>OY781473.1:0-5769677 GCA_963676925.1 uncultured Desulfobacterium sp.
TTAAAGTACAGGGATTTTGTCAAGAGACCGGGAGATTCTGTTCTGTTTCTAAGCTCCAGATATTGACAATTTCGTTGTTTGGCAATTTGAATGGCCTTTTCAATAAGAATTTCCTGAATATCAGCAGTGTCAACAAGGGCTCCGCCAAGCTCGGCAAATGGGTTTGAAACCAGGTAATGGCCGAAAAGAAAGCTTTTAATTTCAAACAGTGGAAGCACACCTTTAACCCTTACCCCATCCTCTGCAACAAGATAGAAACTCTTATGTGAAAAGGAATCTTCAATCACCTCTTGCCAGGCTGTAAGGTGAAAAATCGTTGCGTCCGGATGGTTTTGGACGTAAGCATTCCAGGCGTTTCGGTCTGCTGTTCTATAGGCTCTTACAATCATTCAATCCTTTCTCTATTTTTTAAAAACATATTGATGATACTACCAGAACCCCCACTGACCTGTCATAAAGACAAAGATTGCCAGTATAAGATTAGTGGTTCCGTGGGCCACAATACAGGAAAGAAGGTCTCCTCTTTTTATCCATAACCAGGAGATGAGCAAGCTGTAGGCAAAGGCTGCCAGCCATTCAGAAGATGTGTGGCCAAGGGTAAAGGCAAAGGAAGATATCAGTACGGCAGGCCATGTCCATGCACCGTCTTTTACATCCAGAAGATTGGAACGATCAAGTGCCGTTTGCATGGGTTCTGGAGTTCCGGCTTTGCGGGCCTGATCCCATTGAAGGGCGACCCTGAACACATATCCCCGGATGGCAATCTCTTCAAAGACGGGAACCAGCAACCCTGCCGCAACAAGCCGCAAAAAAAAGCCCTGGGGCCGCCAGGCATTACCTTCAAAGGAATCAATAAAAGGGACCAGCAGGAAACACCACAGTGCAAAGCCCACAAGGCCCGTTCCGATTCCCCACAGCACAGACATAAACTTTTTTCCAGGTGAGGACAGGGGCATGAACCACTTCCAGGCCCACACAATCAAGGGCGAGACCACCAGGATTCTCAACAGGTAGTTGAACTCCATGGATATCTTGCCGCCCAAAAGCGACGCAATCCCCACATAGGCAAAATAGGGTAAAAAATAGGGCAAAGCCAGGTTTCTATTTGTCATTTTTTTAATCTTGGTCGGTTGATTCAGTATTGCGGGCTTTTCTGATTTTAAAAAAATCATAAACACTCCAGGGCAGCAGAACGATGCTCAACACCCTGTTAAAAAGGGCATGTTTCTGCATATCTGGATCGCTTGTCAACCAACCGTCGTAGAAACACCAGAGTCCGAAAAAAAGCAATAGGATAGTAAAGATATATGGACTCATGGGAGGTGGGGGTGGGATTGTTTTTTTTTGTGAATTCATTACACTCCTGATTTGGATCGTTGCGGCCCTTAGGGGGCACTCAACCAATATAATTCTTGCAGGTTAAGAACTCACATCGGCTAAAGGTGTCTATCAGTGAATAGAGTTTTTTGCGAGTTCGACCGAGGTTAGTATAATGCCTGAATTTAAAACCCGTTGAGGCCTGTTTCACCCGGGGTTGATCTGGATCAAACTCCCAGGGATGGGAATAAAAGACAAAGGCGTCGTCCTTATTTAAAACGGACTTCATGCCCTGCTTGAACAGTTGAAACGGTATAAGCCTGAAATAGCCGCCCCCTCCCAGGGGAAAGATCCTTGTTCCAAGGCTAAGATTACTCACGGGCAACTCGAAAAAATCAGGAAAAAGCTCAAATGCTGCACCCTGTTTTTCTGCCTGGGAAAGATCAAGCCTGCCGTATCTTCCATGCATGGCAAAGGAATTGTAGCTTGAGTCATACAGATACCCGGCCCTTTGGATAAGTTCAAGAATTTTATCGTTTACAGCAAAGCTTGGGGCTCGATAACCATAAACCCCCTCCCCTGTCAAATCTTCAAGAAGTTTTTTGCTGGCGGACAAATCCTCGGATAATTCTCCCAAGGACTGGTGGGTGCACAAATAGTGGGAAATTCCGTGGGATGCAACTTCATGGCCCCTGTTATGAATTTGCCTTACAAGATCTGTAACCCTTTTGGCAATCCAGCCCAGAATGAAAAAAGTGGCTTTTGGACGAAAGTCAAATGAATCCAGAAGGTCAAGGATGGTGTGGGTATTGGTTTCAACCCTCAAGTCAAAGGAGGGCCAGGAAGAAAAAGGGATATACCCCTTGAAATTTTCCACCTGGAACCAGTCCTCCACATCAAAGGTCAGGAGAATGGATTTATTGGGCGTTTTATTTTTCAAATTTCAACTCAACGACAAACACAAGATAGACCAGGGCAAGTGCTACAGCAAACACAACAATTCCTGACATCTCATGCAGAAAACCCTGGGCTGCGTCCGCCCCCATATAGGTAGCCATGACCGCAGTAATGGTCAGCCGCACAATATTGACCACAACGGCAATGGGCACTGCGGAAAAGAAAAGCACCCATTTCTTAAAATTCCCCAAAGGCGCAATGAATGCAAATGCGCCTGACAAAGCCAGAAGGGAGGTAAGGGAGCGAATGCCGGAACAGGCATCAACCACCTCAAGAGAGGTGTTGGCAAGGTGAAGTATGTTGCCGTCCCTCAACACGGGTATTCCCAGAAGACGAACCATGCCTGACGAAAGATTGGCCGCAAACAGCTGGAGGGGGAAGGCGATTTTGTTCCAGATGATGGCCGGAAGGGGAATCATGATAATAAGATAAAGTATGGGGATGAGCACAGCCTTAAAGATCTGAAAACCAAAGAGATAGATCACCATGCCGGAGATGGTGATGATCATGGACGATCGCATGACAAAGAGTTCAGAGCCGATGGTGCCGGCAAGATAGCAGAGCATGCCTAAAACGATCACACCAATGCCTGCTGAAGAAGATTTTATCTCAAGGGTCTTAAGGATCTCCTTTTTATGCCATACCATATAAACGGCCACAAAGGGAATCAAAAAGCCATGGGAAAAATTGGCATTGTTGGACCAGTCATAAATGAGCGTGGTAATGGCGTGGCTGTAGAGGGCTGCAAACACGCCTGTCAGAATAAGAGCCTGGAGGACCAAATGTTTTTCGATTTTAAAACCCATGTTTGGTGTCATGATGGAATATACTCGTTTAATAAAGGGTAGATTTCCTTTGTGAAGCCCTTTAAAATCTCCAGGGTTTTAGCTTCGTTTTCAACAACAGGAGAGATAAGACGCACAAAGGAACCATCGGTTCTGTGTTTGGTGATGGAATCGATAACCAGCCAGATCTTCTGCATGTATTCGGAAGCAATGATCCGTCCCCTGGACTGGAACCAGTAGAGCACCACCTGCTTTTGTGACTCTTTGACAAGGATCAACTTTATCACATTGATGTTTTTAACACTGCCCCCCTGCCCCACATCAACGGATTCGATGGATGTGTTTAAAATATTCCATCCTGAGCCCGGCATACAGTTCTTGGGAGAATGAATCAAATCCCCCTCTTTCTGGCTCTGGTAAAACCCCACATAGAACTGAACCGAACGACCATCGTTTGTTTGGTAGGAGGCAAGGATTGAATCCTCAACACCAAGAATATCGTACACCTTTTGATCAAATTTCGATGTCGTTCCGCGCCAGTCACCAATGGTCATGGGAAAGGTATCAAAGGGCTTGTTGGGCTTGATGATTTCAGAATGGCTGGTAAGTCCGAGGACGATCATGGTCAAAACCATGATACCTGCAACGATAAAGGTATTTTTATAGGTCATAGGTTTGCCTAATTCTTAAAAATCCGCTTGTCAAAATCACTCCTGGTAATCAATTCCTTTACCTGCAGGGGTCTCAATGGATAGAGGGTGACCATGATGGTTCCCGTATTTTCAGTGTAATCCTCTATTGTATCGGAATCAGACGTATAATCCTCAAAGCCATAGGAGAGTCGGATGTTCATCCAGCGAAGGGGGAGCCAGGAAAGGGAAAGGCCTAAATTTGTGGTACTGTCCACCCGGTTGACATCGGGTTCATCATATTCGTCCCGGATATAGGATACGTCAAGATCGGTCGAGAACCTCTTTGTCAGCTCATAGCTGTAAAGAAAGCCTGCCTGGTAATAGACATTGAAGCCAAGACTTGCCGCATCGTCGCTTGAGGCATCATATCCACTTGATGCCGACAGGGTAAGACGACCCCTTCTACTGAAATCAAAGGTTTTAAATGCGTCAAGGTCCAGAAAAAGGCCACCGTCTGTCTCTGTTTCCCACTCCTGGAACAGATATCCAATCCCTAAGCTGAGGTTGGAGTCTTCGGTGATGCTCCAGTCAAAACCCACAGAAGGGTTGTACACGATTTCATCCCCGGAATCACTGTTTGTCCGGGTATGCTTGTACTTTACATAGGTGTCAAAATGACGGGTTATTTTTTTGATCAGTCTGATGTCACCCGTATATATTTTCTCATCATCATCTGTTTCATAGGTTCTACTCTCAAAGGAAATGTTGGAATCAAACCCCCACTGGGGAGTAAACCAGAAAGATAAAAAAGCTAAAGGCTCATGGCTCTCATATTCGTCTGAATCCTGGTCTGAATAATTGTCAAAAGAATAGATATATCCAAGGCCCAGGGAATTCATGGCACCGAACTGATGGTCAATCCGGGTTGAAATTGAGGTATTTTCACTTTCTTTCCATACCCCGGTTCTCACCTGACGATCATAGGATTTGGTGTAATCCCCAATCAGACTCAAATCGGTATGCTTGGCCAGCTGGATGGCTGTACCGACATAGGCACCATGTTCCCAGGAATCCCCCTGGTTATCATCCCCATGGCCGTCGTAGTTGAAGTCAAAATCAACAGCTATCCGCTTACTCGGGTTAAGGTTGCCGTTAAACGAGACGTTGTGTTCCCATTCATCGGCTTCATAATTATTCTTGTAATCCTTGAACTCAGGATTGTAACTCAGAACAGCCTGGCCCGTCCGTTCGAGGAATCCAATGGAAAGACCTATCCCGTAGGTAGTAAAAAACTCCTCTTGCCTATCAATGTCTGTCTGGAAATGATTGTCTGTATAATCCTCTGAAATGGAAAGGCTTGGGGTAAACTCCACCTTCATTGCAAAGGCTTGAACAGTCCAGAATGCGACCATGATGCATACCAGTGTCGGTATCGATCTTGAGCCTTTCAAAGTACACTTCACAATTCAAGTCTCCTTACACGTTAAATGTCAAGGTACAATAATGGTGTCGTCTGCCTGGATAAATACATTGTTGCTGAAATCACCCTTGGTGATGTCCTTGTAATTCACCCGGATAATCCGTTCCTGACCGTTTTCCCGTCGAAACAGAATGATCTCTTTTTTTGAGGCCCACTCGGTAAACCCCTTTGCAATGGCAAACGCCTGCAAAATGGTAAGTTTTTTTCCAATGGGATACTCGCCCGTGCTGTTGACCTCGCCGAGTATGTAATAACGCTGACTACCCGGTTCAATAAGGGTCACAGTAACCTGGGGCGCTTCCACAAAATCAGAAAGGCGTTTTTCAATCACAGTCTTGAGGGCCATGGTAGTGAGTCCGGCAGCCTGGATATCATCCAGAAGGGGAAAGGTGATCTTGCCGTCGATCCGGACCACGGACGCCTCAAGGGAAAGCTCAGGTTCCTTCCACACATCTATTTTAAACACATCACCGGCCCCGATTTTGTAATCTTCCATGGTTTCCATGGTTTCACCCTGGGACACCCGTGGAAAAATAAAAAAACATGTCAACATAACGACAACAAACACCCCAAACAGCCCCCGATCTATAGACATAGCTCCGCTCCCTTAATTACAATATTCATTTTTTACCACCAATTTTAACCCCAAAGAACCTGTAACTCTACCGTGACCCGCGCCCAAACACCACTGTTTTTATAGTACGCAGCACGATCATCACATCAAACATGATGGACATGTTTTTTATATAAAAAAGGTCATAATTTAATTTTTCAATGGCATCATCCACAGAAGCCCCATAGTCGTAGGAAACCTGGGCCCAGCCGGTTATCCCGGGTTTTACCACAAATCTTTCACCATAATAAGGAATTTTTTCTTCAAGGGCATCCGTAAAATGCTTTCGTTCAGGCCTTGGGCCTACAAAACTCATATTACCCTTGAGCACATTCCACAACTGGGGGATTTCATCGATTCGGAACTTTCTGATAATTTTCCCCACCTGGGTAATCCTGGAATCATTGTTCATGGCCCACACCGGTCCACTCGTTTTTTCAGCATCTTCAACCATGGAACGAAACTTGTACATCATGTATTGTTTTCGTTGCTGCCCCACACGGTCCTGGCAGAAGAACACGGGCCCCCTGGAATCTATTTTTATTAAAAGCGCGACAACCAGAAGCGGAAAAAAAAGCAGCATGAGCAGTATGACGGAAAAAACGATGTCTCCCAAACGCTTTAAGACCATTCGCAGTGTCGAACGTTTGAACCCGTCTGAAAAGATCAGCCACGAAGGATTTATTTTGGTAACAAGGAGCTTTCCCGTGAGAAGTTCATAAAAAGAGTTGCCCTCGATCACCTCAACCCCAGCGGTTTTGCAGGTAATAAGCTCCTTGGCCGGGAAGGTTCCCCGACTGTCACTTAAGGCAACAATCACCTTTTGAACGCCCAAATCGAAAATCGTTCTACACAGATGAGCCCTGTCACTTTTGACGATAAAAGCAGCAGGGACTTTGTCCGACAGAAGGTTACCCGGATCAACAGGAACAATGGCTGAAACCGTATATCCACAATCGATCTTTTCCTGGATTTCGTTAAAAATATCAACGGCAAGATCGCTTGAACCCAGGATAAGAATTTTTTCATTATAAATTCCCTGATCAAGGACATGGATATAAAAAATACGCCATCCAATGATCAATATCAGAAGCAACAGAATGCTCAACATGAACGCTCTCTGACCAATGATGACCAGGGGAAAAAAATAATAAACAAAGGCAAGGGCAATGGCTGTTACACCAAGAGACTGGAGAAGTCGGATGGAAATCTCAGAGATCGTTGATACCACCTGGAAATCATATAGGTCATTATAGTAAAGTGATATCTGACAAACCAGGGTGACAAGGGCAATCCTCAATACCAGCATCAGGTCAAAAAGATAGGAATCTGAACGGGTCAGAAGCATTGTGGAAATTAAAACAGAACAAAAGATCACAAGTCCTTCGACCATGAAAAAAAAAATATTCCTGAGGGGGTAGTATTGTTTGAAAATCCTCAGCATTGTTCGGTCACATCTCCACTCCGCCTATAAAAATCATTATTTGTACTCATATTTTTTAAACCCATGCCGTTGGTCGGAAAAGTTTTTCACAACCCCGAGAATTTTTTCCTTTCCATAGGTATCGATCAGATCCTGGAGATCGGATCGTTTGGTCTTTCTTGTTTTAACTACAATGACAATCCCGTCCACCTGACGTGCAAGGGCACTGGCTTCAGAGGTGAGATAGGGCGGCGGTGAATCAATGATAATATATCGATCCTGATACCGGCCCTTCACTTCATGGATAAGTCGTCGCATCTGCTCGGACGAAATAAGCTCTGTCGGATTAGCAGGTGGCTTTCCAGCAGGAATCAGTGAGAGCTTATCGATAGCTGTTTTATAAATGATTGAGGCAAGGGATTTTTCAGACCTAAGATATTCACTCAACCCCGGGAGAAAGGAAAACCCGAATCGTGTGTGCAGAGAGGGCAATCTCAAATCACAATCCATGAGCAGCACATACTCATCAATGCTCTGTGCAATACTGATGGCGATATTACTTGCCACAAACGACTTTCCCTCTCCCGGGGCCGTGCTCGTGACCATGATCGTCCGGGAAGGCGTTCCGGTATGGGGGAAAAGGATGGATGTTTTCAATATCCGGAACTGTTCCGCCTCTAACGAATGGGGTTTGAGATAAGTAATAAGGCTTTTATCCAGATTTTGAAACAATTCATTGCCCTGTGATTCTTCATACACCTGTTCGCCTGTCACCGGCAAATCATCTTCCCCACTGTTTTCCTCAACAACTGCATCCGTAATATCATCACCCCCGACGTTTTCTTCAACAACATCAGGAGTGCCCATATCAATTTCTTTGAATTTTTCCAGCGCCTTAAAAATCTTTCCCAAAATACAAACCCCTGGATTAGCTGTTTATAGATGACTTAATAAAATTGATAACCCTGTCAATACCCTTTTCATTGATAACGACAAAGGCAACAAATATGACAAGGCCATAGGCTGCCGTTAAAGAAAACAAAACCATTTCCAATTGTTTTTTCAGCCGGCTCCCCGGATTTTTCAGGGAAGGAATAGCTGCAAGAATGACAAGCCCGAGTCTGGTCTCAATGTCCTCATCCCTGCGGATGGAAAGATCAAACACCTCAAGCAGAAACACAATGCCCCCGGCACAGCCTAAACCCGCAGCCAAAGAAAAAATTAAAAGCTTTCCGACATCCGGTGATATGGGCTTTTCAGGAATCCGGGCGTGATCAAGAATTCTGAACTGTTCACCCTTTTGTTTCTTCTCCATATTTACGGACAGTTCTGCCTCGAGTTTCCTGTCCAGAAGAGAGTTATAGACATCCTGGATATTGCCATAATCCCGCTTAAGAGAAAGAAGGTCCTGTTCTCGCTTTGGGGTTTCCTCCACCCTTTTCTGATAATCCACCATTTTTTCCTGGATGGTTTTGATATCGAAATTAAGAACCTGAATTTCCTGATTTATCTGGGCAAGCTGGGCCTTTTGCTGCATAACGGCAAAGTTCATTCCGGGCTCAACCGTCTTAGACGTCTCATCGTCCAGAGGTTCAAACACATTTGCTGCCTCCTGCTCCTGGGTAGCGGCTTCAACTTTGGAACGAAGCTTTTCAATCACGGCCTCAAGCCTTCTCACATCCGGATGCTGCCGGGTATATCTCAGCAGAATCGCTTCAAGGTGTTTTTCTGCCTCTTCAAGCCTCTGTTCATCCTCCCCTCCGCCCATTCCCGCATCTTCACCAAAATCAGAAAAATCAAATGAATTGTCCATCACCTGGGATGCCATTTCTTTGGCCTGGGCCATCTGGATGTTAAGGCTATTGAGGGCATTTTTCGCCTCCCTGAGCATGGCTTGCTTGTCTGTTAACTGTTGCTGCAGGCGATCCAGGGTTCTGAGATTGGATTCCAGTTCATCTGGAAGTCCGCCAAGGTGCTGCGCCCTGTAGGACGACAACTGCTGCTCCCGGTCAACCAGTTTCTTCCGGGTTTTTTCAAGCTCGGCATCCAGGAACTCGCTCGTTCCAATGGCCTGGGCTTCGCGTAATTTAAGGTTTTCATCCATGAAAAAACTGGTCAGAGTGTTGGTAATCCGCATGACCCTGTTGGGATCCTTACCCTTGTAGGAAATGGTAAAGGCGTCGGCACCTGACCTTGCACGGGAAAGTTTGACCGAGATACGCTTGCGCATAGCCTCGATTTTATCTTCAAGATACATATTCTTGGCCCCTTCTTCTTCAAACAGACCGAACTGATCGATGATCTTTTCAAGATTACTCATACTCATAATCTGCTGGGATATGGTGCTGATTCTTGAATCAATTCCAGTTGACACAATGGATCGGACATAGGATCCCGGAACGGTCTGGGCCTGGACCAGGATGGAAGTTTCCGCCATATAAGTCCTGGGGGTGGTCAGTGCAAGATATAATCCCACAGTCAAAGTAATGCAAAGGGGAATGATTACGATCCATCGCCTTCTGGAAAGGATATCGATCACTTCGGCGGGCGTTATGGGTATTTGGTTTTGTTGAATCTCAGGCATTGCTATTTTCCCATCCATTGTGAAGTTATGGTATCCAACTCACGATTTTCTTACCGCCTAACCACTGGATTGTCAACATATATCCGTTCATTGGACACTGTGTGGGAGTAAAAAGCAAATATTGAGCCAAGAGGAATACCTGAACGATAAAACAACATCTTTTATTTCAAACCTCTGAAAATATAAGGTATGAGCTGTTGAAGACTGCTGAATGGAAAAACAATTTTATGAAAATAATTTCTTATTCCACGAAAAACTATAATCTTTATTACACAAATATTCTTTTGTAGCCGATCTCACACAAAATCTTTCACAGGATTTTAGACAGAAGTAAAGTCTTCTGAAAAATCAATCAATATCGATCCAGTATTGTGTCCAGTCACATCGATCCTTGTAGGGATATTTCATGAGTTCTGTGGCAAGAGTGGTAAAGTCTTGCCTTTTGACAACAAAAAAGCTCACCTTTTCCCGGTCCAAGAGCGTCCGAACCCCTACGGCAGCATAAAGGGTCTGGTGTTTGTTGCCCACAAAACAGTCCACAGCGCCTGTGACAATCAAAAGATTCCCCTCGTGTACAGCGTCAAAAAGGTTGATCATGGTGATTTCAAAGGGTTTCCCGTTAAAATGGCTGACTGCACCGGTTCGAGTCAGCTCGCACCGGACAAAATTGGTAAAACACATACGCGTGCGCTCATACGCCGAAATTTCTACAGCCCAAGGGCTGGGACTGGGTGCCATGGAAACAAGGATCAGGGTGATTCCCATGGTCAGCAGGTGAGTCTTAAAATTCATACCCGCTCCTTTAACAGGGTCAGGATGGTTTTGGGCAGTTCCTGGAGAACAACTGATTTGATGGCAACGGAATCGGATCCGGCAAAACTTTGAACTGCTTTGGCTTCCATGGTTTCATCCCCATAGGTTGTTCCAAGGATCACGGGAAGTTCGGGCGTTGTGTGGATGAGATTCTTGACAAACCGGGTACCGTCGATGCCGGGAAGAGTGGAGTCGGCAATGACCATGCAAAACTTGTCCGGCTGCATGCGAAACATCAAAAGCGCGTCCATACCATTGGCACAAACGGTCACAGGGTATCCAAGATCCCTGACAATGAGGTCAATCAGCCTTCTTCTTTTTTCGTTGGCATCCACAACGAGCACGTGGCGTTTACCGGCAAATGCAGGCCTGGGGGCAACACCGATCCCGGGGGCCTGCCATTGGTCGCCGTCAATGGGATAAATCCGGGTAACATCAATTTCATAGGCCCTTGACACCCTGAAGGCATCATCATCTGCGTCAGGTACCCGTATAATTAGCCGGTCAGTGCAGCTTAAATAGGACCTGAGCCAGTTTCGATACTGAAAATCCTCGCCGTTAAGGATCAACAGCCTTGATCCCAGTTCCGTATTGACCTGGATGGTATGAAAGACTTGCCGGCTGTTTCCTTCATTTGCGGCCTGCTCCCGGTAATTTTCCGAGACAAAATCCACCATATAATCCCGGGCCCTGACGCCATCTCCAACAGGGATCAAGCATGCAAAAGTTAAAAAAGCAACACCAATGATCAAAATACGTTTCATAGTGATCTCCCAATCTTGGGGTCCGGCTTGAATTGTTGTCGTTATTGGACTTTTCAAACCCCATATGTCACACCCATCGACAGCAGGCAAAGACAACTTGAGTCAGGGAGAGGCTTAAAACAGCAAGAAAACAATCCCGCAGATACCGGCAAGGGAGATGAGCCCCATGACCACGAGCCCGAAACGGCTTGGATCGGTTCGCCTCCTTGCCCGGAAAACTCCCAGGATCAGGCCCAGGCTGCTCACAACAATGCCGGCCAGGGTGATCCACAGAAGATACTGAACAAATGTAAAATCCCAGTCTGTCCTGACATCAAGGTGATAATACCGGTCAAAAAAACTCTCAAACTGGGGCTTGGCCCGTTCAGCAACAACCAGAATCAACACCACCACGGCCCAGGCAAGCACATTAAAAACGGCCAGAACCCTTGCCAGGAAATCCCTGCCTCCCCGGCGGTCTTTGATATTATGGGAACATTGAGATCTCTTCATCTGGCTTACAATCTGGCGCTCACCGTTTGTGGGCCTCGGCCTTGAACCGGCGTGTGATCATCTCGATAATCTCTTCGGCGCTGGTCTCAATGGGCTTGTTGCTGACATCGATCATGGAATACCCCTGGGTCAGGTAGTAGCGCCTGGCACTTTCGATCTCCCGTGCAATATCCTTTCTTGAGGTATAGGCGTACATGTCCGAAGTACCAAGGTTCTCCTGGCGCATTTTTCGATGGGCCTTGAGCTGATCAAGGTTGATGTTCAGGGCAATGATGCGTCTGCGGTCAATGCGTTTGAGCACCTCGGGCATGGGCACACCGATCACCAGGGGCACATTGGCAACCTTCCAGCCCATCACCGCCATATACATGGAAAGGGGGGTTTTCCCGGCCCGGGAAAGTCCGACCATGACAATCTCGGCCTCGGTGAGGTCCTCATGGTTCATGCCGTCGTCATGGGCCAGTGCAAACTCAATGGCCGTCACCTGGGCAAGGTCCACATGGTGGATCTTCCGGTAAAGCCCGGGCTGCTCAAGGGGGGCATCCTCAAGAAAGCTCTCTATTTTCGAAAGAACCGGCCCCATGAGATCAATGGTGACAATCTCCTGGGCAAGGCCCTTGAGGGTCAAAAACTGCCTCAGTTCCCGATTGACAATGGTATGGACAATGAGGCTGTCCGTTGCCTTGGCTTTTTTAATAATATCCTCAACCTGAACTTCGGTCCTGATGTGGGGAACCTTTACAACGGTGATGTCGTTCCCGGGAAACTGAACAAGAACGCTCTGGATCAGGTGGTAGGCGTTGATCCCCTCCCCGCACGAGGCAATATAGATCATATGAAATTTCTTGTTTGATATATCCCCATACAGACCCATTGTTTTTCCTTTTTTTTTCACAATTTCAATGTTAGGTAGTGTATGCATGAAACGCCCACCAAAGCGTTGCAAGCATCGGCGTGCATCATTTAATTTGACCAGGGCAGATTCCATGATGTTACGGCCATGCCGGTTTATACCTTAGACCGAACCATTAAATCAACCCATGGGACACAGATATGACACATTTAGACCGGGGACATTACGCAAAGAAACATTCAAACACCAAAATCAATCCTGGGGCAAAGGCACTGCTCGAGGCCGAGGCCAACCAAGATCAAATCACCTGTGCGGCGGTGCACGGGGTTGCAAAACGACTTGGGATTACACCGGCCGCGGCAGGCGCCCAGGCAGACCTTCTGGAACTGCGGCTGATCCGCTGTTCCCTTGGCCTGTTCGGCTATGGCAAGGGGGTCAAGCTGATACAGCCGGTCGAATCGATTCCAGACGACCTTGACGCGCTGCTGGATCAGGCAGCAGACAACGGCCGAATTGCCTGTTATGACTGCTGGCGCATAGCCAGGGAACTCAAGCTCAAGCGGGTGGAGGTCTCATCTGCCTGCGAATTCAAGGGGCTTCGGATCAGGCCCTGCCAGCTCGGGGCCTTTTGATGATTTGATGGGGGACCGGAAACCCTGGCTAACCATGCTTCTGCCTGGACCGTTTTTGTCGCTTTTGCTTCTGCTTGATGCGCCGCTGGATCTTTGGATCAACTGCGGTCCTGTCTTCCATGCCCGTCATACGGGCTTCAATCCTGTCAATCAGGCGACGGAGGGCAAAAAACCGGTTCAGGTGCTGGGAGCGTTCTGAACCGCACTTTACGGTTATCCCGGTGGGCAGATGGCGCAGGAAAACAGCCACAGAGGTCTTGTTCACCTTCTGCCCGCCCCTGCCCGAGCCCTTGACAAACTTCTCCTCAATATCCGCTTTGTCGATGCCAAGGGTCTTGATCCGCTGCTCAAGGGCCTTGATCTTCTCAATGCCGGGACCCAAACATTTTTCTCCTTTTTTACTCGTTGACTTGTTCTTACAACCCATATTATATTTAGAATTTTCATACAAGGGAAGAAAAATGGCCTCAAACAAATACACATGCAACGAGTACCGCCAGGAAATGATCCTCATGGCACTTAAACGACGCCTTGCCACATCAACCCTGACCCCCAAGGAGGAACAGGAGATCAAGGCAGAAATCCAGCAAATCCAGGAAGCCATGGGCATGGATTAGGAGATATCCTGTGGACCAACTTGTCAACAGTGTCGATCTTCCCCTTTTCCTCATCAATGGTTGCGGAACCATCCTCAGGGCCAACCGGGCTGCCATGGAACGGTACGGATTCGAACAGGGGGATCTGGGTAACCGAACCATCTGGGAGCAAATACCCTTTACCCTTGCAGGTGAATGGAAGAAAGAAATCGCCCAGGTGATCCGGAAACGGGCTTTCCGAACCTTCCAGTTTGACCATGACGACAAGATCAAGGAGCTGTCTGTCTGGCCCGCCTTCGATGACAACCGACGCCTCAACGGCTTTGCCCTGATGGAAAAAGACATCACTGAAAACATCCGGGCCCTGGAACTGCATCGCAAGTTCCAGGAAAACAACGAGTGCACCGACCAGCAGATGCACCACGCCTCAACCCTCATCAACCTTGGCACCCTGGTGGCGGGCATGGCCCATGAGATCAGCAACCCCAACGCCTTTATCACCACCAATGCACCCCTGCTCGAACGGCTCTGGGTCGACCTTCAAAAAACCATTGACGACCGGCTTAAGGCCCCTGACCTTGTGGCCGGGGGACTGACTGGCGACGAGATACGGGAGACCGTTCCCAAACTGCTGCGGGGCATCACCGACGGGGCCCGTCGCATCGACACCATTGTCAAAAGCCTTCGATCGTTCTCCCGGCCCGATCCCCATGCCGCCTTTGTGCCGGTTTGCCTGAACAGCGTTGTCCAGACAGCCCTTGTCTTCCTGACCAATGAGATCCAAAGATCCACCCACCGTTTTTACACCCATCTTGACAGAGCGCCTGCCCCCATTGCAGGCATTCCCCAGCGCCTGGAGCAGGTGATCATCAACCTGGTTCTCAACGCCTGCCAGGCCCTGACCCACAAGGACCAGCAGATCACCCTTGAGACCCGAACCCGGCGTAACACGAAAACCGGCAAGACCGAGGTGATCCTAGAGGTAACTGACCAGGGGTGCGGCATTGCCCCCCAGACCCTCGAGCGGATCTTTGACCCGTTTTTCACCACAAAGGCAGCCATCAAGGGTACGGGCCTTGGATTGACCATCACCCGAAAAATCGTAAAAGAGCACCATGGCTGGATCGAATTTCACTCTGAACCCGGAACCGGCACCTCGGTAGTTGCAGGATTTCCAGCCATGGAAGGAGGTTGATTTGACAAAATCCGTTCTCATTGTGGACGATGAGGCCCATATCCTGACCGGTTTTTCAACGGAACTCAAGTACAACGGCATCAAAAACATCATCACCTGCGACGCCTCCCGCAAGGTCATGGCGATACTGGAACAGGCCGATGTGGGCATGGTCTTTCTCGACCTTATGATGCCGGAAATTTCAGGCCGGGCAATCCTTGCCCGGATCACCGAGCACCACCCCCACATTCCCGTGGTGGTGGTCACAGCCTCAAACGATGTTGACACGGCCGTTGCCTGCATGAGGCAGGGGGCCCATGACTTTTTGTCAAAACCCGTGGAACCCGGACGCCTCGCCTCGGTGTGCCGCCACACCCTGGAATATGCTGAGATGAAGTTTGAAATCAACCGCCTCAGCACCACCCTCCTTGACAGTGAAACAAAAGTTTCAAACGCCTTTGATCCCATCGTTACCCGCAACCGGTCCATGAAAGCGATATTCAGGTATGTGGAGTCCATTGCCACCACCTCCCAGCCGTTGTTCATCACCGGTGAAACCGGCACGGGCAAGGACCTGATTGCCAGGGCCGTCCATGAAATCAGCCAGCGCCAGGGCAGGTTTGTCAAAATCAATGCAGCAGGGCTTGACGACGCCATGTTTTCCGACACCCTGTTCGGCCATGCAAAGGGCGCCTATACCGGGGCCGACAGTGTGCGACCCGGACTTGTGGAAAAGGCGGGCAGCGGCACCCTGTTCCTTGATGAAATCGGGGATCTTTCAATCTCCTCCCAGGTCAAACTCCTGGGCCTTATCCAGGACCGGGAATACCTCCGGACCGGCGACGACCGGACCCGGTACTCGGACGCCAGAATCATTGCGGCAACCAACCTTGACACGACCGATCTGAGCAACGGCAAAAAATTCAGGCGGGACCTCTACTTCAGGCTCATGACCCACCACGTCCACCTGCCGCCCCTGAAGGATAGACCCGAAGACATTGCCCCCCTGGTCAACCATTTTGTTCAGAAGGCCTGCCAGACACTGGATCGCGATCCGCCTGCCGTGGATGATGGTATTTTTAAACGATTGATTGCCTACCCGTTTCCAGGCAACGTCAGGGAGCTTGAGGCCATGGTGTTTGATGGGGTGTCAACCTGTGCGGGCACCATTCTTGACAGAGAAATTTTTGAGCACCACATGGCATCGACCTTCAGTGGATCCACACCCGGACAAACGGGTTCAACCCTGATACCCACGGCCATGTCCCTGGTGGACTTTTCGGCCTTTTCAACCCTGCCCACCCTGAAGCAGGCCTGCGACCTGCTGGTAAACGAGGCCCTTCAACGCTCCGGTGGCAACCAGGCCATGGCCGCAAGAATGCTTGGCATCTCGCGCCAGGCCCTGAACAAACGCATCAAGGAGCGGGCCGCAACCCAATAATGAACAATAAACCATCACGCCATAAGGAAAAACATCCATGCACACTCAAACAATAAAACAGATCCTTTTATCTGTTTTCATCTGCTGCCTTTTGACTGGATGCACAAACAACACAGATTCAAAGGCGGATAACTTCATCACAAGCGCCCGATCCTTTATCGCCCAGAAAAAACCGGAAACGGCCGTCATTGAATACAAAAACGCCATCCAGGTTGATCCAAAAAATGATGTGGCTCTGTTCGAACTTGCCGAAACCTATATTCTTTTACACAAGGTCAATGCCGCCATCAGATATTACAACCTGGCTGCCCAGGCAAACCCCGACTCCATCATTGCCCACCTCAGGCTTGCTCAAATTTATCTTCAGATGGAACAACTCCTGGATGCAAGAAAAGAGACATCCAAAGCCCTTGGGATTTTACCAGATTCCATTGAAGCCCTTCATATCCTGGCTGGCATTCAGATCAAGGAAAGGGATATTGAATCCGCCATCGAAACCCTGAACATGGCATCAACCATTAACAATAAAAATGTGAAAACATTTACCAGCCTTGCCCAGCTTTACCTTAATACCCGACAGATCCCAGAGGCCGAAAAGGCATACCAGACGGCCATCGCAATTGACTCAGCCTCAAGGGAAGCCTACATGGGACTTGCAAGGGTCTATGCCTTTCAAGGCGAATTTGACAAGGTTGAAGCCCTGCTGAAAACGGTCCTTGAAACCCCGGGTATAAAAGCTGAAAAGCATACGGATCTTGCCCGATTTTATGAGGGGCAAAAACTGTATCACCTTGCTGAAGCCCAATATCAGCAGGCAATTACAACGTCACCTAAAGCGGTGGTTCCCCTTGTCAATCTTGCAGAATTTTATACAAAGCAAAAGATGAAAGACAAGGCCATTGTGACCATGCAGAACGCCCTTGCCAAAAAGAAAAACACCCTGATTGTTCTCACTGGCCTGTCCCAGATTTACCTGCACTTTGGAATAATTGACAAGGCGTCTGAAACCGTGGATCAGGCATTGGCCCGGAACAGCAACGCAGTTGACGCCCTTTTCCAGAAAGGCCGTGTACTGATGGCCCAGAATGACTTTAAGCAGGCCCTGGACAACTTTGACCGGGTGATCGCCCTGGACAGGATCAACGCAAAGGCCTATTACTATCGGGCGCTCTGCATCAAGGAAAGGGGTGCAACAGACCGGCCTGAGCAGAAAATTTTCAGGGCAGCAGCAGGCCTGTCCGACAACCCGGATGAATTTGAAAGGGACCAGGTCAGGGGAAACCTCCTTGCGGCCATCACGGTGGATCCTGATCTCATGGATGCCAGAATTAAACTGGCAGAGATTTACCTTGTTGAACAAAACCTGAAAAAGGCAAAAGAGCAGATTGATGAGATTTTCAAGCGCCAGGCCCCGAACCTAAAAACCATGACCCTTTTATCCGGGTTTCATATCCTTGAGGGCAACCTGACAGAAGCTGAAAATATTCTCAAAATCATCATCCAGGAAAAACCCGACTACATCCCGGCCAGAATCCGCCTGGGCCTTTTGTACAAAGCCATGGGCAACAAGGATGGTGCCATTAATGCTTTCCAGGCAGCCTATGACAAGGACACTCGTCAGATGGGTCTGGTTAAAATGATAACAGAAATTTTTCTTGAAGAAAAAAGGTATGACGCAGCCCTTGACCTTGTGGAGCTCCTTTCACAGCGACTGTCACTTCAGACGTCCCTTCAGGCATCGGGTCAACCCGCCACAAACAATGCCCTGGCCTTTTTTGAGAACCTAAAGGCAGAGATCTTCATCAACAAAAAAGACATGGACAATGCTCTAGGCCATCTTCAAAGGGCCGTAGAATTACAGCCAGACTACATCCCCCCCCACAATCACATGGCCAACATCTTTGCCAGACAAAAGGAGCAATCAAAGGCACTGGAGCAGTTCAGGATTATTGAAAAACTCAACCCCCAGTATATTCCAGCCCTCATGGCCATCGGCACAATTTCGGATCTTAGTGGAAACACGAGTGAAGCAGAAACCTATTACCGAAAGGTGCTGGAACTTGCCCCCACCCACGCCAATGCAGCTAACAACCTGGCATTCATCCTTGCAGAAAAAAAGAGCAGCCTGGAAGAGGCCTTCAGGCTCGCCAAGATTGCACGGGACGCAAATCCTAAAGATCCCAACTTCCTGGACACCATGGGATGGCTCTACTATCAGAAAGGGATCTATCTTTCTGCCCGCTCTGAACTTGAGGACAGTTTAAAAATTTATCCTGAAAATGCCCTTGCCTGTTTTCACTATGGCATGACCCTCTACCAGATGAAAGAGTATGAAAAGGCAAGGCGGTTCTTTGAAAAAGCCCTGGAAATTGATCCAGGTTTCCAGGGGGCAAAAATTGCCAGGAGAATTTTAAATTAAGCAATCGGGGGTTTTATGGTCTTTTCGACAACCATCTTTTAAAAAGTATATCATTTACAACCCCTTTACCTCAGTAATGTCCGGTTAGGTTCTTGCACGCTTGGCGTGCATTAAAAAAAAGTAAAAAAAATGATGTCAAAGCCGAAGGTATTGTTTTTTACGACGTTGAAGTACGGCTTGGAACAGTAGAAAACAACAACCAATCACAAACACCGGTACGCTTAGTCGGATACCATGTCGACAGTGCAGATTACTGGATAGCAACGGATCGTAGGGATTTGACAGCCGAACAAATTGCTGAAATCTATAAGCTCAGGTGGAATATCGAAAACTTCTTTGCCTGGTGGAAACGCCATCTGCGTGTCTATCACCTGATAGCAAGAAGTCCATACGGCCTTATGGTTCAAATTCTGGCAGGTCTCATCACCTATTTACTGCTTGCAATTCATTGCCACGAAAATCATGGAGAACCGGTTACCATAAAACGGGTCAGAGAATTACGATTACAAATCCTAAATGAACAGAGGCATCAGGGGAATGGGATGCAGAACCGAAAATTTTCAAAGAACAAAACCAAAACCGGGCACAAGCAAAAAAAAAATAACCGGACATTACTGCCTTTACCTAGTATTTGGGTATTTTTTTACCCAATAATTCATAAAGCTCACATCAATCAGAAGATTTATCCTTCCCTAAGAAACCAGAGCGAATCCTAATTCCAGGTAATTTAAACAGGAAAAGAATATTTTATAAATATATGGCATCAAATTTGCTATAGTGAAGACTATCATACATAAAAACAAATAGATTTTAACTTTAACTACAGGGGAATACGATGAACAGGATTCTTTTTTTGATCTTTCAAAGTCTTTTATCCGTCATGATTCTGGTTAACATCTCAAATGCCGCTCCAAACTTTGATAACAACATTGACGGAAACATGGGAACGGAATGGGATGCATCATATACAACCGATGGGGATGAAGAAGTAACCCCAGGTGGCGGAGGTCAAGACTTTGACATTGAAAAAATTGGCATCTATGTGGATGACACCTATCTCTATATCGGTCTTCAAACCGGATTTGAGCTAAATTACCAAGAAGACGGTGAAAAGCCAGGCAATATTGCCCTGGGATTTGGAACGATGACGGGTCCCGAGAGTTACCAATTCGCCCTGGAGTTTGATTTTGGCAGTTTTCAAGATGAGGATCTGTTTAATTTCAATAAAATTAATGGTTTTGACAGGAGAGACAAACTTCAGGATGCAAATTTAAAACTATCTATAGTCGATACCTGGACTACGAAAAGCTATGATAGTACTGTTGGGAATTCGCCCTTTATATTAGAAACCGGGACCGAAATCGGATATGTTGAATCTATGGGTGGAGCGGTTGCCTACAATCGTTATAAATCAAACGGAAAGCCATATACCAGGAATAATAATGACCCCAATTACAACACCATTGAAGCCGCAATCAGACTTGACAGCCTGAGTGCGTCCCTCAATGATTTGGGCATTGACCTGTCCAAGGGATTTACCGCAAATGTATTTTGGACAATGTCGTGCAACAATGACATGCTCGGGGCCTCCTATACCCGGGAGGGTTTACCAACAAATAGCACACCGGAACCTGCGACCCTTGTCCTGTTCGGCCTGGGACTTCTGGGGGTTGGCTCCTGGGGCAGACGCCAAAAGAACAATGCCATTTAGTTAGCACCTGACCAACAGACAATCGGGGTGAGCCAGGGAACTTGCCTGATTCGCCCTTTTTTTTGTCATGCATCCAAATCCAGCTGTTTGATCTTATCTCCTTTCCCAGATATCGATATATCGTTAAATTATTTATATCCCACTATAAAAACAACCAAAGCGATATTTTCAAAATTTAAAGAACCTTTTTCATATGCTGAAATTGCTTTTTACAATGGATTTGGGTACATTTTATTTCGATTTAATGGTCGATGGTATAAATCGTGCTATCTGTCTATAAAGTTAAAGTACAATGTTAATATTGTACAGAAAAAAGAAACGGTTCTCTAAATTTATTGAGTTTCCGAAAAGGTAACCCGTGGGTAACCACGGCACACAAAACTACGGATCCGCAGAAGACGGATGGCCGAGTTGCCGAAGAAACGAGTCTACATCCCTCCATTTTGATGACTTGTTTTTTGGGTAAAACATTATGGAGGTCGACAATGAAAAAAGTATCCCCTTTCAATTGGCAATGGATGATGGCAATGGCGGTGCTATTGCCATTTTTTTTCCCAGGCAACGGACTTACCTGGGCAGACAATGGACAAGATGTTGTCCCAGGAGAACTTCTCATACAGGTAAAGCCAGGTGTTTCAAAGGGTAAAATAGAGGCACTTCTTAATTCAAACGGCGCTGACACTGCAGGTCAAATAGAACACATAAAAATACGCAGATTAAAGGTCCCGGCCCAGGCCATTGAAAAGGTCAGGAATGCCCTGGCAAAGAACCCGAATATCAGCTTTGTGGAGGGAAATGGCATTGCCCAGGCAGGCTTTGTGCCCAACGATGACCAGTATTCTTCCCAGTGGCATTTGCCGAAAATATCTGCCCCTGACGGATGGGACATCAACACAGGCGACGAAACAGTACCCATCGCCATTATTGATTCCGGCATTGATCCCTCCCACCCGGATCTCATGGACAAGCTCATTGATGGGTATAATTTTCTTGAAGAAAATACAGACACCCACGATGTTCGGGGACACGGAACGGCAGTGGCCGGTGCAGCAGCCGCCATGTCCGACAATGGGACCGGCGTTGCCGGGGTGGCCTGGAACAGCCCCATCATGCCCCTGGTGGTCTTGAACGCAGCCGATTATGCCTCATATTATGATATTGCCCGTGCCATTACCTTTGCCGTTGACAACGACGTTAGAATAATGAACATCAGCATTGGTGGTTCAAGCAGCTCAGCCACCCTTCAGACGGCTGTCAATTATGCCTGGAGCAAAGGGGCTGTTATCTTTGCCTGTGCCCAGAATTATGCAACCAGTACTCCGTATTATCCAGCAGCCTGTGAAAATGTGGTGGCGGTTTCTGCCACCACCAGCTCAGACACCCTGGCCAGTTTTTCAAATTATGGAAACTGGGTCGACATCTGTGCACCCGGCACCTCCATTCTCACCACCAATCGGGGCGGCGGGTACGGAAGCTGGAACGGAACCTCTTTTTCTTCGCCCATTGCCGCCGGTGTGGCAGCACTCATCCTTTCAGTCAACCCGCTGTTGACCAATACCCAGGTTGTGGATATTCTTACCCATAATGCAGATGATCTTGGCGCAGCCGGCTTTGACCCCTATTTTGGTTATGGCCGGGTCAATCTATACCAGAGTCTCCTGGCTGCCTTGAATGCCGAATCTGAACCCGATACCACACCCCCATCAGTCGCCATGATAAGCCCCCAGAACAATGCTGTTCTCAGCGGGGGTGCCACTGTGATCGTTTCCGCCACGGATGATGTCGGCGTTGACCGGGTTGCGCTCTTTATTGACGGAACCCTGCTGGCCCAGGACACCACCCCACCCTATGAGTTCTACTGGGATACCACCCTTGGTGCCGATGGCAGTTATGACCTTGAGGCCGTGGCCTATGACGCTGCCGGCAACGAAGGCCGATCCGATGCTTTGACCGTAACCGTGGGCAACACCCAGGTCGAAGGGGATACATTGGCACCGGATGTGGTCATTACCTCACCCACGTCCAATGCCGATATTGCCAACCGGGTCACAATTCAGGCCGCAGCCTCGGACGACAGCGGCATCACCCGGATGGAACTTCGGGTGGATGGCGTGCTCAAAACGGTGAAATATAAATCCACACTGAGCTGGAACTGGAACACCCGGAAAGTGACAGCCGGACAGCACACCATTTTGGTAAGTGCCTTTGATCCTACCGGCAACCAGGGCGAACAGACCCTCTTGGTTTATAAGTAAAAACCTTAAAAACACAAAAGGGGCACCAGACTGTAGTCTGGCACCCCTTTTGTGTGGAAAACAAATGCGGATCTATTGTTGACGGCTTTTTTTCCGGACCGCCCCGGCCAGACCCAGAAGACCGAATCCGAAAAGCATAAAAGTTGCGGGTTCGGGCACTGCGCTGCCACCACCACCGCCGCCGCCGTCGTTTTTCCAGGTCAGGTCATGGGAACCAGGGTTTTTTATTACTGTGGTTGTTCCATTTTTTTTGGTTTGTAAAGCCAAAAGATCAAAATGAATCCAATCCAGATCGGCGTTACCTAGCTCCAAGGTCAGGCTCTTGATTTCTCCAGCAGCCAGACCTGTTTCATCATAAAAATCTGGAACCGTACCGGTATCTACAAAATCGCCAATATCAAAAAAGAGAAAATCAGAAACATCATTCTTGAGTGGGTCATGATTATTGGGAAAAAGGCCACTCAAAGTGCCTGAAGAGTGAAACGCAGAAGTACCACCAATGGTCAGATTGTTCAGCGCCTCTAACAGGGTTCCGTCGGGAACCGCTGCCAGCAAAACAGCACCATGAGTGTTGAATTCCGAGAGGGCTGAATCCACACGGCCCCAGTCGAGACCGTTGCTGGCTTGCCCCCCTAAATTCACAACCTTATTTCCATAAATCCCTGCAGCATAAATCGTGCTACCACTAGTGAATGCCGTGTCTTTTTCTGTTGGATTGGTGGAATTTGACAAATAGTCAGCATAAGAACCTTCGCCCAATCCACCTGGTGCACCGACCTGTAGTTTAGGACTGGCTATAACCGTCAGTGGAATCAATAATAATAAAAAGCCTCCCAACAAAAAAGATTTCTTCATTATCCTACCCCTTTTTTCTATTTCGTTGCTCTGCTGTAATTAAAGTAAAAAGAATTTCAGTGAAATAATGTTTGTTCTACCCTGATAGACCAAGCAATTTCTGAGCCATTATTTTCTTATATTTTTTATCCTGTAATATTGGGCAAATAGTCACATATCGAACAGATAAAAACACTCAGTGTAAAAGGATTGTTCCTCATTTGAGGATTTTTTTTCACAATAGTGCGAAAAAAATGTATCAATTAAGCATCCTGTCCGTTTCAAGTGGCCCAAGGGAACGTCCTTCCGGCTCATTTGGGACCGGTTTGAGGTGTCCATCATAAAAATTCGATATGATATTTTCCAAAAAGAATCGATCTTTGAAAAAACGACCAATGGATGAAGCTGATTGTTGGCCCCAAAAAACCCAATATCTGTAAACCTGTTCGAGTGAAACTGGGCTCATACAATTCAACTTCCTCTCTTCATGACGGGCATTTCATGTTTTAAAGACCGTCATGAAAAAACAAGACGCCCTAAAAGGTCCAGACTGCGATTCATCAAACACATCATTATCCAAAGGGTACCGCACTATTCATAATAACATCCGGCAGCTGTTAATCTGCAACGGATGCAGCACCTGTTTTTCGAAAACAAGGTCTACAGCCATACAAAACATAAAAACCCCTATCAGCAAGGTTGCAGCAGCTTTGAAAATTCGAAATGAAGGCACTATTGCAGGCATCTTCCTGCACCGGATGACGGCAAGGGATTGGAAAAAGCGATAGAGGACTTTGAATTACAAAAAGTTGAAGGGGTGGGACAAATTAAATAAGGGGCTTTTGAAAAAAAGGCTGGGTTATTCTTCTGGCAACCGGGGAACATCTGTTTATATCGGACAGACTCACCAGAAAAATAAAAGATCAGGAGCCCTGGAATTCTACCAGACCAAGCGAATTTAAAAAGTTTAAATTAATGATTTTATAGTACAATTATTGGTGGAGGCGGCGGGAATTGAACCCGCGTCCGAAAACAGTCAGCAATGGCCTCTACATACTTATCCCGAATTTTAAATTTTACTGGAATGTCTCCTTCGGGATGGATACTGACCAGTATAGCCTGAAAAATTTAACCGAAAAAGGGTCAGGCACCCTTTTCAAGCGTTCCCACATAGTCGACGCCCTTTACCAGAATCTGCAGGAAGAATCCCGGCAGGACGGTAGCGGCCTTAAGCTGCTACAGCGTAATTATAATCGTCTGCGATTACTTTTTTTTCCGCCAGTTTTACGAGTTAGCAGAAAGCTCGGTATGCAACCAAAAGCCTCGTAATCTCCGTCGAAGCCTTTTCGCCCCCAAATTGTAAAAGATCAATTATTTAATGAATTTAATATACAGCACAAGCCTTGCAAAGTCAATACCGGGCCAATCATTCCTGGTACTTTTTCTTTACCCGGTCAAGCTCCCGGTTCACTTCCCGTTCCTTGATGCTCTCGCGCTTGTCATAGAGTTTCTTGCCCTTGGCAAGGGCGATCTGCACCTTGACCTTGCCGTTCTTGAAGTAGAGTTTCAGGGGAATGATGGTGTAGCCCCGCTCCTTGGTCTTTATGATCATCCGCTTGATCTCATAGTTGTGGAGCAGCAGCTTTCTGGACCGCAAGGGATCGTGGTTGTCATAGTATGCAAAGGCGTAGGGGTTGATGTGGAGCTGGCGCAGAAACACCTCCCCGTTCTTGATCTCGGCATAGGCATCCTTGATGGTCACCCTGCCATCCCGGATGGATTTGACCTCGGTGCCCGTTAAAACGATGCCGGCCTCCACCTCGTCGGACAGGTGATAGTCGTGCCTTGCCTTTTTATTGGTCGCTATAATCTTTATGTGCTCGGATGTCATCTTGCCTGCATCTCCAGCCTATTGGTGTTCATCTGACTCCCCCATGGGAAGAATGTCCCTGTATCTCGTCTTTACAAGGTCTGTTATGTCGGCAACCTTACCCATTTTAAGGATCTCGTCCACAAGATTTTTAGTATCCGTGGAATTTATCTTGCGGACCACCTGCTTGACAACCGGGATGGAACCGGGGTTCATGGACAGCTCGGTAAGACCGAGGCCCATGAGAACCGGAAGATTGACCGGGTCGCCCGCCATCTCACCGCACATGACCACATCCACCCCGGTCCGACCTGCAGCGTCCATGATCATGCGGATCAGACGAATCACGGCCGGATTCAAGGGTTGGTTCAGGTGGGACACCTGCCGATTTCTCCGGTCAATGGCCATGGCATACTGAATGAGGTCGTTGGTCCCGATGCTGAAAAAATCAACATAGTGGCCAAGCTCCTCGGCCATGATCACGGCAGAGGGCACCTCGATCATGATGCCAAGGGGGATGTCATGGTTGAAGATCTTCTCTTCCTCCTCAAGGGCCCAAACGGCATCGTCAATGATTTTTTTCACCGCAATGATCTCTTCCACACAGGAAATCATGGGGATCAGCAGCTTGATGTTTCCAAAGGCTGCAGCCCTGAGGATGGCCTTGATCTGGGTCATGAAGATTTCAGGCCGGCTCAGGCAGAATCTGACGGCCCGCATGCCCAGGGCCGGATTGGCCTCTTCGATTGTGTCTGAATAGGGCAGCACCTTGTCCCCGTTGATGTCCAGGGTCCGGATGGTGACGCACCGTGGCGTGACCAGCTCGACCAGCTCCTTGTACTTGTCAAACAGCTCCTCTTCGGTGGGAAACCGCTTGAGGTCAAGGTAAAGAAACTCTGTCCTGAAGAGCCCGATCCCGTCTGCCCCATTGTCCTTTACAGACACCACCTCTTCCACAAGCTCGATGTTGGCCATGAGGCTCAGCCGCTGGTTGTCCAGGGTAATGGCCGGAAGATGGCTCTCCCGGGCAAGTTCAGCCCGGTACTCTTCGTACCTGGACCGTCGCTCCTCATATTTAAACAGGGTGTCTTCATCCGGGTTGATGATGATCATCCCGCTTGAGCCGTCCACAACAATGATGTCGTCGTTGGCAACAAAATGGGTGACATTACCAAGCCCCAGCACCGATGGAATGGCAAGGGATTTTGCTATGATGCCCGTATGGGAATCGCGCCCCCCCCGGTCCGTGACAAAGCCCTTGATCCTTTCCAGCTGGATCTGACTTGCGTCCGCCGGTGACAGATCATGGGCCACCAGGATGACCCGCTTGTTGATGTCGGCAATTTTAATGTCCTGGGCTCCGACCAGGTGTCGCATCACCTGCTCTGAAACCTGGACAATATCCGTGACACGGGACTGAAGATAGGGATCATCGAGCTTCTGGAACATGGTTTTAACCTTGAGGGAGACCTTTTTAAGGGCCCACTCGGCATTGACCTTTTCGGTTTCAATGGTCTCGATGGTCTTTCCATAGAGCATCTTGTCCTTGAACAGCACCATGTGGGTCTCAAGGATGTTGAGCTGGGAGCTCAGATCATCGTTCAACGACTCAATGATGGCTGCATGCTCATCCTTGGCCTTTTTGACTGCCGCCTTGAAACGGTTTATCTCCGGCTGAATCCTGTCTTCGGGTATGAAATAGCGCTTGATGATATCCACGCCTTCACGTTCCACCACATATGCCTTACCAATGCATATCCCCGGAGAACCGCTGATACCGAGGATAACTCTCTGGTTGGATTCTGAATCATCCATCTAATCTTCTCCAAATCCTTTGTCGATGATCTCCTTGATCGAATCCAGGATGGGCAAATCCGCCTCATTCTCAGCCTCCAGCGTAACCGTGTACCCTTTGGGGCAGCCCAACGAGAGCATATCGATAATGCTCGATGCATCGGCCCGGTTTTCACCGTCACCGATCCAGATGGAAGCTGTGGCGTTCAGGGCAAGTTTGGCTATCATTGCAGCCGGTCGTGCATGCATCCCAAGGGCGTTCACGATGGTGGTTGTACGTGATAAGATCTTATAATCCGTCAATGTTTTTCTTTTGGTTCCTCTGTATATTTTTTGAGCAATAATACGTATCAATCTCAAAAAAGTCAATAAAAAGGCTGTACAGATCAGAACCCGCCACGGTCAAACAGGCAAACCAAACCACGGGGAATATTGGCGATCAACCCTTGATGCCATGTACAAAGGCCATATAGGCCCTGGCTGTCTTCTCTGGTTTTTCCACCATGGGCACATGGCCGCAATTTTCAATGATCGCAAGGGTCCCATTGGAAATTAATGAGATCAACACCCTGGCACAGGAGATGTCAAGGATCCTGTCCCTGTCTCCCCAGACGACCAGCACGGGCAGTTTCAAAGCTGAAACGGCCCGCCGGACAGGGGTGTCATCCATGTCGGAAAAGAGCGTATTCCACATCCCAAGATAATGTTCGCTTCTGGCCATATGCTGGCGGGCCATGACCTTTCGTGCAGGCCAGGGCAGGAAGGGCTCGGTTTCAAAACAAAATGTCAAGAGTGCATCATATTCTTTTCGGGTGGAAACGATGAGGGGATTTTGCCCCTGGTCAAGGGCATTGAAAAAATCGTTTTTGATGGGTGTTACAATACCGGCAGAGTCAAACAACCCCAGGGAAATCACCCGCTCGGGGTGGTTGTTCGCATGGACGAGGCTGACAAGACCGCCCATGGAGTTTCCCGCAAGGTGATATCGTTTGACCCCCATGCGGTCAAGGGCCACCGACAAACGACGCTCCATACTCACAACATCATAGGGTCCTTCAAAATCAAGGGCGCTCTCGCCATGGCCCGGCAGGTCAAGGGCGATCACACGGAACGCTTGTGGAATATGCCGCACAAACCCCAGCCAGTTTTCCTTGTTGGCCCCAAAACCGTGGACAAAAACCATGGTTTCGCCCTGGCCGCTTCTTTCAATATAGGAGACGGTCTTTCCCTCCACAAGCACGGATTTCTGCACCATGCGGACCATGGTGCGCGCCGCTGAAAGCTCGAGCCGGAAAACAGATTCCTCAAAATGGCTGCATCCGGACAACAGCTGCAGAAGAACAAGCATCAGGCAAATAAAAATCAACGATTTGACCGGTTTCATCACTGGATTCCTCCTTTTCCATGCCATCCCTTCAAGGAGCCTGGGACCGCAAATTTTAAAACTTGAACGAAATTACCCGGGTTTTGGTCCGTCTGCTGCGCTGCAGCAAAGCCCCCCATGGCTTCGCCAGCAAAGCAATCACAGGTTTTAATCAAGCCCCAGGGTGCCCCCGGGGTTCATGATGGAGCTGGGATCAAAGTGACGTTTAAGGGCCCTTAGAACGGCCATCTGCTCTTTTCCAAGATGGCGCTCCATGAACGGCGCCATGAGCCGGCCGACCCCGTGGTGGTGGCTCAACGACCCCTTGTTTTCGACAATCTTGTGGATAATACCCCTTTGAAACACCCTGAACGCCCCAAGGTCCTTGCTTCTTGCAATAAAGATGAAATAGAGATTGGTGCCCTGGGCGTAGAAATGGGAGGCGTGGGTCATGACAATGGTGTCGGGATTCTGCTTGATATGGCCCCGTACGGCCCGGTAAAGCGAGGGCAGGTTCTCCCAGGTCACCCCGCATTCAAGGGTGTCGATCATCACACCGAAATCGTTCAAGGCGTCCCGCATGTAGGGATCGCTGAACCGGCCGTGGTGCCATTTTCCCATGGGAAATCCCGTGAGATACACCCCCCTGTTTGCCCGGCACACCCGCTTTACATTGGCCGCAACCATGCGGGTAAAGTGTCGTTCTCCGTCAACACCGCCCATGACAAGGCACCTTTTCCCGGGAGCAAGGGATCTCAATGCAAGGAACCGGTCAAGGATGCCGTTGTCCAGGCCGTACATTTTCATGGCCACATCCGTCTCCTCAGGGTCTGACATGCGCAGGACAGCGGGCATGCCGAACTCGCCCTGGCTGATGTTGCGACAGGCTGCCACGGCATGTTCAAACGATGGAAACATGAACGAAAAAGCCCGGTTGTTTTCCGGAAAATGGCGGAACACCTTGAGGGTCACCCCCACCAACACGCCAAAGCAGCCCTCGCTGCCCTTCATCATATCATTCACCTTGGGGCCGGTGGCCGTGCCGGGAAATTCTGCGGTGGTGAACGAACCTGCTGGCGTGACATACTCCTGGCTGACCACAAGGTCACAGGCGTCCCCATAGTAGGACGAGGCCTGGCCCGCCCCCAGGGTGACGACCCAGCCACCCACCGACGAATGCTCAAAGGATTGGGGGAAATGGCCGCCCGTATAGGCAAACGCTGCCTTAAACGTCTTTGGCGCGGTGTTGAGCAGCCGCTCATACTCGGGCCCCATCATTCCCGCCTCAACGGTAATGGTCTGGTTGATCTCACTAAAGGCGAGCACCCGGTTCATGTGGGTTTTCATCACCAGGGTCACCCCGCCGTTTGGACACTCAAGGCCCTGGGTCACGGAGCTGCCACCCCCATACACATGGACGGCAATCCTCTGCTGGTTGCAGTAGTGAACTATTTTTTTGACATCGGCCCGGTCCCTGGGGTGAACCACAAGATCGGGAAGGTGTTCCACAATGCCGCTCCTGAGCCTCAGGATATCTTCCATGGATTTACCCGTGGCATGGACGAGCCGGGCGTAGGTTGTCTGGTCGATATTTCCAGGGCCGACAATTTCAGCCATTGCCGACAGATCCTCCGGGGAAAGGTTGCAGGCAAAGTGCTCTTCGACCAGGCCATCCCCGGTTGCAACGGGCCTTGCCAGGTCCCCTGGGTCAAGGTGGAGCTCGGTCCGGATCAGGTCAAGAAACCCTTTGGAAGGATGCTTGAACCGGTCGGGTCGTCCCCATTTAAATATCGAACGAAAGGTGCCGGGAGCAGGCGGTGTATTGCTGAATTCGGGCGTAAACGCAGTCTTTTTTACCATGTCTCTCCTTGGTCTCGAATGTTAGGGGCACAGATGAAATAGGTTGAACAAAATTATGGCCGATTTCGTTCAAGTTATAGGATTTGCGGTCCCGGGCTTAATCCTGTTCGGGATATCCGGTAATGGCCTGTATCTCTCGGTAAAGGGGGTTGAGGGCCCTGAACATCCGCTGGTACACCCGGGCGTAGATCTTCGTGTAAATCTCCACCCTGGCAGGGTCCGGCACAAACACCTGCTTCACACGAACCATCCCGGCAATGGCCGCTTCAATGGATTCAAAGATTCCAAGGCCGGCCGCCGTAACCATGGCGGCGCCAAGCCCTGAGGTCTCGTGGGTCTGGCCCTTGACCATGGGAAGATCGAACAGATTTGCCATGATCCTGCAGATCTCGTCGCTCTGGGAGGCGCCCCCTGACACGGCTGCCCGCTGGGCAGTGAAGCCTCCCCGGCGCTCCATGGTTTCAAGCCCGTCCCTGAGGGCAAACCCCAGTCCTTCGATGACGGCCCTGTAAATGTGGGCCTTTGTATGGACGTCGCCAAACCCGATCATGGCGCCCTTGGCCCAGGGATGCTCAAGGCCCGGCCCCCAGTAGGGCTGAACCACCAGGCCCATGGCCCCGGGGTCTGTCTGTGCAAGGTGACGGTCCAGCACCTGTTCAGGGGCAATGCCAAGGGCCTTTGCCTCTTCAACCTCCCTGTGGGCAAACTCGTTCTTAAACCAGGTGATCATCCAGAACCCCCGGAAAATTTCAACCTCGGGATTGTAGCACCCGGGAATCAACCCAGGATAGGGAGGCATGAACCGGATGGGTTCAAAATAAGAGGTTGACGTGGTCTGCACCGTGGCCGTGGTGCCAAAGCTCAGGCTCACCATGGTCCTGTCAACCACCCCTGCCCCAATGGTTTCGCACCCCTTGTCAGACCCGCAGGCGATCACGGGGGTTCCCTGTTGGAGGCCGGTCTGCCCTGCGGCACTCGAAGTGATGGTACCGATGGTGTCACCGGGTTTCACAAGGTCGGGCAGCATGGTCCGGGGTACCGGAAAAAGACGGGAGGCAAGGGCGCCCCTGCCTGCCCAGGCCATGGCCCTGTAGTCAAAGGGAAGATGACCGATCTGGGAGGCCGTGGAATCAACAAAAGCACCGGTGAGGCCATGGTTCAAAAACCCCGACACCTGGAGGTAACAACGGGTCCTGGCCCAGATGTCAGGCTGGTTCTGCCTGATCCAGTTGCACTTTCCCTGGGACTGGATGCCCAGGACTCGGTGTTCCAACCCGGCAAGCCGAAACCCCAGGTTCAGCAACCCGGTCCTGGCAAAATGGGGACTGGCCCTGCGCTGGTCAAGCCAGAGAACGGCGGGCCTCAAGGGTTCGCCCCTGGCGTCCACGTTGATCATGGTGCTTCGCTGGGCCGTCACCCCCACCCCGGCAATGCGTTGAAAAAGGTCCGGGTGATCCGCCTTGAGCCGGTTGCAGGCAAGGCAGAGACTGTTCCAGTAGATCATGGGGTCCTGTTCGGCCCAGCCCGGCCGGGGAGAGACATAGGAAAGATACTCGACCTTACGGCTTGCCGCAAGTTCGCCTTTTTCCGTGAAAATAAGGGCCCTCAGGCTCTGGGTGCCGCAATCAATGGCCAAAATGGTTGGGTCTGTCACGTTGCGCCTCCTGGAAACGATTTATCTAACCGGCCGGGCCGGAGCAGGACATCTGCCCTGGCCACAACGAACAATGAAACGCCCCTGTTTGAAATGCTTCGGTGGGTGTTTCATATAAAAAAACCCACATGTCCTGGCGGGCACAACAAAGCATGAAACTTGAACCTTCGTCAGCAGAGGCGACCGGGGGGGGAATAAAAACGATCCCACAGCTTGAGATAATCCTTCTGCTCCTGGTTCCATCGTTGTTCATCCCAGCCGAGAAGGGGGCTGCAGATGGTTTTCACCTCGTTTAAAATCGCTCTTCCCCCCTGGGGAAGCAGAATGCCCAGTCGGGTCCGTCTGAGGAGAAGATCCGACAGGTGATGCACCCCTTCATGGGCCGCTGCATGGGCGATGTCACCCTGCCACTGACCCGGAGGAGCCTTGACGGGTCTGCCAGGACAGATTTCACCCGGCGGTCCCTGTTTTTTTCCCTGTGACCGGGGCAGGAACGGCATGGCCGACCGGATGGCGTCTGCGGCCAGGAGCCGGAAGGTGGTGAGTTTGCCCCCGGTAACGGTCACAAGTCCCTGGTCCTGCCACACCACGTGCTCCCTTGATTCGTTGCTGGCCTTTGTCCGCCTTCGGCTCAGCACAGGCCTCACCCCGGCCATGGCGGCAATGCAGCGGTCCGGGTCAAGATGTAACCCGGGCAGGGCAAAGGCGGCTCCCTCCATGAGGTATTCAACCTCGTGTTTCTGGATACAGGGCTCTTGAGCCAACCCCTGGTCATGGTCCACATCGGTGGTGCCAAGAACGGCGCAGCCCTTCCAGGGAGAAATAAAGACCGGCCGTTGATCCCGGGGGTGGACAAAGCTGACCACCCGGTTGACAGGCAGCAGATCGCCGGGAAAGATGAGGTGGCTTCCCCTGAGGGGTCGAAGATGAAGCCCGGGTTCAGGCGAAGGATGGAGTTGTTCGGCAAATACGCCCGTGGCATTGATCACCACGGGAGCTTTGACCGTAAAGCACCTGTTGGTTTCCGCCTGCCTGGCAGTCACCCCCACGACCCGGCCCCCGGCAGTTCGATCCACCGAACAGACCGCTGTATAGTTGAATGCGCTCCCGCCCAGGGCGCACCCCTGGCCAATGACCTGCAGCACCAGGCGGGCATCGTCCACCTGGGCGTCGGTGAACATAAACCCGCCCGTGAGGTTCTCGTGATTGACAAAGGGAAGGGCCGAACGTGTCTGGTTCCGGGTCAACCCCTGGTGCTGCTTTTTCATGGCCATGAGCGAATAAAGTGAAAGGCCAACCCCCATGGCCGCCCTTGAGGGGCCATGCCCCCTGTATACAGGCATGATAAACCCCAGGGGTTCCACAAGGCCCGGATAGTCGGCAAGCAGCCGTTCACGCTCTTTCACCGAAGCCCTTGTCAACAGAAGCTTTCCCTGTTTAAGGTATCTTAAGCCCCCATGGACCATCTTGGACGACCGGCTCGAGGTCCCCCAGGCAAAATCCTTCTGTTCCAGGAGCAGCACGGAAAACCCCATGGCAGCGGCCCTTAAAAAGACCCCTGCCCCGGTAATCCCGCCCCCCACAACCACCATGTCATATCGATCTTGGATCTCGCCCTGGTCCATCAATCCACCTCACCGCACCTGGACCGCCAGATATCAATGCTCGCTGCCATGGCCGCCTTGACACAGGATTCCACCCTGGCACCCCCCCTTTTTTTCCCCAAAATCTGCAAGAGATCCCGGTAAAAATCAAGGGATGCCTGACGGGCAACCTGCTGGGAGAAATAACCCTGGCCCAGGTTGTGGAACACGGCCTCAAAATCGTTGAACATGAATTTAAACACGGGATTGTCGGTCAATCTCACCATCAAAAGGTGAAGGTCCCAGTCGTACCGGGCAAATCGTTCAGCGGACGCGTCTGGTTCGGGCAGCGCTTGAAGATAATCACAAAGTGACTGGGGATCGTGCGCCGCTGCGATCCCCGCAATCCCCGGCAAAAGGACCTGCCTGACCGTGAGAAGATTTTCCACCATGGCCGGCGTCAGCCCCTTTTGAAATTCAACCATGGAGCCAAGCAGGGCCAGCCCTCCCCTGTCAAGGTAATCGTTCACCCGGGTGGGGCGTCCCTGGCTGATGGTGACCCATCCCCTGGCTGCAAGGCGCTGGAGGGTTTCCCTCAGGGTCGGCCGGGTGACCCCCAGGGTGACGGCAAGGGTTCGTTCGGCGGGCAGTGCTGTGCCCGGGGCGAATTCATGGTTGAGTATTGCCTCTAGAACCTGGGCTTCGGCATGGGCCGCAGGGCCCAGACGTTTTTCCATGTGATATCCTTTTATCCGTGGACGCTGGTAAGAGGTCTTACCAGTTGACGCCCGGTCTGTCAACACACTTTACTTGGAATGGATATTTCAGTATAAGGGAAAGGTTGCTTGCCCTTTAACCTTAAACAGGATGAACCATGACCCAAAACATCGCCCACCGGGGTGCCAGAAGCCTGGCCCCTGAGAACACCATGGCAGCGGTTAAACGCGCCCTTGACCTGGGTGCAGACCTCTGGGAGACCGACATCAGCGTCACAAAGGACGAGGCCCTGATCCTCTTCCATGACAACTCCCTTGAACGAACCACCAATGCGACCACGGTCTTTCCAGGCCGGCCGTCCTATCTTTTCACTGAGTTCACCCTGGCGGAAATCCTGACCCTGAGCGCGGGCAGCTATTTTGAAGCAACCGACCCGGCAGGTGAGATTGCCGCCGGAAACGTCAGCCCTCTGGACCTTGACGCGTTCAAGACCGAACGGGTGCCGACCCTGGAAGAGGCCCTTGTGTTTACACGGGATAACAACTGGCAGGTGAACCTTGAATTAAAGGATCTGCCCGGCAGTTTTAAAACCTTCCCCCTGCCCCAGCGAACCCTTGAGATGATCAAGCGAGTCGGCATTGGCCTTGACCAGTTTGTGATTTCATCGTTTAACCACACCTGGCTCAAACAGGTGGAGGCCATGGCACCCGGGGTTCAGGTCCAGGCGCTCCTTGGAGACTGGGATGGAGAGATCCTTGATTTCAAGGATTATCATTTCGAAACTTACAACCTCAACCACACCTGTATTGACGAAACGATCATCCAGGCGCTCAAGGGCAGAAACAAAAAGATCAATCTGTTTACCGTGAACGATACCCGGGACATGAACCGGTTTTTAAAGGCCGGGGTTGACGGCATTATCACCGATTTTCCCCAGCGACTCACGGCCATTTTAAAATAATCTTCAACTTGCAAGGAATAAAATGAATCACCAGGAAAAGGTGCTCTGCATCAAAAGGGAGTCTCTTCCAGCTCCCTGGGTCCAAAAAAAAAGTGTCATCAACATCGACAAAGACCTGTTCGTTCGGACCTGCGACCAGGCAGGGTTTGAGTTTAAGCCGCGCGGCAGTGTTGAAACCGACCCCTCATTCAAGCAGATCATCCCCTACATCATTATCCAGACAGCAGACCGGAAACTCACGGCAGCCTACCTGAGAAACGGCAGTGAACAGCGCCTCCACGACCTCTGGTCCATTGGCATCGGCGGTCACATCAATTCCAGGGACTGCCAGACCCCTTCCTTGTTTGAACAGGCCCTGGCCACGGGGATGACGCGGGAGCTGGATGAAGAACTGGTCAAACGCCCGGACAACGAGCTCCCGGGTTTCTGCGGTATCATCAACGAGGAGGAGACCCCGGTGGGAAGCGTACACCTTGGGGCTGTCTTTACCCTGCGAACCTGCAACCCCAAAGATTTTTCACCCGGACCCGAACTCATGGACTTTACATGGAAACCGACACAGACCCTTTCAGCGCTCAATCTGGAACTCTGGTCCCGCCTTGCCCTTGAACTCATTGCCTAGGATCGCAACCCCTCGATCGTTTTATAAGAAACACCCGCCAAAGCATTGCAAACCGAGGCGTTTCAACATTCGTTGTGGCCGGATGCCATCCCCCGCTCCGGCCGCGCCGGTTATATAAATAAAAAAGACGTAGCCCTGGACTCTTGCGAAGAGCCGGGGCTACGCCTTTTTAAACATCAAAAACGGTGTAGGGTGCTATTGTCTAATGGTGGGTTCCTTTGCCTGCCAGGGTATCGGCAATGGTCTTCACAAGGCAAAAGGTGAGGCCCGCGCCAAGGATGGCGACCGTGTACCACATGCCGCCGAAAAACAGCAGGTGACCTGCATCCCACGCCCATTCAAAACTAAACGGAAACATAATGATTCTCCCTTATCTGACTTACTTTACTTCAAGTAAGTCTTTAATCTGATCTGGTTAATCCGCATTGAGCTCTTTCTCCTGGGGAAATACCGGCAGATACCGGTAGGCCAGGGAGATGAGAATGACGCCGTAGGCCACGGGAAGAACCGTGGTTGCAACCTCCTGCCAGCTGGGGTAGTAAAGCGCCCAGGTGTCAAAGCTCATGACCGGAACGGCCATGATCTGGAGCACCATGACCCAGCGGTTGAGGCAGACCCCGAGGGTGCCGAGCACAATGGCGGTCAGCAGCAGGCGGGAATTTTCCCGATAGCTTTTCTTGATCAGGATCACGGCCGGAACAATGCCGCACACAACGATCTCGACAATGAGAATCCAGATGCCGTAAAAGGCGTTGTCCGAATAGAAATCCATGAGCTTGAATCCCTGGGAAGGAGCGGTCACCGTTGCCCAGTAGATGGTATCGATGATCTTTGCAACAATATAGGTGGTGATCATCCAGCCGGAGATCTTGGCCAGCAGGTGAACCACATTGTCCTTGACCAGACGTTTTTTGGTGATTCCTTCAAACATCTTGAGGACCGTCAAGGTAAAGCACGGTCCATAGGCCGCAGCAGACCAGGTAAACAGAAAAAAGGTCCAGGGCCATACCAGAAGACCTTCCCGGTAGGCAAAGGGCCGTCCGAACATGACACCTGCAACGCCGCCAAGGGAGCCCTGGTGGAAGCAGGAAAGAAAGGCACCGGTTGCAGCAAATACCGCCATCACTCCGTGCATGTTGTGGCCCAGGTTGTGGAAAAACGGCACCTTGTCCACCTGGCGGTTCTCAAGGATCAAGGGAATAAACTCGATGGTGAGAACGCTGAAGTAAAGGGACAGACAAAAGGCCACCTCTGTGAGCATCGAGTGGACATTGGCATGCCAGAAGATAAACCAGCCCCGCAGGGGTTGTCCGATATCAATGGCAAGGATCAACAGGGCTGAACTGTAGCAGATGAACCCGATGACAACGGCGAGGTTGATGATATTCTTAAGCTCATCAATGCCGAACACATACCTTAACAGGCCTGTGAAAAAAGCGCCGCCGCCAATGGCGATAACGGCAAGATCGGCCCAGATCCAGAGCGCAAATCCATAGTAGTCGTTCATGTTGGTCTGGTTCAGGCCCTTTAACCAGCAGAGCCCCATGGCGTAGACGCCCCAGAGAAGCACGACACCGACAATGGCAATTCCAGCGGCAAAAACCGGGAACGGACATCGTTTGGTGCCTTCAGGTATTAATGCAGAATCCATATCTATTCACTCCTAACGGTTGATTTGTTACTCATGGCCTTTGTCATGATTGTTCTTGACCCGTTCCCACTCGCCCTCAAGGTAGTTGTCCCCGGCTTTTCTGACCCACTCCCTTTCGGAGATATAATAAACCTTGGGGTTGGTCTGAAGCCGTTCAAGCAGACGGAACGCCTTGGGGTTTCGCGGCTTTCCGCAGGCATGGGGATCGGGTTTCACCATCTGGTGGACGGCATGGTCAGGATTGTTCAAATCGCCAAAGGTGATGGCACCGGCAGGACAGGCCTGGGTGCAGGCCGTCTGATATTCCTGCTCCTCGATCTCATCCCGCTCCTCAACATAGGCACGATCCTTTGCCTGCTGATACCGATGGTAGCAGAAGCTGCACTTTTCAACCACGCCCCTCATCCTGGGGGAAACATCGGGGCTCAGGTAGTTTTCCATGCCTTCGGGCCATTTGGGATCCCACCAGTTGAAGTAGCGCACATGGTAGGGACAGGCTCCCATGCAGTAACGGCAGCCAAAGCAGCGGGTGTAGATCTGGCTGACAATACCCGTGGCATGTTCATAATCGGTTGCAACCGCAGGGCAGACCGACACGCAGGGTGAATGGCCATGGTCGCCCTTGCCCCCACAGTGCATGCAGGGGCGGGGCATATAACAAATTTCAGTTTCAGGAAAAGATTTGCCGTTGGTGAGCTTATAGACCCGCATCCAGGTGATGCTGTCCTTTTTCCTGGTTTCATCTTCCTTGAACGGAACGTTATTTTCAGACATGCATGCCACCATGCAGGATCCGCATCCGGTACACTTGTCCAGATCAATAACCATTCCGAATTTATGATTTTTTCCGTGATTGTCTTGTTTCATCAGAACCTCTTATGAAAATTACCCATGATGTTTTAGGCCCTGGAAATACTTGCCCGGATTCCCCAGGCAGCGTCCAGTCCTGAAACAGGGTCCACAACCGGCCCCATGAGTTCATTTATGTTCACACCCTTGCCGCCCACGTACTTATTGCTGTCGAGCACATGGCCAAGTCCCTTTGCCATGGCAACAACCCCCGGCATGATCCCCTCAAACAGGTTCACCCGGACCGTTGCCTTGCCCTTGGGCGTTTCAATGACGGCAAGATCCCCGTGGGAGAGCTTGTTTGCCCGGGCTGTTTCAGGATTGATCTCCACCAGCAGGTCCTTACCCTTTAAAACGGTGTCGGCCACGGTTTTTACGGCAAAGGGTGAAGAGATCAACGATCCGGCCGAAATCCTGACGTTGTCAACGGGAACCAGGACCAGGGGGAAGGCCTTTGCGTCACCTTCCATCTCAACCGGTGTCCGGCTCTTTACGATAAACGAGAAATCAACCTTTACCGCGCCCTTGGGCGGGGTGTCTGTTTCAGCCGCATACCCCTGGTCGGAGAGATCCGCCCACAGGTCACCAGTGACGGCTTCAAGGCATTCCTCATAGGATTCCCAGGGAAAACTTGCCCCAATGGTGCCTTCCATCTTTTGGGCAAGCGCCAACAGCACGTCCCCGGGGTTTCGGGTGTTGAATACGGGTTCAATTACGGGTCGAGAAAGTCCTGTAACCCGCTGGGTCACACCGGCGCCCGACGGCCTGTCCTCCAGGCGTTCAAGGAGCATGTGGCCGGGCAGGATCACATCGGCCTCCCGGGTGGTTTCATCCATCACCGACGAAAAACTTACCACAAAGGGGATCTTTCTCACGGCTTCGGTAACGGCTCGCGCGTCGTCCAGGGCAAAGCAGGGATTGGCCTGATGGATCAAAAGGGCCTCGACGGTTTTTTCCCTGCCGGCTGTTGCAAAAAGACCTGCCATGGATCCTGCCGGATCCAGGGGCGCCTGTTCAAGGGCAGCCGTTGCAAGGTCGTCCAGCTCAACGTCTGGCCACTTTTCGTAATCCTGGGCAGCCAGGGTCCAGACACCGCCCTTGGTGTTGATGTTACCCACAATGCAGTTGAGAAGGTGAACCGCGCTGAACTCCCGGACACTTCCGGCACTCATTCCCCTGCCCCGTCCTGCAATGGCAATGGGAGCGCTTGACCGGGCAAAGTCCCGGGCAATTTCTATGATCTTGGCGGCCTTGATCCCGGTTGTCTGTTCAACGGCTTCAGGCCCATACTCTTTGGCAAGCACGGCCGCAAGCTCCTGGAGCCCCGTTCCCGCTGGCGTCACAAACGCGGTATTGAACAGATTCTCCTTGATAATCACGGCGGCCATGCCAAAGGCCAGATCTGCCTCGGTTCCCGGTTTTGCTGCAATCCAGACATCGGCATTGGCGGCAGTATTTGAAAGCCGTGGCTCCACCTGGACCAGGGTTGCCCCCCGCTCTTTTCTCGAGCTGTTTATCCGGAAATTCTTGACCGGCGATCCCCAGCCTTCGAGGATTCCGGCGCCAAAGCTCAGAACAAAATCTGAATTTTCAAGGTCAAACCCTGCGGATGAACGCTTCCCGTGAATTTTCTCAAGGGTTGCCTCCCAGGTTTTCTCCATGGTGTCCATGGCGTAAGCATTGTTTGAACCAAAGGCCTTTAAAAACCGTGCAAACAGACCGGCAAGGGTCCCCTTTGCCTGGTCTGTGACACAGGCGATCCTGTCTGCGCTGCCCGATGCCCTGATCTCGGAGAGACGCTCGGCCACCATGTTCAGGGCCTCGTCCCAGGTAATTTCAACAAAGGCGTCATTCTCCCGCTTGAGGGGGGTCTTGATCCTTGAAGGATCATAGAGATATTGAATGGCTGAGATACCATGGAGGCAGACGCCGCCCGCGTTCACAGGGTAATCTTTCCTTCCCTCGATCTTGACGGGTCGACCGTCTATTTTTCGAACCATGAGCCCACAGTTTCCGGGACAGAGCGTGCAGACCGTGTTATCATAGGTTGCCTCTCCGGCCGGGGGCACGGGGGTCCAGGGCCAGTTCTGGGTCCAGATGGACGAATCGTCCATTAACTTCCAGGTCGCAGGTGTTACTGCCACACCAGCGGCAGCGCCCAATCCCAGGCCCAGGAAGCTTCGTCTATCTACTTTCATAGGTTACACCTCAATAAATTTAAAAAAGTTCCAAGTAAGGGCCATGGCCTATTTATGGCACTGAAAACATGCGCCCTTGCTTCCTGTTTCCCGTTCATGGCACTCTGCGCAATCATCCATCTTCATGCGATCCCAGGAATTTTTCTTGATTCCCCAGATGTTTTTACCCCAGATATCCCGGCTGTAACCCGTGATTCTGTTCTCCTCATAGGTCTTGGTGGTGGTTGACGTACCAATATCGCCGTGGCATGACCTGCAATCCATACCCGCCTTGATGACGTGGGCCGCATGGGAGAAGAAAACACAGTCAGGCTGCTCTGAATAGATCAGCCATGGAACTTCTTTTTCCGCTTCCACATACTCGGTTATAAAAATTTCCTCATCCTTGGTGTCGCCCAGCTGGCTTTCGTGGCACTCCATGCATTGGGATGTCTTAGGCATACCGGAAAAGCTACCATCCTCACGGAAAAAATGGCAGGCATCGCACCCTCCCATCTCGTCCACATGGAGGGCGTGGTTAAAGCTAAACGGCTGCTCTTTTTTTGAATAGAGCAGATTGGGAAACAATAACCACCCGGATAAGAAGCAGACGGCAAACGCCCCAATAAAAAAGAGAACGCCGTACCCCGTGGCTGATTCCTCTTTTTTTCCCTGTCCCCGGGATGCGTCCTTTTCGGGTGCATCCGTTGAACCGTTTTCAGTTTTCTCTTCTAATTCACTCATGAAAACCCCATCAATTAAAATGTTGATGATACTATTATGCACTGAACCCCACGACCTAAGCACTGGCACGAACAAAACGCTTATTTGATCAAGGCTCTATATTTACGCTGCAGAAGGCGGTGTACGCCACTTCCACAGACACATCCCTGCTGGTTTTAAAATTTAAGGTCAATCTATATAACATATGTAAATCTTGTCAAGACAAAATCTAGGCATAACTGTGGAGTCCGGGCAGAAGGTTGACGCCGAAATAGGTAAACAGGACCGCCATGAACCCCAGAATGGAAACCCAGGCAATCTGTTTTCCGTTCCAGCCCCGCATCATCCTCAGGTGCAGCAGCACCGCGTAGACAAGCCAGGTAATCAGGGACCAGGTTTCCTTGGGGTCCCAGGACCAGTAGGTACCCCAGGCCGAGTTGGCCCACACAGCCCCGGTGATGATGCCGATGGTGAGAAAGAGAAAACCGAACATCACCATCTGGTAGGTCAGCTCGTCAATGACGGCCAGGGGGGGAAGCTTTGACAGGAGTGGCCCCTCGTCCTTGTTTTCAGGCTTGACAAGGTACATGATGGAAAACCCGAAGGCCACGGCAAACCCGGCATACCCCAGAAAACAGGTGATCACATGGGCAATGAGCCAGTTGCTTTTGAGCGCGGGAATCAAAGGGGTTATCTTGTCGGCAATGTTCGGGGAAAGCGAGGCATAGGCAATGGCCAGAAAAATCAGGGGGGTGGCAAACACCCCGATGATCCGCTCCCGGTATTTAAACTCCACAAAGATGTAAAGGGCGGCAACGGTCCAGGAAAAAAAAACCAACGACTCGTACATATTGGAAAACGGGGCATGGCCATAGCCCATCTGGTAGGATTCGATCCACCGGAGGCCAATGCCGGCCGTGTTGCCGAGAAACCCTGCAACCAGCACACAGATGCCAAGGGTTGAGAGAAATTTTTTTTTAAAGGTCCATGAGCCGATGTAAAGCACTGCAGCTAGGGCATACACAAAGGTGGTGATGGACAGTATGACGGGGCTGTTTATCATGATTTTAATTCCTTCATGGATAGAGCAAGTTTTGCTGTTTTCAATTTCAAACTCTGGGGGTTACGATTGGACGTTGCCGAAACATCGACCATGACTTTATTCTTTCCAAGATCTTTTATCTCCACGCAATAGCTCTGGTGGGACATGAAAAAGGTGATCCAGCATCCGATGATCATGAGGATAAACCCGGAATAGACAAACCAGACCCCCGGATCCCGGTTGACCTGGAGGCCGGTGTAGTACTGCTTTTCAAAATGATCCACGGCAAAGGCAAAGGTGCCCCGCCGCATCTTGTCAAAGGTGGGAAACTTCACCGGGATGACGATCTGGGTCTCTGTACCATCGGGAGCGATCACCTTGCCCACAAACGACTCGCCCAGGTTGTGGCCCTGGAAGTTATACCCCCTGGTAAAATGCTCCATGACAAAGCTGCCCTGGTTTTCCGGAAGCGCAATGGGTTTGTTGAACTCGATCTCCTGCTGAAAGGCAAGGCCGCTATCCTTGCTTGTCATGGTGATCGACACGGACTTTGCTGCGGCAGTGCCGTAGTTTGACTGGTAAAGGCTGACCCCCTTGTACCGCAGGGGGTGGTTCACGATAATATCCGTGGTCAGCACCTCCACCCCGTTTTCAATCAGGGTGACGTTGGATTTGAACTCGTTGGGTGCGCCGGTGTCATAGAAGCTAACGTCAAAGGTGTTGCAGCGGATGGCAAAATCAAGGGTCAGGTGCTCGTGGGCCCCCTGTTTGAGTTCAATCACGTCCGTGGTCTCGCCCTCGGGGATGGATACATGGCCCTTAAAGCCCCACACCCCGCCGATCACAGACCCCACGAGCAGTAGCAGAATGCTCGCATGGACCACATATACGCCAATGCGGGTCCAGCGACCTTTTTCAGCAAACAGGACCGTGCCGCCCTCAAGGGTCTCCTGGGTGACCTTTCCGACCCGTTGTTTCAGAAAATCGTTAAACCGCCCGACAATTTCACCGTTATCAAGGCTTGCTGCAAAGGTTTCATGGTCCTTGAGGCGCCTGAACCGATCCAGTCGGAACACGACTTTTTTAGGAAAAATGATCTTCCACGTCACCCTGAGGCGCTCGATGGAACAGACAACAATATTAACGGCCAGCAGGGCAAGCAGCGTCAAGAACCACCAGGAGTGGTACATGTCATCGATATCAAGGGCCATGAGCACCTTGGACCATCCCTGCCCGTATTTTTGAAGATAAAAGGCGTCGGCTCCGTTCTGGGGAATCAACGTTCCAATAATGGATGTAAAGGCAAGGGCAAGCAACACCACCACGGTGAGCCTGACCGAGCAGAAAAAGGTCCAGACCGGGGTGGGTGGATCCTGCCTATTGGTTTTTTTTTTCATATTCAATTCCAAGTTGTTTACTGATTTAATGATCGCTATGTTAACAGATAGGGTGCCATGGCGGTCTCGACACGCTTCCGGATCTGTTCAAACCCGTCCCGGTCTGCACCTGCGTCTACCGTTTCCATGGACAGATATTTAATGGTTACCTTTGAAAGGGGCTTGGGGACGAAGAACCTGTCCCAGGAACGAAAGAACCAGGCCGACTCCGGAATCACCACACAGGGCACAAGCCAGGCGCCCGACCGCTGGGCCATGCGGATTGCCCCGGGTTTCACCTTGCCGACGGGGCCGGTGGGGCCGTCCACAAGGTTTGCCCCAAGGCACCCGGTTTCAAGCCGCTGGATCATCTCTTCCATGGCGTCCTTGCCGCCCCTGGATGAAGAGCCCCGGGCCACATGCCAGCCTGTGAGCTGTGCAACCGGCGCGATGATATCACCGTCCCGGCTCTGGCTGATCATGATGCAGGGATGAAAACGCCCATAGCGCTTGAAATGGCGGATCAGGGAAAAAAAATGCTGGTGAAAGACACACAGGACAACCGAGCCGCCCTGGTCAATATGGCGCTGCCAGAAGGACTCGTTCACGACCCGGATTCTGAGCAGACAGGTGTAGGCCCGAACCAGGCGGTAAAGCAACACCACAAACCCCTTGGATCGGGACATTCTTTTTATCGTTTTTTTCATCCATTTCCCCCGGCTGTGATCCGTAAAACTGCAAAAAATATTCTTTATATCAAACCCTTGATCAGACTGCAATCAAACAACCCATTTTTTAACCGCGGCAAAGATATCCTCGCGTCGAAAGGGTTTGGTTAAAAAGTCGTCCATGCCCGCCCCGCGGCAACGCTCTTTAAACACGGGCAGCACATTGGCCGTAAAGGCAATGATGGGCGTCCTGTCCCCGGAATCACCCTCCATGATCCGAATTTGCCGGGTGGTTTCAAACCCGTCCATCCCGGGCATATTGATGTCCATGAGAATGAGATCAAACCGATTTTTCGACCCCCGGCACAACGCCAGGGTCTGCGGGCCATTATCGGCCGAGGTGACCTTATATCCGGCCTTTGAGAGCATGATCGTCGCCATCCGCTGGTTCACGGGATTATCGTCAACAAGAAGAATGGCGGCGGACCGTTTGGCCTGTTCAGCCAGAAGATGGGTGGTGACCAGTTTGGTCGTTTCGATCCGGTTGCTCCTGCCGGCGTTAAGGTCCACGTTCATGCCAAGAACACCGGCAATCATGGAGACAAGCTTTCTGGGCTGCACAGGCTTTGGCAGAAAGCCGTCAAAGCCTGCCTGTTGACAGCGCCCGGCAGCGCCCGGGCCTGGATTTGCACAGGCAATCAGCGGGAATTCAGGACAGTCGGGCGTCAACCGCCTGATTTTTGCCACCACATCCCGGGAATCCCCCCCGCCCTTTAGATCGACCACCCCCACATCATGGCAGGAGGCAACAGGGCAGGTGCCGTCAAAGGGCGTCAGGGCATCCCTGCCGTTGAGGACCAGATCAACAATCAGTCCTGCAGCCTTCAACTCCCTTGACACCATGGCCCCAAATGCCAGGGTGGCTGCGACCAGAAGCACCCGGCACCCCGCCGGTTCAACCGGTTGAATCCGTTGTTCAGCGTGTTTTTCCACGGGCACCACCCGGGATGAGAAGGTAAACACACTCCCCTCTCCCTCCTGGCTTTCAACCGTGATATCTCCTGCCATGCGACGGGCAATATTCCGGCAGATGGAAAGCCCGAGCCCCGTCCCCCCGCGGTCCTTTCCAACCTTGTCCCGGACCTGCTGAAAAGGCTGAAAAATAAGATCCAGGGATGCCGGGGGAATGCCGATGCCCGTATCACGCACTGCGGCGCAGAGCACGATCCCGGTTTCCGTCTTTTCTCCTACCTTGAGGCTGAGTTCAATCACCCCATCCTCGGTAAACTTTGCGGCATTGCCAAGCAGGTTCAGCAGCACCTGGCGAAACCGGTTGGGATCGGCCCTGACGCAGCCGGGAACACAATCGCAGATACGGCAGAGAAGCTCAACCCGGGTCGTATCCACCTGGGTTCTCACCATTTCAAGGCATTCAAAACAGAGCACTTCAGGGTCGAAATCAATGGGATCAAGACCGATTTCCCCCGCCTCAACCCTGGAAAAATCCAGGATATCATTGACAACACCCAGAAGCACATCACAACTCTTTTTTATATTTGTGACATACTCCGCCTGTTCAGGGTTAAGGCGGGTGTCGGGCAGAATTTCGGCATATCCCATGATGCCGCTCAGGGGGGTTCTGATCTCATGGCTCATTCGGGCAAGGAAATCCCCCTTGGCCCGGGAAACCTCCTTTATCCCTTCCATGGTAACGGCAAACCCATGGTTCGTCCGGCGCAGGTCAAAAACGATCCTGCGATCGCGTTCAATGCGCTTGACCCGTGCAATGACAGCATTGGGTGACGGGGGTTTGGAGACAAAATCTGCGGCACCGGCGTCCACGATCCCAAGGCAGGCGTCATCCCCGCCCTGGGGTATCATCAGAATAAAATCAAGGTCCGGCCAGTCCGCCTTGACCAAGGCCATGAACCCGAGACCGTCGATATCCGGCAGGGTAATATCGCAGATGACAAGATCAATTCCCCCGGCCCGGAGGATGGTGACTGCCCCGCGGGCAGTGGATGCCCCACAACAATCATACCCGCCGTGCCCAAGGGCTTCAACCAGGTTCTGCCTGACCCCGTCGTCAGGGTCTACAACAAGAATACCCTTCACAATCGGCGGTTTTGAAAGATTGTCCATTGCCCCCTACTCGTTCACCCGTTCAACATACTCGCAGGTTCGGGTATCGATTTTCACCAGCTGGCCTTCTTCAACAAAGGGGGGAACCTGGATTTCATACCCGGTTTCAAGGGTGGCGGGTTTGGTGCTGCCGGTGGCCGTATCCCCCTTGGCCCAGGGATCGGACTGAACAATGCGCAGATTGATGAAGTTGGGAAGGGTCAAACCGATGGCCTTGCCGTTAAAGAAAAGAACCGTGCAGACCGTGTTGTCCTTCAAGAGATTCACGGCATCTCCCACCTGATCCTTTCCAAGGAACTCCTGCTCATAGGTGACCGAATTCATAAAGCAGAAGTTGCCGCCCTCGGAATAGAGGTACTCCATGTCATGTTCCTCAAGGGAGGCTTCGTTGAATTTATCACCCGACCGAAACGTCCGCTCAAACTGGGCCCCGGAGATCATGTTTCTCAACTTGCACTTGTAGAGGGCCTGGCCCTTGCCCGGTTTCTTGAACTGAAAATCCACGATCACAAATGGATCCCCGTCAATCTCAAATTTCAGGCCCTTTCTCAGATCACTTGCGTCATACATATAATACTCCTGTTTTCAATGCTTTTTGATTTAAAAACCACCAATGATTCATCGATCCAATAAATCATATTCAGGCAAATTAGGCAATCTTCATTTAAAAAACCGCTTGCTTTTTAGGGTCAGTTACACGTAAAATAATGTCTTTAAATTCAAAAAAACAACCGCATATCTTCAGGAAATAAAATGATACTCATTATTGATTTTGGTTCACAGTTCAACCAGCTCATTGCCCGAAGGGTCAGGGAAAACGAAATATACTGCCAGGTGGAGCCTGCCGGGATCGACATGGAAAGAATCAAGGCCCTCAAGCCCGAGGGAATCATTCTTTCAGGGGGACCGTCCAGCATCTACGAGGACAACAGCCCGCGGGTGGACACGGAGATCTTCAACCTCAACGTCCCCATCCTCGGCATCTGCTATGGCATGCAGTTCATGATCAATGCCCTTGGCGGCACCATTGAACGCTCGGACAAGCGTGAATACGGCTTTGCAGACCTTACCATCCGGGACCATGACCCCCTGTTCACAGGGCTTGAAAAGAACACCCAGGTGTGGATGAGCCACGGGGATTCGACCAAACGCCTGCCTGCAGGATTTACCGTGACCGCCTCGACCCGGAACACGGAAATAGCAGCCGTTGCCGACACGAAAAACAGATTCTACGGCCTTCAGTTCCACCCGGAGGTCGAGCACACCCTGGGCGGATTTGAGATGCTCAAGAATTTCCTGTTCAACGTCTGCCACTGCGAAAAAAGCTGGACCATGGATTCCTTTGTAACCGGTGCCATCGAGCAGATCCAGGAGGCGGTTGGCGACAAAAAGGTGATCATGGGACTTTCCGGCGGGGTGGACTCATCGGTTGCGGCCCTTCTCATCCACAGGGCCATTGGCAAGAACCTGTATTGCATCTTTGTGGACAACGGACTTTTACGGAACAATGAACGGGAAAACCTTGAAAAAAGCCTCACCGCCCACCTGGACATGAACATCCGGTTTGTGGATGCAAGACGACGGTTCCTGGACCAGCTGGCCGATGTGGAAAACCCTGAAAAGAAACGCAAAATCATCGGAAACCTCTTTATTGAGGTGTTTGAAGATGAGGCAAAAAAGATCGACGGGGCCGAGTTCCTGGGCCAGGGCACCCTCTACCCGGACATCATCGAATCCAAATCAGCCTTTGGCGGACCCACATCCATCATTAAATCCCACCATAACGTGGGCGGCCTGCCCGAAAAGATGAAACTCAAACTGGTCGAACCCCTTCAGTTTCTCTTTAAGGACGAGGTGAGAAAGCTGGGGCTGGAACTGGGACTCAATGAGGACATGGTTTGGCGCCAGCCCTTCCCGGGGCCGGGACTTGCCATCCGCATCATGGGGGCTGTCACCGAAAAAAGACTGGCCATCCTCAAGGCGGCCGACACCCTGCTCCTCGAAGAGATCCGGGCGGCAGGACTCTACCGGAAGCTGTGGCAATCCTTTGCCGTGCTTTTGCCCATCAAGAGTGTGGGCGTCATGGGAGACAAACGAACCTACGACAGCTGCATTGCCATCCGGGCCGTCACGAGCAAGGATGCCATGACTGCGGACTGGGCAAGACTCCCCCATGAACTGCTTGCCACCGTATCCAATCGAATCATCAACGAGGTGGACGGGGTCAACCGGGTGGTGTTTGACATCACCTCCAAACCCCCTGGAACCATTGAATGGGAATAAACCAATGAGCACCCGCCCCGGAGAACCGGGCGATTTCACCATTGGCGGTCATGGTTCGGACAACGACGAAATGTCGGCAGCGGCCTTTCGCCAGGAGCTCAACGAACTCAAGATCGAAAAACTCGGCAACAGGATCACCATCATTTCCGTCATCATCCCCTGCCTCATCGGCGCCATTGTCTGGTTTGCCTATATGGACATCAAAGACAGGATGGCTGCGGTCCATGACACCGGACAGACCGAGGTTCAGGATGTTGCCGAAACCCTGGACGCCAAAATAAACGCCATGACCGTGGACATGGCAAAGATCCAGCACCAGCTTGAAACCACCCTCAAAAATCTTGAGTCGGAAATGACAAGGCTTGCAGCGGCCAAGGCTGAAAAAAGCGAGGTCTGGGCCGACGTTGACCGTTTGGAAAAAATTCTGTCAGACCGGGAGTCGGCCGCCGCCAAAACCCTTGAAAATGAGCTGAAAAAAGCCCTGACCGCCACGGAAAGCAGGGCGGCTGAACAGCTTGCAAGGTCAACCGAAATGGAACAGCGTCTGGGTCAGAAAACGGCTGAAATGGAAAAGCAGCTTGGCCAGAAAACGGCTGAAATGGAAGCCGTCATCCAGAAAATGATGGCTGAAGTCAAGGCTGAAAAGGCCGAATCCGCCACCCTTGCCGCCCGGCTTGCCACCAGGGAGGAGGCCATGGCCGCACTGCAAAAAGAGCTCAGCCTGGTCAAGATAAAGGCAGACACCCTGGAACAGACCACCATTGACCGAAAGACCCTGGACAGGGAACTTGCCCGGATCAAACAACAGTTTCCGGAAAAATCAGTACCATCCCAGCCAGGTGCCGCTTCCGGGAATTCAGTACCCAGAAAGCTGCCAAAAACATCAGAGAACATCTCTGAAAAAGATCTGCTGCAGTAGATCGGGCAGCCCCATGATGATCCCAGCCCGGCCAGGGGAAAACGGCCCAGCAGATATTGAATCCAGGCTGCTCAACCAGGAGCTTGACTTTTCAGCGGCGTACATGGCTGTGAAATCCATTGGTGAACGTCTGGGTCGATCCATTGCAACCGTGACCGATAAAACCGTTAAAGCCCTTGTTTTTCTCATCCGGTCGGAAAAGTTCGACGCCCAGAAACAGGCCCTTTTCCTTTTCCGGGAAACCGCCGAAACCCTGATTGCCATCCTTGTCACAGCCCCTTCAGGTCCTGGGGAGCGCATCATCCCCGAGCTTCAAAGCATCCTGGTCTCGAGCACAGGTCACAGGCACAGGGCCGTGGGCGAGGCCCTGGGTGCCCTTCCCCTTGCCGTACCTCCCATCAAGCCCCCCGTCCCCGGGCCGATCACGGTGTGCACCCGATCGTTTGAATGGATCACCACGGCCCTTGGCATCGACAGTGAAACCCCATTCACATGGCGGGGAAGAAGTTTGACCGCACCGACAAGGGACCGTCGGATTGGGGTGATCAAATTTCTCACCCCCCTTGAAGACCCCGGCAATCTTGCCCTTGAAACAGGTTGGATGGATTTTTTCAAAGCCCATGGCCACTGTGATTTCGCCGATTTTGACATTCCCCGACCGGTCAAGGACGGGACTACCTGCCTTTTTAAGATCATTGAAATCCCAGATACGGTATCGGTTCCAGCCAAGGTTCACCCGGAACAACTGGCCATTGTCTTTTGTGCTGCCGGCAACTACTATGACTATCCCAACGAACCCCGCTTCCATGGCGCCCCCCTTGATCTGCCCCGGGTACTTGGCCGCAATGCAGAACTGCTCGGCCGGACTGCCGCCATGGGGATTGTCCACACAGCGGTTATCCCCCTGTTTCACAACCGGGTGCAGCAGGGTCGCAGGGAAGACGGGGGCGTTTACCAGTGGGAGAGAAGCGGCAGGCTCGACCGCTGGCTTGAAAGCTGCCGACACCCCAACTTTGCCGTGTCCGGATTAAGGGATTTTGAGCATTTTGCCTTTGTTCAGAACCCCAGGCATCTGCACCATCACATCGGGTCCCACCTTTTGAGCCTCATCCTTGTGGCCGGCAGTTATTTCAGGAACAGTTTGCCTGACAAACGCGGCAACGACGCCCTTGGCCAACCGGTGGATGCAAGGGAACTCTTTGATCTTGCCCTGTTCAACAGGGCAATCACCTTTGCCATGCACCGTTATTATTCAGGTTTTACCGGTGTGGATGCCCCGCCTGACCTTCCCCCACCTCCAGGGGATCTGCTGAAATCCCTTGTGGATGAAATGGGGGTGGACCGCCATATGGAAGAGATCCTCAGAATCGAGGACCAGAACAGGATGGACAACAAGGCGTTCCGATCCTTTCTCCTGGATCGCGGCATGGCATTGGAGGAGGTAAATCGCCATGAACGGGGCAAGGTCAATATCTCCCTGAGCACCGGTCCCCACCTGGGGGGATTCAACCAGGGGATTTCTGTTCCCAGGCTCATTGACTATATTTTCTCCTGGGCATCCCTGTGCATCTGCGGCAGATTTCTCCAGCAGAAATCCTGACCCCTTGAAACAAACCCGAATTTAAGCTATAGTCTCCTACGAATGCATGTTGAAGATACGAAAGCCACAAAAAGGGAGCAAAAAATGTCAAAGCAATATCCCGAATGCCCGCTCTACAACCATGCCACCTGCAAAGAACTCCACAACCCCAATATCTGTGCCATTGTCCGGGACGACAAATCCTGCACAAAAAAACGCCAGCGGGCAACTGAACCCCAGGAACAACCGGCCGGATCAGACCTCCCGGCCGAGATGTAACTTCTGCCAGACTAGGGTTTGGAATTCACCTTGAGACGGTCTCCGGGATGGATGGCACTCTTGGAATTCAGCCGGTTCAGCCGCAAAAGCACCCCAAGGGACATCTGGTACTGTTGTGCGATGGTACTCAGATTCTCTCCCTTTTTCACCACATGGAGGCCGGTACCATTGCTCGTTTCCCATATTTTAAAAAGCCTGGCAAACCGCCCCTCAAACCCCTTTGCCCCGCCCTTTGGGATCAGAATCGACCGTTTCCCCTTTGCGACATAATCGCCCCGGATTTCCGGGTTGAGATCCTTGATCGTCTTGAACGTTGTCTGGGCCGCCCGGGCAATGACGGCAACGGGGACCTCGGATCCGGCGGTTATTTCAACCCTGTCAAAGGTGATCTCCGGATAATAATCCGAAGCCATGAGGTTAAAACCGTAGCGTTCAGGATGTTTCATGATCTCCTTGGCGGCAACGATCTTGAACACATACCGCTGGGTTTCCAGTGGAAGATAGAGGGAAAAGTAATCAAGGGCGCCCTGGGTCTTTATCTCGGACGCAAGGCCGTTTTCCCCCATGTTATAGGCGGCGGCGGCAAGGGACCAGGAGCCGAACATCTCTTTGAGATTTTTAAGGTAGAGACAGGCAGCACCGGTGGAGGTATAGATATTTCTTCGTTCATCCACGTCCGCATCGACCCTGAGGCCATGGTTTCTGCCCGTTGACCTCATGAACTGCCAGAATCCAATGGCGCCCATGGACGAACCGGCATGGGGCCTTAATCCACTTTCAATAACGGCAAGGTACTTTAAGTCGTCCGGAAGCCCCTCCTGTTTCAGCACCGATTCAATGTGGGGAAAATAGCGTGAGGCCCGCTTGAGCCACAGTATCACCTGGGGGCGATCCCAGAGGGCAATGAGGAACTCTTTCTCAAGGCGTTCTCTCACATCAAAAACCTCCAGGGGAAGCTTGTCATCACAGAAATAAAGGGGCTGGGAGAACCGGATGCTCTCCACAAGGGAGGGAATGGAACCTTCTGGAGATTCTGCATCGGCAGCCTGGGACGGGACAGCAAAGAGAAGGGACAGCACAACAATAAAAACGGCAGACATGGGGGGTGAAACAGAATCAGACATGGGGACACAACTCCTGGAAACCGATTAAAGAATTACCCAGGGCATGATCTCAAATCGCCCTGATGAAGTCAAGCAGAACCCATCCGGCACCGCAATTCAAATTATGGCGTTAAACAGTGTACATCCGTCGGTGTCCGTTTGCTCAACCAAGAAAGTCGTGGGAAGAAACCCATGGTGAGCTTGAATGTAAAATAAACGAGGATCCCGGACCGCAACTCTTTTTGCCGTTTATAGTTTGTTTAAATTGTGGTATATCTACAACCATGTATATTTCAGCAACAGCCCTGTTGGTCCTGGGTGCCCTTTTGGGAGCAACCTGGGGCTTTCTCCTGGATTATCCTGCCCTGAAGATCGCCATCTGCTGTTTTGCAGGCGGTTTTGCTGGCAGTGTGGCAGGGGGGATCCTCTTTACCTTTCTCTACCTGACTGCCAGTGACCCTGGTGGAGACGAAGACGAACAGCGCCAGCCCCTTCCAGATCCTGGGGGCGGCAAAACAGATGCTGGGGTTGCTAAAAAGCGGCTCCGATCCGTTGAGCTGCCCGGAAAAAAAAGCGGCACCCCCACGGTTCAGAAAACCGGGGCAGAAACCGACACCATGAAAATCAAACGCCTGGAACAAGAGATCCGGTCCATCAAAAACAGGTCCACCCGAAACAAGGGGAGAATTTAAACGTAAAATGGATATCCAGTGGTTCCCGGGACATATGCGAGAGACCAAAGAGCTCTTGACAAAGGCGGTTGCAAAGGTTGACGTGGTCATGGAAATTCTTGATGCAAGAATCCCCGTATCCAGCAGCAACCCCCTTCTTGACACGATCTGCAAAAACGCCGTACGGCTGAAGATCCTCAACAAAGATGACCTTGCCGATCCTGAAACAACACGGCTGTGGCTCGACCATTTTAACCAAACAACGCGTGACACCGCCATTGCCATCTCAGGTACCCAGAGTAATGACGCCTGGCGGGCGGCGGATCTTTGCCTCACAAAGGTCACCAAGGGCAAGTCACGGCGGGTGAGGGTCATGGTCGTGGGGATTCCCAATACGGGAAAGTCCACCATCATCAACACCCTGGCCGGTAAAAAGATTGCAAAAACTGGCAATGTTCCGGCCATCACCCGCCAACAGCAGCGGACCGGCCTGAAAAACGCAGTTGACATTTACGACACCCCGGGCATACTCTGGCCGGTGATGGATGAAAAGGAACAGGCCTATCGCCTGGCAGCCATGGGCGCCATTTCTGACACGGCCATTGACTACACCGAGATCGCCTGTTTTACCGGGGCGATTCTCATGGCAACCTATCCGGATCTTGTTTGCCAACGTTATAGTCTGTCACCCCCGCTGCCCCTGGAGGGTATCGCCCTGATCGAGGCCATTGCGGCCAAACGAGGGTGCCTGAAAAAACGGGGTGCGGTGGACTACCAGAAGGCGTCCGAGATTCTTATCCGGGAACTCAGGGCAGGAAAAATCGGTCGAATAAGCCTTGAAACCCCAGAAGGTCCCATTTCCACGACCACGCCCCACCCCATGGAGACATTGGAGAACATTTAATGAACCGTCACACCCTTTATTCTTTTCTGGCCCTGGTAGTAGCACTCCTGATCTTTATCACCCCCCAGGCTGGAGCAAAACAGGGGCTGGCCACTGCTGAAAAATTCACCTTCACCGACGAAGACCAGGCCACCGCCGTTGCCATTGCAAGATCACTCGAACGAAACCACTACGCAGGCCAACGCCTGAACAATACCGTTTCCGCACTGATATTTGACCGGTACCTCAACATGCTTGATCCGGGAAGGGACCTGTTCGTCCAGAAGGATATCGACCGGTTTGAGCCCCTGCGCTACCGGTTTGACAACGCCCTGAAAAGGGGAGATCTCGCCCCGGCCTACACCATTTTCGACCTGTTCATTGAACGGTCCAGACAACGGCTTGTCTACTTTACCACCCTTGCCCATACCTGGGAAACCGCCCTTGACCTGGACTCGAACGAAACCATTGACCTTGTCAGGAAAGAGATGCCGTGGCCTGCCGACCGGCAGGCCCTTGACCATCTCTGGAAAAAAGAATTTTTAAACGCCGTTCTGACCCTCAAGCTTGACAATGAGACCGACGATGCCATCACGGAAACGGTGACCAAGCGTTATACCAGCCGGCTTAACCGCCTTGACCAGACCACTTCGGCCGACTGCTTCAGAACGTTCATGAACGCCGTTACCATGAGTTTTGATCCCCACACCCAATATTTTCCCCCCAGGTTGTCCGAAGATTTTGACATTCAGATGAGCCTCAGCCTTGAAGGCATTGGTGCGGTACTTCAGAATGAATACGAGTACACCAAGGTGGTAAGCCTGATAACGGCGGGACCTGCAGACAAATCACGCCAACTCATGCCGGGCGACAAGATCATCGGCGTGGGCCAGGACGCCATCGGGGAAATCCAGGATGTTGTGGGCTGGAGAATAGATGAGGTGGTAAAACTGATCCGGGGTCCCAAGGATACCACGGTCCGTCTTAAAATCATACCGGCGGAAAAAAAAGGCCTCCAGAGCGCAAGGGTTGTCAGCATCAAACGCGACCGGGTCAAGCTTGAGGAGCAGGCGGCCAAGAAACGCATTGACACGATAACTGAAAACAATCGCACCTACACCATCGGCACCATTGAAATCCCCGTGTTTTACCAGGATTTCAAAGGCTCCCAGGCAGGGGACCAAAACTATCGAAGCACCACCCGGGATGTAAGACAATTGATCGAGGAGCTGAAATCCGAAAAGATTGACGGGCTCATCATTGACCTGAGAAACAATGGCGGCGGTTCCCTCCAGGAGGTTAATCAGCTTGTGGGACTGTTTATCACAACCGGACCGACCGTTCAGATCAAGGGCAGAAACGGAGCGATGTCCCGATTGACCGACCCGGACCCGTCCATTGCCTACACAGGACCCCTGGTGGTCATGATCAACCGCATGAGCGCTTCGGCATCTGAAATCTTTGCCGGGGCCATCAAGGATTACAATCGGGGGGTCATTGTGGGAACCCGAAGTTTTGGCAAAGGAACTGTCCAGGCCCTTCAATCCATATACAGCGGTCAGCTCAAGCTGACCAGCGCAAAATTTTACCGGATCTCGGGGAAAAGCACCCAGAACCAGGGCGTTGCACCGGACATAGACTACCCCCTGTTCTACAACCCCGATGAGACCGGCGAAAGTGCCCTTGAAGGGGCCCTGGCCTGGGACATCTCCCAGCGGGCAGAGTTCAAGCCCTATCGGGACCTTGCCCGGATCATTGAGAAACTTGAAAAAGCCCATGGAGAACGCACCCGGCACAACCCTGAGTTCACCTATTTAAGGGAAAAATATGACCTTGCCTCTCAAATTTATAATATCAAGCAATGGTCACTCAACGAGACAAAACGCAGGCAGGAAAAAGAGCAGTTCACCGCCATGGAGCTGGATATTGAAAACAAGCTGCGGCACAGCCGCAACCTGCCCCCCCTAGAAACCCTTGAAGATGACAAGACCCGAACCAAGGATGCCGATCCTGAAAACGATTTTCTGCTCAAGGAGACCGGACAGGTCTTGGTCAATTTCATCGATCTTTCAAGGGAGGAGGGCCTTGCATGGTAGGGTGCGGCTAGGGTGCGGCCGGGATTTCCACCTTGCAATTTTACCCGTTATTGATTAGTTTACCCGAACAAAGGGACAAATAACGTCCTGCAACCATGGAAACAGAAGGGAGATTCAAATGGCAAAAGCCAGCGCGCGACATATTCTTGTGGACACCGAAGACCAGTGCCAGAACCTTATCGATCAGATCAACAATGGAACCGATTTTGCAGAACTTGCCCAAAAGCATTCCAAATGCCCCTCAGGTCGCCAGGGCGGGGACCTGGGTGAATTTGGCCCCGGCCAGATGGTTCCTGAGTTTGACCGGGTTGTATTCAACGAAGCCGTTGGCAAGCCCCATGGTCCTGTAAAAACCAACTTTGGTTTCCATGTGGTTGAAATCACCAGCCGCACGGAATAGACTCGACGGTTCAGCGCCCCCCCATTCGGGTCGGCGCTGAACCGCCTTTCAACAGCCACCATGACCGTTAACAAAAAACCTTCCCGACGCGTCTTTGTTTTCATCGTCATTTGCGTGGCAATGGTTTCCACTGGTCTGGGCGTCACTTTTTTCTGGATGCGTGACTCCGCCTATTTAACCCAGGCACTCTCAACCTATCTTTCCCAGCGACTCAACACCCCGACGACCTCGAAAAAAATCAAATTGACCCTTTTCCCCCTTCCCTGCCTCACAGTCACCGGCCTTGACATGGATACCGGCAGGGGTGCCCACATCCTGGTGAAAAAAACCCGGGTCTATCCCGATCTCCTGGACCTTGCCTCCGGGAAAATCAACATCAACAGAATCAGCTTTACAACGATTCAGGTATCCCCTTCAACGGGTTCCGGGGCGAACGGCCCCCCATCGACTGAATTCCACATGCCGGACCTTCCAACGCCACGTGAGCTCTTTGCCAAGCTGCCGTCAACCCAGAACGACCTTTTGATCAATGTTGAAAATTTTCAATATTCCCTTTTTGCCCGAATGGACGGAACCCTGGTCGTTTCTCCTGCACTGAAAAGACTCTCCGGAGAGTTGTCCGTCAACGACATTAAACTGAATGAAACAACCGGTTCCGGTTTGATTCCGGGTCAACGGATCTCACGCCTGACGGCAACCGTTGTCAAAACCCAATTTTCCGTCACGGCAGCCAACCGGCTTGACATGGAAATCACCATGCTCTCGCCAACCCTAGGTATAAAAGATGGGAATTCGCCCGAAATTTCAGGCAAAAAGATAACGGCAAAGGCCGTTGTAACCGAGGAACATGCGACCGTATCAATCGACCCAATGGTTCTTGACCATCCCGGGCTCACCCTGGGCGTTGATTTTGAATTTAATCGGGTCACAAATGATGCCCGGGTCACCTTCACTGGGGAACAAATACAAATAGGCGCCACAAGATCGGCAGTCCTTGCCCTTCTCAAGGATAATCCCATCTGCCGGGAACTGTTCTGGATATTAAGGGACGGGGTTGCCCCCAGGGTCAGTGTCTCGTTCCGTTCAAACAGCCTGGAATCCCTTTTCAACCCGCGTACAATGGCAATCACCGGTACTGTCAAGGCCGGGGTTGTCAAGATTCCCAAGACAGAACTGACGGTTTCAAAAATAGACGGACGGGTAACCATGGACAGGGGAATTCTCACCGCCCATGTGACCCATGGAGGTGTGAATGGGGGAGTGATCAAAAAAGGGTCACTGGATGTGGATATTCTGGGAAAGGGTAACGGGTTTGAGGGAGAATTTGACCTTTCCTCAGACCTTAATGGCCTTTCAAAAACCCTGAAGGTGCTGTTACCCGGGACCCTGCTGGCCGGGGAACTTGACCGGTGTGATCGAATCAGCGGAACAGCCGACGGAACCCTCAAGATCAAATCCACCGACCAGGGTCCCACGGTTTCGGTGAGGGCCGACAGCATTGCCGTTGAAGGAGAATACCATCGCATTCCCGGCCACATTCAACTCACAGCCAAGACGTTCATCTTCCAGGACAATGAAATTTCCATTGATCATCTGACCGCCACCTCAAGCCTGGGTGTTCTTTCCGATATAAACGCCAGGATAACCCTTGGCATGGACCCGGTTCTCACCATTTCAACCGGTTCAGGCCGGCTGGACCTGCCACCCCTCTTTGACTGGCTCACCCGTTTCAAACCCCTTGAAACGGCATTCTCACCCGTGGCATCGGCCCAGGGGCAGATCCGCCTTGACCAGGTGAGCCTGGATGGACCGATTTTAAGGCCCCGAAATCTTCGCTACACCCTCATTGGCTCGTTTACCAGCCTTGGCCTGACCGGCAAGGAATCATCCCCCGGTATTTCCAAGGCTTCGGGAAGGTTCATGGCTTCACCGGACCTTCAACGACTCACAGAACTGGCCGCCACCATCCATTCCCCCGACCTCATCGCTGCCATAACCCGGGCCCCCCACCTTGACGAACTGTCCATGCCCCTTGTCCTCACCCGGGGTATTATCGAAGCAAAAGCGTCGGGGCTGACCGTTGACGGCGACCTTGGGTTTAAAACCGGCGCCACCCTCTTTCTAAGCCTTGGGGTCAACAACGGTGTTTTTTTGCTCAACCAGGCAACCTTCACGGACAAAGAGATGCGGGTTGCCCGGCTTTTAAACCGGGAGGGCCGGTTCATCTTTGAAGGCCAACTTGACACCCGCAGCCTGGAGGGCATCCTAAACCCAGAAGGCCCGGCCCTGAAGACACTGGTCCGCCTGACCGGTAACAACCAGTTCTCGGTTGAGTCGGATCCAGAGAACACCCCTGTGCTCTCCACCGATTTCCTGGACCTTGACACGCTCAAATCCGGCAAAACAAAAACAGCAGACCGATTGGTGCCCGAAAGTTTTTCACCCCCTCCCTTTATACTCAAGGTTGACACCCTCAAGTTCAACGGGCGTGTTTTCAACAGGGTAAAAGCCCGGATAACCCTGGGCAGGGAAAACACCAAAATAACCATTCTCCAGGCCAATGCCTGCACCATCGACTTTACAGGTACCATCGTGGACCGGGACGGCATCTTTGACGTCCAGTTCGCAACCGATGAAATAGACCGGGACCTTGACACCACCCTGTCATGCCTCAATGGCAAAAAAGGGCTGATCCAGGGCCGGTATTCCCTCCGGGCAGCCCTTGAATCTACCGGAACCCCGGCATCCCTTGCCGGCAATGTCAAAGGCCAGTTCACCCTCAATTCCCCCAAGGGCCGCATCTTCAAACTGACCCTTCTTTCCAGGATACTCTCGGTCATCAACATTGCCACCCTGTTCAAGGGGAAACTGCCCAACATTGAGCAGGAGGGGTTTGCCTACAACGCCTTGACCGTGGAAGCCGATATGGATCAGGGACGGATTATTTTTAAAAATGTGATCATTGACGGGCAGGACATGACCATCATCTTCAACGGCTGGCTTGACCCTGGAAAGGATCGCCTGGAGCTGACCTTTCTTGTGGCACCGTTCAAGACGGCTGATCTTCTCATCGAAAAGATCCCCGTGCTTGGCAGCATTCTCCAGGGAAGACTGGTTTCGATACCGGTAAAGGCAGCGGGACCTATTGACAATCCGGATGTTTTTCTACTTCCCCCGGCGGAGGTTGGCAAGGGTCTTATGGGAACCATGCAGAGACTTCTTGAAAGCCCGTTCAAGCTGATTGAAAAACTTCCGGGCATCTGATCAACAAGGAGGCAAAATGTATCTTATAGGCTGTTATGTACCCGAATCCCATCTGGAAAAAGTCAAAGCAGCACTTTTTGAAAAAGGTGCAGGGCAATGGGGCAATTACGACTGCTGTGCGTGGCAGACCCGGGGAACCGGGCAATTCCGTCCCCTTGCCCACAGCAACCCCTTTTCCGGAGAAACGGGAAAAATTCACCGGGAACAAGAATATAAACTTGAATTGATCTGTAAAAATGATATTGTTGCCGTCATAATTGAGACATTAATCAGGGTACACCCCTATGAAACGCCGGCCTACCATGTCATAAAGATGGAAACCGTGGATGACCCGATGTCAACAGAGAGTTAAACGACCTATGCGTGAAAAACGGTTCACCCACATCCGAAAAACCAGGGTTGGTTACTCAACCCTTGACTCCCAGGGGGAGTTAAAAATCGTCAGTATTCTTAACCTTCTCCAGGACACGGCCTCTGAACATGCCTCGGACATGGGGGTTTCCGGTTTTGATCTGGCCCGTAAAAATCTTGCCTGGGTCATCGTGCGGTACCAGATAGAGATAAAAGCGACCCCGGCCTGGCGGGAAGATATCACCATTGAAACATGGCGGACCCCGGTCAACAACCTTTACGAGTTACGTCAGTTTCGAATATCCGACCCCAACGCCCTTGAGATCGTAACGGCCAGAGCCTTCTGGGTGATGATCAAAAAGGAGAACAGCCGACCGGTCAGGTTGAGCCGATACATGCCGGACCGGTACCTTGACCCGGAAACTTCCGGCGATATCCCGGCGTTTAAAACGCTCAGGGAACCGGATCGTGTGGATTTTGAACTGTCCTTTAAGGTCAGAATGCACGACCTGGACCTCAATGGACACGTGAACAATGCCATCTACCTTGAATGGGCCGTGGAAACGGTTCCAAGGGCATTTTTGCTGGCCAACAGACCCGAAAACCTGGAGGTCACCTTTCAGAGGGAGTCGTTTTATGGAGACAAAATTGTATCAAGAACCCAGATTGAGTCAACCCGGGACCAATCCAGAACCTTTCACACAATCATGGATATGCAGACCAACACGGAACGCGCTCGCATAAACATCCGTTGGAGGCCTGCCAACAAACGATGAACAACCTTGCCAGCGCATACAACCAGGCGGTTCGGTTTCTTGCCCCCCGGGCCAGAAGTACCATGGAAACCCGGAACAACTTGATTAAAAAGGGATTTGACCCGACAACCATTGACGAAACCCTGGCACGATTAACCCGGGAAGGGCTCCTCAATGATGCTGAATTTGCTGCCCTGTTTGTGGAGAGCCGGGAGCGATTCCGGCCAAGATCAAGGTTTGCCATTGGATACGAACTCAGGCAAAAGGGGGTTGATAAAGCCGCCATTGAGCATGCACTGGCCGATGTTGACGACGAAGATGCAGCATTGCGAGCCGTCAAATCCAAACTGAACCAGTGGCAGAACCTTGACACTTCGGACCTGAAAAAAAAGATAATGGGATTTTTACGCAACCGGGGGTTCAGCCATGGGATTTCAATTTCAACCTATTGCACAATTTTAAACCATCTGAAGGATACAGAGGTCCCCCCCAATGAAAATTAAATTCTTCACCCTCGGCGGAACCATCGACAAGGTCTATTTCGACGCCATGAGCCGCTACGAAGTCGGCCCCCCCAGAATAAAGGAAATTCTCAGGGACGCCTGGGTCAACTTTGAATACAGCATAAAATCCCTGGCAAAAAAAGATTCCCTGGACATGACTGACACGGATCGAAAACGACTGGTTGATGCACTCGTTGAAGAAGATTGTGATCGTATCGTTGTCACCCACGGCACGGATACCATGGTTGATACAGCCTTGGCGCTAGAGCCGGTCAAGGGCAAAACCATTGTTCTTACCGGGGCCATGGAACCGGCAGGATTTAAATCCAGCGATGCCACCTTTAATCTGGGGTTTGCCATTGCCGCGGCTCAAACCCTTGCACCGGGTGTTTATATTGCCATCAGCGGAAGGGTCTTTGACCCGGCCCGGGTCAGAAAAAACCGGGACCTGAAACAATTTGAGGAAAAATAGCCCAAAAATTAAAAAAATAAGAAAAACATGCCATAATAAATATGGCAATCTATTCATACCAGTACTGAAGCAAAGGTGTTCAACAAGGAATAAAATCCCAAAAAAAGACATTCCGGGGAAATTAGGCAAACGATCAACAAAAAGGCACATTTATTGCTTATATTCATGGAAGACATTAAACATCTTTGACCGCTGCGCTAAAAAGGATACTTGACCATGGGCACCACAAAAAAATTTGTTGAAAGAAGAAAAAACAAACGCTACAAAGCCAAGGAAGGGGCATACGCTGCCATCAGTCCCCACTCCAGGCGACTCGGGCAGATCATTGATATCAGCATGGGCGGGCTTTCATTCAAATACATTGACAACAATGATGAAACAGATGAAAAACCCGAACGGTCAATATTTTTAAGCAGCCTCGGGTATTACGTTGGAGAACTACCCTTTAAGACCATTGAAGATTATGAGATAACCAACTATCCTTCATTCAGTTCCATGAAATTGAGGAAACGGCGGGTCAAGTTCACGGAACTGTCGTTTAAACAGCTGTTTGATCTGGATTTCTATCTGAGAAACAATGTCATTGAACCCATTGAGGAGAATCATCATCAAGCCTAGGCAGGGTGTTCATATTTGTGGGTTGAACACCCCTATTCAAGGGGTCGGATAACGATTGAAGCCCCCTTGGTTTCCTTCAAATACGCGTCTGCCAGCCGGTCAATCTGACTTAAGGTGATCGACTGATAATCGTCAAGAATCGTCATTGCCCACGTCAATTTTTCAGGATGATCCCCAGAATCTGAAAGAACCGACTCCAGCCAGTACTCATTATTTCGCCGCATATCTTTGATATGGGTCACGATGGGTTTAATGGCAAGGTCCACCTCTTTTTGCGTCACCCCGTTGCTGCGAATGCTGTGTGCAAGCCCCTGGATCTCCTCGAGCACCATTTCCCAGGCACCCGGTTCCACATTTACAACGGCACGGAAAACGCCATACCCGTCATGGCATTGGGAGGGGGCGTTGTAGGCAAAGGGGGAATAGGAAGCCCCGAGCTTCTCCCGGACGCTTTTCCGAAGCCGTTCTGAAAAAACAGCACCAAGAACATTTAAACGCCTCACCTTTGCGATATCCCAGAAATCATCCGTGGGGAATGCCAGCTGAACCAGGGCCTTTTCAAGGGTTGTATCCACGGTCAACTCCAGACTTTTCCCGACTGGAAATTCCGGATCCGGGCGGGATTGTTCCATCTCCATCCCCCCTCGATTGGAAAGGGTTCCCAGATAGGTTGCAGCCTGGTCAAGGACCTGATCGGGGTCGAAATCACCCACCAGGGCGACATCCATGGTGCCGCTGTTAAAACAGGAGACCATCCAGGATTGAACGTCAGCCAGGGTGATCCGTTCAATTTCAAAAAGCTGCGGAAGGCCGAATCGTGTGTCATTACCGGCCAGAAACCGATCACCGCTGAGGGCCATGACCCCTTCGGGCGATCCCAGGGCCTCGTGGTACATCTGGCGATAGCGATCCTTTGCAAGGGCAAGGGCTTCAGGCCTGAACCCCGGATCAAGGAAATAGTTCCGGATCAGCTGAAATACCAGCTCGGACTCCTCCGGGCCTGCAGCACCGGTGATAAAGAATCGTCCCTGGTCCGCATCAAGGTGAACCGTGACATTCCTGCCGGCCAGGGCCGCTTCAAGCTGATTCTTATCAATTCCGCCAAACCCGCTTTCATTGATGACACTTGCCGCCAGCAGCGCAATACCCGGAAGGGCTTCAGGTTCCCCCTTTCTGCCCTGGCCGAACCCCACCTTAAAGAGGAATTCCCCTTTTTTAAACGGTGTCGGTTTGAGACTCAGTCGAACCTGATTTCCAAATTCAACCACCTTGACATCAAGGGGATCAACTGTTTTTTCAGACTGGATCACCCCCCTGGTCTCAGGTTTCAAAAGATAGGGAAAACCGATTTGTTCCTGCACCTTTGGCGGGTGCACCGTCTGGGTACGGCTTTGGTGAAAGCGCTGTAGAATCAAATCTTCAGCCGCCAGCGGTGCAGCCGCTTCAAGGGCTGCATTGCCCGTGACAAGGACCAGCCAGGGCCCCTGTTCCCATTCTGCCCTAAAGGTCTTTACAAGGTCATCAACCGTTAGAGCGTCAACAAAATTCTTTAAAAGGTCATACCGCTGTTCTGGCGATTGAAATATGCGTTTACGGTTAACCTGATGGATGATTTCATTTGCAAGGTCACTGCTCTTGCGGGTTCCTGCCTCCTTGACCTCCGTGGTGAGTGCCTGGAGAAAATCAGCCTTGACCCGGGCCAGTTCCTGATCGGAAAAACCGAATTCAAGGGCCCTGCGCAGGGTGGTTTCAAGGATACCCAGACTTTCCTGCCATTGGCCGGGGTCGGATTCAGCCGAAATGGCGGAAAAATGAACCCCCTGGAAAAAATCACCCGAATAGATGCCGGCATCGGAGAGAAAGGCCCCCTTTTGCCGGACAAGCCTTGACAGCCTTTTGTCAACGGCGGCCTCTGCAAGATCCAGGACTGCCCTTTGTTTAAAGGCCGCCAGTGTATCCATCCCAAAGGGAACGGATCGGACCTTTTCAATCGTAACGGTGGTGTTTCCCGATTCAGGCTCATAATGATGGAAGGCCCGGTCCCGGGAACCCCCATCCCAGGTATCCTCCGGCAGAAGCCGCTGGGGAGCCCGGGGTACCATGGTTGAAAAGCGCTGTTTGATAAGGGTCTCTACGACGGCGACATCAAAATCACCCACCACCACAAGCACCATATTCTCGGGTCGGTACCAGGCATCATAATACCCCTTGAGCAATCCACGGTCGGCTTTGTTGATCACCTCATCCGTGCCGATGGGAAGACGCTGGGGCAGCCTTGACCCGGCAAGTTCAAATCCCAGGGTCGCCCCAAAGGTGCGATAGGCAACGGAATCCCGCTCCCTTTTCTCGGCAAGAATGACCCCCCGCTCCCGTGCCACTTCAGACTCAAGGAGCAGTGCGCCCTGGGCAAAATCGTCAAGGACAAGAAACCCCCGGTCCATGGACGCCTGATCTCCCGAGGGAAGAAAAACATCATAAACCGTTTCATAGAAACCGGTGTGGGCATTGGCATCTGCGCCAAACCGCATGCCCAGGGACTGGAAATACTCGACCAGCTCGTCGGGCTTGAAATGGGTGGAACCGTTAAAGAGCATGTGCTCAAGATAGTGGGCAACCCCCCTTTCTCCATCCGTCTCATTCATGGAACCTGCCTGAACATCAAGGTGCATGCTCACCCTGTTTTCAGGGGTTGAATTCTTGAGCAGCAGGTAGGTCAAGCCATTGGCAAGCCGCCCCTGGACAAGCCGGGGGTCCGGCTCAAGGCCCGGCGCAAGGCCTGCCACCACGGTGGTCGCGGGAGTGTGGGCGGTACACGAGGCCAATGTGACAAGGCAGAAACAGACAACCAGCACCCACTTTAACTTGCCCATGTTAATCCAGGAACCCCTTCTTTATATCAATCATGGCGGCCGTCCTCAGCTCGCCCAGCCACTCCCCGTAAACCCTGCCCTGCTTTGACCGAGCCAGGGACGTTTTGGTTCCATCAAGGTTTTCATCGATCTCGGCGGCATCCGGCAGTTTCTTCTCCCTGAACGAAATGACATAAAACCCGCCACTGCCCGTAATAACTGCAGGATGAACCGGATTTTCAGGGGTCAGCTCAAACGCAACCGCTGTGATTTCAGAATTTGATCCGAATTCAGGCGCAGCAGCCCCCCGCGCAAAAAGGGACGACGACTTGATCCCAAGGCCCTTGGCACTGGCAAGGGCTTTGATTTCCTTGTCACCCTTGAGTTCATCAAGAAAGGTCTGGGCATCTTTTTTTGCCCGTTCCTGCCGAAGCTGGGCCGTGAAATCCTTTGTCACGATGTCATGAACGGCTTCAAGGGGCAGCACCTCCGGATCAATTTTTTCAACGGGTTTTATAATGTAATAGTTGTCACCAATCTCCTTGACATCCCCGATCTCGTTCAAGGCCAAGGCAAAGGCGGCCTGGGCAAAACCCTGGCTGTCAGCCACGGCATCACCCGGCCCCTCTTCGGTAAAGGGGCCTGCCGTTAAAACCTTTTTTCCGGTAATCAGGCCTGCCTGCTCCAGGTCATCCCCGTCAATGATACCGTCAAAGGCTTTTCCGGCATCATAATAGGCAAGGTTCTTGAGTTCGACCTCGGCAAGGGTGTTACGAATTTCAGCAGCCACCTGGTCCAGGGCAGTTGTTGATGCCGCAAGTTTGGCTTCCACCTTGATCACATGCCATCCAAACTGGGTTCTGACCGGTTTGCTGATCTCCCCTGGGGCCAGCAAAAAGGCTGCGTCGGCAAAGGGCTTTACCATGGCATCCTTGGCAAAAGTGCCAAGATAACCACCGTTTTCCTTTGTGGGTCCCTGGGAAAAAGACTTGGCAAGCGCAGAAAAGTCCTCGCCGCCCAAGGCCTTTGCATGGATGGTCTCGGCCTCTTTCCTTGCCGCTTCAACGGTCGCCTCGTCGGCGTCCTGTGGCACACGGATCAGAATATGGCGGGCCTCAACCTTTTCCGGCACCTTGTAATTATCAAGGTTCTCCTCATAATACGCCTTGACATCGTCATCGGAGATGCTCACCCGGTCCGTATAGTCATTGACTGCAAATTCAAGGTATTTAACCGTCAGTTCGGCCTTGGACTTGTATTTTTCCTTGTTTGCCCCATAAAAATCTGCCAGGGCTTTTGTATCAACCGCAATGTCCTCGTAGGCTGCCGGATCAAAAACAAGGTATTCGATGCCGACCTGGGTTTTGTTATGGGTGTACCATGCCCTTGCCTCCTGGTCTGAAACGGAAAGGGTGCTTAGAACAAGGTCCCGGACCTTTTGCTCTTTCAGAGCCTGGAACTGCATGGATTCAAAGGATTCCGGACTCATTCTGTTTCTTGCAAGCACAGCCTTGTAGGTTGCAAGGTCAAAAACGCCCTCTTTCCGAAAGGCCGGAATATCCAGCAACGAATTGGCAAGTTCCTGATTGGACACCGCAATTTTAAGCCTGTCAGCCTCGCCTGAAATCAGACGTTCGTCAATCAACCGATCCAGAGCCTGTTTTTTAACCTGGAGCATTTGAAGGATTTCATCGTTGAGATTGTCGCCAAACCGCTGACGCATCTGTTCAATGATATTTTGATAGGAGCGCTGGTACTCATCCAGGGTTATGGGCCGATCATTTACCATTGCGACCTCATTGCCCCGCTTGGCCCCGATGGAACCCATTCCAAGAAAGACAAAGACCAGAACAATAAGACCCAGCAGGATTTTAATTATCCATGACCCGGTGTTTTCACGCATGTACTTGAGCATACACTCTCCTTAACTTTTCGAAATAAATAGTTCCAGATACAAATCAGTCTTTTACCGTTTTATAAGAGCGGGTGTCAATACTTTGTTGGACAATGTGCCGCCCAATATTTTTTTTGACCCTGCTGCATTTTTTTATTGACACAACCTTTGCCATAAACTATAAGTTGCAAAGTTTTTTTGGGGGGCTGTAGCTCAGCTGGGAGAGCGCATGGCTGGCAGCCATGAGGTCAGGGGTTCGATCCCCCTCAGCTCCACCAAAAATAAATCATAGATTTTTTTAAGGTTCTTAGTCCACCATGGGCTCAAGAACCTTTTTTTTTGCTCTGAATTTGCTGCACAACCCCTCCACTCCAGATGCCGGTCCTGCTGGAACGCCGGTATCGGGAGCCAAGGAGAACACTGCGGTAAAACCGGTTGTTACGAAAAAGGCCCCGGGGGTGTCATCCCCCGGGGCCTTTTGTTTCAACAAAAATTCTTGCCTCTACTGCTTGATAAAGCGAACTGCTATAAAGCTGGTATTACCCCGCCTGAAAAGAAGCTGGACCGTCCCTCCTTTTCTGATCTTTGCCAGGGTTGCCGTATATTCATCCAGGGTTGTCACCCGGACATGGTTCACCTCGGTCAGCAGATCGCCCTGGCGGATACCGCTTGCAGCGGCCTTACCATCGGGCTTGATCTCCATGACCACGAGTCCGCGAACATCCTTTGCATAGCCGAGCTGTTCCGCATTGGAAGCATCAAGGGCCTGGAGGCCCAGCCCGAACTCATCAACGCCGGATTGCGCAAGGGCCTCGTCCGGTTCGGAATCACTTCTCTTGACCAGTACGACAAAAACAGTCTTTGCCTTGCCGTCCCTGACAAGGGTGACAGGCACCCTGGAGCCGACCCCCAGACCTGCAATGGCAGTGGACAGATCCCTGCTCGACCCTACGGCATCACCCTTTACGTGGGTGATCACATCACCCGGAACAATGCCTGCCCGGTCAGCCGGATCATCCTTGTACACCTTTGCCACGAGCACACCGCTCTTTTCCTTGAGATTATAGTACTCGGCAAGTTCCGGGGTGATATCCTGGATGGCCACGCCCATCCATCCCCGTGTCACCTCTCCGGAACTTCGGAGCTGATCCACGATGCCCGATGCAAGCTTTGAGGGAATGGCAAAGCCGATGCCCTGGCCCGATGCCACAATGGCCGTATTGATGCCCACCACTTCCCCGGCAAGGTTGAGCAGCGGACCGCCGCTGTTGCCCGGGTTGATCGAAGCGTCGGTCTGGATAAAGTCATCATAGGGCCCGGACCCGATGATCCGGCCCTTGGCGCTCACGATGCCGGCCGTAACGGTCTGCTCAAGCCCAAAGGGACTTCCAATGGCAACCACCCAGGTTCCCACATCAAGGGCGTCGGAATCGCCCAGCTCAAGGTAATCAAGCCCCTTGACGTCAATCTTGATCAGGGCCAGGTCGGTCTTGGGGTCTGTGCCCACGATCTTTGCATCATACTCCTGGTCGTCATAGAGCTTGACCTTGATCTCATCGGCCTCTGCCACCACATGGTTGTTGGTGACGATATAGCCGTCACTGCTGATGATAAAACCGGATCCAAGGCTCTGCTGGCGGTAATCCTTCTGGGGCTGCTGGCGAAGAAAGGGCTCAAAAAATTCCCGAAACGGATCATTGTCGCCAAAGGGCTGGCCGTAGAAATGCTTGAACACCCGGCCGCCCCCCTTTGTGACCTTGACCGCCCTGATGTTGACAACGGCGGGCTTTGCATGTTTGGCAAGCTCACTGAAACTTTCGGGCACCATGGCCACGGATTTACCCAAAGCGGCCATTGCTGGCATTGACACAACCACCACCATGGCAAGGGCTGCAACAGAGAGAAAAAAAAGACGAATTTTCCTGTTCACGCTCATTATTAACTCCTTTCCCGGACGTGCCGGAATTTAAAATGATCGGTTATACATACAACTATAATACATCCCACCTGACTGTTAAGTGACCGGAACATTATCTTTTGGTAATCTGAGGAAAAAAACGCTGCCCTGGCCTAAGGCGCTCTCCACACAGATGTCTCCCCCGTGACCCCGGGCAATGGCGCGTGCAAGGCAAAGCCCGAGCCCTGCCCCTGATTCGCTCCGGGAAGGATCAACCCTGGAAAATCTGTCAAAAATCCGCTCAATGTCCGGGACTGCAATGCCGACGCCCGTGTCATGGACCTGGATTTCCACCCGGTCGCCCCCGTCGTCGACCACGTCAACCCACACCCTGCCCCCACGGGGGGTGTATTTAATGGCGTTGTCAATGAGATTGGTCAGGACTCGCTGGATCATTCCCCTGTCTGCCCTGACAACCGAAGGGGACGGCGCCATGAACGCGAGCTGAATATCTTTGTCTTCGGCAACCGCATCAAACAGCTCACATGCCTCGCGGACAAGGGCTGAAAGGTCAACGGGTTCAAACTTGAATTCCCCTTCGCCGGCATCGGCCCTGGAGATCACCAGCATGGTGTTGATCATGGACAACAGCCGGTCCACCGCCTCAATGGTCGAAGCGGCCATGGTTTCAAAGGCCCTGGGATTCTTATCGCCCAAAAGGGCAAGCTCGGCAAGCCCCCGGATATGGGTCAGCGGGCTCTTGAGGTCATGGGCGATGTTGTCCCCCATCTCCCGGATGTTTGCCACAAGGCCTGCGATCCTGTCCAGCATGGTATTAAAGGTGTTGGCCAGCACATCCAGCTCGTCCTGGCTGCCGGTCACAGGCACCCGGGCGTCCAGGTTGGTTCCTGAAATTCTCCGGGCCGTGAGCGTAACCGCCTCCACCCCGGCCAGGGCCTTCTGGGACAAAAACCATCCGCACACGGCGGAAATCAGGACAACAAGGGTCATGGCAACCAGAAAAACCCGTTTAAAGGCCTTGAAAAAATGGGAGTAGGTCTCCATGGCAAGCCCGGTCTGGAGAATCACCCCGTGCCCTGTCAGATGGTAGAGCACCCTTATCTCCTGGGCGTCGGGTCCGGCCCGAACGGTCTCAAAAACATTTTTCTGGCCCATGATCAGCCCCTGGAGCGCCGCTTTTTCCACCTGGATTTCCTTCCAGTACCCCATGTGGGACGAGGCAAACACCTCCCCACTGGCATAGAGCAGCCGGAAAAAAATCTTTTTTTCACCTGCGGCCCTGGCCTCGAGCACGGCAAGCTTCTTAACGCCGCTGATCCCCTGCACCCCAAGAACGGCAGAGAACCTGCCGGCCTTGTCCACAAGGTCCTGGTCAAGGCGAGTCTGGATGGTGTGGGCCACAAGAAAATAAAACAGAACAAACACCAGGCAGGAGGAGAGGGAAAAAATCCCCGCATACCAGAGGGTCAGCCTGAAGGCAATGGTCCTGAAAAGGTTAGGCACGCTTTTCCCGCCGTGCCAGGACATATCCGGCCCCCCTTACCGTGTGGATCAGCTTTGGATGAAACCCCTTGTCAATCTTGTCCCTCAGGCGGCACACCCTTGCTTCGACCACATTGGTCATGGGATCAAAGTTGTAGTTCCAGACATGCTCCATGATCATGGTTTTCGACACCACCCGCTCCTGATTTCGCATGAAATATTCGAGCAGGGAAAATTCCAGGGGCTGGAGTTCCACCACCCTGCCCTCCCGCCTCACCTCCCGCTTCATCAAATCCATGCTAAGGTCCCCATAGCTTAAGGTTGTCGGTTCAACAACGCCGCCGGCCCTTCTGATCAGGGCCTGGATTCTTGCCAGGAGTTCGGAAAAGGCAAAGGGTTTGGTCAGATAGTCGTCGGCCCCGGCCTCAAGCCCCTTTACCCTGTCGGCCACCCGGTCCCTTGCGCTCAGAACAATCACCGGGGTGTTGAAGCCCCGGCCCCTGAGGGCCTTGATCAGGGAAATCCCGTCAAGGCCCGGCAGCATCACATCAACCACGATCAGGTCGTTGTGTTCAAAACAGGCCATGTAAAGCCCGTCCTGGCCGTTGACGGCATGGTCAACGGCAAACCCTGCAGCACTAAGCCCCTTTATGACAAAATCTGCAATCTTGGCATCATCCTCCACCAGCAAGAGTCTCATACGCTCCCCGTATTGCTTTAAAATAGAAAAAGAGTTATAGTATGCCAAAAAAAACAACCCATGACAACCATGAGGCATTCTGCATTTGATGAAATATTACTGGTGGCCCCTCCAGACAGGACTTGTCCTGATCTCCCTGTTTTTCCTGACCTTTGGCGTGGATCTTCTCATGGGAGCCTACTCCCTGAAAGATCCCTTCAGCTTTATCATGACCTTTTTTGCCGCATGCCTCATCATTCTCATCAGCCTTACCCTGGTTGCAGGATTCATCATCCGCATGGCAGGGGTCTATAAACGGCTGAAAAACAGTAACAAAAGAGAGACAAAACAATAAACCATGACACTTGTTTTCAGCTATCGATCCATTGTCAAGTCCTATGGGGATCAACCGGTTTTTGACGATCTGACCATCAACATTGAAGACAACGAGCGCCTGGGCCTCATCGGCGGCAACGGCTCTGGAAAGTCAACACTCCTGGAACTCATTGCCGACAGGGACTCTCCTGAAAAAGGAGAACGTTTTCTGAACAAAAGCACCCGCCTTGTCTACCTTACCCAGCAGGACACCCTTGATCCGGACAAGACCGTCCAGCAGACCCTTGAGGATGGCCTGTCCGGAGAAAACATCCACGGCCAGGAGCGATACCGGCGCATTAAAAAGATGATCGGCATCGGCGGGTTCACCGACCCGTCGCAGAAATGCAGCACCCTTTCCGGCGGCTGGCAGAAACGCCTGACCATCACCCGCGCCCTTGGACTTGACCCCGATCTTTTTCTCCTGGACGAACCCACCAACCACCTGGACATCAGCGGCGTACTCTGGCTGGAATCCATCCTCAAAAACCCCGGGTTTGCCTTTGTTGTGGTCAGCCATGACCGTGCGTTCCTCGAGTCCGTGTGCACGAACATCACAGAGCTTGGCCGGTGCTATCCCCAGGGGCAGATCAGCGTCAAGGGCGGGTACAACACCTTTGAACGGGAGCGCACCCGGATTCTTGCCACCCAACTCAAACAGGAAGAGGTCCTTGCCAACCGGATGCGAAGGGAGACCGAGTGGCTCAGGCAGGGCGCAAAGGCCAGGTCCACCAAGGCGCGCTACCGCATCGACCAGGCAGACCGGCTCAGCAGCGAGCTTGCCGACGTCAAACACCGGAATCGCCAGACCACCCGCATTGACATGGATTTTAATGCAACCAACCGGAAGACCCGCCGGCTGATCACCTGCCGGGGGATAGAAAAATCCCTGGGCGGAAAACAACTCTTTTCAGACATCACCCTTGAACTTGTCCCGGGGACAAGGCTCGGCCTTGTGGGAGACAACGGCTGCGGCAAGACCTCGTTCATGAACATCCTTGAGGGAACCCTTGCACCAGACCGGGGAGAGGTCAAGCGAGCCGACCAGCTCAAGGTTGCCGTGTTTGACCAGAGCCGGTCACGCCTTGACCCGGAAATGACCCTCAAGCAGGCCCTGAGCCCGGCGGGCGAGGCCGTTGTCTACCAGGGACAGAGCATCCATGTGGTGTCGTGGGCCAAACGGTTTCTCTTTACCCCGGACCAGCTCACCCTGCCCGTTGGCAGACTTTCCGGTGGGGAAAAGGCAAGAATCCTCATGGCCGACATCATGCTCACCCCGGCCGACCTGCTGCTCCTTGACGAACCCACCAACGACCTGGACATCCCCTCCCTTGAGGTCCTTGAACAGAGCCTGGTTGAATTTCCCGGGGCCATTGTCCTGGTCACCCATGACCGATTTCTCCTGGACCGGGTGGCAACGGGCATCCTCTACTTTGACGGCCTGGGAAACGCTACCCCCCATGCTGACCTGTCCCAGTGCCTGGCACGGAAAGACGCGCCCAGAAAAAAGAAGAAACGTGCCGGAGCCCCGCCTGCAGGAACCGCCACCGGCAAGACAGCCAAACCGGCCAGATTCTCCTACAAGGACAAGTTTGAACTCGAACAGATCGAGCCCCAAATTCTGGCTGCCGAAGCCCAGGTGGAGTCCCTTGAGGCCACCATGGCAGACACCTCTGTCATGTCAGACCCGGACGAGCTGGCCAGGGTGTGCACCGACCTTCAAAAGGCCCACAGCCGGGTCGAGCAACTCTACGCCCGATGGGAAGAACTCGAGGCCCTCAAAGCCCCCTAACGGCTGCGACGCAAATCGGGGTCCTGACCCGAGTGCCAAATTTTTGGGTATTGACCATTAAGGGGATCAATGCTATATACTTATCCTTTTATCGGGGGTAAATTTTCAAGCCACCCCCCTATTGGGCGCTGGAGACGGATTTTAAATCAGTCCCCGAGCGCTATTTTTAATCCTTGCTCCGATGGAAACAACCGCCGGGGCTGAAATCCGAGAGGAAACAGAGTATGAGAATGTATGAAACCATTTTTATCACTGATCCCGATCTTCAGGACGAAGTTCGGAACACCCTGTTTGACAAATTCAAAGGAATCCTTGAGCAGGAAGGTGGGATTCTGGCCAATTTTGACGACTGGGGAAACAAGAAACTTGCCTATGAGATCGCCAAAAAGTCCAGAGGTCACTATATCTGCATGACCTACGGCGGGACAGGCACCCTTGTGACCGAGCTTGAGCGTAACTTCAGGCTTGACGATAAGATATTGAAATACATGACAATCCTCCTTGAAAAGGACATTGATCCAGAGGCACTGAAACTCCAGATTGATGCCGAAGCTGAGGCAAAATCCGAAGCCGATGCCGCCAGGGCCGAGGCCGAGGCTGCCCGGGTCGAAGCAGACGCCCAGAAAGCTGAAACAGATGAGAGTGATGAAACTGTAGACGCCGAAACCCCAGAAAACGAGGAGGAGAATTAGGATGGCCTTTCAGAAAAGAAACCCCAAAAAAAGATTTTTCCAGCGTCGCAAAGTATGCAGGTTCTGCGCCGACTCTACCCTTGAGATCAGCTACAAGGATGCAAAGGCCCTTCGATCCTTTATCACTGAAAGGGGCAAGATCATTCCCCGGAGAATCACCGGCACCTGCGCCAAGCACCAGCGGGTTCTGTCCAGCGCAATCAAACAGGCACGAACCATTGCACTTTTGCCCTATGTAGGAAAACTGAGCTAGGACCTGCAACGGTCCCCAGCGGAGAGAACATTGACCCGTCAACGAGCAATACAAACGGTGGTACGAGACGTGATGACAGGCATATCCATCTGCCTTGTCATCTTCTGCGCGACCCTGTACATGCCGCTGCTCGGCTTCTTCCTTGCCCTGGTTCTTCCCATGCCCGTCACCTTTTACAGGCTCAAGCTTGGCAGGAACCTCGGCGCCATGATAATGGCCATTGTCTGTGCTGTTATCGCAGGTGTCACAGGAGGATCGCCCCTGGACGTGTTTTTTTTCGGTTCTCTGCTACTCACCGGTTTTTTCCTTGGGGAAGTTATTGAGATGCATGTTTCCATTGAACGTACAGGAATCTACACCTGCCTTGCCTCAATGGGAACCAGCCTCGTCTTTTTTTTCCTCTACACCCTCACAACGGACCAGGGAATGTTCCAGCTGGTATCGGACTATGTGGGTGCCAACCTCAAGATGACCCTGAGCCTCTATGCGGGCATGGGAATTCCCCAGGAGAGCATCGACCTTGTCTCAAGATCCATGGATACCATTCACTATGTCATGACCCGGATCATGCCGGCCCTTTTTTCCGTCATGATCATGATGGTTGTGTGGGTGAACACCCTTTTCATCAAGAAAATTCTGCTGAAAAAGGGACTCCATGTTTCCCAGCTTGACGGACTCAACCGGTGGAGAGCACCGGAACGACTCGTCTGGCCGGTCATTTTCTTTATTCTGCTGTTGCTGGTTCCAATACCCACAACAGCCCTTAAGATCATGGGCCTGAACTGTATCCTTGTGATCATGCCCATCTATTTTTTCCAGGGCATTGCCGTTGTCTCGTTTGTGTTTGAGAAACGACGCTTTCCCAGGATGTTAAAGGTGTTTATTTACAGCATCATCGCCATTCAGCAGATCTTTTTGTTTGTGATTGTGGGACTTGGCTTCTTTGACACATGGATAGATTTTAGAAAACTGGATGCAGTGGGTGAGGAAAAAGAACAAAACTAAAACAGACCCGAATTCAAACAGATCAGAAATAAGTTCCAGCCTGACGTCAGGTTGAACCTTTATCGGAGGTTGAAATGAAAGTAATATTAAAAGAGACAATCGACACGCTCGGCATTGTCGGCTCAGAGTGGGATGTGGCACCCGGATATGCCCGAAACTACCTTTTCCCCCAGGGAAAGGCCATTGAGGCAACCCCCCAGAACCGCAAAATTATCCAGCAGGCAAAGGCCAAGTTTGATCTCCAGATTGCCAAGGAGAGAAAACTTGCCCAGGAGATGGCAGACCGCCTCAAGGATGTGGAGTGCACCATCAAGGCCAAGGTCCACGAGGAGTTCAGGCTCTATGGATCCATCACCTCCCATGACATCAAGGAAGCGCTGAACGCACAGAACATCATCCTTGAACGTCGGACCATTCTTCTGCCCGAGCCCATCCGGGAGACCGGCGAGTACAAGGTCCCCATCCGGCTCTACAAGGATGTTGAACCTGAAATAACCGTCAAGGTTGTACCCGAAGAAAAGATCCAGTAGCATAATTGCCACGCCCCGGGCAATCCGCCGCCACGGCGGATTGCCCGGGGCCCATAAAGGTAATGCCGTTTGTCATATGAAAGAAACGCCCCACAAAGATCCCCTGCTCACCAAGGTGCCTCCCCACGACATTGACGCGGAAGAAGCGCTGCTCAGCGCCGTCCTCATTGACAATGAAAATCTCTTTGATGTGGTTGACATACTAAAGCCTGAAGATTTCTACAAAAAGGCCCACGAGCGAATCTTCAGCGCCATACTCGAACTCTTTTCAAGGGACGAACCCGCCGACCTTGTCACGGTGGCCACGCGCCTCAAGGAAAAGGACGAACTCGAATCCTCAGGCGGTGCAGCCCTGCTGGCCTCCATTGCCGACTCGGCCCCCATGGCCGTCAATGCCGTCCACTACGCAAAGATCATCAAGGGCAAGGCCTCCCTCAGATCCCTGATCACCAGCGCATCGTCGATCATCGAACGCTGCCTCAAGGACCGGGGCGATTTTGAAGACATCATTGATTTTGCCGAAAACCAGGTGTTTCAGATTTCCGAGGCAAAGGGGGGGCAGTCGTTTTCATCCCTTGGCCAGCTCATTGACATGAACATCGACACCCTTGAGGAACGCCAGGGATCGTCGGGCGGACTGTCAGGACTCTCCACCGGGTATTCACGCCTTGACGCCCTGACCTCGGGCCTTCAGAAATCCGACCTTATCATCCTTGCGGCAAGGCCCAGCATGGGCAAGACCGCCTTTGCCCTGAACATTGCCAGGAACGTGGCCGTTGAAGAGCGGGTGCCCGTGGCGGTTTTCTCCCTTGAGATGTCAAAGGATCAGCTGTCCATGCGACTGCTGACCTCTGAATCACGGATTGACTCCAACCGCCTGAGAACCGGGTTCATCAGCCAGGAAGACTGGCAGAACGCCACCGATGCCGCAGGCATCCTCAACGAAGTGCCCATCTTCATCGACGACACCCCCAACATCTCGTCCCTGGAGATCCGGGCCAAGTGCCGCAGACTCAAGATGGAAAAGGGCCTCGGCCTTGTGATCATCGACTATCTCCAGCTGATGAAGGCCCCGTTCCACTCGGACCGGCGGGACCTTGAGATCGCTGAAATTTCAAGGAACCTCAAGGCCCTGGCCAAGGAGCTTGAAATCCCCGTGATCGCCCTTTCCCAGCTCAACCGGATGCTCGAGCAGCGGGCAGAGAAACGACCGCTCATGTCCGACCTCCGTGAGTCCGGCGCCCTCGAGCAGGATGCCGACATCATCGCCTTTATCTACCGGGACGAGGTGTACAACAAAGAAGAGAACAACCCCAACCGGGGCAAGGCTGAAATCATCATTGCCAAGAACAGAAACGGCTCGATCGGAACGGCCCACATGGCATTTATCGGTGCCTACACCCGTTTTGAAGAGCTTGCCAGGGAATCCTATCAGGGATACGAATGAAAAAAATCTTTGGTTCCACCGCCGGCCTTTCCGCCTCCCAGATCCGGGCACTTGAAAATCTCTACCTGTTCACCACAACGCCCGACGACCTGATCTCCAGGGAACAGCTGGACGCCATGGTGGCCGTGTCAACGGACATCCGCCGCCAGGTCGGTGTGCTCATTGCAAGGAACGGCAAGACCGTCCACGTCATTGCCGGTGAGCCCCACCGCATCGTCATCCCCGACACCCCGGACTTCAGGACCCTTCCGGGCCGGCTCAAGGGGTTACGGTGCATCCACACCCATCTGAACGAGGCTCAGCTGACCCGGGACGACCTCACCGATCTTGCCCTGCTGCGCCTGGATTTCATGGCGGCAGTGTCGATTTTCACCCAGAAGCGCCCCGGCATGATCGCCCCGGACCAGACACCGCCCGTCACCATTTATGCCAGCCACATCCTTCCGGGAGACGGTGACGAACCCTGTGTTTCCATGGACCCCCTCGGGGTGGACGATCTTGACATCGGCTGCCTGGATAGAATCCAGGCCATTGAGGATGAACTTGCCCGTCAGGACGCAAGTTACACCGTGGAAACAGGCGAAGAAAAAGCCCTGTTGATCAACATCTTCACCGACAGCGTAAAAGATGCCGTGGCCTCCCTTGACGAGCTCAAGGAACTCTGCCGGTCTTCACGCATCAAGGTGCTGGACACGGCCCTTCAACGACGGAAAAAAATCGATCCCAAATTTGTGGTGGGACGGGGAAAACTTGCCGACCTGGTCATCCGTGCCCTTCAAAAGCATGCCACCATGCTGGTCTTTGACAGGGAGCTCAACCCCTCCCAGATCCGGTCGATCACCGACTTTGTGGAGATGAAGGTCATTGACCGTACCCAGCTGATCCTTGACATCTTTGCCCGGCGGGCCAAAAGCCGGGAGGGAAAGCTCCAGGTGGAGCTGGCCCAGATGAAGTACCTGCTGCCCCGGCTGGCCACCAAGAACACGGCCATGTCAAGGCTCACCGGCGGTATCGGCGGCAGGGGACCCGGCGAGACCAAACTTGAAATCAACCGCAGAAGGGTAAGGGACCGGATCACACGCCTTGCCAAGGAGATTGGCAAAATCAGAAAGCAGCGTTCCCAGCAGCGTTCCCAGAGAAACCGCAGGGGCATTCCCGTGATCTCGATTGTCGGCTACACCAATGCCGGGAAATCAACCCTGCTCAACACCCTGACCAAGAGCGACATTATTGCCGAGAACCGCCTGTTTGCAACCCTTGACCCCTCGTCACGGCGGCTTCGATTTCCCAAGGATCTTGAGGTGATCATCACCGATACCGTGGGGTTTATCCAGGACCTTCCCGACGAACTCATGGAGGCGTTCCATGCCACCCTGGAAGAGCTTGAAGAGGCCGATATTCTCCTCCACGTGGTTGACATCAGCAACCCGAGATACGAGCAGCAGATGGCTTCGGTTGAACGGATACTAAAGGAGCTCGGCCTTGAAAAAACGCCGGTTCTGTACGTGTTCAACAAACAGGACCGAATCGACCTGGCCGACTTTGACAATCCCTGGCTGTTAAACCAGGGAAGCCTGGTTTCGGCCACACGGCCCGAGACTTTGAAACCCCTTGTGAGCCGTCTTGAATCCATGGTCAGGCAACAAACAGGTTGACCCCCCTTCCTGGATTGATTATATTGGCCCCAACCTAACATCAAACTATGAAGATGGAATACAAAATGAAATTTATTGATACAGATGATATACTGGTAGACGATTCAGCAATTGACGATTCAAGGGATGATCTTGAGTGTTTCGGGGAATTCAGCCGGGATGACAAGATTTGCACCACCTACTGCTCCTGCTCCATCCGGTGTGCCATTGAACAGAGCCAGAACCCAAGGGTAGATATTTTTGACCATATCCTGACCCTGGATTTTTTTCCAGCCCGGATGCACTAGAAAATCTTCCCGGGATTCAACAGATTCCCGGGATCAAACACCTGCTTGATTCCCCGCATAATTTCAATTTCAGCCGGCCCGATTTCCTTTAAAAGGTAAGGTTTCTTTGTAACACCCACCCCGTGTTCACCGGTGATGGTTCCGCCAAAGGCAAGGGTTGCGTCAAACAACTCGTCCACGGCGGCTTCGGCCCGTTTAACCTGATCCTTGTCCCTTTTGTCATACATGATGTTACAGTGGATATTACCGTCCCCGGCATGACCAAAGCTGACAACGGTAAGGCCTGAACTCTTTTTGATGGACTCGATGGTTGCCACCATATCGGGAATTCGGCTGATGGGAACCACAATGTCCTCATTGATCTTGTTGGGGGCGATTTTAAACATCGCAGGGGACAGCGCCTTTCTGGCCTTCCATAAATCGGCCGCCTCCTGTGGGGTCCCGGCCACAACCACGGCAGACGCGCCCTGCCTGCGGCAATAGTCTCGGATCTTCAGGGCGTCGGCCTCAACGGTTTCCCTGGAGCCGTCCACCTCAATGATGAGAATCGCCTCAACCTTCCCTGAAAGGTCCAGGTTGACATCCTTTCGGACCGTGTCAATGGATGCCCGGTCCAGGAACTCCACACACCTTGGCACCACCGATTCCCGGATAATGCCCGAAACGGTTTCAGCGGCCTGTTTGATGCTGTGGAATACAGCGGCCATGGTTTTAACCGCCCCAGGCAGGGGAAGAAGACGCAGGGTCACGGCCGTGACAACGGCAAGGGTGCCTTCTGAGCCCACGATCAGCCGGGTAAGGTCATAGCCTGCTACCCCCTTGGCCGTCCGAACCCCGGTGTGGATAATCCGGCCCGACGGCAGCACAGCCTCAAGCCCCAGGACATAATCCCGGGTCACGCCATACTTGACGGCCCTTGGACCGCCGGCGCATTCGCCGATGTTTCCGCCAATGGTGCAGAACGAAGAGCTTGCAGGATCCGGCGGATAGAACAACCCCTGTTGTTCAACGGCCCGGTGCAGGTCCCCGGTGACCACCCCCGGTTCCACCCGGGCAATGAGATTGTCCGTGTCAATTTCTAGGATATGGTTCATCCGGCCCATGGCCATGACGATGCCGCCGCCCATGGGCAGGGTTCCCCCGGTCATGCCCGAGCCGCTGCCCCGGGGGGTGACGCACACCTTGTATCGGGTGGCGATCTCAAGGATCTTTGACACCTCCTGGGTGTTTGCAGGAAAGACAACAACGTCCGGCACAACGGATCGGCCCGTTGCATCAAACGAATAGCAGACCAGCTCTTCTGGCTCCCGGGTAACCCCCTTCCTGCCCGTTATTTTTTCAAGATCTCGATACAGGGCGTCAAGGTCTGTCATAGGACTTTTCCCGATTCAATTTTTCGACACAGGTAGTTCATCTGTTCGGTAAACCCGCCCTGCATCTTGAGCTTCTTTTCCACGGCATTGATCGAGTAAATGGCCGTGGCGTGGTAGCGGTTAAAACTTCGGCCAATGGTCTTCAGGGGCTGGTCTGTATATTTTCTGGCAAGGAAAATGGCCATCTGCCGGGGTTTTACCACGGTTTGTTTTCTTGAAGTGGAGACCAGCTCCTTTTCAGACAGGCTGAACTCGCTGCACACCAGTTTCTTGATCACATCAACGGTGATGGCTTTCTTGTTCCTGGAAATGGTGGACAGCACGCCCCTTGCAAGGTTGATATCAATCTTTTCGCCCATGAGGGCACTTTTCCTGGCCACCCCCATGAGGCCGCTCTCAAGCTGGCGCACATTGTCACAGAGCTCCTGGGCAAGGTACTCGGTAACATCGTTGGGAATGACAAACCCGTCATATTTGGATTTATTCTTGAGGATCTTCACCCGGGTCTTGAAATTCGGGGGGTCAATCTTTGTGACCATGCCAAGGGTGAGCCTTGATTTAAGCTGCTCGTTCATCTTGGGGATGTCGTCGGGAAGGTAGCAGCCGCTGAAGATAATCTTTTTCTCGGCATCCATGAGATAGTCCAGGGTCATGGCCAGCTCCTTCTGGGTGGCGTCCTTGCCGGAAAGAAAATGCACATCCTCAAGGATCAGTACGTCGCATTTTCTCCGGTACTTTTCCTTAAAACCGTTGATGGTGTTGTTTTTAATCGACGAGACCATTTCATTGGTGAAATCCTCGGCCGTCACATAGTAAACCTTGTCGGAAAATCCCTGGGAAATCACATGGTGGCCCACGGCCTGGGACAGATGGCTCTTGCCAAGCCCGGTATCCGACAGCAGATAGATGGCACCGTTGTTCACCGACGAAGTCTGGGCCAGGGACAGGGCCGCTGAATAGGCAAAATCAGAATTATCCCCCACCACAAAGCGATCAAAGGTGTATCCCTTTTTGAGCATCCTGCCGCTGTCCGAACGCAGATTCAACCCCGGCAACGTCATCTGCATGGGTCGCCTTGGGCGCTGGGGAAGGTTTACGGCAGGCGGTTCACAAATCCCATCGGTTATCTCCTGGGACGCCGCTTTTACGGTATTTTTCCTAGCGCCCTTGGTTTCGACCGTCAGATCGATTTTTATCCGGCCCAGGCCCAGTTTTGTAAACAGAGCCTCAATCCCGGCAAGGTAATTTTCTTTGATACGCTTTTTTGAGAATGAATTGGGACAGGACAATGTCACCCCATTGCTGCCTGACGCCTGATACCCCATGGGTTGAATCCACATTCTATAGCTGTGGTCCGGCAAAGAATGCTTCATCTCTGATTTTACGCGTTCCCAGTATTGCTCCATGGAATCTTCTATCTCTTTCATTTACGCCTGAAGGTTAACATTTTGCCCGAAAAAGGGTATATCCATCACCCGAAAAGGGGTGTATTCACAGCCTAACAGGCCAATATCGCATTTTAAGGTTCATCGGAATGGACCCGTTGTATTTCATCTGCCCTTTCAAGTCAAATCGGATAATCCTTTGTTAGGGAAATATTATTGCCCGGTTTACACCAAGGCGTTAACCATTGATTTTACAGGTTTTATTTTCGTGAAACATTTTTTTTGGCTTTAATTACAGCCACTTCCCCAATGGGCTAAATTTGCATGTAATAATCATGGTTTCGCCAAGGTCCACCCTCTTTTTTAAAATTATTTTCCTTTAAATTGCTCCTGTTTTCTACCCATAGCTTCTATTTTTGTTATTTCCGCCCTGATTTGTCAAATGGTACGGTTTTACAATGGTTTCACAATATCCATTCCGTTGAACCCGTTCACGGGTATGTTTTTGAATTTTTGTTTACACAGGTTCCTGCCGGTAGTATGATTTATTTTTAATTTTGAGTATGAACAGCCCGTTATTTCCGGCAGCCTGCAAGGCATCCAAAGGAGCGTTTCTCCATGAAAGACAACCGTCCTGTTATCGGCATCACCATGGGAGACCCCGTGGGGATAGGACCGGAAATCATTGTTTCCGCCCTTGATGATCCATTCGTGTACACCGTTTGCCGTCCCCTTGTGCTTGGGGACAAAAACGTGATGACCAAGGCCATTGAACTCAAATCCGTCAGCATGGCCATCCACACCCCAGACACCCCGGCAGGCGGTAAATATGGCCACGGCACCATGGACCTTGTTCCCCTGTCTTGCCTGGATGCAGGCGCACTTTCCCCGGGGCACCCCACCAGCAAGACCGGAACAGCCATGATCGACTACATCACCACGGGGGTGGACCTTGCCATGGACCAGACGCTCCAGGCCATTGTCACCTGTCCCATCACAAAAACCGCCATGAAACTTGCCCGGTCAAAGTTCCACGGTCATACAGAACTCATTGCAGACCGAACCCGCACCCCAAGGGTTGCCATGATGTTGGCAGGAGACCGACTCCGGGTGGTCCTTGTGACCATCCATATTCCACTGTGCGAGGTTTCCGCCCGGTTAACCCCGACCGAGATCCTCGCAACCATCACCCTCACCTCAGAGACCCTGAAAACCCGATTCGGCATCCCGGAACCCAGAATTGCCGTGGCAGGCCTCAATCCCCATGCCGGTGAGGACGGCATGTTCGGCAACGAAGAACAGACCCTTATCACCCCGGCCGTTGAACAGGCAAAAGCCCAGGGGATAGCGGTGTCAGGTCCTTTTCCGCCGGATACTGTTTTTTTCAATGCCGCCAACGGAAAATTTGATGCCGTGGTCTGCATGTACCACGACCAGGGGCTGATTCCCTTTAAGATGATCCACTTCAGCGACGGGGTCAACACCACCCTGGGACTGCCCATCATCCGGACCTCGGTTGACCACGGCACAGCCTACGACATTGCCTGGAAAGGGGTTGCCAACCCGTCCAGCCTTGTTGCCGCAATCAAGATGGCCGCCCTCCAGGCCGCAACCCGGCAGGGCCTGGCCGGGTCAAATTGTTTCGACCGATGACAGCCGACAAAATCATCATCCGGGGCGCCCGGGAGCACAACCTCAAGAACATTGATGTGGAGATCCCGAGGAACCGCCTTGTGACCATTACCGGGCTTTCCGGGTCGGGCAAATCAACCCTTGCCTTTGACACCCTCTATGCCGAGGGCCAGCGCCGTTACGTGGAGTCGCTGTCCACCTATGCCCGCCAGTTCCTGGGCCAGATGGAAAAACCGGATGTGGATTTCATCGACGGACTTTCGCCGGCCATCTCCATTGAACAGAAGACTGCAAGCCACAATCCACGGTCCACCGTTGGCACGGTGACCGAAATCTACGACTACCTGCGCCTTTTGTTTGCCCGGGTGGGAACCCCCTATTGCCATAAATGCGGCCTTGCCATCACTGCCATGACCATCGACCAGATGGTCGACCGGGTCATGGCCCTTGCTGAACGGTCCAAGATCATCATCCTGGCCCCCCTGGTCTCCGACCAAAAGGGAAGCCATGAACGAACCTTAAAGCAACTCAAAAAAGAGGGGTTTGCCCGGGTCAGGATCAACGGGAAAATCCACGACACCGACGATCTCCCCCAACTCAAAAAAACCGTAAAGCACAGGCTCGAGGCCGTGGTGGACCGCCTGGTTGTCAAGCCCGGCATTGAAAAGAGGCTCTCGGACTCCCTGGAGCTTGCCCTCACCCTTGCCAACGGGGTGGCCGTGATCCTGACGCTCGCTGACAACCAGGAGATTTTCTTCAGCGAGCGGTCCTCCTGCGTCACCTGCGGGGTGAGCTACCCTGAATTTGTGCCGGCAAGCTTTTCCTTCAACTCCCCCCAGGGGGCCTGTCCCAAGTGCGACGGACTGGGCACGGTCACCGAGTTTGATCCGGACCTGATCATCCCCAACCGTGAATTGTCCCTGCGGGAAGGGGCCATTGCCCCCTGGGCAGGAAGGGATTCCGTCCAGTTTGCCGAATTTCTCGATGCCCTGACCTCGTTTTACAACGAGGATATCTACACCCCCTTTTCCAAACTTTCGGCCCGATTCCAAAAGGCGCTGATCGCAGGCTCCGGCAAGAAAGAGATTCCCTTCTACTTTGAAAAGGATGGGCGCCGCATCACCTACACGAAAAAATATGAGGGCATCATCCCCAACCTGAAACGCAGGTACCACGAGACCGACTCCCACCAGTCCCGGGAAGAGATCAAGCAGTACATGAACTTCACCTCCTGCTCAGGGTGCAAGGGCACACGGCTCAACAAGGCGTCAAGCGCCGTTCGGGTGGGGGGCAAGACCCTGTTTGACATCACGACCCTGTCCGTTGAAAAGGCCGAGCAGTTTTTCAACAGCCTGACGTTTACCGGCCAGAGGCAGGTGATTGCACGGAACATCATTGAGGAAATCAAGGCAAGGCTCGGGTTTCTCACCAGCGTGGGGCTGGACTACCTGACCCTCAACCGTGCGGCCGCCACCCTGTCCGGCGGTGAAAGCCAGCGGATTCGCCTGGCCACCCAGATCGGCTCCAAGCTCACGGGGGTGCTTTACGTGCTCGATGAACCCAGCATCGGGCTTCACCAGCGGGACAACCAGCGGCTGCTCGACACCCTTTTAAACCTGAGGGACATGGGCAACAGCGTGCTTGTGGTCGAGCACGACGAGGAGACCATGCTCAGCTCGGACCACATCATCGACATGGGACCCGGAGCCGGCATCCGGGGGGGAGAGGTAGTCTTTTCCGGCACCCCCCAGGAATTGCTCAAGGCAGAGAACTCCCTGACCGGCGACTATCTTTCCGGCAAAAAGCGGATCAAGATCCCCACCCGCCGCCGGACGAGCCGCGGCAAGGACCTCACCATCACGGGCGCTGGCACCAACAACCTCAAAGATATCGACGTGACCTTTCCCCTGGGATGCTTTACCTGCGTTACCGGGGTGTCCGGTTCTGGAAAATCCACCCTGGTGCTGACCACCCTGTTCAAGCTTCTGTCCAACCGGCTCTACCGCTCAAGGCTTCCGGCCGGCAAGCACACGGGGGTGTCCGGCCTTCGCCACCTTGACAAGGTGATCCACATTGACCAGTCGCCCATCGGGCGAACCCCGAGGAGCAATCCGGGCACCTACACGGGCATATTCACCTTTATCCGGGAGATCTTTGCCAAAACCCCCGAGGCCCGGGCCATGGGTTACAAATCGGGCCGGTTCAGCTTTAACGTCAAGGGCGGCCGGTGCGAGGCCTGTTCCGGCGACGGTATCATCAAGATCGAAATGCACTTTCTTGCCGATGTCTATGTGACCTGCGACCTGTGCAAGGGCAAACGGTACAACCGGGAGACCCTGGCAATACGTTACAAGGGCAAGAGCATTGCCGACGTCCTGGACATGACGGCCAACCAGGCCCTGACCTTCTTCAGCCGGATATCGTCCATCCGGACCAAACTTGAAACCCTTGTGGACGTGGGACTTGGCTATGTCAAGCTCGGCCAGGCCGGGACCACCCTTTCAGGGGGCGAAGCCCAGCGCATAAAGCTTGCAAGGGAGCTGAGCAAGAAAAGCACCGGCAGAACCATCTACATCCTGGACGAGCCCACCACGGGGCTTCACACCGACGACATCAACCGGCTCCTGTCTGTCCTGGACCGCCTGGTTGAAATGGGCAACACCGTGGTCGTGATCGAGCACAACCTTGAGGTGATCAAATATGCCGACCATGTCATTGACCTTGGCCCTGAAGGCGGGGACAAGGGCGGTGAGGTGATCGGTGTCGGCACCCCTGAAGAGATCGCCCAGCTGGAACGTTCCCACACGGGCCGTTTTTTAAAGGAGGTATTGAACAAATGATGATCACCATTGCCCGGGATCTGGGTCTTGCACCGGCCCAGGTCCGGACCATTGCCGATTTTTTCGACCAGGGGGCCACCATCCCCTTTATCGCCCGCTACCGAAAAGAACAGACCGGGGCCCTGGACGAGGTCGTGATTGCCGATATCCGGGACAGCATAACGAAATTCAAGGAATTTTCTGCAAGGCACCAGGCCATTGTCCTCTCCCTTGAAGAAAGAGACCTCATGACCGAGAGCCTCAGGCAGGCCCTTGGCCGGGCCACAACCAAGGCGGAGCTTGAGGATCTCTATGAAAAATTTCGGCCAAAAAGAAAGACAAAGGCCCAGGCGGCCCGGGAACTGGGGTTAGAGCCCCTGGCCATGGCAATCTTAAAACAACGGGACAGGGACCCCCAAATCGAGGCCCTGCCCTTTGTGGATCCGGCTAAAGGCGTTGAAACCGTTGATCAGGCCCTTGCCGGGGCAAGGGACATCCTGGCCGAAACCGTTAACGAGGATCCGGCCCTTCGGGCCAGGGTGCGCAAGCTATTTGAGTCAAAGGCAAGCATAAGCGCCCGGGTCAAAAAGGGCAAAGACGCTGAGGGTGCAAAATTCAGGGACTATTTTGACTGGTCGGAAAGCGCGGCCAAAAGCCCGTCCCACCGGATTCTTGCCATGTTCAGGGGAGAAGCGGCCGCCATCCTTACCGTCCATGTGCTTCCGAACGAAGAGACAGCCCTTGCCATCATCGAACAACGGATCGTCAAGAACAACACCCGGGCAGCACGGGAGGTCAAGGCCGCCGTCAAGGATGCCTACAAAAGGCTCATGGGAAAATCCCTTGAAAAGGAGGCCATGGCAGGCCTGAAACAGCGGGCCGACCAGGAGGCCATCGGGGTGTTTGCCGGCAACATCCGGGAACTGCTTCTCTTTCCCCCCCTGGGCCAGAAACGGGTACTGGCCATTGATCCCGGTTTCAGGACCGGGTGCAAGATCGTCTGCCTCGACCCCCAGGGCACCCTTGTCCACCATGGGGTGATCTTTCCGTTTTCAGATTCGGACAAGGCCGCCAGGACGCTCAAACAACTGACCGTTAAATACAGAACAGAGGCCATTGCCATTGGCAACGGCACGGCCGGAAGGGAGACAGAAGCCTTTGTCCGCCAGGCCGAACTTGGCGACACTATCCAGACAATCATGGTTGACGAGAGCGGCGCCTCCATCTACTCGGCATCTCAAATCGCAAGGGACGAATTTCCGGACCAGGACATCACCGTGCGGGGGGCTGTCTCCATTGGCCGCCGCCTCATGGACCCCCTGGCCGAACTGGTAAAGATCGATCCCAAATCCATTGGCGTGGGCCAGTACCAGCACGATGTGGATCAAAAAGCGCTTCAAACGGCCCTGGACGATGTCATCTCATTCTGCGTCAACCGGGTCGGTGTGGAGGTGAACACGGCAAGCGCAGCCCTGCTCACCCACGTGGCAGGCCTGAACCCAACCATTGCGGCCAACATCGTCAATTTCAGGCAGGAGAACGGACCGTTTACCACCCGCAGGGAGCTTTTAAAGGTCCCCCGCCTGGGGCCCAGGGCATTTGAGCAGTCGGCCGGTTTTCTAAGGATCTCAGACGGCAAAAACCCCCTTGACCGAAGCGGCATTCACCCGGAATCCTACACCCTTGTGGAGGCCATGGCAAAGGACAACGGCCATACGGTCAAGGCTCTGGTGGGCAACCCCTCCCTGGTAAACAGCATCGACCTTACCCCCTATTGCACGGATGAAAGGGGAATGGTGACCCTGGAAGACATTGCAGCTGAACTTGCCAGACCCGGCAGGGACCCCAGAGAGACCTTTAAACCCTTCCAGTTTGACGACACCATCCACGAGATCAAGGACCTGGTTCCCGGCATGCGGGTACCGGGTCTTGTGACCAATGTGACGGCCTTTGGGGCCTTTGTGGATATCGGCGTTCACCAGGACGGACTGGTTCACATCAGCCAGCTTGCCGACCGGTTTGTCAAAAATCCCAACGAGGTGGTCAAGGTTCGCCAGCAGGTAACCGTCACCGTGCTCGAGGTGGACATCCAGCGACGACGAATTTCCCTGTCCATGCGGGAATAGGGTATTCATGGCCATTTTCCTGCCCAGGCTCAGGGAAAGATCAATCGTGCCCTTGCCCGGGTTTCCAGGGTGACCGACATTTCATTTTTCCCGGTGGTCAAACGGATGCGCACCACGCTGGTGTTAAGCCTCTCTGTGACAAATTCGGTCACATGTTCGCAGATGACCTGGTGTCGGCTATCTGAGGTGTTGTCAGCGCTCAAATAGTTGGGCACGGTTTCCACAAGCTTCCAATTATCGGGATCGGTCGTGTCGTCCAGGGTAAACGTTACATACTCTTTTACATCGTTGATCAGACCGTCTGCGTCGGTGTCCGCATCAACAAATTCGTCACTTCTGTCAACCAGGTCCAGAGTCCGTTCCACCACCTCTAACCGATCGTCTTCGCCATCATCGACAGTAGGCCTAGGGATTTCATAGGTATCTCCAACAAACCGGACCATGCGGGCCATGGCAAAAGCAGCGGTCCCGCTGGTCTGGGAGTGGGCATCGGCAAAACCCATGGATTGGATGACAGTGGCAACAGTCTGGGTCAAGCCGGTCATGAGTGTCCCCAGGATCATCACCACGATCATCACTTCCACCAGGGTCATACCTCCAGTTGAACCATGGAGATAAAGTTGTCCCAGGGGTCGGTCAAGAATTCTGGATCGACCATTATGGCAGGTTAAAGGATGCATTAGATTGACTATAGTATAACCGGTTTCACAGATCAAGACACCGGATGAATTTTAACCTGGCCCAGAAATTTCCCATGGATTGTTGCCTGTTTTTCTGATAGGTTTTATGGTCAATTCAATCAGCGGTCTGTGCCATAAACCAATACCTCGATGGAGACAAGGGCATGGTTAACCCAGCACGAAACAGCAACAGCGGGTACATGATGATGGACCTGATGGTGGCCATGCTCCTGATGGCCATTGCCATCGGTCCCATGATGGATTCGTTTTTCCCGTCGTTCAATGCCATGGCCCATGAACGCAGAACCACCGTATTAACTGCAAGGGCCTTGGGAATCCTGAACGAGCTGACCGGTCTGCCCTATGCCACCCTGCAAACCCACATGGAAACGCCGGCAGATCTTTTGACCCTGCTGGGGTCTGCGTCAGAAGCATCCATCGAGTTCTACACCCAGGACCCTGTGCCGGTTGTGACCGTCATTGATGCCAGCGGCGGTACCTGCGGCCTCCTGGAAATCACGGTAACCCTTGACAATATCGTGTTCCAGACCCTGAAGGCAGACTTTTAAAATGGGAGGTAATAACAGGGGATTCGTCTCCGTGGGCGTGATGATCCTGATGCTGGTGCTTGCCGCAGTCTCGTTGGAACTTGCCGACCGGTCCGGCCACAGGATGAACATGGCGGCACTGAACCAGGCGGCGATTCAGGCAGAACTGTGGCGCCAGGCCACGGTTGAATACGGACTATGGAAGCTGACAAATGATCACACATGGCGCAAAGAAGAAGGCCAGATCCATTACTATCCCCCCACCCCTGACTATGCCCACATCACTGACAAAGTCGACACCCCCTATATCTATACCCTCAAGGTGTGGGACTGCGCCCTTCCAGGATACAATGACTGCGTGATGATAACGGCCAGTGCTGCCGGGTCCAACCGGGTAACCGGCATTGGAATTCGCATCCCCCCCCCTCCTCTCTACTCATCTCCGACACCCAGAACAACCGGATCCGGCAACTGGACCTGGACACGGGCACGATCACGACCATTGCCGGCGGCGGCAGCGGTGGCAATGGCGGCCCTGCCACTGCCGCAAAACTGACAGCACCCTATGATGCCTGCGTGAACAGCAAAGGAGAGATCTATATTGCCGATACCTACAGCCAGACCATCCGGAAGGTGGACGCCTGCGGCATCATCTCCCATGTGGCCGGTACCCAATGGATATCGGGCTATGACGGGGACACTGGTCCGGCCACGGCCGCAAAATTAAATGTACCCATGGGGGTGGCCGTGGATGCAGACGACAACCTCTACATTGCCGACACCTTTAACAATGCCATCCGCCGGGTGGATGCAGCCACGGGAAACATCACCACCGTGGCCGGCGGGGTGAGTGGGGATTCTACCCTTTATGATGGCGACCTTGCCGTTAACGCCAAGCTCAAAGAACCCAATTCACTGGCCTTTGATGCTGTGGGCAATTATTTTATCGCTGACTCAAAGAACAACGTGGTGCTGCGGGTGGATGCCATGACCGGAATCCTCACTGTCCATGCCGGTCAAAAAAAGAAAAGAAAGACAACCAATGGTGGGGAGGATGTACCTGCCACTGACGCCTTTTTTGATTATCCATGGGGGGTGGCGGTGGGGCCGGACAATAACGTGTTCATAACAGATACAACCTATGGCACCATTCGGCGGGTGGATGCCGAAGCGGTGGATGTCGAACCTATAATTAATACAGTGGCGGGTGTGGACGGGTTTAACGGCTATTCCCTGGACGGCATTGACGCCACATTGGCCTTGCTCAATTATCCCTGTGGCGTCTGTGTGACCGATGACAATGATCTGATCATTGCCGACACCAATAACAGCCGGATCCGGCGGGTGGACGGGGCTACGGGGATCATTCAAACCATTGCCGGCACGTTCCTATCCGGGTTTTCCGGGGATGGCGGTTCCGGAAAATCGGCCCGGCTCAACCTGCCCAACGAGGTGAATCTCGGCGTGCCATCCCTTGAGAGGGTACCAGAGCTGTGCCGATAACACGACCGACAAGAGACATGGGCCTTGACCACCAGATCACCCCATCCGGCAGTGATTTGGACCTGGCCGGGATTCAGGTGCACAAAGCCAAAGGGTTTACCCTTGTGGAACTGATGATATCCATGATGATCATAGGCATCATCGGCATGGCCGGTTTTTCCCTTGTCAGCACCTGGGCCCTGGACCAGCGACTGTCACGGGCCTGCCAGGTCCTGGTGTCGGGGATTGAGCACACCCGGTCCCTTGCCCGACGGTACCAGCGGCCGTTCAACCTTACCCTTTCAACGGTAGACAACGGTTTCACGATTGTTGACACCATCCCCGATCCCAATGCAGAGCCACCCCAACCCCCGCCGGTCAATGCCGACGGCGTGGTTCTGCACCCCCTGTCAAACAGATGGTATATTATTGATTTTAACACTCTGCCGGGCCTGGAGAATACCACGCTTCTGTCCGGGCCGCCGGACCTGATCTTTGACGGGGTCGGCAATACAACCCTTGCCGACGTTGATTATGTATTGGCCGCAGGCGGCCAGAATCGGACCGTACGGGTGAGCGCCATCAACGGCCGGGTTACCGTTCTATAAAAAACCCTGACGATGCCAAGCAATCCCGGACAACTTTTTCATTGACTTTTAACCCTCTGTATTGTGAAGATGCATGCCATGACGGATAGATTAAATTTTTCAGACATATTTTCCAGCCCGGCCCGGCAGATGGTGTCGACCCTGCTGGGACCCGACTGCGCCTTCGGGGTTGTGGACGCCCAGGGCCGTATCCTGTGGCAGTCCGCCCCCAACGCCCTGGGATATCTTTCCCCATCCCCAGGTTCCGGAGGGATCCAAGGGGACGAATCCCCCGGGGCCCGGCTTGAACAGAGCTGTCCAGCGGGCCATGTCCAGGCCGTTGTTCCCCTGGACGTTGAAACCATTGATACCGATCTCTTCTGGGTCGGCCTGACCCGCCAGGCAACCTTTTCGCCCCTGGAGATCGACGCCTGCCATGGCTGTTTCAACGGAATGGGACACCTCATTGAAACGATGGCCAACCTTTGTCTGGAAAATGATACCATGGTGGCGGATCTGTCCCGGCGGTATGAAGAGCTCAACCTGCTCTACCGGACAGAGAGCGACACCAGCGAGTTAAAGGGAACCCTGCCGTCACTGGACAAGGCCGTGAAGAGCATGATCGAATTCATGGATGTCCCGGTCTCGTTTCTCCTGGTTCCCGACATCAACATTGCCATCATCCACACCCGCCCGGACACAAAAATCAATGTCCGGGATGCCGCATTCACCCCCTGGCTCTACGAACAGCTCAAGGCCCTGGGCCAGGATCCAGCCCCCCGGGTTCTGGACGAAAAATCCCATGCCCCCTTTTTGATGATCCTGGCCGGCATCGACGACGGGCAGTCAAGGAGGATCGGCGCCGTGGGATGCCTCAGGCACAAAGACGGCCCCGAGTTTGTCACGGGCGACAAACGGCTGCTGACCGTGCTGTCCCAGCAGGTCCAGAAGGTGTTGACCAAGTACATGGACAGCCTGACCGGGGCCACCAACCGCCTGGGATTTGAAGATCAGCTGGGCCATATGATGGCCACCAGGGACTGGCACACCCCCATCACCGTGGGGTTTGTCAAGATTGATCAATTCAAGCTCGTCCGGGACGCCTACGGCATGGCCATGGGGGACAAGGTGCTCAAACGGCTGGCCCGGTCCCTGGAAGGCCAGATCCGGAAAAACGATCTTTTGTCCCGCATCGAAGGGGATCAGTTCACCATCCTTTTTGACGGTGCCGTGGCCCCGGCCACCTGTACGGAATCCTTGAACCGGATCCGGAAAAACATTGCTTCGGCCCAGCTCAGGGCGGGTGGACGAATGTTCAAACTGACCCTGTCCATGGGGGTGGTTCTGATCAAAACCCCCAGGGAAACCATCCCCGACATCCTTGCCCGGGGGGAGTCTGCCCTGGGGGCTGCCAACAAAAAAGGCGGCAACTGCATTGTATCGCCGGGCGATGACGATGAAAACATGCAGCAGATCAAAAGCCGGGCCACCTATGCCAGCCAGATCGACCGGTTGATCGATCAGAATCGATTTGTGCTCTTCTGCCAGCCCATCGTCCCGTTGGCCGGCGGACGGATGCACTATGAAATCCTGATCCGCCTCAGGGGTGAGGACGGCACGATCATCTCTCCGTTTGAGTTCCTGCCCGCAGCCGAGCAGTACAACAAAATGGCCCTGATCGACAAATGGGTCCTTGAAGAGACGGTCCGGCTGCTGGGCCTGCACCAGGCCATGCTGGCGCAACAAAAGATCACCTGGTCGGTGAACCTGTCCGGCCAGTCCCTTCAGGATCAGGCGTTCATCGACTATTTTTTAAAATTTCTGGCCCGCCTGTCCCTGCCGCCGGAATGGCTCTGCTTTGAAATCACCGAAACCGTGGCCATCCAGAATTTTGACCGGGTGTCCGACATTATCGCCCAGATGAAATTCATGGGTTTCAGCTTTTCCATGGACGATTTTGGCACCGGATACAGTTCGTTTTCATACCTTAAAAAGATGCCGGTTTCTTTCCTGAAAATTGACGGGGCCTTTGTCAGACGACTCGACCAGGACGAGTTCGACAAGGTGACGGTGCAGTCGATTGTGGCCATTGCCCACCACCTGAAGATTGAAACCATTGCTGAATTTGTGGAAAACGAAGCAGTATTGACCTGTTTAAAGACATTCGGGGTGGATTATGCCCAGGGGTATCATACCGGAAAACCCGTGGGATTGCAGGAAACCTTAACGGCCATCGGGCTTGGGGCTGAAACAGACAGCGTCCTTCCCCTTGACATGTGACAGACCAACGGAGAATCATGGGTATAAAAAAAACAGGACTGATCATCGTTCCCCTGTTCATGGTCGTCGGCATTGTGGCTGCCGCATATTATCAGTTTGAACAGGCCCGGTCCCTGGAGGAAAAAAGGGTTGAACGAGGTGGTGAGAACCTGTTGAAAATGGCGGTCATGGCCTATGAGGGGTGTGACAATGTTCAGAAGCAACAGTTCTTTTACAAAGAGCTCTCCTATCTCATGACCGATGATACAGTGGCGTATTGTCTCATACACACGACCAACGATCCGACCCCGGTGATTTCTTTTTCCAGCCAAACCGGTCTGCCCCGGATACCCGAATCGGTGACCACCCAATCCATCGTTGCAACCGGGTTCAACGTCCAGGCCTTTACCACCGATGATGGACACCCGTTTCTGGAGCTTGATAAACCCATCTATCGAAACGGCCAGCCCCATGAGGTTCTCCGGCTGGGAATGCGGCTGCCCGACAGCCGTTTCCTGTCCAGGGAAAACATCGTGATGGTGACCCAGGTGGTCATGTTTGTCATCCTGGCACTGCTGTTTGCCTACTATGGTTTTACCCTGCTCCTGGCACCGGTCAAGCGCTTTCTCGACGACCAGAAGAGCGAGCGCCCGGAGCCCAGCCTGTTGAACCTGGTCAAACAGATGGAACGTTTCCTTGACAGCTCCAGCGACCAGCTGTCCGGAATGACCAGCGCCTATCGAGACCTGGCAGCCCAGTCCAAGGTGCTTCAGTATGAGAACAACCAGCTGCTCCAGATATTTGAACACCTTGATTTCGGGGTGCTCATGGTGGATGCCCAGGATCAGATTTTTTTTGCCAATCAATTCTGCCTCTCCCTGACGGGCAAGGGTCGTTCAGAGCTCCTCAACCAGCCCGTTTCCGAGGCATTGAATCCCCCGGCACTGGTCGAATTCATCCATCGCCAGAACCTGGTTGAAATGGGCAACGAAGGCAACCGCACCGAAATCAAATTTCCATCAGCCGGTCCGGATAAGACCTTCCGGGTCCGGGCCGTTCCCTTGATGGGCCATGATCAGATTCAGTTCGGTTTTCTGGTGTATATGGAGGATATCACCCCGGAAAAGGCCGCTGAAAAAGCCAGCCAGGACTTCATGAACCATATTGCCCATGAGCTTAGAACCCCCCTGACCAACATCAAGGCCTACAATGAAATGATGATGGACGGCGAAATCGTTGCCCCTGAAATGCAGAAAGAATTTTTCCATACCATCAATGACGAGACCAACCGGCTGTCCAATCTGGTCAAGAACATTCTGGAACTGGCAGAGACGGAAATGGGCCAGCTCACGGCCAGACGGGAACGGGTGGAAACCCGCTGGCTGCACCAAAGCTGCCTGGATGCCGTGGAAAAGGTGGCCAGGGAGAAGCAGATTGAACTGACCAGCCAGCTGCCCGACAACATGCCCAGCATTTCCGGCGACAAGGAAATGCTCAAGTCCGCCCTGATCAATGTGCTGGGAAACGCCGTCAAATACACGCCCAGAGCCGGCACCATTGAATTTATGATCCAGGACAAGGGCGATGCTGTGATCTTTCAGATTGCCGATTCAGGGTACGGCATCAGTGGCGATGACCTGCCCCATATCTTTGAAAAATTCTACCGGTCTGACAACGAATCGGTCACCGATGAAACCGGCACGGGCCTGGGGCTTGCCATCACCTGGGAAATCATCAATCACCATGGCGGTCACATTGAAGTGGACAGCCAGCCGTCAAAGGGCAGTACATTTACCATCACCATACCCAAAGGGGATCTGACAATTGGATAGCCCGCAAAAAACCATCCTGATCATTGACGATGAACCCCATATCCGCCGCATCCTTGAGTTCAAGTTAAAGAATGCCGGGTATCGGATTCTTTCGGCAAAAAACGGTGAGATCGGACTTGAAAAAATACTCGGCGAACAGCCGGATGCCGTGATATCGGATATCAACATGCCGAAGATCGACGGCAAAACCCTGTGTGAAACCACCAATGACCTGAAAAAAGAGCGTCCGTTTTTAACCATCATCGTCACCGCCCGGATCCGACCCGATGATCGGTGCTGGGCCGCCGGCATGAAGGACACCATATTCATGGAAAAGCCCTTCAGCCCCTCCAAGATTTTAGAACACATCAACGCATATTTTGACGAGCAAAAGGCCTGATATGGACCCCGCTTCATCCCGAAACCCGGCCCAGAAGATCCCCGTTCGCCAGGTCAATGGCAAAAGCGTGATCCGCCCCGGCGAAGCCCTGACCCGGAAAAACTGCGACCTTTTGAACGCCTGCTTTGACGACCTGATTGAACGGGGAGACAAGGACATGATCATGGATCTAAGCCAGGTGCATTTTCTGGACAGTGTGGCCCTTGAATCGCTGATCAATGTTCAGAACAGGCTGGCCGGACTCAACGGCACCCTTTCCCTGTCCAATGTGGATGAGGTGTGCCGGGATATTCTGATCAGCGTCCGGGTCATCAGCCGGTTTCCCATTATCAGCAGCCATCGAACCACAGGAACGCCCAGGAAATGATCGCCCCGTCCCCCATCAAAAAACAGGTCGTACCCAAACGGATGAAGCTTGGCGAACTGTTGATCATGAAAGGCAAACTCACCGCGGACAGGCTCTACGAGTGTCTCCAGGCCCAGAAAACGACCGGACAGAACCTGGGCGCCATTCTGATCAAGGAAAAGATCCTGACCCATGAGGATCTCCAGCAGATCCTCAGCGAGCAGATGGGCATCCCCCAGGTCTGGGTGAGAAAGGGACTCGTCGATCCGGCCATTGTCCATGTCCTGCCCAAGGAAAAAGCCCTGCAGTTCCGGGTGATCCCCATGTTCCGGGTCCATGGGGTGCTGACGGTGGCCACCTGCGACCCCCACGATTTTTTCAGCCAGGAGGCCATTGCCGAAATCACCGGACTGGAGATCCAGCTGGTGCTCTCCCGGTCCGAGGACATAAAAAAGGCCATTGACGAGTATTACCAGGAAAATTTTGACATTGACGATGTGACCACCGGGTTTGAGGACGAGGAACTGGATGTGGTGGACGCGGCCAAAGAGGCGACGATCAGTGAAATTTCCCAGATGGCCGAGGGCAGCCCGGTCATTAACCTGACCAACCTGATCCTGCTCAAATCCATCCGGGCCCAGGCCAGTGACATCCATATTGAACCCCAGCGGGATGATTTCCGGGTCCGGGTCCGGGTGGACGGGGTGCTCTATGAACTGATGACCCACCGCATAGACCGCCACGGAGCCGTGGTCTCCCGCCTCAAGGTCATGGCAAACCTGGACATTTCCGAACGGCGCCTGCCCCAGGACGGCCGGATCCAGATCACGGTGGACGGACGATTGATTGATTTGCGGTTTTCGTCCCTGCCCGGCTATTTTGGTGAAAAGCTGGTCATTCGAATCCTGGATCGAAGCAAGACCATCCTCGACATCAACGACCTGGGATTTGCCCCGCCCATCCTGTCCCGGTTCAAGGGACTGATCCGCAGGGCCTACGGCCTGATCATTGTCTGCGGGCCAACGGGCAGCGGCAAGACCACCACCCTGTATGCCGCCTCCAACCTGCTGAACACGCCGGAAAAAAACATCGTGGCCATTGAGGATCCGGTGGAATACCAGCTCAACGGCATCAACCAGGTCTCGGTCAATGCCGGCATCGGCCTGAGCTTTGCCCGGATCCTCAAGCATGTACTCAGGCAGGACCCGGACATTATCCTGCTTGGCGAAATCCGGGATCGTGAAACCGCCGAGATCGCCATCCAGGCTTCGTTGACCGGCCACCTGGTGCTGACCACCCTTCACACCAACGACAGCCCCAGCGCCATTACCCGGCTGCTGGAAATGGGAATCGAACCCTATCTGATATCCTCTGCGCTGCTTGCCGCCATGGGGCAGCGCCTGGTCCGGTCCATCTGCCCCCGATGCGCCACCCAGTATTACCCGCCCAAGGAGGCCTTAACCCTGCTCGGTCTTGAACCGGAGGCCAAGCTCAAGCTTCAGCGGGGCAAAGGGTGCAGCCACTGCATGGATTCGGGCTACAAGGGGCGCATCGGCATCCATGAACTGCTGGAAAACGACAAGGCCCTTCAACGCATCATCCTGGGCAATCCCACCATTGACCACATCAAATCCCACCTGGCCGAGAATCAGCATAAATCCTTGAAGGACGACGGGTTTGAAAAGGTGATCCAGGGTGCCACCACCCTCGAAGAAATCCAGCGGGTCACCCTGGTGGACGAAAATTAACCATGGCCATATCCATCCCAGGGGATAAATCCAAACAGCCGGAAGCCAGAACGTCCCGGGGCCGAAGGATAAAATCCAGGGACATGGCGTTCTTCCTGGGCCAGTTGGCGATGATGCTTGAGGTGGGGATATCCATCAGCAAAGCCATCGCCACCATTGCCCAGCAGACGGAAAACCATCAGTTAAAAACGACCTTGCAGTCCATGGCAGATGCCATTGAGGAGGGCCGGCAACTGTCCGATGCCATGGCCGCCTACCCCAGGGTGTTCCAGTCGGTGTATGTCAATATCGTCCGGTCCGGTGAGGCCTGCGGAACATTGAACCAGGTCCTCAACAGCATCATCGAGATCCAGGAAAAGAACCAGGGCATCCAGGGCCAGCTCAAGGCCGCGTTGATCTACCCCTGCCTGCTCATCGGTCTGGCCGCGGTGGTGACCGTTTTTGCCCTGGTGATGATTCTCCCGAAATTCACCACTTTTTTTGAGGGAAAACTCGCCCTGCTGCCCCCCTCGACCCGGGGCCTTATTTTTTTGAGCGATCTCATGCAGAACCATTGGCTTGTCTGCCTGGTGGCAGCCGCCGGGACCGTCGGGGCCGTTTATCTGTACACCCGATCGGCCCTGGCCCGGGCCCACAGGGACTGGGCCCTGGTGCACCTGCCCCTGGTGGGACGGTTTTCCAACAATGTATACACCGGTCTTTTTCTGCGCATCCTGGGCAACATGCTTCAAAGCGGGGTCTCGCTAAAGGAGGCCCTGTCCATCTGCGCCAATTCAATGAACAACCGATATTACAACGAGTTCATAGCAGGACTCCACGAGGGCATTCGCCAGGGCCAGAATTTCTCGACAGGGTTTACCCGCCATCCACAGATCCAGGGATCGGTCAAACAGATGATTTTCGTGGGCGAAGAAACCGGGAAACTGCCCAGGGTCATGCTTCGCCTGGCCGATTACTACGAACAGGAGATTCAAAAAGACTTTAAAGTGGTCACGGCATTGATCGAACCCGTATCGTTGATGTTCATCGGGGTGGTGGTCTGGGTCCTGGTATCGGCCATCATACTGCCCATGTTCCGGCTGGCCGGCGCCGTGGGTTAACGAAAAAAATAAAAAAAACATCTTGAATTAAGCAATTGCCATAGTATAATTCGACAATCCAATAATAAACCTCAGTAACGGAGACCATCAACATGCCTACCAGAAAATTAATGCACAACTCTTCAGGGTTTACACTCATCGAGATCCTCATCGTGGTCATGGTCCTGGGCATTCTGGCCATGGTCATCATTCCACAGATCACCGTTTCCACAACGGATGCCAAGGAGAGCACCCTGACAACCAACATCAGCGGCCTTCGAAATGCCATTGAAATGTACTACCACCAGCATGACAATGTCTATCCGGGCCAGCACGATGATACAGGCACCGCAACGACGGATACGGGTAAGGCAGCCACGGCATTTGTCACGCAGCTGACCCAGTATACCGATGTCAAGGGAGAGGTTGTCGTGACCAAAGACACCACACACATATATGGTCCCTACCTGAAAAGCACAACCCTGCCGGAAAATCCGTTCAACAACCTGACCACCGTCGTCTGTGACGCCTCAGAAGATGACATCACGGTCAAGGCATCCAGCGGTACTGCCGGCTGGAAGTTCTATACCCAGACAGGTGTTCTGGTGGCCAATGACGGCGCCCATGACAGCCTTTAACGGCTGATTGACACCCACATGATATGGCCGGGACCAACCTTTCCCATAGCAATTGATTTTGACGGTCTGACCCTGTATGCCCTGCAGCTCAAGGCATACAAGCGTCAATTCCGGGTCAATGCCTGGTTCCGCCAGGATCTTGACCCGGCACCCGAATCGATCAACGCTGACCCGGGCCACGGTCCTTTGGCCGACGCACTCACGGCCCTGGGGCGTGCCAGGGGGTTCAAGGGCCGACGGGTGGCCATTCACCTGCCCGCAGACCGACTGATCTGCTTTCCTGCCCAGCTTGATTTTCAAAAAAACGAAGCGACGGATCAGGCGATTCTCAACGCAGCCCTGAAAAACCTGCCCTATGACGTCCGAGAGGCGGTGATCGATTATCCGTCCATGGAAAAAAGCGACTCGGGCGATACGGGAACCGCCATGATCTGTGCGGCCAGGCAACGGGATGTCATGGATCTTGTGGCCCTGACCCGGGCAACAGGGTTCTGTGTGGATGTGATGGATTTTCTGCCCCTGTCCATACTGCGCCTTCATCAACGGTTGCGGCCAGCAACGGACGGGCCCTGCATCCTGTGCCACATCGGCCGGAACCAATCCAGCCTGATGGTGGTCCACGACCATGAGATCCATGTGCTGAGCAAATTCAACTGGGGGCGGGACAGCCTGGCCACGAACCTGGATCTGTCCCTTGGGCTTGGGGACCGGCAAACGGCCCTGCACCTGCTTAAAACCTTTGGGGTGGTTCCGGTCCCGGCAAAAGATTCCGACAGAAAAGTGGCGGCGAACACCCATCGAATCCTCGGCCCGGCCATGGAAACCCTGGTGTTTGAGTTCCAGAAGGTTCTGGGCTACACCCGTGCCAAAAAGCCACTGAAATCAATCAAAACCATTTTCTTCTACGGGCTGTCCGACCAAATTCACGGACTCGCCGACTATATTCAAAACACATTGAATATCCCGGTGGATGATGATTCCGTGGGCAACGGCATTTCCGCTCTGGTTCCAAATTTTTTCAAGGAATCCGAACCCACAGGGTTGTTCACTCCGACCCTGGGGCTTGCCCTGAGGACCATTCCATGGCTTTAAGACAGATCAACCTGGTTCCCGGGGATGAACTTGAAAAATTCGCCCAGGTTCGTCACCTGAAATTCTGGTTCAAATGTCTTGTGCTGGTTGTGGCCCTCCTGGGCACCGTCCAGGGCGTTCAATATCGCCGGATATCCCTTCTGCGATCACAGTTGCCCCTGGGCCGCGGGATCAACGGTATCAACCTCCAGGTCAATGAACGACTTGACGATCTCGCAGGTCTTCGCAAGCAGGTTGAAACCATCCACACCAAACAGCAGTCCATGGCAACCATTGTCCGCAGTCAGGTCTTTTACGACATCATTGCCTCCGTGGCCGGTTGTCTGAATCCCGACACCTGGCTTGATTTTTTCTCAACCCGCAGGGATGAAAAAGACCCGGACCAGCTCGACCTGAAATGCCGGGGATTTGCCCTTGACCACAATGCACTCGGACATTTCCTGGACCGGCTTTCCAAGACCCCGGGCATCCATGACCTGGTATTGAACGACGCAAGCCACGGGACGGACAGGGACAGTCAGGCCCCCAATGGCAGCAGGGTTCACTTTACCCTCTCCTGCCGGATGTCAAGGATGGCCGATCAATGAGACTGCCCACCCGGTACCTGGACATCATCAGCGCGCTGGTGCTGATCTGCCTTGCGGCCTGGGGCGGGACTTTCATTTTCAAGTACAACCTGGCTGAGACCGCCAAGGTGAGGCTTGAAGAACAATTGTTCCATCAACAGAAAAAAGACCTGGATCTGGCCCAGAACAACATCGCCACCCTGAAACAGTTGCTGGCCGATTATCGCTCGTTTCTGACGGATCTGAACCAGCGTATTCCCGGGACCACCCAGATCGGCCCTTTTCTATCGACCCTCCATGGAATGATCGACCAACACAGGGTCACCCTGGTGAGGGTGCTCCATGACCCGCCCCAGGCAACAGGCCGATATCACCGGATCATGCTTCACCTGGAGTTCCAAGGTGAATTTAAACGCATCTATGCATTGATCCATTCCCTGGAAACCGCCAATCGACTGTTCATCATTGATACGATTCAACTGACCCGCCAGGACAGCTCAACCGGCTGTACGGCACAGATATCGGCCAATATTTACTATGAGTAGACACCATGCCTAAATTATCTGAAAACAAAAAAAGGGCCATCCTGGGCATCCTGTTCATTGCCTTTGTCGGGATGGCTTACCTCACCTTTTTCAAGAAAAAGCCCCATGCCCCCATGGCAGGTCAGGCCACCGCCCCCCTTTCTGCGGCCCAGACCCGGAATCCGCAGGAAAATCTTTCCCCCCTCAAAGATCTGCTGGCCCAGATGACCTTGCCCACGAAGCCGGACATTAAGTTTAAACCCGATATTCGAGACATGTTTGCCCCCCCCGGACCACTTTGGCGATCAAATCCTTCTTCTGCCCCGGCCATCACCACCCGGCTGACGGACGCTGAAAAAGCCTCGATTCGAGACACGCTTTTGCTGACCGGGGTGATCACCCACGGCAACCGGGCCGTGGCCATTATCAATGGCGGCTTTTTCCACATCCATGACCTTGTTAACGGGTACACCATCGTATCCATTAACGAAAAAAAGGTGACCATCGATACCCGGCAGGGGTTAATTGACCTAGGGATGATGAAAAATGACCTATTCTAAAGCAATGTTTTTCGTGGCGTGCGTGTGTACTGCAGCCCTTGGCTGGACCTTGGTTTGTGTTCCCGGGGCCCATGGACAATCCAACAGCGCCATTGTGGCGGCAGAACCCCAGGCCCGGTCGGACAATGCCCCTTCACCCCCGGCAAAGGACCCGGCCCGCCGGGGACAGGTCCGGTTGAATCCGGCCACAACACCGGACCGGATGTCATTGAACCTTCGGGATGCCAATATCCGGGACGCCCTTTCCTCACTGGCCCTGGAGTTCAAGGTCAACCTTATCCTGTCGGAAGCGGTCCAGGGAACCGTCACCCTGCACATCTTTGACGCCACCCTGGATGAGGCCATCTCTGACATTGCCACGGCCGGGGGGTATGTTGCTGAAAAGACCGGCAACACCATCCATGTCATCAAAGCCGACCCAAAAGCCGCTGATGATACCGCAGACAACCCACCCGTGGAAATGAAAATTTTCCGCCTTGATTTTGCGGACATCGATCAGATCAAAGAGACCGTGAACGCCCTCCAGGGACTCCGTCCCATTCAGGTCCACGAAGCAACCAAAACCATCTTTGTGGAAGATACACCCGCCAACATCAAAAAGGTGGAAGCCGTTATTAATTTCCTGGACGCTCCTCCCCGCCAGGTCCTGATCGAGGCCAAAATCCTGGAAGTCAAGCTGACCGATGACATGGCCTATGGCGTGGACTGGAGCCAGATCTGGGGGAACGTCAACATTGCCTCCAGCGGATTTTCCAGAACAGCTTTACCCGACACCTGGTATTCCTCCCCCGTCCCTTCAACGGGTTCGGGTGGGTTTGCCAATGCCTTCACTAAAATCGGCAGTGATAAAGTCTTTTCCCTGGCCATTGACGCCTTAAAGACAAAGACCACCGTCAACACCGTGTCAACCCCCAAGGTGATGGCGGTCCACGGCCAGCCGGCGCGGGTACAGGTGGGGGGCCAGCAGGGGTACAAGGTGACCACCAGCAACCTGGGGGTGGTCTCGGAAACCATCGAATTCATCAACACCGGCGTAATACTGGAAATCACACCCTTCATCGACAAACATGACAATATCCTTCTCAAGGTCATGCCCAGCATAAATTCGGCCACCATTGAGCAGAACATTCCCGTGGTCAGTTCCACATCGGTCTCAACCACCCTGGTTGCCCGCTCGGGCCAGACCATATTCATCGCCGGCCTGATCGAAGACAGTCAGTCCAAGACCCAAAAGCAGGTGCCGCTGCTGGGGGATCTTCCCCTGATTGGCATGTTGTTCGGCAGTGACAGCACGGGCAAGGAAAAGACCGAAACCATTGTCATGTTAACCCCCCAGCTTGTGGACTTTAAAGCCCCGGCCCCCGTGGCAGATACTTCTTCCGTTCAGACTCCGACCCGGTAGTTCTTTGATCAAAGCCTTTCCTACCAGTCAATGGGCCGGTAATCCTTGAGGAACTTGCCGCACCAGTGTTTGTGGGTGAGGATGCCGTGGAAGAACGGATCGCAGATCCGGGCGGCACCGTCCACAATGTCCAGGGGGGGCTGAAAATCGTGGACCTTCTCCTTGTAGGCTGCAAGATCTGCCGGATCCTCGTCGGTCACCCAGCCCGTGTCAACGGCGTTCATGTAAATGCCATACCGGGCAAGGTCGGCTGCAGCCGTGTGGGTCATCATGTTGAGGGCCGCCTTGGCCATGTTGGTGTGGGGATGGCGGGAGGCCTGCTTGAACCTGAAAAACTTTCCCTCCATGGCCGTGACATTGACAATGTGCTTTTCACCGGTGTAGTCGCGCTTCATCATGGGAATCAGCCGGTTGCACAGCACAAAGGGGGCAATGGCGTTGACCAGCTGCACCTCCAGCAGTTCCGGGGTCTGGATCTCTCCCATCTTGAGCCGCCAGGAGTTGGTCCTTCGATAATCCTTCTGCTGAAGATCGGCGTCAAGCTCGCCTGCGGGAAAGGCATGTTCAACATCCAGGGAGTTGTCATAGGAGTAGGGAATCTGGGAAAGTTCGGCCGAGGCCCTCAGGCCCACTCCCGGTCCCTGGCCGTGCCAGGCGACCGGCAGGGCCGATTCAGCTGACGCAGGAATCCGGCACTGGTCCATCAGCTTTGCCTTACACGCCTCGTGGTGGGTTAACAGCGATGCTGCCTGCCCGGGAAGTCGCCCAGAGGAGAGGGTCTCTGTTTCCATGAGGTGGGCGTAGAATCCCGGAGGCCTGCGCACGGTCTGGGCCGCATTGTTGATGAGAATGTCAAGGCGCGGGTACAGGGTCTCGATGTGGGAGGCAAAGATCTCAACACTCGGGGTGTGGCGAAGATCCAGGCCGAATATCTGCAGTCGGTGGCCCCACTGGTGAAAGTCCTTTTCCCTTGCATACCGGATGGCCGCATCCTTGGGAAACCGGGTTGTCGCAACGACGGTGGCTCCGGCCCGGAGCATCATCAGGGTGGCCTGGAACCCGATCTTGACCCGGGCGCCGGTGATCAGGGCCACCCGGTTTTCAAGGGAGGCGGTCTGGAACCGTTTCTGATAGTTGAATTCCCCGCAGGCAGGGCACATGGTATCATAGAAAAAATGAAGATCAACAAACCCTTGTTTGCACACGTAGCAATTTCTGGGTGAATTGAGAGTTCGCCCCTGTTCTGTCGCCTTCGAATCAAGGTCAATGAGCTGCCGAGGCGCCTCAAACACCGTGGCCGTCCGGGCCGACCGGATGCCGGTCAAGGCCCTTGCAGCCCTGTCCTCGTCCCTGGCGGGCCGCCTGTTTTTACGGTTCATGGCCTTGCGTCGCTTTTTAATCTCTTTTCTATCTGGCCGGGAGAGTTGTCCGGCCGCAGCCATCAGGGCAATTCTGTCCGCCTCGTCAAGCTCGGCAAGCAGGTCACAGTCCGCCACAAGGGATTCAAGAACAGGGATACACGCCTTGATCTCGTCCAGGGAACAGGGCGCAGCAGGGTGGTCGTCGGTCTTCATGGATCATCTTTCCTGTGATTTTTGAAAAATTATAATATATACCCGGACCCTGCATAATTCACAACGATTTTTAATCAACCCATCAATTATAGTTGTGCAAGTCAGCATGGGGCGTTGGTCGGTGTCCACAATTGGAACGGCTGTAACACGCTAGGCCCTTGCAAGCACCATCAGGTCAACGCTCCGGGCGCCGGCATCGAGCAGGGTACGTGCCGCCTCCCCTGAGGTGGCACCGGTGGTGTAGACATCGTCAATGAGAAGGATACGCCGACCCGCTATTTTTTCAGCCCCCCTGACAACAAAGGCACCCCTGAGGTTCTCTAGCCGGTTTTTACGGTCAAACCCTGTCTGGGAGGGGGTGTTGCGTGATCTGAACAGAATTGCGTTTGAGACATACCACCCGGGAGGAACGCCAACAGCCCTTGTCCACAACCCGGGAAACTCCCTGACCAGAAGGGATGCCTGGTTGAACCCCCTTTGCCTGAGCCTGCGGGTGTGCAGGGGCACCGGGATGACAAGGTCAATGGCGGAGCAGGAAAAATGACCCATGAAGGTGTGGAACATGAACCGGCCCAGGGGGCGGGCCAGGCAGATCTTTTTCTGGTACTTGAACAGATGAATCAGGTCCTTTAAAAGCAGGTCATAGCGCCCGAAGGCCCGAACCCTTTTGACCGGACCGCATTGCGTTTCATCCCCTTTGATGCAGTCAGAACAGAGGTGATTTTCCCCGGCACACGACAAAAAGGGTTTACCGCAGCAGGGACAGAACGGAGATTGAATCGGTGTGAACCCCTGTTCAATACAGCGGGAACAGACCACCCGGGCCAGGGTTGTCCCAAACAGGGTATTTACATTGTCACAGACCGGCGCCCGGTCAGGGGCCCGGCCATGGCGGGGCCGGATATAGGCCCCGCAGACAAGGCAATGGTCCGGGAAAAGGGCGGCCATCGCCCCCCTTCCCAGACGTGCAAAGCAACGGATCAGGACATAGCGATGCGGGAGATGGTCGCGCAGACGATCCTGCCAAATTCTGAGCATCGTACCTCCTTGCAGCCCGCCATGCCCGAAGCAAGGTCTGCCGTGGCCTTTCCGGAACCCAGGGCATCGGCAACCGAGCGTCTGACAAGGTCTGCAGCCCGGTTCCAGCCCATGTGGTCGAGCATCATGGCACCGGAAAGAATAATCGAACAGGGGTTTGCCACGTCCTGTCCGGCAAGGTCCGGGGCCGTTCCATGGGTTGCCTCAAACACGGCACAGCGATCCCCCACATTGGCCCCCGGCGCAATGCCGAGCCCGCCCACCTGAGCTGCCAGGGCGTCCGAGATATAGTCCCCGTTGAGATTGGTGGCGGCAATCACGTCAAACTCCCGGGGTCTGAGCAGCACCTCGGCAAAGACCATGTCGGCAATCCTGTCACGAATGAGAACCTTGCCACGGGGAAGAATGCCGTTGTGCTTTTTAAAGAGCGCCTCTTCCGTGACCACAAGGTCTGGAAACGACGCCTGGGCAACCTCGTATCCCCAGCGCCTGAACCCGCCCTCGGTGAACTTCATGATGTTGCCCTTGTGCATGAGGGTGACGCTTTTCAGGCCATTGTCAACGGCATAGGCCACGGCCTTTTTCACCAGCCGCTTGGTCTTTTCAGGACAGATGGGCTTGATGCCGATGGCTGAGGTGGGGCACAGATCAACGTCCAGCTCTTTGTTCATGAAATCAAGAATTTTTCCGGCCTCGCTGGATCCCGAATCCCACTCGATGCCGGCATAGAGATCCTCGGTATTCTCACGGAACACGGTGATATTGACATGCTCAGGGTGTTTGACCGGGCTTTGGATGGGCGCATAATAACGCACCGGTCGAATGCAGGCGTAGAGGTCCAGGTGCTGACGGATTTTAACGTTCAGGCTTCGCATGCCGCTGCCCACCGGGGTTGCAAGGGGACCTTTGATGGCCACCCGGTGGTCCTCAATGGTCTTGAGGGCCTTGCTGGACAGCCATTCACCGGTCTCTTTAAATCCCCTGGCCCCGGCAGGAACGTTGAGCCACTGAATCTTTTTTTGACCGTTGTAGGCGTGCTGAACAGCCGTGTCAAACACAGGCTGTGCCGCCTGCCAGATATCAGGGCCAATGCCGTCCCCCTCGATAAAGGGAATCTCGACACAATCGGGTACATCCAGCACCGAATTACCATCCATGGAAATGATGTTGCTCATATTACGATACGCTCCTTGATTTTTTATATATGAAACACCCACCGAAGTATTGCCATTGGCGGCGTTTCAACGTTCGTTGTGGCCAGGGCAGATACCCTGCTCCGGCCATGCCGGTCATACAGTCAGCTGCCGCTGGCGAAGGGCCTCATACATGGCGATCCCGCCGGCCACCGATGCGTTCAGGGAAGTCACGCCGGCCTTGATGGGCAGGGAGACCAGGAAATCGCACTCTTTTTTCACCAGGGGCCGAATCCCCTTGTGCTCCCCCCCCACCACAAGCACCAGGTTGCCGGTAAGATCCGCCGAGAACAGGGGGGTTGTCCCCTGGCCGTCCAGCCCTGCGATCCAGAACCCCATCTCCTTTAACTGCCGCAGGAGGCTGGCCGTATTGGTGATAACAGAAATGTCGGCGTGCTCCATGGCGCCGGCCGAAGCCCTTGAAACCGATGGAGAAGGAGACGCACTCCGCTCCTTGGGTATCATGATATGATCCACACCCGCACAAAGGGCCGTACGGACCAATGCCCCGAGATTCTGGGGGTCCTCAAGGGTTTCGATCACCAGAATGAATCGATGGGTCCCCCCCCTGGGCATCTGCTTGACGATTCCTTCGGCCCGAACCACGGCAAAGGGCGATACCCTTGCTGCCACGCCCTGGTGGCGGGCATCGCCGGTCATGGTGTCCAGGGTCTCGGTATCGGTGGTCTCCACCGGGATGGATTGTTCTCGGGCAACGCCAAGGATTTCAGCCAGTCGGGCCCTGGAGCGATCCTTTGAGACAAGGATGGCGTGGATCGTTCTCCTGCCGGCCCGCAGGGCTTCACGAACCGGATGAATCCCACAGAGAATCTCAACTGCCTCGCTTTTCCGGCTCATGCAAGCTCCTTTTCAAAAATAACGGACATCTCATTGATGCTGGTTTCAAGGTCATCATTTTTAATCACATGGGCGTACCATCCCTTCTGGCTGATCTCCTGTTCCGCATTTTTCATGCGCTGGGCGATCACCGCTTCAGAATCGGTTCCCCGGCGTCTGAGTCGCTGTTCAAGGGTTGTGAAGTCAGGGGCCATGATAAAAATGGTCACAGCCCTGGGAAAGGCCTTTACAATCTGCCTTGCCCCCTGGACGTCAATGTCCAGAAGAAGGTTACCGCCCCCTGCCAGGGTCTCCTGGATCAGGGCAAGGCTGGTGCCGTAAAAGTTGTCGTGGACCTTTGCCCACTCGGCCCACAGCCCTGCATCAATCCGCCGCTGGAATTCAGATTTGTCAATGAAAAGATAATCCCGGCCATGGACCTCACCCGGCCGGGGAGACCTTGTGGTATGGGAGACCGAATAGGAGAGCTGTGAAAATCTGTCGAGCATATGTTTACAAAGGGTGGTCTTGCCTGCACCCGACGGGGCCGATACCACAAATAATTTTCCCGGTTTTTTCGTGTTTTCCAAAATAATGTCCTTTGTTGCCGGAAAGGCTAACCCTCGTCATTTTCCTGATTTTTTAAGATTGAAAATCGCTGGGAAATGGTCTCGGCCTGAATGGACGAGAGAATGACATGATTGCTCTCGGTCACAATGACGGCCCTTGTTTTTCTGCCGTGGGTAACGTCAAGCAGCCGGTTGTCATCCTTTGCCTCATCCTTTAACCGCTTCATGGGCGACGAGTTGGGGGTGAGGATGGCCACTACTTTTTCTGCAACAACGGTATTACCAAACCCGATGTTTAAAAGAACCTGTTCCATTATATCTCCTGGTTTGACGAACAATTATTCAATATTTTGAACCTGTTCCCTGATTTTTTCAAGTTCAGACTTTAGATTAACAACCCTGTGGGAGAGTTCGGCCTGGCTGGACTTTGACCCCATGGTGTTGAACTCCCGGTTGAACTCCTGGATCAAAAAGTTGAGCTTTCTTCCGGCAGGCTCGTTTGAGGCCAGAATCTCCCTGAACTGGTTGATGTGGCTGTACACCCTGACAATCTCCTCAGAGATGTCGCTCTTGTCGGCAAGGATGGCCACCTCCTGACTGAGGCGAACGGGATCAAGGGTTTCCACCCCGGCAGTAAGGCGGGCGAGTCTTTCCATGAGTCGCTGCCGGTAAATCTCAGGGATTTCAAGGGCATCAGCCTCAATGGTCGCAAGCTCGGTTTCGATGAATGCCATTCTGGCTTCAAGATCCCTGACAAGATTTTCGCCCTCAACGGCCCTCATGGTCTTAAGCAGGGCAAGGGCCTCGGTTACAGTTGCTGAAACCACCTGCCACACCAGATCGAAATCAGGTTCCTTTTCCTCGTCCAGGATCATGTCCCGTCCGGCAATCACCTGGTCCAGGGTGATGTCTGCGTCCAGGGCCAGACGGGTCTTAAGAACGGACAGGGCCTTAAAGTAGGCAAGGGCCCGTTGTTCGTCTACAACAAAGCCCGTTGACGCCTGGGATTCATCCCTTACCGAGATTCGGATTTCCACCCGTCCCCTTGAAAGGTGCTCTGCTGCGATCTTCTTGACACCGTCTTCAAACCTGCGGCAAAAGGGGGGCAGGTACAGGGCCACATCCAGGTTTTTGCTGTTGTAGGAACGGATCTCCACTTCAGCCCTGATATCATTTTGCGTTAATGCAGCCTCTGAATAGGCCGTCATACTGTTAATCATGGAAGACTTCTCTCTTTTTTAAAATCAAGGCAATACTTTGCCCTGGCAATTTCAAGGAAACGTTTGATGGCATCCCCCCTGTAATCGGGGTAGGTCCAGTCAAGGTCGATGAATCGTCCCTTTTGATACATCAGGGTCAGATCGGCATAGATGCCCTGCCCGATGTAGACCCGGTGGGCAAAATCCTTGCCCGTTGCCAGGATAAACCTGGACTTGACAAGGTAGCCGGGATCTATGTTGACGGCTCTTTTTCCATCTTCTTTCCACATGGCTTCAATCTTGTTGGTCGCGGTCTTGATATCTGCCAGGCGCTCCTGTTCAACAAGGGATTTGAACACCACCACCCGCCGGAAAAGGGGAGACCCCATTTCCCTGTGGTAGTAGTCTGTGTAATCAAAATCAAACCAGGGGCTGACCATGTCGATACGCCCGAATTTTTGTTCAAGGGCATCGAGCACCCGTTGAACAAGGGACTGATCGTTCATGAACAGGCTGATGACAAGCTTTGCCGGGTCCGGTCGCTTGGGTGTACTCATTGATTTAAGGGCTTTGCCTCTTCGACCAGCATGATGGGAATGTCGTCCCTTATCTCGTATACAAGGCGGCATTGTTCGCACACCAGTCCGTCTTTGTTTTCATTGAGGTTAACCTCGCCCTTGCATTTGGGACAGGCCAGGATTTCCAGCAGTTCTTTGGAAACAGCCATGTTAAGATCTCCTTTTACATATTTTTAAGTTACAGCCCCTGGGGACTGCATGGTTTGAAGTTTGAATTACTCTCCCCGGCGGTCCATGGGCGCCCCATGGCAGATGCAAGCTTTGCCCGAAGAACAAGAATGGGGAGTGAAACAATAAGCGGGAAAACCTCGTTTATTCCGGTCTGATTTGTTTTTTTGTATAAATTTTCCATAAGCTTTTTATTATGTGATACAATACCGCTGATTGTCAATCTTAAAGCGTACAGGATGTTTATCCAATTGAAGATAAAAAACCTTTTTCACGTCCTTGACCGAGAGCGTCTTAAAGAACAGGGATGAGGCTTTATCCAAAGACAACCGGGTGGGATAAAGCTTGCCGTAAACCAAACAACCCGATCGTTACAGAGACACTAATGGAACCCATAAAAAGCATCAGAACCAATGTCATCAGAAAACGGGCCGGCCAGCACAAACGCTATGCCACAGGATTTAAATACCAGCAGGACCCCACCTATTTTGCCCAGATCGCAGAAGATCTCATCAAGGAAGGGGAGGTTGAGCTCAAACGACTCGGGGCCGTTGGGGTGACGCCCTCGTTCCGGGGCATCTACTTCAAGGCTGAAAAAGAGATCTTCTACCGCATCAACTATCAGACAAGGCTTTTTTCAAGAATACTTGCCCCCCTGACCTCGTTTGCCTGCAATGACACCGACACCCTTTACCGTCAGGCAAAAAAGATCAAATGGGAAAACCTGTTCAAGAAAAAAAGCACCTTTGCCATCACCGCCAACGTGTCAGACAGCGAAATCACCCACTCCCAGTATGCCGGTTTAAGACTCAAAGACGCCATTGCAGACTATTTCAGGGAGAGAACCGGCCGACGGCCGGACGTCAACACCCTTGACCCCGACGTCATGATCAACCTGCACATTCGAAAGGAGACGGCCGACATCAGCATTGATGCCTCCGGCGGCGCCCTTCACCGACGGGGATACCGGGAGGAATCAGTCACGGCCCCCATGCAGGAAACCATTGCCGCAGCCATCATCCGTATCTCCGGATGGGATGGTACACAACCGCTCTACGACCCCATGTGCGGCTCAGGCACCCTGCTGTGCGAGGCCCTGATGCACCAGTGCCACATTCCTGCCGGGATCTTCAGACAACGGTTTGGATTTGAGGTCCTGCCCGATTTCAACCCCGACCTCTGGCAACAGGTGAAAGACGAGGCAAATGCAGGAATCATTCCCATTGAACAGGGGCTGATCGCCGGCAGCGACATTGCCGAATCATCGGTAACGGCAGCAAGGACAAACCTCATGGGGCTCCACAACGGCGGCCAGGTCCCTGTCCAGCACAAGGATTTCAGGGATATCCAGACCCTTGAAGAGACGATCATCGTTGCCAACCCCCCCTATGGAATCCGCATGGGCAAGGAGAGCGACCTGAAGGTGTTCCACAGGGAGCTGGGTGATTTTCTCAAACAGCGGTGCAAGGGTTCAACGGCCTATATCTATTTTGGAGATCCCCAGTACGTTGGCCACATGGGGCTCAAGGCCACCTGGAAAAGGCCCTTAAAGGCGGGCGGGCTCGACGGACGACTGGTCAAGTACGAGATGTATTGATCGAGCAGACACGGCCGGGGCGGGACGGACAGGCAAGAGACGCTTCCTGCCCCGCATAAAAAAGGCCGACACCATGACCTGATGTCAGGTCAGATGTCGGCCCGTGTACGACATAGATTACTTCACCCTGCCCTCTTTCCAGGCCTGGATCAGCTTGTCATAGTCAAGGGTTTCACCCTTGGGTTTTTCATTGGCAAGCTTGGCCTTGGGAGCGCCCGGCTGGTCAAGCCAGTAGGACTCGGGTTTTTCAGGATTGAGCAGCGGTCCCTTGTCCCCCTGAATGCCCGAACGTGCAATCCGCATGAGAATTTTATCCTGCTCGGCTGCCAGGTTGTCCATGGCGGTTGACACGGTGACCTCGCCTGCAACGGCCTCACCGATATTCTGCCACCAGAGCTGGGCAAGTTTCGGATAATCCGGCACGTTGGTTCCCGTGGGGGTCCAGGCAACCCGTGCAGGACTTCTGTAGAACTCCACCAGTCCACCAAGCCGGGGGGCCCGCTCGGTGAACGAGGCGTCCCGGATGTCGCTGTCCCGGATGGGGGTCAGGCCCACATGGGTTTTCTTGAGGGATGTGGTCTTGCACACGCAGAACTGGGCAAACAGCCAGGCAGCTTTTCTACGCTCAAGGGGGGTGGATTTCAACAGGGTCCAGGAACCGCAATCCTGATACCCAAGCTTCATCCCCTCTTCCCAGTAGGGACCGTGGGGGGAAGGTGCCATGCGCCATCTGGGCGTTCCGTCGTCATTGACAACGGGCAGTCCCTCAACCACAATGGACGAGACAAACGAGGTGTACCAGAAGATCTGCTGGGCCACATTTCCCGTTGCAAGGTAGGGCAGTGACTGGTAAAAATCCATACCCAGGGCGCCTGGCGGTGCATATTTCCTGAGCCATTCCATGTATTTTCTCAGGGCGTATTTGGCAGCAGGGCCGTTGGTGGCACCGCCCCTGCTCACACTCGATCCCACGGGCCGGTCGTTGGCATCAACCCTTATCCCCCACTCGTCAACGGGTTTTCCATTGGGCAGACCCTTGTCGCCTGCGCCGGCCATGGACAGCCAGGCATCGGTGAACCGCCATCCCAGATCCGGCGCCTTTTTGCCGTAATCCATGTGGCCGTAAATGGCCTTGCCGTCAATCTCTGCCACATGCTCACTGAAAAACTCGGCAATGTCCTCATAGGCAGACCAGTTGACCGGAACGCCCAGCTCATACCCGTAGATCTCCTTGAACTGCTGCTTGAAATCAGGCCGGGTAAACCAGTCGTAACGGAACCAGTAGAGGTTTGCAAACTGCTGGTCGGGCAGCTGATAGAGCTTGCCATCGGGGCCGGTTGTAAAGGATTTCCCCATGAAATCGTCCACATCCAGGGTAGGAAGGGTAACATCCTTGCCCTCGCCTGCCATCCAGTCGGTGAGGTTGACCACATGGCCGTACCTGGAATGGGTGCCGATGAGATCGGAATCATTGACATATGCGTCAAACACATTCTTGCCCGACTGCATCTGGATCTGGAGTTTTTCAATGACATCGCCCTCCTGGATCAGATCGTGGGTCACCCGGATACCGGTAATTTCTTCAAATGCCTTGGCAAGCACCTTTGACTCATACTCATGGGTGGGAATGGTCTCGGATACGACCTTGACGGCCATCCCCTTAAAGGGTTCTGCCGCCTTGATAAACCATGCCATCTCATCTGCCTGTTGCTGCTTGGTCAGGGTCGACGGCTGGAATTCCTGGTCTATCCATCGCTTTGCTGCTGCCATATCCGCCATTGCCGGGCCGGAACAGAAGGTGAACACAACCGCTGAAACAACATACCAAAGCCATGGTCCAGGAATCTTGTCGAACAATCTTTTCATCTTATGGTCTCCTTCTTACGGCCTTAAAAAAGGGTTTCCGGCTGTCCGGTCATCGCCGATGTAAAGGCCTTTAACACCGGGGATACCCTGTAAATATGATGTCTATCCCCAGCGCATGACAACCACCATCCACACAAGGGAAAACCCAAAGGCCGGCCACAGGATAAAATCGGTCAGCCCGAGCCAGGCCAGATGAATGTATGCGCTGCTCAAAAGGCCGATAAAGAGCCGGTCGCCCCGGGTGGTTGCAAGGGGCAGAAATCCCCGGCGTCGAATGCAGGGAGATACCACCTGCCACAGGGTCATACCGCAGAGCATGAGAAAAATGGTTGCAAAAAAAATCGCCGTGGGATAGGTCCATGCCATCCATTCCAGTGTCATAGCCTCCTCCTATACCCTTCCCATGGCAAATCCCTTTGCCATGTGGTTTCTGACAAACCAGATCACCAGGGCCCCGGGCACAATGGTTAAAATTCCCGCAGCCGAAAGAAGGCCCCAGTCAAGGCCTGAGGCACTCACCGTCCGGGTCATGATGGCGGCAATGGGTTTTGCAACCGTGGTGGTCAAGGTTCTTGCAAACAACAGCTCAACCCAGGAAAACATGAAGCAGAAAAACGCTGTCACGCCGACCCCTGAACGGATCAGGGGAATAAAGATGGTGGTGAAAAACCGCACAAAGGAATACCCGTCAATGTAGGCGGTCTCGTCGATCTCCCGGGGCACGCCGGACATGAAACCTTCAAGTATCCACACGGCAAGGGGGACGTTGAACAGACAATGGGCCAGGGCAACGGCAATGTGGGTGTCGATGAGCCCCACGGTGGAATAAAGCTGGAAAAACGGCAGCAGAAAAACAGCGGCCGGTGCCATGCGGTTGGTTAAAAGCCAGAAAAACATCTGGCCGTCTCCGATGAACCGGTACCGGGAAAAGGCATAGGCCGCAGGCAGGGCCGTCAACAGCGATATCACCGTGTTCATGGTCACATAGATGATGGAATTGATATACCCCGAGTACCACGACACATCTGAAAAGATCTTCATGTAATTTTCAAAGGTCAGGTGCCTCGGATAAAGGGAAAACACGCTCAATATATCGGCATTGGTTCTCAGGGACATGTTGAGCATCCAGTAGATGGGAAGCATCAACAACGAAAGATAGACAATGAGGGCCATGGTTCTTTTTTTCATTATGCCTCTCCCCGTCCAACGTTCTGAAGGGCCTGGTAGAACAGCCAGCTGAACAGCAGGATGATTAAAAAGTAAATAAGGGAAAAGGCTGCGGCAGGCCCCAGGTCAAACTGGCCCACAGCCACCTTGACCAGATAGATGGACAAAAAGGTGGTGGTGTTGCCAGGTCCTCCGCCGGTGAGTACAAAGGGTTCGGCATAGATGAGAAAACTGTCCATGAATCGAAGCAGCACGGCAATGGTCAATACCCCCCTCATCTTTGGCAGCTGGATGTACTTGAACACGGCCCAGGCAGAGGCCCCGTCTATGCGGGCTGCCTGGAAATAGGCCTCTGGGATGGCCCGTAATCCGGCATAGGCCAGCAGTGCCACCAGGGGAGTCCAGTGCCACACCTCCATGAGCATGAGGGTAACCCAGGCATCCGACGGGCTTGCCGTGTGGTCAAAGGCAATGCCAAGGGAGTTGATCCCGGCACCGAGCAGCCCGATATCCGGACGGGTGAATATCATCCAGATGGTTCCGATCACATTCCACGGAATCAGCAGGGGCAGGGCCAGGAGCACCAGGCAGATGGATGCGGCCCACCCCTTTTCCTTGGGCATCATCAGGGCGATCCCCACGCCAAGGGGCATTTCGATCAAGAGCACCAGGCCTGAAAAGACGAACTGGCGCATCAATGCCTCGTGGAGCCGGGTGTCGGCCAGCACGGCCTTGAACCACTCCATGCCCACAAAAATCCGCTGGCCGGGTCCAAAGATATCCTGGATGGAGTAGTTGACCACCGTCATCAACGGAATGATGGCGCTGAAGGCAACGATGATAAAGACCGGCAGCACCAGAAACCAGGCCTTATTGTCTTCCCACTTGTCCATATGGTTTACGCTCCTTTAATCAACCTTACGGTTGGTTGGTGGTTAACGATCCGCTATCTTAAAAGCCGGTCATCGTCAAACAGACGAATCCAGTCGGTTGCAAAGTGCAGCCATACCCGTTCTTCAGGGATTGGCAGGCCCTCGGGAACCCTCGCCTGAACCTGATGGTCGCCCATGAGGGCTGTGAGGATGCGATAGCTGCCCTGGTCTTCAACGGATTTCACCCGGGCCTCGACCCCGTGCGCGATCTTTTGTTCGTGCACCCCGAGATAGAGGGGCCGGATGCCGAGCTTGAGATTTCCCCTGGCCGTTGCGGCAAGGCCGGCCAGACGGTCGCCAAGGAAAATTTCCACCCCGTTCCCCCCTTTTAGCCGGGCCGTCCCGTTAACAAGGGTCATGGGCAGAAAATTCATGCCAGGACTGCCAATGAAATAGCCCACAAAGGTGTGGCCTGGATTTTCAAACAGCTCCTGGGGGGTTCCGATCTGAACGATCTGACCCTCGTACATGACAATCACCTGGTCTGCAAAGGTAAGGGCTTCGACCTGGTCGTGGGTGACATAGACAAAGGTGAGCCTGAGCTGCTCGTGGATCTCCTTTAGCTTGCATCGAAGCTGCCACTTGAGATTGGGATCGATCACCGTCAGGGGTTCGTCAAACAAGATGGCGGCAACATCGCTCCTCACCAGTCCCCGGCCCAGGGAAATCTTCTGCTTGGCATCGGCGGCAAGGCCTGCTGCCCTTTTTGCCAGAAACGGGGTCAGCTCGAGAATGTCGGCCACCTCATACACCCTCGTTTTAACATCTGCCTCGTTAACCCCCCGGTTGCGCAGGGGAAATGCCAGGTTATTGAACACCGACATGGTGTCGTAGAGCACGGGGAACTGGAACACCTGGGCAATGTTGCGCTGCTCAGGGGGCAGAAGGGTCACATCTTTATCGTCAAACAGGATACGGCCCTGGCTCGGAGTCAGCAACCCTGAAATGACGTTGAGCAGTGTGGTCTTGCCACAACCCGAAGGACCCAGAAGGGCATAGGCCCCGCCGTCATCCCAGACATTGTGAATTCGTTTGAGTGCGTAGTCTGATTCGTTTCTGGGATTGGCCCCATAGGCATGGGCAATCTCCTGCAGATCAATTTTGGCCATGGCGCTTCCTTTCTGGTTTAGTTTCCATGGGTGGCGGCATCCGGGGCAAGCACCAGATCTCCCGACGGTGAAAAGACAAAGAAACTGGCCGGATTGACAAAGACCGCCACCTGGGAACCGATCTTTACCGAACGAACGCCCACCTCCTGGACCACAAGCCTTGCACCTGCGCAGTCCACATGGACAAAGGTTTCAGACCCGTTGATTTCGGCAAGTTTGACCCTTGCCTGTAATTCAACGTCAAGGTCCGTCTGCCGCCCGAGAAACAGGTTGTTGGACCTTATCCCAAGGGTATATTGACCGGGCGTCAGCACATTGAGATGGCCGGAAAGGGGAAAGGAAAGACCGGTAGCCAGGGTGGCCCGGTCCGGGTCCACCCGGCAGTCCAGGTCGTTGATGGGCGGGTCACTGAACACCTCTGCCACCTTCAGGGTGGCAGGATGCCGGTACACCTCGGTCGTCCTGCCCGTCTGGAGCACCCTGCCTTCATCCATGACAATGACCCTGCCGCCGAATTTCAACGCCTCACCCGGTTCCGTGGTGGTATAGACCACCATGGCATCCCTTTGCCTGAAGATATCCTGGAGTTCGGTCTGGAGTTCCTCCCTGAGCTTATAGTCCAGGTTGACCAGGGGTTCGTCCATGAGCAGCAGCGGCACTTCTTTGACCAGGGCCCTTGCAATGGCGGTCCGCTGCTGCTGGCCGCCGGAAAGTTCTGCCGGCATCCTGTCGAGCATATCGGTCAGGTGAAGGATCTTTGCCACGGCCATCACCCGCTCCTGGATCTTGGCCCGGGGCATTCCAGCCACCTTCAGGGGCGAGGCGATGTTGTCAAAAATGGTAAACGACGGGTAGTTGATGAACTGCTGGTACACCATGGCAATCCCTCTTTTTCTCACCGGCACGCCGGTGACGTCCCGGCCGTCCATGGTGATGGTACCCTGGTTCGGGCGATCCAGACCGGCCAGGATCCGCAAGAGCGATGTCTTACCGGACAGGGTTCGACCGAGAACCACGGTCCGGGTACCGGATTTGATTTCAAGATTAATATCGGCAAGGTGAACCTCGCCGTCCACGGTCTTGTGGATATTCTCAAGGGATAATCCCATGATCTCTCCTTTGGTCGCAGGTTACAGGGGATCGACCCAGTTCAGGGTCCGTTCCACGGCCTTTTTCCAGCCGGCGCACCCTTTTTTGCGAACCGCCTCGTCCATGGACGGGAAAAAGGTGGTCTGGATCGACCATTTGGCCTTGAGTTCTTCGGTCCCGGACCAGAACCCCACGGCGAGCCCTGCCGCATAGGCAGCGCCCAGGGCCGTTGTCTCGGTCACCCGGGGAACGATCACCGGCACCCGGAGAAGATCGGCCTGGAACTGCATTAAAAGGCGGTTCTGGACCATGCCGCCGTCCACCTTCAGGCTTGAAAGGGCAACCCCCGAGTCAAGGTTCATGGCATCGACAATGTCAAGGGCCTGATAGGCCGTTGCCTCGAGCACGGCCCGGGCAATGTGGGAACGGTTGGCAAAGCCGGTGAGGCCGGCAATGACCCCCCGGGCATCGGATCGCCAGTAGGGGGCAAACAGGCCTGAAAAGGCAGGCACGCAATAGACGTCCCCATTGTCCGGCACAAGGGAGGCCAGGGCCTCGATCTCCCGGGCATCCTTGATCAGCCCGAGGTTGTCCCGGACCCACTGGACAAGGGCCCCGGCATTTGCAATGGACCCCTCAAGGGCATAGGTCACAGGGGCATTCCCCAGCTGATAGGCAGGGGTTGTGATCAACCCGTGGGTGGAAGCAACCGGCCGGGTCCCGGTGTTTAACAAAAGGAAACAGCCCGTGCCATAGGTGTTTTTCGCCTCTCCCGGTTCAAAGCAGGTCTGGCCGAACAATGCGGCCTGCTGATCCCCAAGGGCTGCGCAGACCGGCACCCGGGCATTCATGGGACCGTCGTCCGTGGTCATGCCATAGAAATCCGGATCCGATGACGGCCGGATCCGGGGAAGTCCGGATGCAGGAATGTCAAGGATCGAGAGAATCTCCGGGTGCCATTCAAGGGTGTTGATGTCCATGAGAAGGGTCCGGCTGGCATTGGTCACATCCGTGACATGGGCGCCGCCATTGAGACCGCCGGTAAGGTTCCATATGGTCCAGGTATCCATGGTGCCGAACATGGCATCTCCAGCCAGGGCCGCCTCTTTTGCTCCGGGCACATTATCGAGTATCCATTTGATCTTGGGGCCTGAAAAGTAGGTGGCAACGGGAAGCCCGGTAATCGTCCTGAACCGGTCCTGGCCACCCTGCCCTGCCCCGTCCCGGACAAGCTGCCGGCAGATTTCGTCGGTCCTGGCACACTGCCACACCACGGCGTTGTAAAGGGGACGGCCCGTTTTCCGATCCCACACCACAACGGTTTCCCGCTGGTTGGTGACGCCCACGGCCTTGATTTTATGACCGGGAATACCGGTTCGCTGGAGGGCGCCCTGGATCACCCGCTGTGTGTTCTCCCAGATCTCCATGGGGTCATGCTCCACCCAGCCCGGTCGGGCAAAAATCTGGCGGTGCTCCCTTTGATCAAGCCCGACAATATCGCCATTATGGTCAAAGATGATGAACCGGGTGCTGGTCGTTCCCTGGTCAACGGCACCGACATACTCAGTCATGGAATCCTCCTGATTTTAAGAGAGCAGATACAAAGGTGCTAGGAAAGCAAATTTAATCGCCACGGCTGGAACTTGGTCTCTGCCCGGAACAAAACAAATGATGAAACACCTCTGTTTACAATGGTGCAATGGGTATTTCACAGAAAAAAGATGTATGGCTAAATCGCTAACATTAACCCCGCACTTTTTCAACATTTTTTTCGATTTTTAACACATGGTTTCGATTTCCAACATGCCCGCCCAAGGCTGTTCCTTGACATGAACAAAACAGCAATTCCCATGCCAGAATGGACAGTGCGGCCCCGAACCGTCATTTAAGCGATGGCAATGGAAACCGGCGCTGAAATCATGGCAGGTGTCTATTTTCTTAACACTACCCTTTACCATGTGGAAAATTTTTTCAGACTTGAACGGTGCCGCCTTGAAAAAACAATGCTCTAATATTGCAGATTTCTGGCTTTAGGCGTATGATCAATCCGTTAATTAGCGTAACAATCGTCGACAACCATTGATTAATCATTCTGGTTATTGTGTCACCCCATGGAAGACAGCAATATTGAATCATCAACCAACACCTGAACTGAGCATCGTTGTTCCCTTCTACAACACGGATAGAACCCCAGACCTGACCCGGCAGATCTCGCCCCATTTTTTCAACATGGGGGGGCAAAGCCCTGGTGTGGTTCGAATACAGGAAATAATCCATGAAAATCATCCTCATAAAACTTGGCGCTCTGGGAGATGTCATCAACACATTTCCCCTTGCCGTGGCCCTCAAGCAGCACCTTGATGCTGAAATCCACTGGCTTGTGGCGCCATTGAGTTACCCCCTTGTACACAACCACGCCTGTGTGGACAAGGCCATCATCTTTGACAGGGCAAAGGGCAGAAAAGGAGTGGCTGCGGCCGTCAAGGCGCTGAGAACGACCCACTACGATATTGCCATTGATCTGCAGCGCATCCTTAAATCAGGTCTTTTATCCATGGCCGCAAGGAGCAAAAGAAGAATCGGATTCAACCGGGAGCGGTGCAAGGAACTGTCCTGGCTGTTCCCCTTTGAACGAATCGCCCCATCAAACCCCCAGGCCCACATGCTCACACAGTATCTGGAATTTGCAGCGCACCTGAACATTTCCTGTGGCACGCCCCTGTGGCAAATCCCCAGGACCAAGGTTTCCCTTCCTGCGCTTCCCCACGAGTTTCTGGTGCTCAACATCGGCGCCACTAAGCCTGCAAACCGGTGGGCCAACGACAATTTTGCCATGCTGGCACAAACGGCCAGCAGCACCTTCGGCCTGGTGCCGGTGTTGACCGGAGGGCCGGAAGATATGGAAAACGCCCGAAAAATCAAAGAAGAATCCAGGGCAAACATCCTTGACCTGACCGGCAGAACAACCATACCCGAACTTGTGGAAGTCCTTGCCCGTGCCCGCTGCGTTATCTCCTGCGACACGGGCCCCATGCATCTTGCCTGTGCCCTTGGCACAAGACTCATCGCGCTTTTCGGCCCCTCCAATCCAGGCCGGACAGGCCCCTTCAAGGGCACGGTCATCCAGAAACCCCAGGTCTGCACCCCGTGCAACAAAAAGCACTGCAAGAATCCATTGTGCATGCAGGCCATCACCCCTGGAGACGTCATGGAAGTCCTCTCCCGCCAGATCAAACAGGGCACCCGGAATTCCTGACGATTCTCCGGGTGGCGTCATCGGCAACGGCCTGATCCAGGGAGATGTCCCGATGCCGGGTGACACGCCTGATTTCAAGTCAGAATTCTGAACCCGGGGCAGTAACCCGCCGGGATAAGAGTCCATCGGGACAATACCCTATGGGGTATCAGCCTGCTGCATGGTGCGAAGGGAATGGTATTTGCCCGCCAGGGCCATGAGTTGTTCATGGGTGCCCTGCTCCAGGATCTGCCCGTTTTCCAGCACCACGATGCGGTGGGCATGGTCCACGGTTGAAAGCCGGTGGGCAATGACAAAGGTGGTGCGTCCCTTGATAAGGTTGGCCAGGGCCTGCTGCACCACCTGTTCCGCCTCGGAATCCAGGGCCGAGGTGGCCTCATCGAGTATGAGGACAGGGGCATCCTTGATCAGAGCACGGGCAATGCATAGTCGCTGTTTTTCTCCGCCCGACAGCCTGTTGCCAAGCTCTCCGATGACCGTGTCATACCCCTTTGCAAACCCCATGATGAAATCGTGGGCAAAGGCTTTCTTTGCGGCCAGGACCACATCCTCGTCCGAAGCCCCGAGATTGCCATACCGGATGTTGCTGGCCACCGTATCATTAAAAAGCACCGGTTCCTGGGTCACTATGGAAATTTTTTCCCTCAGGGAATTGAGGCCAATCTTTTTTACATCCATTCCATTGAGGCGCAGGGTTCCTGAAGTAACATCGTAAAACCGGGGAATGAGATTCACAAGGGAGGTTTTGCCCCCCCCGCTCATGCCCACCAGGGCAAGGACTTCCCCTGGATTCACCTTCAGATCAATGTGACTCAGCACGGGTGCCCCGTCGGTCTGGTAGGCAAACGACACATCATCAAAGGCCACTCCCACCTCTGTCCCTTCCAGGACAAGGGGATCCGGGTCCTCTTTTATTTCAGACTCACGATCAATGATTTCAAAGATCCGTGTCAGGGCGGCCATGCCCTCCTGGACGGTGTTGTTCAACGTTGCAAGTTTTTTCGCCGGGGCATAGAGCATCATCACCGCCGTCAGAAAAGAAAAAAAAGTCCCGGTGGTGGATGCCCCGGAAATAACCCTGGATCCGCCAAACCAGATAATAAAGGCGATGCCCATGCCACCCAGGAATTCCATCACCGGTGAGGAAAGGGATTTGGCAACCACAGACCGCATCTCCAGGCGAAACAGCTTTTCGGATTTACCACGGAATCGCTCTTTTTCGTACCCTTCCCGGACAAAGGTTTTGACAATCTTGCTGCCTGCAAAGGTTTCATGGAGAAACACATTGAGGTCGGCCATGGCCTCCTGGCGGCCGGTGGTGACCCGCCGCACCCTGCGCCCAAAGATGACAACCGGATAAAATGCCGCCGGCAGAACAAGAAAGGCCCCCACGGCAAGTTTCCAGTCCATGTAGAAAATGACACCCACAAGGCCGACCACGGTGAAGAGGTCACGCAGCAGCCCTGCCACAGCCGTTGAAACCATTCCTTTGACAATGGTGACATCATTGGTGATCCTGGACATGAGGGTGCCTGTTTTCTCCTTGTGGAAAAAGGCCAGGGGAAGGTCCATGATGCGGTTGTAGAGCATGTTCCGAAGGGTCTTGATGATCTGCTGGCCCACATGGTTCATCCAGTACTGTTGACCATAGGTGGCGGCACCCTTGAGAAAAAAAATCAAAATGGCGGCACCGGGAAGCAGTAATAACCGGGACTGGTCACGGTTTACAAAAATATCATCCAGCATGGGCTTGACAAGGTAGGCCGAGGTCGCGGTTGCCCCTGCCACAATCACCATGCACCCCATTGCAAGAACAAGGGGTTTCCAATAGCCGGCAACGAGTGAGAACAGCACCCCTTTACGGGCTGGGGCTCTATCTTTTCTGGGAGATTTCATAAGCGGGTATTATTGAATAGAACAAGAACTGTTGTCAATATTAAAAAAATATGAGAAAAGGATGGCATGGAAAATGAAGGAAACTCGAAACACAAACGATTACATCGGATCCTTGGCCTTTATGGCGTTGCCTGGCAGCTGGCACTGCCATGGCTGAAAAGAACCCGGCGGCTGCGCAGGGGGGTGGAACAGCGCACCACGGTCCGCCACCTGACCCGGGCAGACATCTGGATCCAGGCGGCATCGGCCGGTGAGGCCTATCTGGCCAGTGCCCTGATCCGGGCCATGGCTCCGGACCAGGACATGACCGTGCTCGTGACCACAACCACCCCCCAGGGAATGGACATCCTGAAAAAAGAGATCACCCCGCGGGATATCAACCCCCATGTTTCTGTGAATTTTTCATTTTTTCCCTTTGATGTGCCGGCCCTGATGGATTCGGCGGTGTCAAGGATTTGTCCCGGCGTCATGGTGCTTCTGGAAACAGAGCTGTGGCCGGGCCTTCTTTCGAGCCTGAACAAACGACAGATTCCCGTTACCATGGTCAATGCCAGGCTTTCTGAAAAAAGTCTGGCCCGGTATCAAAAATACCCCGGGCTGTGCCGCGCCCTTTCGCCCCGCACCATTCTTGCCATCTCGTCTGAAGATGCCCAACGGTTCAGACGAATCTTTCCACAGGCCGCCATTGAAACCATGCCAAACATTAAATTTGACACCGTGATGCCCCAGGATTTGGCAACATCTTCAGGTGGGTCTCCCCTGCCCCAGAACCCCTTTCCCGGGGAAATTCCGGTGACGCTTCTGGCATCCATCCGCAGGGAAGAAGAGGAGGAGGCCGCATATATCCTTGAACAGATTCTTTTCCAACACCCCAACCAGGTGGTGGCACTCTTTCCCAGACACATGCACCGCATTGCCTTCTGGCAAAAGACCCTCACCACCCTTGGGATGCCCTGGCAGCTCAGATCCGCCATAACCCGACCGGTATTGCCGGGCACGACCATCCTGTGGGACACCTTTGGTGAACTCAAGGCCGCCTGTTTCCATGCCACAGCAGCCTTTGTGGGGGGCAGCCTCAAACCCCTGGGCGGTCAGAACTTCCTGGAACCGGTCATCTGCGGTGCGGCCGCAGTTACCGGACCTTACCTTGACAATTTCAACTGGGTGGGACAGGGGCTGTTCGCCACAGGGGTGGTGAACCGTGCCGGAAACAGCAGGGAGGTTGTCCGTCACCTCTGCCGTCACCTGAAGACCCCTCCCCAGCGGCAAACGATCACAGACACGGGAACAGCCTATATCCGCCGATACCAGGGTGGCACCCAGATGGCCGTGGACAACATCCTGAAATCCCTACAATCCAGTAACAGATAAACAACAAGGCAGCCTTCCATGACGATTGCAATTATACCTTCACGATATGCCTCCAAGCGTTTTAACGGAAAACCCCTGGCCCTGGTGGCGGGCAAGCCCATGATCCAGCGGGTGTACGAACAGGCCCTGCAGGCCGACTCCATTGACCGGGTAATGGTGGCAACCGACGACAAACGAATTTTTGATACGGTCATGGCCTTTGGTGGAGAGGCCGTCATGACCGAAGGGAACCTCAGATCCGGCACGGACCGGGTATGGAACGCCTGCCGGCAGTTTCCCCTGGGACCCGATGAAGTGATCATCAACATCCAGGGGGACCAGCCTGTTTTTTCACCAGAATGCCTGGACCAGCTGACAGCCCCCTTTGACACAGACAAAACCCTTGGCATGTCCACCCTGGCCGTTGAAATAACCGATCCCCGGGATTTTACCGACCCGTCTGCAGTCAAGGTAACCCTTGACCGCAAGGGGTTTGCCCTTTATTTCTCCCGGTCCCAGATTCCCTTTCCAAGGGACGGGAAATCCCAGATACCCTGCTACCGCCACCTGGGATTTTATGCCTATCGGAAATCCTTTCTTGAAATGTTCACCCATCTTGGAAAGAGCCCCCTTGAAGAGACTGAAAAACTCGAACAGCTACGGGTGCTCGAGTATGGATATGAGATCAAGGTCGTTATCACAGCCTGGGACTCGCCCAGTGTGGACATGCCCGCTGACATTGCCCGCATTGAATCAAAATTTTTAAACCTATGATTCCAGGTCGTATCCATACCAGTAGATACAAGGGGTTTTCCATGGGAGCCTCTGTACCACTCAGCCGGCAGAGCCTGAACCACCTGCTCTCGAGGATTTCTTCATGGGACCGCTCCCAGCCAAGGGCACTGGATGGCAGAAGCCCTGTTAAATATACCACCCTTCCAGAGACCGGACCGGTAGCAATAAAGGCTTACAGGCGAGGCGGTCTCATGGCCCTGCTGACAAAAAACCGATATTTAAAGCTAGGTAAAACCAGATCACAAAGGGAATTTGAATTTCTGGCCCATGCCGCCCGGGCGGGTGTCTCGGTCCCGCGCCCTTTGGTTTATATCACCAGGGGGTATCCCCTTTACCGGGCATGGATGGTTACCCAGAGGGTCAAAGGACACAACTCCTTTGCTGCCCTTGCCATGGCCGACCCCGCAAGGGCTTTGAAATTAATGCCGCTGATTTCAGAAAACATCAAAATTTTGATCAAAAACAGAATTTTCCATGTGGATCTTCATCCGGGAAATGTGCTGATTGATCCGGCAGAAACGCCATATATCATCGATTTTGACAGGGCACGGTTTACAACCTATTCCCCCAGAAAAGCGGTGAAGTTGCTCCGCAGGAGATGGAAAAATGCCATTTCAAAACACCATCTGCCCCGGGAAATTTCCAACCTGGAACTGGATTGAGGTACTTTCATCAGCATCGGTTGACAGATTCACAATCAGGCCGAATTCTATCTAAACCATGAATAGAAAAACATGAGATCACTCAATGGGCAAATTATACAAATACGGTATTCTGATTTTTGCTTTTTCCCTTCCCAATTTTGAAGCACTCAAATACGTGGGGTTTTTTATGATGCTTGCCGGTTTTGCTGGCAGCATCCGATGGGACAAATCAATCACGATAAACAATTTAACCCCCATTGAATGGCTGCTCATAACCATATTATCGGCGTCAATTTTAAGCACAATGCTCAATTGGCCACTGCCGGCCGGCACCAAGGGGTTAAGACATCTTTTTTGTTTTTTATCTACATTCTGGGTCTTGTATAGAAGTGAACCTAGCCCACAGTTTTCAATACAAATTGCCATTGCGTTGATGGTGGGCACGCTGACAGGCTTGATCTGGTCCGGGTGCAACCTTTTTTTCCAAAACGGCCTGTCCTTAAATGCTGGGGAATACGAATTAACGTTTAATTTGCTCAAATCGGTATCACGTTCCGGTGCATTTGCTGCAAGCATGTTGTTTGTCAGTGTCGGGATGATTATTGATAATGTCTTTAATTTCAAGCGAAGCACCATTTTTTTTTCCATTGTATTTCTTACCATCACCTCAGCCTATGTTCTAATAGCGGGAGGACGTGGCAATGTGTTGAGTATCGTTGTTATTTATGCCCTGTTGCTGATTCCCCTGATACGTCATAAAAAATATCAAAAATTACTAATAACACAAACGGCATTTGTATCTTTTCTGATAGTAATTATCATGATTAACAACCCAACCGTTGGAAGGTTTTCCCATCTTTTCTCAACGAAATTCAGCAGCAGCATCCACAACCTGACATTAAATGACCAGATAAGATATGATCACTGGCGTATCGCCATTGCGCAATTGACTCAAAACCCGTCCTTTTTCGGCCTGGGTCCAGGAAACTTTAAATCAATTGACATTGAAGCTCTCAAGATCAATCCCCCCCTGCTCAAAGAGACCATTCAGTTTATAAATGGCGACTTGACCCATGGCCACAACTGGCTGCTCACCCAGGGGGTGGAAAACGGCATCATTGGACTTGGGGCTTTTTTGGCATTTATCCTTTGCATCCTGCAGAGACTATGGAAATACAGACCCAGCTGTGACGGCAACCAAGTCAACTGGGCGTGGGTAGCATCATTTTCAGCAATTTTTATTGCATCCACAGGGGGGCTGTTCAACTCTTCGTTTACACAGGAAAACGGCTGGTTGACCTTTTTGATCATTGGCATTGGATATGCACCCACAATACAAAACGAGCGCTTAAAATCATGAAAAAATACAAAGTAGGTTTTTTATACCTGGGCCCCATTTCACATATTTACCATTCGATCACCATTGCCTTGAACCTTTCCAGGCAGGCACAGTTTGATGTTACACTTTTTGTCTCGTGTGGGCTGAACATGGCGCTTGTCAACGACTTTGCAAACGCGTTTAAAGACCATCACTGTAAAATAGCGTTCATTCGGCCCTCTTGGTTTAATACGCTTCTAAGATTTTTCAAAAAAAGACCCCACCCAAGGGTTCGGAACGTTCTTCAGAACAACAAAAAAAAATTGTTGGACTTTGATGCACTGGTTTTAACGGATCGTCATTTCATAAAAGGACGGGGGAAACAACCTTTGTATATTCTGACCGACCATGGTGCAGGGGACCGGGCCCGGGGCTATACCGATGCCATGGGAAAATTTGATCTTATCCTGGTATCAGGCAAAGAAAAATGGGACCGCATGGTTGAGCTTCGCTATATGTCAGAACAAAAAGGGCGCATCATTGGATATCCAAAATTTGATATCGTTCCAATGCGTGCCCAGGGCAAAAACACCCCTTTATTTGACAATAACAAACCCATTGTATTGTACAATCCTCATTTCAACAGAAAAGAGACATCCTGGTTCCTCTGGGGCAAACAGATACTCACCTATTTCCTGAACAATAAAAATTACAACCTGATATTTGCACCCCACCTGATTTTGTTCAGCAAAGCCCACCAGCCCCTTGAAAAGCAATATTACACCGCTGAAAACATCCACGTGGATATTAACAGTCCGGCACTGATCGACATGACATACACCATCAGTGCTGACATTTATCTTGGAGATGTCAGCAGTCAGGTGTATGAGTTTGTCGGCTACAAAACAAAACCCTGCATTTTCTTAAACCCCCACCAATGCAAATGGCAACACAACCGTTCTTTTCGAATGTGGAAAATGGGAGATGTGGTCGACCGGATGGATGACTTTGAGCAAACCTTGCTCAACGCAGAAAAATCACACCTGTCGTATAGGCCCATCCAGGAAAATCTAATCCAGGATACTTTTTCAAAGCAAGACCGGTCTGCAGGGAAAAGGGGCGCCCAGGCAATCATGGATTTTCTGACCGCACAGGGGCGTTAAAGATTTTAATGTCTGTTGTTTAAAAAATCAGCGATGGCATGGGCCGCCCTCCGGCTTGCCGGAACAGGGGATTTTGAAAATTTGTATTCAATCTGTTCAATCTGTTTTCGGATGTATTTTCCATGGTGTTGAACCGCACGTTGCGCAGCACCGTCAAATTGTAAAAAGTTTTCCACAACATCTCCTAGATTCCACATTTTAAAGCTGGGGTCACCCTTCCATATAAACCCATGGGGATTCAAAAAGATACAAGGTCGGGGGCGATATAAAAATTCATATACCTGACTGCTGACATCCCCGATATAAACATCGCTGTTGATGGTATATGTCATATCCATCAATGCCCCACTGCTGTAATCAACAATTATATTTCCAGCATGGTAATATTTTTCAGCAATTGGATTTTTTTTCTTGTTAAACAACATGACATGGGGCGCAAATATCAAATTCCAGGCCGGGTTATTATAAAAATATTCAAGGACCCTATTCCCCCAATGATTCCAGGAACTCAAACCATCTTCAAAATGGGGGTTAAACATAAACGTTAATTTATCATTATTAAACAATCTTTTTGAACTTGACCGTGAATCAAGGACCAGATCAAATTTGGAGTACCCCACGATCCGGGCATTTCGATCATTGACAATTTTTTTTTCAAACAATCGATCCCAGGAACTTTTTCCAGGAATCAACAAAAAATCAAACGCTTTTCTCCTTTCTGAAAATCCATAGGCACGATCCCCGGCCCCATGGAACGTACAGATATATCTTACCTTCCTGTCCACATCCTTTTTCATCAGATGTCTTAAACTGAAATCCGTTACGACCAGAGCATCAAACCCCATCAGGGTCTTTTTATTGTACTTTACGACTTTGCTGACTTTGGGAAAAAGGCCTTGTCTGTTCTTGTGAAACATTGTCCTCAAACGATACCATCCTGATGGACGCAATAGAACAAACCGGCAGGTATGTTCCGGACAATATTCCGACATCACTTTTTCCAGGGTTTTTAAATTCGATTCTAAAGATACCAGTATGGTTACTTCAAAATCCCGATTTTTTGACATTTCACAGGCGATGGCAGCCGAATGATAAATATGGGCAATCGTGTTAAAATAAACAAAACCAATTTTCTTTTTTATTTCATGCATGAATAATCCTTGATGGGGGATGGCTCAGGTTTTTTGCAGGGCTGTTATCTGTGAGCCAGAAGATATTCAACCACCCGCATGGATGATTTTCCATCCCGAGGCCCCACAAAAAGGTCACAATATGCCTGGCGCTTTTTCTGAAACATGTGGGGTGCCCGGAGTTGATCGTCCACAACGGCCTTTAACTGGCCATAATTTCCGGCATGGGCCCCGATATCGGAGAATTTAAGGATGTCCTGATCCATGCGGCGGGTAAAACGAAACCGGAACGGCCCGCGATAGGACCACCTGAGATTAAGAAAATCACACCATACAATGGGCTTGTCCAGGGCTGCAAATTCAAAGAGGGATGAAGAAGCCTCACTGATGAGCAGATCACTTGACACCATGAACGGTAAAAGGGAATGCGCATCAACACCGGCAAGATAAACATTTTTAAAACCGGCCCACTGTTCGAATTTCCTGCGCTGTGACCGGTACTTATCCTTGGTCATGGAAAAATAGTGGGGTTTGACAATCAGGTTGTAACGGTCAAACTCCCGGGGCCAGTCGTCAGGAAAATCGTCAATTGAACTTGGATAAAATGTAGGGGCATACAGAATGGTTTTCCGGGCAGGGTCAAGCCCCATGGACAAAAGATCCAGGGGGGGGATGGTCCTGTTGTAGATGGGATCCAGTTTGGCAAACCCTGTGAGGACAAAATCACCCCTGGGATACATTTTACGGATAATATCAAGTCGCCTCGGGCCTTCGATGAATCTCACGGTCATCTGGGTTCTGGACTTGGTGTAATAGCTGCTTTTTATGCCGATGGCGTGTCCCATCTGGGCGCTCTTTGACACCGTGTGCAGGGTGTCAACGTCAAAAAAGCTGTTTCCGAACACCACCCAGTCTGCCCGCTGGGCCAGGTAATAGGACAGGGCCCCATGTTTGTCTTTGACCCAATGCACCGGAAGGTCATCGTCCTTGACAGCCTCGTTCAACAGATGGTTAAATTGGGGATTTTCATAGATTACAAATTCACACGAGACCTTTTCCCGCTCAAGGGCCTTGAACACGGGAAGATACTGGGCCAGGTAGTAGAGCTCCTGGACATCAAACAAAAGTTTCATGCCCTGCCGGATTCCATCTGAATCTGTTCCTCGTAGTAGCGCTTGAGGGTCTTTCTAAGGGTGCTCGAACTCCTGCCCTCGGTGTAGGGAAGGTAGACCACCCGTCGATTGTTTCGGATCATGTAGTCATGGCCCAGGATTTTCTTGTCATTACCGTGGACCAGGATATCGGCATCAATCTCTTCAAGGAGTTTATCCTTTTCCAGGGAAGCGGCTGGAATCACCATGTCCACAAACCGGCAGGCCTCCACCACTGCCGCCCGGTCCTCCCAGCACAAAAGGGGATAGTGTCCCTTGTACTCCTTGACAAGCTCGTCGGTATTAACACCGACAATGAGAAGATCACCCAGGGCCCTGGCCGCCTTCAAGAGTTTGAGATGACCGATATGAAACATATCCCAGACACCCACGGTGTAAACCACTATTTTTTTTCTCTGCTCAATCATTTGTTTGTTTCCCAGTTCCCCCATGGCCCGAGCAGGGTATCTGCCCATGGCCACAGTGGAATTTTAAGCGCCCCCCTGGCAAGCCCCGGGCGGGCATTCATGTAAACAGGCATGGTGGTGTGCTTGGCACGGCCTGCCCTGGACCCTGCCCCGAAATAAACCTGGATTTTATACCATACCCCAGGCATGCCAGGCAAACGAATTAAAACCCTGTGACAGGAAACCCGGTATGCCGGCAGCCCCCTGATCCGGCCCCGAAATTTTCCCGGGCGGTTCCTGTTTTTTTGATCCGTATGGGTTGATAATATCCGACCGCTCTGTTATAGCCTGCTCCAAGACAGATGAATGGAAAACGAAGGACAACATTTTGTTCCCTGGAGAGAAAATGAAGATACTACACTTGGCATCCCACTGGGGATTAATCCGGGGGGGGGCGGTCCAGTTGTCCCGCATGGCCAGGGAACAACACCGCCGGGGCAATGGGGTCTGCGTGGTCTTTCCCGACCGGCTGTTGAAAAATCCCTGGCTGAGAAAAAGGGATATCGACTCCTGGGCGCCACTTGCCCAGAGCGGTGTCCGGGTAAAGCGGCTCAGGTATCGATCCATCAACGGGGTAAAACGGCTGGGCCGGTTCCTGGAACAGGAGAAATTTGATGTAATCCATGCCCACCGCAACGAGGCCATGATCGCCGCCACAAAAGCCCTTGAACTCAAAGGACTTTCCACGCCACTGGTCATCCAGCGCGGCACCATAAGCGTTCCAGGCAAACCCCACCTGTTAAAGGCATTAACCGCCCCCAACGTCAAAGCCCATGTGGTGGTTGCCGAGGCGGTCAAGGAAATCCTGGTCACAGCCCTTGGCCAGGAAACAGAACGGCTGATTCACACGGTATACGGCAGCGTGGAGGTGGATTGTTTTTCCCATCGTCCACCGGATAAAACCATTCTCGCGCGCATGGGCGTTCCCGACGGCGCAAGGATCATCGGCAGCCTCTCTTCTTTTCGAAGGGCCAAGCGGCTGGATCTGATTGTCCATGCCCTGGCCGAAATCATGGAACAGGACAAGCAGGTGTTCGGACTCTTTCTTGGGGACAACCTGCACCGGGAAATAATCCCCCTGGCCAAGTCCAGGGGAATATTTGAAAAATGTTTTTTTGCAGGGTTTCAACGCGACATCCGGCCATGGCTCTCGGTGATGGATGTAACGGTCATGGCGGCCAACGCCCAGGAAGGGTTGTCCGGGGTGCTCCGGGAATCCCTGGCCATGGAAATCCCTGCCATTTCCACCCGGTGTGCCGGAAACCAAGAGATTATTAAGCATGGAGAAACAGGGCTGATCATACCCGTGGATGATCAGGCAGCACTTGAAAACGCCATACGCTGGGCCCTTGACAATCCTGAAAAAATGAAAACAATGGCCAGGAAAGGCCGTCAATGGGTGGTTGACCACTGCTCGGCAAAGGCCCAGGCAGATCAGCTCACCAGAATATATTCAAGCATCCAGTCAAACAAACAGGAACACTAAAATGCCACGACAATACTTTATTCCAGCACACACGCCCAACCCCATAACCCGGTTAAAATACCTGCTGGTGGACAAAAAACGCCCCCAGCCCAGGGCCCCCCGGGCCATCCAGATTCAAACCATTTCAGGGTGCAACGGCAACTGCATTTTCTGCCCCAACAAAAAAACGAAAATAGATATTCCCTATGGAAAGAAAATGGATGCCGACCTTTTCAAAAGAATCATCGATCAATGTGTCACCATGAATGTGCGAAGGATCTCGCCCTATCTGATGAACGAACCGTTGATGGACGAGGATCTGCCCCAGCGTGTTGACTATATCTCAAAAAAGAAAAAACGCAGGCAGTACACCAAGATAAACAGTAACGGTGCCCTGCTGACCCGGGAGATGGCAGGGGGGTTAATGGATGCGGGCCTCGACAAACTCCACATTTCAATCCAGGGGATCGATCCTGCAAATTACGCCCATCTCATGAAGCTTGACTTTGACCGGGTCATTGAAAATGTGGAACAGGCCGTCAAAATAAAAGAAAAGGGCAGTTACGCAACCGAACTCCGGGTGGTCATGCTTGACACAAGCGAAATCCATCCCCGGCTGGATGAGATAAGGGCCTTCTGGAACGAACGGGGCCTTAAAATCCATGTCAACCAGATGGAAAACAGGGGCACCCACAATCAAATCCAGACCGGCAAGATATCGGCAAACAAGCTCAGTGCCTTTCGATGGTGTGACCGATTGTTCAGGCAGGCCTATGTGCTCTACGACGGCCGCATGGTCCAATGCTGCTCAGATTGGGAACAGACAAAGATACTGGGGGATTTATCCCGGGATTCACTTCAAACGGTCTGGAACGGGCCCGACTACATGTCGTACCGTCAAAAATTCATTGACGGAGACCTGAAAGGATCCATCTGTAACGGGTGCATGAAGGATCCGAAACGAACCAAAGGGTAATCATTGATGGGGAAAATAAAACAGCCTGGATCGAGGATATCAGCCGACTCTCCTAGACCTAGGCGATAATCCAATGGGGAGTCTGATAAAGCAAAGCCGCCTGGATCCCCGGGTTGATATTGTCAAAACCCATGGATGCCGCCTGTTAACGCAATCGGCCCCCTTGGGTCGTTCCGGGTTAGGGGACTAATATCGGTAATATCGGTATTTTAATCTCATTTTAATGCGGCGAACCAGGTTAAGGGGTTTACGCCGCAGGTTCCCCTTTTCGTTTTTCAGAAAATCATCCACTGCAGCAAGCACCCTGGCACTGGAATGACCATCGTCATAGGGATGAAGCGCATCAATGTAGCGGTCAATTGCAGCCATCAGGGCCGTCGGCCGGGACAGGGCACGGGCAATGGCCGGCTCAATTTCCCGGGCGGAAGTGACATTGATCAGATGGTCTCCCGGCATGCGGTTGCAGAAGGTCACCACCGGTTTTTTCTGAAGTATAAATTCCGAAATAATTGAAGAGGTATCGGACAGCATGACATCGGCCTGCTTGAGCAGGGGAATAACGTTGTCTCCCTCATAGAAAAGGGCGTGGCAGTCGTGGCAGAGCTGCTTGAACTTCAACACCACCGCCGTGTCCATCTTGGGATGAAAGGTGATGATCCAGCGCCATTTTTCCCGGTGCATCATGGCGGCCACCCCATCATAAACCCTGTGGGCCGCACTCAGGGCCGGTGTAAATGTAGAGGTAAACAGCACCACCGGCCGAGGGTCCGGTGCCGGGCTTGAAGACAGATTTTCATCGGCGTCACTGTAAAACAGGGGATCCACCTTGGGCCAGCCGGTCTCGACCACCCTGAAATGGCCGTATTGTTCTTCCAATGCCTTGAACGGCCCGGTGGTCGAAGGTCCCTGGGTGCAATAGAGGTCAAAAAAGCCTCTGATATTAAAGTGACCCTGGGAGGGATCCCGTTTCTGGGCGTTGAATCCATGGAAGAGCTGCACCTTGATGCCGGGGAAAAAATCGGGAACCACATTACTTGCCACAAAGACCACATCGGGTGCATATGCCATGACCCCAGCGACTGTTTCCAGCAGCTGTTCTTCTTTACTGAGACAGGAGCGATGTTTCCTGTCAGCCAGAAACCATGCGACATCCCCCCCCTGTTTACGGATTTCTGCCTGCAGGGGTCGTACAATGGCAAAGGCATAAAGATGGGAAACATAGAGAAGATACTTGGTCATTTGGAATTGATCCGTTCCATGCGCTGCAGGGTCCACAGTCCCGCATACTTGTTGAATGCCCCCTGGCTGTACATGGCCGCCACCAGAAATCCCACCTGACCGTCCATAAACCCCCTGCGGATGATGTAGCAGCGCAAAAAGACCCAGACCGCCCGTAAAACAGCCCCGGGTAATCCTCCGCCCCTTTTCCCGGCTTTGAACCGTTTTTGAGCGCCCAGCCATGAATAGGTCCGGTTCTTTGTCAGGTAATGCTCAAAATCGCGAATGGAATAGTGGACGAGCCGGCCCTTGAGTTTTCCCACACGGCTCCCCGGTGGAAGGACCACGGCCTCGTGGACAATGGCCTGGGTAAAACTGGCACCCTTGCGCCGAAACAGGCGTTTTACACTCCGGGCACTGTTGCCATAATCCAGGCGCTTCCCGAAATTGATCACGGCCCAGGGGATTCGAAAGGCGGCTTCTTCCGGATCGTGCTCAAGCACCCCGGCAATCTCCCGGGCAAGTTCGTCAGAGACCACCTCGTCGGCATCAATGGACAACACCCAGTCGCATCTGGCACTGGAAAGGGCCCTCTGTTTCTGGGGTCCATACCCCGGCCAGTCGGTCTGAAAGATTTTATCGGTATATTGGGCGGCAATTTCAAGGGTATTGTCCTGGCTGCCGCTGTCATAGATAATAATCTCATCGGCAAGGGGTTGTACGGACCGGAGGCATCGATCCAGGCGGTCTGCTTCATTTTTGGTGATGACAATAACCGACAAGGTATTTTTTTTCATCTTCATTTGGATACGGCTTTGCCCCTGGCCTTTGTTCTCCAGCGGTTGTGGATCCAGAACCACTGCCCAGGGTATTTTTTTACGTAGGTTTCAATAATGGCATTGTAATTGCGGGTATTTTCCACAAGGTCTGTTCGATAATCCCCGGTTCGAACCGTCGGGACTGCCGGCAGAATCTCGATGATAAATTTCCCGTTTTCCCGAAAGTTGAAGATCGGCAGGACCGAAGCACCGGTTGACAGGGCAAGCATTGCCGGACCTGTATTGGCACATGCCTTTCGGCCGAAAAAGTCCACAAAAGCACCGTGACTCCGGTTACTGGTGTTCTGGTCAATGATCATGCCGGCAACCTCCCCCCGGTTAAGGCTTGCCATCACCTCATCAAGGGCCCGGTGCATGGTGAGCATCCGGCATCCTGTGGCGGTTCTCCGTTCCTTGATATATCGGTCAAGGGGTGAAAATTTAAGCTTTCGATATACAATGGAAATGGGGATATCCACAATACGGCCGATCATGGGAATCAATTCCCAGTTGCCCAGGTGGGCGGAAAAACACAACACGCCCTTTCCCCCGGCACGGGCCGTGGCCAGGTTAACCAGTCCCCTTATCGACATGAATCTTGAATAGTTCCTGGGCTGGATCCGTCTGAATCGGGCATGCTCAAAAAGCATCCCCACTGTATTTTTAAAAACGTCCCGGGCAAGGTTTTCACGCTGCCGGCGGCTCAACTTGCTGCCATAGGCACGCCTGATATTATCCAGGGTTAGCTGCCGGTGCTTTCGATCAACGGAAAACCACAGGGAAGCCAGAATATTGCGCATGCTGTCCGTCACACAAAGGGGCAGCACGCCAAGGCATAGTATAAACAAAGATATACCATGGTACATTGCGGTATTTAATAGATTCACACCATCACCATTTTATTTTTGATGCACCTCTTGTGCAGCATCATTTGTTAATGTTTCATTCCCTGGCGCTCTGGGGGGGGCGGACACGTGTCCTGACAAAAGACTCAAACCGGGCCAGGGACGACTTGTCAAAAACGATCTTCACCCCCACAACCACCAGGGGAGACAGAAAAAACCTGGATTTGATCTTCACGTAATCCTTCTCCGTGGTAACGATAAAATCTGCCCGGGCATCCTTGAATTCCGTGAATATCCTGTCTATATCAGCCTTTGAATAACAAAAATGATCGGAGAAATCAATGTAACCGGCAATCTTCATTCCCATGTCCCTGCAGGTGTCCTGAAACGCCTTGTTGTTTGCAAGCCCTGAAAAGACAAAGCAGGACTTTCCCTTGACCCGATCCCAGTCCGTGGTTGGCAGATTGCTCACGGCCCCGCTGTCCAGAACCATCTGACGAATAAACGGAACATGGAAGGTCTTAAACATGGGAATTTCTTTTCCAATCCCTCCCCATGCCGAAGACTGGCCGGGTGAAGATTGACCCGACACGCAAACCGGGTCTGAACGGGTGAACACCAGGGCATCACTGCGTTGGATCGAAGTAATCGGTTCCCTCAGCCGCCCCCTGGGAAGCAGTTTGCCATTGCCAAAGGGGTTTCCGGCATCCACCAGAACCAGATCAAGATCACGTTCCAGTTGCCTGTGCTGAAATGCGTCATCAAGGACAATCACCTGGGGATTGAACTTCTGGACAGCCATCATGCCAACGGCATACCGGTCTTTTCCAACCACCACGGGAACGCCAAGGGTCTGGGCGATCAGGTATGCCTCATCCCCGGATTCTTCCGGTGTGCAGCACATGCGTTGACCATCACAGACAACACCCGAAGCGTGCTCATATTTGCCCTTGTATCCCCGGGTGACAACGGCCACACGGCAGCCCATTTGCCGGACTTTATCGGCAAGATAAATTGTCATGGGCGTTTTGCCGGTGCCGCCGACCGCAATGTTTCCAACTGAAATAACAAAGCAGGGTAGCTTTCTTGATCTGAGAATCCCGGCACGATAAAGGGCCATCCGTGTTTGCACCAGCAAACCATAGATTTTTGAAATCACCAGCAGAAAATTTTCCAGGGAAAAAAAGCGGCTCTTTTCCACAGGCCTGGACATGATCGTCTCGATCCGGGCGATCAGGGTCCTAGACATCAACCGTCACCAGGAAAATAACCGTGGAACAGATAAAGATCAGGTCAGCCGCCCAGGCACTCAAAAACGGGGGAAGCATTCCCCCATATCCCAGGGATGTACAAAACCCGTGAACAACCCAGTAACAAAAGGCAACGCCTATGCCAATGGAAATTCCCAGGGGCATATTTTCCTTTGCGCGGGGCAGCATACCTGCGCCGGCCCCCACCAGGGCCATGACAAGGCAGATGACCGGGAAGGCGATCTTTGCCCAGAAATCAACGATATAGTGGGTTGCATCATACCCCTCGTTTTCGATTTTTTGAATATAGGCTTTGAGTTCCTGGATGCTCATCTGATCCGTTTTTTTGGCAACGGTTTTGAGGTCATCCGGCGCAACATCCAGGGCAAAGGCTTTATGGTCATAGAACTGAATGTCAGCAGTTTGTTCATCCCCTGGATTGTTTTGTTCGAGAACATTGAAAAATTGCCACTCTCCCCTGTCAAACTGACCCTTTTCAGCATCCACCCGGGTCGCTATCTTGAAATCAGCGCCAAAAGCGGTGATGGTTATTCCAGAAATGCTGTTGTCTGCAGGATTAAAATAGTTGATGTGGACAATTTTATTACCATCTCGAATCCAGATGTTCTCCCAGGTTGCATAAATCTTTTTATTCTTCTTAAGGGTTGAAGATCGAATATGATTTGCCTTGGCCATGGTGTAGGGCACAATGGTTTCACCCAAAAAAATCATGGTCATTGCAAGGATGACGCCCACCAGGACAACCGGTTTCAGCAAATGATACACACTGACACCGCTCCCCTTTAAGGCCAGAAGTTCATTATTCCGGCTCATGAGGCTGAACACCACAATGGTTGCAAGCACCACCCCTGCCGGGGTGAATTGGACAAACATAAACGGAATTTTCAACAAGATATAGCCCAATCCCTGGACCAGGGAAAAATTAGACCTCAGAAATTTTTCCATGTTCGAAAGATAATCAACGGCAAGAAAGATACAGAGCAAGAGCATCTGCACAATGACAAAAAACCGCGTGAACTCTTTTAACCAGTATCTGTGAAGAATAGACATGGGATTACCTGTTTTTCCGGGAAAAAATTCGCCCTGCAGCACCCGCCCAGTCGTGGAAAATCTGTGGCAGCCTCAGGGGCCGCTCACCAGCGATGCGATGCAAAAGAAAAACGCCAATGCCGCCCATGGCAATATCGGGCAGCCACATGCCAATCAGGGGAGGATACAGCCCGTTCTCCCCGGCAGACCAGCCTGCGGCAAGCAACAGATAATAGAGAAGAAAAAAGAACATTCCCAATCCAAACCCAGCCGTTCGCCTGGAAGAGGCGGCTTGAAGTCCAAGGGCCATGGCCAGAATCCCCATGGCAATACAGGCAATGGGGATTGAGAATTTTTCATGGAACTCCATTAAAGCGGCGTTCAGTTCCGGTTTTCCCGGAGATTTTTCAATAAAAGCCCTTAACTCGTTCAGGGTCATCTCATCAAAATCCTTATCCCCCCCCTTGGACGATTTTTGAACCTGGGCAAAATCAAGGTTGATGTCATAGGTATCAAAGGCCACGTTGTTGATGGATCTGGATTTAAGATCCACCTGGTTGACACTGCCCCCATAGAGACGCAGGGCATATGACCCGGTAATGGCATCCTTTGCAAGAATGCCTTCCGGGGCAACGGAGATCGTTACCCGGCCCCTGGTCCTTCTGTCTTCAATAAACAGATCCCTGAGTTTCTTGGTTTTCACATCCATGGAACTGACATAGATCATGACATCCTTGAAGCTTGAGTTGAATTTTCCATCGGAAAGGGCAACGTTCAGGTTTGACTGGGCCATGGCAACGCCCACGGTCTTGAATGACATATTCCCCAGGGGCACGCCGATGATAGTAATCCACAGGGTTAAAACGGTTCCCAGCGAACAGAAAATCAGAACCGGGGGCAGGAGACGATAAATGGTCACCCCTCCCCCTTTCAGGGCAATGATCTCGTTGTCACCAGACATGCGCATGAAGGTCAGCAGCACGGATATCATCACTGACATGGGAATGGTAAATTCCATGAATCTGGGAAGGGTACAGCAGATCAGCAACAGGATGGAAAAGATACCTGTGTTGTAGTTCACCACCATGTTGGTGATCTCGGGAATTCTCGTCATGATGAAGATGAACGTAAGAAAAATGGCACTGATGGCAAAGGGCGGGATCAGTTCCCTGAAAATATATCGGTTTATCGTTGTCATCATTAGGGGTGAAAAATATAGGTAATGGGAAAAAGAGTCAAACGGTTTCTGTGAATCCACCCTTTTTGGCACCAAATCTTCCTAGTTTTTCCATGTCAATGGCCCCCAGGGAAAGGGTCAGGCCCTCTCCCCTTTTGTTGGCAAGCCTGAACCAGTTTCTCAGTTCTGCCTTGAGTTGTTCCTCACCCACCCCCTTTTTGCCATTGGCTCCGGCCAGGTTATGATCCATATTTCCGGAATTTATAAAGGTCCAGACATTGTCCTTCTTTGAAACAATGCCCGTGTGCCCCCGGGTTCTCGTGGAAAAACTCAGGATCTGCCCATCCTGTAAAAAAGGAGCCATTTCGGCCATGGTCTTGTCGGCCTCGACATCGGCATTGTCAATCTTGAAAATCCGCCGCTTGTAGGAATTGCTTCCAGTGGCGGCAAGGAGCCCTTCGCCATTGAGGTAATGGTTGTAGGGAAAGCCTTTGTTAACGGCCTTTTCCATAAGGTGTTTGCCCAGGCCGCCCTTTCCCTGGTATTGGATGCCCAAGGTTTTGAGGCCTCCCACGACAAGTTCATAACAGTCCATCTTGGAATAGGCCGTTCCAATAAATTTTCTTGCGGCGTTGGATAGTGTTCCCGCAGCCTCGTCCACGGTGGCTGAAGAAACAGGCGATGCTTTGACTTCCACCCTGTGATCGGTAGAATCGGGAAGTTTCTTGTGGGCGGCATGGAGACGTTGCTCATTTACCGTGGATACGGCAATTTTTTCCCCGCCTTTGTCATCCCAGGAAAGCTCAGAGGTTTCAGGATCAAGGAAAATTTCTGTTTCAGGAGCAATGGACCTAAAAAGTTTATTCCCATTGACCGGTTTTGCCAGGATGTTCCAGCATGCATCCCTGTAGTCGGTGTTATAGAGAAGTTCGGAAACCGTTGGCACCTCTTTGGTTACCCTTCCAAGGCGGACAAGACCTGGCTTGGAATCCGTCACGTTGGAATCCCCTGAAGATCTTTGGGAGGACAAGTTCTGGGCCAGAAATGTTTTAAACATCACGCCACTGGAAGGGCTCCCAGGTGGGGTTTCCCCTGGGTTTGGAATGCTTTGGCTCTTCGTTTGTTGACCGGGACATATTTGCATTTCACACCCCTGCTCCCTGTCCATAATCTTGACTGTTTTTCCGCCATGTTTTTTTCAATTGACTTATCATTATACCCAAAATGACCAAGCAATTTTAATGCCAAATCACAACGGGCCATGCACCCCGAACAAAACAGAAGAAAACAGGGAACTTGTCAAAATAATGACACCGGAGGATTCAAATCCATGACGATTTGTCAGGATTGATGATAACAAAACAGGGGGGATTTTCATGGACTATATCTTTGATCTGAACTATATTGCCGGCCCATGAACTACATTATAATAGCCAGCGGGACATTAAAAAGACGGGATCATTTTGCCGGAATCATACGCCTTGCCGACAAGATTGTCGCAGCCGATGGCGGGGCAAGGCATCTGAGACAAATGAACATCATTCCAGACATTACCATCGGGGATCTTGACTCAGTGGACGACGAGACCCTCGCGTTTCTTGAACAGCACAATGTCACCCTGATCCGGCACCCGGCTGACAAGGATGCAACCGACACGGAACTTGCCGTTCAATGGGCCATGGAAAACAGCGCCACGTCCATCACGCTTCTGGGAGTAACCGGCACAAGGCTTGACCATACCCTGGCAAACATATTTCTCCTTGAAAAGATCACCAGGGCCGGTGTTATGTGTAAAATTGTCGATGACAACAACGAGATTTATCTGTTGGTGGACAGAATCGAACTCACCGGCAAGCCCGGAGATTTTCTATCCATCATCCCCCTGACCCGGACGGCAGGGGGAATCACCATCACAGGCGTTGATTTCCCCCTTGATAATGCCGAAATCTCCCTGGGATCGTCCCTTGGAATCAGCAACCGCTTCTGTGGAACAACGGCCCGGGTCTACATCAAAAGCGGTATGGCCATTGTTACAAAGTCAAAGGACTGAACTGAGCAATATCCTGCCGGTGGGTCTCATAAAGGGCATCAAACAGCACCGGCACCCGGCGGTGGAACTCGGCAAGAAGGGGAAGCATGGTCTGGCGCATCTGGGGATGGGAGGCCTTTCCACACCGGAGCTTGAAGATGTGCCGCCATTCCCTCATGTTGGCCGTCATCACAATATCGGTCTTGAGGCTGTTGGGCAGAACACTCCTTGCCTCCTGGGCCTTGGCGCCGCCATCAAGAAGGTTGAGGTAGACCCGTTCGCACGCCGCCATGGCCTGCTTCCACTCCTGGAACGGGGCAGATCCCTCCTCCCAGAAAAACGGTCGGATCACCGTGATCTCATTGCCGAACTTTGCCTTTGAGTAGTTGGCATACCGGGTACTCTCCTGGCTGAACGCGCAGAGCCTGTGGCGGACAATTTCATGGGTGACGCCCCGGTCGCAAATGATCCTGACCGTGGCTGACACATGCTCGATAACACTCTCATGGCCTGTTTTCAGAATCCGGCCGAGGAAAGGGGCGGCGGTACCGTCGGCAATTTTATCCTCTGATTTGTAGCAGGTGCGGGCCGCAAGCTCAAGAAGCCGGAGGATCTCATCCCCGTCGGCCATGTGGAGTATTTCAAAATAGGGTTCTATGATCTTCATCGTCCATTCTCCCTAGTAGTTGCTGTCTGCATAATTGACCCACCCCCCTGCCCTGACCAGGGCAAGATCAAAGTCGCTCACCGTAAAGGGGATTTCCTCTGAAACAATGTTGTTGTCGATGGTCAACCGCATGGCATCAAGGTCGGTGGTAATGACGGCCTCTGTTCCCTTGTACCGCTCAAACAGGTGGTCAATGACTTCAGCATCAAGGGTCAGGGCCATCATGCCGCAGTTGAACATATTCTGCCTGAAAATCCTGGCAAACCCTGTTGCAACAACCATGTTGATGTCGTTTACCTCAAACACCCAGGGCGCATGCTCCCTTGAAGAACCGCAGCCGAAATTATTCCGGGTGATCACAACGGCCCGGTCCGTGCAGTCGGTTGCCGGATCAAACCCCTCAAGCTTGAGGTCCTCAAGGATAAAGGGCTTCAGGGCCTCCTTGGTGCTTTCCGTCAGATACTTTGCCGGAATAATCTCGTCGGTATTAATGTCGTCCCTGTCCAGAAAAAGGACCCTGCCACTGAAGTTTTTCATCCCTTTGCCCCCCTGTCACACGATTGACCGCAAAAAATTTCTGAATTCGCTATCTTGCCTGCAATGGCCGATGCAGCAGCCGTGGCAGGGCTCATCAGATGAACCATCCCCCCCTTGCCCATGCGTCCGTTGAAATTACGATTGGTTGTGGATGCGCACGCTTCACCCGGGGCAAGGATACCGTTGCTCATGCCAAGGCAGGCGCCGCAGGTGGGGTTGGTCACACAGAACCCCGCGTCCATGAAGGTCTTGATGAGTCCCTCTTCAAGGGCCTTGGAAAAAATTTCAGGGGTGGCAGGCGAAACAATGGCCCGAACGTCCGGACTGATGGTTTTTCCCTTGAGAAGCCGGGCTGCGATCCTCAGATCTTCGATCCTGCCGTTGGTGCACGAACCGATGTAGACCTGGTCAATGGTTGTTCCCGCCATCTCGGCAACCGAACGGACCTGGTCGGGTTTGTACCCAAAGGTCACCTGGGGACAAAGGGATGTGACATCGATTTCAAGGGTGTCGGTGTAGGCGGCATCATCGTCCGGGGCAAAGGCCATAAACGCCGACAATGCAGCCTCTTTTGAGGGGTAATCCTCCTGGATGAATTGCCAGAGATAATCCACCGTAACCCTGTCCGGAGGGCAGATTCCGCTGGTGGCACCGGCCTCAACAGCCATGTTGCACAGGGTCATGCGTTCTTCCATGGTCATGCGATCCACAACCGGACCGGAAAACTCCATGACCCGATCGGTTGCCCCGTTAACGCCGATGGTCTTGATGATCGACAGGATCACATCCTTGGCATACACTCCGGCGGCAAGGGTGCCTGAAATGGCCACCTTCATGGAAAGGGGTTTCTTAAAGGCACACACCCCTTTTAATATCCCCACCTCCAGGTCCGTGGTGCCCACCCCGGCGGCAAAGGCGCCAAAGGCCCCGTGGGTGCAGGTGTGGGAATCTCCCATGATAATGGTGTACCCGGGGCGGACAAAGCCTTTTTCCGGAAAAATGGCATGGCACACCCCGTTTCTGCCGATATCAAAAAAGTCCTTGATTTCATGGCGCCTGGCCCAGTCCCTTAACGTCTTACCCTGGAGGGCTGTCTTGGAATCCTTGGCAGGTGTCACATGGTCAATAACGGCCTTGATCTTTGACCGGTCAAACACCCGGTCCTTACCCCTTGCCACAAGATCATTGATGGCAATGGGTGTGGTGATTTCGTGGCAGAAAACGGCATCAAGGCCGATTACCACAATATCCCCACCGGGCTTGTCCACTGTGTGGGCATCAAAAATTTTTTCAGCAATGGTTTTTCCCATTATTTATCTCCTTTTTGGTTCTCCTGGTCCGGCAAGACCTCAGGTTCGGGTTGCGGTGCATGTTCGATCAAGAACTCCTGGACCTTGTCCCAACTGGAGGAGATCACCACATGGTTGATTTTTATGTCGTCCAGCTGATTGTCAAGATAGGGGTTAAGCATTACCTCAATATTTTCCGTCACCTGCTTGACCCCGTCAAGCGTGTTGACATCCTTGTATATGAGGGAACTTAAAAACAGGATTACAGCCTCCCTGGCCCGGGGATGGAGAACAGGAACAGGCATGCCCGGTATTGATGATTTCAAATTAAGCTCAAGCTTAAGACACAGATACCTGTCCTTGTCATGGGATCGGATCTTGTTGAGGTTTACCACCAACGGTTCCATTTTAATCATCCGCGGCAGGTCTTCGGGCTCCTTGCCCTTTGCTGAACTCTTTGCCCGCTTCCAGACATGAACGCTTCCGTCATCATATTGAAGGTGCATCACATCTTTGTTCAACTCAAGGATATCACACACCATTGTCTTCTTTTCTTTCCAGAGCGCTTGAATATCGGAGGCCGCAACGGTAATGAGGAGCTGGTTGTCCACCAGCTGCCAGGTACCCGAAGCAGCGCCTCTTCGTTCAATTATTTTGGATGTCGCCCCTTCCACCCTCACGTCGGCATTCCAACCGCCCTGGGCCTTGATCATGAGAACAAGGTGGGATTTGTTTCTGTATTGACTCCAGGTGCCAAGCAGGAGTTCATTCACATCGGGCTTTTTCTCTTTTGCGCACCCTGCAACCATGCAAAGCAACAGGGGAATCGATAAAACACCCAACAGCAGAAACATTTTTTTCATGGGGAACTCCGGCATGGTGTGGTTGAATGGCCATTTATTCAATTTGTGACGCTACCATGAAGGGGCTTGATTGGTCAAGAAAAGAGGGGGTAAACAAAAAGTGCTCCCCAGGGGAGCACTTTCCATGGATTTTAAATGTCAGACATAAAAATCATGAACAGCAGGAGCCTTTTGTACCGCAGCTTCCGCAGGCAGAATCGCCCATTTCAAGCTTTGAATCAAGGCTGAAACCCATGCCCGTGAAATCAATCTTAATAAGCTTTGCCTGTGCCATAAATTCCTTGTCTACAACAAACTTGAACCCTTTTACGTCGTAGCTGTTGTCGTTCTCTTTAGGCTCATCCAGAGCCATGGCTAGGGAAGGACCACCTCAGCCACCGGAGTTCAGAAATATCCTTATGGGCGTGGGTTCTTTTCCGTTAAAATATTCTTGAACCTGCGTTTTTGCAGCATCTGTCATCTCAATCATGGTTAAACTCTCCTTGTTCGATTATTAAAGTCCCAGAGTGGTCGCTGGTTACATTATTTTAAACACATACCCGTGGGTTGTCAAGAACCAGGAGTTGACTTGCCGTCTGTCTTTGTGATAATTTATTCGTTTTATTGAGCAGGAAAACCACGACAAAACCCAAGAGAAAAGGATAATATCATGGAAAGAACGTTATCGATCATCAAGCCCGACGGTGTAGAGAAAAATCTGATTGGAGAAGTTATCAAGCGATTCCAGGACCAGGGTATCCACATCGCTGCCCTGAAGATGATGCATTTGACCCAGAAACAGGCACAGGGGTTTTATGCGGTTCATCGGGAACGGCCTTTTTTCGACAGCCTGACCGAGTTCATGACCTCGGGCCCCATCGTTGTCATGGTACTGGAGGGTGACGACGTCATCGCCAGAAACCGCAAACTCATGGGCGCCACCAACTTCAAAGAGGCTGAAGAGGGAACCATTCGAAGGGATTTTGCAACGGACATTGAAAAAAATGTCGTCCATGGCTCCGATGCCCCTGAAACAGCAGCCTTTGAGATCGGCTATTTTTTCAACAGCATGGAAATTGTCGGATAGACCTTTTTGCGGGATATCCGGCAATACAACCAACGATATCCCGCACTGCCTCTTCCCCCTCCCCCCAAAGCCCGACCTTATTTTTGCCCTTGAAAAGAATCCCCCAGGGAACGGTTCATGCTGCCCATGACATACCCCTCAAGATCCAGGGCAACGTATTTGAAACCAATTCTTTTAAACGACTCAACTACTGTTTGGCGCAGTCTTACTTCCAGGATCCGATTCATTCCCAGATCCTGGCCCTTTGCCTGGGATTTAAGTTCGATCCTTGCAATTTCCCCATGAAGGCGAACCCGGGCTCCGCTGAAACCTAGGGAACTCAGAACTCGTTCACCGTTTTCAACCATCCCAAGCTTTTTAAGGGTAATCATGTCACCATAGGGAATACGGGTGGCAAGACAGGACTGGGCGTCCATATTCCAGGTTTCGAGCCCGGCTCGTCTGGAGAGATCCCGGATCTCCTGCTTCGTCAGCCCGGCATCCATGAGGGGAGCAATCACGCCCATCTCCCGGGCCGCTTTCAGGCCAGGCCGGTAATCGGCCAAGTCATCAAAATTGGCGCCGTGAACAACCGTCTCCATGCCCAACTGAAAAGCCCTGGCTTTTACCAGGGAAAAAATCATTTTTTTACAGAAATAACACCGCTCGTTTGTGTTTTGCACAATCTTTGAATTTTCCAGAACCCGTGCTTGAACAACAACATGCTGAATGCCCATTGTCCGGGCCATTTGATCGGCGTTGACTGCCTCCTGACAGGATTGAAACGCCGACTTGACGGTAATTGCAGCCACAGATTCACAGGCGTCCTTTGCCACACCTGCAAGGAATGAACTGTCAACACCTCCGGAAAAAGCAACGGCAATTTTTCCATATGCCTTGAGATTACGAACAAGATTTTTCAGTTTTTCAGACATTCGGCCCTTGATTAAAAAAAAGAAAAAGACGTCGCCCACCGCAACCGCCAACAAAGTATTTACAAAATAGACTGAATTATATATGTGTTGGGTTATTTTTTCAATTGTATTAGACTTAAGGTTTAAACAAAAAATCACAACCAACTTCAGCAAAAGGGGAACCATGGCTGCAAAAAAGAAAACCACTACAAAAACAAAAACCACTGCTGCCAAGAAAAAATCGGAAAAAAAGACGACCACTGGAGCAACGGGCACAACGGCAAAAAAGCAGGTTAAGAAAAAGACCCCAGTAAAAACAACAGCCCTAAAGGCTGAGGAGAAACAACTCGCTGAAGAGCCTGCCAAAGAGGCTGAAACACAGCGACTCGCTGAAGAGGCTGCTAAAAAGGCTGAAGAAAAGCGACTTGCCGAAGAGGCCGCTAAAAAGGCCGAAGAACAGCGACTTGCCGAAGAGGCCGCTAAAAAGGCTGAAGAAAAACGACTTGCCGAAGAGGCCGCTAAAAAGGCTGAAGAACAGCGACTTGCCGAAGAGGCCGCTAAAAAGGCTGAAGAAAAACGACTTGCCGAAGAGGCCGCTAAAAAGGCTGAAGAACAGCGACTTGCCGAAGAGGCCGCTAAAAAGGCTGAAGAACAGCGACTTGCCGAAGAGGCCGCTAAAAAGGCTGAAGAAAAGCGACTTGCCGAAGAGGCCGCTAAAAAAGCTGAAGAAAAACGACTTGCTGAAGAGGCCGCTAAAAAGGCTGAAGAACAGCGACTTGCCGAAGAGGCCGCTAAAAAGGCTGAAGAACAGCGACTTGCTGAAGAGGCCGCTAAAAAGGCTGAAGAAAAACGACTTGCTGAAGAGGCCGCTAAAAAGGCTGAAGAAAAACGACTTGCCGAAGAGGCCGCTAAAAAGGCTGAAGAAAAACGACTTGCTGAAGAGGCCGCTAAAAAGGCTGAAGAAAAACGACTTGCCGAAGAGGCCGCTAAAAAGGCTGAAGAACAGCGACTTGCTGAAGAGGCCGCTAAAAAGGCTGAAGAACAGCGACTTGCTGAAGAGGCCGCTAAAAAGGCTGAAGAACAGCGACTTGCTGAAGAGGCCGCTAAAAAGGCTGAAGAACAGCGACTTGCTGAAGAGGCCGCTAAAAAGGCTGAAGAACAGCGACTTGCTGAAGAGGCCGCTAAAACGGCTGAAGAACAGCGACTTGCTGAAGAGGCCGCTAAAAGAGCCATTGAGATCAAAAGGGTTATCAGGGAAATTGCAGCAAAAGAGGCAAAGGAGGCTGAATCTGATGCCGGTCAGGTCCAGGAACAAGACAACGCTTCAGACGCCAAACCAAAGCCCATTGCAGCTATTCTGGCCGGTATTGCCTTTGTTCTATTAATTTCACTGACCGTGGGTGCAAGTATCAACAACGCCAAAAAATTCTACATTAAACAGACCCATTCCGGTGTGGAAATATGGAAAGGACAATTTTCACCCATGAGCACTCAAAAGGTTGTTTTCCTGAGGGGCCTGCACCTGCCCGAAATGACCCAGAAAATTTATTCCAAACAGGAAGTATTTCCCATTACCTTTAATTATTACCTTGGCATGGCAAACACCCTGATCAAAGAACAAGGTCTTCCTGATTTTCAACCCATCATTGACCTTGTGGGCAAAGCCTCTGATTTTGCAACAACCTCAAAGGAAAAAGAGATGATTGCCCTTTACAAAACAACCATCAATGAGGCATTGACAAATATCAAGTCAACCCGAATCGTCCTGCCGGGACAAGTCCAGGAACCCCAAGCCATTCCAGCCCCATTAGAGGCAGCACCGGCAGACGAAAGCGTTCCAGCGGCAGTCGAAACACCACCTGAAGAGAAGAACGCTCCCGTTGCAGCAGAAAACGCCCATGAAGCGGAAACCGTTCCGGAAGCAATAGAAACCGTTCCGGAAAAAGAAACGTCAGAGACCCATAATTAACAAGCCCAAAGGCAGCAACCTTAGGGTTGCTGCCTTTTCAGCTACCCATTCGTATAAACTTCAAACTTTGTCTCAGCATCGGTCAATGCATCAATTTCCCCTTGAATATCTGTCCTCTCCTTGCTCACAAGCCACCGGGTCCAGTCGTCAATACTCTGCCAGCGACTGACAATAAGGTACTCTCCAGGCGTATCCACCCGCTTTAATGTCTCACCACCGATATACCCTTTTTGTGCCATGGCAAGGCCTCTGAGCTTAACAAACAACAGATTCAACTCTTTGCTTTTCGATTCCTGGACCCGTCGTTTAATGAGAACTTTTATTGTCATGATTCCTCCTAAAATAATAGTGAGCATAAAATGACCTGTATTAAAATTACCACATCCCTGAATATTTGCCACATTTTTAATAAATATCCTATTGACTCGAAGCGTTTCATGGGGTATAAAGCGTTCATTCAATTCATTGGGTGATCGTCCAACGGCAGGACTACGGACTCTGACTCCGTCAATTAAGGTTCGAATCCTTATCACCCAGCCAGAAATCAAAAGGCTTCCAGCGGTTAACGTTGGGAGCCTTTTTGTTTGGAACGTTATTTTTGCCCACTTTTGATTTTTTAATAACCTCCAAACCATTACCACTTGCCATAACAAAAACAATCCAGACAAAAAATCACCCAAGGTTCAATAAAAAACCAGCCCCGGTAAAAAGACTGGTTTGGGTTGATTGGATACGGATTTTTTTTTAAACAGCCCTGTCCATGATATTCTCAAATCATTTTATTTTATCCCGAAGCGACTGAACCGGCCTGTCTGTCTTCCAGGTCAGCTGATCTATACCGTGAATGGCAAGGTCTTGTTCAAGTCAACATTGGCCATGTATACCCTGGAAAACTGGAAAGAGAAACCACATCAAGACAGTTCTTGTTCAAATCTAACCGGGTTAAAGCCGAGACTGATGCTGAAATTGTCTGTTACAACAGCCACCAGTTCAGGTGTTTCTCCTTTTGCAAACGTGAGTTAAAATGTATCCACAACAGATTTAGCAGTTACAATTGTTACGGGGTCATCCGTTACACTTGAAATAACTCCCACAAATGCAGATAAGTCATCAGCATTGGGACATGTATAAACTGTCTCCGCAGTATAGCTGCACACAGTCACTTTGTTTAAAAACTGATTTTGCGCCGCTAAACCCGCATATTTAGGATCCATTGCAGCATCGATCAAAGAAGAGACAACCTGTCCCTTTGATTTTCCACTTGCCAATTCACCAACCCAATAATCGATCCCATCAGGGTCTTCTGCATAAGTCTTGCCCAAGGTGTTTTCATATATAAATTCAATGAATGCTTGGTCATCATCCAGCGTGGTTCCAAAATAATCTTGAGCGGCTCCGGTTGCCAGCATGGCGTTTGCGACTGCCGTCATATCACCTTGGATTGTTTGCCAGTACGAATTACCTTCACCTTCCGAAGCCCTGCCAAAAATAGAAACGTAAAGCTGGGATACTTGAGTCTGGGTTAAACGGTTATCATATATAACAGGCAAATCATTGCCATTGCAGTCTTGATCAATGCCGTCACCTCGTATTTCTGCGGCGCCTGGGTGGATGCTTGAGTCATAATCATTACAGTCTGAATCGTTTGTCACATATCCTGATGGTTGAGAAACATTTTCATATGGAAATTCTGGATCACCATATCCATCGCCATCAAAGTCACGGTAAAAAGTTTCCTTGTTTGGACTTTCCCAGGATTCAAGTTCTCGTAAACGTCCACTGCCTTCGCCTGATATTCCTGCCATTTTAACAATGCCAACCCCTTGACACCACCATTCGTCATGGGTCTGTTCGTCATTGATAGAAAAACGTAGATGGAGGCAATTCTGAAAGGTGCCTGCGGGAACCGTTATTGTCTCGATGCCAAGTAACGAAATACTTGCATTGAATTCTCCAATGTAGACCCCACCTGAATACCCCGGGGCAGATGTTGTTGTCGTTTCTCCCATGGCAAGAGAATCACCAAAATTCAACCCCCCATCGACACGTATGAAATCCCCATCATCATCGTCCCCCCAGAGGCAGAAACCATCAGATATAGTCTGATATTCATTCCAGTCATCGTATGAATAAAAAAATCCGTCTTGACTTATTGTCCCGAAATCACAACGAATGCTAATAACATTCGTTTCATAGGGGATAGCGGCATTGCCACCCGTATAGCTCGTAATTCGTTGATTTTCAGATATAACTTGTAGCCTCGTGAAGGCTGGATCACCATCCCAATCCCGTCCTGAATAAAACCAGATACTACCTTCTGCCCGTGGGCCATAATAATTAATAAGATTGTATCTTGTCTCTGATCCAACCGCAATCCAGCAATTGGTTGACATGGTCAATGAGATAAAAATCAAAGTGGCAGCTATAAGAACTATTTTCATAGGATTTCACCTCTTGCGAAAGGTTCTTAAATTGTATCTATTCGACGAAAATTCAGATACCACATCTGTGCATATTGAGATCAAGTCGTCAATAAATATTCAAATAAAAAATGCAAAAAAATACAAAGTGGAAAAAAGAGCCCCCCGGAACTTTTCTGATTATACTTATACCGTCGGACGTGTATAGGACAGAACATACGAATACGTTGCAATGAGGGTATTTTCGGAGCTCTCTATTTGTGCTTTAAATTTTTTCAATTTTGTTGTTGTGCAGTCGATTACTTTGTTTCGAACAAATCGGTTCTTCCCGTTCCAGAATTTAAACCAGCCTGTTGCACCGGCCATTGCCGATAGCTTTAGGCCCATGATCAAAATAAAACCTCCCACATGGCTTGTCTTTTAAGCCGTCTTCTTCGTTGCCTTAATGGGCACATATTTCAATATGCTCCCATTAACGCGCCTTGAATACGACTTAAAATCCTACGCCATGTTTTGGAAGATTTTATTCCGATCATGGGCCTTAGTAAGACCACTGCAGTCCCGTACATATTGAATAGTCATTCAAACTCCCAAACTCATCATCGGTGCTGCCGCTGAAAATATCTCCAATACCGAATATTTTCCAATGGTCTCCCATCTCATATTCAAGCATCCCGACAAACCGGTTTGAGCCATCATCCAGATCCAGTATCCACCTGAGAACGTAATCAACACTTTCTTTAAATTTGAATTCCGACAACTGCATCATTCCATAATTTTTTCGAATCAGAACATCATCTGGATTCACAGGATTTGAAGATAGAAATGCCCCATGGATGAGATCTGTGTTACCGTTTTTATTGTAAAAGTATTCACAAGCCAGGGTAGGTCCGGTTTTGAAGGTATAGGATCCACCCACCAAAAAATCCAGATCCACGCCATCCGATGCGTGGGAATATTCTGTTTTGACACTGCTCTCCCCATAAACAAGCATGGCATCGGAAAAAGACCATCCTCCTAAAAACCCCATGGTATCGCAACCTGATTCTTCGTGGGATAGAACCATACTCCAATATTTTTGAAACCCTGTAAAATCAATTTTCATGGCATATTTTCTGTTAAAACGGCTGAAAAACGAGTTTGCCCCGTCATCCAGATTGGCAATGAGCGAAGCGGACCAGTTGGTGTGGGGAACCCATAAAAGGCGGGTATATCCCAAGCCGGCAACCTCTTTTTTCGGATTGTCACGGCCATTGTCCTTGATAAACGGATTGGATGGAGAGATCAAAAAAGCCGGCCCCCACTGGAGGTTTTCCCGACCATAGGAGATGAACAATTCATCGGTCAAGATCACCCGTGCCAGCCATTCGTTTACAAAAAAATCTTCTGCCGTATTCGAGTTGCCATCAAGAGGACCTTTGGTCCATTTCTGGTAAACCACGCCCCCCCTGGGTTTGACAAAAAAGGAGAATCTCTCCAGGTCCAGGCCGATATCCGGGCGAACACTCACTTCTTTCTGCCAGGTGCTGATGCCCAGCCAGTTACCGGCATTCAATCTGGAGTCGTCTACTGGATCGCGGAGGGTCCCGTAACTCAACAGATCCATTCGGAAAGAAATGCCCTCCTTTAAAAATGAGGTAGCACCGGAAGCCGTTTCCTGCACAAGATTGTTTTTAGTCAACAGCACTTCTGTCTGATCTCCAGCCATTGCCAGCAACGACATTGAACTATATACAGACATCAGAACCATAAACAATATCTGAGCCGCTATTTTATGTAATGTCTCTTTCACTTTTTTTGATTGGTTTCAGGTTTGTTTCGCCGGACAGAATTCAAGATTAACCCGGCGGCCCTTTTTCACTTCAGTCTTTCAACAGGTTGCGGTTGAAAATATGATGCGGCAGGGCAACCAGAGCAGGTTTGGCAAATGCAAGTATGGTTGTCTCTTTTTTAACAACAGCATCTGAAATGTGAATGAATGAAATAAACGGTCGCCGGATTCCCCTGACAAGCACTGTTTTATCGTAGAACATTCGTGCGGATTTTATTTTTTTCCCGGACACCGTATAATATTCAGCTTTCAGGCCTAGTGTGCGTTCTTTTGAAACCCAGTACCGAATATGATAATAGGTTGCGGTGGCGGATCTGGCTTTCAGATCAAATACGTGACAGATCTCATCATCGATTAATTCAGGAGGCAACGGGGTGGCGTCATAATCCTCGCAATAATTGGTAGCCGCAATATCCCCGTATGACGCGTTTCCCATAAGTTTCTGCCTTGAAGATATCGGTACCGGTTTACTGAGGCCGGGTTTGTAAAACCACATATTCCCGTTAACCATCAGCACTCTGTTGCCCTTGTCTTTTGATGGTGAGACGGCAGTGGCCAGTGTATCAAATCCACGCGCCTTGACATTGAAAACCATTGCGGCACGATCCCGGGTTTCGTCAGATAGTATGGAAACTTCCCAAGTAATACCGTCACGGTTTCCCCTTGCCTGGTCCGCCTTTTTCAATATCTCACTGATGGCAGCCGAATCCGTAACGCCAAGCGACTGGCCATAAGCGGCAGACACAACAGCCATCATCAGAATCATTGAGATCAGGCAAAAAAATCGAGGATAAAGGGGCCTCATTGCGTGTATTGCTCCTGAAAAAAAATTGTCGGGAAAACAGCCCTTGAGGATTTGAAGGTATACTATTTAAGATACGGAGTCCAGGGTTACAGCTGAATTTTTGAGGATTTGGACTTCGATTTCTTTTTTCCCGTTTAAACACAGATGAGAGATTCACCAAAGGGCAGATATAACATTTGAAATTTTCATATATCTGGGATAATTTGAATAAATTCATGGCAATTAAGTAAAACTGGAGATTACCATTTGAAAATCAGCAGAATAGAGAGCCTGGGATGTTATGTTCCGGAAAAGGTGGTTACAGTCCAACAATTGATGACACAACTCCGTATCAGACAGGACTTTGATCTTGAAGCGGTAACAGGCATAAAAAGCAAACGGCAACGCTCGAAAACGGAGGATACTTATTCGATTTCCATAAATGCCGCCAAGGACTGTTTGAAAAATTCGAAGTATGAACCTGAAGATCTTGACATTCTTATCACATGCAGCATCAGCCGGTTTACAGCGGAGGGGGACATTATTTTTGAGCCATCGGTGTCCTATATGCTGAAAAAAGCCATTGGTGCGAAAAACGCCAGGTTCTTCAGCGTGACCAACGCCTGCGCTGGCATGGGCACCGGTGTTCACCTGTTGAACAATATGATCAAATCAGGGGCGGTGAGAAACGGAATGGTCGTCAGTGGTGAATGCTTGACTGGGGTTTCAGACACGGCATTGATGGAAATCAAAGACCCGATCGACATCCAGTTTGCCTCGCTGACAATAGGTGACGCTGGCGCCGCCCTCATCATGGATGTATCCCCCAGGCCAGATGAAGAATATATTGAATTTACCCATTTTACAACCATGGCTGAATTTTCAGACCTTTGCATTGCGTTGCCGAGTAATGAAACCGGCAATTTCGCCATGTACTCTGACAGCATCAAAATGCATTCAGAAACACTTTTGCGACTGCCACACTTTATTCATTCTGCCATCATAAAAAAAACAGGCCGAACTGTTTTGGAGTACGATACCATCAATCATATCATCTCCCATCAAACCAGTATCAAAGCGATGAAAGCAGGTCAGCATATTCTAGCACGGCATTTTGAAACGGATCCAGATTATGCCGAGAAAGTGCTGATTTACGATTATATCAAAACTTTGGGCAATACTGCGTCAACCTCGAACTTTGTGGTCTTATATTCAGCGTTAAAAGATGGACGTATCAAGAAGGGACACAAAGTTCTTCTGATGATCCAAGGTTCAGGAATCGTTCTGGGAATTATTCCCGTTAAAATTGGAGATATAAAACCAGGCAGTCAGATGGAGGTGAAAAAGTAATGGGAATTTCTATAAAATCAACAGCGATTTCCAATATTCTGAAGGACTACAGCTCAATTCGGTTGGCGGTAAAGGCCGGAACTGATTGTATTTTCAAATCCGGCAAAAACAAATCAGATATTGACCTGCTTATCAATATCGGTATCTACAGAGACAAAAACATTCTTGAACCTGCCATGTCCAGCCTCATCCAGAAAAGACTTCAGCTGAATATTGATCCCCTTGAGAACCGGATGCAACAGCAAACCTTTTCATTTGATCTGGCTAACGGTATTCCTTCTTTTATCAATGCCCTTGAAATTATCGATGCCATGATGTGCACAGGGGAATCAAAAAATGCCCTTATTGTTTCAAGCGACACCCACCCATCCCGGTTAAAACAGGAGAATTTTCCCTTCACCCCCTTTGGCGCAGCCATGCTGATATCCAGGGATAACGGGGACAAGAGACCCGGCCCGTTTCTTTACGAGACATCCAATAAAGGGTATACCGGAGTGACAGGCCGCGCCTCCTTTCAAGCCGACGGACAGAACTTGCTGACAATTGACATTGAAAACGATTATCGAGAACAAGCGCTGTCATTTGCCGTCAATACAATCAACAAAAACATTCGAAATAAAATGATTGATCTGTCTGGAATATCAGCGGTCATCGCGTCTCAACCAGGCAAAGACTTCGGCAAATCTCTGGCCAAAGGCATCGGGCTGAATCCAGATATGGCCATCGACACTTTTGACAGGTATAAAGACACCTGTTCATCTGCTCTGATATCAGGATATCATACCGGAATCGAACAGAATATTATTACTGCGGACAGCAAAGTGCTGTTTGTTGCCGTTGGTTCAGGATTGTCCATGGGGTGCTGTGTGTTTTAGCCTGTACGTTCCGTTGTTTCTTCCGATGTAAAGTTAAATTCTTTGAATACGACCTTGTACTCTTCAAAAATTTTTTCGGTGGTCAAATCAAACTGCGACAAAGAATATCTGTGCCTGCTTTTATATTTTTTTGCAACCACACTTTTTTCCTGAAGCAGAACTTGAACGTCCTCCCGCAAATTCAGCTCAAATTTTTCATAAACTTTATTTATAATTTTGTCTGGATCAGCAGCAAGGTCTTCAAACAATATAAATGCATAACCGTCTTTTCCCATTGTTTTAAGCTGGGTAACAGGATGCTGATAAAAAACTTTGATGACATCCAGGATAAGATCTCTGTAATTCTTTGTTTTCAAAAAATTACCGCCGAATTTTCCAGTCAAATAAACAATCAAGCTGATGACTGAGGGAATCTGCTGATATGGATGCCGGACAGTATTCAGAAACACTGCATCTGGAAACCTTTGTTTAAGGGCCCCGGCCCACGGAGAAAAAGTGGGATTTTTTGAAAGAAACCTTTTTTCAGGTCCATGATGGTATAAATGCCTCTGAACCATATTTTGATAAAACTGCATGATCTGTTTTTTTTCTTTTTCCGGCATTCGACCGTCAAATTTCAGATACGCATTAAACTGGTCCAGGAACGGATATGCAAAAAATAAAAAAAATGTGGAAAAGATCCAAATAAGAACAAGGGCATCCTCTTCTGGCAAAAACAGCCCGACCTGATGAACAGGCTTTGAGGACTCAAAAAAGCGGCGATCAATTCTTTTGATAAATCCAGATAACAATCCACCTGTTTTCCGGTCCAAGTTGCCAAGGGAACCGAAGATTTTACGCTGAACAATCGAAGGAGCAAATAGAATTTCCCACAATTTAAAGGTGGTAAAATTATGTTCATCCCGGGCCATGAGACGTAAAAGCAACGTCGAGCCACTTCTGGGAACACCAAGGATAAAAACAGGCTTTTTTATGGTCAAATTTCGATATTGCGGAAAAAACAGGTCATCTGCCCATATGCAGATCCAGTTTATTGTAAAGACCAACGTCCCGCCAACATTTAGAACCAGCATGACAATGACCCGACGCAGGGAAACCGGAACGGTTTCCTCATGGATCCCCCTTGTCAACGAAAGAAATACCAATTTATTATAAAACAGAAACCGTTTTACCAAAAATATCAACATCTGCTGAACACCCCTTTATTCATTCGTTAGCCATGTTAACCCCATTGTTCCGGTATGTCCAGATTAGTTCTTGATCTCAAATCCTTTTCAATATATATGCAACCAGATAGCCATTTATTTGAAACCAGCCGGGAAAAATCTGATTGGATTTTTCAGTATCCGGCTGACACTGGAAAGGCAAAATGCCCCCGTTAATTGAAATCGATAATCTGGGATGCATCTCCAAAGAGACACTGTTCAAAGAGATTCTTCCCGCATACCGGATAAATCTTGTTGAATTCGGGATTCAAGCGCCCTGTTCAAACGGACTTTTTCAACAGTACAAATGGCGATTTAAAATCAATGCTTCCTTAAAAACAGTCAGAAATCATTTCAGAGACAACCACATTATCGACATTCTGAACCGTGTGGGAAAACCCGCTCTAAAGCAATTCTCACTTTATAGTGGCGAAATATTTCAGCCCGGTGCCAAAGGGAGATACTGGATCTCCAAACTGATGACCATTGCCCGGGGTGAATTCATGATCACAGACAAAAAAGACGATGACAACACCCTGCGTTTCGGATACATCCGTCTGGAAGATCAGCGCATCAACCCCCAATTAATAGGCATGATGAATCTGTCACCTTTCGGATTCTCCATATTTGAATTCAATGCAGTTAATGAAGCCCAAACAGATGGATCCTATTATATTGCCCAGCAGCTTCCAGGTCATCCATGGGGCAGATTAATGGCAAAGATCCTGAAAAGAGAGCTGAAAAACGCATCCTTCCATAAGACCTTTAAAGCATTAATTCGACAAATTGAAACGCTTTCATGAAATCACCTGAAAACAACCCCCCTAGATGGATCATGGTAACAGGCGCAAGTACAGGGATCGGCAGAGTGACAACTGAATACCTGGTCAACAAGGGGTTCTGTGTCTATGCATGTGCCCGATCGGAAAACGACCTGGCATCGCTCGCCCGCATCAGACATGTTGTACCCATAAGGCTCGATGTCACAAAAAAAGAGGAAATTGCTGCAGCAGTAAAATTTATTGAAAAGAACAAAACCAGCCTTCACGGTCTGGTCAACAATGCCGGAATTGTCAGGGGCGGCCCTTTGGTTGTTTTACCGGATGGTCTTTTAGAGCACCTGTTTGATACCAATTTCTTTGGTATGCACCACGTCACCAAAGCGTTTTTCCCAATGATCAATCGGAACCACGGCAGGATTATCATCATCGGTTCAGTCACCGGTTTTATCGGTTATCCTTTTGCCGGGCCCTATTGTGCTTCCAAACATGCCATCGAGGCCTATGCAGACTGCCTCAGACGGGAACTTTTTTTTACTGGAACAAAAGTATCTCTTGTCCAGCCTGGATTTATAAAAACAGCGCTATGGGCAAAAAGTGCTTCCAGATCAGCCCGGATAATTGAACTGCTTGGGGATCCATTATGGAAACCCCATAAAAATGAATCCATCCGGTTTTTCAGACAATTTCTTAAAGATGCCGACGATCTGGGGATTAATCCGGAAAAGGTAGCGCATATCGTATTCAGATCATTGACAGACAGACATCCAAAAAATCGATATCTGGCAACGGAGTTAAACTTAAAATATCGATTGATTCAGACATTATCGAACAGTTTGATTGATCTGTATTTCAAATACCTTTACCGGTCATGCCGCTGAATAACCGGTATGGCCGGAGCGAGGGATGGCATCCGGCCACAACGAACGATGAAACGCCCCTGTTTGCAATGCCTCGGTGGGCGTTTCATATAACCGGCACGGCCGGAGCGAGGGATGGCATCCGGCCACAACGAACGTTGAAACGCCTCTGTTTGCAATGCCTCGGTGGGTGTTTCATATAAAAAAACAAAAAGGAACAAAATAGATGGTGCGTCAGGTTGTGATCACTGGATACGCATTCCGACTTCCCGGTCAGAATGATGCAGGTTTCTGGGAAAATTTGCTGAATGGTAAGGATCTGATAACAGAAGTGGCCCCCGGCCGCTGGACCAGTCAAAACTTTCTGCACCCCAACCGAAAACACCCGGGATTCAGTTATACTTTTGCTGCCGGTTCCATCGGCGATGTATCTGGCTTTGATGCCGGTTTTTTCGGGATTTCTCCCCGGGAAGCTTCTGCCATGGATCCCCAGCAGCGTCTGCTGCTAGAACTTGCCTGGGAAGCATTCGAAAACTCTGGAATCAAACCTTCCTCTGTCCGCGGCACCGGCGGCGGGGTCTACATCGGTTTATCCAGCCACGACTATGCCTTCCGCTTTGCCGATGATCTTGGCGTTCTGGATTCCTCGTTTGCCACGGGCAACACCGGAAGCCTTGCCGCCAACCGTATTTCTTATGTATTTGATCTGCACGGTCCCAGCATGATCATCGATACAGCCTGTTCATCCGCCCTGGTCGCTTTTCACCAGGCCTGCCGGTCCATCGTTTCCGGCGAATCTGACTTTGCCCTGGCCGGGGGCATCAGTCTTCATCTGCACCCATATGGATTTGTTGCTTTTTCCAAAACGTCCATGCTATCCCCCAAAGGTCACTGCCGGGTATTTGACGCATCAGCCGACGGATATGTCCGATCTGAAGGCGGGGGCATTTTCATTCTCAAGGAATATGCAAAAGCGATTGCGGATGGCGATCCGATTCTGGCGGTGGTTGCCGGTACGGCTGTGAATGCCGATGGGCAAAAATCAGGCATCACCGTTCCCAACCCGAACGCACAGGCTGATCTTTTAAAAAAGGCATATGAACAGGCCCGCGTCAATCCTGCCGACATTGATTATATCGAAATGCACGGAACCGGAACGCCCGTCGGAGACCCCATCGAGACCCGCGCCATCGGTTACAGCATCGGCCAACGGCGTTCCCGCAAACATCCTCTTCCAGTCGGATCCGTGAAAAGCAATTTGGGCCATCTTGAGCCGGCCTCCGGCGTACCAGGCCTGGTGAAATCTCTGCTGAGCATGCAGCATCGCACCATTCCTGCCACCATTGGTCTGGAAACGCCCAATCCAAAAATTCATTTCAAGCAATGGAATCTTGAAGTTGTTACCCGGAATCTTGCATTGGATCCAAAAAAAAAGATCACCATCGGGATCAACTCGTTTGGTTTTGGCGGTGTAAATGCCCACGTCATTTTACAAAGTCATCCTGCCCCGAAATCTGAACATACCGTGGGTGCAAACAAAACAAACCCGCCTCTGGTACTTTCGGCCAGAAGCGCCAACAGCCTTCAGCAGCTTGCGGCTAATTATACCGATTTTCTTGAGTCCCAACCTGATGAAAACTATTATGATATTGCATACGCTGCGGCCTTTGGCCGTGACCGGCTCAAGCACCGGGCAACCTTTTTCGGCACTTCCATGGATGAGATCAAATTACAGGTCCAAGCGTTTGCCGAAAATCCCGGGGCTGACATACCATCAGTGGTCTCTCTGAGCACAGCCGTCCAGATCCAGGGGCCGGTCTTTGTTTACTCAGGCAACGGGGCACACTGGTTTGAAATGGGCAAACATCTGCTTGAGGATCCGATTTTTCTCAAATCCGTTCAGGAGATAGATGCGCTTTTTCAGAAATATGCGAATTTTTCCCTTGAAGCAGAACTTGCCGGAAAAAACGGCAATGGCCGTTTTGAATATACGGAAATTGCTCAACCAACTCTTTTTGCACTGCAGGCCGGGGTCACCCGTATGCTTCTTCACTGGGGGATTCAGCCAACTGCAGTTACCGGTCACAGTGTCGGTGAAGTTGCGGCTGCCTGGGCTGCCGGCATCCTTTCTCTGCCTGATGCCGTCCGAGTCATCTATTACCGTAGCAAACTTCAGGGAGAAACCAAAGGCCTGGGAAAAATGACAGCCATAGCCCTGGGAAAAAACGAAACCCGGATACTTCTTGAAAAGTTCAAACTCGACGGTCCGGTGGTCATTGCCGGAACCAACAGTTCCAGGGGAGTTACGGTGGCCGGTGACAACCATCAACTCAACCGACTTGAAACCATTCTGACAGAACAACAGGTCCGTTACAAACGGCTTGACCTGGATTATGCGTTTCACAGCCCGGCCATGGATCCGATTCAGCCCATGATCAAGCGCGCACTTTCATCCCTTCAACCAACTGAAGGGACAGTTCCTTTCTTTTCTACGGTTACGGGAAACCGAATTGACGGTGTCATGCTGAATGCGGATTACTGGTGGAAAAACCTTCGGCAACCTGTTCTTTTTGAAACTGCCATGGAAACCATCCTTGACACAGGAAACACCCTTTTTATTGAAATTGGTCCCCATAATATTTTAGGCGGTTACATCAACGAAATTATTCGGGGGGTTGGTACCGAAGGCAAAGTGGTTGCAACACTCCGGCGGAATCAAGGAAACATCGAACAGGTGTGGAAAGCTGCCCGGCTGGCCATGACCGCCGGTGCGAACATGGCATGGGAACAATTTTTCCCAGTTCCCGGCAATTTTGTTTCCCTTCCCAACTATCCATGGCAAAAAGAACGGTTATGGCTTTCACCCACCCCTGAATCCAGAAGCATTCTGGACTGTCGCCATATACACCCACTTCTGGGCCGACCGATGATCCAGCATGAACTGACCTGGGAAAACCTTCTGGACACCCAGGGTTTTCCCATGCTGGCAGACCATATCGTGGGCGACGCCATAGTTTTTCCCGGAGCAGGATATGTGGAACTGATCCTGGCAGCAGCCTTTGCCTGGCGTCCAGAAAATGCTGTAATGGTAATTGAGGAGCTGGAAATTCTTACCCCGCTTTTGATAGGTGATGCGCTTCTGAAAAAAATCCGTGTGAATATCACACCCGACCATGCCGGCATCCGGATTGTGAGTCGGAATTATGCCGGAGAAGAAGCCTGGACACAAAATGCCCGGGCGCGAATTCTGATCGAGTCTCCAGGAAAAATCCTAACATCGACAAAATCGCCTGATCTCCCAGATCGTTCGCCGGATTTTTTCTCACAAGACCATTACACTCTGGCCCGGCAAGCCGGACTGGATTACGGTCCGGCTTTCCGCTGCATCGATCAAGGCTGGATCCAGGAAAAAACCGTCATCGCCTCTTTGAATCTGCCCGACGCCATTGGCAGTGATATTGACAAACTGTATGTTCATCCTGCATTGCTGGACAGTGCTTTCCAGCTGGCAATCCATCTTGTAAAGCAGAACATGGACCTGTATTCAGAAAAGTCATTTGTCCCGGTCAAGATTGGAAATATCGTTTTTGGCAGAACAACAGCCCTCCCCCGCCGGGTTTGTGCCACCCTGAAAAACGCCACATTCCACGCCTTAAAAATGGACTTTGCCCTGTTTGACACCAATGGAAACACTATCGCAGTGATCCGGGACGTCCGATTCCGGGCAATGCCTATAGGCAAAAGCCTGAAAAAAGGCTTTGAGATCCTCAGTTACCATGGCATCCCGAAACCACTTCCCTGCAAAGTGACCCCCGCCCCACTCAACCCGGAGCGTTTTCACGCCGGCATGGTGGACCTGATTCGTCAAAATTTTGAGTCGGAAGCAGACTGTCGGTATGCCCAAAAGATAGCCCCACTCCTAAACGCACTCTGCAGGCAGTTTGTTCGTGAAAGACTTGAACTGCAACCCCATGTTGAAACAACTTTATCACGGGAAAGTATTCAAACTCGAAATGGAGCCCCTCCCGAAATAATGCCTTATACAAATCATCTTATAGACGAGGCAAAAGCAGCCAACAGACCGGATTCCGAAAAACTTGACTCGATCATTCATTCCAATGAGCCGGATTCTAAAACAGCTCGAGAGATATGGAACCTCATTGTCTCGCGCTATCCGGATTATTTTCCCATCAGCGACATGACAGGCAGGATCGGCCTGCATCTATCATCGATTCTGGACGGGAAACAAACCTTTCAGGATCTTTTCTCAACCCAGCCGGCACGGTCTGTGCCCATCAGCCATTCACTGGGAGCGGAGCGTAAACATAAGTTGGGTAAAATCCTTCAGGAAATGATCCGCAGATCCCTGGCCGAACTTCCGGCCGGTCACCGGTTTTCTCTCATGGAGATCAGCCGGAATGCGCCTATGTTTGTCAAAGATGCCTTCCTGACCATGGACATGGACCGCTGCAACTATATCTTTGCCACACCTAGCCGGAAAACCATGGAAGAGGCCTCCTCTCTTGCAGAACGCTATCCCGGATTTGAATCCAGGTGGATCGACCCCCTCCCGGAGAATGAAACCAATATCCAGACAGCTGGTCGATTGCATCTAATTCTTTTAACCCTTGATTTCAACCACATCGCCCAATCGTTTCAGGCCCTGGATTTTGCCAGATCTCAACTCAGCCCGGGTGGCACACTTGTGGTGATGGGCCTGCATCCCTCGTTCTGGATTGATTTCACGTTGGGAACCCTTCCCGGCTGGTTCCAAAAAACAAAAAACGGATGGAAGTCCAATCAGCGCCCCGCCCTGTTCTGGAAGCAAGAAATGGCAAAACGGGGACTTGTCTGTCAAGATTCTATTGAATTGTCCCCAGACAGTCTGGCCGACATCTTCCTTTTGACAGTGCATCCCGATAAAAATTCTGTTGTTCCAGTTTCCCGGCCCCCGGGTATCCGTCAAAGCTGGATACTTCTGACAGACAAAAAAAACGAATCGTCCGAAATCATAGAATCTCTGGTGAAAAAATTCCAGGCTGAAAATGATCATGTCCTTTGCGTGGCAGTTGAAGAAATTCAAAACTACGCCGGTTTACTGTCCGAAACAATCCGGCAAACAGGCCGCATAGACGGTATCCTTCACCTGGCTGGGTTTGAAACATCAACAACGCGCACATCACTTCCGGAATGGGATTGTGCCACTCATCAGGCACATCGGTGTGCAATTGCCGCCCATATGGCCCGGGCCTGTGTGGAAACCGGAATCGAAACCACTTTATGGATTGTTACACACAAGGCGGCCTGTCACCTGATAACAAACCGCGTCCCCCCCCCTGGACAACGCATTCATTCTGCACCTTCTGACAGTGTCCTTTACGGGTTTGCGCGTACCATGATGAACGAGGCCCCCCATTACACGGTAAAACTGCTGGACATCGCGCTGACAACGAACAATATCCCCCCCCTGGTGGATGTCATCATCAATGAAATCAAAATGACCGATGACGAACAGGAGGTCATTCTTGATGATGTGGGAGAGCGGTTTGTTCCCCGTCTTCGGTTAAAATCGCCGGAAAACGAATCAATTCCTGCTTTCTCAGCTTCCCGAACCGGAAAAAACCCGGTCGTCAGTCTGGGATTTCAATTCCCGGGCCAGCTGCGTAATCTACGCTGGGAAACCCGGCCTTCGCGCCGCCTTGAAAAGGATGAGGTGGAAATCCAGGTCCATGCCACGGGCCTGAATTTTCGTGATATCATGTATACGCTTGGGCTACTTTCAGGTGAGGCGGTTGAAAACGGTTTTGCCGGAGCCTCCCTAGGCCTTGAGTTTGCCGGAGTTGTTGTTCGCACCGGCGACGGTGCCGACCGGTTCTCTTTCGGGGACCGGGTCGTCGGATTCGGTCCGTCCTGTTTTGCCGACCGGGTTACCACAACGGCAACCGCTGTTTCTCTGATTCCTCCCACCATGAGTTTTGAGGCTGCCGCAACCATCCCGGTTGTTTTTTTTACGGTGTATTATTCGCTCAAGCACCTGGCCAACCTAAAAAAAGGAGAAACGATCCTCATCCATGGCGGGGCCGGCGGAATTGGAATTGCCGCCATTCAAACAGCCAAAGCTTTAGGCGCTGAAATCCATGCCACCGCAGGAACAGACGCCAAGCGTGATTTTCTGAGACTTATGGGTGTCAACCATATTTATGATTCCCGGTCCTATGACTTTGCCGAAGAAATTATGCTTCAAACCCAGGGCAGAGGTGTTGATATTGTCCTGAACTCCCTTTCAGGGGAAGCCATCAACCGGAACCTGCAGATTCTCAAACCCTTCGGCCGTTTTCTGGAGCTGGGCAAACGGGACTTCTACGAGAACACCCGGATCGGATTGCGTCCCTTCCGAAACAATATCAGCTATTTCGGCATCGATGCAGACCAGCTGATAAAGGAAAATCCGGCATTGACCGCCCGCCTTTTCTCGGAAGTCATGGCAATGTTTGCCCAAGGAATCCTCCACCCGCTGCCCTTTAATACGTTTGAGGCAGAAGATGTCATCGAAGCGTTCCGCTACATGCAACAGGCACGCCACATCGGAAAAATCGTGGTCACCTATCAAAACGGACTCAAATCATCGGTCCGGCCCCATGAACCGGAACCCCGGTCTGTATTTACAGACAACGGCACCGTCCTTGTCACCGGTGGCCTGTCCGGTTTCGGATTAAAGACCGCTGCATGGCTCGCCGACAAAGGAATCCGCCACCTTGTTTTAATCAACCGAAGCGGTCCAGGCTCTTCTGAAGCTGCACAGACCCTTGATCGGCTCAAAAACCAGGGGGTTAATATTCTAGCGGTATCCTGTGACATCACTGACAAGTCTGCCCTGGAAAACCTGCTGAAAACCATTGCCGCAGAGATGCCGCCGCTCAAAGGAATCGTTCATGCAGCAGCGGTTTTTGAAGACGGCATGATCACCCATATGGATCAAGATCAGGTGTATCGGGTTCTGGCCCCTAAAATGCTGGGTGCACAACACCTGCACCAGCTGACCTTGGATGCTCATCTGGATTACTTTATTCTGTTTTCTTCGGCCACCACCTATTTCGGCAACCCGGGCCAGGCCAGTTATGTGGGGGCCAACACCTGGCTCGAATCCCTGGCCCATTATCGGAGACGTATGGGATTACCGGCTACGGTTGTCAGCTGGGGTCCCATCGATGACGCGGGCTTTCTGGCCCGTCATCAAAAGATAAAGGAAACGCTGCTACACCGCATGGGTGGCGCTGCCATATCTTCGGATGTCGCGCTTGACATTCTGGAAAAACTCATAGACAGAGACTGCTCCGGCATTGGCGTCATGGCGCTTGACTGGCAGAGGCTCTCCAGGTTCCTGCCCAGTTCTCATACCCCCAAGTTCAGTGAAATTGCCAGCAAACATGCCAACCAGGGCCATGAAGATGACTCCGTTCTGGATACCCGCCATCTGTTAAACGAACTTTCTGAAGAGGAATTCCTGAGCCGGTTGATAGAGATGCTCCAGGTGGAACTTGGAGAAATCCTTCAAATTCCGTCCCATAAGGTTGATCCGATCAGCCCTCTCAACGATATGGGACTGGATTCATTGATGGGCGTAGAACTAGTGGCTGCGCTGGAATCCCGTTTCGATATCCGCCTGCCATTGATGGCGCTGCAGGACAGCAGCACCCTGAACAGGCTGGCTAAAACAATTTTCGACAAGCTCAAACAAGAGGAAAGCGCCACGCACAGCCACGATATCAACCAGGAATCGGCAAAACCGATTGACAAAAGACAACAAATCCGTTCAATCATTGACTGACAAAGGAAAATGATGTGACACCGCTGATTGTACTTAAAAACATTCAAAAGGTATATGCACTGGGAAAAACCGCTGTTACCGCCTTGACACATTTGAATCTGGCCGTTCACCAGAAAGAGTTCATTGCCATATGGGGGCCGTCCGGATCCGGAAAAACCACCCTGTGTAACCTGATCAGTCTGATAGACACCCCCACTGCCGGAACCTTGATCTTTCAGGGAACAGCGGTGTCTGGTTTGTCCGACAATCAGAAAAGTGATCTGAGAAACCAACATATTGGATTCGTGTTTCAGCACTTCAATCTGATTCCGGTACTGTCCGCCCTGGACAATGTAATGCTCCCCCTTCTCATCCAGGGTAAGGCCGGAAAGGGCGGGGAAAAAAAAGCAAAAGACCTGCTGGATGCACTGGGACTCCAGGACAATATTTCACACAGGCCGGACAAATTATCTGGAGGGCAGCAGCAAAGGGTGGCCATTGCCAGGGCGCTTGTCACCGATCCTGAAATTGTCGTAGCTGATGAACCCACTGCCAACCTGGATTCAGAAAACGCCTTAAAAATCATTGAATTGATGCAGCAAATCAATGTGAGAAAAAAAACCACCTTTGTTTTTTCAACCCATGACCAGCGACTGCTGTCCAGTGTCCACCGCATGATCCACCTTCAGGACGGTCGAATAACTCAGGATATAATACAAAGAAACGCCCCTTGTCATGCAGCGGGTCTGGCTCTTGGCAAAAAAATCCATGCACGCTGAAAAAAAAATCTGGATAAAATATTCACTGGCCAATCTGTTCAGGAACAAGCGACGTTCACTGTATACAATTCTGGCTATTGCCATAGGGTATGCCGCCATTAATCTGTTCGGTGGATTCACCGCCTATATTTTCACCAACCTGAAAAATTCATTTATTTATGTTCAGGCCAGCGGGCACCTGTCTGTGTTCAAAAAAGGATATCTGACAGACAACGGCGTCGACCCGGAAAAATATCTGATCAGTCACTCAGAATTAACCCGGATAAACCACATCTGTCGGGAAATTCCGGGAGTGGTTGTCACCGCACAGCAGCTTAAGATCATGGGCCTGGTCAGCAACGGGGAAGTATCCACCATCTTCATGGGACTGGGGAAAATTCCTTCGGAAACCACACAGATCCAGCAATCGGTCAAAGGCATGATTCGCCGTCTCAAACTCTATGACGGCGTCCCACTCACAGATGATGTCCCCTACGGTGGGGGTATTACCCATGGGCTGGCAAACAAGCTGTCCCTGGATTTCGGGACAACCGTGGTTGTCATGGCACCCACAGTGGACGGGAGAATCAATGCCCTGGACATGGAAATCCGCCAGAAATTCCATGTACCGGTGGAGGAGCTCAACGACAAAATCATTTCCGTACCTTTGACCTTTGCCCAATCCCTTTATGATACAGACGGCATCAGCCGTCTGTCCATCCTGCTTGCCGACGACTCACTCACCCGATCGGTTATGACATCGCTCCAGGCAGCGTTTCTGGAAAACGGCCTGGATATGACAATCAAAAACTGGAGTGCCATGGCCCCGTTCTATCGAAAGGTCAAAGACATGTTTGACATTATTTTCCTTTTAATCTTCTTTATTGTTATCACCATTGTGGTAACCAGCGTCATCAATACACTAAGCATGTCGGTCATGGAACGAACCAGGGAGATCGGAACGCTTCGGGCCCTCGGCATGAAACGGACCGGAGTGACAGTTGTATTTGCCATGGAGAGTGCCATGCTGGGCGTGGCAGGATCTCTAACCGGAATGATCCTCACCAGTGTGGTCTGGATGGGTGTCAAACTGTTTGAGCCCCAGTGGATGCCGCCCAATTATGTGGTCTATATCCCTTTGGAAATATATTTGGTGCCTGCCTATCTGGTCACAACCTTCTTTTTCATGGTGATCCTTTCGGTCATTGTATCCATCATCCCGGCCAGAAAGGCGGCCCAAAGCAGTATCGTGGATGCCTTGGGACATGTGTAAACCCATTAATTTCACAAGACTCTCCATGCCATGAAACAGTTGCCTGAAACCCGGGGCACTGCCGTGGTAATCTTTGACCCGCTAACCGGCCATGTGATCAACCCGCAGTGGGATAATGTCCTGCCCAAAGGAGGATGGAGACTGGGAACCTTTTAAAAATTCTATATGCATAGAACCTCAAATAACAAAATACAGACCTGCCGCTATTGTTCGAAAAAAAATATATAATTATTGGTTTTGCAAAAATCACCCTCAAGGCAAACATAAGGCTCGAATTTCCAAAAGCGATTTTAAGTTGACATCAAAAAAATGACATGAACGATTATGAGAAAAAGTCCTGGAGCAGCACAAATCACACAGCTGTCAACAAGAAAAACTCAGCCTTTTTTATCGATATCCCCAAATTTTAATCCCTGTTAAGGGTTGACAAACAAGGCTTATCAGGTATAATCGCTTTTCATCGTCTTGATGCGGAAGTGCGCGGCTCACTGGTGGGGCCCTCGGACTTCAAATCCGATGTGGGGCGCTAAAACCGTCCCGGGTGGGTTCGATTCCCATGCACTTCCGCCATTTATCCCTATAAAATCAATATGTTAAGTCCTCACAATCAGTGCCCGGGTAGTGCCCGGCACTATTCCGGCTCCATTCAAATAAAAAAACAGAAAAAACAAGCAAATCCCAAAAAACAGTGAGCGAGTGGCAATTCCACCATAAAGCATTGAAATCACTATGTTATTTTGTAATCACTTCAATAACACAAACCGCTAACAGCGTTGATAAGCCTATAAATTCAACCACTTACGAATAACAATCTCTCCCTCTATAGAGCCCCACCAACTACCCTTCCACCTTTCAAAGAAAAAGCAAATAAAACTTCCCTTCCCTGTTAATTTCCTTTATTTTACCTTTCAGTCATTTGCTCATTACCATCCTGATTCTGAACCAGAGGGAGACCTTGTATGACCAAATCGCGTGAGCCCGCCACAATGAACGACATCGAAATTATTCCCGGCAACATCAACATCCTTCTGATTGCGCCTCATGGTCATGATGAGGATGACAAAAACACAGGCAAACTGGTACGCCATGTTGCAAAACACTGTGGATGCTATGCCATTATCAATGAATTTTATTGGAAGCCAGACAACCAAAACGATGATGAATCAGCAGACAAAAAAGCTCGGAGAATAAATCTGAATAGGATAGCCCAAGTCGAAACCCACCTGAACAAAGAATTCCTTGAACCTTTGCTGAAGTATAAAAATGAAATCATCAAACGCTTTGGTAATGCTTTGCTTCTTTGGGTCCATGGCGCTTATGATGATAGCGTTGTAGAAGATGTGAACCCTGGCAGCGATATTAAACCGAAGAAAGTTAAGGTTCTGATAGGATATGGTCAGCACCAAAATGATAACAGGTATACTGGAAAACCAGCAACTGTTCATACGCTGAAAAAGGAACTCAACGTAAGTGGTCTGACTGCTGTCCCCGCCAATACAGCACATAACAATTTCTGTGCTTGGGACATTCACAACATGAATCAATATTTCCAGCTCCAAAAAATCGGCTTAGATGAGGTTCAGTCCATTCAATTGGAGTTCAGAATGAAAGGATGCCGTAATAATGAAAAGAATATAAAATCAACTGCCGAAAGTATTGCCCGTGCTATTTCCTCCTTTGTTCAACCTGAAGTCAAAGCTACATCCACCAAGAACAAAATTACTGATAAGGCTCAGGAGAAAAGAATGGATTCAACCAAGAAAACTGATAACGCAACCGATAAAATCCCAGCCCAGGAAAATGCCCCTGTCCAAAAAATGTCAGATACAGATGACCGTGAAGATGCCATTGAAGTTGGTGAGGAAGTAATCAAAACCCCTGGGAATGAAAATGCCTTGATTAAAGCGAGACCTGGGCCAGACATTATTAAAGAGGACCCGCTGGTCGAAGAGGCATATTCCTATTTGTATAGCGTGTTCTCCAAGCACTATGGAGATGCCATGATGGAAGCAGGTCGCTACATCATAAAAACTTTCTACGGCAATGATATTTATAATGCGAAGGCTAATAAACCAACACATGAAAAGACGCTTAACCAGCTATATGACAAAATCAAAGAAAATAGTAATCCGAATAGCCCTTCAAAATCAAAACTATATCACGCCAAAAACCTTATTGTACAGGAACATGATTTAAAAAAATATTTATCAAAAGAGAGTTTCTCAACGTTTAGAAACTTATCTTTAAGCCATAAAATGTATCTATTAAGCATTAGAAACATTTTTAGGAAAAAAGGACTTATCGAACAAGTTGCCTTGGAACAACTATCTGTCAGGGGCTTACAAGGCAAAATAAAAAAAGATTCTCGGTCTAACGCTCCAACACCGTTGCAGTTGATAAACAACCCACAGAAAATATGGGAAGGTCAGAATAGTAACTTAATTAACTATGACAATTTACTAAATCATTCTTCTAAGGAGTTAAAAAAATATCAAGAGGCCCTTATATCAAAGAAAGAAACATATGAGAAATATCTTAAAGAATTCAATGATATTGAGAAAGAACTTAAAAAGGCAATAGAGACAAACAAAGAAAAGCCAGAAAAGGCGTTTGGATTCCAAGAATGGATAAAACATAGCGTAAATATTAGCACTGGTTGTCCAAATGACTGCAAATACTGCTTCGCAAAAGCGGCTGCATATCGGCGCAAACAAGTTGAGAAGGGACAATGGGGTAACGAAAAGCCCCCCAACAAAGATGTAAAGAAAAAACAAAAACGGTATGACGGAGTTGTTGGTTTTCCCACATCCCACGATATTACGCCTTCCAATGTTGAGGAATATATCAAGGTTTTAGAAAAACTTCTGAGTTTTGGCAATGAGGTACTGATTGTTTCAAAACCTAATTTTGAATGTATCAAGAAGATTTGTAAAGTAGGCTCCAAATACAAGGACAAAATCCTTTTTAGATTCTCTATTGGTGCGATGGATAGTGAAATTTTAAGTTTTTGGGAAACTAATGCGCCTCCATATGCGAAACGTAAAGAATCCTTAAAATATACGTTCGATAAAGGCTTTAAGACTTCTGTAAGCATGGAACCATTGCTTGATTCCGCAAATGTTGTGAGTGCTGTATCAGACATTGTCAATTACATTACTGATTCAATCTGGATAGGCAAAATGAATTATACGGAAGGTTTATGGGATGAGGCATTAAAAAATGATGATGAGAATTTGTTAAAGCACCTTGAAGCAATAGAATCAGGTCAAACTGATGATAAGGTAAAATCTGTCTATGCTGAATTCCAGGAACATCCTAAATTATTGGAAAAGATTAAATGGAAAGACAGTTATAAAGAGGTCTTGGAGAAGCATAAGTTGATATAACCGGAGATGCATATTTGATACGGTAAATTGAAATTCCTGAACATAAGGACGATTGGCGAGAGATATGGGCTGCTGGAAGGGAATGAAACTGACATACAACGATGTGCTGGGCATGTCATTGCCACCGGCACCTGGGATGGACATTTGAAAAAAAGGTTTGGTCGAACTAAAGTGGACCCCATGTCAAGACCGATTTCCTCTTTTTTTAAGCTACATTTAAAATTTAATTTGCCAGATAGAATACCTTTTTTTTGTGTAAAATATAGCCTCCTTTGACCTTTTTTAAAGAAGTCTTTAAATTTTCATTTTTCCCTGGTATCGTTCTCTGCCAGCTCGGAGGATAAGGCCATGCTGGGAAGCAACCTGAGCGCCGTAGCTGGTGACTGAAGCATGGGGGCAGTGAGGTTACACTACGCACTGCCCTTTCCATGCTTTGGTCCTTTAAGCGTTAAATCCCGGGGGGCTTGGGGGGCTGGCCTCCCAAATCTAATCAGATAGAATTCCTTTTATTTCGTTGCATTAGCCATATAATAGATTGATTCAGGGGTCTTGTATTCTAATGACTGGTGAAGCCTTTCCTTGTTATAAAAATTCAAATAAGTTTTTAATGAGCTTTGTGCGTCTTTCATGCTCTGGTAGCTCTTTAAATAGACCTCTTCATATTTAACCGTTCGCCAAAGGCGCTCCACAAAGATATTGTCAAGTGCCCGACCCTTTGAATCCATACTGACCTTGATTTCGTGGTCTGTCAGAACCTTCAAAAAATTTGCCGCTGTGTACTGGCTGCCTTGATCTGTGTTGAAAATCTCAGGTTCAGCAATACTCAAGGCTTCTTCCAGGACTTCCACACAAAAGGTGTTTTCAAGGGTATTACTGAGCCGCCAGGACAAGACGTATCTACTAAACCAGTCTATCACAGCCGTTAAGTATGCAAAACCATTACCAATTCTGACATAAGTTATATCGGTACTCCACACATGATTGATTCTCGCAATATTTACACCCCTCAACAAATATGGATAAACTTTGTGTGCTTCGTTCCTCCTGGTTAATTTGGGCTTGGGATAGATGGCTTCGATCCTCATCTTTTTCATCAGTCCTTGAACCCGCTTGCGATTTACTTGATGTCCTTCCTGCTTCAGCCAGGCCACCAGCCTTCGACTCCCATAAAAAGGGGTCACCGTATGCTGTTTGTCAATTAAGTCCATCAACAAAAGCGTGTAAGGATCTATTGGCCTTGGTTGGTAATAAAGGGCTCCTTTTGAAACTTGCAGCAATTCACATTGCCGGTTTATGCTGATATTTGATAGGGTTGCATCTATCAAATACCTTCTGTCAGCTACTGATTGACTCAACCTTTTTTTTTAGATAGTCATTCTCTACTTCGAGTTGACCTATCTTCATGTATAATCCTGCAACCAGATTTTCATCATCCTTTTTATTTTTTTTTGTCGTTGAAAGAAGTTCCGGCAACCCTTCTATTGCCTCTTTTTTCCATTTCGTAAGCAGTGACCGATGAACTTGATATTTGGATGATAATTCAGCCACGGTTGCTTGTTCTCGAATCATATCAATTGCCATTTTTGCCTTAAGTTTTCCGCTGTAACTCTTTCTCATGGACCTCCTATTCCGGTATGAATTTGAAACTGGCTTTAGCACTTGTTGTGTCTCTTAGCAACTGGTTCAAATTATGGGGTCCATTATAAACTTTGTACTGGGGCGATGTTGAAACAACATGAAATACAAATCTGGAGGAAAAATGAACGAAAAAGAGACCAATCAAGAAAACGAGGATTATGGCATTGGCATGTCAGAAATGAACAATGAAATCATCACCGAACTTTCACCACGTTCATATCTTTTTGAACATGGTGTTTCCATTCAGAAGAGCTGTAAATGCCAAGGAGGTAAGGATTTAGGGGAATATGAGATTAGATTTGACCCAGTTGTTTTATTGAGTATGGACCCATTGGATGGATTTGTCATAAACTCCGAAGACAAGGTGCGTATGATGAAAAGGGTCTATGAAAGTATTTTTACACAAAATGAATATGATTTCTGGGCATTCGAAAAGGCAAAGATTCCAGCCCGTTTTTCAAAAAAAATAGATATCAACGCAGATGCTCAATGCGAGAATCTTGAAAACATAAAAGATGTCGCCAGCGAGGGAATTGACCTTTTCACTGCTATTGAAAATGGCTACGTTCTCAGACTTTTTTATTCTTCTGCCGACGATTGCTTTGCTGATTTCAAAAAAATATTCGGAGAAATGAACCAATCAATTTTTAGAGATAGTGTTATCGAATATGAGTTCAAGGATGTTAACAAGGTTGTAATTAAAGAAGTTCATGGGCATTGGGTATTGAATAATGAAGATTGCTCTGGTGGAGAAAAAGAACAAGATTAAAAAAAGTCCGGAAACACTATGCGGGGTGGGGTTCAAAGCTTCATCCCGCTTATCTTTTGGTCCAGTTCTTTCCAGCCAGGTATGACTTGGCAAGTTTCATTAAAGTATGGTTGTCAGGCTCACAGCAACCGTTTCTTGCTTTTTATTGAAATATCTTATACTGCTCTCTGACAAATCATTCTGAAATAATGTTCTAATTGAATAGCGATGTGAAGGACCGATGAGTTATGGCTATAAAAAAATCTGAATTGTACAGTTCTCTCTGGTCGAGTTGTGATGAGCTGCGTGGTGGCATGGATGCAAGCCAATACAAAGATTACGTTTTAGTTATGTTGTTTGTGAAATATGTCAGCGACAAGTATGCCGACCAACCATTCTCAACGATTAAAATTCCCCAAGGGTCAAGCTTCAAAGACATGGTGGCTTTGAAAGGCAAGCCCACTATAGGGGATGACATCAACAAAAAAATCATTGGTCCCATAGCAGATGCTAACAAGTTATCAGGCATGCCAGATTTCAATAACAGTAAAAAACTCGGCAGCGGCAAAGAAATGGTTCAACGACTCACCAACCTTATTGCCATATTCGAGAACAGAGCATTAGATTTTAGCAAGAACAGGGCCGATGGTGATGACATTTTAGGGGATGCCTATGAATATCTGATGCGACATTTTGCAACAGAAAGCGGTAAAAGCAAAGGGCAATTCTATACTCCTGCGGAAGTGAGCAGGATTATGGCTAAGATTATCGGAATCAGTAGTGCCAAGACAAGTTCTTCAACTACGGTATATGACCCCACCTGTGGTTCCGGGTCATTGTTATTAAAAGTTGCAGCCGAGGCAGATACAAAAAGCGGAATTTCAATTTTTGGGCAAGAGAAAGACAGTGCAACGACTGGTTTAGCCCGAATGAATATGATTTTGCACAACAACCCTACCGCAGTTATCAAACAAGGCAATACCCTTGCCAATCCACATTTTTTCAATGAATATAATTCCCTGAAACTGTTTGATTATGTTGTTGCAAATCCGCCTTTTAGCGATAAAAGATGGGGCAATGGTGTTGATGCCGTGGGTGATGTCTATGGTCGATTCAAAGAGTATGGCATTCCTCCTGCTAAAAATGGCGATTATGCTTACTTGCTGCATATCATCAAGTCTCTTAAAAGCAAGGGCAAAGGCGCATGTATTCTGCCCCATGGGGTGCTTTTCCGAGGGAACGTTGAGGCTGAAATAAGAAAAAATTTAATCAAGCGCGGATACATTAAAGGTATCATAAGCCTACCGGCAAACCTTTTCTATGGAACCGGCATACCTGCCTGCATTATCGTTGTTGACAAAGAATATGCCCACAATCGTAAAGGAATTTTTATGATTGATGCGAGTAAGGGCTTTATGAAAGACGGAAACAAAAACCGATTGAGAAGCATGGATATCCATAGAATCGTGGATGTTTTCAATAATCAAATTGAAATTGCAAAATATTCGGCAATGGTCCCCTACGCAAAAATTGAAGGGAATGACTTTAATCTCAATATACCCCGATATATCGATGGACAGGAAGAGGAAGACATTCAGGATATCGAAGCCCATCTCATGGGTGGCATTCCAAACTTTGATATTGCGGCACTGAAGAGATACTGGCAGGTTTATCCGAATTTGAAGGACGTATTGTTCCAGAATGGTGATAGACCCAATTATTCTGAACTAAACGTTCAAAAAAAAGAAATCAAAAATACGATTTTTGAGCATCCAGAATTTGTTTCTTATTCAAAAGAAATGGAAAAAATTTTCCAGAATTGGCGTTTAACAAGCACACAGACACTTAAAGACCTGGAAAAAGGATTCAAACCTAAAGAAATTGTTTTCGAACTCTCCGAATCATTATTGCAGCATTTCACCGGGAAGAAGCTTCTTAACAGATATGATGCGTATCAGCATTTCATGAACTATTGGGATGAAATGATGCAGGATGATTGTTATATAATTGCCGCTGATGGCTGGAAGGCTGAAACCTATCGTATTTTGATTGAAAATAAAAACAAAAAAATGGTGGACAAAGGCTGGACTTGCGACTTGATTCCCAAGGAGCTTGTAGTCAATCGCTATTTTCTTGAAGACAAAAAAGCCATAGAAGCTTTGGAAACAGCCAAAGAAAAATTATCCAACCAGTTAACCGAGCTTGAAGAAGAACATAGCGGCGAGGAAGGAGCATTAAATTCAATAGGGAATAAAATTGAAGCAAAAACAGCATTGACTGATTTCATCGAACTTGCTTGGGAAATGTATTATCCGGATTCTTTCGAAAAATTCAAAAAACGAAATAAACAACTTGAAAACCTTCAAACTGAACTATTCGATATGTTAATTGACGATAGGCTTGTTTGCCTAAAAAATTCCAAAGGGAAAATGACTCAACCGGCTATAAAGAAAAGACTCAAAGAACTTTCAGGCAACCATCCAGACGAAACAAAATTTTTAACAAATTATTTAGAAACCGTAAAGTCAATCGGCGCTACACGAAAGTCCATCACCAAATTGGCTCTTGATGCACGCGCGAAGATATTAAAGAAACTTCAGATAGACTCAAATCAAGAATTTTTCTTTGAAATTAAAATTTTGAATCAATATATTGAATATCTTGAAAAAATAGCCGAGCAAAAAGCGATACTAAAGGAGGCTGAAAAAACTTTAGACCAAAACGTTTATGAAAAATATCCAACTCTATCGATAGATGAAATTAAAACTCTTGTGGTTGATGACAAATGGATGGAGACGATTGAAAAGATTATTCAGTCAGAGTTAGACCGGATAAGTCAACGTTTAACCCAGCGAATCAAAGAACTCGCAGAGAGATATGAATCTCCTCTACCAAAATTGAATAATAAAGTTGCGGAATTTGAGACGCTGGTTGAAGGTCATCTCCAGGGAATGGGTTTCGTATGGAATTAAAAGAGGGATATAAGCAAACAGAGGTGGGTATTATTCCTGAAGATTGGCTCGTAATGCCAATCAGTGAAGCATTCGAAATCTGTAATAATCTTCGACTTCCAATAAGCGCAAATAATAGGCAAATGATGCAGGGGGAGTATCCCTACTATGGACCCACAAAAATCCAAGACCATATAGATGAATACAGAGTCGATGGCGAGTATGCACTGATTGGAGAGGATGGAGACCATTTTTTGAAATGGGAAAAAACTCCAATGACACAATATGCTAAAGGGAAATTTAATGTAAACAATCATGCACACGTACTGAAAGGCATAGAGGGGTTAACGGACACGAAATGGTTCTACAATTTCTTCAAACATAGAAATATCAGCCAATACTTAACACGCCAAGGAGCCGGAAGATACAAACTTTCAAAAAGCTCGTTAAAAAGGATTCTATGCGCCATTCCTCCAACCGTTGACGAACAGCAAAATATCTCAAACCTTTTAAGTAGCATAGATTCCCTTATCCATTCCCTCGAACAACTCACTGAAAAGAAACGCCTCATCAAAAAAGGGGCAATGCAAGAGCTATTAACTGGAAAAAGAAGACTACAAGGCTTTGAAAGCCAAAAAATATATAAAAAAACTGAAATTGGTATTATCCCTCAGGATTGGGGAATAGGTCAGATAGGTAATTTAACAGTTAAAGTCGGTAGTGGGATAACTCCAACGGGAGGAGCAAAAACTTATAAATCCTACGGAAGACCATTCGTAAGGAGCCAAAACGTTGGTTGGGGTGAGTTATACCTGAACGAACTCGCTTATATTGATGAAGCGACACACGCCAAATTCCAATCCACGGAGATTATGGAATCCGATGTTTTGCTCAATATAACTGGAGCCTCTATTGGGCGCAGTGCCCTCGCAGATGATAGAATCGCAAATGGCAATGTCAACCAGCATGTTTGTATTATAAGACCGGCTACTGAACACCTATCTCCATTTTATTTAAACTATTTTCTTCTTTCGAGCCATGGACAAAGGCAAATTGATGCTTTTCAGGCTGGTGGAAACCGTCAAGGTCTAAACTTTGGGCAAATAAAGTCCATCTTGCTCTGTCTACCGAAGACAGTTGAAGAACAAAACGCTATTGCAAATACATTAAAACAATTTGATACAGAAGTCCTTGGTTTAGAAAAAAAACTTGAAAAATACAAAAAAATCAAACAAGGCATGATGCAAAACCTTTTAACTGGGAAGATAAGACTAACGAAGCCTGCAACGACCGAAAGCCCAAATGATGTGAAATTGTTCTGAACCTACTGTCAGAAAAGGATTGGTTGAATTCTGACTTAACGTAGTTTTGCTTAAAGGGAGAAAACTATGTCCGATGTTGGTCAACCAGAAAAGTTAACACAAAACCGAGTCATAAAATTATTCAGCGAAGATTTGGATTATGTATATTTGGGCGATTGGCATTCAAGAGATGGAAATAGCAATATCGAAGAAGGACTACTGACTTCATTTCTTCTATCCAAAGGGCATTCAGATACCATCATCGCCAAAGTTTTTTTCGAACTCAAAAATGCCGCAAAAAGTCCTAATCAAGACCTGTATGCGAACAATCACAATTTCTATTCTCTTTTCCGCTATGGGGTTCAAATAAAGCCAGAAGCCGGTCAAAATACTGAAACTATCCAAGTTGTAGACTGGGAAAGTCCATTTGCAAATGACTTTGCAATTGCCGAAGAGGTGACCATCCATGGAGAGAATACAAAACGCCCTGATATTGTGATTTATCTCAATGGGATTGCCATTGGTGTGATAGAACTCAAACGCAGCACCGTCTCAGTAGCGGATGGTATAAGACAAAGCATTACAAACCAAAAGTCTGAATTTATTGAGTCCTTCTTTTCCACTATCCAGTTCATTTTTGCCGGTAATAGCACAGAAGGTTTGCGCTATGGAACCATCGGCACACCAGAAAAATATTATCTTGCCTGGAAAGAAGATGAGGAAGATGACAGCAAACTGCTTCTGGACAAATACCTTCTCAAGATGTGTGATAAAAGACGCTTGATTGACCTTCTGTTTAATTTTGTTCTTTTCGACGGTGGCATTAAAAAACTTCCAAGGGTTCATCAGTATTTTGGCATCAAAGCAGCCCAGGAAAAGATAAGAAGGCGTGAAGGCGGTATCATCTGGCACACTCAAGGCAGTGGAAAGAGTATCGTCATGGTACTGCTTGCCAAATGGGTTTTGGAAAACAATCCTAACGCCAGAATTGCCATAATCACTGACCGGGATGAGTTGGACAAGCAGATAGAAAGAGTCTTCACAGAGGCTGGAGAACCAATTTTAAGGACCAGCAGCGGCAAAGATTTGATGAAACAGTTATCACAACCACACCCCAGGCTGCTTTGTTCTTTGATTCATAAATTTGGCAGAAAAGACGTTGAAAATTTTGATAAATTCATAAATGAGTTGAAGGCCAATCCTCCTCAGGTGTTTGGAGAATTGTTTTTATTCGTGGACGAATGCCATCGGACCCAAAGCGGAAAACTTCACCGCACCATGAAAGCAATGCTGCCAAGTGCAATTTTTATTGGTTTTACGGGGACCCCTCTCCTGAAAAAAGATAAACAAACAAGCCTTGAAGTTTTCGGAGGGTATATCCACACCTACAAATTCGATGAGGCGGTAGAAGATGAGGTCATTCTTGATTTGATTTATGAAGCCAGGGACGTGGACCAGAAGCTAACTTCACCAGCCAACATAGACGCATGGTTTAAGGCTAAAACTAAAAATTTGAATAATTTTCAAAAATCCCTGCTAAAGAAAAAATGGGGAACGATGCAAAAGGTCCTCAGTTCTAAATCACGTATGGGTAAAATTGTTAATGACCTGGTATTTGATTTCATCACCAAACCAAGGCTTAGTTCTGAGTGTGGAAATGCCATTTTAGTAGCCTCCAGCATTTACGAGGCATGTTGCTATTACAAACTTTTTCAAAGCACGGAATTCAAGAACAAATGTGGTTTGGTGACATCTTACACCCCCAACAAGGGGGATATTACCAAAGAAGATACTGGTGCTGATACAGAAACAGAAAAACAAATTATTTTCGACACATACCAAGCTCTTTTATCCGGTAAAAAACCAGAAACGTATGAAGATGAATCAAAAGATAAATTTATCAAACAACCAGCAAAGATGAAGCTGCTTATTGTCGTTGACAAACTGCTAACCGGTTTCGATGCTCCTCCATGTACCTACATGTACATTGACAAATCTATGCAGGACCATGCACTTTTTCAAGCTATTTGCCGGGTCAATCGATTGGATACAGAAGACAAAGAGTATGGCTACATCGTAGATTACAAAGACCTTTTCAATAAAGTGAGAGGTGCAATAGAGGTTTATACCGAGGAATTGGATTCTGGTGAATTTGAGACCAAAGATTGCGCTATTCTACTTAAAGAGCGTTTGCAGAATGCCCGAGAGCGCCTTGAAAATGCCAGGGAAGCAATTGAGTTGCTTTGTGAGCCGGTCGAACCTCCCAAAAAAACTCTTGATTATATCCATTACTTTTGTGGGAACACAGAAAAACCTGAAGAACTAAAAGCGAAAGAAGCTTTAAGGACATCGTTATACAGGGCAACTGTTGCCTTGGTCAGAGCTTATGCAAACATCTCAGACGAAATGAATGCAGCAGGGTATACAGAGCCCGAGGTCCTTGAAATAGAGGAACAAATCAAATTCTATTTAAATCTCCGTGAAGAAATTAAGCAAGCCAGCGGTGAGACCCTTGATTTGAAGGCATATGAAGCAGACATGCGCCACCTGATTGACAATTACATTCAGGCAGAGGACCCACAAAAAATTTCACCTTTTGACAACTTCTCGCTCATTGAATTAATAGTAAAAACTGGTATAGCCGACGCTATTGAAAACCTGCCAAAAGGGATAAAAGGTAGCCAAGAAGCTGTAGCAGAGACCATAGAAAACAACATACGCAAAAAAATCATACGGGAACATCTTACTGACCCTGCCTTTTTTGAGAAAATGTCTAAGATTCTTGGGCTTATTATCAAAGAGCGTAAAGAAAACGCCATAGAGTACGAGAAGTACCTGCAAAAGATTGCTGATTTAGCTAAAAAAATCAATGAGGACAGCAATAGCAATATGCCAGGCACAATCAAAACCAAAGCACAAAAAGCATTATACAATAACTTGGGGGAAGATGCTGCTTTGGCCCTTAAAGTTGATGCAGCAATCATTTATGTTAAAAAAGCGGACTGGAGGGGCAATATTCCCAAGGAAAACGAAGTCAAACAAGCCATTTATGAGGTCATTAAGGATATTAATGAGGTAGAGCGCATTTTTGATATTGTGAAACAACAGAATGACTATTGACATGGAAATTTTACAAATAGCCAACATTAAAATTGAGATTACAAAGAAGGACATAAAAAATGTCCATCTGAGCGTTCATCCACCAAATGGCCGGGTAACCATTGCGGCACCATTGAGAATGGACTTGGATATCATCCGGGCATATGCAATCTCAAAGTTAGGATGGATAAAAAAGCAGCAACAACTATTCAATAATCAAGAGCGGGAAACCCCAAGAGAGTTCTTAAACCGGGAAAGCCATTATTTCAAAGGACAGCGGTATTTGTTAAAGGTCATAGAAGAGGATTCTCCTCCAAAGGTAGTGCTAAATCACAGCACCATAGAACTCTACACAAGACCTGACACCAGCCCCGAAAAGAAAGAATCAATCCTGGAAGAATGGTACAGGGAGCAGTTAAAGCAAGTGATTCCATCAACAATTGAAAAATGGGAAATCAAGATGGGAGTCAAGGTTAATGCTTTCGGGGTCAAAAAAATGAAGACGAAATGGGGGTCCTGCAATAGGGAGGAAAAACGAATCTGGCTGAACCTTGAACTTGCTAAGAAACCACCTGAATGTCTTGAATATATCATAGTCCATGAGATGATTCATTTATTGGAGCGCAACCATAACGGGCGTTTTGTAAGTCTGATGGATGAATGCATGCCAAAGTGGCGATACTACAAAGAAGAGTTGAACCACCTGCCTGTCAAACATGAGGATTGGAGGTATTAATAGCGCCTATGTCGCAAAAACAAATTTTTATACCGAGCCAGCTAAATCTTTGGAACACTATACAATTCACGAACCAACTTTTTATAGAGAAAGCACATGACGAGTTCATTATTGATTTTTGTGCTCTACGGTGGGTGGAACCTTTTTCATTGCTTTATCTCTCAGTAGCTTTGAGAAAATTTAGGGATAAACACCTTTCATCGCGTATGTGCCTTCAAAATTATCTTTCTGGGAATGCGAATAATTATGCAGCCCATATGGGATTTTTTAAAGCCTTTGGTGTGGATATTGGGAAAAACCCTGGCGAAGCACCTGGAAATAAGCAATATATTCCAATAAAAATTCTAAATACAAACACATTGAAAAAGAAAGCCGAAGAAGATTATTTGCATGTTGCCGAGGCAACAGAAAATTTATCGAGAGAACTCGCTATCGTCTTATCACAGCAAGACGAGGGGAATTTGGTCGACTTGTTGGAATTTTCAATCCGGGAAATAATTCGAAATATAATTGAACATAGCGGAGCTTCAAGATTCGGTTTCTGTGCACAATATTGGACACAAAAAAACAAGGTTGAATTGTCATTGTTAGATACCGGTATTGGTCTCAAGAAAGGTCTTGAGAACAATCCTTTTTTGGATTTATCTGACGAAAAAGCCGCATTGCATTATGCATTGCTTCCTGGTGTCTCGGGTAAAGTCTACAAAGGAGTAAAAATAAGGAAACACGATGTTTGGCAAAATTCTGGTTTCGGACTTTATATGACAAGCGAGATTTGCAGGGATGGTGGGAATTTTTTCTTATGCAGCAATAGTTTTGGTATCTTCTTAGAGAATGAACAAAAAACTATAATTCCTGTCAAGATTAATGGAACAGCATTGAGGTTGATTATTGACACATCGAAATTAGTCTCCTTGAATGAGAGACTTTCCAACTATAGACAAAAAGGGCAAAAAATTGCTGCTTCAATAAAGGGAGCCAACATAAATGCATCCGAGGCTTCGTCCATGGTATCAAGGAGAGCTCTCACCAGTTAAAAATTATCTTCTGAGACAATTTGGTTTAGCATCTCCACTTGATTTTTTTTGGGTACTACCAGACTAATTAAATCGGAATCTGTTATGGGTTCGAATAACCTATGAATATCCATCGTCGCGTAGTATCCTTTTCTGAACAATCAATAGCTATTCATCCACAAAATAATCCGTATCCATCCGCTTGATTTCATAGACGACCGTTGTTGAGGTCCCAAGGTTAAAATCAATCATATATCCAGCCAGAGTCCGTCCGTCTATCAGGATGACTTTGGGGTCAATACTTTGAACGTAGTCATTAGCTTCATGTGAAAACTTTCCAGTGGTTATGAAGACCCCCTTCCTGGCTCTTTTTCCGTGCAACGCCCCAACAAATTTTTGTATTTCAGGTCTACCAACTGTACTCTCCCATCGTTTTGCTTGGAGGTAAATGACATCAAGCCCCAACCGGTCCTCTTTTATTATGCCGTCAATGCCTTCATCTCCGCTTTGCCCGACAGATTTACCGGCATCTTGCCTGGAACCGCCATAGCCCATAGCAACCATCAAATCAACGACTAATTTTTCAAAGAACAACGGAGTATTGGCTTTGATTTGTTCAAGAATTTCAGATTCAAGGTCGCTTCGGATATTTTGGTATGACTTTTGAAGAGTCTCTTCGGGAGTTTCAGAAACATCTTTATCAGGCTGGGCAGGTAGTACAGATTCATTATTTTGCTTGGGAGAATGAAATTCTACAAACTCAGGGTATTGATTCAAAATTTTCACATCAACCCTGTCATGTCCTTGAGCATGTAATTTTTTTCCTCTTTCAGTGATTTTGAAATGGGCTCTTCGAGGTCCTTCTAATACTTTTGCCTGGACGAAATAACTTTTTGCCCAAGAGACCCTGTTATCGAATTTTTTCTGGCTCCCGCTTGGTAATAGTTCCGAAAGGTCTTCATTCGTAAGCCGGAAATGGTCAGCAATAATTTCTCGGGCCTCTTTTAATGAATGTTCCTTCCCATCTGCGGCAATATCGAGCATCGGCTTAAAGAAAGATTGAAAGTCCGGGACTGCCATTTAATTCTCCATCAATTTGTTTGTAAAAACAATTAACCTTGTGCCTATTGTCTTCTTGATGTATTCGATATCTGAACTTCCAAGAACTTATCGGTAATATTTTTCAACGAACAGAACTCCTGGTCATTTAAGATGTCAAACCGATTAGCAGTATCTTGTTTAACGGTCTCCCTTGCTTTCATTAATCGGTTAAGCATGGGCTCCATGATACTTTTATCATGCTTCAAATATTCTTTAATATCTGACAATGAGAGGGCTAATCGGTATCCTTCATTAGAGCCAGAGAGGATAATACCTTCGTCTCTCAAACCACCTATAATCTTGGAAGAAAACGCTTGCTTTGTCAATTTTACAAAACCGCTATTTTCGAGCCTTTCTATAAGCTCATCAGAAAAAATCGCTTGTCGTTTTCCATACTCGAATTCACGGGCAAATAATAACATTCGAAGAGTTTCTGCCTGCATTGACACGCTTTCATTGCTATCGTTTTCAAATTTTTCAATAAATCGAATTGCCCTATTTCTCAATGAAGACCTTAACCATTCTATCAAGTCAGTATCTGCGATAGGGTTTTCATCAGCAAATTCTTCTATCTGAAATGGCCAGTTGCTAATACCAATCTCTTTGGGTTGCAAGAGGCGACGAAAATTTTCAGAATGCTGAGAATATTTACTTTCATCAAAACAATAGCTTAAAGTCCCTGCTATCAAATCAGCGAGTTGGATTAGTGGTGTGGTCGCACTATTTGCAAATGAATGTTCGAATTTAGTGAATAGGTCCGGCAGATTCTCTTTTGCTAAATAGCTTTTAAAGCTATCCATAAAATTTTGTGCACCGATTTCATCTGCAACCACCCTCAAATTACAGCCACTTTTCGCTAAACGCTTGTAAAGCATTTTATTAATGTTCTTGTAGAATGATGGTTTATATTGAAGCCCAGATGTCTTAAATATCTTGTTTTTATTAACTACTATAGCATAATATCCAAAAGGTAATTTGTTAATTGCTGACAAAAACAACAATCGACGACTATGATTATTTCCAATTCGCTTGTTCGCAATCTCTGCTCCTCTGCAATGCTCCAGACTAATTTTTTTCATTCCATCATTCGTAGTTTCGAACTGATTATCATCTACTAAAACCGCGACACAAATAAACAAATTTGAAACATTTTGCTTGCTTGTGTCTAATTCGTTTGTTCCGTTTTCGTCAATATATGCTGTTATCCATGGTTCCTGCATATCACCATGTCTCCACGTCGTAGAATAACATTCGAATTAAAGTTGAAATATAATTACTATTTGCATCATTACATTTCAATAATCGCATGCGAGAAGTGTTGACTGAAATATCTCCACCACTCCTTCACATAAAGAAAATATTTTATCAAGTATTTTTCCAAATCCTTATTTTACAAAAATGATTTGTAGGGTCCGAAAAACTCCACACAAAAAGCATTAGCATAAAAATTCTCAGCTCATCAGCCTTACCATCCCTCCTCTATCCTCCCCAGCAACCCAAATAAAAAACAGACCCACAGAACAATAATACCGGATACGGCGAAGTAGTCCTAAGCAATGTAGTGAAAAGGAATAATGCTGTGAGGCGGTGCTGGACGAGACAATACTACCTTACGCTAATCGCCTGTTCCAGATAAAATCATCCATCATGGTTCCGCTTGGTATAATCCCTCTCACCTATATTTTGGGGTCCTTCGTCAATCCTTAACTCCGGTATCCTGGTCGTCCCTTTCAAAAATCAACCAGCGTGTGTTTTTGAGACACAATGAATCATTTTGAGGGGGAAACAGATATCCTCATCCTGGGAGACCTGAATGCTGACTATCGGAACAAATTGTAAAGCTTAAACGCTGGCAGGCATTTTCACTGCGTGAAGGTGCTTGTCATTTTTTCCCTGATTCCGCAGAAATCCATCCAGGGCCTCTATCATTATCCCGGTCACGGTTGTCCCATTTTCTATGGCATACACCGATATGGAATAGTTTCAGGTACTTTTACATTTGCTAATAAAAAAAGCCCTGCAAATACAGGGCTTTTAATACTAAATTTTACATTTTAGTCTAAGGTATGTATTTTTAAAAAGGGACATCATCTCTCGGTTTGATTTTCCCTATTGTCTTTTCTATACAATATAATTCCTCATGAAGCCCAAAAAGTTTGATGTTTTCATGCTCCAGGTATCTTCTCACATCAATATCAACGCACCCCAAATAAACTATTGCTTTCTGACTGACATCTTTAATATAAAATTCAAGAGTTTTTATTCTTCGTATGGCTTTATTTATATCCGCTTTCAGCGATTCGATAGTGGGCTCAATGGAAATTAATAATTTTTGTTCAATATAATCTGTATCTTTATATTTTGGAGGTGATAGAGGTAAGTTTTCAGACAGTTTCATAATTTCAGCATTGCATGTCTCGGCGGTCTCTTTCATTTTTTCCAATTCAAATTCCAACAAATAGGGGGCAAGATAGTCTACAGAATGAAGGTCTCGAGACATTTTTTTAGAATAGGTTAGATTCGTTTTAGGAAGTTGTTTCGTAATTCCCTGCTCAACGATGCGATTGTAGTTGATTAGTTGTCTGAATGAAAGTATTTTATTCTGGTTAATATCAAATGCTTTCATTTCTTTTGGCGTTTTGTATTCGATAAACATATCAGCGAACCCTATTAAAGAGTCGCCTGAGGCCACAGGTTTTTCAATTGTTACCTTGATATCTTTTGGGGCATGGTTCAACTCTGCACGGATGAAACACTCTGTAAAATTTAATATATCTTTAACAAAAAAATCACAGACTGTAGTCTTCTTCTGTGCATCTGTTAGATCGGTGGGGATTTGATAATCAATGACCATTTTCATAGCAGTATCTCCTTACAATATTAAGTGAATTAACGATTGGATTGCACCGTATTGGAACTGTACAATATTGCCCCATCACAGGTTCATTCCACACAGTTTATCGTCAAGTTCTTTCCACTCAGGGAGGAACTTGGCAACCTCCCGACAAAACTTTTTTGAATGGTCCGTCAATACTTCCCCGCGTGATATCAGCGGAGCCCCATAGCCAGCTTTCAATTGAGGGGAAATCTAAGGTCATTCATTGCTCCAAATCATTCAATACAAGTTTTAAACATATGGTCGTAATGGGTATTACACGGAAAGACGAAATAATCAAGGAGATAACGGGCATGACAATACAGCCAATGCCATGAGCCATGGCATGTTAGCGTTTAGCAGTAGCATAGTAAATATAAAAGCATGATTATTTTCAAATAGGACCATATTCACCAGTCCTCCATCCAAGTAGCACCAATCCCCTTACCCACAATCCTCATTCCCTTCATACAATCAACAAATTCTGGAATTCAGAGTAATGCCATGTCCCAGTACAACGCAATGTGGCGATGACATACAAGACGATATGGCTACACAGACTATCTGTGAAACGGTGATGCTGGAAAGGGTTGGATGAGACAATACTACTTTACGCTAATCGCCTGTCCCAGATAAATGCCATCATGGTCAAACCTTCCTAATCCTGCCCCACCATATTATTGGGGTCCTTCGTCAATCCTTAACTCCGGTATCCTGGTCTACCTTTTCAAAAATCAACGAGCGTGTGTGAATGGGACCTATACATTGTTTTGAGGGTTGTTTTGCGTTTGATTCACAATAGCCCCCCCATGCCCTACTCCATAGGTTTCAGCATGGCCCAATCCATCGAGACCCTTTAATTCAGGCATACAAGGTTCATCGTTTTAACTCATCAACAGTTTTACCTCCCCCCCTCGCCATTAATCAAGAAAGGAGCATCATCATGAACATCAGGTCATTCATCATCAGCGCCGGGAAATCCATCCAGCTTCAATGTCCTTCCTGCCAACAACCAATGAAGGCAACACGAAAATCCATAATCAAGCAGGCACGGCTTTTCACCTGTACCTGCGGTCATAGCCAGCGGCTGTCATCAGAGCAATTTGAAGCCAGTACAGGGTTGTGTTTCATCTGCGGCAAAACAGATTGTTGCGCCAAGGACCACTCTTTCCAGGGTTTCATTCGGGCTGGCATGGGCCTGTAAAACAACAAGCACAGCACCAGAATCAACAATTGGCTTTCCTTTAATCGGGAGAGCCATTTTCATTTTCACCATCAGCAAAAGGAGGTTTTCTATGCTTACCCCCATCAACCAGACAGAGATTATCAAACGTTTCAAACCTCCAGGAGAACCGCCCCCGGGGGCAGACAAAACGAAATCCGGCGGCATAACTCTATTCCCCAATGCTCCCCTGGACATGCCCACCGAGACCTTCACCAAGGCCCTGAACAAACGTGAAGAGAACAGGAAGACACTGCTCCGGTGGATGCGGGAGAATTTCAGAGAAGGCATTGAGTTCGGGAGAATTCATCTGGATGAGCGGTGCCGATACGCGAGAGCCGGAAACCCAGCCCTGTGCCGAGACATCAGTCATTATTCCCGCCCGATGCTCTACAAGGCCGGTGCCGAACGTATTATCGCCTTACTGGGGCTTACAGCTCGATTCCCCAATCTGGAACAGTATGAAAAGGCATGTGTTTTTCGTCAAGAAGTCAGCCAAATAATCATCAAATGTGAGCTTCACACACAAAATGGCGCTGTTGTTTCTGAAGGGACTGGTGGTCGACACATCCGGCAGGACAACTGGAGTCTGAATACCAGCATCAAGATGGCTGTCAAGTCCGCTCTGGTGGATGCCGTAATCCGTGTTTCAGCTCTGTCCGGGGTGTTCATCAAAACCCATCAGCACACCTTAACCAAGCTGGGAGATTGTCATCAAAGCACTATGCCGGGCATGTCAGGTTGTAATCGAGACAACTTCCATGGACGGTCAGATTGTAATTTTCGTACAGAGAAGCCAATGACCCCGAAGCAGCAGAAGTTGATTCAGCATGTCAGTGGAAAACGAGGCTACAACACAGACAGCTTGAATAGCCAGTGTCAGGATTTATTCGGGAAGCACCTGAATGACCTTAACAGGGTTGAAGCCTCACGGTTCATAAAGCATCTCATCAATAGCAACGGCTGAAATCCAGCCATAATCACCAACACAAAAGGAGACGACAACAATGTGGAACACACCAACACCTGAACAATTGGCAACTATCCCGAAACTCTATGAGACAGAGCACATACCCATGAAGGACAAAATCGTTCATTTCCATTTCTTCATCGGCGGCTGCGACTGGTTTGTTGTTGAGTTCGATGGGGTAGATACATTCTTTGTCTTTGCCATTCTCCATGGCGATTTGCGTAATGCGGAATGGGGCTATGCCAGTCTCAACGAACTAAAATCCATCAAGGCAAAGGGGTATCTTGAGATTGATTGCGATTTGTACTGGAAGCCCAGACCTGCCTGGCAAGTGGAACTCATCTGTAAGGCCCAGGGATGGCCCTCTACCAACAGGAACAACTCTCAGAAAGGGGAAAACCAATGGCATACACTCCCGAATTAACACAACGGCACAGTGCCACCTTACGGCGTATTGCCTGGAAATTGCGGATGCCAATGACAAAGGCAATGGGTGAAATTTTTGATTATCTTGGGGCCACACTGGACAAGGATAAAATATGCCAGGCCTGCCGGGATAAAACAAAATGTGCTTCATGTCCATTCAACAGATAGGAGGAACGAATGCGAAAAATCCATAATTACCGAATCAACAAAGAAGATTTCTGGGAGATGCTGCATGCCAAACGGCACAGCCCGTGCCTTGTAATCACATTCAGGGACATATCCGGCCAGCATACCCACAAGCTTTCTGCCGGTTATGGTGATGGCCTGGATGTGTATCGTGAGGGCCTTCAGACCTACGTCCTTAGCCACAACCAAAGCCTCGGATATGTTGGCCTACAAATCTTTGAGGGCTCTGAAATCGTAGGGGAAATGTTCGTAGAAGACCATGAGATAAAAGAGACCCTGGGGCGTGAAGGATTGCCCCCTTCTACAATCATCAAAAAATTGAGGGAGTTCATATGAGATACACAGCCAATTGCGTCCATAGCACCGCTGAGTCGATTCATGACATGTGCGATCATGCTCAAGAAATTGATTACACGGAGTTCATAAAACAGGTTGATGTTGAGCAACTCAAGGCTCTATTCCCCGGCTATGACTGGTCAGATGGTAAGGCAGAAGATTTAACCCTGAAAGATGACTGGGCAGTATCATTCTGGCAGAGTGAGTTCATGGGAAATCCCTGCATTTATGTCGAGCACAGCCGGATAGAATACATTTTCTGTTAACCCGACGGTCATAACCCCAACAACCCAAACAACCCGAATCATCAATACCATAGGCTTTTCTGGATTTTCCAGGAAGGCTTTTTTATTTTAAGGAGGAGTCAACATGAAAAAATCAAGAGTCATGGAACAGCCACCGGAATACAAGCAGATAAATTTATTTGGCGAACCTGAAAAGGAGACAAAGCCCAGCAAGAAGTTTATCTCTGTTTACCGTGTATCCCTGGTTCGAGATAAAGGCATAAAGTTTGGTCGGGAATCATTGAGTGGGCCTAAGCAGGCTCAGAAGATAATGAAATCTCTCATTGAGATGCAGGGGCAGCCAGATCGGGAGCAGTTCTGTATCCTGATGCTAAATGCCAAGAACAAAATTATAGGCTTGAATATCGTTTCTACAGGAAGCCTCTCTTCTGCCACTGTTCATCCAAGGGAGGTATTAAAACCAGCAATTCTGGCTAATTCCTCAGCCATGATTCTCTGTCATAACCACCCCAGTGGCACCCTTACTCCATCTCCTGAAGATATAGCCATAACGGAAAGGATAATTAAGGCCTCAAATATCATGGGGATAACGGTTCACGAGCATCTCATTATCAGTATGGACGACGATTCCTTCTATAGCTTTTCAGAAAATGGGTTGATTCAGGATATGTACAACGAATCAATCTGAACCATAGCAGAATAATTTATTGAATTTTTGACCATTTGTCAGTCCGGCAAGTGGTTTTTTTATGCCCAAACACAAGGAGACAGAAATGAAAAAGATTTACAGAAACAACGCATTGGCAAACCAGGGAATTACAACAAAAGAAGACCTTCAACAACGTTTGCTCGATATATTTGAGATTGTGGATAGCCAAAACTCTGCCCTGGTCGGGGTATACAAACTGGTCTTTCCAGACTGGGACCGCATCAAACAAATTGAAGGGTTCCCAGAGGTTGGGCGAGAAATGTGGAAGTATATCTGCAACCTGTTCATCGAATTTGACCGCCAGCATCATCCGAACGTATTTCACGGAGGCATCTGGCTCAACAACGGTTTCAGTAGCAACGACAGGTTGGACGGCTGGGCAATCAGTTTTGACACTGTCAAGGTCATCTACGCATAACAATTTTAACGACATTCAGGAAGCCATCTGGGGAATTTCAGCCCTGGGTGGCTTTTTCTGTTTTTGGAGGTCCCACATGACAAAGGAACAAAAGGAAACATACCAAGACGCAGACGAACTCAGGGAGATAATCAAACAGCTCAAGGGTCGCAAATTCAAACTCGACTGTGGGCATCACATTACATTCGGCCATTTTCTCGGGAATGACATCACCATCAGAAACGGCACAAATCCCCGTATTATCTGCTCCCAGTGCGGCTATTAGGAACAAACCCTTCCCGTCAACAAATTCACCTTAAATCAACGAAAAACAGCCCTGGAAGCCATACGCAGGGCAAAGGAGAAAGCCATGAACAAGAATATCCAGCAGGTACTTGATTCAATCCTGGAAGCTGTCTGCTCAGGCACTGGCCCGTATTGTCGGAAGAAACATAGAGGACACCACCGGGAACAGTCATCGGTACATCAAAGGATACGCAGAGAAAATCAACATGAGCCCCCACAAGGCTTGCCTTAAGGTGCTTTCAGACACCGAAAAGGTGCTCAATCTCATCCTTCATGGCAAAGCAGAAGGCATTACCAGCGAACAACAAGAAGCGGCTTAAAACGGCCAATATCGCCTGTAAAAGGCAATCTCAATCAACAACAGAGGGGATTCTCGGGTTTAATGCCAATGGGTCCCCTTTTTCATTGGAGGGAGCAAAAATGGTTTATCAAATTAAGTGTGCGTGGTGTGGAAAATTTATAAAAACAAAGGAAGGCCCTGCAAATAGTTTCGCATTGAGAATGGAAAAACAAGGCTTACCGGTTATCAGCCATGGCATGTGCGAGGCTTGTAGGAAGAAGGTTCTGGATGAAATGCGTTCTGAAGATAAAGGAGATAAAAAAAATGATTGAAATCTGTGAATTTTGTGGCAAGACTTACAAAAAGAATCTCACACCTGACGCTTATCTGGGGGACAACTGCTTTGATTGTTCCTTCTGGCTGAAAAAAACATGCTTAAAGCCAGCAGATGAGGCCAGGAAAGCTATCATCAATGGCAAGCATTACATGATAGGGGGCGAAGGATATTTTTTCAGGGGGAATGGAGGAAAAGAATTCCACATCTTGTTTAATGACGGTAGAGATGTGAGAACCATGAACCTATGGGAGCAAGGCAAAATACCGGAAGAGTTCAGGAGCTTGCTTCCTGATAACGCCCAGTTTATACCGGTTGAGAAGCCTGAGCCGATAACCTTTAATGATTCAGAGATACCATTTTAATAACGGAGGAAGATATGTTTGATTTTGATGGTTTTGATGTGGAAGATTGGATTATCATAGGCCCAATGTCAGAAGAGTTGGCAGAGGAAGAGCAGGAACGACGACAGCAAAGGGAAGATGACCTGGACCTGGATGATGAAGAGCCATGGTAGTAGTAATGGTAATGGTAATGGTAATGGTAGTGGTAGTGGTAGTGGTAGTGGTAGTGGTAATAAAAGTGATAGAGTAGTGTCTATCCAATAGCACCAAAACCCGTAGCGCCCATAAAGCCTATTGCCCATCTCGTAGCACCCATCAAACACCAAACCCATCGTGGCAGCATCACTCCAACGCAGTTCCAATCCAGCAGACCGGTATCACCGTAGTCCCAGCTCAAACTAAAATGTGAAGTCAACAATCGTCCTCATAGCATCCCATTCCAGTGGTTTTATTTCATAGACATCAGGACAGGTAAGGGTTCGTCTTATATCCTTTGCTTATTCAATTGTTTATTCTTTTGGGGTGGGTTATGGGGCATCTATTTTTGCATCAGGAACAGGCATTTCAGCCGCCGGGGGAATTTTCCATGCGGACTGCGGAAGGAGCTGCATTGGTATAGCCATGGCAGGATTAGTTGCCCCATGAAATTCACTGGCCGGGGGCCATTAAACTGAATCATGAAACAGGGGCATAGCAGTAGAGTAGTATTATCCCGTAGTATCAACCTCAGCAGCACCACACTGCTGTTCAATGGAATCCCAGTACCGCCTCTTTGTGTACCTGTATTCTCCAGCACTACTTGTGCCTGTTTCTGGTTCAATGGTTGTGGGGTATGGAAGGCAATACTCCAGGATATAGTGCTACTTACACTATAACTACGCTATGCTATGGGATTTTTTTCAGATATTTTAAAACAGGGAAAGTTTGCTGCTTACGGGTGGACGATCTGCTGCATCAGGGCATGGAATTTTCAGCCCCGACGAAAACCTTGCCATTCAAGCCTCTTGGCACTTTCTTAATTTTTTTTCCATACGAATCGGAAATTTTCAAAATTTTGTCCTATATACACTGGTAGACAGGGCTCTCTTTACACCAGCACCCATATGCTTCCCGTCGTATTTAACTAACCTCTTAATGTATAGAACCGGTTTTTTTTCCCGGAATAAATTTTTAGGAGGATTATTTTTATGAAAGAAACATTCAGCATCGCAGACGCAAGCAAGTTAACAGGATTTACACCACGCCAGCTTCGGAGTCATGAAGAAAGAGGACTTATCAGCCTGCCCATCAGGATTACCTGTGGTGAGATTAAGTACCGCCGGTATACCCCGGAGCAGATTACGGAAATCAAGGCTTTCAAGGGCTTTCTTGAGGAAGGGTATACCTTGGCTATGGCGTCAAAAAAAGCTTTAGAAAAGTCGAAAAAGGAGGATAAATAACATGTCAAGATTAAACGGGAAACTCTGTCCCCTCATCAACAAAGAGTGTAAGCAGAATCAATGCGCACTGTTCGAAGAAAGGCTTGATAATTGCGCCTTTCAGGTTTTGATTTACAACCTTTACAAGCTGGAAAAGACAATTGGTGGAGGACCAGCTATGGTTCCACCTGGTAAACAGCCAGCCTTTCCGGTTCCCCCAAGGACCTGATTGTTTTAACTGGGATGCTTGCCTGTATGTGGGCAAGCACCCCTTTCAACGGTTGAGATAAAAAGTGAGTAAAATATAAAAATAAAAACATGCCCTAAAACTCGGTATCATAGCCTTACAAGGCCTTTTATGTTGTCTGAGGCTTTACTATTACTAACTTTACTTTTGAGGAATAGTGACTATATTCTGTCCTCAAGCCTGATTAACGGTAATCTTACAAACCCAATACCTGTAAGGTTCAATCAGTGCCTCTGACCCCCACAAGAGATGTTTCTGGTCAAAAGAAATATCCCCCCGAGCGAAGCACTTCATGGTTGCCTTTGTTCATAAGTAAAAGCAGGGCATAGGGTCCTGCACCAGGTTATTTTACGGGCAAGTATAACTATTGTCCGCTGTGTTGAGTTGTTTTCAATAAATGCCTGGAATAATTATGAACAAGGGCATTTCTATGCCCGCCTGATAAAATAGGAGTAAAAAATAAAAATGATAATTACAAGATTAGCTGGAGTGTCATTTGGTGATTGCCAAGAAAATATAAGGCTTTACAGCTACCCATCCTTCAACACCTATGAGCTGCAACGAGAAGCAGACAATCCAAATGATGCCAATGCCGTGCGGGTAGGCATCGATAATGTCAAACTGGGATATTTACCCGGTCCCATTGCCCAAATTATCGGCCCGATGATGGACAGCGGAAGGACTTTTATAGCCGAGCACGTTGCGCTGAATGAATGCCCGCCTCATGAAACGGTGGGGTTAACAGTAAAAATTATTGAAACAAGAAAATAAAAATCAATCTTGGGTGGTAGCGCCTTAATTGGGAGGTGATTTCCGGTTTCACCTCCCTGCCCACGTCTACCGGAGGAAACACTATGAGTTTAGAATTATGCGAAATGGACACACATTATGACAACGAAATGCCACCAGAATATCAGGCAATCTTAGACGACCCAGTAGAACGGGCAAAACTGTTCGAAGATAATGAAGAAAAAGAATATGGATTGGGGGCGTATGAAAAAATCTATGACCCTGGCTTGGGGCAGTTGTCCATAGCCAAAGACATTGAGTCATTTTATGGAAAAGAAATTCTTTTGAAGATGAGAAAAGACCTTGCCGATAGCAAAAGCCCTGAGTCGAATATTCCAGAAGGCCAGGTCAGCAAACAACTTTATCATGAAATGAAATGCATGCGAGATAGAACCAAGCCGAGCAAGGTTAACAATATAAATCCAGAAAACAAACCTCAAGCCTCAGCTCCACAAAAGAAAAACCATGTACTAAAGTCAAAAACAACTCCTCGGGAGAAACAATCGGGAGATGATTATTTTTTGAAGACATCACGTGGTTTGATTCGAAATCCTGCGTATAGAGAAATATTTTGTGGGCCAGAAACCGTTTATCAATGGCTGTGGGCAAATATCGCGAGAAAAGGTTGGGTTGATACCGACACCTATCCATTAAAACGAAATTACTATGACAATGGGCTGTTGGCCTGTACTATGAGCATGAGATATATTGCCGAAAACTGCTCCATGAACAAAAATACCGTTAAAAAACATATTGACGTGTTTGAGGGAGAAGGCATCATTAAAATTGACCATTGGGTGCCAGCTGGCAAAAAGCGAGGTCAGAACATTTATATTCTGGGACAATGGAGTGAGACGGATGGTAAGATTCAGGAGAATTACTACCGTGACCAGGTGTTCATGCTCAATTGAGTTCCTGGATTTCGATAATTTAGGTCGGTCAAATTTTACCCGAAGTTGGTCATCTCGCGACCAACTTCAAAACAAATGGTCATCTGGTGACCAATGGTTGGTCAAATTTTAACCGTTTTGGGGGCTAAATTGGTCAAATTTTAAGACATATAAGTAGATGAATTCTTTAAGAAGATGAATCTTCAAGTAGATGAATATGAAATTTAATGGAATTGAAACTGCAAAAACACTGGAGCAAAGATAACTGGTTTTCACTAATGCTTGATTCAGAAGATTAACCCTCCAGGATAAGTCCAGAAAATCCTTCCAGCAGTCTCCATAGGTCTTGATTCAGAAGGTCCCATCCTGTGGTGTTGGTCCTGGAGCACTCCCGGCATAGGATTCACAATCCAGTGTTGATGAAGTTTCCATCAGGCCAGCACCTTTGGCCTGACACAAGATTGTTGTGAGCCGAGCATTAGCGGTGTGAGTACCGTTAAATCATAGGAAAGGCTTTAGTAGCCGGTAAAAACATCTGATTCAGATTGCTGGCACAATGATAGGTGGACGGGCTTTATATCAGGCAGGTCTGACGTAGCCAATATCAGATTAGACATGGCTGTTCCGGGCTAAAAACATGCTATTTGGCAGCCGTTGCAGGGACCGGGGCTGTTGGATGTTAAAATTAAAATAACTGACACAAATTACTTGACCACCGCTAATTTGAATGAATCGTGCCGATGCGAAAACCAGTACTTGATTTATTTTGACAGAAATTTGGAGTGTTGATAAGTTCAAGCGAAATTCACAAACTTATTCTTAAAGGGACTCTGGATTTTAAGCCATGTCAAAACAAATAGGAACTCTTGTATCCTCTATTTTTGAAGAGCAATTAGACAAAATCGTTTCTACGATAGGGGTGGGACCAAATACGTTGTATTTATTAGGTGAACTCGTAGAAGACCAATATACAAAAGGAAATTTTTTTCAGGGTGAGAATATCAGAACTGCCATCGAAGTATTAATTCCCAAGATAATGAAGGAGTATAACCCTCGAGAAACAATGAAAGGACTGAATCCAGAAAACATGATTAAAGTAATAACCTTTGCTTCTGCATTCTGGGATATCCGAGACCTCATTGCATACACATTGGGCGCTAAAGGCACTATCAGCTGGGAAAAAAATGGGCGCAACATAAAGGCAAAAATCATTGACCCTACAATTTATAGGCAATATGTTGCCGAGCATCAGGCATTTATATTGAATTCAAGCACAAAATATGACTCCGACAATAGTCATTCAGATTTAATTAATCTTCTAAAAGGTACTTCGCACTTCGGGCTTCACAATCCAAACGTAGTTGCAGCACTAAAAACTATAGAAAAAATAGTGGATTGGAAAATTGACAACTATTTTTCATATATCCCACCGGACAGCAACGTTTTACTTGATGGCTACAGATACTCAGATTTCTTCATTATCTATAGGCAACTACTTTTTTTTGCTATTTACGAAAGATATTTTGCAACTGCCAATAGGTTATCGAAAGTAATGACATACAAAGAAGAAGAGTTGATTCGTGCAATTCAAAAGTATAGTCCCATCAAAAAAGGACACTGTATTAAAATTCTTCGAGATATTTCTAAATCATCACGAGCCACTTTCAATTTCATTGAAAAAGAACGTAAATATTTTCTCTTTCCTTTCTGTTTCAGTTTAGTGGACGGAATTACAAATATATTGAGACAGTTCGCTCAAAGAGATTCAGATGCCTTTTCTGCAAGCATTGGGCATATTATTGGTGATGCTTTAGTTGTAAAAATCAAAAAAGATTTTGAGCAATTTCATAACTACCGAGTCCATACAGATGTCCTCTTATATAAATATGATGAACGGCTTCCAGACATTGATATTTTGGCAATTTCCTACCAGCCAAAACTTGGGTTTCATTTTATTGCTTGTGAGGCTAAAAACAATCTTCCAGCTATGTGCGGCAGACAATACCTGAGTGCACAATACAAAAAAGGTTTCCTTAATAAAGCATTATCACAAGTCTCGAAGACTCGTGAGTTTATGCTTACTGAGAAAGGTCAGAAATTGTTAATTAAATTAGCAATGTCATCATTCTCTCATATTAAGATAAAAGCACTTTTCCCAGCTGGCTTATACATAAAAGTTGAACATCTGGTAATTACGTCCCAAAGTGTAGGAATGTTTTTTCCTAAAAAAGATGCGTTTGTTATTAGTAGTGAGTTACTGCATCACATAATCAATTCAAGTGATGGTGATGCAGACTATATTCTCTCAAACATCAAAAACTTGAATAGAGATATAGATAAATGCTATAAAAAAACAACTCAAAAAATAAAGGTAGGCGGTTATTCAATTAAGATTGATAATCCCAAGCTCAAAGGTTATATTAGTCTGCCTGAACACAAGTATTCGTCTATAAGCAATATGGAACATGTTAAAGGTAATTCTCTTGAAAGCGGTTATCATATTGTTGACTGGAAAACAGTTGAAAGTTAACAGTGTTAAGATTGCACAGCATCAAAAATTAAAGCGATATTTTTTATGGAGAATCAAAAATTAAAATTGGAGCCTTTGTTCAATTTTGCTGAGAATGAGAAAAGCATTTTAATCAAAACGGCTCCTGCCCAAGTTGGTATCCAAGGGAAAATCTATGATGGTGTAGGAGAGGTCCGGTTAGATTTTTACCCTCGCGCTCATCTATTTTTCTACGGATATTTTCAACATATACCTGTTCAACATATTCTTGCCGGTTTTAGCCAAATTGGAATCGATTTTTTTTCGATTAATAATCGTAAAGTTGAAGGTTTTTACGTAAGCACTGGTGGAGATGCAAATGCTCAAGAATTCAATATTAAATGGAGCCCAAACAAAAATCCAATTATTGGTCTCGGGGATAACTCAACTGAAATATCAGGTTTAATTTTTCACCTATTAAATTTTTGTAATTTTTTTGGAACAAAACATTCAATTGAAAACATTGGTACTGCTATGCACTCTCTCCAGCATATTGAGTTGAATGCAAAACATTGGAGTATCGAAATAAAAGAATTGCTTACGACCAGAAAAAACATAAAAACCCTTGAAAAGGAAGGGGGGTACCGTTTAACGCATATTGGAAAAATAGAAAAAGACAACGATAACAAACTTACTGGGAGTGAAGCTTCATATATATTGAAAGCCCTTAGCATCTTTATCTCTTTTGCAAAAGGTGTTTGGTGTGAACCACTGTGCCCGGTAGGTGTAGACGAATCCGGCGAGCGAGTCTGGGAATCTTGGTCCGCACCTCATGAAGCATGGCATTCTCCTTTATCTTGGTTTGATGCCCATCATGGCACTCAACTTGCGTTATTATTTCATGGCTTTATGGATAAGTGGGAAGACGATGACTGGCGTATTGCCTTAAGGGAGGCCATCTATTGGTATTTGAATGCAAATTTTTTTCCCCGTGGTATGGAACCCGGAATAATTTTGACACAAGCTGCTTTAGAAAGGCTTTCATATGAGTATTCAGTCAAAGATAGGCAGCTTCTTACTGTGGAAGGCTTCAAGAGCTTACGCGCTTCTGATAAACTGCGTCTATTGTTTTCCTCCTTGGGAATCCCGATAGAAATACCAAAAGAATTACCTAAACTCGGACAATTGTCTCGGCAATACAACTGGATTGATGCTCCACATGCATTAACTGAAATACGAAATTCATTGGTACATCCTGAACATAAAAAGCGAGGGCAATTGAATGAAGCACATCATGAAGCTCGGAACTTTGGGCTTTGGTATTTGGAAATGGGCATTCTGTCAATCTGTGGCTATATGGGAACGTACGCCAATAGATTAAAATCAAGATATATTGGCCAGGTTGAGGATGTTCCTTGGAAAAAGTAATAGTGCACTTAGGCGGATAGGGGTCCAACCAAAACGCTGCTGACTCCGATAGCCCAAATTGTTTCATATAATGAACCAAAAAAGACAAGACTCTTAGCAGTTAATGTTTTTTCCATAGGCACCTCCTTAGTTTGACATCTTTCAGTGGCCGACAGGACCACACTGGTACTGATGTACCGCAGCAAAGTTAATAAAAGGACCATGAAGCCAACAAGCGCCAATTGGGTTGAACCACCTATTACCCCTATCGGCCTAAACGCACTATTTTTCCGGTCAGGGGACTATTTTGTATCTTTCGGAGGGCAAGGGTCCCCACCGTGGCTATCAGCATTCTGGATGGTACCATCTTTTTTATGGATAATAAACTCTGATTTTTGATTCTTACTGACCCCACGGCCATAATCTACCGCATCCTGTTTTTTGTCAAAGTGCTTGATGGATTTCTGTCCACCACCTTTTTTGACATCCCATCCACTTTCGGAGTTGGAAACAACGTGATGTGTTTTCCGGGGCATAATTTTTCTCCTTATTTCATATTGAGGTCATCTCGTATTTGATTCCATCTTTGAGTGAGTTCTTCATTCATTTTGAAAAACACCTTCGATGACAGCAAAAAGCCTGCTGAATGTTTAGCAGCTTCATAGGCTGTAAAAGAATCAAGTATCGTTGCTATCTCTTTTGGAGATTCACCATTGGGTTCATTCATAAATAGTGAATGAAGCTCATCATATGTATTTTTGTAGGCGCTTCTCAACAGTTCAAGCGTCAACCATTGAATACAAATTTCTGTTGAAAAGACCAGTTGTGTAATCCACATTAATGTTTCCGGTTTACATTCAGGCGAACCGAAAAGAAATATCCAAATTATTATATATATCAACGTAATAATTCGTTTTGGGATAAGCATCCGAGCAGCAATTTCTTTACTGAAAAAAGAATTTTCCATTGTGTTCGCACCAAGGCGTAATATATTTGGTGCGTATTCATTATTGTAATAATGAGCTGTACGGTCGTGTGATAACGGTGCTCCAAAAGAATCCGATAAAAGCTGCTGTCTTCTTTTTCTTTCGGCTCTTGGCAATAGATAAAACCTTGAAAATTGAGCTAAACAAAAATGGATTAACACCAAACAGATGAATACCAGTCTAATTTTGGATGCAACTCCTGGATTAATATCTTGTTTTATATAGGGAATAAAAAGGGACAATCCGACAATTATCCAAAAAAGGTATCCTGTTATTCTCCCTGCTTTTTTCACAGGCTCGTAATGACGGTTTACTTCATCTACTCTGTTTTGTGAATTTTGACTCATAGTTCTGGCACAATTTTTTTAATTTCAATTTCAGCAGAAACTGGCATATAATCATCTTCGTGTTCCTTTGCTTGCTTGGCATACTTTTTAGCTCTATCGACTTTATCTTTGATGTATTGAGCCGTTTCATAAGCATATTCAAATCCAGACCAAAAAGAATAAAAATAATCTTTTTGTGCAGTACATGACCAAAAAAATTGATTTACAATATATCGTTCAAGCGAAAATGAATTATACGGATGTCCTTGTTTGGCATTCCAATATTTCACTAAGCGTACCAACGGTTTGATTTTATAGTTTTCAGAGATATTTTTATCCACAAGAGCCTGGTTAGTACCATTAGGGTCTGTCGACATCCAGTTTGACCAATCAGATGCCGGAGAAGGAATTTGATATCCACAATCATAAACAGCAGGAACAAGCTCAAAGTTTATATGATTCAAGGAAAGGACAATCGTCGGGCTTGATTGAAATATTTCAGAAGTTGAATACTTCTTTTCTGCGAACCGTTTTAATCGATTCAGATATGTTTGAGGCGTTTTTTTACCGTCAGATGTATCAAAGACTACCATGTAGTCAATATCTGATTTGCTATCCGCTTTTCTTGGTAATATTGTACCACGATTATTAGACCCGAATTGAAAATGGTCCGTTATACCACCACCAAAATAGGCTTCTAACCTAATTTTTAAGGTGGCTATCGATGTCGAAATACTCGTTTTCTCCTTTGTCGAAAGAACCAGTGAGCTTGATAAGCCTGTTAAATATGAATTAACCGTCATTTTCCCCCTCAGCAAGATACGGTTTTGAGAATAAGACAGGGCTTTAAGTCCTGCTACGATTGAAAAAGAGATATCAGCGGAAGTCTTGATTTATTTTTGAAATCTGGTTTTCAAATTTGCTATACACCCAGATTAAGCTCAGGTCAATCAGGCAAGCCCTTAATTTCGGATTTATTTTTCAAACCGTCCGTATACGGACACTTCAAACTTTCTCAACGTTGAGAAACTTCATTTATCCGATTAACCAATGCTTACTTATAGCGAGAACAACACATTCATAAATCCATCGTGTTCATGCTCGGTGTAAACAAAAAGGGCATGCCGACTATCAAACAAACAGTTTCAGGCGATTATGGCGTTGATACAGGCTTGGTTTGGATTGATTTCGGTTGGACGGTGGACGCAATGGACGATGAATTTTGCGAAACCTTCCGCCGGTTTTCTGACCCACCGTCCGTATACGGACACTCGAATTTTCCGCATGTGGTTTATATTCACAGCCACTTCACATGGCTGCAACAATAGCCCCAAACCAGATGACAAAGGCATGAATAAGGGGATATACCGATTCCGTATAAACGAGATATAGAACTTCTATCGACCTAATCTTTTAAGATTTCAACCTGTCTCTTTTTGCAAATAGCCAATCTTTTTATAGCACCGGCAATCCTCGGGGCCGTATCGTCAGGTATTGAGTCTAATTCTTTGAGACACTCATCAAATCTGCCAAGTTGCCGAAGAATCTCCGCTTTTTTTATAGATGTATCGATGTCGTTATCGTCCAGCAGTATCAGCAGCCTAAGAAAATTTTCTTTCTGTTCGGCACTTATGTCAAAGGATTTAGTTTTATCATCCCGATAAGTATTGTTAAATGCCCACCACGCCCTAATGCGAATATATTTTTCCTGTGCGATGTTTTTCCATATTTTTTTGCGCAACACATCTTCATACCTATTATTACAAAATCCTATTGAAAGAGGTGATGAAAAGGGTAATGACTTTAATTCAGAATCATTAAAATATTTTGATTCCGGTATCGATTGCGTTGTGGAAACATCTTCACACCAAAAATATTTATGGCAACCAGGACAAATTAACAGAGCACTACCTTCATCATACATCGGTCCCCAAATAAAACAGTCTGTGTAAAATTTTGCATCAAAAGTATTACAAGATGCGACCATCGGCCTTATGAATTCACAGTTGCAATCTGGACATTTTTTAATTTCTATAATATAACTTGTCATGTCTCACCTATTAATTTGTTGTAAATACGAAGGAATAGTCTTCTATCGATAAGAAAGAAGTCTATTGTTCACACTTGCTCATGGTCGATTCATTTTTGGGGATACATAAGATTTTCAATTTCAATTCGATGCTTATCTTTGGGTTTGTTTTTATATTTTTCATATATTTTTTTTGATAGACAAGATGCATTTGAAAGACCTTTACCAGTGTCTAAAAATTTAAAATTACCTTCTTTGGCCACTAAACTCTCTTTGCTCATACCAAGTTTTTTAGCAATACCACATCTCTTAAACATTAAATCATCATCACCATATCTATAGAGAAAAAATGCAATGACCTCATCCTTATCTGTCCATTGATGCCTTTTCATCTTTGTCCTCCTTATGTTATTAAAAAAATCTTTTGGTATTTTAGAATACAGTGTCTGCAACCCACATCTGGTGCTGTGAAATACTTGTAGCCTATTTTTTGAATATAATATTTTTGTATTCTTCTACGTCGTGCCGGACAGGTTCCCATATTTTCACGACACTATTTTGAACATCAAAAACTTTTCCATGATTTTTAGGTGAGATGGTTTTCATTTGGGGAAAATTTGTTAGGAATTCTGGTTGATTATTATATCTTTTCATTAACATTTTTTCTGTTATCTCAGAGAAACCTTCGTCTTCCATTTTCAAGAAAAGGGACAGTATCTTTGAATTGATTTGATATTGCTTGTTCGCCCACATTGGTAGTCTACGATGTATCTTGTTTATTTCATGCCTCTCCGCATCTTCGTCCAGTTCTTTTGGAGGCTGAGAGTCTTTTGTGATAATGGGGGGCTTGACGTCGCCAGAAATTGTTTGCATATAGATGGTCTCTAATTTATGAATCTCCAAAAGCAAATCAAGTGCATCCCTGTGAACCTGCTGCTTCGCACTCATATCTTCTTCCAACTCTGATATGGCTATGGTCAATTCTTTCGCCCTGTCTTTAATTAATTCAATGAGTTCTTTCATGACAGCTCCTATATTGTTATTTTCAAGACTAAAAAATAACTATTAATATTATTGAGAAACAATAAAGTCAATGGAAAGTTTTTTCGGAAATTATTTTTTAGAAAATGTGATGTCACCAATGCTTACTTCTTGTAAGAACAACACATTCATAAATCCCCCATAAGCCCACCAATCAAGCCTTTCAACCGTTTCACCAAAACACCGCAGTTCTGAATGCGCAGTTTCCAGCATAACCAATCACAAACTCAACATTAAAGGAGGTACCACCATGGCAAACAACAATGGTCTCAAGAAAGGGTCCATCATCACCGTTGAACCCATCCGCAAACAGAAAGACATCAAGGCCATCTCCAGGCTGCTATCTTCTAAGCCGAGGGATTATCTCCTGTGGGTCATGGGAATTAACAACGGCCTGAGAGCAAATGACCTGGTTCAGATTCGGTACAGTCAGGTGGAGGGATTAAAAGCCGGGGCTGCAATCAAGATTGTCGAAACCAAAACCGGCAAAACAAATGTTCTGGTCATCAACAAGTCCGTCTACAAAGCCTTGGAAATTTATATCAGGGAAATTAATCCTGGCGCAGATGATTACCTGTTCAGGTCCAGGAAGGGCAAAGGGCACATATCCAGCCAGAGCGTTGGCCGATTGATAAGGTCCTGGACATCAGCCATCAATTTGAAGGGGCAGTACGGAGCGCACACTTTGAGAAAGACTTTCGGATACCAGCAGCGGGTCCATTTCGGCGCTGGCTATGAAATCCTTTGTAAAAGATACAATCATTCCAGCCCGGCAGTGACCATGAGATACCTGGGCATCCAGGACAAAGAGGTACATGAGCTCCTGATGAACGAGGTTGGGTAATTTTTTTATATTTGACCTTTCTTCGCTTTCTTCGTCATCGTCTTATGCATACTGTCTATTTCATCTTTTGTCATACCTGAGCCAGTATGCCCAACCTCTTTGAAATTTCTTTGCCTATATCTATTTGAGCATTTCGTGGAACAGAATTTCATCTCCCGCTTTGTATTCTGATAGAAATAGGACTCACACCCTTTACATTTGCTGAACATCTCAGGCAAAAGATTCCCATTAATAATTATGTCAGTCAATGACGCTTCTGCAAATCGCTTTTCCGATTGTAGGTCAAAGTCATCCATAGGGGGCGTTTCAGTTAAGAAGGATTCAACAAACTCACCATCAATTATGCTAACCCGCCTTGTACCTTTTTGATTCAAGGCAAGCCCAGACCCAGAAGATTCAATAATATTGTCCAAAATGCCTATGAAGTGCTTTTGCAGCTCTGCCAAGAATTCTTTGGTGGATGACATTTTTTCCCCTGAACTGTCAAATGCGGCGCTGGTAAATGCAGAATATTTTGCTGAAGAACTTGAAGGGTCTTCATAGTATGCGAATCTGACATAAGCCATAGCCAGCACCGGCAAAGTATCCTGGTTCAAGGTTCCTATGTCGAAGTTGGCAAAATCAAAAAGGTAGCTCAAAAGTTCTTTGGATGTATTCCCCTGTGATTCCATACTCTTACCCTTTTATCAGAATAAAACCATAAACAAATATCAAAACTAAATAACGCTTTATCTTGACAAGGCGTTATTTAGGACGTATTATCTCTGACATGGCGAAAAAATATACCTTGTATTAATTGCCATGGTAAAACCATGATAATTAAAAAATGAAGTTTCTGCAAGTGGAAAGTGGTCTTTGACAACATTATGGTGAATAACAAGAAAAGGAGAACAAGACATGACAACTGAAACAGAATCAATCGAGTTGAGAACCATGCTCCAGGCGGCCTTAGGCAGAATTGAAAAACTGGAAAATCAATTAGGAGCAAAACAAGAAGGAAAAAAACAAGAAGGAAAAAAACTTTATAGATACTTCATTCCTGAGTTTGGTAAAGATGGTAAAAAAATTCCTGAAGAAAAAAGGCAGGATTATTTGAGGGTCTTGCAGGACGGGGCGTGTCAGGATAATGGAGGCTATACCTTATTTTATGGCGAAGGCGGCTACTATCCTGACGATTTACCTAAAAGACCATTCGACCCAGACAAAATTGTCAAAGAAAAAGTCATTATTTTCGACACCTACGGTACAAATCCTATGCAACCCTGGAGGCTCAAAAGATGCCAAAAGTATCTCTATCAGAGCAGCCTGGGTATAATGTCGAGCGACAGTTATGAATTTATAGACAGCAATAAAATTGGACTATACACTTTGTCTAAGGCAAGCTAAAGCGTATGGCAAGGGATGGGATGCAGAGGGGGGGGGCTCCCATCCCCTACTGGAGGCATTGGAGCTGCTGGAGAATGATATAAGATGACCATCTTGGCAATTTATTTTAACGGGCTACCATATGCCCACAACTCTATTTGAAAGGGTTCTTGGACGATGTAGGAACTTGACAAATCAAGGACTGTGATTATATTTTTTTTTATTGGGGAATCAACTTCCCCGGCGTTGTCGCCACCAAGAGCGGGTTAATTGCACCAGGTGCAGCGAAATTATCCCCTCAACAACGGTAGGCACAACCAAACCGAGCACCGGACCGAAATCAAACTTGTCCACGGCTCACACGTAAAATTCAACCATTGAAACCCTGTATAGGACGGGGAGTGGTTTAATTGTGTGAACTTGGGCTTTTTTTATGCCCGCTGAGAACAAGGAGCAGGTTTGATGGACGGTCAATCATTTCGATTCGGTAATACACCTCCGACCCCAGCCGCAAAATTCATCAGTAAAAACCAGCGCTACCATTGCGTCCTTTTCCTTTATCCTCAGTCAATTGTGGTGGTTGTCCACCGGAAGGAGAAAAAATTAATAAAATTAGGGGAAAATAGGTTTTGTATCAAAAAATTTAATTGTCAAAATAAGGAAAAAGATTATGAGAACATCAGAAACAGTAAAAAATTCAGTAAATCTGGATGAAGCAATGGTTGCAGGTAAAGTATTCACCGGCACTGGGTACATTAAAGCAAAACAAAAAAAGAGATATTGGCATTATACCATTTTTCAACACTTTGAATCGATTATTATGTCAGGAGAAATAAAATTAGCGACTGCGGGCGTCTTACCAGGTGTTAAACCCGCTGTCTGGTTTTCAACAAACCATGATTGGGAGCCAACAGTTATAAAGGCATTAAAAGATTTTAAAACTGGGAAAACAACCAGTTATTCCACCAAAAACGAACTGTTTTATTGTGATATGTGGAATGATTTATTAGATGACGGTGCTTTACATAGTTTCATCCCAATCAGGCTGGAAATAGACCCCAATGTTGTAAATCTTAGAACATGGAATAATTACAATAAAAAAAGTGGTGAAAGCCGCGAAATGCTAAAGGCTCTTGCGAAGACAGGTAAAAAAATGGGTGCCAACCCTAAACAATGGTTTGTTTCCTACGAAGAAGTACCGATTGAGAACATCTCTCGTTTCGAAAGATGGAATGGCAATGAATGGGTCGAATTGGTTCCGGCAGACCAAATAAAAAACGGTCTCTGGAATTAAAAACATGAGTAAATTATGATGTGATAACGAGCACAGGACCGCCCCTCCTTCTTGTCCTCGCTCTTTAACAATCGGTGAACCATAAACACCCTTCAATATCGTGGCATCTTTATCCAGGAATTTTACGACTCCTGCATGAGCTATAGCTGTTCATTGCAGAGTCAGCCTTGGAATAAATGCTGGAATGCCAGAGCCCGAGGGGTGTTTGCCTGATTAAGATAACCATCAAACCAAGAAACAATCAAAGGAGGTGATGTAAAAAATTAAATCTATACCGGGATGTTCCAGCCATCCCAAGTTCCAAACAACCTACCACGTCGTCGCCGAGCCACACCTCGTAAAACTGCCCGTACACGGCTGAAAGGCCAGTACATGGGGATTTTGAAGTCTCCACAAGCCAGCGAACAGGTCGCTGGGGAATTCACGACGTGGAGAAAATTAATGAAAAAAGAATTGTATCGAAGGTCCCCAAGTTTCAGCGGGTACATTTATGCTGACCCACAAATTGGAGGAGAATGTATGACCGGATCTGTGAATCAACGAAAGGATACTGGGGCGTTCTACGTTCAATGGTACGACAAAACTACGAGGAAAACCATCAAGATAACGCGGTACAACGGTGAGACGATGTACCATGAGCGGATTGCCAGAAAACTTCTGGCCCAGATGCAGGCTGCCGTTGAAAACGGCACCTTTGTGATTGAACGTTTCACCAAGAAAGGTTGGACTGATGTTGTGCCATTTATAGAGGAATGGATAGAAGCGGTGCGCCCTACCCTATCACCGGCAACGTATAAAGGGTATAAATCGTATCTGCGGACCCATATCATCCCGTACTTCAAGCGACGCCCTGAGCTTATGCTCCATGACATTCAACTGGATGTTATCACTGATTTTATGAACCAATTATCATTAGAGCCCAAAGGAAAAATGAATGTTGTCAGCTGTCTTCATGTCATCCTTGATTTTGCCAAGCGGTCAAGACGCATACTCTCTATGCCGTCATTTCCAAGGAAATCTGCATATCAGTTGATTGATAAACCGATAGTATGGCTTCCAGAAGAACGGCAGTTGAACATCCTCCGGCAAATCCCGGAAGAGCATCAGCCAATCTTCTATTTTCTGAAATACCAGTTGAGAAGACCGGCGGAATCATGCGCCCTTCACCGGGAAGATTACAAGGATGGTGTTTTCACCATCAGGCGTTCAATTTCAGCCCGACAGTTGGTGGAAAAGACAAAGACCGGAGAGATTCACATCATTCCATGCCATCCGGCCCTTGTGGAATACATTGAAAGGGAGTTGAGGAAACCCATTATCTCGAAGTTTTTGTTTAAGAACCCCAGGGCTCGAAAAGATGGCAGGAGATATACCAACGAAGCCCTGAATATAATCTGGAAACAGGCATGTGAGGCGGCGGGTGAAGACATCCCCCTCTACTCCGGCACCAAGCACAGTTCATGTAGTCAGTATATCAATCAGTTCGGACTGTCCGAGTATGAATTACAGCAAATCACAGATCATGCCAGGCTCGATTCGGTCAAACGGTATGCGAAAACCGAGGTCAGCCGAGTGAAGGAATTGATGGAGAGAAATATCGTTCCTATCAAGGATAAGGCAAAGCATGAATGAACCCCATAGTGCCCGTGTAGTGCCCGAACACGAAACAGCACCTTCGAGAAGCCCGCCAATAGGGCTTCTTGAAAGGTGTGCCTATATTCGATTCCCATGCACTTCCGCCATCTTCTTGGAATACCATGGAATACAATCGACACATTCAATTCAAAACACGATCACCTCTTTTATTCTGAATGCACAAAGCCTGACTGAATGCACAAAGCCTGATATGATTTGCTGCATTTTTCTCCAAAGGGCCATGTAATCCCCCCCTGATATTTTGAAATCAAAACCAGATGCTGCTTGCAATCAAAAGTCGTATGGTCTAATATTTTTGGCTTGTTCATTGAAAATCTCCTTTTCTTGTGATCTTTGAGCGGTTCACAGCAGAGGAGACTTTCTTGATATTCCCGCAAATATCAAACTTTGGGGGTCTCCCGGTAAAACCATGGAAGAATGGCCCTTGATTAGGTTGTTTAGATACAGGGAATTGGTTCAAAGATATCTGTAAAGAGGAACGCAAATGAATCCGAAAACAGTCGAAGAGAGCTCAGTGACCCTTTCGCAGGTCATGCAACCCCAGGATGCCAATCCAGCCGGACTGGTCCATGGTGGTGTGATCATGAAACAAATTGACAACGCAGCAGGCGTAGTCGCCGTGAGGCACACCAAAAGAATCTGCGTGACCGCATCCATTGACCGTCTGGACTTCCACAACCCGGTTCAGATCGGTAACCTGGTGACCTTTCAGGCAAGCATCAACAATGTGGGTGAAACGTCCATGGAGATTGGGGTTCGGGTTGAAACCGAAGACCTGCTCACGGGTAAGATAACCCATACAGGATCAGCCTATCTGACCTTTGTCGCCCTTGGAGATGATTTCAGACCCGTGCCTGTGCCGCGCCTTGACCTGAAGACCGCCAATCAAAAACGACGAAACAGAGAAGCAATCAGGCGCCGGGAGGCAAGGCTTGCTGAAAAGAAGAGCGAAAAAATCTGCCAGACCAATGCCGAACGATGTCTGGCCTGATGGAGCAGTCCCCCATGCAACACAAGTTGGAAAACAAGATTGTCCGGCAAACCGAGATCAAAGCCATTGCTGCGGCAGAACGTGCTGAAGACAAAACCATCGTCTTTACCAACGGATGCTTTGACATCCTCCATGCAGGCCATGTCAATTATCTTGAGGCTGCAGCGGCCCAGGGTGACATCCTGGTGCTGGGGCTTAATTCAGACCGATCCGTCAAAGAGATCAAGGGTGACAAGCGACCCATCATCAACGAGCGGCACCGGGCCCAGGTGGTTGCCGCCCTGTCGTGTGTGGACTATGTGGTAATCTTTGACGAGCCAGACCCTGAAACCTTGATAAAGGCAGTCAATCCCCACGTTCTGGCCAAGGGGGCAGACTGGTCCGAAGACAAAATCATCGGGGCAGACTTTGTAAAAGCGAACAACGGCAGGGTGGCAAGAATAACCCTGGAACCAGGGATCTCAACCACTATCATTATTGAAAGGATATTAAAAACCTTTGAATAAAAGATCCGCCACCACCATGGTCAGGGGAAAACAAGGAACACTTCATCTTGAGTTCAACCCCTTTAGAGCGGTTTCCACTGTGGCCCACGGGATTTTCACCCGGGTTGGCGGACAGAGTGCCGCGCCCTTTGGTTCCCTGAATGTCGGGCTCTCCACCGGAGATGACAGACAAATTGTGGAAAAGAACAGGCAGATTGTCGCAGACACCCTTGGCGCCACCCCCTGTGTCTATCTTAACCAGGTCCACTCGGACACGGTAATCGTCCTTCAAGGCAACAGGGACATACACACCCGGGACACCGTTGGTACCCGTATTGGCGATGCCCTGGTCACCGACATCCCTGATCTTACCCTTGTCATTCAGGTGGCCGACTGCCAGCCGGTTCTTCTTGTAGATCCGATAAAAAAGGTGGTCGCCGCCATCCATTCCGGATGGAAGGGCAGCATCCGCAACATCATCGGCAAAAGCGTCGATGCCATGCAGGCCAACTTTGGGTCAGATCCTGTAGATATTCTTGCCGGAATCGGACCGTCCCTGGGTCCCGACTGTTCTGAATTTACCAACTACACCCGGGAGATCCCCGAGCATCTCTGGTCATACAAGGATGAAAAAGACCATTTTGATTTCTGGCGCATCAGCCAGGACCAGCTCATGAGCAAAGGGGTCCCGCAAAAAAACATAACCCTGGCAGGCATCTGCACAAAATGTTGCGCCGGCACCTTTTTCTCGTACAGAGCCGACCGCACAACGGGCAGATTTGCCGCCGCCATCAAAATCTTGGGGCCAGAAACCTTGGCAACACCGTGACACCAAAATAACGACAACAAGGAAAGCCTGACCCCGATGAGAGGACTAAAATGAAACAGCACAATGTATGTTTGACCGAAAAGGTAAAGGCCGCCGGTTGAGGGGCCAAGATTGATCCAGGGGTTCTGGATCGCATTGTAAAAAACTTGAAGGTCAAGGGTCACCCCGACCTTATCGTGGGCCTTGAAACCGGTGACGATGCAGGCGTATTCCGCATGAACGACACAACCGCCTTGATCCAGACCCTGGATTTTCTGACGCCTGTCACCAACTCCCCCTACGAGTTCGGCCAGGTGGCTGCGGCAAATTCCCTGAGCGACATTTACGCCATGGGCGGCGTTCCCCTGACTGCCATGAATATTGTCTGCTTTCCTGAAGAGGATCTTGACGAGGCCATACTCCAGGAGACGCTCCAGGGCGGAATCGATAAAATCGAAGAAGCCGGCGCCACCCTTGTGGGAGGCCACAGCGTCAATGATCCCGAATTCAAATATGGCCTGTCCGTCACAGGAATTGTGCACCCCGACCGGGTGCTGACCAACCGGGGCGCACGAACAGACGAGGTGCTGATCTTGACTAAACCCGTTGGCGTTGGCATCCTTGCCACGGCGGTCAAGGGTAAACTGGCCTCTGAAAGCCACATACGAGGCCTTGTGAACACCATGATCCAGCTCAACAAAATCGCCTGCGAGATCCTCCTTGACTACCCTGTCAGCGCATGCACCGATGTCACAGGCTTTGGGCTTGTCGGCCACCTGCTTGAAATGGCCCGTGGATCCAAAAAAACCATGCACCTTTTCTCCGACAAGGTACCCGTTATTGAAGGGGCAAAGGAATACGCCATGATCGGCATGGTGCCGGCGGGTACCTTTCGAAACCGGTCCTTTTGCAGTAATGACACAACCATGGACAAAGGCATCGACCCCATTGTTCAGGACCTGATGTTCGATCCCCAGACCTCGGGCGGTCTGCTTTTTTCCATTGGTTCAAAAGACGCAGAGGCCTGCGTTGAACGTATGAATCAAAGGGGAGTTGCCGCCGCAATTGTGGGGACTGTCGGCCAGGACCACTCCTGCGGCAATCTGGTTGTGACTTAATTTGTTTTTCACATTGACTTGATAGAATTGATATGGTAATTCCTCCTAAAATGAAAAAAGCGACATCAAAGAGCATCAAGGACCTTGCCTACTACAGCAGCCTCGGTCTTTCAGTAGCCATATCAATCTTTATCGGCCTCTTCTTTGGTGTCTGGTTGGACAGTAAATTTGACACATCCCCGGTCCTGACACTGGTGTTTCTTGGACTCGGAATAGCGGCAGGATTCAGAAATCTTGTCATGGCGGCAAAACGGAGCAGAAAGCTTTAGGATTATGAACATTCAACAACGCATGATAGTATTTATCTCAAAATCCAACTGGTACATATTCTGCGTTGTCAGCCTGCTCGCCTTTATCAACACCCCACGACATTTTGCCCTGGGCATCTTCTGCGGCGGGCTTATTGTGACCCTCAACTTCCAGGCCCTTCAGCACACCATCCGCCGGGCATTTAAGAACAGCTCAGAGGTTGTTGCAGCCGGACGATCCATTCTCCACGGCGTCATCATCAAATACTACCTTCGGTTTATACTGAGCGGGGTAATGTTATTCCTGCTTATTTCAAAAAATATTGTTGATCCGTTGGGCCTCATCGCAGGTCTTTCGGTGGTGGTTGCCAGCTTTTTTGCAGCAACTGCACTTGAATTAACAAGACTTATTATCAAGGAGGCTGTGTAAGTGGAACATCCATATCTATTCTTTGTAAAATTGTTTGAAATGATAGGATTGGGGCATTTTGCCCACAGTAACGTCCATGTCATTTACATGTGGGTTGTCATGGCAATCCTCATCATTCTGGGCTGGCTTGCAGGGAAAAATGTTCAGATGGTTCCCGGACCTGTCCAGAACGTTTTTGAGGTCCTGGTCTCCGGCCTGGAAGAGTTCATGGTGGATGTAACCGGCGAAGAGGGCAGATGGCTGTTTCCCCTTGTGGCTTCCATCTTCATGTTTGTCTTTTTGGGAAACCTTGTGGGTCTTGTACCCGGTTTCTTTCCTCCCACAGCCAACCTGAATACGACGGCAGCCCTTGCATTGACCGTTTTTGTATTCACCCATGTCATTGGTGTCAAATACCACGGGGCAAAATACTACAAGCATTTCATCGGCCCTGTCTGGTGGATGATCCCCATCATCCTTCCCATTGAGCTCATTGGCCACTTTGCCAGAATCCTCTCCCTCTCCTTCCGTCTTTTCGGAAACATGATGGGCCATGAGCTGGTTCTCGGCATCCTGTTCGGCCTTGCCGGTGCCTTTTTTGCGCCCCTTCCCATCATGGCACTCGGCATCTTTGTAGCACTTGTTCAGGCATTTGTGTTCTTCCTGCTCTCGGTCATGTACTTTACCGGCGCCATGGAACACGCCCATTAAATAGAACTAAAGCTGTCAGCATGGTGTTGTCAGCAGACATATAGTTATGCGGGGACCGGAAGAAGCCGCATGAACCCTATAATCTTAATGTAACAGGAGAAGAAAATGGATTTTTTTACCGCATGTGTATGGGCCGCAGGTATCGCAATTGGAATCGCAGCATTTGGTTGCGGTATCGGTCAGGGAATGGGTCTCAGTGGTGCTGTTCAGGGTATCGCTCGTAACCCCGAGTCTTCAGGAAAGGTAACCGTTACCCTTCTGATCGGTCTTGCCATGATCGAGTCCCTCTGTATCTATGCACTCGTTGTTGCTCTGATCCTCATCTACGCACATCCCCAGGCTGCTGAGTTTGCAAAGGTTGCAATGGGTCACTAAGCCCTGCGTAACAAGCCATAGTTTCACCAGCAAGGAAAGTCTCCCTTTGGGGTCAGGCTTTCCTTGTTGTCGTTTTTGTCCCTTTGGGGTCAGGCTTTCCTTGTTGTCGTTTTTGTCCCTTTGGGGTCAGGCTTTCCTTGTTGTCGTTTTTGGGGTCAGGCTTTCTTTGTTGTCGTTATAAGTGCATGTCGTTTTTGGGGTCATCGTTTTTGGGGTCATCGTTTTTGGGGTCAGGCTTTTCTTGTTGTCTTTTTGGGGTCAGGCTTTTCTTGTTGTCGTTTTTATGCCATTATGAATGTCAAAATTTCCTGCATTACTTTTTATGCAAACGACATAAAAGGAGACAACCATGGCACGAAAGCCACGCATCCATTACCCTGGTGCATGCTACCATGTCATACTCAGGGGAAATGCAAAACAGACGATTTTCCATGGCAGTGATGAGATAAAAAAGTTCCAGGAAATCCTTGCCCAGGGGATAGCAGAGCATAACCATCGTCTACTTGCCTACTGCTGGATGAAAAACCACATCCACATGGCCCTGCAGACCCCTGCCGATCCCCTCTCAAAAATGATGCAGAGCCTTTCTCAACGATATACCCGCTGGTTCAACCACCGTCACAATCGCGTTGGCCACCTTTTCCAGGGTCGGTATAAGGCGATACTCGTTGACAGCAACGCCTACCTTCATGAACTGATCAGGTACATCCATCTCAATCCTGTACGTGCAAACCTTGTCATGAATCCAAGTCACTACAAAGACAGCAGCCATGATGCCTATAGTGCCCCTGGCAAAGCACCTGCATGGCTCTCGATTGATCTGGCGTTGGAGTTGTTTGGGGATTCAGCAGAAAAAGCCCGGGCAAATTACCTTGAGTTCATGGGGCAGCCCATTGATCCTGACCTTGAAACCCTGCTTAAAAAGAGCAGCCTAAAAGGTAAAATCCTAGGTGATGAAAATTTTGTCCATCAAGCCCTGGATAAATCCTATCAATCCCCCAAACCCAAAATGACAATTGAAGAGATCAGCAGGCTGGTTGCAAACGAACAAGAAATTGACGAATCAGAACTTGCAACCTCAAGCCGCAGCAGAAAACTGGTCAAAGCCAGGGCCATGATTGCCCTTCTTGCAGTTGACCAGACAGTGCACACCCTTTCGGAAACCGCTGCCTATCTTGGGCGGGAACTGCCAACCATGAGCAAGCAGGTCAAAAATATGCGCACGACCATAAAAAAGGATCAGGTTCTGAACAATAGAATCAAGCGGCTTGCCAAAACGATCGTTGATCAAAGTAAGGTCGCTCAGAGTAAGGTCGATCAAACTAAAACCGATCAAAGTCAGCTGGGTCAAAAAGAAGTAACCGGCTTCATCAAACCGACACAGGCATAAGTGATCAGCGTCATTATAATATCTGAAAAAAATAGTTATCATTGATCACATAAGAAAAACCCGCCCCCGACCACGCGTCACAATACCGACAACAAAAAAACAGATACTGACTTCAATTAATTTTCAATAACGACAACAAAGAAAGCCTGACCCCAATTAGTGCAAAGAAAGCCTGACCCCAATTAGTGCAAAGAAAGCCTGACCCCAATTAGTGTTTAAACCGCTGGACCTGGGCCAGGTAGTATGCCTGACGATCTTCGGCCTTTTCAAGGGCTTCGATGGAGGCTGCCAGGGCCTCCTGGACAAGACCGTTGCGCCAGCAAGCCTCAGCATAGGTGTCAAGCACATGGGAGGGTCTGTCAACGCCCAAGGCCCTTTGGGCAAGGGCAAGCGAACGTTCAGGGTCCTGGAACGAAACATCCTTGCAGGTGACCAGAAGCCAGGCAAGGTTGTTGAGGGCGTGGAGATTCCGGGGCGCAATTTTAATTACATTTTCATAGGCATGAATCGCATTTTCAAACATCTCCTTGCCATAATAATAATCACCGATCAGGGTGTAGGCATCGGCATTTTCAGGATCAATTTGAAGTTCCTGGAGTAACAGCCGTTCAGTAAGATAATTGTCAAGCACCTGGCTGCCCCGGCCAAAGTTGATAAAATAACCAGCCAGCACCACAACCACCATGGCCATGGCATAGCCGGCAACCATGCGCCGAACCCTTCGGTCATGCTTTGTCACCATCCCTGGATCGAGCTCGCATCGTTTCAGAAAATTAATACGCTGGGAAATGTTGAAATGGTGCCAGTTGGGCCGATCCGGTGCGGTGCGGCTGAACCTTGCAATCTTGTAAAAGGTGTCGATCAGTGCTCTTCCGCTGCCCAGAAGTGAGAACACGTAGGTATCGGCCTGGCGCTCGAAATTACGCATGAAAAACCCGAATACAAACCTGAAGTACAGGACAAAGAGCAGAATGAGGATCAGGCTGAAAAGAAGCGTGGAGATTGTCTCCTGGTCCATGCCGACAAACGAAACAAACCAGGACAGGGGATTCATGGCATAGACCACAACCAGCAGGGGATCAAAAAGGGCGTAGACGCAGGCGATGTACCCGGCAAAGAAAAAAAGGTAAAACTGAATATGATGTTTCTTCACATGGCCGATTTCGTGGGCAATGACCGCATCCACCTCTCGGGGGGTCATGAGCGAGACAAGGGCCGGCGTGACAAGGATATAGCGAAACCTTGAAACAAGCCCCATCACCCCCGCCGTAATCATCGAGCCGCCAAAGAGCTCCCATTTAAGAATGTCGGCACAACCGATGCCGGCAAGTCTGCAAAGGGATTCGATCCGCTCCCTTGTGGGTCCCGGCTCAAGGGAGGAACATCCCCACATCTTCTGGATCAGAAAAGGTCCGAACGAGGCCACGGCAAACAGAAAAAAGATCACATACAGGATCTCTCCCAGGGGGGTTGCCAGAAAGGCCCTGGGTCCGTCAAAGGGAAGAATCTGAATGAAGTCGGCCATGATGGAGAGCAGAAACCAGGGCAGAAGGGCCGGAAGGGAAAAAGAAATGTTTGAGAGTACAAAGCTCTTTTTTGACACCGTTCCGGAAAAAAATTGTTTCTGCACCTTCCAGGCCGAAGTCCAGACAATGACAAGATACCCGAGAAAAACCAGAAGAAACAAGAGCGCCTCAAGGGTGGGAAAGACTTCAAAGGGCGGAAAATCCGCAAGGGCAAGCTTGAGTTTCAGCAGATAAAGGTCGGCGGCAAAGACAAAAAGGGCAAGGATTGAAAGTCGCGACAGGAGCTGCTCCAACCGGGTATCAAGGAGCACGCCTGTGCCAGGGGAAGGTCCTGCCGCAAGCCGCTTGAACAAGATATAACAGACCAGGGCAAACACCATTGCCAGAACAAGGGCAATTACCAGGGCGTTGTCCGGCATTACGGCAGAAGCACCCGGGTGCTCACAGGTGGTGTACAGAATCAAGGCCACCAGAAAATAGATGAAATTTGCAAACATGTTTAAATACTGCCGGCAGCTGCAAACGTGGAAAGAACGATCCAGGTTTTTACGTCAAATTTAAGATCAGGCGTATTTAAAAGGGATACGGCATCCTCCCTTGACAGCATGATCACCTCAATATCCTCGGACGCCTCGTTTGCAAGGGTGCTTGGCTCGCCCTGGCATTCGGCATACACCAGGGATACAGACTCGTCGGTCATACCGGATGACGAGTAAACAGGGGGGCTCTGGCGCAGGACATTCACCAGGTCAAGGCCCGTCTCCTCCCAGAGCTCTCTCCTGGCCGCAGCCTCACTCTTTTCCCCCTTGTCCACAAGCCCTGCCGGAAACCCGTACTGATAGCCGCCAAGGGGCACCCTGAACTCCCGGATGATCACCAGGCGCTGTTTTTCAAGGTGAAAGGGCACCACCACCACGGCATCGGGACCGGGTGTATTCCCGGCACAGGGTTGGGGCGTTTCTGACCTTGAGGCAAATATCCAGGATTTTTCCCTGTTCTTTGTGTCCCGGTATCGCATGGAAAAAAGGTTGAGATGGGTAAAATTTGTCTCCTTTTTCAACGCCAGTATATCCACAGGCCAACTCCTTTTGGTAAGATGTAAAACTTTAACACTAATGGATACATGGTTTTTTTTCAAGGAGCAATAATCAGATTTCCATCAATCTTCCCAGGGCCTTTTCTCCTGTCGGATGCCAAGGGGCGGGGCAAGAATCTCCGACCAGACAATGGCGTTGCGGATCTTTTGTCTGGACCGGCAGATGTCGGTCCCCAAAGCACAATGTTTCTGTTTTTTTTCCACCGTCCGCTGTCCGGTTTTTCTTTCTTTTCCACGTGGGACGACCTTAGGAGACTCAGGGCTTTCCACCACCGGGCGATCGCTTGCTGGTTCCTGGGAGTCCAGGATGCTCTGGCGCTGGGCCGGTTCAAGGTTCTTTATCCGGGCCTTTTCAGCCTCAATCCTGAACTGCTGTTCAAGCTCTGCAAAAAAGGCCTTGAGACGTTCTCCAAATTTTGAAAACAGCCCTGGGCTCTGCGGCGGTGGGCCTGAACCTGACCGGGCAGCCACCCGTTTGTCTGCACCGGCAGCTTTTGACTTGCGCCGCTTTAAAACAATCAGCGCCACATAAACGACCATCACTAGGACGGGTACTAAATCATCTAATTTCACGAAAGCCTCCTGGAATCCCATGGCTGGTCAGCGTCATCCCTTTCCCCCTGAATGGGGAATGGCCCTGGTAAAAATACGATCCAGGGATCCTAGGGCTGGTCAACATCATCCTTTTCCGGTGTGGCAATGGTCTGCCTCATATCGGTATCTGCCACGATATTTTTCATGCGGTAGTAGTCCATGATGCCAAGATTTCCAGACCTGAAGGCCTCGGCCATGGCAAGGGGCACCTGTGCCTCTGCCTCCACCACCTTGGCCCGCATCTCCTGGACCCTGGCCTTCATCTCCTGCTCCATTGCATAGGCCATGGCCCGGCGTTCTTCGGCCTTGGCCTGGGCGATCTTCTTGTCGGCCTCGGCCCTGTCCGTCTCAAGCTCAGCACCGATGTTCTTGCCCACATCCACATCGGCAATATCAATGGAAAGAATCTCATAGGCGGTTCCGGAATCAAGCCCCTTGGAGAGAACGGTCTTGGAAATGAGATCGGGATTTTCAAGCACCATCTTGTGGGAAGTGGCTGACCCGATGGTGGTAACGATGCCCTCGCCTACCCTTGCAAGGATGGTCTCTTCGCCTGCGCCTCCCACCAGCCGGTCAATGTTTGCCCTGACCGTCACCCGGGAGATGGCCTTGAGCTGAATACCATCCTTGGCCATGGCCGCAATGAGCGGGGTTTCAATCACCTTGGGATTGACGCTCATCTGCACCGCCTCGAGCACATTCCTGCCGGCAAGATCAATGGCTGCGGCCCGGTTAAAGGGCAGATCAATGTTGGCCTTGTCTGCGGCGATCAGGGCTTTGACCACCCTTGACACATCACCGCCGGCAAGGTAATGGGACTCGAAATCGTCGGTGGAGATCTCAAGCCCGGATTTGACGGCCATGATTTTTGAGGTGACAATCAGCTTGGGGGGCACCTTTCTGAAACGCATGAAAACGATGTTCAAAAGGCCAACCCGTGCCCCTGACACCAGGGACTGCACCCACAATGAAATGGATGAGCCAATGAAAAAAAGCACCACAATACAGACAATGACCAGCAGAATGACAACAATGGTGGTAAACTCCATGACAACTCTCCTTGTAAACGATTGTAAACGATTTTAAACGGCTTTAAACAGGGTCGGTTCATAAGGCCCGCGGTCCATGGCATGCAGGTCAGCCGGGCATGGGCCGGGGTGCAACCGGTCAGTCTGATGATTTTTCCACATGCCCACGCACAATGATCTGATTGCCGGTAACCCCATGGACCACAATGGGGGTCTCTTTGGCGATATACTCTCCCCGGGTGACCACATCCACCCGTCGGCCGTCGATCACGGCAAATCCGGCAGGCCGAAGATCGGTTTTTGCCAGACCGGTTTTCCCAAGATACCCCTCAAGTCCGGGCTCCTGGGAAACGACACCCTGGGATTTTGACAGGGTGGTGTTGAGGGTGACGGGCGACTTTGCAATCATCCTCAACCCCACATACACGAGCACGGGAATGATGATCATGTCGGCCAGGACAAAGAGCATGCCCGTTCCCGCTGAAAATTGCGTGAACGCAACGTAGAGAGAATACCCGAACACCACGGCCGCCAGGATGGAAATGATGCCGCCGGACGGAATGATGATCTCGGCGATGATGATGGCAACGCCCACAATCTGGAGAACGATGGGAACGGTCAAACCACTCATCGTTTCTCCTCCGCCGCAACAATCAGTCGATTGCCCTGGATCATGGCAACACAGATCAAGGTTCCCCGTTCAATGAACTCTCCCTCGGACACGGCGTCAAATAGTTCACCGTTGATCTCAACCTTGCCGGAAGGACGCAGAAAGGTGGCGGCAACCCCACGGTCTCCCACCTTCGCACGCCGGATCTCCATGGAGTCGGCATGGGACTCCTTGAGGGTGGCCTCAAGATAGGGCCCGTCAATCACCCTTGAGAGCCGGGGCAGCAGATAACGGATAAAGGCAAGGGCCAGGAAAAGCCCGGCAAGGAACGAGGCAAGCACCTGGATCAGGTTTGCCTTTAAAAGCCTGCCCTGCCAGGGAAGGGCCGGATCCGGGATGACAAAATCCTGGAGGGCCAGAACCATGCCTGCACCCATGAGTATGAGCCCGATGATTCCGGATATGCCAAAGCCCGGCAGAACAAACACTTCCACCGCAAAAAAAATCATCCCGGCAACAACAAGCAAAAATTCTGTGTGATCGGCAAGGCCCACGATGTACTGGCCCGCAAACACAAATCCAAGGCAGACAATGCCCACAAGGCCCGGCACACCGAACCCCGGGGATTTGATCTCCGTGTAAAGGGCGGCAAGTCCGATCATCATGAGAATGGGGGAAATCTTGGTGATAAACCGGAAAAACGTCTCTGACCAGCTCTGCTCTATGGGTATGATCTCGTAGTCGGAAACCCCCATCCCCTCGAGCATCTCCACAACGGATCCCACGGTCATGCGGGAAAAGCCGAGACGCTCGGCCTCAACGGCATCCATGGTCAGAAGTTCACCCTTGGAGATGATGGTCTTTCGGGCTGTAATAGCCGCCCGTTCATCGTCGGTGAGATCGTCATACTCCCTGGAATCCATGTGCCGGGTCTTGCCCTCCACGACCACCTCATAAACGGCAATGTGGTCGCTGACCATGGCCTCGGCCAGGGACTCCGGATAGTTGTTTCGCTTGGCAAGGGATCTGAACTTTGCCCTCAGGGGCGACTGGAATTTTTCCCCCATCATCTTTGGCCCCTCGCTGGAGTTCATGATCGGCGCGCAGTCTCCGATGGTGGTGTGGTCCTTCATGACCAGATCGTTACAGGCAAGGGAGATCAGGGCGCCTGCGGATATGGCTTTGTTGACGACAAAGGCGATGGTCCTGCCCCTGGGGATGTTGACAATGAGATCCACAATGGCCAGGGCGGAATCCACCCGCCCCCCAAAGGTGTCCATCTTGAGAACAAAGAGGGCATCGGGTGAGTCGTCCACGGCAAGGGCCCGCTCCAGAAAAGCTGCCATACCCGGCTCCACAGGGCCTTCAACCTTGATCTCGTATACCTTTATTCTGTCGGATTTTTCCCCACTCTTCCCCGTCACCCGGGTCTGAAAGGCCGCAATGATGATGATGGGCAAAAGAATGGCCCAGATCATGTTGAGGATGGAACGGCTCTTTTTTGGGGTGGGATTCATACCTCTGATATTACCAGAGGCAAAGGACGTGTCAAGGAAATTGAAATTGGGGTCCAGGAGTTCATTGGGCTATTGACTCCCATTATTGCGGTTTTGTCCTGATCAGGAACCCTACATGGGGGTCAGGTATCGAAACACTACCCAGAAGTGGCAGACGCTGCCGGCAAGGACAAAGAAATGCCAGATTTCGTGGAATCCCAGAATGGCGGGCCAGGGATTCGGTCGTTTCAATCCGTAGATAACAGCACCGAGGGTGTAAAAGAGCCCTCCCAGGCCAAGCCAGACAAGGCAACCCGTTGAAAGGGTCACGACCAGGGGGTAGACGGCAACCACGCACAGCCACCCCATGGCAAGGTAGATGGCCGTTGAAACCCATCTTGGAATGTTGATGAAAAAGACCTTGAGAACGATCCCGGCAAGGGCCATTCCCCACACCGTGGCAAAGAGGCTCCATCCCCAGGGTCCCCGCAGGGGAACAAGGCAAAGGGGGGTGTAGGTACCTGCAATGAGCATGAAAATCATGATGTGGTCAAGGCGTTTGAGGCGTAAAAGCCCGGTGGGGGACAGATGCAGACTGTGGTAGAGGGCGCTGGCCGTGTACATGAGCACAAGGGCAAGACCAAAGATTGAAAACGACACAATATGCCACACCCCGGCCTTGAGGGCGGCAACAACCACAAGAAGGGTGAGGCCGACAACGGATGCCAGGGCACCGGCCATGTGGGAAAACGCATTAATGGGTTCGCGGGGTATAAACATGGAGATAGTATAGCGTAATGATCCAACATTACAAAGCAATAAACCCTGTTTTACATTTATTTTACGTTCATGAACATGGCGTGGTTGGAGGTGAAAAACGGGGGGTCCCGCCTCAGGATCGGGGCAATGGCAGGATGTTTTTTAAATCGCCGTTCAAGAAAATGCCTCACCTTTCTGCGATCCCAGCCAAGGGGATGGGTAAAGCTCAGGTAGAGGGAAAGGTCACCTGCGTAGAAATCGTTGGTCTCAAGCAGGGCCGCATCTTCACTGAATCGTGGCAGATTGAAAATTGCTGTGTTCAGAAAACCGATCTCCCGGCTGTGATCAACGACAAAGTCCAGGGTCTTTTCAGCTGCGGATGCCGTCTCAAAGTTTGTGCCGAACAACAGGTAGACATAGGTGGTGATGCCGGCCTGCTTGAGGGCCGCAAGCACCCTGACAGCCGTTTTAAGATCAGTGCCCTTGCCCATGCGGTCAAGCACGGTCTGATCTCCGGATTCAAGGCCGAGTTTGAGCATGCGGCACCCGGACCGGTAAAGGGCTGCGCAGAACCCAGGATCGGTAAGATCCCGGGTAAAACGCACAAAGCCATACCAGGTAAACGAAAAGGTACGGCCTGCCATGGCCCGTAGAAACGACGGACTGAGGGCATCGTCGACAAAGTGAACGTGATCGGGCCGGTAACGGCTGCAAAGGGCGGCAAGATCCCCCAGGAGATCCGGATTCCGTTCAGGGCGATAGCGTCCCCCCTCCGCCCTTTCAGGGCAGAACCGGCATTTACTCCAGTAGCAGCCCGTGGCGGTTCTCAGGGGAAGGATACGGCCCGGTGCAAGGTAGCCGTCCCAGTCACAGAAATCAAAATCAGGGGTGTACCGTTCTTTGATGCCGGGCCGGACCCCAAGGATTTCAAGGAGCGCCCGCTCCCCGTTTCCTTTGACCATCACATCGACCAGATGCCCAAAGGGATCGTCCCAAAGGGGGCTGCTCATCCATGAGGTGACAAGCCCGCCGCCCATGATGATCCGGATGCCGGGAAAACGCGACCGTATCCATCCGACAAGGGCAAAGGCCGTCAGGGCCTGGCTTAAAAAACAGAGCGAAATTCCGATGAACAAGGGACGGATGGATTCGATCCGCGGGGCAAGACGGGTCTCGAAATACGAAAAAAAAGGATTATCGGAAAACATTTGGGCCGAGGCCAGAAGATCCCTGCTGTTTACAGGGCTCAGCCGACCATCCCCATAATCGGCAAGGGTCAGCCGGAACCTTGAATCAAGGGGGGATGAAACGGCCCGGTTGAGATCCATGATCCTCTGGCGGTAACGATCCATGGCGGTGTAAAGGGCCGGATCCCGAATGTCTGAAAGGTTCCGCTCCAGGTGGGCAACGGCCCTTTGGGTCCACCGGTCCGAAGGGTTCTTGTTGGCCCGGGCAAGCACGAGCTGGGCCTCAAGATTGGCATCAATGACCGTGCAGGCAATGTTATGACGCTTGAGGGCACCGGCAAGAAGGGCAACACCTGCCGGGGGCTCGCAGGCTTTTCCCCATGGGGGATAGATCAGCAGCAAACCGAATCCTTTGCCGGTTTGTTCATTGGCAGGCGAATGGTAAACCGTGCGCCCCGTCCCAGGGTCGAGTCAACATCCAGGGTGCCGCCATGGTTCTCAACGATAATGAAGTAGGAAACCGAAAGCCCAAGTCCCGTGCCGATGCCAATGGGTTTGGTGGTAAAGAACGGTTCAAAGATCCGTTTGCGCACCAATTCACCCATTCCCGGACCGTTGTCCTGGATCTGGACAACCCCCATGTCCTGCTCTTTCTGGATACAGATGGTAAAGCAGGGTTTCATGCCGGCATCCCTGCTTTCCACCATGGCCTGGGCGCCGTTTTTAAGGATGTTGAGTATCACCTGCTGAATTTTGGTGGTGTCACACGGTACCCCGACCTCTACCGGGCAGTACTGTCTTCGAATTTCAATCTGCCTGAAATCGTACCGCTGTTTGAGATCATAATCGTTTGCGGCAAGCTCCAGGGTTTCGTCCACAATGGTCCTCAGATCTGACACCAAAAGCGTTGAGTTGCTTTTTCTGCTGAACGAAAGCATGTTTTCAACAATCCTTGCAGCCCGGCCACCGGCCTCCCGAATGGAACGTAAAAGTGCAAAGATCCCCCGGTCGGTCATGTACCCTGTTATGGCGGAAATGGTAATGCCCTGCCCCTGGGCTGCCTTGAGGTTTGCCGGCATGGTCTCTGAAGAGAGTCTATTTTCGATGACCTGGGCATTCTGGAGCATTCCGGCAAGGGGATTGTTGATTTCATGGGCCATACCTGCGGCAAGCCCTCCCACGGACAGCATCTTTTCGGTCTGGATCATCATCTCTTCAAGGCGCACCCTTTCCGTCACGTCATCAATGCGGATAACCGCCCCCTGCTTTCCCTGGGCAGTCAGGGGGGCCACGGCAATGGAAACATAGCTCAGGCTGTCGTCACCCTGCACCTGGAACTTTAAATCCTTTTCCAGGCTTCCCCCTGCAAGGGCCCGGGCCACCATCTCCTGCCTGTCTTCAAGCCATGGAAACACGGCGGTAAAATGTTCACCAAGGGCCTCAACCATGGACTTTCCAGCCACCTGGTCCGCCCGCCGATTCCAATGGGTGATTCGTCCCTGGTCATCCACCCCCACAAGAATTGCGTCAATGGCGTTGAACAGGTCTACAATGTAATTTTTCGCATCCTTAAGGCTCTGCTCACGCTCCTGAAGCGCTTTTGCCATATTTTCAAACCGGGCAACAATTGGATGGAACTCCGCCTGCCTGACCCGGGTCAGCTTGTGGGAGAAATCTCCTGCGGCAATTCGATCAATGCCCAGGATCACATCCTCAAAGGGTTTTTTCAAAAAAATCCGCAGCAGAACCCCGGTAATCAGGACAAGAATAACAATCAGCAGGATGCCGCTGACGCCATAGGAGAGGATCAGGTTTTCCAGCCGCTGGCGGTAGTGCCTTCGGGTGAGTCCGATTTTGATCCTGGCTATGGTCTCACCATTGTGAAGCACCTCCCCCTCTCGAACAATGGTGTCGGTCTCATCGGGATCTTTTTTTTGGATGATGACATCCTGCCCCCTGCCCTCGGTAAGGACAATTTCTGAAACAGGGTCAGACAGAAAATAGGCATCACAAATCTTCTCCAGGGCCTCCCTGTCAAAGTTCCAGATGGGCAACTCCACGCTCTTCTGGAGATTGGCAAGGATCTCTTCTGCCTTACGGCCAAGTGCCGTTTTTTCGTTGTGGCTGAAAACAAGGCAGTGGGCAGCAACCGTAACGGCAATGACAACGACCAGAACCAGCACAAGACTGACACTGAAATTTCTTGAAATAGATGTTGAATGACCCGTTTTATGGTTCAATAAATCTACCTTTTAAGATTGTATGCCCACAATTGAGACGTTTATTATGGAAATTTTTACGGATTCCTGTCAAGAACTAATCGGGTCAACCCGCTGTTCAGGGTCCAGAAAAAAACCGGCACAATGTTTCTATGGAAAGAAACATTGTGCTTGACACCTAAAAACCGCCGTTGTATTCTACCGGCCATGGTGACCTTGAAATTTTCACACAAAGGAAATTAAAAACAACGCTTGTAACTAGAACACGAAAGGACTGCGGCAGCCCCAAGCGCCCCGGTCTTTTTTTTATTCACCTCATTAACGGGGGCGGATTTGAAACCTGTCCCCGGGGAAAAAAGTCATGATTCTAAACCAATTCCCCAACCGGGAAAGATTTATTGAACTTGCACAGGCCGGCAATGTTGTCCCCCTCTGTACCCAGATCCTTGCAGACACGGAAACCCCTGTCTCGATTCTTGAAAAATTCTACCACAGGGACGCCCCGCTGTTTCTCCTGGAAAGCGTTGAAGGCGGAGAACACTGGGCAAGGTACAGCTTTCTCGGCATCGGGGCCCACAGTGAGGTGTGTGTGTTTTCAGACCATGTGCGGGTCGAGTCCCAGGGAACGACACAAACCATCGCCCACAACAACGACCCCCTGACCGTGTTAAGGGAGCTGACCCAGGCCTACACCCCCTGTGAAATGCCTGAACTGCCACGATTCTGGGGCGGGCTGACCGGATATTTCACCTATGAAATGGTCGGTTTTTTTGAAAAGATTCCCGTGGCACTCTCCCCTGACACCCCCTACGCCCGTTTCATCATTCCCGATGCCATGGTCATCTTTGACACCCTCAAGCACACCCTGACCCTGGTGAAAATCGTCTACCTCGGGCAAAACCAGGACAGAGAGGCGGCCTTTGAATCGGGCAAAACGGATCTTGATGCCCTGCTTGAAAAGATCTGCACCCCGAAAACAGCCACGCAAGCCCCCCGGGGTACCGGTCAGACGCCAGACTTTATTCCGCTGATGGACCCGGCCGCCTATGTTGACGGGGTGAAAACCATCAAGGAAAAGATCGTTGAGGGTGAGATCATCCAGGCCGTCTTTTCCCAGCCCTTTGTCTGTGAGGCCCCGGTTGATCCCGTGACCCTGTACCGGGCCCAGCGCTACATCAACCCCTCACCCTACATGTTTTTCATGAACTTCAAGGGAACGACCATTGCCGGTTCGTCCCCTGAAACCATGGTCCGCCTTGAGGGCGGCACGGCAACCCTTCGGCCCATTGCCGGAACCCGGCCAAGGGGTGCAACCGAACAGACGGACCGAACCCTTGCAGACGAACTGCTCAAGGACGAAAAGGAACGGGCCGAACACCTGATGCTCGTTGATCTGGGCCGCAACGACCTTGGCAGGGTTGCCGAAACCGGCAGCGTCCAGGTCACGGAACTCATGGTGGTCGAACGATACTCCCACGTCATGCACCTGGTCTCGAACATCCGTTGCGACCTGCTCGAAGACCTTGACGCCTGGGACCTTTTGCGGGCAACCTTTCCGGCAGGCACCCTTTCAGGCGCCCCCAAGGTCCGGGCCATGGAGATTCTGGCGGCCCTTGAGAACCGGCCCAGGGGGATCTACGGCGGGGCAGCCGGATATATTTCGTTTTCAGGCAACATGGATCTTGCCATCACCATCCGGACGGCCGTGGTCGAAAACGAACGGGTGACAGTCCAGGCCGGGGCCGGAATTGTGGCGGATTCTGATCCCCAAAAGGAACTTGAAGAGTGCAGAAACAAGGCAAAAAGCGTTGAACGGGCCATGGCCCTTGCCCTTAAAGGAGGTACCCCATGCTAGTTGCCATGATCGACAACTATGACTCGTTCACCTTTAACCTGGTCCACTACCTGAGGCAGACCGGCGCCACGGTAAAGGTGTTCAGAAACGATGAAATCACCATTGAGGCCCTCGGGGCCATGGAACTGGATGCCATTGTAATCTCACCCGGCCCGGGTCGACCCGAAGGGGCCGGCATCAGCCTGGATGTGTTCCGCCATTTTTCCGGTAACCTGCCCCTGCTCGGGGTCTGCCTCGGCCACCAGAGCCTGGCCGCATCCTTTGGCGCCCGAATCGTACCGGCAAAGGCCATCATGCACGGCAAGACCTCGTCGGTCACGGCAAACGGCACCGGCATCTTCAAGGGGATCAACAAACCCTTTGCCGCCATGCGTTACCACTCCCTTGCCGTATCACGCCAGGGCCTGCCCGACTGCCTTGAGATAACGGCAGAAACAGCAGACGGCGAAATCATGGGACTTGCCCACAAGACCCATCCCACCCAGGGGGTTCAGTTTCATCCTGAATCCATCATGACAACCGTGGGAAAACGACTCATCAGAAACTTCATCAAAGGGATATGACTATGGCATTCACAAATCATCTCAATCAAATCATCCGGAGAGAGGACCTGTCCGCCGACGCCATGGCGTCCATGGTATCGGAGATCTTCTCAGGCACCATCACCAGCGCCCAGATCGGTGCCTTCATGGCAGCCCTTGCCACCAAACAGGAGACTGCGGACGAGCTTTTCGGTGCGGCCATGGCCATGCGGAAAAAGGCTGCCAAGATCCAGACCCTGGAAAAAAAATGCGTTGACACCTGCGGAACGGGGGGGGATGCCTCGGGCTCGTTCAACGTTTCCACCACCACGGCCTTTGTGGTGGCAGGGTGCGGCGTCACCGTTGCAAAGCACGGCAACCGGAGCATCTCAAGCAAGTGCGGCAGCGCCGATCTTCTCGAAGCCCTGGGGGTGGTCATTGACCTTGACCCTGAGATCGTTGAAGAGGCAGTCAACGACATCGGCATCGGCTTTCTGTTTGCCCCAAGGTTCCACGGGGCCATGCGCCATGCGGCAGCGGCAAGAAAAGAGGTGGGCATCAGGAGCATATTCAACATGCTCGGACCGCTGACCAACCCGGCTGCGGCAAGCTGCCAGCTCCTCGGGGTGTTTGATCCAAAGCTCACCGAGATGTTTGCCCAGACCCTCAAACTTCTGGGTACCCACAGGGCCCTTGTGGTCCACGGCCACGACGGCATGGACGAAATCACCGTGTGCGCCCCCACACGGGTGAGCGAACTCAAGGACGGCATGATCCGCTCCTACGACCTTGATCCCCTTGACTTCTTTGACCACTATGCCGACCCTTCGGAACTCAAAGGGGGAGATGCAGCCATGAACGTAGCCATAACAACCGCCATCCTCAACGGCGAAACAGGGGCAAGGCGCAACATCGTTCTCATCAATTCGGCCGCCGCCCTCATGGCCGCCGATGCAGTCGAGGATCTGGCCCAGGGCATCAAAACGGCAGAAGCAGCCATTGATTCGGGCCGTGCCATGGACAAGCTTGAACAGCTGATCACCTTTACCCGGGAGAACAGCTAGGATGGCCGTCACAGGATTTTTAAAACGGGTAAAGGATCTCAAGCAGCAGGAGGTTGCATACCTCAGCGCCAAGGTTGACATGGGCAGTCTAAGGGCCCGGGCTGAATCGGCAACGCCCCATGGCAACTTTCTCAAGGCCCTGGGACAAAGCACTCCGGCAAGGGTCGGCATCATCGCTGAGATAAAAAAGGCATCCCCTTCAAAGGGCCCCATCCGGCCGGACCTTGATCCCTTTGAACAGGCCCGGCGCTACACCCGGGGAGGGGCCCGGGCCATCTCGGTGTTGACCGAGTCAAATTTCTTCAAGGGCAGCCTTGCCGACCTTGAAGCGGCGAGAAGGGCCACCCACCTGCCCATCCTCAGAAAAGACTTTATCTTTTCCGAATTCCAGATTTACGAGGCAAGGGCCGCAGGGGCCAATGCCGTGCTGCTCATCACCCCCCTCATGGATCCGGGCGAGCTTTCGGCCTACATCGCCCTGTCACGGGAAATCGGCATGGAACCCCTGGTTGAGATCAACTCGGAACGCCAGTTTGAAACAGCGGCCAAAGCAGGCGCCACCCTCATCGGGATCAACAACCGCAACCTTGAAACCCTTGAGACCGATCTTAAGGTGGCCCAGCGCCTGGCCCCTTTTTTTTCCCAGGATCTGATTGCCGTTGCGGCAAGCGGCATTTCAGCCAGAAGCGATATTGAGGCCGGCATTGACGCGGGGATTGTCAATTTCCTGGTCGGAGAAAGCATCGTAAGGGCCCAGGACACAGAAGCGTTCATCGGGGAACTCCTTGGAGAAACCGGCCGGGAACCATCTGCTGAAACACCCCTGGTGAAAATCTGCGGATTGACCGATCCGGACGAGGCGGTCCAATGCCGGGCCCTTGGGGCAGACGCCATCGGACTGGTGTTTTACGAAAAAAGCCCCCGCCACCTCACCGTTGACCAGGCTCAAAAAATCACCCGGGCCCTGCCCGGGGACACCCTCACCGTGGGGGTCTTTGTCAATGCAGACCATGGGTACATCATGGAAAGGGTGACCGCGTGCAGCCTCAAGGCGGTCCAGCTCCATGGCCAGGAGAGCCCCGAACTGGTCAAGGCCCTTGCCCAGTCAGGCGTTTGGGTCATCAAGACCCTTTTTGCCCAGCAGCAACCCGGGTTTGACATGGCAAGGGCCTACAAAGAGGCCTGGGGCTTTCTTGTGGAAGACGGCAGGGGAACCCTGCCCGGGGGCAATGCACGGCCCTGGGAGTGGAACAGGGCCGGTAAAATGGATACAGGGACCCGCGCCAGATTGATCCTTGCCGGCGGGCTTGACCCCGACAATGTTCACCAGGCCGTTGACGGTGTCCGGCCCGACATGGTGGATGTCAGCTCAGGGGTTGAGCTCTCCTACGGTCGAAAGGACCTCAAGCGGGTAAAAAAATTCATCCAGGCCGTCAAAGAAGAGCCGGGGGCGTGACCGCTCGTTCCTGGGGTCGTCTGCATTGTTTTCCATGATACCGGGATCTCCCGGGTAAGGCCGGGGGCGTGACCGCTTGCCCCCTGGCCCTGTGAGGTCTAAACGTTCGGCATCAAAGGCCGGAACCCGACTATTTGACCACAAGATCATCCCCGACAAAGATGTCGGTCTTGTCCGTCATATGGTTAAGGGCTCTGAGCTTTGCCACCGTGGTGTTGTACTGTCTGCTGATGCTGTAAAGGGTTTCGCCCTTTTTGACCCTGTGGACCACGGCCGCAGCTGCCGCCTTTGGGGGCTCTGATTTTGCCACTGCCTTTTTAACCGAAGGGGATTTAACCGCAGCCGCCTTGGGGGGGACACTGGACTTGACCTGGGCGTCAAGACGCCTGTCAAACCCGTCTATCCGCTGCTCAAGAACCGAAAGCCGGTTTGAAACAAGATCAAACTTCATGGAAAGGGCCGCTTCGACCCTTTCAACCCTTGCCCTGTAGGAATCAAGGGAGGGGGTGGAAGCAGCCGGGGTTCCGACACTCTCCTCCAGCCCGGCCACAAGGGATTCAAGACTTGTCAAACGCGCTTCAAGGGATTGAATATCACCCCCGGGGGCAGGGGTGGCGTCAAGGGGCTTGTCCCGGCCTGTCATGAAAAACAGAATAACCACAATCACAGTGATGACACCTGCCCCGATGAAAACAACCGACAGGTCACTCTTTTTCAAAAGCGATGTTGATTTTTCCGATGCATCGTCCCCGGTTGTCCTCAGGTTCTGCCTTGCCCCGAATGTTGACGAAGCATTATCCTTTGTATCGTTTGCCTTTACCATGGTTTTTCTCCTCTTGTATCACGTGGAAATCTGTAATATGTACATACCCATGTTGCATTGATTTATCAACCTTGAAATGATCAAGGCTTTAAAAGGACTGCCAATGGCACAGCGATTACAATCCAGGTGTACCCTTGTTTTGACCCTCTTCTGCCTCTTTTTTCCCGTCAGCGCCATGGGTGAAACGGTCACCAATTCCCTTGGCATGCGGTTCATTGCCGTCCCAGCAGGCCGATTCACCATGGGAAGCCCAGGGTCCGAGCCCGGCCGTGAACGGGTGGAAACCCTTCATACCGTAGTGATTTCAAAGGGGTTTTACATCCAGGAAACCGAGGTGACCCAGGGCCAGTGGAAACGCCTGGTGGGGTTCAACCCGTCAGCCTTTCCAGATTGCGGAAAGAACTGCCCTGTGGATACGGTTTCATGGGAACAATGCATGGAATTCATCCGGGTGCTCAACCAGTACGAACGAACGACAAAATACCGCCTGCCAACGGAAGCCGAATGGGAGTATGCATGCAGGGCCGGTTCCACAACGGCGTTTGCCAGCGGCCCCCTGACACAAACCGCCTGCAAGCCCATTGATCCTGCCCTGGACAGGGTGGGGTGGTACTGCGCAAATTCCGGGTACAAGGATCCCCCGGACGACCTCCGGCCCCATCCGGTAAAGACTAAAAAGCCCAACAGCTGGGGCATCTATGACATGCACGGCAACGTTCAGGAGTGGTGCCTTGACGCCTGCAAATGGCGGGACATCCTCAGGGGCCGGGTGGGGGCCACCACAGACACCTATCAAGACAATATTGTGGATCCGCTGTCAACCCGGGGGGATCGCAGAATTTTCCGGGGCGGCGGCTGGCACCAGACGCCAAGATACTGCCGAAGCGCCCACCGGGGCTATTATAAACCCGTTGCCAAACGTAACAGCCTGGGTTTCCGCATCGTCAAAGAACGGTGAACACCCCACAAGACAAACATCAGGCGGTAAAGACATCAAAATGGTTCCAGAAGGCCCTTCGAATCGTGTCTGTCTCATGGAGAATCTCGTGGCGGGCGTTGGGAAGGCAAACCAGCTGGCACTCCGGCAAATCCCTTGCCATGCGGTGCTGGGCCGCAATCGAGACCACCCTGTCCCCGTCTGCACTGACAAGCATCACCGGTGTCGTGATCTGCCGGGCATAGGACCTTTCCTTGAGCTGCTGAATCGAGTCAAAGGCAGCCTTGAGCCATGCATAGGTCACGTCTCCCAGGGCAAGGTCCGGCGTTTGAGCGATGAGTCGTTCCTCATGGTTGAACCGCTCCAGGTCATGGGTCAACCGGTTGGTCTCAAAACAAATCTTGCCTGGGGCGTAATTGGTGCCGCCCAAAACATAGGCCTCGCCAAATCCTGCAGCACAGGCGATGTTTGCAATGCGCCTTGCCGCAATGGCAGGAAAGGGAGCGGTGACAATGTCGATCATGGGAGAGACAAGAACAGCCCTGGAAACGGCCGAAGGGTGGTCGTGCATGAACCTCAGGCCCAGGTGACCGCCCATGGAGTGGGCCAGAAGGGTGACGGGAAGGCCAAGGGGGGTGACGATCTGCCGGTAAAAAACGGCAAGGTCCGCAAGATAATCGTCAAAGTTTCGAACATACCCCTTTTGCCGGTTTTCAAGCTCTCGAACGGACAACCCCTGCCCCCGCCAGTCAAAGGTTAAAACCGTGTATCCCCTGGACACGAGTTCTGCTGCAACTTCGGCATATTTCTCAAGGAACTCGGACCTTCCGTTCAGGAGAAGCATAATCTGGTTTAGCCCTGCATCAGCCCCATTCCGCCTGCCATACCGCAACCGATGACCATGGGCACCGTGAAACCAGCCGATATCAAACCCGTTGTTACCCATACCTGGAAAATCCGCTCCTTTTAAATAGGGTCCATTCCAACTCGGTTAGCATTGATTAAACAACCCGTCAACGGTATAATGTTCAAATTGAAAATGCAAACCAAACCCGCACCAGAAAACAAAAAAAGGTTGATCTCCCGACCCTGTTGTGGGAGTTTACAAAATTTAAACAAGGGGAGCGTTAGAGACCGTCATGGCACAGGATACCCACAACTTCATCCAAAACTACGCAGGACTTGGCGCCTTTGGCATGGACAGAACGACCGACCAGGAGACCATCATGTTCTATCTTCAGAAGTTTTCAGAAGACCGGTTCATGTCAAAGTTCGTCCCAAGGCTTGATCAGGACGAACTTGAAGAGATCTATGTTTTCATCAACAGTATGCTCAAAAAGCACCTGTCCGAGGATGAATACCACACCCTGTTTTTAAAGGACCGCTGATGAAGGGGCGTCTCATTGTCACAGCCGATGTTCACGGACGTTACACCACCTGGCAGGCCATCCGGTCCCTGGTGAAAAAAAATGACATCCTTGTGGTGGCAGGCGATCTTTTTGACACCCGGTACGGCCGGCCCGGTCCTGACTTCAGGCCCCGGACCATCAAACAGGAGGCGGAAAAATTAAAAGAGCGATTTCGCTATGTGTACGGCAACTGCGATGTTCCTGCCTTTTGCCCGGGCTACCACCATGCGCTTGAATTCACCTACAGCGGGATCAACATTCTCCTGATCCACGGCCACGCCCCCATCGTTAATTTACCGCGACACACCGACCTGGTGATCCAGGGTCACACCCATGTTCCAAAACTTGAAAAAAAGGAAAAATTCGTCCATTTCAACCCGGGTTCCCTGGCTGTTCCACGGGTTCAGGCCTTCACCTACGGCATTGTTGAAAACAACCGGGCAACCCTGATGGATTTTACGACAGACGCCCCCCTTTTCTGGATAGACCTGTAATTGTCTGTAATTTTAAGTTGTCTGAATCACAAAGACACCTGAAAACCGAGTTTCCCATTGACACTGGGCCCATAAAACCCTATAGATTCAGAAGTTGAATCGTTCTTATTTCCCAATCATACAGATACAATCAAGGAGAACCCAATGAAACCCATTCGTTTATCATTTAATACCCTTATCATCATGGTGATGCTCACCCTGATCCCGCTGTCAGCAGCCACGGCCCAGGAGAAAAAGCTGATGATGGCCACCACCACAAGCACGGACAACACAGGGTTGCTGGATTATCTCATGCCCCACTTCTCAAAGGATACCAATATTGAAATCAAGTGGACTGCTACGGGAACGGGCAAGGCATTAAAGCTTGGCGAACGCTGCGACGTGGATGTGCTGCTCGTCCATGCCCCTGCTGCTGAAAAAAGCTACATCGATGCAGGATTCGGCAAAGACAGACGTGAAATCATGTACAACGACTTTGTCATCATCGGCCCGGCAGCAGATCCTGCCGGGGTCAAGGGAAAAACCGTAAAGCAGGCCCTTGACATCATCCGGGACAACCAGTCCCTGTTCCTGAGCCGCGGGGATGATTCAGGAACCAACAAAAAAGAAAAAATCCTCTGGAGACAGACCGACAAACCCCTTCCGGAAAAAGAAAGCTGGTATGTCCAGACCGGCCAGGGCATGCTTGCCACCATCAATGCCGCCGAAGAACGCATGGGCTACACCATGACGGACCGGGGCACCTTTATCAAATACCAGTCCCAGAAAGGCGGTACAGCCCCCCTCCAGGTACTTGTGGAGGGAGATGCCATCCTTTTGAACCAGTACAGCGTCCTCACCCTGGATCCAAAAAACTGCCCCAATGCCCAATATGACCTTGCATTGGCTTTTTCTGACTGGATGGCCGGGGCAAAAGCCCAGGCCCTTATCGGGGATTTCCGGCTCCTGGGCCAGCCGCTGTTCACCCCGAACGCCCGATAGGACACCCCCTGTCAAATGGATTTCATCCTTGCAGGGCTTGTCCAGGCCATGGGTCTTCTTGTAACCGGCGACAGTGCAACCTGGAGCGCGGTGCAGGCAACCCTGAAGGTATCGACCTGCTCCATGCTCATGAGCATGGCAGCAGGTCTGCCCCTGGGGTTCGTGCTCGGTTACTTTGATTTCAAGGGCAAGCGCCCCCTGCGAACGATTCTTGACACACTTTTAGCCCTTCCCACGGTTTTCATCGGCCTCATGGTCTATGCCTTTATTTCAAGCCGTGGACCGCTTGGCGACTTCAACCTTTTGTTCACCCTGGGGGGGATTGCCGTGGGCCAGACCATTCTTGCCTTTCCCATTGTAACGGCCCTTACGGCATCCACCATCGAGGGGATGGATCCCCAGCTGAAACTGACCCTCATCTCCCTGGGGGCCGGCCGAAGAAACATCATCGCCACCTGCCTGTGGGAAGTCCGATTCGGCATCCTTGCCGCAGCCGTGACGGCCTATGGCAGGGTCATGACCGAGGTGGGCATCTCCATGATGGTCGGCGGCAACATCAAGTGGCATACCCGGACCATCACCACGGCCATTGCCCTTGAAACCGGCAAGGGAATGTTTGCCAACGGCATCGCCCTGGGTGTGGTGCTCATCACCATTGCCTTTGCCGTCAACCTCTCGCTGTCGTTCCTGAGAAAACAATAATGCAGCCGTCACTTGAATACCAGTTCAACCGGGTTGCCCACTACTATGGCACCCACAGGGCCCTGGAGATCAAATCCCTGGACATTGCCAAGGGATCCATCACCGGCCTTGCCGGTCCCAACGGCAGCGGCAAAAGCACACTTTTAAAGCTCATGACCTTTGCCGAACAACCCACCCGGGGTGAAATTTTGTTCAATGGGAAACCGGAAGAGCTCTTTTCGCCAAAGGTCAGGTTCAAGGTGAGCCTGCTGACCCAGAAACCCTATCTTCTCAAACGAACGGTATTTGAAAACACGGCCTATGGATTGAGAATTCGGGGCACGGTCGACGACCTCAATGCCAGGGTGTCGGATGCCCTTTCAAAGGTGGGCCTGACCTTTGATCGGTTTGCCCAGAGGCGGTGGCATGAACTCTCCGGCGGAGAGGCCCAGCGGGTTGCCCTTGCGGCCCGCCTTGCCCTGCGACCCCAGGTCCTTCTTCTGGACGAACCCACGGCAAGCGTTGACCTTGAAAGTGCACGACTGATCCGCCAGGCGGCCTTTGCGGCCAGAAATGAATGGGGAACAACCCTTGTCATTGCAAGCCATGACCGGCAGTGGCTTGACGAAATCAGCGACACCACCCTCTACCTGTTCAACGGTAAAATCATGAAACCGGGATTACACACCATGCTGCCCGGTCCCTGGACACAGCAGAGCAACGGTTTTTTTTCCACCCCCCTTGGCAACGGCCAGCAGTTTTTCGCCCCTGCCCCGCCCGAAGCGGATGCCCTGGGCCTGATCGACAACCTTGACATCCATGTTGCGGTTGAACAGCCCGCAAACAGCCCCGGGGAACAAGGCCCTGGAGAACCAGACAGCGGATCTGAATTCACCAATCAACTCAAAGGCATTGTCACCCACCTGATGCTCGATCAAAAAAACGGCAAGATTGCCGTGACCATTCAGGTGGGAGACCTCATGTTCACCCCCCGGTTTGACCGGGAGGCCGTGACCTTGCTTGCCCTTTATCCGGGCAGCCGTGTGATCATATCGGTCGGTTCAGACCACCTGACCTGGCTCTAGATACCAAGTCCCTTTCCGTCGCTCATGATCAGCAGCGCAAGCTTATGGATGTAAGCCCGCCGCTCCTGATCGGTATAACCGGGAAAATGGCGAAATGTCATGACAATGCCTGACAGGGATGCAAAAAACGCCCGGATATGCAGTTGGGTCAGGGCCTCTTCACCGCCGGAAAGGGTCTTGACAACTTTTTCAAACATTCTCAGAAAACGAAGCTGGACTGCGCCGAATTTTTCGTTTACGCCGGGCGTTTCATCCCCCCTCATCAAAAAATGGCACATCATCTGAAAGGTGGGCTCGTTGTCCAGAAAATAGTCCACAACGGCAATGGTCAACGCCTCAAGCCCCTCACCCCGGACCATGCGCTCGTTGAGAAGAATTTCGATCTTGCTGATGTCGATGAGCAACGCCTCGATAAAGAGATCGTCCCGGCTGGGGAAATAACGATACAGGGACGAGGCCGACACACCGGCCGTGCCGGCAATGTCGCGCATGCTGATGTCCCAGAAATTCTTTTCACTAAACAGTTCCGTTGCTGCGGTGATGATCAAATCTTTTCTTGTTTCCCGCTCACTCTCCCTGAGCAGTTCAAACGATGATATCCTGCCCATCTATGGCATTCTCCTCTGTATTGACTGTATTAACGTGTTTTGATTTTTCGGCAAGATCCTTCAGGGCAAGATAAAAGGCGCCCACGGCAAGTTCTGCACAATGGCTGTCATGGGCCGGCAAGGTCTTGAGAAAGGCTGAAACATCCTCATGGGTGATGTTCCATGCCGCATCCACCGTTTTACCCGTTGCAAGGTGAACCACGGTGTTGGCACAGGCGTTGGTATTTTTGCACCCGTCAACATCAAAGGTGATCGAAGTGAGCACCCCATTGGCTTCCATGAGAAAAAATTCCACCGTGTCACCGCACTCACCGGTTCTCCGACCATGGCCGTCGGGATTTTCCACCCGCTCCTGAAAGTCTGTTTTAAAAGCCATTTCAAGGTATTCAAGCGAGTGGTCCTGCCAGAAATTCATTTGAGTTTGTTCTTTCATATCTTCTGCTCTTTTATTAATCCTTTAAATAATCCTTAGGGATAGAACAAGGCATAGTATCACCATCATACCGGGTTTACAAGCGCCCGGCGCCAAAATCAATTTCCTTGAAACCCAACGTTCGTTTTATATCAGGCGTTCCTTGCTGCCCTTTTTGCCGTTATATGGGGCTTTCCTTGTTGTCCTTTTTGCCGGTTTAATAATGTTTTCCCGATAAAAAACGCAACAAAAGAACCCGTCCCCGGCCATCAAGGCTTAAGTCAACAAAAGTTGAGCTTGAAATTATCAAAAAAAACTGACAATAAAAAGGGCAAAGGAGCAAAATTATGGTTCATGTCTTTTCTGCACTGACACGTTTGTTTAACCTGCTGAAACGTGAAAATATTCACCGGATTCTTTTTTATGCGGTCTTTGTCGTTTTATCGGGAAGCCTGCTGATCATGTACTTTGAAAAAAAAATCCCCTTTGCCGACGCCCTGTGGTGGTCCATTGTCACCATGACAACCGTGGGATATGGTGACGTTTCGCCCGGAACCCCCGGGGGCAGAATTGTCGGCATTTTTGTAATGCTCTCGGGCATCGGCCTTCTCGGTCTTTTAACGGCAACCATTGCAGGCATGTTCATTGAAAACAAGTTCATGGAGAAACGAGGGATGAAGACAACCGATCTAAAGGAACATTTTATCATCTGCGGCTGGAACTATCGTGGAGAGACCATCATCAGCGAAATGAGCCAGGATGCCAAGTGTGAAACCATTCCCATGGTGATCATTGCAGACCTTGGCGAAACCCCCGTTGTGCAGGACAATGTTTTCTTTGTCCGGGGTGAAATCGACCCCAAAACCCTTGCCATGGCAAGCGCAGACAAGGCTAGTGCCGCCATCATCCTGTCCGACGACACCCTTGACACCTATGCCAGGGACGCCAAAACCATTCTTGCCACCATGTCGATTAAAAACCTGGTGCCGGACCTCTACACCTGTGTCGAACTCATGGACCCGAAAAACATGGAACACCTCAAACTTGCACGTGCAGATGAAATCATTGTGGTCGGTGAGATCTCCACCAACCTCCTTGTCCAGGCCGCCCTTGACCACGGTGTAACACGGTTTGTCAGCGAACTTGTGAGCAATAGATACGGAAATGAGCTTTACAAGATCACGATGCCGCCTTATCTTGTGGGAAATTCATTTTTTGCGGCCATGTGCCGGCTCAAGGAACAGGAAAATATCCTCTGCGTCGGGGTTGAGGATAAATCGGGCAGGGCAACGACTTCAAACCCTGATAACGATTATGTATTGAAAAAGGATGATTCACTCATTGTCATTGCAGAACAACGGCCAACGCTTGCCTAAACCAAACGTTATCTTAAGGAGACAAAGATGAAAGATAAATTCAACCTGATCAAGGGATTTCTAAACGACATGGAGATCTCCATCACCAAGGAGGATGCGGCCGAAGAGCTCGTCATTGTCGAAGATGAGGAAAACGGCATTAAGAACCTGGTGATCGACTGCGAAGCGCCCATTGTTGTGCTTGAGCAGGTGATCATGAAGGTTCCCCAAAACAAAGAGACCCTTTACAGACGGCTTTTGCAGCTCAACCGGGAACTTGTCCACGGCGCCTTTGTAGTGGATGAAGCAGAAACCTACATTATCTTCAGGGACACCCTGCAGCTTGAAAACCTGGACAGAAACGAACTTGAAGGTTCGATCCATGCATTGACCCTTGCCCTGTCGGAATACGGCGCAGAACTGCTGGAATATGTCTGACCCGAACGCCCCTGAACGGAACGGTTCGACCGGACAGGCAGACATCCGGCCGTGGGTGACGGTAATTTTTCGCCCATGAAAACCACCAAAAACAATCCATAAAACATTTCCATAACCCGAAGGAGAAGTATCCATGTCATTTTTCAAACGACTGTTCAAGGTGGGCGAATCCCAGGCCCATGCCATCATAGATAAAATGGAAGACCCCATCAAGCTGACGGAACAGGGCATCCGGGATCTGAAAAAAGATCTGACCGCAGCCATGACAAGCCTTGCCGAAGTCAAGGGGATTGCCATCAGAACCCGAAAAGAGGCGGACAAAAAGAAAAACATGGCCCAGGACTACGAACGAAAGGCCATGCTGCTGCTCCAGAAAATGCAGAGCGGCAGCATGGATGCCACCGATGCAGAGCGCCTTGCAACTGAGGCCCTGAACCTCAAAGAGCAGAGTCTGGCCGAATCCTTACGCCTTGGGACCGAAGCCACGGCCCATGAACAACGGGCCGCCGGCCTCCAGACCCAGGTGAGCAAGCTCAAATCCACCATCACCTCCTATGATAACGACCTGATCACCCTCAAGGCCCGGGCAAGAACGGCCCAGTCCACCAAAAAGATCAATGCCCAGCTGGCCAATATCGACAGCTCATCCACCATTGCCATGCTCGAAAAAATGAAGGCCAAGGTCGAGGAGGACGAATCCCTTGCCCAGGCCTATGGCGAAGTGGCTGCGGCAGATGCCGGTATTGACTCGGAGATCGACAATGCCCTGGGCAGCGCTTCAACCAGCGCTTCAACGGACCTTCTTGAACTTAAAAAAAGGATGGGGATCTCCTGATCCCCGGGTAAAAAAATGGGACTAGGAGATTTTTTCAAACGAAAGTTTGCATCCAGGCAGACCGATGCTGTGGATCCTGTTTCCGGGCTGACCCTGGACCGGATGAAAACCGGGTATTATGTGGATTATGACATGAAGACCTGGCAGGTCGTATCCACCAACCGCTACGACTGGGGTGAAGGAGATCTTACCCATGAATGGCAGATGGAAAGCCACGATGAAACCCTGTTCCTCGAGCTTGAACCCGACGACGAGAACTACTGGACCATCAGCCGGAAACGCTCGTTCAGGGACCTTGACCCGGGGGTGAGGGCTGCCATCACCCAGTCAGATGCGCCCCCCGAAGAAATTGAGTTTGAAGGCAAACAGTTTTTTCTGGACGAAACCGGAGGTGCCCTTTTCTTCAAGGACAACGCCCCGGGCCGGGAGGTCTTTAAATGGGACTATGCCGACAGTTCAGGCGATTATTTCCTGACCATTGAGCAATGGGGGGAAACCGAGTACGAACTCAGCGTGGGCAAGAAAGCCGAGGAGTACCAGTTCTCCAACATCCTGCCCAATGCCTGACACCCCCAAAGAGGGCATTAAACAACCAACGGGGACGCTTCCATGGAAGCGCCCCCTAAACCCATCAATACACCCACATACCAGGTTCAAGGCCGAAACACACGGCTTTGAACCTGGGCTGAATACAATCAACCGGCTGGTTGTTCCGGGTCTGCCCCGGCCTGTTTGAATGCTTTGCCCGGAAAAAAGCAGTAGGGGCACTCATCCGGAGGTTCGGCGCCATAGTGAACATGGCCGCAGATCCTGCATCGCCAGCTTTTTTCACCTGCCTCCCCGGGTGCTGATTCTTCCGACGGATTCCGTTCCCGGTGGAGGAGCAGATCTTCCAGGGGCGGCATGACCGGCTTGTAACCGCCCATGAGATAACCGGCAACAATCATTCTCTGCACCTCACTGGTTCCTTCGTAGATCCTGAGCAATCGGGTATCCCGGTAGAGCTTTTCCAGGGGAAACATCTTTGTATACCCGTATCCGCCCAATATCTGAAGGGCCTCGCTGACCACTTCAATGGCTGTTTCCGTGGCGTAGAATTTGGCAATGGACGCGTTCAGGGTCGGATCGATCTCATTATCAGCCTCCCAGGCGGCCTTCCACACGAGCAGTCGGGAGGCTTCGATCTTCTGGTACATTTCAGCAATTTTAAACTGGATGGCCTGGAAGTCGCCGATCTTCTGGTCAAAGGCCCGGCGCTTTTTGGCATAATCCATGGCATATTCCATGGCCGACCGGGCCGCCCCAATGGCAAAGGCGCCAATGACAGGCCGTGTCCGGCTGAAGGTTCGCATGGACAGGAGAAACCCCTCCCCGGGTCCGGCCAGCACATGGTCTTTGGGCACCCGGACATTATCAAAATGAACGCCCACGGTGTTGGAACTTCGCTGGCCCATCTTGGGAATGGGTTTTCCCACCCGGACACCGGGCCATTTCCGGTCAACAAAAAAGGCACAGATCCCCTGGTGTTTCTTTTCAGGATCAACCGTGGCAAAGATACTGAAGTAATCGGCAATGCCGCCGTTTGTGACCCAGTATTTGGTTCCGTTGAGGACATAATCCTCCCCGTCCGGCCGGGCCAGGCAGCGGATCGACGAGACATCGGATCCCATGGTGGGTTCTGAGGTGGCAAAACTGATGAGCTTGAACGTTTTGACAAACAGGGGGAGATATTTTTCCTTTAAAAATTCGTTGGACGACAGAATCAAGGGTTCCAGACCCAGGGAATTATCAAAAATAGACGTTGCCATTCCCGGGCAGGCCGACGAGATCTCTTCTGTAATGATCGATCCCTCGACGATGCCAAGGCCCTTACCGCCATAGGCTTTGGGAATGTCACTGTTGGAAAGGCCGGCGTCAAAGGCGCGTTCCAGGATATGCAACGGGGTTTCATCCCTTTGATCATAGTACCAGGCCTGGGGCAGAACGGTTTCAAGGGCAAACGCCCTTGCCTGTTTCTGAAGTTTGAGCTGTTGTTCGGTGAGGTTGAAATCGAGCATAACCATGACCTCCTTGGTTGGCAGACGTGTTTCCCGTTTCTATCTTTCAACGGTTGTTGAAAATGAACCTGTCCTAGATCAACGACTGAAGGTTAACCCCAATGGGGTCATCCGGGGCCGACCATTCAATTTCATAGGGGTTAAACCCTTTGACCAGGGTAGGCTTGATAATCTCAAAGTAGGGAGAGGCATCAAAATCCCTTGGGGTAAAAAGGGTGTGATGCTTTATCTGGAGGATCTCCCTGTAGCAGCGCCGGCAGGCCCTTTCCCGGGAATCTTTCATTAATACTTCAGGCAGAATCGGATATTGAACCGATTGGAACGCCTGGGCAATCATGGACGAACAGATTGCCTTGGTCGGATCTCCGCTGCCCAGTGCCAACAGTTTGCGCCGCCATCGCTGGGGGACAGGCGGGGACTGGACAAGATACCTTGCCAGATCCAGAATATTTTTAAGATCATAGGTGTTGCCGATACGGCTGACGGCATAGTCAACCACGGTATCAATATCCCTTTCAACAAGACCCACGGGCCGGCAGATACGGGTATGAAACTGTGCGTAAAACGACAGGGGGACCACCCTCACCCCCTGGTTGAGGTCCGCCTCGACCAGGAAAGGGCCTTTGGAACAAATCCGGGCGTGGCTGAAATCCGTTCCCAGGCAAAGGGCGGCGTGGGACCATGTTGATTGAGTCAGATATTTTATGGCCGTACTGATTCGGCTGTTACCCTCGACCAGGAGAACATCCCCCTTTTTTATGGTACCAGCCAGGTCTTCGTATCTGCTGGTTGCCACCTGTCTGTCCATCTCCAGGGGTTGGGACAGATAGGCTGCCAGTTTTTTCCCGACCCGGTTCAATGCGTTCCCTCCATACTGGTAACGCTATGTTTTATGCTAATTCCCTGCATGAGGCGCCCAAGGATATCGGCGCCGGTGATAATACGTTTGGATGCCCCCCACACCAGGACAATGTCCTGCTCAATGACATTGTCATCCGGGTTTTTACTGTGGACCTTGAACTGATTGAGGATCGTCCCAAGCTCAGCGGCAGCGTCATGGATCACGATGGGCCGGTGACAATAGCACAGGGGGTCGGGGGGCGATGCCATGAAAAAAGCGTGGCGGAGAAAACTGTCGGCATCCAGTACCAGCTGGGGAAACCGTTGTTCGTTGACCAGGACCACCCACTTTTTCCCGGATCGGTCAATCTGCCGGAGAAAGGCGTCCGTCGATTCCTGTTTGAATTCCGGAAAAACCAGCTTTCCCTGTTCAGAGGGAAGCACAACAAGACTCTTAAGGTCCAGGGGTTCGCCCTCCTGGGTGACCAGAAGATCGTCTATGGCCAGGAAATTCAAGGCACCCAACCCTTCAATTCTGTCGATATCAGCTCCATCCGCCTCCATGTGCATTTTGATCAACTCCCGTATGGTGTATTCCCTGAAATATTGAATGCTCTCCGGGCCAAGCCACCAGTCCAGAAATTTTGCAGACGATTTCGTAACAGGATACAGGGCATACTGGTACACCCTGAGGAGAGGCGAAAGAAGGGCGACCATCTTGAGGGCATTCCTGGAAAAATAGGCCTGGGGCAGAATCTCACCGGCAAAGGTGATTAATATCGTTGAAAAGAGAAAGGCACTGACGCCGGCCAGAACGGAATTGGACAACAGGGTCAGCAGCACGTTAATCCCCACATTTCCCCACAGAACCGTAGTCAGGATAAAATTGGAATCCCCTCGTATTTTCAGCAACTTTGCCGCCTGGATGTTGCCGGTCGAGGCTTCAATCTCAAGCCGCAGCCTGCCGACGCTGAAAAGGGCCAGATTCATCCCGGAAAACATTGCTGACTGGCTGATGCAGAAAACGATTCCCAGCCATGTCATGAGTGAAACATAGGGTTCTGTCATAAACCATGCTCCTGTTCATTTTGAGGAATCACAAAAAGATCAGTGTTCAGGATTCCAGTTATAGACAGTTATCCCGGGAATGTCCATGATTATCCATGGACAAGGTCTCTGCCGGGGATATTGAGATCGCCCGAACGTCGGCCCCTTCAGCCCCTTTAATATGCCGGGAACAATCCGCGATAATTTTAATTGGACATCCTGAACCGTTACTGCCATACTCCATGGTGACGGGCCTGCACCCTTTTACCTGCTCGATAACAACGTCCGTCATCCAGACACCACAGACGCAAATAGACGCAAATAGACGCAAATTGTACCCAAGGACAGCCGGCTCGGGTGTAAAAAAACCAAAACGGCGCAGGATTCCAGCCCATGTTCAAGGCGCATCAAGGGGGGGGGATGATAAAACTCAAACAGATTGCAGACCAATTGACAGACAGTCTGTTTTTACGCCTCAAGGCATATTTCAACCCGGAAAGACTGGGCCCGCCCCTGGCGGAATTGATTGTTGACCTGATTCTTGCGGCCATTATCATGGCGGTATTCTACCTGATCTGGCGGTTTGTCAGCGGTCTTGTGCTGCCCCGCTGGAAGCGATATCTCGACCGAACCTCAGCAGCTTTTGTTGAAACCCTGGTGAAATTCAGCATTCTGAGCCTTGGGGTATTGGCGGCATTGAGCGCCGCCGGCATACAGACTGCGGCGGTCCTGGCCTCATTGGGCGTTGTGGGGCTGACCATCGGGTTTGCGGCAAGGGATACGCTGTCCAATATCATCTCCGGCATCCTGATCTTCATCGACCGACCGTTCACCATTGATGACCTGGTGGAAATCGACGGCAATTATGGCCGGGTTGACCGGATAACCCTGCGTTCCACCCGGATTATTACCAATGACGGAAAAATGCTGGCCGTACCCAACACAGAGGTGATGACCAAAACCGTTGTTTCCTACACCAATTTTCCCCATCTGCGCATCGATATTGGTGTGACCGTTGCGGTTACAGAAAACCTGGACCGTGTCCGCCAGATCCTCATCGCCCTGGTGCACCACGACACGGATGTCATGGCAAACCCGTTGCCGGCAGTGGTGGTCACAAGCCTCAACGACTACAATGTTGCATTGGAACTGCGCCTATGGCTTGCCGATGAACGTCAGCATGTGCAAAAACGTTTTGAATTAAGGGAAAAGGTATTCAACGCACTCACTGCCGCTGGAATAGAGATGCCGTTTGAGACAATTCAACTGGCACCCCACACGGTGGCCATGGTGGAGGTCAATGACGATGAACAAGCCCCGAAGAATACAGGCCTTTGAAAAATCAGTAAAAAATAAATTTTATATATACAACAGCCTGTTCCTGAACCTGCCCTTTCAAAAAACCAGTCATATCGGAATGCTGATTCCATTGCTGGTCCATGCCTGCAGAAACGACCTGGAATCAGGCAAGGCGCCCCTGGAAATCCTGGACGCCTTTTTCAGCGACCACACCCGGATTCAATCGGAACAAGAGAAAATTGATTTCATGTTCCGGGTGATTCAGTATGTGGAAAGACAGATCGTTCTCTACGACAGCGTAGAAGATGCAGCCTTTGTCCAGCTGCGAACCCACGGCAATGATCTGTCACTCACCGATTACATTCACCTGTCGGCCAACAGAAAAAAAACAGACATCTTGTCTGACAAACTCGACACCTTCAGTATCAGAATTGTATTCACGGCCCATCCGACCCAGTTTTATTCGCCGGCGGTACTTGATATCATTGACAACCTGCGAAAACGGATTGCCGTCAACGACATCAATGCAATCGATCTTGCATTGCAGCAGCTGGGAATGACCTCGTTGATAAACGCCCGGAAGCCAACGCCATTTGATGAGGCAAAGAACATCATCTATTTCCTCAAGAGCGTCTACTATAATGCCCTAGGTGAGCTGTACGCCTACATCAAACAGAACGTCCGGCACGCTGTTTTTGATAATCCCGGGCTCATTCAGCTGGGATTCTGGCCGGGTGGAGACAGGGACGGCAATCCCTTTGTCACCGCTGAAACAACCCTGGCCGTGGCTGATGAACTCCGCATGACCCTGATGGAATGCTATTACCGGGACATTGAAAGGCTTGAACGAAAGCTGACGTTCCGGGGGGTGGAAGAAACCATAGCAACGCTCAAAGCCCGTGTTTACGATACCCTGTTCGATCCGGCAAAGACTCTCTCGTTCGAGGAGATTACAACACCCCTTTACCGCATCAGGGATGCGATAGTCAATACCTTCAATGGATTATACCTCGAAGACCTGGACCACTTCATTGACCGGGTAAAGCTGTTTCGCACCCATTTTGCCGTGCTGGACATCCGGCAGAATCATGATGTCCACAAACAGACCGTACAAGAGATTCTCAAACACGAGAACCGGATCACGGCCAGCCTGGATGAACTTGAAAAAGACGAACTGATCTCGATCCTTGTCCATGGGACTTTTCTTGTTGAGGCGGATCAGTTCCAGGATGAAATTGTCAAAGACACCATTCAGACCATCTCGCAAATCAAATCCATACAGATGAAAAACGGGGAGCAGGGGTGCAACCGGTATATTATCAGTAATTCCGAAGACATTTTCTCGGTGCTGTTTGTCCATGGGCTCTTCAGGTGGTGCCAATCCGGAAATCCGGCCGTTGACATCGTTCCCTTGTTCGAATCCATGGAGGCGATGATACACGCCGGAACAATCATGCAGGAGCTGTTTGATATCCCGGAATACCGGTCCCACGTCAACCAGCGCCGGAACCAGCAAACCATCATGCTGGGCTTTTCAGACGGCACAAAAGACGGCGGATATCTCCAGGCCAACTGGTCGATCTTTAAGACAAAGGAGAATTTGTCAGCAGTCTGTGACCACAACAATATCAAGGCTATTTTTTTTGACGGCAGGGGGGGCCCGCCTGCCCGGGGGGGCGGAAAGACCCATCGTTTCTATGCCTCACACAGTCAGGAAATTTCAAACCATGCCATCCAGCTGACCATTCAAGGCCAGACCATCACCAGCCACTATGGGTCAAAGGCCCATTTCATGCACAATTGCGAACAGCTTCTCACCGCAGGGTTGTCCAAATGCCTGTATGAACCGTGCAACGCCATATCCAGCGAATCAAGACAGACCCTGGACACATTGGCCCGGTTGAGCTTTGAGAAATACACCGCCCTTAAAAAGCACAGGATGTTCATTCCCTATCTGGAGAACAAAAGCACCCTGAAATATTACGGGGAAACAAATATCGGAAGCCGGCCGACCCGAAGAACGAACAAAGGAAAGCTGGAATTAAAAGATTTAAGGGCCATCCCCTTTGTTGGATCATGGAGCCAGTTAAAACAGAATGTACCCGGTTACTTCGGCATCGGAACGGCCATAAAAGCGCTGGTGGATGACGGCAGGACAGAGCAACTACGACAGCTGTTCAGAGACGTCCCATTCTTCAAGGCATTGATATTCAACAGCATGATGTCCTTGTCGAAATGCAATTTTGCCCTGACCGGATATATTGCCGAGGATGAAAGCTATAAGGAATTCTGGACAATTTTATTCAACGAATATGCATTGTCAAAACAGATGGTCCTTCTGATCTCGGGTCAAAACACGCTCATGGAAGAAGAGCCTGTCTCAAAGAGATCGATTGAAATCAGGGAACAGATTGTTTTACCCCTGTTGATCATCCAGCAGTATGCCCTTCAGCGCATTGAACAGAAATCAGGTTATTCTGGCGATTATGAAAAAATTGTCCAACGGTCATTGTATGGCAATATCAATGCCAGCAGGAACTCGGCTTGATTTACCATATAGCCTTTGATGCAGCGCAGAATACCAACTGAGGAGGTTCGCCTGGATCCGGCCCAGGACCTGCTGCCGTTCAGGTTGAAAAATGCCACATGGAATGAATCGCAGACTTATGCCGTTGCCGGCTGCCATACCCTGCCCCGATTTACGGTTTATTCAATTATACCCCATGGCGCAGGGCGAGCTTTTCAAACATCAACGCAATCCCTTCATTCATTGTGTAGTTGGATTCAATGTCAAGGTTATCATCGGATGCAGAATCAAAATAGATGTGAAGGCTGGATTCAAGCCCGTCTTCGGGTTTCCAGTAGCAGACCATTATGGGGAAAAGCGGCAGCGGATAAAGAACAATTGAAATATCCGAACCAATGGGACTGTCAATCTGCTTTCCATCAAAGATTTCCAGCATATCCTTGAACAGGTCCGTATAGGTATCGGCAACCCGCTTGAGCGGCCTTTCACACCGTTGCTGAAAATGGGCATACCGGGAAGGCCCGCCGTCCAGCTCCCGAAATGTGATCCAATTGCCCTGGGGAGATTTACCTGAACCGTTCAGGATATAGTTCAGCGCCGGTACGACCATATATGCATTGATATGGACGCCCGATGAGAGATTGCCCTGGGAATCAACGCTGAATCCCTGGCCAAAAATCTTCAGGCTCAGTTTATTATCGGAAAACCGGGCACCCAGGCGTTCAGCGGTTTGCGAAAGATCAATCAGAGAAATTTTCTGTTTCAGTGTCTCAATGGCTTCTGCCTTATACTCATCAACCGTATTGGGTTTTTCAACTGCCCCCCCATACCGGTCAATCACTTCCTTTGCCAGGTGAGGACAGTCATGCAGCGGTTTTTTTTCTTTGAACACAGCCACTGCAAATGCCAGGCAGGTCTTTTCATTACAGTCTCTGCAGTTAGAACCGTTCAACAGTTTGTAGATTTCCATGGGGTTGTTGATCTGTGACATTCAAGGGGGTTCCTTTTTTATATTCCATCCAAATTGACTATTTCAGTATCAATTTTTAACTGCCATTGCAACAGCGCAGTCAGCAGAAAGGCAGAACTGATTTTTAAGCGGCAGATTTTTAAGCGCTTCGGGAAGAGAAAGACAGGATACCCATTGCCTCCAAATTCAACCCTTTGTGGTTTATTCCCCATCGTGCAGAAAAAACAGCCTTAACAGATTCAATGGATCCATCAAAGCCGACGGTTTAAAACCAACCTGATCAAAATTTCGAGGGTTGGTCAAACAACCAGATTTTTTTTTTGGGGGGGGGATTTCAAAAACGGCTGAAAGCCATTAATTAAGCTGGTCGGGATGAGAGGATTTGAACCTCCGACCCCAGCGTCCCGAACGCTGTGCTCTACCAGACTGAGCCACATCCCGACAGCTGAACTAAAAAGGGTTAATAGATCTTTTTTAACTCAATGTCAACAAAATAGATTATCAAGGACAATGGTTGCCTCTCTTCCAGGGCCAACCGAAACGATTTTAATATCAACTCCGGACAGTTCCTTGATGCGATCCAGATACTTTTTGGTGTTTTTCGGAAAATCCGCATAGTCCTTGATCTTGGAAATATTTTCCGTCCATCCCGGATGACTTTCATAGACGGGTGTGCACTCTTCAAGGGTCTTGATGGCCGGCGGGAATGCATCGTAGACCGTTCCCTTGTGCTCGTATCCGGTACAGATCTTGATCTCATCAAGACCGTCAAGGACATCCAGTTTTGTGATGACAAGGCCGGTCAAGCCGTTCAGGCGAGCGGCATTTTTAAGCATCACCATGTCAAGCCAGCCGCACCGCCTTCGTCTGCCGGTGGTGGCACCGAACTCGGCGCCTTTTTTCTGGAGCCTGTCTCCGATCTCATCAAAAAGCTCGGTCGGGAAAGGGCCGCTTCCAACCCGGGTGGTGTAGGCTTTGACAATACCCATGACATGGTTGAGTTTGCCCGGCCCAACGCCTGAACCACAGGCGGCATTGGCGGAAACAGTGCTCGAGGAGGTGACAAAGGGATAGGTTCCGTGTTCAATATCAAGGTGTGTTCCCTGGGCCCCCTCAAACAGGACCTGTTTTCCCTGGTCCATACCCTTGTTTAAAGCCACAGACACGTCTGCGATATAGGGCAGAAGGCGATCCCTGAGCCCCATGAACTCTTTGATCACAGCCCCAGGATCAAGGGTGTCTGTTTTAAAATAGTTCTCAAGGTAAAAGTTCTTCTCCTCCATAATGGTTGTAACTTTTTCAGCAAAAAGCGCCTCATCAAGAAGATCTGCAAACCGGATTCCCCGCCGGGTGGCCTTGTCCTCGTAACAGGGACCGATGCCCCGACCGGTGGTGCCGATCTTTGCATCTCCCTTCTTGAGTTCACGGGCCTGATCAATGGATTTGTGGTAGGGCATGATCATGTGTGCCCTGTCGCTGACCTTGAGCATGTCCGGGGAGACGTCGATGCCCTTTGAATCAAGGTAATCAATCTCTTCGAGCAGAACCAGAGGATCAACCACGACACCGTTGCCGATGAAACACACCTTGTTCTGGATGATTCCAGACGGCACAAGATGGCTTATGATCTCATTGCCGTCAACCACCATGGTGTGACCGGCGTTGTTTCCGCCCTGGAATCTCACCACGTAATCGGCATGACCGCTCAAAAGATCAACAATCTTGCCCTTTCCCTCATCACCCCACTGGGTTCCTACAACAACTATGTTTGGCACTTTTTACTCCTTTTGTTTCTAAAAAAGCCTCTGATGATATCCGTTGCTTCATCTTTACACACACCCGGGACAACCTCAAGGGTATGGTTGAATCTGGCATCAAAGGCAAAATCATACAGTGAACCGGCCGCACCCCACTTGGGGTCACTGGCGCCGTAAACAATTCTTGACAGCCTTGCATGAATGATCGCGCCCATGCACATGACACAGGGCTCAATGGTTGAATAAAGGGTTGCCCCGGGCAACCGGTAATTTCCCGTTTTTTCACCCCCCATGCGAAGGGCCAGCATCTCTGCATGGGCCGATGGATCACAAAGGGCTATCGGCTGATTGTGCGTTCTGGCAAGGATTCTGCCCGCCCCGTCCACCAGCACAGCGCCCACGGGGACCTCGTCCATGCGGGCCGCTTTTTCAGCCTCTTCAAGGGCTATTGTCATATAAAAAAGATCATTCATTTATCACTCTATATCCATGTTTTGGCCTTGAGGTCAAATAGTTTCAACTTTTAATTGACATTTTAAATGTAGTTAGGTATTGTCTACAGGTTTTTGGGCGCCTGTAGCTCAGCTGGATAGAGTATCTGACTACGAATCAGGGGGTCGCAGGTTCGAATCCTGCCAGGCGCGCCATTTTAAAATCAAGGCTTTCAGCGGTTTCCGCTGGAAGCCTTTTTTGTTGGCAATAGGTGCTATCCGAGAGTTGTTCCAGCGGTTTTATATGATTATCAGGCTTTCCTTATTGCCTTTTTTGATGCTTTAATAATGATTTTTTGATAAAAACTGCAATAAAAAAAGCCCGACCCTGTTCACCAACGCTTAAGTCCGAAAGTTGATAATATCATATATACAAACGCTAAAACATACTAAAATCATAGATATATTTTGCTATTCCCCACCTTTTAAGGTAAGATTCCCTACAATAACCGCCATGGCCGGAGCAAGGTGCCTGCCCAGGCCACCACGAAATTTGAAACGCCTCCACGGATGATGCTTCGGTGGAAGTTTCATATAAACCGGCATGGCCGGAGCAGGACGTCTGCTCTGGCCACAACGAATGATGAAACGCCCCTGTTTGCAACGCTTCGGAGGGTATTTCATTTAAACTTTTGCAGATGGTGGGCCTTGGTCCTAATGGTGTCCACTGTATAAAGCAGTAGTTCAATGGAAACCAGTGCCCCCTCCCGGATACAGATACAAGTATCACTGCATCCATTCATATTAAACCGTTGGGAAATGATCCGATGAACAAACCGACATATGAAGCGTTAGAACAGCGGGTCAGAGATTTAGAGAAAACAAAAAAATCAAGCACATTAATCCGTTCGACAAAGGATGATCCAGATTTACCGTACCGCATTATTCTGGAAAATATTTCCGATGCAGTAATACTTACAGATGATCAGGGAAATATGCTTTATGTCTACCCGAATACGACCAGGTTTACTATTCGGCTGACTGGAAAAGGATGATCGGTTACAAGGACCATGAAATTGGAAACAATTTTTATGAATGGAAAAGCCGGGTTCATCCAGACGATTTGGAATCGGCGATGGAAAGCATTCAAAAGAGTATTACCGATCTGGAACAGAATCACAAGGCAGAGTTCCGGTTTCGCCACAGGGACGGGTCTTATCGTTGGATTTTGGCTCAAGCTTCTATTCTTCAGGATGAATCAGGCCAAGCGATCAGGATGCTAGGATCCCATGTCGACATATCAGAAAGAAAAAAGGCCGAAACTGAACTTGCTGAGGAAAAAGAGTTGCTTCGGGCGATATTTGAACAGACCGGTGGGTATTGTATGTTACTTCAACCCACAGATAACGGTATTCCCATTATTCTGGATGCCAATGATGCGGCTTGTAAAAGTCACAGCTATACACGAGAAGAACTGATCGGAAGGCCTGTTACCGATCTCGATGATGAAGAAGGGAAAAAACGGTGTCGGGAAAGAACAAAAATTATCCTGTCCGGAAAAACATTGAACGTCGAAAACAAACATGTTCGAAAAGATGGTACGACTTTTCCCGTAGAGGTATTTGCCAACATCATTCGATTCAAGAACAAGCCACCCCTTATCGTAACAACTCAATTTGATATCAGCGATCGAAGAAAAGCTGCCGAGGAGAGGCTTCTTTTGGAAAAGCAGCTTCAACAAGCCCAGAAAATGGACTCCATCGGTAATCTTGCAGGTGGTATTGCCCATGACTTCAACAACATACTGTCCGCCATAATCGGATTCACAGAACTCACACTTGATGAGGTTGACAAGGGATCTATTGCCGAGGACAATCTTCGAGAGGTATATTCCGCCGGAAGACGCGCCAAGGATCTTATACAACAGATTCTTATGTTTGCCCGGCAATCGGAGGAAAAAGTAAAACCAATCCAAGTTGCCCCGATTGTAAAAGAAGTCCTTAAATTTATAAAATCATCTACACCTTCTACAATCGAAATCAAGCAGGAGATCCTCAGCGATTCTTTCATAATCGGAAATCCGTCCCAAATTCATCAGATCATGATGAATCTCTGCACGAATGCCTCATATGCCATGGGAGAAGAAGGTGGTGTTCTTGAAATAAAACTGCAAGATATCACGATTGATGAAATCCAGGACAGGAAAAACCTGAATGCCAAAATTGAAAATTACATGGAATTGAGGGTGTCAGATACAGGTCCTGGCATTTCTGCTGAAACTATAGGCAAAATATTCGAGCCATATTTCACAACAAAAGCCCCTGGCGAAGGCACCGGCATGGGTCTTGCCATGGTCCATGGCATTGTTGCAAATTATGGCGGCAAGATTACCGTTAACAGCAGATTGGACCAGGGAACGATTTTCACCATATATTTACCTGTCACAGAAAAGAGTGGCGCACAAACACTGTATGATTCGGAGGTACTTCCCCCCGGAACGGAAAGAATTTTATTTGTCGATGATGAAATCTCCATCACAAAAATGGGTTGTCGAATACTGGGACAACTGGGTTATTCTGTTACACCCAAGACAAACAGTATGAACGCTCTGGAACTGTTCAGATCAAAGCCAGAAGATTTTGATCTGGTGATCAGCGATATGACCATGCCGCATATGACAGGTGAAAGACTATCAACTGAATTGATGAACATCAGAGCGGATATTCCGGTAATTCTATGTACGGGGTATAGCAAGAAGATGACGGCAGAAACAGCTGCTACAGGCCCAGAAAATGGAAGAAATAGGACATTTGACATGGGGAGTGGTCCATGATTTCAACATTGTGCTCAGCATCATTCTCGGGTATACCGAACTGGCAATGAACAGGATCAATGTTCATGGTCCCCAGTACGGCAACCTGAAAGAAATTAAAGTTTATCCAGAACCCCCTTTCAACGTCAGACCTGGCATGCAAAGTAAGACAAATCCTGGAGGATTGACATGCCGGAGGAGTTGACAGGTTCCATGATATTGCCCTATTCCAATTCAACACGACCTGGAAACAGTCAATACGCAAGCCTGACCACCTCCCGGATAAATTTTTCATTGGCCGAAACTTAGGATCAAGGCCGTCTGTGGTGCTGCCGAAGTTCTAATTAAATGGAAGCTGGATAATAAATTTTGCCCCATGGCCGGGACTCGACTCAACGCTCATTTGACCGCCATGATTCTCCGTAATGATAAAATAGGAAACCGAGAGACCCAGGCCCGTTCCGACACCAACAGGTTTGGTGGTAAAAAAAGGTTCAAAGATCCTTTTGCAGGTCGCTTCATCCATCCCGGGACCATTATCTTCAATCTCAATACGCAGCATGTTTGTTTTTATTTCCCGCATGAGCCGGAAAACAAAACGTGGTTTTTCCCCATTATGGATCGCCCTTTGTTCCTGCATGGCCTGGGCGCCATTTCTGAGAACATTCAGCAGTACCTGCTGTATCTTTGCCCCCTCACAGGGTACCATGGGCAAATTCGCTTCATATTCTTTGATAATTTCTATGGTTTTAAAATCATAATGCTTTTTCAAGTCATAATCCGTTCCTGCAAGTTCAACGGTTTTGTCCAACAGATCAGCAAGATGATAAGAAGATACATTGGCATCACTTTTTCGGGCAAAATTGAGCATATTGTTCACAATTTCCGCCGCTCTTTTTCCCGATGCGGTAATGGCATCAATCATAGCCGGTATTCCCCTGGCTGCCATAAACTTCTCAACAGCGGCAACGGTAGTTCCACAGGCTTCGGCCGCTTCAATATTGGCAGGAATATCAAACCTTCCGCAAAGGCGATTTGCCATAACGTTTGCTGTCTGTATCATCCCGGCCAGGGGATTATTGATCTCATGGGCCATGCCGGCTGCAAGCCCTCCCAAGGAAAGCATTTTTTCACTTTGCAGAATCATCTTTTCCACACGCACCTTTTCAGTCACATCGTCCACTCGAATAACGGCGCCTTCGACACCATTGGCAGTCAAAGGATAGATGGTGACATCCTCAAAACGAGTGTTGCCTTCAAAATGACGAGGTCGCTTCAGCTCCTGCTTTATTTTTCTGGTCTTGATACTTTCGGCCACGAGCCCCATTTGAGGAATCAACCGGGGGAAAATTTCTGGAAGCATTCTGTTCAATGCGGTATCCGAAGCGATCCCTGTGGTTTGCGCAGCCTTCTTGTTCCATTGGGTAACTCGGCCATGGGCATCCACACCGATCAGAACAGACGGCATTGAATCAATGATGTTGGACAGATAATTACGCAGATGGTGAAGTTCTTTTTCCGCCTGTTTACGTTCGGTAATATCAAGATAGACCACCATTAAAAGCCGGTCGCCGCGTGTGTTTATGAAACGCCCGAACAGGGTGCAGTTGCGGATAGCGCCATCATGGCGTCGCAAAAGCGTTTCAAAATCAGCAACGTAATTTTGCCGGTTGGCCATCGTAACCAGACGGGTTCGATCGTCAGGCACCACCCACAATCCGACATCATTCCCACACCGACCTTCGGCTTGTTTTCTGGAATACCCAAAAGTCTTGTGCCATGCCGAATTCCATGTCGTCCCAGTATAACCATCGACAGACTTGGCATAGGCCATGGGTACGGGTGCGGACTCAAAGAGCTGTATAAAGCTGTTTTCACTCTCACGCAATGCCTGCTCAGCCTTTATGCGATCCGCTTTTTCTTTCTCTAACTCCAGAATCCGCTGTTCTAATTCTTCATAGGTCGGTTTTCCTGCCATGGGAAAAAGCTCCAAATCTAACGATAGCAGATTTTTTACATTACTCAGCATAATTGCTGACATAAAAAACCATTTTTCAATTAAGCCGGTACAATGCATTTTAATATAACACATATGGGAACTAAACAAATTGATTTTTCTTAAATTTTAGACAGATGGATAAACGCACGCCCTTTCCAGGACCGGATTATTTACAGCTGGGACGCAGTCAAAGAGATCATCGGCCGGGTCTGGATCGATGTCATCCTCGGCATCGGGGTGGGGGCCGCCGGCATCCATGGTTTCGTACCCAAAGAGGGCATGGAAAATTGATCACGGTACACGCAAATAAAATCGCTGTCAATGCCCTGAGAAACAAACAAGCGGCCGGTAAAATCGTCGAATGGCTGAAGAGAACACCAAGGCCCTAACAGCCTATATGGCCCCATTTATTTTACCTTGAAGCGAACCCGGTGGTCACGCCCAGGGCCACCGGGCTTGACTACATGGGCATGGACAAGGTGGGTACCCGGCTCAAGCTGCCACAGGTATCGTCCCCCCTGGGTCACACCAAGGCATCTGCCGTCAAGGCGCCACTCGACCCGGTCATGGGGGCCCACACCTGATACCACAAACTCGAACGCCTCGTCCCTGTCCGGTATCCTGGGATCCATGGCCATTTCAAGGCCGTTGACAGGCTTTAAAAAACCGATGCGATCCTGGTTTGCTCCCCGATTATTTATCCCAACAGCGCCCCTTTCTTTTAATCCACCGGGCCCAGCCGCTTTTATATCTCCATCCGCCCCGGGTTCGGTGCCGGGAACAAACCACTCGTCCAGGACTGCGCCGGTGCCCGGAATGGCCAATACAACTTTTTTCCGAACGAGATTCGGACTCAAATAAAGTGGGGCTGTGTCGCCCTTCTGGTTAAGCCGTGCAAACAGGGACCGGACCACCATGGCAGGTCCTGTGGCACCTGTAACCCCGTCCATGGGGCGTCCGTCAAGGTTTCCCATCCAGACCCCAACGGTGTAGTCGTTGTTGAACCCCACGGTCCAGGCGTCGTTGTAGTCATTGGAGGTGCCCGTCTTGACAGCCGTTTCCAGGGGAAAATTAAGCAGCGAGCCCCTTCCGAATTCAAGCCCCCTGGCCTCTGGGTCAGAGAGAATGTTGGCGATGATCGATGCCGTTTCCCGGGAAAACACCCTTGTTTTTTTCAAATTCCAGCGCGGATCGGCCCGCCACGTCAGGGGAGAGAAAACCCCCTGGCAGGCAAGGGTTGCATAGGCCTGAACCAGCTCATACAGGGTGACCTCCCCGTTTCCCAGGGCAAGACCGTCTCCGTAAAATTCAGGATGCCTGTCAAGGCTTGTGATCCCAAGGCTTGCAAGGGTTGACAAAAAAGCGTCAACCCCGGTGAAACCAATGGTTCTGATGGCCGGGATGTTGAGCGAATTTCCAAGGGCCTGGCGCAGGGTGACCGGGCCATAGTAACGGCGGCTGTAATTGTGATAGGTGTGAAGCCCCGTACCCACAGGGTTTGCAAGGGGCGTGTCCTGGATCAGGCTTGCCGCGTTCCACCCCTGTTCAAGGGCAAGGGCGTACAGAAAAGGTTTTAACGTCGAACCCGGCTGCCGGGGAACTTGCACTGAATTGATCAGCCGGGAATCTTCCCCGCCCACGCAAACCCAGGCAAGGATTTCCCGGGTTCTGTGACCGACCACAAGGCAGGCCCCGTTTGAGACCCCCCTGTTGTGAAGATCAGCAACCCTTGCCGCCATGGTTGTCCGGGCAAAATTCTGGAGGGAACCGTCAAGGGTGGTCGTTATCCTTCCCAGGCCTTCACCTGGATCATTGCCCGACAAGGGGGCGTGCACAGGCAATGCCTGACCCTGGAACAGACCTGGCCCGGTCTTTAAGGCGCTAAGGGCAAATTGTGCAAAATGACGGGCCTCAACGGTGAGCCCCGGAGGTTCCAGCTGGAAACTGCCGTTGCTGACCCGTGCAAGCTCAGGGGCTGTTATCATTGTCCGGTCAAATGCCGAGCGCGCGAAACGGGCAAGTGCCGGCTGAATGGCCCCGGGATTTTTGCCCAGGTCATAGCTGGATGGTGCCCGCACCAGAACAACCAGCGCCATCATCTCCCTTAGATTCAAGGTGTCCAGGGACCGGTTGAAATAGAAGAGGGCCGCCTGGGCAACCCCCCGCCTGTTGCCGGCATAGGGCACCTGGTTCAGGTAGAACTCGAGAATCGACGCCTTTGTGTTGACCGCTTCAAGGGCCATGGCTTCAAACCCTTCGAGCCACCTTGCCCAGATACGCCGCTTTCTCGGGTGCACCATGCGCACCACCTGTTCGGTGATGGTGCTTGCCCCCCGAACCGTATGAAATGCCACAACATTTTGAACCAGGGCGTGGAGCCTGGCTGTCCAGTCCACCCCGCTGTGGCGAAAAAACCGTTTGTCCTCGGAAACGAGAAAGAGTTTTATTAAACGGTCGGGTATCTGGTGAAGGCTTAGAGGAGAGGTGTTCCACGGGTTGGTGTAGGTGACGGTCAATGGATTGTTGTACCTGTCAGCCAGGGTTGGCTTTGAAACCGCTTTTACAAGGTCTGCCAGAGGCCGGGTCCATGGCACCATCTCCTTCCGGGTTTTGACCATGACGCCCGTCGTTCCAAGAACAACCACTGCCCCGGCAAGGGCAAAGATCCGCGCCCAGGTCCACCCCACCCTCATCTATCAGAGTCCTTCACCACAAGGGTGGTTTCAACCCCCTGGCCGAATACGTCCGTGTCATACATTTCCCGGGCCCGCACCGGAAGCCAGGCAAAGCGTCCGGAAGAGATGGCCTGGGCCGTGTAAGAGAGGCGGTAACGGCCCTGGGGAAGCCTTTCTGAATAGAACCTCACCCCTTTGTGGGTCAGTTCCCTGTGATAGAACCAGCGTTGGCCTGCATCCGCTGCCGGGTCAGGATCTTCTGCTCCCAGGTCCTGGATTGAAGCGGTTGCAAGGTCGCGATTCACCGGCTCAAGCCCGCCCGGGACAGGGTCGTCCACAACCACAAAGTTCCTGGCACCGCCCGGGGAAACCCACAGGTCCACCCGCACCAGATCGCCGGCCCTGAGGGTCACAGGATCAGTGAGGGCGACAAATTTTCCGTCGCGCTCAACCCACACCCTTCGCTGCACCGAAATGCCTGCATTGACAGACTTTGTGGCAGGCGCCTCCGGGGCATAGGAAATGAACGACTGAACGTAGAGCCGTCCCTGGCCATTTCGTTCAACGGTCAGCAAGCGGGATCTGCCCGGATCATCGGGTTGAATCGGCCGGGTCAGGCGGACGCTCTCCTGGTTCTTGCCTTGAAAATCAGCCGTTCCAAGGGCCTGGTCATCAACCCGGGCCGTGACGTTCATGGCTGTTTTTTCGTTCTCAAAGGCCTGGGCATAGGCCAGTAGCCCCCTTACGGCAAAAACACTGTCCTGGGTGCTTTCCCAGTGATCCCGACCCCTGCGGGTGTCGGTCAGGTAACGGACAATACCCTGGGGAATATCCCGGGACAAGGCGTTGTTTCCTTGACCCGCATAGGCGACCAGGGCGGCAAGAACCGCGCTGTTGGCCCGGACGGGTGTTGACGCTATCTGGCGGTACCCAATGTCAAGGGTTTCGCTGAAGCTCACCTTTCCCCCGGTCCGGCTTGAAAGGGCCAGGATGGCATCAACGCAACTGTCGGCCATTGCACCGGCTCCCGGGGTCACGAGGGCCGCCTCCAGCAGCATGGCCCTGCCAAAGAGCCCCATGGACTTAAGGTGGGGAAATACCCGCTCAAGGTCGTCCAGCTTACCCTGGTTGCCCTGGGCAAGGGCTGCCAGGGCAACGGCCCGTACCGTTGCCTTCATCCCAGGGGAATAAAATTGCGGCACCAGGTCCTGTTTTAAAAGGGTGCGAACAAAGGCGTGGAGATTTTGCTCGACATTTTTTGGCACCGCGTACCCCGCCTTCGCTAAAAGGGAAAAGGCAAAGGCTGTGTAGGCCGACAGATAGGGACTGACACGCTCCTGATCCGGGCTGTAATAGGCCATGCCGCCGTTGGGGGCCTGAAAGTTCATTGCCTGGGCCAGGGTCTGCTGCACAAATTCATGGCTTTCATGCCAGGCAAATGTTTTGCCCGACGCCTGATTTTTTTTTGAATCCATGGACTGATTGCCTGTTCCGGAAATCCAGGGATCAAGATCGGGCAAAAGGGCTGCGACAACGGCCCGGCTGAGGCGCTGCTCCCAGCAGGAGTAGGGATAATCACGCATATAGGCCAGGGAAGGTTCAAGGGTGCCGACGACCGAAGACGAGACCACAGCCCCGAGACTTCCCAGGTCTGTCCTGATCTTTTCAGGCACCGCCAGGGTCTGGGTCAGGCGATTGGTATCAAAGGATCCATAGGCCGCAACCGTTGTCACCTCGTTTCGGCCGTTGACCGTCAAAGAATGGGTCATGGCGTCCGTGTCCAGGCCATCCCCGGCCGTTGCACTGAACCTTAGTGTTCCCTGTTTTTCAGCAGTCACCGGCATCCACACGATCCCGCGCTTGAACGGCGGCAGAAAAAGGGTCTTTTCCACAGCAGCAATGGAACGGCCAGCATCGTCCATGGCAGAGATCGATACGGTCACAGATCGTTCCTGGTCGGTTCGGTTCATAATGCTGAACCCTGGGTTGAACCTGTCGTTGACCATGACCTGATTGGGCATGACCGGCCGAACCTCGGTGGGCCGGTTCACCTTAAAGGTCTGCTCTCCGGTACCCATGCGGTCCGTCGGGGTCACGGCCATGGCAAAAATCCGCCAGCCCGTGAGGTTATCAGGCACCTTGAACTCAAACGCGGCCCTGCCCTTGTGGTCAGTTAAAATCGACGGATTCCAGTAGCTCACATATTTGAAGATCGAGCGCATGGAAATGGCAGCGCCTCCGTCCCCTCCGGGTGAGGCCCCTTTTTTGGAAAAGTTTTGAATGCCCACAAGTCGTTTCATCAGCGAATAGTTGACAAGGTCCAGACCGTCAATGGTGTAAAACCCCCGGAAGGGATCAAAGGGATTGCCTGCCCGGCCGATAAGGTCAAACACGGCCTCGTCAAGAACGGCAACGGCAATCTCCACGGGCTCGGCCCTGTTGTCCACCCGGACATCAACCCTGACCGTATCTCCGGGTTTATAGGTTTGCTGTTCCACTCCCACACCGACCTTGATCTGCCGGGTGGGATCAACCACCTCAACCCTGTGGTATCCCATGCGGGAAACCGGCTTTCCAAGGTCCAGGCCGTTGTTTTTCACAAAAGTCGCAACCCTGGGAGAGACGATGTTCACCGAAAAGAAAAAACCAGGGGCAAACTCAGGTTCAACCTGAAACTCAATCACAGGGGTGCTTGTCTCCAGGGTCATGACCCATTGCTTGAGAACCCCGTACCGCTCGACCGTCACAAGGGCCTTTGCCCCTGGAAATGGATTTTTGACCAGGTAGCGTGCCGTGGCACCCACTTCAAGGCGATCATTTTCAGCAATCAGGGTCAGTGCATCGGCCTCTGGCTGGTGCCACATCACCCGTTCATTGCCTGCCACCCAGAACCCCAGGTTCGTTGTGTGCACCCTTGCCCTGGTGTCTTTGATGGTTGCCGTCAGACGATAGGCCCCGGGCCTGTCTGGAACGAAATCAACGGGCAGGGGCTGATCCCCGGACACGGCCTGGAATTGTTTCACCCCGGTCCACTCATCCACATAGATCGTCTTATGGGCGTTGCCCGCCCCCTTGACCCTGGAAGCCTTTGTGGTCATCCGTTCAACCGAGAACCGTGTATGGATGCCCGCCAGGGGGGCACCTGTTTCATCCACCACCACAAAGGGAAAGGCCGCAGGTTTTCCCTGGTAATAGAGCCAGGCGTCCGACCGTAACCCCACATACCTATCCCGGCCGTAAAAATCAACCGAGATTGTGGCAGCAATGGTTCCCCCTCTGTCGTCCCTGACACCCGATTCCACAACAACACGACCAAAGGGCGTCAGATCGTGGGTCAGTTCAAACCCTGTGACCAGCGCTCCCCTGTTGTCAAGGGCAGCCTGGGTGTTGAACAAAACCACCTCCTCCGGGTCGTCTTGATCGGACTGGAACCAGAAATTTTTTACCAGGGCATGGGCGGATGAAAAGTGCCGGGGTTCAAGGCGTGCCTTCACCCGGGCTGCAGCACGGGTGTAAGGTCCGCCGGCATGGAGTTTTGCCGTGGTTGTCACCTCAACCCTCTGGCCGGGCCGCAGAACCGGCTGGTTCACTTGTGTTGTCACCCTGAAGGCTGCGGGAACAAAATCACTGACCAGCACCTTTAAAGGGGTCCACGAAATCCCAGTAAAATCGGCAGAAACCTCAAAGGTATAAAACCCCACACTGCCGGTTTTAGGGGTGATAAACTGGCCGTCAAAGGCTCCGAACCTGGAAAGGGTTATCTTGTCTTGTTCGTGCACCACCTTGCCCGTGGGATTGATGATTTTAAGGGTGTACAGCCCTTTGGGGGCCTGGACAAAGGTTCCGTTGTTCTGGTCACGGACATAGATTTTGAAATCAATGGTTTCACCGGCACGGTAAATTCCCTGGGCCGTGGTTCCCCAGGTGTGGACATGGCTGTAGCGCCGGCTGAGATTAGCGGAAAAAACAGCGCCCGAGGCCCGATAGGTATCGGTTTCAAACCTTGGGCTCAAAGGTACCAGGGCCATCAGATCGTCCTTGACCACCTTGACAAACAGACGATCGTCTTGATTTTCCCAGCTCCAGTCAAACAGTTTCAATTCAGGATCAAGGGTTAAGGTGCCCGGCAAAATCAGGGTGCCATCCGTGTCCGTCTCGCCCTGTGCCAGGACAGGCCCGTCGCCCTTTAACCGGGTCACAGCGTCTTTGTAGACAAAGACTGCTGCATCGGCCACGGGATCCCCGGTTTCAAGATCCACCACCCACACCAGGGTGTTGAAATGACCCAACTTTACATGGACCTCAAACGGGGTCTTCTGGACAAAAAAGGTTTTCTGCCAGTCTGATTTTTTCACCACAGGCCGGGTGGTTATTGTTCCAAAAACAGCCCCGGACTGACCGGCGAGCATGGTGTTGACCCCAAGGGGAATCTTAACGGCCAGATCCTGGACCGTCCGCACCGGCATCCGGTGCTCAAGGTTTTCCTGGGCTTTGTCAACAGTCATCCGCCGGTAGTTCACGGTCACCTGGTCAAGGTTGGTCACCACCAGGGGAAGATCGTTGTCCGTACCGTTTTCCAGAACAGCAGTATCGTAGACAAGGGTATAGTCCGGGGGCCGGTGGTCGGTGTGAAAGGAAAAATCCAGTGGATTTTCAAGACGCCGGCCGAACTGGTCCCTGAGGCGTACGGCGCTCTCCTTGACCCGGTAGGGGGTATGGGCCGCTAGATTTACAGGCAAAGAGACCCGGTAGGTCTGTCCCTGTTTGTGGACAAAACCCAGGCCGGAATAGGCATAAACATTGGCCCAGGGATTAAAACCCGGCCGTTCGTGTGCAAGGCCTGGAACGAATTCCACGCTCTTTCTGAAATCATCCACACTTACCGGCGTGGAAAAAACAAGGGCCGTACGGGCCAGGGGGTTGGGTCTTGGCATGGTTTCATTCTTGGAACCAGCCCGGATCAGCAACGCTTTATCCGCGTTGATCGGGTAGGCTTCAAGGCCCAGGAACTTGAACTCCGGAAAGGTGTGAAACACAGCAAGGCTCGGGTTTGAAACGCCGGGAACAGGTCCCAGGCCCGATCGAACACCTGCCCTGATGCCAAGGGACACCCGGGCATCGTGGGGCAACTCATTTTTCGGTGACACCAGCCATACCCGTCGAGCCCTGGCGGCGTGGCGGGTTTGACCGTCCCGATCTTCAGGGTTTTCAACCGGGACATCGACTCCAGGTTCCAGGTCGTCTGGATCGGGAGCAACCACCCCAGCGTTTCGCGACCTGGCCGAATTGTTTATCTCAAAATAGAGATGATCTTCCAGGGAAGGCCCCAGCACCGGCTGGTTAAATACCAGCCTGAGCACGGGCGTCCCAGGCGCTTCCCAGGTTTTAAAGCCGAAATATCGCATCTGGGGCCGGAGGGTGGTAAACGAATGAACCCAGGGCCGGGTCAATCCGGAACCGTCCTCGGCCACAATACCGGGTTGGATGGTCATGGTATAAACCGTGGCAGGTTTGAGCCGCTCTTGTTCGTCAAGCTCAAGGCCCAGGGTAGAAGGGGTCAGCCACCGCCACTGGCCGTTTAACGGGGGATCAAAGGTAATGGGGATTTCACTTTGCTCCCTTTCCATTCTTCCCAGGGGAACTGCCTTCTGGTTGAACTCAATGGTGATCTGGCGCTTTGCCGGAACGTCCATGCCCTGGGGAGTAATGCGCAGGATTTTAAAGGATTCACCCCCCACGGACGGCTGGGAAAAAAACACCATCAACAAGGAAAAAAGCGCCCCTGCCATGGCAACGCAAAAAAAAGATCGATGAGATAATCCCATGGAAAATCCTGCCCTTTAAATTATATGAAACGCCCTCCGAAGCGTTGCAAACAGGGGCGTTTCAACGTTCGTTGTGGCCGGATGCCATCCCTCGCTCCGGCCGTGCCGGCTATATGAAACTCGTATCATTCCGGCGACCAGAGGAAGGTATTGCCCTCCGCTCATTCTCGCAGCCCGTCCTGGGCTGCTCCGAGGGAAACGGCAGCTCCTTCAGCGTCCATGCTGACCGCTGCCGTTTAATCCGCTACGGGCAAAACCTACCCCTGGTCGCCTCTGCGGTCGAAGGTTCAAATTTCATGCTTCGTTGTGGCCAGAGCAGATACGTCGTTCCGGCCATGCCGGTTTATGAAACGGCCGTCGAAACATTATTGTGAAAGTCTCGACTTTTGAGCCCCCTTTGGTCGCCCTGTCCGGAACATTGTAAACCAAAGGGAGTAGGCTTTTTGCCCTTCCAGGCGTTTAAAAGCGCAGGTTGTTTGAGGACTTTAGCCCGCAGTTCCTGCGCTTTAGTCTGGAAGGGCAAAAAGCCCCTGACGTTTACCGTTTCGGTCAGGGCGACCAAAGGGGGCGGAATGGAACTATCGCCTGTCCTGTATCTTCGTGTTTCAGCGTTCGTTGTGTCCGACAGGACATGTGGGTTTATATGAAACGCCCACCGAAGCATTGCAAACAGAGGCGTTTCATCGTTCGTTGTGGCCGGATGCCATCCCTCGCTCCGGCCGTGCCGGTTATATGGGCGACCCGGGGCGGGCATTGCCCTTTGCTCATTCATCCGAAATCAGGCGCTTGCCGAAACTGATGACATTGTCCTGTTTGTACCCGATTTTTTGATAGAACTCAATTACCTTGACATTGGTAGTTCGTATCTGGAGGTTGACTTTCGGGCAACCCGATTGCTGAAGCAGGGTTTCCGCCTTTTCCATGATACGTCTGCCCATGCCAGAGCCTTGATAAACAGGATCCACGGCAAGGTAGTTGATCCAGCCGCGATGGCCGTCGTAACCTGCCATGACAGTGGCTGCAATCTGCCCGTCGATGCACCCCACCAGAAACATTTCCGGCTGAACCTTGAGCTTTCGGCAAATGTCCTCATGGGGATTGTTCTGGGGAACGACAAGCCCACAGTCAGTCCACAGCCGAATGACGGACACAGCATCATTGACCTGATAGGGTCTTATTTCAAAGTTCATAAAATTAATCACAGTGGATCTCAACGCGGTTTTCAGTGAAGACTATTTTATTTCACTGAAACGCACGGCCTAAGGCCCACTGTCTGAAAGTTTTCTGTTCTGTTGCTAAATTGTTGACCTCATGTAATCCACACCGTTCTTGAAAATCTGAATTCCAGGCGTTACTCCCGGGTCAGATTTTTTCCCAGAACGCTTTAATATCTCTTTTGTCCTAGGCCAGTCCGGGTGGTTGGACGGGTGGTTGAACGCTTCAGGATGGGGCATCAGGCCGAAAATCCTGCCCGTGGGGTCACAGATGCCGGCAATGTCGTCCATGGCGCCGTTGGGGTTCATGGGAAAACGCCCCCTGGCCGGCTGGTTGTTCCTGTCGGCATAGCGAAACACCACCTGGTTGCTGGCAATGAGCCGGGCAAGGGTTTTCTCGTCTGTGACAAACTTGCCCTCGCCGTGGCGAACGGGCAGTTCCAAGGCCGCCATGCCCGGCGTAAACACACAGGGACTTTGTTGATCTCCCTGGAGGTTGACCCATTGATCCCTGAAATTGCCGCAGTCGTTCCAGGTCAGGGCAACGCTTCTTTGGGTGTAATCCCCATCCAGGCCAGGCAGCAGCCCCAGGTTGACAAGGGTCTGGAAACCGTTGCAGATACCCATGACCAGCCGGCCCTTTTCCACAAACGAGAGCAGCTTGTCACCCAGATGGTTCTTAAGCTTCAATGCCTGGATCACCCCGGCGCCGTGGTCGTCTCCCCAGCTGAAACCACCACCAAAGACAAGGATGTGAAATCCGTCAAGGTCAACACTGTGGTTGACCAGGGCGTTAATGTGAACCCTTTGGGCCGAGGCCCCTGCAAGCTCAAAGGCCCGGGCTGTTTCCATGTCGCAGTTGAGTCCAAATCCGGTTAATACGAGCGCTCGTACCTGTTTCATTACATCTCTCCCAACGGTCTTTGCCATGCGGTTTCAAGGGTGTCAATATCCGTGTCAACAAGGACCCGTCCATCAACGGCCCTGATTTTCAAACGTTTATGCTGGTCGGTCACGGTTCCCACACAGGCGGCTGCCATGCCCTTGAAGAGCTTTTCAACAATTTCCCTGTTTTCAGGCGCCACGGTGACAATAAACCGGCCCGCTGATTCGGAAAACAGCAGGGTGTCGTTTCTCAACCCGCCCCTTTGAACGTTCTTTGGAACCGCAGCAAGGTCGATGTCCATGCCAAGGCCGCCGGCCATGGCACACAGGGGAAGATGAACCCCGAGCCCGCCCCGTGAAACCGCGTGGGCCGAGGCGATGATCCCCTTTTCAATGGCCCGGGCAAGGGCCTTGTAAACCACCTTGAATTTTTCAAACTTAACCTTTGGAACGTTAAGGCCCGTGGTCCCGCAGAGCTCGTAATACTCGGACCCTCCAAGTTCGTTCAAGGTTTCGCCCAGCACATAAACAAGATCTTTGCTGACCTTGGGATCCATGGTCACCGTGGTTGCAATATCGGCAATCACCCCGGTTGCGGAAAACTGAACCGTGGGAAGGGCCGACACCTTGACCGTTTCTCCGTAATTGCCGGTCAGATGGCCGTCCACATACATGGAATCCTTGCCGGAAAGCAGCGGTATCCCATAGGAGATGCACGCCTGTTTCAACGCCCGGCAGGCCCGGACCAGCTGGGCCGCCTTAAATTTACCGTCGGGGTTCTTGACCGGATCATACCCGATGGCAGGCCAGCAGAAATTGTCAACCCCGCCAATGTGATCAAGGGTGCCGCCAACGGCAATAATGCGACGAACCGCCTCGTCAATGGTGCAGGTCATCATGTGAAAGGCGTCGATCTTTGAGTACCAGGGAATGATGGCCTGGGAAAAGGCAAGGCCCCTGGCGGATTCCAGCACCGGACGGATCACCGAAGCGTCGGACGGAATGTTGCGATTCAGTCCCACAAGGGGTTTTACTACACTTCCCCCCTGGACCTCATGGTCGTACTGGCGGAGGATGTACTCCTTGGAGCAGATGTTGGGCCGCTGGAGAATATCGCAGACAAGGCACCCGAAATCCTTAGGCTCGCCAAGTACGGGCTCGTACAACCCCCTTGTTTCAGGCGACGTCCACACCGCGTCAAACTCCCAGTGGGGAAAGCCTTTGTCCAGAAGATCCATGTCCACATGGGCACAGGTCTGATCCCGGTACTTGATGTGGAGCTTACCCGAGTCCGTATAGGTGCCGATCACCGTGCTCTCAACGGCATGCGCCATGGAAAGGGCCAGGAACCGGTCGATGTTTTCCGGCGGCACGGCAATGGTCATGCGCTCCTGGGACTCGGAGATCCAGATCTCCCACATGTCAAGACCCTCGTACTTTAAGGGTACCCGGTCCAGCCAGACCTCACAGCCGTTGCTGATCATGGCAGACTCGCCCACGGACGATGAGAGTCCGCCGCCGCCGTTGTCCGTGATGAACCGGTAGAGCCCCTCGTCCCTTGCCGCAAGGAGAAAATCGTGCATCTTCTTCTGGGTGTAGGGATCGCCAATCTGGACATGGCCGGCAGGGGTGTTTTCCGACAGCACTTCGGACGAAGCCGTGACCCCGTGGATGCCGTCCTTGCCCACCCTGCCCCCGCTCATGACGATGAGATCCCCGGGACAGGTCTCTTTTTCATGGCTGGGACGACCTTTAACCTGGGCTGGCATGATGCCGAGGGCCGTAACAAAGACAAGGCTTTTTCCCAGGTACCCGCTGTTAAACAGGGTCTGGCCAAAGGTGGTGGGAACCCCGCTCTTGTTGCCCCCGTCCTTGACGCCCTCAACGACCCCGTCAAGGAGCCGCCGGGGGTGGAGATTGGGCTTTAAAGGCCCCTTGTAATCAAGCTCACCCACGCAGAATCCGAAACTGCCCATGATGAGCCTGGAACCCAGTCCGGTTCCCATGGGGTCCCGGTAAACCCCTACAATGCCCGTGATGGCGCCGCCGTAGGCCTCCATGTTCGAGGGTGAATTGTGGGTCTCGCCCGTGATCACATAGTTGTTGGACGCATCAAATCGGCCCACCCCTGCATTGTCCCACAGGACTGAAACCACCCAGGGTTTTTTCGCCTTGAGTTCAAGGGTCGGCGCCTTGATGTATTTTTTAAACAGATTTTCCTCAATGCACGCTTCACCGGTGTCGGCGTCAACATAGCGGAACAGACCCTGGAAGGTGTTGTGGTTGCAATGGTCGCTGCGCGCCTGGGAAATATACTCAAGCTCAAGATCCGTGGGTTCAGCAAGGCCTGCCTCGGCCCGGGATCGTTTGACATCCGGGTCTAGAAAGTACCCCCTGATCACCGGGATATCCCTGGGATTGAGGGCAAGATTGCGCTGGTCGCTGATGGTCTGAAGTTCCTCGTCCGAACCGATGCTGAGGACGGCAAACTCGGGCTCGTGGTCCAGGCGCACCTTGGCCGGTGCCGTATTCACCCCCTGTTCGGGATCCCACTCGGCCCGGGCGAACACCTTCCACTGCTGGATGATGGGGTTTGACAGCAATTCCCTGGCCAGGGTTTCAATTTCCTCGCGTTTAAGGCCGTCTCCTGTAACCGCATACCGCTTTGAGGTGTAGATTCCGTCCAGGGCGTCAGAACGTTGAGTCAACAAATCTTCCACGGCCTCGACCGCCGTGCTGGCCGGGTTGTCCCGAACCCCGGGCCGTAAACCGATCCAGATGCACCAGTCAAAGGCAATGTCAAGGGGGCTTAAAGAAGAGATCTGGGTCACCGGGTTGGTGAGGATCTCATCCTTGATGACACAGAGCTCATCCCGGGTGAAATCGGCCTCCAGGGTGACAAGGTTGACTGTCCTGGCGTCGGTCAGCCTGATATTAAAATAATCAAGGGCCTTTTTTTTAAGGCTTGCGGCTTCCGCATCAAAAAGATCGGGCTTCAGGGCAATCTCTATACAGGAGATCATAATTATTCACCATTAAATATTCTTAAAATATCGTTATAAAAGACAAAAACCATCAGGGTCAGAAGCAGCACCATACCAAACTGGTTGGCACGTTCCCGGAGTCTTTCGCCGGCAGGTTTCCCGGTCAGGGCTTCGAGACCGAAAAAAACCAGATGTCCCCCGTCAAGGACCGGCACGGGAAAGAGGTTGATGATGCCGAGGTTGATGCTGAGCATGGCAATGAAAAAGGCCAGGTTGGCCATGCCGGCCTCGGCCTGCTGACCGGCCATCTGGGCGATCATGATGGGTCCGCCCAGGGTCTTTGCCGACACCGATCCTGTAAAAATTTTCCCGACGGACATCAGGGTAAGCTTGATGATTTCCCAGGTTCTGACAAACGACTCGGTCAGGGCCTCAAGGGGATTGAGGCGTTGGTGAACCACATCGCCCGCCGATGAGATGCCGATCATGGGCTTTTTAATGGTCTCACCAAAGATATTGGTGGCTGTGGACTGCTCCGGAACAATGGGAATGCCCAGGGTCTGCCCGTTCCTGTTGATGAGAAACTCAAGCTTTTCCGCCCTGGACTCGCCGATCAAGGCAACCATTTCGTCCCAGGATTCAACCCGAACCCCGTCTATGGCCTCAATCAGGTCCCCGGGCTTGACTCCGGCGCTCATGGCCGGCGAGCCATCGGCAACCGTACCCACCACGGGCCGCACATAGTAACTGCCCGACACCTGGAACAGCACGTAAAAGATAAGGACGGCCAGGACAAAGTTGAAAATCGGGCCGGCCGCCACAATAAGGCTTTTCTGGTAGAGCCGCTTGTGGGTAAACGAAAGCGAGCGGTCCTGGTCAGGAATCTGTGTTGATGGATCTTCGCCGACCATCTTAACATACCCGCCCAGGGGAATAATTGACAGACAATACTCGGTCAATCCGATTTTTTTCCGATAAATTTTTGGACCAAACCCCAGGGAGAAGGTTTCAACCCCCACTCCAAAGAATCTTGCCACAAGAAAATGTCCCAGTTCGTGGAAAAAAATCAAAACACCCAGAACCACCACAAATGCAACCAATGAATGACCCATAATACCGTCCTTGCTAGATAAGGGCCAAAGCCGTCTGCCTTGCCCATTCGTCTGCTTCTAATATATCTGAAAGGGTGGGTTCGTCAACCCTCTGGTGGAGTGCCATGGTCTTTTCAACCATGGTGAATATGCCGGAAAAATCAATCCGGGCCGTTAAAAAGGCCTGAACCGCAATCTCGTTTGCCGCATTCATTACTGCCGGCAGGGTGCCCCGTTGACGGCAGGCCTCAACGGCAAAACCAATTGAGGGGAAACGACCGGTGTCTGGTCGTTCAAAGGCAAGGCCGCCCAGGGCTGTAAAATCAGGAAATTCAAGATCAAGGGTCAGCCGGTGGGGCCAGGAAAAGGCAAGGGCGATGGCCGTTCGCATGTCTGGAACACCCATCTGGGCCATGACCGAACCGTCCTTGAATCCCACCATGGAGTGGACAATACTCTGGGGATGAACAATCACCTCCACCTGGTCGACGGCAAGGTCAAACAGATGAACCGCTTCGATGATCTCAAGGCCCTTGTTCATGAGAGTGGCTGAATCAATGGAAATCTTGTGGCCCATGTTCCAGGTGGGATGGCTCAGGGCGTGTTCGGGTCTGATGGTTGAAAATTTGTCTTTTGGAGTGTGGAGAAACGGCCCGCCCGAGGCCGTTAAAAAAATCTTTTTAAGGTCCCTGGCCTGATTTCCGGCAAGGCACTGGAATATGGCCGAATGTTCACTGTCCACCGGCAAAATAGAGACCTTGTTCGTCCGGGCAAGTCCCATGACAAGGTCGCCTGCCATGACAAGGGTCTCCTTGTTGGCAAGGGCCACCTCTTTTCCGGCCTTGATGGCTTCGATGGCAGGCAGAAGACCTGCAGCACCGACCATGGCAAGGAGCACAAGGTCCGCATTTTCGTGGCTTGCGGCCCTGGCATAACCGGAATCACCAAAGAGAATCTCGGGAAGTGTGCCGCCGGCAAGGAGATCCGCCAGCCTTGCGGCATGGGTTTCATCGATGACCACAACGGTTTCAGGGTTAAAGGCCCTGACCTGGCGGGCCAGCAGCTCAATGCTGGTGGCTGCGGCCAGCACCCGCACCTCGAACAGATCCGGATGCATCAGCACCACGTCAAGGGCGCTCGTGCCGATTGAACCGGTTGAACCCAGAATGGATAGTCGTTTTTTCATCTCAGAAACATCACAACAGAGACTTAAAGGCAAAGGCAAGGGGCAGGGCAAAAATCAGTCCGTCAATGCGGTCAAGTATTCCGCCGTGGCCGGGAAGAATCGATCCTGAATCCTTTATCCCTCCCCTTCTCTTTAATGCCGATTCAAACAGGTCGCCTACCTGCCCCACAACGGCTGCCAGGACTGAAAAGCCGATTGCCTGGAACAGGGAAACGCCGTCAACAAACAGCTGATTGAACACGACGCCGACCAGAACTGCCGTTGCAATCCCTGCAATTGAACCTTCAACGCTCTTGTTGGGGCTCACCCGGGGAGAAAGCTTGCGGCGGCCGAAATGGGTGCCCACGTAAAATGCCCCGGTGTCGCTTGCCGCAACGATGAGAAAGGTCCAGATGACCCAAAGGGCACCCTGATGGGAATTTCGAATCAGCACAAGGAACGACAGAAACAGGGGAATGTAGACAATGCCCATGATCTGCTTGAATGCGCTGTCAAGGATCGTGGAATCAGGGGAAAAGGTAAAAACAACCACAAGGGCCGTGATCAACAGGTTGAGGGCAACCATGGCAAGGGCCGCCCCTGCCCCGCCTGCGTGTGCCCCCCAGATGATGGCAACGCACATGACATGGGCGAGGATCAAGAGGATAACCGGAAATTTATCGGGACTGCCAGGGGCGTTGACAATGGTAAGGTACTCTTTGAGCCCAACAAGGGCCACAAGGGTGACCACCACGGTAAAGGCCGGGGCAGATCCCTTCAGGAGAAGAAGAAAAAGGGCTGGGACAAGGACTATTGCTGTGATCCATCGTTTGAGGTGCATGGGACCTTTCCGTACCTGCGCTCCCGGGTCTGATATTGTTTGATAATATCGAGAAATTCCTGTTGGGAAAAATCGGGCCACAGGGTATCAGTGATAAAAAGTTCAGCGTAGGCGAGCTGCCAGAGCATGAAATTGCTCAGGCGCATCTCCCCGCTTGTACGAATCAGAACGTCGGGGTCGGGCTGACCGCCGGTGTAAAGATGCTGGGCCACGGTTTCCTCTGTAATATCCAGGGCTGAAATTTTGCCTGAGCAGACCCCGTGGACAATCGCTCGAACCGCCCTTGTAATCTCTTCCCTTGCGCCGTAGCTCAGGGCAAGGTTCAAGACCATGCCGGTATTGCCCCGGGTCTGGGCCATGGCCTGGGCAATCTGGGTTTGAACATCGTCTGGAAGCCTGGACCGCTGACCGATCACATTGAGGCGAACCCCCTGACGTTCAAGGTCATCAATTTCCTTTGCAAGGAACCGTTTGAGAAGCCCCATGAGCGCTGTCACCTCGGCGGCCGGTCTGGACCAGTTTTCCGTTGAAAAGGCATACAGGGTAAGCACCTTGACACCGATCTTCCGGGCCGCTGTGACAACGGTGCGAACCGTTTCTACCCCACGCTGGTGGCCGTTGACACGGTTCATGAACCTTTTTTGAGCCCAGCGGCCATTACCGTCCATGATCACGGCAACGTGGTGGGGAATCCGCTCCGGGTCAATCCCATGCTGTTCAAAAAGGCTAGAGCTCAAGGATTTCCTTTTCTTTGGCCGCAAACACCGCTTCGATCTTACTGATAAACTCGTCGGTGATATCCTGAACTTCTTTCTGGGCCTTGAAATTCTCATCCTCGCTGATGTCACCGTCCTTTTGAAGGGATTTCAAGGTATCATTGCTGTCCCGTCGGATATTTCGAACGGCGACCTTGAACTCTTCACAGGAGTTGTGAACCGCCTTGGCAATCTCCCTGCGCCTGTCTTCGGTCAGCGGCGGAATGGTAATCCGGATGATCTTACCGTCGTTTGAAGGGGTCAGGCCGATGTTTGCCTTGAGAATCCCCTTTTCAACCTCTTTAATGGCGCTGATATCCCAGGGCTGGACGGTGATCATCCGGCTTTCGGGTATGGCAATGGAGGCCATCTGATTCAACGGGGTCAGGGTTCCGTAGTAGTCAACCTTGACGCCGTCGAGCATGGTCATGGACGCCCGGCCCGTGCGCACCCGGGTCATCTCTTTTTCAAGGGCCTTGACGGATTTGGCCATCCTGTCCCGGGTTTCCTTGTATAGTTCGTTTATCATAATCGTTTTTGCTCCATCAATGCTCAGCTGTTATAGATTCTGGTGCCGATCCCGCCTCCACACACGGCCTTTGCAATGTTACCCCGGGTGTGGAGATCAAAGATCTGAAGGGGCAGATCGTTGTCCATGGCCAGGGAAATGGCAGTCATGTCCATGACACGCAGTTGACGTTCCAATACTTCCATATACGAAATCTTTTTAATAAACGTCGCATCCTCGTGCAGGGCCGGATCCTTGTCATAGACCCCGTCCACCTGGGTTGCCTTGAACAGAATCTGGGCATGGAGTTCCTGGGCCCGGAGGACCGCTGCCGTGTCCGTGGTAAAGTAGGGATTACCCGTGCCTGCGGCAAAAATAACGGCCCGGCCTTTTTCCAGATGACGCTCGGCCTTTCTGCGAATAAAGGGCTCGGCCACCTGGTTCATGGGCAGGGCCGACTGTACCCGCGTGGGCACACCCTGCTTTTCCAGGGCATCGCACAGGGCAAGGCTGTTGATCACCGTTGCCAGCATTCCCATATTATCGGCCGATGCCCGGTCCATGCCTGCCGAGCTTCCGGCAACACCCCTGAAGATGTTGCCGCCGCCCACGACCATGGAAACCTGGACACCCAACCTGTGAACCTCTGCCACCTCTTTTGCAACATAGTTGATCATTTCAGGCTTGATACCAAAGCCCTGATCGCCCATCAATGCCTCGCCGCTGAGTTTAATCAGAATTCTGTCAAATTCGGGTGTCCCGTCCAAGGTTATTCTCCTATTTGAAAACGTGCAAATCGCTTGATCTGGATATTTTCCCCAATCTTGGCAATGGCCTCGGTGGTGATCTCGGCAATCGTCTTTTTGGGGTCACGGATGTAGGGCTGGCTCATGAGGCAGGAGTCCTTGTAGAACTTCTGAATCTGACCGTCCACAATCTTGTCCACGATGTTTTCAGGTTTTCCCTGTTCCAGGGCCTGGGAGCGGTAGATATCCCTCTCCCTTGCAACCGTCTCCGCAGGAATGTCTTCGGGGTTCAGTCCGCCGGGATTTGCCGCTGCAATGTGCATGGCAATATTTTTGGCAAAATCAAGGAAGGCCTCTGTCTTTGCTACAAAGTCCGACTCACAGTTGATTTCAACCAGAACCCCAAGCTTTGCCCCGGTGTGAATATAGGGAAAGATAACGCCCTCGGAGGTTGCCCTGCCGGCTCTTTTCTGTGCCTTGGCCAGCCCTTTTGTACGAAGATAATCAAGGGATTTTTCAAGGTCACCGTCGTTTTCAGCCAGTGCCCTTTTGCAGTCCATCATGCCGGACCCGGTTTTATCCCTGAGTTCTTTTACCATTGCCGCTGTTATTTCAGCCATTTCTAAAGCTCCTTATATCTATTCTGCCTGATCGGCAGGAATTGTTTTTCTTCTGATCATCTCCACAACAGGTCCGTCCGAACCGTCGGACTCGATGGTTCTCTCCACAGCCGCAACAGGTGCAGCGCCCCCAAAGGCCGCCTCATCCATCTCTTTGTCAGCGCCTGCATTCTGTTTCTCAAGGTAACGCTGACGACCTTCAATGGCGGCATCGGCAATCTTTGAAGCAAACAGGCGAATGGATCGAATGGCATCGTCGTTACCGGGGATGACGTAATCGATGTCATCGGGATCACAGTTGGTATCAACAACCGCCACGATGGGAATACCGAGTCTTTTACCCTCTTTAACGGCAATGGACTCGTTCTTGGGATCAATCACAAAAATCGCACCGGGCAGATTTTTCATCTTGGATATACCGCCGATACACGCCTCAAGCTTGATACGCTCCTTGGCCATCTTGACCCGCTCTTTCTTGGGGTAGTCTTCGATGGTGCCGTCATTTTCAATGGTGCTCAGAAATTCAAACCGGGCGATGGTCTTCTTGATGGTCTGGAAATTTGTCAGCATTCCGCCAAGCCAGCGGTTCTGCACATAAAAGGTCTCGGCCCGATTGGCCTCTTCATACACAGAGTCCCGTGCCTGTTTCTTGGTCCCCACAAACAGAACGCTCTTGCCCTGGGCCGTCACGTCGGTAATAAAATCATAGGCATCCCTGAACATCTTGACCGTCTGCTGAAGATCGACGATATAAATACCGTTTCTTGCGCCGAAAATGTACTTTTTCATCTTGGGATTCCAACGCCGGGTCTGGTGACCGAAATGGACGCCTGCCTCAAGAAGTTCTCTCATTGTAACGTAAGCCATAATTTTCTCCAAATCTCTTTAAATGGTTTTTTTCCACCACTCCTGTCTTTTCCGACACAGACATTCCATACAGCGTTGAAATGCACCCAATGCAGGATCAGGGAGTGTGTGTAATAGTGGTGATCGTTTCACCGTTAACAAATCCTTCTTTATATATCAGAAGGGACATTCATTGGCAATCTTTTTTTCCCAGCCTGACAACCCGGTGGAGTCCTGCATAGTCGTTAAAAAACTCAATGGTGGAGAACCCCGGGCAATCCCGAAATATCCTTTCAACCCCCCTCCGCTGGTTCGACCCGGTTTCAATCAGCAGAGATCCTCCCGGAACAAGGTGATCGCAGGCCCCGGCCATGATCAAGCGGATGCAGTCCAGGCCGTCGGCGCCTCCGTCCAGGGCCAGACGGGGCTCAAAACGGCTCACTTCAGGCTGAAGACCTGGAATTTCGCCGGTGGGAATATAGGGTGGATTAGAAACAATGAGATCAAACTGCGCCCTTCCATTGAAAGGCGAAAACCAGGAACCTGCCGCAAACGACACGTTTGACGTTTCCAGTTCCTGCTTTGCGTTAAAGGCTGCAACATTCAAGGGAATCAGGGAAACATCCGTTGCAAAACAGTGCAACCCGGGATGGGCCTTTGCAAGACTGATAATCACCGCACCCGACCCCACACCCAGTTCAAGCACACGGCCCCTGGAGGCATTTTTACGGTCAAGCACGTCAAGGGCCTGTTCCACAAGCACCTCTGTGTCCGGCCGGGGAATAAGCACACCGGGTGCCACCTTTAGTTCAGACTCCCAGAACCCCTTGGTGCCGATAATATAGGCCACGGGCTCACGCCCACCCCTGCGTTCTATCAACTGGCGGAAGGCGGTAAGTTCATCGCGGTTAAGGGGACGATCATGCTGGAGGTAGAGATCAAGCCGCTTGATGCCGAGGGCATGGGAGAGCAGCATTTCTGCGGCCAGGCGGGGACTGTCAATTTGCCGTTCCTCAAAATACCCTTCCGTCCAGGCAAGTATCCGCCGGATGGTCCAAAGATCCCTGTCCGTTGCCACGGTCTAGTTTGCTTCCTTGAGGGCTTCGGCCTGGGCATGGGTCTTGAGTTCGTCGATGATATCCTGGATATCACCGCCCATGATGCTGTCGAGTTTGTACAGGGTAAGGCCGATCCTGTGGTCCGTCATCCTGCCCTGGGGAAAGTTGTAGGTCCTGATCCTTCCGGACCGATCACCGGTTCCCACCTGCCCCTTGCGCTGGGCAGCCCTTTTGGCCTCCTGTTCCCTGACCATGGCATCAAGGATTCGGGCTTTGAGAACCTTCATGGCCGCAATCTTGTTCTTGATCTGGGACTTCTCATCCTGGCAGGTGGCGATGATTCCGGTGGGCAGATGGGTGATCCTGACGGCGGAATCCGTTGTATTGACCGACTGACCGCCCGGCCCCGAGGCCCTGAAAACATCCACCTTGAGTTCGGAGGGTTCAATCTTGAGCTCCACATCTTCTGCCTCGGGCAGAACGGCGACCGTCACGGCCGAGGTGTGAACCCGCCCCTGGGTCTCGGTTTCAGGCACCCGCTGCACCCGGTGGGTGCCACTTTCGTACTTGAACGCACTAAAAGCCCCATTGCCCTTGACCATGGAGATCACCTCCTTGAACCCGCCGGCACTCGAGTGACTGCTTTCAATCACCTCCACGGTCCATCCCTTGACCTCGGCGTAACGGGAGTACATGCGAAACAGATCCCCTGCAAACAGCCCTGCCTCCTCACCGCCCGTACCCGCCCGGATCTCGAGAATGACATTCTTGTCATCCCTTGGATCCCTGGGCATGAGAAGAAGCTTGAGCCTTGATTCAAGTTCGTCCCGCCGCCTGCGAAGGGCTGCAGCCTCTTCCTTGGCCATCTCCCGGATATCCGGATCCGTGTCCTTCAGCAGCTCCTTTGCCTCGCCAAGCTCCTGAACCACCGTCTGATAATCGCTAAAGGCCGACACCACCTTGATGAGTTCGCCATGCTCCTTGAGACAGCGCTGGTACTTTACCTGATCTGAAATAACCTCAGGATCACTCAGAAGATGCTCAAGCTTTATGTACCGCTCTTTTATACCCTTAAGTTTATTTATCATGTTCTGCAAATCCAAAAGGGGAAGCCGGACACATGGGTATCCGACCTCCCCTGAATTTTAAAAAAATTAATTTACTTTTTCTTTGCAGCAGTTGCGGCGTCAAATCCCGCATATTTCTTTTTAAACCGGTCAATCCTTCCGGCGGTGTCAACAAGCTTCTGCTTGCCCGTAAAAAAAGGATGGCAATTGGAACAGATTTCCACCTTGATATCCTCCTTTGTGGAACCGACCTCCAAGGTATTACCGCATGCACACGATGCCATTGTCCGTTTGTATTCTGGATGTAAATCTTTTTTCATACCCTTAACTCCTTGTTATATATCTTCTTTTCATTATCACTATGAATTCATCGAATCAAGAAACTCTTTATTATCCTCTGTTCCCTGCATTTTTTCAAGTAAAAAAGACATGGAATCAACCGGATTAAGACTGGACAGAAGCTTTCTCAAAATCCAGACCCGATTTAAAACCAGGGGATCCATGAGAAGTTCTTCCTTTCGTGTTCCGGATTTATTCATGTCAATGGCCGGAAAAACTCTCCGATCGGCAAGCTTTCTGTCCAAAACAAGCTCCATATTGCCGGTACCCTTGAATTCCTCAAAAATCACCTCGTCCATGCGGCTGCCCGTATCGATCAGGGCCGTTGCAATGATGGTGAGACTGCCGCCCTCTTCGATGTTTCTTGCTGCGCCGAAAAATCGCTTGGGCCGGTCCAGGGCATTTGAGTCCACACCGCCGGAAAGGATCTTTCCAGAGGGCGGCATCACCGCATTGTAGGCCCTGGCAAGGCGGGTGATGCTGTCCAGAAGGATCACGACATCATGGCCCTGTTCAACCATTCGCTTGGCCTTTTCTATCACCATCTCAGCCACCTGCACATGGCGTTCGGCAGGCTCGTCAAAGGTGGAACTGATCACCTCAGCCCGGACCGACCGGGCCATGTCGGTAACCTCTTCGGGCCGCTCGTCAATGAGCAGAATCATGGGCACAATGTGCTCATGGGAGGCGATCATGGAGTTGGCAATGTTTTTCAACAGCATGGTCTTGCCGGTTCTGGGCGGCGAAACAATCAGCCCCCTCTGACCAAAACCAATGGGCGCCATCATGTCGATCACCCGCATGGAATAATTGTCAGGCTCACGCTCAAGACTCATCTTACGGTCGGGATAGAGGGGGGTAAGATTGTCAAACAGAATGGTTTCTGCGGCCAGTTCAGGATTCTCATAATTAACGGCTTCAACCTTTAACAGGGCAAAATAACGCTCACTGTCCTTGGGCTGACGAACCTGACCTGAAAGGGTATCGCCCGTCCTCAGGTTAAACCTGCGGATCTGGGAGGGAGAGACATAGATATCATCGGGCCCGGGAAGATAGTTGTAATCCGGAGCCCTCAGGAAGCCGAAACCATCCGGAAGAATCTCAAGGGTTCCTTCACCATAAATCTGACCGCTCTCCTCAATGGCGGCCTGGAGCAGGGCAAAAATCAGTTCCTGCTTTTTAACGCCGCCGACCCCCTTGATTTTGTACTTCTTTGCAAGCTCGGTCAGCTCACTGATTTTCATCCGTTTCAGCTCTTCAAGATTCATGGAAATAGACTCCGTAGGTATGGTTGGTTTTCATGCTGCCTTTTTTGTGGATTAAATTCGAAGAACACCTTCGTTTATGGATCGAGATTCATCTGTGAAATACGGTTACTGCAGTTTTGGCACATTTATTTTTTGTTGGCGCATTCTGATTTTTTGGAACGTATTGAACATACAGAATTTTTACTTATACCATAGCCCACCCCATGTCAACAAAAAGCTTTGTTTTCTTAAGATCGAACATCAATCATCCGCCCAGCCCCAAAACCTCCGACAACAAACACCCCCATAAAATCTCATTTCAATGCCGCAAAGCTTGACAATCATCAATCACTTTTATAATTAAAGACCAGCATCTTTTACCAGCAGACCGAAACGAACCATATAAGAGGCAACGCCCTCTTTCCAGGACCAACAGCAAAACACCATTAAAACAGGAAAAGGAGATTCAAATGAACATCATTTTTTTTGGACCCAACGGAAGCGGCAAGGGAACCCAGGGATCAATCCTCAAGGACAAGTACAAGATCGCCCACATTGAGTCCGGTGCAATTTTCAGGGACAACATCAAGGGCGGAACCGACCTCGGCATGAAGGCCAAGGCTTACATTGACAAGGGAGATCTTGTACCCGACGAGATCACCATCCCCATGATCCTTGACCGCCTCAAACAGGACGACTGCGCAAAGGGATGGCTCCTTGACGGATTCCCGAGAAACAAGGTTCAAGCCGAAAAGCTTGACGCATCCCTCAAGCAAGAAGGCATGAAGCTTGACATCGTCATTGAGATGCTCCTTGACCGCCAGATTGCCAAGGACAGAATCATGGGTCGCAGGCTTTGCGAGAACGACAACAACCATCCCAACAACATCTTCATCGACGCCATCAAACCCAACGGGGACAAGTGCCGGGTCTGCGGCGGCGCCCTGAGCTCCCGGGCCGACGACCAGGATGAGGCAGCCATTGATAAGCGTCACTCCATCTACTACAATGATGTCGACGGCACCCTTGCCTCTGCATATTACTTCCGGGATCTTGCAAAGAAAGACGACACCATCAAATACATCACCCTGGAAGGCAAAAACGCCCTTCCCGACGTTACCAAGGAACTGATATCTAAGCTGTAACAGTCAGCGTGATCATTTTTTACTTGCCCATTACCATGGACTCTGGTATTGATAATGATTAATTTCAATATCAAATATCAAAAAAATAAACCATCGTTACGGTGGGCAAGAAAGGGGCGATACATTTGAAGGATATCACAGTCAAAGTCATTGACAATGACGTTGAACGGGCCATGAAAATTCTGAAGAAAAAAATTCAGAATGACGGACTGTTCAAACGTCTGAAGATGAAGAAGCATTTTGAAAAGCCGAGCCAGTTCAGGCGACGCAAGATGAGAGAAGCAATGAGAAGACAACGCATTGCAAGCTCAAGAAGACATTAAAGCAAGGCTCCTGGAGCAACAGCTTCAGTGATCAACCAGGAACCCGGCAGGCAGTGACCTCACATGTCTGCCGGGTTTTTCTAATAACAGACATGGCCGGAGCATTGTCTCTGCTTTGGTCCAGCAAATGAGACACGCCTCTGATTGCAATGATTCGGTGGCGTCCCATTAACAAACACGGGCAGAGCGTCGCATAAAATGAAACAGATCTCCTATGAAGAATGCCTTGAGCGCATGTACGGACTTGGGCGGTTTGGCATCAAACTCGGACTTGACACCATTTCCGAAATACTCACCAACCTGGGTTCTCCTGAAAAACGATTCAAAAGCATTCACATTGCCGGAACCAACGGCAAAGGCTCCATTGCCTCGTACATTGCCTCCATCCTCAAGGAGGCGGGCTTCAAGGTCGGCCTTTACACCTCCCCCCACCTCATCAAGTTCAACGAGCGGTTTGCCGTCAACGGCCGGGAAGTGTCGGACAATGATATTGTAGAAGCCTATATGGCGGTAAAAAAGGCGGATACGGCCGAGCGGGAGGCCACTTTTTTTGAACTGGCAACGGCAATGGCCTTTTATCTCTTTGACAGAGAGGGGGTTGAGTGGGCCGTTATCGAAACGGGCATGGGTGGACGCCTCGACGCAACCAATATCCTTGCTCCCAAACTGTCGGTCATCTCCAATCTCTCCATTGAACATACCGAATACCTGGGCAATACCCTTGAGGCCATTGCCATGGAAAAGGGCGGAATCATCAAGCACATGACCCCGGTTGTCACGGGCGTCAACCAGGAGAACGCCCTGGCCGTGTTAACAGAGATCGCCCAGAAGAATATGGCTCCCCTGTATCGACTGGGCAACGATTTTCACGTCAGCCAGGAACCGGACCGAACCCGATTCACCTACAGCGGCATTGAGCGAACCATTACAGGTATAGAAACCCAACTGCCTGGTTTTCACCAGCTGGGCAATTCAGCCATTGCCATTGCCGCTGTGGAACTTCTCTTCCATGCCCGAAAAAACCAGCCGTCAGCCCTTTCCGATGAAATCATCCAAAGGGGCATTATACAAACCCGATGGCCGGGCCGCCTGGAAACCGTAATGCAAGACCCCCTTGTGGTGATAGACGGTGCCCACAACCTTGCAGCGGCCATAAATCTTGCCCGGTATTTTGAAGAAAAGTTTTCCGACAAACGGCTGACCCTGGTGCTCGGCATCCTTGATGACAAAGATTTTTCATCAATGCTCAAACAGTTTGCACCCTGGGCAGACCGGATCATCTTCACCCGGGCCGACAACAAGCGAAGCATTGACCCCCATCTTCTGGAACAGACGGCAAGAACACTTTTCACCGGAGAAATCACGGTCATTGAAAGGGTTGGTGACGCCGTGGCACATGCCATAGCAACCTCCTCTTCCCAGGATGCCGTTTGCATCGCAGGCTCCCTGTATGTTGCAGGCGAAGCCAGAAAAAAGATATTAACGGATATTCGCCCTTGACATGGCAACCCTTTAAGGAGTAGAGTACGGTTTTTTAAGCGCCCGTAGCCCAGTGGATAAGGCGTCAGCCTCCGAAGCTGAAGATCGCTGGTTCGATTCCAGCCGGGCGCACCAACCCATCCCCATCATGACAAATCCTCTTACAATAGGCATCATCAGTTATCGAAGTAATCCCCACTGCGGCGGCCAGGGGGTTTATGTTCGAAACCTGAGCCGGGCATTGACGGATCTTGGCCACAGGGTGGAAGTGATTGCAGGGCCTCCCGATCCGCTTCTTGGGCCTTGCCTGAACAACGGTCCACGACTGACCATGCTCAAGACCCTGGACCTTTACAATCCCGACGATCTTTTCAGGACACCCTCTTTGAACGAACTCAAGGACCCTGTCAACCTGCTTGAATGGCTGGGCGTGTCAACCATGGGATATCCTGAACCCCTCACCTTTGGCATGCGGGCAAACAACTATCTTAAAAACAGACTCGACCAATACGACATCATCCACGACAATCAGAGTCTCAGCTACAGCATGCTCTCCCTGGCAAGGCGGATCCCGGTCACGGCAACCGTGCACCACCCCATCACCGTGGACCGCCGAATCGCCGTGCAGAGCACAAGGTCCTTTATCAAGAAGGCTAAACACCTGAGGTGGTATTCGTTCATCGGGATGCAGAAATTTGTGGCAAGACGCCTCAAGCACCTGATCACCGTTTCAGACTACTCGAAAAACGACATCGCCCGGGAGTTTGACGTACCGGAAGATCGCTTCACAACCATTCCCATCGGCATTGACACAGGCATCTTCTACCCCCTTGAAACCGTCAAAAAAGACCCATCCCGGCTGATTGTCACCAACTCTGCCGACACCCCCCTGAAGGGCCTTTACTATCTCCTGCATGCCGTAAAAAACCTGTCCAGACGAAGACCCATAAACCTGACGATCATTGGAACCCCCAAAAAGAATGGCGGTATCGAACGTCTGGTGAAATCCCTGGACCTTAAGGGCCATGTTGAATTCACCGGCCGAATCAACAACGACCGCTTTCTTCAAGAGTATGCAAGGGCCAGCATCGCCGTTGTCCCTTCCCTTTACGAAGGATTCGGACTTCCCGTAGGAGAAGCCATGGCCTGCAGAATCCCCGTAATATCAACCACGGGCGGCGCCCTTGCCGAAGTTGCAGGCGATGCAGCGAAAATGGTTCCCCCCGGGGATGCCAAAGCCCTGGAAACAGCCATTGACGAACTGCTCGATGATCCCGGACAGAGAGAGCATCTTGCCGCAGCCGGCTATAAACGGGTAATGGAAAACTTCACCTGGGAAACCACAGCCGTTAAAACCGCCCAGGCCTACAGAAAAATCATCCTTGAGGAAAACAGCTAATGATCACCCTTGATTTTAAACGCCTGAACCTTACACCCGGACAGAAAATCCTCGACATTGGATGCGGCGAAGGACGCCACACGGCCCAGGGGTATGAACAGGGAAACACCTTTTGTGTGGGGGCAGACAGAAACCCCAGGGATCTTTTGACCTCAAAAGCAAAGCTTGAACTCCACCAGCAGCTTTCAACGGCCACGGGCTCCACCTGGAGCCTTGCCGCAGCAGATATTACCCGGCTTCCCTTTTGTGATGCAAGCTTTGACACGGTGATCTGCTCCGAGGTCATGGAGCACATCCCGGATGAACAAAGGGCCATCACAGAAATCATCAGGGTTCTCAAACCCGGTGGCACCCTGGGGGTAAGCGTGCCAAGGTACTGGCCGGAAACTGTCTGCTGGTGGTTGTCCCACGACTACCACAACGCCAACCAGGGTCATATCCGCATCTACAAAAAAAAGGACCTGATCAGAAAAATCACATCCCAGGGAATGCGTTACACGGAGTTTCACCACGCCCACAGCCTCCACTCTCCGTACTGGTGGTTAAAATGCCTTGTGGGACCGACGCGAACCGATGCCTGGTGCGTTAACCTCTACCACCGCTTCCTGGTGTGGGACCTCATGGAAAAGCCCCTTTTTACACGACTGCTGGACCGGATCCTCAACCCTGTGATGGGAAAAAGCCTGGCCCTTTACTTTCGTAAAACCGAGATTTGAACAAATCACCCCCCGGGCAAATTTCAGCAGCCTGTTCTCCCATCCAAAACCAGCCGTACCTGGTTTACCAATTCCCCGAACTTAAACGGCTTACCGATAAATCCGGCGGCACCGGCCTAGACCAATTCATTGGTTTCGCCCAGGGAAGAGTAGCCGCTGGCTACAAGAACCCGGGCGCTGGGATCTTGATGCACCAGTTTGCGCAGACATTGATAACCGTCCATTCCCGGCATATTCAAATCTAAAATAACCATGTCAATGGACATATCCTTCCGCTGGTACATGTCCAGGGCCTCATCACCGTCGGCTGCAGTGAGGACGGTGTAGCCAAAAGGCTGCAGTATTTCAGTTATCATTTCCCTGATACTGGGTTCATCGTCAACGACCAAAAGGGTCTCTGTCCCTCCCTGGCAACCGGCACCAATCGCGGTGGCCTCATCTGTATCCTCAATCAACATGACCGGCCAGTAGACCTTAAAGGTTGTTCCGTGGCCGGGTTCACTCGAGCAATGGATGAAGCCGCCGTGACTTTTAAGAATGCCGTAAACAGAGGCCAGTCCAAGGCCAGTCCCCCTGCCGACCGCCTTGGTCGTAAAAAAAGGATCAAAGGCATGCTTCAGGGTTTCACTGTCCATGCCAAAGCCCGTGTCAGACAGTGTCAATAAAACGTATGCCCCTGGCTTGAAATCCAGGGAATCCCCGTCAAACCCATCGTCCAGCATCAGGTTTTGAGTAGAAATGTTCAGCCTGCCGCCACAGGGCATGGCATCCACAGCGTTTCCTCCCAGGTTGAGCAAAACCTGCTCAAACTGGGTCGGATCGGCATGTATCGGCCACACTGAGGGCGCCATGCTCAATTCCACAAAAATATTTTTGGGAATGACCCGTTTCAGCATTTTGACCGTATCCGTCACTTCATGGTTCACATCCACCCGTTGTTTTTTAACCTCCGCCTTACGGCTGAACAGCAGCAGCTGACGTACAAGTTGAGAGGCTCTATCGATGGATTTGACAACATTATGCAACCGCGAAAATTCAGCGGCTTCGCGGGTATCTGCCTGATTTTCAATCATGAACAATTCAATGTTTCCGCCAATGACCTGGAGCAGGTTGTTAAAATCATGGGTCACACCACCGGTAAGGACACCCAGTGATTCCATTTTCTGGGCCTGGATCAGTTGCGCCTGGAGTTTTTCCCGTTCATTTTGAGCCAGAATTCGTTCGGAGATGTCCTGAACCACAAGAATTACGGCCAAAATGGCTCCATCCGGATCACGGACCGGGGCCGCATTGGATGAAATCCATCGTTCATCCCCCCTGGCATTCCGGATGATAAACTCCTCGTTACGGATAATCTCTCCCTCGAGCATTGCCCGTGCAAAAGGCAGTTCATTCAAGGCATAGGGTATGCCGTCAGGCCGAAAAACCTGCCAATCTCCATCGGGGTCCATGCCCGGTTGCCTGGAAAAAAACGGATGGCCATTCTCCAGGATGCGCAGGGCAGCCGGGTTGGCCCAAAGGGTTTTGCCATCCTTGTCGTCCGAAATGATGATGCCCGACGGCGAATGTTCAAGGGCTGCCTGGAGTAGCGCTCCCATGTGGTTGGTTTCCTGGGTTTTCTTCTGAACGGTGTTGCCAAGATCTTGGATCCGCCCCTGGAGTTCACGGTTCAACATCCATTTACGCGTCAGGGCGTGGCCCAGTTGAAGCACCTCCACGTTGTCAAAGGGTTTTTTAAGAATCAGCAGGTTGTCATTTTCACCCAGCACGTGCTGGATCTCCTTCCAGGAATAGTCAGAATAGGCCGTACACAACACCACCTGCAACTCCGGACTTGCCTGCCACAGACGGCTGATGGTTTCAACACCGTCCCACCCCGGGGGCATGCGGCCATCCACAAATGCAAGGGCATAGGGACACCCCCTGGATTGGGCATTTTGAACCATTTCAACTCCCTCCCGGCCCTGGGTAGCACAATCAACTTCAAATACGGTGGATCGAGTATCCCGGATTTCGGTACCAAAAAGGTCTGCCTCCATCCGGGGCAGACCACCGCCAGGGCTAGGGGGTTTCATCAATATTTTGATAAAATCCTGGTGAATTGAGGTATTGTCGTCAATGACCAGGATGCGAAAAGGCGCATGGGTTGTATGGGGGGTCATATTCTGTCTCCTGGATGCAAGGGCAGTTCAAGGGTGAAGGTTGTGCCAAGGCCTGGGCCGTCACTGAGGGCGGTGAGGCTGCCACCGATTTCCTTTGCTGCCAGCGCTCCGCTGTGCAGTCCGAAACCGTGGCCGGATCTGCGCGTGGTAAAGCCGTGGTGAAAAATTCTGACCAGATTTTCCCGGGCAATCCCGATGCCGTTGTCTGAGACCTGAATGGTCAGACGACCATTACCGGAACTGAATATCCCCAGGGTGATGATCTTCTGACTGCCTCCGCCGTCGGTGCAGGCATGCTTGGCATTGTTAATCAGGTTGAGTAGAATCTGCAGGACCTTGTGCTTGTCCACGGTGATGGGCGGTACCGGCTGGAAGCTTCGTCGTACAGTGATCCCGTAGCGGGAAAGTTCACCGGCATTGAGCTTTAAGGCATCCTCCAGCAATTTTTCGGGCGCCATGGTTTCAAGAACGCCCGACACCCGGCCGTAGGTCTGCTGCATGGTCACAATTTCCTTGATATGTTCAACCCAACCGTGCAGTGCTTCGCTCTCCTTGAACAGGCGCTGATGTTCTTCCTGGAGCACAACGGCAAGGGATGACAGGTAAACCGGTATCTGCCTGCCCCGGGGATCCCCGGTAAGAAACCGCCCCAGATCATCCCCGGATTCAACCATCAAGGCGGCCAGTTTGGCAACGTTACCGACCCTGGATTCACGGAGCTGGTCGATGATCAGGGTGCACGAGACATTAACACTGTTTAATACATTACCCACATTGTGCAGCACGCCGGTGGCCACTTCAGCCATGCCTGCTGCCCGGGACATCTCCAGAAGTGAACTTTGAACCGTGGCCAACTCGGTCAAGGCTTTTTCCTTGGCTGAAACCTGTTTTTCAAGCTCCCGGGTACGTTCCTGGACCCGTACCTCCAGTGTGGCTTTGGCCTCCATCAATGCTTCCTGGATACGCTGGCGGACAATGGTCGCCCCGAGCATATCTGCGCCGGCACGCAGGCTGTCTTTTTCCGGATCGGTCCATTCACGCTCCTGGACGCAGTCGTCCAAGCCCATGAACCCCCACCAGACGCCTTCCACAAAAACCGGAATGACGATCAGAGAACGGATGCCCTGGGGTTCAATAATTGCCCATTCAGCCGGGCTTCTTTTTGATACCGGTCCGCTGATGATTTCGTTGCTGCCCAGCACCGAAATCCAGTTTTCCAGCCCCACCTCAACGTAGGACAGGTTCTGCAGATCCGGGTTGGACATCTGGGAACAGACCCCCTTCTGGGTCCACTCGTACCGCTGGCTTGTGCACAAATGACCCTTATCATTCAGATGGTTTTCAAAGATATAAGCCCTGTCCACACCGGCTGCCTGGCCGATCTTATTCAATACAGGACCAATGGAATCCTCCCAGTGTGAGGTCTGCATGAACTCCTGGGCGGCAAAACGGATGCTCTCGAGAATGCGATCCCGACGCAGCAGGGCTTCAGTCATGGCATTCACGGATTCGGCCAGGCTGCCCAGTTCATCCTTTCGGGTCACATCCGCCCGTACGGACAGATCGCCTTCTGCGATCTGCTGCACAAGCCTGCGCAGGCGTAAAATAGGCTGGACTATTTTTCCAACATAGATCAGGGAAACCAGGAGGCTTAAAACAGCACACATCAAAGCCACAATAACGGTCTTCCGGTACACGGAAACAACACTTTGATCATACTCCTTTAACGAGAATCCCACATGTATCCACCCCCATTCAATGCCCGAATAATCAAAGGGCTGGGCATAATGAAAAACCCGGCGGTTGAACAGGGGAACCGTTGCAATGCTGGTGACCGACTCACGCTTACGGGGCCGCCAGTACCCATGGATTACCGGCTCAACCCTCCAGCGGCCCTGTTCGAGAATCAGTGAAAAACCCTCATTTTTCATGACGATCAAAAAATCAAGGTCAGGATCTCCGGACAACATGGTCTGACCTGCGGTAACCACGCTGGCATAGTCTTCGTTGATCGCAGCACCTGCTGCCACATCATGGAGGGATACAGCCACACTGTTGGCCTTAGACTCAAGATTTCTGAAAAACACCTTTTTCTGCTGGGGAATGGTCAACCCGAAAAAAATCATCAACATGGTCAGCGACACCAGCCAGGTCGCCAGGGCAATGCGCAGGGAGATCCCCATGGTGCATTTTTTTTCAAAGATTCCAGGCAGAACGGATCTGTCAAGTTGGCTTACCCCTTTCATGGCTGACCTGTTTCATCGACCAACTGATGGTACATAGTCAAAAACCGGCGGGTCGTATCAAGGACCGATGCCGGATGCTTTTCCATGCACGAACTCTGAAAAATGGCCAGAATCTGCCGACCGCTCGGGGTGGCGTGCAACCCGAGGATCGCTGATTCCAGCTGCTGACGAATCAATCCACGGAAGGTGGGTCGAAACATGAAAAATCCGGAAATCAATGGCGGAGACACAAACAAAACCCTAAGCTCCATTTGCAACTGAGGATTGAGTTCACAGGCCAGTTCAAAGGTCTTTTGGGCTACAATGGTGGCATGGGCCTGGCGGAAAAACACCTGCAGTATGCTCTTGGACGGATTATCCCCAGGGATCAACTCTCCTGGCGCCCCGGCACAGTCCGCCAGCATGATCGTCAGCCATTTTCTGGCCAGGATCATTTGATGGCCTTCAGGAATTATCATCCTGCTGCCTCGAAGGCCCTCAAGGTCGGTTATGCCGCTGTCACGATGAACGATAAGGGCATAATGGATGTAGAATCCGTCTCCCTGATGAACGAGAAAAATGCTCTCCGGCTGTAACCCAAGGAACATGAGATCCTCAACGGTCAGGGAATAGGCGTCCAGCTGTTCCAGATGACCGGTACTGCGAAAATGATCATCCACATCAAAAACTTCCGCCCTGGCCTGTATCCGAAGGCCCTTTTCCCTGCCCACCAGGGCGGCCCAGGACTTTACCGAGGCCATGTAATCATTGGGGTTTAACCTGCCAACGGTGTGGGACGAAAGCCCAATACACAGGGTCTCACCAGGGGGGGCATTGGACGTCTGGGCAGCTGCCGTCGTATGGATGCACAGCAAAAACAGGGAAATGGCGAGTCGTTTCATGGATTCACCTCCCCGTGAACAAGACGATTGTGGGTTGCGATCAGTTCCAGGCTTTTGTCCAGGCAGGTTATGGGGCGTACTTCCACGTTCTCCTTATGGGTCAGGGAAAGAATCTGGCGGCCGGCCGGGGTATTGCCCAAACGCCCCATGATATCCATTACCCGATCTCGGTTGACAGACCGACAAGCCTCCCGAAAGGCAAAGCCCCACGGTACAAAGCCAGGAGAGGCAAAAAGAATCTGCAGCTGCTCATTGAGTTGCGGATTAAGTTCACCCATCACCTCAAAGCTTGCCCGGGTTATAAGGCATGCGTCGTCCTTCTTGAAAAACACGGCAACGCCACCAGGGAAGCGTTCTTGTTCAAGGTGATGGAACTGAAAAATTCAGAAGCCCTGCGAAAACCCGAATTCATAAGGACTGTATCAAACCAGATCAGCCCAAGGCTCATTCGCGGGTTGTTCAAGACATTCAGATGTCGTCCCTGGAGTTGTTCAAGGCGATCCAGACCGCTGTCCCGATGGACCAGAAGACAATACTCCTCGGTTATAAATCCATTTTCTGAACCCACGGCAACCTTGTCAAATTTTATCACCTTGCGCATGCGGGCAAACTCAGGGGTAATGAGGGCAAATCCGGCCACGGACTTTTCCAGACCAAGCTTTATCAAACCATCAAGGTCCGTATGAATGTAGGGTTCGGAATCAAGCACAATGTCATGCTCCCTTGCAGCGGTCATGAGCCAGACCTTCATGGCTGCCCGGGCATCATCCACATTAACCTCGGTGAACATGCTCGAAGAAAAGGCCAAACGGAACGGTTTACGGGTAAAAACATCCTGTCCCCCACACCAGGCGACTGGAATAGCGGCGATCCAGGTTATCCATAGGCAGCTTACAAGGCAAAAAAAATGCCTTGAAATCCTTTTCTGTCCACCTTGAAATCCCGCCGTTATAAGCACCTTAATCATTTTGCACCAAGTTTATTCAGCACTTCGGTTCCCACCATCAGATTCAACTGTGAAAGCAAGGCTGCATGGTCAAAGCGAACCTTGCAGTGCTGGGCTGACATCAATGCTTCCATCAACTGGGAACGAATGACATCCTCGGTTTCCACCAGTTCATGTTGATAGGCCCGCGTGTTGAGGTCGCAGCTTTCTTTAGCAGCATTCATGGCATCCAGGGTTGCCTGATGGGATTTTTCAGCGGCATTCAAGGCAAGGAAGATATTTTTGATCTGGAGACCGAGCCCCTCTTTTAAAAGGAACTGTTCATCCATGATCCTGGCCATGGACGCACGGGTTTCAGCCACTTTGTTTTGGGTCAGGAACCCGCTGAAAATAGGAATCTCAAGCCCCACTCCCACGGTCCAGCCTTCTTTGTTGCGGTCCGTGGCCAAGCCGCCGTCATAGTTGTTCCACCATTTGTGCAAATTGCCGATCACCGCCAGTTTGGGAAAATGACCGCTTTGAGCCGTGAGTACAGAAGCCTCAGCGGCTCGAATGGCGGCCTCAAGCTTTGCCCAGTCAGGATTGAATTGATACGCGGTACCCACAAGTTTGTCCAATTGGCCGGTAAAAGCGGCATAGGGGATTTCAGAATCTGCCGGTTTCACACTGGAATCCCATGGCCGGCCCATGGTGTTGGCCAATGCGGACTGGGCCATCAGTTCGTTCTTTTCCAAAACAGCAACCATGGATCGCAGGGATTCGACCATGATTTTGTTGTCCAGCCAATCCGTCTTTTTCACTCTGCCACTGCCCTGTTTGTACAGGGTCTCCGTAAGACTCAGGGTCGCGTCCATGCGGGCCAGGGTGTCTTTGCCTGTCTGATGGAGTTCAGTTGCCAGGACTGAACCGTAATAGAGCCGCTTGACACTGTCTATGATTTCCAGATCGGTTCGCCGGGATTCCTGTTTCATCATTTCAACCCCCTCCCTTGCCTGCCCCTGTTGACCTTTGCGCATCCCACCGTCATAAAGCAGCCAGGTGGCTTCCATGGAGACCCGGTACAACTCCTCATCCATTAATTTAACGTCCTGGGGGGCTGCGGTGATATTGCTGACAGGAATGGTTCCCACACCGGGAATTGTGATGGGGATGCTCCCTCCCATGGGCAAAGATACTTTTGAGCTCGGGAAAATAAAGTTGGCAGACTCATCCATGCGGAGAAAACCACCTTTGAAGACTGCCTGGGGCCAGTATCCGGCAAGGGCCTGTCGATGCTGGGCTTCGGCCATTTCAACGGCATAGCGGGAGGCAGGGCGGCGATGGTTATTCTCCAGTGCATCCTGAATGCACGCCCCAAGGCTGGCCTGCTGCAAGTCCACCCCTTCGCGTTCCGGCAGGGTTTCAGCATTCAAGGGGTGATAGATGACAAAAAGAGATACCACGGTAAAGACCATTGCAGATCCAACGGCCCTTGCACTTCGAAGCTGCATAAACAAGCCCCCCTATTCAATGTACGATTCAGTGATGCCGGGTCAGGTTCTTGCGCGATCAGAAAAGTAACGATACTGAAGTTACAGGGTATGCATTTTTTCAAGCCAATAGATCAAGGATACACGAATCAGACTTATTACGCGGGTATCATACTTTGAAAAAGAATTCTAAAACGGCTTCAAGGCCCGGAACAAGGAATTTATTTAGCCCCAAAGCCCACTACCATGGGCCATACGGATATTAATGACATCTTGAGGACCGCAAATTTTATAACTTGAGCGAAATTGCTTGCCTTTTGGCCCATCTACCGCGTTGCATCAAAGGCCCAATAGGCCTGCTATTGAACCTTTAATGCGCCTTGTATATGAACCAAAATTCAGCGCTATTTCTGGTCAACTTATTTCATTTGCGGTCCTTAGCTGCCCACACAGCCGCATCGTCGGCACCGAACCTGAATAAAGATGTAACCCGCACACTAAAATAAAATTAACACCAGCCAGGGATGATCAGATAATGCCGCCAACGGGCCATTGATAAATTTTGGAAAAAAAGCAGGGAGAAAAAAGACACGAAAAAAACCCTGCATCAAGGTAAAACATCTGTTCTAAAACAATAGGCCCGATCCATTAAATCGTCGCAACATCAGCTTAACACCGCCCCAAACCTGTTTTAACCTTTTAGAAGTTACTGTTAATTGAAAATCACTTTTTATCACAATTGTCAAACTTTAATCACCATTCCAATCAAATTTCTTCAATCCTTTAATGATGCGATGGGCTCAGCCTGGGAACAAAGGTCCTGGATATCAAAACCAGCAGAAGAACCGCCATGGCCTTGGCCGCAATACCGTGTTCTTCCAGGGACTCGGGCTGAACCCAGGCCGTAATGTCAATGCCGATCCAGGCGTAGATGGTGTTGGCCATCATTCCCATTCCAAGGGAACAGCCGATGATGGCGCCAAGATAGATGACCGTGGCCTTCTTACCAAGAATTCGAGTCACCACCGTAAGGGATGCGGCATTGGTTGCAGGACCGGCAAGGAGAAACACAAGGGCTGCTCCCGGGGAAAGTCCTTTCAGGGCCAGGGCTGCCACAATTGGGGTGGACGCCGTTGCACACACGTACAGGGGAACGGCAACAACCATCATGGCCACCATGGAAAAGATTCCGTCGCCAAGGTAACGCTGGACGATCTCGGGCGAAAGGAATGTAGTGATCAACCCTGCAAGAACAATCCCCCCAAGGAACCAGGGACCGATATCGGCAAACAGATCACCAAAGGCAAACCCCATGCCATTGACCAGCCGTTGCCACAGCCCGGGCCGTTCAGCCGGCTTTGGTGCCGCGCACCCACACCCTCCACCACATGACATTGAATCCATGGGAAAAGCCGGGGGGTGCTCTGATTTTTTATCATTGTTCTGCAGATTCTCCCTGTCAAGAAAATTAACCATCAGCCCTGTGACGGTTGCCGTGAAAAAAGCCGCCACGGGCCTGAGCACGGTCATGACCGGATCAAGCAGGGCCCAGGTCACGGCAACGGAGTCAACACCGGTTTCAGGGGTTGCAATGAGAAACGCCGAAGTCGCCCCCCTGCTTGCCCCCTGGTTTCTCAATCCAGCCGCTGCCGGCAGCACCCCACAGCTGCAGAGGGGAACCGGCACCCCAAAGGCTGCGGCCTTTAATACGCTCGCAGCATCTCCATTACCAAGGTGCCTTGCCACAAGATCCCCCGGGACAAAGGCCTTTAACAGTCCTGCCATCACAAATCCAAGGAGAATAAACCCCGAAGATTCCACCAGAATTGCCCAACTTGAAACTGCTGTCTTTACAATAATTGTTTCAATCATTTTCTATTCCTTAAAGGCTTTAAACCTGAAAATATGTATATATATTCATATATTTTTTAAAAAAAACGGCCATAACCGCCCTACTCCATCACATGATCCAGCCCTTGCTGCAACAGCGAGACAATGTGATCGTCATCAAGGCTGTAAAAAACGTGCCGCCCCTCTTTTCGGTACTTCACCACCTTGGCCGATCTTAACACCCTGAGCTGATGGGACACGGCCGACTGGTTCATGTCAAGCACCTCAACAAGATCGCACACGCAAAGCTCCGCCTTTAACAGCGCGTGGAGAATTCTCACCCGGGTATGGTCCGACAACACCTTGAACAGCTCTGCAAGGTCCCGGAGAACCGCCTCTCCTGTCATCTCTTTTTTTACGGCCTCAACCATTCCGGTGTGACCACAAACACCCTGTCCGATCCGCTGATTTGCCATGGGCAATTCACCTCCAACATATGTTTACCTATTCATATATTCATCCTCCCCCATAGTCAAGCATAAACGATAGACGCAAAACAATTCTATTTATGCAAGTCAGCATGGGGGCATCAGTCGGTGTCTGTTCGCTGAACAGATTGCCCTAGGGCGCCTTGCCCGGTCAGCATGCCGGATCAGCGGCGTTTCTGTAACACACCAAGGGTCTGGGTCATGGAAACAGGATCATAATCGCCCGAGGCAAGGGCCTTTTCATAGATTTTTCGGGGAGCCTGACCGCCCTTGGCCGGATCAAAAAAGATGTCGTGGATCACAAGGAATCCATCGTTCATGATGTGGGGGCTCCAGAGGCGAAGATCGTCGGAGGCGGCCTCAAAGGTGTGGCCCCCGTCAATGAACACAAGGGACAGCGGGGTGGACCACATCCGCGCAGCTGTCGCCGAGTCCGACACAACGGGCACCACCGTTGCAAGCAGCCCTGCCCGCTCCAGGGTTTGCTGAAAAAAATGAAAGGTGTTGATACGGCCATGCCTTTCATCAAAGAGCTCGGGATCAAAGTATTGTTCGCCGGGCTGCTGTTCTTCCGATCCCCTGTGGTGGTCCACGGAAAAAAGCACCCCCCGCCTCTGTTTACAGGCAAGACCGATAAAATAGGCCGATTTTCCACAGTAGGAGCCAATTTCAAGGCAGGGTCCCAGGGTGGCCGCATCAAGGGCTGTCCGGTAGAGTCGATCGGCCTCTTCATCGGCCATGAATCCCTTGATGGTCTGTGCAAATTCAAAATCAATCGTCATAACGCTTTACCAGCACCTCCCGCTGTTTGGCCCCTTCCTGGGGACCGATGATGCCCTCCTGCTCCATGACCTCAATGATCCTGGCAGCCCGGTTGTAACCGATCCGCAGATGGCGCTGGACGCTTGAGATGGATGCCTGGCGTGTCTTGGTCACAAGGGCCACTGCTTCGTCGTATTTCTCATCATATTCGGTCTCTTTGTCACCGTTTTTGCCTTCATCGGTCCGCTCGGTGACATCCTCCACATATTCCGGGGCCTGCTGATCCTTTAAAAATCCTGTCACCCGTGCGATTTCGGCCTCTGAAATATATGCACACTGGATACGCTGGAGTCTTCCCGTTCCAGGCGGAAGAAACAGCATATCCCCGTTACCAAGCAGGCGTTCCGACCCGTTGGAGTCAAGAATGGTTCTTGAGTCGATGCGGGACGAAACCTGGAAAGAAATCCGGGTGGGAAAGTTGGCCTTTATAATCCCGGTGAGGACATCCACGGACGGTCGCTGGGTGGCAAGGATCAGATGAATACCTGCAGCCCTTGCCATCTGGGCAAGGCGGATCAGGGCCGATTCCACCTCCCTTGAGGCAACCATCATGAGATCGGCAAACTCATCCACGATAACGACGATATAGGGCAGTTTTTCAACTTCACCATTTTCATCACCATCGGTCTTTTCAGCAGTTGTCCCGCCCTTTTCAACAAGTTCGTTGTACTGAAGAATGTTTCGAACCCCGTTTTCCGCCAACAGCTCATAGCGCCGCTCCATCTCCCGAACAGCCCAGAAAAGTGCGTTGGTTGCCTTTTTCATATCCGTCACCACCGGTGAGATCAAATGGGGAATCCCATCGTAAACCGACAGTTCAATGCGCTTGGGATCCACCATGATAAACTTGACCTCCCTGGGGGATGCCTTGTAAAGCAGGCTGATGATCATGGCGTTGAGCCCCACGCTTTTTCCTGTACCTGTGGCGCCTGCAATCAGAAGATGGGGCATGCGGTCCATGGCAGCAGCAATGGGAACGCCGACAATATCCTTGCCAAGGGCAAGGGTCAGCTTTGACGCAGAGTTGATAAAGGCCGTGGAGGTGAGAATCTCCCGCAGGGTGACGAAATCACGCCGGTCATTGGGAATCTCAACCCCGACAACATCCTTTCCCGGAATGGGGGCAACGATGCGTATGCTCAAGGCGCTCAGGGCCAGGGCCAGGTCGTCGGTAAGGTTGACAATTTTGCTGATCTTGACCCCGGGGGCCGGTCGATACTCAAAGGTGGTGATCACAGGCCCGGGAAGAATCTCAACCACCTCGCCTGAAATGCCGAAATCCGTGAGCTTTTTCTCGAGGATCTCCCCTTTTTTCCTGAGCAGTTCAATGTTCACCTTGCCCTTTACCCTCTTTTTTTCCTTGAGCAGAGAGACCATGGGAAGGGTAAAGTCCGAGGGGCTTCTCACATCATTGATGGGCCCCGGGGGTCTTGGGGTCGAATCCAGAGGCGGCGTTTCAATCACAACCGCCCCTGACCCGCTCTTTTTTGGGGCGGACTCACCCGGCTCCAATTCGTCCCCGACGCCGCCTGACTTGCCGGACAAAGGTCCCTTGGGAAAAAGCGTCAACCGCCGAACCGGTTTTTCGTACCCCACCTCAATGGTTTTGATCCGTTGTTCGCGTCTGTTTCGCAATCCAAGAACACCGGCCCGGCACCAGCGGACGATCACCTTTGCCCCGCCTGCCAGAATACGCACAAGGCGAACAATCTGCTGTTTAAAAAAGGCAAATACCGTCGCCATGGAGATCCCTGTGGTCAATACAAACCCCAGGGAAAAAAGCAGGACCAGGACCATGATGCAGCCGACAAGGTTGGTATACCGCACAAGCAAGGCGGCAAAGGGAATTCCCACGGCGCCGCCTGAAGAGTAGGCCTGCCCCCACAGAGAATAACTCTCCTGGAAAAGAGAGAGCGCACTTCCCGTTGAAACGATCACCAGCATTCCCCCGCAAAGGGTCATACCCATGATCCTGCCGATGTTCCGGCTCGAGCCTTTCTTAAAGTACCAGAACGAGCAGAGCAGGAACAGGATCGGCACCCAGAAGGCCCCGATTCCAAACAGTGCAATGAGAAAACCCGACAAATGGGCGCCCACAAGCCCAAAACCGTTGTGGATCTGCTGAGGGGCCGAAAAGGTCCTCGTGGTAATGGAAGGATCAAGGGGGCTGTAGGAGACCAGACTGACAAAGGTCAAGGCAACCAGAAAGACAAATAAAATACCGAGGATCTCTTTTCTCATACTTCAATAATAATGGGCAGAATCAGCGGACGGCGCCTTATGGTAAAGAAAAAATACTGTTTAAGGGCCTTCTGGAGTCGGGAACGGATCACGTCCACCCTGGACTCGCTGCCCACCTCCACCTCTTCCACGATTTCTAGGATGACACATTGGGCATCATCCACCAGATAACCTGTTTCAGCGCCAAAGACAAACCCCTTGGAGACCAGTTCCGGACCGTAGAGAACAATGCCGGTCTCCTCGTCAATGATCATGGAGACCACCACAAGGCCGTCTTCGGAAAGGTTGCGTCTCTCCTTTAATACGCTGCGGCCCACATCCCCGATCCCCTTGCCGTCAATGAGGACCCGGCCCGTGTACACCTGACCGTCGATCCTTGCACCCTTGTCGTCAAAGCAGATCACCTTTCCGTTTTCAGCCGCAAGCACACGATGGCGGGGAATGCCCTGTTTTTCAGCAAGCCTTGCATGGATCACAAGATGTCGGTATTCGCCGTGGATGGGAATAAAGTATTTTGGCTTGATCAGGTTGATCATCAGCTTGAGCTCTTCCCTGCAGGCATGGCCGGACACATGGACCTTGGCGATCTTGTCATGGACCACCTCGGCCCCCCTGCGGTAGAGGTTGTTGATGATGTTTGAAATGGCCTTTTCATTACCGGGAATGGATTTTGACGAGAGGATGACGGTGTCACCCTTTTTGATGTTCAACTGCTTGTGAAACCCGGTTGCCATGCGGGCAAGGGCTGACATGGGTTCACCCTGGCTGCCCGTGGTGATCACCATGACCTGATTGTCGGCAAATGAATTCACCTTTCTCAGGTCAAGGGACATGTGCTCGGGCCAGTCAAGGTAACCAAGCTCCTTGGCAATGGCCACGGTCTGTTCGATACTCCTGCCGTTCAATACGATCTTGCGGTTGTTCTTAAGGGCGATCTCAATGATCTGCCGGATTCGGAAGACATTGGAGGCAAACAGGGCAATGATCACCCTGCCCTCACTCCTTGCAACGATCTTTGCAAGGCTTTCTTTGACAATCTGGTCCGACTCGGTATACCCGTCCTTTTCCGCATTGGTCGAATCGGAAAGAAGGGCAAGAACACCCTCCTCGCCGCACTTGGCAAATCGGGAAATATCCGTGCAGTTGGACATGTCAAAGCAGTGGTTGATCCGAAAGTCGCCCGTGTGGACAATCATGCCGACGGGCGTCCGAATGGCAAGCCCCACAACGTCTACGGTGCTGTGGCTCACCCGGATAAACTCAATGTCAAACGCACCGATCTCAATTCGGTCCAGGGGCATGACAACGCAGAGTTCAGCCATATTAAGCAGATCAAACTCCCTGAGTTTGTTCTTTACCACACTGAGGGTGAACGGTGTACCATACACGGGGACCGGAAATTCCCTCAACAGATAGGCAATGGCTCCCACATGGTCCTCATGGGCATGGGTCAGGACAACGGCCTTTAACCGGTCCCTGTTTTCCCTGAGATACTCCATCTCGGGAATAACAATGTCCACCCCCAGCATGTAATCTTCGGGAAACATGAGACCGGCGTCAATGACAACAATGGTGTCACCATACTCGAGAACCATCATGTTCAGGCCGATTTCACCCAGTCCGCCAAGGGGTATTATCTTTAACATGTCAATCTGGTCTCCTGGATTCAAACCGTTATCCCAAGGGTGTCAAGCAACCCATCGGCTAGTTCCATGAGCCACTCCCTCTGAACCGGGGTTGCATACCCCATGCAGTCACACTTTATATTGGTTCTTATCCTGACAAGCAGCTCACAGGACAAATAGTCCCTGCCAAGTTCCAGGGCAAAAAAATGGGGGGCACAGTGGGTATGCTCTCGTTGAAGGGGGGTTAAAAGTGCCGGATCGATCTCTATCCAGTATATTGCGCCAAGGTCGCAGGGACCGTGGTGCTCATCCAGATATGCCTTTAGTCGTTCATGATCCTGGGGGCTGAGCCCGTCTATTAGATACTGTTTCATAACAGAAAATTTAATACCACAGACCGCCTTAAAGATGCAACCTGTATTAATTTACGCTCCGGACCAATAATTAAAATTTTCCTTGTGTATCTGGCAAATCCATTTTATAAGAGGTTGGGTCTACCGTTGGGAAGAATTGCAAGACAAAAAGTATAATCGATACGGATGGTCAATGGTTCAATTGATCGTCGAATTAATGCAAACTCTGCATATAAAAACCTAGGAGGATTTATGTCAACTTTAGTATTTGGTCACAAGAATCCGGATACGGACTCTGTCTGCGCAGCCATTGCCCTGGCTGATCTCAAGAAAAAACTGGGTGAGGACATCACCCCTGCGATCCAGGGAGAACTGACACCTGAGTCAAAATTTGTGCTGGAAAAGTTCAAAGTTGCAGCGCCCGCCGTTGTGACTTCCTATGCAGGCAAGGATGTCTATCTTGTGGACCATTCCGATCTTGCCCAGAGCCCTGACGATCTGGCCAAGGCCAACATTCTTGGCATTGTAGACCACCACAAGCTCGGTGATGTCACCACTTCCCAGCCCCTCGAGTGCTGGATCTGGCCCGTGGGTTGCACCTGCACCGTCATTAAATCCATGTACGACTTCAACAAAATCGAGATCCCCAAGGATATCGCAGGCTCAATGCTCTGCGCAATCCTTTCCGATACGGTTATCTTCAAGTCAGCCACCTGCACGGACGCCGACAAAAAGGCATGTGAAGCCCTTGCCACAATTGCCGGAATCACCGACATCCAGGCCCTTGGCATGGATATGTTCAAGGTAAAATCCGCCGTAGACGGCACCCCGGTTCGTGAACTTGTGCTGCGCGACTACAAAGATTTTGACATGAACGGTAAAAAAGTTGGTATCGGCCAGCTTGAGGTTGTAGACCTCTCCATCCTTGACAAGGTCAAGGCGGATCTTGCAAAAGACATTGCCGCCCTTAAAAAAGAGGGTGGACGCCACAGCGTTTTCCTCCTTCTTACCGACATCATCAAAGAAGGTTCCGAGGTCCTCATGGCATCCGATGATGAGTCAGTAATCGAAAAAGCCTTTGGTGTCGCTCCCAAGGACAGCAAGGTATGGCTTGACGGCGTCATGAGCCGTAAGAAACAGGTTGTTCCCAACCTTGAGAAAGCCTTTGCATAGATCGTAAAAACTAGGGAGCCCGGAAAAGACAACTTTTCCGGGCTCTTCTTTGATTTGAAACCTGCTTATGGGGGATAACGCCTGACAGCCGCTATTGGTCCTATTCTCCCAGGGCACGCATCCTGTTGATTTTTTCAGAGAGCAAGGCGACGTTATAGGGTTTTGAAATAAAATTTTCCAGGGTGGAATCAACAATTTCGCCAAGGTCTTCCAGCTTGCTGTATCCGCTCGAGAGAAGCACCTTGGTTTCCGGATGGATGGTTTTAATCTGCCGATAGGTTTCATACCCGTTCATCCCGGGCATGACCATGTCAAGGATCACAAGGTCAATATTTTTACCGTTTTTTCTCACAAATTCAACGGCATCCTGTCCGCTCTTAACGGCTCTCACGGAGTAGCCAAGACTTTCGATCATCTCTGAACAAACCTCCCGCACCCCCTCTTCATCATCCACAAGCAGCACACAGCCCCGACCATTGATGATTCTGGATTTTTTTCCGTCAAGACTTCGACGGGCAGACTGCAGCTCCTTCGCAGGCAGATAAAAGGCAAAGGATGACCCCTCTCCCTTTTTGCTTAAGACCCGGAATGTACCGCCATGGCTCTTGATAATCCCATAGGCCGTGGCAAGCCCGAGACCTGTGCCTCCCCCCATCTCCTTGGTGGTAAAAAAAGGATCAAAAATCCGCTTTATGGTCTTTGTGTCCATTCCCAATCCTGTATCAACCACCGAAACCCGGACATACTTTCCCGGTTTTTTCAGCCCAAGTTCCTTGTACTTTGATTCCGGAACAATCAGATTCTCGGACTTGATATAGATGCGGCCACCGCTGGGCATGGCCTGCCATGCATTGACATAAAGATTCAGCAGCACCTGTTTTACCTGGCCCTCGTCCACCTCACAACTCCACAGTTTTTTTTCAAGATTCTGGCGGATGGTGATATCTTTTTTGGTTCTGCCGAACATCTTGGCAGACATTTTCAGAAGATAGTTGATATTGACAAGGTTGAGCTCATGGTCATTCTTCTGGGCAAACCCCAGAAGCTGGCGGGTCATATCAGACCCCGAATTCACATAGTCTTCAACATAGGCAAGCTTTCGATACTCCGGGCTATCGGGTTCAAGGGTCGAACGTACAAGGGAGGTGTACCCTTGTATGCCCATGAGAATATTGTTGAAATCATGGGCGATACCACCGGCCAGGGTGCCGATGGCTTCCATTTTCTGAGCCTGGTGAAGCTGCTCGTGGAGATTATTCCGCTCGGTCACGTCCCTTGCAATGCAGTAGGTTTGGTTTTTACCCCCGGGCAATCTCATCAACGTTGCCTTGAGTTCAACCCATATAAAGTCACTGCACGGGGTCGGCCCTGATTTTAACCCGGCCTTTTTAAAACGAATCTGGCGGGTGCCCCCATCCTCAGTGGCCATGATTCCTGGAATCATACCGGATTTACATTTTTGAAGATCATCGGGATGGACCACATGGGAAAAGTGCCTTCCCATGATCGATAACCGGCTGTAGCCGAGAACCCGTTCAAACTCATTATTAATAAAGGTAAAGCATCCCTTTAAATCAAGAGTATAGATCAGATCCGGTGAGTTGTTGACCATGTACAGGCACCTGCGCTCGGATGCTTCCAGCCTTGCTGTAACGGCCTTGTTCTCCTGCATGAGGTGCTTCTTGTTCAAGGCATTCTGCACGGTCTTGATCAGGTCGGCATACTCAAAGGGCTTTTTCAGATAATCGCAGGCACCCTGCTTAAGGGCCCTTACAGCCGATTCAACCGTTGCATATCCTGTAACCATGATCACCAGAAGTTCAGGATGGGTCTCCAGCAGCTGTTCCATGACTTGAAATCCGTCCATGCCGGGCATGCTGATATCCAGAAGAATCAGATCAAAATTGCTGGTGGCAACACAGGACAGTGCTTCTTCACCGCAACAGGCCGTGGCCACATCATACCCTTCCCGTTCAAGAAAGAACTGGATGGTTTCCACCACCCTGACTTCGTTGTCTACAACCAGTATTCTTTCAGCGTCCATGAATCAATCCCGGACAAGGAAAGGCAACAGATGTAAAATTATTCGACAACCTCTTTTATTTCCTCCAGTTTGGATCGTTCATAGCAGATCAGGCCACACCTGAGGCAGCGCTCTGCCTCCTTGACAGCCGTTTCATCGCTGAATCCCTTGAACAGCTCTTCATTGCCCCGGTTGGAGATGTCAGCCACGGGCATGATATTTCTGGGAGAAATCTGTACCCCCTCCAGGTGATTAACCCCCTGGAGAATACTCTGACGGGTTATGGGGTTTGACGGGTATTCCGGAAGATGGCCATAGAGCAGAGAATGAATGGAGGCTGCGGCCTTGCGGCCACCGTTGATGGCTGCAACGGCTGCACTGTAACCGCTGATGACATCGCCTTTGGAAAGGAACCCCTGCTCTCTTCTGTTTTCAGGCTCTTTATAAATCTCAATCCCCTCCCACCTCAGGGTTCCAGGACGAGAATCCTTTTGTTCGTTTTCAGGGTCAAGGGTTTCCGAGCGAACAAACACAAGCTCTGGAAAGCGGCCGGAAGACAAAAACAGGGTGTCCGTCGGCAAAAGGTGCTTTTTACCGGTATCAAGTTCGGTATACTCAATATGGGTAAGACAGTCCTCTTCACCGTATAGCCTTGTGATACCGGTGTTGTATTTTACCGTTGCCCCCCTGGACTGAATGGCTTCGAGGGTTTTACTGTCATAGGAGGATTTTTCAGGGGGTTTTCTTGAAATAACGGTAATGGTTTCAGCCCCGAGTTCCTTGCATATCTTAACGGCGTTGGGGATCATCATACCGCCGCCGGCGATGACAACCTTACGCCCGCAGGGCATCCTTTCGCCCTTTTTAATGTCCGTGCGAAGCAGATCGATCAGCAGGTAACCGCCGGGAAACACCGTTGCAACATCGGCAACATCACCCCTGACAAGCCGGTTGTCCCACCCGCCGGTTGCCGTAAAAACAGCCTCAAACCCTTCCCGGAGAAGTGAAGGAACGGTAAAATCACGGCCCGCCTTGACGCTCATCCGGGTTTTGACCCCCATCTCCAGAACCCCTTCGATATCCCAGTCAAGGACACTCTGGGGCAGACGCTCATCCGAGATGGCAACCCGGAGAAGCCCGCCCAGGAGGGCTGTCGATTCAAGCACCACGGGTGAATGCCCGAGCCTTGCCGTGAAGAAAGCCGCCGAAAGACCTTCCACACCACCGCCAACAACCGCCACCCGTTTTCCCGTTTCAGGGGCCCGGTAGGGCTGGACCCGGCGGCCAAGGTTCATTTCAATATCACAGGCGTAACGCTTGAGGTGATTGATGGCCACGGGTTCATCCAGATACTGGCGCCTGCAGGCCACCTCGCACAGTGCCGGACATATTCTTCCGATAACCGTGGGAAAGGGGTTTCTCTCCTTGATCACCTGGACAGCTCCGCCCGGATCATTGTTCCGGATCAGCCGCACATACTCTCGAATATCAATCCCCGTTGGACACGCCCGCTGGCAGGGGGTCACACACTCATCCTCGGTATATTCGCTGATGATCCTGCGGGTAACCGAAGTCAGCCGGATGATATGTTTTGGACAGGCCCGCTCACAGGCCCCGCACCCGGTACATTTTTCAGGATCCACCTTGGGCAGCGAATCCTTGCCCATGGTCAGGGCACCGAACAGGCATGCTTTGACGCAGCTTCCAAGGCCGAGACAGCCGATATTGCAAACCTTCATCCCACCGGACATGAGGGCGGCTGCCCTGCAGTCGTTCAGGCCGTCGTAGAGATATTTAATGTCCGTTTTTTCAATGCTGTAGTGACACCCGGGCAGGGCGATTTCAGGCTCCCTGGCTTCAATGGAAACGCCCAGGAGGGCGGCTATGGCCTCGGCAACCTCTGGACCTGCTGCGACACATGAATCGGGCGAAGACTTGCCTTCAGCAATGGCCTGGGCATTGGGCGTGCAGCCGGGAAACCCGCATCCCCCGCAGTTGGCTCCGGGAAGGGCATCGTCAATCGCAACAACCAGGGGATCCACATAGACGTAAAACACCTTGGATGCAAGGGCCAGGGCACCACCAATTACAACTCCCAGTCCACCCATCAAAAGAACAGCTTCAAGCATTGTTACCTCCGCAGATTCCAGATTAGTTTGGATTTACAAGACAGTCCACAACTTTTATAATCAGGCAAAAAGGAAATGTCAACGATATCATCAAAAAATTAGGGATGATCGCATTGACATTGCCATATGAATCCTGTACCTATAAAACATTTATTTTTATCAATCTTGCAACAACTGCTCTGGAGAAGATAGATCATGGGTAAAGATAATCAAATCGTCATTGATAACAAAACCTTTGCATTTGAGCCCGGCGAAACCATCCTGGATGTTGCACTGCGCAACAACATTTTCATCCCGACCCTGTGTTATCTCAAGGGAGCCACCCCGACCGGTGCCTGCAGAATCTGCGTTGTCGAGGTCCAAGGGGCCCCCAACCTTGTGCCGTCGTGTGCAACACCGGCAGCAGCCGGCATGGTCATCCTGAGCGAATCCCAGGAGGTCATCCAGGCCAGAAGGTCCATTATCCGTCTCATGCTCTCATCCGGACACCACAACTGTGCCATCCGGGATTTTGATACCAAGGACTGGACCCAGTTCCAGCTCAAGGTGCTTGAAGAAGACGGTGAACAGGACCTGTGCCCTGTCTGGGGCGAATGCAAACTCCAGGATCTTGCCTATCGATACCAGGTCAAGGCAAGGGGACTTCCCCAGTCCCAGAGCAAATATCCCATGGAACGGGTCAACCCCTTTATCATCCGTGATTTTTCCCGCTGCATCCTCTGCGGCCGCTGTGTCCAGGCGTGCAGGGAAATCCAGGTAAACAATGCCATTGATTTCGGATACCGAGGGGCTGACACCAAGATCATTGCAGGTGCCGATGTGGCACTCAAGGATTCTGATTGCGTTTTCTGTGGTGAATGCGTGGACGCCTGCCCGGTGGGTGCCCTTGTCACGGAACGCTCCATGAAGCGCGAACGCTTTGTCAAAACCCGGAAGGTTCGCACCACCTGCTCCTACTGCGGGGTGGGCTGTCAGATTGAGCTGAACGTCCAGAAAAATAGAATCATCAAGGTCAACAGCGCAGGCCATGTACCCCCCAACAACGGCAGCCTCTGCGTCAAAGGCAGATTCGGATTTGACTTTGTGGGATCTCCGGAGCGGCTCACCTCTCCCCTGATCCGGAAAAACGGTCAACTGGAAGGGGCAACCTGGGACGAGGCCCTGGACCTTGTTGCCAATAAACTGGCCCAGATCAGAACCGACCACGGTTCTGACAGCATCGGCGTGCTGACCTCTGCCCGCACGACCAACGAGGAGAACTACATTGCCCAGAAATTCACCCGGGCCGTGCTCAAGACAAACAACATTGACCATTGCGCCCGACTGTGACATTCCTCAACCGTAGCCGGTCTGGCTGCAGCTTTTGGATCCGGTGCAATGACCAACACCATTGCAGACATTGAAACAGCGGATGTGATCCTTGTCACAGGATCCAACACCACGGAAAACCACCCGGTCCTGTCCACCTTTGTCAAACGGGCCGCCCTCAAGGGGACCACCCTCATCGTCATTGATCCGAGAAGGATCAAGCTTTCCGACCATGCCAGCGTCTGGCTCAGGCCTCAACTCGGCACTGACATCGCCTGGATCAACGGCCTCATGAATGTAATCATCCAGGAAAACATCCATGACCAAGCCTTTGTGGAAAACAGATGCGAGGGGTTTGAAGCGCTCAAACAAACCGTGGCGACCTACACCCCGGACTATGTTGAGGCCATAACGGGCATCAGCGCCGACGATATTGTCAAAACGGCAAGAACCTTTGCCAATGCGAAAAGCGCAAGTATCCTCTACTGCATGGGCATCACCCAGCACACAACGGGAACGGACAACGTCAAGTCCCTTGCCAACCTTTCCATGCTCTGCGGATTTATCGGCATCCCCGGCGGCGGGGTCAACCCCCTGAGGGGCCAGAACAACGTCCAGGGCGCCTGCGACATGGGCGGACTGCCCAACGTGTTCACCGCCTACCAGAGCGTTGCAGATTCGACTGCCCGGGCAAAATTTGAGACCGCCTGGGAAGTGACCGACCTGCCGGCCACCCCGGGCCTGACAGCCACCGACATGATTGAAAAGGCCGGGACAGGAGAGCTGAAAGCCCTGTACATCATCGGCGAGAACCCCATGGTTTCGGATCCCGACCTCAACCATGCGGAAAAGGCCCTTGGACGACTGGATCTGCTTGTGGTCCAGGACATTTTTCTCACGGAAACGGCCCAAATGGCCGACGTGGTTCTGCCGGCCTTCTGCTTTGCCGAAAAAGACGGTACCTTTTCCAACACGGAACGAAGGGTCCAACGGGTCAGAAAGGCCGTTGAAGCCCCGGGATTTGCCAGGGAAGACTGGAAAATTGTCTGCGAAGTTGCCTCCCGCATGGGCTATCCCATGAACTACCCCAGCGGTGAAGCCATCTTTGAAGAAATCAGGTCCGTCACCCCCTCCTATGCCGGCATCACCTATGATCGTATTAAAAAAGAGGGCATTCACTGGCCCTGCCCCACAGAAGGCCATCCAGGCACCCCGGTACTGCACACCAAGCAGTTTACCCGGGGCAAGGGGCTGTTCCACGCCATCGACCACAGGCCGCCTGCCGAACTGCCGGACAAAGCCTACCCGTTCATGCTCACCACGGGCAGGGTATTGTACCACTACCACACCGGCACCATGACCATGAAAAGCCGGGGATTGAACACCCTGTCACCGGAATGCTTTGTGGAAATATCGGCCAATGATGCGGCCAAGCTCAACCTTGACGACGGCACCATGGTGGATGTCCTCTCGCGCAGGGGAAAGATTACGGCAAAGCTTGCCATCTCGTCCAAGGCCGTTGACGGCACCCTGTTCATCCCGTTCCACTTTGCAAAGGCGGCTGCCAACCGCCTCACCAATGCCATGCTGGATCCGGTTGCAAAGATTCCCGAGTTCAAGGTGTGCGCCATCAACATCCGAAGGGCTGCCTGAGTATAGACCCATTCAACGGGGTTCAACGGTCAGGCTTTCTTTATTGTCCATTCAACGGGGTCAGTCCATTCAACGGGGTCAGGCTTTCTTTGTTGTCGTAAGTTGCATTCAACGGGGTCAGGCTTTCTTTGTTGTCGTAAGTTGCATTCAACGGGGTCAGGCTTTCTTTGTTGTCGTAAGTTGTGCTGGGGTCAGGCAAAGAGACAATAAAAAAAGCCTGACCCCAACTGACGAAGAATCAGGGGGATTTCCGACCTATCCCATGAACGGGTAACGGTAATCCGTGGGGGGCACAAAGGTCTCTTTGACCGTGCGGGCACTGATCCAGCGATAGAGATTCAGGGGACTTCCGGCCTTGTCGTTGGTCCCCGAGGCCCTGGCCCCGCCAAAGGGCTGCTGGCCCACAACCGCACCCGTGGGTTTATCGTTGATATAAAAATTTCCAGCCGCATGGGTCAGCACCTTTCTTGCCTTGATGATGGCGGCCCGGTCCGTTGCAAAAATGGCCCCGGTCAGGGCATACTCTGAGGTTGAATCACAGATCCCCAGGGTCTTTTCATAGTCTGCATCTTCATAGACAAACACGGTCAGCACCGGCCCGAATATCTCTTCGGTCATGGTCTTGAAATCATGTTCGTCGGCAACAATGACGGTGGGTTCAATGAAGTATCCCGTGGTATCGTCACACCCGCCACCGGCAATGATCTCGGCATGGTCGCTGTTTTTTGCAAAATCAATGTACGAGGCGATGGTATCAAAGGCATTTTTGTCGATAACGGCATTGACAAAATTTGAAAAATCCTCGGGGGATCCCATCTTAATGGTGGCCATGGTCTCCTTGAGCTTGTTTTTCAAATTCTTCCACATGGAGGCAGGGACATAGGCCCTTGAAGCCGCCGAGCATTTCTGCCCCTGGTATTCAAAGGCACCCCGGATCAGGGCTGTGCATACGGCATCCACCTCTGCTGAAGCGTGGACAAAGACAAAGTCCTTGCCCCCGGTCTCACCGACGATCCTGGGATAGCAGCCGTAGAGATCAAGGTTCTTTGACGCTGTAGTCCAGATATTTTTAAACACCCGGGTCGAACCGGTAAAGTGAACCCCTGCAAAATCAGGATGGTTCATCACAGGGGTCCCGACGTCTGATCCCGACCCTGGAATAAAGTTGATCACTCCGTCGGGAAGACCTGCTTTTTTAAAAATCTCCATGATGATATGGCCGGAATAAACGGCCGTTGAGGCAGGCTTCCACAGAACCGTGTTGCCCATCATGGCGGGTGCAGAGCAAAGATTGCCGGCAATGGCGGTAAAGTTAAACGGAGAAACGGCAAATACAAACCCCTCTAGGGGCCGGTATTCAAGCTGGTTCCAGATCCCGGGATCCGATACCGGCTGATCCTTGTATATCTGGGTGGCATAGTAGGTGTTGAACCGCAAAAAGTCAATGAGCTCACAGGCTGAATCAATCTCAGCCTGCATGGCATTCTTTCCCTGACCGAGCATGGTGGCGGCGTTGAGCTTCATGCGATAGGGACCGGCCAGAAGATCGGCCGCCTTTCTGAAAATGGCAAGTCTTTCCTGCCAGGGCATATGAAGCCACTCGTTTGCGGCACGCTTTGCCGCATCTGCGGCCATGGCCACCTCCTTTGCGCCCGCCTTGTGAAAGGTGGCAAGGGTATGCCCGTGGTCATGGGGAACCCGGCAGGTGCCCATATTTCCGGTCCTGACCGCTTTGCCCCCGATCACCAGGGGAATTTCCACCGCCTGGGACCGCAACGCCACAATTTCATTCTTGAGTTGGGTACGTTCGTCGCTCCCCGGGGCATAGGAAAGAACCGGTTCATTTTTAGGGGTATCTATACTGAAAATTGCGTTACTCATGGTGTATCCTTTGTTGTCTTTATAAAACGCCCACAAAAGTATTACAAACAGAGGCGTTTCATCATTCGTTATGGCCAGGAGCCCATAATATGCTCCGGCCATGGTGGTTACAGAAATTAAAGTTAAACATTCATTACATCTTTTCAAGGCGAACGGCACAAGCCTTATACTCTGCCGTAAGGGTTACAGGATCCAATGCCGGATTTGTAAGCCAGTTTGAACACCCCTCCCGGAAATGAAATCCCATCCACACCATTCCCCGGGGAACCTCATCTGTCACCCGGGCCTTGACCGTCACCCGACCCCGCCGGGAAGTGACAGCGACTTTACCGCCATGGACAACACCCAGGTCCTGGGCATCCCCAGGGGAGATGTCGGCTGTTTCCTCACCCAGCAGATCGTTCAGCCCTTCGCAGCGACCGGTCTGGGTCCGGGTGTGGTAGTGGTAGAGGCGACGGCCCGTACTCAGGACAAAGGGATAGGCTTCATCGGGCACCTCGGCCGGCGGTGTCCATTCAACAGGGGTAAAACTTCCCTTGCCCGAGGTGAACATAGTTTGATGGAGAATCGCTGTTCCAGGATGGTCAATCGTTGGGCAGGGCCACTGGAGGCCGTCATGCTCAATGCGAGCATACTTTATACCGGAAAGGGCCGGTGCAAGGGCTGAAATTTCACTGTCCCAGATCGTCTTTGCATCCATGGAGGCCCAGGTTTGACCCATGCGTTTGGCAATTTCCCTGAAGATCCACCAGTTGGGCATGGCCTTACCCGGCGGAACGCTTGCCGTTCTCACCCGGCTGACCCTTCGTTCACTGTTGGTGAATGTGCCGTCATTTTCACTCCAGGCGGCTGCCGGCAACACCACATGGGCAAACCGTGTGGTCTCGTTCAAGAAAATATCCTGGACCACCAGAAACTCGGCTGAGGCAAGTTCATGCTCAACCTTTCTGATATCCGGTTCCGTATTGGCAAGGTTTTCTCCAAAGATATAAAACCCCCGTACGGAACCATCCACAAGGCCCTCCATCATCTGGGGAATCATGAGTCCGTTTTTATCCGGCAGATGGTCCACACCCCAGAAAGCCTTGAATTTTTCCCTGGCTGTCCGGCTTTCCACGGGTTGATATCCGGGAAAAACATTGGGAAGCGCCCCCATGTCACAGGCCCCCTGGACGTTGTTCTGACCCCGCAAAGGATTGACCCCGCCGCACTCAACCCCCATATTGCCGAGAAGCATCTGGAGATTGGCCGTGGAAACCACGTTGTTCCGTCCACAGGTATGTTCGGTAATACCCAGGGTGTAACAGAGCATGGCAGGCTTTATGGATGCGAGCATGCGGGCTGTCTGTTCAATTATTTCCGGCCCAATTCCGCAGATCTCGGCCATCTCCCCAATGGAAGCGGAGAGCACCACCTGCTTCAATTCTTCAAAATTAACGGTCCGGGTTTCCACAAACCCACGGTCGTAGAGATTCTCCCGGATCAAAACATTCATCACGCCGTTGATAAAGGCGATATCACTGCCCACCCGAATGGGAACATGGAGATCGGCAAACCGGGTCAACCCATGCTTTCTTGGATCAACAACAATGAGTTTGGCACCGTTCATCACTGCATTTTTAAGAAAAGTTGCAGCCACGGGATGGGCCTCGGTCATGTTTGACCCGATCACCAGAAACATCTTTGCACGGGCAAACTCGCCAAAGGAGTTTGTCATGGCACCTGAACCAAATGCTGTCGCAAGCCCTGCGACGGTTGGAGCATGTCAAGTCCTTGCACAATGGTCGATGTTGTTTGTCTTGAACACCGAACGAAACAGTTTCTGCATCTGGTAGGAGTCCTCATTAATACTCCTGGCGCAGCTCACCCCGGCAAGGGCGTCGGGTCCATGGGTTTCCATGATCTGTGTAAATTTTTTCGCCACAAGATTCAAGGCTTCGTCCCAGGAGGCTTCTCTGAAGGACTCACCCTCCCTGATAAGGGGTGTCGTAAGCCGTTCCTCAGAGTAAATAAAATCATACCCGAATCGTCCCTTTACACAGAGCCGACCCAGGTTTGGCAGGCCATCCTCGGCACCGGTCACCTTGACAATGGTTCCATCCTTGACGTGGAGAATCTGCTGACAACCGACCCCGCAGTAGGGACAGGTGGTTCGAATCTGGCGGGTATCCCAGGGCCTTGCCTTGTTTCTGGCCTTTTTTTCAAAAAGAGCGCCCACGGGACATGCCTGAATACATTCTCCGCAAAACACGCACTCGGAATCCTTGAGTGGGACATCGGTTCCAGCCACTATTTTTGCATCAGCGCCCCGATACCCAAAGTCTATGGCATTGTTTACCTGAACCTGCCGACAGGCCTGGACACATCGACCGCAGAGGATGCAACGGGAAAAATCCCTGACAATCAGGGGGTTTTCCGTTTCCATGGGAAATTGGCACTCGGAAAGGGGAATCCCCACGGCCTTAACCTGATACTTGAAGGCTAGCTCCTGCAGTCTGCAATCTCCCCAGGCAGGACAAAGTTCCTGGTTTGAATCTTTCTCCAAGACGCTGAGCTGGGTTTGTGTCCAGTTTCGAGTGTCAAGGTCCTTGATATCGCAATTATGGTTCCCCGACGACAGCATCAACCGGAGGATGGTCCTGCGGGCGTTTACAACTTCGGGAGATTCGGTCTGGACAACCATTCCAGGCCTTGCAGGCTCAGCACACGAAGGAACAAGATTGTTCATCCCTTTAACCGCCACCACACAGATCCTGCACGCACCCGTTGGGGTGGTTCCCTTGAGATGGCACAGGGTGGGAATCTCGATGTGGTTGGCCTCTGCCGCCTCAAGAATTGTCTGGCCCGGGTCAAAGAATACTTCACGGTTATTAATGACCATCAGGTTGTCTGTCATCTAAAAAGCCTCCTAGTCGTAAAAAACCAATTCAAACCTAACTTATAGATAAAAAGAACCAATAAAAACCAATTAGAACCGTATCAAACAATTCCCCCTATTTATTGTCTGACCGAGATTGTGTCAAGAAAAAATCGATCCAAAAATTGTATCTTACACATCCGAGCCATGATCATCACCGCCATTCATGGAAAAACCAGCCATTGGCAAGGGTTTTAAGGGTATGTCAATCTTCGGACCATGATTCGCTTTTTTTATATGTTAAATATAACATATCAATTTTATTTAACTTTTATAAGAAACGCGTTCCGAAGTATTATTACCATTGGTGGCGTTTCATCATTTGTTGTGGCCAGGGCAGACGCCCTGCTCCGGCCATGCCGGTTATACAAAAATGTTTTAAATGAAAGTATTCGACAAGGTTGAATTCTCCATTAAAAAAAGGTATGCTCCCGCCCACACAGGACCTGGACGTATCACTTAAAGAATCAAACCATTAAAACGATTGGGAACATTATGAGTCAGAAGGTACACGATTTTCTGAAAAAAATTAATTACATTGAAGCCGATATTGAAATCCAGAGACAGATTCTCCTGTCCATCCCATCTGCCAACCGGAAGGAAATGGAAAAAACAATAACAATCATCGCTGAGAAAAAATCAATGATCGAGGCGTTGAGACAAGAGATCAAGGCCATTGATCCTGCGGCATTCAACCGGATTCTGGCCCTTGAAAAGGCTTCGGAAAGATTTAAAACCCTTGCTGCTGAAAAAAAATTCGTTGAAGTTTCCACCCCCAACGAGGACGGGGCGTGTACCCTGACGCTGAAAAAAGGCAATCGAACCATTGACTGCCTTGTCCGGGCAAAGGATGAAGCAGGTGGCTACACCATCATTGACTTTAATGGCGAAATTCTTGAATTTTCAGATGGGGAGGTTACGGCCTGAAAAGAAGCCCGGGCGTTCCAGGGTCAATCATCCATACCCGAATCATAGACAAGAGAGCGGTCCCCTGTTCAGCCGTTCAAGCACCTGGACCATGTCCCCTGGAACAGGGGCTGAAAATTCAACGCGCTTTCCAGACCAGGGGTGTCTGAATCCCAGGGTTCCGGCATGGAGCATCTGTCTGGGTGCATGGATGGATTGGCTTCCACGGAAGCCATACACCCTGTCCCCGGCAAGGGGATGACCCAGGGCACGCAGATGAACCCGGATCTGATGGGTCCTGCCTGTTTTCAGCCCCACTTCCAAAAGGGTGTGGCCCGCCATCTGCCCGAGGACTCGCCACAGTGTTTCAGCCGATCTTGCCCGTTGTGTGTTGACCGCCATACGCTTTCGATGGGTTGGATGACGCCCAATGGGCAGGGTAATGCGACCCTGGGACTCGGTCATGATTCCCGTTGCAAGGGCAACGTACCGCTTTTCGACCCGCCGGAGCCTGAACTCCTTTTGAAGGAATTCATAGGCTTTTCTGCTCTTTGCAACAACAATGGCACCACTTGTATCCTTGTCAAGCCGGTGTACAATCCCCCCCCGGGGGGGGGCTTCACCAGCGGAACCATCCAAATCCGGAATGCGGTGCAACAGGGCATTCAAAAGTGTCCCGCCCGGATTTCCGGCTCCCGGGTGAACCACCATTCCCGCAGGCTTGTTGACCACGATGATCCATTGATCCTCATGGAGAAGGTCAAGGGCGATGGATTCGGCAAGGGGCTTGGGCTCAATCCCTGATTCTGACTCAACACTGCCGCAAACCACCTCCCCAGGCTTTACCCGGTAGGCCGGTTTCTTTCGACTGCCGGAAACAAGGATTCCCCCCTTTCCAATGGCCCGAACCACATCTGCCCGGCTAGCGCCTTTGACAACGTCCGCAACCACAAGATCCAGCCGCCTGCCCATGAGCACCTCTGAAATTTCAATTTCTATATCCACCCTTTTCCCCCATTTTTCCACCCCCACGGGATAAAAAAAAGACCGATAGACAGCTGATTGCCTATCGGTCTGAAATTTATGGCCTTTTCTGTGTGGCTAACAAAACCTTAGTTAAACAGTTGCTCGATCTCCGTCATCATGGCTGCTTCATCCATATTCTTTGCCATGGACAGTTCCTGGACCAGAAGATTCTGGGCCGTATCGAGAAGCTTTCTCTCACCAAAGGAGAGGTCCTTTTCAAGCTTGAGTTGAAAAAGATCGCGAAAAACCTCGGCAATGTCGTAGATGGATCCTGTCTTGATCTTGTCCATGTATTCTCGGTATCTTCGATTCCAGGTCTGCTTGTCAAGATCAGGTCCCTTTTCCTGCATGATCCGGTACACCTCGGGAACATCCTTTTGCTGGATAACCTCCCTTAAGCCCACTGATTCGACATTGGCGGTCGGAATCATGATCACCATGCCGTTATCAACGATCTTCATCATGTAAAAGTTCATGTTTTCGCCGTTTATCTCTTTGGACTCAATGGACTCAATACATCCTACGCCATGGGCCGGATAAACAGCCATGTCACCCTTAAGAAACTCTTTTTTCCAGGTTTTAACACCTGATTCCTGCTTTTCTTTTTCCCCCATACAAACCACCACTCTTTTTTTTAGATTGTTTTAGAAAACAATACGGCCATGGTTGTGCAATATAGCATATACTCACACCGGAATCAAATGGAAAACCAGAAAAAAAAATCCCCCTTTTTGACCAGGGGAACTAATCGCGGGTATTGTAAAGATTCATGGCAGCAGAGACGCCCCGCTCAATGATGGCCACACAGGCATCAGCACCCAGGGCGACAAGCCGATCGAGCTCGTGGGCCTCAGAAGGGGCAAAGCGTCCCAGAACGTGGCCTGTCACATCCTGGTCACCCCGGGGACGCCCGACGCCGACCCTGACACGGTTAAATGCCTTGGTACCCAGGGCCTCAATGATCGAGCGAATACCGTTATGGCCGCCATGGCCCCGGTTGACGGCAACGAGCATACGGCCGAAATCAAGGTCAAGGTCATCGTGGACAACAATAATGTTCGAGGTTTGAATTTTGAAGTATGCGGCAAGCTGTTGAACAGGCGGTCCACTTCGGTTCATGTATGCCTGGGGTCTTACAACGACAACATTGCGTCCGTTGATCACACCCCGGGTATAACTTGAATTAAAGCGATTTTTTTCAGGAGGAAACCCGTGGGTGACACCAAGGGATTGTGCAACGTGGAAACCGATATTATGGCGGGTCTGGGCGTAATTTCTACCGGGATTTCCCAGACCCGCCACCATAAAAATCTGATTGTCAGCCATAACCTGGGGCTACTCTTCCACGCCCTCTTCTTGTTCTACATCTACATCTTCTTCAAGGTCTTCATCACCTTCCTCTTTTTCCACATCGCTTGTAGGCGGTACAATGGTGAGGACGGTAAAGTTTACCTCATGGGGAATTTCAATGTTTGCACCCAGATCGATCTCCTCAACGTGGACGGAGTCACCAACCTCAAGATCGGTTGTGTCGATTTGAATCACCTCGGGCATATCCCCAGGCTTGCAGATAATATCAAGTTCCCGGCGGATCAACTGGATCATACCGCCGGCCTTGACACCGACAGATTCACCCACGGCTTCCACAGGAACTGAAATGGTGATCTTTTCAGACACGTTGATTGCCTGGAAATCAGCATGGAGATATTTGAGATCAAAGGTATCCATCTGGATCTCTTTGAGCATGACCGTTCTTGAAGGAACAGTATCACCGTTGATGGCAAGATTGATAAACAATCCGGATGATCCGTTGATCCTGACCATGGTCGTAAGATCAAGGGTTGATACCGAAATGGGCATGGGATCCATCTTAGCACCATAAAGTACCGCCGGAACAGCATCATTTTTTCTAAGGTGGCGGGCGGCACTTTTGCCCCTGCCCTCTCTGAGTTCAGCTTTTAAATCTATTAGTTCCAAATTTCTAACCTCCGTATCTGCATGACAATGCAGCCTGATAACTATGTTTTTTATACAAAAAGAGAATTTACAGAATCACCCCTGTAACTACGTATGATAGCCTCACTCACAAGCCTTGCAATACTGACGGTCTCTATTTTTTCACAAAGCTTGGCCTCTTCAGACAAAGGAATCGTATCCGTCACGACCAGTGTGTCCAGCGAAGAGTTGTTTATCCTTTCAACGGCCGGCCCGGAAAGAACAGGATGGGTACAGCAGGCGTGAACATCCTTGGCCCCCTTGGCCTTGATAACCCCGGCGGCCTCAGTCAGCGTTCCGGCCGTGTCGACCATGTCATCAAGGATAATGGCTGTCTTTCCCTCCACATCGCCGATAATGGCCATGGCCTTTGCCTGGTTGGGCGCACTTCTTCGTTTATCCACAATGGCAAGCCCTGCATGGAGGCGTTTTGCAAAGGCCCTGGCACGTTCCACACCGCCCGCATCCGGAGAGACAACAACAAGGTCTCCGTTGAAGTTGTTCCGGATATGCTCCAGCAGTATGGGTGCTGCATAAAGATTGTCCACAGGAATGTTGAAGAATCCCTGAATCTGGCCTGCATGCAGATCAAGGGTGATAACCCGGTGTACACCGCTGTTGGTCAGCAGATCCGCCACCAGTTTGGCGCTGATGGGCACCCGGGGTGCAACCTTTTTATCCTGGCGGGAATAGCCGAAATAGGGGATGACCGCCGTTATAGGGCTGGCAGACGACCGTTTCAGGGCATCCACCATGAGCAGAAGTTCCATCAAATTATCATTTACCGGAGCGCAGGTGGACTGAACAATAAAAACTTCCTGTTTCCTGACATTCTCATGGATCTCCACCTGAATTTCACCGTCACTGAAACGGTTCAGCTTGGTTTTTCCAAGGGGCCTTGCAAGATACTCGGAGATCTTTTGTGAAAGAGCAGGATTAGAATTTCCTGAAAAAACCGATATACCGTTCATATAAATTCTCTTTATTTAATTGTAACTGGCTGGGGCGGGAGGATTCGAACCTCCGAATGCAGGAATCAAAATCCTGTGTCTTACCGCTTGACGACGCCCCAAAAATTTAAGCATTACCCTGTAAAAGCACTGCCCTTTAAAAACGATGCCATGAACACGCGCCCATGGGTTTCACCTGTATTTTCCGACAAACGCCCAAAGGCCTGCCTAGCCTTTGAACCATCGGAAAAAAGCGCAAAAAAAGAAGAACCGCTGCCCGTCATGAGCAACCCGTCCGGCTTAAAACCTGCCAACGCTTCCCTTGCCCGGGAAATACCAGGGTAGATTCTGCAGGCAACTGATTCAAGATCATTGTGCAAAAGCCCTTTTACATCCAGGGGTTGGTCTTTCCTATGCGCATTTAAAACAGCATTATTATTCGTTTTTTTCTTTTTTGTCAATGCAAAATTGACATTTTCATAAACCAGGGAAGTTCGGGCGCTGAACCCGGGAAAATATACAACCACATGGTATGGCAGAAGCGGTGCACACGTTGCGAGCTGTTCCCCCACTCCCCGGGCAAGGGCCGGCCCGCCGTGGATAAAAAAAGGCACATCCGCACCCAGCTTGAGTCCCATGGCCATGAGGGCCTGCCTGGAAAAGGGAGAACCAAACCGTCGGTTGAGCACCATCAGGGTGACGGCAGCATTGGAACTACCGCCCCCAAGGCCCGCACCCACCGGAATTTTTTTATCAATGGTCACACAGACCCCGCTCTTTTGTTTGATGGAAGGCTCAATCCTGGAGAACGCTTCAAAAAAAAGGGTGGCGGCCCGGTGGACCAGGTTGGTACGGTCTTCCGGCACATCCGGGTGGTCACACACAACCGCCACGCCCGGGTCTGTGAAATCAAAGGCAAGGCGGTCACCAAAATCCAGACAGGTCATCAGGGTGTAAAGCTCGTGGTAACCGTCATCCCTTCGGCGGATCACATGGAGAAAAACATTGATCTTTGCCGGTGAAAACACCTGCTCGATCACCCCTTTGCCCTTACAAAGGCCAGGCGGACTTCATGGACAAGGCTTTTGATCAGGTTTGCCTCATCATTGTCAAGGTTGCCCCGGGTTTTTTTCTCAAGCATCACAATCATATCAATGGTCTGCCGTCCAAGATCGAGATTTTTACCCTTCTGACCGGTTGTCGGGTCCTCGATCTCACCCAACTGCACCAGGGCAGAAGAGTAGAGGGAGAGTATAAAGGTGGAAAAATCCACGGTGGGCATTTTTTTGCCCGTACCCGACGGCCCCTGGCCGTTTTTCATTGTAAAACCCTTTCCTTCAGACATAATTTTGCTCCTTCCTGCTACACCATTTGGAATCTCATTTGTTCTGGGGTTCAAACTTGATGATAACATCGGCAACCGTTGTTCCTTCGCCCGCCCCATGGACAAACAAGGGGTTGATGTCAAGCTCCTTGATCACCGGAAAGTCGGTTACCATGGCCCGCAGGCTGACAAGATTTTTTTCAAGGGCCTCAATGTCCGAGGGTGCCTCCCCCCTGACCCCGGCCAGCAGGGGATACCCCTTGATTCCCTTGACCATCCTTCTTGCCACATTTCGCCCCATGGGCGCCATCCTGAAAACCACATCTTTGTAAACCTCCACAAAGATCCCCCCCAGCCCGAACATCACTGCATGGCCGAATACATCGTCACGGCTCACCCCAAGGATGACCTCCCGGCCTTTTTCTGCCGACGCCTGAACAAGGACACCGTCAAGCTTTGCCATGGAGTTGTAGTCCTCGGCATTTGCCATGATTTGGTCAAAGGCCTTGCCGGCCTCTTCCGGGGTGGCAATTCCCACCACTACCCCCTTTGCATCGGACTTGTGGAGAATCTGTTTGGAAACGATCTTCATGACAACCGGATAACCGATGCGATCGGCAATTTGAATGGCCTCGGCCCGCGTTTTGCCAAGGGCCATGTCAAGGGTTTTAAACCCATAGCAGGCAAGGAGTTCGCTGCCGTCGAGCTCACCCATGGTGGTCTGCCCCCTGTCCAGGCAATCCTGGACAATCTGTCCTGCCCGCACCACATCATGGGCAACAACGTACTCGGGCAGAATCTTTCTTGAAAGCCATTGCTTGCTCCGGTAAAGAACGCCCATGGCCCGGGCCGCACTTTCCGGAAACTGGTATACCGGCACATGGTTCTTCTGGAGAAGCTTGACCCCGTCGGAGACGTCCACCACCCCCATGAACGAACAGACAATGGGCTTGATGGCGTTCCTTGCGATGTTGACAATGGCCTCGGCCGTTCCCATGGCATCTGTCATTGACTGGGGTGTCAGAATAATCAACACACCGTCCACCCCGGGATCACTGAGCACGGTGGCCAGGGTATTTTCATACCGGTCCCTTGCCGCATCTCCGATGACGTCCACGGGGTTGTGAAAATTTGCCGTGGGCGGCAGATACTTGTGCAGCTCGGAGATGGTCTCATCGGTGAAACGGGCAAGACTCAGCCCGGAATGTTCGCTCATGTCGGTGGCAATGATGCCCGGTCCTCCCGCATTGGTGACAATGGCAATCTTGTCACCATTGGGAATTTTTTTTGCGGCAAGGGCCTGGGCATAGTCAAAAAGTTCGTTGACCGTTTTGCACCGCACAATCCCGGACTGGAAGAAAATAGAGTCATAGATGGCATCGGACCCTGCAAGGGCACCGGTATGGGAGGCGGCAGCCGCAGCTCCGGCAACCGAGGTACCGGATTTAATGGCGATCACCGGGGTGGGATTCACCCCCGAGGTCATCTCTCTTACCTCGGAGATAAACTCTTCAGCCCCCCGGGAAAGCTCTTCCATGTAGATCATGACCACGTCGGTATTGGGATCCTTGTGGTAATAGCGTAACAGATCCAGCTCATCCACATCCGCCTTGTTTCCAATGGAGATGAACTTTGAGAACCCGAACCCCTTGTCTGCGGCAAAATCCAATACCGCCGTGCAAAGGGCCCCGCTCTGGGATATGAACGACACATTTCCGGCCGTCGGCATCCGGTTGGAAAAGCTTGCATTCAGGGAGACCTCGGGCGAAGGATTGATAACACCAAGGCAGTTCGGACCCACCAGGCGGATATTGGCATTGCGGCACACAGCCTTGATCTGCTCTTCAATCTCGGCACCTTCTCCCCGGACCTCCTTAAAGCCGGCAGACACGATCACCACCCCCTTTACCCCCTTGGCAATACACTCTTTCACCGCTTCAAGGGCCAGCCTTGGCGGAAGAATCACCATGGCAAGGTCAATGGGGTCCGGGATATTGGTCACACTGGTGTAGCACTTTACCCCGATGATTGATTTGGCCTTGGGATTGACCGGATAAATGGTTCCCTTGAAACCGCCAAACAGAATATTGGCAAAGATATCATGGCCCACTTTTCCCTTCTGGGTCGATGCACCGATGACGGCAATTGACTCGGGTGCAAAAATAGCATCAAGCTTGTCCATTGTTTCTCCTTGAATGTTAATTCACGGCCTGAAGAACAGTGCCCATCAACCCGTCCACAGCCTTTACAGCCAGGGCGTCATCGGGGAGATCCATCAAAGAGCGCCTCTCCATGTCAAAATCCAGCAGGGCCGTGTCATTGGGTATGGTACAGACTATGGGAATTCCGATCTTTTCACATTCGTCAAGGAATGCCTTGCCAAGGGTTTCAGGCGCCCGGTTCACAATGAGCCCCACCTGACCGACGCTGAGTTTCAGATCCGACAGCATGGAGTTGATCCTGCCAACGGCCCTGAGCCCCCGAAGGGCATAGTCGGTCACAAGCAGCAGCATGTCCACCTTACCGCTGGTCCTGCGGCTCAGATGCTCCATGCCCGCCTCATTGTCCACCATGAGGTATTTATAATTTTTCTCAAGCTCTTCGGTAAAGCGGTTCAGGATGTTGTTGACCATGCAATAGCACCCCTGACCCTCCTGGCGCCCCATGACAAGAAGGTCAAAGGCCTCCTGCTCGATGATCACCTGGTTTATGAGCATCTCAAGGTAGACAATTTTGTCCATGCCCGAAGGAACGCCCTGGGGATTTTTCATGAAGTCTTCCCTGACATCCCCCACGGTTTTGTCGACTTTGATACCAAGGGTTTCCCCCAGGTTACTGTTGGGATCGGCGTCAACGGCAAGCACCGGAGACGCTCCGTTCTTTGTCAAATGACGCACGATCAGAGCCGCCACCGTTGTTTTGCCGACACCACCCTTTCCAGCAAGTGCAATTACCTTACTCATACCATCTCCCTAGGGGGAAACCCTGTCCCCGGTTAATTATAATTTTCCAGATCCGCTGCAAACCCTTGAAAGTCACTGTCCATGAGAAAACGAGAAATGATCTCCCCAAGTTTATCTGCCGTGTCCACCCGGTAAACGCCCCGGTCATCCTTGCCGGCAACGGCCTTGGCGTTTGCAACCACGGTCTTTAAGGCCTCAACGGTTATATCCAGATTGACCTGAACCGTCACCATATCTTTTTCTTTTTCCATCAAACGCCGCCCTTTTCCCCATTGGAGCCGGTCATGTAAATCCGCAATGCCTCCTGCACGGTCCCTGCTGCTAGAAAGGCACAATGCCTGTCATCTTCAGGCATATTGCCAAGCTTTGCCAGTATCATCTCGCCTGTAATGTCGGCAAGATCTTCAGCACCCATACCAATGGCCAGTTCAGCGGCAAAGGATCCGCACACGTTGCTTGATCCGCAGCCGTCGGTCACATAGGACGCTTCAATCACCCGGTCCCTTTCAAATTTAAGATAAATATCCATGGAGTCCCCACAATCCCCCAGGGCGTGGCCATGGACGTCATAATCATCCAGGCGCCCCCTGAACCTTGGATTCTGCCACCGCTCAAACCCCTGTTCACCCAGGGCATTTCTGGCCTCGTCAAAAATCTTATCCTGAAGCTCGTCAAGAAATTGATCCAATCTATCTGCCATTGTTAAATAGCACCTCCCTGCTGTTTGAGTAGCCCCTCGTCCCTAAGCCGTTGAACAATCCTGAGAACAGACCCGGATCGATCCATGGTATAAAAATGCAAACCGTCGACCCCTTTTAACACAAGATCCCTGCACTGATCAAAGGCAAAATCAACACCGAGGTCGGTAACGGCCTCTGTCTTGTCATCGGCCAGTGAATCCAGCCGGCTCTTTAAGCCGGCCGGAAGGGACGAACCGCAAAGTTTACACAGCATGCGGGTCAGCTTGACCGTATACACCGGCATGATGCCAGGGATAATCGGAATGGTTATCCCCGCCTGCCTGCAAAGATCAACATAGCGATAAAAAAGCCCATTGTCGTAGAAATACTGGGCAACCACATATTGAGCCCCGTTGTCCTGCTTTAACCTGAGATATTCAATGTCCTTTTCAAGGCTCTGGGCCTGGACATGGCCTTCGGGGTAGCCTGCACACCCCAGATCAAAATCGTAGCGGTCGCGGATAAACCCGATCAGATCCGAAGCATGGGCAAAACTTTCCGGGTGGGGTTTAAAGTCAGCATTCCTGGGCTCGTCACCCCGGATCACAAAGATGGTCTCAACCCCCAGGGCCTTATACCGGTCAAGGACCTCGGTGATCTCATCGGGTCCAAGACCAAACCCTGCAATATACGCAACCATGGGCAGATGCTTTTCAGCAATCATGCGCTTAACCGCCTGAAAGGACCCCTCCCTTGTGGACCCGCCTGCCCCAAAGGTCATTGACATATAGGCAGGATTCAAAGCGGATAGTGCGTCAACAACCCCATAAAAGGAAGATTCAGACCCCTCGTCCCTGGGAGGAAAAAACTCAAAAGATACACTGGGGCCAGACTGATTTTTATAAAGATTTCCAACTCTCATATATCACCTCGATCATTTATAAGTTATGGCTCTTAACCACCCCCATAAGGTAGAACAAACTATAAAAATTGCAATAACAATCATTAAAAAAACAAAAAAGCCGAAAAACATCAGGTGCTGTTTTCCGGCTTTACTCGTTTAAAACCATGGGGACTGCTGCAATTACAGCAGCCCCAAGGTTAAGGCAAACCTATTTGCCAATGACAAACCTATTTGCCAATGGCAAACTGGGCCGATTTCAACGTATTTTTCATGAGCATGGCAATGGTCATGGGTCCGACGCCCCCGGGAACAGGGGTGATCTTACCGGCTATTTCCTTGGCCTTGTCAAAATCCACATCCCCCTTGAGAATCGCCTTGCCGGTTTTCTCGTTCATGCCGACCCGGTTGACACCCACATCAATAACCGTTGAACCGGGCTTGATCCACTCGGGCTTGACAAGATCGGGAACACCGGCTGCAACAATCAGGATATCAGCACGCTTGCAATGGGCCGCAAGATCCTTGGTCCGGGTGTGAACGATGGTGACCGTGGCATTCGCACCCACACCCTTTTGTGCCATCATCATGGCAATGGGTTTTCCTACAATATTGGAACGCCCCACCACAACCACCTCAGCACCGGAAGTTTCCGTTCCCGAACGGACAATCATCTCCTGAATGCCGGCAGGGGTGCAGGGCAGAAACTTTGCCTCGTCTCCGCCGATCATGAGGCGCCCCACGTTAACAGGATGAAAGGCGTCCACATCCTTGTCAGGGTCAATGGCATTGAGGACTTTTTTGTCGTCAATGTGTTTGGGAAGGGGAAGCTGCACAAGGATGCCATGGATTTCAGGATCCTTGTTGTACTTGTCTATCAGGGCCAGAAGATCCGCTTCGGAAATATCATCGGGCTGGTCATCCTGAATTTCTTTAAAGCCGACACTCAGGGCGGTCTTCACCTTGAGGGTGACATAACTGATGGAGGCGGGGCTCTTACCCACAAGGATGGTCACAAGACCGGGAACCTTGCCATATTTTGCCTTCATCTCTTCCACATCCTGCTTAACCTCTGCGAGGATCTGCTTGCGTATTTCAGTTCCGCTGATCAGTTCTGCTGTCATCTTCTACCTCCTTTTTAGAATACGCCTTGAACCTTTCCGGTTTCACAATCAACGTCAACACGCTTGAATGCGGGGTTGGACCCGGTACCCGGCATGAGACTGATGGTTCCTGCTACCGGTACGATGAATCCTGCACCGCCGTAGGTCAGAACTTCCCTGATCATGAGGCGCCAGCCCGTTGGAACCCCCTTGAGGGCAGGATTGTCTGAAAGGGAGAGATGGGTTTTCACCATGCACATGCCAAGCTTTGCCAACTCGGGATCGGCCTGGATTCTGGCAAGGGACGCATTTGCCTCATTGGAGTAGTCAACGCCATCAGCCCCATAAACTTCCTTGGCAATGAGCTCAATTCTTTCTTTGAGGGGCATGTCAAGCTCATACAGGAACTTGAACTCTGTTTTTTCTTCACAGGCCTCAATAACGGTTTCTGCAAACTCGATGGCGCCGTCACCACCCTGCTCCCAGTGGCGGGAAAGGGCAACCCGTGCACCTTCAGCTTCAGAAAGCTCACGAACCTTGGCGATTTCAGCGTCGGTATCTGAGTAAAACGCGTTGATGCAGACAACCGGGCTGATGCCGGCCTTTCTGACGTTTCTGATATGGTGAATAAGGTTGGCACATCCCTTCTCAACCCACTCTACACTCTCTGTGTTGTACTCTTCGGGCATGGGCTTGCCGGGAACCGGAACAGGGGCACCACCGTGGCATTTAAGGGCACGAATGGTGGCCACAACAACGGCGCAGTCAGGCTTCAGTCCGGAAAAACGGCATTTCAGATTCCAGAACTTCTCAAATCCGATGTCGGCACCAAATCCAGACTCTGTGACGTGGTAGTCGGCAAGTTTGAGACCCACCCGGTCTGCAATGATGGAACTCTGGCCAATGGCAATGTTGGCAAACGGCCCTGCATGGACAAGAACCGGCTGACCTTCAAGGGTCTGGATGAGGGACGGATTGAGGGCATCAACCATCCATGCGGTCATGGCGCCGGCAACCTGAAGATCTTCAGTGGTAACGGGCTTACCTTTCTTAGTATAGGCAACAACGATCTTGCCCATTCTCTCGCGCATGTCCTTGAGGTCCTTGGCAACGGCAAGAATGGCCATGACCTCGGAGGATACGGCAATACCGAACTTGGATTTCATCATGAAACCGTCTGATTTACCGTTAACGCCGTCAATACCGATAATGATATTTCTCAATGACTGGCAGCAGAAATCCATGATCCAGCCCATCTCAACCCGTGTGGGATCAATGTCGATGCGCTTCATGCCGGAAAGCCGCTCAAGCTGCTCGTCCGTATAGTTTCTTTCATGCTGGAGCCGGGAGGTAAGGGCAACCATGGCAAGGTTGTGGGCGTTCATGATGGCATTGATGTCACCGGTAAACCCAAGGGAAAAAGGCGTCAGGGGAATGCACTGGGCAAGACCGCCGCCTGCGGCAGAACCCTTGATGTTCATGGTGGGTCCGCCTGAAGGCTGACGGATGGCGGCACAGACGTTTTTACCCAGTTTCCCAAGGCCCTGAACAAGGCCCATGGATGAGGTGGATTTACCTTCGCCAAGGGGAGTCGGGGTAATGGCGGTTACGTCAATGTACTTTCCATCGGGTTTGTCTTTCAGCCGTTCCAATACTGCACGGAAATCAATCTTTGCGATGTAATGGCCCTGGGGAAGCAGCTCTTCCTTGGTCAATCCAAGTTTTTCGCCAATCTCGTAAATCGTGAGCATGTCTTTTTCTGCGTCCTGAGCAATTTCCCAGTCTGCATGTTTGGTTGGGTCTAGTGCCATGGTTAACTCCTTTTTAATTGTTGAGGCTCGGGAGGTGAGCCCGTTAGAACCTAAACGCATGAACTGAATAACTTCGATTTTCAACAGATAATACTCTAATAATAGCCGGTACGAGTCAAGCACTATTTGGGTTTTTATAAAAAAACAGGGCGGTCTGGCATGTCGCTGGATAACTGCCGAAATAAAAATTATTTCGCATTTACTAAATTGAATTTATTTAATCTAAAAATCGCATATTTTTCGCCTTATTTTTTGAACTGCTTTTTTAAACCATGCCCAATAATTAATTGACTACACTATTGACAAAAGGCCATCCGGGTTATAAATCATTGTACGATAGAAACTTGAGCCTGACTCAGGTTGACGAGCACAACACCTTTTTTAGAAGGGAAAAATGGCCGTTATCAAAGTATCTAAAATACCAGCTCAGTCAGCTGCCGTTCCATTCCGAACCACAGGTTCCGTTTCTTTGAATTTTGTATTCTATATGATCTTATTTTTATTCGATCATTTTTCATATAACCAATCTGCAACCAATAACTATCACTTATGAGGAGGTAAAAGTGGGATTTGAAATTACGAAAGAATCCTATGCCGGAGCTATAAAGGGAATTACCATTGGTAAAGGGGATACTGCCATCACCGTTGGAGGCCAGAAGAGTTATCCCTTTTACCAGTTTGAGGGTGAAATGCCCCACAAGCCCGTTATTGCCATGGAAATCTGGGACATGGAGCCTGAAGAATGGCCTGCATCCATTGTTGAACCCTTTAAAGATGTTCTCAAAGATCCTGCTGCCTGGGCCAAAAAGTGTGTAGAAGAATACGACGCAGACCTTATCGTTCTTCAGCTCAAGAGCATTGACCCCAACGACAAGAATGCAACGGCAGACGAGGCAGCTGCAACGGTAAAAAAAGTACTTGGAGCCATCAAGGTACCCCTGGTGGTATGGGGATGCGCATCACCTGCCAAGGACGAAGAAGTTCTCAAAAAAATTGCAATGGAGTGTGACGGGGAAAACCTGATCCTGGGTCCTGTTGAAGAAAAGAACCACAAGGGAATCGGTGCTGCCGCCATGGGCTACAAGCACACCATCATCTCTTCTTCGCCCATTGACGTCAACCTTGCAAAACAGATCAACATTCTCCTTGAGAACCTTGGCATGCCCCTTGACAAGGTCATTGTGGATCCCACCACAGGTGGTCTTGGATACGGCATGGAGTACTCCTATTCCGTCATGGAGCGACTGGCCATGGCAGCCTTGACCCAGGGAGACGACAAGCTTCAGCTGCCCATGATCAACAACCTGGGCAACGAAATCTGGAAATGCAAAGAGGCAAAACAGACCGTTGCGGAGGCACCCGAGTTGGGTGATCCCGAACGACGCGGCATCCTCATGGAAGCCGTTGGCGCCGTAACCTACCTCATGGCCGGTTCCAGCATTCTGATCATGCGTCATCCAGAGTCCATCAAGCTTGTCAAATCCTATATCGACCTTATCTCAGACGGCGGTTCTGCAATGGATGTTGCTCCGATTACAAAACGGCTGGATGATGTTGAAATTGATTTTGCCGCCCTGGCCCCTGCTGCGGATCTTACCATGGAAGCCGAGAAAAAAGCGGCTCCGGCTGCGGCTGCACCCAAGAAAGAAGCGGCTCCGGCTGCTCCAGCCGCTGCTGCCGCACCTGCTGCTCCGGCTGCCGCTGCAACGGCAGACCCCATTGAGGCCGCTGCTAAGAGCCTTGGCATCGACCTTGCCGCGCTTCTGACCAAACGGGGATGCACCAAACAGGATATCCAGCACACGGCAGATCAGCATAAAATGACCGTAAGTCAGGTCATTGAAAAACTAAACGCATAATTTCAGGGGGAAATCACAATGGCGATAGATCTCTTTGCAAATGAACCCAAAGACCTTTTTGGGGATGCCCCCAAGGATCTTTTTGGATCAGAACCAGCCGTGGACCCGGCCGTTGAAGCCAAGGCCAAAGCTGAAGCCGCTGCAAAGGCCGAGGCGGATGCTGCTGCAAAGGCTGAAGCGGACAAGGCAGCCAAGGAAAAAGCTGCGGCTGACGCGGCTGCAAAGGCCGCAGCGGATGCTGCTGCTGCAGTAGCTGCCAAGGAAAAGGCAGTGGCAGATGCTGCCGCAAAACTCGAAGCCGAAGAGCAGGCATTAAGGGACAAACGAGCCCAGGAAAGATACGAACAAGCGGCAAAACGTGCAGCTCAGCCAAAGAAAAAGACCGTTTCCATGACAGCTGCCAGCGTTCAGCTGTCAGAGCTTGACAAGATTCTCATAAGCTTGAACAGAACCCACAGAAGGGAAACAGTATAGTTCCTTATACATTGGCTGTCATATTTTACGTACATGGAATTACCCACAATAGGAGGAGGAACCTCTAATGGCAGAAGCAAAAAAAGCACCGGTTGCCAAAAAAGAAAAGGCAACTAAACTGGCAGATCCTAAGGAAGCAACCATTGACGTGGCATCCCAGCAGATGATTGCCCGTGCCCAGGACCTGGGAATAGACACTATCTTTGACAGGGCCGTTTCCATGAAGGCCTGTAACATCGGCGCCCAGGGTATCTGCTGTAAAAACTGTTCAATGGGTCCCTGCCGGCTGCCGCTTCCCAAGGACGGCATTGAAGGCAAAGACACAAGAAAGGGACTTTGCGGTGCAACGCCCAATACAATCGCAGCCCGTAACTTTATCAGAATGATCGCAGGCGGCGCATCTGCCCATTCAGACCATGGCAGGGGTGTTGCCGAAGTATTCCTGGCTGCCGCCCGCCAGGAAACCGATGCCTACCAGATCAAAGACACTGTAAAACTCAAAGCCCTTGCACCCACCCTGGGTGTGGCAACCACCGTTGAGGTTGACGGTGAAACACAGGACAGGGACATCTATGAGATCGCCGTTGAAGTCGGGGAAGCGGCCCTGAATGAATGGGGAAAACCCGAAGGCGAACTGCTCAACCTGAAACGGGCGCCGGAAGCCCTGTATGAAAAATGGAAAAAATTAGGCGTCCTGCCCAGGAACATCGACAGGGAAATCGTCGAGATCATGCACCGGACCCACATGGGCGTTGACCAGGACTACAAGAACCTGATGAAACAGGGAACCCGTGCTGCCATTGCCGACGGCTGGGGCGGATCCATGCTGGCAACAGACCTCCAGGACGTTCTGTTCGGAACCCCCTTTCCCATCCAGAGCGAGGCCAACCTCGGTATCATGAAAGAAGATCACGTCAACCTGATCGTCCACGGCCATGAGCCCATTCTTTCTGAAATCATCGTTGCCGTAGCCCAGAGCCAGGAGATGATTGACTATGCCAAAACCAAAGGCGCCAAGGGCATTCAGCTGGGTGGTATCTGCTGCACAGCCAATGAGCTCCTCCAGCGCCACGGCATTCCAACGGCAGCCACCTTTCTCCAGCAGGAGCTTGCCATCATCACCGGTGCCTGTGACGCAATGGTTGTGGACATCCAGTGCATCATGGAAAATATTGCCAATGTTGCCGAATGTTTCCATACCAAGATCATCACCACCCATCCCATCGCACGGATGGAAGAGCAGAGCGTTCTCCACATTGAGTTTGACGAGCACCATGCCCTTGAGGATGCAAAACGCATCGTCAAGATCGCCATCGACAACTTTGAAAACCGTAATCGTGAAGTGATGATTCCCCAGCAGAAAGCCACCCAGATCGCAGGATTTGGTGTGGAGTCCATCCAGTACCACCTGGGCGGGACCTTCAGGGGCACCTACTACACCTTGAACGACAATATCATCAACGGTCGCATCCGGGGTATTGCCGGCGTAGTTGGCTGCAACAATGCCAGGACCAAACACAATGACGGCCATGTCAGGGTTGTTAAAGAGCTGATCAAAAACGATGTCATTGTTCTGACCACGGGCTGTAACGCCATTGCCTGCGCCATGGAAGGTCTGTTGACACCTGAAGCTGCTGCCGTCCATTGCGGACCCGGCCTTGCCGAAGTGTGTGAGACCGTTGGAATTCCGCCGGTCCTTCACCTGGGTTCCTGCGTTGACAACTCAAGAATCCTGCTCGCCGCAACCGAAGTGGTAAAGGCAGGCGGTCTGGGCCACGATATCTGTGATCTGCCCGTTGCCGGTAGCGCCCCTGAGTGGATGAGTGAAAAAGCCATCTCCATTGGTCACTACTTTGTGGCATCCGGTGTCTACACCGTATTTGGCGTCACCCTGCCCACATCCGGTGCACCTGTTTTCCATGACTACCTGTCCAAGGGTTTTGAAGGCCTGACAGGCGGCATGTGGGATCTTGAAATTGACCCCATCAAACATGCCCAGAAGATGATTGCCCACATCGACAAAAAGCGTAAAGAGCTTGGCATTGACAAGGCAAGGGAGAGGGTCCTCATGGACATGGCTGATCGCCAGGCCCTGGAGGCATAACCCCCAAAAGGCTCATGGAATCAAAGCTTAATCTAATAATAATGATAAATCCTCAACGAAGGAGGAACGCATGTCAAAATTAATAGCATTTGCAGCTATTCAGGGTGGATATAAAGTAGTTTCAGAGGTCGAAGGACTGTACAAGAAAGCCCTTGCAACCTATAGCGCAGACACAAAGGTTCAGTTTCCCAATACAGCATACTACCTTCCGGTCATCTATTCGCTGACCGGCATGAAGGTCGAAACCCTTGAAGATATCAAGAAACCCCTTGCCTTTGCCAGGGGATTGCTTCCCCCCCATGTCAAGAGCAAGAATCACCTTCCCTACCTTGGACCCCTCCTTGACGCTGGAATGGCAGGCATCATTGCCTATGAAATCAAAGAGGCCCTGAGAATCGTTGCTCAGCCGGATTTCTACATTGCCCAGGAAGATCCCGACATTGAGGCAGGCAAACTCTGGACCGGTCCGGCAGATGATACCATCCTCAGGAAAAGGGGTGTTGAGTTTGTTGACGGTTCCGCCCCTGGGTTTGCAGCCATAGTCGGCGCTGCTCCCAACCCTGAGATTGCCAAGATGATCGTGGAAGATTACCAGAAAAAGAGTCTTTACATCTTCTGTGCAGCCAACCACAACGGCCAGACCGTGATCGAGCAGCTCCTTGAGGCAGATGTCCAGGTGGGCTGGAACACCCGTATCGTTCCCTTTGGTCCGGACATTTCGTCCGCCGTATTTGCCCTTGGTTTTGCCAACAGGGCTGCCATGGCATTTGGTGGTGTTCAGCCAGGGGATCACAAAAAGATCCTCATGTACAACAAAGAGAGAATCTTTGCCTTTGTAAACGCCCTGGGTGACATTGGAACCGAATGGGGCGTTGCTGCAGCAGGCTGCGTCAACTGGGGTTTCCCCACCATTGCCGACACCGATATTCCTGAGATCCTGCCCACGGGTATCTGCACCTACGAGCATGTGGTCACCAACGTACCCCATTCCGAGATCTGCCAGAAATCCATCGAGGTAAGAGGTCTCAAGGTAACGGTTGCCGACATCGACATCCCCTGCGCCTTTGGTCCGGCGTTTGAGGGTGAGCGTGTCCGCGGGGCGGATCTTCATGCCCAGTGCGGTGGTGGCAAGACCCAGTGCACCGAGCTTGTCAAGATGGCCCAGATGAACGAAATTGAAGACGGCAAGGTGATCATCGAAGGACCGGACGTGGGAGATCTCAAGGTTGGCGACACCTTCCCCCTTGGCATCTTTGTCCAGATCGCAGGCCGTGAATTCCAGAGCGATTTTGAGCCCATCATGGAGCGCCAGATCCATCATCTGGTCAACTACATCCAGGGTATCATGCACATCGGCCAGAGGGATATCTCGTGGGTGCGTATCTCCAAGGCTGCCATGGAAAAAGGATTTACCCTCAAGGACATCGGTGTGGTTCTCCATGCCAAATTCCACCAGGATTTCAAAAAAATCGTGGACAAGGTCCAGGTCACCCTCTACACCAAGACCGAAGATGTTGACAAGATGACGGCAACGGCCCGGGCCGAGTACCAGACCCGTGATTCACGGGTGGACAACATGAAGGACGAGGATGTTGATCTCTTTTACTCGTGCACCCTGTGCCAGAGTTTCGCCCCCAACCATGTCTGCTCGGTAAGCCCTGAGCGTACTGGACTTTGCGGCGCCTACAACTGGATGGACTGCAAGGCCGCCTTTGAGATCAACCCCACAGGCCCCAACCAGCCCATTGAAAAGGGTGAGTGCCTTGATCCGAAACTGGGTCAGTGGAAGGGCGTCAATGACTTTGTATACAAGGCATCCAGGGGCGCTGTCACCCATTACAACTTCTACTCCATGGTAACAGACCCCATGACCACCTGCGGCTGCTGCGAGTGTATTGCAGCCATGCTGCCCTCGTGCAACGGTGTCATGACCGTTGGCCGTGATTATGCCGGTGAAACCCCCTGCGGCATGAAGTTCACCACCCTTGCAGGCGTCATGGGCGGTGGTGCCTGCTCTCCCGGATTTGTGGGCCATTCCAAACACAACATCACCCAGGGCAAGTTCATCCTTGGCGATGGCGGGCTGCTCAGAATGGTGTGGATGCCCAAGATGCTCAAGGAAGAACTCAAGGATCGTATTGAGAAAAGGGGCGCTGAAATGGGATGTCCAGGACTCTATGACATGATCGCCGATGAGACCGTTGGCATCACCGAAGAGGAGATCCTGCCCTTTCTCCAGGAAAAAGGCCATCCTGCTCTGACCATGGAATCACTGATTGGATAGTTGTTTATCATAAAAAATGTGACCGTCCCCGGGCAGCACCAGAACCATTGCCTGGGGGCTGTCACCTTAATAAAATATACGAGGTGAAAAAATGGCGTTAACCGGTATACAGATATTTAAACTCCTTCCCAAGACCAACTGCAAGGAGTGTGGCGTGCCCACCTGCCTTGCCTTTGCCATGAACCTGGCATCGGGCAAAGCAGAGCTTGAAGCATGCCCCTATGTATCTGACGAAGCACGGGAGAAACTGGCCGAGGCATCGGCTCCTCCCATCCGTCCCGTGGCCCTTGGCCAGGGCGTAAGAAAAGCAACCGCAGGCGGTGAAACGGTTCTGTGTCGGCATGAAAAAACCTTTTTCAACCCCACCCTCCTTGCCGGCACCGTCGGTTCAGATATTGATGCGGCAACCCTTGAGAAAAACCTTAAGATCTGCAATGCATTCCAGTACGAGCGGGTCGGTCTCAACCTGCGACCGGAGCTCATTGCCCTCAAGGATGCAGGGGCCGGCAAAGAGGCCTTTGCCACCTGTGCAAAAACCATTGCCGAGACATCCGAGTTCAACCTCATCCTCATGACCGAGGATGTGGATGTGATGGCCGCAGGTGTTGAAGCAGCAGGATTCAAACGTCCCCTTCTCTATGCTGCAACCGCAGCAAATGTAGACGCCATGGGCGCCCTTGCCAAGGAGAGCAATCTTCCCCTGGCCGTCAAGGCAGACTCCATCGACGCCCTTATCCCGCTGACTGAAAAACTCACGGCCATGGGACTCAAGGATCTTGTCATTGACTCCGGTGCAAGGGAAATCAAACAGGCCCTTGAAGATCAGGTGGCCATCAGGCGTGCGGCCCTCAAGGCCGGTAACAAGGCCCTTGGATTCCCCACCATCACCTTCCCCAGTGAAATGGCCTCAAATCTTGACATGGAGACCCTGATCGCCAGCATGTTTGTTGCCAAGTACGGCGGAATCGTGGTCATGTCCGACTTTACATCGGAATCCTTGTTTCCCCTGCTTCTCGAGCGTCTCAACATTTTTACCGATCCCCAGAGGCCCATGACCGTGGTCGAAGGCATCTATCCCATCGGCAACCCGGATGAGAACTCACCGGTCGTGGTCACCACCAACTTTGCCCTGACCTTCTTTATTGTATCGGGTGAAATCGAGGCAAGCCGTGTTCCCACCTGGCTGCTGATCAAGGATTCCGAAGGGCTCTCCGTTCTCACGGCCTGGGCTGCGGGAAAATTCGGCGGTGATGATGTGGGACTGTTTGTCAAAAAATCCGGCATCATGGACAAGGTAAAACACACTGAGCTGATCATCCCCGGTTATGCTGCTGCCATTGCCGGTGATGTTGAAGAGGAACTCCCTGGCTGGACCATTACGGTCGGCCCCAGGGAAGCAGCCCATCTTCCTGCTTTTCTTAAAACAAAATAACGATTCGCAATGCCAAAGGGGCGGAGTACCTGCCCCTTTGACGTTACAATTCATGTATAGATCAACTCAAATTTTAAAGTAAAGGGAGATGAAATGATACTTTTTGGAGAAAGCTTGAACGTTATTTCCAATGTGATTGGAAAAGAATTTAAACAAGCAGACCCTGCCAAAAGAAATCCTGAGCCGATCCAGAAAGAGGTTCTTGAACAAAAAGAAAAAGGCATGGATTACATTGATATCAACCTTGGACCTGCCAAAAAGTTCGGCACAGAACTCATGCCCTGGGTGGTTCAGGTCGTTCAGGAGGCTGTCCCGGGAATGCCGCTGCTCCTTGACTCTTCGAACATCGAAGCCATTGAGGCAGGCCTCAAGGTTGCCAAACCAGCTGACAAGCCCCATATTGTCAACTCGATCATGGCCCGTGCTGCACGTTATGAGGCAATGGTTCCCATGACAAAAAAGTATGATGCCGATTTTGTGGCCCTGATGTGGGGGCCTGAAGGTCTTCCAAGGGACGAGAACGAGCGTGCAGCCCTTGCGGTGGAGCTTCTCTACTTTGCCAACGAGGCCGGCATCCCCAACGAGAAAATCTGGGTGGACGGTATTGTAACACCGGTGAACATCCAGCAGCCCCAGGCCATCAGCCTGATGCTGTTCCAGGAGATGCTCCAGGATATCGCCCCGGGCGCCATGAGCACCTGCGGTCTTTCCAACATCTCCAATGGTCCCCCAAATCACCTTCGCCCGATCCTGAACCAGACCTACATGGTCATGCTCCAGAAATACGGCATGGCATCGGTTATCTCAGATCCCCTTGACACCCAGCTTACAGCCATTGCCAAGGGTAAACGCCAGGACATCGTGGATCTCATTTACGGTATCCAGGACGGAAACCAGCCGGATATGGCATCCCTGACCAAAGAACTCCAGGACTATGCCAAGACCGTCAACGTCATCCTCGGCAACACCCTGTACTCTGATTCATGGCTTGAACTCTAACTAAAAAGAACAACTCTGATCTGAAACCCCTTCCCGGCCATGGCTGCGAAGGGGTTTTTTTTATCTGTTACGGCACATATGATTGCAATTGAACCGTTCATGGATATATTAAAAAACAACTTGTTTTTTTCGGTATCATTTAAATCAATATGGGGACGATTCATGGAAACCAAGGTACAACCAGACGACACAGTCAAAGACCAGTGGGTCTTTATTGTTGTTCAGAATCCGGGAACCGGTTCTGAACAGTTCATGGGATTCAAAACCCCGGAAAACAAAGGGGAGTTTATACCGGCCTTTGCCACCAGGCCCGAGGCCGAGCAATGCTTTCTTCTCATGCCAAAGGATATCATGAACAACAAATACGAGATCCAGGCCATCCACAGGGACGACCTTATTTCAACGGCCCGGGACAACGGATTTGACGTATTTCTGATGGATGAAAAGAGCTGCATAAAGAAAAAACTCTAATACTTGATTCAGGAGCATACAAAGTGAGCTTAAAATTAGCCATTGGCGGTAAGGGCGGGGTTGGAAAAACCACCATCACTTCACTTCTTGCAAGAACCATTGCACAGATTGAAAACAACAGGGTCATAGCCATTGATGCCGATCCGGTTGCAAACCTTGCAGCAGGCCTTGGGATCGATGAGTCAACACCCATCACCCCCATTGCGGAATTGTCCGATCTGATTGCCGAAAGAACCGGTGCCAAGCCCGGCACCATGGGCGGTTTCTTCACCCTCAACCCTAAGGTCGACGATATTCCCGACCGATTCTCCCTTGAAAGGGACGGCGTCAAGCTCCTTGTCATGGGTACGGTCCAGAGCGGCGGGTCCGGATGTATCTGCCCTGAGAGCACCATCTTAAAGGCGCTGATGAACCACCTGGTACTTGCAAGAAATGAGGTGGTGATCATGGACATGGAGGCAGGGGTCGAACACCTTGGCAGGGCCACCTCAGGATCAGTTGATGCCCTGGTGGCCGTTGTCAACCCGGGGAAAAGAAGCCGGGTGGCAGCCGAACGGATCAGAAAGCTGGGCCAGGACATCGGCATTAAACGGATCGTTGTCCTGGGCAACCGGGTTAAAAACCAGGCCGATGAGGATCTTATCCGGGAGTCCTTGTCCGACTTTGAAATCATTGGATTTCTGCCGGAGATGGAAGAAATCATCAGTTCAGACAGACAGGGGGTTCGACCCTTTGAAGACCCCACAACCATACCCGAAGCATTCAAATCCATTGCCCGTCGTTTTCTGGATCTGAACGGAAAATAGACCTTCAATGGGCTTCTTTCAGGAGGGGGGACAAATCCCCTCCTGGGAAGTCATCCTACCCCTTGAATTTGATTTTTATTCCAGCCGCTGTTTCCCGTACGGAAAATCCAAAGGGCTCAAGTTGCTGGAATATAGGCCGCCCGAAATAAAAGAGTTCCTGGGCCACCGAAAGATGAAACGCATCAATGGATCCGGACCTGTGGTCAAGATCGTTGTTGACCGTCCGTTCCAGTTTCTTCAGGACCTTTTTGGATATGTGGGACAAGGCACCGACAAGGGCCTTGATATCGGGAAAGGGAAACAGGGCTTCATGTTCGATCAGCCGTTTGCCCAGCCGGGTTTCCGCCCCCACCAGATCAAGCCGGGACAGAAGATCTTTTCCCGACAGTTCAAGAATCGACCCCGTATCCCAGCATTTTAGGGTTCTGCAGGCCAGCGGCCGATGGTCGTAGATGGAACACCCCTTTTGTGACCTGTCATAAAAAAGGCAGGTCCAGGTCCCATTTGCGCCGGCAATCTTCAACAATTCTGTTTTTGACGGTCCAGGGGTGTTGGCAACAGGGTCATGGACAAACTCCCCCCGTCTGATGGTAATGATGCTTTTAAACGGCACAAAACCGTCGGTAATCAGCAACAGATCCTGGGTGTGCAGTGCAGGACCGCCTTTTTCGCAGCATATCCCGCACTGACGACACCCTGTCTGGGCAGGAATCTGACTTCCGTCCCCTGGTTCACACTCCCTATATTTGGCCATGTACTCCTATTGGGACAGATTTTTGCCATGGAGACAGATTCAGAATCTGCCTGCCACAGCTTAAAAAATGGCGTCAAACGGACACCTTGCATAACAGGACATGCACTTGATGCATTTTTCCTTGTCAATAACAGCCACCTGTTTTTTCTGCCAGATGATGGCATTGGCAGGACAATCTTTATAGCAGAGCCCGCACCGTTTACAGATCTCCGGATCAACCTCAAACTTTACAAGGTCCGGGCAGATCTTGGCCGGGCATCGTTTTTCCTCAATGTGGGCCTCGTACTCGTCCCGAAAGTAGCGAAGGGTGGAAAGCACGGGATTGGATGCAGTCTGACCCAGGCCGCACAGGCTGGTCCTGCGAATCACATGGGCAAGGGATTCCAGACGTTCAATATCCCCCGACTCCCCCTTGCCCTTGCAGATGGCCTCGAGAATTTCCAGCATCTGCTTGGTACCTTCCCGGCATGGGGTGCATTTACCGCAGGATTCATCCTGGATAAAATCCATGAAGTAACGGGCCATGTCCACCATGCAGGTGTGATTGTCCATGACAATGGCACCGCCTGACCCCATGATGGCACCCACCTTGACGATCTCCTCGTAGTCGATGGGCGTGTCAAGGTGCTCTTCAGGCACACAGCCGCCCGAGGGTCCGCCCAGCTGAACCGCCTTGAATTTGCGTTTGTTGGGAACCCCGCCGCCAATGTCATACACCAGGGTTCTGAGGGTGGTTCCCATGGGGATCTCCACAAGGCCGATGTTGGCCACATCACCCGACAGGGCAAACACCTTGGTACCCTTGCTCTTTTCGGTGCCAACACTTGCATACCACTCTCCCCCGTTGAGTATGATCTGGGGAACATTGGCAAGGGTTTCCACGTTGTTGAGGATGGTGGGTTTTTCCCAGAGCCCCTTGTGGGCCGGAAACGGCGGACGGGGCCTGGGCATTCCCCGTTTACCTTCAATGGATCGCATGAGGGCCGTCTCTTCGCCGCACACAAAGGCGCCGGCGCCCTGGTACACCTCGATATCAAAACTGAAACCAGATCCCAGGATATCCTCACCCAGAAGGCCATAATCCTTTGCCTGGGCAATGGCAATGCCGAGTCGCTTGATGGCAAGGGGGTATTCACTCCTGCAGTAGATATAGCCCTTGTGGGCATTGATGGCCTTGGCGGCAATGGTCATGCCCTCAAGAATGGCATGGGGATCGGACTCGAGCAGGCTTCGGTCCATAAAGGCCCCGGGATCGCCCTCGTCGGCGTTGCACAGCACATACTTGAGTTCGCCTTCGGCCTGTCGGGCAAACTTCCACTTCATGCCCGCAGGAAAGCCTGCCCCTCCCCTGCCCCTGAGGCCGGAAGCCATCATTTGTTCAATGATATCGTCCGGTGTCATTTCGTTCAGGGCCTTGGCAAGGGCAAAATAACCGTCCCTTGCAATATACTCGTCAATGACCTCGGGATCAATGAGACCCTTGTTGCGCATGGCCCGGAACATCTGGCTTGCAAAAAAGGGAATATCATCCATCTTGGGAATGATGTCCTTGGAGGCGGGTTCCTTGTAAAAGAGCCGCTTGACCGGCCGGCCCTTGAGGAAATGCTCCTCAACCAGTTCGGGTGCATCTTCAGGCTGAATTTTCTGGTAAAAGATACCCTCGGGCTGGACCACCATCACAGGCCCCACGGCACAGAATCCATTACACCCGGTAACGACAACCTCAACCTCATCCGTCAACCCCTGACGTTCAATCTCATGGATCAGGGCCTGCCTCACCTTTTCGCTTCCGGTTGAATCACACCCGGTTCCACCGCAGAGCATGAGCTGCGTTCTGATTTTGTTCATCTGTTTCTCCCCTGTATGGCCCTATTCGTATTTCTCGAGAATTTTGATCACCTTGTCCGAGGTCACCTGGCCGTAAATGTCCTTGTCAACGATCATGACCGGTGCCAGGCCGCAGGCACCCAGGCACCTGACGCCTTCAAGGGAAAATTTTCGATCTTCCGTGGTCTCGCCCTCCTTAATGCCATAGGTGCCGCCGATGCGTCCAATGGCCTCCTTGATGCCCTTGACATAACAGGCCGTACCCGTACACACCCGGACCGTATGACGGCCCTTGGGGGTCAGGGAGAAAAAAGAGTAAAAGGTTGCCACGCCAAACACCTGGCTTGTGGGAAGAACAAGCCCGTGGCTGATGTGGTTGAGAAGTTCGCTCGGCAGATATCCCACAACTTCCTGGCTTTTACGAAGAACGGCGATCAGGGAACCGGGTTTTCCCTTTCCATCTGCAATAATCCTGTCTATTTTACCCCACATATCCTCTGAAATATCCGGATGAAGGGGATGGTTATTTTGCTGCATAGTTTCTCCTGGGCTCAATACACATCTAACCTGTCTTTTTATTTGAATTTTATGAAATCCTGATCGTTCTATTTTCACAGTCAACACAAATTGTCAATCATCGTTTAAAACTTTTCCCAGCCCCCGGGCTCGATCCATGGCCGCCAGATGGGTGAGGGTGGCATCATATTGTTCAATCCCACGATTCCAGGCGTATTTTTCCATGGCCCGGCTGAGATTCGCCCTGAGCGGTTCATGGCTGCCAGGCATCAGCAAAAGGTCTGCCAGCTTGTCCACCAGGTCCCCATGGCCCGTATACAATATGGCAGCGTGGTATTCCCGGGGCATGATTTCAGGATAGGCGAGCCTGTCCGGCAAGAGCGGAATGCACCCCATGCCCACGGCCTCCACCACGGAGATGCCGAAATTTTCCTGAATGGCACAACTCACAACAATGTGCCCCTGGCTGAGCCAGTCAAAATACACCGACTTGGACGGGACATGGCCAAACACTTCAATCTCCTGCTTAAATGCCTCCCGTGCAGCAAGAAACGCCTTGGGAATCTTTGACACCCCCTCACCCAGCAGCGCCAGCCGAAAGGGGATCCCCCGTTGCTTGATTTCTCCCAGGGCCCTGAAAAACCGGTCGGGCCGTTTATCATACTCCCATCGGTGATTCCAGATGACCAGGGGGACAGGTTCCCTGTTGGGCGTGGATTTAGAATCGTCCTGGGAAAATATGCACCCGGGGTAAAGCACCCTTGACTTTGCACGGATGGTGCTGCCCACCCACGACGGATTTAAATCAGGCATGGTTTTGAGCAACCCCTCGACCCCGGTCAGAAACTGCTCCATCTGAAACCTTGAATTAAACACAACCTGATCGGCACAAAGGGCTGTGGTCATGTTCATGAACCCGTACTGCCCTTCCGGGGGAACCCCTGGATTGTCCGGGTACCCGAGCTGGTTTTCATGGAAATAGACCATGACCGGCGGCGGGCTGTGACCGGCCATGGCCATGAAGTCACTCAGGTTCATCATGTCCGTTGCAATGATGCCGTCATAGACGGAAAGGTTGTCTATCATTCCATGGAAGAGAAGGGCTGCCCCGCGCATGCGCCATCGCCAGTACCGGTCAGGAAGTGTGACAATGTCTATCCCATGCGTTGAATGGGCCTTCAACCCCTGGGCAAACGCCTTGTGGGACCCACCAAAAAACGATTCTAGAAAAAGGAACCTCACCATCCCTCCATGCCTGACCAGCGCCCGTGGGCACTGATATTTCCATAAAATTTATAACTTTAACCGATTTTCCGGACAAACACCAGCCAAGATTTGCCAGCCTTGCCATTATCGTTGCGTCAGTCGGTGCCCGTCAGCTGAATCGAAAGAACCAGGGAATTCCCGGGGATAGATGCGGTGGTGATCAAGCCCGTTTTTCATTGACTTGCAACCCATGATACCCTAATAATTATCCATGCGACTCTCAGAAATAGCCATAATTCTCAAGGCCAGTTTTCTCTTCGGCCGGGAACTATCCTCAAAAGAGGTTTTCAAGGTAGGTGCAAGTGACCTGATGAGCGATATTCTGGCTGCCGACTCGTCAGGATCACTCCTCCTGACAGGCCTGACCACCCAACAGGTTGTCAGGACAGCCTCCATTGCCGGGGCAAGCGCCATTGTTCTCATCAGGGGGAAAATTCCCCACCAGGCAATCATCGACCTTGCAATGGAAGAGAATCTTCCCCTTCTGACCACCCCTTTGTCCATGTTTGTGGCAAGTGGACGGCTGTATAAACATGAACTGACAGGCCTTGACAACGGACGATAATCCGGAGGTCCCATGGAAAACCTGGTAAAAACATTTCTCATCAAGCACAGGGATTTTGTCCATGCCGGAAAGGCGTCCATTGAGATCAAGAACCTGCTCAAGTCCCTGAACACCCCCCCCGACATTATCCGAAGGGTTGCCGTATGCGGCTATGAGGGCGAGATGAACGTTGTCATGCACGCACAGAACGGCCGCCTCGACCTGGAACTGTCTGCCACAAGAATAGAAATATGCATAACCGACAAAGGCCCCGGCATCGAAGATATTGAACAGGCCATGCAGGTCGGTTTTTCAACGGCTCCTGACGAATTCAGAGAAATGGGATTCGGAGCCGGCATGGGACTGCCGAACATGAAGAAAAATGCCGACCGGTTTGAAATGATTTCAACACCCGGAGAGGGTACAACCATTAAAATGGAATTTAAAACCGGAGAGCGGTAATGAACACGGCCAAAAATCTTCCATGCTATGTTTCCTTTGACTGCCGGGACTGCATCGCATGCGGTGCCTGCGTCAAGGCATGTCCCACCAAGGCCATCCGAATCAAAGACGGCAAGAGTCTTCTGCTTGTGGACAACTGCATCGGCGGTGGAGAGTGTATTACGGTCTGCCCCCAGGAGTGCATCACCCCGACCACCGCTCCCTATGGACAGTTCAAGAAAGTCCCTTTTCCCGTCGTGCTGGTGCCGCCGGTTCTCTACTCCCAATTTTCCCATGCCACCCCGGATAAGGTGCTCAAGGGGCTCAAACGCATGGGGTTTAAACACACGGTGGACATGTCCTACTTTTTAACCCTTTTCAAAAAGGCCACGGAAGAGCACATCCAAAGCCTGGCCACTCCCGGCCAAGGTCGTCCGGTCATCTCCACCCTCTGCCCGGTGGTGCTGCGGCTGATCGCCTTCAGATTCCCAAGCCTGATGAACCTTCTCCACCCGGTACTCAGGCCCGTATCCCTCATGGTCAAGGATGTGGCAGCCTTTATAGCCAAATACCATGGCATCAATATCGGCGAAATATCCATCTTTTACTTGAACCCCTGCCCCACCAAAATGACCCTGGAAAGCGCGACCCCCCACCATGCAACCCCCTATCTTTCACGGACCATTGGAATCAACCAGATCTATGCAGAACTCAAACACAAGATAAAATCCCTGGAGTACACCCCCCTGATTGATGACCCCGGGTTTGAATTTGAAGAACCCCCCACGGGTGACAGTCTGCTGTGGGGGATTTCAGGGGGTGAGACTGCCGGAACAACCTTCCAGAACTCCATTGCCATCTCTGGGATGAATCAAACCATTGAATACCTTGAAAAGATTGAACTGGGCCTTTTCAAGGAGTATGACTTCATTGAATTCAGGTACTGCCGGGAGGGCTGTGTCGGCGGTTCCCTGTGCGCCGTTGACAAGTATGTGGCAAAGAACAACCTGCTGCAGCATGTTGCCCGGATTGAAGTCAGGGATCGCCATCAAAAAAAGCCCCTGGAAAATGTCTATGCCAAAGAGCGGTTCTTTGACCGATTGACCTCTTCAAAAATGGAAAAAATCTTTGGACAGAAAAAAGAACCCCTTTCCATTGAGGACCTCACAAAAATAAACCGGATTTATGACTGCCTGCCGAAATTTAACTGTTCAGCCTGCGGAGCACCCGACTGCCTGACCTTTGCCGAGGATGTGGTCAGAAAAAGAGCCCGGTTGACCGAGTGCAAAATGTTTAAACAGGAGAATTTACCCCCCATGAACGACAAAATGTTAAAAGTATCGGATTTAAAAGACAAATTAGACCTTGTCCTGGCAGCCGGTGAAAAGGGGCTTGACCGGCCCCTGTCGGGCGGGTATTGCGGTGATCTTTTAAGTGATGTCATGGCAAATGCATCTGAACACAACGTCTGGATGACGGTTCAGGCCCACCAGAACATCGTTGCCGTGGCCGTTTTAAAGGAGATTGCCTGCATCATCATCACCTGCGGGAACCGACCGGACACGGCCACCTGCCAAAAGGCCGACGACGAAAAAATCCCGTTGTTCCTGTCGGACAGTTCTGCCTTTGACCTTGCAACACGCCTGGCCCTGGTCCAGCAGAATTAACCGTGACCGTGGCCGCAAAGAGAGGTTTCAGGGCCGATCTGCACATCCACACCTGCCTCTCTCCCTGTGGAGAGTGGGAGATGACCCCGAGAAAGATCATCGAACGGGCCGGTGAACAGGGGCTGGACATTATCGCCATCTGCGATCATAACACATCCAGCAATACCCTTCCCATTGTGGCCCTTGGCAAAATTGCAGGCATTCTTGTTCTGCCGGGGATTGAAATCTGCACACGGGAGGAGGTCCACCTGCTGGGCATCCACAAAAACGTCGGCCAGGCAAAGGCCGTGGCCGATGCGGTCTACCCGGGACTGGTCCAGAACAACACGCCCGATCTTTTTGGTTTTCAGGTCATTGCCGACGAACAGGACATGGTGATCGGGCAGGAGCCAAGACTTCTGATCCAGGCGTGTCAACTCACGGTAAAAGAAGCGGTGGATCTCATCCACCAGGAGCAGGGCCTTGCCATTGCCGCCCACATTGACCGCCCCAGTTACAGCATCCTTGGCCAGCTCGGTTTCATCCCCCCGGATCTTGGCCTTGACGGCGTGGAAATAACGCCCAGAACCATCAGCCACAGACAAGAACAGTATTTTCTTGACAAAACTATCCTTCCCTGCATAGTATCGTCCGACGCCCATCGCCTCGACGAAATAGGACAGGGAACCACCCTGTTCCATATGACCCGTCCGACATTTGAGGCCATGGCATCTTCACTGAAACGGGGCGACACGACCTTTGCAACCAGAGGATTCTGAACGTTGAAAGAGCTGTCACTGCACATCCTGGACCTTGTGGAAAACGGTATTCAAGCAGGGGCGACCCAGATTGATATTACGATAGATGAGACCCATCTCCACACCCACATCAAAATCACGGTCACGGACAATGGCAGGGGCATAGACCCCGCCATGCTGGCCGTTATTTCCGATCCCTTTGTCACCACCCGGACCACAAGAAGGGTGGGCCTGGGCATTGCGCTGTTCAAGGCGGCAGCGGAAAGATGCTCGGGAGAATTTTCCATTCAAAGCCGGAAAGGAAGTGGCACAACGGTCACGGCCACCTTTGGCATCGACCACCTGGACAGGGCCCCGGTGGGTGATATGGGACAGACCCTGACAACTCTTATTGCAGGTTACCCCGACATTGGTATAAGATACCATCATATTCTGTTCCAGGACAACTTCACCATGGACACGGTCGAACTCAAAGCAGGACTCGATACCATCGAACTCAATGACCCGGCCATCCTGTCCCGGATAAAAGAGATGATAAATGACTTTTGCAAACAATGAGGACGTAAAATGGCAAAAATTTCAGTGGAAGATCTCAAACGAATCAAGGAAAAAACATCCCAGGAATCCTCCCTCAGGGGAGGCAAAACAACGGCCAGAATAACGGTCCACATGGGAACCTGCGGCATTGCAGCCGGGGCAAGGAGCGTTATGAACACCCTTTTGGAAGAAAAGGCCGAGGCCAACCGAACAGACATCAAGATTGTGGCTGCAGGCTGCCTTGGCATGTGCAGCAGCGAGCCGAACATCACCGTTGAAATCCTTGGGCAGGAGCCCATTGTATATAAGGATATGGACCCCAACAAAACCCGGCAGGTATTCAGACGTCACATCTTAAAGGGGGAGGTCCAGACCGATTTTGCCCTGGGCAAGGGCTAATATCAATCAACCGTTAATTAGGAGGAAAAACCGATTATGGGTGTCAAAATCATTGAACAGACTGATTCAGCCTATTCCTATCCGTTGCTGATCAAAAACCTTCTGTCAAATTCCCTTGTTCGTTCACCTGACCAGGAAATCATCTACAGGGATGAGATGCGGTATACCTATCGGGATTTCCACCGCCGGGTGGCCCAGCTTGCCAACGGCCTTGAAGGACTCGGCGTAAAACAGGGTGACACCGTGGCTGTCATGGATTTTGACAGCCACCGGTATCTTGAGTGCTATTTTGCCGTTCCCATGATGGGTGCCGTGCTCCACACGGTTCATATAAGGCTCTCTCCGGAGCAGATTCTGTATACCATCAACCATGCAGAAGATGACGTCATCCTTGTGAACTCGGAGCTTGTTCCCCTTCTGGAACCCATCTACAGCAAGATTAAAACCGTTAAAAAAATCGTCCTCATCAGGGAGACCCCTGAAGAACCCAAAACCAGCATCAAATTTGACACAGACTACGAGACCCTTGTCACCGGGTCAAAACCGACCTACGATTTTCCGGACTTTGACGAAAACGCCCGGGCCACCACCTTTTACACCTCGGGCACCACGGGGGATCCCAAGGGCGTCTACTTCAGCCACCGCCAGATCGTGCTGCACACCTTCGGACTGATGACCGGCCTTTGCGCCTATCACTCCCAGGCCGTCATGACCTCAAAGGACGTATACATGCCCCTGACCCCCATGTTCCATGTCCATGCCTGGGGCATGCCCTATCTGTTCACCATGCTCGGCAACCGCCAGGTCTACCCGGGCCGGTACGAACCTGCCATGATCCTCAAGCTTGTGGTTACGGAAAAGGTGACCTTTTCCCACTGTGTCCCCACCATTATCCATATGCTGGTCAACTCGCCTGTGATCAAAACGGTGGATCTTTCTGCCTGGAAGGTAGTCATTGGCGGATCAGCCCTTCCACGGGGACTCTGTGAGGCTGCCATGGGGGCAAAGATCAACCTCTACTCGGCCTATGGCATGTCTGAAACCTGTCCGCTGCTCACCGTTGCCCACATCAAACCCCACATGGAGTCGTGGGACGAACAACGCCAGATCGATATCCGGTGCAAGACCGGTCTTCCCATTCCCCTGGTGGACATTGAGATCATTGACCCCATGGGGGCTCCCGTGGCCCACGACGGCGTACAGACCGGTGAAGTGGTGGCAAGAAGTCCCTGGCTCACCCAGGGATACCTCAAAAACCATGAAAAGAGTGAAGAACTCTGGCAGGGAGGGTGGCTTCACACCGGGGATGTGGGCAGCATTGACACCGAGGGCTATCTCAAGATCACCGACCGGGTAAAGGATGTGATCAAAACAGGCGGAGAGTGGGTCTCGTCCCTTGAGCTTGAGGATATTGCAAGCCGCCATCCGGCCGTGAGCGAAGCTGCGGCCATCGGTGTAGCCGATGAAAAATGGGGAGAAAGGCCCATTGTCCTGGTCGTTCTCAAGGAGACCCACAAGGGCAAGGACCTGGGTGCCGAAATAAAGCAAAGCTTTGTTGATCAGCATGAACAGGGAAACCTTCCCAAGTACGGCATTCCAGACAAAATCATCTTTGTCGATGCCATTGCAAAGACAGGGGTTGGCAAGCTTGACAAAAAAGTGATTCGCAGCCAGTATAAGTAACAGACCCGGGGACAGGATTTTTAGGGCAACCGGGCAATAAAAAGCCTGTCCCCTGCAACATGAAAAAAATAAAACCATGAAACAGAAACTCACCCCCCTTGGCAGCATCCTTTCAAAGGCCCTTGACAACCTGCGGCCAAGCTCGGATCTTGACATGACCCGAATCTGGGATCTGTGGGATACGGCCCTGGATCAGACCGTTGCTGCAAACTCAAAACCCGGTGCGTTCAAGGACGGGGTCTTGATCGTTCACGTCTCAAGCAGTGTCTGGCTCCAGCATCTACGATTCATGGAAGTCGACCTTAAGACCCGGCTTAACCTGGCCCTTGGCAGGCCCCTTGTAAAAGAACTCAGATTCAAGATTGCATCCCTTCACAGCTGAACCATTGACCAACACGGCCTTCAAAATATATCAGCCGGAAACCGGTTATCGATTCTCCATTGATCCGATCCTCCTGGCAGGCCATGCAGATCCTGCCCCGGAAGACAGGATCGCAGATCTTGGAACCGGCTGCGGCATCATCCCCCTTCTGCTGGCCCGCAGACATCCGCTAACCCGCATCACGGGCATTGAAATCCAGGAGACCCTTGCAGCCTTTGCCAGCAAGAACGTCAGGAAAAATCGACTGACAGGTCAGGTCACCATCCTCGTGTCGGACATCCGGACCCTCGTGCCCGCCGATCTTGGCGGACCTGTCGACCTTGTGGTCACCAACCCGCCCTACATCAAACAAGGCTGCGGCCGCATCAACCCCCACCCCCAGAAGGCCATTGCCCGCCATGAAGTTGAACTCACCCTTGACGAACTTTTTGCCTGTACAACACGGATTCTCACCCCCCGGGGCCGTTTCATGATCATTTTCCCCACGGAACGACTCAATGAAGTCATGGAAACAACACGGCACCACGCCCTGGGTCCCGTTACAATGCGGTTCATCCACACACGCGCAACCAAACCGGCAAAGCTGTTCATCCTCACCGCCATACACAACCACACACCGCTGTTAACGATCCTGCCCCCCCTGTTTTTACCCCTTGACACAACACCCAAAACAGGGTATTAACTCCGAGTCATTGTTACTGCGGAGAGATGACCGAGTGGCTGAAGGTGCACGCCTGGAAAGCGTGTGTACTGTTACAGGTACCGAGAGTTCGAATCTCTCTCTCTCCGCCATCCCTTTTTCCTTCTTGTTCAGGCAAAATGTCATACCGAGTTCTAGCGCTTAAATATCGACCCCAGACCTTTGACGAGGTCGTCGGGCAGCCCCACGTTACAACCACCCTGAAAAATGCCATTCTATCCGGTCGTGTGCCCCATGCCATGCTTTTGACCGGTCCCAGGGGAACCGGCAAGACAACCATTGCCCGTATTCTTGCCAAAGCCATGAACTGTGAAACAGGACCCACACCGGTTCCCTGCAACACCTGCAAATCGTGCACCGCCATCACCGCCGGCAGTGCCGTTGACGTTTTCGAGATTGACGGGGCTTCGAACAACAGCGTGGACCAGGTCCGGGAACTGCGGGAAAACGTGGCATACATGCCCTCGTCTTCCAAGTTCAAAATCTACATCATCGACGAGGTCCACATGCTGAGCATGGCGGCCTTTAATGCCCTGCTCAAGACCCTGGAAGAGCCGCCCGACCACGTAATCTTCATCTTTGCCACAACCGAAGTGCACAAAATCCCCGTGACCATTCTCTCCCGGTGCCAGCGCCATGACCTGGGAAGAATCACCCTCTCCCAGATTTCAGCCCATTTGATGACCCTTGCCGCAAACGAGGGGTTTGCCGTCTCCCAGGCGAGTTGTGACCTCATAGCGGGCGAGGCCGACGGTTCCATGCGGGATTCGTTGAGCCTGCTTGACCGAATCCTTGGCAGCCAGGCCCAGACTTCCGAACAGACATCCGGCCCGAGGGCGATCGATGACGCCAAAGTCCTGGGCACCCTCGGCATCATCGACAAGACCCTTGTGTTTGACCTTGCCGATGCCATTATCCAGAACAGGGCGGCTGACATCCTAGACCTTGTGGATCAGATCCACACCCTCGGCCTTGACCTGAAACGATTTTACGCATCACTCATTCGCCACTTCAGGAACCTGGCCGTGGTCAAGATATCCGGCAACGACAAAAACACCAGCGACGTTTCAGACCATGACAGACAACGGATGGCAGCGCTCACAGCCCCCCTTTCCCAGTCGTTTTTAAACCAGACGCTCAACACCCTTCTGGTTGACGAATCCCTGGTAAAACTATCCACACACACACGAACTGCCGTTGAGATGGTGCTCTTAAAGCTTGTCCAGATTCGGCCGGGTATTGAAATAGACGAGATGATCCAGCGGATGGATGATCTTGCCCGCCGGTTTGACAGTCCCGACTACCAGGTCCAGGTACAACCCGAGCGGCCGGCCCAGCCCCGGCACGAACAGCAGGATCCGCCCCCCCAGGAACAGCCGGCCCAGCCACAGCAAAAACCACCGGCCAGCCCCCGGCACGAAGACCATGACCCGCACCCGCCGGCTCAGCAGCGCATGCCAGCTGCCATGGCGGCACACCAGGTGTCAGATGGCAGTCAGATGCCTGGACCGGCACACCCGTCCCAGACAACCCCTCCCCCTGAAGATCCGGCCGGCCGATGGGACCCCTTCCTGAACGCCCTTGCAGACTCACTGCCCTTTGCCTCGGCCATCCTTTCCAAGGGCCGGTTGCAAAAAATTTCAGATTCTGATATTGTCGTTGAGCTCAACGGCACAGCCTTTGACAGGGGAAGAATTGAATCCAAACGCATGGAAATAGAATCGGTTTGCCAGGACTTTTTTGGAAAGCCGCTGCACCTGACCCTCATTGGAGACTGTGCCCCCAAAGAATATGGCAATGATGAAAAAAGTCCGGCCAGACTGAGACAGGAGATATTGAACCATCCCCTTGTGGCCGACGCAATAAAACGGTTTAACGGCACAGTCGTTGACGTAAAATTAAACCCAAGGAGCAACCCGTGAACAATATGAACAGCATGATGAAACAGGCCCAGAAACTCCAGAAAAAAATGCTCAAGATGCAGGAAGAACTTGCCACCAAAACCGTGGAGGCCACAGCCGGCGGCGGCATGGTCAAGGTGATTGCCAACGGCAGTCAGAAGATCGAAGCCATCACCCTTGAGCGGGAGGTGGTTGATCCTGAAGACATTGAAATGCTCCAGGATCTGATTCTTGCAGCCGTCAACGATGCCTTGAACAAGTCCCAGGAGATGGTATCCACCCACATGGGCAAACTCACCGGCGGCATGAACCTGCCCGGTATGATGTAACCTCTGTGAACCTTTATCCCGAATCCATCCTGAACCTGATCAAAAGCCTGTCAATGCTTCCGGGAATAGGAAGGAGAACAGCCGAGCGCCTGGCGCTTCACATTCTGCATGCCCCCCTTCACGAGGCCAAGACCCTTGCCAATGACATCCTTGAGCTCAAACAGAAGGTGACACTTTGCAGGACCTGTTTTTCCCTGAGTGACCAGTCAGAGTGCCGGATATGCGGCAACCCGCGGCGGGACGCATCCATCATCTGCGTTGTGGAAAACCCCACCGACATCGTTGCCATTGAAAAGTCAGGCGCCTTTTCAGGCCTCTACCACGTTCTTGGGGGTTCACTTTCCCCCATGGACGGCATTGGACCCGACGAACTGAGGATGCGGGAACTCTTTTCACGGGCCTGTTCAAAAACGACAACGGAAGTGATCATTGCCACGGGAACCGATGTGGAGGGCGAGGCAACAGCCGCCTATATTTCGGATCAACTCCGGAAAAAAGGCGTCAATGTGACGCGAATCGCTTCAGGCGTTCCCATGGGCGGTGATTTTCAATATGTTGACCAGGTAACCATGCAACGGGCAATGGAGGGCAGACGTGGGTTCTGAAATCGTTTCCAGCAGTGACATCTTTAATTGTACCCAGTGCGGCCAGTGCTGTTCAGGCTTTGGTGGCACCTATGTGGACGATGATGACGTCCGGAGAATCGCCGCATTCATCGGTTGCGAACCCGCAGCCTTTACCGAACAATACTGTGACAGATCCGGCTCCCGCTGGGTCATCCGCCAGGCTGAAAATGGCGCCTGCGTCTTTTTTGACAAAAACTGCACCATCCATCCGGTAAAACCCTACATGTGCAGGGCCTGGCCTTTTTTAAGAACACTCATCAAAAATCCGGAAAACTGGAATGCCATGGCCCGATCCTGCCCAGGGATGAAACCGGACGTTCCTGAAAACCACCTTAGAAGAATTGCAGCAGAGGAGGTTGAACGCCTTGACGCCTCCTACCCCTTTCCAACACTGAAATAACCCCCACTCCCATCGATTTCCCGTGCCGACCCCGGCACGCCCTGTAAAAAAAACATTGTACCCAAACTATTTTCATGTTATCTTTTGTAAGATAATTTGGATACAATATAAAATTCTCCGCAGATACAAGCTAAAAGATCGCACTGTTTGCCGATTTACATAAAAAAATTCAAAGATCTAAAACCTTTTAATGACAGGAGATCCCCATGCGATACATACCATATACCAGCAAAAACCTAAAAAGTCTTCCCCAGTTCAATCGCCTCACACCTGAACAAATTTTTGATATTCGCGTCGTTGGAACCGTCCTGCCCTTTAAAACCAACAGTTATGTGGTCAATGAATTGATCAACTGGGACGACTTTGAAAATGACCCCATGTTTATCCTTAATTTCCCCCAGCGGGAGATGCTGGCCAAGCGTCATTTTAACACCATGGCCGCCCTGGTAAAATCCAATGCCTCGAAGGAACAAATAACCAAGGCCGCCAACCGGATCCGCCACAGTTTAAATCCCCACCCGGCAGGCCAACTTGACAAAAATGTGCCCGTGATGGACGGCCAACGCCTCAACGGCATCCAGCACAAATACCGGGAGACCATGCTCTTTTTCCCCACCCAGGGACAGACCTGCCACGCCTTTTGCTCGTTCTGCTTTCGCTGGCCCCAGTTTACCGGCATGGACGGCCACAGATTTGCCATGAAGGATGCCGACCTCATGGTGCGCTATATCCGCAGCCAGCCGGAACTGACCGACATTCTTTTTACGGGCGGAGACCCCCTGACGATGAGCACCCGAATCCTGTCGGTTTACCTGAATGCCATTATTGACGCAAAGCTTCCCGGGATCAGGACCATCAGGATCGGAACAAAGACCCTCACCTTCTGGCCCCACCGGTTTACAACGGACAAGGATTCAGCAGCACTGCTTGAACTGTTCAAACGGGTCACCGACGCCGGCATTCATCTGGCCATCATGTCCCACCTGAATCACCCAAGGGAAATCGCCACACCTGAATGCAAACGGGCCGTTGAGGCCATCAGGGCAACAGGTGCCGTCATCAGAAGCCAGTCGCCTGTTCTCAACAGGATCAATGCATCGGCCCGGATCTGGTCGAAAATGTGGCAGGACCAGGTAAATCTCGGCATTGTTCCCTATTATATGTTTGTTGCCCGCAACACCGGGGCCCAGGACTATTTTTCCATCCCCCTTGTGGACACCTGGAAAATCTTCAGGGATGCCTACAGCAGTGTCAGCGGCATTGCAAGAACCGTACGGGGACCGAGTATGTCAGCCTCCCCAGGCAAGGTCAAAATCGAGGGAATAACCGAAATCAACGAACAAAAGGTCATTGCCATGACCTTTGTGCAGGCAAGAAACCCCAAGTGGGTCAAACGACTGTTTTTTGCCGAATACGATGACACTGCCGTCTGGCTGGACGACCTCAAACCCGCATTCGGGGACAAGAAATTTTTCTTTGAGCCGCCCAGGGAAAATCTTCAGGTTGAACTCTCCCTTACCGGCGATTGATTTTTTTCGTACAGAGACAAAAAAAAGTTTGGCCTGGATTGCCAACTAGGATACAAGGGGGGAAAGTTGAATCGTCTGGCCCGCTTGGTCCAATGATTTTTATATCATTTAAAATGGTGACCCCAGAAAATTGAAAGCAATACACGAAGAACGATGCAAAGACCTCCTCATTCTGCTGAGGAAAATGATCCAGGCCGTTGATCTCTACTCAAAGGACCTCAACAAACGGTGCGGGTTGACCGGTCCCCAGCTGGTGGTCCTCAAAGCGGTGACCACCCACGAAGAGATCTCTGTTTCAGAGCTTGCCAGGACCATCAGCCTGAGCCAGGGAACGGTAACCGACATCATCAACAGGCTTGAAAACAAGGGTCTCATGAAAAAAGAGCGGTCCAAGGACGACAAGCGCCGGGTGATGATCTCCCCTTCTGAAAAATGTATCAACATCCTCAAGGATGCGCCCCCTCCCCTTGAAGAGAAATTCACCGGTGCATTCATTGATCTTGAGGAGTGGGAGCAACTCATGATACTGAGTGCCATGAACCGGTTGGTTTCCATCATGGCTGCCAGATTCTGAGCCCTCAGCCCTGGGTCATCACATAATTGGGTCCTGCAATCAAAAGCGTATTTGTAAGGGTCGTCTGGACCATTTCCATGGTGCTGCCAAACAGCATCTCCTTGACAAGACCGTGGCCATAGGCCCCAAGCACGGCAAGGGCATTGTGGGGGACATCGTAAAGGTTGTGCTCAAACTTTCCCTCGTCAAAAAAATACCACTTTCGTACGGTGGCATCCACCACATCATAGAGATCCCGCTCTTTGAGAATTTCGTTGAAATGGTCCCGGGTAAATTTTCCAGCCTGGGTAAAGAGGTCTATGGGTACCCCTGTAATCCTGCTCAGGCACAGACCCAGCTTGAGGGCCTTTACGGCATTGGCTGATCCCCCGAAAAAGACGATGATGCTCGTCCATTCCTTGAACTGTGAACTTGGAATGAGCACCGGAAACCGGGCAGCATTGATGATGCGCCTCACCTTTGGGCCGATGTGACCCAGGCTGATCTTGGTTGAAAGATCGCTGATGCTCCGGGGACAGCACATGAAGTCAAAATCAACCGGCAGATCGGGCAGGGTGGATGCGGTAAAGTTCATGGGGCCGATGATTCTCGGTTCGATTCCAACCGCCTGTGCAAGTTCCCTGGCATGGGCCTCGGCCGTTTCCGGCTGGGTCAGGTACGAGTCGTCAAGGTCCACCTGGACCACGTCATTGTCAAAATACATTAGAAATTTAATAAATTCAGGAATATAGATATTAATCGATGACCGGGTCTGTTTGCAGAAGTAAAGCGACTGCATGAAAATCTCCCTGCCAAGGGGGGTGTTTCTGAACACATGAAAAAGCGTTGTCTCCATAAATTCTCCTAAAAAGCCTGGGACGTCTGAACGTTGAGTTCATCCCGATATTTATCCAGAAGCGTCGCCTTGGACACCATGCCCATGAACCGGTTGTTGCTGACCACCGGCATGCTGAAGCAGCGCCGGGCATCCATGGTCTCAAGCACGTCTGAAAGGTTGTCTTCATAATGAACCGTGGCGGGGTTTGAATCCATGATCTGCTCGACAAAAACAGTATCATACATCACCGTGTTGAAAAGATAGGGCCGGACATGTTTCAGTTCGATCATCCCGAGAAACTGTCCGGTATCGTCATCTTCGACCGGAAAATAGTTTCGTGTGGACTGCTTGAGCAGATACAAAAAATCCCTGAGCAGCATGTGGGGAGAAACAGCGATACAATCCCGCTCGATCACCTCCCGGATGCTGATGTCGGCAAGCACCCGGGAATCGGTTCCAGGTCTCAGGAGTTCTCCCCTTTCCTTTAAATCCTTGTGGTAAAACGAGGCCGGTTCAAAATAGTGGGTAATGGTGGTCGAGATGGCAGATACAATGATCAACGGGAGCATCACCTCATAGCTGCCCGTTATCTCCAGGATAAGAAAGATGCCCGTCAGGGGTGCCTGGAGAATGCCGCCGATCATCCCGGCCATGCCGAGCAGGGCAAAGCACCCCTCGTTGACCAGCATGGCCGATGGAAAGCCAAAGACCAGGAGCCGGTGAAAGGCGAGCCCTGCAAAACTGCCGATCACAAGGCAGGGGGCAAACACCCCTCCGGATCCGCCCCAGCCAAGGGTGAGGGAGGTTGCAACGATCTTGGCAAAAAAGGCCAGGGCGGCAATACCAATGCCGCCCTTGAAAACCCCCTGGATCATGGCATGGATGGAGTGGTACCCCTCGCCGAGCACTTCTGGAACGGCATACCCCAGAAGCCCCACGGCACATCCGCCAAGGGCTGCCCTGGCCCATATGGGCACCTTGACTCTGGCCGAAACCTTGTGCATCCGCCTGAGACTCCTTGTCAAAAGGACCGAGGCAAAGGCTGCCACAACGGCCAGCCCCAGGCTGGCAAACAGATCCACCCCGGTGATGTGAAAACCGCTGCTCTCAAAGGCAATGGAATTACCCTGGAGTACCCTTGAAATCTCAGCCCCTGCCACAGAGGCCACGGCAATGGGAATGATGTTGACCATGGACCATTCGCCAAGGATGATCTCCATGGTGAAAATAATACCGGTCAGGGGGGCGTTAAAGATACCCGCGATGGCCCCTGCTGCGCCGCACCCCACAAGGGTGGTCCGCTGACGATCGTTCAGGTTGAAAAACCGGGCAATGGTCGAACCGATGGCGGCCCCGCTCATGACCACGGGCGCCTCCGGCCCTGCAGATCCACCGCTTCCGATGGTGAGGCAGCTTGAAATCAGCCTTGAAAAACTCGAACGGAACCGAAGCAGTCCCCCATACCTTGACACACTGTAAATCACCTCGGGAACGCCGTGCCCGGCCCCTTCCTTCATGATTTTATCAAGAAAGAGAGAAGAGGCCATGGCACCTGCGGCAGGCAGCAGAAATGCCCACCACAGGTGACGCAGGTGGTGAAGCCCTTCGAGCATGAACACGAGGGATCGGTTGAGGCCGATGGCGGCAAGCCCCGAGGAGACCCCCACAATAACCCCGATGGAGATGAGCAGCAGCCTGTCATCCATGCGGAAAAAAGTGAGTCTTGCCGGATACCGCCATGGGATAATCTTTTTCATCTTTCTGCCCTATCTCTCCTTGCTCTCAATGGTTGTCTCGATTTTTTTCACCCTGGCAAGAAGCGCCGCCTGTTCGGGACTCTTTTTGAGAAACGAAACAAAGGCCCCGTCCCGAAGGCAATAGGAGAGCCGGGACAAAAGCGTTAAATGATCCTGGACCGTTGGACTTAACAGAAGGAACAGTACAAACACAGGCAGATCATCAATGGCGTCAAATTCAACGGGCTGATCAAGGAAAAAGGTCACCACCATGGGGTGGTCCACCCCCCTGTCCAGGGGATTTCTAGGGTGGGGAATGGCAATCCCCTTGCCGATGCCCGTTGAGATAAGGGTCTCCCTTTCCAGCAACTGGGCGTAGAGTGACCCTTGTAGCTCGGATGAAAGACCCGGCACAAGTGCTACGCAGCCCTTGAGCACCGATGCCTTATCTACACCTTCTACCCCGGAAAAAACCCCTCCCAGATCCATAGCCAACGCAAGCATGCCCGATCCTGACGGGTGTTCATTTTTATCCGGCCGGGTAGAAACGCGAAAGGAACGACGCTGGGATCTGGCCCACCGTTTGAGTTCAGCTTCATTAAAAATCCCCTCATTACCCCGTTTGGTAACGGGAATCCGACCCTGCTTGATCCAGCGTTCCAGGGTGTCCATGTTCAGTGTAAGACGCCTTGCAATTTCTCCGATGGTCAACTTCATAAAGAGTTACCGATACTCCATTGGGAACAGATATGGCACCCATCCCCTTAATAGGTTTTCATTCCGGCAAACGATCGGGCAATGGCATCCCGCTCGTATACAATCTCAACCCGCCGATTCCGGGCCCTGCCCTTTTCCGTGTCATTGGTGGCAATCGGCCGATACTGGGCATAGCCTTCGGCAGAAATCAGGCCCGGATCCAAACCGCTTGCCACAAGCAGTTTTACCACGGCTGCAGCCCGACTGGCGGAAAGCTCCCAGTTGGAGGGATACCTTCCCGTGCTGATGGGCGAGGTATCTGTGTGGCCTTTGACCTTGACATGGTAGGCAAGCTGGGCAAGAACCGCCGTCACCTTTTTCAGGATGTCCGCCCCCTGTTCAGAAAGAGAGGCATCCCCCGCAGAAAAAAGCAGCAGATCAGACAGGGTGATCACCACCCCTGCTTCAGATTCCGACACATTCACAAGACCGCCGAGCTTGTTAAAGAGGATCATCTCCCTGACCTCACTTGCGATTTCCTGAATCTCCTTTTCAACCATGCCGCCAAGCTCATCAATCCGCTGATTGTCCGAAGGTTCTTCTGAGGGGACCGCATGCATGGTCAATCCCTCCCTTGTTCCGGTTTCAGGAACACTCTGAACGCCTAAAGCGCTCCTCAGGGATTCCACAAGTTCCTTAAAGGTTTCCTGCTGGGTGGTACTCATGGCAAAGAGCAGCACAAAAAAACACATGAGAAGGGTTACCAGGTCTGCAAATGTGGCCATCCACTCGGGTGCACCACCGCCTTTGCCACCGTCTTCATCATCCGCGGGAACAACAAGGGCCGGCGGAGCTTCGTCCATGCCTTCATCCACCATTTTCATCCCCCATGCCTGACGTGATTAAACTGCCGGATTCCATTCTACTCCTCCTTGGGCTTTGCCCCGGGCCCAAGATAGACATTGAGTTTATCTTCCATGAGCCTTGGATGTTCGCCCTCCCGGATGGAGACCACCCCCTCATAGATAATCGTCATGTTCGTGATCTCTTCGGCGCTTCTGCCCTCAAGCTTGGTTGCCATGGGAATGAAAAAAAGATTGGCCATGACGGATCCGTAAAAGGTGGTGATCATTGCAACGGCCATCTTGGGTCCAATGGTCGAAGGGTCATCCAGATTGGCAAGCATCTGAACCAGTCCGATCAGGGTGCCGACCATGCCAAAGGCCGGCGCAAAACTGCCCATGGTTGAATACAGGGAATAACCGGTCTTGTGCTCTTTCTTGATCAGGGTCATCTTTTTCTGCATAATGGCGGCAATGTCACCCGTCTTGACGCCGTCCACCGTCATCTGAAGGGCTTTGGCAAGGTAGGGGTCAGCGGTGTTTGCAATGTCGCTTTCAATGGACAGCAGGCCGCCCTTTCGGGCCTTGTTGGAAATTTCCACAAGATTGGCAATGATATCCTCTGTTTTCTCGATCTTGAACATAAACACCCGCATGGTCACCTTGATAATGCTCAAGAAATCAGACAGGGGGTAGGCGATCATTGTTGCGGCAATGGTGCCGCCAACCACGATCATGACCGAAGGAAGGTTCCAGAACAGCCCCAGTCCGCTTCCCAGAAGAATGGTGACACAGACAAACCCGATACCGGAGACAATACCAATAATTGAAGCTAAATCCATTCTAATCCACCTTTATAAAAACCGTTTCCGCCAATGGGTATTCCCTGTTGTATCTCATCAACAGGGTTATGGATTCCTCGGTGAGCACGGCACCAGCCGAAAAAAGCTTGGTTCCTGTTTTAGCATAAAGCCCTGCACCCATGGTCATCCCGGGTTTAAGTTGATGCACCCCCATCTCTTTGATCCGGGTCAAGTGGTTGTCCATGCAGGTGACCACATAGTATTCAAGCAGATTCACGATCCTTGGATCAAGCCTTGTACCGGAAAATTGCTCGAGCATGGCGGGAAGCGCATCAGGTGACGGCCTTTTTTCTCCCAAGCCCGGCCCGTCAACCTGTCCGTCAGCCTGTCCATTAATCAGATCATCCAGAAGATCCGCCCCGGCAAGTATCCGTGCCGTCAGAGGAATATAGCGCCGTTTCAGCCCCTGGGGCCTGCCGGACCCGTCAACATTTTCATGGAGGTGACCGATGATCTGGGCGGCCCTCGCAAGTCCCGGACACTGGCCCAGGAACGCGGCTCCCGTCGCAGGTGCCTGGCGAAAGAGGTCCCGTTCGTATTCAGTCAGCTCGTCCGGTTTTTTGGCAGACACCGACCCGGGAACAAACAGCAATCCTGCCCCATGGAGAAGGGCTGCCTGTTTCAAGGCCTTTTTTTCAATCAAGCTGATTCCCAGTCGGTCAGCCACAAACGCTGCAATGCGGGCAACCCTTCGGGCGTGGCCCTTGTTTGACTCGTTCCTGGCCTCGATCATGCTGCCCAGGATATGCTCTATTCCCCTGGTATTTTTCTGAAGTCGTCGACCAAGATCAAGGTTTTCAGCCTTGAGCCGCTCCCTTTCCCCGGTCATGATGGTGATCTGCTTTAATGAATTGTGGAGAAGATTCTTTTCCTTGACCAGGGCTTTGCGGGTGTTCACAAGATCTGCCTTGAATTTTTCCAGCAGTTTCACGGCATTGTCAAACTGCTCCCTTGTCCAGGCAGCCTGCTGTTTCAGCTCCTTTTGCTCCAGGAAAACAGGGGCCTTCAACCCCAGCTCTTCAATGGAAAGGGGTTTAATAAACAGGTCATCAAACCCCATCTTGAGCAGTGCACACCGCAGCTTAGCACCCGGATCAACGGCCAGAACACCAAAAATTGCAGCAATGGTCTTTTGACCCTTTTTGTTAACAAGGCTGAGCACCTGACCTGTTTTATCAACGTCAATGGACTCAAGGTCAACCACCAGAAAGTCGGGCATTTCACCCAGTGCCCTTGCCAGGTTGGCCGGCAGGGTGTCACACACGACGATCTGCCAGCCCGGGAGACTGGGAAACAGCTCCACACGGCCATCTGCCCCCTGGCAGCAGACATAAACCAACTTAATGATTTCCCCTTGTTCCTGTGCATTCATCAGGGCAGCAGGTTATACCAGATGGCGAAATATTTCAAACCTTTTAACTTCAGAATCCGGGTTTAAATGGTGATTTAGCCTTCAATCTCCCCTCTTTCTTGACTTTTTACTCTGCAAGGGTGTAAATAAAGCCAGGATTGGATTCCTTTGAACACTCTCCAAGGAGACAGGGTATGCACAAGCAAGCGTTTTACAGGATGTTGGCCGTTGTTTTTCTTGTATGCTGTTTACAGACAGAATCGGGTCAGGCACAGGTTGAAGAACTGTCCCGGCAAGACGACCCTGGCTTCTTCTACATCATCCAGAAGGGGGATACCCTGTGGGACCTTTCCCGACGGTTCTATAACGACCAGTGGACCTGGCCGGGGTTGTGGGAAATCAATGATGACATCAAAAACCCCCACTGGATCTATCCTGGAAAAAAAATCCGCATATTTCTCACCGACACCCTTAAAAAAACGCCCCCTCCCCTGCCGCCCCTGGTGCCGGGCCCGGAGAAAAAAAAGGTTGCCCGGCCCAGTGAACCCCCCTTCTTTACCTACCCCGCCATGGACAGTCTCGGGTTCATCGGCGAAGAACCCATTGACGCCCTTGGAACAATCATGGGATCCCAGAGCAACAACCTGATGATGGCAACGGGGGAGATCATTTATATTAAACCCAGCAGGAATTCGCCCCTTGTCCCCGGCCATGACTACCGGATAATATCCACCCGGCCTGTGTCTGCAAATTTCAACGGGGAACGATTCAACGGGGTCAAGCACACCATCCTCGGGATTGTTACCGTCATTGATGTTGAAGAAACGTACACATCGGCCCGCATAACAACATCCTTTGACCATGCCGCAACAGGCAACCTCATTGCACCCTTTGAACCCAGTTCTGGTAAAATCATGGTGGAAACGAGCCAAAAAAATATTGGCGCGCGCATACTCTGCTCCCTGGCCGACGACGCTGTTTTAAGCGAGCATAAAATCGCCTTTATCAACCAGGGAAGCAACCATGGCATAAAACCCGGCCAGACCTATACCCTGTATGAGCAATGGAAGAATACAGGCAGCGCCTGCGGGATGCCCGACACCGTAAAAATCAAAGACCGTGCCATGGGAAAAATCATTGTCCTCCACACGGAGAGAACAGCGTCCACCGTCCTTGTCCTCTCCTGCTCAAACGAATTCAGCCCTGGAACGCTGGTCAATTAGCGTCGCCGGCACACCATGTTACAACCGAAATTTTCCACCCTGGTGAACCGGTTTTTCAACTCGCCCGGCCCTGCAACGGTTTTTGGATTCCTTGCAATGATCCTTGCCGGCGCCGGCCTGCTTCTTTTGCCCCAGGCAACCACCGGCACCGGAAAGGGGCTCGGTTTTGTGGATGCCCTGTTTACTTCCACCTCCGCGGTCTGTGTCACAGGCCTGAGCATCACTGACACGGGCACCGGGTTTACCCTGTTCGGCCAGACGATTATTCTCACGTTGATCCAGACCGGCGGCCTGGGTATCATGACCCTTTCCACCCTGTTTCTGATGCTGTCGGGAAAAAGGCTCAGCTTTTCCAGCCACACGGCCATACGGGAAAGTTTTACCCCGTTCCAGCAGCGACACCCCTGGGCCATACTCAAGGATATCGTCCTGTTCACCCTGGTGCTTGAGGGGATAGGCGCCATGGCGCTGTTCACCCAGTTTATCCAAACAGCCACACCGGCAAAGGCATTTTTCCTTTCAATCTTTCACTCGATCAGTGCCTTTTGCAACGCAGGGTTCTGCCTTTTTCCAGACAGTTTCACCGCCTTTCGATCAAGTATTGTCGTCAACCTGACCATTGGTTTTCTGATCATTTTCGGGGGGATTGGATTCCCAGTGATGTCCGAACTCAAGTGGCGGCTTCTCAGGGGTAAAAGGCAACGATCTCCCATGAGCCTTCATTCAAAAATTGCCCTTTCCATGACAGCAATCCTGCTGGTTTCCGGCACCCTTGTTTTCCTTGCCATGGAATCCAGGATCACCCTTGGCCGTCTGCCCTGGACCGAAAGAGTGCTGGCCTCTTTTTTCATGTCAGTCAATGCAAGGACAGCCGGATTTAACACCCTGACACTTGGAAACATGGCCAACGAGACCCTGTTTTTCATTATCCTGCTCATGTTTGTGGGCGCATCCCCGGGATCATGCGGGGGCGGCATAAAAACCACCTGCTTTGCCAGCCTGATCGCCCTGGGTCAATCCAGGCTCAAGGGCGAAAAACAGCCCAACCTCTTTGGCCGGTCCATCCCGGAACGCACCATTGGAAGGGCCGTGAGTATTCTCATGGTCAGCACCCTCATCGTCTGCCTGGGTACCATGGCCCTGCTCATGACCGAGCTTGGAGACGTATCCCATCCCGAAAGCCGGGGAATGTTTCTGGAACTCTTGTTTGAGGTGGTCAGCGCATTTGGTACCGTCGGCCTGTCCACCGGGGTGACGGCAACCCTCACCCATCCGGGAAAGCTGCTCATCATTACCATCATGTTCATGGGCCGGCTGGGTCCGCTCCTGATTGCCATGGCCGTCAGCAGGCCCGTACGCCTGGAATACGCCCATGCAGAAGAGGATTTTATCATCGGATGAAAAATTCAATCAAGCAGTTTGTTGTCATCGGACTGGGTAACTTTGGCCACTACCTGGCGGCAAGCCTCTATGAAAAGGGAAACGAGGTCCTTGCCATTGACATTGATCCCGACAAGGTACAGGCCGTAAAGGACCGGGTCAGCCAGGCCGTCATTGCCGATGCAACCCAGGGCAAGACACTCCAATCCCTGGGGGTTTCAAAGGTGGATGCCGCCGTTATATCCATTGGATCCATCATGGAGGCGTCGGCCCTGGCCTGCATGAACCTCAAGGATCTTGGCATTGAACAGATCATTGCCAAGGCCAACTCCGAAATCCACAGCCGCCTGCTCTACAAGGTGGGGGCATCCCAGGTGATTTTCCCGGAAAAGGACCAGGCCCTGGCCCTGGCAGAACGCCTCCACAACCCCAATATTCTGGAATACATGCGATTTGTCGACGGTTACAGCATCGTCGAATTCGCTCCGCCCCAAGATTTCATTGGCAAGCAGCTCAAGGACCTCGACCTCATTAACCGGTACGGCATCCAGGTCATTGCCGTAAAGGGGGCTGTTGGGGAACAGCCGTCCATGATCCCAAAGGGCGATTTCGTCATCCAGCCAAGGGACATCCTGATCATGCTCGGCCCGAACGCAGCCCTGGACAAGCTTGAGCGCCTCAAAGAATGAAACTTTTTCCAGGAATTACCCGGTTTACCATGGCACCCGAACAGCCCATCCCCTCGGGCAAAAAGCCATGATCCGTTATGGTGTATATTTGATTTTCGCAAACACTTCAGGGGTGGGTTTGGGCAGTCCTGCGTTCTTCCATGCAACAATGGGATCCCGAAAATAGTAAATTGATTCATTCGACCAAGGGTGTGTTATTGCGGCATACCGGTCAAACTTGTGGCGATAACGGACGGCGGAACAGTACTTAAATCAACAGCATCAAGGTTCCATGGCAATACCGATCACCACGGCGCATTCAAGGCCAAAGGGGAGATAGCCGGCATAGCCGAGCAGGGGCATTTCAAACAGGTGCAGTACATCAACATAGGGAATGGTGTACTGCCACCTGGCAAGGCTGTACATGTTAAACATCTCCCAGAAGAACCCGCACACCAGGGCGGCCAAGGCATAGGCCACCACCATGGTGAAATCGCCGGAAACCACACCATAAAGAATATGACGCCGGCTGAAAAGGATCCGGTATCCCAGAAGGACAAGCAACGGACAGACCCAGACCAGGGGAAAAAGTGCGTCCGGAAACATGGCCATCAGGCAAAGACAGACACACGAACAGATCATCAGACAGAGGGCAAAGGGTTTTGCGCTCAGGTACGGAAAAGGCCTGCATTGCCTGAACCCGTTTTTAAACAGGTCAAAGGTCAAGAGGTATGTTTTCATGGTTTCCACGGCGGGCAGGACGGTTGAAAAACTCAGTGTGGCCAGAAGAAAATACCGCCATGGACGATACTGGCTTGCCGAATAATACCAGTTTCCCACAAACCGGTTCAGGTATTCAAACACCCACCAGAACAGGGCACTGACAATAAACAGACGCAGGAATTTAAGGGGAGAGGCCAACAGGGGACACTGATTTTGAGACCGGTGAACCAGGGCGTTGACACTGACAATCCAGCAGATCCACACCGGAAAAAAGGTGTGGGGCTGGAAACGGGCGAACCCGTCAAACCGGGTCCAGGCCATTATCCAGAAACAGGCAAGGCCTGAAAAGGAAACAACGCCCCACCAGGGAAACGGTCCGGCAGCAGCCACAGATTTTTTCCCCGTGTGGACAAGGCCAACTTTCAGAAACGGCAGCGTAGCCGCAAGAATCAACAGGAGGAAAGCCAAAAAGACCGGCAGGGAAAAGGCCCCATGGGAGGTGACGACCGGCTCGGGTGGAAAAACCAGGTAGGGCAGGACAGACTGCCCGTCAATAAGGACACCCAGCAGGGGAAAGACAAGGATCAGTACTGTGGGTATGATCATATGGCCGAAAATTTTATTCATGCCTTAGCGCGTCTATGGGATTGAGGCGTGCAGCCTGGCGTGCGGGAAAATATCCGAAGACAATGCCCACTGCCCCTGAAAAACAAAAGGCGACCAGGGTGATGACAGGGTCAAAAACAAAGGGAACATGCAGCAGACGCGTGCCGGCGGCTGCCGTGGCAAGCCCCAGAAGGATTCCCACCAGGCCGCCAAGCAGCGACAGGACCACCGCTTCCACCAGAAACTGCATGAGAACCTCCCGTTCCCTGGCACCAATGGCCAGCCGGATACCGATTTCCCTTGTTCTTTCAGTGACCGAGACCAGCATGATGTTCATGATGCCGATGCCGCCGACCAGCAGACTCACTGCCGCCACAGCCGCAAGCAGCAGGGTCAGAATCCGGGTCGTTCCGGTCATGGTGCTGACCAGCTCCTGCATATTCCGGACATGGAAATCATCCTCCTGCCCGGTCCGGATACGTCGCCGTTCGCGCATCAGCCGCTCGGTATCCTGCTTTGCCTTTTCCGTTGAAAGACTGTCCCTGGCAGACAGATAGATGGCGTCAATGTCCCGGTTGCCGGAGATACGCCGCTGAAAGGTGCGAAGGGGAATCAGCACGATATCATCCTGATCCGAGCCAAAGCTGGATTGGCCCTTGGATTTGAGCGTACCAATGACTTTACACGAAAGCTTCTGCAGGCGGATGGAGGTCTCCAGGGGATCCCGGGAACCGAAAATTTCCTTGTACACGGTGGCTCCCAGGAGGCAGACGGCTGTTCCGCTTTTTATTTCGTTGTCGGTAAATCTGCGACCGGTTTCAATGTCCCAGTTTCTCACAAAAAAATAGCTGTTGTCCGTACCGATGACCGAAGTGGACCAGTTTTCATTACCGTAGATGGCCTGGAGATTTTTTGAGGCGGTGGGTGCCACGGCCGCCACACTGGAAATATCCCTGGCTATGGCTGCAATATCCTTGGAATCAAACGAAGGTGCGGCTTCATGTGCCCCCCCACGAAAATCCTGGCCCGGCCTGACCATGAGCATATTACTGCCCAGCTTGGAAATGTCTGAAGTCACCTGGAGCGTGGCACCCTTGCCCAGGGTGACCATGGTGATAACGGCTGCCACACCGATAACAATGCCCAGAATGGTCAGCAAAGACCGCAGGGCATTGCGGCGGATCGCCCGCAGGGCCAGCAGGATGGTATCCACTATCACAGGTCTGCTCCTGTGCTGATCTCTTCGGAATCGATCTTTCCATCAACGAACCGGACAATCCGCCGTGCATAGGCGGCCATATTCGGATCATGGGTGACCATGAGAATCGTTATGCCGTTCTTGCGATTGAGGGCACAGAGCAGTTCCATGATTTCACGGCTCCTGACCGTATCCAGGTTGCCGGTGGGTTCATCGGCCAGCAATACCGCAGGCTCGGTAACCATGGCCCTGGCAATGGCCACCCGCTGCTGCTGTCCCCCGGACAACTCTCCGGGCGTATGGGTTTCCCGGCCGGCAAGGCCCACGGCTTCCAGGGCTTTTTTTCCCCGCCCATGCCGCTCGTTTGCCGGAATACGGCGGTAGATCAGGGGCAGTTCGACATTTTCCAGGGCTGACGTGCGGTTGAGAAGATTAAATCCCTGGAACACAAATCCAAGGTAATGGCGGCGCAACAGCGCGCGCTGGTCCCGGGAGAGGGTGACCACATCAATGCCTTTGAACAGGTAACTGCCCGACGTCGGCAAATCCAGGCATCCAAGGATATTCATGGCTGTGGATTTTCCGGATCCGCTCGGTCCCATCACGGCCACAAAATCACCGTCATGGATTTTAAGGTCAATACGGTCCAGGGCCGTCATGGCAGCAGCGTCCCTGCCATAGACCTTGGTCACCTTTCTGAACGCGATGATCGGCTCATCTGAACGGGGTGGTTCCTGGATGGACAGGCCCGGGTTCATTTATCGGCCCCTGCAATGTCCACCACCAGGGGAACACCTGCCTGAACGTCTCCGGATTGAACCGTTGTCATCTCTCCGTCTGAGAATCCAATGGTCAGGGGAACCTTTACGGGGCTCCCCTCTTTGAGGATCCAGACGCTGCGCTGGTTTTTACTGGCCGAGGGAGTTCGGACGCGACGATTGCCCTGGCGCGCCGGCCGCCGGAACGGCAGAAGCATGCCCATAACGCCTCTGTTCTGGTCCGGGCGCTGGATTTCATTGGCCGGCATTTCAAACCGCAGGGCGGCATTGGGCACCAGGAGGGTATGTTTGAACTGCTCAACGATAATTTCTGCAGTGGCTGTCATGCCCGGCCTCAGCAGCAGGTCCCGGTTGTCAACCTTGAGGACGGTTTCATAGGTGACAACACCATTTACGGTCTGGGCCGCATACCGCACCTGGGTGATGGCTGCCGGAAATTTCCGGTCAGAAAAAGCATCCACGGTAAATATGGCCTGCTGACCCTCTTTTACCTGGCCCACATCTGCCTCATCCACATCCACGTGCAGTTCCATCTGGTGAAGATCGGCGGCCAGGATAAAGAGTACCGGGGCCTGGAGGGATGCAGCCACGGTCTGGCCGGGTTCGATGCCGCGTTTGAGAACAAGGCCGTTAATGGGTGAGCGAATTTCCGCCTTGGACAGATCGGTTTTTCGGGCATCAAGCTCTGCCCGGGCTTCAGAAACCATTGCCTTTGCACTGACCTCATCCGCCTGGGCCCGCCTTAAAGTGGCCTCGGCAACATCCAGGTCATTTAAGGCGGGCAGTTTTTGATGGCTCAACTCGTGCAGCGTCCGCAGCCGTTTTAATTTGGTGAGGGCTTCAAAAACAGTCGCCTGGGCCTGGACAACCCTGGCCCTGGCGGATTCCAGACCGGCACTGGATTGAATGACCTGGGCATTGAGTTTGTCGGTATCCAGCCGGGCCAGCACCTGGCCTGCGGTTACCTGATCATTGTAATCAACGGCCACGCTTTTGATGATGCCCGAAAGTTCACTGCCCACATCCACCTGCTGGTTGGTGGGTGCAATCGTGCCCGTGGCCTCGATGGTCACTGTCATGTCTCCCATTCGTGCAGGCTGGGTTTCATAGGCTATTTTGCTGCTCTTTCCCGCCCGGTTCCAGATAATGGCCACAGGAATCAATGCTGCCATGAACAGGACCGTAATGATGACAAAAACCTTGAAACGCTTTTTTGCCCCCGTTGACCGGCCGATACCCAGTTTTTTTTCAATTTCAGATTTCTGACCGGTTTTCTGATCCGATAGTGTGTTCATGGGCCCTCTGTGTAAAATAGTCAAGAATATCCTGGTTTGTTTAATGCCTGGAAAAATTATTTTCTTTAATGGGCCTTTGGGGCACCACCCTCCGACAGCGGGGCCCAGCCGCCGCCAAGGGCCTTGTAAAGCCGGATCAGATCAGAAGTGACCGCACCATTGCTCACGGCCAGCTGGTTCTGCAAGGACAGCAGCGACCGTTGCGCATCCAGCACCACCTGAAAATCAACCATGCCCGAAGCGTACTGGTCACGGGCAAGATCCAGGGCAACCTGCTGGGCCGTTGATGCCCCAACGAGGGATTGCCGCCGCACCTGCTCGCCGCCATAGGCAACCAGGGCATCTTCCACATCCTTCAGGGCCGTGAGAACCGCTTTTTCATATGCAATGGCAGCCTGTTGTGTCAAGGCATTCTGCACCTCAATATTCTGGGCTAGGCGGCCGGCATCAAACACGGTCCATGAAAAGGCAGGTCCGATACTGAAGATCCGGCTGGCGGACTCAAACACCAGGTCATGGATGGAAAGGGCATCAAAACCGATTGACCCGTTCAGGGTGAACTGAGGATATTGTTCGGCCGTTGCCACGCCGACCCGTGCCGTCTGGGCAGCCAGTTGACGCTCTGCCTGGCGGACCGCGGGAATGCGGCGCAGCGCTTGGGCAGGGACGCCCACGGCGATTTCCATGGGGGCAACCGGAACCGGCGCCGGCACTGAAAGCGCCGTGTAAAGGGTACCCGGATACTGGCCCAGCAGCAGGGCCAGCTGGTTCATGGCCTGGCCAAGCCCGGTCTGCAGATCCGGGAGCAATGCACGGGTCTCTTCCAGGCTGGATCTGGCCTGTTCCACTTCCAGCTGGCCGGTCAGGCCCGCCTGGCGCTGCCATTGGGTCAGCTGAAGGGTCTCTTCCTGCACAGCCAGACTCTCTTGTACGATGGCCAGCCTGGCCTGGAAAGAACGGACCGCAACATAATTGAGGGCAACTTCAGCCGCAAGGCTCACCCGCACATCCCCCATGCTTTCCTGGTCCGCCTCAAGGTCAGCCGTGGCCGCCTCCCTTGCACGCTGTACCCTGCCGAAAACATCCATCTCCCATTGGGCGTCAAATCCGGCATTATAGGAACTGCCGGCGCCATCATTGCGAAAACTTCTGGCAGCAGAACCGCCTGCGTTAAACGTCGGAAAGGCATCGGTACCGCTGATCAAAAGCCTTGCCCTGGACGCACGCAGAACGGCACGGGTTTTACGAAGGTCTAAATTGACGTCAATGGCACGGGTTATCAGACCGGTCAGCACGGGATCATTGAGCACGATCCACCAGCTGGCCAGGGCTTTGCTGTCCAGGGGAACGGCAGGCCTCCCGCCGGTCATTTCAGGGGTCCAGGTTCCGGGTATCCGGTTGAAACCGGGTGGGACATAATCCGGTCCCACCGGGGCACAGGCCCCAAACAGCGCCATGCAAGCCGTTACCAGGGCAAACAACGCCATGGCTGCATATAACCGACACGGCCGGAGCAAGGGAGGGTATCCGGCCTTAACGAATATTGAAACTCCGTCAATGGTAATGCGTCGGAACGGGTTTCCCATAAAGACAGACCATCTCCCGGGATGGATACCCCAGGCGGGTGCCGGGTCAGGTCCCGACGATATTTTCATCCACGATCCGGGTTGTTCCGGGCATCCTGTATTGTTTTTCATTTAAGACCCGAGGGGTTAATTCCACCGATACGCCGCATATCCGGCCAACCACCGCCTGCAACCTTCAGGTTCCAATCATCCATTGGTGTGTTGTTTGGATACGACCAAGAACTGCCGTGTTATTCAATAGATCTGAAATGGTTCCTTGTCAAGGGCAAGGAGGGGAACGGGTAGAGCCGGGAAAGGCGCTCTATGTTTTTTCGCCTTTGAACTGGCTCAGATAGAGAATGAACATCACTCCCGGTTATCATACTTTAAAATTATTTTCCAGGACAGGGGTCAATCTTACTCACCCCGGGTGGCCCGGATTCATGTTTGTAATCCGTTGATCAGATATGATACCCTTAACCAAAGAATAAATTCCATGACCGAGGTTGCCCATGGCAATAAAAAATTTATTCAGACACTGGACGTATCAGGTATTTTCTCCGCAAGTTGTATTAAGGGAAAAGTATCAGGCATTTAAATCGTTGCTGGCCCACGACAAAACTGCCCACGAACATCTGGCCGTCCTGGAAGAGATCTACTACACAGCCAGACCATGGGATTTCCAGACAGTGGTAAAACGCTACGGGCTGTTTTCCCGTGCCGTGGGTGCCATGGTCAACGCCCTTTCAGCCATGTGTCCATCCCGTTACCGGGACCTTGCAGCCTATTATCGAAAATTTGATTTTTATGTGCAATTTATCCTGGCCCCTCCGGCCGTTGATGTTGGCCCCCCCTACACCGTAAAATTCAGTCCAGGAGCACCATGGGTCGAAAAATCCATCCTGGGCAACAAAGCCTTTACCCTGTTCCACCTGGCACACACCCTTCATCTGCCCGTCCCCCGTGGATTTGTAATTACCACCCATGCCTTTCACAATTTTATCGCGTACAACCATCTACAGATCCCCATCAATGAGAAACTGGCGACCCTGGACATCGGCGACCCCTTTTCCCTGGAAAAAACAGCATCCGCCATTGAACAGCTTATTATAGCTGCAACCATTCCCCAGGAAATCGAGAAAGCCGTTAACGATACCATGGCACAACTGCAAAAAGCGTGGGGTGCCCAGGTAAAGGTTGCCCTTCGAAGCAGTGCCGTAAAAGAGGATGGCAAAGCCTCGTTTGCCGGGCAATACCGAACCCTGCTCAATGTTGACGCCGCCGACATTTTGGATGGTTACAAACGCGTCATTGCCGGCAAATATACCGCCCAGGCCCTGTTTTACAGAATCAGCCACGGCATCCTTGACAGTGAAACCCCCATGGCGGTGCTGGTCCTTGAAATGATTGACGCCCTGGCCTCCGGCGTCGTGTATACCCGGGATATAACCCATCCCGACAGCGACCGGTTGATGATTTATGCCGTGGCAGGACAGGGCGACCACCTGGTGGGAGGCCTGGCATCTCCGGATGTGATCAAAATTTCAAGGTGCCGTCCCGACACCATTGTCCATGCCGTCCCAGGTACAACGGGTGCCAGGGATGTCCCGGGGGGCAGGCTTTGCCCCAAATCCACCAGTGCCCCTGTTCTCCCGCGCCATCGGCTCTGCCTGGATGAGGCCTCGGCACAAACCCTTGCCCGGTGGGCCATGGCACTTGAATCCCACTTTGACCACCCCCAGGACATTGAATGGTGCCAGGATCAATCCGGCAACCTGTTTGTACTCCAGTCAAGACCCCTGCACAGCCCTCTACCCGAAATTTCAACGCTGGAAACCGGATCCCGGACCATTGAAACCCGAAAGGTTGACAACAGGTGCCTCTGCACCGGGGGTGAAACCGTGTGCCCGGGCACAGGGTCGGGCACGGTTTATCGCCTTGAACACCCGTCCCGGTTGCAGGATGTTCCCCAAGGGGCGGTGCTGGTGGTCAGACACGCCCTGCCCCGGTTTGTCACTGCCATGGACCGCCTGGTGGCGGTGGTGATCGAGACCGGCAGCCGGGCCAGCCACTTTTCATCCATTGCCAGGGAGTTTGGCGTGCCCACCCTGGTCAATGTCTGCCAGGGATTCAACAACCTTGTCCAGGGCCAGCGGGTCACCGTGGATGCCAACAAGGGACGGATATACGCGGGCGATGTTAAAGGGCCAGCAAACGAACAGCCCTTGCCGCAAGACGCCTCCCCGGGCATAGCGGTTTATCAGAAAAATCTGTTCATGAAAAAATTAGCCTTTGTCATGGACTTTTCGGCAAAACTCAAGCTCACAGATCCCCAATCCTGTGACTTTGCACCCCAGGGGTGCCGGTCCCTCCATGACATTATCCGGTTCGCCCATGAAACCGCCGTCAAGGAGATGTTTTTACAGGGCCAGCGAAAGGGGGGCAGAAAAAAAGGAGCCCGGAAACTCATCCTGCCCATACCCATGCTTTTTTACCTTTTGGATGTGGGCAGGGGCGTCGTACCCCCCAACGGAAAAACCAGCACCCTGACCCCGGATAAAATCACCAGCCCCCCCATGACCGCAGTTTTAAAGGGGTTGATGGATCCAGGTATCCACTGGTCCCAGGCCAGCCATTTTGACTGGGAGGCCCACGACAGAATTATCCTGTCCGGTGGTATTATTCCTGCGGATTCGCCCCGATTTGGCAGCTATGCCGTGGTGTCCAGGCGGTATGTGAACATCAACTTCAGGTTTGGCTACCATTTTGTTATCCTGGACACCTTCTGCACCCCCGCAGCCCTGGACAACTATATCCTGTTCCGGTTTTCAGGCGGCGGTGGCGACCACACAGGCAGGGTGCTAAGGGCCGCCTTTATCGAGGGTGTTCTGGCCCGGCTGGGTTTCATGGTAACGGTGCGGTCGGACCTTGTGGATGCCGAGTACCGGCAGGGATCCATTGAAACCATGGTGGCCCGCCTTGAAAGCATTGGACGGCTTCTGGGGGCCACCAAACTCATGGACATGTACATCAAAAATACCGGAGACGTTGAATTAATGGTTGATGATTTCATGGCGGGTCGGTATGATTTCAGGCATCACACATAACGCCACAAGGCCCCGAATTGCCGATATCAGGAGATGAAATGTCCGTCTACCCGGTCACTTGGATCACCCGCAGTATTGCCCTTGGCCATGCGCCCATGTCCTACGAAGAGCTGGACGCCATCAAGGCCCAGGGAATCGATGCCATTGTCAACCTCTGTGCTGAATTCAGTGATCTCCATGAAATTGAAACGGCCGCCGGATTTGAGGTCTATTATCTGCCCATATGGGATGAGGACGTCCCGGAAATGGATGCCATGGAAAAGGCCCTGGCCTGGCTGGATGAGGCTGTCTATCTGGGCAAAAAAATCCTGATCCACTGCCGCCACGGTATTGGCAGAACCGGCACATTCATCACCTCCTACATGCTCCGCCGGGGCATGGACCTCAAGGCTGCCAAAAAAAAATTAAAATCCTCACGGGCCACCCCCACCAATTACGGCCAGTGGAAACTTCTCAAGCGCTACACCCGGCAATCGGGTGTGCTCAAGATCAGAGAACCCTCCCTTGAACGTGAGCACCGGGTGGATCTTGGCCATTTTTTTTCAGAGTATGAATCCCTGGTCCAGGAAATTGACACCCTCCTTGAAGCCCGGGCAGCCAATGGCACAGCAGAGAATGGCGGGAACCCCTGCGGCAGGGGAGACCATGGGGGATGCCGGCGCCCGTTTAAGATGCAGATCATGGAGGTCATCTATCTCAACTCCCGGATAAATCGCCAGTTTGCCTCCCGGCAACGGGATATCTTCATCGCCAGGGCCGTTGACGCCTCAAAAAAAAAGACCCCGGGCTGTCCCCTGAATAACGGATCCGGTTGCGCCATATTTGAATTCCGGCCCCTACGATGCCGGCTCTACGACACCCATGACAAGATTGTGTCCCCTTCGGCCATCCATGCGCTGGTGTCTGAACTTTCCCGCACGGTCTTTCTGGCTTTGACCGGCCGGTTTCTGCCCCCCGACACCCTCTGTTTTTCCATTGCCGACACCATTTCCGGAAAATTTGTTCAAGCCTATTTCCACCATATGATGGCCCTTGAACGGACAAGGGTTGCTTCCAGCTGAACGCTTTACAGACACCAGGGCTGTCAGCTTTCAAGCACGCTCTTGACCTTCTCTTCCAGCTCTTCCTTGTCAATGGGCTTCACACAATATTCGGCCGCTCCCATGGCCAGACACTCCCTGGCCGTCTCAATGGTGGGATACCCGGTGAGCATGATCACCCGGGTGGCAGGCGCTCTTTTTTTCATCTCATCCAGCACTTCAACCCCGCTCATTCGTTTCAACTTCATGTCCAGTATGGCAAGGTCAACGGGGTGGGAGGACAGATAGTCAATTGCATCCTCCTCTTCGGTAAAAGGCACGACGGTGTGTCCCTTTCGTTCCAGAATCCGTTTGATAAGGAGACCTGCATCCATCACATCATCCAGTGCAAGAATAATTGCCATTCAACACTCCTTTTACGGGCTTGATCACAACATCGGCCACCGGGTCAAGGCGGAGGCCAGGCTGCTGCAAGGGTCAACCCCCATTTTTTTCCGTATTATCCAGCGGGCAGCGTAACAACAAACGACGTGCCCCTTTCCAGTTGTTCTTCGGGCAGCGGCGGCGAAAAAACGTCAATGGTGCCGTTGTGTTCCTTGATGATACCAAAGGTCACAGACAGGCCGAGTCCAGTGCCCCTGTCCGGTCCCTTGGTGGTATAAAAAGGTTCAAACAATTTTTTCATATCGGCCTTGGCAATGCCATGGCCGGTATCGGAAATGACGATTTTCACCTCGTTCTTTGTAATAGCCTGCCTGGTTTTTATCCGAATGGTCCCGTTTTCAACGATGGCATCAAAGGCGTTGTTCAACAGGTTCACACACACCTGTTTGAGTTTTTCCTTGTCACCTTTCAACCACAACTGCGGCTGATCATAGACGCGTTCCACATTCACATGGCTCAATCCAAAGGTGTGTTCCACCACATCCAGCACCTCTTCAATGGCGCCATTCATATCAAAGGTGGTGACGATACGCTGGCTGGACCGTGAAAAACTCAACAAATCCGCCACAATTTTCGAACAGATGCGGGTCTGTTTCACAATGGTGGCCACATCCTTGTACGCCTGGCCCTGGGGTTCTATATCCTCCAGCAGAATCTGGGCATATCCCAGGATAATGCCAAGGGGGGTGTTGATTTCATGGGCCACCCCTGCGGCAAGGCGGCCCACCGATTCCATCTTCTGGGCATGGGTCAACTGCTCCTGGACCTTTTTCAACTGGGTGATATCCCGGCCGCTGCACACAAGCCCCCCCACCCGGTTATGGTTTTGCAAAACAGCAACCTTAACCACGTGCAGCCATTTTGTGTCCTTGTTTTGAAAAAATTTGTTTTCCTTGACCAGGGATCCCCCCGATTCAAGGATCTGCTGGTCTTCCAGATTATACTGCCAGGCAAGTTGATCTGAAAAAAGATCGGTATTGAACCGACCCACAATCTGATCTTGTTGTTTAGCGAGCATGGTGCAGAAGGCCCGGTTCACCGAGATATACCGGCCTTCATGGTTCTGGAGGGAGATAAAATCGGGAATGGCGTCCAGGATGGTCTGGAGACGGATTTTCTGCTCGTTCAATATCCGTTCAGCACTTTTCAGATCAGAAAGGTTCCCCTTTAACGACAACGTCATGGCATCAAAACTTTCTGCCAGGCTCTGGATTTCATCGCCGGAACATCGTTTGTACACCTGGCACTGCTGACAGGAATCAATTTTCCGGGCATACTCACCCTCCACACAGGTCGGGCACAGGGTGCCGGCCATGTACCAGCAGCGGTGGTGGTAGTTTTTATACGCCGGGCAATCGTTACGATGGCACTGCATGATATCCCAGCAGTTTCGCCCCAGCATGGGAGCTGTTTTCACATCAAAATTGCCCCGCAATACCTGTTCGGAAGATTCATGGAGTTTCTGGATTCTCCGGGTCACAGGCTTTAAAACAAAGGTCCCCACGATTGCGGCCATGCAGATGGTCGATAAAATGGTGATGATTGCAGAAATCATGATCTTGTCCACGGCCCGTTCAGCCCGGGTGCGCAGCAGCCCCACCCGCAATGTGCCCAGTCGATCCTCGTTGATAACAATGGGCACGGCATAATCGTAGATCAACTGATCTCCGGTGTCTAAAAGCATCATGGCCCTTTGGCCATTGGCAGCAACAGCGTTGACGGATTTTAATGCCGTTGGGAATCCGTTTTTAAACGAGTGGATAAGGGGAGCGTTGCGGCTGTCCAGCACAAAGGCGTAGAAAATATCGGTTTCCAGCTGCACGGTTTCATCCACCAGCACCCCCATTCGCAAAAAATCCATGGCCAGCATGGGTTCCACCATGCGTGCAGACAGGCTTTCACCAATGGAGATACCGTGATTTTTTATCTCCTTGAGCAGCGTCTGTTCCATGGTATGGCTGAACCAGAAAAAAAAGACCAGACCCTGAATCAGCAGCAGCAAAAAAAAACCTGTGTAGATTTTACCGCGAAATCCCGGTTTCATTTGTCACTCCTCGATTCTTGCGGCAAGATCCCTCACCGAATCAAAGTCCGAATCCTCCCCCGGAACCACACCCACAAAATGCGCAGCTTCCAGGATGGAACGATGTGCCCCATCATGGATATCCAGCCGTTCCAGGGCCTGCCCCACCTTTTTCACAATGGTGACGTCCAGGTCTTTTCTGGCCGCATAAACCCAGCCGGGATAGTGGGGCGTCATGGCCACAATGCGTATCCTGTTCAGATCAATCTTGCCGCCCACCACCGCCAGCGCCCCCTCCCGGATGGTGCCGATATCATACTTTCCCGCAAAAACCGACAGAATGACCTTTTCCTGCTTTCCGCCGGGACCGGGGGCAAAGGCAATCTCACTGAAATCAGATTTTGCAATACCATGGTCAAGAAAGAGCCCCAGGGGAAAGAGGAATCCCCCTGCAGAGGCAGCATCCACTGCAATCCATCGCTTGCCGCGGCAGTCGGACAGGCGAGTGATGGCCGTGTTGTCCCTTCGACAGATGATCTGGCCCCGGAAGGTTTTCCGGTTCTCCCCTTCAACACTTCGGGCAAAGGCCCTGGCACCATAACGTCCGGCAATTTTCACATATACAAATGGATTGGAAAAGGAGATATCCACCTTTTTTTCCCCCACCATTTTCATGTGCTGTTCAAAGGTGTCGGGAAAAATCTGTCGAATATTCAACCCGGTCTCAGCACGCAGATACCGGATCAGGGCATTGTGCCGGGCGTGGGAAACGGTGTGGGAGTACTGGGGAAGATAGGCATAGGAGATGCTGTCCGGCTCCACCGTTGAATGGAGTTCTTCTGTGAGGCTGAGATCCACCTTGGTTGCAGGCGTTTCATCCCCACACCCCAGGGCAAAAAACAAACAAACAACCGTGACCCATCCATATCTCACTGTTTTCCTCCTTGGTTCAGTCAGGAAGTGATGACAACATTCTCCAGCCCGGGCCGGGACAGAATGGGTTAGCCTGCAGCCCCTGGCCATGGTTCTGTTTATCCTTTGTTTTTTATCAGCATACCACCTGAATGACAAGACAACCAGCGAATTTAGCCGTTACCGCCTGTGAAGATAAGTTGACCAGAAATAACGCCGAATTTTGGTTCATATACAAGGCGCATTAAAGGTTCAATAGCAGGCCTATTGGGCCTTTGATGCAACGCGGTAGATGGACCAAAAGGCAAGCAATTTCGGTCAAGTTATAAAACTTGCGGTCCTTGCCCCCCATGTTGAGACATCCGTTGTTCATCTTAAAAAGGATTGAATCCATCGGGATAAACAGATATAAACCTTTGTTTGGGATTACACCTTGAACGTTTGACCATTACGCTTGCCAGGAGCAACAAAGCAGATGAGAATAACGGCAATTATTGTTTCTTTGTTTTTCCTTTCAGTGGGGTGTGACGCCCCCAAATCAACAGCACCCCGGGAAAAACAAGAGATGCTTATTTTCTGCGGCATCACCATGATCAAGCCCATGATGGATATTGCCAGCATTATTGAGGCCCGGGAAGATATAAAAATTATCATCACCAAGGGCGGTTCCGGCAATTTATTGAAATCCATACTTTACACAAAGAGCGGGGACCTCTATCTGCCCGGATCGGACCGCTATTATCAGATAATCCAGCAAGAGCACCCGGGTATCGTTCTGGAAACCGTGCATGTCGGGACCAACAAGGCCGCCATCATGGTGCAACGGGGCAACCCCCGGGCAATCAGCAACGACCTTTTAAATTTTACCAGCAAAAGCTATGCAGTGGTGATCGGCAATGCAAACAGCGGCAGCATCGGCAACGAGACCCAAAACATTCTTGAAAAAAAAGGCATCTATGATCGGGTACTTCAAAATGCCATGCAGCTGACAACGGACTCCAAGGATCTGACCAAGGTGCTGGTCAACCGTCAGGCAGACCTGGTCATCAACTGGTATGCGGCATCCACCTGGGATGAAAACAGGGCGGCCATGGAGGCCCTGGAGATTGATCCTGAATTTGCCAGGCCCCAGCAACTGATTCTGGGCCTGCTTAAATATTCTAAAAACAGGGAAACAGCCCGGAAATTCATGGCCTATGCTGCCTCGGACAGGGGAAAAGCCATTTTTAAACACCATGGTCTGTATTTTGATTGAATAATTTACTGAATTAAAGAGACAGCATTTGCGACCGTCCACCCAATACCCTTTACCAACAGGCGATCCATGAACATCAAACCCCTTAAAAAGAATAGTCCAAACAAGCATTTTTTTTCTGAGTTGATCATTCGCAGGCTCTCTTTTTTCATGGGTATCCTGGTCCTCTACTCCACCGCCCAGATCAGTATGACCCATTATCTCAACACCAGCATAAAACACCAGGATGCCATTGTCGACAACCAACGGGCCAAACGGGAACTTGGCAGCCTCATCAAAGAAAAAATTATACTCGTCGAACTCTATTTCCAGAAAATCCTGGTTTCAAACAACAGATTTGCAAGGGAAAACATGTTTCAACAGGCCAATGCACTCTTGGCGTCCATGGAAACCCTTCTGCCCATCCTGGAGCATGGCGGACGCTTCACCCACCCCATTGTGGTCAATCTCAATACGGCCGATGAAGTGGTTGAAGAGATCACCTATAACCATGACACCCTCGATGAAAAACCGACAAAAATTATTGTGGAGGCCATTGTCACCCTGCCCAAAATTGATGAACTCAGAACCCTGCTCTCAAAAATTCGCTCCTCCCAGATGTCCATGGAAAATTTCCAGGGAACCATTGAAGAAAGATCGTCCCGCAAAGAGATTTCCCAGAGATTGCTGCAGCAATATGCCCTTGAGGCGGATACGCTTTTGCTCAGATGCCGGGAAAACAGTAATAAGATATTCTTTGACACCCACCAGGAACTTAAAAAGCTTGTCACAGAGCGGGACCGCCTCATAACCCGGTTTGATACCATAGGCAAATATTTTTACCTGATATTCCAGATCGTGATCACCATCATGTTTCTTCTGATATTCATGGGAATCATCAAGATCCTCAAGGCCTCCACGGCAGCCGAAGATGAGAACCGAAAACTGCTTTCCGCCATCAAACAAAGCCCCCTGAGTGTGGTGATGACAGACCGTCACAGCCGCATTGAATACGTAAATCCAGCCTTTGAATCCACCACCGGGTATTCCAGCAGCGAGGTCATCGGGCAAAAGGCCTCTCTTTTAAATTCAGGAAGACACGACAGGACATTCTATAAAAAAATGTGGGACGATATTCTGGCCGGCCGAATCTGGCACAATGAAATTCAAAACCGAAAAAAAAACGGCGATCTTTTCTGGGAAAGCACCACCCTTATTCCGGTAACGGACAGCAGGCAGGAGATCACCCACTTTGTGGCCATCAAGGAAGATATGACTGAGAAAATCAATCTGCTTAAATCCTATGAAGAGTCCAACGCCATTTTTGAAGAGATCTTTGCCAATCTGCCCGTGGGCATTGTACTGATATCATCAAAAAAACACATTCTCCAGGTCAACCGGGAGGCAGAACGGATATTGGGGTATGAAACGGGAAAGGGCGATTCTGTTCTCAGGGGAAAAATCTGCCACAACAACTTCTGCACCCTGCAGCAGGGAGAATGTCCCATCTGTGATCTCAAACACGCTAAAGTGGTGTTAAAGGAGAGAAATGCCCTCAAACAGGACAACACCATCGTTAACATCTTAAAAAGTGTTATCCCCATTAAACTGAAGGGAGAGGCAGTCCTGCTCGAGGCATTCATGGACCTTTCCGCCATAAAGCAGGCAGAACAGGCCACACTGGAAGCCAAAAATGCTGCTGAACTTGCCAACAGAACCAAATCTGAATTCCTGGCCAATATGAGCCATGAAATCAGAACCCCCATGAACGCCATCATTGGTTTCGCCGATCTCCTGGTGGCCGGCAAAACAGACCCCACCACCCGGGATCAATTGAAAATCATCTCCCAGTCTGCCCATGGGTTGCTGGACCTGATCAATGAGATCCTTGATTTTTCAAAAATTGAAGCCGGTAAAGTCGAAATTCAAAAGGCCCCCTTTTCACTCAAATCCCTCTTAAACCAATTGACATCCATGTTTCTCGTTAATGCCAGGGCCAAGCATCTGAACCTGGAAGTAATCATTGAAAAAGGAACCCCGGAATATGCCCTGGGAGATGAACTCCGCCTGCGCCAGGTCCTTGTCAATCTCACAGGCAATGCCATAAAATTCACCCGGCAGGGCAGAATCACCCTTTGCGCCCGCTACAAGGCCCCTGATTTTTTCCTTGAAGTTCAAGACACCGGCGTTGGGATTCCCCAGGCATACATCCAAAGAATATTTAATGCCTTTGAGCAGGCCGACAATTCCACGGAAAGGCGATATGGCGGAACAGGGCTGGGGCTTTCCATCACCCTGTCCCTGGTTCGTCTCATGGGAGGCAATATTGAAGTTCAGAGTCAGGAAAACAGGGGGTCCAGGTTTATCATCCGGTTACCCATGGAGGTCCCTGGGAAAGCGGTAATTCAGTCGCAGATGGTGATGACGGATCAGGTTGTTCAGCCCGATCATTCACAACCTGAATCCGGTTCTGCTTCAGCCCTGTTTCCCGTTTCAGAGGTCGTCAAACCCCTGAACTGCCTTGTGGTGGAAGACTGTCCTGTGAACATTGCGCTTACCCGGGCGCATCTGCAACGCATAAACCTTGACTGTGATGCTGCTGAAAACGGCAAAATCGCCCTGGAAATGATGGCAAAGACCCGGTACGATATCGTTTTCATGGACATGCATATGCCTGTGATGAACGGACTTGAAACCCTTGAGAAGATGAAAGGGACCCGGTCCCTGTCCCGGATTCCCGTCGTTGCACTGACGGCCGATGCCATTAAAGGTCATGAAGAAAAATATCTTCAGGCCGGATTTGATGCATATATATCCAAACCCTTCAGCGCAAAAATGCTTGATTCCACAATACAGCACCTCATTCCCGGCGCCTTTGCTGCAACCGATGAAGCCCCCGGTGATTTTAAAATAAAAAGACCAGACAACACCCGTGGAACGGTACAAGATCCTTCACCATTGTTCCACCCCATTGACATCCACACAGAACTGATCAAGAAAACCATGGCGTTGCTCCGTAGTAACTGCGACATTTTCAATCCTGAAGAGTTGAGTGAACTGTCCGTTGAATTGAAAGAGACCATGAGCCATAATGATTTTCTTAAACTTGCCGATGAAATCACCCTTGCGGCAGCGTCCTTTGATGATGGGGCGCTGCCCGATATTCTGGCACAATTTAAAACCCTTGTAGAAAGCACCGTTGGAATGCCAACAGAGGAGATTGGAAATGAGTAATTATGGCGCCATGGATCGAGAGATGGCAGATCAAACGACCATATTGATTGTCGATGATATCGCAGAAAACCGAAAACTGCTCGCCACCTTGATCAAATCCTTTCTCCAGTGCAGGATTGTCCTTGCAAAAAACGGGACCGATGCCATCGCTCTTTTTAAGCGAGAAAATGCCCTGCTTCCCTCCTTGATTCTGCTTGATGTCATGATGCCGGGAAAGAATGGTTATGAAACAGCAAAGGAGATAAAAACCTTTCCTGCAGCCACGGACATCCCCATTATTTTCATTACAGGTTCAAACGCCTACGAGGATAAACTCCTTGCCTTTAATGCCGGCGGTGTCGATTTCATTTCAAAACCCTTTCACCAGCAGGAACTTCTGGCGCGAATCAATGTTCATCTGAAATTAAAACTGGTGACGGAGCGTTTAAAGGTTCAGAACAGGCTCCTTGAGGATCGCAAAGCCCATTTACAGACCCTGGTTGCTGAAAAGACCCAAAAAATTGAACATATGACCCTGTGCATGGTCAGTGCCCTTGAAAATGCCAATCGATTCAATGACAATGACACCGGTCTTCATATCCAGAGGGTGGCCCGATATTCGGTTCTGCTTGCAGACAAGGCAGGTCTTGGCAGTGAAATGATCGGAAAAATAAAACTGTATTCCCCCCTGCACGACGTGGGCAAGGTGGGAATCCCCGACCATATTCTAAAAAAACCCGGACAATACACCCCTGAAGAATTTGAGCTGATGAAACAGCATGTGGCCATTGGGGGTGAAATGCTCAACAATGAGGGATTCGATGTTGTGGCAAGAAACATTGCCCTCTTTCACCACGAAAGATGGTGTGGGGATGGGTATCTTCAGGGGCTGCACAAAGAAGAAATCCCCATTGAAGCGCGGATCGTTGCCGTGGCCGATGTCTATGATGCCTTGACCACCCGCCGAAGCTATAAAGCCGCCTTTTCCGAAGAAAAAACAGCAGCGATTCTGAGAAATGAAGCCGGCAGCCATTTTGATCCCGGCCTTGTTCAACTTTTCATGGAAAATAGAAAGCAATTTACAGAAATCAGAATGAGCCTCATCAACTGAGGAATTCCTTCATCAATGCCGATGATCCCATCGGCATCGGGCTGGAAATTGGCCTTGATCATGGTTTCGGCCAATGAAAAATTCTTCCCCAAGGTCGGAATGAAAACAACGGCCTTGACCCAGCGGATATTGGCAATATGGATTCAAATCATGTCTGGAACGACGCGCTGGACTGTAAGCATGGGTAACATATTGTTTTAATAAGAAAGAATAATCCAGCTTGTTGGATTTTATTGACACCGGCACCGGTTTTATGGTTGACTGCCAGACTGGTTGACAAAAAATTAAATCCATCAGCAGGAGAAAGAAGAAGCATGAAAGGAATAAGAATCCATCATTTTTTAGCAATCCTATGGGTATGCGCCGGCGTTTCCTTTGCCTGGGCCAATGACAACACAACACCAGTGGTTACAAAGGCCTATTCCCTTGGAGAGATTGTCGTAACAGACCAAATGCCGGGCAACAAAGCCATTACAACCCTGGAGATCACCGACGTTGACATTGAGAACAGAAATGCAAAAACCCTGGACAAAGCGCTGGAACTTTTACCGGGAATTGATGTGAGTAACGGTGCCCAGGGAACGCCCCGGATCAACATACGTGGATTTCGAAGCCGGCATACGGTCCTGCTGTTGAACGGTATCCCCATCAACTCCACCTATGATGGTCAGTTTGATGCCCACCTCATTCCAACGGAGAACATCGCAAAAATAAAGGTATCCTATGGCAACAATTCCGTTCTGTATGGCCAGGGTGGACTTGGCGGAGTAATCAACATCATCACCAAACAAGGCACCCAGGGATTCCATGGCGAAATCTCAGGCGAAATGGATGAGCGGGGCAACCCCTACAGCCAATCCAATGTATCCGGCGGCAATGAAAGGGCAGACTTTTTTGTCAGCGTGAGCAACAAGAATTCCGACGGGTTTCTGCTCTCGGATGACTTTAACGAAACTTCATATGAAAACGGTGGCATCCGGGAAAACAGTGACGATGATCGAACCAGCCTTTTTGGCAATATCGGCTTTCACATGAACGATGCTGTAAACCTGGGACTGACCCTGGAAAGCTCCACCGGTGAATACGGCACCCCTGCCACCACCATTGACAAAGATATGGACCCCCTTTTTGCTAAAAATTTAAAATATGACCGAACAGAGGATTTTGATACCTTTTCAGCACAACTTGCAATCGAGTATCATCCAAAGGGCATCCTGGGCGTCAGGGCCTGGGGATTTACCAACAACCAGGAACAAGACCTGGCCCGGTACGATGACGACACCTATTCCACGCAAAACAGCAAAGGCAGTTATTCCAGCACCGACGAGACCACCATCACCGGCGGCGCCGTGCAGACCAGCCTTGATTTCAAGTCTTCAGGGATGGCTGTGGTTTCATTTTCAGGCCAGAATGAAAAATACACCTCCGATGGACAGGAGGTGCTCAAGAAGAATGCTTCGGCCGAAGCCTTTTACCTGGACAATGAGGTGGACATCTACTCCGCTGGCCTGGAATACAAGGTCCAATTGTTCTCTGCACTGGATATGGTCATGGGCTACAGTCACCACTGGCAGTCCCGGGAGGAGGGCAGTGATGACGACAAGGGCGGCTACATGATCGGTGCCAGCACGGAGGTCACCGATACCACCACCCTGCGTGCCTCCTATGCCAGAAAAATCCGTTTCCCATCCCTCAAACAGCTCTACGAACCAGGCGGTGCCGGCAACAGCGAATTGGCCCCGGAACAATCCTCAAATTATGAGGCCGGTGTCACCCAGCAACTGCCCTGGCAGATGGAGATGGACCTGGCCGTATTTCAAAACAACGTGGAAGATTATATTGAAAAGGATGCATCGGATCAGAATCAAAACAACGAGGAATATGAATTCAAGGGGGTTGAAGCCCGCTTAACCAAGGCAATTCTGGACAAGGGAACCATCGGCATCGCTTACTCCTACCTGCACACCGAGGATAAATCATCCGCCACGGAAAAAAACGAACTGCAATACAGGCCCACCCATAAATTCACAGTTGACATGACCTACAAGTGGGATTTCGGATTGACGGCCCACGCCGACTTCATGCGGGTGGCCAAACAGTATTATTATTCAACGGATGAAGATCTACCCCTTGAGAAACGGCGCCTGGACGACTATTCCATCATCAATCTCAAGCTCGAACAAAAGCTGTACAAAGAAAATCTATTTGTCTACCTGGGTGTTGACAATCTTTTGGACGAAGCATATGAAGAGTCCTATGGTTATCCACAATCGGGCCGGACATCCTACGCCGGACTGCGGGTAAAATTTTAGATTCAGATGAACGTATCACGGCGGTGGCAGCGGATGCAATTTTTTTCCCTTATTCTGGGGCCACCGCTGGTTCTGGTTTTTATCTCTGTTTTTCTGGGCCGGTATCCCATCTCTGTTGCAGAAATTTTCACCCTCCTGCTCTCACCGTTCACGGGCCATCATATCGACGCCACCCATCTGTCCGTCATCCTGTATGTCCGGTTGCCCCGGGTTTTACTGGGGGCCATGGTGGGTGGTAGCCTTGCCGTGAGCGGGGCTGCGTTCCAGGGACTGTTCAGAAATCCCCTGGTCAGCTCCGGCATGCTCGGTGTCAGCTCCGGTGCCGGCTTTGGGGCGGCTTTGGCCCTTATTTTGTTCAAAGACTTTTTTTACGTATATCCCTTCGCCTTTGGATTCGGCCTCCTGGCTGTGTTCCTCTGTTTTTTCATCGGTCGAATGACCGCTTCCACCCAGTCCATCACCCTGGTTCTGGGCGGCGTAATTGTGGGTTCCATCTTTTCAGCCCTGATCTCGTTTTTAAAGTATGTGGCCGATCCCTTTGACGAACTGCCCGCCATTGTGTTCTGGCTCATGGGAAGCCTGTCCCGGGCAGAATACAGCCAGATTCTCACGGCAGGGATTCCCATGGCCCTGGGGTCCGGGGGACTGATGGTCATCCGATGGCGCCTGAACGTCCTGGCCATGGGAGACAAGGAGGCCCATGCCCTTGGCATACGGGTCAATATCGACCGGATCTTCATCATTGCCTGTGCCACCCTGGCAACAGCTGGGGCCGTGTGTGTCAGCGGGGTGATCGGCTGGGTCGGACTCGTGGTACCCCACATGGGCCGGATGATCATCGGCAACAACAACCGGGACCTGATCCCGGTCACCTTCTCCATGGGGGCGACCTTCCTGGTGCTGGTGGATGATATCAGCCGCCTGATCACCAGCAGTGAAATGCCCCTGGGGATTTTAACCGCCTTGATCGGCGGTCCGTTTTTTATTTACCTGTTAAAACAGACCAAGGGCCGGGAATGGTAACCTGCAAGGAACGGATATGGCCCTGCTGACCTTGAAAAACGGTGAATTTTACTTTGGCAGTACCCAGGTCTTCAAGGGGGTAAACCTGGCGGTTTCAAAGGGTGAAACCCTCTGTCTGCTGGGGCCCAACGGATGTGGAAAAACCACCCTCATTGACTGTATCCTCGGCATCCACCCCCTTACTGCTGGCGGAATAACCCTTGACGGCCGCCCGGTCAAAAATATTTCCCCCAGGCAGATGGCACAACGGATCGCCTACGTCCCCCAGAAGCACGTCCGCCACTTTTCCTTTTCAGTGCTGGAAGTGCTTCTCATGGGCAGGGCACCCTACACCTCTTTTTACGCATCGCCAAATGACGCTGACGTCGCCCTGGCAGAAGAGACCCTTGCATCCATGGGCCTTTCCCACCTGCGAAACCGGGACTACACCCGCCTGAGCGGTGGTGAAACCCAGCTGGTCATGATCATGCGGGCCCTGGTCCAGAATACCCCCGTGATTGTCATGGATGAACCCACCGCCCACCTGGATTTCAAACACGAGCTCATCGTGCTGGAAACCATTGTCAGGCTGGTTAAAGAGCGGAAACGAACCCTTATCATGGCCACCCATTTTCCCAACCACGCCTTTTATCTAGAAAATGAGGGCATCCCGGTTCAGGTGGCCTTCATGGACCAGCAGCGGGTCCATCTGGCAGGATCCCCGTCCCAGGCATTAACCGAAAAAAACCTTGAATCCTTTTACCGGGTCAAAACATCGGTGATCAGCCATGGCATTCCCGGCAGAGGCACGGTCAAACACATCATTCCCATTCAAACCATGGAAACGGACCAATGCGAATAAACTTTTTTTTACGCCACACTGTTTTTTTCCTATCCATACTATTGAGCGTCTCTTTTTCCGGCACGGCCTCCGGGTCCGAACCCGTCACGGTCACGGACTCCACCGGTAAGTTCCTGACCCTTGGGTCTCCCCCCCGTCGCATTGCCTGCCTCTATGCCTTCTGCGGCCATGTGGTCACCATGCTGGGCCGGGGAGAGGATATGGTTGCCATTGTCAACGGATTAAAACGAGACCGGCTGCTGCACCAGCTTGTTCCGGGCATCAACCTTCTGCCCGTTCCTGCCAAGGGGGGGATTATCAACATTGAAGCGCTGCTGAAAACCAGGGCGGATATCGTGTTTCTAAAACCTGAAACCGCAACCATTACGGCGGAAATTAAAAAGCTCCAACGGTTCAACCTCCCCTATTTTGTGGCAGGCTATCACAGTATGGCGCAGCAGATGGACATTATTGAAAACATGGGCAAGGCCATTGGCCGTGGGGAAAAAGCCCTTGATTACACCCGGTATTATCGAGGGATGATTCATCGGGTCCGCTCCAGAACCGCCCACATTCCCAAGGACAAACGCATCCGCCTTTACCATTCAGTCAATGAACCCAACAGAACCGATGCCCCCGGCACCATTGAAGCGGACTGGACAACGGCCTGCGGTGTCAACAATGTCTCTGTGGGGGCGTCACTGCAGGAAAAGGGCAATAAAAATTTTGCAGGCATCGAACAGATTCTTCTGTGGGACCCGGAAGTGATCATAGTGAATGAAGACGGGGTGGATCAATTAATCCTCAACGATAAAAAATGGTCCCCCATTCAAGCTGTTCAGAACCAGCGGGTATTTTCCATTCCCGTGGGCATCTCCAGGTGGGGCCATCCAGGCGGACTTGAAACCCCCCTTGCCATCCTCTGGACGGCCAAGAAAGTCTATCCCCATCTCTTCCAGGACATTGACCTTAAACAAGAAATCACGGTATTTTATCACACTTTTTTTAATCTTGACCTGGATGGGAGCCTGATCGATAAAATCCTTGGCAACTCCGGCATGCGGCAGACATCATCCTGAAGATATCCCCAGGTTCATGCTTAAACAGCCACAGGCCATACAACCCTTGGCTCACGCCTTGTTCGTTGTGGCCTGATGCCAGTCCCTGCTCCGGCCATGCCGGTTATAAAACCAGCTCCCCGTTTCCATCAAATTTCAGAAGAGCCTTTTCAAGGATATCCGCGTTGTCCATGGCTTCAAGCTGGGGCAGAAGGGCCTGGCTTGCCCAGAACTCCTGGACATGGCGGGTGTCCCGGATGATGACGGCCCGGACACTTACGGCATCCATGGGGCCCAGGGTGAAAAACGCCGCCTGAATGGCCTTTTCATCGTTGGGCAGGCGAATGGGAATGAACGCCTTGCGCAGGGACATGCTGGTCAAGGCGTTCATAAGGGTGGATTCATAGTTCAGCCCGTTGAACACCTTGTCTGTGATGATATCGGCATTGCCAAGGCCAATGCCATTGCCCGCTGTTTTACGGGAAAGATTAAGGACGGCAATGCGGCCAGCCCTGAGGCTTTCTGAAAAATCATCTTCCATCAGATCATGGGTTCTGCCCGTGACATTGGGGTCCATGCCCGATCCGCTGATTTCTTTGCCGATCTCTTGAACAACCAGAACCTCCAGTTCAGAGAACGGAAGACGGGGAAAATGGCGCCTGGCCAGGGCCAGCAGCTTTTGTTCCTTTGCAAACAGCTCTGCTGCCAAAATGGGCTCAACGGCCATGGTATTGTCATAGAAATCTTCCACAAGGGCAATGCCGAAACAGAAGTTACTCTTGTCAATAATTTCATCGCCCATGGCCTTGAGAAGGTCAAAAAATCCATGTTTCAGGGCCATGTTATGGAAGGCCAGGGCCCCGTCATGCTTGCCCATTCCAACACACAGCATTTTATAAAGCCCGCTTTCCACGGCACCCTTGAACTTTGTATGGGGTTTTATGCGGTTGATGCAGATGGTATGGTCCATTGCAAGGGCATCCCGGGAAAAATAAACCGGCACCCCGTCCATGACCTTTCCCACCCTGTCAACCGCCATGGAAGAAACAATGGGGGCCCCGCAGATCGACTGTGTGATGCCCAGTTGTTCAAGCACCCGGGTCTGGCCGGCCGCCGTTGCATTGCCGTGGCTGCCCATGGCTGGAATGATCGAGGGAATCGCGCCCATTTGGCGAATACAACGGCAGAGAACTTTCATCAACCCCGAAATATTGGCGATCCCCCGGCTTCCCACACCGATTGCGACCCTGTGGCCGGACCGAATTCCGGACTGCGGCAGTACCCGGCTCAAACGTTCCTCAAGAACCGCCCCGGGATTTTCCAGGCCCCTGGCTGGATGATCGATTTTCACACGATAAAAAGGAGGAAAAACAAATTTGTTTTCAATATAGGGGGGATAGCGCATTAAAAACTCCTGGAACAAATTAATTACTTTGTATTGACAGGCAAAAGGATTTCTGACTATAAAATTGAAACTCAGATGTCTGACATCTGACAGATTTTCCCTAACGATTGAATAGCACCGCGCCCCATACCGTGTAAAGTAAAACTTGAACCTGTTTACCGGATCAGATTAGAAATTCACCAGCAGAGAACAACGGTCTGCTGGCCCATACATTAATAATTTTTAATTAAAGGAGACGCTGATGTTAAGAAAAGCACTGTTTTCACTGATCGCCATTACCCTTGTTCTAACATTCCAGGTGGAAAGATCAACCGCAGGAGAGAGCCTGATCCTGGCAACGGCCACCACCGGGGGCACCTATTATCCGGTGGGGGTTGCCATCGGCACCCTGGTGAGCATCAAACTTGCAAAGGATCACCAGATAACGGCCACAGCCATCAACTCTGCAGGATCTGGAGAAAATATCCAGATGTTGAAAAACAAGGAGGCCCACATGGCCATCCTCCAATCCTTATACGGCCTGAATGCCTATCGGGGAGAAGGCCCCTATGCCGGTAAACCCATGAAGGATTTCCGTTCGGTCACCATGCTGTGGGAAAATGTTGAGCACTTTCCGCTGCTCAAAAAATACGCGAAAACAGGAACCATCAGCGACCTTGCAACCATCCAGGGCAAGAAATTCTCCATTGGAAAAAGGGGCAGCGGCACGGAAGGGTCCGGCCGTACCATCCTTGATGCCGTGGGTATTGATCCGGAAAAAGAGATGACCCTGGAGTACCTCGGGTACAACCCCACGGCCCAGGCCATGATGGACGGCAGAATCATCGGTGGGAATATTCCCGCAGGCCCGCCCGTTGCATCCATCACCCAGCTCTTTGCCCAGTTAGGTGATAAAAAAATAACTGTCCTTGATTTCACAGACGATCAACTCCAGACCATCCAGGCAAAATTTCCCATCTGGAACCGGTTTGTCATCAAAGCCGGCACCTACCCCGGCCAGAAAAAAGCCATCAACACCATTTCCCAGCCCAACTTCCTGGCAGCCCATCCCGATGTTTCCGAAGAGACCATCTACCTGATCACCAAAACCATATATGAGAACCTGACCTTTCTTGGCAATATCCACAAGGCCACCAAGGTCATGCAACTGGAAAAAGCCATCAGCGGCCTGCCCGTCCCCCTGCATCCCGGTGCGGCAAGATATTACAGGGAAATGGGCATAAAAATTCCTGAAGCCCTGTTGTAATTTTTTAAAACCAACAATAGCGCATGGCAGGCTCTGGATGTAATTGGGCCTGCTGCGCCACACCCTGGAGTATTCCATGTCCGACAAATCCCAAGGCGTTATTGAAGACAGCAGCGGCGAAGTGGTGGTAAACCGAAAAAAGCTTTCGCCGGGTTTAACCAAGACCCTGTACTGGACCGGGGTTGCCATGGCCGTGTTTCATATCTGGGTCAACACCGTGGGTATCATGCCCGAAATTCAGCGAAACGCCGTCCATTTTGGATTCATCCTGTTCATGGGGTATATCATCTACCCCTTCAGCATCGGCACGGCCAAACGATTCAAATGGCTGGATCTGGGCCTTGCCCTTCTCTCCATTGCCACGGCAGCCTACCTGGTATTGTTTGAAGATGCCCTCCATGCCCGCAACGAGGTCCCCATCGTCCCGGATCTGATCTTCGCGGGCATTGCCATCGTTCTCATGCTGGAAATCACAAGGCGCACGGCAGGATACATTATTCCCGGCATTGCCCTCTTCTTTCTGGGATATGCCCTGTGGTTTGGGAAATACATGGGGGGCATGTGGAATTTTCCCGGGGTAAATATTCAACGGATGCTCTACCGAATGTATTTTGCCCCTGACGGTATCTTTGGCACCATTGCCACCATCTCTTCGACCTTTGTTTTTCTGTTTGTGCTCTTTGCCGCCTTTTTGTTGAAATCCGGTGCCGGGGACTTTATCATCCAGCTCTCCATTGCCATGATGGGTAAAATGATCGGCGGCCCGGCCAAGATGGCCGTTTTTGCAAGCGGGCTCATGGGTTCCATCTCCGGAAGTGCCGTGGCCAATACCGTGGGTACAGGTTCCATCACCATTCCGTTGATGAAACGGGTGGGGTTCAGTGCTCAATTCTCCGGTGCAGTTGAGGCGGCCGCTTCCACGGGAGGACAGCTCATGCCTCCCATCATGGGTGCCGGTGCCTTTATCATGAGCCAGTGGACCCAGATTCCCTACCTGACCATCGTGGGGGTGGCCATCATTCCTTCGTTCATGTATTTTTTAAGCGTTGGTTTTTTTGTACACCTGCGGGCAAAAAAAATGGGTCTAAAACCCATGGAAGACGCAGATATTCCTAGAATTGTGGACGTTCTCAAACAGGGGTGGAATTTCTTTATTCCCATTGCCGTACTGATCGGTCTGTTGATGAGCGGTTTTACCCCCACCTATTCCGCCTGTGCCGGGATTGCATCCATTGTGGCGGCAAGCTGGCTGAACAGAAAAACCCGCATGGGCGCTAAGGATATCCTGGACGCCTTTGCAGAAGGCGCCAGGGGCATGGTTACCACCGGGGTAATCCTGCTCTGCTCAGGCATTGTCATTGGCGTGGTTCTCATGGTCGGGGCGGGCATTAAATTTTCCATCATGATCTCTGCCATTTCCGGCGGCAGTCTTCTGGTCACCATTGTTCTGATTGCCCTTGCATCCCTGGTCCTTGGCATGGGCCTTCCCGTGACAGCCTCCTACATCGTACTGGCCGTGCTCGCAGCCCCATCCATGGAGATGCTGGGAGCCTCCCTCATCAGTGCCCACATGCTCATCTTCTGGTATTCCCAGGATGCCAATGTAACGCCCCCGGTCTGCCTTGCGGCCTATTCAGCAGCGGGCATTGCAGGCAGTTCACCCCTGGCAACGGGATTTGAATCCTGGAAACTTGCCAAGGGACTGTATATCATTCCCCTGCTGTTTATCTACACACCCATTCTTTTTGAAGGACCCCTGTGGCAGGTGGCTGAAACAACCCTTTCCGCCCTAGCCGGGCTGTTCTGTTTTGCGGCCTTTTTTGAGGGATTCCATAGAATCCGGCTGAACTGGGGTCTGAGATCACTTTATTTTGTGGCAGCGTTTCTTCTGCTCTGGCCCATAATCTACCTCCACGGCCTGGGTGCCTTGATTCTTACGGGTTTATACCTTGTGCAGAGAACAAAAATTCCCATCTGAAACAAAGCCACACGGATTAAAGGGCGTACGATTTACGCCCGAATCCTATATTTGGGCCAATGAAAAATTTATCCGGGAGAAGCCAAGACCATGGCAGCAATAAACCGCCTGATAAAAAAAATTCCCCGACAGAAAATCAGTGACAAGGTTTTTGAACAGGTCAAGGACCTTATCACCACGGGCAAACTTCTGCCGGGACATAAAATTCCAGGAGAGATGGAACTGACTTCACTGTTTGATGTCAGTCGTTCGTCGGTGCGCGAAGCCATTCTCAAACTCGAATGCCTTGGATTCGTTGAGCAGCGAAGGGGGGACGGCACCTTTGTAAAATCCGTGACCCAGGTTCCCATTCAAAACTACATGGAAGAGATGTTCAGGGACAAACAATTCCTGTCCGGATTCATGGAAGTCCGTAATGTACTTGAAACCTGGGCCGCAGCCACGGCCGCAGCCCGGGCAGACCAGGCCGAAATTGATGGGATGCAAAACATTGTCCGGGAGATGCGTAAGCATCAAACGGGCAAAATCGGATATGAACTCAATGTCAGGTTCCACAGCCGGATCACCGCCGCCACCCACAACCCCTTTCTCATTCACATGATGGGTTCCATATTAAGCTGGCTTGGCACCATAACCGACCAGATCTACACCAATACGCCGAAACATCTTGAACTCCAGCATCAGTTTACCGATCAACACCAGCGCATCGTTACGGCCATTGCCGCACGCAACAGCGATCAAGCCTTTGAGGCCATGGCGGACCACCTTGATTTTGCCTACAAGAGCGCTCGAAAAAACAGAATTGTCGACGCCCCCAAAGGCACCATTGAGGAATAATTCTACCGGGAGCATTTTAAAATCAATGGGCTTTTCCACACACACGCAAAAAGGCATCCCCGGCAATCTGTTCCACATCCCCCCTGCGCAGAAACCGAAACATCCAGGTCATTTAACAGCCCATTGGAAAGCCACGTTTCGGTGAACAAACACCTCACCGGGAAGCAGGCCGATCAATTCATTGGCCGGCACCCGGCTGTCTGAACAGCCGATCCACAGGGATTCAGGTCTTTGCTGGCTGGAGAGTATCTCAAAAAATCCCCCATGGGTGCGGGTCATTTCTCCGGCCCATTTCCTGTTATTTTCAAAAAGTCTGTTCAAAGCTGCCATTGTTCGATCTTTACCTCATGACTTTCAAAAAAGCCGTTTCCAAAAGTTTGAGCTGCATGGCATGGAGAAGAACATAGGACGCTTGATGGATATTGATCTGGGGCAGATTTGCCAACAGCGCACAGGACTTCATAAGGGGCTCATTGCCGGGCAGACGGAACTCGGTGACGATATAATTTTCAATGGTTTTATGGTACGCCACCAGCCCTTTTTTCGACATATTCGCAAATTTCACCTTTTCCCGGGGCGTTGCAGTTAATTTAGCCATCAATATATTGACGGCCGCAGCCACGGTCCTTGGAAATTTTTCTTCGATCAAATCCATAGTGAGCCCACCCCTGCCCTGCCGATATTTTGATTATTGCCCTTGCCATGACCGTTACGGTCCAGTTGAAAAAATAGTCACTAAACAACAAAAGACAACATCAAATCACAAACCAGGGTGGGGGGAGCAAAAAAAAACACAAAAAATCAGCAAAAGGTCAACGAATCACCTGCTTTCTTTATTTAACGGTTGCAGTCTCGATATTTTTTTTTTAGTATCAGCTACTGGCATATTTCAGAAGGAATTTTTCCAAAATAACAATAAGAACAGAGCACCCGGGAATTCATGGGTTTCCATGGTAAAGAAGTTCTTCCGGCTCTGTTTTTTTTACCGTTAACAGAGAACTTGATTATCAAGGTTGAGGTATTTAATATTTTTTTCAACCCGGAAACAGAGACGATAAGGCCCATGATCGGAATAAAATCTTCCGACACATGGCGTAGGATTTTAAGTCGTATTCAAGGCGCGTTAATGGGAGCATATTGCAATATGTGCCCATTAAGACAACGAACAAGACGGCTTAAAAGACACGCCATGTGGGAGGTTTTATTTTGATCATGGACCTAAACACCACCGGTGAAACCATGAACGACAGGGAAAGCCTGGGCATAATCGATAAATACATAGATGAAAATGTCCATGGGGTAATCCCTGTACCGTTCAAGGATATGCCCGAAAATTGCCATCTGCTGGAAGGTGAAATCAATACCATCAGCTTTCGAAATCTGTTTAATACGGCATCTCAGATTTTCGGAAATCTGGCACTTTCAGAAAGATATCTCCTTGACGGTCTGAAACTTGACAATTATTACATTCGTTCCCGGTCAACAGCAAACAGGGTTGAACCGCTCCACCTTGTTCATTTACTTCAGGATGATTTTTGGATTTCAAACTACCTTTCAAGCTGTATTCTGGAAAACGCAGAAAGATATTTAAAAGGATCAATCCTTGGTGAAGACCCTCTTTTTGAAGCCGGAAAAAGACTGAAGGTCACCACCGGCATCCTTGCATCCACTGTCATGCGGATGATTTCAATTGAGCAACTCATGTACATCAGCAGAATGCGCAACAACAGCTACAACCACATAAAGAAAATCTTTCCATCCGTTGACAGAAAAAGCCGCTGCATCACCCTGCGGGTTGAATACAAAGCAGACTGCACCAGTGCATCCAATGGTCTGATGACAAACAAGGCCGTCTGCAATTGGTACCGGGGAGCACTTTACGGCCATATGGAGGCCATGGGACTCCAGGAAAGTGAGATCCACGAATCCCAATGCGTCACCCGGGGAGACCACTGCTGTGTGTTTGAATGTCGTTACATTCCCAAACCATTCTTTTCCGGATTAAGACACCGTTTGATCAATCTTATTGATGGATCCCTTGCACATCAGATAGAGCACCTGGTAAAGAATCAACGGGAATTATCATTGACCATCGCTGATTTAAGAAAAAAAAACAGCGAAACAAACCTTCAGCTCAAAGCATTACTCTTTGAAATCGGACAAAAGAACCTGCAACTGGAAGCCCTCACCTTGATTGATTACCTTACGGGTCTGTACAACAGGAAGTATTATACCGACCACCTCAAGGAGACGCTGCGGATCTGCAGCCGTGAAAAAAAGACAATAGCGGTTGTTATGATGGATATTGATCATTTTAAATCTGTAAATGACAAGCATGGTCATGCAGCTGGCGACGAGTGCCTCAGGATGATCGGCCAGGTGTTAAAAACAGCCTTGAAAAAAACAAGGGCAGGTGATTTTGCCGCACGGTATGGGGGTGAAGAGTTTGTGCTTATATTTTCCGGAGCCAGTGCAGACTGGGCAGAAAAAAAAGCCAATGAGATCCGGAAAACCATCCAGGCCCAGACGGTGAAAACGGTGAACAACCGGGAAGAAGCCATAGAGATATCGATAACCATCAGCATGGGCATCGCCTGTAAGGGTCCCATTTTCGATGATGAAATCATGGTATCTCCAGAAATAATGACCCGAAGGGCAGACACCATGCTGTACAAGGCCAAACAGCTGGGCAGAAACCGCGTCGTAAGGGAATCTCCATAGCTTCACACTGTCCGGCCTGTCAGCAAGGACTCCTTGAGATTTTTGCCTCGTCAAAGGAGGCCATCTCGGTCATGATTCTGCAGGCGGTCTCTGCCAGGTCAATGGCCAGGGCCGCACCGGTGCCTTCCCCCAGCCCCATGCCCAGGTCCACCACCGGTTCAAGGCCCATGTAGTCCAGGGCTGCTTTCTGGGCCTTTTCCACGGACTGGTGGCCGGATATGAGGTATTCCCTGATATCAGGACAGATCAGATGGGCGATGAGCCCGGCCGCCGTTGAAATCACCCCGTCCAGAACCACTGCACACCCCTCTGAGGCCGCGGCCAGGGTCGCGCCGGCGATGCCGGCAAGTTCAAATCCCCCAAGGGCTCTCAAAATGTCAAATCCGTTTCCAGGATCGGGATGATGAAAATCGAGTACCCGTTGGATCACATCTGTTTTGTGGGACAGTCCCTTGTTGTCCACCCCGGTGCCCCGGCCGGCAGCCTGGGCCGGGCTGATGCCTGTTACGGCCGAGATAATTGCCGAAGCGGAGGTGGTATTGCCGATGCCCATTTCCCCAAGGCCCAGAATCTGAACCGGCGCCTTTCGGTGAATGGAGAAAAATGCCCGAATCCCGTTTTCCAGGGCCTGGACCGCCTGTGGCGCGGTCATGGCCGGTTCCAGGGCCATGTTTCGGGTACCCGGGGCTACCTTGGCCACAATCAGGTCCGGATGGGGGGCAAAGGTTTTTTCCACACCCATATCCACCACCTTCATCCCAATTCCATAGCGACGGCAGAGAACGTTGATGGCGGCCCCGTGGTTGAGGAAATTGTCGACCATCTGGCCGGTGACTTCCTTTGGAAAGGCCGACACCCCCTCTTCGGTGATGCCGTGGTCCCCGGCAAAAACCAGTATGGCCTTTTGGTTGATTTCAGGATGCAGGCTTCCCTGGATCACGGCCATCTGGATTCCGAGTGCCTCAAGTTTTCCCAAGGCCCCAAGGGGTTTACCCTTGTCATCCATCTTGGCCCTGGCCTGGGCGGCCATATCCCGGGGCGGCCGGACGGCCTGGATGATCCGGGTGCACAACGGGCTTTTTGACAGAGCTTCTTCCATTGTGCAAGGGGACGCCCCAGCCGGTTTTTCGGCCGGTTTTTCCGGCCGGGAATGGTGGGAACCGGTAAAATCCAGGATATACTTCAGGGTTTGCCCCTTGAGCACCCGGGGCAGAAGTTCCGGGGCCCGTTCCGGGACGACCACCGCTTCAACGAGCCGGTTCAGGGACTGCCCGTGGGAGAGAAGAAAGGGCAGGCCCTTTTCAATGTCGGATTTTTTCATCCCATAGGCCCCTGCCAGGACGGCTTCTTTGTAATGGACCAGGTTCAGCAGGTTGGTTTCCACGGACTCATTTTTGGTGATCCCGGAAAAAAAAGCGATATATCCCCCCTTGTCCACCTTGGTAACGGCCTGGCAAAAGGCTATGTAATCCGGGCAGGCATTGATCACAATGTCAAAGAGGCTTGCGTGGGTTTCCCTGGCGCAGTCCAGGCCTTCGGCCTTCAGAATGGGCTGTATTTTTTCAATCTTGGCCGCATTCTTTTCCAGGATAAAAGGGATGAGGCCCAGGTGTTTGGCATAGATGGCCGTGATCAATCCCATGGTGCCCCCGCCGTAGATGAGTATCTTTTTACCCGGGGTTGCGGGCAGTTTTTCAAAGGCGTTGACCACGCAGCCCACGGGCTCGGCAAAACAGGCCGCATAAAGATCCAGTTCCAGAGGAACGGGAACCAGGCTTGCCAGGGGAAGAACGGCCCGGTGGGCAAATCCTCCGTCATGGTGAAATCCGGTGATCTTCATTTCATCACAGAGGTTTTCCCTGCCTGCCCGGCAGTAGCGGCAGGTGCCGCAGCTCTTTCCGGGCCAGACAATATACCTGCGGCCCCTGTCATCCCGGACCACCATCTCATGGCCCAGGACCCTGGGAAAAATCAGGTCCCGATGGCCCTGCTCCCACATTTTGGCATCGGTTCTGCATATGGCACAGGCCAGTACATCCACCAGGAGCTCATCCGGTCCTGGGGTCATGGGAGGCAGGGAACAAATTTCCAGCTGTTCCAGCCCCTTGAGCACCATTTGAATCATTATAAGTCCTCTTCAATCAACATCAGTTTTTTGATCCGGACGGCGTCATACCCCCGGGCCGTTGCCTCTCGTTCAAGCGCCTCCACATGGGCCAGGCGGTCCATGGGATAGACCGACGCCTTGTCCAGGCCGACCACACTGAATTCATCGGGTTTGACCCTGAGATATCCTGCGGCAGTTTTGATGATCAAAAGTTCCATGTCTGTCTCCTTGGCAAGGGTTAAACCAGGGCATAAAGTTTTGCCAGCCCCGTTTCAGGGTCCGTGTTCTGGGCGGTTACCCAGTTTTCCAGGGTGGCAAAGGCCTTGCCGCTTTCAAGGAGGAGCGCAGCTTTCTGTATGCCCTGGTCCAGGTTGTCCACCCTGTCCGCAGCCAGAAAGATCAGCCCGGCATTGAGGAGGATGGCATCTTTTCTGGCCCCGTTTTCCCTGTTGGCAATGAGGCCTGCAAACCGCCGGGTCTCTTTTCCACGCTCACGTTCGGGTTTCAGCGCCCCGGGGTCCGGGGTCGCAAGTCCCAGGGCTGCCGGGTCAATGGTGAATTCGGATATTTCACGTCTCCCCGTATCAAGGTCAGTCTGGATCCGCGCACAATGGGTGGGCCCGCAAACGGATGCCTCATCCATGCCAAGGCCTGAACCCGCCACTTCCCCGTGGAGGACAATGGCGCTGTGGTACCCGATCTGGGCCATGACCTCTGCCACGGGCATAATCATCTGCCTGGCATAGACCCCCCTGACACCCATGGCCGGAAGGGCAGGATTGGCCAGGGAAGCGGCAATGTTCAGGGTGGAACCGAAAAAAATCTGGGACAGGATTCGCCCCAGGGCATTGGGATGAATGTGGGGGCTCATGCCGTTGAACAATCCCAGGCCGGCGGACTTTATGCTTTGGGCCACGGTATCGGCCGTACATTCCACATCCACCCCCAGGGCCTCGGCCATGTCCACGGTGCCGCAGACCGAGGTGATGGCCCTTGCCCCGTGGCGGGCCATGGGCACTTTCCCGGCTGCAGCAATGATGGCGGCTGCCGTGCTGATATTAAAGGTTTTAAAGGTATCCATACCCGTGCCTGAATTTTCAGCCACGGCCAGGTCCAGATTCACCTTGGTGGTGTCCAGTTCATAAATGGCCTGCCAGGCACCGGCCACCTCTTCAGCGGTTTCGCCCTTGGCGGTCAGGGCGGATAGAAAGGCCCCCTGCTGAAGCTCTGTGGTGGCGTTGTTGAGAACGGTGAGAAAGGCGTCATGGGCCTGATCACGGGTGATGTTTTCTTTGTTGATAAGGCGGGTGATGATCGCACCAAAGGCTTTATCGGTGGCAACGGACATAAGTCTCCTCCTGAAAATAGTATTCAACAGGATCTTATTCCAGCGGGTATCCCTTGGTCTTCTGCCCGGGCAGGCTTTCCGGCTGGCGGATCATTCTCCGGCCCGCGCCTTCCCCCCTGGTTTGGGTCGGGACCCAATTCAAAGAGTGGCATCCTGCAGGCCTTGTCCCCGGTCACGGCAACGGCTGGTATGCAACGGAGTTTCACCGTTTTTCCTTTTATCCCTGGCCCCCTGGGCTTAAAATCGTTCGGGGGCGGCAGGCACCCTGGCAATGTCGGGAAGTATACGTGACGACAGGGGAATTTGTCAATACGCGGTTTGAGCAAATTGACCTGCTCCCCGCCCGCCCCTGAAGAATCCAAGGCCGCCCCGATACCTGCACCGGCAGTTTTAAGCAAATACCCACCGACTTAATTCTAATGGCCACTCCCTATATTTTCATATCCCCTGTTTCCATGAATCGCTGGTGAAAGGAAAACGCCTCCCCCAGCAGATGGGGTTCATGCCCACCAACCCTGTGCACAGCCCGGCTGTAGTAATCCCACAACAGATCCCGGTAATCGGGGTGGGCGCATTTCTTGATAATAGCTTCGGCCACCTGGCGTGGGGTGAGGTTCCGTGTGTCCACCAGCCCCTGTTCGGTGACAATGACATCCACGGAGTGCTCTGAATGGTCCACATGGCTCACCATGGGTACAATGGCAGAAATGGCCCCGTTTTTGGCCGTAGACGGGGTCACCATGAACGAAAGCGCCCCGTTTCTCTCAAAATCCCCGGAACCTCCGATGCCGTTCATCAGCTGGGATCCCATGACATGGGTGGAATTCACATGCCCATAGATATCCGCCTCCAGGGCCGTGTTAATGGCAATCACCCCCAGACGACGGATCACCTCCGGGGAATTGGAAATCTCCACGGGCCGGAGAATAATCTTTTCCTTGTATCGATATATTTCTTTGAAAAAACGCTCCCGGGCTTTTTCAGACAATGTCATGGCCGAGGCAGATGCGGCCCGGATTTTTCCCATGTCAATCAAATCCAGCACACTGTCCTGGATCACTTCGGAATAAAGATCCACACTTTCAAAAAAATCATCGTCCATGAACCGGCTCAACAGCGCATTGGAAACGTCCCCCACCCCGGCCTGCCAGGGCAGTGTTTTTGGCAGACGGTCTTTTTTCATCTCATGGCGGACAAAATCCAGAATCTGCTCCCCGATTCGCAGGGGGATTTCCCCGGGGGGCTGGAATACGGCACAGGTATCTTTTTCACCGCTTTTCAAGATAGCCACCACCTTATCCGGATTCATCTCGATAAAGGGTTTACCAATGCGATCCGCCGTTCGGTAAAGGGGAATGGGCATGCGGTAGGGGGGATCTTCAGGAATGAAAATATCATGGATGCCTTCAAGCCCCCGGGGGTCGCTTTCAGACATTTCAATAATTATTTTATCGGCGCACTTAACATAGGTGGGGGTATTACCCACGGACATGGTGGGCACCAAATGCCCCTTTTCAGTGATGGCCACCGCCTCAATAACCGCCACATCCACCTTTCCCCAGTCACCGGAACGAACCAGGGCTGACAATCGGGAAAGATGGTCATCCTTGAAAAAAACTTTCTCCTGGTTGATCTTTTCTCTCATGGTGCGATCACTCATGTATGGCCGACGCCAGTTGACGATATCTGTTTTTGAGAGCAGACCATCGACCAGTTCTCCGGTGGATGCACCGGCATAGAGGTTTATTTTAAAATTTTCTCCCTGCTCTGCCCGTCGGGCCAGCTCCATGGGAACCATCTTGGGATACCCGGCGGTGAACCCGGAAATAAAAACGTTGGTGCCATCCACGATGTGACGGGCAGCGGTGGCCGGATCTGTAACTTTATCCCGAAGCGGCGCATATCTGATTCTGTCTTTCAATGTGTTCTCCCTTTTGTCTGGGTTATGATCCATCCTGCCCCCTTGTATCTCTGACGGCAAAATATCACGATCATAGCAGCCGGCACAATTTTTTTCACGGTATGGTGGAGAAACGTTTGTGCTTATATTTTCCGGAGCCGGTGCAGACCGGGCAGAAAGCGCGTGATAGGGGAATCTCAACAGGTTAGGCCCATGATCGGAATAAAATCTTCCAACACATGGCCTAGGGTTTTAAGTCGTATTCAAGGCGCGTTAATGGGAACATATTGAAATATGTGCCCATTAAGTCAACGAACAAGACGGCTTAAAAGACACACCATGTGGGAGGTTTTATTTTGATCATGGGCCTTATCTGCTTCAGCTTATTTTTGACAAAATCGGAACAATTTTGACATGATCCTGGTGGATACCGGCATATATAGTTTCACCCGATAGCAGGGGAAAGAGTCCCAAAGCATTATGGGTAAGTAATACCCTAATAATTGTTTCCCAGGATTTTAGATACAGCATTAGGGTATTCCCCTGATTGACAATTTTAATTAAAGTTGTTTTTAAAAGGTTTTGTGTGGAATCAGGAGATTGCGGCGCTTTAAGCACAACAATATTCTCCGGTCTTATGGCCACCTTAACACGACTTCCAACGGGAGCTTCATCCCAGGATTTAAGTTCAAAGCCGTTAACACTTACAATGCTTTTCCCATTCGTGCATTGAACAATCTGCCCATCAAGAAAATTAACACCGACAAAATCTGCGATAAATTGAGAAACGGGTCGGTGAAAGACATCCTCCAATCCACCGAACTGAATTAAATTCCCATCTTTTACCACGGCAACCTTGTTGGCAAGGGCCCAGGCGTCTTCAAGGTCGTGTGTAATGTGGATGACCGTGGTTCCCCGCTCTTCAATTGCCTGTTTGAGAAGTTGCCTTGCCACATGGCGCGTCTGGAGGTCCAGGGCTGAAAAAGGTTCGTCCATGAGCAAAAGCCTGGGTTCGACGGCAAGGGCCCTGGCAAGGGCCACCCGTTGCTGCTCCCCCCCTGAAAGTGTATCGGGTTTACGTTCAAGGAGATGATCAATATGAAGCGAACAGGCCAATGCATGCACTTTTTCCGCAATACCGTGCTTTTGCTTTTTTTTTAACCCATAGGCTATATTTTTAAATACAGTAAAATGGGGAAGCAGTGCATAGTCCTGGTATACAATTCCAATTCGTCTGTGTTCCGGCAATTCCTGGGTAAGATCTTCGCCATCAACGATAATTTTGCCCTTATCCGGTTTCCAGAAACCAATTATACTTTCCAGCAAAATCGTCTTGCCTGACCCGGTCGGGCCTATAATACTTAAATAATCACCTTTTTCCAGTGAAAAAGAGATCCCGTTGAGATAAAATTCTCCCAGACTGATATGCAGTTTTTCAATTTCCAAAAGCATTAGAGGTGTGCCTCTGCCCTTTCGAACACATAGATGGCTATAAAGGAAACAACCATCAAAAGGATCCCGCTGGTCAGTGCCATTCCCATATTGCCGTAGGATATATTCAGATAAAGTGTAACCGGAAGTGTCTCTGTCTTCATGTATGATCCCCCAGCCAGAATAAGTACAGTGCCAAAGGTTCCTATGCACCTGGCAAATGAAATCACCGTGGAAGCAAGCACCCCACTTTTTGCAAGGGGAAGAGAAACATTCAAAAAAGTCTCAAACATGGAGTAGCCTAGGGAACGGGAAATAAATTCCAGCCTGGGATCAATATAATCAAAAGTGGACTTCATGATACGGCTGGCATAGGGAAGGGCTGTAAAAAATTGAGCGGCTACCACCCCTTGCCTGGTAAAAACAAATTTCAGTCCGATCATCTCCATCCAGTTGCTGATAAAACGGTTTCCGAAAAGCATAAGCAGGCAGAGCCCCAATACGAGTTCGGGGAATGCCACAGGCAGATCAATGATGGTTTTAACAAACCCTTTACCGATAAAATCAAATCGCGACAGGGTATAGCCAATGGGCAGGGCGAAAAGCATGACAAGACAGGTGGAGATAAGACCGGTAGACAGGGACAGCCCTAAAGAAAACCGCATCTCATCACTCCACAGATTCTGCCAAATATCTTTAAAATCAGGTACGACAAACAGCGAGACGATTGCCATGACCAACAAAAGAGTAATGAACTGCGTAACAAGAATAAATAAAATGCGAAAATAATTTATTCGACGCAAGGTTTGAAACCCCATTTCTTCCAGATCTCAACGCCTTTTCTGGATGTAACGTAGCTATTAAAAGCCATGGCGTTTTTCTTGTTCGGTGCATGGGTACAGACCGATGTTGGAATGGTTTTAATCATGTTGTATTTTGCTTCAATGGGTACCACCTCAATTTTCCCCTTGCCCTCAGCCCATGATGTCAAGTCCTCCCAAATCAATGCGGCATCAACCTGATTCAAAGCCACATAAATCAATAACTGGTTAACGGTTGGGGCATACACCTCAATATTGGGTTGAACCTGTTCCCACAATCCGGCCCTTTCCAACATTTTTTTTGCCACCTTCCCGATGGCCGGAGCCTTGGGATCACCAATGGCAACCTTGATGTCCGGCCGTGCCAGATCTTCAAACCCTCTGATATTAGCGGGATTTCCCCTGGGTACGGCAATGACAGGAACATGGAGGATAAGGTCGTGGATCGTATCCTCAACAACCCAGCCGTTTTTCAACGCATCCTGGGTATACTTTGCTGCACCCGGTATCAATATATCACAGGGTTGACCTGCTGCAATCATCCCGAATATCTCACCTGAACTGCCATAATGAACATCTACGGTGATTTTATTCTGGTTTTCAAAATTTTTCCGCATCTCTTCCATGGGCTTGATAAGCCCTGCACCACTGAAAACGATTAAATCGGCGGCATAACTGTTTCCGATAAAAACCAACAACATTGCTATGATCACCATGGATTTATTCATTGCAAGCTCCAATTTTTTTCACTTCATCCCATTTAAAAATATCATTGTTTATATGGGTTTGTTTTAGATGTGTCAAGGCTGTTTAAAAAACCATTCAGCATATATGGAAAATTAAAAACAAAATATCACTTTTAAAAACCATACAGAATATCCTTGAATGGGCGACCCGTTGAACCAACAGCTATAAATAGTGAACAACATTGAGACCAAGGTCCCTTGAACAGTTGCAGGCGATGGTTGACGGGATTTGCAAGACGCCGGGCTGAGCCTGAAGTCTTTGGAAGATCTTCACATGGAAAATGCAGGCATAGACCTGACGGAAAAACGCCATCGACCCATCCCCCTATTTTTCTCTATTTAACGCCACAGGTACCGCAGTTGTTCATGACGAACAAGTAATATATGGTTAAAATTGGTAATTAAGAGTTTGAATTATCTTGTTCCTAAAAATAATTGACAAGCATATGCTAATTATGTTTAACCTCGTTAACGAAAAATACGATTGATTTTTTAATATCTACAAGAAAACTTTTAAGGATCACAAAAATGGCCCTATATGATGCCTGGAGAGAAATGGACTTTAAATTAAAGGGGATGACGATTTTAATTGCCATGGCTGTTCTATTGTTTACTGGAACCCATGGTAACTGCATTGCTGAAGCAACCGAGGCAACGGATAACGACAAACTTGTTCTTGGTGCCAATATTCGTTTTCGATATGAATCCATGGATAACTTTAATCTGAAATATTATGGAGAGGAGTCTAAACAGGGAAAATCCGATGACGCCTTCCTGCTTGGACGTTTTAGATTGGGAATGGATTTTTTTCCCACGAAAAAAATCCATTTGGCTGTCTGGGGTCAACATGCCGAAGTATGGAATATCGGTTTTAAGGATAGCGATTTTTACAACTCAAATTTTGACCAGGAAAACAACCCCTATAAAGATCACTGGGAACTTTACAATACCTATGTTGAAGTCAAGCAGATATTAAATCAACCCCTGGACATAAAAGCAGGAAGGCAGATCATTGCCTATGGAGATAAAAGAATTTTTGGCCCGGGTCAGTGGGGAAATTCAGGCAAATGGATTTGGGATGCCGTAAAACTTTCCTACAAACTTGGCGGCGGATTTGTGGATGCCTACTATGGTAGAACAATGCTCCATGATCCGGATCAATTCAGCATGGAGAATGCCCACGGATTTGAAAGTTATGGATTGTATAGCCACTTCAATCTTCCCCAAAACCTTATGGGGATGGGTTTCGAACCCTTCGTTTTAACCAAGGACAATGATCGAAATCTCTATAAAGGTGAAGATGGTCAATGGGGAGATTTCAATTCATACTATCTGGGATGCCGCATTTTTAAAACAAACCTCAACCGATTTGATGCTGATTTAACCGTTGTAAAGCAGGAGGGTGGGTTTGCAAACGATGATATCGATGCATACGCATACCATCTCTTGCTGGCTTACAACTTTGATGACCTTGATTTCAACCCCCGGATATCTGTGGAATACAGCTATGCCTCCGGAGACAGCAATCCAAATGATAACAAGAATGAAACCTTTGACGGGGTGTTCGGGGCAAGGGACAAGATGTATGGTCGAATGAATCTGTTTCACTGGAAAAATCTAAAGGATGCCCAGATAAATTTTGAAGTCAAACCGAAAAAAAACATTTGTTTAAAGGCGGAATTCCACCAGTTCTGGCTGGCAGAGGAACAAGACGCCTGGTATTTGAACAAGAAAGAGTACCGAGATAAGACAGGAGATTCAGGGAATAAAATAGGAAGGGAGTTTGATCTTGTGGGAAAATTCAAACTTCCCGGGGGCAATGAAATTCAGGCGGGTTACGGTCATTTCTGGCCGGATGAATTTGCCGAAAAATTAGCATCGGATAACGCAGCAGACTGGTTTTTTCTGCAATGGTCTTACAACTTTTCCTGTGGAGTGCTCTAACTTTGGTTTTTTACCTGCTACTATAATAGTCAAAGGAAATTATGAATATGAACAGAAAAAATATTGTTTTTTTTATGTCCCTTTTGATGGTCATTTTATTGGTTTCAACCCTCCAGGCCCAATCATCCGACAGTCAAAAAGAGGATACCCCAGTTTATAAAGCGGTCAAGAATGGCGTTGCTGAACAGGATGATACAAAAAGAATTAGGGATAAAATCCTTGCAGATCACTGGAGTGAAAAACAGCAACAATATGAAGTTTTGGAAAAAAAGTTCAAGGAACCCTACAAGGGTTTTGATGCGCCTCCCAAGTATATTTACCGGGGAACAGATTGGATTGATAACAGGGCAACGTTTTACGCACCGCTTCAAGAAGAGTGCAGGTATCTTCCCGAGTTTCAATCAATTTTCACCGAAGGGACCGCAGGACAGTATTTCAAGTACACCCTGAAATTCGGCATGAAGGATATCATCCGTTTCCATGGCCACTCCTGTGAGGCGCTGTATTACACGGCAGCAATTTGCCGTCTTATTTGCGATCAGCTCTTTCCCGATGGCGTTGTAGACAGGACGATTTTACGAGGGATAGGCGGTAAATCGCCCTGCATTGCAGATTCACTCATCTATGTCACCGGTGGAAGGCTACAATTTGGCACCCTGAATATTGACCCGAGCCTTGGCCATGCCATTGTCCTGCAAAGGATTGATACGGGAGAGACTTGGATGGGAGCCTGGAAAGACGGCGTGCAATCTTGGAATTCAACCAACATATTCGGCACACCCAATAAAGCCAATCCCCTTCCCCATAAAAGATGGTCGAACTGGAAACACGAACCAGATACACCAGAGGAACAGTTAAAGGAATGCAAAATCAAATGGGATTACCAAAATCCTGAGTTGCTTCAAAGACTCAGAGATTTAAAGGACAACTTGAAATACCTTCCCAAGGGGCAGAAAGCCACAATAGATCCCAATAAAATCAGGGATGAATTTTGCTGGCTTCAATACAGACACCTGAGGGAGGTGTTTAGCCATCCCCTGGAGGAAAGCTTCCAGATCAAGCGGGTCCCAGGTTACAAATGGGAGTATCCCCATAATGAACAAATATGGATTCCAAGGTTGGATCAAAAGGCGAAATGGGCTGAATTCATGGATCACCCGGATCAGGCAATTCCAAAATAGAATCCCATATTGTCATCCACATGGCACCCATTGCTTGACCCTAGGATTGCCGCCGATATAATGGATCACGGCAAGGCAGTTAAAACCGGTGTGGATCACACCATGTTCAGGGACGACCCAAATCCCTGTATTGGTGGACGGGGTCAGGCTTTTTTATTGCATGATCAAGGCCCTTTTTTATCAGGATCACTCTTGTTAGGCCATGATCGGAATAAAATCTTCCAAAACATGGCCTAAAATTTCAAGTCGTATTCAAGGCGCGTTAATGGGAGCATATTGAAATATGTGCCCATTAATGCAACGAACAAGACGGCATAAAAGACACGCCATGTGGGAGGTTTTATTTTGATCATGGGCCTTAAACCAGAAAAAAAGGCAACAAGGAAAGCCTGACCCCAAATACGCAACAAGGAAAGCCTGACCCCAAATACGGGCAACAAGGAAAGCCTGACCCCAAATACGAAAGTTGAGTCCCTGCTTTAAATTTGGCCGCCGCCAAGCACCTTGTACAGGTTGACCTGATTACTCAGATAGGCCTGGCGCACCGTGATGGCCGACTGTTCGGCGGCAAAAAGCGACCGCTGGGAATCGAGCACAGCTAAAAAATCGTCAATCCCGTTTTCGTACCTGGCCTGTGAAAGGATGTAGGTCTTGCGGGTTTGAGCAACCAGGGCATTCTGGGCCCGCATCTGATCGGCATAGGTCTTTCTTGCGGCCAGCTGGTCAGCCACCTCCTTGAATGCGGTCTGGACAACGGTTTCATATTCTGCAGCAGCAATTCGTTCGCTGACTTCAGCCGCCTCAAGGCTTGCCCGGATCCCTGCCCGGTTGAATATGGGGATGGCCAACGACGGGGTAAAATTCCAGGCATAGGCGGCCCCGGACGAGAACAGGGACGACAGGTCATCACTGGCAAGCCCAAAGGCACCGGTCAGACTGATGGTGGGGTACAGGGCCGCCCTGGCCGCCCCGATATCTGCATTGGCAGCCTTGAGCAGGAGCTCTGCCTGACGGATATCGGGCCGCTGCAGCAGCACCTTTGAGGGCAGTCCCACGGGAAGGGCGTCCATGAACCTGATCCGGTCAATGGTTTCTCCGGAATCCAGGATATCGGTCACCCCGGTACCGGCAAGAAGGGTGACAGCATTTTTGGCCTGGGCCGCAAGCCGGGTGTACAGGGCAATGGAAACCTTTGCGCTTTCAACGGAGGTGGCGGCCTGGGACAGGTCCAGCTCTGCAGCAGATCCCACCTCGTATCGGCCCTTGATCACGGCATAGGTCTCCTGGTAAGCCCTGCAGGTATCCTTTGCCAGACTGAGCAGTTTTTTGTTGGCAAGATAGTTCAAAAAGGCATCTGTTGTTTCGGCGATCAGGGCAATGCGGGTGTTCAGGGCCGCCTCTTCGGTGGCCAGATAGGTGGCAAGGGCTTCCTGGTTAAGGCTTTTAACCCGGCCGAAAAAATCCAGTTCATAGGCCGTCACCCCCACATTGGCTGAAAGGGTGGAGCTGTTATAGGATTGGCCCGTGGCACTGATATCTTCCGGCACCCCCTGGCGGGCAAAGGCGGTTCCCCCTGAAACCACGGGCAGGGTGTCTGCCCGCTGGATCCGGTATAGAGCACGGGCCTGGTCAATCCTGAGCAGGGCCACCCGAAGGTCCCGGTTATGGTCAAGGGCCCTTGAAATCAATGTCCTTAACGGCTCTGATTCAAAATAGGATTTCCAGGCAATATCCGGGGCCAGGACACCGGCCCGGGTCCCATCCGCCTGGACGGGCCATTCATCTGCCACGGGAAGATCGGGCTGTCGGTATTCAGGTATCATTGAACAGCCCGCGGTCAGGATCATCATGGCAGCCAGGGCTGCCGTCAGTATGGTTCTATTGGACATAGCTCACCTCTTCTGGGGCCGGGTCGGCCTTTTTTCGTTTTTCGGTCATCTTCTCCAGGATCACAAAGAAAAGGGGAACAAAGATAATGGCCAGGGAGGTGGCCGCAGCCATACCCCCGATGACGCCAATGCCGATGGCGTTCTGGCTGGCAGATCCGGCACCATTGGCCACGGCAAGGGGGGTGACCCCCAGGATGAAGGCAAACGAGGTCATGAGAATGGGCCGCAGACGCTGCTCGGCGGCAATCTTGGCCGCAGTCACAAGGTCATCCCCCTGTTCATGGAGATCCTTTGCAAAGGCCACAATGAGAATGGCGTTTTTGGCGGCAAGCCCGATGGTGGTCAACAGACCGATCTGGAAATAAACGTCATTGGAGAGCCCGGCCCAGAGGGTGGCACCCACGGATCCGATGACCCCCAGGGGAACCACCAGCATGACCGAAAAGGGGATGGACCAGCTCTCGTACAGGGCGGCAAGGCAGAGAAAGACAAACAGCAGTGAGACCGCATACAAAAGCGTGGTCTGGGATCCTGCCATTCTTTCTTCATAGGAGAGGCCCGTCCATTCAAGCCCGATGCCCTGGGGCAGGTTCCGGGCAATATCCTCTATGATCTCCATGGCTTCCCCCGAGCTGACCCCGGGTGCCGGTGCGCCCAGGATTTCCTGGGAAGAGTTGCCGTTGTAACGCTCCAGCTTGGGAGAGCCATAATCCCAGCGTCCCGTGGCAAACGAAGAAAAGGGAACCATTTCACCCCCTGAATTCCTGACATACCACAGGTTGATGTCATCGGGAAGCATTCTGAACGGCGTATCCCCCTGCATATAGACTTTCTTTACCCGGCCCTTGTCCATGAAATCGTTGACATAGGCGGACCCCCATGCCGTTGACACCACCGAGGTGATGTCCGAGGTGGCAACCCCTAAGGCTTCGGCCTTTTCATAGTCAATGTCCAGCTTGTACTGGGGAACGTCTGACAACCCATTGGGCCGGACCCCCACGAGTTTTGAGTTCTGGGAGGCCATACCCAGCATCTGGTTTCTGGCCGCAACCAGGGCGGTGTGGCCCAGGCCTGCCCGGTCCACCAGCTGGAAGTCAAATCCTGTGGCATTTCCCAGCTCGTTGATGGGCGGCGGAATAAAGGCGTAGACCATGGCATCCTTGATCGCGTAGAGATTTTTCATGGCCCGCTGGGCAATGGCGGCCGACTTCTGGTCCGGACGCTGCCGTTCGTCCCAGTCCTTTAAATTGACGAATCCCAGGCCCACATTCTGGCCGTTTCCGGCAAAGCTGAACCCTGTGACCGTAAACAGGCTGTTGACATTCTCGGCCTCCTGGTTGAGGAAATAGTCTTCCACCTTTTTGATGCTCTCAAGGGTTCTTTCCATGGTGGCCCCGGGCGGGGCCGAGATCATCATCATCATGGTACCCTGGTCTTCATCGGGCAGAAATGCCGTGGGCAGCCCCTTGAACATGTATACCAGGCCGCCGACAATGACCAGGTAGACCATGATGAACCGCACCCCCCTTGCAGCAGCATATCCCACACTTTTTCCATAGAGGCGCTTTCCCCCATCAAAGCTTTTGTTAAACCAGCCGAAAAATCCTTTTTTACCCTGGTGATGGCCTTTTTCCACCGGCTTGAGAAGGGTCGAGCAAAGGGCCGGGGTCAGGACCAGGGCCACAACAACGGACAGCACCATGGCCGATACAATGGTGATGGAAAACTGACGGTAAATGGCGCCGGTGGCCCCGCTGAAAAAGGCCATGGGGATGAACACGGCGGAAAGGACCATGGCAATGCCCACCAGGGCACCTGTAATCTGGGACATGGACTGGCGGGTGGCCTCCCTGGGAGACAGCCCGGTTTCCCCCATGACCCGCTCCACATTTTCCACCACCACAATGGCGTCATCCACCAGAAGGCCGATGGCAAGAACCATGGCGAACATGGTAAGCACGTTGATGCTGAACCCGAAGGCGGACAGCACCCCGAAGGTGCCAAGGAGCACCACCGGAACGGCAATGGTGGGAATCAGGGTGGCCCTGAAATTCTGCAGGAACAGGTACATGACAAAGAAAACCAGGAAAATCGCCTCGACCAGGGTCTTGACCACCTCTTCAATGGAAAGCCGGACAAAGGGCGTGGTATCGTAGGGATATGCCACCTTGAGTCCCTGGGGCATGAAGGCGGACAGCTCCTTGATCTTGGCCTTGACCCGGTCGGCCGTGTCCAGGGCGTTGGCCCCGGTGGAGAGGGTTATGGCCATGGCCGAGGCCTCCATGCCCTTGTATCTTGCGATGCGGCTGTAGGATTGGGACCCCAGTTCCACCCTTGCCAGATCCCCGAGCCTGACCTGTGATCCGTCGGTATTGACTTTTACCAGGATGTTTTGAAAATCAGTTACCGTCGTGAGCTTGGACTGGACCGAGATCGAAGCGTTGATCTGCTGGCCCGCAACAGCAGGAGATCCCCCCAGCTGGCCCGAGGTGACATCCACATTTCTGGCCTGGATGGCCGCCGTGATATCCGAAGGCATCAGGCTGTAGGAATGAAGCTTTTCCGGATTGAGCCAGATCCGCATGGCATGCTGATCTCCGAACACGGTCAGATCTCCCACGCCCTGGACCCGGCTGAGGGTTTCGGCCATGTTGGATTTAATATAGTCGGAGATGTCATTGCCGCTCATCTTTCCGTCCTCGGAATAGACGCCGGCCACCAGAAGAAAGCTTTTTGAGGCTTTTTTAACCGTAACCCCCTGGGTCTGGACCGCCTGGGGAAGCAGGCTCTTGACGGCCTGGACCTTGTTCTGGACCTGGACCTGGGCAATATCCGGGTCTGCCTCGGGCTCAAAGGTCAGGGTAATGGCCAACGAACCGGTGGAGTCGCTGGACGAGGAAAAGTACCTGAGATAATCGATCCCGGTCAGGTTCTGTTCAATGACCTGGGCAACGCTGTTCTCGACCACCTCTGCCGATGCACCGGGATACGAGGTGGTGATGCTGATGCTGGGAGGAGCGATCTTGGGATACTGCTCCACCGGCAGGGTCAAGACGGCAAAAAGCCCCGCCAGCATGATGACGATGGCGATCACCCACGCAAATATGGGTCGTTCTATGAAAAATCTGGACATTCTTTTTTCCTGTTCGTATGAAACACCACCAACGCACGATCAATGGGGGCGTTTCAAATTTCATTGTGGCCAGGGCAGACGTCCTGCGCCAGCCATGCCGGTTATCAGCTGTTGGTGGACTGATCGTCCACGGGGGTTACCTCTGCCCTGGGACGGATCTTCTGCAGCCCTGCTGTTACAATCCGGTCTCCGGACACAAGGCCGGCCGTTACCAGCCATTTATCGCCAACGGCCTTTGAAACGGTGACACTGCGGGTATTTACGATATTTGCAGCATCAACGGTCCATACCGCAGTGGTGCCGTCGGCATTCCGGACCAGGGACTGCTGGGGAATCAGGATGGCCTCGTCCTGGCGGGACTTTTCCACCCTTGCCCTGACAAAAAGTCCGGGCAGCAGCTGATTGTCCGGGTTGGGAAACAGGATCCGGAGCTGAACCATGCCCGTGCCCGGGTCCACGGTGACATCGGAAAACATGATCGTTCCCTTGCCGTCAAAGGGCTGGGTTTCATTGTCGAGGATCAAGAGGGCCTCGGGATTTCGGTCCCTGATTTTCATCTGGCGGCGCAGACCCATGAGCTCTGTACTTGACTGGTTCACATCCACGTAGATCTGATCAAGATTCTGAATGGTGGCCAGGGCCGTTGTCTGGTTGGCCGTGACCAGGGCACCCTGGGTGACCGAAGATCTGCCGATGCGCCCGGAAATGGGAGCAAAGACCTTTGTATAATCCAGGTTGATCCTGGCCGCAGCCAGATCGGCCGTTGCCACGGCAACCCCGGCCCGGGCCTGGGCAAGTTCGGCCACGGCATCATCATAGGCCTGCTGGCTGACCCCGCCCATCTTGACCAGTCGGGTATAACGTTCCACTTTGGGCGTTACGGCCTTGAGGTCGGCCTGTGATTTGACAAGGCTGGCTGCGGCTGAGTCATATGCGGCCTGGTAGGTGGCCGGATCGATCTGGTACAGCTGCTGCCCCTTTTCCACATGGCTTCCCTCGACAAACAGGCGCTTGAGGATGATCCCGGACACCTGGGGCCGGATTTCGGCAACCTGGAAGGCCGATGTCCGGCCGGGCAGGTCACGGGTAAACACCACGGGTTCAGATTTCACCGTATAAACGTTGACCTCCACCGGTGGCGGCGTGGCAGGCGTTGGTATTTCAGTCCGGGCCTGGGCCGTGGAACCGTGGTCTATGATCCACAGGTAGCCAAGCCCCACAAGAACGGCTGCAATGACACCTGAAAATATTTTTAATTTCATGCTTTCTCCTGTTGATTGAGTATTATCCTGTCGACCAGACAGATGACATCCTGTTTGATTTTTTTTATGTCCCGGCTGTTCTCGTCCATGTCCTGAAGAATCTGCAGCGGGCCGATGACCGTGCCGAAAATCATTGAGGCCATCACAAACGGATCAAGATCCACAAACACCCCCTTTCGTCGTCCTTCCCTGCAGAGGTTGACCAGGGGCAGAATGGCAATCTCAAACCGTTCGTTGTCGGCCTCGCATGCGGTCCGCTGGCTCTGGACAAACTGGAAGTAGAGGGGATACGCCTCATGGAAACCAAAGACTTCGTCAACAAAGTCATGCAGTTTTGTTGCCGGTGAATTCTCAGACTCAAATATGGCCTCGTTGTTTTTGATCTTGGGGGTTATGATGGCCTGGTGGACATAATCGATCAGTTGTTTTTTGTTCTTAAAATAGTTGTACAAGGTGCCCTTGGCCACCCCGCACTGTGCGGCGATCCCATCCATGGTAACGGGCTGGTCACGGGAAATAAGGTCCAGGACCGTTGCCACGATCTCCTGGCGGATCATATTGTCCAGCAACTCTTTTTTTCTGCTGACCCTGGTCATGGCCAACCTCCTTGGTTTAAATACCGGGGGTCACTCCGGCTGGCGGACGAACCCTTGATTTCCATACTTGAACGAACCGGTCATAAAAATGACCGTAGAGTCATCTACATGACCTTACGGTTTTCTGTCAAGCTTTTTTTCATGGAACGCCCACCGAAACATCACCCGTGGGTGAAGTTTCATATTCCATTGTGGCCAGGGCACAGAACCTGCTCCGGCCATGCCGGTTAAAAAGAAACATTATTTTCTTATTGCGTTTTCCACCAAAAATTTGTAATTCCACCCGGGAAATCACAAAAGGAATCAAACAAAAATGACAGATCACCACCATCCATCCCACACAACCGCCCGTTGGTTCAAAAACACCTTCCCCCTGAGACGGGGGGTTCAGTTTCTCTTTCTCATGATCACCCTGTACATGGGCATCACCTTCTACCTGTTTGTTGCCCAGCTTGAATCAGGCACAATGCCGACCCTGGACCGACCGCCCGGGGTGGAAGCCTTTCTTCCCATCAGCGCCCTGATCAGCCTCAAATACTTTCTGTTCACCGGCATTTTCAATACAGTCCATCCATCGGCACTGGTGATTTTTCTCATTGTCTGCGCCACGGCCCTGTTCGTCCGAAAAGGCTTCTGCAGCTGGATCTGCCCCATTGGCCTGCTGTCCGACTGCCTGGCAGGCATCCATGCCATTCTGTTTAAACGACCGATCCACCTTCCCCCGTGGATGGATCTGCCATTGCGGGCGATCAAATATGCCATTGCCGGATTTTTCGTGTGGAGCGTATTTTTTAAAATGCCCCTTGGCGCGGTGGCGCAGTTCATCCAGAGCCCTTACAACACCTTTGCCGATATCAAGATGCTGGATTTTTTCACCCGGATTTCGGTCACATCACTTTGTGTAATCTGCGTGCTGATCATCCTGTCTGTCATCGTCAAAAACTTCTGGTGCCGCTATCTATGCCCCTATGGCGCACTGCTCGGGGTAATCGGTTTTTTCAGCCTGGGCAGGATCAAACGGAATGAAAAAAACTGCATCAAATGCGGAAAATGTGAAACCGTCTGTCCTGGAAAAATTTCCATCATGGAAAACAAAACCATCAACGCCCTTGAATGCTCTGCCTGCCTCAGGTGTGTTGATGTCTGTCCCGCCGAAAACGCCATCCGTTTCTCTGTTTTTTCAGGAAAGGTGCCCATGGGTCAAACAAGGATCGCGCTGGTGCTGATTGCTTTTTTCACGGTGGGAATTACCACGGCCAGAGTCACCGGCCACTGGCAGAGTGGGACCAGTGTCCAGGCCTATCAGCAGCATGTTCTCCGGGATCGGATGTCCCGCAGCATCCCCATGAAGTTTCCGGCCGACATGGACCCTGAAAAAATGAAACAGATGATCGAAAGGATGCGCAAAACATCTTCCTGAACTTTGTTCATACATTGGCGTTACCCCCGGATGTTAAAATGATTTCAACCCTGAAGCACTTAAGGGAAATCGATGTTCAGTGTTTCAGGGGTATCTGTTCAGCAGACCGCTCAGCAGTGAAGCCTAAATGCAATGTTTACACGAACAATTGAAACCAGCCGGTATCATTTGGGCGACAAATACGAATTGCTGATTCCGCCTTTTCCAGCTTGACAAAATCATGGCCCGTGGGATATGAGCCAGGTACGATCTGAACAGCGAGCATGTTCAGGATCCTGGAAAAGAGAGACGCTTTCTGGTGCCTTCCCAAGGGAGGGCCTGAGGTCTGACCGAAGGTCGGACCCCGCAGGGAACCCGGTGTAATCCCGGGACGGACCCGCCGCTGTGAGTGAGGACGACCGCCGCAACCGGTCACTGTGCTGCAGGTTTAAAGAACGAACCAGCATGGGAAGACGCGGCCATTAGGATGATCCACGAGTCAGAATACCTGCCAGACAGGCAAAAACAGATGTTCTCGGAGAGATGGTAAATCCCCGGGCTGATCGTGTGTCGGCTGGGGATTTTTTTATGCCGGCGCACCGTATCGTTCGGAGGAGTACCCCGGCACCTGCCAGGGGGCTCCATCCGACGGGAGAAGGTATGACCCCATATCAACTGTTTCTGCGACGGCTTCTTGCCTACCCCACCCTGCTCATCAGCGTGGGGTGCTCCTTTAACAAACGGCAGCAAACCCAGACCGAATTCTGGCTTGCCGAAAAAAATGCCGGGATGCTCTCCATCGTTTGTTCGGCCGCAGCATCCTGGCTCACCGCCATGGCAGCCCCGGAAATCCTTGTCCTGATCCGGGAACGGCCCCGGGGCAGCCGGACCATCCGCCATCTGATCTGCGATATCCGTGGCACCCTTGAATGGAAAAACGTTATGGCCGATCTTCAAGGTTCAAGGGAGCACTGGATGTCGGCGTCGGGATGCGAATCCCTCCGGCACATCACCCATCCGGACATCCTCTCGTGTGTTTCGGTCTTTCGGAGAGCAACCAATGCCACCCTGTGGCTGGAGGCGAAAGCTGGGACCGGCAGCCTGGAACGGGTCAGGCAGGACATGGCCCATGCCTTCACCGAAATTCTCGCCATGGTCAAGGGGTAGCCCGCCATGAACCAGAATTTTACAAACGCTGATCCGGCCCACCGCGATTTCCAGTATCTGGAAGATCTGTCCACGGCCTACTGGTATTCCCAGGTGCTGTTTACCGCCCTGGAGCTTGAAATTTTCAAGTTCCTGGACCGGGGCATCTCGACCCTTGCCGGCCTTGCCTCGGCCATGGATTGCCGTGAATCCGAGCTGTTCCGCCTGCTCAGAGCCATGGAACAAATGGCCCTGGTCGGCCATGATCGGGACTTATGGTACAACGCCCAGGTCGCATCCCGTTTTCTCGTACCGGACAGGAGGGAATACATGGGGGATTTTTTCCTCTACCGCAAATACATGGCGTCCAGCTGGGCCAGACTCTCGGACAAGGTCTCCTGCCGGGAACGCCAGGCGGTCGAGGACCTCGACTACAGGCAGCGCAACCGCCGTTATGTCGAAGCCATGGACACCCTGGTCAAACAGAAAGCGCCGGAGATTGCCCGTCTTGTGGCAAACGAGCACGCCATGGGCCCGGTCCTGGATGTGGGCGGCGGATCGGGCAGCCTTGCCCGGGCAATCCTGGCACAGATTCCGGGCACCCGGGCCGTGGTCTTTGACCTTGAAGAGGTGATCGAGGCCGCCCAAGAGATCTATCCTGACCCGGAGACCTGGGAGAGGATCACCCCGCTTTCCGGGGACTTCAGAAGCCATGAATTCCACCAGGAATTCGGCCTGATCGTGTTGAGCAATTTTCTCCATGCCTATGGCCCGGATGAGGCAGAACAGCTTCTCCAGCGGGCCGTCTCCATGCTCAAACCCGGCGGCATGGTGGTCATCCACGACTATTTTCCGGACCGGACGGGCAGATCGCCCCAGAAAGGTGCACTCTATGATCTGTCCATGATGCTCAACACCTTTAACGGCGCCTGCCACCCCGCTGCAACTGTCCAGACCTGGCTTGAACAAATGGAGATGACCCCCGTGGAAACCATTGACCTTGCCACGGACACGGCCGTGATGGTGGCAGGGGGCAGCGGGACACTCAACTCTCCCCTGAAAAAGATCTGCGACTCGGCCCTCGCCCTTGGGTTTGACCGGGCCGTGCCCCTTTCACCGGCCCAGGTAGTCACGGCCCCCTGGGTCAGGATGAAATGCCGGTTTGGCTGTGCCGGATATGGCAGCAACCTCCAGTGCCCGCCCCAGACCGTGGACCACGACAAAACCCGAACCCTGCTCAACAGCTACACCCGGGCCGTCCTGGTCCAGGGGGCGCCTCCAGGCAGAAATTTTCACCAGCGGCTGCTCAAACTTGAAAAAACCGCCTTTCTGGAAGGGTTTTTCAAGGCCTTTGTCTTCGGAGCAGGCCCCTGCCCTGTCTGCCCCGCCTGCCCGGACACCGGCATCTGCCGGCACCCGGACCAGGCGCGGCCGGCCATGGAAGCCTCGGGCATTGATGTCTACACCACGGCCCGAAACGCAGGATTCAGCCTCACCCCTGTGCAGGCGAAAAACAACCATGTCAAATACATTGGACTGCTGGTCCTGGAGTAATCATAAATGAAAATATTGCTGGTACAACTTCCCACCTCCCACCTGGGCGCCGGGGAAAGGGTATTTCCTTTAGGCCTGTCCAGGCTGTCAACCACCCTGCCCCCCCACCACGACAAACAGGTGCTGGACATGAACATCGCCATGGATCCCTGGCCCGACCTCAAAGAAACGATAACATCGTTTCAACCCGACGCCATTGCCCTGTCGTTTCGGAACCTTGACCCCCTGGCCGGCCACCAGGCCTCGTATCTTTCTTCCCTCAGGACTGGAGCGGCCCTTGCAAGGGCCCTCGCCCCCCGGGCAAGGATAGTGGCCGGGGGACCGGCATTTTCCCTGTTTGCACGCCGGCTCATGGCGGAGGTGCCCGAGGTTGACATGGGCCTCAGGGGCGAAGGAGAGCTGATCTTTCCACGGCTTTTTGAACCCGAGCTTGATCCGGGCACCATCCCCGGAATCCTGTGGCGGAACACGGCCGGCATCGTGGAAAACCCCATGGGCCCCATGATCGCCATGGACGCGTTGCCGGCCATGGATGTCGACGCCTTTTCCCCCCTCTCCTACACCCAGGGCAACGCCTATATTGCAGCCATGGGCATCGAGGGCAAACGGGGATGCGACCTCTGGTGCGGCTACTGCCTCTACCCCTTTCTCGGGGGATGCACCATGCGGCTGCGCAACCCTTCGAGGATCGTGGACGAGATGGCCCTGTTGAACCAGCAGTTCGGAATCAAACTCTTCCACTTCACCGATTCCGTGGTCAACCGGCCCCCACATCACTTTGAAGCCCTGTGCCGGGAACTTGTCCGGCGGGATCTGGGCCTGACCTGGACCGGATTCTTCCGGGAAGACGCCCTCACCCGGGAAAACCTTGACCTTGCCCGGAGGGCCGGCTGCGTGGCCGTCTACTTCTCGGGAGACAGCCTCACCGCCCACGGCCTGAAACTGTTGAACAAGCAGATGACCCGCCAGGACCTGTTTGATGCCGCAAGGCTCACGGCAGACAACGGCATCCTCACCATGTGCCATTTTCTGCTCAACCTGCCAGGAGAACGGGACAAGGAGAGACTCGAAACCCGGGAAACCCTGGATCGGATCCTTGAAATCCATGCCGGTGCAGGCAACCTGGGAGCGGTGATCTTCAACCATGTAAGACTCTATCCCGGAGCACCCATGACAAAACGGCTGATCAAATCAGGCGCCCTGCCCCCGGACACGGATCTTCTCTATCCCGTGTACCACAACCCCGAACCCCATGCCCATCTTCTCCACGAACTCGAAGCCCACTGCCACAGGGCCGGAGTCTTTTCCCGGCTGAAACTGCCCATGGAGGCACTATGAACATACTGGTACTCGAACACCCGAGAATCGCCTCGGAAAAACGGTTCAACGACATTGCCAACACCCCCCTCTGGTCCTGCCTCATGGGCGGCTATGCCGCAGCCATGCTTGAATCAAGGGGATTTACCACCCTCTTGATGGACGCTGCCGGTAATCGCTGGAATTTTGAGCGGACCGAGCGGGAAATCCTGGACAGCCGCCCCGGTCTGTTGTGCGTCAATGCCGTCTACTTCTGGGAGCACACCCCGCGGCTGTTCGATCTGTTCACCCGACTCAGATCCAGGGGATTCACCGGCCACATCAACCTGTTCGGTTTCTTTCCCACCCTGGTTTTTCAGCAGATCCTTGCCACAAAAACGGCGGTGGATTCGATTGCCGTGGGAGAGTTTGAGCACACCCTGGTCGAACTTGCCGCAGCCCTTGAAAAGAAGGAAACCTTGGGCCCGATTCCAGGGCTTGCGCAAAAAGATCACCTGACGCCGGGCGCATTTCAATCCAGACCGCCGGAAACAGACCCCGACATCTTCCCTGTTCCCCGGCGGCCAAGCCTTGACGGCACGGTTTCCATCCTGGCCAGCCGGGGCTGCTACAACCATTGCAGCTTCTGTCCCGTGCCCTCGTTTTACAACCAGGGTCCCCTGTGGCGGGGCCGCACCCCGGAAAAAATCGCCCTGGAGATGCAGACCCTTGTGGACCAGGGCGTAAGGGAATTCTACTTTGTGGATCCCAATTTCATCGGTCCGGGCAAACGGGGTAAAGAACGAATACTCACCCTCATGGGGCTGATCAGGCCCATGAAGATCCGCTTTGGCATGGAAACCCGGCCGTCGGACCTAGACGATGAAGTCCTCGACCACCTTGTGGCAGCCGGTTTCACATCCCTTCTCATGGGCATTGAGAGCGGGTCAGAAACGGTGCTGGGAAAGATCAACAAGGGCGCTGGCCCCGCCCAGGCAACCCATGCCATCACGCTTTGCCGGCGCCACGGCATCGAGCCCGAGGTGGGATTTCTCATGTTTGTCCAGGACGCCACCCTTTTGGACCTGAGGAACAACATCGACTTTTTGATGGCAAACAACCTCCTGGACCGCCTGGAAAGAACGGCCAACCTCCTGTGCCACTGCCAGATCGTGCTCAAGGGCACCGCGGCCTACAACCAGTTTGAACGACAGGGCCGCCTGGTCAAGGACGGACTGTTTGGATTCGAAGGCGAGGTGACCTTTGCGGATGACGGGGTGAGGTGGATGTCAAAACTGGTGGTGCCTGCCTGCCACACCATCCTTAAGGGCATGGGGGATCCTGATTCCCCTGTCTATTTTGACAAACCCGGGACAAAAACCTCCCGACGGGCCAACCGCTACCTGGTCGACCTTTTTTTCAGGCTCCTGGACCAGGCAGAGTCAGGTTACATTTATGGGGACATCCCAGGACTTGCGGCAAAGATCGACCAGGAGATCAGGGCTGTTTTAACCGTATAAACCGGCACGGCCGGAGCAAGGGATGGCATCCGGCCACAACGAACGTTGAAACGCCACCAATGGCAATACTTCGGAACGCGTTTCTTATACCCCCCCCCTATCGGCCCGTGCTGGACAGGCATCCTTTGCCGGATGGAACTGAAAACGAACGCTTCTTCTGATGGTTCCGATCTTGTTTTCAAGCCCCATCTGTGTTAACTATAGAGAAATGTTGACAATATGCGGGGTTAAATGATTTTTCATCCACCGGGGCGAGCCGTCAAACGAGCCGACCCTGAAAGGAATGTATGGGTATCTTGAAATTTTCTGTTCCGGAAATTTTTTTTGGATCAGGCAGCTTGAAATATACAGGAATGTGCGCCAGCCACCTGGGAGCAGAAAAAATATTTCTGGTCTCTGACCCGGGTCTTGAAAAAGCCGGATGGGTGGATCAGGTGTTTGAAATTCTTGAAAAAGAATGTCTCAAATGGGTTTACTATTCCGAGATATCTGCCAATCCCCGGGACTGGCAGATAGAACAAGGGGCGCTTTTATACAGACAGCATGGATGTGATGTGGTCATTGCCCTGGGGGGCGGAAGCCCCATGGATGCAGCCAAGGGAATCGCCCTTGTTGCCAGCAACGGCGGCCGGGTCAATGATTATGAAGGGGCCAACCGCATAGAGCATCCCCTTCCCCCCATGATCTTCATTCCATCAACGGCCAGCAGCGGATCCGATATTTCACAGTTTGCCATTATTACGGACATGGAACGGCAGACCAAGATGTCTATCATCAGCCGGACCCTGGTTCCCAATATCTCAATTATCGATCCAACCCTTTTGACCACAAAATCACGGGAACTCATAATTGCCGGTGCTGTGGATGCCCTGTCCCACGCCATTGAGGCCCATGTTTCAAGGATTGCCTCGCCCATGACCGAAGTTCACTCCCTTAAAGCCATTGAGCTGATAATACAATATCTTCCCCTGGCCCTGGAGAACGATTCAGTGGATCATCTGGAAAAATTGAGCATGGCCGGAACATCTGCAGCAATGGCCTTCAGCAATGCAAGCCTGGGGCTTGACCATGCCCTTGCCCACAGCCTTGGGGGGATGCTGGATGCGGTGCACGGCACCATTCACCCCATACTGCTTCCCCAGGTGATGCGGTATAATCTTTGTGAATCTACCGATAAAACAGCTGAAATCGGCAGGGTAATACTGGGCAGGAGTTTGGAATCACCCGAGGCAACGGCCCTTGCCGGTATTGAGAAACTTGAAACCTATTTCAGGAGCCTTGGCGTGAGCACCCGTTTGCGCGATATTGTACCGGACCGGTCGGTCCTGCCCAGGATCTGCCAGATGGCCACCTTTGATTCCTGTCTTTTGAGCAATCCCAGATCGGCCGGCGTTGAAGATATGCTGCAGATCTGCAATGGGGTATGGTAATGAACAATCCCACAACCCTGGAAGACATCATTGGCCTTGAATCCACCAAACTGGGTTTTTTTGGTGAGGTCAAGAACAAGGTTGTCGAACTCCAGACAACAAACCTGAAGCTTGAGCGCAAGCAGCGCCAGCTCCAGGCCATTTTAGATGGAATCTCCGATGTGATGGTCATTGTCTCGTTGAACTTCACCATCATATCGGTAAACCGGCTGTTCTCTGAGATTTTCAAATCTGCGTCCCCTGAAGGACATTTCTGCTATGAGGTTTTTAACAACCAGACCCGTCCCTGCCCGGACTGCCCCATCATCACCGCCAGAAAGACCGCCAGGGTCTGCCGCAAAAACCTTGTTTATCAGATTGACAACAAAAACCATCAATTTGAAGTTGCGGTATCCCCCATGCTCGACTCGAACAAACGAACATTCAGGTTCCTGCTTCTCATGCGGGATGTGACCCGGGAAAAAGAGTACCAGGAGCAATATCAATATTCAAAAAAAATGGCCACCGTGGGACTGCTTGCCGCCGGGGTTGCCCATGAGATAAACAATCCGTTGACCTCCATCAGCGGATTTTCAGAGGGGCTCAAGCGGCGTCTGCCAAAACTTGAAAGCTGCCTGGAAAGCAATCCGGAAGAATGTGAACTCATGGCTGATTTCAATGAATACATTGAAACCATTATTGCCGAGTGCAACCGGTGCCATGATATTGTAAAGAGTCTGCTCACGTTCAGCCCCAGGAAAAAGATTGTATTTGTTCCTGTGGATCTTAAGGATTTGATCAACGATGTTCTCACCCTTCTGCGATACCGCCTGAAAAACTTTCCCCTGTTGAAAATCGAGCTTACGTTCAACCCTGAAGTACCTAAGGTTCAAGGCAATGCAGCTGAGCTCAAACAGGTGATGCTCAACATCATCTGCAATGCCCTGGATGCCATTGATCCGGACGGCAGGATTCAGATTTGCGCAAAAAAAGAGAGGCGCTGGGTGACCCTTTCGGTCAAAGACAACGGCTGTGGCATTACTGCGGAAAAAATGGATAGAATCTTTGACCCGTTTTTCACCACAAAACCCGTGGACAAGGGAACCGGTATCGGCCTGTCCACATGCTATAATATTATCAAACAGCACAGGGGAGAAATCATCGTAAACAGCAGGGAAAATCTTGGAAGCGTTTTTAAAATAAAATTACCAGATCCGGGATATGTAAAAAATGAGTAACCAATCATGCCCCATCAATATTCTTGTGGTTGACGATGAAAAATCCATCCGCAGGCTGCTTGAAAAAGAGTTGGGCTCTCCCCGGCGATGCATCACAACGGCCGGCAATGGCAGGGAAGCCATCAAGGCCATCCGAAAGCGTGTGTTTGACGTCATTATTCTGGACATCAGCCTGCCCGATGCCAACGGAATTGAACTGATGTCCCGATTCCATGAAGAGGTCCTGGGCGTTCAGATCATTTTAATCACCGGGTATGGCGATATTGATGATGCTGTTGAAGCCATGAAAACCGGGGCCTGCGACTATATTACCAAACCCTTTGACCTGGGAAGACTCGAGCAGGTTATTGAAAAGGCCTATCAGCTGGGCTCCCTTCACAAAAAAAAATTTTTAAAACAGCAGGGCCTTCACAAGGAAAAAAATTTTCCAGACCAGATCGTGGGGCATTCTGCCGCCATGGAAGAGGTTCGATTCCTCATCGGCAAGGTTGCGCCGACCACGGTTCCCGTACTGATCACCGGCGAGAGCGGCACCGGTAAAAATGTGGTGGCAAGGCAATTGCACGGCCTGAGCCTCAGGGCAGAACACCCCCTGATAACAAAAAACTGCGCCACCCTCCAGGAAGAGCTGATACGAAGCGAGCTGTTCGGATACTGCAAAGGTGCATTTACGGGCGCAGATGATTCCAGGAACGGACTCCTTGATCTGGCAGACAAAGGCACCCTGTTCCTCGACGAAATCGGCGAACTTTCCGTGGGGGTACAGGCATCCCTGCTGCGTGTCATGGAAAATCAGACATTCCGCCCGGTGGGAGACAAACGGGAGAGAAAGGTGGACATCCGGTTTGTTTTTGCAACCAACCGGAATCTTAAGGAAGAGGTCGCAAAGGGACAGTTCAGTGAGGCGCTTTTCCACAGGCTCAACGTTTTTGCCATAAAAATACTTCCCCTGCGCAAACGCAAAGAAGAAATCCCTGTGCTCATGGAATACTTCCTGGGTAAAATGAGTGCCGGAAGCCCCCCCTGCATGGTGTCGAAAAATGCCATGAAACGCCTCATGGCCTATGACTGGCCGGGCAATGTCCGGGAACTTTACAATGTAATGGAACGGGGCGTTATCCTTGCACACAACAATGTCATCACGGAACGCTGCCTGCCCCTTGAACTTCTTGAAACAACGGAAGATGCAGACGCCAGCGCCTCAACCCTGTTCCCCACCCTTGAGGAGTTGGATAAAAAATATATCATGGAAGTTCTGGACCATGTGGATGGCAACAGATCAAAGGCCGCCGAAATCCTGGGTATCAGCCGGAAGACCCTGTACCGCAAATTATTGAACAGTGAGGAATAGGTGTGGGAAGGAAGATAGATCCATTGTACAGCAATTTTCCAGTGCCAGGGGGCATGGGGATTTAGTTCCCATGCCCCGAAACAACTATATAATCACTTCTGGATCAACAGAACCAGGGGCGGGTGCAAGGACTACAACGCATTGGTGTAAATTTGAATAACATCCTCAAGGCTTGGACGCCTCGGGTTGGTGGCACCGCAGGCATCTTTCTGGGCATTTTCAGCCATAATCTTAAGATCCTCTTTCTTTACACCAAGTTCCGTGAGATTTGCAGGAATGCCCACATCGGCGGAAAGGGTCTGAATTGCGGTCAAGGCTTTTTCTGCTGCTTCCCTGAGGGACAGCCCTGTAATGTTTTCTCCCATGGCAACGGCAATGTCAGCAAATCGCTGGAGCTTGGCAATGAGGTTGAACCGTGAAACATGGGGAAGCAGAATGGCATTGCACACGCCATGGGGAAGGTTGTAAAAACCACCCAGCTGATGGGCCATGGCATGGACATGGCCAAGGCTTGCATTGTTAAATGCCATACCTGCAAGATATTCCGCATAGGCCATCTTGTCCCTTGCCGCAAGATCATCACCATTGGCAACAGCCTGCCTCAAATTCTGGGCAACAAGCTCAATGGCTTTGATGGCACAGGCATCGGTTATGGGAGTTGCAATGGTTGAGACATAGGCTTCAACGGAATGGGTCAAAGCGTCCATACCGGTTGCAGCAGTCAGTCCAGCCGGCATGCCCATCATAAGAAGGGGGTCATTGATGGCAATATTGGGCGTACAGCGCCAGTCAACAATGGCCATTTTAACCTTTCTGCTGGTATCGGTGATGATGCAGAAACGGGTCATCTCACTTCCGGTTCCAGCCGTGGTGTTGATGGCAATAAAGGGAGGCATTGCTTTTGTGGACTGATCAACGCCTTCCATATCATGGATGGTTCCGCCATTGGAGGCAACAAGACCAATGCCTTTTCCACAGTCATGGGAGCTTCCACCACCGAGGGTGATGATCATGTCACAGCCGCTCTTCTCATAGATGGCAACACCCTCTGCGACATTCTTGTCCGTGGGATTGGGAACGGTTTCATCGTATACAACCGCATCAACTCCCATCCCTTCTTTAATGATGTCACAAATCTGCTTGGTGAGTCCGGCAGCGGTAATTCCCTTGTCTGCCACAAGAAAGGGTTTTGAGACACCCAGGCTTTTCATCTGGTTGCAAATCTCTTTGTGGGAACCAATACCCATGAGTGACACTGTGGGAATAAAAAATCCGTAAACTGCTTCTCCGTTTGACATACTAAGCTCCTTGGTAAAGTCTGTTTTTTTAAGTTTAAAACAACAACACTCGTTCGAACTCTTGCTGGGTTTAATAGCAAGAAAACGGCCAACGGGTTGCTTTCGACCTGGAATCTGTTCATTTTTTTCATTTAAATTTTATAAGTATATTAAATTACATATTAAAATTGCTCGACATAAAGTGAAATAAATTCAGCCCCGGGCAAAGCTGGATTTCAGTCGCGCCGGAGAGTTCGGGACAAAGTGACCCACCCCCCCCTGCCGGTGAGTCGATGGGAAACACAATCTTTTACCCCCCCTTGCAAACCATGCCACCCTTGCCCGGCAAATCAGGATATCATTCCCGTCCTGGACAAGGACCTGGCTTGAGCCCGGTTCTATCTTGGGTAACGGGTTCGGTAGCGGGGCTTTACAATCGTTGGGTATTGAGATTTTTTTATACTTTCCTTGATAAGGCACTGGATGTCTCGATCAACGGATTGTTTGACCGCATCTCAGAGAGCCGGGTGGGAACCCATGGGACGGCTTTTTTGTTCGATGGAAAGACATCTGTTTATCACCACCCGGAAACCAAGGAGACCCCGACAGGGATCAACCGTTTCGTATCCCGCCATACCGAGGTCGAGGCCACGGATGTGCGCAATGCCATCACAGCCTGGCACGCCAAGGGCAAGCCCACCAGGGCCTTTACCTTCACAGATAAAGGTCAGACCTACTGGGCAGGGGTACAGCCCATCAATGCCGACACCCAGAATCTCAGGATCGGCGTGGTTGTGCCCCAGTCTGATTTTCTTAGCAAAGTCCAGGAAAAGCGCTGGGCGATTCTGGTGGTGGTACTGGGTATATTTGCCCTGGGGCTTCTCATGGCCGGATTTGTGGTCTGGAAGTATCGCCACCAGCTTCGGGATCTGCCCAACAACGTGGTCCGAGAGACCCACTTTGCCACCGATGTTCAGCGTCTTATCAACCTGGGAGAAGGGGCCACCCTGGAGTTTAAATCCACCCTGCGCATGAATATCAATACAGGAAAAAACGACAAGAACATTGAACTGGCCTGGTTGAAATCGGTTTCAGCGTTTATGAACACCAACGGCGGAATGATTCTCATCGGTGTCAGCGATGACGGAGGGGTGATCGGGACAACCCCGGACGGGTTTGAAAACCAGGACAAATGCCGGCTTCATTTCAGAAACCTCATAAACCAGCATATTGGCCTGGAGTTCACCAAACACATCCACCTTTCCATGGGAACCATTGACGGTCATCTGGTCATGGTGATCGAGTGCGAACGGGTCGATACCCCGGTTTTTCTCATCAACAAAAAAGAAGAATCTTTTTATGTGCGCAGCGGCCCCTCCAGCCTGAGCCTGACCATGCGCCAGATGCTCAAATACCTGGCGTCCCGGAAGTGACCTTTGAAAAGAAGTCTGGAGGAAGTCATGTTCGGGTGATCTTTGACCCCGCCAGAGCTATAGGCACTTCAGAGTATTTACATGCGTTGGCCCTAAGAGAAAATGCAACCCGCCTGGACATACAAAAGAATATGGGATAAAAATATGGAGCAGGCAAAACACCCCAATGGTAATGGGGCTGGCAAAACACTTCAACGGTAATGGAACAGGCAAGACAGCCCAATGGAATACGATGAAGCCAATTAATCTTACAGAACATCCTGAAGGGGGTCGATTCCGTGAGGTCTTCAGATCCGATGCAACCGTATCCACATCACAGGGAGATATCAGATCGGCTCTGACTCACATCTACTTTTCTTTGAATCCGGGAGAAAAAAGCAACTTCCACAAAGTTTTGTCCGACGAAGTCTGGAATCTATACCAGGGCGCAGGCCTTTGTTTATACTCCTGGGATGGTTCCAGCACCCCTCCCCAATGCATCACCCTCTCGTCAGCCAGCAATGTTTTCTGCCATGTCATTCCTGCAGGGGTCTGGCAGGCTGCCGAGCCCATTGCAGACACAGTCCTGGTCGGGTGTTCCGTGGCCCCGGGATTTGAGTTTTCGGATTTTACCCTCATTGATCCGAACTCTGACGACGGCAAACGGCTCGTCTCAATAGCCCCGGAATTTGCCAGGTTTACTATTTCATAGCAGAAAATTTCAGCGCAAGACCCGCCATCTCCACGTTGGTCCGCCACTCCGATGGGGTGATCCCCCATTTTCTGCAGTCATCCGGATCCGCATCCCGGTTAAATGCGGATTTCAGCCATGCAGAATCCCTGTTGTCATAGCACCAGGCGGCAAACGAATCGTCCCTGAGAAAAATCGACGGGGCAGTTCCCGGATTTTGGGCAACCATTTCCCTGAGTTCATCGGCTGTTTTAGCGAACATGATTCCCCTTTTATTTTACGTATTAGAAAACAGCCGCAGACTATAATTTAAAAAGGATAATATTTCAATAGCGGGGAATGATTTCCCATTGACATTCCCCCGTCAATTTTTCATACTCGCCAGGCATTTTGTATCTGCCGGGCAAGCTGTAATCTGCTCCCTGGGACTCGACACGGTCCGTCCTGGAGGCAGAAAAGACAACCGTACCAGATGTCTGCCCGCCTTGAGACCCTGGGCAGGGCAGGGTTCAGAACCGTTAACAAGAAAAAGAGGCATCCATGAAAACCATATTAAACCCGGGAATCTACGGAATTTTGACAGAAAAATTTTCCAGGGGACGGTCCAATGTCCAGGTGGCCCACGAGATGGTAAATGCAGGCGTTACCACCCTCCAGTACCGGGAGAAACCCGCCACAAAGCCCATGGGGAAGATGTACGAAGAGTGCGTTGCCATCCGAAAGATCACCCGGGATGCCGGAGTCACCTTTATCGTGAACGACCATGCCGACCTGGCACTGATGGTGGAGGCCGACGGCATCCACACAGGCCAGGACGACCTTCCCCTCCGACACCTCAGAAAGCTTGTGGGGGATATGATCATCGGCCGCTCCACCCACAGCCCGGACCAGGCCCGGCAGGCAGTCCTGAACGGTGCCGATTACATCGGTGTGGGCCCGATTTTCACCACCCGGACCAAGGAAGGAGTCGGCGATGCCGTGGGGCTTGCCTACCTCGACCATGTGGTGGCAAACATCGACATCCCCTTTGTGGTCATCGGCGGCATCAAGGCCCATAATCTTGGCCAGGTGGTGGGCCACGGGGCCCGGACCGTCTGCATGATCACAGAGATCATCGGGGCTGAGGATATCAAGGCAACCATCCAGGCGCTTCAAACAATTTACAAAAAAGCGATGCCTGAATGAATCATAACTTGAACGAAACTGCTTGTCTTTTGGTTCACCTACCGCGTGACATCAAAGGCTTAACGGTACTGCTATTGAGCCTTTAATGCGCCTTGTAGATGAACCAAAATTCGGCGCTGTTTCTGTTCAACCTATTTCATCTGCGGTCCTTATTGACATCACACCTTAGGCTCTGGCTTCCATTTCAGCACGCAAATCCTTTTTTAGAATCTTTCCGGTGGCAGTCATGGGTAGCGATTTCACGATTCGAACAATACGGGGATACTTATAGGCTGCCATCTCCTTCTTTGACCACTCGATAATTTGTGATTCTGTGAGTTTTGAGCCTTCCACAGGAATGATATAGGCAACAATTTCTTCACCATGGCGCTCATGCTTCACGCCCAGTACCGAGGCCAGGGAAACCTCGGGATGGGTCAGCAGTACCTCCTCGATTTCTCGTGGATAAACATTATACCCTCCCCGGATGATCATATCCTTAACCCGGTCCACAATATAAAAATACCCGTCCTCATCCTTTTTGCCCAGATCACCGGAATGGAACCAGGTGGTACCATCAAAGGCCTTTGCAGTGGCATCGGGCTTGTTATAATATCCCTTCATCACATTATGCCCCCGGATAACCACTTCACCAACCTCTCCCGGGGGTAATACTTTGTTATCTTTGTCAAAAACTTCAACTTCCACCCCCCAGATGGGGGTACCCACCGAACCGGGCTTCCGCTCTTTGTTCACATGGAGAAAAGTGGCCACCGGGCAGGTTTCCGACAATCCATAACCCTCGATGATGGGAAGTTTATATTTTTCTTCAATCCCTTTGATGATTTCAATGGCCAAAGAAGATGCACCGCAGACACCGAGTCTCAGTGTCTTGATTATTTTTTCACGGTTGAACCGATTTTCCCTGTCTTCAAAATTAAGAAGCGCCCAATACATGGTGGGAACCCCGACAAAGATGCTTGCCCCATTATTCTCCACGGCCGACAATACCGCCTCGGGCGTGAATTTGGGAATCATAACCAGGGTATTGCCGGTGGAAAATCCGGCATTCATCTGGCAGGTCTGACCGAAAGAGTGGAAAAGCGGCAGGACAAGGGCGTGGACATCTCCGGGAACCAGCTGAAACAGATGACGTGACCCGATGGCGTTCATGGTCATATTGGAATGGGAAAGTTCCGCGCCTTTGGGAAAGCCCGTGGTTCCAGAGGTATAAAGGATGACAGCGGTATCGTCCGGGCTGGTCGCTTCCGTATCACAGATTTCACTTTCTTCTGCGATCAGCTGTCCCAAGGTCAAGGCACCGTCAATGGGGGACGGGGCAGACGGGTCCATTGTGACGACAAAAAAGTCTTTGCAGGTGTCAACCTGATTAAACCCGGCAAATCCCTGTTCTGCCATGGGCAGTTCCGGTGTTCCCTCAAAGCAGATATAAACAATGGCATCACTGTCTTTCAGGTGATAGGCAATTTCCCTGCCTTTTAACAGAATGTTCAAGGGAACCACAACCGCCCCTGTTTTTAAGATTCCATAATAAATCATAGGAAAATAGGGTAAATTCATGCAGCTCAGGGCGACCTTGTCCCCTTTGCCGATTCCTCGCTTTTTTAACGCATTGGCGACCCGGTTGACCCTGGCCTGTAGTTGCGAAAACGTAAAGCTCTGATCCTGAAAAACAATTGCTTGTTTAGTGGGAAATTCTTTGGCACTGTGCTCAAACGTACTGACCAGGTTTAACATTAGACGCCTCCGTAGATTAAAGATGGTGTTGGTGAGATAGAGCCTTTGGGACTGCACACTTTATTTTCAGATTTTCTCCGATGGAACCAGCAATATCCGTTGAAAAAAACAGTTTCCTCGAAAATGTAAAAGAGATAGATGAAACACCACCGAAGCGTTGCGTTGTGATCAGGCGTGTTTCTCCCTGGGTTGTGGCCGGAGCAGATACTTCGCTCCAGCCGTACCGGTTATAAGAACAATTCAGCCCGACAGCTGACGTGACCATGCAAACAGCTCCGGAGATCCGCCGGTGTGCCAGAACAGGACGGTCTGGTCCGTTTTAAATACCCCCTTCCGGATCAGGTCCACCAGTCCGCCCATGGCACGGGCGGTATACACCGGACCCAGCAGAATGCCTTCGCACCGGGCCAGGTCCCGGATGGCATCAAACTCCAGATCTGCCGGCACGGCATAACCTGCGCCAAGGTAATCACAATTAAGAGAAAAATCCTGTTCGGTCAGGGCAGAGGCAATGCCCAGGCGTTGGGCCGTTGTCCGGGCGATTTCAAGGAGAACCGGGGGAAAAGGGGTCTTGCCGGTTGTGACCTGATCAATACTGATGCCCAGGACCTGCCCCTTGAAGCCTGTGAGTTCCGCCCCCAGGGTCAGGCCGGCCTGGGTACCGCCGGAACTTGTGGCAAACACAATGGCATCGGGCTGGACCTTCATCTGCGTAAGCTGGGCATCGAGTTCCACCATGGCGTTTACATACCCCACCGCCCCCACGGCGTTGGATCCGCCAACGGGAATGACATAGGGGCGTTTCCCCTGGTTTTGAAGGGTGTCCGCCACCTGGTGGAGTCGCTGGTCCCTCTCTTTTCTGTCGCAATAATGGATCTGGGCCCCGAATATTTTATCCAGCAGCAGATTACCATCGGCCGTTTCAGGGCAATTGCCGTTTAGAACCAGATGGCAGTCGAGGCCGGCTTTTCCAGCGGCAGCCGCTGTCAGACGGCAGTGGTTGGACTGCAGACCGCCTGCGGTCACCAGGGTGTCTTTTCCCTGGGCCAGGGCTTCACCAACAAGAAATTCCAGTTTCCTTGTCTTGTTGCCGCCCATGCCCAGGGAAGTCAGGTCATCGCGCTTCATATAAATTCTGGGTCCGTTGTTCAATTTTGAAAACGACTCTAGGAAATGCACCGGGGTTGGAAATTCAGCCAGCGCATATCTTGGCAAACGGTATAAGTTCATGGGTCACGCCCCTTGTGATGGGTTAATGGGTCAGTATCATGCTGATAAACCCCCGGGCCCGGTCTGTCTTCGGATTATCAAAAAAATCACCGGGTTTTCCGGTTTCGATAATCTGGCCTTCATCCATGAACAGCACCCGGTCGGCCACTTTTTTGGCAAACCCCATTTCATGGGTCACCACGCACATGGTCATGCCTTCAGAAGCCAGGTTGACCATGACGTCTAAAACCTCACCGATCATTTCCGGGTCCAGGGCCGAAGTGGGTTCGTCAAACAGCATGATGTCCGGAGACATGGCAAGCCCCCTTGCAATGGCCACCCGCTGCTGCTGGCCACCGGACAGCTGGGTGGGGTAGGCATCGGCTTTTTCGGTCAGCCCCACCTGGTCGAGTTTTTCCATGGCAATTTTTTCTGCCCGGGATCTGTCGATTTTTTTCACGTGCATTGGCGCCAGGGTGATGTTCTGCAGAACGGTCATGTGGGGATAGAGGTGAAATTGCTGGAACACAAAACCGATATCGGCCCTGAGTTTGGTTAAATTTGCAGACTTGTCATGGACCTGCATCTTGTTCACATGGATCTCACCATCATGGATATTTTCAAGGCGGTTGATACACCGGATCAATGTGGATTTTCCCGATCCGCTGGGGCCACAGATTACCAGGACTTCCCCCCTGGCCACCTCAAGGTTGATATCTTTCAACACATGGAGCTTACCGAACCATTTGTTAACATTTTTAAATTCTATTATATTTTCCATGGAAACTTCCTTAGGGTGTTAAATCGCCATTTTTCGTTCCAGATAGTTGGACAGAAGGATCAGGGGATAGGAGATGACAAAGTAGAGCAGACCCACCAGTGAAAAGACCATCAGCCCTTCGGGGATCCGGATTACGGTGATCCATCCCACCCGGGTCAGATCCATCACCCCGATCACCGATACCACCGAGGTGTCTTTGATCAGCAGGACAAACTGCCCCACAAGGGGGGGAAGGATCACCCGCATGGCCTGGGGCAGAATCACCAGGCGCAGCTGCTGGGTCCGGCTCAGGCCCGAGGATTCTGCCGCCTCCCACTGCCCCTTGGCAATGGACGAAATGCCGCCGGCCACAATTTCACAGATAAAAGCCGAACCCATGATGGCCATGGCCAGAAGGGCTGCCGGAAAGGCTTCCAACTGAAGGCCCCATTCAGGAAAGATAAAGAAAATAATAAACACCTGAACAACAAAGGGGGTTCCCCTGACAAACGAGACATAGACCCCGATGATCCACTTGAGAATCACACTTTTACCGGATCTCAATATCCCCAGGGTGAATCCGAGCACCGTGCAGACCCCCAGACTGATAAAGGCGATCTGGGTGGTCATCCATAATCCCTTGAGAAAAAAGGGAAAAATTTCGACAAGCCGGCTGAAATAGTATCCCATCATGATCAGTATACCTCCCTGAAAATCAACTTTTTCTGGGACCAGTCGGCCAGGGATTTAAGCACAAAATAGATACACATGTAAAAGAACGCCACCGTTAAAAACGCCTCGGTGGGCATGAACCGTTCCGAAGTCAGGACCTGGCCGCACCGGGTCAATTCCGCAACCGAGATCAGGGAAAGCAGGGCCGAGTCCTTGACCAGGACAATGGCCTGGCCCAACAAAGGAGGGATGGTCGCCCCAAGGGCCTGGGGCAGGATGATAAACCGCATCCGCTGGACGTAATTTAAACCCGAGGAAATCCCGGCTTCAATGTGACCTTCATCCACGGAGCTGATGCCTGCCCGGATAATTTCGGCAATATAGGCCCCTGAGTTGAGCATCAGAGCAAGGATCCCGGTCTGTATCTCCGGAATCCGGACACCCAGGGTGGGTAACCCGAAGTAGAAAAAATAAATCTGAACCAGAAGGGGCGTGGACCGGATCAGTTCAATATAGGCGATGGCGGGATACTTCAGGGTTTTAATCTGTGAAATCCGGCATGCGCAGGCAATAACGCCGGCGATCAGCGCCAGGAAGATGGACGCAGTGGAAATCAAGAAAGTGGCTCCCAGCCCATGTAAAAAAAGCGGCAGGTACTCCATGATGATTCTAAAATTAAAATCAGCCAGCATATTACCATCCGTTGGTGAAATCAGTGTGCCTTCCCAAACAACCCAGGAAGGCACACCGTAATTATCGGTCTAGCCCATGGTCTCATCCATACCCATGTAAAAATGATTTTTCCGGTCTAGTGATCTTTTTTCCACTCAGTACCTTCCATCCAGTAGGCAATATTTTTGTCGTATTCGCCATTGGAACGGACGGTCTGGAAATAGAGGTTGATCCACTGCCACAGGTTCACAGACTCATGGCGGACGGCAAAGGCAAGGGGATCTTTTCCCTGGCCCAGGCGTTTGTCGAGCAGACGGACCGAATTGGGGGGAAAGTCAGGAAGAACGGTAAGCACCGCCAGGTCATCATTGACACCGGCATCCACATGACCGGCTACAAGGGCCTGGACAACCATCCGCCCCCCGCCCTTGTAGGCCTTGATTTTGGCATTGGGCAGATACTTTCGGGCAATGTTCTCACCCGTGGATCCCAGGAGGACACCCACTGTGACATCGGATTTATTCACATCTTCCAGGGTCTGGTAGGCTTTGTCCGTACGGGTAAAGATACAGGGCTGAACATAGATCCAGGGATCGGTAAAGGTAATTTTCAACGACCGCTTCAGGGTCGGAGTCATATCGGCAGCCAGGATATCGGCCTTGCCGGACAAAAGGGCAGGAATCAGCCCGTCCCAGTCAAAGTCCAGTATTTTAAGCTTCACGCCCATGGCCTCGGCCATTCCCCGGGCAAACTCAACCATGGAACCGGTGTGCTCACCGTTCTTGTCAATAAAGGCATAGGGCGGGGCTCCGGACTGAACGGCGACCCTGAGTTCACCCCGTTTTACGATGTCCGTCAGGGTGTTGGCAAAGCCCAGTCCTGAAAAGGACAACGCAACGAGAACGGCAAGGGTTAAGGTTAGCATCTGTTTCAGTTTCATTTTTTCTCCTTATTTTAGAGTAAATGACCTTCCGCCAAAGCCGGAGGCCGGTAATATGAACCGCACATTTATTCCAGAACTATTGTTTCCTCATTTATTTGTATGCCCCTGTCTTTCAGGCCGGCCATCAATGGAGCCACCGGAATATGGTGCAGCGGGGAAAGCACCCCTTTTTCCTTGATATCCCCCCTGGCGATCATCCGGGCTGTAATGGCGGCAGTGTACCCCACGCCCTTGCTCATGGCAGTGATTCCCGTTTCCAGGTCCCGTTCAATGAGCATGGTACTGGTGACCCGGGTCTTTTTGCCCGCCATCAGCCCCTCAAAAATGTTGACCATGGTGACCAGGTCCTTTTCATCCTTCTGGTATTCCAATTGGGGGCCCAGGAATTTATCCAGAAAATCAATGGGAGAAACCGTTCCGGCAAGGCCTTTTACCGGTTCATCACTCAAGAACCCCAGCTGTTTCAACGGTCGCCAGAAGGCGCTCCAGCCCGGCCACCTCAGGGAGTAACGCCCGGTTTCAACAATGGTGCCGGTGACACCCAGAAAATCCGTAAAGGTGACGGCATCACCGTTGGGGATGGCCTCCAGGGGGCCCAGGCCCGGAAACTCTATGGTGTGGAGGAATCGTTCATCATGCTGATTCATGGCCGGGATGTCAATGATTTCACCATTCCGGATGATCCGCCCCTTGCGCATGGTTGAGTTCAACACCCCCCGCCATATCCAGGACAGTTTATAATTCAACGGGTTGGTACAGGCCTTTTGTTCCGGAAATCCGCCGCAGTATGAATTGATCAAATGGAGCTGATCAAATCGTCTGGCTGCATCCCCATAGATGATCAGGTCTATGCCCGGGTCCAGACCGCATTCAGGCATGATGGCAATTCCGGCCTGCTTTGCCCGGGTGTCAAGTTCCCTTAATTCATGGGCATAACTGGCATTGACAATGTCAACCTTTGCTTCCAGGGCCGCTTCATACACCGTTTCTTTAAAATAGCCGGGCAACAGGTCAATGACGATATCCACCTGCCCATAGAGGTCGATCAACTGATCCTTTTGCCGGGCATCCACAACCGTGGTGGTAATTTTGGCCATGTCCACAAACGGTTTGATTTTGTCGAGTTCGTCAAACCGGATATCGGCGCAGATGATTTCATCAATGTCCGGATCCGCGGCCAGGCCGAACAAGACGGTTCGGCCCTGAATTCCGCATCCGCCAAGCACAAGAACTTTTATTTTTTCCGCTGTCATAATTTTATGGTTCTCCCGAAAATAACGTACAAGGATCTGTTTGACAGATCTGTTCTGTAAAAATAATTCAATGTATACATAAGAATCGTTCCCTTTGTTTGTCAACAGATTTCTTTTACCGGCTCAATCCCCAGCGGAAAACCTTTCCGTTGGCAGTTCCCTGACGATATTCCCGTTGATGCCGGTGGTGGTATGGGCCGAAAACAACGAATCCAGAATTGCCTCTTCCACGCAATCAATGACTGCATTGAAAATTTTGGACATGACAGGACGGTTCTCATTGAGGTGCCGAACATGGACAATGTCGGTTTGCGTATTCCTGGGGACTCGGTTGGCCGTAGAAAAGGCAATGACGATTTCTCCGCTGCCGTGGCCGCAGGTTCCTCCTGTCCTGGCAATGCCGAAACCTGCCCTGCCGGCCATCCGCCGCAACTGACGGCTGGAAAGGGGAATATCCGTTGCCATGACGACCATGATGGATCCGGCAGTACTCTCAAATCCTTTTTCATCCAGGGGCGGTATCTTCTGGCCCTGGATCATCAGCTGGTCCATGGATCCGTAATTGGACTGGACCAGAACCCCGATGGTATGATTTTTCCCGTCAACGGGAATGATCCTTGAGGCCGTGCCGATCCCCCCTTTGTAACCAAAACAGACCGTTCCCGTTCCGGCCCCCACGGATCCGGTTTCAACCGGGCCGTCGGTTGCGTTTTCAATGGCCGCAAGTACATGGTCGATTGAAACAGGCAGGGCCGTGATATCACTGAGATGCGAATCATTGCACTCCCCCACCACCGGGTTGACGCTCGTTAATTCAGGATTGGCGGCCACAGAATATCGGACCAGGGCCTCAAAGGCAGTTCCCACGGCAAGGGTATTGGTCAGAACAATGGGGGTTTCCAGGCGTCCCAGTTCGTTGATCTGGACCAGTCCGGCAGTTTTTCCATACCCGTTGATCACCGAACAGGCGGCCGGCAAAGGCCTGGCAAAAACATTATCCCTGGCCGGAACAATGGCCGTGACCCCGGTTCGGATCACACGGGGATGCTCAAACACCAGGGTCCTATGCCCCACCCGCACCCCTGGCACATCGGTAATGGCGTTGTGGGAACCGGGTTCAAAGGAACCCAACAAGAGTGAAAAGTCTCGGGTCTGTTTTCTCATGGTCTATGTATCCGCCTGTTTTATTCAACTTTCCTTTGGTGGCTGGGGTCGGGCTTATTTTATTGTACTTTTCATCAGGGAATCATCGTTAAACCCGAAAAAAGGCCATAAGGAAATAAGGAAAGCCTGACCCCATATCCGTGAACCGCCTTAAAGTTTTATAAACAATTGCTCAAAGGTGGTTCTCACGTGTTGTCTCATGAGATGTTCGGCTTTTTCTTCATTCCGGTTTTCAATGGCATCGGCAATTTCCAGATGCTGCCGGGGCCCGGAGACCTGACCGTCCAGGGTCAAACTGCTGTAATATTTATCAAAAAAAAAGATGTAGACATTTGAGCGGCAAAAGGCGTGGCGACAATATTGTTCAAGGTATTTGTTCTGACTGAACCTGGCAATGCTCAAATGAAACGCCTCGTTGATCTCCACATAGAGCAATTTGGATGCATGGGTGCCGGGGTTTTGAACCTTGTTTTCTTTGTCAATCAGACCATAGAGATACTCAACATCCCCATCCGTTGCACACCGCGCGGCAGAGGCTGCAGCAAGTCCCTCTATATGTTCCCTTGCATAAAAAACATGGCGGGCGTCTTCCGGCGTCGTCAAAGGGATAAAACACCCTTTTTTCTTTTTTTTATCCAGAAAACCTTCGGCGATAAGCTGCCCCAGAGCATGGCGGACAGGTGTTCTGCTCAACCCCAGGGACTCTGAAAGCTCAGTTTCAAGAAGAACGTCGCCGGGTTTAAAATGATTCTTAAGAATCAGGTTGATAATGGCCTTGTATGCAAATTCATCCAGATTTGTTTTTGCCATTGATTCTCCTTTACGAAGATACTAATGTATACATAAGTCAAGAAGGTTCTTTTTGTCAATTGTTTTTAAGCGCAACGTTAAACGTAAAACCCAATAAAAGGATTGCACAATGAAAGGCAATAAGGATGTCCTCATCATCGGCGGCGGCGTCATCGGCCTTGCCTGTGCCCATTACCTGACCCACAGGGGGGCACACGTAACAATTATTGAAAGGAACGAAATCGGAATGGCGGCATCCCATGGGAATTGCGGACTGCTCTGTTTCAGCGATATCATTCCCCTGTGTTCTCCGGGAACGGTGGGCAATGAATTAAAAAAAGCCCTTAAGGGCATATCTCCCCTCTATATAAAGCCCTCCCTGGATATGAACCTGCTGGCATGGCTGTTGAGATTTGCCTTGAAATGCAGCCACGCCCATATGCGGACAGGGACCCGGGCAAAATTTGAAATTCTAACCTATTCCATTCCGTTGCTTGAAGCATTGCTTGCCCAGCCCTCCATGGCATGTGATTTTGAGCAAAAGGGACTGCTCATGGTGTACAAAAACAGGGAAAATTTCGAGAGCTTCGGGACGACCAACGCTTTTCTTGAGAGGTTCAACCTGGGGTGCCAGAGGATTGAAAAGGATCAACTCCATGCCATGGAACCTGCCCTCTCCCATGACATGGCTGGTGCATGGCTCAATCCGTCGGACTGGCATCTCAGGCCGGACATGCTCATGGCCGCCTGGCGGAATGCCCTCGCTCAAAAGGGCGTGAAAATGGAAGAGCAGTGCCGGTTTCTCAACTTTGACATCAAAGGCCGTACAATAACCGGGGTAAACACCACCAGGGGAAATTTCCGGGCAGATGCCGTAGTTCTGGCCACAGGGGCCTGGGCACCCGAAACGGTTAAACAGTTAAAGCTGAATCTGCCGATCCAGCCGGGAAAAGGATACAGCATTACCATGGAACGGCCGGGGCTGTGCCCCACCCACGCCTGTTCACTTGCCGAACGAAAAGTGGTGGTTACGCCCTGGAAAAGCGGTTACCGCCTGGGTGGAACCATGGAATTTTCAGGCAACAATAATTATTTAAACCCCAAACGGCTGGACATGTTGATCGCCGGGGCAAAGGCGTATTTAAAAGAGCCCCTTGGCCATCCTGTGATTGAAGAATGGACCGGCATGCGCCCCATGACCTATGACGACCTGCCCATCATCGATTGGGCTCCGAACCATGATAACCTGGTAGTTGCAGCAGGCCACGGGATGCTGGGGGTAACACTGGCAACCGGAACCGGAAAAATCGTTTCTGACATGATCCTTGACCGGCAGCCGCAAATCAATATCCAGCCATTTGGGATGGCTCGGTTCAACTAGCCGCCTTGGCCGGAGCAAGGTATCTGCCCGGGCCACAACAAAAGGCCCCCCACGACTGATGCATCGGTGGGGGGTCATATAAAAATGCCAATTTAATATTTGCTTTGTACAGGCGATATTGATAAGGAACATAATATCGCTGGGGAATTATCCCGTTGATACGCAACAAAATACAATAATTATTCTTATCGCCTGACAATTAAAAGTTCACTGAGTCGTTTGTTTATAGCCTTGTGCATATGCTTTTGTTCAACCTTGTCTTTGGTTTGCTGCAGGCAGTAATTGCTACTGCGTTGTTAATATAACAAACCCGTTACTAAAAGGAGAAGAGGATGATGAAAAAAAGCTTGGTCTGGTTATTGTGTCTCGCATTTCTAAGTTTCCCCGTGGGTGTCACAGCAAAAATGGGGTCCGGTCAGGTTCTCGCAAAGAGCAAGGATATTGATATTACCATGTTCGGCTCCCTCAAGGTGTTTCCCTTTTTTGTTGATAATGCCGATTTTAACAACAATGATACGGGATATGATCGTCTTCTGGACGAATCCGGCTGGTTTGAAAATCACAGTGTCAGATCCGAAATCAGGGTCGGTTGGACCGCAAAAGCCGAGAACTGGGATTTTCTGGTAATCCTTGAGTCTGACTTCAACATGAACAAGGCAAATGCCGACAGGGGTGCTGATGGTACCAATCCCGTTGACAGCGGCATGACAGGTGAGGACTTTGGTGTTGAAAAACTTAATTTCGGGTACAATTTCGGACCCTTCAGGATTGATACCGGTTGGAACACCAAATTTCTGGATTTAAAGAGCGGTGGTATACTCTACGGAGACGACCATCCCTATATTGCTTTCAGCGGCATGGTAAATGATGCCATGGGCTGGGAAATCATGTATCTCATGATTCAGGATGAAATCGAAAACAATAACGGTATTTTGGATGGCGACAGTCTGGACTGGCGTGCCTATACATTTCGATTAAATTATGAAATGAACGATTTTACCCTGGCCCCCATTTACGCATTCAGCGATAATGAAGATCATGACGCCCAGACCCACTACATCGGATTTGAAGCCTATGGAAAAATCGGAGCCTTTACCCCCCGGTGTGAATTTGTATACGCCACCGGCGACATCGGCGAAGGCGCTGCTGAAGCCGATATTTCAGCATTCGGGGCATATGCTTCCGTGGAGATGGCCGTCTGTAAAGGTTTCAACCCCTATATAGGCGGTTATTTCCTGACCGGGGATGATGACGCCGATGATAAAGATGTGGAAGCCTTTAATGGAATTACCAATATTTCCAGGTATTCCCCGACCTTTGGGATGGAAAATGCGATGATCTATCGATACATTCCTGCCATTGGCTCCCATCTCTACAGCAATAACTTTGCCACCCTGGGAAATACACCTGGGTATGGTGGAATATCAAACTCCTCAAAGGCCGACTCTCCGGGCATGATGATGCTGGGATTCGGGGCAAAAGGAACCATGGGCGCCTGGGGATACCAGGCCCAGATCATGTATTTTCTCTTTGAGGAAGAAGGGGCCCTTGAAGATTTATACGGAACCAGCATTGACAGTGAGGTGGGCACGGAAATGGACCTTCGTGTCACCTATGCGTTTAACAAACATTTCTCCCTTGGAAATGTCATTTCCGTCTTTATCCCGGGCGATGGGGTTCAAGATCTCCGGGGCGACGATTACGATGATACCGCATTTCTCAACACCGTTGAAATAACCTGGAATTTTTGAGCATATCTTTAAATTGTTTTTTTGACCGTCCGGCCCGTTCCCTTGAACGTGGCCGGGCAATTTTTCCACGGCCGGCTGCACCACGGGGGATAAATGGATAATAATAAAAAATTGCTTGCATGGCTCAATCTTTTCGTTCTGTTAATTCTGTTCTATCCCAGAACGATTCACGCCAATGGAATGGAGTGGAGTGAAACCCTGTCGTTTCTGCGGGAAAAATTCCCCCGTGCATTTGTGCATATGGGCGATGTGACAGAAACCCATGGGAACCGTGTGATGTTCCGTCTGGCGGCCGGAATACCCGGGCTTCCATCAAGGGGAAGTGAGTTGATGGTCACCCGCCATGAGCCCGAGGTCCCGGTTTATTTGCAAAAAGAATCCGGAATAATAAAGGTCATCTCTGTTCTTGATGATAGGGTTATTGCACAGCGGGTGATCTCCCTTGGAGGCAGTATCAAAATTGGGGACAACATTGTAATGCCGGCCTCTCCAACGGTCTATCTCTATACCAATCTAAGAGACAAAGAATCGTTTTTGCCCTATACTAATTTGCTCCAGGGGCTGATCAACGAACACCTGGAGGTTGTTGAAATCAATGCGTCCACCGTTTCAGGCAATGGCGCCACCTATGGGGTACTGTTGCGGTTGGATGCCGGCAATGGATATCTTGCAACAAAAATTCAGTCGATCTATACCGGCAGCACCTTTTATTCGGATTCGGCTCCCCTTGGAACCGCCGTGGCCCTTTCAAACCCAGCTGGAAACGATGTTATCGTCAACATGCCTGAAAAACAGGATATCGCGCCGGTGGTAATGGAACGGACCGTGCGCCCCCTGGAACCACAAGCTTTGGTGGGTGAAGATTTTTTCGCCCTGGATGGTGCGTATAAACGTTTTATTTTTGCCGATATGGATGGCGACGGCAAGCCCGAACTGATCCTGCTCAACGACCGAGGCATCTTTGGATTCAAAACGGTGGAGGGCAGTTATCGGGCCTGGAAACATTTTTTGTTCAAAGGGTCTGACATTCTGGCCATCCATCTCCATTGCGCAGACATGGACCTGGATGGAAAAGAAGAACTCCTTGTAACCCTTGCCGAAAAAACACAACATCTGGAAAAAAAAGACAGTGCGCTTAATTCGTTGATTCTCACCTATGCCAATGACACATTTGCGATTCTGGATGAGCACCTGCCGTTTTACCTTCGCACCATTCAGGACAGGGATGGACAAAAGATCTTTCTGGGCCAGGCAGGCGGAAAACATGAGCCCTACGCCGGTCCTATTTTTCAAATCCGCTATGACACGAGCCAGCAAAAGGTAGTCAAGGGTCCAATGTACACGCCGGCTGCCGAAGTCTTTGCATTGTATCAGTTTAACCTGGATCCCTTTGATGGGGATCGTCTGCTGATACTGGAACCCAACAACGACCTCTATGGCTACCATGCCTCTTCTGAGGAAGTCGGTGCGATTTCACCTCGAAACTACGGGGCATATCAAGAGATATCCTACCCTGTTAAACTCAGGAAGGAAGTCTATTCACAGGGTGAATTCCACGGGATTGGATACAAAACCGTTTTTGCACCAAGGCGTTTTGTGTTGGAAAAAAACCATGGCAACCTTGCTTTTTTGATCAATAAGGAGAGATCTGCTAATTTCACAAGGGCAGCGTTTAATAAATTTCTGGGCAAATCCTCGGCAAAAGACCAGATTCTGGGAATCATGTGGCAAGGTAATAAGCTTGTTGAATCCTGGAAATCCGAGGCAATCGAAAGGGACATTATCGATTTTTGCTTTGCAGGAGATTACATCCATGTCCTTGGCAGAAATACCGATGGGGGTTGCTTTATTTCGACCATCCATTAACAACCGCAAAGGAGCAGTAAATGGCCGAATGGATCGCAGATAAAAAAGAGATCGATTTCATCCTCTATGAAATGTTCGACGCAGAAACGCTGTTGCACCACGACAAATTCAAAGATTTTTCAAAAAAGATGTTTGACATGGTCATTTCAGAAGCCAGGAAACTGGCCATCAAGGAGATCCTGCCGACCCTGGCGGACAGCGATCAAAACGGTGCCCGGTTTGAAAACGGACAGGTCAAGGCGCCCGCGTCTTTTCACCGGGCGCGCAAAGCCGTCATCGAAGCGGAATTCACCTCCCCCACCGAAGACCCTGCCTGGGGCGGCCAGGGCCTGCCCTATCTCATCTCGATTGCCATGATGGAATATGTAATCGGCGCAAATTATGCCCTGAGCAGCTATGTCAACATGGGCCATGGCACAGGAAAAATGATCGAGATCTTTGGAACGGAGCGGTTAAAAACGCTTTTTGTTGAAAACCTCTATACGGCCCACTGGTCAGGCACCATGCTTCTCACAGAGCCTGAAGCAGGTTCTGACGTGGGGGCACTGACAACGTCCGCGAAAAAAAATCCCGACGGCACCTACGCCATTACCGGCAGCAAAATTTTCATCACCGGCGGTGACCATGACCTTGCCGAAAACATTATCCATCCGGTACTGGCACGGGTTGAAGGGGCGCCGCCCGGAAGCAAAGGAATTTCCATTTTTATTGTGCCCAAGCGATGGGTCAACGACGACAAAAGCCTTGGCCGTGACAATGATGTCCAGTGCACGGGGATCGAAAAAAAAATGGGGATGCACGGGTCCGCCACCTGCTCCATGTCCCTGGGTTCCAAGGGCAACTGCCGGGGATTCCTGCTGGGTCAGGAGAACCAGGGCCTGGCCATCATGTTCCACATGATGAACGAAGCCCGCCTCAATGTCGGCTTCCAGGGCAGTTCTGCCGCCTCCATGGCCTATCTCTACGCCCTTGACTATGCCAAGCACCGAATCCAGGGCAAGGCACTCCATGAGATGAAAAACCCTGGGGCAAAATCCGTTCCCATCATCGAACACCCGGATGTCCGGCGCATGCTCACCTGGATGAAGGCCCATGTGGATGGCATGCGAAGTCTTGTTTTTTATGTATCAAACCTGTTTGACACCCAGAGGCTCTTGCCGGGCACCCCCGAAGGAGAGCAGGCAGGCAGACGCATCGAACTGCTGACCCCGGTGGTCAAGGCCTATTGCGCCCAAAGAGGTTTTGAGGTGTGTGTGCAGGCGGTCCAGGTCCATGGGGGGTACGGATATACCCGTGAATTTCCGGTGGAACAACTGGTCAGGGATGTGAAAATCGCCTCGATCTATGAGGGAACCGATGGGATTCAGGCCATGGACCTTCTGGCCCGCAAACTCGGCATGGACGGCGGAAAAGTATTTACCGGGCTGCTGGAAAAAATGGGCGAGACCATTAAATGTGCACGCGACAAACCAACACTGGCCCCTCTGGCTGATGCGCTTGAAAAAGCGGTAAATGCCCTTGGCCTGACAGCCATGGCCATTGGCAGTGCAGCCATGTCGGCAAAATATGCGTCAGCCTTTGCCCATGCCTGTCCGTTTCTGGATGTGGTCGGGGATACCTGCCTTGGATGGATGCACCTGTGGCGTGCTGTGGCGGCAGCAGACGCCCTTGGAAACAATACCAAAGAAAAAAATCGCCTCTTTTATGAAGGAATTATCCACACAGCACGATTTTACATCAAAACGGTTTTACCGGTAACCCTGGGAAAAGCAGATTCAGTTCAGGCCCTTTGCGATGCCGCCTTGACCATAGATCAAACGGCCTTTTGATACAGCGTTGGGTTCATGGCTCTACCATACCGACCGAGCCGATAATCATGATTGGGGACGCATCAATATCTTCAGCTGACATCATCGATACGACGCGTTCAAAGGAACTTTCAATCATCAATTGCTCCCAGACCTCCAGTCTGGAGAATCGATGCGTGAATTGTTCCTGGAGAAGCGGCGGCACGGTATCCAGTATTTTTTCCCCTTTTTCCGTAAGTGCAATGTTGATTTTTCGTTTATCATCCACGCTTCTTTTCCTTGTAATATATTCTTTTTTTTCAAGGCGTTTTGTAATATCCGTCACTGTGGCCTGGCTTAAACTGACTTTTTTTGAAAGCTGGGTCACGGAAATTTGACTGTCGGTGGATATTGATTGTAGAAGAATAAGCTGGGGACCGGTCAAACCAAATTTTTTTTTCAGCATTGTTGAATGCTGGTCTATGGCCTGTATTATTTTTCTTAGGGAAATCAAAAAATCCCTGCACCGTTCGTCATTTGTATGGTTCATCAAAAACCCTTTCCTTTATATCTTCTGAATTCAAATTAATTCATCACAACAAACAAACACCAAAAGCATAGAAGACTATGATTTATATTGTTAAAAAAAGATTATAATACATTAAATTACGCAACAAACAAAGGAATAGTATGAAATGCACATTTGACAAATTGATTCGTGTCCGATATATTTATTGAGTTGATCATAATTGATTTTCAATCGGGCATTGCTCAAATGATCAATCTTGAACCATTTGTTTTGACCACATCCTGTGTTTTTATATGAAACGCCCGTCGAAGCATTGCAAAAAGAGGCGTTTCACCATTCGTTGTGGCCCGAGCAGACGTCTTGCTCCGGCCATGCCGGTTATATGAAACCCTTTTCCGAGGTATTTCAATCAAAGGTGTTTCAAATTTACTTGTGGTCAGGACAGACGTCATGCTCCGGCCATGCCGGTTTAAAAAAAATAGTTTTTACGCTATTAAAATGGAAGACAGAGTTAACTATGAAAAATGTTTTACTTTTAATTTCTAAGCGCCTGGGTGCAAGCCTGATAACAATATTTGTTATTTCGGTGATTATCTTTATCGGTGTGGAGTTGCTGCCCGGTGATGTGGCACAAAGTGTTCTGGGACAATCGGCCACAACAGAGACGGTGGAAGCATTCCGAAAAGAGCTTAAACTGGATTTACCGCCGGTGGTCCGGTACGGTGCATGGTTGAAAGATTTTATCCAGGGTGATTTTGGCTCCTCCCTTGCCAATGGCAGACCTGTTTCCGAGCTCATCAGCTGGCGACTGGCCAATACATTGTTTCTGGCCTTAACAACGGCGGTAATCGCCGTTCCCCTGGCTATTTTTCTGGGGATGCTGGCGGCATTTTATCGAAATACTTTTTTTGACAAATTGATCTCAACAACCACGCTTAGCTTTATCTCTTTCCCGGAATTTTTTATTGCCTATATTCTGATTTTTGTTTTCGCTGTAAAGCTCAATATTTTTCCAAGCCTGGCAATCATTGACGACAACATGGGATTCGGCGCTAAAATTTACGCAATTTTACTGCCGTCCCTGACGCTCACCTGTGTGGTAACGGCACACATGATGCGGCAGACACGGGCCGCCATTATCAATGTGCTGGCCAGTGCCTACATTGAAATGGCAGAGATTAAAGGGATAACACGATTGAGAATCATCATGCACCATGCCTTTCCCAATTCATTGTCCCCGGTGATCAATGTGGTGGCCGTCAACCTGGCTTATTTGATTGTGGGGGTTGTCATTGTTGAGGTGGTGTTTGTATATCCTGGACTGGGGCAACTCCTGGTCGATTCAGTCTCCAAGAGAGATCTTCCCGTGGTCCAGGCATCAGGATTGATCTTTTCCATTGCCTATATTTTTCTCAACCTTGCGGCTGATATCCTGTCCATGCTTTCAAACCCGAAACTCAGACAATCCAACATTTAAAAAGGGGCTTAACTGTGCTGAAATTACTCCAACAATCCCCTCTCTCCGCCCGAATCGGTATGGGGATTGTTATCCTGAATATCCTGGTGGCTGTTTTTGCACCCTTGATCGCACCCTATGGCGAAACCAGTATTGTCGGGGATGTGTGGGAAGGCGTTTCCCGGCAATTTTATCTTGGTACCGACCATATTGGAAGGGATCTGTTTTCCAGAATGGTTTTTGGTGCAAGGAATACCATTGCCCTAGCCTTTATCACCACCCTTTTATCGTTTTTGTTTGGCTCATTTCTAGGATTTATTGCCGCTGTTAAAGGCGGCTGGATTGATCAAATATTAAGCCGCTGCATTGACATGATCATGGCTTTTCCAACCCTTATTTTTGCTTTGATGATTTTATCTGTGATGGGATCATCCATTCCCACCTTGATTTTTACCATCGCCCTTCTGGACTCCACACGGGTATATCGACTGTCCAGGGCCGTGGCCATGGATATTGAAGTCATGGAGTTTGTAGAAGCCGCCAGATTAAGGGGAGAAGGCCTCTGGTGGATCATACGACAGGAAATCCTGCCCAATGCCATGCCACCGCTGATTGCTGAATTCGGCCTGCGGTTTTGTTTTGTCTTCCTGTTCATCGCTTCATTAAGTTTTCTTGGATTAGGTCTGCAGCCGCCTTTGGCAGACTGGGGAGGAATGGTCAGGGAAAATGCCGGGGCCATTACCTTCGGAATCTATATCCCTTTAATACCGGCCGGAGCCATTGCGATTTTAACCGTAGGCGTCAATTTAATTGTTGACTGGTTTTTACATTTATCCAGTGGCCTGCACGAATAGAAAGGAACATAACCATGGAAAATCTACTTGAAATAAAAAACCTTTATATTGAAGGCTTTTACGAAGACCAATGGCAGCCCATTGTCAAGGATATCAGCCTTAATCTGAAACGGGGAGAAGTCCTGGGACTGATCGGTGAATCCGGTGCCGGCAAATCCACCATCGGCCTTGCTGCCATGGGTTACACACGCCAGGGGTGTCGACTGGCATCCGGATCGATAAATCTTGAAGGGATCGAATTGTTTGATGCCTCAAAGGAGGATTTAAGACTGGTCAGGGGATCTAAGATATCCTATGTGGCCCAGAGTGCCGCAGCGTCCTTTAACCCGTCCCATCGTATCATAAAACAGTATGTAGAAGCCCCGGTTCAACATGGAATAATGGGTTACCGGGAGGCGGAAAAAGAAGCGGTCGAGCTCTATCGACGTCTGTTTTTACCCGAACCTGAAAAAATCGGACACCGGTATCCCCATGAACTTTCAGGAGGTCAGCTCCAGAGGGCCATGGTGGCCATGGCCATGTCCTGTAAACCGGATATCATCGTGTTTGACGAGCCGACAACGGCCCTGGATGTTACCACCCAGATTGAAGTTCTGGCGGCAGTCAAGGAGATCACGGAAAAGATGAACAAAGCCGCCCTTTATATTACCCATGATCTGGCTGTTGTGTCCCAGGTCGCCCACCGGATTATGGTCTTGAGAAATGGCCGGCTGGTTGAGGAAGGTGAAACCCGGCAATTGATTAAACATCCCAAGGAAAAATATACCCGGGAGCTGTTAAATGTCAGAACCCTGCGGGAAGAAAAAAGTATCACCGACGAAATGGATGTAATTCTCGAGATCGATGATGTCGCAGCAACCTATACGGGCCATGATATGGTCCTGGAAAACATTGATCTGACCGTAAGAAAAGGCAGAACCATTGCACTGGTTGGAGAATCGGGCAGCGGTAAAAGTACCCTGGCCAAAGTGATTACAGGTCTTCTGCCCGCCATTCATGGATCCATAAAATTTTTTGACAAAGATCTGCCCCTTGAATTGAAAAACCGGGAAAAAGAAGATCTGAGACGAATGCAGATGATCTATCAGATGCCGGATACGGCGCTCAATCCCAAACAGACGGTCAGGAAGGTCATTGGCAGGCCCCTTGAATTTTATTTCGGGATCAAGGGTAAAAAGGCTGAAGATCGAATCAAGGACCTGTTAAGGGATATCGAACTGGATCCGGAAATCTATATTGACCGGTTGACCACAGAGCTCTCCGGCGGTGAAAAACAGCGAATCTGCATTGCCCGAGCCCTGGCAGCGGAACCGGACCTGATTATCTGTGATGAAATCACCTCAGCCCTGGATCAACTGGTGGCGGAAGGAATCTTGAATCTGTTGCAGAACCTTCAGAATAAAACAAACATGTCTTACCTGTTTATCACCCATGACCTTGCCACTGTCAAAGCCATTGCAGACAAGATTGTTATTATGCTGGAGGGAAAAATCATCGAACAGGGCGAAAAGAAACAAGTTTTGTCCCCGCCCCACCATGAATATACGGATAAACTTTTGGCATCTGTTCCGGAGATGGATCCGGACTGGCTGGACAACCTTTTGGAAGAGCGGGCGTCAACCTTTATCTGATTCAATCACTTGACTTCAATAATTAAATTATGAGGAGAGAGTATGACAGACCTATCAAGTTTAACGCAGCTGTTTAACCAGAACAAAATCAGTAGAAGGCAGTTTCTTACCGGTGTTTCAGCCATGGGTCTTGCCGCAGCCATTTCCCCTGCCCTGCTCTCCGGCACGGCCCAGGCGGCTGTTCCCAAAAAGGGCGGGCGTTTTATCATTGGAACGACGGGGGGTTCCACCACTGATTCCATGGATCCGGGGACACTGACCTCCAACATGAACCAGAACCTCAACTGGCAGATCAGAAACAATCTAGTGGAAATTGATCATAATTTCAAACCCATCCCGGAACTGGCCGAGTCCTGGGACTCGTCTGCCGACGCAAAAGTGTGGAAATTTAATCTTCGCAAAGGGGTTGAATTCCATAATGGCAAAACCATGACAGCCGAGGATGTCATTTTTTCCCTGAACCACCACCGGGGCGAAAAATCAACATCTGCCGCCAAAGCATATTTAAAAAGTGTTGAGAACATTAAGGCAGATGGAAAATACGGCGTTATTTTTGAACTTTCCGGGGGCAGTGCTGATTTTCCGTTTATCCTGGGGGATTACCATTTGGGCATTTGTCCGGCCGGCACCCAGGGCCAGGAATTTGAAAAGGGCGTTGGTACAGGCGGGTATATCCTGGAGACTTGGGAACCGGGTGTCAGGGCGGTTGCAAAACGCAATCCCAATTACTGGAAAAAGGGAAGGGCCATGTTTGATGAAATTGAAACCCTTTCCATCGTTGATACCAATGCCAGGACCAATGCCTTAAAGACCGGTCAGATACACTACATGGACCGTGTTGAACTAAAAACCGTCCACCTGATGAAACGGATGCCCGGGATCAATGTTACTGCGACCACAGGAACGGCCCACTACACCATCCCCATGCTTGTGGATCAAACCCCATACGGTGACAACGATGTCCGCATGGCCCTGAAGCTGGCCGTTGACCGGGAAGAACTGTTGAAACAGATCCTGCGGGGGTATGGAAAACTGGGCAATGACCACCCCATCGCGCCTGTAAATCAATATTATGCAAAAGACCTTGAACAGAGAAAATATGACCCGGACAAGGCAAAATTTCACATGAAAAAAGCCGGCATGCTCGACCATGTCTTTAATCTCCATGCGGCAGACGCCGCATTTGCAGGTGCCGTGGATGCTGCCATCCTCATCAAGGAGCAGGCAAAAAAAGCCGGCATCAACATTAATGTTGTCCGGGAGCCCGATGACGGTTACTGGAGCAATGTATGGATGAAAAAAGAGTGGTGCATGTGCTACTGGGGTGGAAGACCCACTGAAGATATGATGTTTTCCGTGGCCTATGCTACAGGTGCGCCATGGAACGATACCCACTGGGAAAATGATCAGTTCAACGCACTGCTTATTGCCGCAAGGGCCGAGCTCGATACGGACAAACGCAGAAAAATGTACCATGACATGCAGGAAATATGCAGTAATGATGGCGGCACGATTGTCCCCATGTACAATCAGATGGTGGAAGCAAGTTCAGACAGGCTGGAACATGGCCCCATCTCCGGGCATATGGCAATGGATGGTATGCGAACAGGTGAGCGCTGGTGGTTCAAGTCATAATTTCCCATATTTGATTTAAACGAAAACAGGCCGACCGCTGTACCGTCGGCCTGTTCCAGGTTAAAGGGGTTTTCTGGCCGATATAATCATGGCTTCTCCGATTTCTTTGGCACGCGTTGCAGCATGCGCCATATGTTGATATACGGATCCGTCATCTATACTTGAACGGAGCACGGTATTTGCCTGGTTGATTTGTTCTTTTGAATTAAAGCAGTAGATTGAATCTGCCTTTTGAAAATCCGTATCCAAGGCGATCCGGGGATCTTGATAGTATTGTTCCTGAAACAGGTTTCCAGATGGCAGGGTTGTTTTAATATCTGTAAATCCTGATTCCTCAAGCCTGGTTATAAGCTCTGGCACAGGAATATATCTTGCCTGAATGGCAAGGGCTGCTTTTTCGATGTATTTATAATTCCAATAGGCACCGGAATGCGGATCGAGTTGTTCCTGTGAACTTGTGTTGATGGTCAGTACACCGCCGGGTTTAATGACGCGTCTGCCCTCTTTTAAAAAAAGGGTCAGGTTCGGAAAAGACGGTTCTGTATCAAGATGGTGCAGCACCTGGTTAACCATATACGCATCAAAGAAATCATCAGAAAAAGAAAGATCAAGAATGTTCCCTATCTGCAAATGAACATTTTTCGCACCTTCAACTTTTCGTCTGGTTTCCTCATATCCCTTTTCAGATCCCTCCACCCCATATATTTCTTTCACATGGTGCCTGATATGATTTATGTATGCGCCTGTACCAAATCCACCTTCCAGAATCGTTTGTTGTTCAACCGGTATCCGGGTGTGTTCGAAAATGTGTAAAATTTCCTGCAAGCCGTTGGGTTGACGATTCTGATCATAGGATATAAATGAATCATTATAGTCACAATATGAAGAGGCATTCCTTTTTTCTGGGTTGTTCATACGTATCCTTTTTATGTTTCATTAAGACAATTGGTTGGGATATAAAACAGTTCTTCCAACGCATTAAAGTTGCAATCTTTTTCAAGCCACTGCAAAACAACTCCATAGTGTTTCAGATATTTTAGATGGTTGCAAGGATCTAGAACAATTTACGTTATTTTATATGACCACCCACCGAAGCATTGCAATCAGGGGCGTTTCAACGTTTGTTGTGGCCGGATGCCATCCCTCGCTCCGGCCGTGCCGGTTATATGGGGTCATATATGGGGTCGTGCGGTCCTTGTTGCCTTCCTTGCTACCCTTTTTGCAGGTTTAAATATGGGTTGCCTTTTTGCGGTCCTTAGTAATGATTTCCGGATAAAAAGTGCAATAAAAAAAGCCGGTCCCCGTTCACCAGGACCCGCATCCGAAAGTTGAGTTAATCCCCCCGGAAAAATCAACCATTGGCAAGGTCACAGGGATTATGGTATCAGGAAAGGGTATTATCGTCTGAAGCGATCCAACAAACAAAACGATTAGCGCAGGAGGTGTCACGTTGAAAGATGGCAATTGCCCCAAATGTGGTTCTGGTGAAGTCTACTCGGGTGTTGAGCTGATCCTGAAGGGAGGACCCTTTGCCAGTAATTCCATTCCTGTCAGTCTGACCAGCCTGGCCCCCATTGACAATTATGTCTGCGTCACCTGCGGATATGTGGAGCACTACATCTCAGATCCGTCAAAGCTTAAAGAGATCGCGAGAAAATGGGACAAGGCAGGATCTGAAAAAGATGAAGAGCCGTCCGGAGAATGAAACTTTTTAAACTGGGCTTGAATTTAAGGCTCCTGGGGCGATTTTTAACCATCATGGGGGTCCTGGTGTGGTTCGGGATCAAGGACACGGCCTCCCGCCTGGTCCGGCCGTTTCAACATCTTTTCAAGCCGTCGGATAACGTCAGGCAGGTGGTTGAAACCGAGTTTCCCTCCCCCGGGATGATCCGCATTGCCATGGAGAGACTGGGCCCCAGTTTTATCAAGCTCGGGCAGTTGCTCAGCACCCGGGACGATCTGTTACCCCCTGAATATATCACTGAGTTTAAAAAACTTCAGGACCAGATAACCCCCCTGCCCCTCGAGACAATTGCCAGGGTGCTGGAACGGGAGCTGGATCGACCCCTGGATCAGATTTTCAAAACGTTCACCCCGGAAGCGATTGCAGCCGCCTCGGTGGCCCAGGTCCACGAAGCCTGGCTTTTTTCCGGTGAAAGGGTTGCCGTAAAGGTCATCCGCCCCGACATTGCCCCGATTATCCGCAAAGACATTCGCCTGATGTACTATATGGCGGAAAAAATGGAAAAATGGCTTGAAGCCGGTCGAATACTGGGTGCGGTCAACCTGGTCAAAGAATTTGAGCGGACAATCTTCAATGAACTGGACATGTTCATTGAAGCGGGAAATATCGAAAAATTTGCCGAGAATTTCAAGAACACCCCGACGATGCATATCTGCAGGGTATACCGGGAATTTACGACACGATCCGTCCTGGTGATGGAGTTTATCGACGGGTTCAAGGTGGACCAGGTGGCCGCCATAAAAGCCCACGGTATCGACCCGGGGGAGATTGCCCGGATCGGCCTGCAGTCCTTTTCCCGCCAGCTCATGGAGTTTGGTTTCTTCCATGCCGATCCCCATCCCGGCAACACCATTGTCATGTTTGACGGCCGGGTGAGTATTATCGACTTCGGACTTGTAAGCTACATAGACGATGAGATGGTGGAACATCTGGCCAAATTGTGTCTGGGGTTTGCAGACCGCGATTTCGATCTGGTGGTAAAGGCGCTCCAGGCCATGGGATTCCACGGGAAAAAAGGGGTAGACCTCAAGGAGTTCCGGTCTGACATCAAGGATACCAGTGAGCCGTTCTATGGACGGGCCCTGACCACCATCTCGGTAAGGGAAGTCTATGACAAGGTGATGGCCCTGGTTCGAAAACACCGGATCACCATCCCCCGCAAGGTCCTTTTGATCTTGAAAACATTTGTCCAGAATGAGGCCATCGGCAAAAAACTGGGCAGCAACACCAGCATTCTAAAGGTTGCCAGACCCTATGCGGAAAAAGTTTACCAGGAGCGCATCTCACCCGAACGGCTGTTCAAAGATATCGGCAACGAAGCAAAGATTGCAGCCGGCTATTTACAGAGTATGCCCCAAAGCCTCGACAAGATCCTTGAAGCTGCATCCGGGGGAAACTTTTCCATCAAGGTGAGGCACACGGCTGCAAACAAGCTTCACCAAACCCTGGAAAAAGGTCTCAACCGCATGATCGTTGGCATCATTGTTGCGGCATCAACCATTGCAGCCTCCCTGGTACTCAACTCCTCCCTGTCAGTGATGGAAGTCGATCTGCCCGTTTTGGGGCTCTCCGGGGTCCCCCTCACAGCCCTCCTTGGGGTGACCGGATATGTTATTTCCACATTTCTGGGACTCTGGCTGATCATTTCCATATTGAGATCTGGCCGGCTGTGACAGCGGGTACGATCAAGCAAAAAAATATGTTCATTTATTACGGCAAATGCTATGACAACGACATCTTTCACATCACCATCAAACGGACCTGGACAAGAGAATGATCTTAAATATTGATAAATGGTATAACAGGGAAAAACGGCTCGAACAGTTTGAAAAACATGTCTCCGAAACCCGGACGGCAACATTCGGGTTTACCGCCTATGCCGAATCCGATAAACGCCACCGGGTCAACCGGCATTTCGATACCATTGCGACGCGGTACGACTTGATGAACACCCTCCTGAGCGGCGGAATTCATTATGCCTGGAAACGACGGGCCGTTGAGAAACTGATGATCAAGCCCGGAGACAAAATTCTCGATGTATGCGGCGGAACCGGTGATATCGCCAGTCTGTCCGCTTCCAGAACAGGCCCAAAAGGGATGTCCGTTATCTACGATATGAACCTGAAAATGATCGAACAGGGGCAGCGAAAATCCATAAAAGGGGTAACCTTTGTCCAGGGGGATGCGGAAAGCATCTCTTTTCCCGATGGTTCATTTGATGCGGTTTCCATTGGATTTGGCATCCGAAACGTCACCCACCTTGAAACCGGTTTCAGGGAGATCTTTCGCGTGTTGAAAAAAGGCGGCACCATGTGCTGCCTGGAGTTCTCAAAACCCGACAACTCGGTTTTCAGATTTCTCTACGATCTCTATTCCTTCAGGATCATGCCGTTAATCGGCGGACTCATCACCGGTTCAGCGGAAGCCTACACGGCATTCCCGGAGTCCATACGGGCCTTTCCCCTGCCCGGGGAGTTAAGCCTGATCCTAAAAGATATCGGTTTCAAGGATATCAGAATCAGGAAACTGACCAACGGAATCGCCGTAATTCATTCAGCAAGAAAATAGATCAGAATCCCAACTTTCGGACCTAGGCCCATGTGGACGGGGTCGGGCTTTTTTTATGGCACTTTTTATCAGAAAGCCACTGATTAAATCAGCAGAAAAGGCAATAGGGAAAGCCTGACACCAAATAACTGGCAGTTGAAAATTATTGACAATTAAAAACCGTTTCTATAGATTTAAATCCATAGCTTTTGGTCGATAATTAGTTCGATTTTGCTGACCAATGGCCCCTCGATCCAAAACCGGTTTACTCAACGGTCCCGCTGAACTGGAAAATGTAAGAAAATTTATCCGAACCATTACCATAAAAGGACGCATAATGGATAGGCGAACATTTCTCAAGACCGCTGGAATCGGAAGCATCTCAGTTGCCTATGGCTGCAAGTCAAACTATGATAAAAATATCTTTTCCCTGGTAACGGCCCCGGAAGATTTTGTGACCGGTCAAGCCGTATGGTATGCCTCAACCTGCATGGAATGCCCGGCAGGATGCGGTATCCTTGCAAAAAACCTGGAAGGTCGTGTCATTAAGCTCGAAGGAAATCCCGCCCACCCCGTGAACCGGGGAAAACTGTGCGTCCGGGGACAGGCCGCCCTCCAGTCCGTGTATGATCCGGACCGGCTGATGGTGCCGCAACTCAAGACCGGCCAGACATTTAAAGCCATCTCCTTTGATCAAGCCGCTGACATTCTCAAAGAGCGGATGCACGCCGCATCCCAAAAGGGCGGCAACCGGGTCCAACTGTTGACCGGCATGACCTCCGCCCCCCTTGACACCCTGTTTGCAACCACCCTGGAAGCTTTTGGCCAAGGCCCTGTTGCCGTGTACGAACCCTTCGCCCACGACGCCTTAAGGGCCGCCCACCAGGCCATATTCGCAAAACCCGTGCTTCCCTCTTTTCACATGGAACGCTCAGATTTCATCCTGGGCTTTGGTGCGGATTTTATAGAGACCTGGCTGTCACCGGTTGAGTATATCCGAAAATTCAAAGCCATGCACAGCCCTGACGACGGCACAAAGGGGATGTTCGTCCATGCCGGGCCGTACATGTCCCTGACAGCCGCCAATGCCGACAAGTTCCTTCCGGTCACTTCGGGAACAGAATACATGGTGGCCCTGGGGCTGATCCGCCAGATCCTGGCAACCCGCCCCCCCGATCATCTACCTGACCACCTGCCTGCCCCTTTTTTAAAGGAGCTTGCAGCGGTTGTAAAACCATATAAGACGGACATTGTCGAGGCGTACACCGGGCTTGCGGCAGCGGATCAGCAACGACTGGCCGAATCGTTGCTCGCATCCCACAGCCCCCTGGTTCTGGGATCAACAGCCACCACAATGGCAGACACCTCCTTTGCCCTGGAAATGGCCGTAACCCTGATGAATCTTCTGCTGGACAAGGACCTTGCCCTGTACGATTTTGAACAAAGGCACGCCCTTGAAAGGGTGATGACGGCAAAACAAACAGCCGATCTCTTTAAAAAGGCCGTCAACGACCCCACAGAGCTCTTTTTGTTCTACAACACCAACCCCCTGTTTACGTTTCCCGGAAATACGGATTTACAAGAGATCTTCAACCGCAGGGATATCTTCAAGATCAGTTTTTCAAATTTCATGGACGAGACCTCCCAGAACGCAGACCTTGTCTTCCCGGTCCAGCTGCCCCTTGAAACCTGGGACAGTTATGCCAGCAACACCGCATGCATTTCAACGCTCCAGCCGGCCATGGGCCGGCTCACCCAGGCCCCTTCCATTGGCGATGTTTTCCTTGACCTGTCAGACCAGGAGCGGCAGTTTGAGGACTACTACCAGTATCTTGCCGACTACCTGTATACCCATCTGCCGGAAAAGAGCAAAGCCCGCTTCATTGAAACCATTCAAACCGGGGGAATCTTCGAGTCTGACCAAAAATCCAACGTCCAGCGACCGGCCTTTGATCCGGGATCGATCCAGACACTCAAACGAACGCTTGATTCCCTTGAACCTTCTGAAAAACCCGAATTAAAATTCCTGGCGGTTCCGTCAATCCGGCTCTATGACGGCCGGGGGGCCAACAAGTCCTGGCTCAATGAGATACCCGATCCCGTGACCAGTATCGCCTGGGAAACCATGCTCATGATTCATCCGTCCACCCTTGAAGAACACGGCTTTGCCCACGGTGACGTCCTGACCATTGCATCCAACGACCACACCATTTCAGCCCCGGTCTATTCCTACACGGGCGTTGCGCCCGGGGTGATGGTCATGCAGACCGGCCAGGGCCACAAATCCTACGGCCGGTACGCCGCAGGATTTGGCAGCAACCCCATTGATCTTTTGTCGGGCACGCTTGCAACGTCTGATTTTCTTTCGTATCTGATCACCCCCACGTCGGTGAAACAGACCGGCAGGGTTGAAGCCCTTCCCCAGACGGACGGCAGCCGGTCCCAGTACAAGAGAAAAATCGCCCTGTCCATGGTCACGGGCAACGGCCATGGCAAAAACGACCATGGGAAATCGGGCGGCCACGGGGATTCTGGCGGCCACGGCGAATCGGACGGCCACGGCGACTCTGGCGGCCACGGGAACGCCCAGGGCCCGGGCCTGGATATGAACCAGTTCCCCTTAACCCTGCCGACCAAAGAGGGATACGATAAGAAACGGGATGTTTACGCGGCCCACGACCACGAGGGCTACCGGTGGGGAATGATCGTGGATCTGGACAAATGCGTGGGATGCGACGCCTGCGTGGCCGCCTGTTATGCGGAAAACAATATCGGCGTTGTGGGAAAAGAGCAGATCATAAAGGGCCGGGAAATGGCCTGGCTGAGAATCGAGCGATACCAGGACCAGAACATCGACGACCGGCTGATTTTCCTTCCCATGATGTGCCAGCACTGCGATGCCGCGCCCTGTGAGTCGGTATGCCCGGTGTACGCCCCCCACCATTCCAAGGAGGGGCTCAACAACCAGGTTTACAACCGCTGTATCGGCACGAGATTCTGTGCCCAGAACTGCCCGTACAAGGTCAGAAAATTCAACTGGTTTGACTGGGAACGTCCCAAACCACTCGACCTTCAGCTCAACCCCGATGTCACGGCCAGAAGCAAAGGGATCATGGAAAAATGCTCATTTTGCGTACAGAGAATAAAAAAAGCCCACAACCAGGCAAAGAACGAAAACCGAAAGATCCGGGACGGCGAGGTTCAGCCGGCCTGCGTGCAGACCTGCCCTGCCAATGCACTGACCTTTGGCAATTTCCTGGACAAGAACTCTGCGGTTTCCCGTCTTGCCCGGGATTTGCGGGCCTACCAGGTGCTGGGCTACCTGAACACCAAACCGGCCGTTATTTATCTGAAGAAAAGGGTGCAGGAATTATAACCGGCACGGCCGGAGCAAGTTTCTTATAAACCTTCAACCAGAGGTTTTAAATCTATGTCTTCTACGTCTCAATTGACCTTTGAAACAATCAATACCACGGTCCTGGACACGCTGTCCCGTCCGGGAAAGGCCTACTGGTGCGTCATAGCCCTGCTGGTTTGCGGGGCACTCCTGGGGGCGTCCTGCTGGGCCTACCAGATCTTTGTGGGCGTGGGTGTGGCCGGCATGAACACACCGGTCCACTGGGGCACCTACCTGATCAACTTTGTCTTCTGGGTGGGGATTGCCCATTCCGGCACCCTGATTTCAGCCATTCTGTTCCTGTTCCGGGCAGGATGGAGAAACCCCATTGCCAGGGCTGCTGAAACCATGACCGTGTTTGCCGTGTGCATCGCAGGTCTGTTTCCCTTTATCCACCTGGGACGGGTCTGGCTGGTCTTTTATATGCTGCCCGTTCCCAACCAGCGGACGTTGTGGCCCAACTTTCAATCTCCGTTGATCTTTGATGTCATTGCCATCTCCACCTACCTCACCGTGAGCAGCCTTTTCTGGTATACCGGGCTTCTGCCGGATCTGGCCATTATCAGGGACCGCTCCCAGGGAGTCCGCAAAAAGATCTTCAAGGTGCTCTCCCTTGGATGGTCCGGCAGAACCGGTCAGTGGATGAACTATTCAAGGGCCTACCTGTTGTTTGCAGGCCTTGCCACCCCCCTGGTCATCTCCGTCCACAGTGTGGTGTCCTGGGATTTTGCCCTGAGCGTGATACCCGGCTGGCACACCACCATTTTTGCACCCTATTTTGTTGCCGGCGCCATTCATTCAGGCCTTGCCATGGTTTTAACCCTGTGCATCCCCTTGAGAAGAATACTCAAGTACGAGGCGCTGATCACCATGGATGTACTTGAAAGCATCGCAAAAACCATTGTTTTTACCGGCATCATTGTCGGCTTCTCCTATGCCACGGAATTGTTCATCGCCTGGTACAGCCGCAACACCATTGAAATGGAGACCTTCTGGTGGCGGGCGTTTGGCCATTATGCGCCCGAATACTGGATCATGGTGGTCTGCAACACCGTCATCCCCCTTCTCTATTTATCCAAAAAAATCAGAACCCATATCATTCCTTTGTTTATCATCTCGATCTTTGTCAATATCGGCATGTGGTTTGAGCGGTTCGTCATCATCGCAGGCAGCGTTGCCCATGATTTTCTGCCCAATGCCTGGGGCCATTACCGCCCCACATGGGTTGAGGGCGGCATCATGGTGGGGGCGTTCTGTCTCTTCTTTTTCCTGTTCCTGCTGTTTGTCAAGCACCTGCCGTCGGTTTCCATGACTGAAATGAAAGAAATGATACATCATAAAACGGAGTAATTCATGAACGCAGATGCCATCATTGTCACAGGTCTTTATAACACCCAGGAAGAAACCCTGGCGGCTGTGGAAAAAATTCAGGCAAAGGGGTTCCAGGTAACCGAAGTGCACAGCCCCATTCCCAGCAACGCCCTTGCCCGGGCCGTGGGCGCAAAGAAAAGCAAGATCGGATGGTTTACCCTGACCGGCGGTATCATTGGGTTCTTTTCCGGATTTTCCCTTGCCGTGTTCACGGCCACCCGGTGGAGCCTCATTGTCAGTGGCAAGCCCATTGTCTCCTGGATACCGTTTTTTGTCATCGCCTTTGAGTTCACCATCCTGTTTGCCGTGCTGGGCAATGTGCTGGGCATCGTGACCCAGGTGGGGCTTCCTGACCCAGACTATGAAAAAAATTATGACCCGGAATGCTCAGGCTCGATGTATGGGATTGAAGTGGCTTCAACCGCCGAAGATGCCGACCGCCTGAGAGATCTGCTCGACCGTACAGGTTCTTTAAAACAACCGGGGGAAAACAAATGACGTCCATGGATCCGGCATTACCAGAAGGTACGGCATTAACAGAACCTTCAGCACCTTTGAAAAAGAGTGTGTTCCTCATTCCGGCTCTCGTTGCCGGAGGCGGGTTTCTATTTTTCATCGTCCGGGCAGCAGGCAGTCATCCGGAAAAAGCCTGGCTGGCTTACCTGACCAATTTCATGTTCTTTACCATCCTCTCCTGCGGGGGACTTTTGTTTTCCACCCTCATGCACTTTACCAAGGCTCGCTGGAGCCACACCCTTGCGGCAGTTGCAGAGGCCTTTTCCGCTTTTTTCCCGGTTTCCTTTGTACTGTTTCTTGTTCTTTTCATCGGAGAGGACCATGTATTTCCATGGATTGGACAAAATCTCCACGGCAAGGAGGTGTGGCTGAATCCTCAGTTTTTATTTGTCCGGGACGGTGCAGCGTTTCTGATTCTCTACACGCTTGGGTTTGGTTACCTGTATCATTCTCTTAAATTCAGATTAAAGACCGCCCCGAAAAATACCCGGCTGAAAACATTTTTATTCAATCGGTTTGAACAAAGCCTCCATGACCCTGAAACCATCAAGCACCGAATGACGATTTTTGCCGGCTGGTACATGTTTGCCTTTGCCATGTGCCTGGCCCTTGTGGGATTTGATCTGGTCATGAGCGCAGACCCCCACTGGTATTCCACCCTGTTTGGTGCCTACACCTTTATCAAAGCCATCTACGCCGGATTCGGCGCTATTATCCTGCTGGTATCGATTCTTCACCTGAACCCAAGGGTTCCCTTTACCCTTACCCCGGTCCAGCTGGCCGACATGAGCACGCTTTTTTTCGGCTTCAGCATTGTATGGGGAGATTTTTTCTACTCCCAGTTCGTGGTCATCTGGTACGGAAACATTCCCGAAGAGACCGCATACATCATTGAACGCACCATGACCCATCCATGGAGTTATCTTGCCTGGACCGTCTTTCTCGGCTGTTTTATCCTGCCGTTTATCATCCTTTTAAGCAGAAAGATAAAACAATCCCCCCGGTGCATGATCGTTCTCAGCGCCTGTGTTCTGACAGGACTCTGGATCGAGCATTTTCTCCTCCTCGGCCCCGGTTTCCTTGCCCACGACCCGGGTGTGTTTCCCATCGGCATCAGTGAACTCATCATTACCCTTGGCTTTCTGGGCCTCATCATCATGGCCATTTTAGCCTATTTCAAACAATTTCCTGAAGCACTGAAAACCGATTCCGGGGAGGTGGTTCAATGGAAATAATACTGGTCTCCCTGACACTTTTAACCCTTACCATCCTGGTGATTCTGGTGGGAACAAAGGGCCGCCCCCTGACCCTTGTTTCCCAGTTCAAGCTGTTTTCAGCCCAGGTGCGGGAGAACAAAATCCAACTGTTTGTTTTGAGCGCCTTGATCATCCTGCTCGCCCTGTTTGCCTATTTTTATTATATCATGCCCCATGTGAATGCAGGGCCGGTCCAGCCCATTGCTTTCAGCCACAGGCTCCATGCAGGCAACAAAAAAATCGACTGCCGTTTCTGCCATTCCTATGTGGACCGGTCGGTCCATCCCGGGATTCCGCCGGTGGAAAAATGTCTTTACTGCCACAACTTTATTATTCCCAACCACCCGGAAATCAGAAAAGAACACAATTACTTTGACACCCAGACGCCCACACCGTGGAAGAAGGTATTTTATGTACCCGAACACGTCATGTTCAACCATGAACGCCACATAAAAAAGGAATTCCAGTGTGAGGCCTGCCACGGAGATGTCGCAGGAACCGACCGGCTTAAACGCCATGAATTTAAAATGGGATTTTGTATCCAATGTCACAGGAAGGAAAAAGCCAACCTGGACTGCTGGCTTTCCTGTCACAATTAATAGAGGAGTATTTGTTTTGCCCGAGAACCTGACCCGCACCGATACGGCCACTTACCTGACAGCCAGGGGATTTTGTTTGACCTCTGCCGTCTGGATGATGGTGGCCACCCTGGCAGGATTTATTGCGGCCACAGAGCTTGTGGCCCCTGATTTAACCGGCAACATTGCCTGGCTTCTCTTTTCAAGACTTCGCCCCATGCATGTCAACCTGGTATTGTTCGGGTTTGTGACCCCGGGACTGCTGGCCAGTGCGTTTTATCTGGTTCCCCGGCTGCTGCGGACCCAATTGTACAGTGAACGGCTGGGGGTGTTCACCGTCGTCCTGTGGAACATTGCCGTTGTGGCCCTGGTGGTCAGTCTTGCCGCAGGCTATACCCAGGGCCGGGAATACGCTGAAATGATCTGGCCCATTGATATCGGTATCGTGGTTGCCTTCAGCCTTATTTTCTTTAATTTCATGATGACGGTAAAAAGCAGGCAGGAGAAAATCCTGTATGTGTCGGTCTGGTATGTGCTGGCCGGGATTCTGCTCACCACCTGTACCTACAGCCTGGGCAACGTTATCTGGCAGCCGGACTCGGGCGCCCTTGTGGGCATTCCCGATGCCATTCTCCTCTGGTTTTACGGGCACAACGTGTTCGGGCTCCTGCTGACGCCCCTGGCTGCGGCCATTGCCTATTACATCATTCCCCAGGTCTGCCGGACACCGCTTTACAGCCACACCCTCTCCCTGCTCGGTTTCTGGGCCCTGATCGTCATTTACACCCATATCGGAACCCATCACCTTTTACAGGTGCCGGTTCCCACCTGGCTCAAGGTGGTCGCCATTGTCGACAGTATTGCCATGGTGATTCCGGTCATGGCCTTTCTCATCAATATCTGGTACACGGCCAGGGGCAAGATTGGACTGATCAGTGAAGATATTGGCGGAAAGTTTGTTTTTACCGGAACCATCATGTACTTCATCGTCAGTATCCGCGGATCGATGATGGCGCTGCCCGATGTCCAGCGGGTGACCCACTTCAGCCACTGGGTGGTGGGCCACGCCCATGTGGGCGTTCTCGGATTTGCCGGAATGATCGCCCTGGGAGGGATGTATTTCATCCTCCCGAGGATAACCGGCAGACCGCTTTTCAGCCCGTTCCTGGCCAATTTCCAATACTGGATGGTATTGATCGGCCTGGTCGGATTCACCATCGTCTTAACCATTTCCGGACTCATCCAGGGCAATGCCTGGCTGAACGGAGAAACCGTGTACAGGGTACTTCCTGAGATCCACATATACAATATTGTCCGGGCGTCCCTGGGGCTGTTAATTTTTCTGTCTGCTCTGTCAGGGTTTTATAATATTTTCAGATCACTCTATTCAACTCCCGGAGAAACCCCATGAAAATGACACCCGCAGCCATAGTCATCGGCAGCCTTCTTATCCTCATTGCCGTGGTATCGGTCGTCATCATTCTTCCCTATGCCGACACCAGCAAAACCATTCCTTCGGATCTGTTCAGAACCCGGACGGCCATGGAAGAAAAGGGCCGGGCCCTCTATATCAGTAACGGATGCGTTTACTGCCATACCCAGTCGATCCGGTCGGTGGACTGGGGACTTGGGGCAGAAAGGCTGGCCCAGGCAGGAGACTACCTGAAGGATTATCCCATCCTCCTGGGCTCCCAGAGAACGGGTCCGGATCTGTCCCAGGAAGGCGGAGAGCATCCGGATGACTGGCACCAGGCCCATTTTACCAACCCCAGATTTACACGGCCCCTCTCCATCATGCCCCCGTTTCAATTTTTAAAACAGCCCAACATGGACCTGTTGATCCGGTATACCCAGAGTCTCGGGCTCAAGAATGCAGACCTGAGAATGGAGAGACAAACCCTGTGGAAAAAACGATCAATTGACGCGTACGAGGCGGGGGTGAACGAAAACGTGGCCTGGATTCATGCCAATGTCCCCAAGGGCTGGCACGACATCCCCACCCCCTATCCCGCCTCAGCGGCGGGCCTTGCAAGGGGTGAAAAGATCTACCAGGACTTCTGTTTTGGCTGCCACGGACCCGTGGGAGACGGCATGGGACCGGCCCAGCCCTATCTGAATCCACCACCGTTGAACTTTACCATCCTCAAAGGCCGGGGCATCAGCGGCGGAATTATCTACTATCAGATCATGAACGGCATTACCGGAACCGCCATGCCCTATTTTAAACGGGAACTGGAATCTGAAAAAATATGGGATGTGGGAAACTATATTGCCAAATACTTTATTGGCGAGATCGATGCCGATCAGGAACCCAAGGGAATTGATGCGGCATATGAATAACCCTTTGAATACCTATAAAGGCTGACCCATGTATTATCCGTTTTTTCTGGCATATATTCTGACCGGACTGTTTATCGGCGTTGGCGTGTTTGTATGGGCGCTGAAAACCGGACAATTTGCCGACCAGCAGCGGGCAAGGTTTCTGGCCATGGAGGAGAGCACGCAACCGGCAACAACACCGTCGGCAAAGGCCGGGCGGGATCTTTATTTTGTCTTTTACCTGGCCCTTGCAGCCATTGGGGCAAGCGTTGCCCTGGTGGGTTATGCCCTTTTTTTCAGATAGGCGGCAATTTTCCGGAAGGCAGATACAAAACCCGAAACAGAGACCAAAAACCAAGGATTGACAAATGAGATTTTTCCAGCTTTTAAATACCCAGCAGGTACTTGCCATGATCATTCTGACCCTTGTTTTCGCAATCCTGTTTGGCGTGACCCTGTGGGTTCTGCCCATGTTCGGTCCCCGATCCAGGGTCTCCAACTTAAAAGCCGTCCAGCGCTTTGCCGACGGCATCGAAAAGGCAGACGGCCCGTTTCCCATGATCATGGCCCTGATCGTTGGCGGCACTGTTCTATGGGCGCTGTACTATATTCTGTATTACGGACTTTCGGAGGTTATTTTATAAAATGACAGAAACACTCAAACCCAAAGAGTCCCTTGTGCGCACCTTCCTATGGATCACCACCATGGTGGCCATCATCCTCGGTGTTGGATTTTTCTCTTTTAAGGTGGTGTCGGACAAGGGCCCGCCGACCTGGGACTACCGGCCCGTGAAAAGCCTGCCTTCGCAATCCCCCTATGGGGTATACCCGAAAAATCCCCTGGGCCAGCATATCAGCGGCAAGGAGGGCAAATAGATGAAAAAGGTGCTGATTCTTGCCGTTTTTGTGTCGCTGGTGTTAACCGGGGTCTATACGGTCATTACCCTGTACGATACCTACCTCAAAGCCGGGAGAATGTATCAAACCCCGGTGGTCCGGCCCCACGAGGAACCCGAACTTGTAATGGACAAACGAGCCATTGCCGACACAAAAAGTGAGGCCCTGATCAGGGAACTCTTAAAAACCGGTTTTACCCTGACCCCCATTGATCCTGCCCAGGCCGTGCTGGCACAAGGAGAAAAGGATTACCAGGCGTTCTGCTCCCATTGCCACGGTCCCAGAATGGACGGGCTTGGCACCGTGGGCCAGAGTTTTTTCCCCCTGCCCACGGACCTGACCGGTGAGAAAACCGTTGCCATGAGTGATGGGGACTTGTTTGCCTCGATCAGCTATGGAAGTAAAAAAACACCAGCTCTTGCAAGCTCCATGTCCGTTGAAAGCCGGGAAGCGGTTATCCGGTATATCCGGCACATACAGAAAACCGCCCTTTGATCATCTCCGGTTGCAGGATCGAACCCCTACGTATGCCCTGTCTGAAGAGCCGCCAATGAAAACACGCGTTCCGTGCACCCTTTGCGGCCTGGGTGTTAAGGTTTCTAAACCGACGTCAAAAGACATCTTCTGCTGCCAGGGCTGCAAAATGGTCCATGCCATGCTCATGGAATCGGACCAGTACAAAGATACCAAAGATTTCAAGGAGACCGACCTTTACAAGCAATGCGTTGCCGCAGGTATTGTCCCGGACACGTCCAAAGAGACGTCGGAATCATGGGAAACACGCCTTGAAGCCCCAGCCAAAGAGTTGCCCGGGACCGACGCTGAGATCCCCATGGATGCCGGCAATTATCTGACCCTTAATCTCCAGATTCAAAACATGTGGTGCCCGGCCTGTGCATGGCTGATTGAAACCACCCTCACCCGGTCAAAGGGCGTGGTAAACGCCTCGTGCAATTTTTCCAGCGACCGGGGCAGCGTGGTGTACGATCCTGTAAAAACATCCCCGGATAAAATTTATGCCGCCATTGAAAAACTCGGATACCCTGCTGCGGACATTGATCAGAAAGCCTCAAAAAGCAGATCAGAATTTATCCGGATCTGTGTGACCCTGTTTTTAACCATGAACGTCATGATGCTCAGCTGGGCGATCTATTCGGGGTTCTTCATTGAGCTCTCCCCCCATGCTGTGCAGCTTCTGGCCTGGCCGGTTTTCATCATGGCCACCGTTGTTGTGTTCTACGGCGGATATCCCATACACAAACGGGCCCTGGCCGGTATCACATCCGGATGGCCGGGAATGGAAACCCTGGTCTCCACCGGCTCATTCTCAACCTATACCTACAGCCTGTTTCATTTTTACAGGGGAAGCATCCACCTCTATTTTGATGCCGCATCCATGCTGATCCTGCTGATCCTGACGGGAAAAATGCTCGAACAGTCCGCAAAGACCAAAATCTCCGAAGGCCTGTGGAAATTCTTTTCCCTGGTTCCCCAGAAAGTCAGAATCTGTGCCGAGCAGTTTCCCAGGGGACGGTATGTTTCCATCAAGCAATTGTCCCAGGGGGACGCGTTCCTGGCCGAAGAAGGGGAAATCCTGGCGGCAGACGGCATTGTCACCAAGGGCGCTGCCGTCATTGACGAGTCATCCATCACCGGCGAGGCAAAACCTATCAATGTCCGGCCCCAGGACACGGTCAAGAGCGGCACCCGGATTATTTCCGGCAAGATCCAGGTTACAGCCGTGAAAGTGGGCGAAGACTCCATTCTCGGCAGAATGCTTGCCATCATGGAAAACAGTCTGTCCGAAAAAACCGCCCAGACCCAGCGGTTTGAGGATCTCTTAAAATTTTTTGTCCCATCGGTCATCGGGCTTTCCGCGGTGACCTATTTCGTCTGGCTGTTCTACGGGCTGACCTCCTACGACGCCTTTAACAGGGGAATCTCCGTCATGGTCATTTCCTGCCCCTGCGCCCTTGGCATTGCCATCCCCCTTGCCCTAGTGGCCGGCGTGTCTGCCGCCGGGAAAAAAGGGATCCTGGTAAGGGATTTTGAAGCCTTTGAACGTATTGAGGGAGTGGATACCATTGTTTTTGACAAAACCGGCACACTGACCACGGGCAGGCTTAAGGTGCTGGGCATGGACACGGCAAAGGATTTCCCAGCCGAAAAGGCCTGGCAGATCGTCCATGCCATGGAACAAGAATCGGACCACTACATTGCCCACACCATATCCGCCTTTGCCATGGCAATGAACCTACCGCCCCTTGATCTGGAAAACCTCACTTACCATTCCAACGGGGTCAGCTGCCAGTATCAGGACAAAACCTACTGCTTCGGCAGCAGGGATTTTGTGAATAAAAATGATCAGGCAGACCCCTCTTTTATCTCGTTCGCCCGGCAGGACGCCCAGGTCATATCAACGGTTTTTTTATCTCAAGATGATAGGATTGTAGCAGCTGTCCACCTGGGGGACGCAATGAAAACCGGCGTAAAGACCCTTGTTGCAGATCTTTACAAAAGAGGCCTCACCTGTTATCTGATTTCAGGAGATGCTGAACGACCCACCCAGGCCGCCGGAGCCTTTGTGCAGATCCCGGCTGAAAACGCCCATGGGGGATTGCTGCCCCATGAAAAAGCTGAATTCGTCAAACGCCTTAAACAGTCGGGCAAAAAAGTTGCCATGGTGGGCGACGGCGTAAACGATGCGCCGGCCATGGGCCAGTCCGATATTGCCATGGCCGTTCATTCAGGTCTCAACCCGGGCGAAGGTGTTGCCGCCATTACCCTGATGCAGGAAACCCCGGTCCAGATCATCGATTTTATAGCGCTTGCCACACGCGTCAACCGGAAAGTAAAACAAAACCTCATATTTGCCCTGATTTATAATATCATCAGCATCCCGGTGGCGGCCGGCGGATTTTTAAATCCCATCATAGCGGCAACGGCCATGCTCTGTAGCAGTCTTTCCGTAACATGCAATACCCTGCTCCTGGTAAAACGAGAATCCAAGAACAAGCCTGTGAGTTAAAAATAAAGTAAAGAACGAGCGGGGAATCCTCCCCCAAGATGCTCTCAACTGCCATAGAGCTTGCCAAGGAAATAGTTCATCTGCCTGAACCACCAGGGCCAGTCATGGTTAACGTCATAGCCCCAGAGATCGACCCAGGCATCTATCCCCTTGCCTTTTAGTAGTTCATCTACAGCCTTAGTGTCTGCAACCGCCTCATCCTCCCAGGAACCTTGTCCCGCACAGATGATAATGGTCTTCTGACGATATTGCTCTAAAATATTCGGATCGTTGAGATTCGGCAGATAGCTTATCGGCGAGTTAAAATAGACCCCCTCAACCTGGCCGGGTGCAAGACCAAACTCGGCGCGGTCCAACCGGTACAAACCGCTTAAGGCCAGCACCCCCTGGCAGAGTTCAGGATGTTTCAAAAAGAAATTCAGGCTGTGATAAGCACCCATACTGCAACCGTTGACCATAACCTTCACATCTGCCCGGCAATCCTGCCGGATAAAGGGGAGAACCTCTGCGCAGATATACTGATCATAGGCCTCATGACGGCTGTTGCGCTCCGATGGGGAGACTGAAAAATTATACCATGACTCACTGTCAACGCTGTCCACGGCATAGATTTTAATTTTTCCCGCCTCGATAAACGGCTTTATTGCATCGATCATTCCCATGTTCTCGTAATCGTAAAAACGACCCTTGGAACAGGGAAAAACAATAAAAGGCACACCCCAGTGGCCGTAGACCTTAAGTTCCATATCTCTCCCCAGATGGGGACTGTGCCAACACTGATATTCTGTCTTCATGCAGTGACTCCATTCTTTCTTTGCATTTTACATCTCATGGATAAAAGCGGTTATTTCAAACAGCTCCCGCTCATGTTCAACCCTGAAGATATAACCGATATCGCCCAGGGCTGTGCTGAAGACACCCGGTACTGAAGGAACTTCAAGGATACAGGAACCATAGTGCGCCATGATTTCTTCGTGGCTGTGAACATAGTTAAAGCGGTTTTTGCGGCTTGCATAGCAGCAATGGTATTTCCTGCGGTAGTCCAGAGGCTCGGTTCGGCCACACACCACTTCGGCCCACAGCTTATAAACGTCGATATCGCTTGCATAGTTGAACATATCGGTGGTGTACCCACCCGGCGGCCGCATATTGACCTCCAGGGCCACATAGTCGGTGGGGCCGGTTTTAAAGAATTCAATATGAAAGAATCTCTCTTTAACTGTAAAGGCGGAGACAGCCTTGCGTCCAACCGTTTCAAGCTCTTTTGGGATACTTCTGAGTGAGTAGTAAAAAACATGGTCCTCATTGTTGACCACATCCATGATCCCCTGGCTAAATGTATGAGCGGTACAGAAGATGATGTTACCGTCCCGGTCCGTCAGGCCGTCAAAGGAGAAAATGGTGCCTTTGACAAAACCTTCCATTATGTAATCATGATCCGGTTTTTTCTCAATAAATGAGAGGAGCTCTTTATTATTGTTGATTTTGAAGGTATCGAGGGCACCGACCCCATCGTCTGGTTTGGCAACAACCGGGTATCCGGTCTCTTTGATCACCCCTTCAGCATCAGCAAGCGTATGAACGACCTTCCCGGGTGCAACCTTGATACCTGCCTTGCGAAAGACCTCCTTCATCCCGGATTTACGTCGAATAAACTGCATATCAGCCGGCTTCAACCCCTTAATATTGAAATCCAGGCGAAGCCCGGCATCGGTTGCCAGCCAATATTCGTTGTGAGATTCAAGGCGGTCAATTTTACCGTACTGGTGGGTGAAATAGCCACATGCCTTGACCAGGGATTCGTAATTATGCAGGTCATCGACCATATAGTAGGCGGCCAGGGAATCGCTTATCTCCTGGTTAAGGGATTCAGCAGGTCCGTCGCCGATACCAAGTACCGTTACGCCTAACGCCTTGAGGCGACTGCAAAAGGGTGAGAAATTCGGTGGGAACTGGGGACAGATGTAAACAAGGTTCATAAATTATTCCTTTGGAATCAATGATTCTTTATGGGCCGATAAACACTATCCATATTTCCTGGTTTATATATCAGGTTTTCAGGAGTAAGACAAAAAAGTCTGTCAAAGGAACTTGGGGAGAATCGGGTCAAGCCTCCGCAACGCACTAAAATATCTGGGAATGCCTTAAATATATGCCTTATCGGATGAGTTATGAATAATGTAAGAATCATTGTATCTATTCAGCCTCGAAATATAGCCCCCTGCTGTTTATCGAAATAAACAGCAGGGCAATTCCTTAACTTGACTAATCTTCATAGCAAAAATCGGGAAGCTTGCCTCCAAATAAAATGCGCAATGCTTCGCTTGCCATCATCCCATGTTTTTTGCACGTGGAAAGATAGCTTCGAACCCGACAAAAAATTTTCGCACCCTCCTCGGAGCGGAAACACCCGGATATCATTTTCACCCTGGTTATTAGTGAAGGGTACCAAGGGGTTGTCCATGAATCTCAGGGTTTCGGTTTCATAGTCCACCAATCGTTCAAGAAGACTTCTTGATTTAGAGCGCTTGAGTCGGCCCCGTTGTCCTTTTTTCCTCTTGCTTTCATCAGGTGGCGGGCATTCCTTTTGGGCTGTTTCCAGCAGATCCCGATATTTTTTTCGGTATTCTTCAGAATTTGCCGGATTGAGTTGGCCACCGGCATCATCCACCGCAATATTGATCTCTTTCAACAAATCCCTCATGTCCCTGGCCCATGTCTGATTATCCTGTTCCCATGCCCGCTCCAACTCTCTTAAGTGATGGGCATTGCAAAGGGAATGCTGACAATCATATTTCAAATATGGTTTCCAGTGATCGTGGCAGAGAATGCCTTTGAACAGGGGAAGAATGCCTATTTCATCCATGGCCTCCTTGCCTCTTTTTTCATGGGGAAAAAAATAGGTCCAGAGCGCATTGGATGTGCAATGCAGCCAGCGCCTGACACTGTTTATATTGATGCCGGTCTCATCGGCATGACATAAATGCGACTGAAACAGTCTGCGTTTGACAATTTGGTCAAACTCCTCCAGTTTTATAAAGGCCTCTTTGTTGAAATTATATATTGACCCTTTGCTGATGGGAATTCCCAACTGGTCCCTGAAGGTTTCTTCTACCCTGTCATAGGGAATCAGCTGATATTGAGAAAAGAATGTGGCGTAGGCCTTCACACTGACACCATACTGAACGGCTTTGGTGACACCTTCAGGGAAAACAGCGGTATAGCGGTTGCCATTTTCAGCCTCAAGTACTTGAGCCCGGTATTCCGTCACGATTTTTGTAATGTCGATATCAATCACCTGTCTGACAACAGGTTCTATCTCCTTGTAGGTACCCTCGGGAAGGGTGGCTCTGTCAACCGTTATGGGTTCTACGAAATCAGGATTCGGGTCTCTTTCCAGAGTACTGCCGATATGCCCAGCTTGTCCGCCGGGCTTATTTACCCCCGGTTCTCTCTTTGTCTTTTTTCGATTGGGATCTGAAGAGGGTGGCTTGCTGCTGTTACTGCTGTTAAGGCCCAGGCGGTTACACAATAAAGTGACCAACAAAAACAAGACGTCAAGTGCAGCTTTCAATGCCGGAGAAATCTGTTCCTCTTCCAGCAATTTTCGGGCTGTCTTAACTGTTTCATCTACGTCGATCGAATCCACCTTTATTCCCAACAAGAACCTCCATGTACATCGTTTATTTATGGAGGTATTATAACACAGGTTTTCAGAGACAAATTTTTCGCTTCAGGTTGCCTCCGGTTACATTTGTTTTTATCCCATATGGCTGGCCATTGACCGTGACCGGATTGTTGAGGTAATAGCCTATTATAGGGGCTATCCTCTTTAAACGGATAAAGCCTGAAGTACAACTCAAAAATCTATTTTTCTCAAAAAAACACTGTCAAGTAAAAAATAAAAATTGACTCATTTTTTTTCGAGGCTGAATAGATACGAATCATTAACTTTTATTGATTTAAGAAAAGGTATGGAAGGGATAGTCTGGGGGATCGTTCGGTCTAAAAACGGACCTTACTCTGATAGTAGTCCTCATCTTTAAAAGAGTTTCAACCCTGGAAGCAAAAATCCAATAAAGATGTGACCTGATTTTTGATTTTTCAAGATTTTTACGCTATTTTGAATTATGGCCTGAGGCACTATCAATAGAAGTGAACATTGAGAGCCCAGCTCGGCTACTCGTGAATCAAAGTTGACAACTCCCGCACCTTGTCAAAGAGCTTTTCTTTTGTTGCAATTTCGCATTCCCATACAGTGATTACCTTCCATCCATCCTCTTTCAGTTTTTTTTTCACCTCCCTGTCTCGTTCTACGTTTTTTGCAAATTTCTCCGTCCAAAATTCAGTGTTTGTCTTGGGAGTAGTAGTTTTTTTACATCCTTCGTGCCTGTGCCAGTAACAACCGTGAACAAGGATAACGGTACAGTATTTCGGGAGGACAATATCAGGATTCCCAGGAAGCCTGCTGTCGTTTTTTCTGAAACGAAAACCCTTTCTGTGAAGGGCCGATCTGAGTATCATCTCAGGCTTTGTGTCTTTAGAACGAATTCGGCTCATGTTCCAGCTGCGTCGTTCCATACTGATTCGGTCAGCCAACGAAAAAGCCCTCTTCCACTGCCCGCTGTTCTGCCTTCATCAGGACAGATGACTGTTTTTCAGAAGGGTATTTTCTTGGAATCGAACAGGCAATATTTAAAATACTAAACTCCTTCGGACTAAGTTTTTTTGCAACACGGTTCCACTCACGAAGCTGTTTCCAGTAACCGGCTCCCTTATCCAGCACATATGTCTGAGCATAAATAGCGTCATCGATCTTTTGGATTCTCCTGCCTTCTTTTTCCCGTTCCAGGCTTTCTTCCTTCCTTATAAGCACTCGTCGAGCACCGTCGGAGAGAAATATTTTCAATTTTCTGATCTCGTCCCAGCAGGCATCCTTTTTGGCCCATTCGCTTACGTTGGATGTAATGCCCTCGGGAGGAGAACAGAGCACTTCGTTCACGTTTTCCGCCACAACTGCGAGCTGATGCATAAGATCATCCGGTACGCACTGCTTCTCCCAGACGGCGAGAAAGTCAACCCTCAGTCCTGCCTTTCGAAGCATGTTGGTGAACTTCGCCAGTGTGTAGGTCACGATGTTCGCTTTGTAGCCTGAATACCACGGACTTTTAAAGACCATCCAGTCAACCTGCCTGAAGAATACAGCCTTCGCTATAGCCCTCTTGAACCATACTTCATTAAAGTCTTTATCGTAGCCCCCGTCCCACCGAACAGAGATCCTCCCCACCAACCCCTTTGTGCGTGGTGTTCCGGAGAACGCCTTCTGAGCTCCAAGACTGACCTCATGGGGGGCCTCATCAAAGGACAAAATAAACTTGGCAAGATCGGTTTTAGTGAACACCTGTTTTCGCGGATTCTGAGACAGAAATTTCTTTTTTTGTGCGGGAGTGAGATTGGCCTGCTGGTTTGCATATTGTCCGCGTGCACGTTCGTAGAACCAGTGAGTCTGCTGTAGACTTCCCTCTTGGGCGGGAGCCCACAGTCGTCTGGAAAACTCCTCGATACGCATATGGAACGGATGATTTGAAAAGAAGTCAGCTGCGTTCACCTTGTTCTGTGTGTTCGAGTACTCTGAAATTCTCGGTACTACTTCATCAACAAATTCCGGATCAATTACTGACAGCTTGATTTGAACATAGATTTTATCGAGGCTGACTTTCTCCTTCTTTCGGGCAGTAAAGATCGATGCTGTTGTCTGACCTCCGTTCACAACCTGCAGGTTGCTGACTCTAACGATCCTGCTGTCATCGCTGTTTGTCTCTACTGCCTCCGCGGTGGCTGAAAGACCGTTATTATAAGAGAAAAACATATCAGGTTCGTTGACGATAGTATTTCTAATCCCCTTGTTGACCTTGCCCCTGAACTGAAGGAATGTACGGACATTCTGTTCAAAAAGCCTTTCACCGTATTTAAAATACAAATCGGCCAAAATTTCCCCGGGCATGACAAGAAGATAGGATTTCAGTGAATTAGTCCCGGTGTATGCTGGCAGGCAGGGCAGCCCTCCTCCTTCCAGATAATCAAAAGCTATTTCCACCTCCTCACGGGTCTTCCCTGAGGTTTCATTTCTATAAAGTCTTCCAAAGTCCCATACGTCATACGTTGTGGGATAGTCCCATGCACTTTCATCAGGAAGTGTTGCAACCCTGGAACTCATCAGGGTATTGGAGACAAGAATGAGGTTAACTTTCTCTATTTCCATTCGTGACTCACGTATGAGCCATGCAAGGCCAGCTACTGGTTCCGTTTCTTCCAATGCTGCTGTAAACTCGGAATTCATCGCCGAGCTGACGAAATTCCTGAGCCGCTTGAAGTTTTTCCCTATATCCGTATTAGTAAGAGACTGCAATGAATCTGAAACCCTGTAATCTGCGAGAATAAGGTTTATACAAGATCGATCCTCGTCGAAAGACCACGCATCAACTGCTTGACTTCTCATCCCCGCCTGACTGATTTTATGTTCTGTGAGGTCATATCCGGTAATGATTCCCTCAATTTCGAGCAGTGAACACATGTGATCAAGGTAAATAGATCTCGTGAAATTCTCTTCGGCACCGGATCGTGCCAGCATATCCTGAGTGAAATCCTGATAAAATTCATCAATTGTCATGGTTACTCCTCCCACCAAGATGGGCTGGCTTCATATGGTTTACAAGGCTCCAGTTTTAACAAATATGATACACGCTCTATTCCGGCAGGAATTGACGACAGCTTAATTCTCGGGAAACCATCCCTGATTTGGAAGCATCTTGCTGCAATTCGCTTGTATTTTGGCTCATCGTACTCCTCACGCATGATGTAACCTGCCATAAATAGAAGTTCCTCAAATCTTTCTCTCGTGGGTTCATTTGTGCCCTCCAGCTGATTTCGAATTCTTTCGACCAGCCTGTTAAGGGTCCGTTAAAAAATAAACTATGCAAAAGCATCCGACGGAGACACCCAATAGTTCCACTCTCCATGGAACTCATTCTTGCTGATATTGAGCTCTTGCAGATCCTTATCTGAGACCTTAATACCTTTCTCGTACTCGTTAGTATCAAGACCGCATTTCACTCTCAGACCCTTTTGGGTTGTTGTAGATCCTATCAAACTGATGATAACTGCTATTGACGTTAAGGGTTTTCCTCGCCAATTCTTGCTTATATGGCTGAACATACGGTGCTCGATCTTGTTCCACTTTGAAGTCCCTGGAGGAAAATGGGAAACATGTATCTCTATTCCAGTCTCATTGGAAAACTCCTGTAATGACTTCTTCCAAAGCTTGTTTCTACTGCCATTGCTTCCACCACCGTCAGCGGTGATGTAGAGTTTGGTTGCATCATGATACTTAATACAACCCATCTCATCCCACCAGGTGCGGATGCTCTGTGCTGCAAAAATTGCTGTATCACTGCTAATACCCACATTTACATACCCCTCGTTCTCCCTTACATCATAGATACCATAGGGACTGGCCTTCCCCAAACCCAGAATAGGGAAGTCATGGTCAAGCACACGAGTAGGATTTCCTTTAGGGGCATACTCGGCACCGTTGTTTTTGAAGTTACCGATGTTTTCCTTTTTCTTTGTGTCAACAGAAATTACAGGTAGCCCCTCTTCCATGAAAGTCTTCGATTTGTCATTGATATACTGAAACTGCTCATCCCTATCCACATGGGTCTCGCCCACTTGGAGGGCTTTCTTGTTGAGCTGGAGGCTGTAGCCCAGATCCTTAAGAAGTTCCCCAATCTTAACGTGACTTATGCGATAGTTCTGCCTTACAAGCTCTGCCTGAAGGTTTCTGAGGCTTTTTGTTGTCCAGCACAGGGGGTTCTCAGGGTTTCCTATAGTGGATTCGGAAACCAGTGCCTCAAGAGCTTTTGTGACACCAGGGTTTGTTTCTTCAACATTTTTCCTTCCTGCACCCTTGGCCCTTATGCGCTTCGTGCCTGTCAAGGAAGATCTGGCTTTGGGATCGGATTCTGCCTCGACCGCTTCCTTAATACCCATGGCAATAGTCGAGCGGGAAGCCCCGGTAAGATTGCTCAAAACCTGAATTCCACCATGGCCCAAGGCAAGTGCCTCAATGCCCAGGAACTTTCGCCTCTGGTTTTCTGCAAGCATGGGCATTACCCTGGCTATTCTGGTCTTTGTTACTTCATCAAGTTCTATCATAAAAAGAGTATATCATATTGGGTCAATGCATACTATATATAGATGGTTAATTCTTTAACGGACCCTAAGAGAAAAACCTTCCTTCTCTTCACAGTCAGCGGTAGAAATGGTATAGACCACAAGATATCCTTCTGACAGCTGCGGAAGCAACTGTTCTGCAGATGATATCCTTACCGACGGCTGAGAGCCTCCAGACTGACATTTCACCTCAACCGCGGTCTCGTGAATGGCGAAGTCTTGGGGAGCGTCTTCGGGTCCCTTCCATGAAGCCACGGCAGTTTCCCAGCCGAATATCGAAACTACCCGTTCTTCTAAGAAGAGAAGTTCTCCTATCAGTCCTTTGATGGCTTCAGGCGAAAGGACACCAGGACGTTTCCGCTTTAGAAATTCCTGCCATCTTGTGAGACGTCTCAGAAACACTTTGGTCCCACTGCCGGGATCATCAACAGAGGAAGTTGCCCTGATCAGATCAGTGCACAATGAATAGAAAAGTTCCCAGTTTGCATTCTCGTTAAGCATTAGGACCAGCTTGGCTCGGTCTCCGTCTTGAGCTACTCCAAGCGTTATCCCTGACAGTTTAAGAATTGATTTGCGCTCAGGAGCGAATTCAGCATCCAGGTCGTATATGAACAGATACCTTCCCTGTGTGTCCCGTCCCCAGAAAAGTGACAGCGGATGTTTCTCAGAGATCAGCCTAACGTTGAAGTCGTTCCCGGGTTTGTCTATGCCCTTCCACGGATTGCTCATTCTTCCTCCGCCTCTTCCTGGTCCATAAGGTAATTCTTTTGCCACCATACTGTGTTAACTCTGTACTGAACCGTTCTCTCCGGGCGCCGCGAGGCGCTCGGATCGCCAGGGAAGCTCAAACCGAAACATGCTACAAAAGCTCTCTTGTCATTACCTTTTACCGCTTGCACAAAATTGATCATAAACAGAGGCGGCAGTTCTCTTTCATATCTAGTGGCTGACCGAAAACCCTTTTGAGATGTCTTCGGATGGCCTCATAAATTCTCGATTTTCATCTCTTCAGAGGGCTATGCGAGATGCAATGTTCTTTTTTCGCTGATCTTTGACAATTTAACCTGACTTTGGGCGTGACTATCCCTTTTTTCTTAAATCGGCCTCTTTTTCTGCTACTTTGGTTTAGCCTGATTTACGTTGAATCCGTTTTAGCTCTTTCTGTTGAATATGATGCCCGATAATCTGAAGGTTCCTTGCCAGAACCGACAAACTGACATACCGCTTAAAACCATGAATACCATGATCCGGGCACCTATCCAGACCATGGTTTTCTAATCCGTTGATGGCGGACTCAACTGCCGAGTGTTTTCTCTTGGATTTGCGAAACTCCTCGGCTGTTTCTTCTGCAAATTCAGCTTTGTTTCGCTTCCCTTTTTTTGGAAGCACCAGGAGGGTAAGATTCTTTTTTAAAGTTTTCTTGTTTTCAGGACTGTAGAAACCTATAATGGACCCCATAATTTGAACCAGTTGCTAAGAGACACAACAAGTGCTAAAGCCAGTTTCAAATTCATACCGGAATAGGAGGTCCATGAGAAAGAGTTACAGCGGAAAACTTAAGGCAAAAATGGCAATTGATATGATTCGAGAACAAGCAACCGTGGCTGAATTATCATCCAAATATCAAGTTCATCGGTCACTGCTTACGAAATGGAAAAAAGAGGCAATAGAAGGGTTGCCGGAACTTCTTTCAACGACAAAAAAAAATAAAAAGGATGATGAAAATCTGGTTGCAGGATTATACATGAAGATAGGTCAACTCGAAGTAGAGAATGACTATCTAAAAAAAAAGGTTGAGTCAATCAGTAGCTGACAGAAGGTATTTGATAGATGCAACCCTATCAAATATCAGCATAAACCGGCAATGTGAATTGCTGCAAGTTTCAAAAGGAGCCCTTTATTACCAACCAAGGCCAATAGATCCTTACACGCTTTTGTTGATGGACTTAATTGACAAACAGCATACGGTGACCCCTTTTTATGGGAGTCGAAGGCTGGTGGCCTGGCTGAAGCAGGAAGGACATCAAGTAAATCGCAAGCGGGTTCAAGGACTGATGAAAAAGATGAGGATCGAAGCCATCTATCCCAAGCCCAAATTAACCAGGAGGAACGAAGCACACAAAGTTTATCCATATTTGTTGAGGGGTGTAAATATTGCGAGAATCAATCATGTGTGGAGTACCGATATAACTTATGTCAGAATTGGTAATGGTTTTGCATACTTAACGGCTGTGATAGACTGGTTTAGTAGATACGTCTTGTCCTGGCGGCTCAGTAATACCCTTGAAAACACCTTTTGTGTGGAAGTCCTGGAAGAAGCCTTGAGTATTGCTGAACCTGAGATTTTCAACACAGATCAAGGCAGCCAGTACACAGCGGCAAATTTTTTGAAGGTTCTGACAGACCACGAAATCAAGGTCAGTATGGATTCAAAGGGTCGGGCACTTGACAATATCTTTGTGGAGCGCCTTTGGCGAACGGTTAAATATGAAGAGGTCTATTTAAAGAGCTACCAGAGCATGAAAGACGCACAAAGCTCATTAAAAACTTATTTGAATTTTTATAACAAGGAAAGGCTTCACCAGTCATTAGAATACAAGACCCCTGAATCAATCTATTATATGGCTAATGCAACGAAATAAAAGGAATTCTATCTGATTAGATTTGGGAGGCCAGCCCCCCAAGCCCCCCGGGATTTAACGCTTAAAGGACCAAAGCATGGAAAGGGCAGTGCGTAGTGTAACCTCACTGCCCCCATGCTTCAGTCACCAGCTACGGCGCTCAGGTTGCTTCCCAGCATGGCCTTATCCTCCGAGCTGGCAGAGAACGATACCAGGGAAAAATGAAAATTTAAAGACTTCTTTAAAAAAGGTCAAAGGAGGCTATATTTTACACAAAAAAAAGGTATTCTATCTGGCAAATTAAATTTTAAATGTAGCTTAAAAAAAGAGGAAATCGGTCTTGACATGGGGTCCACTTTAACCCTTGTCAAAACTGCATCCTTTGAGATTTGGAAACTTGCTTTGAGCGGCATCGACCATGGCAACTGCCACCTTGTCGTCAGTTTCTTTTTCCATCACCTGATGATGCAGAATCAGGCCGTATTGATCTTCCAGGATACAGACTCGCAGCCCCAATTCTTGGGGAACACCGGCTTTCCCTTTGGAGATCCATTCCGTATGGGGTTCAAAGAGCGAGAAGACCTTTTCATTATGCGGGATTTTTTCACCCTTTACAACACGCCGCCTAATTTGATCAATCTGCCGATTAGCATGATCGATATACGTTTTCAACTCTTCTATTTTTGCCAGACAGACGGGATCATTTGAAGCAACAAGTTCTATGGTAAAATTTGCCGTTTTGACAAAAGCCTCTGCAGATTCGATATAATTGATGTGGGCTGCAATGATTAACTGCTTCTTTTCGGCCTTCTTTTTTTCATCCTTTGAAGTAGAATGTTTCAATTTTTGGGCAGTGCGAAAGAGTTTTTTAAAAGAACGTATATTAAAATCGTGCTGTCGCCAAAGGGTCATACCCAGATCCTGGCTGATCATGGTGGCAATTTGAATCATTTTTCGGACAGCGTCGAATAAAAGGTTTATATCGGTTGGGTAGTGTACATCCGTCTCAAGAACAAAGGAATCACAGCGTCCCATCAACGTCTGGTCTTTTTTTTTACCAGGAGTTTATGACCTTCTTTGACCACCAAAGTGTTTATTCTATCAAGGACTTCCGGGGTTAAAAGCGAGACGTTATCCTTCAAAGTTTGAAGCGGGTATGTTTTGTCGTCGTCCATCATCCCGTGCCCAAGCATCTGCCGCATGGTTTTATGGTTGTTGGCAATTTCTTGAAGTTTGTCATAATCCCAGTTGCAGTTAAGCCGAATGGTTCCCATTACAAGAATTTTCCATAAATCCATTCCAGGACGGCCGTTTTTAGAATCAACCCTCTCCGGGGTTACGGTTTCAAGAATGTCAAAAACTGCTTGGCGAAGTTCTTTATCACAATAGATATGTTTCAGCCCCAAAAGAAGCTTGGGGATCTCATCCCTGGATCTCATATCAATTTTGATATCCTCGATGGGAGTTTGTCCGAATGTCAGCTGTGGGTCGAAAATTTTACGCAAAATAACCTCGAAGATTTTGTAAAACATTAAAACGGCAAGATATTTACTGATTAGTAATATCTTGTGTTATTATCATATAATTCAAGGTGTTTATCATAAATTATTGAGGAGTAAAAGTCAAGAGTAAAGTGACGTTTAAGAAAGAACTTCAACTTACGCTATGGTTTATAACGCCCCTAAAGACAGGGGTTTAGAGGTTTTCGGTCAAACACTATCTATATTTCCGGTATTCCTTATCCGGGACATTATTTCCTTCGAACTGTTCAGCGATTATTCTTACGTCGTCATCCGGAAGTCCGGCCTTCTCGTCTCCCTTTGAAGCTACACGCCTTTTGCTGAATTCAATTTTGGAATTGTTAAAAACGGCTACGTTCCTCTCGGGGAGGTTGATGGTATGTACGCCAATCTTCTTTTCGGCTGATCTTTTTTTAACTGACCTGAGAAGAATATCGCATGTATTCTGCCCTGTATCAGCCAATTGATGCAGGTATTCCACTAAAGGCTCTGAATAGGTGAGCATACACTCGGGATGGTTTCGGTAATTTTCAACAGCAGCCTGAACAATTGAACTCGGAACGCCTCTCCATAGAAAACCCAATTTAGTCTCTTCCGCTTCGGAATGCTCACCTGCTGAAGTGATAGCTCCTTCCAGCACATTCATGTTATGCTTAATTTCATTGGGATCAGAGAATACGACACTTGTTTCGGCAAGACGACCTTCCAGAGATATGTTTACCGGAACGTCCCTGCTGGCACGCATTTTGTTCCTGGCAGTAACTATCAGCGCAGTCGGGTGAGATCTTACTCGAAGACCGAACTCCAGTGGAGTAAGTCTGGCTTTTTCCATGGCTCTGAAATCTCTTCTCAGTTCCTCAGTGGATTCTGCAATATGCGCATACCAAGCCAGGGCATCATCTGTCATAAATATGCGGCAAAGATCCTCGTACCCATCTCTGTAGCCAAACCATCTGCCCATTTGCATCAAGGTGTCGTACATGATGGAGTTTCGCAGGAAATAACTGATCATCAGTCCCTCCAGAGTCAATCCGCGGGACAATCCGATCCCCCCGACGGCAATTAGAGACCTCCCGTTTGGATAGTCGTCGCTGCTGTAATTCAGCACATCTCTGGACTTTGAGTTGATGCTTATCACTAAAGTGGACCCCATGTCAAGACCGATTTCCTCTTTTTTTAAGCTACATTTAAAATTTAATTTGCCAGATAGAATACCTTTTTTTTGTGTAAAATATAGCCTCCTTTGACCTTTTTTAAAGAAGTCTTTAAATTTTCATTTTTCCCTGGTATCGTTCTCTGCCAGCTCGGAGGATAAGGCCATGCTGGGAAGCAACCTGAGCGCCGTAGCTGGTGACTGAAGCATGGGGGCAGTGAGGTTACACTACGCACTGCCCTTTCCATGCTTTGGTCCTTTAAGCGTTAAATCCCGGGGGGCTTGGGGGGCTGGCCTCCCAAATCTAATCAGATAGAATTCCTTTTATTTCGTTGCATTAGCCATATAATAGATTGATTCAGGGGTCTTGTATTCTAATGACTGGTGAAGCCTTTCCTTGTTATAAAAATTCAAATAAGTTTTTAATGAGCTTTGTGCGTCTTTCATGCTCTGGTAGCTCTTTAAATAGACCTCTTCATATTTAACCGTTCGCCAAAGGCGCTCCACAAAGATATTGTCAAGTGCCCGACCCTTTGAATCCATACTGACCTTGATTTCGTGGTCTGTCAGAACCTTCAAAAAATTTGCCGCTGTGTACTGGCTGCCTTGATCTGTGTTGAAAATCTCAGGTTCAGCAATACTCAAGGCTTCTTCCAGGACTTCCACACAAAAGGTGTTTTCAAGGGTATTACTGAGCCGCCAGGACAAGACGTATCTACTAAACCAGTCTATCACAGCCGTTAAGTATGCAAAACCATTACCAATTCTGACATAAGTTATATCGGTACTCCACACATGATTGATTCTCGCAATATTTACACCCCTCAACAAATATGGATAAACTTTGTGTGCTTCGTTCCTCCTGGTTAATTTGGGCTTGGGATAGATGGCTTCGATCCTCATCTTTTTCATCAGTCCTTGAACCCGCTTGCGATTTACTTGATGTCCTTCCTGCTTCAGCCAGGCCACCAGCCTTCGACTCCCATAAAAAGGGGTCACCGTATGCTGTTTGTCAATTAAGTCCATCAACAAAAGCGTGTAAGGATCTATTGGCCTTGGTTGGTAATAAAGGGCTCCTTTTGAAACTTGCAGCAATTCACATTGCCGGTTTATGCTGATATTTGATAGGGTTGCATCTATCAAATACCTTCTGTCAGCTACTGATTGACTCAACCTTTTTTTTTAGATAGTCATTCTCTACTTCGAGTTGACCTATCTTCATGTATAATCCTGCAACCAGATTTTCATCATCCTTTTTATTTTTTTTTGTCGTTGAAAGAAGTTCCGGCAACCCTTCTATTGCCTCTTTTTTCCATTTCGTAAGCAGTGACCGATGAACTTGATATTTGGATGATAATTCAGCCACGGTTGCTTGTTCTCGAATCATATCAATTGCCATTTTTGCCTTAAGTTTTCCGCTGTAACTCTTTCTCATGGACCTCCTATTCCGGTATGAATTTGAAACTGGCTTTAGCACTTGTTGTGTCTCTTAGCAACTGGTTCAAATTATGGGGTCCATTATACACTTCTATGGGATCAACCGCACTTTTCAGATGGGGCTGAAGTATTTTCCACTCAGCAACAGCGCCTGCAAACTCCTCACTCCAAGTTTGATGCAGGCTTTGCAGTTGCGGGTTGCGAAGAGCAGTTTCCACATCTAAAGCACCATAATTTCCGACAGCTTGTCTTATGCCTTTGACGTGTTCAGATACTATGTCCTTCAAAAAGTTCTGAACATCTGTGAAACGACTGGCATTAATCATCATCGAATGGTGCTTCCGATTCTGTCCCCTCAGAAGACGAATTGCCCTTCCAATTATAAAGCAGTCAATAGCTTTTTTCAGAGAGCGCGGTAATGCGGTGGGCAAAAAATCAATTTTGTGTCGTACAGGTAAAAGGTCCTCATTATCCTCAACGATTCTGATACTGTCGATATCTGCATCATCGGCAAAGAGTCTATGCGGCCCAATGTAGTTGTCGGGAGGATCCAGACTCAAAACAAAGTCCTTGGGAAAGAGGTCTTTATATATCTCTCCGTTCTGCATCTCGTTTTCGTTTTCAGGATCGATAAAAATATTGGCAAAAGGAGTAGCGGTATAACCGATTGTGAGGGGCGACCTGAAAGTGCCATATTCTTCCTGGTTTGAAGATGTACCCTTCTTCTTTTCATTTTCTTCCTGATTTCAATTTTTTTAAACAGATTTTCTTCATCTTCTTCCCGTTTCACTGACAATCTTTTTCAGGCATAACCATATCTACATTTTGGACGATGATATGTGGAGGCTGGTTGTGAATGAAAAAGAATGAACAGCGAAAGTGCCATAATTGCAATGAATTGTTTCCCCCCGATCCCAGGAATATCAACAAGCAAGGATATTGCCGAAAGCCTGAGTGTCGAAAGGCCAGCAAGGCGGCCAGCCAGAAAAAATGGTTAGCCAAGCTCGAGAACCAGGAATATTTTTCTGGTCCTGATAATGTTGAGCGGGTTCAAAAATGGCGTGAAAAAAACCCAGGTTATAGTCGGCGCAAAAAACCTTCGATTGCGTTACAAGATCACTTATCTTTGCAACCTATTGAAAACAAAGAGGATATTTCCACACAGTCATCTTATACGTTACAAGATCACTTAACTTCACAACCAGCTGTAATCATAGGCTTAATATCCATTTTTATCGGTTCAACGTTACAAGATGACATAGCCAGGACCCTCCTTCGTATGGAACAATTCGGGCAGGAAGTTTTATTGTTCCAACCCCAAAACAAAGGAGATAAGCATGATTGTAAAAGAACCGGTTATGAAAAATAGAATTCGTAAAATTCCCAAAAGCTTCAGCTGGATCGATCACCGGTTGGTCCGGCAGCGGTACATTGAGTCATGCAGCCATGAACAATTGGCCTTGTATCTGTTCCTGGTCTGTGTTGCGGATGCCCGGGGGCTGAGTTACTACGCGGATAAATCCATAATGAAGCAGCTGAACATGGATATGAATACCCTGCGGCAGGCCCGGTCTGGTTTGATAAAAAACAACCTGATTGCCTGGCAGGAACCGATATACCAGGTGCTCAGTCTGGAACCCCGGGTTATTCCCCGGGGTTCGGGTCAGTTGATGAGCCTGGCAGAAGTGTTGGCCGGTGCGGCAGGAGGTGGCCGATGATTGATTATGAAACTTATGTGCAGATCAGAAATTATTACACCCGGGATCATCTGAGATACAGCCAAGTTGCCGCCAAACTGGGCCTGGATCAGCGGACCGTGGCATTCTGGGCGAATGAAAAAAAGTATCATCCCAGAAAAACTGCATTCAAAACAAGCAAGCTGGATCCGTTCAAGGACCAAATCATCCGGCTACTGGAAACCCATCCGTACAGTGCCAAGCAGATCTTTCAACGTATCAGGGAAGACGGGTTTGAAGGTGGTATCACCATTGTGGAAGATTATGTCAGGAAAATCCGTCCACCCAAAGTAAAGCCCTTTTTGAAACTGGTGTTTGCACCGGGTGAATGCGCCCAGGTGGACTGGGGATCATATGGTTCGGTCCGTGTAGGGTCCACCTTTCGCAGGTTGAGCTTTTTTGTCATGGTGCTGTGTTACTGCCGGTTGATGTATCTTGAATTTACCTTGTCCCAGACCATGGAGCATTTTTTGGGATGTCATCAGAATGCGTTCCGTTTTTTTGGTTTGGTTCCCGAAAAAATAATGGTGGATAATCTCAAATCCGCTGTGTTGAAGAGACCCCTCGGAACCAGTCCGGTGTTCAACCCGGGTTATCTTGATTTTGCCAGTCATTATGGATTTAGAATTGTGGCCTGCAACGTGGGCAAGGGCAATGAAAAAGGCCGGGTGGAAAACGCGGTAGGGTATGTCAAAAAAAATTTATTGAGCGGCCTGGATATACCGGACTTCAGCGTATTGGAGCCACTGGCGAAACAATGGCTGGATACGGTGGCCAATATCAGAATTCATAAAGAGACCGGCAAGCGTCCCATAGATATGTTTACAGAAGAAAGACCCTATCTTCAAAGTTTGCCGGTCTCATCTTACGATATCGGTCAGACCAGCCAGGTTCGTGCATCTGTTCAGTACAGGGTCAGCCTTGACGACAACCGGTACACGGTCCCTGCCCAACTGGCCGGTGTCAGACTCACCTTGAGAAAATATCCGGATCACCTGGGCATCTACCATGATAATACCCTGGTGGCCCGGCATGCCAGAAGTTATGACAGGAAAAAAGATGTCCAGAACCCAGATCATTCCAAAGTACTGCTGGAGCAAAGGAAAAAAGCGGCAGACCAGGCTATTTATATGCGTTTTATATCCCTGTCTGACAAGGCTTCAGAATATTATCAGCAGTTGGGCCAGCGGCGGTTGAACCCCTTCCATCATATTCGTAAAATTGTTGCCCTCAGTGAGATCTATTCCAAAGAACAGGTCGCCCTGGCCATTGAAGATGCCATTAAATTCGATGCCTTTTCAAGTGAATACATAACCAATATTCTGGAACAGAGATCCCGTCTGACCCATGAACCCGGTGCACTACATGTCACCAGAAGCAGTGATCTATTGAACTTGACCATTGATCCACCGGATCTGTCTGTATACAAAACAGGAGGTGACCATGAATGAGTTTGAGATGCACCTGGCGTATCTGAAGCTTCCCTATATCAGGAAAAATTATGAAGCTGCAGCAACCGCAGCCGCTCAAAAACAATGGACCCATGTCCATTTTTTATCAGAACTGATCAAACAGGAGGCTGGGCTACGAAAGGACAAGGCTGTCCTACGTCGAATCCGCCTGGCCCGGTTCCCGGTTGTTAAAACAATGGATCAGTTCAACTGGTCATGGCCAAAAAAAATCAACCGGGTTCAGATTGAAAACCTATTTCGTCTAAAGTTCATCGAAGAAAAAAGCAATGTCATCCTCATTGGGCCCGTCGGGGTGGGAAAATCCCATATTTCTATAGCACTTGGATACCAGGCCTGTCTCAAAAACCAGAATGTGTTGTTCACATCTGCCATCGATGCTGTGAACAATCTTGTGGCAGCACAGCATGCAGGCCAGTTGAAGCAGGAGTTGAAAAAATACCTCAAACCCTCTTTGCTTTTGATAGACGAACTGGGGTACCTGCCTATCGATAAAACCGGTGCAGACCTGCTGTTCCAGGTTATCAGTCAACGATATGAACAAGGGTCGATCATTATCACCACAAATCGTGTGTTTCAGGACTGGCCGGCTATCTTCAACAACGACAGCACACTTACCTCTGCTTTGCTCGACAGGCTACTGCATCATACCGAGGCGGTGGTCATCGAAGGAGCGAGTTACAGAATGCGAAAAGAAAAAACTGAATAAATCTTATGGCCGGCAGACCCAAAAAGAGGGATCCGCCGGCCATTTTTAAACATACATTTTCAAACCGGGCATTCTATGACATTTTCACGCCGCCGCTAACAACCGATAAAAGAACTTCTGTTAAAAAGCGAGAGCAGGTCTCTTATAGCTTTATTTATAGTGGTCGGATCTGTGTCTTCCTTGTTTGTGTTGACGGAAGCATGGTCGGCTTCGTCGTCGATCATCAGCATAGAGAAATCCCTCAAGTTGTGCTTGTTATGATCAACAAGCCAACGATACAGATTTTCCAAGGTAGATTTGTTTTTTTTCAGGACGAAGAGTATGGGAACGTTTATGGCATCAAGTCCCATGGCAATTGTACTTGCTGCTTGTTTCTTGAAATCTTCCAGACTTGTCGTGAAACATACAGGTCGGGGCCTGTCTCTGCCGAATTTGGATACACCGGTATAGTCTTTCAGGCGGGTACACCACCCCATGAAGTCGGAATCGAGACGTTCCTGGGTCTGATTTCTGAGTGAATTTAGAAGCCCGGCCAAAACGATTATGACTTGGTACCCAGCATCAGCGGCCTTACAGATAAGCCCTGTGTAATTAGCTGTTTTCCCAGACTGCACATGCCCGACCACCATTCCTCTTCTTGCCCACTCCCCTCCTTTCAACGGATCCTCAAGACGGTCCAGGATCCGATCTGTAATTTCGTCAAGAGTTCTTACTACATGAGGAGAAAAATGCTTGTCTCTTAGCAAAAGTTTCCTGTATCTCTCCCAGTAGTACCAGTCAATATCACCCTGCCTTTCAGCCAGCCAAGGTCTGTATTCTTCCGATTCGAACAAAGCTCCCATGGGCATTCGGTGAACAAATCTCGCTTGCACAGCTTTAACCGCACTGGAAATTTCTTCTTCTGAAATTTTTTTCCCATCAGCCATATTTATAACTTCTGCTTGAGCCTTGGCCAGATTCAATAAGGCTCCTTCCGTTGGAAGTTCTCCACTTTCAAAAATACAGGCAATTGTATCAGTAAGTTTTTCTAATCCTTGCATATCTCTTCATTTCCTTTCAACAACTCGTCAATCATCTCTTCGGTCGCTCCGGGTATTTCTGTGGTGAGCAGGCGTTTCCGGAGTTCGTTGCCGGAAATTCCGCATGCTGTCAGCGCCATTATCATCTGTTCGCAGAGCCCTCTGGCCGTCTCCTTGTCTCCACCATGTTGGATTTCTACCTTGTCGTTGGCCGCATCGTTGTAGTACACGTCAAGAGGAAAGCTGTCGGCAATCATCCGAAAAGAGGATTCCAGCCTGTGGCGAATCTCCTTTGGAACCTGTTCAAGTATGTCTGCAACCAGCGGATGTTCATTATTGATCGAGTAGCTAATTCTACTTTCTCTCACCACCCTACTCCAGATTGCCACCTTGCCGTTCGTTCTTAATACAGTTGCCCTGCGCTTATAAACTTTCTTCCCTCTGCCAGATATTCTATTTATAATGTTCCGCAGTTGTTTCCGGACGATTTCAGGTACTGCCACTTGAGACTTATTGACGTTGATTCCCCATAAGTAGTCAAGACTGTTCGGAATGTCGATCCTCACTCTTATTAGTTTGTTGAGTTCCTCTTTTTTAATAATCCTGAACCAAGTGGCCTTGACTATTAGCCGCCTGTTCCTGTAAACATAGAAACCTTGATTCTGAAGATATCCTCCCTCACCTGCGTACAGTTCGTATTGCTCTCGGCTAACCTTGTTCCTGTGGGGGAGGACGAATGGTTGGATGTTAACCACCTCTCCATCAACCCTGATAATTTCGGCCGGTAGTTCCTGCCTTGCGGGGATTGCCGGACCGAAAGGGTTGAACCCAACAAGTGGAGAGTTGTTGAAATCCATTCGGATCGTTTTGTATCCGGGATCCAGAGAAAGAAAACGATGAAAAACTGTCTCGAGGTGTCTCCTGGCGTTGTCCATGAGTTCGTTGAATTTTTTTTCGCTATCTATCTTCTCGGTTCCAGCCAGAGTGGTGTCCAAGGACCTCCAAAGCACTATGGTCCCGCTTTTTGGATCATCTAAAAATTCATTAACGAGCGATATCAGAAAGGGATCTTTGGAAATTGTTTCCGAATCTATCACTCCAAGCATCCAGCCGAATGAGGGGTCGTCAGATATTCGATCGAGATCCCATTCGCATGCAGAAATGAGCCCCTCTTTTATAGAGCATACAGTCACTCGTCGGCATTGTGAGATGGAAGCTGTTTTCAAACCCAGTCCGAATCGACCAAGATCGTTCTTCTTGCGTGGCATCATTGGAGATGTACTACCAAAACGCATGGCATTTTGAAGCTCCTCTTCTCCCATTCCACACCCGTTGTCCACTATTGCCACCCAAGGGTTTCCATCTTCCCACAGAAACCTTATCGAAATGCTTGTGGCAGATGCCGTTATGCTATTATCAATTATGTCGGCAAGGGCAGTGTCAATCGTATAACCGATATTCCTCAGGGACTCTATCAGAGCAGACGGCAGAGGAGGCATAGAAACTTGCTTAGTCAATTTTGTCCTGCTGTCAATGTCACTCATTACTATTACTCCCTGAATCTTTTTTTTAAAGAATAGAGTCAAACATCAATCAACCATCTCTCCATTTGAGAATAAGGTCATAAACAATCTCAGCCAACTGAATTGCCAATCTTGGGGGAACTGCGTTACCTACTTGAGAATATTGTGATGTCTTCGAACCAAGAAAAATATATGAATCTGGAAAAGTCTGTAATCGAGCGGCTTCCCTTACTGTTAAACTTCTACACTGAGTCGGATCTGGATGTATATAATAATGTCCATCTTTGGAAATATGCGAAGTTATTGTTGTGGAAGGCTTACTTCTTAATTGTACTCTGAACCTGTCATCAAAAATTGTTTTATTGACTTTCCTATGATTAATATTCTTATGATTTGGTAACAATGCTGTTGGGAAATGCCTTAATTTAGGAGATTCATGTATATTCTCACCCTCTTTGGCTAATCCGTAGCATGATGCAAAAAAATACCGCCGCAAATCTTCGGGCATATGGTATCTTGCTTCGTGATTTGTCACTCCACCTAAGTCAGGCGTTCTATACCATTTTTTAACAATTTCTTTAGGTCGCCAAGGGCTATATCTAATAAATTCTCCCCCCATGGGAAGATCAGTTCCCAATTGATCAATATAATTTGACATGGCATATTTTATTTTTTCAGATATTTGCTCATCGTTAAAAAGATTTTTAATCTCATTTATATGTTGACCCCAGGGTTTTGTCCTATCCCATTTATGTCCTATTCCACTTCGAATTCGAGGCAAATCATAAAGGACTTCACCCACAGTTTTGAATTTTTTTTCTTTAAGAAAATTTGGCTTTACCGATATATCGGATCTTACGCCTAAGATAATTAATCGGTGACGCATCTGAGGGATACCAAAATTCTCGGCCTTGATTAAAAAATCGGCAGCTTTAAAATTGTTATAACGCCCATCAAGTAGAAAGGCTTTTTTTGAATCAGGCTCAACAAAGGGAAAAAGTTTATATTTCAAACCATTGTCACCAGGCGATCGTAAATCTTTTAAAATCTGCTCAATAATCAACTTTCCTTTTATACTTGAAGAAAGTAACCCTTTGACATTCTCCATAACAAAAACAGGTGGCTCATGGGATGCAATAATTCTTAAATAATGCTGATATAAGTAGTGCCTTTTATCACTTTCAAATGCACTAAGTTTAGTTCTTCTAACTTGGCTCATACGGGAACGACCAACAGTTGAATATGCTTGGCAAGGAGGGCCGCCAATTAAAATCCAAGTCTTAGATCCGTCTAATCTATTTTTTATTATTTTGTCTATTGCATCGGGTGGGAAATCGTTACCTCCGAGTTCTCTGCAAAGGACTTCCTCTTTAGCTAAATCTCTTGCCAGTTCAAAATTAGAATATAATTTTTCCTCATTTTCAACAGTGCGTTCTGACTTTAGAAATTTGATAAGCTGGGGTTTTAACAAATCAAAGTGAACCTTTCTAAAAAAACTTCTTAACTTCAAAGTTCTACAAGCTAAAGGATCTTTCTCAACTGACATCTTTAATTCAAATGGATGGTATCTATCCACAGAAAAAGAGCTAAAGCCTTCTCCAAGTCCCCCTGGTCCTGCAAACATATCTACTATGGGTATTTTCACTATAATATTAATTATTTCCTATACGTTATGATTAACAACAAACATGCCTTTGATTTTTAATTCCCAGCCTTCGAAAACTGAACCCCATATCTTTTTGTCCGATCTTGAGCGTTCAAATATAAGCAAATAATTTCCTTTCTAACATTGATAGCAAAAAATAAAATCATAAATTAAACCATACTCTCCATATCAGGCTTAGAAACAATATTCAATCGGTGAAATCACCTATTTTTTTAAAAAACTCAGCATCGTTTAGACCAATGAAAAATTTACCCAAGAAGGGTTGCTTGCGTCATTGAAGCTTTTGCTGATTTTCTCTGCTATTTTAAGTTGTTGTCAAAATCACAACAACACAAGCCTGACCCTGTCGAACCATCAATTATGACAAATGGCCGACATTATGATCAAGGCCAAAAGCTCTAAGTACGGTGAGAGAAACGAAAGCATGCACTTATACTATCAGTCACTCCGGTCTGTCGAAAGTATTTATAATGTAAGTACTGTGTGAATTATTATGATTTGCAACGAGTTATTCAATGGCATTAACCTAAGAACAATTTAAACAATAACTATCTGTTTTTATGTTGAATTATTGATATTAACATGGTAGGCTTGATCCTGATGATAACGGGTGGTTTTTAAAAAGAAAGGAGCATATTATGTCGAAATTCAATAAAAAATCTTGTAGCATTGGCATGGAACCTGCTTTCCAAAATCTGTGCCGGATTGATCGAATGTCTTAAAGAAATCATCAATTCCGATATTTTTATCAAGCAACACCGCCAAAACCCAACCAATTTTATCCGACAAAGAAAACTTCCATTTTCGACCCTGATTTTCTTCCTGATGAATTTGATCAAGGGATCCTACCAGGATGAGCTCGACCATTTCTTCAAAGCCATATTCAGATTTGATGTATCCAAACGGATTATTTCAAAAGCTGCCCTGACAAAAGCAAGGATGAAATTAAAATATGAGGCCTTTATTGACCTCAATGACCATCTCCTCAACCATTTTTATGAAAATTTCAGGCCGTTAAAATGGAATGGTTTCACTCTCCTTGCCATAGATGGGACCACTGTGCAGTTACCACGAATAGAGGCCATTACAAAGCATTTTGGAGCATGGCACCCCCGTCAAGGGGACAAGTGCCCCATGGCCCGAGTGTCACAGATGTTTGATCCGCTTAACCAGATGACAGTTGATGCCATTATCGAACCGAAAATCACAGGGGAAAGAGAACTTGCGGCATTTCACTTTTTAAAACTGATGCCAAAGGACCTGATCCTCCTTGACAGAGGCTATCCAACGTATTGGCTGTTTAACCTCATCATTTCTCGTGGTGCTAATTTTTGTGCACGGATTCAACAGAAGCGTTGGAAAATTGTTCGTCAATTCTATACTTCAGGCAAACACGAAAAAATTATTTCATTATCGGCGTTCCCGAGCTCTGTTAAGCATTGTAAAGATATGGGCCTTGATTTGAAACCCTTGAAATTGAGGTTAATCAGAGTCGAGTTGGAAACCGGTGGAGCTGAAATCCTTGTTACATCCCTGCTGGATCAACAAACTCATTCACGAGACCAATTTGCCGAACTCTATCATTTAAGGTGGCCGGGGAAGAGGATTACAAGACAATGAAACACTGGATTGAGATAGAAAATTTTTCTGGTAAATCAGTCCTTTCCGTCTATCAAGATTTTCATGCAAAGGTATTTTCAAAAAATTTAACGTCAGCGTTGGTTTTCCAGACTCAAACCGTAATTGACCGGAAAACAAAAAATTGTCACTATCGGTACAAAAGGAATTTCGCCCAAACCCTTTCAAAGGTAAAAGATATCATCCCCCTATTATTTATCCTGGTTATAACGGTTTTGGGGGAGAGGGGAGCAACCTTTTGACTGAACAGTAAGTGACCTATCGTTTATGGTTGAGCTGGACAACTTAACCTGAAAACGAAAGGCAGGCTAAAATTCAGACATCAGAATCAACTCCCCATAAAAAACGTACAATTGTTCTCCCTTTTGATCAAGTAAAATATATTGATGCTATCAAAGATTCAGTAAAGTTTAGGAATGAATTGGTGCCGTTCATTGACAAATTCCCGGAGCTTTTTCCAAACGGAATCAAAAAAGGGTATATGATGAAAGAAATCCGGTTTTCAAAAAAAACAGGAATACCAACACGCCGAATTATTGTGGATGGTATTTCCTACACCATTAGACCTTCCTTTGTTATGCCTTACCATGTGGCATTTTCGGCCGATGTTGAAAATGCTCTGTTTCTCAAAAAATTCGACGTGCCTTTTTGGGCCTTGAGCCATATGTTCGGTAAAGACGCGATGTATTGGTATCGGATGGAACAAAGCCTGGGTCGAAATAGCATCATTGGAACGACTATCAAAGATTCTGATCTCCTTCCTGAGCATCTTGCCTCCGATGAGAAACATTCCAGACTGAAAGGGAACAAGATCTATGTTGCCACGACTGTAGGAGAAAATTGCATATTCGGTGCATCCGTGAGCAAAGATGCCGGAGAAAACGGTTTAAAAGATGGCTACGGAATATTCAGGGACGAAGCTCTGGATGTAAATCCGGACTACCAGCCGAAATCCGTAAACACCGACGGTTGGAAGGCAACTATAAATGCGTGGCAATCCCTTTTCTCTGGTATTTCGGTCATTGCCTGTTTTCTTCACGTATTCATAAAAATTCGTGATAGATCCAGCAAAAAGTTCAAAGATCTTTTCGACTCTGTTGGCGACAAGATATGGGATTGCTACGAGGCTGAGTCCAAGGCTTCATTTTCGCAACGGGTACGCAGGCTCTGTGAATGGGCGGATACTGAGAAGCTACCGGTTGTTATTTCTAAACCCATAATGAAATTAAAAAATAACCTGTCCGCCTATTCCAAGGCGTATGATTTGCCGGGATGTCACAGAACCAGCAACATGGTGGACAGGTTGATGCAGAGAATGGACCGTCATTTGTTTTCGACTTTCTATTTTCATGGAAGTCTGCAGGCAGCAGAATTGAGTATCAGGGGGTGGGCATTGATTCAAAATTTCGCTCCGTGCAACCCAACCACTGTAGAAAGACATGATGGAAGAAGCTGTCCGGCTGAGTGGCTAAACAAATCCAGGTATCATGAAAATTGGCTGCAAAATCTTTTGGCTTCTGCTTCAATGGGTGGTTTTAGGTATCCTCCCCCAAAACCGTTATAACCAGGAAATTTCTTTACACTGTTCATGAATATTGCTATGAGGTTCAGTAGATTTGCGCGTCGGAAATCCTTCGTTTCTACATGATAGGCGGTTAACTATTAATCAATGAAAGATAACTGGACTCGTTCATTCAATTGGTATTAAAATGAAAAATGTACTTTGGAGAAACCGGAATGTATCCAGTTTATGAAATCAATAAAGATCAAGCAGAAAAAGTTATCAACATTGAAGAGAATTATCTTAATGATGTTAAAGCAAAGGAAATAAAACCCGCCAAGTTATCAGAAACCGTGTCTGCTTTTGCTAACGCTGGTGGTGGTGATATTTATATAGGAATCTCAGAGAATGGAATAGAGAAGAAACGTGCTTGGGAGGGGTTTGCTGATGTTGAAGAAGCAAATGATATTACACAAACATTGTTTCAGGCCCATTCGTTTGGTAATCATCTTTTATTTGAATTCTTAAAATGTAATGATTTTAATGGCTATATTCTTCATATAACAGTCAAAAAAGTTAAAGAGATTGTCAAATCGACAAAAGACGAAATATTCATTCGAGTAAATGCTGGGAAAGCCAAGGTAAATAGTGATGAACAAATAAAACGATTGGAATTGGATAAAGGAATTGTTACTTTCGAAGATGAGTGGGTAAATGTTAAGATTGAAAAAATAGATAATAGTCTTTCTATACTTAATTTTTTAATTAATATTATTCCAAATGCAGAGCCTTTAACTTATTTAAACAATCAGGAGCTTATTCAAAAGAATCAATGTAAAGTTTCTGGGGTTCTTTTATTTTGTGATGAACCAGCTATATATCTTCCAAAAAGATGTAGCATAAAAATTATGCGCTATAGGACTAAGGATAATGATATTGGCAGAGAGTTTTTAGATGGTGTCCCCATGACGATTGAAGGGGATGCCTATAATGTTATCTTCACTACCGTCGATAGGACAAAAGAAATTATCGAAGGTATTCAGAAGCTTGGCTCTCAAGGAATGGAAGATGTTTTATATCCACATGAAACTCTCCACGAAATCATAACAAACGCTGTATTACACAGAGATTACAGTATTGCTGCAGATGTTCAGGTAAGAATCTTTGACAACAGGATTGAAATTGAAAGCCCTGGCAAACTGCCTGGTCACGTCACAAAAGATAATATACTTGATACGCAAAGTGCAAGAAATCCAACTTTAGTCAGACTGATAAACAAATTTCCGAATCCTCCAAATCAAGATGTAGGTGAAGGTTTGAATACCGCTTTTAGAGCTATGGAATCACTAAGGTTGAAGCCTCCAATAATTGATGAGAAGGATAACTCTGTACTGGTAACAATACCTCATGAATCTTTAGGTTCACCCGAAGAGTTGGTTTTAGGGTTCTTAGATAAGAATAAGGAAATAACTAATCGAATTGCAAGAGATTTAACCGGCATTAAAAGTGAAAATTCAATGAAAAATGTTTTTTTACGCTTAAAAGCAAGAGAATTGATTGAACCAATTCCTGGTCGTAGAGGGGCAGCTTCTGCTTGGCAGTCAAAAAAAGGCTAATGAGATTTTTTCAGCGGAGTGCAAAAGGCCGTGCCCGCTGAAAGACAACGTTGAAAAGTCATGATCATAGAATGTTTTGTTTACCAATAGACTCAAGGATCATTGACATATTCTTAAATTAAACATATCTATAGCAATTACCCTTTAATAAGGTATCTTTTTTGCTTTTAATCTGTGCTTGCATACTGTAAGGATTGATTTATGGAAAGAGAACAATGCGTCGTTCATCATCCTGAAGGCCATTATGCTTGGCAAATTGGCATCCTTGGTTTTTTTACGAAAGTAAGAGGGACAATAGTTAGTTTGTTGCTTACCTGTTTAACTAGTGTTTGACCGAAAACCTCTAAACCCCTGTCTTTAGGGGCGTTATAAACCATAGCGTAAGTTGAAGTTCTTTCTTAAACGTCACTTTACTCTTGACTTTTACTCCTCAATAATTTATGATAAACACCTTGAATTTATGACAATAATACAAGATATTACTAATCAGTAAATATCTTGCCGTTTTAATGTTTTACAAAATCTTCGAGGTTATTTTGCGTAAAATTTTCGACCCACAACTGACATTCGGACAAACTCCCATCGAGGATATCAAAATTGATATGAGATCCAGGGATGAGATCCCCAAGCTTCTTTTGGGGCTGAAACATATCTATTGTGATAAAGAACTTCGCCAAGCAGTTTTTGACATTCTTGAAACCGTAACCCCGGAGAGGGTTGATTCTAAAAACGGCCGTCCTGGAATGGATTTATGGAAAATTCTTGTAATGGGAACCATTCGGCTTAACTGCAACTGGGATTATGACAAACTTCAAGAAATTGCCAACAACCATAAAACCATGCGGCAGATGCTTGGGCACGGGATGATGGACGACGACAAAACATACCCGCTTCAAACTTTGAAGGATAACGTCTCGCTTTTAACCCCGGAAGTCCTTGATAGAATAAACACCCTGGTGGTCAAAGAAGGTCATAACCTCCTGGTAAAAAAAAAGACCAGACGTTGATGGGACGCTGTGATTCCTTTGTTCTTGAGACGGATGTACACTACCCAACCGATATAAACCTTTTATTTGACGCTGTCCGAAAAATGATTCAAATTGCCACCATGATCAGCCAGGATCTGGGTATGACCCTTTGGCGACAGCACGATTTTAATATACGTTCTTTTAAAAAACTCTTTCGCACTGCCCAAAAATTGAAACATTCTACTTCAAAGGATGAAAAAAAGAAGGCCGAAAAGAAGCAGTTAATCATTGCAGCCCACATCAATTATATCGAATCTGCAGAGGCTTTTGTCAAAACGGCAAATTTTACCATAGAACTTGTTGCTTCAAATGATCCTGTCTGTCTGGCAAGAATAGAAGAGTTGAAAACGTATATCGATCATGCTAATCGGCAGATTGATCAAATTAGGCGGCGTGTTGTAAAGGGTGAAAAAATCCCGCATAATGAAAAGGTCTTCTCGCTCTTTGAACCCCATACGGAATGGATCTCCAAAGGGAAAGCCGGTGTTCCCCAAGAATTGGGGCTGCGAGTCTGTATCCTGGAAGATCAATACGGCCTGATTCTGCATCATCAGGTGATGGAAAAAGAAACTGACGACAAGGTGGCAGTTGCCATGGTCGATGCCGCTCAAAGCAAGTTTCCAAATCTCAAAGGATGCAGTTTTGATAAGGGTTTCTACAGTCCTGAAAACAAGAAAACTTTAAAAAAGAATCTTACCCTCCTGGTGCTTCCAAAAAAAGGGAAGCGAAACAAAGCTGAATTTGAAGAAGAAACAGCCGAGGAGTTCCGTCGATCCAAGAGAAAACACTCGGCAGTTGAGTCCGCCATCAACGGATTAGAAAACCATGGTCTGGATAGGTGCCCGGATCATGGTATTCATGGTTTTAAGCGGTATGTCAGTTTGTCGGTTCTGGCAAGGAACCTTCAGATTATCGGGCATCATATTCAACAGAAAGAGCTAAAACGGATTCAACGTAAATCAGGCTAAACCAAAGTAGCAGAAAAAGAGGCCGATTTAAGAAAAAAGGGATAGTCACGCCCAAAGTCAGGTTAAATTGTCAAAGATCAGCGAAAAAAGAACATTGCATCTCGCATAGCCCTCTGAAGAGATGAAAATCGAGAATTTATGAGGCCATCCGAAGACATCTCAAAAGGGTTTTCGGTCAGCCACTAACTATGGGAAGCATTCCTTTATGGTTTCCTAAAAACATCCCTGAAACTTTAAAGATAGAAACAAAATCCGCGGTTATTGCCTTCATTGCTCTATTGGGTTTATTGTGTATTCTAGGTTTTAGTTATTTACGTCGTCGCTCACAAAGATCCCTTGACATAAAACGAATGCTTCATTTGTTTACCCATTCATTAAGAGATCACCAAACAACGGTTCATCAAAATAGAATTAACAATAATGCAACTACCAATTTAGACGCAGAACGTTTAGAGAATTTTGTCGTTGATGTTTGTAATCAGACAACGCTATATATTCAAAGATTGACAAACGATAATTCTGTAGAATGTTGCATAAGGCTTGCCGTGGACCAAGCAACAAACCCCAATGAGACAAAAATTGTTTACAGAACTTTTGGTAGGTCTTCAGGATTGGGTAAGTCAAGGGCAATAACTTCTGAAGATATCAAAGCCACTGAAGGAATACCGAACTTGTTTTTAAACAAAAAATTTTTAGGGGTGTTAATATATAATGACTTAGAAGAAGCGGCAAAACTTGAGCTTTTTAAAAAAACTCAAAATGAACAACTTTTTAAAAATGAAATAAAAACATTGATGGTTGCCCCATTAAATGCATGGGACGGCGAAATTCAAGCTATGATTGGCTTACTTTACTTGACATCCAGAGAGAAAAAAACTTTTTCAATAAAATATGTAGATACAATCAGATTTGTTGCTGATATGGTTTCAAACGCCATATCTTTTACGGTTTTAAAAAATAATAGTAACGGCGATGTGTATAATATGCTCGGAGGTCCTAATTGAAAGATTTCAGGAAATTTTTTTTCACAACGGCTCAAGATTTGTCCGATGAAAAACTTACAATTGATGATATCATTATAAAAATGAAGAGTCAGGATGTATGCTCGAAAAAGCTACCAACAAATTTTGCAAAAAGTATAGCTAATATACTTGCTAATGAGTCAGAGTCTACCACTGTGTGTCACCAATGCATCCTAAAAAAATGACACACTAAATTTTAAAAGATGTATCTGACACAGCTAATACCCTCAAGTCAAAATTAGGAATTGGTTCTAAGATCGGCCATTTTATACTATTCCGACAAACATGCTAAATGAGGTGACTTCCCCGTGAAGCAAGGCAGAACTGGGCTCGGTTAATCCGAAAAATTTAGAGGTCGATACCGCCATTATACAAACAAGATCGGTTTTTAATATCTTTCAGTCATGCTTAATTATCTTATGGGTAACTGCCATAAGACATTTCAGAGTATAATGATATCAGTTATATCCTGGAAGGCTTTTTGAAGCTTTAACAAATCAAAGACTTTGAAAAGGTTGGCATCTGACGATAATCATGGCCTTTCAGAAATCCTAAAATCCCACGGTCTAACTCAGTTTAGTCAGTATCATTAATAAAAAATAGCAGCCCAAAATATGGAGTTTCCTTTTTTTCATCCCCAGATTGTATGGCGTTTAAAAGTATAGAAAAACACCTTGGCATGGCGCTTGAGCAAGCCGTCTTGATCTATCCGTCTTACAAAAACAAACTCATCAACACCACACACAACAAAAAGAACGGATAATAACTTGCCTTGTTGAAAAGGGCCATTGCGGCTTGATTTTCACCGGTTTTCCGAAGCTTTTGTGCAGGAATAATCAATAGAAACAAAGAGCCTGTCCCAAAAACCAGGTATGAGAACCAGGTAAAATCAACCGGCGACAAAAGGAACACGGCTGTCATGACACAAAAAGCGGCAGCCAGCAGCCCCACGATCAGAAAACTTGCCATATCCCGTCCAAACACCAGGGGGAGGGTTTTTGCATTGATCTGCCGGTCTTCCTCTATATCGATATAATCGTTGGGGATATTCTGACCTCCTGCTTCCCACAGGAAAAAGAAGATAAAAATCAAACATACAAACAGGGCATCTGGACTTTTGTCCACGGCAAAGACACCGGCAACGGGACCGGCGGCTTTTACAAACCCGTTGACGACAATCCTGAGATAGGTGATTTTCAACAAAAAGCAGTAAATAACTTCGAGCAGGGCGCCGCCCAGAAAAATCAGAATGCAGGCCGGGTTTAAATAATAGGCCCCCAGCACCGCCACAACAGACCAGAAACCGGCCCATAGGGTAGCGGATTTCAGGCTGATTACACCCTGGGCAAGGGGATGGCGGATCAGGATCGAGTCCAGGTCGGTTCCTTTTTTGTCCTCAGGGTGGATATTTTTTTTATCATCCCGGTATCCGGCAATATCATTGAGTGCGTAGACAGCTGTATAGCCGGAGAAAACAGTAATAACACCTGCCAGGATAATCATAGGATCAGGAAAATGCCCAAGGTAGACCAGGGCGGCAAAAACAGGTGCCATCATATCAAGTACGCCATGGTGGGTCCGTGAAAGCGCAAAAAAGAATTGAAGTCTTTCCGGAACTATCGTGTCATAAAAGGACATTACATATTTCAATCGCCACCCCTCCAAAAGGAGAACAAACCATCAAACACCGAATTAAAGCCAAGTCATCATCCTGTCAAGAATTGCACGCCCATGCGGTGGGTCTTTAAGATTATTGTTGTAGATAACCCGATCTTTATAGTAGAAAGCCAGGGACATACAACGGCTGCATCAAAGGACCGGTAAACCCATTGCAATAATCACGCATGGACGAAAAGTATAAACGGATCAGGCGAAAACTTCAAGAAATTCTTGACTAAATCGCCTGGAACAAAACAATAGACAGGGATTCCCAAGGAACCGGATGACACACAATATCTCTTCGAGTGAAATTGAAAAATTCAACGATTTTGCAACCAACTGGTGGGATGCCAACGGCAGAATGAAATCCCTTCATGATATCAATCCCTTAAGACTTGACTACATCATGCAGCAAACCGATCTTACGGGAAAACGGGTGCTGGATGTGGGCTGCGGCGGGGGGATACTCACCGAACAGATTGCCCAGCGGGCGGCCACCACCATCGGCATTGACGCATCCGCCGAGATGACGGCCATTGCCCGGACCCACGCCAAACAATCAAACCTTGACATCCGCTATATTGACACGGACATCGAACATATCACCCAGTTCACCGAAACCGGTTTTGACGTCATTCTCTGCATGGAACTGCTGGAGCATGTGCCAAGCTATGCGTCGGTCATTGATGCATGCAAAAAGGCGCTGAATCCCGGGGGTATCATCATTTTTGCAACCATCAACCGCAACCTGATGTCCTTTCTTCTGGCTGTGGTGTGTGCGGAGTATGTCCTGGGGCTTCTGCCGAAAGGAACCCATGACTGGGGCTCATTGATCAAGCCGGGCGAGCTCAAACGGGCCTGTGCTGAGGCCGGATTAAAACAGAAGAATATCACCGGGTTTTCATACAATCCCTTCACCCGGAATTACTATTTGTGCAAAAATGCCATGGTCAACTATCTGGCAAGCTTCACAGCTGCTTGACCGCCTGGGTGATCCGGCTGCTCCTTTTGGAAGGCACACCCGGTGCTCTTGAGAAATGCAATCCCCTGCCTGACAATGTCAAAATCCATGGCATGGTACTCACCGGTCTGCCCGACGCCATCGGGCATGGTAAACGTTAACCGGCCCCCCAGGTGCAGCCGGAATTCTTCAAGCCCGTTTTCTATTTCAAGACAGCCTGCAGCGTCTGTGGCCTCCAGATAGGGGCTCCAGACCGGGAGTCCGCAGTTGATCAGCGCTGTGATGATCCGGTCGAGTTCGGCCGGGGAGATCAGGGACAGCTGGCATGCATAATAGGAATCCAGGGCAATGCCGACGGATACGGCCTGGCCGTGTCCCATGGCAAACCCGGACAGCATTTCTAGCTTATGGGCAGACCAGTGGCCGTAATCCAGGGGCCTGGATGACCCGGTTTCAAAGGCGTCGCCGCTGTGGGAGATATGATCAATGTGAAGCCGGGCGCATCTTTCAATGGTCTCTTCGATTGCCTTTGAATCTCTTTGTTTCAGCAGTGCGCTGTTTTTCTCAAGAAATAGAAAAAACGACCGGTCGCGTATCAAGGCAATTTTAAAGGCTTCGGCCACCCCCCCGATAAAATGGTCAAACGGCAGGGTCTCCAAAAAGCGATAGTCATTGATCACAGCCACAGGCAGATAAAAGGTGCCGAGACAATTTTTTTTGCCATACTGGTTTATCCCGTTTTTAACCCCGATGCCGGCATCGTTCTGGGCCAGGGTTGTGGTGGGAAGCCGGACCAGCTGTATGCCCCTGTGGAACATGGAAGCACTGAACCCAACCATGTCCAACAGGGCGCCCCCACCCACGGCAACGACCACGCCGTGCCGGTCGATGCCGGAATCGTCCATGGCTTTTGTGGCCCGGTGCACATGGTCCCAGGAATTTTTCACCTGTTCTCCGCCGGGAAACACCACAGGTTCCCAGGCCAGGCAGACACGTTCCCTGTGGTGTTCAAACCACCGGGATATATCATTCAAGAGGTGGGGATTCTGGCGGGTCACCCCGTCATCGATCATCACCATTATTTTCCTGGGCAGTGGTTGGTTTTTGACCGCAAGGGTATTGATCAGCACAGGATTCGTGGTGCTGAACACATCCCGGGTAAAACAGACCGGGTAATGATACGCCTGATTAAATTTCAGCGGGATAAGGGTCTCCCGGGTATGGTCCTGTGGAGAGGGTATTTTCATAATTAAGCCCAAAACCCATATTTTTCCATTACAGGTTTTAACGTCTCTATACTTTTCAAACCGGCTTCGCAGGGCGCTTCGGTATAGGTATAAAGTTCAAGACAGATATCCCGGGTGTAGCCAAGTGCCTTGAGCCGTTTAAAAAACGCGTCATAGTCGATGGCACCCAGGCCGGGAATGAGATGGTGATGTTTTCGGGTGGGCGCAATATCTTCAATGTGGATATGGCCGATTTTGTCAAACAGGGTTTCAAGGGCAGCTTCCGGTGCCTCGTCCACACAGTAAAAATGACCCACATCAAAATTGACCCCCAGGTTTGGGGATGAGAAATCCTTGATAAACGAACTCATCTGGCCGCTGTTTTCGATTAAAAGATCGGGTTCCGGCTCAATTAAGATGGTGACGCCCAGGGATTCGGCTTTGGGAATTACCTGTTCAAGTCCCTGGCGAAACAGTTTCAATGATGCGTCCCGGCCCATTTCAACCGGCGGCCCGCCAGGAGGTACTGAAATACAGGGACTGCCCAGGAAATGGGCGATATCCAGGCAGTTCAGCGTATGGTCAATTCTTTCCTGGCGCCTGGATTCATCCGGCTCGATCCAGGAAGGCAGCCAGGTATTGCCCACGGCAAAAAGGGTGAAGCAATTGAGATTTGTAATCGTCAATTTTAACTTTTTCAGTAATTGCCTGAACGATTCAAGATCCTGGGGATTCGCATCCGGGGGATACAGGTGGGGCCTGTCGCACATGATCTCCACCCCCTTAAATCCTGTCTGGGCAATCATTGTTACCGCATCTGCAAGGGAATGCTCAACAAATGCATTGGTGCTGTATGAAAATACCATGAGTTTCACATCCTTTTTTTTATTATACCTTGACGACTTGCCTTCCTAAATACGTTTCAGGCCATATCCTGTCAAGGGAATTAACCAATTAAACGGGGCGTCATGGAGGTTTTTCCCGGGCCTGGACTTTCATAACGGTTACAAGGAAGGGTTTGACAGATCGGTATTCAAATTGTATTGTTTTCTAACCAATATCGTCGGTTAATCAGTCAAGCAAAGGAAAACGCCATGATACTTCACCTGGACCCTGCCCTACTTGCAAGACTTCAATTCGCCTTTACCATATCGTTTCACATCCTGTTTCCCGCATTCACCATAGGGCTTGCAAGCTGGCTGGCTGTGGTGGAATGGCGCTGGCTGAAAACCGGCGATGAAACCTACAGGGATGTCTACCGGATGTGGGTGAAGATCTTTGCCGTGACATTCGGCATGGGGGTCGTTTCCGGGGTGGTTCTTTCCTACCAGTTCGGCACCAACTGGTCGGTCTTCTCCGATAAGGTCGGCAATGTGCTGGGGCCCCTCCTGGGGTTTGAAGTGCTGACCGCCTTTTTCCTGGAAGCCTCTTTTCTGGGGATCATGCTGTTCGGGTGGAACCGCGTCAGCCCCAGAATGCATTTTTTCGCCACAATGGCTGTGGCCACAGGCACCCTGGTCTCTGCCTTCTGGATCCTGTCAGCCAATTCCTGGATGCAGACCCCCCAGGGGTTTATGATCGGCGATGACGGCCTTTACTACCCCACCAACTGGCTGGCCATTATTTTTAATTCTTCGTTTCCCTATCGCATGGTCCATATGGTTGTCGCGGCATACCTGACAACCGCCTTTGCCGTGAGCGGGGTGGGCGCCTTTTATCTGTATCGCAAAAAATTTATAACCCAGGCAAAGGTCATGTTCGGCATGGCCATGCTCATGGCCGTATTTGTTGCGCCGCTCCAGCTGTTGTTCGGCGATCTCCACGGCCTGAACACGTTCAAGGAACAGCCGGTCAAGGTGGCTGCCATGGAAGGGCTGTGGGAGACCCAGAAGGGTGCCCCCCTGGTGCTGTTTGGCTGGCCGGATGAAGGTCTGGAAACCACACGGTTTGCCATTGAAATCCCTAAAATATCCAGTCTTATTCTCACCCACAGCCTGGACGGAGAAGTCAGGGGTCTGAAAGAGTGGCCCGTGGACCGTCGACCGCCGGTTGCCTCTGTTTTCTGGTCGTTCCGGATCATGGTAGGTGTGGGCATGCTGATGATTCTGACCGGGGTGTTTGCCGTTTTCCTGTATTGGAAAAAACGTTTGTTTGACTCACCCTGGTTTCTTGGCTGGTGCATGGTGATGACGCCGGCGGGCTTTATTGCCGTTCTTACCGGCTGGTTTGTAACGGAAATAGGCCGCCAGCCGTATATCGTGTTCAATTCGCTTTTAACCGCTGAATCCATATCCCCTGTGGCAGGTATCCATGTGGGTCTTTCGCTGGTTGCCTTTATCATCATCTATGCTTTGGTGTTTGGTGCCGGCATTTATTATATCTTCGGCCTTGTCAAAAAAGGACCAATTGCCGAAACAGACACCCCCTATGGCGGCCATGGGATTACAAAGCCCCCCATTGTTTCGGATGCTGTAAAGGCATCAGGAGGAGACCATGTTTAGTTTTGAAGGATTCATTAATCTGCCCCTTGTCTGGTATGCATTGATCGCTACGGCTGTTTTCCTGTATGTGCTGCTCGACGGATTTGACCTGGGACTCGGCATCCTGTTTCCCTTTGCCCCGTCTGAAAAATGCCAGGACCGCATGATGTCGTCCATTGCTCCGTTCTGGGACGGGAACGAAACCTGGCTGGTAATGGGCGGCGGCGGACTTTTTGCCGCCTTTCCCCTGGCCTATGCCATTTTGATGCCGGCGTTCTATATTCCCCTCATCCTGATGCTCCTGGGGCTTATTTTAAGGGGGGTTTCCTTTGAATTCAGGTTCAAGGCCCATGGCCGGGCCAAGAAACGCTGGGGCTATGTGTTTCACATTGGATCCCTGGTTGCCACCCTCACCCAGGGAATGATCCTGGGTTCCTTTGTCCAGGGAATCAGCATCACCGGAAGATCGTTCAGCGGCGGGGCCTTTGACTGGCTCAATGCCTTCAGTGTCATGACAGGGGTCGCCCTGGTGGCCGGTTATGCCCTTCTGGGGGCAGCCTGGCTGATCATGAAAACCGAAGATGTGACCCAGAAGTGGGCCCGAAAATGCACCGGATACCTGTTCTGGCATGTGGCCTTTTTCATGGGGCTGGTAAGCCTTTGCATGCCCATCATGGATCCAAGGATCCGGGCCCTGTGGTTCAGCATGCCCCATTTCGCTTATCTCTGGGTCATGCCGGCCTCGTGCATGCTCCTGTTCTGGCTGCTGTGGCGGGATCTTCGCCACCGGAATGAATACCGGCCGTTCTTTCTGATCCAGGCGATTTTCCTGATGAACTACATCGGCATCGGCATCAGTACCTGGCCCTGGCTGGTACCCTACCAGGTGAGCTTTCACCAGGCCGCGGCCGCACCGGAATCACAGTCCCTCCTGCTGGTGGGGGCGGTGATCATGCTGCCGGTCGTGCTGGCCTACACCGGTTTTTCGTACTGGATATTCCGGGGCAAGAGTTCCCATGAAACCGCCTACTGACACCCTCAAGCAATGGCTCTGGTTTACGGCGCTCTGGTGCGGCGGTCTGCTGTCGGTTGCCCTGATTGCCGCCATTACCCGCTGGATTGTCCGGCTGGGATAAACCAACTTAAAAAAACGTCAGGGACTTGGCAATTATCTGTTTGTGAGTCCCCTTTCCTGGAGTAAAAAAAATGAACATCCTCATTACCGGCGGCACCGGATTTATCGGCTCAGCCCTCTGTTCCCGGCTGGTGGCAGACAATCACCACCTGGTGGTGCTGAGCCGCCACCCGGAACGAATAAAACCGCCCGTCCAGGGGATTGACTCCCTGGACAACCTGAACGACGATATTGCCTTTAATGCCGTGATCAACCTGGCCGGTGAACCCATTGTGAACAAGCGGTGGACCGATCAACAGAAACAACGCATCCTCAAAAGCCGCCTGGATACGACCCAGGCCCTGATCGAATACTTTGACCGCATTGACCCCAAACCCGGGGTGTTCATCAGCGGATCAGCCATCGGGTATTATGGTGTCGGCAAAACAGACGATCCCATTGACGAGACAGGATCCGGTGACGAAAGCTTTTCCAGCCAGATCTGCCGGCAATGGGAGGCCATTGCGCTCAAGGCAGAGCCGCTGGGCATCCGGACCTGTTTATTGCGGACGGGCATTGTCCTTGGAAACGGCGGGGCGCTGGCCAAGATGTTACTCCCGTTTAAGCTGGGAGCCGGGGGACGAATGGGCTCGGGCACCCAATGGATGTCCTGGATTCATATCCGTGATTTGATCGGCATCGTTCTCTATTGTATTGAAAACGACAGCATCCAGGGTCCGGTTAACGGCACCGCACCCAGCCCGGTAACCAACCTGCAGTTCACAAAGGCGTTGGGAAAGGTGCTGAACCGGCCGACTTTTTTTCCAATGCCGGCGGCAGCCATCACCCTTTTGATGGGCCGCATGGGCGAAGAGTTACTGCTGGCAGGAAAACGAATCCTGCCCAGAAAGATCCAGGATGCAGGGTATACCTTCGCATATGAGAACCTGGAAGAGGCCCTGGCAGATGTAGTATAACAAAATGACCCCGGATACTTTTGAAAGGATATGAAATGAACCCGCTCAAACGCCGCCAGTTTTTAAAAACCATATCTCTATCCCCCCTGTCCCTGGCCGTATTTCTCCCTGGTGTGAACGCAATGGAGTGTAAGGTGACCCATCCCCTGGTGCCGCCGCAAACTCAGTTCCAGGGGCAATGTCCGATTTGCGGCATGGTCCGGCCAATGTGGGCGCGAACCTGGATTACGTTCAAACCTTTTCAGGGGGTGGGACAGGTCTGTTCCTTTCATTGCCTGGCCGACTGGATTATTAAAACAGGTCGAAATCCAACCGATATTATGCTCTCGGTCTACCATGAGCCCGGGAAGATGATACCCGCAGACCAGGCCTCGATCGTTATGGGGTCGCCTGCAGCAGGCACCATGAGCCCGGTGTCTAAAATCGTGTTTGACGACAAGGCCAAGGCTGCTGAATTTGCCGAACAATGCGGTGGTGAGGTCCTTGATTTTCCCAGCGCCCTTGCAGCGGCTGAATCCAGCGTCTTAAAAGAGAACAAGGTGGTCAAGGCCCGGCAGATTAAAAAGGGTAAAATCGTTGAACCTTCGCCAACCGACAGATGCCCGGTCTGCAATATGTTTCCGGCCCGCTATCCCTATGGCAAATCCCAGATACAATTAAGGAAAGGAAAAACCATTCACTTCTGCTCGACCCAGTGTCTGTTCGCCTTTTTGGAAAAGCAGTCCCAATATGTGGATCCGCCGGTGGAACCGTTCTTGATCTGGGTGGTGGATCGCAATTCCGGCATATGGACCAGTGGCCGGGCCGCATTTTATGTTATCGGATCTTCAAAGGTATTCGGGCCAATGGGGTATGAGGCGCTTCCCTTTTACTCAATAAAGGAAGCAACAGAATTTGCTGCTGAAAACGGCGGCATGGTCGCAAACTATGGTGAGGTCACCATTGAAAAGATTGTGCCGGGGTGGCAGTATCCTCCCAAGGTCGTCAAAACAACTGAGTAATCAAAAGAGGGCTGCGACTTGAAACGGGTGCAGCCCTGGAGTTGCGGTTTGGATTGTTGGAACACCACTGATCAAAAAAGGGCTGCAATCCCATCCAGGAGCAGGGATGCTGCCATGCCGATCATGAGCATGCCGGAAAAAAGATCAAAGTGCCGCCGATAGCGGCGGGCGATGACAGAGGCTCCCGTACCCAGAAGCAGCAGGCCGGGCAATGTTCCCAGACCAAATGCAAGCAGAAACAATCCGCCCTCCATTGGCCGGCTGGCAGCCAATGCCCTTGAAAAGGCGGCAAAGGAGAGGCCGCAGGGAATAAAGCCCATGAACATCCCGGTAACGACCATTAACCAGCGATCGGATCTTTTAAAAGCGGAACGTACAATAAAGCGGTAACCGGGTATTATCTGGGGATTTGAGATGATCAGCCAGTCCGCCTGACCCAGGATGCCCAGCTGGCCAAGACCAAAGATCGCCAGAAAAATGCCGGCCAGCAAAGAAAAAACCAATTGGATGCGTGCCAGGGTTGCCAGGTAGTCAAGCCCTGTAACCGAGACAAGCTTTGCCAGGGCCAGGCCCAGACTTCCCATGAGTACACCAATGACCGTGTAGGTGAAAATCCGGCCGGCATGGTAACACAGATGGGAATCAAATTTTCCGGACTTGCCGGGAAAAGCAAGGACCAGCGGACCACACATGCCAAGGCAATGGCCGGTTCCGGACAGGCCCAGAAGAAATAAGGACAACAGGGAGGATGCTTCCATAGGCCAGGGGTTCCGTTTATCCGTCATAAATGAATTGGGTTGATTATGGTTTGGGCGTATAGTACAGACTGATTGGTATTGCGTCAACATCGGAAGCCTCTGCCCACAAGGGAACAGGATTCAAGACGGCCCTGCACCAGATAAAAAAGGAGGGGATTTGTTAACGGTCTTCGTTAAAAAAACAATGGGTACCATGGCACTTTTATTTGCATTTGCCCTGGTGCCCTTTGGGGGGGCTGACGCTTTTGACGGGAAACACCCCCAGAGCGGCCTCAAGCCCTTGGACGCGAACAGGCAAATGCAGATAAGCCCCGGGGACCGTTGCCCGGTTTGCGGAATGACGGTGATCCGATATCCGAAATTTAATTGTGCCATCCAGTTAAAGACTACAGACACCTATTATTTTTGCACCACCGGTTGTATGGTCCGTTCCTGGATGCACCCTGAAATATACCTGGGCACGGCCAGGGATATGCTTGAACGCCCCATCATCAGAGAATACTTTTCCGGCCGGCAGATGGACGCCCGTGACACAATACTGGTGTATGGTTCGGATGTCATTGGCCCCATGGGGCCGGCCCTTGTGCCGGTTCTGGATGAACGTCACCTCAAGGCGTTTAAAAACCGCCATGGCGGTAAAACCCAGGTGCTGCTCAAGGACCTGAACGATGACAGGTGGTTTGAAATGACGGGCAGAAAAGTGGCCGAATAAATGAAGCATGCATCCTGCGATCGATTGGACACATCCAGATATGGCCTGGTGGTGATAACCCTGGTAAGCGTCATTGCACTTGCGGTCATGACAATCCTCACCATCCAGCCCCATGGCAATTTCCGGCAAACAACCCGGATGTGGATCACCTGTTTAGCCCTCCATACACCTGCCGTTCTTCCGTCAGGACATGTGTTGCGAAATGACGGTTATGCAGGGGTGGCAATTGACCTACGTCACAGCCCGTACCTGCCCTTGATGGACTTTTCCCTGGAAAGTATAATGGTCGGCAGCCTCAAACCGACAAGAGGAGAGACCCATTAAAAGACCGATGTTTAATACCATGCAGATCTGGGCCTTCAGGGATCTTTTGCGGCGGCCTTTTGAATCCTTCCTCCTTGGCATCACGTTGACATTGACCGTTGCCATACTGGGAACGTTGCTGCTGTTTCCCCGGGCCCTGCATGACACGCTGAACACCTTATTAAAAGAGACACCCGCCATTGTCCTGAGACGCCTTGATGCCACCGGCTTTTCCCCCTTGCCGGTTCAGGCGTCGGTCCTGGCAGCAGAAAACGTCGTCGGGGTTGTTTCTGTAAGGCCCAGAGTCTGGGGCCTGGTCTATGGCCCCAATGGACCCTTGACCCTCATGGGAATATTCGAAGACAAAATACCCAAAACCCTTGGGTTGACCCGGCTGCCGGCCCCGGGTGAGGTGATCATCGGGTTTGGCGTTGCCACCGGCCCATCTGCCAACACCCTTCAATTAAAAGGGGCGCTCAGCAGGGAATATCAGGTTATTGATCGGTTACCCGAGCGAACAAGCATGTTTACCCACGACCTGGTATTGATGAATCCCGGGGATGCCCGGCAGCTGATCGGCATTCCCAACGGCTATGCCTGTGACCTGGCCATTGACGTTTTCCATGACGATGAGCAGGACGCCATCCTGTCAGACCTGATTGCTTCATTTCCCTGGCCAGTGGAATGTGTCACACGATTGCAGAGCCAGGGGCTTTTTGCCGGCCGTTTGAATCGCGGCAGGACCCTTGTGGCCATTGCAGTGATTCCTGCGGTGCTGGCGTTGTGCCTTCTGGTTGCGGTCAACACCCGGAAATCAATGGGCCGGCAATCGGACCTTGGCATCATGAAGGCAATGGGCTGGACCACCGGCGATATTATCCGGTTTCAACTGTACCGGGAATTGTCGGTCTGCCTGCCGTCGGCCGCCGTGGGCGTCTGCCTGGCCTTTATTCTGGTATACGGACCCGGCGCAGTCCGGGCAGCTGATTTTTTCCTTGGCTGGAAGACCCTGCCCCCCTCCCTTTATCTGGAAACAACCGGGGCTGCAACCGTTGTGCTGGAAATAGCCGGGTTGATACTGGTCCCCGTGATTGCGTCGGCTTTTTTACCGGCATTAAAGGGAGCCACCTCGGATGTTCATGATATGATCCAGGACGCAGGCAGCCGATGAGTTCAGAAATCACATGCCACGATGTATGCGTTGTCTTCCCCATGGAAAACAATAAAAGCCACTGTGTACTGGACAGGGTCAATGCCCGTTTCCAGGCAGGCGAAATTAACATTATCACAGGCCCTGTGGGTGCCGGAAAAACAACGCTGCTCAATACCCTGGCAGGGCTTACCCGGCCGACATCGGGAGAGGTGATTGTAAACGATGAACGGGTTTCCCGGTGGACCGGACCCCACAGGGACCGATGGCGGCGGCAGGCGGGCATTATTTTTCAACACGATCATCTGCTCCATGACCTGACAGTGCTGGAAAATGTCATGCTGCCCTTGATCCCCCTGGGTCGCACCCTGTCCACATGCCGAAGCCAAAGCATGGTGGCACTTAAAACGGTGGGCATGCTGCACCATGCCGGCAGTTCAGCCAACTCCCTTTCAGGGGGGGAACGCCAGAAGACCAGCATTGCCAGGGCAATCGTCAACCAGCCGGACTTTATATTTGCAGACGAACCCTTTGCCCACCTGGATGCTGAAAGTACCCGGCAGATGATGGACCTGCTGCATCATCATGCCTGCCAGAATGCGGTTGTGATCATTGCCGCCCATGGTTTAAACCTGGAGACACTCCCGGAAAATTCCCTTTGCTTTCGGCTGAAAAACGGTGTCCTGAATCAAATGGATTCCTGAGGCGTATCATGTTTTGGCACCCCCTGTTGCTGGCCGTCATATCATCACAATTTATGGCCCTGATTCTGTTGCTGGCGGCCTGCCCCACATGGTTGAACACGGCTCTGAACTGGGATCCCCTTGTTGCCGACCATGGGCAATTGTCACTGGAAACCAGGGCCGAAGGCGCCTCCATTCTGGGCAGAGCCGCTTTTGGTTTATCCTTGTTCGCCGGGGGGCTCCTTGTCTTCGGTATTGCCAATATCTTTCACGAGGATATTCCCGGTGCAATGTGCGGCACCGGTGTGTGCCAGGCAATGGCAGCCGATGGCAGTACCCGGTTGCTGTTGTATACCGGTCTTTTGATCCTGTTGATGAAACTGTGGCATGAACTGGACAAACTCAATCGAACGCTCCCCGAGATGCCGCTAACCCAGATTTCCGCCCGCCTGTTCCTGACCATTCCCGTGGTGGCGCTATTAACGTTAAAACAGACCTATCAAGCGTTTGCAGGCATCCGGCCCAACCAGCCGGTGGACTGCTGTGCCGTTGTTTACGATCAGTTTTCAACCATGGAGCAGGCAACAACTCTTTTCGGGCTGGGCGACCGTGTGTGGCTCACGGCTTTTAGTGTGCTCAGCATACTGCTTTTGATTTTGTCTGTGGCCCTGGGCGTTTCAAGGGTGGACCGCCCCCGGGCAAGGTCCGCACTGGCCGTTGTCACCGGGCTGTGGCTGCCGGTGGCGGCCCTGGTACTGGTCAATGTGCTGTCCGCCTATCACTATCAGGTGCTCCATCACCATTGCCCCTGGTGCCTGTTCCTTGCCGAGCATCGCCTGGTGGGTTATCCGCTCTATGGCGCCATGGCCATCATCGGCATGGAGGGGTTTACACTCGTCATGCTTCCCCCGTTGGTGAAACACGACACCGGCGTTTACCAGATGGCAGTGGATCGTGCCCGTCGGGCAGCAACGAAAATCACCCTGGCACAGCTGCTTTTTCTGATAATAGCCGTTGTGCCGGCCATTGTCTGGCGGCTGCGCCATGGCGTCTGGATGTCTGGATAAAAACCAAAAACCGAGCGGCATGCCCTGGGCGCCTTGATCCGCTGAAAGGCGCCATCTGCTTTGTATCTGGGGTCATATATCTGGGGTCAGGCTTTCCTTGTTGCCTTTAGGTCATATCTGGGGTCAGGCTTTCCTTGTTGCCTTTATATGATTATCAGGCTTTCCCTGTTGCCTTTTTTGATGATTTAATAGTGATTTTTTGATAAAAAGTGAAATGAAAAAGCCCGCCCCCGTCCACCAGGGCTTAAGGCCGAAAGTTGAGGGGTATGATTATTGAAACGTCGGAGAGCTGGCGTGATTCAGCATTCCTGAAATGGCATTCTCCGTTTGTGTAAGTTGAGTTTTATTCCTGTGGGATGACCGTCCCCGAAGCATAGGAAAGGGGGTCTGCTAACCCCTTGCGAGGAGCCATGTTAACACACTACCCGATTAATTTGCAGATTCAACAGATCGTCACATCCCTTGAAACCAACATCCAGCGGTTCCATGATACCCTAAACGAACTGAGGAGGCTTTCCCTTGCATTGTTCCAGGAAACCCGGGTCAGTGATTCAGACATTGAAAACTGGTTCCGGGAAGAGGAATTTGCAGTTGATCAAGACGGGTTCTGGCTCAGGGTCCCGCTTTTAAAGGCATTTCGGAAAAATAAAGCCCCCAGAAATGCAATTTCCCACTCCTGGCATCCGGACCTTGTCCAAAACAGGGAGGCCTGTACCCGTATGTACTGCCTGAGAAACATAGGGCCTTTTCTCGACGAAATTCGTTCCAGGTTGCCCCATGCCGCATGGGTGTATTACCAGGACATCACCAATACCTCAATCCAGTTTCCCTATATTGACCAGATCACAGCCATTACCCCGGATTTTGACTGGACGACCTACCACACATTTCAATCCGTGACCCCGGAAAACAATCCAGGGGGCCGGATCCAGTGGACCCGGCCGACCATTGACTATGCCGGGCAAGGCATTATCCTGTCGGTGTCCATTCCCCTGGAACTTGAAGGCAAGTTTATCGGGCTGTGGAGCATCGACCTTCCCATGGCAAGTCTCTATCCCGATTTCATCTTTGACACCCTTTTGCAGGGCCAGGTCAACTTTATAATCGACCAGGGAGGCCGTCTTGTGGCCCACCCTTCCATTGAAACCGCCATTGACCTGGAAAAGGGAAGCATTTTTCAACAGCATTTCCACGACTTGGGACCTGAATTCAAGGGTTTGAATCCGGATGAACTGCTGGAACAGAAAAAAGGGCAGTTTGCCCTGACGTCGACCCGGGAGGGGACCGATTTAATTGCGTATTTTGAAGTTATTCCCGGCATCCAGTGGATCTTTTTTTCCACCTTTCCCCGACAATCCATGGAAGATGCCGTCAACCAGAGAATAAGGATGGCCCTTGACCGGGTCAGGTCTGGAGATTTTTCCTACCGGCTGGACAACCCGTCCAGCATTGAGGAGGTCAAGTCGATCACCAATGCCTACAACGAAATGGCCCTGGCCCTTGAAAATCAGGAAAAAATCAGGGAACGGGTCCAATCGGAAAAGGAAAGGCTTGAAGCAAGACTCCAGCATTTTCAGAAAATGGAAGCCATGGGTACCCTGGCAGGAGGGATAGCCCACGATTTCAACAATATTCTCTCTCCAATCATGGGGTATTCCGAGCTTTTATTGATGGATGTTTCAAAGGAGAGCCCCAACCATAAAATGCTGCACCAGATCTATATGGCCGCATCCAGGGCAAAGGATTTAACCCGGCAGATTCTCACCTTCAGCCGCCAGGAGGAATTGAACAACCAGGTGGTGCGGTTCCAGATTATAATCAAGGAGGCCCTTAAGCTGCTGCGATCGTCCATTCCCAGGGATATTGAAATTCTTAATAATATCCAGCCTGACTGTGCCAAGGTTTTTGCCGATCCCACCAGACTTCACCAGATTGTCATGAATCTTTGCACCAATGCCTTCCATGCGGTCCAGGAGAACAGCGGGAAAATTGAAGTATGCCTGGAAGAGGTAATCATAGTTGGTAAGGATGAACCGGGCATGGAGGGACTTGTCCCGGGTCGCTATGCCCGTCTCACTGTGTCTGATTCGGGCTGCGGCATGGATGCCAGGATCCTGGCGCAGATCTTTGATCCCTATTTCACAACGAAAAAGGAAGGAAAGGGTACCGGACTGGGCCTTTCGGTCACCTACGGCATCGTCAGAAAGCTCAACGGAGATATCAAGGTATATTCCGAGCCCGGCAGGGGCACAACTTTCCACGTTTTTCTGCCCACGGTAGATGTTCCCGAAGAATCGAAAAAGCCCCTGGAGGAGTCGGTTGCTGAAGGCACCGAACGTATTCTTTTCATTGATGATGAGGAAAATATTGCCGTGATGGGCCGGGAGATCCTCCAGAAATACGGGTACCATGTTTCGATTTACAAAGACAGTATTCAGGCCCTTAATGCATTTAAGGAATCTCCGGAGGCCTTTGATCTTGTGGTCACGGACATGGCCATGCCCGGGATGACCGGTGACATCCTGGCACGACATTTAAAGGCCTGTAAAAAAGATATCCCCGTCATCCTCTGCACCGGGTTCAGCGAAAAGATATCACGGGCAACCTACCATGAAAGTGATATTGATGAATTTCTCATGAAGCCGTTCAGTATCGGAAAATTTATAGGCACCGTCAGAAAGATTCTGGACAGCCGGGGGTAAACCGGAGTTCCATTTTTTTTAAATTCATAAATATTTCATTGGAGAAACCTATGAAAGCGATCATTGCAAAAAGCGGCAGCAGCCTACAGGATACCGAAGCCTTTATTCTGGAAGATCAGCCAATACCGAAACCCGAAACACGGGATCTTCTGGTCCGGGTAATTGCCATTGGAATGAATCCTGTGGATACAAAGGTTCGAGAACGGTTAGAAAAAGATGGTGTACTGGGCTGGGATGTTTGTGGGATTGTTGAAAAAACAGGCGAAAGTGTGACCGGGTTTAAAGCCGGGGACAAGGTTTTTTACGCCGGAGATATTACCCGGCCGGGGTGCAACAGCGAATATCATCGGGTGGATGAAAAAATCGCAGCCAGGGCACCTGGAAAAATTTCACCAGCAGACGCCGCAGCCATGCCCCTGACGTCCATCACAGCCTGGGAAGGTCTGTTTGAACGGTTAGGGTTTGTTCCCCGGGCAAATGCCAACCCGGGAAAAAGCATTTTAATTATCGGTGGTGCCGGCGGCGTGGGGTCCATGGCCATTCAACTGGCCAGCTGGGCCGGCCTGAAAGTGGTTGCAACCGCATCAAGACCGGACACTGCTGACTGGTGCAAAGGTTTGGGTGCCGAAACGATATTGAACCACAGAAACAATCTTTATGAGGAACTCAAGGCAGCCGGCACCGATTCAGTTGACGCCATCTTCTGTACGACCCAGATGGAAATGCACTGGAATGCCATGGCCCAGTGTATCCGTCCCCAGGGCCGCATCGTTCTCATTGATGATCCTAAGGATGCATTGGACATCACCGTGTTTAAATTCAAAAGTGTCTCCATTTCCTGGGAGTTCATGTATACCCGGTCCATGTTTAAAACCGATGATATGGCCGAGCAGGGAAAACTGCTTTCAACAGTGGCAAGGCTGCTGGATGAAGGGACACTTGTGACAACCCGGCAAACAACCCTGACGGGTCTGACACCTGAAAATATCCAGGCCATGCATATCAAGCAGGAGAGCGGAACAATGATGGGCAAACAGGTCCTTGTATTAAACAAAGAGGATATGAATTAATAAAAGCCGTTGCACCCGATGTGGCACGTGCCTTGCTGACGGCCCCATTGCCCTGACCACCTTTGGGCTGCTGGCCCAAACCATGGGTATGGGCACGGAGCGATTCGGTCTTCATCTCATTTGAAAAGGATTCTCCTGCAAGGCAGCATCGGCAAAGACCGCTTGAACGATTTGTAAAAAAAAACTTAAAACAGGCTCAGCTGTTTCCCCCCCATGATGTCGGCAACGCTCAGGTCAAAGAAAAGAAGCACCGCATCTGCAATGGGCTTGAGCTGTTTTTCAATATAGTGGTTGTAGTCCAGGTCGTCATGGGGCAAGGCCGTGGGAACAGGCCCCCTCAGGGTCATGACATAGGAGATTTCCCTGGGATTTGCCTGTTGGCCCGTGAGAAGCCGGGCTGCTTTCACGTGGGGTGGCACCATTTTAACATACTCCCGGACCGGCTTGGTCAGCCGCTTTCGATAGACCAGGTCCGGGTCATGGACACGCTTTTTCAGATCCATGATCTTCTGCCGGATCCACACGGCCACCTCCTGGTCCTGGAAGACCCGGTGGAATAAATCGTATTGGAACTGCCGGGCAAAGCGAGTCCAGTCGGACCGGACAAACTCCAGGCCCGTAAAGACCAGCTCCTGTTGATCCCCTTTTTGTAAAAGGCCGGCGTATCTTTTTTTAGCGCTTTTTCCGCCGCCCCTGAGGGCCGGAAGAAAAAAACGGGCAAACAGCTTTTCAAATTCAATCTCCAGGTGGGATTCAAGGTTGAATTCGGATTTCAGGGTCCGGGTCAGATAGTCGTTCATCTGCCGGGCAAGCTTTTCGCCGGCCTGTCTGCCGTCTGTAAATTCGTTTTCCTTTAATTGCACAAACACGGAATCCGTATCTCCGTAGAGAACCGAGTAGCCTTTTTGTTCGAGAAAATCCCGGGTGATTTTCAGCAGCCACCGCCCTGCCCCGGTAATGGATCGGGACAAATCCGGATTGTAAAACCGGCTCCGGGTGGTCCCCATGACCCCGTAGAAGCTGTTCATCAGAATCTTAACGGCCTGGGACAGATGGGGATCCTTTGCTTTTTTGGCCCTGTCCCGGTTTTCCATGAGGGTGGTGATGAATTCGGGCAGCACATGGACACTCCGGGAAAAGGTGGTGTTGACCGGGGTGGTCAGGGGATGGACATGGGCATTTAACCGGGACAAAGGATCGATCTTAAAGGTTCGAATAATCGAAGGGTACAGGCTTTTAAAATCAAACACCGCGATCTGCTCAAAGAATCCCGGTGATTTGGTGAAAACCCAGCCCCCCGGGGCATTGCCGATGTCCTTGATATCCTTTACATTGGGGGCCACCAGGCCGTTTCGGTGGATCTGGGGCAGCATGAAATGGTCAAAGGCGGCCACAGACCGGCCCACCTGGTCCATGGCAAGCCCTGAAAGCTGGGCCCGTTTCAGGATCAGGTCAATGAGGCCGGTTTTTTTGAAAATCTCCCATACCAGGGTGCAGTCCAGCAGATTGTACCGGGCCAGGCCCGTTTTGTCCTGCCTGAACCGTCTTTCGATCTCCAGGACCTTGTCCTGGTCGTCGCCGATCTCCTTGCCTTTTCCCAGGATTTCTGATGCCACGGTTTCCAGGCGAAAATTATCAAACGAATAAAAGGCGGCCCGGAGGGACGGGGGGCCGTCAATGACGATGCGTCCGCAGATATCGGCGGTATAGGTGCCTTTCCGGATCTCCCGGATCTCGGGCACACGCCGGTTCCGGCCCAGGGTAAAGGTTATTGCGTGTTCCCGGTATTTTTTTTCAAGGAACATCAGGTCAAACCCGATAACGTGCCAGCCGATGAGGATATCCGGATCCAGGCGGGCCATGATTTCCAGAAAGGCGTTGAGAATCTGTTTTTCACCGGGCAGGCGGATCATCCATCCGGTATCGGTCAAGGGCTCGGCATTCTCCGGGGGAAATTCCCTGTCCATGGGCAGGTTTATACCTGTCGAGGCAAGGTCGATTGCGGAACGGTCGTTCATCAGAACAATGCCCATGGTGCCGGTGCCGGGGTGCTCAACTTCCCTTTTGGGGTCTTTAAAATGGCAGGCGATGGAATAGAGCTGTCCCGCCTGGCCGGTTTCAATGTCCAGGGACAGTACCGAAAACCGGGGCTGCCAGTCAACCGGGCTAAGGGTCGGATCCGTAAATGTCACCAGGCCGTCCCCGGACCGCCAGGGCCCCATGATTTCAACGCTTCCGTGGATAAACCGTTCCATGAGATAGCGGTCTTCAGGAAGGATGTCTGCCTCATAGGTTGTGATTCCCAGATCCTGCAACAGCTTTCGAGCCCTGTACAACTGGGATTGGGTTTTAAAATAAAGGGCGTCCACCGACGTCCCGTCAAAGGCGGCAAGCGCCACAGGCCGCCGCTGGTCAAAGGGAACATGGCCGGGCAGTTCGGCAGTTCGTCCAATGAAAAAAACGGGCCGGTCCCGGGTGATGGTGATTTCAAAGGGCCCCTGGTCTCCGGCACCGGTGTAGCGCAGCAGTTGCCGGCCCCGGTGGTCCAGGTGTTCCCGTGTGAGTATGTAACCCCTGTATCCTTTCATTGGGGTATCATCTCATATCAATCCCGCCGGGGAAAGCCTATTCCGGCTGGTACTCAAGGGCCAACCCCTCGATGATAGGGGTTTGTAGTATTGTCCTTTTGAGAATATTTTGTCCCTTTTCTAAGTCGAATAAAAGTGCAAGCATGCAAGCCATACCCCCATGTAAACAACCAATCCCGAAAGTTGAGCGGATAATAAATAAACGCCTGAATTCAGAATGCAGTGGCCTTAAAAACAATAAAAAAGGTTGATTTTTTACCTGGTCCTTCTATCCTGATAATTATTGATTCGTCTGTACCGGGTTCCGAATGGGATGCGTACCCGGTGTAATTAAAAATCCACCTGAATCAACGGGCACTTTCTAAGCGGCAAGTCAGTACAGGATGCAATCACAACTAATAATTAAAGGAGTTAGACATGAAAAAATGGTTACTTTCTACAATTTTTGGTTTCTCTATCCTTTTGATTTTTATCATTCCCGCCCTTGCAGCCGGTCCTGTGAAAACTTTGCCAGGGGACATCACCCTTGCCCAGTCACAAAAAATTTTAACGGCAGCAGTCAAGAAAGCCGAAGAAATTAAGGTGCCAATGAATATTGCCATTGTCGATGCCGGCGGCAATCTTAAGGCTTTCTATCGCCAGGAAGATGCCTTTATTGGCAGTATCGACATCTCCATCAAAAAAGCAGTGACTGCCCGTTATTTCAATATGTCAACCCGTGCCCTGGGGGCCGCTTCACAGGTGGGTAAGTCTCTATATGGGATTGAGGTCAGTAATCACGGTTTGATCGTCTTTGCTGGCGGTGTACTGCTGGTGGATGAAAACAATGTAATTATCGGCGCTATCGGCGTCAGTGGCGGCAGTGTGGACGAGGATGAAAGTGTGGCCATGGCCGGTGCTGCGGTCATCAAATAACCACCCGCTTAATGTTAAAGCATTCCCGGTCGTCCTGACCGGAAATGCATCGGCCTGGCTGATGAGCCCTGTCCTGAAATCATTCTCCACCCCAGTGCCGACACGCACCACACTTAATTCCGTATTCTATTGAATGGTCAATAATACATAAAAATCTGGACTACGACCGGACACGACGGCCCCCCAAGTAAGATTTCCCCATATTCTCAAAGAGCAAAACATGAGATAAATAGAATCGAAATTTAGTTGATTTAATGGGCTTTGCCATATATAGCAGACCAGGATTATTTATTTTGTGATTGTAAACAGAAAAGAATAGTAAAATTTATAGTAATGTAAAGGAGAATGATGAATAAAAAACTTTTAATATTTTTTAGTTTGATTAGCCTATCGGTCGTTGTTGGCTGCGCAACAAGTGTCCCAATTACTACCCCAAATGGGAAATTAGGGCATTCTATAAATTGTACAGGTGGAAATATGAATAACTGCTATCAAAAAGCCAGTGAGCTTTGTGGAAGCAGAGGGTACAATATTATTGATCAGAAAGACCAATCAGCAGGTTTTTTTACGGGAGCGGATAAACGCTTAATTATTGAGTGCAAATAATTAAAAATTATTAATAATAATGGAGGGGTTCGAATTCCTCCTTCTATGGTATTATACGCAAGAATATTTTACCATGGACTACCAGGAAAACAGACTTCGGAATGTCAAACAGGACTAAAACGGAAAAAGAAACTCCTCTGAAACCCAGGTGAATCTAAACGCCCACCCCTTTCTTTAATTCTTTTCACCTAGGTCTTTTCGTATCGATTGTTCAATCAAGATACCATTAATAGGTTGTCTTTTTTGCTGGTATCGGAATGATTTTATACCAAATTTTAAACCCAAAAAAATATCAGCAGAGAACTTTTTCAATACTTTTTTCAAGACAGCTGTAAAAAATTTTAACCTGGTCTTGATCCCGGGTGATAAAGGGCATGAATGCAGAAGGTAACATGGCCGGGAAAAGCAGTTGTGGAATGGGGCAGACTCCAACAATCATGGCAAAGGCCACTTGCTCCTCCCATATACCGAAAGATTTTTTTGTATTAGGGGGAATAATTTGCGGCAGCGCACCGCCAAAACGATGGTAGGCTTCAATGGATATGCCAGGAGGCAATTGTGACGCTGCCTTTTTTTTAATTCCAGGTTCAGCCCTGTTTTCCATCTGTGCCAGGGCCTGTTCAAATTCTATCCGGTCGTCCATCTCCCCGGCTAAAGCCAATGGATCCAGGCCCATGGCCAAGGCTTTTTCCATAAGGATGTGGGCATCTTTTGGACGGGTTTTGGCCAGGGCAGCAAAGCCCTGATGATCAAGGATAAAAGCACCCCGGATATCAGCTTGTTCTGTGCGGGTTTGCATGCCAGGGAATTTCAAAAAATTAATACATCCCACAGGGCAATGAAAACAGGCATGGGAATGACTGAAATATTTTTTCACCAGTTTTCTGGCAGGATTGCTGTCCGTAATTTTGCCCAATACCGTCATAGACCTGGTTCTGGACAATTGTTTATGAAGCTGGCCGGTTAAAACACGACTCGCCTCAAGGTCCTTGTCATTAAAGCTAATTTCGCCCCCACCGTTGAGAACAATGGCCCGAATATTTTTCGACGCCATATAACCGGCCAGACCACACCGATCAAAACCACCGAACACAGATGTGGAAGCAGAATGATGCCTGCTGGAAGTATGGACATCAGGGCCGGTCACCAGGGCAACTTCCTCCATGCCCCTGGATTTTAATTGTTTCACCGTTGCTGGAATACTCATTCCTGCAAGATCATCTGCTGTTTCAATATGGATGTTATCCTTTGAAATGACCACCACACAGGTCCTGGGAGCCTGACCTGTAAAGACGACAAAATCTATCCCGGAAAACTTCAGCATCGGCCCGGCATTAATGACCACCGGGACATGGCAAATCCCCCTGTCACGTGAACAAAAAGATGCGGCCATCAGGCAGGATGCCGGTGCAAACCCGCCAGTAAGGGGTCCAGTTCCCAGAACCAGGGGCATCTGCTGACTGTATTTTTCCAGCAAAAGGGTATTCACCGCAGCCCCACCGATGGATTCGACCATTTCTGCTGTTGGCACTGTCTGTACCATGGATGATTTTTCAAGATCCACAACAGCGATACGCCTGTTCGCGAATCCGCCTGTAAAATTCATATTTTTCCTCCCAAAGGAGCGCTTTTCTGCCACCTGAACCTGATTTTGGCTCCCCCGTATCTGCAGGCATCAATGCATCGCATGCACATGATGCATTCGGACATGGGAATTTCAGGTGAAATCCCCTGTCTCAATGCATCTTTGTCGATAATTCCCATGGGGCAGACATCGGCACACTGCATGCAGGAAAATTTTTTACACTGCTGTGCCCCAATCACGATTTTAATGATCCCTATTTTTGCGGCCAGGGCCAGGACTGCCCCCACCGGACAAAAGTATCGGCACCAGGACCTTTTTTCTCCCATTTCAAGGGCGGCAACCACCGGAAACACCCCCAGCTGAAACCCGTTGAGTATGCCGTTGGGGCCATAGGACCGGCAAAGACTTCCAATGGGACAGACCGTACAGAACGCCTGACAACCCAGGCCTGCGCTAGTACCGACTGCCCCGGCCAGGATCCCGTACTTGATCAGCCGTCCTTTTAAAAATCCGGGCAGGCCGAACTTTGGGACAATCTTTCCCACAAGATCCAGGAGAAACCCAAACGGGCAGATAAACCCGCAAAAAATCCGGCCTAAAAAAAAGGTCAGCACCAGAAGAACGGATGCGGAACCAAGGCTGATCAGCACCAAAACCTTTGTTGAAGCAAAATTTTGTAAAAAGCCTGCCGGACAGGCCAGGGAAACAGACCCGGCTTTGAAATAGCAAAAGGTGCCGGCCAGCACCATCACCAGCATAAAAAAAGAAAAAGCCTGAACCGGCCATCGAATCCATCGAATCCAGCCCAGCCGTTTGCCCCGGGTAAAGGTAAGCGCTCCTTCCGGGCAGTGTTTTACACAGGCCGGATCTCCATCACACAGATCACATTTTCTGACGATTCCGTCAGGGGTGATCATTGGAGCAGCCTCCGGGCAAGCAAGGGCACAAATACCGCACCCCGTGCACAGGGCAGGGTTGATTCGAACAATCCCGTCTTCACCCTTTTCAATGGCACGGACAGGACAGGCGGGAATACACAGGGGATCCTGACAGTGGAGGCACAGCACGGTAAAATTATTGCCCCGCTCTTCTGAACGAAAATTTTTAACGGCAGCCGACGAGGGTGCAATGGCATGGACCTGTCGTGCTGAGCAGACCATTTCACAGGTACCGCATCCTGTGCATCGGGAAGGATCAAAAACAATTGTTGGCGGATGTTTTATGGATTTTACCTTGCCAGGCAAAGGCCGTATGTCATCCATACCCAGCTGAATAGATTCCGGCATTTCGAATTCCAACTTCCATTATAGTAAAGGGATTGCTTGGGGCAGGCAAGATCCCCCTGCATTATCCCAGGGTATTTCTTTCCATGAAGACCTGCTGCCGACAGGCCGGACAAAGGTTCAGATACGCTATTTTTTTTCCAGTCAGCTTTTTTTGAATATAATCAGACACCGGAAGTGTGGTCACCATGGCGCCACAGCGAATGCACGACTGGATCTTTCCATTCAAATTTTGCTGTATCGCTGCATTTCGAAGCCCTTTGATCAGTTCTCTGCAATTGACACCTTCGGGACAGACCTGGGCGCCAGCATTACAGCCAACACAACACCACAGACCCGCATCCTCAAGGATATTCTCCTGCCTGAGCGCCCGTTGAATAATTCCCCGGGGTGAAATATCTGCGGAAAAATCCGAATACATTTCAGCCATGGGGCAGACTGCCACGCATTTCCCGCAATCCACACAAAAAACAGCTCTGGATTGTTCAAGCACTTGGTTTATCATCTTTTTCTTCCCTTTCAAGCCTTGCCGCGCATGCCTTAAACTCTGGGATCTTAGAGACCGGATCCAGTGCTTCATGGGTCAACGCATTGGCCGGAGCCTCTGCAAAATGAAACGGCACAAACAAAGAGCCCGGCCTGACATCCCGGGTCAGCCGTGCAGACAGAACAATACTGCCCCTCCGGGTGGACACCCGGACACCATCACCCTGTACTATCCCCAAAACCTGTGCATCCTGTGGATGAATCTGTACAAACGGGGTTGATGACTCCTGGCAGAGGGTCGGTGAACGGCGGGACATTGTACCGGTATGGTAATGGCAGAATATCCGCCCTGTTACCAGGGTAAACGGATAGTCTGGATCGGGCATCTCCATGGGCGGTGTGTAATCGGGCACCACAAAAAGTCCCCGGCCCCGGGAAAACGTCTGATGATGTAAATAGGGGGTACCCGGATCATCCTGGGATACGCAGGGCCATTGCAGACCATGGGGTGCTAACCGGGAAAACCTTATTCCCCCGTAAATGGGGGTCAAACCGGCAATCTCATCCATGACCTGGCTCGGATCTATATAGTTAAAATCAAGTCCCAGCTCTTTGCCCAGGCAACAAAGGATAGAAAAATCATCCATGGCCTCCCCCGGGGGAGAAACCGCCTTTCTCAAAAGCTGGACCCTGCGTTCTGTATTGGTAAAGGTTCCGGTTTTTTCGGCAAAACAGGCACCGGGTAAAACCAGGTCGGCTAGCCGGGCGGTCTCGGTTAAAAAGATATCCTGAACCATGAGGAAATCAAGCTTTCCCAGACGATTTTTCACAGAATGGATATCCGGGTCACTCATCATGGGGTTTTCCGCCATGATGTAAAGCGCCCGCACCGTTTCTCCTGCGCCAGCAGTCATCTCAGTAACGGTCAAGCCTGGCGTGGCAGGTAATGGAACTCCCCAGGCCGCCTGGAATTTGGACCTGACTTCAGGATTTGTCACCCCCTGATAGCCTGGCAAAAAATCCGGCAAAGCACCCATATCACAGGCACCCTGGACATTGTTCTGTCCCCTCAAGGGATTGATCCCGGTAAACGGTCGACCCAATTGACCGCAGAGCATGGCCAGGTTGCACACGGCATGAACATTGGCCGTGCCGCAGGTGTGCTGGGTAATTCCCATACAAAAGACAATCGAGGCATTTTGGGCCTTTGCATAGCATTCTGCCACCTGTGCTATTTTTTCCGGCGAAATACCCGATATCTGGGCTGCCCGTTCCATGGGCCATAATTCAAGCGCTTGCGCCATGGCCTCAAACCCTTCGGTCCGCTGGGAAATAAAGGAACGGTCTTCAAGGCCGCAGTCCAGGATATGACGCATCATCCCATTGATCAGGGGAATATCCGCACCAAAACTTACAGGCAAATGAACGTTGGCATTTTTTGCAGGCTCCGTGGTCCTGGGATCTACCACGATGAGTGCTGCACCCTTTGCACAGGCTTCATAAATCTGCCCCATGATGATGGGATGGGTTTCTGCTGCATTGGAACCAAACATGATAATGCAGTCCGCCCCAGCAAAATCATCAATGGAATTGGTCATGGCACCGCTTCCAAGGGCCCGGGTCATGGCCGCGGCCGTGGGCCCGTGGCAGAGCCGGGCACAATGGTCGACATTATTGGTATGGAAGCCCGCCCTGATCAATTTTTGAAAAAGATAATTTTCTTCATTGCTGCACCTTGCCGAACTCAATCCTGCCACAGCATCTGGCCCATATGTATCCACGGCCGCTTTAAATTTTTCCTTGGCAAGGGTTATGGCATCATCCCAGGAAATTTTTTCAAACTTGTTGTTTCTCTTTAAAAGCGGTGAGGTGAGCCGTTTTGGATGGTAAACAAATTCATGGGCATTCCAGCCTTTCATACAAAGATGACCCTTGGAAACCGGATGATCCATGTCCTGCCGCGTTTTTACGATAATTCCGTCCGCCACCTCAAGGATAAGGCCGCAGCCGCAGCCGCAATAGGGACAAATGGTTTTTATAAAATCAATTTTCATGGTCTATATCCAGTGAACCTGTCCAGGCTGGCAGGGTTGAACCAACAGGCCGCCCTTGGGTCAGGTTGGAAAAAAGGGGGGATCGCTGCACCTTGTCAAAACCGGCACAATACCCATAATCCTCGTCAAGGGCCCTGCGCATGGGCAATTGCAGCAGTGTCAGGGGGATACCCACGGGACAGGCATCCTGGCAGGCCCCGCAGCCCACGCAGGTATCGGCAAGATGAAACGCACGGATCAGGTGAAAAGAAACCGGATCGGCAGGTATCTGCCCCTGGCTGCCCCAGAGGTCATCCGCCAGTTTACAGGCAGAACAATGGCATAAAGGGCATGCATTGCGGCAGCCATAGCATTTGATGCATTTTTCAAATTCCCTCTGCCAAAGCGTTCTTCGCACCTGAATATCCCCATCAATAAAGGGTCTGGCATCTGGGTCCGCCCAGGGATCAACCCCTTTGACAGGGGTTCCGATATCCACAAAAGAGGGCGCAGGGTTATTGCACAGGCAGGCCTTTGCCTGGTCTTCATCACAGGCCAGGCCTATGATGTTCAGCCGTGTTCCATCCACCTGGTTTCGCTTGATCAGCTCGTTGAGTGCCCGCTCATCACATCCCCGGCAAATTACCGAAAGTCGATAATCATCCGGCAGTTGATCAAGAATCGAGGATGCGATTTTGGCCAGGATCCACTTTGGAGATAGGACAAGCCCGTCCACATCTTTTTCCTCTTCAAAAACATGGGGGTTCACCCCGCTTTCCGATTGGATCAGACCGAGTATGCCATGGCTTTTACCGGATTTGATAAGGGTTTTTACGATCTTTTTTGCATGTTCAAGCATAGTTACACCCGTTGCCCGGCGTGACCGGGTTCACATCGTTGACCGGATAGGCCGTTTGACCGGGCCCTTCGAGCAGATGAAAGGCCTGGCAGTTTTTCCAGCACACCTGCAAACCCATGGATCAGGCCGGCAAATTGATGTGCCTCGTGGGCCGTACCATAACTGGTCAAAAGCCGCCTGGAATCAATGCCGACCGTATCAAGAAGTGTCGCAAGCAATTTCATCTGTTTTGCGCTTCTGTGATTGGCATCATGATATCTGCATCCGCCCAGATGGCAGCCCAGCACAGCCACCCCGTCAATTCCCAGGGAAAATGCCCGAATCACTGCATCCGGTTCCACTCTGGAAATACATTCCACTGAAATCACCCTGAAATTTTCCTGGATGTCAAGTCGTTGACGGCCGGCCTCTTCTGCGCCAATCAAGGGGCAGTACCGGCAGGCAAAGGCCAGGATCTTTGGATCTGGGTTTTCTTTTATAACCTTGTCTGCTGTTCGTTCTGGCGCTTGTCTGTTCATTGTTCAATTCCCCTGCAATCCATTCCCCTGGCAGGCCCTGTCTGTTGTTTGACCCGGTCAGGGCTGTTTCCTTCAAACCCGGTGTCCTGGTCGCCAAATGCCGTCAGGAGCATGGCCCCAATGGCACGGGACGTCTGCTCGGGCAATTGAATACTGTTGTTTGGACACACAGACACACAGGTGCCACACCCGGTGCAGCGAAATGGATTGACCCGGCAATGGTGCCGGCCGTTGCCGGGCTCAAGAAGGCAGGCTTCAAACGGACAGGCAGCAACGCAGTTCCCGCACCCTGAACATCTGTCTGCGTTTACCCTTGCAATGGCAAATTTGGATTCCCGAAACTGGCTCAACCGCTGGGGATCCAATCCTTTGTCACCCAAAAATATCAATGCTTTCATGGCTGCCGCTTCCCCCTGGGTTGCTGCCCCATCAGCCAACACCGGCCAACGTGCAGACCCACAGATCAGAACCCCCGGCACATCGGTCTGCACAGGATTCATAAGGGATTTAACACTGAAAAAATCTTGAATTTCCCCATCCTTTTGCGTTTTTCGGGCAAGGATGAGTTGATCAAACACCCCTTTGGTATCCGGGTGCGGGGCAAGACCGGTGCTCAACACCAGGGTTTTTACCGGAAAACTTATTTTCCGGCCCATGCTGGTATCAAGGCAGTCAATTTTTTCAATTGATTCTTTTCCCAGGACAACAGGCGGCGTGCCGACATCAAACCGGACAAAAACAATGCCAAGCCCCCTTGCCCGGCGATAATACCGCTCCAGTTCAACCCCGGGACACATCATGTCCCTGTGGAAAACAATCACCCGGGTTTCAGGATGGTCTGTTTTAATTTGAATGGCGTTTTTCAGGGTCACTGGACAGCAGATGGCCGAACAATACGGCCGATTTTCATCCCTGACCCCCACGCATTGAATAAAAGCCACGGGCCCCTGTATGGCCATACCCTTGTTCAGGTTACGCTCAAGTTCCATGGCTGAAATAACCCCTGAAAGTTCCCGGTAACCATAGACATTCCGGGGCAGAACAGCCCTTGCACCCATGGCAAGAATCACAGCGCCTGCTTTAACAGCAATTTTTTTCTGGCCAACAATCATACGTGCGGTAAAGCACCCTGGATCGCCATCAATGGACGTCAGTTTTGCAGACAGATACGCAGTAACCAACGGATTATTTTCAATGGCTTCAACATAATTTGCAAGATAAGCTTCGGGAGTGTCATTTCCCGGTCCCACCGTGTGGAGCAACCTGAGCATGCCCCCGGGTTGTCCGGTCTTTTCAACCAGATGCACCCGGATCCCAGCCCTGGCCAGGGCACCTGCTGCAGCAAGCCCGGCAGGTCCTGCCCCCACCACAAGCACCGAAGCTTCTATGCCAGGGTCGGAAAAAAAAGAAACACCTTGTTCAGCCAGGGACACAATTGCCATTTTGACCAGGTCACAGGCTTTTTCAGTGGCAAACCCGTGGCGTCCCTGGTGGACCCATGCACACCCCTCCCGGATATCTGCAAATTCAACCATTGCATCCATATCCTGTTTTTTCAGTCCAATCCTGATCGCGTCAACCTTTGATGCACACGCGCAGATCAAAACCCTTGACGCACCGCAGTCTCGAATTTGCCTGGCCATCTCAGGAAAATCTTGATCCATGCAAAGGGAATCAAAGATTTCCACTTGTTTAACAAAGGAATATGCGGCCATAACCCTTGCCCTTACAAATTCAAGATCAATCCCTTTTTCTGTTTGACCCAGATCTTGATGCCCGGAATCAACCTCTCCATGGCAACGGCATAAAAAGCATATCATCGGTTCAGTTATTTCCATTGATCCCTTTCCCCATATATGCCCCCATGGCTGCAGATGAAGCCTGGACCACCGACACTTCCACGTCCGCCGGTGCCCTGCAGAATCCACAGGACAGGTCCGAGGGTTTACAGACAAACCCGTCATCATCGGTTAATGGCAAAGGGGCAGATCCTTTGTCCGCCTTTTGGCAGGGCTCCAGGGTCCCGTTCAAGACAACCAGATCAAACCGCTCTGTCTTCACCTGTCCGGTACGGGTATTTTCATACCGCACAGCAAGGCCGTCCCCGGACGACAGCGGACAGATCAGCCCCGGCCTGCTCCGGACCAGGGCAATGGAATATTCCTGGACTGCTTGTCGATAATAATTGTAGTAATGACGGCCTTCAGTACGCATGTCGGTGAAAAAAATCACACAATCCATGTCAGGATCTCGTTGTTTAACCCATCGGGCCTGTTTAAGGGCATGCATGCAGCAGACAGCAGAACAATAAGCAAATTTTCTTTGATCACGTGCGCCGGCACACTGAACAAATGCAATACGGCGGGGAACCTTTCCGTCAGGCGTTAAAACATGCCCCCCGCCCGGGCCGGATTCCAATAGCAGGGCTTCAAATGCCAGGGATGTCATGATATTGGGATGACTGCCATGGCCCAGTTCAGGCAGGGCAGAGATCCCAGATTCAGCAAACCCTGTTGCCCAGATAATATTCTCGGCCTGAATCTTTGTTCTCTCTTGTTTTCTCTCCATATCAATGGCATGGGTGGGGCAGACATCCACACATTTTCCGCATCCTGTGCAGGCATTGACATCCACAAGAAACGTTCTTGGCAGGGCATGGCAAATTGTGGGAGAAACAGCATCTTCAGGGCAGACTGTTTCACACCGGCCGCACAAGACACAACGCCCTGGGTCAATCCGGTTCAAATCACGGCAAATGATGATTTGAATCAATCCTTGTTCCTGGTCTTTTCCCGTTTCTTTGCCCTGGGTCACAGCCTCGATACAAGAATGGGTATGGACGGTAATCAAGGGATGTCCCAGGCACAGCCTTGCCTGGGTCCACACCGGACAAAACGCACAATGATCCGTGGGATACAATTTATCAAGCCTTGCCACCTGACCGCCCAAAACCGCACTTTTCTCGATCAGATGGACCGGGCGACCGGCCCGGGCAAGATCAAGGGCTGCGGTGAGACCTGCGACGCCTCCCCCCACAACGATTACAGGAAAATGTTCATCTGCTTTTCCCTTCATTGATCTTCCTTTCCCGCCATTGTCAGGCCATGATTTTTACCAATTTTTTCAACCCGTTTTTTCAGCCATGTGCCAAAATCATCCGGCGGGAATTCATAGGGTGCCACACGATTTTCCAGACAAAGGGCAAAATGAGCATCCCCGGCAGGATACCTTTCAGCTGCTTCATATTTTATTTCCATTGTTCCCGCCACAGCCGGGCACCGTTGAACACAAAGCCCGCAGCCGTTGCATTTGTCTGCTATGATCTCAGGATACCGTCGTTTTTTTAATTCAATGGCTTTGAATTTACAGGCACGGTAACAGTCCTTGCACCGTTTTTTTTTCTGCCAGGCCAGGCAGGTGTCCTCATTGATAACCGCCTTGCCCAGCACAACTTCCTGTTTGGGGATTTTTTTAATGGCAGGGGTCGGACATATCCTGACACACTCCATGCACATAATACATTTGGGCCCATCCAGAACCGGTGTTCCAATGTTGATGATGCCGTCCAGAATTGACGCCGGATAAAGGGCATCGGCCGGACACACATCAATGCATTGATGACACCGGGTGCAAAATTTTACAAAATCAGACTCCACAAGGGCTGCCGGTGGTCGGGCAAGGGCCTTGGCAGGACTGGCCTTGAACAGTGTAAACACTGAGCCTGACAAAACAGCACCTGCCAGAAATTGAATGAAATTCCTTCGGGAATTTTCCATTGGGATTCTCCAGGATATCGCAGATGTGCAGGAATTAACCGTCAGCCGGAAATCGAATTACGGCTGACGGTTAATCCTGTTCGATCCTTTTTCTATCCGTCAGGCCATTGCGTTTTTAACCGTATCAATGGCAAATTCAAGGCCCAGGGATTTAAGGGTTGCTTCAGTGGGGATACCATTTGCATCCCACCCGAAATAGGCATAATAATCATCCTGCACCTTTTTCATCTCTTCAGGTGAAAACAAAACCCCTTTTTTCGGTCCTTCGGGCAGTTTTTCCGTCAGCATCCGTTTGGGAAGCGTGTCATCCTTGCGGCTGATTCCTTCCCTGACGTTAAAGCATCGCTCCAGGGTCCGGATTCGTTTGCCTGTAGTCCAGAAATCTGCCTCGGACATGTTCCACCCGCACAGGGGATTGAGCAGATCCGTAAACATTTTCGGAGACCAGTATCCGCCCACAAAAGAACAGATAACAAGGGAGTTGTGCATACACCTTGCAGCCTGACCTTTTGGGCTGTTGCCTTCATGGTGATCCCCGCCACAGGTTCCCATGGCATAACTGACACCCCGGGGCTTGTCCCCTCGTGGGTCATGGGCTGCCATTTCCTTGCCCTTGACAATGCAGGCATAGTCCATGGCGTTCCCGCCGATTTCTTTGGCCATTTGTTTGACGCCCTTGGATAGCAATAAACCCACCTTGCCTTCTTTATAGGCAATCTTTTTGATGACTTCCACAACCGCTTCACCATCTCCCCATTCAAGGGTCATCCCGCCCAGGTCCCTGGCCGTGATGATTTCCCGCTGGAAAAGCTCCATGGCAAATCCAATGGACCCGCCAGTGGATATGGCATCCAGGCCCATGGCATCACACATTTCTATGGCGCCCATCATCAGGTCAAAATCGGCAATCCCCAGATTACTGCCCAGAAGACCACCGGTTTCATATTCAGGGCCTTCTGCAATGAGTCCATCGTACTCCCCGCCACGGATCACCCCGAGTTTCATACAATGGTTCGGGCAATTGTAACAGGCCGTGTGCCTTTTCCAGAACCGCCGGTTGGCCTCTTCGGCACCGATCTCCTCAATGTCCGGGTACCAGGTGGTTTGAAAGTTTTTGGTAATCAAAGAGCCGGTTACATGGTGTTTGAGTTCAAGCAGACCCGCGGTCCCCCAGCGCTTGATTCCCTGCCAACCTTCGTTGTTAATTGAAAACAACTTATTGGCCTCAGCATTCTTGTGAAAAATTTCCCGGTTAGCCACTGGAACGGATTTGGTTCCCCGAATAGCTATGGCTTTGAGTTTTTTATTTCCCATGAGAGCCCCGGTGCCTGTCCGGGCCGCAGCCCTGAACCGTTCGACCTGCACGCAGGCATACGGCACTTCATTTTCACCACCAGGCCCTATACAGGCAACCTTGGTGCCAGAATCAAGGCTGTCATGAATAATGGTTTCCTCTGTGACATGGGTATCTTTTCCCCACAGGTTAGCCGCATCTTTAAACATAACCCTGTCATCCTTGATAAGCAGATAAATCGGATTCTTGGATTTACCCGTGATCATGATGCCGTCCCAACCTGCCCATTTGATTTCATTGCCAAAAAAACCGCCGACTTCGGCATGGCTTAACAATCCCGTATACGGACTTTTGTTGACAAAACTGCACCGGGTGGAAGCGCAGGCCGTACCGGTAAGTGGACCCACACCGATAAAAACAGGGCTGTTTTCAGCATTGGGATCCTGTTTTGTCTCGAGTCGATTAAAAAGTAATTGTGTCCCCAGACCGCAACCACCCATATATCGTTCACAGGTATCTAAATCAATATTTACATCCTTGGTTGTTTGATGGGTCAGGTCGATTTCCAATATTCTTCCGAAATGTCCGCCTTTTGAATTCGCCATGATTATTCTCTCCTTTCTCCATCTTCATTGGGATAAAACATACTCTGGATCAGATCGGCCCCGGCATCCTCCGGGGTGACATTTCGATATGCCATATTTACGCCGAATCCAACCTTTCCCGTCATCAGGCAGGGTCCCAGTGGATTGCCGGCCTGTGCGTTGCAGGCCTTTACACATTCAGGATCTCCGTCACACAGATCGCACATGAGCGGCATACCGTTATCCGGGCTTCGCCGGATAAATTTACTCGGGCAGGCTTCAATGCACTTGTTGCACTTGGCACCAATACAAAGTTTTTCGTTAAGTTTGATTCCATTGGTTTTCGGATCCTTTTCAATGGCTTTGGGTGTAGTGGGACAGGCTTTGATGCAGGGGGCATCATCGCAATGCCAGCAAATCACCGGTACATCCACGACCCCTTTATAGCGAAGCACATGAATACGAGAGACAGAAGGTCGAACCACGCCCTCATGGTGAATGCTGCAGGCGTATTCGCAGGCCCTGCACCCAGTGCAGTTCATCCGTTCTGCAAACAGATATTTCATCACAGGTTTGGCCGCAGGCTCTTCAGTTGCCTGTGCAGGCGCCGTCATTTTCCCGGTGGCAGCCACCACGGCAACCCCAGCAGCTGCCGTACCCATCTTTTTTAGAAAACTGCGGCGAGACGTTTTCTGCTCCAACATATCTTGACTGATATCATGATCTTTTTTCATCATTAATTTTCTCCTCGATTTAATCATGGCAAGCATTAAACATGGTTCGATTCTCCCTGGTTAAATCTTCAGCAATTGTTATGCCATTTTCCTAAATCCCCTTAACCGCAGGGCCGTTGTCATTCTGACCCCCTTGAAGAACCAAACAATATTTACACTTTGTAAACATACCCGACACGTTGATAACCTTTTCCAAGAGACCCGGTGCCGGGATATCAGGCCAGGTAAATCCCCCTGTTTTTCAAATCCTTGGCCACCTGCCCCAGGCCCAGTTCTCTAAACCGTTTTTCCGAAGGCAGCCCGGTGGTCCGGTCATAACCAGCAGCCGTATAATAATCAGCAAGATCTTTCTCAAGATCAACAACCCGGGTAATTTTGGATTTTCCATTGCTGAAGTGTCGCAACTCCTTGGGAACCTTTATGGATATCGGTTCTTTGGTAAAACGATCCGGCAGGGTATCATCCTTGGCTGTAAAACCATTTAAGGCATTAAAAGCCCGCATCAGGGTGATAAGCACCTCACCTTTTTCCAAAAGTTTACTGCCGCTCATCTCGATTCCCGTGCCGGCTGAGAACAATTCACTATATGTGCTGGGAAGGGTCTGGAGATTAATAACCGTAAAGGCACAGGTACCAAGGATATCAGCAAGCTTGGTATATTTTTTTAATACAAACACATCACCAGTATCCCCTGATTCATAAGGGTTAAGCTGTCTGGAAAGCCCGGCTTCCTCATTGATATACCCATAGGCATCAATTGTGGCGGCATAGGGATCCATATGGTGTCCACCCCGCTCATTAACAGCAAACATCACAGCATTACCCTTTGAACTACGCGGACTTGATCCGCTCATTTCCAGGCCTTTGACCTGCATGGCATATGCTGCTGTGCCTTTGCCGATCCTGTTTGCTGCCCTGAGACTTCCTTCCGCCAGAAGATCTCCCAGGCCTTCCCTGTTTCCAATCTTCTCCACCAGGTCTACCATTACATTGGCATTCCCAAAGAAAAGATCCATACCGCAGGATTCTTCAGCAGTCAGCAGTTTGCGCTCACTGCATTCCATGGCCCAGGCAATAACGCTCCCACATGAAATCGTATCAATACCGTATTGTGCACAAAGTTCCGTGGCCTTGGCTACGGCCTGAATATCCCGGATACCGCAACGGGCCCCCAGCCCGGCTGCGGTTTCATATTCCACTGTACCGCTGCTGGTTCCGGCATATTTTCCTTCCTGGATGGTGGGTGCATAATGGCTGCATGACAAGGGACAATTAAAACAGGCATAGGGCCTGATTTTCAATTTTTTGACATACGCATCTTCATCAAGCCCACCTGAAATGGAACTGCTGTGATTTTCCTGAAAATTTTTAACGGGCAGCATATTGTAATAATTGATAGCGCTCATCCAGCTTGAGGTACCGACCTTTGGCATACCGTTCCATGACCAGTCATCCCTTTCCTTGAGATCTTTCATATTCTGGACAACGGCCCGTTTAAATCGTTTGGGATCCGCCACCACAAGGCTTTTACTACCCCTGATACCGATGGCCTTAAGATTTTTTGATCCCATTACCGCCCCCGGCCCCCCCCGGCCAAAGGCCCGGTCCACATTACAATTAATAGTGGAAATCCTTACTTTTTTTTCGCCGGCAGGACCGATGATGAGGGTTTCAATATCCTTGTCACCCACAATACCTTTGATGCTCTCATCGGTTTCCTGTACCAGCCGACCCCAGAGATTTTCGGCACTTTTCAGCGCCACGGTGTCATCGTCTATCCACAACCAGACCGGTTTTTTGGCCTTTCCCTTGATCACGATATAATCATACCCGGCAAACTTAAGTTCAGGGCCCAGGTGCCCACCGGCTCGACTGGCCACAAACGTGCTCAGGGGCGACTTGGTATGACAGGTGATGCTTGAACCCGTGGGTGCTGTGGTTCCGGTCAACGGTCCAGTGCAGAAGATCAGGGGATTTTCCGGGTCAAAGGCATCTGTCCCTGGACGATATTCATCATACAAAAGTTTCATCCCCAAGAGATAGCCGCCGATATAGGTTTCTGCATCATGCCTGCTGAACTTTTCCTTGATAATATCACCGGTTGACAGGTCTATTCTCAACCCGGTTCCTGCATATGCTTTAGCCATTGTTCGCACCTCCTGATTCTCCCTGATACCAAATCGGTGCCTTCAGGCTCAGCGCACCCATTGGGCATTCTGCCACACATTGAGGGTCTCCTCCGCACAGATCACACTTAAATGCCTTCTTGGTTTGTTTGCGGATCTTTATCATTCCAAACGGGCAGGCCTTTATACAATCACCACACCCGTCACATTTTTTTGCATCAATCAGCAGAGCACCGGTCTTCTTATCCCTTTCCAGGGCATCCTTGGGGCACACACTCAAGCACCAGGCTTCAGAACACTGGTGGCAGGTATGGGTCACGACCCAGGGAGCAGGTCCCCCATATCCCCGATCCACCCGAATGGCACTGAGTTTGGGATTGAATACGCCAAAGAGGTGTTCACTGCAGACCAGCTCACAATGCCTGCAACCGGAACATTTTTCTGGATCCACGACAATATGGTTCAGCGTATGGTTAAAGGTTTTTCCATCAATTTGTTTAAGCTTAGGATTTGCATTGCCGGTTTTTTGCGAGGTCGCACATCCCACAGTGGCTATTGCAAACGCGCCACCGGCTGCCGCAACCGCAGTTTTTTTCAAAAAAACCCGCCGCGTACTACCCTTGTCCAGAGTTTCAGGAATCTGTTTGACCCTTTCTTTTTCCATTAAACCCCTCCTCATCTCTTTTAAATATTTCCATATCAAAGGATGGTTGGTACTCCATGACAATTTTTTTCCTTTGCTAAGGACCGCAAATTTTATAAGCTGTTCAACTTATTTCATCTGCGATACTAAATATTTTCTAACAGGATAAAAATCATTAAACAATTGTGGGAAATACCCAATTTGATATAGGTATTTATACCTAGTGTTTGAACGAAACCTCACCCATCTGCGGCGTTGCTGCAAAACTCTGCCAAATTATAAAATTGGCCTCACGTACAGAAGTACACTCCGGTTTCAGAATTTTTTGCGCCTTGCATATGGGCAATTTTTCGCTCAAACACCGGTTTTCGGTCAGCTACTACCTAATTCTTACGAGAAAGGGATCTGGGGTGAGGGATTAATTTCAAAGTACGGGGTATACCTTGATCAACGGGTATACACAGTCAGAAAGTTTTATTTAATTAGGGTCGGGAATTATTCGTCTGAGGTATATCCATGGCGAATGGCATATTTGATCAGATCTGCAAGTGTTCGCAAATCAAGTCTTTTCATGATACTGGCCCTGTGGTGCTCAACGGTTCGGGTACTGATACACAGAATGTCAGCAATTTTTTTATTGGATTTACCTTCGGCCAGCAGTGTGAGCACCTCCTCTTCCCGGGGAGAAGGTGTTCCATCTGAAAAATTGAAACCATTTTTGACCATATCGGTCAGGATATCAGGCATATCCTTTGTAAAAATGGAAGAGAGGAAGGCCTTGCCCTCCAGAATGGTGTCCATGGCCGTCAAAATTTCAGTATCGGTATCTTCCTTGAGTAAATACCCGTTGGCTCCGGCGGAAAAAGCATGGTAGAGATATTCGTTTCTTTTATGCATGGAAAGAAACAAAATCTTGATATCTGGATAGGCCACCCGTATCTTCTTTGCCGCCTCAATTCCACTCATTTTCGGCATGGAAATATCCAGAATCACAAGATCCGCCGGCCGGGTCCTCAAAAGGTTCAACAACTCAATTCCGTCACCGACCTCCCCCACCACAGAAACTCCTTTCTGGGTTTCAATGACCTGGCAAATTCCCCTGCGAAGCATGGCATGATCATCAGCGATCACCACCCGGCAGGCTTTCATGGTTCAACCTCACCAGGATAATCCGGGATTTCAAACCAAAGCCGTGTGCCGCCACACATGCGATTTTCAATTCGCAGTTGTCCGCCCAGCATCCTGACCCGTTCATTCATGGTGGTCAGACCCATGCCAGAATCCTTAAAGCTGTTACCCTGCAGGCCATTGAGGTCAAATCCGATTCCATTGTCTTGTATGTCAATCCGATACCTGTTGTTGTGCCTGTCGACACAGACCTGTATCTGATCGGCCCTGGCATGCCTGACAATATTGGTAAACGCTTCCTGAAAAATCCGGTAAACAAGAATTTTTGACTGTTGGGTAAGCCGGTTGTCCATATCGGTCATATCCAGGTGACGGTGAATATTAAAATATCGGCCAAAATATTCGAACAGGCTGTGCAGTGCAGCCGACAACCCCAGATCCTTAAGTATCGACGGAGTTAAGCTGTGGGAAATCTCTCGGACATTTTCAATGGTTTTTGAAATATTTTTCATGGCAAGGCAACAGTCGGCCTTTGCGCCTTTGTCATCCTTTTCAATTTTCATTTCAATGGCTCTGATTTGCAGTTTCAAGAGAGTCAGGGATTGCCCGAGATCGTCATGGAGCATATAGGCTATTTTTTTACGCTCCTCTTCCTGGGCTGTTAAAAGATGGGAGGATAAAAATTGCAGCCTTTTTTCAGAATTTTTCAGCACTGTTCTTGCTGTTTCCTGTTTTACAGCAGAGGCAAGTATATGTGCCACTGACTGAAGAAAAATAATATCATTTTTTTTAAATTTACGTTTCTTTGTTGAATGCACACCCAAGGTGCCAAAGGCCTTACCAGATTTGCCAATCAAAACACTCGCCCCGCTGACGACACAACGATTACTAAGTTCGGGTAAAGGGCTTTTAAATCGGGTTTCCGTCTGCAGGTCCGTGACCAGCACAGGTCCTCCTGAAATCAGAGTAAAACCAGACTGGGATGCAGTCCCCCCCATGATCCGTTTTCGGCCGACCAGGCCTTTTTTCCAACCCTGGGCAGCCCGGATCAAAAATTGACCACAGTCGGGAAGCCATTCAAGCACCTCCCCCGTCTCCAGTCTCAGGGTATTTAATACTTTTGCCAGGGACTCATCCAACAAAGATGTGAATTTTACACCCGTCAGTGACAGTTGACCCAGTTCAGTCACGACCTGCTGCTGGGATTCACTGATTTCAAGGGCAGATTCCGCCCTCCGTCTTTGGGTAATATCCAACAGAGTGGTTCGAATCAGCCTGCTCCTATTGGCCATTCCCGACTCAGCAACACTTTCCAGCCGGCCGAAAAAACATTTTTTTTGAGGGGGTAAGAACTTCAAATCACAGGTCTGGCGTGTTCCTTTTTCAAGGACTTGTTTGCAGTGATTCATAAAAACAGATTTAAAATCCGACATGACAAATTTTACAAATTGCATCCCCGGCAGCGCCTTGATGCTGGTGTTCAATAAATTCGCACCTGTGATATTGGACTCGCAGATCACCCCTTTTTCTGACAGGGTAAAATAGCCCATTGGCCCATTTTCATAAATCTGGATGTACCGTTCCATGGACATCCGGCCATGGGCGGTCAAATTTTGCGATAAAGATGGGGCAATCCCTGGATTCAAAAGGGCCCTGAACCCGATGTCAAAGTCGGTTAACGAGCCTGGCAATCGCTACCCCCCAATGGCAGACATCCTGCCGTTCAGCCTGTGGGCATTTTTATCCCCAAGGTGGTGCCGCCTCTTTTTTGTGCGGGCCGCCTCGATAAAAAGCCCGGCCAGTTCTTGATCCGTGCAGCCGTTTCTCAAAGGGCCTTTCACATCAATCTGATCATCCGACAACAGACAGGGCCGAATCTGGCCACTGGCGGTCAACCTCAGGCGGTTACAGTCGCTGCAGAATGGGGTGCTCATGGCAAAAATCAACCCGATCTCACCGGGTGCGCCCTCGTACCGATATCGCCGGGCAGGGCCGTCCGTTCGTATATTTTCAATGGGGAGCAATCCGCCCAGCACGGACAGGCGTTCAAGGATGCCCTCTCCGGAAAGGATCCTGCCGGATTTTATCGATTCCGGACCAATGGGCATATATTCAATGAATCTTACATGGAAGGGATAGGTAAAGGTCAGGCGGGCAAGATCTTCTATTTCATCATCATTGATTCCCTTCATGACCACCACATTGAGTTTTATGGGTGAAAACCCGGCAGCATGGGCCGCCATTATGCCATCCCAGACGCGTTTAAACATGTTCATCCGGGTGATCTGCTGATATTTATGGGGTTGCAGGGTATCAAGACTGACGTTAATTCGGTGTATCCCTGCAGCCGTTATCCGTTCAATGTTTTTTTCGAGCAGCACCCCATTGGTGGTGAGCGAGATGTCCGAAAGGCCTTTGATTTTTGAAAGCCGGCTTAAAAAGTCACCCACCCCTTTTCTCACCAGGGGTTCCCCCCCGGTTATCCGCACCTTGGAGATGCCCATTTGCGAACCTGTTTTTACAATTCGCAGGATCTCCTCATAGGTGAGGATTTCTTCATGGGAAAGCATGGGAAATTTTCCATCCGGGACACAATATAAACATCTCAAATTACAACGGTCTGTAATGGAAATCCGCAGGTAATTGAGGTGGCGATGATAACGATCCATCAGTTCTGAGTTCATTTTTTTCGCCCTGCAGGCGGCAAATCCTCTGCCGCCCCCTTTGTTCAGTTCAGCTGCAAATTCAGCATTTCGGGTCTAAAACAAGAATCGTTCTTTGTCAAGGACAGAGAAAAGAATACAAACGAAATGATGGGAATGTGATCGCAGGTTTTCGAACCGCCATCCATTCACGGCACCTGATTTTGTTAGACTTTTATCCACCTGCCTGATAATAAACTTTGAATAATCGGCATGGCCGGGGAAGGATATGCCCTGGCCACAACAAAATTTAAAACGCCCCCATTGATGATGTTCCAGAGGGCGGTTACATATAAAAACGGAAGCAGGAAAAAATGAAAATTTCAATCCGGTGGGCAATGGTTCTGGGTTGCCTGGGTCTCATCTGGGGCATGCAGATCCTGATCACTTCATCCACCTACATTTCATCCCAGCGGATGCTGGTCAGGCATGCACGTGACGTGATGCAGAACATTGCGGATCTGACCATGACCCAGTCCCAAAACCATCTACAGGTAGCCCAGAGAGCGGCCCATCTGACCAAACGCCTGCTCGCCTCTGAGGTGGTTGGCAGTAACCACCAGCAGTATACCATTCTGGAACGGTATTTTCTGGATCAATTATCTTTGTATGCACATTTCGCCGGCATTTACATCGGTATGCCCAATGGAAATTTTTATTATGTCAGTCGCAGTGATGCCCATTCTCCCAAAGGGTATCGAACCAAGGTGATCGATCATCCCAATGGCGTGAAAAGAACCCGGCTGATATGGCGGAATCATGACGGCAGCATCATTGAAACCAATGAAGCGCCCGCTGACACCTATGATCCCCGGCAGCGGCCCTGGTATCAAAAAGCCCTTGCTGAGCGGGCGATTATCTGGACAGACCCCTACATTCATTTTACATCTCAAAAACCCGGTATCACGGTGGCCGGTCCCATTTTTCGGAAAGATGGCCAATTGCAGAGCATCGTCGGCGTGGACATTGAAATTGATGAACTGTCCACCTTCATCGGCAAGCTGCGTATCGGCAAGCGCGGCCGTGCATTTATGCTCAACAACAACGGTGATGTGGTGGCTTTTCCCGATATTTCAAAAATCAAACAGGAAGAAGGCAACACAGACAACCGTTTCAGAATGGTAAAAATCGATGAACTCGACGATGAATTGAGCCGTGAGGCCTTTCATGCCATCCAATGGCAGCGAACAAAAACCGGCCTGCTTCGGCTCGACAGCTCCCAGTTTGCCAAGTTCTCCCATCATGGCGAGGTGTACAACACCATGTTCACCCAATTCACCGATTCACACTGGCCCTGGATGATCGGGGTTTATCTGCCGGAAAACGACTACCTCGGGGCACTCAAGGAAAATCGTTCGTTTAATTACTGGATCACTTTAATCCTTTCGGTGATTACCACCCTGGTCGGCCTGCAATTATTTCGCAGTATCACACGCCCCTTGATGGGACTGGAAAAAGAAGCCCTTGCCATCAAGCAGAATGATTTAACCGCCAGCTTCAAAACCCGCTCAATATTTAAAGAGATAGACGAAACTGCCACTGCCTTTTCACAAATGAAGGCTTCACTGCAGACCAGCGAAAAGAAGTATCGCAGGATCTTTGAAAATATTCAGGACATCTATTTTGAATGCGCCATTGGAGGCGACATCCTCGAAATAAGCCCCTCTGCAGAAAAACTGATCCGTCTGGGCCGCAAGGAGATTATCGGAACCGGACTCAAGGGGTTTTTAAAAGATTTTAATGATTACGAACGTTTTTTATCCAGGCTCTTTGCTGACGGTTCAGTCAGTGACTATGAGGTTACGCTGGTCGACAAACACGGCAAGATCGGCTACGGCTCGGTTACGGCCACGTTGAAATGCAATGATGCCGGAGATAGGGAAAAGATCATCGGTTCGCTGCGCATTATCACCCTCAGAAAAAAAGGCGAACTCAAGCTGCGCCAGTACCAGGATCAGTTGGAGGATCTTGTCGAGGAACGCACAATGGATCTGCAGAAAAGCAATGGACAATTGCGCAATGAAATTGAGGTTCGCAGGGAAAAAGAAGAGGCGCTCAGGCGAAGTGAAGAAAAGTACCGATCCATCATAGAGAATACCAACAACGGCTATTATGAAGTGAATCTTGACAATCGTCTGACCTTTTTCAACGATTCCCTGGCCCAGATTCTGGGATATTCAGCTGAAGAACTTAAAGGTATGGATTATACCCTTCTGCTTGATGCAGATTCCTCACGGCAGATGTCTGAAAAGCAATCCGACATGTATCGATCCGGGGAAAACGGGAACCTGTCCCGTTTGACGACCATTCGCAAAGATGGTGCCCAGCGGACCGTGGATGTTTCAACAACATGCATTCTTGATAAAAATGGCGAAAGGATCGGCTATCGCGGTGTTGTCCTGGATATCAGCGAACGGTTGAATGCCGAAAAAGAGAAGAAAAAGTTAGAAGAACGATTGCATCAGATCCAGCGTCTTGAAGGCATTGGAACCCTTGCCGGCGGTGTGGCCCACGACTTCAACAATTTGTTGATGGGTATTCAGGGTAATATTTCGCTGATGATGCTCAAGGTCGATCCTTCAGACTATAATTATAAAAAACTGAAAAGTATCGAGTCCTGCGTCATTTCCGGAACCAAACTCACCCAACAGCTGCTCGGGTTTGCACGTGGCGGCAAGTACATGGCCAGGGCCCTGGATTTCAATCAGATCGTCATGGACACCGCACGCATGTTCGGCCGCACGCGCAAAGAGCTCCAGATCAAGGAAAAGATAGAGACTGATTTGTGGACGGTCATGGCCGATAAAAACCAGATTGAGCAGGTCCTGCTCAATATCTACATTAACGCCTGGCAGGCGATGCAAGGCGGGGGTACGGTATTGATCGATGCAAGAAACAGGGTTCTGGATGCCGCTCTTTCTCAGCCTCTGGATATTAAACCGGGGCGGTATTTATGTATTTCAATCTCCGATACCGGCACCGGTATTGATCCTGCAATTCAGACACGCGTATTTGAGCCGTTTTTTACAACCAAGGGAATGGGCCGCGGCACCGGGCTGGGCCTGGCTTCCGCCTATGGTATTATCAAAAATCATGGTGGCGCCATTGATTTTGTCAGTCAGCCGGGCAAAGGCACCACCTTTTATATCTATCTTCCGGCCTCGGATGATGATGTCACACATGAATCCGCACCGTCCGCAACCATATCAAAGGGGTCCGAAACCGTGCTGCTCATCGACGATGAAGCGGTCATCCTGCAAGTCGGAAAACCCATGCTTGAATCACTGGGGTACCATGTGATGACCGCCTCGGACGGTAAAACGGCCGTTGAGATCTTTCGCCAGTTTTCCCATGGGATTGACCTGGTGATCCTGGATGTGGTCATGCCGGGTATGGGTGGCGGTGAGGTTTTAGAGCTGTTGAAGGCCATCAGCCCCCAGGCCCGGGTACTGCTGTCCAGTGGATACAGCATCAGCGGGCAGGTCGAAGAGATTCTGTCACGCGGATGCATAGGCTTTATCCAGAAACCGTTTTCTCTGGAAGAACTCAGTACCCGGTTGCGCAGCATATTCGACATTTGACAGCCTTTCCACGGCTGAGTAATGTTCCCGGCCGGGCAGGGGCCCATGATTTTCAATGACATCGTTACGGGCGAAAGCCCGACAGCATGGGTTGCCATGCTGTACGCCCTTGGGTGATCCAGACAATCGTGGTTGACATAATTTTTTTTGTCGATATAATTAACTGAACGATCAGTTAATTATCTTTGTTTCATTTTGTTTTAACAATATGAATTAACGGAGGATATGCCATGATTTCAAAAGACGATATCGTAAAAAAGTCCAGGGAATTGGGATTTGGAGACGTGGGATTCACCACGGCCGAGCCCTTTGATACCCACCGAAAATTTTTAGCCGATCGCCAGGAGGAATATGGCTGGGCCGAGGCCGTCGGCCTGGACCTGATCAAAGGAACAGACCCCAGGGCCATCATGGCAGATGCCCGGACCGTCATCGTGCTGATGGAAGGCTATTTTCGCAAGGCCTACCCCCGGCACATGGAGGGGCATTTCGGGCGGTGTTACCTGGACGATGACCGGGTGACCAAGGACGGGCTGAGCCAGCGGATCAAGGCATTCCGAAGTTTTCTGCGCGACAGCGGCATTGACTCCAAGGTGCCGTTTAACCTGCCCCACCGGGTGGCGGCAGCCCGTGCCGGCATGGGAACCTTTGGCAAGAACTGCCTGTTCTATTCCAATACCGTTGTCCGGCAGGGCTCCTGGGTCCTGCCCATTGCCGTGGTCATCAACCACGAGTTTGAACCCGGAGACCCCACCGTTGAAATGGGATGCCCGGACTGGTGCAGGAATGCCTGTATTGCCGCCTGTCCCACCCGTGCATTAAAGGGCAACGGAACCATTGATCCCAGAAAATGCATTTCCTATCTGACCTATTTTGGACAGGGCCTGACCCCGAAAGAACTCAGAGAACCCATGGGGCTCTATGTTTACGGGTGCGACCGGTGTCAGAATGTCTGTCCGAGGAATGCGGCCTGGCTGGCCAGCGATCTTCCCCCCAACGAAAAGGTCGAGGCAAAGGCACCGGCCTTTGCACTTTCCGCCCTGCTCCACATGGACAAGCCCTATTTTGAATCCAAGATATGGCCCCACATGTTTTACATGTCTTCCGACGACCTGTGGCGATGGCGCATGAACGTTGCCCGCGCCATGGGCAACACCCGTGATCCCATGTATACCGACGATCTGATCCGGGCGTTCAGGGAAAATCAGGATGACCGGGTCCGGGCCATGTCCGCATGGGCCCTGGGTCAGATTGGACAAAAAAAGGACCGATCTGCCCTGGACGGTTTTTTAACCAGCAGTGCCGGCCAGGTCCAGGGTGAAGTTCAAGACGCCCTGGACCGGTGTATTTGAATTCACCGGGATTTTTCAATTTCAACAGATCCCGGGCGCAAGAGACCATGATGAACATCAACACACACAGGGAAAAATGAAACAAAGACTCAACGCGGACATACAAAAGCCTAAAATTGTCAAACATTTCTATAAAACCATTCTCGCCGAAGGCTTTGAAGGGGCATCCATTGCCAAGGTGGCCAGGCGCATGGGAATCCACCCGAGCCTGATTCTCTATTATTTCAACAGCAAGGAGAACCTCACCCTTGCCCTGGTTGATTTTGTGATTGATGAATATGGCAGCCTGCTCAAGACGTTCCGGTCAAAGGATCTTGCGCCCGAAGATCGCCTGACACGGCTGCTTGAATCCATCTGGAACCGGGATTTCTACGAACGAATCCAAATTGCCGGGTCTTTTGCCGTGCTGGCCGTCAGTTTCAGAAACCCGGTAATCCACGAAAAAATCAGGGAACTCTACCGGATGTTTAAAACCTTTCTGGTCCGGGAGTTTACGTTTCTCAAGGATCACCGGGTGATTTCCATCAATGAACCGGCCCGTGCTGCCGAGGTGATCATGACCATGATCGAAGGATCCCGGCATTTCAGGATGTTTATCATCGATGACGATCAGATGAACCGCTACAATCAGGATATGATCGGGGCGGCCCGTCATTTTTTAACCGGCACGGCCGGAGCAGGGTTTGGCCCTGAACACAACGAATGATGAAACGCCTCGGATTACAATGCTTTATTTCTCATAAACCGGCATGGCCGGAGCAAGACGTCTGCCCTGGCCACAACGAACGTTGAAACGCCTTCACTGACGATGCTTCGGTGGGTGTTTCATACAAAAAGGGGAAAGGATTGCAAATGAACAACCAGACAAAAATCGTCCCAAGTATCTGTTTTGAGTGCCATTCCCGATGCGGGGTTCTGCTTGAAGTCAAGGACGGCAAGCTCGTGGGCGTCAAAGGCGACAGGACCCACCCCTTCAGCAACGGCTATGTCTGCCCCAAGGGCCGGGCAGCCATGGAAATCATCTATCACCCGGACCGGATCACCCGCCCCCTTGTCAAGGTCGGCAAAAAAGGCCCTCCCCGGTTTGAAGAGACCTCCTGGGACAACGCCCTGTCCGTGATTGCCGAAAACCTCCTGGATGCACGGGAACACTGGGGCGCAGAATCCGTGGTTCTCGGATCGGGCACAACCCGGGGAATGGCCCCCTACCTCAACCGTTTTCTGTCGGTTTTCGGATCGCCCAATTTCATGGCCCCGTCAAACATGAGCGGCGGCCCCATTATCGTGGGCAGTTCCGCCACCTGCGGTTTTGCCCTCATTGATCCGGACTACGCCGAAACCGCCTGCATGATCCTCTGGGCCCATAACCCCGAGGCCTCCTGGCCGGGGCTGTACATGCACGATATCCGCCAGGGACTTAAAAAGGGTGCCAGCCTCATTGTCATTGATCCCCGGGGTACCCGTCTTGCGAAAAAAGCCGATCACTGGCTGCAAATCAGGCCGGGAACCGATGTTGCCCTGGCCCTGTGCTTGATCAACTATATCATCGAAAACGAACTCTATGACCGGGAGTTTGTGGAACAGTGGACCGTTGGGTTTGAACAACTCAAGGCCCATGTTGCCCCCTTTACCATTGACAAATGTTCCCGGATCACATGGATACCACCCGAGCAAATCGAGGCTGCGGCCCGCACCTTTGCCTCGGCGCCACGGGCCTGCATCGGTCCCGGCATGGGCGGTGTGTGCCAGGCCAACGACGCCTTTGACCTGAGCCGGGCTTTGACCATTTTAAGCGCCATCACCGGGAACCTGGATACCCGGGGCGGGAATCTCAACTGCCGGCCGCCCACGGGCAGACGCAGCTGCTACGGGCCCGATTACAGTGCATTCAACACGCTGCCCAGAGAGCAGGCCCGAAAGAAGCTGGGCATTGATACCTATCCCCTGCTCGAGCTCATCCCCATCCCCTCCCCGCCCCAGACGGTCTGGACCGCGATTCTCGACGAAAAGCCCTATCCGGTGAAAGCCCTGGGGTTGTTTGCCAACAACAGTGTGTGTGCATATCCCAACTCCCCCCGGGTGGTCCGGGTCATGGAGAAACTCGATTTCCTGTTTGCGGTGGATTATTTTCATACCCCCACCACGGCTCTGGCCGATGTGATCCTGCCGCCGGCCCACTGGACGGAACGGGACGATGTTGAAGACCTGCTCATGAAGAATCATGTGTTCTGCCAGCAGAAAGCCCTGGATCCGGTTCCCCAATGCAGGGATGAAAAACAGATGTTAATCGACCTGGCCCAGAAGATGGGCCTGGATTCGTTCTGGCAGTCTGTCACACAAACCCTGGACCACCGGTTGGAACCCGTGGGCATGACCTTTGAAGCGTTCAAGAAACAAAAAAAGGTTTCGACGCCCGTCACTTACAAAGGCTATGAACAAAAAGGGCGGTTTCGCACCCCCACCGGAAAGGTGGAACTCTATGCCGATTATCTCAATTCAATGGGGATCTCGCCGCTTCCGATATTCCGGGAACCGGCGGAAAGCCCGGTTGCCAGCCCGGATTTAGGGCAGGATTACCCGCTGATACTGACCACCGGGGGCAGAAACCTGGTCTATTACCACTCCTCCCATCGAAATATTGCATCCCTGCACAAAAAATCGCCGGACCCCGAGCTTCAGATTTATCCGAAAACAGCTGAACTGCTTGGCATGCACGAGGGGGAATGGGTGTTTCTGGCATCACCCAGGGGCAGAATCGAAATCAAGATCCGGTATGATCGAGACCTCCACCCCCAGGTGGTGCATTCTCCCCATGGATACTGGTATGGGGTGGAAAATGGTTGGCAGCGGGTGAATATCAACATGCTCACCGATGATCAGCTATTGTGTCCGGTCACGGCATCCGTGCCCATCAAGGCCTTGCTATGCCGCCTGGAGAAAATGGATCCGGGCCTGTTGGGCGATGCTTTGCTGTAGATGGGCCAAAAGGCAGGCAATTTCGTTCAAGTTATAAAATTTGCGGTTCAAAACACGTCAGGAGAATTTTTCATGAAAGCGCTAAGACTAACCGGTCCCAGGCACCTGGAACAGGTGGAAATCCAGGCACCCCAGCACGATGGAACGAACGTTATCATACGAGTGACGGCCTGCGGGATCTGCGGGTCGGATCTGCATTACTGGCACGCCGGTCAGGGAATGGGCGGTGTCCATGACCTGATCATGGGCCATGAATTTGCCGGCAGGGTCGCTGATCCGGGCAACCGGGACGACCTGGCCAAAGGAGACCGGGTCACGGCATTGCCCCTGGACCCCTGCGGGGGGTGCGCCGCCTGCCGGGCCGGCCATGTCAATATCTGCTCAAAGGCATTGAAACGGTCCATTCCCGGCAACAACAGCCCGGGCGGGTTTGCTGAATTTCTCAAGGTCCGTCCGGATATGGTCAGAAAACTGCCGGACTGCATCAATGATGTCCAGGCCGCAATGATCGAACCTGGGGCAGTGGCCCTCCATGCCGTTCGCACGGCCGGCGTCAAACCCGGGGACAAGGTCATGATCAGCGGGGGCGGTCCCATCGGTCTGCTGTGCGCCGCCTGGGCAAAAATCAGCGGTGTTTCCTTTGTCGCCCTCACGGAAATCAGTCGGTTCCGTCAAGAGTTCGCAAGGCAGACAGGCGATGCAGACGCGGTTTTTGATCCATCCGGTCCGGGTTTTGCCGCAAAATTAATGAAAAAGACCCGGGGCGGGTTTGATGCGGTCATTGAAACATCTGCCTCAGATGCGGGCATCAATCTGGGGCTGAGGATGTTGCGACCCAGGGGCCGCCTGGTGCTGGCCGGAATCAATGACCATACCCAGGCCATTTTGACGATCATGGCGGCTGTCCGGGAAATCACCCAGACCTCTGTAATGGGATACCTTCCCGAAGAATTCGACACAACCATGGACTATATTGCCGAACAACGGATTGATGTGGAAAAACTGGTGACCGGTACAACAGCTCTGGCCGGCCTGGGCCCTGCCTTTGAGAGACTGGCATCGGGCACGTCCGAGGATATAAAAATCATTTGCCGTGCAGCAAGCTAGGTAGTGGACCGTTTTCTCTACCCGAACCTGGACAAGCCAGAACCCAAAAGATTCGACCTGTGCGTTTTTTTACACTGAAATAGTATAAAACCGGCGCAGGTATGACCCTTGCCCCCAGTGATTCTAAATTGACAGGCAACCCGTTCGTCTGTTAGACTGCCCAATCACAAAAAACACAAGGAGGTTGCACACTCGCACCCCATGATAAAGCAGGTTCTAACGATTCTTGCAGTTCTTTTTCTGACCACCCCTCTCCAGGGCAGCCCATTGACAGAGTCATCCCCCGGTCTTCCCCTGGACATGAATCCAACAACCGTTCGGCCATTGACGGAACTTGTGGACAGCGCCTTTCAGCAGCAGCTGGAAGATATCCTGTTCAGGCATCCCACCTGGCGCCGGATGATCCAGGACAAGAAGATGACCATTGGGCTTGTGGACCTGACAGACCCGTCCCACGCCCTTTTTGCCATGGTCAACGGCAATGAGATGATGTATGCGGCAAGCCTTCCCAAGCTGGCCATTCTGTTGACGGCATTTCACTGTTTTGAACATAAGATCATCAAACAGACCCCTGAAGTGATGGAGGACCTCAACCTGATGATTCGAAAGTCAAACAACCAGGCCGCCACCCGGATGATCGAACGTGTGACCATGAAAAGAATTCAGCAGGTCCTGACCCTGAAGCGTTATGGATTCTATGACAAAACCAGTGGGGGCGGCATCTGGGTGGGGAAAAAATATGCCCAGACCGGCAAGAGAATGCCCGAACCCCTCAAGGGACTGAGCCACGCCGCCACGGCTTCCCAGGTCTGCCGATTTTATTACCAGCTGGCCACGGGGACATTGATCAACAGGGAAAGAAGCCGGGAAATGCTTGAAATTCTTGTCAATCCCGGGATAAATCATAAATTTGTCAATACCCTCCATCGAATCGTTCCCCGGGCAACCCTGTTCCGGAAATCTGGCACATGGAAAACCTGGCATTCTGATTCGGTTCTGGTGTGGGGGCCCCAATGGCGACGGTATATTGCCGTTGCCCTGGTGGACAACAAAAATGGAGAAAAGATACTGAGAAAGCTGATCCCTGAACTTGAAACCGTTCTCAAACGAAATGCCGCACGCACAAAACCCCGACGGGGAACCCTGGCCGCTGCTGTTCAGCCTGAAAATCACCCGATCCGTTAATGACAGCTGACCTGCCATGATTCTACCCAAAAAAAATCCGGGGTGGCAGCAGTTCGCCTTTGATTTTATGGCCCGGTTCTTTGACATTCGTGAAGGAGAAATCCATCGATCCTTCATGATGTTCACCTATCTGTTATTGTTCATTACCGCCCTCATGATCGTCAAACCCGTGAGCAACGCCTTGTTCCTGAACCAGTTCGGTGCCCGGCAGCTTCCCTTTGCCTATATCCTCACCGCTTTTTTTGCCGCCACCTTTTCCTCCCTTTATTCCATGCTCATCAAAAAAATACCCCTGGACCGGTTGATGAGACAGACCCTCCTGTGCGCCATTGTCCTGTTGATGATCTTCTGGACGTTTATCCGCTTTCAATGGCTCAAGGGCCTTTCCCTGTATCTTTTTTTTGTGTGGGTGGGTCTTTTTGCCCTCATCTGTGCGTCACAGTTCTGGGTGGCGGCCGGTATGTTCTTTAATGTCCGGGAAGCCAAACGATTGTTCGGACCCATTGGTTCCGGCGCTATCCTGGGGGGGATCATGGGGGGGTATATCACCAAGCTTCTGGCTCCCTCCTGGGGAAGTGACAACCTCATGGTCATATCAATGGTCTGTTTGTTCGTGTGCATCCTGATCATGGATCGACTCTGGGAAACTTACGGAGGGACGGACGCCCAGCCGGATCTTAAAATGTTTGATTCCGTGGACCAAAAAAACCCCCTTGCCCAGATCCTCACCTCAAAGCACCTGAGCCTTCTGGCCGCCATCCTCGGCATCAGTGTGATCGTTTCAAGACTGGTGGACTTTCAGTTCAACGTCATTGCTGCCGCAAACATCACTGACCCGGATCAACTGGCGGCGTTCCTGGGGTTCTGGATGTCCAATCTCAATATCATCTCCCTGCTGGTGCAGCTGTTTATCACCCGGAAGGTTGTGGAAATCCTTGGCGTCGGCGCCTCGTTGTTCTTTCTGCCAGGAGCGGTATTGACCGGGGCCCTGCTGGTATTGATACATCCAACACTCTGGTCCGCCGTGGTGATCAAGCTCAGTGAGGGGGGCTTTAAGAATTCTTTGAACAAGTCGGGCATGGAACTGCTGTTTCTTCCCATCCCCCTTCAAATAAAAAATCAGGCCAAAACCTTCATTGATATCTTTGTGGACAGTGCGGCCAGCGGCATCGGCGGCCTGATTCTGGTCTGCCTCGTGTTTGGCGCAAACATTTCTCCGGCCCAGGTCAGCTGGGTGATTTTCGTGCTGGTTCTGGTCTGGTTCGTCCTGATCCGCCGGGTCAAAAAGGAATACATCCAGTCTTTCAGGGAAAAATTTGAGATCCAGCACCCCATGACCGGCCAGGCCTTTGGTCCTGTCCTGGACAATGAACCCATCATCGAAAGGATTCTGAGAAACCTTGAAGGACCCGATGGGGTAGAGATATTGCAAACCCTGAACATGATCCGGGAATTTCACAACGAAAAGCTGTCACCGGCCTTTGTAAAACTCCTGGACCATGGCGATCCCAGGATTCAGACCGAGGCACTCAAACAGCTCTATTTTTCAAAACAAACAAAGGTTCTTGACCAGGCCGAACGGTTGATCCGTTCCAGCAGCATTACCCTTAAGACCGAGGCCATCCGGTACCTGTTTCACCACTCAAAGGCCCCTGACCAGTGTTTGAAACTTTTTCTGGAAGATCCTGATTTTCGCGTCCAGGGAGCGGCATTGCTCTGCCTGGCAAGGGAAACCCGGAGAAACAGTGCCCTGAAAAACCGGTTCGCCACAAACCGGTACATCGAAGAAATTCTGCTCAACGTTGAGTCCCTGAAAGACCCGAAACAGGCCGTGTTCACCAAAAAAATATGTATCCAGGCCATCAGTACGGCGGAAATTCAGCCGTTGTACCCCTATCTTTACATCTTCATGGATGATGCGGAACAGTCGGTGAGGATTGAAGCCATTCAAGGGGCCGGACAAACCCAACACCCCCAGTTCGTCCGGATGCTGCTGGCCTTTCTGGGCATGAGACCGGCCCTGCGGGAGGCCGCCGTCAAGGCCTTGACATACCATGCCCCCCAGATTCTGGACCTGTTGGGCGATTGTATCGCCAATACCTACATGGCATACCACATCCGGAAACATATCCCGGAAGTCCTGGCAGCCTGCGGCGGCCAGCGGGCCGTGGATATTCTCCTGGGCCATCTTACGCAAAAGAATCTGGGTCTGAGGTATGAAGTCATCCGGGCCCTGAACAAATTAAGAATCACGTCAGACAACCTGGACTTTAACAAGGCGGGGATTGTGCCGAAAATCAAGAGCGAAGCCAGGGATTATATGGACATGCTCATGATTTTTTATTCTCAGAAGCAGTTGGAACCCGTACAGAAACCGTCGGGCGTATCAAAGGCCAGGGAACAACTGATCAAGGCACTTGAACTTCGCCTGGATGCGAGCCTGGAAAGGCTGTTCAGACTCCTGGGCCTGAAATATCCTCCCGTTGAGATGTACAGCGCCTACAGGGGAATCCGCAGCCAGGACAGGGAGATGCGGCTGAACGCCATGGAATTTCTGGACAATGTGCTCGAGATCAACCTTAAGAATATTCTCATGCCCATCATTGAAATCGGCACCATTCGCGGGGACACAACAGCTTCCCTTGCCGGGGAAGATGTTCCCGAGGAAGCCGAATCCTATATCGCCCTGCTCCAGGGTCAGGATGATTTCCTCAAGGAGAAAACCCTGTACCTTCTGTCATTTATGGCCGACGACCACTATATCCCCCATATGGCAACGCTCTTGAACAGTCCGGTCCGGGAGGTGAGGCAGATGGCTCGATTTGCCCTTGAAAAATCAGGGCGGTTCCAGATCTCCTCCCGTTATAGACGAAAAATCCCGGTTCAGCTGCCGGCGGCCCGGCATTAAACTGACCGATCCGCTCTGGGTTCAGGGACGTTTCATCAACGCTTCAATCTGGGTTGCCAGGGTCTGGTGGTCCACGGCTGAATTTTTCCTGAGCACATTTGACATCAGGGCCACCATATAGATCCGTCCATCGGGATGCTCGACAATGGCAACGGAATTCATGATATTGTCCTGGTTGCCCATATATTTTCTGCAGACAAATCCAGGTTCCGGTTTGCACCGGTACAGGCTGCCCGATTTAAAATAAACAGCCGCCGTGGCCAGTGCCGGAGAAGAGGCATAGCGAATCCGTCGTCCCGTGGTGTACATCAACCGTTTGATCTCAAGACTTGACCAGGTATCAACAATGTTGCCCTGTTCCACGGCAACCAGATACTTGAGCAGACCAAGGGGAGAGGCGGTGCTGTCACCTTCACCCGGGATCATTCGTTTCCCCTGGCTGGTAAAGAAACTGCCCTGATGAAATTCCTGTCGCGAAATCCCTGCCGCCACCAGGGGCTCGTTCACCACCTGGGCGGCAAGGGCAGACAGTTGCTGCCTGGGTGTGGTTGAAAAAAAACGATCCTCCTCTTCCTGGGACGGGGGATAGAGCCGGCCAAAATGGCGCATGAGCACCCCCTCTTTCCACAGGGTGGAGGCAGCGGCATTGGCACTGGCAGAAATCATGTGGTCAGCCCATTCGTACAGGGAGAACCGGTCCCCCTGTCGGACCGGCCGACTGACAAATTGGCCGGTATCTGGAGAAAAAATCGGGATATCATGGTGATCGGTCTCAATCCATGGCCCTGCCACCACCATTCGATTTTTCATCAGGTCATGGCGTTTTTCCGGTGCATCCGGAAAAATGCGTTGCAGCTCATTAAAAATGCCGGCAATAACCGCGAGTTTGCCCACACTTCCCACGGCAAACCGTCGATCGGCCTGTTTCAGGGCAAGCCTTGCTGGGCGGCCCGGTGAGATATCCAGCACCGCAAGGGAATAACTCTCATCCCTGTTGGGAAAAAGGGCCTCCAGGTTCTGTTCAAGGATTTTATCCTCCAGGGCCCGGGGGTCTGAAAGCGTCAACGCCTTTATCCCCGGATGAAGGGTGATGGCATCCATGGCCAGGGTGGCACCCGATGGCAGCCTGGGGCCCGTAAGCGTGCCCGCCATTACCCGCTCCAGGTAATCAAGGCGCCGGATACCCGAATACGCCTCCCCGTCAACGGGATAGGCCTGTGCCAATGGCATCAGGAGGATCAGCCAACCGACAAAGGCCCCAAGCAGGGACCATGACAAATGCTTCATTTTTTTACTCCTTGATATCGGGTAATCGCGTTTGGCCGGTTAAAACCGTTGCAGGCCCGGACCTGTTTTCATCCAGTCGGATCAGGTAGTTCAGGGCGCCGGCCCGCCGGTTTTCCACAAACGGCCGCACCTGGAACAGCCGCATGGAACCGTTGATAAATCCAAGTTCAATATCAAAGGGTCCCTGTCCTTCAATACCGGGGGTATCGGGCAGCACCCTGCGCACGGTTTTGACAAGCTCCCGAATTTCTGAACGGTCCTGCCCGGTCAGGACGGGCTGATCAAACACCAGAAACTGTTTTTCCGTCCCCCCGGTGGCCGGCAGGCGGGTACACATTGTTTCCCTTGCCGGGTAGAGCAGCAGATCCGTGTCCGGGCCTTTCAGCAGATAGGTTTCAGCGGTCTGGCCGTCCACAGCCCCGCCTGCCCCCCGGTTGAAAGCAACGGTGATGTCGTCCGGTGCATGGGAGACAATCCCGTGGGTGATGACCACGCCGGATTTGTCCACATTCACCGATGGCAGCAGCAGGATGGACGGAAAAACATTTTCAGGGTTTTCAAGGTATTTCTGGCGCCATAAATAACTTCGTTCACTGTAGGGGGAGGCCCAGACATCCCGTATGCCCTTGAACAATTTCTCCCGGTTCACCACGTTAAATACGGTGAGGTTCAAGCCTGCACCGGTAAAATTCGGAATATCCTCCATGTTGGTATCGCTTCGGATAAAAACCGGCACCTTGCCCAGGGCATGGCCAAAAGCGGCGTCAAACATATCCGCCACAGCGGCTTCAAATCCAGGTAAAAACGGCATGGTTTCAATGGCTGCCTGGAGCCTGGAAAGGCTTGCCATCAGCTGGGTATCACCTGTTGAGGGATTTGACAAAGTTTGTTTGAGAAACTGCCAGTAGGAAATCGTCAGGCCGGGCATGACCTGATCCATGTGCCGGCGAAACATGCCAAAGGGGATCACGATGCCCTCCCCGACCCGGTCTGGGAACAAAACCTTGAGCTGACCCAGATTTGCGGCCTTTGGACCGCAGATCCTGCCGGAATCCTGGGCCCGGATCCGGCTCAACGGGATCAGGTCTGCCTGGGTTAAATCTATCTTTTCCACGGGAACCCGGAACAGATCCTCACTTCTTTTCCGGCCCTGGACAAGGGCCCGCTCCGGGTCCGTGAGGCGGCTGTCGGGTTTGAGAACCACCGAGCCCTTCTGGGACACGGCGTAAAACATCTTTTGTCCTGAAAAGGTCTTGAGACGGTCAAGATCTTCAGATGTAATCACTGCATTGGGAATGCCCAGATTCCTTGCCAGAAGCTGGACATGGGAAACCAGGTTTCCCTGGGAAACGGTCAGCATGCCGGCCACGGGTTTGAGTTCGCCTGGAACGGTTTTAAAGGCATAAATTTTTTTCGAATCCATCACCGGCAGTGCCATGTCATCTGTGACGACCTCCAGGATGCCATGGGCAAGCCCGGGGTTCAACCCCCTGACCCCCTGGGGTTCAACACCCGGGGGCAACTGGTGTGACACACCGGCTGTGGTCTGGGCAAAACGGGTCAGCCGCCCCACGGCCTCACCCATTGGCAGCAGGATCGACGACCGGATGCGGTCATCCACAAAACCCTGGGCCAGGGGTTCAAATTGCGCGTACCGTGTTATCTCGGGCAGATAGGTGGATCGGATCATCAAAGACCCCCAGTCCACCATGCGCCGGATCTGTTCGACCTTGAGATCGAAATTTTTAAAATCCAGCGTATTGTCCGGATTGTTCAGGCCGGCATCCATGAACCCATAGGCCTCAGCCGTTGACCATTCCCATTGTTCCAGATACCCGCATCCGGCTGCCGCTTTTGTCAGGATACGGCACTTTTCCATCAGGTCTGCCAGGGTCTGGGGATACCAGGTCGCAATGGCCGTGAACAGCACTTTTTCAAGTTCCAGGGAAAAATTCATCAGTCCCGGTCGGATATCCGGCCGGACCGATGGCATCACCGAACGAATCTCCAGGAGCAGGTCCGCCATGGTCCTGCAGGCGTTCGGGTCCGCCATGGAAGACAGACTCCCGGATTCACGGACCCGGTCCATGGACTGCCCCAGGATTTTAATGGATTCAGCAAGCTGGGGAATCTGGGCGATTCTGCCGGACATGAACGTTTTCAAGTTGACTGCGTTGGCAGCAGCGTAGAAGGCCTCAAGGTTGTCCATCAATTCCTTGAAAAGAAGGGTCTGGTTTTCATCCAGGGTGGATTTGCTGGCTTCCACAAAGGCTCTTACCTTTGACCGGTCTCCCGGGTCCGGCTGGCCGTGGAGTTTCACCCGCAAATCCATGAATTCTGGAATCTGATCGGACAGGGTTTTGGAAACGGCCCGGATCGTCTGCAGGCGATTTTGATCGCCCCCCGGGTGGGGAACGACCCTGAACGCTTCCCGGGCCAGGAAGAACTGTTGGGTTAAAACCGCCGGTTCTGCCAGCAGCCAGGTTAAAAACCCGTTTCCCCAGGCCGTTTCATCTTCGACCTGGATCGCTCCCCGGTAGTACCTGGCATTACGGTAAATCCACCCTTCGTCGGCCAGAAAAAGATAGTGGATCACTGCATACTGCTTGATCCGCGAATGCTGACCGGATGCGTCCCAGATTTTTTCGTGGGGAACACCGGCAAGGACCATGTCCAGATAAACCTGCCTCTCTTGTTCAAGCTTTGAAATCCTTGGTTTGAGCATCCCATGCTGAAGACCGCCCGGCATGGGACAGCGCTCCCGGGCAGGAAGCGTCTGGCCGTCGGGGCAAAACCATTTGATTGCCTGATAAGGCCCCCGGGGGTCCTTCTTGAGCGCCTGAATCAGCTGGACCATCTCCTGTTCCGGCTCTGCCTGGGGTTGAACCGGGAACAAAAGGCCGAGCAACACCGCCAGCAACAAGACGCCGCCCCCTATCTTTCTATCAAAATCATTCATTTGAGCATCTCCTGACAGTTGGTTGTTCATGATTTTTTTATGGATCACAGGTCCCCATCCACCACCTAAAAAAAAGAAAAACCCCGTTGCGCTTGAGGGATCAGGCAGATAGGGTCTTTGTGCGAACAAAAAGCTATCGTCAACGGGGTGAAACAAAATATGACACAAGGCGTGCTTCCATTCAAGTATGAAGAAAAAAAACTCAAACCGGCATGACCGCATTGGCTGGCCTGCCCGTCTTGCCAAATATTTCGGAAATCAGAAACGCATGGTTTGAGTCGTAGGGTTTGCCGAACTTTAGGGAATAGGTGGCGGAGGGGAAAAAACGTTCTGTGCCATCCCCGTCAGCTGTCTTCAGGTATTTGTCCAACTTTCTTTTTCAAGGGGTTGATTCATCCAAAACTTCGATGAATGAATCAATTTCCCTTTGATTGACTCGGAGATCTCGACCCAAAAAGCCCGGGCTTACCGCCATAGCACCTGTATCGATCAGCCCAACGCCGCCGCGGCTCCAATTGCCATAGAGTTCCAACCCATGAGGCAGAATTTTGCCTTTGGCATTGGTTGATTCAGTGGCGGTGGCTGCCTTGATGAATCTGTTTTTCAGCTTCATGCTGCCAATTTTACCGGAAGAGTACACTTTGTCGGTTTGCCATTTGATTTTAAAAATGTTCAGATCCTTATTGCAAAATCTGGGGACGCCTCCTGTCAGCAGAGGCATCAGAATATGATTCCCCTTGCCCGATAACCGAAGAACATCCATTAAAATTACAATATAAGGGGGCTTGAACCGGTGGAGAATCATTCCATCGGTTGAGGGAATATCAGTCATCAGATGTCTGATAACCGATATCATATTTATTGACATCGGATAATTGCAAATGATATGGTGCTTTCTCAGGACGCGTAGAAATAGCAACAAGCTATTGTTTTTATTGTTTTTATTGTTTTTTTAGATTAAGCGGAGATTTCTATGAAAAAAAAGTTTTTTACAATTTTGGTTTTTATTCTTGGACTCAGTCTGACGTTGTGTGGAACGGCCCTTGCTAAAAAGGTCTATAAAATTAAACTCGGCCATACGGCTGCTCCCACACACCATTATCAGGAAATTTGCCAGCAGTTTGCAGAAAAGGTTGCCCAAAGAACCAATGGTGGGGTTGAAATAAGTGTTTTCCCGGCCAACCAGCTGGGCAAACAATTGGAATCGGTTGAAGGATGTATGTATGGAACCCAGGATATGGTTCTGGCATCTGACACGGTTCTTTCAAACTGGGTTCCGGATATGGGCATTCTGAATCTTCCCTTTTTATTCAACGATATGTGGGAGGTGCGCAAGGTTCTTGACGGACCTGTCGGTGACAAGCTGGCCAAACAGCTTGAGCCCCTTGGCGCAGTAGTTATCGGCTGGTGGGACAATGGCATGCGCCATATCACAAACAGCAAGCGCCCCATCAAGACCCCTGAAGACCTGAAGGGATTGAAAATTCGTGTTCCTGAGGGTGAAGTGTTTGTTGATACGTTTAAAGCCCTGGATGCAGGCCCAACCGTTATCTCATTTGGAGAACTATACTCTGCCCTGCAACTTGGCACAGTAGACGGCCAGGAGAATCCACCGGCCCACATTCTTACCCAGAAATTTTATGAAGTCCAGAAATATGTATCCCGCACAGGGCACATCCATTTGTCTTCCCCATTGGTCATGAGCAAAGCATTGCTCGACTCAATGCCTGCAGAATATCAAAAAGCCATTCTTGACACTGCAAAAGAGATGGGACCTATCCATACCCAAATGGTTGAAGACCTTGAAAAACAGCAATGGATTGATGTTGCCAAAAGCGGAATGGAAATTCTGGACGTAGAGAAAAAACCGTTCCAGGACGCCGTCAAACCCGTTATTGAAAAATACAAGAAAAAGCTGAATGGCCAGATTATTGATGAAATAATTGAAACATTAAAAAAATAAAACAAAATCATCGGCAGGGCAAGTACCACGATTGCGCCGCCTAGGTCCGGGCAATTAAATGGATACAATTGCCCCTGCCGATGATTCAACTTTTAACCGCACACGGAATATTTCAAATGGGGAAAAAACTTACCAACTTACTTGGAAAGCTTAATAATTGGATTCAGAACTTGTCTGCCATATTGTTGGGGATTATGACGATTCTAGTTATAATACAGATTTTTTTTAGATATATCCTTGGCAACCCCCTTGGCGAAACCCAGGAATTAGCTATTTATGCAATGGTCTGGGTTATCATGCTGGGCTCCACCATTGCCGTTCGTAACAAGACCCACATTGCTGTAAATTATTTTGTGGAATTGTTGCCGCAGAACCTAACAAAGATAGTCAATAAGATCTGTTATCTACTGACGCTTATATTTTTTGTAATCCTGACACAACAGGGGTGGGCACTAATGACCCGTGCAATGCTCCAGAACTCGCCATCAACCGGTATTCCCGTAGGATATGTTGTGGCATCCATTCCATTTTGCGCCGCAATATCAATTCTTTATATTATAGAACAGATGGTCGGTAAAAAAGACAGGGCCAAATAAAAGATACAGGAGCATATCATGGTTACATTATTATTCGTCTTTTTTTTCGTTATGCTTATTCTGGGAGTGCCCATTGCCGTGTCATTGGGAATTGCCTCTTTGATTGCAATCTATTTTGGCAGCAATATTCCGTTTATTATTCTATCCCAGAAAATGTTTAATGGAATGAACAGCTTCCCGTTCATGGCCATCCCCATGTTTTTACTGGCAGGCAATATCATGGCTGAAGCCAAGATATCAGACCGGCTTGTGGGACTTGCCGCCATCATGGTTGGCAGATTTCCCGGAGGCCTTGCCCACATGGCAACAGGCGCATCTGCTTTTTTCGGGTCAATATCAGGATCCGCCCCTGCAACCACGGCTGCCATTGGCACGGTAATGATACCGTCCATGATAAAAAAAGGCTACAGCAGGTCATATTCAGCTGCTGTCATAGCAGCCTCAGGTGCCCTGGGTCTGATCATCCCCCCAAGCCTGACAATGGTTGTATTTGGTGTGATTGCAGGGGTTTCCATTGGCAACCTTTTCCTTTGCGGTGTGTTGCCCGGCCTGCTGATCTGTCTGGCCATCATGGGATTAAATTACTATATTGCCAAGAAAAAAGGATTCCAGTCTGAACAAGCGCTTTCAAAGGAAGAAAAAATACAGGTGATCAAGGATAGCCTGCTTGCACTGCTCATGCCTTTGATCATATTGGGCGGCATATACTCCGGCGCTTTTACTGCCACTGAATCTGCTGCAGTCGCCTGCCTGTACGGTGTCATTGTCGGATGTTTTATCTACAAAACATTAAATATTAAAAGCTTGTTCAATATCCTTAAAAACACTTCTGAAAATGCTGCATTGATAATGTTTCTGATGGGCACAGCCAATCTTTTCGGTTTTATCATAACGGCAGAACAGGTTCCCCAGCATTTTGCAGCCTTGATCATGGGTGTGACCGACAGTCAGATGCTGGTCATGTTTATTATCATGGGCATGCTCCTTGTGATCGGCACTTTTCTGGACAATGTTGCAGCACTCGTGCTTTTTGTCCCCACAATGATCGGGCTTATAAATGCCATGCACATTGATCCGATCTACTTTGGCGTCTTTACCATTATCACCCTTGCCGTGGGACAATTCACTCCTCCGGTGGGGCTTAACCTTTTCATTGCCAGCAATATAGCAGAAGAAAAATTTGAAGTTGTTGTAAAAGATGTCATCCCTTATTTTTTTGTTTATATCTGCTTTCTGCTTCTCTTTATTCTCATACCAAAACTGCTGACAATTTTTATCTGATATTAAAAAAATATATAGGGAGATTTTAAATATATGAAACGTGTGGTTGTCCTGACTACTGGCGGAACCATAGCCAGTATTAAAAATAATTCAACCGGGTTGTTTACATCCGGTGCCATGGCTGGTGAAACATTAATTGACAAGGAGAAAATCGATCCGGGCATTTGCGTTGAAGTGGATTCGGTTTTTCAGGTTCCAAGCAATGCCATGGACTTTGAAAATCTTATTTTGCTTAAAAATAAAATTCTGGAATATTTTTCAGACGACGATGTAACAGGGGTGGTGATAACCCATGGAACAGACACATTGGAAGAGTCGTCCTATTTTCTGGATTTAGTGATTGATGACCCAAGGCCTGTTGTCATGACCGGTGCCCAGCGGGCAACCTTTGAAGAAGGGACAGATTCCTATACCAATATCAGGGATGCCATCACGGCAGCTTCTTCTTCTGACTGCCGGGGCATGGGCGTTCTGGTATTGTTCAATGAATATCTGTTCTGTGCAAAGCAGGTAAAAAAAATGCACGCCTTTAACGTACAGACCTTTACCTGTTTTGGCACAGGCTATCTTGGCTATGTTGACAAGGGGGAGGTCTTCATGATTAACAGACCTGTCCGGCACGAATCCTACAAAATAACCCAGGGTATCCCAAGGGTGGAAATCATAAAAGCAAGCCTGGGGGGAGATGGTCAGCTCATTGACTGTGCGGCAGGCATGGGAATCAAGGGGATTGTCATCGAAGGGGTCGGTCGCGGCCATGTCACGCCCATGGTTGCAGAGGCTGCCGGCAAAGCGGTTGACAAGGGAATTTATGTAATAATAACAACCGCATGCGAAGAGGGAAGAGTTCATCCTGTATACGATTTCAAGGGAGGGGTTGTTGACCTTAAATCAAAAGGGGTCATCACCGGTCACGATTATGACAGTAAAAAAGCCCGTATCAAGCTGATTGTGCTTCTGGCCGCTGGAATTACAAAAAAAGAGGTCATCCAGCAGGCTTTTTTATCCTAGTTTATTATAGGTAAGGCTGGTTTCCCAGCTGATTGAACTTGTGGCAATGGCTTTACGCAGTGCGATTTCGTCGCGTTCGCGTAAAGCCTTAAAAATGGCCTTGTGATCTTTGAGCGCAACGTCGGGGAGAACTTTCATTGAGGTCTCAATGGATGCATCAAAAAGCTCCATCAGGGTTTTTCCGATCCTGATGACCATCCGGTTATGGGTGGCAAAAAGGACGTTCATGTGAAAGGCAAGATCATGGCTGGAATCCTGGACCCCTTTGGCTATAGCCTTTTCGAAATCCACCAGGGTCTTTTCAATGGCAAGGATGTCCTCATGGGTGGCCTTTTCCATGGCCATGATTGAATAGGCGGGTTCAAACATCTTTCGAAGATCAAGCAGCTCCTGGGGAATTCCCTTGGCCAGGATGAGCTGAAAGACCATGGGATTCAATGCATCTTCATCATGACTTTTCCGAATAATGGTTCCCTGACCTCGCTTGACTTCAAGGACACCCATGGCCTGAAGCATTTTGGTGGCTTCACGCACGCTTGATTTCCCCACACCCAGGTTCTGAGTCAATTCAGACTCTGAAGGGATAAAATCGCCTGGCTTTAATTCGCCATTTATCAGCGCCATTTTGATCCGGTCTATCACCAGCATGACAACGGATTTCTTTTTTAAAGGCGTGTTCAGAATTGTGTTTTTAGATAGTGAGTTCATGGGTACTAATTGGTATCTCAATGATGCAATAAAAATTTTAATAAAACAGACTGAACGAACGGCTTTTATATATCACAAGCCCGCTATATTGTACATCACAATATGTTCGAGGGCGCTGTTGCTCAACCTATTCCAGCGCTCCTGTGAAACAAAAAAAGAGCATACAGCCGTGGCATCCTCCTGTTATATTTTTTCTTGTTTTGCGAAAAATCTTGAAAGATGGGCCATGAACAAACAGCTTGAACGGCCCTTCCCGACAATGGAAATGGATGAAAGCCGATACACGGTGTTTGGTGTCGTTATCAATATCAAGCGCACACAGATGAACGGGAAGGATGTGATCCACTGGCTTCATGAACAATACGGTAAGGGTAAAGAGGTTCATGCGGTGATGAGAAACGATCTGGCCGGTGGAAAACGGCCCTCATCTGACTTTGGTACAAATGCTGCGTGGTGGTGGATCATGATAATCGCCTTAAACCTGAATGTGATGATGAAAAATCTGGCGTGGGTTCCTTCGATGAAAACGAAACGGATGAAGGCCATCAGGTTCTCATTGGGAGGTCAAATCAACTTATGCTTTTGCAACTTTCTTGCAATGTTTGACTGGTTCAGGCCCAGCACCTTTGCCGCCTTTGACTGGGTTAAATGCTCAGCCATGGTTTTCTCAAGAATCTGCCGCTCAAATGCGTCCATCATTTCCCGTAAAGAGCTGCCCCGGGTCTGCATATCCATGAGCAGGCCGTCATGCTCGGTCGCCCCCACAACATTGTGGGGAAGGTCCTTGTATTGGATGGTGTTACTTTCGTTCATCACCACCAGGCGTTCACAAATGTTGATGAGTTCCCTGACATTTCCCGGGTAGGCATAATTTTCCAAAGTTCTTTTAGCACGACTGTCCAGGGAGATGCGGCCTTTAAACCCGTGTTTCTTGCAAAAATAATTCATATAATGGGAGATCAGTGGCAGAATACACGCCCTGCGCATCCTCAGGGGAGGCAGATTTAAGGGAATAACATTCAGCCGGTAATAAAGGTCTTTTCTGAATTTCTTCTCAGCCACCATCTCTTCCAGATTCTGGTTGGTGGCGGCAATGATGCGGACATCCACCTTTCTACTGGCAGTATCTCCAATCCTGCTCAAATAACCGTCTTCCAGAAATCTCAGGATCTTTACCTGGGACGCCAGGGGAAGCTCTCCAATCTCGTCCAAAAAGAGAATGCCCTTGTCCGCCATCTCAAAACGGCCGGCCTTGTTTCTGTCTGCCCCTGTAAATGCTCCTTTTTTATAGCCGAAAAGCTCACTTTCCACCAAGGCATCCGGGATGGTGCCGCAGTTGAGTTTGATCATGGGGGTATTACATTGCTTTGAATGAAAATGAATCATCTCTGCTATGACACCCTTTCCAGTTCCGGATTCACCCAGAACGAGGACATTTGAGTTCACCCGTCCGATTTTAATCGCTTTTTCAAGAACCAGTTTATAATCAGGGCTTTTGGCAATGATTTTTTTGGACTTTACCGCCTCAAGCTGCATTTCAAGGAGATCGTCTGCAAACTCCTCTTTCAACGCCTGTTTTTCATCAATTTTTTGTTTCAGGTCCTGAATTTCAGTGATGTCCCGTTCATTAACCACCACCCTGAACAGACGCCCCTCTCGGTCAAATACAGGGGTACCTGTCAACAAGAGTTTGTTTCCGCTTTTGGTGTTCTGAACGATGGTCTCTTTTTTTTGGGAGCTTAACACTTTCAGGGAGACAGACCGGTCAACGACCCTTTTGTCAACCAGTTCCTGCATGGGCCTTCCGATCACCTTTTCACGCTTGATACCCGACAGGTGTTCCGAAGCAGAATTTATCTGTATCACCTTTCCCTGGCCGTCACAGATCCAGATACCGTCGTGGCTTGAGTTGATGATGGTATCAAGCTCCATGGACAGCTCCTGGTAGGAACGCATCTTCTGACTGACCTTTTCCAGCACGGTTACATTTTCAAAAACGTAGAGAAGCCCAAGGGTGAAACCGTTCCAGACAATGGGGCTGATTCTTGCCATGAATTTCTGATTGTGCCGGCGGATTTCAATATCCCCCATGGCAATGTTGTTTTTTAATACCGCTGCCGAGTACCGGGTCAGTTCCTGCAGTGTGGTCTGGAGCAACGTCCCGGTAAAGATCTCCAGGAGGCCCTGGGCCTTTTCGTTTGAGAGAATCGCTTTAGAAGAGCGGTCCGTAACCACAATGGCATTGGGCGAGGCATTCAGAAACGCTTTGCTGAATTGTTTCCAGTTCAGCTTTGATTCGTTGATGGGAACCAGGGGTTTTTCATTGAGCAGCATTCAAATCTCCAGAGTTAGCGGACAGCAGTTGCAGCACACCCCATGCGATTCCGCATAGATCATGCAAAAACGCATTATATTATGCAGCTATTATTCCGCTGTCAAGGAGAAAGATAGCGCCAAGGGGGACTGGCACACTAATTGCTTACTTGCATTGATCGCCAACGCAACGCAGCTGAACATAAAATCAATTCAGGGACAGGGCCATGAAAGGCTGTTTTTTTAAACTATTAAAAATTGATGCAACAACAAGAACATCCCATGTTGAGGATATTGACCGGGAGATGATGGCGCTATGCCTTGGCGGAAAGGGTCTTGCAACCCAGCTGCTTCTGGATTGCAACCCTGCCGGGATTGACCCCCTGGGGCCTGATAACCACCTGATTATTGCCTCCGGCCCCCTTGCTGGAAGTTCCCTGTACGGATCATCCAGGTATGGGGTCTTTACAAAATCACCTTTGACCGGATTCTATGGGGAATCCTATTCAGGTGGAAATTTTGCAAGGCCCTTGAGCCGTACGGGGTTTGACGTTGTCATGATCAAGGGAATATCCGACACCCCCGTGTGGATTGAAATCAACTCCCGCAGGGTGCTTTTCCACGACGCCTCAAACCTATGGGGCCAGAACACCTTTGAAACCGAAGCGTACCTGAAACACAATGCCCGGGGAAAAGCCCCCGGTGTCATGGTGATCGGGCCTGGCGGAGAAAAACTGGTCCGTTTTGCCGTCATAAAAAACGATCGCCACCGTGTGGCCGGAAGAACCGGCATGGGCGCAGTCCTGGGTTCAAAAAGAATCAAGGGCATTGTATGTTACGGGGATCAAAGAAAAACCTTCCATGATCCCGATGGCATTAAACAATACAACAGGACAATTCTCGCCCGCTTCAAGGATGACAAGGTGGTCCAGGCCTATAAAACCATGGGAACCCCCATGATGGTGGATGTCCTTAACAATGCCGGGGCATTCCCAACCGAATATTGGAAACGGGGACGGTTTGAAAAAAAAGAGTGCATCAATGCCAGGGCAATGGCAGAACGGCTCAACCCAAAATTCCACGCGTGCAGGGATTGCTTCCTGGGGTGCGGAAAAAGGGTGGAGGTTCAGCAGGGACGGCACAAAGGGCTTCAACTGGAAGGCCCTGAATATGAGACCCTTTATTCATTTGGCGGCCTGTGCATGATAGATGAAATTGAAGAGATTGCCTATCTAAACTGGCTGTGCGACAGCCTTGGCCTTGACACCATCTCCGCAGGGAATCTGGCAGCCTTTGCCATTGAGGCCTCGAAAAAAGGACGGATCAACGAACAATTGAACTATGGGTCGGCAGAAGATGTGGCAAGGGTCATTAAAAAGATCGCCCGGCGGCAGGGAGTGGGGGGCATCCTGGCCGAAGGAATCAAACCCGCAGCAGAAGAGCTTGGAATGCAGGATACCTGTGTTCATGTCAAGGGAATGGAGCCCGGCGGATATGACCCAAGAGTTCTAAAGGGAATGGGCCTTGCCTATGCCGTCAGTGAAAGGGGGGCATGTCATCTCAGAACCACATTTTACAAGGCTGAACTGTCAGAAATGGTGCCTCCCGAATCAACGGACAACAAGGTTGAACTGTTCACGGATTTTGAAGACCGCTGCACTCTTTTTGACTCTTTTATTCTCTGCCGGTTTTTCAGGGAGTTATACCCCTGGGAAGCGCTGTCAACGGTTTTAACCCTTGCCACCGGTCTCGCCTGTGATCCAGGAGCCCTTTCAGCAATTGCAGCAAGGATTAAGGACAACACCCGGCGTTTCAACCTCAGGGAGGGCCTGACATCGGCCGATGACACCCTTCCGCCCAGGCTCTTTGACCACAATCTTGAAGGCGGTGAAGGCATTACACGCCAAGAACTGCTAATGCTTGTGTCTGAATATTATAGAATAAGAGGCTGGGATGCCAATGGGATTCCCATGGACCATTGATTACCAGCAGCGACCAACCAACCGAACAGGCGCCTATGCATTTTTGCATAGGCGGTCACCCGTTAAACCATATTGCTGAGAACCCATTCTCCTGGACAAATTGTTATGGAAAAGGGCTGTACAGATGATTCAAACCAACCATAAAGGAGTTTAACACCAAATGATCGACATAGAAGAATATCATCCCGATGATTATAAGCTCAGGGATATCCGAGCGGCAAAAAAAGAGGCGGATGAAATCGTTGAAATCATCCTCAAACCCACCCGGGAGGTTACCCTTAAGGCCAGGGAAGAGATTTCAAGGAAAACCGTTCGAAACTTCAGGGATCATATCAACAAGGGGTTTCTCGAGTATCGAAAATCCGTTACAGAGGCAACCGGGTTTGCCGTCACCGAATGGACCGGCCAGGGGTCCATCCTGGTGGATGCCCTTGACAGGGAATTTCTCGATCTTCTGGGGGGGTTTGGTCTTTATTCCTATGGTATCCGCCACCCGAAAATTGTGGCCGCAGTCAAGGCCCAGCTCGACCGCTCCCCCCAGTACAGCCAGGAGATGCTGGATCCCCTTCGGGCCCAGCTTGCAAAGGTGCTGGCCCTGCTCACCCCGGGTAAAATCCAGTATGGGTTCTTTGGCAATTCAGGCACAGAGGCCGTGGAAGGGGCAATGAAACTTGCCAAGCTGTACACGGGCCGAAAGGGGTTTATCTCCATGCTCAAGGGCTTCCACGGAAAGACCCTGGGGGCGCTCTCCCTGATGGGCAAAAAATCCTATCGTCAACCCCTGCTGCCCCTGCTTGACGGGGTCCGCCAGGCCCCCTTTGGGGACCTTGTGGCACTGGAGCATGAGCTTGCATCTGCCAGGGCCGTGGGGGATGATATCGCAGCCGTTGTGATTGAACCCATCCAGGGAGAGGCCGGTGCCATTGTACCGCCCGATGATTTCCTGCCAGGGGTTCGGGCCCTTTGTGATCGCTATGGCATCCTTTTGATTGCCGATGAAGTGCAGACCGGATTTGGCCGGACCGGGGAACTCTTTGGTGTTGATCATTGGAATGTTCAGCCTGACATCATGTGCTTTGGCAAGGCCCTGGGTGGCGGCGTCGTCCCCATGTCGGCATTCATGTCAACCCCCAAGATCTGGAAATGCATGGAGCCCAATCCGTTCATTCACACCACCACCACCGGCGGCAACCCCCTTGCCTGCGCCTCGGCCCTTGCAGCCATATCCGTGCTTCTGGAAGAGGACCTGACCGGCCAGGCCAGGAAAAAAGGCGAGTATGTTCTTAAAAAGCTAGGGGAACTCCAGGAACGGTATCCGGGAATCCTGGCCCATAAAAGGGGGCTGGGACTGCTGCTTGGCATGGAGTTTCACACGGACGGCATCGGCTACAAGGTGGCCTCCGGTCTGTTCTCCAGGGGGGTGATCACCGCCGGCACCCTGACCAATGCAAAAAACATCCGGTTTGAACCGGCATTGAACGTGCCCTGGAAGATCCTTGATGAATGTCTGAACCGAATCGAGGATGTCTTTAAATCCATTGAGCTTCCCAAGGGCAAACCCAATGAGTACCTGTACACGGGCCAGCTCCTCCATGTGGATCTGACCCGGCGGGAGATCAAGTCAACGACCATTCCCCAGGCCCTGCGCAGAAAGTATATCGGCGGATGGGGAATGGCCGTCAAGTATTTCTCAGACCTTGTTGATCCCAAGGTTGACCCGCTGTCTGCAGACAATGCCTTTGTCGTCATGACAGGTCCCCTGTGCGGCACCCTGGTTCCCACATCTTCAAGGACCTGCCTGGTTTCGAAATCGCCCAAAACCGGCACCATCTTTGAATCCAATATCGGGGGGGCTTTCGGACCTGAACTTAAATTTGCAGGATATGACGGCATTGTGGTTACGGGAAGGTCAGACACCCCTGTTTACCTTAAAATTGTAAACAGCCAGGTCACCCTGGAGGATGCGTCACCTGTCATGGGCAAGGGAATTTTTCAAACGGAAAACTGGCTGAGAAAGCAGGTGGATTATGAAGCCAAGACCCTTGCCATCGGTCCTGCCGGTGAAAACCTGATTGAGTTTGCCTGCGTGGGGTCTGAATCATACCGGCAGATGGGCCGGGGAGGAGCCGGCGCACTGTTCGGCTCTAAAAATCTAAAGGCCATTGCCGTCCGGGGCACAGGCGGAATTCAGGTCAACGAAATCGGATCATTCTATGAAAAGGTGGTCGAGCATACCAGCGACAACCTTCTCACCGACGAAAACCTCTGGGCCTATAAACACGGCACGGCCATGCTCGTGGATGTGACCAACGAGATGGGCATCCACCCCACCCGGAACTTTTCAAAGGGGGTAAGCAACGGCCGCCAGCAGTTGAACAGCGATGCCATAGATGACATTAAAATCGGTGACAGATCCTGCGCTTCGTGCCCCCTGGGATGCGGCAAGTTCACTTCCCTCAACGGCATCCAGATCGAAGGCCCTGAATATGAAACCCTCTGCCTTGGCGGATCAAACTGTGAAATCGATGACCTTGAATCGGTCATGAAGTTCAACAGGCTTTGCGATGATTACGGCCTTGACACCATGTCAACGGGAAACATCATCGGTCTTGCCATGGACATCACGGAATCGGGTCTCCATGACTATGGTGTCCGGTTCGGGGACAAGGAACGCTATCTCGCTCTCATCGAAGAGATTGCCACCCGTTCCACCCAACGGGGACGGGACATGGCCATGGGCGCCCGCAAGCTGGGTGAGAAACATGGTGCAGCGGACAAGGCAGCCCACTCCAAAGACCTTGAAATGCCGGCCTATGATCCCCGGGGAAATTATGGAATGGCCCTGGGCTATGCCACATCCGAACGGGGTGCCTGCCATTTAAGATCCTTTACCCTGTTCGAGGATCAGCCGTTTAACGTCAAAGAGATGACCCGGGCCGTGATCAAAAATCAGAATACCAATGCCGTGAAATGGTCCATGGGCCTGTGTGATTTCTGGGGAACGGTCAACACCACCATCATGGCTGATTTCATGACCAAGGGACTGGGCAGAAAAACCTCTGCCCAGGATCTTGAAAAGGCCGGTGAACGGATATGGAACCTTGCCCGGCTCTTCAACCAGAAGGCCGGATTCTCAGCCAAGGATGACGTCCTTTCCGATAAATTATTAAACAGGGCCCTTGAAAATGGTCCATATGAAGGCAAAAAAATCGACCAGGCCGCTTTGGCCCAGATGACAAGTCTCCTATACCATCTCAGGGGATGGGACACGGACGGCCAGCCATCCGAGGAAAAACTCGAAGAGCTGGAACTTCTCTAAAAGAACACGCCATTTTCATGGAAAGAACACCATAAGGAGTCAGTAGATGGAAAAAGTACTTATCGCCATTCCCAACCGATGCACAGGGTGCAATCGATGCGCCTATGTCTGCTCAGCCGTTAAGGAGGGAATGTTCATCCCCTCAAAGGCCAGGATAAAAATCAATAATTTCCCCCACCAGGGATATTCAGTCCAGAGCATCTGTTTCCAGTGCCCCAATGCGGACTGCATGAACGCCTGCCCTGAAGGGGCCATCATCAAGAACGAACGGGGCGTCATTGCCATTGACATCAACAAGTGCACAGCATGCGGTGAATGTGTGGATGCCTGCCCCTATGGCATGATGGAGCAGTATGAATCAGGTGTTCCCTATAAATGTGATCTTTGCGGCGGAAGCCCTGCCTGTGTTGCTGAATGCAACTTTGGGGCACTCGTGTTCAAGGAGATCGATACGGTTTCCCGGAAACAGCGCAGCCAGCAGATGAAGCAGCGGAGCAAGCAGGTCTCTCCCGGGGCCAAACGCCATGAACTGGCCGGCAATATTCTTGAGCTGGCCGTCAGAGTCCCACGCACACCCGGCTATCTGGGATAGGAAAGAACAGGTGCTGAAAAACATGAGAACATGGTCAAAACGACCGGATTTTAATCACTGGAAACGAATATGACAAACAATAAAAAGGGGCTCTTCCTCAGGGGGATCAACAAGACCTATGGTCGGGTAAAAGCCGTTAACGACATTAACCTTGAAATAAAATCCGGGGAGTTCTTTACCCTGCTCGGCCCTTCGGGGTGCGGGAAAACAACCCTGCTGCGCATGATAGCAGGCCTTGCGCTCCAGGATTCGGGCAGTATCATCCTGGAAGGTGAGGATATCACAAGGCTGCCTGCCATTAAACGGCAGATCAACACGGTCTTCCAGAGCTATGCCCTTTTCCCCCACCTCACTATTTTTGAGAATGTTGCCTTTGGTCTTCGTTCACGCAAGGTTGCCGATCAGGAGGTCAGAACCCGGGTTCAACGGGCCGTGGAAATGCTTGAAATCGGAAACATGCTCAAACGCTATCCCCACCAGCTTTCCGGCGGCCAGAACCAGCGGGTGGCCCTTGCCCGGGCCCTGGTCAACGAACCCAAGGTGCTGCTGCTGGACGAACCCATGTCAGCCCTGGACGCCAAACTAAGGGCCCAGGTTCAGGTGGAACTCAGGCGCCTGCAGCAGAAACTGGGCCAGACCTTTATCCTGGTGACCCATGACCAGGATGAGGCCCTGGTGGTGTCCGATCGAATTGCCGTGATGAAGGACGGTGAGATTGCCCAGTTCGGCACCTCTGAAGAGGTGTACGATGCACCCAGGAACAGGTTTGTTGCAGAGTTTCTGGGGGCAGCCAATCTGCTCACGGGAAAATTTTATGACGGCGTCTTCCATACGGATATCGGCAACCTTGAGCTGGAAAAAACACCGCCCTGGGAGGAGGGGGTTGTCGCCATCCGGCCGGAATGGATCAAGGTGTCTGACCTACAACCTGAAAAAAACGGCATCCGGGCAAAGGTCAGTGAAATTATCTACCGGGGAACCAACCGGGACCTGTTTTTTGAACCTGGTGCAATAAGGGTCAGGAGCAGCACCTATAAATATTTCAACATCGGAGATGAACTCTGGCTGGACATGGCACCCTCGGACCTGGTGGTGCTCCATGAATAGGCTCATGGTCTGGTACGGGGAACTTGTCGTCCAGAAAGACCTGATCAAAAGGGGAGCATTGTTTCTGAGCCCCGGCATGCTGTGGCTGATGATTTTCCTGGTACTGCCCGGTTTAATACTGGTGGTTGTCAGCTTTGCCGGCAGGGGGGGCTATGGTGAACTGGTGTGGGATTTCAGCCTGGAAAATTATCAACGGCTCATGGGATATGGTATCTTCGGGTGGACCCCGGACTATATCCTGATTCTGCTGCGATCGGTGTGGGTGGCCATCTTTACAACGGGGCTGTCCGTGGTTCTCTCCTATCCCCTCTGTTTTTTTATTGCAAAAAAACCTGTGAGAACCCGGTACCTCTGGCTCATGGTGGTGATCATCCCCTTTTGGACAAATATGGTCATCCGAACCTATTCATGGTTTCTGATCCTGGCGCCGGAACTGCCCTTTGCAAAACTTGCAGCATACCTGAAAATCATCACACCGGGCACGGCCCTTTACCCCAGTGCCTTTGCCGTTTACCTGGGCATGATTTCCATGTTTCTTCCCTTTGTGGCCCTGCCTCTTTTTTCAAGTGTGGAACGCCTGGACTGGACCCTGGTTGAAGCGGCACAGGATCTGTATGCGTCAAACATGCGGATCTTCATGCATGCCATTCTGCCCCAGACCCTTCCCGGGCTTTCCGTGGGCATCATCCTGACCTTTGTGCCGGCCATGGGCATGTTTGTTGTGCCGGACCTGTTGGGGGGCGCCAAGTACATGCTGGTGGGCAACCTGATCCAGCAGCAGTTCGGGGCCAGCCGGGACTGGGCCTTTGGTGCGGCAATCAGTATGGGGCTGATGTTATTGACCATGTTCAGCCTCTATCTCTACAGACGAAAAAATAAGGGTATTGAACTATTATGAAACGAATCAACCTGCTGGTGAACACCATGGCCCTTGGAACCATCAGTTTTCTGTATCTTCCGTTGATGGCCGTGGCATTTTTCTCGGTTAACAATACAAAATACGGAATGGCATGGAAGGGATTTACCCTTGACTGGTATCTCAAGCTTTTTCAAAATGAGGTGATCCTCCATGCCGCCTGGAACACCCTTGTCCTGGCCGTTGTGTCCACCCTTGTTTCAACCGTTCTCGGGACGGTGCTGGCCATTGGCATGGATCGATTTCCCTGGCCTAAAAGGATGAACACCTTTCTGGACCTGACCCTGCATCTGCCCGTGATCATACCCGACATCATCCTTGCTGCAGCCCTGGTGGTCGCCTTTGGCTTCCTTCGCCAGGTTTCATCCTGGTTTGAACCGGGCCTGTTCAGTATGATCATCGGCCACATCACCTTTCAGGTGGCATTTGTCGCCCTTGTGGTCAGAAGCCGGCTGATCAGCATTGGTAAAGACGTTGAGGAGGCGGCAAGGGATCTGTATGCAACCACTTCATACCTGTTGTGGAAGATCACCCTGCCGCTGCTGATACCCGGAATTATTGCCGGTGCCATGCTTGCGTTTACCCTTTCCCTTGACGATTTTGTCATCAGTTTTTTTACAGCAGGGCCCGATTCCGTCACCCTGCCCCTGTATATTTTTGCTGCAGTCAGAAGGGTGGTCACCCCCCAGATCCACGCCCTGTCAACCCTGGTGCTGCTGGTCACCATCGTTCTGGTGGCTTTAATGGAACGATTTTCAAGAAAAACGAATACAAAATAGTGTTTTAAAACAAGATGTTAACCAACAATAGAGATGAAAGAAGGAGCTGAAAAAATGATGAAAAAAACGATGCTGATGGTGGCGCTGGCCTTTGTATTTCTTTCACCCAATGCATGGTCTGGAACCAATGAGTTAAAAATCTTCACCTGGTCCGAGTACATGGATGAGGTCAATTTTCCCAAAGAATTTGAAGCCGCAACGGGCATCAAAGTGCACCTGGACATGTATGAATCAAACGAGGAGATGATGGCAAAACTGCAGTCAGGCGGCCTTGGACAGTACGATATTATCATTCCATCCGACTATATTGTACCAAGTCTGATCCATCTGAACCTGTTGACCCCCCTGGACCATTCCAAACTGCCCAATTTAAAAAACCTGAGTGAGAAATTTACCAGCCCGGACTATGATCCAGGCAACAAATACACGGTCGGATGGCAGTGGGGAACCGTTGGACTGTTCTATAACAAGAAAAAAATGAGCCCGGCTGATGTTCAGTCCTGGTCTGTTATCTTTGATTCCCAAAAAGAGACCGGCACCTTTTATCTCATGGACTCGGTAAGGGACATGCTGGGGATAACCCTGCTCTACCTTGGATATGATTTTAACTCCACCAACCCCAAGGAACTCAAAGCTGCGGCAGATCTTCTTGTGAGCACAAAAAAAAGAGCCGCCTGCCTTGGATTTAAAGGGGGCGTGGGCGGCAAGAACGATGTGATTTCAGGAACGGCAACAGCTGCCGTGGTTTACAATGGGGATGCCATTCAAGCGGTTACGGAAGACCCCGACACCTATGGATTTATTGTTCCCAAGGAGGGCAGTACCATTTGGATCGACTCCATGTGCATCCCGGCCAAGGCCCCGAACCTTGATTCTGCCCATAAATGGATCAACTGGGTCCTTGAACCCAAGGTGGGTGCCTCCCTGTCCAATTACAACCATTATGCAACACCCAATGGGGCTGCCAAACCCTATATTTCCAAAGAAGACCTGGACAATTCGGGCGTCTGGCCCACCCCGGAAATCATCAAAACCCTTCGATTTGTAAAAGACCTCGGCAAGGACAACAAGATTGTTGACCAGGCCTGGACAAGGGCAAAATCCCATTAAACGAAATCACCCCGGCATGGGGGACAGACACATACTGTCCCCCATGCCATGCCCGTTTAAACAAAAAAATCAATACCTGGATAATCGGTCAGATCCTACTTTTTTGACGTTGTGTGTATAAACGTATGCGGGCCAGAAGACTGGTAATCTGACCCGGTGATACAAAAAAGCCTGCACATTATTCGTTCAATGGAAAAGATCGGTGCTGGAACCCGTCATACACAGGCGACATGCTGAAGAAATTGGGATCAAAGACGGGCTGGCCTTGAGCATCCATTAAAATGGTCCCGGACTCGCCCAGGGGGAGCATGCTTTCAATCCGTACCGGACCCTGATCTCCCATTTCAACGCAATGGGCATAGGTGGACCTGGAAGCGGTGGGCAGAGAATGAACCTGTCCGAGCATTTCATGGGTGTAGGTAATCTGCCCCCGCTGGGCGATTCCCCAGGGCTGGGACCCCAGGGTGGCAAGGGTATTATCAAGGGCTTTGAGGATAATGTCCTGGGCCGTCTGGGGAGCTGTTTCATCGGTCTGGTTCTGGAACCAGTTGTATAGATTGTTGATACTGCTCCCATACACCTCAAGCCCGTGGAGAAGGACATTGAACAGAACAACCCTGTTCTGACCGGTTCCCAGTTCATCTTCAAAGGTCAGGTTGAGCACCTCACTGATCCACTGGTTCATGAGAATCCAGGCATCTGAACGGTCTGCGCCAAAGGCCCAGTTCTGCGTTCCGCCGTCCACAAAATGACCATCCCAGTTTTCAAGCAGGTTGATGGCCTGGTTCCTGGCAGTGGTCGGCGCCGATGCCACGGCGGCCACGAAATCTGAGCGGACATATTTCCAGGGGTTTCCCCCGTCACCATATGTATCGTTGCCCGAGGCAAGGAATTCCGACCGGATGGAATCTGTGGTGGCAATGTAAAGGGCCAGGTCCCTGACCTGCTCAAATGTCAGATTGTCATGGGTTGACAAATAATCCTCCAGAATATGGGCCCGGTGAAACGGACCGAAAAAATACGAAGGGTTGTTGGCGGCATTTTCATAGGCAGGACTGGTTTTGCTGTTCCATCCGCTGTAGAATCCCCGGGAAGAATTGCGGTCCGTTGAAATGGCCTTATACTTGACGGGTTCGGGCCATTCTGCAGTGCCATCCCCTGCCTGGGGAAATCTTGTATCCACACCCTGGGACCGGACAGGGTCGTACCCTGACATCCAGTAGGCAATATTTCCATCGCAATCGGCATAACAATAATGCTGGGAAAGGGTCACCCTGGCGATGCCGTCTCCGAATTCATCCATACTTTGGGCACGGGCAAGGTCCAGATAGGCCTTGATGATCTGGAATTCCTTTCCCCAGTGGGAATATTTCCATGAGATAACGGGGTCGTTGTTGATAACCGGTCCATGGGGGGTCCTGTAAACCGGAAGGGTGACATCGTCCTGGCCGGCGACTCGTATGATTTCTGTTCGATGAAGTCCCACACGGGTCGGATCATCCAGAAAATAATCCAGCGTGTGGGCGTGGCCCACCTGCATGGACCAGGCGTGATGGGGTGTTCTGCCGATGACAATTGCCGGCATGCCCGGAATGGTCATGCCGGAAATATTCAGCCCGCCGGCCTTGATGGACCCTTCGGTCACGATGGATGGCACAGAAAAATCAAAGGCATGGTCCATCTGGGGACCTGAATAAAGAATGGGATTGCCAGATGCGGTTTTAGTGCCAGATACGACCCAGGCATAACTTCCCATCTTCACATAGGCGTTGATTTTCTTCAAATTGGCAATGATCGTTTCGTTTTTCTGTCTCATTTGCCGGGATAGTGTGGAAAAATCATAGGTTTTTAAATTTGCAAGATTTTTAACATCCACCTTCAGGGAAAATTTCTGCGAAGAATGGGCCACCAGGGGCAGATTGTTTTTTTCAGCCCTGGCCAGGGTTGGCTCGCCTTGAATGTAGGTGACGGCATCGGGATCATTGGTCCATCTCAGGTCCTGAAACATCATCCCATAGTCCTGGGGAAACTTTGCCGCAAGGGTCTGAAAAAGGGCAATGTTGTCGATCTGGGCCTGACCGGTTGCCTCTCCGTCGAAAAACCGGAGCATGTTGACGGCCCAGGCAAGGACATCCACAGCCGTCCAGTCCGCCGGAACAAAATCAATCCCAAGGGAGGCGCCCAGGGCCTTGAATTCAAAGGGGAGAAGCGTCCGGTCTGCCCTCACCTCAGCAATTCGCTGGTTGAACCCGGCCACATACCCGTTGATGGTATCCTTTGACTCCTGATCCAGGGCATTAAATCCATCCATAAACTCCTGTTCGGAATATCCGGTGGTACGTACCTGGATATCAAATGCCAGCTGGCCGGGTCCAAATATTTCAGACAGGGTTCCTCGTCCCATCCGTCTGTATTTTTCCGCCTGCCAGAGCCTGTCCGTGGCCACGGCGTAGCCCATGGCTTTGAATACATCATACAAAGGTGCGGTTTCATCGCCGGTTATAAACCACACGCCCTTGTCATCCCGCTGGGTTTGAATGGGATTCAGGATATTTTTCACACCCGCAAGCCAGTTAAAGGCAAGGACCTGTCCAGCAGAAAAAACGAAAATCAGGCATACAACGGATAAAATTAACGCAAAAGGCCATCGCTTGCTGTTATGTTGAACCATGTTGATCTCCTTGATATTCATTAAACGTCACTGACGGATGAACCGGTCTATAGATAGAATGAGACGCCCACGGTCAGGGGAAGACTCCAGGCGGCATCTGCATCAGAAAAGGGACGCAGCGATGATTCTGGAGAATCCATGAACCGGGCTTTGATCTCCATGAAAAACCCCAACGAACCGTTGCGATATTCCACGCCGGCACCGACATCCAGCATGGGTTCCCAGGAACTGCCCCAGTATTGCGTTGAGGTGCCAAGATAGGAGATATCCACAGCATCAAGATGTGCCATTCCAACATCCGCTCTCAGGTAAGGGGTCCATGGAGATTTCACACCGGTCAATTGATATTTACCACCGATATAGACCGGTATGATCTCACGATCGTCAAAGGAAATGCCCTTGTATGTTTTCCCGGACTGAGATTCACATCCGATACCAACCAAAAGGCTGACCCCCCTGCTCAACTGCCAGGCACCTTCAACGTTCAGCCCCAGGCCGACATCAAAGGCATCGTCATAGCTCGGGACATTATCGCCGTCTCCTGCATCCCCTGAAAGACGGGGTACAGCCTGACCGGATAATCGCAAGGAAAAACAGCTGTCTCCAGCATACACTCCAGAACCCGCCATTCCCATACAGATAAGAACCAGCAACAAGATACGACACTTGTTTTTCATACCCTCTCCTTTTTGATTTAAAAAAGCGATTAGAAAAAGACAACCATACAAACAACCATGCCCAGGGGGGACATAACAACCCACGAAAAAAACAGTGTAACCATTGAATATGAAACTCTTAAAAATGAATCAAGCTTTTTTAATGATGACAACACAGAAAGGTTGCCCGCAGCTTCACCTGCCGTTTTCACGGACCTTTTTCCCCTCTTGAATATCGATTCAAGCCCAGCCCCCCCCCAAACCGTGTTAAAAAGCACATTTTCAAGGGGTATTCTTCAGCGTTTTGATTAGAAAAAAATTAACAAAAATCATACAATATGAATTATTTTAAATAGTTATAAAAAAACACAAGCGGTTAAATAGGCTTGACATGATATATCATATATTATATGTCATTAACATGATCGACACCGACACCATATCAAACGAAACCAAGTCAGAGCAGATCTACCGCCGGATTAAAACGTCAATTCTCAAAGGCGAAATACCCCTGGGTGAAAAGCTGGTGATTCGCCAGCTGGCGACACATTTCAACACATCCATCATTCCGGTCCGAGAGGCCTTGAGCCGTCTGGAAGCTGAAAACCTGGTTTCGGTCGTGCCCCATACCGGTGTCTATGTCAAAGGAATAGACCTTGAGTGCCTTAGGGAAATCTATCCCCTTCGCGGCGTTCTTGAAGGATATGCGGTCCGCCTTGCAGCTGAGAATATTGTTGCTGAAGATTTTGTAAAACTCAAACAGCTCATCGCGCAGATGGACGATGCCGTTGCCGGCAAGGATTTCGACTTGATGGGCAAACTCAATATCAAATTTCACAGGATCATCTATACAGCCTCCAGGAACAAAACACTGATAGCACTTATAGATGATCTCTGGGAAAAAACCTTTTTTGCCCGTCTGGTTTTTAAGTTCCAACCCTACCGGGCAAAGGATTCCAATCAGGAACACAAAAAGATAGTCGAGGCCCTGGAAACCGGAAATCCCCAAAAGGCTGAAAAGCTGATCATCCGGCAGAGTGATAAAACCTTAAATTTGTTGAATCGACAACAGGAGAAAAAAAAGTCCCACCAAGATTTTTTTTAAAAATAGCGTTGCCAATGTAAGCGGAAAATCATTTTTTTTGTTTGGACACTCATTTTACATTAGATTCGAGGAGGATTTACATGAAAAAAAGCAGCAGTTGTTACAAACGGTTTTTGATGTTTCTGGTCTTTATGGTCTGTTCCTGTGCGATGATCGTTTCAGCAGCAGAAAATCTCAACATTGCCTCGGGCAAGGCAGGAGGTACCTGGTATCCCATGGGCGGTGCTATTGCAGACATTATACAGAACAATGTTCACGGTTATAATATGTCTGTCATGCAGGGTACAGGGGACGCCAACATTATCGGTGTCAACAACAAGATGTATACCCTGGGCATCAGCTTTTCCTTTGCCAATGCCGATGCGTCAAAGGGTCAAGCCCAGTTTAAAATGCCAATGACCAATATCGCCGGCCTGGCCGCCCTGTATCCGGCACCGCTTCAAATTGTAGTCCGCGGTGACAGTGACATTAAAACCATTGAAGATCTCAAGGGCAAACGCATTGCGCCGGGCCTGAAGGGGACATCCGGAGAGGTTCTGGTACAGAACATATTAAAGGTCCATGGCCTCAGCTACACGGATATGGCCAAGGTGGAGCGTCTTGCCTATGCCGATGCAGCCATGCAGATGAAAGACGGACACATTGACGCCTTTATGCCCTTTACCACGGTTCCGGCGCCGGTGATCCAGGACACGGCCGTATCACTCAGCGGTGGCGTTCGAATCCTGTCGCTCTCTCCTGAAAAATTCAATGAACTGAAAAAAATCAATGACGGTTATTCTGCCCTCCCCATAGCCAAAGGGGTTTACAAGGGCCAGGATGCTGAAGCACTCTGCGTTGGATCCAATAATGTTGTCATCTGCCAGAAAGGCCTGCCCGACAAGCTTGTTTACGATATGACCCGGGCCCTTGTGGAGAACAAAGAAAGATTTTCCAAAGTTCACAAGGTTGTCCAGTCCTGGACACCCGAGTATGCGGTCAAGGATATCGGCGTTCCCCTCCACCCCGGCGCCCTGACGTATTACAAGGAAATCGGGATTATCAAATAGGCAATACATGGTTCAAGGGCCGCCCTGTACGGGCGGCCCTGACTTTTGGCCCGACACAAGTCCCTTGTGACTGTATTGATGGGAGAAATCCGAATGGCTTCACAAACTGAACAATCAACACCCGGTCAAAGAACGTTCTTCAGCTACCTGGTTTCGGTGGTTGCCTGGGGCATGGCCGCCTTTCATATTTATACCGGCATTTTTGGAATTTTTGAATCGACCCTGCAGCGCAGCGCCCATGTCAGCTTTGCCATGGTTCTGGTCCTTTTGCTGCTCACCATCAAGGGCAAGAAACGGGCATCGTTTCCCCCCTGGTATGACTGGATTCTAATTGGCCTTACCCTTGCGACGGCAGGATATGTTGTCGTAAATGCCGGAGATATCGCCTGCCGCTACTCGTATGTGACGCCCTTGACCCGATATGAAGTGATTGCCGGCTGTATCGGAATACTGCTTCTCCTTGAAACAGCTCGCCGGAGCATGGGCCTGGGACTGCCCCTGATAGCCATCACCTTTCTGATCTATGTGTTTGCCGGCCCCCACCTTCCCGGTATCTTCAGCCACCAGGGATTTACACTCATGTGGGCGGTCGACCACCTCTTTTTTACCACCGAAGGCGTATGGGGAATACCGGCCGGCGTATCAGCCACCTTTATCGTCATGTTCATCATTTTTGCCGCATTCCTGGAACAGTCAAAGGGAGGCGATTTCTTTATTGATCTTTCCCTGGGACTGTTTGGAAAGGCAAGGGGCGGGCCGGCAAAGGCCGCCATATTTGCCTCCGGGTTCATGGGTATGCTGTCCGGGTCAGCCGTGGCCAACGTGGTCACCACGGGCGCTTTCACCATTCCCCTGATGAAGCGACTGGGATACAGCTCACAGTTTTCCGGCGCCGTGGAATCGGTTGCATCGTCGGGAGGACAGCTCATGCCGCCCATCATGGGGGCTGCTGCCTTCATCATTGCCGAGTTCCTTGGGATGCCCTATATCAAGGTTGCCGCAGCAGCAGCCATCCCCGCGTTTCTCTACTATTTTTCCGCATTTTCCATGGTCCACTTCGAATCATTGCGCATCAACCTCAAGGGCATGGATGCAGACGAACTTCCAAATGTTCGCAAGACACTGGTCTACGGATTCCAGTTCATCATTCCGGTGGCGGTTCTGGTGTTCCTCCTGGTCAAGGGCAACAGCCCCATGAGGGCCGGGCTGTGGGCCATTCTGATCACGATTCTGGTCAGTTATATCCGGGCGGAAACCCGGATGACGCCAAAGCGTATTTTAAGTGCCCTTGAAGCCGGATCCAAGGGGGCGGTTCAGGTGGCCATTGCCTGCGCCACAGCCGGCGTCATCATTGGGGTGCTGACCCTTACCGGCCTTGGCATGCGTTTTAACTCCATCATCCTGATGATTTCCCAGGGCAGCCTGATACTGACGCTGATACTGACGATGTTCACCTCCCTGCTGCTGGGAATGGGGCTTCCAACGGTTGCGGCGTATATTATCCAGGTGTCGCTGACCGTCCCTGTCCTGACCCAGAATTTCGGGGTAAATCCCATTGCAGCCCATTTCTTTATCTTTTATTTTGCCATTATCTCGGCAATAACACCGCCGGTGGCCCTGGCCGCCTATGCCGCAGCAGGCATTTCAGGGGCGGATCCCCTGAAGACGGCCGTGACATCGTGCCGCCTGGGGCTTGCCGCATTTGTTGTTCCCTATATGTTCATTTACGCACCCCAGCTGCTCATGGTGGGTTCTGCGCAAAAGGTCATTCTTGCCACGGTCTCTTCCATGATAGGTGTTGTTGCCCTTGCAGGCTCGGTTGTTGGATGGTTTATCAGCAAAGCCGGTGCCATGGAGAGAGTCCTGCTGATGATCGCGGCCCTGAGTCTCATCAAACCGGGGATCTACACGGACATGGCCGGTGGTGGTGTACTGGCCGTTGTCATCGTGTACCAGCTGGTGATGAAAAAAAGAACCATACAGACTGAACGTGTCAGTCTTTAAATCTTAAGACAGGGATTCTCTCCCTGCCTTTCAGGAGACAGCTGTGCACGAAATAACATCACGCGCGCCTGAAAAAGTTGATTTAAACAATGTGCGTCAGATCAAGGGCTTTGATGCAATACAGGCGGATTATCCCGATTACCTGACCGATGAATCCAAGCTCACCATGGGCGCCTTTGATTTCCTTTTTTTCCCTGAAGATGAACTGGAACTGGCCGCAGTGGTCCGGGCCATGGCCGCCCAGGCAACGCCCATGACCATTGCCGGGGCAAGGACCGGGGTTGTCGGGGGGTGTGTTCCCAAAGGCGGGGCACTGATTTCCCTGGAACGGCTCAACCAGGCCCTGGATCTTTATTACCTGAAGTCTGCAGACGAGTGGCGGGTAAAGGCCCAGACCGGGGTCCTGCTGTCTCAACTGGCTGCCATGGTGACGTCCAAATCGTTTCCAGACCTGGATGCCCTTGCCGAGCCGGACGTCGGCCAAAGGATCCAGCAGTTCAAGGACGATCCGGTCCGCTATTTTTATCCACCCGATCCCACGGAGATGAGTGCATCCCTTGGCGGCACCGTGGCCACCAATGCGTCTGGTGCCAGGACATACCGGTATGGCCCCACCCGGGACTGGGTCCGGGGCATCCGGGTGCTCACCATCAAGGGAGAGTTCCTCGATATCCCAAGGGGAAAATATTTCTCGTCCCCCAGCGGCGGATTCACGATTTACGATTCAGAAGGCGGCCATTTTCCCATCAGGATTCCGGACTATTCAATGCCCCGCACCAAGTGCACCTCGGGGTTTTACGCCGCTCCCCACATGGATCTGGTAGACCTGTTCATCGGTTCGGAAGGTGCCTTCGGCATTATCACTGCCGTGGATGTGGCGTTGCTTGCCTGGGAACCCAAATGTTCCATTGTCCAGTTTGTGGATTCCGATGACAGGGCACTCGCCCTGGTACAGGCCCTCCGGGCGGACAAACGGCTTCAGCTTGATTTCATGGAGTTTTATTCTGAGAATGCAATAAAACTGCTCAGGCAGATGCAGGAACAAGACGCCACAAGGGTCGGGATGCCCCCGATTCCAGAGACCGCCGGTGCCGCAATTTTTTTTGAGCTGTCGTTTGACCCGGACAGCACCTGCCCGGATTATTGTTTCCTGGAAGAGACCGTTGCCGCTGCAGGCGCGTGCCTGGAATCGTCCTGGGCAGGCTATGAGACCCGCGAACTGGACCGGTTCAAGCGGTTCCGCCACCTGCTGCCGGAAAAGGTGACACAGGTGATTTCTGAACGTAAAAAAAACTGTCCGGAAATTCACCGCCTCAGTTCCGATCTGGCGGTTCCGGATGAGCACCTCCTTGGCATCTGGGATCTCTACCGCACCCGCCTGAACCAGGCCGGTATCGAGTGGGTGGGTTTTGGCCATGTGGGCAACAACCATTTCCATATTTCGTCCATGCCGCGCAATTTACAAGAGCTTACAACCGGAATGGACATCTACCGGGAATTTGCGCAAGCAGCCGTGGCCTGTGGCGGTTCAATCAGTGCGGAGCATGGGGTGGGCAAAATCAAGGCGAAATTTCTCAAGATCATGTACTCAGAAGACCAGATCTCTCAGATGAAGTGTCTGAAACAGGCCTTTGATCCGAAGATGCTGCTCAATCCCGGAAATATTTTTGTCAGTTGAAGAGGCGATGATGGATATTGTTGTTGCAGTCAAACAGGTACCGGAAATTGATACGGTTCAGGTAAATCCGGAAACAGGGACCCTGATACGCGAGGGCGTTGCTTCTATTTTAAATCCTTTTTGCGAATATGCACTGGACCATGCCGTCCGGCTCAAGGCGAAATTTCCACAAATCAGGATCACAGCCGTCTCCATGGGGCCGCCCCAGGCAAAGGCCGTGCTGCTCAGGGCACTGGAACTGGGTGCTGACCGGGGGGTCCTTGTCACCGACCGCAAGTTTGCCGGGGCTGACACCTGGGTTACCTCCCTGACCCTGGCGGAATCCATCCGGCGCACCGTGCCGGATTTCAAACTGATCTTTGTCGGCAAACAGGCCATTGACGGCGATACCGCCCAGGTGGGTCCGGAAATCGCTGAGATCCTGCACCTGCCCCAGATCAGTTATGGCACCGGATCCGAACTCATGGGCAGCGAAAAAAAAATCCGCGTTACACGGGAAACCGAAACCGGGTACCAGGTCATTGAGACCCGTCTTCCCGCCCTGGTTTCGTTCAGCAAAGGAGAGAAAATCCGCAGGGCTCCGTCGTTTGCCGATATCCTTGGGGCCAGGAAAAAGCCCATACAGACCATCCGGGCAGCGGACCTGGGTATCGCCGACGGGGAGCTGGGGTTGTCCGGATCGTTTACCCAGGTGGTAACGATTTTCCCTCCGCCGGCCAAAACGAACGGCCAGATTTTTTCCGGGCTCGAGCCCAGGGATGCTGCCATAAAAATTGTCAATTTTTTAAGCAATACCGGTCTAATAGACAAGGAAGTGTCGTCATGATTCTTGTTGAAAGCGAAAAATGCAACCGATGTAAACTCTGCGAAAAAAGCTGTCCTTTCGGCGCCATAACGGTAAATGAGATCACAGCCGTAATCGGTGATGCCTGCACCCTGTGCGGCTCGTGTGCCAATGTCTGCCCCCAGGGCGCCATCACGATCCTGCGCCAGGCCATTCCCAGGGAGCAGCTGGCAGAATACCGCGGTGTCATGGTGGTTGCTGAATGTGAAGAAAAGGACGGGCGTCTTCAACCCAGAAAAGTGGTGTATGAACTGATTTCAAAGGGCCGTGAACTTGCCGACAAACTGGGCCAGAAGCTCATGGTGGTGATCATGGGCGATGATCGCCTGACCGGGCTGGAGAAACTGGGCCATCACGGTGCAGACCAGGTGCTCAAATGCGTCCATCCGCTGTTAAAGTCGTTTTCCGCCGATGGGTTCTGTGCTGTGCTGTCCACGGTTATTGCAGATATCAAGCCCTCGGTGGTGCTCTATGGTGCCACCCCAAACGGCCGGGAACTGGCGCCCAGGGTCGCAGCACGGCTGCGCCTTGGACTGACTGCCGACTGCACCGGTCTGGATATTGATGACGAGGACCAGCTGGTCCAGACCCGGCCGGCTTTTGGCGGAAACATCATGGCGGCCATTGTTTCACCCAGAACACGTCCCCAGACGGCCACCGTGCGCCCCAATGTGTTTCCGGTCACCTTCTGCGATACCTGCCGGGTTGCACAGACCCGGCAGATACCGGTTGTGCTGAACAAGGCCGTAATAAGAACCCGCATTGTCGAGGAAGTACACCTGAACGACAACGACGGACCCGGCCTGGAACAGGCAGGGGTTATTGTGGCCGCCGGCCGGGGCTGCCGGACTGAACCTTCGTTTTCCAAGGCCCGGCTTCTGGCTGATCGCCTCGGAGGGGTCCTGGCAGGGTCCCGTCCCCTGGTTGAGGAGGGGCTTCTTCCCCATACCCGGCAGGTGGGTCAGTCCGGAAACACCGTGGGACCGGACCTGTATATAGCTGCAGGCATCAGCGGTGCGGTTCAGCATATAGTGGGCATGAATTCCTCAAGATCAATCATCGCCATCAACATTGATCCGGACGCCCCGATCTTCAAAGTTGCCGATCTGGGTATTGTGGGCGATGCCGACAGTGTTGTCACGGCATTACTGGCAGCCCTTGAACCCAACTCAAGCCCATTGGACCGACAAGGATAGAGAGTGGACGACCAGGGCCGTTTTACGCATAATGGATTTGCCGTGCATGCCCATATATGCTGCATGCCCGCATCCAAGGAAAAACAGGATCATATATGCAAAAAAGAGTCGTTTAAGTTGATTTTTCATTTTTATCTTCCCGTAATTTTGCCATCTGGCGTGATTCTACCATCGGTAAGATGAATGATTTTATCTGCACATTTAATGATTTCACGGTCATGGGTTGAAACGACAATGGTCGTATTATTGTCTCTGCCAACCCTGTACATCTGTTTTATTAAATTTAATCCTGTTTGCGTATCCAGGCTCGCCGTGGGTTCATCTGCCAGAAGCAATTGCGGGGCATGGGCGATGGCCCTTGCAAAGGCCGCCCGCTGGGCCTGGCCGCCGGACAGTTCATGGGGCATGGCCGAGGCAAACAGTTTTAATTCCAGCATTTCAAGCAGGGATTCCAGTCGTTTCTCTCTTGCTTTTTTCGTCTCGTTATTTAGAACAAGGGGAAATAAAATATTTTCAGATACCGTAAGATAGGAAAGAAGATTTCCAGATTGGAAAATAAACCCCAGATTTTTGCGCTGAAACAAGCATCGCCTCTTTTCAGAAAGGCTGTTGATGTCTGTTCCAAAACAATTTATCCGACCGCTGTCGGGCATTTCAAGCCCTCCAAGACAGTTTAAAAGCGTTGTTTTTCCCGATCCCGACTTTCCAATGATTGTCAGCAGCTTGCCTCTTTTCAGGTTGAAAGAGACATCAGATAACACCTGACGCATTCCGGGCCCTGAAGAAAAATATTTTGAGATATTAAGTACTTCTATCATCATATACTTCTCAATATTTCAGCGGTTCGTTGTCGCAGGACGAGCCAGGTGGGCCAGACAGCTGCAAACAGACAAAAAAATAGTGCCAGAAACGATGGCAATATTAATGTGCCCAGTGTCAACCGAGGTATGATCAGACCAGAAACCACAAAATACGGATTGTGTGATGTGAACGTTGAAAGATCTATCCCTGTTTTACTGGTGATGAAAACAGCAAGAAATCCGGCAAGGGTTCCTGCAAAGGAAGCCGCAAAATTCATCAGGAGTACCTCGAAAAAGATCAGCATGGCAGTCTCTTTGGGCGTAACCCCCATGGCTTTCATAATGCCGTATTCCCTGATATTGCTGATGATGAAAATGGCAAAGGCACAGGCCGTTCCAAAGGAGACAACCCCAAGTACAAGCAAGAGAATAAATCCCATGGAAATGCGATTGAGCTCAATTAACTGGGTAAGATCAGGCATGAGCTCTTCCCAGGTTTTTAAGTGGAGTGAGTTTAATCCTTGCCGGGCATAGGTTGCCATCACATCGTTCATATCTACGCCCGGGTTCAGGAAAACAGCCCCGTCCCATGTTGCAGGCAGGGTGGAAAGCATGGATGTCGGACAAAAGGCAATGCCATTGTCCAAACGCTCAATCCCGGTTTTAAATACACCTGCAACGACCAATGAACAGACACATGATTGGGATCTGAAAACAATGGTCTCCCCTGGATGAATATCAACTGTTTTTGCCGTGGCAGGGTTGATCAGTATTTCATGGGTATTCTCCTTAATATACCTGCCGTTAATGATTTTTTTCCACAGCGCGGTTGATTTTACTTCCTGATTCGGTGTCACCGCAACCAGCGTGATCGTTTCTGTTTTTCCACGAAAATCAAGGATACCGGGGATCTGAAACCGTTGGAGTACATTTGAAACACCGCTTACCTGCAAGGTCTTTTGGGTAACGGTTTTGGGAAGATTAAACCCGGTTATGTGGCCGGAATAAAGGCCCGTGGAATTGCGGACCATGCAGTCGTTTATCCCAATGGCAATGGCGGTTATAAAAACCAGGGTGCCAACGGCAAAAAAAATCATCAACCCCAACGTTAACGTTGCACGTTTGGAACGCATAAGGAAAAGAGATGCTGTTTTTATCCAGAAGGTCAGGTTCATTTACAGTCTAATTGTTTGCGTTGAAAAAACGGCCGGCACCAATTCTTCTGATAAAAAAATCAATTGAATAATCGACCATTAATGTGTGTTCTCCGGCAAAAAGCAGTGACGTACCTTTTTGAAGCAGACCAAGCGCTTTGTCCATTGAGGTCTTTCTTGCATCAGGGAAGTTAAAAAGAAGATCAGGGTCAGCGTGGCCCTTGCTATTTGGGGTCAGATGCCTTGCCATGGCCTCTTGCTCCCGGGGGCTTCCCCGGTGGTAAACAAGCGACGCGACATAGTTGTGACGGTTCATTTGTAAATCCATTGACAGATCAACCATATCATCCAGGATCTGGCATCCCAACCCAATGTAAAACAATCCCTCTTTTATTTTGGAACAAGATATTAATGTATTCTCTTCCATTAATTGGGGCAACACCAATTGGGGCAGCACCCAGGGGGCTTGAAAAAGGGCACCTGTTTTTAATGGGTGAATTTTGTCCAGGACCTCTTCGGGTTTCAGGATTTTACCTGCCCCCTCCTCTTCCGAGGCCTCCTGAACACCGCTTTGCAGCAGGGCATGCAACGAGGCGGTATTGGCCTGCAAAATATCATTAAAGGAGAGGTTCCCCTCCTTGTAACCCTTGTGCAGTATTGCCACAAGGATACGATCTGAAACCATGATATCCAGAATCGAACGAAACTTTGTTGCTTTAATCGGTAAATTTGTATCCAGTGTCTGTTTATATTCATTGTCCAGAATGTTGTCACAACCCGTAACCATACCCCTCAGGCATTGATTTACCGCCACAAAAAGGACTCTTTTTGATTCTGGAATCCCTCCTTTAATATACGAATAGAGAAAAAGAGCTGAAAAGAAATTATCTTCAAGGGAAAAACAGGTTTCGGACGGTCTGTTCAGCTTGATATCACTTTTGTTGAGTATCTCATCGGCACAGTCCCAGAAAAGTGTCAACCCCTGACTCAATTCATCGTGTAAACGACAAAACAGCTGTTGGGTTCTTGCGTCACCCTTGGCTGAAATCATGTCCGGGATGGAATTCATGATTGGCCTTTTAATGGCTTTTCACTTAAAAAAAGTGTGATATATCCCAAATAGGTTTTGATCGGTTGCGGCGTTACAAATCCTGCATTTTCAATAACCTGGGGAAGTACTCCCCTGATATTTTCTCCGATCTGGGGCTGGAACAATAACCAGCGAGAGGCATGGGCGATGAGGGATCCCATGATGGTTTCAGGGATGTGCATGTCAGAGACAACCAGGCGTCCTCCCGGTTTTAACACCCTGAATGCTTCGGAAAAGGCCTTTTCCTTTAAATCCATCTGGATATGATGGAAAAAAAGGGTGGAGACAACAGAATCAAATGAGTCATTGTCAAAGGGGAGTTTTTCAGCCGCGGCCACTTCAAATGCGCAGGTGGCACTTGCTCTTTTTTTAACGGCGCCTTGGATCATTTTGCCCGCCGCATCAATCCCCATTGCCATGCCCTTTTTTTGGTGTGACAATTTTTCAGAGATAAGCCTGGTCACAACGCCGGTGCCGCATCCAATATCAAGAATTCTGTGCCACGTCTGAATATCCAGAGAATCAACAACCTGCTGGTTGATTTGACTCTGTTTGCCAAACATCACCCACGGTTCCAGTAAATCATAGACGCTGGCGGCATAGTCAAGTGTTCTGCCCCTTGTTGGCACAGATGTAAAATCCATTTTTCACTCCTGATCAATATTATGCTCACCGGTGGCAGGCCGTGTGTTGCACGAAAAATTACGGTTTTATACGCAATATTTTGTTGCTGATACGATTATCAATCCTTGAAAAATCGAGGCAAATAGGGCTCCGAATGTCAATCCGATCTAAGCAGACGTCCATTTTCTGGGCGGTATCCGGACTTGAGTGGAACTTATCCCTCCCCTGATCCATCAGGGCATAACCAGCGTTGGGCACAATGCTATCAGCCACACAATCCTAATGCAAGCGCATATTACAAACTCAACTTTCATATATGGGGTTTTCTTATTGCCTTTTTTGATCTGGATCTGCTACACAGGAAGGTAGCATTGGCAAAAGCAGCACTTTGGAAAAAGGAGTCTAATCCCATATTGCCAGGTTCAGCTTTTACGCTATCGTAAAAGGAGATTAATGATGACGGTTACAGCAATTCAAGGGGATGAAAAACCTTCCTGGAAAGCGTCTGCTCGAATTGCATTTTGCAGCTGAGGCAGTCTGTAGTGATCATCCTGTGCTTTTCAGACAAAAGCCTTTTAAAAAGGGGCTGGCCGATTTCAAGGGTGTGGTCATGGAAAGATTTTTTGTAGCCAAGGTGCCCCCCCATACCGCAGCACTCCATGGCCTCCCCAATCTGGACGATGTCCGAACCTTCAAATGATTCCAGGAGGCTGTAATAGGGTTGCCCGATTTTTTGTTCCCTCAGGTGGCAGGGGGCATAATAGACCATGGGAATGTCCGGGTAAACCCGGTCGATCTTTAAACCACCCTTGAGATGAATGGAGAGCAGATATTCTCCCAGATCCTTAACGCTGTTAGACAGGTTTATCCGCTTTACAGGGTCAAGTGAAGAAAAGTATCCATCATCCTTTAACAGCTTCTGATAACTTCCCCGGGACACCAGGGTAAAACGTTTTCCCCCTGACCCGAGGGGAACTTTCATGGCCTTGCTGCCAGCCCCTGACTGCTCCTGAAAGGCGTCTGAATAGTAGGCATTCTCCACCAGCAGTGTTTTAAAGAAATATCCGCAGGTGGGACACGAACAGACAATGTCATAGCCGTCTTGAACACATTGCAACAACTGCTCGATATTGGCAGCTGTTTTTTTTAACGACGCTTTTTGATCGCCTTCCATGATCAATGGCATGGAGCAGCACTCCTGGGGAGGAACAAAAACAGCGATGTTATTTCGCTCCAGGACCCTTACAGCCGCTTTCCCCACTTCCGGGAACAGATACCCGGCGCTGCAGCCTGCAAAATAGGCAACCTTTGATGTAAACCCGCCATTGCTCGGATTCGGGAGATCCAGACCTCTTTTCTTTGCCCAGCGGAAAAAACTTTGTCTGGGAAAACCGGGCAGGTCCCTCTGGGGATGGATTTTCAAGGCTTTTTTCACAAGGGGAGCAACGGGCTTCAGCCCTTTCAATGGATTAATCACTTGTGAACAAGTCGTTCCCCATCGGCCGATTGTTTCGACATCGGAAAGCATTCGACCGGACAGAGAGATCCCCTTTTCATGGCTGAAAGCCGCCTTTGCCTGGAGAACGAGCATCTTTATATCCTGGCAGGGGCATAAGCCACACAGGGTGCAAAGGTCAATCAGGTTACGAAGCTCACGGGTGCTGATTGGCAGCCCCGAGTTGTCTGCCTGGTCCTGGAGACGATAAAGTTCAGGAAAAAAGAGACAGTCATCTTCCATGTGAAGCCGGCACACCCCACAGCCTGAGTCTCCGGCGCACTTTTCAAAAACCGTGAGGATCAGCTCTTTTCCGGATTTACCCATATCACATTTCCTTTTTCCTTCCACTGCAATCGTTAAAATCTGTTTGTTCTAACCTGCGCCTTTGAATCAGGGTTAAAATAACGGATGAGTATAGATTGTTACCTGGAAATTGCAAGCCTGTAATGGCGATCCAACGGGTGGGGTTTGTGCTGCAGTTGCCGAGGAACTACCGGCCCAGCCTGAAAATCGAGCTATTTGTGCATAAATTTATTCATATGAAACGCCCACCCGGGAATCACCGGTGGGGGGGATCCGGAGCAGCCAGGCATCCGACCTATTTTCCCGGCATCGTCTTGAATCTGCCGGGAAAAAGGAGTGAGCAACGCCTGGCCCTGTCCGCTAGTTTTGTTGGATTCCCAGTGCCTGGGACCGGAAGGGCATCACCTTTCGGTAGACCCGGTCAAACGGTAGTTTTTCGCCCTTGACCGTTAAAAGATCGGCTTCAACGGAGATCCCAAACAGGTTTTCGTTCTCTTCAAGATAGGGACGAATCAACGCCCAGTCCGCCGCTGTCACCCTGGCAAAGACACCGCCGTTTAAATGCTCGTCCACGACTTTGCAGTCCGGGTCCCTCAGATAAATGGCGCCGCCCGAGGCAAGGGAGAAGAGGTTGGATCCGGGATAGGGCATGGTCAGATCCCTGACCTTACCGTTATCGTCAAAGTCAATCCCGTTGACAATGACAAAACCGCCGCCGTTCAAGGGGTCCCCTGCCATAAAAGATTGTGCCAGATAATCGAGACAGGTGCCGTTGATCACCACCCTGGGTCCTCCCGTTGCATTGATCAGGGGACGCCCTGCAGCATTGCCCCGGATATAGACTTCCCCGCCCTTGGCACCATACATAAAGGTCTGGCCCACATCTCCATGGACCACAAATTTGCCGCGCTTCATGATTTGCCCCAACTGATCCTGGGCATTGCCGTGGACATGGATCTGCATGCCGTCGATACCCGATGCCATGTAATCCCCTGAGCTGTCATAGACATCAAATCGGACATCGTCTGAATCCGGACCAAGCCCGCACCCGGTGAATCTCTGGCCCTTGTAACCAAAACAGATATACTGCTTCCATCCCAGCCGGTAGGCCTGGTTGATCATCCTTGAGTCGCACGCCTTGCCTTCTGGTTCAAATTGCTTTGCATTCACCACAAGAATTTTTTCATTTTCCAGGGGAGCCCTTAAATCTTTGCGGGTTCTATGATCGATATAGGCGTACCGACTGTTTTTATTTTTTCCAATTTTTGGAGAGGCTTTAAAAATATTTGTAAGGCTCTGTCTGATGATCTGGAGAACAGAGCTTCGTTTTTTATTTGCGACGGGAAAAATCATGTCGTTCAAATGGGTCAACAGATCAATGGCCATTATTTTCTGACCATCGGTGTTTTGTGCAAGGGCCTGGATGGTAGAACACAGCAGTTTGATCTCCAGGAAATCAAGTTTGCCAAATTCTGATGTGCAGTATTTTTTAAGACCCTGTAAATCATTTTCCTCAAAAAAGACCCTTACCTCTTGGGTTTGAGGCGTATCACCAGACAGGGTTGACATCTCCACGCAAGGATCAAAATGAACCTGGCCTTCAGGGGTTTGCACCCTTTCACCAAACTTGTTCTGGGTGATCAGCTTTTTTGAACCATCCCCTCGTCCAGAATCCTTGATGGTAAAGGTAAATGCACCACCGTCTGTTGAACTTCCGCCCCTTGCGTTCCAGTATTTGTCGGCAATGGGACAAAACCGGCTATCTTCCCTGGCAATACTTTCCAGGGTGGCATCAATGGCCTGTTTTTCCGAGCAGACCAGGCCGATCTGAACTTCGTCCCTTTCCTGGAGGGCAAAGACCTGGGGCCGCAGCATGGCCGTGTCCGTGATCCCGATCAACTGCATCAGATCCTGGTAGGGATCGTTTCTGGCAATGATAAAAAACCAGGGCCCATCAGGGGAACCGGTCATGTGCTGGGACTGGATATAGCGGTAAACCTGCTGTTTTTCAGGGGAAAGGCAGTCAAAATCATACTCCGTGGTCGGTGCCAAAGCCTCGATGATATATTCCAATGGATAGTCAAACACCCGGTTGTACAGGTCCAGCAGCAGCACAGCGGTTTCCGTGTCAGTAAGGAACTGGGGAAAGATATTATGTTGGTTTAGATACTCACATACGGCATGATAGTTTGCAAAATCGCCATTGTGGACAAGGGCTTCATGCATGCCTGAAAACGGATGGGCACCGCCTGGATGCCACAACCGTCCCCGGGTGGGATACCGCTGGTGGGCAATCCAGCCATGGGCCCTGAAATCATCCAGGCAGTAATACTGGGTTGCCTGTTCCGCATAGCCTACCACCTTGAGAATCATCACGTTCCTGGCATGGGACAGGACAAAGGCCTGCTTTTCCCCGAGGGAGGCATAATAGCTCTGGTTCAGGCGGTTGGAATTCTGAAACACAAATTCATCTTCCGCCTTTCTTTTGTCCATTTCAAACAGCAGGTTGTCCTGGATAAATTTTTCAAGCACAGCCGGTTTGACCCTTACAAAATACCGCCATACATCCGGCGGCTTCACCTCCAGGCCAATGGCGGTGTAATCGTCAATGGTGGGCGTTCGTTCAGAGGTGTAGATGTCAAACCAAGGGGTGATATTGGTGGTTTCCACCCTTGAAATCGCATCATCGTCCAGATAGGCCACCTGCAAAAGATAATGGTCTTCCAGCACATCCTGGGGAACCCCAAGATCCCTGGCGCTCAGCCCCACGGCAGCGATGCCCCCGCCTTTACCGTTCCCCCGGTTATGCATTTGAACAGAAGGTTCATAAATATGACGTCCTGCAATGGGAATGGATGCCATGAATCCCGTCACACCGCAGCCGCCCTCTTCGTTACATTTGTTCACCGGTGTTTTTAAATGGGGAAGCCTGCCCCTTGAAGCCAGTATATTGTTTATAATTCTATCCGTATTCATATGTGTCATGGTTGAGGTTCCTTATTATAAAACCATCTTGTAACTGGGCGCGGGCTGATAGCGTTTTCTCTCCGCTTCATCCAGATAATCAAGATGCACCAGAAGATCTGAACGACCCCGAAGTTCCCGGATGCTTTTGAGTCCGTGGGCTCTGAGAATATCGCACCATTGCTTACGCCAGGCCATGTACATGTTCACCAGACGCTGTTCCACATAGGCTTCATCGATCATGCATCCCAGTTCCGGATCCGTGGTGGCGATGCCCCTGGCGCATCCCCGGCCGCTCTCACAATTTCCGCACCTGACACATTCCACAGCCACAAGATCTGCGGTTCCGATAACACACCCGTCAGCCCCAAGGGCAATGGCCTTTGCAACGTCAAGCCCGTTCCGGATGCCGCCGCTTGCGATCAGGCAGATCTTGTCCCTGGCCCCTTCTTCCACAAGGAATCTGTGGACCTTTGGAATGGCGTATTCAATGGGCATGGCAATGTTCTTTTTGGCAATGTCCGGCGCAGCCCCTGTACCGCCGTAGCTGCCGTCAATATGGATGATATGGGCGCCGGCATAGTAGGCACCGATGGCAACCATGTCCACATCCGTGGGTGTGGAGACCTTTATGGAACAAAGGACCTTATGATTGATCTCCTTCATCCAGTCCACATGCTTTTTATGGTCTTCCACGGAATAGACCGAATGGAAGGGAAACGGAGAAAAAAGAGAGGTGCCCACAACGGTTTCCCTCATTCGGGCAACGGCTTCAGTGACTTTTTCTCCCAGAAGATGACCGCCAAGGCCGGGTTTTGCACCCTGGGCATACTTGAATTCCATGATCGGACAATGCTGAATCGTCTCTTCCCTCACACCAAACAACCCCGTTGCCACCTGGGTAATGACATGTTCCTTGTAGGGAAGAAATTCCGGCGGATACCCCCCTTCTCCAGTGCATGTGAGGGAATTCATTCTTTTGGCAGCCCGTGCCCTGCCCACAATAACGGACAAGGCGGTTGAGCCATAGGACATGCCGCCGCCGTAACAGGGAATGGAAATGGTTTTCAGGGGTCGATCGTCCCCTGTTTTATTCAACTCAATACTGGTATCGATCTCTTCATCACTGAGATCCAGGGCCAACCCGGGATCGGGGTGAATAAACCGCATCATGTCAAATCCGCCGCCGGAGTTGCCCAGATTATACTCAAGGTTCACATGGGGCGCGGCTCCGGTTTCTGCCATGGCAAAATGGCCGAGCAGCATTTCAGGGGTCCAGCGGTAATCCCCCAACGTATCCAGAAGGGGATTTTCCTTGAGGGTAAGTGCATTTTGCGGGCAAAGTTCAATGCAGTAGTGATCTGTTTTTTTACACTCAAACCCGATGCATTTGTGCTCAACCGGCCTGAATGGGGAGGCATGATGCCCAGGCTTGATATGAACGCCATGGGGACACAATTCTGCACATTTGCCGCAGGAAATGCAGTTTGAATTTCGCTTGATGATATATTTGCCAATGGTATTGCGATACCGGGAAGGCGTTTCGCAGGTTTCAGGCAATTGATTTTTTATCTGGCTCATAAATTATCCTATGTCTATAAAGACCTTGCGTTCACCAAAGATAGGCGCAAAACTTTCTCGTTCAAGATCCTCAAACCACATGGAACGTCCGACCTCACCCCTCAGCCGTCTGACCTCCCTTAACCCCATGGCACCGAGCATTTCAAGCATCTGGTTGCGCCAGGCCCCCATGAGGTTTGTGATTCTGTTACTGCCATACGCCGGGTCAATGGTCTCAAAAGCCACGGGACAGGGCAGGTCTTTTTTACATCGGTCGCACAAACGGCATTCCATGGCAATGAGCAGGGGCAGGTCAATGGCAACCCCGTCGGCACCGCAGATAATGGTCTTGTTCACATGCTCGGCCATGCTGATTCCGCCCGAAGCAATGATATTGATCTGCTGGCGTGTGCGGGCGTCGATCAATGCCAGATGGATATCCCTGAGCATATCCTTGATAAATCTTGGACCGTCAGAATCAAACTCCCTGCCCTTTTGGTCGGCATAGACATGGAGGGTATCGACCTTGGTTTGGGCAAGGCCAACACAAATTTTGGCATAATCAAGATCTGCACTCAGTCTAAGGCCCACACTGATGCAAAGGTTCTCGTTCATGGCTTTTAAAGAAGCGAACAGGGTTTCAATACCGGGCTCCCAGGCCATTTCCACCATGTCCACACAGTCTAAAAGCCTGGGATACAGGTGAAAATCATCTTTTGTCACCAGGGGGATAAGGGTCTTTCCATAGGAGATGAGTTCTTCATCCACATGGGCTGCCGGCACGAACATCTTTGTTCCGATCTCCTGGGCCGCCTTAAGCATGGACAGAAGAACCCCTTTGCTTACGATGCCGAAATCAGGTTGCTGGAACAATATGGGGAGGGGAATTTCAAGGATGGGACCTACATCAACACCAAGGGAGCCGTCCTTGTTAAATGCAAGTCTTTCAGGTCGCCTGGAAAGCTCGATGCAGGTATTGATATATTCACGGCCATGGATCCCGTCCCGGGTGGGCCGGACAATCTCAGACATGTCCGTCCACATGGAATCAAACCCTTTTCCCACAAAAGGCCCCCGGTATCCGGCACCTGAAACGGGAATGCTTCCGGTATGGGCCTGGTACCATGTCCGGTTGATAACATCCGGTGTCCAATAGTCGTCTCCGATTTCCCGGTATTCAGGGTTGATGACCCGGGAAAAAATCCCTTTGGTGCATTCCTGGATACACCTGAAACACGAGTTGCAGGTGTAAAGGTATTCAGGTTCCTCCATTTTGCTCATATGGAGGTAATTTTCCTTAAAAATATCGTACACACATTTTTTTTTCACACACTCTTTGCAGCTTCCGGCACAGTTTTCCCTGAATTCTATGGTGGCATATTTGCCGACCGGATAAAACCTTGGCAACGCCGCCTTTGTGTGAATATTGTATTTTTGGGGCATAGGTAACATCCTTTTCGGTTATTTCAATCCCGCCTGTTCCACAATCCGTCCCACAGCATCTTCCCATTCTATGGCCATGATATGAACCCCGTGGACCCCGGTGAGCGATTTGAGTTCTTCAATGGTTTCAATGCAGATTTTAATGCCTTCTTCCGCCTGATTTTTTTTCTCAACCCCGTCCATACGTTGGATCGTCTGTTCAGGAACATCCATGCCGGCAACCTTTTTGTTCATATACCTTGCCATGCCTGCAGATCTTAACGGGGTGACCCCCCCAAGGATGTAAACCTTTTCTGTGAGCCCTTCCTCATTGGAAAGGCGGATCCATTCCCTGAACCGCTCCATATTGTAGATACATTGGGTCTGGATAAAATCCACACCTGCATCAATTTTTTTGGCAAGGCGGACCACCCGGTATTCAAAGGGGTCGGCAAAGGGGTTGGCTGCTGCACCAATAAACATTTCAGGTGCCACATCCAGGTCAAACCCGCTCATGTCTTTTCCGGTATCGCGCATATCGCGAACCGTCCGGATAAGGTTCACCGAATCAATATCAAAAACATTCATGGCATCGGGCTGGCTCCCAAATTTCTGGTGGTCACCGGACAGGCATAAAATATTTCTGATACCCAGGGAATAGGCCCCCATGATGTCCGATTGAATGGCAATCCTGTTCCGGTCCCTGACCACCATCTGCATCACCGGTTCAAGCCCTGCGGCAACCAGATGGGCAGAGGCGGCAATGCTGGACATCCTGACAATGGCGGTCTGGTTATCCGTGACATTCACCGCATCCACAAACCCATTCAGGAGTTTTATTTTTTTATCAATGACCGTTCGGTTGGCTCCCCTTGGGGGGCCGCATTCTCCGGTTATCGCAAATTCGCCCTTGGAAAGTTTTTCATGGAGATGGCTGTAGGTTTTCATATGATATGATCCTCCCTGACCAGCTTTCTGGGGCCGCCGGCAAGGCTGGTATTCCAATTTTTTGGAGGGATATAGGTTCTCAGGTTGGACAATTGCCCCAGAATGGTCAGCCGTTCAATAATCAAATGCCAGGCGCAGGGGGTATCAGGATCAATTTCACACACCCCGTTCTGGGAGCCGCCGCAGGGACCGTTAAGCAATTTCTTGGCGCACCGGGTGACCGGACAGACACCTCCAAAGATGGCCAGGCTGCAGTTACCGCATCCCGAACATTCTTCGGTGAAAACACCGGCACTTTCCTGGGTTCCGATGAATGTGGTATTCACACCCGGCAATACCACCTCTCGTTTAAACCGTTTGGCCATGGCCTGAACGCCTGCACCACAGGCAAGGGAAAGAATGGCATCATTTCTGGCAATCCCGGGGGATGCTTCCTGGATAAATTCATTTTCACACTGGCGCTCAATGGTCTGTTCTTCGATTTCAATGGTTTTGCCCATTTTCCTAAAACTCAGCCTCAGGGCAGAGGCAAGGACGGCCACCTCGTCCTCACCACCGGCAAAACATGTTTTCACACAGGTGCCACAACCTAGGATTAAAACCTTTTTATAAGGTTCTACAAGTTCAATGATCTCACGAATGGGTTTTTGACTGGCGGTTATCATTATTATACTCCATTTCTTGGGTATGGTTGAAAAAACCAGATCAATACAAACGATTTAATTCAAGCAATTTAGAGCAGGATTCGGCCCCAGGATTTCAAGCAACAGCAATGTCTTCTGGATAATATCCCGATTCGCCCCGCTGTCCTGGGCAGTTGTGTTGAAAAGGTTCAACCGTCTGCCGTCCATTCCGATAGTGTCCAGAATGGTTTTCACGTATTCAACCCGTTTTCTGGCCCGGATGCTGCCCTCGGCGTACCGGCACGCTTTTTCCGGGCATGCCAGGACCAGGACAGCATCTGCCCCTGCCTCAAAGGCCTTTAGGAGATGGATGTCCCGGGTCATGGAGGCACATGCCATCTTGATGGTTTTAACCTCACAACCGTCAAACATTGAAGGGGTTTGTTCAAAGGAATTTAAACAATGAAACAGCGTAAGCTTTGGTATGTTATGGCTTTTCATCTTTTCGTCCCAGAATCAAAATAAAAAAGGCGTCTGCCCAGGTTATAATTTGGGAAAACGCCTTTGTTTTCTTTTGATTTTGCCAATACGCCATTGTATGGGCAATGGAACGAAATTAGAACCTCTTATTTAAAATGTCAAGATTTTTTATGCAGTTTCTTTGTTCAGTCGGTTGCCTGCTTTGCTCGATCCTTCGGGTCTTGAAAATAATTCCCATGGGAAGCAACGCCCTACTGCCCCGCGAGGAGATGGCCGGGGCGTAATTTTTCTTACCGGGCCAGCGCGTTTGAGGCGGATAAGGCAATTGGCGGGAAAAGGGGCACTAAAAAATTTCTGTTTTTTCAACCGGTTCAAACTGAGAAACGGTAAAATTTTCATAAAATGATTTATTGGACACATATACCTTAACTTACTAAAATAATTTATGTTTAATTTTTTACAATATCCGTTTTCAACCAAAGAAACACCATGGGATATCATGGAAAAGAACGCCTGAACGATTTGGTGATCGAACAAAGATACAAAATAACGATTGACTTACCCATTCAACTGTTATTCTATTCAGCTACAATAGAGAGACATTTTTAGGACCATATGTAATTTTGTTACATTTTTGTTTGTTTTTTGATCAATTAAAAGGAGGGAGTATGTTTAAGTTAAGAAAGCAGATTCTGGGGGCGGTATTTCTTTTTGCGGTATTGTTGTTGAGCTCGCTTGCCTCGGCAGATGAGCTGCCTGTTTACAAACTGGGCATTGATGCGGCATTCCCACCCTGGACATGGGCTGAAAAAGGAGAAATCAAGGGGTTTGACTGGGAACTTTTCCAGTACATCGGTGAGGTTGAAGGGTTCAAGGTCGAAGCGGCAGATATTCCATGGTCAGCCATTATCGCAGCCCTTTCAAAGGGGAAAATTGATATTCTTGCAGGCGGTCTTTCCTATACCTGCAAGCGTGCCCAGGTCATTGACTTTTCCCTGCCCCACTGGAAGACAGACTACTGGACACTGGTTAAATCCGATTCAAAATTAAATTGTGTTACAGCAATGGGCAAGGGTGCCAACGTGGGTGCCCAGGCCGGAACAACCGGATACCGATGGCTCAAGGAGGAACTCAAGGACAACGGGGTTGATATTAACATCAAGGCCTATGAATCCGTTGAGCTGGGCATCAAGGAACTTGAAATCGGCAGAATTGATGCCTTCCATGTGGACGCCCCAACGGCCAGAGGATTTATTGATGCCAAAAGAGGAGTGAAACCGGTGTGTACGGGATTGCATTTTGATTATAGTGCCTATGGGGTTACCCCCGGAGATCCCCATCACCTGATTGAAAAAATAAATTCCGGGATCAAAAAGGCATATGAATCGGGTAAAATTGAAGAACTGGTTCGAAAATACCTGCCCTGGGCATCCGTGGAAGCCATTCCCTACCTGGTTGACTATAAAAAGCTCTGCAGCGAATCCAACTAATAGGTTTGCCCGTGCCGGGCCTTTTTTATCTTTTAATCCCAGGGTGATTGCCGCCCGGGTCCAGGCCACAAGATCCGGACCCGGATGGCAGGCAAACCGCCCCACCCCGCGTTGTGCTCAGGAACAGAATGCATGGAAATCATTAAAATACTTATTTCAGAACTTCCCCAGTTTGCAAAGGGAACCCTGGTTGCCCTGGAATTGCTTGCGGGGCTGTTGACGGTGGGGATGGTGCTTGGGCTTGCCATTGCCCTGGCTGAAATCTTTGGCAGCGCCTGGGTGAAGTTTGTGGCAACCACCCTGCGCAAATTACTATGGGCCATTCCCCAGCTGGTTCTTCTGTTTCTTGTGTTTTATCTGCCCTTTGATATCAATCGCATGCTGGCTGCCATCATTGCCCTGGGGCTGTGCTCCTCGGCGTTTCAATCCCAAATATTCCGGGGCGCCATCCTCTCGATCCAGTCGGGACAGCTTGAGGCGGCAAAGGCAATGGGGTTGAACCTGCCCGGTACTGTTTATCATGTTATCATTCCCCAGATGATCCGTTTGTCCATCGGGCCCTGGACCAATGAATTCTCCTCGGAACTCAAGGACACCTCCCTTGCCTATGTGGTGGGGGTGGTGGAAATCATGCGGAACGCAAAGTATGTTATTGCGTATACCTATGGCAATACAGCTGCTGTTTATCTGTTTGTGGGAATCCTTTATTTTACGTTGACCCGAATAGGAACATATTTCTTCTATAAACTCGAAGAAAGACTCTGGGTTCCTGGCTTTGAAAAAAGGAGCTGATATCGTCATGTCCACCATACTTGAAGTTAAAAACCTCACCAAAAAATTTGTCGACAATGAGGTGCTCAAGGATGTTTCGTTTGAGTTGAAAAAAGGAGAAACCCTGGCTGTGATCGGCTCGTCAGGCTCGGGCAAGAGCACCCTGCTCAGGTGTCTGAATCATCTGTCAGCACCGGATTCTGGACAGATCCTGCTCGAAGGCATCGACATCACCGCACCGGGGACGGATATCAACAGCGTCCGGGCGGATATGGGGTTTGTATTCCAGGATTTCAACCTTTTTACCCATTTAACCATTCTGGAAAATGTGATGTTCGGTCCCCTGAGGGTCCGGGGACTGCCAAAAGAGGAGGCGCGCAGGATCGCCATGGCAGAGATCCAGAAAGTGGGCATGGCCGATAAAATCAGTGCCTATCCGGCCCAGCTCTCCGGTGGACAGCAGCAGCGGATCTCCATTGCCCGGGCCCTGGCATTAAGGCCCAAGCTGATTTTGTTTGACGAACCCACCTCAGCCCTTGATCCGGAGTTGACAGGTGAGGTGCTGGGTGTCATGACCGCCCTTGCAAAAGAGGGGATGACGGCCATTGTGGTCACCCATGAAATGGGGTTTGCCCGGTCCGTTGCCGACAAGGTCATTTTTATCGACCAGGGGCTTATTGTTGAGCAGGGGTGTCCGAAAGAGATGTTCGCCGCTCCCCGCCACGAAAGGACCCGACTCTTTCTGAATAATTTTTCCGGCCTTGAATAGCCGCCACTTAGCGAACCGGAGGTGTGGAACAGATGGTCAGTTTTTTTAATTACGCCATTGAAATTTTGCCAGACATGCTGTCGGGCGCCTGGGTCACCATTGAGCTGTCTTTTGTCTGTATCTCTGTTGGCATTATCTTTGGAATGATGCTCGGGGTGGCACGGGTCTATTCCAGTAAATATATTTACTGGATCGTCACGGCCTATGTGGAATTTCTGCGGGGAACCCCCTGCCTGCTGCAACTTTTTTTCATCTATTACGGCCTGGGCGATATGGGGATTCTGCTCAAGCCGGTTCTTGCCGCAGGTCTGGCCCTTGGGATCAACACCTCTGTGTACCAGGCCGAGTATTTCAGGGGGGCCATAAAATCCATCAAGCCCGGGCAGATGACCGCTGCAAGGGCCATGGGGCTTGGCAAGTGGAAGGCCATACGCTATGTCATCCTGCCCCAGGCCCTGAGGCTTGTAATTCCGTCGTCTTCCAACGAGATCATCTATATGTTCAAATACACCTCGGTTGCCTTTGCCGTGGGGGTACCGGAACTGCTTGCCCAGGCGGATCTCACCGGGGCCATGAACTTTCGATATTTTGAGTCCTATGTGGTGGCAGCCATCCTCTACACGATAATGGTATTTGCGGTGGCAAAAATCATGGCAATGATTGAAACAAAGGTCTATATCCCGGGTTTGCAGCTTGCCCAGTAGCGTTGAATTGATCCGGTCAGGACGAATGAACCGACCATGGCGGTAAAGGGCCCCACCATCAAAAGCCCGATGCTGCCGATCAGGGTTTTCATGATTTCAGCGGCCACATAGATTAAATTGAGCATGCTGACAACGGCAATGCCCTGGGCCATGAAGGCCATTAAAAGGGTGATATACCCCCCGGAGTAGGCAAAAAGAAGGGTGGTTGTCATCGTACCAACGACCGTCCTGGAAACCTTGAGCCCTGAAAAAAAGAGTTCCCTTCGGGTTATGTCCGGTTTTTTAACCACCAGTTCATCCATACTTGCGGCAACATCCATGGCAAGGTCCATCACCGCCCCTGAAGCGCAGATGAATACACCGGCAACATAGACCCCTGTCATATCAAGGTGACCGTATCCGGAATAGAGCAATGTCTCGGAAAAGGGCAGAATTGCCCCGTGCAGATGAAATCCTTCGGTGAAATAGAGGGAAAGCAGACAGGCGGTCAAGATTCCCAGAATCGCACCGGCAAAGGCGGTCACCCCCTTTGGGTTGATCCCGGCAACCAGGAAGATAATGACGGCACAAAGACAGACCACCGCAACAAAGGCCGCCGGGACAGGGGCCCAATCGTTCAGAAAACAGGGCACAAGGATTTTCCAGATGATCAATGCGGAGATGATAAAAGAGAAAAAGGATCGAACCCCGGTCCAGCCGCCAAAGACGATTAGTCCCAAGGAAAAAACAACGAACAGAACCACCATGTACTGGAGGCGGAAGTGGGACTGGGGATTGACAAAAATAATATTGTCCTGATCGTCCAGGGACAGGACCACAAGGGCAGTATCGCCCTGTTCAAAGAGTTTGTCACGGTCCATCTGCCCCATGAGCTGATTGACGGCCTCAACGGTTCTGCCGTTGAACCGGCCTGAGATCAACCGGATGGAAAGGGTCTGGGATCCTTTTTTAACCATTCCAAATTGAACGATATCACCATTGTCCACATCAAGAATTTTCCCCCTGCAGCGAACCGCATTTTCAGATGCCCGGTAATACTTGTTGGGAAGCAGGCACAGAAAAAGGGTGATGGCAATCACACCGATCAGCAGGGGCAGGTTCTCTTTGAATCCCAGTTTCTCATACATCTGTCTATATCCCGGCAATCCCTTGTTTAAAGTCAATCCCCATGATGGACATGATTTTTTTTGCAATGTCCGTATTGTCATAATACCCGTTAAACAGATCGGATCCCGTCCCGATGGCCGAGGTGCTCACCGGCACCCCCGTGTGCTTGTAGGAGGTCCATCCCAGGCCTGCCTTCTGGCCCATGAGGTGGGTCAATGTCACCGTCAGGGGGTCATATCCGCCGTAGAGGATATAGTTATCCGGCTGGTTCAAGCTCTCCTTGTCACCTGCCATGGTCTGGTCGAATGCGACCTTTATTTTTTCAAGCTCATGGGATTTGATCGTCATGATGTCTGCGGGATCCGCTGAAGAAAAATTCAGGCCAAAGTAGGCATGAATTATGGGTTTAAAGGCATTGAAATCAGCTGCGGCGCCGTTTTCTGCCTTGAACCTTCGAACAATCCCATGGGAGAATTTCTGAAAGGAAGCCTTTTGATGACTTAACACGTCAAAGTGGGAGGCATATCGGGTCCCGGCAAATCCAAGGGTGAGCCCCCCGCATTCATGGTCACCGGTGATCACGATAAGGGTCTCGTCCCTGTGGCTTTGATAAAAATCAAAGGCCACCTGTACGGCCCTGTCAAAGGCAATGTTGTTGGTGATGGCGGCGGTTGCATCGTTGGCATGGCATGCCCAGTCGATCTTACCTCCTTCGACCATGAGGAAAAAACCACTGGGGTTGTCCAGGAGCGTCACTGCCTTTTCGGTAAACCCTGCAAGGGTGATGTCACTTTCACCCATATCCATGGCATAGGGCAGGGCCCCGGCATCCTGGAGCCATTCATTATGGGCAATGACCTTGCCGCTGTTTTTGTCCAGGGCAAGAAAGTCTTTTTTGTTGTCGACAATTGTATAGCCGTTTTGTCTGGCCATCTCCAGGGCATCCCCTAAAGGATTCTTGGATTTTTTACCTTCCGGATCCATTAAACCGCCACCGCCGAAAAAATCAAAACCACTCTGGGCCAGTGCCACATCAATCTCATGGACCATTTTTCGATGTTTTACATGGGCATAAAAGGCAGCTGGTGTTGCATGGTCAATTGAGACGCTTGAAATAATGCCGACGCGTTTCCCCTGTTGCTTGGCCATTTCTGCAATGGTGGACAGCCTCTTGAATTCCGGATCCACGCCGATATAATTGATGTTGGTTTTTACACCCGTTGCAAGGGCTGTGGCCGATGCCGCAGATCCCGTGATAAACCGGTCATTGGCATGGGTTGTTGTCAGCCCCTGGGCCGGAAAGGTATCCATCAAAAGCTTTCTACCGGCATAGGCTTCGGTTGCCATGCGCTGGGGAATGCCCAGCCCGTCTCCCACCAGGAAGAATACATATTTTGCAGGTTTTCCAGTGTGGTGATTCAGGGGGGCACCCAGGGAAATCGATGCAAACAACAACCCGGTGCACACCACTGAAGGGATTAAATATCGTATGATCCGGTTAACTGCCATGATTTTGTTCATCTTTTTTTCCTTTTTAAAAATTAATAGTCGGGCCTGTTGCCCAGGTGGCAACCACTGTATCCATGGCAGATTAGAATCGTGTTACCCCTTTGTTTTGAATTGGTTTATTCGGCCAGCTGTTTTGCAAGGATTTCCGGGTCCGTTGTGGGGGGCTGGCAGGTTTTGCCGGTACATGCATAAACCGTTGGACGTGCATCCATGGCGGTTCGGTGCTTGACAAGGGGTATGATCCGTCATTGTGAGGCTAAATCCTCACCTTCAATGGCCACAACGATGATACGGCCTGGCAGATACTGCTGCCGGATTTTATCAAGAAGCCGGATGGACGCCCCTTTTTTCCCTTCGGGTTCAATGATGACAATTTCCCTTGAATGTCGTGGTTTGCTTCATACAGATCGATTAAACCGGCAATCAGAAAGGCATAGTCATTCAGCTAGCCATTGTGCTTTGCAGCACCCGACATATGGCACCGTTTGAGTCTTGCGTCAACACAGAGGTATTCCAGGATAAATGTCGCCGCACCAGCCGCATTTGCCGTGTAGGCCGGTTCATCAGGGGTTCCGGTGTATTGAGAATATAGGGGCTGGATTCCAGCAACCGATCTTTCGATCCTATGTCCGGTGTTTAAACCGGGGCGCGATACCGCCCACAACCGGCTCATAGAATCGATAATGGGTTTTCTCCCCCAGCAGATCATCCACATTTTTCTGGATGGCCATGCGCTCTTCACTGTGCATCCATCGGTTCCAGTCTTCGAGGGTATGCCAGTTGCTGATGACCAGATATTCGCCTTCACAATCCAGGCAGCTGAAGGTCTGGCTGGACAGAAACCCCGGCTGAGAAGCAGCCCGGGACCTGAGCTTAACAATAAACGGGGCCAGTCGGGCGGCCATGTCGTCATTTTTTACAATGCGTTTGATAATAATGGAAACAGTCATGTTAGCCTCCTCATTAAATGGTTAAAAATCACTGCTTGGAGTCCATGGAACATAACGCTGAAAAAAATGAGTATCGCAGATCAATTTAGACTGAGAATAATCAGTGGTGGAGAATGTATTCTATCAAGTTGTTCAATTTATTGTCAAACTGTAATTCAACAGGATATCCAGGAAGAGGGCCTCAGAAAATCGTTTGTTGGCTTTGTCTTGATTCTGGAATGCTTTCTGCTATAGACTGTTCAAAAAAAGCGGTTCAAACAGTGTCAGGCCATTGCACGATACAGGGAAATGGGCTGTTTTTCAAACAACCATTAACAATGGGAGAAAAAAACGATGGCATATGAAGATGCGTATGCAGATTGCAAATGGGTGGAATTTGACCTCCTTGAACGGTTCATGAAGGATGTACTGATGGCAAGCGGTATTCCCGAAGCAGATGCTGCGATTATCAGTGATGTCCTTATCACTTCAGACAAACGCGGCATTGATTCCCATGGCATCGGCCGGTTGAAACCCATTTACATTGACCGAATTGATGCCGGCATTCTGAACCCGGTCACCGAAATCACCGTGGTAAGGGACAGAAAAACCACTGCTGTCCTGGACGGCAACAACGGCATGGGGCACGTCATCGCCAAAAAGGCCATGCAGATGGCCATTGACAAGGCCAAGGCCCACGGCATGGGCATGGTTGCGGTTCGAAATTCAACCCACTACGGCATTGCCGGATACTATTCGCTGATGGCGGCCGAAGCCGGAATGATCAGCATGAACGGCACCAATGCCAGGCCCTCCATCGCCCCCACCTTTGGGGTTGAGAACATGCTCGGGACCAATCCGTTGACAATCGGGTTCCCAACGGACGAGGAATTCCCCTTTATTCTGGATTGTGCCACATCGGTTTCCCAGCGGGGTAAAATCGAGGTTTACGGCAGGGCCGGCAAGCAGCTGCCCCCGGGCTGGGTGATCGGCCTGGACGGCAACACACGGACCGATACCGCCCAGGTACTCGAGGACCTGACGCGGGGAAAGGCCGCACTCACCCCCCTTGGCGGTATTGGTGAAGACACGGGCGGATACAAGGGCTTTGGATATGCCACCATTGTTGAAGTTCTCTGCGCAGCCCTCCAGGGCAATAATTTTCTCAAGCAGATCAATGAAATCAATGCGGCCGGCCAGAAGGTTCCCATTCACCTGGGCCATTTCTTTATTGCCATTGATATCGAAGAGTTCACAGAGCTTGACCGGTTTAAACAGGATGCCGGTGAAATCATGCGGCAGCTGCGGGCATCCAGAAAAGCGCCCGGCCAGGACCGAATCTATACGGCAGGTGAAAAGGAATGGGTCGCCTGGCAGTATCGAAAAGACCATGGGTGCCCTGTTCCCAAAACCCTTCAGGCACAGATGACAGGATTCCGGGACCGCTTCAAACTGAACTATCGTTTTGATTTTGAAAAATAAAACGCACAGGCACCCTGCCGGCTGACCGCAAGACCCGCCCGTCGACAGTGGCAGAATGCTGGCCAGCCGGCACATGACTGGCCAGACAAACCCCTGATCCCGGTAATATAAATTTAAAAGTTGCGTATTTGATATTGATATATCCGAAAATATGATAAATAAAAGCCCGGTAAGGGAACCATTTATTTTCTAGGAGGGAAACCGGCAATCATGGGAATCGCAGGAGACATCGCCATCATTGTGATGGCTGCATTCATCGGGGCGCTGTTGGCCCAACGGCTCAGGCAGCCACTGATTCTGGGGTATATTCTGGCCGGTGTGGCCGTGGGACCCTATACCGGGGGCGTGACCGTATCGGGCATCCATGAGATCGAAATGCTCGCTGAAATAGGCATCGCTTTGCTGCTCTTTGCCCTGGGCCTTGAGTTTTCCTTCAAGGAGTTGAAACCCATCCGCAGGATCGCACTCATCGGTACCCCTATTCAAATCCTGCTGACCATGCTTTTTGGATTCTGCACCGGCCAGGCCTTTGGCTGGCCGTGGATGCAGTCCCTCTGGTTCGGCGCATTGATCTCTTTGTCGAGCACAATGGTGCTGTTAAAAACCCTTGAGAATCAGGGTCGGATCGGCACCCTGTCCAGCCGGGTGATGATCGGAATGCTGATTGTCCAGGACCTGGCCATCGTGCCCATGATGATTATCCTTCCCCAGTTGAACCACCCCAAGGCCGGGTTGCCGCTTTTGGCCGTTGCTGCCGTCAAAGCCGCCTGCTTTCTGCTGGTGATGATCATCGCCGGCACCCGGGTTATCCCGCTGATCATGAAACGGGTGGCCCACTGGAACTCAAGGGAACTGTTCCTGCTGTCAACCGTTGCCATGGGGCTGGGCATCGGGTATGGCACCTATCTGTTTGGCCTTTCCTTTGCGTTTGGGGCATTTGTGGCAGGGATGCTGCTCAGCGAATCCGATTACGGCTACCAGGCCTTGAGCGACATCATCCCCCTGCGGGATATCTTCAGTCTTCTGTTTTTCACCTCCGTGGGAATGCTGTTCGACCCCCGGTACCTGTTCGATCACCTGGGAACGGTCCTGCTGCTGGTATTGATCATCATGGTCGGCAAGGGGCTGATCTTCGGGGGGATAAGCAGAGCCTTTGGTTACCGGAACGTCATCCCCCTTGCAATGGCGCTGGGACTATCCCAGGTCGGGGAATTCTCATTTGTTCTGGCCCGGGTGGGTATCACCACCCAGTCGATCTCAATGGATTTTTATTCCCTGATCCTGACCACGACCATCATAACCATGTTTTTTACCCCCTTTGTTTCCGGATGGACAACCCCGCTGTACGCCCTTCGCAACAAATGGGGCAAGACCTACACCTTTCAGACCATGAACCTGCCCGAGAAGGGGTTGAAAGACCATCTGGTCATCGCAGGTGGCGGAAGGGTCGGCCAGTATATCGCCGAGGTGCTCAAACGGATCGGGGTCTGTTTTGTTATTATCGAATTTGATTTCAGGCGTGTTGAGCAGCTGAAAGCCTGCGGATTTCCCATCATCTACGGAGATGCAAGCCAGCCGGTTATTCTGGAAGCTGCAAACATTGAAAAAGCACGGCTTTTGCTGGTTACCACGCCCGCCACCGTTGTTGCCCGGGCAATCACCCTGCAGGTGAAAAAGATGCATCCGGAGCTGCACGTGGTCACCCGGGCCGGCTCCCTTGACCAGATGAAAGACTACCATGAGAACGGCATATACCACATTGTCCAGCCTGAATTGGAAACCGGACTTGAATTTACCCGTCAGGCCCTGCTCCACCTGGACCTGCCCATTGAAAAGATTCAGCAGTTTACCGATGAAGTCCGCCATGAACGCTACCGGCCCCTGTATGATTCCGAAACCGAATACAAATCCATTTCCCAGCTTGAGAACAGCTCACGGTTGTTCCAGCTGACCTGGATCACCACCAACCCTGCCAGCCCGTTGACCGGGACGACCATCGGGCAGTCAAAAATCCGGAGTCAAACCGGTGTGACCATTGCCGGTATTTTACGTAAGGGCCAGCTCCACCCCAACCCGGGCCCTGATTTTATCCTTGAAGAACAAGACATGATGGGCGTGTTGGGAACCCCAGAGCAGCTGGCAACGTTTCGGGAACTGTCAAAATCCCTTGACTTGGCCAATGCCTGAGACTGGACACGGCCAATGCCTGAAATATGATCTTTTCCAGGTCCCGGGGGGTGTAATTGAAGCCCCCCGGAATCCCGACCGCCCTGCCCCTTTTTTTCCGGATTCCACCGGCCGGGGGTCGGGTGGTGAAAACGGCCCTCCCCCCCCTTCTTCATGGTTTGCCGGACGAACCTACCGGTCAGACGATCCATCTTCCGTGATGATAAAAAGGTGAAGCTCCCTTGGGCCGTGGGCACCATGGACCATGACAAGTTCAATGTCACCGGTTTTGCTCGGTCCTGAAATCAGCGAAAGATTACGGGTCAGACCCTCTTTTTGCTCTGCTTCATCCCACTTTAAAAGGGTGTAGAGTTCCCTGAGGTCTGCCAGGAGCTGCTGCTCCCGGACCACCGCCACATGGATCGAGGGCACCAGGGATACGGATCGGGCATGGCCGGGCCGGGTCTTCATGGCCAGGGTGGCGGTGGCGGCTGCACAATAGTCGGCAGAGGTGATACCGATAAACGAGGCTTCCACCTGGCTGCGGATCTCCTCTTTCCGCTGGGGATCGGTACCGTCAAACCCCGTATGATAGATGGGAATCGTTCCGATTTCAGCCATCTCGGAAAGTTTCAGCTGGTTGATCAGGGGATGATCCCAGCAGACAACGCTCTTGCGGGTTCCCCATTCCGGTTCTTTTTCAAGGATCAGTTGCCCGATGGCCCGGGCTGCTTGTTCAATGCTGGGTTCAAGATGCAGATCCATGTGCAGGGCGGGAACGGTCTGCCGGAGCTGCTCGATCAGGGGCAATCTATCCTTGTGGGTCCGAATGTTGATCTTTTCAAGAAGGGCCTTCTCCTCCGGGGAGGGGGTCGTGGTGAAAAGATCGGCCGGCGGCTGGTTCCCGGGTCGGCCCAGGGCGGTTCTGATGGTGTTGATAAATTGTTTTTCCGGGTCCATTAGGATCTTCCTCCCTGACGTTCTTTCCATAGTTCCATAAAGGTTTTTTGGGCCAGGGGCTTCATGTCACGACTCCGGGTCCATCCGTTAAAGGGCCAGGGAATACGCCTGATCATCCGATTGCCTGCCGGCATGACCTTTTGAATCAACCGGCCCAGCTTCAGCGAAACATCGTAAAGCCTGCGGTTTCGGTTGATCCGGCTCCAGACCTGAAAGAGCATTTTTTCAGGCCGGCTTTTGGGTTTTACGTCCCAGCCGGGGTCTCCTTCGGAAAGCTTGGCGCGAAGGGCCAGGAGCATCCTGGGCAGGTTGAGTTCCAGGGGACAGGCCACCCGGCAGGCGCCGCACAGGGTTTCGCCCTGGCAGAGGTCACTGGCCTCGTTGATGCCGCCCAGCAACGGGGTGACGACCGCCCCCACAGGTCCGGTATAGGCAGACCCATAGGCGTGGCCGCCGATTTTACCGTAAACCGGGCACACGTTGAGGCAGGCGCCGCACCGGATGCAGCAGAGCATTTCCCGGAACTCTTCGTCGGCCAGGATTCTGGATCGGCCATTGTCCAGGATCACCAGGTGAAAGGCTTCGGGGCCGTCGGCGTGGTCCGGTGCGGCCGGGCCGCCGATATAGCTCACATAGCCTCCGATCTGCTGGGCGGCCGCTCCCATGGACATGAGCCGCAAAATCGCCTGGTGTTCTTCCAGGTTGGCTGCAATCCGTTCCATGCCCATGAAGGCCACATGGACCCTGGGCAGGGTGGTGGCCATGCGGATGTTTCCCTCATTGGACACGGTTGTGATGTGGCCGGTTTCCGCACAGGCAAGGTTGCATCCGGAAATGCCCATGTCCGCCGCCATGAATTTTTTCCTCAGGGCCTGGCGGGCATCCCAGGTCAGGGTCGGGGGATCGTCCGTGTACGGGGTACCCAGTTTTTCCGTGAAGAGCTGCCCCACCTCTTTCCGGGTTTTATGAATGGCCGGGGCAACAATGTGGGAGGGTTTTTCACCGGCCAGCTGGATGATATACTCCCCAAGGTCGGTTTCATTGACTTCAATGCCCCGGTCCATGAGGGCCTGGTTCAACCCGATCTCCTCGGTGACCATGGATTTTCCCTTGACCACCTGTCTGACATTGTTTTTTTCGGCAATGTCCAGGCAGATGGCCACGGCGTCCGCGGCCGTTGCTGCAAAATGGACCTGTCCACCGTTTTCCCTTATCTTTTCAGCCAGGGTGACCAGCATGATGTCCAGGTTGTCCACGGCCTTTCTGCGATAGGCATGGGCTTTGGCACGCAGATCCGCACCTTCTGGCTGATTTTTGTAAAGGGATGCCGTGGCAGGCCCCAGGCGGCCTTGCAATCCTGAGAGGGCGGATTGCAGAACCGGGTCGGCAATGGCTTTTTTTGCCGTTTGCTTGTACGCTTTTGTTGTTAATTCCATCTTCAATACCTGCTATTTTGCCGAAAGGAGTTGGGCGATGTGCATCACCTTGATCTGGGCCTTTGTCCGGCTCAGCATTCCCTGGATATTCATCAGACAGCTCATATCACAGCCTGTGACCACCGTGGCACCCGAGTCAACGATATTCTGGACCTTTTCCTCGAGGATGGCCGTGGAGATATCAGCATATTTCACCGCAAAGGTACCACCGAATCCGCAGCATTTGTCCGAATCCTTCATCTCAATGAATTCAAGATCCCGGATGTTTGCCAATAATTTCCGGGGCTGATGGTGGATGCCAAGATAACGGTTCAGGTGGCAGGAGTCGTGGTAGGTGACCTTGGCCGGAAATCGGGCATCAAGGTTTTCAACCTTGAGGACATCCACCAGGAATTCTGTGAACTCAAAGGTTTTTGCGGCAACGGCCCGGGCCCGTTCCAGCATGGACGGATCTGCACTGAACAGATCTGGATAGTGGTGTCTGACCATGTTAACGCAGGAACCCGATGGGGAGACAATCACTTCGGCATCTTCAAAAAGTTCAATGAATTTTACCGCAGCAGAACGGGCCTCCCTGTGGTGGCCTGAGTTAAAGGCGGGCTGGCCGCAGCAGGTCTGCTCGGTGGGGCAGTCAAGTTCCAGGCCCAGACCTTCCAGCACCGACACCATTGCCTCTGCCACTTCAGGGTAGAGGGTGTCCACAAGGCACTGGATAAAAAGGGTTACTCTTTTTTTCTGGTACATCATTAACCTCTGTTTTTATATATGAAACGCCCCGAACTATTTCCATCAGCGGCGTTTCATCATTTTATTGTGACCAGAGCAAATACCCTGCCCTGGCCATGCCGGTTAGTTGATAAAATATGACGGCAGCCAGGTGATGATCCCGGGAATCAAGACACAGAGAACAATGGTCAGCACCTGGAGCCCCACAAAAGGCATGACTCCGCGGTAGATATCCGTTGTCTGTACCTCGGGCGGGGTGATCCCCTTGAGATAAAAAATCGAATAGGCAAAGGGCGGCGTGAGAAACGAGATCTGGAGGTTCACCATGACCAGGACCGCAAACCAGACCGGGTCAAATCCCAACTCTGCCGCAATGGGGGTGATCAACGGCACGATGATAAAGAGAATACCCATCCAGTCGATGAACATGCCGCACAAAACCAGGAGCAGCATGATGGCTGCCAGGATTCCCCATTTGCCCACGGGAAGATTCAGGAAGAGCCGGGTGATCACTTCGTCCCCCCCCAGGGTGACAAATACCGTGGAAAAAAAGGTGGCACCGATGGCGATCATCATGATCATGCAGGTGATGCTCATGGTCTGCTGGCAAGCCTCCCGGATGACACCCATGTTAAGACGGCCATATCCTGCGGCAAGCAGGATGCTGGCAAAGGCGCCCACAGCAGCGGCTTCGGTTACGGCTGCAATGCCGAAGAAAATGCTGCCCAGCACGGAAAAGATGATCAGGCCCGGAGGAATCACTGAAGTCAGGATGATCATCATTTTGTCCTTCAGGGTCACCTGCCTCTCGGCCAGGGGCATGGGCGGGCCGTCCTGGGGATTGAGGTAACACCGAATGCCGATGTAGAGCATATAGAGCAGCGTCAGCAGCAGGCCCGGCACCAGGGTTCCCAGGAAGAGCTTGCCAACGGATATATTGGCAATGGGGCCGTAAACAATGATCATGACGCTGGGGGGAATGAGAATTCCCAGGGTGCCGCCGGCGCAGATGGATCCGCAGGCCAGGGACTTGTTGTATTTTTTTTCCAGCATAATGGGCAGTGCCATCAGACCGATGGTAATTTCAGAGGCGCCCACCACGCCGGTGGCAGCGGCAAAAACGGCAGAGATGGCAATGGTCGAGATGCCCAGCCCCCCCCGCATGCGCCCCCAGAGCAGATGCATGGCGTTGAAAAGCCGTTCGGCCATTCCGGATTTTTCCATGAACACGCCCATGAACAAAAACAGGGGAACGGCAAGAAGGGTGTAGTTTTTCATCAGGCCAAACAGCCGGGCAATGAAAAGCCCGTAAATATCGGCCCCCATTAAACTGCCGCCGAAAATGACCGACACGCCCCCCAGCACAAAAGCGGTTGGAAATCCCAGAAAGATCCCGGTTAACAGGGCCACAAACATCAAAAGAACGGTTAATTCGGGACTCATCGGATCTCTTCTCCCCCAAAGGCGATAACAGCGCTTCTCAAAAACTCGGCAACCCCCTGGAGCAGCAGAAGCAGGACACCGATGGGCATCACTGTTTTAAAAGGATAAATAATGGGTTGCCAGTACCCCTGCATGGACCGCTCGCCAAGTTCCCAGGAGAACTGGACATAGGGAATCAATGCCCACAGGAGACCTGCCCACAGGGGGAAAAAGAAAACAAGGTAAAAGAAGATATCAATGACGGCCCTTCCACGGGGGGAAAACCGGTTGTAAAAGATGTCGATTCTCACATGCTGCTGTTTCCTTAGGGTCCACGCCTCTCCCATGAGAAAGAACGTACCGCCGATCATATAACTCAAATCAAAGGCCCACATGGTGGGTGCATTCAAAAAATAGCGGGAAAAAATTTCATAACCGATAACGCTGGTCAGAACCACCACAAGCCAGATCATCACCTTGCCCGTGATTTCACTGACCGCATCTATCCCTCGTATTACAGCCTGTATCTGTTTCATTTTCTTAGCCTGGTCTGAAATAGAAATAAAAGCCGCCGGTCAGTCCGGGCAACTTTTATGAACACAACCTTCGGGCCCCAGCTTTAAAGACAAGGGGCCGGGCTTTTTATACCTTAATAAAAAAAGCCCGGCACCTCGGATCAAAGCAGTCAACGCCGAGAGTTACGTGATTGAATTAAACCATCAAATTGAACTATTCATAGGATGGGGTCATCAGTGCCTTATAGCTGGCATACTCGGTCCTGAATTTTTTCTGGGACTCCCACACCTGTTTGAAAAAGGGATCCTTGGCAGCTTTCGCCGCCATGAGCGCTTCGGCTTTGATGGACAGTTCCTTCTGGATTTTGGGATCAAGATACTGGATTTTCACCCCCTTTTCCTTGAAAAACTCCAGGGCCGGGACATCCCTGCTGATGCACCGGGTTAAAAGCCGCATGGTGGACGCCTCACTGGCAACCCGGACAATTTCCTTGAGATCTTCAGAGAGCTTGTTCCACGAGCGCTTGTTTATTTTGATGTCCAGAAAGGTGCTGGTCTGATGGATACCGGGAAGCAGGAGGTAGTCGGCAATTTCATAAAAGGCCAGATCCTTGTCAATGCTGGGAATGCTGAACTCACCCGCATCAAGCACATTCCTCTGCAGGGCTTCATACACCTCACCGGCCGGCAGCATCATCACCGATGCGCCGGCAGCGCTGAGGATCTCGCCCCAGTACCCGGATGTCCTGAACTTAAGCCCCTTGAAGTCTTCCATGGTGGTGATGGGCTTGTTGGACCATGCCAGATCCTCACTGGGGATAATACCGCAGGGGGCCACATAGCCGAAATCATATTTTTCGTAGAGTTTTTGAAGAAGGGCGTTGCCTTCTCCTTCATACATCCAGGTCAGGTAGGGAATGGCTTCCATGCCAAAGGGAACATATCCAAAAAGAGGGGCCGCGGGCAGCTGTCCCACCGAATAGGTGGGAGAACTGTGGGCTGCGTCGATGGTTCCCATACGCGCCGCGTCAGTCACCTCCAGGGCACCCATGAGAACGCCTGCAGGATAACTCTTGATAGTGAGCCGGCCGTTGCTCATGGTTGTGACCCGGGCTGCAAATTCATCTGCAATTTCCTGTAGGACCGTTCCCTTTGGCCAGGAACTGGCCATTTTCCAGACAATCGTGTCCGCACCCAGGGCACTTCCGGCCAGGGTGAGCATGAAAAGCGTTGTTACAACAAAAATCGAAATTCTAAGTCTCATTTGATCAACCTTTTTAAAAACAGCAAGTTAAAAGTAATAAAATTTGTATATGTAAAATAGGTATCTGCTTTTTGTCAAGAATAAGGATTAAATAATTTAATGGTGAACCACTACTTTTTAACACAATAATTCCGTAAAATCAAAAACCAATTTTTCATAATTATGGTTGACAATCTGAAAAGTAAGGCATATTGAACAATATTAGTTATAGAAAAGACTTTATTATCATAAAAAACATGAACTTGACCCCATTCTCTACCAACTTTGATCGATAACGCCAAGACATAAGACTGCCCCAAATTCCTAGCAGCTGTGCTCAATAGCGCCTATAACACGAACCTGAACGATCCCCCAAGCGCCCGAAACGATAATCAAGGTCGACTTTTAAATTTTGTTGTGTCTGCGTCCAGACACGACATCATTAAGAAAAGCGGGATATTCCGACAACAAAAAAGGAGGGGGGGAAATGGAATGAAAAACTATCTATTTTCAGCAAGTTGCACCTGTCTTGTGTTGATTGTTTTGTGTTTCGCCGGATGCGTTTCAAAACATCTATCGCGGGGAACGGCCACGGTGCCTGTCATTGCCGATGCTGAGTACATTGGTGATGCAGCCTGTTTTGACTGTCATTGCGAAATGCAGAAAAATTTTAAAAGAACCATCCACGGACGAATTGCAGACTTTGAGGTAGTCAAATCAAAAAAGGGTTGCGAATCCTGCCATGGCCAGGGCAGTCGGCATGCAGAGAGCGAAGATCCGGCCGATATCATCGCTTTTAGCAACCTCTCGAAAACACAGGCTGCTGCTGTATGTCTGAAATGCCATACATCCGGTTCACTCATGGACTGGCCGGGCAGTAACCATGCACTGAACGATCTGGCCTGTACCGACTGCCACCAGGCGCATTCTCCCAAAAACAGCCTTCTGACCCAGTCTCCACCGGATCTTTGTTACACCTGCCATCAGCGTACCCGGGCCAAGACCTTCTATCCATCGCACCATCCCATCAGGGAGGGCAAAATGACATGCAATGACTGTCACCAGCCCCACGGGGGAACAGGTGCCCATCTGAAAACAGCGGAACGAGCAAGCGATCTTTGTCTGGACTGCCATGCCGCAAAACAGGGCCCGTTTGTTTTTGAACATCCTCCGGTTGTGGAGGACTGCAGCATCTGTCACGATGCCCACGGGACGATTGCAAACAACCTCCTGATACAAAACGAGCCTTTTCTCTGCCTGCAATGTCACCAGTTTCATTTTCATCCCGGAAAAATCGCCAGTGCCGAAGAAGGAACGGATGTATACGGCCGGCTCACCGCTTCCTGCACGGAAGGGATGACCATGTCCTACACAACCAAGTGCACCCAATGTCACTCACGTATCCATGGATCGGATTTGCCTTCTCAGTCCGTTTCCGGCCAGGGAAAAGCGCTGACACGATAGCGTTTTTTAAGCAACATTCGTGACTGCCGTGTATCGCAACATATGTCGCGCGTTGTGATAATCGTCAGTTTTTGATGTTTTTCACAAAAACGGCCATTACGGTAAACGCAAAAGGGGCTTAACTATGATTTGCAAAAAAATATTTCTAAAAATTGTGTTCCTCACATTCATGTGCGGACTATCTTTTTATGGCTGGGCAGAAGAGAGTGGAGATGCAGTGTATGATCTCCAGATCGATGTCGGCTATCATTATACCAATGATGATGAAAGCATCAGCAAAGTCGGTGAATACAACATACTTGATCACACGTCATCGGGACCGGACATGGATATTTCCGGAAAGGCTCAGAAAAATGGTCTATTCCTAAATTTTAACAACCGCTATTACCATAATGATGATTTTAACGGACGCATCAAGGGGGATTATAAACGGATTATCGAGGAAGACTTTAGTTACTCAAGTTTTGAACATTTCCTGGACCATGATGACATGAGTAATCTCTGCGGCAAAACCGGGGCTGTGGTTGTGAACCATGAAGATTTCAACGCGGGAAAAGACTATATCATCCGGCGATCAGAGGAAAAAAGCGACACCACCATCAACCTGCCGTTCAGCCCGGGTACCGATGTTCACTTCAGCTACCGCAGACAGAAACGGGAGGGGCACCGCCAGGCCATGACCATGAGCCACTGCGGCACCTGCCACGTGACCAGCAATGCCAGGGAAATAAATGAAGAGACAGAGGACTATAAGGCAGGTTTCACCAAGAAGTTCAACATTTTTACCATGGCATACGATTATTTCCACCGGGAATTCACAGAACACGGCGCGCCTCCCACAAACACCTATGATGATCCGACACATCCGGGGGGCAGCGGTGACATTTTCGATGACCGCATCCAGTACGGAGACGACACCCTGGTTTATGACCTGGTTCCCAGCATGAAAAAAGACATGCACACGGCCAAGCTCAATGCTTCACTTCCGGCGAACACAAATTTTTTCGCTTCCTATGTGTTTTCCAACACGGAAAACAAAGATGCAGACCTGGAAACGGATACCAGCACGGCAACCATCAAAGTGACAAACCAGTTTTTCCCCGGATGGCGCCTATCCGGTCATTTTAAATACCAGGATATCGACAACGATGATGTATTCGTGGATGTCACAGAGCCTGTTTCCACAGCAGGCCTCAACAGCGGTTATACCTGGTATCTCCATAACCCCGCCCTGGATTACGACAGCTTTGATCCGGATTACATCCGGGAATCCGCATTATCCCGGGAAGTCACCACCCTGGGATTTGATGCGCGGTATCAGCTCCTTAAAAAATCATTCCTTATTTTTGGCTATGAACGGGAAACAGTAGATCGCAAAGATTATGCAGTGACGGAAGACGGGGACACTGAAAGTACTACAGACACCTATAAATTGAGCATGACGACCCGGCCGTGTCGGGGAGTCAAACTGCGGCTGGGGTATCAACTGGCAGACACGGACAATCCCTTTAACCTTGTAAACGGCGCCTGCGAATCCGATTTCATTACCGATAGCGGTGGCGCTTTCAACGGCACCCAATACTGGGAAAGGCAGAATGAACGGATTGGAGATTTGAGTAATCAGCCGACACTGGCACAGGAAATATCCGGTGATATGACCTGGTCGGCCTTGCGAAACGTTTCTGTTACCGCAAATTATCGTTTTATAGACAAGGAAAATGATGACACCGATGTGTCGGACTGGCAGTCACAATCCCATATCCCATCCATCAGTATCACTTACGTTCCGCAGCCAATGATCGATTTTAATCTATCCTATGTCTTTGACCGCACAAAAACCGAGGCCCTGGCTAATATCCCTGTTTTTGACGGGTGAGCGGGCGGCATCACATCGAGCCAGGTTTGCTCGTACTGCGAAGTTTCGGAATATGAATCAAAAACACACACGGTAATGGGCGTCATCAATTACCGCCCACTGGAAAAATTAAACCTGACCCTGAGCGGTTCATATACGGTCTCAGATGGCGGCATGGATGCCCTTTCCGATTATTCCGCCCTGTGCAATCAGCTGGCGGACATGGTGAGCTACAGTTATGATCTGCACACCGTCCATACCTATTCGGATCTGGATATTACCCAGAAAGAGGTATCCGTCCAGGCAGCCTATCGCCTGGATGACAACTTTACCCTGGGGGCCGGCATCAGTTATATGCGATACGATGATGCCGAGCCCTACCTGTATGACGGGTCTGGAGATGCCTATTTTGTGAGTATCGGCATGTCCTATACGCCCTAACGGTCAATCGCCTGGGCTCCCCAAAAGGGGCCGGTTTAATGATTCAGCACCATTGCATCTGATTAGAAGTTAGGGGCACACAAAGAAATCAAGCTGAAATCCTGGGCCATGTTTGTGGAATTATTTATTCCTGTGCCCCTTGGTGGAACGCTGTGGCCTGTCGGACACAACAAAGCATGTAACTTGAACCTTTGACAGCAGATGCGACCAAGAAAAGATTTTGGCCCCAGCGAATTAAACGGCAGCGGCCAGCATGGACACTGAACCCGATGCTGTTTCCCTTGGAGCAGCCCAAGCCATTGATTCAACACCTTTCAACGGGCAAGGGCACTGATGGAAAAACGCCTGACTCACAATAGCGCCTGGTCCAACAGGTTTTTTTCCCAGTCTTTTCCCCACAGATCTGGAACCGTTTCTTCAACCGGCAGGATAGACTCATAGTCTACATTAACCTCATTGAAAACGTTGACCAATGTCTCTTTGTCATGGGCAAGCCAGATGCAATACCGAATCCCCTGATCTTTGTTAAAGTAGGTCCGCACCCAGGTTGCGGCGTCCATATTTGCCAGCTTCTGCCAGTTGGACTGCACCACCTTGAAATCAACACCCGGATTTTTATGGACCGTCATGAATTTTCTCATCTTAGCCATGTTAAGCCTCCTTTATGGTCTCAAAGGTTTGGGTGCTACATCATAAAGATAATTACGATTTATTATCCGGCAACCTTACAGGATCTGCTTTTATTAAATCCTTTGCAAAATTTCTGCTGCCTGTTCAAGGGTTTTGTCCTTTTTGGCAAAACAGAACCTCAGCACCCGGTGATCCTCGTTATCATGGTAAAAGAACGAGGGGGGAATGGCGGCCACCCCGTGTTCAACCGTCATTCTCCTGGAAAAAACGATATCGTTTTCGTCGGATATCCCTGAATAATCCATCATCTGGAAATAGGTACCGCAGCAGGCCATGGGTCGGAACCGGGACCCGGTCAACAGGCTCAGAAAATAATCGCGTTTTTTCTGGTAGAACTCAGAAAGGCCGAGGTAGAGGTCCGATTTTGCCATGATGTCGGCAAAGGCGTACTGCACCGGTGTCATGGTGGAAAAGGTCAGATATTGATGAATCCGCTGAAATTCCCTGGACAGGGGTCTGGGTGCCAGGCAATAACCGACTTTCCATCCCGTGTTATGGTAGGTCTTGCCAAAGGAGCCCACCACAAACGACCGCTCCCTGAGTTCAGGATACCGGGCCATGCTCTGGTGCTCGTTTCCGTCAAACACAATATGTTCATACACTTCATCGCTCAGGATCATGATGGGGGTATCAGCAACGATATCTTCCAGGGATGCCATGTCCCGGGGGCTTAAAACCGCGCCTGTGGGGTTATGGGGAGAATTTAATATGATCATGCGGGTTTTGTCTGTAATGGCATCCTTAACCTCATCCCAGTCGATGCGGTAATCGGGAAACATCATCTTCACAAACACGGGAATCCCCCGGTTCAAAAGGATGGCCGGAACATAGGAATCGTAGGCCGGTTCCACGACGATCACCTCATCCCCGGGATTGACCACGGCGGTAATGGCGGCAAAAAGCGCTTCAGTGCCCCCGGAGGTGACCGTTATTTCACTGTCCGGATCATAGGCGGCCCCGTAGAGATTGAGCACTTTTTCATGGATTTTTTTCCTGAGTTCGGGAATCCCCTGCATGGGCGCATATTGATTCACGCCCTTGTCCATGTAATTTTTAACAAGGGCTGTAAGTTCAGGGTTAACGTCAAAATCGGGGAACCCCTGGGACAGGTTCACGGCACCGTGTTCCAGGGCAAGTTGCGACATCTGGGTGAATATGGTTACCGTGACACCGGGAAGTTTTGATTCTATTTCCATGAAACCATCCTTGTTTTTCCAATTCTCTTGGCAGCTGTTTTTAAATATTGAACCGTCAATCATTGCCCTTTTAACATGAATCTGGCCATGTATTCCCATATTTTTAAAAAAAACAAAAGAATGTTGAAACCTCTCGGATCCCATGGTGCTCGCCTCCTGCACCATTCAAGGTGATTAAACAAGCTGAAATTTTATCCTTATGAACATCCGAACCGCAACAAATGGGGGGAAAACGAATTGGATTAATGTGTGATTTGATTTCTTGGTCATCACTATTCCTTTATAATCCGGCATGGCCGGAGCAAGACGTCTGCTCTGGCCATGTCTGTTAGTAAATTGTCATGCTGATAACCCTTGGCCTGTTTGAAACAGTCGTCACAGATCGGTATGAACGGATGACCGTTTTCCCTTTTGACATCTGTTGCATGCCTTTTTTCAACCCGTCCATGGCACAAGACACCTTTGTTCGAAGGGCTTTGTTTAGTTCAAAAAGGGTGGTCAGCCGATCCTTTAAAACAAGGATCATTGATTCCACATGGGGCTCAGTTTTGTTTTCTGCTGCTGCCAGCAATTTTTTAATGTCTCCCATCAGGGATTCCACTTCATGCTTTCGTTCCTGGGACTGTTTTCCAAGGTCCGTCAAGGTTTGATTTTCAAACAAGACCATATGGCTTTGATACATTCCATAGAGCCGGTCTATCTTTTCTTCAATCTGTTTCAATTCTTTTTCCATATTCAATCCACCCTGTTGTCTGTCAAACAGAAAATGCATGAAATGATGTCCTGGATCGGTTCTCTTGAAAAACCGGCGGAAAGCACGGGGCAGGCCCCTTGATAATTTCGGACACGGACGCCTTTTTCTTTGCCATAACCTCATTTTCCCAAATTTCCTTGAGCCGTGATATATAGTTTTCAGCACGCGCAAGGGTTTTCAAATCATTATTTAAAGTCACCTTTGGTAGTTCTGCAAGGATAGCCATATAAAGCCCCCTTAAAAAAAGGGTGGAACCATCACCCATTTTGGTATCAACAGAGGCGTTGAGCTCTGAGATGATGGCAATTGCCTTTGAAAGATTCTCCCCCTTTTTTTGGGCATTATTTTCATTGATTCCTTCTCTGGTCAGTCGCATGCGGCTTAGGGCTCCTTTATAGAGCAACAGTATCAATTGTTCAGAGCCCATGCCGTCATAGTGATTGTTTAAATAGGTTTTCATCTGCTGGTTTGCTGACATTTTAATCTCCTGAATAAAGGTGCTATTGTTATCTACTCAACTTTCAGATTGATGGGCGGGGTCGGGCATTTTTATTTCACTTTTTGTCAGAAGAGCAGTATTAAACCGGCAATAAAGACAATAAAGAAAGCCTGACCCCATATATTTATTCATCGTCCACATCTGACATCATTGACTCAATATAAGACTGCATGGACGTCAATTCCGAAAGATAGCTGTCCAGGGCTGCATACTCTGTGGCCATTGTTTCATATTTTTTATCCAGACGCTCCATCTGCGCCTCATAACTTTCTTCCAGGCGGCTGATTCGTTCGTCAATCATGTCGATCTCACCGTCGATGTAGCCATCTGACAGCGCATACTCCCCGATCGCATCGTTAAGGATATCGGCCAGTCCCGTTTGCGTATCAGACCCTAGAAGCAGGTCCTGGACCTCCTCAAAATTTTCCAGCAGCTGCTGGGCGAGGGTGACCGTATCCAGGGTGAGGATGCCGTCTTCATCGAATTCAATCCCCAGGTCCATCAGGCTTGAGATGCTGCCGCCGGTATCGACGGTCGTGGCGAACAGGCTCTTGAGGCCCTGTTCCAGGGACCTTGCCGTCGAACTCTGGGCCAGGGCACCCCAGGTTTCCGTATCTTCGTCATAGTCATCGTTTTCGTCAATTTCCGCTATCAGTGTATTATAGGTTTCGACCATGCTGGTAATTGCATCCTCCACAGTGCCGGTACTGGCGCTTACGCTGACGGTGGTCGTGCCGGTGGAGTAAAGGGACAGGGTCACCCCGCTGATAATGTCGGTCAGGCTCAGGTTGTCCTGGCGCTGATAGGAAATCTTGTCCACCGTGACCTCGGCATTCAGGGAAGAAGATGCAGGCGTAATTTTCTGGGTTTCTGAAAAACCGAGTACCGCCGATGCAGTACTGTCGTCATCCCCCCACTGTATCTTGAGGCCCTCAAGTGTCCCGGCTTCTGCTATGGTCATCTTGCCCGTATCCGTATCAATGTCGACCTGATAATCCTTTGCATTTCCATTGAGGCTCGATTCGTTTTCAAGGGCAGATTCAACCGCCTGGGCCAGTTCTTCTGCGGTTTCGTAATTCCCCTGTTCAATCTCTGCGGTGAGCAGGTTCCCATACCCGTCCCCTGTATCTTCCTGAAAAACAAAGGTGTTGTTGGTCGTGTCGATGGTGACGGCTGTGTCAAAGGAGATGACCGGGTCACCGGTCATGGCATAGCCGCTGCCGTTTTTCTCGGTGAGTACCAGGTCGGGCGGTTCGCTGATAATGGTGATCCGATTTTTTTCACCGCTATCGTCCGCTTCCAGAACCAGCTTATAGGTGTTGTCTCCGGTGCCTGTATCGATGATCGTGGCGGTAACACCTGGATTGTCATCATCATCATTGATCCTCTCGGCCAGCCCTTCAAGGGTGGTCTCTGCCGGGATAGAAATCGTATACACCTCGCCATCCCCTGTTGTATACGAGAGTTCAGAAACCGGCGCGGCAAAGCCCAATGAAGCGATGGATCCTGATACACTGACACGGTTGTCCTCTCCGGTCTCTCCTGAGGCCGCCTCAACCCGGATGTGCGTTGTTCCATCGTCGTCCAGATAGGTCGAGGCCGTAACCAGTGCATTGCCGTCATCGTCCTGGTTGGCGGTATCGGAATTTATGGCCGCGACCAGTTCTGTCGCATTCATACCCCCTGGGATCCCGGAAATGGTCAAGACTTCAGGGTCATCTTCAGGGCCGTATTCAATATCAAGGGTTTCCCCTTCTGCCAGGACAATGTCCGTATCTTCAAACCCGGTGGTGGATTCCTGAACCGTGGGCACGTAAACACAAGCTGTTTCAGAGGATGTTCCTTCAGACATATAGGTGCTGGCGGTGGCCAGCCGGCTGGTTGTAACCTGGTGGGATCCGGTATCGGTGCCGTCCGCGGCCGTGGCTGTGATCAAATCGGTGTCTGATACAACAACCGATCTATAGAGATAATTTGATGACAGGGAAAGACTGAGGCTATTGGTCTTCATGGAGAGCAGCTGGTTGAGCACCGAGTTAAGCTGTTCTTTTACCGCTGTCTGTTCTTCAACTTCATCCACCTTTAAACCAGCTATGGCTTCATCAGCCTCCCGCTGGGTATCCAGCATCCCCTGAAGGTCCAGTGATGATCCTATCCCTAAAGAAGTAATTGATCCGGTTGTCATGGTGGCGCCTCCGTAAATTCAGATCTCCGGCAATTTTTGCCGAGTGTTTTTTGGACTTGTATCGAATGAATTAAACAAGGGCTTTAATGGTCAAAAGCCTTTTGGATAGAAGGTATCAGGTGATTGGTTCTGACAGGAATCAGGATGTTCAAGGAATTAATCCCAAGGAAAGAAAATCAAGCAACTGAGACTTTTTAATAACAATAAATCATTTCTGCAGGCTGGATCTGTCAAAATAGCGCAACCATGCAGTTGGGACAGAACAGGTAAAATTTTCCGATTCTTTTTTTGTCGCACCATTGGAAAAAAGGGATGTTTAATTCTTTTTGCTGCGGAGTATCATCGGTTTGTTTGCAAAAAAGGTTGGGCACAGCTTGCCCCGATCCTGCACAGACAGGGTTCAACAGGACGATCCATTGAAATTGTATCTCCTGGCCAAAGAAGACCCTGTGAAACCCAATCCGATGATACATTCAATCCTCAGCCCGGCTCAGCGCCATCCCGCCTTTGTAACTGGCATTTTTATTGATTCTACAAAGCTCGACATCGTTTTTTGAGACAGAAAATATTCACGGCAAATTCATGATGATTAAAAAGGATATGACATGTCGAGTTCATCCGTTGAAAGTGCTGCACTGAGTGCACTCCAATCAAGCTACACGGCCTATGAAACAGAAGAGACAACCGGCGGCAGCACGCTGGGAACCGAGGATTTCTTGACCCTGCTTGTGGCCCAGCTTGAGAACCAGAACCCCCTGGACCCAACCGATACCAGTTCGTTTACGGATCAGCTGGCCCAGTATACACAGGTGGAACAGCTGATCAACCTGAACGACAAGATGGATGCAATGCTAGAAGAGACAACCGAGTCCGAATCCACTGTCAATGCCACAGACTATATTGGCATGCAGGTTACGGGGGAGGCCAATACCATGACCATAGCCGACGGCAGTGTCACCTCGGGATACTACACCTTGTCCGATGCAGCCGAGGTAGCTGTTGTGATCTCAGATGATGATGGCAATGTGGTAACAACCCTGTTCAATGGCCAGCAGGAAGCAGGGTCCTTTAACCTGACATGGGACGGTACCGATGACAGTGGAAATGCCGTGGATGAAGGCACCTATACCTATGCCGTCATGGCAAACACAGGGTCCGGCTATGAAGCGCTCTCCTCAACCATCACGGGAACAGTGGATTCAGTGGTTTATCAAAACGGCACTGCCTCCCTGGTGGTGGACGGAGTGCTGCTTGACCCCTCAGCCATAACCTCGATGAGTAAAACGACTGCGACCGCTTCCAATGCCGGAATCGCTTCCAATGGGACATCCACCTCCATTCTGGAATACCTGGGCAAAACCGTGGGTTCAGACTATCCCCTTGTCCAGGTAAATGATGGTGGGGTAACAGGCGGAGCCTTGAGTTATTCCCTGGACACCCCGGAGGATGTCACGGTCACTGTCTATAATGCCAGCGACGAGGCCGTGGCCACCATTGAGGTGGCGTCAGAGGATACCGTTACCGGGGAGAACGCGGTCTCCTGGGATGCCCTTGCAGATACCGGTTCCCCGGTGTCCGATGGACTTTACTATTACACTGTGGCAACAGAAAGCAACTCCGCCACCACCCCGGTATCTGGAGAGGTAACAGGAATTCAGTCCATAAACGGGGTGCAATACCTGACACTTGGGGAATCCGACCGCCTGGTCTCCCTTTCAACCATCACCTCTGTCCAATGATTACCGGCCTTATCTTTACCATGAAGTTAACCGCTTGCCATCAACATAAGGAGCACCCCCAATGTCTTTAACCAGTTCCCTCTATACCGGCACCAGCGGCCTGGGCAACACAAGCAGAGCCCTCCAGGTCACCAGTAACAATATCTCAAACATCAATACGGTTGGATTTAAAAAGGGAACAACCACCTTTGCCGACACCCTTTACCAGGCCATCGGAACCCAGGCCGGCAGCGCCCAGGTGGGGCTTGGAATGGCCGTGGCCAACGTGACCCAGGACTTTTCAGACGGCTCCCTTGAGACAACCAGCAACTCTACGGATCTGGCCATCGGCGGGGACGGTTTTTTCATTGTTTCCCAGGCGGGATCCGACGAAACCTTTTACACCCGGGCCGGCAATTTTTCCTTTGACGAGACCGGTGCCCTGGTTAACTCTGAAGGATACATCGTCCAGGGATGGGACGTGGATTCTGAGGGTGATGCAGTTGGTGCGATTAACGATCTTGTGTTGACCGCATTCAACAGTTCACCTCAACAGACCGAAGAGGTTACCATCATCGCCAACCTGGACTCGGATTCTGACTCCAACACCTCTATCCTGTCCAATGTATATGAATATGACGGCGCAGAGACCACAACGGTCTCGTCGGGAACCTACGAGTACCAGAGCGTGGTCACCGTCTATGACGCACTAGGCTCTGCCCACGAGGTCACAACGTATTATGATAAAAAATCCGGCACGGAATGGGAATACATCATTGTGTCCAGTGCAGACGAAGACACCCGGAGTCTGGTTGAGGGCACCTCCTCCCAGGGACTTCTGGCCAGGGGAACCATTACCTTTTCGGAAAGCTCGGGTGAAATCGCCAGCATGACCATGGAAGAGTTCACCGGCCGGGTGGGAAATGTGCAAGCCAACGGTTCCAACACCGTGGACGACATCAATTTTGAAATTGAAGATTCTGAAGCCATGCTCGTCGACGGATACGGCATTGAAATGAGTTTTAACGGCGAAAACTGGGTTCTTGATACTTCTACCCTGCCCGCCGCATACCAGGACGCCCAGATCATCTATTCAGATGACCAGAACATCTACCTGATGCTCGACCCTGAAAGCATTGGCGGGGAAGAAGAAGCAGACCTGAAAATCAAGCTTGACCAGAATGTCATGGCTGGCGACACCATCTCCTTTGACATCAACAACGCCACGGATCTCCATGTCCAGGACCTTGAAAACGTTGTTTATACCGGGGACGCTTTGAACAATACCACCCTTGAAATCAACGACCCCAGCGTCATGACCCGGGATGCCCAGGACGTCAGCATCATCTGGAACCCTTCGACCGAGACCTGGCAGTGGAGTAACCCGGAAGATGCAGAAACGGCCGGCACCCTGGTAACCAATCTGTCAACAAATAGTGCGACCCTAGCGGCCACCGACGATGTCATGGAAATCACCAATGCTGCAGCCCTGACCATGACGGTGAAAGATCTTGGCCTGATGTACAACGGTACCGAATGGGACTGGAACGAAACCATCAAGGAGGCGGATTTTACAGATTCCGTCAACACCTTTGAGACGGGAAACGACACGACCCTTGAGATCATTACTGCCGGGGACGAAGGGGCCGTGGCCACCACCAGCGATATTGTCCTTGAGTGGGATGGTTCCAGCTGGTCTGTTACGAATGCCGGCGGCCTTAACGTAGCCATTGTGACTGCAGCAAGCAGCGATACCCAGGTTCAGGTTGAGATCTACGACACAGACTCGACCCAGGCTTCCACCATTCAATACACCTTTGATTCGACCCTCAGCACCACCCCAGGCCAGACCATTTCCTTTGGCATCGACCCCACCCCGCCGGCCGAATACGGCAACGCCGAAATCACTACCAACGCAGACAAGAGTGTGGCCATAGATTTCAACGGTGACGGCTCAACAGACCTGACCCTCGACGTCACTTCAGGGGGAACCACTGCCCCGACAGACGGGGACACCCTGAGCTTTGATGTGAACCCGGGCATGCCGCCTGCCGGATACAGCAATGCCGTTCTCTCCGGTGACGAGACAAAGGCGGTCATCGACCTGGACGGATCCGGCGGCGAGGACGACGATGAAGACATTGTCTTCACCTTTTCCGAAGACTTGAAGAGCGGCACGAATACCGACCCCCTGAATGACCGGACCACCATTACCTTTGATATCTCAGGGTCCAGCGCATGGCGGGAATGTTCAACGGATGAAGCCGAAGATACCGGTTATTTCCAGTTTACCACGGACTTCCAGGGCGGGGAGTTCGGAACGACTGAAACAGATATTTCTTTTAATATCGGTTCCCAGTGGGACGGCAACAACTGGGTAAATGATTCCCTTTCCACAACCCAGTATGCAAACGCTTCGTCCACAACCTACCAGGATTCCGACGGATACCCGCCGGGAGAACTCTCAGGGGTAGAAGTCTCATCGGATGGTACGATGACCGGAAGTTACTCCAATGGTCAGAATATCGCACTGTTTAAGATTGCCCTGGCAGACTTCACCAATACCAACGGCCTGGTCAGCGAAGGGGGGAATCTATACTCCGCAACCCTTGAAAGCGGATCGGCCATCACAAACACAGCCGGAAGTAACGGGTTGGGTGAGTTGAGTTCCTATTCCCTTGAACTGTCCAACGTGGATATCTCCGATGAGTTCGTCTCAATGATCGAACTCCAGAATGCCTACGAGGCCAATGCAAAAGTGATCACTACCGTGGATGAGATGATGAGCACGGTAATTTCCATGAAACGATAGAGAGGTTCCCAATGATACCCTTGTTTAAAGAAAGCCCAGAGACAGACGGATTGGATACCCTTGAAAAAAAAATGATCCGGACCCTGGCCCTTCACCGGGAGATGAAAAAACTGTTGGCAGCCGAGTATGAGGCAGGACAGAAATTCGATACCCGGGCACTCAACAAACTGATATTGAGAAAAAATAACTGCATCAACCGTTTTGAGCATCTGGCGGGTTCCATCCGGGAGCAGTTGAAGCGCATGGCAGGAACGAAACTGCCCAGCACCTGCCCAAGGACCCTGGCAAACCGGCTCAAGGCAATTCCGGAATTTAACCCGGATCGTGACCAGCCCCTTCTTTGCCTTGCAAGGACCCTTGAGGCTGAGAACCTGTCAATGATAAAGGCAGCCCGCAAAAACATGGTAATGGCCAAGGGGGTAATGAGACGGCTCTGGGTGGTATCACAATATACCAACCAGGAAAAACGGCAATGAGCAGTCTCAGTTCCATCCTGAACACTGCCGGTTCTGCCCTCAGTACCTACCAGGCAGCCATCAGCGTCACCGGTCAGAACATTGCCAATGCCGACAACACCGGGTACAGTATCCAGACCGCCGAGTACATCACCACCAATACGGTCTCCACAGGCGGACAGATATACGGGACCGGGGTAACCGTGGCATCAGTCACCCAGGAGGTCAACCAGCTGCTTGAAAACCAGCTGACCACCAAGCTGTCGGCCCAGGCAGCCATCGAAGAACAGCTGGTTTATATGAACCAGATCGAGGATCTTGTTGCAGAAAATACCGATGACAGCCTCAACACCCTTCTGGATAATTATTGGAGCGCATGGGAAGCGCTGGGCAACACCCCTGCCGTGGACACCGAACAGGAACAGGTCTATGAAACCGGCCAGGCACTGGCCCAGCGGCTCAATGCCATTGATTCTTCCCTTGACGGGTTGCTCAGCGACCTTGCCCAGGAAATCTCTTCCGGTGTCAGTGAGATCAATTCACTCACAACGGAACTTGCCGCCCTGAACCAGGACATCCTGTCGGCGGAGAGTGGGGGTGCCAACGCCAATGACCTGAGTGATCAGCGCAACACTCTGGTCGATGAACTCGGTGCACTCATCGACATCGACATCACGGTTAAAAACGACGGCACCTACCTGATCACCACCACCGGCGGACTTCCCCTGGTGGAAGACGACATTTCCCATGCCCTCAAGGTGACCGACAACCGGATATACTGGTGCGGGAACTCCGGAAGCAACTGCGATATCACCGATGAAATCTCAGGGGGGGCCATGGCCGGATGGCTGACCATGCGGGACGCCGTGATCCCTGAAATCAGTGCCGAGCTGGACGAACTGACTTCGGCCGTCATCTGGACGATGAACTATCAGCACTCCCAGGGGGCCGGCCAGACCTATTTTGATGGTCCCCTGGAGGGCACCTATGCCACGGACAACAGCGGGACCCTGGCAAGCCTCGCCCATGGCGATAATATCGACTATTCCCAGGATTTTTCCATTTTTATCCAGGACAGTTCGTCGGCAGACAGCACATACCAGAGTGTTGTGGTGGATATGGGCATTTCCCGGGCGCAGATCACGGACGTCCAGGGCAAAGGCCAGGCCGGCACCACCTATGAATTCACCGTGGTGGATGAAGGGATGCTGGGGGAACAGACCGTTGTTCAGTCGGCAGGCGACGCCCTGGGAGGGATCACCCCTTCGGCCTCTGGCAGTGTGGAAGATGCCCTGGACGCGGCCCTGGGCGAACAGGTCCTTACCATCACCACCTCTGACGGCACTCAGCAGCTTCAAATCAGTGATTCAGGCTCGGGGGCTGCCCGATCGGCAGCCGACATCGCAGCCGAACTCAGCAGCATCGACGGCATCACCGCCTATGCCTCGGCCACCGAGGTCCAATTTTCCCTGGACGGCATCACCCAGGCCCAGGACGGTGACATTATAGGCTTTACCCTTTATGTGGACGGACAGGAACAGGCAGTCAGCTTTACGGTGGACCCCTCCCAGGGTTCCCTTAAAGCCCAGTTTGAAACGGCCCTGGCAGCGGCTGCCCAAGCCATCAACGAGGATCAGCAGAACACGGATCTGATGGTCGATGGAACCACCCTCCAGAGCGCCTCGGGGGTCACCATGGGAATCCAGGATTTTGAGGTGATCGACAACGCAGGCGTGGCCCTGGACAATTTCCAGAACTTTGACAGCAATGATACCCTGACATTGACCCTGGCCACGGACGCGGCCGCGCCGGATTCAGTGACCGTGACCATTGACCTGACAGATGTGGACACTTCGGATTCAAGCCAGGTGGCCCAGGCCTTCTACGATGCCATCAGTGGCCAGATTTCAAACCTGCCCTTCACAGCAGAGCTGGACGATGCCACAGGCCAGCTCATCCTCAGAACCACGGACGGTTCAGGGATCACGCTTTCGGGTGCTTCCGGGGATACGGGAGATGACGCCAGTGTGGCAATCACTGCCCTGGACAGCAGCACGGTCACAGGCGACGGCCAGCTGGATTTTGACAATACAGACACGGACGGCGCCACCCCCGGCACCTCCACGGACGACTTTCTGGGTTTTGCCCTGGCCGGATGCCAGGAGAGCACCATCGGTTCGGCTGGGGCCCGTGTGGGGGAGGCCGGCGGCAGTTATAACACGGCCGCGGTGCTCTTAGGCAGTGTGACGATTCTCATGGACCCGGATGTGACGATCTTCTCGGACGACACCACTTCGACCGGACTTTTCGGCACCAAAGGCGAAGCGGGCAGCGGCAACAGCATGGTCACCCTCGGGGGAACAGACGGATACACCCATTTTGACGACGGGGATACCATCTCCTTTGAAGTGGACGGGTATGGGGTCTCGTATACGGTCATGGATCCGGGCACAGGGCTTGACGATGCAGAGCAGGCCCTTCAGCTGTACACCGCTTTGACCGCGGCCCTGCCCACCGAAGGATACCAGGTGCTCCAGAACGGTGTCAGCGTCACCATTGTCCGAACAGAACAAGCCGATGACCCGCTGGCTATTACCGGGTTCACGGACAATACAGGCGATGACGCCACCCTGGCCGTATCCACAGGGACCGGCATTGGCGCCGAAGCACCGGAAAACGAACTGCTGGTATCCGGCGACGAATTCAACAATTCTGCCACGGCCCAGACCTGGGGGGATGCGGCCGTCGTCTTTTGGGAATGCTTTGACAACAGCGGGGATCCCACGGGGGAATCCGGGTATGTCGAAATCCTTGGGCCAGGAACTGTGGAGATTACCGACGGCAACGGAACCGCCCTGACCTTTGAGGTCACAGAAGGCAGCCTGGTGGCCGGGAACACCCTCAGGATCAATACGGATGATCAGGGCATCCCCGACTCCCTGGCGCTGGATGTAACCGGCACGGCCAACCGCATTGATGACACCTATCAATTTACCGTGACCTCCGGGGGCAGTTTACCGGACAACGACGAGCCCATCGTGATCGAGTGGTCCTCGGGTTCCGCTTCGGGCACGGTGGAACTGGCGGGCAGCGATGCTGCCGATGTGCCGGTCTATGCAGAAGTGGACGGCATGACCCTGGAGTTTAACAGCGGCACCCTGGTGGCAGGAGACGTGTTTTATGTGACCACGGACGCCACGGGCCAGCCCCTTGACACCGATGATGACGGGGTCGGGACGGCCGACACCCTTTCGGACTGGCACTGGACCATGGATTCCTTTGCCGATGAATTCAACCGAAGCGCCGGCGGAATCACCGCAACCGTGTCCGACAACAACACCCTGGTCCTGGACACCAACCAAGACTATTGCGCCATTGACAACATCAGATTCAGCAATGCAGACGGCATCAGCGAGGCAAATACAACCATCACCGTCCTGAACTATACGGCCCTGGAGACAGCAGCCGAAGACCTTCAGTTCACCCGGATCAACGGCACCTGGACAATTGAGAACGACCCCACCGGCGGAACCCTGGAGATCATCCCTGAAGGCGGCGATGACAACGGATTCCTGGTGGACCTGAACGGTGACGGACTCGGGGACATTCAGGTCCGCTTTGACCAGGGCGTAACCGGGGACGGGCACATCCTCATGGATCTGACCGAAACCGATTCTTCGGACTTCAGCTTTGCCTTTGCCGGTGACAAGGATGGAGACAGCGGCCTGGCCGCAGCCCTGGGCATCAACACCTTTTTTACCGGCACCGATGCCGGAACCATCGGGGTGAACGAGGTCCTGGCCGACGGGGACTACATTGCATCCGGCAGGGTGGATTCAACCACGGGAGAACTGTCGTCCGGGGACAATACCAATGCCCTGGCCATGTCCGACACCCGGAATGAAACCCTTTCCATAAAGCAATGGGAGTATACCCGGGGAGAGGCTCCCACGGCAAGCATTTCGGAAACCAGCCTGGATGATTACGAGGCCACCCTGATTTCGACCATCGGGTATAAGTCATCCGATTTGCAGACCTCCCTTGAGTATGCGGAACTCATGGTATACCAGCTCACCGAACAGCGGGATTCGTTTTCCGCCGTTTCCCTGGACGAAGAAATGATCAAACTTACTGCCCAGCAGGCCGCATACTCGGCTGCAGCCAAATTGCTGACCGCTGTGGATGAAATGTTTGCAACCCTTCTGGCCATACGTTGATGCGGGAACAGATGCCTTCCCCACGTATCGGAAGTATGAAAAAAACGTTGCCTGAAAATGAATTTAGGAGATCGACCATGAGAGTCCCGACCATCACCATATACAAGCAAGCCACCTATCAGCTGAATCGGCTGACCACAAGCTTAAGCCAGGCCAATGAGGTGGTCTCGACCAACTGCCGGATCAACTGCGCCTCGGATGATCCATCGGGCATGGCCCAGGTGCTGAGCATCAACTCCAATATCTCCTGCCTGAACCAGTACCAGGCCAATATCGACCAGGGCCAGACCATACTGACCGCTGCCGAGACCGCCCTTGACGCCATGGCAGACCAGATGCTGGAACTCAACCTTTTATGTTCCCAGCTGGCCAATGCATCGGCCAGCGCCCAGGAACGAACCGATGCCGCCGAGAGCATGCAGGTTTACCTGGATCAACTGATTGATCTTACCAACACCAAAGCCTACGGCGGGTATGTCTTTGCCGGTGATCAGAACCAGGTGGCACCGTTCTCCTATGATGATCCTGACAATTCCACCGGTGTTGCCTATGCCGGCAGTGATGATCCCACCCGCATAAAGACCGGCAAGGACACGGTCCTGTCCATTGAATGCTGCGGCTGCGACCTGTTTTATGAGGATGAGATTATCGTGGATGACAGCAACCATTCCATTGTCTTTCAAGAAGATCCGGGCACTGGAACGGAAAACATCCTGACCATTGAAGCCCTGATTCCAGACGGTACCTATACCCGGGAAGCCCTGGCGCAGATTGTTGAAACCACCATGACCCAGGCGTCCCTGGACAAAGGATACGGTGTGGGCTACGGGGTGACCTATGATGGGACGGACAACGTTTTTTCCATCGGTACGGACAAAACGGCTGACCCGCAGATGGTTACAACCCTGACCGCTGTGCAGACGGATACGGTCCGGATCTCGGGCATGGGGGTCACCAACGGGGAGTTGCCGGACATGGAGATTGAGATCATCAATCCCTCGAACCTGACCGAGTACACCCCGGAACCCGAAGGCACAGCCCCCCTGACACTGACCTATTCAGCAGCGAACAGCAGCTGGACCGTTGAGAATGATCCCGGATACGGACTGCCCTCTGAAATTGAGGCGGACGGACAGACCCTGACGCTGGACCTGGACGACGACGGGACGGCAGACATCGTTCTAAACCTCAACGCCACCCCCGAAGACGGAACCACGGTATTCTTTGATATTGTTGAAGGGTTTGAAAACAACAGCATCCTCCAGGACCTGGGGTTTGAAGGTGACACCGTGACCATTGAACCTGCCCAAAGCCGCTTTGCCGTGGCCGACGCCTTTACGGTGACCGAAGCGAACAACACCATCGATTTCATCGAGACCCTGACGGGCGAAGCGGACGGGTCCACCCAGCTCACCGCCCGTATCGAACCGGGCTCCTACCCGGACCCCGAATCCTATGCCCGGGCTGTGGAAGATGCCCTGGAAACCGCATCTGCAAAAAGCGGCAGCCGGGTCAACTACGAGGTGATTTACAACGAAGACAACCAGGGGTTCACCATCCAGGAGGATACGGATACGGGCCGCCAGCTGGCCTCCTTTGACCTGCTTTTTTCAAGCGGTACAAACAGCGGGTCAAGTGCCGCAACAGACCTGGGATTTTACACCGAAGACGTTCATTCAGGACCGGTGGCGGGGGAGGCAGCCACCTGGAGCATTTTCGACACCCTTTTTGATCTTGAAGCGTCCCTGGCGGCAAATGACGTGGACGGTATCCAGCGGGCCATGATCCGCCTGGAAAACCACTACGAAAGCCTCACCAGCAGCATCGCCTCTGTGGGGACGGCCTATTCCAGCCTGTCGGTCACAGCCGCCACGGCATCCGATACCGAAACCACCCTGACCACCCAGCTCTCGGATGTCCAGGATGCCGATACCGTGGCAGCGATCATGACACTCAATTCCGCCGAGACCGTGTATGAAGCCGCCCTAAGTTCCTGCTCGACCATCATGGGACTGAGCCTGGTGGATTACATGTAAACAAAAGACCTTGCGGTGCAAACAAAGAACCTCCTGCAGCCCTGGCTGCAGGAGGTTCTTTTTGTCATGGCACTCGTGTGTTTACTGGAGCAGGCTCAAAACGTTCTGGGAAGAAGAGTTGGCCTGGGCCAGGGCATAGGAACTGGTCTGTGCCAGGAGTGAAAGCCGTGTATAATTGGCGGTTTCCTCTGCAAAGTCAACGTCCCGGATGGAGGATTCCGCAGACTGGACATTGGTACTGGTCACGGACAGGTTGGCGATGGTGGAGGTGAGCTGGTTCTGCACCGAACCAAGACTGGACCGGGTCGCATCCAGATCCGCCAGGGCGGCGTCGGCAATGTCGATGGCGATTTGGGCATCGGCCTGGGTCATGACACTCAAATCGCTCAAGGTCAGACTTTCCTCGTCGCTCAGGGTCAGATCACCGCCGCCCTCGCTGTCAATGATGAGTTCCGATCCATCGCTAATGGTGCTGCCCGCCTCCAGGGTCATGGACTCGGACAGGAATGTGTTGTCATCCAGATAGAGGTCCTGGGTGAGCACCGTGCCTGCGGTCACTTCAACTTCAGTAGTGGTGCCGCCGCCGGTAGCCGTGTTCAGGGTCATGTCCTGGCTGATGGTGGTGCCGGCGGTAAATATGGAATCCGCATTCAGTGTCGAGCCGGCCTTTAGGGTCATGGCATTGTCCAGTTCCGTATTCCCGTCAATGGTGATGGCTTCCTCCACCACAGAGCCTTCCGCCAGAACAGAACCGGTCTCGAGGGTGGAACCGGCGGCCACTTCCGTTTTCGCATAGGTGCTCAGATTGCCGCCGTTGTCCCCGGTGACCGTGGTGGCATCGCCCAGGGTAGAGCCGGCCACGAGGAGAGATCCGCCGGCAAGGTCCGAGCCGGCCTTTAGGGTCATGGCCTCTGTCATGTTGGCAGTATCCAGGGTGGCAATGTCGTAGCTAGCTGCAGCAAGGGTTTGTGCCCCCACGGCGCTCCCTTCGGCGATAATGGACCCTTGTAGAAGGGTGGCGCCGGTGGCGTCGGTGGTAAGATCATCTGTAAGGGTCTGGGTTCCGTCGAGGGTGTAGCTGGTGCCATCGACAATGGTATCCCCGGTATTAAGGGTGCCGGTGGTGGTCACCAGGGTGGGGCCAGCGTATGTGGTTCCCTCGACTGCCACTGTGGAACCGTCGGCCAGGGTGCTCCCCGCCGCCAGGGTGATTGCGTTGGCGGTGAGGTCAGCACTGGCTGCCGTAACCACGGCATCAGAAGAGGTGTTACCCGTCAAATCAGCAGCCGGATCCGTTGTCGAATCCCAGGTCACCCCGATCTCGATATCCGCCCCCATGACACTGCCCTGGGCCAGACTAGAGCCGGCGGCAACGGACGAATCATCCGACAGGGTGATGTCCTTGGAAACGTTCAGATCACTGGTGAGGGTGACATTCGTGGTCAGGGTCTTGCCGGCAGCATAGGTCGTACCATTGTCCGTAAAGGTCGAGGTGATCGTCGTGCCCGCCCCGAGTATCGTTCCGGCCGCCAGGGTCGAGCCCTGGGTGACCAGCATGTCCTGATTCAGACTCGTGACAGCCGGGGTGCCTGTTTCACCGGCCACCGTAACGCTACCGCCCACCACCGTACCCTGGGACAGGACAGAGCCAGCCCCCAGGGTCGAGCCCTGGACCATCTCATAATCGGACAGGGTTTCCTCGACGGTAACATTCACCACGGCATCCCCGCCCACTTCGCTGCCGGCAGCCAGGATCGAGCCCTTGGCAATGGTGGATCCGGCGCCCAGGCTGCTGTCACTGATGGTTTCAAGGTCAGCGTCCAGGGTGATGGCATCGCCAATGCCGCCGCTGCTGGTGCCGGAAATGTTGAACTGGCTGGATCCTTCCTGGGTCAGGGTAATGTACCCGATGGTGGTCAGGTCTTCTGCCGACTGGCTGCCGAAAACCTCCCCGGTATCCCCGGTCACGGTGATGGCCCGTCCGTCGTCGGAGGTCAGGGTCAGGGAACCGTTGGTCTCCATGCTGGCCGTCACACCGGTGTCGGTGGTCTTGTCATTGATGGCCGTGACCAGGGCGGAATCTGAATCATTATCGCTGACATTAATGGCGCCGATGTTCACGCCGTTGATGGCAAAGTCCGATCCGGTGGCCCCTTCCTGGATCGCCTCGTCCGTGGTGCTTTCAACCACCGCCAGGGCGGTGATACCGGTGCGGTAGGTCTGGGTGTTGATCTCATCGGCCAGGGCCCCCATCCCGTTCTCCGCAGAGTTGTTCTGGAGAATCTCGATGGCTTCCAGCTCAACCTCTTCTCCTGTCATGGCTGAGGTGATGGTGAGCTGAACCTCCCCCCCATCTTCACTGTCCATGGCCAGGTTGGCCGTGGAGATGTGGCCGGTATCCGTTGATGCTGCAGACCCGATATTGATGGTGGAGGTCTGGTTGGAAGAGGACCCCACCTGAATTTCCTTGTTGGTAAATTCTCCGTTGAGCAGTTGTTGACCGTTATAGGAGGTTGTCTCTGCAATCGAGTCCAGTTCTTCGAGCAGTTTGTCAATGTCCGCCTGAATGGCCGCCCGGGTATCTGAGGTCTGGCCGTCGGAAGCCGCCTGAATGGCCTTTGTTTTGATGGTATTGACGATGTTGATGGATTCTTCCAGGGCACCGTCGGCAATCTGGACAATGGAAACCCCTTCGTTGGCATTCTCGATGCCCTGTCCGATCCCCAGGTACTGGGATTTCAGGGAATCAGCAATGGTCATGCCCGAGGCATCGTCCGCAGCCGAGTTGATTCTAAGGCCAGTGGACAGCCGTTCCAGGGATGTTGTCATTGCAGTGTCGTTTGAGAGCATGTTCTTATGAGCGGTTAGTGCCGCAACATTGGTATTAAGTGTTAGACTCATGTTTTTCCCTCCGTGGGATTGGGTCAAATGGTGAAGACATCATTGTCGGTTTACCTGTTTTCACACCGGAAATATTTTCAGTATGTGCACTGGCTTGGCGGGAACTAACCGCCCGGATCAATCCGTTCTTAAACCTGCTATCGTGAGCCTCCAAGGGTTTCTTTAGGGGAAAAAAACCAGTCAAAAAACAGCGAGATACAAGTCTCAATCGATTGGTTGCAACAAGATCAACCAGCCATTGGCGCTACTGGTTTTATACGAAAAACAATCCACTGAGATTTGACAAAAATAAAATATTAATTTAGATTGCACGTCTACCTTTCAAAGAACGCTTTCCATCTGCCCGCCCACGGGCCCCGGATATCACGGGGCAGGACGGGCAATCAGATTACAGGCAGGCCTTCCGGCTTTTTAAAACTGCTGGGGAAATGCGTATGATGCACCTTGAGTGCCTGGCGGGGGGTCTGCTGTTTCAATGCACCAAGGGTGAACCGGGTATTATACTGATCGATATCCTCGGCAAACTCAGCGTTGGAAGACCAGGGAAAATTCCAGGCAACAAGGGGGTCACTATTGTTGAGGGTGACGCAGGCCTCTTTAAGTTTTTGAATGGTTCTGGAATTCTGGGTCTCAAGGTGATGGGCGATAATCCTGTGTGACCGACACTGGCTCTCGACCATTGTATCCAGATGAAGGTCCTGTCCAGTGTCTGCATCAGGGGTCAGTACAACTGGATCCTGGTAAATGATGCCCAGAACCCTCAACGGAAACTCCCGGATATGCCGGCACAGGAATTCCTGACCGGAAACAGACCGTTCTGCATTAAAAATCCTGAACGAGCAGTCCAGAAGTGTGTGCAGACATAAAGGAGCGGTTGAACCGGAAAATCCGGAAATCTGAAAACAGGTATAATAAAAATAAGTGCCTGTGTAATCCTTGAGGTCATAGGGAACAGCATGGTGCAGCCCGGGCAACCTTGAGATATCATATCGCTTCAGGCAGCGGTTCAGGCTGGCCCTTGAGCAATGGATACCCAGAAAAGATTTAACAATTTTATGAAGGTCATCCAGCCCGGTCCGGGTGGCCAGACGGCAAAGAACAATCTTGACCTCATCCTCAGGGGTGAGGGCTTTGTTGATGCAGTTCGGGGTATGGGGGCGGTCAAATACATTGGACCGCTTCCGCCAGCGCCGCACGGTGGTCTTGCTGACCCCTATTTTTTCTGCCAGCTGGGCCACACTCATGTTGGGGTTATTCTGAATAAATGCCCGATGTGCCGGCGTTGTAGTGGCATTTTTATGAAGGTGAATTTTCATTTTACTTACCTTTCAGTTAAAGTTCTGCGCCATATGGTCCGATAGCATTGTTCCGATAAATTTTTCATAGGAGCAGAAAACATGCCTACTATTTATATTCTTTTATTTTAGATAGTTACATATACGTCCTCCCGAAATTTACCCCATGGGGTAATGTTTTGCTCCCCCATGGGGTAAATCAGGCGAATTTTTTAAAATGGCGTAAAACCATGGTGGGCATTGAAAATAATACGCTGGAATTTTACGACTTGTTCGTTAATGAGAATGAATGCTTCAACAAAAAAGAGGTATGCCATGAAATGCGAGGATGCACACCAAAAAATGAACGCCTGGATTGATGGAGAACTGTCCCTGGATAAAAGGACGGCTTTTGAACATCACCTTGTCAACTGCAGGCACTGCTTAGAACAGGCAGAAGAGTTACATCGCCTGACCGGTCTCTTGGACACCCGCCCCCCTGCCCGCCCTGCTGCAGGTCTGAAGAAAAAGACCTTATCCCTGTTCATAGAAGAAGCAGGCCCCCAGGGAATAACCGACTGGTGGACAATTATCGGTTGGAGGATGCAGGGGGCCATGATGGCAAGCGCGTTGATCGGACTGGGTATCGGCTGTCAACTGGGATCCGGGTGGTCCTACGCCGAACAGTTGAGTCAATATAGTATTTTCGAATTCCTCTTTTCTGCAGGAGATTTTCTGTCATCATGGGCCTAGTATCTTGGAAAAAGGGGGTGTGGGTATTGTTGTTCTTTTCCCTGGCAATGAACATCGGATTCGTCGTTACTGCCATGACCCAAAAAATGCCGCCCGGATTTCCCCCGCCGGGAGGACCGGGAGGACCGGGAGGACCGGGAGGACCGGGAGGACCAGGAGGACCAGGAGGACCGGTTTTGGAAATCCTGGCCAAAATGGATCTGGCCGAGGGGGTCAAACAGAAAGTGGCCCAATCCTTCGAGCAGATGGCTGCTGATCATCGGGAATTTATCAGGCAGGGTTTTATTGAAGAGGGAAAAGTGCTGATGCTGATGGCCCGGCCCGGAGATATAGATATGAACATGGTCTCACCCCTGATTGAGGCATACAGCCAGCTCTCAAAAAAAAGCGCCCTGAACAAGGCCGAACACATTATCAAAATTCGAAAACTGATTGGGAGCAAAAAAACCTTGTTTCTTATTTCGGAGATGGACAGGGAGTTCAAAAAAAGGATGCCCAAGGATAGACCTCAAGGTTGATTTTCACCTCCCGTTATAAAAACAAAGCAGATGCTGATTTGGTTGCCCTGATTTTAGAAGGGGACAAGGGCGCATTCCGGGAAATTCTGAACCGCCACCAGGATGCGGTATATGGTTTTACCCTCAGCCTCCTGAAGGACACCCAGGAGGCTGAAGATATCTCCCAGGAGGTCTTTCTCAGGCTTTACCGTACGGCTGACGCCTATCGCAGCTTTGCCGCCTTGCGGACCTACCTGTTCCGGATTGCCCGGAATCTGTGCATTGATCATCTGCGGAAAATGCGGCCACAGGCAATGACAACCCCCCCTGAAACCGTAGGCACAGAAACCCCCCTGAGCCAGCTTTGCGCAGCAGAACTGAAACAGCATATCGATCGTATCCTTTCAGGGCTCCCGGAAAACCAGCGGACGGCCATCTACCTGAGGCATGAACAGGGAATGAGCTACAGAGAAATTGCAGAGACGCTGGGAGTGACACTCCATGCTGTTGAATCCCTCCTGACCCGAGCCAGAAAAACATTTTGCGTCAGGTACAAAATTTAATTCTGTGCCCTGCTGAATTTATTACGCTGGTTTTTTCAGACTCATTCGTATTGCTTTATAGTAGAGAGTAATTTTTAATTCTGAGATAAAGCGGGGGTACAAAATGAGGAAAGACCTGGAAAAAAAAGCGATCATCGTAAAACGATGGATCTGGGCAAAAATGATTGCTTTGCTGTCATCCCCGGCAGCTTCCGTTTCCCTTACCCATGGGAATCCCCATTCCATCGAGGACGTTCAAAACAACAACAGGCTTTACCTCGGATAGTTCCTATCCAAAATCAATCCAACTAAATTTTTGTGTCTGGAGAGACGCTTGGTCCCATCCCGACTATTGCATGAGTTGAGAGTAAAAACAATGGAAACACTAGAGTATAATGATCATGTTCTCTTTGACCGAACCAGGGTGATTGGTGCGGAAAAGGGGCTTGCCCGAGTTATGGAACAGGTCAAACTGGTGGCAGGCATGGACACCTCGGTGCTGCTGACCGGAGAAACCGGGGTGGGCAAGGGACTGATCGCCTCGGTAATCCATAGGTATTCGGCCCGCAAAAACGGTCCCTTTGTCAACGTCAACTGTGGCGCCATTCATGAAAACCTGGCGGACAGCGAATTATTCGGACATGAAAAAGGATCGTTTACCGGTGCAATAATCAGAAAACAGGGTCGATTTGAACGGGCAAACAGAGGCACCATCTTTCTGGATGAAATCGGAGAACTTTCCCTGTCTGTCCAGGTAAATCTATTGCACGTACTCCAGAACCATAAAATTGAACGATTGGGAAGCAAAGACCCCCTTTCCCTGGATATCCGGGTGATTACTGCCACCCACAGAAATCTGGATGCCATGGTATCTGCCGGCACATTCAGAAAAGATCTCTGGTTCCGGCTGAACGTCTTCCCCATTCATATTCCCCCCCTTCGGCAACGAAAATCAGACATCCCGGATCTTGCCAGGTATTTCATCGATAAAAAAGCCTGTCAGCTGAACCTTCCCAAGCCATCTGAGATTGGAGAAAAAGGGATCAGACAGCTGTACAATTACCATTGGCCGGGCAATGTCAGGGAGCTTGAAAATATTATTGAACGGACCATGATCAGCTGCAGAAACCGACGCCACCTGGATTTTTCAGGCCTGATTCCGGGAAACGGCATGGGACTTCATCCGATATGGAAAGCAAACGAACCGGATTCCTTTTTAAGTTTAGAGCAGGTAAACCGTCTTCACATCAAAAGAGCCCTGACCTCGGCCAAGGGAAAAATAAACGGGCCCGGCGGTGCAGCCCAATTATTGAACATCCATCCCAACACCCTGCGGAAACGAATGGATCGGCTGGGAATTCGTTACGGGAAAAAATGTGAAACCGTGATATAAAAGCGACCCTGCCGGGGCTGAAAAAGAACCAAAGAGTTGTCCCGGTCAGTTCTGCCCGGCAGTGACCCTCAGGACCTCCTGATAGGTGGTCCTGCCGCTGAGCATGGCCCTGACGGCGTTCTCCTGCAGGGAGACCAGGCCCTCCATTCTGGCCCGCTTTCTCAACGAGGGGATGTTGGCGTCCCGGGCGGTCATTTTTTTCAACGCCTCTGAATAGGGCAGCACCTCAAAAACAGCCTGGCGCCCCCTGTAGCCGGTCTGGCGACATTTTACGCACCCCTTGCCATACTTTAAGGCCACCTCGCCCTCAAGGTTGACGGGCAGGCCCATCTGTTTCAACTCTGCGGCATCCATGGTCAGGTCGCTCTTGCAATCGGGACAGATGCGCCGTAGGAGCCGCTGGGCGGCCACGCCCACCAGGGACGAATGAATCAAAAAGGGGGGGATGCCCAGGTCAAGCAGCCGGGTGACCGAGGTGACGGCATCGTTGGTATGCAGGGTGGAGAGCACCAGATGGCCCGTAAGGGCCGCCTGAACCGCACTCTGGGCCGTTTCAAGGTCCCGGATCTCCCCCACCATGATAATGTCCGGATCCTGGCGGAGGATGTTTCTCAGGATCGAGTCAAAGGTGACACCAATGGCCGGCTGGACCGAAATCTGGTTAAAGTCCTCGTGGATCATCTCAATGGGTTCTTCAATGGTAACAATGTTGACCGCAGGGGTTGAGAGCATCCTCAGGGTCGAGTAGAGGGTGGTAGACTTTCCGCTGCCCGTGGGGCCAGTGACCAGCACGATGCCGTGGGGCCGGGTCACGATCGTCTTGAACCGTTCAAGGTCGTCAGGGAAAAACCCGAGCATGGCAAGGTCCTGGAACAGAACGTCGGGGTCCATGATCCGCATGACCACCTTTTCGCCAAACGCTACGGGAATGGTGGATACCCGGATCTCAACCTCCCTGCCCCCTTTTTCCGTTTTAATCCGGCCGTCCTGGGGTCTCCGTTTCTCAGCCATGTTAAGCCGCGACAGGGTCTTGATCCTGGAAATCACGGCATTGTGAACCTTTTTGGGAAGCTTGAATGCCGTGTGGAGCATGCCGTCAATGCGCATCCTCACAAGACAGGTTTCCCTTTTGGGTTCGATATGGATATCGCTGGCCCGCTGGTCAAAGGCGTAGGAGAACAGGTGATTGACCGCATTGACGATGTGCTGATCCGTTGCAGGCAGCTCATCCATGGACTGGAGCCGGACATACTGCTCAAGGTTGCCAAGGTCCACCCCCCTTCCTTCAAACTGATTTTCTGCAGCCGTAATGGAATGGCGAAACCCGAAAAACTCGTCAATCAGCCGAACAATGTCCGATTTTGAACTGATGACCGGCACCACCTTGAAATCAGAGACCCGTTCCACGTCATCAATGGCTTCATGGTTGAAAAAATCCGAGGTGGCCACCACAAGCCTGCCCTCATCCATCCCAAGGGGCAGAACAAGGTGCTTCATGGCAAAGGATCGGGGGATGGTCCGGGTCACAAGGTTGAGATCAAGGGTCAGCGGGTCGATCTTTTTGTAAACCAGGCCAAGCCCCCTGGAAATTGCCTCGTACAGGGTATCTTCGTCAAGCTTCTTGTCCGGATCATCCCTGCGGGAAATCTTGAACGCCACCAGAATATCCACAAAGCTGATGGGCGCCTCAATCACCGTCCCGGAACGGTTCTTCTTCCTTTTTTCAGCCCTTTTTGCCCCAAGGGCAGCCGTGGCCGAAGCCTCCCGGGACAGGATGGTTGCTGACTGCTCAGAGGATATCAACCCCTGGTCAACAAGAATCTTGCAGATCTGTCGGGAGTTGCCTTCGGGTTCATGGGCTATCATATTTTATCCTGACCTAAAGTCCTGTTTTCAATTGTTCCCAGTAGCGCTCATACACAAGAATGGCATCTCCCACATCCGTCTGAAACTCGCCCTTTTCCACAATCGAAGGATCAGGAAAGATCATGGGATTGTTCTTTAATCCCTCGTCCATGAGCCCCATTGCCGTACGATTGGCCGGGGCATACCCCACATATTCGCAGATCAGCTTTGCCATTTCCGGCTTGAGGATAAAATCAATGAATTGATGGGCCGCATCCTTGTTCTTGGAACCTTTGGGAATGCACATGGAATCGACCCAGAAGATGGCACCGTCTTCAGGATAGACATACTCGATGGCAGAAAACTCCTGGGAGGCCATGTATGCCTCCCCGTTCCAGACCATGCCGGCATAGGCCTCAAGGTTTAACAGCGGCTGTTTGGGAGAATCCCCGGAAAAAACCCGGATGTTGGGCATGAGGGTTTTGATCGACTCAAAGGCCGTTTTAATGTGATCGGGATTGGTGTCGTTGACGGAAAAACCGTTGACAATGAGTCCGACGCCGAACACCTCCCTCAGGTCATCGTTCATCACCAGGCGGTTTTTAAACTCCGGCCGCCACAAATCCTTCCACGAGGTCATGTTCCCGGGATTCACATGGTCTCGATTAAAGGCCATGGCCGTTGATCCCCACACATAGGGAATGCTGTACAAATTGCCGGGGTCATAGGGTTTGTCCAGGAGAAGGGGGTCAAGGTGTTTGAAACGGGTCAGCTTTGACCGGTCAATGGGGGCCAGCAGACCTTCTTTTCTCATTCTGTGGACAAAATAGGTGGAGGGGAACACCAGATCATACCCCTTGCCCTTGAGGAGCTTGACCCTGGCATACATGGATTCGTTGCTCTCATAGGTCGAATACACCACCTTGATGCCCGTCTCCCGTTGAAAGGCTGAGATAACCTCGTCGGGCATATATTCCGTCCAGTTGTACACATATACGCTTGGCTTTGCAGCACTCACAAGGGCCGGCGCCAGAACGGCCAGTACAACAATCATCCATTTTTTCATTTTAACACTCTCTCCTTTGTCAGAAAATGGGCCAAAGCCAGGGCAGCCAGGGTTATTAAAAAAAGAATGGAACAAAGGGCGTTGACCTCCGGCTTTACCCCCAGACGCACCATGGAATATATTTTCAGGGGAAGAATTTCAAATTCCGGCCCAGTCACAAAAAAACTGATGATAACATCATCCAGGGAAAGGGTAAAGCTCAACAGCCAACCGGCCAATACCGCAGGCAGGATCATGGGCAGAATGATCCTGAAAAAAGTCTCAAATTCACCGGCACCCAGATCCCGGGCCGCATCAACCACCGCGGGATCAAACCCGCTGATGCGGGCATGGACCGTTACAATGACAAAGGGAAGGCAAAAGGTGACATGGGCCAGGAGCAGGGTCAGAAAACCGGTCTCAACCCCCATGAGAACAAAGAGCATGAGCAACGAAATCCCCATGACAATGTCCGGGCTCATCATCACTGAATGGACCAACCCGAAAAAAATCTTGCGACCGGCAAACCGGTAACGGTTCACGGCAAAGGCCCCAAGGGTGCCGATGATGGTTGCAATGATGCTTGAAACCACAGCCACGGTCATTGAATTGAAAAAAGCATCCAGAAGCTGCTGGTTTTCAAAGAGTCGAACATACCACTTCAGGGTGAACCCCTTCCACACGGTTGTGAACTTTGCACTGTTGAACGAATAAACCATGAGGGTAAAAAGCGGGAGGTAAAGAAAGGCATAAACCGCCGTCAGCCAGAATGTCCCCAGAAAACGCCTCATGGTATCACCGAGCGGTTAAAATGTTTCATAACCAGCAGATAAATGGCGATCATGATTATCATGGCAACGATGAGAAACACGCTGGCTGCGGATCCAAAGGGCCAGTTGCCCGCAGTCAGAAACTGATTTTTGATGAAATTACCCACCAGCATGGATTTGGCTCCGCCCAGAAGATCGGGAATATAAAAAAGCCCCATGGCAGGGAGAAATACCATGATACATCCGGCCATCACCCCGGGAAGGGAAAGGGGCAGCACCACCCCCGTGAAGGTTTGGAAAGTATTGGCACCCAGATCCCGTGCCGCTTCAATCAGACCGTGGTCAAGCTTTTCAAGGACCGCATAAAGGGGCAGGATCATGAACGGCAGCAGGGAATATACCAACCCCACATAAACGGCAATGTCCGTGTAGAGAATCGACACCGGTCCCTCCACCAGGCCAAGGGCGATCAACATCGAATTGATCAAGCCATTGGCCTTCATGAGAATGACAAGGGCATAGGTTCTGATGAGTGAACTTGTCCAGAAGGGAACCATCACCATCATGAGCAGGAACGAACGTCTGTGTGCGCTGACCCGGACAAGAAACCAGGCAAAGGGGTAACCTAGGGCAAGGGTTAAAACCGTGGTGACCGTAGAGTATTCAAGGGAATTGACGAACACCCTGGCTGTTACGGGATCAAACAGGCTGCGGTAGTTGGAAAACGTCGGCACCCACCGGAAAAACGAAACCGGGTCCCTTTCCACAAGGCTGACGGCAACCACCATGAGGTTGGGAACCAGCACAAACAAGAAGATCCAGAGCATATTGACACCGATAGCCGTACGTTTAAAGAGTCTGGTTTCATTCATGGGAGAGAACGACCTCCCAGCCGTCGATCCACGACACACAGACCTTTTCGCCCACATCGTAAAAGATGGTCTCGGCATCTTCGTTGAAAAATTCAAGAACAAACACCTTTTTGCCGCCATCAAGGACAATGATCAGATCCACGGTGGTTCCCTTGTAGATCATCTCCTCGACCCTGCCGGAAAAAAAGCCATCCGGGCAGATCTCTTCACCCCTTTCAACGATCATGTCTTCGGGCCTGAGCAGAACGGTTATGTCATCACCCTTTCCATGATTTTTTCTATTCTTGACCGTCTTTACAATACCCAGAACCTCGATGTCCATGGTCTGTCCATGGATTGCGGCCACCCGGGCATCAAACAGGTTGCTCTCCCCGACAAATTCGGCAACAAAGCGGTTCACCGGCTCCTCATAGATATCCTTTGGCCGCCCCTGCTGTTCAATAACCCCGTTGTTCATCACCACCACCCGATCGGAAAGGATCAGGGCCTCTTCCTGGTCATGGGTGACAAAGACAAAGGTGATGCCGAGCTTTCTGTGGAGCTGCCGCAACTCCAGGCGCATCTCCTTTCTAAGCTTGTAGTCAAGGGCGCTCAGGGGTTCGTCCAGGAGCAGGATCAAAGGTTCATTGACAATGGCCCGGGCAATGGCCACCCGCTGCTGCTGGCCCCCGGAGAGGTTCTGAATCCTCCGTTTGCCAAGACCTGAAAGCTTTACAAGGGCCAGGGTCTCTTCGACCCGGGTCTTGATTTCCCGGGATGGTATTTTTTTGAGCTTCAACCCAAAGGCGATATTATCAAACACCGTCATATGGGGAAAAAGGGCATAGCTCTGGAACACGGTGTTGACGTCCCGGTCACAGGCAGGCACATGGGTGTGATCGCACCCGTCAATATGAATTTCACCCCGGGTACAGGTTTCAAGACCGGCAATCAGTCTCAGAACCGTTGTCTTGCCACAGCCGGAAGGACCGAGAAGGGTGAGAAATTCCCCTTTGACAACATCCAGGGACAGGTTGTTTAATACAACATGGTTATCATAGGTTTTAGAAACCTTCTGTAACGACACGACCGGCATGGCATGGGTTCCTCCCGTGTGATAAACTGAAGCTGGGAAATAAACAAAATAGGCTGGAAAGTCAATATTTTTTCACCCGGCCCGGGGGCGGTTGCCATTGCACCCGAAATACAAAAGGCCCCCGGCCGAAAAAATCCGGCAAGGAGCCCTGGTTTCTATAATTCATTTAAATGATGGGAAGGTAAACAGGATTCCAGCACATCTTCTCGATAAGCGTGTTCAAACGCTCTTGATCATTGTTGTGCTGATACCTGCTGTAAGCGCAATCACTTGAAACACCACCCCGGATCGCTTCGGCACCCACAAACCGGGCCACCTTAAGGGAAACCTGTCTGAACTCATCCACGGGGGGAAACAATATTCCGTCCTTGAGGTTCTCGTCAGTCACAGAGTCGGCAACGGCGTGGGCAGCAGCCGAGAAAAAGGTGGGAAGCACCTCCAGGGCACCTGAAGCCACAATCCCAAGTCCCACGCCAGGGAAAATAAACGCATTGTTCATCTGGCCAACCCGAATCTGCTTACCCCCGTGCGTTACCGGGGCAAAGGGACTTCCCGTTGCAACCAGGGCCTTGCCATCGGTCCAGTCGTAAACATCCTGGGGAATGGCCTCGGCCTTTGTGGTGGGATTACTCAAGGGCAGAATAACGGGCCGGTCTGTATTGGCAGCCACGGCCAGGACCACCTCCCGGGTAAAGGATCCGGGCTGGCCTGAGGTGCCGATGAGAACCGTCACCTTTTCATTCTTAATCACGTTGATAAGGGTATTGTCCCCAGGAGAGGCGAGCCACTCAAGACTGAGTGGATTTTTTGCAAACTTCTCCTTGTAGGGTTCAAGGGTGCGATCCGTGGTGACCACCCCTTTGCTGTCCATGGTAAAAATCCGTTTTCTTGCCTCTATCCCGTCAAGGCCCTCTTCAATGAGCTCGGTTTCGATCTGTTCGGCAATGCCAATACCGCCTGCACCTGCGCCATTGATGAGAAACACCTGGTCAACAAACTTCTCTTTTTTAACCTTCATGGCCGCAAGGATACCCGCCAGGGCAACAGCGCCTGTACCCTGAATGTCATCGTTAAACGAAATCAGATCGTTGAGGTAAACGTCCCGGATGGTAAAGGCGTTCTGCTTTGAAAAATCCTCCCACTGGCACAGGGCCTTTGGGAAAACAGCCTTGAACGCCCGGGCAAACTTTTTGATAAAATCCAGGTAATCATCCCCCTTTAAGCGGGGTTTTCGCCAGCCAAGGTAGGTGACATCATCCAGCAGCGACTTGTTGTCGGTCCCCACGTCAAGGGAGATGGGCAGACAATGCCAGGGCGCAATTCCGGCCCCCTGGGTATAAAGCATCAGCTTGCCAAGGCAGATGGCGATTCCGCCTGCGCCCTGGTCCCCGATGCCGAGGATGCCCTGGTTGTCGGTGACAACGGCCACCCGGATGTCCCGGTCGCTGTAACGTTTTAATATCTCTTCGGCCTGGTCGATGTTGCCCGGGTAGAGGTGTATCCCATTGGCCCTTCTGAACATGGACGAATAGTGCTGACAGGCCAGACCCACGGTGGGCGTGTAGATGATGCTCAAAAATCTTGAGATATCGCTTGCAATGACTGCATGGGCAAGGGTAACGTTTCTGTCATACAGGCTGCGGATATAGACGAAGCGTTCAAGGTCGCTCTCTTTGTCGTCAATGACCTTAAGGGATGAGGAAATCTGTTCCTCGAGATTCTTTACCCGGGGAGGAAGAAATCCGCACAGATGAAGCTTTTGCCGCTCTTGTTCGGTAAAGGCTGTTCCCTTGCTGATGTTTTTGTATTGAAGTACATCGGAGCCGCTGGTGTGGATTCGGACGCCCGTGGTCTCACCATAATCGCCAAATTCAAAGGTGTAGTTTGTCTCTTCCATGTTAATCTTCTAAATACCTTTCATTAAGTGTTGCAAGATAATAAAAAACAACCCGTTTATCGACAGACTAAAAACCATAGCACACCTGTAAACCAGACACAAAGATAAACGTTGTTTATTTATACATCTATAGTTCAACAATCCTGTTTTTGATGGCAAATCTTGAAAGATCAGCATTATTTCTGAGGTTAAGCTTTTTCAATACCCTTGCCCGATAGGTGTCAACGGTCTTGACGCTGATGTTGTAGCTTGCCGCAACTTCATGGTTGGTCTGCCCCAGGGCCAGCTTTCGGAGCACCTGGAGTTCACGCATGGACAATGAATCCGTAGCGGAACGAAATTTATCCCCCCTGACCACCCTGAGGGCCAGGGCTTCGCTTGCCTTTTCCGTGAGATACCGCCCCCCAGAGTGAAGTTTTTTAATGGCATCCACCAGTTGTTCCGGGGCAGACTGTTTTGTCACATACCCCATGGCGCCGGTTTCCACGGCCTTGATAACATACTGGTCCTCATCGTGCATTGTCAGGATCAGCACGGGCAGGCCAGGGGCATGGCGCTTGAGGATATCGGTCACCTCAAGCCCGTCAAGCCCGGGCATGGAGATATCAATGACGGCAACGTCCGGTTTTGCGGCCAAGGCCCCCTTGATGGCACCGGTACCGTCTTCAGCCTCGGCCACCACCTCCATCTCCCCGCTCTCTTCAATGATCCGTCGAAGCCCCTCCCTTACAATCTTATGATCATCTGCCAGCAATACCCTGATCATGGTCTCCCCCCTGGACCTGAACAAGGCAGCACACGCAAGTACCCTGTTCCGGCCCGGATAAAATCTCAAGAACGCCGCCGGCCAGCGTAGCCCTCTCCTGCATGCCGGCAAGCCCGAACCCCTGAGTCTCGTTAATATCGTCAAAGGCAAACCCCACACCATTGTCCTTGATTTTCAGCACAAGTCGTCCTTGATCCATGGTAAGGGTGAGTGCCACAATGGATGCTTTTGAATGTCGAATCGCATTGGTCAGTGCCTCCTGGGCAATTCTGTAAAGGGCCGTGGCAAGGGTTGAGTCAATGTCCGGAAGGGTCACACCCTGGAACAGACAGCTGATATCCGAACGTTTTTCAAAATCTCCGGTAAGGGACTCCAGGGCCTCCACAAGCCCCAGGTCATCGAGCACCCCGGGTCTCAAACGAAATGCCATTTTTCTGACATCCCCGATGGTGTCGTCAATCAACGAAGAGATGCGACCTGCCCTTACAGCAGCATCAGGATCCCTTTGGGCAAGGAAACGCTCGATCCACACGGCGTCAATTTTAAGGGCCGTCAGTACCTGGCCCAGGTGATCGTGGAGTTCCCGTGCAAGGGCGCCCCGTTCAATCTCGTGGGCCTCCATGATGCTTCCCGACAATCTTCGAAGTTTATCCTGAACCTTTTTTAGCTCAGCCGTCCGCTTCTGAACCTGCTGCTCAAGGTCCATGGAATAGGTGGACAATTTCCGGGTTGCCCGTTCAAGTGCCTTTTGAACCTCGTTCTTTTCCGTCACATCCACACTCACGGCAAGGGAACGGACCACCCGGTTGCTGTCATCCCTCACCCCATGGCAGGAGAGCAGGATATCAATCTTTCCGCCGTTCTTCATTAAATAGGTATAGGGAACGTCCTTGCACACCCCGGTCCTGAAGAACTCGGGAAAAACGGTCCCAAGGGCATGACTCCGGGATTCCTTTGTATAAAAACGTGTGAGATCCCGACCGATCACCTCGTCGCGGTTGTAGCCCATCTTTTCAAGCCAGTAGTCACTGACCCGGATGATCCTGCCCGTGGTATCGATGGAATGGAGCATGACAGGGGTCTTGTGATAAATGTCCCGGTACCGCTCCTCGCTGAAACGCAACTCCCTTTCCACCCGTTTTCGCCGCAGGATCTCCTGGAGTGCAATCCGGTACAGAATCAGCACCGAAATCCCGATGAGAATGGAAACAATCAAGGCCGCAGGGCCAACCACCCTTAAGAACGGATCTGCAAGGTGACGGGCAATCTCCCTGTAATCCCGGAGATGAATAACCTTCCACCCCGGATAGCTGTCAAGATCAAGGGCTGAAAAAAGATAATCCACCCCGTTAATGTCTGACACATGGCCATTTTTCCTGTGCTGGAAACCCGCCCAGGGCCAGGGACCGTTGCCAAACTGCTTGGTCTTTTTAATTTCCTGGACGAGCTTGGGATCAAGGTCCCACAGGAACTTGAAACAAAAATCCTCCCTGTTCGAGATAAAAACCATACCCTCAGGGCTTGTCACCATAAGGATATCTTCAAATTCTGTAAAGAGTTTTGACTCGGCAGGGGCCACCGGAGATTTAATGACGGCCACGCCGAGAATACTGCTTTTTGCCCTGTCATACACGGGGTGGCTGTAATACACCCCCCGTTTATGGGAGGTTGCGCCAAGGGCAAGATAGGTTGCAGCCCGACCCAGGATCGCCTCTTTGAAATAGGGCCGAAACGAGAAATCCTGGCCCACGAAACTGTCTGCCCGGTTCCGGTTGGAACTGGCCACGGTTTTACCGTGGCGATCCATGAGATAGCAGGTATCAAGGCCCAGGGAAAAGGCAAAATTATCCAAAATGGGATTAAGCAGGGCCATGGAATGGTCATCCTTCATTGTAAGGGCCATCCTCAGTTCCTTGAGGCCTGCCAGGGCCTTAACCGGCCGAATATGCTCGGACAGGAAAAAGTTGACCTGACGCCTCAAAAGCTCAAGCCTTGTTTCGGCATAATTTTCTGCGTCGTGGAAGGCACTCTGCTTCAACGAGTAATAGTAAAGCCATCCCCCGGTTGATGCCGAAAGAAAGGCAAGAAGGGCGAGCACCAAAATGATCAGTCTTAATTTCATCCCATAAACCTATCCCCGGGCCGTTTCTTTGTCAATGGGTTAGCGCTCTGGACCCGATCAGGGCCGGACCGGTTGAAGCCCTTGCAATTGATTCCAATTCGGTTTATTCTTTCTTCAAGTTCAACACCATTGACAAACCAGAACGGTTATAACCCTGTGATAACGGAATGGTGAAATTCATTTTCAGAAACGCAATACTGGCGATGATCTTTTTTACAGCGATCTCCGGCCCTGTCGGTGCAAAGGAAAAACAGGCGATGAAACACCTGCCCCACCCCAACTGGGTCCATCCGGCAAACAGACAGACCTATCCAGGGTATGAAAGACTCAAACAGAACAAACAAACAGGCAACGACTGGCAATATTCAACAAACAGGGAAAAGGGTCATATCAGGGGAGGCGGGACCACTGAATATAAGGACTACCTGCCCCTTTACACCCCCCCGGGACCTCAACGAAAAAAATAGGGGCCATGGTGAATAACGACCTTGTTTTCGCAAAAGAGACGATCAAGACCCAGCCTTCGCCACGTGGTGGAGAGCCGTGGAAAGTCATGATCATTGACGATGAGCCGTCCGTCCATGAGATCACCGCCCGGGTACTTGAAGGCTTCACCTTTGAAAAAAGGGGCCTGCTGATTTTAAACGCCTGTTCAGGCCGTGGGGCCATTTCGCTGCTTGACAAGCACCCGGATACCGCCCTTCTTCTTGTGGACGTGGTCATGGAGACGGAAAATGCAGGTCTTGACCTGGTCCGCCATGTCCGAAACACGCTAAAAAACCATCATATCCAGATCACCATCCGCACAGGCCAGCCGGGCAAGGCACCAGAAACCCGGGTGGTTTCTGAGTATCAGATCGACACCTATACTGCCAAAACCGAAATGACGGCAGGCAAACTGATCTCTCTGGTCACCATCGCCCTGAGGAGTTTCAAACTGTCAAAAGCCCTTGAAGTTGAGCTTGAACGTCGAAAAAGGGCAGAAAAAAACCTCAGACAGCTCAACCAGGACCTTGAGGCGCTGGTGGAAAAAAAAACCCGGGAACTGGCGGCGTCCAACCACGACCTTAAAATCATGGCCGAAAAAGCCGAAGCGGCCAACCTGGCCAAAAGCCGTTTCCTGGCCAATATCAGCCATGAGATACGAACCCCCATGAACGGCATCATGGGCATGGCCGGAATCCTTCTCCAGGATGACCTGACCGAGACCCAGAGGGAATCTGCCCGAATCATCACAAATTCAGCAGAGACCCTTCTTTCCATGATCAACGACATCCTGGATTTATCGCGGATCGAAGCAGGCCGGCTGAGCCTTGGGAACCAGCGATTCTCACCCGCCCGGATCCTGGAGGACACCCGGTCACTCTTAAAGACAAAGGCCGACAAAAAGGGCCTCAACTTCATGGTCAAAACAGTTGGAAACATGCCGGCGTTTCTGAAGGGAGACCCGGCCAGGATCCGTCAGATTCTCTTCAATCTCCTGGACAATGCCATAAAATTCACCTCCCATGGCAGCGTCAGCCTCACCGCCTCGGTGTCTGAGTGCCGGGACAGGACAACGGTTGTGTGCTACGAGATCAGGGACACAGGCCCCGGCATTCCCAACTCTTTCCAGCAAGAGCTGTTTGATAATTTTTCCCAGGCAGATGCCTCCATGACCCGGACCTTTGGCGGGGCAGGACTTGGCCTTGCCATCTCAAAAAACCTTACAAGGATGATGAAGGGAAGTATAGAAGTTGAAAGCCGACCGGGCAGGGGCTCGCTGTTCAGGGTTTTTATTGAACTGAACAACGATATAAAAACACCCGGAAAAAAACCTGACACCCCGGATTTCAGGCCGGAAAAACCGTCCCCTGTTGATCCGGCCCCCGTTGAAAAGAAGAAGATCCATCCCGACCGTGTTCTTGACCCCGGAAAGATTAAAATCCTCATTGCCGATGACAATCCGGTAAACCAGAAGGTTGCCGGAATGATGCTCAAGCGCCACGGCATTTCAACAGCGGTTGCAGGCAACGGAACCCAGGTCATCCAGCAACTCAAACAGGACCCCTTTGATCTGATCCTCATGGACATCCAGATGCCGGAAATGGACGGCATTCAGGCGACAAAAATCATTCGGGACCCTGAATCGGGCATCCGGTGCAGGCAGATTCCCATCATTGCCATGACCGCCCATGCCACCCACGAGGATGAACAGCGCTGTCTTGACGCCGGTATGGACGCCTACCTTGCCAAACCCGTCACGGGCAAAGAACTTATCGCCATGATCCGGAAAGTCCTTGATAACAAGAAAAAGCGCAACTGCCCGAATCGTTCTATTGCCTGAGATCTTTTTTCAGGACCTTGCCCACCGCAGATTTGGGAAGATCGCTCCGGATCTCAACCTCCACCGGCCATTTGTACTTTGCAAGCCGGGTTGAACAAAAGTCAAGGATCTCTTCGCGGGTCGCGGATTCTCCGGACTTGAGCACAATGAACACCTTGGCCGCCTCCCCCCTTTTGGGATGGGGGATGCCGATGCAGCAGGCCTCCTGAACCTTGGGGTGCTCGTAAAGCACCTCTTCAATATCCCTAGGATAAACATTGTAGCCGCCTGAAATGATCATATCTTTGATCCGGTCCACAATGTAAAAATAGCCATCTTCATCCATGGTCGCCACATCCCCGGTGTGGAGCCAGCCGTCGTCGGTCAGGGCTTTTCGGGTCTCATCAGGCCGGTTGAGGTACCCCTTCATCACCTGGGGGCCCCGAATGAACAGCTCTCCCGGTTGCCCTGTAGCAACGTCGGTCACACCGTCTTCCATGTTGACGATCCGGCACTCCACGTCGGATACTGGAAGACCGATGCTGCCGGGTTTCCTCGTCCCCTGGAAGGGATTGACATGGGTCACGGGAGAAGACTCGGTAAGGCCGAACCCCTCCACAATAACTGCCCCGGTCACTTTCTCAAAATCGTTGATGATCTCCACGGGAAGGGGGGAACTTCCGGAAAAACAGCCCTTGATGCTCGTCAGATCGCTTGTGCCGATATTCGGATGGTTGAGCATGCCGATATACATGGTTGGAACAAGGGGCGCAAAGGTAGGCTTGAACCTTGAAATGGCTTCAAGCAACGGTTCAGGCTGGGGCTTGGGCACAAGAATATTGGCCCAGCCCATGGCAATGGCAAAATTCATGGAGGTGGAAAGCCCGAACACATGGAAAAAAGGAAGGGCGCCGAGCATGATGTCCGCTCCGGTCTTGAACGTGGGAAACCACGCCTTGAGCTGCTGAACCTGGTAGCTCAGGTTCCTGTGGGTCAGCATCACCCCCTTGGACACCCCGGTTGTTCCGCCCGTATACTGGTACATGGCAACATCGTCAAGATCGATTTCAACCCCTGTGCGGTCGGGTTCATTCTTGTCCATCAACTCCTTGAACGAATAAAGATCAGGTCCCGGCTGCACATCCGTCGCAAGCTTTCTTTTCTTTGCAACCAGGGGGAAAAGAAGCCGTTTTGCAAATGGCAGGTAGTCACCAATGGAGGCATATATGATGTTCGTTATTTGCGTTTTAGACCGCAGCGCCTTCATTCTCTCGACCAGTAGATCAAGGGTGACAACCAGGGTAGAACCCGAATCGTTAAACTGGTGCAAAAGTTCCCTGTCCGAATAGAGTGGATTGTTCATTACGGCAACGGCCCCTGTCCTTAAAATGGCATAGTAGGCAACCACACAGGGAATAAGATTGGGAAGAAGGATGCTGACGCTATGGCCTTTTTTAACGCCAAGTCGACGTAAAACCCCGGCAAAGGTATCGACCATGACATTGAGTTCCGTAAACGTCATCTTGTAACCTTCAAATATCAGGGCCGTTTTTTCAGGAAAATCACGGGCCGATCGTTCCAGGTATTCGGGGATCAACACCGCTTCGTAATCAATGGTTTCAGGGACCCCTGGTTCATAGGCGTTAACCCAAACCCTTTCCTTTGTTTGAACCTGTTCACTCATTGATCTCTCCCCTTTTTATATTTAGATATATGTATAATTTTATTTGAATCCTGTATCCGTGTAAATAGTGACAAAGGGTATGGCGTGTCAAGTTAAAAACCAGGCATTGACCTTTTTTACTTCCTGGCTTAGTATTAAAATTTTTTTCAGACAAAGAAAGCCGTGGACCGGCCAGGCAAAAACCATCTGCCAGCCCGCCCCAGTACCCCGGGATCCTGCAAAAATGAAAAACCACATTTTGATCGCCAATCTCAACCGCTCATCCATTCCGGATCTGAAACTTTCACGATTTCATGCCCAGGCAAGTTTCAAACAGCTTGACCCCCGTCAACCTTTCAATTTAGCGCCCAACGAGATCGTGCCGGACCTCATACTGATCGCCATTGATCCGACAAACAACGATCATATGGCACTCATTGCGGCCATCAGGAACACGATGATAGAGACCGAAATCATTGCAGCAATTGACCAGGACCATGCACGGCTTGGCATCAAGGTCCTTAAGGGGGGGGCCTCTGATTTCATGGTCCTGCCCGCCGATGCCGCCTGCTTTGACTTTTACATCACAAGGGCCCTTGAACGTGAATATATGCAGCAGCACCTTTGCTTTAACGAAAACTGCTACAAGAGCCGGTATGCTGCCTCCCAGGAAAACTACCAGCAGCTCTTTGACGAGGTGCCCTGTTTTGTCTATGTCCAGGACAGGGATTACCACATTGTGGATTCCAACATCAAATTCAACGAATACTTTGGCAACCACATTGGCGAATACTGCTTTGGCATCTGCAAAAACCGGGACGACCCATGCAGGATATGCCCGGTGGACAAGACCTTCAAGGACGGAAAGAACCACTCGTCAGAAACACAGATCATCTCTTCGTTTGGTCTGAAGCATACGGTGCTGCACTGGACCGCCCCCATACGGGACGATCTGGGCAGGATCACCAAGGTCCTTGTCATGCTGACCGACATCACCGAGGTGAGACGCCTTGAAGACCACCTGACCTCACTGGGATTCATGATCGGCTCCATATCCCACGGCGTCAAGGGGCTTTTGACCGGTCTTGACAGCGGCATCTACGCCTTGGAATCAGGGCTGAAGACCAACAACTTTGAACGGATTCAGGAAGGGTATGAAACCTCAAGCCAGATGGCAAAAAGAATCAAAAAGCTGGTACTGGACATCCTATACTATACCAAAACCCGGAAACTCAACTGGGAAAAAATCTCTGCACAAAGCTTTGTCAAAGAAACCCTTGCCATTGTCAAAGACAGTACAAAGCACCATGGGATTACCCTGAAATCCTTCATCCGAATCGATCACGGGGAGGATATGCTGGAGATCGACAGAACAAGCCTCCAGTCAGCCCTTGTCAACATCCTTCAAAATGGAGTAGAGGCATGCGTTGCAGATACCTCCCGCAGGAATCATACCCTGGTATTCAACGCCAGGGCAGACAATGAAACCATTACCCTCCTGGTCCAGGACACGGGCCAAGGCATGAACAAGACCACACTTAAGAACATCTTCACCATTTTTTTCTCATCCAAGGGAGCCCATGGAACAGGCCTTGGGCTCTACATCGCCAACAAGGTCATTGAACAGCACCGGGGAACGATAAAGGTCCGATCAAAACCCGGCAGGGGGACCCGCTTTGTCATCACCATCCCTCGACGGATTCCTGAAATCACCAAACAAAGCAGGGGACTCACTCCGGACTGACACCAACCCCCCCGGACACCAGGTCCAGGATTTCTTCAAGGGTGAGGGCAACGGGATTTCCCTTCATGCTGCTTGCGGCCATGGCCTTTTCTGCAAGAATCCTGCAGCCGGGGCCATCCAGGCCCCGTCCCTTTAGACTGGAAATTTCCAGGGCATTGACAAGGTCTTTGATCATCTCCACCCCATCTTCGGGGCGGGCGGCACTGCTCCGGGTCAGGATCACGGCAACCTCCCGATACTTCTCAAGCAGGGCAATGCCTGAATCAACCTGCCCAAGCCGTAGGATATTAAGCGCTGCCACAGGCGCCAGGAACCTGGCACAGATCTGACCATGGGAGGCGTCGATCATCCCGCCCAGGGGTGCTGCAATGCCATGGACCGCCCCGAGCTTTGCATTGGCAAGGGCCATGCCCCCGAACAGACTTGCAATGCACATATCCTCCCTTGCCCCAGAATCCTGACCATCCATGACCGCCCGTTTGAGAGATCGCGACACCCGGTGCAGCCCCTCCCTGCAAAGGGCGTCGGTAACCGGAGAAGCAAAGGGGGTTACAAAGGCTTCAACGAGCTGGGTCAAGGCATCCATGCCTGTCTCTGCAGTAATCCGGGGCGGCAGGGACAGGGTCAGCATCGGGTCGACAATGGCAAGAACCGGATATAGTAAAGGACTTCTCAGGCTGACCTTGACCCCCGATTCTCTTTTGCTGAGAACGGCATTACAGGTCACCTCGGCGCCTGTCCCTGCCGTGGTCGGCAGGGCGATTAGGGGCAGGGGGGGTTGAGCCAGGGGCTCTCCCTTGCCAATCACCTCAAGGTAATCATGGATATCCCCTTTGTTGGTAATCAGGGCACAGATGGCCTTTGCCGCGTCCAGAACACTCCCCCCGCCCATGGCAACAACAAAATCAACGTCCAGGGTTCGAGCCCGCTGTGCAGCAAGGGCGATCTCGTCCACACGGGGCTCGGTCCACTGGGAAAAAACCGTGCAGGAAATGCCGGCCTGTTCCAGGTCAGCCAGCAGGTTATCAGCCCTCTGGGTCTGTTTTCCCGTTATAACAAGGGCGGCACGCCCAAGTTTCCTGGCATGAATGGCAATCTGCCTTGACCGGCCCTGCCCGAATACAATCTTTGTCGGTGAAAAAAAAGTAAACGCCATGGTAAAGCAATGATCCTCCTGTTTTGTGGTTAAAGATGGGCGCTGTCAACAATATGGACTTAAAAAGTCAACAAAAGTTGACGTACTACCGGATTGATCTTTCCGGCCTGGTGCAGGCCCGTCCTGATAAGCCCGCTGAAACGGGCCATGGGACTTTGTTTGCCTGTTTCTAAAATGCGGCACACGCATTGCAAGTCTATCCATTACAAGATAGCCATTACAGGTGTTACGGATTGACCCCATCAACCCATTTTTAAAGGAGGCGCCCATGAAAACCTTTTTCAACCTCATCCAGGACGTACAAAAGCAGGGAAAATGCCACCATTGCGGCGGTTGCGTCACCTTTTGCTCGGCCATCAACTATGGGGCGCTTAAAACCGACCCCCAGGGCAAGCCCGTTTATGCGGACATTGAACGCTGCATCGAATGCGGCATCTGCTACATGATCTGCCCTGAAACCGGGGTTCTTGACCAGGAAATAATCAAGGGGGCCGGATGGCAACCGCCTGCCGGCAGGATCATTGGCACGTCCGTTGCAAAGGCAAGGGATCTCATCATCCAGGAGTCGGGAACCGATGGCGGAGTGATTACAGCCCTCCTTGTCCACCTCTTTGAAACCGGAAAAATCAACGGGGCCGTCGTCTCAAGGGACATGGAAACGGGCCGGACCCCCTGGCTTGCCACTTCAAAAGAAGAGATCCTTGACGCTGCCGGAAGCCACTTCAACCTCTCCCAGGGCATGGAGGCATTTGGTGAACGATACGCCACCTTTTCCCCTTCCATCAAAGCCCTTGACGAAATCAGGCGGGAGGGGCTTGAACGTATCGCCTTTGTGGGAACCCCCTGCCAGATCAACACCATCCGTAGAATGCAGGCCCTGGGCGTTGTTCCTGCAGATTCCATCGTCCTCTGCCTGGGGCTTCTCTGCTCTGGAAACTTCACACTGACCAAGGAAAATTTCCACGCCCTTGAAAAAAAGTATCAGTTCGACTACCACGACATTGAAAAGATAAACATCAAGGAGAATTTCATCCTCAGGCTTGCCACAGGGGAAATCCGTGAGATTCCCATCAGCGAACTTGAGCCCATGAAACGCACCGCATGCCGCTTTTGCAAAGATTTCTCTGCCGAATTTGCAGACATCTCGTTTGGCGGCCTTGGAGCCGATGACGGCTACACAACGGTCATCACCCGGACTCCCCTGGGCAGGGCCGTTTTTGCCCAGGGAGTGGAAAAGGTCCTTGAACAACACAGCTACAAGGAAAATCCAACCTATGCCACCCATGCCGAGGCCATGGTTCTTGCCGCATCCAAGGCAAAGAAACTGGCCGCGGAAAAGAACCTTGGGGAGCATGAGCCAGGCCCGGTAACCGTCATGGGATAGGACCCGGGGAGGATTTAACGGCTGCCCCTAATATCGGGAACTTTTTCGACTGCCCCCGGTAATGCGTCCGATGATCCATCCTGCAATCAAAACCCCGGCACCGGCAAGAAACCACCTGATCATGACGGTTTTCAAAATGTCGGTGCCGTCCTTCTCAACGGTTTCAAGTTCAGAGGAGAGCTTCTGGTTCTGCATTTTCAAGGATTTGTTCTCCTCGATCAGTGCAACACAATCCTTTGACATTTTCAGAAACTGTTCGTGGGTCTTTGTGAGACTTTCAAGGTCTGCGGCAAGCCTTGTTTTCTCCTTGATCGCATCATCCAGGGAAGATTCAAGGTCCGCAATCTGTTCTCCAGTCTCCGTCCCTGGGACGCCGGTATCTGCAGGCTGGGAGAATCGGTCTCCGGCAGACGCGTCAGATTCAAGTGCTGCTATTCTTTGTTTAAGCCCTTCAATCACCAGGTTTGCGGGAAGATCATCCGTAACATATCGACCCTTGACCCAGCCTTCATCCCCGTTCCCGGTACGAATTTTGTAATAGGGATCCCCCTTTTCCAGAATCTCAACGGCGGTGTTGCTGGGCAATGTCTTTAGGACAGGATACCCATCCCCGGGACCACTCCGCATGGTGAGCAACAGCATATCTGTCACATACCCGGTTTCTGCTGACACTGGAACGGACGAGCAGATGGCAAACAAAACACACAAGGCCGCAATACCCCATCGGCAGGTCACTCCATATTCCATTTTACCCCTTATTCCCATGACTGAATGATCTCCTCATTTTTTTCTTTGTCAATATCAATACTGACGCCATTTGACAACACCATTGTTGATTTGCCCGACAGGAAAAACGAATAACCGGCAAGTCCGGAGCAAGATAGCTGACCCAGACGCAACAATGATACACGCCTCTGATTGTAATGCCCCGGTGGGTGTTTCATATAACCGGCATGGCCGGAGCAGGACCTCTGCCCTGGCCACAACGAACGTTGAAACACCCCTGTTTGCAATGCTTCGGTGGGCGTTTCATATAAAACCGGCATGACCGGAGCAAGACGTCTGCCCTGGCCACAACGAACGTTGAAACGCCCCTGTTTGCAATGCTTCGGTGGACGTTTCATATAAAAAATGGTTGCAAAGCAGTGAAGAGCAGTGTATCAATTTTTCATTATGATACTCTCCAACGAACGAAAGGCCATTGTCACCTTTGGCAACAAGATGTTGAATGCCGGACTCACCACGGGTTCAGGAGGCAATTTAAGCCTGTTTAACAGGGAAAAAAATCTGATTGCCATTACCCCGAGCGGGATTGAATACCCAGACCTGGAACCCAATGACATCCTTGTCGTTGAACCCGATGGAACTGTGGTGGACGGCATCAACAAGCCTTCAAGTGAAACCGGTTTTCACCTGGCCCTTTACCGGAAACGGTCAAAGGTCTGCGCCGTGGTCCACACCCACTCCACCTATGCCACCACCTTTGCCTGCCTTAACCGGGAGATCCCCGCCGTTCACTACCTTGTGGGTTTTTCCGGCAAAAAAGTCCCCCTGGCACCCTACGCAACCTTTGGCACCGAAGCCCTTGCCCAGGCAGTAACAGCGGCCATCAAGGATTATAATGCCGTGCTGCTGGCCAACCACGGCCTTGTGGCCGTTGGTACCACGCTGGGCCGGGCATTTAATACGGCTGAAGAGATTGAACTGGTGGCACGCCTGTGCTACCAGGCCGAAACAATCGGAACGCCCGTCATTCTTTCCGACGAAGAGATGGAGCGGGTTATAGAAAAATTTGCCGATTACGGGCCGGGATCTGGAGACAAAAATGCCATCTGAGGCATATAAGAACATTTGCCTTGTCAATATTCTCAACGGTCTTGTGGAGGGATTGTCCCACTTTTCCCAGGCCAGCCGGGCAGCCCTTGTGTATCTGCCTGAACCGGAAAATGAGGTGCTGATCTACGATCCCCAGGAACTGCTCAAGGGCCATGAACCCAGGCTCAGGGAACTTTACCTGGACGATCCTGACTTTCGAAATAGAATTTCAGACACCCTTGCACGGCAGCCCCGGGGACTCTTCATCAACCAGAAGAACCTCAACCTTGCCGGGTTGATCTCCCACGGGGGAAGTACCCACTCTTTTTTTTACCAGATGTGGTTTACAGAACACCACCCGGACATAAGCTCCATCTACCCCACAGAACGGTGGATAGAGCATGCCGGCTGGCTTCTATCCCAGGAGTTTGGGGCGGAAAACATTTCCATGGGCACCTCGGGCCATGCCCTCCAGAACTACACCCTCCACGCCATCACCGATCACATTATTGATGTCAGGAACAAGCTGCTGGGCCTTGACAACATGATGCTCGTTCACCCGATTCTGGACACCATCCTTAGCATCTCGAAAACCAGGGAAGAAGGATCATGGCCCAGGGGCCAACTCATCTTTGTGGACCCTGAAAAGCTTACGGATATCCAATTCATTGCAAAAATTCAACGCCATGAACGGCCCTATATCGGCAATGTAAAACACATCAGAAAACTGCTCCTGGCCGTTGAACATTCAAGCCGAAAACTTGTCTCGGACGGAAAGACCATCATTGGCTTTTCCCACTCACCAACGCCGGAGTTTGCCATCGCAGCCAATTTCCAGGGAGACCACGGTTTCCTGGAACTGGGTGGCCGGATCCTGTGCAGTTTCTTTGACGGCAATTATCATTCAACAACCCGAAAGGCAAAGCTGGTGGAGCTTGAAGAGATCCTGCTCGACGCATCCATTGGCACAGAAAAGCGAACAGCGCTCTTCAAAACCATTGCCGACATCGTGCACACGGCCGAGAGCCGTCAGCACGGATGCACCCTGGTGGTTGATCTGAATCCGGAACCGGTTAATTTATCGGGCCACATTTTAGAACCCTGCCTGAATCTCAAGGAATTGAACAACCTTGACCTTGCAAAATCCCTCCTCAAGATAGACGGTGCCCTTCACATCATGGCAGACATCAGCCTCAGGGGATTCGGGTGTCTGCTTGACGGCAAAACCATCAAGGGAGAGAACATGGCAAGGGGGGCAAGGTACAACTCAGCCCTTCGTTTTACAGCCGAACACGACCGAGTCATTGTGGTTGTCGTGTCTGAGGACAGACCCGTCTCCATCATTCACCACGGCTTTGAGATCAATGCCTCGTGCGAATGGAACCCCCTTCCAGGATATCCTTCCAAACCCATAACCCTTAAACAATACCTCAATGGAGTCTCTTAAATGAACCATGACCACCATGACCATGACCACAGCCACGACCATAACCACGATCACAAACATGATGGGGCCGAACACCCCCACAGCCATGGACATTCCCACGACCATGGGCATTCCCACGACCACGGCCATTCCCATGACCATGATCATACCCATTCAAATCATGACGGTGAACTCACCTTTGACAAAAAACTTGCCATCCTCATTGGCCACTGGGTAGACCACAACAAGAGTCACCAGGAAACCTATGACGCCTGGGCCGGCAAGGCCGCCGGTGAGAATCAGCCGGAAACCGCAGCCCTGCTCAAAGAGATATCAGAAGAATCCCAACGGATTTCACTCAAGCTTGAAAAGGCGCTCCACGCTATCAGACACTAGGGAATCTCACCCCATGGAACGGGTTTCGACGCTCTCCTTTCCGGGAATCAGATGGGTGTAGAGCTGGGAGATGAGCATTCCCGACATCATGAGCACACATCCTGCCAGGGCTCGACCGGAAAGGAACTCGTTCAGGATCAACCATCCGCCAATGGCGGCAATGACCGACTCCAGACTCAAAAGAATGGCGGCATGGGCCGGATGGCTGCCCTTTTGGCCGTAGATCTGAAGGGAATAGGCAATGCCGACGGAAAAAACACCCCCATAAAAGATGGGCAAGGCCCCACGCCATATGCCGACGAGGGAAACCGTCTCAAAGGCAAATGCCACGGCCATGCTGACAACCGAACAGAGCATGCACTGGACAAACGACAGACTCACCGTGTCGATCCGCTGGGAGAGCCGCCCGATGACAATGACATGGAGGGCAAAGAACACGGCGCCGATAAGCTCGAGGACGTCACCAAAACTGATGGTCATCTGTTCGGTCACGCTCAAGAAGTAAAGCCCCACTGCAGCCATTACAGCCCCCATCCAGGTGCCGGCGCCTGCCCGTTGCTTCCACAAAAGCCCGAGAACCGGTACAAGAATCACATAGAGACCTGTGATGAATCCCGCTTTTCCAGCCGTTGTATAGACAAGTCCAACCTGCTGGAGGGATGAACCGCAAAAGAGAATCAACCCGGAAAGGATACCACCCCTCAGAACCTCGGGCAAATCCGGTCCGGCAACCACGGGAACCCTGCCCTTTTTCTTGGTCAACCCAACCAGGAGAAACGGCAGCAAAGATACCCCCCCAAGGGCAAACCGGACCCCGTTGTAGGTAAAGGGCCCCACGTGGTCCATGCCCATTCTCTGGGCCACAAACGCAAGTCCCCAGATGGCTGCGGTGATGAGGAGAACAAAATCTGATTTAAATGTTTTTAATTCCATGGTAGTTGTCTTTATCTTGAGTTTTAAGGGGTAAACTATAATGACTATTATCAGCAGCAGACCAAGTCAAGGAAATTAACACCATGAACCAGAAAAGGACCACGGACAGGGAGCGGGCAGGCCAGAGGGTGGTGGCTGGTTTCAGGGGAACCGAATTTAACGGTGAGGTTGAGCATCTGATTTCGAATCTTAAAATCGGAGGGCTGATTCTCTTTGCCGCAAACATTGAAACACCGGCCCAGGTCAAGCATCTCTGCCATCGGGCCCAGGCCTGCGCAGCGTCACAGGGTCTGCCCCCCCTGTTCATTGCCATCGACCAGGAGGGCGGCGTTGTGGCAAGGTTCAAGGCCCCCTGGTTTAAGACCTTTCCTGGCAATCCCACCATCACCACCCGGGATCAGGCACGGGCCTTTGCCGTCACCATGGCAGCGGAACTCACCACGGTGGGCGTCAACCTCAACCTTGCCCCTGTCCTGGATGTGGCTCCAGACGGTTTTGACAGCATTATGGCGTCCAGGGCCCTTCCTGGTGATCCGGAACAGGTGGCAGATTTAGGCAGCTGTATCATCGAAACCCTTCAGAAAAAGGGTATCATGGCCTGTGCAAAGCACTTTCCCGGTATTGGAAGGACGGTACTTGACTCACACTTTGAACTGCCGGTTCTCCATGCCCGTGAATCCCTGCTTGAATCCAGCGACCTGGTGCCCTTTGCCCGGGCCGTGAAGGCAGATGTGGCAACAATGATGCTCTCCCACATTCTCTATCCAGCCCTTGATCCGGTCTGGCCGGCAAGCCTCTCACCAACCATTGCAGACAGGCTGCTCAGAGGTAAAATCGGTTACAAGGGGGTCTCCATGACCGATGATCTTGATATGAAGGCGATCAAGCATGACATCTCAACCTGCATCACCCAGATTCTTCATGCCAACATCGACATTTCCCTGATCTGCCACACAGGACCGGACATTGAACAGGCAGTGGTTGAGATTGAACAACAGACGGGCAGGGATGAACGGCTTTTTGAAATGGCAGGTCAATCCCTTGAACGGATCATCCGGCTCAAGGAGCGATTCTTAAAGAAAACGGGTGCGTGAGAACACATCGCTGTCAAGCCCGCACAGATCACCCTGGCTGATCAGCCGGTGACCCCTTGCCGCAATCATTGCGGCATTGTCCCCGCAAAAGGAGCGTGGTGGAAGATAAAGTGTCATGCCGTGCTTTGCGGCCTCTTTTTTCATTCTTGAGGCAAGGGACCGGTTTGCAGAGACCCCCCCGGCAATGGCAATGCGGGTGCTGCCCGTTGTCCGGGCCGCATGGACAAGTTTAAAGGCAAGGACATCGGTGACCGCAGCTTGAAATCCTGCGGCAATGTGGGGTGTCATCTCTTCAAGGTTCTCCCTGTTCAACTGGACATACCGGGCCACTGCCGATTTTAAACCGCTAAAGCTGAAATCATGGCCATCCTTGTCCAGAAAGGTTCTTGGAAAGGGAATCAGACCGGGATCCCCCTTGGCTGCCAGGGCCTCCACAACCGCACCGCCCGGATACCCCAGGCCCAGCATCTTGGCAACCTTGTCAAAGGCCTCGCCTGCTGCGTCGTCCCGGGTCTGGCCCAGGAGTTCAAACCGGTCCAGGGATGCCACATGGAAAATACTGGTATGACCACCCGATGCAAGCAGGGCGGTAAAGGGAAAGGCAGGCGGACAATCGGACAGAAGCAACGAATAGATATGGCCCTCAAGGTGATTCACCCCGGTCCAGGGAATCTTTTTCGCCCAGGCAAAGGCCTTGGCAAAGCTGAACCCCACAAGCAGGGCACCGATGAGGCCCGGCCCCCGGGTGACGGCTACGCCCTCTATCCGGTCTAGGGTGATGCCGGCCTGTTCAACGGCCTGTTCAACCACCGGGGATATGGCCTCAATGTGCATGCGCGAGGCAAGTTCCGGAACCACGCCACCATACCGATGGTGGACGTCTACCTGGGAAGAGACAACGGACGACAGGACAACATTCTGATCGGATACAATGGCGGCAGCTGTATCGTCACAGGAAGATTCAATACCCAGAATTATCATAACTATTTATTTTTTCCGACTATTTCCACTCGACCTGGGGCTCAGAATTTTCACGCCCGCAGATTTCGCCAATGAGAAAGGCGGGTTCCTCCATGGCGGAAAGCCGGTCAAGGACATCCTGGGTCGACGCTTCCGGAACAACGGCGATCATGCCGATGCCATTGTTAAAGGTCCGGTGCATCTCATGGTCGGAAACAGAGCCGGCCTTCTGGAGAAACTGGAAGACAGGGGGAATTTCCCAGCTTGATTTTTCGATCATCACCTTACAGGCATCGGGAATCACCCGAATAATGTTTTCGTCAATACCGCCGCCGGTGATGTGGGCAAGCCCATGGATGGGGAGGTCTCGAACAAGATTCAGAAGGGGTTGAGAATAAATACGGGTGGGTGTGATCAGTTCTTCGCCAAGGGTTCGGCCGAACTCGGGAATATGGGTTAACACATCATAACCGCATTTTTCAAAACAGATCTTTCGGACAAGGGAAAATCCGTTGCTGTGCAGCCCGGTGGATGCAATACCGATGAGCCGATGACCGTTGCGAATGCCTGAGCCGTCAATGATCTTGGCGTTGTCCACAAGGCCCACGGAAAAACCGGCCAGATCATACTCGCCATCAACGTACATCCCGGGCATTTCAGCGGTCTCACCGCCGATCAGGGCACATTGGGCCTCGGTGCAGCCGTCGGCAATCCCCTTGATGACACTTGCCGCCACCTTGTTGTCAAGTCGCCCCATGGAAAGATAATCAAGGAAAAACAGCGGCCGGGCGCCCTGGACAGCAATATCATTGACCACCATGCCGACAAGGTCAATGCCGATGGTGTCATGTTTGTCCATCATGAATGCAATCTTGAGTTTTGTACCGACACCGTCGGTTGAACTTACGAGCACGGGGTTGGACACATTGGCCAGGTTCAACGAATAAAGTCCGCCAAAGCCGCCAATTTCGCCCATGACACCGGATCTAGGTGTTCCCTTTGCAAGCTTTTTAATCGTATTCACAAGATCGTTTGCCTTGCTGATATCAACACCAGCATCGGCATATGTCAAAGACTCACCCATTTTAAAACACCCCTTTTTTTAGCAACTTATAAGGTCAATTGAATCCCGAAAGATAGCCCTATTCCCGTTAAAAGTCAAAACTTTTTTGACATGGCGGCCCGTCTACTGTATTTAGGAGTCTTAAATTTTGTTTTTAACACTTTTGACGACCTGCCGGCCAAAACGGTACAGGGTTCAGGGAGAACAATCAATAACCATGAAAACCATAGAAATCGGCATACTCGGATGCGGCATTGTAGGAACCGGCGTCGCCAAAATTTTAATCGAAAAGCAGGCCCTTATAGAATCACGCATCGGCGCACGACTCAACCTGAAATACGTTGCAGATTTAGACACCACAACGAACAGGGGCATCGCCTTTGATGAGGGCGTTTTCATCACCAATGCCGATACCGTGCTCAACGACCCGGACATTGACATTGTGGTGGAAACCATCGGCGGCAAGGGCATTGCAAAGGATTTCATGCTCAAGGCCCTTGAAAACGGCAAGCACGTGGTAACGGCCAACAAGGCGCTGCTGGCAAGCTTTGGCAACCTGCTGGTCAAGACAGCCAGGGAGCACCAGGTGGAGATCGGGTTTGAGGCAAGCACCGGCGGCTGTATGCCCGTCATCAAGGCACTGCGGGAATCTTTGGTGGCAAACCGCATCGACGGCATCACAGGAATCCTCAACGGCACGTGCAACTACATTCTGACCAAAATGTCCAATGAAGGCTGTTCGTTTGACAAGGCGCTGGCCGAGGCCCAGGCCCTTGGCTTTGCAGAGGCTGACCCCTTTCTTGACGTGGAGGGGTTTGATTCCGCCCACAAGCTTGCCATCCTCAACGCCCTGGCCTATGGCATGGAGATCAACCTTGACGACATCCACGTGGAGGGCATCACCAAGATCACCCCCATGGATATCGAGTTTGCCAGGGAGTTCGGCTATACCATCAAGCTGCTTGCCATCAGCAAAAACAACACCACTGCGGTGGAGGCAAGGGTTCATCCTGCCATGATTCCCAACATCAATCCCCTCTCCCATGTTGAAGGTTCCATGAACGCCGTCACCATTGACGGAGATGCCACCGGCCAGACCATGCTCTACGGCCATGGCGCAGGCATGATGCCCACGGCCAGCGCCGTTATCAGTGACATTGCCGACATTGCCAGAAACATCATGACCGGAGCCCGTCACCGGGTGCCCATCCTGGGCTACCCTGAAGCCAATATCCGCCCCATCCCTGTTCTTCCCCTGAGCCAGATCAGCACCCCCTACTACTTCCGATTTGAAGCAGCAGATCAGCCCGGCGTCTTGTCCAAGGTCTCAGGCATTCTTGGCGAGTGCGGCATCAGCATCAAGATTGTCCACCAGAAGGGGCGCCGCACCAACGGCACTGTGCCCATTGTCATGATCACCCACCTTGCAAAGGAGGAGAACGCCCAGAAGGCATTAACGGAGATTGCCGCCCTTGACTCGATCATGGACCAACCCGTGGTGATTCGAATCGAAGAGACTGACAATTAAACATTCAAACTGAAGGAAGCCCAATGGATCTCATTTGCTCTGACCTTGAAGGAGTTTTTATCCCTGAAATCTGGATAAATGTTGCAGAACGGACCGGGATTGAAGCGTTAAAGCTTACCACCCGGGACATTACCGACTATGATGTGCTCATGCAGAAAAGGCTGAGCATCATGGACCAGCACGGTCTTAAACTCAAGGACATCACCGATGTCATTGCGACCATCGACCCCATTGAGGGAGCAGCAGAAGCCCTAACCTGGATAAGGGAACGCGCCCAGATCATCATCCTCTCGGACACCTTTGAGGAGTTTGCACGACCGCTGATGAAAAAACTGGGATTCCCAGCCCTTTTCTGCCACAGTCTGGTTGTGGACGATTCAGGCAGGATCACAGATTACAACCTCAGGCAGCAGAACCAGAAAAAGCATGCCGTAAAAGCGTTCAAAAGCCTTAACTACCGGGTCATTGCCTTTGGAGACTCCTACAATGACACGGCAATGCTTGGCGAGGCGGACCACGGCTTCTTTTTCATGCCCCCCGACAACGTAGTCAAGGAGTTTCCCCAGTACAAGGTCACCCGGAACTATGATGAACTCAAAACAATGATCGGATCTCTCATCTAGGATGACCATTGATCTTTCCATATTTAAAAAAATCCGGGTGATGGTCCTTGGGGATCTGATGATCGACGAGTACCTCTGGGGAGAAGTTGACCGAATCTCTCCTGAGGCGCCGGTTCCCATTGTGTCCGTCAAAAGCCAGACCTACACCCTGGGCGGCGCCGGCAACGTCATCAACAACCTTGTGGCCATGGGCGCAGGGGTGAGTGTTGTTGGAACCGCCGGCACGGGAACGGCCGGACGGATGATGCTTGACAAATTCAAGGAGCTCGGGGTTGATGCGGGGGGGATCATTGACGAACCTGATCGGCCCACCACCAAAAAAACCCGGGTCATCGCCTCCAACCAGCAGGTATTGAGGATCGACCGGGAGACAAAGAAAGAGATCTCGTCCACCACGTTGGCCCGCCTGATCTCGTTTATCAAGGGGGTGGCCCCCCGGATGGATCTGATCATCATCTCCGACTACGACAAGGGCCTTGTCACCCGTGAGCTTGTAAGTCAGACTGTTGCCATTGCAAGGATCCACAACATCCCTGTCCTTGCCGACCCCAAGGGGCTTGATTTCACAAAGTACAGCCGGGTCTCTGTTTTGACGCCCAACCAGAAGGAAGCCGGCATTGCCGCAGGCATTGACATTAAAACAGACCACGACCTGATCCGGGCCGGGCTCAGGATCATGGGGACTGCCGACCTCGAACGGCTTGTCATCACCTGCGGGCGGGACGGAATGATGCTGTTTGAACAGGAAAAAAAACCCGTGAGAATCGCCTCCCAGGCCCGCCAGGTCTTTGACGTCTCCGGCGCCGGAGACACGGTCATATCGATACTGGGTCTTGCCCTTGCTGCCGGGGCAGGCTTTGAGGAAAGCGCAACCATTGCCAATGCAGCAGCCGGCATTGTTGTGGGAAAGGTGGGCACGGCAACCGCAAGCCCCGGGGAGCTCGAACTGGCCCTGAAAAAACAATAGGGCATATTTGAAAATAATCCTTGACTTGCCATCCGACTTCCCCTATATTAGCCGGGTTGTTGCGGGGTGGAGCAGTCTGGTAGCTCGTCGGGCTCATAACCCGAAGGTCGTTGGTTCGAATCCAGCCCCCGCTACCACAAATTATATATTATAAGGTTGATGCGGGGTGGAGCAGTCTGGTAGCTCGTCGGGCTCATAACCCGAAGGTCGTTGGTTCGAATCCAGCCCCCGCTACCATATAAGACAAAAAGGGATTACAGCTTTTGGCTGTATCCCTTTTTTTGGTTTGGGCAGAGACTAAACGTTGAACCTGAAGTGAAGCACGTCTCCGTCTTTGACCGTATATTCTTTTCCTTCGACCCTCAGCTTGCCCATCTCCCGAAGCCTTTGTTCCGACTCATGGACAAAAAGATCATCGCAGTGATAGGCCTCGGCCCGGATAAACCCACGCTCAAAATCCGTATGAATCACCCCTGCTGCCTGGGGTGCCTTGGCTTCGGCCGGAAAGGTCCAGGCCCTGACTTCCTTCTCCCCTGCGGTGAAATAGGTCATCAACCCCAGCATCCCATACCCCATGCGGATCAGCTGATCGAGCCCGGACTCTTCAAGACCTGCAGCCTCGAGGAATTCCGCCTTTTCCGCCATGGAATCAAGGGCCGCAATCTCGGACTCAAGCTTTCCGCAAATCACCACCACACCGGAACCGTCGGCCGATGCAAAGGCCCTGACCTTTGCCACCCGGTCATTTTCAGACGCAAGATCCGCTTCACCCACATTACAGCAGTAGAGCTGGGGCTTCATGGTGATCAGATGGAGATCCTGGACAAGCAGGCGCTGGGACGGCTCAAGGCCGATATTGCGTGCAGGCGTTCCATTTTCAAGGGCTTCAACAAGCCTGTGGAGCAAAGGCTCCACAGCCCGGGCCTTGTCCCTCACAGCCTTATCCTGGGACTTTAAGAGCTTGACCAGGTTTTCCCGACGCCGCTGAACGGTTTCAAGATCGGCAAAGGCAAGCTCGATCCCAATGGTTTCAATATCGGCCAGAGGATCAACCCTGCCGTCCACATGGACCACATCCGGATCGTCAAAGCACCTCACCACATGGATGATGGCACCCACCTGGCGAACGTGACCCAGGAATTTATTGCCAAGCCCTTCACCCTTGGAAGCGCCCTTGACAAGGCCTGCAATATCCACGAATTCCACCACGGCAGGAATTACCTTTTTGGGATTGACAAAACCGGTTATTTTTGCAAGCCTCGGATCAGGCACACTAACAATACCAACGTTGGGTTCAATGGTACAAAACGGATAGTTGGCCACCTCGGCAGGCGCCGAGGTCAGGGCCGAAAAAAGTGTTGATTTTCCCACATTGGGAAGTCCTACAATGCCACAGTTGAGCTGCATACCTTGTTCTCCATGCGTAGCAATGCCCAGCAGGATTCCTGCCGGGCATTGGATATTAACAAAAGATCGATTTATACCCTATTTCTCAGATTTTACAATCTTTTTCAGAAAGACCCACCCGATTCAGGGGTTAATCCTGGCTTTTCCTTTTGCTTTTATTCCACCAGGTCAAGGTTTTATTTGCCCTTGACAGGGGTTATCTCCCTGGCTAACGATGATCAAGAATAATGGCGCAGCCATAGAGGAGGCACGATGATAAAATCAGAACAGAAAAAAAAGATGGGGATCTGGATCGATCGCAGGGATGCATTTTTGATTTCAATTAAAAACGACCGGACTACGGTTGAGCATATCGAATCCAACGCCGACAGCCACTTCCGGCCCAAAGGCGGGTGGAAGGCATCGGGTACGGCCGTGGCCCAGTCTGTAACAAAGGAGAAGACCGGGGACGAACGCCGCAAACATCAACTCCACGATTTTTATCAGGCGCTCATTCAAAAAATCGCCAATATCGACACCCTCCTGATCTTTGGGCCGGGGGAGGCAAAACACGAGCTGACCAAGGAGATCGAAAAGATAAAAGGCCCCCGTCCCAGGATCGCGGCAGTCAAAGCCGCCGAAAGATTAACCGAAAACCAGCTGGTTGCCGAGGTGAAATCCTTTTTCTCAGTCGCCGAGGATCGGCAGCTGCCATAGAACATGGCGGTTCATGACCTGGAACCCAAGGGTCCCATGGCCCGCAACAGGGCCACCTCACAAGTTTCCGGTGGAACATTTATATTGCCCGGGATCGAAGGATCACATGGCCCACACCCTTAATCTGCTTGAACGAACACCCCTGTTCTATTCCCCCCTTGACAATGCCCCGGTCCCGGACGACCACCCCGGCCACATAGTCAAACCCAAGCGCAAAAAGGGCCGGGGTGACCGGGGTGCTCGGCCCGATGATCAGCTTGACGGCCGAGGGTTGACAGCAGGAGAGGATGCCGGCAAGGGTGCCGTTGGAAAGGGTGGTGGCTGTTATGGCAACGATATCGGCCGACGGCAGGTGCCTGGGAATAAGATCAGCCTCAAGATCCCCGGACTGGGGTTTTTTCTCAAACACCATGAGTTCCTTGAATTTTCCCTTCATGCGTTCCACAAAGGGAAAATGGCCGATGACGGCGACCCGCTTTTTTGTGCCAAGCTCAAGGATCAGATCCCCGGCATTGACATCCACCATCTCCTCCGGCCGGGGATCGGGCAGAAGGGAATTCACCGCAGCAAGCCCCAGGGAACTCTTCATGGGATCCTTGTCATGGAGAAGCCCTGCAATTTGTTTTACCGAATGGGACAAACCGATTGCAGGCAGCGAATCAAGGCAGACCGGATGCTGCCCACAGGCCCAGGTGGCAATCCCCATGGAAGTGCTCTCTACTGAAACAATGTGCGCGCCATAGGTGAGGCAGGCGACCTCCTGGTCTGGAATCGTCGCAATCTGGTTTAAAATGTGGTCGATCACCTGTGTCTGGGTCATGGGTGTCTGGGTCATCATCTCTCTCCTTGGTGGATTATGGCTGTGAATTTATGGTCTGACCCGCCCTTGCCTGGGGATTCCAGGTGATGGCAATAAAGCAGGCCAGGGAAATGATCATGAATGCATACATGGCGAAAAAAAACGGTATAAAACCGTTTCGGGTGATGGTCAGGTTAACGCCGATCTCACCCCTGTGATCCTCCTTACCAGGGATAAACCGTGTGAGCGTAATCCTGAGGTTACCGGAACAAAAGGGATCGAGCATCATAATCCGGCCGGTAACCGGCGGTTGGTCTTGTTCAACAACAACAAGATCGGCAAAATTGGCCGTTCGATGGAAAAGATCCCGGGTCATCAACTCCCGGCTCTTTTTGGGTCCAAGCTTCAGAAAATCGCCATTGTCAGTAAAGGTCAGGGACGTCAACCGAACCGAAAGTGTGTCCGACGTGTAGGCATCACCGGGAAAGAGTTTAATATTGCTCGTTTTTTCCCCTGTAACCAGGGTAATCCCGTGGCAGAAGAGCACCATGAGAAAAAAGATATGAATCATGAAAAACGACCATCGCCTCGGGGTTGCAACCCTAAGGGCCGTGACAAGCTGTTTTGTAACGCTGCATACAAGGGTGTTTAAAAAAAGCAGGCCAGAGCAAACACAGATGGTCAGAAACCAGACCGGCAGTAGCCAATGGGTGTGTAGTGCCCCAAAAAACCAGGTTTGGATGAGGGAATCATTCATCAGCCGGATACCGTCCATAAGGTCCGGGAACAGGGAAAATACCGTTCCAAGACCCAGGAGCAGCACAAGGGACAAGAGCAGAACAAAGGTGAGTCTGGGGGATGAAAAAAAACGAACCATAACGACTCCTGTTAATGCTGAAACAGCATGAAAAGAATGTAAACCCCGGGGCTGGCAGCAAACAGGGCCTTGATCCTGTCCGACCCCGCAAGGGACTGGGGCAGATGGCTTGCCACCATGACCAACAGAAAAATGATCCCGGCCTTGAAAAATCCCCGACTCCACTGCCAGGAATCACCAAACCAGTTAAGACACCAGAGGGACCCGGACCATTCACTGACAAGATAGACGGCAATACCCGTTAAAAGAAAATTTCGCCCCCCGTGCATGAGCCGGTCACGGGTTTCCCGGTCAAAACCGGCCCCGTCCGGATGGGACCATGCGCCAACCATGAAAACAATGGCGGCCCAGACAAAGATCGCCGTTGCATTGAGCCGCAGATTAAAAAACAGATTGACCCAGAGATTGTCATACATGAAAAAATCGGCATTAAACGCCATGGGCCGCCCTGCCTGGACAACGAGCAGCAGGCAGACCACCCCATGGGTCACGATCAACAGCCTGTCTCTGCTTCCGGGTTGCACCGGAGGCGATGCAAACCGTTCGACAAGGGTCAGTACGAACGAGACATAAATGATGGCCTCAAGGGAGCCGTACAGGGGAAGCCGCTTTTCCGAAACCATCAGCCAGACCACCCCTGCCCCGCACGCGATTGTTCCGGCAAGGCCAACGCCCCGGCTCCATCGCACCTGTTTGAACAGCCCCAGGACAAAGGCCGTTGAAAAGAGTCCTGCCATGCTCCAGTAAATCAAAAGGGGAATTTGAACATTCATTGTTGTTCCTTTACACACAATCGTTTAAGCCGTTCAAGTGCTGCCGTGTCGCTGACATGGACGATTTCCACCCGGTCAAGGTGCCAGCGACGACAAACCGCTTCGACAAGGTTTTCCCGGACAACCCAGACATGAACGGCCCGTGAAATTAAAACAAGGGATGGGAGAAATGGAGCCCATCCCCGATCCATGAGTTCAAGCTTGCCCACCTCATCCACCATGATCATCCGGGCATGGGCACAGCCTTCGGCACCAAGGGCCCTTTCGCCTGCAGCCATTCCCTGGTCAAAAAATTCAAACGGGGTTATGGCCGTATTCTCCTGACGGTTTACCCGCCTTGCAAGGGGAGTTGTAATCCCTGTTTTTAAATCCGTGAGGTCAAAACCATGGCGCTGGTTGTCCTTCCACAGCCCCGTGGCAAGAATGCCAGCAATGGGAACCCCCCGGTCTTTCAAGAACAAGACCAGGTCGGCTGCCAGGGTTGATTTTCCACTTTGAACCCCTCCTGTGATGATGACGTGCATGCTTGCTCCTGTCTATTCGTCCGTATCCGTTTCAAGACCGGCCACTGCCGATTCCGGCAGAAAAAAACGGGTTCGTTCCAGGGTGGAGATGGCCACGGTTCGGGTGTCGTACAGGCGGTCGAGGTTGGCCGTGGTCATGGTCTCGTCCAGACCGCCTGCGGCAATAATCCTGCCGTGCTTGAGCATGATAACCCTGTCTGCAAAGCCCATGGCCATGTTGGGATCGTGCATGGAGGCGATCACACTTGTTTGCCGGGTGCCGCAGAGGGTTTTGATCCTTCGAAGCAGGTGGTATTGATTGTGGAAGTCAAGGTGGTTGGTGGGCTCATCCAGCAGCATGACCCGGCCGTCCTGAACAAGGGCCATGGCAAGGAGGACAATCTGGCGCTCGCCCCCTGAAATCCGGTTAAAGTTACACCCGGCAAGGTGTTCGGAACCCAGCAACCTGAGGGCATCCATGGCAAGCCTGCGGTCCCTGTGGCCGGGTATTTGGGTTAACCCGATAAACGGCGCCCTGCCCATGACCACCACATCGATCACCCTGAAGGGAAAAATGTCCATGTGCTCCTGGGGCACAAAACTGATATGCCGGGCAATTTCCCCCTGGGAAAGATCTGCCATGTTCCGGCCCAGAATCCTGACTGTTCCGGCCGTGGGTTTCAAAATTTTATTGAGGCAGTGGAGCAGGGTTGTCTTGCCCGAGCCATTTCTTCCAAGGATGGCATAAAAGAGCCCGGACTCGATTTCAAACGAGATGTCATCAAGAATCTGGGTCTGACCGTACCTGAACCCCAGCGAGCAGCATTCAACGGTTAAATCCATCCGCTACCCCTGTTTTTATAGAGAAGAAATCCAAAGACCGGGGCTCCGGTGAGGGCTGTGATGATACCCACGGGAATTTCAGCTGCGGAAACAGACCTGGCCACATCGTCTGCCGCCAGGAGAAAAAGGGCACCCAGAAGGGCCGTTACGGGCAGCATCCGTTCGTGCTCCGGCCCTGCAATGGTCCTTGCCATATGGGGAATGATCAACCCGATCCAGGAGATCTGACCGCAGGTGGCAACGGTCATGGCAACGATGAACGAGCTTGTGATGATAAATACAAATCGAAACAGCCCCGGGTTCATGCCAAGGGATTTTGACTGAACATCACCCAGGGATAGGACATTGAGCCGGAAGCGCAACAGCATGAACAGCACAAGCCCGAGTACCGTAACCGGGGCAATGATGAGAATGTCGTTCCAGGCAACCCGGGTGAGGCTGCCCATGATCCAGAAGACAATGCTTGGAAGCTCATCAAAGGGATCTGAAAAATATTTAAGCACCATTAAAAGGGCATTAAAAAACGACATGACCACCATGCCGGAAAGAACCAGCACAATGATGGGCTTGACGGCAATAAGCCTTGCAATGGCAATGGCCAGACCAACGGCCCCAAGCCCGAACCCAAAGGAGAGCAGATGCACCAGGGAAAAATGATACCCTGGAAGTATCAGGCCCAGTGCCGCACCAAAGGTGCATCCGGCAGCAACCCCGAGGATGTCGGGGGAGACCAGGGGATTTCTGAACAAAGCCTGGTAAACAGCCCCTGAGACAGAGAGCCCCATGCCCACCAGCACGGCCATAAGGCACCTGGGAAGACGGATCCACAGGATCACAAGCTGTTTTGATGCAAGATCCGGGGAAAGGGAGGTTCCCGAAAAAAAAGCCCTAACCATGTCCCGGATGTCACTGGGAAAAATCTCAAACCGCCCCATGACCAGGGATACGAGAAACAAAACCAGCAAAACCGTGCCAAGGAAAAGGGTCAGGCGTCTGGTGCGTCCACGGGGCCCATCAACAAAGATCACAGGCCAGCTCCGTCAAGGACAAGGTCGTTGAGGGTGCCGCCCATTTCGGTCATTGTTCGTCCAAAGAGCTCAACATGGAATTGGTCAACCGCAACACCAAGGTCAAGGTCCGAAAAAAGATCCGGGTAGGCCCTGTTGGCAAGCCACAGGGTGCCAAGAACGGCCAGTGGCGATGGAAAATCCCAGGGGGCAAGGTTGGATGGTGATCGATACACATCCCGGTTGACAACGGCTGTCACCCGACTTAGAACCGGATCATTCAACCGTTTTGCAACAGGATTGTGAAGGTGCTGTGAAATGACCATCAGGTCCGGGTTCCAGCGTAAAAGCTGCTCCGGGGAGACATCCTGGAAATACCCCTGAAGGTCATGGGCCACGTTGACCACCCCTGCCCGTTGAAAGATCTCATCCTGGAGCATGCTTCCCGTGGCTGTGCTGAACAGCCCCCTTGACGAGGCAAAATAGCCGGTCTTCAGATCCTGGACACCCAGGGAAGCCACCCGCTGTTCAACCATCTGGAGAACCCCGTCCATGAGTTTCACAACCCCATCGGCCCTTTCAGGCACCCCGGCTGCCCGGGCAATAATGCTGAGGCTGGTTTTAACGCTTTCAAAACTTTCAGGCAGAATGATGATGCTGGGAATATCCATGACACCCAGCCTCTGGGCCAGATCAAGGCCGTCCTTCTGGGCATAGAGAACGACCAGGTCCGGTTTCAGGGAGGTCACTGTTTCAAAGTTGATGCCCGTTGATTTACTTCCCACTGCCGTGAGGCTAGCCACTTCCGGCATCACCGCCAGGGTCAGGGGGTCTTTTTTTGAACTGGTATCGATCCCCACCAGTTTATCCTGAAGCCCCATGGAAAAAAGACACAGGGTGGTGGGCTTAAACGTTGTCACGATTCGGTTTACGGGTCGGGCCAGGGTCACGGTGCGACCGACCATGTCCACCAATGTACGGGTCTGACTCCTGCCGTTGCCGGGCAAAAGCGCCGTTATCACCATCAACGTACAAATCAAAATTTTGTTCATCTTTTTTCTCTCCTGTTTACGACAGATGTGACATCTGCCCATATGGCAACGTTTTTCTCATATGAAACGCCCACCAACGTATTGCAATCAGCGGTGTGTCTCATTTGTTGTGGCCGGAGCCATCCCCCGCTCCGGCCGTGCCGGTTATAAAAAAGGGCGTAACGGTTGTCAACCTATTAGTTGAACCCCCTAAAAAATTGTCATCCATGGTTATCTATTGTCCTTCTTAGGACAAATTCATAATAAACTTGACAACAACACGGGCAGACAAGAAAATGCCGACCCAAAAGAAGGAGTTATATGCCTTATAACCATTTGGCACTATTTTTTAAAGAAAAATTAAAAAAGGAGAAGATGAATGGAATTTAGACGGTATGCCGTGGCAGCCATTTTATTGATGGTCATGGCAGGAGGAAACCTTTACGCAGCCACCCCGGACCCGGAAGATACCTTTTCCCTGGGAGACATTGTTGTCAAAGGGGAAAAAACAGATGTAGCCGACATTGGTATTTCCCAGGTGATCACAGACCTTGAGATCAAGGCCACCAACAGCACCACCCTTGCTGAAGCCCTGAAATTTGCGCCGGGCATCACCATGACCCGGGGAAGTAAAAATGAACCCGAGGTTTCAATCCACGGGTTTGGTTCGGAAAAAACCCTGTTTCTAATTGACGGCATTCCCTACTATGAAACCTACTACGGCAAGCTCAACCTTGACCAGATACCCGTGGGCATCATCAGCAAGATTGAGATCACCAAAAACGCCCCTTCGGTTCTCTACGGCGCCAATGCCCAGATTGCCGTTATCAACGTGGTCACCAAAAAAGGGACCCAGAAACCCAGCCTGAGCCTCCAGGGGGAAATGGGAGAACACGGCACCTATTCAGGGTCACTGTCCCATGGTAACCAGATCGGGGCCGTCAACTACTGGCTGAGTTACCTCCACGAAGAGTCAGACGGCTGGCGGCTGTCCGACGATTTTAAACCCACGGAGGTAAAAGGTACAATTATTGAAGACGGTGGTTTCCGCATCAATTCAGACTATAAAAAAGACAAATTCTGGGCAAGAATGGGCGTCACGCCCACAACGGATTCCGAATACTTTGTCAGTTTTCACATCATGGATTCTGAATTTGGACATCCACTTGCCACGGATTATGCAAAGTATTTCCCAAAATCCGGCGATAAACCAGCGTTTTCATCCTATTCACGATTTGACGACTACAGGGACTGGGGAGTCGATTTAAGCGGAAAGCACTCGATTTCAAAGGCCCTGACCCTCAGGGGCAAGCTGTTTTACCATGACCACCAAGATGTCTATGCCTCCTATGATGGCCCGGATTTTGACACTGTGGTTGCAGAAAGCACATACAAGGACAACTTTGTCGGGGGATCTTTGTTTGGCGACTTTCAGTTTGCCGACATGCACAAAGGTCATGTTTCCCTGCACTATAAAAAAGATACCCATGAGGGCAGGGATGATGACTACCTGCCCTATAACAAATACAAGGCAGACACAGGTTCCATTGGCACCGAGCATGAATTCTTCACCGATTTTGGTCTGGCCTTTTATGGCGGTGCATCCTATGACTGGTTTGACATCACCGAAGCCCAGGATTACGTTTATGAAAAATTGTCCAAAACAGACTACGTTTTTCAGGGGCAAACAGACAAGGAAACACCTTCCACAATGAGTGAGTTCAACCCCATGGCTGGATTCACCTGGGAAAAGGAACAGATTAAAGTTTACGGCTCCGTGGCCAAGAAAACCCGGTTCCCAACCCTGGGGCAGCTCTACTCGTCCTCCAGCGGAAATCCAGACCTAACCGCGGAAAAGAGCATCAACTACACCCTGGGGGTGACAAAGGCCTTTGGACCACGCGTCACAGCCGATGTGTCAGGATTTTATCATGATATCTCAGACTGGATCTCCAGGGACTATGTCCAGAACCTCGTGGGTGATGATATATACTCCAACGTGGAAGACGTCTCCATGCTGGGATTTGAGACCTCAATCAAGGTTGTTTTCTGTGACTATTTCTCCATGAACGCCAACTACACCTACAACAACGCCCAGAACGAAAGCAACAGCCGGGTCACGGACAAGGTAGCAGGGGTTCCCGAGAACAAGTATGGTGTGGGGTGCGTTATGACCATCCCAAAGGTACTTGTCCAGGTGGACCTCCAGGGCATCTATGTGGACAACGTGTATGAGGATCTTCCAACCCCCCTGGACCCCACCAATGAAATTACCGAATCCGATGACTATTTCATCCTCAACACCCGAATTTCGAAAAAAATCCGTGACAGGATGAGCGTTTATGTGGCATTGAACAACCTGTTTGACGAAGATTATGAACAGGAGATCGGTTTTCCTGGAGAAGGAAGAAACTTCAGGGTTGGTTTTACCCTCGACCTTTAACAGGCGTTTTTAACAGGCGCTTTAACGATTTTCACCCCTGGGGACGGATCGCGATATCCGTCCCCAGTACCGGCCCGGAAAAGGAACCCAGATGTTTTTCAATTCAACGAGACGGGGTTCAAAGTTCTTCCCGTCAACCCCCTTGCTGCTCCTGGCAGCACTGATCGTTACCGTGGGTTGCGCCACAACCCGTTTCAACCCCCAGCCCGGGCAGTCCCTGCTGCAAAAGCCGCCAATACCCGAACGAATCATCCTCAACCTGACTGCTACACCTGCCGCAAGTCAGGCCGTAACCTGGAGAACCCCTTCCATGGTCTCAACCCCCAGGGCTGAAATCACACCGGCCACGGGATCCCTTGATTTTTCCACCAGGGCCACAGCCACACCTGCCGTGAGTGAAACCGTGACCCTGGATGACAATTCCGTTGTTTTTTACCACTCTGCGGTGTTCAAAGAACTGGCACCCAACACCCTTTACGCCTACCGGGTCGGAGACGGCGCCGTCTGGAGCGAATGGAACCAGTTCAGAACAGCCCAGAAAACGTTCAAGCCCTTCGCCTTTGTCTATTTTGGCGATCCCCAGGAACAGGTGAAATCCATGTGCTCAAGGACCTTCAGAACCGCCTTTTCAAAGGCTCCTGACGCCTCGTTCTGGCACTTTGTGGGAGACCTTGTGGACAATGGGGACCAGGACCGGGAGTGGGGCGAGTTCTATGACGCCCTAAGCTTTATTCCACGCGTCACCCCCATGATCCTTGTACCGGGCAACCACGAATACCCCGACCGACGCAGGATCAAAGGGTCTGCTTTCCACCTCTTTCCCCTGTGGCGGCCCCAGTTCACCCTGCCGGAAAACGGCCCCAAAGGACTTGAAGAGACCGCCTATTTCCTGGATTACCAAGGGGTCAGGTTCATCATGCTCAACGGCAATGAGCACCTTGAGGAGCAGGCACAATGGCTGGAAACCATCCTTGACAGCAATCCCCAGCCATGGACCATTGCAGCAATCCACCAGCCCATCTTTTCCACGGGCCGCAGGGGAAAGGACCGCCATCGCCAGGAGCTGTTTGTGCCAATTTTTGACCGTTTTTCCGTGGATCTTGTTCTCCAGGGCCATGACCACACCTATGCCCGCACCCATAGGCTTGTCAATGGTCAACCCACTACCGGCCAGAACCGGGGAACGGTCTATGTCACTTCGGTGAGCGGCCCCAAAGCCTATCCCATCAACCACCGTTACGATCATCTTATGGCGCTCACGGCAACAGGCCGCCAGCTCTTCCAGGTCATCCGGGTGGACCGCAACACCCTTACCTGTGAAGCCGTTGACAGCGCTGGTAACAGCCTGGACAAATTTCAACTTAAAAAATAGGTCCGGGTTTACAAAACCGTGTGGATCCATTAGGATACCTCCCGGCGTTTAAATTAAATAAACCGACTGCTGGATTGTCGTTCCTATTGTTGCTGACATGAATGAGTTAATCGGGCTGGGCGAATCAAGGGCTGATATTGAAACTGGGCACTATCCTCAAAACCATGGTACTGGTGTTGATTGTCTTGGGCACCACCCCAGGTTTTGCAGAAAAATTCAAGGTGATCCGGGTCATCGATGGCGACACCATTGACGTTGATTACCATGGCCATAGGGAACGGGTAAGACTTCTCTGCGTCAACACGCCCGAATCGGTTCATCCGGACCAATCCCAAAATACCCCCCTGGGAACCATTGCATCCCTTTATGCCAAAAAGGTCCTGACAGACAAAAGCGTGGATCTTGAGTTTGAGGGCAACCGCCGGGGCCGGTTCAAACGACTCCTGGCCTATGTGATTGTGGACGACTGCAACTTCAACCTGGACCTTGTGGAGCAGGGGCTCTCCCCCTATTACACCAAGTACGGCCAAAGCAAGGCCTATGACCGAAAGTTCCGACAGGCTGAACAGAGGGCAAAAGCAAAGGGCCTCAACATCTGGAGCGAAAAAAAGGTCAACCCCAAAGGCCCCGTCTTGGTGTCTGCAACCCTTGGGACAAACACCCTCCACGGCAATATTAAATCCAGGGTTTTCCACACCGCTGCGTGCAGATATTTCAACTGCAAACAGTGCACCGTCATTTTTCACACAAAGGCGGCTGCCCTGGCTGCGGGCTTCAAGCCCTGTCATATCTGCAATCCCTGACACATTCAATTTCCATTTGACAACCGGGTTTGCTTTACGCCATACTCAACATATCGCGATCAATGTGTTTCCTTAACTGAAAACAGACCGAACCCCACGGACTCCCATGGACGAGCAAGGAACCATCGTAAGCATCAACGGCAGTATTGTTGACATCGAATTTCAAGCCCCCCTGCCCCGCCTCAATACCCGGCTGACAGCCCTTGACGACACGGTCATTCTTGAAACAGCCCTCCATTTGAGCGAAACCCTGGTAAGGGCCATCGCGTTATCACCCACAGCCGGACTTGCCCGGGGCCACAGGGTCATCAACACGGGAAAGCCCCTCATGGTGCCCGTGGGAGGAAACCTCATCGGCCGCATGATCAACGTATTTGGCCAGCCCATTGACGGCGGCCCGCCCCTTGCCCCGGGCATTGAATATCGGCCCGTTTATGCAAAACCCGTCCCCTTGATCCAGCGAACAGTACAGAATGAGATCTTTGAGACCGGCATAAAGATCATTGACCTGCTATCGCCCCTTGAGAAAGGAGGGAAAGCCGGTCTTTTCGGCGGTGCAGGCGTTGGCAAAACAGTTATCATCACCGAGATGATCAACAACATGGTTGGCCGGTACGAGGGGGTGAGCCTGTTCTGCGGCATTGGCGAACGATGCCGGGAGGCTGAAGAGCTGTTTCGCGAAATGAAAGAAGCCGGGGTGCTTGACAAGACCGCCATGGTATTTGCCCAGATGAACGAAACGTCCGGGGCCCGCTTCCGGGTGGGCCATGGAGCCCTGACCCTGGCAGAATACTTCCGGGACACCCTGAAGAAAGACGTACTCCTGCTCATTGACAACATCTTCCGCTACATCCAGGCAGGCTCAGAACTGTCCGGACTCATGGGCCGGATTCCCTCCCACGTGGGATACCAGCCCACCCTGGCATCCGAACTCGCCGAGCTTGAAGAGCGCATCTGTTCAACTGCCAACGGGGCCATCACCTCAGTCCAGGCCGTGTATGTACCTGCCGACGATTTTACCGATCCTGCGGCCTCCCACACCTTTTCACACCTGTCAGCCGCCATCGTACTTGCCCGCAAACGGGCCAGCCAGGGATTATATCCGGCCGTTGACCCCCTGGCCTCAAACTCGAGCATGCTCACCCCGGCCATTGTCTCAAACGAACACTACCAGACGGTCCAGGGGGTACGAAAAACCCTGTCCGATTATGAGGATTTAAAGGATATCATTGCCATGCTCGGCCTTGAAGAACTGTCGGAACAGGACCACACCACCGTGGCCGTTGCAAGGCGCCTCGAACGGTTCATGACCCAGCCCTTTTTTACCACCGGGCAGTTCACCGGCCTTGAAGGCAAACGGGTTCCTTTGGCAGACACCATCGCAGGGTGCCGGCGCATTCTCCAGGGGGAATTCAACGACACCCCTGAACAGTCGCTGTACATGATCGGCACCATTGACGAGGTGAAAAAAACCCATGAAAATTAGCATCCAGCTCCCCACCGCTCTGTATTTTTCAGCCGACAAGGTCATAAAAATAGTTGCCGAGGGCGTGGAAGGGTACTTTACCCTGCTGCCGAATCATATCGACTATGTGGCCATTCTGGTTCCCGGCATCCTGACGGTGGAGGTCGAACCCGGCAACCCGGTCTATTTTGCCGTTGACCATGCCACCCTGGTCAAAAAGGGGGGTAAGGTGTGGATTTCAACCCGGAACGTTGTCCGGGGCAAGACCTATGAAACCCTTGCCCAGGTTGTCCAACACCAATTCAAGGAGATCTCTGAAATGGAGAAAAAATCACGCACGGCCCTTACAGGAATGGAGTACGGCCTGCTGCGCCGGTTTGCAGAACTGAATCACCCATGACACGGCCGTCCCATGATCCGGACAAAGAACCCCTGCCCGGGATTGTTGCCCGAAAAACCGACCAGCACATCAAGGCCCAAAACCAGGAAAAACGATCCATCTATTTTGGCCTTGGCATGATCGGCACGGTCGGCTGGATGATCGTTCTGCCCCTGGTGGCAGGTGCCGTGGTTGGCAGGTTCCTTGACAGGCTCTGGCCCTGCGCCATATCCTTTACCCTGACCTTTATCCTTGCCGGGCTCTGCCTGGGCTGTTGGTTTGCCTGGCAATGGATCAATCGACAAGGAGAATAAACATGGCACCTCCTTTGCTCTACGTTCTTCTGTTTGTGGCAGGAAGCCTTGCCGGACTGTTCTATTTTGGAGGGCTGTGGCTCACCCTGAAACAGACCCTTAACAGACCCGGGGGGGCTGCGTGGATTTTCATCAGCTTTATCCTGCGCACCACGGTTGTTGTGACCCTGTTTGTTGTTTTAATGGAAAACAACCTTTGCCGCATCCTTGTTCTGATGGCAGGCTTTTTATGGGTACGCTTTCTATTTACCTCAAGAATGAAAAAACCGACCACGACCATGCCGGGAGGAAAAGACAGTGATATACTCACCCGATCAGATCATTCTATTTGAGTGGGGCTGGGCAAGGATCAACGCCACCCTTGCAGGCACCTGGGTCATCATGGCCCTGATCGTTGTCTTCTGCCGAAGAATCACGCGAAACCTGACCGCAGACACAACCATTTCAAGGGGTCAGAATCTGGTTGAGGTGGTTGTCGAGGCAATGGGCGATCATATCAGGGAAATCACCCTGGAACGGCCTGAACCGTTTCTGCCCTTTGTGGGAACCTTGTTTATCTTTATTCTCTGCGCCAACCTGTTGTCGGTGGTTCCCTTTTTCATTCCCCCCACCGGTTCTTTGTCCACCACAACCGCCCTTGCCCTTTGCGTGTTTGTGGCAGTACCGGTTTTCGGACTCTCCAACCAGAGCCTTAAAAGTTATCTGGGCCAGTATCTGAAACCTTCGCCCATCATGCTCCCCTTTAACATCATGGGGGAAATCACCCGGACCTTTGCCCTGGCCATGCGGCTCTACGGCAATGTCATGAGCGGCACGGTCATCACCTTTGTTCTGCTCATTGTTACCCCCTTGTTTTTTCCCGTGGTCATGCAGTGCCTGGGACTTCTCACCGGTACCATCCAGGCTTACATTTTCAGCCTGCTTGCCCTGGTCTATATTGCATCTGCCCTGCACAACGAAAAACCGGCACCCATGAACCAGACCCTCATAAACCCAGAACCTGAACCCTTAAACAGGAGAAGCAACCATGGATAATATTGGATTAATCGGAATGGTGTCGGTATTTTCAGCCGCCGTCTGCATGGCCATCGGCTCGATCGGATCGGCCATCGGAGAGGGTCTGGCCGCAATGGCAGCCCTTCGATCCATTGCCCAGCAACCGGACCACACGGCTGCCCTGACCCGGACCCTGTTTGTGGCCATGGCCATGATCGAATCAACGGCCATCTATGCCCTGGTGGTTTCCATGATTCTCATATTTGCCAACCCGTTCTGGGAATTTGCCATCACAAAGGCTGGGGGCTGATGCAGATCGACTGGTTCACAACAGGGGCACAGACGATCAATTTCCTCGTCCTTGTATGGCTGTTGAAAAGATTTCTCTACCGACCGGTCATGGCGGCCATGGATCGCAGGCAGCAGAAGATAAAGGAAACCCTGGACCAGGCCCGGGAGAGCCAGATTCAGGCGGACCTGGAACGACAGCGGTACCTGGCCCTCCAGCAGGGGGTGAAACAAGAAGCAAATGACCAGATCCAACGGGCAAAAACGGAGGCTGAAAACCTGCGCATTGACCTTATTGCAGCGGCCAGAGCAGAGGCGGAACAGGCAAGGCAAAGGTGGCAGGAAGCCCTTGCCGGGGAAAAACAACTCTTCCTTGAGCAGAGCACCCGACTTTTCACCCGACAGTTTCAAACCCTTGCCAGACAATCGTTTCAAGCCCTTGCCCAGGGTTCCCTTGAACAGACCATCATCGAGGTTTTCTGGCAAAAACTTGAACAGGACAACCAGAACCTCACGGCATTGACCGACCAGATCCAGGCAAACGAACCCCTGACCGTCACCACGGCTTTTGCCCCGGACCCAACGATCAAGGAGAGAATCCAGGCCCGGGTGATGGATCTGTTCGGGCCCGGCATACCCCTGGTGTTTGAGCAGGACAAAGCACTGATCATGGGCATCACCTTAGAGGCGGGCGGGAAGAAAATCGCCTGGGACCAGGGCCATTACCTGGATGAGTTCTCACGACGCCTTGACCTTGCCCTTGAACACGAAATACATCCAACCTGAGGCCAAACAGACCATGTTGAAACAGACCCTAGAACAAAACAAAAACGCATTTGACCGGGCCATGGACGCCTATTACCCGGAATTACGGGCAGAGGATGTGGGCCGAATTATTGAGGTCAACGGGCCGATCATGCAGGCCACCGGCCTTGCCAACGCCTTTTCTGAGGAGCTTGTGGAATGCCAGGACGGCACCCTGGGAATTGTGGCAAGCCTCATGCCCCGCACCACGGGCATCATCCTGCTGGGCAAGGGCCACACCCTGGGAGCAGGCATGGCAGTTCGCCGCCTTGGGCGCCCGGTGGATGTCCCAGTGGGAAAAAGCCTCCTGGGCCGGGTCATTGACCCCACGGGCACCCCCCTGGACAACAAAGGCCCCATGGACCATCTGGCCCGGTGGCCGGTGGAGCGGCCCGCCCCGGCCATCATGGCGCGGGCCCCTGTGTCAGCTCCCCTTGAGACCGGCATCAAGGTGATCGACACCCTGATCCCCATTGGCAAGGGCCAGCGTCAGCTGATCCTGGGGGACAGACAGACGGGAAAAACAGCCATTGCCGTTGACACCATCATCAACCAGCGAGGAAAAGATGTGGTCTGCGTCTATGCAGCCATTGGCCAGCGCGAATCAGCCGTGGCAAAGGTGCTGCAGACCCTGGAAGCCCACGACGCCCTCTCCCATACCATCCTTGTTGCGGCAGGCTGCCAGGACCCGCCGGGCATGCAGTATATCGCCCCCTATGCGGCCTGCACCATTGGCGAATACTTCATGGATCAAGGCCAAGATGTCCTGGTCGTCTATGACGACCTGACCCGCCACGCCAGGGCCTACCGGGAGCTGTCGTTACTCCTTGAACGACCACCGGGCCGGGAGGCGTTCCCCGGCGACATCTTTTACGTCCACTCAAGGCTTCTTGAACGATCAACCCATTTAAACGCTGAAAAGGGCAATGGGTCACTCACGGCCCTGCCCGTCATTGAAACAGAGGCCCAGAACCTTTCAGCCTATATTCCCACCAATCTGATCTCCATCACCGACGGCCAGATCTATCTTTCTCCTGATTTTTTTGCCAAGGGGGTGCTGCCTGCCGTGGATGTGGGAAAATCCGTCTCCCGGGTGGGGGGCAAGGCCCAGCCTTCGGCCTTCCATGCCATAACCGGCCATCTTCGCCTCTCCTACTCCCAGTTTGAAGAGCTGGAAAGTTTTGCCAGGTTTGCCTCCCGCCTGGACGACACGACAAAATCAGCCCTGGAACGGGGCAAACGGGTACGAAAGCTGCTGGAACAACCCAGGTTTTCCCCTTTTTCAGACGCTCAGCAGGTGACCGTGATGCTGGCCCTGACCCAGGGGCTTTTTGATCCCATTGCCATGGACAAAATCAACGAAGCAGAGGCCCTTCTGACCTTGCAGGTCAACGACAGACTTCCCGAAATCTGCCGGACCATTGCCAAAGGCGCTTCCCTGACCCGGGAGCAGACAGACGCGCTTCTCGGTTTCTGCCGGGAAACCCTGGGCCCGTTCACCAAAGGACAACCAGATGGAAACCTTGCAGACCCTGACCCGACGCATTAACACCACGGGCAAGCTCAAATCCATTGTCAAGAGCATGAAAACCCTTTCAGCCGTGAACATCCGCCAGTATGAAAAGGCAGTGGCCGCCCTTGAAAGCTTTGAACAGACCATCTTCATGGGGCTCCAGGTTTGTCTGACCGACTACAGCCTGCCCCTTTCCAGCGGACGATCCGCCCCCGGGGACAGGCTTCTTGTGGCATTCGGGTCCGACCAGGGGTTGTGCGGCCAATTCAACGAAAAGCTTGCCCGTTTCATCGGTTCCACGACCGGCCAACGGCAGGCAAAGACCCACACCATTGTTGTTGGTGCAAGACTTTATGCCCGCCTGGAATCCATGGGCATTGCCCCCTGCGCCCTGTTCTGGACGCCCGGCTCTGTGGGGGGAATCAACCACACGGTATTCCAGATCCTGCTCAAGATGGAAGCGCTCCAGGCAGAAAACAGGATCAGCCAAGTGGATTTTTGTTACAGCAGACACGAACCGGGAACGGCTGAAACCCCTGTTTGCCAGGCCCTGATCCCCCTTGACCATGGCGAACTTGCCAAAATTGCCAGACAGCCCTGGGACGGCCCCTCCCTTGCCGAATTTTCCATCCCTGCAGAACAGCTGTTTTCAAACCTCATACGCCAATATTTCTTTGTGGCCCTGTTCCGGGCCCAGGCCCATGCCATGGCCAGCGAGCAGGCAAGCCGGCTGCGATCCCTCCAGAATGCAGAAAAAAACATTGAAGAGCACCAGGCAGGGCTTCAAGCCCTTTTCCGGTCAAAGCGCCAGGCAACCATCACCGCAGAAATGCTCGACCTGGTCACAGGTTTTAAAACCATTCGGCGAAAAAAACAGGCCGAATCAGAATAGTTTTTGGATGTAACGCCTGCACCCCAAGTACTTTGCAAGGGCTGCAACGGCCCTGTCTGAAGAACGAAACACGGAAACGCCTCCCTGCTCGAGAAGGTCGACCATGGGATCAAACCTTCGGCCTGCATCCACAACCCCAAGGACGGGCTTTTCTATTTCTGCAACAGCTTTGGCCATGAGGGTCACGATGCCCGTATCTGAGGTCAAAGACTCCCCCTTTCTCACGCCTTCAGGAAGCGACTGGATGCAGGGGGAAAGGGGATCAAGACCGACCACAACAGCGTCAACCCCGGGATCCTGGGCAATGGCCCGGACCACGTCAACATGGAGCCGGTCGTCGGCCGATGGGTTTATGTCCATGGGGTTTTTCACATCCACCAGGGTGTCAAGCCCGCCCTCCCGGATCAGACGGGTCAGCCGCTCCACCGTTTCCGGGTTAAACCCTGCCATGGTCATCCCATAATCCTCCCCCTGGATGCTGTCTGCCATTCCAACGGCTTCAAATCCTGCACCACTCACGGCAGCGAGCCTATTGCCGTTGATCTTTTTACCGTGGAGCGAGACGCTCAGGGTGAACAAATCCTCAAACTGGGTAAAGCTGTCCGCCACCATGGCACCCGCCTGGCCGATGCAGCTGTGGCACACCATGTAGTCACCGGCAAGGGAGGCGGTATGGCCGGAGGTGGCGCTCTTGCCTTCGGGGGTGCGCCCGGCCTTGTAAAAAATCACCTCTTTGCCATTTTTGACCGCAGCCCGGATCGCCCGGCAAAGGGCCAACCCGTCCAGATCGTTGAACCCTTCCATGTAGATGGCAATCACCTCGATGTCGTCAAGGGCCTTGATGTGGTCCACAAGGTCTCCGGCCGTGAGATCGTTCTGGTTGCCAATGGAAAGGACGTAGGCCGGGTCAAAGGCCGGCACCTTGCTCATGCGGGTGATGATAAAGGCGCCGCTCTGGCTGATAAAGGCAGCCTTTTTCCTGGAACCGCCCCGCTTTTTAGGAAGCTTTTCTTCGGGAATAAAAATCGTATCATACCGGCCCGGGTGGGAGACAACCCCCATGCAGTTGGCCCCAAGGAAAACCGGACCGCCGTTGCCGGTCAGATGGGCGTTGTGGATCTTTTCCCGGATCAGCCGGGCCCGATGTTCACCGCCTTTTTTTTCACCAAGGCCCCCCGGAATGAGCATGACGCTGTTGGCGCAGTCAAGGTCAATGATCCGGTCAATCAGGTCGGGCAGGTTTGCTGCGGCAATGGCAACCACAAAGAGGTCCACCTTTCCCGGAAGGTCCGCCAAAGCGTCCACACACGGGACGCCGTCAATCCGATCTTCACCCGGCCGGACGATGGTGACCGCCGCCCGGTCAAACCCGCAGGAGAGGATATTCCGGAGAATGATCCGTCCAAAGTTCATCTTTGTCGCAGACACACCGATGATGGCGATACGCTGGGGATGGAGCAGGTTATGAATTTTTTGTACAGGTCTTGCAACGGGCAGCCGGCACGGCACTGAAAACCGACACAGACCGTCCAGGGGCACCATCTGGTAATCGGTAAAGGCAAATGGGTTGATCTCAAGTTCGTCAATGACAAAGGGGGCATGGTCGTTGAAAGGAGAAAAATAACGGCCCATTTCAATGAACGAGGAAAAGCACTCAAGGAGCTGACTGTCTGAAACAATCCGGCTCTGCCCCCTGGTTTTACCGGCAAGCTTTTCATAGGCAATGGTTTGCTTGAACAGCCCAAGAAAGCCGTCCCCGTCGATCATTTCAGGAGATGCCGACACCACGGCCTTGCCCTTTTTAAACCGCTGGGCATAGAGTTCGGTATCGGTTCCACCAAGCCCGGCCGTGAGGATCATGCCAAATTCACGGGTGCGCCTTAAACTCACGATGAGTTCGTTGCCAAAGGCGTCCGAATCCGGCGGCATGAACTGGCACATGAGAACCCCCTTGATATCGGCATCAATGGCAGCCACAAGACCGTCTTGTTCAAGGGCCTGGTAGGCAGCAGGGGCGATGGTGCGGTTCCTTTCGATCCACAGGGCATATAGTTCGGGCACCTCGTCCATCATCTTGCGCCAGGTGGACCGGATCCTGCCCGGCTGCTTGTCAACGATCCTGACCCCTTTCACCTCTGTCTTGTGGACGATGGTTGGAGATACAATCTTTAACACCACCCTTTGACCGGGCATTGAATTCAACGCCTCGTTGGAAGGCCTGCTTCCCTTGGCAAGAAAATTCACCAAGGGAATGCTCTCGGCACCGGAATGTTCCAAGAGCCCATAGGTTTCATGCTCATACAGGAAATGTCTTCCCTCCCTGTGGGCCCGGTCAAAAAGATCCGTGATCTTCTGGAAATCAATGTTCAGGATCATGGGTTGTATGTTCTCCTCATTTACGGAATTTTTTATAGGGCCGGTACAGGGGATCACCCACCAGCACCATTTTCCACGACACAAAGGGCAGGCTCACATAGTAGCATTCCACCAGGGAGAGATAGCCGTCGCAGAGCAGCCGGAAAAAAATCTCAGCATTGGGAAACGACTGAACATAGGGTTCGCCCACGGGCCCCACGGTTGCGGCAATCCCCCTTTCAAGCATGCGCTTGCACCATACGTTACTGGTTCCTGACTTAAGGGTTGCGCACTCGCTGCTGGCCACATGGAACCCCACGGCCCCGCGGTTCCAGACAAAGGCGTCCACATAGTTGGCAAGGCTGTACCAGCCGCAGTAAAGGGCTGCATCTGGGCATTCCCCGGGTTGAAACAACCGTCCGGTGTCATCGATCACAACTTCTTTTGCAAGTCCGCTTCGTCTAACAGCCCCTGCAGCAAGATGGATCAGTTTGTCGTTGAGGGCATAGCCGGACAAGGGTTTGTCATTGGCAGGTTCAGGCCACCTTGCATCAAAATAACCGATGCCGGCAAGACCGTTTTTTTCCGCATAGATCGAATCAACAATCACCCGCTTGACCGTAGCGGCATCCGGGCCGTCCAGGCGGCACACCATGGTGATGTCCGATTTTTTCAAGGGCATGGATTGATCTTTCAGGGGATAGTAAAAGGGATTGGCAAGCCAGAATCCAAGGGGATAGTCTTCCCTTGTTACCAGGGAGAGCTCTGAATCAAGGGCGGCCCATTTGTCGTTTCGCTGTTTAAACGACTTAAGCGACTGATTGAGCTTTTTGAGGCTGGTGGTCAAGCCGGTCTTCGCCTGTTCGTCGGTTTTATTGTCTGCCAGGCGTTCTTCAATACGTTTTTTCTCGTTTTCAAACCGGTGAAGGGCAAGGCGTTCCTCACCCACGGGTTCCGGCGGTGAGATCTTAAGGGGCATGCCGTAGAGGGTCACAAGGCATCGGATCTTTTTCCCCTTGTCACTTTCAAGGTATCGCCGAACAGGGGCGACCACCTTTTTAAGGTAGACCGCCCGGGTGCAGGTTTCTTGGTCCGTCAGCCACAGGGTCAGCAGATTTTTTTTCGGAATCCTGCGCTGTTCCATGTAGTAACGGGCAAGTCCCAGGCTTTCAGAGGCATTTTTATTGGCGAGCACAAGGATTTCGTCGGGTTCAAGGGCCATTGCCGGACAGGCCAGGACAAACAGCACCGCAAAAACAAGAAATAACAATACACCGACCGTGGCAACCCTGTTCATGGCACCCCCCATTTAAACCGCCAGCCGGTCTGACTTCAGGGCATAGGAGAGTATGATCCCCACCATAAATCCAACGGCAAGGTTGGATGCAAGGGTGATCCCCAGCATGATCAGAACCACAAACAGATCCTTGCGATCGTTGATGTCAAGAATGGTGAGACCCAGCTGGCTTCCGGCAAAGATCAAAAGCACCCCAAGAACGGAAAAGGGAATCAGGTTGACCAGTCCAAGGATATGGGGTCCGAGGAAAAGGGCCAGCACAAGAAAAATCAGCCCGATCATGAGGTTGGAACCTGCTGTTCTGGCGCCGAACCGATAATGGGCCGCAAGCCCCCCTGCCCCGTGGCACAGGGGCATTCCCCCCACCATAAAACTTGCAAGGTTGGCAATGCCCATGGTGATGCAAAGGGCCTTGCAGGTAACCCGTTTCGAGTCGTCTCCAAAATATTCCCGGGAGAGATCGGCATTGGCCACGACGGCGTTGCCAATGGTCATGGGCAACTGGGGAAGAACAAGGGCGATCAGAACAAAGGAAAAATCAACTACCGAGGGAAATCCAAAGGGAAGAAATTCGGGCATGAAGATGCCGGGGGTAAAAAGGTTGAGTTCCCCGGGAATCCCCCAGACAAGGCCCAGGACAAATCCGTACAGAATCACCAGTATCCCTGCCGGGAACCGTTTGTTGTCAAGGAAGAAAAGCGTTATAACAGCACCGATGATTCCCATGGCAATGCCCACGGGCATTCCCGCAAACGACTGTAGGGTCAGATGGGGTTCAGCCAGTCCCTGGGCAAGCTGGTACTTGGACGTACCAATCATGAACCTCACCCCCTGGACCATGAGAAGGGTTCCCGTGGCCAACTGAACCCCCCTGACCACGGATTTTGGGATATATTTACCCATTAAGCCCATGGCTCCGGTTCCTCCGAGAAGCAACAGAAGCAAACCGATCAAAAGCCCTGAAGCCCCGATCTGGGAGGGGGTCAGGGAGGTGGCAACGGCGTAGGCACCAATGACCTTCATGGGCTGAACCGGAACCGTCACCCCATAGTAGACACCTGAAAAAAGATAAAAGAGGCCCACGGAAAAGAACAGGCCGTGGGGGCTTAAGCCATTGACCATTACCATGCCGATGGCAAGGGGAAGAATGGTTCCCAGATCCCCAAACGACCCGGCAAGTTCCATACGGTTAAACAAATAACGGTCTGCCATGGAGTCCCCCTTCTTTAAAATTAATATTCCACCCCAAAACGCCCGCCAACGCTTTTCAATCAAAGGGGCTTCACCATTGATTAAGGCCGGGCACCCATTCCCCCCTCCAGTTAGAACAATGAACGGATGATACCAGGGAGTTCCCGGTATTTCAATCGGCAATTCAAATCAGCCCACTCCTGGAATACAGGAATTATTTATTTCTGAGTCCCTTACCCTGGCCGTCAAACGGCCTGGCACGTTATTTGAAAAGAAAACAGCCATGGATACCCAGGAAACAACCATTTACGGCATTGTCATTCCAACGGACTGGGACGACCAGGGCAAGATTCTCAAGATTGCCATTGTCACCTATGACGAGGGGAAAATTCTGATTGCTCCGGGAGACCGGGGAACGGCCCTCATGTCCTGCCTGAGAAAGTCCGTGCAGGCAAAGGGATGCCTCAGGCAAGGCAACGGCTTTCCTGAAATGGAAATCCGCACCTTTGCCATTGATCCCGGCCGGTACTGAAAAGTTCTACCCCGCAGATTCCAATGGAGACCCTGCTGTACCCCCCTGTTACACGCCTGTCCGCCATTTTTGATTGACAGCCAGGTCAAAGGACTGGTATTTCTTCACCCACCATGAAAAGCATCCTGGTCCTGTCAACCGACACAAATATTGTTCCTTCCATAGCTGAGGCGTTTTCCAAGGACGGCCGGGTCAGCCATGCCATTGATGTTGCATCCGGGGTGGCAGCCCACAACCTGAAGCCCTTTGACTACATAATTGTGGACATGGCGCTTCTTGCCGGATCCTCCGGATCCCAGGATGTCAACCGGGTGACAAAGCCCTTTATGGCGACAAACCCCCTGGTTCAGTTCATTGCCATGGCCCCCCGGGACCAGGTCAGACAGGTGGTAAAGGCCGTAAAAGAGTGGGCCGATGATTACATCACCACCCCCGTGGATCCAGGGGAAATCAGGCTGGTCATCCAGGCGACCAACCACGCCATGGTCAGGGACCTGGAACTTGACTATCTCAGGGATCGGTTCTGGAAAACCGAATGGCTCGAGATCGTTCAATCCCGCAACGCCGCCATGCGAAAGGTGTATGACAACATCCGGTCCGTGGCGCCGACCATTGCAACGGTGCTGCTGCTTGGGGACACGGGCACGGGCAAGGGGTTGTTTTCACGTCTGATCCATTGGCACAGCCTGAGATCGGAGAAACCGTTTATTGCGGTCCACTGCGGGGCCATTCCAGACACGCTCCTGGAAAGCGAACTCTTTGGCCATGAAAGAGGTGCCTTTACCGGTGCCGACCGCCGAAAACCGGGAAAATTTGAAATGGCCCGGGGCGGAACCATTTTTCTGGATGAAATCGGAACCATCACAGGTTCGGCCCAGATAAAACTGCTTCAGGTCCTCCAGGACGGCACCTTTTCCCGGGTGGGCGGAGAGCAGCTCATGGCGGCGGATGTGAGGATCATTGCCGCCACCAATGCAGACCTTGTCCAGATGGTCGAACAGGGAAAATTTCGAAAGGATCTTTATTACCGCCTCAACATCTTCCCCATTGCACTGCCGGCGCTCAAGGATCGTCTGGAAGACCTGCCCTATCTTGTGGACGTACTGCTTGCCAAACTGAATGCAAAATATGGAAAAGGAATTTCCCGACTCCATCCCGCCGTTCATGAAGGATTCCAGGACTATGACTGGCCGGGTAATATCCGGGAACTTGAAAACCTCCTGGAACGGGCCTATATCCTCGAGACCGGGCCGGTTCTGAGCCCTGAAAATTTTCCCCAGCAGATGGTGATGCACTCCTGGCAAACCGATACACCGGCCTGTGACAACAGGGACCTCTGCCTTGCCGAAGCCCGTCACAGGGTCATCCATGAATTTGAACAGACCTATATCAGAAATCTTCTCAAACAGACCAGCGGCAAGATTACCCAGGCCGCAAAAAAGGCCGGGATCACCCCCAGACAGCTTAACAGGCTCATCCTGAGGTACAAAATCGATAAAAACGGGTTTAAACCCGATAAAAAACACCCCCCCCCCAGGCCCTGAATCCAGGGACTGGGACATTCAATGTCCCTTGCCTGCCGGCCTTTCGTTAAAATAGGACGTTTTGCTTCCAGCTGGGCTGAAACCGGATCCAGGGTTCCTGCCTTGATCACAATATCAGCCCCATGAAATAATTTTCATGGGGCGACACTGAATAAAAACGCCTATTCCCATGGCATTCTCAAATATATCGTTGTCGAGGATACCAACAGGTATGATGTTTGCTAAGGGAGCCTTTAAAAGGAATTTTTAAAGATCCATTTACCCCAGGGAAAAGATTTTAAATCCATCCCCAATGTACAAAGGAGACATCATGCATCAATCTGGCAGTGCAACCCAGGAAACCCTTATTATGGAAGACGAAGAGCCTCCGAGCAGAGGTCATGTTCCTTCCCCTGTCCCCTCCCCGGCCTCACCCCCGGCCGGCGCCTATGCCTTAAAACACGATTTTCAAATACCTGCTGCAAGGATACATCTGGTCCCCCAGAGCCCTAGAACCACACCGGCCACCCGGGCATTTCGGAAACGATTCTTTCCAAAGGTCCTGGACCGGGAGTGGAACGACTGGCAGTGGCAGATCGCCAACCGGGTCCGGACCCACGAACGGCTCGGGCGGATGATATCCCTGTCGGAGGACGAGTTCATGGTCAACGCAGAATCCCAGTTGCCCTTGAGCATTACCCCCCATTATCTGAGTCTGATCTCACCCACCGATCCGGACCAGCCGTTGCGAAAATCAGTGGTACCCACGGTCCACGAGTGGGTAAAGATGGATTGTGAATCCGCCGACCCATTGGGTGAAGACCACCAGAGTCCTGTGCCCGGCCTGGTGCACCGGTATCCGGACAGGGTACTGTTTCTGCTGCTCGACTTCTGTTCGACCTATTGCCGTTACTGCACCCGGTCAAGGGTTGTGGGCCACGGCGGCATCCATGCCGGGCGTTCACGTTGGGAAAAGGCCATTGAGTACATTGCGAAAACGCCCGCCATCCGGGACGTTCTCCTGTCCGGCGGAGATCCTTTGACCCTGAGCGACGAACGGCTGGAATGGGTTCTTTCCAGGCTGCGGAAAATTCCCCACGTGGAGATCATCCGCATCGGCACCAAGGTGCCCACGGTTCTGCCCCAGCGCGTTACGCCAAAACTGGTCAAAATGCTCAAACGCTACCATCCCCTTTGGATGAGCCTTCATTTTACCCACCCCGACGAATGTACGCCTGAAACCCACAGGGCCTGCACCATGCTTGCCGATGCAGGTATTCCCCTGGGTTCCCAGACGGTGCTGCTCAAGGGAATCAACGACACTGTCGAAACCATGGCCGACCTGATGCACCGACTCATGAAAATGAGGGTCAGGCCCTACTACCTGTACCAGTGTGACCCCATCACAGGTTCGGGTCATTTTCGAACCACCATTGACAAGGGCCTTGAGATCATCCACGGCCTCAGGGGGTTCACCTCGGGCTATGCCGTTCCGACCTATGTGGTGGATGCTCCTGGCGGCGGCGGCAAAATTCCCCTGATGCCCGACTATGTAAAGGAACACACCCGGAACGAGCTTGTGTTGACCAACTACGAGAACAAAACCTTTTGTTACCCGGACCCGGCATCGGCCCCCGTATCAAGTCCCATATTCTAACCGACACGGCCGGAGCCAAGTACAGGCCCGGCCACAACGAATGATGAACCCCCTCTGGTTGCAATACGTCGGTGGGAGTGTCATATATGAGGAGAAAAAAATGATCATCGGAATCACCTATGACCTGCGCCAGGACTACCTGGACATGGGATACACGGAGCTTGAAACGGCAGAATTCGACTCGGTCGAGACCATTGAAGCCATTGAAACCGCCCTCCAGGGCCTGGGCCATGAAACCCGGCGCATCGGCAACGGCATCCGGCTCACCGAACGCCTTGTCCAGGGGGAACGCTGGGACCTTGTGTTCAATATTGCCGAAGGGCTCCACGGCATCGGACGGGAAGCACAGATCCCTGCCATCCTTGACCTTTACAACATTCCCTACACCTTTTCCGACCCCATGGTCATGGCCGTGACCCTTCACAAGGGAATGACCAAGCACATTGTCCGGGATGCAGGACTTGCCACGGCCGATTTCAAGGTGGCAAAATCTGCCCGGGATGCCTGGGACCTCCCGTTTGATCCACCGTTTTTTGTCAAACCCGTGGCCGAAGGAACGGGAATGGGCATAACGGCTAAATCCGTGGTCAAAAATGCCCTGGATCTTCCCGGGGTGTGCCAGGATCTTGTTGAGCAGTTTCACCAGCCCGTGCTCATTGAAGAATTTCTCACCGGACGTGAGTTCACCGTGGGCATTGTGGGAACGGGCACCAGGGCCCAGGTCATGGGAACCATGGAGATCATCGTGCTTTCCAGCAAAAAGGATGAGGTGTACTCGTTTGAAAACAAGGAAGGGTGGAAATCAAGGGTTCAGTACCTGCCCCTGAGCCCGGGGACAGATCCCCTGATCCAGGCCGTTGAAGACCTGGCACTCTCTGCCTGGAACGTGCTGGGATGCAGGGACGGGGGCCGGATTGACATCCGGTGCGACGCTGCTGGACGACCCAGCTTTATCGAGGTGAACCCCCTGGCAGGACTGCGGCCTGAATATTCTGACCTTCCCATTGTGTGCCAATTTTTCGGGACATCCTATGTCCAGCTGATTGAACGGATCCTGGAATCGGCCCTGGAAAGGGTAGCGGTCCTGGAGACGGCATGAACAAAACCATTGCCATTGTCCACAACCGGGTAGACAACGGCTCTCTGCCCGATGAACTGGATGTCCTCGTCCAGGTTGAGGCCGTATCCCGGGCCCTCACGGGCCTGGGGTATGAACCCATTGCCGTTGCCTGCGACCTTGACCTTGGGGCCCTCAAACAGACCCTGACCGCCATGGCACCGGCTGCTGTGTTTAACCTTGTGGAATCCCTGGACGGCCATGGACGACTGATCCAGGTGGTTCCGGCCCTTGTGGAGGCCCTGGGGTTTGCCTGCACCGGATGCCCGGCCGAGGCAATTTATCTCACCTCCCACAAGGTCATGGCCAAGGAACGAATGCGGACCCTTGGACTGCCCACTGCCGACTGGATCAATCCTGTGCCCCTGGAGATTCCCTGGCAGGGTGCGGCAGACCTTGGACCGACCGGCACCTGGATCATCAAATCCCTGTGGGAGCATGCCTCCCTGGGGCTTGAACAGGAAAACCTGGTGACGGGCAACAGCCGTGAAGTCGCAGCCCTTCTGCCGGGCAGGGCCAGTGCCCTTGGCGGGGCCTGTTTTGCCGAACGATTTATCCAGGGAAGGGAGTTCAACCTCTCGCTGATGGATACGGACAGGGGCGTGCAGGTGCTTCCCCCTGCTGAAATCGTGTTCCAGGGATTTGACCTCGACCAGCCGAAAATTGTAGGCTACCGCGCCAAGTGGAACCAGGATGCGGCAGAATACCACAACACCCCGAGAAGTTTTGACTTTGCGGCCACGGATGCATCCCTTATTGCAACCCTTGAACGCCTGGCCCTTGGGTGCTGGCACGGATTTGGCCTCAGGGGATACGCCCGGGTGGATTTCAGGGTGGACGACCTTGGCAATCCGTTTGTCCTTGAGGTGAACACCAACCCCTGCATATCACCGGATGCGGGATTCTGTGCGGCCCTTGAACGGGCCGGGGTCTCCCATGGGCAGGGTATTCATATGATACTAAAACAGAGCTCCCGGCCATGGGATGACCTGAGAGGGGGACATCTTTGATGTCCCCCCTATGCGAGGAAAATGTTTAGAATAAGACGAATTTTTGATGATGTGATTCCCGTAAACCGGGACGCCCTTGTCCAGGTGAGGGAAATCCTGAAAAGACGCTTTTCACAGGCATCTGAAACAGAGATTGACCATATTGGAGACAAGCTTCGAAACCCCTTTACCCTAAGGTTCAGACCCATTCTCTTTGTGGCGGAAAACATGCGCCACCGGGTGATGGGCTTTGCCATGGTTCTCCATGAACCTGAAATCAACTTCTGCTATCTGGACTGGATCGCAACGGCCAACGCCAGCCTCAGGGGCGGGCTTGGCAGCGCCCTTTATGAACGGGTCAGGAGCGAGTGCTCCGCCCTGGGCGTGGATGGTCTTTTTTTCGAATGCCTGCCCGACACGGACATCACCTGTGATCAAGAGGCACCCAAGGAGAACATTGCCCGGCTTCGTTTTTATGAGCGCTACGGGGCAAGACCCATAGTCGGAACCGCCTATGAAACCCCGGTCAAGGCGGGTGACACCTGCATGCCGTTCCTGGTCTATGACGGTCTGGGCCGGGATAAACCCCTGGGACGGAGCCATGCCCGCCGGGTGGTCCGGGCCATCCTGGAACGAAAATACAAGGAGGTGTGCCCCCAGGACTATGTGGAGCTTGTGGTGACATCCATCCGGGACAATCCCGTAAAACTTCGGCCGTTCTGCCATGTCAAACCGGCCAAGGCCCAGAACACAGTCAATCCGAGCTTTACGGAAAAAATCGCCCTGGTGATCAACGAGCGCCATGAGATCCTCCACATCCACGAGCGGGGGTATGTGGAAGCGCCGGTCCGGGTGAGGAGCATTTTGACCCACCTGGAAAAAAGCGGCCTGTTTGAATCCATGGCAGCGGAAGATTTTCCCGATGCCCATGTCCTTGCGGTCCATGACGCCGATTTTGTCGATTATATGACCCGGGCATGCGAGGAGGTCAGCCCGGGGAAATCCCTCTACCCCTACGTGTTCCCCATCCGAAACAAGACCCGGCCACCAAGGGAGACCACCGTGCTTCCAGGCTATTACTGCATCGACACCTTTACGCCGATCAACCGCAATGCCTATCCAACGGCCAGGAACGGCGTGAACGCGGCCCTGACAGCGGCCCAATCCCTTGTGGACGGCCGCAGGATCGCCTATGCGCTGATACGACCGCCCGGACATCATGCGGAAAAAAGGGCTTTTGGCGGATTCTGCTACCTGAACAACACGGCCATTGCGGCCCAATACCTGAGGGGACACGGCCGTGTGGCCGTCCTGGACATTGACTACCACCATGGAAACGGCCAGCAGGATATCTTCTACAACCGGTCCGATATCCTCACCGTCTCCATCCACGGTCATCCCAGCTTTGCCTACCCCTATTTCACAGGTTTTGAAGACGAAACCGGCGAAGGGGAAGGGTCAGGGTTCAACCTCAACCTCCCCCTTGAGGAAAAAATCAGCGCAAAAGAGTACCGCACCACCCTGGCAAAGGCCCTGAGGCGCATTGCCCAGTTTGAGCCCGACTTTATAGTGATTGCCCTTGGACTGGATACAGCCCAGCACGACCCCACCGGGACCTGGTCGTTGACCCCGGCGGACTTTAAGGCAAACGGTCGGATGATCGGTGAGACCGGACTGCCCATCCTTGTGGTTCAGGAGGGGGGCTACCGAACCCGCAGCCTTGGCATCAATGCCCGGAATTTCTTCCAGGGAATGGCTGAAGTCGTGTTCAAGGTCACCGGCCGCAAAACCCTCTACGACCTGAGGCACAAGGGCCTGACCCTGCGGTATGAACCCATGCCCGAAGACAGGATCCAGATTGAACAGCTGGTGGAAGCAACCGGTTTTTTCAGACCCGACGAGGTGAAGATTGCAGACGAACTGGTAAAAGAACGTCTTGAGCAGGGGGCGGCAAGCGGGTATTACTTTGTTATTGCCCTCAAGGCAGGAAAAGTCATTGGTTACGGCTGCTACGGACCGATCCCCTGCACCCTCAAGAGCTATGACATCTACTGGATTGCCGTGTCACCGGACCTCCAGGGCCAGGGGCTTGGAAAAATTCTCCTGCTTGAGATGGAGCGACTGATTGCAGAAGCAGGCGGAAGCAACATATATGTGGAAACCTCCATGCAGCCGGCATATGCAACCACCCGATCGTTTTACGAACGATTCGGCTACACCTGTAAGGCCGTGCTCGATGATTTTTACGGGCCAGGGGACGGGAAAGGAATTTATTGCAAATAAGCTTGTCAAACGGTTCTGTTGTGGTAAAACAAAGCCCTATGAACCTCAACCTTTTAAAATTGTTTCTGGCCCCAGTGCTGATTTACCAGGGAAAACAGGTGAAACGGCAAACACCACGGCTGCCCGAGGCACGGGGGCAGCGCAGGGGAACCAAAGGGGCCGGAAAAAAACGAATTCGTCTGTTGATCCTTGGAGACTCTGCCGCGGCAGGTGTGGGGGTGGACCACCAGAGCCAGGCCATTTCAGGGCAGGTCCTGGCCTGTTTTGGACCGGAATATACGGTGGACTGGGAGCTGATCGCCAGGACCGGGGCCACCACGGCCGGTACCCTTGCGTACATGGAATCCCTTCCCCCAGCGGTATTTGATGTTGTGGTCACCTCCCTGGGGGTCAATGATGTCAAGGCAGGGGTAGCAGCAGAAAAATGGGTGGCCCAGCAGAAACAGCTGATTGAACGGATGCGTGAAAAATTCAGGGTTCACCACTTTATCATTTCAGCCGTGCCGCCCATGGCGCTGTTTCCAGCCCTGCCCTGGCCGTTAAACCGATACCTTGGCCTGTGCGCGGCACAGCTGAACCAGATCGTCAAGGAGTGGATCAAGACCCAGCCGGACTGTGAATTCATGGAATTCGACCTGCCCATGGATCCGTCTCTCATGGCTGAAGACGGTTTTCATCCCGGTCCTGCACTGCATACCATCTGGGGAAAAGAAATTTTTAACAGGATTGCACGGCAAGAGAAGGCAAAATGATACTGATACTCAATATTCTATGGTTTATATTTGGCGGGGGTTTTCTGGCCTGGCTGCTGTGGATTCTGCTGGGATGCCTGCTGTTTATTACGGTTGTCGGAATCCCCTTTGCCTATGCTGCCTTCAGAATCGCAGGATTTGCCGCATTCCCCTTTGGCAAAGAGCTTGTGGACGGGCGAATCATGGGCGAACAACGGGTTGTCGGCACCTCCCTGGCTAATTTTTTATGGATTGTCCTGGCTGGTATCTGGCTTGCCGTTTCCCATATTGTTGCCGGGATAAGCCTTTGCCTGACCATCATCGGCATCCCCTTCGGGTTTGCCCACTTCAGGCTGGCCGGCGTCTGTTTTGCCCCCCTGGGCAAAACACCCGTCTCCAGATAATCTGCCAGGGTCCAATCCCGTGGACAAAGATACAGGGATATCTGCCGGGTATATATGCGATGCGCTGCAAATCATCCCCGGTTAAGTCGTTTCAAACGTCGTTGTGACCAAGAGCCATGCCCCGCTCCGGCCATGCCGGTTATGCAAAATTCAATATCATGCTGTCATTGGCAGTGTAATGTTTAAACGGGATGTTCGCATTTCTGGCAATATATTCAGGAACGGCAAACCCACTGGCATACTCGGCATAATTGACAAAGGTTCGACCATCAATGCGCACCTTCATTCCAGGCAGCGGTTTTTTCAACACCACCACCACCTCCCGGTCCAGGTATTTGTCGTAAAGATCCCTGAACCCCAGCGCCAAGGCAGCCTTGCCGATGTCCACGTTGAGATAATTGCGTTCGCCCGCCATGGCCTTGTCCTGGTATGTCTCCTTGATATGCTCAAGAACCGCCGTTAATTGTTCGTTCATTATTTTTACTCCTTGTTTTGTTGACAACCGTATCCAAACCGCCTGGATCCTGGTTCGAGATACCTGTCAAGAACAAGACCCAGGCCATTCACTTGATCGACTGAATTCTGCAGAAGTCACAGGAAGATTCCTGAAATGACCTGTTGATTTGGAGGATTCTCCTGTTCTCCATGCGTGCATTAAAAATATGAACAAAGCACAACCATTGCAATACAGGAGGAATAGGGGTTTAACAAGGGGAAGAACCTATCATTTTATACCAGTCCAGTTGCAAGGGGTGTCCCTCCCTGCCCCCCCTTTCACCGATACCGGATCTATCAGAACCGGGTATTTATCGGGGAGCAACAAGGTTTCCAGTCATGGAAAAACCCGGTGGACAGGCTGAGACAACAAATCAAGAGCCGGTAGAATCAGTTGATTTTCAGGAAATTTTGAATCCCGGTAAAGATAATCTGGGCAGCAATGGCCGAGACAAAGAGTCCGGTAATTTTGGGCAGGAGGACCAACCCCTGCTCACCGATCAGACGCTTTACAATGGCTGAAAGGTAAAGCATTATTCCCAGGGTCACGACAGCAAGAAAGAGCGCCCCACCAATGATGATTTTTTCCATGACTGAACCGGCTTCAGCCCCCATGACCAAAAGCACACCAATGACACCGGGGCCAACCGTCATGGGCATTGCCAGGGGAACAACGGCAATATCCTGATTGTTTGTTTCCCTTGCCGTGTCGTTCTTGTCCGATAACATGGAAAGGGCGGACAGGAACAGGATCGTGCCGGCACCGATCCGGAAAGCGTCAAGGGTGATGCCGAACAATTCAAAAATATATCGACCAAACAGATAGATCATAAACGAGCTGATCATCACAGCAATGGCCACTTTTATGGCAATCCGCTTCTTTTCATAATCCTGGAACCCCCTTGTGAGGGAAAGAAATGCAGACAATACAAAAAATGGGGTAAGAATAAAAAAAATCTTCAAATAATAATTAGTGGCTGACCGAAAACCCTTTTGAGATGTCTTCGGATGGCCTCATAAATTCTCGATTTTCATCTCTTCAGAGGGCTATGCGAGATGCAATGTTCTTTTTTCGCTGATCTTTGACAATTTAACCTGACTTTGGGCGTGACTATCCCTTTTTTCTTAAATCGGCCTCTTTTTCTGCTACTTTGGTTTAGCCTGATTTACGTTGAATCCGTTTTAGCTCTTTCTGTTGAATATGATGCCCGATAATCTGAAGGTTCCTTGCCAGAACCGACAAACTGACATACCGCTTAAAACCATGAATACCATGATCCGGGCACCTATCCAGACCATGGTTTTCTAATCCGTTGATGGCGGACTCAACTGCCGAGTGTTTTCTCTTGGATTTGCGAAACTCCTCGGCTGTTTCTTCTGCAAATTCAGCTTTGTTTCGCTTCCCTTTTTTTGGAAGCACCAGGAGGGTAAGATTCTTTTTTAAAGTTTTCTTGTTTTCAGGACTGTAGAAACCCTTGTCAAAACTGCATCCTTTGAGATTTGGAAACTTGCTTTGAGCGGCATCGACCATGGCAACTGCCACCTTGTCGTCAGTTTCTTTTTCCATCACCTGATGATGCAGAATCAGGCCGTATTGATCTTCCAGGATACAGACTCGCAGCCCCAATTCTTGGGGAACACCGGCTTTCCCTTTGGAGATCCATTCCGTATGGGGTTCAAAGAGCGAGAAGACCTTTTCATTATGCGGGATTTTTTCACCCTTTACAACACGCCGCCTAATTTGATCAATCTGCCGATTAGCATGATCGATATACGTTTTCAACTCTTCTATTTTTGCCAGACAGACGGGATCATTTGAAGCAACAAGTTCTATGGTAAAATTTGCCGTTTTGACAAAAGCCTCTGCAGATTCGATATAATTGATGTGGGCTGCAATGATTAACTGCTTCTTTTCGGCCTTCTTTTTTTCATCCTTTGAAGTAGAATGTTTCAATTTTTGGGCAGTGCGAAAGAGTTTTTTAAAAGAACGTATATTAAAATCGTGCTGTCGCCAAAGGGTCATACCCAGATCCTGGCTGATCATGGTGGCAATTTGAATCATTTTTCGGACAGCGTCGAATAAAAGGTTTATATCGGTTGGGTAGTGTACATCCGTCTCAAGAACAAAGGAATCACAGCGTCCCATCAACGTCTGGTCTTTTTTTTTACCAGGAGTTTATGACCTTCTTTGACCACCAAAGTGTTTATTCTATCAAGGACTTCCGGGGTTAAAAGCGAGACGTTATCCTTCAAAGTTTGAAGCGGGTATGTTTTGTCGTCGTCCATCATCCCGTGCCCAAGCATCTGCCGCATGGTTTTATGGTTGTTGGCAATTTCTTGAAGTTTGTCATAATCCCAGTTGCAGTTAAGCCGAATGGTTCCCATTACAAGAATTTTCCATAAATCCATTCCAGGACGGCCGTTTTTAGAATCAACCCTCTCCGGGGTTACGGTTTCAAGAATGTCAAAAACTGCTTGGCGAAGTTCTTTATCACAATAGATATGTTTCAGCCCCAAAAGAAGCTTGGGGATCTCATCCCTGGATCTCATATCAATTTTGATATCCTCGATGGGAGTTTGTCCGAATGTCAGCTGTGGGTCGAAAATTTTACGCAAAATAACCTCGAAGATTTTGTAAAACATTAAAACGGCAAGATATTTACTGATTAGTAATATCTTGTGTTATTATCATATAATTCAAGGTGTTTATCATAAATTATTGAGGAGTAAAAGTCAAGAGTAAAGTGACGTTTAAGAAAGAACTTCAACTTACGCTATGGTTTATAACGCCCCTAAAGACAGGGGTTTAGAGGTTTTCGGTCAAACACTAATTAACAAAGGTTTCTAATTCCACTATTCATTTCCATAAATTTCAAGGTTGCGTTATAAGAAGGCAGATATAGCCAACAACCCCCTGGCGGTCAAGGCAATTTTTTTTTTATATGAAACACCCACCGAAGCATTGCAAACAGAGGCGTTTCATCATTCGTTGTGGCCAGAGCAGACGTCCTGCTCCGGCCATGCCCTTTGATCCTGGTACAGAATCAGATGGATATTTTCCCTGAGTTATTTCAAGAGGCCCCATATGAGTAAATCAATCCCTTCATGGGAAAGGCTCAGAGAGCTGATCTTTTCCCAAAACGCCGAACAGTTAACCCCATTCATAGAAACACTCAGCCCATCTGAAACAGCAAGGGCCATTTCCCGTCTGGATGAAAAAGAGCAGCAGATACTCTTCAGTCTCCTCAGCCCTGAAGATGCCGCGGACGCGATCGAGGATATGCCCGATGCCCAGGCTGCGGATCTGGTGGAGGATATGCCGTCGGCCCAGGCAGCAGCCATTCTGGAAGAATTGTCCAGCGATCATCTGGTCGATGTGCTCGGTGAAATGGATGAACAGGCCAGCCATGCAATCCTTGCTGAAATGGGCAAAGAGGACGCCAAGGAAGCCAGGATGCTGTTGGAGTACGATCCAAACTGTGCCGGCGGATTGATGGTTTCTGAATTCCTTGTTTATAAAACAGACCAGACCATCAACGATGTACTCAATGATCTTCAGATCAATCAAAATGAATATGTCGATTACCATGTGCAATATTTTTATGTTGCAGATCAAACAGACAAACTGGTTGGCGTGCTGCGAATGCATGACATGCTGTTTCCCACCCGGGGTGCCCGCCTGGAACAGATCATGCTGTCTTCTCCCCTCAGTGTTTCCCACAAGGCCTCACTCATGGAACTGGACGATTTTTTCGAAGAGCATAACCTGCTGGGTGTCCCCGTTGTTGACGACGACGGACGAATGGTCGGCGTGGTTCTGCCCAATGCGATTGAAGAGGCGATCAATAAAAGAAAAACCAAAACCTTTCTGAGGCTGAGCGGAATCATCGGTGGTGAGGAATTTCGGACAATGCCCCTGCTCTCCCGGTCCGGACGCCGTCTGTCCTGGCTGAGCATGAATATTGTACTCAATATCATTGCGGCAAGCGTCATTGCCCTGTATCAAGACACCCTTGCCGCCGTGATCACCCTGGCCGTTTTTCTGCCCATGGTCAGTGACATGAGCGGCTGTTCCGGCAATCAGGCAATCGCGGTTTCCATGCGCGAACTCTCCCTCGGTCTGGTCCGACCCACAGAATTAATCTGGGTGCTGGCAAAGGAGGTCAAAATCGGCATCATCAATGGCCTGGTGCTGGGCCTGCTGCTGGGTGGCGTCGCCTTTTTCTGGAAGGGGAATCCATGGCTCGGCATTGTTGTCGGCGGTGCCTTGGCTGCCAACACAGTGGTTTCAGTCACCCTTGGCGGGATGCTCCCCCTGGTGCTCAAAAAACTAAAAGTGGATCCGGCCCTGGTCTCAAGCCCCCTGCTCACAACGGTCACAGACATGTGCGGATTCTTCTTTGTATTAAGTTTTGCCGCAGCGCTTTTGCCGAGACTCGGGGGGATGTAGCACAGGCAAAAGCACCAGGACCGAGGTTTTCACCGGGAACAACTGACCACTAAATTATTTTAGTATTTTTCAGTCATTTATAATAAACCATCCGCAAATCAAACGGATTCTAATTTAATTTATGCAACTTTCGTTGCACAGGGCAGACCTTTTTTGCTATATCAGACGGAAAAAATCATAACGTCGGCTGAAAAAAAAATACGGAGGTATTTAATGGAACGCTTGAACATCGTTAAAAGGATTAAAATAATTTTCGCCGTTATGGCGGTTTTTATGTTTTTATCCGGTTTAGCCCGTGCAGAAACAAGGCTTTCCACTACAAGTGATATCGCCAACATACGATCGGGACCCTCAACCTCATGCGACATTTTATGGCAGGTTGAACAGTATCATCCGGTCATCATTGTTGAAGAAAAAGGCAATTGGTGCAAGATAAAAGACTTTGAAAATGATATTGGCTGGATTCATAAATCCCTTCTATCCAAAACAAAAAGCATCATTACGATAAAAAACAAATGTAATGTCCGTTCTAAACCAGTTAAACAAAGCCGTATTCTTTATACCGTTGAGAGGGGGGTTCCATTCAAAACCCTTGACCAAGAAGGAAACTGGATTAAAATTGAACACGCTGATGGTGACGTGGGCTGGATTTATAGAACCCTTGTGTGGTAATTTCTTGTCCGTCAGATAGAGGCACACGTCTCTTTGTTCTACAAAGCCAAGTCCCGTTTCGATCCAATGCCCTGATTCATCTTTCCATGGAAAAAAACAGCATCCGCGATTGTCTGCAACACATTAATTTCACTATGTTTTGAAACAGGTTAAAGACATTTTTATGGTATTTTTTGAAAAACTCTGCTAAACAGTTTAAATTCTTATAATTTAGAACAATGTTTTACTTTATAATATAATATCGGACCGTGCCAGTCCGGCAACAATACAGGTGAGGAATGGGAACCAGAAAGAAGACATCCACAACTCCAGCCTTTGTATCCAACACCCGGGAAGTCAGACATGACCTCCAAAACAGCCAGATGCTGGCACTTGAACCGCGCATTGTCCTGGATGCCGCCATGGCAGCCTCGGTCGATCATTCCTCTGATACAGGCGACTTTTTTTCTTTATCCCATCATTCCCATCATTCTGACACAGACAGCGGAACAACCGATTCCCCCTCAGATTTCAATATCCCCATCAACCATGCGCTCCCCACGGCCCATGGAGATGACCCACTGACCCATGGGGAAAAATCCCACACAGAGGCTTCAGGCCTGGCAGAAGAAAACCCGTTGAACCGGATTGATACTCTGGGCAGCCATGTCACGAGCCTTTTGTTTGTTGACCATCGTCTGGGGCCTGTGGACCTGAAGGAAACCCCGGGTGGGGAATCTCTCCAGGTGATTCTGGTGAACGCTGAAACCGACGGCATCAAGGAGATATCGACCCTGCTTGGCCAGGCCCAACCCGGCCAGATTCAGTCCATCGTCATTCAGCCGTTTCAAACCGAGGCCGGCACCATGCTCGGCCAGAGCCACACCAGCGTTGCCGGATTGCTGGCATATCAGGAAACCATGGCCGATTGGGGAGATTCAATGGCTTCCACGGGAAAGATTTTTCTATGTTCTGGGAACGACACCTGGGAAAACCCACACCAATCACAGAACGGGGATGCCGCCACCGAACTCATAGAAAATATAACCGGTGTTTCCACCGACTGGAAACCCCATATTCCATTTGAATCAGTTCAGGAAACAGGTCAAACCGACGTATCCGGCCACGACAGCGTATTTGGGGAAAATCATTCAGAACCTCCGGCCCGGGACAATACACAGTCATCGGAACACATCATTTTTATCGATACCCGCCTGGATAATTATACTCAGATTGTCGAAGCCTATACGGGCAAAGGCACCCTGGTGCTTGCCCAGGACGGGGACAGCGGTCTGGAATTGATTTCACAGGCCATGGAAACGGCCGGCACGGTGACTCGCCTGCAGATTTTTGCCCATGGAGAATCCGGTTCCCTGTCCCTTGGGTCGGACCTGCTGGATGCCGATTCCATGTCCGATGATTTCCAGGCAAATCTGACCGCCTGGGCCAATGCCCTGGGCCCGGAGGCGGATATCCTGATTTACGGGTGTAACGTGGCCCAGGGAACCGACGGCGAACGTTTCATGGATATCCTGTCCGGTTTGACCGGCGCCGATGTGGCCGCATCCACTGATTTGACCGGTCACACCAGCCTGGGCGGAGACTGGGATCTTGAGGCCACCCTTGGCGTCATTGATCCGTTTCCGGCACCTTCACCAGAACTGGTCGACCATTATCCCGGGATACTGGCAGATGACGAACCTCCCACGGTGGCCAACCCCGTGGCTGATGTGATCGTTGACGAGGATGCCCCAAACACGGTTCTGGATATTTCAAACCTGTTTACCGATCCGGACAATGAAGACGGTGACATCATCAAGACGGTCAGCCTCAACACCAACGGGGAACGGGTGGCGGCAACCATTGACGGCAACACCCTAACCCTGGATTACCAGGACAACCAGAACGGAATCGCTGAAATTACCCTCCAGGGGATGTCCAACGGCCAGACCGTCACCGACACCTTTACCGTCACGGTCAATGCCCAGCCCGACGCCCCGGTATTGACCCCGTTTTCTCGAACCGGATTTGAAGACACCCCGTTGACTTTTTTCAGCACAGACTTCACCGATCACTTTAATGATCCGGATACTGGGGAGACGATTGAAAGCATTACCATTACCGCCATTCCCGACACTGGCACCCTCACGCTTTCCGGCACCCCCGTCACCGAAAATCAGGTCATCACCCTCGACAACCTGGGCAATCTGGCTTTCAGCCCCGATGCCGACTGGAACGGAACCACCACCTTCGACTGGACGGCCACCGACAGCAGCAGCGACAGCCTGGAATCAGATACTGCCACCGTTACCCTCACCATTCTGCCAGATCCAACGGCCAGTGACCAGACCGCAGCCCTGACCGAGGATGACACCAGGAGTTTTGACGGAGAAACCTTTGGCTTTGATTCCCATGCAGACACCTTTTGGGGTATCCGGATTGTTTCCCTGCCCGACAGCAATAACGGACAACTGACCCTGGACGGCAGCCCTGTCAGTGCCGATCAGGTAATTTCGGCCGAATCACTGGGCGACCTTGTGTTTACACCGGTCAATCGATCTGGAAATTACACGGCCACTTTCACCTTCCAGGCGCGAGACACCAGCGGTGAATACAGCGCTGAACAGTCGTACACCCTTAACGTGGCGGCAGATGACGAAATGCCCACGGTGACCGACCCCGTGGATGATGTGATCGTGGACGAGGATGCTGCAGACACGGGAGTGGATATTTCAAACCTGTTTACCGATCTGGACAATGACATCACCAAGACCGTCAGCCTCAACACCAATGCCGGACTGGTTGTGGCAGCCATTGACGGCAACACACTGACCCTGGACTACCTGGACAACCAGAACGGAATCGCTGAAATTACCCTCCAGGGGACGTCCAACGGCCAGACCGTCACCGACACCTTTACCGTCACGGTCAATGCCGTGCCCGACGCCCCTGAATTAACAGCATTTACAAAGAGCGGGCCGGAAGACACCCCTTTGCCTTTTTTCAGCACAGACTTCACCGATCACTTTAATGATCCGGATTCCGGGGAGACGATTGAAAGCATTACCATCACCGCCATTCCCGACAATGGCATCCTGACGCTTTTCGGCAACACCGTCATCAACGATCAGGTCATCACCCGTGAAGACCTGGACAATGTGGCTTTCAGCCCCGATGCCAACTGGAACGGAACCACCACCTTCGAATGGAAAGCCACCGACACCAGCAGTGACAGCCTGGAATCGGATACTGCCACCGTTACCCTAGAGATTGCCCCGGTCAACGACAGCCCGGTGCTTGCCAGTGCCGGAACCCTGCCGGACATTACCGAAGATTCTGCCACCAACAACGGAATTTCGGTTCAAACCTTTCTGACCGGCCATGTTTCAGATGTTGACTCAGACTCCGATGAAATCGGCCTGGCCCTGTCCTCGGTGGATGTGGGTACGGGCGGAACCTGGCAGTACCAGGAGCAGGGTCAGACAACCTGGAACGATATTGATCCAGCGACCCTGTCCGTGGAAGAGCCCCTGACACTGGCTGCCACCACCCTGATCCGTTTTCTGCCCGCCGACAACATCAGCGGCACTGCCGGAGTGACCTACCGGGCCTGGAACGATTCTGCCGACAATCCCTACAGCGCAGCGTCCCGGACCTCCTACATGTCCATCACCCCGGTCAATGATGTTCCGGTGGTGGCCAACAACACCATCACCTTTGACGAAACCGACCCAATCCAGGTGCTGACCGCCGCTGACCTGCTGGTCAGTGAAGTCTCGGACATCGAAGAACAGACCGCAGACCAGATCGTTTTCAACGTTTCCCAGACACCGGTCAAGGGCAGTTTCCAACGGCTCTATTCAGGACTGTGGATCTCCCTGGGGGTGGGCTCGACCTTCAGCCAGCAGGATGTCCTGGACGGCAGCATCCGCTACATTTACACCGGCGGTGAACTGTCTGCCGACACCACCGACCAGATGAGCTATACCACCCGGGACGGGGCCGGTGATCCGGTAGCAGTGACCATGAATTTTAATATTACGGATGTCAATGCCCCCATCAAGATCACCGGAACCAGCATTGGTGTCAACGAATACATCACCCCCGGAGATGCCACCGTCCTCAATATCGCCATCAGTGATCCGGATGGTGATTCAAATCTGATAACCTTTACCCTCAACTCACTGCCGGACCTTGGCACACTGGAGTACAACAACGGCAGCGGGTTTGCCGAAATCACCTCGGCACAGGTGAGCGCCGGGTTTACCTTTACCAAGGCCGACTTGAATGAGGGCCGGCTGCGCTATGTCCATGACGGCACCGAGCCGTCGGTTGATCCTGTTACCTCGTTTTTGGTCGCGGTGACCGACAACAACGATCACCTGACCCCCACCATTGACAGTGCCACCATTGTCCTGGAGATCAACGGGGTGAACGACCCTCCCGAACTGGTGATCAACACCGGACTTTCGCTGGATGAAGGGGCGTCCGAATCCATAACGGATGCCAATCTCAAGGCCACGGACAATGATACTGCGGCCGCACAGTTAACCTATACCATCACGGATGCGCCAGATTACGGCTGGCTGGCACTCAGCGGGAACCGCCTGGGAACCGGCGCCACATTCCAGCAACTGGACATCGACAGCGGCAGCCTGAGCTATGTCCATGACGGATCAGAAAATTTTGCAGACACCCTTGTTTTTGATTTAAGGGACGGAGACGGGGCCGTCTTTGAAAACCAGAGTTTTGATATCACCATCACAAAAACCAATGATGCGCCGGTGATTGATGTGAGCACGGGCTTTGTGTTTGACCCCAACGACACCGTGACCACCAAGGTGATCACAACGACCATGCTGTTGGGCATGGACGAGGAAAGTGACGACGCGAAACTGGAGTTCGACTGGGCGTCACTGCCGGACAACGTGGAGATCCAGGTGAACGAAGCATCGGCCACCTCGTTTACCCAGGCACAGCTGGCTGCCGGCCAGGTGAGCATTGTTTATGGCCATACAGCCGGCGATACGACCGACAAGGTCATCACCTTTACCCTCCATGACCATGAAACAGATCTTGCTCCTCTTAACCAGACGGTTACGGCAACCTTTACTATAAGATCGTCCGGGGATGTCGGCATTACCAACAGAGGGCCGTGGCTGGACATCAATCTTCCCCTGGTGGTACCTGAAGACAATTCCGGCACGGTTGTGCACAATGTAATTGACAATACCCTGCTCAGGGCCAGGGACGAGGACAGCAAGGACACGGACCTGACCTTTACCCTGACAGACCTGGGTGGTCTAAACGGCGCTCTGTACCTTGACGGAACAGCATTGTCCGTTAACGACACCTTTACCCAGGAAGCGGTCAACTCAGGTCTTTTGACCTATGACCACGACGGATCTGAAACCAATGGGGCTCAATTTTCCTTTACCATCAGCGACGGGCTCGATTCGATGGGCAATACTGATCCGGCAGCAGACACGTTGCCGAAGACCTTTTCCATTGACGTGACAGCGGTCAATGATCCCCCGCAGTTGGAGGCGGGCGATGACATCAAGGTCGATGAACATGACGATACAACAGCCACGCCGCTCGATGATAATGCCCAGGACCTGACCGACACTGAAAATGCAATAACCCTGACCGAGGCGGATCTATACGATGCGATGGCCGAGGCCCACCTGCTGTGGCACGATTATGACAACACCAACTTGATCCAGCTGATCTTTCAGGTCACATCAGCCCCGGGCGGAGGGAATCTCCGGATGTATGACACCGACCACGGGACCTGGTCAAACCTGGATTCAAGAGACCAGTTTTCAATCCAGAAGGTCAGGGACGGGCTGATTGCCTACTTTCATGATCCTGGCAGTGAGCCCGATGCGTCCATCGATCAATTCAGCCTGCAGCTTTTTGACGGCGGCGACACCCCCAGCGAAACGGTTACCCTGACCATTGATGTCACCAATGTCAATGATGCGCCCAGTGCATCGGGCAGCACCCTTGTCATGGATGAAGAGGCCACGGTCACCCTGACCGGAGATGACCTGACCTTTACCGACTCCGATGCCGAGGATACGCCGGACAGCCTGATCCTGGAAATAACCGAACTGCCCGGTCACGGCACCCTGTACAATGATATCAATGGCGACGGAGAGTTTGATGATGGCGAGGAAATGGCCGTGGGGGATTCCTTTACCCGGGCGGACCTGACGGCCGGTATCATCAAGTACACCCATGACGGCTCGGAAAATTTCCAGGATCTTTTCAAGTTCAAGAGCATTGATGCAGATGGACTGGAAAGCAGTGAGGCCACCGTTAATTTCCTGCTCAGACCGGTCAATGATGATCCGATTATCGTTCTGGGAGATTCGACCCAGCATGTCTATGAAGGCGAGACCCTGGTCATCACCCCCGCTATGCTCGACAGCGTTGACCCGGACAACACCGATACCCAGCAGCAGTTTAGAATCACCACGGCGGTCGAGCATGGCAGCCTGGTGATCAATACGGACGGGGTCGTCAAAAGCCTTGGCATCGGATCGGTATTCACCCGGGACGACATTGTTTCCGGCCGTCTGGAATACCGCCATGACAATACCGAAACCCTGGCCGATTCCTTTGGATTCACCGTGTCCGACAGCGGGGGCGGTGATGAACCTTCGGAAATCTTTTCCATCACCATTGACCCGGTCAATGATTCTCCTGAAGCCGTGGCCCCGAATGGGGTGGCCATCAACGAAGGACAATCGGTGACCATCACCGGGCTGTCCGTGTCGGATATCGATGCGTCCGAAAACGATCTCCAGCTGACCCTGGCCGTTGACCATGGCACCCTGGACGTGACCGCAGGAACCGGGGCGCCTGAGATTACCAATGATCTGAGCAGTCCGGTTACGGTAACCGGCACCCTGGCTGAAATCAACAGCCTCCTGGCCAATGGGGTGACCTATACCCCGGAAGAAAAGTTCAATGACCTACGGGAAACTGACACCCTGACCCTGACCATCAGCGACCTGGGCAGCACCGGAACCGACCCGGCCGATGCCGAAATCACCCATACCGTGGATACCGGGGATGCGGTCAGCCAGCAGGCATCGAAAACCGTTTCCATTACGGTCCGGCCCCTGAACAATGCCCCGACCATAACCTATGACGGGGCGGATTTTGGCGGCCAGACCGTTGCCCTGTCGGTGGATGAGGACAATGATCTAACCCTGTCGGCCATTACGGTCAGCGACCTGGACATCGACGCCGGTGAAACGGACGGTACAAATGACGGTCTTTTTAAAGTAACCCTGGCTGCCGATCACGGGACGCTCTCCTTGACCACCACTGGCGGGCTGACCCTGTTGACCGGAGACGGCACCCAGGACGCCCTTATGGTGTTTACCGGAGCCCGTGACCAGGTTGATGCGGCCCTGGCCCACCTGACCTACCTGGGCAACCCGGATTACAACGGGCCTGACGCCATTCGGGTCATTGTTTCAGACATGGGCAATGAAGGCGGCGGCGGGGTCAAAACAGTGTCCGGGACCATTGATGTCACGGTCAATCCGGTGAACGACGCCCCGGTGGTGGACAATACCGCGACCATGGCCCTTGACAGCATTGACGAGGATGACACGGCCAATGACGGCAACACGGTTCTGGAAATCTTTAATCGTAACGGTGGGGACGGGGTGACCGACGTGGATGCCAATGCCGTGGAGGGCATGGCTGTCACTGGCGTGGTCAATACCAACGGCACCTGGGAATATAAAATCAGCACCGGGGCATGGACAACACTTCCAGAACCCTCAGGCGCCGATGCCCTTTCAGACACCAACGCCCTGCTGCTGTCTGCCACCGATCGCATCCGCTTTGTACCCAACGGGAATTACAATGGCAGTGAAACCGGATCCATCACCTTCCGGGCCTGGGACACCACCGACGGATCAGCCGGGGATACCGGTGTGGATACCACAAACAATGGGGGCATTACGGCGTTCAGCAGTGATGTGGAAACCGCCGCAATCACCGTGAATTCGGTGAACGATGCCCCAGTCATGGCACCCGGTGACACGGATCTAACACCCATCACCGAGGATGAGGTTGCTTCAGGCCAGGCCATCCAGGTGGCGACCCTTCTGGGAACAACGGTATCGGACGTGGATGCCGACGCCGTGGAGGGCATTGCGGTTACCGCCCTTGACTCCGGCAACGGCACCTGGCAGTTTTCCCTCGATGGTATCGACGGATCCTGGAACGATATTGGCACCGTGTCTGGGAACAATGCCCTGCTTCTGTCGCCTGCAAGCTATATCCGGTTCATCCCGGACGGCAAGAACGAGACCACGGCGTCGTTTGAGTATCAAGCCTGGGACCAGTCTTCAGGCACCATTGGCGGCCGGGGGGATGCCAGTTCTTCCGGAAGAATTACCCCCTATTCAGAGCAAGTCAATCGGGTGTCCCTGACGGTCACCCCGGTGAATGATGCACCAGTATTAGACGATAGTTCAACCTTGAGCCTGACCGCCATTCAAGAGGACCTTGCGCTTGCGGCCAACACCGGCAGCACCGTGGCCGATTTTGCAGCCGCCGCCATCAGTGACGTGGACAACGACTCGGTCAAGGGGATCGCTGTAACCGGTGTGGACAATACCAACGGCACCTGGCAGTATCAACTCGGCGATGGTGACTGGACATTGATTCCCACGGAAGCCTCGGACGACCATGCCCTGCTGCTGTCCCTGGACGACCATATCCGGTTTGTGCCGAATGCCGATTTCAACGGCACGGGCAGTATTTCTTTCCGGGCCTGGGACACCACCAAGGTGAATGAAGGAGATGAGGTGAGCAATGCAGGGGATACGGTGAACCTTGCCACCACCGGGGGAATAACACCCTACAGTGTTCAGACAGCCACGGCCGAAATTACCGTTACCCCGGTCAATGACGCCCCGGTGCTCACCGTTGACACGCCATCCTTTGACTATGCCGATGAAGACGACCATAGTCTGTCCATTACCGGGCTGTCTGTCTCGGACATAGACCTGTACCGGGGTGAGACCCCCACCGTCACACCGCCCGTTTCTGTCACGCTGACTGCCGGAACGGGCAGCCGGTTGAACCTGACCCTGAACGGCAGCACCATAACCGCCGGCGCCCTGGATGCCAGCAGCCTGACCCTCCAGGGCACCATTGCCCAGGTCAATGCGGCCCTGGCCACCCTGACCTATGCCACGGGCGATGATCCCGGGAATTCCGATACCATCGCTATTGTGGTCAATGACCGGGGCAATGTGGGGTCCGGGGGTGAATTGACCGATACGGGTACCGTGACCATTAACAATATCACCCCTGTCAATGACCCCCCCACTTCCACGGCGCCGGCATCGGTGACGGCAACGGAAGATACCGTGTTCAGCTTTACCGACACCAGCCAGCTGTCCATTGCCGACGCAGACGCCCGGTCCCAGGATGTCAAGGTATCCTTGAGCATCCCGTCGGGAACCCTGGCCTTTGACGCAGACACCCTCACTGATCTTGTTTTTCAAGACGCCACAGCCAACGAAAGCGGTTCAATGGTCGTGACCGGCAGCGTGGATGATATCAATGCGGCCCTGGCCACCCTGACCTATACCCCGGCCGCCAACGCCAACAATCAAAATATTAATGAGGCGGCCCGGACCCTCACCTTTACGGTCAATGACCAGGGGTGGGGATACAACGGCACCCAGGTGGAGAACCATCTGGAAACCACTCAAAACGTTGTTATCGATATTGGTGCGGTCAATGACGACCCTGGCATGACCATTGACTCGATCAATCAGCAATACACGGAAAATGAAGCCTCAGCCATCAAGGGAATCACTCTCTCCGACGTTCTGGATGTCAATGACAGTGATTACGCCGCTTCGCCAGACAAGCCCCAGCTGGTCATCGAAGCCCGTTACGGCACCCTGTCCCTGGGTTCAGATCCAGATGCGGTCAACGTCACCGCAGCAGTTTCGGGCCATCAGATCACCCTGACCAGTAACCGTACCGGACCTGACGCCCTGGCCGATATCAATACGGCCATTGAATCAGGTTATCTTCTCTATCGTGCACCCGCCAATTATTCGGGTACCGATGTGCTGACCCTGACCCTGGACGACATGGGCAACTCGGGCACAGGCACCACGGCCACCCCCACCGGGACCATTGACTTGTCTGTTACAAGTGCCGGGCAGAACCATGCTCCGTCGTTCAGCGGCCTGGACAACACCCCGGAAGTTCATGAAAATGGAGTCCCCGTTGTCCTGGACACGGATGCCGTGCTTCTGGATCCTGAACTGACGGTCTATGACGATTGGGGCAACGCCACCCTGACCGTCCAGCGGACGGCAGCTGACGGCAATGCCAGCGCCCCAACGGCGGATGATCTTTTCGGTCTGACCGGCAGCAACGATAGCGGCGTGAATTTCAGCGGCACCACTGTCCGCATCGATACCACGGTGGTGGGCAGTTTCACCCAGACCGATGGTGTGTTGACCATTGTCTTTGAAGAAGCCGTCACCACGGCCCAGGCCAATGGGGTTGTCCAGGCCATCACCTACGAAAATTCAAACAGCAATCCCCCCTCCCAGGTCACCATCGGGTTTACCGTCAATGACGGTGATGCCGACCCGGACCGTGACACTAACGGCCAGGGGCCGGGTGAAGCGCTGACGGGTACAGGGTCTGTTCAGGTGTCCATCACGGCCGCCAATGATGCACCGTCAATTGAAGTCCCAGCCACGGCAGCGACCACGGAAGACGGAGATCCCGTTGTCCTGGCAGCCACTGCCCGACTGTCAGACCCTGAACTTGATTTTCTGGCCGATCAGAACGGGAACTGGGACGGCGCCGTCCTGTCCCTGGCCCGCAGCGGCGACGCCAATGACCAGGACATGTTTGGTGTGACCGGCAGTGGCGACACAGGCGTGAACATCCATTCAGGCAGCATCCGCATTGGTACCGATATCCTGGGAACAGTCACGACCGCCGGCGGGGCCTTGACAATCACGTTTAACAGCAACGCAACAACCGATCAGGTCGAAACCATTGCCCGGGCCGTCACCTATGCCAACACCCGCCAGGATCTTACCCAGGGAGAAACCCAGGAGATCGAACTGGCCTGGACCTTGAACGACGGCAACCAGGGCGCCCAGGGTCAGGACGGTGCCCTGGATGACACGGCCACGCAGTCGGTCGTGCTGACCGGGGTCAATGATGCCCCCGTCCTTGACCATAGTACCCCACTTGAGTTGTCCCTGGCCGAAGACACCGGCGCTCCCAGCGGGCCGACCGGCATCCTGGTGACAACGCTGCTGACGAAAATGACCGATGTGGACGCCACCGATCCCGGCGGCATCGCTGTAACAGGAGCCAGTACCGATGCGGGTACCTGGTTCTTCTCCACTGACAATGGCGACACCTGGCAGCCCCTTGGCAGCCCGGGCGAATCAACGGCCCGGCTCATTGCCGAGGGCACGGACGATTCAACCGGCCGGCTTTTTTTTCAGCCAGACGAAAACTTCAATGGCAGTGTCGATGCGGCATTGACCTTCCGGGCCTGGGACCAGTACACCGGGGCCAACGGCAGTATCGTTGAAGTCTCAGCCACCGGCGGCACCGCCCCGTTTTCAGAAAGCGATGCTACACTCAATTTAACCGTAACCCCGGTCAATGATGCACCGGAAAATACGGTCCCCGGTTCCCAGATCGTGGATGAAGATACGGCCGTGGAGATCACGGGCCTGGGCGTGGCCGATGTGGATGCCGGCGATGGACAAATCCAAGTGATTCTGGAGGCCACCCATGGCCTTATTGTTGTGAATGACAGCGTTTCCGGGGGCCTTGGAGATACGGACATCGTCGGCAACGGAACCTCCCGGGTTACCCTTACCGGTTCCATGAGCCGGATCAATGCCACCCTGGCAAACCAGGGGTCGGGTATCCAGTACCAGGGAGATACGGATTTTTCCGGAAATGATACCCTGACCATGACCACCAGTGACCTGAATCAGTCGGGAAGCGCTGCAGATGATGCCAAAAGTGATCAGGACACTATTGCCATCACCGTGACACCGGTGACCGACACCCCGGGCCTGACGGTATCGCCGGCCAGCGGGATTGAAGATACCGCCATTAAACTTGCCATCACACCGTCGGTCACGGACACGGACAACTCGGGCGGCCAGAACGAGCGCATCACCCAGGTCGTCATAACGGAGATCCCGGCCGGCGCGGCCTTTGCCAATGATAATGGTGATACCCTGATCCCAATCGGCAACAGCCTGACCCTCACCCCAAGTCAGCTGTCAGGGCTGACCCTGACCCCGCCCCCCGATTTCAACGGCGCGTTTGACCTGACCGTGACCGCCACGGCCCGGGACGGCGCAGCCGATCCCAGCAGCCTCAGCAGAACCCTGACCGTCACCGTAACTGAAGCCGGGAACATCCAGGACGATACGGCCGTGACCGCCGAGGACACCCCGGTCACAACGAATGTGCTGGCAAATGACACCTTTGTCGGTACCCCCAGCGTCACCGGTGTCACCCAGGGCGGGCATGGAACAGTCACCAACAATAACGACGGCACCGTGACCTATGCCCCGGATCTCGACTTCAGCGGCAACGACAGCTACTCCTACACGGTCACCAGCGGCAGCGTGACGGAAACGGCCACCGTGACAGTCAGTGTCGCCCCGGTGACCGACACCCCGGGCCTGACGGTATCGCCGGCAAGCGGGATTGAAGATACCGCCATTAAACTTGCCATCACACCGTCGGTCACGGACACGGACAACTCGGGCGGCCAGAATGAGCGCATCACCCAGGTCGTCATAACGGAGATCCCGGCCGGCGCGGCCTTTGCCAATGATAATGGTGATACCCTGACCCCAATCGGCAACAGCCTGACCCTCACCCCAAGTCAGCTGTCAGGGCTGACCCTGACCCCGCCCCCCGATTTCAACGGCGCGTTTGACCTGACCGTGACCGCCACGGCCCGGGACGGCAAAGCCGATCCCAGCAGCCTCAGCAGAACCCTGACCGTCACCGTAACTGAAGCCGGAAACATCCAGAACGATACGGCCGTGACCGCCGAGGACACCCCGGTCACAACGAATGTGCTGGCAAATGACACCTTTGTCGGTACCCCCAGCGTCACCGGTGTCACCCAGGGCGAGCATGGAACAGTCACCAACAATAACGACGGCACCGTGACCTATGCCCCGGATCTCGACTTCAGCGGCAACGACAGCTACGCCTACACGGTCACCAGCGGCAGCGTGACGGAAACGGCCACCGTGACAGTCAGTGTCGCCCCGGTGAGTGACACCCCGGGCCTGACGGTATCGCCGGCCAGCGGGGTCGAAGATACCGCCATTAAACTTGCCATCACACCGTCGGTCACGGACACGGACAACTCGGGCGGCCAGAACGAGCGCATCACCCAGGTCGTCATAACGGAGATCCCGGCCGGCGCGGCCTTTGCCAATGATAATGGTGATACCCTGATCCCAATCGGCAACAGCCTGACCCTGGCCCCGGACCAGTTGCCAGGGCTGACCCTGACCCCGCCCCCCGATTTCAACGGCGCGTTTGACCTGACCGTGACCGCCACGGCCCGGGACGGCGCAGCCGATCCCAGCAGCCTCAGCAGAACCCTGACCGTCACCGTAACTGAAGCCGGGAACATCCAGAACGATACGGCCGTGACCGCCGAGGACACCCCGGTCACAACGAATGTGCTGGCAAATGACACCTTTGTCGGTACCCCCAGCGTCACCGGTGTCACCCAGGGCGGGCATGGAACAGTCACCAACAATAACGACGGCACCGTGACCTATGCCCCGGATCTCGACTTCAGCGGCAACGACAGCTACGCCTACACGGTCACCAGCGGCGGCATAACAAAGACGGCTTTGGTGTCGGTAACGGTCGCCCCGGTGAGTGACACCCCGGGCCTGACGGTATCGCCGGCCAGCGGGGTCGAAGATACCGCCATTAAACTTGCCATCACACCGTCGGTCACGGACACGGACAACTCGGGCGGCCAGAACGAGCGCATCACCCAGGTCGTCATAACGGAGATCCCGGCCGGCGCGGCCTTTGCCAATGATAATGGTGACACCCTGATCCCAACCGGCAACAGCCTGACCCTGGCCCCGGACCAGTTGCCAGGGCTGACGCTGACCCCGCCCCCCGATTTCAACGGCGCGTTTGACCTGACCGTGACCGCCACGGCCCAGGACGGCGCAGCCGATCCCAGCAGCCTCAGCAGAACCCTGACCGTCACCGTAACTGAAGCCGGGAACATCCAGGACGATACGGCCTTGACCGCCGAGGACACCCCGGTCACAACGAATGTGCTGGCAAATGACACATTTGTCGGTACCCCCAGCGTCACCGGTGTCACCCAGGGCGGGCATGGAACAGTCACCAACAATAACGACGGCACAGTGACCTATGCCCCGGATTTCGACTTCAGCGGCAACGACAGCTACTCCTACACGGTCACCAGCGGCGGCATAACAAAGACGGCTTTGGTGTCGGTAACGGTCGCCCCGGTGAGTGACACCCCGGGCCTGACGGTATTGCCGGCCAGCGGGGTTGAAGATACCGCCATTAAACTTGCCATCACATCGTCAGTCACGGACACGGACAACTCGGGCGGCCAGAACGAAGGTATCACCCAGATCGTCATAACGGAGATCCCGGCAGGCGCGGCCTTTGCCAATGATAATGGTGACACCCTGACCCCAATCGGCAACAGCCTGACCCTCACCCCGGACCAGCTGCCAGGCCTCACGCTGACCCCACCCCCCGATTTCAACGGCGCGTTTGACCTGACCGTGACCGCCACGGCCCGGGACGGCGAAGCCCAAGCCAGCACCCGCAGCGCAACCCTTTCAGTCACGGTTGCTGCAAGCAACGATGCACCCGTGGGGGTTAATGATACAGACATTGCCAGTGAAGCCGGTGGTGAGAACAATGCAAGTCCTGGAATCGATCCATCCGGGAATGTACTTGCAAATGATATCGATGTTGATGCCGATGATGTAAAAATTGTCTGTGCCATTGAAGGGGGAAGCGTGGGGGGCCGTACAAACGGTCTTTATGGAACTCTTGTGCTTGGCAGTAATGGTAATTATACGTACACGGTGGACAATGATAACGCAACGGTTCAGGCCTTGTCCACAAACAGTGCACCTCTGGCTGACACATTCACCTACACGGTTCAAGACACCTCGGGCGCAACGGACTCAGCACGCTTGACCATCACCATCCTGGGGGCAGATGATTCCGCGCCTACTTCAGGACCTCAATTTCCAATGGAATCCGTTATAGAATGGGAACCGAATGTTGGAACAGATTCATCCACAGGACCTATGGCTCAACTTGCAGGACCAACGGAAATCCTCACCCCTGTAAGTGACGCAGTTCAGCGTATTTTGCAAAATTCCCAGACAGATATGACAGACCAGCTGGGCCCCTTTGATTTTAACGATATATACGCTTCAAACCATTTATCCCATGAATTATACCTGGTCGAACAAGTGGCCGACCAGACCATGTTGAAAAACAGAAAAAATGAGTTTAATGTTTCCGTAAATACATTCTTTTCAAAAATTGATGAAGAACTGGAATACACGGCTTTGCAATTTGACGGAACACCTTTGCCGCCCTGGCTGACGTTTGAGCCGGCAACCCTGACATTCAAAGGGACCCCGCCCGAAAGCAGTACATCCATTTCTGTGGTGGTCATTGCCAAGGATTCAAAGCACAATGAAGCCGCTGTTCAGTTTCACATTGAAATTATCGATAAAAAAGAAAATGACAATACAGATTTTAAAACGAACGAGGCTGAACCAGGGCAGACGAATCCCTCTTCTGATCAGGCTGGCAATGGGATCAAACAACATTTGACAGGCTCCTCAGAGTATGGTTCTTTTAACAGTCAAGTCAGGGCCAACGGGACCTTCGGGTTGATAGCCGAAGCCAGAGAATTGTTAAACGCCATGCTGGTGAATAGTTAAAACAAATATAGGATCTGAATCTGAGAAGAATAACGTTCAATTATCAAGGAGGCTGAGAAATTATAACCTTAGAGACACTGGGGAAAAAACGTAACACCATTGCAATGTGTATTCTGGTGGTATGTCTTTCATGTTTAACAGCATGCAGTAGCTTAAAGCCTGAACCAATCACCCCGGCCGAACATCAGGAACGCATTCGAAACGATCGAGGGATGCTGTATGTGGATCAGGAACCGCTCACAGAGCCGTTAACGCTTTCCATGGCCATTGCCAGGGCTTTGCGATACAACTATGATAACCGCATGGCCATGATGGAATCGGTTTTACAGGACAAGCAAACCCAGCTTGCCACCTTGCAGATGATGCCCAAACTGGTTGCCAGTGCCGGTTACAGTTTCAGGGACAATGACATGGCATCCTTCAGTGTTCCCGTGGACTCCCAGGGGGACCTGGGGGCATTCACCATCAGTCAGGACCGGGAGAAAAATTTTGCGGATCTGACCTTGAGCTGGAATATTCTTGATCTTGGGACCAGCTATTTCCAGGCCCGTCAGCAGGCCGATCGTTTTCTCATTGCACAGGAACGCCAACGCCGGGTCATCAATAATATCATCCGCCAGGTATGCGACGCCTTCTACCGGGCCACCATGGCCGAACGTTTGATGCCACGGGTTAAAACCACGCTGGCCGATGCCCGGCAGGCACTCGCAATGAACGAGCAAATTGAAAAAGAACGTCTCAAACCACTGGTTCAAGTCCTTCAATACCGCAAGGACATCCTGGCCATCATCGACCGACTCAATCAATTGAACCATCATCTTAAACTGGCCAAAACCGGTTTGGCTGCATTGATTAATCTGCCGTCCAGCCAGTCATATTCAGTCAGATTTCAAGACAATCCATTGTTTGATACTCCGCCGAAGATCCACCATACCATTGCCGAACTCGAAGACCTAGGGCTTTATTTCAGACATGATATTCGTGAAAAAGTCTATACCAAACGGATTGACCGGTTTGAAAAAATCAAACAGACCATCAACCTCTTTCCCGGACTGTCGTTGAGTTCATCGGCCAATTATGATTCCAATTCTTTTTTAATGAACACCAATTGGGCTGAAATGGGCGTCCAGACTTCCCTGAAACTGTTTGATCTTTTACGGGCGCCCCAGCTGTTGGACGTGGCCGAAGCCCGCCTGGTGGTGGATGAGACCAGTCGACTGGCACTGACCGTGGCCGTCCTGGTTCAGATCAACATTGCCCATCAAAAATATACCCAGAGCCTTGAATCCTATGAAATTACCACGCAACTGATGTCCGTTGAAAACAGACTGCAAAAAGCGATTATTGATGCCGTAAATTTAAAAGCAGAATCTTCAATGAACGCTATCCGGCAGACGGCCACCACCATTATGGCCACCATGAACAGAGATATGGCATATGCCAACACCTTGACCGCTTTTTTTGATCTATATGCCACATTGGGTATTGATTTTTATACCGGCCCGGTTGATACGATCAAACTGTCGGATCTAGACAAAAGGATTCAGAACGGTCTGAAAATTTTGAAAAAAGGGGCGTTCCCTTTACCATTTGCTGCTCTGCCCAATGGGCATTAGTCAAAGGAAAAAAATCGAGTCATGAAGGAACTAAAAAAATCAGCATCCGTGTTTTTAATAATATTTGCCTTGATGCTCACAGGTTGGGGACAGTTCCCCATTTGGGCCCAGGATGAAAACGAATCTCCCGATGCCATGGTCCGGGCACAGCTTCGCGGGGTGAATTCCCCTATTTTATCCAGTAAAATCGCCGGGGTAATCACCCATCTTGGGCTCCAGAGCGGAGATGCCTTTAAAAAAGGACAACTCCTTGTTGAAATCGATTGTAAGGCCCAGAAAACCCAGCTGGCCCTGGCCAAGGTCCTGTACAATAAAAAAAGCAAAATCGCCAAAATTAATGAGCGACTCCATGAACTGGGGTCCAGCAGTGAGCTTGAAATGGCCATGGTCAAGGCCGAAGTTGAAGAGGCCCATGCCAGTATCCAGTACAATGAAGCCATTTTAAAAAAATGCACCATCTATGCCCCTTTTCCAGGACGGGTCGGGGATCTTTTTGTTGAACGGTATCAATATGTCAATGAGGGAGATCCGATAATGCAGATCAATGAGAACCTGAACCTGGAAATTGAAATGATTGTGCCGTCCCTGTGGTTGAAGTGGCTTCGCAAGAAACATCCGTTTGAATTAAAGATGGATGAAACCGGAAAAACCTACCCTGCCACCATTCAACGCATCATGTCCCGGGTGGATCCGGTAAGCCATACGGTCAAGGTCTATGGACTGCTGGAACGCCCCGCCCCTGAATTGCTTCCAGGGATGAGCGGCCAGGTGCTGATTGTACCGCCTGTCCCGGGAAAAAAACCAAACCCGAAATTAAAGAAAAAATCTTGAAACAACGATATGGATTCGCTTTCAGCCGTCCTGGCTGCTGTAGATTGTGACGTAAGATGACGGATACCGCAAGCCCGCAACTGATAAAGCTTTCATTGATGCTCCTGATGGAACAGCGTCTCCGGACAGCTGCCCCGGGGGAACTGCCGTTTATCATGGTCAATGAAACCCTGAGAATCGTCCGGTATCGCCAGGCGGTCTTGTGGCAGCCCCAATATGCCGGCAGCAGGCAGATCCGTTCGGTTTCCGGTGTTGCTGTGCCCGATGTCCACAGCCCCTTTTTTCAATCGCTCAGGGCCATGCTGCCACAGGTTCAAAACCAGATCCGGCAAACGGCCCCCCGGGACGGATCAGGACCCGATCCTGATGGCAGTGTCACCCGCCTGAACATGGAAGCGGTATCACAAACGGCCCACAGCCATTGGCAGGATCACCTGCCGGCCAATGCCCTGTGGTGCCCCCTTAAAGGGCCTTCTCAAGACTGCCCGGGGATACTGATTCTGTTTCGATCCGATCCGTTTGTTGATGCAGACATGAAATTGATGACCCATCTCACCGGGGCTTTTGGCCATGCCCTGGCATTTGAAAACATCAAGCTTGGGAGGCCCCAGGGTGACAGTCTCCGGCTTAAAAAGATCGCCTGGGCCTGTCTGATTTTCGGGTGTCTTATGGCCTTTTTTCTGCTGCCCATCCGCCAGTCAGCCATGGGTTCGGCGGAAATTGTTCCGGTCAACCCCACCGTGATCCGGGCCCCCCTGGACGGGGTGATCAAAACATTTTACAAGCCGCCCAATGCCCTGATTAAAACGGGACAGCCCATTCTGGAACTGGACGATGTCCAGCTCCAGAGCCAGCTGGATATTGCGGAAAAAAAGCTTCAGATTATCAGGACAGAACACCTTCAGGCCCAGCAGATGGCGTTTACCGATCCCAGGGCCAAGGCGGATATTCATGTACTCAATGAATCAATCAAGCAGAGAAAAGCAGATGTAACCTACCTTAAAACGCTTTTAAAACGCACGGTGGTCCATGCCCCCCATGACGGGATTCTGATCTTTGAAGATGTTGATGACTGGATCGGCCGACCCGTTGCCATTGGAGAAAAAATAATGCTCCTGGCCAACCCCGAAGATGTTGAACTTAAAATCAGCATGCCGGTCAAAGAGGCCATTGAGCTCCATGACAATGCAGATGTTGATTTTTTCCTCAACATCACACCCACCCACCCACTCCACGCCAGGATCCGTTTGATTAACTACAGCACCCATATCACGCCGGACAATATTGTTGCCTATGGCATCCGCGCAGCCCTGGTCGATGGTTCATCTTCGGGCCGTATCGGGCTGAGGGGGACGGCCAAACTGTTTGGTCCTGCCACACGGCTGGGGTTGTGGGTGTTACGAAAACCCATCAACCTGGTTCACCAGTGGTTCCACCCATGATGGCCGCTTCGTTGACGCCCGGTCTGACGGCTGCAGGTCAAGGCGCGGTCTCGCTTGCAACGAATCCGCCGACATCCAACCTCCCCCGGCAGGCCTGGTTGCCCATTCGCCAGGAACTTCAGCTGGAAAAAGGGCCATTGAATCGAAACGGATCACCCGCCTGGATCCTCCATGACCCGACAGCCAATCGATTTTTCCGGGTGGGCTGGCTGGAATTTGAAATTCTCAACCACTGGGACCTTGGCGATCCGCAGAAAATAGCTGAAGCCATAACAACAATGACAACCCTGACAACAACCCGGGAACAGGTTGAACGGTTTTTCAGGTTTATGCAGGTCAATGATCTGTTGATCCAGCCGGTTTCAAATTTCCATGTCAAGCAGCAGGCCCATGGGAAAAAAAATATTTTTTCACGAATTTTAAACCAGTATCTTTATTTCAGGATACCACTGGTTCATCCAGATGCTTTTCTAAACCGAACGCTGCCATGGGTCAAATGGATCTTTTCGCCGGCATTCCTGTTTGGGGTTCTGGTGTTATCCGGTCTGGGTATTTATCTGGTGATCGGGAACTGGAGCCATTTTATCCATGGCTTTAATTTTCTTGCCACCCCCCAGGGAGCCATGTTTTTTGTGATATCCTTGTTCGTATCCAAATGCTGCCATGAACTCGGCCATGGATATGCCGCTGTCAAGTATGGCAGTCGGGTTCCGACCATGGGGCTGGGAATGATGATGTTCTGGCCGATTCTATGGACAGATACCAGCCATGCATGGAAGATCAAAGATCGCAACCAGCGTCTGGTCATCAGTGCGGCTGGAATCTATGCCGAACTGATACTTGCCGCCATGAGCACGCTCGTGTGGAATTTCCTGCCGGACGGTCCATTTCGAAGCAGCATCCAGTTGATGGCGGCCTCCACCTGGATTCTGACACTGTTGGTCAACCTGAATCCCCTGATGAAATTTGACGGTTATTTCCTGGCATCCGACCTGATGGATATTCCCAACCTTCAGACCCGTTCCATTGCCATGGCACGGTGGTGGTTCAACCGTCTGGCCTTTGGATTTGATTTTCCCCCCCCGGAATTACTGCCAGGGGACAAAGAAAAAATGCTGGTCATGTATTCCATGGGGCTCGTTGTCTACCGAATTACGCTTTATTTTTCAATTATCCTGACCATCTATTTCTTTTTTTTCAAAGCCCTGGGGCTGGCCCTGGTCATGGTTCAACTTACAAGGTGGAGCGTTCCACTGGCCAAGCAGCTTTATTTTGTTTTTGACCATCGCAAGGGGATTCGCTGGTTCCCCAATGTGTGGATATCCCTGATGCTGATGGCGGGAATTGCCATGATTTTTGTTTATCCCTGGCACCGGACAGTTACCGTTCCGGCCATTCTCAAATCCCAACGGGATGCTGTTATTTATGCCCCCTTGACAGCCCAAATTGACCGGATTCATATTCAAAACGGCCGGCAGGTCAAAAAGGGGGCTGTAATGATCCGACTGACATCCCCAGAAACAGATCACTACATCCAGCAAACCCAGAGAAAGATCAGGCAGGTCAAGATTGAAATGGAGCAAAACCAGGCCCATGACCGATTAATTGAGCGAAATGTGGTCAAACTCGAAGAATACCATTCGTTGATGGCGGATCTGCACGGTTTCCAGGGCAAAAAAAAAAAGCTGATCATCCATGCACCGTTTGACGGAATCATAACCGATATGCCCCTGCATATAAAAACTGGAGACTGGGTCAAAGAAAAAGAGATGCTGGGTTTGATCGTCCAGGCAAAAAAACAGCGGGTGATCGCCTTTGTTCCTGAAATCCAATTGGGGCGGGTAGCCCCAGGACAGAATGCCCGGTTTTATCCGGACGGTTTTCAGGAATACACCCTGTCCGGCCAGGTCCATTCCATGGATGCATTTGCAGCCCAGAAGCTCATATATCCAGAGCTTGCTTCGATTTACGGAGGATCTGTACCGGTTCAAAGAGGCGAGAACGGCGCTCTCTTACCGGTCAGGGCCTTCTACCAGATCCATATTTTGCCCCCCCCTGGACCGGCCCACGCCATACATCAGGAGACGCTATCCTCTTCAGATCAGATCATGACAGGACAAGTGGAAATCCAGGTCAGGCCCATTCCGCTGTATAAACGATTCTGGATCCACGCGGCCGGGGTTTTTCTCCGGGAGAGTGCTTTTTAAACCTTGTCATGTGCCAATCAATGCAAGGCAAAGACCAGGAAAAAAGACAAATTTCACGGTGGATTTTATTTGTTTGATGATCCCAGCAGGGATTGAATTTTATCGGCCAACTTATGAATTTGAAACGGTTTGTTGATAATTGTGCAGACCCCGGTTTTAATAATTTTTTCCCGGGTTACCTCATCGTTGTATCCAGTACACAGAATAATGGGAATGTCCTTTCGAATGGCCAGAATCTTTTCTGTCAGCGTCGCCCCGGTCATTTTTTTCATGGCCAGATCCGTGATAACCAGGTCAAAAGAATCCGGGGCTTTCTGAAAGGCTTCCAGGGCTTTTTCTGGACAGTTCTCTGCAAGAACCTCATATCCCATATTTTCGAGTAATTTTTGTCCGGTTTCCACCAGTGCATCCTGGTCATCCACAAACAGCAGACGCCCGTGGTATCGTCCAGGGAGTTGCCTGTTGTCTGAAAAAACAGTCTTGTCCGGCCTTTCAATTTCTGGCAGGTAGACATGGAAGGTGGTTCCCTTATTTTCCTGGGATTCAAACCGGATCTCCCCCCCATGTCTTTTGATGATGCCATGGGTCGTCGCAAGGCCCAGGCCCGTACCCGTGTTTTTGTCCCTTGTGGTGAAATAGGGTTCAAATATCCGTTTTTTTATATCCTCATGGATTCCAATGCCGGTATCGGCGACACTGATTTTCACATACCTGCCCTTGGGAAGATCAAGATAGTCTTCATCGGTGGAAGGGTCAATATCAACACTTTCAAGTGTCACCTCGATCAGGCCGGGGCCGTTGCCCAGGGCATGGGACGCATTGGTACACAAATTTAAAAGGACCTGGTAAATTTGACCGGGGTCTGCATTGACCTTTTGTTTGCCTGTGATATTCTCTTTGATTTCAATGGTCGGTGGAAGGGAGGCCCGCAGTAATTTCAGAACTTCTTTCACAATCGGCCTTAACGTCACGGAAATTTTTTCATGCTCTGTCTGCCGGCTGAAACTAAGAATCTGTTTGATTAGATTTGCTGCACGACTGCACGCTTTCAGCACCTCTTCAAGTTTCTCCTGGGCTTTATTCTCCTTGGGTATCAATACCGCAGCAAGCTGTGTGTAGCCCATTACGGCAGAAAGGATATTATTGAAATCATGGGCAATACCGCCTGCCAGGGTACCGATAGCTTCCATTTTCTGGGATTGAATAAGCTGAGCTTGCAGCATGATCTGTTGGTTTTGAAGATTTTTTCTTTCTGTAATATCCCTGATGACATGAACCATCCCGTTGATGTGGTTTTGTTCATCTTCCCTTGGAAATCGATGGATCTCAAAATGCCGGTTAAGGGAGGCGTCAAATATTTCAGCATGGTTTTCCGTGTCATCGCAGAGGGATAACCCCATGTTTGACGGGTCCATGGAAGGATTGGCATATAGTTTAAAATACCTGGCAAAAAATTCACCGGGTCCGGTGTTTGCGAAACGGTTGCTTAAAATCGTACGGTTGGTCTGGTCCTGAATGATAATGGCGGCGGTAATGGAATCAAACGAAATTTCCCAGTCTCTTTTTGCCTGGAAAAGCAACGCCCCCATTCGTTCCAGGTTAAAGATATGGGCCATGACCAATGCGGTTGTGAGTGAAACATAAAAAACAACCGGCGGTATCCAGACATGGAAAACGCTTAAAAGAAAAAAGATTACACCCGATATGATCACAAAAAAAGCCGCCCAGATCAAGATTGCCCGCTTGCTGCCCATTTGAACAAACAACAGGAAAATGAAAAAAGAAATTAAAAAAACCCCTGACCACAGAAACCCGTCGCTGACCTTTCTGATAGCGGTACCATCCATAAGGTTGTTCAAGATATTTGCCTGAACTTCTACACCCGGCATCCGGTTCCGGTTATAATTAAAGGTGATCAAATGATCCTGATCAACACCGGAACTGGTCAGTCCCAATAGAACAATTTTATGATCAAAGAACGACCCGGGAAATTTGTTCTCGATGATATCGGAAAAGGAGAGGTAGGAGAACGTCCCCCTGGGTCCATGGAAATTGATCTGCATCCGGTCCTTCTGGAGGATACTGTCTGAATTTTGCGGACCTGTTCCTGAAATTTGTGGAAGTCCGCCTTTTTTATCAGAAGACGTCACAAACCCATAAACCACGGAAGAGAGGGACGCTAGCTGTTTTCCGTCATGAATTAGGGTATGAAAAACATCTCTCAAAACCCCGTCCACGGAAGGTTCCAGATGGACATGCCCCACGGGTGGATTCCCCAGTGTCGGGCTGGGCAGAACCAGATGCAGCCGGTTATCAATGTAGACGGGTAGAAAAGTTACCCCGTTTTTTGCAATGGCAACTGCCAGCTGGGAATCATCTGAAGACGGTTCTGCCATGATGATATCAAAGACAACGGCTGAAGCCCTGCCGACCCGGTCCAGAAAGGTCGAATAATGACTCCGGGAGATGGGCCATTTTCCCAGTTTTTCAAGGGTTTTTTCGTCAATGGCGGCAATTACGATTCGATCCGATGGTGGCTCAGGACCACGAAGTCTGAAGCAAATATCATACACATAACGATTCATCCCTTGAAAGAAACCGGCGTAATCGATTATCCCGATGACGAAAAGGCAGGTAAGACCAATCAGGGTATAACGGATCCGATCTCTTTTCTTGATGCTAAATACCTTAACTGCCATCCGGATTCTCCACTGGGGCGTTCTTAAAGAGCAATAATCAAAGCAATCACTGCCCAGGAAACAAACGCACCGATTTTCCAATAGGGTGAACTTTCTATTTGAAAATTCTGGGGGGAAGTGAATTGCCCTTCATACCCCTGACCATCAATTGCGCTGATCCGGATATGGTATACTCCCGATTTCTCAGGCCTTTCAAAAGAGATAAAGGGTTCTTTTGCGATGGTATCTTTAATGATCTCTTTGAACAGGGAGTCCGTTGCCATCTGAAAATGGTAGGAAATCTCCGGCCCAAGATCCTGCCACCGAATGTTAACCTTGGATTCATCCATTTTCGGTGTATCCACCGGCGGGGCCTTGGGTGGCTCAAGCAGAACAAACCCTATGGCATCGGACCAGACACCCTTGAACTGATCCCTGGCAATGGATCTTACCCTGAAATAGTAGTCAGCAAAATCATCCAGACAAATTTTTTCCCGGGTTCCCTCTATCCCATCAATATCCATGAAAACGTCCTTGAACTCTGGGTCTTTGGCCACTTGAATTTCATAGACCACGGCATCGGTTACGCTCAGCCATTCCAGGGTGACACTGTCTTGTCTGAACTCCTGGCCATCCAAGGGCTTTTGAATAAAGGGCGGCAGGGGATTTACCCGGATTTCAAAGGCCTTTGACTGGGAGGGAAGTCCTTCCAGGCCGACATCGTCTATACTCCGGGTTTGGCAATAGTAGATGCCATCTTCCAGATTCTCCAGGGGAACGGCCTGGAACCTTTCAATCTTTGCCATGGCCACAACATCTTTAGCATCAGGATCGGTTGACAGCATCACCCGATATGCTAGGGCATTGTCGACAGGTGTTAAAGCAAATTGGGATGGCAGGACTTGATAGAGGGCTTTTAAATCCCCAGTCAATGGTGGCTGAAGCAGCCGTACGGGCGTCCTTGGGGCCTCTCCTTTTTTCACCCAGGTTCCCTCACCCCCATCCAGCAGGACGTCCCCTCCCATTGCCTCGACACCGACAATACCTCCCAGGACCTCTGTCCGAGTCACCGCCGCATCATCAGCAGACACCCGAAACTGGGTCCCCCGGGCTGCTGAGACAGCCGAAGGCGTGCGAATCTCAATGCGGGACTCCGTGCCGGTGCATTTTTTTATATTCAGCAATGTTCTTCCCACCGGCATGAAAAGTTTCCGCATAAAATAACAGGGATCTTTTTTGCGGGCGGTCTCAAGGCTGATGGTTGTTTCCGGCCTGAGAAAAAAAGAAGCGCCATCTTCAAATGTGATCTCAACCGCACTTTCCATGGCGGTTTTAAGCTGCGCCCCCTGGCTTACTGGATCGCCCATGTGAAGTTGCGTCCAATCGGTTTCGCCGGGCAGTTGAGACATTGCTTCCCCCTTTAAAAAGGTGACAAATCCGTCAATGGGGGTGCCTTTCAATAAAACAGAAGGAATTCTTAAGGTTTCCCCGGGGAAAATCAGGTGGGGGTTGACCAATCCGTTGATCCTGGCAATTTTTTTCCATTCCTTTGGCTGTTCAAGATATTTTTCACAGATCGAAACCAGGTTGTCATTCTTTATAATTGTAACCGATATGTATTTTTCGTTGAAGGGATTTGCACAGACAATGGCGGGTGCCAGGGAGAGAAGAAGGGCAAACCAGAACCACGAGATTCTCTGTTTTTGTCTGATCGGGTTGGCCACAAAAGATTGAATAAATAACATGATTGGGTCCTTCACCTTTTAAGACCGGAGGTCCTGCCTGTTTTTTTACCGGCCAATTAACGTCAAATCCCAGATGGTCTGCACCTTGCTCCCAAAACAGCATTCCCTGGGAACGGCCTAGGCGCACGCTTGATATTTATGCATGTTTTTTACACTATCAAGCGTGTAATTCTAAGGCAAGTGTATATTTGAAATGTTTTAAAAAGCACTCAAACCAACCGCCACGGATGGAGCGGGGTCTGGACATTCAGTGGCAACAAGGAACACACGCCTCTGAATACAATGATATGGTGGAGGTTTCTCACGAAAAATCGCCAGCAGGTATGAAGATTAAAGATTTGACCCCACTGAATAACTTCTTGGCTTTTGCGAAAAAAAGTTTTATATCGGAATAATAATTCAAAAACGGAATAATTATTCCGTTTTTTTACCTGGGAGGAAACCCATGGGCGAGAAAAGAGTATCACGCAAAAAAAAGAATCAGGAGCGTAACCGCCTGGAGGTCATCGAGGCAACTGTAAACCTATTTTATAAGAAAGGGTATAGCGGCGTTACTGTGCCTGAAATAGCCGGGGCCGTTGAATTCGGAGTGGGAACGCTTTACCGCCTTTTCCCGGGGGGAAAAGAAGACATCTACCATGCCATGCAGGAAATCGTAGTCAAGACCTTTGAAGAAAAAATAGAAAAATTCATGGCTGGTTTGGAGGATGAGGTGGAAATCATTCGTCAATACATCCGGGCTGCAGCCACGGTTTATGAGGCCTATCCAAAACAAATGGCCATGTATATGCGCGATACCGCCGGTGTCGGGCTGGATCTCGGGTACGGACTGGAGCAATCCCTTGCCCATCGATACAGGGCCTGCGCCGAACATGTTGAAAAAGCCATTAAAAGGGGAGAAGAAAAAGGCCGGTTCAAAACCTTTCCCCCTGGGACTGCGGTGATCTGTCTGCGAACAATGATCCGTGGGTTTTTCATGAACTGTCAGGAAACCGGAAAAAATGCCTCAACAGAGGAATATATTGAATTGATTGAAGCGTTTTTCTTTGACGGTGTAACGAACAGGAAAAAATAATTATTTATCGGCAGAAGGAGAAGGAGGAGAAAGCGTTTAGGGAGCAGGTTCAATTTGTATACGGATTCTGATTTAAAATTGCTGGATTAATGCTGCGTCAAATTGTGTGAAAGGAGAATCATCTTGTCATATCAAAAAGAATACAGGGAAAAACTCAGAAGCGCCGAGGAAGCAGTCAAAATTGTTAAATCCGGGGATACCGTTGATTATGGCTTTTTCAACGGGAAACCGGCAGTCTGCGATCAGGCGCTGGCGGCCAGGGCGGATGAATTGGAAGATGTATCCATTTTTTGTGCCGTGTCGTTGCCTCCGGTTCCAATGGTGACCACGAAACCGGAAACCTTTACCTATAACGACCTTCAGTTTAGCAAGCTGACCCGGATTCTTGCTTTAGAAAACAAGAATATCTTCTATGCACCGGTGTTATATCACCTGGTGCCCCGGCTGATCAGAGACCATGAGGGCCCTGACAGGAATGTGGGCATTTACCAGGTTTGCCCCATGGATGACAAGGGATGGTTCAACCTGGGCCCCCAGAATTCCGAAACCCTGACCAAGATGGAAGTGAACCATAAGGTCATTGTTGAGGTGAACCAGAATCTGCCCGTGTGTCTGGGCGGTGCTGAAGAGGCGGTTCATATATCAGCGGTTGATTTTATTGTAGAAGCGCCGAAAGATCAGGCCCCTTTTGAGGCGCCTGCCGCTGTGCCCAGTGAGGTGGACCAGAAGATCGCCAAACTGGTTCTGGAACAGATCTCTGATGGAAGTGTTATTCAATTGGGGATCGGCGGAATGCCTGATGCTGTGGGAAAAATGATTGCAAAAAGTGATTTGAAGAATCTGGGCGGTCACACCGAAATGTTTGTGGATGCCTATGTGGACATGATCGAAGCCGGTCGAATGAATGGGGCCAACAAGGCTTTTGACCGCAACAGGGTGGCCTATACGTTTGCCATCGGCAGCAGACGCATGTACGATTTCATGCATATGAATCCCGCAGTTGTTTCCTATCCGGTCACCTATACCAATGATCCACGGATCATCAGTAAGCACGACAATTTCATCTCCATCAACAACGCCCTGCAGGTTGATCTGTATTCCCAGGTGAATGCGGAAAGCAATGGATTCTCTCAGATATCAGGCAACGGGGGCATGTGGGATTTCGTCCTTGGGTCCCAGTGGTCAAAGAACGGCAAAAGCTTTATCTGTCTGGCCAGTACCTACACGGGCAGTGATGGTCAGATCCAATCCCGCATTGTGCCCACATTCAAGCCAGGATCCATTACCACCATTCCAAGACAGATGGTCGACTACCTGGTTACTGAGTTCGGAATGGTTCGCATGCACGGTTTGCCCACCTGGCAACGGGCAGAGGCCATAATCGGGCTGGCCCATCCGGACTTCAGGGATAATTTGACCAAGTCGGCCCAGGCCCAGGGAATTTGGAGACAGAGCAATAAAAAGTAGAATACGTTGTCTCCTCTGCTGCGCTGCATCAAAGGTCCAATAAACCTGTTATTGGACCTTTAGTGTACCTTGTCTCCGACCCAAAATCCTGCCTTTTTTAATTTTACCACAGAAGGTTTAGCCTTATTAACACGGTTCATAGTTCAACCGACTGCAACAAGACGTCATCTATACCTTAAAGGTCTGGACAATTTGTTTCATCTCTTCTGCCATGGAACTCATTTTAGCAGCGCTCTCCATCACCAGTTCACTGCTCTGTTTGATTCCGTCCGTGGCTGAACTGACACCTTCGATGTCCCTTGTGATCTCTTCTGCAACCTGTGATCCCTGGCTTACGTTTTCATTGGCTTCCTGAATCCCCACGGACAGGCTCGAGATATTGCTGACAATCTCCTGGGTGGCAGCGGACTGCTGGGTCACGGCAGCAGCAATCGTTGAAACGATTTCATTAACATCCCTGATCACATCCGAGAGTTCTTTTATGGAACCCACGGTTGCATGGGTATTGCTCTGAACGTTATCAATCTGGGCCCTGATATCCTTTGTCGCTGAAACCGTCTGATTTGCCAGCTCCTTTATCTCATTTGCCACAACGGCAAAGCCCTTGCCGGCATCCCCCGCCCTTGCCGCCTCAATGGTGGCATTCAGCGCCAGAAGGTTGGTCTGGTCTGATATTTCCGCAATGGCGTCCGTCACCTTGCCGATGGATTGGGCTGCCTGATTCAAAACGGCCATACTCGCTTCTGCCTCAGAGGTTTTGGTGGCAGCGGTGTCAGAGATACTCCTTGCCTTTTCAGCATTGTGTGAAATCTCGTTGATGGTGGCATTCATCTCTTCAGCGGCCGAGGCCACAATGGTTGCATTGTTAGACGACTCTTCCATGGCAGCTGCAACAAAGGACAGTTTGGAACTCATCTCTTCAGCGGCCCGGGAAACATTTCCAGACATGTCTGACGTATGATTGGCATTATCAGCCAAATCCTTTGCAACCGCAACCAGCTCAGTTGAAGAACTGTCGATATTTTCAGAATCCCCGGATAACTGCCGGATAATTTTTTGAAGTTTATCCATAAAAAGATTGAACAGCTCACCCAGTTTTGCCAATTCGTCCCTGGAGTTAATCTGGATTCTCTTTGTTAAGTCGCCCTCTCCCCTGGCCACATCTTCGAAATTGACAATCATGCGGCTAAGAGATGCACCGATGCCAAATACGATCACCAGGCACAGGGCTGCGATCCCAACAAAAACAATTCCGGAAATGATCACCATTCTATAGATAAAGGCTTTTACCTTTATATTTATCTCATTACTGATCGTTGTCTTTGTGGCGTCTATATTGTCAATATAAACCCCTGTGCCGATCCAGAAATCCGTTCCAGGAATCATTTCGGCATAACTGAGTTTAGGCGTATCTCCGGCCTCCGGCTTTGGCCATATATAACTGACAAATCCGCCTCCTTTGTTCGCCTGATCCCTCATATCCTTAACGAAATAGACATCGTTTTTATCCTTTAAGTCGCCCAGGTCTTTCCCCTGAAGCTCTTTTTTGGGAGGGAGCGCGATATTGGTTGTATCCTGGTAGACAAAATAATATCCAGAATTGTCCGCCTCAAAACGGATATTGTCAACGGACAGGCGGATGGCTGCGATCCGTTCCTCCCCTTCCGCCATATTTCTGATGCTGTTGCCAATGGCCAGGGCAGTCGAGTGGGTGGCAACCTTAATTTTCTGTTTCTGGTCTTCAAACATGGCCTGCCCGGTTTTCTCAATGGCCAGGTCCCTGGCTCTACTGCTGCTGGAAATGGCAAACCAGACCATGATAAGAAAAAGGACCAGAATAGAAACAATGATAAGATACATTCGCCCTTTTATGCTGAACCGGTCTAACATAGGTTCCTCCTGTTTATTTAAATTTGAAACCAAATACAGATTGTAATGTTATAACATTCTCAGATAGGTATTACTGAACCCTGAACAAAACATAGAAAAAAATGAAACTCGTAAGAATGCATATTACCCCGGTTACACCTCAACATCAAACAATAAACCCGGATGGATTGGGAATTTTTGGTTTGTCCGACAAGAGCCCTCCCTAAAGGTGGTATCTTGCCGGCAGGTTTGCCGGTCAGAAAGTTGGGTTTCATTCATTTGTGTGCCGTATTCAGCCCATCAGTAGAAGGGGTAAAAATGATATTCATGGGATTAAAAAGGCCCTACAGCAGGGATTCACAGGCTTGACAGGGTGGATCAAATAACGGATGCCGCTGTCGGTCATCCTGCCGGGATTATTTCTTACTGCCGTGAATTACCTTTTCCTGACCGGATATGATTTCCTGGCGCTTCATTATCTGGGGCGAACCGTCCCTCGCCGGAACGTCATCTTCGCCTCCCTGATCAGTTTTTCCATCAGCAACAATACCGGCCAGACCCTGATCAGCGGTTCATCAATGCGGTATCGATTTTACAGCCAACTGGGGTTGACGGGCATGGATATCATAAAATTTTCCCTGTTTGTCAGCCTGACATACGCGCTGGGGGCAGCAACCCTTTTTGGCATCACCACCATGACCGCCATCCAGCTGATCCAGCCCACGGCCCCCATGGCCCAGGTTCTAAGGCTCCTCTCCTGGATTGTTCCGGCAGCCCTTGGGGCATACTGGTCCATGGTCGTATTACGAAAACGACCCTTTGTCATCCGGGACATGGAAATTTCTCTACCCGGCCCGGGCCTTTCCCTTGGCCAGACCCTTGTTGCCATGGTGGATCTCATCCTGAGAGCCCTGATTCTGTACCTGTTTGTCACGGTTCATGTTGATATTTCGTTCCACGCCTTTCTGGCAGCCTATATTGCTGCACAGATCCTGGGATTGTTCAGTCAGGTTCCCGGTGGGCTCGGCGTATTTGAGGGAGCCTTCCTCTATTTCCTGGGAAAAAACGTTCCGGCATCACCCGTGTTTGCGGCGTTACTGGTATTCAGGCGGGTCTATTATTTTATCCCCCTTCTGCTTTCCGGGGCTGGCCTGCTGGCCTTTGAACTGAATCAACATCGCACCCGGATCCATGACAATGCCAGGGTCGCCCTGGGATATCTTTCCCATATTGTTCCCCATATCTTCTCGATTCTGCTGGTCCTGTCAGGCGGATTGCTGCTGGTTTCAGGATCAACACCAACGGATCCGGCCGCCTTGAAACTGCTGTATAAAACCCTGCGCCTGTCCGTGGTTGCCATGTGGAATACACCAGTGATCTGTGGTGGCAGTTTGCCTACAAGGGTGATGCCCCGCGTTTCCTGAGGTCCTCCCTGGCCGTTGCCGTGATTGTGCTCTCGTTGTCGGCCTACCGCCTGTTGCGGGTACGGCCCATGCCGGGCCAACTGCCGGGCCAGGAAGAAATTGAACAGCTGACGCCCCTTGTTTCAAGTGCCCGGGAGACACAGAGTCATCTTGCCCTTTTAGGGGACAAAACCATTTTGTGGGGCCGGAACAAACAATCCTTTCTGATGTACGGCAGAACATCCAAATACTGGATTGCCATGGGGGATCCAGTGGGTGCCGTCCAGGACCAGGAAACGCTGGTATGGCAGTTCCGGGAACTTGCCGACCAAAACGGTGCCCGGGTCGCATTTTACCAGGTTTCCCAAAACCATCTTCCCCTGTATCTTGATCTTGGGCTGGTCCTGATCAAGCTTGGAGAAGAGGGCCGTGTGCCGCTGCAAGAATTTGACCTGAAAGGCGGCAAACGCTCCGGGCTGCGCCAGACAAACAACCGATTCTCCAAGCTGAACCTGGGTTTCAGCGTCCTGGAACCGGATGGGGTTAAAACCCGCATGGCTGAACTGAAACGGGTATCCGATGCCTGGCTGAACACCAAACGAACCGAAGAGAAAGGGTTTTCCCTTGGATTCTTTTCTGAAGAGTACCTGTGCCGTACCCGGTGCGGGGTGATCACCAGGGAGAATGAAATTATTGCCTTTGCCAACCTGTGGGAAACCGGCGGCAAGGAAGAGATCTCCATTGACCTGATGCGCTATACGCCGGATTCACCCGGGGGAATCATGGAGTACCTTTTCATCCAGCTCATGTTGTGGGGAAAGACCCAGGGCTACCAGTGGTTTAACCTTGGCATGTCCCCCCTTTCCGGTCTTGAGAAGCACCCCCTGGCACCCCTGTGGCACAAAATCGGCAATGCAATTTTCAAATATGGTGATAATTTCTATAATTTTGAAGGGCTCCACGCCTACAAGGAAAAATTCGACCCGGTCTGGCAGCCGCGTTACCTGGCAGCCCCGGCTCTAAAAGCACCGTCCGTTCTGTTGAATGTCACCGGGATGATTGCCGGTGGATGGAAAGGAGTCTTCGCAAAATAAAAGGGTTCCATTCCGCCTGAGCCCTTGGCAAACATTCCACCATATGGAAGTTACCATTACAAAAATGTTTTATTCTCAACCATAAAATTACATTTTTGAATTTCAACCCAAGGCTCGTCCTAAATTCAACACGATCCAAAATCCCGCCTGCCCTGAAAAAACGATTTAAAACAAGTAGGTTAAAAAAAACAGCCAAACCCCGACTCCTCTGGTACGGGAGATGCTATACCAGACACAGACAAACACATTCAACCCGATGATGGAAAAAAGGAAACAGATGAACCAGCGGGCAGGCCGAACACCCCTTAAAAAAAATCAAAAGCCCTTGACAAAGCCGCAAGGCCCGGGTAGCTATATTTGCATTGTGGAACATTTTGTTCCACCATGTGAAATTTTAAAACCCCAAGGTCAAGGCCCCAGATTATGACAAGAGCCGATTCACTGGAACGACCGGTAAAAGCTACCAGACCCCAGGGCGGCGCCCAGAGCGTCCGGCGGACCATTTCAATTCTGCGTGCCGTTTCCACACACAACGACGACGGCGCCCGTCTGGCAAAAATTGCCCGGCATGTGGCGCTTCCGCCGCCCACCGTCCACCGCATCCTGTCTGTGCTCATTGAAGAGAACTTTGTCTCGTTTGACCCGGTAAGCAAGCTCTACCATATGGGGGCAGAACTTTACGCCATGGGAGAGAACACCCGGCTATGTTCCATCCGGGACAGGTACCAGACGGCCGTCCGGCGCATCACCGAACAGACCGGGGATGCCACCTACCTGGTGATCCGGTCCGGATATGACGGAGTCTGCATTGATCGACAACTGGGCGCCACCCGGGTTCAGGTCCTGGGATATGATATCGGGGAAAGACGCCCCCTTGGAATGGGAGCGGCCGGCCAGGCCCTGCTCGCCTTTCTGCCCGAACACGAAAGAGCTGCAGTCCTTGCGGCCAATGGCCCAAGATATATGAAATATTACAATGTCCACGTTGATGAGGTCAGATCGTGGATTCAACAGGGCCTGGAGAAAAAATACACCTACAGCGCATGCAAGATCACCCAGGACGCCGTCGGGGTGGGCGCACCGATTTTCAACAGGGCAGGCCATGTGGTGGCCGCCATCAGCACTGCAGGCATCAGCGCCCGGATGACACCGGACCGGTGCACGAAAAATTCGGCCATCATCATCGCTGAAATCGCAGCCATTGCCCCCCCGGAATAGACAAAGGATAAAAAATGAAAATAACAACGGGCCAGCCCCCGGAAGAAACAGCGGAAGAGACAGCGGCATTCAGACAGTGGGTGGCGGACATCAGAACCGATTTCCACCGCCACCCGGAATTGTCCGGCCAGGAAACAAGGACCACCCAAAGAATACGGGAGACGCTAACGGATCTGGGCATCCCGGTGACGGTTTTTGAAGATATGACCGGCGCCGTGGGTCTGATCCAGGGAAAAGCCCCCGGCCCCTGCCTGGCCGTCCGGGCCGACATTGATGCCCTGCCCCTGGACGAGGTGGGCGGCAGACCCCATGGATCGACAGTCCCCGGTGCCATGCATGCCTGTGGCCACGATGCCAACACGGCCATTGTTCTGGGCCTTGCCAGGAAACTGATGGATACCGGCCTGGGGCGGCAGATCAGCGGCAGTGTCAAGCTAATTTTCCAGCCCTCGGAAGAGAAACTGGGCGGGGCCCTGAACCTGATCCACCGGGGGGTCCTGGACAATCCCAAGGTGGACCGGATCATTGCCGGTCATATGGATCCCAATTTTCCCGCAGGCCAGGTTGCCGTATTCAGCCGGGTGGGCCACGCCGCGTCCCTTGCCTTTACTCTGACGGTCCGGGGCAAGGGTGCCCACGGCGCCCGGCCCCACACGGGCATCAACCCCATTACCGTGGGAGCCGCCTTTGTGTCGGGCCTGGATGGCCTGATCCAGCGCCACGTTCCCCCGGCCCAGACCGCCGTGATCAGCGTGGGCAGCTTTCATTCAGGCCAGGCCGGCAACGTGATCCCTGAAACCGCAACCCTTGCGGGCAGCATTCGCACCCACAACCTGGACATTGAAAAACGAATCCGGCAGGCATTGACCGACCTGGCAGCAGGTGTCGGCACCGTATTCAATGCACATTGCGACCTGGCGTTCACAGAAGGCGCCCCCCTGGGTCTCAACGACCCTGTGGTCTGCCGCGACCTTAAAACAGCAGCCGGCCGGGTGGTGGGAGAAGCGAACGTCCATGTGCTTCCCTTTATCATGGGAAGCGAAGACTTCTATTATTTCACCCAGGAATGCCCCGGCGCCATGGTTCGGTTCGGGTGTACCCGTCAAAGCGACGGGATCATCCATCCCCTCCATTCACCGGAATTTGATCTGCACACAGACGCTCTTTCCGTGGGTACCGATGTCATGTTCCAGGCGGTAAAGGCGTATTTCAAACAGACACAACAAAGCCATCCGGCCCAATAGTCCGGATGGTATCCATCAAGCAGGTATCATCCATCAACCTTTAATTTTTAGGAGCGATTAAATGAAAAAAAACATTGGTAAACTTTTTGTTGTCACCATGGTGACCCTGGTCCTGGGCCTCGGGGCCCTGACCGATGCCCGGGCCGGAAAAAAAGACGACACCCTGAACATTGCCTTCAGCAAGGAGTTAGAGAACCTTGACCGTTATTTCAACACGGCCCGGGAAGGGGTTATCGTGGCCCGCCACGCCTTTGACAATCTTTTATACCGGGATCCTGTCACCTACGAGTACAAGGGGCTGATTGCCGAAACCTTTAAGTGGAATACCCCCACGGAGCTTGAAATCAAGGTCCGCAAGGGCATCCATTTCCACAACGGCCAGGAACTGACGGCCGATGACGTGGCCTACACCCTCAACTTTGCCGCCAATCCGGACAACAAGGTCAAGACCCAGCGCTACTCTTCGTGGATCGACCATGTGGAGAAAACCGGACCCTACGAGGTGAAGATCATGCTCAAACAGCCCTTTCCTGCGGCCTTTGAGTTTTTGTCCGGCGCCAACCCCATCTATCCCAGGGCCTACTATGAAAAGGTCGGCCCCAATGGTTTTGGCATGGCCCCCATCGGCACCGGCCCCTACAAGATCACGGAGGTGGTGCCGGGCAAAAAAATCGTGATGGTCAAGAATGAAGACTATTTCAAGGAGAGCCCCAAAGGCCAGCCCTCCATCGGCAAAATCGTCTGGCGGACCCTGCCCGAAATCAACACCCAGATGGGTGAACTCATGACCGGGGCACTTGACTGGATCTACCTGGTGCCCCCGGACCAGGCCGAGATGCTCAAGTCCAATCCAGACCTGATCGTGACCCCGGCAGAGACCATGCGTATCGGTTTTCTCCAGTTTGATGCCGCCAACCGGTCGGGCAAGGAACACAACATGGACAACCCCTTTGACAAACTGGAAGTCCGCCAGGCCATCAACCATGCCATCAACCGGGAGGCCATCGCCAAGAACCTGGTGGGCGGTCAGTCCCGGGCCATTTATTCTGCCTGCTTTCCCTCCCAGTTCGGATGTGAACAGGACCTGAAAACCTACGATTACAACCCTGAAAAGGCCAGGGAACTCCTGGCCAAGGCCGGTTTTCCCGACGGGTTTGAAACCGAGCTCTACGGATACCGGGACCGCTCCTTTGCCGAAGCCATGGTGGGCGACCTTGCCGCCGTGGGCATCAAGGCCAAACTCATGATGATGAAGTACTCCGCCCTCAGGGAAAAAGCCCGGGCCGGCAAGATCCAGATGCAGTTCCTCACCTGGGGTTCCTATTCCATCAACGACATCTCGGCCATCACCTCCCATTACTTTGAATTTGAGGCCGATGACACGGCCCGGGATGAAGTGGTCAGGGACCTGCTCGTTGAAGGAGATGCCTCCATTGACGAAACCCGGCGCAAGGCGGTCTACTCAGAAGCCCTGAAACGCATTGCAGACCAGGCCTACTGGTGTCCCATGTTCACCTATGTGTCCAACAACTGCTATTCTAAGGATCTGGACTTCACGCCCTATCCCGATGCCGTGCCCAGGTTCTTCCAGTCCAAATGGAAGTAATATAACCCGCGGACGGGGAAACAAAGGGACCCCCTTCTCCCCGTCCGTATTTTTAATCGATGGGATTTAACTATGCTCGTTTACACGTTAAAACGCCTGGGCCTTGCCCTGCTGGTGACCGTCACCGTTTCCCTGATCAGCTTCATGCTGCTGCGGGTGTCAGGAGATCCGGCCATCTCCCTGGCAGGGGAAGGGGCCAGCAATGAAGAAATTGAGTTTGTCCGGGCCGAATACGGGTTTGACCGGCCCATTATCATCCAGTACTTTGAGTGGGCCGGCCGGGCGATCCAGGGGGATTTCGGCAAATCCCCCTACCTGAACCAGCCCGTGTCCGAGATGCTCAAGGAGCGCATGGGCGTGACCCTGATCCTGGGGCTGTGCTCGCTGACCTTTGCCCTGGTATTGTCCGTCCCCCTGGGCATACTGGCAGCCACCCGGCCCAACACCTGGGTCGACCGCATCGCCCTGACCATATCGGTGATGGGCCAGGCCATGCCATCCTTCTGGTTCGGCCTGATTCTGATCATCTTTTTCGGGGTAAAACTGCGCTGGCTGCCCATATCCGGTTCTGACACCTGGCAGCACTTTGTTCTGCCCACCATTGCCCTGGGATACTATGCAACCCCGGCCATCATGCGCCTGGTCCGGTCCGGCATGCTGGAGGTCCTGGCCTCGGACCATATCCGGACCGCCCGGGCCAAGGGGCTGAAATGGCCCAAGATTTTGTTCAAGCACGCCCTGAGGAACGCCATCATACCCGTGGTGGCCCTGGCCGCGGTTCAGCTGGGGTTCATGCTCGGCGGCTCCATTGTCATTGAGTCGATATTTGCCCTCAACGGCCTTGGCAACCTGGCATGGGTATCGATTGCCCGGTCCGACCTGCCCGTGGTTCAGGCCATTGTTCTTTTTCTTTCCACCACCTATATTTTTCTTACCTTTCTGGGGGACCTGCTCAACGCATTTTTAGATCCCAGAATCAGGAGCAATTAAACCATGACAGCAGCACACACCCAAGCCCCTGTCGGGCCGGATTTCAACAAGGGCCTCGGCCTGGATGTGGTCTTTCCCTCGCCGGGCCAGATCATGCGGCAGAGAATGGCCACACACAAGGGGTTTATCATCGGTGGTCTCATGATCCTCACGGTATTTGCAGCCGCCCTGTTTGCCCCCTATATTTCACACCATGACCCCTATCAACAGGATCTGTCCCAGCGGATGATCCCCCCGGTCTGGGCCGAACGGGGCACCTGGGACCATCCCCTGGGCACGGATTCCATGGGCCGGGACTACCTGTGCCGACTGGTTTACGGAGCCCGAATTTCCATTCTCATCGGCATGGCCTGCATGTCCATTGCCGCGGTCATCGGGATTTCCCTGGGCCTTGCCGCAGGCTACTTTGGCGGGACAATTGACATGGTCGTCAGCTTTATCATCACGGTCCGCCTGGCCCTTCCGGCGGTGCTGGTGGCCGTGGCCGTGGTGGCCCTGGTCGGGGGCTCCATGACCGTGGTCATCATGGTCCTGGGCTGTCTGATCTGGGACCGGTTTGCCGTTGTCATGCGGGCCACCACCCAGCAGATCCGCTCGATGGACTATGTCCAGGCAGCCCGGGCGGCCGGCTGCTCGGTGCCCTGGCTGCTGGTCCGGGAAATCATGCCCAACCTGGTCAACTCCATTGTGATTGTGGCCACCCTTGAAATCGGCCGGGCCATCCTGCTCGAAGCGGCCCTGTCGTTCCTGGGCATGGGGGTCCAGCCCCCCACGCCCTCCTGGGGCCTGATGATATCCGAAGGCAAAGACATGATGCTGTTTAACCCCTATCTTGTGACCATCCCGGGCGTGGCACTGTTTTTCATGGTCCTGGGCATGAACCTGTTTGGCGACGGATTAAGGGACGTCACATCCCCGGAGGGACGCTCATGACACACCTGCTCGAAGTAAAAGATCTCAACGTTGACCTGAAACTGCCCGCCGGAACCCTCCATGCCGTGCGCCATGTATCGTTCAAGCTGGAAAAGGGAAAAACCCTGAGCCTGGTCGGTGAATCCGGCTGCGGCAAATCCATGACCGCCATGGCCATCATGGGCCTGCTTCCCCCATCGGCCCGGTGCACGGCTGACAAAATTGAGTTTGATGGCCGAAACCTTCTGGATCTCAAGGAGTCCCAGCTGGCCGCCATCCGCGGCGAACACATGGCCATGATCTTCCAGGAGCCCATGACCTCCCTGGATCCCTGCTACACCATCGGCGACCAGCTCACCGAGGCCCTGACCGAACACCACAGGGTATCGGCAAAAGAGGCCCGGGACCGGGCCGTGTTCCTGCTGGAAAAGGTGGGCATCACCGGGTCCGCATCAAGGCTCAAGCAATACCCCCACCAGCTGTCAGGGGGGCTTCGCCAGCGGATCATGATCGCCATGGGGTTGATGTGCGGACCGTCCCTGATCATTGCCGACGAACCCACCACGGCCCTGGACGTCACCATCCAGGCCCAGATCATGGCGCTGCTGGCCTCCATCCAGAAGGAATTCAACATGGGCATGATCCTGATCACCCATGACCTGGGCGTGGTGGCCCGGGTGGCCGATGATGTGGCCATCATGTACTGCGGCCAGATCGTGGAAACCGGCACCATTGACGAAATTTTCACCCACCCGGTTCACCCCTACACCCGGGGACTCATGGACTGTATTCCGGTGCCCGGAAAAACCCTGCCGGGAGAGAAGCTGGGATCCATACCGGGTATTGTGCCCACCCCCATCGGCGAGCTGTGGGGGTGTTCGTTCAGAAGCCGGTGCAGCCGGGCAGTCGAAGGCTGTGCCCGCCCGGACCTTGAACCGACCATCCTGTCTCCCACCCGGGCATTTACCTGCATCAACCCCGGAGTAGACATGGACATGCAACCGGCCGGACCGGCCCAGACGGAGGCGAACTAATGGCTGAACTTGCACTGAGAACCGAAAATATTACCAAGACCTTCAGGGTCAGCGCCGGCATGTTCAGGGGCAAAAAAGACCTCAAGGCCGTGAACGGGGTGAGCCTGTCCATTCCCAAGGGGTCTATCCTGGGCCTTGTGGGAGAATCCGGCTGCGGCAAGACCACCATTGCCAAGATGATCCTCGGCCTGGAACGTCCCACGACAGGCCGGCTGTTCATTGCCGGCAAAGATGTCTCAAGGATGCCCCACCGGCAGATTGCCCGGATCATCCAGCCCGTGTTCCAGGATCCTTACTCTTCGTTGAACCCGAGAAAATCCATCTCCAAAATCATCTCCCTGCCCCTCAGGGCCCAGGGACTTGTCAACGGCCGGCAGGACCTTGACCAGAAAATCGACGAAATCATGGAAATCGTGGGGCTGCAGCCGAGGCTCAAGCATAATTATCCCAACCAGCTGTCCGGGGGCCAGCGCCAGCGGGTGGCCGTGGCAAGGGCCCTGATCATGCGGCCCGAGGTGGTGCTCTGCGACGAACCCACCTCCGCCCTGGACGTTTCGGTCCAGGCCCAGATCCTGAACATGCTCATGGAATTGAGGACAGAGCTGAACCTGACCTACCTGTTCATCAGCCACGACCTGGCCGTGGTCGAGCACATCGCCTCCCACGTGGCGGTCATGTATCTTGGACGGATCGTGGAGCAGGGAGAGGCCCGGACCATATTTGACACCCCCAGCCACCCCTATACCCAGGCCCTTTTAGGGTCTGTGCTCACTCCGGATCCGGGTATGGGCCTGCCGGATCTTCACCTGGGAATAGAATATCCCAACCCCATTGACCCGCCATCGGGCTGCACCTTCCATCCCCGGTGTGTCAAATGCCGGGACCTGTGCAGGCAGACCCCCCCGGAACTGAGGATCAAATCGGAAAAACGTGTGGCCTGCCACTATCCCGACAACTTTTAAGGAGCAACGGATGACAAGGGAAACCGCAATAGAACGGGCCCAGGCCCAGTTTGACACCGACACCTTTTTTGACTGCCTGTCAGCCCTTGTGGCCCAGGACACGGGCTCCAGGGCCCTCGACAGAAAACCCCAGATGATGGCCTACCTGGAGAACCAGATGGTTCCCTGGCTGGAACGGATGGATTTTGACTGCCGAACCGTCGAAAACCCCGTCGATGTCAATGCCCCCTTTCTCATTGCCCGGCGCACGGAGGACAAGGACCGGCCCACCGTACTGATTTACGGCCACGGAGACACGGTTCCGGCCATGGCCGGCCAGTGGGAGTCAGGACTCGATCCCCTGACCCTGACCAGACGCGAAGACCCTGAAACAAATGAAATTCGCTGGTACGGTCGGGGTGCCGCCGACAACAAGGGCCAGCACGCCATCAACCTCACGGCACTGGAATGCGTGCTCAAGGAAAGGGGCCGTCTGGGGTTCAATGTGGTTGTCCTTGTGGAATCCGGCGAAGAATCCGGTTCCCCGGGGCTGCACCAAATCTGTGAACAGGAACGGGAGGCCCTCAGGGCCGATGTCCTCTTTGCCTCGGACGGACCCAGAATCGATCCGGACACCCCCACCCTTTTCGGAGGATCCCGGGCCGTGTTCAACTTTGACCTGGAGATCAATCTCAGGCAGGGCAGTCACCATTCCGGCAACTGGGGCGGACTCCTGGCCAATCCCGGCATCCTGCTTGCCCATGCCATCGCCTCCATGGTGGATGCCCGGGGGAAAATTCTGGTTGAGGCCCTTCGACCCGACCCTGTTCCAGCCGAGATTCAGGCTGCGGTGGACACGCTTACCGTGGCCGGCAAGGGCGGGCCAGCCATTGATCCGGAATGGGGAGAGCCGGGTCTGACCGCCGCCCAGAAGGTCTATGCCTGGAACACCCTGGATGTCCTGGCCTTTGAGTGCGGGGATCCGGCCCAGCCGGTCAACGCCATTCCCCCCCGGGCCTGGGCCCGCTGCCATGTCCGGTTCATTGCCGGGGTTGATCCCACAACCTTTATCCCGGCCCTGAGGACCCACCTGGACGCCGGCGGGTTTCCCATGGTCACCATCACCGAAGCCCCCAACAACTACGGCCTTGCCACCCGCATGGCCCCGGATAATCCCTGGGTCAAGTTTGCCAGGGCATCCATTGAAAAGACCCTGGACAAAACAGTGGCCTTTCTGCCCAACCTGGGGGGCACCCTGCCCAACGACGCCTTCAGCCATGTCATCGGCATGGACACCATCTGGATTCCCCACTCCTATGGCGGCTGCTGTCAGCACGCCCCCAACGAACATGTCCTGGCATCCATCACCCGGGAGGGGCTCTGCCTCATGACCGGGCTGTTCTGGGATATGGGAGAGAAATAGACATGGCTGCCACACTCAAACGCCAGTGGTTCCTGGTGGGAATCGTGCTCATCTTTGCCCTGGTCATCTTCGACCAGAGCGCCAGCCTGGCCCGGGCCGGAATTTTCCTCAAGGACCACCAGGGCCCCCGGTTCATGATCTTTATTATTTTCCTGTTCTCAGGCCTGATCATTGAACCCGACCAGATCCGGGCCGGCATCCGGGACGTCAGGGCCACGGCCGGCGCCATCTGGGTCATCCTTGTTGTCGCCCCCCTGGTGGCAGGGCTGTTTCTCATGCTGCCCCTGGAAACCGGCACCGCCCTGGGGCTTGCCCTGGTGGCGGCCATGCCCACCACCCTGTCGTCCGGGGTGGTCATGACCGGTCAGGCCGGCGGCAACATGGCCCATGCGTTGTTCACCACCATTTTATCCAACGGTCTGGCCGTTGTGTCCATCCCCCTGGTTCTGCCCCTGCTGCTCATCCCCCTCGACCTTGAGGCGGGCATCACCCTGGATCGCACCGACATTTTCATTAAACTGCTCGTCCTGGTCCTGTTCCCCCTGATCCTGGGGCTTGCGGCCAAACGATGGGGCCTTGTCGTGCCCCAGTCCCTGAAAAAACGGCTGGGCATGGCCAATCAGTGCATTGTGCTGTGCATCGTGTTCATGTCCCTGTCCGGAGCCCGGGATGTCCTGCTGACCCAGGGCTATACCCCTTTGTTCATCGTTCCCCTGGCAGTGGGCTTTCACCTGGCCCTGCTCCTGGCATCCTTCTGGACGACCCGTGTGCTCAAGCTTGAGAGAGGCAGAAAAGAGAGCGTTATCTTCATGGGTGCCCAGAAAACCCTGCCCCTGGCCGTGATGCTCCAGATCACCTGTTTTCCGCAATTTGGCACCGCCCTTCTGATCTGTGTGCTCCACCACATTCTCCATCTGATGATGGACAGCTACCTTGCTGCCCGGATGCAGGCAGATTAAAAAGGTTCCCGCTTGTTTTCATGACTGCCATTTTACGGCGAGCATCGTGATATCATCACTCTGGGGGGCATTATCGACAAAGGCAAATAAATCTGTCTTAACGGTTCTTAATAAATCGTCAACTGAACCTGCAACACCCGTGTTAATGAGATTCTCCAATCGGTTACGGGTATAAATGCCCTTTTTTTCTGACCGTGCTTCTGTTACGCCATCGGTGAAGCCAAACAAGATATCACCCGGTTCAAGCTGAATGGTTTCAATCTTGTAAACAGCGCCCTGGATGGGGCCTAACGCGGGACCCGTGGGTTTTAATGCTTTTTTTATACCCCCTTTGTTTAGGACCAGAACCGGCTCATGGCCGCCATTGATATACGCGACGCTGCCAGTGAGCCCATCGAGCACACCAAAAAACAAGGTTACAAACATGCCTTCACTGCCATGTTCTTTTGCAAGATATTCGTTGATTAACGAAACCGCCTTTAATGCCTGGCCGGGTTGGAAGGGCGTATCAATGTCCGCCAAGGTGCCCGAAACACCGTCGATGCAAAAAGAGCGGGAAAAAATACGTAAGAGACTGCGGGTCAGTGCCATGAAAAGGGCTGAACCAATCCCTTTATCGCTGACGTCGGCAATGATAAAAGTGATGTGTTTGTTCGGCAACTCAAACACGTCATAGAAATCACCAGACAATTGCAGGGCCGAATGCAAACAGGCGGCGATATCACAGTTTTTAACTTCAGGCAGCGAATGCGGCAGAAAATCTTCTTGAATCTTTCTGCCCTTTTCCAGTTCAGCATCCAGGGCCCTGGAATATTTTTCCATGGATTGCCTGGCATTTTCCAGGGAACGGTTTAATTCTTCAAGCTTTTTATACAACTTGGCGTTTTCAAGGACAATGGCCATCTGGTCCGCAGCATACTGAACGATACCCACAGAGGTCAGGTTAAAGTGTGAGGGTTCAGGGTGCATCAACGTGATAATCCCAAACAAAGAACCGTTCCTGCGAACAGGTACAGCCAGGGCAGAGCGGACACGATAGGGTTGATTTGGAAGGGTTACCCACCTGTCATCTGTTTTTGTATCTGTTACAAGGCCAACGGAAAGAGTGTTTTTTACCCATCCGGCAAGCCCCTTGTCCAGGACTTTGCCAATCAAATTGGATCGCCTTTCTCCTTTTATCTGGTCTCGGGTAAGGATACTGTCGGTTACCCTCCCGTTTATATCCAGCAGAAACAGCCCTCCCTTTTGTGCACCAGAAAAACGAGTTATTATTTCAAGGGCTTTCTGCATGGTGACATTCAGCAATTGACTCTCATTGGATGACTGCGCCATGGTGATGAATATTTTAAACAGTTTATTTTGTGAATCGTGAATTCTTTTTTCACGCTTGAGAGCCGCAATTTTCCTTTGAAGCTGTTCTGGTTCCATTCGCGCTCCTTACCCCAAAAAAAAGCGTCCGGGTATGGGTCAAAAAACACATTGCGCATGTATATAAGCCCCAATTATTTCATGATTTTTCAAACAGATTTCTTGACACCGGCAATTTTCATATGTAGAATTTGGGGATAGTACAGCCTATGATTTCGCAAACCTTCTTTTTTAGTTGATTCAGATCTGCATTATATTCTTTCTGGGACACAATCGTATCTTATTATTTCTTGTTTGTCTTTTGATTTCGTAATTATTGTTTTCTTTCGTTTTTTTGATCCTGTCCTTGTTGTAACGGGTGAAAAAAGGGTTGAACAAAAGACAGCAGACTCGAATAACGAAAAGCATCCCTGTGTTAAAACGATATTTTTTAAAAAAATGACAGGGGGAAAAATGTTTATTTCAAAACGCTTTGCCCACGTTTTTTCTGCCTTTAGCCTGATGTTTCTGGTTTGTCTCTCCTTTATATATCAATCCGCCGGCCATGCAGAGGTTACCCTGGATGGCACCCTTGGCCCCCAGATGACATTAGGCGGCCCAGACTTTCAAATCAAGGCTGAATACGGAAAGACCATCAATGCAAGCAACATATTCCACAGCTTTGGAAACTTCAGCATTGATACCGGCCAGAGTGCAAATTTCACCGGTCCAGATACCATCAAAAATATTATCGGGCGGGTAACGGGCGGCACCGTGTCAACCATTGACGGGCTTGTCAGATCCGACATTTCATCAGCAAACCTTTATCTGCTGAACCCCAGCGGATTTTTATGGGGCCCCAATGCCCACCTGGATGTCAACGGTTCTTTTCATGTGACCACATCCGATTATCTCTCCATGGGAAACAACGGAATTTTTTATGCTGACCCTTTAAAAACAAGCGTACTGACCATTGATCCGCCAACAGCGTTTGGGTTCATGGGTGGAAATCCCGGCAGCATTGTCATTGAAGGTTCCCATCTTGAAGTCCTGGAGGACAAAACCATCTCCCTCATGGGAGGCGATATTCGAATTACGGGCGTGGATGCAGACCACCATGCAAAGATTATAGCCCCCGGTGGCAGGATTGATATGGCAGGCGTTTCATCTCCGGGTGAAATCGTTCCGGATGACGATACCGCAACACCCGGCCTTAACACAAGAGGGGTTGAAGATTTCGGAAGTATTGATCTGAATCACGCCGGCATTGATGCAGGCGGAAACGGCGGCGGAACTGTTTTTATCCGCAGCGGCAGGCTGGTTGTTGACGATGGAACGATTTATGCCAGCAACAGGGGAACAACTGCCGCACTGCCGGGGAACGGCGTTGATATCAAGTTGTCAGGCGATTTGATTTTGGATGATTCTATTATTGGGGCTAATGTCTTATCTGATGTTGCGGGAGATTCCGGGGGGATCAGAATTCACGCTGATCATATTGAAATCAACAATTCGTATCTTCAATCAGTCGTATTTCCGGGGAGCAGCGGTCAAAGCGGAGACATTGAAATAACTGGCAACTCCCTGCTACTTGAAAATAGAGGAATAATCCAGGCTGGTACGCTGGGGTCGGGAAACGGCGGGGCTATCATCATCAATGCAAACGATCTTAAGATCTGGAATGAATCATATCTCTTTACAAATGTCAGTGGAGGAACCGGTGATTCAGGAGATATTGATGTAACGGCAGACCAGATTTTGATGGGAAATGATTATGTTTCAGGCCCTTTTTGCTTTATCACAAGCCAGGCACAAAAACCAGGAACGGGCAATGCTGGCAATATAATCCTGAATACCAATGATTTACAAATGTTGCCCTGTACTGAAATTTCATCAGCAACATTTTACCTCGGTCAGGCCGGGACTGTAGATATAAACGCCAAAGAAAGTATTGATATTCAAGGCACCCAGGAGCTTCTGCAAAATGGTAATCCCATTCATACCGGAATTTTTGGAAATACCTGGGGGGAAGGAAACGGTGGCAGCATCGAAATATCTGCCAGAAACCTCAATTTATCCACAAATGCCAGTATACAGGTTTCAACATATTCCACGGGAGATGCAGGAAATGCAATATTAAATGTGGGAGCCCTATATATATCAGACGATTCACTCATCCATTCAACATGCTTTAGCGGAACAGGGGGGGATGGCGGTCTGGTGGATATAACAGCTGATTCCATATTAATTTCAGGCCTTGAGACATCTGTTGATCCCTTTGGTTTTGATGGCAGCACCGGGATAAGTACAGCTTCGGGTCCAGGCGGAGGAACAGGGGGGGATATAGATCTTAAAATCCGTGATCTCACCATGGCCGGCCGGGCCAGTATTGATTCCAATTCCTACGGTCCTGATTCCGGGGGGAACATAAAAATATCAGCGGATAATGTTCAGGTTTTAAATGGCTCCCACATCAATGCAGGTGGTTACGGCACAGGTGACGGCGGCAGTGTGATGGTGGATGCACAGTACCTGATAATGTCAGGATGCCACCCTGAATCATTTTTCGACTCATATCTGGATAAAACAGTGCTGGCATCCCCAACAATTTCTTCAGAGGCAGGTATTAATGGTGGAAACGGTGGACAAATTGCTCTGACGGTGGAAACAATTGAGATTCTGGACGGCGCATGTCTGTCAGCTGAGACAACAGGTGCCGGGAGTGGCGGAAATATCAATATTGCTTCAGAAAATTTGATCGTATCCGGGACAAATGATGCCATGCAGAAATTTTTGAACGATACGAATGGGAATCCCTTGTATGCAGGCTCTCACATCTCAGCCGGCACCAATTCTTCTCATCACCCAGAAACTGGAAACGGAGGTGAAATAACCATTCAAACATCAGATCTGTTGATGGAAAAAAACGGGTGGATCTCTTCACATACCACAACAACGGGAAAAGGCGGCGACATCACTATATCCACCCAAAGGACTGACCTGACCACCGGGGCGCAGATATCCACAGAGAGCCGGGTGTCAGAAAATGCCGGAAATGCAGGTAATATAACCGTTGCAACCGCCGGAAAAATCAACATGGACAATGCATCCCTTCTGACCTCTTCAGAAAAGGCCATGGGGGGAGATATAAAAATGCGGGCAGGCCACATGATCCATCTCGTTGACAGTGAAATAACCGCCAGTGTCGGGGGAGGGGTTGCGACAACCGGAGGAAATGTCAGCATGGATTCCCAGTATGTCATCCTTAAAAACAGCAAAGTCATTGCCAAGGCATTCGAAGGAACAGGGGGAAATATTGCAATTGATTCCAATGTATTTCTTGCTGATCCAGACACTATTATTGATGCATCTTCGTCCCTTGGCATTGATGGCCAGGTGGATATCCGGTCACCCGTAACCCAGATCAACAGCCAGATATCCCCGTTGTCCAAGGATTTCAGAAGTATTGTCTCGCTTCTCAGGAAACCCTGCATGGCAAGGGTGCACAAGGGAAAATACAGCAGTTTCATGGTCAAGGGCCGTGACAGCCTTCCTGCAGCGCCCGGAAGACTTCTATCAAGCCCTTTGCCCATGCGGTAGCTGATCGATAAATTGGCAAAAAACAGTTCCCAGGGTGTATGCCGGATGAAACAATTACCTGTTTTAACCAAAGAGCGTATTCAATCAGGGTTTGAAAAGACAATCGCCCTTTTTGCCCTGCAACTCCTGTTGCTGATACTTACCGGGGGTAATGCCCAGCCACGGGACATCCATGGCCTTGATCCGACAGCTCCTTCCATGGGAAGCGTACTGCCATTTGCGCAATCGCCGGTATCGGAAGGATCACCGGGATTGATTCTACCGACCCGGCCCTCTTTTCTGGAACAATCAGGACAGGCGCCCATGCCCAAAATCGTGGTGCAAAAGATCGTGGTCAAAGGCAGCACTGTCTTTTCCGATCAGGAACTCGGCCAGATAACAGCCCCATATCTCGATCAGATACTGACCAATGAGATGCTCGAAGAAATTCAGCATTTGCTGACCCTCCATTATATAAACAAGGGGTATGTAAACTCGGGGGCAATCGTGCCCGATCAGAAAATCATTGATGGAAAAATTATTTTTACGATCATTGAGGGCAGCATTACCCACATCGATGTAAACGGCAATAAATGGTTCACCAGGGGGTATATACAAGACAGGCTCGCCCTTGATTCAGGCCCTCCCCTGAACCTATATCCCCTGCAGAAGCGACTTCAGCAATTACAGCAGGATCAGCGCATCGCCCACATCCATGCAGAACTTAAACCCGGAATGGCCCTTGGGGAGAGCCTGATGAACGTGGAGGTAGAGGAAGAAAATCCCTGCCAGATCCAGCTTGGATTTGACAACTACCAGCCCCCCGCCATTGGCGCCCAGCGATGGCTTGCAAACATTACACATCAGAATCTAACCGGCCACGGGGATATACTCAGCTTAAACACGGTGCTGTCCAAGGAGAATGACCCCCAGATTGACACCTGGTATTCACTGCCCATCAACGTCCATGATACGACGTTGACCTTTCGTTACAGCAACAACGATCTTCGTGTTTTTGAAGGGCCCTTTGAAGATCTTGATATTGTAAGTAAATCCGAGATGTTTCGAATTACCCTGCGCCACCCTTTTTACCGGACCCTTTCCCAGGAATTTGCCATGGCGCTCTCCGGGGAAAACAACAGGAACAAAACATTTTTACTGGGTGAACCTTTTTCATTTTCACCGGGGGCCATTGATGGAGAATCCATAAACACAGTGCTGCGGTTTTCCCAGGATTGGACACACAGCACCCAGAGACAGGTCGTTGCTGCACGGTCACAATTCAGCCTTGGGATTGATGAAATGAATTCCACCATACACAGCAGCAATCTTCCTGACAGCCGTTTTTTTGCCTGGCTGGGCCAGATCCAGTGGGCCAGCATACTGTCCCCCCTGGACACCCAGCTGATATTTCGAACGGACCTGCAGCTTTCCAGTAATTCTCTGCTGGGATTTGAACAGATTCCGGTCGGAGGACGTTACAGTGTGAGGGGATACCGCGAGAACCTGATGGTCCGGGACCAGGGCCTGCTCACCTCCATCGAAGCCCGGGTTCCGCTGGTGCGGGATAAAGACGGGACAGAGTATCTTCAATTGGCTACCTTTTTTGACTTTGGTGCGGCTTGGAACAAAAATGGAAAGACCCCTTTCCCAAAGAACATTTCAAGCATCGGCCTTGGGCTGAGGTGGGGCGGATTGTTAATGAAGACTCCTTTTAAGGTAAAACCAAAGTTTGAAATCTACTGGGCCCTTCCACTCAGGAATGTTGATACCGTTGAAGAAGATCTCCAGGACAAAGGAATACATTTCCAATTTGTGATCCAAAATTTTTAACCGCCAGGAATAGAGGGTATGCGGATATGAACCGGACTTTATCAAAGCAAACAGGGCTTCTGTTCTGCAGGCATTTTTTGAGGCTGCCTGTGATCATGGTCATACTGATTTCCACGGCCTTTCCGTCATGCACGCCAGAAATGAAACCTGAACAAAGCTGGGTATCCACTTCAACCCCACCGTCCGAGACCCTGTCGGCAATGGAATACCATGAAAAAGGAATCGTGGCTTTTGAAAAAGGTGATTTTGAATCGGCAATTCATGACTGGACCCAATCAGAAAAAGCGTTCAGGGCGATAAAAAACAGAGAAAAACAATGTGCCGTCCTGGTCGAACTCTCCCGGGCATATCAAGGCATCGGATTGAACAACAAGGCCATGGAGGTCCTTGGGAATGCCCTTGTCCTGGCAGAAGGATCCAGAAATTATCACCACCAGGCAATCGTAATGGCCCATCTTGGAAATTTGTACACCCTGATGGGAGACAAATGCCGGGCTGAACACTATTTAAGCCAGAGTCTCTCTGTTTCCAAAAGAATGGACGACCCGGAACTTGTGGCAGCGATTTTGAATAACCAGGGAAACCTTTATCTGCTCGAAAAAAAATATTTAGATGCCGTTGCAGCATACACGCAAAGCATAGAAACGGCCAGGACCGCCGACAGCCCGTTGCTGACAATCACCGCACTGATAAACCTTGCCCGGGCCCATTTGATAAACGACCAGGCTGAAAGGGTCAAACCGATTCTGGACCAGGCTTTGGAAAAACTGAATCGCCTTGATGATTCCCATTTCAAGTCCTACGGGCTGATCAACACCGGTCTGGCTTATCTGGATCTGGAAACGCATTTACCGGAATTTCAGAATGAATTCCGGCGCCTTTGCCATGGTATTTTCTCTCAGGCAGGAAAAGTAGCACAGCGGACAAATGATTATCGTGCCATGTCCTATGCATCTGGATATACCGGCAAATTACACGAAGACGAGCGCCGCCATGAAGAAGCCCTGGCCTTTACCCAAACGGCTGTTTTTGCTGCACAGCAGGTTTATGCGCCTGAATCCCTCTATAAATGGCAGTGGCAGGCAGGGCGCATCTTCAAACAAATGAACAAGATTGACCAGGCCGTTGCGGCCTACAGGCGAACGGTATTTACCCTTCAGTCCATTCACCAGGCAATAGACAACTGCCATGATATCCAGCAGGCATCTTTCAGAAAGATTGCAGGATCGGTTTGTTTTGAACTGGTGGATCTGCTTCTGCAGCAGAGTAAATCCCTGGAAAACAAACAAGAACACCTAGCCCTGCTGTTCGAGGCCAGGGATGTGGTTGAACTGCTCAGGGTGTATGAGCTGAGGAATTATTTCAAGGATGATTGCGTGGATGCAGGTGGGTTTGACACTGCAAATCTTGATTCCATCTCAAAAACAGCTGTTGTTATCTATCCGGTGCTGCTTGAAGACCGGACGGAATTGCTGGTCAGCCTGCCGTCCGGCTTGAAACAATTTTCAATTCCTGTAAACCAGGAAACAATAACCCGGGAGATCAGAGCGTTTCGCAGCAAGCTCGAAAAACGCACCACTTGGGAATTTCTGCCCCACGCCCAGGCACTGTATGACAATCTGATACGCCCGGTTGAGCCGGATCTTTCTTCCATGGGCGCAGACACACTGGTTTTTGTACCGTCTGGCCCCCTTCGAACCATTCCCATGGCCGCACTCCATGATGGCAAAAGATTCCTGATTCATAAATATGCAACCGTCATCACACCGGGCCTGAACCTCATTGATCCGACGCCCATCAAAAGGAAAAACCTTAAGATTCTAGCGGTCGGGATTACCCGGGCATCACAGGGATTTCCCCCCCTGCCCGAGGTTGTTTCGGAACTTCAGAATATCAGCAGACTCTTTTCAAGCAAATTACTCCTGGATCAGGATTTTTCCATTTCAAACATGGAAACGGAGTTGAGAAAAGAAGAATTCAACATCGTACACATTGCCTCCCACGGGCAATTCCAGGGAGATGTTGACCAGACCTTTGTCCTGGCCTTTGATGAAAAGCTCACCATGGATACCCTGGACAAATATGCAGGGTTTCTGCAGTTTCGTAAAACCCCCCTGGACCTCCTGGCATTGAGTGCGTGCGAAAGCGCTGCCGGGGATGATCTTGCCGCCCTGGGCATGGCTGGCGTAGCGGTCAAGGCAGGGGCAAGAAGCGCGCTGGCCACCCTGTGGAGTATCGATGACATGGCCTCGTCCCGTATGATCAAACAGTTTTATCTTCAGCTCAAAGATCCAGCGGTTTCAAGGGCCATGGCACTTCAACGCGCACAATTGAGTCTGCTTGAGGACCCGAGGTATGACCACCCAGGGTACTGGTCTGCCTTTTTGCTCATCAACAACTGGCTATAGGATTGGGGATCTTTTATGGACCTACTCCGAAAACTGTTCGATTTTCCTCCTGTTCCCATTGCCTGTGTCTCTGTCTTGTGTTTTATCGCCATCCTGGGGTTGCGGGGTTCAGGTTTCCTTGAACACCTTGAGCTTTCGGTCTATGACTGGTTCGTGAGATCAAGACCCACACAGATTCAAGACCAATCCCGAATTCTCATTATCGAAATTTCAGAGGAGGATATCCTTGTTCAGGGCCGGTGGCCCCTCACAGATGCAACACTTTCAAAAGCCCTTAAACTGCTTTTAATTCATCACCCCCGGGCCATTGGGCTGGATATTTTCCGGGATATTTCAGTTCCGCCCGGATCCTGGGAACTGGACCTGGTATTGAGCAGTAATCCCAACATCATCTGCGTCACAAAATTCGGCAACGATGGTGTTCCGCCTCCGTCGATACTTGCAGGAACCGACCAGGCAGGATTTAACGACATGCTTGTAGACTCGGGGGGTATCATCAGGAGAGGGCTTCTTTTCCTTGATAATGGAAAGCAGGTATTTTATGCGTTCAATCTCCTGCTTGCCCTTATTTTTTTACAAAAAGAGGGTATTACCGCCGGGCCCGATGATACAAATCCAGATCATTTTAAACTGGGCCAGACAACCATCAAGCCCCTTGAACCCAGTGACGGCGGATATATTAATGCCGATGCCAGGGGGTATCAATACCTTATTGATTACAGGGATACAGCAGATTTTTATCAATCCCGATCCTTGACCCGCCTGTTATCAGGAAAGATCAGCTCCCAGGACATCCAGGACAAAATTGTACTTGTCGGGGTTGTGGCCCAGAGCGTAAAAGACCATTTCTACACCCCGTTTAGCCGAGGATTCCAGGCGGACCAAAAGATGCCGGGGGTCGTTGTCCATGGCCGTCTCACAAGTCAGTTGATCCGGTTTGGATTGAATGAGGCCAGCCCCATCAAGACACTCACAGAAAACCAGGAGATAGGACTGATGCTTTTATGGAGCCTGCTGGGCGGTATTGCCGGTTTTTTCATACGATCCGTCTGGCATTTTTCCATTTTAATGGCAGCCGCACTCTCCCTTGTTTCGTTTTCCGCACATGCTGCATTTCTAAATGGGTGGTGGGTTCCCCTGGTTCCCATGGCCCTGACCGGACTCTTATCCACCGGAATGATAACCGCCTATGTTTCCGACCGGGAAAACAAGCAGAAGGCCATTTTGATGCAGTTATTCTCAAAGCTTGTTGCCCCGAAAATAGCCAAATCAATATGGGAAAACAGAAACCAGTTTTTACTCAACGGACGGCCGCGGCCCCAAAAAATGACCGCAACCATCCTTTTCTCCGATATCAGAGGGTTTACAAGCATTTGTGAAACCCTTGAGCCCCAGGTTCTCATCCAGTGGCTGAACACCTATATGGCGGCCATGACCCGAACCATCATGGCCCATGGGGGGGTGGTGGACGACTATGCCGGAGATGGGATCAAGGCAAATTTCGGGATTCCACTGCCCAGGACAAATGAAGCCGACATTGGAAGGGATGCACAAAATGCGGTGAACTGCGCCATTAAAATGGGTGAGGAGATGGAAAGGCTCAACGCCCTCTGGCAGTACCGGGGACTTCCCCAGTCTGGGACCCGCATCGGAATTTTTACAGGATCCATTGTGGCCGGTGCCCTGGGCAGCTCCACGAGAATGAAATACACCACCGTGGGGAACATCGTCAATATTGCGGCCCGCCTTGAAAGTTATGACAAGGACCTTGGCAGGAATTGCCCCTGGCGGATTCTCATCGGAGAAACCACGCTAAAGTATCTTGACGGGCAATTCAATACCCAGCTGATCGTGCAAGCCAGCCTAGAGGGAAAAAACGAGCGATTAAACATCTACCGGGTATTGTCTAAAAGATAAACCAGATAACCAGGGAGGAATCAACATGAAATTATTCTTATCTGCCCTCTGTGGCGTAATTTTAGGCTTAAGCATTGTATTCATTGCACCGGTTACGGCCTCAGACCTTGGTCAAACAAACAAAGGGGAAATGACCCAGCCCATGACCAGGGATGAACCCCCAAAAGCAGTTCACGAAATCGAGCCCGATAAGGAAAAAATCCAGCCCCAGCAAAAAAGCCCCCGGGCAACCAATAACCTGCCCATCTACAAACCGCCCCTGCGCGGAGCACCGGCCGGTCGCGTGGCCGGCGGAACCAGGGGACCGGACCCGGAACTTCCCTATTTGTGCCTGATTGTGCCTGAACATATCGGCCTGACCGTATCCCGTCAACCAGTTCTCTTTTTTTATCAGTCAAAAGCATCGTCCTGCCCTGTTGAGTTCACTTTGATCCAGAAACAGGGAATCCTTCCCATCGTGGAAGCCCGGATTGCCCCTCGAGGAAAGCCGGGCATCCAGCCTGTCCGCCTGGCAGACCATGGGGTCTACCTTGAGCCGAACATACAGTACAAATGGTTCATTGCCCTTGTACCGGATGCACAGCACCGCTCAAAGGATATCCTGGCCGCAGGAGGGATAGAATTCATCGAACAACAGCCAAAGATAAAACAGGCGCTGGCAAAGGCCCCAATGTCCCAGGTGCCGCATATCTATGCCGAGGCCGGCATTTGGTATGACGCCTTTAATGCCCTTTGTTCGTTGATTGAAACATCGCCGGATGATTCTGGCTTGAAACTCAAGCAGGCCGCTCTGCTCGAACAAATCGGCCTGGCCGGGATCATCGGTCATGGGATGACGGAATAAAGTTAGTTACTTTATTTGATAAAACAGATCTCCAGTACTGAAATCCAGGGCGCTTTTCACATAGTGATCAGACATGTTTTTCAAGGATTGCTCGATTTTTTCTCTGTCTGCATAGGTCTTTTTAACCCTGCCGGGAGAACCCGTGACAAGGGAATATGGCGGTATAATGGTATGTTCGAGCACAACAGCGCCGGCAGCGATCACCGATCCTGTCCCGACCACCGCACCATTCATCACAATGGCACCCATCCCGATCAAACAATTATCTTCGATGGTGCATCCATGGACAACGCAGCGATGGCCAATGGTCACGCCGTCGCCGATGGTCAGGGGGACATTCGCGTCTGCATGGCACATGCACAGGTCCTGGATGTTTGTCCTTTCACCAATCGTGATCCTGTCCAGGTCGCCTCGAACGACCGTCTGGAACCAGACAGACGACTGTTTACCAATGCGGACGTTTCCAATGATTTGAGCGGCAGGTGCAATAAAAACAGATTCATGGATTTCAGGGCGGGTATTCTTGTATGCGTACAGGGTCATGGAGCGCCTTTTTCGATGAATTCAACTTCATGCTTGAATCCCAAGAGAAAAACGGGGGGGAGCAAACAGCGCACCAGCCCCCGTTTAGAGATTCAAAGAATCGTTGACACGTGATTTAATCCGTAAATTTCAGGGTCACCTTTTGTTCGCCGTCTTTTTCCTTTAACGCCACCTTCAGCTCAAAGCTGTCATTGCGGATGCCCAGGGCCAGGAGTGATTTGCCTTTTTCGTTTTCAATATGGGTTATTTCCCTTACGGCGTCGATTATCTTAGACCCGACTTCCGGACCGGGCGAGGGCAGCTCGGATTCGCGATATTTGGCCGTCACCGTGACATCGCCCCCAGCTGCCCTGCTGACGGTTATTTCTTTGGCATTGCGGTCGATGCCGTGCAATACCGCCAATGCCAGCCATTTTACGGCCGCCTCGTCTTTGTCACCGTCGTTTTTCACAACAGACATCTCCTTGAGGGGATCGTTGGTCGCATAACAATCACACATTTCCTGAACCTTTAAATGCATGTTTCTTTTTTCTTTCATTTAATGGCCTCCTTTGAAAGGGATTCGATTTCATGTGATGGTATGAAAAACTGAAAATAAACATATGCATCATCAGACTAGAATGCAAGGCCCGTTAAATTCAATTTTCGATCCAGAAGAAAACTCCTATTTCACCTGTTTTCTGTTCCTCAAAAATATGGACTTTAAAATTTGCAGACGGAAAAAAGGACAGATGGGTTGAAAAAATATTTACAAACCAGTGCTGCCCTTTAACCCGGAAAATTAGATCGTCTCAGGGTCTGTTCTGGCAATCCGTAAAAAAAGGTTTTACGTTAGCAAACCGCAGCAACAACCTTGCTGTCTTGAATCCGGCGCCTTCACGATTTTTACAATGCTGGGGTGAACTTAATCAGCTCATCGCAGAATGCCTCGATCTCCTGCACCACTTTTTGTTTGTCTTCGTCCCTAGGGGCGCCCTGCCATTCATAGGAGTTGAGAAGATCCCAGCCGGATTTTTCAATTTTGGCTTCAAAGTCCCGCTGTGCACCTCCGACCCAACCAAATGAGCCGTACCGAAAAACCTTCTTGTTCGCCACCTTTTTCACCAGGAGCTCGTCAATCACATGGGACATGGGTGGGAACACCTTGTACTCGTAGGTGGGCATGCCAAAGATCAGGCCAGCGGATTTCCAGGCACTTGCCAGGATGTAGCCGATATCGTCCCCGGGCGCCTGGAACACATGGACCGGTATCTGTCGTTTATTCAGGGTTTCAACAATCAGGGGCAGCATGGACCGGGTACTGCCGTACATGCTGGACCAGACCAGGGTGACCTCCCGTTCTCCCGGCCCTTTGCTGTACTCTGCATAGCGTTTATAATGGCCGATAATGACATTGGGATTCGCCCGCCAGACGATTCCGTGGGAAGGGCAGATGACTCTGATATCCAGCCCGCCCAGTTTGACCAGTCCCTTGAGTACAAACGGAGAAAATGTGGATACGATATTGGCATAATACCGGAGGGCCTCACTTTCAAAGAAGGCATGTTTTTCCTGGGAGAGCTGATCATCAAAGACGGTGTCATCCGCCTGCTTGCCGTAAGACCCGAACGCATCGCAGGAAAAAAGAATGCCCCGTTTTTTCTCATAGGTCATCATGGTTTCAGGCCAGTGGATATTGGGGGTATCGAAAAACTGAAGTTCGTAATCACCAACTTCCAGGATCATGCCGTCTGTAATAGCAATGGCCCGGTCCGCTGGAATTCTGCCAAAGGCCTCAAGGAGTGGGATGGCCTTTTGGGTGCAGTAGATAACGCACTTGGTGTTTTTTTCACAAAATTTATGCAGCCAGCCTGAATGATCCGGTTCCATATGGTTGATCACCAGGATATCAATATCCTCCACCGACAGGGACACCCCTTCAATCTGTTCGGTGATGGCCCTTGGAAAGTCCATAATATCCTGGGTCAGATCAATGAGAACATTTTTCTCCCCCCGGATCAGATAACTGTTTATGGAGATGCCATGGGGAATGGGCCAGATTCCCTCAAAGAGATAGTTCTCATCCTCAATATTCACCGCAAGACGATAGATCTCGTCAACCACTTTCTGAATTTTCATCCTAAAAACTCCCTAATTCAATTCACTGTTCTCTGTTCTCTTTAGGGGAAAGCACCCCTTAATCGGGTTAAGAATGCCATGTCCATCCCACAAAATCAACTCAGAGAAAAATTTGCCCCATGATTCAGCTTATTGATACACTGCAGTATATACAGGAATGATGGTTTCAGGATGACCATAAAAAGCTTCGATACGCCAACCTTGTTCCAGAAGGTTTAGAATTTCGGATCTAATCTGCGTCGAAATATAGTACCTTGTTTTTTATCGAGAATTCACCAGGTGAAGGATCAGATCAATACTCTCTGCTATGGGAACAAATAATTCCAGTGGAGCAGGGGCTTGTCCCGGGACACCCAGCGAAAAAGGGCCTTCAGAGTAGATACTCTGAAGGCCCTTTGAAATCTGGTGCCCAGGAACAGAATCGAACTGCTGACACGGGGATTTTCAGTCCCCTGCTCTACCGACTGAGCTACCTGGGCTCAAGTGAAGCCTGTTTTATATATGTAATTTAACGGTTGATGTCAAGGATAAGTTGACCACCCCCGGGGCAGGACTCATTTTTTTTCATCCAGACCGCTTTGATAACGGCTTTCCCCGTATACAATAATCCGGTCCATCACCCCCTTGACAAGGCTGGTCTCCCCTGCCTGAATCTTGATGCGGCTGAAAAACTGACGTACCCGGTTAAGCCAGAAATCGGGGTTTTCCGGATTGACATACCCAATCTCAGCAAGAACTGCAGAGATCCGGTCGTACATGATCTCAAGCTCACGGACCGTTGCCAGGCGGGGGACCACATGTTTTTCCGCCCGGGGGAGACCCTGACGGTGCTGAACAGCCACGAGAAACTCATAACAGACGATCACCACGGCCTGGGCAAGATTAAGCGAGGAGAACCCAAGGGTGGGGATGTTGATCAAGGCGTGGCAAAGGCAGATTTCCCCGTTGGTGAGCCCCCGGTCTTCAGGTCCAAACACCAGGGCCACCCGGTTATTTTCACAAAGGGCTGCAACCCTTGGGGCAACGGTTCGGGGAGATTCCACCAACCGCTGTCCCCCGAGCCGGGCAGTGGTTCCCACCACATACTCAAACCGGTCAAGGGCCTGGGCAAGAGTGGTGCAAATCTCCATGCGGTCCAGAATGGATACGGCTGAATGGGTGGCGGTTTTTGCAGCTTTATTTCTGTCAAAATCCTCCGGTGCCACCACCACAAGGTGTTCAAGGCCCATATTCATCATGGCCCTTGCAACAGAGCCGATGTTTTCAGACACCCGTGGCCGGTTAAGCACAACACCAACACGGGCAGAATCCGGAAAGGGGTGTGTCATCAGGGAATCCGGCAGGTGCCGCAATCCCTGCAGTCGATCATGGGGCAGTCAGGGGAGATTTTTTCGGTCTTTGAACGTTGGTACTCACGCCAGAGGAATTCGCGTTTTACACAGGTGTCAACGATCTCCCAGGGAAAGGGCTCATCTTTTTTCCGCTCTGTGTGGACAACGGCCTCACAATAGGCATCGGCATGCTTCATGGCCCTTGACCATCCGTTCTTTGCGGCATCCTCAAGGATATCAGCCGTTTGCCGACCGCCCCGGGAAAGAAGGGCGTTGATCCTTGCCATGCGGAAGGATTCCCAGTTAAGCTGGACGTTGGGAACCCGTTTTAACCCCTCCTGGACGATTTTGAGCCGTTTTTTAAGCAACCCGATCCTTGCCATGGGGGCCCATTGAAACGGGGTGGCAGGTTTGGGTATAAAGGGGTTGATGCTCAGCGTGATGGTTCCAATCTTCCGCTTCTTCCGGCTGGCCGACAAAAACGCATCCCTTATCTTCTGGGTAAGGCTGACAATGGCCACCACATCTTCATCCGTTTCAAAGGGAAGTCCGATCATATAGTAGAGCTTGAGATTGATGATTCCGGCCTTTACCAGCCGGTCGGCCGCCGAGACAAGCTCGGCTTCACTGATCTTTTTATTGATGACGGCCCGCATTCGTTCAGAGCCTGCTTCGGGTGCAATGGTGGCGGTCTTGACCCCGGACCGTTGTAGGGTTGCGATCAGTTCATCGGTCAGGGCATCGGCCCGCAGGGAACTGAACGAGATCGAGAGATCCTCGGCAATTCCCCTGGCGCAGATGGCGTTGATTGCCGGATGGTCCGACACGGCAGCGCTCACAAGCCCGACCCTGGAGGTGAGCGCCTTTGCAGCGTCAAGGGCCCGGACCACGACATCCTCGGGATAAAATCTGGGGGGCCGGTAGATAAAACCTGCACTGCAGAACCTGCAGCCATGTGGACACCCCCTGCCCGTCTCAATCAAAAAGGTGTTTTTAAAGGCAGTATCCGAGGTGATAATTCGGGTGGTGCAAGTCTCTTTGAGGGTCGTGACCCGCCTGATCCTCACCCGATCCGGGGCCTGGTCGTTGCGTTTTTCCAGGCCGAGAAATTCACCGTCGCTGTTGTTGACCGGCGTGTACCATGACGGCACATAGACCCCGCCAACGGTCGAGGCCAACCGCTCAAACAGGTCCTGCCTCGACATCAGGGGGGTGTACACATCGAAAAAAGAAGGGATCAGCAATTCTGCCTCCCCGAGGAGCAGAAGGTCCATGAACAGCGCCAGGGGCTCCGGATTCAGAAAAGACGCAACCCCCCCTGCGACCACAAGGGGGTGGTCCCCATTGCGGCTGGCACCCCGCAGGGGAATGTTGGACCGTTCGAGCATGGAAATCAGGTTCAGGTAATCATTCTCAAACGAGATGGAAAAAAAAAGAATGTCAAACCAGGAGAGCGCCTTGCCGCTCTCCACACTTAGGACCTCAGAACCCTTTTCATCGGGCATAAATACCCGCTCTGCCACCACGTGGTCAAGGTCGTTGATCAATCCATAAACCGTCTGAAATCCAAGGCTGGACATGCCCGCCTGATAGGTGTTCGGATAAACCAGGGCAGTTCGGATCAGCCCCTTTTGGCCTTTGGCGATACTTCCCCGTTCAAGGCGAACACCCTCTTTTCTGCCATGCCTGACCTTTTTTGCCATATATCAGTCTGCCTGGCGTCGTAAAAACGTGGGGATCTCCAGGTTTTCACTGTCCATGGGCATCCCCCGATAGGCGTTTCTGCCGTCATGGCCCACCACCTTTTTTGTCCTGACCCTGACCGGTTCATCCACTTCGTTCCAATTTTCAAGCTCCTCAGCAGTAGGCTCCCTGAGTTGTCCCCTGACAATGGCCTCTTCCTGAACAACCGGCCTGACCTTTGGCCGGGCAGATTCAATACTGTGGACATTCTTTGCCTGGCGCTCGTGGTTACCGATACCCGTTGCAATCACGGTCACGCGCATCTCATCGCCCAGGCTTTCGTCAATGGCCTGGCCCCAGATAATCTCTGCATCATCACCGACCTCCTGGTGAATGCGATCCGACGCCTCGGTCATCTCGTCAAGGGTAAGGTCGCTTGAACAGGTGATGTTCATGAGAACTCCCCTTGCGCCGGAGATGGAAATATCCTCTAACAGCGGATGGGAAATGGCCCTTTCTGCCGCCTCAACGGCCCGGTTTTCGCCAGAGGCGATACCAATACCCATGAGGGCCATGCCGGCCTTGGACATGGTGGTCCTGACATCGGCAAAGTCAAGGTTTACCAGACCGGGAAGCATGATCAGGTCAGTGATGCCCTTGACCGAATGGTGAAGCACCTCGTCGGCCTTGATGAACATGTCCACCATTCTTGCACCCTTGCCTGCGATTCCCCTGAGCCGGTCGTTGGGGATGGTGATAACCGTGTCGGTGATGTCCCGCAAACGGTTGATGCCCTCTTCGGCCTGGGCGGCCCGTTTTTTACCCTCAAACGAGAAGGGCCTTGATACAACGGCCACCGTCAGGATACCGAGTTCCTGGCAGATTTCAGCAATCACGGGGGCTGCGCCAGTGCCCGTTCCGCCGCCAAACCCTGCAGTGATGAACACCATGTGGCTGCCCTCAAGGGAAGCCCTGATCTCATCAATGTTCTCCTGGGCAGCCTCCCGGCCCACGTTGGGATTGGCTCCTGCCCCGAGTCCTTCGGTCAGATGAACGCCCAACTGAATCTTGAGCTCTGCCTTTGAGGTTTCAAGGGCCTGGGCATCTGTATTGGCGACAATGAACTTCACACCCTGAAGGTTTGCATCGATCATGTTGTTGACCGCATTTCCACCGGCTCCACCCACACCGATAACCTTGATCAAAGCATTCTTTTCGCTCTCCACATAGGAAAAATTCATACTCCCCCTCCTTTTTATATTAGATAACGTCCTTAAACCATTGTTTCATTCGTTTCAAAAGCCGTGCGAACAGCCCTTTTTCAACGTCACCAAGCTGATCGCCGCAATGCTTGCTGCCATAGATCACAAGCCCCACCCCGGTTGAATAACACGGGTTCTTGACCACATCCTTGAGTCCTCCGATCTTCATGGGAACCCCCAGCCGAACGGGCACGGAAAAGACCCCCTCAACCACATCCGTGATCCCGTGGAGATGGGCACTGCCCCCGGTAAGCACCACGCCCGATGGAAACGAGTTTTCAAGACCGTTGCTGTAAATCTCCCGCTTGAGGATGGAAAACATCTCCTCAACCCTGGGTTCCAGAATCTCGGCCAGGATATCCTTGGGAAGGCTCTTGGTGCCCCGCCCGCCGATCCCTGCGACATCAATGGTCTCACCCTTGCGGATACTTCCGGCAAGGCAGGTGCCGTGGTCGATCTTGATCTTTTCAGCCTCTGCAAGGGGGGTTCTCAATCCGATGGAGATGTCGTTGGTCAGGTTGTGCCCCCCCAGGGCAAGCTCAAAGGTGTGCTTGATATTGTTGCCCTTGAAGATGGCAAGATCCGTGGTGCCGCCGCCCACGTCGGCCAGGGCGCACCCGAGTTCTTTTTCCTCACGGGAAAGCACCGCCTCCCCCGAAGCCAGGGATTCGAGCACAATATCGCACACGTCCAGGCCGGCCTTGTTGCAGCACTTGACAATGTTCCTTGCAGACGACACCGCACCTGTGACAATGTGAATCTTTGTCTCAAGCCTCACCCCGGTCATGCCCACGGGATTCTGGATCGCCTCCTGGTCATCCACAATGAACTCCTGGGGAATAACATGGATGGTTTCCCGATCCGTTGGAATGGCAACGGCGCTTGCCGCCTCGATCACCCGTTCTACATCATCCTGGGTTATTTCCTGACCCTTGATGGCAATAATGCCGTGGCTGTTCAATCCCCGGATGTGGCCGCCCGCAATGCCCACGTAAACCGATGAAATATTGCAGCCTGCCATGACTTCGGCCTCTTCCACTGCCTTTTTGATCGATTCCACCGTGGACTCAATATTGACCACAGCGCCCTTTCTCAAGCCCCTGGAAGGGGCTGTACCCAAACCGATGATATTAATTTCACCCCGGGCGACCTCTCCGACAATGGCACAGATCTTTGTGGTTCCAATGTCGAGTCCTACGATAATTTTTCCTTCTTCCTGCAAATCAAACCCTCCTTAAGTCGTACCCGGCAGAATATCTTTATCTTCAAGCGTTATTGTCACGCTTCTGATATTAAAAAAGTCAATGAGACGCACCCTTTTTTCAACGGTAAAGCCGTCCATGTAATCCAGAATTTTTCCAGTGCCGGCAAGTTTATCCCTGAACCCGTCAAACCCGAGTTTCACGATAACGGACGCCTCCCCAACGGCCTTGTGTGTCATGAAAAAATCCGTTGTAAAATCAATACCCAGATCTTTATCTGCTGTTATTTCCCTGGCCGGGAACTGGGTATCAAGGGCCAGCAACTCCATTACCCCCTGGTGAAGTTCTCCCTTAAAACCGTACTGGGGTGCCATGGACCACGGATCCAGGGGCTCAAGCCTGAGGCCTTTGATCTCCGGCAAGCAGGCAGTCTGGGGTTCTATTTCAGGCTCATAGGGCTTGAACGGCTGGCCCTGAACATCCACCAGCACCTGGGAGGCATCGGCCATAACCGCCCTTGCAACGGCCGTTTGTTCAGAAACGGTAATGGCCAGGGTCGACGGCACCTGGCGCTGGATGGCCGCATCCCGGACCCAGGGATGGGCAACAAGCCGGGCCCTGGCCGTTTTAAGATTAACGGCCAGCAGATTATCCCCCATCTTGATGCCGGCCTGGGAGAGCAGTGCTGAATCGCTGAGAGAGGTTGCCCCGGAAATGTGAATGGTCTTGATACCAAAATAGGGACTCTGGGTAATAAAATCGTGGACAAAGATCAGCCCGAGGCTTGACAGCGCCAGGACCAGCACCACCAGGATAAACTTTAACACAAGATCAAGGCTGCCCATGAAATCGATCCCAAGGGCCGATACATCGCCGTCAATCGGCCGCAGACTGTTTTTCCTCACCTTTTTATTCGCCTTCAATTTTCACCTCTGGTTTGAGATCAACATTGAATTTCGTTCGTACCTCATCCGCCACCATCTGCTTGAGGGTGAGGATCTCCATGGCTGTGGCTCCGCCGCAGTTAACAATAAAATTGCCGTGGATGGTCGAAACCATGGCATTGCCGAATTGTTTGCCCTTGAGGCCTGCCCGGTCAATGAGCTGACCTGCGGGCATGCCCTTGTCCGGGTTCTTGAAAAAACAGCCTGCACTGGCCAGTGACCCGGGCTGACTTGAACGCCTTTTTTCTAACAGGGAGCGCCAGCGCTCCCGTATCTTTTGTTTGTCTCCCGGCTGGACCCGGAACCGTGCTCCCAGGAGATACACGCAGGGCCCAAGGCCGTTAAACACCGTCGTCCGATGGAAAAAGTCAAGTTCAGAACGGTCAATCGCCATGACCCTGCCATCAGCGGCAACAAGCTCAAGTGAGACAAGAATGTCGGAGATGGTGCCGAGGGTGGTTCCGGCATTCATCATCACAGCGCCGCCCACCGTTCCGGGAATGCCGGCGCAAAAGGTAAACCCATCTAACCCTTGGTCCATGGCAAACCGTGCAAGGGTTGCAAGGATAACGCCTGAAGAAGCCGTTACAAACTGCGTTCCATCCGCGGCCATGGTGATGGCAAGGGTTTTGTTCATCCGCCGGGTTGTAACCACAAGCCCCCGGATGCCGCCGTCTTTGACCAGAAGATTTGTGCCGCAGCCCACCAGGGTAACGGGTATGCCAAGGCTTCTGGCACGGACAATGCCCCGGACCAGTTCCGCTTTGGTTTCAGGTGCGAAAAACAGATCTGCAGGCCCACCCACCTTGAATGAAGTGTGGCAGGCCATGGGCTCGTCGGACAGCAGGCAAAACTCCCGCTTCAACACCCCATAGGCCCCTGAACGGCCGTCAGACATGTCCGGTTTCACGCGAGCATCTCCAAAAGTGTTTCCCCCAGGTTGTAAACATCGCCTGCCCCAAGGGTCAGCACAAGATCCCCGGGTTCCAGGGTGTCGGAAAGAATCGCAAGACAGGTCTCAAAATCCTTGACACACAGGACATTCTTGTGGCCGTGCTCGTGGATACCGTTGCACAGTTTCAACGAATCAATCCCGTCAATGGGCTGTTCACTTGCCGCATAAATGGGCAGCACAAACAGCAGATCAGACTGGTAAAAGGCCCGGGTAAACTCGTCAAACAAGGCCTGTGTTCTTGAATACCGGTGGGGCTGGAACACCACCACGACCCGTTTATCCGGCCACCCTTCCCGGACGGCTGCAAGGGTGGTCTTGACCTCGGTGGGGTGATGGCCGTAATCATCAACAACGGTGATGCCGCTCTGTTCGCCCTTGATTTCAAGCCGCCGTTTGACCCCCTCTATCTGCTCAAGGGCCTTCTTGATGACGCTGAAATCGACCTTGAGCTCAAGGGCCACGGCAATGGCTGCCAGGGCATTTGAGACATTGTGCTTTCCGGAAAGGTTGAGGGTGATGTCGCCCAGGACCTCGCTCTGGTGAACCACGGTAAAATACCCCCGTCTGCCCTCAAAGCGTATTGCCCGTGCGGAAAGGTCTGCCTGGGCGCTCAGGCCAAAGGTGGTGTACCGGGCGGTGATCCGTGGCAGGATGTCCTGGATGTGCTCGTTGTCAAGGCAGAGCACGGCAAGCCCGTAAAAGGGCACGGAGTTGATGAACTTGACAAAGTTGTCCTTAATCTCCTCGATATCCTTATAGAAATCCAGATGTTCAAGGTCGATGTTGGTGACGGCGGCAATGGCGGGCGCATACTTTAAAAACGAGCCGTCACTCTCGTCGGCCTCGGCCACAATGTAATCACCCTTGCCGTGACGGGCATTGGTGCCGATGCTCTTTAACAGACCACCCACCACCACCGTGGGATCAAGGCCGGCCTGGTTCAAAATCGTTGCAACCATGGCCGTGGTGCTGGTCTTGCCATGGGCGCCGGACACGGCAATGGCGTATTTGATGCGCATGAGTTCAGCGAGCATCTCGGCCCTTGGAATGGTGCGGATCGCCCTTGCTGCCGCCTCAACCACCTCTGGATTGTCCCGGGAGATGGCCGTGGAGGTGACCAGCACATCCACATCCCTAAGCTGGTCTGCCCGGTGCCCGTTGAATATGGTGGCCCCGAGACGGCCCAGGCGCTGGGTAATGGCCGAAAGCTTGAGGTCCGATCCGGACACCCTGTAGCCCAGGCTCAGGAGAAGTTCTGCAATGGCGCTCATGCCAATGCCGCCAATGCCGACAAAATATATGTGATAGTTCTTCTGGTACATCTAATTTCCTTTTTTTTCTGCCATGGACAGGCAGATATCAACAATGGCCCGGGCCGGGTCCAAAAGCGCCATGGTCTTTGCGGCCCGTCCCATGGAGAGCCTGCGTTCAGGATTGCTCTGAAGATCCTCAATGGCGGTTTTAAGCCGTTCCGGGGTAAGATCCCTGTCCAGGATCAGGATGGCCCCACCCTGGTCCTGGACCGCCTGGGCGTTAAAACGCTGGTGGTCATCGGCCGCATGGGGATAGGGAACAAGAATCGACGGTTTGCCCAGATGGGTGATCTCGGAGATGGTGCCGGCCCCGGCCCTTGAGACGATCAGGTCGGCCGCGGCCATGCGCTGGGGAAGATCATCAAAAAAAGCCCTGGCCACCGCATCTACCCCCAGGGTGTGGTAGGCATCAACCACCCCGGTTGCATCTGCTTTGCCCGTCTGGTGAACCAGCCGGACAGCGGCCGGATCCTTCAGAAGGGCCATTGTCCCCACCATGGCCTGGTTGAGGGAACGGGCACCCTGGCTTCCGCCCGTGACCAGCAGGTTAAAGCGGCCGTCGGCCTGGCCCGGACCGGACGATCCTGGCCCGAACGGTTGAATGCCGGAGCTGCGAACCGGATTGCCCGTGTGATGGACCACGGCGTTTTTTGACAATCCCCGGGTTGACGCAAACGAGGTGAACACCACATGGCAGATTCTGGACAGAATCCGGTTGGTGATGCCGGGAATGGTGTTCTGCTCCTGGATGGCCGTCAGGATGTTTAAAAGTCTTGCCACAAGGACAACGGGGCCGGACGAATAACCGCCAACCCCCATGACCATATCCGGCTTGAACCTGCGGATAACGGTAAAGGCCTGGGCCAGGGAGACGGGCAATCGAAGGGCCGTGGACAATTTTCCGAGAAGCCCCTTGCCCTTGATGCCGGAAATGGAGATGGCGGTGTGGTCAAAGCCGTACCGGTCAAGGGTGGTGGTCTCAAAGGCTTCCCCGGTTCCGACAAACAGGATGCGGGTGCCGGGCATAGTTGCTGAAAACGCCTGGGCAATGGCAATGCCCGGGAAAAGGTGTCCCCCGGTCTTGCCGCCTGCAATGATGATGCTCAAACGCTTACCCATTTTCCACCGCCGCGCCAATGCTCATCAATATTCCCATGAACGCCATGTTCACGATCAAAGAGGTGCCGCCATAGCTCAGGAAGGGCAGGGTCAGTCCCTTGGTCGGCAAAAGGCCCAGGGCAACGCCCGTGTTGATGACAACCTGCAGTCCCAGGGTGATGATGATCCCTGCGGCAACCAGCGAGCCAAAGCGGTCCGGGGCAGTTCTGGCAATGGCAGCGCCCCGCCACAGAACGATGCAGTAGAGCACCAGAATGACAAGGACACCCACAAGCCCCAGCTCTTCGCCGATGACGGACAGGATAAAGTCCGTGTGGGGTTCGGGCAGATAATGGAGCTTCTGCATCCCAAGGCCGATGCCCTTGCCAAAGATGCCCCCCGATCCAAACGCCTTGAGGGAATGGGTAATCTGATACCCGGTGTTCAGGGGATCGTCCCAGGGGTTCATGAAGGCCAGGATCCGGTCCATGCGGTAATCCACCCGGTAGACCAGAAAATAGGCCACGGGGGCAAGGAAAGGCAGGGGCAGCATCAGATGAACCAGTCTGACCCCGGCCACAAACATCATTCCCCAGGTGATGCAGCCCAGGATCATGACCGTTCCAAAGTCGGGCTGCATGAGGATGAGAATCGAAAGAACCACCAGCAGCATCACATGGGGCATGAACCCGACGGAAAAATCCCGAATCATCTCCTGGTCGTGCTTCTTTGAAAGGGAGTAGGCCAGGAACAGAACCAGGGCAAGCTTGGTAAACTCCGACGGCTGAAAGGTAAATCCGGCAAGGGCAATCCACCGGCAGGCACCGCCCGCAGAATGACCGATTCCCGGCACCTGGACCGCCACAAGCATTGCAACGGCAAGGCCCATGAAAAAATAGGCAAACACCTTGAAAATGCGATAGGGCAAAAAGGCCGTCGAGAACATCACCACAAGGCTCAGCAGGGCAAAGGCCGCCTGGCGCTGCATGTAAAAAAGATTGTTGTCAAACCGAGTCACGGCCAGGGCAGCGCTTGCGCTGTACACCATGACAATCCCCATGCCAACGAGCAGGAGCACCGGAAAAAGGATGGCCGACTCCCCGAAACAGGCATGTATTTTTTTGACTGTTCTGTTCACGGGGTATTTCCTTTGCGTTTCATTACCTGGTTCTTGAAATCATTGCCCCTGTGGCCATAATTGTCGTACATGTCAAAGCTGGAACACCCCGGGGAGAGAAGGACCGTGTCTCCATGGACTGCAAGGCGGCCTGCAACGGACACGGCGTCGGCCATGGACCCTGCTTCCAGGATTTCAACGGTTGTCCCCAGGGAAGCCTTGATCTCCCGGGCCGCTTCTCCCATGACAATGACGGTCTTGACCCGCTGGTTGACAAGGGGCCCAAGGCAGGAAAAATCGGTTCCCTTTGACCGCCCTCCCAGGATCAGAACGACCCGGTCAAACCCCCTCAAGGCACCTGCAACGGCATGGGGATTGGTTCCCTTGGAGTCGTTGTAATACGCCACCCCGTTGAGGGTCGCCACATACTCGGTGCGATGGGCAAGTCCTGAAAAATCATCCAGGGCGCTCTGGATTCCCGCCGGGGTGGCCCCGGCCAGAAGGGCTGCAAGGGCTGCGGCGGCAATGTTTTCACGGTTGTGGGCCCCATTTAAACGGGTGACGGACAGATCCAGGACAAAATTCTGGTCCGGGGTGCCGATGGCAATGGCCCGGTTGTCAATGGCGGCGTTGCAGTCATTGCCCCCACCAAAGGTCAAAAGTGTGGCCGGGATGACCCGTTTCCGGTCCGCATCAATGGACAGGTTCTGGTTGACAACGGCAAAGTCTTGTTCCGACTGGTTGCCCAGGAGCGACCACTTGGAATCGGCATAGGCGGCAAAATTCTCGTACCGGTCCATGTGGTCCTCGGCAATGTTGAGGAGCACAGCCACCCGGGGTGCGAACATTGTTGCCGCATCAAGCTGAAAACTGCTCACCTCGGCAACCACCACATCCTCCGTCTGCCCGGATTCCAGGAACCGAACCAGGGGGGTTCCGATGTTTCCGCCGGTAAACACGCTTACCCCCGACCGTTTCAACATCTGGCTGACAAGGGTGGTTACCGTGGTCTTGCCGTTGGTGCCGGTGATGGCCACAAGGGGCCGTTCAAGGAAACAGGCGAACAGGTCCAGCTCGCCCGATACGGTTATCCCCCTGGCCCTGGCCCGCTCAAAGAATGGCATATCAAGGGGGATACCGGGGCTTGTCACGATCAGGGCCGCACCCTCAAAGGTTTCAGCACTGTGACCACCGGTTTCACACCTGGCACCAAGGGCTTCAAGGGGGGCGGTCACATCCGGACCCAGGGGCCGGCTGTCCGTTGCAACCACACGGATATTTTTTGACCGCAGAAACCGCACAATGGCAACCCCCGAGACCCCAAGGCCTGCCACAAGCACGTAGCCCTCGTCCGGGTGTTTTAACAGGGATGCCATGACAGCTGAAATCGTCATTGTCGGTTTCCTATCGAATCTTAAGGGTTGAAAGGGAGATCAGGGCCAGGGTGATGGCAATGATCCAGAACCGCACGATCACCTTGGACTCGGGCCATCCCTTGAGCTCAAAATGGTGGTGCAGGGGTGCCATGCGGAACACCCTTTTCCCCTTGGAAAGTTTGAAATACCCCACCTGGATGATGACGGAAAGGGCCTCGATGACAAACAGACCGCCCACAACCAGGAGCAGAATTTCCTGCTTGGTAATCACGGCAATGGTGCCAAGGAGCGCCCCCAGGGGAATGGAACCGGTGTCGCCCATGAAGACCTGGGCCGGATGGGCGTTGAACCAGAGGAATCCGAGCCCTGCCCCGGCAAGGATGCCGCAGACAATGGTGATCTCGCCGCAGGAGGCAATGTGTTTCACCTGGAGGTAGGAGGCAATGGTGATGTGGCTTGCCACATAGGCAAAGAACATGTAGGTCACCCCTGCAATGATGATGGGCCCGATGGCAAGGCCGTCAAGGCCGTCGGTGAGATTCACGGCATTGGAAGTGCCGACAATCACAAGGGTGGCAAAGGGGATGTACCAGACGCCAAGATCCGGGGTGATGTTCTTTAAGAACGGAATGGACAGGCTGGTATCAAAATCCGGGCAGAGGTACACCAGGTAGGAGACCACAAGCCCGGCCACAATCTGGACCAGGAATTTCCCCCTTGCCGTAAACCCCATATTCCTTTTTTTCACCTGCATGAGATAGTCGTCAATGAACCCGATGGCACCAAAAAGCCCCATGGACAACAGGGTGATCAGGATGTAGTGGTTGGTGAGATCCGCCCAGAGAAGGGTTGATACCCCAAGGGAGAAGAGGATGAGAATCCCGCCCATGGTCGGTGTGCCCTCTTTTTCAAAATGGGTTTCCGGGCCATCGTTTTGAATGAACTGACCGATCTGCATCCTTGAGAGTCGATTGATCACCCAGGGGCCCAGGAGAAAACAGATCAGAAAGGCGGTAAGCCCCCCATAGATGGTTCGGAAGGTGATATACCGAAACAGGTTGAAAAACGAAATTTCGGTGTGCAGAGGATAAAGGTAGTGAAACAGCATATTTTAATTCCCGTCGGGGAGGTTCATCTCTTGCCCCCCGGCAATGGTTGTGGTTGATTTGAGTTGGGCGACGATCTTTTCAAGCCGCATTCCCCTGGAGCCCTTGACCAGAATCCAGGCGTTTTCAGGGGTGTGCTCGAGCAGGTCCGCGGCAATTTCTTCCCGGGTACCGGCCATGGCAGCCGCCCTTGGAAAGCCTGCCCCGACGGCCCCGTCGATCACCTGGCCGGCCATGGCGCCATGGGCGTAGAGCCTGGATATTCCCGCTGCTGCCGCAAGGGCGCCCATCTTTCGGTGAAAGAGTTCTGCCCCCGGTCCAAGCTCGAGCATGTCGCCAAGAACGGCAATGCAGACGCCGCTTTTCCCAACCCGCCCAAGGGTTTCAAGGGCCGCCCGCACAGAACCTGGATTTGCATTGTAGGTGTCGTCGATGAGGGTGGTGCGGTTAAAGCCCGGTAAAAGGTGCATTCGTCCCGGCTCAGGCTCAAAGGCCCCAAGGCCCTGTTTGATTACCGCCATGGGGATGCCGGCAGCAAGGGCGGCCGCGGCGGCGGCAAGGGCATTGCTGACCATGAATCGGGCCGGCGTGGCAAGAAAAACATCACAGGACTCACCCGAAGGGGCTGAAAGGGTAAACCCGATGCCGTCCGCCTTGTCCTCGATTGCCGATGCCCCCACGCAGTCCGTGTTCCCACTGCCGGTGGTAAAACAGACGAAATTTTCAATGGCCGGATTGGCCCGGGCCGCTGCGGAAACAATGAAAAACCGTGGGTCGTCCAGGTTCAGAACAGCACTCCCATGGGCCCGGACATGGGGCAGAAGTTCTGCCTTGGCCCTTGCCACCCCTTCGACCGTTTTCAGCCCCTCAAGGTGGCAGTGGCTGGTGTTGGTGATGACGCCGATGTCGGGCAGGGCAATTGACGCCAGGCGGTGGATTTCTCCGGCATGGTTCATGCCCATCTCCACCACGGCCCATTCATGGTCCGAGGAGAGGCCCAGCAGGGTCAGGGGAAGTCCGATCTCGTTGTTGAGGTTTCCCCGGGTCGTGAGGGTGTTGAATTTTCGGCCGAAGATTTCCCCGGTCATCTTCCGGGTAGAGGTCTTGCCGTTGGATCCGGTGACGGCAACCACCCTGACCCCGGCCCTCAGCCGCTGGAACCGGGCAAGATCGCCCAGGGCCGTGAGGGTGTTGTCCACGGAAAAAAACAGACAGCCCGGGGCATGGGCCGGGAGGGGTTGACCGTTTTTCACCACAAACCCGCGAACGCCCCGTTGCACAAGATCCGAAATAAAGGCGTGGCCGTCAAACCGTTCTCCTTCAAGGGCCACAAACAGTTCCTGGACCGCAGTGGTGCGCGAATCGGTTGAAACGCCTTTAAAAACAAGATCCGCTGTTCCATTTACGACTCCTTGTCCCAGGGCCTTTGTGATGTCGGCCACACGCCAGGGTATGGGCTGGTTCATGGCGTTTCCCCCGGTTCTTGCACACCGGCAAGGGCCCTTGCAAGAATTTCCCTGTCGTCAAAATGAATGGTGCCGTTCTTTAAGATCTGGTAGGTCTCATGGCCCTTGCCAGCGGCAACAAGAATGTCTCCCAGGGTAGATGCAGCAACGGCCGTTTCAAGGGCTTTTCGTCGGTCAGGCTCCACAAAGAAACCGTTCCCGGTCGTCAGCTGGTCATATTCGAGCTCGGGACAGCGGGCCGTGTCGATCCCCTTGAGGATCTCCCGGATGATCCCATGGGGATCTTCGCTCCGTGGATTGTCCGAGGTGATGATGGCAACATCGCTCAAGGTTGCGGCGATCCGGCCCATGATCGGCCGCTTTGAACGGTCCCGGTCTCCGCCACAGCCGACAACGGTGATGATCCGCTTCGGGGCCTGGGCCCTGAGTGTTTCAAGGATGGACATCAGGGCGTCCGGGGTATGGGCATAGTCCACAAACACATGGCGGCCGTTGTCGGGCACAACCCGCTCAAGGCGGCCTGGAACACCCTTGCAGCCTTCAATCCCCCTGACAATGACCTGGGGATCGATGCCAATGGCATGTGCAGCCCCGGCAGCCGACAGAATATTTTCCACATTGAACGCGCCCACAAGGACCGAGGAAAACGGGTATGGGGTTCCCCCTATTTTCAGGATTCCGGTTGTGCCGGTTATGGTTTGAGCAAGGTCCACGGCAGAGACGTCGGCACGGGGATCCCTTCCTGTAGTCACCACCCGGGTCGCTGCGGCGTCCCTGAGGGTCTGCCCCTTTTCATCATCCAGGTTGATGACCGCCGTGGCCGACAGCGCCTTGGGGCCGCTTGGCAGTATCCGTGTAAAAAATCGTCGTTTGCAGGCAAAATAGCGGCCCATGGTCCGGTGGTAGTCCAGATGGTCCTGGGTGAGATTGGTGAACACGCCGGCATCAAACCAGCAGTTTCTCACACGGTGGAGGTCGATGCTGTGGGATGAGACCTCCATGACCACGTGGGTGACACCGGCTGCCCGCATCCGGGCCAGGATCCGCTGAAGGTCAATGGATTCCGGAGTGGTTACGGGGTTATCAAAGGTTTTGCCCCGGTACCGGAAGTTTACCGTTCCAATCACCCCCACACCATGGCCGGCCTGGGCAAGAATGCTCTCAATGATAAAAGAGGTGGTGGTCTTGCCGTTGGTCCCGGTAATCCCCACGAGACACATGGACGCCGAGGGGTTGTCATAAAAACGTGCAGCGATGGAAGCCAGGGCCTTTCGGGTGTCTGCCACCTCAACCATCTGTTTTCTGCCCTGGACCCGCTCCTGGACCACAACGGCTGCTGCCCCACGTTCAAGGGCATCTTCAACGTAATCGTGACCGTCGATCTTGAATCCGCGGACCGCAATGAAGAGCCCGCCCGGCTTTACATCCCTTGAGTCGTTGTGAATGGAGGTAATTTCAGGATCAGAGCCGGGATCAAAGGCCGGGTCCAGGCTGCGACGCCACAGGGGGGTACATTCTTTTAATAAATACGATAATTTCAACGATTATGCTCCATCGGACACCCTTGCAACCACCTGTTTCGGATCAACTTCCGGCCCAAGATCCGGGGGGATATTAAGGTAATGAAAAGATTCTGCTACAATGCTCTTAAATGCCGGTGCCGCCACAACACCGCCATAATGACTTCCCCGGGGTTCATCCACCACCACAACAACGGCAAGCTCGGGGTTGTGTTCCGGTGCAAATCCTGCAAACACCGCCGTATAGCGGTTTTTAGCGTAGCCCCTGCCGTTCTGTGCAACCTTCTGGGCCGTTCCCGTCTTGCCGCACACGGAATAGCCCTCAATTGCGGCGTTGATGCCTGTGCCGTCTTGTGTCACAACCGACCGCATCATCTGGCGAACCGCCTGTGCCGTCTGGACAGAGATAACCCGATGGACCCTTTGGGGCGCAAAGGTCTGATCGACCTCACCGGTGTTGAAAAGCGTCTTTTGAACCAGAAGCGGCCGCATGAGCACCCCGTCGTTGGCAATGGCGGCCATGGCGGTCACCAGCTGAACTGCGGATACCGACATGCCCTGGCCAAAGGATATGGCCGCAGCATCTATGGCGGACCATCCCTGGTGGAATGACAGCGAACCGGGGCTCTCCCCCGGAGAGGAGATGCCTGTTCGACGGCCGAACCCGAATCTGGAAAGGCCCTCGTAAAGGGCCTGTTCACCCGTTGTTTCTGAAATCTTTACAGCCCCTATATTGCTCGAATACTTGATAATCTGTGCCAGGGTCAGCCAGCCGTATTCATGGGTATCATGGACGGTGTAGGACCCGACCCTGTAACTGCCGTTTTCGCAGAAAAAAATAGATTTAGGGGTACAATACCCCTTGTCCAGGGCAGACGCTGCCAGAAATACCTTCATGACCGATCCCGGCTCAAAGGGATCGGTTACGGTCCGGTTTCTCCAGCGCTCCCGGGTAAATTCAGAAAAGGCATTGGGATTAAATTCAGGATAAAGTGCCATGGAAAGGATCTCACCGGTTCTCGGCCGCATGGCAATGGCCATGGCCGATTTGGCCTTAAAACGGGTCACCGCGTCCTTGAGTGCCCCCTCGGTGATATACTGGATGGTTCTGTCAATGGTCAGGACCAGGCCGCCGCCGCTGAGTACCTCGCTCAAATTTTTATCTGCATCAAGCCTTCTTCCTGCGGCATCCTTGGTGATGGTAAACTTGCTCTGCTTGCCCTTCAGTACATCCTCATAACCGTACTCCAGCCCCTCCAACCCCTTTGAATCAGCCCCTGTAAACCCGATCACCTGGGCGGCAAGGGTCCTGTTGGGGTAGAAGCGGACCACATCCTTTTGAAACGACAGACCCGCAAGGTTAAGCCCCTTGAGGGCATCTGCCTCTGCCGGGGATATTTTGCGCTTGACCCAGACAAAATTTTTGCCCGAATTGATCTTACCCGCAAGTTTCACCGGGTCCAGCCCCAGAACCGCTGCAATGGATCGGGCATCCTTTGCCGGATTCCCAAGACGCTTTGGAAAAACAGCAACGGACAGCGCATCAATGGTCGTGCACAGCCGTTTAAGATTTCGATCCAGAATCTCCCCCCTTTTCCCCTGGATCTGGACTACATCTGTATACTCGTTTTCTGCCTTTTTTGCAAGATCATCACTGTCAATGATCTGAATTTTAATGGCCTTTGCCCCGAGAAGAACCATGGACAGGAAAAAAAACAGTTCGACCAAAATGATTCGAACCTGCATTCCATTGTCTTTTTTCTGGCCCATTCTTGCCCTTTCATAACCATCTGGTTTTATGAAACACCCACTGAGCTGTCATATTCAAAGGGGTTTCATCAGTTGTTGTGGTCGAAGCCGACATTTTTGTCCGGCCATGCCGGTGGGTTCATTGCAGATCCATGTATACGACCTGATCCTGCTCGGGCATCTCAAGGCCCAATCTTGTTCTTGCTATTTTTGCGATTCTCTCGGGCGCCCCCAGCCGGTCCAGTTCAATGATCAACTCCTTCTGGTAGGTCCGAGCCCTCTTTCCCGCCTCCTGGGCCCGGGAAATCTGAAATCGATTCCGCGTACAATCCACCCGGATACCGGTATAGATAAAAAGCTCACAGATAAAAAGGACCAGGAACACCAGCCAGGAACCTGGAATTTTTTTAATCTCAGATTTTACGGCGTTCCTTCGTAATCTGCCGGATTCAGCGTCCATGGAATCATACCCTCCAGGCAACCCTGAGCCTTGCACTTCTTGCCATGGGGTTTATCTCAATCTCCCCGGGCGTCGGCATGATGGCCTTTTTGGTCACGGATTTAAGCCTGGGTTTAAACCCGCACACGCACTCTGGAAAATTCCTGGGGCAGGTACATCCCTGCTCAAGGGCCCGGAATCGCTGCTTGACCATCCTGTCCTCAAGGGAGTGGAACGAAATGATGCAGATCCTGCCCCCTGGGTTTAAAAGATCCACAAACTCGTCCAGAAACCGCTCCAGCTGTTCAAGCTCTCTGTTTACGCTGATCCTGAGGGCCTGGAACACCCGGGTTGCCGGATGAATCTTTTGCTGGTGAACAATTTTAGCAGGTATGGCAGCCCTTACAATTTCGGAAAGCTCACAGTTCCGGGTTATCGGGGTATGCTCCCGATGTCTGACAATGGCTCGGGCAATCCTTCTTGACATTCTCTCTTCACCATACTTGAAAAAAACGTCTGCAAGCGCCCCCTCTTCAAGGGTATTCACAAGATCAGCAGCCGTTAAAGCGGTGCGCATGTCCATGCGCATGTCCAGGGGTTCATCTCCCTTGAAGCTGAATCCCCTTTGCCCCTTCCGGAGCTGATGAAGAGACAGTCCAAGGTCCAGCAAAATGCCGTCCACCCCCTGTATGCCAAGACTGTCAAGGATGGCAGGCAAATTGGAGAAATTGTCGTGAAAAATAGATACGTTGGCCATGTTGTCTGCAAAAACCCTGCGGGCATTCTCAATGGCATCCAGGTCCTGATCGATCCCGATGAGCCTGCCGTTGGGCAGCACGGCCGCCAGGCTTGTTGCGGCATGGCCGGAACCGCCAAGGGTGCAGTCAACGCAGATTTCTCCGGGCTTGAGATCCAGACCGTCTCGAACCTCCCGGGGCATGACGGATCGATGTTCAAATTTCATTGATTTAAGCCCATATTAAAACCCCCATAATTAAAGACCAAGGGATGCGATTGCTTCTCTGACTTCCTTTTTTTCCAACTCTTGTTCCATCAAGTCATTTTCCCTGTCCCACTGCTCCCTGGACCAAATTTCAAAATGATCCAACATACCCGCAAGTACGATCTCTTTCTCAAGCGCGGCATAGGCCCTGAGGCTCGGGGGAATCAGTATGCGACCCTGCTTGTCACAGAGACACTCACAGGCATTCCCAAGAAAAAACCGCTTGAATCGCCTCATGGGCTCACTCTTTGCTGAAAGAATCTTCTTTTCGATGGTCTGCCACTCGTTAAAGGTGTAAGCGTACAATGCCTTGTCCAGGATCGAGACCATGACCCCATCGCCGCCACCGACCCGAATGTCATCCCGGAACCGTGCCGGAACAATGATTCTGCCCTTGGGATCAATGGTATGAAAAGAGCTCGCTCTGAACATTTGGTTGTGTACCCGTTTTTTTTTTGGATTTTCCTGGGACTACATCCACCTTACTCCACCCGAACGTCATAAGATTACGAAAACTGATATTTATGTCAAGATAAAAAAAAAAATTAAAAATAAAATGCAAATATATCAGGAATATATATTTTTGTGGGTGATAGTGGGAATAAATCCCATACTTTGATTTTTCTCCACCCCAGATCCTTCGGACAAATTTTTATGGTGGACCTTGCACAAGGGATATGCTACGCCAACCGGGGTTTATCCAATGGCTGAATGAAGGGTATTGGGACAGGGACAAACGATCAAACAACGGAGAGAACGTGGAAGACCTTCAGAAAAGATATGGATTTTGGACGGCAACGGCAATGGTTGTGGGCATTGTCATTGGTTCGGGTGTATTCTTCAAGGCAGATGACGTGCTCAAGGCCTCGGGGGGCAGCCTGCCCACTGCCCTTGGGGCATGGCTCATCGGGGGAAGCATCATGGTGGTCACGGCCTATGTGTTCTCAAAAATTGCCACACGCATCAACCGGGTCAACGGTCTTGTGGACTACTTTGAAGCGGCCTATGGCCAAAGGGCAGGCTATCTTGTGGCCTGGTTCATGACCGCTGTGTACTACCCCACCCTTGTTGCTGTGCTGGCCTGGGTATCGGCCAACTACACTGCGGGTCTCATCGGCGTTCCCGGGTCGGTCTGGCCTGTTTCCGCAATTTACCTGACCGCCTTTTTCACCATGAATCTATACTCACCCGTTCTGGCCGGACGCTGGCAGGTGTCCACCACCCTCATCAAAATGATTCCCCTGGCCTTTGTGGCAGTTGTGGGCGGCATCCTCGGCCTTGCCAACGGGCAAACCGTCCAGAGTTTCACCCATGCCGCTCAAAACCTGTCCCAGGGGGGCGGACTGGCCGTTGCCACCCTGTCAACGGCCTTTGCCTATGAGGGATGGATCATTGCAACGGCCATCAACGCAGAACTTAAAGACGCCCAAAAGACACTGCCCAGAGCACTCGTTCTTGGAACCATTGCCGTTGTCGTCATCTACATGCTCTATTACCTTGGCATCTCAGGGGTTCTCTCCAATGAAGCGGTGATCGCGGCAGGAGATGACGCACCGGTAAAAGTCCTTGCCATTATTTTCGACAACCTGGGCGGCACCATTCTCTCGGTGTTTGTTGTCATCTCCTGCCTTGGCACCCTCAACGGCCTCGTCATGGGCGCCTCCCGGGGCATGTATGCCATGGCCTCACGGGATCTTGGACCCAGACCGGACCTGTTCAAACGGGTCAATCCGATCACAAACTCGACCATGAACTCAGGCATCGCAGGCTTTGTCCTATCGGCCCTGTGGCTTGGGGTATGGTATGGCAACTTTGCCGGATGGTGGGGCGGGTTCATGGATATTTCAGAGCTGCCCATTGCCTTTTTATACCTCATCTATATTTCCATCTACGTTTGGGTCATGCGAACCTTTGACGACCTTGGCACCCTGGCCAGGATTGTGACACCGACCCTTGCAGCAGCAGGATCGCTCTATATCATCTGGGGTGCCGTGCACAAGGATATGTTTGTCTGTTTTTTAATCATCACGGCCGTCATCTGCCTTGCAGGCAACGCCCTCATGACCCCCCAACCCAAAAAAGACAGCCTTCCCGGCACCCGCAGCTAGCGCCACCAGCCCCCCCCATGGCATCGATTCTTGCATCCCTGGCATACACCGCATCCCTTGTGCTGCGCATGGGCGGTATCATGTTTGTGAGCCTTTTCGGCATTGAACTGTTCATGCAGATGGGGCTGATGAAACACTTGAAGCCCCTGGGCAGTCCCCTGACAAGGCTTGCCCACCTGCCCTCGGAAAGCGCGGTGAGCTTTCTTTCCGCCATCGGATCCATGATTGCGGCCCACACCATGGCGGCAGGGTTCCATGCAGACCAGCGGCTCACGGACCGGGAACTGATCCTTACGGGAATTCTCAACACCGTGCCCTTTCACTTCAAAGAAACCCTCACCTTTCAACTTCCCGTTGTCCTGCCCCTCCTCGGCCTGAGACTCTGCCTGGTCTACATTGCCGCATTCTGGCTGACAGGATTCATCAAGATCGGATTTGTCATCCTGGCGGGCCGTTTTTTTATCAAACAGCCCCGGAAAGCCCACGACGCATTTGACCGTTTCGAGTGCGATCCCCAGAACCCGGAGTGTGTGCCGCGGCCGTGGAAGCAGCTGGTTTCAGACACCTGGAACACCCGGAAAAAAATGTTTTTCCGCATGATGGCAACCCTTGCCGCCGTGACCCTGGCCATTCAACTGCTCACAAATTTTGGAATGCTCAAATGGTTTGAACGAATCATCGTTCCCATGACAACCCTGTTTGATCTTCCCCCCGGGGTTGTAGGACCGATCAGCGCCTATGTGTTCAGCCCCACCGTGGGGATCACCTACATGTCGAACCTTCTGACCCAGGAAACGGTCACCCCGTTCCAGGCCATTGTGGCCCTCCTTGCCGGAAGCCTATTGATGATCCCCATCACCCGGCTGAGACGGACCCTGCCAAGATACACCGCCATCTACGGCATCCGCCACGGGTTTTCCATCTGCGCATGGACCACCTTTTTCAGCGTGCTCTCACGGGTATTGACCCTTGCCTGGGTCATCGGGTTCTTCTGAATCAAAGGCTGCGGTCTGAAACGCTTCCTGGGCGTTGAACGGCCCATCACGGTCAGGGGTGCCTTGCCTGGAACCGAACAAGACGTTCAATGAAATCCGCCAGCAACTTCGGCTCCTGGAGCTGCTGGGATTCAGCCACGGGAATGACAGGAAACCGCCGGGTAAAGGCCCGTGCGAAAAGCCCCCTTCCCTTGGGCGACACCCTGCCCTCCCGGTCAAACACCTTGACCCGGAACAGGCCGCAACTCGGAGATTTATGCTTAAAGATAAATCCGCACAGGTGCTCGTGTTCAAGGGCCTTTGACCGGCGCTTTGCCCAGGCGGTCATCTGCGCTGTCCGGTCAACCCGGGTATCCCTAGTGACCAGCCCCGGGTTTTCAGGGTCCCCCATGAGGATAATGGGCTCCCGGGGAATGGTCATGCCGCATTCAACCTCAGGACACACCGCAACATACTCGGCCAAGGGCCCCAGGGTCCGGGTCAAAAAGGGGTCAAGGCAGTGACCGCCGTCATAGCGCACACGGTTGCCAATCAGACAGGCGCTGATTCCAATCCGTAGGGGTTTTAGCATCCTGGTTTCCCCATTCCATGTTCCAGATCCATATTGACTTTCCATGGTTGACTATATAAACTTTATTAACCATCATTAAAAGGGAAAAACCATGCCCCCTTCAGACCCAGACAATCGAACCGCACCAGAACAAAAACCCGTCCTTGTGACCGGGGCCACTGGATATGTTGCAGGCAGGCTTGTTCCGCTGCTGCTGGAATCGGGCTACACCGTCAGGGCCATGGGCCGGTCCCTTGAAAAAATGGCCTCCCGGCCCTGGGCCAGCCATCCCCGTGTTCAACTGGCCAGGGGAGACATCGGTGACATCGCATCCCTGCAAAGGGCCGTCCGGGGTTGCGGCGCCGTCTATTACCTGGTTCACTCGATGATTTCACAAAAGGGAAAATACCGCCATGCCGACATGATCGGGGCCAGAAACATGGCTGCGGCTGCGGCTGCGGAAAAGGCGGATCACATCATCTATCTCGGGGGGCTCGGGGATGTCACCCACCGAAACATAAGCCGCCATCTCATCTCCCGGGACGAGGTGGGAAAGATACTGGCCAAGGGTCCTGTTCCCGTGACCGTGCTGCGGGCAGCCATGATCCTGGGATCGGGCAGTGCCAGCTTTGAGATATTGAGATACCTTGCAGAGCGACTACCCGTGATGATCACCCCCAAATGGGTGAACATGCCCACCCAGCCCATTGCCATTACCAACGTGCTCGGCTATCTCAAGGGGTGCCTCGAACATCCTGAAACCCGGGGAAGAACCTTTGATATCGGCGGCCCCGACGTCATCTCCTACCGGGATCTTTTTTACATTTTCGCCCAGACCGCCGGGCTTCCCAAACCATTGCTCATCCCCGTGCCCGTGCTGAGCCCTAAATTTTCCGCCCTGTGGATCCATCTGATCACCCCGGTCCCGGCAGCCATTGCAGGACCGCTGACCCAGGGACTCAGTATTCCCACCGTGTGCACGGAAGACGCCATCACCACCATCATTGACCAGGATCTCATCACCTGCGCTGAAGCCATCAAACGGGCCCTTGACCGCATCAACCACCAGGAGGTGGCCACCTGCTGGGCAGATGCCGGCGCCATGGCCGTTCCCGAATGGACCCACTGCGGGGATTCATCCTACTCCGGGGGAACTGTTTTAGAATGCGGATTCCGGGCAACGGTCAACGGCACCCCCCAGGCCCTGTGGCCTGCCATGGAACGGCTGTTCAAGGGAAACGGTTATTACATAACCAGCGGCCCCTGGCGGCTGAGGGGACTCATGGATCGATTTGCCGGAGGGCCGGGGCTTAAGCGGGGAAAACGGCCGGACAAACGCCTTCAACCCGGGGACACCCTGGATTTCTGGCGGGTGCTCGAGGTGAATCCACCGGCAACGGTCCTGCTGGCGGACGAGATGAAGATGCCGGGCCAGGCCCTGCTCGAGATAGGGATCACCGTCCTTGACGGCCAGCGCTGCGAGATGACCGTCCTGTCACGTTTTCGCCCCAAAGGGCTTGCCGGGATCGGATACTGGTACCTTTTCTATCCGTTCCAGCACTACGTCTACGCCCGCATGCTCAAAGACATGGTCCGGATCGCAGGCCTTGAAATGGCATCAAACCCTTTCAGATTCACCCCCATCATCCAGCGGGCCAGCATGGTCAAAGACAGATAACCCCTTACCCCAGGGCAAATCCCCATTGCACCCCCAGAAAAACCGCCATGCTCACCACAATGGTCAACAGCAGGTTTTTAAACAGCCCGCCAATGGCACAGGCGACAAGGGCGCCAATGAGATAGGGGTTGTTCAGCCTGAGGTTAAGGGCCTGCCCGTCGGGCATGAGCACACAAGGCACAATGATGGCCGAAAGCACTACAGGCGGGACATACCTCAACCCACGCTCAAACAGATCAGGGAACCGGAATCGTCCGGAAATGGGAAACATGATAAAACGAATGCCAAAGGTCACCAGGGCCATGCCTGCAACCATGTATACCTCGGAGAGGTCAACGCCCGTGTCAAACATCTTGAGCCGCCTCCTTTTTCACTGAAACGACCGCTTCCCACGCAAGGCCGACGGCAACACCGGCAATGGCGGCAACCATCAGGCCAAGCTTGTGGGGAAGCCCGCTGCTCACGATCGATACCGTTCCTGCGGTGAGTACCGATGCCCACATGGGTTTTGAGACAAGATAGGGAATGACAATGCCGATGAATGTGGCCGGCATGGCAAAATCAAGCCCCCATTGGGATATTTCAGGAAAGGCCTTGCCGGCGGTAAGCCCGATAATGGTGCACAGGTTCCAGTTCAAATACATGAACACCATGGAGCCAAGATTGTAGTAATGATTGTCCTGTACCCCATAGTTTTGGTTGTAACGGCTGACAGCCACGGCAAAGGTTTCGTCGGTCAGGCCAAACGCGAGCACCATTTTCCAGAAAAGGTTCAGATTTTTATAAAACGGCACCATGGTGGCGCCATAGAGCATATGGCGCAGATTGACCACAAAGGTGGTCAATACAATCATGGGCCAGGCCGTTCCTGCGGCCACAAGCCCCACACAGACAAACTGTGAGGATCCGGCAAAGACAAACATGGACAACCCCATGGTGGCCCCAAACGAGAGACCTGCCGTGGCCGCAAGGGTGCCAAAGATGATGCCAAAGGGAATGGCACCGACAATCAGGGGAAAGGTATCCTTTGCCCCTCCAAGGAACAGGGACAAACGCCCCTGTGGAAAATGGATGTCTGATCGGATCATATAATGAATTTAAACGCCCCTCTCTTTTTCGAACAACCGGCATGGCCGGAGCATAAGATTAAAATTAAATTTTCTATCATGATTTTCACAAAAATCAAACCCGCATTTAGGGCCGTCATTCGAATCAACCGTTTTAGCCAATGGCGCCCTCACCCTTTCCGGCACTCCTTCACCCGGGAAAAGCCATTGACAGACCCAACGCCATATGCCAATACTTTCGCAAACACGACAAGGCAGATCCTCAATGGAACACCCCCTGACGGGAGAGGCAGGAACAATGTCTGACAAACCAACCTATGAAGCCCTTGAAGCCCGGATAGGTCAACTTGAAAAAGAGATTGCGGAGGAAAAAACACGCTCCGCACAGTTGCTGCAGGCCCGAAAAATGGAACCCATGGAAACCCTTTCCGGTGGAATCTCCCATGATTTTAACGATATCCTCCAGGAAATCACCGGGCACGCCGAAACTTTACTCCAGGGAAAAAAACCGGACAACCCCGATTTTTTCCCCCTCACCGCCATCTATAAATCCGCAGAACAGGGGACCAGACTCATCCGCCAGCTTCTTTTGTTCAACCGCAGGGTAACCGCCCGGAAAAAGTCCTTGAATATCAACCAGGCCCTTGCCCAGGCCGAAATTTCCCTGGAAAGGGTTATCCCCGGAACGATAGAGGTCATGGCCTGTCCTGCTCCGGAACTCTGGAACGTTCAAGCAGATCCGGTTCAGATCGAACAGGTCATTCTCAATCTGGCAATCATCGGTGCCGACGCCATGCCCGACGGTGGCAAGCTGAAAATGGAGACACAGAATATCACCCTGAAAACAGCGGATTTCCCGGACCACATGGAACCTGTTCCCGGTGATTATGTCCTGCTCCGTGTGTCTGATACGGGAAATGCCATGGCCGGTGAGGCGGTCAAAAAGATATTTGACCGTTTTTTCAACACCCGCACGACCGGCAAAGAAACAGGGGGCCGGCTTTCCCCGGCCTACAACATTATCAAAAGCCACGGCGGTTATATCTTCTGCCAGAGCAAAGCCGGTCTCGGCACAACTTTCAACATCTATCTGCCCGCCCTGGGACAAACGGCAAAGGGGCCGGCTCCCCTGGAGCCCTCCCTCCCTCCCCTGGGCGGACGAGAGACCATTCTGGTGGTGGATGATGAAAAGAGCATCATAGACATGACCGGCAAAATCCTCAATCAATTCGGGTATCAGGTTCTCACGGCTGCAAATGGACAAGAAGCCCTTGAACGCCATCGGCAGTTTCCCCGAAAGATCGATCTTGTCATTCTTGATATTGGAATGCCGGTAATGGGCGGCCGGGAATGCCTCAGGGAGCTTCTCAAACTCGATCCCCACGTCCGGGTTGTCTTTACCAGCGGTTATACGGACGACGCATCCATTGCCGAATACATGGCGTCAGGAGCCATGGGGTATATCGGCAAACCCTACACGGTAAAGGATTTTCTGCAAAGGGTCCGGACCGTTCTGGACAAATAACAAACCGGTTTTCAGACGGGATAACGATCTGCATTAAACCGATCTTTTCGGGCGTCCACAACGATCTTCAGGGTCACATTTTTTGCGTCAAGAGCCCCTTGTGTTGTAATCGCTGCTGTTTTTTGTTAGGTTTAAGCCATGACAAAAACCAACGCCCTTCTACTTCTGTCCCTTTTTTTAGTGTTCATCAACGGCTGTGCCGCCCTTCAGCCCGGTTATGAGACACCGGTGGTCACCATCTCTTCGTTTGAGGCCGTCCCGGCCCGGGGCATGGTCCCCCAGTTTCAAATCGGGCTCCATATTGTCAACCCCAATCGATCTGAGCTTGATTTAAAGGGTGTCTCCTATACCATCTCCCTTGAGGGGCATCAACTCATGACGGGTGTATCCAATCAACTCCCCACGATCGCACCCTATGGTGAAGGCGATGTAATACTCAATGCCACCGTTGACCTGTTCAACGGTGTGCTTTTTTTAAAAGACCTTGTGGGCAATCAACAGAGGAAACAGATCACCTACACCCTCAAGGCAAAACTGGATGCCGGGACCCTACATCCATTCATCCGCGTCACAAAAAAAGGCAAGCTCTCGTTTAAACAGCCCATGGAGTAAAAGCCCCCCTACCCAAGATATTTTTTCCTGGAGGCCCGCCCCCGCTGGAGCACCTGCCCTTGTTCCAGAGCGATTGTTGAATGGCAGCTCAGGCAAAGGGGAACCTGGATCTTAACCGGAGGGATAGGCGCTTGTGTTGAAAAATAAAAATGACCCCTATCAAGGGTGGGGATCTCCTTGCCGCTGCCGCCTTTTTCTTGAATCTGCCGCCGTACCGCTTCAATGGATGAAATGGCATTCACCCGGCCGTAGAACCGGTTGGAGCAGCCGGCCATGGCCCCAGGGTCAATGCGCCCGGGTTCCCGGGTGACCAGGACAAGTCCGAGTCCATACTGGCCGGCACAGGCGCAAAGCCGCAACAGAGTCTGACGGCAAAGGGAAGGACCCGAAGCCGGGAGGAACGCTTTGGCTTCGTCAATGACCAGGAGTCCCCGGACAGGGGCTGGATTCTTTTTCGTCCAGGCAAGGAGGTTGATGGCCAGCTGGTTGATGAACTGCTGCCGCTCGTTAAGGTCTGAAAGGCCCAACAGGCTGAATACCGATATCCGGGTCCGTCCCAAAGGGTTGTCCAGTCCAAACAGCACAGCTGGATCAAGGGGGGTTCGCTTCTCCAGGCCCGGGGTCCACACCACCACATCTGTCCGGGCATGATACGCCGCGGCCCGGGGGGTATCGTCGGGGTCCCATCCGTCAGGTTCCACGGGCCATGGGTCTGAAAGCCTGACAAAATCACTGGTGCCATCAATGACAATGGCGGGGATTCCCTTGATGGCAGCCTCTTCAACCAGTCGTCGCACAAGAACGGTCTTGCCTGAACCGCTTCCGGCAAGGACCATGGTATGGGCGGTCAACGACGATACCGCCATTGAAATCTTTCGGGGGACCCCCTTATCCGTGATCCCACGGCCAACGGGAATATTTCCGGCCCCTTCAAGGGGTGTGGCCGGACCCGATTCCCTGGCGGATGGATTTTTTGACCCGGTGTCGCAGGTAAGCCAGGTCGTGAGCCGTCGAAAACACCCGAGGCTTGACACGATTTTTTCCCGGATCAGCCAGCCTTCAAAATCAGGATCGTTTAGCTTCTCCATCTCAGACAGGGCCCAGAGGGATCTGACACCGTCGGAAGAGAGGGCCTCCAGGATACCACCGGAACGTTTGAACCGGCCCAGAAGCGCAAGGGTTTCACCCCCCGAAGGAACTTCTCCCTGACGCAGAATCACCAGGTGCCTGAACCTGAACCCCGAATCCAGGCCGGACGCTGTCATGGCAGCCCTAAGCCTTGCCTGGAACGCCCGGCTGTTGTTCTTCTGTAACCCCCGGACGCAAAAATGTTTTTCCCGGTCATTCTGCACCCTGTCCGTCACACAGACCCTGGCGTGCAGGGTGCGATAGGCCGCCCCCCCGGGAAACTGCGTATCAACAATCACATCCAGACGATCGGACATGGGGGTCTCCTTTACCAGGCATCGGCAGGCCGTCTGGACAAGGGTTCTCAACAGATCGTCCTCGTTTTCCGGGTTAAGAACATCATCGACAGGTGCCCGGTCATAGAGGGTTTTAAACGTTTCCCCAAGCCTTTCCCAGCGTTCAGAAGACGGAGTTTCCTTTGCCGGGTCTGGGTCTTCAACGGCATCAAAGGATTCCAGCTCAAAAATGGTTTTTGCGTTCAAACAGCGCTGCCGAAAATGGTCACACCGCTTGAGTATCTCCCGGGGGAAAAGCGCCTTTGCCGTATCAAAGGCAAGGGGGTTAATCGGCCAGGTGGGATAGGGAGGGGTAAATTCCAGCCGCCCGTAGGCATGGGCAATCCGCGAACCGACGATCTGCTCGGCAATGTCTCCCCTGGAGATCGGCCCCAGCAGAAGGGGGGGCTTAAACCGGTCCATGCTTGATTTCAATGCCCTGGATTGAAAAAACGCCCAGGTGGCTTCCAGGCAGGCCGCAACGGTGATGGTCCTTGAAGTCATGTCCCTCAGGGCCATGAGACCGGCTGCAATTTTTTCGACCACGGCAAGGGATCTCTTTTCCTGATCGCCGGCAGGCCCTTCCAGGGAGGTGCTGCACTTGACCGAATGCTCGGCAACAATGGCGTCAAACTGATCCAAGGCCAGAACAACCGGAAATTTAAGACCCATGAGCCAGGACAATCCCCGGATAATATCTGAATGCCTGCCCCTGGACCGATTGAATCCATGGGCGCGCCTGTGGATCGCCCCAATGGGTTGCCCCTGGAGCCACAGATATCCAATGTCTCTTTCCCTGAAATCTTCGGCATTAAACAGCAAAAAGGCACGGATGACATCCTGGAAAGGCGGTGACGCCTGTCGGGGATATCGCCTGCGCAGCAGGGTGACGATCTTGTCCCTGAGCTGCTGCAACTGATGTTTGCTCAAACCGGGCAATTTTTCAACCAGTCGTTCCCGGGTCAACCTTTTTTTGTCAAGGGTCACATTGACCATGCCCAGGAGATGATGAAAGACGACCTGACCCTGGGTTCTTCCCTGGGCACAGGGTTCCTGAAGGGATCCCAGGTAACCGAGCACAACCGTTTCATAAAAATCGGTCACATCGGTCATGTCAACCAGAACAAACCCGGCAGACCGATTGAATACCTCCCTTCGAAGTTCCCCCAGCAAATGGGTTTTCCCTGAACCGGCAGGTCCCAGGATCACCCGACCAAGCAGTGAAAACACCTCTTTTGAGTCCGCCAGCCTGCTGAAATCTTCAAGGATCTCGTCCCGGGCCCCCTTGTTCAGCCTGGCAGCGTTAAACCTTGCATCCGTCCAGATGCCCTTGACGTGCATGGTCCAGTCAAAATCAATCTGCCGCAGCACATCAAGCTCGTCCATTCCTAAACTCCCATGTAAATAATATGATTGTCCCGTCCGGCTGCATGAACGGCTGCCGCAGCATCCTCCGGGGTGATTTCCCGGGGATCGTCATGGGGGTACATCACCAGGGTGTAATCCCCACTGAACTGCATCCGGCAAAGCAGTGCGCTTAAATCATCCCTGTCAAGGTCTGAAAGCGCCTTGCGCAGGTCGGCAATGGACACCCGGACGTTCCACTGGTTGCCTGCAAGGCGATGGTAGGCGGAACAAATTCGCCGTTCAAGATTTTTTGTATCCCGGGTGTCAGCCCCATCAGACCCGATTTCATCGGTTCCAGCACCATCATGCCCGGGTTCATGACACCCGGGGTCTTCACCGGCAAGCAGGTCACCCAGCCCGACCTTGTTTTTTACCATGTAGACGCTCAATCGCCCCAGCAGTCCTTCAAGGGCCCCTGCATTGAGTTTCAACCGGGGGGGCACAGACTGATCAAAGGCGTCCAACGCCCAGGCCCAGGCCTTGTCGGTCAGGATCAGGTGCGACGCCCTCCCCCTTTTTTCAAGTTCAATAAAACCCGCATCCACCAGCTCCTTTCGCTGTTTAACGCTAAGAACCGGGATGGTTTTCGACATGGCCGGCTCCTCACCTGTAAACAGCAGGGAGAACAGCAGATGCCTCTGGGTCACACCAGGATGATAATCCATAAATTCCCCCTTGAATCGGTAAACACGTGCCAGACCCCGCCACAGTCCAGTTCAGCCTCTATATCCTAATCATCCCCTGTCCCAAGGTCAAGGCAGTGTTTAAAACCGTCGTCCACCGTCCCATGGACCAGTCATTTAAATGGCCAACCCTGATCAAGATTTTTTGAGGTTGTCTCTTTTTTTTAAAACCTCTATTGTTGTTACCAATGGCTGGCATGGCCGGAGCATGGTATCTGCCCCATCCACAACACAATTTGACCCTCCCACTGATGATGCCTCGGTGGGAACTTCAAAAGGAGGCCTTCCTATGAATCCAACGATAGATCAGACAGCATATAAAGCCTTTGTGGTTGAAGAGTTATCCCCCAAAACCTTTACACGAACGGTCAAGACAAAATCAATGGATACGCTTCCCCCCGGAGACCTCCTGATCCGGGTCAGTTACTCGTCCCTGAATTATAAGGACGCACTTTCAGCAAGCGGCAACCGTGGCGTCACCCGCACCTTTCCCCACACGCCGGGAATTGATGCTGCAGGCGTTGTGGTGGAAAGCGCCGTCCAGGGGTTCAATCCGGGGGACGAGGTGATCGTCACAAGCTATGACCTTGGCATGAACACCCCGGGAGGATTTGGACAGTACATCCGGGTCCCGGCCCAATGGGCCGTAAGAATGCCACCGGGATTAACCCAGCGGGAGAGCATGATTTTCGGCACGGCAGGGTTTACCGCCGGCATGTCCGTTGCCCGCATCACCGAAACCCTGACGCCTTCCATGGGAGAAATCCTGGTGACGGGTGCCTCCGGGGGGGTTGGCAGCCTGAGCGTTGCCATCCTGGCCAGGCTGGGATTTGAGGTGGTCGGCGTCACAGGCAAAAAAACCGGCAGTGACTTTTTAAAGGGCCTGGGGGCAAAACGAACCATCACCCGGGAAGAGGCCACGGACACCACGGGCAAACCCCTTTTAAAAGCTCAGTGGGCCGGCGTCATCGACACGGTGGGTGGAGAAATCCTGGCAACGGCCATCAAATCCACAAATTCCTGGGGCGTTATCACCTGCTGCGGCAATGTGGCCTCCCCGGATCTTGCCACCACTGTTTTTCCCTTTATCTTAAGGGGGGTAACTCTTGCCGGCATTGATTCCCAGAACTGTCCCATGGCCCTTCGGGAATCCGTCTGGAAAAGGCTTGCCAGCGACTGGAAATGCGACACCCTTGACACCCTGTGCCGGGAGGTCCCCCTTGCAGGCCTTGAACGTGAAATCATTCTGATCCTGGCCGGCAAACAGCAGGGACGGGTTCTTGTCAACCTTGACTGATTCCAGGGATCGGGGTTCTCTATCTTGTTGAAAGGTCAGCACCAGGGAGTGTTTAAATTCTGAAAAACCGTTGACCCTGGCATTAAATGGGGGTAATACCTCTCGGTACAACCACGAAATTTTCACAAAGGGGTGACATGAAATCAATACATGAAAACGCCAGACAATTGATGAAGGGATACTGCCGGGTCTGCCCCAGATGCGACGGCAAAGCCTGCGCAGGAGAGGTGCCGGGCATGGGCGGCGTTGGAACGGCCGCTGCGTTCAAGGCCAACCTCACGGCCCTGGAACGCCTGACCTTTAACATGCGGCTCATCCACGATGTTACAGACCCTGACACCACCACTGCGTTGCTCGGCATGAACCTTGCTCTGCCCTTGCTTGCAGCCCCCATCGGCGGGGTCAGTTTTAACATGGGTGGAAAGATCACTGAACAGGCCTACATCGAGGCCATTGTCCATGGTTGCCGGGCAAAGGGCATCCTGGGATGCACAGGGGACGGGGTTCCTGACTTTATCCATGAATCAGGATTTGAGGCCATCCGCCAGGCCCAGGGAGATGGCATCCCCTTTATCAAACCCTGGGAAGACCGTGAACTCTTTGACAAGCTTCAAAAGGCCGAACAGACCGGGGCCAGAATTGTGGGCATGGACATTGATGCGGCAGGACTGATCACCCTCAGGAAAATGGGACGGCCCGTGGCCCCGAAACCCCTTGACGCCCTGAAGAAAATCATTGACGCAACCCCCATGAAGTTCGTCCTCAAGGGGGTGATGACCCCGGACGAGGCCCTGCTGGCCGTTGAAGCCGGGGCCGACGCCATTGTGGTTTCCAACCACGGGGGAAGGGTCCTTGACCACACCCCGGGTGCGGCCCGGGTGCTGCCGGCCATCATTGAACAGGTCAAGGGCAAAATTGCCATCCTCGTGGACGGCGGGGTCAGAACCGGCGGGGATGTGCTCAAACTTGTGGCCCTTGGCGCCGATGCCGTGATGATCGGCCGGCCCTTTTCCATTGCCTGTGTGGGAGGCCTCCAGCAGGGGGTTGAGACCTATATAGACACCATCCATGGTGAGCTCAAACAGACCATGGTACTCACTGGAACCGCCAGCCTGGCCAAGGCCACCCCGGCCATTCTCAACACACAGGAGACACTATGTTAAATTCACTGATGGCAAAGCTGATCCCCCTTTTCCCTGAAAAACTGGTGTGGATTTTTTCAAAACGCTATATCGCAGGCATCGATGTAAACGACGCCCTTGCAGCATCCAGGGATCTCAACAACCAGGGCGCCATGGTGACCCTGGATCTGCTGGGTGAATTTATCTCCACCATGGATGAGGCAAAAAAAAACACCCGGGACTACCTGGACCTCATGGACGCCCTCCATTCCTCCGGCATCCAGGGCAACCTGTCGGTCAAGCCCACCATGTTCGGACTGCTCCTGGACAAGGAGGCATGCTTCAGCCATGTCCGGGAAATCGTCCAGCGGGCCGCAGGTTACAACAGTTTCATCCGCATTGACATGGAAGACGCTTCATGCACCACCATGGAGATCGATATTTTCAGACGGCTCAAGATCGAATTTCCAGGCCATGTGGGGCTGGTACTCCAGGCGTATCTGAAACGAACCCCCGAGGATATAACCAGCCTCATGGATCTCCACACCCCGGAGGCGCCCCTGAACTTTCGACTCTGCAAGGGGATCTATGTGGAACCCGAGTCCATTGCCTTTAAGCAGTACGATCGGATCAACCAGGCCTATGTCGAGAATCTCGAGTTCATGTTCAAGAACAAAATCTATGCCGCCGTTGCCACCCACGATGCCCGGCTTGTGGAAAAAGCCCTTGAACTGATCGAGCAGTACAGGGTGCCAAAAACGATGGTCGAATTTCAGATGCTGTTCGGGGTAACACCCAATCTGAGACAATCCATCATTGACCAGGGATTTCCCATGCGGGTCTACGTGCCCTTTGGCAAAGAGTGGTTCGGCTACTCCACACGAAGACTCAAAGAAAACCCGGCCATGGTTCAGCACATCATCAAAGCCCTTTTCATGCGGGGGTAAAGCAGTCCCAAGGAATAAGAATGATCGATCTTAGAAGCGACACAGTAACCAAACCCTGTCCGGCAATGCGGACCAGGATGGCAGAGGCCGAAGTGGGCGACGACGTCTATGGCGAAGACCCCACGGTCAACCGCCTGGAAACCCTGATGGCCGAAACCATGGGCAAGGAGGCAGCCCTGTTCTGCTCGTCCGGAACCCAGTCCAACCTGCTGGCCCTGATGAGCCACTGTGCCAGGGGTGACGAATACATTGTGGGCCAGCAGGCCCACACCTACAAGTATGAGGCTGGCGGCGCCGCCGTTCTGGGCAGCATCCAGCCCCAGCCCCTGGTCCTTGAACCCGACGGCACCCTTGATCTTGAAGGGGTGGAAAAGGCCATCAAACCCGATGATTTCCACTTTGCCAGGACCCGGCTTCTCTGCCTTGAAAACACCCAGGCCGGCAAGGTGCTGCCCATGGATTATATCGGGTCTGCCGGTGCTCTGGCCCGGGCCAGGGGACTGAAATTCCACCTGGACGGGGCAAGGATATTCAATGCGGCCGTCAAGCTCGGCATCGCGGCACACACCATTGCCGAACCCTTTGACTCGGTCTCGGTCTGTCTCTCCAAGGGCCTTGGTGCACCCGTGGGCTCGCTCCTGTGTGCCACCCGGGAACAGATCAGCCAGGCCAGACGATGGCGCAAGATGGTCGGCGGCGGCATGCGCCAGGCAGGCATCCTGGCTGCCGCCTGCATCTTTGCCCTGGAGAACAATATTGACAGGCTATCCCAGGACCATGAAAATGCCGCCCGCATGGCCCGGGAACTTGCCCGGATGGACGAACTTGAGATCGCGCCCGATTCCGGCCAGACCAACATGGTCTTTGTCTGGGTCCGGCACCGGGCTGACGAACTTCAGGCGTTCATGGCACAGAGGGGAATTTGTGTCCCAGGCGGTGAGACCCTGAGGCTTGTCACCCATCTGAACGTCTCTTCAGCCGACATTAACACCGTGGTCTCGGCGTTCAAGGATTTTTACCGTTGAAAAAGGGGCATACTGCCATGGAATTCACAACTGTCGATCAGGTTCAGCAACGTCTTGCCCGATCAAACTACATCGCCTCAAGGGAAATCGCCACGGTGGTATTCCTGGCCCTTGCAACGGACAAACCCGTTCTCATTGAGGGACCGGCAGGCGTTGGCAAGACAGAGCTTGCCAAGGCCGTTGCCACAAGCCTTGACCGGCGTCTGATCCGGCTCCAGTGCTACGAGGGCCTTGACGAGGCAAAGGCCCTGTACGAGTGGGAGTATGCCAAACAGCTCCTCTACACCCAGATGGTCAAGGAACGGATCAACACGGTGATCAAGGATGCCGACACCCTGTCCGAGGCAGTGGACCGGATCGCAAGCCAGGAGGATGCCTTTTTTTCCGAACGGTTCATCCAGCCCCGGCCCCTTCTCCAGGCCATCCTCTCGCCGGATCCGGTGGTGCTGCTCATCGACGAGGTGGACAAGTCCGACCCCGAATTTGAGGCCTTTCTCCTTGAACTGCTCAGCGATTTCCAGGTTACCATTCCGGAAATCGGCACCCGGAAACCCGTTACGATTCCCATTGTCCTGCTCACCTCCAACAACTACCGGGACATGAGCGATGCCTTGAAACGGCGGTGCATCCACCTTTACATCGACTATCCCACCCAGGAGCGGGAGATGGAAATCGTCCGCATGAAGCTTCCCGCCATTGAAGAAAGGCTTGCCCGACAGATGATCCAGGCCATCACCCGGATCCGTCGCCTGGATCTCAAGAAGAAACCCTGCATCTCTGAATCCCTGGACTGGGCCAGGGCCCTCATGGCGCTGAAAACAGAGGAACTCACCCCGGACACGGTAACAGACACCCTCAACATCGTGCTCAAGTACCACGAGGATACCGCCCTTGCCAGGCAGGCCGTCAACGAGATCGTGGGTTAGGGATGCTCACCCTTTTAACGGGATTTGCCGCCTGCTGCAGGGCATTTGACCTCAGGGTCTCCACGGGTGAAGTGATCGATGCCGCACGCCATCTTGAACTTGTCAATCCCGTTGATCCGGTTGCGTTCAGGCTCGTCCTGGGGGCAAACTTTGTCAAGAGCCGCAGGGACCAGGCCCGGTTCGACTACCTGTTTGACCTTTTTTTCAACAACCTCAAGGCCCGGGACAATGACAGGTCTGACCCTGTCGCACGGCAGATTATTGACACCCTTGGACAGGATCTCAGGACCAGACCCGATCCCCATCCCATGGATCAGGCCCTGGTCGATTTCCTTGACAACGATCCCTTGGCCCTCATTGACCAGGTCCACAGGATGCACACCATGGAAGAGCCACCCCAGCGGTTCTTTAAATCCAACATGGGACAGCTTTCAAGCAAGCTTGGCATCATGCTCCAGATCAACGCCCTGCGGGCCAGGATCAACGGTCTTGTCAAACAGACCCACCCGGATGCAGATACGGCATCCCTGAAAAAAATGTTCATGGATCGCCTGGACCGGGCCATGGCCCTGGTCACACAGGAGCCCAGGGAACTCAACGACCTCCAGGGCCCCAAACAGGCATCCGGCCCGGGCAATGACCTTATTTCAGACAAACCCTTTTCAAACCTCACCCCCCTTGAGGTGATCCAGATGAAGGCCGTTATGGAACAGCTGGTTCGAAGGCTCAAGGACCAGGTCTCACGCAGGTTTGCCGCCAGGAGCCGGGGCGCCATCGACATCAAGAAGACCCTGCGAAACTCGGGAAAATTCCAGGGGGTTCCCCTTGATATTGCCTTTAAGAACAAACCGCCCCGAAAGAGCAGCATTGTTGCCCTGTGCGATGTATCCGGTTCGGTCTGGTCCGGTGCACGGTTCATGCTCACCCTGCTCTACTCCCTCCACGACTGCTTTGCCAGGGTCAAAAGCTTTGTGTTTGTAGCAGACCTTGTTGAGGTGACCGATCTGTTTGACCGGTTTTCCATCAACCACGCCATTGACAAGGCCCTGGACGACGACACCATCAACCGCAACCTGCCCACGGACTACGGCAGCATGTTCCAGGCGTTTGAACACAGCCACATGAACGACCTGAACCAGAAAACCACCCTCATTATCCTGGGGGACGGCCGTTCCAACTTCCTCAACCCCCGGGCAACCATCCTGGCACAGATGCGGGAACGCTGCCGCAGGATCATCTGGCTCACCCCGGAGCAGGCCCGCACCTGGACCACCGGGGACAGCGAGATCGCAACCTACAAAACCCACTGCCACGAAGTGAGAACCGTGATGAACCTCACCCACCTCACCGCATTCATCAGGGAGCTTGTACTGTAACGGCATGGATGGCGAATTCAAAGAGTTACAGGCAAAGGTCGCAGCCCTGTGCCAGGGCCGTGGCGATTTCCAGGCAACAGGGGCAACCCGGGATTTTCCCATGGACCTGTGGCAGGACCTTGGCCGGGAAGGCCTGATGGGGATTGTCATTCCCAAAGAATACAACGGGCTGGGGCTTGGACTGGACGCCCTTGCCCTGGCTACCGAACAGCTTGGAGTCCAGGGGGCGCCCATGGGGTTTACCCTGGCGTTTGTGATCCACCACCTTGTGTGCCACCATTTCATACACACCCACGGCAGCAAATGCCTCTGGGACGACTATCTGCCGGCCATGGCCCGGGGCAGACTCACGGCCGCCGTTGCCGTGTCTGAGCCCGGGGTCGGTGCCCATCCAAAACACCTTACGACCCGGGCCGTTGAAGCAGACGGTACCGTTACCATTGACGGTGAAAAAAGCTTTATCACCAATGGTCCTCTGGCAGATCTGTTCATCGTTATCGCCACCACAGGGGTCAAGGAAGGGCGCAATCTTTTTTCCGCCCTTGCGGTTCCCCGAACGACCCCAGGTCTCATACCGGGAACGCCCCTGGATATGAAGTTCCTGCGCCCCTGCCCCCACAGTACCCTGACCCTTGAACAGTGCCGGGTTAAAGCCGACCGGATCACGGGCAAACCCGGACTTGCCTATGAAAGCATGGTCGTCCCCTTCAGGCGACTGGAACAGCTCCTGGTGCCGGCGGTCATTTCTGGCGCAGCAGCCAACCAGACCCGGTGCCTTGCCGCAGCCCTGAATGTCGGTGTGGGAGACAAAAAAATTTCACCCCTGGACGCCATGGCCTGCCGTCTGTCGCATCTGGCCTGCACTCCTGTCAACGACTATATGAACGGCACAGGTGATGCCGTTTTCCTCGAAGGAGCCCGGGCGTTTGCCAGGGCGGCAGGGCAATACCGGCAATCTGTCCGGCAGACCATCGAACAGAAAAAAATACCCCGGACCAGGGCTCTGGTCGAATTTGACAAGGATCTTTCCGTGCTTCTGGGACTGTTTGCCGGATAAACCAGAAGCCTACCTGGACTGATACACCCGATCCGGATCAAGGACTTTCTCGGCTCAGCAGGGAACACCGACTGCCCCCAATCGAACAAACAAAAATTTGAATTGCTGTCCCGCCCACTGGGAGATTGATTTTAACCCCATTCAAGGGTATTATTTTTTAAATGCCTTGCTTCTTATCCCTGTTTTTTACTAAAAATGGTGGGAAAGTGTACACTATAGATTTTTTTACCAATGTTTAAAAGGGATCCTAAAAAAATGACGTCACGCGCCCTTGAGGTTAACCTGGCCGACTACCATGTTGATGTAACCATTGACGAGAGATACCAACCGCTCCAGGAGATCATGGTGGACTACTATGGTATTTCAAAAAGGCTCAACGTCTTTTTAAAGGAACTGTCACACCCCTACAAGAACTGGGACTTCATCGTCAAAGAAGCCAGAAGCTTCTCCCTTGGCTATTTCCACCTGCTGCGCCCCCACCCAAGGGGTCCTGCGGCGGTACAGATTTTTGCCGACATTTTCCTCAGGGCCATTGCTGAGAATGAAAACCGGACCATCCAGGAGGATGCGGCTGAAGACCTGCTGCTGTTTCTGCACCATGTCCTGACCGATGGGGCGGCCGAGACACCACGGTTTCTGCCTGTTTTAAAGTCCATTCTTGCCCAGACCCTTGGCCTTTCAGGCACAGAATTTCACCTGTTTGTCACAAGCTATTTTCAACCGGACAAAATTGCCAGGCTCTTGATCAAGATCAAAACCGAAGAGACCGGGGACAATGAAACCCTGAACCGGTTTCTGATCCGGTTCTACGATCACTCCCTGTCCTACTGGCTGGAACTCGAAGATCCCCTGGTGTGGATTCAGCGGGAGGCAAGCCAAACAGATTACAAAAACCTGGCCAGGCAAACCATCAGCGACACCTCCCACCAGAAATTTTCCGCCTGGAAAGAGACCCTTCTTACCATGGCAAGGCAGGAACCCATTGGTTCCATTGAACTGACTAAACAACTGGTCACCCTTCCCGGGTACAAGGATATCGTCTCCCTGTTCCGGCAGATGCCCAGAAAAATCAGCCAGACCATGCCCGACGAGATAACGAGCAGGCGCCTGGAAGTGATGTTTTTGTTCTACATCATCAACACACCCGGCCTGGCCATGATCCACAAGGACGCCCTGGGCGACATCAACCGGGCCCTGACCTGGCTCATCGGCCATGAGAACTTTAAAAACAACCTGGCCATCATCGACAAAACCTTTGGCGTCCTGAGGGCCCTGGACGGCAGATTCCCCCAGACGGTTCTCAACTGTGTGTTAAAATCGGGCGAGGCCGTCTACCGCACCGAAGAGGTTGAGGTGATCAACTACTTCATTGACCAGGTGGTTGACCTCGGATTCCACGCTCCGACCATCACGGGCATGGGCAACGACTGGCAGGTGATCGGCAACAACACCCATATCCAGAATATCCGCAACTGGCTGGAACTCATCGGGCAGAAGCCCAAACGTTCGGTCCGCCTGATGTCGGCCCTGATCATCTTTCTGTCCTGCGGCGGGGTGTTCATCAAGGACACGGATCTTTTTCCAAGGGACATCACGGCTTTCCTGGCAAAAGACATCGCCCCGGTTTACAACCTTGTCAAACAGCTGGCACGGTTGCTGCCCGCATTTTTCAACGAAATCGGGGCCGAAGGAAAGCTCCGTGATATTTCAACACGCCTTGACGAGGCGTGCATGCGCAAGGACACCCTGGTTCATTTTCTTCGAAAACAGAGCCATGTGGAGAGCAGCAGCCGGGTGGTGACCTTTATTGAAGAGGTAATGCAATTCTGGCAAACGGCGGACAAGCGCGGCCTTCAACCGTTCGTCCCCCCTATTATCTATGATGAAATAGAGGACGACGGCATATACAGCCAGGGCATGACCCTTATCTTTTCAGCCCTTGCAGACCAGGGCGTCGCCATTCCGGAAGATCTTTTGACAAGGGATGAAACAACCCTTGTCGCCATGATCAACCGTGTTGACAAGGCCTCAGACCTTGACCGGGAACGGGCCGTTCTGACCCTGGAATTTTACCGGCTCCTCAACCAGAAGTACAACTTCAACAACATTGAGTTTGACAGCTATCTTGGCCATCTCAATTCCGAGGATCTTCCCGACACGGGCAAGCTCAAACAGGCCCTGGCCCGGACTGACCTCAAGCAAAAGATTGCCGGTCTGCTCGACTTCCTTGAGGAACTCAAGGCCGTGATCCTGTCGGATCAGACCTTTGAGGTCAGGGAAAACATGTACCACAAGCGCCACATTGCCGTGGACATCCCGTCGGTGTACGGCAGCTACCACGAGGCAAGATTTGACGCCCTGGGGCTGACGCTTCGCATCGAGGCCATTGTAAACGTATTGTTTGAAGAGCTGATCAACGCCATTGATTTAAGCCTCATCACCAAGGTGACCTTTTCCCAGATTCTTGAGATCCTTGAACTTTTTGCCAAGGCCCTGGGGGTGGACGGCATCTCGTCCAACAAGATGAAGATGCAGCTTGAACTTCTGACCCACTCCATCGGCATCAGGGAGTTTTCCTTTACCCAGTACATTGATATCTTCAAGGGCTTTTCCCGGGCCGTTAAAAACATCATTGACGACAATTTCCACACCATCCACGGCAGGAACATCCTCCAGATCATGGCAAAAATGCCCGAAGATCAGATCCTTGAAAAATTCCTGCCCAAGGAAGAGGAGATGGAAAGGAAAAAATTCGCCCACATGGTGGCAGACCTCTTCTTCCGGGACAAGATCGTCACCTCCCTGGGTCTTCAGCAGCTGGATGTATTCCTCAACCGGATCATGAACACCCTGTTCCGCCAGAGTGAAAAGCTCTCGGAAACCATGCTCAACAAGCTGTTCAACTATGACCCTGGCAATGCCATGACCGAGATCGGGGAAAACCGGCGAAACAACCACCACATCATTCACCTTGGCAACAAGGGACTTAACCTGGTGGAACTCAAACGCATGGGATGGCCCGTTCCTCCGGGATTTATCATCACCACCGAGGCCTTCCGGTGCCAGGAGCTGATCAACACCTATGAGCCGGCCGAAAGCAACTTCAGAAAACACGTGGAGGCCAACCTTGTCCTCCTTGAACAAAGTACAGGAAAATGTTTCGGCAACCCCAAAAACCCGCTGCTGCTGTCGGTCAGGAGCGGATCATCCATCTCCCAGCCCGGCATGCTTGAATCCTACATGAACGTGGGAATCAACGAGGAGATTGCCCAAAGCATTGCCAACATCTCGGGCAACGCCTGGTTTGCCTGGGACTGCTACCGCCGGTTTCTCCAGGGGTACGGCATGTCCTTTGGCCTGAACCGCAACGACTTTGACTCGATCATGTACAAATTCAAGAAAAAAAACGGGGTCCCCCTGAAACGCGAATTCACCGGGGATCAGATGAAGCTGCTCTCCATCACCTACAAGAACATGATCCTGGATTCAGGTATCAAAATTGTTGAAAGCCCCATCGGCCAGCTCTATCTGGCCATCAACAAGGTGTTCAGTTCCTGGGATTCACCCCGGGCCAGGGCCTATCGAAGGATCATGGGCATCTCCGACGACTGGGGAACGGCCGTCACGGTCCAGGCCATGGTGTTCGGCAATGTTTCAAGCCAGTCGGGCTCGGGAGTGTTTTTCACCCACAGCCCAAGGCTTCCCGGTGACACCCTGAGACTCTGGGGAGACTTCACCATCGGCAACCAGGGAGAAGACGTGGTGTCAGGCCTTGTCAGGACCCTGGCCATATCCGAGATGCAGCGGGAAATCGAACAGCGGGGCAGCGGCATCAGCCTGGAATCGGGATTTCCTGTCCTGTACAGCAACCTCAAGGCCATTGCCCATGCCATCATCTATGACAACAAGTGGGACCCCCAGGAGATGGAGTTCACCTTTGAAAGCCCCAACTACAAAGATCTTTACCTGCTCCAGACCCGGGACATGTCCGTCAGGGAGCGCAGCGTCATCCGATCCTTTGACATGAACGACCTGAACGCCATGGAGTACCTTGGCAGGGGGATCGGCGTATCCGGCGGCCCCATGAGCGGAAGAATCGTCTTTACCCTGGACGAAATCAAGCAGTGGCGAAGGGATGAACCCCACATGAACCTGATCCTCATCCGGGGGGACACGGTGGCCGACGACATCCGGGAAATCTATGCGGCCGACGGCATCCTCACGGCCAGGGGCGGGGTCACATCCCACGCCTCGGTGGTGGCCCACAGCCTGAAAAAGACCTGTGTGGTGGGCTGTGAGAACCTCATGAGCAACGAAAAGAAACGGCAATGCAAATTTGCAAATACCCTCATGAAGTCCGGAGACTTCATCAGCATGGACGGCAGGGAGGGATTAATATACAAGGGATACCTGAAGGTAAATGAGCTATAGGAGAGACAGATGAGTGAAGACAATTCTAGAATACTTGGTATTAACGGACTCGGCAGGATCGGCAAACTCACCGTATGGCACCATGTGGGCCGGGGCTATTTTGACGAGCTTGTGGTTAATCTCGGTCGGGAGGCCGGCAGGTCCCTTGGGGACATTGCCCATTATATTGAACGGGACACCACCTATGGGCGTTTGAACGCGTTTCTCCACGGCCATGGAGCGCCGCCCGTCATCACGGACATTGACGAGGCAAAGGGAACCATGCAGATCAACGATGTCAAGGTGACCCTGCTCAGGGAAAGGCGAAACCCCCGTGAAATCGGATGGGGCGATCACGGGGCACACCTTGTGGTGGATACCACCGGTCAGTTCCTGGACCCCAACCTCCCCTTTGATGCACCTGCAGGATCGGTCCGGGGCCACCTTGAATGCGGGGCCCAGAAGGTGGTGGTGAGCGCGCCGTTCAAGGTCCAGGAGGGAGACCCCATGCCCGAAGACGCCGTTACAACGGTCATGGGCATCAACGACAAAAGCTATGATCCAAGGATTCACACCCTGATCTCCAACGCCTCGTGCACCACCAACTGCCTTGCCCACATGATCAAACCACTGCTGGATTACTTTGGCGCCGACCGGATCCTGTCCGCATCCATGGCCACCGTCCATGCGGCCACCGGATCCCAGCAGGTCCTTGACCGCCTGCCCAAAAAAGGGGCAACGGATCTCAGGAAAAACCGCAGCGTCATGAACAACATTATCCTCACCTCAACGGGTGCGGCAAGGGCCCTTGCCCTGGTAATCCCGGAAATGGAGACCATCGGTTTTATTGCCGAATCGGTCCGGATCCCCACGGCCTCGGGCTCATTGATCATCCTGGTGCTCAACATCCAGGACGCTCCCAAGGGCGCTCCCATCAACAAGGCCCTGATCAACGGGCTTTACCGGAAAACGGCCGCAGAAAAAAACGACGGGTACCTGGTGTTCACGGAAAAACAGAACGTATCCGCCGACATTGTGGGAACCCCCAGGGCCGCCACCATCATCGAAGGCCATGAAACCCATACAAGAACGGCGGAAATCAGCATTGATCTGGGCCAGGTCAAGGGTCTGACCCCCGAACTTCTCAAGAGCCTTGACAAGATCATTGCCCGCATCCCGGTCACCAATGCCGTGATCTACGGCTGGTACGACAATGAAATGGCAAGCTATGTCAACACCCTGGGGGATCGAACCGTCTCCATTGCCGAAACCATATGACTTGACACCCTTTGAGGGATTGTATAAAAAAGCGTTTTAACTATTGATGTTCAGGAGAAGAATGATGGCTGACAAATTTGGAGACAATGGATCTGACAACCAGGAAGAAGCAAGCTTTGCAGAGTTGTTTGCCTCCTACGACGCAGAAATTAACCACGATATCCGCCAGGGAGACAAAATAGAAGGCAAAATCATCTCCATCGGCCAGAACGCCGTATATATCAGCACAGGCGCCAAGAGCGACGGCGTCGTGGACAAGGCCGAGCTTTTAGACAAAAACGGGGAATTTCACCATGCCGTGGGAGATGTGATCTCCCTGTACGTGGTATCCATGAACGAGAGTGAAATCACCCTGTCAAAATCGCTGTCAGGCGCCGGCACCGCCACCATGCTCGAAGAGGCATCCTTTACCGGCACCCCGGTCGAAGGCAAGGTCGCAGGAACCATCAAGGGCGGATTCAACGTTACCATCATGGGCAAAAGGGCCTTCTGCCCGGTCAGTCAGATGGACATAAAATATGTTGAAGACACCGAATCCTATGTGGGAGAGACCTTTAACTTCCTCATCACCCGGTTTGAAGAGGGAGGCCGCAACATTGTCGTCTCCCGCCGGGATCTTCTGAACCTGGAGAACAAGGACCGGCAGGAGGCGTTCTTCAAGGAGGCCAAGGAAGGCGATATTCTCACGGGCAGTGTCACCAAACTCATGCCCTATGGGGCATTCATCGAGCTTGTCCCGGGCGTTGAAGGCATGGCCCATATTTCCGAGCTCAGCTGGTCAAGGGTGGACAAGGCGGAAGAGGTGGTCAAGCAGGGGGAGACGGTCAAGGTCAAGCTGCTTAAAATCGAAACCAAGGAAGGAGCGGATACGCCCAAGATCTCCCTGTCCATCAAGCAGGCCCTGTCCGAAGACCCCTGGGACTCCCAGGCCGGCACCATTGCCCCGGGGGATCAACTCACGGGCAAGGTGGTTCGTCTTGCCCCCTTTGGCGCCTTTGTTGAGATCGCCCCGGGCATGGACGGGCTGGTTCATTTGAGTGAAATGAGCCACACACGCAGAATTGTCAAGGCCGATGACGTGGTGACCCTGGGCGAGATGATCCAGGTGGTGGTAAAGGATATTGACATTGAAAAACGGCGCATCTCGCTCAGCATCAAGGATGCCCTGGGGGATCCCTGGGCCGGCATTGCAGAAAAATACGTCCCGGGCACCCTTGTGGAAACCACGGTGGAGAAACGAGAACCCTTTGGTGTTTTTCTCAGCCTTGAGCCCGGCGTCACAGGACTGCTGCCCGCATCCGTCGTGTCAAAGGCGTCCAAACCCTCGGACTATGACTCACTCAAACCCGGAGACAGGGTCACGGTAATGGTGGAATCGGCCGACGAGGAGAAACGCCGCATCTCCCTTGCCCCGCCGGAGATGAAGGATTCCGACGACTGGCGCAAATTTGCCGCACCCCAGAAGGCGCCCATGGGAGACATGGGAAGCATTCTCATGGAGGCCCTGAAAAAGAAAAAATAAAACCCAAAGGGGACGTTTCAATGGAAACGTCCCCCCATTCCGGCAGATGACACTGAACGGTTAAACAGCGTTATAATGATCCTTATACCCATACCAAAGACCGGTTAGGCGATACTGGGATAAACTGAAATCAGACGATCCCCAAGCATCCCTGCAACCCGCTTGAAAAAAAGCGCTTCACTTTCAGGAACCTTTGCAATCTTGTCAAGAAAGCTTTTTTTGCTGACCTTTACCATTTTTGACGCTTCAACACAGGTCGCCGTGGCTGAATAGTGCCCCCTGCCGAGCAGGGTGGACCACCCAACGACCTGGCCTGGCTCCTTTGCCATATAAACAACCGGTCCCTTGTCGCCGATGGTGAGTTTGATCCTCCCCTTGATCAGAATATAGAAATCGTCTGCAACATCCCCTGTTCGAAAAAGGACGTCACCCTCATCAAGATTTATTTTCTCGGTTTCATCCATGACCTTTACGACAAAATCGTTGTCCATTCCCCAGAAAAGGTCTCCCTGCTTGAGTTCCATAATATCCTCCCCTTTTTTAAATTAGAGTCTGCCGGATAATGAAAAGTGTTGTAGGCGATACATGCAGGACCGGAGGGCTAAATTAGACGATCCAACTCAATGCGCCTCCATTGTTTCCATTATAGAGATTCACACCACTATGTCAAGAATAATAGACGGTTAGAAACGGGACACCCCCGGAAAACCGGGGTACTTTCCCGGAACTGCCCCAAAAAAAGACTTGCAAAAATAATCAATCAACGAAAACATAGGACGCCTGATACCGTGGGGGATGACCTCCCCGGCAGGATACCCGGGAACCTTTAGGAAAAAGATTAAAAATGAAACCGAGCATATACCTTGTTGATGGAAGCGCCTATCTTTACCGTGCCTTCCACGCCATACGGAGCCTGTCCACATCCACGGGCATTCCCACCAATGCCACCTTTGGATTTACAAGAATCCTGCTGAAATTGATCAAGGAAAAACAGCCCGAACACGTGGCTGTGTTTTTCGATGTAAAGGGACCGACATTCCGCAACGCCATGTTTGACGCATACAAGGCCAACCGGCCGCCCATGCCCGATGACCTGAGACTGCAGATTCCCTATATCAAGGAGGTTGTCAAGGCCCTGAACATTCCCATTGTGGAAAAAACCGGGTTTGAAGCCGACGATCTCATCGGCACCTATGCCCGGCTGGCAGAAGAGCAGGGGTTCGCCGTGGTCATGGTCACAGGGGACAAGGATTTCATGCAGCTTGTAACGAACCATGCCGTGATCTGGGACCCCATGAAGGAAGAGACGATCGACCGAAAGGCGATCGCAGACAAGCTGGGACTGACCCCCGTCCAGATCATCGACATGCTGGGCCTTGCAGGCGACACCGCAGACAACATCCCGGGCGTTCCAGGGATCGGCCCCAAGACGGCCCAGAAACTCATTGCCGAACATGGCAGCATTCAGGGCATCTACGACAATATCGAGACACTGAAATCCAAAAAAAGTCTGTATGCCAAACTTACCGACAACCGGGATCAGGCATTCCTGAGCAGGGACCTGGTTGCCATTGACAGAAACGTTGAGGTTGACATCCCCCTGGACGACTTCGTCCTCTCACCCTTTGACCATGAACGGCTGGCGGAAATTTTCAAAGACCTTGAATTTACAAAACTTTACCAGGAATTCAAGCCCAAACAGGCCCCTGCAGAAAAAGAGTACATCCTTGTAACCGGGCTGGACCATTTAAAGGGGTTGATAGAGACCCTTGGGCAGGCAGAAATCGTGAGTGTTGACACGGAAACCACCTCCAAACACCCCATGCTGGCCAAACTTGTGGGCGTCTCGTTTGCCGTTGTGCCCCACAGGGCCTGGTACATCCCCGTGGGCCACACGGGAATGGACGCCAAGAACCAGCCCGATCTTGACCGGGTGGTTGAACTCATCCGTCCCCTGCTTGAAAATCCCGGTGTTAAAAAGGTGGGCCAGAACATCAAGTACGACTTTATTGTGCTTGCAAGACACGGCATCAGAATGCAGGGCCTCGGGTTTGACACCATGATCGCCTCCCACCTGTTGAACCCCTCCCACAGGGGCCACAGCCTGGACAGGATTGCCATGGAACTGCTGGACCATAAAACCATCCGCTACGAAGCAGTGACGGGCAGGGGAAAGGCCCAGATCGGATTTAACGAGGTGGAGATCCAAACAGCCCTGGACTATGCGGCAGAAGATGCGGACATCACCCTTCTCTGCCATGGAATCCTTCGGGAGCAACTCAGGGAGAACGATCTTCTGGACTTGATGGATCAGGTGGAAATGCCCCTTGTCACGGTGCTTGCCGACATGGAAATGCAGGGCATCAAGGTGGACCGGGAAAAACTCAGGGCGCTTTCAAAGACCTTTGACCAGGAGATGATGACCCTTGAGACCCAGATTTACGCCCTTGCCGGCGAAACCTTTAACATCAACTCCTCCCAGCAGCTCGGCACCATTCTTTTTGAAAAACTGCAGCTGCCGACCCAAAAAAAAACCAAGAAAAAGACCGGTTATTCAACGGATGTGGAGGTGCTCAACCAGCTGGCTGAGCACCATGAACTGCCGGAAAAAATCCTGAGATACCGTTCGCTTGGTAAACTTAAATCCACCTATTCAGACGCCCTCCAGGAACTGATCCATCCTGAAACAGGCAGAATCCACACCTCGTTCAACCAGGCCATCACGGCAACGGGCAGGCTCTCAAGCTCGGACCCCAACCTCCAGAACATCCCCATCCGCACCGACGAGGGCAAAATGATCCGGGAAGCCTTTGTTCCTGAACCCGGCCACATCCTGGTTGCGGCCGACTACTCCCAGATTGAACTCAGGCTCCTTGCCCACTTTGCCGACGATGAAATTCTGATCCAGTCTTTTAACGACGATGAGGATATCCATACACGGACGGCAGCAGAGGTGTTCCAGGCCTTTCCCGAATTCATCACCGAGGATTTAAGGCGCCAGGCAAAGGCCATCAACTTTGGCATCATGTACGGCATGGGCGCCTTTAAGCTTGCAAAGGAGATCAACGTTACACGCAAAACCGCCCAGACCTATATTGATTCCTACTTTGCCAGGTATGCAGGGGTAAAAAGATACATTGACGAGACCATTGAACAGGCAAAAAATACCGGGGAGGTGACAACCATCCTGGGCCGAAAAAGACGGCTCAACGACATCAACGCCTCCAACGTGAACCTAAGAAAGCTTGCCGAAAGGGCCGCCATCAACACGCCGGTCCAGGGCAGTGCCGCAGATCTGATCAAGCTTGCCATGATCAACATGGACAGGGAATTAAAAAAGACACCGCTGAAGGCAAGGATGCTCCTGTCCGTCCACGATGAGATCATCTTTGAGACCCCCCTGGCAGAGAAAGAGGCCCTCATGGATCTTGCCCGACAGGTCATGGAAGGGGTGTTTGCCCTCAAGGTACCCTTGAAGGTCAACATTGAAGCAGGAGAGAACTGGGCCAGGGCCCATTGAGTAACGGGCTACTCCGGGTCCTTTGCCCCTGTGTCCATGCCCCCCCGGACCGTTTCCCTGATGGTGGCATGGATGTCCCGAATGGATTCATGCACGGTTGCAGGGGAAAGCCGTCCCAACTCGATAAACTTCACCACGATCTCTTTGGTTGCACGCAGTATTTGTTCGTCCATTGATTTCATGGTTCAGCAGATATCACACAACCGGACACAAGGTCAATGGGCGGCGTTTTATTTTGTTGCCATTGTTCCTGGAATGATTATAATTACTGACTGCTGAACCAACACACAACCTCTAAGACAATTTAAGGACACCATGGGCGTATGGACAATTTTGAAACCGCGGACATTGAAGGGGTAGACCGCATCTTCTGCAACGGGAAAGAGATCATTTTAATCGGAACGGCCCACGTCTCAAAAGAGAGCGCCCTCCTTGTCACCCGGGTCATTGAGTCCGAACGTCCGGACACCGTGTGTGTGGAGTTGTGCGAGACCCGGCTTCAATCCATTCGGGATAAGGACGCATGGCGCAACATGGACATCATCAAGGTGATCCGGGAAAAAAAGGCCATGTTCCTTCTCATGAACCTGGTGCTTGCCTCGTTCCAGAAGCGGATTGCAGAAAAGTTTGAGATCAAACCCGGACAGGAGATGATCAACGCCATTGAGGCGGCCGAAAAGATTGACGCCCGGGTTTTTCCGGCGGACCGGGCCATCCAGACCACCCTTACCCGGGTATGGAGAAGCATGGGTCTGTGGGAACGAATGAAACTGATGTTCCAGATGGTTTTCTCCCTTGGCAACACCGACGCGGTCACTGAGGCGGAAATCGAGCGCATGAAGCAGGAAGATATACTGCAGACCCTGCTTGCGGACATGAAACGCTCCCACCCCGTCCTAGAACGGATCCTGATTGACGAACGGGACCAGTTCCTTGCCGAAACCATTCGAACGGCTCCAGGGGACAGGATCGTTGCCGTTGCCGGTGCAGGCCACGTTCCCGGCATCAAACGCTACCTGGCGGACAATACACCGGTGGACATGGCCGAGTTGACCCGGATTCCCAGGGGCGGCAATTTTGGAAAAATCATGAAGTGGCTCATTCCCCTTGCCATTCTGGTCCTGTTTGGTGCAGGGTTTTTCATAAAGGGCAAGGGCGGCGGCGCCGACATGATCTGGCTGTGGATTGCAGCCAACGGCCTCTTTGCAGGGCTGGGCGCCATTGCGGCCCTGGCCCACCCCTGGACCATCCTCACCTCAATCCTTGCGGCCCCGGTGACATCCCTCAACCCCATGATTGCCGCAGGATGGGTGTCGGGCCTTGTGGAGGCGATCTCAAGAAAGCCCAAGGTAAAGGACCTTGAATCCATACCCGTAGACATTTTATCGGTACGGGGATTCTGGAGAAACAATGTCACCCGGATTCTGCTGGTGGTTGTATTTACAAACCTTGGCAGTTCCATCGGCACCATGGCGGCCATTCCGCTGATGCTCAAGGTCATCGGGTAAAACAACCACCAGCGACGGTAAAGACATCGGAAGGCATCTATTCAACCCGCTGATGCCCAGAACAACGGGTAAAACAGCTATCCAAGGATCCTTCGGGCAAACTGCTGGATACACTCGGGATAGAGTTCCCACTCCAGGGCAAGCCCCTTTTCCTTGACGGTTTCAAGGGTGTCGTTCTCGTCTATGGCAAAGGCCCGCTGGCCAAGTATGGGGCCGGTATCCTCTCCATAGTCGATGAAATGGACCGTGCACCCGCCCACCCTGCACCCATACCTGAAGGTATCGCCATATCCGTCGGTTCCGGGGAACGCCGGAAGAAGGGCCGGATGGATGTTCATGATCCGTTTGCGGTCCGTGTTGATGCGATCGATGAAATAGGGGGTAAGGGTGCGCATGAAACCTGCCAGGATCACAAGATCAACCTTGTGGGGCAGGATATGGTCCAGCATCGCCCGTTCGGCAACGGCCCTTGAGATCAGAAACTGCTCAACCCTTGACGCACCCGCAGATTCAGGAACAAGACTCTGCTTCCCACGGATCTCTTCCAGATCAAAATCCTCGGGCGGACAAACCGTGCCAGGGGCATCCTTCACCTGCCGGATGATGGTCCGATAGTCCACCACAAAGGTTTCGATTCCTGCCTTTACGGCCCGTTCAAGACCCCTGGCCCCGGGATTGTCCGTCCCCACAAACACCAGATCCACATCGATCTTTCCCCGGTCTGCAGCATCAATGATGGCCTGTAAATTTGTCCCGCCGCCCGAGATAAGCGCCCCTGCCTTTATTTTTTTTTCCATGGATATTTCTCCTCGTTTTTTATGGGCAATAATGGGAGAGTCCCTCAAGCTTGTCAAGCAAAACCAAGTTCGGATCATATTGACAAAGTAAACTTAAGCACATATATTTACCAGACGTTTTTAATGACCCTGTAAACAAAGGAACACATTATGTCAGACATTTTAGAGATAGATGACGATGGTTTTGAAAAGGATGTATTAAACTCAGACAAACCCGTTGTGGTTGATTTCTGGGCACCCTGGTGCGGTCCGTGCCGGGCCATCGGGCCCATTGTTGAAGAACTTGAGGCAACCTATGGAAGTACGGTGAAATTTGTCAAGGTCAATGTTGACGAAAACCCCGTTACGCCCAGCAAATACGGGATCAAAGCCATCCCGACCCTTATCTTTTTCAAAAACGGCAAGATTGCGGATCAGATCACCGGCATGGTGTCCAAATCAAAGCTTGAAGCGGCGGTCAAAGCACTTTAGCCCTTTGACCCGATCTGCAAAAAGGAGAATGCGTCCATGCCACAGACCAATACCGATTATGACATCGTAATTATTGGTGCAGGGCCTGCAGGACTGACTGCGGGGATTTACGCCGCCCGGGCAAGAATGAAGGTGCTTCTTTTAGAAAAAGCGGCACCGGGTGGCCAGGTTATCATCACCGACTGGGTAGAAAATTATTCGGGCTTTCCCGAGGGAATCAGCGGATACGACCTGGCGGAAAAAATGCTCACCCAGGCAAAAAACCTGGGCCTTGAAATTGAGACCGAAGAGGTCACTTCAATGACACTCTCCCCCGGGGTCAAGACCCTTCAACTGGGCGAGAAAACCATCACGGCAAAAAGCCTCATCATCGCATCGGGGGCATCTCCTCGAAAACTCAACGTGGGAGAAGAAAAGTTCATGGGCAAGGGCGTTTCCTTCTGCGCCACCTGTGACGCCCCGTTTTTCAAGGAGAAGACCGTTGTTGCCGTTGGCGGTGGAGATACGGCCATCCAGGAGGCGATCTACCTGACAAAGTTTGTCAACAAGGTATATCTTGTCCACCGGAGGGATAAACTCAGGGCCACAAAGATCCTCCAGGAACGGGCGTTCAAGAACAACAAAATCGAATTTGTATGGGACTCGGTTGTCACGGGCATGGACGGTTTCTTTGGCATTGAGAATGTCCACGTCAAAAACGTCAAGACCCAGGCGTCAAGGACCATTAAGGCGGACGGTTGTTTTGTATGGATAGGCATCACGCCCAACACCGGCTTCCTGGACCAGGCCATAGAACTTGACCAGTGGGGTTTTATTGTTGCAGACCAGCACATGGCAACCTCTGTTCCCGGTGTTTTTGCAGCAGGGGATGTCAGAAACACCCCGCTGAGACAGATTGCCACTGCCGTTGGCGATGCCGCCATTGCCGCTGTTTCCGCCGAACACTTTATTGAGAATATAGGCTGATGAAAAAAACTGCAGTTATTGTTTTATCCCTGCTGGTGTTCTCCGCTTCAGGCTGTGCCTGGTTCAAGGGCAAACACGAGATGGAAAAGAGCGCTGAGACCCTTGTGCGGGAAGGATCTTCCCAGTTCAGAAACCAGGATTTCAAGGATGCCATCAAATCGTTTACCACCCTGAAAGACTGGTACCCCTTCAGCAAATACGCCATCCTGGCAGAGCTGAAAATCGCCGATGCCCACTTTGAACTAGAGGAATATGATGAGGCGATCTTTGCCTACCAGGAATTTGAAAACCTTCACCCCAAAAATGAGGCGATTCCCTATGTGATTTATCAGACGGGGCGTTGCTGGTTTGACCGGATTGACACGGTTGACCGGGACCAGAGGTGCGCCGTAAAAGCCCAGACGGAATTCAACCGCCTGATCCAGAGATTCCCCGACGCCCCGGAGTCGGCCAAGGCGGCACGACACATCGAGGTGTGCATCCAAAGCCTGGCAGGCCATGAGTTCTATGTTGCCGAATTCTACTTCAAGGCAAAGCACTATAAGGCAGCCATGAAACGGTTTGAGCACCTTTTTGCAAACTACCCCGACACCAAGGAGGGGAAAGATGCCCTGCCCCGGATCGCCGCCTGCCGCGGGATGATCGACCCGGTGGAGGAACCGGCCAATGGGGACAATGGGAATTAATCGGATTCAAAACAAGGGCAACCGGCCCTGATTTATCTTTACAAGGCATGGCATTTGATGTATGAATCCGTGTTTAAAGTTTAATTGAGTTTCAGGCCTGAATTTCAGGTTTGATGATATTTTTTTGTCTTTTAAGGAGAATAGCGATGTCCAAGGAATGCAAGATTTGCGGGAAAAAACCCATGGTTGGAAACAACGTCAGCCACGCACACAATGTCAACAAAAGAAGGTTCAACCCTAACCTCCAGCGGGTAAAGGCCCTATTGGACGGCCAGGTACGACGCATCGACGTATGCACCAGCTGCATCAAGGGCGGCAAGGTCGTCAAGGCGCCGACCCGGAACCAGGCAAAGGCAGTCAGCGAGGCCTAATCGTTGGGCACCATTCGCTTGACATCCTTGACCTGCTTTACCTTTCTGATCTCGGCCATGATTTTCCGGAGTCGATCCGTGCTCTCCACCGAGATGGTAAAATAGGAACTCACCGCACTCAGTTCGGATGTATCCGTGCTTGCGTTGATGATATTTGCATTGTTTTTGGTGATGGCGGCCACCACGTCCGCCAGAAGACCGAATCTGTCGGTGGAGCGAACCCTGATCAATGCAGGGTATGACTCGGTGAAGTCATTGCTCCACTCGACATCAATCTGTCTCTCAGGGTCCATTTTCTGAACAGTGATGCAATTTTTCCGATGAACAGTAACCCCCTGTCCCTGTGTGATGTAGCCGATAATGGGATCTCCGGGCAAGGGGTTGCAGCATTTTGAGAACCGCACCAGAATATCGTCAAGTCCCTTAACAATGATCCCTTCCCTGCTCTTTTTCCGAATCTTCGATTTGATCAGTTTGTCAAAGATCGACGGCTCTTTCTGGGTCTCCATCTCCGGCAGGGCCCGGTTCATGATCTGCACAGGGGTGATTTTACCGTAGCCTACATGGGCGATGAGGTCTTCGACCTGCTTAAATCCATAGCCGTCGGATACCTGTGAGATCACCCCGGACTTGACAAGGGCGGTAAAGCTGTGGCCCTTTTTCCTGAACTGCTTTTCACACATTTCTCGGCCCAGGGTGATGCTCCTCTCCCTTTCCCGGGTCCTGACCCACTGGCGGATTTTTGTCTTGGCCTTGACCGTTTTGACAAAATTGAGCCAGTCCGCACTGGGGTGACTGCCCTTGGTGGTGACGATTTCAATGGTATCCCCCGTGGTCAGGCCATGGGTCAGGGTGACAAGCTTGCCGTTCACCCGGGCCCCGGTGCACTGCTCTCCCACCTCCGTGTGGATGAGATAGGCAAAATCAACCGGGGTTGCCCCCTTGGGAAGGGTTTTGATCTCCCCATGGGGGGTAAAGACATAGATCTCGTCGGAATAAAGATCGATGCGGACGTTTTCCAAAAATTCGTCGGGGTCACTGAAATTTTCCTGGTTTTCCACAAGGTTTCGAATCCAGGCAAAGGCTTCGCCTGCCTTTTCGTCAAAGTTCCCGCCCTGCTTATAGCTCCAGTGCGCCGCAATTCCGGACTCGGCAATCCTGTCCATATCCCGTGTACGGATCTGAAGTTCCACCCGGTCCCCCCGGGGACCGATGACCGTTGTGTGCAACGACTGGTACATGTTGGGTTTTGGCACCCCGATGTAATCCTTGATCTTACCGGAGATGGGTTTCCACATGGAATGAATCAGCCCCATCACCTCATAACACCTGGAAACCGTATCCACAATTATCCTGAAGGCAACAATATCGTAGATCTCTTCAAACTCAAGGTTCTGGGTGACCATCTTGTGATAGATGCTGTAGTGCTGTTTGTAGCGGCCCTTGACATCGGCCTCGATGTTTGAATGGCCAAGCTTTTCCTTGACCCGTTCCATGACCGTTTCAATGTAGCTCTCCCGTTCTTCCTTTGCCTTGTTGACCAGCAGATCAATGGAGGCATACTCTTCCGGATGGGTGTATAAAAAGGAGATATCCTCAAGCTCCTGCTTTATCCAGAAGATACCCAGCCGGGCCGCAATGGGCGCATAGATATCCAGGGTCTCCTGGGCGATGCTCCGCTGTTTTTCCGGACTTTTATGAAACTTCAGGGTTCGCATGTTGTGAATCCGGTCGGCAAGCTTGATCAAAACAACCCGGATATCATCGGCCATGGCAAGGATCATCTTTCTCAGACTCTCGGCCTGCTGGGCCGCTTTCGTGGAAAAGGTGAGCTTGGAGATCTTGGTGACCCCTGCAACAATGTGGAGAATTCCCGGACCGAACATCTCCAGGATCTCCTGTTCGGTTGCATGGGTATCCTCGATCACATCGTGGAGCAGGGCAGCAGCAATACTTTCGACATCCAGCTTCATGTCTGCAAGAATGGCGGCCACTTCCAGGGGGTGGGAGAGGTAGGGTTCACCTGAAAGCCGCATCTGGCCGGAATGAACCCTTGCCGAATAGACATAGGCACGGTCAATCACGTCAAGATCGGCCCCGGGGTTGTACTCTATGATTTTGTCAAGGATGTCGGTAATTCTTATCATGATACAAATCTATCCATGGTCAATAGGCCTTTGCAAACAACACCCTGCGTCCGCTTGCATTGCCGCAGCAGATACACGACCCCTGCTCGGTCTTTGAGTCAAAGGGAATGCAGCGGATGGTCACGGACAGATCCTCCTTGATCTTTGCCTCGCACTCGGCGGAACCGCACCAGTGTGCCATGGCAAATCCGCCATGGATACTGTTCTCGTCGGGTGAAGTGAACAACGTTTTAAACGCTTCAGTGTCATCGATTTCAACGGTATTTGCCCGTTTAAAGGCAAGGGCCCGGTTAAACAGGTTATTCTGAATATCATCGAGGATGGTGTCAATGGTGCTGATGAAATCTTCCCTTCCCAGGGAAACCTTTTTCCCGGGGGCTTCATCCCTCCGGCCAAGGAACACACAATCCTTTTCCATGTCCCGGGGGCCGATCTCAGCCCTCAGGGGAATTCCCTTTTTGATCCAATCCCAGGCCCTTGCACCGCCCGTATCCCTGTCATCGATCTCGACCCGGATTCTTGAACCGTTGTAGGTTCTGGCCCCCAGGGCATCGGCAAGGCTCCGGGTGTATTCCATCACCTTTCTCTGATCTTCTTCTTTGCGGAAGATCGGGAGCAACACCACGTGGGCCGGGGCCACCCTGGGGGGCATGATCACGCCGTCGTCATCGGCATGGGTCATGATCATGCCGCCAATCATCCGGGTGGAAGTCCCCCAGGAGGTGGTCCAGGCAAACTCTTCTTTTTTATCGGCATTCTGAAAACGGATGTCGGAACTGCGGGCAAAATTCTGCCCGAGAAAATGGGAAGTTCCGGCCTGGAGGGCTTTTTTATCCTGCATCATGGCCTCGATACATACCGTATCGACAGCTCCCGGAAACCTTTCGGAGGCAGTCTTTCTCCCCCTGACAACCGGCATGGCAAGGTATTCTTCGACAAACCGGGTGTAAACATCGAGCATCATCATGGTGCGTTCCCTTGCCTCGGCCTCGCTGGCGTGGGCCGTGTGACCCTCCTGCCATAGGAACTCGCTGGTCCTGAGAAAAATCCGGGTCCGCATTTCCCAGCGCACCACATTGGCCCACTGGTTGAGCAGAATGGGAAGATCCCGGTAGCTCGAGGTCCAGCGGGACATGGATTCGCCGATGATGGTCTCGGAGGTGGGCCTGACAATCAGGGGTTCGGTGAGCTTTCCTGCGGGAACGAGCTTGCCGTCATCCCCGGTTTCGAGCCGGTGGTGGGTGACAACGGCGCATTCCTTGGCAAATCCCTCCACGTGCTCGGCCTCTTTTTCAAGGTAACTCAAGGGAATAAACAGGGGAAAATAGGCATTTTTAACACCCGTATCCTTGAACATGCCATCCATGGTGGCCACGATGTTTTCCCAAAGGGCATACCCCCAGGGCTTGATCACCATGCAGCCCCGGACGGGTGATTTTTCAGCCATTTCCGAGGCCTTTACCACCTCCTGGTACCACATTGGATAGTCTTCGTCCCGGGTGGGTGATATCGCGTTTTTAGCCGGTTTTACCATCTATTTTCCTCCAGAGTTATTTTAAATTTTCTATTTCCTTGAGCAGGACCCTGACAAGGTCATGCTGATCTATCTTCCGAACCACTTTTCCCTTTTTAAAGAGAATGCCGAAACCATCGCCGCCGGCAATACCGATGTCGGCCTCCTTTGCCTCACCCGGACCGTTGACCACGCACCCCATGATGGCAACCTTGATATCCAGAGGACAGTTGAGCAACGCCGTTTCCACCTGTTCGGCAACGGTGAAAAGGTCTATTTTACAACGTCCGCAGGTGGGGCAGGAGATAATTTCCGGTCCCCTTGAACGAAGCCCCAGGGCCCTCAGAATCTCCCAGGCCGTTCGCACCTCTTCCACCGGATCCCGGGTCAGCGAAACCCGAATGGTGTCACCGATGCCCTCGGCAAGGATCATGCCGATGCCGATGGCCGACTTGGTGATGCCGGCAAAAAGTCCACCCGCCTCGGTCACCCCCACATGGAGAGGAACGTCCGTCCTTGCGGCAATCCGCCGATAGGCGGCAACGGTTCTTGCCACATCCGACGCCTTGAGGGACACTTTTATATCTTTAAAACCAATGCGCTCAAGAATTCCGATATTTTCCATGGCACTTTCGACCATGGCCTCGGGGGTGGGGCCGAACCGTTCAACAAGTTCCCGGTCAAGGGAGCCTGCATTCACGCCGATGCGGATGGGAACGCCCTTTTCACGGGCACAGTTTGCCACTTCACGCACCTTCCACTGTTCACCGATATTTCCCGGATTGATGCGCAAACCGTCAGCCCCTGATTCCATGGCTGCAAGGGCAAGCCGGTAATCAAAGTGAATGTCTGCGATCAGGGGGATGTTGATCTTCCGGCGAATTTGAGCCACGGCAAGGGCTGCGGCCATGTCGGGAACGGCCACCCGGACAATTTCACAACCGGCAGCCTCAAGACGTTGGATCTGGGCAACGGTTGCGGCAACATCTCCTGTCTGGGTATTGGTCATGGACTGGACAGCCACGGGCAGACCATCTCCCACAGAGACCTTTCCAATTGATACCCTGCGGGTCTTTTTTCTCCCTTGAACCAGCGACATTCCTCTGTAAGCTCCTGAATCTATAATTTCTCCCAATAAAACAACGGCCAGGCCGTGCAGAACTTGCAGTCCACGCACTGTCACCGATAACCATCAAACCGATATCCTTAGGAATCGAATACCATAATAGTGATTTACTATTCAAGAGAATTGTACCAAAGAGACCTTTGCCATTAAAGCGTTTTCCGGGCAAATTGCCCTTGTACAAACGTTGATTAATTGGTAGTGTTACCCCCGGATATCAATGCACACAGGGGTGGAGAGTGAATACACAAAAAAAAGAAGCGATCAGGGTAGAGTCCCTTTACAAGGATTTTGGCCAGCTCAAGGTACTCAAGGGAATATCCGTTGCCGCAAATGAAGGGGACGTCATCTCCCTTATCGGATCAAGCGGTTCAGGCAAAAGCACCTTTCTCCGATGCATGAACCTGCTGGAAATCCCAACGGCAGGCGAAATATATGTGGGCGGCGAGCACATCCGGCTCAAAAAAAACCGCAGCAACCAGATGGTGCCTGAAGACCGAAAACAGGTGGACCGGATCAGAACCCGCCTGGCCATGGTGTTCCAGCACTTTAACCTCTGGTCCCACATGACGGTCCTTGAAAACATCATGGAGGCGCCGGTCCATGTCCTCAAGCGCCCGAAAAGGGAAGTAAAGGAGACCGCCATGGCGCTTCTGGAAAAGGTGGGCATTTCCGAGCGCTCCCACTACTTTCCCTCCCAGCTTTCCGGCGGACAGCAGCAGCGGGCAGCCATTGCCAGGGCCCTTGCCATGGAACCGGAGGTTCTCCTGTTTGACGAACCCACCTCAGCCCTTGACCCGGAACTGGTGGGTGAAGTCCTCAAGGTGATGCAGGACCTTGTCAAGGAAGGCCGGACCATGATCATGGCCACCCATGAAATGGGGTTTGCAAGGGAAGTTTCGTCCCAGGTCATCTTCCTTGACCAAGGGGTCATCGAAGCCCAGGGCTCTCCTGCCTATATCTTCGGATCTCCGGATTCAGAACGGTGCAGGCAGTTTCTTTCAAATATGATGTAAAACAAGCTATTCCATAGCCAGGCGTAAACTTAATTACACTTAAATTGAGGAGAAAAGAATGAAGAGATCGCTAATCGTGTCCATTGTGCTCGTGTTTTCCATGGTTGCAACCGCAGCCTTTGCCGGGAACATCACCAAGGTCCGCATGGGAACCGAGGGTGCCTACCCACCGTTCAACTACATTGACAAAGACGGCAAACTCCAGGGATTTGACGTGGACATTGCCAAGGCCCTGTGCGCTGCAGCAGGCGTTGAATGCGAATTTGTCATGCAGGATTGGGACGGCATGATTCCAGGCCTTCTTGCCAAAAAATTCGACACCATCATCGCCTCCATGTCCATCACCGAAGAACGCCTCCAGAAGGTCAACTTCACCAAGAAATACTACCTCACCCCTGCAAAATTCATCGCCAGAAAGGGCAGCAACTTTGAAATCACCCCCGAGGGTCTCAAGGGAAAGACCGTGGGCGTTCAGAGGGGAACCATCCATGAAAACTTTGTCAGGGACAAGTTTGGTAAGACCATGGATATCAAATCATATGCCACCCAGGACGAGGCCAACATGGACCTTGCCTCGGGCAGGGTTGACCTGGTTATTGCCGACACTGTGGTCCTTTCCGACGGATTCCTCAACAAAAAAGAGGGCAAGGATTTTGAATTTGTGGGTCCAGGCTTCACGGACAAAAAATGGTTTGGCGAAGGCATCGGAATTGCCATCCGAAAGGAGGACAAGGAACTGCTTGACCTCATGAACAAGGCCATCGACACCATCCGTGCCAACGGTGAGTACCAGCGAATCAACGCTAAATACTTTGATTTCGACGTATACGGAGACTAAACCATAAAACCGAAACCGGGAAATCGGTCAGCCGATTTCCCGGCTTTAAAAGCCTTAGGATACCAGCCACGTGTTTACGCTTCATGGATACGGCCCCCTGCTGCTCAAAGGGGCAAAACTTACCATCACCGTCGGTGCAGGGGCCATGGTCATAACCATCCTGCTCGGACTGGGTGCGGCCCTTTGCAAGCTCTCGAGCATCAAGTCCCTTGGCATCATTGCAGAAACCTATACCACTGTCATCCGTGGCATCCCAGAACTGGTGCTGATTCTTCTGGTCTACTACGGCGCCCCGACCCTGATCCAGGACATGGCCGCATTTTTCGGCCAGGAGATCTACGTTGAGATCAAGCCCATGGTCGCCGGCATCCTCACCATTGGATTCATCTATGGTGCATTTGCCACCGAGGTGTTCCGGGGGGCATTTCTGGCTGTACCCAAGGGACAGATCGAGGCGGCCCAGGCCTGCGGCATGGGTCCTCTGCTGGTCTTCCGGCGCATTCTTCTGCCCCAGATGTGGCGGTTTGCCATCCCGGGTCTTGGCAATGTGTGGATGGTTCTGATCAAGGCAACGGCCCTGGTGTCAGTGATCCAGCTGCCCGAACTCATGCGGAGCACGGACATTGCGGCAAGGAATCTCCACAAGCCCTTTACCTGCTACTTTGCAGCCTCGTTGATCTACCTTGCCATCACCATCTTGTCCCTGCTCTTCCAGCAATGGGCAGAACAAAGGGCCAACCGGGGCGTCAGGAGGGAAGCGTAACCATGGAAACCAGCGTTATCATCGACACCTTGCCCCGATTCCTGAACGGCACCATACTCACCCTTGAGATCACGGCCCTTTCCGTCATCATCGGTTTTATACTGGCCATTCCCCTTTCGATCATGCGGGTCTCAAGAAATCCCTTTGTCCGGACACCAGCCTATTGTTTCAACTTTTACTTCCGGGGAACCCCCCTCCTGGTGCAGCTGTTTCTGATCTACTATGGCAGCGGGCAGTTCCAGCCGTTTTTATCGGACATCGGCCTGTGGCAGTTCTTCAGGGAGGCGTACTTCTGTGCAGTCCTTTCTTTAACCTTGAACACGGCAGCCTACAGCTCCGAAATCTTCCGGGGCGGCATTGAAGGCATCCAGTTTGGTGAAATCGAAGCGGCCCGGGCCTGCGGCATGTCAGGCACCCTTTTGTACCGGAGAATCATCATGCCGGCAGCCCTGAGGATCGCCTGGCCCGCCTACACCAATGAGGTGGTTTTTCTGCTCCAGGCCTCATCCCTGGTCTCGATCATCACCCTCATGGACATCACCGGGGTTGCAAGGGTTGTTTCGGCACGATCCTTTGCCTTTTACGAGCTCTTTATCACAGCAGCCGTCATCTATCTCATCCTGGTTTACGGGCTGATCTTTGTGTTTAAACGCATCGAACGGAGAATCACGGCCCATTTGAGTCCAGATGTGATGATTCATTAATAAATGGATAGGGATGTTTTCCTTTTAATTGCCTTTGTACTGCTGGCACTGGTTGTTTCATTTCTTTGTTCCATTGCTGAAGCCGTGCTGTTGAGCATTCCACCCTCATATGTTGAAGGGATAAAGGTAAAACGGCCTAAATTTGCCAAACTGCTAAAAGCGTTGAAACAGGATCGTATTGACCGATCCCTTGCGGCCATTTTGACACTGAACACCATTGCACATACGGTCGGTGCAATCGGTGCCGGGGCCAAAGCCACGGTTGTTTTTGGAAACGCTTGGTTTGGAGTCTTCTCCGGTGTAATGACCTTTTTAATTCTTTTCCTTTCTGAGATCCTTCCTAAAACCATCGGTGCCGTATATTGGGCCGTCCTGGCCAGCCCGGTCGCTTTTTTTGTAAAAGCCTTGATTGTTTTGCTCTACCCGGTTGTATGGGTTTCAGAAAAGGTTACAAAATTTATTTCCCGGGGAAAAATCCGTCAGATCTTTACCCGGGACGAGTTCATTGCCATGACATCGGTTGGTGTCAAAACAGGTCAGATTCATGCGAACGAATCGAAAATAATACAAAACCTGCTCAGGTTTGAGTCTCTAAGGGTGGTGGACATAATGACGCCACGCACCGTGATCGAAGCCATTGACCAGGATATAAAAATAAACGATTGTTTAAAACAAATAAGCCAAACCCCGTTCTCCCGCCTGCCACTCTACAACAGGAATATCGATGACATCACAGGATTCGTTCTAAAGGGTGACGTTTTGGCTTATGCGACCCAGAACCTAGGCGATGAAAAGCTCGAAACCTTAAAGCGTAATATCCTTGCAGTTCCCCACTCGGTGTCATTGCCGAATCTGCTTGAGCATTTTCTTAAAGATCGCCAGCATATCGCCATTGTTGTAAATGAATATGGCAGCTTAGACGGATTGGTAACGCTTGAAGATTTAATTGAAACGATTATGGGAATGGAAATCGTGGATGAAACTGACAATGCCGAGAACATGAGAATTCTAGCACGAAAGCAATGGGTGGAACGGGCAAAGGGCATGGGCATAAAAACCGATTTATAGATAAAACAGGTCCAAGCCCCCAATGGTTCATCGCCCCATGATTTGGGGTAAAAAAAGAACAATTTCCGGATAAATGGTCACAAGAACGACCACGAAAAAGATGGGGAGCAGAAAAAAGAATGCTCCCTTGAACACCGTTTCCATGGGTTCATCTGCCACCCCTGCAATCACAAAGATGTTCAAACCCAGGGGCGGCGTGATAAGCCCTGCCTCCATCATCAGCACAGAAATCACCCCAAACCAGATCGGATCAAACCCAAGCTTTAAAATGGTGGGAAAAATCACCGGAAGGGTCAGCACCATCATGGAAGTGGCATCCAGAAAACAGCCAAGGGCAAGGTAACCGGTCAGTATCACGGCAAGGATAAGGTATGGCGACACCGCCATGGTACTGAGCCACACGGAAAGGTTCATGGGAATCAGGGTCAAGGCCATGAAATAGGTAAACACATAGGCGCCTGCAAGGATCATGAAGATCATGACCGACACCCGGACCGTTGCAGCCAATGCCTCGACCAGCAAAGACCAGGTCAGTTTTTTCCTCAAAAGGGTCACCACAAAGAGAAAAAAAGCCCCCACGGCACCGGCCTCGGTGGGGGTAAACAGCCCGAAATAAATCCCCCCCATTACAAGGAAAAAAACCAGAATCAGCTCCCACACATCCCTGAGGGCCTTGAATTTCTCGTCCATGCCTGCCCGCTCAAGATTCCTGGGCGCCGCCTGGGGCCGGAGCACCACCCAGAAGACCACGATGGCCACAAAGGCGGCAACCAGAATCCCCCCGGGCAGAATGCCTGAAACCAGGAGTTTGCCAATGGACTGTTCGGTGAGAATGCCGTAAACCACAAACCCGATGCTGGGGGGAATTAAAAAGCCCAGGGTGCCGCCGGCTGCAACGCTTCCCGTTGCAAGATAGGTATCATAATTGTACTTTCGCATCTCGGGCAGGGCCACCCTGCCAATGGTTGCAGCCGTTGCCACGGACGATCCGCAAATGGCGGCAAACCCGGCACACCCGCCCAGGGTTGCAATGGCAAGACCACCGGGCAGTCTTCTGAGCCATTTGTCGGCAAGGGTATATATGCCCTGGCTTAAACCCGAAACCGTGGCAAGCTCTCCCATGATCACAAACAGAGGGATCACGGTAAACGAATAGGTGGTAAAGGTGCCGTTAAACGAGCGAACCAGGGTGGGAAGGGCAACACGGATATCCGTGATCAGGGCAATTCCCCAGAGCCCCACAAAGGCCAGGGCAAAGCCGATGGGCATGCCGACAAACAAAAGCAGGAACAATACGCCAATGCCGATAAATCCAATGGTCTGGGGATCCATGATCGTGTCCTTTACCCCTGGTCTTTGGCTGTGAAGAGCCGGTAAAAAGCATCGCCAAGATTGACAATGATCTCCAGCCCGAGGAACAGCGCACCCAGGGCCAGAAGGAACTCAAGGGGATACAGGGGAATGGAAAGGGTATCGGTACTGGCATTTGCATGATACTCTTCCAGTCCCATGATGACGGCATACCAAGCCATCATTCCCACAACCTGAAGGGTGAGCAGGGTGGAGATGATCACCAGCAGATTGGCCATAAAAGGGGGAAGGGTGCGAATCAGCATGGTAACCCGGACATTGGCACCCCGTTGATGGGTATGGGCCATGCCCAGCATGGCAAAAACGGCCAGCATGAACGAACTCATTTCCATGGCGCCCGGCACGGGTTTTGAAAAGAAATAGCGGCCGGCAACATCCGCCGTGGTAAGGATCATCATCACCAGGACCCACCCCATGCCAAGGGCCAGGGACCAGCGGGTAAGAACATGCACCAGTCGCTTAAACCGTGCAAAAAGTACATTGCTAGTAAGGGCAGGCATTAAACCCAACACCCACCCGGTCAAGTTCCTCCCTAAAGGCGGTCAGCGCTTTTTTACCGGGCAGTCCCTTTACCTCAAGTTCTTCGGCCCACTCTGCAAGCATGGTTCTGAACCGGTCATCCCATCGCTGCTGCTCGGCCGGGGAAAGTTCCTTGATCTCCATGGTGGTCTTGAACTCGGCCATGATCGCATCATACCACCCTTCGTCAAAGATCCCTGCAATTTTATAGGCATCCCTTCCAACAGCTTCGATGATGGGTTTAAGATCCTCAGGCACCCTTTCCCAGAAGCGTTTGTTGACAAACAACCCTTCGGAAACGCAGCCAAAGGAAGTCGGCACCCCGAATCCTGCCACCTCGTTGAGCTTGAACGCCTTGACCAGGGCAGGACAGGTGACAACCCCGTCGATCACCCCGGTCTCCATGGACAGATACACATCTCCCAGGGGCATGAATACGGGCGTGGCCCCCAGGGCCTGTATGGCACGGGTCTGGAGGCCACCCGGGCTTCTGATCTTCATGCCCTTGAGATCCTCAAGCCGTGTTACCGGCCGGGTGGTCCAAAGATGGGCCATGACGCAGTTGTTGATGTGGAGCACCTTGACATCATTGAACTCAGGGCTGAGCATTCGATCGTACATGGCCATGCCCGCCTCAACCCCCTTCCACTTTGCCGGGCAGACAATGGGCGAAGAGAGCACATCGGTCAAAGGGAAACGACCCGGGGTCCAGCTCAAGGTTGCATACCCCATGTCGGAGAGCCCTGTTTTAACAATGTCAAAATGGTCCGGCCCCTTGCCAAGGGCACCGCCCGAATACAGGGTATAGGTGATGCGGTTGTTGCTCCTCGTTTTCATCTCCTCGAGCATGGGGATCCAGAGCTTCTGAACATCGGCCCCGGAAGGTACATGCCAGGTGCTGAAACGGATGTTGATCTTTTTCTTGTCTGCAAAGGCAGGGACAGAAAAAAGAGACACCATCACCATTGGCACCAGTACAGCGATAACAAACCGTATCGCCCCATATCTTTGAGCCATGGTTCTGCTCCTTTTTTTCATTAAAGATTTACCATGGACCCCATTTCCAATGTCCCCGAAGGGGGTTCAGAACCCGGAAGAGTCCATGGGTCAACTCAATATTCATCCGAGGTTTTAATAAATAGCAGCATCCACGATCAAAAGCACTAATTTTTTTTATATTGAATTCCAGAAAAAAGTCTGTGATAATTTCTTTTTTGAATTGATCCTTCATTCCCATCAGACCGTCCAAGGAGTTAAATGCCAGAGAGAAATCATCGACTTATCATCATCATCAGCCTGCTGCTGCTCACAGGGTTCATCGGCACAAGCGTCACAAGCTACCTTGTCTCGAGTGCTGCCCTGAGCCACCACATTACCCAGACAGAACTTCCCCTGACCGGGGACAACGTATATTCCGAGATCCAGAGGGATCTTCTGAAACCGACCTTTATCGCTTCCCTCATGGCGGTTGACACCTTTCTTCGGGACTGGGTCATCCAGGGAGAAAATGACCCCGAAAAAATTGCCCGATACCTTGAAGAGATCAAGATCAAGTACAACACCTTTTCCAGTTTTTTTGTCTCAGACCACACCAAACGGTACTATTACTCAAAGGGTCTGTTAAAAACCGTTCAACCGGACGAAAGTCGTGATCAGTGGTATTTTCGCGTCACCAACCTTGACAAGGACTACGAGATCAACCTGGACCCGGACATGGCCAACCACGACACCATGACCATCTTCATCAACCACAAGGTGTATGACTATGACGGCAACTACATCGGCGCAACCGGGGTCGGTCTTGCCATCCATGCGGTGAAAAAGCTGATCAGCACCTACCAGGAACGATACAACCGAACGATTTTTTTTACGGATAAAACGGGCAACATCACCCTCTATGGTCAGCATTTTTCAAAACCGGTCCAAAACATCTTTGACATCCGTGGAATCGCTGGGCACCGTCAGGAGATCCACAGGGGAACCCCCCAGTCTTTTGAATACAAAAAGGACAACAAGACCATCTATGTGAACACCCGGTACATACCCGAGTTTGGCTGGTATCTCTTTGTCGAGCAGTTCGGAGACAAGGCCATTGAAGATGTCCGCAATACCCTTGTCATCAATCTTGTCTTTTCCTTTGCCATCACCGGCCTGATCCTCATTGCCACCAATTTCACCATTGCCTCATATCAAAGGCGTCTTACAAAAATGGCGGCAACGGACAAACTCACGGGAATTTACAACCGCAGGGCCTTTGACATCATCATGGACCAGACCCTCAAGGATATCCAACGAAAAGAGGCCCCCCTGTCCATCATCCTGTTTGACCTTGATCACTTCAAAGGGATCAACGACACCTACGGCCACCTGGCCGGCGACAATGTCATACAAAAGACCGTTGAGACCACGGCCGACACCATACGCAGCAATGACATTCTCTGCAGGTGGGGCGGTGAGGAGTTTCTCATCCTTCTCAAGGGATGCGGACTTGGGGATGCCATGAAAACGGCGGAAAAGATACGAGGGGCGGTGGCATCCCACCCCACCATTTACCAGGAACAGCAGATCCACGCCACCATCAGCCTGGGCGTCACGGAATACGTCAGCGGCGACACCCGGGAGACGCTGCTCAAGCGTGTGGACAAGGCCCTTTATCGGGCAAAGGCCAACGGCAAGAACCGCTGTGAAACCGATACCCCTCCCGGTGCCACCGCTGCCTGAACCAGGCGTTTTTTCCCCATGGATCGGTTTACCCGGCTCACCCTGGGGCATGGCCGGGGTCACGTCCGCCGGTTCTGGAACAGGTCAGTCCAGAACCACGAATTCAGGCTCTGTGCCCGGGCCGTCCCCATGGGTTTTCGTCCGGAAAAGCTTACCGCCAGGACCAAACTCATATTCGGGCATCAGGCTTGCCCCCTGGAGATGATACCGGGTTCGATAAAATTTTCCATCTGCGCCAAGTTTATAATCAGGGAACTCTGACCACCCCATGGGGTGGGCAATTGTTCGAAAGAGAAACCCATCCCTCATGGTATAAACCGGGAAATTGTCTGAAACGGCCCCATTGCTGCCAATCCTGTTGATTTTCAACACATGGTCTTGGTTCATTTTTTTTGCCTCTCCATAAAAAACAGTTGGGTAAAAGGGTTCAAGGCAAACAAAAAAACCCCGAACCGATGAACATCGATTCAGGGTATCCCTTTTCTTCTCCTGAATATCGCCAGGCGCTTCCTGTCCACGGGAAGTTTGACTGTCCACCAGGCAGGTCTTCTGACTCACGGATCATCCTAGTGGCTGCGTCTTCCCTTCGCATCACAACCCGAAAGTGACATTTTGCAGCGTTCGTCCCCGTTTACAGCGGCGGGCCCGTTCCGGAATTTCACCGGATTCCCTATTATGCTCGAAAAGAGCACCTGATTGTGTTTAAATAGATGCAACTGCGACAAAATGTCAACAGAGAAACGATTTTTAATCCAAAATAAACCGAGAGATCCCATGGACAAAAACAGACTGTGCATCATTGACGAAACCCTGAGGGAAGGCATGCAGCACCGGGGCATGGTATTTTCCCCGGACCAGGCCATGACCGTGCTCAACTTCCAGGAACGACTAGGCATTGATATCTCCCAGGCAGGTTATCCCCCGGCCCATGGGTCAGAACAGGAAAAACTCAAACAACTGTCTGCGTCAATCATTAAAAAAGGTTATTCCATACGGGTTGCCGCCATGGGCCGGGCATGTCCCAGGGATGTACAAATAATAGCCAAAACCGGTGCCATGGATTTTCACCTCCATGCCCATGTGGCAAAAAAAGAGTGGAAAAGCCCCATGGACCGGGCATTCCCAGACCTAGGGGCAACGGTTGAAGCCATCAGGGCAGATTGCCCGGGCTCCCGTATCTCCCTTGCCTTTCTTGACATCGGCCGCACCGATCCCGGATTCCTGTCAAGGGCGGCCCAATACCTCATCAACGAACTCGCCCTGGATATCCTCTCCCTGCCCGACACCTCGGGCATCATGGCCCCCAACCAGGTACACGACGCCATTGCCCCCATTGCCGGGATGGCCAGGGACAGTTCCACCCGAATTGCCGTCCACTGCCACAACGACCTTGGCATGGCATCGGCCAACACCGTCATGGGAGTTGTGGCAGGCGCAACCGTTGTTGAAGCCTCGGTGTTCGGCCTTGGCGAGAGAAACGGGCTTGCAGACCTCTACACCACGGCAAGGGTGCTAAAGGACCAGGGGTATGCCATGAAGGTTCGACTTGAGGATGTCGATACCTTCAGGGCCTACTACCAGTACATTGATGACCTGTGCCGACAGCAGACAGGGGAATCGCTTCTGACCTACAACACCCCCTTTTTCGGGGACGGGGTAAAGACCCATGTGGCAGGCACCCATGGCGGTTCAGGGTTTGGCCTGGGCGGAGAGGAAAAAATATTTCTCAATGTTCTGTGCGGCCGGAAGCTTGTTGCGCAGTACCTTGACCAGGAACAGATTCCCCATGATCCGAGCAGGCTTACGTCCCTGACCCGGTCCATAAAAACGGAGAGTGCCCGTTTACACCGGCGCCTTGAACACAATGAGATCGCAACCCTTGCCGCAGCACCTGCCCTGAAAAAGGGGGTTGACGAAAATGCATGGGAGGAATAAAAAGGCCCTTTATCAACGTTAACCGTTGGTCTTTTTTCATATGAAACTTGTATCATTCCGGCAACCGGAGGAAGGTCTTGCCCCGGTCGCCTCTGCTGTCGAAGGTTCAAGTTTCATGCATAGATGTGGCCAGGGCGACCCCTGCCCCGGTCATACCGAATGTTTAAGCCCATATAAGGAGCCATACCCATGAACGCGTATAAGGATGAGATCATCCCCCTTTTAAAAGAGCTGATTGAATTTAAGAGCACCGCCTCAAGACCCGGAGAAATCAACCGGTGTGCAGACTTTATTGAAGCCTATGTCAAACAGACCGGCGCCGTCTATACAAGAATTGACCACAACAACGTTCCATCGATCCTTGTCACCCCGGAAGCCTGGGTGACCCCGGTGCTGCTCATGGCCCACTTTGACGTTGTTGAGGCTGAAGACGCCCTTTTCACCGCTGTTGAAAACCAGGGAAACCTCTACGGAAGGGGCAGCAATGACGATAAATATGCCGTGGCCGTCTGCCTTGTTCTGTTGAAAAAATGGATGGCAACCCTGGAAAAGAATCAGCAGGGCCAGGCCCAACTGCCCTTTGGCATCCTGATCACCGGCGATGAGGAAACGGGCGGTTATGACGGGGCCCAGTACGCACTCAAGGATATCAAGGCTGATTTTGCCATTGCCCTTGACGGCGGCAACCCTGAAAAGGTGGTGCTCAAGGAAAAGGGAATTCTCCAGCTGGAACTTATGGCCCATGGCAAGGCAGCCCACGGAGCAAGACCCTGGCTTGGGATTAATGCCATTGATCTCCTGGTTGACGATCTCCAGAAAATCCGCCCCCTGTTCACAGACACGGCAGAGGGCCACTGGCACAAAACCCTGAACATTGGCATCATCCGGGGGGGGGACTCGGTCAACCAGGTATGTGACAAGGCCAGTGCTTTACTTGACATCCGGTACACGGAAAACGATGATCCGGACCGGATTGTGGCGGACATTGACGGTCTTACCTCCTCGGCAATAACCATCAAGGAAAAGGAACCGTTGTTCACAGGCGGGCATTCAGACTACCTTGACAAACTTCTGGCCCTTGTTCCCCAGACGATCACGGGCAACGAACACGGTGCAAGCGATGCACGGTTTCTAGGCGACGTGAACATCCCCGGCATCATATGGGGTGCCAGGGGCAACAAGACGGCCCATGCAAAGGATGAGCATGTGGAGATCAAGAGTGTGATCATGGTATTTGAAACCCTGGACAGGTTCATGGAGTTAATCTAAAAAAACAATTCCCCCAGCAGGCGTGAACCCGATTTCATTTAACACAAAGTTGTGCTATCTTTGCCCCGGAAAATTCAGCGGGACTTGTGTGGTGTGCAACAATGGGGGAAGGATGGTCAAATTGAAGTCAAACAATGCAGTTGTTTTAAAAGATGTTTCATTTTCCTACAACCGGGGCCTTGTGCTTGACCGGGTCAACCTCTACGTCGAAAAGGGGGATTTTGCCACCATTGTGGGACCCAACGGCGGCGGAAAGACCACCCTGCTCAAACTTTTTCTCGGGCTGTTAAAGCCTGACACCGGCACCATTGAGGTGCTTGGCACCTCTCCTGAGAAAAGCCGGCTCAGGGTCGGGTACATGCCCCAGCACTCGACCCTTGACATGCATTTTCCCGTAACCGTCATGGATGTGGTGCTCATGGGCCGCCTGGGCAACAACTTCTGGGGAAGATACTCAGCCGATGACAGGGCAAGGGCCCAAAAAGCCCTTAGGGAGGTAAACCTTGGCGAACATACACGGCACCATTTCAGCCAGCTGTCAGGCGGTCAGAAACAGCGGGTTCTCATTGCAAGGGCACTGTGCAGTGATCCGGAACTGCTGCTCCTGGACGAACCCACATCCAACATTGACGAAGAGTCAGAAGAGGCTTTGTTTACAATCTTAAAGGAGCTCAACAGCCGCATGACCATCCTTCTGGTCTCCCACGATGTTGGATTTACCTCCCAGGTGGTAAAAAGCGTGATCTGCGTCAATCGCAAGGTGAACATCCATCCGACCACCACCATGGACGGCACCCTGATCAAGGATATTTACGGGGGGGATCTTAAAATGATCCGCCATGATCACCGGTGCAGCGAGGGGGGGCACTCCAATGACTGATCTGCTGCACCTGCTCACGGATCCGGACCTTGTTTTTCTGCGAAATGCCCTGGTGGTGGGTATCCTGGCAAGCGTCTCCTTCGGGGTGATCGGTACCTATGTGGTCACACGGCGGATCAGCTATCTGGCAGGCGCCATCTCCCACTCCGCATTTGGCGGCATTGGTGCGGCCCTCTACATAAACAAGGTGCTGGGATTCTCCTTTGTCCAGCCCATCCACGGGGCCATTGTCTCAGCCCTTGGGGCAGCCGTGATCATGGGTCTTGTAAGCCTCTACGCAGGGGAAAGAGAAGACACCGTGATCGGTGCCATCTGGGCCGTCGGCATGGCCGCAGGGCTTTTGTTCATCGACATAACCCCGGGTTATTTTGAGATCTCAAGCTTTCTGTTTGGCGATATCCTCCTGATCTCATCCCAGGATATTATCCTGGTGGTGGTGCTTGACCTTGTCATCCTTTTGATCACCACCCTTTTTTTCAACAAGCTCCTTGCCGTATGTTTTGATGACGAATATGCCACCCTGCGGGGTGTGAACTCGGGAAGGTATTATATTCTTCTGCTCTGCCTCACGGCACTGACCATCGTACTGCTCGTCAGGATTGTCGGCATCGTCATGGTCATCGCACTTTTGACCCTTCCTTCGGCCATTGCCGGAAAATTCACCTCGAGCATGGGGAAAATGATGCTGCTTTCGATCCTGCTGTGCATGGCATTCAACGGGGCAGGGCTTGGCATCAGTTTTTACGGCGCCATTTCAAGCGGGCCCACCATTATCGTCATTGCAGGCCTCACCTATCTGGGTGTGATTGCCCTGCAAAAACTGATCTCACTTGTTCAAAACAACTCACACTGATTGGATCAGGCAGGACTTCAGGCGGGAAATCTTATACCCCACGGCCGCATTTGCAGCCGAAACAAGCGACGGGTTTTGTCGCTTGAAAATACCGTCAGACAAAACCCGCCCATTTTATAGATGATACGCCTCCCACCGATTTCAATCAGAGGCGTTTCATCGGTCGTTGTGGCCAGGGCAAATACTCCGGCCGCACCGGTTATCTATGCGTTAGGCTCAACCTCTTCAAACTTGAACATGGGGCATCCCTTGCAGGCATCAAGCCCGGGCCATGCCTGGGACCCCTTGCCAAGGAGGGAGGCACCTTCGCCCTTTTCTACCCGGGCCTTCTGCTGTTCGGCCATGGCATTGATCTGATCTCCCGGAATAAAGACATTGACGTAGTTCATCTCTGTTTTTCCGCTGGTCTTGGAACCTGCGCACATGGTGGTCATGTTGGCGGTGTTTTTGACGTAGCTGTAAACAGAACCGGAGCAGACAGCTGAGTTGGGGGTGTGAAAAAACTGAAGGTTGGGTTTTTTCATGGCGCCCATGTAATCATTGAGCAGGTGGTATGCCTGGTAGGGCGTGGTCACAAAGAACACAACGCTCGGGGCAAGATCTATCTTGTCAAAGAAATCAAGGGGAGCCATATAGATGCCCACACAGCCTTTTTCAAGCTTCACCTTTTGCTGGGGAGCCTCCCAGGCAAGTTCTTCATCCTGGAGGTATTTCATGTGGCGTTTTGTATCGGCCTCCTTTTCTAACTCCCTGAAAGCGAACACGGGATAGGCGTTCTGACACAGCAGTTTCTTCGGCTCCATGAAAAGGGCGGATCTCTGCTGACGGGCCGCTGCCAGGAACTGGCAGTAGGTGATCTTGGCCTTTGCACGATGGGTGACGGGCAGTTTCTCAATCTCTGACTCATCATAGATATAACGGATGCCGACGGGGTCAAAATCAAGCCTTACATTCCAGATAAACTGTTTGTGCATCTCTGTATAATTCATCTCTTCTCCTTAAAATTAATCTAACATACATCACATAACGGCACGTTTTCACGTGGTCGATCTAAGCAATATTCGTACCAACCGATCCTGGGACAAAACAGCCGCACAACCCGCAGCCGGGATAACCATCAGCCGTTTCACAGCCATCTCCAGCCAGGGCCAAATGGGTTATTACCCGTTTCAACCCCCAGGGAGGTTTCAATCCGCAATAAAAAGATTGCGGTGCAATAAAAAACATGCTGCGAACAACCCGCCGGGATCAAAACAGATAAAGCCCGGCAGACGACACAGCAATATTTTTAATGCACCTCTTGCCCATCAAATCCAGGATAGAAGCACCATCCGCCCGTCCGCCAGAAGGGTCGATCAAAATTTCCAGAAGGGATAAAAAAATATTTTACTGCAAAATCAGGACATTAAAAAAAAATCATTTTTTTATCCAGAACCCGGCAACAAAAAGGCACATAGTTTGCTAAAGGTTCTATCCTGAAATTTACACTGATCCGCACCTCAGCGTTTGGGAGTATCCGGCTTCTATGAGGCGCATGTCAATTAATTCGTTTTAAGGAGAAGATAGATGAAAAACGTTTTTGCTCGATTATCTGCTTTTACAATGGTTCTCCTGTTCTGTGCCATGCCCGCCCTGGCCCAGAACACGGGAACCCTTTCCGCATCAAGTTATAGCGTGGGTGATGTGGTCACAGTGACCGGTACCATTGAACCCGGCACCGATTTATTCCTGAGCATTGCCGCCAAGCAACGGTTCGCCCCCCAGGACACCACTGGAAAGACCGAAATTAAACAGCTTGCCAAGGATGCCGAAAAAAAGGGTTTTACAAAGGAAACCAGCATCCCGGTTCTCTACTATATGATCACCTCCAACCCGGAAAAATTCGGCACGGTTGTGAAAAAGAAATTTGGCGGTCCCTCGTTCTTCACCCAAAAGGGGAAAAGGGGGCTCTACAGTACGACCATGTTCAAGCTCAACTCCTGGAAAGATCTGGACGATCAGACCCGATCAATGCTTAACGCCATCACCAGCGAAGCCGAGTGGAACTTCTACAAATATGCCCACGAATCAAGCTATGGTATCAACACCATCACAAAAGAGCTGACCCGGGTGGGTAAGGTGACCATCTTTTCCAGGAGCATTCTCAACGACTTTGAGAAATCAGGTTCTTATTGGGACAAGGGCACAAAAATAGACCTTGATAAAACCACGGGAAAGTTCACCGCTTCATTCAAAACATACCGTCACACTCCGCCTGATACGGCATTCACTGTATCGGTCAACGGTGAATCTGTCGGAGATTATACCCTTAAATCCAAAGGGTTCTGGCTCAACAAGGGTGGCCGGTACATGAATCCGTTGTGGATCATCATCGGCGCCATTCTTGTGGGTGCCTACTTCTCCATGATCGGTGCTGCCGGCGGACTGCTCATGGCCGCCTTCCAGGCAATGGTCGTTCAAACCGCAGGTCCCATTGGTATCAACGCGGCCAACGTTCTTCGTCCGTCCAACATCGCCCTGACCCTTTTCTCACCCCTGGGGTCTTTTTACCGGTTGCCGTAAAAGAGAAAAGGGTAGCATGGCCCGTGGGTCTTTCGTTTGGTGTGGGTATCTTCATCGGTTCCGTATGGCTGGGGAAATACGCCATTGAATACCTGCCGATGAGTTCATACAAGGAATGGCTCGCCGTCCTGGTTGTGCTCATGGGCATCAAGACCCTCCAGGAACTGACCCCCAAGGCCATGGAAAAGAGAAAAAACATCAAGGCCATGGTTCAGAAATTCAATGCAGCCGTTGCCAAGGCAAAAAAAGAGGGCTGTGCCGCAGAGATGGGGTCCATTGAGCCTGTCAAGGCAAGCCTCACCGACTACCGCTTCAAGTTCTGGGGTGAAGAGTTCAGGATCAACCCCCTTCTTTTCGGTATCCTGGGTGTGGGTATTGGTATTGTCTCAAGGAGTTTCGGTATCGGCGGCGGTTTTCTCCTTGTGCCGGCCATGACAAGTCTTGGCGCTTTGCCCATGTACGTTGCCGTTCCCATCGCCCTGGTCGGCACCTGCTTTTCAAGTATTGGTTCGTTCATCGGATATCTGCTCAACGGCTACCTTCCGGACCTGTGGCTTGCCATCTCCATCATCATCGGTGGTTTTGCCGGCGGTATGCTCGGAAGCCGTCTCCAGACCCTGTTCAGCGAAATTCAGCTCAAATGGGTTCTGGCCATCACCCTGTTCTTCCTGTTCTTCAGGTTTTTTAAGATTGAGATCTGGATCTAACTCTGGTAGATTAACCACATAACCAGGCAGCAAATGACAGGGGCGTTGCAATGGCAACCCCCTGTCTGGCTTTAATCGCCTGAAAAAGAATCGCTTTTGACAAAGGTTAAACCACCATGGACGCTCTGCTTGACATCCTCTGGGATCAGATTTTAATCCTCAGCCTCAAGACCGCAGCCCTGCTCGACACGCTGCTGGCCCCCCTAACCCCCCTGGGGCCTGTAGCCATCATATTTATACTGGCACTGATCGCAGCCGGGATGTCAGCCCTTTTGGGTGCCACCTACACCACACAGCGGCACCAGCGCCTTGAAAAGGAATTCAAATACTGGTTTGACCTCAGGCAGGAGGCAACCCGCCACCCGGAAACGGACAAGGGCCGGGCCATGGCCAAGAACATCGACCAGGCCAAGCTCAACCGGGCCTATTACGACTATTTTTTTGAAGGACTGATGAAGAGCCTTTTGACCACCTGGCTGCCAATCTTTTTAATGCTGGCCTATGTAAACCTCTCGTACAATCCCGCAGCCCTTAACGAAAAATTCGGTTCAGAGACCCTTTTTGTGGTCGGCACCCTGGAGGCAAGCGCTGTTTTCTGGTATGTGGTCTCCCTGGTGGTATCGTTTGTTCTGGTGGCCCTTACCAAACACCTGTATAAAAAACGCAAAACATCCACCCAATGACACACGCCCGCCGTCCATACGCCCTTTTCACCCTTATCGTCTGCTGGGGTATCCTTTCGCCCTGCCCTGCCCTCGCCACCCAGATGCATGCAGGGTCCGAGGGCATCATTGTCCACCAGCTCGGCCACCTTTTTTTTCTCATCTCCATGGTAACCTTAATTTTCACCATCAACGGCCAGGGCCTAGACCGGGAAAGGGGGTGGCGGTTGATCCAGTTTTCAGCTGCATTCTTCATCGTCTGGAACCTGGATGCCCTGGCAGTCCATTTCCTGGACAACCAGATTTCAGCCGTTGATGTTAAAACCCTTTCCGTGTGGACCATCAACATTGATCCCGTCAACGACAGCCGGGCCCTTGCCAATTTCTATTATATTCTCAAGCTGGATCACCTGCTGTGCGTGCCAGCCATTTTCCTCTTTTTCCAAGGCCTTTCGAGCCTGTTAAAAAAGGAGGAGGCATGATTTTTCCCTACATGCCCGTCCTGGCCGTGGATGTCCTGGGCTCGTTTGCCATGATCATCATTGCTGCCATGTCCCTGCACAAGGCCCGCCTGCTCAGGGAAAAAGTCCCGGACAACATGGTCTATCTCTACCTCATGTGGATCTGCTCGGGCTTTACCATCTTTGCCGTGTCCCGGTCATTCGGCCACATCGTCAAGCAGCTTCTGATCCTGTCGTCCAACAACGACGTCTGGCAGGCCATTTCCCCCTATTCCGGTACCATCAACACGGTATCGTTCATGCTGGTGGGCCTGATCACCCTGTTTTTCAAGCAGAGCTGGAACATCAACCGGAAAATCTTAAAGAGCCAGCGGGATCTTGAAGCCACCCACATCAAGCTGGTTCACCTTAACCAGAACCTTGAACACAAGGTGGTTGAACGTACGGAAATGCTCACCACAAGCGAGCACAAATGCCGGAGAATATTTGAACAGTCCCTGGACACCATCCTTGTCACCGACAGCCAGTGGCGGATCATCGAGATCAACCCGGCCGGCATCACCATGACTGGTTATACCAAGGAAGAGATGGTCAGGGGCCAAATGCATGTCAAGATGCTCTTTGCAGACAAAAACGAATGGATGCGCCTCCAGGAGCATATCAACGCCCACGAATTCATCCTCAACGAGGAAACCCTTTTTGCCCGCCCCAACGGGGAGACCCTGCTGGTCATGATCACCTGCGGGGTGGACTATGGCGCCTTTGGCTGCCAGAAGACCTACCATTTCATCATCAAGAACATCAACGACAAAAAAATGATGGAAAAGCAGATGGCCCAGGCGGAAAAACTTGCGGCCCTGGGCGAACTGTCGGCCGGGGTGGCCCATGAGATCAACAATCCCCTTGGGATCATCCTTGGCTATACCCAGTTGATGCTCAAGAACGAGCCGGAGGGAGCGAACAGCAATCACGACGATTTAAAGATCATTGAAAAGCATGTCCATGCCTGCCGGACCGTTGTTTCAGACCTTTTAACCTTTTCAAGAAAAAGCTCCACAGACAACGGCCAGGTCAGCATCACCCAGGTGGTTGACGACGTGGTGAAATTTCTGGGCAACCACCCGGACCTGAGGGGGGTTGACATCATCCTGGACCATGATCCCCACCAGGGTCTCATGGTGACGGGCAACGAACAGGAGCTGCGCCAGGTCATGATCAACCTGCTGATCAATGCAGGCCATGCCGTGGCAAAGCAGGGCGTCATAACCATAAGGGCCCGGGTAAACGCAAACAACCAGGTCCTTGTTTCGGTTTCAGACAATGGCTGCGGCATCGGGAAAAAGGATCTTCCGGACATATTCAACCCCTTTTTCACCACAAAACCCGTGGGCGAGGGAACGGGCCTGGGCCTGTCAGTCAGTTACGGCATCATCTCCAACCACGGCGGCGACATCACGGTTGAAAGCACCCCTGGAAAAGGCACCGTGTTCACCGTGATACTTCCCCGGGCACCCGGACACAAGGGGGCATAAAAATGAAGGGAAACATTCTTGTTGTTGACGACGAACGGGATATGGCCATGCTTCTCAAACGCACACTGGAACCTGAACTCGGCTGCACCGTTACAACGGTATTTTCCGGCGAAATGGCCCTTACTGTGCTGTCCAGGGAATCCTTTGACCTTGTTCTCTGCGACATCCGCATGCCCGGCATGGACGGGTTTGAGCTCCTAGACCAGGTGGGCGACCGTTTCCCGGATCTGACCATGGTCATGATCACCGCCTTTGGCAGCATCGATGTTGCAATAAAGGCCATTAAGCGGGGAGCCTATGATTTCATCTCCAAACCCTTTGACCGGGACGAGATCATCTTCAGGGTCAAAAAGGCCCTGGAGCGCAGCCTGCTTTTAAAGGAGAACCAGAAATTCCACAACGAGAAAAAAGGGCAGTTTGGAAAGCTCATCGGAGAGAGCCCGGCCATGCAATCCGTGTTCCAGAAAATCGCCATGGTGGCGGAAAGCAATGTCACGGTTTTGATCACCGGAGAATCGGGTACGGGCAAGGACCTTACGGCCCAGTCGATCCACAGCCTGAGCCCCCGCCGGGATCACCCCTACGTTCCCATCAACTGCCCCACCGTACCGGAGCACATCCTGGAAAGCGAGCTGTTCGGGTACAAGAAAGGGGCGTTTACCAATGCCGTCCGGGACAAAAAAGGATTGTTCCAGGAAGCCGATCAGGGCACCCTCTTCCTTGACGAAATCGGCGACATCAGCCCCACCATCCAGACCAAGCTGCTGCGGGTTCTCCAGGAACGCGAAATCAAACCCCTGGGTGACACAAAATCAATCAAGATTGATGTAAGGATCATTGCCTCAACCAACCGGAACCTGCAGCAGAAAATCGGAGACGGCGAGTTCCGGGAGGATTTCTTCTACCGCCTCAACGTGTTCACCATTGAACTTCCCCCCCTGCGGGAAAGACTCACCGACATTCCGAGCATCGCCCAGCACCTTGTTGTCAAGCACTGCAAAAAGCTCAACCGGCCGGAAAAAAGAATATCGCCCCGGCTGATGACACAACTGATGAAGCACGCCTGGCCCGGGAACGTTCGGGAGCTTGAAAACACCCTGATCCAGGGCATCCTCTCTGCCGACTCAGACACCATTACCGGCTCGGACATTCCCCTTGCCCCCATGCCCCCCCGCCTGTACGACCCGGATGCCATGGACCATGACACCCTCCAGGGCCTGCCCTACAAGGAGGCCAAGGAGGAGATGCTCGTCCGGTTCAACCACAACTATATCGGGGCCATGCTGTCGCTTTCAGGCGGCAATGTCACCCAGGCTGCAAAAAAATGCGGCCTGGAACGCCAGGCCCTGCAGCAGATCATGCGCCGGTTCAGCATTACCGCCGATATGTATCGATAAAAAAACAAAAGGAATATTTTGAAGAATTTGAAACCCTGCCTTGCCGGGGTATTGGTGGTGCTTGTGTGGTCCGGCTGGATAACGATCTCCCGATACGGGGTTCACACCCGGCTGACCCCGGCAGACATCACCCTGCTCCGGTATTGTACGGCGTTTTGCGTGGTCCTGCCCTTTGTGGTTTGCTACCCGTGGAAAAAATTTACGCTGTACCAGTACCTGGTCGTTGGCCTGGGTGTTGGCTTTCCCTATACCATGGTGTCGTTCTACGGCCTCATGGAAATTCGAGCGGCCCATGCCGGGGTGCTGGTCAATGGCATGCTGCCCGTGTTTGGTGCCATTGCCGCATGGATACATTTCAAACAGCGGGTTTCAGTTGTGCGCTATGCTGCCATTGCGCTTATTTTTGCGGCAAATCTTGCCATGATCGGGAAAAACTTTTTTTCATCCGAGCACCTGCTTGGCATTGTCCTGTTGCTCAGTGCCGCTGTTGTTTATACCTTTCACATGGTGGGTGTGCGGCTGTGGGGATTCTCCTGGAAGGATGTTTTGGTGGTGGTTCCGGTTGTAAATGTGGCCCTTTTTCTGCCACTCTGGTTCTTTTTCCCGTCAACCGGGTTCAGGGTGCCTGTCTCTGAAATGGTGCTGCAGGCCACCTACCAGGGAATTGTCGTCAATATTGTGGCCCTGTCCTGTGTTGCCTATGCCATACGCCACCTGGGAACCATAACGGTCTCGTTGATCATGTCGTTTGTTCCGGTAACCACTGCCATCCTTGCCTGGATGCTGTTGGGCGAGAACCTGACCGTTCAGGAAATTGCAGGTATCACAGGCTGCACGGGCGGACTGCTCATCTACAGCCGGGGATAATTCCTTACCACCAGGGATTGTCGCAATTGCCAGCCCCGTCAAAAACCTTAAATTTGGAAAGGGTCCATCCCCTCCGTCTGCGAGATCTCAAGGGGCTTCTGGAGACGCTAAATAGATACTTTTATTATTTCGATTAATCTGTTACTGATAGACGTCTTACAGACAATCTTGAATTTAACAGCAAGAGAATGCCGGAAAAAGGCTTACCATGAAAGATGATGAAAAATCAAAACAGGAACTGATCGCTGAACTGGATCAGCTGCGCCGTGAAAACAGCTTGTTGAAACAAAAGGCAAATGAAAATTCTGCCGATGGCCGCCAAGATACCGGGAAAACAATTCTCATCGTGGATGACAATGACGGTACCCGGGAAATGGTGGTCCAGATGCTTAAGAATCTTGGATATACAACCCTTGCAGCCGCTTCCACCCAGCAAGCCATGGACATTTTTCGAGTCAATCATGAAACCATAGACTTGATCCTTTCAGACGTTATCATACCGGGGGGCAGCTGCCATGAAATGGTAACGAAACTCCTAGAATTAAAACCAGATATCCAGGTGGTTTTCATGACCGGCTATGCCGAATACGAAATTGTTCCAGATGATATCTTTAAAATTCAAAAGTCCCGGGCTGTGTTGATTCAAAAGCCCTTTACCCGGAATGAAATCAAAGCACGGCTTGAACAGCAATTTGCTGAAAAATAATTTTTTTACACAGGCCAAACCATGATTGATCATTTATATCCTGAATCCGTCGAAGAATCCGGAAAAAACCTGCGTTTGGCATTGCAGCGAATTTCCAGGCATGGTCTTCCCTATAATCCCATTACCTACTCGGTGTGGTATGAATATGCAGTGGGAAAAAACCAGGAACTGACCGCTGAAATCAACGCCCTGGAGCGAGACAATGATACCATTCCCCTTGAACCCATTCTCGAATTATTCCGGAAACATCTTGCAGACAGCCAGGTTGTGCTGGCAGAAGAAAAAACAAGGGAATTCCAGACCATTCTTGTGGAATTATCCAAAGTCCTTACAAATTCCGGCAGTAAATTGGGTGACCAAGGAAATGTCCTGGTCTCTTATGCCCGGGAACTCGGTCAGACCACCTCATTAAAGGAGATTCCCACCCTTGCACGCCATATTGTTATAGAAACGAAGAACATGATCAAGATGGGCCAGAATCTTAAAGAACAGGTGACATCAACTGCATCTGAAGTTCAAACCCTCAAAAAAGAACTCGAAGGGATCAGGCAAAAGGCCAGAACCGATATGCTCACCGGTCTTTTGAACCGACGGGGATTTAATGAAATCCTTTCCAGGGCCATGGAAGACGCCAGGAAAAATGAAATCCCCCTTTCAATTGCCCTGGCCGACATTGATCATTTTAAAAAAGTCAACGATACCCACGGTCACCTGATCGGGGACAATGTATTGAAAATGCTCTCCAGACTTTTCAATGAACACATAAAAGGAAAAGACACGGCAGCCCGGTTCGGGGGTGAGGAATTTGTCCTGGTTCTTCCCGATACTGCCCTAAAGGGTGCATTCAGCCTGTCTGAGGCGATTCGCAAGAATCTTCAGGATATGAAATGGGTCACAAAGGGATCGGGAAAAGACATCGGTACCATTACCATCTCCATGGGAGTGGCCCAGTACAGAATTGACGACACAATGGAAACCCTTATTCAACGGGCAGATAGTGCCTTGTATGCTGCAAAAGCGACCGGCCGGAACAAGACCCTCACCGAAAGGGATATCAATGCCCAGTAAAATGATCAAAGGATTTAAAAATGGAAAACTATTTGCGAAAACGCTTTGGCACGATTGCAGTGGAAAAAGGATTTATCACAGATAAAGAACTGATCCAGGCAATCCAAACCCAAACGAATGAAAATGTTCAGGACGGAAAACACCGATTATTGGGACAAATTCTTGTTGACCAGGGGCTTCTTGCTGAAGACCAAATTGAAGAGATTCTAGGTTTTATGAATCAACAGCTCAGCTATATGATATCCGTCGGAAGATGACCCTATGGAGCGTGGGTAAAGGGAACCACAGATGACCGACGGGGCAAACTGGCCCCGGGTGATAAGCAAAGGACTTTTTTAGACGGGGATGACAAGCCGAAAGCAACTCCCCTTACCTTCTCCGTCGCTCTCAACCCAGATTCTACCGCCGTGAAGTTCAACGATCTTTCGGGTCAGCGACAGGCCAAGGCCCGTGCCTTGATATTTCCGGCTTGTTGAAGATTCCACTTGCTCAAAATGACCAAAGATACGTTCTAAATTCTCTGGTTTGAGACCGATTCCTGTGTCCGTCACAGAAATTTCTATGAAATTTTTATCTCCTTCCTCCATTGTTTTTTTCGCGGCCAAAATAATATCCCCGCCTTCTGGCGTAAATTTCACTGCATTGGATAAAAGGTTGTAGAGGATCTGTTTGATCTTGCGTTCGTCAACCGATATTGTTTCAGGAATATCCTGGGCTTCAGTTGTCAGCTTTATCCTATTTTTCATGGCCTTTTCTTTGATCATGATCAGGCTGTTCTCCATGAGTATCTTCAAGTTGACATCTGTAAGTTCCAGCTCCATTTTGCCGGCCTCTACCTTGGAAAGGTCAAGAATGTCGTTTATTAATGACAACAAGTGCCGACTGCTAATCAGCACATCACCCAGATACTCTTCCTGGACTTCATTAAGCTCCCCAAAATTCTTATCCACTACCAGTTCAGTAAATCCGATGATATGGTTTAAAGGGGTTCTCAATTCATGGCTCATGTTGGCTAAAAAATCACTCTTGGCTTTGTTGGCATCTTCTGCTGCCATTCGTTCAAGACGTTCTTTGGCTGAGGTGGTTTCTATGGTCTTTAAAATATTTTTTTTCAACTCATCTTTCATGAAAATAAAGGCTTTTGCGAGCCGTCCAACCTCATCGTTATATTTTAAGGGCAGTGATTCTAATGGATGGATCTCTTTGTCATCGGTTTGCGTAAAATCCATCAAAGGGAGCTCTTTGGCATATTCGGTCAACTGATTGAGGGGGTTGGAGATTTTTCCCACAATATAAAATGCCGCTATCAAGCTACCCAAAAAGATACTGAGGATGATGAAACTTTGTCTGGAAATTAGATTTTTAGCGGGTTCCTGGATTTCATCAACCGGAACGGCAACAAGAGTATACCAGTCAAACGCTTTAAAATAAGCCACCTGGCCTTCGATTTCAGAAGTATGACCATTCCCCTTTGCCTTATAGCGTATCGTAGCTGTTTCTTTCTGTTTTAATGTATCCATGAGGTCATCCAACAGCAGATTCCCGGTATAGCTGTTGATCGTCTGAGCAAACTCACTGCTTGTTTTTCCCCAGGGTTTTATCAGCATCTCTTTGTTTCCGTTGAACATGCAGACAAACCCAGATTTATTGAGTTTAATATTTGAAAAAGTGTCATCAAGTCCCTTGATGATATTTTTCAATTTTTCCTGGCTTTCAGATTCGATCTGGTGAAAATCAACGGAGACTGCCAGAGTCCATTGCCATTTTGGAATGGGCGTAAAAAGGCCTTTCTTTCGATTTTCTTGCTTTCCTTCAGCATTCTCTTCGGAAAAAACAGCCCAGCTCCCCGAGGCGTCCAAAACATCGTAGTTCATGGTTTTAATCAGAAACCGTTTTTTTACATCCTTTAGGGAGGCAATGGAATGACCCACAGATTTTGGGTCTGAATGTCCTATAATGATTCCGTCTGTTCCAAAAACGAACAGTTCCTTATTTTTTAAAGTCAAAAATTGCAACCAGTCCAGTGACCGGGACTGGGCTTCTTTCCGGGTCATTACACCGGATTCACTCATATTTATATAGTCATTCATTACAGACATGGAAATGGAGGAAATGTCCTTGAGCTCCTTGTCCAAAATGGAAAAGATTTCAATCTTGTCATTCATGAGTCTGCTGTAGCTGCCCTGAATATTTAGACTTATCAAGTGCAGAATATTCTGAGTGAAGGATTTTTCTGACGCCATCATGGCCCGGGTAACATCCCGGTTGGTATAGAACATAATGGTAGCGGCCATGGTGATCAGAATCAGAATAATCAGCGAAAAAATTTTTGATCTTAACGAGGCAAACATGACACCTCCAGTCAAAGGTAACAGTGATCAGTTTACCTTATAAAGAGAACCATTCGGCAAAAAGGTCGGTTTCAAACAGAACACAGTAAATTCCATGTTTATTCGAATCAATTCATTTGTTTGAACAATCATTTCAACAAGAATTAACACACGAAACATTGCCCGCTCTCATAACATCAAAAGCCCCCCAAGTCAATAGGCTTACCATCCCTGTCAGAGGCACCTGAAAGACGATCGGAAGCCCTGTTTCAGTCGCCAAATAATAAATCCAGGCCAGCGGCACAAATGAGATAGTTTATTGGGTGCGGCTCTTTTGGGACGATTTGAACCATCTGAGAATAAAGGTGTTCAGCATTGTTTGCATAGGTCTTACGCTACTTCCTGGCAGGAAAATACGGATCTTTTTATATAAAACACCTACCGAAGCATTGCAATCAGGGGCGTTTCAACGTTCGTTGTGGCCAGGGCAGACGTCTTGCTCCAGCCATGCCGGTTATAAGAACAGTGAAGCTCCACCCACAAAAATTCCAAAACCTTTGTCAAAGCATTGTCATCTTAGAATAATCAAGTAATCCCGGATAGAGAATGAGGAATATTATCACTACCAAAAACTGTCATGAGGCCTATCGCAAAAAAGCCGCACCCTAATTTATTTCCGAATACCAAAAATCGTTTTGAATAGGTGTGTGATGAAAGACCGAATTCATTGCTTGACTTTTACGAAATTGTTTTTTTATAATGCGAAAATTTTCATGGTGGGAATGTTCAATAGCCTTTTTCTGTGTAAAAGTATGTCGCAATAAATAGATCATGCTCAAACAACTAAGGATGAACCTCTGATGAAAAAGAAAATACCTTTTGTAAAATACACCTCTTATGGAAATAATTTTGTTATCATTGATGAACTGGAAAGCCCCTTGTTCTCGGAGAAGGGAAAGTGCCACTTTGCGAACCTTGCGACCAACACTTATTTCGGAATTGGTGCTGACAATTTTCTTGTGATACAAAGATGCAGACGAGAAGTTTTAGACAGCATCAATAAAGCCCACGGTTATTGGGCTGAGACACCGGAACTCAGCGGGGCTGATTTTATTTTCAGAATGTTTGAGCCCGATGGAACCGAGGCCTTTTCATGCGGCAACGGTTTAATGTGCATCGCCAGCTATCTTTTTCGCAAATATGGGTTGGGTGCTGTCAGGATCGTTACAGAAATACCCACCCCCACCCCAAAAGTAGTAAAGATTGGTACAGACCGTGGAGACGGCACAAACTGGGCCCACCTCGGACACCCGCGGAGAATTCCCCAGAACATGTTCAAACCGCTGGTAGCCGAACCCTATGATGATATAATTCATACCGTCAATGACATTGACATCACATTCCGTGCCCATGACCTGGAACCATTTTCAAATGATACCCGCATAAACTTAAAAGCATATCTTGTTTTTACAGGTGAGCCCCACCTGGTTGTTTTTCCAGCAAAGGACGGTCCTCTTGATGGCTTTGAAAACGTTCTTTTTGCCTCATCTTCCCATAACCTAGTGGCGGAGAAAATCATTGAGAGAAGAGTGAATTTCGGCATTTGGCTCGTGAATCAGATAGGGATGAGTCTTAACACCAAGCAATTGAACCTTTTCCCAGTGGGTATGAATATTAATTTTGCAAGACCGGTATCGGCCAATGAGTCAGAGTCAGACATCCTGGAATACCGATGCTTTGAACGGGGAATAAACAAAGAAACCCTGGCATGCGGTACTGGGGCTGTTGCAGTCTCCTATGTCGCCAGGCGTTTGGATTTAATCCATTCCCCCAAAAATACAATTTTACCTTATCGCTGCAGGCTTCATAAACCGAATGCCCAAATCCATATAAATGAAGATGAAAGTGGTAGCCAGATCCATGGATATCCGATCATGTTGTTTGAAGGCGAATTTGATTTCAATGAATAGACAACAAGAACCGCATTCAAAAACGAATTTGCCAGAATCACATCAAGTATTGACGTCTGTAAGGAATAAAATATTTCTCTGTGCTGTTGTACTTTGGGTAACGGCACTGGGATTTAATGCACTTTTTAATTTTACAACACTGGATAAATTATATGGGGAATCTGCTGCGGTAAAATTTCATGTCTTTGGAGAAGATCTCAAACGGGAGATCCAGCGATCTTTTTTTTCGAATCAAGACATGCAAAACTTCGTAGGGATCCATGGGAAGCTAATAACTGCAAAACAACGAATAGAACAATTTGTCCTAAAAACAGAAACAGATAAAGGTCCTGAAGCAAAATTATTTTCAGATCTCAATGTCTCTGTTTCAATTTGTTTTCCCAACGGTCAATTACTGAGTACTACAGATGAAAAAAAAGTAAATACAAGGGTCTCTTTTCCCCTTCAAAATCCCAATAACATAAAGAAAGAAAAACGATCATATATAGGCCGAAGCACCATCATCACGCAGAATGAGACTCATTTTTTGCAATTTCCAGTTCGGAATTTCCAAAAAAAATGGGTGGCAACCGTGATCCTCTCTTTTAAACAAGACCAGTCCAAGGATCTACTCAAAGGAAAGTATAAAAAACAGATTCTATCGGGTACTTTTTTCCTTGTTTCAGGTATTTTTTTGCTTGTTTTTTTTCTTAACCCTATTCTCTCCAGCCCCCTTGACATCGGGAAATTTCCCAAAAAGAAAATCACTGTTATCATGTTTTTTGTCATTGCACCGATGTTAGTGATTTTCTCCAGCCTGAATACCTATGATGCTACGAGACAATACATGGATATCTGCCAGAAAAAAGCTGGAATGACTTTGGAAATAGTTAAAGAACATATTGATTTATTTTTAAACCAGGGCCTAACTCTTGAAGAAGCAGTAAAAAAAGACAACATCATTCTTGAAATGTTGAACCCCTATCCAGTTCTTGACGAGTTACTCATCCTGGATAAAGAGGAAAACGTAATCTACTGCGTCAGGCCGGAGGTTACAAAAAAAACGTCACCATCATACCATCGAACAGCCAATTTTCTTTTCTCAGAGTTTTCTTTTTTAGAACAAACCCAGCGCACAGAATTTTTTAAAGAAAAGAACAAATCCGCGTCCGGCTCTGTTGTTATACGATTTTCAAAGGATCAATTTATCCGGGAAGCGGTCAATATGATCCTGAATGCTGTGACTGTAATTGCCATATCTATTTTATTCCTGGTCGAGATTCTAATTTTTATTTTTCATTTTATCACCAAACCCGTATTTCGAGAAAAAGAAGGAAAAACCTTTCATTACGGCCTGATACGGCCCGTAACCTTTTTGTTCCTTTTTGGCATTGATATTTCCATTTCATTTATTCCGCTTCATATGGAAAAACTGTATACACCCGTTTTCGGGCTTTCCAGGGACGTAATTCTGGGACTTCCGATTTCCGTGGAATTTTTTTTTGTCGGAATTGCTATTTTCTTTTGCGGATTCTGGAACGACCGCCGGGGATGGTATGAACCTTTTCTTACGGGTCTGTTCCTGGCAGGAACAGGGGTTTTCTATTCCTGGCTGGCACCGAATGTCATCCATTTCATTGTTTCGCGTGCACTTGTGGGAACGGGATACGGACTTACCCTTTTGGCATCCCAGGGGTTTGTGATTGAATTTAGTGACGAAAACAGCAGGGCTCGGGCATTTGCCCAGTTTATAGCCGGATTATATGCCGGCAGCATTTGTGGGGGCGCAACCGGGGCGCTTCTTGCCGAAAAATTCGGTTACAGATGGGTATTTTTTATCGGAGCCATGATTCTTTATAGTATTATTGCCTATTCATTGATTTTTATGCGCGGGGCCATGATCCGTCCAAAAATGCAATACCCCGATAGACTGCAGCCATTCATATCCGGTGAATCTATCTTTTCAAGTTTTTTAAAAAACCGGATCGTTCTGAGTCTTATTTTCCTGAGCAGCCTTCCTGCTTCCATTGCGGCAGTTGGATTCTTAAATTATTTCAGCCCGATTTATCTTAACCGTATCGGTGCGTCACAAGCGACCATCGGAAGAGTTCTTATGATTTATGGTTTTAGCCTGGTCTACCTGGGGCCACTCATTAGCCGGTTTGTTGATAAATTTAATGATAAAAAAAAATATGTATTTGTGGGGTGTTTTCTGGGAAGCATTGCTTTTCTCATGTTTTATCTTTTAGACGGTCTGCTTGCAGCCACAATGGCTATTTTCATACTGGGGCTTTCAAATAGTTTTATCATTGCCTCCCAGAGCACATATCTCTTGGAATTAAAGGTAACACATGCGCTTGGACCCGGAAAAGCCATCGGCATATTCAGGGCAACAAGCAGAATTGGTCAGTCCCTTGGACCGATTGTTTTCAGCGGCCTTTTCCTGTCCACAAATATTCGAGTCAGCATCACAAAGTTAGGTCTTTTTTACCTACTCACGGCAGTTCTTTTTCTCGTTTTTACTCAAAATGATAAAAAACAATATCAGAGGAATTCATAATGAACGACCTACCTACTCCATGCGCCAGTCAAAAAAATGATGCCGAAAAATCGGTTGATTATTATTTTGATCTTGTTTGCAAATATGCGCCGGTCATTAAAAAGTCACTTGCGGATAATGGCAGCCGGTCTATAGCTGACTATGTTAATAGCTATTCTTTACCCCAGGAACCAGGGTATCAAAAAAAAGATGACCTTTTTGAAAAAGTTTATGAATACCTGTCCCCCTTGCAGGGAACAGCCATTGCCAATCAAGTGGTTCAGGACCTTACTGACACCCCTTGGGCACTTACAGCAAATCACCACGGGGTGGATTTTTTTGCACAATCTGTTCAAAGCAGCCTGCTTTTTTCCCTGATATTGTCCTCTCAAATTCCCCGCGCCTCAACAATTCCAATATTTGCATGCGGAAATATTCCCCTCAACAATTTAACTTACCCCCGGGGCATGCTACTTTACCATGGGACAGACAATACGCTGGAAGATATTCCCCAAAAAATACCTGTTTTCTCTGATAAGGTTAAACACAGTACGGTCAGTGTAACCGAACCCATTGACAAAACACAACTTCGGCGAGCGTCAAAACGGGTAAATCAGATGGTCCAACAGGGGACGATTTCTACTGGTTTTTCAGATATAATTCAGGATATTTTTGAAAAGGAGTATGCCGACCCCCATGTTCAGGGATTAAAAAATTATTCTGCGCAATCTGTCGTGTTAAACCAGCGGATCTGGAAACGCTTGTATTCAAATTCGCAAACAGCAATGAATATGGTTTATATGGAGCTTGAAACCATTGTCGGCAAGCTCCTTGAGATTGATCTGTATAACCCCCAAAGCCTTATTTCTCTGTTGATGTTCAACCCTGCCGTGCGGAACGCCTTGATGGAGGATCTGGATGGGCGATCTGCCTGCTGGCAGGCGGATAAACTTAGAAAAAGAATCAAAGGAGATTTTACCGCTGGTGCTACAAAAAAACAATTTGTCAACTGCGGCACTCATTTTTTTTGGGGGGTTGATAATAAAAAGAAACTTATTCCCATGTATCTGGACAGCCAGGGGGCAAATCATATTCTTCTCAGGGGAAAAGATGACCGGGGTAAAGGATACAGCATTCCCTTTGATCCTTGCACAATAGGCGAGGCATTAAAACAGAAATATTTAATGCCATCACTTTTTACCTGCTATGCCACCCTTTCTTTTGCCCGAGGCATCAATTGTATCGGTGGATACTATCAAAGTGAATATCTTCCCGTGATGCAGAAAAAAGTGGTTAACGTACTAAAAAAAACAGCCACCCTTGAAGATGTGGCCGTTCAAATTGAAAAAGTTAACACAGCAAGCTACCTTTCCGGTATGCAGATGGTAATGACCGGGGATGCTGATCATGGACTGATTCCGGCAGGACCCGTTGAGATTATTGCAGGCGGAGGGCTCGATTTGAAACATATTGAACAATTGAGAAGGCTTACGATTAAACAAGCACACTTGGCCTCTTTGTTTGAGACACTACCCGATGTGGTTCCCTATGGAGCAAGAAAAAATGGGTGGAAACAGGATATTTCGAAATTGTGTTTACAACTGCTCAGGGAAAAAGCCGTCGTTATTTGAATAGAATTGATCTCGCTGGCAAAGCCAGAATCTTTTAAAAAAAAACATACTTGAAAGGAAAGCCATGGAATTCAATAACATTATACAAACAACAGAGGCCCATTATTCAGAAAAATTCAAACAGCACGGGACCCATCATAAAGGTGTTGACTGGGGTTCGGCTGATGGGCAAAAAATCAGGTTTGAACAATTGTTAAAATTTGTTGATCTGAACCAGAAAATATCAATAACAGATTATGGGTGTGGATACGGTGCCTTACTGGAGGTGTTAAATCAAAAAGGTTTTAACGGAATGTACCAGGGGTATGATATATCAATGGCCATGATCCAAAAGGCCAAAAAAATGTATGTTTCGGAAGAATCCCGTTTTTTCTTTACGGATGATGCCGCTGCACTAAAGAAAACGGATTACACATTGATCAGTGGTATCTTCAACGTAAAACTTGAAACGCCTGATGATCAATGGGAACCCTATATCCATCATACCCTGAAAAAAGTTGCCGATTTGAGCCGCTATGGTTTTGTTTTTAATATATTAAGCAGCTATACCCCTTATGAATCCAGGGAAGATGATCTTTACTATGCCGATCCGCGGGTTGTTTTTGATTTTTGTATGAAAACATTCTCTGGCTGCGTGGCAATCGCCCATGATTACCTTTTAACAGATTTTACTGTTTTTGTAAGACTCAATCCCTGAAAATAGTTTTAAAAAATCCTGTTTATCGTGTCAGTCAAATAAGTTGATGCATAGCAACCCTTTCCAAACAAACAAATGTTGAGTACGTCTGTCTTCCGGGCGAAGTCTCTTGTTTTCAACAATTTTATTCAGCAGGTTCTATTTGTCGATAAATCTCATCAGCTGCTGCAATTATATCCGCATAAAGATAAAAACCGATGAGTTCTGCTGTTTTAAGATTAATTGCAAAATTCTTTTCTTCTTCAAACACCTGGCTTAATTCCCGGGGTTTGGCACCATTGAATATCTGTGCAAATAATGCGGCAAAATATCGTCCCGCAGATTTAAAGCCGCCTTTTCGTGAGATACTCAGCAAGAATCCCTGCTGTACCTCGGAAGATCCTAACTGAGAGAAAGTGGGGATCTTTTTTTCCTGGGTCAATTGCACCAGTTTCGGAATGGTTTTTGGATTAACTCCGCCTTGCACAGTAACATATATGGCATCCACCTGTGTAACCAATTTTTCAAAACAGGCAATCACACTTTCATCTATAATATTCTGATCGGCAATATCACTCTGTGTATAGCATTTAACAACTTCAAACCCTTTTTGAGCAGCGACTTTTTCAATGGCGTCAATAGCCGCATAACTCCTTCCGGCAATAGAATCTTCATATGCCACCCCTATTTTTTTAAACCCGACCATATCATGGAAAATCATGATCTGACGCTCATAACGAAGGGGGTCAATGCGGGCATGAACATGATCAAAACCAGAATCTTTGTAGCTCTTTATAATACCTGATCTCACAGGGTCACTGGTGGACATGACGAGGGTATTCACATGGTGTAAATCATTGGAAAGATCTTTTCCCGCCCAGGTCCCCATGGCGATCATCAAATCAATATCTTTTTTATTGGTCAGCCGTTTGAGTAACTGATCGCGGGTTGTTTTTCTTAGCTCTTTATCCCAGTGAGAATCATAAAATGCGTTCCCAACAAATTGGATATAGTCACTTTTGACTTGTGTTGAAAGCCATTCCCAAAAAAGCGATGTATTTCCTTTTACTTCAGGAATTTGAACTTCTTCGATCCATCCTATATCCATCAACCCCTGCACCGTGGAGATAAGATACCTATTGTAATTTGGATATTCCCCTCCCTGACAATAACCAATATGCCACTTTTCGCCATTGTTTTTTTTGGGTAATGTTGAAAAAACTTTTAAAGTTCCAGCATTGACCATGACTGAAATCAAGAGAATAGCCATAAACACAAGCATCATTTTTAGAATTATTTTCATATTGAGTTCCCTTAAATTCCTAACCTTGTGGTCGTAATGTCCGATTGTGCACATTCGGCATTGATGAAAACAGACCTCCCCCCTTTTCAGGGAACTACGATCTCTGTATATATTTCATCCGCCGCACCCAGAAGGACCATTGGCGGATCAAACCCTATTAATTGAGCTGTTTTCAAATTTATCGCAACTTTTGGAGGCCCTTCAAAAACCTGATTCAACTGCCGGGGTTTTGCCCCGTTAAATACTTTGGCCATTGTTTTTGCATGATATTCTCCCACATATTTAAAATCTGAGTGTGAAATACTTAGAAAAAATCCATATTGAACTTCCTGGGAACCAGACTGGGAAAAAGTAGGAATTCGATGGGAATTGGCAATGCTTACTAATTTTGGAATTGTTTTTGAATTCACTCCTCCCTGAAGGGTGACATAGATGGCGTCCACTTGAGTGACGAGTTTTTCAAAGCAGTCAATCACGCTTTTTCCAGCAGCGCCCTGATCCGCAATATCACTCTGGGTATAGCATGGAACAATTTCAAAATCTTTTTCCTTGGATAATTTCTCAATAACATCAAGAGCGGCATAACTTCTGCCGTCCAAGGTATTTTCATAGGCAACCCCCAATTTTTTAAACCCGATGATGTCATGAAAAATAAGTAACTGACGCTCATAACGTGAGGGGTCCACATGGGCTTGAATATGATCAAATCCCGAATCTTCATTGCTTTGTATAATCCCGGCACCTACGGCATCACTGGCCGTCATAATAAGCGTCGGTGTAGAATGCAGGTTATTCGCAAGATCCTTTCCGGCCCAGGTTCCGACGGCAAATATCAAATCGATGTCCTTTTTTTTATTGAGACGATCAATAATAGTTTGAGCTGTTTTTATACGCAGGGCATCATCCCATTTTGCGCTGTAGTGGGCATCTTTTACAAATTCCAGGTACTCACTTTTCATCTGTGTGGCCAACCATGACCATATTTCTGTGGTAAACTCTCCTTTATCCACCGGAATCGTTGCCTTTTCAATCCATCCGATTTCCATCAACCCTTTAATTGTAGCAACAAAAACACCCTTGTAATCGTAATACTCCCCACCTTCATAATAACCGATCCGCCATTTTTTTCCATTATTTGTGGTCGGTTCTGTGCTGAAATTCCCCTTGTCGGCGGCCATTGCCAATCCGGCTACAATAGAAATAAACATCCAGAAAACAATACAATATTTCAGAACCCTTTTCATACTGACTCCTCCTGGTTAAAAGCGATATTGGTTAAATTTGCCTCGGCAGCCGATAAAGTGTCGCTGCTGTACGAGATTCGGTTCTTACCATTTTTTTTTATCTGGTACATTGCCATGTCTGCTTTGTGAATGAGATCCTGAACGTCCAGTGCATCCCGGGGACAGATCGCAACACCAACGCTGACTGAGATTCGACCGGTTCCGTTTGTCCCATGCTGTGGCAGTTGAATGTTGCCGATATTTTTCCAAATTCTTTCTACGATCATACTCCCGATTCGTCTGTCGGTATAGGGCAGGACAACAGCGAATTCGTCCCCGCCGTACCTGGCACAAACATCAATCTCCCTAACACTTGAACGAATGGCGGCAGCAGTTTCTTTTATAATTCGATCTCCTTCCTGGTGACCGTATGAATCGTTGATCTCTTTAAAGTTGTCGATATCGAGTATTACCAGCATTAGATTATGTTTCTGCAACAGGGCTCTGGTAATTTCAAGTCCAAGATAATGTTTTAAAAACGTATGATTATAGAGAGATGTCAATTGATCTGTGATAGAGGATTTAACCGCGCTTTCGTATTTCGACACCAGAACGTCCAGATAAACTTTTTTCTTGATAAAAGACTTGATCCGGGCCTTTAATTCCAGTTCGTTAACGGGTTTTACCAGGTAATCGTCGGTACCAAGTTCGATGCTTTTGAGCTTGGTCTCCAGATCTACCATGGAAGTGATGGTAATAACCTGAAGATTTCTGCTTCTATCCATTTTTTTCAATCGCCTGCAGACTTCATGTCCATCCATATCCGACAGGGGAATGTCCATAAGAACAATGTCAACTTGTTCGGTTTCTGCTATGAGCGCTGCCTCCTTGCCGCTTCCGGTGACAAAAAATTTACTGCAATAGGGACCAAGATTCTTTTTCAAGAAGTCCACGTGTTTTTTGTTGGTGTCGGCAATGAGGATGGTCGCCTTGTGATCCTCTTTTTCAAACTTGGGCTCTGATGTTTCAGGGCTGAGGAAGTGGGCTTCCGACGTTCTGCGTGTGTTCAGCTGTTCCTGGTATTTTTTGAGACGAAGCAGAGAACGAATTCTGGTTAAAAGCTCTTTTGTATTAATCGGTTTGTTCAAAAATTCATCGGCACCGGCTTCCAGGGCCATAGCCTTGTCAGCACTGCTGTCCAAGGCCGTGATATGGATGATTGGAATATTTCTGGTGGTTTTATCTTTTTTTAATATACGGGTCACTTCAAAGCCGTCGATTCCGGGCATCATCAGGTCCAGAAGAATCAGATCCGGATGTTCTGCCTTGACCTTATCCAGGCATTCCTGACCGCTAAAGGCTTCAATGGTCATATAGGTATCTTTGGAAAGTCTGGCCTTGAGAAGTTTTACATTCAAAGGGTCATCGTCCACAATGAGAATTCTGTTTGAAAAAAAGAGATCTTCACGAGTGTCTGTCAACAACGGATCAGCCACTTTTTTCTGAACCTCTTGTTCCAACGCCTCTGGGTCTGTTGGCAGGTAGGTCTGCAGGGTGCGGAGAAATCCTTTTGTATCCAGCGGTTTGCTGAGGTACCCGACACAGCCGGCATCCAAAACTTTTTGTTTGTCCCCTTTCATGGCGTAGGCGGTCAGCGCTATAATCGGGATGTCCTTTAAACTGGAGTCATTTTGTATTCGTCGAGCAGCCTCAAGTCCGTCCATTCCCGGAAGTTGAATATCCATAAGGATCAGATCCGGAATATCTGTGCTGAGAATCTCAAGTCCTTCCTCGCCACTTCCTGCTTCGAGGATATTGTAACCGCCTATTTTCAAAAGACTGCGTACCAGTTTCATGTTATAGGCATTATCTTCGACAACAAGGATTGTTGTTTTTTTCATGTTTTACCTTTCCCCATATGTACGACTTTAACATACTTAAATTAATATTGATTTCCTGCCTTCTGCGGGTCGTCAAAATTCTGTTGTTTTATGACCCAGCATGTCCATCAGGTGAACAACAATACTTTTATCCAGCTTTCCGTCATTGGCTTCCTTGCAAAGGATTTTAAATGTTTCGTCCCTGGTCATTCCCTTGCGGTAGGGTCGATCAGTATCCAGCGCATCAAAAATATCAACAACGGCTAGAATTCGTGCCAGGATAGAGATCTCTTCTCCTTTAATCCCGTCGGGGTATCCGCTGCCATCAATTTTTTCATGGTGATGCCGAATTGCTTCCAGGGCCGGGCCGAGCGTTTTTTTTAAGGGTAGACATATCCGATACGCCTCAGCAGGATGCCTTTTGATAACTTGCCACTCATCTGGATTCAGGGGGCCAGGCTTGTTTAATATCTCTTCTGGGACGCCAATTTTTCCAACATCGTGGAGGATTCCGCTGAGTCTGAGCGCATCTGTTTCTATTACAGAAAGATCCATCTTTTTTCCCAGTGCTACGGCCAAATCCGAAACCCTTTGGGTGTGTCCCTGGGTGTAAGTATCCTTGGACTCGATGGTATTGGCCATGGAGATAAGGATATTTTCAATACTGATCATTTTTTTATTCAGACGATTTACCTTGAGCAGTGAATTTATTCTGGCCAATAGTTCGATTTTATTTGGCGGCTTGGTTATAAAATCATCTGCACCAGCTTCAATTCCCTCAACCCTTGCCTTGGTATCATCCAGTGCAGTTACCATGATAATGGGAATTTGACGGGTTGCCTCATTTCTCTTTAACCGGCGGCAAACCTCATAGCCATCCATATGGGGCATCATGATATCCAGTAACACCAGATCTATTTCGATTTTTTTTATCAGGGAAAGGGCATCTTCGCCATTGTAAGCCTTGAATATCTCATGATGGAATGGTGCCATTACGGCTTCCAATAATTTCACATTTCGGGGGTCGTCATCTACAATAAGAATTTTGAACTTTTGTTCAGAATCAATTTGTTCTTTTTCTTCTTTTAGGAAGCAAACCCTGTTTTTCCCCCTGATTTTGGCCTGCAACAAGGCTTCCTGGGCCCTTTGAATAAGCCCTTCCTTGTCTGAAGCCTCACTGGGAAAAGAAGCAAGGCCGGTGCTTAAAGTCAGCTTCCCCTGGGTATAGGTTCCCACCGCAGTCCTGATGCGTTCTAAGGCTGTGTATGCAGAACAAACACTTGATTTCGGCAAAATAACAGCAAATTCATCTCCAGAATACCTCGCTGCCACATCAGGGGTTCTAAGATTTTCCCTAATGAATTTTGTTACAGCCTGTAACGCTTGATCACCAATGGCAGAACCATTCAATTTATTGTATAGAGAGAACGAATCAATATTAATAAAGGCCAGGGTGAAAGGGTCCCCATATCTTTGGGCTCTCTTGACCTCCTCTCTCAATAAAATCTGAAAAATCCCATGATTGAATAAACCGGTCAAGCTATCCTCAAAAGGGGCGTGGATTTCTTTCGCATACTCTTTTATCAAATTTTCTTTCATCGTTATTTGCCCTTAGTGTTTCTTGAAGCGTATAAAAAATTTATACTGACATCACCAGTTGCAAAGGCACTTTTGTCCAAATAACCGAATTTTTAAGAAATTTATTATTTTTTCTATCCTTGTCTGCTCAGATCTATCAACAGGAATATCGTATTCCCAACAGTGACATCTCGAATTCGTCAACTTTAGTTTGCATCGTGTTTTTTTATACCTCATGATTTTCTGTATTGGGGTTAATACAGTTGGTCATCAGCAAAAATTCGCAAGCACTGTCCAATATCATTGATTATTTTAGTATTAATACGTTCTATCGACTGGTCGAAAAAAATTCAACAAATAAATGCTCAAAATCAATAAAACAGGTCATTTTCTTCTCAACATTTTCGATGCCTTTTAATCTGAGGCTGGGAAAAGGGCCTGATCCTGATTTTGTAGAAGTTGATATCAAAACGGATTTTGCCCGCATAATCCGAACGGTTCTGGATTCAGCCGGGAGGCGATCGGTTAAGGATTAAATCTATTTCCCAGCCCCAATCCACCACCTCAAAAAAAGAAAAACCCGTTGCGCTTGATGGCTCAAGCAGATGGGGTCTTTGTGCGAACAAAAAGCTATTATCAACGGGGTGAAACAAGTTATGATACAAGGCGTGCTTCCACTCAAGTTTGGAGAAGAAAAAACTCAGACCGGCATGACCGCATTGGCTGGCCTGCCCGTCTATCTCGACTTGGCCAAAGTAATCGGGTTGTCCAAATCCATCCAAAAACATCTAACGGTAAGAGAAAACTTGCAAGGCTGGACTGATTCCCAGATGGTTTTGTCTTTGGTGCTGCTCAATCTCGCCGGAGAAGACTTTGTTGATGAGTTAAAGATACTGGAGGCGGATGAAGGGTTCTGCCAAATATTGCAGAAATCAGAAACGCATGGTTTGAGTCGTAAGGTTCGCCGAACTTTAGAGAGTCGGTGGCGGAAGGGAAAAAAACATTCTGTGCCATCCCCGTCAGCTGTCTTCAGGTATTTGTCCAAATTTCATGATGCTGAACAGGAGGATGCCCGAAATAAGTCAGATGTTAAAGCATTTATCCCCATCGCCAATGACTTCCTGGAGGGGTTTGAAAAGATTAATAAAGAAATGATCGCTGGCTTAAATACAGTAAACTAAGGCGTTCAAAATAGCGGTAGCTCAAGTGCCAGATGCCCAATGGCAGCCGATCTATAAAAGGGAGAAAGGTTTACAGTTAAAAACCGGCAGCGAGTGGGCGGAAGTGTGCTTTGTTCCCAACGAACTGTGCTATAGCAAAAATGCTCCGGGAAACAGGTATCTTGCCAAACGGCAGCGCCTGGTTGAACAACAACCTTTGCCCAGTATGAATGATGATAAACAGCTTAAACTTCCCTTCCCGACAATGGAAATGGATGAAAGCCGATACAAGGTATCTGGTGTCGTTACCAATATCAAGTACACACAGATGAACGGCGAGGATGTGATCCACGAGTTTCATAAACGATGCGGTAAGAGTGAAGAGGTTCATGCGGTGATAAAAGGCGATCTGGCCGGTGGAAATCTGCCCTCATCTGACTTTGGTACAAATGCTGCGTGGTGGTGGATCATGACAATCGCCTTAAACCTGAATGTGGTGATGAAAAATCTGGCGGTGGTTCCTTCGATGAAGGCCATCAGGTTCTCAGTTATCAATATCCCGGGGAGAGTAGTTAGACGATCACACACTCTGTTTTTGCGTTTATCTAAAGGGCATCCATCTATGACCTCTTGGTTGAGGCGCGCAGAAAAATTGTAATGTTTTTAGGTACATGGGCACCATCTGGTTAACTATATGACAAAGATAAACGCTAAAAATTTAATTTTTCCGGTTTGCCAGGGGATATCTATACCCAAATTTTACCCAGATCAGAGGGATGGCCACAAAAAGACCAAGCCCCTGCCGGAATAAGCTCAGCCAGCCGCAACATAGTGATGGTGAAACCTTAAAAACAATGGAAATTAAATTCTGGGGATCAAATTTCACTTTTTTTTGCAAAATCCGGTCGTTTGATGTAGCGTTCTTTTTAAGATTTTTTTGAATCGCCATGGCCGGTGCAATCCGGTCTGATTTTTCATTTTTAGCCAGTTGTTAAACCCATGGATACCCCAGGTGCCACTATGCCCGACAAACCATCCTGCAAAGTACTCGCACAGCCCATTGAAACGCTCAAGCAGCACAATGATCCCCTAAGCCACTATTATTGTGCCATCATTGACAACAGTATGGATGCCATTTTACTGGCCTCAACGGACTGCAAGATATTTTTTGCCAATCAAGCGGCCTGTGAGTTGTTTCAAATGACCGAACAAGACATAATCGATGGCGGATGTCTGGCGATTGTGGACGTTCAAGACCCCAGATTGCCCCTTGCCATCAAAGAACGAACACGCACCGGGAAATTCAGGGGAGATCTTAATTTTAAAAAAAAAGACGGTACCATCTTTCCTGGAGAAATTTCTGCATCTATTTTCAATAATGCCGATGGAAAAGAGATGACCAGCATCAGTATCAGGGATTCAACAGACCGCAGACTTCTGGAACAGAAAATAGAACGGTCAAAGATCTTGCTGGAAAGGGTCTATTCGAGTCTAAACGAAGCCGTTTTTGTGGTCGACCCCAAAACCCGCGTCATCATCTCCTGCAACGATGCTGCAGAAAAAATTTTCGGATACCCAAAGGCGGAAATGCTGGGGCAGAACACAGAATTTATTCATATCAACAAAAAAAGGTACCACGAGTTCGGGAAAAAAGTGTCCCAGGTCATGGAAACCAGGAATATGCTTCAAATGGATTTCAACATGAAGAAAAAAGACGGCACCGTTTTTCCCACCGAGCATACCGTAAAAAATGTCAGGGACAATACCGGGTTGCCCGTCATCAATGTCAGTGTTGTCAGGGACATCTCTTTCCAAAAAACGGCGGCAGATTCAATACAGGCAAAACAGGCGGAACTAAAGATCAAGGCGGAACGCTTAAAAGAATTAAACTCGGCACTCAAGGTGCTGCTTGAACAACGGGACCATGAGAAAAAAAACATTGAAGCCCAGCTGTCAGAAAGCATCAACGGGTTTATCCTTCCCTACATGGACAGGATCAGAGAATTGGGGATAAATGACCTCCAGAACGAATACATCAAGATTCTGGAATCCAATCTCAAGGAGATCACGAAGCCCTATAATCACCGGCAATCGGGGGAACTGAGATCCCTGACACCATCGGAGCTCAGGATTGCCAACCTGGTAAAGCAGGGATACAGGATCAAGGAGATTGCTTTAAAATTGAATATATCACCCAGGACAGTTGAGTTTCACAGGGACAATACCCGAGCAAAACTGGGCATTAAAGGCAAGAAAATCAATCTGAAGACCTTTCTTTCAAACCTATTATAGTACGGGCGATTTCCCCGTATTCCCCCCGCAATAATCAAGTCTTGTGTTTGTTTTGTTATTCATTGAGAATTATCCCGGTACAGGCCCATTGATTGTCCTCTGTCCAAGGCAGTTGACCATCAGACTTTTTTTCAATGTATACAGAGAGAAACAAAAAAATGACACCGGCCACAAAAAAAATCAAAGCCATGCTCCCTTCCCCTCGAATCAGGCAGATCCCGGCCCTTTTGTCAGGTTTGATGGCTGTTTTATTTTGCGCGGTGTCCATTGCCGCTACCGAAGAAAACGCAAATTCCCCCCTTCCCGTCCGGTCCGCTTCGGAAACCGGCTACCCCCCTTTTTGCATTGTGGACGCCCATGGACATGCCCGGGGGTTTTCAGTGGCGTTGTTAAAAGCCAGCCTTGCTGCCATGGGCCGTGATGTCACCTTCCGGACCGGCCCCTGGGCTGAGGTGCGCGACTGGCTTGAACAAGGTGAAATCCAGGCCCTTCCCCTAGTGGGACGAACGCCGGAACGGGAATTGATCTTTGATTTTACCTTTCCCTATATATCCCTTCACGGGGCGATTGTGGTACGGGCAGACAGCCCACAGATTCAGGATCTAAATGACCTTACGCACAAGCAGGTTGCCGTCATGAAAGGAGACAACGCCGAAGAGTTCCTCGAGCGGGAGGGCCTTGAAATAGAGATTCAGACGACACCCACCTTTGAGCAGGCATTGACGGCACTTTCAAAGGCAGAGTGTGACGCCGTGGTCATTCAGCGGCTTCTGGCATTGCGGCTGATCCAGGAAACAGGCCTCAAAAACCTGAAGGTGATCCCCAGACCCGTTGAGGGCTTTCGACAGGATTTTTGTTTTGCAGTCCAGGAGGGTGACCGGGAAATGCTGGCGCTGTTAAACGAAGGGCTTGCTCTGACCATGGCCGACGGAACTTACCGCCACCTCCACGCCAAATGGTTTGCCGCCCTGGATCTGCCTGCATCCCGCCCAATTGTCATTGGCGGGGACCGCAACTATCCCCCCTTTGAGTTCCTCGATGAACAAGGCACTCCAGCAGGCTTCAATGTTGATCTCACCCGGGCCATCGCCCATGCAATGGGAATTGACATCGATATTCGACTGGATGACTGGTCTGCCATCAAAAAAGGGCTCTCAAACGGGGAAATTGATGCTGTCCAGGGCATGTTCTATTCTCCTGAACGGAACCGGGCCTTTGATTTCAGCCCGCCCCACACAGTGATCAATCATGTGGCGGTTGTGCGTCAGCAAGCAGCAGAGCCTCCGGAGACCCCCTTTGAACTGGCGGGCAAGCACCTGGTTATCATGGAAGATGATATCATGAACGACTTTGTAGAAAAAAACGTGCCCAATCCCCAGGTGACAACGGTTGCCACCCAGAAAGAGGCCCTGGAGGGGGTGGTCAAGGGCCTTTATGACTGCGCACTTGTGGCCAGAATCCCAGCCCAGTACTGGATAAAAAAGCACCAGTGGAAAGACCTGGCTGTTGGCCAGCGGGCTCTGCTTGCCCCGGAATACTGCTATGCCGTAGCCAACAATCAAAAATCGATTCTGGCCCAGTTCAGTGAAGGAATTAAACTAATCGAAGAAAACGGGGAATACCACCGTATTCAAAAAAAATGGCTCGGCATATATCAAACGCCGCCGATGCGTGCGTTTGAAGTGCTTAGATATGTTTCAATGGTTGCCGTCCCCTTGGTGATGTCCCTGCTGGTATTTTTTTTGTGGACCTGGTCTTTGAGAAAAAAAGTGGCTGCCAGAACGGCTCAATTGCAGGAGAACGAGGCGTTTTTAAACCTTTTGATCGACGCAATTCCGGTTCCGGTCTTCTACAAGGATGAACAGGGACGGTATCTGGGATTCAACAGGGCGTTTGAGATATTTTTTGGTGAAAAAAAAGAACGTTTGATTGGGAAAACCGATTTTAACCTAGACCCTGCAAGGTTCACCGGCATTGCCCACGAAAAGGAGAATGAATTATTTGAAAAAGGTGGTGTACAGCGGTTCGAGTCCCAGATAAGGAATGTACAGGGTGAACCCAGGGATGTTATTTTCAACAAGGCGGTTTTCAATGGGAATCAAGAGAGTTTCAGGGGGCTGATTGGGGTGATTCTTGATATTACCAGCCGTAAACTCAAAGAGCAGAGGGTTGAACACTTGAATCAGGTGTTACGTTCAATCCGTGATGTGAACCAGCTGATCGTGCGTGAAAGGGATTCTGAAGCGTTGCTCAACAAGAGTTGTCAACTGCTGGTGGACAATCGCAAGTATACCAACGCCCTGATCGTTCGCACAGATAAAAACAATCGACCGGTTTCCTGGGCAAGTGCCGGCAGCCCGAATATATCCATTGAAAAGAAGACTAGGATGCTTGAAAAAGGGGAACTGCCGGCCTGTTTTGAACATGCCCTGGGTGTGGACGGGGTTGTTCAAATCAGAGACCGCCATGGTCTATGTCTCAATTGCCCGATTGTCCAAGATTGCAGGGAGACGCAGTCGCTGTGCGTGCGCCTGTCCAATGAAGGTAAACTTCTGGGTTTTTTAATTGTTTCATTAAAAAAGGATATGCGCCTGGATGATGAAGAAAGCACCCTTTTTATGGAAATGGCCGGAGACCTGGCCTATGCCATCAATTTCGTGCAGACGGAAGCGGCCCATAAACAATCGGAGAAAAAACGCAAAGCAATCGAAGAACGGCTGAACCAAGCCCAGAAAATGGAATCCATTGGCACCCTGGCCGGGGGCATTGCCCATGACTTTAATAATATTTTGTCTTCGATTATCGGATTTTCAGAATTATCTCTTTCCGAGGCATCCGAAGGATCGGAACTGCATGATGATATAAGAGAAATCCTTGCAGCCGGTCATCGTGCCAGGGATCTTGTCAGGCAGATCCTGCTGTTCAGCCGGGATGAAAAGATTGAAATTAGCCCCATACAATTGAAGCCTGTTATAACCGAGGCATTCAAGCTTTTAAGGTCCTCGATTCCGTCCAGCATTGAAATGAACATCACGGCTGAAAGTGATGAACTGGTGCTTGGGGACCCCTCCCGGTTTCATCAGATCATAATGAATTTATGTACGAACGCCTCCCATGCCCTGCAGGACCAGCGAGGCTTCATTAACATTTTTCTGAAAGACATCACCCTTGATTCTGAGTTTGTCATCTCCCATTCAGACCTGCGCCCTGGCCCCCATGTCATGCTTTCAATTGAAGATACAGGCATTGGAATTTCAAAAAAGAATATTTCAAAAATCTTTGACCCGTTTTTTACAACCAAGGAAAGGGAAAAGGGAACCGGCCTGGGCCTTTCCGTTGTCCACGGAATTGTCAAGGCGTTCAAAGGAGGCATCTATGTGTACAGTGAACAAGGGAACGGCACCGTGTTTAAACTGTACTTTCCTGCCTTGAAAAAACACGGTGAACAAACGACAGTTCAGTCCGGTTTTATCCCCCTTGGAACAGAACGCATTCTGATTGTTGACGATGAAAAATCCATCGCAAAAATGGGGTGCAGGATTCTGGAAAGCCTGGGATACGATCCAACCCCAATCTGCAGCAGTGAAAAGGCGTTAACTTTGTTTAAATCAGACCCTGGCAAATTTGATCTGGTGATAACGGACATGACCATGCCCAGGATGACGGGAGACATTCTTGCCCAGGAGCTGATGGCCGTCAGGCCGGATATTCCCGTCATTCTCTGCACCGGCTACAATCAAAAGCTATCCGAAGAAACCATTAAAAAAACCGGAATCAAGGCATTGATAAACAAGCCGTTTATCAAAGCTGAATTTGCCAGGATTATCCGTTTGGTTCTGGATTCGGCCGAAATGGGGTCGGTTAAGGATTAAACCGATTTCACAACAAGGGGATTCCCCTTTTGCACGGCCTCTGATATAACCCTTGTGAATGAACCATCAAAAATTGAGGGGGGGCTGAACGGGTGATACACTTTTGGACAGGTCTTTTTTTCAAATGGATGATTCCGGGGATATGCGCTGTTTTTATCCTGACCGGTATGCCCGTACAAAGTTCTGCCTACACCCCGTCGGACTATCGTAAATTCCAGTCGGAAATCATCAACTACCAGGGGCATCTGAATCCAAATTTTAAGGAAAAAAAGCGTAAAAGGACCCGGTATATTATCGTCCACACCTCGGAGCTTGGACTTTCAGCCACATTGAGGGTGGTCTCCGGAGGCAAGCGGTTTGAAAACGGACGCACGACCCCCGGGGGGCATGCCAATTATGTCATCGACAGAAACGGCATGACCTATCAGATCATGGACAGACAATTTCGTGCAGACCATGCCGGGTTATCCATGTGGAATGGCCAGGGGGACATCAGTTCCGTTTCCCTGGGCATTGAACTTGTGGGATACCATTATGCACCGATTACACCGGAACAATACCGGTCGGTTGCAATGCTGATCGATACGCTGCAAGCTGCATACCGGCTGGATGACAGGGCCGTTCTGACCCACAGCCAGATCGCCTATGGAAGACCCAACCCGTGGTTCAATAAAAATCACAGGGGACGTAAACGGTGTGCCAAAAATTTCAACCGGGCCAAGGCAGGTGTTGGCCCTGGCTGGACATATGACCCCGACATCCAGGCAGGACGACTCATGCCCGACCCGCAGCTGGCAGAGCTGTTTTATGGGAAAGCACCCCCCCTGGTCACAAAAAACACCCCTGGGAAAAGTCCGGTCCTGGAATCCAACGTCATATCCAGTCAGAACACTGCCTGGTCGATAGCAGGGGATGAATACAACAGTCCGACCACGGCCTATGTTCTGGCCGATGGACAGGTGGTGCCCGGCAATCAGGTGGCGAAAAAAATCGGCTGGGACCGTCTGCCGGCCAACACCCGTGTGCTGCTCAACCAGGAGATCAACCCGCCCCGGGTTCCGGATTTAACCAGTCCTGTAAAAACCATTTCAGACAACTACACGGCATGGTTCCATGCAGGCCCCGCCTACCGGAATAAAACCACGATTTATTTTCTGCCTTCTGGCAAAATCGCTCCCGGTTCCAGAATATCGGACTGGGACGACCTGCCCCCACAGACAAAGCTGATCCTGGGATATAGGGGGCCGTTTAAAATTACCGATTCCCAGACCGCCTTTAAAATTGCAGGCCACCACTACAGGGACGGTAAAACCGTCTATTATCTGCCCAGGGGCGGGTTGATCTGCGGGGATCAAATCACTGATTTTTCAAACCTGCCCAGGGGAACCCAGGTCTACCTGCCGGCCATTTAACCCCTGCACGGTCACGCATTCAAAGGGAACATTACGCCATCATGCACATGAAACGCACATTGTTCGCCCGCCTGCCCGTCTGCCTTGTTGTTTTCTGCCTGACCCTGTGCACCGGTTCGGGTTCCATGGCACAACCCCTTACCCTTTCTCCGGAAGAACAGGCATTTATTTTACAGCACCCGGAAATTGTCCTGGCAGGGGGCAGCTCCTTTGAGCCATTCCTGATCAGGAACAAGGATGGCACCATTTCCGGCTATGATGTGGATGTTATCAACCTCATCAACGAACGAACGGGATTGAACATCACGTTTGAACTGGGTTTGTGGAAAACGGTTCAGCAGAAGGCAGACAACCGGGAGCTTGACGGTCTCAGCACGGCAGGCATTGTTGACAGCCGCCTGGCCCTTTACAACAACTCAATTCCCTATGTCCGATTTACCAGCATGGTTTTTGTCAGAAAAGGAAATCCTGCCGGCATTTACAGCCCGCGGGATTTTGACGGAAAACGGGTGGCCCTTCAAGAGGGAAACCGTCTCTTTGAACAACTCCTGTCATCACTGCCCGGCAGCATGGAACGTATCTATTATCCCAGAATCAATGATTTGCTGCGGGCCGTCATTGCCGGAGAAGCCGATTTTACCATCCTTGACGAATCATCCCTCTATGTTGCAGGAAAGATCGGTTTGAAAAACTTCATTGAAACCGTTTTTCCCGTTGGCCCCCCCTTTGATCTGGTGTTCAGCCTTCGAAATGACTGGCCTGAGCTGGTGTCCATTGTCAACAAAGGCCTTTCCAGCTTTTCCGAAAAGGAGAAGATGACACTGCGAAACCGGTGGTTTGGCGCCCTGGACAGGGACACGGCAAAGAAGGACAGGACCGTCGTTCTTACGGGTAAAGAAAAGGATTTCATCCATGCCCACCCGACAATCCGGGTGGCCACCCAGCTTGACTGGCCGCCCTTTGATTTTAATGACTCCGGCAAGGCCACGGGGTTGGCCATGGACCTTGTTGCCATCCTGGCCCAGCGGGTTGGATTACAGGTGGATTATGTCCAGAAGTATACCTGGCCCGAGCAGGTTGAATTATTCAAGAACAAAAAGATTGATGTACTGCCGGTCACATACATAAATCACGAAATAAGCGCCTTCACCCTCTACACTGAACCCTACTACCGGGGAAAACTGGGTGTTTTCATCAACACGGATGCAAGCCATCTGGAAGTCGATCTTAGAGGAAAAAAGGTCGGCATACGAGCGTTGTACGGCAGCCGTCCCCTGATAAATGAAAAAATGAAAGGGGCTGTGATTGTAGCGTTGAACAGCAATATTGATCTTGTCAGGCAACTGGCAACAAACAAGCTGGATGCAATCATCGGCAATCCCTTTGTCTTTTATCAACTCGCCAGGGAGTATCAGTTCAGCAACATACAGCTGTCAAGCTTTGTTGAGATGAACCAGGCCGAGCAACGCATGATATCACTGCACATCGGGGTAAGAAAGGACTGGCCGATCCTCCATCAAATCATGCAAAAGACACTGGCCAGTGTGGCCGTCAGTGAGCTGGAAACCCTCAAGAAAAAGTGGGCCGATGTTGCAATTATGAAGAGAACCAATTGGAAGGTTATTGTACAGACCGCTTGTGTTGTGGCCCTTCTGCTTCTGGTACTCATCTGGCACAACCGGTCCCTCAAAGCAACGGTTGCAAAAAAAACCCTTGAATTGAACGTGTTGAACGAAAATCTGGAATCAACGGTTCAGGACCGAACCCGAGAACTTGTTGCGGTTAACACGGCGCTGAATGAGACCATAGGAGAATTAAAAACCCTAAGGGGCATAATCCCCATATGTGCATCATGCAAAAAGATCAGGGACGACTCAGGCTCCTGGAACATGCTTGAGGCATATATCACAAAACATTCACTGGCTGAATTCTCCCACGGCATCTGCCCGGATTGTGTGGAAAAACTGTATCCGGATATTGACATGTCAGAAGATTGACACGGCCATAAAATATCCTGGTTCAGACCCGGAACGTTCTTGCCCCTCCCGGAAAAGCCAGGAAGGTCTCCGGGTAAAATTTCAAAAACGTAATATTGTTGATCAAAAATATCAATTTTGTAACATATCATCGCCTGTCTCGGCGACAGCGGTGCCCCCCTTTAAAAGAAACAGCTGAAACTACATGCAATTGGCTTTTTTTAAGGTTTTGGCATGGGATATGCTTACCACACCCTTTGTTCGGGGGTAGACTTTACTTATTGATAATTAATTGACATGATAATTTATATAATATAATTTTTTCGATTGTAAATATCATTTTAATTAGACCAGACAGGATAAAATGGAAAACAAAGAGATCGACCTGATCGACCGGCAATTGATCAAACTGCTCGCTGAAGACGGCAGAATGCCAGCCAAGGAGATCGCCAAGAATCTCAAGGTCTCAGCCCCGACAATTCACTCCCGGTTGAATTCCCTGATCAAGCGGGGAATCCTCAAGGTTGCCGGAATGGTGGACACATTCAAGGTCAAGGATATGCTGGTTGCCATTATTGCCATCCGGGTGGATGACAATGGAAAAATGGGCCATGTGATTGACCAGCTCATGGCGTTTGAAAATGTCCACTGGGCAGTTGCCGTTACAGGCCGCTACGACATCTTTGCCGAAGTAATTGTCACCAGAGGAATCGAATGGATGTTCGAGTTTTATGAACGAGAGATGAGCAAGATCGATGGAATTAGCCATGCCGAATCCTTTATGGTAACAAACACACGCAGAAAATGGACACTTCTTCCACCCCATATCAACGGCTGGATCCCGGAACAACCCTAAGGAAACGTTATGAAAATTAAAAAAATCACCATCTGGAAAGAGGACCTGGCCCTCACACGGCCCTACACCATTGCCTATGAGACCATCAGCGCGGTTGAAAACGTGTTTGTGCTTCTTGAAACAGAAAACGGCATGACCGGGATTGGCGCCGGATCCCCTGCTGAAGATGTGACCGGAGAGACCATCACGGCAACTGAAACCGCCCTGAACCAAAAACTTGCCCCCATCGTCCAGGGCAAAGACATCAGATACTGCCGTTCACTGCTCCAGCATTTGAATACGGCCCTGGCAGATACGCCGGCCGCCCTGGCTGCTGCAGACATCGCCCTCCACGATCTTGCAGCCAAGGCAATGGGTCTTCCCCTGGCAGACCTGCTTGGCCGGGTCCACGACCGGTTACCCACATCCATCACCATCGGAATCATGCCGGTCGAAGAGACCCTGGCAGAGGCCAGGGAGTATGTGGACAGGGGATTTTCCATTCTGAAAATAAAAACCGGCCTTGATGTTCAAGAGGATATTGAACGTATCATCCGCCTCGACGAGACCTTCAAGTCAAAGATCCGCATGCGTGTTGACGCCAACCAGGGCTACGGGGTTGAAGAATTCCGTCTGTTTTATGAAAAAACCGCCGGCCGGGTCGAGTTCATCGAACAACCCCTCAAGGCGGCAGACCATGGAAAAATGGGACAGCTTCCCCAGGCCCTGCGCCGGATTTCAGCGGCCGACGAGACCCTTCTCGGTCCCCGGGACGCAGCGCAAATGCTCCATTTTCCACAACCCTTTGGCATCTTTAACATCAAACTCATGAAATGCGGCGGTATCGCCCCTGGACTGGAAATCGCAGCCATGGCCGGGCACGCAGACATTGACCTCATGTGGGGATGCATGGATGAAAGTATTGTCAGCATCGCAGGGGCGCTCCATGCGGCCTTTTCCTCACGGGCCACCCGGTACCTGGACCTTGACGGAAGTCTTGACCTGGCAAGGGATATTGTTAACGGCGGATTCATCCTTGAAAACGGATGGATGAGAACCACGGACCAACCTGGATTGGGAGTTAAACGAATCTGATGAAACCTGAATTGAACAACAAACGAACAGACGCCTGCCTGGACATAAAAAAACCGATCACCATGGGATCTGCCGTTATCCTGACCAACGGCCGACTCGATACCATTGATGCCAAAACCGCCCACGGTCTGATCCGGGGAACCGAACGGTTTGAGATCACCGGTGTCGTTGACGCAAACAGCGCCGGCCAGGATGCCGGAATGGTGGTGGACGGGACCCACCGCAACCTGCCGGTCCATGCCGACATGGATGACTACCTGGCAGCCACGGGAAAGTATCCTGACTTTGCCATCATCGGCCTTGCCCTGTGCGGCGGCCGCCTGGATGAGCAATGGCAGGCCCTGGCACTGGATATGATCAACCGGGGCATTTCCATTGTCAACGGCATGCACATGCTCCTGGGCGACATGCCCGTGTTTAAACAGGCGGCCCTGGACAACCATGTGCAGATTATCGATATTCGCCGCCCCAAACCCTTTGACCAGCTCACCTACTGGTCCGGCCGCATCTTTGACATGAAAATTGCCCGCCTGGCCGTACTGGGAACGGACTGCGCCCTGGGCAAAAGGACCACGGCCCGCTTGATCATTGAAGCCTGCCAAAGGGGGAAGATCAATGCCGAAATGATCTATACCGGCCAGACCGGCTGGCTCCAGGGCAGTCCCCACGGATTTATCCTGGACACCACCACCAATGATTTTGTCAGCGGAGAGATCGAGGCCGCCATTGTCCAGTGTGAGCAAGAGTCCTGCCCGGATCTCATTGTTGTGGAAGGGCAGTCTGCCATGCGAAACCCCCTGGGCCCCTGCGGTGCCGAGATCATTGTTTCAGGAAACATCAAAGGGGTGATTCTCCAGCATGCCCCGTTCCGAGAATTCTACGATTCAGCTGAAGAGCTGGGATGCATTCTGCCCGAGCTGGAGAGTGAAATCAAACTCATTGAAATGTTCGGAACAAAGGTGATTGCCATTGCCCTCAATGGAACCGGTGGCAGCGACGCAGACCTTGCCTCCTGGGGCCAACGCCTTGAAAAACAGACCGCCATTCCCGTGGTCTGTCCCATGCTCGAACCCATGGACAAGCTCCTGCCCCTGATCGGGCAATTTATCCAGGAACATGATCAGTTGCCCGACACCACGTCCCGGAAAAAAAGAACCACCAGCCAAACGGATGCCACCCATGACTGATCTGGTCATTAAAAATGCCCGGAAAACCTGCAGAAAGCCCCCCCCTCTGCGTCAAGTCATGCCGGAAAAGTTTGTGGCCTGCCATTTCCCCCTGACCTGCAGCAACAACTGAAAAACTCCCGTCAAGGCCTCCCTGGCTGAATGTTTTTTCGTTCCAGCGCTGTCAAGAATCATTTCTTGTGGTAATCTGTCGGCCAAAAGGGTAAAATTTGCCTCCCCCTATTTTGAAAAAACATTTAAAAAGGAGCTTAAAATGAAATTTTTCAGATCAAATCTTCTGGGAAGTCTTCTGGGAAGAATCCCCGTTACAGCACTGTTCGTTGCTGTTTTGTTCTGCTGCCAGACGGCGGGTGCCGAGACCCGCGTCACCTTTAAATCGGCCAAATCCTCTTCCTCTTATTTTCAAATGGCTGTTCAGATTGCCGAAGCCATCAAGAAAGGGTCCGATGGACAGATCATCGTCACCCTTGAAGAGAGCCAGGGATCGGTTCAGAACGTCAAGGAATCGGGCAAACGCAAGGGGAACTACATGTTTACAACGCCCCCCTCCCTTGTCAAAACGGCCATGGCAGGAGAAAAAATGTTCAGCGACAAGAATCCCAACTATCAGACCATCCGCTCCCTGTTTGTCATCCCCTCCCTGACCATGCATTTTGTGGTCAGCGAACAGTCCGGGATCAAGACCTTTGCCGATTTAAAAGGCAAAAGCATCCTGATTGGAAAAGGCAGCTTCGGCGCCAGGGAAGCTGCAAAATATATTGATCTGTTTGGGCTTGCAGGCCAGGTAAAATTAATTGGGACTGAACTCAACAATGCGGTTCCGGCTTTAAAGAACGGCCAGATCGACGGGTTTGCCACCTCGGGCTCCTATCCTGCACCCAATGTGATTGAAGCGTCTGCAAGCTCGAAAATAAGGCTGTTGAGCTTTTCAGACCAGCAGATTGAACAATCCGGAAGAACAAAGCTGGTCATTCCCAAAAACACCTATTCAGGCGTTGATGGGGATACCACCACCATGTCCCTTCCCGTTGGCACCTATACCACCACCCAGATGGATGAAGCCACAGCCTATCAACTGGTTAAAACGTTCTGGGAACAGAAGGATGCCATGGGTAAAAACAGTCTGTGGTGGAGTGCTGTCACACTGGAAAATCTTGGTACGCTGGACACAAAGCTGCATCCGGGCGCCCTCAGATATTACGAGGAGATCCATGCCAACGTTCCAGACAATCTGAAGTAATCAGGGGTGACTTGATGGGTTCCATTGCTGCATCCGTACTGGCCGTAACCAGTGTTGTTTTCCACGTTTATCTGATCTTCAGCGGGTTACTGCCGAACCTGATTACACGGCCCGTTCACCTGGCCCTGACCCTTCCCTGGATCTTTGTATTCGGCACCCGGGATACCGGGGTAAAAAAATGGCTCGGGTATGGGCTTTGCGGCGTTGGTCTGCTCAGCTGCTTTTATATTATCGTCAATCGAAATCAATTGAACGATCAATACGGGTCCCTTGAAGGGTCCGGACAGCTGTTCCTTGCCATGGGACTGATCCTGGTCATACTGGAAATGGCCAGAAGGGCCATTAAACTGGCGCTGCCCACAGTGGCGGTACTGGCCCTGGCCTATGGCTGCCTGGGCCAGTATATCCCCGGAGAATTCGGCCATGGGGGAATCCCCCTTGACAGCTTTCTGGGCACCCTTGTCATTGCCGAGGGAGGCATCTGGGGCCAGCTTACCGGGGTTTCCGTCAATGTGGTGGCTGTTTTTGTCATACTGGGGGCCTTTGTCGGGGCTGGAGAAGGCGGAGACGCCTTCATGGCACTGGCGACCAAGCTTGCCGGCCGATACCGGGCAGGTGCTGCTAAGGTATCGGTCATCTCGTCTGCTTTTTTTGGATCCATATCAGGCTCGGCATCGGCCAATGTTGCGTCCACCGGGGCCATCACCATCCCGGCCATGAAACGGCTGGGGTACCCGTCCCATTTTGCGGCAGCCGTCGAGGCGGTGGCCTCGAGCGGCGGTCAGATCATGCCGCCGCTGATGGGCGCCGGGGCGTTTATCATGGCAGAACTCTTGCGCATGCAGTATTCGGATATCATGGCCATTGCCATATTCCCGGCGATCCTGTTCTTCTTTGCCGCCTGGACCGGGGTGGACATTTTCGCCAAAAAATACAGATTAACGGCAATGGCAGCGGCAGATATCCCTGGGACCCGTCAGGTCGTCCGCCTGGCTCCGTTTTTCTGCCTGCCCTTTGGCACCCTGCTGGCAATTCTTTTTTTCACAGACTATACCCCCCAGTTTGCATCGGGAATCGCAATCTTTGTGTCAGCCGCCCTGCTGGTGACCAACATCCGATATGAATTTCTCTATCTCAAGATGTTTCCAAGACTGTTGAACGCCTGCATGACCGCCGCCCGGCAGATTGCCGTCATCGCTTCGATTATCATCTGTGCCGGCCTGATCATCGGCGTGCTGAACATGACAGGGCTCGGGGTCAAAATAACCTCTATCATTTTAAGCTTCTCCAACGGCAGCCTATGGATGGCCCTTGTCCTGACGGCCATGGCCTGCCTTGTTCTGGGAATGGAAGTCCCCACAACAGCAGCCTATGTCATCTGCATATCCGTTGCCGGACCCGCCCTCCAGGAACTGGGGCTTCCCAATGTCTACGCCCATCTGTTTGTTTTCTGGTTTGCCCTTTTGTCCACCATTACCCCGCCGGTCTGCGGCACTGTTTTCATTGCAGCGGGCATGGCTGACACCCCCTGGATACCCGTTGCCCTTCATTCCATGCAGCTGGGTATCGGGCTCTATTTGATCCCCATGGCATTTATTGCCAATCCAGCCCTGTTAAACACCCTGACCCATCCGTTGACGGCCCTTGCTGCATTCGTTAAAATCGGCGCGGGTCTCTGGCTGCTGAGCCAGGGTATCATCGGCGGCAGATATTCCAGCTGGCTGCGCCCTCCTTTGATTGCCGCCGGCGTTGTGATCATATTTGTCTATGGCATCGGCAGCTGGTAATTTTTTGGGTTTCAGGCCTGCCCATGCCCCCATTGGAGACCATGGCGGATCGTTCAGGCCCAGGGCTTGCCAATTGACAATTGGCCCGGCCTAACCTATAAAAGCCATGAACGTTCAAATACATTTTTTACGTGAAACGCCCACCCAAGCATTGCAAACAGTGGCGTTTCATCATTAGTTGTGGCCAGGACAGACGCCCTGCTCCGGCCATGGCGGTTATTATGGATACGAGGCATTGAGAAAAATGGATACACAAGCAAACGGACAGCAGCGAATGGCAGTAGTGGGCGCTGGAAGCTGGGGCACGGCCCTTGCCAATCTGCTGGCACTCAAGGGCTACAAGGTGGACCTGTGGGCCTATGAGCCCGAGGTAAAAGCTGACATCATCAACCACCGTGAAAACCGACTCTTTCTTCCCGACATTGTCCTGTCTGAAAATATCGTTCCGTCCAACGACCTGGGACAGGTGGTCAGCAGCAACAAAACAATCCTCATTGTGGTTCCCTCCCACACCATGCGCCAGGTGGCCCGGGACATGGCCGACCACATGTCAAACGATACCATCCTCATCACGGCCTCCAAGGGCATCGAAGACGGAACCTACCTGACCATGTTCGGGGTGCTCGAACAGACACTGCCCATGCTTGACCCCGCTAACCTTGTGGTGCTCTCGGGGCCCAGTTTTGCAAAGGAGGTGGCCTGCAAGGTGCCCACGGCCATCAGTGTTGCCTGTAAAAACCTGGCCGTTGCCACCCGTGTCCAGCACATGTTTGCCACCGATTATTTCCGGGTCTATGTGAACGATGACCCCATCGGGCTTGAGCTGGGCGGGGCCGTTAAAAATATCATTGCCATTGCCGCAGGGTTTGTGGACGGCATGGGACTGGGCCTCAACACCCGGGCGGCCGTCATCACCCGGGGACTTGCCGAGATAAGGCGGCTGGGCATGCACCTTGGGGCCAATCCCCACACCTTTTCCGGGCTTTCCGGGGTCGGGGATCTCATCCTCACCTGCACCGGGGACTTGAGCCGGAACTACACCGTGGGCAAGGAACTTGGCCAGGGAAAAACCATTGCCGACATCCAGGCCAAACGCAGGACCGTGGCCGAAGGGGTCAGAAACACCAAATCGGTGTACAATCTGTCAAAGAAACTCGGCATTGAGCTGCCCATTATTAACGAGGTGTACAAGGCCCTTTACGAAGGTTCCACACCTGAAAAGGCGGTCAAGCGGCTCATGACAAGGCCCCTTGGAAACGAAACAAGTGAGCTTATTTGATGCCCACTGCCACCTCCAGGACCCGCGGCTCGGGCAAAGGCTACCGGAACTTCTGGCAAGGTGGTCCCGTCTTGGCAAAGGATACCTTGCCTGCTGCGCCACGGATGAATCAGACTGGGCAGGAGTGGCGGCCATTGCCCGCAACCACCCCCGGGTGATCGCCAACTTCGGGGTTCACCCCTGGCAGGTCAACACCCTGACGGACCGGTGGGCCGATCGCCTTGAAGGATGGCTGTGCCGGATGCCGTCGGGCGTTGGCGAGATCGGCCTTGACTTTACAGACCCGTCTGCCGACCGGTCCCGCCAGGAAGCGGTGTTCCTGGCCCAGCTCGACCTTGCAAATCAACTGGGCCGCCCGGTATCCATCCACATTCGAAGGGCCTGGGACCGGTTCATACACATCCTTAAAAGCGCGGGCCCCCTGTCCCATGGAGGACTCATTCATTCATATTCAGGCTCGGCGGACATGGTTCCCCTTTTTGAAGGCTTCAACCTTTACATCTCATTCTCCGGATCAATCACCAATCCACGCAACAAAAAGGCGGCAAAGGCCCTGGGAGCGGTCTCGGTGGACCGCCTGCTCATCGAGACGGACAGCCCTGACCTGATGCCGAAAATTCTGGCAAAAGGCCCGGACAAAATAAACACCCCGGACAATCTCATGGTCGTTGCACAGACGGCTGCAGAAACGCTAGGCCGGCCCGTCCAGGACCTGGTGGATCAGACCTTTGAAAACGGCATACGCCTGTTTGAATCTATAATAACAAGGACTTAACGTCCGGCCGACCGCGAAGGGCGTTCCGGTCAAACTTGCCAATGCCGGTCTTGGGAATCTCGTCCACAAACTCCACAAATTCAGGCACCTTATAGGCTGCAAGGTTGCGCCGGCAGAACTCCCTGATTTGATACACGGTCAGCCGGGCTCCGGGTTTCAGGACCACAAACACCTTGACCGTCTCGCCGGTGATGTCGTGGGGAACCCCCACGGTGCAGGATTCCTGAATGCTGGAAATCTGGTACATCACCTCGTCAACCTCCCTTGGGTAGACGTTAAAGCCGCTCCGGATGATCAGGTCCTTTTTCCGGTCAACGATGAAGAAAAAGCCCTCGTCGTCCATGTACCCGATATCCCCGGTGTAGAGATACCCGTCATCGGTAAATGCAGCCTCGGTTTCCTCGGAATTGTTCCAGTATTCGCCCATGACCTGGGGCCCCCGGGCAACAATCTCACCGGATTCGCCGGCCGGCATTTCCATCCTGCCCGTTTCCACATCAACAATTTTAAGCACCGTGCCGGGCAGCGGCAGGCCCACGCTTCCGGGTTTTGGGTGGCCAACCGGGTTGAGGGTCAAGATGTTGGTGGTTTCCGACGAGCCATACCCCTCGATAACGGCGGCATCGGTCAGGGCCTTGAACCGTTCAACGTCCCGGTCTGACAGGGGTGCGCCCCCGCACAACAGGCCTTTGAGCCCACCGATCTTTGAATCAGCCACCCGGGGATGGTCCATAAGTTCTCTGACAAACCGGGGGATGGTCGCCCACACCGTGGGTTGGTGGCGGTTGATATTGTGAAGAACAAGATCCGGATCCGGCTTGGGAACCAGAATGATGGTGCCGCCGCCCAGGAGGGTCATGTTGACGTTGGTGTTCCACCCAAAAACATGGAACAGGGGGATGACGCACAGATTCCGCATCCCATCCGGGGGACAGGCCTGCCCCATGCAGGTGCCGTGCTGCCGGCACATGGCCATGATGTTGCGGTTGGTCAGCACGCACGCCTTGGAGATCCCCGTGGTTCCACCCGTGTACTGAAGCATGGCAATGTCGTCCCCGGAAAGATCGACTCCGGGCTCGTCGGAAGAAGCCTTTTCAACCAGGTTATAAAAATCAAACAGGTCATTGCCCTCGGCCACCTTGGCCTCGCCCCTGGGCGTTGCTACAATCACTGTCGTCAAGGTGCAGTCCTCGTCCTGCTGCAGTGCAAGGGCCTTTTTAACGAGCCGCGAATAGACGATGACCGTCTGGGCGCCACTATCGTTAATCTGCTGTTTCAACTCAGAGACCGTGTAAAGGGGGTTGAGCCCCACGTTGACCGTTCCGGCCTTGTAACCGGCCTGGATGGCCACGACGTGCTCGGGGATGTTGGGCATGAGAAAGGCGATCCTGTCACCTTTTTTTACACCCAGGGTTTCAAGGGCATTTGCAAGCTGGCAGGCAAGTTTGTTGACCGCTGCATAGGAAAGGCTGGTTTCGTTAAAGAGCAGATAGGGTTTGTCCGGAAATTTCTCCACATTTTTCCTGAAAAAACAGCGCACCGGCTCGTCCGGGACCTCTACATCATGGGCCACCCCATGGTCGTAACTCTTGAGCCATAATCTATTCTCATACAATGACATAGCACTCTCCTTTAAAAATCAAATGGAAACGGAACTGCATTGTTCCTATGCACATGCATGGTTCAAGTCAAGGAAAAAAACTTTTTCTGACCGGCACGGCCGGAACCAGATATTGGCTGTCCCCCCCCCCATTAAACAATCAAACCCACCAGAATACAATGGGGAGGTGTCGGTTTCATTTAAAAATTTTATTGTCAGATCCCCGTCCACCTGCTAAATTTCCGGCTCTGTATGTTTAAGCAGCCGAACCTGAACCTTATAAAGGAAGAACCCGATGAACGAGAACACCCCTGTGTATGGAGAAATCGCCGCACGACTCCGGGGATTGAGGGATGCCATAGATCTCACCACGACTGAAATGGCCCTGCGGGTTGACATGCCCGAACAGAACGTCATTGACTATGAATCCGGCGCCATGGATATCCCCGTGAGCTACCTGTTTTCAGTTGCCAAGGCGTTTAACCTCGACCCCACGGTCCTCATGTCCGGAGACGAGTCCCGCCTCCACAGCTATTCGCTTGTTAAAAAGGACAATGTCATGGCCGTTGAACGGCACAAGGCCTATGATTACCACAGCCTTGCCCACAGATTCTCAAACCGGACCATGGAACCCTTCAGGGTCATTGTTCCGCCCAAACCAAAGGAGGAACTCACCTTTAACGACCATCCCGGGCAGGAGTTCATCCACATGCTGTCGGGCCGCCTCGAGGTCTCCCTTGGCAAAGAGGTCCTTGTCATGGAGCCGGGGGACAGCCTCTACTTCAACTCCCACATTCCCCACGCCATGCGCGGCCTTGATGAACAAGAGGCTGTTTTTCTGGATGTGCTTGCTTAACCCTTTACCGATGGAGTAACCCCTTTATGGACAAATTATCCCCTGCAACCTATGACGCCTTTGTTGAAAAATATTCAATAGACCCGCCTGAAAACTATAATTTCGCCTTTGACTTTGTCGACAGACGAGCCGCGGAAACCCCCGGCATGAAGGCCATGATCCATGTGGACGACCAGGGAAACTGCCGAAACTTTGACCTTGATTTTTTCTCAAAGCAATCGGCAAGGCTGGCCAACGGGCTTGTCGGCAGAGGCATTGCCAAAGGAGACAAGGTCATGCTGCTCCTGTATCGGCGGGTGGAATTCTGGGTGGCCATGCTTGCCCTGCACAAGATCGGTGCCGTGGCCATTCCCTCACCGTTTCTCCTGACGGAAAAGGACCTGGAATACCGGGTCAATTTTGCCGGAATACGGGGAATCATTGCCGAAGATTCCCTCTGCCCCACCGTGGACCGGGCAAGGGAAAAATGCCCGGACCTCAAGGTGTTCATCGGAGTGGGTGAAAACATCCCCGCCAGGGGATGGGATTCCTACATCCCCCTTGTGAACCAGGGTTCCGATCGGTTTTTACGCCCCACGGACAGCGCAGGCGGCAACGACCCCCTGCTTATTTTTTTCTCGTCCGGCACCACGGGCGCGCCAAAAATGGTGGCCCACACCCACACCTACCCCCTTGGCCACGTTCCAACGGGGCTCTACTGGCACGACCTTGAACCCGGGGACATCCAGCTCACCCTTGCCGACACGGGCTGGGGCAAGGCCGTGTGGGGAAAATTCTACGGCCAGTGGATGGCAGGTGCCACGGTATTTGTCTATGACTTCAGGGGAAAATTTGAACCCAAAAACCTGCTTGAAATGATCTCCCGCCACCGGGTGACCACCTTTTGCGGACCTCCCACGGTCTACCGATTCCTCATCCAGGAAGACCTTTCCCAGTACGACCTGTCGTGCCTGAAACACTGCACCACAGCCGGAGAGTTGCTCAACGACAGCGTGTTCCATACCTGGAAAAAACATACCGGGCTCTCGATTTTTGAAGGGTACGGCCAGACCGAAACCACCCTGCTGGTGGCCACATTTCCGTTCATGGAACCCAAACCCGGATCCATTGGCAAGCCCGTACCCGGCTACACCATCCACCTGCTTGACAGGGACGATAAGATCTGTCCTGCCGGGGTCGAGGGTGAAATCTGCATCAAGCTCGGAGAAGGCCACCCCACGGGGCTCTTTAGCGGCTATGTAAAGGAGGCGGACAAGACAGCCAAGGCCTGCGCCAACGGCTACTACCACACGGGGGACAAGGCCTGGGCCGACGAGGACGGCTACCTCTGGTTCCTGGGACGGGTGGACGACCTGATCAAGAGTTCAGGTTACCGAATCGGACCGTTTGAGGTCGAAAGCGCCCTTGTGGCACATGACGCCGTACTCGAGGCTGCGGTCACCGGTGTGCCCGATGATGTCAGGGGCCAGGCTGTAAAGGCCACCGTGGTGCTCAAATCAGGTTTTACACCGTCCACCGCCCTGACCCGGGAACTCCAGGACTTTGTGAAAAAGATCACAGCACCCTACAAGTACCCGAGGATCATCAATTATGTTGATGAGCTGCCCAAGACCATCAGCGGCAAGATCAAGCGGGCCGAGATCCGGGCAAAGGACAACGCCTGATCCATGGATATGATTGCCCTCCGGACGAGAATCCTGCCAACGACGCCACGGCAGGCAAATCCGGAGGGAAAATCAATCAACCATAGATCATTAGGCCGGAATTCTGATGACGCGTTTTTCCGGGTTTTTGTGCTCGCGGTAGTAGATGGCAACATGGCCGATGAGGCCGGCAAGGTGGGATGCAGTTGATGTTTCTATCTCCTGGGCAAGGGCGGTCTTGACCGTTTTTTCCTTGTAGTCCACAAACTTCACCTTGATCAATTCCGAGGCGTCAAGGGCCTCATTGATCTCGTTGACCAGGGCATCGGTCAACCCCTTCTGGCCGACAAAAGCCGAAGGTTTGATGTCGTGGGCAAGCCCCCTCAGGTATTTACGCTGTGATCCTCTTAGTTCCTTCACTGTTTTCAGTTTCCTTCAAGGGGGATGTTTCACTCTCCCCCCATGGTTGGGTTTGTTTGATATTTTCTGGAAACGGTGAAACGTTTCCTTTAAAACCTGTCTAAATAGTATATTATGGCACAAAGAACAACACTATTCTGCCTGAGAACTCAATAAATTTAAGGAGTAACAGCCATGGCAGGTCAAAAGGCAACACCAGGCGGCCCATTGCAACCGGTTTCACCCCTTCCCCGGCCGGAGGTTCGTTTTTTAAGAACACCCAGCGGCCACCACCTGCGGCGTCACTTCCGGGGAGGGTTGCGCTCCCACCTGTTTGAACTGATACGCAAGCAGGATCTTGACGCTGAAGTCCATGGCACCCGGGTCAACAACATGCGCATATTTCCACGGGCAAGGCCCGTGAAAATGCTCAGGATACTCAGAAACCGATTTAACTCTCCGGACATGGCCCTGGAAGAGATCAAGAAGTATAGAATACTCCTGGAATTCCTGGGGGCAGATCTTGTTGCCAAGAGTGAAGAGTTTATTGTGGAACACCGTGAACAAGGCCTTCCCCAGATCCTCCTGTGCGGGCTCCAGGAGTATGTGGAGGGAACCATCCTTGATCCCTGGCACCTTACGGGCGAAGAGTGCCTGGGTCATTTCTACACCCCCTATCCCGGGATCAGCTTAAGGGCGTTCATCCAGCAAGCCGTATCCGATATCAACAACTTTGTCACGGCCATCACGGCCATGATCAAAGCAGACAGCCAGATCCCGGACCTTGCAGGCGATGGCAACCTCATGCTCACCCCCCGGGGCCGGTTAAAGCTTGTGGACATCAACAATATCGTTGTCATACAGCCGGGTTCAACGATCCAGCTCGACGACAAGGGCTATCCCTGCTGTGACAAATCCGTGGAGGTCCTTTCCATTCTTGCCCACAGGGTACTCCACCGGCCCTTGTCCCCTGACGACCCCTTTTATCAACGGTTTCTTGCACCGGATCGAAAACAGCGGGTCAGGAAACTTGAGCAGCGGTTTTACCAGAGCCTTCAATGAAAGGGGCGCTGACGCATTTCAATCGCAGGGATTCGGTCATTGTTTGTCCCCAAAGCCTGTATCCTGCTCCGGCCGCACCGGTTAAAAGGTCATGATCGAACACCATCTGTCATATTCGGTCTCAACGGGAAGATTATCCCGTTCCATGCGGGCAATCAAGGCAGGTGCATTGAACCTTAAATAGGGATTGACCCTCAACTCATCGTCCAGGGTTGACACCACATGGCCGGGATCATAGGACGCAAGAAAAGGATCAATGTGGGGGTTTTCAGGATCAATGGTTCTGGCAAAGGCCATGGCCTCCCTGACATAGTCGTGCCCGGCATACACAAGGCTCGTTCCGGGAAAGGCCGTCAACAGCCGGATGGAAGAAAAAAAACCTGCCAAGTCCCCTGAAAAGCAGTTGCCGACGGTTCCGTTGAACAGCGTATCTCCGGTGATGAGACTCTCCCCCGCCTTAAAGGTAAAACTGTCGGCTGTGTGGCCAGGGGTGTGAAGAACCAGAACACGTTCACCATCGATTTCAATGAAATCCTTGCCGTTAAGGGCCTTGCAGGGCACAAATTTTGCCCGGGTCCGGGCAATCATCTGACTGTTTCCAACAACATGGTCATGGTGGGTGTGGGTGTTGGTCACCCACTCAATGGTCAAATTGCGTTCCCTGGCAAATTCGATCATGGGGTCTACGGCGCCAGGATCAATGGCAATGGCATGGCCGTCACCATGGACAAGATAGCCAAGATTGTCTGAATCGTAGAAAAACTGTTGAACATGGAGCGTCATAGCGGTCTTTTCCTTTTTTGGGTTTCGGTCCACACCCCCGGCAGCAGTCAAGCCCGTCAGCCCACCAGTGATTTCAGCCAGCCGAGCACCCCTTTTTTTTTCACTGGCAAACGCCCTGTTCCAGGGGCAGGACCATTCGTCCCGACGGCTGACTGCCCGCCGGATACCCCTTGTTTTGCCTGGGGCAGGACACCGGTCACACTTTCAGAGCGTTCATTCACGGCGGTCAACACCTCGTTGATGATCCGGTCCCGGGTCTGTTCCCGGCAAAGGGGCAACCCCGTCTGCCCGGCAATCCAGGTGGACTCAAGGGGCATCATGACCCCATCCCCGTTGCAGCCAATCCCGGAAAGACCCGCAATGTAACAGGCAAACTCGATCAATGCGGCAATATCCCTGCAGGTTTCGGGTGCGGCCCCAGGATTCTGATGGAATTGAACCCCCCCGCAGATGCGGGACGGAATATTCCACACGGCCATCAACTTAGATGCAACAAGGGCGTCTGTGGTGCCAAATTCGTCAAGCTCGACACGGTGCAGGGGAAGCTCTGATTCACGGGCTTTGCGCACGCATTTTGAAAATTCAGCCGGGTGATGGACGGCCAGGACCAGCTTGCCGATGCCGTGGAGCAGTCCGCCGATATAGAGTTCTCCAGCCAGGGCATTCATGTTTAAATTCGGATGGCCAAGGCGCCTGGCGGCCGTGGCGCAGGCCCAGGAAAACGCCCAGTACTCCTTGGTTGAGAACCCGGCGATTTCAGGGATTTTTGGCAGCATGCGCCTGAAGAAATAGAGGGACACTGAATTGACGGCCTCCTGGAGCCCAACACGGACAATGGCTGCCCGCAGGCTTAAAATTTCACTCTGTTCCCTGAAATAGATGGAATTTGCCAATTGAAGCACCATGGAAAAAAGACCCGGGTCCGGCTCGACCAGATGGATAAAGGCGGACAGATCGATTTCATCCACGGGTTTTTGAACCATATCCATGAGTTTTAAACCATTGGCAGGCATGGGAGGAATCTTAAAATCTGAGTTTAAAATATCCAGCACGATTGAGCCCGCAATACTTTCCCCGGCCTGGTTTCCTGTTTGCATTTTTTATCTCCTTTAGATGAAAGCCCATCCATTTAACCGAGGACCATATGAGACCAAAATTGTCAACAAAAAACCGAACCCAGGCAAACTAAAGCCCCGGTTTGAATGTTCAACCGGCAGGGGAACAGAGGGTCAATCTGTTCCCCCGGCCTTCAGGCAAGAAGCTTCTCAACCCGAACGGATCCGACCTTGAACTCGGGAATTTTGGCAATGGGATCAAAGGCCGTCGAGCTGGTCAGGGTGTTTGTGGGATTTTCTCCAAAATGGATGGGCAGAAAAATATCTCCCAGGGGGACGTCGCTTGTGACCCTTGCAGGGGCCTCAATCTCTCCCCGTCGTGAGGTCAGAAGCACCATGTCACCGGTAGAGATGTTCAGCCGGCTGGCATCCTCAGGATTGATTTCCACGTAGCCAGTCTTCTGCTCGACATCCAGACTGTTTGAAACCCGGGTCATGGTGCCCGTGTGGAAATGGGCAAACATCCGGCCCGTTGTCATGAGCATGGGATATTTTGTGCTGATTGACTCAGCCGGTTCCTTGTACTCGATGGCATGGAACTTACCCAGCCCCCTTGCAAAGGTCTCTTTATGCAGAAAGGGGGTGCCCGGGTGCTCCCGGGTCGGACAGGGCCACTGGAGTCCGTCAATGCCCAGCCGCTCATAGGTCATGCCCTGGTAGCTTTTGGTCAACCCGGCCATCTCGTTAAAAACCGCTTCTGAAGAGTCATAGGCCATGGGATAACCCAGGGCCGTTGAAAACTGTGCAATAATCTGCCAGTCCGGGCGGGTGTTACCCACGGGTTCCACGGCCTTTCGTGTGAGCATGCACCGCCGTTCCGTGTTGGTAAAGGTTCCCTCCCGCTCGCCCAGGGCTGCCGAAGAAAAAACAACATCGGCAATCTGGGCGCTTTCAGAAAGAAAGATATCCTCGACCACCAGGCAATCAAGCTTTTTAAGGGCATGGTCCAGATGATTTTTATCGGGATCGCTGAGCTTTGGATTTTCGCCAATGACGTAGAGACCCTTTATTTTCCCGGCTTCAATACCGGCGATCATGTCAGTCATGGTCATTCCCGGCGATGAAGAGAGCTCACACCCCCAGGCCTTTGAAAATTTTTCCCTGGCATTCTCATCGGCAACGGGCTGATACCCGGTAAAGACGTTGGGAAGCCCTCCCATGTCGCAGGCCCCCTGTACATTGTTCTGGCCCCGCAATGGATTGACACCGCCGCCGGCTACACCTAAATTACCACAGAGCATGGCAATGTTGCAGCAGGACTTGACGTTATCAACCCCAGTGGTGTGCTGGGTGATGCCCATGGCGTAGAGAAGGGCCCCGGGTGCGTTGGTGGCATAAAGTTCGGCCATCTGTTCAATATCACGGGCTTCAACGCCCGTAATCTTCTCCACCCGCTCGGGCGTGTAGGCCTCGACCATGGTTTTCAGCGCCTCAAAATCCTCACACCGCTGGTTGATATATTCAGCCTGGTGCCAATTATTTTTAATGATCACATGCATCATTCCGTTTAAAAGGGCAACGTCGGATCCCAGGCGATGGTGAACCGTTAAATCGGCAAATCGTGCCAGCTGGATATTTCTGGGATCTGCAACAATGAGCTTTGCACCCTTTTCCTTGGCCCGAATGATACGGGTTGCAATCAAAGGATGACAGGCCGTGGTGTTGGACCCAATAACAAAAATCACCTTGGAATCATTTTCAAACTCGGCAATGGAGTTCGTCATGGCTCCACTTCCAAATGCAGCGGCAAGCCCTGCCACTGTGGAAGAATGTCACAGCCGGGCGCAGTGGTCGACATTGTTGGTGCCAACCGCCGCCCTGGCCAGCTTCTGGGCAAGGTAATTCTCCTCGTTGGTCACCTTGGCTGACACAAGGACCCCAATGGCGTCCGGACCGTGGAGTTCTTTAATCTTGTTGAATTTTTTAGCTGCATGGTTGATGGCTTCATCCCAGGTGGCCTTGTGCAGGCGGTCTCCCTCCCGGACAAGGGGCGTCTTAAGCCGCATGAAGCTGTTGATATATTCGTGGAGGTTCCAGCCCTTGATGCAGAGTTTTCCCTGATTCACCGGATGGGATTTCAACGGCAAAGTGGAATTTATTTTTCCATCAATCACCTCAAAAAGAACACCGCACCCTGTTCCACAGTATGAGCAGACCGATGGTACAAACTTACAGTTCATTGCTTTCTCCTATTTTCTCAGGCATCCATTGGTTTGGGTTCCAATGTAACCTTATCTCCAATGATGGTAAACGGTGATTTTTCAATGCTCTTACCGGGTGTGTAACCAAACACCTGCTCAACGATGTCGTTCATCTGACGATAGAGAAACCGCAGGGGAATTTCAGCCGGACAGGCATCCTCGCACAGTCCGCAATCCACACATCTGCCGGCCATATGGACCGCACGGACAAGATGAAAGATCGGAATCTCGGGAGGAAGGACCCCCGGTTCCACAAGATCTGGATTTTCAAGGCTGCAGTCGGGACAGAAACAAACCGGGCAGATGTTTCTGCAGCCATAGCATTTAATGCATTTACTGAACTCGTACATCCACCTGGAAAAACGCTCACTGTTATCATTGTCTGCCATGAAATCCTGGGGATCTGCATTAAAATCAATACCGTTTTCCTGTTTAAACCCCCCGGTTTTTTTAGGCTCAAGCAGTGAGCAGTCTGCGTGTTCACGTGTCCTTGAAGGACAACAGTTGACGTCAATGGTTTCAATCTTTTCAGATTTAAGCTGACTCCAGGTGAAAAGCACGTTTAATGCCCGTTCCGTGCAGTCCCTTGCAATGATTCCGATCTTTAAATCCGGATTCTTTTCAGCAAGGTGGGTGGCCACCTTTTCAAGGCTGTAGCGAACGGGACTGGTCTTGAGATTGTCAAGGTCTTCAAGGTTGTCAAGGGTGTATCCATGGGGAATGAGGTGGCCGCAGAAATCCCTGTAACCCAGAAAAATATCGATTGTTTTCTGTTTCAAAAGACGTTCAACCTGCCCGGTGATATCCATGTCCCCCTCCTGTCTCGTTACCAATGGCCCCAATGGGATTGGGTCCAAGACCTCTTATTTTTTCGGTAAAATCCGTTACCACCCGTGCAAACTTCTGGGCCTCGGCAGAAGAAATCCACTCCAGATGAAGCCTTCCCTCAAGGCCCATGAATTTGAGCATCTCCTGAACAAAGGTGATCCGCTTGATCGTCATATTATTACCATACAGGTAATGGCAGTCGCCAATGTGTCAACCACCCACCAGGACACCGTCGGCTTTGCTCTGGAAAGCCCTTAAAATATGATGGGGACTCACGCTTGCCGAGCACATAACCCGGATAATTCTCATGTTCGTTGGATACTGCATACGGCTGACACCAGCAAGATCAGCAGCACCATAGGTGCACCAATTGCACATAAAAGCGACTATTTTCGGTTCAAACACTTGTTCTTCCAAAACCTTTTCCAAAAGATACACTCCTTTATCAGACCCGGCAAAGAGCAAAAAAGCTGATCTCCGAATCCAGCGGTTTTTTTATATGAAACGCCCACCGAAGCATTGCAAACAGGGGCGTTTCAAATTATACTGCCATGGCACTCTTGATCTGTGCATACAGCTGCTCATTGTTAAATCCCATTAACGACGGCGCTTCTGAAGGACAGGTTGCGGCGCAGGCCCCGCACCCCTTGCAAAGGGCGTCGTTGACCACGGCCACATGGTTTACAGTGTCCATGGTGATGGCATTGTACGAGCAGACCTCAATACACCCGCCGCAGCCGGCACAGCGTTCCGGGTTGATCTGGGCAACAATGCCGCCAATATTGATGCTGTCCTTTGAAAGCACGGTCAATGCCCTTGCCGCCGCAGCTTTTGCCTGGGCAATGCTTTCGTCCACGGGTTTTGGATAATGGGCCATGCCGCAGAGAAAAACACCGTCGGTTGCAAAATCCACGGGTCTTAACTTCTGATGGGCCTCAAGGAACCACCCGGCATGGTCCGAGGTCACCTTAAAGGCCTGGCCAAGCTTGGTGTTGTCCCGGGCATCGATGCGGGCCGCAAGGCAGAGAATGTCGGCATCCACGCAAAGCCGTCGTCCAAGGACATGATCCGTAAACGTCACAGTGACATGGTCGCCTTCCGCAACCACCTCCGGTTTATTTTCCAGGTCGTACTGGAAAAAAAGGATCCCAAGATCCCTTGCCTGTTTGTAGAGGAACTCACGCTCTCCATAGGTCCTGATATCCCGGTAGAGGATGTAAACGCCCATATCCGGGTGGCGCTCCTTCAGGGCAATGGCGCTTTTGATGGAATGGGTGCAGCACACCTTGGAGCAATAGGGATGTTCTTGGTTTCTGGAACCTACACATTGAATAAAAACCGTATTTTCCGCAGTTTCAAGGCGCTTTGCACCGTCCAGAAATCTTGCATCAAGCTCAAGAAGGGTCATCACAGCCTCGTGCTCGCCATGGCAGTATTCAGAGGGGCTGGATTCAACGGCACCCGTGGCGATGACGGCAACCCCGTGGTCCACGGTCCTGTTGTTCACACCCGTGGCAATGGTTGTCTTGAAATTTCCAACAAACCCATCAACCTTATCAACCACCGATCCCAGGAGAATTTCGATTCTGTCATCGCTCTCGATCTCGTTGATGATCTTTTTCATAAAGGCAGGGACATCGTCGTGCTTATAGGTCTTGTAAAGCCGCCTGCCATTGCCGCCCAGCACCTGATTTTTTTCAACCAGGGTCACGGGATAGCCCTGGTGGGCAAGTGAAAGGGCCGCTGTCATGCCGGCAATTCCGCCACCCACAACCAGGGCGGACTGGGTCACGGGAAGCTTGCTCTCAAACAGCGGATCAAGGCGAAATGCCTTTGCAACGGCCATGCGAACCAAATCCTTGGCCTTTGCCGTTGCAAGCTCGGGTTGATCGGAATGGACCCAGGAATCCTGGTTCCGGATGTTGGCCATCTCGACAAGGTACTTGTTGAGTCCGGCATTGATAAGGGTCTCCCTGAATAGATCCTCATGGGTCTTTGGTGTACAGGCGGCAATGACGATGCGGTTCAGCCCCTTGGCCCGGATCACCTCAACCAGTTTATCCTGGGTGTCCTGGGAGCAGGTAAAAAGATTTTCCTCCACATAGGTCACCCCGGCAAGGGTTTTGGCATAGGCGGCAACAGACGGCACATCAACGATACCACCGATGTTGGTGCCGCAGTTGCAGACAAAAACGCCGATTCTGGGTGGTTCGTCTTCCACCCTTCTTTCTTCTGGAAGGGTAACGGTTCGGGTTTTTGAATTCCTTGCTGCAGATAGACCTTCGGTTGCGGCTGCGGCTGCAGCACTTGCCTCCATCACCGATTGGGGGATATCTTTGGGGCCTGTAAACACGCCGCAGGCGTAAACCCCTGGAATGGATGTCGAAACAGGGTTAAAGCTGTCGGTCTTGATGAAATTGGATGGGGTAAGCTCAATGCCCATACCCGTTGCAAGCTCAAAACTTTCAGCGCTGATTTCAAGGCCCGTTGAGAGGACCACCATGTCAAAATGTTCCCTGTTCATGGCACCGAATTCATCGGCATACCCCATGATAAGGTCTCCGGTTTCCGTGTCAGGAAGTACGGAATGGACCCTGGACCGGACAAATCTTACCCCTTTTTGCTTGGCCTTTTCAACGTAGGAGTCAAAGTCCTTTCCCTGGGTTCTCATGTCCATGTAAAAGATGGCGCACTCCAGGGGCTGTTTGCTGTGATCCTTTGCCATGACCGACTGCTTTACAGCATACATGCAGCAGACCGACGAGCAATAACCGTTATTGCAGCGATTCTCATCCCTTGACCCCACACACTGAAGCCAGGCAATCTTTTGGGGCTCTCGCTTGTGCTTTTTATCCGAGGGCAGCACCAGGTGTCCACCCTGGGGCCCGGTGGCGGAAAGCACCCGCTCAAACCCCATGGCGGTGACAATATCGGGATGGCGGCCAAACGAAAGGTAATCAAGCTTTGAGGGATCAAACGATTTGAAACCGGTTGAAAGCACTACAGATCCCACGTTAATGGTTATCTCACGGGCCGTATCAAGGTAATTGATGGCATGGGAGGGGCAGACCTTTTCACAGGTGCCGCACCGCCCTTTTGTCAGATACAGGCAGTTTTCAGGATCAATGGTATATTTAAGCGGGACAGCCTGGGAATAAGGCACATAGATGGCCTTTCTTTTTCCAAGCCCTTCGTTGTATTCGTCATCCACTCGTTTGGGACACTTTTCAGCACAGAGCCCGCAGGCAATGCATTTGTCCGTGTCCACATACCTCGGGTGCTGTGTCAGGGTGGCGGTAATGTCACCCTCCTGTCCTGAGATACCTGTAACTTCAGTTAATGTAAGCAGTTCAATGTTGGTGTGCCGGCCGACCTCGACCAGTTTTGGTGAAATAATTCACATGGCACAGTCATTGGTTGGAAACGTCTTGTCCAGCTGTGCCATTTTTCCGCCAATGGCTGGTGAACGTTCCACAAGATAGACATAGAACCCCGAGTTTGCAATATCCAGAGCCGCCTGCATTCCGGCAATACCACCGCCAACAACCATAACTGCCCCGGTGACCTGGGTCCGGGCACCCTTAATTTTATCCATAAAACAACTCCATCTGCGTTTATTGGTCTTTGTTTAACAAATCATTGTTTAACAAATCTTTTACTGCTTTGATGAGTTCATGGTCAGCAAAAGGCTTAGAAAGATAATCATTGGCTCCAAGTTTCATGGCCTTTACCGTATTGGCGAGGGTTGAATACCCCGTAATTACAATCACATAAAGGTCGGGTTTCTCCTTTTTCACCCGCTCCAGGATCTCCATGCCGTCCATATCCTTGAGCTTCATATCCAAAAGAAGCATGTCATAGGACCCTTTCATCACCCGTTCAAGTCCCTCAACACCGGACAAACAATGATCGCATGAAAATTCCTGTTCATTTAAAACCATTTTGCATGCCTTGCAGATCACATCTTCATCATCGATAATCAGAATTTTACGTTGAAACATTCCATTGCCTTTTTCATCTAAGATGGTTCTCCTCCTCCAAAACAGGTAGGGTTAATGTGATCAAGGTACCAACGCCAATCTCGCTCAGAATCTTAATCCTGCCCTGATGATTTCTTATGATTCCATAACTGACAGAGAGTCCCAGGCCTGTTCCACTGGACCGGGTGGTGTAAAACGGTTCAAAAATTTTCTTTAAATTATCCTTGTGAATCCCACACCCGTTATCTTCAACCTCCACAACAATGGATTTTCCATCCTCACTGTTTTTTGAACGAATGGTAATGATCCCCTTTTCCTCTACGGCGTGGACGGCATTGAACAAAAGGTTGACCAGCACCTGTTCAAGCTGGTCTGGATCCAGGGAAAAGCTTTTGATATCATAATCAAAATCGCGCACCACCTTGATCCGCCGGATAAAAAGTTCATTGTCCATCAGGGCAAGGGATTTTTCGATCACCTTGTTTATGTTGGCCTGAATTTTCTGGGGTTTTTTCTCCCTTGAGAAATCCAACAATCCCTGGATGATCTTCTTGCACCGCTGGGTCTCCTGCATGATGATCTCAAGCCCTTCCTTGCAGGGGCCCGGATCCGCCTTTTTCGACAAATTTGAACTGTAAAGCAAAATTCCGGTCAGGGGGTTGTTGATCTCATGGGCGATGCCTGCGGCCATACGGCCAAGGGAGGACATGCGATCCACCTTGGTGGCAAGGGCGTTATACTGGAGAATGTGGGATTTAATCTCCTCATCATGGTTGATGGCGCACGAAGTTTGTTCATTGACGGCCCAGGCAAAATCCAACTCATCGTCTGAGAATTCACGTTTTTCTGAAAAATATATCCGGGTAAACCCGAAAATCTGGTCCTGAACCTTGAGGGGCACATCCAACATCATGCGAATCCCCTCATCCCACGCCTCCTGTGGAAACTTCACCCTTGGGGCATTAAAAATATCATCAATGATGTGGATCCCATCGTCGGGTTCAGGCCAGGCCAGCAAATCTTTCCCGGCCAACGGCGACAGGGCGAGATAACCTTCGGCGACACCATAGGAAGAACGTACCCGAAGACTTCCCAGGGAATTGTCCATGACGCACAGCGCCCCGCCACTTGCACCAACTCCCTGGACCACCCTTGAGACCACGAGGTCAAGCACCTCATTGATATCACTCTTGGCATGAACAACCTTGCTGACCTCCCTGAAAAGCTGATAAAAGGTCTTGAATTTTTGCAGATCTGTCATTAATTATCCCCACAGGTTAGAATACTGCCTTTGGACAACGAGACTAGGACTACCACACCTCCAGTTCAAGGCGCTTATACACGTACATGAGCTGTTTCTGGGTCAACTCACCCACATTTTTGTTGATCCACCCAAGATCTCCAGAACCAATGGCTGCCTTTGCCTCGTTTGAAAGGGTGTACTCCCACAGGGCATCCCCGCCTTTTTTCATGAGATTGCTTGAAAAACGCCTATCTTCACAGGTTCGATTCAGAACCTTGAGCACCTCTCTTTTTTGAATGGAAATTGCGTCCAGGGAAGACTGGGAGTCAACTTTTGCGGTCCCCATTTTTTTAAAATGTGCTAAAAGGGCCTCGTCAATGGAAGCTTTGATCTGATCCTCAGTAAAGGGCTTTGCAATAAAATCGCTGGCACCCAGCTTTAAGGCATCCACGGCAAGGGCACTTGTGGCATACCCGGTCATTACGATGACACCGGTTTCAGGATTTGACTGCCTTACCTGCTTGATAACCTGCATACCGTCAATGTCCGGCAGTCTCAGATCAGCCATGAGCAGATCGTACTCATACTGGCCGATGGCGTCCAGGGCGCCGTATCCGGTATCCCTTAGATCCACATCATATCCTTGTTCATCAAGAACCATCTTCAGTCCCCTTGCAACATTGAGGTCATCCTCCATAATAAGGATGTGAGCCGCGTTCGTTGATTCAGCCTTGGTCTTTTCCTTTAATGCACCCATGCGTAACTCCTTTTTTATATGATTTCCATGATCGGGCTTCCGGTTGTTACTAAAGTACCCTTAAGCATGGAGCATACCAACAAAAAAAAGAATTACGATATGCATAAAAAAAATTAAATTCCCATTAAAATTCAGCATCTTAAAACTTTAAGCCACTCCGGAAAAGCGCCCACAGCCCGGTTGGTTTATTGAAAATCGTATAAAAAATTATACAACTCACAATAATGGATTTAAGAATTCAGCCCCAACAGCGACGCATAGGCTGAATAAAAAAAAATACACCATCGTTTATATTCTTATTCAGGGAAAAATCAAGCGCGAATATCATTTTTTTTCATCATGGCGGAAAAATTTGAACGCTGCATGCCAACCGCTTTTGCGGCCTGGGTGATATTACCGTTTGCATCATCCAGGGCACGAAGAAGGAATAAGCGTTCAACCGGCCGGAAGCTGTCTTCAAGAAAATCTTTTCTGGCCCGCTTCAGCTCTTCAAGGGTCAGGGGGATATCTCGAACCAGGGAGACCGGTTTAATTTCAAGGTTGTCCATGAGTTCCCGATGATCAAGCTGTTCCTTGTCACACATAATCACAAGCCGTTCAACCACATTTTTTAACTGCCGCACATTACCGGGCCAGTCAAAATTGACAAGGGCACCCAAGGCATCATCGGAAAAACCATGGATTTTTTTATGGGCTTTGCGGCAGAACAACCGCAAAAAATGGTAGGCAATTTTAGGGATATCATTTCGACGCTCCCTCAGGGGGGGAATCTTGATGGGAAATACGTTCAAACGGTAGAAGAGATCCTCCCGAAAGGTTCCTTCTTTGACCATTTCAACAAGATTTTTGTTGGTTGCCGCAACAACACGGGCCCGGCTTTTTTTTATCTGGTTTGAGCCAACAGGTTTGTACTCTCCCGTCTCAAGGACCCGCAGCAATTTTCCCTGGATATCCAGATCAAGATTGCCAACCTCATCCAGGAAAAGGGTACCATCGCAGGCAGCACCGAAAATGCCTTCATGGGCAGTTTCCGCACCGGTAAAGGCACCCTTTACATGTCCAAAGAGCTCACTTTCCATGACCGTGGATGAAAAGGTGCTGCAATCAACGGCCAGAAACCTGCAAGATGCCCGGGTGCTTCTCACATGAATCGCTTTGGCAAACAGCTCTTTTCCCGTACCGCTCTCCCCATCCAGAAGAACCGTACTGTCCATGGGAGAGACCCGTTCGATCTTTTCAAAAATTCGTTTAATTTCAGAGGTTTCGCCAATAATATTACTGAAATCGAACTTATCGTAAAGTTGTTTTTTTAACGAGTTGTTTTCCTTTACAAGCTTGATGCTTTCAAGGGCCTTGGTAACGCTGCAGACAAGCTGATCCTCGCTGAACGGTTTGGTGATAAAATCAAATGCCCCGCTCTTCATGGCATCAACCGCATTGTTCACCGTTCCGTTGCCTGTCATGATGATCACGGCAATATCCGGGCGTTGTTTTTTCACTTCCTTGAGGATATCAATGCCGCTGGAATGGGGAAACTGAATATCCAGAAGCACAAGATCAAAAGAGGAGCCCAAGAGTTTTTTAAGCCCTTCCCGACCAGAGGTTTCGATCTCCACCCGGTACCCCTGCTCTGCGAGTATCATCTTACAGCCGCTTGCAATGGCAGGCTCGTCATCAACCACAAGAATCCTTGAATCAATCATCCCGGCAACCTTTTTTTCATTGATCAATCTCCATGGGTATTCCACACCGGTAAAGTAAAGAAATACTTTACAGGGTGAGAGCTGTTTCGTCAACCCGGCCCACAATGGCGGACAGACTGTTCCCCAAGCGTTCGGCTGCAGCAGATGCCCTGTTAATTACCGGATGTCATCGGGCTGAAATTTTCCAAGCGTTTTGTTTACCTCCCCATAGCTCTGCTTGAAAATTTTTACATGGACAATCAGCAGGTAGCCAACAATGAGATAGGTTAAAATCATTCTGAACGCATGGCTCATGGGTATGGTCGTCTGGGTCCAGAAGGCCGTCAAAAAATCAACCGTCAAAAGAAAGGCAAACAGTACAAGAATATTTTTGGCACCCAGGCGAACGGCAAAATATGCGGCAAGGAAGAGGCCTGCAAGGGTCACCCCGGGCACTGCCGAATACCATAGATCAAGGGGCACTGAATTAAAGACAAGGTTTAAGACCGTTCCCACAATGGACAGGGCAGCCATGAGGGAAATACTTGTCACAATTGCCATGGCAGGGTTGATCCGGTACCCAAAGGTTAAAAGAAAATAAAATATCGTGTCGATGCCAAACCCGATCCAGCCGGAAATAATGCCACCCACAAGGGAAACGGCAAAAAGAACGACAACATTAGAGCGGTTCAGATCAATCTTTAAATTGGGATAGGTGCGTTTGAAAAGGATTGAAAAGAAAATAATCTGGGTAAAGATAAAACCGATGGAATTAAAAATCAGGGTCAATATTTCAGGGTTGTCAATGGGAACAAAAACAATGCCAATGACAATACCAATGGTTCCGCCCAGAAAACAGAGGGGAAGCAGTTCTGTCATGAAAAGTTTTCTGTTGAACAGAAACCATTTAAAAGAGCCCAATCCCATGCCATAGGCCTGGATGATGAGACTGAACTGAACGGCCGTTGCAGGATCAATGGCAAGCCTTGTCAAGACGGGAAAATAAACGATGCCTGCGGCGGCAGGCGTGGTGTTGGCAACGGTTGCCGCAACCACTCCGAGAAAAGGCATGTAGTAGAACTGCTCAAGGAACACTTGCCTGAAATGGGGGAAAAAAAACAGCCACACCAAGCCGGCCACAGCGGCCACCAGGTATGGCAGGCGTTTCGTGTTATTCATTCGTTACCGTCCAAGACCTCCTAAAGACCATTTTTCCAGGGACTGTTCCGGGTTGCCAGAAACAACTGCTCGACCTTGGTCCTGGCCCAGGGGGTTTTTCGAAGAAATTTAAGGCTGGATTTTACCGAAGGATCGCTGGTAAAGCAACGGATGTTAATCATCTGCCCCAAAGCCTCCCAACCATAAAGAGCAACCAGACTCTCGACGATCTGCTTCAGGGTTACCCCGTGCAATGGGTTGTTGTCCTGCTGTTGTTTCATATAAAAAAAATAGATCCCCATGGTGTAAAAAATTCAGGTTCCGACATAGCACATGATCGGGCAAAAAGAAACAGCAGATTCATCCAGGGCCAGGGTCCAGGCCGCGATCACTGCCCGGCCCTGTTTTTGGACCTTCTGCAGGCTGTGAACTTTCAGGCTGAATCTGCATGTAACTATGGCGAACCTTAAAACACTGCCAAATCCAACAAATGGCCACGAACCACTTACCTGGATTGCATGGGGGTTCCGTTGATTGGAATATGAAATAAGGACATTCACCAAAACATCTGGCATCAAGATTTCAACGGGTATTGTTTTCTATTTTAGTCGCAGTGGCTGTCAAGCATTGGATAATTTAGTCTTGAGTTTGGCCTTTCCCAATAGGACTTTAGATCTTGTGTTGGAAAAAAAGCTGGAACCTGATATATCTCAGATAATAAAAAGTTAGGAAGGATCAGTAAGTGCAGCCACTAAACCATACCCATATGTTGCAAGCAAATATCCAATTGGTTGTGTGGAACCGAATTTTACGTCTTTTGGCTGTGGGGCGTCATCTTTTTTTTGCCGCTGCTTTGGGGCTGGTTCTATGTTATTGGATTCTGGTATTTGATGTTTTTGAATGGCAGAAGGGTTCCGGGGTGTTTTCAAGAGCTATATCTGGTCTGCCGTTATGCTGGGGTTTTGGTTTGGTTGTATTGGCCCTTTTGGATGCCAGATCCAGATTTCAGGATTATAAGCGGGCCAAAGACCTGTTTTTTGAAAACGGATTCAAATCCAGAATTGCAAAAATTTATATTTGTTCAAGATGCCAGCGTGATGCCGTTCGTGTGGCCGCAAAGGATCTCGGACTTTTAGAACAGCTGGATCATTTTTATCAGACCCAAGGATATCACTGGTATCATATTTTCCCAGATTTTGTATTTAAAAAGCCTTGGATTGTCTTTTCTCAACGGTATTGGAGAAAAACCCTGTTTGAACCTCAGTATACCTCAATCTACTTTCTCTGGTAACTAAAGTACGGTCGACTTTATAAGTATAGGGGGAAAATCGGTAGCTCAACAAAATTGATTCTCGATCAAATTATCGTTTCCAATAGTTTTGGTAGCCTTAACAATTTCAACCTCTCAATACCCCGATAATTGTTTCTATATTTTTTTAACTGATCTTAGGGCAAAAACGGAAAGATTTCGACCTGTGCAATTAGCAAATCACAATATTTTCAGCAAATTGTTTCATATCCAACCGATATTTTTGAGATTCCCATGAGATTCCCAACAAATAACGTCTCAAGTGCAAGATAGTTGAACGCTCTAACGAGAGACCATTGGACCTGCCGTGCATTTGAGCCGCCAGCCCTGGGTTTAACCAAGGCCTTTTCTTCTGTCAGCTGTTTGTAAAGAGGGTTTTACCGGTTAATTCAACAACGTTGAGTCTGATCACAGGACCGCCATCTCTACCCTATTTATATGGTCCCGTCCATCTGGGCGTTTTTGATGAGTATTTTAGCCGCCTGCTTCACACCCATGGAAATGGGTGCAAGTTTTTGGGGATCACCGTGTAGCGAGTCTCCTTGCCGGTGATGGCTGGATTGTTCAAAAGCGCCAGGGTCTTTTCACACGAGCAAACCAGTTCAGACAATTGCTTACGGGCAATTATTATGGCCTTGCTCTTATTGGATTTCATCTTCCAATGGTTATCCTTCAAAAAACACCCCCTCCACAGAATAAAATTTTCTCGATCGAACAGCTGTCAAAACACGGCCTTTTGATTTTTCGACCCCACCGACAAAGAAACAAAGGGACAAGGGTAAACGAGTCTTTCAATGCTTAGGGATTGAATCATTACGAATCGCGTCCCTGGATAGCCCCAGTCGTTTTGTGATCCGCTCCTCGTTTCAAATCGAACGGTTTGTGCAGGATTGTGTCAAGGGGAAAAGAGCCGGCAGGACTCAATCAAAAAGGCCCTGGATTTCTCCAGGGCCTTTTGTTCTATCAGCAGTTGGTAAAGAGGGTCTTACCGGTTGAATCAACAACGTTGAGTCCGATCACGGGACCGCCGTCCAGGCGGTGGGTTGCGCAGCTGACTCAGGGGTCGTAGGCACGGACCGACATCTCTACCTTATTTAATATGGTCTCATCCACCTGGCCGTTTTTAATCAGCATATTGGCCGCCTGCTTTACGCTCATGGAGATGGGCGCAAGGTTGTGGGTGGTGCCGACAATGAGGTTGGCTGTTTTAATGCAGCCGTTCTCGTCGGTGGTATAGTCATGGATCAAGGTTCCCCTGGGCGCCTCCACATGGCCGACCCCCCTGCCTGCCTTGGGGGTCACGGTGCAGCGGGTCTCCTTGCCGGTGATGGCTGGATTGTTCAAAAGCTCCAGGGTCTTTTCACACGAGTAGACCAGCTCGATGAGCCGGGCCCAGTGGTAGAGAAGCGTATGCTGGGCAGGCCTGCCAAAACTTTTCCTGAACTCCTCAAGTTCCTTCTGGGCAAGGGGAGTGGGAATCTGATCGCAGCAGTTGATCCTGGCAAGGCAGTTGGAGCGGTAGATTCCCTTGGGTGCATCCAGATCCATGGAAAAACCCTCGTTCCAGGATTTGGCATAGGGATATTTTCCATAGGAGACATCCACGGTGTGCTCGGAGATATAATCCAGGTAGTCGGTGTCTTCAAAATCGTCAAACGAACCATCGGCCCGCATCAGCCGGATCTTGCCGTCGTAGAAGTTGAGACTTCCCTCATCGTCCACGGTGCCGATGAACCCCGTGGTGATGGTTCCAAGGGTGGTGACAAGGTCAAGGTACTTTGGAAAGATCTCTTCCTTGGCATGTTTGATGGAAAATTTTGCAAATTCCAACAACTCCTTGGTATCCTCGACCAGCTCCTGTCGCTGGCTTTCGTTCATGGGTTTTGAAAACCCGCCAGGAACGCCGGCAATGGGATGAATCACCTTTCCGGCAAATTTTTCCATCATCATCTGCCCCTTCTGGCGCATGCGGATCACCTGGCGCGCAAGGTCAGGCGCTGCATTGGCAATGCCGATGACGTTCCGGACGGAATAGTCGGCATCCGGTCCCATGACAAAATCAGGGGCCGCAAGGAAATAGAAATGAAGAATCTTATCGTTGATGTGGGCCATGTTCTGCATGCATTCCCGCAGCAGGTGGCCGGCAGGGGCAACCTCGGCATCAAAGCAGGCGTCCACGGCCTTGACGCTTGACATGTGGTGGTGCCAGGGGCAGATGCCGCAAATTCGGGTCACAATCCGTGTGACCTCCTCGGCAGGCTTTCCCTCGACATATTTTTCAAATCCCCGGATCGAGTTGAAGTGGGTGATGGCGTCGGCCACGTTCCCGTTGTCGTCCAGCTTGATCTCGATGCTGGCATGACCCTCGATCCTTGATAGGGGCTGTATGTTTATTGTTTTTCCCATAATTATCTCCTGGTAGTTTTCCCTTGTTTGGCCACAAGCCGGTTGTGGGCCCCTGAAAATCGCAGCAGGCTGTCCCGGTCCGGCAGTTCTGACAGGTCGATGCCGTTGCTTGCAAGGGCGTTGAGCATGTCAAGGAGCTGATTGCCCTTTTGCTGAACAGGGCCATAGCAGCCCCGGCAGGGCACCCTGGCCGAGATGCACTTGGGTGCTTCGCCATTGGCGCCGGCGCAGCCCGCCCGTGTTACAGGCCCCATGCACAGATACCCCTGTTCGAGCAGGCAGCGCATCTCGTCAATGGGTTTTTCCGGATCAAACTCAGGACACTCAACCGCCCGCTTGATGCCCTTGACCGCACCCTTGCCCATACGCCGGGTCGGGCAGGTGTCACAGACACTCTTAAAGGGCAACTCCGGAGTCTCGCCGTTTAAAAGGGCAAGAATGGCTGCGGCAATATGATCGGGATGGGGCGGGCAGCCCGGCAGGTAGATATCCACCTTGATGTGCTCGTCCAGGGCATAACACCGGTCGAGCAGGGGCGAAATGCCCTTGGTTGGAACCTGGGCGCCTGAATCTGTACTTTCCGTTGCATAGTACCGGTCAAAAAGTTCCTCGTTGGTAAAGGAATTGATCAGGGCCGGGATCCCGCCGTGGGTGGCGCAGGTACCAAGGGCGATGACAATGTCGCATTTTTTACGCATCTCCTTTGCCACTTCCAGGTGTTCCTCGTTCCGGATGCCACCACTCACAAGCCCGACCGTTGCCTTGGGGATATCAATGTGCTCCTTGTCGCCAAGCTGTCCCAGATGCTTGTGATCCATGAGCACGGGAATATGGACAAAATTGATCTGGGGAAGCAGGTCCAGCAGCGTTTCTCCAAGATTCAAGATCGCAATTTCACAGCCTGAACACGAGTTCAGCCACTCACTGGCTACGTTAACAGCCATTATGCCACCTCCTCAAGATTGAACCGGTTGGGGCCAAGTGCCTTTATCTTGTTGGTGAATTCAGTCACCTTTGCTGCAAATCTCGGGCCTTCCGCCCCTGAGACCCACTCAATGGCAAACCGTTCCGGATCAATTCCGGCATCCTCAAGGATCATGTTGATGACAGCTGTTCTTGCCAACGCTTTGTTATTACCATCCAGGTAATGACATTCGCCGAGATGTCAACCCATGACAACAACGCCGTCGGCGCCTTTCTTCAAGGCATCCACCACAAGATCAGGGTGGACCATTCCAGAGCACATCACCCGTACGGCCCGCATGTTGGTGGGATACTCAAACCGCGATACCCCGGCCAGGTCTCCGCCGGCATAGGCGCACCAGTTGCAGAGAAAACCGATGATGGTCGGTTCAAAATTATCTGACATTATAGTTCTCCTCTATTATATTTTTCATCAAACCGTCTCAAGAATGGCATCCACCTGGGCACGCAGCTGACCCGGCGTAAATCCGTCAACCACAATTCCCTCTTTCGGACAGGTGGCAGCACAGATGCCGCACCCCTTACAGAGGGCCTTGTCCGCCTTGATCCGCCGGTGCTGTTTTCCGTTTTCCTCAAACTCCACAAGGGTTAACGCATTGTAGGGACAGACATCAAGACACAGGGCACAGCCGTCGCAGTTCTGGGTCACATGGGATTTGATGGCATCAAGCTTCATGGTCTTTTTGGAGAGCACAACGCTTGCCCTGGAAGCTGCAGCCTTGCCCTGGGCAACGGCCTCGTTGATGGGTTTGGGATAGTGGCACAACCCTGCAACAAACACCCCGTCCACGGTGGAATCAACCGGTCGAAGCTTTGGGTGGGCCTCGGAAAGAAACCCGTCTGCATTGACGCCGCACTTGAAGATATCGACAAATGATGCGGTTTCATTGGGAATTACGGCCGTTGCAAGAACAACACGATCGGCTGTGATCTCAAGGTCAAACTGTGAGATGGGATCATGGACCGTAACGGTCAGATCCTCACCGTTCCTGGCCACCCGGGGTTTTGTCTCGGGTGTATAGGAGATGAAAATCACCCCAAGATCCCTTGCCTCTTTGTAGATATCTTCCCTCTCGCCATAGGTTCTGATGTCCCGGTTGAGCACATATACATCCATTTCCGGGTTACTCTTTTTCAGCAGCAAGGCATTGGCCACAGACCCTGCACAGCAGACCCTTGAGCAATAGGGACGGTCGTTGTCCCTGGACCCGACACACTGGATGAACACAGTGGCGTTTGCAGCGGTCAGGCTGGACTGATCCGTTGATAGTTTTCGATCAAATTCAAGGGCCGTCACCACCCTTGGATCCTCCCCATAGAGGTACTCATGGGGGGTATAGGCTTTGCCGCCGGTTGCAAGGATACAGGCACCGAACTCAAGGGTTTCCGTTTCTTCCCCCCTGACAATTTCACCGGTAAAACTGCCCACGGACCCGGTAACGGATTTTAGGGTAGCGTTGGTAAATACCCGGATAAGGTCATGGTTTTCCACATCGGCGATCACCCGTTCAAGGCCGGGCTTGACCAGCTCACCCTTCCAGGTTTCATACAGATCACGGGCAACGCCGCCAATCATGGATTCCTTTTCCAGCAGCACGGTCTCATATCCGTTGTCGGCAAGGCCCAGGGCAGCGTTCATGCCGGCAAGACCTGCACCCACAACCAGGGCCCTCGGGGTGACATTGACGGAAACATCGGTCAATGGATAGTTGCCCAGGGCCTTGGCCACCGCCATTCTCACCTGATCCTTGGCCTTGGCTGTTGCCCGCTCAGGCTCATGGGGATGAACCCACGAATTCTGATTCCGGATGTTGGCCATCTCAACCATGTACTTGTTGAGCCCGACGCCCTGGAGGGTCTCCTGGAACAAGGGTTCATGGGTTCTCGGGGTGCAGGCGGCAATGACCACCCGGTTCAGCCCCTTTTCCCGGATTTTTTCGGCAATCAGATCCTGGGTGTCGGTGGAACAGGTGAACATGTTGTTCTCAACATACACGACCCCCGGAAGGGTGGCGGCATAGGCTGACACATCCTTGACATTGATCACGCCGGCAATGTTGGTGCCGCAGGAACAGACAAACACACCGACCTTGGGATCCTGGCCGGCAATGTTGGCCTCCTCGGGCCAGGTTTTTTCCCGGGTCAGGGTGTTCTTTGACTCGGAGAGAACCGCCTCAACCTCAGCCGCCGCCGTTGATGCATAGATCACGGACTTGGGAATGGCCTTGGGAGAATGAAATGCACCGGTTACAAACACACCGCTGCGGGTGGTGGTGACAGGTGCAAAACTGCCTGTTTTGGCAAAATGGTATTGGGTTAAATCAAAACCGAACTTGTCGGCAAGGACCATGGCATCTTCAGGAGCCTCAAGGCCGATGGAGAGAACGACCATGTCAAAGTATTCATTGTTGTGCTGAAGCCCTTTTTCATCGGTGTAGGTCATGGTAACCCCCACCCCGTCGGGCCCTGCAAGCAGGGTGTGGGGACGGGCCTTGACATAGGAGACGCCCTGGGCCTTGGATGCCTCATAGTAGCGCTCATACTCCTTTCCAACGGTCCGCATATCCATGTAGAATATGGTCTGCTCGTTGTCGTCCGACGCCAGATGGGAACCGGTCATCACGGCCTGCTTGATGGAATACATGCAGCAGACGCTGGAACAGTAACCGTTTTTGGCACAATTGGTGTTCCGTGAACCCACGCACTGGATCCAGGCGATTTTCTTTGGTTCACCACCGTCGGAGGGCCGTGCAATATGACCGATGGTCGGTCCCGAGGCCGACAGATACCGCTCATACTCAAGGCTTGTGATCACATCCGGGATCTCATCATACCCGTAGTAGTCAACCCCCTTGGGAGAATAGGGTTTGAATCCGGGTGCCAGCACCACGGCCCCCACGTTGATATCCACAAATTCAGGCTTCATCTCGAAATTGATGGCACCCGTGGGACAGATCTTGGCGCACACCCCGCATTTACCCTTGTTGATCATGATACAGTTGTCCGGATCAATGGCATACTTCAGCGGTACGGTCTGGCCATACTTGATGTAGGCGGCCTTTCGCTTGTTCAAGCCCTCGTTGTACTCGTCCGGAACCTTTTTGGGACATTTTTCAGCACACAGCCCGCAGGCAATGCACTTATCTTCATCAACGTAACGCGGTTTCTTTTTGACGGTTACCGTAAAATTTCCCTGCTCACCTGTGACATTTTCAATCTCTGAAAGTGTCAACAACTCAATATTCAAGTGCCGACCGCACTCAACCAGTTTGGGTGAAACAATTCACATGGCGCAGTCATTGGTGGGAAATGTCTTGTCCAGCTGGGCCATGGCCCCACCGATTCCCGAACTCTTTTCAACAAGATAGACGTAATAACCAGAATCGGCCATATCAAGGGCCGCCTGGATGCCGGAAATACCACCTCCGGCGAGCAGAACCGAACCTACAGGCTTGTTTGTCATACATACCTCACTTAAATTTTAGACCTGAATTTGTTAACTCTTAAGACCTCAATTCCCCATGGGCTGGAGAATCAAAGTCATATCCGTCGTTTAAAATACTATTTGTCTTTAAGCAATTCCATGACCCATTGGCAGGCCCGGGGTACAGCAGCCTCAACTTCAGGGGCAAGTCCAGGATTAATCTCATTGGGGATGGCATCGGTGTGCATGCCAATCACCCTCACATCAACACCGCCCCCATGCTTGAGCTCTTTCAGAAGGTTGGAGGACGGACTCTGGTGCAGAGAGAAATCACTGAGTTTCTCCCGAGGAACGTCCTTCAGATCGATTTCAAAAACCTCGCCAGGCTTTCGGTTGGGAACCGTCACGGCATCCACAACAATCACCATTTCAGGTTTATCCTCCATGAGCAGAAGATCAAACATGAAATCCCGGATACCCGTTCCGGCGTCCAGGGCAAGGGCGGAGTCAGGCAGGGTGTAGTTCTGGTTGAGATGCTCGACCACAGCCGGACCAAACCCGTCATTGGCAAACAGGGTGTTACCGCACCCGAATATCAATATTTTTTTTGTATAAATATCTGTTGTCACGATCTTTCCTTTTTCCCTGCAAGAATTCCTGCCCGAAAAAACACATTAAATAGCCCGGAACTGTACCATTCAAACAAACTGGCAACGCACCAGAGATTGAAGATCCATCAGTTTCTGTACGCTCCATATCAAAACCAAAAGAGTCATGCTTATCAGATTAAATTTTTTATGTCAAACCTATTTTTGGCTTTATCAAGCCATTTAATTTAAAGGTTTTTTTATCGTCACCCCCCGATAAAACAGGCACAAGAATACAGATCAAAAAACCCGAATAAAGCCCGTTGGAATCTTCCTATCCTCCCACAGTAAAGGTTGACAGAAAATATTTTGGTACGCTATAGTTGCCACCGTTGTATATTTATTCTGTTATATGGTCTACCAACCATCAGTAAGAGGTCAAAACCTTGATTTTTTTCACTGATCAAGGGTTTGATGAATTACTGTTTATCTGTAAATTGTTGTACTTCTAACAGCATCAAGGAGGTGCCATTGAAAGAAGAACAGAAGTTGTCTGACGATCAAAAAGAGGGCAGCGGCGTTTCCCGAAGGGGATTTCTCAAAGCCCTGACCGGAACAGCCGCAGGTATCGGCCTTTCCCAGATGATCAACCCGGCCCTTGTTTCCGCCATGAAAAAAGGGCTTGAGAATCATCCGGTTCTCTGGATCCAGGGCCAGGGCTGTACGGGATGTTCCGTATCGCTTTTAAACAGCGTGGAACCCTCCATTGCAAAGGTGCTGCTTGACATCATCAGTCTCCAGTACCACCCCACGGTCATGGCAAGTGAAGGCGAAACCGCCCTTCATAATCTCTACAGGATAGCAGAAGAGTACAAGGGAAAATTTTCCCTGGTGGTGGAAGGTGCCATCCCCCTGGCAGCCAACGGTAAATACTGCATTGTCGGCGAGCGTGACCACCGGGACATCACCATGGTAGAAATGACCACAGAACTGGGTGCAATGGCCGGAAGCGTCCTTGCCGTGGGCACCTGCGCAGCCTATGGCGGAATTCCTGCGGCAAAGGGAAACCTGACCCAGGCAACAGGGGTCCAGAACGTCTTTAAAAAATTCAACATCAAGACACCCGTCGTGAACATTCCGGGCTGCCCGCCCCATCCGGACTGGATCGTTGGTTCCATTGCCCATCTGCTCACAAAGGGCCTGCCGGAACTGGACGGCGATGGACGTCCGCTTCTTTTCTTTGGCGAAAACATCCATGAAAACTGCCCCTACCTTGACTACTTTGATGAAGATATCTACAGCAAGACCTTTACCGACAAAAAAGGCTGCAGAATGGAACTCGGATGCAAGGGTCCTGACACCTATGCCGACTGCTTCAGGCGAAAATGGAACTCCGGTCTCAACTGGTGCGTTGAAAATGCAGTATGCATCGGTTGTGTAGAACCCGGCTTTCCTGACGCATCATCCCCTTTCTATGAGCAAGCGTAAATCAAAGTTCTTAAATGAAGCCAAGGAGGTTTTATTATGGCAGGTTGCAAGCCTGAAGCAGTGCCCGTCGGCGCTGCTGGAAAAAAAATAAAGGTTGCCATCGACCCGGTTACCCGGATCGAAGGCCACCTGAAAGTTGAAGTAGAGGTAAAGGGCGGGAAAGTCGTTGATGCCAGGTGCTTTGGCGGCATGTTCCGCGGTTTTGAAAATATTCTTACGGGCAGAGACCCAAGGGATGCCTCCCAGATCGTCCAGAGAATCTGCGGCGTCTGCCCCACGGCCCATGCCACGGCATCCAGTCTCGCCCTTGACGATGCCTTTGGTGTGAAACTCACCAACAACGGCAGGGTGGCAAGGAATCTCATCCTTGGCGCCAATTTTCTCCAGTCCCATATTCTCCATTTCTACCACCTGGCCGCCCTGGACTATGTCAACGGCCCCGAAGTTGCCCCGTTTATTCCCAGATACAAGAACAACGATGTCAGACTTGACAAGGCCACCAACCAGGTGGGCGTTGACCAGTACCTCGAAGCCCTTGAGATCAGAAAAATCTGCCATGAGATGGTTGCCCTGCTTGGCGGAAAAATGCCCCATGTCCAGGGTATCGTTGTCGGCGGCACCACGGAAATTCCCACCCGGGAAAAACTGGATGCCTACAAAGAGCGGTTCAAGGTCGTCAGAAAATTCATTGAAGAAAAATACCTGCCCCTGATCTATCTTCTGGCAGGCCCCTATGGCGATCTTCTCAAAACCGGCACAGGCTACAAAAACTGTATCGCCTATGGCGTATTCCCCCTGGATGACAAGGGCAACACGCTTTTAAAATCGGGTGTTTTCACCGACGGAAAATATACGGACTTTAATTCAGACAACATCAAGGAATTTGTCAAGCATTCTTTCTTTGCAGACAGCACCACCGGTCTGCATCCCAGCAAGGGGCAGACCGTTCCTGATCCTGAAAAAGCCACGGGTTACAGTTTTATCAAGTCCCCCAGGTACAATGGAAAGCCCCATGAGGTGGGTCCCCTTGCACGAATGTGGATCACCAACCCCGAGCTTTCCGCCACTGGCCAGAAGGCCCTTGGCGTCAAACGCATGCGGGATATTGGCGATGCTGCTTTCTCGATCCTCGGCCGCCACGTGGCAAGGGCCGAAGAGACGCTTCTTGTGGCAGTAGCCATGGAACGCTGGCTGGATGAGGCAAAACCCGGCCTTGAAACCTTTGTTGCGGCACCGATTCCGGAAAACGCAGAGGGTCTCGGTCTTACCGAGGCTCCCAGGGGCGCCCTGCTCCACTACATCGACATCAAGGATTCTGTGATCTCAAACTACCAGATCACCTCGGCCACCATCTGGAACGCCAACCCCAGGGATGACATGGAACAGCGGGGCCCCATTGAACAGGCCCTTATCGGTGTGCCGGTTCCCGATGTTGACAACCCCGTGAATGTGGGGCGGTTGATACGATCGTTTGACCCCTGACTGGGCTGTGCCGTGCACGTGCTGCACGCAGAGACCGGCAAGACAAACGTTGTTGAAATTCCGCTCTAACAATTTGCTGTAAAAAACAAAGGGGGGATGGACGTTCCATCCCCCCTTTCACGTTTAACCTTGAAAACTTGGAAACAAAAATGAAAAAACTTCTGGTACTGGGTGTTGGAAACATTCTCCTGACGGACGAGGGCATCGGGGTCCATGCCGTCCACGAATTGATGAAGGAGGCGTGGCCCGGAGATGTTGAATTCATAGACGGCGGCACATTTACCCAGGATATTTTCTACCTGTTCCAGGAGTATGAAACGATCCTGGTCCTTGACATTGTCAAGGGGGGCAAGGCCCCCGGTACCATTTACCGCCTTGGCGAGTCTGACCTGAGAAAGGACGAGAGCCAGACCCTTTCCCTCCATGACATTGACCTTCTGGATTCCCTGAGCATGACCGAACTCATGGGCCACAGACCCGAACTCCATGTCCTGGGCATCGAACCTGAAACCCTGGCCTGGAGCATGGAGATGTCGCCCAGGTTCCAACAGCTGTTTCCCGATTTCCTTGAAATTGCCCGCCAGGAGATTAAACGGCTGCTGGCCTAGACGGCCTTGGGCGTTGAGCCTCCCCTGCCAAGCGTCATATCGGCTGCATTATTACCATGGATATTCAAAGCTAATAGACCTTGGGCGTTGAAAATCCCCTGCCAAGCACATCAAAGGTATTTTCGGTAATCATGAGGGCATCGTGGTCAATGGTCAGCACAATCTCTTCCAGGCGCTTGACCTGGTGACTGTGCACCACGGTCAAAAGAATTTTCTTCTCCCTGCCCGTGTAGGCACCCGTGCCGTTCAAAAATGTTGCGCCCCGCTTCAGAGAATTGAGAACCACAGATGCGATCTCGCTGTTAAAATCAGAGACGATCAACACCATCTTGCGCTGGTTGAACATGGTCAGCACCTGGTCCAGCACCTGGGAGACGACAAAGCTCAGGGCCACGGAGTAAAGCACGACATCGGTATCCAGAAATCCAAAGCTGAAGGCGAAAAGCAGCAGGTTGAAAAAAAAGAGAAAACTGCCGATCCGGATGCCGAACTTCTGATTCACAATGATGCTGACAATGTCCATTCCGCCAAGAGAACCCAGACTGTGAAGGGCGATGCCGCCGCCGGCCCCGAAAATAGAGCCACAGGCCAGGACGGCCAGGAACGGATCCTTGATCTCTATGGTACAATGAATCACCTCCATGAAGACCGAGCTGACGACCATTCCAAACAGGCTGTAAAAGAAAAACCGCCGGCTGATAAAAATCCAGCCGACAAGAAAGAGGGGGATGTTGATCAGCAGGTACCACAGGCCCGGGGTAAGGGCACCGCTGGTGTAGAAAAGCAGCAGGCCCAGGCCTGAAATTCCGCCTGTGATAAACCCATGGGGGATGGCAATGGCCTTCAACCCAAGGGCGAAAAGAAAGGCACCAGCAGCCAGGAGAAAAAGATTCCACGCGACTGAAGATTTCAGCCGTTGTTTTAAATAGCTCATTGGAATTTTACCATTATAAAAAGCGTTACGTTAAATCAGATCAGAATCGGCCATACCGTTCCGGCAGGACGAGCGTATAACGCCATTTCAAACCCGAGTCAACCCTTTTTTATCCAGCAGGCCCATGGCGCCCCTCACAGGTCAGTCAACCAGGTCATTCAAGGCAAACTCAGCCGTTGTAAACTCAAACCCGGCCCTGGCAAGACGTTCAGGAGCGGACGTCAAATCCGTTTCCATATCATAACAGCGGTTTAAGCCGGTTTTCAATTTCCCCCCGGGAAAGGGCCCCCACCGTGGAATCAACCACCTTGCCGGCCTTGAAAAAAACCAGGCTAGGAAGACTCATGATTCGATACCTGGCGGCTGTTGAACTATTTTCATCCACGTTGACCTTAACGATCTTGATCCTTCCGGCATAGGCCTTTGCAAGGGCTGTCAGCAAAGGCTCCATGGTTTTACAATGCCCGCACCAGGATGCCCAGAAATCCACGATCACCCCGCCCCTGTGGGCCAGGACTTCCTGGTCAAACGTCCGGTCCGTTGCCGTCACAGGTGCCGTATAAATCTGCTCTCTGCCAAGCGGTCGTTTACAGCGACCACAAAGGGGACCCTGATCAATTCGATCCAGGGGTATTCTGTTTTTGGTACCGCAACTGTCGCAAACAACGATTGCACTTTCTGCCATTTCATCCTCCTTTAACCGATTCCTGACCCCTATCTGGCTTTCAGGGTTCCAAGTTTTCCGGCAAGATCCACCGCCATGCGCTCAAAGGTTTCCGTCAACACCTCCCACCGCAGTCTGCCGGCTGTTTTCACCCGGGGACAGGGGTCCACGGCCAGGGCCAGTCGTTCCTGGGTCAGGGAATCAAGGAATTCAAATTCCATGAAGGCTTTTTCCAGATCAAGATTGGGATTTTCGGGAATTTTTCGAACAGATACGGCCTGCTTTTCTGGAAAAACCATCGTTATCAAATTGGATTCAGGGCGGGAAAAAGAGACATTGGTCAGGGCCGAACGGATTCTGAGTACCCCCGGGCCCGGCCGGTCCACCAGGGAAAACTCAGGGGAGATCCTGTCCATCACCTGCTGGTGAAAGGCCATGGCAGCCTCGTTGAGTGCGTCTGCCTGTATCCCCTGATACGCCGCATCCTTGTCCATGAACAGAACCAGGTAATCCAGCATCACCTTATCATAGGGCGATAAATCCACCCCGGATGCCACATAAACGAACTCGGCCGTCGCCCCTTGACGGTCGTAGACGCCCATGAATTCAGAGTAGTTCACATTTTTCCTGGTACACCCCATTGCCAGGACGAGCAGCCCCGCCACCAGCATCAATCCCTGTTTCGTCAATCGGTTCATCAAACACTCCTGTCGCGTTTATTAGCGATCCATTATGAGGCGAAATCCCAGGTTGCTGCTCCGGTCTGCAGGGTTATAGCGGTCCCGCCTTGTAACACGAACATCGTCCTTGAAGTTGATCCAGCTTCCGCCACGATCCACCCTGCGAAACCCCTGGCCCTGGAACAGGGGAACAACCTTGTCTGTCGTCGTATATGCGTTCCATGCATGGATATCCTGGCACCACTCCCATACGTTTCCGCTCATGTCGTACAGGGCAAACCCATTGGGCGCCCGGGTACCGATTTCATGGGTGGTGCCCCCGCTGTTTGCATCATACCAGGCAACGGCATTGATATCATCCCCACCCGCATAGGGGTATTTTTTTCCGCCACAGGAAGCAGCATACTCCCATTCAGCTTCCGTGGGCAACCGGAACGCCCGGGAAGAGGTCTGATTCAACTTTTTGACAAAGGCGTTTACCTCATTCCACGAAACGGATTCCACTGGATAGTTGTCACCCTTCTTGAACCTTGAGGGGTTGGAAGCCATAATCGCCTGCCATTGGCCCTGGGTCACCTCATACCGGCCCATCCAGAAATCGTACAGGCACACCTCATGGCGGGGTCTTTCGTCGGGGTCGGCCGAGTCGTTGCCCATCATGAAACATCCGCCCGGGATGTGGACAAATTCCATGCCGGTGCCGGGCTCAACCCACAGATCCTGGGCAACCTCGTCCCGGGCATTCACCCCACAGGGTTGGGAAACAATCAAAACAGTGCACAAAACAACGGCCATCCCCAGCCAATTCTTCATGATCACCTCGGTCATTGATGCATCATAATTAATTTTAAACCCTACCTTACACGATTTTGGTTTCAACCCAATAGTTTTTTTATCTTGCCTTGCAAAAAAGATCAATCAGGTTAAGTCTCGTTGCCCAGACTTCGCCTTTTCCCTTTATTTTTCCACCAGGGAAATGTTAGGATCATCAAACGAATCCAAATCAAACGTGGAAAATACCATGTCCGCCATGCAAAACAACAAAACAAACGCATTTGTTGAAAACCAAAACGCTTTTTTCCGTACCCGCGTGACACATGACTGTGGAACGTTTGAACAAAAACCCACCCATCTGCGGCGCTGCTGCAAAACGCTGCCAGGCTATAAGATAGGCCTCATGCACAGTAGTACACTCCGGTTTCAGAATTTCTTGCGCCTTGCATATGGGCAATTTTTCGCCCGAACATGGTTTTTTATTCAAGCACTATATATCCAAAAAAGAAACGCCCTGATTTTATTGATTTGCCTGACTGCAACTGTGTGTCCGGCCGAAAATTCAACCGACCTCAACTACGGCATGGGTATCCTCAACATCCGTTCCCAGTCCATTGCCCAGAGTTTCAGGCTGACACTGCCCCTTGTCATCCCCGGAGATATTAAACCCGGTTACCAGGCCATCGCCGAGACCACCTGGTCCAACATTTGGGCCCAGGAAAAAAGCTACCTCCTGGACTATGAAATGCTCGACACCACCCTTGGGATCAGTTACGGGTTTAACCAACAGCTGGGAATGGCAGTCATGTTTGACTCCCGCACCTATTTTGGAGGCAAAATGGATGGATTGATCCAGGAATTCCACGATCTGCTGAATATCGACCAGAACGGCAGGGACGACCATGCCCATGGCAGAGCTGTCATCACCCGGTTTGATCCGGCAACTGGCGCTCTGATCCATGAAAACCCGGCCCACGACCTTAACAACAGCGGCCTGAATCTGTTGGTCAACTACACCTTCAATCACGACAGCACCTCCATGCCTGGGGTCAACCTCTACGGCGTTGCCCGATATCCGTTTCAAACCGCGGAACTCATCAACCAGAAAAAAGGCGTGGATCTTGGTGTTGGACTCGGGCTTTCAAAAAAATGGCTCAAGGATTTCTACACCTATGGCATTTTGGGTTATACCCTGTACACGGGCCAGGCGAACAGCAGAAAGCTACCCGTTGTTTTAAAGGACCACCAGTTCACAGGACTGTTTGCAATGGCCTACACCCTGTCGGAAAACGTGGCTCTTCTTGGCCAATACCTCTACTCCACTCCCGTAATCGAAGGGATTCACGGCCTTGACAAGGCATCCCACGAGGTTCACCTGGGTGTTAAATTACGGATGGGCAAAAAAAGCGTGGTGGGCATTTCAATCATCGAAAACATCATCACCATGGACAACAGCCCTGACTTTGCCGTTCATTTTGGATTAATTTTTTAGCGACGGGGACAAATCCACTGAAAACAGTTAAAAAAATTTGAAAAGAATGCTTTGGCTTTTGAACTGGGGGTGATGCCCTGTTTCAGGGTATTAACAGGTCAAATCCCGTGACAGCATCTTTTTTTCTAACACCGGTTGAATCAACCAGTTCAAACAGGACAATCTCCATCACCTGCCACACCTTTACGCCTGACCGGACACACCCAGTGACACTTTTTAAATTACGACCGCAGGCCATGTGCATGTGCAGGGTGGGTTTCCCATTTTCATCGGGGAAAAGGGTTCCTGTGCCGGCCACTTCATGGACATTGTCAAGTTCCTGAAGCTGGGGGATAATCTGTTCTGCCCTGCCATGTTCCGGCCCGGTTGTCAGAATACTGCCGGCATCTGCACCACCAAGAACAATCAGGGAGGCTGCTCGTATATTGTTTTCCAGGGCAAGGGTTTCAATTTCTTCATGGACAATATCGCCATCTTCAAGTCTGATGACAAATATTCGACCCGGAGAGGCCTGTGAGTATTTCATGATTTATCTCCCAAAACACCCCCGTCATCATCTCCCGGGCGCATCGTCTTGCCCAGGTGAGTGACAATGGCGGTGTCTTTGTTTAAACGTATTTGTTCAACAGATCCTGGGAAGCTGTTCTCCGGTGAGCATGTCAATAATCCGTGAGCCGCCGATGACAGTTTCCAAAAACACCCGTCCTGGGTCATCGGCCACAACCTCACCAATGACGGCGGCATCAATCCCAAACTCGTCTTGTCGTATGATTTCAAGCACCTGCTGTGCATCCCTGGCAGGGACAATGGCAAGAAGCTTTCCCTCGTTGGCAAGGTAGAGGGGGTCAAACCCCAACAGCTCACAGATTCCGACAACCCCGCTTTTTACGGGCAGGGCAGATTCCACCAGGCGCATGCCAACCTTTGACTGGAAGGCAATTTCGTTGAGGGTGGTCCCCACACCGCCCCGGGTGGGATCCCGCAGCACATGGATATCGGCACCCGATGCCATCATCTTTGCCACCATGTGGTTCAACGGCGCACTGTCCGTCACAAGGTCCGAACCAAAGGCCAACCCCTCCCTGGAACTCAAGACCGTGATCCCGTGGTCGGCAATGGTGCCGCTGATGATGATTTTATCCCCGGGTTCTGCCATCTGGCCGGAGACATTCACACCATGGGGGATCACCCCGATGCCCGAGGTGTTGATGAATATCTTGTCAGCCTTACCCCTGGGGACCACCTTGGTATCACCGGTCACAACCGTGACACCGGCCTTTTGGGCTGCCTTGCCCATGGTGTCAAGGATCACCTTTAAATCCCGGGTGGGAAAGCCCTCTTCAAGGATGAGCCCCACACTCAGATAAAGCGGTTTTGCCCCGCACATGGCAATGTCGTTGACCGTGCCGTTGATGGCCAGATCCCCGATGTTGCCCCCTGGAAAGAAAATGGGATCCACCACATAGGAATCTGTTGAAAAGGCAAGCCGCAGACCCTGGATATCGAGTTCAGCCCCGTCGTCAAGCCTTGCCAGCAAGGGATTGTCAAAGGCCGGTAAAATCATGTCAGTGACCATGGCGTGGGAAATCTTTCCCCCACTGCCATGGTCCAGTACGATCGTGTCTTGTTTCATTTTCCTTGGAACACCTCTTAAATGTTGTTAACCCTGGTACCGGTAAAAGGCGGCACATGAACCTTCGCTGGACACCATGCACGGTCCAACCGGGTGGGCCGGGGTGCAGCGACGTTTGTAAAGGGGACATTCCTCGGGCGTCTTGAGCCCCATGAGAATCTCGCCGCAGGCACACCCCTTGGGTTTCCCACTGTCCACAACCTTGAGATCAAAACGGCCCAGGGCGTCAAACGAGGAAAAAGCAGGGTTCAAGGCCATGCCGCTCCGGGGGATAACACCAATGCCCCGCCAGGTTGCGTCACAGGGCTCAAACACCCGGGCCATGATCTCTTTTGCCTTGATGTTTCCCTCCTCGGCCACGGCCCGTGCATAGGCATTTTCAAGGGCAGGCGCCTTGGATTGATGCTGCCTGGCAAGCATGAGAACGGCCGTTAAGATATCCACGGGTTCAAATCCGGCAATGACCGAGGGCACCCGGTAACGTTCAAACACCTCTTGATAACCGCTGGTTCCTGTAATCACCGACACATGGCCGGGCAGCAGAAACCCGTCAATATCAACCCCTGGGGTTTCCATGAGCGCACCCAGGGCCGCAGGGGTTGTCTTGTGGGCCGAGTGGATGGAAAAATTGGAAATATGCCGCTGGTCTGCCATGAGGATGGATGCAGCCACCGTCGGGGTGGTGGTTTCAAACCCCACGGCGCAGAATACCACCTCCCTGTCCGGATTTTGTGCGGCAATCTCAACGGCGTCAAACACCGAATAGACGATCCGTACATCGCATCCCTTTGCCTTTTCCTGCTGAAGGGACGATACGGTTCCAGGCACCCGCATGAGGTCGCCAAAGGTGGTGACAATGGTGTTCTCAAGGGAGGCAAGGGCGATAAAGCAGTCAATGTCGCGCTGGGAGGTGACGCACACCGGGCATCCCGGGCCCGATAACAGGGTGATCTGCCGGGGCAGAACCGATCGTATGCCATGGCGGAAGATGGACATGGTGTGGGTTCCACACACCTCCATAAGGCGCATGTCATGGGTTGCAATCTTTTTTATGGCCCCTGAAATCTGTCTTGCAAGCTCGCCGTCCCTGTATTCGTGAACATGTTTGATACTCATTTAAGATTCCTCTCTGTTCCTTTTTATTGCACCGGCCACGGCTGCCTGACCAAGGGAGATCCCCCCGTCGCCACAGGGAACCCGGGTGTGGGAATAAACGGTAAATCCAAGGGCCCTGAGGCCGTCTGTCATGCCCCTTAAAACAATCCGATTGTTGAAAACACCACCGCTGAGCACCGCCGTGGAGATGTGGGCCTGTTCTCCGACCCTGGCGGCTGACCGAACAAAGCCGTCAACCACGGTGTTGTGGAACTTACTGCCCAGGGTGGGGATGGCGACCCCCGAAGCAATATCGTCAACAATCCCCAGGACTGCCGGGGAAAAATCCATGACAAGCATGCCGGTCTCGTCCGTCTGGATATCGATCCCATACCCCTTGTCATTCCCTGTTGTGGAAAGGGCCTCAAGGGCCATTGCGGCCTGGCTTTCAAAGGTGACATGATGCCCGAGGCCAAGGATTGCCGCAACAGCGTCAAAGAGACGGCCGCAGCTGGATGTCATGGGGCAGTTGACCCGTCGATCCATCATCTGAATCAAAAATGCCAGTTTTTCCGGATCAATCGTTCTTACAAGGGGGGTGTCAAGATCCGCAGCACCGGATCCCAGACAGTGGTAGAGCCAGGAGACGGCCATGCGCCAGGGTTCTGTGGCAGCTTTATCCCCCCCGGGCATAAGAACCGGCGCAAGGTGTGCCCGCCGCTCAAAACGGTCCAGGGTGCAGGTGAGTATCTCTCCGCCCCAGATCATATTGTCCGTGCCAAGGCCGGTTCCGTCAAGGGTGACGGCAACCACCGGTTCGTCCAGACCGTTTTCAGCCATGCACGATGCAGCATGGGCATGGTGGTGCTGCACGCCAATGGTTTCAACCCCTTCAAGGGAAAGGGCATAGGTTGTGCTCATGTATCCCGGATGGAAATCATGGGCCACGATGGCGGGACGGATATCAAGGATGGTTTTCAGGTGGTCAACGCTCTTCTTATAAAATTCAAAGCTCTTTTCATCGTCAAGGTCCCCGATGTGCTGGCTCAGAAAAGCGCGATTATCCTTTACAAGACAGACCGTGCTCTTGAGCCCGCCACCGCAGGCCAGCACCTGGGGGATACGGTGTTTGAGAATCACCGGAAGGGGGGCATACCCCCGGGAGCGGCGCAAAAACCGTGTTCCTTCCTGGTGCTGAACAATACTGTCGTCGGCCCGGAAATAGATCTCCCGGTTGTGGAGAAGAAAATAGTCGGCAATGTGGGCAAAGGCACAAAGGGCATCATCATTGTCAATGGAAAGGGGCTGCCCGCTCCTGTTGCCACTGGTCATGACAAGCATTTCCGGTCCTGTTTCAAACAGCAGGTGGTGAAGGGGGGTATAGGGAAGCATGACCCCAAGGCGCCTGTTGCCAGGTGCAAGACCGGAGGCAAGGGGCTGCACACCCGGGTCCAGGCATTTGCGTTTTTCAACGAGCACAATGGGCCGGTGAAAGGCGGTGAGAAGCCTTTCCTCCGCCGGTGTGACCCTGGTATATTTTTTCAGGGTCTCAAGATCCCTGGCCATGAGGGCAAAAGGTTTGTGGGGCCTGTTTTTCCGGATCCGCAAGGTGCTGACCGCGGCCGCGTCAAAGGCGTTTACCCCGAGGTGAAATCCGCCAAGGCCCTTGATGGCAACAATGGCTCCCTGGGTTAAACGCTCGCCTGCGGCAGGTATGGCTCTCTTCTCAAAAACGACAGCACCCCTGTTGTCGGCAAGCCAGACATGGGGACCGCAGACCTCACAGGCATTGGGCTGGGCATGGAACCGCCGGTTCATTGGATCATCGTACTCTGACTGGCAGTCCGGACACATGGTAAATTCGGCCATGGAGGTCTTGGCCCTGTCATAGGGCAGATCCTTGATGATGGTATACCGGGGACCGCAGTTGGTACAGTTGATGAAAGGATACCCAAAGCGCCGATTTGCCGGATCATTCATCTCATCCAGGCAGGCCTGGCACACAGAGACATCCGGGGCGATGAGGGCAGACCTTGACCGGTTGGACGAGGCGCTGGTGATGATCCTGAAATCATCAAATCCCCTCACCCCGGTTGGTTCAACATGGACGGTGGAAACAATGGCCAGGGGGGGACAGTTCTCCTTGATCTCTTTGCAGCAGGGGTCAATACGATCCGGGTCACCCTCCAGGATCAGGGTCACGCCCTGGGCCGTATTCAGCACCTCACCCTTGAACCCGTATGCCTTTGCAAGCTGGAACAAAAAGGGTCGGAATCCAACGCCCTGGACAACCCCGGTGATTTCAACCCTTACCGACGCCAGCCTGTTCATCAGGGTCAATCAGACCCCGTCGCCCTTGGTGACAAACCGAACCATCTCCCGCATATCCTCAAGGGTCTGCTGGGCAACCTCCTCATCGATCCTTTCAATGGCAAATCCGGCATGGACAATCACATAGTCACCGATTGCCACATTATCGAGAAGCATGAGACTTGCCTCCCTTGTCACACCGTCCACATCAACCGTGGCAACGTTTTCTTTTATCTCAACGATCCTTGAAGGTACTGCAAGGCACATATCTATTCCTGTCTTTGGGGTTTATTCAAACAAAATGCAATTTTTGATTATACCAGCATACCCCATATGTTCAAGGAATTTAATCAGCCCCCCAGGTCAAAGGTAAAAAAACAGTACTACCCCGGCCTGGTTTACACCGGCAGATCAAGGAGAATTGACAAGTCCCTGGAACAGAGATCTCAGGATTTTCTGGGGGATTTGCTGCTCAGGAAAGTGTTCCACCTGTTCCGGAGGAGAGCAGGGGGTAAATTCAGGTCGGGAATTGCTGCGTGGTTTAACCCTCAAACGCTCCATGCCTGGCGTTAATACCGGGACCTTAAGGTTCCTGTGTTTGTCCATCCAGGTATCGCATCTGTCGTGGCTTCCCGCAAACAAAACATAAAAGTTTCTTCCATCCTTAACACAAACAAGGCGAAATCCCTTGCCAAGGTCATACTTCAGGCAATTTTTAATCCTGGCATCACCGTGCCGGGTCAGTTTGCCTGCCCTGGCAGGTTTCATCCCCGCGATCAGGGCTTTGATGACGGCGCCGGCCTTTTTTGCGGCAAAGGCATTGACGTTTTCCATCTGTTTGAAATCATCAAGTTGATTCAGAAGCCTGGAATGGACGTGGACATAATCAATCATATTCACCTTCCATCTTAGAACAGATTCTGTTTAGGAACAGCAGGATCCCTTGGTTCCACAGGACGAACACCCTGACGAAAGTTTCAGGCTTGATTCAAGCCTGAAACCATTGTTGCTGTAATCAACCCGAACCGGTTTGGCTTGATCCAAAAGTTCCCGGTCCATAACATACTCAACCCCTTTATATTCAAACACTTTATCCTTTGGCGTTTTTTCGTCCACAGCCATGGCAAGCTGGGCACCCCCACATCCGTTGTTCAAAAAAATCCGTACGGACTTACTCTCCTTTCCCTCAAAATAAGCCAGTACCTGATCCTGGGCAGCCAAGGTGACATCAATCATTGTGTATCCTCCCCTATGCTTGTTAAGTATTGTCTGTATTTTCTACATGAATCGTGCCTGACAGACAAATTGTTAATATGGATAAAAAAGTCAGCATCCATTGATCTGCCTGATACCGGTCCATATTGCAGATCTTTCAACTTGATTTAACAGCAAGGTATGCTAAAAATAAAAAAAGGATTAGGAAAAACAACATCATTCAACCCATAGGGAGAACAGGATGAAAAGATTTCAAAAACCGGTTTTAATCTTCATGGCTGCAGCCCTGTTTGCCATGGCAACCTTCACCCCCCAGACCTTTGCTGGAACACCAACGGATCCCCCCAAGGCCGAGGCCATGGCTGCCGACCTGCTTGTACTCAAGCCCCTGGGGCTGGTCACCACGGTCCTTGGAATTGCACTCTACACAGTGGCACTTCCCCTGACCGCGTGGTCCAGGGAAAGAATGGACAAAGCAGAGCAGCGATTCATTATCGACCCTGCCGCCTACACCTTTGTCCGCCCCCTGGGAGAATTCAACAACAACTGACCGACAAAAAGAAATCCATGACATTTAAGGTCCGGTCTGGTATACATGCCTCCTTAAATCAAGGAGGGAAAAAATGTCCAAGAAACACCCCAAAAAGACGGTAGCTGCCGCCTTTCTGGAACCTGTTGTAGCCAATGCCCAGGGAGAAATCTTTGAACTGGCAGGTTTTGGAGCCGTTGCCATGGCAGGCCAGGAACCGTTGATCCTGACACAAAGCCATACCATTGACATGCCCTTTGGCAGCGAACTCATGATGCTGCCCGACAGGCAGCCCATGGTTTTCAACCTTGAGACCGATCAATTTGAAACCCTCCATGAAAACCCCTACGCCCCGGGAGAACCCATCTATCCCGTTGCCGTTTTCAACTCCCCAGGCAATGTTAACCAGTATTTCTGCGCCTATGACACCGCCGGCACCCGGGACCTTCTGCCCCTTTTCTCCTATGGGGCCGTGGCATGGGACGGCAGCAGCTTCAAATCCGCAGCCCTTGAGATAGACAAGGAACCCCGCCAGGATTTAAGGCTCATGCCAAGGGAGGGTGTTGAAAAAGGGGTGGAAAAAATGAGGGCCGCCTATCCGGACAACCGGCTCATGCGCCACCTTGAACGCTGCGGCCTCGAATATGGATGCCCTGCAGCTAAAAACTTCTTCCTCGGCCGGTTTGAGGCCCCCCTGCCAACGGCAAGGACCTGCAATGCCGACTGCCTTGGCTGTATCTCGTTCCAGGAGGAAAACAACCTGGTGGCCTGCCAGGAACGGATCGCATTCACCCCGTCCCCCACTGAAATCGCCCAGGTGGCCCTGGAGCACATCAATAAAACCGACAACAGCGTGGTCAGCTTTGGCCAGGGCTGCGAAGGAGACCCCCTGACGGCATTCCATGTGATCGAACCTGCCATTGAAATCATTCGACGGGCAACGGATCGCGGCACCATCAACATGAACACCAATGCCGGCATGCCCGACCGCCTGGAACGCCTCTTTACAGCAGGCCTTGATTCAGTGCGGGTCAGCATGAATTCGGTCAGGCCCGACTGCTATACGGCCTATTTCAGGCCCAAAAGCTTTACATTCTCGGATGTTGTAAAAAGCATTGACACGGCAGGACGCATGGGCAAGTTTGTCTCGATCAACTACCTGAACTGCCCCGGGGTAACGGATTCAGAGGCAGAGTTCATTGCCCTGAAGAAGTTCATTGCCGACCATCCGGTCAGGATGATCCAGTGGCGGAACATGAACTTCGACCCCAGGGCCTATTGTGCCGCCATGGAGACGGCCGGGGGCAAGAGCCCCGCCCTTGGCATGGCCTTCATCATCTCGGAGCTCAAACGGCTGTTTCCCCATCTCATCCACGGCTATTTCAACCCCCCGAAAGAACGATTCTGAGAATCTGATTCATAGAGTCCATGGCTGAGCGGAATCTGGACATCAGCCCTTTTATCCCAGCAGAATACTGGCCTCACGATAAAAGGTTCCGGCAATGCATGCCGTCAGCAGACAGGCAAACGTTGCTGCAATCAACGCCTTGAATGCCACCTTTGAGATATCAGCCGTTCGTGCAGGTGCCAGGGCGGTGACGCCGCCCACAAAAATAGCCATGGACGCCACATGGGCAAAGCCGCACAGGGCATAGGCCGTGATCACGGCCGATCGTGGATGGATCAATGACCCGGCGGCAATGGCCGCAGACAGATCCTGGTATGCGGTGACCTCCGTCAGGATCAGGCGTTCGCCGATGATTTTTGAAATCACGCCGGCATCTTCCATGGGGATTCCGATGATCAGGGTAAAAGGATAGAACAGATACCCCAGCAGCCCCTTGAGGGACCAGTCAAGGTTTAAATTCATCCACTGGTTGATGTGGGCCCCCACCCCGCCAAGTACCATATCCAGCAGGGCCACAAGCCCCAGCACCGCAATGAGCAGCGCCACAATGCTGAAAACCACCTTAAGCCCTGCAGCGGCCGAGTTGATGATGGCTTCAAACAGGCTGTCCTCTTTTTCATAGTGGATATCCACGGCCTGGCCCAGGGTTTTGGGCGTACCGGTTTCCGGAAACAGGAGTTTGGACATGATCAGGGCAGCCGGGGCCGATAGAAACGAAGCCGATATCAGGTGCCCGGCAATGGACGGAAAGCTCGAATAAAGGGTGAACACGTAAAACGCCAGCACGTTCGAAGCCACCGTTGCCATACCGGCCGTTAAGATGGTGCACAGCTCGGACGGGGTCATCTCTTCAATATAGGGTTTGACGGTAAAGGCCGATTCAACGCCCACAAAGATATTGCTTGCCGCACACAGGGCCTCAGCGCCCGAAATCCGCATCAAACGGGTAAACAGCCTTGCAAACTGCTGAATAATGAACGGCAGCACATTGTAATGGTAGAGGATGGCCACCAGGCTGGAAAAAAAGATAATGGTGGGAAAGGCCTGGAACGCCAGGATAAATCCCAGGGAGCCTTGGGTGCCCGGTGGTGCGGCAAGGCTGCCGAACACAAATTTTGCCCCCTCCCCGGCCGTGGACAATACCCGTACCGCCATGTCGTTCACACCCTGAAAAAAAGTTACGCCTGCAGGCACCACAAAAATGAACAGGGCAAACGCGGCCTGGAGCCCCAGGCCCCAGCCGATCAGGTGCCAGTTGGGCCGTTCCCTGTTTTTAAAAAACACCCGGGAAATCCCCCAGGCAATGAACATCAGGATAAATATCCCGGCAAAACTGACCCCATTGTACAACGCCATCTGCTGCTCCCCGGCTTGTCAATTCTATCTATTCGCACAAGGTTGCTCCCTTGCCCATGGTTTCTATACGTCACCATATCCTTGCTGTCAGCTCCATATGGAAACATTTGCTACAGAGATAGTGGTAATTGACAAGGATGTCAATACGCAGCAAGTCGCGGAGCAGCCCCCGCAACGATTTGATCGTTTTTTAAACACTTTTTTTATTCCTGTGCCGGTGTCAATAAACTTGTCCAAAAGGTTTAATTTTCGATATAGAACCGGTATGATCAATTTGGGGTACCGTGCGGTTTCTGACTGCCAGGCCCATATGTTCTGCGGCCCTCAAAGATATCATTTGATTTGTTGCGTATCAGAAACACTTATTTAACCGGACAGGAGACGACCATGTCTGCAGACGAACAAACACGAACAGATGAGATCTTTCCCATTGTCGGTATCGGTGCTTCAGCCGGTGGATTGGAAACCCTTAACGCCTTTTTTTCCGTTATGCCCCCTGACAGCGATATTGCTTTTGTCATCATCCAGCACTTGAGTCCGAACCATAAAAGTATCATGGCAGCACTGCTGGAAAAAAAAACCCCCATGGTTGTCCAGGAGATTGAGGATGGTTGTGAACTTCAGGCCAATCATGTCTATCTAAATCCCCCGGGCAAAAACGTGGCCATATTCAATCGGCATCTGCATCTGCTGGAACCGATAAAAAGCAGCACCATCAATATGCCCATAGATTTCTTTTTCAGGTCGTTATCCGAAGACCAGGGTGAAAAAGCCATCGGTATCATCCTGTCGGGAACGGCAACGGACGGAACCCTGGGGATCAAAGCCATCAAGGGTGAGGGCGGCATGGCCATGGTTCAGCAGCCGGATACGGCAAAATACGATGGCATGCCCAAAAGTGCTGTTGAAACCGGACGGATCGATTTTATCCTCCCGGTTGAAAACATGCCAGGGACCCTGATCCGGTACGTGCAGCATCCATATATTGAATTGCAGAACCAGGCCAGACCCGCAGACGCCCCCATTCGAAACCAGATGCAGAAGATTTTTGCAATGATACGCAGATCAACCGGCCATGATTTTTCCAATTACAAGCAAACCACCATTTCACGCAGAATTGAACGCCGCCTGGCTGTTCACCACATAAAAAGCATGGCCGATTATGTTTTGTTTCTCCAGAAAAACCCCATGGAAATAAACCTGCTGTTTAAAGATCTGGTCATAGGGGTAACCAGCTTTTTCAGGGATCCGGAAGCCTTTAAAATACTTGAACAACAGGCATTGCCGAATCTATTGCGCAAAAAAGGACCTGATGCTGGGATCCGTGTCTGGGTGACAGCCTGCTCGACCGGTGAAGAAGCCTACTCCCTTGCCATCCTCCTTGCTGAATTAACAGAAAGGATCAACCACTGTTTCAACGTTCAAATCTTTGCCACGGATATTGATCCGGATGCCATAGCCGTTGCCCGCCAGGGAATTTATCCGGAAAATATAGGCGTGGATATTTCCCGGGAACGGTTAAATAAATTTTTCACAAAAGAACCGACCGGTTTCCGCATTAAAAAGCAGATCCGGGAAATGATCGTTTTTTCGACTCAAAATGTGATCAAAGACCCCCCGTTCTCCAGGCTGGACATGGTGAGCTGCCGGAACCTGATGATCTATATGGAAAATGTCCTGCAAAAAAAAATCCTCCCCCTGTTTCATTATACGTTAAATTCAGGCGGGATTTTGTTCCTGGGCACCTCCGAGAGTATCGGCGTGGATACGGATCTTTTCAAGCCCATCAATTCCAAATGGAAGATCTTTCTACGCAAGACATCCATTGCGGACAAAGAAACGATTTATCTTGATAACAGCTATGATACAGCCCAGACAAACATCACAATCGCTCTAAAAGACAGCCCGATTGCCAAGGTCGATATTCAGGCTGAGATTGAAAAAACCATTCTTGAAGCATATGCGCCGGCAGGGGTTCTGATCAATGACAGATATGAAATTCTTCATTTTATCGGTAAAACAGAGCGGTATCTGAAGCCGCCCTCGGGCAAACCCAGTTTTAATCTGATAGATATGGCCCGGGAGGACCTCAAAAACAAACTGACCATAACCATTCATAAATCAATGCGCGAAAAAAAGAACATGTCCTGCACAGGGGTGAAGATCCGATGCAACGGCACTTTCTGCGATATCAACATATCGGTCAGACCCTTGACGGGCAAACGGCTGCCTTCGGGTTTGATGCTCGTGACGTTCGAGGATATACCCAATGCAGATGAACGTGTTGAAAAAAAAGACCGACCGATTAAAACGAAGAACCAGAATGCCACCGTGAACAGGCTTGAGCAGGAACTGCAATCCACCCGGGAATATCTCCAGGCAACCATTGAGGAGCTGGAAACCTCCAATGAAGAGCTTAAATCAACCAATGAAGAACTGCAGTCGATCAACGAGGAGATGCAGAGTACCGTCGAAGAACTGGAAACCTCCAAGGAAGAGCTTCAATCCACCAATGAGGAACTTGCCACGGTAAATTCAGAGCTTCAAAGCAAAGTCAATGAATATGCCAAGGCCAACGATGATATGAACAACTTGCTTTCTGCCACTGAAATCGCTACAATCTTCATAGATACTGACCTGCACATAAAAAACTATACCCCAGCAGCTGCCGGGGTCATTCATTTGATTCAGACGGATGTGGGCAGACCGCTCAATGACCTTAAAACCGCTTTCCCGGATGTCGATCTTGTCAAGCTGGCCCGGAATGTCCTCAAGGATCTTAACACTGTTGATCTGGACATTCTGTCCCAGGAGGGCATCTGGTACTCGTTGAAAATCATTCCATACCGAACAATCGCAAACATAATTGATGGTGTGGTCATGACCTTTTTTGATGTGCAGAAGATCAAACAGGCCGATAAATTCAGACGCCTGGCAACCGTTCTTTCGGACTCAAATGATGCAGTCAGTGTTCTGAACATGGATGGAGCAATTATCGCCTGGAACAAAGGGGCCCGGTTAATGTATGGCTATACCGAATCCGAGGCATTAAAAATGAATTACAGCCAGCTCCTTCCCCGGGACAAACAAAACGAACTCGAATCTGTCATTGACAAATTTAAAAGGGGTGAACTCGTAACATCATTTAAAAGCCAAAGAAAGATAAAGACCGGAGAGGTTATCGCCGTATGGGTGACCACAACGGCTTTAAAGGATGAACAGGGTAAGACAATTGAAATTGCATTAACGGAACGTAATTTTGGCTGGTTGCATGCTACATAGGTGGGGAACCCATGGAAAAAAAAGACTCGCTTGATGATTCAGAACTCAGACAATGGGCTGAAAAAAAACTTGGACTGGGCGGCAATACTGAATTCCTGTCCGAGATGTCACCGGAAAAGACAGCCGCGCTCATCCACGAACTTCAGGTGCATCAGATTGAGCTGAAAATGCAGAATGATGAACTGCGCCGCATCCATGAAGAACTTGAAGCATCACGGGACAGATACTCCCATCTCTATGATTTCGCCCCCATCGGCTATTTAACGCTGACGGAAAAAGGGCTCATTGATGAGGCCAATCTCACCCTTGCCACCATGCTGGGCGTCACCCGGTCAGCCTTGCCTGGAAAACCTTTTTCCCATTTTATTCTGAAAGCCGATCAGGATATCTTCTATAAACACCGGCAACAACTTCTGGACATGGAAGACCTCCAGACCTGTGAACTGCGGCTTGTGAAAAACGACGCCCATACCCTTTATGCCCGGTTAGAGTGCAGGGTCATCGAAAACAGGTCCCACGATCAAAGGCAGATCCGGGTGGCAGTGAGTGATATCACCGAGATCAAAGCAATAGAGGCGAACCTTCGACAATCACAAAAGATGGAATCCATTGGCATATTGGCCGGTGGAATTGCCCATGATTTTAATAATATTCTGGGGATTATTATTGGAAACACGGAACTTGCATTGGAAGATCTCCCGAAATGGCACCCCTCCTATGACAATTTTGAAGAGATCAAAATCGCCGGCCTCAGGGCAAAAAATATTGTCCGACAGCTGCTCGGCTTCAGTCGCAGGTCCAACCAGACATTACTGCCCATCGAAATAACCCCGGTCATTCAGGATTCCCTCCGGTTTCTGCGGTCAACCATTCCAGCGACCATAGAAATCCAGCAGAATATTCTGACCCGGAATGAAATGATTCTTGCAGACCCGACCCAGATCAGCCAGATCATGATCAACCTGTTTATCAACGCATCCCATGCCATGGAGCAAACCGGCGGACTTCTGAGCGTCCATGTGGAGAATGTGACCCTGGACGACACGTCAGCCAACGAGTATCCCGGCTTGAACAGCGGCAGATATGTCAGGATAAGGGTCAAGGACACGGGACCGGGGATCAGCCCTGAAATTATCACCCGCATCTTTGATCCCTATTTTACCACCAAGACAATTGGCAAAGGTTCGGGCATGGGCCTTGCCGTGGTTCAGGGAATTGTTCAAAATCACCATGGCGCCATTCAGGTTGAAAGCAGGCCGGGCAGGGGCGCTGTATTCACTATCCTTTTCCCGGTGGTTGAAAACAGCCCGACGGCTGAGATCGAGGCAAAGCAAGACGTTCTCCACGGCACAGAAACGATTCTTTTTGTTGATGATGAAGAACCCATTGTAAGAATAACCAAACGGATCCTCGAACGAATCGGGTACCGGGTTGAAACTGAAATCAACCCGGCAGCAGCATTGGATCTGTTTAAATCAAAGCCCAGCACCTTTGATCTGGTCATAACCGATATGACAATGCCCCAAATGACAGGTGTGAAATTTGCCGAACGGATAATGGAAATCCGCCCGGACATCCCCGTTATTATCGCATCCGGACACAGTTCTTTAATTGATGAGCAAAAGGCAAGAGAGCTGGGGATTGCTGCCTATATCATGAAGCCCTTTCAACAAACGGAAATCTCCACGGCCATTCGCAAGGTAATGGATGGAATTAAAAACAAAATATGACCGGAATCAGGATATCCCCACAGGCCCTGCCCCCTTGCCGAAAATGGTGGTCCACACCCCGTCGGGACAGGTAGTTTCAAGTACGGTGGCCCCGCTCGTCCCCAGGGAATCCATCACCTTCCGGGCCTCGCTTCGCAGGAGTCCGGACAGAACGAACCAGGGTTTTGCAAGGAATCCCGGGGTGGCGATGAGGTCCTTCATCACGTCATAGTGGATATTGGCCACCACCAGGTCAGCCGGCATTCCGATATAATCTTCCCCCCTTGCCTGTATGGGAAGAATTTGATCTTCAAAATGGTTGATCCGGACATTGTTGAGGGTTGTTCGGACCGCAAGCAGGTTAAAGTCAAGGGCAAGCACCTGGTCGCAACCCAGGGCTGCCCCCCCCAGGGCAAGAAGCCCTGTTCCCGTGCCAATATCAATCATGGTGCGAATCTGATGATTGAAAAAAAGCGCCTCCATGTAGACAAGGCACGCCTCGGTGGTGGGATGCCGGCCCGTTCCAAAGACCACCCCGGGATCAAGGAGGATATGCCGGATACCGGACCGGTTCACAAAGGGAATCTTCCAGGGCGGTGAGATGCACAGGCTGCCCGTGGTGTAGGACTCAATGGCTTCCCCGTGCCATTGCTCCCCGCTCATCTGGTACACGTCCACCAGTGTCAGACCATCATCCCCCGCCACAAATTCTGCAACTGCCTGGTCTGCGGACGACGAGAAAAAAAGAAACGACGATCCCTCCTCACACCAGTTGCCGATAAAGCCGAGGCCGTCAAACCCCTGGGGAATCCGATGGGGGATGCCCTCAAGATAGTATATATAAAGGTTGGCATAGGGGTTGGCGTTAAAACTTTCAAAATCCTTCAAACGGTTCATTCCTCCTCACTGACGGGTTCAAGGGTGGATTGCTGTGCATCAAGGGCCTGCCAGGTGGAAGCTACCATCCCCCCGGACAAGGGCAGGACGGCCGTACAAAAAAGGCAAACGACCAACAGTGACGTTTTTTTTGCATAATCCTTTATTCATCGGCCATACCCTGATAAAATCATTTGTTTGTTTTATCTGATACCCAAATACATCCAACAAATCAAGAACAAGAGTGAATTGCCATGAAATGGATACATGTTAACGCCCGTTTTGAAGCCGATGATATGGCCCTTGCAGAAGAGCTTGTCTCGCAGATTTTTTTTGACCTTGACCTCAAGGGAGTGGTGTGCGAAGTGCCCCTGCCTGAGCCGGATGAAGGCTTTGGTAGCAATGCCCTGGCGCAGCCGGACACCCACTCCATATCCGGTTATCTGCCGGACCTCCCCTCATCTGACCAGCTTTTTGCCGACCTGAAAACAAAGGCCGATGCCCTTAAAGGGATTAACGTCACCCTTTCCACCCGAATGGTTGATGACCAGGACTGGGCCGAGTCCTGGAAGGATTTTTTCTTTGTCACCCGGGTAACGGACACCCTGGTGATCCGTCCCAGCTGGCGTGAATTTGAACCGGAACCCGGGGACGTTGTCATTGATCTGGATCCGGGCATGGCCTTTGGAACAGGCACCCATGAAACCACGGCCATGTGCCTTGCCCTGGTCCAGGAGCAGATCACACCGGGCGCCTCGTTTCTCGACGTGGGAACCGGTTCCGGAGTCCTGATGATTGCCGCCGCAAAACTGGGCGCCGGCACCCTCAGGGGCCTTGACAACGACGAGGTGGCGGTCGAGATCGCCGGAAAAAACCTTGAACACAACAGCATTTCTCCCGGGTCATTTGAGATCCGCTGCACCACCCTGGACCGTTATCCCCATGAAAAATTTGATCTGGTGGCTGCCAATATCCTTGCCGAGGTCATCATCGAAATTCTGCCCGAGATACGCTCAAGGCTTGCCCCCGGGGGCCGGACCATCCTGTCCGGTATTATCAACGCCTGGGAGGAACGGGTACGAACGGCCCTTGCCGACAACGGCTTTACCCTGGTTAAAACCACCACCCAGGGAGAATGGGTGGCCATGGTGGCGGAAACAACGGAATAACCCCCGGATCAATAAGGGGTTGTCCAATGTGCAAGAGGGATGGGCCGCAGTGGAACGCCAGGAACACCGGTCCTCCTGGAGCAACAAAGGTCTATCCCGGAATCGCCACCAGAGCGGATGCCGGGACGATGCGTATCTTCTTTTTCAATCGTTCCATTTCAGACTTCAGGGTCAGAAAGGTGGCTCTGTAGGGATGGCCGATGCCGATGGCAGTTCCATGGCGTTCGGCAACCGCCAGCAGCTGGGCCAGCTGTTTTCGGATATAGTCTGCATCCTGGACATTGTCCAGGAACACATCCCGCTGGGCAAAGGGAATCCGCAAAAGCCTGGCTGACTGCCTGCAGAGGGATCCCCTTGCCGTGAGGCTGTCGACAAAGAAAAGATTGCGCTGCTTTAAAACGGTAAAGATCTGGTTCATCTGGGGAGACAGGGAGGTCATCCGCGATCCCATGTGGTTGTTGACCCCTGCAGCATGGGGGACCATGTCCAGGTCCTGCCTGAGCTGGTCAAGGAGCTCGTCGGGTGTCATGGTCGACAACAGTGCCCCCGGCCCCGGATCGACCCTAGGATACTCCATGGGCTCCATGGGCAGGTGAAGCAGAATCTCTGTCCCTCGTTGATGGAGCAAAAGGGCAATGGCCTTTGCATGGGGGGCTCCTGGCAGGATGGAGAGGGTAAGATGGGGATCCAGTCCTGCCAGGGCCAGGGAGATGTTCTTGTCAAACCCGATGTCGTCGATAATAATGGCAACCTGCGGGGTCTTATCCTGGAGCACCGGCGGGACTGCAACGGGTTCCGGCCTCTGTTTCGGCGTTTCATCCGAATCGTCAAAGATTTCAAACACCGGGTGCTTCCGGGATGCTGCTGCCCGTTGATCCGGCTTTATGGAAGCATCCGGCGTTATGGTATAATCCGGCTTTATGGAAACGCGCTTCTTTGACAGGACAGGCCCGGGTTCCGGCCTGTCAGGCGTTGTCCGGACAACAGGGGCAGCCGCTCTTTTACCCGCAGGCCTGCCCATGTAAAAATCGGCAACCATTGCCACCACGGCCACCACACCCACAAGGATCATAACTGCCGTTGATATTTTTTTAAACTCATTGGCAATGGAAATCTTCCCGGCCCCTTTGCCCCGGGCGACCTTTGCCCCTTGTTTTACCGTTTTCTTTGCAGCTTTGCCGGTGCCCTGCTTTGCCGTCTTTTTCTTTACAGCCATTGCTAGTCCGTAGCGACAACACCCTGGTTCAAGGTGCTGAAAATCCCATAGCTGACAAGGATGTCCAATGCCCGCTGCACCTGGGTGTCATGGTTGAGCCGGTCAAGGCTGATCAATCCCTGGGCGGGGGGTGCCGAATCCGTTTCCTGCCCCTCGGTACCCGTCTTTTGAATCACGTTCTCAGGTTCCAGGTGATTTTTCAGATCCTTTTCCCGGATCATCCGGTCAAAGGCAGTCTCAGGCTTCTTCTCCACCTTGTCCTCCATGAGAGAGAACGGCACTTCAATGTCTGGCTTGATCCCTTCGGCCTGGATGGACCGGCCGCTTGGGGTATAGTAGCGGGCAATGGTATACTTTAAACCGAATCCGTCCTTGAGGGGTTTTACCGTCTGGACCGACCCCTTGCCGAACGAGGTGGTACCAAGGATCAATGCCCGCCGGTGGTCCTGGAGGGCACCGGCAACGATTTCCGAGGCACTGGCGCTTCCGCCGTTGATCAGGACAACCATGGGATAATTCCGTGGTTTTAAATTGGGATGGGCCTCAAACACCTCTGTGTGCTGCTCGAGCCGCCCCTTGATGGAAACAATGATGCCCTGGTCAAGGAAAAGATCCGACACATCGTTTGCCTGGTTTAACAGTCCGCCCGGGTTGTTCCTCAGATCCACAACCAGGCCCTTGAGGGGAGCCCCCCCTGACTCGAGTTCCTCCAGGGCCTTTTGCACATCCTCTGCCGTGTTGGCCCTGAAATTGGTGATCCAGACATAGCCATACCCCGGTTTGAGGGTGGTACTCCTGACGCTCTCCATGGGAATAATGTCACGTTTTAAGACAAACTCCAGGGGGTCAGCCACTCCATCCCTGACCACGGTGAGGGTCACCGTATCTCCCCTTGGCCCCCGCATCATCTTAACACTCTCCCAGAGTGCCATATCCCGGGTGCTCACCCCGTCTATCTTAACGATCACATCCCCGGCCATCATACCGGCCTTGTAAGCCGGGGTCCCCTCAATGGGAGAAATGACCACAAGGATTCCGTCTTTCAGGGTGATGACAATACCGATGCCGCCGAACTCTCCCTTTGTGTCGTCCTGGAGCTCGTCAAAGGCCTCGGGCGGCATAAAGGTGGAGTGGGGGTCAAGGCTTGACACCATGCCTTTGATGGCGTTCTGGATCAGCTTCTCACTGTCCACCGGGTCAACATAGTTGGCCTCAATCTCCTCAAGTACCTCGGAAAAGAGCTTTAACGACTGGTAGGTATTTTCATCCCCGGCCATGGGGGAGCTGTAAAACCCCGCTCCCACGGTTAAAACAAGGGCAAATGCAATCACAGGCAGCCACAGCCTGATTCCCCGTCTTACTATTTTGAACATTTTACGCTCCTTTTTTGAGCCATTTCATTGGATCCACCGGTCGTCCATGGTGCCGCACCTCAAAGTGAAGGCAGGTTCCCCGAATGGATCCAGTATCGCCTGTCAATGCAATTACTTCGCCAATATCAACCCATTCGCCCTTTTTCTTGAAAAACTCTTGTACATGGGCATAGAGGGTATAAAAATTATCACCATGGTTGATGATCATCAGGTTTCCATATCCCTTGAGCCATTCGGCATATATGACCTCACCCTTGAATACCGATCGCACAGGTTCACCCTTGTCTGCCCTTATATCAATTCCTGCCTCAAATGTGAAGGAGGAGTCGTTACTATTCCGGGAAGGACCATAGGATGTGATGATAGGTCCCTCCACAGGCATTCCAAGACGCCCCCGGGACAGCGAAAACCCCGCCATCTCCCCAGGGGGGGCGGCCTGAAAAGCGGCCATCTTTTTCTCAAGTGCCTCTGCCGCCGACCGCAGGGATGCAACAGCGGCAAGTCCAAGTCTTTTTTTATTCTGTATTTCGGCAAGAATATGTCTCCGTTGTTCACCCTCCTTTTCCTTGACCCGCATCCGTTGGACAAGGCTTGCCTCAAGCCGCTGTTTTTCCTTTTCCAGGGCGGAAAACGCCCTGGACTGATCGGCAAGCCCTGCCATGTCCGCCATATGACGGTCCATGAGTGCAAAATCCTGGGCAAGGATTTTTTCAAGGGCGTTCTGCTGGAGAAAGAAATCAAACATGGAGTCGGGCATGGCCATAAGGCCCATCCGCCCGATCATCCTCACCCGGTAAAGGGCCCGAAGCCTTGTTGCCACGTAATCGCTGTTTTTATCAATGGTGGCAGCCAGGATTTTTTTCTTGTCCATGACCCGGGACATCTCGATCTTGACCGTTTGCAGCTCCCTGTTCACCTGGGAGATGGCAGCCTCCATGCGATTCAGGGCCTGCTCGATCTCGTTGAGCCCCTCGATCATAGCCGTCTCTTTTTCTGTGAACGCCGCAACCTCACCCTGCTTTGCCGCCATCTTCAGGCGAATCTGCCCGGCCTCGTCATTTGAAACCTTCTGCCCCCCGGTCGCCCCCCCCTCACTGGCAGGACAGGGCAAAACCCAGAACACGGCAAGTACGACCAGGACCGGGGTAAGGTTTAATATTTTAAAAATTGTTTTAACGAAAGATAGCATCCAAGCCAACCCAGAAAGGCACTGCCGGAAATGATAAGCACCCAGTATTGAAACGACAAAAAGTGCACCTCAAACATCATTTTAGAGGTCACTTCATTGCCAAGATTTGAAGATATTGCAAAAAAAGTAATCCACAGGATGAAAAGCCCTGCAATCCCCCCAAGTGTGCCCTGGATAAGTCCCTCAATGTAAAAGGGGGTGACAATGAAACGGTCCGTTGCCCCCACAAGACGCATGATGTCGACCTCCTCACGCCGGGAGTAGAGGGCAAGGCGCACGGTGTTTGCCGTGATAAAAAGGGCAATCATGAAGAACAGGCCGCTCATGGCATAACCGGTAATCCTGAAAAGGTTGAAAAAGACCAGAAATCGACCGAGCCAGCGCCGACCATATTCCACACTTTCCACATGGGGCAGCCCTTCAACCGCCCTGGCAAACCCGACAATGCCGTCCCATTCAAGGGTATCCCCATTAATTCTTATCTCCAGGGCATGGGGCAGCGGATTCTTCTCCAGGGTTTCAAGAAAAGCGCTTTCTGCGCCCATCTCATTCTTAAGGGATGCAAGGGCCTCCTCCCGGGGGATAAATCGAACCTCCCGGGTATCATCCATGGCCTTGATACGGGCCGTAATCTCAGGAACCATTGACACAACAAAATCATCGTCAAGGTATGCCACGACCTTCAATCCTTTGTTCCAGGAATCGATCACCCGGTTTACATTTTCAAAAAACAGCGCAAAGGTGGAGACCACCAGAATGGACAGGGCAATGGTACCAATGGTAATCAGGTTTAAAAACCGATTGGAGAGAAGGTCTGAAACGGCACGCCTCAAAAAATAGTTCATGGATTTTCCCATTTTTACAGCATTCTTGCCGTTCCAGCAAGCGTGCCGTCAACAAGGGCGATACTCCTTGCCCGGACCGTGCTGCTGATCAGTTGGATATTGTGGCTGGCAATGAGAATGGTCGCCCCCCTGTCATGGTACTGCATCAAATAATCCAGAACCATCTGGGCAGACCGGTTGTCCAGGCTGCCCGTGGGTTCATCGGCAAGGATAATCCTGGGATTGCCCACTACGGCCCTTGCTATGGCCACCCGCTGCTGTTCGCCACCGGAGAGCGACGGGGGAAAGGCATCGGCCTTATCCGCTATGCCCATGGTTGTAAGAACCGCCATGACCCGGTTTTTAATTGTTAACGGCCGGTCACCCGCCGCCTCAAGCACCAGGGCCACATTGGCAAACACGGACCGGTTGGGAATCAGCTTGAAATCCTGAAAAATCACCCCGATCCGCCTCCGGAGAAAGGGTATCCGGTCGTGGGAAATCCGGTCGAGGTTCATGCCGTCAACAAGGATCTGGCCCTGTGTGGCCCGTTCTGCAAGGTAGATCATCTTCATGAGGGTGGATTTGCCGGCGCCCGAAGGACCGGTTACAAAGATGAACTCCCCGGCGGAAATATCCAGGGTAATATCCTTGACCGCATGCTTTTTGCCATAACGTTTGGATACGTTGAACATTCTGATGATTGAATCTTTGTTCTCCATCACATCCTTTGTCCAGATATTAAACGGCAGCCAGAGCAGAATTGACTCAGCCGGAATTTACTGGTATAACTCTCCCGTTGTCAAGGAGTGCTGCAAAACAGTTTTCCTTACACGGGGCCTTCACTGAATCCCGCATGTCGGCTTCTTCCTTCAGTGAAGGCTTTATAATCAAAATAAAAGGATAAAATCAAATGAAAAAAAGAGTGCTGGCACTTCTGTCGGAAAAATCATTTAAATACAGTGACACCCCCATATTCACCCTTGCCTCGGGGAAAACCAGCTGTTTTTACGTCAACTGCAAGCCGGTCATACTCAGCCCGGAGGGGATGTTTCTCGTGGGGAATCTCATATTTGACGCCATCAAGGATTCCCACTGCACCGCCATTGGCGGCCTGACATTCGGGGCAGACCCCATCGCCGTTGCAACGGCCTTTGCCTCCCACCTCAAGGGCCACCCCATCAAGGCCTTTTCCATCCGAAAAGAGCAAAAGGACCATGGGGTGATCAAGTGGATTGAAGGAGATGTGGAGCCCGGAGAAAAGGTTGTGATCATTGACGATGTTGCCACCTCGGGCGGATCCACCCTCAAGGCTGTGGAAAGGGCCAAGGACGAGGGGCTCGAGGTGATAAAGGTCATCACGCTGATTGATCGCCAGGAAGGGGGGATAGAAAACATCCGACGGGTGATCAAGGATACATCTGCCATCATCACCCGGGACGACCTCATGGCTTTTTCCGGGCTATAGGGGACAGACCCGGCGGCGCCTGTCCCCTTCTGCCTCATTCAGCGGGCAGGATATAGGTGGCACAGGCATTGGCCGATTCCCAGGCCGAGACCCGTGAAACCCTGACCGGCGGATCAATATCACCCAAAAGAGGATTCAGCCGGTTGGCAATGTAGATGGCGATCTGTTCGGACGAGGGCTGAACATCGGTGAACGCCTCGATCTCGTTGAGGTATTTGTGATCAAGCTCTTTCATGATCTTTCTGACAAAGCCCTTGATCACGCCAAAATCCACAAGCACCCCTGCCCCATTCAGCCTTTCACCCACCACATACACCTCAACATCCCAGTTGTGGCCGTGGAGGTTTTCACATTTTTCTCCGACCATGGCAAGTCGATGGGCCGCTGCAAAATGGGTCTTCACCTTTAACTCAAACATCAAATCCCCCTGTTCCCAGCAATTCGCTGGAAAATTCAAATATCGCTTAAATACTCTTGAAAAGATTCCTCAGCCGGTTGGATATTTTCTTTGAGTTAAGTGTGTCAAACTCCTGGAGAAGCCCCTCCTGCTTCTTGGTGAGCCGTGTCGGCACCTTGATATCCACCTGAATGATCTGATCGCCCCTGCGCCCGGACCGCAGTGAGGGTATTCCCTGACCCTTGAACCTGAAGGTCTCCCCATACTGGGTGCCCTTGGGAATGGTCAGTGTCTGTTCGCCCTCCAGGGTCGGGATAACGATCTCTGCCCCCAGGGCCGCCTGGACAAATGATATTTCCACCACGCACAGAACGTTGGTGTTGTCCCGCTTGAACAGCTTATGGGGCTCCACCCGGACAAACACATACAGATCGCCCTTGGGTCCTTCGCCGACACTGGCTTCACCTTCCCCGGTAAGCCTGAGCTTGGAGCCGTTATCCACACCGGCCGGCACCTTTACCGTAACGCGCTTGGAAACCTCCACCCGGCCTGCACCCACGCACTTGGGACAGGGATGGGGAATGGATTTGCCCTTGCCCCGGCAATAGGGGCAGGTGGTTTTCACCTTGAAAAAGCCCTGGCTCTGGATAAACTGTCCCGACCCCCGGCACTGACTGCAGGTCTCAGGCTCGGTGCCCTCCTTGCACCCTGAGCCATGGCAAAGGTCACAGGCATCCAGCTTACGAACCTCAATCTCCCGTTCAACCCCAAAGGCTGCCTCCATGAAATCCAGGGTCATGTCATACCGAAGGTCTGCCCCCCGTTGTACCCGTGCGCCCCGGCCGCCCCGATTGCCCCCAAAGCCGAAGAAATCCTCAAAGATATCCCCAAAGCTTGAGAACACGTCATCAAAATTTCCAGAACCGGAAAAACCTGAGTTGTCAAGCCCCTGGTGGCCGTACTGATCATAGATCGAACGTTTTTTATCGTCCGACAGAACCCCATAAGCCTCTGATGCTTCCTTGAATTTGTCTTCGGCCTCCTTGTTGCCCGGATTCTTGTCCGGGTGAAACTTGATGGCAAGCTTCCGGTATTTGGATTTTAGTTCATCTTTTCCAGCATCCCTTGAGACGCCAAGAATCTCATAGTAATCTCTTTTATCCGACATATTTCCCGCGTTCCGATGCTGCCCCTGACTGCTGACGCTTAAAGGCAACCCCTTCCATTAAAGATTGAAATTTCAACTGCAATATGCTACCCATATCTGCTTTATAAAATTAACATAATTTAACTCACAAATCAGGATTGTCAACGATGAATATGGAGCTTGATTTTATCCGGGAGATGTTTGACAGCATTGCACCGAAATATGATTTTTTAAACCGCTTCCTGAGCCTGAGACAGGATGTTCGCTGGAGAAGGGAAATGGTCCTGGCAGCGGACATTCCTTCAACAGGGGCGGTTCTGGACGTTGCCTGCGGCACCTGTGACGTGGCAATGGCGGTCAGGAACCAGGCCGGAGGTGCTGCCTTCATCATTGGCACGGATTTCTCACCCGGCATGCTCGCCCTGGGTCAGCAGAAGCTCAAAAAGAACCGTCGTTTTGCCAACATCCCCCTGGTGTGCGCAAACGCCCTGGCCCTGCCCTTTCAAACGACACGCTTTGATGCCGTACTCATCGCCTTTGGCATCCGCAACATCATGGACAGGAAAGGGGCACTCGAACAATTTCATGGTGCCCTGAAACCCGGGGGAAGGATGGTTGTACTTGAGCTGACCGCACCTGAACGAGGATTTTTCCGACAGATTTACCTCTTTTACTTCAAAAGGATACTGCCTGCCATTGGCAGCCTTTTTTCAAAAAATGCCGGTGCCTATCATTATCTTCCGGCCTCGGTGCTGAAATTTCCCTCCCCCCAAAATTTTTCCCGGATCATGGTCAACGCAGGATTTACCGATGTACGATGGAAACCCATGACCTTTGGCATCGTCACCCTGTTTGCCGGAACAAAAAGATGACACCCGCCAGGGACCCATTGATGGGAATTGGCGCCATACCAAGGCCTAGAGCAACGAGTTTCTCTTTTTCTTTCTGGCGCTCATGCCAAGAAGAATTCCTGCAACAAGAACACCGGCCCCGCTCAGAAACCACTTGACATCCTCGTTGCCAAGGCTTTTTTCAAGAACTGCACTGTGGGCCTCCAGTTCCTGATAGGCCTTTGTAACCTTTTCGTATTTCTGCTTGAGGATCAGAAAGTCAGCCGACTCTTTTTTCAAAAGGGAATAGGACTGGTCAAGGGTTTCAAACCGGGCCTGGATTCCAGCCAACTCGGCATTCTCAGCCTTGAGCTTCTCAATGGCCTTGGTCAACACTGAATTCTCACTTTTGAGTCTGTCTGCAATCAGGGTATTCGGCGTTTCAGAGGTCACATAACGGGTCAGTACCCATCCCTCTTTGCCATTGACATTGCGCACATGGGACCAGGCGTCACCACTCTCGACGACCTCAAGGCTGTCCCCGGATTCCAGCATGGCCACAATCTTATGTTCAACCCCCGGCCCTGTTCGCATGGTGATCCGCATGATCCCCTTGACATAGACCGTCTCCCCAAGGGCAGTGCCACAGATCAATGTGGAGAGGATCAGAATAATAATTGTAAAGTTCAGTGTGGATTTCACGTTTTTCTCCTCGTTTATTGCATTTCCCCTGTAACCGATTACCGCTTTTATTAACTCAACTTTCGGAATTAAGCCTTGGTGGACAGGGTCGGGCTTTTTTTTATTGCACTTTTTATCAGGATAATAATTATTAACCCAGAAGAAAAAGGCAATAAGGAAAGCCTGACCCCATATAAAAACAGTCAATCCCGAAAGTTGAGTTATTAACATTGCCTGGAAAATTGATCAATACTTATCAGGACACGGCAGGGTAAATGGCCCGATCACAGGGTCTGGTTGAACAGTGGGATTGTTTCCCCCTGGATCATTTTAAGCAACAAATAAATCCGATTATTCAACAATAAATAAATGGCAAATATATAAAATCTATCGTATAAAAAAGAGTTGCTGGTTGGTTTTTACCCATCAAGAAAGGATTCATATGGCATCTTTAAAAACAAACTCAAGGGGTTTCACCCTGATCGAACTCATGGTTGTGGTGGTAATTCTGGGAATTCTGGCAAGCCTTATCGTGCCAAGACTCATGGGAAGAACGGACGAGGCAAAACAGGTCAAGGCCCAGGTTGACATCGCAACCATTGAAACGGCACTCAAACTGTACCGGCTGGACAACGGCAACTACCCCACCACGGAACAGGGTCTGCTGGCCCTTGTGGAACAGCCCACATCTGAACCCGTTCCTGCAAAATGGAATGAGGGAGGCTACCTTGAAAAGGGAAAGATCCCCAAAGATCCCTGGAACAGGGAATACCTCTATCTGTGTCCGGGGGTCCATGGTGACTTTGATATTATCTCCTATGGCGGTGACGGAACACCAGGCGGAGAGGGTAAGGACAGTGACATCAAGAGCTGGGAACTTGAATAACCGGCATGGCCGGCGCCTGGTAGCGGCTCTGGCCCCAATGAAAAACGAAATGCCGCGGATGTCACTGCTTCCGTGGGAGTTTCATGTAAAAAAGCATTCAAAAGAGAATGGATTTACCCTGATCGAACTGATCATTGTTATAGTCATCACCGGGGTTGTCCTCTCGTTTGCCCTTCCTAACTTCCGGGCGTTCAACCCCTTGTCCCCGGCGGACAATGTCCTTGGAAAAACAGTTCAGCTCATTGACCGCTTAAAGACACAGGCCATGATCGAAGGCAGGGATTATGCCATGCACGTGGACGTTACTCAAGGTCTCATCTGGGTCTCACATGACGCCATGGATGAAGACCAGATCAATGAAGCAAAAAACAAGGGCATTCGATTTTCAGGCGACACCATCCTTGTAGGTGTCGAGTACCCCCAGATTCTTCCCAATGACACGGACGAACTTTTAATCCGGTTTCATGAAAAGGGTTATTCCGACATGGCATTGATCCACTTAACGGATAGGGATGAGGATATCACCCTTGTCATAGAACCCTTTCTCGCCAATGTTGAGCTTAAAAAGAGGATCGTCTCGTTTGACCGGTGCATCTAACAGGAAAAAAGGAAATGCCGCCAAAGGCTTTACCCTTCTTGAGATACTGGTGAGTCTCTCCATTGTTTCCATCGTATTTGTCTCTTTGTTCAAAATGCAGTCTTCAAGCATCCTGCTTGCGGAACATGGACGGTTCAACTCAACTGCTCCGCTGCTTGCAAGGCAGGCAATAACCATTTGCGAACGCAGCCTTGAAGAAAATTCAACCCTTGAAGGTGATTTTGGAAATGACTTTCCAGGGTATCAATGGCGTGGGGAAGTCTCTGAATATCAAACCTTTGATTCGACCCTTATTTCGGAAACTACGGCAAAACGACTTAAAAAGATCACGATTAAAATTTTGCATGGAAAAGACGACTTTACCCTCACCACCTGGAGATACCTTGGTCCGCAATAAAGGGTTCACCCTCATGGAGATACTCATTGCCGTTGTGATATTCGGCGTGTTGATGACCACCCTTTACACCGCATTCAACTCGTTCACCTCATCTACAACAGCGGTCTCCCAAACATTAACAGAGGACGAACGGGTAAGAACGCTGTTAAACGTCCTGGAAATGGATCTCAACGCACTGTTCATTACGCGTCCACCACGGTACGTACGTCCAGAGACCAGTTCAGACAGGGATCTGTTCAGTTTCAAGGGGGTACAGGAAGAAAATTCAGGCATCTCTGTCGCACGGCTTGGCTTTGCATCTCTGAACCACCTTGCCTTTGGCCCCTTGAACCATCCGGGCGTGGCAAAAATCGTTTATTATGCAAGATCCAACGAGGAAGGTGGAATTGACCTGTGCCGTTCAGACCGATTAAGACCCTTTGACGACCCGGTTGAGAACCCCTGTGACCCCGTGCTGATCCGCAACATTCAAGGCTTTGAATTAATCTACGTTGACGCCAAAGGCGACGAACAGACCGACTGGGACTCGGAGTCAAGCACCTTTGGATACACGGTTCCCCGGTCTGTAAAATTAAAAATCACTCTGAAGACACAAGGAGCTCCAAGAATCGTTCAGACAGAGATTCCCCTGGTTGTTTCAAGGGAGGCCCTGGAGTGACACCCATTATAAACAACCGAAGGGGTATTGCCCTCCTGGTCTGCCTTGCCATCATATCCGTTCTTTCCGCAGCAGGTCTTGAACTGGGAAAACGGGTCAGGCGTTCAACAGACCTTGCCATAGTCCTCCAGGACGACTTCAGGGCCACGGAGATGGCCATGGCAGGCATTCATCTTGCCATGGTGATCCTTGAAGAGGATGCCAATGCAAATGAAATTGATTCCATCCAGGAGATCTGGGCCGATCCAGAACTGATCAATGGGGCCATCGCCTCCCTTGGATTCCCATCAGATCAGATGACCCTCTCCATTGTGGATGAGCTGGGCAAAATCCAGGTCAACGCACTGCTGGATAAATTTCCCGGCAACGCTTTTAATGCCGACCAGAAAGAGCTCTGGGAGCGTCTTCTGGATCTCATGATTTCAGCTGACAAATCCCAGGACGAACGGGATCCCTCAGAGATCGTCAACAGTTTAAAAGACTGGTTGGATTCCGAGGATGATGATCTTGAAACCGGCACCTCCGGGGCGGAATCGTCCTACTACCAGGCTCTCGTCCCCCCCTACACCTGCGCCAACGGCCCCTTTGATCTGCTCGCTGAACTTTTTCTGGTCAAGGGATTATCCCAGGGTCTTCAGGCCAGTGAAACCCTTGAAGGGTTAGATGACACGTCCCTGGGATTTCAAGAAACCTTTACCGTCGTTGGAATGGATGATACGGTAACGGAAAAAAATCGTTACCAGTTTCCCGGAACGATCAACATCAACACGGCCAATGAATTGGTTCTCATGGCGCTTCTTCCCTCGGGCATGGAGGATCAGGCCCAGGAATTGGTTGATTACCGGGTTCAAAAACACGAAGAAAAAGGGGATTACCTGAACGCCCTTGACAAAGGGTGGTACAAAGAGATACTGGGGCTGTCAGATACAGAGGAAAAACGGTTCGACCGTCTGATCTCTTACTCGAGCAATTTTTTCAGGGTAGAGTGTTCCGTCGCCATGGAGAAAAAAGAACACAGGGTGACCGCATTTATCCAAAGGGAAAAAGGCGAGGAAACCAACAGATGGGGTTGCAGAATCATCCGGATATTAAGGAACCAGTAGATGAAAAGAACGATCCTTGGACTTGACATAGGAAATAGCTCACTAAAGGCCGTTGTCGTTGAAAAACAGTTAAAGGGATTTTCAGTATTGAAAAACCTGACCATCAACTTTGACGACCTTGCTCCCCAGGAGAATCCCCCGGAAGCAGAGACTGAGCCCCCCCTTTTTCAAAAGGCTGTTTCAGCCCTTGTGGAAGAAATCGACCCCCGGGACATCGCCTCGGTTGCCATTGCCCTTCCTTCATCTTCTGTCTCGTTCAGAAACGTAACCCTTCCGTTCCGGTCTAAAAAGAAGATCCGGCAGGTTCTGGAATTTGAGCTTGCCGCCAACCTTCCCCTGGCAGACAAGCGCTATGTGTCGGATTTCACAACCCCTGGAGGGACGGGAAAAATAGATGAAAACACCCTTTTGACGGCATCGGTCCCCGACGATATTCTTAATGCATATTTCACCCCCCTCAGGGAAAAGGGTCTGCAACCAGCGCTTATCACCATTCAGGGTTACATTGCGGCCGATCATATGCTGGCCCTTGAAGACAAGGAAACGCAGGACGCCCTTTGGATCGATTGTTCCGACGATCACACCACACTCTGCCTTTCGGTCAAAGGAAAAGTTGTTCAGGTACGCTCCCTTGGCAAAACCCTTGGCCATGACGCCCTTGTCCGGGCCATTGTTCAGACCATGGAGGGGGAGACTCAACGCTCCCGTGGAAATTTTCTTGCCCAGAAATGCACCATCACCTCCCAGGGTGAACCGTCCGAGGCCCTGTTTCTCCACCTTGAAAAAAACCTTGACTGTCCGGTTCATCTGGCAGAACTTGGCGACCATCCAAATGCCCTGGCAGCAGCCCTTACCCTGACCAGTTCACAACCGGTTCTGAATTTCTGCCGGGAACGCTATTCCGAGGACTCGATTCTAAAACGCCATGCCAGAAGCATTGTCATCCTGCTCGTGTTCACAGCCATGGCATTTTCAGCCTTTATCTTCAAGCTCCACGATGATATCCATGGGCTGGAAAAAAGGGGCGCACTCCTTGATGGTGCAAGCGTGGCGCTATTTAAAAAAAACTTTCCCCAAAAGGACAGAATCGTCGATCCCCTGATGCAGATGAAAATAGAATTAGAACAGTTAAAGCAGGCCCCGGGTCTTGGCAGCATGGAGAACAGCTTTGCTGCCGCCCCCCAACTGAGTTGCATTGAAACCCTTGCTGAGATCTCCAACCGGATCCCCGCCTCCATTGACGTTGAAACCACACGATTCATCCTCAACCCGGGGCGGATTCTCTTGTCGGGATCCACGGCAAATTTCAATGACATTGACAAAATAAAAGGGTTGCTTGAAGACTCAGATCTCTTCAAACAGGTTGAGATCCAGAGCGCAGCGGCAGATAAAACAGGAAACAGAGTCAGATTTAAATTTATGATCACCCTATAGGATTGTTGGTATATGACCCTTTCAAAACAGGATAAAAAGGCACTGATCGTGTGTGCCGGCTTTCTCACGGTATTTTTGGTTGTTCAATTTATTCTCCTGCCAACCCTTGACCGGAAAAAGGTTCTGGAACAACGGATCGTGTCCAAACAGGCATCATTGACAGAGCTTGTGGCCCTTGAAAAAGAATATCAGAGACTCTCGGGACTCAACCGGATTGAAACCAGTGCGGTTTCACGCCGTGCCAGGGACTTCACCCTTTTTTCCTTTCTCGACACCCTGGCGGAACAAAGCGGCGTCAAGGACAATGTGGCCTACATGAAACCCTCTTCCAAACCGTTGAACGATAAGGCATATACCCTTTCCATGGTAAAAATAAAACTGGATGCCCTCTATCTCAAGGAACTTGTGGCCTTTCTCCATGGGGTCGAAAACTTGCAGAACAATGTACATATCCGTTCCCTCTCACTGTCAAAAACAGGCAAGGATAACACCTTGATAGACGCCATTGTTGAAACTGAAACCCTGGTCAAAGGAGATGCTGCATAATGGGGATGAAGGCTGCCTTTCTATATATCGGGTATGCCGTTCTGGCGTTTCTTGTCCTTTGCTACCTGCTCTTTCCCGAAAAAACGGCAGGCCGCATCATGTCCCAACGACTCAACGACATCACCCCGGAACTCCAGGTTGAGCTTTCCCCTGTGAAACTGGTACCTCCCCTGGCATTGAAAACCCTGAAACCTGTGCTGACCCTTTCCAATGGAAAGGCCATCACCCTTGATTCACTTACCCTGTCCCTGAAACCTTTTGCTCTTCTTAGTTCAAGCAAAGATCTGGATTTCAGGATAGAGGCATTTAACGGTGTTGTCACAGGCACTGTTTCGGTACCTTCTGGAGCCCTTCCCACCGGGATGACCCTCGTGTCAACGTTTGCAGCGCTTGAAATCAATGCTCTCCACTATGCCAGCACCCTAATGGATGTCCAGGCGGACTTCAAGCTCGACGGCACCCTTGCGTATACCCCGGGGCAACCCTTGCCGGGAATTGCCAAAGGCGTTTTTCACCTTTCAAACCTTAGGGCCGAACTTTACACCCCTCTTCTTGAACAGCTCAACCTGTCTGAATTTAAATTCACCAGCGTTGAGATCGCCTGCACCCTCCAGAAGAACCAATTGGAGATTACCCGTTTAGATGCCAAGGGTGAACAATTAACCATGGCCCTGACGGGCTCCTGTTTCCTCAATCCCTCCATGGAGAAAAGCAGGCTGAACCTCAAGGGAGAAATTCAGCCGAACTCCTCCTTTGTTTCAGCCTTTGCAGGATTATCCTCCGTTGCCATGCTTTTTGAAGATAAAAAAAATGGGGGCATTCCGTTTACCCTTTCAGGAACCGTGGAGAAACCGATTTTTAAATTATGAAAACGATTTTTACAGGTTTAAATCTTATCTTGCTGACGGTTGCTCTCTACTTCTGCGTTACGATCATGTACGGCCGGATAGAGACTGCAACATTTTCCATTCCTGAATTTTCAAATCCCGGGAAAAAAATTCCGGAATCGATACCCCAGGATAAACCCATGCTCCCTGGGACACTTTCCACAGCCATCATCCAAAGGAACCTGTTTAAGGCTGCGATTAAGCCTGAAAAAGAGGAAAAGCCCACGGATATTCAAGAGGAGGCAGTGCTTGCCCCAACAACACTCAACCTGAAACTGTGGGGAACCGTGGTGGGAACAGGCAGGCAATCCATTGCCGTCATCCAGGAAGAAAAGGCTAAAACCCAGACACTTTTCCACGAGGGAGACTCGGTTTCAAAGGCCCTTATCAAAAAAATACTTCGATCGAGCGTGGTTCTGAACTACAACGGGGAGGACCAGATCCTGGAGATGGAATCCCAGAAACCCAAGGGGCGTGCCGCCCCCCCTGCAAACATGTTGAACACCCCAGGTAATACATCAACCATGACCATTGAAAAATCTGTGATTGATGATGCCATCAATGACATGGATACCCTGGCAAAACAGGTACGTGTCAGACCCCATTTTTCAAAGGGTAAACCCGATGGATTATTGATATACGGCATAAGAAACAATACCCTTTTCAACAAACTGGGATTAAAAAACGGTGACATCCTCATGGGTGTTGACAACAAAGAACTCAACTCCATCAGCGATGCCATGGCCCTCTACCAGACACTGAGCCAGGCATCCGAAGCAAAACTGAAAATAAAAAGGCGAGGTAAGACAAAGGAGATCATTTACAATGTTCAGCAATAAACTCGCGGTGCTGCCTTTTCTTGCAACACTGGTTATTATTATTTTTTCACCCCTTTTACATCAAGTACCCCAGGCCCAATCAGCTGATTCAAAAGTCGCTGAAAACCATATCTCCATTGACTTTAACAACGTCGATATCAACGTATTCATCAAGTTCATCAGTGAACTGACTGGAAAAAACTTTGTGGTGGACCGGAGAGTCAAGGGGAACGTCACCATCATCTCTCCTTCAAAAATCTCTGTAAAAGAGGCCTATGGCGTATTTGAATCCGTGCTTTCCATCCATGGATTCACAACTGTTGAGGCAGGCCAGGTGATCAAAATCATCCCCTCGCCCGACGCACGGTCTGAAAATATCGACACCCGGATTTCAAAGGGAGGAGAATCCCGAAAGGACAGGGTCGTCACCCGGATCATCCCGTTGAAATTTGCCGAGGCAGATGATCTTAAAAAACTGTTCACACCCCTGATCTCCAAGGGCAGCGTTGCCCTTTCCTACGCAGACACCAACACCCTCATCATCACGGACACCCTCTCCAATATTGAACGGCTCATGACCATCATTGAGGCCGTGGATGTCATGGGCATTGGAAAAACCATTTCCGTGATTCCCGTTGAAAATGCCGATGCGGCAAAGCTTGTTAAAAACCTCTCGACCATCTTTACGGCAAGAAGCCGGGGGGAAAAAGGCAAGACAGATTTAGATATGATCGTCAAATTTGTGGCAGACGAACGTACAAACGCCATTGTGACCCTGGCAAGCGACATTGAAATCGACCGGATAAAAAAACTGGTCAGTCTCCTGGACAAAAAGATCCCCCGGGGAGACGAAAAAATCCGGGTCTACTACCTGGAACATGCCACGGCTGAAGACCTTGCCAAGGTACTCCAGGAGATGCCCGTGGAAAAGAACGCCCAGAGCACTGAAGGGAAAAAGACGGCCCCGGTGATCTCGGACAAGGTGAAGATCACGGCGGACACAGCCACCAACAGCTTGATCATCATGGCGGAAAAAGAGGATTATCCGGTTCTGGAAGAGGTGATCCAAAAACTGGATATTCCCAGGGCCATGGTTTACATTGAGTGCCTCATCATGGAGGTGAACGTCGAATCAGGGTTTGAACTGGGCACCCAGTGGCAGATCGGCGACGGATATGACACGGATTCCGATGGCAATGACCAGGGGGTCTATTTTGGCAGTTTCAAGGGCAGCGACGGCGGCAGTTTTACCAGCGCCGCTGCAGGCGGTCTGAGCTCTGGTTTTTCAGCCGGCATCATGGGCAAGAGCATCACCATTGGCGGCGTCTCCTTTCCCACCCTCGGTGCCGTGATCCAGGCCTACCAGTCAAACAAGGACAGCCACATCCTGTCCACCCCCCAGATTCTCACCACGGACAATGAAGAGGCAACCCTGACCATCGGCAAGAACGTACCCTACCAGACCCGGTCTGCTGCCGATGACGGCACTGATACCTACAGTTCCTACGAGTACAAGGATGTGGGTATCACCCTCAAAATCACCCCCCAGATCAGCAAGGACAGGCTGGTCCGGCTCAATGTATACCAGGAGGTCACCAAACTGGACAGTTCAGCCAGCCAGGAAAGCACTGACCGCCCCACCACCCTGAAGCGTAAAATAGAGACCACCCTGATCGTCGAGGACGGAAACACCGTCGTCATCGGCGGCCTGATTGATGAGACCCTTTCAGGCACAGAATACAAGGTGCCCTGTCTTGGGGATATCCCGGGACTTGCCTATCTGTTTAAAACCACCTCCACGGGCGATGAAAAGACAAACCTTTACGTGTTCCTCACCCCCCGGGTGATCAAAAACCCCATTGAGGCCGGCGAACTCTATAAAGTCAAGAAAAAGGCCATTGATGAGGTGCGCCAACAGGGAGAGGTAAAACTGTATCATATGCCAGGGGATCCAGAATGAGCCGCCAGACCTTTATTGAACATTTATCCCAAAAAACCTTTGTGGACGAGGATGCCGTCCAGGCCATTGAAGGCATTTACGACAATCAAAACAGGGGGTTCACGGAAGCCCTTGTGGGTTTAAAACGGTTTCCCGAACAGGCCATTCTCATGGCACTGGGGGCCGCCTATACCATCCCCTTTAAACCTGAACTTGCCACGGCCAATACCCGGATTGACTTTACTGAAAAGGTGTCCATTCATTTTCTCAAAAAATTTTTAATGGTCCCCCTGGTCAACGCGACCAATCCATCGTCCATTGCCATTTATGATCCTTCCGATCTCCAGGCCGTGGATGATCTTGCCGCCATCCTTGGCCTTGACGAGTATGATCTTGTGCTTGCCCCAAAAAGCGAAATCCTCGCCGCCATCAACACCATTTTCAACCAGAGTCCCGACAATGTTCAGCAGATGGTCGAAGATCTGGAGGGCAACAGCGCCAACATCATCATGGAGATCGAACAGACGGCCGATCTTCTGGATGACACAAGCGACGCCCCTGTCATCCGAATGGTCAACCACATCATCTCAAGATCGGTCAAGGCCAATGCCAGCGACATCCACATTGAGCCCTTCCAGGAAAGCCTCCAGGTCAGATACCGCATCGACGGCATCCTGTATGAAATGCTCTCTCCCCCCAAATGGATACAGTCTGCCCTGATCTCAAGGATCAAGGTCATGGCCAAAATGAACATTGCTGAAAAACGAGCCCCCCAGGACGGCAGGCTTGAGGTAAAAATCGGTGAACAGAAGATCGACATCCGTGTTTCAACAGTGCCCACGGCCTTTGGAGAACGCCTGGTCATGAGGCTTTTGAACAAATCCGGCTCCCTTTTAAAGCTGACCGAATTTGGCTTTTCTGAACAAAACCTTGCCACCATCCGAGAACTGATCTCCCTGAACAACGGAATCGTGCTTGTCACCGGCCCCACGGGCAGCGGCAAGACAACCACACTTTATGCATCCCTGTCGGTGATCAACTCACCGGACAAAAACATCATCACCATTGAAGACCCTGTGGAATACAATATCATGGGCATCGGACAGATCCAGGTCAACCGGAAAACCGGTGTTACCTTTGCCGCAGGTTTAAGATCCGTGGTCAGGCAGGATCCCGACGTTATCCTTGTGGGAGAAATTCGGGACCTAGAGACGGCGGAAATCGCCATACAATCCGCCCTGACAGGCCACCTTGTCTTTTCAACCCTCCACACCAACGACTCTGCAGGGGCTGTGACCCGGCTCACCGATCTCGGGGTGGAACCCTACCTGATCACCTCCTCGGTCAAGGCGGTCATCGCCCAGCGACTGGTCAGAATCCTGTGTGAGCACTGTAAGGAGGCCTACTGCCTGAGCGATGAAGAACTTGCCCTTTTAAAAATCACCGATCCTCCCCCGGGCGGATGCAGAGCGTTCAAAGCCAAGGGGTGTACCAACTGCTTTAATACGGGGTACACAGGCAGACAGGCCATCCTTGAAATTATGAAAGTTGATGAAACCCTTAAATCCATGATTCTCAAAACTTCGGATTCCAACCAGATCAAGGCCATTGCCCTGGAACACGGCATGCAGACCCTTCGCCAGAACGGAATTGAAAAGGTGCTTAAAGGCACGACAACTGTTGCAGAGGTTCTCCGTGTTACCCAGGAATAACCCGACGTTTAGACCCGTTTACCGGGTCATGCCCCTAGCCCTGCCCCCGGCCATCATTCTGACCATTATTCTGGCCGTGCACCTGGTCATAACGCCCGCCACTGCCTGGGCACAAGCCGCTCCCCCCCGGCAAGGCAGTCCCCAGAGCCATCCCGTCATCGCCTTTTACCAGCGATACATCTCCCCTGTGGACGGTGAGCGCTGTCCCATGTATCCCACCTGCTCCGCCTATGCCCGCGAGGCAGTGGAACGCCACGGACTGTTCATGGGGTGGATCATGGCATGTGACCGACTTGTCCGGTGCGGAAGGGACGAGACCCGCATCTCGCCAACCATCGTAATGAAAAATTCCAGGATGACCCTTGATCCGGTGTCGGCAAATGATTTCTGGTGGTATGAACAGCCGTGAAACCGATTTTCCAAAGGTTCCGCAAAATTACCGCACCGTTGTTTCTCCTCGTGCTGATGGGGACAGCCGATCCGCTGTTTGGGGCGGACAAGGGAGGGATTTATATTGATGCCGACATGCAGTATGGATATGCACAACACTGTTTTAACAGCGGGGATCCATCAACGGCCCTGGTGGAATTCAAGCGGTTCATCCATTTTTTTCCTGAAGATACAAGGGTGAGACAGGCACAATTTTTAACAGGCCGGGCATACTATGCCACCAGGAGATACAGGGAGGCTCAAAAAGTATTTCAAACCTTTCTCTTTCCCTTTTCCCAGGATCCCCTGGTCATTGAAGCCTATTTCATGGCCGCTCAAACCTTTGAACGAATGGACAAGGAAGGCCAGGCAGAGACGGTTCTCCAAAACCTGCTGCTTCTGACCGACGACATTTCAACCAAGGATCGCGTCCATGCATCCCTTGGCTGGATGGGCCTGAAACAATCCCAGGGCATGGCCCCCCTTGCCCTAGAAAAGGCTGAAACACATATCAACAGCCTCAGCAGGTCCGGAGCCGAAACCTACAGTCAAGACAGGGTGAACCAGACCATCTCCGCCATTCGTGGATCAAAGAAAAAAAGCCCCACCCTGGCAGGACTTGCGGCAATATTTCCAGGCATGGGTTTTTTCTACTGCGAGCGCTACCAGGATGCCCTGGTCTCATTTCTCTTGAATACGGCCCTGATCATGGCGGCCCATGAATCCTTTGAAAGGGACAATCCTGCCCTGGGCGGGGTCATTGCCTTTGTTGAAGCCGGTTTCTTTGCCGGAAACATCTACGGCTCCATATCAAGCGCCCACAAGTTCAATGTTTTAAAAAACCGGACCAGCCTTGAATTATTGGAACAGGCGGTTGACCCGCCCCTTTAGACCATACCCATCAATTTTACCCAACGGCAGAGAAGATGATCAAGGAAAGGCGTTACTTTGGGAAACGACGAATAAAGGCGGAAAAAGCCAGCACCCTGATGCGGGTGGGGCCAACCATCGACTCCTGACCTGGCTGAATACAGGCGTTACTTCACAAGCTGGTTCATCTCAAAAATGGGCAGGCAGACCGACAGCACGATGAAACCCACCACCGCCCCCATGACAAGGATGATCAATGGCTCAAGCAGAGCGGTCATGGCCGTCACGGACCCTTCAACCTCCCTTTCGTAGAGATCGGCGGTCTTTTCAAGCATCCGTTCAAGCTGACCGCTCTTTTCCCCGATCTTGATCATCTCAACGGCAAGGGAGGGAAAAACCCTTTCCGCACCCAGGGAAACCCCCAGTTCTTCGCCCTGTTCCACCGCCCTGGATGCCCGGAAGATGATGGCCGCGATGACCCGGTTGCCGGCCGTGGTCCGGGATATCCCAAGGGCGGTCATCATGGGAACACCGTTGGCGAGCAGGGAGGCTAAAATCCTTGAAAACCGTGCCGCTGATAATTTTTTCAAAAGGTCACCCAGCTTTGGGGTCAGGAAAAGCGCCTTGTCGATCATATAGGCTCCCCGCTCGTTTTTTGCCGTGAAAACAAGGGCAACACCACAAAGAAAAGGCACCAGCAGCACCGCCCACCAGAATCGTTTCAGAAACGAGCTGACCGAGATGAGAAACAGGGTTGGACCGGGCAGTGTCTGGTTCATGTCGGAAAAAATGGCAATGATCCCCGGCACAATATAGGCCAGCAGAAAAAGAAGGACCAGGGCGCCGACAATGGCCATGAGGACCGGATAGGCAAGGGCTGCCTGGATCTTCTTTTTTGTCTCTTCCCTTTTTTCAGTGATGTCTGCCAGTCGCTCGAGCACGATTTCAAGGGTTCCCGACGATTCCCCGGCTCTGATCATGTTGACATAAATTGATGAGAACAAAGACGGATACATGGCCAGGGCCTCGGCAAAGCTTTTTCCCTCCTCAATGGAACCCTTGATCTTTGAGAGGACCTTTTTAAGGGATTTAGATCTTGTCTGGGTCACCAGGCTTGACACGGCTGAAATCAATGGGAATCCCGCTGAAAGAAGGGTGGCCAGCTGGCGGGTCACCATGGCAAGTTCGGCTTTTGTAATGCGGCTGAAAAACAAACGCCCGGCAAAGGAATCCCCGGAGGCGGTACCGCTGCCCTGCCCCTCGGAGCCAACCTCGGCCATGGTTGTCGGGTAGACTCCCTTTTCCCTTAATTTTGACCGAGCAGAGACCAGGCTTTCCCCGTCAATAATGCCGGTCTTTTTCCTTCCCCGACGGTCAAGGGCCTTGTATTCAAAAACCGGCATGGATCGTCACTCCTGAAAAAAGTTATCCCCGGCTGGGTCCAGCAATGCCGACGGCAGCCTGGAACCCCAGGTCAAAGGCGACAAGGTTCATGTCCACAAAGGCTTTTTTGGTCCGGGTTTTAATGGCCTGTTCAACGCTCTTCCGGGTCAGGGGAAGGGCGTTGGTCTGGATCAAGGCACCCACCAGGACGATGTTCATGGTCATGGGACTCCCGGCCTGTTTTGCAAGGGCCATGGCGTCAAAGGCGATGAGCCGGGCAGCTTTCTCCTGGATCAGGGTTTTGATCGTCTCTATTTCAGGATAAATCCCCCTGCCAATGGCAACGGTGAACGGCGGAACCGGGTCAAGGTTGGTGATCACGGTGGTATCCCGGTTGCACCGGTTCATGGCCCTCAGGGTTTCCGAAGGTTCAAACCCCAGCAGCAGGTCAGCCTCGCCATCGGAGATGATGGTGCTTTGGGCATTGCCAAACACCAGGGCCGATTCCACCACCCCGCCACGCTGGGCCATACCGTGGATTTCGCTCATTTTCACCGGCACCTTGCAGGCAAGGGCCGCATCGCCAAGCACCTTTGAGGCAAGCAGGTTCCCCTGACCGCCGACCGCCACCATGATTAATCGTTTTACATCCATATCAACTCTCTTCCTTATGATTTAGGGGTCATTTCTTCAGGGGAACAATGGCATTTTCCGGACAGATCTGGGCGCAGAGCGCACAGCCCACACAGGTGTTGGGATCGATTTTGACCCTTCCTTGTTCAATGAAAAACGACGGACAGGCAATGGAATCCATGCAGTCCCGGTGGTTCTTGCAGCGGTCGGTCACGGTAAAGGCCCGGGGCTTGAGCAGCTTGAGGCTTCGCGCGTGGAGGGCGCAGGCTTCTTTGGAGATAATGACGGAAACCCCCTTGAATTCAAGGGCCGATTGGATGGCCTCAATGCTCTTTTTCACCTTAAAGGGTTTGATCACGGTGACGTGCTCAACCCCCAGGGCCTTGACCACATTCTCAATGGAGATGCGGTTATACCCTTCAAGGTTTAAAAGCCCCATGTCAACTCCGGGGTTGGGCTGGTGGCCGGTCATGGCCGTGATGCCGTTGTCAAGGATCACAAGGGTGAAGTTGTGGTTGTTGAACACGGCATTGGCAAGACCTGTCATGCCCGAGTGAAAAAAGGTTGAATCCCCGATGAACGAGATGACTTTTTTATCCGTTGCCTTGGCAAACCCGCAGGCGGAACTCACCGAGGCACCCATGCACAGGACAAAATCACCCGTGGAAAGGGGCGGAAGAAAACCCAGGGTATAGCACCCGATGTCAGACGGACAGATGGTATCCATACCCTTGGCCGCCTGTTTGACCTCGTAAAAGGTCGCCCGGTGGGAACAGCCCGAACAGAGGTTTGGCGGACGCTGGGGGATCTCTGGAAAATTTGAAGTATCCACCGGGGACTTGCCCGTGTAATCGATCCCGAAATAGCCGGCAATGGTCTTTTTCACCATGGCAGGATCAAACTCATAGAGGCGTGAAAACAGCCCGTCTCCCTTGCCCTGGATGGGAATGGTGATGCCTGCGGTCTGGGCAATGGATCGGACCGCCTCCTCCAAGAAGGGTTCTCCCTCTTCAACCACCAGAACCCGTTCACACCCTGACAGGAAATCAACGACCAAGCGGTCGGGCATGGGGTTGGAAAACCCGATGCGCAAGATTTTAACCCGGTCCTGGATGCCAAGGTCGTTCACACCATCCACAGCATAGAGATAGCTCACCCCGCTGCAGATGATTCCCAGACTGCCGCTGCCTTCGACCCGGTTGTGTTCACTGGTGTTGGAAATCTTCCGGGCCTGTTCAAGATTCTCAAGCATCTTGACATGGAGTTTCCTTGACACGGCAGGCACGGTGACAAAGCTGAAGGGATCCTTTTTAAAATCCCCCCCTGTGTTTCGCTTGCCCAGGATGCCGAGCCGGACAAAGGCGCTCGAGTGGTTGATCCGTGTGGTTGTCCTCAGGATAACGGGTTCCCCCAGCTTTTCAGACAGTTCAAAGGCTGCCTTTGTCATCTCCTTGGCCTCGGCAACGGACGAGGGTTCAAGCATTGGAAGCCCGGCAAGCTTGCCATAGTATCGGTTGTCCTGCTCGTTCTGGCTTGAAAACATGGACGGATCATCCGCCGTCAGAATGACCAGACCGCCCCTGACACCGATATAGGCAAGGGTCATGAGGGGGTCAGCCGCTACGTTCAGCCCGACGTGCTTCATCATGCACATGGTTCGGAGACCGGAATTTGCCGCAGCAGCGGCCACCTCAAGGGCAACCTTCTCGTTGGTCGAGTATTCAAAGTAGAGATCCGTCTCCTGGGAGATCTGGAAGAGGTTCAGGGAGAGTTCAGACGACGGGGTTCCCGGATAGGTGGTGGCAAAGGCAAGGCCTGCCTCAACAGCCCCCCTGGCAATGGCCTCATTGCCCAGGAGCATGATCTCCTGTTCCGGAGCGTTCTGTAAAAGTTTGTGCATGCAAATTTCCTTTTTATTTCAAGGTTTTCAGGCGTATAGCGTTTCAGCCTCTGCAAGGGAAGCGGCATACCCCTTGAACCCCTCAGCATCCTCACACGAGTTGATGGAATGGGAGGCAAAAAAGCCTTCGACCATGGTTTTTTCTCCGTGTTTCATGAGTCCCAGAAAGAGAACCGGAACAAGACTCAATCCGGTTTCACCCTTGATCACCCCATGGACCATTGGCGACTCGCCCTGGTAAACGGCATAAAAGTCCTTGTGGGCAGGCATGATCTGGACGATCTCTGGATGGTGGCTGTGGGTGTGGCTGTGACTGTGTTCACTACAATTGTTGCACATTGACAATACCCTCTCTTTATTCTTTAATCGTTTATGGGTTTAACCCTTGCATTGATAATATATCTGACCTCTTTGTCAAGGAATAAAATCCCTGTGCCCCCTTCCCAAATGCGACGATCTGAATCAGGCAGGGGGGGTGCCCAGGGTTTCAATATCCTGGCGGGTGAACCGGTAGACGGTGTTGCAGTTGTGGCACCTTAACTCAACCGGGAAAGGCCCGTTGTCAAGGATATCGGCTATATCCTTTTGGGGAAGGGTTGCAAGGTGGCCCTTCATGATCTTTTCGCTGCATCTGCAGAAAAATTCCACCCGATGATTCTCCAGCATCACAGGGTTCAGTCCCTGGAAATAAAGGCTGACAAGGGCATCTGGTTCCTTGTTGCCGGCAAAGGCACTGCCCAGGCCCTCGACGCTCTGGAGCATGGTCTCTGCCCTGGCCATCGTGTCATCATCGGCGCCGGGCATTGCCTGCAGATAAAGACCGCCTGCGCCGACCATTTTACCTGTTTCATCAAAATGAACGCTCAGATTAAATGCCGTGGGGGTCTGCTCGCTCTTGAGAAAATAGTTGGCCAGGTCCTCTGCAATGGTGCCGTACTCAAGCACCACCTGGCCCGAATAGGGATTTTTTGCCTCTTCCAGGTACTTTGTCACCGTCAGGAATCCTGCACCGAACAAGGCGGAAAGGGAGGTGATCCCTTTGTCCATGTGGCTGGAAAACCCGGGATCCTTGAGATACCCCCTGACCTCGCCAAACACATTCGCCTCCACATCAAGCCCCTTGAGGGGCCCGGAACACTGAATCGCCATGCTGATTCGGTCCCTGGCCTTGAGGTTTGCCGTCAAAAGGGCTGCAGCAATGTATGCCTGGCCCAACACCAGGGTCTCAAGCCCTCCCAATTCATGATTTGCCCGCATCTCATTGACCATGCGGGTGGTCTTGACAATGGCTCCCCGGATCATGCCGTCTGCGAGCATGAAGCGGTAAAGCCTGTCCTGGGCCGATGCCTTGAGCTGTTCCTTGAGGTCGCCCTTGAAAATATCCTTTTTTATCATTGATCTCTCTTTTTATATCTTTTTATATCTGGGGGACACCTTACTTGGTTCCTCCAGACATTCAAGCAAACAAAAGGTGTCAGGGAATTAAGTAAGGTGTCCCCGTGTGTGTTTTCTGTCAATACTCCTGTACTGGATCGCCTCTGCAATGTGGCGGTGCAGAATCAGGGGCTCGTCCTCAACGTCTGCAATGGTTCGTGCAATCTTCACCACCCGGCCGTGTCCCCGTGCCGACATGCCAAAGGTATCAACGGCCCTTGCCAGGAGCGCCACTGCCGCCTTGTCAAGCTGGGCAAACCGACGGATCTGGGTTGCCCCCATCTGGGCATTACAATGGATGGGTGCCGACTGAAACCGTTCTACCTGGTGTTCCCTTGCCCGTTCCACCCGTTCTCTAACGCTGGCTGAACCTTCGGGTCGGGTTGAGCCGGTAAGCTCCTTGAAAGGAACACGGGGAACATCAACATGAATGTCAATTCTGTCAAGCAGGGGGCCTGAGATCCGTCGCCGGTAACGCTGAATCTCCCCATCGGAACAGGTACACGGTTTGATACCATCACCGTGGTAACCACAGGGGCAGGGATTCATGGCGGCCACCAGCATGAACGCGGCAGGATAGCTCACCCTTGAACCGGCCCTGCAGATGGCCACCACCCCATCCTCCATGGGCTGGCGCAACGCCTCAAGCACGTTTCTCTTGAACTCGGGAAATTCATCCATGAACAGCACCCCGTTATGGGCAAGGCTTACCTCACCGGGTTCAGGTACCCGGCCTCCCCCCACAAGACCGGCATCCGAGATGGTGTGATGGGGAGACCGAAACGGTCTTTTGTTCATAAACGGTTGACCCGCCCCAAGAAGGCCCACCACCGAATAGATCTGGGTTGTTTCCAGGGCCTCGTCAAAGGTCAATGGCGGCAGAATCGTGGGAAGCCGTTTTGCCAGCATGGTCTTGCCCGAGCCCGGCGGGCCGGTCATGCACAGATTGTGACCGCCTGCTGCGGCAATTTCAAGGGCCCGCTTGGCATGGTTCTGCCCCATGACCTCGCAAAAATCCATATTTCTGTCTGGCCCCTCTCCTTCCATGGACAAACGATCCGTTGTTGCAGGGTCAATGTTTGTTCTTCCGGCAAGGAACTCAACGACTTCAGACAGACACCTGGCCGGGATCACCCGTACATCCTTGACAATGGCTGCCTCTGCCCTGTTTGCAAAGGGAACGATCACCCCGGCGAACCCGTTGTTTTTTGCGGCAAGGGCTGCGGAAAGAACTCCTGGGACAGGCTTTACCCGCCCGTCCAGGGAAAGTTCCCCAACCATGAGAAACCGCCCCCCCGCCTCCAGGGGAACAATCCCAGATGCAGACAAAATGCCCATGGCAACGGGCAGATCAAGGCTTGTCCCCTCTTTTTTAATGGCAGCAGGGGCAAGATTCACAACGATTCGATCAATGGGAAACTTATATCCTGAATTTTTAACGGCGCTCTTTACCCGCTCACGGCTCTCCCTCACGGCAGTCTCGGGCATGCCCACCATATTAAACATGGGCAACCCAAAGGAAATATCCACCTCGACATCAACAATATAGGCATCAATACCGGCAACGGCAGCGCTCTTAACCCTTGAAAGCAAAGCGATTCTCCTTGAAAACCCGTTAAAACAATCTGCGACACTATAGCATGCACCATCTGAAAATAACAATTATACCGGGAAATGATCCAATTATTTTGCCTTTTTGTGTAAAATAACATATAGATGTCATCAACCGATAATACACTGGAACGGGCTGACAGCAGCCCATGAACCCAGGGAGAGATTGAAAATTTCACCATGGAACACCCTTACCACCAGCAAACCCTTGCCAGGCCCGTAACCTGTGCAGGCATTGGGGTCCATTCCGGAAAACACACCCGGATCATCATACAGCCCGCCCCAGTCAACCACGGTATTCGATTCCGGCGGCTGGATCTTCCCGGCACTCCGGACATCCAGGCCCTGTTTAAAACCGTCGTGGATACAAGCCTTGCAACGGTGGTCGGACGGGACGGCGCCATTGTCTCAACCATTGAACACCTCATGGCCGCTTTTTCCGGCCTCTCCATAGACAATGCCCTGGTGGAAATCGACGGGTATGAGATGCCCATCATGGACGGAAGTGCCGAGACCTTTGCCCTGGAAATCACCCGGGCCGGCATTCAACAGCAGGATTCGCCCCGGTGGTACTTTGTCATGACCCGGCCGGTCCGGTTTGAAGAGGGTGACAAGTTTGTGGAGATCGTTCCGGGCAAGGGGTTCACCATCAACTGCACCATTGAATTTGACCACCCCCTCATTGGCCGGCAGGAGATCTCCTTTGATCCGATCCACGAAAATTTTAGCGAAAAAATAAGCCCGGCAAGAACCTTCGGATTTCTCCAGGATCTTGAATACTTGAAAAGGTTCAGCCTGGGCAGGGGAGGAAGTCTGGACACGGCCGTTGTCATAGACAAGGACACGATACTCAACCCGGGAGGGCTGAGGTTCCCAGACGAATTTGTACGCCATAAACTCCTGGACAGCCTTGGGGATTTTTCCCTTCTCGGCATGCCCATCCAGGGTCATATCACCACCTATAAATCAGGCCACGCCCTGAACCATGCCTTTATCAAGGAACTTCTCAGTCAAAAGGATGCCTGGGAAACAAGAACCGTGGCCATGGAGGACTTCACCCGCCCATGACCTCCCCCCTGGGAAACCATCTGACCAAAGGTGCACTCTCCATTGCAATGGCCCTTTTCATGGTCCTGTCCCCCCTTGGTGTGCTGGCATCCCAGAAGGCGTTCCTTGAGAATATTATCCTGACAAACACCCGGGACGATCTGGTTGTTTACTTTGATGTTAAAAACGCGTTTACCCCGGAAATTGAAAAGGCGGTTCTCAACGGCATTCCCACCTCTTTCTCGTTTGTGGCAGGAATTTACAGATCAAGAACCGCCTGGTTCGACAAACGCGTCTGTAACCTTGAAATCACAAACACCCTTAAATATAACAGCCTCAAGCAGACATTTACTGTTTACCGCCCCTGGAGATCAGATTCCCCGTCTGTGGTTACCTCGTTTGACGAGGCCAGGGCCCTGATGGTTGAGATCGACAACCTCCTGGTCACTCCCCTTTCAACCCTGACCAAGGGAGAACGATACCAGATCAGGATCAAGGCGGAACTGAGCAGGGTCACCCTGCCCCTTTACCTCCACTATGTTCTGTTTTTTGTCTCCATGTGGGACTTTGAAACCGACTGGCATACAATGGAATTTATCTACTAGCACCACCCCATGCATTGACAATGGTAAAAGACAATACAAACAGCAGCAATCCCGATGCTTCTTCATGGGAACGGGCCAGGCGCAAACGTGAAGGCGCACTCATTCTGGCCATCCTCTTTACCGTGGGGCTGCTCACCTATGCAGAGACAAGGATTACAGGTTTTGACACCGGTTTTCCCGTGTCGAGCACGGTGCTGATGTTCATCCTCATCAACACGAACCTGCTGCTGCTCCTTGCCCTGATCCTGCTTGTGTTTCGAAATCTTGCAAAACTCTACTATGAGAAAAAAAACAAAATCCTGGGCACAAAACTCAAAACCCGGCTTGTGGCGGCCTTTGTCACCCTGGCCCTTGTGCCGACCACCGTGCTCTTCTTCTTCTCCATCCACTTTATCACAACCTCCATAGCCTTCTGGTTTAATGCCCCGGTGGAGCAGGCCCTTGAGAACTCATTGTCCGTGGGTCGCCAGCTCTACGGCTATGTTGAAGAAAAAAACCTCTTTTTTGCCAAAAGAGCCACCTTCCAGATCCATTCACAAAAGCTGCTGGCTCCCGATAACAGCAAGGAGTTGAGCCGTTATGTCCAGGTGGTTCAGCGGGCCTTTAACCTGGATGGCATCGAGGTTTACACCCCGGATGCCAGGAGGAGCACCCTCTCCCTTTCAAAGGAACTGAAAAACAGCTACTTCGGCATCCTCACCGGGGATGAACTCATGAACATACCCGAAGGCAAGACCTCAAGGACCATTTCCGGAAACGTGGAAGCAGGCGAGACCATTCGGACCATCACCACCATTCCCTTTGGTGGCGACCCCAAAAAGAGTGATGCCTTTCTTGTGGTCACGGCCCTTATCTCCCAAGACCTGTCCCAGGATCTGGCATCCATTTCAAGGGGCGCTGAAGAGTACCAGCAGCTCAAGATGATCAAACGCCCGGTTCAAATTTCCAACTACATAGCCCTCTCCATAGTAGCGCTTCTGGTGGTTTTCTGCGCCGTATGGTTTGGATTTTACCTGGCAAAATCCATCACAATTCCCCTGATGAAATTTGCCGAAGGGACCCAGCGGGTCACCCAGGGGGATCTGAACTATCAGATCGATTTTCAATCCGACGACGAGCTTGGCACCCTGGTGGACTCATTCAACTCCATGACAAGGGAACTTGCCCTGGGCCGGGAAAAACTTGCCAGTTCAGAAAAGACCATGCGCATGCAGAACGTTGAGATCGAAAAAAGCCGCCAGTACATGGAGATTGTCCTTAAAAATATTTCAGCCGGGGTGATCTCGCTGTCCAACACCGGGGTAATCACAACCATCAACAAGGCTGCCGAAACCATGCTGGACATGAACGCAGGAGAGACACTCAACCGAAATTACAAGGAGATCATCCGGGGCGACCACCTGGCCATTGCCAAAAAAATTGCAGACACTGTCTCGTTTGCCACCGAAAGCGTGGCCTTTCCGCTGTCGGCAACCATCAACGGCAGTCCCAGGCATTTTGCCGTTCACTTTAACGCCCTCAAGAGCGATGCCAATGAAAACATGGGGGTTGTCATGGTTTTTGACGACCTGACCGAGCTTGAAAAGGCCCAGCGCATGGCCGCATGGCGGGAGGTTGCCAGAAGAATCGCCCATGAGGTAAAAAATCCGCTCACCCCCATCAAGCTGTCGGCACAGCGTTTAAAGAGAAGATACTCCCGGATCATCAATGAAGAGGTGTTTGACAAATGCACGGAAATGATCGTTGTCCATGTTGATCTGATTCGAAACCTTGTCAACGAATTTGCCACCTTTGCACGATTTCCAGACACCAATGCCAAACCGTGCAGAATTGAAGAAATCCTTGATGAAACCGTGGCCCTTTACCGGGAGGGACTTGAAAACGTGGAAATCACGACCACTGTATCCGTTGACCTTCCGGCCATAAACCTTGACCGCCAGCAGATGAAGCAGGCATTTATCAACCTGTTTGACAATGCAGTTGCCGCCATTAACAAGCAGGGGAAAATAAATGTCGATATCTTGTTTGACCCCATCCTCTCGATTGTCAGGATCGAGATTGCCGACACAGGAAAGGGCATTTCCGATGAGGAAAAGACCCGGCTCTTTGAGCCCTACTTTTCCACCAAGAAATCGGGAATGGGACTGGGGCTTGCCATTGTCAGCTCGATCATCACCGACCACAAGGGCATGATCCGGGTACAGGACAACAAACCCGCCGGAGCACGTTTCATCATTGAGCTTCCGGCTTAGGGAACAGGCGTCAGGCCTGCCCCCGCTGATTAAGGAGAAAAGATGTATCCAGCAATTTTGATCGTTGATGATGAGGCATCCATCATAGAATCCTTGGAGGGAATCCTTGCCGATGACGGCTTTGAAGTCTCCCACGCCTTTAACGGGTATGAGGCCCTTAAAAAAATCGAAGCCGAATCCCCCGACATCGTACTGCTTGACATCTGGATGCCGGGCATGGACGGCATCGAGACCTTAAAGGAGATAAAGAAAAACTTCCCCAACCTGCCCGTTGTCATGATCACCGGCCACGGCACCATTGAGGCGGCTGTAGACGCCACAAAATCAGGGGCCTTTGACTTTCTTGAAAAACCCCTCTCCATTGACAAAATCATCGTGACCATCAACAACGCCCTCAACTTCAGACGCCTTGAAGAGGAAAACCGCTACCTTCGTAAAAAGACCATTGAACGACATTCGATCAACGGGTTCAGCCCGGCGGTCCAGGATCTCAACCGCCAGATCATGAATGCGGCCCCCACGGATGCCGCCATTCTCATCACCGGAGAGAACGGAACCGGAAAAGAACTTGTGGCAAGGACCCTTCACCAGTTCAGCACCCGCCCTGAAGAACCCTTCATTATTGTCAACTGTGCCGCCATTCCTGAAGAAACCATTGACAGCGAACTCTTCGGCCATGAACGGGGGGCCTTTCCGGGTGCCACGGCCAAGAACAAGGGCAAATTTGAACTGGCATCAGGGGGAACGCTTTTTCTGGATGAAATCGGAGACATGAATCTCAAGACCCAGGCAAAAATATTGCGGGCCATTGAGTCAAAAACCTTCCAGAGAATCGGCGGGGGCCGGACCTTGAGCGTGGACGTCAGAATCATTGCAGCAACCAACAAAAATCTCACCGCTGAGATTGCAGCGGGCAATTTCAGGGAGGATCTGTTCTACCGGCTCAACGTGATCCCGGTCACCGTTCCGCCCCTGAGGGAGCGCAAGGAAGATATTCCCCTGCTGGTGGACGTCTTTTTAAAGGCTGCGGCCGAAAAATCGGTCAAGGGCCCCAAAAGCATGGCCCCCAAGGCCATGGCCCTGCTTGTCCAGTACGAATGGCCAGGCAATGTCAGGGAACTTAAAAACCTCATCGAAAGGCTTGCCATCATGGTACAGGAAGAGACCATAAAGGTCAGGGAAATCCCCAAACCCTACAACAACACCTTGAAAAAGAGCGACGACAGGGTATCCGAACTTTTGGCTGTGAACAACTGGGACCAGGCCAGGCGTCAGTTTGAGCAGGAATTTTTCAGGAAAAAAATAGAAGAAGCCAAGGGAGACCTTGGGGCGGCGGCAGCCAGGGCAGGCGTGGATCAAAGCATGCTCCCATCCGGGATAAAAAAGAAATAAATGAGGATCATCAGCGGAAAATACAGGGGCAAGAAACTGGTTACACCCAGGGGCTGGGAAACCCGCCCCACATCGGACCGGGTCAGGGAATCCATATTCAACATCATCTCCCACAGAATCGCCAATGCAAGGGTCCTTGATCTGTTTGCAGGAACCGGCGCCCTGGGTCTTGAGGCGTTAAGCCGCAATGCAGTCGCTGCAACCTTTGTGGACCAGAGCCGGGAGGCCTGCACCGTCATCCGCAGGAACATCACCCTCTTGAAATTTGAACAGCGGGCAACAATCATCCAGCACGACCTGACCCGGACAGGCCCCCTGCCCTGGAACCGTCAGGAAAAATTTGACCTGGTGTTCATGGATCCGCCCTACCGCAAGGGACTCATTGACACGGTACTTGAAAACAGAGGAATCATGGACCTTCTGGCCGACAATGCCCTTGTTGTCTGCGAACATGGTCTAGGCGAAAACCCGGGAGTAAATATTTCAGAGCTTGACATTACCGACCAAAGGAAATACGGAAAGACACAAATTACCTTTTTAACGCTGAAATCATCTTGTAAAAGGGACGAACAGATATGAAATCCAACGAGAAAATTGCCATCTACCCCGGCTCCTTTGACCCCCTGACCAACGGCCACATGGACATCATTGACAGGGCCCTGAAACTCTTTGACCGGGTGATCGTGTCGGTGATGCACAATCCAAAAAAGAGTTCGCTTTTTTCCGTTGAAGAGCGGGTGGAAATGATCCGGGCGTGTTTTAACAGCAAACCCAATCTCGAGGTCGATTCCTTTGACGGACTTCTGGTCGACTACACCCGAATAAAGAATGCCGTTGCCATTGTCCGGGGAATGCGGGCCATTTCAGATTTTGAAAATGAATTCCAGATGGCGCTCATGAACCGAAGGCTCAACCGTGATGTTCAGACCATATTTCTCATGACCGGCCTCAGGTGGATCTTCACAAGTTCGTCGATCATCAAGGAAGTGGCAACCTTTGGCGGAGACATCACCGGTATGGTTCCCCACCCTGTCAAGCTCAAGGTGCTTGAAAAATTTCCCCCCAAAGAAGAGGAATAGCATGGACCTGTGGCAACTCCGGGTGTTTGTCAATGTGGTGGAACAGCAGAGTTTTTCCAAGGCAGGAGAGGTGATCCATCTCTCCCAGCCAACGGTGAGCAGCCACATCAAGGAACTGGAAGAATATTTTGAATGCCGCCTCATGGACCGCATGGGCCGCAATACCGTCCCCACCCAGGCGGGAGAACTGCTTTTCGCCTATGCCAAACGGCTGCTCAGGCTCAGGGACGAGGCAGAATCGGCCCTCTCAGACTTTCTTGGCAAGCGCAAGGGGCACCTTGTCATCGGCGGCAGCACCATCCCGTCGGGCTATATTCTTCCCGCAATGATCGCCCCCATTGCCCGGGCGTTTCCCGAAGTTTCCCTGTCGTTTGTGGCCGGCGACACGGCAGAAATCATCAACCAGATCACAAGGGGTGATATTGAGGTGGGCATTGTGGGTGCCAGGGTTAAATCCCCCCTTGTGGCCCAGGAGAAACTGATGGATGACGAGATGAAACTCATGGTCACCTCCTCCCATCCATGGGCGGACAAAGATACTGTGACCCCGGCCATGCTCCTGACCGAACCTTTTCTTGCAAGGGAAGAGGGTTCCGGAACCTGGCGCTCCATCACCCGGAACATGGAAGCGGCCGGTTTAAACACCAAGGATCTCAGAATCATCGCCACCATGGGAAACACAGCGTCCATGATACAGGCCATTCTGGGGAATGCCGGGATATCCATCCTTTCAACCATTGCCGTTGCCGATCTTCTGGCGTCCGGTCGACTCAAGGCATTAACGGTGGAGGGGCTTGACCTCAAAAGAAGCTTTTACATTACCACCCACGGCAAACGGACCCTGTCTCCGCTGTCAAAGACCTTTATCGAGTTTCTGAAAGATCGGTTTCCAAAGCCCTGAACCCAACAGGCGTCAAGGCAACCGGGTGACGCCGGGGCATTCGTCACACAACTCGTTCACACGGATTTTAAAATACGTCCAAAAGGGAAAGGTTTGGCACTGGGATGGTCTTGCGCCATAGATCGAACACCCCTTTTCCGGCGAAAGGAACACACAGGGGCAATCATTGCCCAGGTCGATCTCTCGGATGGAGAATCGGTTTCCTACCCTCTTGAAGTAACGTTCAATGCCGTCAATCAGGTTAATCTTCAACAGATCACAAATGGCCTGCACCTCCTGGTGCGAGGCCCAGATATTTCCGGGTTCTCCCCTGCAGCAGCGGCTGTTGCAGGTTTCACACGCCCTTGGATCAAAACAGAAATCAAACCCCGGTTTTGTTAACAATTCCATGGTCCACCCAGGTCAAACAAGGTACTTCATAACCACAAACCCTGCAACAAGCAGCAGGGTAAACGCCGTGGCAAGAAGGTTAAAATAGCGGTCTATAAACCGTTTTATACCCGGTCCAAGCCAGTAGATCAGACCACCCAGGAGGGCGAACCTCAGGGTCCTTGAAACGGCAGACGCAATGACAAAAACAGAAAAATCCACACCAAAGGCACCGGCGGATATGGTGAAAAGCTTGTATGGCAGAGGGGTAAAGCCTGCGATGGCGACAGCCCAGGCATCGTAATGTTGATAAAGTGCCGCAATATAGTCGGCCTTGTCGGCAAGGCCGTAGAAATGAATAATCCTCCCGCCGATGGTGCCCATGAACTGCCAGCCGATAAAGTAGCCTGCAATGCCCCCCAGAAGAGAGCCCGCACTGCACACCAGAACAAAGAAAAAGGCCCGAAGCGGTGCGCCCACGGCAAGGGCTATGAGGAGAAGATCCGGTGGGATGGGAAAAAAAGAAGACTCGCAGACGGCAAGGAAGAAAAGCGCCCAGGTACCGCCTGGTCGCTCGGCCCAGGCAAGAACCCAGTCATAGAGTCGTTTGACCATCCCTATTCCTTCCAGCCATGCTCACCGATCAGCTTTACAAAACGGCAGCCCCCAAGATTATCCATGGTAATTTGGTCGGCTTTTTTTTCAATCCGGACAAGCTCCTGGCTGAACAGCCCGCCCACGGGCATCACCAACCGGCCACCCACGGCAAGCTGGTCAATCAATGGCTGGGGAATCTGTGTGCCGCCTGCGGTAACAAGGATGGCATCAAACGGCGCCTCCTCTTTCCACCCCAGGGTGCCGTCGGAATACCTGGCAACGATGTTGTGGTATTTGAGCCTGTCAAACAGCTTTCGGGTCCTTAGGAAAAGGGTGTTGTTGCGCTCAATGGTATAGACCCTGAAGACGATCTCGGCAAGCACGGCTGCCTGGTATCCGGATCCTGTCCCGATCTCAAGCACCCTTTCATCTCCGGTAAGCTCCAGGGCCTGGGTCATCTCGGCAATGATAAAAGGCTGGGATATGGTCTGGGCTTCCCCAATGGGAAGGGGAAAATCCCCATAGGCGCTGTCGGTAAGGGCCTCGCTCACAAAAAGATGCCGGGGCACCTTTTCCATGGCGGCAATGACCCTGGGGTCGGTAATTCCCCTGGCCACAATCTGCCGATCGACCATCTCCTGCCGCCATATCTCAAACTTTTTCTGTTCTGGATTCATGGCGCCGAGTTTACCAGCACCCATTGTTTCAGTCAAGCAGATAGGCGGGCAAATTTCAAATATCTCCCGATGTTTAGCCCTTGCTTTTTCAACCGATGACAGCTATAGGATGATCCAATGAACAAACTCAGAGACATCCTGATTGCCACAGCTGTATCCTTTGCAGTATCCGCCATGGGTACGGCCGGCTATATGATCATTGAAGGGTGGAGTTTTCTTGACTCTCTCTACATGGTCGCCCTGACCCTGAGCACCGTGGGCTACAGTGAGGTTCACCCCATCAGCCCGGCAGGCCGGGTGTTCACCATCCTCCTCATCATCTCATGCGTCAGCCTGGTGTTGTACATGGCCGGCATCATCGTTAAATTTGTCGTGGAAGGAGAGATAAGATCAATACTTGGGAGAAGAAAATTGGATAAGCGTATTTCCAGCCTGACGAACCACTATATTGTATGCGGCTATGGACGGATCGGAAAAATTTTGTGCAATCAGCTCACCGAGCAGACATCGGACGTTGTTGTCATGGAAAAGAGCCCGGAGCTTGAACCTCTCCTTGTGGAGGATAAAATGCTCTACCTGATCGGCGATGCTTCGGACGAATCATTGCTGCTCAAGGCCGGCATTAAAAGAGCCTCCCACCTGATCGCAGCCCTTGCCACGGATGTTGACAATGTATTTCTGGTGTTGACGGCCCGGCAACTCAACCCGGGCATCAAGATCATGGCCCGGGCCGAAAAAAAAGCAGCCATGGGAAAACTCTATGCTGCCGGCGCCAACCGGGTGGAATCACCCTATGACATTGGTGCCGTTTCCATGGGCATCCGGCTGTTACGGCCCAGTGTCAGCAATTTTCTGGACATTGCCCTCACCCGGCGGGAACGGGCCATTCAGATCGAAGAATCGCCGGTTTCGGCCAAATCAACCCTTGTGAACATCATGCTCAAGGATTCAGGCATCCGGCAGAAGTACAACCTTATCATCATTGCCATCAAGAAATCAGACGGAGAAATGATCTTTAACCCTTCGTTTGACACCTACATGGAAGAGGGTGACACGGTCATTGCCATGGGAAAAAGCAGTAACCTCAAGCGTTTTCACCAGGCCCTCGATCCCAAGTAAGGGCGGAAACGAGCGATCGTTCCCGCCATGGCAGACGTTGTCCCGTTGTCCCGTGGGTTAAGACCAACCGCTATATCTTGTAAATGACGCGCTTGTCGGTGATGATGATGTCCAGATTATACTTCCTTGACTCCATCTGGATATGGTCAACCACCTGCTCTTCAAAGGCAATGGAAATTTTGCGGGTGGTTTCGGGAAGCTTTGCAATGAGTCGGTTGTAAAAACTTTCCCCGAATCCCAGGCGACCGCCCTTCTCATCAAAGGCGAGTCCTGGAATCACTGCAATGTCGATTTGGTCAAGGTTGACCTTTTTGCAGGTTTCAGGGTCGGGTTCCAGTATTCCCTGGGACCCTTTGATCAGGTCCTTGTCATAATCGTGAATCCTGAGCAGGTTGATTGCATGCTTTGAATCTGAGAAACAGGGAATCACAATCCCCTTTTTGACATCAAGGCTGGTTCGTATGATGTTCTCCGTTGGAATCTCATGGCTCCTCTCGATGTAGAGAAGGGAAAGCTGGGCCTCCCTGAAATTGGCAAATTCAAGAAGGTTCTGCTCTACCTGGGCCTGTTTCTCAGCCAATTCCGCCTTTGTAAATTCGGCAAGCTGTTGTGAGATTCCGGCAAGAAGATTTTTTTTACTATCTTTGCTGTCATCCATATGTGTAATTTTCCCCCATCATTTTTCTCAAAATATTATACACAAGCCGCCAATTGTCAACCAGCAATAATCATTGACGGATCTTATACGTCATGATATTTTTTTTCGATGAGCAAAATATCATATAACTCCTAAACTTCGCACACAGGGTAGACAGGTATTTAAATGTTGGAAATCAAGTACGTTAGAGAAAACTTAGAAGAGGTAAAACAGGCCTTGGCCAAACGGGCCGGCAAGGCTGATTTCGAGGGTTTTGCCAGGGCGGAAAAAAAAAGAAGAGAACTTCTTCAACAGATAGAAGCGCTTCGGCACCAGAGGAACACGGCTTCAGACAAGATCGCAGAAATGAAACGCAACAAGCAAGATGCCGGAACCAGCATTCTTGAGATGCGGACTGTTTCAGAAGAAATCAAGACGCTGGACAAAACCCTTGCCGAGCAGGATGATTTCATCCGGCAGTTCATGATGTCAATCCCCAACATGCCCCACCCGGACGTTCCCATGGGAGCCAGCGACGCAGACAACCGGCTTGAGAAAAAAGTCGGTACCCCACCCCGCTTTGACTTTCCTGTCAAGGCCCACTGGGACATCGGCGAAGACCTCGGCATACTCGATTTCCCCAGGGCAGCTAAAATCACAGGGGCAAGATTCCCCCTGTACCTGGGAAGCGGCGCACGGCTTGAGCGGGCCTTGATCAGCTTCATGCTTGATCTGCACACCAGCGAACACGGCTATACCGAAACCCTCCCCCCCTTTATCGTGAACAGAGAAAGCCTTGAGGGAACGGGCCAGCTGCCAAAATTTGAAGAGGATCTCTTTAAGATCGAGGGCCAGGAGTACTACCTCATCCCCACCTCAGAGGTTCCCATGGCCAACATTTACAGGGGCGAGATTCTGGATGAAGAAAGCCTGCCCATTAAATTCACGGCCTATACCCCCTGTTTCAGGTCCGAGGCAGGCTCCCACGGCAAGGACACCCGGGGATTAATCCGCCAGCACCAGTTCAACAAGGTGGAGCTTGTAAAATACACCACCCCGGAGAGTTCCTACGAAGAACTTGAATCCCTTTTGGCCAATGCCGAAACCGTCCTCAAACGCCTGGGGCTTCCCTACCAGGTGGTCACCCTGTGTAGCGGCGACCTTGGGTTTTCCGCAACAAGAACCTATGACATTGAGGTATGGATGCCGGGCCAGGACACCTACCGGGAAATCTCATCCTGCAGCAACTGCGAGGCGTTCCAGGCCAGGCGGGCCAACATCAAGTTCAGGCGGGCAGGCCAGAAAAAACTCGAATTTGTCCACACCCTGAACGGATCCGGACTTGCCGTTGGCCGGACCGTGGCCGCGATACTGGAAAATTTTCAACAACCGGACGGTTCCGTGGTTATTCCGGAAGTCCTCAGACCATACATGGGCGGCAAGGAGACCATCACCAATGAAACCCGATAACTTTCCCAAAGAGATCCAGCCATTTCTTGTTCCCAAGCCCTGCGGAGATCTATGCTACCGCTGTCTTGGATGCAAGGGGGAATTTCCCATCACCAAACTGCTTTACGTCTGTCCCGACTGCGGGGAGGTCCTGCTCATTGAGGACAGGGATATCCAACGGCTCAACAAAATTTCCGGTACCACCTGGCAGCAGATCTTTGACTATCGACGCATGCTCAAGATTCCGGCCCTCAAAGGCATCTACCGCTACCATGAATTCATCGGGCCCAATATTCCCCTTGAATCCATTGTCTATCTGGGTGAGGGCCACACCCCCATTGTGGAGGCCAACCAGCGACTCCAGGACCTAGCAGGGGTCCGGTTCTTCTACAAAAATGACGGACAGAACCCCAGCGCATCGTTCAAGGACCGGGGTATGGCAAGCGCCCTTTCCTACATCAAATACCTCATTGACCAGCAACTTGTGTCGGACATCATTGCCGTGTGTGCCTCCACCGGGGATACCTCGGCTGCCGCGGCCCTTTACGCGTCCTACCTTCAGCCCCACATCAAATCGGCTGTACTTCTGCCCCACAACAAGGTGACCCCCCAGCAGCTCTCCCAGCCCCTTGGAAGCGGGGCCAGGGTGTTTGAAATTCCCGGCGTGTTTGACGACTGCATGAAAATTGTGGAAAAACTGTCCGAAGAGTACAATGTTGCCCTGCTTAACTCAAAAAACGCCTGGCGCATCCTTGGCCAGGAATCCTTTTCCTACGAGGTTGCCCAGGATTTTGAATATGAGATGCACGACAAGGTGGTCGTGGTTCCCATTGGCAATGCGGGTAATATTTCAGCCCTGATGAGCGGTTTCATCAAATTTTTCAATGCCGGAATCATTGCCGACCTGCCAAAGATCATCGGGGTCCAGAGCGAACATGCGGATCCTGTTTTCCAGTACTACCTTGAGCCCGACCAATCAAAACGGCAGTTTAAACCGGTGACGGTGCGATCAAGCGTGGCCCAGGCTGCCATGATCGGCAATCCCGTTTCCATGCCCAGGGTTGTTGCCCTGGCCGACCGGTACAACGCCCTTGCCGGAGAACAACGGGTGTTTGTAACCCAGGTGACCGAGCAGGCCATCATGGACTGGCAGCTGGAGGCCAACCGGAACGGGCACATTGCCTGTACCCAGGGCGGCGAAAGCCTTGCCGGTCTGGTTGAGGCCCTCAAGCAGGGCATTGTCACCAAGACCGAAACCGCCATTGTTGATGCCACGGCCCATGCCATGAAATTTTCCGGATTCCAGGACCTCTACTTTAGTGAAACAATGCCCGGGGCGTTCAACATCCAGTCCGACCCCAGGTTCATCAACCGCCCTAAGCTTGTGATGCCAGCGGACACGAACAACATTCCCGGCCAGGGCGCCCCCCTTGGCAGGGAGGATTTCAACCGGTTTGCCGAAGATGTCTCAAAAACCATTGCACAGGAGCTGAACCTGACCACAAGCCTATGAAAATACGGCACACAGCAATGGGCATTCTGACCTGCGCCATCTGCCTGGGATTGATTTATCCCCAGCCCGGAACGGCCGCAAGCCCATCGATCAAAACGTCGTTCAAGCGGTATGCGGTCTATCCCTACAAGGACCGGAAGGTGATGTGCGAACGCTACCAGGTGGCAAAGGATGACTGGCTCTACAAAATTTTCAGACAAAAAGGGGAGATCTCAGAAAAGGATTTTCCCCTTTTTCTGGCGATGTTCAAATTTCTGAACCCCGGGATAAGCAATATCGACGCCATCAATCCCGGCCAGCGGGTCCTCATCCCCCTGAAAATGGTTTCAGGCAAAGATTTTGACAAGACCACTCCAGGAGTTGTGGAGGTGCCGGTGATCGAGTTCAGCACCCACCAGGAAAAGCTGTCCCCCCGCTATAGAAAACACCGGGTAAAGAAAGGAGATACCGTTTCTCAACTCATGGACCCGGTGTTCCTGAACAGGGACGGAACCCTGACACCCCAGGGACTGGCCCTGTTCACCCTTGCCAACCCCGGAGTGAGCAGGCCCGACCGTATTCAAGAAGGAAGGATACTGAACCTGCCCCTTCCCAGGTCCCAGGAATCCTCTGTGCCGGCCGGGCCCGTCAGTTCCGCAACGTTGACTGCCTTGAAAAAATACAGCCGGATGCACCATGGACAACTCCTGGAAAGTGGGAAATATTACTTTCCGTCAAAGAAAGGATCCGATCAGGTCCTTGACCTGGCATACACCCCCCTCATAAAATTCAAGAACGGCTCCAGGACCATCATGGTTCCAGAAAAAAGTCTCTATCAGACCCTGGCAGCGGCCATCCGCGCCTTCTGGTCGGATGTAACCCTGGTTGAGATCAAAACGGCCCTTGAGGCCACGGCAGCGCCGTCTTCAGCCGAGGGCCTGTCCGGGGCACAAAAGGCAACCGACAACCATGAAATTCCCCGGGACCACAGGCTTGCCGCAAAAAGACTCGTTGAACATGCAGGATTTGAGTACACCCCCGATGCCGTCATCGGCCTGGAGGTGGGAACCCTGGACCTTGATATCAAGGTCGGAAAAATTTCCCGCCCTGGAAAACCCGACCTTTTTGTTGAATATGGTGAGGTTTATGGTTTTGCACTGGACCGCATACACGACAAAGGGTATGAACTGATATCTTTGTTCCCCAACGAGACGACCCGGCAGATTGCCGTAAAGCTCTTTACAGCCTTGGGCATACAGGTGGTCGAGAACCCCGCCTTTATCAGCACCCGGACAGACCGAACCGTTTCCATTCCCGGTATCTACATCCCAACCACCTCCGGGGAAATCATGCTCCTGGATGGCGATCTTGACCTGGAAACAGCGGATTTTTTACGCGAAAAGAACATATCTCTTTTACACATGGATCTCCCTGATTCGGGAGCATCGCCTTGGTAATAAGGAACATCAATGAAACAGGTTATCATTTCCATCCTCATCAGCCTTACCCTCACGGCCTGCGCCACAAACACCATTGAACAAAAAAACATCGCCGAGGCCACCATGGCCCTTGGGGAAGCCCACCTGAACCAGGGCAATTTTACAGCCGCACTAAAGGAGCTTCTGGCCGCAGAAAAGGCCCTCCCCAATGACCCCTATATCCACAATGATCTGGGAATCGCCTACATGGGAAAAGAGATATTTGACCTGGCAGAAAATCATTTCAAACGGGCCGTGGCGCTTAAGCCCGACTATATTCAGGCCCAAAACAACCTGGGTGCAGCCTATCTCAAACAAAAAAAATATGACCAGGCCATTGAGCTATATCGGCAGTTTTCAAAAAACCTCCTCTATATGACACCGCACTTTGCCTTCTCCAATATGGGATGGGCCTACCTGGGTAAAAAGGATTATATCCTTGCAGAAAAAAACTTTTCAAAGGCCCTGCACCTGGAACCCGATTTTATCAACGCCGTCCACGGCCTTGCATTGACCCTTCTTGAATCCGGAGAAACTTACCAGGCTGAAGCCCTTTTGCAAAAAAAGCTGAAAAAGCTACCCCAGGCGTCTATCCTTTATGCCGATCTCGCAAAGGCCTATGAGCAGATGAACCAGCCGGCCAGGGCCCAGGCGGCGTGGAAAAAGGTGCTTGTTCTCACCCCGGAAGGCACCCCCCTGGCCCTGGAGGCAGAGTCACGGTTGAACAACTGAAAACCTCCAGGGGACAAGTAGAATTAAGAAGACTACTCTTCAGATTCTTCGGATGGCTTTGCTGGTGTAGTGCAAAGGATATATTCGTTTGAAATAACCCCCTTGGGGGTAGTCACCTTTACCTTAAGCGAACTTGTCATTTGAGTCTCTGCCCCCGTGGGGTTCAAGAAAAAAACGTAACTAGTGGGACCAACTCTGTTTGAAATGGTAAAGGAACTATCGCCATCAATGGTGGCATTTTCAGGCGATGTTATAGCAACTGTCGTTTCGCTGGGCATTGAATTTCCATTATAATCGGAAATATTCAAATAGACAGTAGCAAAATCTTCCAAATTTTCAAATTCTATTTCCGACGGATTAATTTGGATGTTGGCTGCGCTGCCGGACATGGCCAAAATTATTGATTCACGCACATGGATCAGTTCATTGGAGCAGCCTTCGACACAAAGGGTACCATTGTACATTCCATTGGCCTCTGTGAATAAAAAATCTTCATTATAATCCATAAATTCTTCATCAGCATCTCTGCTTCCATTTTCATTTACATCAACAAAGGCTTCCGCCATATCATCCTTAAAAATATCAGAGCTGAACTCATAACGGCCACTGCCGTTGGCATCGGTAAAGGCCTCCTCTCCAAGGGCTGTGGCAAGGATGGTTACCCGGCCATCTGCGGGTCGGGGATTCTGACTGCGCCACTCAACAGAACATTCCCCGTTTACAGTTGAACATGAGGGATCAATGGACCCACCTTCCGTGGTAAAATAAATGCTGGTTCCGTCTGGCACAGGGTTATTGAAATGATCGGCTGCCCGGATGGTTACATTTACAGGCACACCGTCATAATTCCATGCTTCAGGGCTGAAATTATCTATACTCAGTGAAAAACTGTTCTGATCTGGAAGCCCGGTACTAATAACAAGATTGCTTGAAACTGTTGCTATCTGGGTATCGTTAACCGTTGCGCGGACCCTTACCGACGTGGAGACGCTCCCCGCGGTGACAATAACCTGAACTTGCCCCTCAGAATTTGTTTCAGCAGTTGAAGGGGAAATGGAAATCCCGCCAATTGAGGTTGACAGGGAAAAATTAACAGATTCATTTGATACGGGGTCTCCAGCCTCATCTTTTACCACAAAGCTGACAACAGATGTCGTAGGCAATACTGGATTGGAAGTCCCTGCCAGAGCAATCTGGGAGGGTTCTGCAGATAAAAAGGTGATGGAACCGACTTCAGGTTTTGCAAGCGAAAAATCCACCGAAGCTGACAGGGTGACCCCTGCAATAACTGCCGTCGCCGTAACCGTATCCCCTCCAGAGGTACAACCATCTCCTCGGTAGTTTGTGGACGCCTGGCCATTCTGTGAAGTAACGGTTTCATCGACAACTGCCGATTCACACAGGGCACTAAAGGCAATATCCGCTGATACCGTGTACGGCACATAGGTATCTCCGTCAAGGTATGCCAAAGATGCCGTAATGGTTGCAGTACCGCCAGTAGAAAGTTCTTCTCCAGGCCCAATGGACGATGATAGAATCCCTTCCTGGAAAATACCGTCCACAAAGGTACCCAGTTTCACGCTGGCAGGCATGCCGATCTGGAAGGAAAATGGGGAATCAAGGGAATCGTCACCAGCTGTTACATCAATGGTTCCGGCACCGTTGGCGCCGTCAGCAACAAGTGTAAATTCAGCAACCCCGTTTGAGTTTGTGATGGCAGTCCCATCGGAATTCAGAAAAGAACCTTTGGTTGTTGTCACGGTTAAAAACTGATTTACAGCCAGGGATCCCGATGCAGACTTAACCGTTATTCTAATGGTTCCTGGCTCACCCTCAGATATGGTTCTGGTTTCATTACCCTCTTGATCCAAAAGAGCAACCGAAATAGAAAGTGTTGTATCACTTTCGGATGAGTCTGTGGGAGAGTCCCCTGAAGAACCGCATCCAGAAGCCATGAGAAATATAACCCCCAAAAAAAGTCCAAACAGAGTTTTCCTGAATTCTTGCATCTTAATTCTTATCCTTTATTTTTAATAGTCGATACCATGGGAAAATTTTCACCACACCGAAAAATATAGCCATCAATTAGCCCTCTGCTCAAGCTGAACAATGGTTGGGGTAATAAATATCAACAGTTCGTTCTTGCTATCTTCAGTACTGTCACTTCCAAACAGCCTGCCCAAAAGGGGAATATTTGAAATCCCGGGAAAACCGTTCTCAGACGCAGAGGAGGTGTTTTTGACAATGCCGCCGATCACAATGGTATTTCCGTCGTTCACCAGAAGTTCGGTTTCCGCCTCATTGGTTGAAAGGGAAGGAACCCCGTCAACCACGCTTGCCAGGTCGTTCTTGGTAATCAGCACGCTCATGGCAATGCGTTGGTCCGGTGTAACATGGGGAGTGACCTCCAGCAGCAGATCAATACTCTTGAATTTGACCGATGATCCCCCCGAGTCGTCCCGTTCCAGGTAGGCATATTCAAGTCCCTGCTTGATCTTGGCCTTTTTGTTGTCAAGGGTAAGGATTTTGGGGGAAGAGATGATTTTAACGTCCCCCTTGATCTCAGAGGCGGACAGGGTGGCATTGAGTTCCAGGGGGGTTCCGGAAATCCGACTGAAATCAAACCCCAGACTTCCCTGGCTGGCCACAGGATAATTCATTGCCACATTAAACCCATAGCTTCCACCAAGGTCATCCCTGTAAACATCGGCACTTGAAGCACCCCAGTTGATCCCAAGGGACTTGGAAAAATTCTTGTTCACCTCAACCACCCGGGCCGAAATCATGATCTGGGGCGTCACCTTATCCAACCGGTGGATCAGCTCCTTTGCCTGGTCGATCTTTTCCCTGACATCGGTCAGGATGATCATGTTGGTTCTTGAATCCACGCTCAATATTCCCCGGTCCGGCGTAAGGATTTTTTCAAGGTGAGGCTTTACATCGACTTCTGCACTTGAGTAATTGATGGGAATGTACTCGGTCACCAAAGGCTCAAGGCTCTTTCTCTGTTCAAGGCTTGCCTTGTGGGCCGTAAGGGCGTCCTGATTCTGCTTCTGCTCCTGGGCCAGGGTGGCCTGGGTGGCGATCCGGACAATGGTGCCCTCCTGAATCTGGCCCAGCCGGTTCATCTTCAGGACCAGATCAAGAACCTGGTCCCAGGGGACAGGCTTGTCAAGGGTCATGGTGACACTGCCGGTGACATCCTTGTCAACGGCAAAATTTTTACCGCTCACGCTCCTCAATATTCTAAAAACATTTTTGATGTCTGTTTCAAAGAAATCGAGACGGATCTTCTCGCCGGTATAGACTTTTTTCTCCAGAAAACCAGGCGCTTTGTCGGTCTCCGATTCGAGGGGAGCCTCTGCTGCAGCAGTCATTTCATCCTGGAAAGGCATTACCTTTCCGCCCGACACCAGTTTTTTTCTGGCAAGCGCAAAGGTTGGCGGCTCAAGGGTTGACGGCTCAAAGGTCAGAAACAGGCCCTCCCCGGTCTGGGAGACGTGGTAGGGAACCTGCTCCCGCATTTTTACCGATAGTGTTGAGGCTGCCTGACCCTGGGAGCGCTGGACAGGCACAATACGTTCAACGGCCGACCTGAAATAGGTTGTGACCAGGGGACGACAACGATGTTCGGGAATATCAACATCATAGAGTTTGAGTATCAGATTGTTCTGATCTCCCTTTTCCATATCATACCGGACCGGCTGGGAGGTTTTCACAAAAACCTCGGATCGTCCATCATCTGCGTTGTTAAAAAAAATACCCGTCACCCTTGCCGGCCCCTTGGGGATAAAAGAGGGCGGAGCAACCACTTTGGGCGGCGGGGTTGAATCCATTACTGCCGCTTTCGGTTCAATTCCGGAAGTCTTTGACTTGTTAAACACCAGGGTCAGTCCAGATGCCTGGGAACTTACCTCGTAATCGAGATTTTCATTTAAAAGGATGTCCACCCTGGCCGTTTTCATCTCGTTGTCGGTATAATTTGCAGCAATTGAGTTGATCTGCCCCACACCTGCAAGCGAGGATGACAGAACATTCTCAGAAAGGGAGGCCTCGGGAAGATAGACGGCAACCCCCAGGGGAAAGGTCTGCTTAACGGAAGTATAGGTAAGGGTGCCGTTGGAAAGAAGACTCACCACCATTGTTTCAGGTGTCTGGTTCAACTCAATGGCGGTTATAATTCGCTGTTCAACAGGCGTTGATGGTAATGTTTCAATCCTGTTCACCTGCTTCTGTCCTGTACATCCATAAAAAAGAACCGCTGCCAGCAGCAGACATGCCCCTTTTTCCACAAACCTTGCCAATCTGATCGCTACCACTGGATGAGACATATACTATTCCTCGATCATCTGTTTATGAAGTTTCATTTCCCTGATACGGGGAACCGCTTTACCCCTGAAATCTTTAACTGTCTCCCTGATCACAACCCTGTCTTCCAGTATCTGTTCCACTGCACCACCGTCCTTGCCGATATAGGTTCCGATCCTTACCATATACCCCTTGCCGGTTGCCTCTTCCACCATGGCGACATTACCGGACTCGGCCAGGACAACGGCAACCAGACGGATCTGGCTCAAATCAAATTTTTCAAGGGGGGTGAGTACCCGGGTCGGTTTTTCCCGATCAATATCCGGTGCAATCACTGTTTTGATCTGGGTCTGGATCAGGGGTCTGAAGGGGTCAATTTTACCCGTCGATGTGTAGGGCATTGAATGGGTCTGGGCAGAAGGGGGGGGGGCCTTCTCGGGTGCAGGAACTGGCGGTGGAACCGGGGCAGAAACGGATTCAGCCCTTGAAACGGCCGGTTTATCATTGACCTTCGCCAAGACCGGTTCCTGGGAAATTTTGACCGAAACAACCGCTGGTTGAGGCTCAACCTTCTGCCGGGGCGGATCCTGGCATGAGGTCAGACCCAGGGCAACCAAAACCATTGCCGCCACAGGGAACGAGATCATCGTTAATTTAATCCATGCATGCTTGAGGGATCTCATTTTTTTGTCTTCTTCTTTTTTTCGTCTTCCTTTTTTTCCACAAACATATAGGTGACGGCATTGCAGGACGCTTCAAGGTCGTCCGATTTATTTTGGGATTTCATGGTAATGTCATCAATGTTAACGATCCGGTAAAGCCTTGCCACCTGGTCAAAAAAAGTGGCAACCTCATGGTACCCCCCCTGGACCTTGATGGACACCGGGATCTCAGCATAGAACTCTTTATCAACCTGGGCCTTGGGCTGAAACAGGAGAAACTCGAGACCGGCATCACTGCCGGATCTTGATATCCCGGTCAACAGTGAAGGGATCTCCTTTTTATCTGGCAACGCCCGCATGGCAAGGTTAAACCGGGCCTGGGCATCGTCCATTTTTTTCTCATATTTTTCAAGGGTTGCAGCCTTTTGCCTGTAGGAAGCAAGGGTTGTTTTCAAGGTGGTCAGCCTGTTTTCAAGTTCTTTCAGGCGTTCCTGCCTGGGCATGTAGACAAAATAGACATAGCTCCCTGAAATAAGAACAAGGGTAATCACACACACAAGAATTCTCTGAACCCTGGTGAAACTGCCGATCTTTTCAAAAATCGGGGCGATTTTTTTATCGATTTTAGCGCCTAGGCTCTCCCTGTGTTGATTTTTCATTTTTTCTCGGCATTTTTCGTTTCGGGGTTCCCATGAACCGTTTTATTGCAAAGCAGCTCAAACTCCTTCATCTGGATGGTCTTATCAATCACTTTCATCTTGATATTTTTAAGATCCACGCCGGAGAATAACGGAGAGGCTTCGATCCGGGTCATAAAGTCTGCAACGGCCTTGTTGTCAAAGGCGATCCCGTTCAATGTCACAGTGGTGTCCCCTGTTTTGATGCTGGTGATCCACATCCTTTCCGGAACCACAAGGGTGGTCATGGCATCCAGGAGGGTGACCGGTTCCCACCGTCTTGCCTCAAGGGTCTTTACAATTTGAAATTTTTGTTCAAGAACGGCCAGATTCTTTATTATTTGCGTAACCCTGTCTGCCTTTTCCTTGTACATTTTAATCTGGGAGTTGACACCACCGATATCAGCCTCGACCCTGGCCATTCGCTGATTCATCTGGAGGGTAAAATAAATCAGGGCAAGGATGAAAAAAACAAGGGTCAGGAAGAACATGGAAACCTGTTGTCGGATATTTTCTTTACGCCGTGCAGCCCTGAAGGGTAATAGATTTATCCGTATCATTTGTCATCCACCTTTCTCAGGGCAAGGCCAAGGGCAATGGGAGCAAGGGGGGCCATTTGATGGAGAAGCTTGCCCGGAAAGATATCGTCATTGATGATCAAGCCGGAAAAAGGGTCAAGCATGGAAATATCCGTGGAGATCTCATGGGCAAGGGCTTGTGAAAAACCCTTTATAAAACTGCCGCCACCGCAAAGCACCAGCCGGTCAATATCACCCTCGTTGGATTTGGACTGAAAGGCATTCACGACGCTGGAAATTTCAGTACACCATTTTTCGATTTCCCCGGAGCAGATATCATCGACCTCTTTTCCCTGTGCCCCGTTTTTTTCCTGACCAGCGGCCATGGCTTCCGCCAACTCCTGGGTACAACCGGTGGCAGCCATGATCTCCTCGATAATCTGTGCCGTTCCAAAAGAGCCTTCCCGCATCATCAAAGAAACATTGCCCTTTAAAATATTAAGGGATGTTTTTGAATACCCCACATCAACCAGCATGGTCACATCATCCGGGCCTCCGGTGTCAACGGTTTCATGGATGTTCTGAAGGGCAAAGGTGTCAACATCAATGATACAGGGGTTTAATCCGGCCCTGCGGGTAAGTTCCATGTATGAGGCGACCAGGTCTTTTTTTACCGCCACCAGAAGAACGTTCATCTGGTCAGGGGAAAAGGCACTGGTGCCAAGGATCTGAAAATCGATATTCACATCTTCAATATCGTAGGGTATATACTGCTCCGCCTCAAAGCGGATGGAATCCTGAAGCAACTTTTCAGATACCGTCGGCAGACTGATGGTCTTGATCACCACAGAGTAACCGCCCGTTGATATGGCGACATTCCTTTCTTTAATCCGGTGGGTCTTAAAAAGGGCACGAATGGTATCTGCGACCCCTTCAACATCATGAATTACGCCCTCGACAATGGCTCCAGAATTGATCCTGGTGATGCCGAACTTCTTGAGAACAGGACCTTTTGAGGTTTCCCTGATTTCAGCGACCTTTACCAGGGAAGACCCGATATCGAGCCCCACAAGATGATCTCGTTTTCTAAAAAGCATAGCCCCTTTTCTGTCGACCCTGAAAAGCCATATTTTAAGCAACCGGCCCTACAGGCAGAAACGACAGACCACATTTTGGTTGATAACCACGGTTATTACTACTATACTCACACGCCTATAAACTATCTGATACTAAAGTTAAGTCAAGTACAATCATCGGTTAAATGAAAAAAACATGGAACAACCGGTTTCTCTGCAATCCAACGGAGCAATTTTCGGAGCAATTCAATGACGTTTGAAACAAATATCAAGGAGCGAAGGCCCTTCAGGCTGGTCAAATACTTTACATTCACAAGCCTGGTTGTCATGTTTGCTGCCACCATCATCATCTCAGCCATCAACACCCACTGGGTAAGAACCATTCTCCAGCACAAGAGCGAGGAGTATGCCCAGCTGCTTGTGGAAAATCTCAACCATCAGGTTTTTTTACAGTTCATCATACCCGTGGTCCTAAAATACGGGCAGATCAAATTAAGGGAAGAGGCCCAGTACAAACGCATGGACCAGGTGGTCCGAACGACCCTGCACAGCTTTAACGTGGAGATGGTCAACCTTTATGACATGAACAACATCATCTCCTATAGTTTTGATACCACCCGCATCGGCACAAAGAATGCCGGGGGTTCAGGGTATGAAAATGCCATCAAAAACAAATCAAGCTCCCGATTGCTGCAAAATGGATCGGCCCTGGAACTTTTCTTCGGCGTTCCAGCCGTGACCAAAATCGTGACCTTTGCCCCCCTGAAGGCGGAAAAACCCCTCTCCTCGATCTCGGGACCCGTACTCGGGGTCGTTGAAATCGTCCAGGACATTTCCCAGGATTATAAAAAGATATTCCAACTGCAGATCCTGATCACCATCACCTGCTGCATTGTCATGGGGACCCTCTTCGTTGTGCTCATCTTTGTGGTCAGGCAGGGCGAAAACATCATTGACAAACGCAACCAGGAACAGCTCAAACTCGAGGAAAAGCTCAGGCGTACCGAACACCTTTCTGCCATCGGGGAGATGACTGCCGGGGTCTCCCATGAAATCCGAAACCCCCTTGGTATCATCAAAAGTTCGGCAGAGCTTTTAAAGAAAAAGATGGAAAAACTCGGCACATCAACCACCATTGCGGATATCATTGTTGAAGAGTCCCTGCGCCTCAACAATATTATCAAGGATTTCCTGGATTATGCCCGCCCCAGAAACCCGGACCTCCATCCGTGCAGAATCGAAGAAGTTATAGACAAAAACATCGCGGCCCTCGGGCCGTTTATCCAGGAAAAAGACCTTAAAATTGAAAAGAGATTCAGCGACAACATTCCCAAAATCATGGCAGACGCCCCCATGCTCTACCAGGCATTTTTAAATGTCCTGCTCAACGCCATCCAGGCCATGGATGCCGGGGGCAGAATCATCATCAGTGTGTTTGCAGACGACAGTGACATCATCATCCTGTTTGAGGATGAGGGAAAGGGTATCAGCGAAGAGGCGTTGAAAAAAATATGGAATCCCTTTTTCACCACAAAGGATATGGGTACGGGACTTGGACTCGGCATTGTTAAAAACATCATCGAATCCCACGACGGCGAGATAGAGATTTCAAACAGGATGTCCCTGGGTGTTCAGGTGGAAATTGTAATACCGGCAAAGGAGAGTTGATAATGGAAAAGATCCTGATTGTTGATGACGAGAAAAACTATCCCACCATCCTGGGAGAAGTTCTAAAGGAAGAAGGCTATACACCGGTCACCGCATCAAGCGCCCTCATGGCCCTGGAGATCCTCAACGACGAGTGCATTGACCTTGTGCTGTCCGACGTCAACATGCCCGGAATGGATGGGATTGAACTTCTGGAAAAGATCAAGGAGATCACCCCCAATACGCCCGTCATCGTAATGACTGCCTATGGAAGTGTTGAAAAGGCCGTGGATGCCATGCACAAGGGCGCCTACACCTATATCCTGAAGCCCTTTGAGAATGACACCCTTGTTGCCCACATTGCAAAGGCCATTTCCATCCAGAAGATTGTCCAGGAGAACTGTACCCTGAGGGATGCCGTATCCGCGACCTACAGCTTTGGGAAAATTATCGGCAAGAGCAAACCCATGCAGGAGTTGTATGAAATCATCAAAAAAGCAGCCCCGACCCGGGCTAACATCCTCATCCAGGGAGAGAGCGGCACGGGCAAGGAACTTGTGGCAAAATCCATTCACTACAACAGCCCCAGAAAAGGCAAACCCCTCATTGCCGTTAACTCTTCGGCCTTTGCCGAATCCCTCCTGGAAAGCGAGCTGTTCGGACATGAAAAAGGGGCGTTTACCGGAGCCGCTGCCATGCGCAAGGGTCGGTTTGAAATGGCGGACCAGGGCACCCTGTTCCTCGATGAAATCGGCGAACTGCCCATGGGCATCCAGGTAAAACTGCTCAGGGTTCTCCAGGAACGAACCTTTGAACGGGTCGGCGGCTCCACCCCCATTGTCGTGGATTTTCGATTGATCGCAGCAACCAACAAAGACCTTGAACACGAGGTTGAAAAGGGTCGCTTCCGGGAAGATCTCTTTTACCGGCTCAACGTGGTAAAGGCGGTAATCCCTCCCCTAAGGGAACGGCAGGAGGATATCCCGCTGCTGATCAACCACTTTATTGAACGGTATGGGGATGAACGCAAATCTGCCAGGCCGGTCCTGGGAGTCAACCAGGAGGCGGCCCAACTGTTTTTTGACTACCCATGGCCCGGCAACGTCAGGGAGCTTGAAAATGCCATTGAACGGGCTGTGATTCTCTCGTCGGACGATTACATCACAGCGGCCGACCTTCCAACAAAGATGCGGCAGGCCATGTCACCCCCCCTTCACCTGGATGGAATTCCTGAGAATGCCGGGCTGTCCGAAACCCTTGCCGCCGTGGAAAAACGAATGATTCAGCGGGCAATGGTGCTCACCGACAATGTTCAGACAAGGGCTGCAAAACTGCTGGGCATTGGCAAGAGTGGCCTGAACCAGAAACTCAAAAAATATGGATTGGGATAAGTTCAAAATAATGAACACGGCCAGAAAACGCCCACCCCCCCATGGAAATGGCGCTGACCGGGCATTTTCACGCCTGGCAGGTCAAAAGCGACAACCCCATCGGTTCAAAATATTGAACTTTTCAGCCCCAGGGCCAAAGGTCCACCAGGATAAAAAAAAGACTTTAGGATATTTTATTGATCAAGAGGGCTTCCAACAGAGGATTTCAGACTTGCGACAAAAAAAAGACCAACAACACAAACGGGTTGGCAGAATATTTGCATATATAAGTATTCAAGGTTAACAAAATTTAACCTTCATCTTTTTCCTCCTTTTCTTAAAAAGGCTGCCTTGGAGATCATTCCCAAAGGCAGCCTTTTTAAGTTGGAACCCACAAAGGAAATTACAACTGATGAATTCTTGCCTTGGCCATGGGGGCGTACATGGAATCGCCATGCTCCTGGACAATTTGCTGAAACAGCTGCCGGCTTTCGTCTGTATCCCCCCTGTCTGCCAGGAGCATTCCGAGATTAAAAAGGGCCTCTCCCTTTAACAGGGCGGTTTTGGTTTTGATGATCTTCCTGAAATAGGTTTCAGCCTCATCGGTCTTTCCAAGGGCAAGGCAGGTCCGCCCCAGGGAACCGAACAAAAGATTCTCCATGGCCGGGTCTGATTTAAAGTCATCGAGTGCGGCAAAATACATGCCATGGGCCTCTTCAAATTTTCCGGCATCAAATGCGATTTTTGCAAACCGCACCCTGGCCTGGGCCGATGCCGCCGTATTGGGATAGGAGGATATAAACTCGGCAACATCGGCCTTGACCGTTTCATACCCCTTTACCGGATCCGCACCACTGTACCGGGAAAGGACCTGGGCCAGGAACTCGGAAGCCTTTTCCTCTGAGCGATGAATGCTGTAAAGGGTACCTGAAAAAACGGCTGCAGCAGCCACAACCGCTCCAATCACCAGGGCGATCTGTTTTTTGTAACGGGTTGCAGCATTGGCATATTTCTGAAGCGCCTCCAAAAAAGGATCCGGCTGTTCAAGTTCTCGTTTACGTGCATTTGATATTTTATCGACCATTTTTTCCTCCCATTCAATGTTTATGTATTGCCCGCAATTACCACACCAGGGGCTTGTATATCCACCCCTTGTCACCATCGCCATGCTCCACCTCAAGCCAGTCCCCCTGTTGGTTCAGCACCTTGAAGGGCACACCCCGCTCCACGGTAAAAACGATGGGGTGAACGGGACCAGGCCCCGATCGAACATTACAATTGCTCTTGACCGTTATAACCGATGGAACGTCTCCCACCAGGGAGCCGTGTATCCACCCCATATCCCCTTCAAAATCCTTGAATTTCAACCAGCTGTCCTTTTTTTCCAGAATCAAGATCGGATAATAGGCCTCGGCCTGCCACAGGGTTTCATGGTTGGTACCCGGGCCTGATCGAACATTGGCGATCTTTGCGGTGATACAGCGACGTTCCTGTGCCCATGCATCCTGGCAGAACCACACACCCATGGAAAGAAAGATCACTGAAAACAGGGTTATGCCGCGACACAGCCCGCTATTTTGTTTACCCACAGCCCTGCCGGACCTGCCTGTCAATGCATACAAAAAATACCTCCTTATCCAAAGCCCAGTAATTTCCCACCCTGGTATACCAGAAACGAGAGACTCCATGCAACGGATGTTGTATAAAAAAGGGAAAACCATGCCCAGCCCCCTGAAGTCTCTTTCCAGATGGCCGAGACCGTTGCAATGCAGGGGACATAGAGAAGAACAAAGACCATAATGGAAAGCGCCGAAAGGGATGTCATGCCCGAGGCATGGAGGGCATGGTCAAGGGCGTCCGTTTGATCATCCCCGACCCCGTATAAAACGCCCATGGTGGAGACCACCACCTCCTTTGCCACAAGGCCGGTGACAAGGGCCACGCCGGCACGCCAGTCAATGCCGATGGGTGCGAACACCGGGGCAAGAATTCGGCCGAAACGGCCGATGAGCGAACGTTCCACAAGGGTCTTGTCCCGCTGTTTTTCAAGGGATTCCAACCGTGAATCAACCGCCTGGACAAGCGCTTTGCGAACCGGGGTGTCGGGCTGGGCCATGATTTGCGACCGTTCCAGGGTCACTGGGGCAGCAGCCCGGGCATACTGATCCACAACGGCCTGGTCCCGGGGAAAGGTGGAAAGGGCCCAGATGATGATGGATCCCACAAGAATCACCCCCCCCATTTTCCGCAAAAACATCTTGCTTCTATCCCACATATGGATCATCAGGCTCTTGAACATGGGCACCCGGTAGGGCGGAAGTTCCATGACAAAGGGGGCATCCTCTCCCTTGAGAAGGGTTGACCGGAACAGGCGACCCGACAGAATGGCAACCACAATACCCGTGGCGTAGAGCCCGAAGATGACCGTGCCGGCCCGGTGTGCAAAAAACGAACCCGCGAGGACGATGTAGACCGGAAGCCTTGCCGAACAGGACATGAACGGCGTGATCAAAATAGTGAGGATCCGGTCCTTTCGGTTCTCTAAAGCCCGTGTTGCCATAATGGCAGGCACACTGCACCCAAATCCCATGAGCATGGGGATAAAGGATTTTCCGTGGAGCCCCACGGTATGCATGATCCGATCCATTAAAAAGGCTGTTCTTGCCATGTAACCGGTGTCTTCAAAGAGGGCGATGCAGAAGAAAAGAATCAAGATATTGGGCAGAAAGACAATGACACTGCCAATGCCTGCCACAACCCCGTTCAGGACCAGATCCTTGAACAACCCTGACGGAAGAAGAGCGTCAAGCAGGGAAGAAAAAAGCCCCACCCCTGAATCGATCCACTCCATGGGATAGACCCCAAGACTGAAGGTCATCTGGAACATGGCCCAGATAAAAAAAATAAAGATGGGAAACCCGAGGAACCGGTTGGTCAATACCCGGTCGATGTTCCTTGAGATATCGGCCCGCTTTCTTGCCGACACCGTGACCACGGCCCTGACAATGCCTGCAATGAATCCGTATCGCTCGTCGGTAAGAACAATCTCGGGGTCATCCTGGAAACGTTCTTCAATCTGGGCACGGCCACGTTTCGCAACATCCAGGACCTCGTTTGCAGCCTCGGTGGCCATGGCGGCAAGGTTTTCTTTGACCACGCCGTCATTTTCCAGAAGCTTGATGGCGGTCCAACGGCCCGGCCAGTTGTCCAGGTCGAGCCCTCCCCTGTCCATGGCAGTCTCAATTTTCCGGATAAGGGTTTCGATCTCCCGGTTGTAGGTCACCTTTCGGCCGGCTTTGCCCCCTGATGCGGCCCGGGCTTCCTTCACGGCCGTCTCCACGAGCAGATCCGTGCCCTGATCCCGATTACCAACGGTGAAGATCACCGGCAGATTCAACAGGGCCGACAGTTTAGCGCCGTTGATGGAGAGCCCCTTGGATTTTGCCAGATCGGCCATGTTCAGCACAAAAACAACGGGTCTGTCAAGCTCCATGATCTGCATGGCAAGGTAGAGGCTGCGCTCAAGGTTTGCCGCATCAATGATGTTGACCACCACATCGGGCTTTTCGTTGAGGATGAAATCCCTTGCAACAATCTCCTCCAGGGAAAAGGGCGTCAGACTGTAGGTGCCCGGCAGGTCCACGAACTTGAGCTCAAGCCCGTTGCGCTTGACAATCCCCTCTTTTTTTTCCACCGTCACCCCGGGCCAGTTGCCGACCTTTTGCCGGGCCCCGGTGAGATTGTTGAATATGGTGGTTTTGCCGCAGTTGGGATTTCCCGCAAGGGCAATGGTCAGCTGGTTCATGGATTTTTCACCGTTTTAACCCCTTCGACACTGATGTGGGCCGCCTCTTCCACACGCATGGAAACATGATACCCCTTGACGATCAGTTCAATGGGGTCTTTCAGGGGCGCGTATTTTTCAACATACACCGTTGCCCCCCGGTTGATACCCATCTCAAGAATTCTCCTGCGCAGCCGGGTCTCGCCTGCCACCCTGGCAACGACCCCCTCCTGACCCTGGCGCATCTGGCTCAGGGGAATGGTTTCCACCGCCGGTTGAACTGTGCCTGGATCTCCGTCTGACCCCCTTGGAGTCAAGGCGGGATGACGGTCGGCACTGCGCTCAACCATCACCTTCTGGGCAAGGCCCTGGCCAATGACAAAACGGCTCTCCCCAAGGGCGATGACCAGCTGCCCCCCGGCCTGGGTGGAGACCACCTCAATGGTGTCTCCTATCCGAAGCCCCATGGAGACAAGGCGCATCTGGGCGTTCTTCCCCCCCTCAAACCCCTTGATCACGAGGAACTCGCCCTGCTTTGTCCGGGAGAGCGGCACGAGGAGAGAGCGTTTTTCAAGGCAGTCGGCACAAATACCGTAAATCTCCATCTTGTGCTGGAGCATGTGAAAGCCATAGGCTGCGGCAAGGTTCACCTGCTGACGCTCCAGGGCTTCGTCCCGGAACTCAATGATGGTGCCGCATTTGGTGCACACCATGTGATCGTGGTGGAACCCCAGGTGGCGGTGCTCATAACGGGGTGGCCCGTCGTCAAATTTAAGCTTTTGGGCAAACCCAAAGCGGCATAAAAGCTCCATGGTTTCGGCAATAAACCCCGCACCCAGAGAAATGTCCTCGTGCGCGAGCCTTGCTGAAATATCCTGGCAGGTTTCATGGTTTTCGCTCTTCAGGAACGCCTCCAGCACCTGAAACCGTTTATCCAGTTCATCCACTCCTTCCTGGGACAGAAGCTTCCGGAACTGTTTTTTCTCTTGTTCATGCCTCTCATTCATAATAATATTCCTGTTTTAAAATAACAGATTAAATTATTACACCCATGATAAGATGTCAACCAGAACCAGGAACAATGGGGAATTCAAATCCGCCCCAGGGAACAGAATGAAAGAGAAACAACAGAACAACGGGGCCGGACATGAATCTCGCCCCAGGGGGATCACCCAGGAAATCACCATCGGAAAAAAAGCGGTCAGCAATCGCCTCTTTCTTGCCCCCATGGCAGGCCTTGGCCATGTGGCCTTCAGGGAACTTGTGGCGGAATTCGGCGGGTACGGCCTGCTGTTCACCGGCATGTGCAGCGCAAAGGCCCTTCCCCATGAAAACCCGGCCACCTCACCGGTGTTCAAATGGCGCAACCAGGAACTTAGCACCCTGGTCTGCCAGATCTTTGGTCCGGACCCCGGGTCCATGGCTGCAGCAGCACAACGGATTGAAACCGAAGGCTTCTTCGGGGTTGACCTCAACTTTGGATGCTCGGTTGCAGCCATCTGCAAACGCGGATGCGGGGCAGAAATCTTAAAAACTCCGGATCTTGCCGTGGAGATCCTTGCCCGGGTGAGGGCCTCGGTATCCATCCCGGTCTTTGTAAAATTTAGAACGGGCTGGACCAATGATCCCGGACCGGCGATCGAACTGGCAAAACGATTTGAAGACAACGGCGCAGATGCCCTGGTGTTCCACCCCAGGGTTGCCCCGGATCGGCGGTCAAGACCCCCCAGGTGGGAGCAGATCACCCTCATCAAAGCGGCTGTCACCATTCCGGTGTTCGGCAACGGCAACATCTTTGACGCCCGTGACCTGTCAACCGTGGTCGAACAGACCGGCTGCGACGGCATCTCCATCGGCCGCATGGCCGTGTCAAGGCCCTGGATCTTTGCCCAGTGGACCCAAGGGTTTACTCCGACCATTGACACCTACCACCACACGGCCATCAGGATGACCGAACTTCTGGCCAGGTACCATGGCGAACGGTTTGCCGTCAAACTCTACAAAAAATTTGTCCCCTATTTTTCGGCAAGCTTCCGTTTTGGCCACAGCATCTGCAAGGAGCTGCTCAAGGCAGACACCATGGACGAGTTGAGAGACAATATCAATGAAGTGTTTGAACGAAACCCTGAAATCATTGCCCGGCCCAACCTCAACCTTTTTTTATAACCCACATGTCCTGCCGGACACAACGAACGATAAAACACGAAGATACAGGGCAGGCGATAATTCCATTCCGCCCCCTTTGGTCGCCCTGACCGAAACGGTAAACGTCGGGGGGCTCGAAAGTCGAGACGTTCACAATGATGTTTTGACAGGAGTTTCTTATAAAAAACCCGCACGGCCGGAGCGACGTATCTGCTCTGGACACAACGAAGCATGAAATTCGAACCTTCGACAGCAGAGGCGACCAGGGGTAGGTTTTGCCCGTAGCGGATTAAACGGCAGCGGTCAGCATGGATGCTGAAAGAGCTGCCGTTTCCCTCGGAGCAGCCCAGGACGGGCTGCGAGAATGAGCGGAGGGCAATACCTTCCTCTGGTCGCCGGAATGATACGAGTTTCATATAACCGGCATGGCCGGAGCAGGACCTCTGCCCTGGCCACAACGAACGTTGAAACACCCCTGTTTGCAATGCTTCGGTGGGCGTTTCATATAAACCGGCATGGCCGGAGCAGGACGTCTGCTCTGGCCACAACGAAAATTGAAACTCCCCACTGAAAATACGTCTGTGGGCGTTATTCACCTGGGGACAGATTGAAGAGCCTTGCGGCATTTCCGCCGAGCACACGGGCCTTTTCAGCGTCCAGAAGACCTGACCCGTCAAGATCTTTAAAGTAGCGGGCAGGTTTGAGCAACGGATAGTCGCTGCCAAAGAGCACCCGATCCATGACCCCTGCGGCAAGGGCCACCCGGTACACGGACGCATCATACAGAAACGGGGATGCCGCCGTATCGTACCAGATGTTTTTGAGGACATCCTTGGTCTCTTTTTTCATGAGATTGTAAAAAAGAATGCCGCCCCCCCAGTGGGCAAGGATGATGTTGTTTTCAGGAAACCGCCGGGCAAGGGCGTAGATCTGCTCCAGGGTCACGGGCGTCTTGCCCGGATAGCTGTGCCCCACGGGCTCATTGGTATGAACCATCACCGGAAGATTGCCCCGTTGCATGCAGATATCCATGATCGGTTCAAGGCGATCCAGGGCGGCCGCGTCAATCCCGGACAGGTAAAAGGCAAGCTCCCCCACCCCGGACAGTCCCGCATCAAGGCAGCGTTCCGTCTCCTGGGCCGCACCCTCGAACGAAAGATCAAAGCAGGCAAACCCCTTTACCCGGTCGGGATATTTGAGTGTGGATTCAACGATATAGTCATTGTTAAGACGCACAAGATCCGGGTCCCTCCAGGGGAATCCGAACACCACGGAACGATCAACTCCCTGTTCGTCCATGGTGGCGATCAACGACTCAATGCCGACCAGCTTGGATTTTGGAGAGCCATACAGCAGGTCAAAAGCAGGTTCCATTGTGCAGCACTGTTCACGTCCGGAGCAGATGTCTTCCGGAAAAATATGGGTGTGACAATCAATGATCATTCTAGCGCCTCCCCTTTGTCCCCGGTTTTCCAACGGGAATCAGATCCATCATCAGGACCGTAAAAAGTAGATATTGATAAAATAATCATCTTTACATATAATACCTTTTTTTTGCAAACAAGGAATTATTGGACTATAGCCAATGAAATATTATCCAGTGGGCCTGAACATTCAAGATCGAGACTGCCTTGTTGTGGGCGGCGGCAGGGTGGGGGCCAGGAAGGCCCAAACCCTTTGCCAGTGCCGGGCCAGGGTCAAGGTGGTGAGCCCCTGTTTTGATACGACACTCTGGCAACCCCTGATCCCCCTTGTTGAACTTGTCAAAAGGGAGTACCGGCCCCAGGATCTCCGAAAAATGTTTCTTGTGATCGGCGCGACCGACAACCGGCAACTCAATCAGACCATTGGCGAGCAGGCCAGACAGGCGGGTATCCTTTTCAACGGGGCTGACCTGCCGGAGCTGAGCGATTTCATTGTGCCGGCCGTTGTAGAAAGGGGCGACCTCACCATTGCCGTGTCCACTTCAGGCAACAGCCCGGCCCTGGCCAAAAAAATCAAGCACCAGCTTGAAGGACTGTTTGGCCCGGAATATGAGCGCTTCCTCTGTCTCATGGGCCGAATCAGACAGAACCTCCTTGCCCGGGAACACAATCCGGACCGCCACAAAAAGGTCTTCAGACAGCTGATCGACGGCCAACTGTTCGACCTTATGGGCAAAAACGACCAGAAGGCGATTGAGCGCCTGCTTGTGGATATCCTCGGCAACCAACACGGGGTTAAAACTCTTTTCCAGGAAAAAAACAAATGACACTTGCCACCTGCCAGAAATTTCTACTCATCCTCGCAACAGGGGCCTATCTCCTGAGCGCAACAGGTTACATTTTCTACCTCTTTGCCCAGAAAGATCGGTTCCAGCACACCGCCTTCGGGCTGGTCTGTACCGGCGCACTCTTCCATGTCCTGGCAACGGGGCTTGCCACCTTTATCATGGGCACTCTGCCCGTTTACGACCTTCACCAGAACCTGTCCATTGCCGCCCTTGCCCTTTCACTTTCCTTTATCGTACTGAAATTCAGGTTCAACCTCAAGATCCTCGGCATCTTCACAACCCCCCTGGTTCTCACCATGATGATTGCCGCCCTTTTCAGCCCCGAGGTCAAGCCCGAGGCCGATTCAATCCTCAGGGGATTCTGGCTCATCTCCCACATCCTGTTGATTTTTACCGGAGAGGCCGCCCTTGCCCTTGCCTGTGGCGCTGCCCTTCTCTACCTTGTCCAGGAAAGGGCCATCAAACTCAAACGACGGGGGTTTTTCTACAAGCGACTGCCCTCCCTGGACCTGCTGGATTCCACCAGTTACTCGTGCCTGATTACGGGATTCACCATGCTCACCATGGGGCTTATCATGGGGCTTGTCTATGCCAAGTCGGTGTGGGGTAGATTCTGGGACTGGGATCCCAAGGAGATCTGGTCTGCCGTGGCCTGGCTGGTATATGCAGCCATCCTCCACGGCCGGCTCACATCCGGGTGGCAGGGAAGGCGATCGGCCATCATGACCATTGTGGGATTTGCCGTTCTTGTTTTTACCTTCCTTGGCGTAAACCTGTTAATCGGTGGTCACCACCAGATTTTCACCAAATAATCAGCATGGCCGGAGCATGGTATCGAATCCGACCGTAACAAACAGTGAAACGCCTCGGTTTACAACGCTTTGATGGCAGTTTCATATAAAAATAAGATTAGGAACACAATGCCAGAAATCATTCTCATTGGACTGAACCACAAAACAGCACCCGTCTCCCTCAGGGAATGCCTCTCCTTTCCCCCGGAACAGACCCTGGACGCCCTTGAAACACTTCTGGCAACGGTGCCGGTCAAAGAGGCCCTGATTATCTCCACCTGCAACCGTATGGAAATTCTTTTTGTACCCAGGAACGAAACGGCCACGGACCAGGTGGTCCAGTTTCTATCCGATTACAAATCACTGCCCATCCAGGAGTTTGAACACTCCCTTTACATCTACCGGAACGATGATGCGATAAAGCACCTTTTCAGGGTAAGTGCAAGCCTTGATTCCATGATCGTGGGGGAACCCCAGATCCTGGGCCAGATCAAGAAAGCCTATCGGAATGCCATTGCCAACAAAGCCTCGGGCACCATCCTCAACCGCCTCATGCACAAGGCGTTCAACGTTGCCAAACGGGTGAGAAAAGAGACGGGCATCGGCGACAATGCCGTTTCCATAAGCTACGCTGCAGTCGAACTTGCCAACAAGATATTCAGTGACCTTGACCGGCGAAGCGTCATGCTCATGGGCGCAGGTGAGATGGCCGAACTTGCCGTGGAACACCTTATTTCAAACGGGGTAAAAAAGATCATCGTTGCCAACAGAACCTTTGCCAATGCCGTCTGCCTGGCCCAGCGGTTCCAGGGACAGGCCATTAAATTTGAAGAAATGGAAACCTTTCTGTGTGATGTGGATATCATCATCAGCTCCACCGGTGCAACCGAGCATGTGCTGACAAAGCAGCAGGTAAAAAAGGCCATGGCACAGCGGAAAAACCGCCCCCTCTTCTGCATTGACATTGCTGTCCCAAGGGACCTTGACCCCGGCATCAACCAGATCAGCAACGCCTACCTCTACGACATTGACGACCTCCAGAACCTTGTCAACGACAACCTCGAAGAAAGATCCCGGGAGGCGGTCAAGGGAGAGCGACTGGTGGAAGAGGCGGTGGTTAAATTTCGCTGGTGGCTCGACAGCCTTGCCGTTGTGCCCACCATCAAGGACCTGAAGCAGAAACTTGAATCCATTGCAGATGCAGAAGCGGAAAAGACCATCACCAGACTGGGCCCCCTCTCTACTGAACAAATCGAAGCCATCAAGCGGCTGACAAGATCGGTGGCACGCAAAATCATGCACGACCCCATCCTCTTTTTAAAAGACACAGGGGAACACAGAAACGATGCCCACTATCTGAGTGTAACCCGGCATCTTTTCAACCTGGACCCCGGTTTTGAAGATAACGACCAATGATTTTTACGCTTTACATACAAGGTCATTCGGCGTATAAATATCAATTTAAAACTTGACCAGAGATTTGAGCAGCTTTATTTCAACTGGCTTAGTTTGATCAGCGGAAACCCCCTAAGCAAAGGACAAAAAAATGAAAGACAACGACCTTATTTTTTTTAAGAATCTTTTGGCTGACCGACTCAACGATCTGCTTTCCCATGCCGACGACACAGTCACCGGCATGACCGTTCCCAAGGAAAACTTTGCCGATCCAACCGACAGGGCGTCCCATGAGGCCAATCGGAACTTTGAGCTCAGAATCAGGGACAGGGAGCACAAACTGATCAAAAAAGTAAAAAAAGCATTAATACGAATCGAGGACGGCACCTTTGGCATGTGTGAAACCTGCGGAGAGGACATCTCCATTGCAAGACTCAAGGCAAGACCTGTCACGACCCAGTGCATTGATTGCAAAACAAGGGAAGAAGTCCTTGAAAAAGCCCTTGGCATTTAGCAGGAACCTTTATATTGATTGATCTTCACATCCACTCTACTGCATCGGACGGAACCCTTTCTCCCCTGGAGATAGTGAAAGCAGCAGTAGATTCAGCCATCAACGCCATTGCCATAACAGACCACGATACCACCGACGGCGTCCGTGAGGTCATTGAAGCAGGAATTCCCCAGACCCTTGAGCTGATAACCGGCATCGAGATCAGCGCAACACCACCGCCGGGATTTGAAATCAACGGCAGTCTCCATATCCTGGGTTACGGCATAAGCATCTATGACAGAACACTCATCCAGACCCTTGAACAGCTCAAAAAGGCAAGGGCCGATCGAAATCCGAAAATCATCCAGCGACTCAACCAGCTCGGGTTCGAGCTTACCCTTGAAGAGGTCGAAAAGATCTGCGGTCCGGGCCAGACAGGTCGTCCCCATATTGCCCAGGCCATGGTCAACAAAGGATTTGTCGACTCGTTTGACCAGGCCTTTGACCAATTCCTTGCCACGGGCAGACCGGCCCATGTGGACAAGGAGCGATTGAGCTGCCAGGCGGCCATCACCCTGATTCTTGAGGCCGGCGGCCTTCCTGTGCTTGCCCATCCAGGCCTGATCGATCCGGGAGAGAACCGTTCCGTCAAACCCCTTGTCACGGCACTTGCGGACATGGGACTGAGGGGCATTGAGGTCTACTACACCGACCACTCCGAAGAACAGACCGAGTATTTTGCCGCCCTTGCCATCCAGAAGGGTCTTTTTTCCACCGGCGGGTCAGACTTCCACGGCACCATGAAACAGGGAACTACCATGGGCCGGGGCAAAGGAAACCTGTACGTTGACGACGACCTCTATCGGATTTTAATCAAGGAATTAGAAGCCCTTCAGGATGCCAACCCCCGACTTGAACTACTTGAAAAGAACCTGGGCCACACCTTTGCCAACCGAGAACTTCTGGAAAACGCCCTGCGCCACAGTTCCTATGTCAACGAACTCCAGGTGAATCAGGTGCCCGACAACCAGCGCCTTGAATTCATGGGCGATGCCGTCCTGGGGCTCACCATCGGCCAGATCCTCATGGAAGAACACCCTGGAATGAACGAGGGAAGCCTTTCAAAGGCAAGGGCCAGCCTGGTGAGCGAACCGGCCCTTGCGTCCATGGCACGCCAGATCGACCTGGGTCGCTTTATCCGGCTGGGAAAGGGTGAAAGACTCTCCAGGGGGGCTGAAAAAAATTCCATCCTTGCCGATGCCTTTGAAGCGGTCATGGCCGCCATCTACCTTGACTGCGGGTTCAAAAAAACCTGCGCCCTTGTAAAGGACCAGTTCATCTCCCAGATCCAGCAGATCAACTCAGCACCGGAAATCGAGGATTTCAAGAGCATGCTCCAGGAGTTTGTCCAGGAAAAGGGCAACACGCCCCCCTGCTACACCATCCACAGGGAGTTTGGACCCGACCATGACAAAACCTTTTCCATTTGTGTGAAGGCGTGCGACATTGAATCCATGGGATCTGGAAAGAGCAAAAAGGCGGCCGAGCAAAATGCGGCCCGCAATGCCCTGAAAAGCCTTAAAAAACTGTCCGGTTAAGGCACGCCCATGCCCACAGCAAAACCCCTTGTCATCCCCATCTTCATTCCCCACCAGGGATGCCCCCACAAATGTGCCTTCTGCGATCAGTCGATCATCACCAGCAAACGACGAGCACTGCCCCATGAAACCGAGATACGCCAACAGGTTGACACCTGGCTTGGCTACAGGGGTGACAGACGTTCAGTGGAGCTTGCCTTTTTTGGTGGAAATTTTCTGGGACTTGCCCCTGACCAAACAAGGTCCCTGCTCCAGATCGCCCAGCAACTGATCGAAGAAAAAAAAATCCATGCCGTCCGTTGTTCAACCCGGCCGGACACCATCCACAAACAGAGCCTGGACCTGGCAAGTCAATTCGCCCTTACCACCGTGGAAATAGGGGTCCAGTCCATGGACGACCCGGTGCTTTTAAAGGCGAACCGGGGACACACGGCCCAGGACACCATACGGGCTGCAAGGCTTCTTGATGAATACAGGATCAACAAGGGAATGCAGATGATGGTCGGTCTTCCCGGAGACACCCCGGGCAAATCAGTTGCCACCGCCCGGGCCATTGCCGATCTATCGCCTGATTTTGTGCGGATCTATCCCCTGATGGTACTCAAAAACAGCCTTGTTCACCGCTGGTACACCCGGGGCGAGTATACCCCCATGGCCCTTGACGACTGCGTAACCCTTGTGGCGGCTATCCATGAAATTTTTGAGAACAAGGGGATTCCCGTGATCCGCATGGGACTCCAGGCGTCGGATCTTCTCCAGGAGAGCGAAACAATGGTGGCCGGCCCCTGGCACCCGGCCTTTGGCCATCTGGTCTTTTCCCGACGCATGCTCAACCGCGCCATCAACACCCTCGACCCGATCACAAGCCGGGAACATGGCCCTGGAAAAAAATCGACCATCACCCTCAAGGTCCATCCGGTTTCGGAATCACAACTCAGGGGAGACCGGAACAAGAACCTGGTAATCCTTAGCAACCGCTACCCCAGGGCCGAAATAGGGATAACCGCAGACCATCTGGTTAACCCTGGCCAGCTTGCTGTGGACCGCCCCGGACCGGGGTGCTAACGGTCATCTCCATAGGATTGACACGGACTGCACCGGACTACCCTAGTATAAACCGGCCCGGGCGGTGAAATCCTCAGATGCCGAACTTGTAAAGATCGTCGGTATCGGTTGCCATCCCGGGTTCCGGTGTTTTCATGGTGGGAGCGGTCCCCTCCTTAAAGCATTCAAACAGCGTCTCCTGGGATGCACCACTGGGTAAAAGACCTGTCTTGGCATCGATCTTCACAAAGACAATGCCTTCGGGTACATTAAAGGTACGAACCGGGCGCCCCTCTAGGGCGCCTTTCATATACTCCAGCCAAATGGGGCTTGCCGCCCTGGAACCGGTTTCTCCCTTTCCAAGGGATCGCTCATTGTCAAACCCCACCCACACGCCCGTGGTGTACCTTGGGGTATACCCCATGAACCAGGCATCGTGCAAATTATTCGTCGTTCCGGTCTTGCCTGCGGCAGGTCGGCCCAATGCCCTGACCCGCCATCCGGTTCCTGACTTTACAACGCTCTCCAGCATACTGGTCATCATGTAGGCCGTGGTCATGTCCATGACCTTTTCCCGCTTGAGTTCCGAAGATTCGATCACGTTGCCGTTCCGGTCCTCAATCCGTGTGATAAAGACCGGATCAATCCGGTAACCCAGATTGGAAAAAACCGAATAGACATTGACAAGCTCCACAAGGGACATGCCCGAAGACCCCAGGGAAATGGACAGATCCCGGTTGATGTTGGCCGTAACCCCGAGCTTTCTGGCGTAGTTGATCACATAGTCAATACCGATGTCCTGGAGAATCTTGACCGTGACCACATTTCGCGATTTTGTAAGGGCCTCGCGCATCAGTGTCGGCCCATAGAATTTCTCCTTGTAGTTGTGGGGTTTCCAAACAAAATCACGGGCGTGATCCTTGAAAACAACAGGACTGTCGATGATAACGGTGGCCGGAGTATAGCCCTTGTCAAGGGCTGCGGCAAAGATCACCGGCTTGAAGGCACTTCCGGGCTGACGCCTGGACTGGATGGCGCGATTGAACTGGCTGTCCAGATAATCCCTGCCCCCGATCATGGCCTTGACCTGGCCTGTTTCAGCCTCAACGCTCAAAAGCGCAGCCTCCACAAGGGGGGTCTGCTCCAGGGTAAAGCGAAGGGCCTTTTCCTCCACCGGCGAAACCGCCTTAACCTGCACCACGTCCCCGGTGTCAAACACCTTCGTCGGCGAATCCACCTTGGCCTCCCAATAGCCCTTATCCACGTCAGGACGCCTTGCCCAGGTGATATCCTCCACGGGAATAACTCCCGTGACGTTGCCCACCCGGACCACAGCCTCCCGGTCGTTCACTGCCGTGACAACGGCCTGGTAAACAACCCCCGGTTCCACGGAATCACCCGCCATGGTTGCGGCCGTTTCTGCACAAAAGGCTTCGACCTCAAGGCCTGCAAGATGTTTTACAGGACCACGATACCCCTGGCGGCGGTCAAGTTCCCTTACCCCCCGTACCACCTCCTGTCGGGCAATTTTCTGCAGCTCGATGTTCACGGCCGTGTAAATCTTCAAGCCCTGGGTATAAAGGGCATCCCTGCCGTATTTTTCCTCCACATAACGCCGGACATGCTCGGTATAGCAGGGCACGCGCTCAATGAACCAGTTTTTCCTGGGTTTGATGTCAAGGACGGTATTGATGGCATCCGTGGCCTCTAGGTTGGTAATGTAACCATCGGCCTTCATGCGGTTGAGCACATAGATCTGGCGCTGGCGGGCAAGCTCGGGGTTGCGGAACGGAGAGTAGCGGCTCGGGGCCTGGGGCAGGCCGGCAAGCAGGGAACACTCGGCAAGGTTCATCTCCCGTGCATGCTTGCCAAAATAGTTTTCACTGGCCGCCTCCACCCCATAGGCCCCATGGCCAAGATAGATCTGATTCAGATAAAGATAGAGTATTTCATCCTTGGTAAACGACTGATCAATGCGATAGGCAAGGATGGCCTCCTTGAGCTTGCGCTCGTAGGTCCTGGCCGGTGTCAGAAAAAAAGACTTGGCCACCTGCTGGGTGATGGTGCTCCCGCCCTGAACAATGGCGCCGGCCTTCAGGTTCTTTACAAAGGCCCTGAAAATACTGAGCAGATCAACCCCGGGGTGCTCCCTGAACCTGGAATCCTCGGCAGCAACAACGGCATTTTTAAGATTATCGGGCATCTCGAAAAGGGGGATGACGATGCGTCGTTCGTTGTAGAATTCACCGATCTTCCTGCCGTCGTCTGAGAACACACTGGTGACAATGGAAGGGGTATAATCCTTGAGTGAAATGATCTTTGGCAAATCACGGCTGATATAGGAATAGAGCGCTGCGAGCCCTGCTGCGGCAACGAGTCCTGAACCACAGAAGCATATCAGGGTCCATTTAAACAGGGTAAAAGATACCCCCCGCACGGGTTTCTTTTCCCGGCGCTTTAGAATCTGAGCCTTGCTTTTCTTTTTTGTCATGCCAACCTGTTGATGATTTAAATTATGCGTACAATTTACAGACAGCACCTTATTAACAGATAACCCGGCCCAAGGCAAGACGTGGGCTGAAAAACTGTTTGACATCCCCCTGGAAAAAGGATAAATATCTAAGTTTTAAAATAATTTAGAAGGAAACGTCCTACAATGGTTGAACTTGACTTTAACAAAACAGGCGGCCTGATTCCTGCCATAGCCCAGGATCATGTAACCGGCGAGGTCCTCATGCTCGCCTACATGAACGAGGATTCCTGGAATGAAACCCTTGAATCGGGCATGGCTACCTACTTTTCCAGATCACGGCAATCCCTCTGGAAAAAAGGTGAGACCTCTGGACATGTGCAGGTTGTCAAGGAGATCAGAATCGACTGCGACAACGATACCGTACTGCTCAAGGTTGAGCAAAAGGGGGGCGCCGCCTGTCACCTGGGGTACAAGAGCTGCTTTTTCACAAAAGTGGTGAAAGGCAATACCCCCGAGGTTGTGGAACAACGAATATTTGACCCGAAAAAGGTATATAAATGAAAAAACTATTAAAACTCGGCATCCCCAAGGGAAGCCTTCAGGATGCCACGATCGCACTTTTCAAACGATCCGGCTGGAAAATAAACGTCAACGGGCGAAGCTATTTCCCGGACATCAATGACGACGACATCGAATGCGCCCTGTGCCGTGCCCAGGAGATGTCCATCAATGTGGAGAGCGGCGTGATTGACGCAGGACTGACCGGCAAGGACTGGATTGCCGAGCATGAATCCGACGTCCATGTGGTCTCGGACCTCGTCTACTCCAAGGTGAGTGCCAAACCGGCAAGGTGGGTGGTTGCCGTTGCGGGCGATTCACCCATGAACACCCTGGAAGACCTCCAGGGAAAGACCATCTCAACCGAGCTTGTCCAGTACACCCGCCGCTTCTTCAAAGAGCGAAACATTGATGTGAACGTTAAATTCTCCTGGGGTGCCACCGAGGCCAAAATTGTATCGGGCCTTGCCGATGCCATTGTGGAGATCACCGAGACCGAGAGCACCATCCGTGCCCACAACCTCAAGGTAATCCACGAGATCATGCAGACCAACACCCAGCTCATTGCCAACCGGGCTGCCTGGGAAATTCCGGCCAAGCGGGAAAAAATCGAACAGATTGCCCTTCTTCTCCAGAGCGCCCTTGTGGCCGACAAACTGGTCGGCCTCAAGATGAACGTTCCCGGAACCATCATCGAAAAGATTGTCACCCTTCTGCCCAGCCTCAACGCCCCAACCGTTGCGTCCCTGTACAAATCCACCTGGTTTTCAGTTGAGACCATTGTTGACCAGAGCGTGGTCCGGGACCTGATACCGGTCCTGATCAAAGAGGGCGCCGAAGGCATCATTGAATATCCGCTGAACAAGGTGCTTTAATGGAAACGACCCCTCCTTTGCAGAGAATGCGTCCAGCCGAAAGAACCCGGGAGATCACCCCCTTTATTGTCATGGAGGTCCTTGAACGGATCCATGGAATGGAAGCCGTGGGCATTGACGTGGTTCACCTTGAGATCGGGGAACCTGATTTTAAGATCCCCGAATGCGTCAAGACAGCCACAATGGAGGGGTTTGAATGCAACCAGACCGGTTACACCCATAGCCTTGGCGATATCCGCCTCAGACGGGCCATTGCAGCGTATTATCATAGAAACTACAGGGTTGAAATCGATCCGGAGCAGATCCTGGTGACCTCGGGAACCTCCCCTGCCATGATGCTCCTTTTCTCAGCCCTTGTGGACCCTGGCGATGAAATCATCATCTCAGACCCCCATTACGCCTGCTATCCCAACTTCATCCGTTTTGCCCAGGGCGTTCCCGTTACCGTACCCGTGTTTGAAGATCAGGGGTTCCACTACACCCCGGAAGCCATTGAAGCAAAAATAACAGACCGAACAAAGGGGATCATGATCAATTCGCCGTCCAACCCCACGGGAATTGTCATGCCCCAGGAGCGGATGAACGAAATCAAGGAACTTGCCCGGTCCTATGGCATCCCCCTGATCTCCGACGAAATATACCACGGCCTTGTCTACGGCGAAAGGGCCGCTTCGATTCTGGAATTCACCCGGGATGCCTTTGTATTTAACGGGTTTTCCAAGTTGTTTGCCATGACCGGACTGCGCCTTGGCTACATCATTGCACCCAAAACATTCATGCGCCCCCTCCAGGTACTCCAGCAGAATTTTTTTATATCGGCCAACTCACTCATGCAGATCGCAGGCACAGCCGCCCTTGAAGGGGCCGAAGCAGAAACGCGTACCATGCGCGAAACCTATGACCGACGGCGCAGATACATGATCGACAGACTCAAGCAAATGGGACTTGGCATCACCTGTGAACCCACCGGCGCCTTTTACGTATTTGCCAATGCACAGCGCTTTTCCACAGACTCCTATGCCCTGGCCCTTGATATCCTTGACAAGGCCCATGTGGGGGTAACCCCTGGAATCGCCTTTGGAAAAAACGGGGAAGGCTACCTGAGATTCTCCTACGCCAACGCCATGGAAAACCTTGAAAAGGGGTTGAACCGCCTGGAACAGTATTTTAAGGCCAGAACATGATCATCAAAAATGTCGAATTTATCAAGAGCGCCACAAAACCCGACGAATACACCGAACCCCTGTTTCTGGAAGTTGCCTTTGCCGGCCGGTCAAACGTTGGGAAATCGTCACTGATCAACACGCTGATCAACCGCAAAAGCCTTGTCAAGACAAGCGCCAAACCCGGCTGTACCCAGCTGATCAACTTCTTTCTTCTCAATGGGAACCTGTCCCTTGTGGACCTTCCGGGATACGGTTATGCAAAGGTTTCCAAAAAAATTCGGGCCCAGTGGGGACCCATGATCGAACGGTATCTCACCGTCCGGGAAACCCTGAGGGCCATGGTCCTTTTGATTGACATGCGCCGGGAACCCCAACAAGAGGAGCTGGACCTCATCAACTGGTTTACAGCCCATGCCATCCCCCATCGCATTGTTTTAACCAAGGCGGACAAACTGTCCAAGACAAAACAGCAGAAAAGCATCAGCACCATTGCCCGCTGCCTTGGCATGGAACAGGACAGACTCATTGCCTTTTCTTCAAAAACAAGGCTGGGAAGGGACAGGCTCTGGGCAGAGCTTGACACCATGCTGAACCCCTAATCGCAGCATTCAGGAAAAAACCTATGATTAAAGACACCCCCCAGGAGACCGATTTTAAAGCCGGTTTTATCGCCATTGTCGGCGCACCCAATGCCGGGAAATCAACCCTTCTCAACACCGTCCTCGGGCAGAAGATCTCCATCACCAGCAAAAAACCCCAGACCACCCGGGACAGGATCCTCGGCGTGGTTGAAAGACCCCATGCCCAGGTCATCTTTGTTGACACCCCCGGCATCCACCGGGCCCATTCCCTGCTCAACAAAAAGATCGTGGACCAGGCCCTTTCGGCCGTGGACGATGTGGATGCCATCCTTCTCATGATCGATGTCACCTCCAGGGACATTGAGTCTGAAGCGTTGATCATTGAACAGCTTCAAAAAAGAGCCAAGGCCGTTGTCCTGGCCCTGAACAAGATCGACCTGGTCAAGGGCAATGAAATTCTTCCCCTTATTGCCCGGTACGCATCCCTCCACGAATTCAAGGCAGTGGTCCCGGTGTCTGCCAAAACCGGCGATCAGACGGAAAAGCTCCTTGCCGAGGTTGAACAGTGCCTGCCGTCGGGTCCCAGGCTATTTCCCAAGGACACCCTTACAGATGTTTCCCAACGGTTCATCGCCGGTGAAATGATCCGGGAAAAGGTGTTCCGGCTGACGGGAATGGAAATCCCCTATTCCATTGCCGTGACCGTTGACGCGTTCACGGAAAAGCCCAGGCTCACCGAGATCCACGCCACCATTCATGTGGACCGGGACTCACAAAAGGGAATCATCATTGGCAAGGGCGGACAGATGCTCAAGCAGATCGGTGCCAAGGCCCGCATGGACATCCAGCGCATGACCGGCACAAAGGTGATGCTCAAACTCTTTGTCAGGGTCACAAAAAACTGGAGCCGGGACGAACGGATCATGAAGGAATTCGGGTACTAGGGTGGACGTTTTTTATATGCCCGTTGACGACGAAACCCAGAAACGTCAACGCCAAAAGGCAAGGGACCTCAGGAACAGTCAATGGTGGAAAAGACGCCGCTCCCAGGGTATCTGCCACTACTGCAGCAAGGTTTTCCCCCCAAAGGAACTCACCATGGACCACCTGGTCCCGATCGCCAGGGGGGGAATGTCCGTAAAATCCAATGTGGTTCCCTGCTGCAAAGCGTGCAACACCAAAAAACGCCAGCTGCTGCCCCTGGAATGGGACGAATACATGCAGACCATTTCAAACAAATAAAAATCCCCGGGGAACCCCATTGGGCCCCGGGGATTTTAGATATTACGGTTTGATATTTTTACTGCTGATTACTTCTTGGTATTACAGAGCCGATGAACCGTCTGGGCATGCCACTCACCCCGTCCTGAAAAGGTCGGCTGCCCCAGTGCAACCAGACGCTGGGCAACCTGATCAAAGGTTGCGCCATCCCTTCGCATGGAGTTTACGATCTCCATGACCGCATCCCTTGACAGGATCTCGGTCTTGCCCGTTTCCGGGTTACTCGCTTCCTGGTCGGCGATTTTTAATTTTTCAGCCTTTGTGCGCTTGAGGACCTTTACCTTCTTCTCTTCGGGCAAGCCTGCAGCCGCCGCTTTTTCCGCAGCCGCTTTTTCCTCGGCAAGTTTCAACGCCTTTGGCTTTCGGCCCCTCCGCTTTTTAACCGGAACGACCGGCTCGGGCTCCTGGAAGGCCTGGGGTGCTGCCTGGCGGACCGGCTGGGGAGCGGGTCTCACAAAAACCTCTTCAACCGGTTCATCCTCCTGGTATTGTTCATCCTGGAAAGCGTCGTCTGCCAGCGACGGAACGGCAATCACCCTGAGATACTCGGCAATTTCCTCCAGGGAATCAGCCTTTCGCTCTTCGGCTGCGGCCCTTCGTTCATGGACTGCGGCAAGGAATTCCTGATTTTTGATCATGGTGTCGGCAAGGATCATAATATTTTCAATAACTTCAGGCGAGAGCATCATGGCAGTGGGGTCCATGGGTATCTGATTCTGGGGATTGGTTCGCATGGGCCGTTTTCCATTCCCAACCCTTGGATTCTGATAGGCACCATTTGAATGAAAATGGGAAGAAGAGTTGTAATTGGGTTGCTGATTATTATTGTCAAATCCCCGACGGGTCTTTGCAGCACGGTTGTCTTTCTGACCTCCTCGGAGGTTTTGAAGAAAATCGTTCATTTATAAAATCTCCTAACTTTAAAACGCCGAGAAAACTCAGCTTATTGTAACATATCTTTCCAGGCTGATCCGACCATATTGCTATGAATGGGGCGACACAGAGTGGAAACTGGAAACCGGCATGAAAGCATGCCTCTATCAAAGATAGATCTTTATCCTGGATTTGGCATGGGATGTCAAGGATTATCTGCGATATTTCTTTGTAATTTTAAAAACATACAATATCGCATTGCAACATACCTCCCTCAATCAAAAAAATCAGGACCTCAGCCGATCCCGAAAGTATTGTCAATTTTAATCAGAGTAACAATCTAAAATGTGGATATTGTGATTAAATTGTGTGGAAAAGCGATGGTTTCAAGAAAAAGGCCAGATCGAGGGGGATTACCCGACCACTGCACCCCCGGGACGGGAAAATATCCCTGCAATTTCCAAGGCCGTGTCGCAGCCCATGGTGTGAACAACAATATGCCCGACGAAAAGCCTCTGATGGGTTGGGTTTTATAGCGACTCTGCTTCCCGAACGATTGCATCAGGACCACTCAAGCACCACTTTACCCGAATGACCGGATCCCATGATCTTGAATCCGGTTTCAAACTCGGTGTAGTGAAATCTGTGGGTGATCAACGGCTGGATATCAAGCCCTGACTGAATCATTGCCGTCATCTTGTACCAGGTCTCATACATCTCTCGACCATAGATACCCTTGATGGTAAGCCCGTTAAAAACCACCCGGTTCCAGTCCATGGGGGTTTTATCCGGCATGATTCCAAGCATGGCGATCTTGCCGCCATGGCAGACATTCTCCAGGATGGCGTTAAAGGCTTGAGGATGGCCCGACATCTCCATTGCCACATCAAACCCCTCTTTCATGCCAAGCCGTTCCTGGGCATTCAAAACCGTATTTTCCATAACATTCACCGTAAGGGTCGCACCCGCCTGCTTTGCAAGGGAAAGGCGATATGGGTTGACATCGGTGACAACCACATAACGGGCCCCGGCATGGACGGCAATGGCGCAGGCCATGCAGCCGATGGGACCGGCTCCGGTAATGAGCACATCTTCGCCCAGCAGATCAAAGGAAAGGGCCGTATGGGCTGCATTGCCAAGGGGGTCAAAGCAGGCCAGCACCTCAAGGGGAATGGTGCTGTCGCAATACCATACATTGGTAACTGGAATGGACAGATATTCTGCAAAGGCCCCGGGTCGATTCACACCCACGCCACTGGTGTTCATGCACAGATGGCGCCGCCCTGCAAGGCAGTTCCGGCATCGTCCGCAAACCAGATGTCCTTCACCCGACACCAGATCCCCGGGTTTAAAGTCATGGACATTTTTCCCCACCCGGTCAACCACGCCGACAAATTCATGGCCGATCTGCATGGGAACCGGTATCGTGCGCTGTGACCAGGCGTCCCAGTTGTAAATATGGATGTCAGTTCCACAAATGGCTGTTTTTTTAATTTTGATCAGCACATCATTCATGCCAGGTTCGGGCACCGGCAGTTCCTGGAGCCAGAGACCCTTTTCCGGCATTGCCTTTACAAGCGCCTTCATCATTGCCATGGCTGCCTCCTTCAAGAATTCGATGGAAAGGTCCTGGGTACCGCAAAACACCCCGGTGCCCATGTCTTATTGTCACACAGGGTACACCCGATTACGGTTTGATTAAAGCATTTTATCCCACCCCCGGCGCCAACCCGAAGCCATGGATTAAAATTGTCCGCTAAAAAAGAAATTGCCTTGACAAAGGCCTGGGTTCGGGATCATATATCCAACTTAATCTAATTTTTTCAATAAAGGAGTATCCATGGAATTATCCATAACTGAAAAACAAGAAAAAGGAACCCGGCCGGAAGACACCAAACTTGCCTTTGGAACCACATTTACAGACCATATGTTCAACATGGACTACTCCATTGACAAGGGATGGCACAATCCCCGCATTGAACCCTTTGCCGACCTGACCCTCTCGCCTGCCACCATGATGCTCCACTATGGCCAGGCCATCTTTGAAGGACTCAAGGCCTACAAAACCAGCACTGGAGAAATTCGTCTCTACCGGGCAAGGGAAAACTTCAAACGCCTGAATAAGAGCGCAAAAGGGCTGTGCATTCCGACCATTGACATTGATTTTATCATGGAAAGCCTGAAAACCCTTCTTCGCCTTGAAAAAAACTGGATTCCAGAGGCCCCTGGCACCTCTTTGTACATTCGCCCCACCGTAATTGCCACCGACCCCTACCTGGGCGTCAGGGCGTCCCACACCTACCGGTTTTTCATCATTCTGTCACCGGTTGGCGCCTACTATTCTGCTGGATTCAACCCGGTCAACATCTGGATCTCAAAGGACCATGTCCGGGCCGTGAGGGGCGGTATCGGCGAATTCAAGACCCCCGGCAACTATGCCGCCAGCCTCTTTGCCTCTGAACAGGCAAAAAAAGAGGGCTATGCCCAGGTGCTGTGGCTTGACGGGGTAGAACGTAAGTACATCGAAGAAGTCGGCGCCATGAACATTTTTTTCTGCATCAACGACGAACTTGTCACCCCGGAACTCAACGGCAGCATCCTTCCCGGCATCACCCGGGATTCCGTCCTTACCCTTGCAAAACGCTGGGGCATGAAGGTGTCCGAGCGAAAAATCAGCATTGACGAACTCATCCAAGCCCATGGCAACGGCACCCTTAAGGAAGCCTTTGGGTCTGGAACTGCAGCCGTCATCTCCCCTGTTGGCGAGATGCGCTACGGCGACGAAGTTCTGACCATTGGCGATGGAAAAACCGGTCCCATGGCCCTGAAATTCAACAAGGCCATTACAGACATCCAGTATGGAAGGGCAGAAGACACTGAATCCTGGATCGAAAAAGTAGAATAGAAACCCCTATGGGCAAAGGGAGATCGAAAAATATTCATCTCCGCCTAGGCCTGTTTCAAGGGTTGTCATGGAATTCATCCAAATTCTTGACAACCCTTTTTTTATCTGATTATGTATGACCGAGCGCTCGATCAACTTTTGGGACGTTCATCCGATATCCCCCGGGTCTGCACCCACGACCCTGGATTGATACAGCAGAAAAAGGAGCAGAAATGGCAAAAAAAAAGACCCCTATTGTTCACATTGGTGAAACAATAAAAAAGGTCAGGCTGGAGAAATCCGTTGATCTTGATTTCCTTGCAAACGAGACAGGCCTGTCCATTGATTTTTTAACAAAAGTGGAATCAGGGGAGCAGCGACCGTCCGTGGGAACCCTTCTCCAGATCTCGAGGGCACTGGGCATTGATTCCGGCTATTTTCTCAAGGACCAGGCGTCCAGTGCGGAAAAGCGGGCAGAGGCCTACACCAAGCGCACGGACAACTATGCCTACACCCCCCTCACCCCGGGGGCGGAAAACAAGCATTTAAAGGCATTCCGCATCCTGGTTGAGGCAAACACTTCCCACGGCGGTGTCGGTTTTCGCCACGAGGGAGAAGAATTTGTCTATGTGCTCAAGGGAGCGGTTGAAATTGCCGTGGGAGACCATCTCAACCACCTTAAGGCCGGGGAATCCCTTCACTTTAATTCCAGCATCAAGCACGATCTGAAGAACCCGGGTGCAACCGATGCGGAACTTATTGTGGTGGTTTACAGCCCCTAGGTCGGAAAAGGAGACAAAATGTCATTCAAACTAAGCGATGAACAATTGATGATCCAGAGCATGGTCAGGGAATTTTCCAGAAAGGTGGTGGCGGCAACGGCAGCCGAGCGGGACCAGACCAAGGAGTTTCCCTGGAAAAATTTCAAGCAGATGGGAGAACTGGGTCTCATGGGCATGATGATCCCCACGGAATATGGGGGCGAAGGGGCGGACGCAGTATCCTATGTACTGGCCCTGTCTGAAATTGCCTATTCATGTGCCTCCACATCGGTGGTCATGTCAGTACAGAATTCAATTGTATGCGAAAGCATCAACCGATTCGGCACGGAACAACAAAAGCAGACCTTCCTCGTTCCCCTGGCACAGGGAGAGATCATCGGCGCCTTTGCCCTGACAGAACCCGATGCCGGTTCAGATCCGGTGAGCCAGACCACAACGGCAGTTCGTGACGGTGACCACTTCGTGATCAACGGCACAAAACGGTTTATCACCTCGGGCAAGAATTCCCGGGCCGTCATTGTAACGGCCAAGACCGACGAAGCCGCCCGCCACAAAGGGATCAGCGCCTTTCTTGTGGCAAAGGAAACCCCCGGTCTCATTGTCGGGCACATGGAAGACAAAATGGGCCTCAGGGCTTCGGACACCACGGATCTGATCTTTGAGAACTGCCGGGTACCGGTCTCGGCCCTTCTGGGCAACGAGGGAGACGGGTTCAAGATCGCCATGTCAGGCCTTGACAGCGGCAGAATCGGCATTGCCGCCCAATCCCTTGGGGTGGCCCAGGCCGCCCTTGACGCCTCGGTGAAATACGCCAAAAAACGAAAACAGTTTGGCAAGGCCATTGCCAATCACCAGGGCATCCGATGGCAGATCGCCGACATGGCCACCCAGATCGAAGCAGCACGCCAGCTGGTCATGTCGGCTGCCGGCATGAAGGACAGGGGGGAGAATTACACAACCCAGGCCTCCATGGCAAAGCTGTTTGCATCGGAAATGGTCAACCAGGTGACGGCAAGGGCCATCCAGATCCACGGGGGATACGGATTTACAAAGGATTATCCAGTGGAGCGGTTCTACAGGGATGCAAGGGTATTCACCATCTACGAAGGCACATCCGAAATCCAGCGCATCGTCATCTCAAACAGCGTCCTCAAGTAGGTCTCCGGAAGGGGGGACACCTGGAGGGGGGACACCTTACTTAATTCCCTTGCAGTATTGCTCATTCAACAGAATTACGGAATTAAGTAAGGTGTCCCCAGATTTAGTTTCAGATTTATTGCTTACTGAAAAATCTTGGCAGCAAGCACAACATCCTCAGGGGAAAAGACAAACAGGCACTTGGAATCTGCCGGGGAGACCGATCCATAGACATAGTTGATGTTGATTCCCTCCTTGCCAAATTTTCGGGTAATCTCGGCAAGTTTTCCAGGAACATTCTCAATGTCAATGGCAATGACCTCCTTGGTGTCAAAGATGTAGTCGTGTTTGTTCAATACATCCACGGCAACATCGGGTTTATTCACAACAATGCGGATCAGGGCAAAATCGGCGCTGTCCCTCCTCATGGAGCTGTAATTGGCCGACGAGGCGATACGCTTCAGGGATTTTCCCCTTGCCTCGAATAGATTCTGAACATAGCTTGACGCATCCTGGATGGTGATGGCATCAATGTTCACCCCGGCCTCCCCGAAAAGCGAAGTAAGCGTTCCAAGTTCTCCGGGAGCATTTTTAAGAAAAAGAGAGATTTCAACCCTGATCATGCAGCACCTCCTGTTATGATTGTTGATTTACATACCGGCTATTTTTAACCCCTCGTCAAAGGCCTTCATATTCAGCGGAATAAGCTTGGCCTTTTTTGAAAATTCCTTTTTAACGCACTCCCTCAGGATCTCCACATCCACCATTTTGCTCTTTGCGGCAAAGGCGCTCACGGCAACAATATTGGCACATTTTACGCTGCCAAGCCCGATGGCGGCCTCGTTGGCAGGCACGATGAGTTCAACCACATCGGTTCTGCCCGAACGGATGGGAATCAATGAAGAATTGATCAGCACCACACCGCCGGGCTTGACCACGGGGGCAAACTTCTCAAGGGACGGTCGGTTCATGGCAACCAGGTGGGTGGGATTCTTGATGATGGGAGACCCGATGTGTCTGTCGCTCACCACAACGGTGCAGTAGGCTGTCCCCCCCCTCATCTCCGGACCATAGGAGGGAATCCACATCACCTCGGATCCCTGCTCCATGGCGGCATGGGCAAGCAGCTTTGCGCTCAAGAGAATTCCCTGGCCCCCAAAACCTGCAAACATAACTTCTTTCTGCATATACTCCTCCAAAAACAACTATATTTTTTAGGTTTTTTTACGCGTCGGGCGTCTTGAACTCCCCAAGGGGATAATAGGGCAAAAGGGTATCCTCGGCCCATTTCAACGCATCCAGCGGGGTCATGCCCCAGTTGGTCGGACAGGTTGACACAATCTCCACAAAGCTGAAGCAACGATTTTCCCTCTGATATTCAAAGGCCCGTTTAATCGCCTTTCTTGCCTTGTTGATATACTTGGGTTTGAGCACCGTCTCCCGGGCGATGTACCCGGGCGTGGCAAGGCTTGAAAGAAGTTCACACATGCGCATGGGCATGCCGGTCTTTTCAACGTCCCTTCCGGCAGGAGCCGTGGTTGCCCGCTGGCCGGGCATGGTGGTCGGGGCCATCTGGCCGCCGGTCATGCCGTAGATGGCGTTGTTGATGAAAATGGTGGTGAACTTCTCCCCCCGGTTGGCCGCATGGACAATCTCACCCATGCCGATGCTGGCAAGGTCGCCGTCCCCCTGGTAGGTAAAGGCCATAAGGTCGGGTCTCACCCGCTTGATACCCGTTGCCATGGCAGGCGCCCGGCCGTGGGCTGCCTCCTGGAAATCACAGGTAAAATAGTTGTATGCAAGAACAGCACATCCCACGGGGGCAATCCCCACGGTCCTGCCCCTGATGCCGAGCTCGTCAATGACCTCGGCAACAAGCCTGTGTACAATCCCGTGGGTGCACCCGGGGCAATAGTGGGTGTGGGCGTCGGAAAGGGCTTCAGGCCTTGAAAATGTTTTTCCCATTATAAATCTTCTCCTTGGCAGACGCTTTAGTTGTTCAATAATGACTTGACATGGTCAATGATCTCTTCTGGGGTTGGGATGTCACCCCCGCACTCTCCATACCAGGTCACAGGGCGCTGCCCCTTGACGCAGCGGTCAACGTCCTCGACCATCTGCCCCATGTTGAGCTCGATGCTGACAACGTGACTGCAGCTTGCCTTGACAGCCCCATCGTGGACCGCCTTTTCCGGAAAGGGGAAAAGCGTCCGGGGTCGGACCATGCCGACCTCAAGGCCCTCGGCCTTCATGGTATCAATGGCAGTCTTGCACACACGGCTCATGGTGCCGTAGCTCACGATGAGAATCCTGTAGTCTGCGTCTGTATTGTATCCCTCGTAGAGGATCTCCTCCTGCTTCATCCGTTCATAGTTGGATTTAAGCAAGAGATTGTGGTCATTCAACGCTTTGGGATCAAGGAACAGGGACTTTACAATGTTTCGCTTGTCACTCTTCCGGGTGTCCATGCCGCTGGTGGCCCAGTCGTCATTATTGGTGGGCGTTGTGTCAAAATCTTCCGGAAACTCCACCGGCTCCATCATCTGCCCGATGAGCCCGTCCCCGAGAATCATGACCGGTCCCCGGTATTTTTCGGCCAGTTTAAAGGCCTTCATGGTCATTTCAACGGCCTCCTGGACCCCCTCGGGGGCCATGACCAGCAACCTGTAATCACCATGGCCGCCGCCCTTGGTTGCCTGGAAGTAATCCCCCTGGGAGGGAAGAATTCCGCCAAGCCCGGGACCGCCGCGCATGATGTTGACAAAAACGGCCGGGCAGCGTGCCCCTGCAATATAACTCAACGCCTCGCTCATGAGGCTGATTCCGGGGCTTGACGAGGTAGTCATCACCCGTTCACCGCAGGCTGCGGCCCCGAAAATCATGTACCCCACGGCAACTTCGCTTTCGCCCTGTACAAAGACACCGTCAACTTCAGGCATTCTCTTGGCCAGGTATTCTGCGACCTCTGACTGGGGCGTGATGGGATAGGCAAAATAATTCTTGCACCCGGCTCGGATTGCCGCCTCACCGATCGCTTCGTTTCCCTTCATCAACACCTTGGCCATCACTTGTCCTCCATTGCTTTTTCCAGATCAGATTCAATAATTGTGATCGCCACATCCGGACACATGATACAGCACAATGTGCATTGAATGCAGTCATCCGGTCTTGCCTGAAAGGCGGGAAAATACCCCTTGGCGCTCACTGTGTCGGAAATTTCCAGCACATTTTTCGGGCACACGGATATGCACAGGCCGCAGCCCTTACACCTTTCAGCGTCAATAATATGTTTTAATGCCATGAACCATAACTCCTTTTAGGAACCTTGCCTCTTCCACGGGGGAACAAGCCATCTTAAAATGGGCAATACAGGGGTTTCAAATCTTGTCATATCAAGACCGGGTAAAAGATCCCCATGGGCCGTGATAAATTCCACGCCAATGCCGGTCCGAGCCGACAGCTCCTGTATCAAGTCATATCCCTTGTATATGATATCCGGCGTTGTCTCGTCCATGAGATTGGCGTTGCTCACCAAGCCGGTTATCTTCAATTTTGACGAATATTCAATCTCGTCTCTTATCCGCATGCACCCCTCCACCGTATCGGTAAAGGGCCTGAGTGGATTCACCACCTGGATCAGGTTTATCGGTCTGCCGGCAAGGGAGTCTGCTAGGGCTGCAAGCACGATGCTTCCCACATCATCTCCCCCGGCGTCAAGGATGGTCAGCCCGGCCGGATTCCTGATCAAACCCGCCACCTGGGGTGCCAGTATGGGAAGATCAGCATCCATGTATTTCTCTTCGGGCAGCACCAGCCGGATTCCCTTTTCAAACAGGACCTGCCTTGCCTCCCGGGTCCTGAAATAGGGGTTGACCAGGTCAAGATCTGCCATGGCCACGTCAACGCCGGCAGCGCGACGGTTAAAGGCAAGGTTTACGGCAGTCTCCGTCTTGCCACTGCCATAGTTGCCGACAATAATAACAATGCCGCTCAGCTTTATATTCACACGTCTCCCCATGAACCAACATGGCCAGGACAAGATCCCTGGTACCGGCCACAAAAATAAAATTCAAACCGCCGCCAATGGCGGTTTTAAAACAGTCTGTTAGTAAATCAGATTTGCAAGGGATTTGTAAACAAAAAAAAGAATGAATTTCAAATCTTTCCAAGGGCCTTGAGTTCTGCCGTGAGGATCTCCCGCTGGTCCCCCTGGATCTCAATGGTCCCCCCCTTTACAGTACCGCCCGTGCCGCACCGCTGTTTCAGCCTCTTGGCAAGGGCCTTGAGCCCGTCGCCTTCCAGGGCAAGGCCTGTGACAAGGGTGACCCCCCTGCCCCTTCGCCCCTTTGTAACATAGGCGATCCTGACCTTGCCATCGGTTTCAGCCGCCTGAGCGGATTTTCTACATTGGCACTGTGCCACGGGCAGGCTGCAGACAGGGCAGATCCTGCCGGTTTCAGTGGAATACACAAGGGTGGAATTTTTTGCCTGTTTTGCCATGGTTTCTCCTGGTTTACCGCTCAAACAAGGGCGTCCCTGTCTGGCTCGATTTTCTAGTCTTTGATTTGTCGGAAACAATGTGGTATTTCCTCGTGTCAAAGGCGTTATCTATTAAAATCCTAATTTAACCGTCACCTGGAGTTATCTACCATGCCTGAAAAGCAACAAACCATAAAAAAAAAACGTTCGTTCTTTAAAAAAAATTTCAGCCGCCTGATGGCTGCGGCCATCAACCGGATAAGCTTTGTAAACCTGGCCGAACGAATTGCCAACAGTGACGCCGGCCGGCCGTTTCTTGATCGATACAACAAAATCCCCCTGGACTGGCAGAACACCGACGAAATAAACCGCATCGCAGTCCGACTCACCATGGAGCAGATCAAGCAGGAAGGCGGAACCGTCTCACAGGATGAAATAGAAGCCCTGGTCGACGAGATCGCCATCCGTTACAGCCGCAAAACCCATGTGGATACTGCCGCCACCATGGGCCTTGCCTTTAACCACCTCTTTGACAATCAGAATCCAGACGTTCCCTTTACCTCCCCGGACAAACGGGAATTAAAGCACATTGAAAAACTCAGGGAGTACAGACGCCAGGGATTGGGCGTGGTCTACCTGGTCAACCATTCATCCCACCTGGATGAGTTCCTGGTGGATCTGCTGTGGCAGGATCTTGCCATGGGACTTCCCGTGTTTGCCGCAGGCCAGAACATGATGGTCATTAAAAGCCTTGAACGACTGCTCATGACCGGATCCTATGTGGTGCTGCGCCAGGGAGCAAGCCGCCACCAGGTGGCGGCCCTTTGCAATTACTGCAGCGCCCTGAGCCGTGCCGGCGCCCAGCAGGGCATCTTTCTTGAGGCGTGGCGGGGGGGCGCAAGGACCCGGGACGGAAGCCTGAGGTATCCCAAGCGACTGGTCACCCTCAAGGGCGCCATCAACGTTGAGGATGACCTGGTCATTCAGCCCGTGGCACTCTCCTACTCTGCCGTTCCCGAAGATTTGATGATGTGTTCAAGGAAAAGCGGCATCTCCTGGGTGCGGGGCATGGGCCTGTTACGGACCCTGGCAAGGTTTGTGATTCACCCCAAGACCTTTTTGTGGCGGTCTGCAAAAGCGCTGTACGGGCGGGCCTATGTCACGGTCCCGCCACCCATGCTTTTGAGCGAACTCAAACAGGCCCATGCCAGGGATAAGACCGGTATCTCCCTGGATGAATTTGTCGCCCTCTCGTCGATCAAGGAGATCGCCAGGAACAAAAAAATCATGGCAAGCCAGGTAACGGCCCGGGGGCTTGTGACGGCAAGGAAACACCGCCAGAAGGATCTTGTCCAGGCCGTTAAATCCGAGATCGCCGCCATCAAAGAGTACCATGTGGAAACCTTTGGCGAAGCAGCGGATTTTGAAGATTTCATCATCAACAACCCTGCCGAGGAGATCGTGGCAGACGGCCTTCGGACCCTGAAACAAAGGGGGGTTGTCAGGCGCTTTGGCAAGGACGTCATCGGCCTTCCCGAGGTCAAGGACGAAATCGCCCTCTCCTACTACGCCACCCACGGAGACCGCCGGCTCTACTCGCCCACGGCCAGCCAGAACATCGTGATTGTAGGGGCCGGGAACTGGGGGTTTGCCCTGTCGTCACTCATCGGCAACCGGCTGCTTGACGACAAACGGTACAACAACGCAAGCCTCACCATCTTTGACGCCAGAAAGGATGTGGCAGCCCAGATGGGCCTTAACCGCCAGGGACCGGGCAGGTTCAAGGACCAACTCCTTCCCAAGAACATCTTTGTCACCTGCGACCACCCCAGCGCATTCAGAAAGGCCAGCGAAGTGATCCTGGCATCCAAACCGGAAACCTTTGAACAGGATGTCCGCAATATTCTGAAGGTCTCCGAGCAGCCCCTCACCCTCATCGTTGCCACCCGGGGATTTATTCCCGGTATGAACTGCATCCCCTTTACGGCAGTACGGCGGCTCTTATCCGAATACCGGCGCAACGATGTGGAGATCCTGACCATTGCAGGGCCTGTTTCGCCCAATGATGTGGTTGACCAGCGGCAGATCAACGGCATTCTGGCGGGCCCTGCCTCCATCATTCGAGAGATCTCAAGCATGTTTGACCCCAATCCTGAACGTCCCATGCTGTCCAACGACCCCCTGGGCGTTCAGGTCGCCGATATTATGGCAAGGATTTACGCCATCTGGGTCAATTTCATGATATCGTCCAAACGCATCACCCAGACCCCTGAAACAGGCTTTCTCATGGCTGAAATTTCATCCGAGGCCTGCGCCCTGGCCCTGGCCCTTGGGGCAAACAAGGAGACCTTCAGCTCCGGAAGCCTTGCCTGGACAGCCACCTTCATCACCCTCTGCCTTGAAGGTGTGTGGCGGGATTTTGGCCGAAAGGCAGGCCTGGCTGCCAAAAAAGGCAAAGACCCTGGAAAAGTTGTCAAAAAACTCAACCGCCAATGGATCGAAGAGGGTAAAAAACTCCAATCCCTGATCGACATCAGGGAGGCACTGACCTGTGCCCATGGACTGGGGGTCAGGATGCCCGTGCTCGAAGCGATGAACGACGCCTTTCTGGGAGAACATGAACAGACCGACGAGAATTCCGAGGATTGAGCCATGAAATGGAAACCCTATCTCACCCCGATCCGTTCGCTTGATCCGGACGCGGCCCGGGCCTTTTTGAACCATCGTCCCGTGGACCAGGTCACCCTTGTGGATGTAAGCCAGCCAGGTGAATACCAGGCAGGTCATATTCCTGGAGCGCGCCTGATCCCCCTGCCCGAGCTTGTGGATCGCCTGGACGAGATCCCCAGGAATTTTCCCGTGGTGGTCTACTGCAGTTCAGGCCCGCGCAGCCGGGCCGCCTGCCAGCTCATGGCCATGGACGACACCTTCACCGAAATCATCAACCTTACGGGCGGTTTCCACGCCTGGGAGGGCGGTGCGGCCCTTGGCAGGGAGAATCAGGGGCTTACCTTTTTCACAGGGGTTGAATCCCCCCGGGAAATCCTTGAAATCGCCTATGGTCTTGAACAGGGGTTAAAAGAATTTTATCTTTCCATGGGAGAAAAGGTCACCCCTTCTGAAGTCCGGGATCTTTTCTCAACCCTGGCCCGGGTTGAAGCCCTTCACCAGGAGAGCATTCTCAAGGAATATCAAAGAATGGCCGGCCCTTCAATCAACGCAGAGCAGCTCAAAGCAACGGCCCTGCAGGGCACCCTTGAGGGCGGCATGACCACCCAGGAGTACATCGACTACTACATGCCCCAGTGGGAAACCCCTGGGGATGTGGTTTTCATTGCCATGGCCATCGAGGCCCAGGCCCTTGACCTCTACCTCAGGGCTGCATGGCGGACAACAGACGCCAGGGGCCGGGAGATCCTCACACGAATCGCCCAGGAGGAAAAAAACCACCTTGCCCACCTGGGCAAACTCGTGGAAGGTCTGATTCCTGGCACAGGGCAGTGAAAGCGTCAAAGGGCCACCCTGCCTGATTGCAGAGCGGCCCCTCCGGTTATCCCCATGATCAACTGAGTATCAGGCGGTTTCGGCCACCATCCTGCGAATCACACAGGGCAGAATACCTCCGTTTTCAAAATAATCCACATCCACCTGGGTATCGAGGCGTGAAAGCACCTCAAACACAATCTCACTGCCGTCGTCCCGGACCGCCTTGACCGTCAGGGTCTTGCCGGGGGTCATCTTTTCCACCCCGGATATGACATAGGTTTCCCTGCCGTCAAGCCCCAGGCTTTTGGCAGTGTCGCCATTGGCAAATACCAGGGGAAGCACCCCCATGCCCACAAGGTTGTTCCGGTGGATCCGCTCATAGGACTCGGCAATAACAGCCTTGATCCCCAAAAGGGTGGTGCCCTTGGCAGCCCAGTCCCGGGAAGACCCCGTGCCATACTCCTTGCCCCCCAGAACAACCAGGGGCGTACCTTCTTCGGCATAGGCCATGGCCGCGTCATAGTTGAACATCTCTTTGCCCTCGGGAAATTTAAGGGTAAAGCTGCCCTGTTTTGGCGCCACAAGTTTGTTTTTAATGCGAATGTTGCCAAAGGTACCCCGCATCATCACCTCGTGGTTGCCCCGGCGGGCGCCATAGGAGTTGAACTGCTCCGGGGCGACCCCCTTTTCAACCAGGTATTTACCGGCCGGATACGACTCGGGAATAGCACCGGCAGGGGAAATATGATCGGTGGTCACAGAATCGCCCACAACAAGGAAAGCCCTGGCATCCCGGATGTCGCCAGGCGGCTGGACGTCCAGGGAAAACCCGTCAAAATAGGGCGGATTTTTAATGTAGGTGGATGCTTTGTTCCAGGCAAAGGTGGTGCTCTGGTCAATGTCAAGGGCCTCCCAGAACTGATCCCCGTCAAAGATGCGGGCATATTCGTTCTCAAAGAACCCCTGTTTGACGTGGTGCTTCACAAACTGGTCAATCTCGTCAAACCCAGGCCATAGATCGGCCATGAAGACCGGTTCGCCGTTGGGGTCAAGGCCCACGGGTTCTGTGGTAAGATCGATGTCCACCCGGCCTGCAAGGGCAAACAGTACCACCAGCATGGGCGATGCCAGGAAATTTGACTTGATCTTCTGGTGGATGCGGGCCTCAAAGTTCCGGTTGCCCGAAAGAACGGCAGCCACGTTCAACTCGCTGGTCTCAATGACCTTTTCAATTTCAGGATCGAGCGGTCCGCTGTTACCGATGCAGGTGGTGCAGCCAAAGCCTGCCACATGGAAGCCAAGGGCATTGAAAAAAGGAACTAGCCCTGCCGATTCAAGGTATTCCATCACCACCCTGGAACCGGGCGCAAGGGATGTTTTCACAAACGACGGCACCTTGAGGCCCCGTGCAACGGCATTTCTGGCAATCAGCCCTGCCCCCATGAGCACGTGGGGGTTGGAGGTGTTGGTGCACGAGGTGATGGCGGCAATGACGATGCTGCCATCACCGATCCTGATGGGCTGACCGTTTAACTCCAGGTCAAACCGCGGTTTTGAACCGGCCAGGCTGTCTTGGAAATGCGCTTTAAGATCGGGAAGGCAGATGCGGTCCTGGGGCCGGGCAGGACCTGCAACGCACAGTTCAACCGTTGAAAGATCCAGTTCAACCACCTGGGTGAAATCGGGTGTGGTTTCGCCGGTGTAGAACATGCCCGTGGCTTTTGTATACGCAGCCACAACCTTTGCCCTTTCTCCCCTTCCGGTGATTTCCAGGTACTCGAGGGTCTTTTCGTCCACCGGGAAGAACCCGAGGGTGGCCCCATACTCGGGGGTCATGTTGGCAATGGTCGCACGATCGGTCACGGACAGGCTCTTCATGCCGGGTCCGAAATACTCGACAAACTTCTCCACCACATTGACCTTGCGAAGCATCTCGGTGATGGTGAGCACAAGGTCGGTGGCCGTTACCCCCGGTTTGAGGTGACCCACAAGCTTGACCCCGATCACCTCGGGGATGGACATGTAATAGGGCTGGCCCAGCATGACCGCCTCGGCTTCAATGCCGCCAACCCCCCATCCCATGACGCCGATACCGTTGATCATGGGGGTGTGGGAATCGGTTCCCACCAACGTGTCGGGATATACAATCGAATCACCGCCATCACTGTCTGAAATCACCACCCGCCCCAGGTGCTCGAGGTTCACCTGGTGGCAGATGCCTGAATTGGGTGGAACGACCCTGAAGTTGGAAAAGCTCTTCTGTGCCCACTTTAAAAGCTCGTACCGCTCGCCGTTGCGGCGGTACTCCAGGGCCACATTTTTCTCAAGGCAGTCTTGGGTGCCAAAATTGTCCACCTGAACCGAATGGTCAACGATCAATTCCGTCGGCACCTTGGGGTTTACCGATGCCGGGTCCTTGCCAAGGGCCTTTACGGCATCCCGCATGGCCGCAAGATCCACCACTGCCGGAACGCCTGTAAAATCCTGCATGAGCACCCGGGCCGGGTGGTAGGGAATTTCAACCGGCGCGTCATAGGATTTCTGCCAGTTGACGATGTTGAGAAGATCGTTCTCGGTCACCACCCTGTTGTCAAGCTTTCTCAACAGGTTCTCCACAAGGATTTTAATTGAAAAGGGCAGCTTATCGAGGGTTGCACCCCGGTCCGCTGCAAATTGATTAAAGTCAAAATAGGTGTGACGGGTTCCATCCACCTGGAACGATTTTAAATAATTTCGGTTTTCCATGGAAAATCCTTTTTACGGTTAAGGGCACCTGGAATGTGGCCATTATAAACGGAGTTGATTCTCCAATATTTAAAGAAAAACCGCTCCCAGGGCAAGTAAAAAAGATTTTTACCCACCCGGTCAGCTGTTTTACACGGATTGGCAACGCCGTCAGCGCAAATGCCTATCCGATTCTTCAGCACTGGGTCGGACTGAAACGGACTGTTCCTCGTCCTATTCCCGGCCAGCCCTGTCCTGCTCTGTCTCAACCAGGGAAGCCATCTCCTTTGCCAGTTTCTTCAGGGTCTCTGCCATCTGATCCACGTCAGAAGCCCCTGTTCTAACGGCATCGGCCTGGGTTTCAAGCGCAATGATATCCCGGGCGACCTGGGCCAGGCCCTCGTCATTTTCCCGGATCATTTCACTGGCCTGCCCCACGCCTCCAGAGGCTTGCTGGATATTCCTCGACACTTCCGTGGTGGCCGCAGACTGCTCGTCAACGGCCTTGGCAATACCCTCCACACTGGTATTGGCCTCCAGCACGATGCCGGCAATACTTTCCATTTCCCGGGCCGAACCCTGGGTAGCCTCCTGGATTTCTTTAACCTGGCGGCTGATTTCCCCGGCAGAGCCGGATGTCTGGACAGCCAGCGCCTTGATTTCCGATGCAACAACGGCAAACCCTTTGCCGGCCTCACCAGCCCTTGCCGCTTCAATGGTGGCGTTGAGGGCCAGCAGATTGATCTGTTCCGAAATATCGCCGATGGCCTCGGTGATTCTGTTGATGGCACCGGCAGACTCGGCCAGCCCGGTCATCTGGGTCATTGCCGCCTCGCTCTGCCGCACCGCCTTTTCAGTGATCTTGCGGGTAGTGTCTGCACTACCCGCAATATCGGAAATGGTGGCTGTCATCTCTTCCGTGGCAGAGGCAATGTTTGAAAAATTCATGGCCGTCTGCTCCATGAGGTCGACCATGGCGTGGGAGTTGGTGTTGACCTGTCCTGCAATGGCTGATACCTGGGTCAGTCGGTCGGCCATCCCGGAGGCACTGGTTCGCATCTCTCCGGAACTTGAGGCAAGGTTTCCGGCGGTCTGGTTCAGAGCTTCGGTATTGGTGTGTACCCCCTTGAGAATACGTTCCATAATCCGGGTCTGACCGGAAATTTTCTCATTTGTCGCCATGGATTCCCAATACCAGAGATAATTGTCCCTGGCCATACGGATAAACATAAAGGCAGAAAATAAAAAGAGCACCCCCAGACTGACCCCCAGGGAAGATCCGTGATAAAAGGCCCAGATGGAGACCGGCACCAGCATGCTCAGTGTAAAATTCCGGGAGAGCCCCAGGTGGGGGCCCAGGGAGGAGGTGGCACCGGCAGCCAGGCCGCAGACAATCACCATGGTAAAAAACAACGGCCACTCCAGGGGGTAAAAGAGTGCCACCAGGAGGGCAAAGACGCCCCAGAGCACGCCGGAAACGAAATTCATGGCCATAAAAAGGCCGTACCATTTATCCGGGGCCTGATCATAGCATTTCGGAAGCCTGGCCGCCAACACCATTCTCAGGGCTGAAATCAAAAAAATTGCCCCGCCGCAGGTCCACAGAACCATGGGATGCTCTGTTTTCATGGGTGTCACCAGGGCAATAAAAATAAAAAGAATAAAATGCGCCACCACCGAGGTTAAGGACCGCTTTGCCAGATCCAGCAGCTGCTGTTTTTTGAATCTGTCAACCAGTGCCTTGTCCACAGACTTTTTCATCAAGTCCCCCTTTTTCAATTAAACAAACACACCCCTGAACAAAAAAACAACGTTCACTAATTTTCACGATCTATCAGCCAAGTCAAGGGGAAAAGGACCGACACCCAAAGGGGACGATTGTTCGTTTATCATATCTGGAATGCGCTAATCAAAGGCGAAGCGGAATTTGCGGTTGCCTAAACTGCAGTTAATGGGGGGCTGATTTCTGGCATTTTCCGGAAAAAGCTGTTTGCACGTTCATATTTGGAGAATCAAGCACACCCGGGTTCCATGGTATTGCTTTACAAAGTGTAAAAAAAATTGACAGAAATCAAGTCGACTTCCCCAAAGGGTTTCCCATGGATCAGCCAGCCACAGGCTCCCCCCTGCCAGATAACCATGGCACGCCATTTGCGTCAGTAAAGATAAATATCCATGGCAATGACCCTATCCCTCGATTCTGCAGCCGTTGCAACGGCAGGGAATGCATGGAATCACTAACCCGCAAGGAGGACACCATGAACGAGACACTTGGACCCATGGGCTACAAACCCGGCCAATACAGAAAAAAACGGCTGAGCGTTTCCGAATGGAGCAATGCTCATATCAGAAACTGGACGGACAAACAGCGTAAAGAGGCAGCCAGGGGAGTCAAGGAGATACAACCTGAAGCCATCTGCTTTTCCCGGAAAATCGGCGTGGGCGCACTTGAAATAGCAGACCTTGTGGCCCAAAAAATTAATTTCCGGGTGGTGGACCGTGAGATTCTTGAGCACATGGCTGCTGATGCGAATCTTACACAGCAGACAGTTGCCTTTTTCGATGAAAGATACCCGGGCAGGATGAGCGATTTAATGGCCATGCTCATCAAAGAGAAATCCTTTATGAAGAACGATTATGCAAAACTGCTTGCAAAGTCGGTCATAGCCCTTGCAAACCTTGAGCCCACACTCTTTGTTGGCCGGGGGGCACATCTGATCCTGCCAAGGAAAAGGGTCCTTGCCGTTCGATTTATATGCAGCCTTGAGTTCCGGGTAAAACGGCTGGCCAAAGAACTTGGCATATCCCACAGGGATGCCGAAACCCGACTGAAGACAATTGATGAGGAACAGAGAAAATTCTTCAAAACCGTATACGATAAAAAAGATGCCTCACCCTATGAATTTGACCTTGTGATCAACCGAGACAACATCACAGATGCATCGGCCGCAGCTGAAATTGTTGTTGCAGCCCATGGACAGAAATTCAAACAGAGTTGATCCGCCGAAACATCCAATGAATGACTTGGGGGGACACAGGGAATTTTACCCGGAAACAGCGACCCGGTAAAATCAGCAGGGTGTCCCCCATCCTTTTAATCCGGTTGACCGGAGAATCCACGCCACACCGTCCCGGCTTAACCGGGCCCGGCCTTTTCCATTATTTTTTCTTTTAAAATCGGTCAATATTTGATATATTTGGTAATTTACCTGTAATTTCACGATACCGGTTGGCCGAACGGCTGCCGGAAAGAAATTGCTTTTTTTAATGCGATATTTATTTTTCATCACAAATATCGATATAAACACCAGGGAGATTAACCATGACTGAAGCGATCAAGTCGGGAGATACCATAAAAGTTCACTATACGGGCAAACTTGAAACAGGTGAGGTATTTGACAGTTCCGAGGGCCGGGACCCACTGAAATTCACCATTGGATCCGGTCAGCTCATCAAGGGCTTTGACCAGGCGGTATTAGACATGACCGTTGGAGATAAAAAAACCGTCACCATTCCCCCGGAAAAAGGGTATGGCGAGCGCAGTGAGGACCATATTATTGAGCTGCCCAAGGCAACCATCCCTGAGGGCATGGAACTTGCCGTGGGCATGCAGCTTCACCTGAGTGATCCCAATGGCAACCCGGTACCTGCCGTGGTTGCCCATATTGGCGAAGATGCCGTTAAGATGGACATCAACCACCCCCTTGCCGGCAAGACCATTGTTTTTGACATTGAAGTTGTTGAAACAGGCCTTGAGCCCGATGCCCCCCACCAGTGCGGCTGCGGCACCCACGGTGACCAGGGCGGCTGCGGAAGCGCCGGCGGATGCGGATGTGAAACCGGCGGCGGGTGTGACTGCTAGGTTTAAATAAAACAGAGGGGAGGCAGCAGCCTCCCTTGAATCCATGGGTCCGGTGCGTCTGTCACACACAGGATCAGATCACCACCACCCGGGGAAGGGGCTTGATGAATTCCTGGCGAAGACTGAAGGTATAGGCCCCCTGGGTGGGGATCATGAGAATATCCCCTTCCCTTATATCGTGTCCAAAATAGGCGTACCCCCACACATCGTGGGGGGTGCACAGCGAGCCGAGCACATGGCAGGGCTGTTCCGTTGTGCTGCTGTGTGTCAGATTGATCACGGGAAAGTAATCGGTCTCAAACCGCTCCCACCCAACGGCATTGGTTCCGGCGTCGGTAATCACAAGATCGGGGGCTTTCCGGTCAATGACCTGGATGATGATGTGCATGGCATCGTTGCAGATCCACCGTCCCGGTTCAAAACAGATCCGCAACGCTCCCAGGGACAGAATCTCTTCCCGGATCACCTGTCCAAGGGCCCGGGCAAAGGTATCAATGGACGCTGCCGGAATCATTTGATGCACAAGGGGCTTGTCCGATACCAGCCACTCCCCCTGGGAGGGCCAGTACCCCCCGCCAATATCGATGAACTCACAATCGTCAAAAAAGGACACCGGCATTTTTTTCAGCGTATCGCCAAGAATTCGGACCAGCTCCACCTGCCGGTCGGGAACAAGATTCCAGGACGAGTGGAACTGAACCCCTTTAAAGGCCATGTACGAATGACCTTTGATCGTTTCATAAAGGGGCAAAAGCGCCTCCATGGGAACACCGAATTTGCGCCACAATCCAACCGTGTGGTGATTCAGGCGAACCCCCACCCTGAGTCGTTTTTTTTTCAATTCGAGCAGGGCCATGAGCCGCTGGCACTCGCCAAAACTGTCCAGGAGGACCGTTACCCGGTCGGCGTTTTCAACGGCAAGTTCAAGCTCTGAATCGGTTTTTCCGGGGCCGCTGAAAATGATGTCCGTTGCCCCAAGCCCGAGGGCCGTCGATAGTTCAACCCCGCTGGAGACATCCAGCCCGAACCCTTCGTTCAGCACGATTCTTGACACGTCGACAAGGTTGTTGCTCTTCATGGCATAATAAAAGGATGTGCTGGGAAGCTGTCGTTCAAATGCGGCCCTGAACTGCCCGGCCCGCTCCTTTAACACCGCTGCTTCAACCAGGTAGAGCGGAGAACCATGGGTCTTGGCGGTATCGAGGTAAATTTGCCTGCGGCCAAGAAACCCCTTCACAAAATCATGGACAAAGGGCTCCGGCATCAATCGGGGCCGGGAATTTTCAGGTGTGGCAATGTCGTTCATTGTTATTCAATCTCCACACGAATGCGCCTTGAAATCCCAAGACAAAATTCGTCATAATGCTGGTCTGCAAGGCCATGGGGAAGCGCGACAATCACATGACCCAGCATCCACGAGTCATAATCCTGGGGTGGCATGGTGACCACATGGCCCGGCTTGCGGATTAAATGTATGTTCCTGATATCGGCCCTGCCGTTGAGGCAACTCAGATCAATCCCTTCGAGGATCCCGCCCCTGGGGGCAAAGATCCGCACGGCCAGCAGGGGTTTAAATCCACAGGGGTCGTTGAGGGCCAATGGTCTTTGCTCTGCAAAGTCAAGGGCAAGCCCAAGGATGTCAAGGTTTCCCGATTCAACCAGCAAAAAGGGAAGGCAGTCCCCTCCGGGCCGGGGGGTCATCTCAATGAGCACGGGCCGATCGTCCTGGATGATGAAATCAACCATGCAGATGCCCCGTTCAATTCCCAGGGCCGCTGCCCCCTTGAAAAGCAGACGTTCAAGCCTGCCATGGGCCATGCCGGGCAGAAGTGGTGCCGGGATCTGGTAACCCAGGATCGTTCCAAAGGGTTGGTCAGCCGTTTTTATTTTACGGGCCATCCGGACAATGGTCACAGACCGGTTCTCTACAATAAAATCACAGCTGAATTCAATTCCACAAACCAGCTCTTCTGCAAGGATGCCACACACCTGGCCCGCATTCTTTTTAAACAGCGGTCTTGTCGTACGTTCAGAAAGCCCCTGAACCAGGGTCTCAAACGCCTGTTCACACGCCGATTCCGTGGTACAGCTGAAGACAAGTTCACTTCCGCTGCCCCAGGATGGTTTTAAAACAATCCCGGCATCCACACCGGCCATGAATTCCACGGCCTGGGCCAGGGTGTTGACCTGTATTGACCGTGGACAGTCAACACCTTTGGCCTGCCATATTTTTTTACACGCCTGCTTGTCCCGGCTGTTTCCGATGGCCTTGACGTCCGGATAGTCAAGGGAATAACGGGCCGCAACCATGGCGGCCGTTTCCATGGATTCACAGTCAAAGCAGGCGACTCCCGTGGGGGTCTGACCCCATTGATGGAGGTGCTCGTCAAGGGCTGACTGGATGGTATCCATCCCCCCACTGTCAATGGAGCAGAGGATCTCCTCTTCCGGCCCGGGGCAGGGTTCTTCCGCCCTGCCCCTGAGTTCGGGGTCTGTCAGGAAAAGCCCGCGACCCGGGTATTTCCTTCTGATCCATTCGATATAATCCGGGGTGGTGCCGACAACAATGACCCTGCCGCTGTCAGGCACAGGCAACCGCCATTTCGTGGAACTCCCCGTAGAAACCGACGGTCTGCTTTTCCATGTTGAGCTGGTAAAGGGGTACGGGTGTCAGGTTGAACCGCGCTTTCCAGTTGAAATCGCCGCAGAGAAAATCCACGACTTCAATCTTTTCCTTGCACGAACGGTCCATGTGGTGAAAATTGATGAGTTTGGCGACACCGGGAAATTCCGGGTTGGTGCCGCCGGCCAGGAGGGTGTAGCTGTTGTTCCAGAGTGCCCCCATGTCCACGGCTGCAATGGCACCATCCACGAGCACGGTGGTGATGCGCAGCATTCCTTTTTTATGCAAAAGCGCGGACAGGTTTTCAAAGGCGTGGTAGAATCGCGGGTCCTTGAAATATGAATTTTCTCCAAAAACGGCCATGTTCATCCGCAGCATCTGGTCAAGGTCATCCAGACGGTTAAACCGGTAGGTCACCTTTCTGGCGTCAAATTTTTTGAGTTCAGCCCTGAGTTTTTTTCTCAACTTTCCTGAAAACGATTGCCAGTAACTCTCAAACGAAAAATCATAGAGTCGGGGAAAAAAAAGATATCCCAGCTCGTCCGGGGTCACCTGATCCATGAGGCAGAACAGGGGGTTCTGGACCAGGTATCGAAGATGAACCGATCCGGGAACCGCGTCCACAAGACGCTCAAACACCTCCGGGGTTCTGGCAATGATCCTGTTCTGCTCAAGCCAGGTTTTTCCATGCCAGGTCTCACCGGGGAACTGAATGAATGTATTCTCCTCTTCGTCCCAGCAAAGGGGCAAAAAGCCCAGAATTTTCTGATTCTCTTCGACCACATGAAAACTCAAGGGTCGCAGAAAGGCATCATGGAAACACGACCGAACCTCCCACAGGTCAAAAAGGCCCTTGGCAGGCCATGCTTTTTCCCATACGGTCCGGCACGCTTCAGGATCCTCATAGACTGAAATCTTCATGACGCCACCTAATGCCAGAGGGTAAGATTGATTTTAGTTGCGAAATGGGCGGACATGCGCGTGCCCCGGGCCGGTGTTGCAACGGATGAACGGTTCATGGATTTATCTCCTTTTATCTTTTACAAATACAGATCAGGTACAAACATGGTTTCGGATTTACCACTGTTCCTTTGGGTTCTCTTTGGTGTTTTCCTTCCACTGGGACTTTTTGCCAAGTTTTCTCCGGCGGGTCTGAATTTCCATCTCATCTTCCCAGGAAAATTCTTCGTCATAGGAGTCTTTGAATTTAGGGGTTTTGTGCTTTGGCTTTTTCTCTATTTCCTTGGTCATGTTCTCACCTTTAGGGTTTTTCCTGTGGCCGTGCAGTTCAGAATCTGCAAATCGCCCGCCAGGGTGGCTAATATGCTTCAATCCACATAAAGCACATCCCGTGCCTCCATGCTATTTTTTTTAAAAAAATTATAAAGACCTATAAAATCAAACAGTTGTTTTTTTCTTTTGCCTGCACACGCAAAAGAAAATTTCGGTATTGTTTTACTTATTTTAAAAAAAAGGTAAAAAAATACCTTTTTGGTGGTCAATCCTTGAAAATGAGTGGGTTTCCCTCCCCTGTTTAAACCGTCAATCTGGTTTTAACCTTGGCATTTTACAAATTATCAGTTAAGAAGGGAAGTTAACCATGGACAAAAATGGTATTTTTTTACCGATAAGGATTGATCCCCATGCTCATCCGACTGGTGTGCGCCGTTAAAGACAAAAAACTCCATGCAGACCTTGAAAAAAGGCTCTCGATTTTTGACGTTCAGTTGAAAATGATCGGCACGCAAAAAACGCCCTGGCAGGATCTGGTCCGCAGCTGTGCCGATATCTTTGTGGTCAGCAAATCGCTGATTCCACGGCCCATTGAATCCAGCGTGGCCATGCTCAACAACCTGCCGGAAAAGCCGACAACCATTATCCTCCACGACCGGGAATCCTCCGAAGAGCATGCCAACCTTCTGGCATCCGGGGCAGACGTGGTTCTATATTCAGGGATCTCAAGGGGCAGCCTCATTGAAGCCATTGAAAGCACCCTGGAATCCAGGCGGCAGTTCTACCTGGTTGACCGGTTTGACCAGCAGGGCAGGATCAAACCCAAACTCAGTGATTTTTTTTCAAACAGCAAGGAGATGCAGCTCTTCCTCGACGAGGTGCAGCAGATTGTCACAACCGATGCGACCCTCCTGATCCTTGGAGAAACAGGGGTAGGCAAAGAGCATCTCTCCAAGGCCATTCATGGGGAAAGCCACAGAGCCCAGGGGCCATTTATTGCCATCAATACGGCGGCCATCCCGGAACAGCTCATTGAAAGCGAGCTGTTCGGCCACGAGCAGGGCGCCTTTACCGGAGCGGTGCGATCCCGCAGGGGTGCCTTTGAGCTTGCCCACGGGGGAACCATTTTCCTGGATGAAATCGGTGAAATGCCCATGCCCCTGCAATCCAAGCTGCTCCGGGTACTCCAGGACTTTGAATTTACCCCGGTGGGGGGAGAGACTCCCATCTGGGTGGATGTCCGGGTCATTGCCGCCACCAACAAGGACCTTGAAATGGAAATTGCCAAGGGAAATTTCCGCCAGGATCTCTACTATCGCCTGGGGGTCATGACCATGACCCTTCCCCCCCTGAGAAAACGCCAGGAAGATATTCCTGCCATGGCCAACCACTTCCTCAACGTGTGCAACAAAAAAATCGGCCGGGAGATCAAGCAGTTTTCCGGGGTGGCCATGGAAGCCATCTGCAACTACAGCTGGCCGGGAAACATCCGGGAGCTGATCAACGTGATCGAACGGGCCGTTCTTCTGTGCAAGTCAGAAATCATCTCCCTGAACGATCTTCCGAGCACCTTCCAGGAAAGTTTTTCCGAAATGCCCTCCCTGCCCAATCTCCAGAACATCGACACCAGCGCCTGGACCGGCAAAACCCTTGCCCAGGTTAAAGAGGAGGTGATCAACCGTGTTGAAAAACGATACATTGAAATGGTTCTTGGAAAGACTGCGGGCAAGGTCGGGGCCGCTGCACAAATTGCAGGGATTCACCCGAGGGGTCTGTATGGAAAGATGAAAAAGCTGGGCCTTGACAAGGCAGATTTCAAACCCGAATAAGACGGCCTGCCAAAAGGCATCAATGGGGTGTTGTGTTGACCGCCTGCTCCGCCGGTGTTCGTTCGTCGCGGGATACAAAACCATTTTCAATCAACAGGGCAGCCCGGGCGTGGTCTATGGGCCTGGAATAAAAATAGCCCTGGATATAATTGCAATTCAACCCCTGGAGGGTTTCAAGCTGATCCATACGTTCGATACCTTCGGCGATGACCTCAAGGTTTAAATTGTGGGCCAGGGTGATAATGGCCTTGGCAATGGTCATGTTTTCATGATCCCTGTTGATTTCATCCACAAAGCGCTTGTCCATTTTCAGGTAATCCAGGGGAAAGAGTCTGAGATAGGCCAGGGACGAGTACCCGGTTCCAAAATCATCAATGGCAATACGAATGCCGGTATCCTTCAACCGGTTAAGTTGACCGATCACGGATTCCGGTTTTTCCATCACCGCACTTTCCGTCAGTTCTGCAATAAGAAAACGGGGAGAAAGATCAACGGCATCAAGGGCATTTTTTATGGTCTGCTCGAGATCATGGCGCATGAACTGACGGGGTGAAAGGTTCACACTCATACTCAACTGCCGGGCTGCGGGCAGGTTTGTATGCCATTCTTTCAGCTGACGACACGCCTGCTCGATCACCCAGTTGCCAATGGGGATGATCAATCCGGTTTCTTCGGCCAGGCAAATAAACTCCATGGGCAAAACCACTCCCCGCCGGGGATGGTTCCAGCGCAGGAGGGCCTCAAATCCGCGTATGCTTCCACTCTTTGAACAGACCTGGGGTTGGTAATAAAGCGCCAGCTCATTTCTCTCGACCACGCCCCTGAGATCTTTTTCAAGCTGAAGGGCATCATGGGTTATCCTGTGAAGCTTCCGACTGAACACCTTGCACCTTGATTTTCCCTTGGCCTTGGCCCGATACATGGCGATGTCGGCATCCCTGAGAATATCTTCGGGTTTCTGGTACATGGCTGTCTTAACAACAATGCCGATGCTCGAACTGATGGAAACATCATTGCCATTAATTTTAAAAGCCCTGGCCGCCTGATCTCCCATGCGCTTTGCTATGCCCAGGGTCTCCCTTTCACTGCTGATATCTTCCAGAAGAACGGCAAATTCATCACCGCCAATGCGGGCCACCGTATCCATGGACCGGACACAGGTAAGAAACCTCCGGGCCGTTTTTTCCAGAAGAATATCTCCGGCAGGATGTCCCAATGTGTCGTTCACCCACTTGAATCGATCCAGATCAATCATGAACACTGCAAAATGGAAATTTTCCTTGCGCTTCTGCCGGGACACGGCCTGGCCCAGTCGCTCCATGAAAAGAATTCTGTTGGGTACCCCCGTAAGGCTGTCATAGAATGCCTTGCGGTAAAGTTGATCCTCCAGCTCTTTTCGCTGGGTGATATCCTGGTAAACGTAAAAAAGCCCTTCCACCATCCCGTTGATAACGATGGAAAACCCCAGCAGCGACACGGGAATGGATCGGCCATGTTTATGTTTTCTCCAGGTCTCCTTGTGAACAATGCTGCCGGAAAGAATGGTTTGACGAATACTGGTCATCTCTACCCTTCTTTCATCAGGGACAATAATGCAGCTGTTCATCCGGTGACAGACTTCATGGGCGGAATACCCGAAAAGCGTCTCAAATCCTGTGTTAACCCGGGTAATATTGCCCTGGAGATCCGTGGAGATCACGGCCTGGGGCGATCCGTCAAAGAGCTGCTTGAAGTAGGCTTTCTGCTTTGCGAGTTCCGCTTCCTTTTCCCTTGTGACGGTAATATCCCTGAAAATGCCGACATAAAAAGGGTCTTTTACAACATCTGCTTTGGTCACCACGGCATCCATGGGAAAGGTTGCGCCACACTCTTTTTTCCCTGTGATCTCCATGCGACACCCTGAGAGTAATTCTTTCATCCGATGCGCCATGGGTCCAGGGGACCCACCGCCTGGGAGGTTTGGTCCCGATACCGCCCCGGCAAGACGGCCTGAATTATCTTTAATCCGGCTCCTGGACCACCATTCATCCATATCAATGAGATGTTCCATGCGCAACCCGGCAAACAACCCTTTCCCAGCCGGGCGGACATCATATCCAAACATGGCACAGCCGCTGGGATTCATGCTGATCACACTTAAATCATCCCCAAAAGTGACAATGGCATCCTTTGCCACGGACACAATGGCTTCGGTACTGGCAATGGCATTCTGAAGTGCCGCCATCACCTTGTTATATCTGCCGGCAATGACACCGGTATCGGTGAAAGGGTCCACCGGAACCCGCAGGGAAAGATCCCCGGTCTCTTCCTGCAGCTGCATGATCCTGAAGAAATCGGCAGTTTCTGTTTTTGCACCATGTTCTGAAATATTCAACCCCATCTCTTCACTCTCTGCCGAGACCCGCAACGGCATGATCCGGTCGATCCTGCGGATAATAAACAGGGGGATAACAAAGGCCACAACAAATGCCCCAGCAACCCCCTCTGCCTGAACCAGCAACTGGGAATAAACGTCCAGTCCGGTGTTCAACACCTCGCTCTTTCCAAAAAAAGCAACGGCAAGGGTGCCCCATACGCCACACCCCAGATGAACCGGAACAGCGCCCACGGCATCATCAATGCCGTAATAGAGCAGCAGTTCTTCTGCAAAAAGACAGATGACACCGGCAACAGCACCAATGAGAATGGCCTGGGGAATCGTTACGCAGTGGCAACATGCTGTAATTGCCACAAGCCCTCCCAGGCAACCGTTTATCAGGTAGGTCACCTTGGCAATACGATTGAACGACAAACCGACAAAGAGTGAAACAACGGACCCAGAAACTCCTGCCATCACCGTATTAACAATAATCCCCGGAACACTACCGTTAAAGGCCAGGGTACTGCCGCCGTTGAAACCGATCCAGCCGATCCACAGCAGAAGGGTACCCAGAACGGACAGGGGCAGATCACTGCCGTGGACCTCCACCGTTTTTCCCTCCGGGGTAAATCGTCCGTTCCTTGGACCAATCACCATGAGCGTGGCAAGTGCCACCCATCCACCAACACTGTGAACCACGGTGGAACCGGCAAAATCAACAAATCCCGCAGCGCCAAGCCAGCCTGTCGGATTCCCCGAATCAATGCCGTTCCACGCCCAGTGACCAAAAACAGGATAGATCAAGACCGAGAGCAGCATCACGACAATAAGATAGGATGAAAATCGCATTCGTTCCGCCACAGCACCGGAAAAAATAGTGGTGGCCGTGCCACAGAACATGGCCTGGAAAAAAAAGAAGGAGGATTGATGGAAATTATCTCCAAAGTCAGCCAGAAACCCTGAAGTGCCGATTATTCCGGCGTGGGACAAACCAAACATCAGTCCAAATCCCACAAACCAGAAACCCATGACTGAAAAGACAAAGTCCGCCAGGTTTTTGATGGCCACGTTGATGCTGTTCTTCGATCGGGTCAGGCCCGACTCCAGACACATAAACCCCGGTTGCATCAAGAAAACAAGAACCGACGAAACAATCACCCATAAATTATCCAGAACAGAACTGCCCATGAGCCTCCATTTATCCTTCCACACGTGGAATCCAATGCATTGAGGATTCAGGCGGCCATGGTGGCATTGCCCAAGGTCCTCCCCCAAAAGATATGGGATGTAACCTAGCAATGAGTGTACCATGGGAACAACGACAGCTTCTTTGATTGTTGGGATAAACCGCTGAGATTCGCCTTTGGGGAGCTGATCAAGGCTGGGGACGGAAATCCATGCCTTGGTCGTTGGCACCTGTTTTTTAATAACAGCCCAGGCCTGCCGCACAACACCAACTACATTATTGTGTGTTTTAAATTTAAAATTACAATTATGTCACAAAAACCCTGCTTCGATCTTCACGATTTCTTCATAAAGGCCGTGCTATGGTATCGGCCATGGGGTCATCAACGGACCTGACAACACAGAGGACACCGATGTACAACAACATAAACCCAAGGCAAAAGGGCCATGGCAGCGGGTTATTCACCATGGCTGTGGCACCTTTTTTCCTGATATTAACGGCCGTTTTTTTTGAATACAGCGGGTTTGACAGCTGGTGGGTCTCCCATTTTTATGACGCCAGGACCCATTCCTGGCCCTTTAAGGACCATTGGCTGTTTCAAACCGTCATCCACCAGGGTGGAAAAGATCTGGATATTGCAGCAGGCCTTTTGTGGCTGGCTCTTTTTGCCCTGTCCTGGTTTGCTCCCACCCTTAAGAATCAGAGACGGCTCCTGGTTTATTTTCTGGTGGCCACCGGTACCGGACCGCTCCTGGTGGGTGCGGGCAAACACCTGGCCCACATCTATACCCCCTGGGACCTTGCCATTTTTTCAGGCACGCTTCCCCACATCAGGCTGTTTGATCCGGTTCCCACGGGCCTTCCCGTGGGCCATGCCTTTCCTGCAGGGCATGCCTCGGGGGGCTACGCCTTTTTATCCCTTTATTTTGCCATGGACCGCCTCGGGTCCTGCCGGAAAATCTACGGCCTGGTGACCGGCCTGGGCCTGGGACTTGTCTTTGGCCTGGGCCAGCAGATCCGGGGCGCCCATTTCCCGAGCCATGATCTGTTTACCCTGGTCATCTGCTGGTATGCGGCCCTTGTGTTCTATTTCATCTTTTTCCCGGAAACCTGGCCCCGAACAGCCGGCAAATTCGCCCAGGCAGCAAAAAAAAACATTCAAGGAGTACCCAAATGATGAACAAGATATTCAACCGTCCCAGCACCCGGTTTGCTCTGGTCTTCCAGACATCGGTGGTGGCCCTTGCAGGCTTTGCCCTGATGCGGGTCTTTTTCCTGGTCAGGTCATGGACCGTCATCGACCACGGCATTGCAGACCTTGTGTACATGTCGGGCAGAGGTCTTGTTTACGACCTGGCCTTTGTCGGCTACGTTTACATTCCCTTTGTCATTGTTCTTTCCGTCATCCCGGACAGGTGGTTCAAAACAGCGGCGGTCCGTGCCACGGCCCAGGCAACCGTTTTTTCAATCGTATACGCCCTTTGTTTCTCCATGGTTGCCGAATGGCTCTTCTGGGACGAATTCGGTGTACGGTTCAACTTTATCTCCGTGGATTATCTGGTATACCGCCGGGAAGTCACCGACAACATCCTTGAATCCTATCCCGTGTTCTGGATTCTGCCCATTCTGCTGATTCTGACAACGTTTATATTTTACCTGATGCGGCCCTCTCTTTTACGGGCAATGGCCGTGGGCGAACGATTCTCCAGAAGAGCCGGAATTGCCCTCTGCCTGCTCCTGGTTCCCGTGGCATCGTTTTTTTTCCTGGGCCAGTCCCAGCGCAGCCAGTCGAGCAACAACTATGAGAATGAAATTGCCTCCAACGGCCCCTATCAGCTGTTTGCCGCCTTTCGCAACAACACCCTGGATTTTCGGCAGTTTTACACCACCGGAGACGACACGACCCTGTCTCAAACCCTCAAGCAAGCGGTGTTTGATCAGAGCGACACCCCCCATGATCACAAGCTGTACAACATTGCAAGGCACATCCGGCCGGCCGCACTGCCCAAACGGCTCAACGTTATTCTCATTTCCGTTGAAAGCCTGAGCGCAAAGTTCCTCACCCGCTTTGGCCAGCAGGAAAACATCACCCCGTTCATGGACAAATGGTTTAAGCAGGGGCTTCTGTTTACCAATTTTTATGCCACCGGCACCCGGACCACACGGGGCCTTGAGGCCATCACCCTGTCCATCCCGCCCACACCGGGCCGGTCCATCGTAAAAAGACCGGACAACGACCACATGTTCAGCCTGGGCAAGGTGTTCAAGGACAATGGATATGATACGGCCTTTCTCTATGGGGGCCGGGGGTATTTTGACAATATGAACACCTTTTTCTCAGGCAATGGCTACAGAATTGTCGACCAGACAAGCCTCAGCGATGGGGAGGTCACCTTTAAAAACGCCTGGGGGGTTTCAGATGAAGATCTTTACAACCGGGCCGTTGTTGAAGCAGACAGCGCATACAACTCAAACAAACCCTTTTTCTTCCACATCATGACCACCAGCAACCACCGGCCCTTCACCTATCCCGGGGGGAAAATCGACCTTGTTCCGGGGGAGGGCAAAAACGGCGCAGGTCGTTCCGGCGCCGTAAAATATACCGATTATGCCCTGGGCCGGTTGATAAAAAGCGCAAAGGGCAAACCCTGGTTTGACAACACCGTGTTTGTGGTTCTGGCTGACCATTGCGCCTCAAGCGCCGGCCGGGTCGGTCTGCCCGTTGACAAATACCATATTCCCCTTTTCATTTACTGCCCCGGACAATTTCAACCCCGGGAGATCGACCGGCTGTCCAGCCAGATGGATCTGGCACCGACCCTGCTCTCCCTGCTCGATTTTTCCTACGACAGCCTGTTTTTTGGAAGGGACATCCTGGCTCCTGATTTCCAACCCAGGGCCTTGATCGCAAATTATCAGAAACTGGGCCTGCTGACGGACAACGAACTGGTATTTCTCTCTCCGGGCAAGGAGATCAGCCTTGTCAACCGGGACTCAAAGGAACCGACCCTTAAAAAAATAAAAAAATCTTATCCCCTTGTTCAGGAATTGGTGGCATACTACCAGGGTGCGGATTATGTTATCCAAAACAGGATCAACAGATGGTCAGGCAACACGGTTGCCCTTGCATCACCCCTGGAGTCCAAACAGAAAGGCATGAAATGACACCATCAAAACCCACGGGCCTTGACCGTATCATCAAGGCTGGGGGATATTCCCTGGCAGGATTAAAGGCAGCCTTTGTCCATGAAGCGGCCTTTCGACAGGAGATCCTTGCCCTGGCAATCGGGTTGCCGGCGGCGCTGTTTTTCGGCAAAACCGGCATGGAAAGGGCCGTGCTGATCGCATCACTCCTGGTTGTGCTGATCACGGAACTTTTAAACTCGGCCCTGGAAGCAACGGTGGATCGAATCGGACTTGAGCGTCATCCATTGGCCAAGCGGGCAAAGGATCTTGGATCTGCCGCTGTTTTTGTCAGCATTCTCCTTGTCATCATTGTGTGGATCCTGGTCCTATGAATATTCTCATTGTGGACGACGATTCAGAACTGCTCGAACAGTTGCAAAGGGGCCTGGAAAGAAAACAGTATCGCATCGAAACGGCTGAAAACGGCGAAAAGGCCCTGGACAAGATATTTGAAATCACCTATGACCTGATCCTGCTCGACATCATGCTTCCCCGCATGGATGGGTTGAGCGTCCTGAGACATATGCGCCAGGCCGGGCTCAACACGCCCGTGCTCATGCTCACGGCAAGGGGGGATGTGGAAGACAGGGTCAAGGGGCTGGATTACGGGGCGGACGACTACCTGGCAAAACCCTTTTCCATGGCTGAACTCATGGCCCGGATACGGGCGCTCCTGAGAAGGGACGGCAAGCGGAACACCGTTCTTACAGCAGGCCCCTTAAGTCTCAACACCATCAGCCGAACGGTAACCCTGGACAATGTGCCCGTCAGTTTGACATCCAAGGAATTTTCCATCCTTGAATTTCTGCTGCACAACAAGGGAAGCGCCGTGTCACGGTTCAACATGGCCGAGCATGTGTGGGGAAATGAGTTTGATCCCTTTTCCATGTCAAACTTTGTTGACGTGCACATCAAGAATCTGAGAAAAAAGATAACCGCCAACGGCGGCAAAAACGCCGCTATTATCCGAACAATCCGGGGCATTGGATTCATCATTGACGACGCCCCATGAAGATACGCAAACGAATCACCCTGTGGATTTCCGGCACAGCCCTTTTGTCGACCATTGTGTTTTCGACCATTATTTTTATAGAGCTCACCCAGGAACCGTTCAAGTTTATCGACAAAGAGTTACAGCATATGGCAGGGGCCCTGGTCGCTCAGATGGCCCTTGAGGGGGCAGCACAGGAACCCTATGATCTCTCCAGGCTGCCCTATCACCCGGATCTATACTGGATAAAGGTGACCGACGCCCGGGGCAACACCCTGTACAGCTCCACGATCACCCGGTATACCGACATCCCTCCTTCCAGGGGCAAAAAGCCATACCTGGTCGAACGCGCCATCCCGAAATCACAAATCCGCCTCGGCCAGGATGACCATGGGGATGTCATGTTCAGGGTCATGGTCATTGAAACCCTGCTTGACGGCCTTCCGGTTTCAGTTCAAATTGCCAAGCCCATTGAGGACCTTGAGGAAGAGATCCTTGAACTGCTTCGAAATATTGCTGCAAGCCTTGCCCTTTTCACCCTGGCCGTCATTTTTATCAGCTATAATCTTGCCGGAAAGATCCTCAAACCCGTGGTTGAGATCACCCGCACGGCAAAGAGAATCAGTGAGGCCTCCCTGGACAAACGCATCCCCCAGGAACCGAACAAAGACGAAATGTATGAGCTAACAGCGGCCCTGAACAAAATGTTTGACCGGCTCCAGTATTCGTTTAAACGACAAAGGGAATTCATCGGCAATGCCTCCCACGAGCTGAAAAGCCCCATCACCCTCTTGATGCTTGCCCAGGAAGAGATGCTCATGAACGACAACCTGCCCCCTTCAACCAGCAACGGCATCATACGGCAGCTTGCCACCACACGGCGGATGGGCCACCTGGTTAAAAATTTGCTGGATCTTTCCCGGCTGGAACAGCAGGAGACCCTCTCCCGTCGACGGGTAGACCTGACAGCCCTTGCAAACCGGGTATTCGAGGACTATAAAGAGATGCTGGCGGCAAAAGAGATCGACACCCGGATTCACCTGGAAAAAGATCTCACTGTCCACGGGGACCCGGAAAAGCTGTTTCGTCTCCTGATCAATCTTGTGGACAACGCCATCCGCTATAACCTGGAAGAACAAGGCACCATCATTGCCACGGGCAGACGGACAAACGGGACCATACAGCTTGAGATATCCAACACAGGAAGGCCCATTCCCGGTGAGGATCTTGGGCGGATTTTTGAACAATTTTTTCGGGTGGAAAAATCCCGCTCCCTGACCCATGGCGGCTCAGGTCTGGGGCTTGCCATCGCCAGAAAGATCGTTGACCTCCATGACGGCACCATTGCCATCACAAACCAACCAGAGGGGTTGATCCGGACAACCGTTGTTCTACCGGTGTCCGCCAGATCCCGGGGCTGACCCCCAAGGGTTGAAAGGTAGAATGAATGAAAGGGTTCAAGCAACGCCTCATCCCCATCTTTTTTCTGGTTGCCGCCGCTGCTGCGCTCATCTTTGCCGCCCTGCCCATCAATGACTTCACGGACAGGGGAGGACTCAGGCTTCCCGGACTCACGGGCCACGTAACCATACAGCGGGATGAACATGGGATGGCCTATGTCCATGCCGGAAATCTGGATGATCTTCTCATGGCCCAGGGTTTTGTGACGGCCCAGGACCGGCTTTTCCAGATGCAGCTCACCCGCCTTGCCATCCAGGGAAGGGTATGCGAGCTTGCCGGCAGAGCGGCAAAAGATTATGACGTCCGCATGAGAACCATCGGTCTTCACAGAATGGCAGTAAAACACGCTGGACTTCTTGATGATCAAACCAATAAATTCTTTCAACGATATGTGGACGGCATCAACGGTTTCATCAAGTCCTGCCCCGAAGATCTTCAACTGGAATTCAAGCTTGCCGGCATCAGGGCCGAAAAATGGACCGTGGCCGATTCCCTGGGTTTTCTCTACTATATGGGGTACTCAACCTCGGCCAATTTAGCCAGTGAGATAACGGCCCAGATGCTGCTGGAAACCGTTGGGTATGAAAAAGCCTGCGCGTTGATGCCGGTCAACATCAATCCGGATGATCCCCTTGACACGGGCAATCTGTCCGCACCTTCAAAGGATCGCCTTTCCCCATCACCAACCGGCATCAACGATCTTGTGGCCTACACCAGGGACAGAAGACTTCGCACCGGGAGCAACAACTGGGCAATCTCTCCGGCGCGTTCCGCTTCGGGCCGTACCATTTTAGCCGGTGACCCCCATCTGGATCCCCGCATGCTGCCCGGCGTCTGGTATCCGGTGGGCCTGATCGCACCGGGGATACGGGCCGTGGGGGTTCAAATTCCCGGGATCCCCGGCATGACCATTGGCCGGACCGACCACATTGCCCTGTCTGTAACCAACAATTACGGGGACATGGTGGACCTGTACGCGGAAACTCCTGACCCCGGAAACCCGGACCATTACCTTGAAGGCGAACGATCCATTCCCTTTGTCCAGATCATTGAAACCCTTAAAATAAAAGACAGGGATGCACCCGGAGGATTCTCGACCGAAGCCATAACCATCAGGGCCACCCGAAGAGGGCCTGTGGTATCCCGTATCTTTCCGGCCCTAAAAACCCGAAAGCTCATCAGTTTGAGATTTGCACCGGCAGAAGCCATGGATCCGTCCATGGGTCTAAAAGAGATCTTAACGGCAGAAACCGCCCGGGAACTGGCCCAGGCCTTGAAACAACTTTCCACGGTGTGCCTGAACTGGGTGTTCGCCGACAACAGCGGCAACATCGGCCACCAGGCCTCGGGCAGGATTCCCATCCGCCACCACCAGGACGGCATCTTTCCCTTTCCGGTAAGAGACACCAGCGACAACTGGCACGGCTGGATTCCCCAGGACAAGATGCCCGGCACTCTGAATCCTGGAAAAAACTGGGTGGGCACCTGCAACCAGAAGACCATACCCCATGACTTTCCCTATTATTATTCGTCCTACTTTGCACCTTCGTATCGGTACAGAAGACTGCACGCGTTAATGGCCCCGGGCGACAAACAAACCGCCGATGACATGTGGCAATACCAGCGGGACACAAAAAATTCCATGGCTGAAAAAATCGCACCCACCATGGCAAAGGCCCTGATGAACCATGGTGATACAGCAAGCATGGGCAGGCTTCTCGCCTCCTGGGATTTCAGGGATGATCCGGACCAGGCGGCTCCGGCCATATTTCAGACCGTTTATCATTTTTTTGCCATACTTGTTTTCGAAGATGAGCTGGGTAAAGAAAATGCCGCTGATCTCCTCGGCAACTGGTATTTCTGGCAGGAACGCCTTGAACAGATGATACTGGACAGGAGTTGCCCGTGGTTTGACAATATCCTGACCCCCGACACGACCGAATCCCCTGGCGATCTGTTTTATCTGGCGGCGGTCAAGGCCGCAGCGCTGTTGACGCAAACCCTTGGCCGTGACCCTGAAAAATGGCAGTGGGGCAAGATTCACACCCTGGAACTTGTCAATCCCCTTCGAAGAAAAGGTCCGGGCACAACCTTCCTGGGAACGGGTCCCATGCCCGTTGGCGGATCCGGAGAGACCCTTTACAGGGGATCGTATGATTTCAGTGCCCCCTTTGCCGTCACCCACTGCGCCTCCCTTCGCATGGTTGTTGATCTGGCCGACGGGGATAAAATCCTGGCAGTCCTGCCCGGGGGCGTTTCAGGAAGGACGTTTCACCCCCACCAGCAGGACCAGGTCAGTGCATTTATGTCCGGACAACGACAGTACTGGTGGTTCAGTGACAGGGCCATTGATGAACATGAAACATCAAAATACGTTCTCAAGCCCTGACGCTTCAACGCTTGAAAAACAGACGGCAAAATCCCAGAGTCCCTAACCTGGACAAACCAGGACCCAAGGATTTTCTAATTCTCCCTGGCAAAACAACACGAAAATCAGAAAAAAGGATCTAAAGGCTTATAAAAATATAACCGCCCCGGCCAAATCCAAAGGGTTTGAACACGTGGTTGTAATCGGTGGAGATCCCCCTGTAAAAGGTATCAAGATCCACCTTGTAGGGATAGGGCTGGGACGGATCCACATCCAGGATAGTGACCTTGAAGGTAGCCAGGTCAAATCCACCCACAGGGGAGATATGGGGAATATTCAACTCCTGGACAAAGCTGCCCTGGTCAAAATGGGCAATGATCAGGCAATCGCCCCGTTGTTCAAATTGTTTGAGCCTTGACACCAGGGTCTCCCGGATAGACCGGGACGATCTGCCAGGCCTTTTTGCCTGGACGGTCTCAACGGATCGGTAACGGACGGCATAGGCGTCAAGGCTTGCCTGGACCACCTGGGCCAGCACGGCCAGGGGAAGTCCCCTTTGTCCATGGTAACCGTTGTCCCCCATGCGTTCTTTCCAATGGGCGACCCTTACCCTGTCAAGGATTTCATGCTGGGTAATGGGGGTAAGGTTCAGGGAACGCTCCCTTTGAAGAATGGCATTGATGACGCCCACCACCGATGCCACCGAACATGAAGATTCGTGGAACTGCTTGACATGGTGACGGAATAAAGAATCCTTCAGCAGGTTTCCGGACCCCTGATGGGGTGCACGAATAAACTCGGCCCGGCTGAACCCAAAGGTCCCGGTCCGGGTTATTTTATGGAAACAATACCTCAGGTAGAGATAGGTGCGCATGATCAGTCTGGATATGTACATATGGATAATCTCCCCACACTCTATTTCTCCACGCTCCTGCCGACCCGGGTTTGAACGGGGCAGGATGAATGGAATACAAACGACACAAACAAATACCGTATCTGCGTTCATCGGTCAATGACCTGTTACAGGCAGGCACGGACCAGAAATATTTTCAAAATCCATTGGGATGGGCTATACATATGAGATCCGCCATCAGAATTACCGATTGGCCTTTCAATCCCGGGCATGCAATATTTTTCAATTTTTGTTTAACCCGCCCATAAATTTAGGAGAACAAGAACCATGAAAAGAGGGAATCTCAATTCTCTGCTCATTGCCACCGGTATAATTTTAATGATGTCACTCTGGGGGTGCAACAGCTCCAGCACCACATCCAAAGCTGTCCCCAGCGATGCACTGACCGGAGACGCATCCCTGTTTGCCAACAGCGATCTGCTGGCATCAGCCCAGTACCTGCTGGACAATGGTGCCGACAATGTCAATGCAAAAGCAGGTTCAACACCGATTATCATTGATACCCGTTCCGCCCAGGACTATGACCTGGGTCACATCCCCGGGGCCATCAATACCCAGTGGGGAAACTTTGTTCTGTGGAACGATCCACCGGAGAAAGCCGTTCTCCAGGGTGTGACAGATCTGGAAACCGCCCTGGGAAACCTGGGCCTGACCCGGGATGCCACCATTGTCATTTACGATGACACCCTTGCCTCCTGGGGATCATCCGGTCGAATCTTCTGGATGCTTGAATATCTGGGGTGCACCGATGTTAAAATTCTCAACGGTGGATGGGACAAATGGACGGCAGACGACCTGCCGGTGCAGACTGCCGCCAACACATTGCCACCGGCTGTCTTTACAGCCGCACCCAACACCGAAATCAACCCGGACAAAGAGCATATCCTGGATAGAATGGGAGACGATGATTTTCTGACGGTGGATACCCGAACAGACGCGGAATTCAACGGCTGGATACTCTATGGTGAAGCCCGGGGTGGCCATATCTCCGGAGCGGTGCAGCTGCCCTATGAGTGGTATTTCAACAGCGACCATTCAATTCTAAGCCATGATGATTTACAGGCTCTTTTTGACTCCCACGGTATCACCCCGGACAAAGAAATTGTTCCCTATTGCACCGCCGGCATCCGAAGCGGTTTTTTCTATTTCCTTGGCCGGTTGATGGGTTATGACCGGGTAAGCAACTATGACGCGTCCATGTGGGACTGGGCCGCTGCAACGCCGTCCGACGACTACCCCATGGCAACACTTGAGCACTATGAAAAACTTGTCTACCCCGCCCTGGTCAACACCATGATGGCAACGGTTGAGGATCTGGTCATCGTTGAAACCGGCTGGGGAGCGGAGGGTGATACGTACAACAGCGGACATGTTCCCGGTGCCATCTGGGTGAACACCGACGAAATTGAATATGACTGTTTCAATCCCCGTGACAACTGGCCCGTTGATGCCGGAACACCAGCCTGTTGGGACCGAAGCACCACCATAGAACAGGATGATGCCAAAGGCCTGACCCCTGGAGATGCCCTGCCCCGCAACTGGTGGAATATCTATCCAGACCCGTACCTGCTGCCGGCCATTGCCTACATGGGCATTCAAAAGGATACAACGGTTGTTGTATACGGTGGTGACGGCTCCGCGGCAGCCAGGCTTGTCTGGACACTGATGTACGCCGGCGTAGAAGATGTAAAGCTCCTCAACGGCGGAAAAGCAGCCTGGACCTCGGCGGGGTATTCCCTGTCAACTGAACCTGAGGTGCGGACTCCGGTGGCCGAATTTGATCCAGACACTCCCGGTAGGACAACAGCAATTCATCCTGAATATAAAGCCGATATCCCCCATGTCCGGGATGTGGTCAACGGTGTTGATACCGATGCCGTCATCGTTGACAACCGATCCATGGATGAATACCTCGGCAAGACCACTCCCTACAGCTATATTCCCACTGACGGTCGTATTCCAGATGCTGTCTGGGGACTGTCAGACTTCACAGATACAAACGACACCACCCTGAGATCCTTTGAAGAGATCAAGGACTTCTGGGTTTCCCAGGGACTGACCCCGGACAAGCATTTGAGTTTCTATTGCGGAACCGGCTGGAGATCAAGCCTGACCTGGTTCTATGGATACCTCATGGGATATCCCAGGGTCAGTAATTTTGACAGCGGCTGGTTTGAGTGGAGCATGGGTGAGGGTTCTGCCTATGCCGGGGCTGCCCCCGTGCTGAACCCCATCGTGGACGATGATCCCACACTCCCGTAGATCACGATTTCAGTGTTCATCCATCCAAAGGGGTGCCCCGGTGGGCACCCTGGCCTCAAACGGCAGGGGTCATTGCCGGAAACGGATTAACCCGTGAAGATCAATCGTGACCACAACCAGGAAACCCAGGGGAAAAAGAGAAACAAGGGGAAGAGCCCCCCAGGTGCCCTGGTGCCAGGTCAGCCAGAGGGGCAAGAGGGAGTAGACCATGATCGGCACATTAAACAGCAGTGCTGTAATCCCCCGGGACCGGGCCCCGTTGATGGCAGGTTTAAGGCTGAGGGCATCTGAAACACCGAACTTGGGCGTCCGGTCAAAAACCCCGCCTTTCTGGCACAGCCCCCGGAGCACGGCCAGGGACAGGCAGGGTGCAAGGCCGATACTCACGGCAGGAAGCATAAAAAGCACCCAGGGAAACCGCCCCTGCCCTGCTCTGAAAGCATGGATCAGGTAATACACCAGGATGGCTCCGGTGGAGAGGCAGAACAGGGGCAGATCAAACCAGATCACCTGGTAGATGCCAATGTTCATGCGATATACAAGAACAGGATAAAGGGTCATGGTCAGAACAAATCCAAATCCCCAGCATAGATTTGTCATGAGATGAACAACCCCTTCGATTTTAATCTCCGGGGCAAGGGGAGCAACGATCAGCCGGGGTAGAATTTTTCGTGCGGTCTGGATGGAGCCTTTGGCCCAACGCTCCTGCTGGGTCCTGAAATCCGACAGGGTCACGGGAAGTTCCGAGGGGACTTCAACATGGTCCAGGTAGGTAAACTTCCAGCCGGCCATCTGGGCCCGGTAACTCAAGTCAAGATCCTCGGTAACGGTATCGTCCTGCCATCCCCCGGCTGTTTCAATGGCCTGTTTCCGCCACACCCCTGCTGTGCCGTTAAAGTTAAAGAAAAGCCCCCGGGCAGACCGGATGCCATGCTCAATCCTGAAATGGGGTGCCAGGAGCAGGGCCTGGAGCCGGGTGAGCCAGGAATACCCCTCATTGAGGAATGTCCACCGTGCCTGGACCATGCCGATGCGGGGATGATCAAACCAGGGAATGGTTTTTTCAAGAAAATCCGGGGCAGGAACAAAATCCGCATCAAAGACCGCAATAAATTCACCCCTGCACGAAACCATGCCATTTCTGAGGGCGCCGGCCTTATACCCTGTTCTGACCCTTCTTGTAATCCCGGTGATGGGAATCCCCCGGGACGCCCAGTAACCAACCCGCTCCAGAACAATCCTTCGGGTCTGATCCGTGGAATCGTCAAGGATCTGGATATCCAATCGTTCCCGGGGCCAGTTCAGGGCGGCAACCGCATCGATGATGCGGGCCGCCACCACGGGTTCGTTGTACAGGGGGACCTGAACCGTTACCCGGGGAGTATCGACCAGAACAGGCAACCGGGGGGGGGTGACTGTTGACACCTGCTTCTGTCCATGCCTGTACCAGCAGGTCAGAAGCCACAACCTGTGGGCGCCGTAAAGGGCAAGCCCTCCCATGCTCATAAAATGAAGCACGGTCAAAACAAAGAAAAATTTATCCATAATGACCCGGTCAATACCACAGGAAAAATGTTGAAATCAATGAAATTGCGATCATTATAATTCTCGATACTTGAGCAGAAACATATACGGACAATCAATTGGACAGAAAAAATCAGAACCCATATATAAGTGAAATTTATCAAACGAAGGGGAGAAATGATGAAACATGGCATTAAATGTATTTTATTGGGTCTGATCACCCTGGTGATTGCTGCAGGCCCCTGTTTTGCAGGCGCATGGACCGCATCCAAGGGAAGCATCTACAATAAGCTTAGCTTTAATTTATATACGGCGGACGAACAGTTTGATGATTCAGGAGACCGAACAGATGTTTCCGACAATGGCGACTTCTCCGATACCAACCTGAACTATTACGTGGAATATGGTATCACAGACACCTTAACGGCCATTGCCTCTTTGTCCTACAAGTGGCTGAAGTCAGAAGACACCTACACACATTCCAGGACAGATGGATTTTCAGATATGGAGATGGGGTTGAAATATCGCCTTTTCTCAAACAACATCGGTGTAATGTCCGTCCAGGGCCTGGTCAAAATCCCGGAGTTTTACGATACCGACGATGCTGTGGCCCTGGGCAACGGCCAATACGACACGGAATTCAGGCTTCTCTACGGCCGCTCCCTGTATCCGTTTATTCCCGGCTATTTTAATCTGGAGGCAGGGTACCGGTTCAGGGCTGAAGCGCCTGCGGACGAGTTCCGTTATCTTTTGGAATTTGGCATGGATATCACTAAAACAGTCTACGGCCGGGCAAAACTGGACGGCATTCTTGGCATGGACAATGAAGACCAGTCCACGGACATCTCCAGCAACCCCACAACTTCCCTGAATTATGATCTCGGGAAACTGGATCTGGCCCTGGGCGTTAAAGTTTCTCCCCAATGGAGTTTTGAGCTGGGATACCGGGCCGAAATCTACGGAGAAAATACAGCGGCAGGAAAGAACGTCAGCCTTGCAGTGATTTTCATGTACTGATGATCCCGGCTTCACTTCGGGGACGTTTTTGCAAACATCCCCAGTAACAGGGAGACCACCACTGCCGCTGTGGGAGCGGCAACGACCATCAGGCAGGTGGTTGCATCTTCAACCCACTGGCCCGTGGCAGCCAGGGTAATGTAAATACCATAGGAGAGCATCAGGGACCAGGTAAAGACAAGACCCCCGGGGGTTGGAACCAACGGCAGGAACCCTGCAAGGTAAATTGCATACCAGGGGTATACAGTAGGACTGAGTACCAGATAGGCCGCAGAAATGATCGACAGAAAAACCATGGCATTGCCAGAACTGCTTTGTGTCCGCCACTGTCTGACAAACAACGCCCCGATGATTCCGGCAAATGCCGCGGCAACCAGAATTCTGGCGTGCAGGCCCGATCCGGTTAACTCCCGCATGCGCCTGAAGATGAATCCTGAAAACTCCCAGTGCCGGAGATAGGTCCCAAGGGTCACCATTGCGTTGATCATTTCCGGCCAAAAGGGCAGCGTCAAGGCAAGAATTCCGGCAAGGCAGGCGGCCAGGGATCGCCATCTTCTCTCCGGCCCGACCATGAGAAACCAGGTGGGTAAGAAAATCAGGGGGACCCATTTGGTCGCCACTGAAAACCCCATAAAAAGGCCGGCAGCGACGGTGGAACGGTTTTGAAGGGTCAGGACAAGGGCTGCAAGCAAAAAGAAAAGGGCTGCGCCATCAATGTGACCTGAACCTGCAATCTCGAGAACCGGCAGGGGATTCCAGACATAGAGAATCGCCGGATAGAACGGACGATCCAACGATCTGAGCAGAACAAGCATCAGCATACAGGCCCCCATGTCCATGGCAACCATTACCAGCTTCATCCCCAGAATTGGTCCGGCAAAGGTCCCCAGGGCGGCACCAGCGGCAAACACCGCCTGGGCAGCAGGCGGATAGATGGTCGGGAGATGACCATGGTTGACAAGGGGAACCAGGGCCGCCATTGCCGGGTTCAACCCTTTGACATCCAGGGGGGCAAGGGCATAGGGATTGTTGCCCTGGATCATCATCAGCCCGTCAAACAGATACCGGTAAAGATCATCGGAAAGAACCGGGGGCTGCCACACAAACATTGCCCGGAGCAGGGCCGCCATAACTATAATAAACAACGGGGAATCGGCAATCTTCCCGTGATAGCCAAGATACTGGACAAGGGCAAGGAGAACGACAATGAGACCTGAAATTTCCACGACCAGGGGAATTGAGACCGACAAATCCGGCTGCAGGGCAAGAAGCCCGAAAAGAATGGTAACACCAGCCCCGATCACGACGAGGCTGACAGGCATGGTTCCCAGGGTGATGTTTTTTCTGATCATGGTGTGGGCTGCTGTTATCAGAATGCCAGATCCATGTCAAGGCGCCAGTCTGGCGCTTCTGGATGCTCAAGCACTCAATGCCGCCCCACAAGACTGGGTCATTCTTGATGCCCGGCCGGTCAAGTATTGGGAACGAGGACACATTCGGGGGGCCTTCCCCTTTAGCTGGGAACAATATACGACCACGGACAAAGACGGGATTGCCTATCGCATCAAAGACCCTGAAACCCTTGGGCACGCCCTTGGCTCCCTCGGCATCACCCCTGGAGCAAAGGTGGTGGTATACGCAGATGCCGGGGAAAGCTGGGGAGGTGAAGGCTGGGCCTGCTGGGTGCTTCAATGGCTGGGCCATCAAGGCCAGATTTGCCTTTTAGGGGGGGGTATTCAGGAATGGAAACGCAATGGGTTTGAGCTGGTCAAAGGTCGCAGGTCAGAACCATCGCCCACCCCGGCGCTTTACACACCAAGGCCCAACCCCGCCATGTGCATCTCCGCCCAAACCATCAAACAGGGGCAACATGGGTTTCAGCTGGTGGATACCCGTTCCACCCGGGAATGGTTCATGGGCCATCTTGCCGGGGCGGTCCATATTCCATGGACAGATTTTTTCCAGGGACCGGACCGGGCCCCCCTGGAACCATCCCAGGTCCGGACATTGCTGAAAGAACATCGCCTGGACATTGACAGGCAGATCGTTTATTACTGCACCGGTGGCATCCGTTCGGGATACGCCTGGCTGGTCCATGAACTTGCAGGCTTGCCCCATGCCTTGAATTTCGAAGGCGGAACAGCCGAGTGGAAGGTGGTTTATCCCTGATGATATATTCCAGGAATAAAAACAGGGGGGGGGCAAGGAGGTGGCGTTCCAGCTGCCGAACCCTCTCGGTTGTGATTCCCGCCAGAAACGAAGCAGCGATCCTGGGCCCGTGCATCAAGACAATCCTTGGTGCGCCCCATGTTATTGAAGTCATTGTGGTGGATGGCGGATCCCGGGATGAAACCTGTTCTATTGCCAGGGCTGCAGGGGCCCGAGTGATCGTCCATACCCCTTCCCCGACGTCTGGGTGGGGCCGGGGGGGACAGATCCGGACCGGCATTTCCAGGGCCAGTGGCGATGTGGTGGCCATTGTCCATGCCGACACCCGGGTTGCCCCCAGGACCTTTTGCAGGATGATTCGTGCATTAAACGCCAGAGAGACGGTTATCGGCGGATCAGCAGGGTGCCGATTCCATGGAAAAGCCAACGACCGGGCATGGAACTTCAAACTTAAAATCATCGAATTCTTAAATCATGCCAGAACCATGGTTTCCGGCATCAGCTTTGGAGACCAGGTGCAATTCTTCCGGAGAAAGCCGGTTGTTTCAAGGGATCTGTTTCCCAACATTCCCCTGATGGAGGATGTTGAATTTGCCATTCGAATGCGCTGCCTGGGCGATCTTGTCTATCTGAACGAAAAAGTCGCGGTGTCGACCCGGAGATGGGAAAAACAAGGGTCGGGAAACGCCCTTCTCATTATGGCCCTTTTCTTCGTTTACCTGCTCAAGCGCCCCTGGGGTCCACCCGATACCACCTCGTTCTATGAACGGTACTATAAAAAGCGCCCAAACCCAACCCAGTGATTTCAAGTCTAACTTTTAAACGACACAGCGCCATCCTTAATTTTCCAGGAGATCTCCCATGCTAATGACCTCAACTCAACCAGCGAAAATTTCCGGTAATACCTGCCAGCAGATCGCTGCCCAATGCACCCAATGCGGCATCTGTGCGGTCAATTGCCGTTTTTTAACCGAATACGGCACTCCGGGCCAGCTGGCCCTCAACCATGATGCCGATCCTGCAACCTGCCAGGACCTGGCCTTTGAATGCAGTCTCTGCGGCCTTTGCACGGCTGTCTGTCCCAAGGATCTCGATCCCCGGGCCATGTTCCTGGACCTGCGCCGGGAAGCCGTGGACGCGGGCCGGGCAGAGCTGAAAAAATACAAGCGGCTCCTCAATTATGAACGAAAGGGATGCTCAAAATTATTTTCCTATTATAATCTTCCGGATCAGTGTGACACTATTTTTTTTCCCGGCTGCACCCTGCCCGGCACCCGCCCGGGACATACCCTCAAAGCCTTTGAATACCTCAAGGCCCGCATTCCCCGGTTGGGCATAGTCCTGGACTGCTGCACCAAACCCTCCCATGACCTGGGCCGTGACGATTTTTTCAATGGGATGTTCTCGGAAATGGCCGATTTCCTCGAAGAAAACGGAATAACCACCATTGTGGTTGCCTGCCCCAACTGCCACACTATATTTGTCACCCATGGTCAGCGATTTGAGGTTAAAACCATTTACCAGATCATGGCAGACGACCCGGACCCGGATTTTACCCTGCCACCGGACACAAACCTCGACCCGGTCACCGTCCATGACCCCTGCCCGGTCCGCAATGAACCCCAGGTGCAAACGGCCGTGCGCAGCCTGGTCCAACGCATGGGAATTTCCATCCAAGAGTCAAAGCATACGGGCAAGCGAACCATCTGTTGCGGAGAAGGCGGGGCGGTGGCCTGTGTCAACCCGGAATTTGCCAGAACCTGGTCCGCCAAGAGAAAACAAGAGGCCGATGGACAACGAATACTGACCTATTGTGCAGGCTGTGTCAATTTTCTTTCCAGAACCAGTGGCGCCTTCCATGTGCTGGACCTGGTCTTTGATCCGGAAAGAACCCTGGCCGGCAGGCCCAGGGTGGCAAAGGCCCCCTTTACCTATTTAAACCGGCTTATCCTTAAAAGAAACGTCCGGGCCATGCCGGGCAGCGTTCACAGGGAACGGACCTTTGTCCATGGAAATGAGCCCAACAACACCCATCGCCTGAAACGCATCATGATCATGGCCATAATCATTGCGGCCATGGCAGGTTTCAGGGCAGCAGGTTTTACCGACAACCTGCATCCTGAGCATCTCAGGCAGACGATCAACAGCTTTGGCAGCCTGGGGCCTGTGATTTATCTGCTCATCTACACCCTGGCTCCCTGCCTGCTCCTGCCGGGGTTGCCCCTGACCATTCTGGGGGGAATTCTTTTCGGTCCCGTCTGGGGGGTGGTATACAGTATTACCGGGGCCACGGCCGGAGCCGGTCTTGCCTTTTTAATTTCCCGGTATGTCTCGGCAGGCTTTATTGAAAGCCAGCTGTCCCATCCCAAATGGCAGAAACTTTACAGTGGTGTGGAAAAAAACGGATGGAAGGTGGTGGCCTTTACCCGGTTGATTCCCCTGTTCCCCTTTAACCTGCTCAATTATGCCCTGGGACTGACCCCCATCAAGTTCACCCATTATATACTCACCACCCTTGTGTGCATGCTGCCGGCCTGTATCGCCCTGGTTGTCTTTTCAAGTTCCATCCTGGATCTGTTTAATGGAAAATCTTCAACAGAGCTGATCCTGGGGATCGTCCTCATGGTCCTGGTCTTTACCGGACCCGCCGTCTACCGCAGGATCAAACCGGGACAAAACTTTCCCGGTCAAAACAGTCGGCCTTGATCATGGTTTGGGCCAATAAAAAATTTATCCGGCACGGCAAGCCTGGTTCCCACAGGATCCAGCCCGGCACCGTTGGCAATGCAATGGAACGCTCTTGCTGTACATTGGGCATGGCATGTGGTTATATGGTCTAACATTGCTATTTGAAATTTAAAAAGGACCAGATAAATGTTTTTTGCAGACAAACCCTATGTCTCGGATTTCTTTAGAACGAGCGTCAGGGACAACGGCATCCCCGTGGTTGATACGGATACGGCAAAAGAGATGGGCCTCCATGAAGGCACCCGACGAATCAGTGAGGACGAGGCCATTGAAACCATTCAAAGGTTGAAAAACCCGATTCTCTATACCACCTCGGAGAATGCCATCGGCTGGCTGGCAGCCCATCTTAAGTTCAGCGACCTTCCCGGAAAGATCGAACTGTTCAAGAACAAGTTGAAATTCCGGGAATTGACAAAATCCCTTTTCCCAGATTTTTATTTTAAAGGGATCAGCGTTCAGGACCTTGAACAAATTGATTTTAACCGGTTGCCCCTGCCGTTTATCATCAAACCCATTGTCGGTTTTTTCAGCATGGGGGTCTATAAGGTGTCAAACCGCCAGGAGTGGGGCAACACCATTGGTGCCATCAGTAAAGAGATAGATCAAGTCAAAGATCTATACCCCCAAGAGGTCATGGACCCAAGGGCATTTATTATTGAACAATGCATTGTTGGGGATGAATTTGCCGTTGATGCCTATTTCAACGGCCTTGGAGAACCCGTCGTCCTGAATATCCTGGAGCATGTTTTTTCTTCAGACAGTGACGTCAGTGACCGGGTTTACATGACATCCAAAAAAATCATTGAGGAAAACATCAAGGAATTCACCGAATTTGCAGCAAAAATCGGTTGCCTGGCAGGGGTAAAAAATTTTCCCGTTCACATTGAGCTCCGAAGGGACCGTTCAGGCAATCTGCTGCCCATCGAAATCAACCCCATGCGGTTTGGCGGCTGGTGCACGACCCCGGATCTTGCCTATCTGGCCTATGGGTTTAACCCCTACCTGTACTATTACCTGCAAAAACGACCGGATTGGTCCGAGGTTCTCAAGGGTAAAGAAAACAGACTATTCAGCGTCGTCGTACTGGACAATTCCACTGGGCTGAAAGCAGATGAAATCGAATCCTTTGACTATGAACGCCTTATTTCAAAGTTTGAACGGCCAATGGAGCTGAGGAAAATTGATTTCAGAAAATACCCTGTGTTTGGTTTCCTGTTCACCGACACCCGGCAGGACAATTTCATTGAGCTTAAAAACATACTGGATTCGGACCTCACTGAATTTATAACAGCCCGGTCAACTGGGGAGAATAAATAACAGACGCTAGGGGAGACAATAGATGGCAGAGATCAGACGGCGGCTTCGTATCTTTATCGTACTGTTTATCGGGGTTACCCTCTTTGGCACTCTCGGATTCATGATCCTGGAAAACCAGCCGTTCCTGGATGCCCTCTATTACAACATCGTCACCATGTCAACCGTCGGCTATGGGGATATCCATCCCACCCACCCTGCAACTCGGCTTCTGGCCATTTTTATTATTGTACTGGGCGGCGGCACCTTTATCGGGTTTATTGCCAATGCTTCGGAAATGATGCTTCTGAAAAGAGAGGTGGCCGAACGGCTGAAAAAACAGAACATTGTGCTGGGCATTTTCTTCAGTGAGATGGGCTATCGCCTGCTCCAGTTTTTTTCCTGCTGTGACATTGACCGGGAGGAACTGGCGGATATGATGAACATTGATGTGGGATGGTCTGAAAAAGAGCTGCTGGCAATGGTTAAAACCTTTAAACGGACGGGACTCAAGGTGGATATGCCAAAGGTTGATCTGGCCGGATTGAACCGGTTTCTGCACAAACAGCGCACCTTCATGCTCAGGCTCCTGGAAAATCCCGTCCTGGTTGAACATGAAGGCTTCACCGAACTGCTGCTGGCCGTGGCACACATGGGCGAAGAGCTGGGCAGCCGGGAGAGCCTTACATCGCTCCCGGCATCTGATTTAAAGCATCTGGCCGGAGATCTCAACAGAGGGTATCATCTCCTGGTCAAGGAATGGCTTGCCTACCTGGTTCACCTGAAGAGGAATTACCCCTACCTCTATTCCCTGGCTGCCCGGAAAAACCCCTTTAACCCCGGGGCATCAGCCATCGTTGACAGCCGCTGATCCTGAACCCGTTCTTTTACCTGCCGCTTCCGAATAAAAGGAATTTTGTTCCCCCCGACTCGTGTTTCCTGGTGGTTTTCCGGGGCAATGCAACGGCTGAAAACCGGTTCAGTTCCACTCGGTGAGAATAAATCCCAGCCCCAGGCGATTCACACAATGGTTGTAATCCAGCAGGCTCTCACCATACCCCAGGTAATACTGGAAGTATCCGCTGATGCGGTTGTTCAGTGGAAAACTCCAATCGAGCTGCATGGCCCCCCGGTTCTCATCATCGTCAAGGTTGTTTCTCACCATCAAGGAATACCGATGTTTTTTCCAGAAATAAGACGTCCGGATCTCGCCATACCCCAGGTAATCTTCGATATCCGGGTTGTCGTCACTCTCCGTGTCCTCGGGAATCCGGTACCAGGATTTAAGCTCAACGACCAGGCTGTCGTGGGTGGAAAAGAGATTTTTACGTTCAAATCCAAAATTGGCAACGATCCGGTTCCAGCTCCGGGACAAAGGTTCGGCCCTTCCGTTGGACTGGTGGTTTATCCCAAAGTTGATTGTTCGAAGGGTCATTCCCAGAACATTCAGGTCCATGGGCAGGTTTAAAAGCAACTCAGGCTCATAATTGGTTTCGCGGAACGGGGAGGATTGGTCAACATTGTAAACCTGCCAGAACGAGCGCTGGGTGTACCCGAGCCACAAGTCCACATTCTTTTCCCCAATATCTTCCCAGAGTTTGGTTTTAAAGCTCAGCTGAAACGTGGCCTCGGACTTTTGCACCTTCCGGCCGGGAAAGGCCTCCTCAATGGGTGCCACATTGGGATCAAAGTTAAAGGAAAAAGGAAGGATATAGCAGGGTCGATGCATCCGGATGGCAAATCTCCCACGGGACTGATCCCTGTCAAGCTCCCACAACCGGGAGAGATAGGAAGGTTTTGCCACAGGAGCCACACAGGTGTCGGTCCTGTTCTCAGATTCAACCCTTTCCACGGATGCTGCTTTTCTGCTGGCCATCCCATCGTAGCATTGAAGGCGGAGCAGATCATCCTCAATGGCGGCACATTGGCTGAGGTCGTCTTGAACCTCTGCCCGGCAAACGGCTGGCAGCATATACGATAAAAAGACCACCACCCCCAAAAAGAGTATGGATTTTCGAAATCTAACCGTCAATATCATGATTTCCCTTTTCCAAGGATGAATCCCTCTCCAGGATAAATCGTTCTGTCCGTCACGGGGACGGGTTGCTTAACTTCAGGCCACCTGCCCGCCTGGGGTTCAGCGCCTTCAGCACCCAGGGCAGACGGCCTGGCATCGGCCATGACTGGATGTTTTCGAAGATCCACCCCGGGAACGTTACAGCTGAACTCGATGGGAATATGGTTGGGATCAAACGAGTAGATGGAATGGATAAAACCGTGGTCTATCACCTCTGAGACCCAGAACCCGGCAGCTTCAAGTTTCTGCTTTAACTGCCAGAGGTCCTCGGAGGATTCAACGCCCACGGAAACATGGTCAAAGGCCAGGGGGGTTTGAACCGGAGCACCATGGTCTTTTTCAGGAATTTTCTCAACCTTTGGCCATTCAAAAAAGGCGATCATGTCATGGTCTGAAATTTCAAAAAAATAGTGGCGGTAGCCTGGACGGCCAAGGCCTGCCACAAGGCGCATGCCCAGAAGATCCCGCCAGAAACGGATGGTCAAATCAATATCTGCCGTAGCCATTGCCAGGTGGTTGATGCCGGTATATTTCACCATGGTCTTGTCCCGATTAGGATTCAAAGGTCACCAGGATATCCTCGGCCCGCCGTCTCCATTTTGGCGGTGCCGGTTTAAAATCATCCCGTACATACCCCACGGCCAGAAGCAGGGGAATCCAGTAGTTCTCCGGGATATTGAATGCCTTTCTCACCCCGTCATGGTCAAACCCGTCCATGGGGTGGGTTTCAAGCCCAAAATTTTTGGCGGCAAGCATCAGCGACATGGCAAAGAAACCCGTATTTTTGCAGGCAAACGCCTGCTGCTTCTCGGGCGTTTCGCCGTAGAGGGAGGTACGGGCATCGGCAAACCACTGGCGCTGTTCTTCCTTCATGGTGCCTGCCTTGACCATCTCCCTGAAATTCTGCTCAACAATGGGATGGCCCTGTTTCCACCCATCCCGATCGGCCAGCACAATGAGAACCACGGGGGCTTCCGTGACCTTTGGCTGGTCCCAGGCAAGTTTTTTAAGCCGTTCCTTTTCCCCGGTTTTTCGCAACGCCACAAGGCTCCAGGGCTGGAGGTTAAACCCCGAGGGCGTCATTGCAGCGGTTTCGATCACCTGTTTTAACAGCGCGTCAGACACCTCTTTTTGGGGATCAAAGAAATTGACCGACCGCCGCTGTTTCATTACCTCATTAAATTCCATGTTGTTTTTCCTTGTTTTAGAGTCGAAGTTTCAGGGCAGAAACGATTCTGGCAGATTCTCCTGGACCAGAATTTCCCTGACCGTTTTTCCTGTTGCATGGGCCTTTTTTGCAATGGCTGCGGCCCTGTCATACCCCACATGGGGAACCAGGTAGGTGGCCATGGCAAGGCTTTTTTCGATGTTGGCCCCGCAGGTTTCAAGATTGGGCAGAATTCCCTGGATGCATTTTTCAGCAAAAACAGCGGCTGCCGATGCGAGTAATTGGATGGATTCCAACAGGTTGTATCCGATGACCGGCAGCATGGTATTGAGTTCAAGATGGGCCGTCTGGGCGCCAAGGGTGATGGTGGTGTCGTTGCCCACAACCTGGGCTGCCACCTGGATGACGGCCTCCGGGATCACCGGGTTGACCTTGCCGGGCATGATCGATGACCCCGGCTGAAGTGCCGGAAGGGTTATTTCCCCCAGGCCGGCCCTGGGGCCGGACCCCAGCCACCGAACGTCATTGGCGATTTTCAGCAGGCCCACGGCAACGGTTTTCAGGGTGCCGCTCACCTCCAGGGCTGCGTCCTGGGCCGCCTGGGCCTCAAAATGATTCTCCGCCTCATGGAAGGAAAAACCGGTCTCCCGGGATATCGCCTGGATCACCTCCCGGGCAAAATGTTCATGGGTGTTGACCCCCGTGCCAACGGCAGTACCGCCAAGGGCAAGGGCGCAAAGGTTTTTCGATGCCGTCCGGATCCGTGCAATGCCAAGCTCAACCTGTTTTGCATACCCGGAAAACGCCTGGCCCAGGGTCATGGGCACAGCATCCTGGAGATGGGTCCTTCCGATCTTCCTGACCACGGAAAAAGCACGGCTCTTTTCTGCAAGGGCCGTGAACAGCAGTTCAAGGGCGGGAATCAGGGCGGTATTGATCTCGACCAGTGCCGCCATGTGGATCATGGTGGGAATCACATCGTTGCTTGACTGCCCGAGGTTCACATGGTCGTTGGGATGAACCGGAGCTTTCCCTTGTTTTTCCCCCGTGAGGATCTCGTTTGCCCGGGTGGCAATCACCTCGTTCATGTTCATGTTGGTGGATGTTCCGGAACCGGTCTGAAAGACATCCACCACAAACTGATCGGCAAACCGGCCGTCAATGATCTCCTGGCAGGCCGAAACAATGGCGGTGGACAGTTTGTCGTCCAGCAACCCCAGCCGGGTGTTGACATGGGCACCATGTTTTTTCACCAGGGCCAGCATGCGGATGAGCACGGGTTGAAACACCCTGCCGCTGATCTTGAAATTATCAACGGCCCGCTGGGTGGTTGCGCCGTAATAGGCATCCACAGGCACCTCAACGGTTCCCATGGCATCTTGTTCCCTTCGATAGTTCATCCGGCCCTTCCGTCATCACAGGGTTCATCGTCCTCGTTAAGCCTTGAATGTTCTGCCGTTGAGGTCTGGGTGCATACATTTTCCGCCGAGCTTCTTTTTCCAAGAACCGCCAGGACCGGTACGTAATCCGGTTCCGTTTTGAGTTCCGGCACAAGCTTTGAAAAGATCACCGTTCCCTGTTCATCCACCACAACAACCGCCCTTGCCAGAAGTCCAGCCAGGGGACCGTCAACAATTCTCAGGCCGTAGGCCCGGCCAAACTCCCTGTTTCTGAGTTCGGTTACCGGAATGACATGCTTCAATCCTTCGGTTTCGCAGAACCGCAGATGGGCAAAGGGCAGATCAAGGGAGACACAGAGGACAACGGCGTTTGCATAGTTGCTGATTTCACTGTTAAAACGCCGGACCGACGCCGAACATACCGGCGTGTCCACACTTGGAAAGATATTGAGCACCACCTTTTTTCCCGCAACATCCTTTAACGAAATATCCGTCAGATCGGTTCGGGTCAGCAGGAAATCAGGTGCCTTATCTCCAACCTGGGGTAAATCCCCCGACGTACTTGCCGGGTTGCCGCCAATTTTAAAGTGAGCCATGGTACCCTCCTGTTTTGAATAACCGTCATGGCCAAAGCAGGACATCTGCCCTGGCCACAGCAAATGATACACGCCTCTGTTGTCAATGATTCAATGGAAATTTCATACAAAGAGCGGCAATGAATGCCACGCTTTCATGGGTTAATCGAACTATTTGTCAGGGCGTTTGTCAAGTTCAATTTAACTGCTGAGCCTCTGGAACCCCGGCTGACCCGGCATTATTCTTTCATCCTGGTCATTTTTCCTGTATCCTTAAAAGCATCACACCCATGAAAAAAAGGGGGACAGACATGTATATTGCAAAATTCATCCACCAGGGACGACCCCGGTACACCCTTCGCCAGACCTGCTGCCGAAACGACGGAACACTCACCTTTAAGGATCTTGCAGACCTTGGCCGTGATCCGTCAAAATTCATTGAATACCCGGGAGGCAACGCCTTTTACATGGCAGAATCCCTGTTGGACCAGCTGGAAGCATTGGACATTGATGTGGATGCAGATCACCTTGAAGACCTGTTTCTGCCCTTCCTTGATCCGGAAATTTACCGGGCAGTGGCGGTTTTTCTCAACCGGTCCCAAACAACCGCCCGGTTGCCCCCGGAAAAGGCAAGTTCCCTCCACCAATCGCTTTCCCCGTTTGACAAACGAAGGCTCCACTACCTCAAGTTCGGCACCATGGACCAGGGCCCGGTTGCCGCAATGCCGGCAGCCATCATGGGGGACCTCCATGGAAAGTGCAGGGACGAAATCGAACAATACTTTATCCGCCATGAGGCGGTGCTTGGACACACGGAACTCAAGTCATACCTCTTTGTGGCCTTTGACCTCCAGCGTTTTTTTTCCGGCATCCTGGCCAGAAAAATGCCCCAGGCCCTGGATCAGGAACGGGTGGACACCCATTTTTTAGACGAAATATGCGCCCTGCATGAAGATCTGTTCTCCAAGGATTCCAGCGGCAACGGCACAGGATCAACCCTTCACCCCTATCTGGTGCGGTACCTGATCTTTTTTTACGACCATGACTATATGGGTTCCACCCTGCTGGATGAGTTTGCAAGGCAATTCATGGACCGCCACCGGTCCTTCCGCCCTCCTGCCCCCCGGCCAAAATTCAACCTGGCCAAGGCCTGTGCCATTTTCGGCATTCCCAGGGACAAACTTAACCGGCTTACAAAAAAAGACCTCACCCGGAGGTACCGACGACTGGCCCGGACCTGTCATCCGGACCGGGGAGGGCCCCCGGAGGCCTTTGTGGCGCTCAGCAACGCCTTTGAGCGTTTGATCGGCACAGTCACCTAGCACCCCAGGGTCTCCCGGGGCAAAGACTTCCCGGCATCAGTCGCTTTGAACGCTCTGATTACGCCCGTTATCCTTTGCCCTGTAAAGGGCCTTGTCTGCCAGTGCAACAATGTCCTGGGGACCCTTTCCGATCTCCGGCACCATGGTGGCAACGCCAAGGCTCAGGGTGACATGGTCATTTACCCTGGATTGTTCATGGATAATCCCAAGGTTATTTACATTGGCTCGAACCGCTTCGGCAACCTTCATGGCACCATTGGCATCGGTACAGGGTAAAATTAAAACAAACTCCTCACCCCCATACCTTGCACAAAGGTCCGGGGCTCGATGAACGCTCGCCTGAATTGCCTGTGCCACTTTTTGAAGACAGTCGTCACCGGCCTGATGACCATAGGTGTCGTTGTAAAATTTAAAAAAATCAATATCACAAAGGATCACAGACAGAAGATTCCCCCCCCTGAGATGCCGCTTCCATTCCAAGGCAAGATACTCATCAAATTTTCTTCGATTGGGGATTTGGGTCAACCCGTCCACGAGGGAAAGCGCCTTGAGTCGCTCATTCATCTCTTTGAGTTTCTCATCGGCACGCACCTCACCACTGATATCCATGCAAAACCCGTTAAAGCCATTCATTCGCCCTGAACGATCGAGGGTGGCCTTTGCATAGCACAGCGCCCAGACAAAGGAATTGTCTTTTCTTTTAAGGCGGCACCGGAATCGGATCACCTCATGGGCCTCATAAACGCCGTACAAAAACTCTTCGGCCGCTTTTTCATCAAAAAAAGTCTGACCGGCAAAATCCGTTATCTGCTCAACAACGGCATCGGCAGACTCATACCCCAGCATCCAGGCATATTCGGGATTGGCCGAGCTGATCTTTCCCTCAAGGGTCACATGGCACATGCCCACTGGAGCAAAACCAAAGATATCTTCAAGGTCTTTTGTCTGCTTTTTAACCGTGGCCTGCTCTTTTACTCTTCTGGAAATATCCCTGGCAAGCAGCGCCACACCAAGCCGTTCACCTTTGATGCTGATGATGGGGGTATAAAACAGTTCACAGGTCACCTTGTTCCCATTTTCTTTGATCAACGAACTGACACAGGTGCATGGTTTTTTACAGGTTAATAGTTCTTTCTGGTCCAGGGGAACAAATTCATCCAGAAAACGCCCCATGGTCTGGTCTTCACAATAGCCGAACAGATCCCCTGCGGCCTGATTCCAGGAAGAGATCTGCAGATCAGTCCCCGCCTCCACATATGCCAGCTGTGCGTGGGCGATCAAATTACCAAGGGCCAGAATTCTGTCAATCAGCTTAAAATCCATTGTGGTCTCTATTTTCCAGGATAGGGAAAAGATTGGTTTTCAGCTGGATATCGAGCATTTCCACCCCAATGGGAAAGGCCATCCACGCCCCAGGATTTGTGATCCACTCCATATTGCCTCCTGTTTTAAATAACCGCCATGGCCAGATCATGGTATCGGCCCTGGCCACAACATACGATGGGCCGAAGATGCGCACCCAACGCCCCTGTTTGCAATACCCCTGCAGAATTTTCAACTAAAATAGTACTTGCTCCCAGCCGGGGCTGGGGGTAATATGCCATGGATAGGCGACAAACACAAACACAGATCCACCGTTGCAAACAAACTTAATCGGGTGACAGATGAATACGCAATCTCCAGCGGGTACGGAACCCATGGATCAGACAATCATTGACAAGGATACAAGCGCTAAACTCGGCACTTTTTCTGGTGTTTTTACGCCCAGCGTTCTTACAATTCTGGGAATCATCCTGTTCCTGCGCCTGGGGTATGTGGTGGGGAATGCCGGCCTTGGCAAGTCTTTGATCATCATTGCCCTGGCCAACACCATATCCATCCTTACCAGCATCAGCCTCTCTGCCATCGCCACCAACCTCAAGGTCAAAGGCGGTGGAGATTACTACCTCATCTCCCGGACCCTTGGAATGGAATTTGGCGGCTCAATCGGCCTTGTGCTGTTCCTGGCCCAGTCTGTTTCTGTGGCCTTTTACTGCATTGGTTTTGCAGAGGCAGTGGCAGCCTTTGTCCCCGCATCCACGGCCATGACCACCCGGTTCATCGCCTTTGGTGCTGTTTCCTTTCTGTTCTTTTTTGCCTGGCTCGGTGCAGACTGGGCCACCAAATTTCAATTTGTGGTCATGGCCCTTCTTTGTGCGGCACTGGGATCGTTCTTCTGGGGCGGGTTTACCCATTGGGACTCGGCTCTTTTAACGGCCAACTGGGTGAACAGCCAAAGCACGGTACCCTTCTGGATTCTGTTTGCCATTTTCTTTCCTGCCGTTACCGGTTTCACCCAGGGGGTGAGCATGTCCGGGGATCTGGAAGATCCGGGAAAAAGCCTGCCCCTTGGAACCTTTCTTGCCGTGGGCGTTTCCATCCTGGTCTACCTTGGCTCAACCCTGATTTTTTCTGCCACCCTGCCCAACCAGCAACTGGCCTCGGATTACGGCGCCATGAAGTCCATCGCCAGATACGGGTTTCTCATAGACGCCGGTGTGGTGGCCGCCACCCTGTCATCGGCCATGGCCTCGTTCATGGGAGCCCCCAGAATCCTTCAGTCCCTTTCGGCGGACCGCATCTTCTCGGTTCTCAACCCCTTTGCCAAGGGCAGCGGTCCCACGAACAACCCGAGGCGGGGAATCCTGCTGACGGCGGCCATTGCCCTTGTTGTCATTGCCCTGGGGCAGTTGAACCTTGTTGCCCGGGTGGTTTCCATGTTTTTCCTCATCTCCTACGGGCTGCTCAACTATGCCACTTTTTTCGAGGCAAGAACCGCAAGTCCGTCGTTCAGGCCCCGGTTTAAATGGTTCTCGCCCCACCTGAGCCTTGGGGGATTTTTGATCTGTGCAGGCGTGATGCTGGCCATTGACCCCAAAAGCGGGGCAGCAGCCATTGCCCTGCTGTTTGCCGTCCACCAATACCTTAAACGAACGGACAAACCCGCAAGATGGGCCGACAGTTCCCGGGCCTACCACATGCAGCAGGCCAGGAACCACATCCTGGCCGCAGGCAAGGAGATCTCCCACGACCGGGACTGGCAGCCCCGGCTGCTGATCCTGGACCACGGCAGGGAGAAACGCGACATGCTGCTGACCTTTTCATCGTGGATCGAAGGGGGCGCAGGTTTTGCAACGGCCCTTCACATCCATGAGGGAGAAGGCCTGGTTGCCGTAAGGGAACGCAACGCCATCCAAAAGGAACTCACAGGATTTATCCGGGAGAAGGATCTGCCCATGGTCCCCCTGACGGTATGGGCTCCGGAATTTCCAGAGGCCCTGGGAACGATCATCCAGAGCACGGGATTTGGCCCCATCGTCCCCAATACGATCGTCCTTAACTGGTTTGACAAACCAGGGGATACCATCCCAGCGAGCAATCCGTATGCCTATGTTCAACACCTCAGGACCCTGTTCCGTGCAGGGTTCAATATTGTGGTGATGAAAGCATCCCCCCGTTCCTGGAATCAGTTCCAGCAGATGCCCGTTGAACAGCGATTCATTGACGTATGGTGGCAGAATGACGCCACAAGCCGGCTGATGCTTTTGTTTGCCCATTTAATGACCCGGAATACAGCCTGGCATGGGGCCGTCATTCGTGTACTGACCCAGGGCAACGGAACCCGGGTTGAAGCGGAGAAAAAGGCCCTGGGCAAAATCCTTGAAAATGTACGCATTGAAGCCCAGGCCGTCATTGTCCCGTCGTTTGACGCCGAGGAAGTGGTGGAGAACTCCAGGAACGCCGCCCTGGTCTTTCTGCCCTTTACCCTCAAGGCCAGCCATTTGACCGATGCAACGGGCAAATCCTTTGCCACCACCCTTCCCCGATTACCCATCACGGCACTGGTGCTTGCCGCAGAGGATATTGATCTGGATTCCGAGCCTGAAGAGGGGACAACCGCCCTGATTGCAGCCGCCGGAGACGCCCTTGAGGCAGCCGACAAAAAAGCGAAACGGGCTGAAAAACGGGCACAGGCAGCCCGGGCGACCCTTGAGGCCCTCACGGCAAAGCTTGAAAAATTAGAAAATGGTACTGAAAAGGCCATCGTCCTTGACGAGCACAAGGAGCTCAAACAGGAACTCACCACGGCCGAGGCAAAGGCAGAAAAGGCCTTTCGCAGTGCAGCCAAGGCCAAGACAAAGGCCGTGGATGCACAGAAAACAGCCGAAGAGATCATGGACGATGCAGGCGTAAAAAAACTGCCGGAAAAGGGATAGAGATCAGAGCCAGTCCCTTCGTTTAAAATAGTAGAACATACCCCCCACAATGGCGACAATCAGGGCCCAGAAGGCAAAATAACCCCACCTCCACTCAAGCTCCGGGATATACGTGAAGTTCATCCCGTAGATGCCCGCAATAAAGGTGAGGGGGATGAAGATGGTTGCCGTGATGGTCAAGGTCTTCATGATTTCGTTGGTCCGGTTGTTGACGTTGTTCAAAAAAATATCATGGAGCCCGGAGACCAGTTCCCTGAAAGTGTCGATGGTCTCGAGAATCTGAACGGTATGGTCATGGACATCCTTGAAAAAAATGATATTACGCTCATCGACCAGATCAAACGCCTCCTTTTCAACCGTATTGATCAGCTCCTTCAGGGGAGTGATGGCCCGTCTCAAGGCAACAAGCTTTCGTTTCATCCCATTGATGGCGTAAAAGGTTTCTTTGGACAGGGAGCTTAACAGCGCTTCGTCCAGGGCCTCAATTTTATCGCCCAGGGTTTCAATGAGAATGAAATAGTTATCAACCACCGTGTCGATAAGGGCATAGGTGAGGTAGTCGACTCCTTTTTTCCGGATCCGATTTTTAGCACTTCTGATTCTGTCCCGCAATGGATTAAACACCGTACCCTCGCGCTCCTGGAACGAGATGACAAAATTCTCCCCCATAATGATGCTGAACTGCTCATCAACGATCTCATCGGTCTCTTCAACATAGTAAAGCATCTTGAATACAATAAAGGTGAAGGTATCAAATTGTTCAATTTTAGGACGGGTTCCCGCATGAACGATATCCTCCAGAATGAGGTGGTGGACATCGAAATGCCTGCCGATTTTTTCGATCAGTTCAATGTCGTGGAGTCCGTCAATATTGATCCAGGTAATAGTCGGTTCCGCCTTAAAGGGAAAGCACGCTTCAATCTCCTGGACCTCTTTTTCCCGAATTTGCCCCTCATCGTAATCCATGATTCTGATCCGGGTTTTTTCAACCTTTCTCTCACCGATATGCACCATGGTGCCTGGTGAACTGCCGGCTTTTTCAGATACGTTTTTAACGGTTTCCATGTTAACGGACTCCACGGTTTTTTTTGTCAACTGCAGATCCAGAGGGATGTCTCGGTGAGTTCCTTGAACAGAATCGAACAGACCGGCCCTTTAAAAATGCGCTGAAGCAGATTTTTTTTCGTACCTGAGCGACCCAGGGCAACGGCCGCATATTGTTCGTCGTTCACCCCATCAAGGATCGCCCTGGCCACATTGTCTGTTATTACGGATTTATGACGGACAAGATCCGCAGGGAATCCGTAGTCCAGCAACATCGCTTTGCATTTTTCAACGGCCCGGGTGATATCCGGACTCTTTTCACACGTTAAAATATCAAGCCGATGCCTGTTTTCATGGCTGAGAATAAATCCCACATGATCTGCCATGCGAAGGGAGACATCCGATCCGTCAAGATAGAGCAGCACATTTTTCCTTTGGGGATTCGACGCCCTGCAAAGCCAGACGGGAAAGGGTAAAGTCTGATCAAACATCTCCCTGCTCACACTCTCATCAAAGGCCTCTTCGAGCATTGAAAGTCCCCTTCGTCCCAGGACAACGGCATCATATCGCCCCCGTTCTCCCTCCCGGATGATATCTGCCGCCGTGGTGAAAACCCGGGTCTGCAGTTTCACCTGAAGATTGTCCTTGAGGCATCCCAGGCTGACGCACTCTTTTATGGCAGTTTCCAGCCCTTTTTTCCCCTTGGCCATGATTTTTTGGCCCTGTTCTTTCTGCAATAAATCCGCCTCAAGGCTTCGCTCGCTATCCCATACCGCCGGTGGTTTGGGTGCAGAATAAAAAAACGTGGCATTGATATGCTGCATATCTGAGAAGAAATTTGCAACAAACCTGACACCGAAAAGACAACTTTTTTCCTCGGAAACGGCAATTAAAAAATGTCTGTTCATGGGATGCTCCTTGTTTGAAGGCTTGACGGTTTAAACACACAAAAAAACACCTGCCCTGCATCCTCATTCTTGTTTAAAGCAACAGGGCAACGGACAGGGGAATAAACGAAACAACCGTTGACACCATGATGGCGGCAGATGCAAGCGCGGTATCACTGTTCAACTGTGCCGACAACACATAAATGGCCGTGGAGGTCGGCAGGGCAAAAAAAATCATGCCCGCCTTGAACGGAACCCCTGTAACTGAAAACAACTTTAAAAATAAAAACCCCACCATGGGCAGAACGGCTGTTTTCAATAGGGCTGCAATTATTGAATTTACGCTATTCTGCCTGAGTGCGGCAACGCTTAACGACCCCCCGATGGAGAGAAGGGCAAGGGGCAGGGTCACGGAGGTCATCATTCGAAAGGTATTGTCAAGGAAGACCGGAAAGGTGAACTCAAATTTAGCGAACAAAAGTCCTGCAGCACACCCCAGGATCAGGGGATTGGAGGTCAACGCCCGCACGAGATAACCTGCGTTTTCCCGGGAACTGCCTTTTTTCCCCGAATGCCAGATCAATGTGGAAACGGCCAGCACATTGATAAAGGGGATGGCAAACCCGATGAGAATGCCGAAATACCGAACCCCGGTTTCCCCAAGGGTGGTCATGACAACGGCCATGCCGATGTAGGTGTTAAACCGGTAGCAGGCCTGGGAAAACGAGCCTGCCTGGAAACCTGGAATGTTAAACACACGGATGGCACCCAGGCTCAGCAGATACACCACAAGCACGGAAACGATTGCGGCCATGCATAGATTAAAACCAGCACCACCGTCCGTTGTCGCACCGCCGATCTTCCAGAAGAGCATGGCCGGGAAAAAGATATAGTATACCAGCCGGTCAGAGGTCGATAGAAATTGCCCGTTGGTAATCTTAAAATGTCTGAGCAGACCACCAAGGGCGAGCAGACAGAACAGGGGAAATATGGCATTCAGGATGATCATGCTTCAATAAATATGTAATTTTTTGCTTTATTACAAATTATTTTTTAGCATCAAAAATTCACCGGGTTGTAAAATAATCAAAAATCATCTATTTACAGGCCAGTGTGAAACAATATTTTAAAAAAAGGATCGACAAATGAGCAGACAGGCACAATCCTTTGGATTTGGCATCCAGAACAAAATTTTAATCCCCATGGTTATAATGCTTTTTGCATCCATACTGGTCATATCCATCTATTCATACCTAGAGCAGAAACGCATCATCAATAATTTAATGAACAATATCGTGACAACCGCTCTGGAACAGATCATCCAAGGCGTTGATCAATCGGAAAACGCCATTTCCGCATTAAAGACAGCCCTGAACAAGAACTACCTTCGCCAGGTAAGGGCCGTCAGGAAAATTATCGAGGTGACCCAGCAGCCCCTGACAACGGAACAGGCAATTGCCCTGGCAAAGGATATTGGCGTGGATGAAATACATGTGGTCGACGCAGAGGGAGTCCTTAGATGGGGAAACATCCCCGGATTTTACGGGTTTGATTTCCACACCACGGATCAAACCCGCCCCCTGGTAGCGGGGTTGACACAGAAACGATTTGAACTTGCCCAGCCCCCCCAGGCAAGGGGGGCCGACAAGGTGCTGTTTCAATACATAACCGTTGCAAGGCAGGACCTGCCCGGATTGATTCAGATCGGGGTCCAGCCCAGGGAGCTTCAGGAACTGATACAAAGGACAGACATCCAGGCCATTATACAGGGCCAGAAGGTCGGGGAAAAGGGATATGCCGTTCTCATTGACATAAAAGGAGCGACAATTGCCGATCCGGATCCCCAAAAAATCGGCACGGACATCACCCGTTTCAACTGGGGAAAACAAATTGTTGCTCAAAAAAAAGGCGTGCTTGAATATATGTCCAATGGCGAGGAATACCGGTGTGCCTTTCAGCAGAAAAATGACAAAATCGTCATTGCAACCCTTTTAACGAAACCCTATATGACCCCGTTAAAGAACCTGAGGACCCGGATGCTCATGGTTGCCATCCTTTCCATCCTGATTTCATTTATGGTTGTGTTCCTCATCAGCAAACGCATTGTTGTTTCAATCAACAATGCCGTCACCGGCCTCAAGGACATCTCAGAAGGAGAAGGAGACCTCACCCAAAGGCTTGAGATAAAAAGCAGTGACGAAGTCGGAGAACTGGCCCACTGGTTCAATGCGTTTATCGATAGAATGCAGGCGATTGTAAAGGATATCTCAGACAATGCCGCCACGCTGAGCGCCTCCTCAACCGAAGTTTCCGACCTTTCGATGCAGATGTCCCAGGAGATTGGGGGCATGTCCGAAAAATCTGCCGTGGTGGCTGCGGCGGCCGAAGAGATGAATGCCAATATGTGTTCCGTGGCTGCTGCAAGTGAACAGGCCTCCTTGAATATCAACATGGTGGCAACGGCCACGGAAGAGATGACCAGCACCATCAACGAAATCGCACAGAATTCTGAAAAAGCCCGTTCTGTAACAGACGACATGGTTGCCCATGCCAGGGTTGTCTCCGGAAAGGTCAACGAACTGGGAAGGGCAACAATGGACATTGGCAAGGTCACAGAGGCCATAACAGACATATCTGAACAGATCAACCTGCTGTCGTTGAATGCCACCATTGAAGCGGCCCGGGCCGGTGAATCGGGTAAGGGATTTGCCGTGGTTGCCAATGAAATCAAGGAACTTGCAAAACAGACATCGACGGCCACCCTTGAGATAAAAGCAAAGATCGGCGGGGTTCAGCTCTCCACAAAGGACACCGTAGCAGAAGTTGATAAAATTTCAACGGTGATCAAGAATGTCAATGAAATGGTTACAACCATTGCAGCGGCAGTTGAAGAACAATCTGCCACGACCAATGAAATCGCCGGTAATGTCTTGCAGGCATCCCAGGGAATTCAGGCGGTGAACCAGAATGTTGCTGAAAGTTCAGCCGTTTCCGAACAGATCGCCAAAGAGATCTTTGGGGTGAGCCATGCGGCCACCCAGATGTCAGACAACAGCGCAAGGGTGAACACCCGCGCCCATGACCTGTCCGACCTTGCTGAAACCTTAAAAAAACTGGTGGAACAATTTAAGGTTTAAATCATTGCGTTATCATTATAGGGTTTGTTGATTAAGAAAGCGTTGCATATCATTCGCTGGCATGGGACGCCCAAAAAAATACCCCTGCATGGATTTACAGCCTAGCCCTGTCAAAAGGGCCCGCTGTTCCTCGGTTTCTATTCCCTCGGCAACGGTCTCAATGTTCAAGCTGGTTGCCATGGAGATGATGGATTTTATGATCTCCCGGTCATTGCCGTTGTTCATGGAATCCATGATAAACGAACGGTCAATTTTAAGGGTGGTAAGGGGAAACCGTTTCAGATAGCTCAGGGACGAGTATCCCGTTCCAAAATCATCCATGGAAAAAAGAATACCCTTTTCCTTGAGGGTATTCATTTTTTTCACACAGGCCTCGGGGTCCTTCATCACACTTCCCTCGGTGATCTCAAGCTTCAGACAATGGGCAGACAGCCCAGAGGTGCTGACGATATCGAGCACGGTTTCCACAAGGTCAGGCTCCCGGAACTGACGGGGCGAGAGATTAACGGCAATGAAAAAATCGCCGAGTCCTTTACCCTGCCAGGCTTTGGCCTGTTTACAGGCGGTTTCCAGCACCCATTTCCCAATGGCAACAATATCACCGGTCTCCTCAGCCAGGGCAATGAATTTTACAGGAGAGACCAGACCCATTTTCGGATGATTCCACCTCAGCAGGGCTTCGGCGCCCGTGACCCGTGCGGCACAATCCACCAGGGGCTGGTAATACAGTTCCATCTCGCCCCTTTCCACGGCAAACCTCAAATCCGCCTCCATGGCCATGCGCTCCAGGGCCTTGCTGTTGAGCTCGGCCGTAAAAAACAGATGGTCTTTTTCCCCTTCCTTGGCCGCATACATGGCCAGATCAGCATTCTTAACCAAAACTTCCACATCCCACCCATCCTCCGGGTAGATGCTGATACCAATACTTGCAGAAGTATAAATTTCATACCCTTTGATGGAAAATGGTTTTTTAAGAACGCCGTTGATCTTGCGAGCCACATTTGAAACGTTTACAACATCATCACAGTTCATTACGATGATGGTAAACTCGTCACCACCCAGCCGGTATAGTCTGTCACTGTCCCGGATGCACCCCTGAAACCGTTGAGCCACGGCTTTCAGAAGCTCATCACCGACATCATGGCCCAGGGTGTCGTTGACCTGCTTGAATTTGTTTAAATCAAGGAACATCAGAGCCCACGGCATGTCCCCGCACCGTCGATATCCTTTTTTAATTATCTCATCCAAGTGAAGGTAAAAAGATTTCCGGTTGGGAAGCCCGGTAAGGGGATCATTGTATGCAATCTGCCGAAGCTCCCGTTCCCTGAGTTTACGTTCAGTAATGTCCTGGAGTGTAACGACACTTCCCTCGGGCCGCCCCAGGCTGTCAAAGAGAACGGCCCCGCTGATGGAAACATCAATGGTGCTGCCATCCCTTGTAAGTCGGCAGGTCTCCAAGCCGGAAAACGATTTTCCCTGTTTGATTTTTTTTACCAGTTCATCATTTTCCGCCATTTTATCGCTGGGAATGAAATCCACGGTTTCACCGTTGCACTGGTCAAGGGTCCAATGAAAAATCCGGGTAAACGCTGGATTCACATAGGTGAAACGCTGGTCAATGTCCCGGACAACAACGGGATCGGGAGAGGCCTCCAGCACGGTTCTGTGGCGGGCCTCACTTTTTCGCAAGGCTGCTTCCATGGCTATTCTTTCCGTGATATCCCGAAGCTGACCAACCATGCCGTCAAGGTTGCCGGTCCTGTCAAACAGGGGCGACCCGCTGAATGAAAAATGCAGTGGCGTGCCGTTCTTTGCCACAAGGACACCCGTGAGATCAATCACCTCAGCCTTTTCGTCCCGGATTTTTTTATAAAGCCCCCGAAAGAGCATGATATCTTGCGGCCGTACAAAATCGATAAAATATTTTCCCAACACCTCTTCCGGCCCATGGCCAAGCAACTTTTTCCACGCAGGATTGACATAGGAAAAAGACCCGTTCCAGTCCAATGTATACACAATGTCCGAGGCACACTCGCTCAACAGCTTAAACCGCTCTTCACTACGGCGCAGTTGCTCTTTCGAGCGTTCCTCCAGGCTGATGTCCCGAATCATCCCCTGGTATCCGGCAAGGGAACCATCCGGCTGATAATACTCAACCGCAGTAACCAGACAGGTCTTGGCCCCATTCCCCCGGGTGCAAATCCGGGTTTGAAAATCCTTGATATAATGGCGGGACAATATCTCCTTGTAGATCTGCTTACCGGCTTGTTTATCATGATAAAGATCCACTACATTCAGGCGATTTTTCATTTCATGACCCCACCCGAACATTTCAGTGGCCGAACGGTTCCAGTCAAGGATTCGCCCCCCATTGTCCGTGGTGAAAATGGCATCCCTGGATTTTTCGAGGATCATCTTGAATCGTTCTTCCATACGTCTCCCTGAAAACTAACGATCTATTATAAAAACAAGGTTCACCACTAATAAAAACGATCACAAATTGCAACACTTTTTTTTAGAACCGTGTATGGGTGTCAATACTCCGGCGTAACGCCCTGTCACCGATTGGCCAGGGCCCTTTTCAAAGTCCATACTCATTTTTTTTAAAAAATGATATAAGAGACCATGCTCAGACAAGAAATAAAAAAGACCCTGTTTTTGTCCCTTCCCATAATTGTGGGCCAGCTGGGACAGATGCTCATGTCCATTGTGGACAATTTGATGGTGGGGCAACTGGGAGCCCCTCCCCTTGCGGCCGCATCCCTTGCCAATTCAATGTTTCTTCTGGTCATGGTGGTCGGGTTTGGCGTGTCCATGGCGGTAACTCCCCTGACGGCCATTGCCTTTGGTGCAGGAAAATACGAGGAATGCGGCGTTGTTCTGAGGCAGGGGTTGATCGTGAATCTGTGTTCAGGCGTCCTGTTGTGTGCGGTTACCTTTGTTTTTTCAGAATCCATCCCGTTTTTAAATCAGCCCCAGGAAATTGTGGGGCCTGCCGGCACCTATATGAAGATATTGGGATTGTCCATGGTGCCGGCGATGCTCTTTCAAAGCTATCGGCAGTTTGCCGAAGGGGTGGCCTTTCTGGCGCCTGCCATGTACATCACCCTTGTGGCCAATCTCGTGAATGTCCTGGCAAACTGGGTCTTTATATTCGGCCACCTGGGACTGCCCGCCCTTGGCCTGACAGGTGCCGGCATTGCCACCACAAGCTCCCGGATATTCATGGCCCTGGCACTGATGGCTGTCATTCGAAAATCCGCAAAAATGCAACGGTTCGACCCCACCCTCAACTACCGGAAAATCGATTTTGCCATGATAAAACGCCTTCTCTCCATTGGCATTCCAACGGGGTCTCAATATTTTTTTGAAGTAAGCGCCTTTACCGCATCTGCCGTCATGATCGGCTGGATGGGCACTGTTGAGCTTGCAGCCCACCAGATTGCATTAAATCTTGCATCCATATCCTTTATGGTGGCCATGGGCATCTCTTCAGGGGCAACCATCCGGGTCAGCAGGGCCATGGGGAAAAACAACGCCCATGGCACTCGAATTGCCGGGTTTGCTGCAACGCTTCTGTGCGGGGGATTCATGGCCTTTGCAGGACTGATATTCATCGTGTTCAGATCCTTTTTGCCAGCCCTTTATATCTCTGAACAGGCGGTCATTGACATGAGCGCATCACTGCTGGTTATTGTCGCCTTTTTCCAGGTGTCCGACGGAACCCAGGCCGTGGGACTCGGCATTTTACGGGGAATAACAGACATGAAGATCCCCACTCTGATCACCCTTGTGGCCTACTGGGTGCTGGGACTGCCCTCGGGATACCTTCTGGCCTTCACGTTCAACATGGGCATCCATGGCGTCTGGTACGGATTGTTCATCAGCCTTACGGCTTCAGGAATCTTCATGATGATCCGATTCAATGCAAAAACCAGGGCCGGGATCATCAACAGGTGGGATCCGCCCCATGGAACCGGCAAATAAAGAATATTTCCGAAATCGACCCGATCACCAGTCCAGATCACCAGTCTGATCAAAAGACCTGTTTCACAACCGGGGCCTGACCCGCTGACTTGTTTTTCAAGGTGGATTCCGTTTCAATCAGATTTTTCAACCTTTCAGCGAAATAGATGTTCAGCTGGTAGGTCGGTCGTCCCAGATGGTCGGGAATGGTGGACAAAATCAAAAGGTCATTGTTTTTCTCCCAGTAAAGGGCGGTTGCCTGGGCCTGATTCTTATCCCAGTCTATCCCACGGGGGGCTCCGTATTTCTGCTCAAGGGTTTCTCCAATGCCGAGATTGTCGAATTCAAAATGCACCCGGATCAGCAGGGGGGCCAGATTATAATGGGAGAATAAAAATTCAACATAGCTGAAGGCAAGCCCCTTGTCCCGGGCATAACGATACATCAGCTTGATGGATTTATGCTCCACCCTCTCCCGTGGAGGCGTGTTGAGTTTCTCATTGATGGCGTGGAAATCAGGAAAATATTCAGCTAAAAAAGTTTCCCGGTTAATCTCAAGGTCAATGGTGTTGTTGCCCTGGGTGGCATCATCCCCAAGCAGACTGCCCAGGCGCTGCCGCAATTTACTGGAATAGAGGGTATTGGTGCCCACGTCCATGAAACTGAAACTTTCAGGTAGGGTCTTTGCCACAGAATCCGCCACCAGGCCATCCTCACTGCAACCCGCAATCAGAATACAGAGCATCAGGGCCAGGGGAATCAACAGAATGGGGCTATGTTTTTTTAAGTGTCTCATACTGTTTTTCTACATCAATCGCAACCGTAATGCAATACGGTGGCAAAAACAATGCCGATTGTGGTATAGATAGGAGCAGACGGTGAAAAACACCATAACAACCCGATGATACGACTGGAGTAAAGAATACAATGCCCATCACCCTTGAAGAATACATAAATCCGGAAACCTTTGAACGAATCAAAACCTTTGCCGAAGACAAGGAGACCCCCTTTCTGGTCATTGATACGGCAACGGTTGAGCGCCGACTGGAACAACTGGTCAATGTCTTTCCCTATGCCGGCATCTATTATGCAGTAAAGGCAAACCCGGCAACGGAGATTCTGACCATGATGCGGGATAAAAATGTCAATTTTGACATCGCCTCGATCTATGAACTGGACCGGGTCCTCTCCCTAGGCATCTCCCCCGACAGGATCAGTTTTGGCAACACCATAAAAAAAAGCAAGGATGTCAGATATTTCTATGAAAAGGGCGTGCGGATGTATGCCACAGATTCTGAGGCCGACATCCGCAACATTGCAAGGGCGGCCCCGGGTTCCAGAATTTACGTCCGCATACTGACCGAGGGAACGCTTACGGCCGACTGGCCCTTGTCCAGAAAATTCGGATGCCAGTTGGACATGGCCATGGATCTCATCATCCTTGCAAAGGACCTGGGACTGATCCCCTACGGGATTTCCTTCCATGTGGGATCCCAGCAGCGTGAAATTGGTGCCTGGGATGCTGCCATTGGCAAGGTAAAGGGCATTTTTGACCGCCTTGAACAGGAGGATGGGATCAATCTGCAGATGATCAACCTGGGCGGTGGATTTCCAGCAAACTATCTGTCCAAAGCCAATGACCTTGAAACCTACGGCCAGGAGATCACCCGTTTTCTTACGGAAAGCTTTGGGGATAATCTGCCCCAGATCATCCTGGAGCCGGGCCGGTCACTGATAGCAGACGCAGGGGTCATGGTCACCGAGGTGGTGTTGATTTCGCGAAAATCCAGAACAGCCCTCCACCGCTGGGTATACCTGGATGTGGGGAAATTTTCCGGATTGATCGAAACCATGGACGAGGCCATCAAATACCCCATCTTCACCGGGAGAAAAGGTGAGGTGGAAGAGGTGGTTCTTGCCGGGCCAACCTGTGACAGTGCCGACATCCTGTACGAGAACTTTAAATACAAACTGCCCTTGAATCTTGCCATCAGTGACCGGGTTTACTGGCTCTCCACCGGCGCATACACCAGCAGCTACAGTGCCGTAGAGTTCAACGGGTTCCCGCCGTTGGCGGTCTATTACATATGATTCAACCGGCAAATTTAAAGGGGGCCCTCCCATGGCGGCGTCCCCCTGTTTTGTCCTATTCGAGCTGGGAGAGAACGTCCGTTATGCTTGCATTGTCGTCAATGACATAACCTTCACGACCGGAATAGGGCTCACCCTTCCCAGGAGAATGATTCTGACGGGAAGCGTTCCGGTTCCCCCCAGACAGTTCCCGGTTCTTTGGGGTAATTCCGTTGCCACCCACAAGGGAAGATTTATATATTCGCATGTTCGCTGTTTCCGGAGAAGGCTTGAAACTGATGCTCGGCGGGGCCAATCTTCCTCGTTTTGCAAGATGCTCCTGTTCATATTTCGCCATGGTAAACATCCCCTCTGCCCTTCCCGTCTGGAGGATGCTTTCAATCTGGGAAAACCGATTGTCCCGTATGGTTGCCTTAAGGGAATTCGACCCCCGGAGTATGGACAGTATGGGAACCCGGAATCCCACCGTTTCAAAATATTTGAGCCGCTGGACAACAAGGAGTGAAAGAACCGAAGAAACCTGGGTTCTCACCATGTCCTGGGCATCCGGGGGAAAAGAATTACACAGTCGGTAAAGGGCGTCCTCTGAATTTGTGGCGTGGAGGGATGCAATCACCAGATGACCTGACTCGACGGCATTGAGGGTCAACCGGATGACCTCAGGTTCCCTTAACTCTCCCACCATGATAACGTCCGGGTCCTCCCGGAGAACATCCCTCAACCCCTGATCAAAGGAGTGCATGTGGGTGCCAAGTTCCCGTTGCTCAATATATGATTTTTGGGAACTGAATCGGTATTCAACTGGATCCTCAAGGGTGATGATATGCCGTTTCTGGTGGCGATTAATTTCAGAAAGCAGTGCGGCAATGGTCGTTGATTTTCCACTTCCCGTGGCACCACAGACAAGGATCAGTCCACTTTCAAGAAGGCAATAGTCCTTAAGATCAGGGTAAAGGTTAAGGTCACTGATATTTGGAATTCGTCCGGGAAGAAGCCGCAGCGCCATGCTAAGGCCCCTTGTGGTGCTGAAAATATTGATCCTGACCCTGACATGGGCCACACTCCTTGCAAGGTCAACCGATAGCCGGGTTCTGAGCATTTCAAGCTCATGGGGTTCGAGAAGAGCCTTACAAAGTTGGTCAATCTGTTCAGGGGTATAAAGATCCTTGTGATTGAAGTGTATATTTCCATTTTTTCGACTCACAATGGGATGATCGCCTGAAATGTGAATATCAGAATAACCCTCGCTCACACCTGTCGTTATAAGAGTGTTAAAACGCTTCATCTGGTCTCTCCAGATTGGATTTAAAGAATAGGGATAAATACAACTCTTATCAGCTTTCACATTTTTTTTTTATTGTCAATATTTTAAAAACAATGCTACTAAATGTTTCCATGATGCAATCATACAAATTCCCAGTTTTTCCGGCCCTAACTGCAGTTCTTTTTATCCTGTCCCAAGCAGATGGGGCCAGGGCTCTACCTAAAAATTCCTATTCCAGCCTTGCAGCCCGGATACGCCCCTCGGTTGTAACCGTTCTTGTGTATGAATACAGTGGCCGCCTCAAACACATCGGCAGTGGTTTTTTCTATAACGAAAACGGCGATATTGTCACCAACAGCCATGTACTCAGCCAAAACTGCCGAGCAGAAATCAAAACCGATACAGGTAAAAGATATCCCGTAGCAACCATTATAGAACGAAACGAAAAAACCGACTTTGTAAAAGCCAGCACCCACATACCTCAAAAAACGCCTTGGCTTTCCATTGCAAAAAATCTACCCAGGGTGGGAGATAAAATCATGGTGGCCGGAAGTCCCATGGGACTCGAACAAACCATTACAGAAGGAATCGTCTCAGCCTGGCGAAAACACGCAACCAATACAAAGATGCTCCAGATATCTGCCCCGGTGTCACCCGGTTCAAGCGGTGGTCCTGTGATGAACATGGCCGGGGAGGTTGTGGGTATTGCCGCATTACAGATGGTTAACGGACAAAACCTTAACTTTGCCGTCCCGGCCTCGGCCATATTTGGCATCAAAAAGACCAGCCAGAAAAAACTCAAGTTCCATAAGGATGATAAGGGTGCTATTGTCATCAGCGATTAACAAAATTCAGGATGAACCTTATCAATGCCGCAAATTTGAATCAACCAAATTTTTTAATGGCATTTACAAATAGTCCGAACCTATTGACCAGGAATAAAAATGCTGCCATCAATTAATATTGGAACCATAAGCACCTACTATTTATCATATCTGGTGGGAATTACCATTGGCTGGATGATGTTTGTTGCATCCGAAGAGGATATTTACAATTGTAATAAAAAATGCATCAATTTAAAAACAGTTCTCTTTTCATCCATTGCTTATTTTGTGGTGGTTTTAACCTGTATCCAGGGAGCCAACTACTTCCATTATTTTTTTGATAATATCCCGGAAAACATGAAACAACGCCTCACATGGAAGGATATTATCTTCACCGATTTGTTCGGAACGGTGAAGGTTCTCTATGGGGCTATTTTTTTCTATCCTTTGGGGATCCTTATTGCCTCAAAAGTTTTTTTAAAAAAAGATTTTTTTGACTACTTGGACAGAAAAGGTTTTGTTTTGTTTTTTATCCTTGGTTTTGCCAGACTGGGGTGTTTTGCAAACGGCTGTTGCTACGGGATCCGGTCAGAACTTTTTGGAATACGCTTCCCCATGGGTTCTGCTGCCTCAGCAGAACATATGAAAAGAGGCCTTACTTATGGATTTATACCACCGCCGTCACTTCCGGTCATACCCACACAAATCATTTCGGCAGGCATAATTTTCCTGCTATCATTTTTTTGCTGGAAAAATTATAGAAAAAACAAACCCCGGTTTATTTTTTTAAATTATGTCCTTTACTATGCTATTTTCAGGTTTTTGATCGAATTTATAAGGGATGATATTGACAGGGCTTATTGGTGGGGGATATCGGCATCCCAATGGATGTCCTTGTTTATTATCAGCTGTTTTTTAATTTGTTTTATCAAAAAAAGAAACAAATCGAATGAATCTTGATTTTCTTAAAATAAAAAAACAAAAAAGTATCCTCAATTACTATCTTCTCTGGCTTCCGTTCATTATTATTTACCAGGCGACCAACAGAATTCATTTTATTGAACCCAGAATGCTCCCCATGACATGGTTGGATAAAACCATATCTTTTCTACCGTGGACCATTCCCGTTTACGTAAGCTATCTTGTCTACACATTTATTGTAATTGCAAGGAGTCAGGATGATAATGAAGTTAAGAACATTTTTATCCTGACCCATATCCAGCTTGGAATCTCTGTGATATTTTTTATTTTTTCCCCGGTAACCTATCCAAGGGGAAATTTTTATTACACGGGCACCTTTACATCGATGTTCAACAATTTCTGGGTCCTTTTTGACGAGCCCTATAACTGTTTTCCAAGCCTACATACCATTTTATGTCTGACTGCCCTAAGACATAGCAAACAGAAGCCAAACAAATGGATTTTTTATACCTGGGGCCTCCTGATCATCGCAAGCACACTCACCTGCAAACAGCATTATGTTGCTGATCTTGTTGCCGGAGGTATAGTTTACTGGATTTCGCTTAAACTATTTACGATTTACTGCTCCTGGATTCCTGGGAAAAGCCCCCCGCCTCCCCCCTCCCAGAGCAACCAGTAAAAATCGTCAAAATAGGCCACTTCCTGATCATTTACATCACTGCTTTCCCCGCTTATACCAAGGGTGTGAAGTCCAAATTCTGAGACCTCATAGGCATTAGAATTCTGAAAATAGCCTTCGGTTGTATAAGTCGAAGTATAAACGACCACGTTATCTCCTTCGCTGTCCTTTCCCTTTTCAACTATTTTAATAGTGGCATTCAGTGCCCCACAACCGTTAGCCTCTGGGTTAGAAACTGTTTTGCTTGTATAGCCTGTTTCACTGTCAAATACAGGCCCCGTACTATTTCGAAGGCCTCTCCATACAACTTGTGTAAAATAGTCACCCTCATTGGGCCATTTAACAGTATCTCTGGGGTAGGGACTTCTTACAGCATCTTTGCCATACCCAAGGGATCCTGCTCCCCCATCCGGGTCAGACAGAAATGCAGAGATGGCATTAATTCTCTCATTACCATCACCATCCCCTGTGGCATTATTACAATCCAAATCCCCTTCCATCTCATAAACCCTGACCATTACGGTAGCCCAGGATTTTACATATATCTTATAGTTATAGGATGCCTTTCTATCCGCATTTTCGATGGTCGGAACCCGAATAAAGCCGACAGGACAGGTTTCTCCGTCAAACGTATTAATCGGTGTTCCAGGATTGTCGGTATCTTGATAGGTTGCAGGATCCAATATGACAATTCCACTGGGACCAGGAGACCCCAAAATTGTAACGCCATTCCAGGTGTTGGTTTTCAAAACCCCATACCTATCCTTGAGCTTCCAACTCCAATACCTACCTTCCAAATCAGTTTCTTCCAAGCTCGAATTTATTCCTTCATAAAAAAAATCCTGATCACCCACTTTATAATGGTAAATCTCAACTCGAAGTGCATCAACCAGGGGCGCGTAGGCAAGCCATTCCCAAGGGGAATAATCTTCTCCTCCCCCACAGCCCCCTGTATTGACAGGATCTCCAGATGAATTTGTGCTTACATCCTTTTGCCACAGAACGATGTAGGGGATACCGTCCAGTGGGGGATCATCATTCCAGTTGTTTGGGGTAAAATTTGAATCGGGACATACTTGGATCGCACCAGCAGAATTAGTACTCGTATGGTTATTATAAAAATTATCGGTAATATCATCTGTTTCAGTATACCAGTAGGTGATACTTGAACCACAACCACTTCCTGTGCTGGTTTCATATTCTTCAACACCAGCAATCCCCCTCATAAAAGAAAGGCCATAGTAGGTAGCCTGACCAAAATTGCCTGTTTTGGGGGACCGTATTCTGAACGAAAGCCCTGGCATATAGCAACCTGGATGATTTATGGGATGGGCGTCAACGTCGTCTTCAGTTTCAGTAAATTTAACCTTTGCCTGAAGGTCATAACTTAACTTGCGGTCTGATTTTTCCCATATATTTTTAAGAAAATCCGTTTCAAAGCTATCCCAACTGACAGTAGCCAAACTCTCATTGTGGGTAACAGATCCAGTGTGACCGTCCGAAGATGTATAATTGGTATAGGAATAGGTCTGGTCAGTACTCGTAACTTTAAGGGCTTTGTCTTCAACAGCATGGGTCCCGAGCTTTGATTCTATTTTATCTGAACTACCGTCGTTAAAATCAATTCCTCCTTCAATTTTTTTAAACAATTCAATAGAAGAAAGGGGCTGGTGTAATTTTATCGTCTGGGTACTTTGGAAATCACCCGTTCCTGCAGTGCCGGTGCTGGTGATGATGGCGTGTTTCCCCAACACCACCTGGGTATTATTGTCAACAGCTATACCAGAAGACGGAAAGGAAACGCCCTTGGGATATTGCAGACCTGTCAATTTCCCATTTTTCTTTTTTCTATAAACCAGAATTTGGTCATTTCCATCAGGATCTCTGAACTGAATTATCCCGTTTATTTCCGGAAATATTTCAATATGATCTGCATTGGAGGGTGTAAGGACATGGCTGTTCAAATCAGGGTCATCTCCCATTTCATTGGCTGTTATGGTTTGGGAGTTTACCATCATTGCGGGAAAAACATCACCGGCTGAATAGTCGACATTTTCTGCCAGGATGAATCTTAAAGATAATCCTGAAATGGAGGTATTGGTATACTGCACAACAGCACTCCCACCTGGGACAGGCACCTGAAGATACCCCGAAAGCCCAGCACTAACATTGGCGGGAAAAGCTCCAAAAGCAGACACGTTAATCTGTCCTGAATTGGTGGCTGTGGTGTTGTTAAACCAGAAACTCTCAAGTTCAATGGCAAAACTGTCACTGCCAACGGGAATTGAGCTACCCAGGTTAAGCTCATTGACAAATTCAGTGTCATTATCATCATTTCGCAAGTATCGTTGGGCTGCATATGCAAGACCAGATTCAGCAAGGTAGTATGCCTTCTGGGAGAACTGGGGAGAAACCGTGCCGATCGTAGAACTGCTGAACATACTGAGCATGGCCGCAGAAAGAAACGCCATGATGACCATTGTAATTATGATACCCAAAAGAATACTTCCCTTGGAATTACGGATAAATTCCAAGGGAAATTTTTTAATACCCTGCATGTTGATCATCCTCAATATCAGCCAGACAATAACCGCCAGGGCCAAAAACGCACAGGGAAAATAAAAAATCAAAAAAAGGAATCCGGTTAATGGTAAAAAAATAATTTTCATAAAAGGCATCAAGCATGGATATTTATCCGCCATGAGACAGAGTTTTGGGCTTGTAATCTTATAACCCAGCACTATTTTCTCGCCCAGGATGCCGCTCTGCAAGAGCTTTTGCCTTACAGTTCTGTACATGTCTACAATTTTTAAATTACTGTCACCATAAAGATTTGATTTAATGAAACAAAAATTAAACTCACTGCTTGTGGTACCCTGGGCAGTTCCTGGTGCGGCTTCAGATGGAATAAATGTGTTTCTTGGAACTATACGCTCGGCAAACAGCATATTTTGAGAACCATCGCCTCCTGACAGAGTCAGGTTGGTTGTTACATAGGCAAGGGTTGAGATCCTGTCTCCGAGGGACCAGGAACCCGTATTCCCCGATTGGGTCTCATAGTCCAGGGAAAAAGCCTGAACATCATCCACCAGATTGTGTGGCCCACTCACATTACCATCGCCATCAGTAATAGTAAGGGTCAGGGGTGATCCTGCTACCCCGGCCCAGGTGTATGTTTCGGTAACCTTTTCTCCATTATGCAAACGATCAAGGGAGATAACAGTGGCGGTTGCTGTTGTTACCTGGGTAAGATTTGCAATGGATCTTCTGAGCCTTGTCATGGGCAATACATTTTTCTGACCCATCTCCGAGGTGTTTTGGGTAAAAACAAATGCCCTTGTGGCCTGGACAATACCGAGGCCGGCAACCGAGGCCAGTATACCCACCAGTAAAAGGACTGCAATTACCTCAACAAGGGTAAAACCTTTTTCAGGACCATACTTTTTTAAAAACATCATACTTCCATCACTCGGTCAGAAGAAACGTTGCTGTCAAACCCGCTTCACCTGAAGTTGAAGCCACGTTCACCCTCAGGATGCCCTCACTTCCATCGGCATCAGGGATCTCGTTAAAATTGGCGTCATATTCAATGAACTGGGCTGTGACAGTTACATAGGGGTTGCTGTTATACGTTCCGCCACTGTTTATAGTGTCAGCGAAGTCCTGTAATGCGCCAGAAAATCGGTGAAGGTAATCGGCCTTGTAGTCTGCTATAATGTTATCCGCCACCTGGTTCCGCTCATAAAATCTGGCCATGGTGATGGCAGGGACAACACTTTTTTGAAGGGCAGTCCCGGTAAACGTCACAAGCATGGACCCCATGATTGCAGCGATAATAATCGCAATTATCAATTCCAGCAAGGTAAAGCCACTGTGATTTGTCAAATTTTGCATCACGGAACAAATCCAGTTACAGGCGTTATTGTGATAAATCCACTGCCAAAGGACAAGGTACCTGAAACCATTGAATTTGAGCATGCAGCATCATTATAGGGTGCCCCCCACCAATCAAATGCAATGGTGGCATTGCATGACAAAGAAGATTCCAGGGTTATAACATCAGAGTCTGCTCCAGGAAATGATTTTTTTTCCGATGCCTCAAAGGCACCGTTACCATCACCGTCCCTGTACAATGCATAATTTGAGCCTGTAAAAATAACGCCCCAGCGCCTGTTGCGATCAGCCATGGCCCTGTTCTGAGCATACCGCAAATGACTTTTAACCATTGAAAGATCGCCGATTTTATCAACATCCATAATATTTCCCCGGCTTATGACAACCGCAGAAATAATACCGATAATAATTAAAGTCGCAACAACCTCTATCAGAGTAAATCCATTTTTATCATCAACTGTCATAACTATCCCAATATGGGTTCACTGCATTCTATGGGCAGAGTGAATTTATATGATACATTCCTTTTAACATTAACAAATTAAAGTCAAGGAAAAAGCCGCCTTCCTTCTTTTTAATTATTTTCTGCGCTTGACTTTTCAGCCCCAGTTATATAATTTTCAACATTTATGAATAATACAATCTCCAGATACGATATCAACAGGAAAATTAAATCCTGCCTGGTCAGTCACAAGGCTGATCTCACAGAAATCATCTTCTCCTTTTCTGGCAAGACAGCCTCTTTCCACGGAAAACTTTCAAAAAACAACGGGACGGAGTTCAAGATGGAAGAAATCGAAGACCTGTGCAAGGCCATTACAGCAATTCCCGCAATAAAATTTTTAAACTTCGAGCTTGAGAATTGGACTATTTCCGCTACCATGGGATCCTTTGTTGTTTCAAAGAAAACAATCACCGCATCCGCCCACGTTGGCCAAAGCCCCGCCCTTGTTATCAAAAAGAATGAAAACATTAAAGAAGTCCTGAGTGATCAAAAGATAACGAAATAGATGGGTATTGTTGCGGTATAGTGACCAATGAAATCGTTGTAAACGGTACCATCCCTTCCCCCGTCAGGCACCATGTGCTACAAGCAATCTGTATGCATAGTGATCAATCTGTGACACTGGCCTTGCCTGGGAGCATCTATCTTTTTTAGATATTTCAGAGATATTTCTTGCCCCAGCCTTCATTTTTGTGATAAAAAATAGTAACATCTAATTGTTTCTTTGCAAAAGCGGCTGAGGACACCTGCTATGATTGAATCAAAATTAATTAATTACAGACGGTCATTGTTCGATAGACGCAGCGATTGCGATGATCGCCGGAAACATTATGATATCAGCGTTGTTGACCAAATGGGCCGAGATCGGCGTAAACCCTTTTCTGAAAGAAGAAGCAGTCTGGAAAAAAGGTCCGGGTGGATCCGGGTGAGTCAATGGAGCAGTATTTGCGTCGCTTCATTATCAGCATAAATATCAATCTGCCTTTCAATACTCATTGATATAGGGGTTGTAACAACCCTGACGAATCAAACAACGTACCGACTTTTAAATGAACTTTAAGTATGCCCCGATTTTTTGTGCATTTATTAGAAATGCCAGTATTGGCAAATCTAATAAATGCCCATTTAATGGGGGACCCTGCTGGATTAAATTCCCCATCCCCATGCCATTATTTTTTTCTTCTGCCCACTCCGGCGAGGCCTAAAACACCAAAACCGAACAGGACCATGGTGGAAGGTTCTGGATTTGGAATAGCTGTGATGGTCAAGGCAATCGAAAAAGGACCCGCAATGGAATCACTATCAAAGGAATCGCATAAACATAAAGCGCCTTCAAACCCCGACCAGGTGAGATCTTTTTCAACAAAAGAGACAATCGGGCCAGCAAGGTTATTAAATCCAAGCGCCTCTAACCAAGCGACACCGATACCATAGTCAATGTTGAAGTCAAAGGAAAGCTCACCGATAGAATCCGTTCCGAGGTTAAAAGAATAGCTCGATGGCGTCAATTCCGTGGACCCCAAATTTCCGCTGTAGACTAACTGCGGAGTACTGATTTCCAGGTTAGCACCTGGATACGTGACAGCCCCTTGTACAAAGACATCATACATACCATATTGCAGGGTTTGAAAAGAACCGTTACCTGTGAGACGGGAGAACGTTGCAGTAAAAGTCCCATCACAGTCAGAAAAGCCGGTAATGCTCACATTTCCAGCGATGTTTGAAGATTCAAATATCGTTGTCGCACCCGCACTCCCGAACATGGTGAGAACCAACAATAGCGAGCATACTAACAAAAAAGATCTTTTCATACATTTCTCCTTATCCGTTTAATTATTATTAACAAGTTTACCAGAATGCGCTTTAAACATGCAAGAACAATACCGGATAAGACATGGCTTTTGTCTTTATTTTACATCCTTGAAGCATTTAGCCATCCATACAACTATAAAAATCTATAATATCAAAAAATTACAAACAACAGCAATATCTCAAAAACTGTTTAAAGGACAAAGATTCATAGAAAATAGCTCACCATATATTATGAAAAAAAGTCCACAAAACAGAAAATTTACAATTCCAAGGACATTAACAATTCCAGGGAGAGAACATATCCCCAAAGCAGAATAAATTTCCTGTTATCTTGGCTCTGGCCAAGTCTTTTTTCTTACATGCACCATGTCATTTACATGTACCATATCATCATTTTTACAGTGCTTTGAAATAGTGATTCAATTTTGCCCACTCTATTGTGCCCTCAAACCTGACCAGCGGGTAATAATGTAAGCTTTTTCTAACCGGCATCGAATACTATGAACAAAAGGATACACCAGGACACTTATAAAGAGATGGTCTGTTACCGGTTCCGTGATCTGATGAAAAACGGGCAGCATTTCCAGCACAAACCTGGCTTAATGTTGGAAAGCCGCTGCTGTCAAGCATTTGGGCCAGGGTCACCAGGGGCAATCAGACCTTTTTTTCTTTGAAATGTCAAAGTTTTCCCAGGAGATTTCCTTCACCTTCCCCCTCAAAATATGTGTTTGCAAGATCATTCAGGGTTATGGTTTCTTGAAAGACGAACAACTGCTTTTCTTGACGGTACAGATATTTTTCTATTGCCTCCTTATTTTTAAGGAGCTGATCAAAAATGGAATACATTTTGTACAGGTTGATCTTGCTGAAGTCATAATCTATCAATTCACCCAATCCAGAAACACTCTGTAGCCAGAAGTGGGTGCCCAGTTCACTTGTCGTGTGGCAGCTCCGCCCGACGATGGTTCCGGTTGATCAACGTGCTCGCAATCAATGCTGTGTGGCCTGAACTTTTCCAGGCGGTCGAAGTCCACCTCGCTATAGTCTGCCTGGATAGCCTCAGTTCCGTTTTGAGCATTCGCTTGAATGATTTGCGCCGCAATGTTCTGGGGAATTTTTTCTATTTCTCGGAACGATTCAAACAGCAGTTCTTCGCCACTTATGATCTTCTGGATCCGGGATGGGACTTCAGGTTATTTTTCCCGTGGTAGAAAAAAACCTATAGCAAATTGAGTAGTACGCGGGAGAACACCCTTCTCAGTTCGTTCTGATTCAACCAACCTACAGGTGTAATACTGGTGATCCGTTTTTCGGCTCTTGATCATAGGTCATCAAATATACATGGAAGCAATAGATAGTGTTTGACCGAAAACCTCTAAACCCCTGTCTTTAGGGGCGTTATAAACCATAGCGTAAGTTGAAGTTCTTTCTTAAACGTCACTTTACTCTTGACTTTTACTCCTCAATAATTTATGATAAACACCTTGAATTATATGATAATAACACAAGATATTACTAATCAGTAAATATCTTGCCGTTTTAATGTTTTACAAAATCTTCGAGGTTATTTTGCGTAAAATTTTCGACCCACAGCTGACATTCGGACAAACTCCCATCGAGGATATCAAAATTGATATGAGATCCAGGGATGAGATCCCCAAGCTTCTTTTGGGGCTGAAACATATCTATTGTGATAAAGAACTTCGCCAAGCAGTTTTTGACATTCTTGAAACCGTAACCCCGGAGAGGGTTGATTCTAAAAACGGCCGTCCTGGAATGGATTTATGGAAAATTCTTGTAATGGGAACCATTCGGCTTAACTGCAACTGGGATTATGACAAACTTCAAGAAATTGCCAACAACCATAAAACCATGCGGCAGATGCTTGGGCACGGGATGATGGACGACGACAAAACATACCCGCTTCAAACTTTGAAGGATAACGTCTCGCTTTTAACCCCGGAAGTCCTTGATAGAATAAACACTTTGGTGGTCAAAGAAGGTCATAAACTCCTGGTAAAAAAAAAGACCAGACGTTGATGGGACGCTGTGATTCCTTTGTTCTTGAGACGGATGTACACTACCCAACCGATATAAACCTTTTATTCGACGCTGTCCGAAAAATGATTCAAATTGCCACCATGATCAGCCAGGATCTGGGTATGACCCTTTGGCGACAGCACGATTTTAATATACGTTCTTTTAAAAAACTCTTTCGCACTGCCCAAAAATTGAAACATTCTACTTCAAAGGATGAAAAAAAGAAGGCCGAAAAGAAGCAGTTAATCATTGCAGCCCACATCAATTATATCGAATCTGCAGAGGCTTTTGTCAAAACGGCAAATTTTACCATAGAACTTGTTGCTTCAAATGATCCCGTCTGTCTGGCAAAAATAGAAGAGTTGAAAACGTATATCGATCATGCTAATCGGCAGATTGATCAAATTAGGCGGCGTGTTGTAAAGGGTGAAAAAATCCCGCATAATGAAAAGGTCTTCTCGCTCTTTGAACCCCATACGGAATGGATCTCCAAAGGGAAAGCCGGTGTTCCCCAAGAATTGGGGCTGCGAGTCTGTATCCTGGAAGATCAATACGGCCTGATTCTGCATCATCAGGTGATGGAAAAAGAAACTGACGACAAGGTGGCAGTTGCCATGGTCGATGCCGCTCAAAGCAAGTTTCCAAATCTCAAAGGATGCAGTTTTGACAAGGGTTTCTACAGTCCTGAAAACAAGAAAACTTTAAAAAAGAATCTTACCCTCCTGGTGCTTCCAAAAAAAGGGAAGCGAAACAAAGCTGAATTTGCAGAAGAAACAGCCGAGGAGTTTCGCAAATCCAAGAGAAAACACTCGGCAGTTGAGTCCGCCATCAACGGATTAGAAAACCATGGTCTGGATAGGTGCCCGGATCATGGTATTCATGGTTTTAAGCGGTATGTCAGGATAGTGTAAAAGTCTTTCTGTAAATTTGTTTTTCAGCAGAAGCCCAGGAAATGAGATCCTGGGGTTGAAAATGCTGGGTCAAAACTTAATGTTCCTTTTTATTTAAACGACCAAGTAAAAACAAAAGGAGCAAAAGCATGACCCAGCACAAAGAGGATACAGCAATTCGCACAATTTTTGAAATAATAAATTCAGATGGAATGGAAGGGTTGGGTGAAGCTGTCTCAATCCTTATCAATGAAGCCATGAAGGCCGAAAGGTCTTCGGTTCTTCACGCCCAGCCCTGGGAGAGAACTGAGCACAGGACAGGCCAGGCTAATGGATTCAAAGATAAATTTGTTTCATCAAGGCTAGGCAGGCTTCATCTCAACGTTCCTCAGGTTCGGGGAGGTGTTGAATTTTATCCCTCGGCCCTGGAGAAGGGTATCCGAAGTGAGAAGGCATTGAAGTATGCTATGGCAGAGATGTATATTCAGGGAGTATCAACCAGAAAAGTCACCTCCGTACTTGAGAAATTATGTGGTCTTGAAATGAGCAGTGCTCAGGTCAGCAACGCTTCCAAGCTTTTGGATGAAGAACTCGAAAAATGGCGCTCCCGCCCAATAGGCCGTATTGAATTCCTCCAGCTTGATGCCAGATATGAAAAGGTTCGCCAGGATGGAATGGTACTATCCTGTGCAGTTCTTGTTGCCACCGGCATAATGGAAGATGGTAAGAGAACGGTTCTCGGTACCAGTGTTTCATTGAGTGAAGCTGAAGTCCACTGGCGCAATTTCTTCTTGGACCTTAAAAAGAGGGGTCTTCATGGTGTGAAACTGATTACCAGCGATGATCATAGCGGATTGAAAGCTGCATTAGCATCCGTTTTCACAAGTGTTCCCTGGCAGCGCTGTCAGGTACATCTCCAAAGGAATGCGGTTCCATATGTTCCCAAAATGGATATGCGCAAAGGAGTTGCAAATGATATCAGAAATATTTTTAATGCTCCGGACAAGGCAGAAGCCCAAAGACTGCTGGATTTGAGCATCGAAAAATACAAGAAATCAGCTTCAAGGCTATCAGAGTGGATGGAAGCCAATATTCCTGATGGATTTACCGTATTTATTTTACCGGAGAATCAAAGGAAGAAACTACGATCCACGAACATGGTTGAACGGTTGAATAGGGAAATCAAGCGAAGAACTCGGGTAGCCACACTTTTTCCTAATGAAGCATCGCTTCTGAGGCTTGTAAGTGCCATTCTCTCAGAGACCAGTGAAGAATGGGAAACAGGGAAAAGATATCTTCCCAAAGAAGATAGTTAATCCGGTCCACCCCAATATAATTTTCCTTTGAACCCCACAAAAAAACACAACGAAGTGGAAGGATCAGTCAAGAAAAAAATGGGAGGGACCCCGCAGGGGAGGAACCAATTTTTTTCTTGATTGATCCTGAAACGTAGTTACAAAATTTGTGGTGTTCAAAGAAACACTTTAACAACAGTTGCTTGGCGTAAAAGGATCTTGACCTGACAATTTTACAGAAAAAAATTTGCTTTATCTATGTCAGTTTGTCGGTTCTGGCAAGGAACCTTCAGATTATCGGGCATCATATTCAACAGAAAGAGCTAAAACGGATTCAACGTAAATCAGGCTAAACCAAAGTAGCAGAAAAAGAGGCCGATTTAAGAAAAAAGGGATAGTCACGCCCAAAGTCAGGTTAAATTGTCAAAGATCAGCGAAAAAAGAACATTGCATCTCGCATAGCCCTCTGAAGAGATGAAAATCGAGAATTTATGAGGCCATCCGAAGACATCTCAAAAGGGTTTTCGGTCAGCCACTAGATACACATGTCAATGGGAAAGTTTTATGGTTCTACATTAGCAAACACATCAAAGAAAACACACGCAACATACTTAAAATTTTACAAAAAAGCTTATAGCGCCATAAGAATTAAGCTGAAATTTAAATTTATCTTAGGATTTTCAAAAAGATGGATTAAAAAGGGCTGAACCGGATGCGGCCCAACCCTCTTTCAAAACTTAATTAACACAGGGACTGACCACCTGGCAAATCAAACAACACATTTGATTTCAAAAATAATTAAGTATGGTGTCCCCAGATCACAACATCAGATCACATGAGATTATTGTACCGGTATAGTCCATTGATCTCTTCGAGGAGTATCACCTGTTATAAGAGAAGTTTGATCCGCAGTCAAGGCTACACCTTGAACTGATGTCACCCCAATGGTAACAGTCGAAGAGTCAGTTCCACTAACTGTCACCACAAAGTCACCAATTCCAGCTATGGCATCTTCATTCGAAAGGACATCTGATGCAGATTTTGGATTCGCTCCATTATTATCCAGAAGATATTTACCATAGGCCATTGAATATCGAGCTTTAACTTCTGCGATGGCCCCATAGGCTGCCTTAACACGCGCGCTTCCCTGCATATCAAGATACTTAGGCACAGCCACAGCAGCCAGAATCCCCAAAATAACCAACACAGCAATAATCTCAATCAACGTAAAACCCTTTTGATTCCGAACCACGTTCCTCTTCTCCATGATAATTTTCCCTTTCCTAAAAAATTAATATAAACATACCCTAAACAAAATTTTAAACAACGCCCCCAATACAAAAAACCTCAACCCAACCAACAAAAAATTAAGATTCCTCTGGAACCCCCTGGCCCCCGCCCGATCTACTCCTTAACCTCCGCAACATCAATATCATACTTCTTAACTTGATTCCACAGGCTCCGCTGGTTAATCCCCAATTTTTAGGCGGCCCGCACCTGACCCCGGCTACATCCTTTAACGCCTCACAAATCAAACGCCTTTTAGGATCCTGCAAAACCAGATCAAGGCTAAAGGCTCTTGAAAATAGAAATTGATGGAAAATTTTAGCATACTCCTCTAATGGACCATTTTGGTCAGGTCCCACATGGGCAGGAAAATGGCCAGCGCAAAGAACCCCACAACTGCGGCGAGGCCCAGGGTGAGAAGCGGCCCCACGGCCTCTGAAAGCCCCTTGGTGCTGTATTCCACCTCGGCGTCGTAGTGCACGGCAATCTCCTGGAGCATCTCGTCAAGGTTACCCGATTCCTCTCCAATGGCCACCATGTTGATCACCATGGGAGTGAAATACTTTGCCTGGCGCAGGGGCTGGGAAATGCCTCGGCCTTCGGTGAGCAGTTCCTTGACCTTGACAAATTCCCGGGTGATGGCAGCGTTGGCAATGGTATTGGTGAGGATATCCATGGATTCCAGTACCGTCACCCCGCTTGACTGGAGAATGGCAAAAATGCTGGAAAACCGGGACATGGCAGATTTCACATAAAGGGGGCCGACCAGGGGCATGGCCATGAGGGTTCTGTGCAGGGCGTATTTCCCGGCCTCGGTCTTGAAAATTTTTCCCAGAACAAAACCACACACAACAATGGCCACCAGGATGACCAGCCAGTAACTGTCGAGGGTCTCGTAGAGCACCATACAGATCTTGGTTGGCAAAGGCAGGTCAATACCAGCCTTTTGAAAGACACCCACAAACTTGGGAATAACAAAGGTCAAAAGCACCACAAAGGCCACTCCGAGAAAGCAGCACACGATCAAGGGATAGCGCATGGCAGCCCGGATATCGGATTTCACCTTGTTTTCGTGCTCGATGATGTAGATGAGGCGGTCCAGAACATCGGGCAAAGAGCCCGAGGATTCCCCGGCCTGGATCATGGAACAGTACAGGTTGGAAAACACCTTTTTATGGCGGTCAAAGGCAATGGACAGGGAGGCCCCCTCCCGGATGTCGCTGCCGATCTGGCCGATGATACGCTTAAGGCGCTTGTTCTCGGTCTGGGCCTCCATGATCGACAAAATCTGGAGCATGGACACCCCGGCCTGGATCAGGGTTTTGAACTGCTTGGTAAAAAGGATGATCTCCCTTGGTTTGACCGGGGTCATGGCATCGTTGAGAACGGCCATGAAGCTTGAGGTGTTCTGGTTTGACTTGCTCTTTTTTTTAACCGTTTCCGGAATCTGGCCCCGGTGGACGATTATTTCCTGGGCAAGGGCAATGGATTCGGCATCCACCTCACCCTTGACCTCGTTTCCGTTTTCATTGACTGCCGTGTAGCTGTATAAGGTCATATTACATCATCACTGCCGAAGCAGCCTCTTCAACAGTTGTAATGCCATTGGCAACCTTCTGTGCTGCGTCCATCTTAAGGGTGGTGAGTTGACCTGAAAGGGCGCAGGTCCGGGTAATCTCCTGGGCCGAACGACCCGTGAGAATCATCGCCCTTACATCGTCGTCAATCTGAAGCACTTCGTAAAGCCCGGTTCGACCCTTGTAGCCCGTGTCTTTACACTGGAAACATCCCTTCCCCCTGACAAAATCGACCCCCTGGGCCGTTTCAAGACCCCAGAATTTCAGGACCTCTTCCGTGGGTTTGTAGGATACCTTGCAGTGTGGGCAGACCCTTCGAATCAGTCGCTGGGCAATGGTCACCAGCATGACCGACGACACCAGAAAGGGCTCTATACCCATGTCGACGAACCGGGTGATGGCGCCGGCGGCATCATTGGTGTGTACCGTTGAAAGCACCATGTGGCCGGTCAGGGCCGCCTGGACCGCAACGCTTGCCGTCTCAGAATCCCTGATCTCACCCACCATGATCACATCCGGGTCCTGGCGCAGGATGGAGCGAAGGCCCGAGGCAAAGGTCATGCCGGCCTTTCGGTTAAGCTGGGCCTGGCGTATATGCTCCATGCGGTACTCCACGGGGTCCTCCAGGGTGATGATGTTGGTGTCGGGTTTGTTGATGATCTTGAGCATGGAAAAAAGTGAGGTACTCTTGCCGCTTCCCGTGGGCCCGGTGCTTAAAATCATCCCATAGGGCATTTTGATGGCACTGGCAATAATGTCTATGTCCCTGGCTGCAACACCAAGATTTTCAAGGCTATAGATGCCGGAACTTGTGTCAAGCAGCCTTAACACCACGTTTTCCCCGTACACCGTTGGAATGGTCGACACCCGGATGTTTATCTCCCGATCGTTAATGAACACGGTAAACCTGCCGTCCTGGGGAATCCTGGCCACAGAAATGTCAAGGTTTGCAAGAATCTTGAGCCGGGAGACCATGGAGAGGAAGAGTTTTTTCGGGGGTGCCGGCACGTGGTGGAGCTTACCGTCCACCCTGAAACGGATCTCCACATACTCCTTTTCCGGACTCAAATGGATATCGCTTGCCCCTTCCTGTACAGCCTGGGTGATAACCGAATTGACCAAGCGTATCACAGGTGCCTCTCCGGCCATGTCCGCAAGGGAGGAGGCCGTAATGTCTTCGTTCCGACTTCCGTCATCCTCCTCCACCACATCCAGTTCCTCCATCTCCTGGATCTGCTCCATCACCCCGTCTTTACCCGTGTAGTTACCAAAAATGGTGGAAACCAGGAGGTTGAAATCCTGCTCCGTGCAGATCACCGCCTCGACCTCGGAATCGGTCCTGACCTCAATGTCATCGATTGCCGTTATGTCCAGGGGGTCGGTCATGGCAACGGTAAGGATACTGCCCTTTTTCAGGAGGGGGATGGCCTGGAATTTTGTAACATCCTCGGATTCCATGATATTGCCCAGGGAGGTGGTGATGGAATAATGGTTGGGATCATATTTTTTGATGTTCAACTGTTTAGAAATCAGATCCACAATATAGGCTTCACTGACCATACCCTCCCTGACCATGTACTGGCCAAGCTTAAGGCCTGAATTGCGATAACTGAAAAGGGCCTTGTCAAGCTGGCTTTTTTCTATGGCTCCGGCCTCAATGAGCATCTCCCCCAGTTTCTTGCGCTTACTCAAAATAAAATCCCCTTATGGTAATTTTCCGCCGATTCCCGCGAGGTAAAGCACCGTACATCGGGAGTTGGCAAGTGTCGGCATCTGCTGTTTAAACGCCTGGGCCTCAGCCATGGTGGCAAACGGCTGATTCAGAATGACAAAAAAGACGAATTCCCTGTGAGGGCTCCAAACGGGAAACATCCTTGCATCCACATCTTTTAACCGGAGAGACCTTGCCTTGCCATATGCAACCCTGAAATCGGTATGCCGTGAAAAAAAGAGACAGACGGCATCCCGGGTCCATCCAGTGGCTGACCCGTCACAACCTGTTTCAACCACGGGAAAGGCAATGGACATGCCGGACCGGATAAGATTCGGATTCTGGATATCAGGATTGGCCGATAGAATTAATTCAAGTATCTGTTGATTAAACCGGCCATACACCGTTCCTGCCATGCTGCTAAGGGTAACATCACGTGGTGCCTTGAGGTGCCCGTACATTTTGGGCATGGAAGAAACAGAATCCGGTTTGGTCATTTGCCCCCCCGTCCCGAAAGAATCCAATGGAGAGTCCAGAATATCGGTCTGACTCGAAAGGTCTGTCTTTGGAGTCACAGGTGAACCATAAGGGGCAACACTCGGCAAGCCCCCCCGGGAATCGACCAAAAGCGGCTTTTCCAGCACCCTTGCCGCCCGGTCTATGACGGCCTCGGGTTCCCCTCCGTAATAAACCAATAAAAAAGCCACAAGAACAAACCCTGCAAAAAATGTTTTTATCCCGATCCGGGCTTTTTTTTCAGGAAAAACCTTCAATCCGCAGTCCATGACAAGAAACCACCCTGCCCGGGTGCAGTTCTGAATAAGAAGGGAGAGCACCACCTGGTGACACAGGTTAATGATCTTCCTTGGATATCCCCGGGTAAACAGATAAATCCCCACATGGGCAGGAAAGGAAAAAAGCGATTTTCCGAAACCAGGCACCCGGGAGCGGCTCAGCCGGTATCGAATCATCTGCCGGGTCTCAATAAAGCCAAGGGGGGCAAGGCAATAACGAAAGTTGATGCGGTCCTTGAAGTTAGGAAGCCCTTCAATCAAGGGATCCAGCTCCTTCTGGGCAAAGATCACCATCTGGAGAAGCTTTTCAGCATTGGTCTCATAGTTCAGCAGTTCCCGCAGGGCCTCGAGACATTCAAGGGGCAGCTTCTGTCCCTCGTCAATGATCAAAACTATTGTCTTTTTTTCGTCCACCCCCCGGGTAAAAAGAAAACGCTTGATCTGCTCCTTGAGGTAAAGCTCCCCCATTTCCAGGTCAACCTCTTTTCCCGTGAAAAGGGTGAGAACATACCCCAAAAAATCAACCACCGTGGTAAACCCAGGATCCAGAACCAGAAAATACCCCAGCTGGGGATCTCTGGAGATCCGGGTAATAAGCTGACGGCTGATGGTGGTCTTGCCCGTTCCCACATCCCCTGTTACAACGGCAAGACCCCGTTTTAAGCGAATGGAAATCTCCAGTTGCTGCAGGGCCTCAAGGTGCTGTTTTGAATTAAAGAACAGACCCGGATCCGGTGAGTTGGAAAAAGGCTCCCGTTCAAGATGTAACCCCCTGTAATAATCCATATGGATTTATCCGTTCTGTTTGGCCACTTCAGCACTCTTTTCTTTGAGAATATGGGGGGTAATAAAATCAGCAGTTCCTCCATGTCCTGACCCTTTGAACTGCTCCTGAAAAGCACACCAAGGCCCGGGATATCCTTAAGCCAGGGAACCCCCGACTCCCCTTCCTGGATCTTTTCCTTGTTCAACCCACCGATCACCGTTGTCTGGCCGTCGTACAGGGCCACCCTTGTTTCAGCATTTTTGGTGATAATGGTGGGGTTACCCAAAACAGTGTTGGTCCAGTCAAGTTCATCCTTGTGGGTGATAATTTCAAGGCGGACCACCTCCCCATTAATCACATGGGGAGTGACCTCAAGCTTGATCACAGCCTTTTTCCACTCAATCTTGACCTCGTCGTTTTCAATGGTCTGAAAGGGAACTTCCTTGCCGCTCTCAATAATGGCCTTTCGGTGATCCATGGTGGTGATGGAAGGCTTTGACAGGATGTTGAGCTTCCCCTCCTGTTCCAGGGCCGTGAGCTGGGCATACAGGATGTTCTTACCGATATTTTCATGGAGAATCCCAAGGGTCATGCCCTCCCACCCATCTGTGCCGGCATCGGAAGATGAGGGAAAATTCATGATGTTACCAATGTTTGGTAGATGGGTGATCGCACTTCCGGCAGGGGCGTCGTCCGTGGCGTCGTCCGAAGACTGGACCAGGGATGTGTCAAAATTACCGGCAGTGGGGCCTCCGATCCAGTTGTTATAACCGCCTGTGGTGTTAAGGCCAAGGCCACCCCACTGAACCCCGAGTTCCTTTGCCGTGTCACTGTTCGCCTCTACGATGTGGGCCTCAATCAGAATTTGCTCGGTTGGCCGATCAAGACGTTCAATAATGGGCATGATCCTGTTGATATCTTTTGCCGTGGCCTGGAGGATCAGGGAATTGGAGCTTTCATCCATGAGGATGGCCCCCCTGAGTTCCACCGGATCCTTTTCTGATTTATCGTCTGTTTTCCCTTTCTTTTCCTCAAGATCTTTTTTGCTGGACATAAGGTATGCTTCAAGGTTGGCTCTCAAGTCCGTCAGCTTGGTATAGTCTATCTTGACGATCCGAGTGACCAAGGGATCGAGTTTTTCCTCTTCCTTTGAAATCTCAAGCATGGCAATGGAATGCTTTTTTTTACTCTTTTCAAACTTCTGCTTTGCCTCCATCAGGGCAATATCCTTGTTAAGATCCTCCACCGTGATAACCCGCAGGATATCACCGGCCCACTCATAGGTGAGACCGTAGGTGGCAATAAGGCCATTAAATGCCTGGTCCCAGGGAATATTAGTGATATTGATCTTGGCCTGGCCCGTGACACTCTCGTTGATCATGATGTTCAGGTCGGCGGCCCTTGCAAGTGTCCTCAGGAGAACAGGCACGGACACGTCGTACATTTTCATGGTCACGGGCATGTCAGGAAGCTGCTTTGTGACCACTATATCATCCTTTTCTTCCAGAGCCTCTGCTGCCATGACATCTGCCCGGGCATTTGTGTCCAATTCAACCTCAAGATCGTATTTTCTGGGGTCCGGTGTTCTCCCCCGGGATTCCTCGGCAATGGCCCTCCATTTTTCAAAATGATCCGGTTTTACCTCTTTATTACCCAGAGTATTGCAACCCAAAATCATGGAAAAAGCCATTAAAATAACCAGAACAGCAGTCTGTCTCAACATATTGTTTCCCCTAGCAGATTCCATTTAATTCTCTTCCAGATAGATAACGATCTTTTTGTTTGTCTCTGTTAGCAGATCAACCTGTGACGGGGTAATCCCCGCTACCCTGTAGCCTACCTCATTCACCATTTCACCGATTCTGTATTCAATACCGTTCACCACGGCAAGGATTATTTTTCCAGTCCGGATAAACCCAGAATAAACAAGTTCAGGCCCCTTGGCCTCCGGGTCCTTGCCCGTGGTATCAATCTGTGTTGCCATTTCACCCCCAAAGGGATCATGGGTCCAGTCGGACTCGGCCTTTGAGATAAGGTAATCGACCTTGCCCGGGTCTTTGATCTTTGAAACAGCCAATTTTGCCGATGCAACTGCTACATAGGCGTCAAGGTCAAGTGCCGCCTTTTCAATCAATTCCCGGCCCTGATCGTTTTTTCCAGAAAACAGAAAAAAGTCTGCAAGCCCATAAATCCCCACCAGGGCTGCCACCAGTACAATGATCTTTTCGCGTAATTTCATGACCTCTACTTTTTATCCAGGTTTATGAGTATTTTTGTGAAAAATTTTTTTACCCTGGTTTTATCCGTGGTGATTTTAATGGTTTCAACCGTATTGAAGAAAGGCAGGGAGATGAGCGATACCAGGCAATTTCGATAGTTAAAAAGATCTCCGGCAAATACAAGTTCCATGGAAACAGATTCAGACCTGTTTTTCATGGAGTTGATATCAAGACGGTTGCTGAAAAAAGTCATATTATTGTCCATGGCCACCTTGGTAAAAATTTCCGACAGGGTCACAATCTGGTCCCGGTTAAGGGGAATCCTTTCAGGGAATGGAATCTGTGGTTCAAAGGTCATGGTTCCCGCAGCCTTTGCCTGTACAAACAGGGGATAGAGTTTTTTCTGCTGTTCAAGGGTTATGGCTGCAGATCTACTTTCTTCCTTTATTCTTTCGATCTTTTGGCTCTGGGGAAAAAGGATAAACATCGCCATCCCAGACAGGAGAATGGCCGACGCAAGAATCAGAATCAGAGTTCCAGGGGGCAGCTTTTTTGAAACCGTTGTCTGTTCCACCTCTGCCATTACAGGATCTCCATATCTGCGGTAAAGTTCAACACACGTTTCTCCCCTATGGTTTCAATTGTTTTGTTCAGCAGCGTGATATCCCCGAACATGGACGAATCACCAAGCCTGACGACATAGTCGGTAAGGGTAGCTTCAAGGGCGGTATAATCTGCCGCAACAACCCCCTTGAGCAAAACTGACCGCCGCACTTTTTCCGCTTTGCCCGCTGCTTTTTTATTTTTTTTCTCTTCAGCCAGGACCTGCACTAAATCCGCCTCAAATGAAAAAAGGGTGACTGCATCCGGGGTGATGGAGCACAATTCATTGATCACGGCAAGGGGCAGAAGATCTGCTGCATAGGCGTTTATCTTTGTTGCCTGATCCCCGGCCTGTTTTAGGGTCTGTTCCAGAAGCGACTTATTAACCCGGGGAATATATTTATCCACCTGGGCCATGATTTGATTTTTGCGGGCAATCTCCCTTTGCAATACCTGATGCTGCCACCACCAGAATCCTGAAAAGGCCAGAAATACAGCCAGGCATAGACCAAAAGTGATCAGATTTATCCGTTTAAATTTTGCCTTGGCGTTTCGCTGGATATAGGTATCAAGGAAATCAGGTGTCCCCTCCGGGGTTGACAGGGCAAGCCCCAGGGCCGAAATGATCCCACATCGCTCCGGTCCACCCTTGGGAAGCTTGTCCCCAGGGTTAAGGTGGGGATACTTTTCATAGGGATTAAAAAGGCCGACATCTGCTGATGCCTGTTGTCTGGCATAGTCATTGAATGGCTTGCAGTTGTCCGTTTCTCCAAAAAAGGAATATTGCTGAACCGGATCGTTTGCCCCATAATTGTTTGAGCAGTAATCTCCGGTCCTCATCACCTTACCCACGAGACGCTCAACACCTGGCGCCATGGCAGAAAAAAATCCGGTATTCAGATCAGAGGCACAGGACAGAATGGCCGGGACATCTCCTGATTTCAGGGCTGGGTCATCCGAAAATGGATCAATCAGATCTTCCACAAGGCTGTGGGAACCAGTTCTGATGGTCCGAACAAGCTGGAGGATTGATTTATGGAAACAGGTGATCTCCGTGTAATACCTTGCAACCTTAACGATAATTTCCAGGCCGTCACCCTTTCCGTTCAAGCCCGACTGAATGAAATTCTGGAGGAAAAACGGCGCTGCCGTTATTCCGGCAAGGGGATATCCTGCCGAGGAAAAAAGCTGCTTCAGGGCCTTGATTTCAACTTTTAAACCACTGAAGGCAATGGCATTTTGCTTTGTTACCCCACTTGACTGAACCGAGCCAAGCAGATGAAAATCAAAAATCTCCTTGTCTCTATCAAGTTCAACCTCCTTCTTGAGTCCCCAGAAAGCGGCATTGGCAAGTTTTGAATCAGGCAAATCCGGAAGTAAAATATTTCTCAGCTTAAGATCTTTTGAATCAATACAACTCCATACATCTGCCTTTCCATGTTCACTCAGAAAATCGTCCAATGTTGATCGCAAAAAAGAAACAAACCGAGTATCGTTCCTTTCAACCATGGCGGGAACGGGAACATATGCCCATTTTACAAGTTCCCTTGCATCTCCTGAACCGCAGTCTCCGGTAAGCACCAAGGAAAGATGGGGCAGATCAATAAAGACACCAGCAGTCAGTCTTTTTTTTACACATCGCCTTATGGACAGATTGGGTTGGAAGACCTTGGGAACAGATTTTTTTTCACTCCTGGCGCCAATGCGTTCTCCCCGAATTGTATCCAATAATTTTTCTGTTGAATTTAATTTATCATCAGAATTCAATAGCTACTCCCATCCACAAATAGTGGCCCTGATCAACCAGCAAACTTGATTTAGGCCCAAACTCAACGAACAAAAGATGCAACTTCAACCATGATCGTTATAATACTGCTGTGATCGTTATAAAATTAATTTTTACTTGTCAATTGAAATTATTAATAAAAGGATAATAGCTTCCTAAAATCCAGCCGGGCGTCAACCTAAAAGGATAATTATGCGAAAACTTTCTATCGCCGGGTTTTAAACCTGGCCTCGCCTGCTTCAATGAGATTCAGAATCTGCAGGTAGGTGGTGTACCGTTCGTTTGATATTCTGCCGTTTTCCACACCGTTTGCAACGGCGCAGCCGGGTTCCGTGCGGTGCAGGCAATCCCTGAATCGGCAGGCGCCATGGTCCATCACCCGTTCAAATCCGGGAAAATACCCGGCCAGGTCCCGGGCAGAGATATCAACCAGCCCGAACTCGTTAAACCCGGGGGTATCCACGAGTTCGCCGCCCCCAGGCAGTGAGTGAAGGGTGGAAACCGTGGTGGTGTTGCACCCCCGGCGGCCCGCCTCGTAGAGTTCCCCGGTCCTGAGATCCAGGGTGGGGCAGATGGCATTGAGCAGCGAACTTTTGCCAACCCCTGTGAGCCCGACAAAAAAACTTCGCAGGCCCTCACCCTTGCCCAGAAACGCCTCCAGATCATGGAGGCCTGCCCCTGTAACCGCACTCACGACAAAGATCTCCACGGCCCCCTGGTAGATCGCCTTGATCCCGGCGATAAAAGGTTCAGCACCTTCAAGGTCAACCTTGTTGATGACCAGCACAGGCACGAGGTCGGCCTGCCTTGCGGCAACAATGGCCTGGTCCACATACCCAAAGGGAGGTACCGGCAGGCACGACACCACAATACCAAGGACGTCAAGATTTGCGCCGACAATCCGGATGCCGCCACGGGAGTCCCTCCGGCAAAGGGCTGTCCTGCGGGGTAACCGTGTCAGACCGTGCTCTCCCACATCCACGTTGTCGCCGACAACGTGGCCTGAACGTCTTTTCACCTTGACCATCCGCCGTTCCCCCGATTCAAACAAAATATCCACGGCAATTCCATGGTGGGCAACAATCACACCCGGGCGATTATTTTCCATACTGCAAAGACCCCTTGTCCGTCGGTTATGTTGAAAAAGGCTTTAATTGACAATACCGCCTTCGTCCAGTAAAGTGGAGCAGGTTAACATATTGCGTTTCATTTTAAAAGGTTGAAGATTCACGTGACGGAAAAGATCCTCAAACGAACATCGGTTTACCTGGTATATTTTACACTGATCCTGCCCGGCCTCCCCTGTCTGGGAAAGAACCTGCCCCCGGCCCCCGGCCCTCAACAAAAAATCCTGACAAATCAGGCGCACACGGCGCCTGGAGCATACTGGCTATTGGCGATTGCCCTGGGGGCGGCCCTGGTCATGGGAATGATTCTATTCAGAAACCGGAGACTGAAGGCGGAACAAGATTGCCGGCAAAAGCTTGAAAAGACCATACACCAGGCCCAGGCCTATCATCGTACACTGGTCAATACCGTTCCTGACCTGATCTGGTCCAAGGACCTGCAAGGTGTTTATCTGAGCTGCAATAAAACCTTTGAAATGTTTTTCGGTGCAAAAGAGTCGGCCATCATCGGCAAGACAGACTACGACTTCAACCCCAGGGAAATTTCTGATTTTTTTCGAGAAAACGACCTCAAGGCCATCACAGCAGGCACCCCCTGCATCAACGAGGAGAGTCTCACCTTTGCCGACAATGGCTACTGCGGCATTTTTGAAACCATTAAAACCCCAATCTACGACACCCACGGCGCCCCCATGGGTGTGCTTGGCATTGCAAGGGATATCACGGATCGTAAAAAAGCCGAGGCTGCCCTCAAGGAAAATGAACGCCGGTATAAAGAGGCACAGCGCATGGGGCATGTGGGAAATTGGGAATACGACCTGGCAACCAGAAAATTCTGGGGATCTGACGAGGCCAAGCGCCTCTTTGGACTTGATCTGGAAAGTCAAAATTTCTCAACGGAAACCATTGAAAGCTGCATCCCTGACCGAAAAAGGGTTCATCAGTCACTTATGGATATTGTGGAGCGAAACATCCCCTATGATATTGAATTTGAAATACGCCCCATGGCCGGACCCGCAACCAGAACCCTAAGGTCAATGGCTGAAATAATAACAGATGATGCTGGCAAACCGACCAAGGTTGCCGGTGTCATACACGACATCACACAACAAAAACAAGCTGCCCTTGAGAAGAAAAAACTTGAAGCCCAGCTCCTGCGTGCCCGGAAAATTGAATCCATCGGCACCCTGGCAGGCGGGATTGCCCATGATTTCAACAACATTCTGTATCCCATTATTGGGTTTACCGAAATGTCCATTGACGAGCTGGATAAGAATCATCCCGTTCAAGAAAATCTTATGGATATCCTCCAGGGGGCAAAAAGAGCCAGTGAGCTGGTCAAGCAGATCCTCTTGTTCAGCAGCCAGCGGGCGGTTGAAAAAGAACCGTTACAGCTTCAGCCCTTAATCCATGAGGCCCTCAGGCTGCTACGCTCGACCTTTCCCGCCAACATAGAAATCAAGCATGATCTTTATGACGGTTCAGACCCGGTTCTGGCCAATCCAACGGAAATACACGAAATCATCATGAACCTTTCCACCAACGCCTACCATGCCATGGAAGAGACCGGCGGGACCCTCACTGTCCATTTAAGCAGATCAGCCCCAGGTCCTGAGTTAAATTTGTCCCCGGGAAAATATTGCTGTTTAAGTTTCAGCGACACCGGTGCCGGTATCCCTTCCGACATCATGGACAATATTTTTGACCCCTATTTTACCACAAAGCCCCTGGGCAAGGGGTCGGGACTGGGACTGTCCGTCATCCACGGCATTGTGAAGAATCACATGGGTGCCATCACCGTTGACAGCACACCGGGCCGGGGAAGTGTTTTCAAGGTGTTCCTTCCCATCACCCCATTGTCAAAAACAGTGGCCCCCCGACCAAGCCTTTCGGAAAAACCCGGTGGAGATGAGAGAATCCTGCTTGTGGATGATGAAGAGAGCATTGTAAAAATCGGCATCCAGCTCCTTGAACGAATCGGTTATTCAGTGACGGGGACCACAAGCAGCATCGAGGCCCTGTCCCTCATAAAATCAAGCCCTGACAGTTTTGATCTTGTGATTACCGATATGTCAATGCCCACAATGCTTGGCACTGAACTTGCCAAAAAACTGCTGGCAATCCGCCCGGACCTTCCCATTATTCTCTGTTCGGGATTCAGCGAGAGAATCACCCCCAAGACAGCCATGGATATGGGCATAAAAGCCTTCCTTGAAAAACCGGTTCTGGCACAGGACCTGTTTTCAAAGATACGCAACGTTCTGGACCTGGAAAAGGACGGATAAAAAGGGGAAAAATGGGATCGGATGCCTTGCTGATGCTTGATCTTACCGACGAGGAAGAGACGCTCATCCAGCGATTGACCCGTTCCTTTGAAATCCGTGTGGTGTCGATCAGGCCGTTCAATCCCCGTAATACCGCCCCTCTGTTCCATGGTGATAACATCTGCATGGTGATTCTCCATGCCGGCCCGGATCAAACCAGGGCCATTGCCGGAATCCATACCATTAAGAAGTCCATGAAAAGGCCTGTTCCCCTCCTGGTGCTGATACCTGATACCCCGCTGTCACCCTTGTCCAAATTCATGAAAGCCGGTGCGGATGATTATGTGGTGATGCCGCTGGATGCGGACAGCTTTGCCATGCGGTTTTACGTGCTGCTTGAATGCGGCCAGGCCATCCTGCAGACACACCAGGACAACGAACCCGATCCGGATGCCTGGCAGACGATCATGGGATACATCCACGAGGGTCTGCGTTTTTTTGCTCCCAAATCCCAGCTTGCCCAAGGGGTCAGGCGACCGATTTCCGACCGCTGGATACCCGAAAAAAAGATTGCCGTGGGAGGAGACGCCGTGATCTGGCTTGTTCAGGATCGGGAAACAGCGAAAAAAGCCGTTGCCAAAATTCCCCACTCTACCGGGATGAACGTCAATGCCCTGCGTGCGGCAGCTGTTCTCAAGCGACTGGTGTATCATCCCAATATTGTTCATCTCATTGAGGTGGTAAAGGAGAAGGGCCGATTCATACTGATCCAGGAATATGTGGACGGTATGACCCTGTCAGATCTTCTGGCAACCCGTCCCTCGGCCCGGAAAAAAGAGGCCCTTTTTCTGCAGCTTCTTTCCGTGGTTGCCTATGCCCATGGCCATGGGATCATGCACAGGGACATCAAACCCGACAATATCATGGTCAGGGCTGACGGCAGATTAAAGCTGCTTGATTTCGGCAGTGCAAAAAAAACGGCCTGGAAGGAGCCGGACACCCTTCCCCAGGGAACCTTGAACTTTATGCCCCCTGAGCAGTTTGAGGGACAAACCTGCATTGCAAGCGATGTGTGGGCCCTCGGGGTCATCCTCTACCTGTTCACGGTCAATCGCCTGCCCCTTCTTCAGGACAACAGCGTTTATCCCATGGACGTTGAAATGGAAATGAACGTGGCCTTCCCCAGGGACATCATACCCGATGTCCCGTTTCACCTGGATCAGGTGATCATGACCTGCCTTGCAAAGGATCCGGAAAAGCGCTACAGGGATGGATCGACCCTCAGGAACGACCTGCTGGAAAGACTTCCGGATTTTGGAAACGGGCGGCAGATTCCAAATTGGTGAATAAAATTCACACACCCAGGGAAAGGCGCAGTGCCAATGCCTCGGGCAGGCCTGCATCGGTTATCCTTTTTGCTGCCCCCTCAAGGTCATAGGCCACCCTGTGGAACTCAACCACCTTTTCCAGGGTGTCGTAAATAAGATAGGAGGCCCGGGGGTCGCCGTCCCTTGGCTGGCCGATGCTGCCACAGTTGAATATCTGGCGGTTGACCCTGGATACGGGCACCACGGCTCCGTTTCCAGGTTTACGGATATACATGCAAAGGAAATTCTTACGGGTAATCACGGCTGCTGAATGGGTGTGTCCGGCAAAGAGAATCTTGGCCCGGGTCAGGAAAAACGTCCGGGAGATCAATGCCTTTTTTGATATATAATACCAGTCTGAGATGCCGCAGGGATTGGCATGGCAGAAAAACAGATTCCCGGTTTTAATATTTTCCTTCATGTTTTTCAGGAAACCATGGCTTGCCGGGGACAGGCGCATGATTGTCCATGCCATGGCCTGGGCTGCGGTAACGCCCATGCGATGAAGACCGCCCGTGGCGGCATTGTCATGGTTACCGACAATAAAACGAATTTCAGGCATGGTTTGAACAAGGCGAATGCAGGCGTTGGGACTGGCCCCGTAACCCACAATATCGCCAAGGCACATATAGTGGCTGATCCGCCGGGTGGCGGCATGCTCAATAAATGCCTCAAGCGCTTCCAGATTGGAATGGACGTCTGAAAATACGGCAATTCTCATGGCGTTATCCCATGCTCCACGAATTAAACAGCTAGAATAAACAATAGGCCGAAAGCCTGATTTTTGTCAAGGACAAGCCTTTGAAAAGGTCGGTTCATGGGGCCGGATCAGCCGATAAAAAAAGGGGTTGCCCAATGGGTGCCAAAATGAAATAAAGACCCTGCAGAGGATTGCGATTAAAGCCACACCAAACCGTCCAATTTAAAGGAGTACCCATGCTGAAAGTGTATGCTGCCCATTGGTGTCCCCATTGTACAAAAACCGTTGACTACTTGAAAAGAAACAATATTGAATTTGAATACATCGAGATAGAGGCGCAGCCAGACCCGATCATTAAAAAAATCATCGAGGTCAATGGGGGGGAAGACTGGGTCATTCCCACCCTTGAATTCAACGGCAGATGGAGACCGGGCAAGGCCTATAACGCGTTTGAGCTGCACTCTGATTTAAACGAGATGGGCGTCATCGACCCGGCGTGAATCAGCCCCTGACGGGGGGGAGTAAACCGACTGCCCGGCATTTTTCCCGGTAACAGACGATTTTTCCACCTACACCCTTGGTCTTGGTTTGCTGGCTTGACAATTGAGACGACCGGTCATATCTTCCCTTCCATGGAAAAGACAATCAAACGAGCAGACACCAGAATCAAACTCATTGAAACCGGACTCACCCTGTTTGCACAGAACGGGTACAACGGCACGGGCATCAAAGAGATTGTCGATGGGGCAAACGTTCCCAAGGGATCATTTTACAACTATTTTAAAAGCAAGGAAGCCTTTAGCGTTGAAATCATCCGCCATTACTCGCAAACTCTGTCGGACATGTGGGATGAAATTCTTGCATCGGGCCCATCCGATCCCCATGGGGCCCTGCGCAACGGTTTTGAAATGATCGTTGCCCTTCATGAACGGGCCGGGGTTAAATCCGGATGCCTGATCGGCAACCTTGCAGCAGAGATCAGCGAGGCAAGCGATCTGTGCCGCAAAGAGATGCTTCGGTCAACCTCGGCCTGGAAGGACCGGGTTTCATCTTACATCGATCAGGGCCAGGCAGACGGAAGTATCCGCAACGATATTTCAGCCCGGGCCCTGACGGAGTTCATCTGGAATGCCTGGGAAGGGGCCCTGCTCAATATGAAGATCGCCAATTCAACTGACCCCATAAAAGAGTGTATCTGCCTGCTGTTTGACTTTTTTCTCAAACCACAAAAGAAATAACCAAAGGATAGACCTATGTTAGATTTCAATTTCCATAATCCCACGAAAATACTGTTTGGCAAGGGCAAAATAGCTGCCATCAAACAGCATATCCCTGGAAAAAGCCGGGTCCTGGTGCTCTATGGCGGCGGCAGTGTTAAAAACAACGGAACCCTGGATGAGGTGTTTTCGGCCCTTGAGGGATACACCCGGTTTGAGTTTGGCGGCATAGAGCCCAACCCCTCGTTTGAGACATTGATGAAGGCCGTTGAACTGGTGCGCAAGGAGTCCATTGATTTTCTCCTGGCGGTTGGCGGCGGATCTGTCATTGACGGAACCAAGTTTGTTGCGGCAGCGGCCCTGTTTGAGGCAGACCCCTGGTCGATTATGGAAAAGGGCGGCTCAACGGTCCAAAGGGCCTTGCCCCTGGGTGCTGTCTTGACCCTTCCGGCAACGGGCTCAGAGATGAATTGCGGCGGCGTGGTGACTCGCAAATCCATACAGGCGAAACTTGCCTTCCAGAGCCCCCATGTATTTCCGGTTTTTTCCGTGCTGGACCCTGAAAAAACCTATACCCTGCCGCTGCGGCAGATCAGCAACGGTGTGGTTGACGCCTTTGTCCATGTGGTCGAGCAGTACCTCACCTATACGGTAAAGGCTAAGGTCCAGGACCGGTTTGCCGAAGGGTTGATGCTGACCCTGATTGAAGAGGGCCCCCGTGCCCTTGACAATCCAAAAGATTACGATCTCCGGTCCAATCTCATGTGGACGGCGACCCTTGCCCTGAACGGTTTGATCGGAGCGGGTGTACCCCAGGACTGGGCCACCCACATGATCGGACACGAACTCACGGCCATGCATGGCCTTGACCACGCCCAGACCCTTGCCGTGGTCCTGCCAAGTCTGCTGAACGTGTGCAGAAAAAACAAGCAGGAAAAACTTGTCCAGTATGCAGAACGGGTCTGGGGACTCAACCAGGGCGGCCAGGACCAGCGCATTGATGACGCCATTGATCTTACCCGGCAATTTTTTGAAAGGATGCAGGTCAAAACCCGACTGTCTGATTACGGCATCGGCAAAGAGAGCATCCCCGCCCTTGTGGCGCAACTTGAGGCCCATAAAATGACGGGCCTGGGTGAAAGACGGGATATCACCCCGGATGTGAGCAGAACGATACTGGAGCTGAGCCTGTAACCAGAAGCCGTAATATCAAACACAGCAGACGATATTGCCCTTTCACGCAAGCGGCACGCCAATGTGCCGCAAAAAAGGAGGCCCCCATGACACAGACGAAACAGCACAACCGTCAAATCCTTCTGGCAAAGCGCCCCAAGGGTGCGCCACAGCCCGAAGATTTCCGCCTGGTGACAACCCCTATACCCGAACCGTCCCAGGGCCAGATACGCCTGCGCACGGCCTATCTCTCCCTTGACCCCTACATGCGGGGCAGAATGAGCGCCGGGCCGTCCTATGCTGAGCCGGTCAAAATCGATGGGGTGATGGTCGGCGCCACAGTATGCCGGGTGGAGGCGTCCCGGCATCCTGACTACACAGATGGAGAGTGGGTGCTTGCCCATGGCGGATGGCAGGATTACGTCCTGTCCGACGGTACGGGCCTGACCCGGCTGGGCCAAAGCCCTGAAAATCCCTCCTATGCCCTGGGAATCATGGGCATGCCCGGCTTTACCGCCTACATGGGATTGCTCGATATCGGCCGACCCGTAACGGGAGAGACCCTGGTGGTTGGTGCGGCAACCGGGCCGGTGGGCGCAACGGTGGGCCAAATCGGAAAACTCAAGGGGTGCCGCGTTGTCGGGGTTGCAGGCGGCAGGGAAAAATGCAGTTACGCAAAAGAGACGCTGGGGTTTGATGAGTGTCTGGACCACAACGATCCGGATTTTGCCCGGGCCCTGGCCCGGGCCTGCCCCAGTGGAATCGACGTCTATTTTGAGAGCATCGGAGGCAAGGTGTTTGATGGGGTCCTGCCGCTTCTCAATACCAAGGCCAGAATCCCCGTGTGTGGCCTCATTTCCCAGTACAATGCCACAGCGCTTCCTGCCGGCCCGGACCGTTTGTCCAGGCTCATGGGAACCATTCTGGTCAAACGGCTGAAGGTCCAGGGGTTCATTATTTTTGACGACTACGGCGACCGGTATGACGAATTTGCACGCCAGATGTCCCAGTGGCTGGCGTCAGGAGCGATCAAATACCGTGAGCACCTGATCGACGGGCTGGAAAACGCACCCAGCGCCTTTATCGGCCTGCTGGAGGGGCAGAATTTCGGCAAACTGGTCATCCGGTTGTGATGCTGCAGGGCAGTCAAATTGCCCAGCGACATGACACCAGGGGATGAACCAGCACGACGGGACAAGGGGCAGCAGGTGCCGGGTTATTTTTTTTCTGAAAGAATGGCCCGGCCCCGGGAGGTAAAAGAGATCCCCTGCTGGTTCTGGGTTCCGATCATAATGGCTTCAACAATGGGCGGATTCGCAGGCGTTTCAGCCGCCCATTCCACCATGAAGTTGGCACCCGATCCGCCGCTCTGATCTTTTTCAGCAATGATATACCGATAGGATTCAAGGGGTTTCAGGACAACAGCCGTGTCTAAACATTTTTTCAACCGCTTTCCCTGGGTCTCATAATAGTCAATCAGGTTGATCCGGATGGAATGATTTGGATCAATGTTTCGAACACTCAGTGTGATGGTCAGTAAAAAAGGGCGTTCTTTGTTTCCAATATAGATATGGGAATAGGACGGCACATAAATCATTTGCCCCTTGGAAAGCCCCAGGGACTGGTCGGCAGATATGGAAACAGACGCAAAACAGACGCTGATTAAAAACAGTATTGCCCACGTCAAAAAAACTTTTTTCACCATGAAGAATCTCCTTCCCTTCAATTCAGCAAATATTTAATCCAATGATACGGCCGTGGCCAGTATCCCCTGTATTGGTAAATTTATCCACACCAATATTCTTCCAGGCCGATATCTATGCTGGTACACGATCATGCAGAGCAACCCCTGAACAGGATGCCCCGGGCCGGAAAAACAAGCTATTTTCCCAATGGGGCAATATCCGTTAGGGGTTACCCATTAAACCGACAACGACACTTGCATGCTGCTGCCGGACTGTTAAAAAAGCAACCGTTCATTTACGATCAGAGCGTTGGGTAATCGGTATAACCCTTTGACCCGGGGGTGTAGAAGGTTGATTCATCCCAGGGGGCGATATCTGCCCGGGCGGCAAACCGTTCAACCAGGTCAGGGTTTGAAATATAGGGTTTCCCAAAGGCGACCAGGTCAGCCAGTTTTTCATTAAGGACCGTGTTGCCCGTGTTTCGGTCAAAGCCGGTGTTGATCATCAGTGTGCCCCGGTAAATCGGTCTGTAACGTCGTGCGATGTTAGGTTCAGCGCCGGCCACGTCTGTGACATCGTTAAATGGCTCAGACAGATGAAGATAAGCCAGGTTGTAGTCATTGAGCCTGGAAACGATATAATCAAAGGTTGGAATACTCTCTTGGTCCAGTGTCATGCCAAAGATGCCATGGAGAGACGGATTCAGCCGGACGCCGATACGATTTTCGGAAACCTGTTTTTTTACTTCATCAATCACTTCAAACAGGATTTTCGCCCTTTTTTCAATGGACCCGCCATATTCATCCTCCCTCACGTTGGAGGTGCGGCTGAAAAACTGGTGAAGCAGGTAGCCGTTTGATGCGTGGATCTCAACCCCATCAAAGTCGGCCGCCATGGCATTTTGGGCCGCTTTGCCATAATCAGCGATGGTCTCTTTGATCTCGTCAAGGGTCATGGCCCTGGGGGCCACGGTGTCCTTGAACCCCTGGGGCGTGTAGGACTGGGAATTGGGGTTCAGTGCAGACGCGGACAACGGCAGTTCACCATTATGAAAATCAGGGTGGGACATACGCCCCACATGCCAGAGTTGAGCAAATATCCTTCCGCCCCTGGCATGGACCGCCTGTGTCACTTTCGTCCAGCCCGCCACCTGCTCACTGGAATAGATACCCGGTGTGTTGATATACCCCACGGCCCGTTTTGAAATCTGGGACCCCTCGGAAATAATAAGACCGGCCGATGCCCTCTGGGCATAGTACTCGGCCATTAGATCCGTTGCCACACGGCCTGGATTGTCAGCCCTGCTGCGGGTCATGGGGGCCATCACCACTCGATTGGCCAGTAAAAGATCGTTCATCTCATAGGGTGTCAATAAAGCCTGTTCTTTTTTCATTGTTTTTTCCCTTGTTCCGTCGAACATTGGTTTAAATCGTCACGGATGGTTTTTCCATGGCAATAAAGATATGACCGGTCGTCTTGTGTGTCAACCGGCAAAAAAAACGATACGCCATATGAACCAGGAGTTCAGACCAAGCCCCTGCTGCTGTAACCGGAACCCGGAGAGTCTCCTTGGGCTTGAAGGGTCAACCGCCCCGTTCTTTTTAAATTTCAATGCCAGGTGGGGATCATATTTTACAAAGCATTGATTTTTTTCTTCAGGAAGCAGATACTTGTCCTATGCGAAGTTACCATAAAAGCCATGCCCCTGCGGGCACCACATCACAATTGCTGAAAAATAATTGTGAAAACAACATCAACAGAGAAAGGAAGTATTCATGTCCATTATAACCATATCCAGAGGATCTTACAGTCGGGGAAAAGAGGTTGCGGAAAAGCTTGCCCAGCGCCTGGGGTATGGGTGCATCTCCCGGGATATCCTGCTCGAAGCATCCGGTGAATTCAATATTCCCGAGATAAAGCTGGTCAGGGCCCTCCATGATGCCCCCCAGGTCATTGAACGGTTTAACAACGGCAAAAAGCGATTTGTCAGTTTTATCCGTTCGTCACTGCTCCAGCATGTTAAAAAGGATAATATTGTCTACCATGGCCTTGCCGGACACTATTTCCTGGGCAACATTCCGGGCATCCTCAAGGTCAGGATCAATGCCGACATCAACGACCGGGTGGCAGAGGAAATGAAACGGGAAAACATCTCCCATGACCGGGCCCTCTATATCCTTAAGAAAGACGATGAGGAACGCAGAAAATGGGGACTGCAGCTCTACGGAACCGATACCTGGGACAGCAGACTCTATGACATGGTCCTGAACATCGGGACCATTACCGTTGAGGATGCCATTGATATCCTGATCAATCTGGTCAAGAAACCCGCTTTTCAGACAACTCTGGAATCCATGGAGGTGATCAATGACCTTGCCCTTGCAAGCAGTGTTGAATCCGCCCTGGTGAAGATCGCACCCATGGTCCACGTCTCCTGCAGCAGCGGAACCGTTTACATCGGAAGGGATCAACAATCCGGTTCTCCGGAAAACGAGATTACGGCCAGAATAAAGGCGGTTGCCATGGGCATAGACGGCGTCAGGGAGGTGATTTTTCAGTTTAATCCGGCCCAGGAACAGAATCACCATGTCAACCCGTTCCACAACATCGGGTAGGCACGCCTGGATATCCAACCGGTCATGGGCGCCAGATTCACCCATGATCGGGATACCTTTCCCAGAGAAGCATACAGGTATCCTGGAAAAATCAGACCATGGCGTTGAAATTTTTCGCACCAGGGTTATGGCGATACAGCACCAGGCCCAGTAAAACCGCCTGGACAAAATAACAAAGGGCCATCAGATAAAAACCGGTGGCTGCTTTTAAAATCGTTCCAGATGATCCAAGCAGCGGCGGGGCTGAAAAAAATCCAACACCCCACAACAGATAAAAGGTCCCGGACACGGTTCCCTTGAGCGAGTCCCCCACACAGTTGTTCAACCATGCCAGGGCTGACACGCAAAAAACACCGAGCCCGAAACTTGCCGCAAAAAGCCATGAATAGATCGCCCATGATCCCCTTCCCGGGAATATCCCAACCCCCATGGAAACCGCCAGCAGACCGACGACCATGATTTTACCGGATCCATAACGGTCGGACAGGGGGCCGGAAATGGCCTGTGACAGGCTTATGGCAACATAAAACAGCATGAAAAACCATCCAATTTCCCGGGAAGAAAATCCCCCATCCTGGATGAGAAAACCAGGCAGGACCGTGAGAAAGATGCCGTAGCCTGCTCCGTAAAAAAGGATACCGCCGAATACGGCAAGGGTCGAAGAATTCTTGACCAGGGCCATGAACGCCCCCCTGTCCACGGCAGCTTGAGCAGCGGACGACTTCTGGTCCGGATCCTTGACAGCAACAAGGACAAGGAGCGCTCCCACAAGACCTGACAGGGCAAACAGCACAAAGGATTCGCTGTTGACCCAGAAGGGTGACACAAGGATGCCTGCGGCGCTTCCAGCGGTCAGGCCCAGGTGAATGGACCCATTGTAGAATCCGATAACCCGTCCCTTTGCCCGGGGATAAAGAATCGAAACAAGGGCCGGGGCAAGGGCCCACAGGGGCGCTTCCCCGATGCCCTGGAGCATTCGTCCGAAAAAAATCATTTCCCGGGTGTCTGAAAAACAGTAGAAAAACCCGGATGCCGAACAGGTCAGATAGCCTGCCAGGAGAAAGCCCTTGAATCCGAACCGATCCGAGAGTCTCCCCATGGGAAACTGGAGCAGGACAAAGGAAACGGCAAAGGCCGAGGCCAGATACCCCACAGACTGTAAAGAACCCGTAAGGGCGATGATTTTCCGAGGAAGCAGGGGGACAATCATTCCGACCCCGAACATGAAAAAAAAGATTGCCAGGTTGAGCGCGATAATGGATCGGTGTTTTGCCATGGTGATTTTACCCGTGATTGAAGATTTGCCCAATCCGCCTAGACCACAACCACATCCTCTTGGAACGAACCAAGGGATTCAAGGCCGGAGGCCGTGACAACCAGGGTATTTTCGATACCCACCACCCCTTTGCCCGGCAGGACCACCTTGGGCTCCATGGCAATCACCATGTTCGGTTCAAGGGCAAGGGTCTGACCCTTTGCAACAAAGGGAAACTCGTCCAGCTCAAGCCCGATGCCGTGGCCGGTAAACCGGATTCTGCGATCTCCCACCCCCATGAAATTCGCTGCATATCCCCGATCTGCGGCAGCCGCAACCATGATTTCGTAAAGCTCGCCTGCCCTGACCCCTGGGACGCCCCGGTGTTTGGCAATCTCCTGGACCTCAAGCATGGCGTCGTGGGCCTTGAGCAGGTCGTCGGGAAGTCTGCCAATGGAAAAAATCCGGGTATGATCCGACAGATAACCGTCCAGGGCAAACACATAATCCACAATGATCGGTTCGTTGCGGCCGATTTTCCGATGGCCCGCCCCCTGGCCCGTGGCAGGTGAAGTGCCGCTTCCGCCGGTGGGGGAAGCCAGATAGCTTGGGACGCCGCCTGATGGGCCGCTCAACAGATGACCGTAAAAAAGTTCGCTGCCCCAGAGCCTCATTTTGACCAGGCCCTGGTGGCCCAGATGTCTGGCGTAGGCTTCAATTTCTCCTGCCAGGGTAATTTCGGTCTTTCCCGGTACAAGCAGTTCAGGCACCCGGGCCGCAAGCTTGTCGGACAATGCAGCGGCACGGCGGATCATGGTGATCTCATAGGGAGATTTCACGGCCCTGAGCATCCGGATATCAACGGAGATGTCAACGATATCGGCCGTGTCAAAAATTGATCGGTACTGGAAATAAAGATTGGTGGGCAGGACATCCAGCTCCATGCCAAGAATTTTTGGCTTTGGGTAACCAAACGTTTCCAGGGCTTTGGGAATCTTTTTGGGGCTGACCAGGTCAACGATCCGCTCCAGGGCCGATTCAACCTTTGCCCTGGAAAATTCCTTGAATATCATCAAAAGGGGCTGGCCTTGCCTGGGGACATAGAGCCAGCCCTGCTGGTTTGTTCCGGTGAGATAGAAAAAATCGGATTTCTGAACGATGATTGCGGCATCAACCCCCCTTTTGTCGAGGAGCCTCTGGAACGCTTCGATCCTGGGTTTGAGTTCGGCTGATGGAACCCCCCTTGTGTATTCGGCCATGGTCATCTCCCCGGCGGCAGGGTCAGCCCCTGCCGCTGTCCGGCTAATAGTCGTAAAATCCCTTGCCCGTCTTTCTGCCAAGCCAGCCGGCTTCCACGTACTTTCTCAGCAGCGGACAGGGTCGGTACTTGGAATCCTTGAATCCGTCGTACAGGGTTTCCATGATGGCAAGGCAGGTGTCAAGCCCGATGAGATCGGCCAGGGCCAAAGGCCCCATGGGATGGTTCATGCCAAGTTTCATGACCGTGTCAATATCCTCGACTTTACCGACACTCTGGTAAACGCAGAAAACCGCCTCGTTGATCATGGGCATGAGGATCCTGTTGGCAATGAAACCGGGAAAGTCATTGGCCTCGGCCGGCGTTTTGCCGAATTTTTTGGACAGTGCCCAGGTCGTCTGGAAAGTCTCTTCGGAGGTGGGCAACCCCTTGATCACCTCCACAAGCTTCATCACGGGCACAGGATTCATGAAATGCATGCCGATCACCTTGTCGGGGCGTTGGGTTCTGGCCGCAATTCTGCCGATGGGAATGGACGAGGTGTTGGTTGAAAGGATGGTGTGGGGCTTGCAGAACCGGTCCAGATCCTCAAAAATCTTGAATTTGAGATCTTCCCTTTCAACGGCGGCTTCGACCACAAAATCCACCGCCTCCATGCCCCCCAGATCCGTCGTGGTGGTTATCCGTCCAAGGATGGTGTCACGCTCGGCCGGTTCAAGTTTTCCCTTGGAAACGCTCCGGTCAAGGTTCTTTGTGATGGTGGCCATACCTCGATCACAGAACTCCTGCTTGATATCGCTCATCAGGACCGTAAGACCGCTTGCCGCAGCCACCTGGGCAATGCCGTTGCCCATCTGTCCTGATCCAATAACGCCAAATCGTTCAATCTCCATGACTTCTCCTTTTTTTTATATGAAACACCCACCGAAGCAGTGCAATCAGGGGCGTTTCAACGTTCGTTGTGGCCGGATGCCATCCCTCGCTCCGGCCGTGCCGGTTTTATATGAAACGCCTGTCGAGACATCATTGTGAAAGTCTAGACTTTCGAGCCCGCTTTGGTCGCCCTGACCGGAACATTGTAAACCAAAGGGGGTAGGATTTTTGCCCTTCCAGACGTTAAGACGCGCAGGCTGTTTGAGGACTTTAGCCCGCAGTTCCTGCGCTTTAGTCTGGAAGGGCAAAAAGCCCCCCGACGTTTACCGTTCCGGTCAGGGTCGACCAAAGCGGGCGGAGTGGTACCATGCCTGCTCTTAATCATCGTGTTTCATGCTTCGTTGTGGCCGGATGCCATCCCCCGCTCCGGCCGTGCCGGTTATCGGTTGACTACCATTGCCACGGCCTCTCCACCGCCAAGGCAGAGAGAAGCAAGACCCGTCTTTAAATCCCGGCGCTGCATTTCATAGAGCAGTGTGGTCAAAACCCTTGCTCCACTTGCGCCAATGGGATGGCCCAGGGCCACGGACCCGCCGTTGACATTCACCTTTTCAGGATCAAGCTCCAGCACTTTGTTGATACCGGTGGAACTGCCGCTGAACGCCTCGTTGATCTCAAACAGATCCACATCCGCCAGGGTGATGCCTTCTTTTTCAATCACCTTTGGGATGGCGTATATGGGTGCCATGAGCACATATTTCATGTCAATACCAAAGGAGGCCTGGGCACCGATTTCGGCCAGGATGGTGCAGCCAAGGGCCTTTGCCCGGTCAAGACCCATCACCACCACGGCTGAGGCCCCGTCGCTGATGATCGAAGCGTTGCCGGCCGTTCCCATACCGTCCTTTTTAAAGGCGGGTTTCATCCTGGAAAGGGCCTCAAAGCTGGTCTCCTGGGGGCATTCGTCCGTGTCAAAAATCTTTGGATCACCCTTTCGCTGGGCAACGGAAACCGGGGCGATCTGATCCGCGAACCGGCCCGTTTTAACGGCCTCACACGCCCTGCGATAGGATTCTGCCGCAAACCGGTCCTGGTCTTCCCGGGAAACCCCCCACCGTTCGCAGCAAAGCTCGTTGGACATACCCATGTGGAAATCGTTGACAATGTCCCACAGTCCGTCGTGGACCATGTGGTCCTGGATGGTGCCCGGTCCCATGCGATGTCCCCACCGGGCCTTTTCCATGTAGTAGGGTGCCATGCTCATGGTTTCCATGCCCCCTGCAACCACCACATCGGCATCCCCGCACTGGATGGCCTGGGCCGCAAGCATAACGGCCTTGAGGGAAGAGCCGCACACCTTGTTGATGGTGATGGACTCAACCGCCCAGGGCAGCCCTGCCTTGACGGCAGCCTGCTTGCCTGGATTCTGGCCGTACCCGCAGGGCAGAACCATGCCCATGATACACTCGTCAATGATCTCCTTGTCGATGCCGGCCCGCTCGATGGCTGCATTAATGGCATGGGCGCCCAGATCGGTTGCACCTGTCGTGCTCAGGCTGCCGCCAAAGCTGCCCAGGGGGGTCCTTGCCGCACTGACTATCACTGCCTTTTTCATATTCTCTCCTTGTGTGGGTCAGGCAGATCCCATTGCCTGTAACTCAAGCCTGGCCCAGTTAATCTGTCCCCATTTTACAATTACATGTTCCGCCGGTACTTGCCGCCCACATCGTAGAGGGCCTGGGTAATGGTTCCAAGGGAACAGTGCTTGACCGTCTCCATGAGTTCGGCAAACACGTTACCGCCGTCAAGGGCCGTCTGCTGGAGTTTCACAACGGCGTCCAGGGCCTCTTGCCCATGGCGTTCCTTAAAGGCGGCAAGGCGCTTGAGCTGATCGTCCTTCTGCTCGGTTGTGGCCCGGGAAAGCTCAAGGCAGGACATGATCTCATCGTAGTTGGCATCCGGATCCTGGAAGGTGTTGACCCCCACAATGGGCAGATCGCCGGAATGCTTGCGAAGCTCGTAGTACATGGATTCTTCCTGGATCTTGCCCCGCTGGTAACCGGACTCCATGGCGCCGAGTACCCCGCCCCTTTCTGTGATGCTGTCAAAGGCCTTGAGCACGGCCTCTTCCACAAGGTCGGTGAGCTCGTCCACGATAAAGCTGCCCTGGAGTGGATTTTCGTTCTTGGCAAGGCCCCACTCCCGGTTGAGGATCAGCTGGATGGCAAGGGCCCGGCGGACAGATTCCCCGGACGGTGTGGTAATGGCCTCGTCAAAGGCGTTGGTGTGCAGGCTGTTGCAGTTGTCGTACACGGCACACAATGCCTGGAGGGTGGTCCGGATGTCGTTGAACTGAATATCCTGGGCGTGGAGGGACCGGCCCGAGGTCTGGATGTGATACTTGAGTTTCTGGGAACCTTCCTTGCCCTTGTACAGGTAACGCATGGCAACGGACCAGATCCTCCTGGCCACCCGGCCCATGACCGTATATTCGGGCTCCATGCCGTTGGAAAAGAAAAACGACAACGACGGGGCAAAGCTGTCGATTTCCATGCCCCTGGAAAGATAGTACTCCACATAGGTGAACCCGTTGGCCAGGGTCAGGGCAAGCTGGGTAATGGGATTGGCGCCCGCCTCTGCAATGTGGTAACCCGAAATGGAAACCGAATAGAAATTTCTGACGGCATTGTCAATAAAATACTGCTGGATATCGCCCATCATTTTCAAGGCAAACTCAATGGAGAAGATGCAGGTATTCTGGCCCTGGTCCTCCTTGAGAATGTCGGCCTGGACCGTTCCCCTGACCGTTGAAACGGCATACTGACGAATCTCGGCGGTTTCGGATGCCGAAGGTTCCCTGCCCTTTTCACTGCGAAATTTATCCATCTGCTGATCAATGGCCGTATTCATGAACATGGCCAGCATCATGGGGGCCGGACCGTTGATGGTCATGGAGACCGAGGTGTTGGGGGCGCACAGATCAAACCCGCTGTAGAGCACCTTGACGTCGTCCAGGGTGCAGATGCTCACCCCGGAGGTACCGATCTTGCCGTAGATGTCGGGCCGGGTGTCAGGATCCTGGCCGTAGAGGGTCACGGAATCAAAGGCCGTTGACAGCCGTTTGGCCTCATAGTTAGATGAAAGGAACCTGAACCGCTTGTTGGTGTCGGCAGGGCCGCCTTCTCCGGCAAACATTCTAGTGGGATCCTCGTCCACCCGTTTCAGGGGGAAGACCCCGGCCGTAAAGGGGAAACTGCCCGGTACGTTCTCCTTTCTCATCCATTTGAACAGCTCTCCCGGATCCTTGTACTGGGGAATACACACCTTGGGAATCCGGGAATGACAGAGCGACACCGTTGAAAGGGGAAGACGGATTTCCCTGTCCCTGACCGTGTAAACCAGCTCCTCCTGGTGGTAGGCCTCCTCCACCCCATCCCACTGGGAGAGAAGATCATCCGTTTCACTGTCGATTTTGTCGTTGGCCTCGCTGATCGACCGCCTGAAGGTTTCAAGCATGGCCCCGATATCGTCGGACAGGGTTTGTTTGAGTTCTTTTTCCGTTTCCGTCAGATGCCATCGTTTGCGCAGGGCATCGGCCTGTTCGTCGGTCTTTTTGTGGTAGTTCCTCACGGTATCGGCGATCTCGGAAAGATAGCGGGTCCGCTCGGACGGAATGATGATGGTTTTTGACGACGATGTTTTGGTCTGGGTCCGTTCGAGCCCCGACGCATACACCACCCCCTTTTTCCGGGCAAGCAGATCCAGAATCCCGTGGTAAAAGGCAGTGACCCCGTCATCGTTGAACTTGGAGGCAATGGTGCCGTAGACGGGAAGGTCAACAGGGTCAACATCCCAGGCCTTTCTGTTTCTCTGGACCTGTTTTCTCACATCCCGGAGAGCGTCTTCGCTGCCCCGTTTCTCAAACTTGTTGATCACCACGATATCGGCGTAGTCGAGCATGTCAATCTTCTCAAGCTGGGACGGAGCCCCGAATTCTGCCGTCATCACGTACACGGAAAGATCCACCAGATCAATGATCCGTGAATCGCCCTGGCCGATGCCTGCGGTCTCAGCCAGAATGATATCATAGCCTGCGGCCTTGACCACCTCAATGGCCTCAGCAAGGGATGCCGGCAGCTCGGACTGGGCCTCCCTTGTGGCAAGGGATCGCATGTAGACCCGTCCGTTTTCAATGGAGTTCATGCGGATTCTGTCACCAAGAAGGGCCCCCCCGGTCTTTCTCCTTGAAGGATCGCAGCTGAGGATGGCAATGTTCACGTCTTTTAAATCCATGAGCATCCGGAGAATCAGCTCGTCGGTCAACGACGATTTACCGGCCCCGCCCGTTCCCGTAAGACCAATGACCGGCGGATTCTTGTCGTTCCTGATCTTTGCAAGCCGGGCCAGTATGGTCGCAAGGGAGCCGTCGTTCCGCTCTTTGGCATTCTGGACCGCCGTGATGAAATTTGCCGTTACATACTTCTCGTCAACGGTGAGCCGCCCATAGTCAAGGCGATCAAAATCCACCGTGGAAAAATCCATTGTTTTGATCTGATCGTTGATGATCCCCTGGAGGCCGATCCTGGCCCCGTCGTCCGGAGAATAGATGCGGGTGACGCCATAGTTGTGAAGTTCCTTCATCTCTTCCGGGACAATGACGCCACCGCCGCCGCCAAACACCCGGATGTGGGAGGCGTTTTTCTCCTTGAGCAGATCGACCATATACTTGAAGAACTCAACGTGACCGCCCTGATAGCTTGAAACGGCGATACCCTGGGCATCCTCTTCAATGGCCGCCTCAACCACCTCCCGGGCCGACCGGTTATGACCGATGTGGATCACCTCAGCACCCGAGTCCTGAAGCATCCGTCGCATGATGTTGATGGATGCGTCGTGACCATCAAAAAGAGAGGTGGCTGTAACAACCCGCACGGCATTTTCAGCCCTGTAAATGTCTGTTATCTGCTCCATTTTATCTCCTTTTTGCATATCTGCGGGCGAAACCTTTCTGCCCCCATTTATCTTTAACTGTTCCCAGTATCTTTGACTGTTTCCGGATCGGATCTTCAGGCAAGCAACCGCCCAAGAATAAAATCGGTCTGATAATCGATATATTCGTTTATGGTGAAGTGTCGTGCAAGGTCCCAGCGCCTGAAGGCCCACATGTGGCCCAGCACCGAGATATTGTGGGCAAGTATGGTAACGGTCTCCTCCTCCACCCGTGGAAAATCGACCTTGCCCGAGAGTTTATTGATCACCTGGACAAATATGTCCGTAATCCTGAGCTCATTTTCAAGGGCCCGGACCTGCCATTTTTTGGGGAGAAACTGGGTCACCTGGTACATTAAAAGCACATGGTCGGACATGCTGTCGCATACGAGGAAATACTCCCGGATCACCTCGGCCAGGGTTTCCTTTCCCCGGACTTCGCCGGAAAGTGTCGCTTCCACAGCCCTTTCCACCTCGGCATGGATGGCCTCACACACAAGATAAAGCACATCCTCCTTTGAGCCCACATATTCGTACAGGCTTCCGATTGAAAACCCCGCAGCCTTTGCGATCATCCGGGTGGTGGTCTTGTGGTAACCATGCTCCACAAAAAGATGCACGGTTGAATCCACAATCTGCCGCCGTCTTTCAACCACAAGTTCAGGATTTTTTATCTGGGTTGGAACTTCGCTTTGATCTTTCCTTGATTTTTTCAACTCACCTTTTTTCAAACTCCGGGTCTCTCCCTTTGATTATTTACCGTCAATGCCCGACCCCATTGAACGAGCGCTCGGTCATATGGATTCAGATACATGAGCAGACCTATGTTGTCAAGGTTTCAAAAAAACATTTGACAAATTTCAATCAACAAATATAGTATCATTCATAAATAGACTGAGCGCTCGTTCGCCCAGGATTGCGTCCTGACAATATCACACCTGGGACTGCTGAAACAAACGATTAACCACAAATTATAAGGAGGAGGCAGGGTGAATTTTGACCTTACGAAAGAGCAGCAGATGATCCGCAAGGAGGTTAGAAAATTTGCCCAGAAAGAGATTGCTCCCATTGCAGGGGAACTTGACGAAAATGAAGATTTTTCCGTTGAGCTCACCCGGAAGATGGGGGAAATCGGTCTTTTTGGCATGTTTGTATCTGAAGCGTATGAGGGACAGGGCATGGATTACCTTTCCTACATCATTGCCGTTGAAGAAGTCGCAAGGATTGACGGATCCCAGGCCGCAACCGTTGCTGCGGGAAACTCCCTCGGCATCGGCCCCCTCTATTATTTTGGTACAGAAGAGCAGAAACAACGCTACCTGCCTCCCCTGTGCCGCGGTGAACGCTTATGGGGATTCGGACTCACTGAACCCACGGCAGGTTCCGACGCCGGCGGGTCAAAGACAACGGCCGTACAGGACGGCGATGACTGGGTGATCAACGGATCCAAAATCTTCATCACCAATGCGGCCTGTGACATGACCCTGGGGGTAACGGTCCAGGCCAAGACCGGGGTCAGGGACAATGGCAAACCAGAATACACCTGTTTCATCGTCGAAGCAGGCACCCCTGGTTTCAAGGCTGTTCCCATGCACAAAAAAATGATGTGGCGGGCATCCAACACCGCGGAACTCTACTTTGACGACGTCAGGGTACCCAAGGAAAACATCCTGGGAAAAAGGGGTGACGGATTCCACCAGATGCTCAAGACCCTGGACGGTGGTCGACTCTCCATCGGCGCCATGGGACTTGGTGGTGCCCAGGGGGCCTACGACCTTGCCCTTGCCTATGCAAAGGAACGGCAGCAGTTTAACCAGCCCATCTCAAAATTCCAGGCCATTGCATTTAAACTTGCCGACTGCGCCATGGAAATCGAATGCGCACGAAACCTCATGTACAAGGCATGCTGGCTGAGAAACGAAAGCAGGCCCTTTGAGCGAGAAGCCGCCATGGCAAAACTCTACTGTTCTGAACTCATGGGCAGGGTTGCCAACCACGCCGTCCAGATCCACGGGGGATACGGCCTGATGAAAGAGTACAATGTGGAACGGTTTTACCGGGACCAGAAACTTCTGGACATTGGAGAAGGAACTTCCGAGGTCCAGAGACTGGTCATTTCAAGATATATCGGGTGTTAACCATTAAACTTTTTTGGGGGAGACAAAGAAATGCAGAAACCTGAGATCAAGGTCGGCGAAACAACCATCGGTAACATCGTGGACATTCTGGCAGACAACATTGGCGACAACAGCGGGCTTGAGTACAACTCCCTTGGCATAAAATATACGTTCAAGGAGTTCCGGGAAGTCTGCAACAAGGTTGCCAAAGGTCTCATGGCCCTTGGAATCCAGCGGGGCGAAAAAATCGCCATCTGGGCCAACAACATTCCCGAATGGGTCTACACCCAGTATGGCAGTGCCCGCATGGGGGCGGTTCTTGTAACGGTCAACACAAGTTACAAGAGTGCTGAACTTGAATATCTGCTCGAACAGTCCGATTCAACCACCCTGATCCTCATGGGCGGCGTAAGAACCCCTGACGAATACATCCAGACCATCAACAAGGTGTGCCCTGAACTCAAAGATTCAGAACCGGGTAAAACCAAGTGCAAAAAACTCCCCTTCCTGAAAAATCTCATCTATCTTGGCAAGGACAAGCAGCCGGGCATGTACAACTGGGACGACATCATGGAAATGGGCAAGTCAGTCTCCGACGAGGATCTTCAAAAAAGGCTGGCAACCCTTGAGCCCGACGATGTGATCAACATGCAGTACACCTCGGGCACCACGGGATTCCCCAAGGGGGTCATGCTCTCCCACACCAACCTCATCGGCAACGCAAAAAGCATGGCCGAATGCATGAACCTCACCCCGGACGATGCCATGTGCATTCCCGTTCCGTTTTTCCACTGCTTCGGCTGTGTCATCGGCACCCTGTGCTGCATGGTATCGGGCGCCACCATGGCCCCGGTGGTGGCCTTTAACCCGGTGGATACGCTTAAAACCGTGGAGTCGTCCAAGTGTAACGCCCTCCTGGGTGTGCCCACCATGTTCATTGCAGAATTTGAAGAGATGGACAAGCACAGCTACGACACATCCAGCTTGAGAACAGGGGTCATGGCAGGCTCCACCTGTCCCGTGGAAGTCATGAAACGGGTCATCAAGGACATGGGCGCAAAGGAGATGACCATTGTCTACGGCCAGACCGAGGCCTCCCCGGGCATCACCCAGACCCGTGACCACGACAGCCTGGAGATCAAAACCTCCACGGTGGGCTGCGCCCTTCCCAATGTTGAGGTGAAAATCGTGGATCCCGTCACAGGCGATGAAATGCCCAGGGGCCAGCAGGGCGAACTGTGCTCCCGGGGCTACCATGTGATGAAGGGCTACTACAAAATGGAAGAGGCGACAAAAAACACCATTGACAAGGATGGCTGGCTCCACACGGGCGATCTTGCCGAAATGGACGAGAACGGCTACTGCAAGATCACGGGCCGCATCAAGGACATGATCATCCGGGGCGGTGAAAACATCTACCCAAGGGAGATCGAAGAGTTCCTCTACACCCATCCCAAGGTCAAGGATGTCCAGGTGGTCGGCGTTCCCAGCGAAAAGTACGGCGAGGAGGTTGCCGCATTCATCCAGGTACGACCCGGCGACAAATCAACACCCGAAGAGATCAAGGAATTCTGCAAAGATCAGATCTCCTATCACAAAATCCCCAAGTACATCTTTTTTGTTGACGAATACCCCACCACGGCCAGCGGTAAGATTCAGAAATACAAGCTCAGGGATTCAGCGACACAGGAGCTTACCAAGTCGGGGGAAGTCCTCATTTAACTGACACGGAGTAGAAAAATACGCTTATGACTATCAACGACCTATTATTGACACAAGAGAAACCCGGTGTTGTCATCCTCACCCTCAACCGGCCGGCGGCAATGAATTCACTGAACTTTGCCATGCTCAACCAGGTTCGGGACGCCATCGACGGCCTCCAGTACCGGGATGACATCCGGTGCCTGATCATCACAGGTGCAGGAGAACGGGCCTTTTGCGCAGGTGCTGACCTGAAAGAACGGGCCACCCTGTCCCAGAACGAGGTCAAGCAGTTTATTTTGACCATCCGGAACCTCTTGACCTCAATCCAGAACCTGGGCAAACCCGTTATCGCAGCCGTCAACGGCATCGCCCTTGGCGGCGGAACGGAACTTGCCCTTGCAGCGGACATCAGGATTGCTTCAACAACGGCCGTCATGGGACTCACGGAAACAAGGCTTGCCATCATTCCCGGCGGCGGCGGCACCCAGCGGCTGCCACGGATCATCGGGGTTGCAAAGGCAAAGGAGCTTATCTTCACGGGCCGCAGGGTTGCAGCTGACGAGGCCCTTGCGATCGGCCTGGTCAACCAGACCTGTGCCCCTGAAGACCTCCTGGATCAATGCCTTGCCATGGCCGAAATGATCAAGGAGACCGGCCCCATTGCCGTTGAGATGGCAAAATACGCCATCAACCAGGGCATTGAAACCGACCTTGCAACAGGTCTTGCCATTGAGTCCAACGCCTACCGGGTGACCATTCCAACGGAAGACAGGATCGAAGGGCTGACCGCTTTCAGGGAAAAACGCAAGCCTGTCTATAGGGGGAGATAAGTCATGGGCGAAAACAGAACACACTGGGCGAACGAAGAACTCAAACTGGACGAACGCCTTTACGAAGCCACCTGGCCCGGAGGTCAGAAGGCCGTTGACCGGCTTGCCAAAAACAACAAGCGGCCGGTCCGCGAACTCATCAACGAACTCATCGATCCGGGCACCCAGTTTTTTGAACTATCCATGCTGGCTGGTTTTGGCATGAATTATCCGGGAGTGCCGGATGTCCCCTGTGGCGGCATCGTCACAGGGGTCGGCAAAATCCACGGCAACTGGACCATGGTCATCGGCAACGACTCCAGGGTCAAGGCCGGTACCTATTTTCCCATCACCTTGAAAAAACACATGCGGGCCCAGGCCATTGCCGACACCTGCGGGTTGAACTGTGTCTACATTGCCGATTCCGGCGGGGCGTTTCTACCCATGCAGATCGATGTCTTTCCCGATGACCAGCACTTTGGCTCGCTGTTCTACAACATGGCCAAAATGTCGGCCAAGGGGCTCAAACAGATCACCCTGAGCACCGGGGGCAACACGGCCGGCGGGGCCTATATCGTGTTCATGGCCTGCCAGTCGATCATGATCGACAAGCAGAGCTTTTCATTCCTGGGCGGCCCCCCTTTGGTGAAAATGGCACTTGGCGAAACCATCACGGCAGAAGAGCTTGGGGGAGCAAAAACCCACACGGAAATTTCAGGCGGTGCCGACCACCTGTGCAGCGATCAGTCAGAAGCCGTTGCCAGGGTCAGGGAGATCCTCTCCATGGAGAAACCCCAGACCATCAACCTTCACCAGTACCAGGAGCAGGCACCTGCCGTGGAACAGGACAGCATCTACGACCTTATGCCCGTAACGGGCACCCAGGGAATTGATGTCAAGCAAATCATCCACACCCTTGCCGATGCAAGTTTTTTCCAGGAGTACAAGGAAAACTATGCACCCGGCAGGGGAGACAACATTGTCACGGGCAAGATCCGCATCAAGGGACTGCCCGTGGGCGTCATTGCTTCCAACAAGGTGGGCATCATCTTTTACGAGGCGGCCCGCAAGGCAACCGAGTTCATTGTCCGCTGCTCCCAGGAAAAAATCCCCCTGCTGTTTATCCAGAACGCACCCGGGTTCATGGTCGGCTCGGATTCAGAGCACATGGGCATCGGCAAATACGGGTCGGACATGGTAAGGGCCGTCTCCTGCGCCCAGGTTCCCAAGATTCAGCTGGTAATCGGCCCTGACAACGGGGCGGCCAACTACGGTATGTGCGGCAGGGCCTACAAGCCCCACTTCCTGTTTTCCACCATGCGGGCAAGGACCTCGGTGATGAGCGGCAAGAGTGCGGGCGGCGTGCTGCTCTCGATTGAAGAGGCCAAGAGCAAACGCTCGGGCAAACCCATGTCAGAGGAGGATAAGGAGGCGTTCCGCCAGAAAATGATTGACAAGTACGACGGTGAGGCCCACCCCTTTTACTGCGGTGCACGACTGCTGACCGACCGGGTGTTGAAGTTCTCTGAAATCAGGGACTGGCTTGCCATGGGATTTGAGGTGAGCATGCTCAAACCCGTGGGAGAGCCTTCGTTTGGCAACTTCAGGTTCTAGCCATTGGCCGGATCAAACCATTCACGACTGACCGTTTGTGCCCCCTGTACCTGGCGGCTGAACAAAAAACAATCAATGGGAGACAACGACCATGACAGAATACGATTACTGGAAAATCTTTCCAAAAATGCCCAGAAAAGTGACCATCGGAGACATCACCGTCCGGGACGGATTTCAGCACGAAGAAAAATTCATCTCAACGGAGGCTAAAAAATTCTACCTGGAGGAACTGATCTTTGCCGGGTGCCGTCACATTGAGGTAACCAACCTTGGCAATCCCTATCTCATGCCCCAGTTCCGGGATGCAGAGGAATTGTTGACCTACCTCAGGGGGGATCTGTTCAAGCGAAAATGCGCCAAACGGGGCATCGACACCAACGACATCTCCCTCACCTGCATCACCATCCGGGAGCCTGCCGTTGACAGGGCCATTGAGCTTAAAAAGCAGGGTATCGGACCGGACCGCATCCTCATGATGGTTTCCACCGAAGAGCAGCACCATTTTGCCAATTCAGGCACCACCCTTCCCAACTACTGGAAGGAAGCCGAACGCTCAATCAAAAAATGCAACGATGCCGGCATCAAGATGTGCGGCACCGTGAGCACCATCTGGGGCAGCCCCATCGGCGGTGCAACAGACATGCGGGACGCCGTGAAATTTGCCAAACGCTGGCTGGACATCGGGGCCCATGATGTGGAGCATGCCGACCACGACGGCAGCGCCTCGGCAGCCCAGGTGTACCGCTATTTCTCCATGGTGCTCGACGCCCTGCCCGACCCCAGGCTCCACATTGCCCATTTCCACGAGACCAAACGCATGGCATCGGCCTCAATTCTGGCATGTCTCCAGGCCGGCATCATCAATTTTGAGGCAACCCTTGGCGGTCTTGGGGGTCAGCCTGCCAACTTCCTTGACGACTGCCCCATCAAGGGCACGGGCGATTACTACTATGACGACCCAAGGTATGTGGGCCTTGTCTGCCTGGAGGATACCCTGGTTCAGATCGACGAGATGGGCATTGACCACGGCTGGGACGTTGACCGGGTGCTGTGGCTGGGTAAACAGCTGGAAAGAACCGTGGGCAGACGCCTCAGGAGTGAGGCGGTCCTCAACGGCAGAACCCTCAAGGAGGGTCACATGCAGTATGCAAGACCCGGCCTTGCAAAACTCAAGGAAAAACTTGGCGAAAAACCGAACCAGCTGCTGCCCGAGGGTTGGGAATAAAACCGGTTGACCGGGGATGGTTAGACCTGTAACCATCCCTGGAGAACCGATCAAACAAAAGGATGAACGAATAAATCTTCAATCAGACAAGGCCCAGGAGTGACCATGGAAAAAGACAAGAATTTGCCCCACATAAATGTAGACTATTTTGAGAATCTCACCGGAGAAATCAAACCCGCAGCCCCGGGTGAAGTGGATGAGGTGGGGCAACGCATTAAAAACCTGAGGGAAAAAAAAGGGCTGTCCATCAATGAGGTTGCAAACCTTACCGGCTTTGACAGCCAGCGCCTCGAGGACATCGAAAATGGAAAGGATCAGCCCCAGCTGGGAACGGTAATGAAATTGTCCAGGGCCCTTGACTCAGCCCTGGGCCGGCTTGTTTCAGGTGTGGGTTCCCAGCTTTATTCCATCACCCGGAAGAACGAGAGAAAAAAAATCTCCCGGTCCACCTCCCAGAAAGAACAGAAGAACCTATACTCTTACATGAGCCTTGCACCCGAGGTCCAGGGCCGCCACATGGAGGCCCTCATCGTTCAGCTCGAGGAGAATCCGGACAAGGAGATATCGGTTCACAACGGTGAGGAGTTCATCTATGTCCTGGAAGGGGTGGCTGAACTCTCCATTGGCGGCAAGACCTACGACCTGGAACCGGGGGACTCGGTCTACTACCTTTCAACCACGCCCCACCTGATCACGGGTAAAAACGGCAGGGCCACCATACTTGCCGTGCTCTACGAATAACCGGCATGGCCGGAGCAGGATATCTGCCCTGGCCACAACGAACAATGAAACGCCTCTGATGGTGATGCCTCAGCAAATGCTTCAGACAAATAACCCAATCGGGGTCATACTTATCTTGGTATCATTATTAACAGCCCAATAGAGGCCAGGCTTGCCTTGTTCTCGTTACCCGCGGCAACAAGGCAAGCCGGGCCCCATACACAGGAGAAAGCAATGGCAAAGCTTTTATGGACACCGTCAAAAGAACGAATCGAAGCAACCAACATGTACCGGTTCATGCAGGAGGTCAACACGTCCCAGGGCACAACCTTTAAGACCTATGACGATCTTTACCAGTGGTCCGTTGAAAATCTTGAGCTGTTCTGGGAAAAGGCATGGCAGTTTCTCGGCATAAAGTCGTCAGTCCCCTATGACAGGGTAATTGATGACCCCAAAAAAATGCCGGGGGCCGACTGGTTTTCCGGAGCCCGCCTCAACTTTGCCGAAAACCTGCTGCGCAACCGCAACGATCGAACGGCCCTGATCTTCCGGGGCGAAGACCGGGTCCGCCGCACCCTGACCTACAATGAGCTCTACCTTGAAACAGCCGCCGTTGCAGCCGCGCTTCGCAAGGCCGGTGTCAAGCCCGGCGACCGGGTGGTCGGTTTTATTCCCAACATGCCCGAAGCCATCGTTGCCATGCTTGGGGCAACGAGCATCGGCGCCACCTGGTCCTCATGTTCGCCGGATTTCGGCATCAAGGGGGTTCTTGACCGGTTTGGACAGACCCGGCCCAGGGTATTGTTCACGGCCGACGGTTACATCTTCAAGGGTAAACCCCTGGACAGCCTTGAAAAGATTGCCGGCATTTTAAAGGAACTGCCGTCCATTGAAAAGGTGGTGGTGGTTCCCTATGTCAACCAGACCCCTGACATCTCAAAGATTTCCAATGCTGTCCTGTACGATGATTTCAAGGACAAGACAGCCGTTGACATCCAGTTTGAACAGCTGCCCTTTGACCATCCGTTGTACATCATGTACTCGTCGGGCACCACGGGGCTGCCCAAATGCATGGTCCAGAGCGCCGGTGGAGTGCTCCTACACCAGTTAAAGGAACTTGTGCTGCACACGGACCTTAAGGCCGATGACACCATCTTTTATTTCACCACCTGCGGATGGATGATGTGGAACTGGCTCACCGCATCCCTTGCCACGGGCGCAACCCTGGTGCTCTTTGACGGTAACCCCTTCCATCCCGGTCCGGACGCCCTGTGGCAGATGGCCCAGGACGAACGGGTAACGGTATTCGGCACCAGTGCCGGCTATATTGCGGCCCTTAAAAACGCCGGCGTAAAGCCGGGCAAGGGTTTTGATCTTTCAGCCATCAAGGCGGTGCTCTCCACCGGTTCTCCCCTGTCAAAGGAAGACTTCGAGTTCATCTACGACGAGGTTAAATCAGACATCCAGCTTGCCTCAATTTCAGGCGGCTCTGATCTTAACGGCTGTTTTGCCCTCGGCAACCCCATGGGACCGGTATATGCCGGCGAACTCCAGTGCCGGGGCCTTGCCATGAAGGTCTTTGCCTATGACGAAAACGGTCAGCCCGTGGTGGGCAAGCAGGGCGAGCTTGTATGCACAGCCCCCTTCCCCTCCATGCCCATCAGCTTCTGGAACGATGATGACGGCTCCAGATACCAGGCCGCCTACTTCATGGATTATCCCGGCGTCTGGGCCCACGGCGACTTTATCGAAGTCACGGAACGGGGTGGGGTCATCATGTACGGCCGGTCCGATGCCACCTTGAATCCGGGCGGCGTCCGCATCGGCACGGCTGAAATATACCGCCGCCTCGAACAGATGCCCGAGCTTGAAGACAGCGTGGTCATCGGCCAGAACTGGAACAATGATGTGCGGGTGATCCTGTTTGTCAAGCTGGCCCAGGGGTTTGAGCTTACCGAAGAACTGGTTAAAAAGATCAAGGCCGACATCCGGAACAACGCCTCACCCCGCCATGTACCGGCCAAGGTCATCGCCGTTCCGGACATTCCCTACACCCTGAACATGAAAAAGGTGGAACTTGCCGTACGCAAGGTGGTCCACGGCCAGGAAGTAAAAAACAAGGACGCCCTGAAAAACCCGGCAGCCCTTGACTTTTTTGCCAATATGGCGGAACTTCAATCCTGATCAAACAGTATGGCCCGGGCATGCACCTTGGCATGCCCCCTGGAAAATCATAACGGTTTAAAGGAGCCCCATGACTGACAAACAATCGGTTCTAATGGAAAAGAACAACGGCATCGGAACGATCACCCTGAACCGGCCGGAACAGAAGAACACATTTACCCTCGGGTTTGCCACCCTCTTGAATAATTATCTCAAAGCCCTTGACGCTGACGAAGATGTCAGGGTGGTGGTGATCAAGGCTGCAGGCAAACATTTTTCAACCGGGATCGACCTTGCAGAATTCAAGGACAAACCTCCGGCAGAACTCAGGGCCATGATCGCAAAAATGGACCAGCACAACCACACCATTGCCCGGATGAAAAAACCGGTGATCGCTTCGGTCCGGGGATATGCCATTGCCAATGGTTCCGGCCTTGTGTTTGCCACGGACCTTGCCATTGCCTCTGACAATGCCAGATTCGGTACAACGGCCATCAATGTGGGACTGATCTGCCTGGGACCTGCCGTTCCCCTCTCACGGCTCGTATCAAGGAAAAAACTTCTGGAGATGGTCCTTGGGGGTGACATCATCCGGGCGGAAGAGGCCGAACGACTGGGCATGGTCAACCGGGTGGTTCCCGATGATGAGCTGGAATCGGCCACCATGGCCTTTGCACAAAAACTTGCCCAGAAAAGCCCCCTGGCCGTGGAGTGCGGCAAAAAAGGCATCTACGGCATGTCCGACCTTCCCTATCACCAGTCCCTGGACTACATGGGGGAGATGTTCACCCAGCTTTGCACCACCAACGATGCACAAGAGGGGCTTTCGGCATTTGAGGAAAAAAGGGAGCCCAAGTGGACAAGAACATAGAAAATCACTACAGTTCAGACGATCTTGAACTGAAAATAAGGGCGGCCCTTGAACTTGCAGGCAAAGACCCGGACCGCCTTGAACTCAAGGATATCTCGATCATCGACCAGCTTCACACGGGCGGTCATCTGGCCACCCAGGCCCTGGGAGAGCGATGCGGTCTTGCATCAACGGACAAGGTCCTGGATGCAGGCTGCGGCATTGGCGGCTCTTCGCGATTCATTGGGAAAAATTTCCTCTGTTCGGTCACGGGTATCGACCTTGTGGCCGCCTTTGTCAGGGTTGCCAGGATGCTCACCCGGGCCACGGGCCAGGAGGCCAGCGTCACCTTTGAGCAGGGAGACCTTGAAAATCTTGCAGCTGAAGGTGAATCCTTTGACGTGGTCTGGTGCCAGCACACCCTCATGAACATCCAGGACAAGCAAAGGGTGCTCACAGAATTCTACAGGGTGCTGAAGCCCGGCGGACGTCTGGTTCTCCATGAAATCGTTCAAAAGGAAGACAAGAAAATTCATCTGCCCGTGCCCTGGGCCGACTCCCACCGGATCTCGTTCCTTGAGACCCGGGAGCACCTCACTGAGATGCTCTCAAAAACAGGCTTTACCCCTGATTTTATCAACGATGCAACGGACCAGGCAAAACAGTGGTGGCAGAAGGTGCTGTCGGTCGCCCCCAAAAAAGGAGCACCACCGCGCCCCCTCGGGCCCCACATCATTTTCGGAGACAACGGCAAAAAGTTCGGTCAGACCATGACGGCCAATCTTGACGAAAACCGCATCGGCCTTTTGGAGGCGCTGCTGGTCAAGTCCTGATGAAAAACCCGTGGACCCACATTTAAAGCAGCTGCATCCTCTGCCTGAGATCCGTCAGGATTTCATATTTCAGAGCATCCGTTTCATCCGGCCCATGGTCTGTTTCCTGGGCCGGACGTTCAATGGCTTTCAAGTGCTCGGCAAAAAGCTGATCAATGGGTTGGCGTGACGCTTTTTGGATCTTTTCATCGGCCTCGTCCATCAACGCCATCATTTTCTCCACAAGCATTTGAATCCGGCTGTAACCCGGAGAAGACACGGCCGGGTCTGATTCCTGGTTTCCGGTGTAGAATTCCTGGCCAACCGCTGTTGCCGAGGTATGTGATCTTTCCATGCCAAGGTCTGCAGAAAAAGAAGAGACCGTATCATATCCGGTCATGCCAAGGGCGGTTTCAACGGCCCCCTCCATGTCACCGGAAGCCATTTCCCCGAGCACCAGATCCAGGCTGCCCAGAATCTGCTCAATGTCGTCAAGTTCCTCGTCGCTGAGGTTGCCGTCCACGGAAAAGGTAAAACTTGATCCTGTTTCAAGGGTCATGGTCCGATGGCTGAATCCGGATGTGGATGAAGTGTTGCCAGTGTCCATTCTTCCGGTTTGATCATAAACAATGGTATCCAGTTGGGAAAACGAAGTGGCATTGATGGTGACCTGATCCCCTTCACGGGTTTTAAGGGATAGATCCAGATTTTGTTTCCAGGTTGCCCTGGCAGACGTCTGTTCAAAGGATCTTGCCCCGGCCTGGTCCATGAAACCGTTTTCACTTCCATAAACTGCCGGCGGCCGGGAAAGGGAAGATATGGTGCTCATGATAAAACTCCTTTTAAACCAACCATGGGTATTTGCGGACTTTTCAAACTGCCGTTCCATACTTATCGGCCCTTCCCATGAAAAGGTTAACACTTAAATCCTTGCCGGTAAGAATGGCAATGGCATGACACGGTTAATGCATCACGCCATTTGTATGTGGAAAAGGTTACAGACATGCCCGTGGTTTAAAAGTTACGGGCTAATCCTTGATCTGACTCACCTCAAGTCCCAGGCTGACACATTGTATGCCTGCCATGCACTTGTTCAGGTCTTCATCCTCAAGAAAATGCTTGACCTCCCGGTCCCCTTTTTTAAGATATAGAACCCATAATTTTTGATCTTCATCGTATTCGACATTCAGATCAATTCCACATTGGCCGATATCCGGATAGATCGTTCTGATCTTCTCGCATAATAAATTTTTATCAAACATGGGGACCTCCTTTCTGATTTTATGTTTTTATAGCCGGCATGGCCGGAACAGGACCTCAACCCTGACCCCAACGGAATTTGAAACGCCCTCCAGTGATGATGCCTCGGTGGAGGTTTCATGGAAAATCCGATGCCGTCGATCATCGAGACGTTTCCGGTTCTCCGGATGAACGGACCGCCATCCGTCCCTCGGATCCGGACAGATCCAGAACCCAGGGGGTTTTAAAACGCGAATGACAGGCAGGACAGGTGAGCAGCACACCCACCCGACCTGAATTTTCGCCTTTAAACGAGATATGAAATCCGTCCTTGTAATCGCAGGGACTGCTGGTCATGGCTTCAAGATCTGCCAGGGGATCAGCGGATTTCATATAACGGCCTCTGGCTTGCAGACCTCATCCTTGGAAACGGCACCCCGTCCGCAGGATTTACAATAGAATTTAATATCCATGAGCCCGGGCTTGCACAGGTGCCCCTCGTTGACCACCTGGTGCCCGCATTTTTCGCATTCATAGACCTTACCCAGCTCTGTGGGATCACACAGATGCCCCTTTTTGATAGTGACCTTACCACATGTTTTGCATTGATACTGTGTCATGGCATCTTCCTTTCCCGGCACACGGCTTCTGGGAATACCCCTTCTGGACCGGACCCTGGCATTGCCCCTTTTTTGATCTTTGGAGATAAGCCGGTGTCTGCCCTGGCCGATGAAACCATCAACGGCCGCAGCGATATTTTTGGATCAACACCATTTATGGGTTGAAAAAACCCCAGCAATTGCATACATCTTTTTCATTTAATCGGAGCCAGCATCCGGGGTGAGAATTCAATCAGGGAGAAAATTCAATGGCAGAACATTCGTGTGAAAAATGCGGTTTCAGGGCAAAATTTGACAACAACCCGTCATCCTTTATGGCCAGATTATGGCGATGGCATACCACCTGGTGCCCTGGCTGGAAAAAATACGTGGAATCCATGCCGGAAGATGACAGCATGGCCATCGTCGACAAATATGGCCAAAAAAAATTTTACAAATGACCCAGGCAGTCACACGGTCAACAAATGCCCTGGACGCTCTTTTTGAAGACAGGAACGGGCATAAAATAAAAAAACCGGGGAAAAGAGACTGTTCAACCCAAGCCTCCTTTCCCACGGTTATTGTAAAAACCGTTCATGGAACAACGGCCCGGTGCATTTTACATCAGCATACAGCTCTTTGAACGAAGCCCGGCATCCCTGGCCACTGCTTTATAACAATCGCTCCGTTCCGCCATGCTGCTGCTACAATAGTCGCATGCCCTGAGGGCGTCCGACATTCTCTTTTTTCCTATGGCACAGCACATGGCTGCTTTTTTTTCCGATATGATTTCATATGAACCTCCGTATCTACTGAATCCCATGGCAATCAGTTTGACGGTATTTCCGCCATGCCATGATTAATTAATATAAGACCGAACAGGTATAAATCAATCGATGATTCACCATCGGGGATTGAACTGCAACAGCAGTGACGCAGGGGTCATGGCATTCAAGACCCTGATCAAGGCAATGTGTTGAAACGAATTACGGTTTTTTCAATATTACACGCATTGGCCTTGACACAGAAACGATCCAGGGGTATAAGATCCATCACAAATTCAGGAACGGCCCAAACCGTCCTGATTGTATCCGTGCCGAAGTGGCGGAATTGGTAGACGCACCAGTTTCAGGGACTGGCGAGCGTACGCTTGTGGGAGTTCGAATCTCCCCTTCGGCACCACACAACAATCCCCCGAGAATCCCCCCACCCCCCCTTGTCTACATCAGGCTTGCATTAATCAAGAGATGAACCAGGATACTGGCCCCATAGCCAAGTGCGATCACCGGCATCCATTTTAAATGGGCACCAAAGGTATAGATCCCCCGGGCACTGCCCATCAGGGCAACACCTGCCGCAGATCCGATGGAGAGAAGACTGCCGCCCACCCCTGCCGTCAGGGTCACCAGGAGCCACTGGCCGTGGGACATGGCCGGATTCATCTTAAGCACGGCAAACATCACCGGAATATTGTCAACAACGGCCGACAGGACCCCCACAAGGGTATTTGCGGCTGTGGCACCGAGATCTCCGTACATGAAGGTGGAGACCAGGCCAAGATAGCCAAACTGGCCAAGGCCGCCAACACAGAGGGTGACCCCGTAAAAGAAAAGCAGGGTGTCCCACTCGGCCCTGGAGATACTGGCCATGATGTCAAAAAAGACTTTTGTCTCCTGGTCCCCGTCCACGTCCTCGATGATTTCAATCACCCCTGCCACCTGGCCGTTTTCATCCTTAAGGGGAGCTGAGGCAAAATAGATCCATCGCCCGTTTTCGCCTAAAGAAGGCTCAAAATCCGACACCTCATAGGCAGAGTCAAGGTATTTGTTGGGCCTGTTTTTCCCGTGAAAAAACTTGTTGACCAGCTTTTTTGAACCCGGTTCCAGAACCATGTCGGCAAGCAGGGGACGCTCTTGTGAATAAAAGGATTTCCACTGCTCTTTTGTTCCGATCTTATCTTCGGCAGCAACCCCGGTCAAAGCCGCCATGGCCGGATTCCAGTGGGTGATGACATGATCCTTGTCCAGGATAAAGGCAGGGGTTGGCAGGTCGTCAATGACACCTGTGACCTCAGCATGGGTTTTATCCTGAAGCATGGACAGGGATCGTTTGACCGTGCTCTTGCTCCTGGCGCCCAGGATGTTGTCATAATAAAACATCCTGCCCTCTTTGCGCTTGATGTGATAGCTGAAAAAGCCCAGGTACCCGAGGCCCAGCATCATGCCGGCGGCAGGGGGAAGGTTGAGGAAGTTGTGAAAGCTGACGGCCGTGATAATGGTCAGAACAAAAAGTCCGATCATGACCCGGGCACCGTATTTCATTTCAACCTTTTCGTTCAGCGCCTTGGGAGAGGTCCGGTCAATGGCAAGGCTCATGCATACGGCAGGCACCAGCCAGTTGACCAGGGAGGGAATAAAAAGGGCAAAAAACTGGGTAAAATCCACCTTGCCATTCTGCCACACCATGAGGGTGGTGATGTCTCCAAACGGCGAGTAAGCCCCGCCGGCATTGGCCCCGATAACGATGTTGATGCATGACAGGGCAACAAACTTCTTGTTGTCACCACCAACGGACATGACGACTGCACCCATGAGAAGGGCTGTGGTCAGGTTGTCAGCCACAGGAGAGATCACAAAAGCCAGCGCCCCCGTAATCCAGAACAGAACCCGCAGGGAGAATCCCCGGGACACCAGAAAAGCCCGCAGGGCCTGGAAGACCATTCGTTCTTCCATGGCGTTGATGTAGGTCATGGCCGCCAGCAAAAAAAGGAACAGCTCGCCATACTCGAGCAGACTGTCTTTGATCGCTTCGTGGGCCGTATGGGTATCCCCGATGCCCATATAGGCAAGGGCCACCAGAATCCAGATAATACCTGCAGCAAGGAGCACAGGCTTGCTCTTGCGCAGATGAATGATATTCTCGAGGGGAACCAGAAGATAGGCGGCCACAAAAAGTCCGATGCCCAGGTAGCCATAAATGGTTTGTGTAAAATCGACCAGTTCAGATGAACCAGGGGTACCGTTCGATGCCAGGGCCAGAACCGGGAGCGCCAGAAGGGCAGGCAACAGGCAGAGCACTTTTTTCATATTGAGATTTCCTTTTCAATTCCAGCTCCCCTGGTAAACCAGCAGGGAACAAAGGCCACCTCAATATCATGGACGGGGAGGTCTGCATCCTGAACAAAGTCCAGGGGTCTGGGAATAATTATAAAAAACAGCTGTGTTTCTTAATCCCTATTTTTCAAAAAAGCAATTTTTTTAGTTCAGCACCCATTTTTTTCCACCATTAAATAGGGGGCTCGAATCCATCGTCATAAAAGAACCCCCAACGGCCACAGGGGTTATGGGATCTGATTTACGTCACCCATACCGGCCCTGGGCCTAGTATCCCTGGTTGAAGTCGATTCTGTGGTTCAAGGATTTTTCTGTGACAAACCGATGGTAGTTGTCAATGAAGATCGGCGCGATCAATTCTGGAAAGCTCACTGCCGCGGTGTGGGAGGTGATGATGGTGTTGGGCGTCACCCACAAAGGGTGGGCCAGCGGCAGGGGTTCCTCGTGGAAGACGTCCAGAACCGCTCCTGCGATGTCGCCCCGTTCCAGGGCATGGACCAGAGCCGGTTCGTCCACCACATTGCCCCGGCCAACGTTGATGATAACGGCGGTTTCAGCCATTGCCCCCAGAACTGTGGCATCAATCAGGCCGCGGGTTTCGGGGGTGTCCGGAAGCACGCATACCAGATAATCCAGGCCCTGTACAAAGGCCACCAACTGGCCGGGCAGGAAGCATTGATCGATCTCCTCGCACCTTGACCTGCTCCGGGAATAGCCCCGGGTGTGCATGCCAAAAAACCGGGCAGCCCCTGCAATGGCAAGGCCGATGGAGCCAAGGCCCATGATGCCGATACGTTTGCCCTGGAGGGTCCCGGGGGGCGTCTTGTCCCATTGCCGTTTGAGCTGGTTCTGGAAGCGGTCCAGGGATCTGCGTTCGTGCATCAGAAGGTGACAGATCACATATTCGGCCATGACCGGCCCGAACACGCCCTTGACACCGGTCAAGATGTAGTCCTGGCGAAGGTCCGCTTCCATGAGTGGCGTCACCCCCGCCCACATGGACTGGACCCATTTCAACCGGGGGGCATGGGGCAGCGCCTGTTGAACAAGGGCCGGTGTGCCGAAAATAATGTCGCACGCCCCAAGGTGACTTCTGCCCTGGTTCAGGTTACGGCCTGTTTCTATGGTCAGTCCGGGCAATTTCGCCTGGCGGATCAGTTCCAGATACAGGTCCGCATCCCTGGATAGGATGATCAGTTTATTTGATTTCATCAACACTCCTTTTCCGATCGAACTCAATACCGTATTTTTTCATCCGGTTCCAGATGGTCACACGGGAAACCCCCAGCATGCGAGCGGCCATGGACTGATTTCCCCCGGACTGGTCCAGGGCTTCCAGGAGCTGCTGTTTCTGGACCTCTTGCTTGCGGGGCAAAGGCTGGCCTGGTGCCGGGTTTGATGCTGCAGGCAGCATCACCTGCAAGGGCAGGTGCTCCCTGCGGATGACCGTGCCGTGGCAGGTGACAAAAGCGTACTCAAACGCGCTCTTTAATTCCCGGACATTGCCCGGCCACGGGTAGGCCATGAGACTCTGCATGGCCCGGTTGCTGACCCCCTGGATAGTGCTTCGGGTCTTGAGGCGGTTGCGCATCAAAAAAGATTCCACCAGCACAGGAATATCTTCTGTCCGTTCCCTCAGGGGCGGCACCTGGATGGGAATCACATTGATCCGGTAAAACAGATCCTCCCGGAACCGCCCGGTACCGACATCCTCCTTGAGACACCGGTTGGTTGCCGTAATGATGCGGGTGTTCACCGGTGTGGGGGTGTTGTCGCCCACCCGTTCAATGATGTTTTCCTCGAGCACCCGCAGGAGTTTGACCTGGCAGTAAAAAGGCAGATCACCGATTTCATCCAGAAAAAGATCCCCGTCCCGGGCCGCTTCAAACCGCCCCTTCCGGTCCTTTACGGCACCCGTAAAGGCACCCTTGACATGCCCGAAAAGTTCACTCTCGAGGATGGATTCGTTCAACGCCGCACAGTTAACCTTTACAAAGGGCTGTTCCCGGCGGGAGCCGATATCATGGATGCACTGGGCCACCAGTTCCTTGCCCGTGCCGCTCTCCCCCTGGATCAGCACCGGGGCGTCGGAACCTGCAGCGTTGCGGATCAGTTCAAACACCTGGTGCATGGCCCGGGAGGTGCCCAGCAGATTATGAAAACCATTTTCCTGCCGCAGCTGCCTTCGAAAGGCTTCGATCTGGTGATCCTTTTCAACGATATCACTGATGTCCGTCAGGGTCTCCACGGCCCCCACCACGTTTCCAGAACCATCCCTGAGCAGCGAGGCATTTTTCAGTACCTGCACCCTGCCCTTGTTCTTGTGGGTCAGGGTGCATCTTTTCATGTCAATCCGCCCTGCCTTGAACAGGTCGCACCAGTTCTTACCCGTGAGGCAGCGCGCTTTTTCACAGGTGTCACATTGCAGCAGGTGGCAGGATCTGCCCTGGGCCTCCTGCCTGGAATAGCCTGTGATCTTTTCAAATGACCCATTTACAAAAACGATGCGCCCGTTTTTGTTGACGATCATCACCCCTTCCTGAATGGTGTCCACAACTGTTTTCCAGTATTGATCCATCATCTGTTCAAGCATACCACCCCCCTGTTAAAGTTTTTAACACCTGCTAATTTGCACTTTAACACCCAGGTTTACAAGTTAAAAATCCAGCAGAACAGGGCATATTTTTAACAAACCAACATTTTTTGTTTGTTTTCAGCAGGTTGCCATTTAAAAAACCCTTTGCCTGTTTTTATAAAAACCATGGCACCCCTTTTGCTCTGTGGTCTTGTTCTGGTTAAAGAGACGTGAATGAATTTTCTGCACCCATTCAAAGGAGAGGTAAACAATGAAAAGCGACGTCGTTATCATCGGCGGGTCTGCAGCAGGCTTGATGGCAGCCCTGACCTTGAAAAAAAGAGCAGCTGACAAAACCGTTACAATCATCAGAAATGTCACCAACACGCCCGTTCCCTGTGGGATTCCCTATATCTATGGCATCATGGGACAGGTTGAAAAAAACCTCATCCCTGATCAGGGATTTATTGACCAGGGTATTGAGATTCTGCAAAGGGAGGTTGCCGACATTGATCGTGCAAACAAAACAGTAATCTTTGCCGATGGCGACCGCATTGCCTACGGGAAACTGATTATCAGCACGGGTTCCAAACCCTTTGTCCCCCCCCTTCCCGGGATTGACAAAGCCAATGTGTTCACCGTTAAAAAAGACCCTGTTTATCTTCAAAAAGTCTATACAGCCCTGGCACCGGCCCAGAATGTGGTGGTCATCGGCGGCGGATTCATCGGGGTTGAAATGGCCGAGCAGATTGCCCTGATGGGACAAAAGGCAGGGGTTGAAAAAAAGGTGACCGTTGTGGAGATGATGCCCCGATGTTTGATGCTGGCCTGTGAAGAGGAATTCTGCCTTGAAATCGAGGCAGAGCTGAAAAAACTGGGTGTCACGGTCAAGACCAGCTGCCAGGCAGAAGAGTTGATCGGCGACAAAGAGATAAAGGGGGTGCGTCTTGCCACCGGTGAAGTCATCACCGCCGATGCCGTTGTCATTGGAATCGGCGCCCAGGCCAACATTGACCTGGCCGTAAAATGCGGCCTTGAGGCCGACCCCCGCGCGGGAATCAAGGTTGACAAATACATGAAGACCAATGACGCAGATATTTATGCCGCAGGAGACTGTGCCAGTAAATTTTCCTGTATCACAGGCAAACCCAGTGGCATCCGCCTTGCCTCCGTGGCCTGCAGTGAAGGCATGATCGCAGCCTCAAATCTTTGCAAAGACCGCAGCCGTGTGACCATGGGCGCCCTGGGAGCCTTCAGCACCAAGGTGGGGGACAGATCCGTTGCCGCCGCCGGCATGACCAGCCGAAGCGCAGCCGAGGAAGGCATCGACTTTGTTGTGGGCGAGGTCACGTCGCCCAACCGTCATCCCGGTCATCTGCCAGGCTCTGTTTCAAACATGAAGATCAAGCTTTTGTTTCGACGGGACAACAATCAGGTGATCGGTGGTCACGTGAGCGGCGGCGAAGCAGCCTCTGATATGGTCAACATCATTGCCACGGCAATTCAGGCCAATCTCACGGCCGAACAGCTGGCCGTCATGCAGTATGCCACCCACCCACTGTTGACCGCATCCCCCCTGAGCTACCATGTGATGCTGGCTGCCGAAAACGCCGCAGTTAAACTCAGTTAAACAACCGTTCAAACGGGAAGTTCCGGCCCCCTGGCTGACCAACCCGGTATCAAAAGGCCCTGTTGCAGAATTTGTCTGCGACAGGGCACAGCCAGGCGATAACGGCCCCCCCAGACATCCAGATACATTCCAGCAGAGGGGGTCTGGAAACCATTGTTTCAACATATTTGTAATAGCGCTTGCTTTGGAATTAAGAGGCTGATAGAGATCAAAATCATATGGTGATGATTGTGCCATGGTAACAAAAGCAAAACCTGCCGGGCAGGTTGCCTGAGGCTGCGGCCGCATGGGGCGTTGATGGGTACTTCTTCAGCAGAAAAAAAAGAATCAGCCGGTTTCTGGCGATTCTGGAGATATCGGCTCATGGAGATATTCTCACCCGGCCGTCTGCTGCAAGATAAATACACGGCCTTTCGCGAAATCTTACGCCTGGACAGCCTGGCCCTTGATCTGCTGGCTGATTTGGAATCCCATGTCTTTGGCCACAACCCCGCCGACCATTACCGGATAAGCCATCTTTGCCACCAGATCGTTGACTCGGTGGGGTCCATGGCGAAACAGCTTCATGCCATGAACCCTCCACGCTATTGGAAATTACTTGAAACCCACGCGGCACTCAATGCCGCAATCAAGGTGCTGCTGGCTTCGGCCCTGCCTGAAAGGGGTCCGCCATATGTCCTCCGGCTTGAGGAGGCTGCCGACCATCCTCGGCTTGCAGGAGGCAAGGCTGCCAATCTTTCTGCCGCCGGCCGGGTAGGTGTTTCCATTCCACGCGGCTTTGTCATCACCGCCCACGCTTTTCATCGCTTCATTTACGACAACCGATTGGAAAAAGAACTTGCCACACGGCTCAGGTGCGTCCAGGCCGATGATAACCAAACGATCATCCGTATCTGCGAAGAGATGCAGGAGCTTATTCTGGATGCCGAAATTCCGGTGGATATCTCATGTCTGATAAAACGCTACGCCGATGCCCTGCAGCCTGCCCCGTTGCTCGCCGTTCGTTCCAGTGCCCTGGCTGAGGACGGCAAGGTATCCTTTGCCGGACAGTATGCCAGTGAACTCGACGTTCCTGTCCATGACATTATTGCCGCCTATAAAAGGGTACTCGCCGGTAAATATTGTCCCCGCGCCATTATTTACCGCATCCACCACGGATTAACGGATGCGGATACCGCCATGGCGGTCCTGGTCTTACCCATGATCCATCCACTTACCTCAGGGGTGATATATACCCTGGACCCGTCAACTTCTGCCGCGGCGGCATCCATGGGCGTCTACGCCGTGGCAGGCCGGGCAAAGGGTCTGGTCGACGGCTCAAGGATTCCCGAAAAATATCATCTGCCACGTGAAGAGACTGTTATTTCAGGACAACAATCTGAGTTACCGGACAATCCGCTGGTCAACAAATCGAAATTACAGCAGTTGAAAAATTGGAGCCTGCAGCTGGAAGCCTATTTCGGTTGTCCCCAGGACGTTGAATGGGCCCTTGATGAAAACGGTTTGATCATTCTCCAAAGTCGGCGGCTCCATCAGAAGAAAAATCCGCCTCCGGCAATCCTACAGAAGGTCGACCCCACCCATCTCTTGTACAGCAATCTGCATTGCGCGTCTGTCGGAATTGCCTGTGGCCCCGTGTTTCACGCCCCAACCGGCTGTGCCTTTGCGCAAATTCCGGCGGGATCGGTGGTCTTGACCCCGACACTTCGCCCGGCCCTGTCCCAGTTTCTTGATCGAATGGTCGGTGTCATCGCTCACAGCGGAAGCCGGGCCAGCCATTTTGCTTCGGTGGCCAGGGAAAGAGGCATTCCGGTTCTGGTCGGCAGTGAAATCCTTTTGTCAGAAGGACAGGTGGTGACCGTTGATGCCGCTTCGGGCCGGATATTCAGCGGTTGCGTCAATGCAGTACTGCAAAAAGAAAAACCCAATCCCCACAAAGATTTTCCGGTTAAGAAATACGCACAACTCGCCGCCCGGACCACACATCTCAGTCTGACCGACCCCCACGGAAACAACTTCACGCCGGCCCAGTGCCGTTCCCTGCATGATATCGTTCGATTCTGCCATGAAAAAAGTGTCCGGGAAATGTTTTGCCTGGTCAACCGGAAGGGAAGAGGTCTGGAGAAGGCGCAAAAGCTTGTCACCGACCTGCCACTGGTCATGTATGTTCTTGATCTCGACAACAGCGCACCGCCTCGACCTGGCACCCGGATCACCTTAAACGAGCTTTCCAGCAAGCCCATGCGTGCCTGCTGGCAGGGGATGTCGGACCCTCGAATTTGCTGGGACACCAGTCAGCACCACATTGACTGGGAAAAATTTGATCAGGTCAGTGGCGGGATATTCTTTTTCGACACACAGCTGCTGGCCAGCTACGCTATTGTTTCCCAGGAATATCTGCATCTCAATATTCGTTTTGGGTACCACTTCTCCATCGTTGATGCAATCTGCAGCGAACAGGCCAGCACCAACTACATCAATTTCCGTTTCAAGGGCGGCGGCGCGGCAGAGAAGCAGAAACGTTTCCGTCTCCAGTTCATCGATCAAGTCCTCACCACCTTCGGCTTTGAAACCGCCAGCAGGGGCGATATGCTCGATGCCACGCTTGCCCGCGCTCCCCTGGCCGCAACCAAGCAAGCCCTTACCCGGCTCGGCTTGCTGCTTGCCGCCACCCGATTGATGGACGTGGGCTTAACCAGCAATCAGCAGGCAAACGAAGCGGCTGAAAATTTCATCCGTCTTGCCGACACAGCCGAGTAATCACACCCGCAATACCGGCATTTTTTCTAAAAGGCACAACGGCAGCAATGGATACCGCAATCCTGAACATACAGGCCTTAAATCTCCCGGGTCAGGCAGATCAGGTCTGTCTGCCGCCACTTCAAGTGGTAGTAAAAATCCAGGGCGGGTCTGTTGTTTTTATCAGCCAGGAGCTGGAGATGGGAAATTCCCCGCTGCCGGGCCCATTGTTCGATGGCCTGCAAAAGACGTTTCCCGGTTGCCCTGCCCCGGTGGTCAACATCCACAACCAGGTCCTCAAGAACCGCCGAGATGCGCCCTGTTGCCGTGGATATCCGAGTCTGGGCCGTACACATACCCACAACCCCAGCGTTGTTAACGGCCACCTTAACCGCCCGGTGCTTGCCGCATCCATCGAGCATCAGGGAAAGCCCCCTGCGGTTCTTTTCTGTATCAAAGGTGAAATCCTCTTCAATTGAAAACAATTGTTTTAAAAGACCGACAAGGGCGTCCAGGTCTTCTATCCGGGCATCCCGTATCATCACCGGGTTTTCATCCATGTTCATCTCTCCTGTTACGGGTTCTGTTTCTACAAACACTTTCCATCAGGCTGCAACCCAGGCATGGCCCAAGCCATGGGGATCGTACCTTCTGTTTCTGCAAACGCGTTGCCCATCAGACCGAAGCGTATCCTAGAGAGACGGACACGCTCTTGATCATGGCATGCACCCGGGTTCCCGGCTTTAAATCCAGTTCCTGCCGGGCCCGGGGGGTAATGGTGGCCATGAGGGGGATGCCGATGTCCAGGGAAACGTTCACCAGAGATCCGTCGCAGGGATCGTTGACCCCGGTCACGACGCCCTGGAAAATATTCTGAAAACTGGTCCGGGGAAAGGCCTCCAGGGCAAGGCCCACATTCCGGGGATGAATCCGGGCACGCACCGCCCCATTGACCGGAAGATCTACCAGGGGAACGCTCAGCATCCCACCTGGAAATTCAAGCCGTGTCAGGCCGGCCCCGGGGTCGTGGGAGTCAACCCGGGTGGAAACCACCACTGCAGCCTCCGTCCCCCCGGTAAGCCGTTGAAAGTCCGCCCGGGCCGCGACCGTTTCCACGCTGCCCACGGCCAGGACTTTTCCCCCGGCAAGAAAAACCAGGGTGTCTGCCAGGTTTAAAATTTCATCCACGGAATGGGTGACGTAAAGGATGGGCACCTTGAGTTCCCTGGGCAGCCGGGCAATAAAGGGAAGCACCTCCCCTTTGCGGGCCTGGTCCAGGGAGGCCAGGGGCTCGTCCATGATCAGCAGCACAGGGCTTGTGAGCAACGAACGGCCAATGGCGACCCGCTGCTTTTCACCGCCGGACAATGTGGCCGGGTGGCGTTTGAGCAGATGACCGATGCCGAGGAGCTCCACCACCTGGTCAAAGGCGATGTACCGCTCCCGGGGGGGCACCCGCCGCATGCCGTAGACAAGGTTGCTGCCCACAGACAGATGGGGAAAAAGCCGCCCCTCCTGGAACACGTAACCGAAACGACGCCGTTCAGGGGGGATATTGATGTTCTTTGCCCCGTCAAACACACAGCGATCATTGACCACGATATGGCCTGCATCCGGGCGGGAAAGGCCTGCGATCATGTTGATGATCGAGGTTTTACCGGCCCCTGAATGGCCGAACATGGCCGTAACACCGGCGCCCCGGGCAACAAATGCGGCTTCCACCGTAAAGTCACCCTGTACTTTTTTAAGATCAATGTCCAGCATGGGATCTGTTCGTTCCTCGCATGCGTTGTTCCATTCGGCCGGCCAGAAGTTCCGATGCGACCAGGGCAGCCAGGGCCACGGCAACGGAAATGATACACAGGCGCAGGGCCCCGGCTTCGCCATCGGGCACCTGGGTCAGGGTGTAAAGGGCCAAAGGAAGGGTCTGGGTCTGCCCCGGGATATTCGAAACAAAGGTGATGGTGGCCCCGAACTCGCTCAGGCTTCGGGCAAAGGCAAGGATGATGCCGGTGATGATGCCCGGAAAGATCAGGGGCAGGGTCACGGTGAAGAACAGATCAACGGGCCCCGCCCCCAGGGTCCGTGCCGCCTGTTCCAGCCCCTGGTCCACGTTTTCAATGGAAAGCCGGACCGCCCTGACCAGCAGGGGGAATGCCATGACCCCCGACGCCAGGGCCGCCCCCTTCCAGTTGAACGCAAACACAATGCCCGTGAGGTCATACAGCCAGCTGCCCAGAATTCCCCGCCGGCCCATGAGCAGCAGCAGGGTGTAACCGGTGACCACCGGCGGCACCACCAGGGGCAGATGCACCAGCCCGTCCACCAGGACCTTGCCGGGAAACTGCTTTCTGGCAAGGACCCATGCCACCAGGATACCGGGAACCAGGCTGCCCAGGACAGCCCAGCCGGATGTCCACAGGCTCAGGCGGAGGGCCTCCAGCTCAACGGGTGTCAGTTCCAGAAAATCCATTATCGCAGGGAAAAACCGTATTTTTCAAAGATGGCCCCTGCCCCGCCGGTTTTGAGAAATTCAAGAAAGGCAAGGGCCCCAGGGGTCGTTTTTCCTGCGACCAGGGCCACGGGATAGGTAATGGCAGGGTGGGTATTTTCAGGAAAAAGGGCCACAACCTTGACCTTTCGGGAAATGGCCGCGTCCGTGGCATAGACAATGCCCAGGGGGGCCTCGCCCCGCTCCACAAGCATCAGGGCCGCCCGCACGTCCTTTGAGCGTGCCACTTTGGAAGCCACGCTCTCCCACACGCCCAGGCTGGTCAGGGCCTGTTTGCCGTAAATGCCCGCCGGCACATGGTCCGGGTCGCCCATGGCCAGCTTTTCCTGTCCCAGGAGTCCTGACAGGTCAAAACCAGGAGCGATTGTGACACCCATGTCGCTGTCCAGGGGGGCAATCAAGACCAGGCGATTGCCGAGCAGATCAGACCGGGTGCCGGATTCGATCATCTGGTTCTTTTCCAGAAAATCCATCCATTTGGGGTTGGCGGACAGATACACATCCGCCGGTGCACCCTGGTTGATCTGTTTGGCCAGGGTGGACGAAGAGGCAAACGAAGTGGTCACCTGCCCCTTGTTCTCTGCGGTAAAAAGGGTGATAATATCGTTGATGGCGTTGGTGGTGGAGGCCGCGGCAAACACGGTTATTTCAGGGGTGTCCCCTGCCCAGGCCCGGGGCATCAGGGTGGCAAAAAAGGTCAATACCAGCAGGGCGGTCAGAAAATTTGTCAAACGCGGTGAATGTTTCATCTCTCAGATCCTTTTCGAATGAAGTTGTCAATCAAGTCAATATTTGCAGCTCAACGAGCCACAGAACCATTTCGGCCGGCATTAACAGCAAATGCTCGCATGGCCGTAAAGTCCTTTGTCGGTCAATATAACCGGAATGGCCGGAGCATGACCTCTGCCCCATTTCATGGCCTCCTCGTGTGCCTTGCCGGTTATGGATGCACCCCATGGATAGAATAAACCCGTTGATCTTAAAACCGGTTGACCATCTCCCACCACATCCTGAGTTCATTAAATTGATGGTGGTAGTCTTCGGTCGGGGAGCCGGCAACTTCCCGGGTCCATGCCTCAACAAACTCTTCTGAATCAAATTTAAACCCGTTTTCCCCAAGAAGGGTTTGAATCTGTTCAGGGTTCCGGCATTGATTCAGCGCCTTCATGAGTTCCGGGCGTCCGGTAATTGATTTCAGAAATCGTTTTGCATCATTGACTGGCATTGCCCTGCACCCCTCTGCCCCTTAAGGCTTTTTTTCGGATATGGCATGGAAAGAATCGGATTCGGCCTGTTGTTCTTCCCTTTGCCGGTTGCAATCATTTTCTAACATCTTTCAATCATGCATGGGAAATGCCACCCGACCACAACCAACGCAAAAAAAACATAACATTCTGTAATTAAAACGGATAAACACAAAAACAGTCAAAACATAAAAAACATACTGTAAAAATATATTTCATAATTGTAATTCATCAGACACTTAATTACAATTATGTAGAACACCCCATGGGCAAACAGGCCCAGCCCTGGCAATACGCCAGGCGTTCTCCCCCAATATCCCCCGCCATCAAGGCGGGTCAGGGGTTTTACCAATGGGAATCCATACCTGGTCTGTTTTTTGCATTCCGTTCAGGGGTGCGACAATGGCAGGCATGACGAAATTTCAGTTACAAAGGAGAACGAGCGGACAGTGAAAAAGAATGCAGGACCCGGCGGTTTAAAGACCCGGCAACCCCCAGGAACAACAGACCCTCCGGGAACTGAAACCGGACAGGCGCCCGGCAATTGTCAATTCAGCCTGTGCACCGTACCCCCCTGGGTCCTGGGTTCCCGAGCCTTTAATGATACCCCAATGCCCCTGAGTATCCAGGGGGTCAGGGCCACCCATTCCCATTTTTTCAACCTCCTGGATCATTCGCCGACCTGGGAGCAGCGGGCCCGGATTTTCCAGGATTACATGGAGGTTGCCTTTCATCTTCACCAATGGCGGAAAGCAGATGATCCCGAAGGACAGGTCAACCTGAAACACAGCTACCTGAGATTCCTCAGGGGATGGCTGTTCAATGCAAGCTCTGTTGAAGGTGCCGTGATCAAGGGATGGGTGGAGAGCAGAATGGGTCTTGCGCCCACCTATCACCGCGGCCGCATCCGGGGCAAAGAGAGCAAGGCCTACCTTGCCTACCTGACGGACCGCATGGAGGCTGCCTCCCGGACCAATGCCATCTTTTCCCAGCTGGACCTTCTCTATGAATTTGTTCAGTACGAAATCCAGCGCCGGGACCCCCGGATCACCCACATCACCCTGTTCAGGGGGATTTACGATTTTTCAGAGCATGAGATCCTTGACCAGGCCGACAAACACCGGGCCGTGGTCAGGCTCAACAACCTCAACTCCTTTACCCACGATTTTGAACGGGCCTGGGAATTTGGCACCTTTGTCATGGAGGTCAGGGTGCCTGTTTCAAAAATCTTTTTTGATGGATCGTTTCTCCACGCAGGCATTCTAAGGGGAGAAGGGGAAGTCATGGTCATTGGCGGGGAGTATGATATCACCAGGCGCCTGGTGTAAAAAGTCAACAAAGGGGTATGGATGAACAATTTTCAGGCACCGGACTGGCCTAGGATAATGGACAGGGCCAGGGCGGCCTTCATGGGCGTGGCCCTGGGCGATGCCCTGGGCGCCACCACGGAATTCATGACACCCCGGGAAATCAAGGTACAGTTCGGGGTGCACGACCAGATCATTGGTAAAGGCTGGCTGTACCTGAAGCCGGGCCAGGTGACCGATGACACGGAGATGTCCATCTGCATGGGCCGGGCCATTCGGGATGCCGGGGGGTGGCATCTTGCCGCCATTGCTGACAGTTTTGCAGGCTGGATGAAAAGCCGGCCCGTTGACATCGGTTCCACCTGTTCCAGGGGAATCCGGAACTATATTGTCCACAAGACCCTTGAGGCGCCGCCGAGCCGCTGGGATGCCGGCAACGGCGCCCTGATGCGCATGATTCCGGTTGCGCTCTATACCCTGGGGGACGACGACGCCCTTGCCCATCACGCCCTGGCCCAGGCCCATATTACCCACAACAATCCCCTGTCAGATGCGGCCTGCATCCTGTTTGGCCGCCTGGTTCACAGGGCTGTCATGGGCGCCGACCTGGACGATCTTCGCATCCTGGTTGACGAATTTGTGACCCAATACCCGGTGTTCGGGTATCATCCCTATCCAGGCAACAGCTCGGCCTATGTGGTGGATACGGTTCAGACCGTGTTTCATTTTTTATTTTCAACCAACACCTTTGAAGAGTGCCTTGTCAATACGGTGAACCAGGGGGGGGACGCAGATACCACCGGTGCCATAGCCGGCATGGTTGCAGGCGCCCTTTACGGTGTTTCAGCGCTGCCCAAACGCTGGGCAAAACGTCTGGATCCCGAGATCTCTTCCGAGGTCCTTGAACTGTCTGACTACCTGGTAAACCACTCTTTGCTGGGCCATCGGCGGTAGCTTAATTTCAGTTTAGATCAAAATAAAGGGGGAGCTCACCGTCTGCATCGCCTTTTAATGTTGACAACACCCCCAAGACGAAGTCTATCTTATTCAAAATACCATTTGACAAACTAAAAATTTATATTTTAGAATACTTTCAACATCTTACCCTAAGAGATAAGATTGTTCGATTTTGTTAGGAGCAAGCCGTGTCAGGATCGCATTTCGGTGATTTCTATTCCATAAAGAAGATCAAAACCGGCAAGTTCAACCCGTTCTTTTTTTCCATGGATGCCCGAAATCTGACGAACAAGGCCTTTCAAAGGAACTTCACTCATTTATCAAAAGGAGGATCTTATGCAGTCTGCTATGTTTTTCCATTTGATCAAGACCGGTCTTTTTTTTCTTTGTCTGGGATGGTGCTCAGCCCAGGCAGCTGAATTCACAGCAGACCTGATTGTCACAGCGCCTGGGTCTGAAGTAGTTTATGACTTGAAGGTCAAAAACAACCTATACCGGATAGAAAAGGTCAAAGGCCTTGCCTCTGTCCCTTGTTTGTCCACCATCTACAATCGGACCACCAGGGTGTCCTGGGGGCTGAATCCCCAGACAAATCAGTATATCGAACAGGCAGACCCTGCTGATACATTGATGATGAACCCCATTGCCGGATGGGAAACCATGCGTAGCTCGCTCAAAGCATTTTCGGCCGGAACTGAAAACATCAATGGGTACGTCTGCCAGATTCTTGAGTATCGCCAGCCCGGGGAGACAAGGGCCCGAAACAGGGTATGGGTTTCCTCCGAACTTAATTTTCCCCTCAAAGAGGTCAGCCATGCCGTGAACGGCGACGCAACCCTGATCCTGAAAAACATCAGACAACACCCCCAGGATCCAACATTGTTCAAAATTCCCAAAGGATACACCCGGGTAACCGCTCCTGGCAAGTTCCCCCCGAAAGCAGTAAAGCATTTGCCAGCGGTCACAAGCGCCATAAAGGGGAATGCCCCCTGGGGCCGACGGATCGGTGTGGGGGGGCAGCTTCAGGTCAAATTTGACCCAAAGCGCCCGGTTAAAATGATTTTCCTCAACCATGACACTACAGCATCCAGCTGCACCTATACCACATATCAAAAAGGAGACGAACACACCCCTATGCAAACTGGCCACATTTCCCTGAGCAGAAAAGGACAGCAAAAAAAAGTGCGCCTCAGCCAGAACAAACAAACCGAGTGGGCCATAATTCAAGGTGAAAAAGGGCTGGTCTATGTGAGCATGGTCAATGAAAAAGACCCGTTCTTGTCTGACCCATATGCCCTTCAAGAGGGATATCTTACCGTAAAAAACGGACAGGGCATCAGCGTTGACCCTGGAAGACCTCTGATCATTACCCTTTTAGGCGACAGTCAGGATACGCCAAACTCTGAAATTGCCTTGATCTGTTATCAACAGCAATATCAAGGAAAATTGTTTGAAAAAAAAATGAAAATTGCAAACAACGAAACAAAAACATGGGAATTTTCACCGGACCAGAAAATTCAAACCTGCGAAATTTTAGTGGGAAGAACCGGCGGTATCAAATACAGGACTGAACAACCCGCATTGGTGCCATAGGGAGGCAAAAAGAATGAAAAACCATTTGTTACACTATCTGACGGCATCCCTTTTGCTCGGATTATTCCTGGCAACTATGGGGCTGGCCCAACAGGATTCGATTTATGAAAAGTGTCGATCTCAAAATAAAAGGCCCGCCCCATGGTGCTATCAGGAGGAGGTCAAAGCTACCGGAAATCCAGACCTTTGCGACAATATTTTAAAATACTGGCCCACGGCAAACGGGGTTCATGGCCAATGTTTCTATGAACTGGCCATTCAGACAAAAAATTGTGATCTATGCAAACGGATTAAAAATGCTGCCATCAGGAAAATGTGCACTCTGGATGTATGTAAAAAAAAGAGTTCAACAACAAAAAGAGGCAAAAAATGACAGGCAAAAAAAAGCTCATCATATGGATGGGCTTTATCACCCTATTGGTTTGCACCGCTTTCACGGTCTGGGGCGACACCGATATAAACCCAGGCAAGTGGGAGATCACCACTGAAACACAAATGGCGGGAATGCCATCTCAATCCATGACCCACACCCAGTGTATCACTGCCCAGGATCTGGTGCCGGCAACATACGGATAAAAAACACACTGACCGGCAAACGTATCGGAGAGTGTGACAGGCCTGCGAACTGAACCCCTGCGGACGCTTTTTCTTCCGGCAGAATCTGTTCTAACAAATCAAGGAAACGGCAATCCCCCACATGGCGAGGCAGACAAAACTGACGAGGATCCGCCAGGTGATCTGCTGCCGGAAGAGCTGTGCCAACAACCGGGCACCAAAGCTGAGGCCCAGCAAACAGAGTGTTGAGGCGGCAACGGATCCGGCCCAAAAAACTCTTCCGGTTCTGACCCTGGAACCGGCTGCTGATTCTGCCCAGAAAAACAACCGTGTCCAGATAAAAATGTGGATTGAGCAGAGTAACGACCAGGGTGGTCATGACCGCTGCCGACAGCTGAGTTCACCATGGGGCCATGGAGGCGTTCTTATCCGGCACAATCATACTGGCATCTGGATGTCCAGGACTGGTGATGGAGTTCTGCAAGTTCCAGGGGGGTAAGCAACCGTTTTTGTCTGCGCGCCCTTTCCCTGACCCGGGGAATCAATCTTCTGGCCGCTGCTTTATCGATGAAGATCCCCTGTTTCTCGAGCACATGGCAAATGGCAGCCGATCCTGAATGATACCCGATAACGTATTCGCACGCTTCTTTACCCACCCTTTCGGGTTGAAACAGCTGGTATGAGGCGGCATCCTTTAAAAGGCCTGAGCAGTGAATGCCCGATTCATGGCAGAAAACGTTTCTGCCGACAATGGGTTTTGATTCAGGAATTTCCCGGCCCGATGCCTTTGCAACCAGACAGCAGAGATCGGTCATGAGGGAAAGATCAAGGGTGCCCCCATACCCGCCCACCTCAAACAATGCCATGGCAACCTCTTCCAGCGGCGCATTCCCGGCCCGCTCCCCCAGTCCGTTGACCGTGACGCTCAGGGACGACGCCCCGGCATCCACGGCGGTAACGGCGTTGGCCGTGGCCATGCCAAGGTCATTGTGGCCGTGGAACTCAATATCAAGCTCCGGCACCTGACAAACAAGATCGGTCATGGTTTTCATCACCACCAGGGGACTGATCATTCCCACGGTATCTGCGATGCGCAGGCGGTCTGCCCCGGCCTCAAAGGCAAGACGGGCAAACCCGTGCAAAAAATCCCGCCGGGTCCGGGTGGCGTCCTGGGCCCCCACCGACACCCGGTCAAAATATTTTCGAGCGACCCGGACAAGGCACTCAAGGGTATTCATCACCCAGGCTTCATCCTTGTCAAAGGTTTTCAAAAGAAGGGACGAGGTGGGAAAGCTGATATGAACACCGGCCGTATTACAGGCGGCAGCCGCTTCAATATCCTCCCTGGCAGCCCGGCACCAGGAAGAGAGGACACACGACAGATTCATCTGGACAATCCCTCTGATATCCCGGCAGGCCCCATCCCCCATGGCCGGAATGCCCACCTCGATCTCATCGATGCCGATGCGGTCAAGGGCCATTGCAATTTCACGTTTTTCATGGGTGTTGAACACAACCCCGGGGGCCTGTTCTCCATCCCTTAATGTGGTGTCCACCATCCATATTTTTCTTTTATCGTTTACATTAACCATGGCGAACTCCTTTGATGTTCCTATCAATTTCCAGATGTTAAGGCCCATGATCGGAATAAAATCCCCGGGTAAAAAAATCCAGCAAAACAGTCCAGGAGAGACAAACTTGTGAATTTGTTTTACCCGGGGAAACGATCAGACCTTGCAGGTCGAATCGGAAAGAAGGTATTCCTTTGCGATGCCCCCGTCTTCCAGGGCGTCCAGGATCTCGTCAATGGCATCCTCGGACGTCACATTACCGTACCAGATGTTTTCAGGATAAATGACCATGATCGGTCCGTCGTCGCAGAGCTTCAGACAGCAGGTGGACGAAACAATCACCCCTTCAAGTCCCCGGTCTATGATCTCGTTCTCAATGTAGGGAAGAAACTCCATGGAATTTTTCCGGTGACACTTTCCCTTGGGCTCTCCGTTGGGCCTGAAACTTGCGCAGACCAGTATGTGATGTTTGGGTTTTTCCATTTTTTTTCCTTTTTAGAGAACAGATTTCAAATCCGTCCCCATGGTTTATGGTTTAGATTTTAAATCTGTCTCCATGGTTTACATGCATCCCATTCCCGCACCTGAACATTCTGCCCTGCAATCCAGGGGGGCTCTTTTAACCAGGTGACCGATGTTCTTATTGTTCTTGACGGCGTCAACGACTTCCTGGATCAGGCCGCTGACCACCAGGATTTCAAACCCCTCTTCCGTGAGCACCTCCCTGGGGGTTTCCCCGACACCGCTCACCAGAATAAGATGGCAATCCTTGAGCTGATCTGCCATGGCATGCCACCTGGAACTGCCACCACCGGGCCCGGGCATCTTTCTTCGTTCCACAAGAACCATTTCTTCCTGGTGGGTGTCGTAGATGGCAAGTTCAGTGGCCTCTCCCAGGTGCTGGTTCACCAGAACCCCCTCCCGGGTGGCCACGGCAACATGGGGCCGGGCAGGCTTTTCAATCTCGATTTTCGGAACCTCTTCCAAGGATGCGCACGCCTTGAGGCTATCCATCAGCACCTTGTCCGGTTCTTCACCCAAAATGCCCACGGCATCGGCCCGGCAGCGTTTGCAGTGCTTCATCTGGGGAAGATACCGCTGGGCCGCCGCCTGGATGGCTGTGATCTCTTCCCTTGACGGCTCTTGAAGATGGGCGAAGTTGGACCCCGCATTGGGGTAATAGGGCATGCAGTTGAGCAAATCCACACCCATTTTTGCCATTTCCCTGGCAATGTCGGTCACATGGTGATCGTTGATACCAGGCAGTACAATGGTATTAACCTTTACGATGATGCCCCTTTCCTTCAGCCCTACCACGGATTCCAGCTGTTTTTCCAGAAGCAGCTTGACCCCCGGCCCAGGAGCCAGGGACTTTTTGCCAAAACGCACCCAGGAATAAATTTTTTCGCTGATTGCAAGATCAATGGCATTGATGGTCAGGCTCACATGGCTGACGTTGAACTTTGCGATATCATCCAGGTAATCGGGCAGGTTGAGCCCGTTGCTTGCAAGGCACAGCATCATGTCTGGATATTCCCGACTGATCATCTCAACTGTCGTCAGGGTCTGTTCAGGATTGGCAAAGGGATCTCCGGGGCCTGCAATGCCCACCACGGAGATATTTTTCTTCCGGGTTACGACCTGTTTAAGGTATTCCATGGCCTGGAAAGGAGAAAGGATACTGCTGCAGACACCGGGCCGGCTCTCATTGACGCAGTCAAATTTTCGGTCACAAAAGTTGCACTGGATATTACACCGGGGTGCAACGGGGAGGTGGACCCGTCCCCAACTTTTACAGGCATTTGCATTAAAACAGGGGTGATTTTCAATATTCATTTTTCTATCCTTTGTCTTTCCTCATTTCTATGGCCTCGTTTTTTCGGCCTCTATTTTTACGGATTGACTACATATAGGCGTAACCGATTTTAGACGTTGTCTGCCGATGCTGGAGAAGCGTATTGACAATGGCATCAAACAGTTCCTGAGCACCCTTGTAACCAATGTGAAGAATACGCTGGCCACCGATGCGGTCATGGATGGGAAATCCCACCCGGATCAGGGGAACCTGGAGGTGCCGGGACATGGTGTATCCCTTGCTGTTTCCGATCATAAAATCAGGATCAAGGGTCCTTGCAGCCTGCTCCATCTGGGTAAAATCCATACCCTGGTGAACCGTCACCTGTTTGAAAATATTCGGTGTAAGGGTCTTTTCCAGGGCTTTTTCCAGTAATCCGCTTTTCCCGCCTGAAGCACACAGCACCGGGATGATGCCCACCTCGGCCAGAAACCCTGCAATGGCAACCACAAAATCTTCTTCCCCATAAACAACGGCCCTTTGTCCAGATACATATTTGTTTCCATCCACATAGGCGTCGATCAGGCGGCCACGCTGCTGCCGGTATCGTTCAGGCATGGGTTTCATGGTCAGCGCTTCCAGCCGCTCAAAGAAATGGTCCGTGGCCTTTACCCCTACGGGAAAACCAAGGGAAGCCAGGGGAATGTCAAACCGCTCGTTTAAAAGGGATCCGGCACTTTCCCCCCCCTGGTCAACCAAAGCTGCCAGGATGGTTCCAAATTCCACGCTGACCGTGGCACGGTTCATCTCCTGGATATCCCGAATGGGGGTTCCCCCCTTTTGAATGGCCTGATATTCATCCCAGGAGGGTCCTTCCAGGCGCTCCGAATAATCCGGCAGAATCGTAAATTCCGTGCCAAGGTCAGTGAAGATCTCTTTGAGATGCCGAATATCTTCATTGGAGAGCATGCCTGGAAAAACATTTATTTTCGGCAGGTTTTTAGCGCCCTGTTCCGATTTGCAGCCCAAAGGATTGCAACGTTCCACAACGGCATGGACCGCCCCGTGGAAACCATCCACATGGGTGCCCGTATAACTCGGGGTTGACACGTGGACCAGGAGGGTGTCGCCCAGGGCCTTGTCCATGCCGTTTAAAATCATGGGCACATCATCCCCAATGGTTTCAGAAAGGCAGGTGGTGGCAATACCGATCATCCTGGGGGTGTATTGACGGGCGACATTTTCAATGGCCAGCATCAGGTTGGCTCCGCCGCCGAATATGGCCGTATCCTCGGTAAAATTTGATGAGGCAATATCCACGGGCTCCCTGAAATGACTGATCAGGTATCTTCGCATATAGGTGGAACATCCCTGGGAGCCGTGCAAAAGGGGGACGGTCCCTTCGATGCCGTGGAAGACCAGAGTGGCACCCAGAGGGGTACACATTTTACAGGCATTGCGGGTGGCTGTATAGGGCTTTTTCTCGATCTTTTTGGCTATTTTGCTGGAAATCATGGGGATATCATCCTTTGTTTGAAATGGCCCGGTTAAACGCTTTTCTCGGAACAAGGTCCCAGATGGGACTGGTCACTGTCGAATGGACTTCCCTGGCAAAATTCACCATGCCCTCAAATCCCACCAGAGGGATCTTTCGCTCATGGTTGTGGTCACAGAAACCGATCCCCAGTTTGTAGGCAATGGGTCTCTCCTTGACCCCGCCGATGAACAGGTGGGCATCCTTTTCCATGACATACTTGGCAAGTTCCAGGGGGTTGGCATCATCCAGGATCACCGTGTCCGGATCACACATCTCTCGTAACAGTGCGTAGTCATCCTTGTTTCCGGTCTGGGACCCCACAAGGACCTCGCTCATGCCCAGGTGTTTCAGGGCCTTGATCAGTGAAAATGCCTTAAATGCCCCGCCCACGTAAATGGCGGCCCGTTTTCCCAAAAGATCTTGTTTAAATGCTGCAAGTTCAGGAAGAATGGCCTGGATCTCCTCCTGGACCAGCACCTTTGTCCGTTCCATGATCTCTGGGGCCTCCTTGAAAAACGAGGCCACATCATAGAGGGCATCCGAGGTGTCTTCGATGCCAAAATACGACACCCGGATAAAGGGGATGCCATAGGCCTGTTCCATGTCCTTCGCAAGATGGGTCAGCGATCCTGAACACTGGACCACATTCAAACAGGCCCGGTGTGCAGACTGAACATCCTTGACCCTTCCGTCGCCGGTCATCACGGAAACGACCTCGACGCCCATCCGCCGGTAATACTCTTTGATGATCCAGGTCTCGCCGCCGATATTAAACTCGCCAAGGATATTGATGCTCAGGGGGATCTGTTTTTCAGGTTTACGATTCAGATCAATGAGTTTAAACAGGGCGTCACAGGCAGCCTTGTATCCGTCTTTTTTTGTACCTTTGAACCCCTCTGAATGGACCGGCAGCACGGGAATGCCAACCTTGGCTGCCACTTTCTTGCAAACGGCATCCACATCATCGCCGATGATGCCCACAATACAGGTACAATAGACAAAGGCCGCTTTGGGTTCATATTCTGCAACGAGTTCAAGCAGGGCTTTCTCAAGCTTTTTCTCACCGCCGAAAACCACATCCGTCTCGGAAAGATCCGTGGAAAAACTCATCCGGTGAAGCTCCGGGCCCGATGAAAGGGCCCCCCGGATATCCCAGGTGTAGGAGGCACAACCAATGGGTCCGTGGATGAGGTGTAGGGCATCGGCAATGGGGTAGAGAACCACCCTGGATCCGCAGAAGACGCATGCCCGCTGGCTCACTGCCCCTGCCAGGCTCTTTTTCTCACAGGCCATTTCAAAGGTGTCCCGGCCTTTCTGGTAAATCTGGTTTTTCCTGTCTTCCAATACGGATATGGTTTCCATTTTACTATTCCTTAAAATTAAGGTTTACATCACCAGTTCAAAGGTTTCTTCAAGGGAATCCCGGTCAATTCGATCCAGCAGCAGGTCAAGAATTTTTTCCAGCAGCCGCATCCCGCCCTTGTAGCAGACCGAAGGAAAGTAGGAGTGCCCCACCCGGTCCAGTATGGGAAAACCGTATCGCATGAAGGGAATATCCTCGTCCCGTGCGATATATTTCCCATAGGTGTTGGAGATCAACAGATCCACGGGCTCGTTTTTGATCCACTGGTGCAGCAGGTACATGTCCGCACCGCCGCCGGCCTTGACATTGACCTTGTAGGGAAGATCGGCCGTCAGCGCCTCAATGCGTTTGATAAAGTCTTTTCCCGGTGTTCCCGTGACAATGTGAACCGGCATCATGTCAACGCTGATGAGAAATTCCACCAGGGGAATCAACTGATCCGGATCACCTGCCAGTGCCACTTTTTTCTGGTAGAAATAGGCGTGCATGTCCGTGATCATGTCCAGCAGCTGGCCCCGTTCCAGGTCGATGCTCGCCGGTACGTTGACCCCGGCAACCGTTCTCAGGGTATCAACAAACCGATCCGTTGCAGCAAGCCCAATGGGCAGATCCAGCACCTTGCAGGGAACCTTGCAGCGGGTGTCCAGGGCCCTTGCCGCATCGGCTGAGGCCGTGTTGCCAAGGGCAATGGTGCCGATGCTGTCCCCGGTGCTGACAAGCTCATTGATTGTAACCCCTCCGTCGGGATACATTTTGTATTTACCGGTCTGGGGACCGTTCAGCACATTGGAGGTGTCCGGGAAAAGGATGGGACTAATGCCCATCTCGGTGACCACCCGCTTGATCTCGGTCATGTCCGAAGGTTCCACATAGCCGGGAATAATATTGTACTTACCGTTGGAAACCCCTGTGGACTTTGAAAAAGCGGTGGCCATGGCCTTTGTCATGTTGGAAAATCCTGTAACATGGGACCCCACATAGCTTGGGGTGCTGGTGTGGATGACATGCTTGCCCTTGGGCACTTTGCCGTCCTTTACCGCCTTGATGGCAATCTGGTTCACATCATCGCCAATGGTCTCGGACAGACAGGTGGTGTGAACGGCAATGACATCCGGCTCATAGGTGGTGAAAATATTATCAATGGCCTGGACCAGGTTGGCCTGGCCTCCGAACACAGAGGATCCTTCGGTAAAAGAGCTGGTGGCAGCCATGACCGGTTCCCGGAAATGGCGGGTCAGGGCACTTCTGTGGTAGGCGCAGCAGCCCTGGGAGCCGTGACTGTGCGGCAGGCAGTTGTGAATGCCAAGGGATGCATACATGGCACCGATGGGCTGGCAGGTTTTAGCTGGATTTACGGTCAGCGATTCCCTGGGTTTTATCTCTTTGTTGGTATGTCTGAGCAACATTTGTACACGTCTCCTGTGTTAAGCTTGAATTTTATCGTGGTATGAAGTCGGTGAATATGGATGCTGTTTATTCCCATCCATATTTGGCAGACAGTTCAGGACTGCCCTGCCAGGGGGCATCAATATATCCCCAGACCTTGGAATTAACCATGCGGTCGATCTCTTTGTAAAAGTTAATCGCCCCCTTGAATCCGGCATAGGGACCGCCCGAGTCATAGGAATGAAGCTGTTTCATGGGAATACCACTCTTCTGTACTGCGTATTTTTCTTTGATACCGGCGCAATAAAGATCCGGCTTATAGATTTCAATGAGTTTTTCCGTCTCATACTGGCTGATATCATCAATAACCAGGGCGTCGGAGTCCATGTCCGCCATCATGCCGTCGTATTCTTTGAACGGGACCCCTTTTGCCGCAAGTTCCGCCATCTCAGCCTCGGTTTTCCTCGGCTTGTACCGGGTCTCATCCCTTGTGATCTCAATTTCTTCAATATTTCGAGAATCCGCATCCACCTTGATGTCATCAATCACCTTTCGACCCTCGTAATCATCCCTGTGGGCAAACTCGTAACCGGCTGAAATGGTCCGCATGCCGATCTCCTTGAAGATGCCCTGGTAACTGTGCGCCCTGGAACCGCCGACAAACATCATGGCAAGTTTACCTTCACATCGCTGTTTGACATCCGCCTTGACCCGTTCAATTTCAGGCAACTCAGCTGCAATAACCGCTTCCACCCGTTCAATCAGTTCAGGTTCGTCAAAATACTGGGCTATTTTCCGCAGGGATTTGGCCGTTGCTGCAGCACCGATGAAATTGACCTTGATCCATGGGATGCCGTATTTGGTTTCCAGCATGTCCGCCACATAGTTGATGGACCGATGGCACATCACGGCATTCAGATCTGCCGTATGGCAGTTGGCAAACTGGTCATAGCTGGAATTTCCGCTGAAGGTGGAAACCAGGGAGATGCCGCAGAGCTCAAGAATCCGGTCGATCTCAAAGGCGTCGCCGCCGATGTTGTACTCACCCAGCAGATTGATTTTGTAGGGCGCATCCATGATGGTATCATTCTCGCCCACCACATGGGTGAAAATCCCGTTGTTAGCGATGTGGTGACCGGCAGACTGGCTCACACCCTTGTATCCCTCGCAGGAAAAACCAAAAACGTTGATCCCCAGTTTCTCCTTCATCTCCCTGGCAACGGAATGGACATCATCTCCGATGAGTCCAACGGGACAGGTTGAAAAAATACTGATTGCCTTGGGTTTAAAATTATCATAGGCTTCCTGGATGGCTTTCTTGAGCTTTTTTTCACCGCCAAACACAATATCGTTGTCCTGCATGTCCGAGGAAAAGCAGTAGGTCATGTAGTTGTCATCCTGGTCCGATGGCGGCCGGGTCTGGTTCCGCCGGGTAAGCCAGCTGTAAAATCCGCATCCGATGGGCCCGTGGGTAATATTGACGATATCCCGGGTGGGGCCCATGATCACCCCTTTACAACCGGCATAGCAGCAACCCCTCTGGGTGATGATGCCGGGAACCGTCCTGACATTGGCACCCATAACCACAGGATTGCCGTTTTCATCGGTTTTGTTGGGCATAATCTGTTTTGAACGTTTCCTGGCCACCTTGGTGGGATATTTGGCTATCAGCTCTTTTTTCACCATCTCCGGATCCGGTATATCGGTTCGGCCAGGTGTACTCTCCATGGGGTCTTTCATCTTAAGGCTCATCTTTATCTTTCCATTCTTAAAGTTGGGTTAAAATTCGTCCAGTACCTTGTCGCCACTCTCGCCGGTCCTGACACTCAGGGATTCAAGAACCGGCATCACCCAGACCACCCCGTCTCCTGATTTTCCGGTCTGATTGACCCCGATGATGGTCTTCACCGTTTTAGGGACCAGCTTGTCCGGAACAACGATGGAGATGGCTCTTTTGGGGATGAGTCGGCCGGAATCGCCCAGTTGGGCAATGGCCTCTTCATATCCTTGTTCCGCGCCCTTCAGGAGTGTCATGTCCACAAGCCCCTTTCCCCGGCCCAGGGCATCCATGGCTGTCATGGAAGAGATCCCCGCATCAATCAGGGCCAGTTTGGTCTTGTTGATTTTGTTCATGCGGATGACGGCCATGATCTCTTTCATGCCACCACCTCTTCTTTGGAAGATTCCATGATCCCGGAACTGATGGTGTAGATCTCCTCCACGGGCGAAACAAAAATCTTGCCGTCTCCAAAGGCCCCTTTTTCGCTGGTTTTGGCTGTTTTCATGATGATATTGAGAACAAACTCCTTGGCCTTTTCGTCCACCACGGTGATGAGCATCTCCTTGGGAATTTCATCATAGGTGATTTCACCGATTTTGATGCCCCGCTGTTTTCCCCTGCCTGCAACGCTCATGCGGGTAACGGCGGGGAATCCTGCTTCCATGAGGGCGGCCATGACATCATGGGTTTTTTCCGGTCTGATGATTGATCTGATCATTATTTTCATTGTTTCTGTTTTCCTTTAAAGTTTAAAGATGGTTCTAGGATGCAATGCCGTAGGTGACCAGAAGTTCTTCCAGTTCTTCAATTTCAATGGGTGTGGGAATAACATACTTCTTGTTCTCATGGATTTTCTTTGAAAGCATGCGATACTCATCGGCCTGGGAATGTTCCGGCTCATAATCAATCACGGTTTTTCGGTTGATTTCAGCCCGCTGTACAACATTTTCCCTTGGAATAAAATGAATCATCTGGGTGCCGAGTTTTTCGGCAAGGGCCTCTATCATATCCTTTTCAAAATCCACAGCCCTTGAGTTACAAATCAATCCGCCCAGGCGGATTCCCCCGGATTCCGCAAACTTCACGATTCCCTTGCAGATATTGTTGGCCGCATACATGGCCATCATCTCTCCGGAGACCACGATATAGATCTCCTGGGCCTTGCCTTCACGCATGGGCATGGCAAAACCGCCGCAGACCACGTCCCCCAGAACATCATAAAACACATAATCCAGCTCTTCATTGTCATAGGCACCGAGCTGCTCCAGGAGATTGATCGAAGTGATGATTCCCCTTCCTGCACATCCCACACCCGGCTCGGGTCCACCGGACTCCGTACACAAGGTGCCGCCGTACCCCTCTTTCAATACATCCTCCAGAACGACATCCTCTCCTTCTTCCCTGAGGGTGTCCAATACGGTTTTCTGGGCAAGACCGTTGAGCAGCAGTCTTGTTGAATCCGCCTTTGGATCACAACCCACCACCATGATTTTATGCCCGGCCTCCACAAGTCCTGCCACCGTATTCTGGGTTGTTGTTGATTTGCCGATTCCGCCTTTTCCGTAAATAGCTATTTTTCTCATTTCCTTTGTCCTTTTTTCTTAGTTCAATGTTAAAAACACCCACGCCCGATTGCTTGTGAGGTTTAGATTGCAAGGGAAAGGCCATTCGGCAAAAAAAACGACACGATTTTCTATTTTCACCGCCAAAATACCGATATTAAAAGATAAAATTTTATAAAAAATCCACGAAACGCCCAGACAGCCTCCGCAAAAAAACACAAATATGTATCTTTTAAAAAACTAACCTACGTTTTTGTATTTTATTAAAAAGCCTACTACGGTTTTGTATTTTATTTTTCGAACCTGTTTTTTCGTTATTTGAAAGCGGCTTATGTTTTCCATCCGCTTTGGGGCATGATGGTGCCAGTGCACATGGTTCTGCTTCGGATCGATGCCTTCATGACCATGGTTGTGGTGGAGCCCGTCGTGGCTGTGGCGGTGTTGATGGGACATGGCAACGTGGCGATGGCTGTGCCCATGCTGCTCACTGAAAAGGGCAATCAGGGAAAGCACTATCAAGAGCGCTGCCACGGCCTGGACATGGGTGAATGCCTCCCCGAAAACGGTCACAGACAGCAGCAGACCAAAAAACGGTGCAACTGAAAAGATCATCTGGCTGCAAACGGCTCCCAATCCCTGGGCCGCCATGACATAAAGTGTGATACTGCACCCATAGGAGACCGCTCCGACCAGCAACGCCACAGCAACAACACCCGGGCTTGCGATGCCGCCGGCAGCAGCACCCCCAAAATTAAGGTTGAACACCCCGGCGGCAGTTCCCTTCCACAGGGTGGTCTGGGCCGGAGAGATACCGTCAATAAGCGCAGTAAATGGCGCCTGCAAGCAGCAAAAGGGTGTGGAGACCGGCATACCAGGGCCACCTTAAAGCCGATTCCCGCACCACCACGGGCAGCACCCCAAGGGCTGCGCCAAGGTAAAGCAGTCCTGTCAGGACCTGGGCCTCAACGCCACCCAGCAGTGCCTTGCTCGCAGGCGTCGCCCCGCCAAAGAGCAGGGCTGAAACCAGCCCGATGATTATAAATTTTCCCTGCTGACCTGGTAATCCCATCCTTTTTCTGCCCCGAAAATTAAAACCGCCGTGAACAATAAAAAGCCTACCCCAATATCGTGTTTTTATCGATCACCGGAAGTCATGGTTCAGCCATCGAAGATCCTGGGTATTCAGATGACATTTGTGTTATGGTTAGATGCCGATTCCGTTGAAAGCCTTCCCATATGCACCCAACCCATGGGCAGGGCGTGAAACCCATATGGTTTCATTCGATTAAATTGTAAGGAGAAAAGCATGAAACATGATGAATTTAAAAACGCAGGGCTGCACATCATCCTTTTATTTATTTCCCTGGCCTTACTGGTTCCGGCAGGATGCTATAACGGCGGTGGCAAGTCGAAGCTGACCCTTAAAATCCTCCACATCAACGATGTCCACTCACACCTGGACCCGTCTGAAATTGACCTGGCCTTTGGCGGCGTGGAAACTGGATGTGAAGTCGGCGGCATGGCAAGGGTTGCGTCCAGAATACATGAACTTGCCGCAGAAAACGAAAATCACCTGGTGTTGCATGCCGGTGATGCAGTGCAGGGGACCCTTTACTATACCCTGTTCCAGGGTCAGGCAGATGCCGATGTCATGAACGCCATGGGATTTGACGCCATGGCCATCGGCAATCACGAATTCGACGACGGTGATCAATGGCTGGCAAATTTCACCGGCATGGTGGATGCGCCCATGGTCAGCGCCAATATCGAGGTGACACCGGGAAATACTCTGGAGGGATGCTATTCACCCTATGCCATCGCCCGGGTGGGCAACAAACCCATTGGCATCATCGGGTTGACCATTGCTGGAAAAACCAGGGATTCATCCCGACCCAGCCCCGAGGTTTCCTTTGTTGATGAGGTTGCCGCCACCCAGGCCGCAGTGGATCGGCTCAAGGCCCAGGGCATCCGGCGAATCATCCTGCTCAGCCATTATGGGTACACGAACGTGACGGCGCTGGCCCCCCTGGTGACCGACATCGATATTATCGTTGACGGCGATTCCCACACACTGCTGGGAGATTTCACGGCCTATGGCCTGGACAGTTCTGGAGATTATCCGACCATGGTTGAAAACCGGGACGGCGAAAAAGTATGCGTGGTCCAGGCCTGGGAATACGGCAAGGTGCTCGGGGAACTTGACGCAGACTTCAACGGTGATGAGCTGGAAAGCTGCACGGGAACGCCCCACCTGATCCTGGGCAGCACCTTTGTTCGTAGGGACAGCCAGGGAGTGCCCCACGTCCTGGAAGCCGGTGAACTCGATTCGGTTCTGTCCGCCATTGACGCCGATGACACGCTTGATGCCGTTACCGATGATGCATACGTGGCAGATATTATCTCCACCTATTCCGCCCAGGTGGATGCCCTGGGTAAAACGGTCATTGGCTGGGCAGATCAAGCCCTGCCCCACAGCCGGGTGCCAGGCCATGATTACAGCGGAAATACCCTGCCCCTGGGCAGCGACATCGCACCGGTTGTCGCCAAGGCGTTCTACCAACTGGACGCGAACGCAGATATCTGCATCCAGAACGCCGGAGGTGTCCGAATCAGCATCATGCAGGGAGAAATCACCTATGACACGGCCTATACCCTGCTGCCCTTCTCCAACACCCTGTATGAGATTAAAATGTATGGTTCTGAAATCAAGGCGGTACTGGAAGATGCCATGGAAAATATCGCCCAGGGCGGTTCCACAGGTTCGTTTCCCTACAGCTATCCCCTGAAATATGATGTGGATGCAAGCCGGCCATTTGGCAGCCGTGTGTCCAATCTTGAAATCAAGGACCGTCGAACCAACGTCTATTCCAGCCTGCGGGACGACACCCTCTACGTGGTCGTTACCAACAACTACACGGCAAAAGGCCGTGACGGTTATACCACCTTTGCCACAGTACAGGCACAACGGGGTGAAGGAACGGACACCTACCTCGACTATGCCCTGTCGTTTGTCAATTATGTAAAGGGACTTGCTGCAAATGGAGAGGGACTGGGGCCTCTTCCTGCTGAAGACCACTGCATTAAAAGCTACATCGCCACCGTGGACGACACCGACAACCTGTGAGCAGATGTTGGCCTGGCCGATCCTATTGATCTAAACTTGTTTTTTGTCAATCACCATGGGTAAAATACCGAAAGACAGCCCAGGCATTAACAGTTTCAACTTTGGTTTGGGAGAAAGGCAATGACAGCAGAAATAATGATCGTTCTGGCAATTCTGATCGGTGTGATTGTATTGCTGGTAACCGAGTGGATGCCCCTTGAAGTTGTTGCGCTGCTGGTCCTGGGTGTATTGGCCATCAGCAAAATTGTCAGCCCCCTTGAAGCGTTGGCAGGATTCAGTAATCCGGCGGTGGTGACCATCTGGGCGGTTTTTATATTGAGCGGCGGCCTGACACGCACCGGGATTGCCAACATCCTTGGCCGTCAGCTGCTCAAGGTGGCCGGGCGCAAACCGTCACTCCTGGTGGTAACCATCATGGTCATTGCCGGCGGATTGTCAGCGTTCATGAACAATGTGGCTGTGGCCGCCCTGATGATGCCGGTTGTCATGGATATTGCCAGAAAAACCGATAGTTCCCCTTCTGCGTTGTTGATGCCTCTGGCCTATGGATCACTGCTGGGGGGATTGACCACAATGATCGGGACGCCCCCAAACATCCTGGTCAGCGAAGCGCTGAGGGAAAATGGACTGACGCCCTTTAAACTGTTTGATTTCAGCCCTGTGGGGCTGATTGTCATGATTGCCGGGGTTGCTTTTGTCACCTTGGTCGGGGTGCGCCTGCTGCCCAGGCGTGCCAAAGACACTGACTCAACAGACGTCCAGAGGGACTTCAGGCCGCAATACAAACTGCAGGAACGCCTGTTTCGGATCAAAATACCGTCAGCCTCGACCCTGGTGGGCAAATCCCTGGGCAGAAGCCGCCTGGGATCGGTATTCGGCCTCAACGTGGTGGGCATCATCCGGGAGGATAAATCCCTGCTGGCTCCGGAGATAACCCAGACCATCCAGGCCGAAGACATTCTGATTGTTGAAGGACGGCTGGACCGGATTCAGGAAATGGATCATTGGGGACAATTGGCCCTTGAAACCGATATCATCGGCGATGATGTTATTTTTGCCCACGGGATGCAGGTGGCAGAACTGGTGATTGGCCCGGCATCTGCCTATGCGGGACAGAACCTGTCCGACATCGGTTTTCGCAACCGGTTTGGTTTCACCGTTCTGGCCATTGGACGGGATGACCGTCAGATCCACGAAGAATTAAAATCCCGGGTGATTCAGGCAAATGACCGTCTGCTGGTGTATGGACCTGCAATGGCGCTTGGCACATTTGAACATTCTGGGGATTTCATGCCCCCCCGGCAGCTTGATCGTTGGCAGCTGCAGCAGATTTACCCCATGGATGAACGGGTTCGCTGCCTGCGAGTCCCCCGGGATTCCAACCTCATCGGGCTGTCCCTGAACGAGAGCCGCCTGGGAGACACCGTTGACGTCCAGATCCTCTGCATTGTCCGTCAAAATGGTGAGGCCCTGATTCCCAAATCCAGCGACCGGTTTGAATCCCTGGATCAGATGCTTGTATCCGGCGATCTGGACATGATTTCGCTTCTACTCAAGCAGGGCATACAAGGGGCTTTTATTGAAGAATCCTCACACCCACCCCACCCGTCGATGATCGAAAATGATCATGTGGGGCTCGTGGAGGTGATTCTTTCCCCCCATTCCGTGCTCTCCGGTCAGACGTTGCGTCAGATTAATTTCAGGGAAAAATACGGATTGACGGTCCTTGCCGTGTGGCGAAGGGGGCGTGCCCATCGATCAGGGCTGCGGGATATGGCATTGGAATTCGGTGATGCACTGCTGTTATACGGCCCGTGGGAAAAATTGACGGTTCTGGGCCGGGAGCCTGATTTCCTGGTGCTCACTGAAACAGCCCAGGAACCTCCCCGGGAGGACAAGGCCAAGGTTGCCCTGGCGATTATGGCGGCGGTCCTGGTGCCGGTCATGCTGGGCTGGGTCCCGATTTATATTGCCGTGGTCATGGGGGCTGCCTTCATGGTTTTAACCCGATGTCTGACCATGGAAGAAGCCTACCGTTACATCGAATGGAAAGCGGTCTTCCTGATTGCCGGAATGCTGCCTCTGGGGGTTGCCCTGGACCAGTCAGGGGCAGCCCGACTTCTGGCTGAAGGGATGGTGGAGGTGGTGGGCCCCCTTGGCCCCCGTGCCGTTCTGTTCGGACTTCTGGTCATCACCTTTGCAGCCACCAGTATTATTCCCACCTCGGCCCTGGTGGTACTCATGGTGCCCATTGCCCTGAAAACGTCGGCCAGTCTCGGCATTTCTCCCTATGCCCTGATGATGGGCATTGCCATGGCCGCATCCTCAAGCTTTACATCTCCCATATCCCATCCTGCCAATGTGCTGGTAATGGGGCCGGGGGGCTATCGTTTCATTGACTATGTAAAGGTGGGGGTTCCCCTGACGCTGATCATACTGGCGGTGTTGATGCTGGTTCTGCCTGTTCTATGGCCACTTTAAAGGGTTTGTTGAAAATCACAGACGGCCTGTAAACAGAGGATTCCCTGGCCGTGGGATATGTTGGCCCTGGGGTATCTTGGCCGCATCGTGGAATCAGGGCCTGCTTTTCCGACGAACAAGACCCGAAAGCGAAAACATATAATTTATAATTTAATTTTCCCTTTTCCTTGGGGCTGTTCTATGCTTTAACGGCTGCCATGGAAATTAACCACAGACAACAAAATCCACAAATCCTGGCCGGCTACCTTTTTGCCATTGCTGCAACGGCCATCTGGTCAGGCAATTTCATCGTGGCACGGGGGCTTAACCAAACCATTCCCCCCATCACCCTTGCCTTTTGCCGGTGGCTGGTTGCCGTCATTGTATTTTTGCCCTTTGTAATAAAACCCCTCGTTGCCGAATGGGATATCCTCAAAAAAAATATCGGTTATCTATCGGTCACCGCATTGCTGGGAATTACCATCTTCAACACCCTGATCTATTTTGCCGGCCACACAACCACCGCTGTCAATTTATCATTGATATCCATCACCTTTCCCATCTTCATTGTCGTTTTTTCCAGGATTTTTCTGGGTGAACAGATCACCCTGAACAAGGGGATCGGCATTGTACTTGTTGTAACCGGGGTTGTCCTGCTGATCACCCGGGGATCTCTCACAAGTCTGCTGAACATCTCTTTTGCCCTGGGTGACCTCTGGATGCTTGTGGCCGCCATCATCTTTGCCATCTACAGCCTTTTATTGAGATCCAAGCCCCGGCAGTTGAGCATCTGGGTCTTCCAGGCTGGCACCTTTATCCTGGGACTCATATTTCTATTTCCCTTTTTTGTCTGGGAATACACCACCGCACCTTCGATCCAATTTGACACCCGGGCCATTCTTTCCATTTTGTACGTGGGTATCTTTGCTTCCCTGTCCGCTTTTATCCTATGGAACAAGGCCGTCGTGGCGGTGGGCCCGTCAAAAGCGGGGATGGTATACTATACCGTACCCCTTTTCAGCGGACTTCTGGCCCACTTTTTTTTAAAAGAACACGTCACCCTTATCCATTTTTACAGTGCCTTGCTCATTGCTTCGGGCATCCTGACCGCTAATTATGAATTCAAGCGACTCAAACGGATCGGCAGAGCACAGGCCCGTCCATGAAGGCCTTGAGCGTCCAAGGGGATGCGCCCCTCAGGTGCTTTATCTTTGCAGGCCTCGTCAGTAAACACGCCGGCCTGCACCAGCGATGAAACCGCTTCTTCGATTTGTTTTTTATCTGCCGCAAAAAAACCACTTCTTTGCGCAAGGGAAGGCTGAGGTTAACGTCTATTGTTCCCATCTTGACAAATAGAAACAATCGTTACACATTATTTGAAACATCTAAACAGAATCGGAACGATTTATGAAGCCTTCAGAAATTCCGTTCAAGGACGCATTGAAATTCTGGGCCAAGCTGGGTTTCATCAGCTTTGGGGGTCCGGCAGGCCAAATTGCCATCATGCACCAGGAAGTGGTGGAACGTCGAAGCTGGGTCAGAGAGAACCAGTTTTTACGGGCGCTCAATTTCTGCATGCTGTTACCCGGGCCCGAGGCCCAGCAACTGGCAACCTATATCGGCTGGCGGATGCACGGCACCCTTGGCGGCATTACCGCCGGAACCCTGTTTGTCATTCCCTCGATATTTGTCATGCTTGTGCTCAGTTACCTTGCCGTGGCCCACATTGATATCCCGGCAGTGGCCGCAGCATTCTATGGCATCCAGCCGGTGGTGGTAGCCGTTGTCATCGAGGCGGTACTGCGCATCGGGAAAAAAGCGCTCAAGCATGCATTGCTTTATGGGTTTGCCGCTGTTGCGTTTGTGGGCATCTTTTTTTTAAGCATTCCCTTTCCATACATTATTTTTGCCGCAGCGCTGGCGGGGTTGCTCATGCAGCACAGATTTCCCGAAGAATTCTGCAAAGGCGATTTTGAACCGCTGGCCCGTGAATGTGTGATCGAAGATGACCCTGACGACGGTCAAAACAGAACCCAACCGTCTTTATCCCATGTGATCCGGGTCTTCTCCATCTGCTTTGGCCTGTGGACCATGGTGGTTGGCATCCTATGGATCGGATTCGGCCACGCCAGCACCCTGTCCCAGATTGCACTGTTTTTCAGCAAGGCCGCCTTTGTCACCTTTGGCGGGGCCTATGCCGTGCTCAGCTATATCACGGATGTGGCAGTCTCCAATGGATGGCTGACAATGAAACAGATGCTCATCGGCCTTGGGCTTGCAGAGTCAACCCCGGGACCGCTGATCATGGTCACCCAGTATGTGGGTTTTCTGGGGGCATGGCATCTGCCAGGGGGGCTTACGCCTTTGACCGCCGGTATTCTGGGTGCCCTGATAACGACCTATGTGACTTTTTTACCCTGCTTTTTCTTTATCTTTGCCGGAGCCCCGTTTATCGAAGCCATGGCGGGCAATCAGCGCCTCCAGGCAGCCCTGACCGGTGTGACCGCAGCGGTTGTCGGCGTGGTACTCAACCTTGCGGTCTGGTTTGGCTACAAGGTGATTTTACCCAATGGCCAGGGGGTTGATTTCTTTGCCCTGGTATCGGCTGCCATCTCCCTGCTATTGCTTCAGAAATACCACGTTCCCATCCAGTACATGGTACCATTGGGTGCAGCAGCAGGGATCGTCTGGCAGGTGTTCATTTCATAGAACAAAAAGGAGAAAAATAAATGGATTTTGGAATTCAGGGAAAAGTGGCCCTGGTGACGGCATCAACCCGTGGACTGGGGCGCGGCTGTGCAGAACAGCTGGCCGGCGAACAGTGCAAACTGGCCATCTGTTCCCGAAACCCGACCGAGGCAGCCCGGGCTGCCCGTGAAATTTCACAAAAAACCGGGGCCCGGGTGGTCGGTTTCGGGGCTGACATGGGCAATGTCGAAGATATCAAGCGCCTGATCCAAGAGGTTCAAGCCGACCTGGGAAATCCGGATATCCTGGTGACAAATGCGGGCGGGCCGCCACCCGGCACCTTTGCAACCACGCCTCTGGAAGCCTATGAAAAGGCCCTTGGGCTGAATTTAATGAGCGCGGTACATTTGATCCACGGCCTGACCCCGGCCATGGTATCAAAGGGTTGGGGGAGAATCATTGCCATTACCTCCATTTCAGTAAAACAGCCCATCGGCAACTTGCTGCTCTCGAACATGGCCCGCACCGGGCTGACCGGTTTTCTCAAAACCATTGCAACGGAACTTGCCCCCTCCGGCATCACGGTCAATGCCCTTCTTCCCGGCACCCACAGGACATCCCGCATCGATCAGCTGGCACAGCACCGGGCAGACCAGGAAAACAGGCCTGTGGCAGAAATAATCCAGGAGATGAAGGATGCAAGCCCCTGCAAAGCCATTGGCGACCCGCTGGATTTTGGTGCTGCCGCAGCTTTTCTGGCAAGTGTGCAGGCACGCTATATTACAGGACAGAATCTGTTAATTGACGGCGGAAATTATCGCGGACTGATCTAAATGGTTTATAACCTGAAGGGAGTGGCCCCATGGAAGCATGCATGATTCTCGGCGCAACCGGCGCAACCGGCAGGCGCCTGCTGGCACAACTGGTCAACGAACCACAGCTGAAGAAAATCTACTGTGTGGGCCGCCGTTCACCAACCCAGTACCACGAAAAAATCGTATTTGTTCACTGTGACCTCAAAGGACTGGCACACCTCAAGCTCCCGGGCCCCATCAGCCAGGTTTTCTGCTGCCTTGGTACCACCATAAAACAGGCGGGTTCCGCCCGGGCGTTCAGGGCCGTTGACCTGGATGCCGTCGTTGCCGCCGGCCTGTTTGCCCGAACGGAGAATGTGGACAGCTTCCATGTCATCAGTGCCCTTGGTGCGAACCCTGCAAGCCGGGGGCTATACAACCGGACCAAGGGAGAGATGGAAGCGGGTCTCCAGGCCCTTGGACTGAGGGCCCTCAAAATCTACCGCCCGTCCCTTCTCCTGGGAGAGAGGGCGGAATTTCGCCTGGCAGAGCGCATCGGAGCGATCCTGACCTGTCTCATCACCTGGATCCCCCTTGGATGCATTCAACGAACAAGACCCATCCCCATGGAAACCCTTGCCCGGTCCATGGCCATGGAGAGCCGCCAAACAGGACAAAAGGGCGTCACCGTGGTTGACAATCTGACCATGCACCAGAACAATACCCGTTTTTAAATTTTGAAAGACATGAAAACGACACTAACCCCATCGGTATTAAGCTATTCCACCCGTGAACTGACGGGAATCATGATGATATTCGGATCCGCCATCTGCTTCTACCTGGCCACCTTTGTGATCCGGATGGCCAAAACAGAGACGATCATCACCCCGGAAGAATTCCTCTTTGGAAGACTGCTGATGGGCTTTGTCATCGTTGTGACCCTCATGGGGGTGAAGAAAAAAAAACCGCGCCCCAAAAACTGGCACTTTCTTTTCGGGAGGGTCGTGGCCAACCTGTTTGCGGTGCTCTGCTTTTACACAGCCGTTGAAAAAACCGGTGCTTCAACAGCCAATGTCCTGAACATGACCTACCCCATTTTCATCGCCATCATCTCATGGTTTATGATCAGAAAGCAGCGGGATCCCATGGCCATTCTCATCTCAGTCGTCTCATTTGCCGGGGTCTGGATGATCCTGTCCGGCAACGGTTTCACCATTGATATACAGAACCTGTGGGGGCTGATGTCCGGGCTGTGGGCTTCCGTGGCCATTATCTACCTTAATCTGCTCAGACAGGACCACGATTCCGACACCATCCTTTTTTTCGTATTCGGAGCAGGTGCTTTATTTACCTGCATCCTCTTCCATGGAAAAATCACCATGCCCGATGCAAACCAGTTTCATTACCTCCTTCTCTGTTCCGCACTGGGGGTGGACGGACAATACCTTCTCACCATCGGGAACAAATACGTGACCGCATTGGAAAGCGGTATTATCTCGTCCACAAGGATTTTGATAGCCGCGGTTCTGGGGATTTTTCTGCCCTATGATCTGCCCCTCTCGCCATTGGGATGGGTGGGGGCATTCCTGATATTTGGCGCCAATGTTTACCTGACCATCCGAAAAGTAAGAAAAACCCAGGGATGATGGGCAAGGGGCAAGAACAGAGGTTAGATGGGTCCATTCATGCAACGAAGAAAACGGCTTAAAAGACACCCAATGGAAAAATTTTATTCAGATTGGGAGCCGCACCCCTTTTCATAATTTCTTTATTAATTTAATAAAGGTGACAATCTCTTCATCGTTGAAGTTGTTTAAAATGATATCAACCACGCGTTGCTCCGCAAGGTATTGTAACTGGGCGATATTGCGGCCTTTTTCAGTAAGTTTAATATAAAAAATACGTCGATCCCTGGGACAGCGCATTTTTTCAACACAATCCAATCGAATCAGCTTGTTAACGATTTCAGTAACAGATGGTCGTGTGACATTTAAAATATCTGCAAATTTCCCAAACGTTATATCCATTGTTCGGTCAATAATCTTCAGATAATGCAGTTGATTCAATTGAAGCTTGGACATTCCAAGTTTATCTGAAATTTCCAGATTACACTCATGCCCCAGGCTGTTGAACTTTCTGACGGCTTCGTAGATTGATTCTCTTTTCAAAATAGACCCGGTCCCATTGATAATAGTTTGTTTATTACTTACTAATTTATTTAAATGCATTTGTCAACACAAAGCCTTTTACCCCACTGGTTTTATGGGATTTTAACAGAGCCCCCTGGTTTTAGTGAAACATATTTTTCAGAATTAAAATCGGTTTATTGTTAGTTTTCATTGAACTAAATTAAATCATGCCTATCATATAGTTATCCAACTGGTTTTGGATTGATATAACCGGCAGATATGGCGCATGGTACCCGATATCGGCCACAACGAACAATGAAAATGCCTCTGATTGCAACGCTGCGGCGGGAGCTTCATATAAAAAAGGAGAACAAAATGGATTCAACCTATGCAAACCCGGAACTGATCGTCATCCCGTTGACTCAAACCGTATTGTTTCCGGAATCACACGCCCAAATCAGTGTCAGCAAGGACCTGGGTCGGATATTAAACACTCAAATGGGTCAGGGAAACGACCAGGCCATTGCACTTTCGGTGAAAGAAGGATTTAAAAAGGATACGCCGGACAGGGAGATGTTCTTTTCCATGGGCACGCAGATTCAATTAAAATCCCACACCGCAAGGGACGACCATGACATCTTCCATGTGAGGGTGCTTACCCGAGTCGCCATTGAATCCATCAGAATGACAGATGGTAAGGTTCTTGCGGCACATGTTCCAGCACCGGACCATATTGATATGGACTTAAAAAGCCAGGAACAGATGATGTCGTATATCAAGAGAATCACCTATGAATTAAGCACCCATTTTAAAGGATCCGAGCCCTATGTCAAAGAGATCAAACAAATGGATACGATTCCGCAACTCATGGGATACATTCTTCCGTTTGTTACGATTTCAATAAAAGAAAAGCAGCGCCTCCTGGAAATTGACTCGTTAAAGGAGAGGGGTATTCTCTTCATGGACATTCTTCTCCAACACAAAGAATCCATAAAACTTCAGATAGAAATGGCACAGAAGTTTTCAGACCAGGCCAATAAGAACTACAGGAAAGCGTTTTTAAAAGAACAGTTGAGAAATATCCGCAAGGAGCTTGGCGAGGACACACCCAAATCTTCCGGCAAAAAAGATTATGCCCAGCTGATTGAAGATGCCGGGATGCCCGAAGAAGTTGAGCAGGTCGCCCTGGACGAGCTTTCAAAACTGAATGAACAGGGACAGGGCAGCCACGAGACAGGCATTATCAAAAACTACCTTGATCTTCTTGTGGCCCTGCCATGGGGCGTTTCAGCCCAAGAAGATATTGATATTGAAAAAGCGTCCCAGCTGCTGGATGCCCACCATTATGGGCAGAAAAAAATAAAAGAACGGATCATTCAACACCTGTCCGTGATGAAACTCAAAAAAGAGAAACAAGGATCCATTCTGCTGCTTGTGGGCCCTCCCGGAACAGGAAAAACCAGCCTGGGCAAGAGCATTGCTGAGGCCTTGAACAGAAAATATGTCCGCATCAGCCTGGGTGGCGTCAGGGATGAGGCCGAGATAAGAGGGCACAGAAGAACGTATATCGGTGCCCTTCCTGGAAGAATTATCCAGGGAATAAAAAAAGCAGGCCAGAAAAATCCTGTTTTTGTCCTGGATGAAGTGGACAAACTGGTTTCAGCATTCCATGGGGATCCATCCAGTGCATTGTTGGAAGTTCTTGACCCGGAGCAGAATCATACCTTTTCGGATCACTACCTTGAGGTTCCCTATGATCTTTCCGATGTGTTCTTTGTTGCCACAGCAAACAGCAGCAGGGGAATTCCCGGGCCGCTTTTAGACAGGATGGAGGTGATTGAATTGACCGGTTACACCGAAAATGAAAAATTTCATATTGGAAAAGATCACCTGATGGAGCTGGTTCTTGAAGAACATGGTATTAAGCGATCCCAGCTTGAAATTGATGATGATGCACTCAAGGCAATCATTGCCAAGTATACGGTTGAAGCCGGGGTTCGGGGGCTTCGCAATCAACTGGCCAAGGTGGCCCGGGTGACTTCTGAAAAGATTGTATCCGGCACAACCCAACTGCCCTTTAACGTGACCCGGGATTCACTTGAAAAGATTCTGGGAAACCCCGTAATACGACACGATGTGGCACAAATGGACAACCCGCCGGGGGTTGTTACCGGACTTGCCTGGACACCCATGGGCGGCGAGATCCTCTTCATTGAGGCAACGCATATGCCCGGCAACGGGAAGCTTACATTAACCGGCCAGCTGGGTGATGTGATGAAGGAATCTGCCACCATATCATTGAGTCTGTTCAGATCCAGGCTGGCCTTTGCACTGCCTGAATTTGACTTTGAAAAAAAAGATCTGCACATCCACGTGCCGGCAGGTGCAATGCCCAAAGACGGTCCATCGGCCGGTGTGGTCATGTTTACGTCGATTGCTTCGCTCATCATGGGCCGGAAAATTGACCCAGAGCTTGCCATGACAGGAGAAATCACCCTGAGAGGTCGAATTCTACCCATCGGTGGCATCAAGGAAAAAGTGCTGGCAGCCCATCGGGCCGGAATCAAAAAGATCCTGTTGCCCGAGGAAAACGAAAAAGATCTGAACGATATCCCTGAAGATGTAAAGGAGCAGTTGACATTTGTAACCATTCACAGGGTAGAGGACCTAATCCGGGAAACCCTTGGGCTTAATCTTCCAAAACCGGAAATACTGACCATGGGCAGTCTGCCCGAAGCCAAAATGCTCGACACCGTAACCTTAGACAATTAATTTGATTCGCAAACGGCATGCCGATCACGGCATGCCGTTTGATAAGCTGTAACACACACAACCACCTTAAAAGGTGTACAGAAGCCCTCCCTGAATCCCTTATAATCGGTAAAATTCATCGTGGATACCAGCTCTGCAGCCACCGGGATCTTTACTGGAATCACGGTCCATGGTAGACTGATTTTTTAACCATTAATTTAAGAGAAGAGATTATACAAAAATGGCGAGTCCCAAAGAATGGACAAAATCAAGCTGGAAGAATCATACGGCGCTTCAACAACCCAGTTGGCCGGACAAAAAAAAGCTGAAAAAAGTGATCGACGACCTGACGTTACTGCCGCCACTGGTATTTGCAGGAGAGATAAGAGCATTAAAAGAGATGCTGGCCAAGGCCTCAAAGGGAGAGGCGTTTCTGCTCCAGGGCGGTGATTGTTCAGAGGATTTTTCCCAGGTCACTGCCCCCAATATCAGGGAGACCCTGAAAGTATTGCTGCAGATGGCCGTGGTCATGACCTATGCCGGCGGAAAACCCACCATCAAAGTCGGCCGGATCGCCGGTCAATTTGCCAAGCCCCGCTCTTCCGATACGGAAATGGTGGATGGCGTTGAACTGCCCTCCTATCGGGGCGACATGGTCAACAGCATAACCCCCACCATCAAAGACCGGACCCCGAATCCGAAATTCATGCTCAAGGGCTATTACATGGCAGCGGCGACCTTGAATCTGCTGCGGGCATTTACCCGGGGCGGGTATGCAGCCCTGCACAGGGTTCAATCCTGGAACCATGAATTTGTGGCTCAATCTCCCATGGGCCGGTCCTATGACCGCCTGGCCAGGCAGATTGACACGGCCATCAAATTCATGAACACAATTGGTATTCCCACGGATATTGCCCAGGTCAACCAGACCCAGTTTTTCACATCCCATGAAGCCCTGTTGTTGCCCTATGAAGAGGCATTGACCCGGATCGATTCCACCACCGGGGAATGGTATGACTGTTCGGCACACATGCTCTGGATTGGAGAGAGAACCCGGCAGGTGGATGGTGCCCACGTGGCATTTTTAAAAGGGGTGCTCAATCCCATCGGGGTTAAAATCGGGCCGGATTATGATATGGACAATATCAAACAGCTCATTGAAACGCTCAACCCTGAAAACGAAGCCGGTCGATTGACCCTGATCACCAGAATGGGCAGTGATAATATTGAGAAAAAGCTGGCCCCCCTGCTTCGCGAGGCAAAAAAAGAAGGGTATCATATCGTGTGGAACTGCGACCCCATGCATGCCAATACCTACACATCGACATCCGGGCACAAGACCCGGGATTTTAATGACATTTTAAAGGAAATCACCCGGTTTTTTGAAATCCACTGGGCAGAAGGCACCATTCCGGGGGGGGTCCACCTTGAAATGACCGGCAAAAACGTAACCGAATGCGTGGGCGGAGCCAGGAATATTGTCAGCGAAGAACTGCATAATCGGTATGATACCACCTGTGATCCACGGTTGAATGCCGAGCAGAGCCTGGAAGTGGCGTTTCAGATCGCAGATATGATAAAACACTGATGGCAGCAGCTTGCCTGAAAAGTCATACCGCCCGATCTGCAGGCGGTATGACTTTTTTATGATAAGGCATTAAATTTTCAATCGTAAATTGCTGCGGATTGATTTTATTAATGGTTGCGGAACCCTTACTTTCTCTCCTGTTTTGTGATTCCCACCGGCATATGCCTTGTATTCTTTGACATATTTTCCCTCTTAAAATCAGCTGCCCAATCCTTTTAAAAGGGGACTATCACTTTTTAAGATGTTACACGTTTCTGATTTGTGATCAAAAACGATGACGGCTTTCCTTGTTTTTATCTTTTCCATAACCTGTGCAATTCTGGTTTCAACAAGGACCTCTCTTTCTCCATAATCGGTTCCATCCCGGGTAACGAATTCTTCGATAACACCATGAAGCGCTTCAGGAGATAATTGCTCATATGGAATTTTAACAGCACTCATTGTTAATCCACCTCATCCGTAGCTAAATGCCTTCCCTTCCGGGATGATTTCTTGTTCCACTTGAAACTTACCACAACCACTTATCATAACATCTTCTTCCGGTACAGCCTGGATTTTAGTCCTTGATCATAATCTTGTCCACTATTTGCAAATGTTGGCTCAATCACCTTTCCCGGATAAATCATCCCATTCACCACCGGGCAAACCGCCTCAATGCATCACAGACCTTTGGGGTTCTTCACGGAACAGTTGCCCCACCCTGCAAGATCGGCCACTCGCCGGGTGCCCGGTTAAATTCAGGAGGGACCGGATGGCGCCGGGTTCCTCCAGATGGACACCATCCTATTTAAATGGTCACCGGCCGGCCCGTCCAGCACCACCCCCCGGGGATGATTTCGGGCAAGCCTACGAAAGGGATTGTCCGTTATATTGATGTCCACCAGAATCGCCCGGGGATTTTTAGAAACCACATGGCCGATGTGCATGGGCAGAGTGGTGGCTCCGGCGGTGCCCACCACCACCAGCAACTCCGTAGTGGTGGCCCATTGAAAGGCTGTTTCCGCCTGGAACAGGGCTTCATCATAATATTCGTCAAACCACAGCACATGGGGACGGGCAAGCCCCCGGCACCGGGGACAGTGCAACAGCTCTTTTTCCTTGGGTGTGACCGCCTGATTTTTTTTCTTGCCATCCACCTGATCGGGAAAGGGAAAAAGCGTGTCGCAACAGCCCTGGGCGCATCTCATAAAATTAAGGTTCCCGTGAATCTGAAAAGTTCTGGAGGGACTGTTGCCCGCAATGAGATGCAGTCCGTCAACGTTCTGGGTCACCAGGCGGAATCGATCGCCCAACAATGACTCCATTTCCACAATGGCCCGGTGTCCGTGGTTGGGAGCAGCACCGGCACAGACGGTACGCCGATAAAGATACCATGCCCACACCTCCCAGGGGTCCCGGGAGAACATGGCATGGGTGGCCATCTCTTCGGGCCGATATTCCCGGGAACCAACAGTCCAGTAGCCTTCAGGGCCTCTGAAGGTGGGGATACCGCTCTCGGCGGAAATCCCGGCACCGCTCAGCACAGTCAATCGGCCATTGCCGTCCATGAACGATTTCAAACGCTTTTCAAATGTCATTGTCACCCCCCGGATGAACGTCTTTTAACGCTTCATCATTAATTCTTCTGCCACTCTGCCGGTCAGGAATTTGTAATTTCCTCTCTTTTAATCCATACTGACACGATATTGTCATTTTAAACTTTAAAACACTTTCACACCCGGTGCATGGGTACAAGCAGCCTTGTGTCTGGAGAATAAATATCCGAATTCCCATGGAAAAATATCATCAAATGAAGAAAATAAAAATCCATCCGTGGAGAAGGGCTGTTCAGACAGGTGTTGCGGGCCTTTTTGTCATACTTCCCATACTGAACCAGGCCGGGTTCAACTTTATCTGGGGAAATTTTTTAAACATCCATGTCGGCTGTTTAACATTTTCAGACCCTCTGGCTGCCTTTCAGGTAATAGTTAAAAATCATTACCTGCCCATTGGGCTTTTGATCGGAGTCGGAATGGTTCTGGCCATTGCATTCTTCCTGGGCACTGTTTTTTGCTCCTGGATTTGTCCCTTTGGATTAGTGTCAGAACTCATAAACGCCCTTTCTTCCAGGACAGGGCCTGAACAATTCAGCAATAAAAAAATTCAAACAAGGGACTTTGCAATAAAGGCAGCCGTCTTTTGCACAGGGTTTCTGGTTTTCTGGATTTTTTTCAACGCACCCATTTTAAACCAGGTGTCAATGCCATTTCAATATTCAAATATTTTTCAATACCTTTTTATGCAAAAAGAGTGGTCACTTGCCATTGGGTTTATGGGAGTCATCTTAGTGGCGGAATTTCTATTTCAAACCCGTTTGTGGTGTCGCTGGATTTGTCCGCAATCTGTTATTCTCTCCCTTGTCAAGCGGTTCAATCCCTTTGGACTTACAATTGTTTTCAACCCCAAAAACTGTATCTCAAACAAGGCGCCATTCCCCTGCCGGCAGGCCTGTTCCCTAAATCTGGACCCTAGACGCATGGATGGCTGGAGCCTGGCTCAATGCACCAATTGTGGAGATTGTGTCGATGCCTGTGGAAAAACAGGTAAGGCCCTTGTGGTCGGTTTCGGCCCATGATTTAAGGCCTAGGTTTCTATCAATCAACCTGAAGAACAGAATAGAACCCTGGAAGGCAAAGTTGCTCCTCAACCATCAAGAATCAGGGATTACCGTCAAGCATTACACTGGGACTTCTGACTTGGGATATTTCAAGCCAGTGGTAAATACCTTTGCCGAATGGGTTGGTGAGCAGGCGAAGATTGCAAAAATTGATGTCAAGCTTGACGATGAAACGGTATGGCTCACCCAGGAACAGATGGCCCGGCTTTTCGGCAAGGCCAGATTTTTTGTTTCTCCGGTCAACCTTCCGGTCTTTTTTCATCTTGACGATATCGAAATAATGCGATAAATAGATCTTCATGAATATGGATGCAATTTTCAAAGTACTCGCAAATCCTTTGAGGGTTCGAATTCTCTCTTGGCTGAAAGATCCGGATACTCATTTTCCACCCATGAATCATCTTCCAGAGGAAGAACAGGGGAAGGGATATGTTTGCGTTGGGTTGATTCAGGAAAAAGCGGGGGTGACCCAGTCCACGGTGTCCCATTACCTGAACCTGATGAAGCAAGCGGAGTTGCTTTCCTGCAAACGGATTGGGCAATGGACCTATTACTGCAGGAATGAAGAAACCCTTCAGAAAACCGCCGATTACATTGCCAATTTTTTGTAGACGGTAGTTTCCTGCTGCAGGTTTTGAAATTATCGCATACTTTAGCATATCGAGAATAAGCGATATCTCGACTGATAGATATAGACAATGGGAGTTCCGTGGAAACGCTGTTCGAAACGACACATATCAGACCCATGACCCTCAAAAGTTACAAGGATTGCCCAGCACCTGAATATTCCTGTGATTTCCGTTGGGGGTAACCGTTATGATTTCGGACTTTTTAAGTATATTTCAATGGTGAGCAAATAAAATAAGGATGGAACGATGAACAAAATTGCAGTTGTTGCCGTGTTAAAAGCACAGCCAGGTAAAGAGGATGCCCTTGAAGAGGCGCTGGGCAGACTCGTTTCTCCGAGCCGGAAAGATGATGGGTGTATCTCCTATGATCTGCACCGGAATTCGGATGATCGTTCGGTGTTTGTCTTCTATGAGCGATGGGAGAGCAAGGAATTGCTGGATAAGCACCTTGCCCAGCCCCACCTGACAGCTTTCGGCAAGAAGGCCCGGGAACTTCTGGACGGTCCCTCCGATGTCAAGATTCTCGAAATCCTCTCATAAAGGAAAACCGATCCATATTGTTCCGGCCAGCAATTATATAGTGACTGACCGAGAACCCTACCTAAAATTTATTAAAGAGCAATGGAAACAATAAAGAGATGCAACGGATCACCATAGACAAGGAAAAATGTAAGAAGGACGGTATCTGCATAACAGAGTGCCCGTTCAACATCCTGAGGGAAAACTCAGACGGTATACCCGAGATGATTCCGGGGGAAGATGCAGTCTGCATGGGATGCGGTCACTGCATGGCTGTTTGCCCCTCAGGAGCCCTGACATTGGGGGAAGAGAAACCCGAGGCGTGCGGGCCGGTGAAAAAGGATCTCTCCATCAAAACAGATGCCATGGAGCATCTGCTGAAAACAAGGCGGTCCGTCCGGGTCTATAGAGACAAACCCGTGCCGCGCGAAACCGTCGGCCGCCTCATGGATATGATGCGCTGGGCACCCACGGCAAAGAACCTTCAGCCCGTCCACTGGACCCTCGTGGATGACCGAAAAAAGATTCGGAAGATGGCGGGCATGACCATCGACTGGTTACGGGAATGCAAAAAACAAATTGGGTCGTTGCTCTCAAGCTATAGACAACCCGATTTCCAGGCTCGAAACTCTGACAGTTTCAGTCGGTACCTGACGATATTCCCCTCATGCAATTGACTTAAAGTTTCCATGGCCATTTTTATGAAGCTTTCTCTATCATGTCCAGGCACCAGATCCTCGGCAAGTTGCAGAATTTTTTGATCAGATGGTGCTTTGATGCCCCGGACAATCGCCTGCACAACCTGAATCAATGCATCCCGATAACGTATACGCAAAGGATCCGGCACTCCCATGCTTTTGGTAATGGCAAGATAACGCTGGCATGATCTTTCATAGGCCCAGACAAAGACATCACGAAGAAGATCAATCTTATTTAATTCGTAGACTCCCAGGGTTCCTTCAATATAGGATTTTTCAGGGACATCTATAAATGAAAGGGGGCATAGGTTGTTCCGAAAGAGAGGAATGTTTGCTCCTAAACGAGATACACGCTTGTTAACATCCTCAAACGGTTGCAGATAAGGCAATTGTACCATTATAAAAAAAGCCTGTTCAAAAGGGTCAGGAATTGCGGACGCTTTCTGCAGCAGCATACGAAAACAATCTTCCAGGACCTGGGGCATTGCCAGCGGAAGAAAGGTTGAGCCGGAAATATCAACGGGTCTGCGGCGTAACCGCCCACACGCTTCATCGTTTGGAAGCAGGTTTTCTGAGAGTATGGCATGGAGGTTAAGAAAGGTGAACATATCGAACCCTACTTGATCAGCCTCTTCAACAAGCATCTCGATAGCTGCCTTGTGATTCAGGATCATTTGGGTTTCATGTATGTCTTTACCGACTGCCGCTTGACCGAATTCGATCAAGTTTTGGGTGTCCAGACGATTATAGGTATTCCCTTCAAGACGCGAAGAAGCCCATGAAAGATCAATCAATACCCGGTCTAGAATTTCTCTTGCATAGGTGCCGGCAGGACGTTCGCCTGAGGGCGTACGTCCCATCTCATGGAACTGGGAACGTAGGGACTCGGAGAGATAAAAAGTGACTCCTGGTTTGTATTCCTCCAGAAACAAATGTTGATAACCAATCGGTCTTCTTCGAATCAGTGGTTGCGCAACGGTATCACGGATAACACCTCCCTCAGTAGACACAGGGACGTACAACTCTGCGTCACCTCGACTTGAGGAATCTATAACCTTGTCTTTGCCGATGGCGTGCTTGTAAACAAGAGCGATACTCTCGCCCTCTGTTCCAATTCGTTTTTCTTTTATTAGGGCTTTCAAACGGCGCTGCAAGGTACGACGATTGATGGGTTTGGATAAATATTGCCCCAGAGCTTTTTCAAGCGCTGAGATTCCGATCCCCTCGGTGTGCTCTGAAATCACCTGTTCGATCAGGTCCATTTCCTTTGCAGACACGATGCGTGACATGATCCTTTCCTCTATTCCTTCTGAAATACATCATTATGCGCTGTCGCGTGGTAGCGTGACACAATAGCGTGACACACATATGTCACTGTTTTGTGTCGCGCGTCAACACAAAACGATTTGTTGCCATTCTTTTTCGGGGCAAAAGAACACTTTTTATGAATGGGGGCTGGGTGGGACTGGAAGATTTTTTTATATCAAGGACAACAAAAGGCTTTCAGCCAGAAACGCTGAAAGCCTTTATTATCAATGGTGCCGGAGGAGAGACTTGAACTCTCAAGGGCCGAAGCCCGGAGGATTTTGAGTTCCTTTTATACAAAATCTGAATCCTCATCTTTTTCAAACCCTTAACTGACGAGCCTCTCAGAGCCTTAGTTTTGGTTTCGGTCGTTTTCTTTAGGAACTTTTTGACCTTGACGGGCACAACTTGGGCATACAATAGCACATGCTACGTCCAGAAAATCTCTCTATTCTATCTGCAATCGGACAAACATTGGTGTTGAGTTGAATTTTTGCAACTATCTGCTATTATAAAAAAGATACATTTGCGAAAAGGAGTTCAAATGCCGGAGATAAGCCGTTTTTTTGGAATTATAATCAGAATGTTTTATGATGATCATAGCCCCCCTCATATTCATGCAGAGTATCAGGGCAATAAAGCAACGTTTGATTTCCATGGAAATATTCATAACGGTGACCTCAACTCAAGAACAGCAATAAAGCTAGTTCGAGAATGGATCGATTTACATGTTCAAGAGCTCGAACAAGCCTGGGAGGATGCAATAAATTTCAGGAAAATTAGCAAAATTCCTCCTCTAAATTAAGGAGAATAATTATGTGGGATATGAACGAAGTCATCTCAATAAAATATTTAAAAGGATATACTTATCATATTTCCTTTGACGATCACGTTTCAGGTGAAATTGATTTTTCTGGTTATTTTGATAAAGGGCCTATTTTCTCACCATTAAAAGACATTCAGCTGTTCAAAAAAGCTTTTATAGAGGGAGGAACGATTGCTTGGCCAAATGGTGCAGACATCGCTCCAGAAACTCTATATGAAAAATGCAAAAGCAATCTCTCCGTTGAAATGGTTTAAGCACTATGTTGTCTTTGGAAACATTTGACCTTGACGGGCACAGAGTATCAACAGAAAATTGAATCTGTTTCCCGGACATTAGGGCGTCTTCGGCAATAGGGCTTAATGAAGAGGGGTCATGCAGCACTGGAAACCGTTTGACTAAGGTGGGCCGGGATTATGTTACTGATTTACAAGCGGTTGAATTGTGAGCCCCTTGAATGGAGTACAGTAACCGAGGTATTGCTGCTTTGAGCACGATGAATTTTTGGCCTTGCGTGATGCCCTGCCAACCTAGCTGAAAGGGCTTGTCACCTTTGCATATAAGTCCGGCTGGCGGGTGTCTGAAATCACAGGCGGGTACAAATCCAGGCACAATGGTTAATTTTCCAACTAAAAAGGCTTCCAGCAAAAACCGCTGAAAGCCTTTATTATCAATGGTGCCGGAGGAGAGACTTGAACTCTCAAGGGCCGAAGCCCGGAGGATTTTGAGTCCTCTGCGTCTACCAATTCCACCACTCCGGCAATGCGGTGTTATATAAAGGATTGGGAATGGTTTGTCAATGACGTTTTTAGATGATTACAGGTGGAAACCGGCAGCGGTTTCAACGGCCAGTTCCAGTGGGCCGAAAAATTTTCCATCGGGGAACACGGATGTTTCATACTTATTATGGGCATAGCTGTAAAAGGCAAGTCCCCACTCGTCCATGTTTCCGAAATATCGGAACCGGCACAGATGGATGGGGGTGTTTCTCATACGTTCAATATGTTCTTCCCTTGTTTCTGGAAAACCAGCAGGCCAATCTTCAACCACATCGGGCTCGACATAGGCATCAACATAGCAGAATTTATCGCGAAATCGAATATCAAGGGTGGTGTATCGACCTGCAAAATTCTTTTCCGCATATTCAATGATCCGTTGTTTAGCCAGATCTTTTACGCTGTCCTTAATTTTTACCCCGCCAGTATCCGGGTCTTTTTGCCAGACATATGACATTTTCAACCTTTTCCTTGTCTTAATTTTTACCGATATTTTCAGTTATCTCTGCACCTGCCAATTCTGCCCCCCGGACATGAACCATGGAAATCGTTTTTATAAGAAACTCGTTCCGAAGTATTGCCATGGCGGCGTTTCAACGTTCGTTGTGGCCGCATGCCATCCCCTGCTCCGGCCATGCCGGTTATGTAGCAGCCCCCTTTTTTTCAATAAAATCCTGCAGGATTGCATGGATATCTGCTTCCAGGATCTCTCCCTCCCGCAATACCAGTACCTGCTGGCCCGTGACATCGACCACGGTGGACCCCTTTCCCCCCTTTAACCGGCCGGCATCCAGGATAAGATCGACCCGGTCAACCAGGGCTGGGGGCAGGTCCTGGATGCGACTGATCCCTTGTGCGCCAGAAAGATTGGCACTGGTGCCGGTGATGGGCTTTCCCAATCCCCGGGTCAACGCCTTTGCCACCGGGTGCTGGGGCATCCGGATACCGATCTTTCCCGTATGGGCGGTGAGAATGCCCGGTAAACGGTCAACGGCCTCAAATACAATGGTGACATCCCCTGGCCAGAATCGGTCCATGAGGATCCGGGCCGGTTCCGGCACCTTTTTCACCAGGCCTTTCAAATCAGCCCTGTCATTGATCAGCACCAGAAGGGGATTGTTCCGGGGACGTTGCTTTATACCGAAAACCCGGGATATGGCTTCGGGATTAAAGGCGTCCACAGCTATGCCGTAAAGGCATTTTGCCGGAAAGACGACAACCCCTCCAGCCTTGAGGATATCACAGGCCCTTGAAATAAAATCCCCTTTGGGTTCAAGGGGATCAACGTTCAGAACGGTTTGATCACAGGGCAAGGGCATCGGACGACTGATCAACCTTGGCGGCCATTCCCTTTTTATATCGCCCAAGCTTTTCGGCAATTTCAGGGTCCGACACCCCGAGGATCTGGGCGGCCAGAACACCTGCATTTACGGCACCGGGTTTTCCAACGGCCACGGTTGCCACGGGAACCCCCGGAGGCATCTGCACCGTGGAAAGCAGGGAGTCTAACCCCATGAGTGCAGAAGAATCAATGGGAATCCCAATCACGGGCAGGGTGGTATGGGCAGCCATGGCCCCTGCCAGGTGGGCTGCATGGCCGGCACCGGCAATGATGACGGAGATGCCCCTTTCCCTTGCCGTTGCGGCAAAGGCCTCGGCCCTTGCCGGGGTCCTGTGGGCTGAAGCAATGGTTACCTCGTAGGGGATTTCCAGTTTTTTCAAAACATTGAGGGCGCCCTCCATGACAGAAAGATCAGAGGCGCTGCCCATGATCACCCCCACACAGGGCTTGACGGCAAGACGGGCAATGGCCTTGGCTCCGATATCTTTTCGATAAAAAGCCGTGTCCCAGCCAATTTTTGCACAGGCCGCATAGGCGCGTTCCTGGGCCTCGTGCACGGTGGCGCCAAGGGAAGTGACGCCAAGCACCCTGCCGCCGGCTGCAACCACGTCCTTGCCCTTTAAGGCGGTTCCGGCATGGAACACCTTGGTGTCGGCCGTCTCGGCCTGGTCAATGCCGGTGATCACGCCCCCTTTTCCATAGTCGCCCGGATAGCCCTGGGCTGCCATGACAACACAGAGGGTACTTCTGGGATCAATCTCGGCCTTGTACCGGTCGAGACCACCATCCACGCAGGCCTCCATCAGGGGAACCAGGTCGCTCACAAGGCGCATGAGGATGGGCTGGGTTTCAGGGTCACCCATTCTGGCATTGAACTCAAGCACCTTGATCTGATCCTTGTGGATCATGAGACCGGCATAGAGGACGCCCTTGAACATGCACCCTTCGGCGGCCATTCCCCGAACGGCCGGGATCATCACCTCGTCCATGGCCCGCTGCCTGAGCATGAAATCAAGCACCGGGGCCGGGGAGTAGGCCCCCATTCCGCCGGTGTTGGGGCCCTCGTCATTGTCAAAGATCCGTTTATGGTCCTGGGACGAGGGAAGGGCCAGAACGGTCTTTCCATCGGTCAGGGCGATAAAAGAAGCCTCTTCACCCTGGAGGCACTCTTCCACAACCACGAGGGTGCCGGCATCCCCAAAGATATTATCGCTGATCAAGGAATCCAGGGCCTGGTTGGCCTCGGCCTCGGTGGCACAGACAAACACCCCCTTGCCTGCTGCAAGTCCGTCGGCCTTGACCACCACGGGTGCGCCGATCTGCTTGACGTAATTCTTTGCCTGGTCAATGTTGTTGAACGATCGCCCCTGGGCCGTGGGAATATTGTATTTGTTCATGAGGTTCTTGGCAAAAATCTTGCTCGCCTCAAGCTGGGCCGCCTTTTTATTGGGTCCAAAGGCCCTGAGCCCCATGGATTCAAAATGATCCACAATACCCATGGAAAGGGGAACCTCAGGCCCGACAACGGTGAGGTCGATCCCGTTTTCCTCGGCAAACAGCCCCAGGGCCTTGATATCGTCGGCCTGGATGGCAAGGTTTTCCGCATACTGGGTGGTTCCTGCATTGCCCGGAGCGCAATAGATTTTATCCACAAGGGTACTCTGGGAAATTTTCCAGGTCAGGGCATGTTCCCTGCCGCCGCTTCCCACAACAAGAATCTTCATTATTGTTTATCTCTCCATTATTTTGTTTTAAAAAAGTCCTGCCCAGGCATGACCATCGGCAGAATTTCGTTATTGGCTGTCTGGTTCGGGCCGGGCAGGTTATGGGTATCGCGCCGACCGGGCCGGCTATGACCTGGGGTTACAACCCTGTGCCACGGTTTAAACGACCGTCATTTTTCCATGGCAAGCTCAATCAAACGGTCAAGGAGCTGGGAAAACGAATATCCCGCAGTCTTTGCCGCCCGGGGAAGCAGGCTGGTTTCGGTCATTCCTGGAATGGTATTGGTCTCCAGAACCGTCACCCCCCTGTCTGAAAGGATCATGTCCGTCCGGCTGTATCCCTTGAGGAAAAGGGCCTTGTGGGCCTCAACGGCATGGGCCTGGACCGTCTTTCGAACCGATTCCTCGATCCTTGCCGGACAGATCTCCTGGGTACGACCGGCAACATACTTGGCATCATAGTCAAAGAATTCATGGCCTTCACCCGGAAGGATCTCAATCACCGGCAGGGCCTCAAGCTCCTGGTTGCCGATCACGGCACAGGTGAGTTCAAGCCCCTTGACATAGGCCTCGAGCAGAACAGCTTCGTCCTGTTCAAACCCCTTTTCCAGGGCAGCCCCAAGATCCTTCTCCTGCTTGACAATGCTCATGCCCACGCTTGATCCGGCAGATACGGGTTTGACCACAATGGGCAGCCCCAGGCGTTCTACGCAGGCATGGAGATCCACCTGATCCGTCCTTGAAAAACTAAGGAAATCCGGCGTTGGAATTCCGGCCTGCAGGTAGAGGCGTTTTGATGCAAGCTTGTTCATGGCAATGGCGCTGCCAAGCACGCCTGCCCCCTGGTAGGGAATATCCAGAAGATCCAGAAGCCCCTGAACCGTGCCGTCTTCGCCATAGGGGCCGTGGAGAATCAACAGGGCCACATCAATGGTTTCAGCATCGTTTATAAGGGCTGAAAGATCCGTGGCAGGGTCGTACTGAACGATCTCATATCGTTCCTTGTCCAGTGCTTCATACACCTGGAACCCGCCGTTCAGGGAGACTTCCCGTTCCGACGAGATGCCGCCCGACAACAATGCCAGTTTTATTTTTACCATATATCCCCCCTGTGTTTGGGACAGCGCGACCGCCTGTCCCCATGGGTTAAATCTGTTTTTCCGGATTTTATAAAACGTTCACCCCCACAACCAGGGGTGTGGATCACTCGTTGGAATCAGAATCGATCCCATGGGCCGGCCATGGGGATGAATCAAAAAGAATGCGCCGCTTGGCCATGTCAAACTCCTCCCGGGTGATGAGCTTGTCCCCATAGAGTCTGGCAAGCTCTGCAAGCCGCTGCTCTATTCCCTCTTCCGGGGCTGCAAGGCGCAATTGCCCACCGTCGCCCTGGAAGCCGCCATGGCCGAGGAGGGGGGTGTCGGCACCCTTGGATTCCCCGATGGAAAAGGTGGCCATTCCCCCCAGAAGTTTTATCTCAACGGCCCTGCCCCTGAACTCGGGAAAGGAGAGCACGTCCTTGATCTCCCGGCTGCTCTTTTTCATCCGAAGATAAAAGATCCAGAACAGGGCAAGGACAAGCACGGCAAGCCCCCCCATGATCCAGGGCAGATAGTGGTACACCCCCCGGAACAGGACAACGGTGATGCCCGTTCCTGCGAGCAGAAACACGTGGAGGAGAAGAACAAAATAGGCGGCAAAGAGACTTTTGAAAATCCCCTCTTTATCTTTATTTTTAAATTTCATGGAAATTACGATATCCTGTTGATAATGGAGTTCCTGTATTGGGCAGGAATGGAAATTGTCTTTCCGGCACGTTGGGTCATGCCCAGCCGGGTCATGAGAAGGTTCAGTTTTTTTCTGATACGTTCCTGTTCGCCACTGCCCGGTTCAACGGCATCCAGGAGCTGTTCCATGGCGGAGATATCCCGCCTGAGCTCCACCTCCGGGGGAAGAAAACCGGCATTCTTCAGTATCTTGTGGGCAAGCCGGTACTCGTTTGAGAAATCAATCTCCTCCGCGGGCAGCGGCCGCCCCTGCCCGGGCAGGTTGTCCAGCTCCCCATTTTTCTGTGCCTGTTTGATTCTTTGCTCAACAATGGCTTCAAATCCCGGAATCATGGGCCAATATACCTCCTCAACCTGATCTTGATCACCAGATCCTAATGATCTGACAATATTATTCGACACACCGGGGTTTTGCAAGGTAAAAGATTCAGGGTTTTAACACCAGAAAGAAGAGCCTGCCCGGGTGCTTCATGTGGCCGGCACCAAACTCGGCATACCTGCCGTTCCCGTAGAACAGATCACAGCGGCCGGGGCCCTGTATGGCCCCTCCCGTATCCTGGTTCATCACAAAACCGGAAAAAGGTTGCCATGCCTCGGGCCGTTCAAGGGTATCAGAATCAGGAACCCTGGTTTCAATAAAACAGAGGGCCCCCTTGGGAAAGAGGGTCCGGTCCGTTGCAACAGAACGCAGGGGGGTCAGCTCAACATTGATGCTGCCAAAGGGACCGCCCTGCTCCTTCTGGAAAAAGACAAAGCTGGGGTTGTAGTTGAACAGCTCGTCCTGGCGTGAGGGATTGTTCTCAATCCAGCGCCGGATGGCCTGCATGGACATATCCTCCCGGGCAATCTCGCCCTGGTCAATGAGATAGCGTCCAACGGCCCGGTAGGGATGCCCGTTCTTGGTGCTGTAGTGAACATTCATCTCACCGCCCTGCTTGAGAAAAAGCCGTCCGGACCCCTGGATTTCAAGGAAGAACCGGTCCGTGCGGTCTTTGACCCAGGCAAGGGGCCGGGCCCGCAGTTCAAAATCCTCGATCCCGTTGATCTCCTGCCGGGTATAATAGGGAACCACCCGGTGGTTGTCGACCCTTGCCGTCAGCCTTGAAAAGCCCTTGAAGCGATCGGAAAAGGCTGAAAGGTCAATGGTCAAAAGATCGTCGGGCACGGAGAACAGGGGGTATTGATACTCGTCATCCCGGACAAGGCTTGCCGCCATTGACGGTTCGTAGTACCCGGTAAAAAGGACCCCGTTATCGGTGTTGGCCCTTGAGCCGTAGACCCGGTAATTGTCCCGGATAAATTGGTTAAGGGCGTTTGTATCCGGACCGGTGGCAACAAATTCAAGAAATCGCTGGACCGACAGCCTGAGATGAACGGCATCAAACAGATCGGGTCCGAATTGAAAGGACCTGGAATCGGGGATCCGGTTAAAATAGACGAGGCTTGCCTGAAGAGCGTGTTCAAGGCCCTCATTTCCAAGGGTGTCGGCAAAGTTGGGATAGTCCTCGGGTGCAAGGGGTTCAAGGCTGTTGAACTGTGTTACCGGGACGGGTGGTTTGGGTCCGCACCCTTGAAAAAAGACAAGCACCATGGCAAACACCATCAACCCCGCAACCCAGCCGGGTGACCTGCCTCCCATCTGCCCGGACTGCGCCATGGACCCACCCCCTGTTCTGAACACTCCCATTTCCATTATCTCTCCTCTGTTGCCATGGTTCGAATGCCCGTGGTGACCGGAGGGACCTCGGGGATCTTTTGATCCTCGGCAATGCCGAGGTTTGACAGCTTCCGGGCAGAAACCATCACCCGTCGCTCAATGGAGCCCACGGTCTTGTTGTAGGTTGAAGCGGCCCGTTCAATATCCCTGCCCAGAAGGTTCATGGATTCAGCCATCAGGGAGATTCGCTGGAAAAGTTCGCTTGCCAGCCGGGTGATCTCCTTGGCATTTTCATGGCTCTTGGCCTGGCTCCACCCGTAGGCCACCGATTTTAAAAGGGAGATCAGGGTGGCAGGCGTTGCCAGGATCACCCCCTTCTGAATGGCGGTTTCAATGAGGTCGGGCTTCTGGGCAAGGGCGGCGCTGAAAAAGTTTTCCCCCGGAATAAACAGCACCACAAACTCGGGCGTGGGCGTAAACTGCCGCCAGTACTCCTTGGCCGAAAGGGTGTTGATGTGGGTCATAACCTGGCGGGCATGGTTTAACAGCCCGGCCCGGCGCGCCTCCTTGGTCGTGGCTTCAAGGGCGTCAAGATAGGCCGCCAGCGGCACCTTGGAATCCACCACAATATTTCGATCCCCGGGCAGGTGGACCACCATGTCCGGGCGAAGGGCGCCCTTGCCCGATCCCTGCTGGAGCTGCTCGGTAAAATCGCACTGGTCGGCCATGCCGGCCAGTTCAGCCACTTTCCTCAGGGTGATCTCCCCCCACCGGCCCCTGACATGGGGCAGTCGCAACGATTTGACCAGGTTGCCCGTCTCCCGCTGGAGACTCTGCTGGGTCTTTGCCATTTCCACCAGCTGGGCCGTCAACGAACCAAAGGCCCTTTCCCGCTCAAGCTCCATCTGACCCAGGCGGTTTTCATACCGGTCCAGGGCCTGGCGCACGGGGTCCACGCTGCGGATGATCTCGTCGCCCTTGATATCAAGCTCCTTTCTGGCCTCTTTGACATACCCGGCAAAATAGTGATCCGCAAGATCAAGGAACTGGCTGGAGTTGGCCTGGAGGGCCTGGGCTGAGATACTTGCCAGACGGCGGGTCACCATGGAGAATCCCAGGCGCTGGAACATCAGGCAGACCACGACCCCCACAAGAAAACCGCCGGCAAGGAAAATCAGATTCTCATGGGTGATCATACCGGTCGGCCAGAAAGGTGCCACTCTTTCCCCCTGTCTTGCTCTTGAGATGAATGTCGGAGATGGTCATGCCCTTGTCATAGGATTTGCACATGTCATAGATGGTCAGGGCCGCGACGGACACCGCCGTCAGGGCCTCCATCTCCACCCCGGTTCTGCCGGCAAGGGAGGCCTCCGCCTCAATTTCAATGCGGCTGTGGGCCGGATCCGGAAAAAAATCCACCCGCACATGGGTCAGGTTCAGCGGATGGCACATGGGAATGAGATCAGCCGTCCGCTTGGCCGCCATCACCCCTGCAATTCTTGCCGCCTCGAGCACATTTCCCTTTTTCACATTCTGGCCGAAGATTCGATCCAGGGTGTCTGTGGTCATGTCGATCCGGCCCCGGGCAATGGCCACCCGTCGTGTCTCGTCCTTGCCTGCCACATCCACCATCCTGACCCTGCCCTGGTCGTCCAAATGGGTAAAATCCGTCATCAATTTTCCTTTTTTACTTAAAAAACTGCTGTTTGTCAGTAATCTTTGTCTTGACCTGTTCAAGGGTTTCGGTGAGGGTTTCGATCACCCGTTCCCGGATATCCCCTGCCACCACAATGGCCATGATATCCTGGCCCACGGCAAGGTCCTGATCGGCTGCAATCTCGACCAGCACCTCGACAATGCCCGGTTTTTTCTTCTGGGCCCGGACCAGGGAATCAAGGCCCTCCTGATCCACACTGACCCTGAGTCCGGTCACCTCCCTGCCGTCCCGGGTGGTTCGTCGAACCACACCGTTGTGGCAGAGGATCATGCCCACCTGGTCGTAATCGGGCAGGGCTTTTATCTGTTCAACCATTTTGTTGATGTCCATTGAATTCTCCTTTTTTCACGGCAATGGCCCTTGCTCTTTCAAGGTCCTCGGGCGTGTTGATGTTAAAGAACGAATCGATTCCAGGATCAATGGCCTGGATCTTGTCCATGGGAATCTTCCTGACCCGTTTTTCTCGGAAAAACCGGTTGATCTTAAAGATATTGTTTTCAAGGTTCGTCTCGATCAACGGCAGGCAGGACTTTGAATACACGGCGCACAACGGCTCAAGCCCGGCATCGGTTTCAGGAACGACAACGTCAATGCCGGAGCCTGCCTGGGAGAGGATATACTCGGCCAGGCGCCTTTCCAGGAAAGGGGTGTCACAGGCAGATACAAACACCCTGGGGGTGGATGCGTAAAACAGCCCTGCATGGATTCCGGCAAGGGGGCATCGAGAGGGATAGATGTCTGAAACAATGGTGCCGTCCCAGCCCCCAAAGGCGGCTGGATCATTTGCCACAATGATCACCCGTTCAAACAGGTCGGTAAAGAGTGAATGGATGACCTCCATGATCATCCGGCCCCGTATCTCACGAAAGGTTTTTTTTATTCCGGGAAGCCGTTTATTCTGCCCCCCGGCCAGGATAACCCCGGTGCAATCATAGGTCATGTTATCTGTTCCAGTCCGTCAGGTTAATCTATTGCCCAGTAGAAAAAAAGATGATAACAGTTTACCGGTAAATTTTAAATCAAAATCCGGCATGGTGTGTATGCCGGAATAACGGCGGGTACACTGCACCATTGAAACAGCAGGGGTCAGACATGAAAAAACGAAGAACCATTCTCAATGCCGAGGACATGGAAAGGGTGATTACCCGGATGGCCTATGAGATCATTGAAACCCACAGAGGCGTAAAAGACGTTGCCCTGGCCGGGATCATGACCCGGGGTGATTTTCTTGCCCACCGGCTCCAGGAAAAAATCCTCAAAATCGAAGGGGTCAAGGTGCCGGTGGGGGCCATGGACATCAACCTCTACCGGGACGACTGGACCCAGATCAGCCACTATCCCGTTGTAAGGGCCTCTAAAATTTCTTTCTCCGTTGACCATAAAAATATCATCCTTGTGGATGACGTGCTGTTTACGGGCCGAACCATACGGGCCGCCATGGACGCCATCATGGATTTCGGCAGACCGGCACGGATCGAACTTGCCGTGCTGGTGGACCGGGGCCACAGGGAACTGCCCCTCCAGGCGGACTATAAAGGCACCACCTTAGCCACCCTTCACTCGGACATGGTCAACGTCTGCCTCAACGAGCACGACGGCCAGGACACCGTGTTCATCGAACAGGAGGCATAAAATGGGAACCTTGCTGCACAAGAGTAAAGATCCTGGCAAGCTGAGGGTGGCCGTCATTTCGGTATCCACCACACGGAACCTCAGCCAGGATAAAAGCGGAACCTGGATAAAGCAACAGGCCAAAAGCGAAGGCCATGAGGTGGTTGTCCACCACGTGGTGACCGATGAGATTGCAGCCATACGGGAGATGGTCGAGCATGTGGTCACCCAGATCGCCCCCAATGCCATTCTCCTCACCGGCGGAACGGGCATCAGCCCGAGGGATGTCACCATCGAAGCCGTAACCCCCCTTTTTACCAAGGAACTTACGGCCTTTGCCACCCTCTTTGCCATGCTCAGCTTTGAAGAGATCGACTCGGCGGCCCTGCTTTCAAGGGCCAGGGCAGGCATCATCAATTCGGTGGTCGTCTTTTGCATGCCCGGCAGCCTCAAGGCGTGCAAGCTTGCCTGCAACCAGCTGATATTCCCCGAACTTGGCCACCTTGTCACCCACATGTCCGAGGCACCCTGATACCCTGCCCCGCCATGGAAAGCAATATGAACCACAACCCCCCATGGGGAGGGACTTGAAAGCTGCTCCCCAAAAATAAAAAGGAGAACCATGAAAGAGCTTGATGCATTTCTTGATGACTGGAAAGACAACGACACGCAGACCAGAAAAGCCTTTATGGAGATCAGGGACCACATCCTGGCAATGGAAGATGTAACCTGTGAATTCATAGCACGTCCCGGGGTAAGTTACTCCCTGAGGCCCCGGCACAAAAACCAGACCGACCGGACCCTTTTTGCCATGGCCGACGTCATTGATGACGATCCTTCGGCCCGATGGCTCTCGGTCTGCTTTTACGGCGACATGGTCACGGATCCCGACGAAGAGGGAGATCTCATTCCCGAGGGGCTGCTGGGCAGCGACGGCTACTGTTTTGACCTTGACGAATACGACGAAAAAACAGTCAGTTACATCAAGGATCGGCTCAACGACGCCTACCGGGCTGCAAAATAACCGGACGACCCGCCCGACCGTTTACTTTTGACAAAATAGCTGATAGAATCTGCATTCTAAAAACAATGTCACGGTTCTAAAAAGTTTATCTTCGTTCAAACATAGGCATGAAAAGGAGAGGCTATTTTGAGTAAAAAGCAACCGGTTTATTTCACAGATGTTGAACAATGCGTTGACGACCTCATCGGCCAGGTGGGGAAAGAAATCATTCTTGCCGCCCCCCTGGCCCTTGCCAAACCCACCCAGCTGATCAATGCCATATACCGGCGCCTCAGAACAGACCCTGACCTTCATTTCACGCTGATAACAGCCGTATCCCTGGAGAAACCCACCTGGTCAAGCGAACTTGAGCACCGGTTTCTCGGCCCCCTGGTCGAACGAATCTGGGGCGGGTTCATCGATTTTGACTATGTACTGGACATGCGAAAGGACCAGGCCCCGCCCAATTTCAAACTGGTGGAATTTTTCAACAAGGCCGGCGGATGGATGACCAACGCCCATGCCGGCCAGAACTACCTTGGCTCAAACTATACCCATGCCGTGCGGGACGCCCTGATCAACCGGTGCAACGTCATCTCCCAGCTGGTGGCCAAACGAGAGATCAACGGCAAGACCGTTTTCAGCATGAGCGCCAACCCGGACACCCACCTGGAAGGGGCAAAGGTTATGCACGACCTGAGGGCCCGGGGCGAAAAGGTGGCCATCATTGCCCAGGTGAACACCCATCTGCCGTTCATGTATGGAAAGGCAGTGGTTGAGCCCGGGTTCTACGACATGGTCATTGATTCCCCGGACCTTGATTTCACCCTGTTCGGGGCACCCAAGGAACCGGTAAACAGTGTGGACTGGATGATCGGACTCCACGCCTCCACCCTGGTCCGGGACGGGGGGACCATCCAGGTGGGCATCGGGTCCCTCGGAGATGCTATTGTGGCGGGCCTTGACATGCGCCACAGGGAAAACCAGGCCTATTGCGATTTCCTCACCCAGGCAGGGATTCTTTCCAACTTTGCGCCATTGATCCACAGCGTCGGCGGCACGGATGTTTTTAAGACCGGGCTCCTGGGGTCGTCTGAAATGTTTGTGGACAGCCTTCTTGAACTGATCAAGGCAGGCATTATCAAGCGCCGGGTCTATGAAGATGTCAGGCTCCAGAAGATCCTCAACCAGAAGCGATTTGACGACACCCAGGTCGAGGATATTTTCAGGGAGCTTGTGGCCCAGCGCATGCTCCACCCGGTGATCAAGGAAAGGGAGGTCGACTTTCTCCGGCATTTTGGCATTTTCCACCCGGATGTGACCTATCTGGACCGATCCATCCGGCTTGGTCACACAGAATATTCCCTGGACATGGGAATCCCGGAGAATGTGGAAGCCGTGGCCCTCAACTGCCTTGGCCCCTGCCTGCGAAACGGGGTTGTATTGTATGCCAGCTTCTTCATCGGCCCCCAGGCCTTTTACACGGCACTCCGGGAGATGGACGACGAGCAGCTCAAGCTCATTGACATGCGGGGGGTGGATTATGTGAACCAGCTCTACGGCAATGAAACCCTGAAACGCCTCCAGAGGATCCACGGCAGGTTCATCAATGCCGGTATCATGGTGACCCTGTCAGGCGCCGTTTGTGCCGACGGCCTGGAAGACCACAAAATCATCTCAGGACCGGGAGGGCAGTACAACTTCATCTCCATGGCCCATGCCCTGGACGACGGCCGGGCTGTGACCATGATCCGCAGCACCCGGGAATCCGGAGGCAATACCACCTCAAACGTGGTCTGGCAGTATGGCCACATCACCATTCCACGCCACTTAAGGGATATTGTGGTCACTGAATACGGAATTGCCGACCTCCGTGGGGTAAAGGACTGTGAGGCAATGACCCGGCTGATCTGCATTGCCGACTCACGGTTCCAGACAGAACTGCTGGACAAGGCCAAGGCCGCCGGAAAGGTTCCCCAGGAGTGGCAGATTCCTCAACCCTTCACCCACAACACGCCCCAGGCCCTGGAGGCGAAACTTGCGGCCTTCCGGGAAAAGGGCTTTTTTAAAAGGTTTCCCTTTGGCACCGACTTCACCGACGAGGAGATCGTCCTTGGCCGGGCACTCAGACAGTTCAAACAGAGGGCCCAGGAAAACAAATTTGCCATCATGCACGGGCTCATCGGCCAGGGCCTGTCCGCTATTCCGGAATCTGCCAGGCCCTATCTTGAGCGCATGGACCTTGAAAATCCCGGGAGCATGCAGGAAAGGATCATGCAGAAAATTGTTCTCTTTGCCCTTAAATCCTGCGAGGCCATATAGGGAGACAAATCAGAATACAGCGTCCCATATGTCTTGCCGTTTAAGCCATATTCTTTGTTGCGCCACGGGGCAGATATTTCATTTCAGCCATGAATGGAAAACTGGGAACTGAAATCCCCGGTGCCCACTACGGCCAGAGCATCGGCCACGGACAGCCAGTCTTCAACGGAATAGGTGAGACCCGGAATCTTGGAAAAGAGTTGATACCGGGTCTCAAGGTATTCGGCCGCTACTGCTTTATGGGCAGTACGGTACTCAAAAATAGAAAACGCCCGGACATCTTCACCCGATTCATTGTAGACATAGGTATCCTTGATCTTCACCTCTTTGGGGGCCAGGGGCAGACGGGTGTAGCAGTCGGCAACCTGATCGGCCATCTCCTGGGGGAAACGAATCGTACCAATTTTTACCATGACATCTCCTGTTTGAATCTCAAATCATTTGAATCTCAAATCAACTGAACGCCTACCGAATTTGCCGCCATCTTTACACAGGAACAAGGTTAGGTCAACTTGAATCCAGGATCGGTTTTCCCCGGCTGAAAATCAGGCAGATGCATCGATCTGGCGGATAATATCGGTGAAGATAAAATAATGAAAGGGAAGCAGGGAATACCAGTAAATCTTTCCCCACACCCCCCGGGGATGGAAATAGGCCGTCACCGTTAAGCGTTGCCGTCCCCTGGCGGGCTCGACCGTGAACTCCAGCCAGGCAAGACCCGGCACCTGCATCTCGGCCCTCAGGAGCAGATGGGTGTCATAGGTGATGCGCTCCACCCGCCAGAAATCGATCACATCGTTGACCTTGAGGCCCTTGGCGTGCTTTCGGCCCCTTGCCGTTCCCACCCCGAACATCATCCTGTCGGCCATGCCCCGAAGCTTCCACAGCAGGTTGCTGTGAAACCACCCCCGCTCCCCCCCGATGCCGCAGACCGAACGAAATATGGCCTGGGCCGTCTTGGTGCTCTCAATGCTGCAGGTGCTGGTGTAAAGGGGGGGTCTGGGCAGTTGGTCAAGCCTGACGGCCAGGGAGTAATCCCTTGGATAGGCATCGGACCACCGGGTGGTAACGGTGTTGAGATCCTCCATGGCAAGGGCCCTTTTCACTGACTCTTCATAGGAGAGAAGATCAAAGGGCAGCACCTGCCGGATGCGGTCGTCCCGGCAGACCACCTCGTTGACGATACCCTCAAAAAGCGCACGGGTGATGGTTGCCGGCACCGGGGTGATCAGGCCCACCAGATAGGCGTTCACCCTGACACTTTGAATAAAAGACGGCATGAACCAGGGCTTTTTATTGAGAATTCCTGCCATGATCCGGATCATTTCGCCATAGGTCAGGATGTCCGGTCCCCCGATATCAAAGGAAAGGCCTGCCGTATCGGGGATTTCAAGCACACCCACCAGGTATTTGATGACATCCCGTATGGCAATGGACTGGCAGCGTGTCCGGCTCCATGCAGGCAGGGGAAGGACGGGGGCATCCACCACAAGGGATTTGATGATCTCATGGGCCACGGACCCCGAGCCCATGATAATGGCAGCCCTCAGTTCAGTGACCGCCACCCTGCCCTGTTTAAGGGCAGCCCCCACCTGGTTCCGGTTTCTTAAATGGGGGGACAGGGAATCCCGGGAATCGCCCAGGCCCCCGAGGTAGATGATCCGCTGGACACCCTGGCTTTCAGCCGCCTTCCTGAAATTCACGGCAGCCATGATATCCACGGCTTCAAACTCATCCTGGCCCAGGAGCATCGAATGGATCAGATAGTAGGCGCCATGGACCCCCTTGAGCGCATCCGTGAGACAGGGAACGCTCAGGGCGTCGCCGACAACTATCTCGGCACCCGGCCACCGCTCCTGGTGGTCGGGAGAAGCAACCCGGACCATGATACGAACCCGGTATCCCCGGGCCATGAGCTCGGTAACAAGCCGGCCGCCGATGTATCCTGTGGCGCCGGTGACAAGGATGGTACCCATGGCGGAATCGGGTTCAGTGGGAAGATCGTGGCAAAAGAGCCGTTTATCAAACCTGTTCATGGGTTACCCCCCCAGTTGTCTACACCTTGAACCGGATGTTGAGGATATCACCGTCCACCACGGGATACTCCTTTCCCTGGACGTAGAATTTACCCGCCTTTTTAACGGCATCCTCAGACCCGAGGGCCATGAGATCGTCATACTTCATCACCTCGGCCCGGATAAACCCCCGCTCCAGATCTGAATGAATCACACCCGCAGCCCTGGGCGCCGCAGACCCCTTGCGCACCAGCCATTGCCTGACCTCGTCCTGGCCAACGGTGAAAAAAGATATCAATCCCAGGGCCTTGAGGCAGAGCCTTGTCAACACCCCAAGGGCCGCCTCTTCAATGCCCAGGTCTTCCAGGAACGCCGCGCGTTCCTCCTCGCTGTCCAGCAGGGCAATCTCGGATTCCACCTTTGCCGAAACAACCATGGCCTCCATACTCTGGGAGGCACAAAGCGTGTTGAACCGGTCAAGGAAAGCATCGTCACCCAGGTCGTCCTCGCCCACATTAACGGCCAGAATCATCTGCTTTCGGGTGATGAACGGATAGCTTCGGATGAGCGCTTCATCGTCGGCGGAAATCTCCATGAGGCGCAACGGTTTTTCTTCTTCCAGATGGGCCAGCATCCGCTCCATCAGGGCAAGCTCTTTGACCTGGTCCTCGTCCTTGATTTTTTTGATCATCTCCCGGATGCGTGTGATCCTTTTTTCAACAAAGATCTGGTCGTGGAGGAGAAGCTCCTGATTCACGGTTTCAGCGTCCCTCAAGGGGTCCACCGAACCCTCGGCGTGGTAGACGGCCTCGTCTTCAAATGCCCTGACCACATGGCAGATGGCGTCCATGTCAACAATATCCCGGAACAGATCACCCCTTGCAATGGTCTCCTTTTCGATCTTGGGAAGCAGCACAAGGTCCACCCTTGCCCGGGCCTCTTTTTTGGGCTGGTACATGGCAACCAGGCGATCAAACCGCCGGTCAAGTATCTCCGCCGTACCCGGTACAGCCTTTGGCGACCCGGACCGCTCTTTTACCTCGCTGCCCGTAAGGATCTGAAACAGGGTCTTTTTGCCTGTCTGGGGAAGCCCGATCACTCCTACCTTCATATTGATTCATCCTTATTTAATTGATGTAATAGCCTTGGTAATCTTGTAACAACCTTGGTCACAAAGGTCAAGAAATGGCAAATTATAGAACAATTATAATCATGGAAACGGGTATGGGGGGGTAACGGCTTCAAATAGTGATTCTATTTTTAAAAAAACCGTGGTAACTATTTAAAAATTTTAATCCACAAACATAAAAATAGGAGAATTCCCAGTGAAATGCCATGAGATCGACTATGAAATCTTTGGAAACGACCTGCAGGCCGTGGAAGTGGAGCTTGATCCCAATGAAACCGTTGTTGCAGAAGCCGGCGCCATGAACTGGATGGACGACGGAATTTTGTTTGAGGCAAAAATGGGGGACGGCTCCCAACCGGACAGGGGACTGTTTGGCAAACTGCTGGACAGTGGAAAAAGAATGATCACCGGGGAATCAATCTTCATCACCCACTTTACCAACACCGCCGACACGAAAAAGAGAGTGGCCTTCGGCGCCCCCTATCCGGGCCGGATTGTTCCCCTGGACCTGGGAAACCAGGGTCAGGAACTTCTCTGCCAGAAGGACGCTTTTTTGTGTGCAGCCCTTGGGACTGAAATTTCCATAGCCTTTACCCAACGACTGGGCGTTGGTTTCTTTGGCGGGGAAGGGTTTATTCTCCAGCGCCTCAGGGGGGACGGCATGGTCTTTGTCCACGGCGGCGGCACAATTATCAAAAAAGAGCTCAACAACGAAACCCTACGGGTGGATACGGGCTGCATCCTAGGATTTTCACCGGGCATTGATTACAATATTCAACGATCCGGCAACCTCAAGTCCATGTTCTTCGGCGGTGAAGGGCTGTTTCTTGCCACCCTCACGGGAACAGGAACCGTCTATCTCCAGACCCTGCCGTTTTCGCGCATGGCAGACCGCATCCTCCAGCATGCACCGTCAGCGGGGGGAAAGACCAAGGGAGAAGGCTCAGTACTCGGGGGAATCGGACGGATGTTTGACGGCGACTAGCCCACGGCATTTGCCAATCATTCTACTCTATCATACGAACAGGCAATTACGCCACATTACAAAGGAAAAGCCCCATGGACAAGATGGGTTTAAAGACAAAACTGCTGTTGTCAATCTGTAGCATCGTACTTTTATCGTTGACTGTCTCCATCTCGATCATAACAATAAAGACCTAAGCATCGTCAAAACAGATGGCCATGGACATCACCATGGCAATGGCCAAAACAAATGCAACCGATATTCAAGCGGAACTGGAAAAGGCTCTGGACGGGGCCCGGAACATGGCCAATCTCTTTACCAGTCTCAAGACCATAAAAACAATGCCCGACCGCGACGACCTTAGCCGGATCATGGAGCAAACCCTTGTCAAAGCCCCTGACTTTAACGGCCTATGGACCGTGTGGGAGCCCAATGCCCTGGACAACCGGGACAGTGAATTTGCAGGCACCGAAGGCCACGATGGGACCGGGCGGTTCATCCACTACTGGAACACAAATGGCGGCCTCCACCTTGAGCCTGCAGTAGAGTATGAAGACGGAACCACAACCGGATACTACACAAAACCGAGGGCCACAAACAAAGAAACACTCATGGAACCGGTCACCTATACCATCGCAGGTAAACAGGTGACCGTTGTCAGCGCCTGTGTGCCCATGACCATCGAAAACCGCTTTGTGGGAGTAACGGGGTTTGACTTTTCCATGGATAAAATGCGGGATATGATTTCAAAGATCCAGCCCTATGGCAACGGATACGGTGCCTTGGTATCAGATACCGGATTGATCGTGGCCCACCCTGTAAAAGAGTTGATCGGTAAAAACATCAAGGCGTTCGTTTCCCAGAAGACCTACACCAGCATCCTGAAGGGAGAATCGACATCCCAGGAATTTTCAGCTGCCAAGACCGGTAAAAAAAGTATTTTTGTATTTGCGCCCATTTCTCCGGGCGAAACCGGAGCCAACTGGAGTCTGGCCGTATCCGCTCCGGTTGATGCAATCATGGCAGAGGCAATCTCCCTTCGCAACATCAGCATCACCATTGCCGTGATCACCCTTTTTATACTGGTTGCCGCCATTTATTTTATTGCCGATGCCATTATTGTCAAACCCATCAATCGGGTACTGATCGGCCTTTCAGACATTGCCGAAGGCGAAGGAGATACCACAAAACGCCTCAAGGTGACGTCCCGGGATGAAATCGGGAAACTTGCACGGGCCTTTAATCTCTTTATGGAACGACTGCAGGACCTGATTAAAACAGTGACCGGCGAGGCCCGCACCATTGATGATTCAGCATCATCCCTGGTTGAAATTGCAGGGGGCATGTCCCAGGGTGCCAACGACACCTCGGAGAAATCAGATACAGTTGCGGCAGCAACCGAAGAAATGAGTTCAACCATCTCTTCCCTGGCAGGAGCAATGGAAGATGCCAGGGCAAATATCAACATGGTGGCTTCTGCAACCGAAGAGATGGCCGCGACCATCAACGAAATTGCCGGAAACTCGGAAAAGGCAAGAACCATGAGTCAGGAAGCCGTGACCAAGGCTGAAAATGCCAGCACCTCCATGACCCGTCTTGGCAGGGCAGCCCAGGAAATCGGGGTGGTGACTGAAACCATAAACGACATTTCCGAACAAACCAACCTTCTGGCTTTAAATGCCACCATTGAGGCTGCAAGGGCCGGTGAGGCGGGCAAAGGATTTTCCGTTGTCGCTTCGGAGATCAAAGAACTTGCTCGACAGACAGCCCAGGCTACTCGGCAAATCCAGGAAAGAATTGAAGGGGTTCAGTCTACTGCCAGGGGAACGGTCAACGAAATCAATGAGGTTTCAACGGTGATTGGCGATGTAAACGACATTGTTACCACCATTGCCTCAGCCGTTGAAGAGCAGTCTATTGCCACAACCGAGATATCGAACAACATCAACAGCGCATCAACCGGCATTGGTGAGGTTGGAGAAAACATGGATCAACTCAATTCTGCTTCCGATGAGATAACCAGGGACATTGCCCATGTAAACCAGGCGGCCAAAGAGATTTCAACCAGCAGCAACACTTTAAATGACGAGGCCATTGGCCTTTCTGAACTTTCAGGACGGCTCAACAAGATTATTGGTGGGTTTAAGGCTTGACAGCAGACAGAGAAAACCCATCGGCATCCATCCAGAATGGAAAACTGCGCCTGTATTCCTGAAGAAGGTTGTGGTAGAGGATGATGGTGCGGGTCACAGGTCCCGGGGTGTGGTGAAACATCACCTCGCCCCCGGGATCGATTACGGAGGAATCGCCTTTGTAGACCATGGCATTGCCGTCGGTTCCCACACGGTTGACACCCACAACATAGGCCTGGTTTTCAATGGCCCTTGCAACCAGCAACGACCGCCAGTGGGCACGCCTTGATGCCGGCCAGTTGGCCACAAACAGCGCAATATCGTAGCCGTTGTTCACGTTCCGGGTCCAGCAGGGAAACCGCAGGTCATAGCAGACGAACGGAGAGATCTTCCAACCGTCAATCGTAACGATGAGTCGCTCGGTTCCCGGGGTAAAATACCGGTCTTCTCCCGCAAACCGGAACAGATGGCGTTTGTCGTACCAGTGAATTTCGCCGGTGGCACAGACCCAGACGAGTCGATTAAACAGACAGCCGTTCTCCCGGATCAAGAGGGACCCGACCAGATCCACCCCTTTTTCCGTTGCCCTTTTTACCATCCAGGCAACAGCGCTGCCATCCATGGTCTGGGCAAGGGCCGGTGCGTCAAGGGAAAACCCCGTGGTGAACATCTCCGGCAGAACGATCAAACGGGTCGGTTCGGTGATTGACTCGAGGATAGCGTCAAACGCAGAAAGATTCTGGTCAATGTCCTCCCACGCGAGGCTTGCCTGGACAAGGGTTACAGCAAGGGAATTATCCAAGGTACTCCAGGAACCGCTGCATGGCAGTGACCTCATCCAGGCTGGAAAGGTCCCTTCGGATGCGGATCGTCTCTTCGTATTCCTGGTCGTCAAGGAGAAGATCCTCCTTGCGGGTGCCCGACTGATTGATGTTGATGGCGGGCCAAACCCGCTGCTCGGCACAGGACCTTGAAAGCACCAGGTCCATGTTGCCCGTTCCCTTGAACTCCTGAAAAATGATGTCATCCATCCGGCTTCCCGTGTCAACAAGGATGGTGGCCAGAATGGTCAATGACCCGCCGCTTTCAAGGTTTCTGGCCGCACCAAAGATCTTCCTTGGAAAGGCCATGGCGTTTGCCCCGAGGCCGCCGGTCATGGTTTTACCGTGGCTGTTGGTCTCAATGTTAAAGGCCCGTGTCATGCGGGTCAGAGAATCGATGAACACCACGGCGTCCTGGCCTGTCTCGGCACACCGGATGGCCGTGTGCATGGCAAGCCGTGTCATTCGCATGTGGTGGGCAATCTGTTGATCTGCCGAAGAATAGAACACCTGGGCCTCCCTGAGGCCCCGCCTGAAATCCGTCACCTCTTCGGGGCGCTCATCCACCAGCAGAACAAACACCTTGGATTTTGGATGGTTGAGGATGATGGAATTTGCCATGTGTCTCAATATGGTGGTCTTGCCCGATTTTGGCGGCGAAATAATCAATCCCCGCTGGCCCTTGCCAATGGGAACAATCAGATCAAGGGCCTTGCCCGTGGTGTCCTCCGGCCCCTGGCACATGGTGTAACGCTCCATGGGGTTGATGCTGGTCTGTTCCTGGAGCAGGGCGATCCGGGTGTATTCGTCAAGGGAAAGGCCATTGACCGTATGAACCCTGACCAGTGCAAGATTCTTGTTCTTGGCCCCCTTGCTTTCCCCCTCACCCACAATAAAACTGCCCTCCCTGAGATCAAACCGGTTGATCAACGGGATAGCGACATAGGGATCTTCGGGTTCCGGCTGATAATTTTTTTCAATGGAGCGTAGAAATCCAAAGCCCCTGTCCATTATTTCAAGGTATCCCTGTATAGGTTCCAACATCAAACTCCCAAATAAATAATTCGATAAACAAGTGATAGATTTTTTATGTGAAATTCCCACCGAAGCATCTTCAGTGAATGCATTTCAAACTTCGTTGTGACCAAGAGCTGATACCTCTCTCCGGCCATGACGGTGATAATGATTCGGATGGCTGCCCATGATAAAGAACGACAGCTAATTTTCCATGTTACGTAAAAAACAGGCAGATTACAAGGGGCAAACCGATTTTTATTCCACCTTGCACCGACCTACCCATCTGTTTCCCCCACCCCCCGGAGGGTAATCCCAGCCAGACCCGAAAGAAAAAACGCGACCAGGGATGGTGAGACAGGATGATCAAACACCGTTCCATCGGCAGAGACCCCCTGGATACAGCCATGCTCAAGGAAATCCGCCACCAGAAGTTTACCCGCCGCCCTGCGGTTGGCGGGATCGACCCAAGATCTTCTTTTACCCGTTGATCCTGGGGCGGGCAGATCATCCTCGTCCTTGAGTGCTTTCATGAAATTGAGCAGCCGGGCAAGCCGGAGCAGGGTTGCCGCCTCAATCCGCGTGGTGGTATCGGAAATGGGAAAGGCCGTGGATCGCATCTGTTCAAAATTAGCGGGAAGAAGCCCCTTTTGCCTGCACACCATAAAATCATGGCTGCCCGGTGCCGGATAAAAAATGGAGAGTCCCACCAGGGTCCGCCTGGCCCCGAGGTAAACAAGGTCCCGTACCGACTGGCGGGGGTCCTGGCCCGGGGCTGCGGCAATCAGATAGGACACCGCCTCAAGGCCAAAAGTTTCGGCACTTTCAAGGCAAAAATCAAGGGCACGGCCCACGTCCGGCCGTTTGAAACGGGCCAGCTGCGCCTTACAGGTGGAGCCCAGGGAGAGGTTCAAGGTTCTGAACCCTGCCTGCTTCATGGCGGCGATCACCCCATGATCCAGGGATGGTGCATAGAGCCCGTTCATGGCCCGAAGTTCCAGGTCCCGGGAGCCGTACCGGGCCGAAATTCCCTCAAGGAGGGAGAGGAACCAGCCCCGGTCAAGGCTCAAATTCTCATCCTCAAAATCGACAAACCCGACATCCTGGCTCTCCATCTGGACCTCAAGTTCGGCCAGGACCGAGGCCACCGACCGACGGCGGAAGGGGGCATGGGCGGACGAGGCCCCAAGACAGCAGTAGGTGCAGTGCATGGGACACCCCCTTGCCGTGACAACGCTGATGCTGCCCCGTTTTTTCCGCCGGTAAAACGACTGATCCACCAGGTCGGTGGCAGGCAGGGGGGTACGGTCAAGGTCGTCTATCCAGGCAGGCTCGTCAACATAAAGGGAGGCGTCTGACCGGCGGAAAACAATCCCCGGCACTCCCTCAAGGCCGGTATGGTCTTTGAGGGCCAGGGCAAGCTGGGCCATGGACACCTCCCCCTCCCCCCTGAGCACAAAATCCACGGCATCGCAGGCCATGGTCTCCCTTGGAAACACCGTGGGATGGTGACCGCCCATGACCACACGACAGTCCGGCCAGAACCGCTTGACAGCCCGGGCAGTTTCCATGGCTTCCCTGGAATAGGCCGTAAAGAGCGAGGAAATCCCCACAAGCAAGGGCTGCGCCGCCCTTGCCCGGGCACCGATATGCTCAAAGCTGTAGCCGTAGTGGCGATAGTGGTGGAAAAGAGCAAACGGCGACAGGTCTTCACGGCCATAAAAGAGGCCGAGATCTCCCAGGGTGTCTGGCGTCTCGATGATACGGGATTTCTTAACGGCAAGGCCGTCCACGATGGACACGGAAAATCCGTTTTGAATCAGGACTGCGGCAATACAGGCAAGGCCGTAGGGAACGGTCCGCTTGGCCGTCAGATAAAACTCCTCCATGGGCGGCTGAACCAGGAGCACGTCACACAACCCGGCCTTACTGGAGCAAGAACTCAATACCAGCGCCCCCGGATACGTTCAACCGTAGCAGCGTCGGCTGAAAAGGGAAGATCGGGCCGCCGGGGAAGGCCGATGGCATGGGTCCTGGCAAAGGGAGTCTGGCCCAGCTTCAGGTTGTAGGCCTTGACCATGAGGGTTTCAAGGTTAACCACATCCTCGATATTGTATGCCAGCAGGGTTTCCAGGGCCCGTCGATCTTTGTTGCGCATATAATCGTTCCAGAGCAGGATGGCAAAATAGCCGTCCACCCCGTCAAGGTCCCCACGGTCCAGGCCCAACTTGCGTTCACACCCCTTGAGGCCGCCACTGAACCCCAGACTCTTGAGAATATAGCGAAGATCGATGTGCACCTGGTCAAGGCGGATGCCGAACTCATGCTCGATAAAGGGCACGTCAAAACATTTGCCGTTGTAGGTGACAATGGCCTTATACTGGGCAATCTCTTCTGGAAAGCGGTCAAGGTTTTCACCCTTGACATAGTAACGGATGGCCGTGCCGTCGTACAGGGCGATGGTGGTGATGCTCTCATAGTCCGGTTCAAGGCCCGTGGTCTCAATGTCCAGGTAGGCCATGGAATGCCGGAACTCGGGAAAGAAGCGCCAGTGAAAGGCCGGGGGCAGCCGTTCGGCAAAATAGGTGTAATTGCCCCGTTCCATCTCCTGCCTGGACTGATCCACGTGGCGGGTCAGGGTCTCGAGCCGCCGGGGCGAAAGGTTCAGCCCGGTTGGATTGTTCAGCCGGTCCCAGTGGTCAAGCCCTGCGTCCCAGAGCTGCTGCTCGGTTTTGAGCCCGATGCCGGGAATGTGGTGAAAGGTGTTGTTGAGCATGGTTCTCCTATAGGGGTGTGACTTGCCCCTCGTCATCCAGGGGGCTTAAAATTGCTTTAATAGGGCCAGGACCTGGTCAATGTCCGATTCGGTATGGGCCGCATTGATCTGGAAACGGATGGTCTCGTCGCCCTCTGGCACCACGGGAAAGGTGAGGCCCACCACCAGCACCCCGTTTTGAAAAAGCGTTTCAACCATCTCCCGGGTTCTGCGGGTCTCCCGCACCATCAGGGGAACCACGGGGTGGGGACCGTCAATGGTTTCCATGCCCAGTTGGGAAAGGCCCGAACGGAACTGTTGGATTCTTTGTTCAAGGCCCGAGAGCAGCCCCAGCCCCTCGGCGCTGTCACAAATGTCCAGGGCCGCGGTTGCTGCGGCACAGTCGGCAACACTCAGGGGGTTGGTATAGATATAGGTGTCGGCCTTCTGCCGCACGGCTTCGACCAGGGTGGGGCTGCCGGCAATAAACCCGCCGTTCACGCCAAAGGCCTTGCCAAAGGTGCCGACAATGATGTCGGGCTGGCGGCCGCAGAATTCAGGGGTTCCCCGGCCGCTGCTGCCATAGGCCCCGATGCCGTGGGAGTCGTCCACCACGGTGATCACCCCGTCCCTGAATCGTTGGATATAGGGTTCGACAACGGCCTGGATGCGGTCAATGGGGGCATTGTCTCCCCGCATGCTGAAAATACCGTCAAACACCACCACCACCCTTTCCACACCCGGATCCACCCGGTCAAGGCAGCGCCGGAGGTCGTCCATGTCATTGTGGCGGAAGATCCCCTTGTTGGCAGAGGGTACATTGGCGATGCGCATGGCCCGGATAATGCTGTTGTGGTTGAGCTGATCGCCAATCCAGTGGGTGGCGGGGGTTGAAAGGGTCAGGGCCAGGCCGCAGTTGGCCGTGTAGGCCGAATTGAAAATCTTTGCCCCGGGTTTGTCCACAAAGGCGGCCACCCGGGTTTCAAGGGTCCGGTGGTGGACAAAGGTGCCGTCGATGAAACGAACGGCACCCGGTCCCACGCCGAAATCCCGTGTGGCCCGGTCTGCTGCCTCGATCAGTTTCGGGTGGTTTGAAAGGGAAAGATATGAGTTGGAGTTCATGCGGATGAACTGTTTGTCCATGCCTGCAAGGCAGTATCGGGGACCTTTATTGTCCAATGGGGGTAGATAGCGTGTGATCACCCGTTCTTCAGCCTTGGCCCGCCCCTGGGCCGCAAGATCGCCAATCTCGGCCCCAAGGGCCCTATCCAGTTTTTCAATCGACATGGTCTTCTCCTTGGTTCAAGGGGTCCATCCCCGGTCCTGGCATTTTTTCACATAATTCTCCTTGACCTCCCGGATAAACGTCTCCATGGCCGTCCGGCACTGCTCCTGGGTGGACCCAGAATCCAGGAGAACCGTATCATACTCGTTTTTGGCCGACAGGTCATCAATGATCTCAAGTTCGATGCTCGTCTTGTCTGGAACGGGCATCTGCTTGTCCGCAAGCTCGCACCCGACAATGTGGGCCTGCCTTGCCACGGCAGATCGTGCCGTGCCGGCCTGACCCTTGTCCATCAAAGCCTGGAGCAGCATTTCATACCGGTCAATGGGGTTCCGCTGGCTTCCAGAGGTTGCCGGATCGGCAGACCAGCGCTCGATCTGGCGTTCTCCCCTCTGGAACAGGGCGGTCAGGGTTGACTTGCCAAGATAGTGGATGCAGGCGGAAAAAAACTCCCAGGTCTGCCCTGGAAGGGTTGTCGGTTCTCGGTCCATTACGCCCTCGCTTTTAAAGTCAAACCAGGATTTCTCCCTGGACGGCATCCTGAAGATCTGCCGCAAATCCACGGATCAGCCCCAGGGCCTGGTCCAGGGTCTCAATACCGGTAAGCTCCCGTCTGAAAACCGAAGCACCGGCAAACCCCTTGACAAACCAGGCAAGCCGGCTTCGCATCATCCTGCAGGCCGGTCTTTCACCAAGAAAGGCCGCATGGGAAACCACCATCTCTTCCATGATTTGAAAGATCTCCCCAGGGGTGGGTTCACGCCGGGCCTCGCCCCTGAGAAGGGCCTCAATGCCGCCAAAGATAAAGGGATTGCCCATGGCGGCCCGGCCGACCATGACGGCGTCGCAACCGGTCTCGTGGATCATGGCAACCCCCTGTTCAGGGGTGGTGACGTCCCCGTTTCCGATCACGGGAATGGAGAGCATCTCCTTTAACCGTGCGATCACCGACCAGTCTGCCCTGCCCCTGAACCCCTGGGCTGCAGTCCTGGGATGGACGGCTATGGCATCCACCCCGTTATCCTCTGCCATGCGGGCAATGTCAAAGGCCTGGGAGGCCGAACTGTCCCAACCCGAACGGATCTTGATGGTAAAGGGAATGGACACGGCCCTGCGCACGGCCCGGATAATGGCCCGGGCATTGTCCATGTCCTTCATCAGGGCCACACCGGCCCCGGTCCTGGCCACCTTTTTAACGCTGCATCCGAAATTGATGTCAATGATATCAGCCCCGTTTCTCTCCTCGATCCAGCGGGCCGCACTGGCCATGGACCGGGCATCGGCACCAAAAATCTGAACAGACACGGGCCGTTCACTCGGGTCGGTCCGGAGCAGCTGAACCGTCTTTTCCGAATTAAATTCAAGTCCTTTGGCACTGACCATTTCAGAACAGACCAGGGCACAGCCGCAGTTTTTTGCAATGATCCTGAAGGGAAGGTTGGTAATACCGGCAAGGGGGGCAAGAACAGTTCTGCCCCCGATATCAAGATCGCCTATTTTCATGGGATAATTTCCTTTACAAAGACCTGTCCATGGCAGGCGGTTTTCCCGGACTCAGGACTTTGAGCTGTTTTTATTTCTGGCACGCACATCGGCAAGGGAGATCACCTTTCCATGGCTCTCCTGGGAGGACGGTCCGGACTGGTCCGGGCCGGGGGTCTTGGAATCTGAATCCACGGCAGGTGCCGGTGCCGTCTCCTCCGGGGCCTCGACCACTTCAATCTTCATGCGTTTTCCGCCCATGAAAAAATCGTCACCGTTGATGTAAAGATCCTTCAACGTCCAGGTCACGGTCTGGAGGGGGATCTGGAGCATGAGCAGGGTGATATGGTACCAGTCCTTTTTCACGTCCGGCTCGATGGATTCAACCCTGGCAAACGAAACCGGGGTATCCTCCAGATAAATCAAAACAACATCATTTTCCCTGGCCATATTTTTTCCTTTTTCTAAGATTCAGGCACTGTTTCCACCTGCCCGTTATAGCACATTATCCACTGCCCATAAAGGGAAAGGTGACACCCCCCTCCCTGGGAAGTGCCCTGGAAGGCGCTGGACAACCCGTGCCCAAAATCCTGAATTCCAGTGTTGCCCGGGAAAGAACCGACCTGCGGTTCAGGGTTTGGACTTGACAGGGGGGCACCTGTCCGGCTAATAGGGGTCAGAAGGGTTCCACAGGGTACCCCCTCGACTTTTCAACCTGTTGGGAAAAAAAATTATGGATAAAATCAGCATCCTGTTTGATCTGGATGGAACACTCACAGACCCCCTGCAGGGCATCTCAAGATCTATCTGCCATGCCATGGAAGCCCTGGGCCGGCCGTTACCCCCCCAGGCGGATTTGCGGTGGTGCATTGGACCGCCCCTAAAAAAAAGCTTTGCCATCCTGCTTGAATCCGATGATGACAGCCTTGCCGAAAAGGCCCTGGCAATCTACCGGGAGCGGTTCGGCTCGGTCGGTCTGTTTGAGAACAGGGTCTATGCAGGAATTCCCCAGGCACTGAAAAGGCTCCAGGACGATTGCCACCCGCTCTATGTGGCCACATCAAAGCCCCGGGTCTACGCCCAGCGGATTGTCGACCATTTTAACCTGGGCCAGTATTTCAACCAGATCCACGGCAGTGAACTGGATGGCACCCGAACCGATAAAACCAGTTTGATCGCCCACGTTCTGAACCGTGAGTCCCTTGATCCGTCCAGGACAGCCATGGTCGGGGACCGCAGGCACGACATGATCGGTGCAGCAGCCAACAGGGTGTGCGGGATTGGCGTTCTCTGGGGATTTGGAACAAAAAAGGAACTGACGGATTCAGGGGCATCGGCCTGTATTCAAAGCCCTCCAGGGCTGATCACAACATTCAACACAGAAGGAACCCCATGAACGATAAAATTGATAACGGGACCTGCTGAGGCCCTCCGCCTGCTCCCCCGTCTGGGGATCATGAACGACCAGGTTACCGGATCCTCCCATTTGTCGACCGGTTTGTCAAAACAGAGGCCGGAGGGGTTCCCGTGGTAAAAACGACCCTGGAAATTGGCGACAGGCTGGGCACGGTGCGGGCCCGCCTGGGAATCTTGAGGGATGAATACAAAGTTGTGCCGGGAATCTACGGGGTCGGCAGCCCGGACAGACACTCCCCGGTTCTGGTAACTGCAAATTACAAGCTCTCGTTTGACTGCCTGAGAAGGCATCTCCAGGGGCTGGACGCATGGATTCTGGTTCTGGACACCCGGGGGATCAATGTATGGTGTGCCGCAGGCAAGGGGACCTTTGCAACGGATGAGCTTGTCAAACGGATCCGGTCCTCACATATTGCCAGACTTGTGGATCATCGAAGCGTGATTGTCCCCCAGCTCGGGGCAACGGGGGTTTCAGCCCTCAGGGTCAGACGATTGTCCGGATTCAAGGTCATATGGGGACCCATCCGGGCCGAAGATATCAAGGCGTTCCTTGCAGCCGGCCATGGGGCATCACAGGAGATGAGGGAGGTCACCTTTCCGTTACGGGAGCGCATGGTCCTGATACCCGTGGAAATCCGCCTTCTCATAAAATATCTGGCGTGGCTGATCCCGGTCGTGTTTCTGGTTTCAGGCATCGGGCCTGCCGTCTTCTCGTTCCAGGCGGCCTGGTCCCGGGGCATTCTGCTGCTCTTCTCCGTGCTGGCCGGGATCGTTGCGGGAACGGTGGTGACCCCCATTCTTCTGCTGCGGCTTCCCGGGGTCTTTTTTTCCATAAAAGGTGCCATTGCCGGAGTGGCTGCGGGAATTGTGTCGGCATCGGCAATGCCTTCCGGTGTGGGAGTTTCAGGCCTCCTCGCCCTGGTTCTCATCACCACATCCCTGGGGTCCTATCTTGCCATGAACTTTACAGGATCAACCCCCTTTACCTCACCCTCGGGGGTGGAACATGAGATGAAGCGGTCCCTGCCCTGGCAGATTTCATCCGTGGCCGCAGGAACCCTCCTCTGGCTGATTTCGGCATTTTAAGGACAAGGAGAAGCCCATGGAACATTTTCACTATATCAAGGACGTTTCAACCATCGCCCTTGACCGACTCAAATGCATCGGGTGCGGCATGTGCCGGACGGTCTGTCCCCATGGGGTGTTTGTCCTGGCGGACAAAAAAGCCGAATTTGCCATGAAGGACGCCTGCATCGAATGCGGAGCCTGCGCCAACAACTGCCCCGTGGACGCCATCTCAGTAAACCCGGGCACAGGGTGCGCCGCCCTGATCATGGAAAGGTGGTTCAAGGGACGGATCCGTCCCGGCAACAGCTGCTGCTGAAAAATGACCCGATCAAACAAAAAAGGAACCCCATGAAGATTGCACTTTTATACGAGCACCCCACCTGGTCCGACGCCCTGATTGAAACATTTAAATCCAATGGGATTGATTTAAGACGGATCAATGTTGCAGACCTCTCTTTTTGCCCGGACCAAGGGTGCCCTGATTTTAATTTCGCTGTCAACCGCATTAATATCATGCCCTCTTCGGGAAGGGATCCATCCGTTGTTTTCCATACCCTTCACTACCTGAACTGGCTGGAAGCCATGGGAGTCACCCTTGTCAACGGCAGCCGTACCCACTTTGCCGGTGCTTCCAAGGCGCTACAAAACGGTTTGTTCGCCAGACTGGGACTCCACTGCCCCCGGGCGGTTGCCGTCCATCGGCCCGAGGATGTCTTGACGGCCGCCGAATCTATCGGGTTCCCGCTGATCATCAAACCCAATATCGGTGGCTCCGGAAGCGGGATTGCCCGGTATGACAGCGATGATGAACTGGAAGCCGCGGTTGCGTCGGGGAATGTCGATCTGGGAATTGACGGCACCGGCCTGGTCCAGGAATATATCCATTCCGATGGCTACGTCTACCGGGTTGAAATCCTTGGCAAACGCCTCTTTTACAGCATCAAACAGAAAATGGTGGCAAACACCTTTAACTATTGCGCAGCAGACGGCTGCTCCGTGACTCAAACGTCCCATGGCAAGACCGACGCCTTTGACCATTGCGCCCTGAACCCGGAGGTCCGGATCCAGGCGTTTGAAGCCGATGAGACCATTGTTGCCCAGGTGGTATCCATCATACAGGGTGCCGGTGCCGATCTTGGCGGTGTGGAATACCTCCTGGACACCCGCACGGGCAAACCCTGCTTCTATGATTTCAACCCCTACTCAAACTTTGTCTCCAACGGCCAGGCCCTGCTCGGGTTTTCCCCGGAACAACGATTTGTTGACTATGTTAAAGCGTTATATACCAGACACAACCCGGCCTGAGACTCGATCCGGGTCCACGGCAATCCGATGGCCCGGGGGGAACATCAGGGCAACGGATACTTTCCGATGCGGTCGTTGTGCAGGCTTCCAAGATAGAGGAACCCGTTATATTCCCTGGCAGAGGTGATGGCCCCCAGGTGTTTGCCGGTGGGATCATGCAGGCTCTGGGTGATCTTTCCCTGCTCATCCAGGGCCACCACCAGACCGTAGGGTTTTGGCAGGGGCCACAGGCTTTGGGGCAGTTTGGACATCTGCGCTTTGACAAAGGGATAGGACTGAATAAGGTCCACGGCTCTGTTCCGCAGGGTAAAAAGGGCCAGCCAGAAGGTGCCGTTACGATTGCTTGAAATATTGTCCGGAAATCCCGGCAGATTATCAATAAAAACATCCCAGGTCCCTGTCCGGGGGCCCTTCAGCCAGTAACGGATCACCCTGAAACGATAGGTTTCATTGATTAAAACAAAGTCTTCCTGGCTGGACAGGGCCACCCCATTGGCAAAATACAACTCCTTCAGCAAAACCCGAACGTGGCCGCTGTCTGGATCGTAAACCATGAACCGGCCATGGGGCCTTGATTCCAGAAGGTCATACAGATACTCATTCGGAGAGTACTTTAGGCTTGCATCGGTAAAATAGATGGTCCCGTCACGGGCAATATCCAGGCCATCGGTGAACTTGAAGGCGCCACCGTCTGCCGCGGTGGCAAGCACCCTGATCTGCCCTTCGGGGTTGATGGAAAGCAACCCCTTAAAGGCATCACAGACAATCAAATTGCCATGGGTGTCAAACTGCATCCCCAGGGGGCGGCCCCGGGTTTCGGCAAAGGTTTCCAGATTTCCATCGGCCAGAAGCCTCACGATCCTACCGTCCTGGACTCCCCCATAAACACGGCCCTGGCTGTCCACGGCCACCTCTTCGGGCCCGTGGATTTTCCCCAGGGCCAGAAGTTCGGCCTGCTGCAAAAGGGTGTTGGGGGAAAGGGCGCCGGCAAGGGGCTGCAGTCGGGCAGGGGCATAGGCCACCGGATCAATGGGTGCCGGCTGGACCAGGAAAATCGCGATGATCGTTGCCAGCGTTACACCCGTCCCGATCACTATCTTTCCCATACCCGGATCCTCCTGTGCCTGATTATCAAATCGTTTTTGTCTAAACGAGCCCCTTGCCGGCCTGGGCCTGGATGGCTGTGATGGCAACCGTGTTAACAATGTCCGGAACGGTGCATCCCCGGCTCAGGTCGTTGATGGGTTTGTTCAACCCCTGGAGGACGGGACCGATGGCCACGGCCTTTTCCGAGGCCCGCTGGACCGCCTTGTAGGTATTGTTTCCCGTGTTCAGATCAGGAAAAATAAACACCGTGGCCCGTCCTGCCACCATGGAATCGGGCAGTTTTGTCCTTGCTACTTCAGGATCAATGGCGGCATCGTATTGAAGCGGCCCTTCAATGGGCAGGGACGGCATCATCTGCCGGGCGAGCTTCGTGGCCTGGATCACCTTTTCCACATCCACCCCCGTTCCTGAAGATCCCGTGGAATAGGAAAGCATGGCAACCCTTGGTTCCACACCAAAAACGGCTGCCGTCTTTGCCGACGTGATGGCAATCTCAGCCAGCTGTTCGGCAGTCGGGTTCGGGTTGATGGCGCAGTCTCCAAACACCAGGACCCGGTCCTTGAGGCACATGAGAAACACCGACGAAACAATGGAGGCTCCCGGGCGGGTCTTGATGATCTGAAATCCCGGTGTGATGGTGTGGGCCGTTGTGTTGATCGATCCGGACACCATGCCGTCGGCATCCCCCTTGTGAACCATCATGGTTCCAAAATAGGTGGGGTCCACCATGGTATCCCCGGCCATGTCCAGGGTAACGCCCTTTGACTTGCGTATCTCATAGAAAGTCTTGACATAATCCTCCAGAAGCAGGCTCTTGTCCGGCTGCACAATCTTTGCCCCGGACAGATCCAGACCCAGCTCCTGGATCTTTTGATTGACGGCATCCTCCCGGCCGAGCAGGGTGATGTCACAGACGCAGCGACGCAAAAGGATCTCAGCAGCCCGCAGGATTCTCTCGCCAATGCCCTCGGGCAGCACAATATGCTGCCGTGTCTTTTTTGCCTTTTCAATGAGGCCGAACTCGAACATCTGGGGAGTGATGCGCAGGGATTTCCTTGCAGCCAGTTTGTCGCGAAACTCTTCGGTATCCACATGGCTTTCAAACGTGCCAAGGGCCAGGGCGATCCGCTTGGGATTTTCCGGAGAGATCCTTCCCTGGAGCCGGTTCAAGGCCATTACCGTGGAATAGGTTGTTGCCCCCGACTGGAGGATGGGTACGGGTACGCCTTTCCACCCCTCGATAAGCCGCATGATGGTTTCCGGCATCCGGATTCCCTCGGTCACCAGGATACCTGAGATATCGGGATAGGATGCGGAATGCCTGGAGGCAAGGCCGGTCAAAACAATGCTTGACCGATCCCCCGAACTCACCACCAGGCTGTCCTTCTTGATGTGGTTAAGGAAATCCGGGGCCAGCATGGCGGCAATAATGCAATCCGAGATCTGGTTGTCCATGGCTTCCTGGCCATAAAGCACCTCTGCGCCAAAATATTTCTGAACGTCCCTGACGGTCGGCCGACTCAGGGTATCGAGTTCCGGAATCGTGTAGACCAGGCTGTCGGGCCGTCGGATTTTCTCTTTAAGGGTGGCCCTTAATTCTTCCAGACAAAGGGGATCCACGCGGTTGACCAGAACGCCAAGCACATCCACCCCCTTGTTCTCAAAGCTCTCAATCGAGAGCTGGTTGGAGCTGACCACCTCATCAATACTTTTACGGTAACCATTTGCCACCACCAGGGCAGGCGTGCCAAGATCAGCCATGATGTCGGCGTTGATATCAAACTCAAAGGCTTCACTGCCGGCAGCGAAATCCGTGCCCTCACACAGAACAAACCGGCACTTTTCCTCGAGCTGTTTGTACTTGTTGAGTATGGTCTCCATCATTTCAGACTGGCGCCCCGAATTGATCATGTTCTTTGCCTCTTCCATGGTATAGGCATAGGTTTCCTCATACCTTAAGCCCATGTAGAAGTGGGACAGCACAAGATCGATGTCAAAGTCTTTGCCCTTGTTTTCGGGCGGGTTGATGATGGGCCTGAAAAACCCGACAATTCGGATGTCCCTCAACAACAGCTGCATGATTCCGAGTACAATCAGTGATTTTCCACTTTTGGTCTGGGTGGGTGTAATGTAAAGACTTTTTGCCATGTTTAAATCCTTTTTTTGTTTTTTTGAATGACAGCAAGCCTTTTAGCAAGATAGATGCCACGGCAGATTGCCTGCCTGCAATGACGACCGTCCGGCCCCAAAAATGTTGAAACCCCACCCATACATGAATTTTTTACCGTCCGGACAATCAGATGGCCAATCCCATCGTGTGCTGCGACAGCAGCGGGTATGATGTTTTTTTTCATGGTGTAAAAAGAATTGACACCCATGATCCTGGTTGATCACCGCCCCTTACTATTTATATTCAGACGGCTCTATCCCATATTTTTTCACCTTATAATGAATGGCGCGTTTACTGATGTTCAAAAGGTCGGCAGCGTGTTTCTGCACCCCCCTTGATTCTTTCAACGCCCGGATAATCGTATTTTTTTCGCTTTGTTCAATGGAAAAGTCCTGTTGTGCGTCAGATACCAGGGTCGCACCCTTTCGGATGTTCTCAATCTGAAGGTCCCAGGGCTGAATGGTATGGTCCTGGCAGAGAATGGTTCCGGCTTCAAGGGTGTTTTTCAATTCCCTGATGTTTCCGGGCCATGGATGTTCCAGGAGGACCTTCATGGTTGTATCTGCGATCCGGGTTGACTCAATGCCCTGGGCCCGGGTGTATCGATCCACAAAGAAATGTGACAGCAGCAGAATATCCTCTTTTCGTTCCCTCAGGGGAGGGATGGTCAGGGTAATGCCCTTTAACCGGTAATAGAGATCCTGTCGAAAGGTACCGGATTCAATATCCGCCATTAAATCGGCATTGGTCGCTGCAATGATCCTGCAATCGATGATTGCATCCCGGACCGAACCGACTTGCCGGATTTTCCCGTCCTCCAGAAATCTCAACAACCGGCATTGCATCTCCTGGGAAATGTTGCCGATTTCATCCAGAAAGAGTGTACCCCGGTCTGCAGCCTGAATCAGGCCCTGTTTATCTTTAACTGCGGTGGTAAACGCACCTTTGACATGTCCGAACAATTCGCTCTCCAGGATACCGTCCGGTGTGGAACCACAGTCAACGACCCTATACGGATGGGACTTTCTGGTGCTGTTCTGGTGAATGTAGCTGGCAATGCATTCTTTGCCCACACCGCTTTCACCGAGAATCAACACGTTTACCTGGGTGGCCGAAACCTTTTGAACCATGGAATAAAGCGCTTTCATGACCCGGCTTTTACCCCAGTAATAATCGCCTTCAAAGGCGGTCGGACATTTTTTCTCTTTAACCCTGACCTGGGCAGCAAGGGTATCATTAATTTTCTGGATCAGCATCCGGCCGTCAAAGGGTTTTGAAATATAATCAACCGCCCCCTGCCGTATGGCATCCACCGCATCCGGAATCGTACCGTAGGCGGTCAGGAAAATAACGGGGAGATCCGGAAGCTTTTTCTGAATTTGTGTGAATAATTCAATACCGCTTTTTTGGGGCATCTTTACGTCTGAGACGAGGAGATCAATGGGTTGAGCCTCTAATATCTGGATGGCAGTTGCTGCATCCCTGGCCCTTAATACTGTAAAATTTGACGCTGTAAGCCTTGCATCAAGCACTTCAAGGATACTGGGGTCGTCATCAACGATTAATATTATAGGACCGGCCGTCATTGCGTTTTCCTTTTTTCCTGGAGATCCTGGTCAATGCTTTCAAGGGTTGAGATCTGGTGCTGGAGGGTTTTGACAAGGGTCTGTAATTTATGGATCTCCCGGTTTTGTTTTGCGGTTTTGGCTTTCAATCCGTCAATCAGGTTTAAGTTTGCCTGTTGTTCTGCCATCATCAGGCGGCTGCCGTGTTCCAGGGCCCTGATCAGCAATTCAGAATCTTTGGGCGGAGCAACGCCCACCCCGGCACTGTCTGCCTGGGTGCTGTTCCGGTTATAATGCTGCAAAAATGAAACCAGAACCCGATGGAATGCCGAGGCATCCCCTGCAGTGGCCAATGTTACACAGACCAGGCCAAAACGCCCATAACTTTGATCTTCAGAACCTTCTGCAAGCTCTGACAGCGCCTGAAATTTTTCTCTGGCAAGCAGGTAATCCCCACTTAAAAAAGCCTGGCGGGACTGTTTGACCATCATGTTTTCCGTGACCACCTTATTTTCATCGATCATTATATTTTCATCGTTCATCATATCTTCATCGACCGTCATATCTTCATAGACCGTCACATCTTCCTTGACCACCGGATACCTGCTCTGGTGTTGGCATCCAATCAGAACAACTCCCAGGCATAAAAATAAGACAAACCAGTACAACCCAAAGAACCGGCTGGCATTAAATTTCAAAATACCATCATTCACGTATGATCCAAACATCAATCCAATCTCCTATACCGATATTTTTTTCTCAACAGGCAGGGTAAACGTAAAGGTACATCCTTTGTCTGTATTGTTTTCAACAAATATTCGACCGCCGTGGGACTGTACAATTCTCCTGGAGATATTCAGACCGAGCCCGACCCCGCTCATATGGTTTCTGACTTCCTCTGCCCGATAGTATCGCTTGAAAACCAAACCGTGTTTTTCCCGTGGGATGCCCGGGCCGGTGTCTGAAATATTAAAGCTCAAAAACCCATCCTCCCTGGATTTTGAAAGCCAGATCTCCACCCGGCTGTTTTCATCTGAAAATTTTATGGCATTGCCGATAATATTCATCAATACCTGCATAATCTCCTTTTCTTCACCCATTACCCGGGGTGCCCCGGGCAGGGGGTGGGCCTGCACATGGGTGTGTTTGGTCTTTGCTGTGGGGTCAAGGGCCTGAATCGCTTGAACAATGAGCTGGTTGGGATCAAGCGGGGCTGGATTTGATTTTTGAGTGCCGGCCTCGAGCATGGAAATGTCCAGCAGGTGGTTTAACAGACTGGTGATCCGGGTAATTTCAGAACCGGCCAGTTTTAAAAATTTCTTTTGTCGTTCATTTACCGGGCCCAGGATCTCTTCGATAATCATGTTAACGGATTCCTGAACAGACGAGAGCGGAGTTCTGATTTCATGGCTCAAGGTGGCAATAAAATCAGACCGGATATCTTCGTCAGCCTTGAGTTGATGGCTCATATCATTGAATGCATCTGCAAGTTCCCCGAATTCATCCCTGGATGAAACAACGACCTCGTGGGCATAATTATCCATTGAAATCTGTCTCAACCCCAGCTTTAATTTATTCAACGGGGTTAACATTGATTTTGAAATAAACAAAATACCGAACAACCCGACAACCATGGAGATACCAAATCCGATCAAACCGTTGCGTACAACCTGACGGCTTTGACGATTTATCCGGATAAGGCCCTGTTTGATTTGCAAATCATTGGTTTCCCTGGCCGTTGAAATAAGGTCCATCCACTCAATGATCAGGTCTTCCTGGTCCCATTGTGCAGGCAAATCCATGAAGTCATCCTTTGGGCGAAACCCTGTAAACCGCCCATACGCCTGCTCAATTTTTCTCCAGGTTTTTGAAAATTCCGGAAGGTTTGATTCCAGGCCGATGATTTGAACCAGGTCCCGGTTGTATGCCTTGCGTGCCGTTTCAAAATAATCAAAGTACAGTTTTTTTTTCAACAACCTGAATTTTTTATCATTGACCTCCATATCCATGAGGCTGTCCCGCAGATTCTCGGACAATTCCGCTATCTGGTTGTTTATGGTCACGATGCGGGAGGATATCTTTGACATATCCCGGACTTTTATAAACATATCCACGACCGTACCGTAAAAAATAAGAATAAAAAGGGAAAAAAATAGAACCAGTTTTCTTGAAATGCCTAATTTCATGGGCCTGCTGCCAATATCCACGTTTTACAGGAACCAATGCGTCAGCTTTATTCCAAACGCGTTGAAGGGCTGTTCGTCCTGCTCTTTTTAAAGGTTTTTAGCATTTGGGGGATCACAAGTCAATCAGGGCAGACGGCCTGACACCAAAAGCAATGGAGTTCCCATGGAGACAAAGGGTAAATTTCGTACCCAAGGGTGCAATTTTCGTAACTTTCCATGGGCGGAGCACCGTAAAAACACTTGAATTCCACCATTTATCAACCCAATTACACCTTGGCACGGCGGTTGCTATGGTAGCAGGCAACAAGATGTGGATATGGCAACGTATGCCGCATAAAGCACCATTTAATTTGTATTTCGAAAAAAAATGAAACAAGGAGGTCAATAAAATGGCACCATGGGTAAATCCTGGACTACTGCATAAACGAACGGGCAAAATGGCGGCCCTTATCTGCATAGCCATTGTTGTGTTTGCAGCCTGGCAGGGTGTCATTCGTGGCGCATCCATGGCGAATTTTCTGATCAGTTCATCATGGGGCAAGGGGTTTGTTCTATTTTGCGGCGTTTTCATGGTACTCACCTTTGCTGAACTGGTATGGCGGATCGTGCTGGTGTTGATGTACAGGCCCATTGAAAGCTGCGAAGATGATCTTCTTCCGGAATGTACCATAATTGTTCCTGCCTACAACGAGGGCAGACAGGTTTTTGTAACCCTTGAAAGCCTTGCGGCCAGCGATTATCCCAGGGATAAATTCAAGATAATTGCCGTGGACGACGGAAGTGTGGATGATACCTGGAAATGGATTCAAAAGGCCAAAAGGAGTCTGGGAAACAGAATCACCACCATCAAACAGCCCTGCAACAGGGGAAAACGCCATGCCCTCTATGCCGGTTTCAAACAAAGCGTTGGAGAGGTTCTGGTCACCGTTGACAGTGACTCAACGGTGGATACGGACACCCTGAGAAATATGGTAACCCCTTTTGTTGTGGATCGAAACGTGGGTGCTGTTGCGGGAAATGTAAGGGTTTTAAATATGGACAAAGGGATTATCCCCAAAATGCTGGATGTGGTATTTGTCTACAGCTTTGATTTTATCCGTGCAAGCCAGAGCATGGTCAAGGCGGTGATGTGCACCCCTGGCGCACTGTCAGCCTACCGCAGGGATGTGGTGATGGATGTACTGCACGAATGGCTGAATCAGAAATTTTGCGGTCAGCCGGCCAACATTGGCGAAGACCGTGCAATGACCAACCTGATCCTCAGGCAGGGACACCACGTCCTGTTTCAACAAAATGCCAGGGTCTATACCGAAGCCCCGGTCAAGTACGTGACCCTCTGCAAGATGTATCTGAGATGGGCAAGAAGCAATATCCGTGAAACCATTGCCATGACCCGCTTTATCTTCAAGCCCTTCCGCAAGGGATCCAAGATCGGGGCAAGAATCAACCTTGTTTCCGGCTGGATGGCGCTGACCAAGGCCCAGCTTTTCCTTGTGATCACCTGGGGATTGATTATCTGGCATCCCATGACCTTTGGCGTGAATACAATGCTTGGGGTCATTATCTCTTCAAGCCTGGCCGCAACGTTATATGCATGGAAATTTGGTCGGTTTTCTTCCCTGTGGGCCTTTGTTTATGGATTTTACTTTTTTACCTCCCTGTTCTGGATCAGACCCTATGCACTGATGACGCCCCATAAATCAGGCTGGCTGACACGCCAGGTTGAATCTCGACCCGCCAGTCGTGCAAAAAATGTATTTTTGCAAAAAGTCAAAACAGCAGCATGACAGATTGCATCTGACCGTTTTTAAAAGGACGGCCTGGGACCGGGTTATCTTAACCGGTCCCAGGCCTTTTTTGCTTCCGTGTTCATATCCCGTTGTCGGGTTGCCGCATCCCGGTTGCCAGTGCCCCTGTCTGAACCCTGGCGCAGGCGCGCAATCCGGTTTTCCAGGGGCGGATGGGTTGAAAAAAGGTTCATCAGGGTGCTACCGGACAGGGGACTTACGGTGAATATATGGGCAGTGGACGGATTGGCCTGCATGGGAATCCGCTTTGAATAGGCGCCCAGCTTTTCAAGGGCACGGGCCAGGCCTTCGGGATTTTCTGAAATTGCCGCGCCAGTCTCGTCAGCCAGGTATTCCCTTGAGCGGGATATGGCCATTTGAATGACCATTGCAGCCATGGGGGCAATAATGGACAGGGCGATCAACCCGATGACACTGGAGCCACCTTCATCGTCGCTGGACCGTGCTCCGCCGAAAATGGCCCCCCAGCGGGCCATGCTCGCCAGCATCATGATGGCACCGGCCATGGTTGCCGCAATGGTGCCGATGAGAATATCCCGGTTTCGCACGTGGGCCAGTTCATGGGCCAGAACACCTGTGATTTCCTGCTCGTTCAAAAGATTTAAAAGACCTTCGGTCACTGCAACCACGGCATGGTCAGGATTCCGGCCAGTGGCAAAGGCATTGGGCGTGTCCTGGGGAATGATAAAGATTCTGGGCATGGGCAGGTTTGCCCTTTGGGTCAGCCGTTGAACAATTGCATACAGACCATGGGCGCTTTGTGGCGTGACCTCCCGGGCCTGATACATTTTCAATACGATTTTATCAGAATACCAATAACTTGCAAAATTCATCACACCGGCAAAAACCAGAGCAATCATCATGCCCTGATTGCCGCCCAGCATTTGCCCGATAACCATCATCAATGCGGTCATGGCAGCCAGCAGAACGGTTGTTCGAATAATATTTCCCATTGCTTTTTTCTCTCTGATAGATTTAATTTAGACTCATGGTTATACCTGTACGATATTCATAATATTATGAAGGGGAGCCATTCTTGTCAACGGGGTCTTTCGGAAAAACAAGCAAACCCGAAGCTCTGGCCTGGCAACGACACAAAAAGGCCCAGGGTTGAATCGGCCAAACCATTCCCCAGAATTATGCCATTGTGTATGATCCAGTGGCAATGCCAAGGGTCAGATCGCCTCCACAATGGTACGGCTTGCTTCCAACCGCATAACAACGTCTATGTTATTACACCGCCCCCCACCTTCTATTTCCATCAGGCCATGGAAAAAAAAGAGACAGTTATAATCTATCTTTTTGACTGGACACGTTCCAGGAAGACAGATGGAATCATATTGGGCAATAAAAACCTGTTTAGGCCGGGACCTGGTTTACGATGGATATCATCACTATTCAGATTACCGTTACAATCGATTCCTTTGTATTTTTCAAAAGGTTTTACTTCGTATGATGCCCTCTTTACATTGCCCGGGCCATGCTTATTATTTTCATCTTGAACAATTGTTAAAAACCATGAAAAAACCCCCTTGTGCAAACGGGTTTAATATATTTAGCCAACGGAAACCAGCACCATGAAAAACGGCCAATCCGCAATGGAATCCATCATAGAAGACATCAAACCCCGGAAGACCATGGAACTTGACACCATCATCGTCAAGGGAGCCCGGGAGCACAACCTGAAAAACATCGATGTAACACTTCCCAAGAAACAGCTCATCGTGTTCACCGGGGTATCGGGATCCGGCAAATCAAGCCTTGCCTTTGACACCATCTTTGCCGAAGGGCAGCGCCGCTACGTGGAATCGCTCTCCTCCTATGCCCGGCAGTTCATCGGCCAGATGGAAAAGCCCAAGTACGACACCATCCGTGGGCTTTCCCCCACCATTGCCATCGAACAAAAGGCTGCCAGCAAGAACCCGAGATCCACCGTGGGAACCATCACCGAGATCTACGACTACCTCAGGGTGCTCTTTGCCAGGATCGGCACCCAGTACTGTTTTCAATGCGGCAAAAAGGTCGGCCAGGGCAATGCCGAGACCATGGTCTCCCAGATCCTTGGCCTTCCCCTGGGTTCCAAGATCCTGGTCATGGCGCCCATTGTTGAGAACCGGAAGGGCGAACACCGGGACCGGCTGGGCGATCTCAAACAAGAGGGGTTTGCCAGAGTCAGGATCAACGGCGTGGTCCAGGATCTTGCCGATGTACAGACCCTGCCCAAGAACAAAAAGCACAACATCGAGGTGGTGGTGGACCGCCTGGTCATCAAGCAGGACCCGGCATTCACAAAGCGCCTCACCGACTCGGTGGAGACAGCCCTTAAACTTGGCAACGGCCGGCTCTTTGTCCACATCCCGGGCCGGGAAGACCTCAAGATGAGCGAGGCCCGTTCCTGCTGCGGCATGGCCTATCCCGAGCTTGTGCCCCAGCTCTTTTCGTTCAACTCACCCCTTGGCATGTGCTCGGAATGCAATGGTATCGGCACCCTCCTGTCCATGGACGTAAACAAGGTCGTTGCCGACCCCAGTCTCACAATCCGCCAGGGGGCCGTTATTCCATGGAAAAACTATTTCCTGAAGAACCCCCGTTATACCAACAGCTCCTGGGGCAAAGAACAGCTCCTGGCCATGGAAGAGCAGTGGGGTCTGGATTATGACACCCCGTGGAAGGATCTTCCACGGGACCAGAAGGACCTCATCCTGTTCGGCTCCAACGGCAGGGAACTGACCGTCAACTGGAACTCGGCCAAGATCCAGGGGGCAGTGACCATGTCCCACGAGGGGGTGCTCAACACCCTCATGCGCCGGTACCGGTCCACCCAGTCCGAGGGGTCCAAACGGTACTATTCAGGCTTCATGACGTCCAAACCCTGTCCTGTGTGCCAGGGGCGACGCCTCAAGCAAGAGGTGCTCCACGTCATGATCAACGGCCGTTCGATCATTGATCTCACCGAAATGACCATCCAGGAGGCCCATGAATTCATCTCACGCCTTGAGCTTCAAGGCAACCAGCTGCTCATTGCCGAAGAGCTGTTAAAGGAGATCCAGGACCGCCTGGGATTCCTTGTAAACGTTGGGCTTGACTATCTTTCACTGGACCGGAACGGCCCCACCCTGTCCGGCGGTGAATCCCAGAGGATACGGCTGGCCTCCCAGATCGGTTCCGAGCTCACCGGCGTTCTTTACATCCTGGATGAACCCTCCATCGGCCTGCACCAGCGGGACAATGGAAAGCTGCTCAAGACCCTCCACCACCTCCGGGACATCGGCAACACCCTCATCGTTGTTGAACACGACCAGGAAACCATGGAGAAGAGCGACTGGATCGTGGACATCGGCCCGGGTGCAGGGCACCTTGGGGGCCAGATCGTGGCCCAGGGCACCCCGGACCAGATTAAACAAGATCCCATGTCCATCACGGGCCGGTTCCTCAACATGACCGAAACCATTGAGATTCCGGAACAAAGACGCACTCCCAGGCAAATGGGCAACCGCTTTGTCACCATCAAGGGGGCCACGGAAAACAACCTGAAAAACGTCACGGCCAAAATCCCCCTGGGGCTGGTCGTTGCCGTCACCGGGGTTTCAGGGGCCGGAAAATCCACCCTCATCAACCAGATCCTCTACCCGGCCCTGGCCGTAACACTCAACAAGGCCACCCTGGAGGTTGGTCGTCACCGGGCCATCACCGGCCTTGAGCACCTGGACAAGATTATCAACATCGACCAGAAGCCCATCGGCAGGACCCCAAGGAGCAACCCTGCCACCTACACCAAGGTGTTTGATCCCATACGGGAACTGTTTGCCAGCCTTCCAGAGGCAAAGGCCAGGGGATATCAAAAGGGACGCTTCTCGTTCAACGTCAAGGGCGGCCGGTGCGAGGCCTGCCACGGGGACGGTTACATCAAGGTGGAGATGCACTTTCTGGCGGACGTGTTTGTTCCCTGCGAGGTGTGCCACGGAAAACGGTTCAATACCGCCACCCTGGAGATCAAGTACAAGGACCATTCCATTGCCGATGTCCTCGACCTTTCCGTGGTCCAGGCCATGGAGTTGTTCAAGAACCACCCGAAAATCCGGACCATCCTCACCACCCTCATGGATGTGGGGCTGACCTATGTCAAGCTGGGCCAGGCCGCAACCACCCTTTCAGGCGGCGAGGCCCAGCGCATCAAGCTTGCCCGGGAGCTTGCCAAAAGGGATACGGGCAAGACCCTCTACATCCTGGACGAACCCACCACGGGACTTCATTTCCAGGATGTCAAACTGCTCCTGAAAGTTCTCCAGCGGCTCTCCCTTGCCGGTAACACCGTGATCATCATCGAGCATAACCTGGACGTGATCAAAACCGCGGACTGGATCATCGATCTTGGCCCGGAGGGGGGCCACAGGGGCGGTGAGATCATTGCCCAGGGGTCTCCTGAACAGGTTGCCCGATCAAAGCAGAGCTACACCGGGCATTTTCTGAAAAAAATGCTGGTCTAGTGGAACAACTCACATTAAGATACAGGCCATATGGCTGACGACGACAAAAACAAATGGCTGATCTTTGCCTGCGTGGCCCTGGGGGTCTTCATGTCCACCCTGGACTCGAGCATCGTTAACATTGCCCTGCCCTATATCATGCAGGACATGGGAACAGGGCTTGAAACCATTCAATGGGTGGTGGTGGTCTATCTGCTGACCATCTCTTCGCTGCTGCTGACCTTTGGCCGGCTGAGCGACATCCGGGGCAAGCGGATGGTATACACGGGTGGATTCCTCATATTTACAGCGGGCTCGTTTCTGTGCGCCATGGCCCGCACCCCGATCTTTCTGATCATCTCCCGGGCCGTACAGGCCTGCGGCGCAGCAATGCTCATGGCATGCTCGCCGGCCCTGATCGTGGATACCTTCCCGGTCAGGGAGCGGGGCAAGGCCCTGGGCATGGTGGGAGCCGTGGTGGCGGCAGGCCTCACGGCCGGCCCTGTGGCGGGCGGGATTCTCCTGGATCTGTTTTCATGGCGGTTCATCTTCTATATCAACATCCCCATCGGCATTGGTTCGGCCCTGGCCGGAACCCTCATCCTCAGGACCCCCCGGACCAACCACGGCAACCTTGAACCCATGGACAAAACCGGCAGCCTCCTGCTGGCCGTCAGCCTGGTCTGCCTGCTGGTCGTCCTCACCCACCTCAACCAGTGGCAGTTTTTTTCAGCCAGGACCCTGGGATTCCTGCTGGCCTTTGCCATGGCCGGCCTGGGGTTTGTCTGGAACGAAGCCCGGGCCCCCCACCCCCTGTTTGATCCGGCCCTGTTAAAAATCCGGCTGTTTGTGCTGCCCGTAATCACCTCGGCCATCCTGTTCGGGTCTTTGTTCGTCATCGTCTTTATGATGCCCTTTTACCTGGTCCACCCCTGCGGTCTGTCACCCTCTGCAACGGGAATCGTGATGGTCACCCCCTTTATCCTGCTGTTCTTCATCAGCCCCGTGTCCGGCGCCCTTTACAACCGAACCGGATCAAGATTTCCCTGCACCCTGGGAATGGGGCTGCTTGCCCTGGCCCTGTTCGCATTTACCCGGATTGGCCCCAATGCCGGCCTGACTGCCATTGTATGGCGCCTGGCCCTGGCCGGCACAGGAACGGCCCTTTTTGTTTCGCCCAACAGCACTGCGGCCATGGGGTCAATTCCGGCCAACCGCCGGGGCATTGCATCGGCTGCCGTGGCAACGGCCAGAAACCTGGGAATGGTCATGGGTGTTGCCGTTGCCGGATTAATATTCACTGGCACATTCACCAGCCTCAACCATGGAACCCCCTTTCAAACCTACTCATCCACCGTGGAACCCATGTTCATGGCAGGATTTCACAAGGCCATGGCGGCCGGCGCCCTCATGGCCTGCCTGGGCGGCGTTTTGTCGTTTTTACGGGGCAATGACCGGCCCGGCAGAACCTTCCCATGAAAGGTCAAGGCACAGATTTGAAATCCGGCCCAGGGTTCACCGGGTGCACCATTAACCGTAAATTTTAAAAACATATCAACACAAGGAGAGATTTCTTTGACATCCCCCCTGAAATATACCTTAACCCTGGCCGACACCCAGCTTGCCACTGGATTTTTCAAAGCAGTTCCCAGTTCCTGCCCCTCCCTGGACCAGGCCCTTGATCTGCTCAACGATCACCCCATGGACCAGTTTCTCCACCAGCATGCCCTGGACCTCATGGCCCAGTTAAACCCGGACCAGGTAACGGCCCTCATCACCCGGGCCAAGTCTGAAAACAACAGGGTCTTGATGGCCCTGGCCTGTGAACAGCTGCTCCTCTCCCATACCCTTCCAAAGCTTGAACAATTTTTCTCACGGGAAACCATTGGTGAACTGTGCCGTCACACCCCCCTTGTGGATATCCGGTCGGCCCTCATGGCAAACCACCGTCTCCACAGGGGTTGGATCAAAATCTTCAAGGCCAACCTGGTTGACCACATCCTTCTGCCCCCCCTGGACAAGACCGGCCTCCCCCCCATCTGCCAGGGAGAATGCAGGGTCAAACGTCCGCCTGCCACCCCCATTGACACACTTGTAACGGCCGAAATGAATACCCCTGGCAACAAACAAGATTTCACCCTTGAACAGACAACCCGGACAGCCATGGAACGACTGGAGACGACAGGCGTCAAATTTGAACAGGAGATGCGCCACGAGGCAAGCCTGAGTCCCTTTGGCCTGCTCCGGCGATGGCGGTTTTCAACGGCCACCACCAACCGCCGCAACCGGTTCACCCTTGAAGGTCCCCAGACCAGCTACGGCAAGGGTCTCTCCCTTGAACATGCCAGGGCCTCCCTTGCCATGGAGATGGTCGAGCGGTGTTCGGCCTTTGCCACGATCTCGGACAACGGGGTAGAGGGATATACAAAACCCTATCCCCTGACCCGGGCCACCTACGGGGAACTTCTGGACCAGGGAATCAACGCCTTGAATCCAGCGGACCTGGCCATCGAGGTAAACTACAATGACGAGCCCCTCCACTGGATAGAGGGAACCACCCCCGGCAAAAACGGACTGGAACCGGCCATGGTACCGGTCCAGGCCCTGTTCCTTTTCTGCAACCTGGATGAAAAAGCCCTGTTTTCCGGCCTTGGATCCACAGGGTTAGCTTCTGGCAACACCATGGAACAGGCAAAGGTTTCCGCCCTCCTTGAGGTGGTGGAACGCCACCAGGAGGCAACGGTTCCATTTACCCCGGAAACCTGCTTTAACCTCATTCCCGGCACCAGCGGCATCGCATCCCTGCTCGACGGATACCAGGCCATGGGCATCCACCTCCAGTTCCAGGACCTGACGCCAAAATCGGGCATTCCCTGCTGCAAATGCTTTGTCAGGGCCAAAGACGGCACCATCCACAAGGGAACCGCAGCCCACCTCAATGCAAGGCAGGCCATTGTCTCTGCCATGACCGAGACCACCTACCCCTTTCCTTCGGGACCGCCGTCGGCACCGGGCATGGCAGAACTCATTCCCGTGGGGTATGACAACCTGCCCGACTATTCCACCAACGACCATGGCCGGGACCTTGCCCTGTTGGAAAAACTGCTGTTGGCCAACGGCCAGCAACCCTATTACGTGAATCTGACCCGCAGGGACATCGGCCTGCCCGTTGTAAAGGCCCTGATCCCGGGCATGGATATCCTTGGAGACTTTGACCGGTTTTCCAGGGTTCACCCTGAACTGTTCCAGAACTATCTCAACCAGTTCAGCCCCCACCAATAACCGGCATGGCCGGAGCGGGGGATGGCATCCGGCCACAACAAACGTTGAAACGCCCCTGTTTGCAATGCTTCGGTGGGCGTTTTATACAAACCGGCACGGCCGGAGCGAGGAATGACATCCGGCCACAACCAACGTTGAAACGCCACCAATGGTAATACTTCGGAACGCGTTTCTTATAAAAAAAAGTTGAAGGAGGTAAAATGAACCCACTACACCGGCCGGATTATACGGTTCTTGATCAACCAGAAGTGACGCGATACCTGTTTCATCCCAGGCGGGAGGATTCCCACCGGCAGCTCACGGAAAAAGATCTCATGATTCCCGTGGATGACGCAACCGTGGTTGGCGCCTGTTTTCACCTCACAACAAAAACCGGGCCCAGCATCCTGTTTTTCCACGGAAACGGTGAAATCGTCTCGGATTACGACGACCTGGGCGGGGTATACAACCGCATGGGCATCAACTTCATCGTGGTGGACTTTCGGGGATACGGCCGGTCCAACGGATCGCCCTCCGTATCCACCCTCATGGCCGACTGTCACCCCATCCTTGACCGGGTAACCCGCCACCTTGACGACCTGGGCTTCAAAGGCCCCCTCACCGTCATGGGCCGGTCCCTTGGCAGTGCACCGGCCCTGGAGCTTGCAGCCTCAACACCCGGCCCCATTGCCTCGCTGATCATTGAAAGCGGTTTTGCCAGGGCCGAACCCCTTCTTTCGATCCTGGGCATTGATCCCAAGGCCATCGGATTCAAGGAGGAGCAGGGGTTCTGCAATGTTGACAAAATCAGCCAGTGGACCGGTCCGACCCTGATCATCCATGCCGAGTTTGACCACATCATTCCCTATAGCGACGGTGAGGCCCTTTACAACGCCTGCGGCGCTGGAAAAAAACGTTTGCTCAAGATTGCCAACGCCAATCACAATGACATTTTCTTCCAGGCCATGGACGAATACATGGCGGCCATCGGGACCCTGGTGGGAGTGAACTAAATAGAACAGGGTCTGCCGACGGCAGACCCTGTTCTGTGTGAACAACCTGTTTTAAGTGTGCAACCGAAGATCAACCGGAACACACGGCATCAGTCATGGGTATAAAAGGGCCATTTATGGAAGAACCATTCATTCCAGAGCAGTGGAATAATCCACCAGAAGTTCCACACCAATGACTCTCCATGGGTAAATTTATGTTCCCAATGGGGATTGCCAAGGGCCCACTCGCCCCAGCCAATGTAATAAAAAATAACGTAATTGATGGCACAGAACACGAGGACACCAGCCGTTCTGAACCAGAAGGCAGCCCAGGAATCCTTGTCGGCCATGGGAACCATGTCATCAAAATAGTGGTGCCAGATCAAAAATGGAATCAAGGTAAACCCTGCAATCTCAGCTGAATGGTACCAGAGGAATCGTAACAGTTCCGCATTTTCGGGTTTGGCCTGCTCAAGGTGATGAATCACATCATGGGGCAGCCACAGGGGAGCAAGTTTAACGCAGATCAATGCCAGGATATATGCGCCGATCATGTTGAGTACAAAAGAGACCAATCCCTTCCAGGGCTGGGGCAGGGGGATCAGGCTCCAGGGTTTCATCCGCCACACATTGGCGGTCATAAAGAGAATGATGATGGCCCATTCCCACCATCCAAAGACCCAATGGAGATGGGTGAAATCAGCAATCCCCCCCCACCATGGGGTGTTCAGACCAAAGGAACTTCCAAGGGCCGTTCCATATACAAGCCCCCAGAAGGGAACGATGAGAACGGTATAGAAAAACAGGGTCCACAGTGAACACCATGCGATTTCAAGCATGCCTGCGTGGGGCTGGGGAAGGTCGCTGGGACGAAGGGGCCATTTGCCAAAAAGGATGGTGACAAAGGGATAGCTGTAAAAGCCGATCAAAACAAAACAGACAACGGCACTTTCTGCGAAATGCTTTGCCTGCATGGTTGCAAGATCAAGCTTCCCGGCCTGGCCGGCAGCAGCAAGGGCATTCAGGTTGTCCTGACTCAAAAAATTGAATCCCAACCCCAGTATTTTGTAAAAAACAATATGAATCATAAACCAGACCAACCCGAGGTTGACGATGGTCTCAACGATTCCACGGGCAGGTTGAGGCAATTTTTCAAAGGGCCAGTCTCCAAGGAACATGTGCTGATAGAGACCCACGAGGATCATCATTGCAAGATACATTACAAACGGATAGGGAAACCATTGAACAATTCCCCTTGGGTCACTAAAAATAAACCACGTTATCAGTGCAATCCCCAGAAAAACAACAAAAGAGATTATTCCGGTAAGGGGTTGCCCCCAACGAGGTTTTAATTCTACTGCTGCTGACATACGCTTCTCCTTTTCAAAACAATTATTAAATAATTCTTTTTTAAACTGAGAACGAACCATGCTTCGCAAACGACCTGCATTCCCCACACGCCTTTAGAACCGAGCGCTCGGTCACAAAAGAGCATGCAACAACATTCTTCCGTAGAACTGGAAGTTTACCCCTAAAATTTTTACCTCATTTAATGGTGATTCATTTTCTGATCAAGCGCTCAATCGCTTTTACACATAATAATTCGCAACTGCTTTGTCAATCCTTATTTTAGCAGGAAAGGATAAAATATGAAGACTTGATCATCGCATCGGCCGTATGTAAACGTTTAAAAACACCCGAATACGATAAAAACAATGATCCAACCCAGAAATAACTGCAGAGAACAAACCTTTCCAGACAACAGACACAGCCGGAATGGGGGATACCCCCTTGTCCACGACGAATAATGAAAATGGTATAATACCGCCCCCTTTGGATACCCCGACCGAAACGGTAAACGTCAGGGGGCTTTTTGGTTTACAATGTTCCGGTCAGGGCGACCAAAGGGGTCTCGAAAGTCGAGACTTTCACAATGATGTTTCGACGGGCGTTTCATATAAAAAGGAAGCACCCCCTGTCACAGACGTCCATAACGTTCTATGATCAGGTCATGGGAGAGGTAGTGATCCCGGGCCGGATCAAGGAGATAGTTCCGTATGGCATTGATCCTGTCAAGAATGACCGCCTCCACCATGGCCCGCAGTTCCCCTTTTTGCGCGAGGATATTCTTTTTAAAATTGGGACATCGTTTGGCCCCCTGGTAGTCCTCACGCTTTATCCGGATTCCGAAACGGATATAATCCTCGAGTTTTTTGTCGTAATCCCCCCCAAGGGAAACCACCTCTGCAAGGAGATCCGCAAAATGGGTCACCCCCATAATATCCTTGTCAAGCTCCCAGTATCCCATGAGGAACTCGGGTTCAAGATCCTTGTAGTTCTGCAACGGCATGTACATCCGCCTGAGGTGGAGCAGCACCTTTTCAGTCTTTTTCCGGTGACCACCAATGATCACGGACCCGCCGACTTCATCCTTTCTCACCCCCTTGGTCCAGGGAGCGCCGGTGATGCCGAAATCGTTGCACAGGGGAATCCTGAAAAGGGCAGACAGGGTATTCAGGGCAAGGGCATATCCTGCAGATGGCCCGCCCACATTGTAGGATGCGCTCAACAGCTGGTGGTGGATGGCATAGGGCTTTAAAAAATCTTCAAACAACCCGGCGATATCAATTCCCGGCGCCAGTTCCTGGAGATAATTCTTGACCATGGTCAAAGCCTCCCTGGCACTCTGCCGGGTCATCTGGACGGCCATATCCATCTGGGCTGCGGTGTCTGCCGTTGACGACACCGCCCCTGTGACCAGCACCTGGGACTGGTCCAGCCGGGAGGTCAGGCTGGTGGCAATGGGAAGCAGCATGCCCGTTACATCATTGGCCCCCACCCCGATGATGAATCCGATCTGGGGCTCCCGGCTCAATTCCGCCTCCAGGAACTCGTTGAGCTGTACAGCCCCCTTGCGAACGGGGCTCTGGGAGATTTCCCGCCGTGCAGACTCCAGGTGGGACTCCTTGAGGGGATACTCGGCTTCGGTTTGAACCCCCTTGACAAGGTCGAGGATGGCAGCGTAACGACCGACGAAATTGACCGGGTCCCCCTTGATATCGGCCTTGAGAAGGGGGGGCGCCTCCATGGCATCCAGAATGCCAAGCAGGGACTTGAAATTAAACTTGATAAAGGCCTCTTTGTCCGCCCGGGGAGCGTTTTCAAGCTCCCTGAGGCGCATGAGCACCTTGTATTCAGTGGAGCACAGGGCAATGGCCTTTTCCGTAAACGCCGTGAAATCGGCCGGAGTGTTGCAGATGCCCTGGGCCGCCTCAATGATCCTTTCAGCTGCCACCTGCCTGCCGTGGGGAATGGCGGCAAACTGCTTGGCAATGATATCTGCAATGTCCTTCTGACGCAGATGCCCTGTCACCTCAAGTACCTTGAGGCGTTTGGATCGGATCAGGGCCGGGTCCAGAATATCAAGGCGGTTGGTGGTAAGGACGGTAAACACCTTGTTCAAGGGGATCTCCCCGTCAATGATGTTCAAAAACTTGTTGGTCAGGGCATCGGAGGGTGATCCGCCCGAGGGGCTTCGCCGGGGAGCAAGGGAGTCTCCCTCATCGAAAAAAACAATGGCCGGAGCGATCATCTTGGCAATATCGTAGACCCGTTCAAGATTGGCCACGGCCCCGTGGATGGGATTGGCACTGTCCTGGAGGGCCGAAGGGCTTGTGGCAATATCGTGGACCCGGGTGCTTTCGCCCAGCCAGGTCCGGACCAGAAAGGTTTTACCGCTTCCGGGTGGCCCGGTGAGCACCACCCCCTTGTCTTCGCTCACGCCGTAATTAAAACAGTTGTTGGCCATTTCAGAAAACCGGTCTTTGATACTGCCCACATACTCTTCCCAGGGGGTGTTCCGGTCCATCCGGTCCACCACTTTTTTGTACAGTTCCCCATAGACATTCTTGGCAACGAGCTGGAACGCGCTCCGGATCAACGTGGCATCGTCCAGGTAATCCGGGACAAAATCGCCCTTGATCTGGATCACAGATTCCACAAGCTTTCTCACGTAGGCCGGGGTCACCTTGAGACTTCGATCCCTGAAGATCGTATAGATTCGGTCCACGGACGCATTGACAGCCACAGAATCGGCATCCATGGACAGGTTATGACGTTTGAGTTCAAGGACAATGATCTGCTTGAGATTTTCCGGGTTTGTCCAGAACTCTGACATGTCAATGATCTTGCCCCGTTCAATGAACCGGCGGTAAATGGCCGAATCAAACCGGGACGCCTGGTCCGTGGTCGCCACCAGAAAACAGTCCCGTTTACCATTGATGATTTCGTCAAGGAGGATGTTGGCCGTATCAATCAGAGACCGCTGCTGCCCTTCCACCCCGGACTCCCTGGCTTCTGCCTTGCCAAATGCCGAATGGGCCTCTTCAATATGGCGGATGGAGGTCACCTTGGGATACCCCATGGCCTTTCGAAAATAGTTGCCCGGTTCTCCGGCATAGGCGGTCTGGTAATCATTGGGGGTAATGGTTGAATAATCCACGGAAATCCCCCGCTCCTCAAAATGGGTCAAATTCTCCATGATCCGATGTTTGAAAATCCTGTTAACAATGGGAATCCTTGCCAGGGTGTTGTAAAAGGACCTTCTCCGGCCCATGGCGATCTCTACGGCAAAGTCGGGATCCACCTCCTCAAGGCTTGTAAACAGACCCTCTCCGGCCATGATCTCGTCACGCTTTTTTCGCCAGTCGATGTTCGGAATCACCTTGTTTCTGAAGATCACCTTTTCTATGGTTTCCTGGACGGTTGCGCTCTTGCCACTGCCACTGGGACCTTCAACCAGCAGAATCGGTGCCTTGGGAACATCCTGGCCCGTGAGATACTCCTTGCGGATATGGGCCCGGTAGATTTTCGCGATGATTTCTTCCAGTTCCAGGGGCACATGGATGTCGGTCAATTCCCGGTCAAGGACCGCCAGAAGGTACTGCTTTTCCTGTCGGGTCAGCTCATCCTCAAGGATCCGGTTCCACGAACGGCCAGGGTTGGTTTCACCTGAATATTCAAACCGTTTTTTCCAGTCCGTCAGGATCTCGGGATCCTTGAGAACATTCATCCGTTTCTCCCTGAATTTAAAGAGGAAAATAAGGGTTGCAGCGGATTTCAACAAAGAAAAAAACGGCGAAATGGGTCTAAACTGATTCAGGCGCGAACGGACAAAAGCCATGGTGTCATAGGACCATTCGCCCACAAGATTTTCGATTCGTTGAATCTGGGATTCAGGCAGACGAATATGGGTATTTTCCCGTGTAAAACGTTTCGGCATGGTCACCTCTTCTGGGTTTAACCACCGTCAGATGCAAAATTGCCTGTCAGGGTGTGGTCGGCACGCTTTTCCCTTTAACCGGAGCGTCAGCCATGGAAGGAAGGGTCAAGGAAGGATCGACCCTTGAACCGTGGAGCACAAAGGTCTTCTGCCCGGTCTGGTTGGCATAGGCCGAGGCCCATTTCTGCTGGGTCAAAAAATTCAAAAGATCCGGCTCAACCCCTTTTCCATCCGTCCCAAGGGCATTTTGCAGGGACGAGATACTCTCAAGATATGCCGTGTAAAGCTTGCGTATCCGATCGGCTTCCTGGTCTGCCGCATAGTTTTCCGCCTCGGCCAGCAGCTCCCTGCGTTTTTTCTCTTCCGTAGCTGCAATCAGCTCATCCCCGAACCGGGTTTCGCGAAGCACAAAACTGACCACGGTGATCCCGTACTTCTCCTCCAGGGTCGGTCCGGCCTCGTTGATGGGCCGGGATTTAAGGGCCTTGAAGATGTTTTCCTTGATCCCCTCCCGGTCACTGATGAGACTGTTGACCTTCTGGGCCTGGAGAATATCCTTGACGATGCCGTCAAAATCACCCTGGAGCAGGTCCTTTGGCGCAAGGTTTTCAATGGCCCATACCCTCAGGTCATGGATTCGGTAGGTGAGCACGGCCGAGGTCCACAGGGCAACATTCTCCCTTGAGATAATTCGCATGGGCTCATGGGTGGCACCGAGGAAAAGTCGCTGGTTCATCAGGGGGACCTCCTGCTCAAGCCGCGTAAAAAAAGGAAGTCTCGCGTGCCATCCCACATCCGTGACCGCCTCCCTTATGCCCCCGAACTGTTCGATCACCATGGCATAGTTTAGCTTTACCTTATAAATCACATGGGTCGAATAAACCAGGGCGACAAGGGTATAAACAATGGTAATGGCAAAGAGGGTAAAGGCTATGCGCCGGATCAAATTTCGCACCTGGGCTCTTTGCAGGAAAACCTGTGACGCTTTTTCAGTCATGGCAGCTCCTTGTTCTGGTGAAACTCAGGTTTTTGAAATACATGCAGGGAATAATAGTTTTTATTCTAATCCGTTCCCCGACCTTTTTGCAACCTTTTTCCCATGGGAACAGGGGGTAAAGCAGATTTTATTCCCTACGCCTCCGGGCAGAAGGGAATCTGTTCGTCAAAAAAACGACGGGTCTGAACCAGATAAGCCTCCCGGTTCCGGGACTTGAATATCTGCTTGAGCCGTTTTTCCCCACCTGGAAACGAGGGCGCAAGATAGGACCAGAACCCCTTCATCCTCCCGGCAATGTGGGAGGGACCGTAGAAATTGCCGTCGTAGGTGGTGAAAAGATCGTCGTGGAAGGCCTTGATGCGTTCCAGGTCCTTGGCCCTGTCCCGGATCTCCCCCTTGATGGCTGCCGGTAAAAACGGGTCTGCCAGAACCCCCCTTCCGATCATGAATCCGGTGATTTCAGGAAACCGGTCAACCAGGGCCCGGAACCCCTTCGTATCGGTGATATCCCCGTTGTAGACAAGGGGATGCCGGCTCCGGGCCAGCACACGTTCAAAGGCATCAACGTCAGCTGTCCCCGTGTAGAGTTGCACCCCGGTTCTGGGATGGACAATGATCTCGTCCAGGGGATAGCGATCAAACACCGGCAGAAGCTCAAAAATTTCATCGGGGGTCTTCCGGCCAAGCCTGACCTTGACCGACAACGCACAGGGAATGGCAGGAATCACCTGTTCCAGAAAGGCGTCAATTAAATCAGGCCGGCACAACAGGCCCGACCCCCTGAGCTTTTTGGTAATCTTGGAGTGGGGACAGCCCAGATTCCAGTTAACCCGGGTGTAGCCCATGTCGGCAAGATAACGGGCAAGAAAGATAAAATCTTCTGCCACATTGCCAAGGATCTGAGGCACCACTGGCAGGATTGGATTGTTTTCCGGCAGCACATCCTTGATCCGTGACGGCTTGAGCCTTGCCTGCCCCATGGTTGAGATAAAAGGGGCCAGGGCCTCGTCAAATCCGGAAAAATGTCTCGGGTACACCTGCCTGAAGGCAGCATCGGTAAATCCCTGGAGCGGAGCAAGTATCAGTTTCTTTTCCATTGTTTTTCCTGTTTTATTAAAAATTACTTGACAAGTTAACCGTTGCTGCTAGAATGTCAATTCTAAAATTGAAATAACAATGGAGAGAGCTATGGCAACCATATCCCGCAAGGAAAGAGACGACGAGAGACGACGCCAGGAAATTCTGGATACGGCCCTGTCCATATTCGCCGCCAAGGGATTCCACGGGACCACCATGGCCCAGATCAGCCAGGATTCCCAATACCCCCTGGGAACCATTTACAAATACTTTTCCGGCAAGCAGCAGATGTACCACGATCTTGTGCTCGGCAAGGTCCAGGAACTGGGACGTATTTTCCTTGATGTCAGCCGGCGGACCTCGGATACGGCCCACAAAAAACTCAAGGACGCCCTGTTTGCCCAGGCAGAATTTTACAAAAACAACGACGAAGTTATCCGCATCTATATTTCTGAGCGGAGCAATATTGATGCCGTACTCATGCCGAAACTCAACGAACGGATCAACAGGATGCACCAGAAGATGGTGGATCTTTTTGAGGCCATCTTTGAACAGGGCATCCGCAACGGTGAGTTCAAAGCCTATCCGGCAAAGGAGATTGCCATTGTCTTCAGCGACATTGCCCACTCTGCCTCCTGGGCCTGCATGTTCCGGGATGAAGATGACAAAGCGATGCACGAAAGACTTACCATGATTTTTGAGATGTTCACCCAAGGTGTTTCCATAAATTAACCAACAGATATAAATGACTTAAGGAGAAGGAAATGGCGCAATCAATAGCAGACCGACGGGATCAGGATTTTGTCCTCCATGAGATGCTTTCAGTGGCGGATCTTTCAAAACATGAGGCCTTCGAAGATTTCAACAAAAAAACCGTGGACATGGTCGTAACCGAGGCACGAAACCTTGCAATCAAGGAGGTACTTCCCACCCAGAAAGAAGGTGACGAACACGGCTGCACTCTGAACAGCGGCAAGGTGACCATTCCGGAATGCTTTAGAAAACCCTTTAAACTTTTTTGCGAAGGCGAATGGATCGCCATGTGTGATGACCCGGAATACGGCGGCCAGGGCATGCCCAAGGTGCTGTCCATTGCAGCAGGCGAAATGTTCACCGGTGCCAACTGTGCATTCATGATGTACCCCGGCCTGACCCACGGGGCAGGCAAGATCGTTGAAGAATTCGGATCTGAGGCACAAAAGGCAAAATACCTGAAGAACCTCTACACGGGCAAGTGGGCCGGCACCATGTGCCTTACAGAACCAGAGGCCGGTTCCGATGTCGGTGCCTTGACCACCACGGCAAAAAAAAACGATGACGGCACCTATTCCATCACGGGCAACAAGATCTTCATCTCCGGCGGTGACCATGATCTGACCGAAAATATCATCCATCCGGTCCTTGCCAGAATTGAAGGCGCGCCTGCCGGCACCAAGGGTATTTCCTTGTTTCTGGTGCCCAAGTTCAAGATCAATGCCGACGGCACACCCGGTGAATCAAACGACGTGGTCTGCACGGGCCTGGAAGAAAAAATGGGCATCCACGGCAACGCAACCGCCTCCCTTGCCTTTGGATCCAAGGGCAACTGTATCGGCGAACTCATCGGCGAAGAGAACAAGGGCATGCGGGCCATGTTCATCATGATGAACGAAGCAAGGCTCGGGGTGGGCATGCAGGGTTTCGGTTTTGCCACCACCTCGTATATCAATGCCGTCAACTACGCAAAGGAGCGGGTCCAGGGCGTTAATCTCATGAACATGTTTGACGCTGATCCCAAACCGGTTGCCATTATCAACCATCCGGACGTCAAACGCCAGCTTCTCTCCATGAAGGCCAACGTGGACGGCATGCGAACCCTTCTCTACTACACGGGATTTCTCTTTGACAAAGCAAAGACAGCTGCCACCCCCGAGGAAAAAGAGAAATGGGAAGGACTCATCGAGCTTTTAACCCCTGTGGTCAAATCCTACTGCACGGACCGCTCGTTTGAGGTGTGCGCCCAGGGAATCCAAATCTACGGCGGTTACGGTTTCATCAAGGAGTATCCCCAGGAGCAACTCCTGAGGGACTGCAAGATAACCAGTATCTACGAGGGAACCAACGGCATCCAGGCCATGGACCTCCTGGGCCGCAAGCTCGGCCTTAAAAAGGGAAAACCCTTTATGGATCTCCTCGGCGAAATGAACAAAACCGTTGCTGCGGCAAAGGAGATCGAGGGCCTTGAGGCCATGGCCGACACCCTCCAGAACGCCATCAACAAACTTGGCGAAGTTGCCATGTACATGGGTGCTACGGCCATGTCAGCCAATGTTCTCCACGCCTTTGCCTCGGCCCTTCCCTTCCTTGACGCCACAGGCGATGTCTGCATGGCATGGGTTGAACTGTGGCGGGCCGTTGTTGCTGCCCCCAAAATTGCCAAGGCAAAAAAGAAAGACGTTGCCTTTTACCAGGGACAAATCAAGACAGCCGAGTATTTCCTCAGCTTTGTCATCCCCGCAACCCTTGGAAAAATGGAAGCGATAAAATCTAACATCACCGCCATCATGGAGATGCCCGACGACGCCTTCGCCGGTTAATCCTCCCGCCATCCCCCCATTCTCCCCTGCCATCGTGCAGGGGAGAGACGCTTCTGAATCCCATCCAGACGCTGTATGTCCAAAAAAAATTAAAAAGTCTTTGACAATTGTATTTGGATTAATCTATATCAATTCAAGGTTGTAGACTGAGCGCTCGTTAGGCAGTACTACAACCGGGACACACCAGTCAAAAATAGCTGTTGCAGACGATAAGAAAAAGACGAAACGGGACATTAACCGCAAATCAGAACTGCAAGGAGTGATTTTATGGGCATGGAAAAGCTGTACAAAGAGGTCATGGATCTGAACATGATGGATGACAATGACCAGAAAGAAGCTGCGGCAAAGGCTTTTTTTGAGAAGCTGAACCACACGAAACTCCCAGAGTACTTTAACTGGGCAGATGAGATTTTCGAAAAGCTCCATGTCAAGGAGAGGGGGAATCAGACGGCCCTGATCTGGACAGATATCGCCACCGCCGAAAAATGTTCCTTCACTTACAAGGAATTTGCAGCCAAGGGGAATCAAGGGCTCAACCTGATGCGCAAATCAGGCGTGGTAAAGGGCGACAACATGTATATGATGTCACCCATTGTTCCCGACACCTGGTTTGCCACCTATGCCTGCATCAAGGGGGGGCTCATCAATGTTCCCACTGCCACCAGCATGACCATGCGGGAGCTTAAATTCCGGTTTGAGACCTATGCGCCGGATGTCATTGTTGCGGATGCGGCCTTTACCGAACTGATGGACGAAGCCTTGAATGAGTTGAACATCCAACCCAAGATCAAGGTTGTGATTGGGAAAAAAGACGGCTGGGTCAGCGCCAACGATCTTGAGCAGCAGGCAACCACGGCTGAACCGGCAAAAACACGCTCCGACGACCTGCTCTTCTGTTTCTTCACCTCCGGCACCACGGGGTTGCCCAAACGGGTGGGGCATACGGCCACCTCCTATCCTGTGGGACATCTTTCAACCTCAGTGATGATCGGCATCCGACCGGACGATGTTCACCACAACCTGTCGGCACCCGGCTGGGCCAAATGGGCCTGGAGCAGTTTTTTCGGTCCCTTGAACGTGGGTGCCACGGCCACAGGGTTCAACTTTGCCGTCCTGGACGGAGAACGCTACCTCAAGGCAGTGGAAGAATGCGGCGTAACCACCTTTTGCGCGCCACCAACGGCCTGGAGAATGTTCATCAACATGGACATGACGAAATTTGATCTTTCAAAACTTCGCCAGTCCATCTCGGCGGGTGAGCCCCTCAACCCGGAGGTGATCACCCAGTGGAAAAAATACACCGGCACGGAAATCCGGGATTTTTACGGCCAGACCGAATCCACGGCCATGATCGGCAACCCCCCGTGGATGGCCGGCAAAATGCGCTCAGGATCGTTCGGCTATCCCTCGTTCATGTACGATGTCACCCTGGCCGACGATGAAGGCAAGGAGTTGACAAAACGCGACGAACCCGGCCACATCGTTGTCCGCCTCAACCGCTGGCGGGCCATCGGCCTGTTTACCGAATACATCGGCAGTCCTGAAAAAATGGCCAGCGTATTTGTTGACGATTTCTACTACACAGGCGACAGGGCTTCGATTGACGAAGACGGTTACTGGTGGTTTGTGGGCCGGGCCGACGATGTGATCAAATCCTCTGATTTCCGCATCGGACCCTTTGAGGTGGAAAGTGCACTGGTCGAACACCCGGCCGTTGGAGAGGCAGCTGTGGTCGGTGTCCCCGATCCCAAACGCCACCAGCTGGTCAAGGCCTACGTCATTCTTAACAAGGGATTTACACCTTCAAGGGAGCTTGCCCTGGAACTGTTCCAGAAGAGCATCGAAATCCTGGCCAAGTTCAAGATTCCCAGAATCATCGAATTTGTCACGGAAGTTCCCAAGACCATCAGCGGAAAAATCCGCAGGATCGAGCTCAGGGAAAACGAGGTGGCCCGCAAGGAGAGCGGTGGTGCTGCCCAGGCAAACGAGTTCTTTTACTGGGATTTCCCGGAACTGAAATCTAAAAAATAGGCAAACAGGAACCTTTCATTCAGATTGGTAAACAAACGGTGACGTTTCACTCGGATTGGTGAAATGTCACCGTTTTTACTTCTTACCCTTTTTTACCCCCATCACCCCACCACCGGCTAAGGCCCATGATCGGAATTAAGTCTTCCAAAACATGGCGTAGGATTTTAAGTCGTATTCAAGGCGCGTTAATGGGAGCATATTGAAATATGTGCCCATTAAGGCAACGAAGAAAACAGCTTAAAAGACATGCCATGTGGGAGGTTTTATTTTGGTCATGGGCCTACCCAAAAGGCATTTCAATCTCGATCTCACCGCCGCCGGAACGGACCAGCTTTGAATTGGGATACCGGTTCTGGAAAACTCGAACCATCTTTCGGTTCTCCGCAAGCACCGTTGCCACAAAGGTGGTGTAGCGGTTCTTTTTGGCGATCCCCTCAAGCACCTCCAGAAGATAGGTACCGATCCCCATGCCGTGGAGCTCTTCTTTTACCAGGAAAGCCACCTCAGCATGGGTTTCCCCTGCTTCGGCATAGGATCCGATGGCGACAATCTGCTTGCGTTTACCCTTTTGCATGACGCCGATGATGGTCATGTTTCGCATGTAGTCCACATCGGCCCACTGGCGCTGGAGCATATCCCTTGAAAACACCTTCCGTTTGTTAAAAAACCGGTAGTAAATGGTCGTCTCCTGGAGGGAATAGAAGAACTGTCTTGACTCAAACTCATCCGAAGGCATGACCGGACGAAAATCCACGTGCTTGCCCATGGGAAGCGCCATGGAGTAATGGTAATTGTCCAGGAACAACAGGTCCTGGGTGGTGGGCGGCAACTGGTCGGGAAAGATGTACCTTCGCTTCTTTGCCTCGTCAATGAGCTGTTTTCTGAACTTGGGGTGGGCAATCTGGGCAAGCTCCATGACCCGCTGGTAAATGCTCTTTCGTCGCAACTCAGCAATGCCGTACTCGGTCACCACAATATCGATATCCCCCCGGGTGGTGGCAACGCCGGCCCCCTCACTCAAATGGGGAACGATCCTTGAAACAGCATCGTCCTGGGCCGTTGAAGGAATGACGATGATGGAGAATCCACCCTTGGACATGCACGATCCCCGAATAAAATCCACCTGATCGCCAATGCCGGAATAGAAGAGGTATCCCTTGGAGTCGGTGCAGATCTGGCCGGTAAGGTCCACCTCCAGGGCAGAACTGATGGAGATGAAGTTGTCATTCCTGGCAATGACATTGGGATCATTGACAAATTCCGACGACCGGAAGTAGAACATGGGGTTGTTGTCCACATAGTCGTAGAGCTGTTTTGACCCCATGCACAACGAGGCCACCACCCTGCCCTGGAGGTAGCTCTTGTTCCGGTTGGTCACCACCTTTTTCTTGAAAAGGGGCAAAAGGCCGTCGGTGATCACCTGGGTGTGGATGCCAAGGTCTTTTTTCCCGTCAAGATACGAGACAACGGCATCGGGAAGGTGGCCAAATCCCACCTGGATGGTTGCCCCGTCGTCCACCAGCTGATTCACATAATGGCCGATCCGCTGAACCACCTTGGTATTCTTGGCCCTGGGAAGGGCCTCGACCAGGGGCTCATCCTGAACCACAAGATAGTCGATCTCGTCCACATGGACCAGGCTGTCCCCCCAGGTTCGGGGCATATCGTGGTTGACCTGGGCGATCACCACTTCTGCGTTCTGCATGCCCGAAAGGGTAATGTCAACGGAGATACCTAGGCTGCAGAATCCAAACCGATCAGGCGGGCTCACCTGGACAAGGGCCACATCCAGGCCGATCTCCTGGCTGGCAAAGATTCCCGGAATCTGGGACAGATAAATGGGGATATAATCAATCTTTCCCTCAAAGGCTGCCTGGCGCATGTCAGGACTGATGAAAAAAAGCTTCAGGGAAAATCGATAGAGAAAATCCTCGTGATTCATATACTTTGCAAAGGTGGAGCTGAGCATCTGGTACACAACAATGTCCTGGATGGAGCGGTCCTCGACCATTGCCCGGATCAACGCCTGGGGTTCACCGCAACCGGTGCCGATGAACACCCGGCTGCCGTTCTCAATTTTTTTAACACCCTGCGCTGCTGTGAGTAGCTTTTCAGGGCAGTATTCCGCTAGGTTCATAGTCAATTCCCCCGTAAAGTTTAATCCCTGACTGCCCTGTTGGGCCTGTCGGCCAAAATCCGTTTTGCCGGTATCAAACCGGTGGCGGCTGCAGAGACAATATTTCCGGCGACCCCAGGACCGTCACCTGCAACGAACAGCCCCTGGATGGCGGTCTCAAGGTCCTTGTCCGTTTCGATCTGGGTGGCGAAAAATTTAATTTCCGGTGCATAGAGAAGGGTCTCGTCGTTGGCGACCCCCGGAACCACCTGATTCAGGGCCTCAAGCCCCTCAATGAGGTTGGAAAGAATCCGCTCCGGAAGGGCCATGGCAATGTCTCCGCACACCACATTGGTCATGGTTGGCTCGATATACCCCTTGTTGATCCTGTTCCAGGTCGATCGACGGCCCCTTTTGAGATCGCCGAAACGCTGGAGTATGGCCTTGCCCCCGCCGATGATGGTGGCAAGGCGGCCAATGGACTCCCCATAGGCCTGGTTGTCCGTAACAGGTTCGGTCAGGACCACCTTGGAAAGAAAGGCGAAATTGGTGTTCTGGGATTTTTTATCCGAATAGGCATGGCCGTTGACGCAGACAAAATCCTTGTAATTTTCAAGGGAGATGAAGCCGCCAAGGTTGGTGCAGAAGGTTCGGGTCTGGTCGTCATAGGTCGGGGTCTGGATAAAAAATGTGGGATCATAAATCACCTTGCACAAATCTTCCATGATGTCATTGTGAACTTCGACCCGAACCCCCACCTCTATGCCCCGCTGGGAAACGTTCAAACCATGCCGCTGGGCAAGGGTCGACACCCAGCTGGCCCCGATTCGTCCCGGTGCCAGAATCACCCTGGAAGCCGTATAACGGCCCTTGTCCGTTACGACCCCCGTAACCCGTCCATCTGATTCCATGATATCAACGACGTTTTCACTGGTTTTGATGGTCAGGCCTTTTTCTTCGATGTATCCGGCCATTTCTGCAATATAACCGGGCAGGTTGTCGCTGCCAAGATGTTTCTGCTTGATCAACAGCAGATCAATTCCGTAGCGCTTTGCCTCTTTTCGTATCTGTTTTGCCGCATCCATATTGGTCGGATAAACAGGACCGTCCATGCGAAACCGGGTAAAGATCTTTTCTGTCTCGTCAATGAGATCCTGGGCCCGGCCCAGGGACATGAACTGGGTGAGATCGGTCTTGCCCAGCCGGGGGATAAAGTTGAGTTTTCCATCGGAAAACAGCCCTGCGCCACCGATGCCTGCCATAATGTTGCACGGTTCGCACCCGGCACATTTCTGGAGATTGTGGTTGGGGCAGACGCGGGACAGGGGTTTTCGCCCTTTTTCGACCATGAGTACCCTTAAATCAGAATGCTCCACCAGATGAAACGCCGAAAAAAGCCCGGCAGGCCCCCCCCCAATAATAATAACATCGTAATCCATTCTATTCTCTATTACCTGCCTGTCTTTGTATTTTAACTGTTTAAAACCTTTCAGGTTATACATGACCTGACAGCTTAATCAAGCTTTTTCTAACCGGCACGCCCGGACACCTGCCACGGGTTCGCCAATCCCTGAAGTGATGGTTTGATCTTGACAAACCAGCAAAACCCGACTAAAAAAACACCATGAAACCTGCAACCACATACAGAATTTGCGTCATAGACGGCCAGGGGGGCGGCATCGGATCGACCATTATCCGTAAGATCAAGGATCGCTTTGGTGAAACCGTTGAAGTGCTGGCCCTTGGCACCAATGCCATTGCAACGGCCCAGATGCTGAAATCCCGTGCAAACCGGGGAGCCTCTGGCGTCAATGCCATTGTCCAGACCGTGGGAACGGCCGATCTCATCATCGGCACGGTGGGAATTATCATGCCCCACGCCATGATGGGCGAACTCACCCCCCAAATGGCTGAAGCCATCGCCCTTTCCCCTGCCAAAAAGATACTCATTCCCCTGACCCAGGAGCACATCGAAATCGTGGGCCTGGCATCCACGCCTTTACCCCAGCTGGTGGATGAGCTCATCGATGCACACCTGGCAAATATGAACAACACACCCAAGGAGTCAATCAATGTGTGAAGCAAATGCATATATTCGAAACAAGGATGGTGAAACCCTTGTCATGGAAGCCGTTGATCTTGTAAACCCTGAAGAGGGTGGCATCCGACTGATCAGCATCTTTGGCGACCAGAAATTCATCAAGGGCCACATCGACGCCCTTTCCCTGGTCAATCACAAGATCTATATCACGGAAGATTAAAAACCCGGGAATAAAACCGGGAAAAAGAAAAGAAGAAGAGAGGGAAAAGAACCGAAAGACGGCAAGTCTTTAATTAATATCCGGCTCTTGTCCCCCCATAGAAACAGACCTGGAACTACCAGCCCCGGGTCAGATAATCGTGAATGGAATCGGCAGCTTCCCTGCCCGCACCCATGGCAAGAATAACCGTGGCCATGCCCGTGACGATATCACCTCCGGCCCATACTGCCTTTTTGGTGGTCTTGCCGGTAACGGGATCGGCAATAATGTTACCCCAACGGTTCAAGCCGAGTCCAGGGGTTGAGTTGGTCAGCAATGGATTGGCCTTGGCACCGACCGATACCACCACAAGATCACAGTCGATTCGGTACTCAGACCCTTCGATGGGAAGGGGTCGTCTTCGACCCGAGGCATCGGGTTCTCCCAGTTCCATCTTAAGGCACTCCATGCCGACAAGGCGACCGTCATCATTCCCGAAAAACTGGGTGGGATTGGTCAGGAGAACAAACTCGATCCCCTCTTCCTCTGCGTGGTGAAGCTCTTCAGCCCTTGCAGGCATCTCTTCCCGGGAACGGCGGTAAACGATCTTGACCGATTCAGCACCCAGGCGCATGGCGGTTCTTGCCGAATCCATGGCAACGTTGCCCGCCCCGAGAACCACGACGTTCTTTCCCCTGGCAATGGGGGTATCGTATTCGGGAAAAAGATAGGCCTTCATCAGGTTGGCCCGGGTAAGGTACTCGTTGGCGGAAAATACGCCGATGAGATTTTCGCCGGGAAGATCCATGAACCGGGGAAGACCCGCACCTACGCCCACATAAATGGCGTCATACCCCTCCTCAAAAAGCTCTTCAATGGTAACGGTTGTTCCCACGACACTGTTGAGTTCTATCTTTGCCCCAAGGGTTGAAAGGGTTGCAACCTCGGAGGCCACAATCTCCTTGGGAAGCCTGAACTCCGGGATACCATAGATAAGAACGCCACCGGGCTTATGAAACGCCTCAAAGATGGTCACGTCATGGCCCTTGACCACAAGATCGCCTGCCACGGTAAGTCCCGAAGGTCCAGAACCGATGACGGCAACTTTTTTTCCTGTTTTCGCGGCCACTTCAGGAAGGGCGCCACCGCCCTTTTCCCTTGCCCGGTCTGCGGCAAACCGCTCCAGATAACCAATGGCAACGGACGATCCCTTTTTACCAAGAATGCAGTTTCCCTCACACTGAATCTCCTGGGGGCAGACCCTGCCGCAAACGGCGGGAAGGGCGTTTTTCTGCCACAGTCTTTCTGCGGCGCCTGCAAAATCACCCTGGGCAATGAGGTTGATAAACCCCGGAATATCCACGGAAACCGGGCACCCTTCCACACAGGCCGGTTTTTTACACTGGAGACAACGGGATGCTTCGGTCATGGCCATCTCATCGGTCAGTCCCAGAGGTACTTCCTTGAAATTTCGACGCCGGACCTCGGGTGCCTGCTCGGGCATCTTGACCCTTGGCACAGCTTGTTTTTTTTCTTTAACTGCCATCATATCCTCCGTATATCCGAACTACGCTTTTTTTTCAAATTGATCCAGGCTCTTTTTTTCATCTTCCTGGTAGGCCCGAAGACGCTTGGAGAGCTCATCATAATCGACCTTATGCCCATCAAACTCAGGGCCGTCAACACAGGCAAACTTGGTCTCACCGCCAACGGAAACACGACAACCGCCGCACATGCCTGTTCCATCCACCATGATGGGGTTGAGGCTGACCAGGGTTTCAACACCCTTTTCCTTTGTAATGGATGAAACAAATTTCATCATGGGCACCGGCCCGATGGCCACCACCAGGCTGATATCCTCCTTTTCCAGGACATCTTTCAACACGTCGGTCACAAAACCGTGGTGACCTTTGGACCCGTCGTCGGTGCAGATGTGAAGAATGTCGGACGCCTTTGTCATTTTGTCTTCCAGAATGAGAAGATCCTTGTTCCTCGAGCCAAGAATGGTGGTCACATGGTTGCCGGCCTCTTTCAGGGCCCGGGTAATGGGATGGAGAACGGCAATACCGGTTCCGCCGCCCACACACACCACTTTACCCCTTTTCTCGATATGGGTAGCCTTGCCCAGGGGACCGATCACGGCAAAATATTCAGCACCAACAGCCATTTTGCCAAACGAAGCCGTGGATTTTCCGACCACCATATAAATAATGGTGATGGTCCCCTTGTCCGGATCCACATCGGCCATGGTCAGGGGAATTCTTTCACCCTTTTCAGTGGATTGGATAATGACAAATTGACCTGGTTTAGCCTTTCGGGCAATACGCGGTGCCTCAATCTCGTTAAGGATGATGGTGCCCTGGGCCATCTCTTCACGATTCACTATCTTAAACATTCGAACCTCCTGACATAAATACCTGCATATGAATCAGATACCGTTATGAAACCAATTTAATCAAAAAAACAGCCCCGTTGTAACCTACACCTGTTTTTAGTAAATGACAATAACCAGAAAGAATAAACAAAATCAAGGAGAAAATAATGATATTTTCTCCCTGCTGGAAAGCATTTTTCCCTAAAAGCAGACACAACAAAAGACATCAACCATATACGATATCAAAACAAAATACATATTTCAACAAAAGGGGGAACACATCAAAATTTAACCTGCTGTCAACAGAACCATCCCGGTAGGATACACCCACATTCTTCCGGGTGGTGACACCCCCACCATCGACTAACGGATCCCTGACAACAATTAATTTTGTTTGACCTGATATCTCAACACCACGGATCCATCCGGAATACACTCCGTGTCAACAAGCAAAAACCGGGTATTCAGATCACAGTCAAACAGGGAAAGCCCTTTGCCAAAAACAACCGGAACCACGGTAAGATAAATTTCGTCAATGAGATTTGCCCGGGCAAACAACGAATTGATCTGGGCACCTCCAATGAGGGCAACCTCGCTAAACCCCTCCTGAACGAGCCCCCTTAAAATCAAATCCGGTGGTTGATCCGTAAAGACGAGATTTCCATCGCTTTGCCGTGACCGATTCCGGGTCATGACGATATTCCTACGACCCGGCAGTGCCCTGCCAATGGTATCAAAGGTTCTAGACCCCATGATCATGGCCCCTGCCCTTTGGGTAATCTCCACAAATTTTTTCTTGTCTTCCTTGCCCGTCCAGTCGGCAGGATGGTTGGAATCCCTTGCTATTTTTCCATCAAGGGTCGTTGCCATGACCAGGATAACCTTCATCACGCCTCCTTCTTATTAACGTCAGGTCTGCACACCTGACAATTTGGTCAAGAGTGTAAACCTGGGGTCGATTTATTGTCAAGGGCTGAGGCCTGGGGCTTCAACAGAACTGGAGCCATCGTTTTTTTCAGACTGTTTGGGGTTCCAGGTCACACACTATTTACCAACACCGTGACAGGCTTTTTTTTGAACGATTCACAATGGCACAGCAGATGCCGGGTATCACTGAAATTCCAGTATACCAAATGACCGGGGAAGATGGAAATTGGGTTTGGGAAAATCAACCGGCGACCAGGTCAACCAGTGGGGATGGGATGTCCTGTCTGCACACTTGTAGAAATTTGCCCGCCACACAACCCCGGGTGCAGGCATGACTGCACGGCAGTATTTCTTCAACAGGGCCAGTGGCAGCCCATAGGCAACCGTCCATGTGACGGGTTCCTGGATTTCCGGATCAACAATGGACGGCAACGAGTGTTCCCGCCATATCCCGGCGCATTCACGCCTTGGAATCACAATTTTATCCCTGCCTGCCCCCGGTTGAAAATGGAACAGCAGGGTGCCGCCGCAATTTATCTCAAGGTTAAAATAGCCCGTGGACAGATCCGAATCCGGCGTAAAGAAAAATTCAACACAGCTGTCTTCCCAGACATTGCCCTGATCCTCCGGGGCAACGGCCCGGACAAACCGGTCCTCCACCCGGAACATCAGGTGTATGGCCATCTCATCATAGGCAATCTTCACCTCTGTTTTGGGAAAATGGACGGGTTGACTGCCCATGAAATTACCGATCCGCTGGGGAAAAATGGCGTTCCACGGAGAGGCGTCCCAGTCTGCACTCCCCCCTGGGGGACCTTGCCGTCTTACTACCCTGCAGACCATTTTTTGTCACATCCTCTGTTTGTGTGGGTTGAATACCCGCCAATGTTGACAATCAACCCGCCGGTCCGGGATATCAGACTGATCCGCCGACGGGACTCTCCAAGGTACTGGAAACACGGTTTCTGCCGCTCTTTTTGGCAACATACAGGCACTTGTCAACCCTTTTTACAAATTCGTCCAGGGAGAGCGCATCATCATTGTACTCCTGAACGCCAATCGACACGGTAAAACACATATCTCCTTCGGCTGTCCTGATTTCCATGGTCCCGATGTTGATTCGTATCTTCTCGGCGACCTTGGTTGCGGCTGCTAGCCTGGTCTCCGGCAGGAGGACCAGAAACTCTTCACCGCCCCACCGGCCCACAACGTCGGTTTTCCGGACGATCTGGGTCAGCATCTTTGCAAGCTCTTTCAAGGCCTTGTCTCCGGCCTCGTGGCCAAAGGTGTCGTTTATCTGCTTGAAGTGGTCAATGTCCAGCATCAGAAGACAACATTCATGCTTAAACCGTTTGAACCGGTCAAGTTCACCGTTCAGAATCTCGGTAAAGTGTCTTCGGTTGAAAAGGCTGGTCAGAGAATCTTCCCGGGACGCAATGACCAGTTCTTCCATGAGTTTGTTCTTTTCTGAAATATCCCGGATCACCGCCGTCATCTCCATGCTGTCTTCAACGCGGATCTTTGATATCGTCACCTCAATTGGGATTTCCCTGCCGTCCTTTCGCAGGCCGCGCACTGCAGCCCGTGTCTGCATGGGACGGGAGTCCACCCGGGAGTTCTTGAACCCTTCAACATAGCCGACATGCTTCTTCCTGAACTTCTGGGGCAGAAGGCGAACCAGCGGTCCGCCGATGATTTCGTCGTCACTGTAGCCGAATATCTGTCTGGCGGCGTCGTTTATGAGTTTGACATTTTGATTCCCATCAATGGTGATAATTCCATCATAGGCGGATTGAACAACGGCCTCAAAACGATTCATGATCAGAGAAAGTTTCCTCTCGAGAATTTTCTTTTCAGTTATCTCGACGCAGGTTTGAATGATTCGAAGCTTGCCATTCACTGTTTCCAGAATAGGAGAGATGATCGAACGCCAATACCGTTCCTCGCCCTTGTATTCGATCATGATTTCTCCTTCAAGCGCCACTTGTTCTGTTTTGCAGCGCCTGAAACTCTCGGTAATGGGCCGTTCGACATAGCGTGGAAAGATTGACATCAGATTAAGCCCGAGGGCCTCGTTCTTTGATTTACCAAGAATATCCTCGTACAGATTATTACAACTTATCAGAACAAAACTGCTGTCTGCTGGGATATGCTCATAAACGGCGAAGCCAGCACCGATCGCTTCGATGGACGCAGTTAATTCCTTGTGAGTACCGTGAAAGAACATAATTTGGGCCTCCCTATCTTTCCATTCAAGTGTATCCAACAAACCCGGTTCTGTTTTTCATCCCTTTAAAACCACAATTTCCATACCCCCAAAGCGGTAGCATAGAATGGGACCGTTGTCCACCCAATCCCCATGGCATGCAAGGTTGATACCTCTGCCAATCCACAGTCCCCGAAGCATTCAGCCGCCCCAGTCAATGGTGGGAATTTGAAATAAATTGACACTTGACATTATATTTTAAAACTGAAACAGTTTTTTTTGATGATTTTCAGCTTCTATCCCAAAACACCCCCATAAAGGAGACACCCATGCAAGTACCCATGACCCCCGCCCGTATTCTCAAGCGAGCCGTCAAGCTTTATGCAGACAAGACTGCCGTTGTGGATGGTGAAATTCGCCTGACCTACCGGGAGGTTCAACAGCGGGTAAACCAAGTGGTCCATGCCATTGAGGACCTTAATCTTGAGCCCGACGCCCGCATCGCAGTGGTCGACTACAACACCCATCGCTACATGGAACTCTACTTTGGCGGCAGCCTGTCCGGGCGAATTCTTTCGCCACTGAACATCAGGCTTTCCGAAGACGAGTATGTCTATATCCTTGAAAATTCCAGGGCTGAAGCCGTTATCTTTCACCGGGATTTCAAACCTGTCATGGAACGGGTCAGCAGCCGGGTTTCAACGGTAAAGCACTGGTTGATCGCAGAAGGCGAAGCGTCTGAACCCTGGATCACCAACACCTATGAATCCCTCATGGATTCGGCAGATACCGACCCTGTAGACATTGATATTGTTGATGAAAACGCCACCCTCAATCTTTATTACACCAGCGGCACCACGGGCCGGCCCAAGGGGGTTGAACTGACCCACAGAAACATCTATGCCAATGCCCTGACCACCATTATCAGCTTTAAAATTGACGATGCCACCACCTGGCACCATATTGCTCCCCTGTTTCACCTTGCCGATGCTTTTTTTATCTGGTCCGTCACCTTCCAGGGGGGATGCCACGTGATGCAGCGAACCTTTGTTCCCCTTGAGGTACTTGCCACCATGGCAAAAGAACGGGTGGTGGCGGCCATGATGGTTCCCACCATGATCAATTTTCTTCTGGATGTGCCTGGAATAGAAGGTTACGACCTTTCAGCCCTTGAATGGATCATGGTCGGTGGCGCCCCCATGTCTCCTGCCAATGCAGAACGGATGATGGAAAAACTCGGGTGCCGTTATGTTTCAGGGTACGGCCTCACCGAAACCACCCCCCTTCTCACCGTGGGCAACTTGAAATCCACCCTGGTCGATCACCCCTTGAACGAGCGCCTGGGATTCATCACCCGGACGGGCCTTGAAGTGGTGGGGGTCGATATCCGGGTAATTGATGAAAACGGACAGGATGTCCCCTGGGACGGCGTCAGTGTAGGCGAAATCATCGTAAGTGGTGACAATGTAATGAAGGGATACTGGGAAATGCCCCTTGAAACGGAACAGGCCATCCAGAACGGCTATTTTTTCACCGGTGATCTTGCCTGTGTGGACAGTGAAGGCTATATCCTGATCGTGGACAGGGCAAAGGATATCATCATATCCGGTGGTGAAAATATCGGCTCCGTGGAGGTGGAAAATGCCATATACACCCATCCGGATGTTCTGGAGTGTGCGGTGATCAAAATGGCTGACGAACGCTGGGGAGAGGTTCCCAAGGCCGTGGTCGTTCTCCGGAAGGATGCCCGGGTCACTGAACAGGACCTGATGGATCACACCCGCAAGCACCTGGCAGGATTCAAGGTCCCCAAAAAAGTCGTGTTTGTAAATGAGCTCCCGAAAACAGGCTCCGGAAAAATACTGAAGGTCAAACTCCGGGAAAAAAATTAATTGAATTCCCATCCAATTCAAAGGCCTTCAAAATTTGCCCCCCTTCGGGATTTGATCAAAGAATCGCTAGTCGTTTGTATTGGAGAACTTTATATGTTTGCTATACAATGGAAGTAAAATTAATGCAGCACCCACAATCCCCAGGAAAATAGAGGATGACACATAATTTTTTGTCCCACCGCGGGACGGCATGAGCACCATGGAATCAGGTGATGCGGTGCAGGCGTAGATAATCATGAAAAGCCCTCCCAAAATCGTGAAGATCTTCAGCAGATATAATACAACGAGATGTTGATTGAAAAATCTCTCTATACAAAGATAGAAAAAAACATAAACAAACGGCGTGAAAAAAAAACCAGATCCAAAAAATGAGATGAGAGCGGTCATATCTGATATCCTTCAGGCGGATGGAAAAAAGACGGCGCTCCTGGAATGGGGACGCCGCCTTTTTTAATTACAATTGTGTTTAAAACAAATCAAGATACCTGCCATACCCTTCGGCTGCAAGGTTTTCTCTGGGTATAAACCGCAAGGCCGCAGAATTAATGCAATACCTCAGCCCCGTGGGGTCGGGGCCATCATCAAACAGGTGCCCCAGATGGGAATCCCCATATCTGCTTCGGACTTCCGTGCGAACCATGAACAGACTTTTATCTTTCACCTCTTGAACATGGTCAGATTCAAGGGGTTTTGTGAAGCTTGGCCACCCGGTTCCTGAAACAAACTTGTCCGTGGAGGAGAAAAGGGGCTCTCCGGATACAACGTCCACATAAATCCCCTGGCGTTTATTGTCCCAGTATTCATTGTTAAAGGGGCGCTCCGTTCCGTTCTCCTGGGTGACCTTGTACTGCAGCGGGGTCAGTCGCTCCTTGATTTCAGCATCACCGGGTTTTGACCAGGCCGCCGTTTCCATGGCGGCCGTTTCTTTGATCATCATTGTTTTTTTCTCCAAATCCTTGTTCGCCCACGCCTTTTCCAGGAACGAATCCCGGCCCGAGCCCCAGCGGTAATACTTGTACCGGTATGGATTTTTCTTGTAATAATCCTGGTGATACTCTTCTGCCGTGTAAAATTTTTCAAATTTCGTAATGGCCGTGACAATGGGTTTGTCAAACACCATGGACGCCTCCAGGGCTTTTTTTGACGCCATGGCCTGTTCTTTCTGCCGGTCATCATGATAAAAGATTTCCGACCGGTACTGGCCCCCCCTGTCCGCAAACTGACCGCCGGGGTCTGTGGGGTTAATGTGCCGCCAGAATACCGCTAAAAGGTCGTTGTAGGTAACGATACCGGGGTCAAAATGGACCTGTATGGCCTCTGTATGGCCGGTGGTTCCCCCGGATACTTCGCTGTAGGTCGGGTCGGCTTTATGGCCCCCGGTGTATCCGGACACCACGTCCTTAACCCCTTTTACTTTCTCAAAATCAGACTCTGTACACCAGAAGCACCCGCCGGCAAAGGTGGCAACCTCCAGTTTTTCCATATCGGATTTCGTATTTTTTTCCATATCCGCTTCCTTTGTCTCGTGCTTCTCAGCAAACGAAAGACATCCAAATATAAATACCCCGGTAAAAATCATCGTAAGCATCATCAAGCTTGTTTTCATGATAGATCTCCCTGTTTAAGGTCGTTTCCTTAACCATTAAGATAGATCCAAAAGATCCTGTAATTTTTTTAAAATAATCACAAGTTGACCATAAAGCAAAAAAAAAGAGCATTTTCAGGCCCCCCCGGGGGGGGGGGGGGTCAACACCCGGCCAGGCCGTTGATGATGCGTTCAACAAGATAAAGGGCACCCTGGGCACCCATATAGGCCTTGGGAATCACATGGTGGTAACCGCCGGTGGGCAGGGAAAGTTCAATGCCGGTAAACGGCCGACCCGTCAGCCGGTACCGGGCAACCCGGACCCCGCTGCCAAAGACCACATCGGGTGAACCAAGGGTGGGGTCTGCCTGCCACGCACCGGTGCAATCGATTCCATCAAGAAAAATTTTGATTTTCTGTTCAAGTTCGGGCACCCCATGGCCCACCTGAACACCCACCGGCACCATGCCAAGGTATTTGTAAAGCCATGTCACCAGGGGCAATGCCAGCGAAGCATCGGCATCCACGGCAAAGGTGGCCCCCTTGGGCAGGCCGGTCAAGGCATTGAACCGGTTCAAAGCGGCATGGCTTTTCTGCCGGGCAACGTTGATCAGACCAAGGGCTGGTGCGGGATTCACATCAAGGCGCTCACACACCGCCTTTATCCACGATGTTGTGGCCTCAAACCCCACGGGTGCGCCCATGGGCGGGACAAGGCTTTCCATGCCGAATTGCTGTGCCATAAACGGCACAAGGTCCTGGGCATACTCCCCATGGACAACCACATTCACCTCGGCCCGGGTAAGGTGTTCAAGGTCAGACAGGTTGCATCCGGCACAGATGCAGGCGTTCACACTGATGTTGCAAACCCCTAGAAGGGTGGTTATTTCCGCAATATTTCCCTGCCAGTGGTGGTGGAAAATGGATATCCCCATCAAATTGACGGACCTTTTGTTTTTCTCCAGCTCCTGGGAAGGCACGATGGTTGCCAGAACGGCCATGACCGCCCGTTGAAACCCCCATGCCAGGGGCTGGGAAAATCCTGTATTTTCAATGGCAATACAGGGCACGGGCAGGGCAGCGTCGTTGATAAACCGAAGCAGGTCGTCTCCGATGAGGGCCGCCCCCGGAGAATTGATCACCGCAATAAGCCCATGCCCTTTGTCGGCCACCACGGGCAGAATTTGCTCAAGCTTGTCTGTTGCACCAAATACATAATCATAATCGTCCAGAAAGGTCACCGGCACCCGGGGCTGACCAAAATAGAACGCCTCGGAATAATAGAGGGGATCCAGAGCGTCAGCCCGTGGCATCTGATGTTCCGACAGGGCACCATGGTAGAACTTACATCCCGTGGGGCCGTTGAGCAATACAGCCCCATCCCGGATGCCTTCAATGGCCACAATGGCCCCTGTAAAGCTGTCCGGTGCAAACTCAGTACAATCAGACACCATCATTTTTCCATCCTTCAACAACCGGTGCTTTGATTAACGTGGCCCAGCGATGGGCAAAGGCCATCCCGCCGTAAAATCCCACGTCCGGGCACATGGGAATGATGTCCACGTGCAGGGGCAGGGACAGATTCCTGGGCGTATAATTTCCCAGGAGCAGGTCCGGTTTCAGCCGTGCCACATCCTTGTCCCGTTTGGCTGGATCATAATCGGTCTCCACCTCAAAACGGCCCGGATACCGGGTGGTAAATCGGTTGCCCTGGGAATAACTCAGGATACACACCTTGACCACTTCCATACCAAGATCCAAGGCCGCCTCCACAACCCAGTCCACATTATGCACATAGGTGACGATCATGAGCCTGCGCCCTGCCAGGTCAGGTTGATATCCTTTGATCATTGTCCTGTATTGGCCTTGACAGCCGTTGATCAGTTTTTCACCGGCAGCCTGTTCACCAAAGAACGCGGCAATCTCCCTGACCCAGGCAGCACTTTCGGTAAAACCCACGGGAAAGGGCAGGCTCGCAGTCGGCACGCCCAGGCGTTCCTCAATAAAATCAGCCATGAACCGACCCAAAGAGTCGCTATAGGCGGCCAGGTTCAACGGTGCTTTTAGAAATTGATTCAGCTGCGACACCGAGGTGTTCCTCACAAACCGGCAGTTGACGTGAATGCCCATGCCACCGAGAATCTCCACCATGGTGTTGAAATTGCTCTCTGCATTAACGGCAATATTTTTTTCCGCCAGGATATTTACACAATGGGAGTCGGGTGTGACGGTTTTGTCCACCAATGCCCCAGCCCCCTCCATGCAGGCATTGAGAACCCCCTGCATGTAATCCCCCCGAAGGTTGCCATCCGAAGTGATTGGAATCATTGGCACATCCGGATAACGCTGCCGGATTTCGTTGACGGCTGCGACAGGATCATCCCCAATGACCCCCGAAGGGCAGGACGTCACCAGGAACACGGCCCTGGGACCCTGTTCCATGGCCCGTTCAAGGGTTTCGACCAGACGGTCTCTGCCCCCGTAAATCACCATGGATTCATCCATATCCGAAGAAATCACGGCCGGGGTCACCTGGTTTTCCAACAGGATATGTCCCTGGTTAAAAAGCCTGAAACCCACGGACACGATGGCCTGGCTGGCAATATGGGTACAACTTCGGGGTCCGTGGGCAACGGTGACGCTCTCCTTGATCTGGGTGGTGGTGGCAAGGGCCCCGGAAAAGGCACACCCGTGAAGGGGTTCCCGGGTCAGCATGCTTCTTGATAAACGAACCAACGTTTTGCCCCTGGAGGGAAATGGTGGTCTTACGAGATCTGTACCCCCGTCAAGGCATTCACATTGATCGCTTCGCCAGGACCCTGACTCCTGGCCATCACGTTCAAGGCGCCCTGGCGCCTGCCGGCCGGCACCAGGATCCCCGGCCAATGGGAACCTGGCGTGTAAAATCAATCGTTCAAGGGAATCCTCATCAAGGAACCGGGCCGGATAAAAGGTCTTGTTTTCCAGAACATCCCGGGCAAGCCCATGGAAAATCCCGGCCTCAAAAGAGTCAGGAAAGGCTTCGACCACGGTCTTTTCAACCATTTCTGCCCGCCTGAACCGCTCGCTTCGGGGTACCACCTGTTTCACGGGCAGACCCACATTTCTGGCAAAGCCCTCCACAGAATGCCGGTCTTCGTCCTCACCCCGGCTGTTGAGGATCAATCCAGCCAGGCGATGGCCGCCTTCATCGAAATTTTTAACGCCCTTGAGAATATTATTGGCCGCATAGATGGACATGAACTCTTCCGAGGTCACCACATAGACCCTGTCGGCAAACCCCCTTCTCAGGGGAACGGCAAATCCACCGCACACCACATCCCCGAGCACATCGTAGAGCACCACATCAAAGGAATCCATATCAAGCCCAAGGCGATCAAACATGGCAAAGGTGCTTAATATTCCTCGGCCGGCGCACCCCACACCGGGCTCCGGACCGCCCGCCTCGACACAGACAATGCCCCCATACCCCACATGGAGCACCCGGTCCAGGCGTTGCAGGGAAGCGGGGGTGGTCTTCATGTAATCCAGGGCCGTGACAATCCGTTGGCCACCCAAAAGAAGCCGGGTGGAATCGTGCTTGGGATCGCATCCAATCTGCAGCACCTTTTTACCGCTACGGGCAAGGGCCGCACAAAGATTGGCGGAAATGGTGGATTTACCAATACCGCCTTTTCCGTAGATGGCTAGCTTCATGACTTTCCTTGATTTACGCCACCCGGAGATCAGATACGGTACAGGACCCCATCAGGGCATTTCGTGGTGACGGTCCAGAATCTGGAGTTTAAAATTAAACCCTTCATGGGCTGCGAGCATCCTGCCGAACTCATTCCAGGTTAACCCTTTACCATCGATGATGATCAACGGAAGCGGTGCTTCACTGGAAGATGAAAGGTCACAGCCGATATGCCCCCGCACTGTTTTTTGATCTGCGATGAGCCAGGTGTCATAGGTTTTATTCTTATAAATGTATTTGGTTCCCAGGGCTTTGAGCATCCGCGCATACAATTTTGAAAACAGAACAAACAATCCGGATGCGACGGGCTCTCCCATGCTGAACTGATATCCTGCAGGCTGATTGTCAACGAGTTCAAACGCGTCCATGATCTGCATCGTCCCCAATAACCTGACGGTCAGGTGAAAGGTGTGATCAAGCCCGTCGGTATCCTGGATGATGATGGGGTGGAGCGCCAGATAGTCGTATTCAACGCCAAATGAATCAGCGACCCGTTTATTATAACAGTTAAGGCAGATGAGGATATCACCGTTCGCCGCTGGCAACCGGATGGACTCATAGGGTGGGACCGGGGCCCCACACCGGGTGCAGTTGTTTTTTTTCTCACTTGTCATTTTACAGCCCCCCCTTATTTGACGGTGGACTCTATTTCGTGTTCGAACGAAAACTCACCGATCTTCAGCGTTGCTGCATAACGCTGAAATCTCCATGTACAATAGCAATTTTTCGCCCAAACACGGGTTTTCGGTCGAATCTTAATTCGCTGCTCTGGCCTGCAACGGGATGCGCTCCCCGGTTAAAGGGAGCGCACCGGCATTCCTGAACATGGGTCAGATGATCACCTGGGCCCAGAAGTAACCGATGGTGCAGGAAGTGACCACCGAGATCAGGCCGGGAATCATGAAACTGTGGTTCAAGAGGTACTTGCCGATCTTGGTGGTGCCGGACCGGTCAAAGTTCATGGCGGCAATGTCACTGGGGTAGTTGGGAATAAAGAAATAGCCGTAGACCGACGGCAGGATACCCACAAGCACGGCAACGGGAATCCCCAGGGAAAATCCCAGGGGCATGACGGCGAGCACGGTGCCGCCCTGGGTGTTGATCAGAACAGATACACCGAACAGGGCAAATGCAAATGCCCATGGAGCGGCCTGGACCATGACATTGATTGATTCCTTCATGGCGCCGATGTAGGTGCCAAAATAGGTGTCGGACAGCCATGCAATACCATAAATGGCAACCACGGCAACCATGCCTGCCTGAAAAACCGTACCCTGAACCACATCCGTGGGTTTAACCCTGCAGATCAGCAGAATCACTCCGCCGACGAGCAGCATCACGATCTGAATGACAAGACTCATTTTAATGGTCTTTGCAGGTTCACCGTAGGCCGGCAGCAGTTCCGGAAAAATGGCGAACAGACCAATGAGGATCAGGGCGCAGGAGAACAGAAGAACAGAGAGCTTGGCCGATTTCGGAAGTTCCTTGTTCAGGGAGGTGATGGTTTCACCGAACATGTATTCCTTGATGTCCGGGTCGGCCAGCCGTGCCTGGTAGTCAGAATCATCGGCAAGGTCCTTGCCCCGGCGGCTGGAAAAGAGCGCAGCAAAAAAGATGCCGATAATGCAGGCCGGCCAGGTGACGGCCAGCACCTGCAGGATGGAGACAGAGGCGTTGTTGCTGCTGGACATGGTGACAAATGCCACCACTGCTGCGGCAATAGGCGAGCAGGTGATACCGACCTGGGAGGCGATGGACGAAACCGCCACCGGTCGCTCTGGCCGGATACCGTTCTTCAGCGAAATGTCCGCAATAATCGGCATCAGGGTATAGACCACATGCCCGGTGCCGCAGAGAACGGTCAGGAAAAAGGTACAATAGGGCGCAAAAAAGGTTATTCTTGCCGGATGTTTGCGAAGAAAACGTTCGGCAATCTGGATGAGAACATCCATTCCGCCGGCCGCCTGGAGAATACCGGCCGTGGTAACGGCGGCGATGATGATATAGATTACCGTGGTTGGTGGAGAACCTGGTTCCATCTGAAAGATGAGTACCAGGATGGCAAGGCCGATGCCCGAGATGACGCCGAGGGCGACGCCACCCCGGCGTGCGCCAAAGTAAAGGCAGGCCAGGACAAGGAACAGCTGGGTGACAGGTAGCATGATTGTGCCTCCATAAAAAAGGGTTAACCGTATGAATTCAATTTCCAAAACGTCTGCTTTTTAAAATGGGTCGGGCTGTTTAAAAACCTGATTTCTTCCGTAAAAGCAAACTAACAAGGCTTAAGTCTACTATCAAAAAGAACGGAATTCAAGTAATTCAACCCGTTCCAATAACCGGCATGGCTGGCCGACTTCATCTACCTGGCGTAACACCACATCTTTGAAAGCGCTTGTGACAACTCAACAGGAGTGGCTGATCCTGGAAACCTTTTCGTGATAGGTCTTGAATATATCTTTCACACCGTTTGATAAGCGCACAGGCCACCGTTGCAGTTCGCCATGCCGTCCATTGTAACATCAATACCGTTCCATCCTTTGATCAGGGCCACGGTTTCAGCGGCCTGTTCAATGATATCAAAAGGAGTATTCACGCAGGTGCCGCCTCTCTGTAAGTTGAAATAAAGGCCGCAAGTCTGTCCATGGCAACGGCCAACTGTTTTTGACCGATGGTGCAGGCAATGCGGATACATCCGTTGCAAGACGCGCCAAAGGCATAGCCCGGTACCACCGTAAGATGCTGATCTCTGATCAGCTGAATGGCAAAATCCCTGGACTGGGAGGTGATCAAAGAGAGATCGGCAAAGATGTAAAAACTGCCCTGGGGACGAACCAGCTTAACCCCCGGCATTTTTGCAAGCCGGCTGCACACCAGTTCCACCCTGGCAGCAAACCGGTCTCGCATGGCTGTCAAAATTTCAGGGTCGACATCCAGGGCGGCAATGGCTGCCCGCTGGCTGATGCTTGTGGCACAGGCCGTCGAATAGTTGACCACCTTGAGCATCTGGGAGATGATCGCCTGGGGTCCGAAACAATACCCCAGGCGCCATCCGGTCATGGCATAGGTTTTTGAAAAGGATTTGATCACCAGGGTTCTCTGGTCCATGCCCTCACGGGTATAAATGGACTCCGGGGGGGCGTTAAAAAAGATTTTGTCATAGACTTCATCTGAAATCACCAAAAGATCATGGCGGATGGCTATTTTTGCAATCTTGTCCAGAACATCCCCGGGGATCACGGCACCCGTTGGATTGTTCGGCGAATTGAGCAGGATGATTTTTGTTCGTGGGGTGATGGCCTTTTCAATGGCTTCAGGCCTGGGAACGAACCCGTCTTCAATGTTAGCCGGAACCGGGCAGATTTGACCCTTGGCAAGGGTGATATGGGCCAGGTAATCCGGAAAATAGGGTTCGATGAGAATAACCTGGTCGTCTGGTTCCAGAAGGGTTCGAAAGGCTGCCGTAAGACTGCCCATGGCACCGTGGGTCACCAGGATAGAGGCTGCGGGGATGGGGGTCTTGATTTCCCGGGAAAGGTTGCGGGATAATGCTTCGAGCAGCTCAGGATCTCCCTGGGACGGGGTGTAATGGGTATGCCCGTTTCTTGTGTCTTCCAGGGCCTGGTCAATTATACTGGCGGGGGTGTCAAAATCGGGTTCGCCGATTCCCAGGCTGATGACGTCGGTCAATCCCTGTGCCATTGCGCCCATTTCCCGGATAACACTGTATCGTAGCGCTTTGATATCAGGGGATATTTTATCGTCTAATGCAGAGTCAGGTGTTGTTTTTTCAAGTGTCATAACAGGCCTTATAGATATCCCAACAGGTTGGGAACAAACAAAATAATGGATGGGAAATAGGTGACGATGAGCAGCACGGCAAACTCAACGGCCAGAAACGGCATCACCGATCGGACAATGGTCCCCAGGTCTATTTTGGTGACCCCGCACACCACAAAAAGACAGACCCCCAGGGGAGGGGTTAACAATCCCACGGCAAGGTTGAGCACCATGATCAGCCCGAAATGGAGGGGATTGATGCCGAGGGAACTGGTAACGGCAAGCAGGGTGGGGGCAAGGATGATAATGGCGGCCCCGCCCTCTAGGAACATGCCGATGAAAATTAAAAACAGATTGATGATCATCAAAATGAGATAGGGGTTTTCGGTGATGGTCAGCATGGCCTGGGCGATTCGGGTGGGAATCTGTTCCGAGGTCAGCACCCAGGCAAAGATATTGGCCATGCCGATGATCAACAGGAGAACCGCCGTGGTGATGCTGCTTTGAACAAAAACATCGGCCAGGTCCTTGAAGGTCAGTTCCCGGTAAATATATTTACCCAGGAGAAAGGCATAGAGAACGGCCACAGCAGCCGATTCAGTGGGGGTGAAAATTCCGCCCAGAATACCGCCAAGAATGATAACGGGCGCCAGAAGCGCAGGTCCTGCCCGGGTAAATTCAATAAAAACAATTCTAGGACTCAACGGAAAACTTTCCCGGGGAAAGCGGTAGCGCACGGCCATGAAATAGCTCAGTCCCATCATGGACACGCCCAGGAGCAGGCCCGGCACAATCCCGGAAGCAAACAGGCCGCCAATGGACAGGCCCGTAGTGACCCCCATCAGCACCATTAAGATAGACGGCGGGATAATCGGTCCCATGGTGGACGATGCGGCGGTGACGGCTGCGGAAAACCCGGGGGGAAACCCTTTGCGGATCATGCCCGGCACCAGAACCGTTCCCATGGCAGCGGCATCGGCAACCGCAGATCCTGAGATCCCCCCAAAAAACATGGATGCCAGAATGTTGGTGTGGGCAAGGCCGCCGGGCACCCGGCCGACCAGCACATTGGCAAAATCAATGAGGCGTTTGGTGGTGCCGCCCCGGTTCATCAGTTCTCCGGCCAGCACAAAAAAGGGAACCGCCATCAAGGGAAAAGAATCAATGCCGGTGAACATTCGCTGGGCAATGAGCAGCAGGGGGACATCCCCCATGACAAGGGCAACCAGCGAGGTGATCCCCAGACAGAATGCCACGGGAAACCCGAGCACCATGGCCGTGAGAAAAACAATACAGATGGTCAGGATCATGGGGTGGTCTCCTGGGGGGGTTGGGAAGCTTCGGCAGGCCCTTTGCCGCCGGGAAAAAAAAGGTCCAGCATATCTGCCAGCATGATCAGGATCATCATGGCCGATCCAACGGGGATGGCCCCAAAGGGAATGATCATGGGAATTTCCAGAGCCGGAGAGATCTGGTCGGCATTAAAAAGGGAAAAAAGAATTCCCTGCCAGCAGAGAATCCCTAGGAACACGATCATACCGGCCTGGGTCAGTCCCTTTGCAGGCTTTTGAAGGCGTGGGGGAAATTTTTCCATGAAAAAGGTGACGCCGATATGCCGTCCCTGCTGCAAGGCAATCACACTGCCCAGCATCCCCATCCAGATCATGAGATAGCGGGCGCATTCTTCACTCCAGGGAAATGGAACGTAGACCACAAACCGGAAAAAAACCTGAAGCAGGATCAAAAGGGTCATGGCCACGCCAAGGACCAGCAGCATCCGGTTACAAAACTTGATTTGGAGGTCTGCAAGCAGATGGATTAATCGGGAGAATTGATTCATGGGTATACTTTAGTTGTCCAATGTCGGGTATGGGGTCAGGGATACGGCTTGTGCACCCCTGCCCCGGAAGTAAGGATGATTTTTTGTCCTAGGGTTTTATTGGGCATCATCCAGCATCTGGTTGGCGTCTTTAATGGTCTGGGCAATGACCTCGTCTGCAGTGCTGCCAATCTTGGCTTCAGCAATCTGCGCACCGTTGAGGGCCTTGTCCACCCAGGTTTTGCCAATTTTTTCAGTAATGAATTCAAGACCTGCCGGCTGGGCAATGTCGCGAAATTCTGCCAGTTCGGATGGGCTGGGTTTGTAAATCGTCATGCCTTTTTCGGCCAGGGCGGTCAGCCCCTGGATATTGGCTTCCTGGCTGAATCCGTTGTGGGCCTTGGCCAAAGCAGCCGAGGCGCTCACCACCACCTTCTGCTGGGCCGGTGTCAGTTTTTTGTTGAAAAACCGATCATTGATAAAGATAAACAGCGGGTTGTAGAGGTGGCCGTCCAACACCATGTATTTCTGGACTTCATAGAATTTCATGTCATGGATCAGGACGATGGGACATTCCATGCCGTCTACGACTTTCTGCTGAAGGGCCATGTAAAGCTCACCAAAGGGAAGGGGCGTGGGATCTGCGCCCAGGGCCTTGACCATTGCCATGTGGGCCGGATTCTGCATGGTACGGATTTTGAGCCCTTGCATGTCCGCAGGGGTTTTAATCGGTCGGGTGTTGTCGGTAAAATGGCGGTATCCGTTTTCCGTGGTGGCCAGAATGCGAACCCCGGTTTTTTCCAAAAAGGCTTGGTTGAATTCCCTGGCCGTATCCCCTTCAAAAAATTCCCAGGCCGCCGGTGCGCTGCTGAAAAGAAAGGGGATATCATAGAACATGACCGTATTTAAAAATCCGGGAACAGGGCCTGAAGACAAGGTTCCCATCTGGATGGTGCCCATGCGGATGCCTTCCAGGGCCTCTCTTTCGTCGCCTAATTTTCTGGCATGGAAGACCTGGACCTCTACCTCTCCCTGGGTGCCCGTTTCAACCAGGTGTTTGAAAATCTTAAGGGCTTTAACGGTCCTGTTGTCCGGGCTGTCCGGTCCGGCGTTGGCAACTTTAATGGTGGTTTTGGCAACAGCCGTGGTGAAGGGCATTACTGCCATTAAAAGGCCTGCTACCAGCAGGGAAATCGTTTTTTTCATGGATGCTGCTCCTTTACGTTGAATTTTCACGTTAAACACGGTCACATTAAATGTGATTACAAATGAAATTGCCTATCAGAGCAATTTCAGGCTGTCAATGTTTAAGGTAAAAATTATTAAAAAACCAGGGACAGAGAAACAGAGGGAGGGGTTACCAGTCCAGCTTCAGATCTTCTTCATCCGCTTGCATGCTGGTGATCACTGAATCCCTGACCATTTCGATGTGCTGGGCCAGGGCGGTTTGAGCGGTGTGGGTATCCTTGTTTCGAAGAAGGTCCAAAATGTTTTTGTGATGAAATCCAAACTGTTTTTTAGGCGAAACGTACAGAACCACGCTCCGGTTTTTCAAATAGAGCATTTCAAAGAGATTTCGCATGAGCCGTTCACCGGCAGGGCCTGTTGCGATTTTTGCCAGGGTGATGTGAAAGGCCATGTCCGCCAGCAGGATCAGTTTGGGCGAATTCTTTTCCAGGGCTTCCAGATGCGTATTTAACGCCTTGTCCAGTTCCAGCCAGCCCTCTTGAGTAATCCGGTCCAAAAGGGTGTTCAGGCTGGCCGCCTCCAGGGCCATCCTCAGATTAAAGATATCCCGGACCATTTCCGGTGTATTGGTTTCAATGAAATATCCTTTGTTGGGAATGTGCCCGAGGACTCCCTGGAAATGGAGCAATTTTAATGCCTGGACTACCGGGGTGGGACTCATGTCCAGTCGTTTGGCCAGTTCCCGTGCGTTGAGTCTCAGGTCGTGGGTGATTTCATTTCTGAACATCAGGTTTTTAATGCCGTTAAATGCCCGCATGGTGAGGTCTTTTTTGTCCGGATATTCTGTCCTTTGCATGAAGTTTGCTTCCCGATCAGATCTTTCTGGTTGTGGTTCTTTTCAATTCCCCGTCTGAGCTAACATGCTCCCCATTTCCTGTCAACTCCTGTTTGCAGAACAATGGGACGCCCCCCAAAGGGACGATTTCATCCGTTTCGCCGAAGGGTTTCCCGGATGGCAGCCAGCGTTAAAAGGCTTGTTGATAGGGCTGTAGGACCGATTATCATTATTTAAACATGGACCCTGTACCCAAAGGGGCCAGCATCAATTCAACAGGAACGGCTGATCCTGGAAACCTTTTCGTGGTAGGTCTTGAGCATATCTGCTTCAAATTGCTCGTTGGAGTCATAACTGCGCCCGAAAACCGGCTGCCACAGATCAATATGCTCCATGCACATGTAAAAGAAAACAGCGTCTTTCCAGGCAGCGGGAAAGGCTTGATAGACCGAGGAAAAAAGTTCTTTTTTGATCCCAAGGGGGTAGCTCAGTTTTCCGGCACAATCCTCCATGGGCATTTGCAAAATGGAGCTGTCCGGCATCCGTGCCCGGAGTCTCTTGAGGACCGGCTTGATAAAGGTCAGGGTCCCCAGGGAAACCATGACCACCTCTTCCGGCCGGAAACTGTCTGCCAGACGGACGACCAGGTCCAGATAGTCTTCCTGCCACCCCCCATACCAGACAATGGGATGGAAATGAAACCCCACGGGGATGCCTTTGTCCGCCAGTTTCCGGGCACTTTCCAGCCGTTTGTCCAGGGAGGCCGTTCCTTTTTCCTCATGGAAAATCACCGTTGGCGTGTTAAGGGACCAGGTAAAAACCATGTTGGCAGGCGGCCGGTTTTCCAGGAAATAATCAATGCGGCCGCTCTTGGATTTCATCTCAAGGATCACATTGGGATGGTCTGCGGCAAACCGGCAAAGGGCGTCCAGAAGCCCGAACCGGTTTGCCCACATCAGGGAATCGGAAGACTGGCCGGTACCAATGTGATACGGTTTGTCCGGATCCAGTTCCAGCGTCTCCAGATGGGACATGAGATTTTGGATGAAGCGCACCTGGTTCCCATGGTAAAAGGACTGAATGGAACAATAACTGCAATCAAAACCGCACTGCTGAACCGCATCCAGGGTGTTCAGGTTACAGCAACGGGTTTTCTCGGAGGCCACCGGACACTTTCCCATGATATTTCCCTTGAGCTGAACCTCAACCATCTGCGCCTCTGGAAATTTTTGCTCGCCGGCGGAAAACCGGCCCGTTCCGCCATACCGTTTCTGCCCGTTCTTCAGCGTTTCATACCCCTGGCGAAACTGCTGGAAAATCTTACCGGCCGCCTGTTTCCCCTTTGCCTGCCCCACCACCGCCGGCTGGTAAAACTGCGCCAGGGTTCCGGCCTTCCAGCAGATCAGGTCTGCGCTGTATTCGGTCAGCATCTTCAGCTGCTGAAAGGAAAAGGCATGGGTATCGGACAGGGAGACCAGCCACTGCTGCTGAGCCGCAGGAAGCCTGTGAAAGAGTGTAATCTGTAAAAGCTTATTTGATGCCATGGCGTCCTTATACCGGAATAAACAACCCCGACTAAAACTTAATTATTGCTCCCAGACTAAAAGCTTCTTTTGCTTCTTCATCTAAACCACGAGTATAACCAGCATTCAATTCTAAATCATCTCCAATTTTCCTAGCGCCATAGACACTTAATACTTCTTCTCTTAAATGAGCATTTCCAATTGGCTTTTCCATATTTCCCATCAAAGGGATTCTTACAATTGTGCTTCCTGATTTCTGCGCATTAGTATATTCAATATTACAATCAAATAATTTCCCTTTATATCCTACACTAATTTCTTTCTGACTTCTTTTTTCATCAAACAATATTTCGATAGGGATTCCTGTAGAAGGGTCAAATGAATCAAATTGAGCTTTATCAGAACGACTATCTTGCTCACTATATCTAATAAATAATGTCTTTGAAGATTCAATAAAATTTCCTTCACCTGAATTTCCAAAACCATATTCAATATTTGCAAAGAAACCATTCACATCAGGACTTTCATATTCATGCCTAGTGCTTCCATTTATTAATCCGCCACCCAATTTGACATATGCTTTTTTTAAAAAATCTTCATACATGATAGCATCTATCCCTGCTAAATATTTTGTTGATTTAACATCTCTTGGAATTGATAAAATATCTTTTGATGTAACCCCAAAATAAATTGCACTTGATTCTTCATTTTTAATTGTAAAATTAGGAACCAAGGAAATTAAAGATTTTATTACTGGAACTCTCACTCTCATGCTTAATTGTTCATCGGTTATATCTTCACTTGAAACATTTCCATAATTGGATTTTTCATTTTTATCTATTAGACGATAACCCACAAAGAGACCGAAATCAGAAACAATATCAAGTAAACTTATTTTCCCTCCAAAAAAATGACCTTCTTCACTTTGAGCGCCTAACTCATCAATACCGATATCCGTAGAGCCTTTAAAATCTCCATATTTAATGACAAGATCAATGAATGAATCATTAACAATTGTTTTACCTCCACCAAACACGCCAACAATATTCGTATCTCCTTCCTCTTTTTTGAACGTATCCCTTTCACCGACTGCTCCAGCGGTTGTAATATTCGCACTAAAAGGATCTTGTCTTCTTTTTCCTTCAGCAAATTGCCCAAATGCTCCCACACCAAACCAGGGAGTCACTAATGTTGCTTTACTTGATGTAACACTTGCGTCTTGTATTAAAGAATTTTCAAAAAGCTGTGTAACCTCAACGTTACTTCTTGTTTTCTCTAAACGTATTTCATTCCCATTTGAATCGGTTTGTGCAAAAGAAAGATCAGTTAACGCTAATATTGCAAAACATGCAGGAATCAATAAAGATTTTTTTACCATTAACAAATTATAACCTTATTCGTCTTAAAAGATTTTCTAAAAAAATCCAAAAAACAATCGATCCCGCCGCTCTTGGATTTCAACTCAAGGATCACATTAGAATGATCGACGGCAAACCGGCAAAGGGCGTCCAGAAGCCCGAACCGATTTGCCCACATCAGGGAATCGGAAGACTGGCCGGTACCAATGTGATACGGTTTGTCCGGATCCAGTTCCAGGGTCTCCAGATGGGACATGAGATTTTGGATGAAGCGCACCTGGTTCCCATGGTAAAAGGACTGAATGGAACAATAACTGCAATCAAAACCGCACTGCTGAACCGCATCCAGGGGGTTCAGGTTGCAGCAACGGGTTTTCTCGGAGGCCACCGGACACTGCCCCATGATATTTCCCTTGAGTTGAACCTCAACCATCTGCGCTTCTGGAAATTTTTGCTCGCCGGCGGAAAACCGGCTCGTTCCGCTATACCGTTTCTGCCCGTTCTTCAGCGTTTCATACCCCTGGCGAAACTGCTGGAAAATCTTACCGGCCGCCTGTTTCCCCTTTGCCTGCCCCACCACCGCCGGCAGGTAAAACTGCGCCAGGGATCCGGCCTTCCAGCAGATCAGGTCTGCGCTGTATTCGGTCAGCATCTTCAACTGCTGAAAGGAAAAGGCATGGGTATCTGACAGGGTAAGCAACCACTGCTGCTGAGCCGCAGGAAGCCTGTGAAAGCGTGTAATCTGTAAAAGCTTATTTGATGCCATGGCGTCCTTATACCGGAAAAAACAAGCCCCGTCCAGTTTGAAGGTTGGAAGCATGGGCAACAAACCGGGTAGGCGATATCACTCAGGTAGTGTGTTAACGACCTTCAGCATCTCTTTTCTAAGCCATTTGTGCTGTACATCTTCCTGATAGGATTGGTGCCAGATCATATTCATTTTTCCTGCCGAAAAAGGAAAAGGAAGTGGCGCAAAGGCAAAATCTTTCATTTCGGTATATCTCATCAAGGTTGGCAGGGTTGCCAGCATCTTAGTGCCTCTTAGGTATGTTCCTGCACTGGAAAAATTTGAAACAGATATTTCAACCCTGCGAAGTTGTCCTCTGCACTTCAAAATATCATCAACGCCACCCTTAAAATTCTGGAGAAATGAGAGACCTATATGTCCGGAGGATAGGTAATCATCCATATCCTTTGGCGCATCCCTCATGGATGGATCATAGAATACAACCGTGTTCATAGTAAAAAGGGGTTTTTGCATGATATCGGCTGAATCGGGGCTAAAACCAACAATGGCCAGGGTGCATTTCTTTTCACGCAGTAGCTCAACCGTGGGTAATTGAGGCGAGATAACCTTGAGGGTAAACCGTTTGAGTTTTCCTTTTACCTGTTCATAGAAACGGGGCATAAGCAGACTGCTCTGAAAATCGTTGGCAGCGATAACCAGATCTATTTCACTTTCAATGGGCGAAAACGAGGAAATTTGAACAAGGTCTTTCAGTTCGCCAAGAATTTTCTCGACCTTTTCAGCCATCTGTTCCGCATAGGCTGTCGGAGATATGGTTCTTCCTGCCCGGATAAAAAGAGGATCCCCCACAACCTCACGTAGTTTCTCCACCGTATGACTCACAGCAGATTGGGTAATACCGAGTTTATCCGCTGCACCTGTGATCGTACCCACTTTCATTACAGTAAGAAATACACGCAGGCTTTTTCCGTCCAGGGACAACCAATCTATTTTTTTCATGCATTACATGAGAACATATCTATTGTTTAAATACAATAAGTTTTGCATAAAAAGACTGACAACAACATTAAAAGAAGGAAACGAACAGATGGTTCTAAAAAAATTGTTACTCACAGCAGCCTTTATTTTTATAGCATCTTACGCTATGGCAGAAAACAGTTGGTACATATCCGTTGACCTGGGAGTTCAGGTTCCGACAGATAAAGCCTCCCATGTCGGAACAAACTCTCCCGAAACGCCGAGCTATGATTTTGATGAAAGTGCAGTGGCCGGTTTAGCTGCCGGTTATTTCATTAATGATGCGCTCAGGGTGGAGGCTGAATTACGTTTCAGGACCATAGAGCCGGAAGGCGGTTATATAAATGGCTTAGATTCACGCTCAAGCGAAACATTCAATCTGGGCGGGGAAGTGGACACAACAACAATCATGGCCAACATCATCTATGAATTTGACAATACGAGCAAATTTACGCCCTACGTAAAAGGGGGTGCAGGTATTGCCCGTTCAGAGGCAAGTGCAGATTTAGACATTCAGCCAACATTTACCAATTATGGCATCGATCGATGGCAGTTTCCTGATAACGATGAAACAAACTTCGCCTGGGCAATAGGATTCGGTTGTGATTACAGCGTGACTGAAAAAGTCCTGTTTGGCCTTGAGTATCAATACATTGATATGGGGAAGGTTTCCACCGGGGTTGATATGAATGGGGACTGGGTTGATCATGAGCTCAATTCCCACGAAATCACTTTCGGGATAACCTATCTTTTTTAAAAGATCAAATGAATTTAAAAGAAATATATTCAGCCATAGCGACGCTCGGGAGTGTATCCATTACAACGCTTGATGGAAGTACGATGCACAGTCGGATAGTCAGCATCTGCGGCGGCGATGATGAGGGTATTTACTTTCTGACAATGAACGTAAAGCCCTTCTATCGCCAACTTAAAAGTAATCCTCAGATTTCCATGTGCGGCATATATCCATCCGGCAGAAAAGAAGGCAGAAATAAAGAGGGACAACCCTATTGGCCCCCAGGCTTTTTCTTACGTATCACAGGTAAAACCCGCGAGGTTTCCAGCAATGAAATAAAAGAAAAAGCAACTGCCGGCAGCGAGATCCATCAATATGCCCTGGAAGAGGCCGGGCGTTATCCAGCCATGACGCTTTTTTGTATATTCAGGGGAAAAGGCGAGCTATTTGACTATGATTTTGAAATGGAAAATCGGGATCATAAACTACTGCGAAAACGATTCGCTTTTGGTGGTGAGACGGTCAACAAGGCTGGGGCGCGTATTGATCCAGACAAATGCATAGCGTGTGGGGAGTGTTATGAAAGGTGCTCGTTCACTGCCATTGTAAAAGGTGAGCCGTATAAAGTGCAAAGTGACCGTTGCGACGAATGCGGCAGTTGCATCAATGCATGCCCTGTAGAAGCGATTGAATGTTCAATGACAATGTAGTTTAAGGACCGCAAATGAAATAAGTTGACCGGAAATAGCGCCGAATTTTGGTTCATATACAAGGCGCATTAAAGGTTCAATAGCAGGCCTATCGGGCCTTTGATGCAACGCGGTAGATGGACCAAAAGGCAAGCAATTTCGGTCAAGTTATAAAATTTGCGGTCCTAAACACAAAACAATAAAACAAAGAGGAATAGTAACATGGTAAAAAACAAGATGGGTCTCAAAATTGTTTTGGCCGCAGTGGCGGTCATCTCCCTTTGCCTGCCATGCATGGCGGCTGATTTCACGCCCAAGGCCGGTAGCTACTACAAACAAACATATGGAGATGTAACCTTCCATACCTACACCACTCCCACCCAATTTGCCGCTTCGGCCAGTCTGGTGGTCGAAACCCCCACTGCCTTGATTCTGCAGGACGTACAGCAGAACAAACCCAATAATGCGGATCTCAAAGCCTTGATCGACTCGTTGAATAAACCGTTAAAGCGCATTTATATCTCCCATGACCACGACCATCACTGGATCGGTCTGGAAGATTTTCCCGGCGTCCCGGTATATGCCAATGGCGCTACGATTGAGGGTATGAAGGAAACGGGTGATGCTGCACTGGCTGAAGCCAAGAAAAAATTCGGCGATGAGATGGTGCCATACGGCAAAGTAGTGATTCCCCAGAATGTTATTAACCCGGGCGAGGAGACCGTCGAAGGCGTACGCATGGTATTTGGCTCACCCATGGCACAACTCTCCGGCCCTGTGAACTTTATCGAATTTCCGGACCAGAAAGTACTGGTACACCATCATCTGGCCTATGTGGATGTACACGTTCCAATGCCCCCGGCAGCTATCCGGGTTAAGGCCTTGGAAGATATGAAGGCCAAGGGCTATCAGTATCTTATTGGCGGCCATGGTACGCCCTGCACGGCAGATAAGTACTATGCCGCAACCATCGGCTACTTCACCAAGCTCAATGAGGTTGTGCAAGCATCTTCCAGTCCCGATGAGGCCGTAGCAGCAATGCAAAAGGCATACCCTGAGTGGGGTGGCGTCTTTCTTCTGAAAAAGATGATGCCGGCCAACTTTAAAAAATAGATACATACATGGTTGTTCCGGGCTGATGGTTAGCCCGGAGCAAAACCACCCACCCGTTAAAAGAAAATCAATAATGATATCTTATCCTGCCACTCACACGCCGCGATAAAACGCCAGTTCCCGGGCCATTGGCCGAAACAGCGCCATGACCTCTTTTCTCTCGTTCAAAGTCATTTTCTGATCCGATCCCCCGGCTTTCACAAGCGCTGAGACCTCATCAACGGAGCTGCATCCCACAATGGCCAGGGTAATGTCATGGGACAGGGCAAACCGGGTGAGCAACTCGGCTGTAATTCCCGCTTCCCTGGCAATGTAGTGTTTTGCGCCCAGCACTTTCATGCCGATGACGGCAATCCCCCGTTTATGGGCGGCCTCCAGGGTGTGGGTTAAAAATCCGCCGATGATTTCCTCCACGGGATTTACCGGCATTAGAGCCGAATCCACAGGCCATTGTTCAACAGCCCGGGTCAGGATTTCAGGGTCATGGTGGCCGGTGACCCCGATATGCCGGACCAGGCCCTGCTCCCTGGCTTCAACAAAGGCCTCCAGGGCACCGCCTTTTCTTGAAATCAGGTGCAGGTCATTTTCGTCCCGAACATCATGGATCTGCCAGAGGTCCAGGTAGGTTGTGTTCAGGCGCTTTAATGTCTGGGCAAGATCATCCAGTGCACCCTGGCGGGTTCTCTGGGCCGATTTACTGGTATGAAAAATCTTTTCCCGTTGTTCAGGGTATTTTTCCCAGAATGCCCCATAGTACAGTTCACTGTCCTGATACACCCTTGCGGAATCATAATAGGATATACCCTGATCAACGGCAGCAGCGATGACCGCCTGGGCCTGGTCTTTCATCCCGGTTGTCCTGAGCACCCCCTCACCTCCGAGTCCCACAACGGTCAGTTTTTTGTCCGTGTGTTGAAACCCGGGGGACGACGGGGATTGGATTTGAGCAACCATTGGGTTTGTCATTGTTGTTCTCCTTTGATCTTTATCCTTTCTGACCATGTCAGAAATGGGAAATGCCCGCTTCAAGGCAAAGTTCAGCAACCGGCCATTTTAAAGATGAATTCCGGTGCCTGTACACTAAATCATAATGTTTTTGACCGGCGTATTCAACAATACTTTCATAACGCCTTGCCCTTGATTCTTATAAACGGGCACCCGGCAAAGTCTTTGTCCAAATTTCGGACAAAGGTCACATTGCCCATTGATCTTAAAAAGGCCGTCGGTGAACAGTACTTGAAATCATGGGCGAATTTGAGATAAGATATATCCATACTATTTCCAACCAAAGGAGTCTTTCCCATGAAAAGTTTTATTGTTGCATTATTGACAGCCACGCTCATCACCATGTCGGGATGTGCCTCGAAAAAACCCACGTTTGGGGATCGCATCCTGGCCGAAGGCAAATCCAGAATCGAGATAGCAGAACAGTGGGAACAGGGTAAAAATGATTCCAAAAAAGGGGAATCTCTGGTGCTGAAGGGTCGAAAAATGGTTGAAAACGGCCGCTCAAACCTGCGCGAAGGAGAACAATTGATCGCCGCTGGAAACGTTGAAGTACAGACCAATCGTCAGGCCTACCAGGCGCTTTCCCAGATTTCCCAAGCCACGGATTCAGCAGAGATGGCTTTTGGCAGAGCGGCTGACCTTAAAAAAATTGCAAAGGCCTGGGAGGATGGCGAAGAAAAGATTCAAAAAGGCAATGACCTGATCCATCGTGGCAATACCCAAATAAATGAGGGCGAATCTGAAATTCAAAAGGGTCAGCTCCTGATCAAACTTGGCCGCAGTAAAATGCAGGGGGCAGAAGACAGCTACCACCAGGAACACCAATAGTCCCGGAAGAACAAAAGGGGAAGACCTCCCGGGCAGGTTCTGTTAACGACTCCCCCCCCTGGAAGCACCATCCGGAACAGTATTTCCGGCCGCTGTTCCGGAGAAAAAAAGCCAGAGGCCCAGTATGAGTCCGCCGGCCAGCGCCCCCAGCACACCGATGGTGTGAACCTTGTCACTCCACTCCAGGGAGATCAGCCACATGGCAAACGCACCCAGCATGAAATAGATGAAAATCAGGAGCGAGGAGGCAGCCCCGGCATATTGATCCACCTGCTCGAGCACCAGGTTGTTGCTGGGGGGCCGGCTGAGGCCAAAGGAAAAGGAGACAAGGGCCATGGGCAGGGCCAGGCCCCAGGGGCCGGAGAACACCTGGGCCAGCATTCCCAGTCCTCCGAGCAGAATTCCAAAAAAACCCAGGGTCAGAATCCGCCGTGACCCCACCCGGTGCAGCATACGGGTGCACAAGAAGGCCCCGGCCATGATGGATGCGGCGTTCAGGGCGAAGAAATAGCTGAAAACCTGCTCAGACAGGCCGAAACCGGTGATGTAGATGTCCGCCGATCCGCCTATGAACGCAAAATGGGGCAGCACGACCAGGGACATCATCAGGGAAAAGCCCAGATAGCGACGATTACGAAGCAGTCGCAGGTAAATTCCGGCGGTCTGAAATACCCCCATGGCCGAGGGGATCTTCAGGGTTTCGGACATGCGAAATACGCCAATCCATGCAACGGAACCAATGATACCCTGGAGCACAAATATCCAGCGCCAGGAAAACCAGGTCACCACCCATCCCCCAAACACAGGGGCCAACATGGGTGCCAGGGCCATGATCACGCCGATATAGGCCAGGATGCGTCCCCGTTCATGTTCTTTGTAGACATCCTTGGTGATGGCCATTGAAAGAGTCGATGCAGAGGCCGCCCCGGCGCCCTGGATCACCCGGGAAACGATCAGGAACACCACCTGGTCTGAAATGGCACACAACAGGCTTCCCACGATAAAGATGGCAATCCCCGCCAGCAGCAAAGGCCGCCGGCCGAATCGATCCGACAGGGGACCGTAAAACAGCAGGAACACGCAATAACTTATAAAAAAGCAGACCAGGGTCAGGTTGACCATGGCAAGGGGCTGGTTCCAGGTCTTCTGGAGCAGGGGTATGGCCGCCAGGTACATGTCCGTTGAAAGGGGGGGAAACGCCGCCAGCAATGCCAGCAGCAATAACAACTTGTTGCTCTTGATCATATTTTTTTACGCCTTTTTTGAATACTCAATTTTGCCGGTAAAGATTCCACTTCTTCAGCAACAAAAATGCATTGTTTTTTTTAATAAAACACCCAATGAAGCATAATCAGTGAAGACGTTTCATTATTTATTGTGGCCAGGGCAGACGTCTTGCTCCGGCCTTGCCGGTTTTATATGAAACGCCCACCGAAGCATTGCAAACAGGGGCGTTTCAACGTTCGTTGTGGCCGGATGCCATCCCTTGCTCCGGCCGTGCCGGTTTTATATGAAACTCGTATCATTCCGGCAACCGGAGGTTCATGTTTCATTATGTCCGCCAGGGCATAGGGGCTCATTTAACATATTCTGAATGAAAAATATTCAAATTGTTTAAATTCTCCTCCATATTAACTTGTTTAATCTGACCCTTTTGAATAGACTGTCCCAATACCATGGAGGCATAATGAGTTTAAACTACGAAGAATTGGATTTTCAACAGACCCCCCTCGGAGACCTGATGCTCCGGCGCCGCCGCTTGCTGCAACTTGGGGGACTTGAAATATACGAGGTCAAGCTTGGTGAAGATTTTCTCATGTCAAGCCTGTTCCATGAGGCAGAATCCCAGCTGTCCAGGATAGGGCTTGGCGTATTGAAAAAAGAAACGCTTGACGTTGTGGTCGGCGGACTCGGGCTCGGTTACACGGCTGTTGCCGCCCTGGAAGACAGACGCGTCACCTCACTTGTGGTTGTGGAATTTTTAGAACCAGTCATCCAGTGGCACCAGAACGGGCTTGTCCCTTTAGGCAGGACATTGACCCAGGATCCCCGCTGCCGACTGGTGCATGCAGATTTTTTTGCCCTGTCCCAGGATGTGTCAAAAAGCTTTGACCCGGCAGATCCGGAAAAAAAACACGACGCCATTCTTCTGGACATAGACCACTCCCCCACGCGGGTATTACACCAGACAAACACCCGCTTCTACAGTGAACAGGGGCTGAGGGAACTGGCCCAGCATTTAAAGCCTGGCGGGGTCTTTGCCCTCTGGGCCGACGGTTTTCCCGAAGCATCTTTTACCCGTCACCTGGCAGGCGTGTTTGCAACGGCCGAATCCCACACCATTCGGTTTAAAAATCCAATAACGGGCGGTTCGTCCGAGGGCGCCGTTTACGTGGCCCAAACAAATCCATAAAAATCAACCACACCACACAAGGATTCAAGTACGACATATGGGATACAGACTCCTGCATTAAAGGTCTTTCAACTGGTCGAAAAGTTTCCCCTTGGGAAATTTTTTTTGAGCATCCCTGGTTTTTCGCTCGTCCAGGGAGGCAAAGGACTGAATTGAGTTGACAAATGGAAAACATTTGGGTACTCAGAAGGACTTTTTGTTCCTATGCACCAATACGGGCATCTATACTTTTTAAGGAGTCTTTGAAATGATAAAACCGTTGCTTCGTAAAACTCGTCTGATCATATCCCTTGCAGCGCTGATGACCGCAGCTCTCTGCCTGCCGGCATCGGCGGATAATATCAAGTTCGGCCATGTGGCCCCCCCCTTCCACGGCCAGGCAAAGGCGGCCGATGCCTTTGCCGCCCATGTAAAGGATAAGACCCAGGGCCGCATCGACATTACCACCTTTCCCACGGGTCAACTGGGCGGCGAACGCTCCATGGCCGAACAGGTACAGTCGGGCACCCTGCAGATGGCCACCCTGACCACGGCAGTGCTCCAGAATTTTGTGCCCCAATGTGCCATCCTGGATATGCCCTTTATCTTCCCGGACAGACAAACCGCCTATGCCACCCTGGATGACCCCGAAGTCCAGGAACGAATATTTTCCTATTTTCCCAAAAAAGGATTCATTGCCATCGGGTGGACCGAGAATGAAATCCGAGACTTTACCAACAACAAACGACCCGTGCGCACCCCCGAAGATGTCAAGGGCCTCAAGGTCCGGGTGATGAATTCACCGGCCTATATTGATACCTTCAAACAGCTGGGCGCCTCTCCCGTGGGAATTCCCTTTCCCGAAATCTACAACGCCCTCCAGACCGGGGTGATTGACGCCCAGGAAAACCCCCTCATGACCACGGTTCTCATGAAGTTCACCGAGGTGACCCGGTATGTCACCAAGACCCAGCACTGCCTGACCGAATGCATCATCGTGGTGGGCGTGGATTACTGGGAAAGCCTTTCAGATGGGGACAAACAGATTTTCAGGGATGCAGCAAAATTGGCCACTGGCGTTAACCGGTCGGTCAATGCGGCCCTGCATGAATCCTTGCCCAAGATCAACATCTCCATTGCCGAATATGCCAGACAGAATGATATCGAGATCATCGAGCTGACACCGGCCGAACGAGAAGCCTTCCGGGTCTCCATGACCCCGGTCTGGGACAAATACCGCAAAAAAATCGGGGATGACATCTTTGATTTCATGCTCGATAAAATCAAACAGCACCGGCAATAACCCCGGGACACCCCCCCTGGCCCGGACGATCTTTGCCGGCCAGGGGTTCAGCTTTCAGGAGAACCATTTAAATTGCAGCGGATCCATGATTTCATCGACCGGGTGGAAAACATTACCCTGGTCTGGACGATTCTGGGGCTTGCCCTTGCGGGATTCATCCAGGTCATTACCCGGTATCTGTTTGATTACAGCTTTTCCTGGTTTGAAGAACTGGGGCGGTACCTTGGCGTATTCATCGCCTTTCTGGGCGCTGCCATCGGGGTCAAGACCGGCAGCCATTTCACCATGGATCTGTTGGTGACGAACCTGAAGCCGTCCTGGCAGCAGCGGGTAAAAGGTCTGACCAGTATCCTGTCCGCCCTGTTCTTCTTTACCGTGTCCTGGTATTCCTGGAAAATCGTCCTGCGGATGTACGGGTATGGGACAACATCTCCAGCCATGCAGATCCCCATGTACATTGCCTATCTTCCCATTCCCGTCTTCTCCATTGCCATCGGGGCACGGTTTCTGATCAAGGCCTGGGAATTTTTAAAACAGGGGGCGGCCAGATGATACTCACCATCTGCATCTGTTTCGGAACGCTGCTTTTTCTGGGGGTTCCCATTGCCGTGATTCTCGGCATCACCACCATGGTCTGCCTGGTCTTTTTTACCTCCACCCCCCTGCACATCATCACCCAGCAGCTGTTCAATGCCCTGGACAATTTTGTGCTCCTGGCCATTCCCTTTTTCATCCTTGCCGGGTCCATCATGACCCGGGGCGGGATTGCCAAAAAACTGGTGGCCTTTGTCAACGCCCTGGTGGGCTGGTTTCCCGGCGGGCTGGCCATGGCCGGAATCCTGGCCTGCATTTTTTTTGCCGCCATTTCCGGCTCATCGCCGGCAACGGTTGTGGCCATCGGATCGATCATGATCCCGGCCCTGATCAAGGCCGGATACGGTGAACGGTTTTCCCTTGGACTGATCACGGTCTCCGGCTCCCTGGGCATCGTTATTCCACCGTCCATTCCCATGATCCTCTACTGCCTGGTCATGAACGTGTCCGTGGCGGAAATGTTCATGGCCGGCATTATTCCCGGTCTGCTCATTGGTTTTGCCCTCATGGCCTACACCTTTTTCATAGCCCGGCAAAACAACTGGCGGGTTGAAACCCGGGCCTCCCTCTCCGAGATCGTCCGCACGGCCCGGGAAGGGCTGTGGGCCCTGCTCCTGCCCTTTATTGTCCTGGGCGGGATTTACTCGGGTCTGTTCACCCCCACGGAAGCCGCTGCCGTCTCGGTTGTCTATGCCCTGGGTGTTGAGCTGTTCGTCTACCGGGAATTTAAATTTGCCGATATCACAGGGGTCTGCCAGGAGGCGGCCGTGCTGTCGGCCTGCCTGCTCTTTATCCTGTCAACGGCCATGACCTTTATCTGGCTTCTAACGGCGGAACAGCTGCCCCACCAGCTGGCAGACATCGTGATCCACCACATCCACAGCCCCTGGATGTTTCTGCTCACGGTCAACGTTTTGTTTCTCATCCTTGGCTGTTTCATGGATGATGTGTCGGCCATGCTCATCCTGGCCCCCCTTTTTCTGGAGACCCTGAACCGCTACAACATTGACCTGGTTCATTTCGGCATTGTCATGGTCCTGAACATCCAGATGGGTATGCTGACCCCGCCCTTCGGGCTCAATCTGTTTGTGGCATCGGGTATCACCAAGGCCCCGCTGCTCACCATTGCCAGGGGCGTTGCCCCCTTTCTTGCCATCATGCTTGCCTGCCTGATGCTGGTCACCTACATTCCCTGGATCTCCCTGGCCCTGCCCGGGTGGATCCTTCGTTAAGGAGTACCCATGATCACCGATTCAATTAAACAGGAATTCGTCGCCATTGTCACGGCCAAGCGGTACCTGGACCGCCCGGAAGAACTGACCTGTTATGCCTATGACGCCTTTCTCGAAGAAGCCATGCCCCATGCCGTTATTTTTCCTGAAACCACGGACGAGGTTTCCCGGATATTAAAAACGGCCTCAAGCCACAACATCCCCGTCACCGCCAGGGGTGCCGGCACCTCGGTGTGCGGTGCACCCGTTCCGGTTCACCACGGCATTGTGGTCTGCTTTTCCAAGATGGACAAGATCATTGAAATCAATACACGGGACCGGTATGTCATTGTCCAGCCCGGGGTAATCAATGCCGATGTGCAAAAAGCCCTGCAACCCTTTGGATTTTTCTATCCGCCAGATCCCGGATCCATGAACACCGCCACCATCGGCGGCAACATCGCCCAGAATGCCGGGGGCCCCCGCTGCCTCAAGTACGGGGTGACCATGGACTATGTTCTCGGCATGGAAGCGGTACTGGCCGACGGAAAAATTGTCCGGTTCGGTTCCAGAAACGTCAAGGATGTCACGGGTTACAAAATGGCTGCCCTGTTCTGTGGATCCGAAGGCACCCTGGGCCTTGTGACCCAGGCTATCCTAAAGGTGGTTCCCCTGCCGGAAACCACCAGAACCCTCATGGTCAACTTTAGTGACCTGGATGACACGGCCAATGCGGTCAGCGATATCATCGGATCGGGCATCCTGCCGGCGGCCATGGAACTGATGGACCAGTTCACCCTCAACGCCATTGAGGACAGCGCCGGACTGGGGCTGGACCGGGAGGCTGCAGGGTCGTTGCTCATTGAAATTGACGGAACAGCACAAGCCTGTGAGCAAGAGATGGGCCGGATCGTTGAGCGGCTCAAGGCCAACAATGCCACCCGGATCCAGGAGGCCACAAGCCCAGCCGAGCAGGCCCAGATCTGGACGGCCCGCCGATCGGCCTACGGGGTATTTGCCAGGCTGGCACCGAATCTGATTTCCGAGGACGTCACCGTTCCCGTGAGCCAGGTGCCTGAAATGATCCGCCGGATCGTGAAAATTGCCAAAAATCATGGTCTCAGGGTCGGTGTCCTGGCCCATGCCGGGGACGGCAACATGCACCCCATGATACCAGCCGACAGAAACAACAAGGAAGAATGGGCCCGGGTTGAACACGCCTTTGATGAAATCTTTGCGGCCGCAGCAGATCTTGGCGGCACCCTGTCCGGAGAACACGGGATCGGCCTTGCCAAAGTCAAATACCTGCCCCTGGTGATGAACCAGGACTCCATCAACCTCATGACCCGGATCAAACAGGCCATTGATCCCCAGGGCATTCTCAACCCGGGAAAATTTGTATGAAACAGACGAACAAGCCCCTCCAGAACTGCGTAAAATGCGGTCTGTGCCTGGCCACCTGCCCGGTTTACCGGGTGTTAAAAGAGGAACAGGCCTCACCCAGGGCAAGGCTTCAATTGATCAACGCCTTTGAGGACAATACCCTTGGATCATCCCCCCTGTTGAAGGAGCTGATCTCCAAATGCCTGATGTGCGGTTCCTGTGCCGTTACCTGCCCTTCGGGCATCAACCACTATGAAAAGTTCATGGACATGCGCCAGAAAATGGTGGCGGATCTCGGGGACACTCCGGCCATCAAAGGACTGATCTACCTGTTGTCCAGGGAATACCGGATACGCATGGGGGCCGGCATGGCCAAGATCGGCCAGCGGCTGACCCCGGACTTTCTGGCCCGCAAGTATCGGCTGGGCAATATTGCGGTCAAACAATTTCCCCAACTCAATGAAATGCCCTTGCGAAGGGCGCTGCCCGAAACCATTGCCCCGGTTGGCGAAAAAAAAGGCCGGGTGGTCTATTTTACAGGCTGCGCCACCAATTACATGTACGGGGATACCGGACACTCCACAGTCGGTGTGCTCGCCCATCTGGGATACGAGGTGATCATCCCCCGGGACCAGACCTGCTGTGCCATTCCCATGATGTTCCATGGGGCCCAGGAACAGGCCTTTGCGAACATCCGGACCAACGTCACCGCCCTTGCCGCCCAGGACTGCGATGCCGTGATTGTGGACTGCACCACCTGCGGGGCTGCCCTCAAGGACGAATATCCGAGACTCATAAACCGATTGCTTGACCAGGCGGATGATCAGGCCCTTGACCAAACCGTTGACCCGCCCGTTAAAGGGAACTTTCACAGGGCAACAAAAAAAAAAGACCCGAACCAGGCTTCAGCATTAAAGGCCCTGGCAGCAGATGCCCGGCAGATTGCAGATAAAACCATTGATATCCTCTCTTTCCTGACAGATCACATTGCCGAACTTGAATTCACCCCCCTGGATGACCAACCAGAACGTGCCGCCTACCATGCCCCCTGTCATTCCCGGAACAGTTTTCACACCCATGACCGGGTCCGGGCACTATTAAAGACAGTACCTGCCATTGACTACGTTCCCACCCCGGGGGAGGCCGACTGCTGCGGCGGCGGCGGCACCTTTTTTTATGAGCACCCGGACATTGCAGAGGTGATGATCCATAAAAAGGTGGACCAGGTCCGATCAGCCCGGGTTGATTTATGGCTCACGGACTGCCCGGTATGCCGGATCAACCTGGCAGGCAACCTTGATGAGAAAGACCCCATCCGGGTGCTTCATCCCGTAACCATCATTCACAGGGCATTGAAACAACCATGAAGATCGCACTTGAACAGGGCCAAGGACATCTGAATTTTGAAATCCAGGATGAAAAGGTCATTGACGTTCTCACGGGCCGGGATGTGCCCGCCCTTGACCATGGAACCATCCAGGCGATCATCGACCAGGGCATCAGGCAATGTTCGCCGGCCGACGTCCTTCACAAGACCATTGCCGTTATCATCCCGGATGATACCCGGCTCTGGGCCCGGGGTGATCTTTTTGTTCCGGTCATCATAGATGCCCTGGCTGCCCTGGGAGTTCCGTTCGACCGGATTCGCATCATCATTGCCCTTGGTACCCATCCGGATAGGCCCGCTGAAGCGTTTGCCGGCCTTGCCGGGGCAGGCTCAGTGAACCGGGTTCGAATCATCAACTCCGCAGGCCTCAGGCCCGAAGGACTGGTCAACATCGGCACCACATCCAGGGGCACGCCCCTCTGGGTGACACGCCAGGCCTGGGATGCCGATCATATCATCATCTTTGGCGGGATTCTCCATCACATGCTGGCCGGATTTGGCGGGGGACGCAAATACATCCTGCCCGGTATTGCCGGGGAAGCCTCCATCCGCCACAACCACAGCCTTGCCATGGACAGCAGCGGCACCCCCCATCCCCTGGTGCGCCAGGCACAGCTTGGGGGAAATCCCGTCAGCGAAGACATGCAGGAGGGGGCGGATCTATTTTTAAAGGATAAAACAGCCTGTTATGTGGCCGTGGCAGCCAACGGCCAGGGCGAAATCTTCCATGCCGCCGTGGGCGATGTTGAAGAGACTTTTACCGACGGCTGCACCCGGCTCAACCATGCCTGCTGTGCGGCAATTCCGGCCAGGGCTGATTTTGCCCTCTTTTCCGCCGGTGGCCACCGAACCGACGGCCAGCTCTACCAGTCCACCAAGGCCCTGTTCAATGCCGTGAACGCTGTCAAGGAAGGCGGGCATCTCCTGTTTACGGCAGCATGCAGCCAGGGAACGGGCAATGAGACTTTTGCCCGGGCACTGACAACATTTAAAGACGCACCCGAACAACTGGGCCGGCAGCTGACCACCGATTTTAATATGCCCGCCTATGTGGCCCTGCGGGTGATCGACCTTCTCAGGCGGTTTCGCATCACCCTGGTGTCGGATTTTAACGCGTCCACCACCCGGGCCCTGGGGTTTGGGGTTGCCGACAATATTGCCGACTATATCAACACGCTACCGGGCAGGGGATACATCATCCCCTTTGCCGAAAATATCCTGCCCCGGGTCAGTGACATGGCCGATACCCTTCCACAAAAAAGCATCGGACCCAGCCATCGGGGATAGCAACCGGAACAAATGAGTATGGACGAGAAAATCATATCCGTTAACATCAAGCACTTCCGGACCGCAAAAAGACTGACCCTCCAGGAGCTGGCCGACCGAACCGGCCTGACCAAGGGGTATCTTTCCAAGGTGGAGCGTTCCGGGAAAGCCCCACCCTACTCGACCCTGAGTAAAATTGCGGCCGCCCTGGCGGTTGAAGTCACCACCCTGCTTTCCCACGGAAGCAATCCGCCTGACACTGTCCGACTCTGCCTTTCAAGGAAAGCCCAGCGAAGGTTGATTCCGGGAACCGAACAGTTTCCAGGGTATGACTATGAGCTGCTGGCACAGGAAAAACCGGGCAAGAACATGGAACCGTTCATCATACATGCACCCTTTGAAGCCGAAAGGACCTATTCCCACGAGGGCGAGGAGTTCATCTATGTCATGGACGGCCAGCTTGAATTTTATTACGGGGACGACACCTATCGCCTGGATCCCGGGGATAATGTCTATTTTGATTCCGTGATCCCCCATGTGGGCAAAAGCATTGGCAATGAACAATCAAGACTGCTGGTGGTCATCTATTTTTACAAGCGCAATCACCAGTAAACCAGAATCGAATAAAATCCGGCGATTCACGTGGGCTTTAGCACCTCTCCCAGTTTCTTGATTCCCCTTTCTGTTTTCTCAGTATAGGGATATCCGCACCCCAGCCGCACAAAATGGTTGAAAGTATCGGACACGGAAAAAAACATTCCCGGAGTGATTGAAATATCATGCTTTCTTGCCTCATAATAGAGGTCAAGGGCATTCATCCGTCTGTTCAATTCAACCCAGAGCAGGGTCCCTCCCCCGGGAAGGGCCAGCCGTGTGTCATCCGGAAAATACCTCTGGATGGCCATGGCTGTCTGCATTACCTGTTGTTTTATCTCCGCCCGCAGCCCCCGCATGAACCGCCCGTAGGACCCACTGGCAAGAAATTTGGCCACCACATACTGATCCAGTGTGGAGGCCGCAAGGGAGGTTCCGGATTTTAAATTGAGAACGGACTGATAATACCTTTTGCCTGGAATCACCCACCCGATGCGAAGCCCCGGTGCAAGGGTCTTTGAAAATGACGAGCAGGCAACCACCCGTTCTTTTCTGTCAAACATTTTAAGCGAAACCGGGCGGTGGGTGCCAAAGTACAGCTCGCTGAACACATTGTCCTCGATCACAGGGACCCCGTACCGGTTGGTCATGGCGACCAGCTTTTTCCTGTTTTCAACGGGCATCAGCGCCCCTGTGGGGTTCTGAAAACTCGACACCAGCACGCAGGCTTTCACACCCCCCTTTTTCAGAACCTGCTCCAGCGCTCCGATGTCCGTGCCGAACCTGGGATCACAAGGCACCTCCATGGCCATCAGTCCCAGCTCGTGGAGAATCTGAAGAAAACCAAAATGGGTGGGCGAATCGATCACCACCGTATCCCCGGGGCGGGTGATGGCCATGAGGGCCAGGGTGACGGCATCCATGCACCCGTTGGTGACGATGATATCCTCCGGCCCGATCCCCTTGGTCACCCCAAGGGAGAGACGGGCGATCTGCCGCCTCAGTTCCAGGTCTCCTGCCGCAAGGGAGTAGTCCATGATCTTTTTCATCCCATGGGTTCCGATCCCCTTGAGTATCCTTGCAAAATGCCTGTAGGGCAGAAGATCCGGTGAAATGGTGGAGGATCCCATTTTGAGCATGCCCGGGTTGTTGGTGTCGTTCAAGACGGAGATGGCCATGGTGGAAAGGGAAACCGGCCGGGGCAGGCTGTCCACCTTTTTTATTTCCGGCACCTCGAACGTGCCTGTGGCCTTGACAAAATAACCGGACCGGGGCCTTGCCTCCACCATTCCCAGCCGTTCCAGCTCCGTGTAGGCCTGATAAATGGTGCTGATGCTGACCCGAAGCCCGCTTTTCAGGGTCCGGATGGATGGCAGTCGTTCACCGGGTTTGAAGCTGCCGTTTTTTATTTTGCATTCAAATTCACGGACGATCCTTTGATAGAGATAGATCTGATCTTTTTTTTCCATGGGTTTGCCGTTTTTGCCAATCTGTTATGGTGTGATTTCTGAATAACTGTATCTGTTCTTTTCCCATGGGTAACATATATTCAAACAAAGCCAAACGGAAAATTTCTGTGACCACGGAAAATCCGTTGGGGGCAAACGGGGCAGCATCCGTTGAATGGTTGACTTTAAGCGTTAAGGAGAAAAAAAATGGGTTTTGAACATCTTCTGGCCGGGCGAACCGATAACATGGGTGCCAATGCCATCCGGGAAATCCTCAAGGTCGTTTCAAAACCGGGCATGGTTTCCCTGGCCGGCGGAATTCCTGCCCCGGCAAGCTTTCCCATGGAAATCATTGAGACACTCACCCAAACCGTGATGGAAAAATATGGCAGCAGCGCCTTTCAGTATGGCCCCACCGAAGGGTTTCTCCCCCTGAGGCGTGCACTGGTGACGCTTCTTCAGGATCGAAATATTGGGGCAGACGAACAGCAGATCAACATTGCCAGCGGTTCCCAGGGGGTACTGGACGCCCTGGGCAAGATCCTGATCTCCAAGGGGGACAAGATTGCCGTGGAAGCCCCCACCTATCTTGGGGCACTCTCCGCGTTCAACCCCTACCAGCCCGAATATGTGCAGCTGGAGGCCGACGATGGAGGCCTGATTCCCGAATCCCTGGAGCAGGCGTTTAGAAATCATTCCATCAAGTTTGTCTACCTGGTTCCCACCTTTCAAAACCCGACGGGACGAACGATTTCCCTGGAGCGGCGGCAAAAGATCGCGGAGCTGATCATCAAGTACAACGGCCTTCTTGTGGAGGATGATCCCTACAGTGCCCTTCGCTACCGGGGAGAGCCCCAGCCGCCCATCAAAAGCATGGCTCCCGACCATGTGGTCTATATCAGCACCCTGTCCAAGGTTTTTGCGCCGGGACTGCGCATTGGGTTCTATGTGGCACCCGAGTTGATCAGAAAATGGCTTGTGCTGGTCAAGCAGGGGGTGGATCTGCACACCAGCACCTTTAACCAGGCCCTTGCAGCTGAATATCTGACCGGCGGGCATCTGAAACGCCATCTTCCCAATATTTTAAATCTGTACAGGCCGAAGCAGGCGGCCATGCTTCAAAGCATCCAGCGTTATTTTCCGCCGGAATTCACATGTGCAAGGTCTGAGGGTGGCATGTTTTTATGGGTCCAGGGCCCCAGGGGTTTTGACATGGTGAAACTTTATCACCGGGCAGTAAACAACAATGTGGCCTTTGTTCCGGGAACCTTCTTTTATGCCCATGCCGACGAAGGAATCGAGACCATGCGTCTGAACTACACCATGGCCGATGAACGGACCATTCAAGGGGCCATCGAAAAACTTGGAGCGATGTTGGACGCCTCCATGGACGGCTTTCAGTAATGTACAAATGCCTGGAAGTCCCCCGTGGTCGCCTTCCCCTGTGCATAATCCCGGTGCCATCCCGGAGGGACCGCAATTTTGTCGTAGAGGGTTTTTCTTTGAGCCTCGAGCAGGCAGCGCCGTGGGCCCATGAAGTCAGCCCCGCAAAGGACCCGGCAGCCGGTTTCTGAAAAAAGCCTGTCCAGCCACTGCAGGCCTTCAAGGCTTCGCATCAAATGATGGTCAAGGATCAGAGTGTCCACTGAACCGGCCAGGCGCACTGCGTTCTGCCAGGCCCGGGTGCGCAGATCCGAACCCAGCTGTTCAAGGTAGAGGGGTGGTCCCCCGGCCAGCAGTATATCCGGTTGCCATTCAAGCAAAAGATCAACGGTTTCGTCATCCAGCAGCTGGATGTCCGATGCATGGACAAACACCTTATCCGCGTGAATCCGGGTCATCATCACCCGTTCGTTGCGCCCTGTTTTCTGGCCATGGGGCACGGCCTGGGAGAACCGCAAAGGATCGACGCCCGACACCCCCTCGTGCCATTGGGCGTCCAGGCGTTGTTTGAGGATTGCGGATCTTTTTTGTTCTTTGGCAGAGAGGAATTCCGATGATTTTGTCCAGATCCGGACCCCGGGATTTAAATCCGTTACCCTGGCAACATCCAGTTGATAGGGATTTGCATCTGCCAGGGGAACATGGTCGCCATGGTAATGGCTGAACACAATGTCCGTGGCAAGCGTCCAGGCCCGTAGGATCTTTTCCCTGACGACCTCGGCCACCGCCACCTGAACCGGGTGGGGCGCCAGGCCGTGGCGAACAAACCCCAGGGCCATGCCGGGATCAATGAGAATCCTTTGTTTGCCGGCAGCAACAACACAGCACAGGCCCCGGACACCCAGTGATTCAGCGCCGATAATCTCTACTTGCATGGCAAACGCGCCTTTTTGAGAAGTCATCAAAACCGTCTTTATTGATCTTCACTGTACAGATCCATATCCGGATAATGTTTTTTTGCACACTCAGGGCAGATCCCATGGCTGAACTGGACATCGGAACGTTCACGCACGTATCCTTCGATGCCCTGCCAGGCACCATGATCGTCCCGGATCTTCTTGCAGTATGAGCAGATGGGTAAAATGCCCTGCAGCCTTTTAACCTCGGACAGGGCTGCGGTCAGATCAAGAACCGTAGAATTAAGTTTAGATCTGGATCGAATGAAATCCATCTCGGCCCGTTTACTGTTCATCATTAAAAAGATCAGGTTCTGCCCGATTTCACTGATCAGGCCAAACTCGAAATGGATTGAGGCCCAGGTGCCGCCATCAAGGATATGTTCCTGGTCATTAACCTGCCATAGAATGGCCCAGATCAATAACGTTACGCCACGGACTGCGATAAACGTACTGGCCGAATAATAGAGCAACCTGTTTTCAGGCGGTGAATACCGAACCAGATACCACGAAATCAAAACGGACAATATAAAAAGGGCACTACTTACAATAAAGATTCTGATTTCAATGCGATCATCGGCAAAATAAAAAATCATGGCGGCAAACCCGACCAGAATCGGAAGGGTGTACGCTATTTTATTCAGACGTTTACCCACCAGAAAACGTTTAATGGCATCCAGACGAATCACCGCAACCAGGGGAAAAAGACAGTTCACGACAAAAATGCTGACTCCAAGGGGAATCGTTCCACGCAGAAATATCGCTGAAAAGCCCAATGTCATAATCAACGGACTGAGTGACCATAACCGGAATCCCCGGTAGGTGGTTTGATCCAGGCTGTATATGAGAAATGCGAAACAGACAAATACACTGACAAGCATATTTGACAGCATCAATGTCTCGATGTCGAGCGTCATGATCTTCGCCTCTTGTTCAAGGATTCCCAGGTGTACAAGAATACACCCATCCATATGCACCCGAAGGTGATCAGGTTGTGCCGGTCAAATGATTCCCTGTAGACAAACACCCCCAGCATGAAAGCAATGGAAGGCGCAAGGTATTGCAGGATGCCGATGGTGGACAGGTTGAGTCTTTTGGCTGATTCTGCAAACCAGAGTAATGGCAGACTGGTGACCACACCGGCCCCGATCATCCAGAGCGTCAGTTCAGGATCTTTCATGAAGGGGCTGTCCATGGCGACCTGCTTGAAAATAATGTATGCCAGGGCCGGAACGAACAGAACCATGGTCTCGATCAGGAGGCCGGGAAGGGGCGCTGCCTGTATTTTTTTGCGGGCATAGCCGTAAAAGGCAAACGAAACGGCCAGGGACAGGGCAAACAGGGGCAGCGCCCCATAGGCTGAAAGCGAGTAAACAACCCCGGCCAGGGCAAAGAACACGGCAATATATTGAAGGCGGCTGAACCGTTCACCCAGCAGGAGATACCCGATCAATACGTTGATCATGGGATTGATATAATACCCGAGACTGGTTTCCACCACCCGGCCCGAATTCACCGCCCAGATATAGACAAACCAGTTTACCCCGATGATCATACCGCTCAGGACAAGGCTTTTGAGTTTCGCCGGTGTCCTTGCGATACAGGCGACTTCCCCCCATCTTTTCTGCAGGGAAATGATGATACAAAGAAAAATGCACGACCAGACGATTCGATGGCAAAGGATTTCAAAGGGCGAGACCGCCTGCATCTGTTTCCAGTAGGCCGGCAGAAATCCCCATGAGGTAAAGGCTGCAAGCCCGAACAGAACTCCGTAGGTTTGTTGATTCATGTTGTTTCCCAGATAAAAATCGTTGAGTTTAACATGGTCGGATTTATTTGCAATAAAAAATTAAATAAATTCAAACCGTAACGCTCTGCTCTGGAAAAGTTCAGGATTCACATTTTTCCGGGTGTCCTTCAACTTTGATAACGACCAGGGTAATATCATCTTCGGATTTTGTGCCGCTCATGAATTTATTTAATTCAACATAGACTTGATTGAGAATGTCGTCGGCCGATGCGGCAGCTGACCGCTGGATAATGTCACGCAACCTTTTTTTCCCAAACATCTCCCCCCTGGTATTGATCGCCTCCCAGATACCGTCGGTGCCAATGGCAATCACCTGGCCATTGCTGAGATCGTTTTTATGGTGTGCAACATACTTGAAACCGTCAATGACGCCAAGGGCAAGCCCACCGCCTTTCAACTCCTCAAACTCACCCGTTTCCGGGGTGTAGACGAGTGCAGGATCATGGCCGGCACGCACCCAGCTTAACTGGCGCCGGTCCGGGTCGATGGACAGATAAAACAGGGTCATGAATTTACCCGTATCAAGGACATCCCCCACAAGGTGATTGTTCATTTCAGATATAATGTCGGAGATGGTTCCAGGCTGCGCCGCCCGCATTCTGAGAAATGCCCTGGCCGTTGTCATCAACAGGGCCGATTCAACACCGTGGCCTGAAATATCACCCACAACAATATTAAAGGCTCTCCGGGTGGAATCATACCGCCAGAGGAAATCAAAATAATCCCCCCCGATTTCGTCACACGACACATTCCGGCCGGCAATATCAAGTCCCCTGACATGGGGCTTTTTACTGGGCAGCAGACTCTTCTGGACCTCACCGGCAAGGATCAGCGCTTTTTTATGCTCGGTCATGTCCGTGCAAAAGGCCACATTCCCGATAATTGTTCCCTGGTCATCCCTGAGGGTGCTACCGTGGGCCAGGATTGGGATCCGGCGACCGTCCTTGGCGATGAAATCACTTTCAATCTGACGATGTTCCTGCCTGAAAAGGGTCTCCCTGTTGGCCCGGACATACCTTCTGGAGGCATCCGTCATCAGATCAAACGGGGTTTTGCCGATCAACTCTTTTTTTGCGTAACCGACCATGCGGCAGTAGGCCTCATTCACATCGACAATTTGAAGATCTTCATCCATCAGCAGAAACCCCTCGGCCGCCGTCTCGACAATGCGGCGAAATTTTTCTTCGCTTTTCCGCAATTTTTCTTCTGCTGTTTTTCGAACGGTAATGTCGATTAAAATACCCTGATTATAAATTTTAGTGCCCGCACCATCGCGCACAACCGAGGTTCGATCATAAACCCAGCGGATCTCACCGGATTTTGTGACCAGGCGGTACTGCTGGCTGTATTCTTCCAGATCCGCCTTTTGAAAACCCAGAATCTCTTCCCTGACTCGATCGAAATCGTCCTTGTATATAATATCCCTGAATTTCAGCTTTCCGTTGATAAATTCTTCAGGGGCATATCCGAAATTACGAAGGTTGACGGAGATATAATCCATCTGAAAGTTATCACCGGCTTTGCGCCGAAAAAGAACGACCGGGCTGCGATCAACGATCAATTGCGCAAGGCCCAGTTCTTCAATCGCAGCATGGTGCTTTTTACGTTCCCGGGCAAGCTCCTGGTCCCGCTGTTCAAGGCGTGTCTTCAACATCCGGCATTGGTCCTCGGCCGTGTCCAACTGTTCTTTCAACGCATCTGCCAGCAGTGCCTTTTCTCTGTATCGCTGCAATTCAACGAGCAATTCATCCTGCGTTTTGCTGGAATCTGCCTGCATCAATTTCCTTCCCCATCGCCGTAATATTTCATCAAGAATACCAAGACCGGAATGTTCATCCGGCCTGCATCACAAACAGTGTATTATAACAGATGAACATCCCCAGGTACAGGTTTTGGGTGGCAAATTGATTTTCAGCTGCCGATTTGAACCATGAATCCTCTGCGCTTGAAAAGTTGGGCCACGGCCGCCATCCGTTCATCGTCTGGCACTTGGAAATCAGCTATGGGAAAATCCCTGCCCAGCCGCCTGTACTTTTCCGTTGCCGATTTATGCAGCGGCAGCAATGAAATGGATCGGATACCGTGGATCTTCGTCAGGAAGGCACAAAGCCTTTCCACGGTTTCAGGGGCGTCATTAACCCCGGGGACAACAACCATCCGGATGATGATCTCCTTGCCCATGGCGGAAAGGGTCTGAAGGTTTTCAAGGATGCGCTCGTTGCCCATGCCACAATATTTTTCATGTACGGCAGAATCAATGTGTTTCAGATCGTATAGAAACAGATCCACGTGGGGGGCAATCTCCTGGATGACGTCCTGACGGACGCACCCGGAGGTTTCCATGGCAATGTGAATGCCCCGTTGTTTTAAAAGCTGTGAACATTCCTTGACAAACGCCCACTGGGCAAGGGGTTCTCCGCCTGAAAAGGTCACCCCGCCTCCGGACTCATCATAGAAGGTGACATCCTTGAGCACAACGTCGGCCACCTGCCTTGACGACATTGTGCCGCCGACCATCTCAATGGCATTTGCACAGCAGATGTCCACACATTTGCCGCAGGCAATGCACTTTTGGTCATCAACGACAATACCATGGGACGTTGACATCCCAAGGGCGCCCTGGGGGCATCCCTTGACACATTCTCCACAGCCGATGCACCGTTTGTCATACCGTATCATGTGCCGTTTACCCGACAATCCCTCGGGGTTATGGCACCAGATGCAGGCCATGGGACAACCCTTTAAAAAAACGGTTGTCCGTATGCCCGGCCCGTCATGTATGGCAAAGTGTTCAATATTGAAGATATTGCCTTCCATCACTTTTCACGCCCTATATTTCGTGTGCATAACGTTGTATGATCTCATCCTGGAGATCCTCACCAATGGCATTGAAATAATCACTGTATCCTGCCACACGGACGATGAGGTCGTTGTAATCATCGGGGGCCTGCTGGGCCATGACAAGGGTTTTTGCGTCACAGACATTGAACTGGATGTGGTGGCCGCCGTATGTGAAGTAGGTCCGGATGAGGCTTGCAAGTTTTTGTATGCCAATGTCTCCCTTGAGCACATCGGGTAAAAACTTCATGTTGAGCAGGGTGCCGCAGGTTCTGGCGTGATCCATTTTTGCAGCCGATTTCAGGGAGGCCGTGGGACCGCTCAGGTCTGCGCCCTGGACCGGTGAAATCCCCTCTGACAGGGGTTTACCTGCCCTTCGTCCGTCACAGGTGGCCCCGGTCACCTCGCCAAAGTACATGTGGCAGGTGGTGGGAAGCATGTTCATACGATATGTACCGCCCCGGCTGTCCTTTATGCCATCAACCGTGTCGATGAAAAAATCTGACACCGCTTTCATGATGGCATCGGCATCGTCATCGTCATTTCCGTACCTTGGGGTTTTATTGGCAAAGGTCAACCGCATCTCCTCATTGTTTTGCCAGTCAGCATCAAGGGCATCAATGACCGCTGCCATGGAATAGGTGCCGTTGTCAAACACATGCTTTTTAATGGCGGACAAACTGTCTGTAACGGTGCCAATGCCCACCCCGGGAAGGATGGATATGTTATATGTCGGACCGCCACCGTTGTAATCCTTGCCGCTTTCAACACAGCCTTCAATGAGCACGGATAAAAATGGCTGGGGCGCATATTTTGCGAACATCTGGATCAGGTACTGGGATCCTTTGATCTTTGTATCAATGATGTAGCGGGCCTGGCGTTTAAAGGCCTCCATGAGGGCATCATAGCTTTTGAAATCCCTGGCATCCCCTGTTTTCGGGCCCACCTGCTTGTTCATCCGCCTGTCATACCCATTCTGAAGGGTCAGCTCGAGGATCTTTGCGATGTTGATATAGCCGATCAGCGGGGCTGCCTCCTTGCCATAGCAGGTTGTTTCAACACAGCCGCAGATGCCGCCGCCCCTTGCATCGGACATGGTCTTTCCCACACGCAGCTGCTGCGCTATGATGGCTTCGGCATTGAACATGGCGGGAAACCCCCTGCCCTTTCGAATCACCCGGCACGCCTCTTTGAGGAAATGTTCAGGATTCATGCGGCTTAAAAGCACATGGACCTGGGGCTGGATGAACTCAATCTCATCAAGGATCTCAAGGAAGATATAGGACAGATCATTTACAGCGTCCCGGCCATCCTTTGTGACGCCGCCAAGGCTGATATTGACAAAGTCATTGTAGGTGCCGCTTTCAAGGGCACTTACACCATATTTAGCAGGGGCCGGATGGTTGTTGTATTTGATCCACCATGCACACAGGAGCTCTTTGGCAGAATCCTTGTCAAGCAGCCCCTGTTCAAGGGATCGCTCGTAGTAGGGATAAAAATGGCGGTCAATGTGGCCGGGGTTGCATGCGTCCCAGCCATTTGACTCGGTGACAACCCCAATGTGCATGAACCAGCTCATCTGCAGGACTTCCCAGAGATCCCGGGGCGGGTCTGCAGGGACCCTGCGGCAGACATCCGCCATTTTTTCAAGTTCTTTCTTACGCTTTGCATCGGTCGTCTGTGATGCTTTTTCTTCGAGCAGGTCTGCATATCTTGCGGCATATATCATCATGCCATCGCAGGTGATTGCCATGGCCGTGAGTTGTTCACGCTTGTCCGTTGCGTCAAGGTCATTGAAAAAATCCAGGTTTTCAATGGCCGCTGCAATCTCCTGTTTTGCCCGGGTAAGGCCCATGGCAAACATGCGCTCGTCAAGGCCCATGGAACCGGGAGCCCGCTGTTCCATGGTTTCGGTGATAAGACCGCAGTTGTAAATGGTCTGCCATTCGTCGCTCAACTGGTCGAACATCTTGTCACGCAGGGCCCCACCCTCCCAGTATGGAATCACCTCCCGTTCATAGATCTCCATGGTTTCAGGAGAAACATGGTATGGAATTCTGTTCTGGGAGTTTAACGCCTTCAGGTCCTCGACAGAATGGGATGCGATTTCAGGAAATGTGGGGATGCGTTTGGGAGCCCTGCCACGCTCGCCAACGATGAGTTCTTCATCGCCCAGGTACAGCTCTTTTTTCTCCATGAGGTTTTTAAAAGAGCGCGCCCTTAAAACAGGTATGCTGTATTTTCCGGCATTCTCGGCATAGAATTTTGTGACGATCTGTGCCCGTTCAGGATCAATCCACACCTCGGCACTGCGGCTTTGTTCTTTGAGTCTTAAAACTCTGTCTGTAAGGTTAGACATTTCATTCTCCCTGATTCAGCCATAAAAGTGATTAAAAACAGCATCAGATTAGAACCAGAAAGATCATTTGTCCAATGAATCGTCGTGATGCAAGCAATCAGAATTCGTTATGGGAAGGAGTGGGGGGGGGAAAATTGTGACGGCGTTGATGCCGAAAAAAGGGGGGTGACCCCGCCCGCAGCAATCATCCCCCCAGAAAACCGTTATGCCGGCCTGTAATCCGTTCCAAACTGCTCAAGCCGTGCACCGAGAACCGCAAAATCCTCCGTTCCGACCTGGGACATGCACACCCGCATTCCCTCGTACGCGCTGCCCGTTCCCGAAAGGGCAATGGCGCTGATGCCATAATATAAAAGCCGTTCCACAAGCTCGGCCCCCGTCATTCCCGGAAAACAGACGGTAAAATAAAAACCGTCGCCAAGGGGCTGGTCCAGATCCATGCTGTACACGATTTCAAACCCTGATTTTTCGAACAGCGCCTTGATGGCAACGGCCCTTTCACCATACACCCTGACGCTTTCCACAAAGTTGAAATCTCCGTCATTGGCGGCCTTGAGCATTGCGGCAAGGCCGTACTGGGCGGAGTGGGAGGTGCCCGAGGAAAACGAATACAGAATCTTGTAAATCAGGGTATATCCGAATTTATCATTGCCAAACCGGGTTTTCAGACGGGGATATTGCCCCTCATACACGGCCGGTGATATGGCCAGCAGCCCGACCCGTTGTCCGGCATAGCTGAACGCCTTGGAGCTCGAGATCAGCAGGATATAATTTTGGGTATACTTTGCAATGGTCGGCTGAAAAGGCGCCTTGCCCGGCCGGGACAGATCCTTTCTGAAATCCATGGCAAAGTAGGCCAGATCCTCAATGACAATCACCCCGTATTTATCGGCAACCGTTGCAATGGTTTTCAGCTCGTCATCGTTAAAGCAGATCCATGACGGGTTGTTGGGGTTGGAGTAGATGATTCCCGCAATATTGCCCCTGGAACAATAGGATTCAAGCTTTGCTTCCAGCTTGTCCCCCCTGTGATTGTAGACATCAAAGGCCTCATACTTCTGGCCCAGCACGTCCAGCTGCTGTTTTTGAACCGGAAATCCGGGGTCCAGGAAAAGCAGGGTATCCTTTTCAGCGTCCATGTTCCCAAGGATCATGAAGGTTGCATACCCGCCCTGCATGGACCCCACCGTTGGAATGCAGCAGGCCTCGGGCACATCCACATCCATGAACATCTTGATAAACCGGGACGCTTCCTTTTTAAGGGGCAGAATCCCTTCAAGCATGGGGTACTTTGAGGCAACGCCGCTTTTAAGGGCCTCAATCTCTCCATTTATGCCGACCGCCGGCGGAGCAAGGCCGGGGACGCCCATTTCCATGCGGATGTATTTTTCACCCGATGCCTGCTGAATTTCATTGGCGACTTTAACGATCTCACGAATGGTTCCATTCCCAATGGACGGAACCCCTGATGCTTGAATTTTTTCCTTGACAATCTCAAAATCAATGGGAGTACGCTGGTTCTTAAAATCCGTTATCATGACAAAAACAACCCTTTGCATAAAAATGGTTTATCCTGATCCGTTCCGGTCAGGGGGACATGGCCGATACTGAACCCGCTTACTACTACGTTTTGTCGATGGGGGCAATTCTTTATTCAGGTCAGAGGATTCGGGCACCCGGGACAACCTGCCGGGCACAAAGCCGGTTATGACGCTGTAGCGTTGCAGGAAAGCGGCAGGTCCCATTGAACAAAGGTATTGTCTGGGTGTTGACCTAATTTCGGCGATGCGTTTTCATGAACTCGGGCGTTGCCATCACATGGATCAGGGTTCCCATGGTTCCGGTTGTCATTCCGTTTGTACCGGTGGCAATGATTTTATGATCGCCGATGGAAAGGCTTACGGACAGTGATTTCCCTGTGCCGAGTTCACCGTCAATGCTGCTCTTCCAGATGATATTGTCGGAAAAATCACCGTTCAGCGACAGGGCGCTGCCCTCAAGGCGGATGGGAAAATCGGACGGATAAAAATATTGGCCGTACCGGGGTGTCCGGATAAACACCTGCGTCGACGTATCTTTTTCGATGCCCTCTTCTTTCAAAAAATTCAGATACGCCTGTACGTTGACCTTTGGAATGAAATCAAACTTTTCCTTCAGGTTTAACCTGCGGATCTCTACTTTAATATCGGGCAGATCCTTGTAATCTGATTTCCCGAACGCGTCAAACACCTCGATGGCATCCAGGACCTTATCATATTCCTGGTCCTGGTATAATTTTTTCAACTGCCGGTACTGGTCGTCCATGGTGGCAACAAACGCTGCCCGCCTCGTTTCCTGTTCAATCTGCGCTGCCTGTTTCTTTTGGGATTCGATCTCCATGTCACCGACAAATTTATAGATCAGGCCGGACAGAACAATAAAAAACACAATCAGCATGAGGGCGACCTGGATGGAATATTTGACCTTGTCTGAAATCATATTTTGATGCGCCCCTCCTTTTAAGGCCGATGCCAGCTGACATTTTTCTCGATCACAGTGCGATACCGGATCAATGCGTCGCCTTGACAACGCCCTTGCACAGTTTTATTTATTGTCACGTCAACGGTTTAATTGTCAACAATGAATAGCCTGCACCATGGGATGCACGATACCCCTTTGTGGGGTCGCATCCGGGAAAAGGGCATGGAGGCAGGATAATGGTAGAAAAAACGGAACCACCCCTTTCCCCGGGTCTGACCATATTTGTGGTGTCGACAGTACAATTTCTGGCCCCCTTTATGATGTCCGCCGTGGGGGTGGCCCTGCCCGCCATCGGCCACGAATTTTCCGCAGGAGCCGTGCTGCTGGGCCTTGTGGAGATGGTCTATATTCTGGCCGTTGCCCTGATCATGCTGCCGGCCGGCCGCCTGGCCGACATCCACGGCCGCAAGAAGATATTCATAGCCGGCGCCATCCTGCTGACCCTTGCCACGCTGCTCCTGGGGCTTTCCCCCACCATCCAGACCTTTATTTTCTTCCGCTTTGTCCAGGGGGCCGGTGCCGCCATGGTCACCGCCACCAGCGTGGCCATCCTCTCCTCGGTAATCCCCCCGGCCCGGCGGGGCAGAGCCATGGGCATAGTTGTGGCGGCCGTTTATACCGGGCTGTCGGCCGGCCCCACCCTGGCAGGATTCATGGTGACCTACATGGGATGGCGGTGGATCTTTTTCTCGGCCCTGCCCTTGGAAATTGCCGCCCTGGTCTTCACCCTCACCCATCTTAAGGGCGAATGGAAAGGGGCCGAAGGCAAGTGCTTTGACTGGATTGGCAGCCTCATCTACATGACCGCCCTCTTTGCCGTGATCTTTGGCGTCACCCACCTCAAGGCGGGCAGTGCATATGCCGGTCTTGCTGCCATCGGAATTATGGGGATGATTTTTTTCTTTGTGTGGGAATCGAAAATTGCCTCGCCCATCCTGAACGTGCAGCTGATACTCAAAAACCGGATCTTTGCCATGAGCAACGCCGCCACCCTCATCAATTATGCGGCCTCGTTCGGCGTCACCTTTTTCTTCAGCCTTTACCTCCAGCAGGTCAAGGGGTTCACGGCCCAGACAGCAGGGTTTATTCTCATTGTTCAACCCCTGCTCCAGGCCTTCTTATCCCCCATCTCCGGAAGACTTGCCGATATTTTTCCACCGGCCCGCATCGCCACCTTTGGCATGGGGCTCTGCACAGCGGCCCTGGCCATGTGCACCACCATCGGCATCGAGACCCCCGTCTACCAGATACTGATCATCCTCACCCTTCTGGGCATCGGGTTTGCCCTTTTCTCTTCCCCCAACATGACCACGGTCATGGGCAGTGTTGACCCCAAAGACTATGGCATCGCCTCCAGTCTCATCGCCACCATGCGCACGGTGGGCATGCTCACCGCCATGACCCTTATCACCATCATTCTCACCATTTTCATGGGCGACGCCCCGGTGATCTCCGTCACTGCCAAGGCCTTTGTCGATGCCATGGGCACAGGCTTTTTGATCTTCAGCGGCCTGGCCGTCCTGGGCATCCTCTGTTCCATGGGGCGTATGGACAAAAAAAAGACCCACGGCATCATGCGTAGTTCAGGGGATGGTTGATGCTGCGGAACCCAGCCCAGACAAAGGGTAATTGAATTACATGGGCCCAGTCCCGGTTTGCCCTGTTCAAAAACCCCCCGCTTTCCTGGTTCAGAAAAAAGCATTGACGGATAAGGTGACGCCATCAAATTACAAAAGTAGAATTATGTTTCTATTGACTATCATTTAACAATTGTTTAATAATTGTTAAATAATAGTTTCAGTTGGATTATTCTGCTTTCATCCCGATCCCATTCTGCTTTCATCCCGATCCCATTCTAATTCAAATTCAAAAAATTCTTTCTTTAAACAAGCGGAATATTCGTTCTGTGAGAAAAAGCCGGTAGCAGAGTCCCCAAATCTCTGTCCGTCCCCGCATAGGAAAAGGTATAATGCCATTTTCATATTTGTTGTGCCAGGATTGAAAAGGCATTTATTAAGTCATTGGCAGAAGCGTCATCTTTTTTATAACTTAAGTAAAAAGGAAATCACAATGAAACTTAAAATTTTTTATCTCAACATTGTCATTCTGCTATTTTTTTCAGTCTCCTACGCTCAGAACAACGGGCCTGTTGTGTTGACAAATGAATCCGCACCGTTAACGCTATCATCTGGAGACGATGTAACAGTCTATGGCTCATCAGGTCAAAATACCATCATTGTTGAGGCTGGTGCCCATATCAAATGTATTAACTTTATCGGCCCGAATCAGATTGAGATGGAAGAGGCTTCTTCACAATTTACGGTATACCGCTCAGGGGCAATGGTATATTTGAGCAGCAGCGCCGGCACCTTGATAAAAATCCCCGTAACCCAAACAACACAAAAATTGCAATTTGCTGAAGTCAGTGCTGATTTGGTCATTTCCGGTGGAAATATCATACTGGGAGATCAGATTGTGGATCGCACGGAATGCGGAGTTGATATTGGCAATAATGAAATTTCAAATATGACGGGGAATCAGGACTTTTCAATTGAAGATGCGCAGGATGCCGATCCTTTGTTTGGTTTTAGGTTTGGTAGTTCAGGTAGTAACCTTTTACCATCAAGCGTGGACTATTCATCAAAAATGCCGAATGTCAAAAGCCAAGGATATACCGGTTCATGTACCGCATGGGCGACTGCGTATTACTATAAAACCTATCAAGAAGCGGTCGAGGAAGGGTGGGATATAAATCAAAATGCATATAGTCCAATGTACCTCTTTGCGATGCAATGCAAAAAATACACTGAACCGCACAACTTTATCGCATCAAGTAAAATAATTCAGGAATATGGATGTGCCAAATGGAATACATTGCCATTTCAAGATCATAATACAGGAATGGAGAGTCCTCTTGAACGGGACACCTATGCCGCTACGAACATTAGCGAAGCCATTCATAGCGAGGCAAGACAATATCGAAATGGAGAAATAACTGTATTAAACAGCATTGGGGATGTCAAAAACGCATTGACATCTGGTCCTGTCATTATAGGGATCAATAACTATAAAACCTTTGATCAAAACCCTTCGCCTGAAAATAATTATATGGGTTATGACCCATCAAACAGCAACGCCGGTCATGCCATTCTCTGTGTTGGCTACGATGATTCGAAATTCGGCACAGGGGCAGTCAAACTGATCAATAGTTGGGGCAGCCAATGGGCAATTAACGGATATTCATGGATCAGATACACCGATTATTCAAATATTGTTATGTGTGCAATGACGATTAAAGATCTAACCAACCCCAATAACGACGATAATTACAGCCAGAAGCCATCACCTCCGACCAATGTTGCAGCATCGGACAATATCGGGCCTTATGTCGATATCGTATGGAGTAAATCAACAACTGCACTCTATTACAGGATATTTAGAATGCAAATTGGGAATTCAGCAACATACGCTGAAATTGCAACAACATTTGGCAATACCTATAGGGATTACCCTGAACCTGGTATTAATTTTTACTATTCAGTTGTTGCTGTAAACGATATGGGAGAATCGGATCACTTTGCATCGGATACAGAATCCAAAAATTATGTAGACATCGGATTGGCAAAAGGAACAATACTGCAAAAAGTCAAATTGTCATGGACACATAATGATTATACGGATGTTAGTTCTCACTTTAAAGTATACGATATTGATCCAGCGGCAGAAACAATGGAAATTTTTGTTTCCAAGAACACTAGTGAGGGGCCATGGCACTCTCTGGGATGGATCGCTCCTGATGATTTTTATATTACATGGGGCGAAAATTCAGAGTATGTGGGAAAACGTCCTTTTGTTAAAGTCATTGTAAATAATTCAAACGCTTATAGTGAAGCTTCCGATCCCATACAGGTGGCCGAAGTGATTACCGGTACAATAACTGTTGCAAACATTCAATCATTGAGTGGAGAATATGATGCAGTAAACAATCATATTTACCTTAACTGGAGTACAAACAACGAAAATTATCAATATTTCAATATATTCCGCTACAAAGCCGCAAGTGATGAAGGCAATGAATGGATATTCATCGGATCAACAGCCGACACATATTATAATGATAACGTCTTGCCTGGCGTTTCTTATTATTATGCGGTAAATGCCATGTACCAAGGAAATTCCGGAGAATTTGCAATCATGGATGATCCCGTATCCATTCCGATATCACAACCGAATCTCTATCTTTATCAGGTAAACTATAAATCTGGAGCCATTACTAACCCAGCACATTTTGATTTAACTGTTTGGAATACCGGAGATACGGCCATCTATGACTACAGTGTTAAAATTCATGTTTACGACTGGAGTGACGGTCAATATTACACCCCATTTGATGTATTTTATGCATCGGATTTTGCCGGATCATTGCAGTTACCTTTGCAAGCTGGCTCGGAACATACGCTATCATTATCTTTAGATATTCCATCTGCCTATGCAGATGGTCACTATTACTCGTGGATTGTCAGCGTGGATTATTATGATGAAATTACAGAAGAATATGAGGATGACAATCGACTGCAGTGCAGTGACTCCTGGTGGTCATCGAACTTGAATTCCAAACCCAATCTGAAACTTAATAACGTAACCTATGACTATGGAATTGTAACGAATCCAGTTCATTTTGATCTTGAGGTATGGAATGACGGCAGTATCACAATTGATGATTATAAAATTTCAATCAGTGTGTATGACTGGGATGAACAAGAAAGCTATTTTCCTTTCAGCGATTTCAATGCTTCCGATAAAGCTGAATTCTGGCAGCTCCCACTTGCATCAGGCTATAAGCACACATTGTCTTTTGATCTGAATGTTCCTATTGCTTATGGAGATGGGCACGATTATTATTGGTTTGTCAACATTGACCCGTACGATAATATTGATGAATCCAATGAAGAAGATAATTATCTCTGGAGTGATTATACCTGGACATCTTCCTCTATATACCTGAGCAGCTTAAGTCAGAGTAACCTTAAAATAAAAGTAGCGGATAGCGAAGCTAAAAAATCAATTACCATGCCATCATTTCAAAAAAGCTATATTGAGCAACTTTTGATGAAGGTAAAAGGAAAAGCCACGCCTGTAAAATATACGTTATCAGGCAGGGAAAGTGTGGCATTATCTTTAGATTCAGCTGGTTCAAAAATCAGCAACACACGTCCTTTCAGCAAAAGAACCATGAGCAATGAACTGTCAAAGACAACATGTATCAGTACAACTGAAAACAGAAATGAAAGCTATATCGGTCCAATCCGGTATAAAAAACCTTCTTTCTGCATTGACCGTAGAAAGTAACAATCCTGGTATTTTTCTTTAACTATTATAACGCAGATGGATTTTCCATCTGCGTTATTAATGGAGTATTTTGATGAATCGCATATATTTATTGATATTTTATATGGTTGTTGCCTTGTTCTATGTTGATACCCAGTCATCAGCTATGGCTGCACCTTTAATACAGCAGGAGACATTGTGCTATAAACTAACATCACCATTGGAAAAGGAACGCTATTCAGTTCTACAACAAGCCATGAATCAGGCCAGTTTCACTGAATCAAAGGATCTTAAAGAATGTTTAACATCATTGCGTGAGAAAAATTTCAGTACATTGATCTACGTCTTAATGGAAGCCAAAAATCCTGTTTTATATGAAATAGACTCTTTGGCTAAAAAAACGCTGGAACATTCCAATGGAAGCTTTCCTAATATTGCCTACTATTATGGAAGGGTAAATTGTGAAAAAGGCATAAAAGAGCTATTTCGTCTCTATAAAATTTTTGACAATCAAAAATTGTTTATCTGTAAGGCTCTCGGTGAGACTGAGACAGAGGAAGCAATTAATTTTTTAATTTCAGAAGCCAAATTTCAAAAAAAAGCGGGTGAAGATATCTTATCGTTTTTAGCTGGCCTGAGAGAATCAAAATCTGTAATTGATAAGGCGGTAATTGAATATTTTTTATCCACTCAAATAAATAGAGAAGAATTGATTGCTCTATCCTGTCTACAGACAAACTTAACAGAAGAAGATATCCTGCATTTTTACAATAACGAAGGGAACAAAAATAAATATGTGATTCAATATTTATTCAGCAAACCGGTTAAAAATTTTAAAAGTATTCAGCTGATTGTTAAACAAGAGCTTGATTCAAAAAATTATCAAAAGATTTTGCAGTGGATGAAATCAGACAGTTTCCGTTTGATCAAGAATGACGAAATTCAAAATTATAGAAAAAAAATTATAACATTTATTTCTGAATCCCCTTAAACGCCCACTGAGACAGGAGTTCAAAGCCCCGATTGCAGACGCACTGTTTGCCATGATCACCAACCGGGCTCTGGCACCGTGTTCAAAAACGTTCGGTTGAGGAATGGGCGGCCAAGGATGTTCACCTGGATATTAAGCAGCCCATCCAGGTTCAGCATTTTTACCGGGGCATGAATTTTTTGCTCAAGCATGAAGAGAAACTGAAAACCAGCATGACCTGGCCCAGGACCCGCACTGAAATGAACACAAGATAAAATCACTGAACTGTTTACCGGAAACGCACAAAACCGACCCGGTTACCGGGAATTACTCCCCATGCCTTCATAATCCTTCCGGATATAGGCGGCAAGGTCCCGGGCTGCCGGGTCATGGAGAGCGACTTCATCCCAGGCAGGCGATCGGGGCAGTTTCTGCAGGATCAATCCGTCCGTACCAAACCAGAGGGGCAGCAAACCGCCAAAGAAATACCCGTTTTCACGCAACTGCCCGATGGCCCCGGGGGCTGCCGGGTCCCCCAGATTCATATACATCTGCACCAATCCCCCCGGGCCTGCACTGGATTCGGCCTTTGCCACCACATCGTTGAAATCCATGCCCGCCTTTTGAACGGTGATCCGGGCAAAGCTGGCCTGGGGCAATAAAAACCCATCAGAATCCGTGGTGCCTGCAGGGTCGCTTCCCTGGCCGATCCGCCGATCCAGTCCAAGGCGGTTGTAAATCGTTGAAACAGCATCCCCATGGGCTTCGGGCAGATAGACGGTATGGCGCTGATCTTTTCGGACATCAAAGGTGAGCAGCAGTGAAACATTACGGCTGCCGGACCGTTCCCCGGCATAGGCCGTGGCAGGCATGCACTCAATCTCCAGCCCGGTGGGCAGATGACCATGGTCATGGGCCAGGCGCTGGGAGACCGTGTGGTTGCACACCGCCTCTGTGAAAACGACCCCCAGATCAAGGGTCTGGGGGAGCACCTTAACAGTCTGCCGGGCAAGCTCTGATGATACCCGGCCGCTGCGATAGGGCTTGAGCAGCATGAGCTGGCCGGCCTCATAGACCCCAGGGTTGGGGGCATGGCGGAAAAGTCCCGCAAGCCCCACAATCTCACCTCGGGGTGTGCGGGCCACAATGGTGTACTGGTCATCACCGGCATTGCGGCGGATCACCTCGTCCGGGTCATGGACATGATCAATGGGAAATTCTCCCCCATACACCTCAAAATAGCAGAGGGATACCCCCAGGGCATCCCCGGGTTCAAACAGTCCCACCTCGATCTCCTGGTCGGGAGCAATCGTTGTCCGGGCGGATTTCAGTCGTTCCATCAACTGGATTCGATCCATAGGGTTAATTCTCCTTGTTTAAAAGCCGGGATGCCAGCAGTTCATCATACAGGGCCCGGGCAAAAACCCCGTGGCCTTTTTCACTGAAGTGAACCAGATCCAGAAACAGGTGAAACCGGTCGGGGTGCTGCCAGATGTGTTTTGAAACCGCTAGAACCGGCAGACCCAGAGGAGCAGCCACCTGCCGGGCAATGAGATCCATGGATTGAAACTGATAATCGCCCCATGCGTTGACCAGGCTTTCCCAGTTGGCCTGGATGGAAGACAGTTTTTTCCGGTCATGGGGGCTGATTTCAGGCGAGTAACTGAATGCCAGGTCGAAAAAACCGACCCTGGCCCCCCGGGTCCGGGCATAATCAATGATTTGTCCCAAACAATCCTTCTGGTGGGCCACTACCGGTTCCAGCTGGAATCCCGGTTTGGGGGTAAAGGCGTTGGTAATATTCTTTTCCTTGAAAAATCTTCGCCTCAGGCCCATGCCCAGGCAACTCATTTCCGCCAGCTTGAAGAACCATGGCTTGTGCCGTTCAAGCTTGTGAATAAACGCCATGGGCCAGGGCGTGGCCGGTTTCCAGTCGCTGCCCTGCATATAGGCGATGGAGATATCATTCATGTTGGGGCGGACCAGGACAAGATCCTCCCTTTCAATGGGAAGCTGGGTCACGGCCGCCATGGTCTGATGGCTGTTGTAGCCGATAACAGAGGCGTTCATCACCCGGATGTCGTGCCCGGCACGGTCCAGAAGGCGTTGAAGGGCCTTGAACCAGATCTTTTCTTCATGGATGAGTTTGGCCCCGAACAGATCGGATTCCCCCACCACCCACAGGTGGCGGCACCATTTTTTTCGCTCGGGCGATCTCAGCCCCAGGCTGTTGATATGGACCCCCCTGTCACCCTGGCCGGGTTTGAGGCGCCAGTGCAGGGGCGGGGCGCACTCTTCCACAAACCGGTTGTAGGGATACTCGCCAATCCGCTTGGGAACAAACCTCAAGCCGTGCTTCCTTTGATAGAGCAGCCGGGCAGTGATTTCAGCCGCCCCGATCAACCCAATTAGAACAAGCAGATAGATCATAATTCCTTCTTTGTTTAGGGGGTCTGCCCGCAAAGGACGATTTCCCGGTTTTCACCGCAGACCGTATCCGTCAATCCCAAGAGCCTGCGTATTATGTACAAACTGGCAACGCCGGTCACCATCATGGAAACAGTATGGCTGACATAGGTCCCCTGCCCGCCCCATAGATGACCAAAGACAAAGGCCAGGGGCAGCCTGAGGCAGAGCAGGCGCAAAAGGTTTACGGCCAGTGAATACTGGGGCTTTTTAATGCCCTGGGCAAGCCCGGTCATGATCAGCTCCGCCGGTACCAGAAAATAGCCGATCAGGGCAACCCTCAGGGCAAAACAGGACAATTCCAGCACCTCACCGCCGGGGTTGAACAGCCCGATGATATCAGGGGCAAAGATCCAGAGCAAAAACCCGGTGGGCACGAGGATCCCATAGCAGGCGGCAAAACAGATCCGGACCGCTTCCCGGATGCGGTCTGAATTCCCGGCCCCCAGGTTGAACCCGGCAAAGGGGATCAGCGAGCAGGAGAGTCCGTAGAGGGGAAGCACGATCATCTGCTCCATTCGGGACGACAGGTTCCAGGCCCCCACAAAGGCCGGGCCAAAGGGTGCCAGCACATAATTTAATCCCACCAGGGAAAAGGGAATAATCATCATGGCCAGGGCAACCGGACCGCCGGCCCAGGCAATGGGTTTCCAGAGCTTCAAGTGGCCCGGACTGACCCCCAGGGCAGGCCGGTCCTTTCCCCGGCGTTTAAGGGCGGTCCACATGATGATGCCGGACAGGGTCCAGCCGAGAAAAGAGGAAAGAGAGGCCCCGGCAATCCCCATCCTGCAGGCAAAGATCAAAACCGGGTCCAGGACCATGTTCATGAGATTGCCGGCAATCATGGCAATCATGGGGGTTCTGGCATCGCCATAGCTTAAAAAAACGCCCTCGCAAAGCATGGTGAATCCCATGGCCGGGAAAAGCCATGCCAGCCAGAACACAAACCTGTCGATCTCGGGCAGCACCCTGGGATCCACCCGGAACAATCCAAACAGCCACTGGTTGACCGGTGTAAAGGCGATCAGGCACAAAGGAGCGATCGCCACCAGGGCCAGGGGCAGGGACGACGCAATGATTTTCTTGGCCCGGCCGTCCTGATTGCCACCCCGGGCATGGCTGACAAGGGCTGTGGTCCCCACGGCCAGCCCCTTTGCCACGGACATGGCAAAATAAAGCAGGGGAATGGACAGGGAAAGGGCAGCCAGCTCCACCGTGCCCAGCCAGGACACGAACACCGTATCCACAAGGCTGTACAGGTTCTGGAAAAACATGGAAACCATGGCGGGCAGCCCCAACGTTAACAACACCGAAAGCACACGGCCCTGTCCCATGTGCGTACTGGTTCCTTTGATCATCTGGCCTGCACCTCCGCTATTGCCTGCCTGAAAACCCGGCAGAACACTTCCATGACCGGCTGCTGGACCAGGCTGACACGGATCCAGTTGGGCAGCCGGAAACCGGTCATGGTTCGGACCATTATCCCCTGGGTCATGAGCTTGCGATACATCAGGGTATCTGAAACAGGCACCCGGACCATGAGATAATTGCCCTGGCCGCACACATGGGGCAATCCCAGTTCGTCAAAAACAGGACAAAGCAGCGCCTTGGCCTCCCGGACCATTTTCCGGGTCGCCCTGACGAACGAACCGTCATTGGTCAGGGCCGCGGCAGCAGCCCGCTGGGCCAGGGTATTCACCGAGTAGACAATATGGGTCCGCCGTATCAACCCAACGATTTCAGCACTGGCACACAGGTATCCGATGCGCAGGGATGCCAGGGCATACATCTTGGAGAACGTCCTGAAGACCACCACATTGGGATACTGCTCAACCAGGGCCATGCTGTCGGGAAAATCCTCATTTTCCACATACTCGCAATAGGCCTCGTCAAGGACCACAATGGCACGATTGTCCACGGCATCCAGAAATCCTTCCATGGTTTGTCTGTCCCAATAGGTGCCCGTGGGATTGTTGGGATTGCAGACAAACAATATCTTGGTCCGCCGGTCCATGGCATCGAGCATGGCCTGGGGATCAAACCCGTTGTCCCGAAGGGGAATCAACCGTGCTTCAAACCCGGAAAACTCCGCCACCCACTCATACACGGCAAAGGTCTTGTCCGCCGTGATGATGTTATCTCCCTGTTCACAAAAGGCCTTGATCACCGAGGCAATGACCTCGCAGGATCCGTTGCCCACCAGAAACTGCTCCGGCGCCTTGTCAAACCGTTCTGCCAGCGACTGGCGAAGATCAAAACAATCTCCGTTGGGATAGACCGGCACGGCCGCGGGGGCAAACCCCTCCACCACCTTTGCCACTTCCGGGGGCGGCCCCAGGGCATTTTCATTGTTGTTGAGCCGGTGGAGGTGATCCACCCCATACAGGCGCATGAGTTCCGAATCGGGTTTACTGGGATAATAGGCCTCAAAGGCCCGGATATAACCGGGCACCAGCTGGTTGACATCAAAGTTATGCATGCTGAAACACCAGAACATCGGATTTCCCGCCATAGGGCAGTACCAGCTTCGGCACAAATCCATTGTCAGCAATGGCGCCGCCCATGGCCGCCTGCCATCCATGGGCCAGGTCGATGCGGATAAAGATATTGGGAAACTTCTCCCGAGCCAGCATTTCAACATGGCGGGCAATGCATTCAAAAGCGTCGGCACCGGTCACCATGGGAAAAAGAGTTGCCTGTCCGATATCCGGCCTGAGCTCGACTGAAAAAACAGAGCGGTCCGGCAGCCGTTCCCCCTGCCCTTCAATGATTTTCAGATCCCGCATGAGGATCTGTCGTTTGTATGCCGTTTCAAGGAATTCAGCAAAGCTCCTGTGGGCCCAGACAGACGCCCCCATATCCTCCCGGAGATGGCGGTACCAGACATCCTGGGCAAATGTCCGGCCATCCTTTCCGGCCAGGTCCAGGCAGCCCAGGGATTCAAAATCCGATGCGGCCAGGCTGGTGGTGGCCAGCTCACTGAACAGGCCCATGGCCCTTGTCCTGGCCACGGTGTTGATCAGGTGACTGGTCAGAAAATCGCCTGCCTGATCGTCCCCGGCAAACACATAGGGTCCGAAAAAACTGATCCCCTGTTCAGAAGGGGCCTGCCAGCAGATCATCCCGGCCAGGGTTTCTGCCCGATCCACTGCCACGGCAACCGCCATATCCCTTTGCCCGACCATGTCAACCACCTTGCCCGGGGTGAAAAACGACCGGGGCACGGCATCGGCAGGATAGCGCCCCAGGGCTTTGACACAGGCAGCTTTAATCAGTTCAGGTTCCGGATCCCGGACAATGGTCAACGGCCCCCGGGTCTTAACCGGCTGGATCGCCTCGGGTGTGACAACCGGATAATCCCGGTCCTTCCGCAGTGACAGGTTCAGGGTATCGCCTTCAGTGGTGATGGTAAATCCATCCACGGCCCTGGACGCCACCAGCAGCCCCAGGTGATCAATCTCCTCCTGGGTGTCTGTTGTGGTCACAAGATTCATGGCCCACAGGTCAGACGGATCGGCCTTAAAGGAGAAATCAACCCGCACATGCCACCCCCCCGGTTCCAGGCGGAAGCACACCTGTGTTCCCGGGGCCATTCTGGCCAGGTGAACCACGATTTCTTCCACGGCAACGGCCAGCATCATGGCCCTGGACTCATCCAGCCCGTACACCGGCGCCCCTTTTTCCACAACAGACTGCACCAGGGGAACCCAGGCAATATCGGCCGCAAGCGAAATTGAAACAGATTGATCAAACCCCTTCATAGCTATCCCTCGATTTTATGATAAATAACAACAAGGGCACGTTTGTTACCTCTTAAAGGAATCCGTGTCAAGTTGTTGAATCGATTTCAGTGTTTGATTGAAATTCAGGACAGCTGTCAGGCCATGGCATGGCATGGCACCTTTCCAGCTTCAGCGGCAACACCAGGAAGGGATCACTCCGGCACGGTCAAAGGCAAGGCTGATGCTGAAATTGTTTGTTACAACAGCCACCTGTTCGGGCGTTTCTCTTTTTGCTGGCCTGCCTCTCCCCTTGTTTTTATAACCGGCATGGCCGGAGCAAGACATCTGCTCTGGCCACAACGAATCATGAAACGCCTCTGTTTGCAATGCTTCGGTGAGCGTTTCTTATAAAAAAAAAGTGATAACGGGATTGTTGTTAATCATGTACTGTAAAAGATCAGTGGTGTAATATTTTTTTATATATAGTCAGGGGCCCAAACGATGATCAAGGCCCCATTGTCAACATACTTTATTTGCCCAGAAACAAGTTCCTACTCCCTGAAAAATCGTTTGATGCTATGGGTTTAAAATGATGAATTCTTGTGCCTCATTAAAACGACTCCCAACATGGTTGATGAGATAGTCGAGTTCCACATCAAAAGCGGTTTCGGTTCTGAGAAAGGTATATCCGGAATTTTCTCCGGAATCGCCGACCACATAAGGGCGTATCAATTCCTGAGCCTCGGTATAGATTAGGATCATTCTTTCGGGGTAGAAAACTTTTCCCACGGTCTCTTCCACCATATCAACATATGTTGCATGATACACTGAATCATCTATCAGGTAACGAATTAACGGCCAGCTCTCGTTAACTTCCTGTGAATTGAGATCAAATGATAAGGGACTATTTTTATTACTTTCCTCTCCTTTCAATGCCTCATTGTTATCCCATGGAATCCAGTGTATAAGCCCATCTCCGGGATCATTATAAAGATAGTAATTATGAGTCATTTGCCCATAGGTGTCCCAGTTTTGAATAGTGGTGTTCACTGCAAGCCAGCGCAGAAAGCCATTGACATCAAACACCTTTTCCAGTCCTTCCCTCCAAAGGCCGGCATCCTGTCGGTCGGCATGAAGCGCATCATACAGCGCTTTAATGTCGCTGTAATCGGCTTCGTCTTCATTGGTTTCCTTGTCAAAGTCGACTTCGTCGTAGAGGGCAAAGGAGGCCGCAGTACCATCGGGCTTGTAAAGGTTTCCACCCGATTGGCTGAACTGGGTTTCAAGCATGGGCTCCGAAGGAATTTCCACCATGGTATAAAGGCCGAAATAGGTGGCACCCTCTCCATGATCCACATAGACTTGATAGAATGCGGTTCTCGGGGCGGGAACGCCTGCATCCCTGAAGATGTCTGCTGCAACTTTTTCCCGGATAAGGCTGTCATCATTGAAATTGCTGGAAAGGCTTAACTTTTCAAATCCGTAAAATCGTTGATCCTCGATTTCCGGGTATTCATCTTCGAATTTATCAAACTTAAATCGAAAGGGAAGTTTCATAATACCGCTACTCCAGGAAGTGCTCAGTGATGAGTTCCCTTTAAAGCGGACGCCTGCAAAAGTCCACTCTTTCCCCTCAAACTTGATGGTACATGGCTTCCAGACGGGATTTTCATCTGTAAAATTTATGGTATTCCCGTCATCCATACCCGGGTGCCCCTCCACTTCTTCAGCGGGCAAAATGCCTTCATTAGATACTGTCCCTCCGGGAGATAAAATTCCTTCAGGGGGTAGGTTCCCCTCCGGCAACAGGCCACCTCCAACATTGTCCTGGAAATTGATGTTATTCTGAGCCCCGAACTCACCATATAACTCTGTCATATCGTCCATCATTGCCTGCCAGTCTTCCGGTGCAAAAATCATGTCAATGCGCTTGACCTCACTGTTGGAAAAAACCATGTCATAATTCGGATCAACAGTTTTGCCATGGGACTCTTCATCCCACCCTTCTGGTCGTGTGACCTCGTCCAACTCCGTTTCCACAGATGAATCTGTTGAACTTATGTTTGTTGTACCCGGTGTAGGGGAAAGAGTCTGAGGAATACCCGTACCGTCAGGATAGCGTCCATAACTGTATCCTTCGGGAGCATCCCCATCCTCCCAATCAAAAACATCGATAATTTCATCATTTTGATACAGCGTCAAACTGTCATCAGATCCCAGCTTAAACGGAACATAGGTGGAGCCGTCTTCCGGTGCGTCACTTGTGGCCTGGATGACCACATACTCACCGGGATTCACTGTGATGGATGGCAATGTCGCTTTTTCATGATCAACATCATCATCAACAAGGGAATAATCGGCCAGATTCAATGCACTTTCGCCCGTCACAAAAAGTTCGATCCAGTCATTTCCACCATTTGCATCCTTGGCCATGATTTCGTTGATGACCAGGGACCCAGTATCACCTGAATCAATACCGGAATCATCGGGCGTTTCAAGTGGCATTGTTTCCCTTGTGATCTCCTGTTCTCCGACCATCACCTTACCGTTGATTATTTGCAGATCAAAACTTCCATCTGTAAATACGAGGGTTTGGGGCGTTAGCGAGGCAGGCAGGCTCAACTGGGTTCCAGATCCAGCAGTACTTTCAAGATAAAGCATAGCACCGGAACGGTAAACCGTAAAATCAGATGTCGCCTCGTTAAAGTTAATCACATTTGCTCCCGGAAAATTCAAACATTCTACCTTTGCTCCAGATTGAACATTAACAATGTTCCCCCCCCCGGAGTTGCCAAAAACTCGAATATACGAATCATTAGAAATGGTCAATTCCGGTGAACTGCTTGTCAACACTGCGTAAGTCTTTGTTTGGCCAGTTGCATAACTACAGAATATTACAATTGTCCCAACAAAAGCCATGCATAAAATTAGTGCACATTGTTTGATATTTTCTTTCATTATGGCATCCTCCACTATCAAAGCATTTCCATTGTATGCTGAAATAGTAAAACTCCCGGGTTCAGCATTTTCAATACTATATATATCCCCATCCAAGGGGAACAGTGCCGACAGATCACCTATTTTTGAAACCTTAAAAGGGTTAATCACGGTAATATTTTATTGTGTGGAAAAATAGAAGAAATTGTGTGGAAAAATAGAGGATTTAGGAGAAGATGACTCCGATGAGGTGTTTTTGTCCTGGCTGTTGAGAATTGCCGCCCTGATGTGTTTTCATGTCATGCGCCATGTTATCTTGCGGTTATCCTGATGAAGCAAAGCCGCGTAGTCTGTTGCGGCAGGAAAACTTGACGCACCCTTGCCCCTGCTGGTAAAGACGAACTCGGACGTCTGGGCTCTGCACAGCAGACCTGGCAATGGGCATGACCACGGGCCTGGGCCGCAAAAAATTTATCCGAGTCCTTCTCCCTGTTCTATTGCAAACGCCACGGCCTTTTCCGCATGAATGGCCGTTGTGTCAAGGAGCATTACGCGGGTATCCCCCTGGCTTACCAGCATTCCAATTTCAGTACAGCCGAGGATTACGGCCTCTGCCCCTTGAGTCGCCAGCAAATCAATTATGCGTAAATATTCAGATTTTGAATCTGCTTTGATTTTTCCGAGGCAGAGCTCCTGATAGATTACATTATGAACGATTTGTCTGTCTTCCTCATTTGGGATCAGGACTTTGACACCATATTTTTCACTCAATCGACCTTTATAGAAATCCTGCTCCATTGTGAACGCTGTGCCCAGCAACCCCACTTGTTTAATGCCTTTGTAAACAAGCGTTTCGGCCGTTGCGTCAGCAATATGGATTACTGGAATTTTGATTGCCTTTTCTATTTGCGGCGCAACTTTATGCATGGTATTGGTACAGATGAGCAGAAAATCAGCACCGGCAGACTGTACATTTTCAGCTGCCTCTGAAAGGATTCTTGCGGTTTCCTCCCAGGCGCCTTTGTGCTGCAGCTTTTCTATGGGCTCAAAATCAACACTATACATCGCAATCCGGGCTGAATGCAGACCGCCCAGTTTTTGCCTAACCCCCTCGTTTATTGCACGGTAATAACCAACCGTGCTTTCCCAACTCATTCCACCCAAAAGACCAATTGTTTTCATACTGCCTCCAATTTTGCTGTTACCTTTTCCCCATCCATCACCGGCCATTCCATCCACGGATTCCACAGCCCAGGGCGACGATGTCTTGATATGAAACACCCACCGAAGCATTGCAGACAGGGGTGTTTCAACGTTCGTTGTGGCTAGGGCAGACGCCCTGCTCCGGCCATGCCGGTTATACAGGATGCTGCTCTAATACCCGGATAATCCGAGACAGGGTTTGATTCACCGGGGTTGGCACACCATGGGCCCTGCCCAGCTCAACGACCCTATCGCCAAAAATTTCAATTTCAGTTTTGCGCCCTGCCTCAATATCCTGGAGCATTGAGGTTTTCCCCTGGGGGGCCAGGATCTTCAAAAAGGAATACCACTCTTGGATATCCCGCTCTGTCAAATCCACATCCATAACCCCGGCCAGGGCAATCACCTCGTTCATCAGCGACTCCATCAACTCCCGGGCCTTGTCGGATGTCTGAAAGACACCATAGTTCGCCCCCATCACCGCCGATGCCTGGTTCATCCCCACATTGATCATGAACTTCCACCACATCATCCGGATCATGTCCGCCGGGGTTTCATGCACGATCCCGGCCCGGTCAAAGGCATCCTGTACCCGGGCAACCCGCCGGGTGATCCGGAAATTTTTGGCCTCCCCGAAATAGTGTTTACCCGGCTTGGTATAGGTGATCTGATTCCCGTGGCGCACCGCATCAATGGCCACGGAAATGGCATACAGCATCTTGTCCATGCCATAAACCGACCCGATACAGGCTTCACTCTCAAGACCGTTCATGACAGAGATGATCAGGGTGGAATCCCCAACAAGTTTTTCCAGACCCTGAACGGCCTGTTCAAGGTGATGATGTTTCAGGGCAACGATCATGAGATCCACCGGCGAAGTCGCCTCGTCAGGGTCCATGGCCGGGATGGCAAAGGGTTTCCCGTTGATGACCAGGCCTTGGCTTTTGAGCCGTTCTAAACGCTCGTCCCTGGCGATCAATACCGTTGAAAAACCGGGTGTATCAAAAAACCTGCCGGCAAAATATGCCCCCATTGCCCCGGCACCGAGGATGGCTACTTTTTTAATTTTTGGCATTCGGTGCTCCTTTTACCGTTTTGAAAATATTTATATTGGGATCGGGTTGCATTTCAGTCACACATTTATATCTGCATGGTCAGGCATTCTCTTCTTTTTTCCTTTTACCTCGCTGAAACCCACAAAACCATATCAACTTTACGTGGATTCCCTATGACAGCAAATAACGGTTGGTATTAATTTTGCTTTCAGGCCGCCAATAATGAAATCAGTTCGTCTGGCAAATCAGGGCGTTGAATTATTTTTTTCATTTCAGGACTGATTTTTTCATGTGATTTTTGTTCGGCCTTCAATTTTTCAGCTACCAGATTAGCATCAATTTTTTCAAACCGTTCTTCCAAGTTGTCATTCCCATCAAGAATGGCTTCCATATATTCTGAATTGTCGAGATTCTTGATTAACGGAGTGTCAGTGAGTATGGTTTTAAGTCTTTTATTCAACGATATCGTTCCACTTCTTTTCCTGTTTCTGCGTTTCAGATCCCGAAAAAATCGTTCCAGAATATTATTGGTACGCTGTGGTTGAATGATGACCTGTCCATGGAATGTTTCGATTGTAATTGGATCGGCAAAAAGTTTGTCCCAGTAGGTGTCAATCTGTTTGATCATTTTTCTATATGAACCTACTTGAGATAATTTTTCGTCAGTCATTATTTCAGCTCGAAATTGCTTCACCTTCTGGGCAATACTTTTCATGTTGGTATAATCATCGCCATCATCATTAAGGCCTTTTTTCTTTCCAGAAACGGTTAAGGATAGGGCTTTTCGAAGTTGTTTGAACGTTCCCATTTTTTTCTCAATTTGCTTGGCAGCACTTTTTAATTGCTGGTCATTGACAATTTTGTTGAGGGGGTTCAAAAGATTGAAGAATCGTTTGTCAAACTGCTTATCTTCGGCTGTATTCACCATTTTATGCAGGACCTTCAATCTTTGGTAGAAAATAAAATGTGGGCAATCAAATGGGAAACCATACCCTTCCAGTTGCCCCGTTGTATCAAGAGCCCAATGGATCATGATATATGATGAAACAACAGCTAATTTATCTGCGGGTATTAAATTGGGCTGACCATTGGAAAGACATTCCAACAGGTCGGTCCCAACCTGAGTATCATCATCCATCAGAGATGCTAATGCTTTTGCCTTTGCCCGGAGAACAGCCCTGATTTTATGCTTTGTTAAACGGGTCCTTATTTTAGCATATTCGGCCTCATATAAATCTTTACCGATGTCCCTTAAAAAATGAAAATGACAGATGAAATCCGGGATACCTTTGAACACTTCGGCCACTGCAGACAAAATACCTTTCCCCATATCATGGACCAAGGCAATTGGATTGCCGTATTGCTTTTTTAAACCCTCTAAAAAGGGGATGATTGATTCCGCTTTTTCCGAAGGCAATTTGATATTGTCCAATACAATTTGAGCAATACCATCCATCCCGGTAAAAAGATGAGGACTGCCGCCTTCACAAGTTCCGTCAATGTGCAAAATATATCCGCCTCTGCGAGACATAAGCTGATTTAATCGTTGCTGTGCTTGCCGATGAGCTATGGCGAGATAAGCGATAAATTTTTTCCCAAGAAAGCCAATTTCCCGTTGAGAAATGGCAACATTTCTACCAGCTAATTGTTCAATAATTTGCTGTTCCGGAAGGCAATGGACAAAAAGGCCATACCCGACAGAAACCAACACGTCATACCCATATGTACACCGATATGGAGTCAGAGAACGAAGCTGTTGGCTTTGATGAACTGTGTTGTCAGTCGGATCAACCAGAACCGTTTCCTTGGCACAAAAAGATCCTATATCTAAAGTTACGACTGTCTTTTCCCGGGTTTTGAGAACTCTCAAATCCTGATGATTTATTCCTTTGGGAAAAAAATAAATGGTTGGTTTTTTGGGAAATAAATTCTGCGAACAAAGTCCATCGGTTATTTTAGCGACATATCCGGTGAGGCATTTTATTGCTCTGTATCCGAAGTTTTTTTTAACAGGTCATGAAATTCCAAAAATTGCTTAACGGCAGCTGTGTCAAACCGCTTACCCGAAGGGGCTGATTCAATTGCGAGACGATCAACTTCAATCCCTGGATTCTTTATCAAGTGTACTAAAATTCTAACAGCTTGGGCATCAGTGATCCAGCTATCAGTTATTTGCTGTCCCAATCCCCTTTTCTGTTGTTCATATTTGGCTGGTGAGTCTGCAAAATAAAAGAACCGGCCTTGATATTTTTCTCTTTTGATCCCATCCGAGTTTTTGATTTGTGAAAAATAGGAACTGGTTGATGGAATTTCAATAGTTTGGGAAATGTCAGCAGCACTAAGCCCTTTTTGGGACTTTCTGACCAACTCAATAATTGTTTGCCGTAAATTGCCGTGTTTAGAAAAAAGAGCAGGTTTATATTTCCACAACCCGTTACTGTCAAATTCGGGAATTTCAGGCAATGTGTAGTAACGCCCATTTTGATTTATACTGGTGAAGGCTTCCCACTTTTTTAATCTTCTTCTCACCGTTATCGCAGAGCATTGAAGTACATGCATCAATTCTTCAATGGTCATAATTTTATCTTGTCTGAATTTTACCAGGACATCATATTCTTTCATCGCCCCTCCAGCTGATAAAGTATGTGTTATTTAATATAAATTACACACACTCTATCAAAAAAGAGGGGAGATTCAAAGCTCTTTTTTCTTTAAATTTGGGTTTTCTTAGCTTAAAGGGGTATAGTTGGGTGTGTTTTTTGAAGAACACATACTTTATCTGATAAGGATTTGGGCTGGAAAGGGTTTACTGGCAGGGCTTTTCAAAAATCCAACCGTTATTTGCTGTCATAGTGGATTCCAATAGGATGATTTGAACTTCAAATTGAGCTTTGTTGCTTTTTCTTTCATGATGTTAATTAAGACTACACCGTCTTTGATTTTGATTTGGTTTGGATTCATCGTGGAGATTACTGACTCCTCCGGCAAACCATTAACTTCCGATAGGGCTTTAACTGCAAATTGATCCACTGTGGCAAAGTGAGTTGGAAAGAGTACCGCCAATAAGCCAGACGCTCCCGGTGCTCCCAAGCCTCTTATTTGACAGGCTGTTTTCAGGACTACAAAAGTGTCCTCTTTGTTTAAATTAAATATTTTCTCTTTAATTTTAAATAGTGGCTGACCGAAAACCCTTTTGAGATGTCTTCGGATGGCCTCATAAATTCTCGATTTTCATCTCTTCAGAGGGCTATGCGAGATGCAATGTTCTTTTTTCGCTGATCTTTGACAATTTAACCTGACTTTGGGCGTGACTATCCCTTTTTTCTTAAATCGGCCTCTTTTTCTGCTACTTTGGTTTAGCCTGATTTACGTTGAATCCGTTTTAGCTCTTTCTGTTGAATATGATGCCCGATAATCTGAAGGTTCCTTGCCAGAACCGACAAACTGACATACCGCTTAAAACCATGAATGCCATGATCCGGGCACCTATCCAGACCATGGTTTTCTAATCCGTTGATGGCGGACTCAACTGCCGAGTGTTTTCTCTTGGATCGACGGAACTCCTCGGCTGTTTCTTCTGCAAATTCAGCTTTATTTCGCTTCCCTTTTTTGGGAAGCACCAGGAGGGTAAGATTCTTTTTTAAAGTTTTCTTGTTTTCAGGACTGTAGAAACCCTTGTCAAAACTGCATCCTTTGAGATTTGGAAACTTGCTTTGAGCGGCATCGACCATGGCAACTGCCACCTTGTCGTCAGTTTCTTTTTCCATCACCTGATGATGCAGAATCAGGCCGTATTGATCTTCCAGGATACAGACTCGCAGCCCCAATTCTTGGGGAACACCGGCTTTCCCTTTGGAGATCCATTCCGTATGGGGTTCAAAGAGCGAGAAGACCTTTTCATTATGCGGGATTTTTTCACCCTTTACAACACGCCGCCTAATTTGATCAATCTGCCGATTAGCATGATCGATATACGTTTTCAACTCTTCTATTCTTGCCAGACAGACGGGATCGTTTGAAGCAACAAGTTCTATGGTAAAATTTGCCGTTTTGACAAAAGCCTCTGCAGATTCGATATAATTGATGTGGGCTTCAATGATTGACTGCTTCTTTTCGGCCTTCTTTTTTTCATCCTTTGAAGTAGAATGTTTCAATCTTTGGGCAGTGCGAAAGAGTTTTTTAAAAGAACGTATATTAAAATCGTGCTGTCGCCAAAGGGTCATACCCAGATCCTGGCTGATCATGGTGGCAATTTGAATCATTTTTCGGACAGCGTCGAATAAAAGGTTTATATCGGTTGGGTAGTGTACATCCGTCTCAAGAACAAAGGAATCACAGCGTCCCATCAACGTCTGGTCTTTTTTTTTACCAGGAGTTTATGACCTTCTTTGATCACCAAAGTGTTTATTCTATCAAGGACTTCCGGGGTTAAAAGCGAGACGTTATCCTTCAAAGTTTGAAGCGGGTATGTTTTGTCGTCGTCCATCATCCCGTGCCCAAGCATCTGCCGCATGGTTTTATGGTTGTTGGCAATTTCTTGAAGTTTGTCATAATCCCAGTTGCAGTTAAGCCGAATGGTTCCCATTACAAGAATTTTCCATAAATCCATTCCAGGACGGCCGTTTTTAGAATCAACCCTCTCCGGGGTTACGGTTTCAAGAATGTCAAAAACTGCTTGGCGAAGTTCTTTATCACAATAGATATGTTTCAGCCCCAAAAGAAGCTTGGGGATCTCATCCCTGGATCTCATATCAATTTTGATATCCTCGATGGGAGTTTGTCCGAATGTCAGTTGTGGGTCGAAAATTTTACGCAAAATAACCTCGAAGATTTTGTAAAACATTAAAACGGCAAGATATTTACTGATTAGTAATATCTTGTGTTATTATCATAAATTCAAGGTGTTTATCATAAATTATTGAGGAGTAAAAGTCAAGAGTAAAGTGACGTTTAAGAAAGAACTTCAACTTACGCTATGGTTTATAACGCCCCTAAAGACAGGGGTTTAGAGGTTTTCGGTCAAACACTATATAAGCCAAACACAGCAGCCGGAACCATTCTACCATATTAAACGATATAATATACAAAAATTTACTTATCAGGCAGATGCTTATGCGGAAATTTCCAGGCAATTTATAAATTTAGGAAAATTTAATGAAGCTTTAAAAGTCGCAAAAAAATTAATCCAGCACAGTTTATACCTCAATCTTTTGCAGAGGCATTTCGACAGGCTGTTATGAAGCAGTCTCTGACCATACCGCAAATTCGTTACCATTTATATCTCCAAAATGGAACCGACTACCTCCAGGAAATGCAAATATTGATTTTATTATTGTTCCACCAGCATTTTTGATTTTTGAAAGGGTTCCTTCCAGGTCTTTACTATAAAATACAATTAAAGCACTGCCATTCCCAAAATTAGCTGATAAATTGGATTTGAACGCCTGAAATGACCTGCCGAAAAAGCGTCAGCTTTTTTGGTCAAAGTCTATTGATTGGTTAGCTTTTTATCGTATTCATCTTAATAGTGTTATTAGCTTTTTCGTTTATTATCAGTAAGATACAAATCACTTTCAATCCATATCATTCAAGGGCTTTAGCATGACATAAATTGATCATACTTCCTCTTTTAAATCGGGGCTTCTAATTTTTTTTTCAAACGCTTTAGTGCATCACCGATGTCCAATTTAATAATGATTTCCTTATTTGTCGGAGGGCCATCAACTTTAGGCTTAGGATACATTTCCCTTAGTTCTTCTTCACTGTAAAGTATTATCTCCCAATAATTTCCTCCATGTCTGACTACTGACCTTTCGCTTATTTCTTAGAGGTATTTGAATTAACGAGGCTCTTTGCACTGGACAATTAAGGCCAGCCGTGTCATGGTCATCATAAAACCCATTACCTGGAGGTTTATGATGGCCCCAAAAATTGAGAGAATCGATACGATACCGCTTATTATCGCAACCCTTGAGAAGATGAACGTTCAAAAAACAGTTGACAGTATTTTTATTGCTCATGGTAACTGGATCGGTCTCAGCTATGGTCAGTTGACGGTTTTGTTCGTAACCTATGTGTTGCATTCCTTGACCCATCATTTTTACGGGGTGGAATCCTGGGTCAATCAACACAAAACAGTTATAGAACGTGTGACAGGCTGGAACGTGGGTGAAAAAGATGCCACTGACGACCGCCTGGGGCGACTTGCACAGGTGCTTGGAGAAAGCGACGACTACATATCAGAGTTTCAGATTCAGATGGGACAAGGCATTATCTGTGCTTATCAGTTACCGACAAAGATTGTTCGCTATGACACCACGGCTTTCAATGTTTACCATGACCCAGAGAACAGCAAGAACGGTATCTTGGGATTCGGCCACAGCAAAGATCACCGACCAGATCTTCTTCAATTCAAACAAGGTCTTGCAACATTGGACCCGGCTGGAGTTCCAATTTTGAGCGAAACCCTTCCTGGGAATCGTGCTGATGATCCCTGCTATTTCCCAGCCTGGCAGCGTATGGTGAAAACCATCGGCAACCCTGATTTTTTGTATATTGCAGATTGCAAGGCAGCTGCCCTTGAAACCCGCGCTGCAATTGATTATGAAAAAGGATACTACCTTTTTCCATTGCCAATGACCGGTGAGACTCCCCGTTACATCAAAGAGTTTGTTTTGAACCCCGGGCAAGCCTTTCAAGAGATTATGTTGTTTCCAAAGGATGAAGATCACCACGAACGTGTGGTAGGCAAGGGATTTATCGTGAATCAGCAAATGGAAAAACAGCTCGAAAGCGGGGTAGTTCATCAATGGCAGGAACGATGGATGATTTGTCTTAGTAATAGCCATGCCCAGCGTCGAAAAAAATCGTTTCAAGATCGTTTGGACAAAGCCGAAAACAAATTGTCTAAACTCAAGGCAAGGGCCAACGACACCGCAGATTCGTCTAAGCTCAAAGCCGAAAAGATATTGCAGGCATGCAACGTTGAGGCCTATTTTCATCTTGAAATCAACGAATCCGTAACCTCGCAGAAAAAATATATCGGTAGAGGACGCCCAGGGCCAAACACCCCTTCCAAAATGGTGGAAGTCCTGAATTTGGCCTTAATAGCAAATCGAAATGAAGAGGCGATTGAAGAATTCAAAGCGTTGGCTGGTTGGCGGATTTTTGCGACCAATGTTGACGAAAACAGTATGACGCTCAACCAAAGCACACAATATTACAGGGATGAGTGGCTTGTAGAACGGGGTTTTCATCGACTAAAAAAAGGGCACATCCCTGTACTGCCTTTATTTTTACGTCTGCAGAAAAGAATCAAAGGCTTGATGGTAATGTTGACCATTGCCCTTCAGGCATTGACCCTGATGGAATTTGTCGTCCGTAGGGAGTTGTCCAAAGCAGATGAACCTATTGCAGGGCTTGTTCCCGGCAATCCCAAAATGAAGACAAAACGCCCCACTGCAGAACGATTGCTTTCACAATTTGACAGCCTTCACCTTTTGATCGAAGAAAAGGGAGGCAAAATTTTCGGTGTAGTGGTTGAAGAGTTGACGGCTCTACAGAAAAAAATCTTGACGCTCATGGATTTTCCAGAAAAAATTTATGACCTTTCCTTCGTGGTCGGGAAAAAAGAATTGGGCGTACAAAAATGAGCGAAACCCAAGTGACTATTGAGCCTCCTGGTTTAAACTCTTCTGGAATATGTCCATGTTTCTGTTTATATATTTCATATGATATTTTTTTGTGTTTGGGCGACAAGTATTCAAGCCATTTGATAAAAGACATATCTCCTTTTCTTAGATTGCATTCACCGCAAACATACACCGTATTTCTGATGGAATCCTCGCCACCTTCTTTCAACGGGTCCATATGATCAATGTGTGCATGATATTCAATTGGGACTTGTTCATCCGCGCTGATATATGATGGAGGGAGTTGTTTTCCACAATAAGGGCAAAAATTCCTTTCATCATAAAGATTATCCCGGAAATCATGAGGCAACGCATAGTGACGCCAAAATTCGCCATAAATAATTTTATATTTTCGTAGTACACTTGCTTTTTTCTCTTTATGATATTCAATGGTGTCTTGGATACGTTGATTGAAGCAAGATACACAATAATATCCGCGTGGATTTTTATTGCCGCCAATGTCAACAAACTCATCTTGAGGTTTGTTCTTTTTGCATTTACGACATTTTTTTTGTTTTGCTTTTATATCTTTCACCTAAAGATTCTACTCCTTAATTAGTGTTTGACCGAAAACCTCTAAACCCCTGTCTTTAGGGGCGTTATAAACCATAGCGTAAGTTGAAGTTCTTTCTTAAACGTCACTTTACTCTTGACTTTTACTCCTCAATAATTTATGATAAACACCTTGAATTATATGATAATAACACAAGATATTACTAATCAGTAAATATCTTGCCGTTTTAATGTTTTACAAAATCTTCGAGGTTATTTTGCGTAAAATTTTCGACCCACAGCTGACATTCGGACAAACTCCCATCGAGGATATCAAAATTGATATGAGATCCAGGGATGAGATCCCCAAGCTTCTTTTGGGGCTGAAACATATCTATTGTGATAAAGAACTTCGCCAAGCAGTTTTTGACATTCTTGAAACCGTAACCCCGGAGAGGGTTGATTCTAAAAACGGCCGTCCTGGAATGGATTTATGGAAAATTCTTGTAATGGGAACCATTCGGCTTAACTGCAACTGGGATTATGACAAACTTCAAGAAATTGCCAACAACCATAAAACCATGCGGCAGATGCTTGGGCACGGGATGATGGACGACGACAAAACATACCCGCTTCAAACTTTGAAGGATAACGTCTCGCTTTTAACCCCGGAAGTCCTTGATAGAATAAACACTTTGGTGGTCAAAGAAGGTCATAAACTCCTGGTAAAAAAAAAGACCAGACGTTGATGGGACGCTGTGATTCCTTTGTTCTTGAGACGGATGTACACTACCCAACCGATATAAACCTTTTATTCGACGCTGTCCGAAAAATGATTCAAATTGCCACCATGATCAGCCAGGATCTGGGTATGACCCTTTGGCGACAGCACGATTTTAATATACGTTCTTTTAAAAAACTCTTTCGCACTGCCCAAAAATTGAAACATTCTACTTCAAAGGATGAAAAAAAGAAGGCCGAAAAGAAGCAGTTAATCATTGCAGCCCACATCAATTATATCGAATCTGCAGAGGCTTTTGTCAAAACGGCAAATTTTACCATAGAACTTGTTGCTTCAAATGATCCCGTCTGTCTGGCAAAAATAGAAGAGTTGAAAACGTATATCGATCATGCTAATCGGCAGATTGATCAAATTAGGCGGCGTGTTGTAAAGGGTGAAAAAATCCCGCATAATGAAAAGGTCTTCTCGCTCTTTGAACCCCATACGGAATGGATCTCCAAAGGGAAAGCCGGTGTTCCCCAAGAATTGGGGCTGCGAGTCTGTATCCTGGAAGATCAATACGGCCTGATTCTGCATCATCAGGTGATGGAAAAAGAAACTGACGACAAGGTGGCAGTTGCCATGGTCGATGCCGCTCAAAGCAAGTTTCCAAATCTCAAAGGATGCAGTTTTGACAAGGGTTTCTACAGTCCTGAAAACAAGAAAACTTTAAAAAAGAATCTTACCCTCCTGGTGCTTCCAAAAAAAGGGAAGCGAAACAAAGCTGAATTTGCAGAAGAAACAGCCGAGGAGTTTCGCAAATCCAAGAGAAAACACTCGGCAGTTGAGTCCGCCATCAACGGATTAGAAAACCATGGTCTGGATAGGTGCCCGGATCATGGTATTCATGGTTTTAAGCGGTATGTCAGTTTGTCGGTTCTGGCAAGGAACCTTCAGATTATCGGGCATCATATTCAACAGAAAGAGCTAAAACGGATTCAACGTAAATCAGGCTAAACCAAAGTAGCAGAAAAAGAGGCCGATTTAAGAAAAAAGGGATAGTCACGCCCAAAGTCAGGTTAAATTGTCAAAGATCAGCGAAAAAAGAACATTGCATCTCGCATAGCCCTCTGAAGAGATGAAAATCGAGAATTTATGAGGCCATCCGAAGACATCTCAAAAGGGTTTTCGGTCAGCCACTAATTAATAGGGAGGGCAGTGTCACCAATATGTTGCTTGACTTGTTTAACCAGGTTTCATTCCACACATGGAAAGTATCCCAAATTTTGGTTGTCGGCTTATCGAAGCCAAAAGTCTTTTCAGTTCAAATATCCTTTCAGGATTTATATTTTTAACAAGTACATGAACAGACCTGGGTATCATTCATGGCATGGAATTGTTTGACTTTGAAACCCATGCCAAATATAAAAACTCTACCGGGATAACATTACAATATTAATGGTATCTAGTTTCAGTTTATCATCCTTGAAGCCCCATAAAATTTTATTCAAAGAGCCGAACCTCAAATTCAACAGTATTTTTAAGCCGACGCTCATAGCAATTCTCTTTCGCGGTATCAAAGCAAAAATTTATTTACAGAACAGATAATTTCATTCAAAAAATAAAATAAATATCAAAATTATCCACCGATACTGCAGAATGAAAACGGTCTTGGTGATAGATCCCAACGGTGGGGGTGAACGTTTAGGGCCCCATGGACTGGTGGGGATCACCATGGGGTCGATCAGGAAATTGGTCTGGAGTTACGCCGTAAACGACAGGACTCCTGGCGTTAGCCGCACCCGGCTGGTCACAATTGAAACCCCTGTTAAAAAGCATAAAGCGAACTTCCTTAAGCGTGGAAAGTGAGTATAAAAATCGCTAAATCCTTAAGTCCTATAGAAAGGATTATAATTTTTGTAAAGGATTTAAAAAGAAATCCCGCCCCGGGAATTCATCCGGGGAGAATTAGAGCAGCTGCAATCACGTAGCTACAATGTTGACCATGTGAATATCCGTAAAACAACCGACCGGATCAAAACGCCTTGTAAATCCGGGCCAGGGGGTGGCCCTTTGCCTGGATCGACAGATCAAGGAAGTAGCCATAGGGGGTCTGGATGGTATCGTAGCCCGAGGTTTCCAGACGGACCTGGGCATTGTTCAGCACGGCCTGGGCCATGTCCGGGTCTGCCTTTTCCTCCCCAAGATGGGTAAATGAATGGAGAACGATCTGGTTGACCGACCACTTCCTTGCCAGCCATTTTGAATTCTTCACCAGTTTTGTCTCAGCAGAACTTGCCGAGTCAAGGTCCTGTGGCTCCACATGGACAAAGGCGACAACCGCGTTGGTGCAGCCAAAGGGATCGGCGTCGGGAACGTCTTCAATGGTCTTTATGGCCGGATTCCAGTCAAAATTGTCGCAATACCAGAACAAAACTCTCATGAACCTCTGCCCCTTTCCTTAAATTGCTGAGATGGTTGCGGCAGGCAATACCGTCTGCCCCCCAACGGTAGAACCGTTGTACCAGACTCAAACGGATATGCCAAGGTCTGCCATGGCAAGAGCCACAGTTTTTTCCCGGGTGAGCAGCATATCCACTGCGGCATTGGAGAACACATAAAAGGGGCCCCTGCCCTCAAAGGATTCCCTAGTGAGAACGGCATCAATGGAATGTTTGATTAACAGTTCCGCCACCAGAATCCCCTTGCCGTGGTCCACGGTGCCAAAGGGATTTTTGATGATTCCCTCGTTGATCACGGTCTTGTCCTTGAGGCGGACAGTGATCAGCCTGAAACAGGGGGCCTCACCAAAATGACTGGAGATGTGCTGATGGTCGGTATCTGCCACGGGCAGGGCATAGACAACGGTTTCTTTACGGGTCGGTTCGTAGAAGATAAGGGCCCGGTCCACATGTTTTATCTCTTTTCGGATATTTTTCTCAATTTGCTGGGCTACGAAACAGGCCTTGTCAAGGTCATGGGTTTTCAGGATGATTCTGGCTTCGATGAATTTGTACCGCCCTGAATTTCTTCCCATGAGATGTTCAATGGACAGAACCTGGGGTTCGGCAAGGATCACTTGCCGGGCAAGGTTCAGGGTCGGGTAATCCAGAGAGGCATCCAGCAATACTCGAATGCCGTCGACGAGAATTTTTCCGCCGCACCAGACAATGATGAATACAATTATAAATGCGCAGATTCGATCCAGGTCAACGCCTGCTAAATTTGATACCAGTCCGGTCAATACCACCACGGCGGCAAACATATCGATGCTGATATGCTTTGCGTCCGCAAGTAAACTGGGTGAATTCATCTCTCGGCCCACGCGGGTGGCGTACCGGGAATATCCAAAGGTGATGCCGATGACACAGACCATGCCGACAATGGCAGGCCATAGGTTTTTGAGGTCCTGGCCACTGCCGTGAACCGCCTCTACGAGGATCTCATAGGCGGCAAAAAGGATGGCAACGGCAACAAGGACCGACGCGATGTTTTCCACCTTGTAAAGGCCGTAGGGAAAGGCCCTGGTCTTGCGCCTTGCGATGATCAGCCCTGCAAACACCGTGGAGGATGCCACAAGATCCGAAAGGGAATGAAAGGCCTCGGCCTTTAATGCAATGCTGCCCGAGAACCCGGCAAAGATGAACTTTATCGCAAACAGAAGCAGGTTGACTCCGATGGCCAGGAGGGCCACTTTTTCACTTTTTTCCATTGTTCTCTTCCCTGGTAGAGGTGTCAGGATTCACATGTCAGGATAATTTTTGATGGATAAATGTTAGGGGCGGCAACAGCAATTTGTCAAGTAAACGATCAAGAAAGAAGACCGGATCGACACCTGTGATCAAACAGGCAACGTCTCGAAACAAATTGCATTACACCGGGATCTCGTGTAGTTTTATTTCTTTTTGACGTGGGTATGGATTTTTTTGAGGAAGCACTATGGTAAGACAGAATCAATTGTCGGAGTCACTCAGGATCCTGATACCGCTGTATGGGACGTACCTTTTGTTTGCTTTATGCGTCTTCCTGATTTTCATTCCACAGCTGGAACAGCAATTGCTGAATCAGAAAAAAGAAACCATCCTGCAGCTGACCGACAATGCGGTGAGTTTATTGCGTGAGATTGATTCCAAAATTAAAAAAGGGGAAGTCACCCCTGACCTGGCACGGAAAAAAGCCGCAGACCATATCCGGGATCTCAGATACGGCCCGGAAGGTAAGGATTATTTCTGGATCATTGACGTGCATGGCGCAATGATCATGCACCCCTTTCGACCGGATCTTGAGGGAAAAGCGTTAACACGGTTTAAAGATAGTACCGGAACATATCCCTTTGCCGACATGGTTGAAACCGTGGAAAAGAACAACGCCGGGTATGTAAACTATCGTTGGCAATGGAAAGACGATCCCGGCAGAACGGCGCCGAAAACCGCATATGTAAAGGGGTTTCCCGCCTGGGGTTGGATCGTCGGAACCGGCATCTACCTGGATGATATCCATGAAGAGATTTCAGCGATTACACGAAAATTTATCCAGATGTTTGTGGGAATCCTGCTCTTTATCGTTCTTTTGTCGCTCTACATTACCCGCCATGTGCTCCGGATTGAACAACGAAAAAACCAGGCAGAAGCCGCCAGGGAACTTGAAGAATTACGGCTCAAGAGACTTCTCGAGCTGAGCCAGATGGCTGACAGGCCCATCAGCGAGCTCAAAGAATTCGCCCTGGAACAAGCCATCCAGCTGACCCAGAGTGAAATCGGATTTGTTGCCTTTCAGAATGACGACACGTCACAATTGACCATGCATACATGGTCAAAAAAAACCATACACGAGTGTGAAATTGAAGACAGACACCAGATCCATGGGATGGAACACGCAGGTTTATGGACAGAGGCTGCCCGCACCCGAAAAACCCAGATTATCAATGACTATGAAAATTTCAACTCAGCAGGAAAAAAGGAATTTCCCCGAGGCCATGTGCCCATTACCCGTGTATTGAATGTCCCGGTGTTTGACGGCAGCACCCTGGTCGTCCTGGCAGGGGTTGGCAACAAAAAACAAAATTATGACAATTCTGATGTCCGCCAGTTAAAACTTTTGATGGATGGCATGTATAAAATCCTTCAGCGGAAAAAGGCTGAAGACGACCTGCGGGAGAGCGAGCGACGCTATCGGTTTCTGGCAGAGAATGCAACGGACGCCATCTGGATTCTGGGGCTTTCCGATTTCAAATTTTCCTATGTCACCCCTTCGATTGAACAGATTCTGGGATATTCACCCGAAGAGTATAAAGCCATGGATATGGGATTCAACATGAGCCGGACCGGTTTAGATCTGGTCCATTCCATCATATCAGAAGAGCTGGAACAGGACGGCAGGAGCGGTGTTGATGCAAACCGTCAGCGCCACATTGAGGCCCAGGTATGCAAAAAGGACGGCTCATGGATTTGGGTTGAGGTCAATGCCCGGTTTTTACGGGATGGGAACGGCACTCCCGCCAGTATATTGGGTATTACAAGGGATATTTCCCAGCGCAAGGACCTGGAGCAGCAGCTCTTGCAGATCAATGCGGATCTGCGCCTTGCACAACAGCTGTCAAGCATTGGCAACTGGTCCCTGGCCCCGGATCAGGAGGTTCCCTTCTGGTCAGATGAGCTTTATCGAATCTTCGAACGCGAGCCCTCACTGGGGCCCCTGTCCGTTGCTGAACACCACACCCTTTTTACCGGAAAATGGCAGACGCTCTTTGAAACCAGCGTCAAGGATGCCAGGGAAAGGGGCATCGGGTTTGACCATGAAAATAAGATGACATTGCCCTCGGGACAGGTCAAATGGATTCACGCCATTTGTGAACCCGAACGGATGGCGTCAAACCAGCACTATTTTCTCAGGGGCACAATCCAGGACATTACCCAGCGCAAAATCATGGAATCACGCATCCAGCAGGCCCAGAAAATGGAAGCACTGGGAACCCTTGCCGGCGGAATTGCCCATGATTTCAACAACATTCTCTCTTCAATCATAGGCTTTACTGAACTTGCCAAACTGGGTGCAGCTGAAAACAAACGAGTAAAAGACAACCTCGACAATGTGCTGACGGCAGGATTGAGGGCCAGGGAACTGGTGAAGCACATATTGTCCTTCTCCCACAAGGCTGAGGTTCAGAACGATATCATTCAAATTATTCCCTTGATCAACGAAAGTTTAAAATTTTTAAGGGCTTCAACACCCGCCAATATTGAGATCCATACCCGGTTCAACACCACAGACGCCACCATCCTGGCAGACCAGACCCAGATCCACCAGGTGCTGATGAACCTTTTCAGCAATGCTGCCTATGCCATGAAGGAACGGGGCGGCGTCCTTGCTGTGGAACTCGACGATTTTTATGTGGACCCAGGCAGCCCCGCTCAATTCACCGAGTTGCAGCCCGGCCGCTATGTCCGGCTGAGCATTTCCGATACCGGGATGGGCATTGAAAAGCATGTGATCCAACGAATCTTTGAACCGTTTTTTACAACAAAAATCCGGGGTGAAGGAACCGGCATGGGACTTTCCCTGGCCTATGGCATCATCAAGGCCATGAAGGGTCATATTTCAGTATCCAGTAAACCCGGCAAAGGTACGAGGTTTCAGATTTTTCTGCCCAAACAGGAGCGTCAGTTTGCTCGAGCATCAGAAGCGTTGCCCCCTGCCAGACCTGTAAAGGGCAATGGAAAAATTCTGCTCATTGATGATGAACCCAACATCATCGGGTGGACATCCAAAGCCCTGTCGCAAATGGGGTACCAGGTGGTGGGAATGACCAGCCCCATGGAAGCCGTTGCAGCCTTTAAAAACGATCCTGAAAATTTTGATCTGGTCATAACCGATCTGACCATGCCGAAAATGACCGGGCTTGAACTGTCCAGCACGATCACGGCAGAACGGCCCGGCATCCCCATAATCCTGTGCACGGGGTTCAGTGAGGGGTTGAGCCACGAAAAAATGAACCGCCACGGCATTTCCAGGGTACTGATGAAGCCCATGATTACGGGCGAATTATGCGACGCCATCGCGGAAATCCTGGCCGACAAAAGGCTGCAGGAATAAACCATGATACAGGTGCTGATAATTGATGATGATCCGAACATCTGCATTATTTTAAGCGAGCTGCTCAAGCAGATGGGCCATGGCTTTGAAATTGCCAAAACGGCTGTTGATGCGCAATTGCTATTCAACAGCCACCTGTTTGACCTGGTGCTGCTTGACCTGACACTACCCGACGGGAATGGACTGGATCTGCTGCCTCAATTCACGGGCACGCCCCAATCACCCGAGGTGATCATCATTTCCGGAACCGGGGATGTCAGGGGAGCTGCACTGGCTTTCAAATACGGGGCATGGGATTATGTACAAAAGCCTTTTCTGCTGGATGAAGTCTCCCTGCCCATCACACGGGCGCTTCAATATCGGAAGGAAAAACTGGACACGCCCCAACGAATTCCCCTGATTCGAGCCGGCATCATCGGAGAATCGGATGCCATCCAGAAATGCCTGATGGAAGTTGGAAAGGCTGCGGCATCCGATGCCGGCGTGCTCGTCACCGGAGAGACCGGAACCGGCAAAGAGCTGTTTTCAAGGGCGATCCATGCAAACAGCAGGCGGGCATCCCGCCCTTTTATTGCCGTGGACTGCGGGGCCCTGCCCAAGAATCTACTTGAAAGCACCCTGTTCGGGTATGAAAAGGGATCGTTTACCGGCGCTGTCAGACGACAGGACGGATTACTGGTTCAGGCCAACGGCGGCACATTGATGCTCGACGAAATCGGGGACCTGCCCCTGGATGCACAGAAAACATTCCTGCGCACCCTGCAGGAACGATGTGTGCGTCCCATTGGGGGAACAGTGGAGATTCCCGTTGATATCCGGCTGGTCGCAGCTACGAACCTGGACCTGGATCAACGGGTGAAACAGGGCCTGTTCCGTCAGGATCTGTTGTACCGGATCCGGGCCATGGAGATAAAACTGCCGCCCCTCAGGGATCGCAGTCATGATATTGAAGAGATAACCCTTAAAAAAATCCATGCCCTTTCACACAGATACAACATTGAAAACAAGGCTGTATCATCTGAATTATTAGCCGCTTTAAAATCCCATGACTGGCCCGGGAATGTCCGTGAATTGATCAATGTCCTTGACTATGTTCTGGCCTCGGCGGGCAATGACCCCACGCTTTTTCCCAAACATCTGCCACCAAAGTACCGGCTGGCCAAACTTGAATTTGAACCGGTTTTTCAGGAAAAATCCACTCCCGGATCCGCCGGATGGTTTACCACGGAAACGGATTTTCCAACCCTGGACACGTACAGAAAACGGCTTGAGCGAGATTACTTAAAGGAACTGCTCAATCGGGCAAAGGCTGACCGAAAAGAAGCCTGCCGGATCTCCGGCATCTCCCAGTCCCGTTTATACGGGTTGCTGAAAAAACACGGACTGCCCGGATTTGGTTCAAAATAATTTTTCCCTGTTGTTTCCCCGTTCTTCAGCACCCAGCCGTTCTTGATTCCCATAAACAGGAACGATCCTGTTCCTGTTTATGGGAATACCCCGGCCATATCTTTTCCAAAACCGATTCAACGCCCCACAAAAACCTGTAATTTATAGACATATACATCAAACGACAGACAGGCATGCTTCCTGCACTAAAAGAGTTGCAACACGAATGCTTTCCCAAAAAGGATTTAGCAATAACCATGAACCTTGTACTATATGCAGACAGATCACAGAAAATGGGAAAAATCCTTGAACAGCTGATTCAAGACCAACTCCCGAACATACAGGTTGAGACCCTGGGTTCCATCAGCCGTATCGCACAAAGGCTTTGCCGTCCCCTGAACGGCATATCGGTGATCATTCTTTTTATTATTTCTGGAAACCAGGTAGAAAAGTTACTCACACTGAAACCGTTTTTTGACAACACACGATTGATCCTGGTTCTTCCGGATACTGACAAAGCACTGGTGGCAAAAGGGTTACAACTCAATCCATGCTTTGTCAGTTATCTGGATAACGACCCCCATGATATCACCTCGGTTCTGAAAAAGATTGAGCCGCTGATAAAGGAGAGACTGCCATGAAATAAAACTGGAAAGTTTTATGAGGCTGGAAAGTGATACCAAACGGATCACGGCACAATACAATGGGGTAATCCCGATGAACAACGATGAATCGATAACATCGATTCCATGGAGGTGGAAAACATGAAAAAACAATCGCTTAAATTCAAACTGATAGTGGGTGGTATTCTTGCTGCAATCATACCCCTGACGGTTGTCGGACTTTTTGCCATCAGCAGGTCGTCCAGTGCGCTCCTTTCAATTGCCACAGGACAGGCTGAAATGGTCGCCGGCAACCTTGCAACCATGGCAAATCTGGCCATGGCGCAGGAAGAAACCATGGCCCGGGCAATGGCTGTTGATCCCCTTGTTGTGGCTGCAAGCACAACGGTATTGGAAACCGGAATTGACAATGCCGAGGATGAGTTGACGGCCCTGGACAATTATTTTGCCGGTGTTCACAAACAAATTGGTGGGGGATATGAGAGTTTCTTTGCCATCGACACCACCGGCCAGGCCATCGCAGACAGCCTGGGCGGTTCTTACAGGGCAAAAAAGCTGTCCCTGGCGGACAGGGATTATTTCCAATCGGCAAAAACCGGCAAGGTCTTTATCGGTACCCCTATTTTTTCCAAGGTAAGCGGCAAACCCGTTGTTGTGGTGGCCGTGCCCATACAAACCCCGGAAGGAAAAATTGCCGGCGTTTTTGCATCCGTGGTGAAACTTGATGCTCTGTCTGAAAAAATAACCCAGACAAAAGTAGGTGAAACCGGTTATCCATTTATGATCGATAAAAATGGAATTGTCATTGCCCATCCTGACAAAAATTTAATTCTTAAACTTGACGGCACCACACTTCAAGGCATGGAGCACGTAATCGGTGCCATGATTTCCCAGAAATCAGGGGTGGATGATTATACATTTAAAGGTGTCGACAAGATAGCCGGATTTGCACCAGTAACATTAACCGGCTGGAGCATCAGTGTTACCCAGAACAAATCCGAGTTCATGAAGCCGGTCCGTGCCATCCAGACCATGGTCCTGATCCTGGGAGCTGTTTTCCTGATCCTCACGCTGGTCGGGGTTTTCTGGTTTGTCAGGGGCATCATGGCCCAGCTTGGCAACGACCCCTCGGAAATCGCAAAAATTGCCGCCAGCATTGCCCAGGGGGATCTCACCGTTAAATTCGATACAAAGGATAGAGCCATCACCGGTGTGTATGCCAACATGAAGGAGATGACAGACAACCTGACAACCATGTTCAAAGATATTTCATCCGGAGTTCAAACACTGACCTCGTCTTCAACCGAGCTTTCTGCCATCTCCCAGCAGATGGCTTCCGGCGCTGAACAGACATCCGAACGATCCAGCAGTGTCGCATCCGCCTCTGAAGAGATGACTGCCAGCATGAACAGTGTGGCCGCAGCAACGGAACAGACATCCACCAACATACAGATGATCGTGGCTGCTGCAGAAGAAATGTCATCCACCATCGGTGAAATTGCCGGCAACACGGCAAAGGGAAGCCAGACAACGGCAATTGCAGTTAAAAGAGCCGAAGAGGTCTCCCAGAAGGTCAACGAACTGGGCAAGGCGGCTTCGGAAATCAGCAAGGTGACTGAGACCATCGCAGACATTTCCGCACAGACCAATCTTCTGGCCCTGAATGCAACAATTGAAGCCGCAAGGGCAGGTGAAGCCGGTAAAGGGTTTGCCGTGGTAGCCGGTGAAATTAAAGCCCTGGCCCAGCAGACCGCCGACGCCACCAGTGAAATCGGTTCACGCATCGGTGACGTCCAGAAAACAACCCAGGAATCGGTCTCCTCAATCAAATCCATTGTGGAAATCATCAATGAAATCAACGCCATTGTAACAACTGTTGCTGCGGCAATCGAAGAGCAGTCCGCCACCACCCAGGAGATATCCAGCAATGTGAGCCAGGCAGGTGCCGGCGTCGAAGAGGTCAATCAGAACGTCAACCAGACATCGGTTGTGGCCAATGAGGTGGCCCAGGATATCAACCTGGTCAGCCAGGCCGCAGGCGATATGAGATCAGGAAGCCTCCAGGTCAACGAGAGCGCAGAAGAGCTGTCCAGACTTGCCGAAAACCTCAATGGGATGATCAGCCGTTTTAAGCTGAGTTAGATTGCCGCCATAGCAGCCCGTTCAGCACTGACCAATGCACCTTCAAGGTAACCGCCCAGGTGGTCTGCAGTTTCGGTGCCGGCAAAGTGAAAGGTGCCGCCCCAGATGCTTTTTTTCCGGGAAGGCGGCTGAAATTCGGGATGGTTGTGGGCAGCGTACCGGTCGTATTCCGTGGCTGTAAATTCCTCCCGGGCCCAGTCCTGATAATAGACACGGAGGGGCCGTCCGGCCGCCTGCCCGTAAAAAAGGGTCAGCTGGTTGAGGATGGCCGGGATCATGGCCTCCCTGTCTTTACGTCTCAATGCCGGAACACCCACAAATCCGGTCAGCCCATAGGGCCTGTTTGTCCCACTGGATCCGTCATGAATCTCTCCCAGTGGGCCACACAGGCTGAACCCCTGGCCGCAAAGCCCCATGTTCCGCCAGTCAGCCCCATGGTAGAGGGCAAAGAATTTTGCATGTCCCGCCATCCAGGTGCTTGCCTTTAGCATTGCCTGGGTCAGATTGTGGGACAGATCAGGTGTAAACAAAATCGAACCGGCAGCCAGCCGGGGCGGCAGGGCAAGAATGATACTGGATGCCTCCAGCCGGCAGATGGGTTCCTGATCAAGGCGCCCCACAGTGACCCGGACACCATTGTCCAGCCGTTGGATCTCACAGACCGGATGATTCAGCCGGATGACATCTTTGGGAATCCGGGCACAAAGTCCATTGACAAGGGAGATCATCCCCCCTGAGATCCGCCATGCGGGCGGATTCATGGGATAGCCCTCAATGGTTTCAACATGGCCGTCCTTGGCCTGAAACCGCCCCAGGCCCGTTTCAAACTGGGGATATCCCTCAAGGCCCAGCGTCTGTACCAGCGCTTTGACCTTTGGGTTGACCATGGGCCAATACCAGGAAGGTCCCAGGTCAGCAAAGAAACCCTGATGCTCCGGACTTAAAATTCTGCCGCCCACCCGGGATCGGGCTTCAAGCAGAACCAGGGATCGTTTCTTTTTCGCCAGCAGAAAGGCGGCATAAACCCCGCTGAGGCCGCCCCCGATGATAATGGTATCAACTTTTTCCCTATGCATAACTCGTCTGTCCCTCGTTTTTTTCAACTCTCCTTCAAACCGTCAGCTCTTTTTCTAAAAGAGTTATGCACCTGTAAAAATAAAAAATCAATGTTTTGACCGGCCAACGACCCGTCCCCGGTTTTCCTGGTGCATCCACCGGACACCGGCGGATGCATACCGCGTAAATCCACAATTATAATTACCCATAGAGATTTGGTGGATTGAACGTCTTGACAGTGCGGTCATAATCATTTAGATATACATCGCCTGTGGAAATTTTGTCTGGCGATTTGGAGAGGTGGCCGAGTGGCTGAAGGCCCTGCTCTCGAAAAGCAGTATCCCGGCTAAACCGGGATCGTGGGTTCGAATCCCACCCTCTCCGCCAAATCCACTGGCGTGTCCAGGGCAACGAGACTGCCCTTCTTCCATGCCGCCGGACAGGGTCCTGACATGGAATTCTTTTGCAAACAGTGGCCGTTTTCATCCGATAGAAACACCCGTGCATAACAAGATTTTCCTGCACCGACAATTCCTGGTCAAGGTTAGGGCCCGGAGAACCCGTCGATATTTTCCTTTTCTACCGCTTTTTCGAACGGACACTCAGCAGCGGAACAGGACAGTGGCGGAAAAATTTTTCCGCATTGGATCCAAAAAGGATGCCGGCAATATTCGAACGGCCCTTGGAGCCAACCACCATGAGATCGACCTGCTCCTCTTCGATGACACGATTTAATTCTATAAAAGGGACACCGACCCGGATCACCTTTTTAACAGAATCCCAGGTGCACGATATTTCCTTGAGCAGTGCGTCAATCTGCAGGATTCGTTTGGCTGTTTTTTCTTTTACATAATCGTCTGCAAGCTTTTTCACATCTTTTTCAATGGCGCGGTCAAATTGTTTGTCTGCAATGGAAAGAAGGGTGTCCACATCCCTCCGGTTAATAATACTGACGATAATCAATTCGGCCTGGCATTTTTCCGCCAGGCTGGCGGCATGTTCCAGGGTATGTTTCGAGTACTCGGAAAAGTCACACCCAACCATTATTTTCTTGAAGGTTATCATTTTTTGCTCCTTAATCTTTTTGGCCCTGATCATCGTTTTTATAAGAAACGCTCACCGAAGCATCGTCAGTGAAGGCGTTTCAACGTTCGTTGTGGCCAGGGCAGACGTCCTGCTCCGGCCATGCCGGTTATTAAAAATGGCCTGTCTGCCTGTGTCATTTGTCAAGGGGCACAAACCGGGCCGTGGCGATGTCCAGGGGCCAGATCACCTCGAACCTGTCGTTGATAATCTGCAGTACCAGTGTACGGACGGTGTTCTGCCGTTCAAAACCGTCATAGGCGTAGAACTTTACAGGACCGAAGGGTGTGGTCATGTATGTTTTATCCAATGCCGCCCGGATACTCCCAGGCCTTAACGAGTCAGCACGTTTCAATGCGTCTGCCGCCACCAGCAACGCAGAATAGGCTTCGGCGCCGTGGTAATCGGGGGCATAGGAATAAACCTGCAGAAAACGATCATGGTATTTTTTTGTCCCGGGGTATGGCAGCTGATGGGACCACAGGGTGGCTGTTAATAGGTGACGGGCCGCTTTCCCCGCCCTTTTGATGAATTCATCGCTGGTGAATCCGCCGGCGCCCCCGCACAACAGAACCTCAATTTTAACTTCCCGGATGGCTTTAACCAGGGCGACACCATCATCCAGGCGGGAAACCATATAGATAAGATCCGGCGGGTCGTCCATCTGCAGTGCCAATATCGAGCGAAAATAGGCCGGATCCGTCCGTTCCGGGTCATATCCCACGGTCGAACGTATGGCAATGCCGTTCTCCTGGCAAAATCCCATCATATGGGTCGCGCCGTCCATCCCGAACATGCTATTCTCATGGATAATCGAGATAAATTTCGGCTTGACCGACTTCATCCAGAAATCCTCCAGGCCCCGGGTATACTCGCTGATCGGCGGATTGAGCCGGTAAATATTTTTCCATCTTTTCCGGGTGATCCGGTCTGCCGAAGCCGTACAGACAAGAAAAGGCACATCCAGGGTATTGGCGATTTCTGCCATGGCATAGGTCGGAGCGCTCGTATGTCCGCCGACCAGCATCACGGCTTTATCAGTGACAACCAGGTCCCTGACGATCTTTTCGCCCACGGATTCTTTTCCCTGGTCATCGCCATAGACAAGCGCCAGGGGGCGGCCATTGATCCCGCCGTTTTCGTTGATCAGTTTCCCGGCCATCTCAAAGGAATCCTTCATCATTTGCCCGTCTTTCATCTGTTTTCCAGACAGGGGAAGGGGAACTCCGACAACAATGGGCCCGGCCCCATGGGTCTCAACCGGTATCACAAGCAGTACACACACGACAATCAACACGCTTTTTATGCAGGCTGGCATTTTTCGCTCCCTTAAAATTAAAAGAAGTCATTAGATCTTCACCTTACATCCCACGCCTTTGGTCACTGGGCCCAGACCGGCAGCACACCGACTTTGATGCCAAATACCGCCGTCCCCAACAGGAGGAACAGGGTCGTTATGACGACAATGCCGATGAGGTTGATCAACAGGCCGGCCTTGACCATTTCGCCTATTTTAACCCGCCCGCTGCCAAAGACAATGGCGTTGGGTGGTGTGGCCACCGGCATCATAAACGCGCAGGATGAGGCAAGGGCCGCGGGAATCATCAGCAGGAGGGGATTGGTCTTCATGGCCACCGCCATGGAGGCCAGGATAGGCAGAATCATCTGGGTCGTGGCGGTGTTGGATGTCAGCTCGGTCAGGAAGGTCAGGCTGGTGCAGATAACCCCAATCATGGCGACGGTACTGAATCCTGCAAGGACCTGAAGCTTGCTGCCGATGAAATCGGCAAGTCCGGTGACTTGAAACCCTTTTGCCAGGGCAAATCCCCCCCCGAAAAGGATGACGATATCCCAGGGAAGATTTTTAAAAACCGTTACGTCCATCAGTGTTGCCGTTTTGGCCCGGGGGTTACGCGTGGGAAAAAAGAACAGAAGAAAGGCCATGAAAATCGCTACCGTGCCGTCATCAATCAGTTTTGCCGTGGGAAGCAGATTTGACCATCCCGGTATGGTCATAAATCCCAGAACAAGATTTTTCCTGAACACCCACAATAACGCCGTTATAAAAAAGACCATGGCCACAACCTTTTCTTCGTAGCCCATGGGCCCCAGGGCTTTGTATTCATCATTCACAATCTTTGGATCCACCCTCAGATGCTCCGCCGGCCGGTAGATGAGTTTTGTAAGCACCACCCAGATCGTAAGCACCATGCACACCGATATGGGAACCGCCATGATCATCCAGATGCCAAAGGAAATGGGCGGGGCTTCGGGAAATGTGAGTTGAAACGTACGCTGCAGTACAAGATTGGGAGGGGTTCCCACCAGGGTGGCCATACCGCCCATGGATGCGGCATAGGCAATCCCGAGCATTAAACACAGTGCAAAACGGTGGGTGTCGGCCTCACCAAACTCTTCTTCCATTTTCAGTATGATGGACAGACCAATGGGAAGCATCATGATGGTGGTGGCGGTATTGGACATCCACGCCGACAAAAAGGCGGAAGCGGCCATGAATCCCAAAATAATTCTGGAAGGACCTCCCCCGATGGTCCGTATGGTCAAAAGCGCCAGCCGTCTGTGCAAATCCCATTTCTCCATGGTCAGCGCAATCATGAAACCGCCGATAAAAAGAAAAATCGTGCTGTTAAAATAAATGGGTGCCGTTGCCTTGCCTGCTAAAATGCCCATCAGCGGATAAAGAATCATGGGAAGTATGGCCGTAGCGGCCAAAGGAATCGCCTCAGTGATCCACCATATGGACATGAGCAAAGCGATGGCAGCCATGCGGGTCACCACCGGCTTTCCCGGTACAAAATCAAAGGACAGGACAAGAAAAAATAAAACCGGACCCAATATCAATCCGACCATTTGCGCTTTTGATCTCGTATGCTTGCTAAATTTCATCTTAAACTCTCCTCTTCTGTTCTGTCGATGTAAAATCCTTGTGGGGAATCTCCACGGGAAACAGAGTTAGGAACATATGGGAATTCCAAGGTCCTCCATCTGAAGCGCCATGGATCTATGGTGGGAACCTTTCCAGAAGATCCGGGAACAGTCAGGACAGATGGAAAACGCGGTGTAAAAACGTTTTGTTTTGGGTTTAAGCCTGGGGAGAATTTTGTTCTTTTCAACGGGCTGGAGAAGGCAGTTGCAGGCGGTGCATCTGGACAGAAAATGAACGTCATCCATGCCAAGGCCAAAAAAGTCAAACACCTCCTTGAGCTGGAGACAGGGATCATTTTCACGAACTCTCCTTGCAAACACAACGCTCTTCTGCTTTAAAAGTCCGGTGTCCCGGGTAAGGACAATTCGTTGCTCCAGGACCGAAATGTCTGCCACCTCTTTATCTTCAAAACGATTGGAGTAGAGCGTATCAATACCCAGGAGAAGGAGAAGGCGGGCAAGTTTTCCTGCGTTAACATCGACAACAAACTTGATTCGTTCAAAGGGATGGGGCCGCAGGAGCGTTGGCCGGGTAATATCAAAGGGCGGGGCAATGGCCTTGACCACGATGTTTTCATTTCCCCTTGGAATAAATGAAAAATCAACGGCCTGGTTGTTGGCAAGGATGGCCCCGACCTCGGTGTGGGGAACACCAAGGGATTCGATCATGTCCTTGATCGAGGCTCTCCTGGGTGAGATGGTGTAGCTCCTCTTCTGATGTTTCCCTGAAGCAAGGAAAAAGAGGAAAGCCTTGTCAAACAAAATAATCGATCTGTTCAGCATCCCTGTCCCTCCTAGTGGGCACCCCGTTGCCCGGATCGCCAAATCATTTCCTTACCAGGCAGTTTGAATTCTTCACAAGTTTTGTCCCGGCTGGACCTGCCGGGTCAAGGTCCTTTGGCTCCAGATGGACAAAGGCGACAACACCGTTGGTGCAGACAAAGGGTTCGGCATGGGGGAACTCTTCAAGGGGCTTTATGGCGGGATTCCAGTCAAGGTTGTCGCAATACCAGAACAAAACGCCCATGAACGTCTGCCCCTAAATATAAAAACCATATCAGACTCAAACTGAAATGCCAAGGGTCGCCATTGCAGGGTTAAGGGCCATGGAAACAATAATACCCACCATACAATTAGTCTTTGTCAAGATCATGGAGCATGGACTGCACCTGACCCAAAATTTTTTCTTGACATCCTCCATTCAAATAAGTAATTATCACTTACCATAATTAGCAACATGGAGAAAAAACCAACTTCACACAACAACAACTTGAAATAAAAGATAATAATTCAACAACAGGACAGGTAAGTAAAACATACCTGAAAGACCCATGGAACAGAGAGAGACTCCATTTCCACCGGGAAAGAGAAAGATCCTCAAGGCCCTGCGGCACCTTCTGGAGGAGAGAAACTTCGCCTCCATTACCATTGCAGAGATTGCCAGAACCGCCGGGGTTACCGAAGGGTTGATCTACAAATATTTCAAGGACAAACGGGACATCCTTCACCAGGTGCTGTCCGTCCATTACGAAACATTCCTCGCCCAGATCCAGCGGGATCTCAAGGGCATCGACGGCGCTCTGAACCGTCTCCAGAAGGTGATCTGGTCGTGCATCGACCGCTATGCCAACCACCGGGTCTTTGCACGCATCATTCTCCTGGAGGTGAGAAACAGTGACGACTACTTTGAAAGCCAGGCCTACCAGCAGGTCCGGGTCCTCAACACCATCATCATGACCATCATTGAACAGGGCGTAAGCGCAGGCGAAATACGGCGGGACATTCCCGCTGCCTATATCCGGAACACCATTTTTGGCGCCATCGAACACTCGTGTATGAACCGGGCCATCTTCAACAAAGCCATTTCAACGGACGAGGCGGCCCGGCACATAACCGATCTGATTTTCAACGGCATCAAACCATAACAGAACAGGGAGACAGGAAAAAGCATGGCAGAACAGATTGCAGACCAGCGGGACATTGAGTTTGTGCTGTATGAACAGCTGGACACAAAGGGCATCCTTGCATCGAAAAAATTCACCGGCATCAACAAGACCATGGCGGACATGGTCGTCAAGGAGGCAAGGACCCTTGCCGTCAAAGAGATCCTCCCCACCTTCACCGAATGCGACCGACAGGGCGTAACCTTTGACCGAGGATGCGTGACGGTTCCCGAATGCTTTAAAAGGGGGCTTGAGCTCCTTCGCAAGGGGGAATGGGGCGCCCTTACGGCCGATCCTGAATTCGGGGGCCAGGGCCTTCCCCACACCATTGCCCAGGCAGCCCTGGATTATCTCATCGGTTCCAACTACACCCTGATGGTCTATGTAATCCTGGGACATGGTGCCGGAAAAATGATCGATTATTTCGGCACCCCGGCCCAGAAGGCCCTCTTCCTTGAAAAGCTCTACACCCTTGAGTGGGGCGGATCCATGCTTTTGACCGAACCCTCTGCCGGATCGGATCTGGGGGCTCTGACCACCACGGCCACGAAAAACGACGACGGCACCTACTCGATCACGGGCAACAAGATCTTCATCACCAACGGCGAACAGAACCTTACGGACAACATCATCCATCCCGTCCTTGCCAGGATCGAAGGCGCGCCTGCCGGCACCCGGGGCATCTCCATCTTCATCGTTCCCAAGATATGGGTCAACGAGGACGGCAGCCTTGGCCAACCCAACGATGTGGTGTGCACGGGCATTGAAGAAAAAATGGGGCTCCACGGAAGCCCCACATGCAGCCTCTCCCTTGGCAGCAGGGGCCAGTGCCGGGGATTTTTGCTGGGCAGTGAGAACCAGGGCATGGAGATCATGTTCCACATGATGAACGAGGTGCGCCTGGAAGTGGGTACCCAGGCTGCCACCCACGCCTCGTGCGCCTACCTCTACGCCCTTGACTATGCCCGCACCCGCTGCCAGGGCCGCTCCCTTGAAGCTGGCCGGGACAGTTCAGCCCCCCAGGTGCCCATCATCCAGCACCCGGACGTCCGGCGCATGCTCACCCGAATGAAAGCGTATGTGGAGGGCATGCGAAGCCTGCTCTACTACACGGCCTTCTGCATTGACAAGGGCCATTGCGCCGACACCCAGGCGGACAAGGATCGTTACCAGGGACTCACGGAGATCCTCACCCCCGTTGTCAAGGCCTATTGCAGCGAGCGGGGCTTTGACGTGTGCGTTGAGGCCATGCAGGTATTCGGCGGCTACGGCTATACCCGGGAATACCCCATGGAGCAGCTGGTCCGGGACTGCAAAATCTGCTCGATCTACGAGGGGGCAAACGGCATCCAGGCCATGGATTTCCTTGGCAGAAAACTGACCCTGGCCAAGGGCGCCTTTCTGGCATCCCTTGTCGACGAAATCAAGAAAACAGCCCAGAGGGCAATGGAGACCGAAGGACTGGAGGAGATGGGAGAAAAGGTGATGGCTGCGGCTGCGCTCCTTGAAACCACCTGCACCCAAACGGCCCAGGGCATCCGGGGTCAGAAGTTCAAATCCGCCTTTGCCTTTGCCCATCCGTTGCTTGAGGCCACAGGGGATGTGGTCATGGCGTGGATGCTGCTGTGGCGGGCAAACGTTGCCCAGCCCCCCCTGGATGAGATTTTGAACAGATCAAATGCCAATTCCCTTGATGAAATTTTAGGAGCCAGCAAAAATGCTGCCTTTTACCATGGCAAGGTCACAACTGCCGAATTTTTCATCAACACCCTTTTACCGGCAACCATGGGAAAGCTTCAGGCCATCGCCCAGGGAACGAGCCCTGCCGTCACCATGCATGCCAACTCATTTTAAACCCATAAGGAGACAGAGCAATGAAGGAAGTTGTAATCGTTTCAGGATGCAGGACCGCCATTGGCGGATTTGGCGGGACACTCAAGGATTTGAGTGGGGCACACCTTGCCGCCGTCACCATGAAGGAAGCTGTCAAACGGGCCGGGATCGATCCGGCAATCATCGACGATGTGCGTTACGGCACCTGCATTGAATCCTGCGACACCCTTAACACGGCAAGGGTGGCAGCCCTTTTGGCCGGCATTCCAGACACCGTAACGGCCGCCACCATCAACCGGGTGTGCATCTCGGGCATGGAGGCCATGATTTCAGGCATGGCCATGATCCAGGCGGGCATGGCCGATGTCATCCTTGCCGGCGGCACCGAGCACATGTCCAGTGCTCCCTATGCCGCTCCCGGGGCAAGATGGGGCTGCCGTCTCCAGGACCAGACCCTGGTGGACACCATGATCCACGCCCTGCACTGCGGATCCTACGTGATTCCCCATCCCGAAGACGGACCGGTTGACGAGACAAAGGCGCCCCTGAGCATGTTTGTGGGCAAGCCCTATATCATGGGCCACACGGCCGAGTTCATTGCCCAGCATCTGGGCATCACCCGGGAAGAGTCCGACGAGGTGGCCCTGAGAAGCCACAACTCAGCCGAACGCGCCACCAACGACGGCTCGTTCGCCGAAGAGATCGTGCCGGTTTCCGTTCCCCAGCGAAAAAAGGATCCCCTCATCTTTGACAGGGACGAACATTTCAGGCCCGGCATGACCATGGAAAAACTTGCCAAACTGCCCCCGGCCTTTGTGCCCAAGATCGGTACGGTCACGGCAGGCAACGCCTCGGGTCTCAACGACGGCTCAACGGGCATGGTCATCATGTCCCTTGACCGGGCAAAAGAACTGGGCCTCAAACCCATCGCCAGGATCAAGGCGGTCTCAAGGGGAGCCTGTCACCCCTCGGTCATGGGCCTTTCTCCTGTTCCTGCGGTCCAGAATCTGATCAAGAACAGCAACCTTTCCCTCAAAGACTTTGAGCTCATGGAAGTCAACGAAGCCTTTGCAGCCCAGTACCTTGGTTGCGAAAAAGAGCTGGGACTCAACCGGGAGATCACCAATGTCAACGGATCGGGCATCGGCCTTGGCCATCCCGTGGGGTCAACGGGCGCAAGAATCGTTGTCACCCTCATGCATGCCCTGAAACACAGAAACAAGACCCTTGGCATGGCAACCCTGTGCGGTGGCGGCGGCGTGTCCATGGCCTGCGCCATTGAAATGATATAAAAAATCCGACCTGCACACCAGGAACCGACCGGCCATTGCCCCGGTTCCTGGTGTGAAAACCGTTCTTTACACCCGGTTTTACCGGCTTGAATATCACCATTTCAGTCAGCGAAATTTTTCGACCTGTGGGGACGATGATAGACCGTCCCATCCAGACCTGATGTCGAACAGAGCGAAAATTTCTGAACATCACCATTATTTTATGCCATGGTTTTAGGATAAATAAATGTCCATATCTGGTGGACGGCGCGGTGGGATCTCCGGAGCCATCGGAAAGACGCCTCCGGAGAAGAAGGGAATAACAATCCTGGTTCTATGTCACCTTAGAAATTCAGCTTTATCCCGACATAGCTTGAAATGTCGGCTGTTCCGTAACCGGACACCTCTTCGTACTCTTCATCAAACAGGTTGTTGACACGACCGAATATCTTCAGATTTTCAGTAAGCTGATAGGACGTTGCCAGGTTAATCAGGGTATAGGCATCAAGGGTTTGGTCATCATCATCCCGCTCACCCGTATAAAGGGCGTTCAAATTTATTTGCAGATTTTTGATCGGATAGAAGTTCAGATCGGCTGTTCCTTTGTGCAGAGGACGCCGGTCAAGTCGCTCGCCGCTTTCATCCTCAGTATCGGTGTATGTGTACCCTACCTGGATATCGAAACATTCGGCCGGATACCAAGAAATGGTTGATTCAATCCCCTGGGTTTTTACCTCATCAATATTCTGATACCCCAGTGCGTAATCATAATCAATGTAGTTGTCAATGTCGTTAAAGAACCAGGCAACTCCGATTACCAGGCGGTTTTCTAAAAAAGGTTGTTCAATACCGATATCGTAGCCAATGCTTTCTTCGGGTTCAAGATCCTCATTCCCAATATAATAGGTATACCCATAAACGACCAGCTTCGGTGCATAAAGCTGATAAACGGAAGGAGCTTTGAAGCCGGTACCTACGGACCCTTTGATACGAGTTCCGGTGGAAGGCATGGTATAGGTCGGTGCTACCCGCCAGGTGGTCTCTCCGCCGAATTCTTCGTGATCATCGTAACGCACTCCAACAGCGGCAGAAAAATGCCCGGCTGTGAATTGGTCCTGCAAATAGGCGGCATTGTTGGTGGCATCCGCCTTGAGGTCTCCACCATCATACGCTTCATTCTCGGTCTCAATTCCTGCAACAATCTTATTCTGATCATTCATGCGGATGGTGTTTTGCATATCGAATTTTTTGACAGTTCCGTCATAATCGTATTCCGAACCGTCCTCATAATCATATTCCCGGTCAATACCGGTGTAGGCAGCTCCGACAGCCATCTGCCAGCGGTCATCCAGCAGATGGAGAACCCCTTCGATGCGCCCAGTTTTCTCGTCGGTTTCAGAGGTGTCTGCGGTATCACTAAATTCGTATACATAGTCCCCGTCAGGGTCAGTGAATCCATCCTGCTCATATTCTGCTTCTGTGGAACGCAGGGTCAGGTTCAACTCAAGAATATCACTGGGGCTCGCGTTGAGATTCAATGCAAAGGTTGTGTTTTCGTATCCGTCTTCTTCGTCGTTTCCGTTATTTTCATCGGCGGCCGAGAATCCGTCTGTATCGGTTCGAGAAAAAGATAGGGCACCGGTGATATAATCATTACCCAATGACCCTCCTGCTGTTTCGCGCCAAGTATCATAAGACCCGGCTTCAGCTGAAGCGTAAAAATGCGGTTTTTTCTGTCCCTTCTTTGTGATTATGTTGATGACGCCTCCGATAGCATCTGAGCCGTAAAGAACGCTCTGGACTCCCCGAACAACTTCAATTCGTTCGATATTATCGGTAGTCAGGTTTGATAGACTTGCACTGGCATCTACCCCTGAAGCATCTCTGAACTCGACACCGTCAATTAGCACAAGGGTGTGTTTGTTGTGGGTTCCCCTCATATAGATAGAAACCCCACCGCCTGTGGAACCTGACTGTACTACGGACAAGCCGGGGACGCTTCGGAGCACCTCTATAACCTGAGTCTGCTGTCTAGCTTCAATCTCCTCTGCGGTAACCACGGTAACCGAACTTGCTACTTGGGAAAGAAAGGTTTCGGTTCTCGTTGCCGTTACCACCATCTCGTCCATACGTTCTGTTTCTGCTGCAAACAATGGGATTGGGGTTAAAGACACAATCAGTAATAGAGTCAGTTGCCTCAAACAAAACTTCATTTCTTTGTTCTCCTAAATTTGATGAATACATTTAGGTCCAGGCATAAAAAAACCCGGACCGTTTATATAACGATCCGGGGATTTCCCATAACTATCCGAAAGGATCCAACGCGCCTTCCCCATCCACGGGAAATAAGACACTTTGTTCAGGCAGGTCTTCTGACTCTCGGTTCATCCTAATCCCTGCTCCTTCCCGGCCTTTTGGGCCAGTGGTAAACTGCAGGTTTTGTCCCCGATTACAGCGGCGGGTCCGTTCCCGATTTTAACGGGATTCCCTATGGCAGCCGTCTTTTTTTTCGGCCTGCCCTGCGGTTTTACGCGCACCTGAACAATTATTCATTATACGCTACTAATCACCTGGCATTGCGGTTGTCAACCCCAAAAGAGAATAAAATCATCACCCGGCTCACCATGTGGACAGCGGCAGCAAAGGTTGTTTAATCGTTGATTATGTCCTGGATATGCTGGCCATAGATCCTGGCCCATTGATCATTTTCACCCAGGCCTTTGACAATGCACTCAACGGTTATGCCCATTTTTGCAAAAATCGTTTTCCATGAATCTGCTTCGTCACTTGCCATATCATTATTGGCATGGTCACCGGCAACAACCATCAGCGGTTTTAAAACAATCTTTTTAACCTGGGTGTGCTCAAGCCCCTGGACGACCGTATCCAGGGAAGGAAAACCTTCAACGGTTCCGATAAAGATATTTACATCCGGATACATCCTGCGCATCTGGTCCTGGAGTTCGGCATAGGCACCCGTTGAAAAATATTCATTGCCATGCCCCATATAGACCAGGGTGGCACCACGGGATTTTGCATAGGCGACATCATCGGCAAGGGCCTTTGCAGCGACTTCAATGTCTTCATGGTAATCAGGATTTTTTCCGGGCTCGCCAAGGGCAGGCCTTCCCAGGACAAGTCGATCAAAGGGCATGAATTTGGCTTTTAACGTCTTTATGCTGTTAAAGCCTGCAACATAGGATTTAAGGTCGGCAAATTCCTCACCGGCATAGATATGGGTCGGTTGAACAATAATGGTTCTGTAACCCTCATTCTGAAGATCTGCAATGGTTGCAAGGGGATTTTTTATGTACAGAAACTCTTCCGGGATTCCCTTGTTTTCCGATTGAAAGGCCTTATCCGTCCGGCGTTCCTGCCAGATTTTTCTGATGATATTGGAGGTGAATGCATGCTTTACAACGACCCCTGGATTCTCGTTTCTTACCCGTTCGCCGATGTTGACAAGTGACGTTAACGCATCGGGATAGGAGGTTCCGAAACTGGCAAGCACAATGGCTTTTTTCTGGGGTTCAGCGGCCGAGGCAACTGAGGTCAATGCGAGCAAAACAACCCATGAGAACACAAGACAACCGATTTTCTTAACCATTTTTAAATGTTTCCTTTAAAATAAAGACCCTGATGCTCAACACAATTCATATCTGCCCGCCGAAATAAAAACCGTTCCAAACACCTGCCTGGTCATAAAAATAAAAATTCCCTGCCTTGAAATCAAGACAGGGAATCCCGTATTGAACCCCTGATGCGATCAGGGGATCCTTTTTCCCATAAACAAACGATCTGTCCCATTTCCGGTCCATGGAAATAAAGACCACTCCCAAGGCAGGTCTTCTGACTTTCGGATCATCCGATACGCATGAACGTCATGCAAACCGCGCCTTCCCATTTTTTTAAAAAAACAGTGGCAACTTGCGGCTTTCGTCCCCGATTACAGCGACGGGCTCGTTCCTGAATTGCACAGGATTCCCATTTTAAGCTGTTAAGCACCTTAAAAGCGGGCAGTAAAAAAGCGCTGCCCTTTCTACAATGGTAGTCATAGGAGCAAAGTTGTTTTTTTGTCAATAAAAATATAGCCGAAATTTTCTTGACTCCCCTCTGCCACCTTGATAGTTGAATCAAACAATCAGGTACTCATTCAGAATGCATGGGTAAAAGGGAATCCGGTTAAATTCCGGAACGGGCCCGCCGCTGTATACGGGGACGAACGCCAGAGAATACCACTGTGGAATACCATGGGAAGGCCTGGCAAGTAGGATGATCCAAAGTCAGAAAACCTGCCTGATTCACAGGGATGAAATACCCATGGTAACGGGATCCATCTGATGATCACAAGGACAGAAAGGGAAGCCCTTGATCGATATCCATCGGTTAGGGGCTTTGTATATTGAACGCTCCTGCCACTTGATTTTTTTGTAATTTTTTTGATCTGACTTGTTTCTAAAAGAGGCAGAAAGATAGAAAGAGGATGGTGCCCCAACCGTTTCATGGCAGGGGACTTTAATTTTAATTTCCACCTGCAGCAGGAGTAAGACAATGAACACAAAACGATCAATGACAGCGTTGAACGCCATCATCATGGTTCTGATAATGGTAACGGCTTCAGCCGCAGGTGTGGACATCACCGATACCCGTGGAAGGCACGTCCATTTTGAAACCGTCCCCGTGCGGGCCGTCTCCATTGTTCCGTCGATTACCGAGATCATCTGCAATCTGGGGGCGGCAGAATCCCTTGCAGGCGTGACCTACCACAGTTCCCTGCCCTGCCAGAAAAGCCATAAACCCATCGTGGGCGGCTTCTCCTCCCCCAGTGTTGAAAGGATAAAAGCATTGAACCCCGATGTGGTGTTTGTCTCGGGTTTTCAGGAAAAAACCGTGGAACAGCTGGACAATCTGAACATCAAAACCCTCTGCCTGGACATCACCTCCTATGACCAGGGCATTCAAAACATTGAAACCCTTGCCCGTATTTTCAACAGGGAAAAAAAGGGCCGGGCGCTGCTTGCAGCCATGGAAGAAGAGATGGCCGTTATTGGCGAAAAGCTTGCAAAGCTGGACGGCATCGAGCGAAAACGGGTCTTCCGGCTCATGGGCCGGGACCGGGTGATGACCCCCACGGCCAATGCCTTTTTAAACCAGCTGGTGATCCGTGCCGGAGGAATCCCCATGGCTCCGGAAGGAAACGGCATGGTTGCTGAAGTCAGCCTGGAACAGTGGCAGAAATTCAATCCCCAGGTGATCTTCGGATGCGGGGAGGATAGAAGGGCGGCGGAGAAATATTTCAACCTTCCGGGATGGAGGGATGTGGATGCCATCAAAAACAACCGGATCCTCTACTTCCCCTGCGAGATGACCTGCCGTGTTTCCACCTATACCGGTTACTTTGTCCAGTGGCTGGCAGCGTCCATTTACAACGAAGCGTTCTTCACCCCGGGCAACCAGGTCCATCCGGATGAACTGCTTACGAGTGAACCCATCCCCATCCACCAGAACCTGGTCAAGGAGAGCCGCCGATTAACCAGTCGCATTGCCGATTTCAAGCACAAAACCCTGGTCATAGACTTTACCAGCCCCCAGGAGGTGCTCTCCACCCTGGAAGGGTTTAAAACCGGGATCACCACGGTGGCCAACCACTATCTGCCGCCGCCTGCCTGGAATATGGCCCATGGTGACGATCTTGACCCGGTGAACGCCCGCATCCTCGCCACGGTCAAGCGGGACCCCGCCGCATCCGCCCTTTTGATCACCGGGGCAGACATGGACCATCTCACGGTAACCGATAAACTTTACCGTGATATGACCGTCACGGCCGTTGTCACCGCCGGTGTCTGTTCCAATGCCCAGCGGGCTTCGCGTTCCACAGGCTATTATTATGAGCCCGGAACCATCAACGTTATCCTCATGACCAACATGCAGCTCTCCCACCGGGCAATGACCCGGGCCATCATCTCGATCACCGAGGGGAAAAGCGCGGCCCTGGCCGACCTTGACATCAGAAGCACGGATGACCCCTTGAATCTCCAGGCAACGGGCACAGGAACTGACAATATCATTGTTGTCCGGGGAGATGGCCCCCCCGTTAACGGTACCGGCGGTCACACAAAAATGGGGGAACTCATTGCAAAAGCCGTTTATGACGGTGTGAAACAGGCCATATTTCTACAGAACGGTCTCATTGCCGGGCGCGATGTATTCCAGCGTCTGAAAGAACGGCACATCTCCCTCCAGACCCTGGCCAAAGAGTCCGACTGCCAGTGCAGTAAACCCCTTGCAGACGCCATGGCAAGCGAACTTGAAGCGCTGCTGTTAGAACCTGAGTATGCTGCCCTTGTGGAGCAGGCATTTGCCCTCAGTGATGCCGTGGAACGGGGACAATTGAACAATCTTCTGGCCTTTTCTGCCACGGTAAAGGCCATGGCCCAGAAAATCGCAACCCGTCCCATTGAGGAAATCACGGCCTTTGAATCCACCCATTTCCTGCCGGAACCCCTGGAAATGATTTTTAACGCAATGATGAGCGGTGTTGCCGCACGCCACAACCTGGCCATGTAACCCACAAGCGTTACCCGAACGGATAGATAACGTTTGGTTGCGTTACATTCCAGGACCGACACTGCTGTTTCAACGGGTGAGCCTGTTCTTTAGCGTATCCGGCACGATTATTGATTTACCAACCTTAAGTCTGTTTTTAAAAGATATGCAAACAGACTGACAAAGAGTTAAAAAGGGCGTAACCTTAACAAAGGACAAGGGGTAAAATCAATAACCATATACAAGGAAGCGATCATGGAAGAACAATCATTTGCGAATACGGCAATCGTGGCCTGTGGCACCATGAGTCCTGAAATCAACCATCTGGTTAAAGAAGGATTTCTGGACACCGACAACATTTTTTATACCACCCCCGGACTGCACCAGGATATCCATGAACTTGAAACCCAGTTGATAAAATTCGTCAAAAAAGCCAAGGCCGTTGCCCGGGGTGTGATTGTTGTTTACGGTGGCAAGTATTGCTATGTCAATCCGGACAATCCGACCCGGTTAATGAAGAACATCATTGAGGAACAGGGCCTTAACGTCACGCGAATCGAGGCGTCACACTGCATGGGCATGCTTGCCTCCGACGATGAGATGAAACAGATAACCGCTGAACTTGCCGGTGGTGAACCGGTCTGGTTCATGACACCGGGCTGGGTAAAATTTCGAACAAAGGTCTTCAAGGGCTGGGACAAAGGCTTAGCCAATGAAAATTTTCCCAGGCACACGGGGGGAGCGGTTGTTCTTGACGGCATTGGCTATCTGGACCAGTACATGGGCGAGCATCCGGAAGAGTTTCTTGAATATTGCGACTGGATGGGCATCCCCATGCAGGCATATCCCATCACCCTGGACCGGTTTAAGGGGTTGCTTGCGGATCAATTAAAGGTGTTGAACCATGGGTTGACAAAATAGACGCTGTCTCCTTGATCCGGTGTTAAGAAAGGGCATCAATCTGATCCTTATAACCTTCCTGGACACCGGATTTAAATATGAAGGATCTCAATCTCAGTGTCGACAATCTGGGCAAGCCCGATTTCATCGACCATATTCAACAACTTGTCCACCTTTGAATTGACCAGCCTTGAATCGTTGCCGGTCATTGAGAATCCGATCTGGGCCCACAAAAGGCTGTCATTATAGTCGGTTTCTGCAATGGAAACATTAAACCTGTTGCGTATCCGGCTGATAATGGATTTAATGATTCTGCGCTTTTCCTTTAACGAACCCACACCATAGAGTTTGAATTTAATTTTACCCGTTCCAACCACCATGACTATTTCCTTGACCTGGATTAAAGATTCATACGATAACTACCTGTCTAGGTTTTAACATAAATCGCACCTGTTTTCCCTTGTTATTCGCAAGGGACCGTCAATGGACAAAGGCAACAAATACATTAACCCTGCCACACAGGAGGACGTATCATGGTTCAACCACCCCCACCCCTCTCTGCAAAAGACAAGGAGCGGTACGGCACGATCAACCAGGAAAACATTGAATTCATCATGAACCGGAACAACCGGATCAACCGCTGGGTCATTGCCGACATGATTCGAAGATCCGCCTATCACCTGCCCGACAAGACAGCCCTGATTTTCAACGACAAGAACCTTACCTACACACAACTTGAGCGCCAGTGCAACCAGGCAGCCAACGCCCTGTCAGCCCTGGGGGTCCAAAAGTATGACCGGGTCGCCATCCTTGCCCACAACACCCATCACCATGTGCTCACCTGGATGGGGTGCGCCAAGATCGGGGCCATCTACCTTGCCGTCAACTATCTGTTAAAGGGCGATGATATCGCCTATTGCATCAACCACTCGGAGAGCACGGTCTTTATCATTGAAGACACCCTTTACGATCAGGTCAAGACGGTTCTTGACAAGCTTCCCACGGTTAAAACCCTGATCTGGTCCGACCAGGGAGCTGGGCATCAGGCCCCGGACGGTTTTCTCAACTTTGACGACTGGTATACGGCCCAGGACGACACCGAACCCGATGTCAACTTAAGGATCGAAGACCCGGCCCAGATGACCTATACCAGCGGTACCGAATCCCTTCCCAAGGGGGTGATCATCTCCAACCAGGCCCTCATCGCCCAGTACATGGGGTGCATCATCGACGGCAACTACCAATCAACCGACATCAACATCAATGCCCTTCCCATCTACCACTGCGCCCAGCGGGACGTGTTCATGAATCCCATCTTCTGGATCGGGGGCACCAACATCCTCATGGGACCGGACATTCCCAAAGTCCTGGAGAACATCGCAACCCACCGGGCCACCACCTTTTTTGCCCCGCCCACGGTGTGGATCGGCATGCTGCGCCATCCCGACTTTAGAAAGCACGACCTGTCAAGTCTTGTGAAATGCTACTATGGAGCCTCCATCATGCCCAGGGAAATCCTAAGGGAGATGCTCGACTGCTTTCCCGGAGCCGGGATCTACAACTACTACGGCCAGACCGAACTTGCCCCCTACCACACCATTCTCAAGGCCGAAGACGCCCTGGACAAAATCGGGTCCGCCGGCATGGGCGGCCTCCACATGGAGACCCGCATCGAGGATGTTGACGGCCAGGAGATCACCGGGACCGACCTTGCCGGCGAAATCTGCGGCAGGGGCCCCCATGTCATGACCATGTACTTCAAAGAGCCGGACAAAACCGAAGCGGCCATGCAGGGCGGATGGTTTCATTCGGGGGACCTGGGCGTCCTGGACCAGGACCGCTACATCACCGTTGTGGACCGAAAAAAGGACATGATCAAGACCGGTGGCGAAAACGTTGCCTCCAGGGAGGTAGAAGAGGCCGTATACCTCCATCCGGCCGTGGAAGAGGTGGCGGTTGTCGGCGTATATCATCCCAAATGGGTGGAGGCGGTCACGGCCGTTGTCAAGCTCAAGGCCGGTAAAACCGCTTCCGAGGATGAACTCATGGCCCACTGCAAAAAGCACCTTTCAGCGTTCAAGACCCCCAAACGGGTGATCATCGTGGACGAGCTGCCCAAAACGCCCACGGGCAAAATCCTCAAGCGCAACATGCGCGAAAGCTACAAGCAATTGTTTGAATAAAAGCAGGATGGGGACGTTTCACCGGAAACGTCCCCTTACCGCTATTCTTCCTGCTCCATGGCAGCTGTATAGGAGCCGTACCGGGCCGCACCGTTGCATTTGGCCCTGTGGTGAAAAACCGTTTGTGCCTTGGCCTTGTTGTCCGGTTGCCCGGCCCAGGCGTTGAGGGTATCTGCCTGGAGGGCACGGCCGTAGGAGAAGCTCAGTTCCCAGGGAGCCTGGCCCATGCGGTTCATGGCATTAAGGTGCTCGGTGGCAAGCTTGGAACTCTGGCCCCCTGAAAGAAAGACAATCCCCGGAACCGCAGCAGGCACGGATCGCCTGAAACAGCGGAGGGTGGCGGCAGCCACGGCCTCAACGCCGGCCTGGTCCGGGCAGGTGTCCCCAGACGTGACCATGCTCGGTTTCAAAATAATACCCTCAAGGAACACCCTGTGGTGGTCAAGGGCGGAGAACAGCGCCTTGAGGGTGGCTTCGATGGTCCGCTCGCATCGATCAATATTGTGGCTGCCGTCCATGAGCACCTCGGGTTCCACAATGGGAACGATCCCAGACCGCTGGCACATGGCGGCATATCTGGCCAGAAGATGGGCGTTGATATCAATGGCCAGGGGAGTGGGTTTATGATCGCCAATGGCGATAACGGCCCGCCACTTGGCAAAGCGTGCCCCCAGCTTCCGGTATTCATCAAGCCTGGCATCCAGGCCGTCAATACCCTGGGTGGCGGTTTCGTTGTCCGTTCCGGGAATGATCGTAAGCCCCTTGTCCACCTTGATGCCGGGAATGATGCCCCTCTCCTTGAGAAGACGGGCAAAGGGCACCTTGTCCGCGGTTGACTGTCTGAGGGTTTCGTCAAACAGGATAACCCCGCTGATGAACGACTCAATTTCCGGGGTGGTGAACAACAGCTCCCGGTAAAACCGACGGGTCTCTTCAACGGATTCCACCCCTATGGTTTGAAATCGCTTGGCAATGGTGGCATTGCTTTCGTCTGCGGCAAGGATTCCCTTGCCCTTGGCCACCATGGCCCTTGCCGTTGATTCAAGCTCATTTCGCAATCCACCAGTCATAATGGAATGGTGTATCATGGTATGCCTCCTTATGTAGTCGTGCAGTTAATTCAACGCAAGACCTGTTTCAACCGTTTTTCTTGTCTGAAGGTCAAACAGCGTTTCCACCAGTGTCAGGGCAAATGCCACGGCGGTTCCAGCCCCCCTGCCCGTGACCAGGTTGCCGTCCCGGACAACGGGCAAACTTGAGATGTCCCTGTTTTTGAGCCGATCCTTGAACGAAGGGTGACAGGTGACCCTGTGGTTTCCAACAAGTCCATGGGATTCAAACACCACGGCCGGTGCGGCACAGATCCCAGCGTACAGTCGACCTTGACGCACCTGCTCCTTGAGGATCTCTACCAATGGCGCTGAATCCCTGAGATGTTCAACCCCGGGAACGCCGCCAGGCAGGACCACCAGATCATAGATCTCTTCCGTGCACGCCTCAATCAGGCAGTCGGCCGTAAGTTGAATACCGTGGGAGCCGACCACAGCAGAAGAACCCGACACCGATGCCACCGTCACCAACGCCTTGGCCCGCCTCAGGATGTCAATAATGGCAACGGCCTCAAGGGCCTCTGTGCCGTGGGCCACGGGAACCAGAATTGTTTTTGTCATGGGCATCTCCTTTGTCCCAGAGGGAATATACAGCCGGCCGAGATTGTCATCAGAACCGATACCGTCAGGATTCCTTCATCTCCTTGATCAGGGTCTCCAGCACCCCATCGGCTCTGTCCACAGCCACCTGGCAGGTGCCCACCTTTCGATGACCTCCCCCCCCATGTCTGAGCATCAACGAACCGATATCAACGGTGCAGCTGCGGTTTATAATACTGTATCCACAGGTCATGACAATATTCTGGCGCTGGAATCCCCACATCACCTGGATGGAGACGTTCTGGTCCGGAAAAAGGCTGTAGAGAACAAAACGGTTGCCCGTGTAGATTTCCTCCTGGTTTCTCAGATCCATGACAAGGACATTGCCATGGGTGACCGTGTTGGCCCGGGCCATCTCCTTGAACAGCGCATCCTGCTCAAAATAACGTCGGGTCCGCTCTTTTACATCCTCAATTTCCAGAATTTCCTGAACGGTTTTGCTCCGGCAGTAGTCAATCATGTCCAGCATGAGGTTGTAGTTGCTGATGCGATAATCCCGGTAGCGACCAAGGCCGGTTCTTGGGTCCATGACAAACGAGAGCAGATCCCACCCCTGGGGGTTGAGAATCTCGTCCACGGTGAAACTGCCGGAATCTGCCTTGTCAACGGCCTGTACCAGGTCATTGATATGGGAATTGTCAAAGGATTCCGTTCCGCCATAGTAGTCATAGATCACCCGGGCGGCGCTCAGGGCCTTGGGATCGCTTTTGCCGTTGAACTCTCCATGGGCCTGGCGCTCCATTTCGCTTGAGTGGTGGTCAAACCAGAGGCCGCACCCCTTTGCATAGGGGACGTTGGCCAGGATATCATTTTCATCCACTTCGATCTTGCCATCCTGAACATCCTTTGGATGGACAAATTTAATATCCTCAATCAGCCCCTTTTCCTTGAGCAAAGCCGCACATCCCAGGCCGTCGAAATCCGAACGGGTCAACAGTCTCATCTTTTTTCTCCCTTTTTATTTTTCACTCTTTGGTCAAGCATATTTATGGAATCAAAGATTATCCTGTTTTTGAATAGGGGTCAATGGTTTCAAAAGCCGGGCAGGAATCTGCCCTATCTTTTGGGCCGCCAATGGTGTAGGATAAAAATGATTCGGGAATTTTCCCTTACAAATCAACAACAGGCTGTATGCTCTGACATCTTCTGCCCCACCGGGCAGTCCCTTTCTCTGTCATACATGGACGTTCAGGAGAAATCGTGGATACAGAAACAAGGGATGCAGCCCATGCCCTGGGCAGGCTCTTTTCCCAGGTCACAACCGCTCAATTAGAACCCCACTTTTCCCGGGAAGGGATCAAAGCCGCCCTGGTTCAGATCATGGCCCTTGCCCAGGACATTGTGAAAAACATAGATGACGCACAGACCTGTGCCGGAGTGGAATGCGGTCCGGGGTGCAGCTATTGCTGTTACACCCAGGTCAAACTCACCCCTGCCGAGGCGTTGCTGGCCTTTTCCTGGATTGCCCGGGAATTTTCAGACCAGGACCAGACCCTTTTGTGGCAGCGCGTTGACAACAACCGGCGCCTGACCGAAGGCCAGGACCTGTCGACCCGGGTCAGGATCAAGGAGAGCGTCCCGTGTATTTTTCTCAAGGAAAAAACGTGCAGCATCTATCCGGTTCGACCGTTCATCTGCCGGTCATGGTCATCCTACAGCCGCAGGGCGTGCATGGACGCCTTTCACACGGGCAACCACACATCTGAGATCGAGACCTCAACCTCAAGCAACTTTGTCTTTTCCCTTGCCAGGCAGAGCATTCAAACGGTGTGTCACAGCCATGGGCTCGAGTCCAAGCCCCTGGAACTGCCCAGGGCCATGGACTGCTGCCACGCCATCTCAACCCCATTTAACCTCTGGCTCCAGGGCGGACAGGTGTTTGAAGGAATTGTCCCCTGCCCCTGAACGCGACGGCAGGTCCCCCCTTTTCTGCTCCACCAAACGGACACCGGCTGGCGCTCCATGCAGGCTGCCACAATTTGCATGGCCTTAATTTTGACTTTTTGCCTGAATTTGGGTATGCTCTGACCAACAAAGGCGAAACAGCGAGGGTTGACTCTTAGGGGCATGGTGAACAAAGATATGGACAAGGCGTTTGACAGAGAAATAAAAAAATTAAGAAACAATATTGACGGGATTGACCAGCAAGTCCTGGAACTGATCTCCCAGAGGCTTGATCAGGTCCGGCAGGTGGTCGCCCTGAAAAAGAGCCACAATATTCCCGTGTACCACCCGGCAAGGGAAGAGGACCTGATTTCCAAACTGCGCAACCAGGCGGCGGCAGCAGCGGTGAACCCTGATTTCATTGAAGAGCTCTACCGGGTTGTCCTGAGAAATTCCAGGATCGAACAGACCGGGCAGATGAAGCAGCAGTCTGTCAAGGCCGGTGCCAATGTCCTCATCGTCGGCGGTGCAGGCCAGATGGGGCAGTTTTTTGCCGCCATGTTCCGTTCGTCGGGCTATGGGGTCAGGATCCTGACGGAAAACAACTGGAACGAGGCCGAGGCCCTGTGCCGCGACACGGACCTGGTGCTGATATCTGTTCCCATAAATGTCACCCTTGAGACCATTCAGCGCATCACCCCCTTTGTCCCGGAAACCGCCATCCTTGCCGACATCACCAGCATCAAGCAGGCACCCGTGGACGAGATGCTCAAACGATTCAAAGGCCCGGTCATCGGCCTTCACCCCCTGTTCGGCCCCTCCTGCTCGACCCTTGACAAGCAGATCATTGCCGTGGTCCCGGGTAGAGCCAACCCGGCCTGCCAATGGCTCGTGGACCAGCTGACCCTGTGGGGAGCCATACTTGTAAGCTCCACGGCCCGGGAGCATGATGAAATCATGGACATGGTCCAGGCCCTCCGCCATTTTGCCGCCTTCTGCTTTGGCCAGTTCCTCTGCCAGCAGAAAATAGACCTGGCAAGAACCCTGGAATTCTCAAGTCCCATTTACCGCCTGGAGCTTGGCATGGTCGGCAGACTCTTTGCCCAGAGCGGCAACCTTTACTCGGAAATCATCTTTGCCACTGCCGAACGAAGGGACATGTTAAAGGCCTATGTCTCGTCGATCAACGAACAGATTACCCTGGTGGACAACAACGACAAGACCCTGTTTGAACAACGGTTTGCTGAAATTGCCGACTGGTTCGGTTCGTTCAGTGAACAGGCCATGCGCGAGAGTGACTTTATCATCAATAAAATCATCGAGAGGTTTTAAACTGCCAGCCACCAAGACAGTTTTATCGTTCCCCCTGCGCCACCTGCTTTTCTCCCTCGTGTTTTCAACCCTTCTGACCCTGCCCCGCCCCATCCATGGGGCCGATGCCCATCCCCAGGTGGTGCTTCAACTGGCATGGAAGCATCAGTTCCAGTTTGCAGGATATTATGCCGCCCTGGAAAAGGGCTATTACCGCGATGCCGGCCTTGGGGTCACCCTTGTCCAGGGAGGAGAGGGGCGTTTTGCAAGGGAGGAACTCCTTGACGGCAGGGCCCAGTATGGTGTGGCGGGTGCAGAACTGATTCTCCACCGGGCAGCGGGTGATCCCTTTGTGGTCCTGGCACCCGTTTTCCAGCACTCGCCCTCGATTCTTCTGACCCGGGCCGATTCAGCCATTGCAAGTTTTCAAAACCTTGTGGGCAAACGGGTGATGCTCCTGCCCGGGACCAAGGATGCAGACATCCTGGCGGCCTTTCAAAACGAGGGCATCGCCCCGAATGAATTTATCCGCCTGGATCAGTCCTATGATCTGAACGACCTCATTGACGGCCGTACAGACGCTGTCTCTGCCTATTCGACCAACGAACCGTGGCTTCTGGAACGGGCGGGCATCCGGCCGGGCATCCTTTCACCCCGGACCTATGGGGTGGACTTTTACAGTGACTGCCTGTTTACAACGGACAAAGAGATCGCCGCCCATCCCCATCGTGTCACCCGCTTTTTACGGTCAAGCCTCAAGGGATGGGAATACGCCATGGCCAACCAGGAAGAAATCATTGACCTGATCATCAATCGGTATGGTGTCAACAAATCCAAAGATCATTTACGCCATGAAGCCCGGGAAATCGAGCGACTCATGCTGCCCGATCTTGTTAAAATCGGGCACATGAACCCGGGACGGTGGCGCCATATTGCCAGCACCTATACCACACTTGGCATGCTTGACCCAGATTTTTCCCTGTCGGGCTTTGTCTACACCCCGGATGGAGCCAAAGACAATTCAAGGCTTCGCTGGGCTGTTTTTCTCCTTTTGATGGTCAGCCTGGCAACAACCCTCATCGCCATCGCCCTTTCCATTTTCAATAAAAAGCTGAAAAATGAATCCCTTGAACGAAAGCGCGCAGTCAAGGCCCTTCAGGAGATCGAAACGAAATTCAGGGAATTCATGACCCACTTTCCCGGATACGCCTTCATAAAAGACAGTAAAGGCCGGTATGTCTATGTCAACAAGGCCGTTGACTTTGGGATAAACACAGGCCCTGAACAACGGCTGGGCAAAACCGATGACGAGGTATTTGCCCCCGATATTGCAAAGGCGCTCAGGGTCAACGACGCCAGGGTGCTGGCAACCCTTGAATCCATCGAAGTCCATGAAAGGGTGGCAGATGAACAAGGGCGTTACCGGACATGCCTGGTGGTCAAATTCCCCATCCTAGGGGAAAAGGAAGCCCCCCAGATCGGGGGCATTGCCCTTGATGTGACCGAAGGCCAGGAGATGCAGAAGTTACTGATTCAGTCGGAAAAGATGCTCTCCGTCGGTGGACTTGCCGCCGGCATGGCCCATGAACTGAACAACCCCCTGGGCGGCATCGTTCAAAGTGTACAGGTGATTCACAATCGGTTTACACAGGACCTTCCGGCCAACCGCAGGGCTGCCGAATCACTCGGGCTTTCCATGGAGGCGATCAAGGCCTACATGGAAAAAAGGGAAATTCTCAAACTGCTCGCATCCATAAAGGCAGCCGGTGCAAGGGCTGCCCATATCATCGAAAACATGCTTTCCTTCAGCCAGAAACCAGGCGGTCATTTTGCCGTCCACAGTCTTAACGACCTGCTTGACACCACGGTTGAGCTTGCCGGAAGCGATTATAATTTTAAAAAAAAGTATGATTTCAAGGACATTGAGATCGTAAGGGAATATGACCCCACCCTGCCCGGCGTGCCCTGCGAGGGCAACACCATTCAGCAGGTGTTTCTGAACATCCTCAGGAACGGAGCCGAAGCCATGGCCGAAGCAAGGATAGAACGACTAAAACACCAGGCGTCAGCCCCCGGCAGCCCCGGAAACAGGTTCATCCTTCGGACCAGACAGGAGAACGACATGGCCTGCGTTGAAATAGCGGACAACGGACCGGGCATGGATGAAGAGACAAGGCATCGCATCTTTGACCCCTTCTTTACCACCAAACCCGTTGGTACCGGCACAGGCCTTGGCCTTTCGGTCTCATACTTCATTGTCCGGGAAAACCACGGCGGCGAAGTAACGGTGAAATCTGAGCCTGGCAAAGGAACGACCTTTGTCATCCGCCTGCCCCTTCAAAGGCCTGCCACCGGGTTGACCGCTTAAACCAGGCCTGTTGTGCATCCATGGCGGACCCGGACAGGACAATCACACCCGACACCGTCCATTGGCTGAAAAAAATCAACAACCTGTTTTTATTTAAAAAACTGTTGCCAATGCCAGGTTTTACTGATAACGATTTAATATCGTCCGATCAACTGCTTTCCACGGCAAACAAGATCGCAGCGCCCGCTTGACGATGTTGCGATCTCAATTCCCATAGGTACGACACCAATTAAAGGAGGAATCCTATGAAAAACCAGATCGCAACATTACTGGCAGCAACCCTGCTGCTGGCAGTGGCCTCCACCGCAGATGCAGGCACGGATTGCATCGACTGCCACCAGAAATTGTCACCGGGTCAGGTGATGGACTGGCAGTCCAGCAAACACGCAGAAAACGAGGTGACCTGCCTTGATTGCCATGGAAATGCCCATAAAACAGCAGAGGATGCCATCAAGGCCGTGCTGCCCGATGAACGGGTGTGCGGCGAATGCCATGAAGAGCAGCTGGACCAGTTTTCCCACGGCAAGCACAATTTCGGCTGGAAGTCTTTGAATGCCATACCCGCCACCCATATGGCCCCGGATGAACTGATCGAAGGAGGCCGGGGATGCGGCGGCTGCCATAACATGGGAATCAAGACCGACGAGGAGAAACAAGAGCAGATTCGCAAGGGGTACAGATATCAGAACAATTCCTGCGACGAATGCCATACCCGCCACGCATTCTCAAAAAAAGAAGCCTTGAATCCCCGGGCCTGCCAGCAGTGCCACATGGGGTATGACCACCCACAATGGGAAATGTGGTCCAGCTCCAAGCATGGCATGCGCTGGTTTGCGAAAAAAAATGGGGACCTGCCTGAAACTGCGGCAGCACCCACCTGCCAGAACTGCCACCTGCCCGACGGCAGCCATACCAATGCCACTGCCTGGGGTTTTCTCGGGGTTCGCCTGCCCCTGCCCGATAATAAGCAGGCTGCCGCAGACCGGGTCACCATACTCAAGGCCCTTGGCGTCCTTGATCCTTTAACCGGGGAGGCCACACCGATTCTTGACGCGGTCAAAGCGGTCCGCATGGCCAGGCTGGACCAGGAATCCTGGCAAAAGGAGCGGGACAAAATGCTCAAAACCTGCGCCCAGTGCCACTCGCCTAAATATGTGAAAGAACAGCTGGACATGGGGGACGCCATCATGTCCAAAGCCGACCGGCTCATGGCAGATGCCATTGAAACCATTGCCGCACTCTACAAGGACGGCATCATAAAAAAACCGAAAAACTACCCGGCCAATTATCCGTTCCTGCTGACCTTCATGCATACCAACGGCGAAAGATGGGACAAGGACCTGGACAAACTCTCGTACATCGATCAGGTGCTGGTGCAGATGTACATGAAACATCGAATGCGGACCTACCAGGCCTTTTTCCATGTAAATCCGGATTATGCCTACTGGTATGGCTGGAACGAGATGACCAAGGATCTGGGAGAAATCAAGGAGCTGGCCAGAACTTTGCGGGCCCAGCATAAATAATTAAAGATTCCGTGCATTGCCCGGGGCAGGCCCGCCACCAGGCAATGCCGGAATTACGAATTAGTTCAGCGATTCCGCCAGAAGTTCCATGGTATGGACACAGCGGATCGTCTCGTCTGCTTTGCCCACAGCCCCCTTTAACATGATCATGCAGCCCGGGCAATCTGTGGCCACGGTTTTGACATCCGTCTCCTGGATCGTTTCGACCTTATCCCGGGTGATCTGCCTGGAAATCTGGGGATGGCTGAGCAGGGAATAGGTTCCGCCAAAACCACAGCAGCGGTCAGAATTTTTCATCTCCTTGACCCCGTGACCCGAGGCCGCAAGCAGCGCCCGGGGTTCTTGCCAGACATTGGAGCCGCGTTTGAGATGGCAGGGATCGTGGTAGGTCACCGTTTTTTCCGACGCCATTGCCTTGAGTTTTCCTGACGCACCAAGGACCTTTTCCAGAAATGCCGATGCATCCATGGTTTTGCTCGAAACTGCAACGGCCTTGGCCGACCACTGGGGATCATCGGCCAGGCGATGGACAAAATCACGCTTAACGGCCATGGTGCAGGTGGGGCAGATGCACAGGATATAATCGACATCCGCATCGGCAAAGGCCTGCACACTCTGTCTGGCAAGATCAACACCGGTCTCGATGTCACCGGCATAAAGCGCGGGGATGCCGCAGCAGTTCTGGGTCTTTGGGAAAACCACCTCCACGTTCAGAGAATTGAGGACCTTGATCATGGCCACGCCGACCTCCGGATAGACAAAATCACCCCCGCACCCGACAAAGAAGCCGACCCGGTATTCGGGGCGGGTGACCTGCTGGGCGATCGAATCAAACTGATCCCGGAAGGATTTGGGAGCAATTGTTGGCAGGTCCCTCCACTCGGTAAGATCCCGGGCCATAAAGTGCAGGGGCAGATGACGGATAATACGCCGATCCGACGCATCCCTGTTTTTATGGGTGATGGGGCCCTGCAGTTTGGAAGCGGCACGCACCATACTGTGGAACAGGCTGCGATTCTTCATCACCGCTTTAAAGGCGACATTCTTGACCACCCCCATGCCGTATTCCCGGGTCACCCCATTGCGCAGGTGGAGGATGATTTCCTCCAGGTCGATCTTGGAAGGACAGACAGCAACGCAGGAACGACAGCCGATGCAGGCCCGGGTGATCTCTTTGGCCTTGTCCAGCCCTTCGTAAAAGGCAGTGAGGATAATGCCGATGGCCGAGATATAAATGGATCCGAACACATGGCCGCCAACGGTCTGGTATACCGGACAGACATTGGCACAGGCACCGCACTGAATACAGCGCAGGGCGTCCTGGCAGGCCTTTGATTCATACAGCGCCTCCCGGCCGCCGTCGATGAGGACAATGTGCTGTTCTTTTTGCTCGCCGTCCACCGGGACCGCTCCCCGGATCCAGGTAATATAGGAGGTGAGCAGCTGGCCCGTGGCGTTTCGCGGCAGGAGCCGGGTGATTTTAACCGCATCCTCGACGTTGCGCACCAGTTTATGGATTCCGGCAAACACCACGTGAACCTTTGGCAGAGTAGCGCAGAGCCGGGCATTGCCCTCGTTGGTTACCAGACCGATTCCCCCGGTGTTGGCCACAAGGAAATTGGCACCGGTCAGGCCGATATCCGCTTTGAAATATTCTTTTCTCAGGCGCAGGCGGGCATGTTCGACCAGGGTATTGATCTCAGGCGAAAGACGAGTGCCGCATTCTCGGGTAAACAGTTCGGCAACCTCTTCCTTGAACATGTGGATGGCCGGCATCACCATATGGCTTGGCCGCTGACCGGCCAGCTGGACGATCCATTCACCAAGATCAGTTTCCGACGATTTGATCCCATGGGCCTCCAGGGCCTTGTTCAGGTGGGCCTCTTCCGACACCATTGATTTGGACTTGGCAATATATCTGGCCCCTTTTTCCTTTGCCAGGTTGATCACATAGTCATTGGCCTCCCGGGTATCCCTGGCGATAAAGACCTTTGAACCGGCGGCTTCTGCATTTTTGACAAACTCAGCCAGGAGTTCTTTTCTGCGGATCCGGACATCGTCCTTGATTGCGGCAAGTTCTGTGCGCATTGCTTCAAAATCAAGGCCCTGGTAGGCGTTTTCCCGGGCGGTCAGATACGCGTCGCCAAAAAGATGCAGCGCCTTGCTGAGTTTAGGGTTGGCAATGGCGGTTTCGACACTTTTTTTGTAACTTTCATTGGTGGCCATGTTATTTCCTTAAATCAGTTTTCCATTAAATCACTGGAGATGCCTGCCACCAGTAGAATATGCACTTCCCGGGGGCCATGGCAGCCAATGGTCAATACCCGCTCAATATCTGCGGTTCGACTGGGGCCGGTGATGTAGGCAATAAATTTCGGATCACTGCCCTGGTGCAGGGCAGTCATGGGTTCGATTGCGGCCAGATTGTCTTCCAGGATTTTCGCTGGGTCCACAAGGATAAAATGCCTGTCCGGCAGGGTGGTTGCCAGGCGGATTTCCTCATCTGTGCTGTCCAGGACCACGGTGCCGGTGTCGGCCAGGCAGAAATTACAAAAGGTAACGCCGGCACCGGGAATCTGGCCTGCAGTTCTGAATTTCCCGGTAAAAACGTCAGCACCCGCCTCTGACAACAATGCCCGCAAGTGGTGCTGTTTCGCAAGTGGGGTTTCGGGTACAAGGAGGTTGCCTTCCGCTGTCTCTTTGATATAGGTGACAGCATCCTGGAGGCTGTCCATCTGAAGCACCGCTGCCCCGACACGTGTGGCAAACTCGGTAAAACGTTCGGTAATATTGTCTGTCATAGACTTTCCCATAATGATAGTTGATGGTTGCGGGTCTGGATATATTGTTCTATAAAACCAAGCAAAAGTCATGCCAATCGCAGATGGTCTGACGTCCAGGGTATGGAAATCAGCCGGTTACAGATGGCACGGGTTGGGGTGCCAGGGGATTGTCTGGACTCCCAAAGGGCTATTGTCTGAAAAAAAAGACCCGTCCGCGTAAAGTACCCGCGGCAGGTCCAATAAAATTCTACCGGCATCGGGACCATCCCGGCAACATCCTGTAAACATGAGACATATTTTCATGTCCTGAAAAAAAGACCATTTTACACCACCCGCAGGGAGTGGCTGACAAATAAAAACAACCCGGCGCGTGACAGTGCTCAAACATGCATTATCTTAACAACGGTGGCAGGATTTGACGATCTGCCTTTGTTACGCACGACCTGACCTTTTCCGAGCGTCCGCTTTTTGGAAAACCCCATTCTTTTTAACCCTTTTACCCGTGTGCCATGCCCACAAAAACGCATACTGGATCCATGGATTTCAACGAACCGATAAAAACGACCTTTTAAAAATGGATGATCAAAACAAAAAATGATCGAACAATCAAACAATGAACAAGAGAAAAAGACAGCGGTCCTGTTTTCCGTCCAGACCCATGGCGTTTCAGATAAAGACAACGACGCTTCCCTGCTTGAACTCGGGCGCCTGGTTAAAACCATGGGCCTTGAAGTCGTTGCAACCCTGACCCAGCGCCGTCCGAAACCTGAAACCAGCACCCTGCTGGGCGCTGGAAAATTAAAAGAACTGGCCCGCTACACCGGCGGTACCGGCATTGTTGAAGGGTTCAGCCGCAAATCAGAAGATGAAAACGGGGATGACATGGACGAAGAGTATCCATCCGCCACCCCCACCGCCCCGGATCAAGACCGTTCAGGCGATGACCCGATGGCAAAGAACAGCGTCCACGCCAATGTGGTTGTGTATGATGGTGAAATTACCACAAAGCAGCTGCAAAACCTTGAAAAAGCCACGGGGGTTGAAGTATTGGACCGCACCGGTGTGATCCTCGAAATTTTCAGCCGTCATGCCAAAAGCCGGGAGGCCCTCATTCAGGTGGAGATCGCCAAGCTGACCTACCTGGCACCCCGGCTGCGGGCATCCCGCATTGGCGGGGATCGTCAAGGCGGCGGGATTGGTTCCAAGGGTGCCGGCGAGACCTCCCACGAACTTGACAAGCGTCGTATCCGGGACCGTATTTCAGAATTAAAGGCCCGCCTTGTCACCATTCGAGACGAGCAAACCCGACGACGCAGCCGCAGGCAAGAAAATTTCCAGGTCTCCCTGGTCGGTTATACCAATGCGGGCAAATCGTCCCTGATGCGCAAATTGACCGGCAGTGATGTACTGGTGGAGGACAAATTATTTGCCACCCTGGACACCCGTGTGAAAGCACTGCAGCCCGAGGCTTTTCCACCGGTACTTGTCTCGGACACCGTCGGATTTATAAAGAAATTACCCCACGATTTAGTCGCATCTTTTCAATCGACCCTTGATGAGGCCCTGGCCGCGTCGTTGCTTTTGTTTACGGTGGATGCCTCGGACCCGGCTTTTCGATCTCAATTAACGGTGACGCAAACGGTGCTCAAAGAGATCGGGGGTGAAAAAATTCCAGGCCTGCTGATCCTCAACAAGATTGACAAGCTCACAACCGGAGCGCTTGAATCCCTACGTTGCGAATTTCCCCATGGCATCTTTGTCTGTGCCCACAACCCAGAGGATGTTGCCCTGCTTCGGAAAAAAATTCTTCACCATTTCCATGAAAACATGGTCGAAACCACCCGGATGATCCCCTACAGCAAGGGGCAAATTCTAGGCCAGTTAAGAACCCGAGCCGACATCATCCATGAATCCTACGACGAAACAGGCACTGAGGTAAGATTCAAGACGTTCCCGGAAACATTAACCTGGTTGGACAACCAAATGGATTGAACCGTCCAAAAACATCCTTTTCCACCTGAAGACTGCCGTCACCCTGGCAGGGTTCAGCCCTGGCCTGCTGTCCCGTCTGCCCATGATTCGCATTACAGCCGGCCCAGCTCGGCCGCATAAAACCGGAGTTGCCGGGCCTGTTTCGAATACTTCAACCGGCACGATCGTTCTGCATGGGCAAAGGCTGCGGAATAATCCCCTTGTTTTAAAGCCCCTACAGCCATTGAGAGCAGCTGTCTTGACCTGACTTCAATGGCTGTAAACGGCTGAAGATCGCACTTACAGCGATGACACCTCTCTTTGTCCCCACAGGCAGCCTTGCAAACCGGACATCTCTCCATCAGCAAACGCCTCCGTTACTCAATATAAAAGAGAAGATCATCCAGATCCTGGCTGATCTTCCTTGCCCGTTCAAGGTCATTTTCTTCCACGGCCGAGGTGATGTCTTCCATCATATCAATGATATCGTCCCGGTCCTCCCTGGGTGCCATGTCAAGCTTCTCCCTGGCCAGGGTCAGGATTTCAGCAATCTCCCCGGGAACCATTTCCGTTTGAAGGGATGGCGCTTCAGAACGGCCGGCATTTTCCAGGGCGGCAATACCATTGATTTTTTCCTGTGAAGCACGCACCCGGTCCGGGTCGTCACAGGAAAAGACATTGTCAATCACAGCGTTCAATGTTTTCCCCCCGTCTTTTTCCACGGCTTCAAGCTTCAGAATTCCGTTGACATCCAGATCGTAGGTCAGGGTGATCATGCTGCCGGCAGGAGTATTGGAAAGATCAAAGGTATAACTGGCGATCAGGATATTGTCCAGGGCGTGGCTGCTCTCTCCCTGGAACACCTGGATCAGGGCAATCTCCTGGTTGTCGACCATGGTGTAAAAGGTTTCGGTATGGGAAACAGGCAGTTTTGTATTCCGGTTGATCAGGGGGACAAACACATGGGGATTCAGGCCGTCCGCGCCGAATTCGGCGGCTGAAGTGCCGAAAGTGTAGGGCGTGATGTCGATGAGGACCCCCGAGGAATCAACACCCATCTCCCTTGCGGCCTGTATTCCGGCCCCCAGGGCAATGCACAGATCCGGGTCAATCTCCTGGCTCGGCTCAAGGTTGAGCTTGTCCCTGAGCAGGGTTGAAATCATGGGAATGCGCGAAGAGCCACCGACAAGCAGAATCCGGTCAATCTCATTGGGGGCCACCGACGCATCCTGGAGCGCCCGGGTCACCGAGTCCATGGTTCTGTTGATATCCGGCTGAATCATGCCCTCAAAGATCTCCCGGGTGAGGGTCACATCAAGGTGAACCTCACCTGCTATATAATCCTCCTGGATCCGGGTTGACCGGGTTTGGGAAAGTTCGATTTTGGCCTTTTCCCCACAGGATTTGAGACGGGCCAGAACGGCCCTGTTTTCCATCACATCAAGGCCATGCTCCCGTTTAAGTTCTTCCGCCAGCCAGTTGACGATTTTATTGTCAAAGTCATCCCCGCCAAGCCGGTTGTCACCGGTGCTGGCAAGCACCTCCACCACCTGGTCTTCGATTCTGACAATCGAGACATCAAAGGTTCCTCCGCCAAGGTCGTACACCAGGATAGTCCTTTTTTCATCGGTGGCACGGCTTTCCCCATAGGCAAGGGCTGCTGCAGTGGGCTCATTGATAATCCGGACGACCTCAAGACCCGCAATGGCACCGGCCTCCCGGGTGGCGTTGCGCTGGGCATCGGTAAAATAGGCCGGTACCGTGATCACGGCATGGCCAACGGGCTGTCCCATGACTCGTTCCGCCTTTCCCTTGAGATCCCTGAGAATAAACGCCGAAATCTCCTGGGGAGAGTAAGCCTGGCCGGCAAGAACCACTTTTTTATCCCTGCCCATTTCCCGTTTTATGGAAAGTACGGTTCTATCGGGAAAGGCAACAGCCTGATTTCGTGCTCGTTTGCCAACAATCAAGCGGTTCTCCGGGTCCACGCCAACGCAAGAAGGAACGATACCGTCCCCGTTGTCCTGGAGGATTTGCGGGCGGCCCCCTTTGACAAATGCGACCTCGGAATTTGTGGTGCCAAGATCAATACCGATAATGATGGGCGTGCTCATATGTTTTCCTGTAATTTTCTATTGGGTTACAATAACATCGGCCGGCAGGATCACCCGCTCCCTGCGGATAAAACCACAGGCAACCTCGGCGTGTACCATTCCGGCATCCACCCCTTTGACCGACACCCGGTCCACGGCCCGCATTACAGCCGGATCAAAGGGTTCTCCCTGGGTAACCACAGGATATGTATCCGCCGCGGCAAGGGCCTTGTCAAACTTGTTCAACGCGATCTCATACCCCTGGACCAGGGCGGTCAACCGTTTACGGCGCCATACAAATCCATGGTTCAACGCCTTTTGGCCGGCCTCTCGTCCCCGTTTTAAATTATTCCTGAGGTCAAAAAAAAGTTTGAGGATCTTTTCCTCGGTCCGATCCTGAACCTGGATCTCCATGGCATCCATGCGCGATATTTTTTCATCCATCAGGGTCAATAGGTGACTGGTTTTATCCACAAACCCGTTAAATTCATCAAGGGCCTTGACGTTTCTGGCCTGTTCCCTGGTCTGGAGCTGAATCTGGGTTCTAAGGGAGGCAAATTCGCTGAGCAGGGTAAAAAGATCCACCTCCGGGTAATCTTCCACCCCCGGGTCAGGGTTGGATCCGTCAAAATCTTTGAGCCTCTCCCTGGGGCCGCCCCCCCGTCGACCTGCCATGGTTGAAGCCCCGGTTGGTGGATGGGAAAGATCCATGAGCCAGGATTGGAAATCCGCCTGGAGACGGGCCTTCCAATCCTGGTCCAGACCATAGGTATCGTCCCGCAACCGGATCTGGTTGTGGGCAAAATCCCGAAGGGTCCTTAACGAGCCGAGCACGATTTTTTGTTTCCAAAACTCCCGGACCAGCCTTGCTTTCTCTTTAATATACGCCATTTTCTCGTTTCTGTGCCTCCACAAGTTCCTTTAAGCCGGGGGGGGTTACCTTTGCCTCCCGCTGTAACAATAAAAATTCCTCCAATGCATCGGTCCACACAGGATAAAGTGCCTCGGATCCCATGAGTTTTGAACGAATCCTCGAACGTCTGTCTTTTATTGCCTCGTAGGCCCGGGTGATGCGTTTGAACCCCTCTGGACGCTTTTCCGGGGAAAACCGTTTCACAAGATCAAGATACGCCCTTCGGATGGTTGGGTCATCGGCATCCGGACCCACCCCCAGGATTTGATAAAAAATATACATGGTACCCCTCTTAAAAATTAAACGCCCTGTTTCATGCCCAGGATAAAGCTTTTGAGCTCCATGGAAATGGGCAGACCGCTTCGCCGGCTTGCCGTTTGAAATGCCAGCAGAATCTCCTGGCCATAGGCAATGTTCTGACAAAACCGTTTGCCGGCCCTTCTGAAATCGTCGGAGGAATGAAATCCACCCGCCTTGAGCGCCTCCAGAAGAATTCCACACGACTCGATGAAATCCATGGAATCATCCACTACCTCATCTGCCCCGCGGGCATCCCTAAGAAACAGGGCATCCTCCACAAGTTCATGCACCAGATTACGGATTTGATCGGCATCCACCCTGTTGCCGAACACCTTTCTTCCCTTGAATTCCTTCAGATCAATGTCATATACCTCTCCATCATCCTCAAAGTCCTCATCAGGATCAAAATGCTCCATGATTTCACCCACGATTGATTCCAGGGTCGCCTCCACACCGTTGGCATTGATCCTGTCCATGAACGAATCGAGCAACTCCCCCATTCCTTCCTGCCTGGCCCTGTCCATGATCTCGGCAAACTCATCCATCACCCTGGAATTGAGGTCAAAAAGCTCCTCGTCCATAAAACCAGGCCGGTCAAGCAGGGTAAAATCAAACTGTTCATAGGCGGTTCGAAACTGCTGGGGTGCAATGGTGGCCACCTGCCTTGAAATCGCGCGAAACTTCTCTTTCAGGGGGAGGGAAACCGACTCAATCAGGTTCACAAAAACCTGGGAGGAAACCGAGTCGCCCTGAAGATGACGCAAAGCAAGATAGAGGAACTGCATCAAACGTCCCCCATCATCGTCCTTGTCCATGTTGACCCGTTTGGCCAGTTGTCCGACAACCGGATCCAAGTACCCGGTCTTGGCCAGATCCAGGGCAATCTCCATGAAGTCCGTGTCTGACAGGCCGTTGAGAACCGTTGCCCGTTTGTCCAGGAAACAGGCAGCAAAGGTACGCTTAAAATAAAGCCCCTGGATCAGCATTGGCAAAGGCTTTAACAGGGCGGCAATCCCGTGGGAGGTCAGCTCTTTTATTCTTTTTTTATGACTGTTAAAAACAGCGGCAAGTCCCCTTGGCGTATCAGGGCAGGCGTGGTCGGGGTCTTCCAGGTCGAGCTTGAACAGGGCCAGCACCCTCAGGGTGTCGCCAAGGTTCAACCCGTGGGTCATGCCTTCAAACTGTTTTTTTGAAAATTTCAAATTCTGGGCAAAGGTGCATAGCAGCCGTTTTTCGACAATATAGATCCCAAGGGACGGCACCCCCATTTTTTCCGCCGCTTCAAGGTCCTGCAATGCCAGGTCATACTTGCGGCTTTTAATGTTTTTGCAGGCCGTGGCAACATGGCAAAGGGCATATTGTTCAAGGACCCCGTTATCGTGGGGCGCCCTGGCAAACGCCTTTTTGAGCACGCCCTCGGCCTTTCTAACGGCACTCTTGTGCAGATAGATCTGTGCCAGCCGAAGATAAGGCCTTGGATCATGGGGGAAAACAGCAGCCACGGATTCCAGCAACGGGGGCAATGCCCTGCGAAGTGCGGGCGAGTCAAAGGGAACAGTCAGCAGCAACTCATACCCCATGGGATTTTCCGGGTCAAACCCAAGGGCCTGTTCAAGCACTGCAGCCACAACAAGTGACCTGCCCGCCCCATTGCCCACATCATCCAAACAGACCTTGTCACCACAGCCAATGGCAGAAAAAAAGCTGTCCAGTCTATCTTGTAGTTCAAACACAAAATCAGGATCATTGACCATTCGTTCTGCTATTTTAGCCAGAATAAGGCTCCTGGCCAGTTTCTGATCTTCGGGATCGGAAAAGAGCTGTTCAAGCTGCCGCCAGAAAGGCACTGCAGACTCGTTCAAAAAAGCGGTCCTTGGGGCGGCAAACCGTGCAAATATGGCATGGGGGTCGGGCAGGGGCAATTTTTTGAACAGGGCCAGGACATGATCCGGCTCTTTGGTCACATCCACCACCCCCTGGCCTGCTATTTCCGCCAGGAATTCAACGGCGGATGACTTGTCCGGGGAATCAAGGTGAGCGGTCAGCCCAGCAATGGCCCGGGTTATTTTCCCGGGATTATTTTCAGCCACGGCCTGCTTTAAATCACCTGCATACCCCTGGTTTAAAAAAGATTGCCCCCACAGCAGCGTTGCGGTTTCACCATTGCCAGGCGCCTGGGGCAGGCCATCTTCGGCTGCATATGCGCCCAGAAGTTCCTGGAGGGCGGTGAGGGGAAACCCCTTGTCCAGGAGGGCAAGGGCCTTTTGAACCCCGGGTTTATCCTGGTCGACAAAGGCGGCCATGAGTTTTGCAAAAATTTTGATGTCGGCAAAGGGGGACTTTCTGGCGACCCGGTTCAACCCTTGGACGGCTTGATCCCAATGGCCCGCATTCATGCTGACCGTTGCCTGTTCAAGGCACTCTTTTTCCTTGACCAGGGCCAGATGTTTGGGCAGGACATCCAGGAGATCAAGATGGTCTTCAAGAACCGCCCGGGTTCCGATCAACCGATCCATCCCTGGAACAGCCTCCATGGAAAAAAGCGCATCCCTGTAAAGGGCCACCGCATTTTCAAGGGGCAGCAGCCGGATACCAGCCTCCAGGGTTTCAAGGGGAAGCCCCTCTCCTGTGGGGAAAAACTCCAGGGCAGAGGCCATGACAACCCCAGCCTCTTTGACCATATTTTTCTCCATGAGCTGCTGATACCGAACCAGATAGGCCTGGAACAACCGCTGACAGACCATCCCGGGCTCGTAACCACTCTTTTTCAGGAACTTAAACGCCCTGAGCGCGTCCCTGGCATTGCCCGCACCAAGCCACTGGTCCCCCTGGTCCGCCACCCGGGCCAGCGGCATGCTGCCAAAGTTTTCCCGGGTACTGTTTTTTTTCTTGTTTTTTTTACCGCTCTTTTTTGCCTTTGCCATACACCTCTCTCTTGATCTGCCTGGGATCACCATGGAAGAAGAGCCCATATTTCATAGGCACTTTCCACTTGGAAATCAATGGAACATATCAAATCCCGACAAAAAAACCAATCACCAAAACGGTTTCATTCCCTGGCAGGTTCAGCACCGGCGCTTTGCACGGTCCATGAATCATACGATGTTCCGGAACAGATGCCCGGGCATATTACAGGCGCGTTACCGGGATCATATTGAAATAGGTGCCTCAGCAAGCCTGTCCGGGCAGGCGTAGGACTTTGACGATCATATTTAACAGTTCCACCGGGTTTCCGAATTGAGTATAGATTGCAACGTCGGCCGCGTCGCGGCCAAAAGCGATTGCAACACGACCGCCTTGCAGATCGGCTTGTGTCGGATCGAATGTATACCACCGATTTCCGATATAGGCCTCGAACCAGGCGTGTAAATCCATGGGTTCAAGAGCCTCAAGGTAGCCCACTACCATGCGGGCAGGGATCGATAGTGCCCGGCAGCAGGCGATACCCAAATGGGCCATGTCCCGGCAGACGCCGCTTCCCAGCTGATTTAACTCGGAAGCACTGATGATCTGCTGTCCGACGCCGGGTGTGTACCGTATCGAGTTACGGATATAATCAACAATGGCATTGCATTGATCGTAACCGGGATACCGGCCGGTTGTGAGCGATGCAGCCATTTCGGTAAAACGATCCGATTCACAATACCGGCTTGGATACAGAAAAGGCAGCGTCTCGTCGGGCAACTGCTGCACTTCGACAAACGGCGCCCCTGGGGCCGTGTCGGATGCATCCGCAGTTTCGATATCAACGGATGTGTGCAGTGAAAAATGCCCGGCTGGTGCCACCAGGCGCTGACACAGGTTGCCGAACGAGTCTGTAAACTCGACCACCGGTACGCTGGGTGACAACACATACTCTTCTCGTGCGATCCATTGCTGCCGCCCACTCCGGGGACGCAGCATGAGTAAAAACGGCGTTGGAACCGGGATTTGAAATTCAAGGGAACAGGATGCGTTTAACCACATAATAATCCTTCACGGGTTGAGGTGTGGCGTTTACATTCACCGCAGGGAGTGGCAATTGGTGAACTTTGAACACCTGGGGTTTCACCCTTGTCCATTCGTTGTTGGAAACAATTCCAAGTAAGGGTCAAGCGTAATATTTGGGGTCAGGCTTTCCTTGTTGTCTTATTGTCTTTTTTGATGGTTTAATAATAATTTTTTGATAAAAAATGCAATAAAAAAAGCCCGCCCCCGTTCACCCAATAAACTCAAATGCGACCCATTGGACCAACAGCTATAAATTGTGAACAACTTGATGATCAAGGCCACACTTTTTTCGAAGGCTGTCCCGGATCAATGCTTTTATCAGGGCAAATCCCATGAAAACCATGATAACGGAAAAAGGTAATGCCCCCAGCAGCATGGCCGATTTCATGGCATCAAGGCCGCCTGCCAGGAGCAGGACTGCAATGACCAGTGCAATGGTTGTTCCCCAGAAAAAGATATGCCTTTTCCCCTTTTTTTGATCATCCCCACCGGATAATATGGTGTTGATAATCAAAATTCCCGAGTCTGCCGAAGTGATAAGATAGGTCATTAAAAGCACAACGACCATCAGGATCATACCCTTTGCCCCACCTGGCGTCAGCATCACTTTGAGGGTGGCAAAGAGTTGCGCTTCCTGACCGGCATTTAGGATGGCACCTCCGGCCTTGCCTGACAATTCAAGGCCAATGGATGTTCCACCGACAAAGGCAAACCAGACAAAACACATGAGTGCCGGAACCACAAGGGTTCCCATGACATATTCACGGATGGTTCTCCCCCTTGAGATTCGGGCAAAAAACAGTCCGACAAAGGGGGCAAAGGAAATCCACCATGCCCAATAGAAAACAGTCCATTCGACCGATTGCCATTTGTAGAGGGTTGCAGCAGGTTCTACATCGGCATTCGGCCAGTAGGTCAGGGCCTGGGCAGGAAAGTTGATAATATAGTCCACAATGCCCGTAAACAAAGATTTCAAGGCCGCGGTCGGCGAACCAAATATCAGAAAGAATATCAACAGTATCAGCGAAAGCACCATATTCAGATTCGAGAGCCATTTAATCCCTTTGCCCACACCTGAAGCGGCAGAGAATATGGACCCGGCCATGATACAAAACAAACAAACGAGCATGGCCGAATTGGTTGGTGCGCCTTCAGCGTTCACCATCCAGTCTGCACCGATCACCATGTGCATTCCAGATGCAAATTGCGCAATACCGAGTCCGATACTAACGGCAATACCAAGGATGGTGGCAATGACAGCCGTGATATCCACGACATCACCCAGGGCCCCCTCAAGTTTCCGGCCAAACAAAGGGGTAAGGCCCGAGCGAATCGTCAGGGGGAGATGCCGGTTGTAGGCAAAAAAGGCAAGGGCAAGCCCCACAAGTCCATAGCACCCCCAGACTGAAAGCCCCCAGTGAAAAAAAGACCATTTAAAGACCGAACGGAGGGTCTCGTGTGTTCCGGGTGCCACGGCACCGGTGATGGTGTCGGGATTGCAGGCAAAATGATAAAGGGGCTCGGCCGTTGAAAAGGTGAGCAACCCAATGCCGATGCCTGCCCCGAACATCATGGAAAACCATGAAAACGTACTGAACTCAGGTATGGCGTCCACACCGCCCAGCCGGACTCTGCCCATTGCGGGCAAGACGGCCAGCACCAGGCACAGGATGACAAAAAAGGCCATGGAATAAATATACCACGCCCCAAAGGCTTCAAAGGACCAGCCACGTATTTTCAACAGAAAAATTCCTGCCTGGTCGGAAAAGACCGCAGCCCATAGCACCAGAAGCGCTACAAAGACTTTGGATCCGATGGTCGCAATTCGATTAAACCCCTTGTAAAATCCGTTTTTCGCAAGGGAAATTTTAAGGGTCGTCATTGGTGGGGGAATAGCCATTCATGCCTCCTTGTGTTGGGTTGATGTATAATTTTGAACATCAGGCTGGTGTGCAAAAGGTATGCCGGCAACCGGCCAGTGGCCTGCATGGGGCAAGGAAACCCGACAACAATGGGCTTTGACTTGTCCCTGGTTGTATGATGAATCCGCCTATGCTATGATCCGAATCCTTAATCCCACGGACCTGTTTTAATTAAGGATATTGCCATGGCGTTACAGCACAATTCATCTGCCCCTGCCATACTGGACATGGACAGTATTGATTTTCTTTCGGTATTGGACCGGCTGGATGACGGGGTCATCATTGCAGACCTGAACGGGATCATTCTTTTCTACAACAAGGCCCAGTCCAAGATTGACGGCATCCCATCGAACGATGCCATGGGTATGAACGTTACCGACATCTATGATTTGAACTGCAGAACCTCCATGATCATGCAATGCATCACCCACAAAGCCTCGATTAAAAATAAAACCTTTTTTTACCGCACCAGTTCAGGCAAGGTGATCAACAGCATTACCTCGTCCTACCCCCTTTATACAAAGGAACGGATTAACGGTGCCATCTGCTTTGTAAAGGATTACGAACTGCTGCGCAGATCCACGCCCATGCCTTCCCGGGACTTCCTTCACACGGACTTTGGCAACGGCACCCGGTTCAGGTTCACGGACATCATCGGTTCCAGTCACTGGCTGAAAGAGGTCATCGGCATTGCACAGAGAGCCGCAGATTCTCCCTCCCCCATCATGATTCAGGGGAAAACCGGCACAGGCAAAGAGCTTTTTGCCCAGTCCATCCACAACCATGGCCCAAGGCGGGAAAAGAAATTTGTAGCCATCAACTGTGCCGCCATTCCCCACGATCTTCTGGAAGGCATGCTTTTCGGCACCAGAAAGGGCGCTTTCACCGGTGCCCTGGACAAACCCGGCCTGTTTGAAATGGCCCACGGCAGTACGATTTTCCTGGATGAACTTCTGGCTATGCCCGTTGACCTTCAGGCCAAGCTCCTCCGGGTCCTCCAGGACAAGCGGGTCCGTCGGCTGGGTTCATCAAAGGAAATTCAGGTGGATGTCAAAATCATTTCATCCGTAAACCAAGATCCAAGAACCTCCATCAGTGAGAAAAAACTGAGAACAGACCTCTATTACCGGCTGGGAGTGGTCATAATCAAAATCCCCCCCCTGAGGCAGAGGCTGGACAGCATGGAAGAACTGGTGGTCCATTTCATTAAAAAATACAACACCCGCCTGGGCACCAATGTAAAAACAATTTCCAAACAGGTGATGGAATTGTTCTATGCCTACCACTGGCCTGGAAATATCAGGGAACTGGAACATTTGATTGAGGGTGCCATGAACATGGCCGGCCAGGAGGAGATCATCGGAATGCAGCATTTTGGACCGGGCCTGGGCGGGCTGGAACAGATGGATCCGGCCTGTTGCGACCCGGAAACCGCTTTGTTCAATGCCCTGGGTGCCCCGTTAGTGCCGTCTGTCAACGACGCTGGCCCCCTGGTGGGAGAAAATTTTATTCAATCCCAGAAGCACCGGGAGGAAACAGCAATAAAAAGCGCATTGTACCAGGCCAACGGGAACGTAACCCAGGCCGCCATAACCCTTGGCATTTCCCGTCAGCTTCTCCATTACAAGCTCAAAAAATTCAAATTCCGCCGTATTGATTTTATCCGCGACCCAGCCCCCTGACCCATACCCCATGTCAATTTCTTTTCTACTGAAAAATTTCTTTCACCCCTTTCACTGCAAAAACTGAAAAACTTTTTTCACCCTTCCCATGGGCAGGCTGCCGCCATGGCGTCTGCGGAAGAAAAAATAAAATTTATGCTTTAATTTCAAGCCTGTAGAAAATAAAAAAAATATTCCTGTGCTGGTATGCAATCTGCAATCTGCTTTAAAACCCCCGGGACGGTCTTCGTCATGACCGGATAATGGGATAACCTCATTTGCACAGGAGTTAAATTTTGGACAAAAACACACCCGCCAAGCACTTTGACCCTTTTGTTTTCTGGATTTCAGCCTCTGTAACCGTTTTATTTATCCTCTGGTCAATAATCTTCCCTGAAAACATGACAACCGTCATCAACGCCGTATTCAGCTGGACCACCACCAAATGGGCCTGGCTTTATCTGCTCACCGTATTCTTGCTGGTATGCGGCTGCTTTATTCTCATGGGCAATAAATACGGCAGCATGAAACTGGGCCTTCCCCAGGACACGCCTGAATTTTCAAATTTTTCATGGTTTGCCATGCTTTTCGGATCTGCCATTGCCGCAGGCATCGTGTTCTGGGGACCCGCTGAACCGGCCTACCACTATATGAGCCCTCCCCCCTATTTCGGGGGTGAGGCCCTGACACCGGCCACCGGCGCCAATGCCATGACCTATTCGTTTTTCCACTGGGGCCTGAGCGCCTGGTCCATTTACGCCATGCTCACCATTGCCCTGGCCCATGCCTGTTTCACCCAGAATCTTCCCCTCAGGTTCTCCTCTGCCTTCTACTATGTGATCGGCGATAAAATCTACGGCATCTGGGGAAAGATCCTGGATATTTTTGCAGTTTTTGCCACACTGGGGGGACTTGCCACCACCACCGGGTTTGTAGCCCTTCAGCTGTCTGCCGGCCTGAAATACCAGTACGGGCTGGCCCTGGGAGACGGATCCACCTACATGATCATCGGGGTACTCACCGCCATCTTCACGATTTCCGTATATACGGGCATTGAAAAAGGGGTAAAATTCATCGGTGATGTCAACATGTGGGTATTTGTTGCGGTCTGGTTCTTTGTCCTGATCTTCGGACCGACCATCTTTCTCATCAACCTGACCACCAACGCCATTGGCCAGTATCTCCTCCACTTTATTCCCATGAGCCTGTTCACGGCCCCCGGGTATGAAGGAAACTGGATTGGTTCCTGGACCGTGTTCTACTGGGCATGGTGGATGAGCTGGGCCCCCTTTGTGGCCGTGTTCATTGCCAGAATTTCCAGGGGCAGAACCATCCGCCAGACCGTTGCCGCCACCCTGATTCTCCCCACCCTGGGCAACTTCCTCTGGTACGGGGTTGTCGGCGGTGCCGGCATCCATTTTGACGTAACCAAAACCCTGAACGAGCACGGGGTGGAAAGCGCCATTTTCGCCATTGCCCAAAACCTTCCCATGACCGGCCTTTTATCCATTGCCCTAATCTTTCTCATCGGCACCTTTTTCCTGACCTCGGCCAATTCAGCCGCCATCTCCCTGGCCATGTTCGTATCCGGCCATGAAAATCCGGGCAAAAACCTGCGCGCCTTCTGGGGCATTGCCCTGGGGGCTGTGGCAGCCGTCCTTGCCGGCGGCGGAAGCCTCAAAGCCATTCAGACGGCCTCCATTGCAACGGCATTTCCTTTGATGTTCCTTCTGCTCATGGTTCTTTACGGAACATTCAAGGGATTGAACCAATATAAACAAGCAAACAACCAGTGACATGCCCGCCCCGGGTGGCTCACCCGTCCGGGGCACCGACCGTTTAAAAAGGAGATAAACAAATGTATGATCGCATGCAGGAACTGACCACTGCACAGATGGAAAAAATCCATGACGCTGCCATGGATCTTCTCAACACAACCGGTGTGGCGTTCAATGACAAAGAGGCCCTGGAAATTTTCAAATCCAACGGGTTTAAAGTGGAAGGCACCAAAGTCTTTTTTGAAGAATCTCAAATCCAGAAGGCCCTGGAGACAGCACCCAAACGGTTTACCGTCCATGCCAGGAACCCTGAAAAGAGTGTGGAGATCGGTGAGGACGATTTTGTCTTTCTTCCCGGCTATGGAGCTCCCTTTGTCATGGATGCCCGGGGCAACCAGCGCCAGGCCACAATGGAAGACTATGATAACTTCTGTAAACTGATCCAGACATCACCCTATATTGACATGAACGGCTGGATGATGGTGGAACCGGCTGACATGCCCCACGAAACCGTTCACCTGGATCTCAACCTCTCCAACATGCTGCTCTGTGACAAACCCTTTATGGGCAGCCCCACATCCAGGCAGGGCGCCATTGACGGGATTGAAATGGCCGGGATTCTCTGGGGCGGGAAGGAAAACATCAAGGACAAGACCGTATCGGTCTCTTTGATCAACTCCCTGTCCCCCCTCCAGTTTTCCGAAGAAATGGCAGGCTCGCTCATTGAGCTGGCCCGGTACAACCAGGCCTGTGTTGTCGCGTCCCTCATCATGGCCGGCGGCTCCGGCCCCGTAACCCTGGCCGGCGTACTTGCCCTCCAGAATGCAGAAATCCTGGCCGGTCTCACCCTGGCCCAGCTGGTACGACCGGGCGCACCGGTGATTTACGGATCAACCTCCTCTGCCATGGACATGAAAACCGGCGCCCTTTCCATTGGCGCACCCGAGCTGTCGAAAAACATTCACATGGTGGCCCAGATGGCCAGGTTCTACAACCTGCCCTCCAGGGCGGGCGGCGGACTCACCGATGCCATGGCCATGGATGCCCAGGCCGGTGTTGAATCGGCCCTGGCCCTGGAAACGGCAGCCAGAAGCGGAATTCACTTCATCCTCCATGCCTGCGGGATCCTGGGATCTTACATTGCCATGAGTTTTGAAAAATTCCTGGTGGACGAAGAGACCTGCGGCCTGATCCGCTCCATGCAGAAGCCTTTGGAAATAACCGACGAAAGCATTGATATTGACATCATCAAGCAGGTGGGGATCGGCGGCCAGTACCTGACCCATCCCAAGACCTTCAAACTCTGCCGGACTGAATTCCATATGCCCTCCCTGATGGCACGCCAGAATCCCGATGCCTGGCTCAAGGCCGGTAAAAAATCCATTGACATGATTGCCGAAGACCGGGTTGCCAAGCGCCTTGCAAGCTATGAAAAGCCTGAAATTGACCCGGCAATCGAAAAAGCACTCATCCAATATGTTGAAAACCGTAAAAACGCATAAGGAGCATAAAAATGACTGATTTCAATGCAATGACAGAGGCCCTGGTATCCTGTGATGCCGAAAAACTGACCGAACTGGTCAACGCAGCCATAACCGCAGGCGAGCCTGCCAACAAAATTCTGAACAACGGACTCATTGCAGGCATGGACATTGTCGGCGAAAAGATGGAATCCGGCGATATGTTCATCCCGGAAGTCCTCATGGCAGCCCAGGCCATGGCCGGATGCGTGGAAATCCTCAAACCCCTGCTGGCTGAAGGAGAGGGCGCTGCAGGTGCCTCAGTGATCATCGGAACCGTCAAAGGCGACCTCCATGACATCGGCAAAAACCTGGTGGCCATGATGATGGAAAGTGCCGGCCTTGATGTGCACAACCTGGGGGTCGATATCTCCCCTGAAAATTTTGTCGAGGAAATCAAAAAGAAAAACGCCCAGATTGTCTGCCTCTCTGCCCTGCTGACCACCACCATGCCGGCCATGAAACAGACCGTGGACGCCATCGTGGAAGCGGGCCTGAGGGACCAGGTTAAAATTCTGGTGGGCGGTGCCCCCGTGACCCAGGCCTTTGCCGATCAAATCGGCGCCGACGGGTTTGCCGCAGATGCCGGTTCTGCCTCTAAAATGGCAAAAGCCTTCGTCAATTAAAGCAGGGCGTAAAGGAGAGTTACAATGTTTGAAGTAATTGGAGAAAGAATCAACACCTCCCGAAAACGGGTCCAGGCAGCCGTGGCTGACCGGGATGCAGATTATATCGTCAATGATGTAACACAACAGCAGCAGGCCGGCGCCACCTTTATCGATGTGAATGCCGGTGCCCGCATCGGCCACGAAGAAGCGGACATGCGCTGGCTGCTGGATACGATTCAACCGGTCTGTGACATTCCGCTGGCCCTGGACAGCCCTGACCCGGCCATCCTTGAAATGGCCTTTGCCATGGTGAAAAGACCGCCCATGATCAACTCCATTTCCCTGGAAAAAGATCGATTTAACGCCATGATGCCCTTTCTCTCCGGAAAGGATTGCAGGGTCATTGCCCTGTGCATGGACGATGCCGGCATGCCCGGATCTTCCGACGATATCCTGGGACGGGCCAAGACCCTGGTGGCCGAGTTGAACAAGATCGGTATCCCCACGGCCAACATCTATGTGGATCCCCTGGTGCAGCCCATTTCCACTGAATCCAGCAAGGGGGTCATGGTATTGGACGCGGTCCGGGCCATCAAGGCAGAATTTCCGGAAGTCCATATCACAGGGGGCCTGTCCAATATTTCCTACGGCCTTCCCCAGCGCCACATCATCAACCGGACCTTTGTCGCCCTGATGATGGATGCGGGCATGGATTCCGCCATTATTGATCCTCTGGATAAAAAAATCATGGCCACCATTAAAACAGCGGACATGCTGCTGGGCCATGACCAGTTCTGCATGAATTACCTCAAAGGGGTCCGCGCCGGCGCCATTGAAAGTTAAACCGATTAACGCCAGATAAAAAACTTGCCGAAAAACCCTGCTTCAATGGCTGAAGCAGGGTTTTTTGTTTCCGGGCCTAGGCTGCTTTTCAGCGGCCGCAGCCTCTTGCGGTCCGCTGCAAACCGATTTTTGGCAAGGCCTTTAAGGCAGTACCGGGCGCAAAACCCCGTCATCAGAAACAATTTCGACCTTGATCATCGTTTCGGCCAATGAAAAAGTTATCCGGGAAAGGTCAGCCTTGTTTGATTTGTGGCCGGATGCCATCCCTTGGTCCGGCCATGCCGGTTATAGAAAACACATATGAAAATCCGGTTGCCCATTGCGATTAACAATTGGATTTTTGAATTTTTTTATACGAGACTCGCGGGCAAAACACAAAACAATTTCAAAGTTCTTTTTTGCGGGCGGGGCGGGCTTTAATGCCCAATCCGTCCGTGACGGTTTCAATGATTTTAAAAAAGGAGAAAACATGAAAAAGATGATGGGCGTGGTTGTTGGAACATTTTACAGCCTGGCAATTTTACTTGGCATTACAGGAAACCTGGATCATGCCGTTGCCGGGGATGAAAACCTGCTGGAAAAAATCGAGAAATCCGGTGAAGTTCACATGGGATTCCGGGAGGGTTCCGTGCCCTTTGGTTTTATTGACAAGGACGGTTCCTGGGGCGGTTTCGGAATTGATCTGGGAGCTGAAGTGGTCAAAGACCTGGAAAAAAAGTTTAACAAGCCGATCAAGCTGATCAAGCACCCCATGAATCCCAAAACCCGGATCACCATGGTAACCAACGGCATGGTAGCCATGGGCATCGGCTCCACCACCATTACCCTGGCCCGGGAAGAGGTGGTGGATTTCAGCCTGCCCTATTTTCTGACGGGAACCCGGCTTCTTGTGCCCAAGGACAGTCCCATTTCCTCTTTTGCCGATATCGGGGGCAAACGGGTGGGCATGGGCTCCGGCTCCACGGCCAATATAAAAGGAATGGACCGGGCCATTGAGCAGGGGCTTGTCAACCCTGCCTGCCAAAAAGTCCTGTTTGAGGAACACAATAAGGGGTTTCTTGCCCTTCAGCAGGGCAAGATTGATGCCTATTTCACCGATGCCAGCCAACTTGCCGGGATGCGGGCCAAGGCCAAGAATCCCCAGGACTGGAAAATCGTCGGCAAATACCTGACCTATGAACCCTATGGATTTATCCTGCCCGAAGGCCAGGGAGAATGGCGGGACTTTGTCAATGCGTCGTTGATCCACATGATCAAGGACGGCAGATTCGAGGCCCTGTACACCAAATGGTTCGGTCCCGCCGGGGTGGTGCCCCTGCCCATGACCGACGAATACAAGGTGCTTCTCAAATCCTTGAGTTATCCTGAATAGCCGTTTTCCAGAACAAAAGGATCAACCCAAAGCCGGGGCCGGCCACGGATGACCGCCCCCCTGCACAGGAGTATTTTGCTAAACTATACCTTTGACTGGTCCGTGCTCTGGCGGCAGCCCTATGGCGCCATGATGCTCAGGGGAATCTGGACGACCTTGAGTCTTTCCCTGGCTGCCTGGTGCCTGGCCGTGGTCCTGGGCATCGGGGTGGCTGCCTGCCGGGTGTTTCCCGGCAGATGGCTTCGGGCCCTGGGGCTTGGATACGTCCTGATGTTCAGAAACATTCCGTTCCTGGTTCAGCTGTTTTTCTGGTATTTTGCGGCCCCGCTGCTCCTGCCCCGTTCTATCCAGGCCTGGATGTATGACACCGTTCCGGAGTATGCCTTCTGGTGCGGGGTCGCAGGGCTTGGCATGTACACGGCCTCAAGGGTGGCCGAGCAATTCCGGGCAGGGTTTCTTGCCATTCCAGAGGATCAGTACCGGGCTGCCTATGCCACGGGCTTAAGGCCGGCCCAGGTATACGGCTACGTGATTTTGCCCTATGCTTTCAGGATCATCATCCCGGCGTTTACCACAGAATTTCTCACCTGTTTTAAAAATTCCGCCCTGACCATGACCATCGGTGTCATGGAGATCACCCATACGGCTTATGTCATTGATTCTTTTACCTGGCACGGTCTGGAAACCACAACAGCCGCCAGCCTTTGCTATCTGACCATTGCCCAGGGCGTGGCCCTGGTGATGTGGCGCATCGAAAAATGGACAACGGTTCCCGGCCTGATCCGGCGGGGGGGATGATATGGACTTTTCCGTTATTTCCGACAACCTGGGGTATATGGCCGGTGGGCTGTGGTTGACCTTTGAAATAGCGATCATGGCCATCACAGGCGGCCTTGCCTGGGGAATCATTTTGGGCCTTGGCCGGCTTTCCCCCGTCCGGCTGATCTATTATCCGGCCAGTATCTATATTCATTTTTTCCGGGGTATCCCCTTGATCCTAGTGATTTTCTGGATCTATTTCCTGCTCCCGGTGTTCCTGGGTCGATCCCTGGGCGAGATGCCCGCAGTGGTCCTCTCGTTTATCCTGTACGAAGCCGCCTATTTTGCCGAAATCGTCCGGGCGGGCATTCAGGCGGTCCCGGTTGGCCAGAAAAGGGCAGGCCTTGCAACGGGGCTTCGGCCCTGGGACCTGAGTGTTCATGTGATCCTGCCCCAGGCCTTGGGCAAAATGGTTCCGGCCCTCATCACCCACTGCGTGGTGATTTTCCAGGATACGTCCCTGGCCTATGTCATCGGGCTTCGGGAGTTCCTGCGCCGGGTCAACCTGGTGGATGCCCGGGAAGCCCGATCCGTTGAGCTCTACCTGTTTGCGGCATCCTTTTATTTTATCGTATGCACCCTGGGAAACTTCCTGGGGTATTGCCTGGAACACCGGTCCAGGGTAAAGGAAGCGACCTATGATTGAAATCAAAAATCTTGGCCTGACATACGGCAGCTACCAGGCCCTTGCCCAGGTGTCGATCACCATTGAAACGGGCAAAACCCTGGTCATCTGCGGCCCAAGCGGATCGGGCAAATCCTCGTTGCTTCGGTGTATCAACGGCCTGGAACGATACCAGACCGGTGAAATCTTTGTGGACAAGATCCCGGTCCAGGGCAGGGACACGGATATCTATGCCTTGCGCTCGCGCATCGGCATGGTGTTCCAGCATTTTGAGCTCTATCCCCACAAAACCATACTCGACAACCTCACCCTTGCCCCTGTGAAGGTTAGAAAAATGTCCCGGGTCAAGGCCCGGGAAAAGGCGCTGGCCCTGCTGGACCAGGTGGGCATCGCAGATCAGGCCCTTAAATACCCGGCCACACTTTCGGGCGGCCAGCAACAGCGGGCCGCCATTGCCCGGGCCCTGGCCATGGAACCTGAGGTCATGCTCTTTGACGAACCCACCTCGGCCCTGGATCCGGAAATGATCAAAGAAGTCCTTGAAGTCATGGCCGGCCTGTCCCGGTCCGGCATGACCATGGTGGTGGTCACCCATGAAATGGGGTTTGCGCGCAGGGCCGCAGATGAGATTGTATTTATGGACCAGGGCCGGGTTGTGGAAAAAAACAACGCCCGGGACTTTTTTTCCCGGCCGGTCCATGAACGGACCCGGCAGTTCCTGGGCAGGGTGATGGACGAGCCGTTTAATGGAACCGGACAAACGAAAATCGCCAATGGAGTCCCACGATCCAACCCGATACAGGGCCTGTCCACAGCAGAGATTGAAATCTTAACCACTGATGGTGATCGGAGCAAAAAATGAAACCAAAACTTGAGATCAGCGTATTGTGTGAGGACCAGGTAATGATGGGATTCAAAGACCGGATTTTCAAAGGAGCCCATGGCCTATCCCTGTTCATCCGGGCTGAGCAGAACATCCTTTTTGATACCGGCCCCTCGGATCTATTCATTGACAATGCAGCCCTCCTGGGTCTGGACCTTGATGCCCTGGATTGGATCGCCTTAAGCCACGGTCACTGGGACCATGCCGACGGTCTTGCCTTTCTGGCAGATCGGATCAAAAAAACAAAGTTGATCGCCCACCCGGCCGTATTTACGGACCGGCACAAGCCCACGGGGGAATTCAACGGCATCTGCCTTTCCCAGGGGGCAATTGAGGCCTCCTTTGACCTGGAACTGTCCGAGGGCCCGCGGCAGTTGACCCCCACCGTTTATTTCCTGGGCAGAATCCCCCGATCCAATGGGTTTGAATCGGTGTCCACCCCATTTTACCGGCTTGTGAACGGGGAACAGACGGCAGATTTTCTTGAAGACGATACCGCCCTGGCCGTTACAACCCATCAGGGCTGCGTGGTCATTGCCGGCTGCGCCCATGCCGGAATATGCAATATCTGTGAACATGCCAAAGCCGTGACCGGACAGGACCGGATTCACATGGTCATGGGCGGGTTTCACCTCCTGGCGCCCGGGGATCAGCTGAATCGGACCGTTGAGTATTTCAAGGCCCATCCTGTGGACCGTCTGCTGCCCATGCACTGTACAGGTTTCGACGCCCTGTGCCGGTTTCACCGGGAACTGGGCGCTGAAAAAATCGCTACGGGCCAGACCATACGCCTGGGATAAATTGAATTTACAGATGCCGATGCCGATTGATCTCTCCGACAAATTTCTTGAAAAAAATAGATCTTTTCATAATGGGATCAAATAAAAACAAAAGGACGTCACCGGCCAGGCCTGGTTCCACACCCGACAGCCGGATCAGGACAAAGGCGCTTTACACGGCCCATGAATCATACTATGTTCCTCCAAACGACACCTGGAGGTCAAATGAACGCTCTTCCCTTTGAATTGGGCCCCATCAGACCGGTTGACGCGGCAGACAGCCTGCTGATCAGAACCACCCGGGGCTGCCCGTGGAACCGGTGCACCTTCTGCACCCTGTATGACAACATGAAATTTTCCCATGGCCCCTAACCCTCTAACAAAAGACGATATGATGGAAAACCAACAAAGATTAAAACTGGAAGAGAACATCAAAGAGAAACTGGAAACGATAAACAAGACTATCGAATCCTATGAACAACTTACAAAGCCGGTTGCCCCGGATAACGCCATTGGCCGGATCACCCGCATGGAAGCAATCAACAGTAAAAGTATGAATGAAGCCTCTTTGAAAAGAGCCAGAATCACACGGGCAAAACTGGAACGCGCGCTTGCCAGGATTGGGACGCCTGATTTCGGCTTGTGCAGGGCATGCGAAGAGCCGATTCCATTTGCACGATTAATGATCCTGCCTGAAACCGAGCTGTGCGTTAAGTGCGCTGAGAATATGGGTCGTTGATCACCATGCCTTCGTGCCTTACCCCATCATGTTATTGATGACAATTTTATGGGATTTTCCAAACGCCATGACCTCCTGGGGTTTGAAACCGCCTGTTTCATAGACCGCCACAAAGGCGGGAATCGAAAGCATATAGAGGATATAGGAGAGATGTCCGGAATATCCGGTATTATCAAGTTGCTGCAGCGCTTTAATGGATTGGTCAGCAGCTTCCATGGCCTGGCGATTCACTGCCGGGGGATTTTCCTGGGTGCATACATGGATGGAATAGATCCTGCGGCAGGAAAAAGGTCTGACCGCGTAAATCATGCAGGCATTGTTCTTCATCAAAAAGGGACAGGAGACCGTGAGCCCTTTTTCCCTTTTTTTAATTTCCTGCTGGAAATTTTTGGTCAGGATTTTCTGGCGGGATCTTGAAAAGTCCTTCATGGCCTGGCGGATGGCAAGGCCTTCCAGGGTGGTAATATCGATGCTGCCGGCCTTTTTGCAGCAGAACCCGCAGCCCTTTGTACAGGCGGCATCTTTTTTAAATTCCCCGGTGTTTTCAACAAAGGCTGAATATATTTTGCCAAGCTCCGGTATCTTTTCTTTCATATCCATGGTCTGTATGCCCTGTAAATGGACGCCCCCCTTAATAGTGCCATTGGTTTTTAAAGCCCGTCATTATGGCGCAATATTCCAAAAGAGTAAACCTCAAGAATTAAAATTAAAGCAAGGCAGTACCTGAGAACACCGGATACCACCGTTTCGGTAATATTTTTCTTGGGCAACGCATTGTTATTCTTCAATACTTGTGACGAATTCCAACATTCCGGATAGGACGACATCAATGCATTTGGCCCGTACTTTTGCCAGATCATACTCCGAACCGTTTGTTTTGCGGCAATTTACATACATGTCAATAAACCGGTTTAACACCTTCTCCCCCTCTTCCGGCGCCATAGCGACCAGCGCCTCGACAAAAGAGCGGGGACCGACCTGAAAATGCTGATAGTCAATCGGATAGTTCCAATATCCGCCCCATAGGAAAAATCCGTGCTCCGCAAACAAATCAACAACATCCTCAGCCATGCCCTGCCGTCTTGGTTTCCCCGGACGATGATTCAGACGATTAACCGAATAATGCGCACTTTTCAACGGGCGGATCAGCGCTGTTCCATCTTCAGATATGTCAATGAACGGGTTTTGCACAGGATTGATATCTATTGCGGATCCGTATGCGTGAAGTGACCAGCGTGAACCGCCCGTGACAGCTCTTCCGTTGAACGCGGAACTGTTGTTGTCTGCCATTGAAGCCTGATCGTCGCCGAGATAAGCTTCCATGGGGCGGGCTTTTGCAATTACAAAGTTCTGCTGCAGCAGATCCTGCATCAATGCTTCAACCTTAGGGGCCAGGATATCAAGAACAACCAGTGTTCCGTCATTACAGATTACACCGTGTTCATTCAGATAGCTGAAACGGACTTGGCTCAGTCGTTCACAGGGCACAGGGTTGACATCTGTGATTACCTTTTTTGCGATTAGTTGAGCGCAATCGGTTTTGCTTAAAGAAGCAATTTCAATCGGCCGCCTGCTCTGCGTGGCAATGCACACGGTGTGACTACTTATAATCAGTACAAAAAAACAGAGCCGCACCCAAAATTTGTCTGACAAGACTACCCGCATTACTCTCCCCTTTCAAATTTAAAAAAATAATTTTTATGTCACTGGCGCTTAGGCCCATGATCAAAATAAAATCTGCCAAAACATGGCGTAGGATTTTAAGTCGTATTCAAGGCGCGTTAATGGGAGCATATTGAAATATGTGCCCATTAAGGCAACGAAGAAGACGGCTTAAAAGACACGCCCTGTGGGAGGTTTTATTTTGATCATGGGCCTTATATGTGAAGTGATTTTCTGATAACAAGGAAGATATCAAGTTCACTGGTACCCGATTTCAGGAGACAATAATGTTTTGCTTCTGACAAAGATGCCGTTGGCCCGTGCAATCTCTTTATCCTCGTCATTGTACATGACTGATTCGGCAATGAACTGGGTGCGATTGTGATTCACAACTTTGCCGATGGCGGTGACAATGCCCTCGGAAACAGGGCGGGTGATATAGGTGGTGAAACTGGTGGTCAGCACGAAAACATCCTCAACCAGTGAGTTGGCAGCGAAAAATGCAGCATTGTCCAACGCCAGGAAATACATGGCACCGTGCATTGCGCCGGCAGCATGGTGAAAGTCTGTGCGGACAGGTAAGGTGATCTGGGCCACTCCCTTTGTAATGGAAACTCTGGCGCCGTTCCACTGCATGAACGGTGCAAAATGCATCATGTTTTCTAATTTGGTAAAATGGTCAGCGGTTGACATGGCTTTTTCCTTTACTCTGCCCGGTTGGTTCATTGTCAATCTTCTCTAATGCTTGCATACTGCCTGTCATCACGCTATAAAACAGGAAAAATTGTGTCAATATATTTTAACTCAGCTTTCGGGACGGGCAGTTTAGGTGAAGGTTGCATTCTTGCACTTTTGTTCGGCTTAGAAAGCGGGCAAACTGGTATCAAAAGCATGGAGCCGGATAAAAGATTCAGCCTCCGACACCACAAGCCTGATCCGATCATCAAAGTGATGTCCGAAGGTTGAGATTTTAAGTTTTGGAAAATTGAGGAGGTAAAATGCGTGCCCACTATCTGCAGCATGTCCCTTTTGAAGGTCTGGGAAGCATTGAAGCATGGCTTGAAAATGCGGGGTATGAAATCACCTGCACCCCATTTTATGCGTCTGAAAATTTGCCCGGGCCAGAAGAAATAGATCTGCTTGTGGTCATGGGGGGGCCCATGGGTGTCAATGATGAAATAGATTATCCCTGGCTTGTTAATGAAAAAAAATTCATCAGAAAAGTTGTTGCGGCAGGCAAACCCACCCTGGGAATCTGTCTGGGTGCACAGCTTATCGCCGCTGCAATGGGCGGCAGGGTATTTCCGAATCCGGTAAAGGAAATTGGGTGGTTCCCGGTTCAGGCTGTGGCCTCTTCAGACCATGCGGTTTTTAATTTTCCGGAACAAGCCATGGTGTTCCACTGGCATGGGGAAACATTCAGCCTGCCTTCAAAGGCCATTCAGATTGCAAAAAGTGCAGGATGCGGGAACCAGGCATTTCAGATTGACAGACACGTGATCGGGCTTCAGTTCCACCTTGAAACAACCCCGGATTCTGCCCAGGCCATTGTTGCCCATTGCAGAGAGGAATTGGTTGCAGGGAAGTATATCCAGACAGAACAGGACCTTTTGTCTGCCCCACAAGAGCGGTATCAGGCCATAAACACCTTGATGGGCCAAATCCTTGACTATTTGCACAGGGGCGGATGATCGCTGTCAGTTCAGCGGAGGCAAAAGGCCGCACCTGCAGCCTGGCATTTTAAACTGCTAGAAAAATGACATACAATAGTTTAAAAAAATCCAGGGGGGTACGAACTGTCATGTCCCGTTTAATCGGATTCGGCCAAACCCAATTTGTCTATGCCCCAAGCGTGCATCATTTCAAGGATGGGGAATGCGCTCTGGCCAAGTTCGGTTAAAGAATACTCGACCCGGGGAGGAATCTCCGGGTAAACAGTTCTGATCACTAACCCGTCCCTTTCTAACTCCTTGAGCTGCTGGGTCAACATCTTCTGGCTTACGCCGGGTACGATCTGCTCAAGTTCCTTGTATCTTTTGGTCCCATCATGCAAATGCCAGAGCATGAGGCTTTTCCATTTTCCGCTGAGAACGTCCATGGTCACTTCAACCGGGCAACGATATTCTCTGCCGTTCCATTCAATCATTTTTTATCCTTTTTTTAAAAAAAACTATCCGGTGAATCTGCCTGATTATCAACAATACGAACTGAATGGTTCGTAGCGCATAAAAAAGTGCCTTCTTGTAATAAAAATTCAAACACTTATCATTATTCCATGTCAGGTACACCAAGATAAAACAAAAAAATATTTGGTTTACCATAGGTGAACAACCAAATTTTATAAAGGGAAATAAAATGACGTATCCGAGAACTTTTTCACACATAGGATTGTCCGTTACTGATCTTGACAAGGCTGTTGATTTTTATACAAAGGTCCTGGGCTGGTATGTCATAATGCCGCCAACAGAAATTGTTGCTGATGATTCAGCTATTGGCGTCATGTGTAATGACGTTTTTGGGAAAGGATGGGGTAGTTTCCGTATTGCCCACATGTCAACGGGCGACAAGATCGGGGTTGAAGTTTTTGAGTTTAAAAACGCTGAACAGCGAGAAAACAATTTTGAGTATTGGAAAACAGGCGTTTTTCATTTCTGTGTCCAGGACCCTGATGTCGAAGGCCTGGCAGCAAAGATTGTTGAACATGGTGGAAAACAAAGAATGCCGGTGCGTGAATATTATCCTGGGGAAAAACCCTACCGCATGGTCTATTGTGAGGATCCCTTTGGAAATCTCATCGAGATTTACTCCCATAGCTATGAACTGACCTATGCTGCGGGTGCTTACCAGGATAAGATCTAATCTGATTTAGAAATTCATACCGGGGTGGGGTCCACGGACCCCATCCACACTCCCTCCAAAACCCACCCAGCGCATTCCCCAACAGGGTGGAAAGAATCACCTGGCCGGCAGTTTGAGAAAACAGGCCGCACCGGTTCCACAAAGGATCAGCCCGCCGGTCAGGGCCATGCCCAGGGAAAATTTTCCCATATCACCTAGAAATCCGATTACCGCAGGAAAAATACCGGCGCCGATGAAAAAGGCAAGGGGGATTGTCATGGAGACGGCAACGTTTCGGGTTTCAGGCGGTCCAATGGCGGACAGGGCCGCAAAACCTGCCGGGAAAAAGCACACCGCCACCATGGGCTGCAGAAAGACAAACACGATCACCCCGTCGCCCTTGGCCATTCCCAGCGCCAGGGTCGCCGCCCCGGTTAAAAGAAACACCCCTATCATGGTCGCCCGGGCGCCGAATCGATCCGATACAAACCCGCTTAAAAAGGCCATGCCCACACAGGAAATTCGGGAAAGCCCGATGAGGGTGTTTGCCCAGCCCTGGTCGATGCCCCTTTCGACAACCAGATAAAGGGGCAGCATGGTATAGATGCCCATGGTGCCGCCGATGGCCAGACCGAATAAAACCATCAGGATCCAGAAACCCGGCTCCGCCCCAAGCCGTCTCATGGAATTTAGATCCGGGGCCTGGCCCGCAAATCGCCCGCCGCGGCCCCAGCGTGCATAGGCAATCCCCAGGCAGAGAGCAGCTACGCCCAGAACCGCCATGACTCCGCGCCAGGAAAACCATATGGATATAACTTCGGCCAGTATGGGGGCCAGCATAAAACCGGAATTGGGTGCCAGTTCATGAATTGCCAGGGCCTTTCCCCAGTGCTTGGAATCAATGATATGGGTAATTGAGGCAATGCCCGACGGCAGGTAAAGGCCGGCGGCAAGCCCCAGGAGCACCAGGGCCGGACGAATCGTCCACAGATCCTGGCTGACACTGATACAGAGCAGGGCCAGGCCCACGGCCTCGCAAGATAAAACAATGGTCTTCCGGTGGGTCAAACGGGAACTGACAAACCCGGATCCGGCCAGGGAAACAAAGTATCCAGCGGAAATAAAAAGAAAAAAAGAACCCGCAACACCGTGGCTGATCTGCATGTCCTTTTCAATGGAAGGCAGTAATGGTGCCGGAATCACCCGGGCAATAAAATTCAAGAAAAAAATAGCCGCCAGAAAGACGATGGCGCCAAAATGGCTCGCGAACGGCTTTTGCGGATCATCGGTGGGGTGGGTATCATTTTTCATTGCAGATTCGATCTATGTTTCTCCCTGTTGTGTCCCTGCAGTGCCCTGTTGTGCGCCTATAGCAACCAAAGCGTCCCGAAATAAGAGCGCTTTGTCTGTTCTGAATTGGAATTCAATTACACCCTGCCATCCATCGCGGAAGTCAGAAGACTCAAAGGAAAGACACAGCTTCTGTTTTGTCGGGGTGTCGCCGTACAGTCTCACTATCTTGGGATCTTTAACAGAGATGTTGATCTGACGTTTCCCGTAGGTGTAGCAGACCACCCTCACCTTTGTGACCGCAAGGCAACCCGAAAACCCCTCGGTCCGATGGCAATATCGCTTTCCAGGCCCATTAACGTGCTTTGCTTTGAACCATCCGCCAATACCTTCGTCGAGAACAACAACGCCCTCCCGATCAAGCACTGGCCGCAGTTTTTTAGGAACAGAACCCATTCCAAATAGTCGATATAGGATTGTCTTCTTCATTATGTTTTTATTGCCCCCCCCCAACGACGGGCATCACTGGCGCGGGCGGCAACCCGCGTCCGTCTGGATGCCTTTGTTCTGCTGCAACGGTGTCTGTACCGTCAACGTTACCAGGTTCAGCGTCACACATGGCAGGTCCTGAGTTCTGTGAGCCAGAATAAGAACGCGATGCCTCCAAACATGCCGCCCAGCCACGTGACGCCTGGCCATCCGCCAAACTCGTACACATAGCCCGATGACGCGGATCCCATGACACCTCCGAAGAAAAAACAGGTCATGTACGCTGTTGTGATTCGGCTTCGCGCCTCGTTGTTCAGTGTGTAAATGACGCTCTGGTTCAGGATGTGCGAGCCTTGCTGACCAATATCAAGCAGCACGACGCCGACAATGATGGCGGTAAGGTGTGTACTGTAGACACCCATGATCACAAACGCCATCACAACCATCGCCAGCAATACCCCGGTGGCAGGCCGTGTGCCGCCACGGTCATGAATTTGGCCGGCAAAACTTGCGCTCAGGGCGCCGGCAGCTCCAACCAGTCCAAACAGACCGATAACGGAGTCGCTGTAGCCATAGGGTGGTCGAGCAAGGAGAAAGGCAAGTGAGGTCCAGAATACGCTGAAGGCCGCAAAACCGCAGGTCCCGTAGACAATGCGCCGTCTGAGCAGCGGCTCCCCACGGAACAAAAGAAATACCGAACGAATCAGGGCCGGATAGCACAGACGAGTTTCACCCTGGCTCTGCGGCAGCATCCGCCACAACACGGCGGTTTGAACGAGCATACAGACGGTCGCCAGCCAGAAGACCGCGCGCCAGCCATAGGCATCCGCAATGAATCCCGAAACCGTCCGAGCCAGCAGAATACCCAGCAGCAGGCCTGCCATGACTCGACCGATGACGGCACCGCGCTGCTCGTCCGCGGCAAGAGCTGCGGCAAAAGGGACCAGGACTTGTGCAACCACCGCCGTAAGGCCGATTGCCAGGCATGCAAACAGGAACGAACCAATCCCTGGCGAGATGGCGGCTCCCGCCAGTGCCACGGCTGTTCCCGCAGAGACGACCGTGATCAGTCGTCGTCGTTCGAGCAGGTCACCAAGGGGTACGATCAGCGTAAGACCGATGACATAACCCAACTGCGTCATCGTGACAATGAGACCGGTTGTGCCTTCGGAGGTGCCAAATCGCTGCGCCAGGGTGTGCAGCAGCGGTTGCGCGTAATAGAGATTAGCCACAGCCACCCCACAAGCGACAGCCATGACATAAACCAGTAAATTACCCGTTTTTAACGGTGGTATTTCCGGAAAAGAGTGATCTTCGCTGTCATGTTTTTGAATCGTCAATTTGGTTTAGTCTCCATGCGCAAAAAATCACAGAAATAACAGATAATCGGGCGATTGTCCATCCCCGCTCTCCCCCAGATCCTCCGCCTAAGAAAAAGAAAACCCCCGTTGCGCTTGATGGTTCAAGCAGACAGCGTCTTTGGTGCTGCTCAATCTCGCCGAAGAAGACGGTGTTGATGATTTTGGAAAGATTAATAAAGATATGATCGCCGGCTTGAATACTGCCGCTGAAGCTTAGGGAGACTCCGGTGCCGTGGTCCTCACAAGCAAACGCTATTTGTTTGTGAGGACCATTGTGACCGGTCCAGCCCTTTCTGGCTGTGCCTTGAAACGCCTGGCCATGGGCAAATTGCCCTGCTTGGGCTGGTTATTCAACTAAAAAAAACATTATTCTTTCATTATTCTGGATATCATTTCCTCTCGTTCTCGACCCGAAATATATGGTTTCAACGTTACATCGAGGATTTTTGCCTCACGCTTTCTCTTTCTTGAAAAAGCGGTGTTTGCCTTGGAAAGGAGATCATTTAAATCACATGGTTTTAATAAATAATCGAAAGCGCCAAACTTCAGTGCTTTGACTGCCGACTGAATTGAAGCGTGTCCGGTAAGCATGATGACTTCAATCAGGGGATGCTTTGCCTTGAGTCTTTCCAAGATGCCCATGCCATCCAGATCCGGCATATTAATATCAAGGACAACGATATCAATGGTGTCGTCTTTTTCCAATTGAGAAAACGCTTCGTTTCCAGACAAAGCACAATCAACAACAAACCCCTTTAATCGAAGGCGCTCAGCAATGGTTTCAATAAAAACACCCTCATCATCAATCAAAAGAAAGTGCATCGAGGACACAGGTCCCTCCATAAATATTCGCCTTATCGGTTAACCCGTTTGTTGGATCCCCCTCCGTCAGCATTTGACTTAAGACCTTACGCTCCTCAACTCCAGGCACAATCCCGCTGATCTCTGCTTCAATCACGGTCGCACCATTTTCTTTGGTAATCGTGACGGATGCCTTGGCTCGACCATTTTGATCTATAGCCGTGATGACCCAACGGCATGTGATCGTTTCACCGACATACACGGGTCCTTTGAATCGGAAGTTCATGGCAGACGCGAGCCATCCAATCTGCCCGCCAATTTCGGTAACCAGGCTTGCCGTCAGCAGTCCATGGCAAATCGGTGATGGGAGATTCCGCGCTTTAGCAAAGCGAGCATCGAAATGAACCGGGTTATAGTCTCGCGATATCTTGGAGAAACAGATAACATCATCATCTGTAAAGGTTCGTGAGGTTCTGAACGAGTCCCCTAGTTGAAGGCCCTCAGCGGCCCGTTGTCTGAAACCTGCCATTTTCAAGGCACCCCCTTGGTGATCGAGATTGAAATATAACGAATGTTGAGCGGCCGCGCTGCGAAATTACAACGGTAACATATTATCGGGCGATTGTCCATCCCCGCTCTCGCCGTCCTTGTTAACTCTGAAAATAACCGGTCGTACCCGGTTCATTTTTTTGTTGAATTGAATTGTTTAAGCGTTATAGCCGATCTTTTTTTATCGCAGCTGTGATGTCCTTTAACAGGCTGTTGGGTTGATATCTATTTCCGGTGGGTTATCCGTTTTATCTCATTAATGATGCCGTTTAGTTGTTGATTTTCGACGAACTAAGGCAAACAATGTTATGTGCGTTTTTTTAGGGCTCAAGCAGGCATAGTTAAGGGCTCTATTTCGTCAAGGTCAATATTTTGTTTGGCTTGCCACAAATCAAAACTATCTTGCATCCGGAGCCAACTTTCAGGGCTGCGCCCCAAACATTTTGAAAGACGTAAAGCCATTTCAGGACTAATTGCACTTTGCCCTTTAATAAGTCTTGAAAAGGTTGAAGGTGAAACTTTAATACGCAGGGCGACGCTTCTGGGCGATACACCTAACGGTTCCAGATAAACTTCTTTGATGAATTCCCCTGGATGGGGTGGGTTATACATAGCCATTAGTGATAATCCTCATAATCTACGATATAGGCATTCCCATCTTTAAACTCAAAAACGATACGCCAATTTCGGTTAATATCAATCGCCCATAATCCTTGGCGATCACCTTTTAAACTATGAAGCCAGCCCGGTGTATTCATATCTTCAATGCATGATGCAGTATCAAGTGCAATTAGTCTCATTCTAAGCTTTTGCTTGTGCCCTGGTTGAATTCCAGCTAAATTGCCAGTTTCGAAAAATTTGCACAGCCCCTTGTGTTTAAAAGATTTTATCATGACTATAGCATACAGCACATTGCGCAATACGCAACATAAAACAATTTGTTTTTGAAATTTTGTACTAAGCACATAACACCAGCATCACCGGGCTGCCCCATAACGGCAACGGCGGCGAAGCTCCGGTGGTTGCATTTGTTAACTGGCGTGTTTACACAACCAGTCAATGTATTCGTTGTAACCAATATGACTAAAGTTTTTTGACAGAGAATTCATGAATCCATGCAGGTATGGCGTATTGTGAACTTCAACACAATTTTTCATTGAAAGGATGTTTCCAAGTTCACCAACACTAAAATTAGGCTCACTAATTGGAAAAATTAGGTCTATATTCACGCAAGGGTTGACCTCTGTATGATTCCTTATTTGTGAGCCATAAAAACAAATCGCGTTCTCAATAAGGTCAACATTAAATTTTCCTGAAACTTTCCATACGGCCGATGCACCAACACTAAAACCAATAAGAGTTGTTGGATTAGAAATTGAAGCCAGTTTTTCTAATAATAACTCAGAATATGCGTGAACACCCACATTAGCCATGAAGAATTCATAAGCGTCCGATTCTTTCTTGAAGCACATGAATTTGCCTGAGTATGGGTCAATAATTTCAACTTTTGCATTCAGTGCGTTGCAAAGCTCTTCTAACTCACTGGTTTTTCCAAAAATATCTGATACTATAATTCTGTTCATGGTTTATTTAATACAGTTAGCTTCTGGCTTCTGGGGCAATTTTATGAACACGGGTATGGGTGGAAAATTGTCCATAGCAAGCCTTTGTTAGGTATTTTATTTTACTTTTCCATTTTTATTGAATTCGATGGTTTTGCCTTTTTTTAAAAAATTACCATCTACCTGATAGTCTTCTGCCAATTTGCAGCTTTTAATATTGCCATTTTCATAAAGATTGACATTGGCAAAAAGACTGGCCTCAAAGGGGACTTCACCAACAATTACATCTTCAGGTGGAAAGAAACTTCTCAGCCCTCAGCGGCCCGTTGTCTGAAACCTACCATTTTTAAGGCACCCCCTTCGTAATCGAGATTGAAACATAACATGAAAATAACCGGTAAAATCCGGTTTTTTCCTCGTTTACTTTTTTAAGAATCTCCCTGTTCCCGGCAAAGTTCCAGCCGGGAATCAGGGGCAGGATCGTCGATCTGCTTCAAAATCTGCCCCAGGGCTGACCTTAAGGCCTCCTCGGGCACTGGGTGGTAAAAGGGCATGGTCAGCGCCCGGGCCGCAGTCAGTCCTGCGCCCACGGCCCAGGATAAAAGATGGGCCATGTGCTCGCCGGCCGGAGCCATCAATTCTGCCCCCAAAAGCCTGCCGTCCTTTTTATCGGCGTAGATCCGGGCGATTCCTGCGGCCTTGCCCAGGATCATCCTGGCCCGTCCAAGTTTCTCCCATGAGGCCTTGCCCGTCACAAATTTTATTCCCCGGGCTGTCAGCTCCTTGTAGGAAAGGCCTGCGATAGCAATATCCGGAGATGAGAAGGTGATGGCCAAAGGGGTGCGTTTTTTAAAGCAGGATATACGCTTGGCTGTGGTGTTGTACCCGGCAATGGTTCCGTCATCAGCGGCTTCGTGGAGAATGGGCTTTTGGCCGTTGACATCTCCTGCCAGGAATACAGGCAAATCCTTGATCTGAAGGGTGCCGGAATCAAAGGGCGGCATGCCTCTGTCGTCCAGTTCAACCCCCAGATTTTCCAGACCAAGGTCCTGGATCGCGGGGCGGCGTCCAGTGGCCAGCAATATTCGGTCAACCGTCCATTCGCCGCTTTCACTTCCCACAACAACCTTGTTTCCCGACCTGCGGCGGATGTCGGCCGTACCCAGCTTGATGTTCATCTCCTTTGAGAAATGCTCAAAGGCATAGGTCTGAAGGTCAGGATCGGTCAGACCGCCTGCAGTTTTGCGCCGGCTGAAGGCGATGATCTCCACACCCAGACGGTGCAGTGCCTGTCCCAGTTCGATGCCAATGGGGCCCAGGCCAAACACCGCCAGCGATCCGGGCAAATCCGCAAGTTCAAAAAACTGATCCGTGTCAATAATAAGGTCCTTGTAGGGCTGCCAGCGTTCCGGGATCCACGGTTTTGAACCTGTGGCAATGATGATACGACGGGCTCGGATTCTCTCGTCTCCCAGGTCCAGGGTATTGGGGTCGATAAAACGGGCACGCTTTCGGATCAGCTTGTCCGTGAACGTTGACATCTCCTGGATGACACCGTCGGTAAACTCGTCCCGGAGCATCCGCACCCAGGCCATAATCCGGGAATAGTCCGGCCGGAGGGTGTTTGCCCCTGAGATGCCGTATTCGTCAAAAAAGAGACACTTGTGAAAATTGTTGGCCACGGCAATGAGCGCCTTGGACGGCATGCATCCCACCCGGGCGCAGGTCGTACCCAGGGGACCGTCATCAATGATCACGTAGTTGTCGGTTTTCTCAGCAACAAACTCCTGGGCGGTCAAACCGGCAGTACCGGCCCCGATAATGGCCACATCAACTTCTCTGGCCATGACTCTTCTCCAATATTGATTGTAAAAACGTTCAACATCTCCGATATACTGGCCACTGCCCGGATTGGAGATCCATCTGCCTGCTGAAAATACAGAGGAAAACAACTGAATTCAAAAGCCTTCCCATGAAGCTGGTCCAGATTTACCAGGTTTTCAACAATCACCATACCCGCTCCAAGCAGAATTTTATGGATGGGATGGGTAAGGTCAATGCGTGTGGCCATAATAATTTTCAGGAACCCCTGTAAATATCTTTTACATATTTTTCAAACCAAATGGGTCTGTTAAAAAGCACATACATTAAAATCACAGCCGTAATCGGAAACGGGACGATCAAATCGACAACGGACAGTAAAATCAGATATATTAGTATTTTAGATTTTGTTTTCATATTTTATTTTTAAGATCCTTCACAGCGTCTTTCAAAATCTCCAACACATTGCCGCCAGTTTTTTTTGCTATGGTGTGGGCATCATCAACAATCTTTGCAGCATGGGCGGACATGGCATTCGTATCTGGTAAGGCCATACCCGCTTTCTCATATTTCCAGGCAAGAAGTTTTTTCGCAAAAGCAACCTCTTGCTTTCGAACCAATCCATTCTTTCCAAAAATGGCCATGGGTTGAATCCTTTTGATGACATCAGAGACAAAGGCTTTGATGGTCTTTTTTTCCGATTAATAGAAACTGTTTACATGGACAAATCCCGAATTCACCCATGTTTTATGACCCTCTTCCATGGCAACTTTAAGTTTTTCCATATGCCCAGTGTAGCAATTTGCCGCTGTAAGTCACTCATTTTTTTAATCCACTCAGTCTTTCTTATCAAAATAATTAGGGCTATACACCGGTAAGCCTGCCGTTCCCATGGGGAACCGCAATAAATTGCGGTTCTGAAGTATCTCAAAACACACCGGATTGTATCCTGGAATCGTATGAGCCAGTGCCGTTGTCAGTGGGTCAGTGCTTTAGAAATGGTATGAAGGAAGCCAGAATTATCATGAACAAAAGATTGCAGGGTGGCGGTGCCGGTTGAAGTAAAAAGCCAGGTAAAGGCACCGCAATTCACCAGAACCGTTATCCAGAATATGAGACGAAAGGGTTGCTTCCGGGATTTGTGGCGTAGTTTTTGTTGGGCCATAAGAGCACCGGGCCATCCGCCAATGAGTGATAGAAGATGCAGCGTATTTTCCGAGGTTCGCCAGGCCCCTTTTCGGGCAGCTGATTTGTCCAACGCATATACGATGAAGGTGATCAGGCTGGCACCCAGGTAAAGAGCCAGGATCATGATGGGGATTTTGGCTGTAAAAACAGAGAAACAAACAACGCCAAGAAAGCATGCGGCACCAATGACTGAAAGTCCTCCCTCCTTCTTTTTGATGTCCGGAGCACTGTCATTATCGGGAAGAATGACTTTTACAGCGCAGGGTCTCCCTTGTTTGTCAACGGACAAAGAATAGGTTACGGACTGATTGATCTCTGGTCTACGATGATGGGGACTGCAGGATTTAATATGAAAAAAAGTTGTTTGCCAGTGCAATGGTCATACACCTTGGAAAGAAGCTCCACCTTTTTTGAACGACTTCTGTCATAGGTTGAATCATCAATAATGAGGACATCTTCGGAAGAATCATCCAAAAGATTTTTAATGAGAACATAAATCCGACTGCAAAGGAGAAGGGTGAAACGCCTCCAGTTGTATCTGGATGAGTTCAAAAAATCGTATACAGCATCTTTACCCACACCTATCTTTTTGTTTCGCACCACACCTTCAAAGAAATTCTTACCGATAAATGCCAGATTGAAGACAATAGTGAACAGTTCCAGGGGGGAGCCGAACGGTATGTCCTCCCCTTCTATCAACTTTTTCTTGCCCAATTTTGACTTCCTCTAAAATTGAAAAAATATCATACTTGGGATACCATATGGTCGGGTGGCCAAGGGGAATCGCACCCCTCGGCTCCCACAGTTCCGTACGTGACAGTCTCCCGTCATACGGCTCTTGTCGCTCTGGTCATTTAACTGCCGGTTTTACCGAATTTTGATTCATATTTTTATCAAGGTGAAGTTCACTCAAATTTCATCTGCAGTTCCACTTCCATGCCGACATCTTTGATTTTGACAAGTTCAGGATAATGTTTTTTGAACACATTGATCATGCCGCGGTTCTCTTTGAGTACCACAGCTTTAAAACCGATAAAATCGTTTTTCTTTGCAATGTTTTCCAACTGTTTCAACATAAAAGAGGCAAGCCCCAACCTTTGATAGTTCTCTCCCACCACAAAGGCGACTTCTGCGTACCTATCCTGAGTTTCTTCGGCATAGGAGGCGACCGCCACAATCTCTTTGTGGCCACCGATTGGTATTAAACCGATTAGGGTCATGTTTTTGCGATAATCTATATTGACCCGAAGGTTTTGGATTTCTCGACGGGGAAGCACCCGTTTTTTATAAAAAAACCGGTGATAGATAGTCTCCTCATGCAGGGAGTAGAAAAAATTTCTAAAGTCAAACTCGTCTGCAGACATGAGGGGTCTAAATCCAATGGTTCGGCCGTCCCTTAAATTGAATACTGTTTTATAATCTTCAAGAAAAAGCAGGTCATCCTCACTGGGAGGAAGTTGGTCTGCAAAAATGAAGTGCTGTTTCTTTGCATGTTGAATCAATTCATCCCTGAATTTCGGGTGAGCTATCTGGGCAAGCTCCATGACTCTTTGATAAATGCTTTTTCCCTGAAGTTCGGCGATGCCGTACTCCGTCACCACAAAATTGATATCTCCGCGGGTGGTTGCCACACCGGCGCCTTCACTCAAGTGTGAGACAATCCTGGACAAACGACCCTTTTGAGCTGTTGAGGGGAGGGCTATGATGGAAAATCCATTTTTTGACATGGCACTGCCCCTGATAAAATCCACCTGATCGCCGATACCGCTGTAAAATTTATATCCCACGGAGTCCGAGTTTATCTGACCTGTCAAATCCACTTCCAAGGCCGAACTAATGGAAATCAGGTTATTGTTCATGGCGATCACATTGGGATCATTCACATATTCGGATGGAAGCAGCGTAATCAAAGAATTATCATCCACGTAATCGTACAGTTTTCGGGAGCCCATGCACAAAGAGGCCACCACCCTTCCCGGCATGTGATTTTTCTTTTTGCAGGTCACCACTTTTTGTTCCAATAATGGCAAAAAGGCATCCGTAATAACCTGTGTATGGATTCCGAGATTACGTTTATCCTTTAAATAGAGCAGTATTTCATTGGGCAGCGTTCCGAATCCCACCTGGATGGTTGCATTGTCACTGATCAGTTGAGAAACGTAATGGCCAATTCTTCGGGCCACATTATTATCGGGATAAATTGTAGGGAGAAATTCCAGTATCGGTTCATCATGGAAAACGAAATAATCGATTTCGTCGATGTGGACACTGCTGTCGCCACGGGTTCGGGGCATTTGTGCATTCACCTGGGCGATAACAAGGGCGGAATTGGCCATACCGGCGCGGTTGATATCCACCGAGACCCCCAGGCTGCAAAACCCATGTTTATCCGGAGCGCTCACCTGGATCAGTGCCACATCAAGTCCGATTCGTTTGCTGTAAAACAATCTCGGGATTTGGGACAGATAGGCGGAAATATAATCGATTTTCCCCTCAAAGGCCGCCTTTCTCATCTCCCGGCTGATAAAGAAAAGTTTGAGGGAAAATCGTTCTAAAAATGAGGGTTCATCCACATACCGGGCCAATGAGAATGACAGCATCTGATAGATCAGGATGTCCTCAAGCGCTTTATGGGAAACCATGGTGTGAATCAGATGCTGCGGTTCTCCGCAACCGGTCCCGATGAAGATCCGACTACCGATTTTAATTTTAGAGATGGCAGATTCTGCCGTCATTATTTTATCAGGGCAGTAGGAATGAAGGTTCACGGCATGCCTCCTTGTTCGTAATTTATTTCATAAAAAATCAATGCGCCGTTAAATTTCAAAAATGGAATCATACAACTGTTGGAAGAGTAACACCTGAAAGGTGTATTCCTGGTATAGGATTCGAATCGTTATTATGCAAGACCTAATTTTTGGGGCTTGGTCCTAGCTTCACCCGATTATACGCAGAAACAATAGACAGGAGGCTCAACTTGATGCCGTAAAAAAATGGAACCTATCAAATCGACAAAGACGCTTTACACGGCCCAGGAATCATACTATGTTCCGGAACAAATGCCTGGAGGTCAAATGAACGCTCTTCCCTTTGAACTGGACCCCATCAGACCGGTTGATAAGGCAGGAAACCTGCTGATCAGAACCACCCGGGGCTGCCCGTGGAACCGGAATACCTTCTGCACCCTGTACGACAACATGAAATTTTCCCATGGCCCCTAACCCTCTAACAAAAGACGATATGATGGAAAACCAACAAAGATTAAAACTGGAAGCGAATATCAAAGAAAAACTGGAAACGATAAAAAAGACTATCGAGTCCTATGAACTGCTGATAAAGCCGGTTGCCCCGGATAACGCCATTGGTCGGCTCACCCGCATGGAAGCAATCAACAGTAAAAGTATGAATGAAGCCTCTTTGAAAAGAGCCAGAATCACACTGTCAAAGCTGGAACGCGCGCTTGCCAGGATTGGGACGCCTGATTTCGGCTTGCGCGGGGCATGCGAAGAGCCGATTCCATTTGCACGATTAATGATCTTGCCTGAAACCGAGCTGTGCGTTAAGTGCGCTGAGAATATGGGCAGTTGATCACCATGCCTTCGTGCCGTACCCCCTCTCTCATATTATTAATAACAATTTTATGGGATTTTCCAAACGCCATGGCCTGGCGGCAGAACCCGCAACCCGTTGTACAGGCAGCATCTTTTTAAAATTTGCGGTCCTATATATTAACTCAGGAACGTTGACCATCCCGATTCTTTTTTTTAGGTTTCTTGGTTTTTTTGGCTCGAAATGGCCGAATATCCAAAATTGACTCGGGTAAAGCACAAACCGGCTCAAAACCATCACTTATCTTGCGTTTCAACACCATCTTTATCAACCGCTCTATATCGGCTAACTGCTGAAACTCATCCGCGCAGACCAGAGAAATAGCCTCGCCTGGGGCACCGGCCCTGCCCGCACGGCCCATTCGGTGCACATAATCTTCCTTCACATGGGGCAGATCAAAGTTGACCACCTGGGGCAGCTGATAAATATCCAACCCACGGGCCGCTATATCCGTTGCCACCAAAATTTGAACCGTACCATTTTTAAAATTTTCCAACGCTTTCGTACGCGCACCCTGACTCTTATCACCATGGATCGCCCCAGCGTCAATCCCCTCTTTTTCCAAATGACGGACCAACCGGTCTGCACCACTCTTGGTTTTGCTGAATACCAGCACCTGCTCCCATTGATTGTCCCGAATTAACGTTGTGAGTAATGCCATTTTCTTATTCTGATCCACCGGATAGACCCATTGCCTGATTGTTTTTACCACGGAATTGGGAGGATCAACCGAGATCTCAACAGGATTATGGAGCAACCCACGGGCCAGATCACGAACCTCATCAGGAAAGGTCGCTGAAAACATCAGGGTCTGACGCCGGATAGGCAAAAGAGCTATGATCTTTTGAATATCATGGATAAACCCCATGTTCAGCATTCGATCGGCTTCATCCAATACCAGCACTTCCAGGCGGTCAAACTTCACCGCATTTTTGCTGTGGAGATCCAGCAGACGTCCGGGTGTTGCAACCAGCACATCAACACCCCCGCGTAATTTCATCATCTGGGGATTTATCTTCACACCGCCAAATACCACTGTGGAGCGTAAATGCAAAGGTCTGCCAAAGGTTGCCACGCTTTCACCAATCTGGACAGCCAACTCACGTGTGGGTGCCAACACAAGGGCACGCACCTGATTCGCCCGAACCGGAGCCCGTTTCGAAAGCCGTTCTAAAACAGGCAGGGTGAAAACCAGGGTCTTACCGGTACCGGTCTGTGCTGCGGCCATCACATCCCTGCCTTTGATCACAACAGGAATCGCCCTGGCCTGAATGGGGGATGGTGTTTCATAGCCCTGTTCAGCCACAATTTTAAGGATAGGGGCGGATAAGCCCAATGTGGAAAAAGTCATAAAAACGTCTCTTATCATCTTTTTTTATAGTTGCATTAGGGGCTTAGATGTAAATCTAATTCCACAAATATGCGACCTGTGCAATTAGTATTTCCGCTTAAAATCAGGCGGCCAACTTAAATTGCAGCTCTTTTTTCTCCAGCCAAGCGGAACTCTCTCCGTTTAGCGTGGCCGCAGTCAGGGCAGTTAATGCCATTATGCTTCTGGCGGCTCGATACAATCAGGTCGTTCATTTTCTCACCAATAGCGCTTGTAAATACAAGAGCATTTCAATCCGGAAAGCTTAATAATGTGGCTGCCAAAAAAAGAAGGAGGTGGACACCCCTCATATATCCTTTTCGGCTGACTTTTTTCTGGAAGATGTCTCCAAGCAGAAAGCCGAAGATTACCACCGGGAAATGCAGAACAGATTGTTCCAATGTATTTAAACTCAGCATCCCGTTAAAGAGAAACAGAACAACCAGTACCAATCCAACCAATAAAAAATAGACACTCAGCATTCCCTTTGCTTTTTCAGTATCCGGAAACTTAGCCGCGGCATATATGACGGCGGGCGGACCGCCAGCCGTATAGGCACCCATAAACCATCCGCTTAAAACCCCCAGAAAAGTGCCGCCTGGAAAGGTTCCTGCCATGCGATGGAGAAATTTTTCACCCATTGAACACCTGGCCGTTAAAATAGATATTACCGTAAACATTGCCAGGGTCCGTTTCATGACAATCTCAGAAAACCAATGAAAGGAAAACGCCCCGAATAAAACCGCAATGGCTGCACCTAAAAAAAAGGGTTTTATTTCCGTCCAGTTGATCTGGTGTCCATACCGGTAGGTATTGATAAAAAACAGGGGAAAGGTAAGGGGGAACTGGATGGCAACAGCCAGTTTTACCGGTAATATCAAGGCCAGAAGCGGAACCGCAATCAAGCCGTATCCAAATCCTGCAAAACTAAAGGAAAAGGAGGCAACACCAAGAATCAAACTTATTAACAACTCATCCCGCTTTCAATAGATTAAATATACAAGAGCGCCTTAAAAAAGACTGCCCTTGGATGGTCTTGTGCTAATTCCAATCCCATTCAATTTCACCAGGGTTGTAGGGGGAAAATCTCTCATATTCGTACCTCCTTAATGATAATCAACGATCTCAACACTATGTACGCCATCCTCTTTCCATTCAAAACAAATTCGCCATTTTTTATTTATGCGTCTCGACATCATAGAGAACTCCCATCATTTTTTGGGTCAGCCAGATGTTTTCATCCGCATAAACCGCCTCAACACCTCCCTTGCCACTGGCCGCTACAAATGTCAGGTACTCAGCAGCCGACGACCGGACAATGGAACTCTCTTTTTTCCCGGTCTGCTGGAGTTGTCTGTTTTTATCCTTTTTCATTCAACTCATCCCCAGTTTTGATATCTGTCTCGAGGCATATTCGTTCATTCATTATTATATCGCCTTCCATCCCGGAACTATACCGGCAAATTCCTGCTGAAAAGCCGGACGCCTGAGATTATCATTTTTGACTTTAACTGCCAGCTTTTTCCATCTGCTTTCATCACCCATCACGTCAACCAGCATATGGCGAACTTTAGCCATTACCTCAGCCTTTCTAGCATATTCCTCTCTTTTTTGATTGGAAGAAAGATTACCCAGACCGGAAAGATACCATTTAAGAACTTTTTCAGGGTACCGTTTTTCAAGTTTTTCTGCGATGCGCACATCCGTGTTGCTATCCCAATTGTATTGTGGATAGCGGCACATTGACAAAAGACTCACAACACTATCGTATTCCTTTCGATCCATGTGAATTTTCATCTGCTCGGTTTTTCCTGTATTTTTCAATTTTTTTAGGAGTCTGGGTTCATACTCTTTCCATTCTTCTGTCTTACACGCTTTTTTAAATTTTTTGTATTTATCAAGGGTTAAACAGTCTGTCGTCTGATCAAACTGAAGTTCAATCCAGGTAGTCCGATCACCTGACTCCTGCGCCCGTTCGGCCACAAATGCTCGCAATTCATCCATCCGTCCTGTTGCCTTCTTAAGTCCTTTTCGGGCGATCTGAATCGATTTTTCCTTCTCTCCTGTTTCCCAGTAAAACCCGGCCAGATCATGGTAATCAGCGCCAACTTCCATATACTTCAACCGAAGCTCAAGATATTTATCATGGTCCCCGATCTGCCGATAAATGTTGCGGGCATTGCGGGTTTGCCAGTCATCATGCATAGCCTCCAGGCTTTCGGCAAGGTACCGCAATTCTGAAGCGGAATAGCAGGCAGCATAAGCAAGCTCATCCAGCGCATCCCCCGCCCCTGAATTTCTACTTTTAATAAACGGTAGAACAGAGTCGAGTATTCCACGTCGATACGTTTCATCAACCTTTTTTGAAGCCAGACGTTTTGTAATTTCATACAGCAACTCCCATACCCGGTCTTCCACCCCATAAGGTCCGCCACCATACGCATCCAGGTCTTCAAGATCCGTTAGCAGTTCAGCCCATATAGACATGATGGCTTCCCCTTCCGACCGGCGTTTAAGCATTTTGGAAACAGCTGTATCTTCCTTTAAATAATCAAAGCACTCTCGACGTATCTCAGGAAAGTTTTCAGCCAGATTAAGTATCAGCTCTGAAAGGGCCTTGGGAGATGCAACTGCAATCAGTTCGGCAAGTGCAGTATCTTTTTTCGTTTTACTCTTTGCCATATCAGCCTTACCTTTTCTTCAATTCCAACATATTATTTTCAAATGTATCCATCAAAATTGCCTTGAACGGGGAGCTGATGGACCAGGCTTTAAACCCTAAGAACTCCGATAAGAGGTTAATTTTTCCTGAACCAAGGATTTCCGAAGGGCCGCACAGTAACCCTGATCCCTCTCCAACGCCTTTTATGCATTTTTATCCTTTTCGATTTTTTCAAGATTAAGCTGGCTTTTTAAAACGGGAATAATTTTTTTACCAATAAAATCGGCAGATTCTTTAACCCCATCAAGGTAAGATCCAATAATTTCTTGTTGAGTGAAAAGAGGGGCATCTGATTGTTGTTTTTTCATAATTTAAGGTTTAAGATCTCCGGCAAAGTTCCATCCGGGATTCAGGGGCAGGATCGTCGATCTGCTTCAAAATCTGCCCCAGGGCTGACCTTAAGGCCTCCTCGGGCACTGGGTGGTAAAAAGGCATGGTCAGCGCCCGGGCCGCAGTCAGCCCTGCGCCCACGGCCCAGGATAAAAGATGGGCCATATGCTCGCCGGCCGGAGCCATAATTTCTGCCCCCAAAAGCCTGCCGTCCTTTTTATCGGCGTAGATCCGGGCGATTCCTGCGGCCTTGCCCAGGATCATCCTGGCCCGTCCAAGTTTCTCCCATGAGGCCTTGCCCGTCACAAATGCCACTCCCCGGGTTGTCAGCTCCTTGTGGGAAAGGCCTGCGATGGCAATATCCGGGGATGAAAAGGTGATGGCCAAAGGGGTGCGTTTTTCAAAGCAGGATATACGCTTGGCTGTGGTGTTGTACCCGGCAATGGTTCCGTCATCAGCGGCTTCGTGGAGGATGGGCTTTTGGCCGTTGACATCTCCTGCCAGGAATACAGGCAAATCCTTGATCTGAAGGGTGCCGGAATCAAAGGGAGGCATGCCTCTGTCATCCAGTTCAACCCCCAGATTTTCCAGGCCAAGGTCCTGGACCACGGGGCGGCGTCCAGTGGCCAGCAATATCCGGTCAACCGTCCATTCGCCGCTTTCACATCCCACAACAACCTTGTTTCCCGACCTGCGGCGGATGTCGGCCGTACCCAGCTTGATGTTCATCTCCTTTGAAAAATGCTCAAAGGCATAGGTCTGAAGGTCAGGGTCGGTCAGACCGCCTGCGGTTCTGCGCCGGCTGAAGGCGATGATCTCCACACCCAGACGGTGCAGGGCCTGTCCCAGTTCGATACCAATGGGGCCCAGGCCAAACACTGCCAGAGATCCGGGCAAATCCGCAAGTTCAAAGAACTGGTCCGTGTCAATGATAAGGTCCTTGTAGGGCTGCCAGCGTTCCGGGATCCACGGTTTTGAACCTGTGGCAATGATGATACGCCTGGCTCGGATTCTCTCGTCTCCCAGGTCCAGGGTATTGGGATCGATAAAACGGGCACGCTTTCGGATCAGCTTATCTGTGAAGGTTGACATCTCCTGGATGACACCGTCGGTAAACTCGTCCCGGAGCATCCGCACCCAGGCCATGATCCGGGAATAGTCCGGCCGGAGGGCGTTTGCCCCTGAGATGCCGTATTCGTCAAAAAAGAGACACTTGTGAAAATTGTTGGCCACGGCAATGAGCGCCTTGGACGGCATGCATCCCACCCGGGCGCAGGTCGTACCCAGGGGACCGTCATCAATGATCACGTAGTTGTCGGTTTTCTCAGCAACAAACTCCTGGGCGGTCAAACCGGCAGTACCGGCCCCGATAATAGCCACATCAACTTCTCTGGTCATGACTCTTCTCCAATATTGATTGTAAAAACGTTCAACATCTCCTATATACTGGCCACTGCCCGGATTGGAGATCCATCTGCCTGCTGAAAATACAGAGGAAAACAACTGAATTCAAAAGCCTTCCCATGAAGTTGGTCCAGATTTACCAGGTTTTCAACAATCACCATACCCGCTCCAAGCAGAATTTTATGGATGGGATGGGTAAGGTCAATGCGTGTGGCCATAATAATTTTCAGGAACCCCTGTAAATATCTTTTACATATTTTTCAAACCAAATGGGTCTGTTAAAAAGCACATACATTAAAATCACAGCCGTAATCGGAAACGGGACGATCAAATCGACAACGGACAGTAAAATCAGATATATTAGTATTTTAGATTTTGTTTTCATATTTTATTTTTAAGATCCTTCACAGCGTCTTTCAAAATCTCCAACACATTGCCGCCGGTTTTTTTTGCTATGGTGTGGGCATCATCAACAATTTTTACAGCATGAGCGGACATGGCACTCTTATCTGGTAAGGCCATACCCGCTTTCTCATATTTCCAGGCAAGAAGTTTTTTCGCAAAAGCAACCTCTTGCTTTCGAACCAATCCATTCTTTCCAAAAATGGCCATGGGCTGAATCCTTTTGATGACATCAGAGACAAAGGCTTTGATGGTCTTTTTTTCCGATTAATAGAAACTGTTTACATGGATAAATCCCGAATTCACCCATATTTTATGCCCCTCTTCCATGGCAGCTTTAAGTTTTTCCATATGCCCAGTGTAGCAATTTGTCGCTGTAAGTCACTCATTTTTTTAATCCACTCAGTCTTTCTTATCAAAATAATTAGGGCTGTACACCGGTAAGCCTGCCGTTCCCATGGGAAACCGCAATAAATTGCGGTTCTGAAATATCTCAAAATACAACGGCTTATATCCTGGAATCGTATGAGCCAGTGCCGTTGTCAGTGGGTCAGTGCTTTTGAAATGGTATGAAGGAGGCCAGAATTATCATGAACAAAAGATTGCAGGGTGGCGGTGCCGGTTGAAGTAAAAAGCCAGGTAAAGGCACCGCAATTCACCAGAACCGTTATCCAGAATATGAGACGAAAGGGTTGCTTCCGGGATTTGTGGCGTAGTTTTTGTTGGGCCATGAGAGCACCGGGCCATCCGCCAATGATTGATAGAAAATGCAGCGTATTTTCAGAGGTTCGCCAGGCCCCTTTTCGGGCAGCTGATTTGTCCAACGCATATACGATGAAGGTGATCAGGCTGGCACCCAGGTAAAGAGCCAGGATCATGATGGGGATTTTGGCTGTAAAAACAGAGAAACAAACAACGCCAAGAAAGCATGCAGCACCAATGACTGAAAGTCCTCCCTCCTTCTTTTTGATCTCCGGAGCGCAGTCATTATCGGGAAGAATGACTTTTACAGCGCAGGGTCTCCCTTGTTTGTCAACGGACAAAGAATAGGTTACGGACTGATTGATCTCTGGTCTACGATGATGGGGACAGCAGGATTTAATATGAAAAAAAAGTTGTTTGCCACCAGCGTTGGGTGTAATAAATCCAAAGCCCTTCTCATCGTTCCATAATGTGATGTTTCCTCTTCTTAACATGGGTTCTAACCGTTCTTAAGTAAATATGTTAATATTTTGATGGTGTGATCAGGTATAACTTTCAAAATCATCGGCTTGCCCGTGTGAATTTTGGTTGTTAAAATAAGTTTTCGAGTATCTATTCAGCCTCGAAATATAGCCCCCTGCTGTTTATCGAAATAAACAGCAGGGCAATTCCTTAACTTGACTAATCTTCATAGCAAAAATCGGGAAGCTTGCCTCCAAATAAAATGCGCAATGCTTCGCTTGCCATCATCCCATGTTTTTTGCACGTGGAAAGATAGCTTCGAACCCGACAAAAAATTTTCGCACCCTCCTCGGAGCGGAAACACCCGGATATCTTTTGCTGAACTTTGGTCATCCTGATATCATTTTCACCCTGGTTATTAGTGAAGGGTACCAAGGGGTTGTCCATGAATCTCAGGGTTTCGGTTTCATAGTCCACCAATCGTTCAAGAAGACTTCTTGATTTAGAGCGCTTGAGTCGGCCCCGTTGTCCTTTTTTCCTATTGCTTTCATCAGGTGGCGGGCATTCCTTTTGGGCTGTTTCCAGCAGATCCCGATATTTTTTTCGGTATTCTTCAGAATTTGCCGGATTGAGTTGGCCACCGGCATCATCCACCGCAATATTGATCTCTTTCAACAAATCCCTCATGTCCCTGGCCCATGTCTGATTATCCTGTTCCCATGCCCGCTCCAACTCTCTTAAGTGATGGGCATTGCAAAGGGAATGCTGACAATCATATTTCAAATATGGTTTCCAGTGATCGTGGCAGAGAATGCCTTTGAACAGGGGAAGAATGCCTATTTCATCCATGGCCTCCTTGCCTCTTTTTTCATGGGGAAAAAAATAGGTCCAGAGCGCATTGGATGTGCAATGCAGCCAGCGCCTGACACTGTTTATATTGATGCCGGTCTCATCGGCATGACATAAATGCGACTGAAACAGTCTGCGTTTGACAATTTGGTCAAACTCCTCCAGTTTTATAAAGGCCTCTTTGTTGAAATTATATATTGACCCTTTGCTGATGGGAATTCCCAACTGGTCCCTGAAGGTTTCTTCTACCCTGTCATAGGGAATCAGCTGATATTGAGAAAAGAATGTGGCGTAGGCCTTCACACTGACACCATACTGAACGGCTTTGGTGACACCTTCAGGGAAAACAGCGGTATAGCGGTTGCCATTTTCAGCCTCAAGTACTTGAGCCCGGTATTCCGTCACGATTTTTGTAATGTCGATATCAATCACCTGTCTGACAACAGGTTCTATCTCCTTGTAGGTACCCTCGGGAAGGGTGGCTCTGTCAACCGTTATGGGTTCTACGAAATCAGGATTCGGGTCTCTTTCCAGAGTACTGCCGATATGCCCAGCTTGTCCGCCGGGCTTATTTACCCCCGGTTCTCTCTTTGTCTTTTTTCGATTGGGATCTGAAGAGGGTGGCTTGCTGCTGTTACTGCTGTTAAGGCCCAGGCGGTTACACAATAAAGCTATGACAGCAAATAACGGTTGGTATTAATTTTGCTTTCAGGCCGCCAATAATGAAATCAGTTCGTCTGGCAAATCAGGGCGTTGAATTATTTTTTTCATTTCAGGACTGATTTTTTCATGTGATTTTTGTTCGGCCTTCAATTTTTCAGCTACCAGATTAGCATCAATTTTTTCAAACCGTTCTTCCAAGTTGTCATTCCCATCAAGAATGGCTTCCATATATTCTGAATTGTCGAGATTCTTGATTAACGGAGTGTCAGTGAGTATGGTTTTAAGTCTTTTATTCAACGATATCGTTCCACTTCTTTTCCTGTTTCTGCGTTTCAGATCCCGAAAAAATCGTTCCAGAATATTATTGGTACGCTGTGGTTGAATGATGACCTGTCCATGGAATGTTTCGATTGTAATTGGATCGGCAAAAAGTTTGTCCCAGTAGGTGTCAATCTGTTTGATCATTTTTCTATATGAACCTACTTGAGATAATTTTTCGTCAGTCATTATTTCAGCTCGAAATTGCTTCACCTTCTGGGCAATACTTTTCATGTTGGTATAATCATCGCCATCATCATTAAGGCCTTTTTTCTTTCCAGAAACGGTTAAGGATAGGGCTTTTCGAAGTTGTTTGAACGTTCCCATTTTTTTCTCAATTTGCTTGGCAGCACTTTTTAATTGCTGGTCATTGACAATTTTGTTGAGGGGGTTCAAAAGATTGAAGAATCGTTTGTCAAACTGCTTATCTTCGGCTGTATTCACCATTTTATGCAGGACCTTCAATCTTTGGTAGAAAATAAAATGTGGGCAATCAAATGGGAAACCATACCCTTCCAGTTGCCCCGTTGTATCAAGAGCCCAATGGATCATGATATATGATGAAACAACAGCTAATTTATCTGCGGGTATTAAATTGGGCTGACCATTGGAAAGACATTCCAACAGGTCGGTCCCAACCTGAGTATCATCATCCATCAGAGATGCTAATGCTTTTGCCTTTGCCCGGAGAACAGCCCTGATTTTATGCTTTGTTAAACGGGTCCTTATTTTAGCATATTCGGCCTCATATAAATCTTTACCGATGTCCCTTAAAAAATGAAAATGACAGATGAAATCCGGGATACCTTTGAACACTTCGGCCACTGCAGACAAAATACCTTTCCCCATATCATGGACCAAGGCAATTGGATTGCCGTATTGCTTTTTTAAACCCTCTAAAAAGGGGATGATTGATTCCGCTTTTTCCGAAGGCAATTTGATATTGTCCAATACAATTTGAGCAATACCATCCATCCCGGTAAAAAGATGAGGACTGCCGCCTTCACAAGTTCCGTCAATGTGCAAAATATATCCGCCTCTGCGAGACATAAGCTGATTTAATCGTTGCTGTGCTTGCCGATGAGCTATGGCGAGATAAGCGATAAATTTTTTCCCAAGAAAGCCAATTTCCCGTTGAGAAATGGCAACATTTCTACCAGCTAATTGTTCAATAATTTGCTGTTCCGGAAGGCAATGGACAAAAAGGCCATACCCGACAGAAACCAACACGTCATACCCATATGTACACCGATATGGAGTCAGAGAACGAAGCTGTTGGCTTTGATGAACTGTGTTGTCAGTCGGATCAACCAGAACCGTTTCCTTGGCACAAAAAGATCCTATATCTAAAGTTACGACTGTCTTTTCCCGGGTTTTGAGAACTCTCAAATCCTGATGATTTATTCCTTTGGGAAAAAAATAAATGGTTGGTTTTTTGGGAAATAAATTCTGCGAACAAAGTCCATCGGTTATTTTAGCGACATATCCGGTGAGGCATTTTATTGCTCTGTATCCGAAGTTTTTTTTAACAGGTCATGAAATTCCAAAAATTGCTTAACGGCAGCTGTGTCAAACCGCTTACCCGAAGGGGCTGATTCAATTGCGAGACGATCAACTTCAATCCCTGGATTCTTTATCAAGTGTACTAAAATTCTAACAGCTTGGGCATCAGTGATCCAGCTATCAGTTATTTGCTGTCCCAATCCCCTTTTCTGTTGTTCATATTTGGCTGGTGAGTCTGCAAAATAAAAGAACCGGCCTTGATATTTTTCTCTTTTGATCCCATCCGAGTTTTTGATTTGTGAAAAATAGGAACTGGTTGATGGAATTTCAATAGTTTGGGAAATGTCAGCAGCACTAAGCCCTTTTTGGGACTTTCTGACCAACTCAATAATTGTTTGCCGTAAATTGCCGTGTTTAGAAAAAAGAGCAGGTTTATATTTCCACAACCCGTTACTGTCAAATTCGGGAATTTCAGGCAATGTGTAGTAACGCCCATTTTGATTTATACTGGTGAAGGCTTCCCACTTTTTTAATCTTCTTCTCACCGTTATCGCAGAGCATTGAAGTACATGCATCAATTCTTCAATGGTCATAATTTTATCTTGTCTGAATTTTACCAGGACATCATATTCTTTCATCGCCCCTCCAGCTGATAAAGTATGTGTTATTTAGTGTTTGACCGAAAACCTCTAAACCCCTGTCTTTAGGGGCGTTATAAACCATAGCGTAAGTTGAAGTTCTTTCTTAAACGTCACTTTACTCTTGACTTTTACTCCTCAATAATTTATGATAAACACCTTGAATTATATGATAATAACACAAGATATTACTAATCAGTAAATATCTTGCCGTTTTAATGTTTTACAAAATCTTCGAGGTTATTTTGCGTAAAATTTTCGACCCACAGCTGACATTCGGACAAACTCCCATCGAGGATATCAAAATTGATATGAGATCCAGGGATGAGATCCCCAAGCTTCTTTTGGGGCTGAAACATATCTATTGTGATAAAGAACTTCGCCAAGCAGTTTTTGACATTCTTGAAACCGTAACCCCGGAGAGGGTTGATTCTAAAAACGGCCGTCCTGGAATGGATTTATGGAAAATTCTTGTAATGGGAACCATTCGGCTTAACTGCAACTGGGATTATGACAAACTTCAAGAAATTGCCAACAACCATAAAACCATGCGGCAGATGCTTGGGCACGGGATGATGGACGACGACAAAACATACCCGCTTCAAACTTTGAAGGATAACGTCTCGCTTTTAACCCCGGAAGTCCTTGATAGAATAAACACTTTGGTGGTCAAAGAAGGTCATAAACTCCTGGTAAAAAAAAAGACCAGACGTTGATGGGACGCTGTGATTCCTTTGTTCTTGAGACGGATGTACACTACCCAACCGATATAAACCTTTTATTCGACGCTGTCCGAAAAATGATTCAAATTGCCACCATGATCAGCCAGGATCTGGGTATGACCCTTTGGCGACAGCACGATTTTAATATACGTTCTTTTAAAAAACTCTTTCGCACTGCCCAAAAATTGAAACATTCTACTTCAAAGGATGAAAAAAAGAAGGCCGAAAAGAAGCAGTTAATCATTGCAGCCCACATCAATTATATCGAATCTGCAGAGGCTTTTGTCAAAACGGCAAATTTTACCATAGAACTTGTTGCTTCAAATGATCCCGTCTGTCTGGCAAAAATAGAAGAGTTGAAAACGTATATCGATCATGCTAATCGGCAGATTGATCAAATTAGGCGGCGTGTTGTAAAGGGTGAAAAAATCCCGCATAATGAAAAGGTCTTCTCGCTCTTTGAACCCCATACGGAATGGATCTCCAAAGGGAAAGCCGGTGTTCCCCAAGAATTGGGGCTGCGAGTCTGTATCCTGGAAGATCAATACGGCCTGATTCTGCATCATCAGGTGATGGAAAAAGAAACTGACGACAAGGTGGCAGTTGCCATGGTCGATGCCGCTCAAAGCAAGTTTCCAAATCTCAAAGGATGCAGTTTTGACAAGGGTTTCTACAGTCCTGAAAACAAGAAAACTTTAAAAAAGAATCTTACCCTCCTGGTGCTTCCAAAAAAAGGGAAGCGAAACAAAGCTGAATTTGCAGAAGAAACAGCCGAGGAGTTTCGCAAATCCAAGAGAAAACACTCGGCAGTTGAGTCCGCCATCAACGGATTAGAAAACCATGGTCTGGATAGGTGCCCGGATCATGGTATTCATGGTTTTAAGCGGTATGTCAGTTTGTCGGTTCTGGCAAGGAACCTTCAGATTATCGGGCATCATATTCAACAGAAAGAGCTAAAACGGATTCAACGTAAATCAGGCTAAACCAAAGTAGCAGAAAAAGAGGCCGATTTAAGAAAAAAGGGATAGTCACGCCCAAAGTCAGGTTAAATTGTCAAAGATCAGCGAAAAAAGAACATTGCATCTCGCATAGCCCTCTGAAGAGATGAAAATCGAGAATTTATGAGGCCATCCGAAGACATCTCAAAAGGGTTTTCGGTCAGCCACTATTTAATATAAATTACACACACTCTATCAAAAAAGAGGGGAGATTCAAAGCTCTTTTTTCTTTAAATTTGGGTTTTCTTAGCTTAAAGGGGTATAGTTGGGTGTGTTTTTTGAAGAACACATACTTTATCTGATAAGGATTTGGGCTGGAAAGGGTTTACTGGCAGGGCTTTTCAAAAATCCAACCGTTATTTGCTGTCATAGCAATAAAGTGACCAACAAAAACAAGACGTCAAGTGCAGCTTTCAATGCCGGAGAAATCTGTTCCTCTTCCAGCAATTTTCGGGCTGTCTTAACTGTTTCATCTACGTCGATCGAATCCACCTTTATTCCCAACAAGAACCTCCATGTACATCGTTTATTTATGGAGGTATTATAACACAGGTTTTCAGAGACAAATTTTTCGCTTCAGGTTGCCTCCGGTTACATTTGTTTTTATCCCATATGGCTGGCCATTGACCGTGACCGGATTGTTGAGGTAATAGCCTATTATAGGGGCTATCCTCTTTAAACGGATAAAGCCTGAAGTACAACTCAAAAATCTATTTTTCTCAAAAAAACACTGTCAAGTAAAAAATAAAAATTGACTCATTTTTTTTCGAGGCTGAATAGATACGTTTTCGATTCTTAAAATGCTGTTACAATCATTAATTTTAGTATATATAGATTACGTGACAATTTACTTTTTTAGAAATGTTCTGGCGAAATCTAAAACTTTTTTCCTTCTATCAGCTTTTCTTGACGTGGTTTTCCAATCAAAGTGGTTTGTAATAATTTAACTTGTGTCAGAAAGTATCCTGAAGTGTTCTCCTCAATTGCATCAGGATGGATAACTGAATACCATACAGCTAAAGTCAACATTTCTGGTGTAAACTGATAGCCAAGATCTCGGTAGTAAAGAGAAGCTAATAATAATATTGGATCATTAATTTCTTCCTTAATATCATCGATTATTCCTTTTTGATCTTCGTTGGCATGCTTAAGAAAATTTGCAAAAGGATGAAATGATCCCCAAAATTTGCCCTCTTTACCTGGCTTAATGATAGCTTGGACTAGTTTGCTAACATCGCTGTCTTTTTTCTCTGCTATATCTCGTAAGACTCGGAAACCTGCCATTGCTAAAGTGTGAATTCCGACAGGATCTTCATTCTCAAATAACAAGCGAATTGCTAAATCAATTTGTCACTGGGCTGCTTCTTTTTTGGTTAATTTTAATGTGGACATCTAAAGAACCCGTTATAACCAGTATATTTTTTTATCCCGGATTCCCAACCAGGTTTTCGCAAAATAGTTTTTATTATCTTCGATTTCACCATTGCCACCATTCTCCATTTCATAATGAGAAAAGTTGAGAAAGTTAAGAAATTGCTTCTTTTGGAATTCTTGGTAAACCTTGTCTCTGAATGTAAAGAGCATATTTTTGCTGAATTTTATTAATAAATGGAGGAAGAAGTCTACCTATTCTTTTTTCCTTGATTTCTTTCCATTTTTTAATTTTAAGTTTTTTAAAACGAAAATCAATCACCTTATTTTCATTTAATGGAAAAACAATTGACTGAGAATCAATTTCCTGAAAAGATCCATACTTACGATTGTACATTTTTTTCGTATTAGCCTCTGACAATTGAGATCCTTGCAATAAGTATAGGTCTACATCGTCAACAGAACCGTCAGCCCCTCTTCCAGGTATTAAGTCGCAGCTTGCTCGTATATTAATGTAATATTTCTTGCTGATTTTAAAGATATCGCCAGAACAAATATTGTCTGCTTCTAATTTGTCTTTTTTTAAAAATCGTTCCCCTTCAATCACTTTCTTAATTTCTTCAGGGCTTACAATTCGGCCTCTTTTGTTTAAAATTTTATCTGAAAAACGAAGCGGTGCCATCCTTGTATGCATATTTTTCGAAATAAATTCACCTAATTCAAGCGACTTGTTTACACCATCGTCACCATAATTCTTCCACATAATTTTAGGCCAAATTGGACTAAGTTCCTGAAATTCTAAAAATAATTTATTTTTTGAAATTCGGTATGCTTGCTCCCATTTCTTAAGTACGTATATTGAAGAATTTTTTTCTATCCAGCTTATCACTTCGTTCAGGAATTTTTTAGTTCCTCTAAGCTCATCTTTTGATTTTACAAAAATATGGTTTAAACAGCCCTTCTTATACAGACCTTCCTCCTCAAGTTTTGACTCAATCACCTCAGTGTCCTCATTCGTAAAAATAAAGATAGGACAAAAACAAATATCTCTAAATTTACAAAGGAAAGAAATATTTTCGTTTTCATCATATTCCGCAATATGGTCAGGCAGAATGACTCCTGCGTTAATGTTTTTATTAGGAGGATTCAGTCGCCAATCCAAAAGCAAAAATGATAAATTTTGAAAGTGCTTAATAGTTTCGTCAAGAGGAAGTTCTTCATAAGTCAGGATAGGAATATTTTGACTTTTTATTTGCTGAACTATATTGCCAATTCCATTTTTGGGGTTTGAAATGTTGACTTCGTCGTCAATCACAACAGCAATACCACTGAATAAATTTTTCAACTCCATTCTCAAGGTCACTATTTTTCCTCCACAACGAAATTGATGATAAAATTTGCTCCGGATAAAATCTTGTCAGACTTCAATTCAGCCAGCTCAATAGAATATTCATGCCTCTCAAGGAGTTGTCTCGCTATATACAAACCAAGCCCCCTTCCTTCATCGCCCTTGCCAGAAAAAAAAGGTTCAAAAACATATGAGGCATCTTCGTTGTCAATACCGGGACCATTATCTGAAAAAATCATTTGTCCTTTATCTCCATCTAAAAGGACCTCAATTCGTTTATCTTTTTTTGATATTTGTTGAAGCCAGTAAACAGAATTATCCATCAAATTTAAAATCAACTGTAAAAGAACAGCATCCGTTGTTTTGGCAATAAGCGGAGAACCAACCGTATTAATTTTTAGGCTAATAGCTTCTTTGTTAAGCAACCGCTTATAAATACGTTCTACTTTTTTAACAATTTCTATAATCCTGATATTTTTTCTTCGTTGCTTTGAGGACTTAAATAAGAGTTGGATGTCTTTTAGTTGTGCGTCAACAAAACTCATTCCACCTCGGACGGACTGAAGTTCTTTTAATAGCCCTTCCCTATCGATACCACCGCCAGTCATCAAATCACTAATAAGACCATCAATATTTGCAAGCACGCGAGCCATTATGGCTTTGATATCATGTGAAGCTGTTTCCACTGAAAGTCCAACACCAGCCAATTCCTCGGTTGTATCAACCCGACGCATTAAATATTGACGTTCAGTCTTAAAACCTTGTTCAACTTTTTTAATTAAACCTAAGGCTTTTTTATTCTCTATAACTGAATTTTTTAGTTCCTCAAAATTTTTATCAATTTGTTTAGTACCGATATTATCCTGCTCTTTCTTCTTCTGCTCAGTAACTTGATATTTCTTAAAAGGGTAAGCTCTCAAAAATGCCAACAGATTTTGCAAAATCGTAATAAAATCTTGCGTAGCATTACCTTCATCAATTAAACCTTCACGATTTGTTTTGTCTTGTAGTCTGGGATTATCTTTTTGAGAAATGTTCACATATCCAACAATCTGATCATTACTTAAGAATTGCCCAGCGCTTATTGTTCCACGCATTATGTCAATACTTAACCAATCGTCTTCCTCGTCGCCATATGGATAGACTCGGATACCATCTCTATAGAGATAGATCCGGTGTGACCTCAATATCTTCTTATCCTCTTTATCTAATTTGTATCTATTTGGGGCCTTTGGAGACAAATCAAATATGTAAAATCCAAACTTAAAAGAACCACATTCGAGTTTTCTCTCCCTAAGTTCCTTCGCACCATTCCCAAAGATATCTTTAAATGGACGCAACCCTGTAAATTTAGGATCAAAAATATCAATTTTTGAGGGTTTATCATTAATATGAAAAGAAATCGTATGATCACCGTCGAAAATACCATTTTCAAGCTTAATAACTGTATACTCATTCAGTAGCAAATGTAATTTTTCAAAATATTTTTCTTCAAATGCCTCATTATCATTATCTTTATAGATCAAAACCTCAAAAGCGTTATTATCAGATTTATTCGCATCAATACATCCAACAAAAATAGACTGTAAGCGTGCAAGATCACTATAAACCTTTTGAACTTTATTTGTGCTCCAGCTACCCTTCAAATCAGTTATTTCAATAACAGTACCATGACTTGGAGCGTTGATTCTTCGTGTTCCAAGATTAATTTCCCTGTTAGCTCTAAAGTATTGCGGAGAGCGAATGGATAAAGAAACTGTTAAATCATCGATAAAGAGCTCTTTTGCCTCTCCATTTTCAGAAAGAAAATCATTATCATATATTGAAAAATCATATTGGATTTTCGATTCTTGATTTTCATTCTCGGCCCGGGTGATGATATTTATTTTTTTTCCGAGTTTAAGAATTGAAAATCGACCAATTCCTTTTTCCCCTTGGATAACTCGACCCTTCTTTGTTGTATCTTTTTTTACTTTTCTGAGTTTTTTTTCTGGAGTAGCCGGATTCAGCCAATGTCTCTCTATTATATCAGGCGACATCCCGTGACCGTTATCTTCAATGACTATCTTAGAGTCCTGTTTTATTTTGTAGCCATCATCAAAATTCAGAAATGAAATTTTAGCCCAACTGGCATCCGCATCGTATGAATTTTTTATCAATTCCATGAGAGCAATCCTCTCATTTTTGATGAGTTGTTCTCCAAGCATAGTTAGAAGGCGGGCATAGGGTCTGATCTTAAGATTTTTACTTGTGGCCATTCTTACTTTATCCCTATTAAAATAAATTCTTCATTATATATTTTCCGGCCGGTGGAGTTTGTCGTAAATTTGCCTCGTGTGTCACGATATGGCGTAAGAATCTTATTGCTAATTTTTCTTTTTGTAACCATTACCTTCTTAAAACCTGAATGTAGTAAAGATTCTGATAAATGTTTGGCATTATCAATCCTTACATCCTTATATTCCGTATTTCCAATAACAAAAACAGCTATTCCCCCCAACGTTAACATTCCATAGATTTTTTCAGCCGCTCTCTGCATATCCAAAAAATACTTTGTCACTGAACGTGCCTTTGATTTATATTGGCATAAAAGGCGAGAAACTATCTTGAAACCAGTTTCATTCAGTCTTTTCCATTCACCGTTAAAATCATATTGATGATACAGACTGCCAATGGAGCCCTCTCGTAAGTCTCTATAATCCTCTGCAAATTCAAGCCAAAGTGATGATAATTGGTGGAGATCCGCATATTCATAAGAAGTAACATACGGTGGGCTTGTAATTATCATGTCGACACATGGAGCATTTGTTTTAACATTCAAAAAATTATTTGTAACTATCTTTGAATATCCATTAAAAAGGATGCCAGCCTCCTGATTGGCTATTAACATTGTTTTAAACTGCTGTCGAAAACAAGATAAAACATCTCCAGGAGCTTTATTAGGATCGACTTGTGGCTTGATTGATTTGGTCAACCACACCGATGTAGGTTTAAGAATGTTTGAAAAAGCTGTCAGGAAAAAAAGCCTGTAGTCACTTTTTTCAGGGGTGCTTTTTATAATTGAGTATTTCAGATGAGCAAGTTCATTGTATTGTTTTTCATAATACCAATATCTCAACCTCTCATTTGATTCTAAATAATGGTTAATTATTTCTGAACATTGAAAATTTTTTAAAATAGAATTAAAATATTTTTTCAGTCTCCATGACTGATATGTTCTGCTTTTTGTTTTAGCAATCAGAGTGGCCACAGGGTTAATATCACATCCCCAAAACTCAATATTGTTTCGTTTGGCTTCAAATGCGGTTGTTCCACAACCACAAAAAACATCTGCAATTTTAAAAACTTGATATTTTTGGCTTTTTGCATACTCAAGAGCTTTAGTTGTTATGAAAGATGGAAATTTAGCTGGATAAGCATGTATACGATGCATTTTTAATTCTTTCTCATGCCCAACATTCCAGAAAGGATCAACAGGCACCGATTCAAAATCAAATTTTAAAACATCATTAATTTCTATCATAAAGTTTGCCTCGAAAAGAAACAGTCCTACATTTGTTCAACTATTGACATGAATAGTGAGGCTTAATGCCATATTTTACTCCATGCTATACAACAATACAAAATTTACTCATCGGCTATCAGAAAAAAAGAATAATAGCAATTTCTATTTTATTAATAAAATTTGCAGTATGTAAACCTTCAACAATTTTTAAAAAAAATGCCCCCTCTATTTTCAGTCATACATTCAAAAAAAGACCGGGTTCTTAAATTTATTGATTATCACCGTCAAATAAAGAGACTGACTCATTTAGCCCACCATGAAATATATTTCATAACTTTCGGAAAAATTTTAGATCAAAGGGATAAACCATATCAGCTTCCATGCTACTCGTTCTATGGCCAAGGTGATAAACTTGGTGCAAATGTCTCGTTCACTGAACTCTCTTTTATTCATATGCCTGTTTTCTCGTAACGAAATAAGGATATGCAACTGGCATTGGGTCCCAACTAATCTCATATGCTATTTCACCACACTTGCTACCCAATGGAGGTGAACAAGGATGTGTAATTTGATAAAAATCCAAAAATGTCTGGCTATTTTTTCTAATTAGTATTTGAACGAAAGCTCCCCCATCTGCGGCGTTGCTGCAAAACTCTGAAATCCTCACGTACAGTAATAGTCTCCGGTTTTAGATTCTTTTGCACCTTGCATATGGGCAAGTTTTCACCTGCGATTTGTTGCCCAGTAACAGTTTCAGAAAGCAGTGAGTGTTGCGCCAGACGGTGAATAAGTATAAATGAAATCCTAACCCGGCAGGGGAATCACTTTTATCACCTACCTGCCAGGCTTGGCAGTAGACCATGGCCCATAAAGGCGTTAAAGGCTCCGGAAAAAACCAGCCCGGCAGCTGCGGCAATATCCGGCGCAAAGTAACGATCCTGATCGTAAAAAGAAACCCGCTGTCGCACCAGGGCCTTTGCCTGCTCAAGGGTTGGGGATGTTTTAAACGGCGCCCTGAAGTCTACCCCCTGGCAGGCAGCCAGGAGCTCAATGGCGATGATATTTCCCGTGTTTTCCGTCATTTCAGCCAGGCGCCGTCCTGCAAAGGTCGCCATGGAGACATGATCCTCCTGATTGGCCGAGGTGGGCATGCTGTCCACCGATGCCGGGTGGGCAAGGGATTTGTTTTCACTGGCAAGGGCCGCAGCCGTGACCTGGGCCATCATGAACCCGGAGTTAAGCCCCCCCTTTTCAACCAGAAACGGCGGCAATTTACTCATGTGGGTGTCGATCAAAAGAGCCGTGCGCCGCTCGGACAGGGCCCCCATCTCGGCAAAGGCCAGGGCCAGGTTGTCTGCGGCCATGGCAACGGGCTCTGCGTGAAAATTTCCGCCGGAAATGATGTCGCACTGGTCGGCAAACACCAGGGGGTTGTCGGACACGGCATTTGCCTCGACCAGAAGTGTCTCTGCTGTATTGCGGATCTGGGAGAGGCAGGCCCCCATGACCTGGGGCTGACATCGAAGGGAATAGGGATCCTGGACAGATTCGCAGTTTTTATGGGAATCTTCGATTTCACTGTGGGCGAGGAGCGTGCGAAAAGCCGCTGCCGTGTCGATCTGACTCCTGTGGCCCCGGACTTCATGGATGAGCGGGTCAAAGGGCCTTCGGCTGGCAAGGGCCGCCTCCACGCTGAGGGACCCGCTGACCAGGGCTGCGGCAAAAAGATCCTCGGCCGCAAACAGCCCCTGGAGGGCAAAGGCCGTGGACGCCTGGGTTCCGTTGAGAAGGGCAAGCCCCTCCTTGGGAGCGAGCACAATGGGATCAAGGCCTGCAATTTCAAGCCCCTCTTTTCCAGACAGGACCCTGCCCTGGTACCGGACCTCACCCTCGCCAAGCAAAACCGTGGACATGTGGGCCAGGGGAGCAAGATCCCCGGATGCGCCCACGGACCCCTTTTCAGGGATACAGGGATACACCTGGGCATTGACAAGGCCGACAAGGGCATCGATCACACAGGCACGGATTCCGGAATACCCCCGGGCAAGGCTGTTGATCTTCAGGGCCATGGTCAGCCGAACGGTTGAATCCTGCATGGGTTTGCCAACCCCTGCCGCATGGGAGAGAACAATCGAGTGCTGGAGATGTTCGAGTTCAGTCCTGGGAATGACCGTTCTTGCCAGCAGCCCGAAACCGGTATTAACGCCGTAGATCACCCGACCCTGGTCGATCACCTTTCGGACCGTGGCAACGGACTTTTCAATGGGCCCGAGACATTGGGGTGACAGCTTAAGATGAACCGGACCGGAATGAATGGTCCGCATTTGTCCCAGGGTGAGTTTACCAGGCTCTATTTCCATGTGATGCATGTGCAGCCCCCATTGATTTTTTTCGCTGTTTTGCGATGAAACCCACACTTTCATTTACATATTTTTCTAAAATATATACAAATAATTACAGAGTCAAACATTTCCGCACCAGGGCGGGGGATTTGGCATCCCTGCCAGGGTCAACACCTTTTTTATACGGAGGGAATATGCTCACCAACGACCAGGTCAAGGCATCCATGGCGATACATCTTGACGAAGACCTGCCGGACAAAACCATTTTCCAGGAGGGAATCCGCAGGGCACCGGACAGGGGATTTCGCCTGACCCGGTCCCAGACCCAAATCGCCCTCAGAAATGCCCTGCGCTACATTCCCCCGGCCCACCATGGGGTGCTCATCCCGGAATTTCTCCAAGAGCTGACCACCCGGGGCCGCATCTATGGGTACCGATACCGGCCCAAACGATTGCTCAAGGCAAAACCCGTTGATCAGTACCGGGGAAACTGCCTTGCCGGCAAAACCTTTCAGCTCCAGATCGACAACAACCTTGATTTTGAGGTGGCCCTCTACCCCTACGAGCTTGTCACCTATGGGGAGACGGGCAGCGTCTGCCAGAACTGGATGCAATACGCCCTGATCAAACGCTACCTGGAAGAGATGCACGAAAACCAGACCCTTGTGGTCCAGTCGGGCCACCCCCTGGGGCTGTTCAGGTCAAGCCCGGACAATCCCCGGGTAATAATCACCAACGGGCTCATGGTCGGACTCTACGACAATCTTCTTGACTGGGAAATTGCCGCCCAGATGGGGGTCACTTCCTACGGTCAGATGACGGCCGGCGGCTGGATGTACATCGGTCCCCAGGGCATTGTCCACGGCACCTACAACACCCTTCTCAATGCCGGCCGAAAGATGTGCGGGGTTGCAGACCATGGAAACCTTGCAGGCCTGCTGTTTGTGTCGTCCGGGCTGGGCGGGATGAGCGGTGCCCAGCCCAAGGCCGCCAAAATAACCGGTGCCGCCTCGATCACGGCCGAGGTGGATTACTCAAGGATCGAAACCCGTCACCGCCAGGGATGGGTGGATCTTGTGACCGACAGCCTGGAACAGGCCGTTGCCATGGCCCAGGCGGCCGTAAAAGAAAAGACGAACACCTCCATCGCCTTCCACGGCAATGTGGTGGATCTGCTCGAATACATGGCCACCCAAAAAGTCCGGGTGGACCTTCTCACCGACCAGACCTCCTGCCATGTGGTCCATGACGGGGGATACTGCCCCCAGGGAATTGATTTTGACGAGCGTACCCGTCTGCTGGCAACCGACCGAAACCGATTCATCCGCCTTGTGGACAAGAGCCTCAAACGCCATATCAAGGCCATCGGCCGACTGGTTGACCAGGGTGCCTTTTTCTTTGACTACGGCAACGCCTTTCTCAAGGCCGTATTTGATGCAGGCGTGACCGAGGTGTCAAAAAACGGCATGGATGCCAAGGACGGCTTTGTCTATCCCTCGTATTTTGAAGATATCATGGGACCGATCTTTGATTACGGGTACGGCCCCTTTCGCTGGGTCTGCCTGAGCTGTGACCCCGCCGACCTTGATCGAACCGACCAGGCAGCCATGGAATGCATCGACCCTGCCCGTTGTCCCCAGGACAGGGACAACCACGTCTGGATCCGGGATGCCAAGAAAAACCGCCTGGTTGTGGGCAGCCAGGCCAGGATACTCTATTCAGATGCCCAGGGCCGGGTTGCCATTGCCCTGAAGTTCAATGCGCTGGTGAGGGACCAAAAGATCGGCCCCGTGCTCCTGGGGCGGGACCACCACGACCCGGGCGGCACGGACTCACCGTTCCGAGAAACGGCCAACATCAGGGACGGCAGCAATGTGTGTGCGGACATGGCCACCCACTGCTTTGCCGGAAATGCGGCCCGGGGCATGTCCCTTGTGGCGCTTCACAACGGCGGGGGCACGGGCATCGGCAAGGCCATCAACGGCGGGTTTGGACTGGTGCTCGACGGCTCAAGGCGTGTGGACGAGATCATCGCGTCGGCCATGACCTGGGATGTCATGGGCGGGGTTGCCCGTCGAAACTGGAGCCGCAACCCCAATGCCATGGCAGTGGCGGCCCAATACAACCGGGAAAACACGAACAACGACCAGATCACCCTGCCCTTTCAGGTGGAAGAATCCCTGGTGGCCGAGTCAATCAAGGGCTTATTTTCTGATTGATATTGACGGCTTTAAATGATATCTTCATTCGCTCATTGGGGAGACAACTTCCCATAATTTAAGGGGGACAGTCTCAACCCTGTCCCTTAAACCGGCGGTCACAGCTCCCGCCTTAACAAAACTGGAGGCACCCCATCAACGAACTCCTCTGGCTTGCCATGCTTGCCGTCAACTTTACCTTTATCATTCTCATCTACCGGTTGTTTGGAAAGACAGGCCTCTACGCCTGGATACCCATTGCCGCCATTGTCGCCAACATCCAGGTGGTCAAACTGGTGGAGATCGTCGGCATTTCAGCAACCCTTGGCAACATCGTCTATGCCTCCTCGTTCCTGGTGACCGACATCCTGTCGGAACTCTACGGCAAACGAGAGGCAAAAAAGGCCGTGTACCTGGGTCTTTTTTCCCTGGTGGCCATGACGGTTCTCATGAACATGGCCCTGCTGTTTGCCCCGGCACCCGATGATTTTTCCCAGGCAAGCCTGAAGAACATCTTTTCATTCATGCCCAGGATTGCCGGAGCAAGCCTGGTTGCCTATTTCATATCCCAGTCCCACGACGTGTGGGCCTTTGAATTCTGGAAAAATCGATTTCCCTCCCCAGGGCATCTGTGGCTGAGAAACAATGCCAGCACCATGGCCAGCCAGTTCATAGATTCCAGCCTGTTCACCCTGCTGGCCTTCTGGGGCGTGTTTCCCACCCAGGCCCTGATCGAAATCTTCTGGACAACCTATCTTTTAAAATGGGTGGTGGGCGTGGCAGACACGCCGTTTCTCTACCTTGCCAGGGGATGGCATTTGGGAAAGAAGATCAGAGAGGTTTAGGGTCGCAGCTGAAATCAGTTGGGCCGCCAGGGCCGTTAACGGCCGAGCCTTGCACTTAGGTACCCGTCAATCATGAGGTGAACAATGTGGTGGACAACGCACACCAGAAGGGCTATTCCGAATTCGTTGAAATAGGTCACCTGGATCATGACCGACAGGGCCAGGGTCTTTTGGGAGCCCATAAAGACAACACTTTCATAGCGGCCCTTTTTCAGTTTAAACCATTTGACCAGCAGGAACGAGGCACCAAGAAGCATGGTGTGGAACACGGCCGCCAGCAGGGCGATGGCCCAGAAGGAAGAGCCCTGGCCCAGAAGCACCGCCTTGGCCCCGCCCAGGGAAATGAACACAATCCCGAGGATCATGAACTGGTTGACCTTTTGGAATCCGCCCATATTCCTTGCCTTGAACACCCAGGCCTTTAAACCCATTCCAACAATCAGGGGAACGAGAACAAGCACCAGCAGCTTGAAAATAATGGCCCCCTGGTCAATGCTGAAGGCCTTTTCCTGGTTCAGCACGGGCAGAAGCAGCGAAAGGGTAAAGGGAATGGAAAAAATGGCGACAAAGTTCGAAAGGATGGTCACAAAAAGGGCATGGGCCATGTTTCCGCCGGCGGTTCCGGTCATCACAATCCCCGAAGAAAGGGTGGTTGGCATGACCGCCACGATAAAAAGCCCGATGGCCACACCGGTATCAACGGGCAGGTATGAAAGGGCCAGGGCGGCCAGGGGTGCGATGACAACAATGACCGCAAGGGCCAGAAGGGTCGAAGGGATATCCCTGATTCCGGCCCTGACCTGATGGCTTTCGATCAGCAGGCCTGAAAAGATGAAAATCAGAAAAATCATCACATCCGGGCCATGGTTGTCCTTTAACACCATTCCCATTTCCGACAAAAGGTTGGACTTGTCAAAAACAACCGCAACAAACACAGCCACGAGACTGATCAGGAACCACTGCTTTTTTATCATAATGGAGTCAGGCTTTCCTTATTTTCATAGTTAGGGCTTTCTTTATTGTCGTTGTTTACGACAGCACACCATAAGTTGCAACCCCAACCTGTGCTCCGGGCTGACGGGTGAATGCATACCCCGCCCTGGGCCAGCCCGGGGGGGCAAAAGATAAACCTGGACAACTTGTTTTTTTTGGAATCTGCCTTACAATATAAATTGTCACGACAAGGCCGGCAACGGCCTTTGATGACAGATACCAACAAAAGCGTTATCAAAAATATCCTTAGTTTGAGGAGGTTTATATAATGGAACAGTCAAAACATGAAAAAAGACGCGTGGCTGCAGAACTCTGCTCGTGCGTGGACGATAAAAGTTCCACCCTTCACCTTGAATTCACCATGCCCGGTGTGAAGAAAAAAGATATTGATCTGAAACTCAACGATGACAGTTTCAGGCTCAGGGCTGAAAGGGGGGATGTTGAATATGTTTCCACAGGCTCTTTTTGCTGCCCGGTGGAGATAAAAAGCACGGAGGCCAATTATGAAAACGGCCTGCTTCTCCTGAAGATTCCGTTGAAGGATCCATGGAAGGATTCGTACAAAGTGTCAATTCATTAACCAACTTGCCTGCGGCCGGCCGGTGGAAGGTTCAGCCGAAAGCCGGCCGCAACGTTTAAAAAAACAAGTCAAAACCAGCGCTTGTACAGGGTGGTTTTGACTTGAATCGTTTCAGGGCAAGGGTTTGGTCAAGGGCTGGGCAGACTCTGTGGTAGGCAGGGCAACGGTAAATGTGGTTCCCTTGTCTTTGCCGCTGACCAAACGGATATAGCCGCCAAGTTTTTTAACGATGCCCCTGGAAACGGACAATCCCAGTCCCGTACCCTTGTTCTGGGTTTTGGTGGTAAAGAACGGCTCAAATATCCTGCCCTGGATATGCTCGGGAATGCCGGGGCCGTTGTCCTGGACCGTCACAAGCACATACCCGGGCGTGTCATCTTTTTTCACGTGGATCTTGATTTTACCGCCCGGCGACAATGCATCCACGGCGTTGAGAATCAGGTTGACAAACACCTGTTTGAGCTTCTGATCATCCCCGTGGATCAGGGGAAGGTGCTCGTCACAGGCAAGCTGCAGATCCACCTTGGCAAACTTCACCTGATTGACAACAAGGTTGGTCGAGTCCCTGACGATCTTTGCAAGATCAAGGGCCATGATCTCGGTCTCGCCTTCCCTGGCAAAATCCAGCAGATTTTTCACCACCTTCTGGGCCCGTTCGGTTTCATTGATCACATCATGGACCATCTCCATCTTCTCTTCATCCGGAAGGGTCTCAAAATCCTCGATGAGCATGGATGCCGTGAGCAGGGTGTTGTTCAACGGGTTGTTGAGTTCATGGGCCACCCCTGCCACAAGGGTGCCGATGGCCCTCAGCTTGTGGGACTCGAGCAGGACATTGTGCTTGTGGTCCAGCTCCTTGGTCATGTGGTTGAACGCTTCGGCCAGCTTGGTAAATTCGTCCTTGTATTTTCTGGCCGGCATGATCGGTGTAAAGTCCCCCTCTCCAATGCGCCGGGTGTATGCCATGAACCGGTTCAGGGTCAGCAGCAGCTGCCGGGTTAAAAAGGTCAGGACAAAAACCATTAAAACAAACAGGGCAGACATGAAATAGATGGGAACGCGCTTGGCCAGTAAAAACATCCGCTTGGCCGAGTGCTGTTCTTTTTGAACGAACTCCTCGGCAAAGGAAACCATCTGGCTGCCAAAATTTCGAAGCATTGGCACAATGGCCTCCCGTTCCCTGTCATCCTTTGCCGAGCTCAGCAGAATCAGCTGGTCGTGGTATTTTGACATGAACGATACCATGGTTTTAAAATGGGCTTTGCCGAGGATTTTTTCAATTTTCCCGCTGTTCTGGGTTAAAATATCATCGGCTCTCTGAAGCGGCTCCAGGGCCTCCTTGAGATCGGTTTTGTAGAGCAGATAATTTTTTTCAAACCGCCGGGCCTGCTGAATCTCAACAAGATAGTTGTCGGCGATTTCGAGGAACTCAATCTTGGTCTCGACTTTTGTCAGTATCCAGTAGGACCACCCGGTCACGGTAAACGACAAAAGGAAAAACAGCGAAAAAGAAACCGCAACCTTGGCCCGGATGCTTATGGAGGGGCGCTGGTGAAGGGGAATATTTTCCGGGTCGCTGCTGTAATTGACGTCCGAGTTATTGATCTCTGCGATATGTGTATCCATTAAAGATGATTTTCCTCCTGCTGTTTTTGGATCTGTTGTTCCGATCTGACCGGGCCTGACCTCTTTTCAGAAAAAGGTTGAGCGCCTTCATTGAAACGACTGGATCACTAAAGGAACATCTTAAACTCCCCGTTGGCAAAATAGTCCGCATACCGCTTGATGTCTCCATCGCTTTTAAGGACGGCGTCAAGCTGGCGGGCGCAGACCATGAGCAGCCCGAGGCGTTCAAGGGCCTTTTCAGAATCCTTCCGGGAATAACGCCTGAACCAGGCCGTGACAAGATCCGTGCTGCGGTCCACGCCAAACCCCTCCTGGCGAAGCACCCGTTCCAGGAACCTGGCCCGCCGGGCTCGGTTCTCATCGCTTGCCCCGCCCCCCCTGAACCTGAAATGAACATGGTTGTGTTCCGTACCCGGCCCCACCATGGCATCCACCATGGCGTAGTGATAATCAAACCGGGCATTGAGGTTCATGTAGTCCCGGGCAAGGATGGCGTAATTTTTTTCTGAAGTACGACGGGGGCCGCGGTTTCCGCCAAGGACAGTCTCCTTGAAATCCGCCGGCATTCCCCGCATCTGTTTTTCCCACCGCTCGGGCCATGCAAGGCGTTTGTCCATGATCCCCTGCCACAGGGCCTTGAACGGAACGGATTCCACACTTTCGGGAGTCACTTTTTTCAGCTGCTCCGGAATGGTGCCGTCAAGGTCGATGAGTTGAAATTTGATGGGTAAATCCGTAACCAGTTTTTTGCTCTTCTTGTTCCAGCCCCGGTCCTGCCTGTCGCCGAAACCAAACATGGTGCGCACGGCCATTTCATGCATGAAGCGTAGGGTATCATGGACGGATCGGCATGCGCCAGCCTTGAATGATGGGGCATCCGGATCCAGCAGGTTGAGGGCGAGAATCAGATCATACAGGGGGCCGGATTTTTTCTGCTGGCGGTTTTTCCTGGCAATTCTTGCCAGCACCCTTTCCCGGATACCGGGCCATCTCACCCCATCGTAAACGGTTCTTTCGGTTGCATTGACGCTCAGGATGTTTTTGTTCAGAAGAATGTGTGCATTTTCTCCCATCCTGAATATGGAGGGCACGGAGAATTCCCGGACAAGGGTTGCCAGATGGCCCACGGGGCTTCCCTCCATGACCAGCAACGCCGCTATTTTGGGAAGCACGGCCCCAAGTTCGGGTCGGGGATGGGCAACCAGGACAATGGCCCCTTCGGGAATCTGTGACAGTTTATCCCCGGGTGTCCAGAAGACCAATGGCCCCTCAGCCCGTCCGGGGAATATGGTTATACCCGTTGCAAGGAGGGGCAGGCTCTCTTTTTTGACGGTCGGCCTTGGAGATGCCGGGGTTCCATCCCCGGTGATGTTAAGGGGCCGGGCCTGTAAAAATCGAATTTTACCGGTTTTGTCAATGGCCCATTCAATATCAAGCTCATGGCCGAATCGCGCGACCACATCCATGGCAATCCGGGCAATTTCAAGAACTTTTTCGTGGGAGATATACCCTGCGGTGCCGGGGCTTTCCCCCTCCGTTGCCGCCTTGACTTCTTTTGCCCCCATCACCTGGGTGATCAACGGCGCTTTTCCCTTTTCAATCATGAAAGTATCGGCCTGCACCTCACCGGTTACCATGCGGTTGGCAAGCCCTTGAACAGTGCTGACCACCAGGGTGTTGCTGTCTGGATTCCGGGTGTCACAGGTGTGCACCACACCGGCCGATGCGGCATCCACCATGGGCATGAACAGAACCGCCATGGGCGTATCAACTTCCCGGAAATGATGGTGGGTTCGATATCGAACGGCCCGGTCGGTGAATCTGCCTGCCAGCACATTGAGGTAGGCATTGACGCAGTTCTCTTTTTTAATCTGCAACTCACTGTCAAACTGACCGGCAAAGGAATGAATGGAATCCTCGCACACTGCCGAGGACCTGACGGCCCACAGCCGGGTCGAAAACCGCTGCTCAAAAGATTCCATCTGCTCAACCATGGCGGCTTCGATCTCTTTGCACACGGTTGATTCCCGGATCAGCCGCCGGATGGTTTCTGTCCGGGATTGAAAAAGGTCCTGGTCCTCGATTACATCCAGGTCGGTCAGGAGCAGTCGGATGCGGTCATGGAGATGGTTATCCTGGATGATCCGGTTGTATGCTGCGGTTGTGACCACAAATCCCGGGGGAGTCAGATCTTCAAATTCACTGCCAAGCTGCCAGACCCCGAAGGCCTTGCCGCCGATGATTGCAGAATCCGGTGGCAGCTCGGAGGCTGAAGTCGTGTTTGCCATGGGGTCAAGGGTCACCACAAAGGGCCCATGGGAGATTTCCGGGCCGGCATCCGTTCCAAAGGTCCCGGCCGGGCCAAAAGGGCCATGGTCGGCCAGAAACAGCCCATCGGCCTGGTACCGAAGTCTGAAAAGAACCTCATACAGGTCTGAATAGTCGTTTCCAGTCATGAGGTTAAGCTCCTGGGCCATGAGCAGGGCCTTGGTGATCAACATCTGGATCGGCAGTTTGATCCTAGGGTCGTAATGGCGCATGTGGTTTAAGTCGGCTTCAAGATCACTCAGGATCTGAAGGGCATTGCCGTTTTTTTCGAGCAGGGACCTGAGGGTCTCATATTTAAATCTGAAATCATAATCCATCGCATAAACCTCATTTTTTTTGGGCTGAACAGACATGTCGATCCTCCTTCATCACTTAATGTGTCCTATCAGCATCCCAGTTCCCTGGATGCACGTTTGATGATTTCCCGGAGATCCGCGGGTTTGAACGGTTTGGCAATAAAATCAAAGGCCCCTTTTGACAGGGCTTCCCTTGCGATTTCAACGGTGGCATAACCCGTGATGATAATGACCTTTGTTTTGCCTGATCGGGCAAGCACCTTTTCCAGGATTTCAATTCCATCCATTTTTTCCATGCGGATATCTGTCACAACGATATCAAAGGGCATTTCATTAAACCGGGCCAGTGCCTGTTCACCATCTTGAAAGGTTTCAACCAGGTCACCTGTTTTTTCCAGAGCAGGTTTCAGCCGTTTACCAACGATATTCTCATCATCTATGAGCATGATCTTAAGCGGTTTGTTTGACATTTGTGTTTCCCCGTTAGGAATAAAAGGTTGATAATTCATCTCAACGTTATAGCAACCCATCCCGGAAGACAGGTCGTTTCGTTTGCCATGGGCCTTGATTGTGAAACAGTCATCCGGGGGTCACCCGCCTGGACGATTCATCTTTGGCTGCCGGTTATTTGAAAAGGGCGTGGCCAATCATCATGAGTTCCTCTTCAAGGGCATCCGTTGAAATGTCCAGACGCCATGCAAACTGACCATAATCTGTTTTTTTCACATGGAACCCCGGCGAAAGAAGGTTGTCAAGTTCCATGGTGTTGTCTGCGAAAATGAAAATAAAATCAGAAGGGGCATCTCCGCATGCAAAGCTTTCCAGGCGAAATTTAAAATCGGGTTTCACACGGTTCAGGCTCAACTGGTGTTCGCTCACCCCTGCAATCCACTCGGGTGGATTGAGGGTCGTTCCCGTTGTCTGCCCGGTCTCCCTGGCCTTTACCTCCTTGAGCAGGTATGCCAGGGGAAGGCTGATCCCATGGCGGGCCGGGCGCTCTTGCTTAGGTTCAACAGCCCCGTCTTTCCATAAATCAACCAGATAAATGCCCAGATCCCCCGCTTGACCGGGCCTGGCCTTCGATCCGGTCAGTTGTTCCATGGCTGCCATGGACTCAACCCCCTGTATTTCTGCAAGTTCGCTGTCCATGGACTGGATCACCTTGAAGAAAATATGTTCCATAAAGGCCATGACCGACGAATCCTGGGCGGCTTCTTTTCCATCAAACCAGTTGAGGGCGTCAAACAGCAGTTGATATTCCGGATCCATTGACCCTGAAACGTCAGTGGCTTCGCCGTTTTTACCGGAAGGGTTCACGTTCAAAAGGTCCCTTGCCCTGAGTTTATGCCTGTCATAGGCTGCATACAGCGCATCGCCGCTCCCAGGTGCAAGCACACAGGCATCGTAGACCATCATCCCCAGGCGTTCCACAACCGCGTCTATCAGCGTGGTCACATAGTGACGGTCAAAGATATATTCCCCCAGGGATTTTTCCCGGCCGTCGTCAAAAAGGGCAAACAGCGCCCTTGCATTTTGAAGAAATTGTTTGAACCGGATGGTCTGGAGACAAAACTGCCTGATCTCCGGTTCCTTTTGTCCCATTTTTTTCAGTCGTTCCAAGATACTCATCACACTTCCTCCTCTGGTATTCCGGCGGGGCCGGGAAACAAAGAATAGGGGCCCGCTCAAAAACAACCTTACATTTTGAAGGCCAGTTCATCCAGCCCTGCCGCGTTGTGAAAATTCGGTGTATTCCTGGGATTCAGTGCCCAGCCGGCCCGCTGCCCGATGAAGACCCTTCCATGGGAATGCCAAGGGCCTCGGCGGCATTATAGATGATTTTCCTCAAATCGTCCGGCCTGAACGGCTTGGCGATAAAATCAAACACCCCTTTGCCCATGGCTTCACGGGCAAGGTCGATTTTTGCGTAACCCGTGATCATGATCACCTTGGTGCGGGGCCATCTTTTCTGCACAAACTCCAGCACCTGGAGCCCGTCCAGTCCCTCCATGCGGATATCGGTCACCACGATGTCAAACTCTTTTTCATCAATTCTTGCCACGGCTTGTTCAGGGTCTTCAAACACCTCCACGCAACAGCCGATCTTATCAAGGGCAGGTCTGAGACGCCTGCCGACAATGGGCTCATCGTCCAGCAGCAGGACTTCCAATGGTTTTGACATTTTAATCGTTCTCCTGAATCAGGTTTAAATATTCTATTTCACATGAACTTCCACATACCGGACGCCCTCAACCTTGCCGGCCGCCTCTTTGATTGATGCAATCCGCTCTCTTTTCTGGCGGCTGGATGCCTTTGCCGTCACCACTACGGATCCGTCAAGGGACTGGACGCTGATATCGGTCATTGAATCTAAAAGTACAACATTGACCCTGGCGGCAAGGGCCAGGTCTGTCAGGCATTTCATGGAATAGGTCATCACTTGAAATTTCCGGTATGCTGCTGCGCCCACAATGGTCTTGACCGCTTCTTCCGGATCGATCTGGTCAAGGTTGATCACCAGATCATACTGGGAGAGGTCGGTTTCATCAAACCCGTAGGCAGCCTTGGACCATTTTTTCCGCTGTTCGAGTTCAGCGGCGCAGCAGCGTTCTGTTTTTTCAAGGGAGAGCCCCCTTTGTTGAACAATCTCCTTGATCACCCGGTTCTTTCCCTTAAGGATTCGCACCTTCATGGCATGGGAGACACCGTTAACATAGAGATGGGCAGCCACGCCATGGCAGACAATATTGTCTTGCAAGAGCCGGTCAAGGACCTCTGCCTCCAGGCAGGACAGGGCATAGCGCCACTGTTTGGCCGTCAGTTTTTTAAACAGCGAAGGGGTTGTCGTGAGGGACTCACCCAGCTGGTCAGGATCAATGCCATGGGCGGATGCGACCTCGGCCAGGATGTGGCGGTCAAGGGTTGCAAAGCCCATGGCTTCAGCGACTTTTTGGGCAATGATTTCTTCTATTTCCCCTGTATCCGCGGAAATAATAATGATGGACATGATCTTCTCCTTTGAGATTCCACTCTTTTATCACTGGGACGTTCCACACCAAACCGCTATATGGCATCCTGTGGAAATTCGACGCAGGCATGGGTTTCAAGATGATGGATTCCGCTGATGCTGTTCCGGATATGGTCGAGCTTTTTGACAAGCTTGCCCGAAGCCGAATCCCTGCCTTTCATATAAATCAGTATATTGCCGTATTCACAGGCCACACCCAGGTTTGGAAACTCATCCACCAGGGCGGCCTTGACCCGGCAGGCCACGGCCAGATCCGCTATTTCCTGCCGTCCCTGTTCCGTGGTCTGCAATCCTTTGGTGCCGGCAGCCTGGCAGATGAAATCCACGGCGTTGTCAATGGACAGTTTATCGATGCAGACGCTTAAATCGTAAAGTGCGGTATCCCGGGTGTCTTCGCCATAGAGGGAACGGGTCCATTTGCGGCGCTGGCTGTCATCTGCCAGGATCAGGGTGCGGGCCGCCTGGGGGGAAATTTTGTCCCTTTTTACCATGTTGGCGATACGGCCTTCGAGATTTTCCGTGATCCTGACCTTAAGGACATGGGGAATTCCCTTGAGCAGCAGATGACCGGCCAGCCCATGGTAGACCAGATTATCATTCAGGGCCCGTTCCACCAGGGAAGAACGGATGTAGGCGATATACGACTGTTTGTTGTGGCGATACCGCCCGAGGATCCCGGGTGCATCATGAATGGCCTGGATGAGTTTGATTTCAGGCACGTTAAAGTGATTGCAGGCATCCAGAAGTACGTCCCTGCTGATGATATCAAAGTTGAGCCGCTGGGCCACTTTTTCAGCAACGGTTTTCCCCATGGAATATGAGCCGCGGGAGATCGTAATGATAGGCATAATAAAGGTTCCTTTCCGGAATTAGCGGTTAAATACCATAGACCAGACTGATCATGGCGATCATGACAACCAGAAAAACCACACTGACCAGGGCGCCTGCCTTGATGAAATCAACGGTTCGGTAATGCCCCGGGCCCATGTAAAGGGCGTTGACCTGGTGGGTGGGCAGCATGAACGAATTACTGGTGGCAAGGCCGACCACCAGGGCAGCCATTCGGGGGTCTGTGTGGGCCGCAATGGCCATGTTGACAACCAGGGGCACGAGCAGAACCGTTGCCCCGACGTTTGAAATCACCAGGGTGAACATGGTCGACAAAAGGCCGATGACGGTCAACAGAACAATGGGGGAAACATCCCCGATGACACTCAGGATGGTATGGGCGATCCAGGCGGCAGCACCGGTTTTTTCCGTGGCAATGCCCAGGGGGATCAGGCCCGCCAGGAGAAAAATGGTCCGCCAGTCAACGGACTGATAGGCCTCGTCAATGGTCAGCACCCGGGTGAGGATCATGCCCAGGGCGCCGGTCATCAACGCCACGGACAGCTGAATTTTAAACCCCATGATCATGACCAGGGCCGTGATGAGCCATAGACCGGCCCACAGCGCCTTTTCCGGCCGCATCTCCTCTAAATCCGTGGGAAGGCTGAAAAGCAGCCCGCCCTCCTTCTGCAATGCCCCAAGGCGCTTCCAGGTCCCATGGAGGGTGACCACATCACCGATCTGGATGACAATGTCATCGATCTTGGCGCGATAGGTCTCTTCCTGGCGGTAGACACTCAGGGGCGTCACCCGGAACCGGTCCTGGAAGTTAATCTCCCTCAGCGATCTTCCGGCAAAGGGGGAACGGGGTGCAACCACCGCCTCCACGGCACCGGCGGCATCGCAGCCAAGGCGTGTCCGATAGGTTTCCAGCTCTTCTTTCAGATGCAGCCCCTGGTCTGCGGCCATCCGCAGCACATTTTTTTTCTCACCGCAGACCACCAGATCAATGCCCGACCGGATCTCCATGTCCGGCAAAGGAGAGATCACGTGGTAATCGGGCGGTTCGGTAATGGCCACAACATTGAGCAGATACCGACGTCTCAGATCTTCCACGATGATGGGATCCCGGTAATCGGTGAAATCCTCCGGGGTTCTCAACTCATAAATTTCCGTTGTGGCAACATCACTCTCTGTTTCCCCATCTTCGGAGATTTCAGAAGGGGCAAAACAGACCTGGGGCTCATCCTTGACTTCGCCCTGGGGCAGGATGAACCGGCCCAGGACAACAAAACAGGTGATGCCGCTTGCCACAAGGGCAAAACCAATGGGAGTGACATCAAACAGGCCGAAGGGTTCCAGATGAAACGGTGCCAGAAGGTCATTGAGCAGAATCAGGGGACTGCACCCCACAAGGGTGATGGTGCCGCCAAGGATGGCGCTGAAACCCACGGGCATGAGCAGCCGGCCCAGGGGAATCTTCTGCATCTTGCTGATTCGCTGGATGGCCGGCAAAAAAAGTGCCGCAGCACCGATATTCTGCATAAAGCTTGAAATAATGGCCACGGTCACTGAAATGGCAATGATGATCCTTGAGGCGCTGTTGCCGGCAATGCGCAATACCGGTGCCACCAGTTTGTTGATCATGCCCGTCCGGTCCAGGCCCGCTCCGATGATGATAACGGCGATGATCGAGACCACGGCATTACTGCTCAGCCCCACAAAGGCTTCCTTGGGCGTCACCAGATGAAGCAGGGGAAGGGTGACCATCATCAGGATGGCGACCACATCCACCCGCACCCACTCAACGATAAAAAGAAAGATGGCAAGTCCGATCATGGCCATTACAAGGATCATATCAAGGGTTAAAGGTTCCATACGCACTCCGCTTTAAGATTAATAGTTCCACTGCTATAGTTTATGTTTATTCCATCTCTTTTCTGCTCACGGTCAGGAGCGGACATTCAAGGCTTCCCATCACCTGGGAAATCCAGTGACGCCGGTTTCCCCGCCCCTTGTCCGGCAGGTCATGGCCACTGCCCCAGATGATCGACTGAAACGGGGGGCGGTCTGCCAGAAATTTCATCATCTCCTGGGCCGGCTCTCCGATGCGAAGGGCTAAATTGACTTCAATTCCCTCCTGGATAAAGGGCTGGAGGCATTCTGACAGGCGTTTTCCAACCCGCAGCTCGATGTTCCGGATGGTGATTCGTTTGGGGGTAATGGCCGTGCGGCCCGCAAAGGACATGGGCACGATGATCAAAAGCGTGACCGTTGCATCAATGCGCAGGGCAAACCTGCGGGCATAGACCAGGGCCTCGGAAAGGATCTTTTCATTTTCAAACACAAGTAAAATTTGACGAAACATGGCTTGCCTCCTGGGGGGAAACGACTGCAAAAGGCCTGCCAGCTCCAAAAAAAAGATAAGCAGCTGATTTAAAAGACTATTTTTTTCTTGCTAAATCAACAGTCAGGACGGAAAGGTTTCAAGATGCAACACGTCGCTTGAAAAAAGGGGAAAAATGTCGGAGGCAGGGTCTGGGGATTGTTTTGTTGCAGAACCGAACAGGCCCGTTGCAAAAACGCTAGGACTGGCCGTACTTCTTCATTTTCCGCCACAGGGACGCGCGGTCAATGCCGAGGATTTCAGCGGTTTTGGTGCGGACGCCACCGGTTATTTTCAGCAGGTGGGCGATGTAATCCTGTTCCAGTTCAGCCAGGGTCATCAATGTTTCATCGGGCAGTTTATAGGACTGAAGTTCAAGCTCAATCAGGTCCGGGGGCAGGTCACACACCCGGATCACGTCTGAGCTGCACAGTGCTGTTGCCCGTTCCAGGATGTTTTCCAGCTCCCGCACATTGCCGGGAAAGGCGTAATCTTGCAGCAGGGCCATGGCCTTTTCGGAGATGGCCTTGATCCCCCGGCCGCTGCGGCAGTTGAGACGGTTGAGGATATGGTAGGCCAGCAGCGGGATATCCTCTTTTCTCTCGCTCAACCCGGGCAGCTTGATATTCACCACATTGATGCGGAAATAGAGATCCCTTCGAAACCCGCCCTGGTTGACTGCAGCCTTTACATCAACGGCCGTGGCGGAAACAATGCGCACATCAATGGCAACCGGGCGAGCCCCCCCCACCCGCAGCAGTTCACCCTCCTGGAGGACCCGGAGCAGCTTCACCTGCATGGATTGGGGCATTTCGCCTATTTCATCGATGAAAAGCGTGCCCCCGCTGGCGGTTTCCAGCAACCCGCAGCTTTGGGTGTCAGCACCGGTGAACGCCCCTTTTTCATGGCCGAACAACTCGTTGTCCATGAGGGTTTCGGTCAGCGCACCGCAGTTAAAGGCCACAAACGGCCCGTTTCTGCGATGGCTTGCCTCATGGACGGCCCGGGCCACAAGCTCTTTGCCGCTTCCGGAATCACCGGTGATCATCACATTGCAGTCCGTGGGCCCAATCTGATTGATGATGGATACAATCTCCCTGATTTGACTGCTTTCCCCGATGATAACCGGCATTTGGCCGGGGTTGCAGGCAAGGTCCCGGCATTGGCGAAGATCAAGGGCCTGGTTCACCCGGTCCCGGACCTGGGCCGGGGTAAAGGGTTTTTCAAGGTAATGGAAGGCCCCCTCCTTGGTGGCCTCGACGGCATCATCCAAAGAGGCATAACCGGTAATAAGAATCACCTCTGTGTCAGGAAAGCGGCCCTTGACCCGGGTCATGAGATCCATCCCGTTCATCAATGGCATCTGAACATCACTGATCACAAGCTGGCAGGGCACCTGCTCGATATGCTGCAGGGCGCGCTGGGGATTGGAAAAGGCGGCAACCCCGTATCCCTCCTTTTCAAGGATCCGCCGCAGCTGCTTGAGGGTAATCGCCTCATCATCAATAATAACAATATGGGGTTTCATCCATTTCCTGCTAACGTTAAAAGGGCAAGGTCATTTTTTATTGACCTTGCCCTTTTTCTTAATTTATTTCAATGAATTTATTCAAGGGGGTTGGAATGAACACCGCCTTTTGTCAGTCTTGTACCTGGAGCAATCAGGCCACTTCCTGAAATTCAGCATCAATGACATCCTCATCGGCTGCACCGGAACCGCCTGACCTGGAATTGCCGGCCTGGGACCGATCCTTCCCGGGTTCAGGCTGATGGTACATCTGCTGGGTCAGTTTATGGGCGGCCTGGGTCAAACCTTCGGTTGCCTGGCGGATGGAAGAGGCATCGTCATTTTTGACAACCTGTTTCAGGGTATTGATAGCCGCTTCCACGTCCCTTCGAATTCCGGGATCTGCCTGATCCCCCATTTCTGCCAGGCTCTTTTCAGTGGCGTGGATCAAGGCTTCTCCGGTGTTTCTGGCCTCGACCAGCTCTTTCTTGACCCGGTCTTCTTCGGCGTGGAGCTCTGCATCCTTGACCAGCCGGTCGATCTCTTCATTCGTGAGCCCGGACGAGGCCGTGATCCTTATGGACTGCTCCTTGCCCGTGGCCCGGTCCTTTGCCGAGACATTGACAATCCCGTTGGCATCGATGTCAAAGGTGACTTCGATCTGGGGAACGCCCCGGGGTGCCGGCTGAATGCCCACCAGGTCAAACCGGCCCAGGGGTTTGTTGCCCGAGGCAACCTCGCGCTCTCCCTGGAGGACCTGGATGGAAACCGCAGGCTGGTTGTCTTCAGCCGTGGAAAAGACCTCACTCTTTCGAACCGGAATGGTGGTATTCTTTTCGATCAGCCGGGTCATCATTCCGCCCAGGGTTTCGATCCCCAGGGAGAGGGGGGTAACATCAAGCAGCAGCACATCGTTGAGGTCGCCCTTGAGCACCCCTCCCTGGATGGCTGCTCCCAGGGCCACCACCTCATCGGGATTCACCCCCTTGCTGGGCGCCTTGCCAAATATCTTGTGCACCCGGTCCTGTACGGCGGGCATGCGGGTCATGCCGCCAACCAGAATAATCTCATCAATCTGGTTGGCATCAAGGCCTGCATCCTTGAGTGCAACCCGGCAGGGCCTTTCAAGCCTGTCCAGCAGTTCACCAACCAGGGCTTCGAGGCGGGCCCGGGTGAGTTTAATGTCCAGGTGTCTGGGACCCGAGGCATCGGCCGTGATAAACGGCAGGTTGATGGTCGTCTCCATGGCGGTGGACAGCTCCATTTTGGCCTTTTCCGCGGCTTCCTTCAAGCGCTGGAGGGCCATTTTATCGTTTCTCAGATCAATGCCCTGTTCTTTGCGGAACGTATCGGCCAGGAAATCGACGATCCTGAAATCAAAATCCTCTCCGCCCAGGTGGGTGTCGCCGTTGGTTGCCTTGACCTCGAACACGCCATCCCCGATTTCCAGGATCGAGACGTCAAAGGTGCCCCCGCCCAGGTCAAACACCGCAATTTTTTCCTCGTTTTTTTTGTCCAGCCCGTATGCCAGGGATGCCGCCGTGGGCTCATTGATGATTCTCAGCACATTCAGGCCGGCAATTTTTCCGGCATCCCGGGTGGCCTGTCTCTGGTTGTCATCAAAATAGGCCGGCACGGTAATGACGGCATCGGTCACCGGTTCCCCCAGGTAGGCCTCGGCAGACCGGCGGATATCCGCCAGTATGTGGGATGAAATTTCGGCCGGGCTGTAGAGCCTGCCCCTCAGATTGATGTGGACGTCCCCGTTGCCTGCTTTTTCAAGGGCATAGGGCAGGTTGGAAATATCCTTTTGGACCTCAGGCGAATCAAACTTACGCCCGATCAGTCGTTTTACCCCGAAAACCGTATTGCCCGGGTTGGTGATGGCCTGGCGCTTGGCAATCTGCCCCACCAGCCTGTCTCCACCTTCGGACATTGCCACAACAGACGGAGTGGTCCGTCCGCCCTCCTGGTTCATGATGACTTTTGCCTCACCGGCTTCCATTACCGATACGCATGAGTTGGTGGTACCAAGGTCGATTCCGATTATTTTACCCATTTTTGATTCTCCTCGCTGATAGGGTTTCTATTTTTTGCAAATTTTATAATCCTTGTCTGGTGGTGTTTTTCCATGGCAGAAAGATATGCACACCACGCCGCATGTCAAATTAATTTTATTACTTTTTTATATTTAAACAATAAAGTAATACCATCCCCCCCACAGATTCCTTGTCCACCCGGTTGAAATAGAGCAGACCAAAGCCCATTATGAAAACAGTCTGCTGTTGGAGCCCCCGCCCAAAGATCCGTGGAAGGATTCATGGAGAAAAAAATGCCTTCACTTTGCCTGGCAAATCAAAATTTCAAACATTCAGGTTAAAAAACAGCATTTCGTACACGCTTATAGTTATTATTGGTTGTCTTATTTCTAAAAGGGATATTTTTTCATAAACAATTGACAACCAATAACCATAAGCCTTAATATCACACGTAATTTACTGCACCGGTCAGGCGCAGCAAGAAAATAGTAACCGCATGTTAAGGGTCATGGAAAAAATAAAATCCACCATACATCTTGTCTTTTTACCTGTCTTGTTCGTTGCATCAATGGGCACATATTTCGATATGCGCCCCAATACACCTCTGTTGATACGCCCTGAAGGCAGATAAAAATCCTGCGCCCCATTGATGAAGTTTAAAATTTCCATAACCATGAAAACCTTTAACCGGAAACTACGGGCAGGCCGGAGCAGGACCTCTGCCCCACGACAACGAAATCTGTGCCAGAGACACGGAGCCGACACCCCGCTGACAAAGTTTCGGCGGGCGTCTCATATAAACCTGCATGGCCGGAGCAGGACGTCTGCTATGGCCACAACGAACGTTGAAACGCCCCTGTTTGCTATGCTTCGGTGGGCGTCTCATATAAAAAAAGGAGTAAAGGGAAAAGCATGAAAACCGTTCCCGTACAGGAAGCCGTCGGTATGGTGTTGTGCCATGATCTGACACGCATCGTACCAGGAGAATTTAAGGGGCGTGCATTTAAAAAAGGCCATGTGGTCCAGGCCGATGACGTTCAGACCCTTCTCAACATTGGCAAGGAACACCTCTACGTCTGGGAGGTGGCCAACGGGTTCATACATGAAGACGAGGCAGCCAGCCGAATCGCCACAGCCGCCGCCGGGACCGGTATCCGGCTCACCCTTGCCAGTGAAGGCCGGATCAACCTCATCGCCGACAGGGACGGTCTTTTAAAGATAGATGTCCAGGCCCTGAACCGCATCAACAGCATTGATGAAATGGTATTTGGTACCCTCCACACCGATCAGCAGGTCACCAGGGGCAGGAGTGTCGCCGGTACAAGGGTGGTTCCACTGACCATTGATCAAGAAAAGATCGAACAGGTGGAAATCATCTGTGAACAGGCATTCCCCCTGGTTGAAGTTAAGCCGTTTCTTGCCCGGCACATCGGCATGGTTACCACGGGCAGTGAAATATTCAAGGGCCTGATCAAAGACAAATTCGGACCGGTTCTTGAAGAAAAATTCAAACCTCTGAACGGCTCGATCATGCGCCAGATCCTGACATCCGACGACCGTGAAATGACCACAAGGGCCATCCAGGACCTGGTCAGAGAAGGCGCTGACATGGTGGTGGTCACCGGCGGCATGTCCGTTGATCCCGATGACCAGACCCCGGCGGCCATCCGGGCAACCGGGGCCCGGATTGAGACCTATGGGTCTCCGGTTTTCCCGGGGGCCATGTTCATGCTCGCCTACCTGGGTGATGTGCCCATTGTGGGGCTGCCCGGCTGTGTCATGTACTACCGGGCCACCATATTTGAACTGGTCATCCCAAGACTGATGGCAGGCGAACGGGTCACCCGGGAGGAGATCGTCTCTTTGGGTCACGGCGGGTTCTGTGAGAACTGTCCGGTGTGCCACTATCCGGCCTGCCCCTTTGGAAAAAGTTAACGAACAACCCGATGATATTACACTAAAATTCAAAAACGAGGAGAAACAATAATGGTTAAAAAAACACTCATAGTCAATGGAATTCCCAGAACAATTCTCCATGACCCCAAAGCTACCCTGTCCACTGTCCTGAGAAAACAGCTGCTGATTCTCGGCGTCAAGGTCGGATGCGATGAAGGCCAGTGCGGTGCCTGCAATGTGATCATGGACGGCAAACTGATCCGGTCGTGCATCACCAAGATGAGCCGGGTCCCCGAAAATGCGGCCATCACCACCATTGAAGGCATCGGCACACCGGACAATCTGCATCCCATCCAGCTGGCCTGGATACGCCATGGCGGAGCCCAGTGCGGGTTCTGCACACCTGGATTCATTGTTTCAACCAAGGCGTTGCTTGACAGCAACCCCAATCCCAGCCGTGAAGATATCCGGGACTGGTTTCAGAAGTATAAAAACGCCTGCCGGTGCACGGGCTATAAACAGCTTGTGGACTCTGTCATGGATGCGGCAAGGGTGATCAACGGTGAAATAACCAAAGAAGAACTTGCCTTTAAAATTCCTGCAGACGGCCGCATCTGGGGAAGCAGCATGCCCCGCCCGACGGCCGTTGCCAAGGTCACCGGCACCTGGATGTTTGGCGCGGATCAGGGCGTTCTCATGCCCGAAGGATCCCTGCACCTGGCCCTGGTCCAGGCCGAGATCTCCCACGGTAAAATCATCTCCATCGACACCTCGGAAGCGGAAACAATGCCCGGGGTAGCCAGGGTCCTGACCCACCGGGATGTCAAGGGCAAGAACCGCATCTCAGGGCTGATCACCTTTCCCTCCAACAAGGGAGACGGCTGGGATCGTCCGATTCTCTGCGATGAAAAGGTGTTCCAGTATGGGGATGCCATTGCCATTGTGTGTGCAGACACCAAGAAAAATGCCGAGGCTGCCGCAGCCAGGGTCAAGGTTGACCTTGAGCAGCTTCCCGAATACATGAGCGCGCCTGCAGCCATGGCCGAAGACGCCATTGAGATCCATCCGGGCACGCCCAATGTCTACTACATCCAGAAAATTGCCAAGGGAGAAGAGACCGCCCCGATTTTTGACACGGCCGATTTTGTCATGGAGGGCGACTACTATGTGGGCCGCCAGCCCCACCTGCCCATTGAGCCGGACGTGGGGTTTGCCTATACCAACGAGGAGGGCAAACTGGTCATCCATTCCAAATCCATTGGCCTTCACCTGCACATGTACATGATCGCTCCGGGACTGGGCATGGATCCTGAAAACATGATCATGGTCCAGAACCCCACGGGCGGCACCTTTGGCTACAAATTCAGCCCCACCATGGAGGCATTGCTGGGTGTGGCAGCCATGGCCACTGGCAAACCCGTGCATCTGGAGTACTCCTACCGGCAGCAGCAGCAGTATACGGGCAAGCGGTCTCCGTTCTTCACCAATGTTCGCATGGCAACGGACAAGGCGGGAAAAATCCTGGCCATGGAGACCGACTGGACCGTTGACCATGGTCCCTACTCTGAGTTCGGCGATCTTCTGACCCTCAGGGGCGCCCAGTTCATCGGGGCGGGCTACGACATTCCCAGCATCCGTGGTGAGGGCCGCACCGTATGTACCAACCACTGCTGGGGCGCCGCCTTCCGGGGGTATGGTGCACCTGAAAGCCAGTTCCCCTCGGAGGTGCTCATGGACGAGCTTGCCGAAAAAATCGGCATGGACCCCCTGGAACTCCGCTATAAGAACGTCTATCGCAAGGGGGCGACCACCCCAACGGGATGCGCGCCCGACGCCTATTCCCTGCCCGATCTCATCGACCTGATCCGTCCGAAATACAAGGCTGCCAAGGAAAAGGCCGTTGCCAGTTCCACCGACGAGATCAAGCGCGGCGTCGGCGTTTCCGTCGGCGTGTACGGCTGCGGCCTGGACGGACCGGACACGGCTGAAATTGATGTCGAGCTCAACGCCGACAACACGGTCACCATCTTTGCCACCTGGCACGACCACGGCCAGGGAGCTGACAGCGGGGTGCTGGGATCGGCCCACGAGGCCCTTCGGCCCATGAACATCCGTCCCGATCAGATCCGCCTGGTGTTGAACGACACGAGCCTCTGCCCCAATGCCGGTCCTGCCGGCGGCAGCCGTTCCCAGATGGTGGTCGGCCAGGCCATCCTCAACGGATGCCAGGCCCTGGTTGCCGCAGCCCAGAAGGGTGACGGCACCTTCCGCAACTATGACGAGATGAAGGCGGACAAGATCGCAACCAAGTGCCACGGCAAGTGGTCCGCGCCCTGTGCCGATGGGGACGAGAACGCCCAGGGCGATCCCCTTGCCGGTTACATGTACGGGGTGTTCCTGGCCGAGGTGGCCGTTGAAAAAGCCACGGGTAAAACCACGGTCGAGGCCATGACCATTGGGGCCGACGTCGGGTCCATCAACAACCGTCTCACCGTGGACGGCCAGATCTACGGCGGGGTGGCCCAGGGAATCGGTCTGGCTTTGACCGAGGATTACGAGGATATCAAACGCCACTCAACCCTTGCCGGGGCCGGATTTCCCTATATCAAACAGATCCCGGACAACCTTGAGATCATGTACATCGAAACCCCCCGTGAGCGTGGACCCTTTGGTGCGGCAGGTGTGGGAGAGATGCCCCTGACAAGTCCCCATGCCGCAATCATCAATGCCATCTACAGCGCCTGCGGCGCAAGGGTCAGAGACCTGCCCGCCCGCCCGGAAAAGGTGCTGGCGGCAATGCCCCGATAACCAACCTGGCCGACCCATGGCACATGGGCCGGCCGCAACATGAATTACGATCCCGCCAGAGGGTATGCCCTGGCGGGATGATTCAGAATACGGAAGAAAATGGACCAGAAAAAACTGCGCCAGGTGGAAGGACAGTGCATCCAGGAAGAGGCCCCGGCCTGCCAATCGGCCTGTCCCCTGCACGTGGATGTACGCACCTTTGTCGTTCAGATCAGCCGTGGCAGATACGATGATGCCTGGAAGACACTGGCAAGGACCCTGCCCTTTCCAGGCATCCTCGCACGGATCTGTGACCATCCCTGTGAAGCCCATTGTTTAAGGGAAACACTCGGCGGCGCAATTTCCATCGGCGCCCTTGAACGGGCCTGCGTGAACCAGCCCCGCCCCAGAATCCGCACCATCCCCATGCCGAAGAAAAGTCACACCATGGCCGTTGTGGGGGTTAGTTTAACGGCCCTGGTGACGGCCCTGGAGCTCTTGAAAAAAGGGTATGGGGTCACCCTTTTTACCTCGGGCAATCGACTGGGGGGCGCACTTTGGGAAATGGGCCAAGGACTTCTTCCCGGGTCGGTCGTCCAGGAGGAACTTGCCACACTGGCCGCCCTGGGTCTCAAGGTTGAAGATCAAGCCATTGGCAACGCGATTTCAGAATTTTTCCAGGCCGGCTTTTCAGCCGTTTTTATCGACCTTGACAGCCCGGACGCAGCCCGCCTTGCCCAGGGGGAAAAACCGGCTAAAAAGACCTTTGCCCTGGCCCAGGCCGGGGTGTTTGCAGGCCCGGTTCCAGACCCGGGGGGCCGGGACCGGATATCCCCCGTTGTCCAGGCATTCCAGGCAAGGGCAGCTGCCCTTTCCATGGAAAGATATGTGCAGGGGGTGAGTCTCACCGAGGGCCGGGAAGATGAGGGGCCCTACCCCAGCCGACTGTTTACCCGCCTTGAGGGCATCGCCCCCCTGGCCCGAATCCTGCCGGCCAACGAAGCAGCCGGTTACACCCCGGAAGAGGCAAAGGTCGAGGCCGACCGCTGCATCCAGTGCCAATGCCTTGAATGCGTCAAGGTCTGCCCCTATCTTGCCCATTTCAACGGCTATCCCAGGCGATATGCCCGGGAAATTTACAACAATGCCACCATTGTCCTTGGCAACCATGCCGCCAACCTGATGGTCAACTCGTGCAGCCTGTGCGGTCTGTGCACCGAGGTCTGTCCGGAAAACTTTTCCATGGCAGATCTCTGCCTTGAAGCCCGAAGGGATCTGGTCGAACGAAATAAAATGCCCGTGTCGGCCCACTGGTTTGCCCTGGAAGATATGGCCTTCAGCAATTCAGAGCGGTTCATGCTCGCCAGGCATGCACCGGGCAGGGAAACGAGCGATTTTGTTTTTTTTCCGGGTTGCCAGCTTGCCGGGGCAAACCCGGAGCAGGTGATCCAGGTCTATGGGTTCCTTTGCAGCAACCATTCCCGGAACACGGGCCTGATGCTCCAGTGCTGTGCAGCCCCTGCCCACTGGGCCGGGGATCAGCCCAAGACCCAGGCGGCCATCGCCCTGATCGAACAGAACTGGCAGCAGCTGGGCCGGCCCGAAATGATCCTGGCCTGCTCGTCGTGCATGGAGATGTTCACGCAGTACCTGCCCCAGATAAAGATCACCTCCCTGTGGGAAATCATGGACCAGGGGGACCTTCCAGCCGGGGCGCCGGCAGCCCCGGTGCAAGCCGACCCGGCACCGGGGGGCGCTGACCCCGCCAGGACCCCTGGCGCAGTACCGGCCATGGCCCTCCACGACCCGTGCACCACCCGCCATCTGCCCCGGATTCATGCAGCGGTGCGAAGCCTTGCAGCAAAGCTTGCCATCCCCATAAGGGAGCTTGAGCTGAGCCGGACGAACACCGAGTGCTGCGGATTCGGGGGCCTCATGGAAAACGCAAACCCGGGGCTTGCAGACAAACAGATCTGTCAGAGATGCTCGGAAAGCGACCTTGATTTCATGACCTATTGCGCCATGTGCCGGAACCAGCTCAGGAAGGGCGGCAAACGCACCGTCCATCTTCTGGATTATCTTTTCCCGGGCAAAGGATTGGCTGCAGACCCGGCCGCACGCCCCAGGACAGGGTTGTCGGAAAGCCGGGAAAACAGGGAAAGGCTCAGGTCCGACCTCGTTGACAGGCTGTGGCACGAAACCGAAAAACAGACCCACCGACCGCCCCTGCACATGACGCCCGAAGTTGCTGCAAAACTTGAACAGCGGCGGATTCTGCACCAGGACATCCGGGCGGCCATTGCCCATGGCCAAGAGACAGGAGAAAAAATGCTCAACATTGAAACCGGCCATTTTCTGGTGGCCCACCGCCCGTCCATGGTCACCTTCTGGGTTGAATACACCGTTGCCGACACCGGCTACCAGATCCACAACAGCTATTGCCACCGCATGCTGGTGGTCCGGGAGAGAAGATGATATGATCACCAACCTTGGCATCCAGGAGAACAGACACTGGAAATGTCTGACCTGTGATCAGCTGCTCAAGCTGGACAGGGTCAGCATCGAATACATGAACGGCAGTTTCACGGTAGAACTGCCCTGCTGCCCCTGCTGCGGCATGGTTCGGGTGCCTGAAGAGATTGCCGTGGGCAAAATGCTCGAAGTTGAAAAATTGCTGGAGGATAAATAGCCCCATGGACCGGTTGGCCGCTGTCCCCCTGTACAAAAGCCCTGACCTTGAAAAATTAACCGGGCCGGTCCTTCGGCCCGGGGGGCTAGAGCTGACCCGAAAGTCAGCCCAGGCATGCTATCTTCAACCCGGGGACCGGGTTCTGGACGTGGGGTGCGGATATGGATCCGCCGTAAAGATGCTGATCAGGGAATTTTCGGTCAACGCCTGGGGGATTGATCCGGACATGGCGCTGCTCCGGTCCCATGGACCCATACCGGCCGTCCAGGCCGTGGCCCAGACCCTGCCCTTCAGGTCCTGCAGTTTCAAGGCCCTGTTCTGTGAATGCGTGCTGTCGTTGACGCCCGACATGGACAGGACCCTTGTCGAGTTTTACCGGGTGCTTGAACCCGGGGGAACATTGGTGCTCTGCGATATCCATTTGCGGAAGAAAAGATACAGTGAGGCATTAAAGCAAATTCCCCTGGCCTGCGGGTTCAGGCAGGCAGTGGAACGGGAAAATATGGAAGACAGGGTTGCCGCAGCAGGGTTTAACAACCTTGAATGGGAGGATCTGTCGTTTCTGCTGACCCGGCTTGCCGGCGAGATTATCTTTGAGCACGGCACGTTACTGAACTTCTGGAACAAAATCTTTGGCGGTCCCTGCAGATCCGCCCACCACACCTGTGAGACGATCCGGGCAAGCCGCCCGGGATATTTCAGACTATTGGCCAGAAAAGGCAGCCCCAAAAAACAGACAAAGAACAGACAAAGAACAGACAAAGAACAGGAAAAAAGATGAGTGACACCATGATGCGCATGATCCCCCTGCAGGCCGCGGGGTATCCGTGCAGCCAGATGATGATGATCATGGCCCTGGAAGAACAGGGCCAGACCAACCCGGGCCTGGTCCGGGCCATGGCCGGCCTTGCAAAGGGACTGGGATTCAGTTCCGGCACCTGCGGGGCCCTGACCGCAGGCGCCTGCATCCTGGCCCTCTACGCGGCAAAGACCGACCCTGGGGAACAATCCCTGGAAAGCTTTGAACCCATGCTGGCCCAGTTGAACGAGTGGTTTGAACAACAAACCCGTGATTACGGGGGCAGCCGCTGCTTTGAGATCACCGGGGAAAAGGCCGGCTCCATGGAAATGAACGTCCGCTGCGGCAGCCTGATCGCCGCCACCTATGACCGGGTCATGGCAATTCTGTTGGAAAACGGCCTGGACCCGTCTGTTTCAAGGGACGAGACCTGGCAATGAACCCTGAACAGCCCCGGGTGCTTGCCCATACCCAGAGCCTCTGCCCCCATTGCCTGAAAAAAATCAAGGCCCGGCGGGTGCAGCGGGGAGACTCGGTTTTTCTGGTCAAGGAGTGCCCGGACCATGGCCCCATGGAGACGGTCATCTGGCAGGGCAAACCCGAAATCGGTCAATGGGTGAGAAACAAGACCAAGGCGGGTCCCGAACGACATGCCACCGCAACAAAAGAGGGGTGCCCCTTTGACTGCGGCATCTGCCCCCAGCACCACCAGCGCACCTGCACGACCCTGGTCGAGGTCACCCAGCGCTGCAACCTCAACTGCCCGGTCTGCTTTGCCGACAGCAGCAACCGTTTTCCCGATCCTGACCTGGATGAGATCCAGGGGTGGTACCGGCGGATAAAACAGCTGACCTCCGGCCAGTGCAACATCCAGATTTCCGGCGGCGAGCCGACCGTCCGGGACGACCTTCCCGAAATCATCCGCATGGGCAAGGCCATGGGCTTTGGCTTTATCCAGGTCAACACCAACGGGCTGCGCCTTGCAGACGATGAACCGTTCCTGCAGGCGCTCAAGCAGGCCGGGCTTGACAGCATTTTTCTCCAGTTTGACGGGGTCGATGACACGATTCACCTGGCCCTCAGGGGCAGACCCCTCCAGGAGGTCAAAACACGTGCCATCGACAACTGCCAAAAGCATAACCTCGGGGTGGTCCTGGTGCCCACCCTGGTTCCCGGAATCAACGACGCCCAGGTGGGAGAGATCATCCGGTTTGGCCTGGACCGGTCACCCCATGTCCGGGGGGTCCATTTCCAGCCCATCAGCTATTTTGGCCGATTTCCCGACCCCCCTGAACTCAAGCCACGCATCACCCTGCCCCGGGTGATCCAGCACATTGAATCCCAGGCCGGACTGGACCCCTCCTGGTTTCGACCGCCAGGCTGAGAGAACGCCCTGTGCTCGTTCCACGGCAATGTGGTCATCATGCCCCATGGACAACTGATCCCCCTGACCCGCCACCGGCCGACAACAGCGGTGGAGGACGGCTGCAAAGGGGCATCGGGCACCATCGGTTTTATTGCCAGGCAATGGGCCTCTCCTTCGGCGAAGGAGCAGGCGTATCAACAGGGGATTTCGTCTGATTTTATGGAAAAAAACCCCATGGATCTCGGAATTTTTTTGAGCCGGTTGAAAACCCACATGTTTTCAATCTCGTGCATGGTGTTCCAGGATGCCTGGAACCTGGATCTTGAACGGGTGCAGGATTGCTGCATCCATGTGTTTTCACCCGACGGCCGCCTGATCCCCTTTTGCATGTACAACCTCACCGACGTCAATGGCAGGAGCATTTATCGAAACAATGGGCGTTGATATCACCCCCCTGGACCACTGGATTTTCCAAAGGACAGCCGCCCGGCAACCGGGACAGCCGGGCCCTGGGTCGGCCCCGGATCTTGAGGCCTATCAGCTCGACATGCTGAAAACCACCCTTGGCCTGGCCAGGAAAAACAGTCCCTTTTACCGGCAGCATTTAAGGGGGATCAACCTGGATGCCCTGGGGTCCATTCAAGACATCCGGCAGCTGCCCTTTATCTTTCCCCGGGATCTGGCAGACCACGGCCTGCAGATGCTGTGCGTCTCCCAGGGAGAGATTGCACGGGTGACCACCCTCCAAACCTCGGGCACCACGGCCCCTCCCAAACGCATCTTTTTCACACGACAGGACATGGAAAGTACGGCCGATTTTTTCACACAGGGCATGGCAGCCCTTGTGACTCCGGGGCAACGGGTGATGGTGCTCATGCCCGGCCCCGGGTTCGGGTCTGTTGGCGAACGGGTAAAAACAGGGCTTGACCGGATGGGTTGTGCCACCATTGTCAACGGGTTTGTGGAAGACCCGGCCAGGGTGGTTGAAGAAATTGAGACGTTCGGGGTGGACGCCATCATCGGCCTGCCGGTCCAGGTGCTCAGCCTGGCCCGGACCTGCCTGGCCAGGCCCCGGAGGATCTGTTCCGCCAGCAGGATCAAAAGCGTACTTTTAACCGGGGATCATGTCCCCCTGTCCATCATCCGGGCCATAAAACAGACCTGGCACTGTCCTGTTTTCATCCATTATGGAATGACCGAGACAGGCCTTGGCGGCGGGGTGGAATGCTGCGTCCAGCACGGATGCCACCTGAGGGAGGCGGACCTGGTGTACGAAATCGTTGACCCGGACGGCCGTCCCCTTCCCCTGGGACAAACCGGTGAGGTCACCGTCACCACCCTTACACGACGGGGGATGCCCCTGATCCGGTACCGCACCGGGGACCGGGCCTGTTTTCTCGAAGATCCCTGCCCCTGCGGGTCACACCTCAAACGCCTGGACCGGGTGAGGGGAAGAAGCGTGGTCAGGATCGGCAACCATCCGATCCGGCTGGACGAGATGGACGAGGCCCTCTTCAGCCTGGAAGGCATGGTGGATTTTAAGGCCACCCTGAAGGAGACGTGGAACGGCCCGGACCGGATCTACCTGCTGGATGTTGAGTTCTGGTCGATACCAAAACCAGGCCGGGAGCTGGAACAGAAAATCGAGCAGGCCCTCTGCTCCATTCCTGCCATCAAACACCTTGTGGCCCGGGAAGCGTTAAGGATCAACAGCATCCTGGCCTCCAGGGCAAAACTTTTTTCACCCCCCATGAAACGAAGACTAAACAGAGAAAGGATAAAAAGAGAACAAAATGTCTGAAAACCATAAGGCAGTCTGGGAAAGTTTAAACCAGGGCAACGGCGTTGTCATGGCCACCATATTGAGCAAACAGGGATCGGCGCCCCGGTCTGCCGGAACAAAAATGATCGTCCACGGGGACGGCCGCATCAACGGCACCATTGGTGGCGGGTGGATCGAGGCAAGGGTGCAGGAACTTGCCAGGGAGTTGTTCAGGACCCGGACCGGCGCATTGATCCAGGAGTTCACCCTGGACGCCATGGCATATGCCGACATGGACATGGTCTGCGGCGGGAATGTCACCCTGCTCCTGGAATACCTGGCGGCATCACCCCAGAACCTTGAATTTTTCCAGAAACGCCTGGATCTTGCCGCCGGCGGTCAGGATGGTTTCCTGGCAAGCCGGCTCGCTAAGCAACCCGATGGGAGCTATACCGTGGACCGCTTCCTCGTCTCAGGCCGGGATCAGATCGGGCCTTATCCACTCGATGAAAAAATCATGACCCGGCTGTCGGACCATGCAGAGATGATGCGATCTCCCGGCCTGATCCACCTTGACGAGGGGACCTTTTTCATTGAGCCCGCAAGGTTCAATGGCGTCCTCTACATCCTCGGGGCAGGCCACCTTGCCATGGAAACGGCCCGCCTGGCTGCCCGCACAGGGTTTAAACCCATTGTCATGGACGACAGAAAAGAGTTTGCCAATCAAGACCGGTTCCCCATGGCCGACACCCATGTGCTCGACAATTTTGACCGCTGCTTTGACCGGTTCACCATTGGAGAGGGCAGCTATATCGTCATCATGACCCGGGGCCATCTCTACGACCGGACCCTCCTCGAACAGGCCCTTGAAACCCGGGCCACCTATATCGGCATGATCGGCAGCAGATCCAAGCGAAAGGCGATCTACGACTACCTGCTCGACCGGGGCGTGCCCCAGTCACGGCTGGACACGGTCCACGCCCCCATCGGCCTTGCCATCAACGCCCAGACCCCGCAAGAGATCGCCGTGAGCATTGTTGCAGAACTCATCCAGGAAAGGTTTAACGCCCTATGAAATTTTCAGCCCTGATCCTGACCGCAGGCTTTTCCTCCCGCATGGGCCGGTTCAAACCCCTGCTGCCCCTTGGGACGACAACGGTTCTAGAGCGGGTAATATCGACGTTCCAGGCTGCCGGGGTGGACGACATCCGGGTGGTCACCGGCCACAGGGCAGGTGAAATCGAACCGGTTGCAACGGCCATGGGGTTAAAAACGGTGTTCAATTCCGATTATGACAGGGGGATGTTTTCGTCGGTAACAGCAGGCGTCCGGTCACTTTGCCCGGACCAAAGCGCTTTTTTCGTCATGCCCGTGGACATTCCCCTGGTGGCCCCGGACACCGTCAGGGGACTGATTGCCCTCTGGCAGGAGAAACAACCCGCCATTGTCTATCCCGTGTTTGAGGGTCGACGGGGTCACCCGCCCCTGATTTCCATGGCGATCCGGGATCATATCCTCTCCTGGCCGGGCCGTCAGGGATTGAGGGGCGCCCTTGAAGCCCTTGAAGATCCTGTCCTTGAATTTAATACAGACGACCGGTACATCCTCACGGACATGGACCGGCCCGAAGATTACGAACAGATACAGCAGTGGGCAGATCCCCCGGACCGTCCAGCCCGCTGATGATGTTCAGGCAGCCATAGGCCTGGTCAATGGTGAACAGATCGTTGAGCGCTTTGGCCAGGAGATGGCACAGGATCATCCGGTTGACCCCGGCATGGGCCACGATCAGGCTGTTGCCACTGACATGGCGGGCCAGGTTCTGAAACGCAGGCACCACCCGGTCAAAAAGATCTGCAAAGGATTCTCCTCCGGGGGGTCGGTAATGGACCAGATCGTTACCCCTGGCCGCCCAGGCCCCGGGAAAATGGGCCTTGATCTGTGCAAAGGGTTGTCCGTCCCAGCGGCCAAGGTCGATCTCCCCGAATTCCGGGACCCGGGTAATTTCATGGTCCGGCCGGGCCGACACAATCCGGGCGGTCTCAACACACCGTGACAGGGGGCTTGAAAAAACCCGGTCTATTTTAATATCAGCAAAATACCCCTGCCAGAACCGGGCCTGGTCGATCCCCTTTGGGCTGAGCCCCACATCTGTCCGGCCGATGAATCTTTTGATTTCACTGCCCCTGATTTCACCGTGTCGCAAAAGATAGATCATTGAGGGCCTTCATGATGTCCTGGTTTAAAATTCCGGAAAGCTTTGTCCGGATCATACAAACGGTTTCACGCCTGCGGGCAATGGCCTGAACGGCCCCGGGATCACCACTGAAGCGGGTCATTTTTTCGTTGAATCGCCGTTCAAAATCCAGGCAGAGCCTGTCATTGACGGTCAGCTTGTCGGCAAAGTAGACGATCTCCGATTCAGTGACCGGCGCTTGGGGATCGCAGGTTAAATCCATGTGAACGGCAACGATCTCTGCAACCTCAGGAAATCCAAGATCGCCCAGGATCTGGCCGCCCCGGGCGGCATGATCGGGCTGTTTTCTTGCGATGTCATGGAGAAGGGCCCCTGCATGGACCAGGTCAACATTCAGCCGGGACGGGGTCGGGTCCAGGAGCGAACAAATTTTAACGGCTGTTCGGGCAACTCGCACACAATGCCGGACAATGCGCTCATCTGTAAAGGGGCTGGTTTCAAGCAATGTCATGCATTTTAAAGGTTCCGGGATCTTCATCTTTGCGGCAGTTAGAACTTATCGTAGAAAATCATGTCATCTTCTACCCCGAAGTCGTAGAGGGCCCGGATGATGGCGTCGATCATGGGCGGCGGGCCGCACAGGTAATATTCGATCTCCGTGGGATCTTCATGGGTTGCCAGATAATCGTCACAGAGAAAGTTGTGGATGAACCCCGTGGGACCGGTCCAGTTGTCCTCGGGATCGGGGCTGGAAAGGGCAATGTGGTACTTGAAATTTTCATACCGCTGTTCAAGATCCCTGAAGGTCTCGTCGTAGAACATCTCTTTTTTGGACCGTGCACCGTACCAGAAGGAAATTTTGCGCTGGGTGTGGATGCCGTCCAGCTGGTGGAGAATGTGGCTTCGAAGGGGTGCCATGCCGGCACCTCCGCCCACAAAGCACATTTCATTTTCCGTCTGCTTGGCCATGAACTCCCCATAGGGCCCGCTCACCTGAACCTTGTCTCCGGGCTTGAGACTGAACACGTAGGAGGAACCAAATCCCGGAGGAATGCCCTGGGTGCCCGGCGGCGGGGTGGCAATCCTGACATTCAGCATGATGGTCTGGTTGTCATGGGGGGGATTGGCCAGGGAATAGGCCCTGAAACCCGGCTTGATTCCCTTTGCCCTCAGTTCCATGAGGTTGTACTTTTTCCACTCACTCACATACTTGCTTTCAATGTTAAACTCTTTAAAGGTCAAGTCATACTCGGGCACGTCGATCTGGAAATAGGCGCCCGCCTCAAAATCAATGGGGACAGCGGGTTTGAGCACCAGTTCCTTGATAAAGGTGGCCACATTGTGATTTGACACCACTTCGGCATCGACCTTTTTAATGCCGAAGATCGATTCAGGCAGTCGGATCTCAAGGTCGTTCTTGACCTTGAGCTGGCAGGAGAGGCGCTTGCCGGCAAGTTTCTCCTTGCGGCTCAAATGGCCGAACTCGGTGGGCAGAATGCTGCCGCCGCCCTTGACCACCTCGCATTTGCACATGCCGCAGGAGCCGGAACCGCCGCAGGCCGAGGGCAGAAAGATCTCCTGGCTGGACAGGGCCGACAACAGCGTGGGGGTACCGGCCACCTTGATTGAATTGTCCGTGTCATTGTTGATGACAATCCCATGCTCGCCCTTGACGGTCACCTTGGCTTCCACAAAGAGCAACACCATGACAAGGGCGAGAATGACGCCCGAGAAGACCAGTATGCTGATGAGGTAGATCAATTATCGTCTCCTTGATTTTTTTAAGAAAAACTCCGGCCGATGCGCTGCAACCAGGTGAGTTTCATGGTTCGTGAAAACCGCAGGCCCATACCACGCTCCAGCCCTGCCGGTTTACAGGGTAATCCCTGAAAACATCATAAAGGTCATGGCCATGAGCCCCGCAACGATCATGGTGATGCCGAATCCCTGGAGCCCCTCAGGAACGTCGGCATACTGGATCTTCCGTCTGATGGCGGCCATGGAGACAATGGCAAGCATCCAGCCCGTGCCCGAACCTGCGCCAAAGACCATGGATTCCATCAGGGTGTAGTTCCGCTCCACCATGAACAGCGAGGTGCCCAGAATGGCGCAGTTCACCGCGATCAGGGGCAGAAACACCCCCAGGGCCGCATAGAGAAGGGGGGAATATTTATCAATGACCATCTCAAGGGCCTGGACAATGGCGGCAATGACCGCAATAAAGGTGATGTACTTTAGGAAACTTAAGTCCACATTGGGCAAGCCTGCCCAGGCCAGGGCCCCGGGTGCCAGCAGGCCGTGGTAGACCACCCAGTTGACAGGGCTTGTGACGGTGAGGACAAAGATGACGGCAAATCCCAGGCCCGTTGCGGTCTCAATGTTTTTGGACACGGCAATGAACGAGCACATGCCCAGAAAGTACGCCAGGAGAATATTTCCGATAAAAACCGAGTTGATAAAAAGACTGAACAGGTCGCCCATTGCCTACTCCTTTCTGTTTTCATGGGAGACGCCCGGCAGGCTGTTTTTCAGCCAAACCAGAAGCCCGATGATGAAAAAGGCACCCGGTGCCAGCACCATCAGCCCCATGTTCTGGTATCCTGCGTCGACCATGAACCCGGGAACGACAGGTATGCCGAAAACGTTGCCCGAACCCAGCAGCTCCCGGACAAAGGCCACGGCCACAAGGATGAGCCCGTAGCCCATGCCGTTGGCAACGCCGTCCACAAACGAATCCACGGGTGTGTTGGCAAGGGCAAAGGACTCTGCCCGGCCGAGGACAATGCAGTTGGTGATGATCAGTCCGACAAAGATCGACAGCTGCTTGGAGATGTCGTAGAAAAAGGCCTTGAGCACCTCGTCCGTGACAATAACCAGGGAGGCGATGACGGCAAGTTCCACAATGATCCGGATGTTTGACGGAATCTGTTTGCGCAGCAGGGAAATGATAAAACTCGAACAGGCCGTCACAACGGTGAGGGCAACGGCCATGACAAGGGCCGTTGACATTTTCACGGTAACGGCCAGGGCCGAACAGATGCCGAGCACCTGGAATGCCACAGGGTTCTCCCGCCAGACGCCCCGGATCAGTATGTCCAGTCGGTTTGATTTTTCTTTTGCCATGGGAATCCTTTTATCCTTAAATGGGTGGTCGCCTTATTTTTTTACCGGCACAGGTTCTGGGGTGCCCGCCTCTTTTGGGGTCAGGCCATGCTGGCGAAAGGTGATCGAGACGGCATCGTATTTAACCAGGGTGGATTTAATGCCCTCGGAGAGGTATTTCCCGGTCAGGGTGGCCCCGCTGATACCGTCCACATAGTTTTCCTGTTCCGATGCCGGCAGATTGGCCACCTTGCCCTTGGCAATGCCCACCGATACAAACTGATCCTGGGCATTGACGATCTTTTTACCCTTGAAGTTCTTCTGAAACCAGGCGCTCTCGATCTCTCCGCCCAGCCCCGGGGTTTCAGAATGGTTGAATATTGAAAACCCGGACACGGTTTCACCGTCCGCCTCAAAGGCGAGGTAGCCCTGGATCTTGCCCCACAGCCCCCGGCTGTTGATGGGCAGGATATACCCCTTGATCTGGCCGTCATCCTTGTAGAGATAGAGGTGCAGGCCATTGGAATCCTCCTGTCCAAGGATCTTTCCCTGGCTGTCCACAATGGCCTCCTCGATATGGGCGTCATAGAGGCGGTTGACCTCGTCCTTTGAAGATTTTTTGCCCGGCTCAACCAGATTGGCTGCCTTGAGAAGGTTGATGCGTTTATCAAGGGCAATGTTCTCCTGCTGAAACCCCTTTAGACCGCTTGCAGCACCACTGATGAGCAGGCTGCATACAAATGAAACCAGCAGGGCAAAACGGATCACATTTTTTCGGCTGTTTTTATCCGGTCGGGTTTCAGACATTGGGAATCCTCTTTGATGATTTGTATTTAACCACCCCATGGTCGAGCAGGGCCGAGAACACGTTCATGAAAAGGATGGCAAGCATGGTGCCTTCAACAAAGGCAGGGTTGACCACCCGGATCACCACCGTGAGGAAACCGATGAGGAATCCAAATATCCAGCGGCCCGGATTGGTCCCGGGGGCAGACACCGGGTCGGTGGCCATGAAACAGATGCCGAACAAAAATCCGCCGGCACACAGGTGATAGAGGGGGCCGGCATGGCCCCAGGTGCTCGCATTACCCGGGGCCAGATAGAAAACAAGGGCCGTAGTAACAAGGCCGATGATGCCGCCGGCAATGATGCGGAAATTGCCAATCCGGGTGATCACAAGCAGACCACCGCCCAGCAGACAGCACAGGGCCGAGGTCTCGCCGATACTGCCCGGCACAAATCCCAGGAAAAGTTTGGTCAGGGAAAAACCGGCCTGGGACAGGGCCTGGGTGATCGACCCGCCGTCAACACCGGTGACGGCAAGGGCCGTGGCACCGGAAACCGCATCCACGCCGTTTGCGCCTGCAACCCAGATGTTCCCGGACATGGAAACCGGATACGAGAAAAAAACAAAGGCCCGGGCGGTCAGGGCAGGATTGAGAATGTTCCGGCCGGTTCCGCCAAACACCTCTTTACCGATCACAACGCCAAACGAGATGCCAAGGGCCACCTGCCACAGGGGAATGGTGGCGGGCAGGGTCAGGGGAAACAACATGCCCGTGACAAAGAACCCCTCGCTGATCTTGTGCTTGCGCACAACGGCAAAGAGAATTTCCCAGAAAAACCCCACCCCGTAGGAGACCACGATGATGGGCAGGACATGGCGGGCACCCAGGAAAAACGATGCTGCAACGCCCAGGTGCTGGCCGCGGGCAAGGCCCGACTGAAGTCCTGCATTGTAGATGCCGAACAAAATCACGGGCAGCAGAGAGACAAGCACAATGCTCATGTAGCGCTTGAGGTCCAGGTTGTCCCGGACAAAGGGCATCACCCGGTTCACCGGCGAGGGAAAAAAGAAAACGGTCTTTGCCGCATCAAACAGGGGTTCAATCCGGGCGAAACGTCCGGATCCTGTGAAATGGGGCTCAGTCAGATCGAAAATTTTTTTTATGGGGTTCATTGTTTATCCTTGTAAAGGGCGTCCATTCCATTGCGCAGTATCTGGGCAAGCTCGATCTTGGACGGGCAGGCATAGGAACACAGACCGCATTGACAGCAGTCGAGAAGGCCGCACTCCAGGGCGTTTTCGATTTCATCGTTCAACAGGGCCTTCATGATAAAGTTGGGCATGAGGTCGTTGGGACAGATGTTTTCGCAATAGCTGCAGTTGATGCAGGCCCTTAACTCGCCGTGGCGGGTGCAGTCCACCTCCTTGGGTTCGGAAAAAAGGCAGGAGAGAAAGGTCTTTGACACCGTTGCCTTGGACTTGCCCGGGCGCATGAACCCGAACAGCTCGTCTTCGACCGGGGTGTCGATGATGTTCAGGGTATTTTCAAACAGGCCCAGGTGATTGTCCGGTTCCACGATCCTGCCGTTGAACCGGCCCGTGGTGATCAGCTCCCTGTCGATGAAATTACCGATCAGATCACGCACCGGGGCGCCCTGGCGGGTCAGTACATGGGGACGGTGATCCCGGCCCCGGGTGACGGTGACGACCTTTTCAGTGGGGTATCGGCCGGTCATCAAGAACTTTGCCACCATGACCAGGTGATCCGCGGCAATGCACCAGGAGCTGTTTTCCGCCGGCTCTCGTTTCAGGTGGTAGAGAACCACCCCGGGATTCCAGGCCGGATAGATGTCCGGCACCGTGTGGGTGACCGAGGATTTCAACGCTCCCAGCCGTTCCAGGCTGCCTTGTTTGACCGTGACAACGATCCTGTCCGACAGGCGTTTCAACACCTCTAGGCCGAAATGAAATGCGGTCTGTTCCCGTTGAAACACAACCCCCGGATCAGGGGAAAAAGGATCGCTGCCCGAAAGGGAAACAATGATCATGGAGGGAGTGTGGCTGCTGTCGGCCGTGTCCATTGCCGGAAACTGGCGAAGGGTCTGCCACAGCCCACCCTGCTTGAGCCGTTCCACAAGGGCCTGCCTGGACTCTGCGGCAATCGCTGACAGGGTGATCGGATCAAAGGCGACAAATTCCTCGGCACCTTCAAGGCGGATCACGACCTCGTGCAATCGCCTGCGTTCGCCGTACACGATTTTCTGAACCACGCCCGTGCCCGGGGAGACATATTGAACGGATTTGTCCCGCTTGTCACAAAACAAAGGGGTTCCGGTGTTGACCCTCTCCCCCTCTTTGACCAGGAGCTTGGAACGGATGTGTGGAACGTCCATGGCCGACAGACCAAGGGTTTCTGGATCAGAAAGTTCAATCGTGCCGATGTCCGGCATACCGGCAAGGGGAGTGGTAAATCCTTTGGAAATCTTGATCTTTTCCATCAATTCAATTCCATTCGTTAAATATGATTATAACCTGAGTGACCGCACCTCCGCTCCGGAAAACGATCTGTTTCGATCAGCCTCGCCATTTTATCAAAAACATATTTAATATCAACCCTATTGTCTAGACCGAGTCAAGGAAAAGATCGGTACTCAGGTAGCGTTCACCCGTGTCGGGCAGGATGACCACAATCGTTTTTCCCCTGTTTTCCCCGTTTGAGACAAGATCCATGACCGCCTGGATGGCGGCACCCGATGAGATGCCGCAAAGGATTCCCTCTTCCCGGGCAAGCTGTTTTGCCCTTTTCATGGCATCGGCGGACGACACCTGGACGATCTCATCCACAAGGGAAAGATCCAGCACCTGGGGAACGAACCCGGCCCCGATGCCCTGGATCCTGTGGGGTCCGGGAGTGCCGCCGGACAGAACCGGAGACTCGGCAGGCTCCACGGCAACGGCCCTGAACGACGGCCGCCGCTGTTTGATCACCCTGGAAACCCCGGTGATGGTTCCGCCGGTGCCGACCCCTGACACAAGGATGTCGATCTTTCCGTCGGTATCGATCCAGATCTCCTCGGCTGTGGTTCTTGAATGAACCGCCGGGTTGGCAGGGTTGGAAAACTGATCGGGCATAAACGCATTGTCGGTCTCGGCCACAATGGCCCGGGCCCTTTCAACAGCCCCCTTCATGCCAAGGGGACCCGGCGTGAGCACCAGGGTTGCCCCCAGGTGTTTCAACAGTTTGCGGCGCTCCACACTCATGGTTTCAGGCATGGTGAGAATCAGCTTCAACCCCTTGACCGCCGCTGTAAAGGCAAGGGCAATACCGGTATTGCCGCTGGTGGGTTCCACAATGACCGTATCCCGGGTGATGAGCCCCTCTTGTTCAGCGGCCTCGATCATGGCCACCCCGATGCGGTCCTTGATGCTGCCCATTGGGTTGTAGGCCTCAACCTTTCCCAGAATCGTTGCATGGTGTCTTGCACTCAACGCATTTAAATGGACAAGGGGGGTGCATCCCCAGCCCTTTGTGAGATCAGATAGAATATTCATTTTCCCTCTCCTTGTACCGGTAAATGAGCCGGGGCGTTTCAATAAAGACCTTGGTGTCGGCGGGGATGGATTCGGTGATCCAGACGTTTCCGCCAATGACCGACCCCCTTCCAATGATTGTCTCTCCCCCGAGAATGGTGGCCCCGGAATAGACGATCACATCATCCTCGATGGTGGGGTGGCGTTTTTTGCCCTTGAGGCGCTCTCCCGAACCCGGCGGCAGGGAAAGGGCACCAATGGTGACATTCTGGTAGATCCTGACATTGTCGCCAATAATGCTTGTCTCGCCAATGACAATACCCGTGCCGTGGTCGATCACAAAACGCCGCCCAATGCGGGCACCGGGATGGATATCGATGCCGGTAAGGCTGTGGGCATGCTCGGACATGATCCGCGGCAGCTGGGGAATCTGAAGCTGATAGAGAATGTGGGCGATCCGGTACACGGTGATGGCAAACAGCCCGGGATAGCTGAAGATCACCTCGTCATGGCTTTTGGCAGCAGGATCCCCGTCATAGGCCCCCCTGACATCCTCGGCAAGGGCCTGGCGGATCCCGGGCACCCTTTCAATCACCGCCAGGGCCATCTCCTGGCCGCTTCGTTCACAATCCGTGCAGGCCTGCCCATAGCGCAGGCAGTCATGGCGCATGACATGGACAATCTGCTCGGACAGGATGTCGTGGAGCTCGGACAGGTTCTGCCCCATGCAGTAGGCAAGATTGGCGGCATCCAGCTTTTTTTTTGAAAAATACCCGGGAAAAAGAACCTCCCTGAACTTGTCCACCATGACCTTGACCGAGGTGGAAAAGTGGATGGGCTCATCCCCGATGTGGGCAAAGCAGCTTTCATCGTCCATGCTTGCAAGGACGGTTTCAATCACACCGGGAAGTTTTTCCCTGTGCTCGGATATGAATTGATGTTCGCTCTTGCATGCTGCGTCGTTTGCGTTGAGGGTCTCCATTGTCGGCTCCTTGAAAATTGGCATAATGTAAAATAACTATACCACAATGTAGTCATTGTCAAGCCAGACAGGAACGCGCCCAGGTTAATCCTCCATATCCTTTTCCATGAAATTGAACCAGTATCCGCTGCCGGTTGCATGATCCAGTTGAACCTGAACCACCTCCACATGGCGCTGCTCGATCTCATAGAATTTCTCGAGCATCTCCCGGACGGGGCCCTGGGAATTTTCACAGGCCTTTTTATAAAAACGGCTGGTTTCAATCTCAAGCCCCAGGGCTGCATTCAGGACCCGCTTGACATCGCCGAGCATCTGTTCCGGAATCCGGTCTTTCATCTGTCCGACCCCGTCATCAACCACTGCCGGGATGGTGGATTTCAAAGTTTCCATGTCAATCTCTTTTGCCTGGGCAAGCAGTTCCAGGCCGTGCTCGAGAAAATCAACATGGGACTGTTCATCATCGGCCAGGGCCTTGAAAATGGATTTGCCCCTGTCATCATCAATGGTTTCAACGGCGGACAGATAGAGGTCCCGGATCTTTCTTTCATAGGTCAACGCATGTTTAAAAATGTCCTGGGAATTCATATTGCCTCCTTTTCTGGACCCTTCCGGTCTACAACCCAAGGTCCGGTTAGCACCATTTTGTCTGTTTGATATCAACTCGACGGATCGACTGTTCCAACGGGATCAATGGGTGTAAATGCACCATACCACCATGGAACCGTCGACATTTTAAATGTATAACACGAATCCCAACCCTTCACACCAATATTATCAGCATCCGCTTCCCGGCTGAATCGCCGTGCTCCAAATCCACGTTTAACTTGATCTTGGTCTTAATATCCTGTAAATGTAAATGTTTTTACCACAGAGACAAGGAAATAAAACCATGAGGCTCTTTGACAGCCATTGCCATATCAACGATCCCTGTTTTGACGAAGATTTTGAACCCATGCTCGAACGTGCAGACAGGTCCGGGATCAAGGCCATGATGATAGCAGGGGTCAGCATTGAGACCGCTGAAAAAGCCATCGGCCTTGCCAAAAAACATGGAAATATCTATACGGCCGTGGGCATCCACCCCCATGATGCCGAAGCGTGCACCCCTGAAACCATGGAAACCTTAAAGGATCTGGCCCGGAACGACTGTGTCAGGGCCTGGGGTGAAATCGGCCTGGACTTTAACCGCATGCACTCACCGGCCAGGGTACAGGAGCTCTGGTTTGAGACCCAGATGGCCGCAGCCGACGAACTTGGCCTGCCCATGATCTTCCATGAACGGGACTCCATGGGACGGTTCCACGAGATGGTCAAGTCCTTCAACTTCAAGGCCCCACGGGGCGTTGTCCACTGTTTTTCCGGAACAGAACAAGAAATGTTCAGCTACCTTGACCTGGGCTTTCACATCGGCATCACCGGCATCCTGACCATCAAACAACGGGGAGCCGAACTTCGCAGGCTGGCCCCCATGATTCCGGCGGACCGAATTCTCATTGAGACGGACGCCCCCTATCTGACCCCAGCCCCCCAGAAAAACAAGGTCCGTCGCAACGAGCCTGCCTTTGTAAAATTTGTCATGGAACGGCTGGCCGAAGTCAGACAGACGGATATTGACACCCTGTCGGAAACCGTTTGGAACAACACCTGCAGGCTCTATGGGGTTGACGGCCCTAGCGGGTCATAAGACGGGTTACAGCCTTTTCGAGCCCGTCCAGGGAAAGCTCGAACATGGGAAAAACCGAAGAAATGGCCATGATGGAATGGGTATACCCCCACATGGACTCCTGCACGGGATTGAGCCACACCGAATGGGCAAAGGTTTCAGCGATGAAACGCAGCCGTTCGATGCTGGGTTTGCCGCTCCTGCCGCCAATGTGGATGGAGCCGTCGGCGGCCATGAGTTCATAGGGTGCCATGCTGGCGTCGCCAAGAACAATGAACCGGGTCTCGGGATCCCGCCGGGTAAAATCATCCACCCTCAAGGGCTTCCGGTACCGCTGGGGGTCTTCCCACACATGGTCGTAAATTGTGTTGTGGAAAAACACCGTCTTGACCTCCTTGAACTGGGCCCTGGCATAGTCAAACAGGGTCTGAACCACGGAGATGTAGGGATCCATGGACCATCCCCCGTTGTCAATGGCAAGGATGATCTTGAGGCGATCCCGCATGGACCGGTCAAATACAAGCTCGATCTCACCGGCGTTCTTCATGGTCCTGTAGATGGTATCGTCGATGTTGATCTCGTCCCTGGGGCCGGTGGGCACCATGTTTCGAAGCCGCTTTAATGCCTCACCCACCATGGCCTGGGTCAGCGGCCCCCTGGCTGAATAGTCCTTGTAACGCCGCTCGTTGGCTACCTTTACGGCAGACTTGTTCCGGGACTCTCCCCCGACGCGCATGCCGCCGGGATGATAGCCCGAATGGCCCACCGGGGAGGTGCCGCCCGTGCCGATCCATTTGTTTCCGCCCTCATGGCGGCCCTCCTGGTCCTTGAGGCGCTGCTTGAAATAGTCGATGAGTTCGTCCGGGGTGAGATCGGCAAGCTTGGACGGGTCCACCCCAAGGGCGTTGGCCAGCTGTTTGGGATTTTTCAGCCATTCGTCGAGCATGGCCCTTGCAACCTCGTCAATCTCAAACCCGCTGCTGTCGGGCAGCGCCACACCCTCAAAGCAGAAGGAGAACACCTGGTCGTAGAGGTCGAAGTAGCGTTCGCTCTTGATCAGAACGGCCCGGGCCGTGGTATAGAAATCGTCCAGGGTTGCGACAAGCCCCCTGTCCAGGGCCTTTTGAAGGGTTAAAAAAGCCGTGGGCGATACAGGAACCCCCACCTCCTTAAGCTTGTAAAAAAAAGTGATGAACATGATCCAGCCCTCTCCATCGTATATATGTGAAACGCCCACCAGGGCATCACCAGTGGGAAAGCTTCGAATTTCGTTGGGGCCAGAGCAGAAAACCTGCTCCGGCCGTGCCGGTCAGAACAGCCGCCGCCTTGGGGTAAGATTCCTTGCCCGGTCATAGTCCGGGCTCTTTTTGAACAGCACCCCGAGAAAGGGCAGCTCTCCCTTGACAAGGTCCCGGCACTTGAAGTCCGGATCGGCATTCAAGGCGCGGATCCAGTTGATCAGCTCCCGGGTCGCTGGTTTTTTTTCGACCCCGTCCAGCTCGCGCATGGTGAAAAATGCGTTGATGGCATTCTCCGCAAGGTTTTTGTCGATTTCGGGAAAATGAATGTCAATGATCTTTCTCATCATCTTTGGATCGGGAAAGGCAATGTGGTGGAAATTGCACCGGCCCAGGAAGGGATCGGACAGATCCTTTTTGGCGTTTGAGGTGATGATGATCACCGGCCGGTTCACGGCCTTGATGGTTTGGTCGGTCTCAATGATATCAAACTGCATCTGGTCGAGCACATCCAGCATGTCGTCCTGGAAATCGGTATCTGCCTTGTCGATCTCATCAATCAGGAGAACGCAGCGCATCTTTGCGGTAAAGGCCTGGCCGATCTTGCCCATCTTGATGTAATCATCAATGTTGCTCACCTCCCGCATGGAATCGCCAAAGCGGCTGTCGTTGAGGCGGGTCAGGGTGTCGTACTGGTAAAGGGCCTCGATGAGCTTCATGCTCGATTTCACATTGAGCACGATCAGGGGCATGTCAAGGCTTTCGGCAATGGCGTGGGCCAGCATGGTCTTGCCCGTTCCGGGCTCGCCCTTGAGGAGAAGGGGCATCTCAAGGGCCATGGAGACGTTGACGATTCCAGCAAGTTCGCTGTCAAGCACATATTTGGTGGCACCGGAAAATCGCGTATTCGACGTGCTGTTGTGTGTCATGGGAACTCCTGTTAAAAGTTGCACAAAAATATGATGGTTTGAACATCATATACCCTGCATCCCATAATTTTTCAATCCTTAGAAGAATAAGTAAACTTTCGGGATGGACTGTTTTTATGGGATGGGAACGATTCTAAAACATTGACACATAACAATCACAATGGTATTTATATCATTTAATTTTATGCAACAGGCAACAAAATATCATAAAAAACAGGAGTAGGTGATGATTGGTGGACTTGGAATGCCCGAACTGATAATTATCCTTGTGATTATCCTCATCATATTTGGAGCGGGAAAACTTCCTGAGATCGGCTCTGGAATAGGAAAGGGGATTAAAAATTTCAAAAAAGCAACCCGGGATGCAGAACTCAACGAGGGAGACAAGGAAAAAGAGCAGGACAAGCTGGACAAGTAAGACCCCGCCAAACCTGACTCACCGGGCCTCAACCTGTGGCCGCTTAATCCGTGCGGCTCCAGGTTGCGCTATCTTTGATTTATTACGTTTTTGCAAATTTAATTCCTTTAATGTAATTTTCCAAAACAGCCAGACCCTGGAACACAGCATAAGCGCATTCCTGCCACCGGGCACAGAAATTGCTTATATAGCCTCCAGTCGTGCAGTTATGAATCCATCGACTCAACCATAATTGTTACAAAAACTTCCAGGAGACCATGGACAAACTTGATTCCCAGCAATTAATAGAACGACGCAATGCCCTGGTAGAGCTGTTTCTGAAAAAAAAACAGCCTGAATTTCTTGTTGCCTTTACCCAAATTATTGATGAATACTTTCAGACGGTCTTTACCAAAAGCGATGCGGCCCGGACCATGGTGTGCGGCAAAAACCCCGTTGCCCTGATTGCCCTTGGCGGGTATGGCCGCCAGGAGCAGTGCATCCATTCGGACGTGGACCTGCTTGTGCTGTTTGAAAAAAAGATCCCCTCGAACGCCGACGATCTGATCAAAGAGCTGGTCTACCCCCTGTGGGACGCCCACCTTGAAACAGGCTATGCCGTCCGGACCATTAAAGAGTGCCTCACCATGGCCTGGGACCAGTTTGACGTAATGACCACCTTCCTTGACGCACGGTTCATCTGCGGCGCATCCCACGTCTACCTCCTGCTCATGGAGCAGTTCAAAAAGGAACTTAACCGGCGCCACCTTTCCAAAAGCCTCACCCGTCTGGTGGAAAACGGAGAAAAACGCCACACCGATTTTGGAGACTCCACCTATCTGCTCGAGCCCAACCTCAAATCCGGACATGGCGGTTTAAGGGATTACCACACCCTGCTCTGGTACGGGCGTATCAAGGCCGACATAAAGAGCAGAAAAGAGCTTGAACACCATGGATTCCTATCCCATGACGAGTTCGAAACCCTTGAGGAAGCCCTTAATTTCATCTGGCAGGTCCGAAACATGCTCCACTATCTGACGGGCAGAAAGTGTGACCAACTCCACTTTGATCACCAGGTGGAGGTGGCAAAACAGCTGGGTTACCGGGACAAACAGGGTCTGGCAGGGGTTGAGATTTTCCTTGGAGACCTCCACACCCGCACCGACTTCATCAAACAGATCAACCAGGTGGTAACCGAGGACATCCTCTTTTCCCGGTCCCCGCGCTTTGGAAAAAGCCGGGTCAAACCGACCAAACAGCCGGGCATTGTTATCCGCCAGCGAAGGCTTTACTTTTCGTCGGTTGAGGACATCCCCTCCCACCCGGAACTTCTGCTCAAGATCTTTGTGGAAAGTGGACGCCTCAAAATCCCCATCTCCCTTGAGTCAAGGCGGATTGTTGCCGATTTCGCCCATCTGATCGACAGAAAATTCAGGGAAAACCCGGCCAACACCCGGGACTTTGAAAAAATCCTTGCCTCCTCCCTGTGGGAATTCAACGTTCTGTTTGTCATGCTGGCAACCGGACTTCTCGAACGGTACATCCCCGAGATGTCGGCCATTGCCAACAAGATCCAGTACAATCAGTACCACCTTTTTCCCGTGGACAAACACTCGATACGCTGCGTCCAGGTCATCAACGGATTCAAACGCCGGAAAAAAGATAGTGAAACCGATTTATACTCAGCGGTTTTCCATGAGGTCCGCAACAGACGAATACTGCTCCTTGCAGCGCTTTTCCATGACATCGGCAAGGGAGATCCCGCCTCGGAACACTCGACCAAGGGGGCTCAGATAACAGCCGTTATTTTAAAACGGCTGGGCTACAGTCCCGGGGAAGTCCAGGAGGCGGAATTTCTGGTCCAGAACCATCTGTTTCTCGTAAAGACCGCCACCCGGAGGGATATCAGCGACGAAGAGACGGCCGTGTTCTGTGCAAGCCGCATCGAAACCGTCAGCAGACTGCGCAAACTCTACCTCCTGAGCGTGGCAGACTCCATGGCAACCGGCTCCAAGGCGTGGAACGACTGGACCGAAAACCTGCTGCGGGACCTTTTTCTAAAAACCCTCAACATCCTTAAAAAGGGGGAGCTGGCCTCAAAAAAAGCAACCCGGATGATTGAGGCGAAAAAAGCCGAGGTTCTGGCCCTCAAACGCGACGACTGGAGCGAAAGCAGCCTGCTCAAGGAACTTGATTCCATGGCCAACCGCTACCTGCTCCACATGGCACCCGAAGTGATTGTTGAGCACCTGGAGCTGTCCAGAAAACTTGGGGACAAAAACTTCACCTGGAAAATCACCCGGGAAGAGAACTCCGACGTCCGCACCGTGGCCATCTGCGGCAGGGACAAGCCCGGGTTTTACTCCAAACTTGCCGGCGTCTTCTTCCTCAACAACCTTAACATCCTGGGGTCCCAGGCCTTTTCCTGGGGCGGGGAAATCGTGCTCGACATATTCAAGGTAACCCCTCCTGCCGATCGCTTGTTTGAGACGGAGAAATGGGAAAAGGCCGAACAGCAGCTCTACAAAGCCCTTGACGACGACACCTTTCTCCAGCGGCTTGAGTCAAAGATTCCAAAGACACTGACCCCCCCCAGGGGAAATATCCTCAGACCCAACCTTGTCAAGATAGACAATGCCACCTCAAGCTTTTTCACCATTATTGAGGTGTTTACCTATGACTTTCCGGGTCTGCTCTTTGCCGTTACCAACGCACTGTATCGCCAGGGGCTTGATGTGCGCATGGCCATGGTGGCCACAAAGGTTGACCAGGTGGTGGATGTGTTCTATGTACGCTCCATGGAGGATGATAAAATTCAATCAAACGAAAGGGCCGAACAGATCAAACAGACAATTTTAAAGGCACTTCCAAAAATAACCATGGGCACGGAGTAAATCCATGCCCGACAATAAGGAGATTCTTGATGAAAAAAATCGAAGCAATCATAAAACCGTTTAAACTCGATGACGTCAAGGAGTCATTAAACGAAATCGGAATCCATGGAATGACCATCACCGAGGTCAAGGGATACGGACGGCAAAAGGGACACAAGGAGATCTATCGCGGGGCCGAGTATGTGGTGGACTTTGTGCCCAAGATCAAACTTGAGATCATTGTTGACAAGGACAGGGCCGATGAAGTAGTGGAAACCATATGCAAGGCCGCCAATACTGGCAAAATCGGCGACGGAAAAATCTTTGTCATGCCCGTTGAGCAGGTCATCCGGGTCAGGACAGGTGAAAAGGGAACCGAAGCACTGTAGCATCCAAATCCAAAATACGAAACACGGAGGCAAGAGATGAAGGCAAAAGACGTCGTTGCAATGATCAAAGAAAAAAACATTCGAGTGATCGACATCCGTTACATGGATTTTCCAGGCACCTGGCAACATTTCACCGTCCCTGCCTGCGAATTCACCGAGTCCTCGTTTGAGGATGGTTTTGGTTTTGACGGATCAAGCATGAGGGCCTGGCAGAATATCGACAACAGCGACATGATCGTTGTGCCGGATCCTTCCACGGCCGTGATGGATCCCTTTTTTGAAGTACCCACCCTTGCGGTGATCGGAGATATTCTGGATCCCATCACCCATGAGTCCTACTCCAGGGATCCCAGGTACATTGCAAAAAAGGTCGAACAGTACGTCAAGAGCACGGGCATTGCCGACACCATCTTTGTGGGACCTGAGCCTGAGTTTTTCATCTTTGACAATGTACGGTATGCCTCGGAAAACAACGCCAGTTTCTTTGAGATCGACTCCAAGGAGGCCATCTGGAACTCGGACCGTGACGAGATGCCCAACCTGGGCTACAAGATCCGCCACAAGCACGGCTACTTTCCCCTGCCGCCTTCAGATCAGTACCAGGACATGAGAACCGAGATGATGCTCACCCTGGAGGATCTTGGCATTGCCATGGAATGCCAGCACCATGAGGTGGCAACGGCCGGCCAGGCTGAGATCGACCTGAGGTTCGCCAGCCTTGTCAAAATGGGCGATCAACTGGCCTGGTTCAAGTATGTGCTGAAAAATGTGGCCGCAAAGCACAACCACTCGGTCACCTTCATGCCCAAACCGTTGTTTGAGGACAATGGGTCGGGCATGCACACCCACCTTTCCCTGTGGAAGGAGGGAAAACCCTTGTTTGCCGGCAACAAGTACGGTGGTGTATCTGAGATGGCGCTGTTTGCCATCGGCGGCATCATGCACCACTGCAAGGCGTTGTGCGCCATCACCAACCCCACCACCAACTCCTACAAACGGCTGGTGCCCGGGTTTGAGGCACCCATCAACCTTGCCTACTCAAGCCGCAACCGAAGCGCCGCCATACGCATTCCCATGTACTCCCAGAACCCCAAGGCGAAACGCATCGAATTCAGAACGCCGGACCCCTCGTGCAACGGCTACCTGGCCTTTTCCGCCATGACCATGGCCATGCTTGACGGCATCCAGAACAAGATGGATCCGGGAGACCCCATGGACAAGAACATCTATGATCTGCCGCCTGAGGAACTGGCCGAAATGGGGTCTGCCCCGGCATCCCTTGAGGAGGCCCTGGATGCCCTGGAAAACGACCACGACTTTCTGCTCAAGGGCGGTGTCTTCACAAAGGACGCCATTGAGCGATGGATCAAGTATAAACGTGAAAATGAGGCAAAGGAGGTGAGCCGTCGGCCCCACCCCCATGAGTTCTTCCTCTACTATGACATTTAGTGTTTGAACGAAAACTCACCCATCTGCGGCGTTGCTGCAAAATTTTGCAATCCTCACGTACTATAGTACGCTCCGGTTTCAAAATTTTTTGCGCCTTGCATATGGGCAAGTTTTAGCCCAAACACGAGTTGTCGTTCAAACACTATATTGATCCTAGGTTTCATAAAAAAGGGCCGAGAACAAAAATCCCGGTCCTTTTTGACATCCATTCTTTACCCAGGTTCTCCCAAAGGCCCCATGGAAAAAAAGCCCTTCCAGACCACCAGCGTCGTTCTTCTCTCATTTTCACACTTTGTCCATGATATTTACACAAGCTTTCTTGCCCCCCTTCTGCCTCTGATCATTGACAAACTCGGCATCAGCCTCGGCCAGGCAGGGGTGCTGTCCACCATGCTCCAGATTCCCGCCCTGTTCAACCCCCTCATCGGCGCCCTTGTGGACCAAAAACGGCTTGCCCGCTGGCTTATCATCCTGACCCCCAGTCTCACGGCCGTTCCCATGAGCCTTGTTGGGAATGTGGATTCATTTGCGGCACTCCTGTTCCTGTTTATTCTGGCCGGAACGAGCGTGGCCCTGTTCCATGTACCGGCCCCGGTTCTCATCTGCCAGGTGTCAGGCAGTCAGGTCGGCCGGGGAATGAGCTTCTACATGGCAGGCGGCGAGGGTGCAAGAATGCTCGGGCCGCTGATTGGCGTGGGCTTTGTCAGCCTGTTCGGCCTGGATCACTTTTACCCGGTCATGCTCTTTGCCATTGCCACCTCAATCTTGCTCTACCTGAAACTTGCCCCGGTGGAGATACCGCCCCCGCCCGCAAAGAAAGCAACCTTTTCCTCGGCATTTACCGTTCTCGGGCCGGTCCTGGTTCCCCTTGCCGGCATCCTTTCGGCCAGGGCCTTCATGCATTCGGCCATGGCCGTGTTTCTTCCCGTTTTTGTGGAACGGCAGACCGGGAACCTCTGGCTTGCCGGGTCTGCCCTTGCCTGCTATGAGGCCATGGGCGTGGTCGGCGTTCTTGCCAGCGGGACCTTGAGTGACCGCATGGGCAAGCGCCGCATTCTTTTCATTACCCTTGCCGCAGCCCCAATCACCCTTCTGGGTTTTGTGATGTCAACGGGCGTCATACGTTTTGCCATGCTTCTTTTGACCGGCTTTTTCATCCTCTCAACAACGCCCGTGATGCTGGCCATCGTGCAAAGGGCAGGCAAGGAGAGTCCGGCTGCCGCAAACGGTCTGTTCATGATGGTTTCCTTTGTGGTAAGATCATTCACCATCGTTGTGGTGGGTATCATCGGCGATCATACGGGCCTTGAAACCATGTATATCATCTCGGCCCTGGCAGGATTTTGTGCCCTGCCCTTTCTCTCTAAGCTTAAGGTCTGAACACCATGTACAACGCCTATTTCGGTTTTAAGGAAAAGCCCTTTAAGCTCGTCCCCAACCCTGAGTTCCTCTTTCTCGGAAAAAGCCATGAAGAAGCCCTGGCCCACCTCACCTATGCCACCACCCAGGGAGATGGATTTGTGGAAATAACAGGGGAAGTCGGCACGGGCAAGACCACCCTGTGCCGCGTATTCCTGGAGAACCTTGATCCAAGTGTAGATGCGGCATTTATCTTTAATACAAACCTTGATGCCCTGGGTCTCTTAAGGGCTGTCAACAGAGAGCTTGCCATTGACGCCACAGCCGACACCCCGACCGGCCTTGTAGAAACTTTGAACCATTTTCTCGTTGAAAACAGCCGCCAGGGACGATCGGTGATCCTCCTCATTGATGAAGCCCAGAATCTCAGCGTCGAAACCCTGGAACAGCTCAGAATGCTCTCCAATCTGGAGACAACAAAGAACAAGCTGATCCAGATCATCCTGGTGGGCCAGCCCGAACTTGAAACCCTTCTGGGCTCCCATGCCCTTCGCCAGCTTGGCCAGCGCATCAACCTGAGCTGCCGCCTGCTGCCCATGACCCTCAATGAAACCCGGGCCTATATCAACCACCGCGTCAATGTGGCATCCAGAAGAGAGGCCGATCTATTTACCGCGGCAGCCCAGCGGTCGATCTACCACTATTCCGGGGGTATACCGCGGCTGGTCAACATTGCCTGTGACCGGGCACTGGTTGTGGCTTACAGCCAGAACCGCCCCAGGATCACACGTTCGACGGCAAGGCTTGCCATCCACGAGCTTTCAGCCCGCAGGCAGGGACGACGGCCGTCCCCGTCAACGGCTGGAAAATTCATACTCCCGGGGCTGCTCGTTCTGGTGATCGGTCTTGTGATCTTCCCCAGGCTGATTCCGTTTTCTCCTTTTTCTTCCCCCCCTTTGCCGGTCCAGAGCGCCCAGCAAAGCACAGGGGCAGACGCGCCAGTCAAACGCCCGTTTTCAACGCCGTCCCCAACCATGGATACCCTTCAGCCCGTTGTTCCTGAAATCGAGGAAACGGTTGCCCAAGCCCCTCCCCAGAAACAGGGAACCCTTCGGCAGTACCTTGCGGAAAACAGCCCCACCGCCACCCGGGAGACTGCCCTGGGTCGTGTGATCTCAATCTGGGAACAGCAGATCACCCCCACCATCACCATCACCCCCATGGTCAGCCAAATTCAGGCAGACCATGATTTTTTCAAAATAGGGGCCATGGAACAGGGATTGGAGATGATCCGCCTGGAAAAGGACTTTTCCATAATCAAAGCACTCAACCTGCCCGTCATACTCCCCTTTATCCTCCCGGCCCAGGACAGGAAAGGTTACCTGGTCGTTTCAGCCATAACAGACCAAAACGAGTGGATCATCACGGCAGGAGAGGCCCCGGACAAATGCAGGATTCTGCCCGAAGCCCTTGCTCCCTTTTTAACCGGAATGGCCTATCTCCCGTTCCGGGAAAGCCCCGGGCTAAGCGGAATCATATCAAAGCGTTCCCCTGACTCCCAGATCATTAACCTGAAGCTTCTCCTGAGGGCCATTGGTTTTCAAGACATCAACCTGACGGCTGATTATGACGACAGGGTCAGACAGGCCATCATTGACGTCCAGTCGGAAAACGGCATCACCGTCGACGCAATTGCCGGCCCCATCACCAGAATCCTTCTCTACAACCGGGTAAGCTCATTTTCAACACCCCATTTAAGGAACCCAGACAAACCGTGAGCAGCATATTAAAGGCCCTTAAGAAACTTGAACAGGAAACCCTGGAAAATCAGGCAGAACCCACACCTGCCATGGGCCTGAATATCCGGCCGGAACAAAACCGCCGGAAGGAAAAAGCCCGGCGGTCAACAAACAAAACAACCCGGTGGGCCTGGATCCTTTGCCTGGCACTGGTTTTCCTAGGAACAGCCACATGGGTGATCTTTTTTCCCCATGGTCCTGGAACGGTGACGCCTGCCCCGCCCCAAACAGCCCAGACCCCAAAACCTGCTCCCCTTAAAACAGCGGCACAACCAGCACCCAACATTGCCGTTGCCATTGCCGAGCTGCCAAAGCCTTCTGTCCCGACGACCCATGCCGCTCCCCCCCAACGCCCAGCCCCGGCACCCCATTCAGTACCACCCCAACGACCTGTCCCGGCGACCCATGCCGCACCACCCCAACGGCCCGGCCCCACACACCCGGACACTTTGCCACAGCTCCCCGGGGCCGTTACCCCCGGTGCACCTTCTGCCCCGGCCCCGGAAACCCAGGACACGTTACCCCGACCGCCCGACCCGCAAACCCGGGACACGTCACCCCAACCGTCCGACCCGGCCCCCCAGGTCGCTGCCGGCATTGAAATTCCAGCCCTGGCGGATGCAAGCCTGACGATCAACGCCATATCCTGGTCAACGGTTCCTGAAAGACGCCTTGCCGTCATCAACAGCACCCTTGTCCGGGAAGGACAGACCGTGGGAGAATTTCGCCTGGTTGAAATTGAAGAGGATCAGGTGATTGTCCAGCGAGCCCAAAAAAAATGGCGGGTGATGTTCAGGCTTCGGTAAACACGATACTCAAAGCGCACCTTGTGTCACCTAAAAAAGGCATCAAACGATTACAGCGACATGCCCGGCGTCTTGCATATCCGACCAGCTAACGCTTGCAATTTTTAGGTATCAAAGATTGTCTTCCAATCTTCTTATTTGATTGGAAGCCCTTCTTAAATAGCCACTGATCTCAAGCGCTATATTCCTGAACAGTTTATTTGCGAGTTCAGGCATTGTTTTACGCAGATCTTCAAACTCGGTGAACGGAAGACAATAAACTTGCGACTGCTCATTGGCCCAGACACAGGCAGACCTTGGACGGCCATCAAGGAATGACATTTCGCCGAAAACAGTACCGTGGGTATAGGTAATCAGTCGATTATACTGGTCTTTTTCTTTAAGATAGAAAGACACGGTCATTAACCCGCTGATCAGTATATACAGATCCCGGCAATGATCATTTTCCATGAATACAGCCGTACCTTTTTCATAAATCCGGAACTTCAATATGCCTTGAATCGCTTGCAGTTCATCGGGCATAAAATCCCTAAACAGGCTCACTTTTGCAAGCTCAAATCCAGTCACCATATCTTTCTGGAAATTTTCCCTGCTCAAAAGAAAATCCTCGGCCCACTCCAGTGCGGCGTCCGTATCCTGAAACAGAAAAGCATCGGATAATTTTTCCCCGAAACCCATCGTCTCCATAAACGTCCATAGGGATTTATTATTATTCAGATTAGCAAACAGAAGCTTTTTTTTCTCTTTTGAAGCAGTTTGTTCAAGCCTTAGAAGAATTGCAACCCCCGTACTGTCTATCTCTCCAACCAGTCTAAAATCAATGATAATGCAGGTGGCCTGGGGCAGAATTTTTTGAATCTCCTTTGCCAGATGTTCAGCAGATCCAAAAAAAATAGGACCCTGCAGTTGCAGCACTGAAATCTGTTTTCCCTTTTTTTCCAATAGTCTGACGTCTTCTATCTGCCTCATTTTATACGAATGGAAATCATTGGCAAAATAATGCTGTTTTATAACGGAACGACCCATTTTAAAAATAAACACTGCAGAGGCAACAAGTACCCCCACGCCTACGGCAGCAATCAGATTGATGCTGATGGTGATGGCTGCCACAAACAAATTGATAAGCAGGTCAGCGCGAACTTCTTTTTCGCACTGGAAAAGAACAAAACATTTTTTCAAGACATTCAAGGTCCAGATATCAAACATATTGAATCCGATCACAAAAATGATCCCTGCAATCACTGCGATGGGAATCTTGCCGGTATGCTGCCCAAAGCAGAGGATTATCAATAGGATAAAAAGGCTGCTGAATATTGCAGACAGATTTGTTCTCCCACCAGCTTTATAGTTGACGATTGATCTCACAACTGAACCATTGGAAAAAATAGAACCAAACGCTGAGCCGATCATATTACCGATGCCCTGCCCGATGATTTCTTTCTTGCTGTTGTGGTGATTTCCGGACAAATTATCAACAACCACGGCACTCAACAATGATTCCATGGACCCGATAAGGCTTAAGGCAAAACTTGTACCAATCAATTGAGGCAGAATTGATGCCATGGGCAGGGCATCGATTTCATCATATAAAGCTATAAAAACGTCCGGTAATGGGAAATGCCTTTCAAGTGACCCGATCACCAGGCCGGGTTGAGACTCCGGGAAAAAGATCAGAAAAAAATGATACGAACCTATCCCGATTATCAGTCCGGCCAGATGGGGTGGAACCTGTTTGAAAAAACGGTTTGCACCATAAATCGACACGATTGTGATAACCCCGGCCGTTGCGGTTATCGGGTTAACGATCTCTGGATGCCGCATGATTTCGAAATAGGAGGTATCGCCCTCTATCCCAAGAATCAGGCGAAACTGTCCGAATACCAGCAATAGTGCAATACCGTTGATAAATCCTGAGACGACCGGTCGGGGAATATATTTCACCAGGTTGCTAAGTCCCATCGCCCCCCAGAGAACTTGAATACCACCGGCCGTTAGAACACACAGGAACGCCAGGCCGAAAATAATTTCCGAAGAGACCCCGACCATCATCGGGTTTGATACCATCCCCGTTACAAATGTACCCAAAACAAGGGCCAAAGGCGCTCCCGGCCCTGTAACCTGAATCGGTGAACCACCTGACAATGATGCAAAAAAACCGGCGAAGACAGCCGCATAAACACCAGCCAATGCCGCCGCTGGTGCGAATTCAACACCAAGAGAAGCAAAGGCGATCATTCCATACCCCATGGACATTGGAAGCGCTATGACCGTTACTGCCAGGGCGCCGGAGACATCACCTTGTATTGTTCCCATGTCTGGTTTCCGATTCATATTGTTCCCGTTCGGTGGGTCATTTTTTTTATTCAGGAATCAATCATCTTGAAGATCGGGGTAGTGCTTTTTGGCACAATCCGGGCACAGGCCGTGACTGAACCGGGTGTCGGAATGTTCCGAGATATACTGTTCTATCAATTGCCAGCTATCATCGTCATCACGTATCTTTTTACAGAACGAACAGATGGGAAGAATATCCCTCAGGGTTTTTATCTCATCCATGGCCTTTTTAAGTTTCCCGTTGGCTTCCTGGAGACGGAGATTTTTGTCTTCGAGTTCCTTTTGCAGATTTTTCAAGGTCAGGTGTGTTTTGACCCGGGCCAGCACCTCTTCAGTTTGAAACGGTTTGCTGATATAGTCCACCCCACCGGCGGAAAGGCCTTTTATCTTATCGTTGACCTCGCCCAGGGCGCTGATGAAAATGACCGGTATTTTTTTAAGGGCCTTGTCCGCTTTCAACGCCTTGCAGACCTGATAACCGTCCATGTCCGGCATCATGATATCCAGCAAAATAAGGTCCGGCGGCTGCTTTCGGGCCGCCGCCAGGGCGACCCGCCCGCTCAGGGCCGGACGAACCGTATACCCGCAGCTCCCCAGGGCCTCCACAAGAATCCTGAGATTGTCTTTGATGTCATCGATAACCAGGATATTTCCACTGCATATGTCCATGTCGACCTTACTCCTTTTGGGATTTTCTGATCTGGGTCAGAATAGTCTCATATTCAAAATCATGGGCCCATTCCAAAAGCTTCACGGCAAGGCGGGGGGCCTGATCTCCGATTTGCAGAATCAATGGCTCAATGGCCGCCATGTCCGCACGGGATACGGCATCTGTCAGCTTTTCCTGCAGTTCAATGGAAAGTGCGGAAAATAGTTTTTGCCAGTCGTCGGGCCTTTTCGATGCTGCCTGGTTTTCCAGGATGCGGTCTTTTTCATATATCCAGTGCACACCCAGATGGTTTTCCAGGGTCTGGAAGATATCGGCCTCCTTGAACGGTTTGACGATGCAGGCATCGCATCCGGATGCCAGGATGGCCTCCTGGTCCGTCTTTAAACTGCCGGCAATGACGGCAATGATGGTTGTTCGCCCCCCCTTGTCCGCGGCTTTGATCTGTCGGGTGGCCTCATATCCGTCCGTTACAGGCATGTGCATATCCATGAAGATGAGATGGGGGTGCCATTTTTTCCATATGGAAACCGCTGCTTTCCCGTTTTCCGCGCTTTTGAGGTCAAAAGCAAAGAGCTCAAGCAGCCGGATAAGAACAAGGCTGTCCACAGGATTATCGTCCACCACCAGAATCCGGTATACGCCCTGGCCAGGCTTTAGCCCCATGACCCTTCCAAGGGGAGTTCTGGGGGCGACCGCCAACGGTTTGGCCAGTTTTACGTCAATATCGAACCGAAACAAAGATCCCCTGCCCAGCTTGCTCTCTACGGTCAATCGACCGGCCATGAGTTCAACAAAACTTCGGCTGATGGTCAACCCCAATCCGGTTCCTTCTCCGGCCATACGGCCGGTTTCAGCCTGTTCAAAGGCATTGAAGATTTTCGACAGCTCTTCCGGGGGGATACCGGTTCCTGTATCTTCCACTTCAAAAAAGAGTTTGGGGGAGACACCACCGTCCTCGATGGGGTCATGGTGGGTTTCCCCTGCCGTTACCCGCAGGGTAATACCGCCGGCATGGGTAAACTTGAAAGCGTTGTTCAGCAGGTTGATCAGGACCTGGCGCAGTTTGACCGGATCGGTTTGAACAAACCGGGGAACCCGGTCATCCCTTTCAAACATGAGGTCCAATTGCTTGTTCATGGCTCGAAGGCGAAACATATCTTCAATTTCATCCAGCAGATGGTATAGATCGATATCGGATTCTTTCAGGCTTACCCGTCCCGCTTCGATGGTGGAAAGATCAAGCACCTGGTTGATGAGGGAGAGAAGGTGGTCTCCACTTTTGTTGATGGTGTCGACATAGGTCATTTCGTTGGAAGAAAGGGCGCTGCTTCTTGCCAGAATCTGGGAAAAGCCGAGAATGGCATTGAGCGGGGTGCGCAGTTCATGGCTCATATTGGCCAGAAACAGGCTTTTGGCCTGGTTGGCCCGTTCTGCAGCCCGTCGGGCATCTTTCAGCGTGGCTTCAGATTCATTGCGTTTTTCAACAAAATAGGAAACCGATTGTGCCATGCTGGTGATTTCATCCCTACCATCAACCGGAATAGGGAGGGGATGCCCCGTCACATGGGCTTTCAGGACCTGCTCAAGGCCCAGAATTCGACCGATGACCGAACGGCGGATAAACAGGAATATGAAAATGGCGCTGATGGAAATGACCACGGGAATCAAAAACAAAAGCCGGTTAATCCACTCTATCTCTTTTGTCACTTTATGACTCTGTTGCTGGATTGCAGCAGAAATCACTGAAAATATCTGTTCGGTCTGTTTCACCAGTTCATCGGATAAAAATGCAATTTGAACCTGCTTGTCCCGGATCGCTATCTTCCGCTGCAACTGGATTGCAGCCATTGCCAGCAGGCCGTTATCACCGGTGCCATAGCGGTCCAGGACGGTGGAATAGCGTTTAAAGGGTGCGTTTTTTAAATCTTCACCCCCCAGGGCATCATCAATTTTGCGCTTTAATTCAAGGCTCTGGTTCCGGTATTCTTTCAGGCGCTGGCTGTCTGAAATGTTCGGCACATCCCGCAGCAGGCTGAACAAATGGATAAACAGCTCTTGAACAGGACGGGTCTTGTCATTTTTCGGTGATATGTTTTCCATCGACAGTGATTCGGACATTCGTCTCATGTGAATGGAAACTTGAAGAATACGCTGGTCAAGTTCAATATCCTTTTTTATCAGCCCTTCAAGGGATTGAAGGGATTCGAAAATGTGTTGAGATTTTTCTGACAGCTCCGGTACCCCATCCACATTCGCCGTTTTCAGCTCAGAGATGAGGCCCTGGATTTTTTTCAAATCCGCTGCAATGGCAAGTGAAAGCGCTTCCAGCAGAAGCGAATTTTGAGTCATCACCAGTTCAGATCCATCGGAAATCAGTCCTTCCACCTCCTTGGCGATTTTTGATGCGGCAATGAGCATAGGAAGCTGGTCGCGTGAAATAGTCTGGAACAAAACAGCGGATTTGCCTAGATAGTGTTTGGCCAGGCCGCTTGCAGCAAATCCCACCAGGACGATCACCACCAGCCCCAGGGCCACCTTGAATGATATGCCGGAAAAAATCTGTCTCGTCATTTTTTTTCCGTTTTCCAGTAAACCGTATCCAGGGGCGTCATGATCCCCCAGATACTTTGAGGGATGCCGTCCAGGTTTTTATCCCAGGCAATGGCAAAAAAAGGCTGGAAGATGGGGTACACCGGCAGATCGTCGGTAATGATCCGCTGAAATTTTTGATACAGGGCATACCGTTTTTCAAAATCAATTTCCGAACCGGCCCGGGCCAGGAGCGAATCCACCTCTGGATTGCGATACCCCTGGGTGTTTGACCAGATAACCCCCTTGCGGATATTGTCACTCAAATAGGTCCGGTGAACCCCGATGACCGGGTCACCCCAGTTAAAAACATCGTCCAGGGTGGCATCGAAATCCCAGTTGGAGACCTTGTCCATCCACGCTTTGACAGTCTCAGGGTGGTCGATAACGATTTCCACACCAAGGTTTCTCAAAAGAAGCTGACGAAGATATTCAATGGCTTTCTGGTTGTTTCCCGCTTTTTCCGGGATATAGGTCATGGAAACGGCAAACCGTTTTCCGGCTGCGTCCCGGGGATATCCAGCCTCATCCAACAACCGATTTGCTTTTTCAAAATCCTGTTCATACAGAGTTACATCGGCCGTGTAAAAGGGGCTGGTCGAACAAATCGGGCCCGTTTCCTCCACTGACTCTCCTTGAAAAAGCGCCTGGGTCATAAATTTACGATCAATGGCATAGGCCATGGCCTTCCGGACCCGCACGTCATCGAACGGTTTTTTTTGACAGTTAAATGCCAGCCAGTAGATGGGGCCCACACCCTTGAACCCATTTTTGACCACCACCAGACGATCCAGGCTTCGCAGGTGATTGAGTTCGATCAGATCCTGAAAAACCACCATCATGTCAATGTCGCCGGTTTCCATACCCAGGCTTTCTTCCAGGGTATGGCGGATAATTTTAATGGTGACACGATCCAGACAGGGGCGGCCCTTGATAAAAAAGTCATTGTTTTTGATCAGCCGGATCTCTTCACCTGCAATAAAGGCCTCCAGTTTAAAGGGGCCCGAACCAATGGGCGCCATGTTGGCCGGGTGATTTTTGACTTTTTCCACGCTGCCATAGACGTGCCTGGGAAGGATGGGCAGCAGGGCCGGGGACATGGCCAGCAAAATGGCCGGATGGGGTTGTTCCAGGCGGATGACGGCGGTATGGGGACCCGGGGTATCCACCCGCGTCACCGGTGCCATCATGGATTTAAAGGGATGCAGGGCTTTGACGGTCATGATGGAAAAGGCGACATCGGCAGATGTAATGGGGTGCCCATCGTGAAACACCGCGTTTTCTACCAGGTCGAGGGTCACCGACAAACCGTCTTTTGATATTTCCCAGCGTTTTGCAAGGTAGGGGTGGGCCTGCCACTGGTTGTCAAATCGAAGAAGACCGGCAAAGATCTGGGTGCCGGGAAGAGCGGTGGCCAGGCCGGGTTTAAATGGGATGGTGTGGTATAAAGACTGACCACGAGTTCTCCCCCGGAGGGTGAAATGATGGTTTTAGACTCACCGGCAAAGAGGGCCAGGGGCATTAGCAACAGCCATATGGCACCGATCGTGTACCAGATCATGGCACGGAATCCCATGCCAGAGCGGTGTCGGTATGGGGCGGCTGGATATTTTGCTGCTTGATTATGGATAGGCATGGAACTCCTTTTTTTACGCATTCAAGGATATATGAAAGAAACAGTTTCTGTCAAGAAAAGCTCGATAAATCAGAGGGTTTGGGGCTTGGTCCACCGTAGATTCCGCAATCTGATTTAATCAGTATTGACACGGCCCCGGATTTAATGATAGGAATTTTCAAAATTTGTTTTCCATATCGGTTGCCCAACGGGCATTCAAGGGAACCCGGTGAAAATCCGGGACGGTCCCGCCGCTGTAAGCGAGTACCGGTTTTTGCACAAGGCCACTGAAGCATGTTCTAAAATGCTTTGGGAAGGCGCATCCACCGGGTTGATCCGCAAGTCAGAAGACCTGCTGTATGGAAAAATGACCTTACCCAGGAGAGATGGTAAATCCCAGGGCTGACACCTGTCGGTTCCGGGATTTTTTTTGCCGGGACCCTTGGAAAAAGGAGCGTTACATGAAGACCCAGATCGAACTTGCCAGGGACGGGATCATCTCCAGGCAAATGGAACAAGTGGCCGCAGACGAAAACTTCAACCCTGAAATCATTCGCACCCGGGTAGCCGCAGGCGAGATCGTCATTCCCTGCAACCCCAACAGAACAAATCAGCGGGTCGTTGGCATCGGCACCGGCCTCAGGACAAAGATCAACGCCTCCATCGGCACCTCATCGGATATCTGCAGCATCAAAGCCGAAGTACAGAAGGCCATTGCCATTGAAGAGGAAGGGGCAGACACCCTGATGGAGCTGTCCGCCGGCGGCAACCTGGACCGGGTTCGCCAGGAAGTTCTCAAGGCCGTCAACCTCCCCGTTGGCAACGTTCCCCTTTACCAGGCCTTCAAGGAGACGGGCAGACGATACAACGACCCCTCCAAGCTTGATCCGGAATTTCTCTTTGACCTGATCGAACGTCAGCTCAGTGACGGGCTGAGTTTCATGGCCATCCACTGCGGCATCAACCAGTACACCATTGAACGCCTCAGAAAACAGGGGTTCAGGTACGGGGGGCTGGCCTCCAAGGGCGGCACCTTCATGGTGGCGTGGATGGATGCAACCGGCAGAGAGAACCCCCTTTACGAACAGTTTGACCGGGTCTGCGCATTGATGAAAAAATACGATGCCGTCCTCTCCCTTGGCAACGGCATCCGGGCCGGTGCCATCCACGACAGCCACGACCGGGCTCAGATGGCTGAGATGATCATCAACTGCGAGCTTGCAGAGCTTGGCCGGGAACAGGGGTGTCAGATGATGGTCGAAGGACCGGGCCATGTCCCCCTCGACGAAATCCAGGCCAATATCATCCTTGAAAAACGCATGAGCGGCAATGCCCCCTACTATGTACTCGGCCCCATTCCGGCAGATACCGGTGCCGGCTACGACCACATCACCTCGGCCATCGGTGCTGCCTCATCCACCTGGCACGGGGCCGACCTCATCTGCTACATCACCCCTGCCGAGCATCTGGCCCTTCCCACCGAAGCCGACGTCAGAGAAGGGGTCCGGGCCACAAAACTTGCCGTCCGCATCGGAGACATTGCCAAATATCCCGACCGCAGGGAAAATGAACGACTGGCATCCATGGCAAGGCGGGACATGCGGTGGGACGACCTTGAACAGCACCTGCTGTTTCCGGACATTGCGCGCAAGACAAGGACCAGCCGTGCGCCCGAGGATGGGGCCACCTGCACCATGTGCGGTGACTTCTGCGCCATGAAAAAGGGCAATGAAATTTTCAAGAACGACATTAAAAACGACAAGATAGCGCCAGGAGCATAATTCAATGAAAACCCTAGAAAGGGCCATGGTAGCCATCCAGCCGCCCGATACCGAAATTTATGAACAGGCCCTTGAGCGCCTTGCCCAGCAGGCCAGACCTGCCGGATGCCTCGGGATCCTGGAAACCACATCGGCAAGACTTGCCGCAATTGCAGGCACCCTTGACGTCCGCCTTGACAGGAAAATGATTATTACCTGCGCCGGCGACCACGGGGTTGTGGAAGAAGGGGTCAGCCTCTTTCCCCGGGAGGTGACCCCCCAGATGGTCATGAACTTTGTCAATGACGGTGCGTCCATCAACGTGCTGGCCCGCCATGCAGGTGCCACCATCAAGGCGGCGGACCTGGGCGTGGATTTTGATTTTGATCCGGACCTCCCCATCTTCCACAAAAAGGTGAGAAAGGGAACGTCAAACTTCACCAAGGGTCCTGCCATGACCCGGACGGAGGCGGTTGCCGCCATCAATGCCGGGGTTGCCATCGTGGACGAACTGTTCGAGCAGGGTGGCGTGGATCTGCTGGGTACGGGCGACATGGGCATCGGCAACACAACGCCTTCGGCCGCCGTCATTGCAGCCTTTTCAGGGATTGATCCTGAAAAGCTCACGGGCCGGGGAACGGGCATTGACGATGCCATGCTCGCCAACAAGATCCGGGTGATCCGGAAGGGCCTTGAGGTCAATCAACCCGACCCACAGGATGCCATTGATGTGCTTGCCAAGGTGGGCGGATTTGAAATCGGCGGCCTTGCCGGCCTTGTGATCGGGGCTGCAAGCCACGGCATCCCGGTGGTGTGCGACGGGTTGATCTCCACGGCAGGCGCCCTGATCGCCTGTGAACTTGCACCCGCTGCCAAGGCGTATCTGTTTGCAAGCCACCGTTCCGTTGAAAAGGGCCATTGTTTCATGCACGACCGCCTGAACCTGACACCCCTGCTTGACATTGGTTTCAGACTGGGAGAGGGAACAGGCGCAGCCCTTGCCTTTAACCTGCTGAGTGCTTCAACCCGGATCCTGGCCGAGATCAAGACCTTTGAAGAGGTTGCCATCATCAACGCCAACCGGTAAAGCCCGCCTGCCCCTGGCCATGGCCGGGGGCAGGCTTATTCGCCCATGAGATCCCGGCAGTCAAGATCGCATTTTTCCTCAAGGCGCTCGACCCGCAACTCAAGCTTGAGCAGATAGGTTTCCATAAGCTCCATGTACTGGGCAAAGGTGTAGGAAATCCCAAGCTCCCGGGTTCTGGCCTCAATCCGGTCCCTTAACTCTTTCGCTGTTTCGGTTTTCCGTTCTTCCAGTGTTGGCATGATACCCCCTGTGACCCCAATTAAAAATTGATGGTTCCCGGTGTTCTTGGGAACGGCACAACGTCACGTATGTTGGTGATACCGGTGATCAGCATCAGGAACCGTTCAAATCCCATGCCAAACCCGGCATGGGGAACCGTTCCAAACCGCCTCGAATCAAGGTACCACCAGTAATCGGCCTTGGAAAGCCCCATCTCATCCATCCTGCGCTCCAGATGGTCAAGGCGCTCTTCCCGCTGGCTGCCGCCGATGAGCTCACCGATCCTGGGCACCAGCAGATCAACGGCCGCAACTGTTTTTCCGTCGTCGTTCTGGCGCATGTAAAAGGGTTTGATCCCCTTGGGATAGTTGGTGAGAAACAGCGGTTTTTTAAAGTACTCTTCGGCAAGGAAGCGTTCGTGTTCAGACTGGAGATCAATGCCGTTCTCCACGGGGAACTCGAATTTTCTGCCCGACTTCTGGAGGATTTCAACCCCCTCGTCATAGGTGACCCTTGCATAGGGCTGGTCCACAAGGGTTTCGAGCACCTTTCCGAGGCTCTTGTCCACAAACTGGGTAAACAGCGCAAGGTCCTCGGCGCAGTTGTCCATGACGTGGCGGGTCAGTGCCTTGACCAGCTCCTCGCCGTGGTCCATGCTGCCGTCAAGATCGCAAAAGGCCATCTCAGGCTCGAGCATCCAGAATTCGGCCACATGGCGGCTGGTGTTTGAATTTTCCGCCCTGAAGGTGGGCCCGAAGGTGTAGACATCCCCCAGGGAAAGGGCAAACATCTCGGCGGAAAGCTGACCTGAAACGGTAAGATTTGCCTGGGTACCGAAGAAATCCTCGTTGAAATTCATCCGCCCCTGCCGGGCAACCTCGGCCGGATCAAGGCTGGTCACCCGAAACATGTCCCCTGCCCCCTCACAGTCGGAGCCGGTGATCACCGGCGCTGAAAGGCAGTAAAACCCCCTGTCCCGATAAAAGGTGTGGATGGCCTGGATCACCTCGGACCGGATGCGGAAAATGGCGCCGAACTTGTTTGTCCGGGGCCGCAAATGGGCGATGGTCCTCAGAAATTCGTCCGTGTGCCGCTTTTTCTGAAGGGGGTAATCTTCAGGCGCCAGGCTGATGATTTCAACCTCCCGGGCCTGGATTTCCCAGCTCTGGCCCTTGCCGGGCGACGCCACAAGGGGCCCTGTGACACTCAAGGCCGACCCCGTGGTTATCCGCTCAATCTCAGGGTAATTTTCAAGGTCCGACCCTGCAATGATCTGGATATTTTTCAGGCACGAGCCATCGTTGACCTCCATGAACGAAAAATCCTTTGCGTTGCGCTTTGTTCTGACCCACCCTTTGACCACCACGCTGTCCATGGCTGATTTTGACCCAAGCAGCCGGTTTATCTTTACTCTCTGCATCATCCACCCTTGTCGTTATTGATCAGAAGAAAAGATCAAAGGATCCCTTCCCCCAAGTTATCGTTGCTTTCTCTTTGCTAAAATGAGATAGTAACATCTTTGTCAAAAATACTCTAAAATCATACAATTATAAAAGTTTATTACCATGAACAAAACAAATATTCAAGACATCCTGCCCCTTGTGGAAATGCCCAGCCGTTACCTTGGCAACGAGTCGAACACCGTCAAGAAAGACCCTTCAACCGTTGATCTCAACGTTGCCCTGGCATTTCCTGACCTATATGAAATCGGCACCTCCCATTTTGGTCTGCAGATCCTGTACACCATCCTGAACCAGGAGCCAAAAATTGCGGCTGAACGGGTCTTTACCCCGGCCCCGGACATGGAGGGTCTCCTGCGGGAACGACAGACTCCCCTTTGTTCCCTGGAATCCAGAAAACCCCTGGACACCTTTGACATCATCGGCTTCAGCCTGCTCTACGAACTCAATTTCACCAACATCCTCACCATGCTCGACCTTGCCCGGATCCCCTTTTATGCGGACCAGCGGCCCGACACCTTTCCCCTGGTCATTGCAGGCGGCCCCTGTGCCTTCAACCCCGAACCCCTGGCCGACTTTTTTGACCTTTTTGTGATCGGAGACGGTGAGGAGGCCATTGTTGAAATTTCAAACAGGGTGATGGAATGGAAGGCAAAACAAACCGGTTCCGCGACCGAACAAGGGAATAAACAGGCGCTGCTCAAGCGCCTTGCCGCCATCCAGGGCGTCTATGTTCCCTCGTTTTACCGGGCAGACTTCAACGACCAGGGGTTCCAGACCCTTGAGCCGTTGTTTGCCGAACATGCCACGGTCAAACGGGCCATCCTCACCGACCTTGCAAAGGTCCCGTTTCCAACGGCCCCCATTGTCCCGTTTGGCAAGCCGGTCCACGACCGCCTCAGGCTTGAAATTGCCAGGGGGTGCTCCAGGGGTTGCCGGTTCTGCCAGGCCGGCATGATCTATCGGCCGGTGAGGGAAAGATCAGTCCCGGACCTTGTGGAGATCACCCGAACGGCCATGGCGGCCACCGGGTACAGCGACGTCTCCCTCCTGTCGCTGAGCACGGGGGATTACAGCGATCTTGCACACCTCATGGAAGAGCTGCTTGCCATTAATTCAAACCACTGCACCGCCATCTCCCTGCCGTCCATCCGGGCGGGCCGGCTCACGCCCGAGCTGATGAAAATCATCAAACGGGTGAAAAAAACCGGGTTCACCATTGCACCCGAGGCCGGCACCCAGAGACTCAGGGACGCCATCAACAAGAACATCACCGAACAAGACATTGTGGATACGGTGACCAACGCCTTTGACCTTGGATGGCGCATGATCAAACTCTACTTCATGAACGGGCTGCCCACCGAAACCCAGGCGGATATCCAGGGAATCTGCGACCTTGCCCTGAAACTTGCCACCATCAAGCCCCAGGGCAAGGGCAAGGCCAGGGGCAAGTCAAAGGCCAACATCAACCTGAGCTTTGCCACCTTTATCCCCAAGGCCCACACCCCGTTCCAGCGTTCGGCCCAGATTTCCACCCAGCAGTCCACTGACAACCTCAACTTTCTCAAAAAGAACCTCAGGCACCCGGGCATCAACCTGAAATGGCAGAATCCAGAGATGAGCCTTTTAGAGGGGGTCTGGGCCAGGGGAGACCGGCGCCTTGCCCGGGTGCTTGTGGCGGCCTGGGAAAAGGGATGTCGCCTGGACGGCTGGTCAGACATGTTCAACTTTAACCTGTGGATGCAAGCCTTTGATGAAACCGGGGTTGATCCCGCCTTTTTCACCACCCGGGAACGATCAGTGGATGAACCCCTTCCCTGGGACCACATTGACTGCGGCGTATCAGCCCGGTTCATGGACGAAGAGTTCCAAAAGGCCCTGGCACCTGAAACCACGGCAGACTGCCGGGAGAACGGATGCATGGGGTGCGGCATCTGCGACTTTGAAACCATTGAACCCGTTGTCCACCCCTGTGCGCCACCCTTGGCCGACGCAGGTGAGTCCAACACACCCGCGGCAAGGCCAGGGGACAATACAAACCTTGCCAAGTACAGAATCTATTACTCCAGGCTGGGTGATGCCCGCCACTTCGGCCACCTTGAACTTGCCAAAATCATGCGCAGGGGTATCCGGAGAACTGGCATAAAGGTGGCCTACTCCAAGGGATTCAACCCGAGCATGCAGATGTCCTTTGACGACCCCCTGCCCATCGGCATGGAAAGCCAGGAGGAATTTTTCAACATCACCGCCGAGGCCACAACCACCCCGAGAGAGATTGTTATAGGACTTAACAAGGTCCTGCCCAAATCCATCTCCATCACCGGATGCGCCCCCCTTGCCGCCATAAGGAACAGCCAGAAACTCAACCCGGCAACAACCTACAGCATCACCCTCAACGGTTGCACCTTTGACAGACAGGAAATCGACGACTTCATGACCCTGTCTGAATTCCAGGTGGAAAAAACAAGCTTCAAGGGCAAGACACGCACCTATGACCTGCGAAAGGTGACCCAACGAATAGATTTTCTTGATTCATCACACATTGAAATGGTATTGGTAAAGGACGAGGACCGGACCATTCGGCCGGCCGAAATTCTCACCACGGTCCTGGGCCTGTCTGAAAAAGCCGTCCAGACGGCAACCATTGTGAAACTCAAACAGGGGAATTCCATATGCTGAAAGAGCTCGTTGTAAATGCCGCAGAACATGAAACCCGGGTAGCCCTGCTGGAGAACGGCACCATTGCCGAACTCTTCATCGAACAGGACGACGAGTCCAACATCACCGGCAACATATACAAGGGAAAAATCCAACGGGTGCTGCCGGGAATGCAGGCCGCCTTTGTGGATATCGGCCTTGCCCAGGCTGCCTTTCTCTACGTGGACGACATTTACGACGAAACCAGCCAGGAGCTTGCCCGCCGGTTCGAACAGGAAAGTGATGTCGACCCCAGCGATCCGGACCTGAAATCCGTGGACGACCCCCCGGTTCCCATGGAGTGGAAACCATCCTTCTCAGCCGAGGCAAGCATTGAAGACCTTGTAACCGAAGGCCAGGAAATTTTGGTACAGATCTCAAAATCTCCCATCGGCACCAAGGGGCCGCGGGTGACAGCCCACATCTCGTTGCCCGGCCGCTTCATGGTGCTCATGCCCACGGTGGACCACGTGGGTATATCCAAACGAATAACCGCAGATTCCGAACGGACAAGACTCAAGGAACTGCTGACCAGCGTTCGCCAGGACAACTTCGGCTACATCTTCAGGACCGCAGCCCAGGGCATTGACGGGGAGCGCCTGAAAAAAGAGATCGCCTTTCTAACAAAAAGCTGGGAGAGCATCCAGAAAAAAAACAAAACCTCGGCTGCCCCAGCCCTGCTCTACCGGGATCTCACCGTGACCTTCAGGGCGGTCCGGGACCTCTTAACCGACGAGGCTGACAAGCTGGTCATTGACTCAAAGACCGGTTATGACAGCGTGCTCTCGTTTCTGGACAAGTTCATGCCCGACATTCACGTTTCCGTGGAGCTTTACCAGGGCAGGGAACCCATATTTGACGCCTACAACATTGAAGGAGATATTGCCAGGGCGTTAAAGAAAAAGGTATGGCTCAAATCCGGGGGATATATCATCATCGATCCCACCGAAGCCCTGGTGGCCATTGATGTCAACACGGGCCGGTACGTGGGCAAACACAACTTTGACGAGACCATCCTCAAGACCAACCTTGAGGCGGTCAAGGAGATTGCCTACCAGATCCGGCTGAGAAACATCGGCGGCATCATCATCATCGACTTCATTGACATGAAGCGGTCACAGCACAAGGAAAAGGTGATGAACCTTCTCATCGATACCCTGAAACGGGACAAGGCCCAGACCAATGTACTGCCCCTGAGCGAACTGGGTCTGGTTCAGATGACCCGAAAACGGGTGAGAAAAAACCTCACCCGGACCCTTTGTGAACCCTGTTTCTACTGCGGCGGGGACGGCATGCTCCTGTCCAAACGATCCATCTGCCACAAAATTCACAGGGATCTTTTGAGCGAGGCCAACGACATCATGGGCAACATGTTCACCGTCAAGGTTCACCCTGAAATCGCCCAGATGTTCCACGGTGAGGAGGAACATCTGGTCATTTCCCTGGAGCGAGTGATCCGGCGGCCCATCACCATTTACCCCGACCCCCAATACCATATTGAGGAGTACCATATCTTTGAGACCCTGGCAAAATAATCCATGGCTCCGAGCAAGCAAACTATTGTCAATGAAATCTTGACACATTTCAAATAATGCATTAAGATTTGATGTTTATTATGGCAGTTTAGTACGGTGGCAAAACCACCGATCGTAATTTTGTTTTTTAAACCTGTAAGGATTTATACCTCATGAAAAGAACATTTCAGCCCAGCAGAATCAAACGCGCAAGAAGACACGGTTTCAGGAAAAGAATGTCCACAGCAGCCGGCAGGCGCATTGTAAACAGCAGACGAGCCCGGGGAAGGAAAAAGCTTACCGCTTAGAAAAGGCTTGAGAATTGGGCACCTATTTGTTCCCTAAAACTGAACGGCTCTTGAAAAGGGCCGATTTTTTAAAACTATCCAGATCTGGGAAAAAAAAACAGACACGGTATTTCATTGCAGCCATGCTCGGGTCAGCGTCAGGCACAACCCGCCTGGGCATCACTGTATCCAAAAGGGTGGGAAAAGCAGTAGAGAGAAACAGAATAAAGCGGATTGTCAGAGACTATTACAGAAACAACCGAGACACGATCTCAGGTAACCGGGACATCAACATCATAGCAAGAAAATACGTGGCCTCCCTCACCAACCGGGAGGTTAGAGATGAACTTGGCAAACTCTTTAAAAAGATTGTGGCATCTGATGATTAAGCGATCTATACTGTTGCTCATCAAGGTATACCAATACTTTATTTCCCCCTTGACAGGGCCGACCTGCCGCTTCTATCCATCGTGTTCCCAATATGCATTTGAGGCTGTCATGACCCATGGCAGCCTTAAAGGCTCTTGTCTTGCAGTAAGGCGCATCTTAAAATGCCATCCGTTCCATCCCGGCGGTTATGATCCTGTTCCCTGACCCGACATTTCCGATGAACGCCCTCTCTTGTTTTTTCCAATTAATCCATTTGATCTGGGTTGAACAACATTTTATTCATCACATTCATCACTGGGAGACAAGATGGACGAGCAGAAACGGCTATTCACTGCCATTATCCTTTCAATCGTAGTTATTGTAGGGTGGAACTTCTTCTTTGTAGATTCAACACCGGTACCGGAAAAACCGGACCAGGCAATCGTATCCAATGAACAGCCCATGGCCGGCAAGGGCGGCGCAACCCCCATTACCGATCCTGCCACGGCCCAGCAGAACCCCACAGAGTCCATACAACCCCCTGCAGCGGTGATCCCGACTCGAAACGCAAGAACCATCCATGTATCAAACCAGTTCTACAACATTGCCATTTCAGAGGCGGGTGCAAAGGTCCGCAGCCTGACCTTGAACAACTACCGGGAGGCGGTTGACCAAGACGCCCCGTTAAAGGAGATGGTCGCTCCGGACCTTTCCGGAGGGGTGTTTGGCGTCACCCTTGACGGAAAAAGCATCCCGGGCCTTGAAACGGCTTTGTTTGAAGCCCAGACCCCGTCCGACCATCTCAATCTCGACCAGGGAAAAACAAACCTCACCTTTACCTGGACCTCTGCCCAGGGAATTGTTGTTGAAAAGATTTTTACCTTTTCGGCGGACAGCTACCTCATCGGGTTTGACCTTGTGCTCAAAAACGGCTCGGGTATGCCCATGAAGGATGCACTCATGGTCGAAGTCCCCGGCGTCATTGATGAAAAGAACGCCCGCTTCTCGTTTGAGGGCCCCACAACCCTCATCAACGGGAAATTAGAAGAGGTCAAGGCCAAGAAAATAGCAGAAAAAGACACCTACGAGGGAATGGTTCAGTGGGCGGGCTATACCGACCGGTACTTCATGTCCTGTCTGATTCCCCAATCCCCCACCGAGGCAAAGGTGAAACTGTCGTTTGCCAGCCCCGTGGTAACGACCCGGTATGTCCAGTCCATGGACCGTCTTGATCCTGGGAATCAGAACACCTACTCGTTCACCATTTTCATGGGGCCCAAGAGCCTTAAGCTCCTGAGCAGCTATGGCAACAACCTTAAAAAAGCAATCAACTTCGGGTGGTTCGACATCCTGGCCAAGCCCTGCCTCATGGGAATGAACCTCATCCACGGGCTTATCCCGAACTACGGCATTGCCATCATGCTCTTAACCCTGCTCATCAAGGTGATCTTCTGGCCCCTTGGCACAAAAAGTTACCGCTCCATGAACGACATGAAAAAGCTCCAGCCGCTGATGATGGAGATGCGGGAAAAGTACAAAAACGACAAACAGCGCATGAACCAGGAAGTGATGGGGCTGTACAAGACCTACAAGGTCAACCCCATGAGCGGATGCCTGCCCATGATCGTTCAGATGCCCATCTTTTTTGCCCTGTACCGCATGCTGTACCAGGCCATTGAACTTCGCCATGCACCGTTCATGGGATGGATCAACGACCTCTCGGCCCCGGACCGGCTCTTTCATTTTGACATGGCCATTCCCTTTATGCAGGCACCCTACGGCATACCCGTGCTGACCATCATCATGGGTGCAACCATGTTCCTCCAGCAGAAAATGTCTCCATCCACCGGTGATCCCACCCAGGCAAAGATGATGATGCTCATGCCGTTGTTCATGACCTTCATCTTCATCAACTTCCCTGCCGGGCTTGTTCTTTACTGGCTTGTCAACAATGTACTCTCGATCGGACAGCAGTATTACATTCAAAAGAAATTTGCGTAACCCTTTGGAGGTAAAATGAAGCAGACCCAGGAATTTGAAGGAAAAAATGTTGAACAGGCCATTGAGAATGCCTGCAAATCCTTGAATGTGACCAAAAAAAAACTATCCTATGATGTAATATCCTCAGGCTCCACCGGTATTTTCGGCATCGTGGGTGTTAAAAAAGCCAAAATCCGCGTCACCCTGCCCGACAAAAAGGGGGGAGGCAGCGGCGGGGTTGGCTGGGATTCATTTGAGGGTGACGACCTTGAGGGCGTGATGTCCATTGTGGACGAGGCCTTTGGTGAAACACCGGCAGCACCGGCTGAGGCACCTGCAGAAAAACCCAAACAGCCACCCCGGAAAAAAACCCAGAAAAACCGGTCCGTAAAAGCCGCCCCCCAGGAAGCGGAAAAACAGGAGCAGCCGTTGCCGGAAGAGTCCGATGCCGGGGAAACCATTGCCCCGGAAACCATTGCCCCGGAAACGGAAACAGCCCAGCCCGATGAGGAACCAATCCAGCCGCCTCAAAAGGAAAAAGCCCGGCCGCCCAGGAAGGCCAGAAAACCCCGGGCGTCCAAACCTGCCACGGAGGACCTCCAAGGGACAGACACCGAGGCGGAAGCGGATGAACAGACAAAGGATGACAATGATTTTAATGAAGATTTCAACGAGGAGATCGACGAGCGGGACGAGGGATATCCCCCCAAATACAAGGATGAAATCCCCATTGATGTGTCCGAAGCGTCCATTTCCCTTGGCGTTGAAACCCTCCAGCGCATGGTTGATCTCATCACCAGCGACTCAACGGTTGTTGCCTCCACCGACCAGGACCGACTGCTGTTGAGGGTTGAAGGCGGCAATTCCGGTGTTCTCATCGGCAGAAGGGGCCAGACCCTCGAGGCCATGCAGTTCCTCACGGACAAGATCATCAACCGCAAGAGCGAATCCAGGGTGAGACTCAAGGTCGACATTGAAGGATACATGGAGACCCGCAAAGCCAACCTCCAGAGCCTTGCCCACAAAATGGCGGACAAGGCAAAAAAGACGGGAAAACCTGCGACCATCAACCAGATGACGGCCCAGGACCGGCGTATTGTTCACATTGCCCTAAAGGACGACACCCGGGTCAGAACCCAGAGCATGGGGGATGGTTATTACCGGCGACTGGTGATATTCCCGAAAAAAGGAACCTTTAAAAAACGGCGGCCCCCCAGAAAACAGCCATGACACCGGATACCATAGCCGCCATTGCAACCCCGCCGGGAAGGGGCGGAATCGGGATCATCAGGATATCGGGTCCGGAAGCTGTGGGCCTTGTGCCGCGCTTTTTCGGAACCACCCCCAAGGGACCGTCGCCGGATCTCACCCTGGTCTCCCATACCATGGTTCACGGTTATATCTTTGACATCAGGACCGGACAGGTCATTGACGAGGTGCTCGTGGTGGCCATGCGGGCACCCCGGTCCTACACGGCCGAAGATGTTGTCGAAATCCAGGCCCATTCAGGCCCCCTGGCCATGGCCACCATCCTTGACCAGGTGGTGTCCGCCGGCGCCAGGATTGCCGAACCCGGTGAGTTTACAAAACGGGCCTTCGTGAACGGCCGAATCGACCTGACCCAGGCCGAAGCCGTGGCTGACATCATAGACGCCAGGACCGCAGGCGCCCTTAAAATTGCCGCAGCCCAGGGAACGGGCGAGTTAAAGGATGCCGTCCATGGCGCAAGGGAAGGCCTCATCGAACTACTCGCCCTTTTGGAAGCGTCCATTGACTTTCCCGATGAAACCCAGGATCTGGTTCCCATGGACCAGGGAATCGACCGGGTAAGACAGGTGCTGACCGCCTGTGAGAATTTCATTCAGACCTACGAGGCGGCCCACTTTCTAAGGGACGGCATCAAGCTTGCCATCTGCGGACCGCCCAATGTGGGAAAATCGAGCCTGATGAACCGGCTCCTTCAAAAAGATCGGTCCATTGTCACTGAACTTCCGGGAACCACCCGGGATCTCATTGAGGAAACCCTTAACATCAGCGGCATCACTTTTCTTGTCTCGGACACGGCAGGCATGCACCAGACCGATGATCTGGTGGAAAGAATCGGCATTGAACGGGCCAGAAAACACATTGCCGCCTCGGACCTTATCCTGTTCATGAAGGGCGCAGACAAGGAAATTTCCGAAAGCGAACTCCAGGCCATTATCCCCAAGGGAAAAAAGGTGATCCTGGTCATCAACAAGATTGATCTTGTTGGGAAAAAAACAACAGGCAGTGACGGGAACGGGGACGGAAAGCCCCTTCCCCCTACCCTTGCCCGGCTTCCCCAGGTGAGAATTTCCGCCCTTAAGAACACGGGAATTGATCATCTTCGCAACACCATCACCCGGCTCTCCATGGAAAACATTGGGGATACCTCGTCGGTGGTGCCCAACCTCAGACATAGAAAGGCCCTGGAACGGGCCATCAAGAGCCTGAAAACCGCAGAAGCAGGTTTTTTGAACGGCCAGGATGAAGAGACCCTTGCCCTTGACATCAGAAGGGCAGCCGATCTCCTGGGGGAGATCACCGGCAACACAGCGGACATCGACATCCTTGACACCATCTTCAGCAACTTCTGCATAGGAAAATAGAGGAAAATACCATGGCTATTGATTTTAAAGACCATTTTGAACAATATGAGGCACTGGTTGCAACCGTTGACCAGATTTTTGCCCAGGTAAAAGCGCAATTCCCCAAGGAAGTTTTTTGCAGGGAACGATGCAGCGACTGCTGCTATGCCATGTTTGACCTGTCGATCATTGAGGCGATCTACCTTAACCACAAGTTCAGGGAACGATTCAAGGGCTCCGAAAAGAGCGCCCTGATCGATGAAGCAGCCAAGACCGACCGGGCCATTGTAAAGCTCAAACGGGATGCCTACAAGGAATTCAAGAGCGGAAAAAACGAGGTGGACATCCTTGGCAAAATGTCCATGGAGAGGGTGCGCTGTCCCCTCCTGGGTGCCAACAACATGTGCGTCCTGTACGAATTCAGACCCATCACCTGCCGACTCTATGGCATTCCCACGTCAAGCGCCGGCATGAGCCATATCTGCGGCAGGACCAACTTCAAGGAAGGGGAAAAATACCCCACCGTGAACATGGACGCCATTTATTCAAGGCTCCAGCTCATTTCAGCGGAAATGACCCGGGCCATCCAATCGGAAAACATCAAGATGTGTGAAATGCTGATTCCGGTTTCCATGGCCCTGATCACTGATTTTGATGAAGAATACCTTGGAGTGAAAAAAAATGGATAACTTCACCCCCGAAGAGATCGAAGCAAGGAAAAAATCCATCTACGACGCCATGGGCAAGCGGGGCAAACGGCAGATCGACAAGATCGGCTATGAAAACTGGGACCCCACCCAGACCCCCAAGGATCCCATCGAAATTCGCAGGGACGGCACCAAACGGACCTCCCAGCAGCTCATTCAGGAGTTCCTCCAGCAGGCAAGCCACGACGATTATTCAAACTCCTTTGCCCAGGGCGCCTTTGAGATGTGCCTTGGCATCATCAACAAGGAGGAGAAGATCCGGGGCATGTACGAGTTCGCCCAGTGGTATACCGAACTGCTGAAAAAAGAGGGCCATGACCCGCTCTTTTGATCCCTGCGATGACCCCGGTGTCATACAAAGGGCAAAGCAGATCGTAACCGAGTCGGAATTCAGGATTACCCCCAGGGATTTTGCCCGCCGCCTTGCCATGGATGCGGGCATCGCCCCTGGACAGGCCCGAACGGTGCTCAAACACCTGATTTCCACCAATGAACTGACCTACTCCTACGACTTTGGCGCCACCCATGTGGAACCCTCGTTTGCTAAGCCGGTAAAGGTCACTGCCCACTTTGTCCTAAGCCCCTGGAAAACAGAAAACCAGGGTTTTCCGAACCAAGACCCCCTGGTGGAGATCGTGATTGCACCCGGCATCTCGTTTGGGTCGGGACGGCACCCCACAACCCGGCTCTGTCTTGAAGCCATTGACCATGCGCTTTTGAGTACACCCTGTGCCGATCCTCCGGGCAGGGCCGCAGATGTGGGCACAGGATCAGGGGTACTTGCCCTTGCCCTGGTAAGGGCGGGATGCCCCTCCTGCCTTGCCCTTGACACGGACTTGAACTGCGTGTCCGAAGCCCTGACCAACGTGACCCTGAACCACCTTACGGACAAAATAACGGTGACCCCGGAACTGCTGGATCCTTACCACGGTAAATTCAGCGTCATTGCAGCCAACCTGAGGTTTCCCACCCTGAAAAATCTTGCCGGCCTTTTTTCCACCATCACCGATCCCCATGCCCTCCTGATCCTCTCGGGCGTCAGAACCACGGAGCTTGACGATCTCATCCACCACTACGGTGGCAAGGGTTTCACTGCCTCCTGGACCCAAAGCGAGAAAAACTGGTCGGCCGCCATCTTCAAAAAGACATGGAAGCCCTGACCCAATACGGCCTTGCAGGGCTATTTATTGCTTCATTTCTTGCAGCCACAATTTTACCCATGGGTTCTGAAGTGATACTGGGTGTGCTCATTGCAGGTGGTCAGGATCCGGTCCTTACACTGGTCGTTGCCACCACGGGCAACGTTCTGGGTGCGGTTGTCAACTATTCCATGGGATTCTGGGGCGGCAGATTCTCCCTGGAAAAATTTTTCCACATCTCTGAACAGGCCTTTGACGGGGCAACCCGCCGGTTTAAGCGCTACGGCACCCTATGCCTGCTCTTTGCCTGGGTCCCTGTCATCGGCGACCCCCTGACCGTTGTTGCAGGGGTCCTCAGGGTCAATTTCACACTGTTCCTTGCGCTTGTGACCACTGGAAAGGCCCTTCGCTACCTCGCCATTGTTTTTGCCCTGGGCAACCCGTTCAAATAGACGTTGACTTAAAAGAATATCAATGTTAAATAATAATCATTACCATTAAGCCGGGGAGGGGTACTGTTTGAGAGACCATGGACAAAGATCAGAGCAAATCATCCAGCGATTAAGGGACGCTGGCCACAAAATAACCCCCCAGCGCCTGGCCATCGTCAAGATCCTTGCCAAAAGCGAAGGCCATCCCAGTGTTGAAGATATCCACGATCAGATAAAACGCGACTTTCCGACAATGAGTCTTGCCACGGTATACCGCAATATTGTATTACTTAAGTCATTGGGTGAAGTTCTTGAGCTGGGTTTTCCCGATGGAAGCAACCGATACGATGGAAACAAGCCGACCCCACACCCCCACGTCATCTGCATCAAGTGTAAAAAAATTGTTGACCCGGATCTGGACAGCCTGGATGAAATGAAAAAAGAGGTGTCATCCGAGACCCATTTTAAAATTTTGAGTCACCGGTTGGACTTTTTTGGTATATGCCGCGACTGCCTGGCCAACAGGGATTAATGCATTCTCTGCCGTGAATTGATGTACACGGGCATATACTGATTTATCTGCACAACCAATCGATGAGTCCCCCAGAAGTTGAATCAAGCCGATGGGCACTGACCCTTTATTCAAAGGCAGATCGGTGCATAAATTCAGACAATCAAAGGAGGAAGCGTTATGAATGAACAAAGCAAATGCCCGGTAACGGGAAAATCGTCCAAAACACCTTCCGGCAGGGGTACGACCAACCGGGACTGGTGGCCCAACCAGTTGAAACTCAGCATCCTGCACCAGCATTCTCCCCTGTCTAACCCCATGGGCAAGGCGTTCAACTATGGGGATGCATTCAAGAGCCTTGACCTCGATGCTCTGAAAAAAGACCTCTACGAACTGATGACCGACTCAAAAGAGTGGTGGCCCGCGGATTACGGCCACTATGGGCCGCTGTTCATCCGCATGGCCTGGCACAGCGCCGGCACATACCGCACCGGTGACGGCCGCGGCGGCGCAGGCACCGGCAACCAGCGGTTTGCCCCCCTCAACAGCTGGCCTGACAATGTCAACCTTGACAAGGCACGCCGGCTTCTCTGGCCGGTCAAGCAGAAATACGGCAACAAGATCTCCTGGGCCGACCTCATGATCCTGGCCGGCAACTGCGCCCTGGAGTCCATGGGATTCAAGACCTTTGGCTTTGCCGGCGGACGCGAGGACATATGGGAACCCGAAGAGGACGTCTACTGGGGCGCTGAAGAGGAATGGCTGGCCACGAGCGACAAGCCCAAGAGCCGTTACTCGGGTGAACGGGATCTGGAAGACCCCCTGGCCGCCGTTCAGATGGGGCTGATCTACGTGAATCCGGAAGGCCCGGATGGCAACCCGGATCCCGTGGCTTCCGGCCGTGATGTTCGCGAAACCTTTGCGCGCATGGCCATGAACGACGAGGAAACCGTGGCCCTTGTAGCCGGCGGCCACACCTTTGGCAAGTGCCACGGCGCAGGGGATGCCGCCCAGGTGGGTCCTGAACCCGAGGCCGCCGGCATCGAGGAGCAGGGCCTGGGCTGGAAGAGCAGCTTTGGCACGGGCAAGGGCGGTGACACCATCAGCAGCGGCATTGAAGGCGCCTGGAAACCCAACCCGACCCAGTGGGACATGGGCTATTTCAAGGTGTTGTTCAAGTACGAGTGGGAACTGGTCAAAAGCCCGGCCGGCGCCAATCAATGGCTGGCCAAGGATGTGGACGAAGAGGATATGGTGGTTGACGCCCATGACCCGTCAAAAAAGCATCGGCCCATGATGACCACGGCAGACCTCTCCCTCCGCTTTGACCCGGTCTATGAACCCATTGCCCGGCGGTTCCACGACAATCCCGAAGAATTCGCCGACGCTTTTGCCCGGGCCTGGTTCAAGCTGACCCACCGGGACATGGGCCCCCGCGCAAGGTATCTTGGCCCGGAAGTTCCGGCAGAAGAGCTGATCTGGCAGGATCCTGTCCCGGCAGTGGACCATGATTTGGTTGACGAAAAGGACATTGCACACCTCAAGAGCCAGATCCTTGCTTCCGGACTGACGGTCTCCCAGCTGGTCTCCACGGCCTGGGCCTCGGCATCCACCTTCCGCGGCTCAGACAAGCGCGGCGGGGCAAATGGCGCACGCATCCGCCTGGCGCCCCAGAAGGACTGGGAAGTCAACCAGCCCAAACAGCTGGCAACGGTGCTCCAGGCCCTTGAAGGCATCCAGAAGGCGTTCAACAGCGCCCAGTCCGGCAACAAGCGGATTTCCCTGGCAGACACCATTGTCCTGGGCGGGTGTGCCGGCGTTGAACAGGCGGCAAAGAACGGGGGCCACGCATTAACCGTTCCCTTTACCCCGGGACGCACGGACGCCTCCCAGGAGCAGACCGACGTGATCTCATTTACCGAACTTGAACCGATCATAGACGGATTCCGCAACTACGCCCGGACAAAATTCAGCATGTCGGCAGAAGAGCTGCTGGTTGATCGCGCCCAGCTGCTGACACTGACCGCTCCGGAAATGACGGTTCTCGTTGGCGGCATGCGTGTCCTGAACGCCAACTTCAAACAATCCGGCCACGGTGTCTTTACCCAGCGGCCAGAAACACTGACCAATGACTTTTTCGTGAATCTGCTGGACATGGGCACGACCTGGACGGCCACCCCGAACGACCCGGACCTGTTCGAGGGCCGTGATCGCACCACCCATGAACTCAAATGGACCGGCACCCGGGTTGACCTCGTGTTCGGATCAAACTCCCAGCTGAGGGCCCTGGCGGAGGTCTATGGCAGTGGTGACGCCCAGGAGAAATTCCTGCTCGACTTTGCAGCTGCGTGGAACAAGGTGATGAACCTCGACCGGTTCGACCTTGCCTGATACGACGACCTGCAAGACACAAGGGCGGCGTTTCAAGACCATCTGAAACGCCGCATCCCTTCCAAACCCCGGCGTTGATCATAATTTCGTCCGATGAAAAATGTATCCGGGCGGGGTCTGATCGTTTCTCCTTGCAAAATCCCGGAACAATCAATATAAAATCCATGGTGGAAATAAACCCTACCCTCCTTTTTTTGGGGGATTATTGGCAAAACCCTTTTGGCCATGCAGACAAAGAGGCCCCATGATAACCGATTACATGATTTATGTTACAATAGCGATTACGGTAACGGCCATACCCGGCCCTGCCGTTGTCTTGACCATCAAGAACAGTATGCGATACGGATATCGCGTCGCCATTTTAAATATCCTTGGCAATTTCATGGCCATGGTAATATTGGCGACACTGTCAGCGGTGGGTCTGGGAGCGATCATACTTGCCTCATCAGCCCTGTTTGCTGCATTAAAGGTGATGGGTTGCATTTATCTTGTTTATCTGGGCATAAAAGTGTGGAGAACACCCTGTTCAAACAAAGGCATCCACCCCCACAGTAAAAACAGACATACAAAAAGCCTTTTATCCGTATTTAAAGAAGGGTTCGGGGTCGGCATCTCCAACCCCAAGGCCATAGCCTTCTTTACCGCACTCTTCCCTCAATTCATCGACCCTGCCCGGTCATTTATTCCCCAGTTTTTAATCTTGATTCTGACCATCGAGGGGATATCCTTCTTTGTATTATCAAGCTATGCATGCCTATCCGCTGTGGCATCACCGTATTTATCCCAGAAAAAGCCAATGGTTTTTTTTAATAAATTAACCGGCGCTGCTTTTGCAGGTTTTGGTCTTGCTTTATTGTATGATGATTAACCATTTGAATTAAACCAGTCCCCTTACACAGACGCAAAGGGTTCCGGGGAACCCATCCCCTCAGCCATGGAGGAACAAAGGAACGCCGTGGAATTTCAGCAAAATGATTTAAGGAGCCTGAAACAGGCAAAGGCCCTGCTTGAAAACCCGGGCATTGCAGCAAAGCTGACCCATCTGATCGGCATTCCCATTGAAAAGGGATTCAAAATGCTGCCCGACAACTGGCATGCAAAAATTGGAGAAATCACCCAGGTGGCATTAACCAGAGCGGCCCATGCAGCCGTTTTCACGATGAAAAACATTCCGGGTGAAACGTCTTCAGACATCTGGCATAAAATTGCTGTCGCAGCAACAGGTGGTTTTGGCGGTTTTTTCGGGCTACCGGCCATGGCCATGGAATTGCCTGTTTCAACGACAATAATGCTGCGATCCATAGCCGATATTGCCCGAAGTGAACAGGAAGACATCACCACAAACGCAGCCAAACTTGCATGCATAGAAGTTTTTGCCCTGGGCGGCCCAACCGCAAAGGACGACGCGTCTGAATCCGGTTATTTTGCCATTCGAGGCGCCCTGGCTCAATCCGTCACAAAAGCCGCGGAATATATAGCGGAAAAAGGGATGGTCGAAGAAGGGGCTCCGGCCCTTGTCAGGCTCATCATCCAGGTGGCCCAGCGTTTCAGCATCCAGGTTTCGGAAAAAGCCGCGGTCCAGGCGATACCGGCCATCGGTGCAGCCGGCGGCTCCATTATCAATACCCTGTTCATTGACCATTTCCAGGACATGGCCCGTGGCCATTTCATCGTACGAAGGCTTGAACGAAAATATGGTGCTGAAATGGTGGCGACCACCTATCGAAACATTTAACGCTCCCCCCTTTTGTAGGGCTCGCCAAGCATCTCAGGGGCGTTGAGTTTTTTGTTGCCCGTAAGACTCATGGCCAGCAGGATCACAAGGGTGGCAAGGTAGGGCAGCATGGCCAGGAAATTGGGGGATATGCCAAGGGGCTGGAGCAGATATTGAAGAACAAAGATACCGCCGAATAAAAAGGCGCCCAGGATGGCCCGGCCCGGATTCCACAGGGAAAAAATAGTAAGGGCGATGACGATCCAGCCCCTGCCGGCCGTCATCCCCTCGATCCAGGATTTCGAATAGGAGGTGGACAGATGGGCCCCTGCCATGGCTGAAAAACCGCCGCCGATGATGACACTCATGTATCGGACCAGGGTGACGTTCACCCCCTGGGTTTCCGTAGCCCTGGGATTTTCCCCGGTGGATCTGACCTTGATGCCGAGGCTGGTCCGCTCAAGGAAAAACCAGGCCCCAAACGCAAGGAGAATGGCCATATAGAAAAACGGGGTCTGGTCAAAGAATATCGGTCCGATCACTGGAATGTCCGACAGATAGGGAATGGCAACGTCGTCCATCTTGATCTCAAGGGGTTTGCCCACATAGGGTTTGCCCAGCATGCCTGAAAGGCCAAGGCCGATCATGGTCAGGGCAAGGCCCGACACCACCTGGTTGGCCTGGAGGGTGACCGAGGCAAAGGCGTGGAGCACCGACACCAGCATGCCGGCCGCAATGGCGGCCATGAGTCCCAGCCAGGGATTGCCCGTTGTATAGGTCACAATAAAGGCCACCACCGCCCCCACACTCATCACCCCCTCAACCCCGAGGTTGAGAATCCCCGAACGTTCGCAGATCACCTCACCGACCGTCCCCAGAAGCAGCGGGGTTCCGGCAACCATGGTTCGCTCGACCACTGATATGATTACATCTTGCATCTATCTATCCCATTTTATGGTAATTTTGTTCTTGAAAAAAAAGTCGCCCATGATCAGGCAGACCAGAAGGATGCCGTTGACAATCTGAACGGTTGCCGCAGGCAGTCCAAGGGAAATCTGTATGGCGTCGCCCCCCACCAGGATTCCGGCAAAGAAGATTCCGGAGACAATGGCGTAGAGGGGGTTGAGTTTGGCAAGCCAGGCCACGATAATGGCAGTAAATCCATACCCCGACGAAATGGCGGCAGGATAGGTGAGATAATGGTGGATACCCGCCACCTCACCGACCCCTGCAAGCCCTGCCATACCGCCGCTTATGGCCATGACAATCAGGGATGTCTTGAAAAAATTGATCCCGGCATACCGGCCGGCATCGGGGTTTTCTCCGATCACCCTGACCTCATAACCAAACCGGGTCTTGTAGACGGCAACCCAGAGGACCACGGCAAAGACCAGGGCCAGGGCCAGGGTGACATAGTGGATTCTTGAGCCGGGAATAACCCCGAGCATGGCTGAATCAGGAAGGTTGTCCGTGCCGGGAAACCCGAATCTTGACTTCCCCTTCCACGGCCCCACAATGAGCAGGGTGACAAGTTCGGCACAGATGTAGTTGAGCATCAGGGTGGAAATCACCTCATTGATGGAAAACCGGATCTTGAGGATGGCCGGAATCAACCCCCACAGACCGCCGCCGACAAACCCGGCCGCAAACATCAGGGGAATGATCACAACCGAAGGCAGGTAGGGTCCCCAGGCAAGACCGACCCAGGTGCTTAAAACAGCACCCATGAGGAGCTGGCCCTCGGCCCCGATGTTCCAGAACCTTGCCCTGAAGGCAAGGGTCAGGCCCCCGCCGACGATGATCAGGGGAATGGCCTTGGTAACCGTCTCCTTGAACCCGTACAGGGAACCAAACGAGCCGAGAAAAATCTTTGAAATGGCATAAAAAGGATTGACCCCGCAGGCAACAAACACAAGGCCGATGGCACAGAGTCCTGCCACAAGGGAGGCAATGTTGGTCAATAGAGACCTCAGCCTGGTGGTGGTTTCCCTGTCACTGACTTTTATTCTTAGCATAAAATTTTATCCTGGATGCTTAAATTGGCGTTAGCCTGGCAACGGTTGATCAAATTCTCATGGATCCGGCCATCATGAGCCCGATGTCGGCAAGCCTTGGATCTCCTGAATCAAGGACAGCCGTGAACTCACCGTCAAAAATAACGGCGATTCTGTCGCACAGCTTCATGACCTCCTCAAGGTCTTCTGAAAACAGAAGAATGGCACCGCCCTCCCGCCGCCGGGTCAACAGCTCTTCCCGGAGGTATTCGGTGGCGCCCACGTCCAGCCCATAGGTGGGATGGGAGGCCACCAGCAGCGGCGGTTTTTCACTGATTTCACGGCCCAGGATCAGTTTCTGGATGTTACCGCCGGAAAGGTTCTTGGTCTGAACATCAATGGAGTGTGTGGAAACCCGGTAACTTTCCACAAGGGACCGCGCATGGTCCCGGATCTGGCTGTATTCAAGAAAAAGTCGAGTGGAGAATTTGTCCAGGTGGTGCTGTTTGAGGATGGCGTTGTCATAGACAAAAAGCCCCGGGGCAATGCCGAATCGAATCCGCTCTTCGGGAATGTGGGCAAGTCCGGCATCATAGATGTGCCGAGGGGACATGTTGGTGATATCGACCCCTTTGACCATAACCCGGCCCGACTCAATGGCCCGGATACCGGTGATGGCTTCGGCAAGCTCCCGCTGGCCGTTCCCTGCAACCCCTGCCACGCCGAAGATCTCGTTGGCATACACCTCAAAGTCCATATTCCTGACAACAAGGGGTCCCTTGTCCCCCCGGACACAGATATTTTCAACCTTGAGGATGGTGTCGCCCTTGGGCAGGGGTTCTCTTTCCACATTGAAGAAGACCTCCCGGCCGATCATCATCCTGGCCAGGGACCGCTTGTCCGTGTTGGCCGTATCTGCGCTGCCCACCACCCGTCCCTTCTGGATCACCGTGACCCGGTCACAGATGTCCATGATCTCGTCAAGCTTGTGGGAGATGATGATCACCATGTGGCCCTGGGCCTTCATATTCTTCAGAAACTGAAAAAGATCGTCGATCTCCTGGGGGGTGAGCACCGAGGTGGGCTCGTCCAGAATGAGAAGGTCTGCCCCGTTCAACAGCGCCTTGATGATCTCCACCCGCTGCTGCTCGCCGGCCGAGAGCTGCCAGATTCGCTTGGTGGGATCAATGGAGAAGTTGAACTTTTCAGCAAAGGCAACCACCTGTTCCCGGATTCTGATCTTGGGGAAAAAAAACGGGGTTTTTTCATATCCAAGGGCAATGTTTTCAAGCACCGAGTGGTTCTGGATGAGCATGAAATGCTGGTGCACCATGCCGATTCCCTGGTGGATGGAATCAAGGGGGGAATTGAGTTTCACCACCCGGTCGTTGATGAGGATCTCCCCTTTGTCCGGCTGGTACAATCCGTAGAGGATGTTCATCAACGTGGTTTTCCCGGCCCCGTTTTCACCCAGGAGCCCGAGGATCTCACCTGTCTCCACGGTGAGGTTGATGTCCTGGTTGGCCGGAACACCTTGAAATGATTTAAAAATACCCCTCATTTCAAGTTTTTTGATCTTTCTCATATGACTCCTGGAACCAGGGGGCTGAACCGCATGTGTCAGCCCCGTGGCCCTTTTGCAAATTTCGTTGTGGCCGGGGCAGACGTCCTGCTCCGGCCATGCCGGTTATTTGGGAATGGCACTTTTAATGTTGTCCACAAAATACATGATGCTGAGGATATCGGCCTTGGAGGCACGCTCTCCGGCCTTGACCTTGAGCACGCCGGTGTTGTCCGTGATGGGTCCGTTATAGGGGTCAAACACATCCACACCCTGTTTCATCTGGGCATACCGTTTCAGGACAAGGTCGTACACGGAAAGTTTGCCAAGATCCTCGGTGGCCACCTCGATGGCCTTGAGTTCATCCACAAATTTGGGATTGATGATTTCGGTCTTGCTGCCCCCGAGGATGGCAGCATCTTCACCGGCAAGCCACCAGACATCCGCGTTGGTCCAGGTACCGTCATAGAGGTCCTTGAGGATCTTTACATACATGCCGCCCCAGTTCATGAGCTGGCCGGACACAACGGAATCCTTGCCATAGGGCTGCATGGGGCTGTAGTGACTGAACGTATAAATCTGCTGTCCCTTTTCCGTATGCTCCTGGCCCACCTCGATCACGGCCGGGGTGTCCTCGGTAAAGGCCAGGGTGTCACACCCCTCTCCGATGAGGGATTCAGCAGCCTCCTTGGCCTTGTCAGGTCCGTACCAGGCATAGGTCCAGCGCACGTCCACCTGGGCCTTGGGGTTCACCGCCTTGATGCCCAGGGCATAGGCGTTGATGTGGCGCACCAGCTCGGGAATGGGAAAGGCACCCACATAACCGATCTTGTTGGTCTTGGTCAGGGCACCGGCCATGAGGCCGTTGAGATAGTAGATCTGGTAAAGGTCGCCGAAATAGGTGCCCACATTGTCGGCCCGCTTGAACCCGGAACAGTGCATGAAGGTTTTGTTGGGATATTTCTTCCCGGCCTTGACCGTATCGTCCATGTACCCGAAGCTTGTGGTGAACACCACGTCACACTTTTCTTCCTGGATCAGTCGGTCAATAATCCTGGCCGAATCCGACTCGGACACAGACTCGATGTAGGTGGTCTCAAGCCAGGGAAGCTCTTTTTCAGCAAACAACCGCCCCTCGTCATGGCCAAAGGTAAACCCATAATCCCCAACAGGTCCCACATAGACAAATCCTGCCTTGATCTTCTTTTCACCGGCAAGGGCCATCCCGGGAACAAGGGCAAGACAGAAACACAACACCAGCAAACGCTTGGCAAAATGCATTTTGTACACTCCTTTATTTATTGGATTTAATAAATTTTCTTTAATACGATATTATACCCTTTTCCGTCAACCATAATGATCTAACCATCAACGGCAAACAAAAACCAGGGTGACCGGATCAGGGGCATCGGCTCTATTTTGACGGGTTCCAGACCTTGAGCTGGTTACGGCCGTTTGCCTTGGCCTGATAGAGTGCTTTGTCGGCACCATCCACAAAGGTTGCCTCTGTTTCGTCAGGGGTCAGTGTCGCACTTGAAATTCCGATACTGACGGTAAAGCGAACCCTTTCTTCCGGGCTCACATATTCCAGAGCCCCCACCCCGACCCTTATCTTTTCGCCAAGAACAACCCCTTGTTCCACGCTGAGGCCGGGCAGGATGACGGCAAACTCTTCCCCACCAAACCGTGCCACAGTATCTGTTTCTCTTCGGATCACCCTGGACAGGCAGCTGGACAGCAGCCGGAGACATTCGTCACCAACAAGGTGACCGTAGCGGTCGTTTACATTTTTAAAATGGTCAATATCGATGAGCAGCAAAATCAGACAGGACTGGAGGCGTCTGGCATTCTTCAACTCTTTGCGCAGTGTATCATCAAAATAGGCTCTGTTTTTCAAGCCGGTAAGCCCGTCAAGGACACTCAGCTTTTGCAGTTCTGCGGCATATTGTCTAACGACAAATGTGCCTTTCAGGGCCATCCAGTACTCAAGGTGCTGGGTTTTGGTAACAGAATACATGCCCAGCCAGTAAAAAAAGAATACAATCCCAAGGGAAAGATCGGCCGTCGAAGAAAAAAACAGCATTGCCACAATACCTGGAAGCAAAAAAGAGGTGATCAGGGCAAGGGTTAAGGCCCTGTTCGGGGAGAGTGATGCCCCCCCTCCCCCGGTCATGCCGGCAGTGCAGATGATCGTCACAAGGGAAATCGGCTGAAAAGCCGGAAGGACAAGGGACATGGCACAAAAAACACCCCAGGCCAGAGAGGTTAAAACAACTACGGGGAAAAAAACGACCTTCCAGACCAATGGATTATTTGAGTATATGGTGTCAAATTTTTTTATCAGAACGATCCGGACAAAGGCAAGGACTGAAAAAGTCAGGGTCAGCCACAGACATTCAGCGGGTGCAGCAACATAAAGCCTATTGGGAAGCATTATGGCAAGCCAGACGATAAGATAGATATATGAACCGGTAAACGAGCGGCCGGCAATGTCCCGGTTCTCCTGCAGTTGCATGTCCTCATTTATTTCTATGTCATACAATCCGGTCATTACCCTTCCTGAAGTGATTCTGTTAATGTTCTAACAATGTTCTGGATTTAATTGGCCGTTGCCGGGTTGGGACATCGCCCAGGCCCGAAACGTTTGTCACCTGTCCAGCCCATTGATATCGGGATATTAAAGTGTGCCCCGGCTTTTTGTCAACTAAAGTATGAAATCCCCAATCCATATCAAGGCATTTCCGATACAGGGAGTCCACAGAAGCCGTTCATTTTTTTTATCGACAAAATTGAGAATGTATGATTAATAGATAAATTCGCTATGCAAAAATCTATTAAACAATGGGGAAACAATGTCTCAAGAACTGGAACTACTGAAAAAAAGCACTATTTTCAGCTCCCTTGAACCGGCCGACCTAAAGTACCTGGGCTCACTCATGACCCCCCTTGACGTACACGAGGGAGAGCCCCTTGCAAACAAGGGTGAGGAAGCGGCCCGTTTTTTCGTCCTGGCATCCGGCACCCTGCTCGTTGCCATGGATGGGGGAAAAGCCCTTGTCATGGAACACCCCGGCGACTTCATCGGTATGGAACTGCTCTCATCCAAGGGAAAATACACAAGCACGGTAACGGCACTGGAACACGGTTTGGTGTTTGCCATCCAGCGAACCGATTTCATCGCCCTGATCCAGGAAGATTCCCCCATGGCTGAACAGATCATGCAACAGTGGCGATCCTTTCTGGAAGAGACGGCGCCGTTTGTTGAGCAGGCAGAGGCAACCGGGTTTGAGTATCACTATTAGACGGAGGTTAAGATCTTGTACGGTTTAGAAGCGATTGCGGCAAACAACGGATGGGCCATCTCTGTGGTGGGGGTCTCCATCGTCTTCACAGGCCTTGTGCTCCTATCCCTGTCCATTTCCCGGATACATAAATTCCTGGACCTCTGGGACAACCGGGACAAAATCCAGCTGTTCAAAAAAAAGCCACCCGAGACCACGGAGCCATTGCACCCGCCCTTTACTGAACAAGAAAAGGGATCGGCACGCCAGTTTCATCTTTTGATCAAAACCATGGATGACCATTTTTCCCTTCCGCGGCTTCTCCGCCTGGCAGAAATCAGCGGTCTTGAACGGCCCCATTCAAGCCTGACCCGACTGATTAAAACCAAAATCATCACGCCCGACCTTCATGGTCTTTATCTTTTTGACAACGAGGCGTTCAACAGGTTCGTATCCTGATCCAGACAACCCAAGATAGGAGCAGATAGAGGGAGACATATGGAGACTCTTTTTTTAGATTTTTTTCAAAACACAGGTTTCTTTTTGTGTGACTACCGCAATATCATCATGATCCTTGTGGGCATGGTTTTTATATATCTCGGTATCGCAAAGGATTACGAACCATTGCTGCTGGTCCCCATCGGGTTCGGCATGCTCATGGGAAACATCCCCGTGTTCAAGGGACTCGGCCTTGGCATCTACGAAACAAACAGCGTGCTTCACTACCTCTATTTCGGGGTCACCCAGGGGATTTACCCCCCCCTGATCTTCCTGGGCATCGGTGCCATGACCGATTTTTCAACCCTGCTGGCCCGGCCGGTGCTCATGCTCCTTGGCGCTGCTGCCCAGGCAGGTATCTTCATCACCTTCCTCGGAGCACTGGCCCTGGGATTTGAGCCCAACGAGGCAGCATCCATCGGTATTATCGGCGGTGCAGACGGCCCCACGGCCATCTTTCTCACAGCAAAGCTTGCCCCCACACTCATCGGACCCATTGCCGTTGCCGCTTACTCCTACATGGCCCTTGTTCCCGTGATTCAGCCGCCGATCATGCGGCTTCTGACCTCTAGACGAGAACGGCTCATCCGCATGGAAGAACCCCGTGAGGTTACCAAACGGGAACGAATTCTCTTTCCCATCATCGCCTTTCTGCTCTGCTGCTTTCTGGCCCCTGCGGCCCTGCCCCTCCTGGGAATGCTCTGCTTCGGCAACCTGCTAAAGGAAGCCGTTGTGACCGAAAGGCTTGCCGTGGCAGCCAGGACATCCATTATTGACTCGGTGACCATCCTGCTTGGGGTAACCGTGGGTGCCAGCACCCAGGGCGACGTCTTTCTGACCACTAAATCCGTGGGTATCTTTTTCCTTGGCGCCCTTTCTTTCTGCATTGCCACGGCATGCGGGGTTCTCTTTGCAAAAATCATGAACCTGTTTCTCAAGGAAAAAATAAACCCCCTCCTTGGCGCTGCAGGCGTATCTGCCGTGCCCGATTCGGCCAGGGTGGTTCAGATCGTAGGCCAGAGGGAAGATCCCACAAACTTCCTGCTCATGCACGCCATGGCACCGAACATCTCGGGGGTCATCGGGTCTGCCATTGCAGCAGGCGTTCTCTGGAGCTTCATGTCCTGACATAAACTTACACGGAGGATTACCATGCTTGAAACGCGAATTGAGGACCAGACGCTCATTGCAACCCTGGTCAACGGCAAGACCAACGCCATCACCCGGAAAACCCTGGACCAGCTCAAGGCCGCCCTATATCAGGTCAAAACCGACGAGACCATCAAGGGTCTTGTCCTCACGGGCAGCGGACGGTTTTTCTCCAGCGGGTTTGATCTCCACACCTTTATGGGGTTTGAGACCCTGGATCAGGCCGTTGAATTCATCACCTATGCCGATGAAGTGCTCCTTGATCTGTTTGTCTGTCCCAAACCCGTGGTGTGCGCAATGAACGGCCATTCAGCCGCAGGCGGGTTGATCCTGGCCATGGCTTCGGACTACCGAATCATCACCGACCACCCCAAGATCAAGGTCGGCATGTCGGAAATCAAAATCGGGGTCCCCCTTTCCCCGGCCCAGAGTGCGGTCATGCGGTTTGGACTGGACAGTGACAAACGGTTCAGGGACGTCATGTATTTTGGAGAAATGATTGATGTAAAAACGGCCCTGGACCGGGAGATGGTTGACAGGATTGTACCGGCGGACGAACTGGTCAAGACAGCCAAAGCCATTGTCTCCCTGTGGATCGACACCCCGGCACGACCTTTCTGCCGCCTCAAGGAGGAACTCAGAATGGAGACAGGCAGGCATATCCGAAAGAGACTTGAGGACACGGGCTGGCACCATGCCCTGGACTGCTTTTCCCGAAAAGAAGTCCGGGATACCCTGGCCTTTGTCCAGTCCACCATGGAATAACCGGCATGGCCGGAGCAGTGCGTCTGCTCTGGCCAAACCCCTGCTTTGCAACCCCTGCTGAAAATCCCCCCCTTGCCATATCCAGGATCGGACCTATAATAATGAGTACTGTCTCCTGGAAACCGATGGCCGGTATCCAGCCGAAAAACCAGAAACAAAACTGGAAACCTTGGAGAATGCCACCTTTAATGTTAGACAACGATATAACTTCCAGACACCACACTGACAAAGAGCTGTTTGCACTTGGCCGCCAGCTCACCATTGAATATTATGATTGTGCCCCGGGGGCACTGCTGAACCCCGTTGAAATTGAAACCGCCTTTTTAAAGGCTGCCGATGAGAGCCATGCCACGGTGATCACCTCCTCGTTCCACAATTTTGAACCCCAGGGTGTCAGCGGGGTTGTCATCATTGCCGAATCCCACTTCACGGTCCATGCCTGGCCCGAGCACAATTACGCCGCCGTGGACATTTTTACCTGCGGCGACAGCATTGACATCAAACGGGCCGTGGATTCCCTGACCCTTTCCCTGGGTTCGGCCCAGGTGGTTGTCTCGTCCGACCGCAACCGGGGACTGATCCCCTATGGATCCAGGAAAAAAACCGTGGATGAAATGATCGACACCCCGGGTCTCTACCCCATCTCATGGAAACGGGAGGTCGAACAAAAGTCTCCCTGGGGGGTTCTCACCTCGGTGGATCTCTACGAATGTGATCCGGACCTGCTGGAAAACGAACCCCGCATCACCCGGTTTGTCCACGAGATGTGCAACCTCATGGCAGCCGAACGCTCTGACAATGATTGCGGCGTCACTTTCTTTGGCAAGGGAACCGATGTTTCAGGGTTCACCATGACCCTTCCCTGTTCAACAGCCCTGGTCTCAGGCATCATTTCAAAGGGCACCAACGCCGCCTACATCGATCTTTTTTCGTGCAATTTCTATGACCCCCGCCAGGTTGCCGAAGCGGCGCTTGCCTGGTTCAAGGCATCAAACTACAAGCTGCACCTCGCCCTGCGGCAATAATTTTTTCTTCCTGGAGTATGATGCCATGAATACGATAATGAACGGATGGTTTTCCGAAATCTGCCCCATGTGGCGGGGCATGGCCCTTTCCGTTGAAATTGAAAAGACCCTCTACTCTGCCCCGAGCAAATTCCAGCAGATAGACCTGTACATGACCAAAACCTATGGAAAGATGCTGGTGCTGGACAACATCATCCAGCTCACGGAAAGGGACGAGTTTGCCTACCACGAGATGATGGCCCATGTTCCCCTGTTTGCCCATCCCAACCCGGAAAAGGTGCTCGTGATCGGGGGCGGTGACGGCGGCATCCTCAGGGAAGTTGCCCGCCATGAATGTGTCCGGCAGATTGACTTCTGCGAGATTGATCCCGATGTGATCGCCGTTGCCAAGCGTTTTCTGCCGACCACGGCAAAGGGATTTGACGATCCGCGGGTGACGGTTCACATCGAAGACGGCAATGTCTTTATCAGCGCCCGAAAAAAGAGCTACGATGTCATCATTGTCGACTCCTCAGACCCCATCGGTCCGGGAAAGGCCCTGTTTGAACTGCCCTTTTACAAGGCGCTCAGGGCGTCCCTCAAAGATGGCGGCGTTGTTGCCACCCAGGGGGAATCATTTTTCATCCACACCGAATGCGTCGACAACCTCACCGAGATTACCCAACAGCTTTTTCCGGTTCAGGCCTACGCCTACATGCTGGTCCCCTCCTATCCCGGGGGACATCTCGGCATCTGCCTTGCCTCCCTTGGACCCGAATTGACAGCACCCGCAAGGCCCGTTCCACAGTCGGTGCAGCAGGCGCTTGACTACTATTCACCCGAAATCCATGGAGCGTCGTTTGTTCTGCCCCACTTCATGACCAAACGTTCCAAGGGGTCGACTGCACCGTTCCGGGCAAAACACGTTCCAGACGGACAGGCGTCCGCCGTTGAAATAAGGATCGTCCAGAACGCCAACCCCCTTGAGATCATGGCCCTTTACAAGGATGCCGGATGGTGGAAACCCGCCTATGACAGCGACACCTCGTTCCTGGAGACCCTTGTCCAGGGTTCCGCCTGTTTTGCCGCAGCCTTTGACCAGGGCGTCATGGTCGGCATGGGCCGTGCCCTTTCCGACGGGATGAGCGATGCCTACATCCAGGATATGGTGGTGCTCAAACAGTATCAGCGACAGGGGATCGGGCAGCGCATTGTCCGTGCCCTCATCCATCGCCTGAAAGAACGAGGGGTTGACTGGATCGGCCTCATCGCCACCCCGGGCAACCAGGGTTTTTACAAGGGCATGGGATTTGAACCCATGGCCAACCACACCCCCTTTGAGTTCAAAGGATAACCGGATCGAATCAACCATGGCACAGAATCTTTATCAGGAGCAGCCGCTTCCTCCCTTCAAACCCGTTGAGTTGGAAGACAGAAAGACCCTAACCGGCTATACCCATGCCTTCAGCCCCATGAGCTGTGAGTACAGCTTTGTCAACCTGTTTGCCTGGAGAAACATCTATGACATTTCCTGGACCATCCACCACGAACGGCTGGTCGTCCACGACGGGGTCGAAGGCTACACCCTCATGCCCATAGGCCCGGCCATGGACCCTGGCGAGCTTGTCGACCTCTCTTTCTCCCTTGTTGCCGCCGGAATGCCCGGAGACATCGCCCTGGTGCCGGCAGAGTATGTCATGGCCCATCCCGGGTTAAACCATCACTACACCCTGGTTGAGGACCGCGATTTTGACGACTATCTCTACACCACAACGGCCCTTGCCGAACTCAAGGGAAGAAAACTGCACAAAAAACGCAACCTGGTATCCCAGTTCAACCGGCAGTATCCAGACGCTGACATCCAGGCGCTGACAACACCTTCGGTGCGACGTCTCTGCCTGGACCTTGCCGGGCAGCTTTACCGGGAAAACCCAGCCATCACCCGCACCGTTTCAGAAGAGCACCAGGCAATGAACGAGGCGTTCAACTATTTTGATCCCCTTGGCCTTGAGGGGATCGCCATTCTGATCCAGGGTGCTGTCCGGGCCTTTGCCGTGTTCAGCCCCCTGAACGACGCCACCTACGACATCCACTTTGAGAAATCAGACCACGGGTTCAAGGGCGTGTCCCAGGCCATCAACCATGCAACCGCCGTCCATCTCAGGGACAAATGCCGACTGATCAACCGGGAGCAGGATATGGGCATTCCAGGGCTCAGGCGGGCAAAGCTCTCCTATGGACCCCATCGACTTGTTACAACCCTTGCCTTAAAGCTCAAATGAACCGGGGACGGCCCAACAACCGGCGCCTGCCCCTCCGTTAAAAACAGTCCAGGAGCCCGGGTCTGAAATGCTCAAATTCAGCAGCACCTGCCAGGGCATCCTGATTGTCCATGGGGGTGTCCATGGCGGTTTCACCGATGAATCGATGGAAAAACGGCCCGATCATAACGGGGGATAGAATCACCTCCCCGGGCTGAATCTGCCGCTCTATGAACACCTTTTGCCTGGGGTTGAGTCGAACCTCCTGAAAGGGGTGGCGATAGGAGATGGCCTGCCTGAGGCTGGTGTTAACGTACCGCACGGCCAGACTTAAACCTGAAAATTCCAGGTGTTCCCAAAGGGCCTGGGAGAACAAAAGCCGGTCCCTGCCCTGGGACACCTGCCAGAGCTGGGGGTCACAACCGGCCAGGGTCAACCGTTGATCCATGCCTGTGATGGCCTCGGTTGTACCCACCAGGGCCATGGAACGGATATACCCTGTCCGGGTCACATCCTCATGCCCCTTTTTAACCATCAGGGCGTTTCGCCTGCGGCTGCCTGCCCCCTGGAACTGGTGGCGATAGATGAACGAGCAGTAGTTCACGGGCAGGCTGATTCCGTGGTCAAGGGTATAGGCCATGATCTCAAGTGCGGCAAACTCGGTTTCAAGCACGGCCACACCCGGTCCGTGGACAAAGGTGTAATCTCTCTGGATGAACTTCTCCCGGTTGAAACCGGTGCAGCGCAGCTGGTGAAGGTTGAGAAAATTGACCCCCATGGCGTCAAGGTCCCGGACCACCTGTTTCAGGGTCTCAAGGTCTTCGGGCACCGCCGGGATCTCCACGGTCACCCGGGGAATGATGCCAACGGCCATCCTCACCTTTTCAAGGTTGTAATGGACAGCGCCGATGTCAAAACGGATCTCGTCAAGCCCCTCGTCCCTCAGGGTTTTGAGCTTATCTTCGGTGATGAGGATGCCGTTGGTATACATCCAGATGTACAGCGAAGTTTTGCTGCGGTGCCGCAGTGTCCTTAAAAATTTAACCACCCGGTCAAAGCTCAGGGTCGGTTCTCCCCCGCTGAAACTGACGCCCCTGATGTTAAAGGCGGCCACGTAGTCGGCATAGGCTTCAGGCGTTTTAAACTCCAGGTTGCCCGTACCGGGAATGGACCGATTTTTCTGGGCCGACGGGCAGTAAAAGCAGCTGGCATTGCACAGATTATTGACAAACAAACAGGACCATGCGCCTTCACCGCAGAGCCGGCACCCCGGGGAAAGCTCGCCGGTATGGGGTTTTGTCTGTGCAAACTGCCATTGGGCACGGCCGCCGGTCCTGAAGATCGAATCAAGGAGCCGGTCCCGTTTTCCTTGGGCAGCAACGGCTTGATCTCGGGTCAGCCAGCCCATGGCGTCATAGGCGTCCCCGCACTCCTGGCGATTTTTTTCTATAAACATGGATGGATCAAATTTCATGGTGTACCTTGTGGATTAAAGATTCGGGCAAAAGCCCCGGGGTCAAACCGCACAACCTGTAACCTGGAGGATATCGGGTACAAGTCCGCCCTGCTAACAGTTCCACGAAAAAAACGCAATAAAAATCAGTGGGCCGCTGTTCTTTGCCCAACACTTGTGTTGTAAAATCAATCAATGGGGGATATGATCATGGAAAAATAATCCACCAAAAAACAGGAACCGCCTCTATGGAAACACTTAAAACCGGCAGGTTTGAATTCCTGCCCGCCCCCTGGCCCATGGACACGGACAGACAGACCCTCATCCTTGTCCATGGGGCAGGCATGAACTGCCACGCCTGGGAGCCCCAGCTGGAAGGCCTTTCACACCATGTCAACACCCTGGCCCTGAACCTTCCCGGCCGTGGCTCCTCCCCGGAAAAGGCAAATGCATCCATTGAACAGAATGTGGACTATCTCCTTGAATTCATAGACAAGATCCCGATCAAGATGCCCATTATCTGCGGCCTCTCCATGGGCGGGGCCGTGGTGCTCTCCCTGCTTGCCCGAAACCCCGGCAACATCCGGGCCGGTATTGTCATAAACTCCGGGGCAAGGCTGCGGGTCAACACCATGCTCTTGAAAACCATCCAAAGGGATTACCCCCGATATCTGGGTTCCCTGGGTCAGTTTGCCCTGTCACCGAAAAACAACCGGCCTGAACTCATTGACGCCCTGGGTCCGACCCTGGTGCAGAACCCTGAAACCACCCTCAGGGATTTCATGGCATGCAACACGTTTAACCTGATGGACGATCTCCATCGCATCACCCGGCCGGTTCTTATTTTAACGGCATCCGACGATCTGCTCACCCCGGCAAAATACGGTGAACACCTGGCCGCAGCCATTCCCAATGCCCGGTTCCACTGCATTGCAGATGCAGGGCATCTTTCATCCATGGAACGTCCCGACGCCGTAAACCAGGAAATTAAAAGGTTCATCAACCACCATGAAACGACCCGGTAAAACCAAAACTCTGGTAATTGCGGCCATTGCAGCAATGGTGGTCTGTTTTTATCTGTTTGATCTTAAGGCATATGTTTCCCTGGGGTTCATGCGCGACAGCCTTGATGCCTTTCAGGCCTATTACGCCAACCACCGGGTAGCAACCATCACGGCCTACATGGCGGCCTACATAGCCATGGCAGCCCTGTCCCTGCCCGGGGCCGTCATGCTCACCCTGCTGGGCGGTGCTTTGTTCGGCACCCTCCTGGGAACGGTTCTGGTCTCGTTTGCCAGCACCATGGGCGCAACCCTTGCGTTCCTGGTCTCACGATTTCTGTTCCGGGAAACCGTACAGCGACGGTTCAGGGATAAACTTGACGCCATCAACCAAGGGGTGGAGCGGGACGGCGGTTTTTATCTGTTCACCCTTCGCCTGGTGCCGATTTTTCCCTTTTTCATCATCAACCTGGTCATGGGCGTGACACCGATCTCTCTGCCCCTCTATTATGGTGCAAGCCAGATCGGGATGCTGCCGGCCACCCTTGTTTATGTCAATGCAGGCACCCAGCTTGCCGGGCTTGAATCCATCCAGGGCATTCTATCGTTCAACCTCCTGGCAGCCTTTGCCCTGCTCGGCATCCTACCCCTGGTTGCCAGAAAAGCCACGGCCATGATCCAGGCAAGAAAACAGCTGGCCCCATACCCGCGACCCCGGCAATTCATGTATAACCTTGTGGTGATCGGAGCCGGTTCTGCAGGGCTTGTATCCTCGTACATTGCCGCCACGGTAAGGGCTAAAGTGGCCCTTGTCGAGGCGGACAAAATGGGCGGAGACTGCCTGAACACAGGATGTGTGCCCAGCAAAGCGTTCATCCGAAGCGCAAAATTAATGGCCCAGGCAGCAAGGGCCCAGGCCTACGGATTTGAACGGGCAGACATCACCTTTGAATTTTCCAGGGTCATGGAAAGGGTCCATGGCATCATCCGGACCGTTGCGCCCCACGATTCTGTGGAACGCTACACACAGCTTGGGGTGGAGTGCATCAAGGGAAGGGCAAAAATTGTCTCACCCTGGGAGGTTGAGGTCAACGGCAGGCGCCTTACCACAAGAAGCATTGTCATTGCCACCGGTGCCCGACCCATGGTGCCGGACCTTCCCGGACTTTCAACCGTTGACTTTCTCACATCGGACACGGTTTGGCAGCTCACAACCCTTCCCAGGCGGCTCCTGGTTCTTGGGGGCGGTCCCATTGGATGCGAACTCTCCCAGGCATTTGCCCGGCTTGGTTCAGAGGTGACCCTGGTCCAGCGGGGCCCCCGGATACTCAACCGGGAAGATCCCGAGGTATCAGAACTGATCATGGAAACCTTCCAGCACGAAGGCGTCCAGGTACTCACCGACCATTCAGCCAGAGAAATCATCCACACGGACCAGGGAGCAGTTCTTGTCTGCGACCATGGGGGCAAGGACAAACGCGTCGGCTTTGACGCCATCCTCGTTGCCCTGGGACGGGTTGCCAACACCCGGGGAATGGGTCTTGAAACCCTTGGGGTGGAGGTCTCAGACCAAGGAAAAATCCGGGCCGGGCGCTTCATGGAAACCAATTTCCCCAATATCTTCTGCGCCGGCGACGTGGCAGGCCCCTATCAGTTTACCCATGTTGCGGCCCATCAGTCCTGGTATGCAACCGTGAACGCCCTGTTTGGGATGTTCAAGCGATTCCGGGTGGATTACAGCGTCATCCCCTGGGCCACCTACACCGCCCCTGAGGTGGCCCGGGTGGGCTTGAATGAGAGCGAGGCAAAGCAACGGGGAATCGACCATGAGGTTACCGTTTACAGGATCGAGGAACTGGACAGGGCCATCACCGATTCCGAGGCCCGGGGATTTGTAAAGGTCATCACCCCACCCGGCAAGGATAAAATACTGGGCGTCACCATTGTCGGAAGCCATGCCGGCGACACCATTGCCGAGTTTGTTCTGGCCATGCGCCACGGTCTCGGGCTCAACAAAATTCTCGGCACCATCCATATCTACCCGACCATGGCCGAGGCCAACAAATACGCGGCCGGCCAGTGGAAAAAGGCCCATGCCCCGGAACGACTCCTTGCCTGGGTCGCACGGTTCCACAGGTTTATGCGCAGGTAAGTCAGCGGCACAGTTCCCAGAGGGACGAAATGACACGACCGCTGTAGCCCGGATAAAGAATTTTAGAGATATCCCTTACAACAAATCACCTGTAATGCTTCCATGTAAACATTAATTGTTTTTCCATTTCTTTTCAACTCTGCTAATGATAACAAAGCTAAATTTTAGTTATCCCTGATTTGTTGGGTATACTTCCAAATCTGAAACATTGAAAAATAATTGCCAGGATTCCGAGCCTATCTGGATTTTATTGTTTGATCTTGAGGCACTACCGGGATATTATGCATTTCGATGGGGTTCCTTTCTTTTCTGTGTATTTCATGGCTGAACAGCACATAGATAAGAGAGTAAACTCTTTAAATTTATAAATTAATTTCATGTGTTTATATTTTATAATATCAAGCAATATCTACTCCGAAAGTTGAGGGAATAACGTTTTCGCATGAATAAAAAAATCACCATACTATTGGCTGAAGACCATAATATTTTAAGGCAAAGCCTGAAAAAAGCCCTGGAAGAAAAACCAGACATCAAAATTCTACAGGAATCCAGCAACGGCCTTGAGGCCGTTCTCCTGGCAGAGAAATATTGTCCCAACATTGTTATCATGGATATTAATATGCCCGAGTTAAACGGCGTCGAGGCTACTAAACAGATCCTCTCAAAGAACCCCGACATCAACATCCTTGCCCTGTCCATGTTGGGTGATGAATCCAGCGTAAGAAGAATGCTGCAAGCCGGTGCAAGAGGGTTTCTACTCAAAACTGCCTCTTTAGACCAGTTATACGAGGCCGTACAGTTTGTGGCTGCCGGGCAACCCTATCTCTGCACCGAGGCGTTGCACATCATGATGGAAGATATTCAGGCTCCGCAGAGCACTAACCCATTCTGCCCATTGGAAAGACTGACCCTGCGAGAAAGGGGCATTCTCCAACTCATCGCCGAGGGCCGTACCAGCCAAGGAATCTCAATCAAACTGGAGATCAGCAAGCGAACCGTTGATATCCACAGAACAAACCTCATGAATAAACTGAACATCCACACCATTGCCGGACTGACCAGATTGGCCGTTAAAGAAGGGCTTGTTGCCGTGTAAATTTCGTTCTTCGTAAAAATCTTACCGGACCTTTCCCCGTGCCCCATTGCGTCTTGCATATCTGTCAAAACCACTGCAAGCCATTCATCCCATATTTTAAAAACCATTTAAACTTATTTACAATCCCAATGGCCGAAAAAACTGGGCCATAGGTATAATTTTATTCTCAAATAGGTATATGTGCATATTTACAGCAATGGCATTATTGAATAGGTTCTTGAGCAAAAAAACAACGAATGGTTTTATATGAAACACCCAACAGATCATTGCAAACAGGGGCGTTTCAACGTTCGTTGTGGCCAGGGCAGACGTCTTGCTCTGGCCATGCCGGTTATACCAAACGCTTTTTTTCAAAAAGACTAGGGTAAAAGAACCGAACCCCGATGGGATTATAATGATTTATCGAGATGATTTCAAATTAATCCCGGACCGGTTAAGTTCCGGCTTGTGGCGGCTGGGAGATCCCGTTTCAGGTCCAAGGGGTTGTACGCCATGTACGGAAAACATTTATATTCTCCAGGACACTAAACATTCGTAACCATTGAACAATGAGCAGTAAAAGTCAACATTAGGGAGATAGACTGAGTGACTATAAGGTATGGGGAGCGTGTTGAAATGTCACTTACTAAAACGTCTTTTATATTTTTGACGGCCCTGTTGATTTTCTTCTCCTTTGAAATGTCTACCTGGGCAAAGAGTGGAGAAGAATATTGGACCATCCCGAATTATGACAAATTCAGTCCTACCACCATAGCCGTTATGCCCTTTGATAATTTTTCCCTGGATCCGGATGTTGAAATATCTTTGAACGAAGAGGTCTACAATCGTCTGGCCGAAAAAGGATATGTCCGGGTTTTGGATTTAAATGTCAGGGAAATCATGGGGCAGCTGGGGGTCAAATTCGCAGGACAGTTAGAGGCATTTTCCTCTGAATCTCTTGCCCGACATTTGCACTGCGATGGAATTCTCCTGGGGCAGATTGATCAATCCGCCCACATCAACCAAGTAGGATATGATGCAGTGGTTGTATCATGTTCCCTGAGATTAAAGGATTTAAGGTCCGGCAAGATTCTCTGGCGGGCAGATCAATGGCGGACGGCCCACCGGCAATGGCAGCTTGACCCACTTAACGCCCTCTTGAATTTTACAACCCATAAAATGGCTTCCCGGAAAGAACGGGTGGCATATCTGGTCAGCGAAATGCTTCAAACACTTCCCCAGGGAAAGGTTAAGATATCCGACGATCTTTTGATGCAGCATGCTGTAGAGGTGAAAGCTGAGGTAGAAAATGAATAATATATTCAGATTGTTTTGTGTTATTCTATGTACCGGACTCCTTGGAACAAATTCAGGCTGTTCAGGCAAGAATTATGAATTCTCAACCGCCCCCCAAAGAGTCGGTACTCCCGACGCATTCAACAGACCGGTTATCCCCCCCCCTTTAACCAGGGAGCTGGTGGCCATTGCCGGATTTGAAAACAAAAGTTCTTTTTCAGGAGACAAGCTCTGGGATACTGCTTCACAACTGTTGTCTACCCAGCTAATCCAGATGGGGTATTTCCGGGTTGTGGAGTGGGAAAAGATGAAACAGCTTTTTGACTGGGATATGCTCGCTTCCCAATCCATTATTCAAAGCCCGGAAAAAAGGGGTGAAGTTCAGAGAATATTGCTTTGTGAATATTTTATCTCAGGGGCCATTACCTCTTTTGATATCTCACAACAATCAAAAATCAGCGCTCTGTCCAAAGAAAAGATCATTGACACCAGTGTCAGGGTTGATCTCCTGCTTCAGAATGCCACAACAGGCGAGTACCTGTCTGCGGCAACTGGAGAGGCTGTTGAACGGCAGGCTATCCGGGGAGGAGTGTCTGGAGGCCAGACCGGCACCTGGGTTTCCAAGGCTGCGGACCTGGCCCTGGCCCACGCCATAGAAGATGCCCTGTACAAACTGACACAGAGATATCATGGAATATCCAATTAACGGAGGAAAATATGTCATTTCGAAAAACGCTTCTGTTTATTCTTGCCTGTATGGTTCTTTTAACCTGGGGATGTGCTTATTATGCCAAGCCAGTTGACAGCATTGATACCACACTATCTGATTCCCCGGACCCGGTTTCTCTGGAACGTCATTCCAAGCCGCACAAGGGGGGAGGAAAATCCCTTCAGAGCTGTCCATAAGCGGAGCCTGTGAGATGAAAAAATCAAGGTCGATTTTTTTTGTTCTTCTGGCATTGTTTCTCCTGCCCGAAAGTCTTTTTGGCGGCAATCGGTGGATGATGGAAAAACAGGCAAAGCAACTCATCGAACTTAATGAACAGGTCATGAAAAAACTCACCGGTGTCCATGGTGAAAAGACCGTTACTCTGAACGCAAGGGTAAAAAATCAAAACGGAAAGCTTTATTTGATTATTGATAATGTAGCCGAACAGATCGACTCGGAATACGATTTTTCAACCGAAAAAAGCACCCCTGAATATCAGTCTTTTATACGGTTTGAACCCATTAATGAAACTGAAAAAAACAATCAATTTAATACTGATTCTAAAGGAATGACTGATGAAAATTAACAAATGCTTGACCGGAGTTGTGATTTCAATCTTTTTAATTTCTTTTTCCGCATGGGCAGGGAACAAGAAGCTGATGAGCATCAATGCCGCAAAAATCCTGGCGGAAAGGGCCATTGTTGAAAGTGTTGTAGGGCTAAAACTCAGGAACAAGGACATAGTTGAAAGCATTGCTGCCGCGTCAAGTTCCATTGATGCAAAAACCTCAGCCACCATTAAAAACGTAGAGTACAGAGAAATTGTGTATGACCGGGATAAGGACATTGCCAAGGTGGTCGCCAGGATAAAAATTGACAAGGTCAAAAATATTATTGGAAAGGATATCAACTATGGGAACCTTGCCATTGAACGAGTGGCTTTTGCCACCTCCACCCCTGGGAGCGATGGGGCTCTCAAAGCCCTGAGGGCCGCTGAACTGGACGCCTACAAACAGTTAGCTAAAAAAATTCTGGGATTCAAACTCGAAAGCAATACATCTGTTAAAGATTTTTTACTGACCTCCGATCATGTCCAAACCAAACTCCTGGCAGCCATCTGGGGCGCCAGGCTTGAAGGTTACAGATGGGATGGGGACGGGGATGCATATGTTAAACTATCCATGAAGGTGGATGAAGTGGAAGATATCATGGGACAAAAAATCCATTACGATGACTATGACATCCTGGTCGAAGGAACGGGTGCCAGTGTCGGTGATTTCAATCCTGCCGCATTTGAAACATCCACTTCTGCCGAACCTACCGAACACCACGCATTGATCCAGGTCAGGGAGGAAAGTCTGGATATTCCACTTAGTCATGGACCTGCCAGGACGGAATCCATCGAAGACGAGAGACCTTCAGGAGGAGCCCAGGCCAGTGAATATTAGGTTGGTGTCGGGAATAGCCCTATTGTTGCTAACGGGATTGGTTCCATTTACAGCCGCTGCCCCCGGCGAAACGATCGTTGTTACAGCAGAAGGCCTGGCCGATCCTTCAGCAGCTACCTACAAAAAAGACAAAGGTTTGCTTCTGGATGCCCTTCGGGATGACGCCAGAAAGCAGATCATAGAAAAAGCTGTGGGTGCCTTTGTTGAAAGTGCCACCCTTGTTGAAAATTATAGGATGATCGACGACAGGGTTCTGAAAAGAAGCAAGGGACTCATCAAACGAATCATCAAAGAGAGTGACCCCTGGCTGGGTCAGGATGGGTTTATGCATCTCCTTATGAAGGCCGAGGTCTATCTTTCAGATATTCGCTCAACTCTCAAGGAGATGTCTCGGACGGAACGGGTCCACCTTTTAAAAGAAGCAGGGAACCCTAAAATATCTACAAACATCCATATTGCATACCTGGAGGATCAGCGTCTCGAAATCCGGCACTCCTCCATTGCCGATAATATTTTGAAAGAAAAAATCAAGGCCTTTGGCTACCGCATCTGGAATCCGGAAGAAGCCGATTTTTCTATCATGGGAGATATTAAAATCCAGAAAGTGGATCTCAAATTGTCAAACAGCCAGCTGATGCTTACAAAAAGAAAAATAAACTCCTGGAGTATCCGTTGTGTTGATACCGCAACCGGGGAGGAGCTTTATTTCAACAATCAGGTACCCGATTCAAGGGGGTGGGAGAATGAGGATCAAGCCATTCGGGAGATCGGCTACCTCATGGCCGGGGAGTTCAGCCGGGATTTTTTTGAACAGCTTATGGTCTCTCCCTCAAGCATTTTTCAATTACAGGTGTCGGGCCTGCCAGACTATCAGACGGCCCTGCTCCTCAAAAAGGAGATGATGGGTCTTCGTCCCATTTTAAACATAGATCTCAGATCATTTGAAAGAAACGGACAGAGCCTGTATGAAATCGAATTTTCTGGAAAGAGGGCCAATTTTCTGCAGATACTGGAAAAAGCGGTTATAGAACCCATCAATATGAAACTGGGAAAGCCAATTTTATTTATCATTTCAGCACAAGGCGAGACTATTCAAATCGCATTTGAATCAGAAGGGCAGATGAATAAAATCATAGGCAGACTGGAAGGTGGGCCACCCAGCTCCTTGCTTCAAGCCCATTCCCAAAGAATAAAAAACATTATCTCCAGTCCGGTATTGGAAAAAAAAGTGAATGCCATGAGAGCATACCGTTCAGAGAAGTTGCAAACGCATAAAACAAACAAAGAGTATAAAGCCATTGAAGCCTTTTAATACCGGGTTCAGGGTTGAAATTAGAATTCTCCTGTCATGGATGTAAATTGAGTTGAAAACTGATTCTGGGTTGAATTTGTGCAGACTTATTGTGAGTCTCATTTTTGTAATTTTAAAAAGGAGTAATGTGGATGAAAAGAGCTAAGAAAGGGCGTTGTACAAAATGGATTTCCTTGATGGTGACGGCACTTTTTCTTGTCACCCTTAACCTGTCTTCAGTGATGGCGGCAGGCAGCGCCACCACCAAGATTAAACACAAGCCCATCAAACATTTTGTGGCCGGAAAAAGAATCCAGGTCCAGGCAGATGTCAAGGACAAACAAGGAGTTGAACTGGTCCGGTGCTATTTTAAAGCCAAAGAAGCAGCAGACTTTGTTTTTGTACCCATGACCTACAAGGATAAAAACACCTTTGCAGCTACCCTGCCTGCACCTTCAAAAGAGACCCAAGAGATCGATTATCTCTTTCTTTCGGTCAATGCCGACAATGTAATCGTAAAAACCCAGGTGTTCACGGCCTCCAGGGACGAAGATTCCAAATTTGCCGGGGCAGATGCCTATGATGGTGAGATTGATGTCTTTTCAGAGGTGACGTCAGCCCCCACACCCCAGGGGTTTGCAGACTCCATTGTGGTGGATGTTATTGAATCTTCGGCCCGGTTCGGTATTGTTGCCGGAGGGCTTTATGCTGAAACAGCAGGTGCTTCAGGTGCTGCAGCATCTGCCTCCTCGGTCGGTGCCATTACGGCCGGTGCAGGCCTTTCTACTACTGCCATAGTGGCTGGTGGGGTTGCCTTGGCGGCTGGTGCGGGCGCTGCTGCTGCTGGTGGTGGTGGTGGTGATGATGATGGTGGTGGTGGTGAAACATTAATATCTGTGACTGGAACTTGGAATTATGTGTCAAGTAAAAGTGATTGTACCAATAAGGCTGAGGGCATAATGACTTTTACCCTTTCAAATGGGAATTGGACTGCAAAAGTTCAAGGGGAAAATTTGCTCACAAATTGTAATGTATCTGATGCCAATTGTACTGATAACGGTTATGTCGAAAGAAACCCCATGAGCAAGGGAGAATTCCAGGCTGGGATTGATGCTTGGGGTTGCGTGCCATTGAAGTATCAAGTGACGGAATACACAGAAAACAGAATTGTATTCTCAAATTCTCAATATGGGTTTACCTTTGTATTAACCCGATAAATAGAGTCATCAAGATCATATTTAATAGGGCTTAAAACGCCCCCCCCCTAACATTATTTAGGGGGACTTGACTTTTGTTAGATTTCGGGATCTTCATTTTGAATGAACCTCTTGCAGATAAAAGATTTCGAAGAATCTGGTGATGTTGATACCCTTTCAGGGACGATTACAGGTTCAATTGATATTTTTTCTGTTTCTGGTCATTATAGTGGAACATCCGTTAAATATAACTAGGTAAGGTAATAATTTAAGATAAAATCAATTTAAAAAACTAAAATTTTTACCAAGTCCGTCAGGACATTACATGTTCCGTTCTGACGGACTTACCCAAAAAAATACTGAATTAAAAAAAGACATCACACCGGCATAATATAAACCAAACCAGTTATGCCTGGTTGGTTTTTTGCGTAGGACCATGCAATGTAACGAATGGAATTCGTTTACCTAATAGGACAAATTACGTTGTCGTATGACAAGGCAATTCTTATAAGGTTCTTTGTTAGAAACAATACTTCAAAATAGAATTTAATATTATTGAACTTTTTATCAGTGGTAAGAATAAAATATGTGTGGTTGATTTTCATATGGTTTTTTATGATCTGTGTAACAGTCTATGCCAGGGAAGAAAGGGTAAAAATATCGCTTTCCTATGCAATTGAAAGAGCCCTGGAGAAAAACCGATCGGTGATTCAATCAAAAAACAGTATCGACGTCAGCAGATTAAACCTACAATCTACCAGAGCTGATTTTGATTTCAAAATCACCCCGTCTGCCGGGGCGGGAATTACAAACGGGGACGAAGATATTTCTGTTGGTGTTTCCCTGACGAAAAGACTCTCCCAGGGAGTGGATTTTTCATTCTCTCCGGGGGTTGGCAAGGGGGAAGACAATTATGCGGGACGGGTGGGCCTTTCCCTTGATATCCCCCTGTTTAAAGGGCGGGGAGAACTGGTCAATATGGCCCCTGTCCGTGGGGCAGAGTATTCATTGCGCTCCGCCAGGAGAGCCTTGCACCGGACAAGGACAAATATCATTATCCAGACAGTAACCCTTTTTTACACCATTGTAGAATATCAGAAAAAAGTTGAACTGAACACCTTTTTGGCTGACAGGTTCAAGAATCATACGGCATTGGCAAAACTGAAGTCTGACATCGGACTTGCCAGCCCCCTGGACGTTTACCGGGCTGAAATCAAGGTAAAGGATACTGAGGCTGACCTGGCAGACGCCATGGAAGCCCTTCAAAATGAAAAAAATGAACTGAAATCCATTTTATCCTTTTCCCAGGACAGGAAAATAGAGCTGGAAAAGGTTTCAGTTAAAATGGAGACTGTTGATGTTGATGTCCATATGGCTGAAAAAATTGCCCTTGAAAACAGCATCGACATGCGGGATTCCCGGGATGCTTTTGGAGAAATCCAGAGGTTTTCAAAAATCGCCCGGCACAATCTGCTCCCCGATCTGAAGCTTCGCCTGGACTATTCCAGGGCCGGGGCATCAGATGTTTTCGAAGATGCGTTTTCCCTTAACGATGACAGCTGGAAGGTTTTTCTTACCAGTTCAACGGATTTTGCAAGGACCCGTGAAAAACTCTCCTATCGGCAGAGTTTAATCGACATTGAGTCTTCAAAGATCGACCTTGAGGATACCAAAGATCAGGTAAAAAAAAATGTCCGAAGCCAAATTGATACCCTGGCCAAGGCTGAAGAGCGAATTTTGATTCGAAAAGAACAGATTCACCAGGCAACGGGAAAAAAAGCCCTGGCTCAGATTAAGTTTGACAATGACATGGCGGATAATTTCGATTTAATTGAGGCGGAAACTGAGCTTCACCGAGCAAAATTGAACCTTTTAAATGCCCATATTGACTATATTATCGGCACCTACCGTTTAAGGGAAATTATGGGAACATTGTTGGCATATAATGAAAAAAATTAATCGTTTGTTTGGAATTCGGACTGGGATGATGTTGATGATAATGGTTGGCCTGGCTGTGATCGTTTTTCAGTTCGGTGCAACTTCCCCTGCAAAAACAAGTCTTCCAAGGGTACAGGCTGTGAAAAAATCATTCAACATAATTGTACGTTCCATTGGCGTACTTGATGCGGGACAGGCACATATGGTTGCATCCACCCTCAAGGGGGGGAAAGGTAAGGTAATTGATCTCGTTAATGACGGAACCTGGGTGAAAAAAGGGGATATCCTGGTTAAATTGGATCCAGCGCCGTTTGAGGAAGAAATAGAAAATTTCAAGGGAGAGATCAAAAGAGTTGAGGCTGCAGTAGATGCAAAGAAACAGCTTTTTGAATGGGAAAAAAATCAAGTGGTCAAAGAACTCGGAACAGCTGAGTTCAAGGTTAGGAAGGCTGAACTGGAACTGTCAGAGTATCAAAACGGAGATGGGCCCCTTCAGCTTGTCAAGTATCGGGAAGAGATGGATAAAATCAAAAAGGAAAAAGAAAAATATCTCCGCTATCTTAACGATCTTAAAGGATTGGGCCAGCAAGGGTACGACCACCCTGGGGAGATGGCCAGGGCTAAACAGGAGTTTCGGACGTTAGAAGACAATCATGCCACGGCAAAGAGAAAATTTGAAAGTTATCAGGACCATGTCTATCCTTCCATGATTGAAAAATTTGAAGCCGAGATCGAACAAGCCGAGATGGAACTTGAACAGACCAAAAGAGGAAGTGTTCATAAGATTGCCCAGGCAAAATCTGCTTTAAATGAAATTCAGGCAGCCCTTGATAACCATAAAAAGGGCCTTGAAGGAGCAAAAAACAAATTAAGCCAGACAGTGATTCGGGCTCCTTCGGATGGGATTGTTATCCTCTATGAAGCTTACAGGGATGGACATAAACGAAAACCCAGAATCGGCGATACTGTTTTGCAGAATCAACCGATTCTTTATCTTCCTGACATTTCAACCATGATCGTAAAAACACGTGTACGGGAGGTTGACCTGCACAAGGTAACCATTGGCCAGGAGTGCGATGTGACAGTGGAAGCCTATCCTGGAAAAAAGATTAAGGGTAAGATTGCCTTTATCGGCGCGTTGGCCTCTGAAGGCGGGGACGGACTCCAGGGGGCAAAATATTTTCAGATGACAGTGGCGCTGACCTCAGCCGATTCTGAGTTGAGGCCGGGCATGACCTCCCGGGTCAGCATAATGGCCGCCAGGGTCAAAAATGCCGTAACCCTTCCTGTTTACGCCATTTTTGAAGACCAAGACAGGAGGTATTGTTTTCAATACCAGGACGGGAGATATAAAAAGACTCTCGTTGAGACTGGGCTTGAAAACGAAGATTCCATTGAAATCGTTTCAGGGCTCAGCCAGGGAGACTGGGTGAGCACTATTCGTCCTGAAACGGAGAAGTCCCTTTAAAATGCCTTCCTTGATATTCATGAAAAATGTCTGCAAAACCTACCCACTCGGACAAGAATCTGTGCAGGTTTTAAAAAACCTCTCCTTTTGCCTGGAGGATGGGGAATTTGCCGCCATAATGGGACCTTCCGGATCGGGGAAATCAACCCTGCTCAACATCATGGGATGCCTGGACCAACCAACATCGGGAAAATATATGATAGATGGAGAGGATGTTTCCCAGACCTCGGATGAAAAGCTGTCGACCATTCGCTCGAAAAAAATCGGCTTTATCTTTCAACAATTTAACCTGATCCGGCATTACAGTGTGATGGAGAATGTCTCCATGCCTTTTCTTTATTCCGATATTGAACCCGGATTGGCTAAAGAAATGAGTTTTCAAGCCATTCAAAAGGTGGGCCTTGCCCACAGACTTCGTCATAAGCCCTTTGAACTATCTGGAGGAGAAATGCAGCGGGTGGCCATTGCAAGGGTCATGGCCGCTTCTCCAAGGTTGATCCTGGCAGATGAACCCACGGGGAACCTTGATTCAAAAACAGGAGAGCGGATTATGGATTTGATCACTGACTTGAACGACGCTGGAACCGCCATTGCAATCGTAACCCATGACCCCCAGGTGGCCTCAAGAGCTAAAAAGACTTTTATCATGAAAGATGGATGTTTTGTTTAAAATTCATGCCTATTTCAGGATGGCCCTGGCTTCACTCTACTTGAACCGCCTGCGCGCTTTGCTGAGTATCCTGGGCATTGTGTTTGGGGTGATGGCTGTCATTGTAATTGTTTCCGTGGGAGAGGGAGCAAAAAATGAAGCTCTACGCCAGATTGAGCAACTGGGGACCCGAAACGTTTACATTCGATCCGTGGAAGTGACGGAAGAGAAAAAGAATACTGCCCGGCAAAACTATAGTTTTGGTCTTGGTCTTGCAGATATGACCCGGATAAAAATCGGCTGCAGAGCTATCGAGAATTCGGCTGCTCTCAAGGTATTAAAGGTGGCAATCATAGGCGCTCCAAAGGAGATTTCACCCCAGGTCGTATCGGTTACCCCTTCCTATGGTGAGGTGCTCGATTTAAAAATTAAAAGAGGGCGTTTTCTCTCAAACCGGGACTTTGCCCAGTTAAAGGAGGTTTGTGTTATAGGACACGACATATCCATGGCGCTTGGAAAGGAGGGACAAATCGGATCCTTACTCAGGATAGAGAATCATCTTTTCAAAATTGTCGGCATTCTGGACCGATATCAAAAAAAAAATGAAAAAACCGGCAGCATTTCAGCAAGAAACTATAACGAAATGGTTCTTCTCACACTGGGGGTTGACGTGTGGTTGAGAAGAGGCGAAAATGGTCAAAAAGACTCGATGGACGGATATTTAACCGAACTGATTCTCAAGATGGATACCCCGGAACATGTTCTTGATGCCTCCATGATTATCAAAAGAATCATGGAAAATATTCATCCGGATGTTCAGGATTATCAAATTGTATCCCCGCTGGAACTCCTCAATCAAACCAGGAAAACAAAAAAAATGTTTTCCCTCTTCCTTGTGACCATTGCTTCAATTTCTCTTCTGGTAGGAGGTATTGGTATTATGAATATCATGCTGGCAACAGTTTCCGAACGCAAAAGAGAAATTGGAATTAGAAGGGCGGTTGGCGCAAAAAAAGAACATATTCTTATTCAGTTCCTGGCCGAGTCCTCCATCCTGACCCTTGCGGGGGGTATTATCGGCATTTGCCTGGGAGTTTTTTCCATGTTTTTCCTGTCTTTTTTTATTCCCTGGGAATCTTCCATCACAGCCGAAGCAATTTTTATTCCCCTGATAATATCATCATTGACCGGACTTTGTTCAGGTATTTATCCGGCCTACTCGGCAGCAAATATGGATCCGATCCTGGCTTTGAGATCTTAGACTTAGTTTCAAGCAGGGCTTTCAATTGTAATTTTGATATTAATGTTTGACGAATTAAACTTTCGCAGATACAAATAGGGTAAATTGCTGGAGGAAAAATAGCTGGCGATGGTGATCGATTAAACTGGATGTGTCTTAAACGTATGGCAAAAGGAGACGATCAATGAAAGTTAAGGTTACTGAACAGTGCATGGGCGACAGACACTGCAACGAACTGTGTGCAGAGGTATTTGAGTATGATGAGGATCAACTTCGATCCACGGTTAAATTTGACGTAATCCCGAAACATCTGGAGGGAATTGTTCGCCAGGCAGCCGCCGAGTGCGGAGCCGATGCCATTGAAATCATAGAAGATTAAATCGGAGACACCCATGGTCGCATTTCGGGAGAGCCAGACGGCAAAGAATCTGCTGATCTCCTATTCACTGGAAACCCAGGCCCGGACCCGGTACAATTTTTTTGCCAACCGGGCCCGGAGTGATGGGTATATCCAGATTGCCGAAATATTTGACGAAACCGCCGAACAGGAGTGCGAGCATGCCCTGCGGTTTTTCAAATTTTTTAATGGCGGGGACCTGGAGATCTCCTGGACCTTTCCGGCAGGGGTAATTCAGGATACCCGTTCTAATCTTTTGTCTGCCGCAGATCTGGAACACCTTGTCCACACAAAAACCTATCCTGGTTTTGCAAAGATCGCCATGGACGAAGGATTTCAGCGGGCGGCAGAAACCCTCAACGCCATCAGCGTGGCTGAGCGCCACCATGAGAAGATCTATCGACAGCTTGCCGCAAATCTTGCCCGGGACCGGGCGTTCAAGCGCCAGGAAAAGCGACAGTGGCGCTGTCTGGGTTGCGGTTACATCCACACGGGAGAAGAGGCACCGGACAAATGTCCGGCCTGCGTCAAGCCTGTTGGGTATTTTGAGTTATTGTGTGAAAACTGGTAAAAGCAACATAGGAGAACAGATGAAAACAGTCAAGATAGCGATCATGGGTCTTGCCATGGTGGTATCCGTTGCCGTGATTGGGGTTGCTGCAAACACCATGGGAGCGGATCAATTTGCCCTGGACGGCGGCGGCAAAGGAGAGATCGATTTTCCCCACAAGCTTCACCAGAAGACCCTGGGCGACTGCAAGGCCTGCCATGACGTCTTTCCCAAGGAGATCGGGGCCATTAAAGAGATGAAGGCCCAGAAGGCCTTGAAACGAAAACAGGTTATGAACGACACATGCATCGCCTGCCACAAGGCGTACAAGGCTGACGGCAAGAAATTTGGCCCAATCCGCTGCAACGAATGCCACAAACGATAATCTGAACAAATGAACGGGGACAGACAATCGATCTGTCCCTGATCAACTAAAGGCAACCATGTCCCGGCCCTCCTCATCCCAGAGTTTCACCCGGAGGCAGGCAAGGCTTTTCACCATGGTTATGGGTTCTTTGGCCTGCAGGGCCGGGACGGCGCCATAACATCGCTTGAGGTTATAATTCGGAATTCTGGGACTCAGGTGATGGATGTGGTGAAAACCGATGCTGCCGGACAGCCAGTCAAGAACGGCCGGCAATTGATAGAACGAACTTCCCCGCATGGCCGCATCCAGGGGGGTCCACTCCCCCTGCCTTGCCCAGTAGTTTCCCTTGAACTGGTGCTGGACGTAGAAGAGCCAGATACCCCCAATTGCGGCCATCCACAGCACGGGAATCTGAATCATGAGATAGGTTTTCCAGCCCATTACCCAGCATGCCCCCCCAGCCACGGCAAGGATAAGAATGTCGGTCAGAACAACGCTCCTGAGGGCCCTGGGTCCTCCTCCCCGGGTCGGGAACCTGTTGCCCACAAGAAAACTCAACACGGAACCGGCACCCATCAGCACAAGGGGGTTGCGGTAGATCCTGTACTGCAGCCGGACAAGGGGAGGTGCAGATTCATATTCCTTGAGGGTCATGGTCCAGATATCGCCCACCCCCCGGGCATCCAGGTTTGCACAGGTGCCGTGGTGGCGGATATGGCTGAAACGCCAGTCTTCAAACGAGGTGAACACCAGGACTCCCAGAAGATGGCCCCAGAGGGTGTTGGCACCCCTGGAGACAAAAAAAGAACCATGGACACAGTCATGGAACAGGATAAACATCCGAACCATGAACCCTGCCGCAACAACGGCCAGGCCCAGGGTCAGGGTATATGAATACCCCCGTTGGATGGTCTGAACCATCAGGTACCACAGAAAAAAATAGGGGATAAGAGCGGTGGTCAACTGCCATGCCGCTCGTTTGGGATCACTGTTTCGAAACGCCTTGAGCAGGGGATACCAGTCGGGCCAGACCCGACCGGGACGTTTTTTGTTCCCACGGCTGCTGTTAATCTCAGAAACAACCATGTTGAATTCCTCCTGTTTACCTTGTCCGGATGATCATGAAATGGATTTACCGGGCCAAGCCTGTAACCGGTCACGGCGGTATCAGGGAAAATGCCGTTTCAAGATCGTCCATGATATCATCGGGGTGTTCAAGCCCGATACTGAGGCGGACCAGCCCCGGGTCGATGCCGGCCGCCTTGAGTTCTTCGTTGGAATAGGTGGAGTGGGTCATTGTGGCCGGATGCTGAATCAGGGTTTCACAGTCCCCCAGACTCACGGCAAGACTGCACAGGTGCACATTGTCCATAACGATTTTTCCTGCGCCAAGCCCCCCCTTCAGGTCAAACCCCAGAACGCCGCTGAACTGTTTCATCTGTTTTTTGGCCAAAAGATGCTCGGGATGGGAGGCAAGCCCGGGATAGTACACCCGGTTGACCCTGGGATGGGTTTCAAGCCAGGCCGCCACCTTCAGGGCCGTGCTGCTGTGACGGTCCATGCGAAGGGCAAGGGTTTTCAACCCCCTTAAAATCAGCCAGGCATTAAACGGGCTCATGCTGGGCCCGAAATGGTCCATGTAGTCGGCCTTGATCTGCTGGATCCTCTTTTTCGTCCCCACAACAATCCCGCCGATGATATCGCCGTGGCCCCCAAGATATTTGGTGGCCGAATGGATCACAATCTCTGCCCCCAGGGCAAGGGGCTTCTGGAGATAGGGGCTTGAAAAAGTGTTGTCCACCACAAGGGGGATGCCGTGCTGGTCGGCAAGATAGGCCCACAGCTCAACATTGATCACGTCAAGGGTGGGGTTGGCCGGCGTCTCCATGAACAGAAAACGGGTGTTTTTATCGATCAGGGCATTGACCCGGTCCAGGGTGTTGGCGCTGCCGGGTGCGATGAACCGCGCCTCAATATGATGGGTTCGCAGATGATGGTTGAAAAGGGCAAAGGTGCCGCCGTATACCGCGTTGCAGGCGACGAAATTATCACCCGGACCTGCCAGGGCCATGGCGGTCCCGGCAATGGCGGCCATACCCGACGCAGTTGCAACGGCGGCCTCGCCCCCCTCTAAAAGGGCCATTTTCTCCTGGAAAAGATCCACTGTGGGGTTGGATATCCGTGTATAGACGTATCCCCCGGCACTTCCGTCAAACACCCCTGCCCCATGGTCTGAATCCTTGAACCTGAAGGTGGACGTCATGTGGATGGGAGGCACCAGGTCCATGGTGGTGGTATGGGAGTGTTCAATGCCGTGGACGATGTGGGTCTCTTCTGAATACAGATGCTTTTTCTTGGACATAAGTCTCTCCTTTACCGTTGGTTTGATGGAGACGTTACATCTTATACCACTATCCGGAATTTTCAGGCTCGATGTCAATGAAAATTTTCGAATCAGACCGACCCATGTAAATTAATGGCACCGCTTCCGGCGATATAAACTGGTTGATATGGCATCTCCAACAGTGATAAGATCAATGTGGCATCCGGGAATCCAAAACCACCCTAACTGGGTCCCCAATGTTTATAAGAAACACCCACCGAAGCGTTGCAAACAGGAGCGTTTCATCATTCGTTGTGGCCAGAGCAGACGTCTTGCTCCGGCCATGCCGGTTATATGAAACTTTTCAAACTGAGGCGTTTCATTGTTCGTTGTGGCCAGGGCAGAGATACCCTGCTCCGGCCATGCCGGTTATAATCTTTTTCACAACAAGGGGAATGACGAAACACATCCCCGGGCAAAGGAAATCCAATGAATGAATGCTTCCAGGGAAACGTGCTTGACGAACTTCTGACCCTGCTCAATCTCGAACCCATTGAACGAAATATATTTCGCGGACAGAGCCAGGACCTTGGGTTTGGCAATGTCTTTGGGGGCCAGGTGCTTGGCCAGTCCCTTTCAGCGGCCTCAAAAACCGTTGATCCCCTTTTCCAGGCCCACAGCATGCATGGGTATTTCATGCGGCCGGGGGATGCCACAAAACCCATCGTCTATACGGTGGACTGCATAAGGGACGGCAAAAGCTTTACCACACGAAGGGTGGTGGCCGTTCAAAACGGGCGGGCCATTTTCTCCATGTCCGCCTCTTTCCACAGGGAGGAGACAGGCTTTGACCACCAGGAAGAGATGCCCGATATTCCAGGACCCGACGGAATAGAGCCGGAGCTTGAAATGGCCAAACGACTGGCCAGACAGTCGCCCCCTGGGCTTTTCGACAAACTGCTCTGTAAAAAACCCATTGAGATCCGGGTGGTCAATCCCGTGAACCCCTTTGATCCCAAAATCATGCCCCCGGAAAAATTTGTCTGGTTCAGGGCCATCTCACCCATGCCCGAAGACATTGCAACCCACCGGTACATGCTGGCCTATGCCTCGGATTTCCACCTGGTATCAACCTCGCTCTACCCCCATGGAAAGTCATTCTGGGTACCGGACATGCAGGTGGCAAGTCTTGATCACGCCATTTGGTTCCACAGGCCGTTCAGGATGGACGACTGGCTCGTATACGTGATGAAGAGCCCCAGTGCCAGCAAGGGACGGGGAATGAACATCGGCAAGGTGTTCACCCGGGACGGGCATCTTGTTGCCACGGTTGCCCAGGAGGGCCTGATACGACAGATCAAACCTTGAACCGGCTTATCATCTCCTTGAGACCGGCTGCGAACTCGGTGAGTTTTATTGCATTGTCACTGACCTGACGACTGCTGTTTGTGACATCCTGCACATTCACGTTTACGCCGGTAACATCCGCTGCCATACGGGCAGATGCCTGGGACGAGTCTGTAATGGTTCGGTTGGTCTCATTGACGCTCTGGACAGCCTCGGCAATATTCTGTGCAATCTGGCTTGAGGTGACGGTCTGCTCTTCAACGGCAGCGGAAATGGCCGATACAATCTCATCCACCGCCCTGATCACATTGGAGATCTCTCCTATTTCCGTGACCCCTCCCCTTGTGGATTGTTGAATTCCGGCAATTTTTTCCGCAATGTCCCGGGCCGCCCCATCCGTCTGTCCGGCCAGGGCCTTTATCTCGGTTGCCACCACGGCAAAGCCCCTGCCGGCAGCCCCTGCACGGGCCGCCTCAATGGCGGCATTCAGGGCCAGAAGGTTGGTCTGGGCCGAAATCTCGGAAATCACCTCGGTCACCTGTCCGATTTCTTCAGCCTCGGAGCCCAGGGCATGAATCTTCAGGGATGCACTTTCCGCCGCGTCCACGGCGGTCCGGGTAATTGTTCTTGCCTTACCCGTATTCTTCGCAATTTCATTGACTGTGGCATCCATCTCCTCCATGGCGGCTGTGAGGACGGAAAGGTTGGTGGCGGACTGTGTTGCACACGATGAAATGGATGAAATTCCATCGTTCATTATTTTTGATCCAGTTGCCACGGACTCGGATCGCTTGGATAGATCTTTTGCACCCATCTTGAGTTTATCGGAAATCATGGAGAGATTTGAAACGGTTTCATTGAGGGTAAAGACCCCCGTTGAAATATCCTTAAAAATACCGGAAAGGCCTTCTACCATCTGGTTCATGGCCACGACCATGGCGCCGATCTCATCTTTCTGTCTGATTTCAAGAACAGTGGTAAGATCACCCCCGGCAATGGTCTGGGTAAACTGAACCGCTTTTTTCACGGGGCCTGAGACCTTTCCTGAAATGATGAGGCCAAGGAGAAAAGCAACGGCAATGCCCCCAAGGGTTGCAGCCAGCAGCAGCCTCGCGGCCCTGGTTCTCTCCTTTTCAGCCCCCTCTTCAGCCTTGAGAATCACCTTCCGGGCCGTGGCAATAACCTGATCCAGCTGCCCGGTAAGTGTCCCTCCCATGGCGATAATTCGTTCGTCAATGGTATCGAGCAGTTCATAATCATAGGGCTCTGCCGATAACTGTTTCATCATCTGCCCGTGGGCCACCTTAAACCCGGGGCGAAGGCTTTGTTCATGGAACACCCCTGCCTCTTCAACAATGGTACGCAACCCCGTATCCGTTGCAGGAAAAATGGTCCCTGTTTTTAATTCAGCCCCCTGGAGAATGGCGTTTTTATACAAATCAAACCGCGTAAGATTGAGCTCATGCTCCTTCCATATGGCGTCAAGTTCATCGGTATCAAGGGCTGCCATCATTTTCATGACAACAATGGTATCCTGGGCAACGGTAATCTTCATATTCAGGCAGGATTCTATGAGGGGTGAGGATTCAATGACAACCCTGAACTTGTCCCCCATATTTTTCATGCCGCTGTAACTGACAAGGCTGACAAAGGCCGTAATGAATGCAATCACCATGAATCCAGCCATCTGCTTGGCCCTGATCGTATTGAATCTTTGCATCTACCCTCCTTAATATTATCAATCCGTTACAGGGCATCCCCTGACAATGTTGACAGATATCTACCCTGAACATTACTGGAAAGTCAAGGAAATGGGCTGTTTTTGGTCTGGAAGGGGAACAGGAAGGTTGGCGACATCACAAAAGGGGTGCAAACAGTCGCGCCAAGGAGTTCCTCAGCTGACTGGGCCGGCTGAGCCTGTCGTAATCGACCCGGGTGAACTCCCGGCAGAATTCAAGATCATGGTGGAACATTGCAACAATCTTGCCCGCCAGGGATTCATCATACATCAGTGCATTGATCTCATAGTTGAGCTGGAAACTGCGGATGTCCATATTGGCCGTTCCAACCGAGCAGCACTTGTCGTCCACCACAATGGTTTTGGCGTGCATGAACCCACGGGTGTAGTAGAAAAACCGAACCCCGGCCGAAAGAAGATCTCCGATAAAAGTCAGGGCCGCCCAGTAGGGAAGTCGTTTGTCAAGCAACCCTGTCAAAATGATTCTCACATCAATACCGCCCAGGGCAGCTGTTTTAAGGGCCATGACAATGCTGGCGTCCGGAATGAAATAGGGGGTATGGATGTAGATGGAGTGCTCGGCTGAAGAGATGAGAAGGAAATAAAGCTGCTGGATCGACTCCCAGGCGGAATCCGGCCCTGAGGTTGTAATCTGAATATGGACCGGCTCCCCCTCCATGGTTTCAAAGGCGGTATTGATCTCCATGGCGAGCTCTTCCCGGGTGGTGTTAAACCAGCTGACCTTGAACACCTCCTGGAGGATTGCCACAGCCTCCCCCTGTATCCGCAGGTGGGTATCCCGCCAGTGGGGAAACCGTCTACCCCCGTCAATATACTCTTCGCCCATGTTCATGCCGCCAAGATAGCCGGTAATCCCGTCGATGACCACAATCTTTCGATGGTTCCGGTAATTCAACGTATGAATCCGTAGGGGTGACGAAAAATTAAAATAGGGATAAATTTTTATCCCCATGGCCCTGAGTTTCCGTCGGTAGCTGCCGCTAAGGTAATTGCCGATAACATCATAGAGGATACGCACCTCAACCCCCTGGGCTACCCGTTCCTGGAGTATCCGAACTACTTTCTGGGAAAGATAATCGTTTTCCCAGATAAAATATTCCATGTGGATATACTTTTGGGCCTTTTCCAGGTCTGCCAGGAGCTGATCGAATTTATCCCGGCCGTTGAAAAACACCTGGACCTTATTTTTCGAAGAGAGGATCGAATCGGAGTTTCGATACATCAGGCGGATCAGTTTTCTTTCCGCAGGCGTGACATACCGGCCGAACAGCACATCCATCACCCGTTTCTGGCGCTCGACCATGGCTCGCCCCCCCCCGGCAAGACGGCCTTCAAGGTTCTGGCGCACCAGGGTCTTCCGGACCTTGGTGCGCATGCCCCGGCCGAACAGGAAATAAAACACAATCCCCACAAAGGGAAAAACCAGGAACACCAGCAGCCAGGAAAGGGTGGTTGTCGTCTCCCGGTTGTCCAGCAGCAGATAGAAAATGGTAATAAAGATATAGACGTACAGCAGGATGATCAGCACCGTTCTCCAGTCGGCCATGGGTCTAGGACTGATCCTTCAGGGAAAAATCGCAAATCAGGGGCAGATGATCCGACAGCCTGACCCGGGGCACCGAAAGCTCATGAATGATGATTCCAGGGCTGTGGAGAATAAAATCAAGCTCCATGCGCGGCACCCGGCTGGGAAAGGTTCTGAGGCGGTTGGTATTGGCGCTTTTAAGCTGGGTGGTCTCAAGAAAGGGAGTAAGCTCCCTCATCCCAAGGAAACTGTTAAAATCACCGGCCACGATCACGGGCTTTTCCTGGCCCTGGATGAGCCCCTCAAGCTCCCTGAGCTGATTCTGCCTGTGGCCGTACTTGATGGAAAGATGAACCAGGAACACCATGCAGGTATCCAGCTCCACCTCAATGACAAGGCGCTTCACACCCTGGTCAAAGTACCGGAACTTCCGGCTCAGGATGCCGTTCTTTGAAAGAAAGGCATTGCCCTGCCATCTCACAATGGGCAGGTGCTTTGAAAAAAGGGGCCGGGTATACTTGCTCTCAAACAGAAAGGAATGGCCAAGGACGCCGGCAAGCTGGCTGGCCTGGTTGACCCCCCGGGACCGCATGGAACCGCCGTCAACCTCAATGAGCCCCACAATGTCCGGATCAAGGGACTCGATGAAATCAGTGATCGAATCAAAATGGCGGTCTGTCCTCCGGGTGTAGCCCCTGTAGGGAAACGGGGTGTGAAACCGCCACCCCGTGCCAGTGCCATACCGGATATTGTACAGTACAAATCTATATTTTTTCGACATATCTCCCGGGTGTTCCTAGGAATCGGTTCAGTCAGGAGAATCAAAGATCATGGGAGGACTTCCCTGTCTTCGCCTGACCCAGTTCAATGCCTTTCTCAGGCCCTGCACCATCAGGAGTCGACGCTGAAGATGCATTTTTCCTGGAAAGCTCATGATAAGAAGCCCCACAAGGATTGTCAACAGGCCCTGGCCCGGGGTGACCAGCATGATAATGCCTGCGGCCACAAAAACAAGGCCCAGGACGTTCCTGGCGATCAGCATCAATGGCCTGACCTGGCGTTGTCTGCTCCGGATGAAATAATCGGTCGGCATCCTGCCGATAATCCACGGCACAGCCACAAGGGACCCTACAAAGGTCACAAGGGAAACCCCTGACATGACCATGAACAGGACCGAATGTCCTGCCATGGTCGTTACCACCTGGTCCATGAACATCTGGTTATTGTTCTCCGCTCCTATTCGATGATCGAATGGAGCACCTCATAATGGTTAAAGGGCGGCATGACACAGGCACCGGCAAAGGATTCCCGGGCAATGACAAGCATCTCTGCGGCATTGGAAGCCCCCTCGGCCACGGTGTCTTCGGCCGCAGCCATGGCCGAACGGACCGATTCTGGCACGGCAATGCCTGCCACCCGGTCATGGAGGAAAATGGCGTGTTTCAGGGTCCTCAACGGCAGAATACCCAGGATAACCGGGATACCCAGTTCCCGGGTTGCATTGGCGATGCGCTCGGCAGAAGCCCTGTCGTACACGGGCTGGGTCACCACAAATTCAGCGCCTGCGTCAACCTTTTTTCTCAGTCTTTCAACGGCCAGGTCAAACCCGTTGATTTCCGGATGGCTGTCAAACACCACCCCGGTATTCATGCCTGACGCAACGGCCATGGCCGTCAGTTCAAACACGTTGAGATCGGAAACCGTGGAGGTTATGTTCCGCTCTTTTCTGGCAACCATATCTCCGGTGGCAGCCAGAACAGTATCAATGCCAAGGGCCTTTGCCCCCCACAGCTGACCCTGGAGGCTCAAACGATTATGATCCCGGGTTGTGCAGTGGAGAATACTGGGCTTGCCCGTGCGCGCCTGGATGAGCGAACAAAGGGCCATGGCGCACATGCACGGCTTTGCCACGGGATTGGTGGCAACGCTGAACCCGTCAAATGCAAGGCTGGAAATAGAAACCAGCTGCTCGAGCAGGGGGGCTGGATCATAGCCTGCCGGGGGAACCACCTCCACTGTAATCTTGAACCCATCTTTGGCTGTCATGAAACGTTTTTCCATGCTATCCTCCTTTGTTGAGAGATTGGGTCATTCATATGGGATCAGGCTTTCCTTATTACCCTTTTTGTTAGTTTAATAATGATTTTCTGATAAAAAGTGCCATAAAAAAGCCCGCCTTCGTTCACCAGGCTTAAGTCCGAAAGTTGAGTTTATCATATTGTGAGCCATGGAAAAATACAACTGCTATGAAAAATTAAGCCAGGACCAGGTCGAGGGAAGCGATTACCGCATCCGCATCCACCACGGAAAAACCACGGCAGCCGTCATGGTTCCCCATGGCGGAGGAATTGAGCCGGGAACCACTGAAATTGCCGAGGCAATTGCCGCAGGTGACCACACCTTCTACACCTTCAGCGGCATCAAAGCCAGGGGCAACCAGGTGCTGCACATCACAAGCTGCAATTTTGACGAACCCCGGGCAGTTGCCATTGCACAACAGGCCCAGACCCTTGTAACCGTCCACGGATGCCGGGAAAATGAAAAAATAATTTTCCTGGGCGGCCGGGACAGAAATCTCGTGATGACCCTGGAACGGCATCTCGCCAAGGCAGGGTTTAATGCAAGAACATCCAGCCGCTTTCCAGCCGTCAATCCCCGGAACATCTGCAACAGAAATCGCCTGGGCAGGGGGGTGCAGATCGAAATCTCTTTAGGACTTCGCCGCACCATGTTCAAAAAAATCACACGTCTTTTTCGTAAAGAGACAACCCCGGTCTTTGACCTGTTTGTCAGGACGGTAAGGACCTGCCTGGATCAACACCTGGATCACCAGGTCCCGGCACTCCCCGACCCTGAAAAAAACCATTCAGCAAAGGTTAAGCCGGTCCATTAAACGTTCAAGTTCGTCAATGGGTATAGACTCAACCACAGCCTTGCCAATGCCCTCAAGCAGCACAAAATTGATGGATTCGCCCTGCCTTTTCTTGTCCCGCCGCATGGCGTCCATCACCCTGCCCCGGTCCAGGGCAAAACGGGTGGGAAGATTCAGGCGTTCAATCAAGGTTTCAATGCGCCGGGCCGCCTGGGCCGTCAGATACCCCTGCTCAACGGAGAGGGCCGCAGCGGCCACCATGCCTGCGGCCACAGCCTCACCATGGGGTATCTTGAGAATTTTCTCAAAGGCATGGCCAAAGGTATGGCCGAAATTAAGCTTTCTGCGCTCCCCCTGCTCGTGTTCATCCCGGTTGACAATGGCGGACTTGATCACGACAGAATCATGCACCATGCGCTGGACAGCAGCAGGTTCAAGCCCGAGAACAGCATCGTGGGCGGTCTCAAGAAATTCAAACAAGGCCCCGTCCTCGATGCAGGCATGCTTGATGATCTCGGCCAGTCCGGAAAAGATCTCCTGCTGGGGAAGGGTTTTCAACAAAGCCATGTCGCAGATGACAAACCCAGGCTGGTTAAACACCCCGACCATGTTTTTATAACCTGAAAAATTGACCCCGTTTTTACCGCCCACACTGGCATCCACCTGGGAGAGCAGGGTGGTCGACACAAAGCCGAACCCAATACCCCGCAGGTAGGTTGAGGCCACAAAGCCCGTGATGTCGCAGACAATCCCGCCGCCAATGCCCACAATGAATCCCGAACGGTCCACCTCAAGGTCCACCAGGCGCTGGAAAATGGTCTGGACCGTTTCAAGGGTTTTCACGGCCTCACCCTGCCCGATCTCGATCACCGGGCAGGCGGGGAATTGATCACCGTACAGGGAGCGGACCCGGGAATCGGTGATAATGACGGTTTGTTCAGGAATATAGGTCCCGAGGTTTTCAAGGCGCTCGCCAATGGCAAGGCAGGAACTGCCGTTGCGCCCCGTGATATCAAGTTTTTTCATCAAAGGTCTCCAAAAAGGTTGAAGGTTGTGCCCTCCACGAATCAGCCGTTCTTCTGTTTCAGCTGGTCATGGGCAAACAGGATCAGCTCTTCGGTGGTCTCCCAGGAGATGCACTCGTCGGTCACAGACACCCCGTAGGCAAGCTCTTCCGGATCAGGCGCACAGCTCTGACTGCCCTCGTGGAGGTTACTTTCAAGCATCATGCCCACCAGTGCGTCGTTTCCACCCAGCCGCTGGTGCAGCACATCCTTCCACACCACGGCCTGACCTTCAAATTTCTTCCGGGAATTGGCATGGGAACAGTCGACCACGATGGCCTCGGGAAGTTTTCTTGCCTTGAGATGGGCCAGGGCCTCGCCAATGCTGACACAGTCGTAGTTGGGTCGTTCCCCTCCCCTGAGCACCACATGAACCCCGGGGTTGCCCCGGGTTTTTATGATGCTGGCCCGCCCTTCGGGATCAATACCGAGAAAACTCTGGGGCGATCTTGCCGCCACCATGGCGTTAAAGGCATTGACCAGACCGCCGTCCGTACAGTTCTTGAATCCAACGGGCATGGAAAGACCCGAGGCCATTTCCCGGTGGGTCTGGGACTCGGTTGTTCTTGCACCAATGGCGGCCCAGCTGACAAGGCCTGCAACATACTGGGGGGTGATGTGATCCAGCATTTCAGTTCCTGCGGGCAGCCCCATGCCGGTGATGTCAAGCAGCAGCTTGCGGGCCCTTCTCAGGCCTGTTACCATGTCACAGGATCCGTCCATGTTGGGATCGTTGATCAGACCCTTCCAGCCCACTGTGGTTCTTGGTTTTTCAAAGTAAACCCGCATGACAAGATAAATCTGGTCCGACACCTTCTGGCTCAGGTGTTTGAGTTTTTCAGCGTACTCCAGGGCCGCAGTCTCATCGTGGATCGAGCAGGGCCCGGTCACCACCAGCAGACGGGGGTCCTCCCGGTTGAGTATCCTGTTGATGGTTGCACGGCTGTCAACCACCGTGGCCGTGGACGCATCGGTCATGGGCAGTTCATTCTTGAGTGTATCCGGGGAAATAAGGGTTTCAAAGGATAAAACGTTTACATCATAGGTCTGTGTCATGGCACGGTCTCCTGTCAAAAGTTAAATTAAAAAGGGCCGTGGAGCAGGAGCTTCTCCACGGCCTGAAACAAAAAAACCGTGGGAAGTTATGCCCACGGTTTTGATCGCTTTGTTCAATTAAAAGAGTTCAGCGCACCCCGGGCAGACCTGAGCTATAAAAATAAAACCAATAATAGTCTACAAAAGATCGGGCCACTAGATTCATCCTGCTGTTTAGATTAATGCCTGTACTCGGGGTTTGTCCAAATTATCTTCCATGATCCCTACACGAGGCGTTTGATGATGTCAAGGTCTTTTTTTCATGTTATAGCGGACACAACAAAGCATGAAATTTGAACCTTCGACAGCAGAGGCGACCAGGGGTAGGTTTTGCCCGTAGCGGATTAAACGGCAGCGGTCAGCATGGACGCTGAAAGAGCTGCCGTTTCCCTCGGAGCAGCCCAGGACGGGCTGCGAGAATGAGCGGAGGGCAATACCTTCCTCTGGTCGCCGGAATGATACGAGTTTCATAGAACCGGCATGACCGGAGCAAGACGTCTGCCCTGGCCACAACGAATGATGAAACGCTCCTGTTTGCAACGCTTCGGTGGGCATTTTATATGACGGCCTTGCCGGCCCGCCGACACAACGAATACTGAAAATGGGATTATGCCCCCCCTGCCGGGCCATGGGACCGGCCCTGTAGGGGCCAAAAGAAACCATTGAGATTACAGATGGTTTTATGATATATTTCTACTCTTTATTTTACAGGCAACCATTGCCGGCCGTATTCAGCAACGGATGGGCCGGTTTAATCGCTATATTTAGGAGAACAAGTGCATGGGCCGTTTTGAGGAATTTGAGCTCCCCATCAGAAAAATCCGCAATTATCCAATAACCTTTGAAACGCTCATTCCAAGGGACTGCAGTCTTTTCCAGGATGTGCGGCGCTACCAGAGTGTGACATCCCACCTGGACGTCCGGGTCATCAATGTTGACGGCATAATCACCCTGGAACCGGACATGGTGCCGGTTCCCATATCCAAACTCACCCCCGTTGAAAAAAAAGAGTTCATCGACTACCTCAAAATCCGAGTGACCCGGGGGGATAATATCGGCTCTTCCTGGGCCTTTTTCAGGTCCCAGGACAAAAAAAAGCCGGTGATTGCCTATGGTGCAAACATCGTCCACAGGGATGCGGGAACGGGCCAGGAACGGGCCAGGGCACTCCTGACCCTGCTCCAGGGAAGTAAAATTAAAGCCCGGAGCATCAAACAGACCCTGACCGTCCTGGCAATGTTGACCATTGTGGCGGCAGCCGGACTGGGCGTTTACAAATACCTCTACCTTGAAAAAAGGTTTCCGTTTAAGCCCATGGAATGGGCCCAGGACTCGCCTGAAATGACATTTTACCGGACCGTGTTCCCCCAGGTGTCTGCGTGGAAAAACGATGAGCGGCCCTTTACCAGAAAAATAGCCGACGACCTGCTGCGGCCCGAGTATGTGACCCATCTTTTGGCATCCATGGACCAGGAATTCTACCAGGAGGACAAGGCCGAGGACAACAACAGGGCCTACCGGCTTGCCCTGTTTGCCTATTTTAATTACAACCGGGACGTGGCAGCGGCCATGGAACGTCATGACCTGAAGCTCAGGGGCACCCAGTTTGAGAGGCTCGCGCGCATCTACTCGACCAAACAGTCTGGATACTCAAGCAATATTTTTTATTTCAAGGTGGGAGATCTTGATCTCAAGCACGCTGAAATCTCTAAATTCCTGACAACGAACATGGTCACCTACCGGGACTACATCAAGCTGCGTGACACCAACGAATTTTCAGACCTCCTGGAAAAGGACGGCATAAGCTACAAGCTCAAGAATTTCCTTGAGGACGTCTACACCTTTACCCCCCTGAGGATCGCAACCCCCCTTAAAGAGATAAACTGGTATCTTCTGATCCGGACCGAAGACAACGGCAACTTAGATTTTGCAGCATTTCTCAAACAGGACAAGGCCACCATGATCCCCAGGCAACTGGGGGAAATGCTCCTCAACGGCAAGGCGCCAAAGGAGATCACCTGGTTCGGGCTTACCGAAGCCCAGGCCGCCGATTTGAAATTGTCCGACGCCTCCCTGACCTATTTCACAAAGACCATGGGTCAGACGCTGAAGCTTGAGGTGCTCAAGAATAAAATTGCCAGCCTTGACCTCAAGCCCACCCCAAAACCAATGCCCGTTACCGTCCACCGGGAACTGCTCATGGGGGATTCAAAGGGAAAATACGGCATCCAGTGCTATGACCCCATCACCAGCCTGGTCCTTTCCAACCTGATCTCCAAATCCTCGTTCGAACGGGACAACAACCTGTCACTCAAGCGCGACCCCATCCAGGTCAACACCACCCTGGTCCAGCTTTCCAAGGATGACAGTTTCTCCACCCAGTCCATTAATATCACGCCCGGGAAATTTGGTATCATCAAACTGTTTGAACCCCAGGACAGCTTCCGGGGAAAATTAAACGATGGCCAGGCCGTAACCTTTGAAAAGGCCACGGTCAATCTTTTTAATCCCTTTTCGTTTATGGTATTTAAAGACAGCATTACCTTCAGCTTTAAACACGACATAACGGACATGGAAATTGACCTGGGCAAGGATCAGCTTAAGATCATTAAATCCAGTGACGGGAATTATCAGATTGTCCAAATACAATAGAAGAATCAAGGAGTACCCAACGAATATCATGAATGCCGATCAAAATCGTTTAAAGGCGCTATACCAGGAAATCGAGTCCCTGGTTCATAAACTGTCCAGGGTGCCGGAAAACCATCTGGAAAAAACCAGGGAAATCGTGGAACGGTGCCAAGAGACACTCAAGGCCGTGCCATCAATGGATACACCCGTTTACATCCACGTTACAGGTACAGACAAATCCTTTAAAACGAGCTTTTTGCTGGACCTTTTTGACAATGATGAACTTAGAAAACTCTTTTCCGTCAAGATGCGCAACACCTCGGAAAACACGGCCGTTCCCTGCCTTGTGACCCCCTCGTCCCAGGTGGACGGCGTGGTCATCAGTCAGATTTGCATCTCAACCGGTGCGGTCATGCGCCGAAACCTCAACCAGAAGCAGTTTAACCGGCTCTATGATCTCTCCAACGGGGCCGAACCCGACGACTATCTGCTCCAGGTCGAGGTGCCGGCCCAGGCAACGCCCATGACGATTCCCGTCATCGAATACCCGGGCATCAAGGAGGGCGCCGATGCCATGGACCGGCAGAAAAAGCTCCACCAGACCTTCCAGGCCAACATGCTGGCAACCCTGGTGAAATTTCCCGGCATTCTTGTCGCCTGCTTTCAGCACAAGATCGCCATCCCCCCGGGCCACCCCATGGACGCCATTCTGAAAAAATATGGAACGGTTCTCAAGACCAACTACGCCCACCACAAGCTCCCCCTGGTGCTCTCCATGCAGGGAGAAAGCGCCATTGCCAGCTATTGCGGCAACACCAACGTAGAAAACGATATTGCCAGCGATTTCAAGAGCTACAGGGATTTTGAAACCATTGTCCAGCTGGTCAACCCCTGCAACCTGGACTACCCCGTCACCTTTGGCGAACGCGGCCCCCATGTGGATGCCTGGATACGAAACCTCTCCCGCTACCAGGACCTGGAAGAGATCCAGGAGCAGATATCCGTTGACGGCGGAATTGCCTGGTCCAGGCGAATGCTCAAGGCGCTGTGCACCTCGCCCCACATCCAGGAGGCCCTGAACAACCTGTTCCTGAAACCCTGGATCATGGAGGCTTCGGCCATCCATGCCCGGGCCATGGACTGCTTCCATGACATCTCAAACTATGACGAGGTCGAAGAGATCAAAGAACGCATGCGCCAGGCCATCCTCAGCGACACCTACCTGAGCCTGAGGCAATTTTTCAAGTCGGAACTGGGCTATGCCCATGAGGGCATCATTTCAAACCACGGTGAATTCTGGACCACCATATTCTCCCAGTACCTGGAGCAGTTTTTCCGGGAATCGGGCCGGAGCAAGGCCATTGCCGAAATCATCTGGGAAACGCTTCGCCAGCGCCTTGACCCCGACGACAAGGGGTTTCTGGGCACACGGGAGGCGGATCTTCCCCACATCATCATGAACATGGCAGAACTCTACGTGCCCAATGCATTGCTCAGGGGAGACTATACCCTCATGGAAAGAAACCTGGAAGAAAAGACCATGGAACAAGAGACCATGGCGGAGGTAACCCATGCTGTTTAATTTATTCAAACGAAAAAAACCCGTGATCGACCAGTTCAACGTTGAATTAGAAGACGATGACAAGCTGTACTACGAAACCATTGCCGGCCGAACCCCAAGGGATATCAAAAACCACGAGGAGTACATCCTGTTCATCGACTTCGGCTCCTACCGCACCTCGGTGCTCTGCTGGCCGTGCAGTTTTGGCCGGGACAAGATCACCGACTCCTGGCAATACGTGGTCCACTGCAACAACGGACTCCACGAAGGATTTCCATCGGCGTTCATCAATCCGCCTTCCGGAGACGAGCGGGATTTTGCCTTTGTCTCGAACATGGGCGAAGAGAACGTCAGTTCCAGCCAGATCGTTAAAAGCGCCAAGTATGTGTTTGCCAGCAAATTTGCCGCCTACAAGGGAAACGTTCCCCAGTTCAAGCTCTACATCCGCAAGGTTCTGGAAGAAAGCTTCCGGTACATCACCGAACCCAGGGAGGGAAGGCCCTGGAACGGCCCTGCCGTGCCCATTATCACGGAAATCCGTGTCACGGTGCCGGATCTGTTCATTGAGAACCTCAGAACCGGGTACCGGGAAAACATCTATTCGGTATGCATGGACCTTGCCAACCATAAAAAATGGAGCCAGCTCTTTCCCGGCAACCTGCGCAACCTCAGAAAAACCTTTGTCAACATCTCGGCCGATGAAAACGGTGCCTGCGAGCTGTATTTTCTCAACCTCATCAAACACATGCCCTTCTGGGAGCTGTCCAGTGACAAGGACCGCATTCCGGACTTGAAGGAGGTGGAGTTTCTCTTTTCCCAGGACCGGCTGAGGCACCAGGACAAAAAGGATCTCAACTTTGTGGTGTGCCACATTGACATCGGCGGGCTCACAACCGACGCCAGTATCCTTTTGATCAACTCCTACCAGGATTCAGACCTGGGCATCACAACGGCCCTGAAACGCAAAGAGTCTTTTTCAGAAAAAAAGGCCGGTGAATACTTTGCAGAACTCTATAATGCAACACGGCAGCCCGAAGATGAGTCCCCGTGGTGGGAATCCGAGCGGTTCATTGCAAAGGATTTTTCCCGGTTCCTTGAAATTTTGTTTGGCAAGCAGGCCGCCCTGTTGAATGAATGGCGGCGGGAAAAGAAGCTGGACGGCATCTATTTTCTCATTTCCGGGCGGCCCACCAAGGCCCGGCTTCTGCAAACCACCATCCAGCGGCACATCCTCAAGGAGTTCAACAAGAACGAACTGCTCCTTCTGCCGGAACACTGTCTGTTCATGGCAGACTACCACCATGTGGGCAAGAACCCGGATGGCGAGCGGTACGCCAAAAAAATCGAACATTTTGAAAAGCTCATCACCCTCCTGGGCAATGTCTACACCCTGTACGACGGGTATGAAATCGACTTTGAAGACCACAAATACTATATTTCCCTGGACGTGGACACCCGGTCCACCAGCCAGATGGAAGTGGTGCCGGGCAAGATCTACAATATGGAAGAATTTGAGAACTACAAGAAGGCGGCCCAGCGCAACAACGTGAACCACCTTGCCTTTACTCGCATTCCGGCCGGAGAGAACAGCACCCGGTTCCTGACGGTCAAAAAGATTGCAAGGCAGACGGCCTTCCCTGTGATCAAGGTGGCCGAAGCAAAGGATTACGATGCCCAGTCCTGGATCATGCCCTCCCTGGTCATCACCAACCTTGAGCAGAACGAGCAGGCCTTTGACCTTGCCTGGTCGTCCCATGTGTGACATGTCACTCGAAAAGGAGCAGAACCCCTATGACCGACCTACCTGAGATCAACACATTGGAAAAAACAGACGCTGACACCCTCGTACAGTTCCTGAACAACACCCTCGGCGGATTCAACCTGGCCATGGGGCTCTATTTCACCGAGGCAAGCCCGACCAGGCTTGTGGCCAAGGTACCGGTCACAGACACCCTTTACCAGCCCTACGGCCTGGTCCACGGCGGGGTATACGCTGCCATAATCGAATCCTTGTGCAGCTCCGGGGCTGCCATCAATGTTTTTGACCAGGAAAAAAGCGCCGTCGGCATTGAGAATTCCACCTCGTTTCTAAGGGCCGTGCGATCGGGCGTGCTGACCGGCACGGCCACCCCCCTGGTCATGGGACGGCGCTCCCATGTGTGGGAGGCGTCGGTCTGCGACGACCAGGGACGGCTTGCGGCAACCGGCCGCGTCCGTTTGATGATCCTTGAAAAAGGGTCCCAGGCCGCAGGGGCCAGGGTTGAACTTGCGCCCCAGCAGACGGACACCTGATCTTCACCCGCTGTTACTAACCCCGGAAAAACCGGTGTCATCAACGCGCTGCTGCAACCCGCAGACAGGCCCGGCTTGGTCACACAGCCATTAAAAGCCAGATGCCGGCCACGGCAACCAGTGCACCGGCAAAGGCCCGCACCGAGACCCGTTCCTTGTGCAGATAGATGGAAAAGGGAATGATGCACACCGGGGTCATGGATAAAAAGGTTGACGCTACACCGGTTGACAGATAGTGAAGGGTCATAAGGGAAAGGGATACCCCGAGGAAAGGGCCGACCAATGCGCCCGTGGCAGTATAGGCAAGGGCCCGGGTGTCTTTTACAGCCTGAAAAACCCGGCCCCACTGCCCCCTCAGGGTAAAGAACACAATAAAACAGGCAAATGCGGCAAGGGCCCGGATCTGGGTGGCGGCAAAGGCGTCCAGGTATCCGGCATCCGTCTGCATGCCGGTTTTGCTCATGACATACCCGCAGGCCTGGCCGAGCATTCCGCCGACCCCGAACATCACCCCCTTGAGGGTCACCGCCCTGGGACGCAATGCATTACCGGTCATGCCCGACGGTTGTTTTTCAAGGATGACAAGCCCCACACCCGACAGGGTAATGACCATGCCCACCCATTGGTGGATCACATAGGTTTCATCCAGGAAGGCCCATCCGATAAGGGCTGATACCGGGGCGGCAAGGCTGAAGATGAGCATGGACATCCTGGGGCCGATTTCAACCAGGGCCTTGAACAGAAAGATATCTCCGATAAAGAAGCCGATAACGCCGGACAGGCCCAGAAAAAACCAGGCACGCAGGGGGAAATCAAGGGGGATCAGCGTGTTGTTTTTAAACAACAGGAACAGGCTGAAAAGCATCAGGGCCGTGGCAATCCGGATGATATTGACCGGTGTGGCCCCCACCCGTCTGGATGCTGCTTCAAAGAACTGGACACTGATGGTCCAGCATAATACAGTGCTGATGGCTATAAGCTCTCCGGTATAGGGCATGGGCTTTTCCTGTGGTATAACCGGCATGGCCGGTGCATGGTATCTGCGCCGGCCACAGCGAAATTTGCAACCTCTCCACGGGCAATGCTTTGATGGGAGGTTCATTTAAAAAGGCATAGGTAGATGAGATACAGCCAAATTACAAGGAAAAAATAATGACCCCAACGAGCAAGGGTATGAAACCGTCGCTGATCAAAACCGATATTGACCTTTATGCCGACCGGCAAAGACTCAGGGGCCAACGCCTGGACATGGCATCGGCCACTCCCCAGGCACCCACCCTGGTTTTTCTCCATGAGGGACTGGGCAGCATTGCCCAGTGGAAAACATTTCCCGCAGCCCTGTGCAAGGCAACGGGCTGCCCTGGTTTTTTATACGAACGGCGCGGCTATGGCATTGGGGCCCCTCCCCCAGACCCGGATTCACACCAGTGGCCCCTGGATTACCTTGAACAGGAGGTTCGGATTCTTGATGACATCCTGGAACAGTGCCAGGTGGAACATCCCGTATTGATCGGCCACAGCGACGGTGGCACCATTGCCCTTCTTTATGCTGCAGCCCATTCTGAAAAGCTCAGGGGCGTTATTACAGAGGCGGCCCACATCTTTGTTGAAGACGTGACCGTCAAGGGGATCCAGCGGGTGGTGCAGATCTATGAAGACACAGACCTGAAGAACAAACTGTCCAGGTACCATGGACAGAGAACCGACCTTGTCTTCCGGCGCTGGGCCGACCGGTGGCTTGATCCCCTGTTCAGGTCCTGGAATGTGGAAAAATACCTTGCCGCCGTCACCTGCCCCCTTCTTGTGATCCAGGGCCGAGAAGATGAATATGCAACCCTTGCCCAGGTGGACGGTATCAGAAACGGAGTTTCAGGACCGGTGGAGGCATGCATCGTTGAAGAGTGCATGCATGTTCCCCACCTCCAGGCAACCCAAAAGGTGCTCAAGGTGATGACTCGATTTATCGCATCCCTGGCGCCTGACCGGATCTAACCTATTTTTTCTTGAATCGGGTTCTCCATCCGCCGATGGGGGTGTTGATGGGCTTTAACACATGGCTCATATCCCGTGCCGGTTCCACAATGTAAAATACATGCTCGTCTATTTTTTTTGCCTCGGACAGAATCCATTTTAAATCCCTTCGGCTGCATGCCAGGTAAAGTTCACTGATGGGCCCCTTCATGCCCTCCCCCACATACACGGTGACGGGCTGCCCCTTGGCCCTCAGAAATTCCGCCATGGTATGGCCAGCGGTTCGTGTGAGCAACTTCAAGATAACCATCCCAAGGGCCAGTTTACGTTCAACAAGAATGCCGAGCACATTGCCCGTTGCATACCCGAAGGCATAAAACGCAATCAGGATCGGTCGATCATTGAGCTGGTTGATCACGGTGCTTGCCACCAGGAGCCAGATGGTAATTTCAAACAGCGCCAGCACAAACGAGATGGCCGTTCTTCCCTGGACGGTCATGATTGTTCGAACGGTGCCGATCGAAACATCACAGATTCTTGCAAAGAACACGAACAACCCTGTCAAAAGGATATTGGATTCCATATTTATTTCCATAAGTTACAATAAAATTCCATGGGCCGGGCGGCTATAACCGGTCACAAAATAGTCGTTTGCCGCCTAAAAGGCAATTGAAATATCCTCTTCCCCCCAGGGCCTGCCAGGTAAACCCATGCTCCCGGCCTGGAACGGCCCAGGGTCCAATAGGTTTTTCTCTGTTATCTTTTTCCCAGAATTGAGTAGTTTTTTACATAGTTTTCAAATCCAACCGGGTAAAGATTCGGTGTTTCGACCAGACCCTTTGCACCCTAATTAACCTTTATTTCAGACACATATGACGATTAACCAAATAAAATTTCACAATTGTACGCTTTGTGCATTAGTTATAATTTACGTGATTCAGACAAAGGAGACAGGCACCATGAAACCCGGATTGAAACATACGCTAATTCTAATAATAACCCTATTGTTGATCGTTCCGGTAATGGCTGGCAGTTCCCAGGCGGCCCAGACAGCAACAGCAGAAACAACCCTGACCGCGACCACCGGCCCAGACAAGGCAGCGGCACCCGCCGCCATGATTATTATCGGTATCAGCCTTATCCTCGTTGCAGGCATGATAAGAAAAAGATTGACGGCCAGCAGAACTTCAAACGCCGCCACAACAGGGCCAAAGCAGCCATCAGGCTATGTCAGGCCCCTTTTATCCCGTTTAAACGCTATTTTTTTCCTTTAACCTATACAGATAAAATCCATCACACCAGCCATCCCCCTTTAACCGAGTCCGACTGCATTAAAGGGGGATGACTGTTTTGCAACGCCCCTTCCTGGAATTTATTTGACTTTCTAAAAGCCAGATTCTATGTTTCATCCCAGCCAATTATTCGGTTATCGTCCGAATGCGAAAACCCGGACGCTGCGGCCATTATCATGCTGACCCCATGCACAACAAGGAGCCCCAATGTACCCTTGCCTGTTTTCACCCATTAAAATCAACCGTCTTGAGATCAAGAACAGAATCGCCTACCCCTCCCTTGGCCTGCTCTTCTCCTATGACAGAAAGCTCAACGACCGATACCGCCTTTTTTTCAAGGAGATCGCAAAGGGCGGTGCCGGCATTGTAACCGTTGGCCCCGTGGGGGTTGACGTGGTCGGGTCGGGTCTTGCAGCCCTTGCCATAGACAGGGACGAAGCCATTCCGGAATTCAAGCGTCTGACCCGGACCATCCGGGAAAACGGGGCAAGCCCCTGGATTCAGCTCTTCCATGCCGGGGCCTACAGCCACCCCTTTCTCATTGACAATGAAACACCCCTGGCCCCCTCTGCCGTGTTTTCCAACTACTCGAAAACCATGCCCAGGGAGATGACCCAGGACGATATTGAAACGGTCCAGGAGAGTTTTACAAGGGCCGCCGCAAGGGCCCGGGAGGCCGGATTTGAAGGTGTTGAGATCATTGGGTCGGCCGGATATCTCATCACCCAGTTTCTTTCGCCCCTCAAGAACCGGCGCACGGACCAGTATGGCGGCAGCTTTGAAAACCGCACCCGATTTCCAAGGCAGATCATAGAAAGGACACGGAAATGCCTTGGCGACGACTTTCCCCTGGGCATCAGAATGGCGGGAAACGACTTTGTCCTGGGAAGCAACACAGACCTTGAAACCCCGGCAATCGCCAGGGTGTACCAGGAGGCCGGGGTTGACGTGATCAACGTCACCGGCGGCTGGCATGAGTCCAGGGTTCCCCAGCTGCCCATGGAGCTGCCAAGGACAGGGTTTGCCTTTCTGGCCAGAAACATTCGCGCAAGCGTCACGGTTCCGGTCATGGCCTCGAACCGCATCTCAACCCCTGCAGAGGCTGAAGCCCTTATCAACGACGGTTATGCCGACATGGTCAATCTGGGCCGCGTGCTCATTGCCGACCCCTTCTGGCCCCGGAAAGCCCGGGCCGGCAAAAGCGACGAGATACGACCCTGCGTTGCCTGTTCCCAGGGATGCACGGACCAGATTTTTGCAGGCAAGCCCGTCTTCTGTGTCGGCAACCCCAGGGCGGGCTTTGAAGGGACAAGAATCATTCAAAAAACCACCAGTCCCAAGAGAATCATGGTGGTCGGTGCCGGCGTGGCCGGACTTGAGGCTGCCGTTACCGCTGCCCGGGCAGGCCATCGGGTGGAGGTGTTTGAGCAGCAAGGCGACATTGGCGGCCAGATCCCCCTTGCCGCTGCCCCTCCCCACAAACAAGAGCTCAACCAGTTTATCCGCTATTACCGGGCCATGCTGAAAAAATACGCCATACCCGTCCACCTGAACACCGAGGTGAACCTGGGCCTGATTGAAAATGCAGGGTTTGACCATGTCATTGTGGCCCAGGGGGCCGCCCCCCTGGTGCCAGAAATTGACGGAAAGGACGCACCCGGGGTGCTCACCTCCTGGGAGGTGCTGAAAAACAATCCCGGCCTCGGCAAACGGGTGGCCGTCATCGGCGGCGGGGCCGTGGGCCTTGAGACCGCACTTTTTGCGGCGACCAAGGGCACCCTGGCCCCTGAAATGCTTCATTTCCTCGTCACCTACGACGCCATGAATCTTGAGCGGCTGCGCTACCACATGTTCACGGGCTCCTGCCGGGTGACCGTATTTGAAATGCTCGACCGGGCCGGACGAGACGTGGGAAAATCCACCCGGTGGGTGCTGTTCGGAAACCTGGGCCGCTACGGGGTGACCGTCCGGACAAACACCCGGGTGGCATCCGTCGCAAACCGGACCGTCCGCTTTCACACGAACGGACAAGACCAGGAAGAGCGTTTTGACACGGTGATCCTGGCCCTTGGCTCCCGGCCCGTCAAAACCCTTGAAACAGCGCTTGAGCAGGCAAAGATCAACTTCACAACGGTCGGGGACTGCGTGGCCCCGGGCAAGATCGACCAGGCCATCCACGGCGGATTTCTGGCGGCAAACCAGTTATAGCACCGGGGCATCCAGGGCGCCCCTGATTCTGGCTCAGCCCTGGGAATAGACGATGTGATCGGCAGAAAAATGCTTTTCGATCCGGTTGGCCTGCTCGAGGAAATGCAGGTGGGAGATGGCCTCGCCCGTGGCAAACCACTTCTGGGCAATGGGAAAATCATCCCAGGAGGCGGCCCGGATCTCCCAGGTCATCTGGGAGGCAGTGCCATAGGCGTCAAAACGGCCCTTTGCGATGATGGTTTCAACCTCCTCAAGGCGTTTCCGGTGGTGGGCCTTGAGTTCGTCGATTCTCTTTTTAAGATCGGTGAAAAGCGTTCTGTGGCCGGGCACCACAAGATCCACCGGCAGGTGATACACCTTGTCCAGGCTGTTGAGATAATCCTTTAACAGGTTTTCATCCTCCTCCCAGCACTGGATGTTGGGGGTGATGTCCCCCAGGACATGGTCGCCTGCAATGAAAATTTTGTTTTCCGGCTCATACAGACAGATGTGCCCGAGGGTGTGGCCCGGGGTTTCAATCGAGCGGAGGGTATAATCGCCCACACGGATCTCGTAATCGTCGTGGATCACCCGCATGGCAGGCTTCCACATGGAACCGTGCTTGAACCCGGGGTGGTTTTCCAGGGCAGCACGCAGCTGTTCTTCGGGAAATCCGTTGACCTTTGCGGCCTTGAGCATGGGCTCCCACCCCTCCCAGGACTCCATGAGTTCAGCCTCGGGCCGGTTGAAATAGATCCGGGAGTCAGGGGTGATCAGACGGTGGAGCAGTCCGAAATGATCGGCATGGAAATGGGTGATGAAAAAGTCGGTGCGGTTCAGGTCGATGCCAAGCTCGGTCAACCCGCGGGTCATGGCGGCAAAACAGCTGTCGTGGTTCAGGCCCGTATCAATGACAAGGTTTCTGTCCCTGCCCTTGAAAACAACGGAGTTGAGGGATTTAAGCGGAGTTTCCGGCAAGGGGATCTTGATGCAGAAAATATTGTTTGCAAGTTTCTCTATCATTTTAACGTGTCCTGTCTGTTCCGGCAGTTGAATTTCAATAAAGATCCAGGGGGCTCTTTTCTTGTTGACAAAGTCTTATCACTGGTACTATCTATCCGGATTATGGATAATTATCAAACAGAAAATATGAATTTTACGGGGTTCAGGTGGTGGCGACCTTCTTTTACAGGGAATGCCCGCGCACCGTTTTCTGTCTGACGTTTGACAAAAAATTGTTATGAACAAGAGGTTGTGGGCCCAAAGCCCCAGCCTCTTTTTTATTTTCTGGGTGGGATTTCAACCACAACCTTTTTGATTGCCGGCATTAATGTTTATCGATAAACAGACAATTCAGGGAGGACAACATGCTGATCGTAATGAAAAAAGGGGATCCGTGGATGCAACCCATTTCATGGGCCTTGCTGGGGTAAAGGAGGTTATTCCCGTGACAAAACCCTACAAACTTGTGAGCCGGGAAATCAAGCAGGAGAACACGGTGGTGAAGATCACCACAAACCCGAGGATGCCCTCAGTGACGGGGCCCAGTCCCTCTATCCCGAACAGTTTGAACAGCTCATGGAGAAGATTTCTGCCATCCACGGCATTATCGGGTGAATTCAACCAGCACCGGAAAATGATCCGAGGGGAAAAGGCCTGAAAACCTTTCCCTGACGATCTTCCAGTTCAGCGGGGTAATGCCGCCCCGGTATAAAATCCAGTCAATATGCCCTCCCCTGTCCTTACCGGTGAATCCGTGGAAGGTATAGGTGTGGGCATTTTTAAAGGCATCCTCAAACCCGTTGTCCACAAATGTTCTGTGGGCTGCTCCCCCGGGGAGGGCGTTAAAATCACCTGTAATGACCGTGGGCAAATCAGTCACCCCCCCTGGGGAAAATTCAGACAAAAACGCCACAACCAGGTCGGCACTCTGGACCTGCACCGTCTCTGAAAAGTCAAAGTGGGTATTTGCCATGACCACTGCCATGTCGCCCTGCTCAAACAGCCCCAGGGTACATTGTCTGGGCCAGCGGCTGCCGTCCAGCCGGCTTTCGACCCGGGGCGTGCTGCTCAGAAACAAATGCCTCGCCGCCCTGCAGGTCCACGGTTTCCTGTAAAAAATCAAATTGTTCTGCCACAACTTTGGAGACGGCTCCCTGCGGCCGATAAAGCCGTACCCGGCAAGCAGCCGGCAGAGAAAGTCAGCCTGGAAATTGTTCACCTCCTGGAATCCGATGAAATCTGGCTGATACGTCTCAAACAAAAGCGGGTAACCCTTTTTCCGGTTCTCCCAGCAATCCGGGCCATCGTCGGCCAGGCCAAATCGAAGATTAAAGGTCATCACTGAAAAAGAGCCGGGTTCGCCCATGTCTGCCTCCTTGGGTTAACATCACATCACGGGGTTTTTTCATACAAACTTGACAAATAGCCTCTTTTTTCCCTATTCTATACACATTTACAACCAAAGGCACACAGCAAATCCATACACATATACAACCAGAAGCACACGGCAAAGGCTGGGGTATGAAATCAATCAACATGGGATCAATCAGTAAGAACCTGTCCCTGCTGGTACTGATCGCCGTTCTGCCGGCCCTGGCGATTCTTCTGTATACGGGTGTGGAACAACGACTGGACGCCATTCGGCATGCCAGAGAACAGGTACTGCTCGTCACCCACACCATGGCCGAAGTTCAGATCGACATTGCCAGGTCGGCACGGCAGATCCTCTCCACCCTGGCCATGCTTCCCCAGGTCAACAACCTTGACATCAAAAACTGCAATACGATTTTCAAGGCCGTGCTCGGACAAAATCCAAACTTCCTGAATATTGCCTTGACCAACCCCCAGGGGGAAGTCCTGGCATCGGGTCTCCCGTTTAACCTCTCAACCCTGAAAGACCGTAAACATTTCCAAAATGCCCTTGAACGAAGGGAATTCAGCATCGGTGAATATATTATCTCACGGGTGGGCAAAGAGACGCCGGCCATTGCCTTTGCCTACCCGGTACTCGACACCGGGGGCAATCCAACGGCCGTCTTGACTGCGGCCATCTCCCTGGATCGTTTTTCAAAATGCTATGACGCTCTTGAACTGGATGAAAATGCATTTATCGCCATAACCGACCATCGAGGCGTCAGGCTGGTCTACTACCCCCCCAGGGAGAAAACAAACCCCGTGGGCAAGCCGATCCAGACAGATGCCTGGGAGGCAGGCAGCCGGACACGTACACCCGGCATATTCATAAAAAAAGGATCGGACGGGATACGCCGAATTTTCGCCTACCGGCAGGTTCAGCTTTCGCCAGGCAGCACACCCGATTTTTACATGTGGGCGGGCATCCCGGAAGCCAAAGTCCTTGGGCCGGCCAACGCCATCCTGGCAAGAAACCTGCTGCTCATGCTGGTGACTGCCGCAAGTGCACTTCTGCTTTCCTGGATCATCGGGAAAAAGGCCCTGATATCGCCCATAAGGGAGCTGGTCTCAGTGGCTGAAAGGTTTGCCAAAGGAGACCTTGAGATACCGGGACAGCCCGCCTTTGAATCCGGTGAGATCGGCACATTGACCCGGGCCTTCCATGATATGGCACGAAGCCTGGCTGAGAACCAGAAGAGTCTGGCCGAGAATGAGGCGCGGATGCGCCTTTTGATGGACAGCCTGGATGCCCTTGTGTATGTCAGCGACATGGACACCCATGAGGTTCTGTTCATCAACGAATACGGAAAAAGGCAGGTCGGAGACGTCACCGGCAAAATCTGCTGGCAGACCATTCAGAAGGGCCAGAAGGGTCCCTGTTCCTTCTGCACCGACAAGCATCTTTTAGACGACCAGGGGCAACCCAGGGGAATCTATACCTGGGAATTTCAAAACACCCGCACGGGCCGCTGGTACTTCATTCAGGACCGGGCGATCAAATGGGTCGACGGCCGCCTGGTGCGGCTGGAGATCGCAACGGACATCACAGAGAAAAAAGAGGCTGAGTCCAAATTAGCCGAAGAAAGAGAACGGCTGGCTGTGACCCTGGAAAGCATTGGCGACGGCGTCATTACCACGGACACCCAGGGCCGGGTCTGCCTCATGAACCCCGTTGCAGAGACCTTGACCGGCTGGAACGCCACCCAGGCTTCGGGACGTTCATTGACCGATGTTTTCAACATTGTCGACATCACCACCCATCAGATCTGCAAAAATTCCGTTGAAAAGGTTCTGACCTCAGGACGAACAATCAACATGGCAAACACCAGGACCCTGATTTCAAAACAAGGAAGCAGAACAAGCATTGCCGACACGGCTTCGCCAATCCTGGACCGGCAGGGTAATGTCACCGGCGTTGTTCTTGTTTTCAGGGACATCACCGAGCAGCTTCGCACACAACAGGAACGGCAGAAGAACAAAAAGCTTGAATCAATCGGCATTCTTGCAGGGGGCATCGCCCATGATTACAACAATATTCTATCGGCCATCATCGGCAACATCCAGCTCACCCTCATGGATTCAAACCTGACGGACAAAACCCATAACTTTGTCAAACAGGCCCTTGAAGCTTCCCTGCGCGCAAAGGATTTGACCCGCCAGCTGCTCACCTTTGCAAAGGGAGGCCGGCCTGTTAAAGAGACGGCATCCCTTGCCCAGGTAATCAGGGATTGCGTTGATTCGACCAGCCGGGACAGCAACATCGACTGCCATTGCGCCTTTCCAGACGACCTCTGGCCCGTGGAGATCGACAGGAACCAAATGGTCCAGGTGGTCCGGAATCTGATTCAAAATGCCTGCAATGCCATGCCCCAGGGCGGCACCATAGAGGTGTCATGCCGAAATATCGGGTCCGGCTCAACCGAACACCCGGCCGTTGCCGCCGCCCGCGACCGGGTGGAGATGCGCATCAAAGATACCGGCCTGGGAATCGCTGAAAATTTACTCGAAAAAATATTTGACCCCTATTTTTCAACAAATCAAAAGGGAACCGGTCTTGGGCTGGCCATCTGCCATTCCATTGTGACCCAGCACGGCGGTGAAATCACTGTGGAATCCACCCCGGCAAAAGGATCCACCTTTACCGTTCATCTGCCCGCCTCTGTTCAGAGGTCAGAACCCACTCCAAAAAAACGGAAAAACATTCCGGAGGGAAAAAAATTGCGGATATTAATAATGGACGATGAAAAAATGTTACGGGATCTCACCCAGGCAATGCTCAACGACATGGGACACGACACCTTTCTTGCCCGGGACGGCGTGGAGGCAATTGAAGTCTATAAACAAGCCATGGACAACAACACCCCCATTGACCTGACCATCATGGATCTGACCATTCCCGGAGGCATGGGTGGAAAAGAAGCCGTGAAAAAACTGCTGAAGATCAACCCGGAGGCAAAGGTTATTGTTTCCAGCGGTTATTCAAACGACCCGGTAATGGCTGACTTCAAGGCCTATGGGTTCTGCGCAACCCTTTCAAAACCAAGCCGGCTCACGGATTTTACAGATCTCATCAACCGGTTCAAGGATCACGATTTATCCATTTGAGCGCGTAAAGGTTCAATGATTTTCTCAAACTCCAGCTCCACAGCCATGAACAGCCCGGATGCCCCGCTTAGGGAATCCTGACGCGCAACCTGCTCGAGTTTGTTCAACAGTTCAGACATGGCCAGAGCTCCGAGGTTGGCGCAGCTTGACTTGAGGGTATGGCAGAGATCCCCAATCGCTGCAGCATCCTTTTCCAGTATGGCTCGGCCCATTCTTTCCAGCTTTTCAGGGACATCATCCAGAAAAAGTGTGATAATTTTTGTCAGAAGGTCTTCCTCCCCTTCTGCCTGGAGACCACGGATGTTGTCCAGCACCCGGATATCAATCCCCCCTGAGCCCCTCCGTTCTAATTCGTCTTTCGCCCTGATGTGCGCTGTCTGCACCCCAGAGGGCAGCCACTTTTTAAATATCCTGGCGATCTGCTTCTGGCCAAAGGGCTTGCTGATATAATCGTCCATACCTGCTGCAAGGCATCGTTCCCGATCTCCCATCAGGGCATTTGCCGTCAAGGCAACAATCACGGCTCTTTTCTGACAGTGATCCTGTGCTTCCTCCCTTTGCCGGATCTCCCGGGTTGCCTCATACCCGTCCATGACCGGCATCTGGCAATCCATGAAAATAATATCGTAACTGTTCTCGGCCACTGCCTTGACAGCCCCAAGACCGTCAACCACCAGGTCAACCCTGCACCCCATTTTACCAAAGAGTCCCTTGGCAACCTGCTGATTGATGAGGTTGTCTTCGGCCAGGAGAACTTTTGCTTTAACGGTCACCACCTTTTTTTCAAAAGGACACTGGGTAATCAGGGCGTCGCCCTCCAGAGATTCGCCCTTCATCAGGGCAACCAGGCCGTTATACAGATCCGTTTGCCGGACCGGCTTGGTCAGACAAATACGGATTCCAGCCTCCCGGGCAAGGTGAACGTCTCCCCGGATGCCCACGGAAGTCAGGAGCATCAGTCGGGCACGATTGATGCTCAGATCCTTATGGATCAACCGTGCAACGGCAAGGCCGTCCATATACGGCATGTCCATGTCAAGCAGAACCATGTCAAAGGGTTTACCACTGGCCGCTGCCCGGTGCATCAACGCCAGACCTTCCAGGCCGTCATGGGCACCCTCCGTATCTACGCCCCAACCGCCCAGATGCTGAATCAACAGTTCTCTGTTTGTTTGATTATCATCAATGACCAGCCCCCGAAATCCTTCAAGGCCACAGGCCGGCGCAGCGGATACCGTCCGGGTTTCACCCGCCTTTTCAAGGGGAAGATCAAACCAGAACTTAGACCCCTTTCCCGCCTGACTGACACAGCTGATTTCACCACCCATGAGATCCACCAGCTGCTTGGAAATCGCTAGTCCCAGACCCGTCCCGCCATATTTGCGCGTGGTGGACTCGTCTGCCTGGGAAAATGGCTGAAACAGCTTGGCGCTCTCTGTCTCGGTCATGCCGATTCCGGTATCACTGACAATAAAACCGACTCGGGTCGAATTCTTTTTATCCCCACGGTTCAAAACGCTGACATGGACCTCTCCCTGGTCTGTAAATTTTATGGAGTTGGAAATAAAGTTCATCAAAACCTGTCGAATGCGACTGGGGTCGGAACGGACATGGGACGGAACATCACCGGCAATATCAACAATCAGCTCCACCCCTTTACCCTGGGCACGATGGGCAAGCATCTGTGCCACATCCTCAACCAGGGCCGGGAGGTTGAAATCAATGATTTCAATCTCAAGCTTGCCGGCTTCTATCTTGGAGAAATCAAGAATATCGTTGATGATGGTCAAAAGGGATTCACCGGACGATTGTATGACTGCCATGAGGCCCTTCTGTTCCGGTGTCAGATCCGTCTCCATAATCATCTCTGCCATGCCCAGGACCCCATTCATGGGCGTACGGATTTCATGGCTCATGTTTGCCAGAAACTGGGATTTGGCCCGGTTGGCAGCCTGGGCCTGGTCTGCAAGGATGATGGCTTTATCCATTGTGTGATGAAGTTCGGCAGTTCGACCGCGAACCTGCTCTTCCAGATGCTGGTCGCGCGCCTGGATCTGGCTGAGCATGTTGTTAAACCCTTGGGCCAGCAGGCCGAATTCATCCCGGCTGTTATGTTCAACCCTGAGTCCATAGTTCTTTTCAGTTGTGACCCCTTGGATCGCCCGGGTCAACCGGGTGACGGGATCGGCAATGATTCGCTGCAGGCGATTGGACAGAACCACGGCAAGAATCAGCCCGCCCAGAACGATGACCAGTAAATATCCAGCCGATTTTCGCAAAAGGGTATAAATTTCGTCCACGCCGGCCTGGAGATAGATCAACCCGACCGTTTCCCTGTCAAGAATAATGGGGGCAAGGATATGAATACGGCTCTCCTGGATCAGTGATCCCTTTTCCTTTAATTGTCCATGGTTGACCCATGGCGGATTGCCTTTGAGAAACTCCTCACGGGAAAAACTTGCCATGGGCGTCCCATCTGCCGAATAAATGGACGCATGGAAAATGGAAGATTTTCGGGTCAGGGAATGAAGATTTTTCTCAAGGGCTCCACGGTCCTGGAATAGCAGGGCTGCAGTACTGTTGTCGCCAATGATGTTGGCCAGGCTTTGCAGTTCTTCAAGGGTATTACGCTGGTATAAAAACCATTGACTGACAAAGGCAACGGAAAATGTCAACAAGAGAATGGTCGAGCATACCCCCAGAATAATGGTGTTCAGCTTCTGTTTCACAGGCAGGTTGCGGAAGGAAAAATTCATTTGCCGGCCTCCAGAACCTCACTGGCCAGGGAGAGCAGCTGGGCGTCTATCTGCAGACCATTGTTTTTTGCCGTGTCAAGATTGATGATAAAACGCAGGCGACCCCGGACCATGATCAACTGGATGACGCCGCCCTGGGCTGCAAAATTTTTACCCTCGCCAACGGAGATGACGGGCATGTTTTCAAGCGCTTTTAAAACAGAGTCATGGGGAACAGACTCAGAAATGTAAAACAGGTGACACCCCTGTAACTGCATTAATGTGTCCAGGGGTTTGATTACGATGGGCCTGTTGCGAACACTTCTTGAGGCCAGGGGCATGAGCATTTCGACAAACCCATCCTGCCTGAAGACCCCGATCACCAACGGTGATCGTTCATCGGCGAATGCGCTGTCCGGCCATTTAATGAATTTGGCGAAATTATACAGGTAGGCGGCCTTGACCTGATTTTCGGAGGGTGTGACTTCCCCATAGCCGGATGCAGCAAAGCCAAATGTCAGGATGAGTATAATTCGTCCGAGGATCTGCTTCATTTAATGGGATCCTCTTAAAATTTCCAGGTCAACCGGGCATAAACACTGGGTTCGATTTCAATGGCAGGGGTAAAATATTCATTTACAAATTCCAGATGGGCCGAGTCGGTCAGGTTCTGTCCGGCAAGCATGAGTTCAAGATTTCCCGTGGGTGACCAGCAGACGTTCACATCCATGGCCAGATAATCATCCACGCTGAGCCCCTGGGTCTTCGCCGACGGGCTTGGCACTTTCAGCTGGTCAACATAACGGCCCAGGATGTTCAAACGGATATTTTTCCTGACATCAATCCCGGTGGTCAGGAAAACCTGATGCCGGGGACTGGAATTTTCAGTCACAATATCGATGCCTGAGGAAAAGGCAGCGTTCCTGTCCGAAGAGGTCATCTGCAAATCAATATAGGTATAATTCAGCTCGGTGGTAAGCCAGGTCAGCGGTTGCCACTGGGCGTTGACCTCCAGGCCGCGACTGTTTCCGGACATACCGTTTACGATTTTTATGTTTGCAGCGTCAAGGTACGAGAAATCTGTCAAATTGCTGTAATCGTTATAAAAAAAGGAAAAATCAACCGAAAAACTGGCGTTTTCAACGTAACGATATCCAGCTTCATAGGCGACCACCTTTTCCACATCCATGGCCGAGCTACCATTAACGATGATGGCAGGGTAAGGCGGATAAGGCACAACCCCCACAAGGATCCGGCCGCTGTCCTCTGCCCTGGACGGGGTGCGCACGGCCCTTGACACCGAGGCCCAGAAATTATGATGCACCCATGGTTTCCACAAAAGCCGGGCGCTGGGCTGGGCTTCAAGGCCGGTGTAATCATTATGTTCGAACTTGGTGCCCAGGGTGAGCCACAGTCTGTTGGATACCAGGTTTATTTCATCCTGGAAAAATCCACTGAACAGGTTGAAACGCTCCTGGTTCGGAAAAAGTGCGAGCATGTAGGAATTCTCAAAATGATCTTCCAGATATCGATATCCAAGGCCCCAGACGATATCCTGGCCGGACAGCCACTGGAAACGGTGCTGGAAATCCAGATCAAAGGTCCTATGCTCCTGGTCGAGATAGATTTCCTGCCGGTCTGTGCTGTCAAAATAGGCCTGCAGGGTCCAGGCGTTGGTCTCCGTGTAATGGTGCTGCCACCGCCCGAGCAGGTTATGGCCTTTGATGTCGGAGGTTTCGTCCGCCCATGACGGCACAGGCGATCCCTCTGTCCAATAGGGGAAAACTTCCTGATCTTCCTGGCCGTTATAGACATCGCCCTGCAGGGTCCATGAGTCAGAGATCTGAACATCCCTGTCCAGGCGAAACCCACCCGAGGTGACCTGCCAGTCATCTCCGGAATCGCTGTTGTCCGAAAGGTATTGGTATGAATCTTCACCATGGTGGTTCACGTAAAACCGCCCGTAAAGGTCAGGATTGAACTGCCTGCCGTAGCGAACCGAAGCCAGGCAGGTCTCATGATTTCCCGCGCCTGTGGAGACAAGCCCTCCCAGGGTGTCGGCGGCGGTTTTGGTAATAATATTGATGACCCCGTTAACGGCGTTGGCTCCCCAGAGGGTTGCACCCGGCCCCCGAATCACTTCAATCCGTTCAATGTCTTGAATCATGACATTCTGCATGTCCCAGTACACACCCGAATAGGAGGGTGTGTAAACGCTTCTGCCGTCTATCTGGACCAGGAGTTTATTGGAAAAGGTTCCGCCAAACCCCCTGGAAGAAACCGCCCATTTACTCGAGTTGATCCTTGCCACCTGAACACCCGGAACCCGCCGGAGCAGCTCCGGGATGGATGTGGCCCCCGAATTTTTAATGGCCGCCTGATCAAGGACATAAACGGCAGCAGGAACATCACCAAGGACCTGTTCTTTGCGACCGGCTGAGGTGATCTAAATCTGCATCAGACTCGACAGATCCATATCCAGGAATTCAGTTGCCCGGGCCTGGGGCAACGACAAACAAACAGGCCAGACGCCGAGAATCGCAAGGCACAGCCTGACAAAATGATTTTTCTGAGGCATCATTCCCCCTGGAAAAGAGATCGTGATTTCGTAGATATGTTTTGTGAAAACCTGAATATAGAGAACATATGTTCAGAAAAAACACAAAAAAGCAACCTCCTTTTTTTCCACGATCAATGGGAACCTGGAAAACAACAGAAACGGCCCCACTGGCAATTCGTTGCCATTCAGGGAAAATGCCAGCGCTGGCATTTTCCCTGAGCAACGATTTATCCAACGGATTTCAACCCGTTAATAAGATCGCTGACCGTTGCTGCGGCATCGCCCAGCAGCATGATGGTCCCCGGATTTTGATACAGACTGTTCTCGACCCCGGAATATCCCGGTTTTTCATCAAAATTACAGATGATAAGTTGTCTGGCATCCTGGGCCATGAGTATGGGCATTCCGGAGATGGGCGTGCCTTCGACGGCCATGGCCATGGGATTCACCACGTCACAGGCACCCACCACGAGAACCACGTCTGTTTGTGAAAATTCAGGATTGATTTCATCCATTTCAAAAAGGTTGTCATAATCAACCTCTGCTTCAGCCAGGAGCACATTCATGTGACCGGGCATCCTACCGGCCACGGGATGAATGGCAAACCGTACCGACTTGCCCATGCCTTCAAGCATGGATGCAAGCTCAATCACCTTGAACTGGGCCTGGGCCAGGGCCATGCCATATCCGGGGATCACAATGATTTTTCCGGCTGACAGCAGTGCCTTCAGGGCTTTGTCCAGGCGGTCCTCCAGACCAGCCTGGGCGGGGACCGGGTCTGCCCCAGCGGGAGAGGCCATGCCGGAAACGGGAGAACCGCCCACGGCCATGGCCGCAAACGCCGTTCCGGGCTCGGCCCTGGATTCCGGCAAAGGTTCAGCCTGGGGCCTGGGCAACGAATCGGACCGGCTCCCTTGAGCCGGGATAAAAATCCTGAACAGGCGGCGATTCATTGCCCGACACATGACATGGGTCAGAATCGATCCCGACGCCGCCACGGTTGCACCGCAGGAAATCAACAGTTTATTTTCAATGATCATGCCGCAAAATGCCGCTGCCACCCCTGCAGTTGCATTTAAAAATGAGATTAGAACAGGCATGTCAGCCCCACCGATCCGGATGGAAAAAACAACACCCAACAGAATCGACAGCAAAATAATAGCTGCATAAAAAATCTTCTGCCATGCCCCGGCCCCATAAAGGGCCACAACCACGAACACGGCAATGGCAACAAAGTTCACCATCACAAGCCGGGTGTGCCGGGGCAAAATCTTCGGTGTCTGGACCAGGGTGCCCGACAGTTTCCCACCGGCAACCATGCTGGCGCTGAAGGTGACAGCACCAACGGCAAGCCCCAAAAGACCGGAGACCTCGTTGATCATTCCAAGTTGTCCCCCCCCCCGCAGGAGTTCAGCAAGGGAAAGACAAAAGGCAGCCACCCCTCCGGCACCATGCTGAAAGGCAACCATGGCGGGAATCTGGGTCATGGTAATTCGCCTTGCCACCCAGTATCCGGCACCGGAACCCGCCACAAGGGCAGCCGTCACAGGCAAGGGATGATAAATGCCGTTTCTAAAAAGCACCAGACCTGCCCCACCGGCAAGGGCAAGGGCTGCCGTGAGATTGCCAAGCGCTGCCCTCTGGGGCCAGCGGAAAAGCCAGATGCCCAGGATAAGGGTGGCAATAACGCAAAAATCAAGGAACAGGTTAAGTCCCTGGTATGTTTCACCCATGGCGGTCGACCCTCCCCTCTTTTTTCCTGAACATCCGTAACATCCGGTCTGTAATGGCAAAGCCACCCACAAGGTTGAAGGCGGCCATGGCCAGAGCAATGCCGCCAATGACCTGTTCCGTGCCCGTTGAATGCACTGAAAAAAGAATTAAAAGCCCCAGAATGGTCACGGCGGAGATGGCGTTTGTCATGGACATGAGGGGCGTGTGGAGCAGTGTGGGAATCTGGGAAATAAGGAAATAGCCGACCACAAAGGAAAACAGAAAAACCCCCAGCATCAATAAAAGATGGGTCATTGGTTTAACCTCCACGAACCGTTGATGATTATTTAAAACCCATGGCCTTGAGGGTCCCTTCATGAACAAGTTCGCCCCTGTGGGTGACCAGTGCGCCCGTGACGATCTCATCGGTCATGTCAAACCCTGACCCTCCGCCTTTAAACAGGTTCTCAACAAAATAGTAGAGGTTGTTGGCGTAGAGCCAGGACGAATGAACGGGCAAAGATCCCGGAATGTTCTTGATACCGCAGACGTAGACACCGTTATGGAACGACTCGTGTCCAGGAACGGTCACGCTACAGTTTCCTCCCTGGTCAATGGAGACATCAATGATAACAGATCCTGGCTTCATGGATTCAACCATTTCCCGGGTGATGATATGCTGGGCAACTTCGCCTGGAACAAGGGCACTCAGAATAATGATGTCCGATTTCGCCACCAGGGGAGTCAGTTCGGTACGCTCCTTTTCAAGCCACTCCTGGGGCAGCGCCTTTGCATACCCGCCCCGGCCGATGGCAAGCTCAGGGGGCACGTCAAAACCCACGGCCTTTATGCCCAGGCTCTCGGCCTCTTGTCGGGCATCCGGACGGATATCAACGGCCTTGACCACTCCCCCCAGCCTTTTTCCCGTTGCAATGGCCTGGAGACCGACAACACCCGTGCCGACCACCAGAATATTGGCCGGCTTTATCATGCCAATGGAGGTTCCGACCATGGGAATGAATTTTGGGAAATTGGCTGCGGCAATGATGATGGCCTTGTATCCCGTGATGGCGCTCATGGATGTCAACGGATCCATGCGTTGGGCCCTTGAAATCCTGGGGATGCCGTCCATGGTAAAGGCTGTGACCCCCCGGGCCTGGAGTTTTTTCACGTCCCCGTGGTTTGAAGGGGCTGCCGGATGCAGAAAGGTGATCAATATCTGGTTTTCCCTGAGCATGTCGATTTCATGCCGATTAAAGGTTTCGTTGAACAGAGGCTCTTTGACTTTTAGAATAATATCGGCCCGGGCAAACACCTCAGCTGCATCGGCAGCAATTTCGGCCCCTGCCTGCCGATAGGCATCATCATGGGCAAAAGCACCCATACCGGCCTTTGTTTCCACCAGCACATCAAAACCAAGGCCCTTGAATTTTCCAATGGTTTCCGGAAGTGCCGCCACCCTGTTTTCCTTGATCATTATCTCCTTTGGTATTCCGATCAGCATCTTGTACCTCCCTGTGGATTTTTTTAGTCCCTGTTCACGGACTGCTTGATTTCGGTCACTGCGTTTTGCAACGCATGGTGGAACCGAGGCGGCTCCGGAGAGGCCAGCAAAACCTCCATTTCCGCAATGACTTCCCGAACAAACTGTCGTAAAATATCCCGGTCAAACTGCCTGTTCTCAATGATTTTCGGAACCAGCCGTTCCATTGCGTCTGCAGCAAGGATTCTGACATCATAGTAAAGGTCATTGCGTTTTATTAACAAAAGAACCTCCCGGGCCAGATCAAGACCTGGATTTTTCACAGCGTCCAGGGATTCGATGGCGGCCTCGCGCAGACGCCAGTTCTGGTCAAACCTGAGCAGGCGAGTCAATGCCTCCTGCCATTGATCAAGCGCCCCGCTTTGTGACAGCCGGTCAAGTTTTTCCAGCACTGCTCCCCAGTCGTTTAAGTTTCCAAAACCGTTGCTTTTCATCGTTTTCTCCAACCTGTTATGGCGTTAAACACAATCCATCCAGGGCACTTTTCCCACCCTGACCCCGGGCACCGTTAAGAGCAAGGGGTGTGCCATGGCATCCCCAAAAGCATAACCCGCTTTATTTAAAAGAAAAAAGCGCAAGAGAAAGCGTCTGCGAGCCTCAAAGAACCGATGCAGTGTGCAACGGGTGTTGCACACTGCATCAGAAAAAAAATACTTCTATACACCCCAAAAAATACCACCTGAATTTTTCTGGATAAAACAGATAATTTATCCATGACGAAATGTTCAAGATTACGTCTGTTATTCTAAAATAATATGGGTGTCTTCAATCTTTGAGATAATCATTGGTAACTCAGAAATTTTTCAAAGCACTACTTCGTCCACTCTTACTTTATGGAGCACAAACCGATTTTTATTCTTGTTTTTCAACTAATTCTAACTGCATTTTGTAGGATTCAAGCCTGGCGTTGGCGGTGCCGTCCACCAGTAGAATAACCGCCATCATTGCAATGGTGGTAATCATGCCGGCTCGCCAGATGGGTTTGTCGATGAAAATGATGCAGAGGGCGCATGCCGCGACGATTATCGGGATGGCTTTGAACACGACGGTTCTGTATTCGTTTGCCGCTTTTTCCAGGCGTGTCATTTCGGATTCCACAAACGCGGAGGCATCGCTGTCATAAGCCGCCGGGAAATTTATCGTTCTGGAGATATTAGTGAAAACCAAACCAAGTCCGATAATCAGCAGCAGAGTACCGGCCACCAACGTGGGCACGATGTATGCCCTGGCAAGATCGGTAATTCCCAATTTCCAGAATCCGATGCTTGCCAATATAAACATCACGGCAAAAAGGATGAAAAATGATGTCGAAAAAACTTCGGCTCTGGCCCAGTCTGTCGCTGTTTTTAATATTTCGATGTTGCTGTTTGACATAATTCTTTCCCCGTCTTGATATTTGTTGTTTAGAGGTTCCAAGTAAATCCTGTTGCCTCTTCTGATACGTCCCACAGCTTTTCCGACACCGTTTTTTCCACAGCATGGGGCTTCAAGTCACATTCACCAACCGGACCAACCCAATAACCTCGACCTGTAGGTCCATAAAATCCGCGCTCTTCCAGGCTTGGCTCAAGGGCGCACATGAGTTCAGGATAGGCACCTTTTTCTGCTGACTGCACCATGGGAGACAGCGACATCAAAAACCAGGTGAATCGCATCATTAAATTACCGCTGGTTGTGATCAGTGATGTTTTGGAAGAGCCCGGATGGCAGGCATAAACCTTTACATCTGTCTTGCCTGCTTTTTTCAGCCGGTCCTGTAATTCATAGACAGACATAATCTGCGCCAATTTGCTCTGGCTATAGGCTTTATTAGCGCTGTAATTTTTATCCCAGTTCATATCGTCAAACTTGATTGTCTTAATGCCCATGTCATACCCCATACTGCCCACAGTCACTATGCGTCCCTTGGACTTTTCAATCAGAGGGAAGAGTAAACCCTGTAGCAGGAAATGACCGTAGTGGTTTACGCCAAGCTGGCTTTCAAAACCATCAACAGTGAATTGTTGTTTAGGCACCTGGGCGATGGCGCCATTACAAATAAGTGCATCGATGCTGAGAACCGTCCCAAGGACCGCCTCTGCTGCTTTTCTTACACTAACCTGTTCTGCCAGGTCCATACGTATGAATGATACATCAGCGTTATTACCAAACGCCTGTTTCAAAGCCGCGATGGCATCGGATGATTTTTTGGGGTTACGGTTTAACATCACCACTTTTGCCCCTTTGGACAAAAGTATCTTCGATGCCTCAAATCCTGTACCGCTGTTAGCACCGGTGATGAGGTATGTCTTACCGTTAAGCGAATCAATCCGCTCCGGTGTCCAGCCTTTTTTTCCGAATCTGTTTTTGTTATTCATTATATAAACTCCTTTTTTTGCTTAGTCATAGTGCCGCTGGAAAAATTGTTGTTTTCCATTTTAATGGTCCCGCCAGCGACGAATGTTTGTTTATACGACGGGGGGGGTTGTCCGTCCGAAACAACTATAACTCTCAAGGATGGACAAGTATAGGCGTTATAATCGCAAAAAAATGCCTAATTGTATCAAATGATTGAATTATATATTTTAGAGTGCTACCTTAGTTGAATGGGCAAGCAAGAAATCAAGCAACGCATTGAAAACCAGGTCCGCGAAGATGGCATGGTGGAAACCGGAGTGAAGGGGGTGCAACTCTTCCGGGTTACCGAGCCGGTCCGCTGCGCCCCTGCTATTTATGAGCCCTCCTTGATAGCCATCGTGAACGGGGCTAAAGAAGCGATATTAGACGGCAAATCATATGTATACGACAACAATCAATACATGTGTTGTGCCATGTCGATGCCGGTGGAGGCCGGGACACCCACAGCTTCGCCGGACAATCCCCTCCTGGGAGTGTATATCTCACTGGAGACTAAAGTGATGACCCAACTGGCAATTGAGATGGAAAGCGCTGCTGGTGCCATCAGAAAGCCCAAAAGCGGCCCGCTTCCGCAGGGGTTTGCACTCTCTGACTGGGACGATGCATTTACTGAAGCGCTTTTGAGGCTGTTACAATTGGGGGATAGCCAGGAGGATACGGCGGTACTTGGGGAAGGTCGGCTTCGGGAAGTCTACTACGCTGTATTGAAGGGGGATGCAGGAGATTCGGCAAGACGCGCATTTGGTGTCGGTAATGAAATTGCCCGGGCAATTGAATATTTGTCTTCCCGCCTAAAAGACGCCGTAACAATTGAAGATATGGCCACACAGGCGGGGATGAGCCGTGCTGTGTTTCACCGCAAATTTAAGCAGGCGACCACGATGTCACCCATCCAGTTTGTGAAGTCAATGCGGTTGAATAATGCTGCTATGAAAATTGTTGGCGGAATGAATGTAGACGAAGCGGCTAGGGAAGTGGGCTATGTGAGTTCCTCTCAATTCAGCAGAGAGTTCAAACGTCTGTATGGGCAGTCTCCCAGGCAGTGGAGCCAATCCAAGCAACAACTCGCGTTAATGACGTGACAGATGACCCAATTTTTTGATCGACCTAAAAGTTAACTATTCTTGATTTAGTCATAATTATTCGAAGACTTAAGGCCCATGATCAAAATAAAACCTCCCACATGACTTGTCGTTTAAGCCGTCTTCTTCGTTGCCTTAATTGGCACATATTTCAATATGCTCCCATTAACGCGCCTTGTCTGGCTGTTGCAAAAAGAATAAAAGATATAAAAAAGTTTTCCCAATTTCCTACGGATTATTTATTCGTGCTGAAAATGAACACTGGAAATTCACGATGTATATTTTTTTAATTTAACTTCAAACGATTCATGATGCGCCACAGGGTTGATCGATCAATACCCAGGAGTTTTGACGCCTGTGTCTTGTTGTGATCGGTCATCTCAAGCACTCGGACGATGTGTTTTTTACTCACCGCCTCCAGGGAGGTGGTATCCCTGGAAAATGGGGACAGGTCCTCAACTGTGCAGGGTTCGGTCAGAACCTGGGGAAGGCTGTCAGGGGTAATCTCCTGGGTGAGTTCAAAAAGAGTGGCCCGTTCGATGATGTTCTCAAGCTCCCTGACATTGCCCGGCCAGCAGTAATTTTCCAGCAGTCGAAGCGCACCGGGGGCAATTCCGCGAATGTTCTTATTGTTCTGTGCCGCATACTTCTTTAGAAAATGAGCGGCCAGCAGGCAGATATCTTCCCTTCGTTCACGCAGGGGCGGCAGATCGATGGTAACCACATTCAAACGATAGTAAAGATCCTTGCGAAAACCACCCTGCTCAACCATGGCCTCAAGATTTTTATTTGTTGCGGCAATAATTCTCACGGAAACGGTTTTGCGCTGAAAAGAACCCACCGGCTGAATCTCCCCTTTTTCCAATGCCCGAAGAAAGGTCTGCTGGAGCCCCGGCCCCACATCCCCGATCTCGTCAAGGAAAAGGGTCCCCTGGTCTGCAGCCTCAAACAGCCCTCTCTTGTCGGCCACAGCACCGGTAAACGCCCCCTTCACATGACCGAACAATTCACTTGCCATAAGGTCTTCATTGAGTGCCGCACAGTTGACCGGCAGATAGGGCTTTGACGCCCGGGCACTGTTAAAATGGATGGCCCTGGCAACCAGTTCCTTGCCCGTGCCCGTCTCTCCCCGGATCAGCACGGTGCTCCTGGACTCCTTGACCCTGTTAATGGTTTTAAACACCCCCATCATGGATTCACTGGTGCCGACAATATTCTCAAAGGTGTATTTCTTCTCAAGCTGCTGCTGCAAACGAAGGTTGTCCAGAAACAATTCCCGTTTTTCCAGGGTTTTTTCCACCACAAGCCGTAGTTCCTCCATGTCAAAGGGCTTCAGAATATAGTCTTCAGCGCCCTGTTTCATGGCTGAAACAGCCGTGTCAACCGTACCGTATGCCGTGATGATGACAAAAAGGATTGTGCGGTCATACTGCTTGATGGCCTTTAAAACCGCCATGCCGTCCATGCCCGGAAGTTTCAGGTCCGAGACAACCAGATCAAACCGGGTCCTGCGGATCCGTTCCAGGGCTTTTTCCCCGGAATCAACGCTTTCAACCGCATACCCTTTTTTTGAAAGGATATGGAGCAACGCCTGGTTCATTCTCGGATCATCTTCAACAATTAGTATCGTGTATTTACCCATGGATGCTCCTGTTTTAAACTGCCTGTTCAGTGGGCAATTCCACCGTAAAAAACATTTACCTCCCTGAAGGGCTATAGCTGAAGGGTTTTCAGCAGGTATGGGCCCAACCCATTACCACACTCAATACCATATGGACGTTTTAAATAGCAAATCTTACTGGAGCAGTGCCGTCAATGTGGTATTTATGTAACAATTAAACGGAAATTCTTTAATTAATGTTACAGCAACACCTTATTTTGTTACTTTTTTTTCATAATTTTACGTGAATAATATATATAATTTTTTGTCGAGCCTGAAATACCCTTTAACTGGGGCCTCTTGAAATTTTACCAAGCAGATACTACCAGCAGGAACGCAATTTGCATTGTTAATTAAAACTATAAAATACCGCAGTCAAAGGGATCTTGCATTCTGACTGCCCGGAACAAAAACAGGAGAACAAATAAAAATGAGAAAACTGTCAACCGTTCTGTATGTTTGTTTAATAATAGCTGGAATCACTTCAAACTCAAACGCATCTATACTATTAAATGGAAATTTTGATGATCCCGTTGATGGACTCACAGGCAGTTGGGGTGTTTTTAGCACAATAACTGGTTGGGAAACAACAACAGGACCAGGAATTGAAGTTCAACAGAACACTGTGGTCACAGCCGAATCTGGCAACCAATATATTGAGTTGGACAGCCATGGTGCCACAAACAGCAATACAAAAATGGAACAGCAAAATATTTGGCTGGCCGAGGGAAATTACTTTCTTAATTTCTATTACATGCCCAGAACCAATACAACAAATGACAACGGAATCCAATTCGGAATTTCTCAAAACAACACTGACCTTTTCACGTGGGAAGTTGACAGCATTCGTTCTCAATGGGAAACATGGGCATTGGTTTCCGAAAAATTTTCAATTACAACCGCAGCCAACTACAATCTTTATTTCTCGGCGTCTGGAATTTCTTCCAACGGGTCAAGCAGCTCACTCGGGGGATTTATCGACACGGTCTCGCTTGTTCCAAACCCGGAACCTGCTACAATGCTCCTCCTTGGTTTTGGTCTTATAGGAATTGCCGGGATTGCCAGGAAAAAGATTCGTCCCTGATACAAACATAATTTGACACATCGCAGAAACGCCCCTTACACATGTCCAAACAGACGAGTATCATGTATTGCCCCATGGATGCTCCTGTTTTAAACTGCCTGTTCAGTGGGCAATTCCACCGTAAAAATCGTTCCGGGGGTGCTGGATTCATCCCCCGTTGAACTGACAACCCGAATATTCCCCCCCAGCTTTCTGACCATTTCGTGGCTGACAAACAACCCAAGACCGGTTCCCTTGCCCCGTTGCTTGGTTGTAAAAAAGGGAGTAAACACCTTGGTCCGCTCATCCTTTGGAATTCCAGGTCCGGAATCTGCGATTTCAATCTTTATGGTCCTTAAAACCTTTACATGGCGGGTCTTTAACTTTAACACGCCGCCCTGGGGCATGGCTTCAATGGCATTTGCAACCAGATTGGTCAAAATGGACTGGAGGGTGCTGGCATCAACCCGGACTTTGGGCATATTTCCTTCCAGGTCCGTTAGAACGTCAATCTTACCGGACACACAATGGGGACCTGCGATGCCCATGAGTTTGGTCAAAATTTTATTGACATCAACTGCCTGGGCATCATTTATGGAGTGGCGGGAAAAATCAAGGAGGTTTCTTATGATTTTGCTGCCCTGGTGGATCTCCTCAACCACCGTTGCAAGCCTTGCCTGGATGGTTTTTGTCCCGATCTTTGCCTCATTGAGTTCCTCACTGGCTATCTGGGTGTAGAGCAGTGCATTGGCAAGGGGGGTGTTCAACTCATGGGCAAGTCCCGATGTCAAAAGGCCTAGGGATGCCAGTTTTTCCTTTTGTATCACCTGGAACTCCAGCTCTTTTTCGTATTGGTACTTGGATTTTAAAATATTGACGATAAGGGTTGAAACAATAAAGGCCAGGCCAAACACAATCAATGCCGTGAACAGACCATAACCTATGGCCTCCCGGCCTAAACCATTGATGCGATTGAGAATTTCCGCCATATCCTGGTCGGCAATGACATACCAGGAGAACCCATCCACCTTCTGGTATGCCTGCAATACCCGCTCGCCCCGGTAATCGGTTGTTTCATAGATTCCCTGGGGTGCCTGCCCTGTGATGGCGGCCATTGAAATGGAATCCCTGAGGGCCACGGCCCCAAATCGAGATGGGGATAAAAACCTGCCGCGGTCATCGACCAGATAGACCTCCCCAGTCACTTCAATATTGCTTTTTCTCAACAGCTCCCCCATGGGCCTGAAATCAACAAAGGCACACAAATGACCGCAATCCTCAGTTGACCTGGCATTCAAGGAGGTGCAGATCCTCAACACGGGAATCTCCTCCCGACCAGTGGACACCATGGTGACGTTGCCAAGGGTTGTTCCCGGCCCGGGGCTGCAATGGTCTTCAACACCATCTCCCACCCCGGACTCTAACCAGGAACCCAGGCTTGAGAACATCCTTTGTCCGGACATGTCCAGCCCGGAAAAGGCAATAAAGGGGCTGTAGTGGTCGGACATCTGTTCAAAATGGTCCTGGAGCATGGTGACGTTAACGCCAAAGAGACAGACAATATTGGAAAGGACATTCATGTCATTGACCCGTTCCACCATGAATCCATCTATTGCCTCTGCATTTTTTCTGGCAAACCCCTTTAAATAAGCGGACGATTTTTCCTTGATCATGGTTTCGCCCTGGGAGATCATCTTGTACCCAAGGACAGCCATGGGCACCAGAGAAACAAGCATGAATGCGGCGATCAGAAGCATACGGAGTCTTTCAAAATTCACTGTTCATCCCCTTCCCCCTTGCCAGGCCATCCGGTATGAGTTCAACCCCTTGTCACACTCAATACCATTTTACCGAACTCTTTCACCAGCCTTTTCAGCTCAGGCTTCTGGTCTTCCTGGAAAAAAAGGAACAAAGAGACCATATCATCCTTTTCCCATGTTCATTCCGCAGATCAGGGGTATCGGTTTCCAGATGGCGGTCCAGGGGTTCCATCAGATTTTCATGGGTTCCATCAAATTTTATTGAGTGATGATAAAACAGAGGTTCAAATTTCATTTTTTGACAAATGGAATTAATTTTTTTAAAGTCAGCTTGCGGAACCATTGGTGAACCATAATCAAAATCGGCTCTATTTTAAATTCGTTTGTTTTGCAACGTTGGATGTTGTATGCTTTTTTTGAACATGGAACAGACCCTTATAGGTGCTCTTAAAAACGCCCATGAAAAGATTTCTCCCTTTTTTTTTAATCATACTCTTACACGCCCCAGAGCCATCTTTGATTTTTGCCCAGACTGCCGTCAAAGTCGGGATTTATAACAATGAACCGTTGATATCTGTGGACCGTGCCGGCAAGGGCAAAGGAATCTTTGCAGATATTCTCGAGTATGTGGCTGCAAAGGAGGGGTGGCAGCTGGAATATGTGGCCGGAACCTGGCCAGAGTGCCTCTCAAGACTTGAAACCCATCAGATTGATATTCTGTGCGCCATCGCCTTTTCTGAGGAACGGGATCGGGTGTATGATTTTACCCAGGAAGACCTGGTGACAAACTGGGGGCAGCTGTTTGCATCCAAAGGGTCTGGCATCAAGACGATTACGGATCTGGCAGACAAAAAACTGGCCCTGTTAAAGGGAGATATCCATGGAAAGGTTTTTGGTCATCTCATCACAAAATTCGGCATAACGTGTGAGATCATTGAAACCCCTGACTATAAAGAGGTCCTTAAGATGCTTTCAGACCACCGGCAGATGCCGGTGTGGTCAATCGACTGGTGGGTCAAAAATTTACAACTGATTTTCCAGTTGAACAAACCGGGGTGATTTTCAACCCCGAGAAGAATTATTATGGGGTTCCCCAAGGAAAGAATCGAGACCTTGTTCTGGCGCTGGATGCCCATATCAAAAGTTTAAAAAAACAGGAAGGCTCGATTTACCACACCGCCATGGTGCAAGGTTTCAACAGTGGCTCTCCTGGCCCCACACCCTTTCCCCTGTGGGCAAAATGGGCGTTGGTTTCCGGGATGGTTTTGATGGGCCTGCTCTTTTTTGGCAACACAATTTTAAGGGCCCGGGTCCGGGACAAAACCCGGGAACTGACCCAGGAATTGAATCACCGTATTCAGACGGAAAAAGCCCTGCGGGCATCCCATGAAAGATTTTTGACGGTAATGAACAGCATTGATGCCAACATTTATGTAGCTGACCTGGAAACCCATGAAATCCTTTTTATGAACCGGTACATGATAGAAAGTTTCGGCAAAGATTACAGCGGCGACATCTGCTGGAAGGCTTTCAGGGGAGAATCAAAGCCCTGCCCCACCTGCATCAATAGTCGATTAATTGATCAAGAGGGGAACCCCACGGGCCTTCTCTCCTGGCAGGATATCAATTCCCTTACCGGAAAATGGTATAATAACTACGACCGGGCCATCGAGTGGACAGACGGACGGATGGTAAAACTTCAGACAGCCACGGACATTACCTATCTCAAAAAGATGGAAGAACGACTTCGTCAGGTTCATAAAATGGAATCCATGGGAACCCTGGCAGGGGGGGTGGCCCATGATTTCAACAATATCCTTGCCGGTATTCTCGGATACGCTCAATTGGTGGAGATGTATCGTGGAGAGCCTGAAAAAGTGAAAAAATTTATTGGCCAGGTTATCAAAGCAGCCAACAGAGCATCCGGGCTGGTTCAACAAATTTTGACCTTCAGCCGGCATTCAGAATATCAAAAACAGCCTTTGGATCTGTTTAACCTGGTCAAGGAGGTGCTTAGCCTTGTGCGAGCATCCCTGCCGTCAACCATAGAGATCCGGGAAAATCTCGTTTCCAAGGCCACGATTATGGGGGATCCCACCCAAATCCACCAGGTTATCATGAATCTTTGCACCAATGCCTCCCATGCCATGGGCGATACCCCGGGGGTGTTGACCGTGGCGTTGAATAATATTGAAATTTCTGAATCCAAGAAGATTGCGGGTTTTTCCATGGATAAGGGAAAATACGTGGAGCTGGAAATACGGGACACAGGCCATGGCATGGCGGATACGGTTTTGGAAAGGATCTTTGACCCCTATTTTACAACCAAAGGGATCGGCAAGGGAACAGGTATGGGGCTGGCTGTGGTTTATGGCATTGTTAAAACCCATCAGGGGCTTATCAAAGCTGAAAGTGATGTTGGGTCCGGATCCTCCTTTCGGGTGTTCTTTCCCATCCCTGACCAGGAGGTTTCCGCCCCCCTTCCTGAAAAGAAACACCCGGCCGGGTCGCCAGGGTCTGAACGGATCATGCTGGTGGATGATGAGCGGGATATCCTTGACACGTTAAAGGCAATTCTGGAAAAACAGGGGTATAAAGTAACCGCCTTTGAGGACAGCCCGTCGGCCCTGGAGACATTTGCCGGTGATCCAGGCTCTTTTGACCTGATCATCACAGACATGACCATGCCAAGGATGGCCGGAGATGAATTCGCAACCCAGGTGCTGAAAATACGGAACGCCATGCCCATTATTCTCTGTACGGGATTTCATGAACGATTTAACGAGGCAGCAGCCCTTAAAATGGGTCTGTGCAAATATGTACAAAAGCCGATATCCGGAATGGAACTGGCAGGATTGATTCGGGACGTTCTGGATAAAACCAGGCAGAAAAAATAAATCCGGCAAAAGACTTCATCGCCCCGGCCGGGACCATTTTCACACCCATTGCCCCATGAATATTTCACATGGCAACTGCGGGTTTCTCCGTTTCCCGTTGACTTTTCCAGCGACCCCTTTATATTGGTTTCCCCTTACGGATTAACCAACAGCGCGCGGAAAATACCATTGTCCCGGGCAATTCAACAGAGGCAGACCCCTTTCCATGACCGACACAATCAAACAACTTAAACAAAGAATCCAAACCCTTGAAAAACAAGAGAATGACCTCAAGCTTGCCCTGAACGGCGCTGACCTGGGTGTCTGGCACTGGGACATAAAAACCGGCACCGTGTCCGTGGAAAAGGAGTGGGGAAAAAAAATGGGACTCTCCGCCACCCAGACCCTCAGTTTCGATAACTGGGAAGACTGGGTTCACCCCAAGGACCGGGCCCTTGTAAAGCAGGGGTTCATTACCCATTTGCGAAAAGAATCCAGCAGTTTCCAGGTAGAACACCGACTCAGGTCCTGTGAGGACAACTGGATATGGGTCACCAGTTGGGGCAGGATCGTTGAAACCGATGAATCGGGAAAGGCCCTGCGCATGGCCGGTACCTACCATGACATCTCCTGCCGTATCCGGATGGAGAACGCCCTGCGAAAGCGCCAGGCCGAGCTTCAGCAGAAATCCCTTCACCTTGAAGAGTCCAACACGGCCCTGAAGGTGCTCTTGAAACAGAGGGAGCAGGACCGCAGGGAGTTGTCCGACAATGTGGTCTCCAATGTCAAGGAACTGGTGCTTCCCTATCTGGACAAAATCGTTGCCCAGCCCCTTAGTGAACAGCAGTCCGCCTGCCTGGGGGCGGCCCGTACCACCCTCAATGAGATCGTCTCTCCCTTTGCAAGGAACCTTGCCGCAAGTCTGCACAACCTGACCCCCATGGAGATGCGGGTCGCAGGCCTTGTAAGGCAGGGCAAGACCACAAAGGAGATTGCCGGGATCCTCACCCTCTCCATGGGCACCATCGATTTCCACCGGAACAACATCCGGGCAAAAACCGGCATCAAGAATCAAAAAATAAACCTCCGAACCCACCTGCTCTCCCTTGCCTGACCCGGAGCGCAGGACGTCAACCTAGGGTTTTTCCCTATATTCTCCCTATATTCTTCCTGTATTGTCTTTTTCCCCGGTTGTGACATCCTCTGCATTCTCCACCGGCACCGGGTAAAACCTGTGCAGGCTGAAAAAAGAGCATGATAATTCAAACCTTTGCAGAAACGGATGATAATGAAACGAGCGTTGATATTTTTTCTGGTGATGACCGCCCACACAGCCTTTGGGGGAATGGTGGACAACTACGGAACAGGATCAAAGGCGACCGCCCTGGGCGGCGCCTTTTCAGCCAGGGCCGATGATCCCTTTGCAGTTTATTATAACCCGGCCGGGCTTGCCGGAATCAAAAAGCCCATGATCAGTGCCGGCACCCTGGTGGTCACGCCGGAGATGGAGATCAGGGACTTCACGGTCCAGGGCGGCATCGCCACCCAGGATACCAGGCTCCAGGCAGCTTCTGACTTTGATAACAAAAACCAAAGCCTGGTCAGCCCCCACCTGGGTTTTGCCATGCCGGTGAACGACCGGATTGTTTTTGGGATTGCCGCCTATGCCCCCTATGGCATGGAAATCGAATGGGACAAAGATACAGCCACCTCTCCCGGGGCCTACAACTCGTTCTACGCCTACTATGTCAGGGAGGTGGTCACCCCCTCCCTTGCCTTCAGGCTCTCGGACCGAGTATCCATTGGTGCCGGCGTCTCCCTTGGACGGTCAGAAACAGGCAACGACTGCTTTGGTGCAAGCTTTGGCGGGCTGAGAAACGAAGCCGCCCTGGAGGATGACTTCAACTATTCCGTGAACCTGGGCATCATGATTGCCCCTGTGGACAGGCTCACCCTTGGCCTCACCTACCGGGGCAGGACCGATACCGATTTTGAAGGAGACCTGACAGTGGCCGGCCTGGGCACGGTGGCCAGTGTGGAACTTGAGTACGACCATCCCGAACAGGTTCAGGCGGGAATCTGCTATGTGGCAGGCCCGAACAAAACCCTCTCCCTTGAACTTGATGTGGTGTGGACCCACTGGCGCATCAACCAGAACCAGGCCCAGCAGATCACCTTTGCAGAGGGCATCTACCAGGCGGTCAATCTGCCCGAAACCTGGGACAACACCATCCCCAGGAACTGGTCGAACACCACCCAGTTCCGGTTGGGTGCCGAATGGCAGGCCCTGGATTGGCTTGCCCTGAGACTGGGCTACTTCTATGATCCCACCCCGGTACCCGACGACTCCATGGATTTCATCTGGCCCGATGCTGACAAACAGACCTGGTCCTGTGGTGCCGGTTTTAACGTTGGCAAGTATACCATTGATTCGGTGCTCTCCTTCTCAAAAACCGATGGAAAACGCCGTATCAGCGGCGAGAGCGACAGTCTCAACTCAAGCTACGACAATCCCCTGGACCCCGCCAGTCCCGCCCTGGCAAGCTTTAATGCCGAAGGCGAGGTATGGAGCTACGGCATGACCCTCAGTTATCACTTTTAAACCGCTTTCCCGGTCAGAACCGGCCGGGCACAGCAGATCATGGACGACCCCCTCCTGACGGACAAAACCGACGGATATTTCCCGGCCCCCAGGGGACGCAGAAAATCTGCGCCAGGAAAAGGCCTATTTCATGGGTCACAAAAGCTGTTCAAGGCTCTGCTCCAGGGTGTCAAGGAAAATATCCGCCTCGGACTGGGAGAGGCAGAGCGGCGGCCTCAGCTTAAGGGTGTTGCCGAATTTGCCTGCCGCACCGATCAGGACATGGCGGGCCTTGAGGGTATTGATGAGGTCGGCGGCCAGGTCGGGATCCGGTCTGGCCGGGTCGCCGTCCGCACAGAGGTCCACACCGATAAAAAGGCCGCAGCCCCGGACATCGGTGAGTTGAGGATATCTGGCCTGTATTTTTCCAAGCCCGTCCTGAATATGGTTCCCGGTGTGCAGGGCGTTTTCCATGAGGCGTTCTTCTTTTATGATGTTGAGAACGGCCTGACCTGCGGCAGCGGCCACGGGGTTGCCGCCAAAGGTGTTAAAGTATCCCACGTGTTCGCAAAACAGTCTGATGTCGTCTGACTGGGCCGCCACACCCGCCATGGGAAACCCGTTGCCCATGGGCTTGCCCATGGTGACAAGGTCGGGGGTGACGCTGTGACGCTGAAATCCCCACATATGGGTGCCGGTTCTGCCAAACCCCGGCTGAACCTCATCGGCAATGTAGAGGCCGCCGGCATCTTTGACCGCAGCCACGGCCCCGGCCAGAAAGCCCGGGGGATCGCTGATCACACCGTCACTTGAAAAAATAGAGTCACAGATCAGGCCGGCACATCCGTGGCCTCGTTTATCCAATTCTGTGACAGCCGCTTTTACAGCCAGGGCAAATCCCTTTTCCAGATCCGGACCGTAGTTGCTGAAAAAGGGTGCGGGCACGGCAATGACATGATCGGGCAGGGGATCCTGCTTGAGGGCCGCCGGCGAAATCTGGGTGACGGCCAGGGTATTGCCGTGGTAGGCGGTTTCCGTGACAATAAATCCCCTTTTCCCGGAACGCCCCATGGCCACGCGCATGGCCAGATCATTGGCCTCACTGCCGGTACAGCAGAGAAGAATATTGTCAAGATTTCCCGGGAACGTCGCCTTCAGGTCCTCAAGGTAGTCGTCCACAACCCCGGAGAGGTACCGCGTATTGATGTTGAGCTTTGTCACCTGCCGGCTGACCGCCTCGGCCACTTTTGGATGGCTGTGTCCCACAGACGGCACGTTGTTGTAGAAATCAAGGTATTCTGTATTGTCGCCTGCCACAAGCCATGCACCGTGTCCGCCCACCATTTCAATGGGGGACCGGTAAAAAAGAACGGACGCCGCACCGAAATTCTTCAGACGACGGGCGAGCAGAGGGGTGGCCGCCGACTCGGCAGAATCGGCGGAAAAAGCGTTCATATCCAATATTTGTCTGATTTTCGGTTCCATGTTTCTCCTTGGGATTAATATGTCGTGCCTGTATTAAGATATTTCTCTGCTATCCGAAGGGTTCCTTCCGTATAGGCCGGTCCCATCTCCCGGGCGGTTTCGGTTTCCGAATGGCTGGCCAGCCATGCCGTCAGCAGCATGCGCCTGAGCATGATGAACGTCGGGATCACGGCTTCATCCTCGGGGGCCAGAAAAGAGACCGAACGGTACCCCTTTACCCAGGCATTCTGCAATTCAGGGATCTGGGCATCCTCCTCCATAAAACTGATGGCAGCGGCAAAATCATACATGAACCAGCTGTAGCCGCAGTCGTCAAAATCAATGACATGCAGGGCCCCTTCACCGGTCAGGAGATTGGCCAGTCGCAGGTCTGCATGGACCAGGCCGAAGCGGTTCGGTTCCTTTCCATAGAGCTCAAGGTTCTGCTTCAAAACAGCCGCGATCTGTACCAAAAGGGTATGCCCTTTTCCATCCAGGCCCATGGCGTTGCGCCAGTCCCCCCACAGGGGACGATCTCCGAGCATGCTGTCAAAATCCCACACCTTGCGCTTGAAACCAATGGGTGTAGCCCATCCCCTGGTATGTCCATGGAGTCTGGCCGTAACAGCGCCCAGGGTGTAAAAATCATCCTTTAAATTATTTTCAGGAGAGGGCTCACTGCCCTGCAGGAATTCAAACCCCACGGCAAAACGGTCTTCACCCTGGCAGTTAAAGCTGGCGATTTTGCCGCCGGAAGCCAGGGGGATGGGGGCGGCGGTGCTCACGATGCCCTGGTCCCGCAGACTGTCAATCCAGACCAGTTCGGACTCAATCTCCTGTCGGGTATGGTAGTCGGGTCTGTGGATCCGCAGGATCATTTTTTTGTTTTCCTCCGGGGCTTCGGCAACGAATGTGGCATTCTCGGAAATGTTCAAAAGGGATATCCGGCTGTTTTCCGGCATCTCCCACTCGTTCAAAAGACTGTGAACACCCTTTTTCATGGATTCAATCAATTGTTCATTATAGATTTGCGTCATAGTCAAAACTCCAGATGATGTGTTTAAAGTATCTGTGCTTTTAAAGATTTTATTTGGATTATAAAGAAATAATTTTTGAAAAACAACATTTTTTTCTTGATTTCTTTTAAAAAATCTGTGAATCTACAGAAAATTGATTGCAAAATTGTTTTTTTAAATTTTACACGCAATTTTTTTTCAGAAGAAAACGGCATTTTAAATACAACCGACGGAGGGGATCAAATGAAAAAAATGACAAGGAGAGAATTCAACAAAGCCCTGGGCGCTTCCGCCCTTATGATGACCATGGGCCTGCCCGGAAAGCTCTTTGCCGGAGACGACAAACTGAGCATCCTTTGCTGGGAAGGATACAATACAGACGATGTTCTGGGACCCTTCAGAAAACTGCATCCAGGGGCAAAGGTCCAGGCGGAAAGCGGCACTTCAGATCCGGACATGATCAACAAACTCAGGGCCGGAGAGGTCCGGGTATGGGATCTGATCAATGTGAACCAGCCCTGGGCAAGAAATCAGCTGTACCCGGAAAAACTGATCAAGCCGTTGAACAAAGAACGGTTTCTTCCCTATTTTGAACGGATGTCCCCGGACTTTGCCAAACCCTACCCCCTTGCATTTTCAGACAACGGTGATTTGATCGGCATGCCCCAGCGCTACGGGCCCTTCAGCTTTGTTGTCAACACCGATAAAATATCCAGAAAAATGGCCGAGGACCAGGGTTGGAACCTGTTCCTTGATCCAAAGATGAAAGGACGCTACGGCGTTCTCACCTATGACAACTGGAACATTATCCACATGTGTATCACAGCAGGGCTGAACCCATTCAAGGAAATCGATGCAGCTGGAATGGCCAGGTTCAAAACAACCGCCGAGCAGATCTTCGGCGGCTCCAAACTGCTATCTGATGACCTTGTCGCCATGAACACCGCCCTGATCAACGGAGAGATCGACGCCTATTTCACCGGTGGCACCTATACGGCAAGCCCGGCCCGCCTGGACGGCCTGACCAATATCAGGGGAATTACCCCCAACAGCGGTCCGATTAACGGCAAAGGCGGCGTGGCCTGGATTGAGCTGACTTCCCTGGTCAACAATCCCACCCCGAGCCCCCTGGCCGAGGATTTCCTTGAGTTTGTCCAGAAACCGGAGATCTGCAAGGCCGTGGGGTTTGCAGAGGGAACCTACAACCCGGTCAGCCAGATGGGAAACCCGGATGTGTTCAAACTCTGGGGAAAAGACGAGCTGGATGCCATCCAGTGGGATTCCCTTCCCGAAGAGATGGCGCGCACCCTGGAGTATGATACCGTGGCCTCGTATGATGATCTCATCAAGATCTACTCTGCGGCCAAACGGGCCTGATGATGCATGGAAAAACATTGGGGACTGAACATTCAATCTGCCGGTGGGCTTGAGCTGCGGCCGGAACATTTTCCAGCCGCAGCTTTCCCCCCGAGACCTTAGGTAATGATATTATGGTTGAAATACCGATTTTACAAATAGCAGGACTCCGAAAAGAGTATGGCGATTTTGTTGCCCTGAAAAACATTGATTTGAAGGTAAAGGAAGGGGAGTTCCTGGCCATTGTCGGTCCTTCGGGCAGCGGCAAGACCACCCTGATCAAACTCCTGGTGGGCATGGAGGAACAGACCGAAGGCTCAATCTGGCTTCGCAACAAACGCCTCGATCTAGTGCCGGCCAACAAACGGCCGACCTGCATGGTCTTCCAGTCCCTTGCCCTCTTTCCCCACCGCACGGTGGGGCAGAACGTGGAGTTTCCCCTGAAGATCAAAGGAATTTCTCCGGCTGACCGGAAAAAACGCGCCCTGGAACTTCTGGAAATGTTCCGCCTTCCGGCCGACTATTATAACAAAGGGATCGGCCAGTGCTCAGGGGGTGAAAAACAGCGGATTGCCCTGGCCCGGGCCCTGGCCTTTGATCCTGAAATTCTCTTTTTTGATGAACCGCTCTCCGCCCTGGACTACCGCCTGCGCAAGACCCTGGAAAAAGAGCTCAAAGCCCTCCATGAGCGGACTGGAAAGACCTTTATCTATATTACCCACTCCCTGGAGGAGGCAATGGTCATGTCCGACCGAATTGCCATTCTCAAGGCCGGAAAATTTGAGCAGATCGGACCGGCCGAAGAAATTTATCACCGTCCCCAAAGCCGATTTGTGGCAAGTTTCATGGGGGATGTCAACCTGTTTGATGTGGGCCTGGACACGAACAAAGGCCGGGTGAGCATCCCTGGATTTTCCGTCTCAAAGGAGATTCTATCCACCCTGACCATTGACCCGGACGCCCGGAACACCCTGATGGTCCGGCCCGAATCCGTCAGCCTGCTGGGCATGGAAGAACAGGCGGATTTTACCACCCAGGGAAAGGTTCTGGGCAAGTATATGCTCGGCTCCCGCACCCAGTATGAAATAGAGCAGGATGACAAAACGGTGCTCATCGTTGAAACATCCAACTATTCCGCAAAAGGGATCCCGGGAGAGACGGTCAGGCTGGGCTTTTCCATGGCCCAGTCCCACCTGATCACGGAGGCGGCATAATGAACAGACGAGAAAGGCGCCTGGGCATGTTCGCATCCATGCCCCTGGCCCTGCTGCTGCTGGTTACGTTTATTGCCCCGCTCCTGGCCATTGCCGCCTTTTCCATCATGCCGGAAAAGGTGTTCACCCTGGCCCATGTGCCGGACTTTTCGGCCTATGCAGAATTTATAAGAGAAGGGTACTGGAAATCCCTGGCATGGTCCCTGGGCATGGCGGGTGTGGCCACGTTGCTGCTGCTGGTGATCTGCTGGCCGCTGTCCTACGCCATGGTACGGATCTTTAAACGATTCACGCTGGTCATCACCATTGCGGTGGTCATGACTCTCTTTGTATCAGAAAATATCCGTTTGTTCGGCTGGGTGATCACCCTGATGAAGGGCGGGTTGTTTGAAGGATACATCAAGGCCTGGACGGGCAGCGGATTTGACGGGCTGCTCTACAATGTGCCGGTGATCGTATTCGGTCTGGTCTATATTTATCTGCCCTTTATGCTCTTCCCCCTGGCCCAGGGTATCGCCATGGTTCCGGATGATGCCCGATACGCGGCGGCGGACATGGGTGCCAACCGGTGGCAGATCTTCAGGGAGGTGGAACTGCCCCTGGCCGCACCCGGCATCGTGGTAGGTTCCCTGCTCACCTTTGTCCTGGCGGCCGGTGCGGTGGCTGAGTCCAAGCTCCTTGGCGGACAGGCGGTCATTGTGATTTCCGATGACGTGGAAAGTGCCTTCACCTACGGCCAGAACTGGCCACTGGGTTCCGCCCTTGCCATGGTGCTGATCCTTGTGATTTCCGTTTTGATTGTATTGACCCTGATGCGCGTTGACCTGGACAGCGTAATGGGAAAGGGGAAATAACCGTGAAAAGAATTACAAGTGCCACTATTTTATTTTACCTGTATGGATTGGGAATCATTGGTTTCCTCTATCTGCCACTGGTTGCCGTGGGCTTTGCCTCGATCTCAAAGGCCCGTTACCTGCGGTTTCCCATCACTCGATATGCCACGGGATGGTATGGCAAAGCCCTTGAAAGCGACACCGTTGCCAGTCTGCTGTCCACCTCCCTGACCATTGCCTGCATTGTGACCGTTGTCTCCATTGTCATTGGATTTTTCGGTGCCCTGGCCTTTGCCAGATACCAGTGGCGGTTCCGGAAGCTCTACCAGAAGCTGATCCTGCTGCCGATCTTTTTTCCCCAAACCGTCTTGGGCCTGTCCCTTCTCATGTGGTTCAATGCCCTGGGCATTACACCCAACTGGCAGACCGCCATTGTGGCCCACCTGGTCTGGATCACCCCGATTGTAACCCTGATCATAGCCATCCGGGCATACGGATTCGACCCCTCCCTGGAGGATGCCGCAAGGGACATGGGGTGCAGCAACTGGCAGATCATGAAAGAGGTGACCATTCCCCTGTTGATGCCGGCCGTAACCTCGGCGGGGCTGTTTGCCTTTCTGCTGAGCTGGGGAAATTTCCCCCTCTCCCTCTTTACCACGGGGGCGGACTCGACCCTGCCGGAATGGCTCTATGCCAAAATGGTTTCCGGATATTCGCCCCTGGTCCCGACCCTGGGCATCCTTTCCGTTGCGGCCTCGGCCCTGGTGATTGCCCTGGCGTTCCTGATTCGGTCAATGGTGCCGATGGTCAAAAAAATGCGGGCAAGCTGATTGCACAAACATGATAAAATTTAATCAATATAAGGAGTATTGAACATGCTGACATCCATAAAAAATCGTACCGTCATCATTACCGGCGGATCCAAGGGAATCGGCCGGGGCATGGCACAGGTATTTGCCAATCAGGGCGCCAAGGTCATGATCGTTGCCAGGGGCGAAAAAGACGCCGCCAGAACAGCGGACGAGATCAAGAAGAACGGCGGCATTGCAGACTATCTGACCTGCGATGTCTCCGACGAAAGCGAGGTCTTCGCCATGGTCGAAAAGACCGCGGCCACATTCGGCAGCGTGGATATTCTCTGCGCCAATGCCGGAATCTTTCCCCAGATAAAAATGGTGGACATGTCGGCCAGTGACTGGGACCAGGTAATGGGCGTGAACCTCAAAAGCACCTTTTTGTGCGTCAAGGCCTGCATCCCCTATTTTGAAAAGGCCGGAAAGGGCCGGGTTGTTCTGACATCCTCCATTACAGGCCCTGTCACAGGCTATCCAGGATGGTCCCACTATGGTGCCTCAAAGGCCGGCCAGCTCGGGTTCCTGAAGACGGCTGCCATGGAGCTCTCCCGGTACAACACCACCATCAATGCCGTAATGCCGGGCAATATCGTCACAGAAGGCCTCGGAGACCTTGGCCAGGAGTATCTGGACACCATGGCCGCGTCCATCCCCCTGAAACGGCTGGGAAGCGTCGAAGACATCGGTAATGCCGCTCTCTTTTTCGCCTCGGACGAGGCCGCCTATATTACCGGCCAGTCAATTATTGTGGACGGCGGCCAGATCCTGCCGGAGTCACTGGAGGCAATTGCGGAGATATAAAAACCGAACCGTCTGCCGGTCCGGGTTCTGGTACGGATACCGCCGGGCCGGACAGACAAGCCGCACCCCTGGAACGGGCGCGGGGATTATTAATTGCAATGTCAAAACTTTGTTGATATGGATGGATCTTTCTTACAACCGGCACGGCCGGGGCGAGGAATGGCATCCGGCCACAACAAAACTTAAAATGCCCCACCGGCTATGCTTCGGTGGGAGTTTCAGATAAAAGCCATAAAAGGCATGGGCTTGAATTACAATGGCAAGTAAAAAAACAAAACGGCAGAATGAAATTGTGAGCCTGCTCAGCCAGTCTCCTTCCATACGGGTTAATGAAATGGCCGACCGCCTTGATGTCACGGCCGAAACCATCCGCCGTGATCTGGACGAAATGCATGAAAAAGGGCTGATCGAACGAACCCACGGCGGAGCCATTCTGCAGATGCACCAGGAACCGGGCCTGAACATTCGACACAACCTGCTGGTCCGCGAACGGGAAGAGATCGCCCGCCAGACCGTCCAGGAAATCAAGGGAGCCAAACACCTGATGATCGGTTCTGGAGCGACAACGGTTCATATTGCCCGGCGGATCGCCTCTGACCTGACACGCATCACCGCAATTGTCCACTCCTTTGGCGTGGCCGCAGAACTGAGCCACAACCCGACCATTGATGTGCTCATGGCGCCCGGGTTTTACAACTCCATGGAAGGCGCCAACCATGGTGCCCATACCATGAACTTTCTGGAAAACTTCTGGGTGGATTATGCAATCCTAGGGGCCAGCGGCCTTGACCCCGAAGGCCCCTGCGACGCCCTGTTAGAAGCCGGGGCGGTCTATTCCAAAATGATCTCCAGGGCCTTTCAGACCATTATTGCAGCGGACAAATCAAAGTACGGCATGAAATTTCCCGCACGGTTCGCCAGCTGGCACGATATAGATATGCTTGTCATTGATGAACCGCCCAGGGGGAATCTGAAAACCAACCTGGACCAGCAGAATGTTGCCGTGAAGCTTGCCAGGCCTTCGCAAAACGTCATGCCCTAGTAAACTGATAAATCGATCAGGAGACCGTCTGTTTCGACAATAAATGTCACCCTGGGTTTAAATTCCTGGTGACCGAATCCACGACTCCGATTTCAGCAACAGGATTGACCCCGCCCCTGAAAAGATATAAAAGGGGCGGATTTTCAAATCAACCGTTCGGGAGCTTATTGTGGATAACTATCTCTATTGCGCTGTGTTTACAGCGTCCTTTGTACTATTTTCTTTTCTTGTGATACGGACCTCCAGGACCGTGAAAACAGGCACGGATTTTTCCGTTGCAGGGCGAGCCCTCTCCTCTGCCCAGGTCTCATGGGTGATCATCGCCACCCTGGTGGGAGGCGTATCAACCATAGGAACGGTTCAGACCGCCTATGATCACGGGATAACCGCCTGGATCTTCACCCTGGGCAGCGGTCTCTCCTGTCTTGTGCTGGGCTGCTTCTTTGCCGTGGCCCTGAGGCGGGAAGAGGTGGTCACGGTGTCTGAGTTCCTGGGCCACTATTTCGGGAAACGGTTCCAATGCTACACCAGCTTTTTCAACTCCCTTGGCATGTTCATCCACATCATCGCACAATACCTTGCGGCCATGGCCATCCTCAGATCGGTGTTCGGTTTTTCCCAGGGTACGGCGATCCTGGTCACCACCGGGCTCATGGCGGTGTTTGTGGTGGCCGGCGGCATTGCCGGTGCCGGCACCCTGGGAAAAATAAAATTCTTCATGCTTTACGGAATCATGATTCTCTCCGCCCTGATTGCACTCCATAACGGGGGAGGCTTTGACGCCATCCTTGCCCGGCTTCCCCAGGGCAAAAATTTCCTTAACCCATTCTCCGGCGGGGTGGGCGCCACCATGGTGAACATGGGATCCATGGTAATCGGAGTGCTCTCCACCCAGATCTATCTCCAGGCGATCTTTTCAGCCAAAACAGTACGCCAGGCCCGGAACGGGGCATTCCTGAGCGCCCTTGTCATACCGCCCATCGGAATCCTCGGCATCATTATCGGGCTCTACCTCAGGGGGTATCACCCGGAACTCGAAGGAAGCAGTGCCCAGGCCCTGCCCTTCTTTTTTACCCTTGTCTTTCCGTCTGGGGTTGCCGCCTTTTTTTCCGCGTCCCTCCTGCTGGTGGTGCTTGGAACCGGCGCAGGCCTGGTGCTCGGCGTTACCACCAACCTCTACATGGACGGAATTGCCAAACTGCCCTGGCAGTGGGCACGGATGGCACCGCTTCGACTGCTGCGGGCCTGTGCCCTGGCAGTGGTGGCAGCCTCGTCGATCATCGTGTTCACAGGACTTGACACCACCATCCTCAACTGGAGTTACCTCTCCATGGGCCTTCGCGGGGCCGCGGTCTTTTCCGGGCTCTTTGTGGCGGTCTTCCTGGGCCGACTCAGGGAGTCAACGGCCATGCGCACGGCCCTATACCTCATTCCCCTGCTCTATCTTGCAGGAAACAGCCTTTGCCCCTGATGTTGTGGATTGGGGAAATTAATTGCTAAGGGTTTGTTAAAAAATTAACAATCTATATCTCGTATTTGTTGCCCTAATGGGGCTGTCTCCGTCAGAGACTTTTGTACAGTTTGTTTTTTAACGGACCCTAATGACAATTCGACGATCAACCGGATTGAGTTTAAATCCACGCCCCTGCATGAGGAGCGACAATGAAAATGGCTGACACGACACTTATTTCACCCGTTTCAATCCACGCCCCCGCATGGGGAGCGACAAAAGGAGACCATCATGGATCTATGCGACATCGTGGTTTCAATCCACGCCCCCGCATGGGGAGCGACCCCATCGCCTAAAGAACGATTCCGACCATTCATTGTTTCAATCCACGCCCCCGCATGGGGAGCGACTCGGCAGCGGCCGTGGTGATGGCGCAGTTGCCCTGGTTTCAATCCACGCCCCCGCATGGGGAGCGACGGCACCTGCTCATATTTTATATACCTGCCATTCCGTTTCAATCCACGCCCCCGCATGGGGAGCGACCACTCAGCATAGGTGATTCGGCATTTAGTGTGGGTTTCAATCCACGCCCCCGCATGGGGAGCGACACGTGTTCCTCCCTAAGTCCGGTTATCGCATACCCGTTTCAATCCACGCCCCCGCATGGGGAGCGACAAAAATAGGGAGATAATACGGGTTCGACCAATCGGTTTCAATCCACGCCCCCGCATGGGGAGCGACATCCATGCCAGCCATTTTCCGCAGCCGGGAAACGGTTTCAATCCACGCCCCCGCATGGGGAGCGACGCAGATCAACTCCCATGGATTGACCCTTGGCGTGTTTCAATCCACGCCCCCGCATGGGGAGCGACCTGCTCTGTTTCACTTTTAAGTCCCAATCTGCTTGTTTCAATCCACGCCCCCGCATGGGGAGCGACGGGACTCCCCCCAGGATGGACCCAAATAGAAACAGTTTCAATCCACGCCCCCGCATGGGGAGCGACGATGCTGATGATGCTCTCTGCTCGAATTGACCCGTTTCAATCCACGCCCCCGCATGGGGAGCGACCTCGATCAAGGATAAATTGATAGGTTGAAAGCTGTTTCAATCCACGCCCCCGCATGGGGAGCGACAGACGCAAATTTGGAGCGCTGCAAAAAAGTTGTGGTTTCAATCCACGCCCCCGCATGGGGAGCGACTGATGTAGTCCTCTTTTTTGTCCAGGTCATGACTGTTTCAATCCACGCCCCCGCATGGGGAGCGACCTGATCAGGGAGAGACGCTGCATTTGCATAGGCAGTTTCAATCCACGCCCCCGCATGGGGAGCGACAAGCCGCACCAGCGGTTTCCGGCGATCAACGCCATGTTTCAATCCACGCCCCCGCATGGGGAGCGACTTTAAGAATTTCATTTGTGTCAAAACAAAAACGAGTTTCAATCCACGCCCCCGCATGGGGAGCGACGCCTCCTTTGCTTGATAGCTGGCGTCCGAACACAGTTTCAATCCACGCCCCCGCATGGGGAGCGACGTGATTGTTTCGTCCACGTCTACGGTATCCCATGTTTCAATCCACGCCCCCGCATGGGGAGCGACAATTGCATCAAGTTCGGCCTCCACCAGGAATGCAGGTTTCAATCCACGCCCCCGCATGGGGAGCGACCATTATTTTCATTTTGAGCTTTGCTGCCATGCAGGTTTCAATCCACGCCCCCGCATGGGGAGCGACCGTAAAGATCATACAGGCGCTTCCCCTGATTAAGCCGTTTCAATCCACGCCCCCGCATGGGGAGCGACCTCCGATGGTTGGTGCAGGGGACGCTGCAATGGCGTTTCAATCCACGCCCCCGCATGGGGAGCGACGCGGTTCAACCATGAGGAACGACTCATCGCTCAAACGCGTTTCAATCCACGCCCCCGCATGGGGAGCGACGGGACTGTTGGAAACCTTACTACGGTTAGCAACCACGTTTCAATCCACGCCCCCGCATGGGGAGCGACGTGTCGTAAGCGATAACACCGTGATCCAACCCGTTGTTTCAATCCACGCCCCCGCATGGGGAGCGACGTGACAACACAAAGCTCCTCACCATGATGCTCAGGTTTCAATCCACGCCCCCGCATGGGGAGCGACGTCACGAAAACGTGGGACCGACAAGCGTATTTTACGTTTCAATCCACGCCCCCGCATGGGGAGCGACTCAGGTGACCACAAAACATTCACAATATCGGGAGGGTTTCAATCCACGCCCCCGCATGGGGAGCGACGGTCAATGGCATGGAAGTGGCGAACGCTGAACGGGTTTCAATCCACGCCCCCGCATGGGGAGCGACTGGGCGGCGGGGTACATGCTCGGGAAAGTTCAGGGTTTCAATCCACGCCCCCGCATGGGGAGCGACTTTTCATACAACAATGTAGACGGGGTGTCACTGGTTTCAATCCACGCCCCCGCATGGGGAGCGACCAACAACACGTAAAGCTGTTGCAATGTTTTGCCAGTTTCAATCCACGCCCCCGCATGGGGAGCGACGGGTGACTGAATGAGTCTCCGAAAAAAACAGTCGTTTCAATCCACGCCCCCGCATGGGGAGCGACTTTCTACCGGTCAAAGTGTGTCAACAAAAAATACAGTTTCAATCCACGCCCCCGCATGGGGAGCGACTCGCTTTTTCATTCCATGCCAAACATTGTACAATCGGGTTTCAATCCACGCCCCCGCATGGGGAGCGACGGGCATGGAGGAAATCATGACCGGATTCGAAAAAAGTTTCAATCCACGCCCCCGCATGGGGAGCGACTTGCTATTCAGGGCCGCAAGGATTGTCTTTGGAGGTTTCAATCCACGCCCCCGCATGGGGAGCGACAATTGATATGTTGAAAGCTGAAGAGTATATTTGGTTTCAATCCACGCCCCCGCATGGGGAGCGACTTTCGATGATAGGCTAAACCTATCATTCCACAGGAGTTTCAATCCACGCCCCCGCATGGGGAGCGACTCATCTGCCGTGTCAGCCGGATCAGCCTCGATCTGTTTCAATCCACGCCCCCGCATGGGGAGCGACTGTTACTATAGTAACGTCCTATAATTTAAATAAAACAAATTGTCAAAGAGCGATCCTCTTTGGAATTCTTTATTTTACATGAAAAACATTTGTCAAAAATAAAAACATCTTATGATTACAGGATATTTTAAAGTTGCGAATCATTTAATATTCAAATAAGGAATAGCCAGACGGGAAAACACCATTTTCGATTTTCTCAAATTCAAGCTTGGGGTTCGCGGGCTTTCTACAGAATTAACGGGTCATCGAAATCAATTGATTCTTTGGCTCCAACATGTTCGATTCGTCGTTTCCAGTTGGATCCAAGGAAATAGAACCGAAGGCTGTCCAATTTCGGGTCGATTTCATCTATCAGCTTTTGCCTTAAGTTAGTCCATTGAGCCGGATCCACAATGCATTCAAAAACTGAATATTGAACCCGCTGGCCATAGTTCTGACAGATTTTTGCAACATGCCGCAACCGTTTTTGCCCCTTGTTTTCTATTGACACATCATAACTTATCAAAACCAGCAAAGCATCTCTCCTGTTCTATTTCCAGATAAAGGTGGGATATCCGTCCAAATCCCCCCGGATAAATCTTGCCAGAAGCAATGCCTGAATAAAAAATAAATTCCCGATTTGAATTTTTTCATTTAAAAAGGGATGGATGAGACTTTCCTGCTTCCTTTTTTGATATATTGTCAAGACAGCTTTCCGAGTGTCATCATCCATATGGACAGCCCCAGATTCTTTGATAATAAAGCCATCCGGTTTCACCTGGCTTCTATTGATCATGGATAATACCAGCCTGTCGGCAAGAAACGGCCTGAGTTCTTCCATCATATCAAGGGCCAGGCTGGGTCTACCGGGGCGGTCCCGGTGAAGAAACCCCACTGAAGGATCAAGACCGACAGATTCCAGAGCGGACCGGACATCATGTACAAGGAGGGTGTAAACAAATGAAAGCAGACAATTCACCCTGTCGGTTGGGGGTCGCCGGTTCCGTCCTGAAAAGACAAAAAAATCTTTTTGTTGGGAAATAAGTTCATCAAAGACACTGAAATACTGGTGGGCAGCTTCTCCCTCAATCCCCCTCAATCTGTCCAGATCGCCATTTTGCATCTCTTTCTGAATGTACATTAAAAGTCGTTTGGATACCTTTTTTACATTCTCCTGATTTATTTTTTCCCTGTGGTCACGGATTGATCTTTCAAGAACGGTTCGGCAATTGGCCATTTTCCCGGTAAGGACAAATCCTGCTGCCTGGGCGGAAATTTCCGGGCTGTCTGCCATTCGAAACTGTTTTCTTCTCAACAGGACATTGCCTGATACCGGCCCTTTTACCATGGCAAGGAATCGACCGTATTCGGTTAAAAAACTTATGGTAACATCCCGTTCTGCACAGAATCCCATCAGATAGGGGCTACACCCAATCGAACCGAAACATACGATTCCGTCCAGGGTGTGGATGGGAATCCGTAAAACGGTTTTCTGCTCAATCCTGACCGCAACGGTTTCCCCGTCCTTGGCCAGGTAGGCCCCCTGGGTGGTTACAAAAAGGGTATTCAGATATTTTTTCATTCAGGTTCAATCCTTTGGGATCATCCTTTTTATCCAGGATGAAACCGTTCTTTTCTTTTCAATGGCTTTGGGCAGGCACAATGAGACAAACGAACAGGCATCACATTTTTTTGTATATTTGGGCGATGGCGTTATTCCGGAGGAGATCATTGCATGAAGCTCCCTGGCTGTCTCTATGGTTTTATCCCGCAAGTCATCATCAAACACTACATCCAAACGGCGTCTCGTTTTTCCATAAAAAAGAGCTCCTGTTTCAATTGAGACATCAAGCATTTCCTCAAGGCATATGGCCTGGCCGCATAACTGCACCTTGTCGGATAAATCTTTTTTGGGCTTTCCCCGTTTGTATTCCACCGGGAACGGCCTCCATTTTTTATTTGAGGAACCTTCCCGGTGGAACTCAACCACGTCCGCTTTTCCGGTTAAACCAAGCAATTTAGATTTCAGGGGCAGTCCGTACTCGATCCGGACCCTGCCCCTGTCCGCCTGATCCCCTCTGTCCACCCTTTCATGCATTACCCGGCCTTCTGCTGTGAATAGGTTTTCCACCCACAACTGCTCAATATGGATCAGGGCGCACTGCCGTTTGCAGAAGAGGATATGCTGGAGCGCTGATAAAGACAGGTATTCATTTTCTTCGTAAATTTTCATTTTCTTTTTCAATTTATTTTCTGCTGCTTTTGGCGAATTTCATCCTTAAGTGAAATGGAATCCTTCCAAGCCTGTTCACAAAAAAATGCAAATGTTTTTAAATGATTTCCGGTCTGGCAGCAGTATATCCCCTTTTTTGATCTGTCCAACGGAATACTAGTATTTAGACAGGGCAGCAATATAGGCTTTGCGCTGTTCCCTGGGGCTAATGATCGAAGGCAAGACATAAATCAAATCATTGGCCAGGGCATGGCCCTCCACCTCCTTATGGTTTTTGAGGGGCTTACCAGGTACGGCCAGCCCCCTATTCCAGAACAAAGACGATTTCTCCCAGGGAGAAGGTACCTTCAATGACCGTGGAGATATGGGACCACAGGTTGCAAAGCTTGTTTATCAAGGCCTTTTGTAGGTCGTTGTCCAGGTTTCTCTGAAAATTCATTTTGCTTTTTCTTTCAGATTAAAACCCATCGATAATTTCTGGTGTCAAACCATCCAAAGCTTTCTTTAATCCGTCTTCATCAAAACTGCCATCCTCATTTACCTGTAATGTTTTATGAACTTTGGCAGAGGAATACTGACCGGATTTACTGTTGTGTTTCCACCAAATTATTTTTTCAACAGACATACTGCCTTCTGGACGCGCAGAAGAAGCATCGCCTTCAAATAGCCTGGGCAAAACATTCTTAATAATCCTAGCATCTTCATCGCTGAAGCCAGTCCGTTCAGCAAGTTGCGGACTCATAGCACCATAGGTTACATAAACTGCTTTATCTACCCTGTGTTTCATGCCCATGGTATCAGAGCTTTTTTTAGTTCCATCACCCTCCCCACTTACACTCTTTGTGATTTGGGTACTAGTCACACTAACAGGTCCTACACTGAAAGCAGAATGTATGGTTACAGGTCCCCGGATCGGGATAGAAACCCCGTCTTTGTCCGTTCCGCTAAATGCAAAAAGCTGCCCGAAACTTCTTACATCAAACCATTTTTCACAGGCAAGTTTTGCAGTCTTTTCGGGTTTTGTAATGCTACCCTTAAATGCATTGTTTCCAAGACCGTGTTCTTCGGAAAAAGCCCTATTCCTCAAGCTGGTCATACCATCCTTTTTGTTGTCATCGGATTGGACAAATATGGATAAACCGTCCGCCAGGAGACGGTTGCGAATTTTTCTTTTCAGGCATACATCTGTGATTTCACCAAAACCTTCATAATCAACTCTCGGCCTGTTTCCATTTAAAGGATCTCCGTTGGGATTGGCATTTTTAACACTGAAAATGACGGCAAAATCTATTTTGTGTTCAAGACTCATGATAGTTCTCCTTTATTTCTCATCCTTGTTTTGATCTGATTTCTTTTTCCAGGCCTGTTTTTGACAATGATATCCAAGTAAAAATTCTCCGGATAATGGTTTTTCGCTGGTAAACTCTTCAGATAAAAATGCATTAAGTATTGCATCCAATTCATTTTTACGGTTCACCAGGAATCCCGTCCGGTTGGCCTGGAGCCTCTGCATATAAGGTTGGAGGGCAAGTTCGATATTACGCCAGGTCGAAAAGGGTCGGTCAGCAAATCTTTGCATCAGCCTTGCAGCCGTGGTCGGTCTGTTCTCTCCGCCAACATGCAGGGCTGTTTCTTCAATTTTTTCAGCAATGGCCAGCAAACGGCCATAAAGATAATCCCTTGTTGTCCTTTCTTCTTCCAGAGCCATGCTGTATTTTCTCCTTTCATTCTTTTGTGGGTGTCGAAGATAAAATCCTTTATAAAGGGCACAGGCAATGCCCAGATTCCTTTCCCATTCCCATTTTTCACAACTATGCCGGTTGCAGGCCCTGCGAACGGCAGACACCACAAGATCACGGGGAAAATGTCTTCCGTCAATGATGCAGGGTAGAATTCGTTCAATAACGCTTTTCTTAAGAGTGTCATTGCTTTTGAGGATATTTCCGTATGCTGCGTCCGCAATCCCTTTGGGAGCCGGGCTGGAAACCGGCCAGATGGTTTTTTTTAAAGGCTTCTTTTTACCATTGGGGTCTGGAATCTCCTTGGTGAACCGCTGGGGCCAAGCGAAATGGAGATGCCATTTTTCCATTCGTTCAAGAAACTCACTGGCCAGCAATTCGCGGTAATAGATGACTCCCATCCGACCAGGGGTAGCAGAATCAAGCCCCATGACTATAATTTGTTCATTGGGTTCCAGTTTCGCATGATAACCAGCCATGTATTTGTTTAGCTGCCGGCCAAAGGATTCTCCCAAATCCACAGAATGATCTAAACCCGAACCATCTTCAGAATCAGTTTCTTCCTGGACGACAAGATCAGCGCTCAAAAGATCCCACGTGCTTTCAAGAGGCTTGGGCGTATCCTTTCCTGAAATTGCCCAGGATACATATACCTGGCCACCATTCCGGAAACCCTGCCGGGAGATAAGCCAACGAAGTGCATTATGAGCCTTCTGTGTCACCTCATAACTCACACATGCAGCCTGGTTGCCACTGGGGTCTGTAAAACGCCCTCGGAATGTGAACCCGGAAGAATCATTTGACGATACCAACTTGGCTTTGTCCCCTGTGTGGCGAAGCTTGGCAGGATGATTGCTGGCAATGGACCTGGTCTCTCCAATTATAAAACATAAACCTGAGATGTCCCCCAACTGGGAGTTATATTCAATCCAGTTTTGCTGTAGTCCTTCATCCTGCCAGGTGTTGCCGCCGGGTTCTCCTTCCTTTTCAACCGACCAGCAAACCAGAGCATCACCTGGCTCAATTTCGGGTTTATCTTTATTTACTCTTTTATTTTTCGGAATCGCAGGGAGGACTTTAAATATTAAAGGCGGATTCCTGTCTTCTTCATCAGGCCAATAAGCCATTAACTGGTTATTTCCATCAACATGCAGTACATGAGCCGAAACAAGATCGGCAATGACCTGTCCTTTGCTGATGTATTTGTAGACTGCAACAGCTTTTTTATGTTTGTATTTTGATGAACACCATTCTGATAGCTGATTTTCATACCCAGTAAAAAAACTGACCTTTTTTCCTCCAGACTCGACATAGTCTTTGGCAACATATTGAATCTTATCTGACAAAGGATGCGGGGGAGGCAACTTTCCAGCTCTCCCTGCTGATTTTTCTGTTGCAGGCAACACTACCTGGGTTTTTTCAAGAACCGATGCCCGTTTGAAACAGCCATTTTCATCAATAACAATATTGATGTGCGCATTCTGCAAAGTGTGACTGATGGGCATCAACTTAGGCCCGTCAGCCAATTCCAGCTTCATCCCCTGTTCATACGTTTCATAAAGTTTCCCCATCCAGCTCATAACAGGGCCTCCTCATTATCCACGGGCAGAACATTCTCTTCCAAACCGAATGGTTTGGGGGTCATTTTTCGGATAAACCGTTTTTTCTCACAGGCGTCGGATTGGGGAAAATTAAGCACTCCCTTTTTCATGACAGCCAACCAAAATCGGCTGCACAGTTCATTTTTTCCAGTTTCATCAGGATAATCAAAACCATGGAACATGAGCCCAAAACTTAATTCATCAATATCGTCATAGGCCCCGCTTCCTTCACCAAAACAGCAGGGTTCCACATATCCCTGGCAGTCCCGTGCCCCCAGAAAAATATCCTGACGACCGCCTTTATCAAGCATTCTTCTGGCAATGTTGAAATGCTTACCGTCAATCTGATCCTTCTTTAGCTCCGGGCGGAATTTGTTCCATTCAAAATGGGCTTGGACCTGATATTCCACGTCATGGAGAAATGTGTAAATGGCCAGGGAGTTGCCCCCTCCCCAGGCCAGTGGTTTTGTCCCTTTGGTCTGGGTCCGAATAGGCCTGATTACCCTAACCCTGTCCACATGCCAGATAATGGTGGGTTTCCAGTAAATGGACTTTAAAACCCCTTTGATAGCTTCATAGGTAGGGATATGATAACTGCATTTTTCCCCGCCGGTCTTGGTCACCGGATCGGTGAACAGGGCATATCTTCCCCAGAGTCTGAAGCTGATGTCATTTCTCATTTAAGTCACCTCTTTATGCATTTAACATTTCCATTTCGTTGACGATTTCTGTAGACACGCCAAATTTTGGACTGTAATACCTTTCGTCCAGATAGAATATTTCCTCGCCTTTTTGAACCGGATACACTGCACCTGCCTTTTTTAATTTATCCCAGACATTGGGAAACAGGTTGACCGAATATTTTTGAGCTTTTTTTAATAAATCATGTGCTTTGGCTGGTTCCGGTTCGGCACAAAGTCCTGCCACGATGTCCTTTCCTTCTTCGTATTTGACAATTACGGCCTGGGTTGGGGCATCAATGGCTTTAAATGCCCTGCCTGCTGTTTTGAAAGACTGCTGTAAACTGAATGTTGCTTTTTGTTTATCCCGTTCCCTGCCCACATTGAGAGGGTTATCACTGAGCAAATTAAGTAAAGTGTCCTGTCTTCCGGCCAGCTTTGCGGTCAAAGAATATTTCATATCCTTGGCCCGCTCATAAAAATAATATGAAAAATATCTATCCATGGCTGACGGGCTTAGGAAATCCTCATGACCACTTTCTTCGAGGATCCGTTTGGCCTTATCCCTGCCGATTTTAATGTCTTCCAGCATGTCAATGGATTCTTTATCCGGATTAACCACATAGACCTGGGACGTTTCCCGATTCCCATTGCGGTTACATCGACCAGCAGCCTGGGCAATTGAATCAAGGCCGGCCAGGAATCGAATTGCCGAATTAAAATCAACGTCTACACCAGCCTCAATGAGTTGTGTTGAGATGCAAAGCAGCGGGAGTTTGTTTTCCAGACGATCCTTAACGGTATCAAGAACTCTTCTACGATGGGCAGGGCAAAGACTTGTGCTCAGATGAAAAATAATACTTTCATCAAACTGACCTGCACATTCTTCATACAATTGTTTGGCCCAATCCTTGGTGTTAACAATCACCAGGCAGTTGCCTTTTTCATGCACTTGCGTTAAAGCCAAATCTGCAATTTCCTGGGCAGACCATCCTTCGGGCCGTGTGATGTTTTGAATTTCTACTCTTTTCAATTCTTTGAAAAGAGCAGTTGTATCTCCGGCCAGTTCATTTTCCAGTGGGATTGTAATTGCTCCATATTCTGGAGACACACCGTTCAGCAACGGCTGAGTCGCGGTACAAAGCACACCAGTGGTATTGGCATGGTCTATTAAAAAGTTGAGGCCATTGCAAAAAATATGGACACAGTTGATGGGCAGACATTGAATCTCATCAAATATAATGACGGATTTTGCCAGGTTATGCATTCTTCTGACCCCTCTGGTGCCGCCGCCAAAAAGGACTTCAAGGAATTGAACCATGGTGGTGAAAATGACAGGGGCATCCCAGTTCTCCGAGGATAGTTTCGAATGCCAGGTCTGCTGTTCCGGTTCAAGATTGGAGTGATGCTCGAGTACCCATGGGTAATCATCTTCATCCTTTTCAAGAACCTTTCGAATTTCCATGGCATTCTGGTCAATGATTGAAGTATAGGGGATAATATATATGATGTGGTCCAGTTTGCATTTTTTTGCATGGTGAAGGGCAAATCGTATGGAGGCAAAAGTTTTTCCACCCCCTGTGGGAACCGTCAGTGTATAAAGCCCCTGCTGATTTAAGGCCTTTTTCAGACATTGACGTGAAATTTCGTTGCGCAATTCATCTATCCGGTTGCGCACTTTAAAACCGGCCAGCTTTTCTTCCAGCCGATCTATGGCGATTTGCCAGTTTATTTTCTTTTTTTCTCTTAATTGAATATTTTCCGGATGTTCAAAATCTGCACTGTCAATTCGATCCGCATCAATCAGGCAACTGAATAAAAACCGGGTGAAGAAACCAACCCTGAAATACTTCAAACGGTCATGTTCTTTTTTCCCGGGAGAGACAATGCAGACAATTTGGCTTAGAAATTGTTTTAAAAATGCTTCTGTCGCGATTCTTTCAATGGATGCCACAATTATGTTGTCTAAGGTTTCAAGACATTCCTTCAAATGGGTAGCTTCCCCGTTTTTTTGAATTCTTTTCAGAAAGCCATTTTCCCCTTCAACGCGCAGGCAATCAATCATACCACCGTGATGGGAAGCCAGGCACACCGCCAGAATCTGTCCAACAAGTTTCCCTTGAAGTCCATATGTTTTAAACCGCTCCCATATCCACTGAGCACCCGCTGTAGAATGATCAATTTTACCTTTAAGGCTCTTGACGTCCACATCTGTATCGTCAATATCAGGGTTGATCAGACCAGTACCCAACTTGATATAGGTTTGGAATGCTTTGCTGTACTTACCAAGATCATGGAGCAAGCCAAGCAGTTCCCCGGCCTCAGGTATCCCAATTTTTGCTGCAAGTTGTTTACTGATTAAGGAAACTCCAATTAAATGCTCACACACCGTTTGAATTTCATCATCGTTACTTCGGTAATGGGCAATAAACTCTGTTTTCATAATAATCCTTTTTCAGATGGAATATCCGTTGAATGCCTTAAGAAACAACCTGCTCATCGCCTCCATCTGGCAGTGCGGCAATTGTTTTTTGGACATACGGTCCAATTTGGTTTCAAGAAAATGGCTCAAAACAGGGTCCCGGGAGCCCATGTATAATTCGTCTCCGGCCATTTCTTGACCAAAAAGGTTTCGATGGATTTCAGAAGTACTGGATCTGTGACCACCTCTTTCACCAGTACGGCAAATTCCATGGGCACCGGGCCAAAGCCTTTTTTCAGGTAAGGCAGCAAGGATGGGGCGCAGGACGTACAGGTTTTTTTTGAGTCTGGCCTGGTCGCCTTTGAGGTATTCCCTGACGTGAATGCCGACAGCATGGACTTTTAAAATTTCATCCGGTTTTTTACAATCCGGCCATGCATGTATTTCCCCTTTACCGGGCTTACATCTTCACAAGTTTAAATTCTTTTACCATCGTCTTAATCTCTTTTATCTCCTCCCTTGCCGAATCAACCCCCTGGGCCGTCATCAACAGGTCAAAGAATCGGCCATTAGAGTTGAGGATACGGCGTGAGGCATCCGGCTCGGCAAAGTCGGTGCTGTCATAGTGTTTTTTTATTTTTATTTTCAAGTTTTCCCCCAGGGGCCTGGAGACCAAGCCCAGGGCCAGGATCCGGTATAGAAATGCCTCTGATGAGATACCGAACCTATGTTTGATGCGAAGAAGCAATTCCCAGGTCCAACCGTCCGGGAGGATGCCCAGCTGCTCTACTGTGGTCCGGACCGCAGTATCAGGCAGAAGAAAGGTGGCGGCAAACTTTTTAGCGGCCCGGGCTGGATTGATGGGCCGGGAGCCGTCTTCCGGTCCAGGCAGAGGAAAAAGGGAATCTTTGCGGGCTCTCATCTTATTAAAGATCAGAATTTTTCCCAGTTCTCTGACCAGGGAAAACAGCTGTTTTTCGGTATTTTTACGGGAATTAATAAAAAAGAAGGCGTTCTGATGAAGGGGCTCAAAAAATGAGAACCCGTCAAAGGCATCTGCGGTTTTCATGAAGGGAAAAAGAATGATTCGCAGTCCAAAATTTTCAAACAGTTCCAGGTAGTCAAAAACAACGGCATCGCCGATGCCCAGATAGTTTCGAACCCGTATGGAAAGCTGTTCCATGCCGGTATAATCTGGTTCAAAGGGAATGCACAGCGGAAAATAAGCATGCTTCTGAACCTTGAGGATGTCTTCCAAGGCGTGGAAGGCTGCCATGATTTCCTGGCAGGCAAATAGGAGTTTTTTAGGGGGAAGAAGGGGCTCGGGGTCGATGGTGACAAACATGGCATCGGTCTCTGCGGCAGCGGCTCGAGCCTGGAAGAGCTCGGGGGCAAACAGGGCATTGGCCGGGACGTCCAGGGCCAGGGTGAGCTTGTAGATCACAGTGGCAGAGGGCAGGTTCAATCCCCGCTCGATGCGTCCCAGGGGGCCTTCCTGGATACCGATTTTGGCGGCCAGTCGAGCCAGGGTCCAGTTCCTTGACCGACGAAAGAACCGAATGTTTTTTCCGATGAAGTTGAGATTAAAATCCATGAAATTTTAAAATCATATCATTTTATTTGTGTCAATAATAAATCGTATATATAAAAAAATAGAATATATACATTCTTTAATTTGCATTTTCAAAAGGGGGAATCATCAGATTTACAAATGACTCCTCCCGGGTGACACTATCCGGTTTGAGAAAACCCATATCCATGGGACACAAACCCTATTCTTGGAAAACCAACCCGGCTTGCCCGTATTTGGGAGTTGAACTCAGAAAATTAATGTCTGCCAACCAGGATCTGGAAAGCCATATCTATCAAACTTATCAACGAGTGGAAAATGGATCTCAGGGAGATATCCAAGCAATGCGAAATCTCTTTTTTGGTCGTTTCCTGGGGACGGGACATGAGATCAAGGACCCTCAGGATCTGAAATATGGTTTTACCGATCATGTGACAGCTGAAACTCCCAATGTCTGGGCCGACCATTCTTTTTTTGACTCTTCCCAAGAGCTTACAATCATGGGTAAGTCCGTTTTTTTCTTACTAACCTGCGAAAAATAACGCAACCCCTATTTTTGGGAAAGAACGGTGTCCGTCCGTAATGATAAACAGCGATTCCAGGGTCAAATCCCTTGACACGGTGGGTGTTTACTGCAATAACATTTGAATAAAAGTCGTAAAACTTAATCAGGGGAATATTGGATTCAAAAGGATCGGTTACACCTGTTAACCGGTGTTTATTTACAATAAAAAGGTCGATTAAGGAGGAATGTTTGATGAAATCAGTTAAATTTGTTGGCGTCGTACTGATGGCAGCCCTGTTCTTAACTGCAGGAATGGCAACAGCCGGTACCCTGGAAGATGTCAAGGCAAAGGGATTTATCCAGGCTGGTGTTAACGGGGATCTGTTCGGATTTGGAAAGCCGGACGAAAAAGGGGTGTGGAAAGGCCTTGATGTTGATACTGCCCGGGCCGTTGCTGCAGCCGTTTTTGGAGATGCCAACAAGGTAAAATTCACCCCGTTGACAGCAAAGACACGTTTCACAGCCCTTCAGTCCGGTGAAATTGACGTGCTGACCCGGAACTGTACCCAGACCCTGACCCGTGACACCGACCTCGGCCTTGATTTTGCCCAGGTGAACTACTACGACGGCCAGGGATTTCTTGTTTCCAAGAAACTCGGCGTCAAGGATGCCAAGGAGCTTGACGGCGCAACCGTATGCGTTCTTCCCGGAACCACCACAGAACAGAATGTTGCTGATTATTTTCGCGCCAACGGCTTGAAGATGAACCCTGTTGTTATTGAGAACACGGCAGAACTTGCCAAGGCCTTTTTTGCAGGCCGCTGCGACTGCCTCACATCGGATGCGTCCCAGCTTGCCGGCACAAGGGCCGTTGCGCCCAACCCCGATGATTACATCATTCTTCCCACCATCATTTCCAAAGAGCCCCTGGCTCCTGCCGTCCGCCACGGAGACAACCAGTGGAAAGACATTGTCAGCTACTCGGTTTATGCCATGATCAATGCTGAAGAACTCGGCATCACCTCCAAAAATATTGACGAGAAACTCAAGAGCACGGACCCCAGGGTTCAACGGTTCCTGGGTGTTTCTCCGGGCAATGGAAAGGCCCTTGGACTGGATGAAAAATTTGCCTACAACATCGTCAAGCAGGTGGGCAACTACGGTGAAATGTTTGAAAGAAACGTCGGCAAGGACACCCCATTGAGAATAGAGCGCGGACTCAACGCTCTCTGGACAAACGGCGGTCTCATGTACTCACCGCCTTTTAAGTAATCCATGCACCAGAATAAAACCACTGTATGATGGCACTGCCCGGGACTTGCGACCTGCCGGTCCCGGGCACTGCACAGAGAAAGGGCACCATGGAAGCAAAGACCCCAGAAAAAATTCCGTTTTTCCGTGATCCGGAAAAACTTTCGATTTTATACCAGTTCCTCAGTATTGTAGCCGTCGGGCTCGTGAGTTATTACCTGGTATCCAACACCCTTGCCAACCTGGAGCGGCAATCCATCTCAACCGGTTTTGGATTCATTGAACGAGAGTCATCCTTTGAAATTGGCGAATCCCTGATCAATTATTCTGCTGCCGACTCCTACGGCCGGGCCCTTGCGGTCGGATTTCTCAACACCCTGATCGTATCGTTCATCGGTATCGTCCTGACGGTAATCCTCGGCACCATCCTCGGCATTGCGCGACTTTCTTCAAACTGGCTGGTTTCAAAACTGTCAGCGATCTATATTGAGGTGTTCCAGGACATTCCCATCCTGCTTCAGCTTTTTTTCTGGTATGCCTTTTTCTATGAGATGCTGCCCTCTCCGCGCCAGGCCCTGAACCCTTTTTCAGGCCTGTTCCTGTGTAACCGGGGGCTTATTTTCGGCGTTCCGGAATGGCACCCGGCCTTTAAGTTCATGGGGGCAGCCCTGGTCATCGGCATCATCATCTCCCTTGTCCTTAAACGATGGGCAAAGGCAAGACAGGAGCGTACCGGTGAAATCTTTCCCATCTTTAAGGTTTCCGCCCTCCTTGTCATCGGACTGCCCCTGGTGGTCTGGCTTGTGGCCGGCATGCCCACCCGAATGAATGTTCCCACCCTCCAGGGGTTTAACTTCAAGGGCGGTTTGAGCATCAGCCCGGAATTTACAGCCCTGCTGATGGGTCTTGTACTCTATACTGCGGCCTTTGTTGCCGAAGTTGTCCGGGCAGGGATCCAGTCGGTGAGCAAGGGCCAGACCGAGGCGGCCCTGTCCATTGGCCTCAAACCGGCCCACGTGCTCAATCTTGTCATCCTTCCCCAGGCCCTGAGGGTCATCATTCCGCCCCTGACAAGCCAGCTGCTCAACCTGACAAAGAACTCTTCTTTGGCCGTTGCCATCGGATATCCGGATTTTGTATCGGTTGCCGGAACAACCATCAATCAGACCGGGCAGGCCATTGAAGGGGTTGCCATGATCATGATCGTATACCTGATATTCAGCCTGTCGACATCGGCATTCATGAACTGGTACAACCGACGAATAGCGCTTGTGGAACGATAATTGAGGACGGACAAATAGGGCTAAAATCAAATGAATGAGATCAATACCAAATCACCGGCTTCCACCGTCAAACCCCCCATCACCAACATCGGGGTTATCGGCTGGGTCCGGGCAAATCTTTTTAACGGGGTGCTTAACTCCATTTTAACCCTGGTGGTCCTTGCCCTGCTGTGGTTCAGCGTACCGCCATTTATCAAATGGGCCTTCATCGACAGCCTGTGGACATCCACGGGTGCCGAATGCCAGGGCATTGACGGGGCCTGCTGGTCGATCATCCCGGCAAACCTGCGGTTCATTATTTTTGGTTTTTACCCCCATGACCTTCAGTGGCGGCCCCTTGCCGCAATGGTTCTTCTGGTTGCCCTCCTCTTTTACAGCCAGGAGCGGCGGCACTGGAAAAAGCACCTGATTTACGCCTGGGTCATCGGGCTGTTCACCATGGGACTGCTTTTAAAGGGAGGCATCCTCGGGTTTGAGGCCGTTGAAAGCAACAAGTGGGGCGGACTGCCCCTGACGCTGCTTCTGTCGGTTTTCGGGCTGACCGCTGCCTATCCCTTTGGTATTTTCCTGGCCCTGGGCCGCCAGTCGAGGATGCCCGTGATCAAAGCATTTTCCGTGGTATACATCGAACTGATCCGGGGAGTCCCCCTGATCAGCCTGCTGTTCATGTCGTCCGTGGTTTTTCCCCTGCTTCTGCCCGAAGGGGTGACCCTGAATAAAATTCTGCGTGCCCAGGTGGCCATTATCATGTTCACCGCCGCCTACATTGCAGAGGTGGTCCGCGGCGGTCTCCAGGGCATGAACCGCGGCCAGTACGAGGCGGCCGAATCCCTGGGATTGAACTATTTTCAGACCATGCGGCTGATCATCCTGCCCCAGGCCCTCAAGATTGTGATTCCACCGTCGGTGAGCATATTGATCTCTGCCTTTAAGGACACCTCCCTGGTTGTGATCATTGCCCTTTACGATCTGTTAAAGACCACCCAGACCACCCTGTCCCATCCCCAGTGGATGGGCTTTTCCGCAGAGGCCTATATTTTTGTGGCCCTGATTTATTTTGTCTGCTGTTTTTTCATGTCAAACTACAGCCGACGCCTTGAACGGGAGTTGGACACGGGACTGTAAACCAGTGATCCCATTTGCCACGCACCATACAAACAATCCAGGAAGAATTTAAGATGAATAAGATCCAGCCAGCAAATTCAGAAACGGATGATGCACCCATCATTACAATCAAAAACATGCACAAATGGTACGGCGAGTTCCACGTGCTCAAGGATATCAATCTGACGGTCCACAAACAAGAGCGGATTGTCATCTGCGGTCCGTCGGGGTCGGGCAAATCCACCCTGATCCGCTGCATCAACCGCCTTGAAGAACACCAGAAGGGAACCATTGAAGTCGACGGCATGATGCTGACCAACGACATCAAAAACATTGAAAAGATCAGGGCGGAGGTGGGCATGGTGTTCCAGCACTTTAATCTCTTTCCCCACCTGACCATCCTCGAAAACCTGACCCTTGGACCGATCTGGGTGCGAAAGACCCCCAAGAAGGAGGCTGAGGAGACGGCCATGTTCTACCTGGAAAAGGTAAGGATCGCCGAACAGGCCAAGAAATTCCCGGGTCAGCTCTCCGGGGGCCAGCAGCAGCGGGTGGCCATTGCCCGAAGCCTGTGCATGAAGCCCAATGTCATGCTGTTTGACGAACCCACTTCAGCCCTTGACCCTGAAATGGTCAAGGAGGTGCTCGACGTCATGATCAGCCTTGCCACCGACGGCATGACCATGATCGTTGTCAGCCATGAAATGGGCTTTGCCAAGAGTGTGGCCCACCGGGTACTGTTCATGGATTCAGGCCAGATCCTGGAACAGAACAACCCCGAAGAGTTCTTTAACAATCCCCAGCACGAACGAACCAAACTCTTCCTGAGCCAGATCCTGGACTGATGCTAGGGGTTAAGAACGATTGAAGCGTCCACGGCAACGGGCAAACCATCCTTGGGAATCAGGGGATTGATGTCAATCTCCCTGATTCTCTTGTTTTCAAGCCCCATCTGACCCACCCGAACCAGAATCCGGGCAAGTGCTGTCCGGTCAACACCAGCCCCTCCCCGGAACCCGTCAAGCAGTCTGCAGGATTTCATGCGAGCGATCAGGGCCAGGGCTTCGGCCTCGGTAAGGGGGGCCACGCCAAAAACCGTGTCGTTCAGGACCTCGGCCATTACCCCGCCCATGCCGCACATGACACAGACCCCGAACTGGGGATCCCGGATCATGCCGACGATGAGCTCAAGCCCCTGGGGAATCTGCTGCTGCACAAGGACCGTTCCCCCATCATCTTCCATGGCGGCTAAAAGCGCGGCATACTCGGCCCGGACCTCGTCAGCAGACTTTATACCCAGACGGACAAGGCCCGCCTCTGTCTTGTGAACCATTCCCCTGGAAATACCCTTCATGACAACGGGAAAGCCAAAGGATCGGGCTGCTGCCACAGCCTCCTGGTCGTTCAGGACCATTGTCTCGCCGACCACGGGAATCCCCCAGGCCTTGAGAATCGCCTTGGAACGGTTTTCATCGAGCACACCGGCTTGATTTTCTGAAATCGAGTCCATCAGCCCGGGCAGCGGACCTGGATTCATAGTTTCCCGGGCGTCATGGACCAAAGGTTCCAATACAGCCTCTGCCCATGGACGGTGCCCCATGAACAACGCAAGGCATTCCACGGCACGATGGATTTCACGGAAAACGGGAAGCCCCAGCTGCTGGGCCTTGATTTGAAACTCGTAAACAGCGTTTCGTTCGCCCGTAAGCCAGCAGACAAGGGGTTTGCCGGCTGATTTTGCGGCCGAAACCATGAAATCCATGTCCGGTTCAAGGGCGAACCCCCCCACAAAATTGTGGACAAAGACCGCATCCACATGGGGATCTTGGCATACGGCCTCAAGGCAGGTGTTGTAAACGGATTTTGCTCCGTTGATGATCACCCCGGGCCAGAGGTCAACGGGGTTGGCTGCGGGCATCCAGTCTGGAAAGACCTGCTGAATGCGCTGGCAGCTCTCCTGGGAAAGGTCGGCCAGCTCAAGTCCGGTATCTTCAAAAAAATCCGTTGAAACAATGCCGGCACCCCCACTGTAGGTCAGAACGGCCAGCCGTTTGTTCCGGGGCGGTTCAAGGTCGGTAAAGGCACCAAAGGTCCGGCAGATGTCCATCATCTGGTTAAAATCAGTGGCGGCCACAACATTGCACTGGGCAAGGGCTCCCTTCACCACAGCACCGTTGCCGGCAAGGCTTGCCGTATGGCTCATGGCGGCCCGGGCCCCCTTTTCACTCCTGCCGCCCTTGAGCAGCACAACGGGCTTGGTCGATTTCCGGCACAGCTCCATGAACCTTGGTCCGTTGACAATGGACTCCAGGTAAAGGCCGATGACAGCGGTATCATCGTCGGCCATGAGGTATTCAAGGAGATCACTCTCGTCCACATCCATCTTGTTGCCGATGGAGCAGGATTTGCTGATCCCGATGCCCCCCCGGGTCATGACATCGATGAGAAAGGCACCCGCCAGCATCCCGCTCTGAACGATCAGCGAAACGTTTCCAGGGGTCATTCCCGCATCCCAGATGGCCGGTTCCACCGTTGAAAAAACCCGTTTGTTAACGGCATCCACAAGTCCCATGCAGTTGGGACCCCACAGGCGGATCCCTGTTTCACGAGCGATCCGGGCAAGTTGTTCCTGGAGTTTACGACCCTGTTCGCCGGCCTCTGAAAATCCGGCCGACTGGATCATGGCCCCGGCAATGCCGCGACGGGCACAAGCCTGCACGGCCGGAACAACCAGGTTTGACGAGACAAACACAATGGCAAGATCAACGGGATCGGGGACATCGGCAACATCCCGGTAACAGGTCAGCCCCTCGATCTGTTCATACCTTGGGTTAACGGGATAGATCGTTCCGTCATATCCCTGGAGCATGTTTTGAATGATAAGATTGCCGCCCTTACCCGGAGAAGGTGTTGCGCCAACCACGGCAATCGCCCTGGGCTTGAAGAAAAATTCCATGCAAAGACTCCTTGATGATGATCGTTTCACCGGTCAGATTTAGGATGTAAACAGTGCATATCGTGTTTTGAGCCGGGGCACAACTTAAAAAGGCCGGCCCAAGGGTTTGGCCGGCCTTTTTAAGAAAAGGAAAAAAAAGATGAAATTAACTGTTTTGTTAATCTGAAGTTTGTTATTGCAAGGAGCTTGCCAAGTCATAAAATATTTTCATAAAAATTCCATAAAGAGCACAAGCATCTGAAATAAAACGATATTTATCGACATGCCAGATTGAGAGTGTAACGTTTCCAGGCCATACAGACCCGGCCGACGCCTCTCAAAGTTTATTTTTTTGAACCGCTCCCAAGCCCATTTTGACAAAACACAGCACAAGATCCTGCAATTATGGCAAAAACAGACAAACAACCCTGGGTTTAAAATCATGAACCAGCGGCTTTCGCTTTACAAACCCGGCCCTGATTGGTAAAAAAACGGGGACAAATCACTGCAAAAAGGAGATTTTGAAAAAAATGACCCCGGGTATCAAAAGCGCCAAAAAGGCCGGGATAAAGTATGAGATCCTCACCTATGACCACGACCCCGGAACCACGGCCTATGGCGAGGAAGCCGCTGAAAAACTGGGCCTGGATCCGGAAAGGGTCTTTAAAACCCTGGTGGCTGAGGTGGATGGATCAACCCTTGTGGTTTGCGTGATTCCCGTTTCACGCATGCTCGACCTGAAGAGGGTTGCCAAGACCCTGAAAGCCAAACGGGCCGCCATGGCCGACAAAAACAACGTCCAGCGCACCACGGGTTATGTCCTTGGCGGGGTCAGCCCCCTGGGACAGAAAAAAAGACTTCAAACCCTTGTGGACCGTTCAGCCCTGGACCATGAATCCATCCTTGTCAGCGCCGGTCGCCGGGGAATGGACATTGCCCTTGCCCCCCGTGATCTGGCCGGGCTGACCGCCGGCACCTTTGTTGACATTGCAAAATAACTATCGCCTCTTTTTTTTCAGCCCCAGGCGCCGCATGCGCGAGGCAAAAGTCGACCGGTTCAGACCCGAATCCCTGGCCGCCCAGGTAATGTTCCAGGCGTTTCTTTCAAGGAGATAAAGGGCATAGGCCCGTTCCACCTCAAGCCAGGTCTTGTCACCGAAATCCAGGCTTGATGTCCTCTCCCCTTCCCCGGAAGAGACCGGCAACAGGACCGGTGATTCATCGCCCCGGCCATTGGCAGGTGCCCGGTCAAAATCCAGGGGAATGGCATCGGGATCAATGGTGTCATCGTCGGTGACCACCATCAGGTATTTAATAAGATTTTCAAGCTCCCGGATATTGCCCGGCCAGGACCAGGCCGTGAGTTTTCGCATGGCTGCAGCGCCTACCCGTTTGGGCGGGACCTTGGCCTTTGCAGCCTCCCTTGCAAGAAAATACTTGATCAGCAGCGGAATATCCTCCCTGCGGCTGCGCAGGGGCGGCAGATCAATGGGCAGAACGGCCAGGCGGTAGAAAAGATCCTGGCGGAAGGTATTTTCGGCAACCATTTTTTTAATATCCCGGTGGGTGGCTGAAATGATCCTTACATCCACATGGGTCACACTTGTGGCACCCAGGGGTTTGACCTCATTGTTCTGGAGCACCCGTAGAATGCTTGCCTGGATGTTCATGGGCATGTCCCCGATCTCGTCCAGAAAAACCGTTCCCCCGTCGGCCGCTTCAAACAACCCCTTTTTATCCCGAACTGCACCGGAAAAAGCCCCTTTCTTATACCCGAAAAGCTCGCTTTCAAGCAGGGTCTCGGGAATGGAACTGCAGTTTTGAACCAGAAAGGGCATCTCCCTTCGAAGGCCCGTGCGGTGGAGCTGTTCGGCCACAAGTTCCTTGCCCGTACCGCTCTCGCCCGTGATCAACACATGGAAATCAGATGCAGCATAGCTTCGAACAAGGGCCATGACCTCACCCAGGGCCCGGCTCTGGCCGACAATGGGCGTCTCTTCCTGGTACTCCCGGAGGGCGATTTTAAGGGTTTCGGCCTCTTCAATCTTTTCCCGGTACAGAACGGCATTGCCCAGGGCCATGGATCCGATATCCACCAGGTTCTGGAGGTGTTCAAGGTAGCCCTTGTCAAGATTGATCAGGTGTTTGTCAGGAGTGGTGTCGATGATCTGAACGGCCCCGTAGACCGATCGGTCCTTCAGAAACAGGGGAAAGCAGAGAATCAGACTGCTCTTTACCCGGAGGTTATCTTCCAGGTCCTTGAAATGACGGTCATCGTTTCTGGGATCGGAAACCGCCATCTGCCGGTTCTCGATCACCCAGCCGACAATGCTCGAATGGCGGGCACTGATGGAGATCCCCTTGATGCGCTCCTGTTCCGATCCCAGGGCCTCGATACAGTGGTAGCTGTTCTCTCGCCGAATCCAGATGGATCCCCTGTGGACATTTTGAAGTTTTAAAAGGGCTTTGAGAAACTTTTCCTGGAGAATCCCAGGGTCCAGTTCCCCTGCAAAGGACTTGAACAGATCAAATGACGCTGTTTCCATTTTTTCACCACAATGGACATGTTAAATACAACCAATTAGACTAAATAAGACACCCCTCCGCCGGATACCAACAGTGACCGGCCCGGAAAAACAGAGTTCCATCCGCCATACTAAGCATACTGTTCCCATATATCAACCATTTTGTCCGCCTGGCACGAATAGTGAAAGATCGTCAAATGCGGGGAACACCGGAAAAGAGTGACAAGAAAAACCTGCCCCCATTAATAAGGAGTATCCCATGGATCATAAAATAGTCATCGACAGCCTTGACACGGCAACCATCACCTGCCCCGGGTGCAACCGGAAAAAGACCCTGCTGCTCTCCCAGTACAGGATAGAAAAACCCGTCACCCGCATACGGTACCGGTGCGGATGCAAAGAGACCTTTTGTGCCGTGCTGGAACGTCGGGGCCTATGCGCAAGGGAGATGCACCTTGCCGGAACCTGCACCAGCAGGGGAGAAAAACCATGGAGCGGCCGGATGACCGTCAAGCGCCTCAACGCCAGGGGCGTCACCCTGATGCTCAACATCCGGCAGAAGGTCGTGGCGGGAAACAGGCTCCTGCTTGAATTTGTCCTGGACGATGCAAAACAGTCCATCGTAAAAAAACAGGTGGTCGTAACAGCCACGGACGGCCCCTATATCAGTGCGGTTTTCCTGTCCCAGGAGCATTTTGACAACCTGGGTCCCTACCTTTTTTTCAACAAGCTTCTAGGCTGAGGCAAGAAAATTTTCAATCAACAGGTGGCCATGGTCCGTCAGGAAACTCTCGGGATGGAACTGCACCCCGAACAACGCCGCCCCCTTGAGTTCAACCCCCATGATGATCCCCTTATGATTCCAGGCCGTGGTAACCAGGTCATCGCAGGTTTTGTCAATGACAAGCGAGTGATATCGGGCTGCGGCAAAGGGCTGGGGCATGCCCCGGAAAATCCCCTGGCCACCATGTTCAATAAGGTCCTGTTTGCCATGGACGGGAACGGGCGCCCGGACGGTTCTGCCGCCAAACACCTCGTTGATGCACTGCATGCCAAGGCACACGCCCAGGACCGGTCGCTGCCCGCAAAAATGGCGGATAATCGCCATGGACACACCGGCATGGGCCGGATCCCTTGGTCCGGGGCTCACCAGCACATAGGCCGGATCAAGGGTTGTTGCTTGCCCTACCGTGATCTGGTCCGACCGCCGGACAATGATCTCAAGGTCAAAACGGGTAAACATCTGCACAAGGTTATAGGTAAAGCTGTCATAGTTATCAATGACCAGCAGCCTGGGCTGGACCCGTTGGACCGGGGCTCGTTTGACCGCGACTTGCATAAATAGCTCCTAGCTCATGGAATAGGGGTCCACATCAATTCCAACAGTCACATCCCTGTTGGCAAAGGCCTTTTTCTCGGCCAGCATGGCCCGGACAAGCCTGTTCAGCAGGGTTGCCCGGGAGCTTTTCAGCAGAATCTGCCACCGGTAGCGCATGGCAATCTTTGGGATCCCCGCCTCAATGGGGCCGAGGATCTGAACCAGGTGGCCGTTTTCGCTGTCCTGGTCAACCAGGCGCTTGCACGCTTCCCCGACAAACAGCGCATGGGCCTTGACCTTGTCCTTGTCGGGTCCTGAAATTTTCAGCTGGATGATCCGGGAGACCGGGGGATAGCCCAGTCCTTTTCTAAAGGGGATCTCCTTGTGGTAGAACTCGACAAAATCCTGGTTTCTGGACGCCTCAATGCTGAAATGTTCCGGGTTGTAGGTCTGCATGATCACCCGCCCCTTTCGATCCCCCCGCCCGGCCCTTCCCGCCACCTGGGCCAGGAGCTGGAAGGTCCTCTCGCCTGCCCTGAAATCGGGAAAATTCAACGAAAGATCGGCACAGATCACCCCCACCAGGGTGATGAACGGAAAATCATGGCCCTTGGCAAGCATCTGGGTGCCGACGATGATGTCCACGGTGCGGTGCTTCACCTTTTTCAGGATGGAAACCATGGACCCCTTTTTAGCGCTGGTATCCTGGTCAAGCCTTGCCACCCTTGCTTCCGGGAAAAGGACCTGGAGCATGCCTTCAATTCGCTCGGTGCCGAACCCCAGGGGCTTGATCCGCCGGGCATTGCAGCTGGGACAGGGCTGATTCATGGACATGGAAAATCCGCACAAATGGCAGCGGAACTCGTTTGTGTCCATGTGAAGGGTCATGGTCAGATCGCAGAACCTGCACTTGACCGGCTCGTTACACGCCTGACAGACCGGATAGGTGGCAAACCCCCGGCGGTTCAGAAAGATCAGGGCCTGCTCTCCCCGCTCAAGGGTGCGGCCGATCCCCCTTGACAATTCCGGGGTGATGATCCGCTCGATGCCCCGGAAATCCTTGTAGCGCTTGAGATCCACAAGCTCGATCTCGGGCAGGGGATGGCGGTTGACTCGTTGGGTCAGCTTGAGTTCCTTGAATCTTCCCTCACACACATTGTAGTAGGACTGAACGGACGGGGTGGCCGAGCCCAGGACCACGGGGATGTTCTCGATTTTGGCCCGGACCACGGCAATGTCCCGGGCATTGTAGCGAAGGCCTGTCTCCTGCTTGTAGGAGGTGTCGTGCTCCTCGTCCACAATGATGATACCCAGGCGGTTGATGGGAGCAAACACCGACGAACGGACCCCGATGACAATGACGGCATCCCCGGTCATGATCCGGTTCCATTGATCCAGACGCTCGCCCATGGTCAGGCCGCTGTGGAGGACGGCGATCTTTTTGCCGAATCTGGCCCTGAAACGCCGCTCGGTCTGGGAAATCAGGGAAATCTCGGGCACGAGCACCAGGGCCCCCTGCCCCCGGTCCATGGCCTCGGTCACAAGGCGCATGTAAACCTCGGTCTTGCCGCTGCCCGTGACACCCGAGAGCAGATACCGGGAGAAACCCTTGTCCATCTCGGAGATCACCTGGTTGACAACCCCGGCCTGTTCGTCCATGAGTTCGGGGGGGACATCCGGGTCCACCGGGTCCCCCAGGGGATCCCGGAACACCTGACGCTCGAGAATCTCAAGATAACCTGCCTCGGCAAGAAGCTTCACCAGCTTCGGGGCCGTGGGCACCGCCTGCCGGAGAAGGGTCAGGGAGATCTCGCCCTTTTCCCGCACAAGGTCCAGGATCTGTCTGCGCTTGGCAGACATCCGCTCCATGGGCACTGCCGGTTCAGCCGGCAGAATGAATTTTTCGGTCTTCATCTGGATCTGATCTTTTTTCAGCCGTGCCGCCTGCCGGATCACACCCTTTTGTATCAACCGCCTTACAAGGGCCGAAACAGATGGATTCTTCCCCCTTCCCACAAGGCTCTTTACCGAGACAGACCCCTTTTTTTTCAACAGCGCCACAACGGCCTGCTCTTTAGGGGAGAGCCCGGAGAGATCTGGCGGGTCGGACAGGTCCCCAGGCGTTTCAACAAGGGAGATGAACGAAACGTCATACCGGTTCAGCCCCTTTGGCAGGGCAGCCTTGATCACCTCACCCAGGGGGTGGATATAATAATCAGACACCCACCTGAACAGTTCAATCATGGCCGGGGGGAAAAGGGGGGCTTCATCCAGAACTTCATGGATGGGTTTTGCCGTAAATTCGGTTGTCGCATGGCCCGGGCCAAGGACATAGCCCGTGACCCTGCGGTTTCCAAAGGGAACCAGCACCCGCATGCCCGGCGTTGCCTCGGCAGCAAGTTCCAAGGGAAGGGCATAGGTAAAACTGCCGTGGACGGGAAGGGCAACGGCGACCTCAATGACGTTCTGATTTTTCATTCACTCCTTTCACCACAAAACCATAAAAATATCAATACCACTCTCATTTTTCTTGACTATCGGATCTGATTTTTCATATGTTTAAGGGATTTATCAATCAACCGTTAACAACCGACAGAACAAGGAGGAACTATGCCTGTTTACGTGGAAGACCACCCACTCATAAAGCACAAACTCGGGTTGATGCGCCAGAAGGACATTACCACAAAGGATTTCAGGGATCTTGCGTCCGAGGTGGCAAGGCTGCTCACCTACGAGGCAACCCAGGACATGGAAACAGAGACCGAGACCATTGAAGGCTGGGCAGGACCGGTTCAGGTCGAACGAATCAAGGGAAAGAAGATCACCATTGTACCCATCCTCAGGGCAGGACTTGGCATGATGGACGGGGTGATCGACCTGATCCCGTCGGCAAAGGTGAGCGTTGTGGGATTTTACAGAAACGAAGAGACGCTCCAGCCGGTTCAGTACTATGTCAAGACGGCAAGCGCCATGGACGAACGTATCGCCCTGATCCTGGATCCCATGCTGGCAACCGGCGGCACCCTCCTTGCCACCATTGAACTGCTCAAGGCGTCAGGATGCACCAGAATCAAGGGGCTCTTCCTGGTTGCAGCCCCCGAGGGTCTAAAAAGAATCCAGGAGGCCCATCCCGATGTGGACATTTATGTGGCGGCCATTGATGAACGCCTCAACGAAGTCGGTTATATCCTTCCCGGCCTGGGTGATGCCGGGGACAAAATATTTGGCACCAAATAGCCGTTTTACCGCCATAGGCCTGCCAGGGGGGTATCGGCCCGGGTTACAACGAACAATGAAACGCCTGCACGGATGATGCCCGGGTGGGGATTTCATAAAAAACCATCAATCAAAGAAAAAGGACAAGCACGCATGTCGGAAAGCAGCCATTCATCAACAGACTACAATTTCCAGATCAAGGACGCCCTCCTGGGAGCCCAGATGCTTTTTGTTGCATTTGGCGCCCTGGTACTGGTGCCCCTTCTCACCGGCCTCAACCCCAATGTGGCACTTTTCACGGCAGGCGCCGGGACCCTGGTATTCCAGGTTATCACCCGGGGAAAGGTCCCCATCTTTCTGGCCTCGTCCTTTGCCTTTATTCCGCCGATCATGTACGGGGTCAAGACCTGGGGAATTCCCGGCACCATGTGCGGGCTCTGCGCGGCAGGCGTTGTTTATGTCCTGTTGAGCTTGCTCATCAGGTGGCAGGGAAGCGGCATCATCAAACGGGTACTGCCCCCCATTGTCACGGGTCCCGTCATCATGGTCATCGGCCTCATCCTTGCCCCTGTGGCCGTGAACATGGCCATGGGCAAGACAGGCGACGGAGGGTTTGTGCTCTTTCCCCAGAGAACGGCCATGATCATCTCACTGTCGGCCCTTACAGCAACGGTTCTGGCATCCATCTTCGGCAGAGGATTCATCAAGCTCATTCCCATCCTCTGCGGGATTATTGTGGGTTACATCCTGTCACTGATCTTTGGCATCGTTGATTTTGCACCTGTCTCCTCGGCACCCTGGCTTGCCATGCCCCAGTTTACCCTGCCCGAATGGAACCTCCAGGCCATTTTTTACATCGTGCCCATTGCCATTGCCCCTGCCATTGAACATTTTGGCGATGTGCTTGCCATCGGCAGCGTCACGGGCAAGGATTATGTCAAGGATCCCGGCATCCAGAACACCATGCTCGGCGACGGCATTGCAACCAGCCTGGCCTCTTTCCTGGGCGGACCGCCCAACACCACCTATTCCGAGGTGACCGGTGCCATTGCCCTGACCCGGGTGTTTAACCCCGCCATCATGACCTGGGCCGCCATTGCAGCGATCCTTCTGGCATTTGTAAACAAATTCGGAACCTTTCTCCAGACCATCCCGGGACCGGTCATGGGCGGCATCATGCTGCTGCTCTTTGGTGCCATCATGGTGGTCGGACTCAATACCCTGGTGAAATCAGGTCAGGATCTCACCGAGGCAAGGAACCTCACCATCGTGGGACTCATCCTGGTGTTCGGCATCGGAGGGATGAGCTTTTCCGCAGGCGAGTTCACCCTCCAGGGCATCGGCCTTGCCGGCATCATCGGCGTTGCCATGAATCTGATACTGCCCGAATAAAACAAGGTAAAATAAGGGGTCAGGCTTGGCTTGTTGTCGTAAAACAAGGGGTCAGGCCTGGCTTGTTGTCGTTATTTCGAGCGGGGTACGCCCCACGACTTTTTTACGACAACAAAGAAAGCCTGACCCCATTTTTTATCTTTTTTACATTTTTTATCCCCGGTAGCGCATGGCAAGCCCCTTGAGAAAATTTCTCAAGAACTGATCCCCGCAATCCTTGTAGTTCTTGTGACCCGGTTTGCGGAACAGGGCGGAAAGCATGGATTTTGAGACATCCTTGCCGGCAAGCCTGAACACGGCCATCATCTCCTCCTCCTTGTAGTTAAGGGCGATCCTCAGTTTCTTGAGGATGATATTGTTGGTCAGGGACTCGGGGGCCTGGGGGGCAGCCCCCTGCGGGCCACCGCTTCTCTCTCCGCGCTCATGGACGATCAACCCGTTCAGGAACGCCGTCATGGTGAGATCATCAAGGGTCTCAAATCCCTCCTCATCCTCTTTTTTGAGCATTGCCTCGATCTGATTCCGGTCTACCGCCACGCCTGCCAGCCCGAAGATTGCAACCAGCTTTGAATCGCTGATGTCCATGGCATACCGGAACATTCGTAATATATCGTTGTTGATCATATTTTTATCCTTGAATAGAAATCCATAAATCCAGAGTACTCTACCAAGACATATCAAAATTTTTGTTCCAGCTCCAGGGATTATAAACACGCCCCCAGACCGCCCCCTGTAAAACAGCCCCCCCTGCCTGGCCGTTGGGGGAGGAATAGCTTGACACAGGGGGCAATTTGTTTAAAAAGAGGGGGAACCTTTATCATTGACCCCCTAACCAAAAGAGAAAAACCGTGACACACCCTCCCGGCCCCCCCTCCGTGGGTGAAATAGCCCTCAAATACGGCACCATAAACAGCCAGCAGATGGAGCGACTGATTGAACTCCAGGGTGAAACAGGACGTTCGCTTGCAGACCTCATGGGCCAGGAGCAGATGGCCACCCCCTACCAGATAAGCCTCATCCAACTGCTCCAGGAATTTCTCGTTCTCAAGTACCAGGGGGAAAAATTCGGCCAGATTGCAGTCAAACAAGGGTTTGCCACAAAGCAGCAGGTGGATGCGGCCCTTAAACAACAGCTCAAACAGTTCAGGGAAGAAAAACGCAAGCGCATGATCGGTGATATTCTTGTTGAGTCAGGCGTCATCACTGCTGAACAAAGACAGATCATTGCCAGTGAGCAGCAACGGATCAATGGCAAAGGACCAATACCCCAACAGGGCGGGGACGGGCTGAAGGGCCTGACCCTGAACCATGAAGAGCGCCAGTTCCTCATGATCAGGGACCAGGACAAAACCTTTGCCGCCACGGTCGTCCAAAAGGGGTTTGCAACAAAACACCAGGTGGACAGGGCCATGGCGTCCCAGATCAGGGCCTTCAAACGACACAGGGCTGTCAACCGCCTGGGGGACGTCATGGTAACCGAGGGTTTCTTGACCCCCGGGCAGCGCAACCTCATCCTGGCCGACCAGCAACAAATGGACAGACCCGAAGACCCGACAGCCCCCATGCCCCCCCCTGACGATGGCATCAACATCACCCTGTCCCCGGATGCCATGGAGGCCTGGGCTGAGATTCCGGAACCGGGAACGCCCCCGGCCACCCTGGCCATGCTCAAGACGGCCATGGCGGCAAAGGGTGTGATCCAGGGAATTCTCCGGGATGAAATTCTCCAGTGCTGCCTGGACAAAGGCCTGACGCGATTCATCCTGGCCAGGGGGGAACTGCCGGTGCTTCCAGGAACAACACGGGTGAAACATCTCTTTAAGGTGGATGCAAAGAAACCCATTCGGGTGGAACGGGGCGACCCCCTGGCAAAGCTGGAAAGAATCGACCATGCCCGTCCCGGGGTTGATGTTTTGGGCAACCCCCTGGAAAAAGCGCTTCCCCACAGAACAGAACCCGCTGTTTTCAACTGCGGCAAGGGAACACGGATGGCAAAGGACGGTACCCGGGTCTTTGCAGCCGCCAGCGGAACGCCGTTTGTATCTGTGCTGGGCCGGCTCCATGTATTGCCGGCCGTCAATGTCCTGGATGATGCAGACATGCGGTTCGGCGCCATTGAAACCTATGCAGCCCTGTCGGTTTCCGGAACGCTCACCGGCGCCTACCCGGTAAAGGCCGGAACGGTGAAAACCCGGGAAATCAGAGACACCCGCCTTGAAAGCCTCGGCGACATCACGGTTTCCATCGGCATCACCAATGCCGTCATCAAAACCCAGGGCAGTGTCCGTGCAAGGTACATACACAACTCCACCATCGAGGCCTTTGGAGATGTTATTGTGGACCATGAAATCCTGGATTCCGCCATCACCATCAGCGGGCGCTGCCTGGCCCTGAAAAGCCGGATCATCGCCTCCACGGTATCGGCAAGGGGAGGCGTATCCGCCCTGGGCGTTGGAAGCGATGTGACCGAACCCTGCCATATCCGTGTTGCCGGCGAAGAGCACCTGATCCTTGCCCTTGAAAAAATTGCAGAAGAGATTGACCTGGCCGGCCAGGAACTTCGCAGCCTTGAAAAAAACATCAAGGATCTGGGCGAGGGCATCGACCGGGTCTTTGAAAAGATGGTCCGCCTCAAGCGGCTCCATGACGCGGCAAAGGCTGAAAAAACCCGGCATCAGACCGGATCACAAGACCACACCCCAAGGACGGCTGCCCTGGTAGCGGCCCTTGACAAAAAACTTGCATCCGCCCTTAATGCCCTCAAGCAGCTCAACCATCGAAAACGAACCATGGTACAGTCCCTGGAGACCCTCGAACAAAGCAAGGCTGTCACAGGGCAAAGAACAGAATCCAGGGTCCAGGCCCTGGAGCGAAAACGATTTCAACTCCTGGAATGGAACAGGCAAAGCCGGGGACTTGCACAAATCATTGTCAACGGCCCCATTGCCCAGGGCACCCACCTTTCAGGACCATTCAGCTCGACCATTGTCAGGCAGACCTGCTGCCGGACGACATTCAAGGAAACCCTCCGGCACGGGACCCTGGAAGCGTTTGAGATGGTCTGTAAGAAAATCGATCCCCCTGGAAACTGATCACGGCTTAAGTTCTGCCCGGGCAACAAGGGTGTGAACCGCTCCGGAAGGCTTGAGAACACTCTGAACAAGATCCATGGAACGGCACTCAAAAAGTTCTGAGCGGTGGGTCCCAAAGGCATCCACCACGTCCGCAATCAGATGCCGATCCACAGTTTTCCTGAACCGGGCCAGGGTGAAATGGGGGGCAAATCGATTCTCTGACCGGGGGATACCAACCTGGGCCAGGGCCAATTCAAGCCCCTGGTGGAGGGCTGACAGATCCTGGTTTTCCCGGCCCACACCGGCCCATAAAACCCTTGCCCTCCGGGCAGAGGGAAATACCCCCACCCCCTGCACCCTTAATTTAAACCGGTGATGGGCTGCCGCCGTTGTCTGAACGGACCGGATAATGGATGGCAGATTTTCCTCCGGCGTCTCGCCAATGAATTTCAACGTCAGGTGCATGGCCTCCATCCTGGACCAGGAAGCCCTGAATCCGGCGGTCTTCATGGATTTCTGAAGCTGTAAAAGAAAATCAGCCACTGTTCCCGGCAGGGGCAGGGCAACAAATAAACGACGGGTTGTCTGGTTATCCATGGTCTTCACTGGTTATTCCCTTGCATATTACCCCTTGTTTTTTATCCATTACAAGGTTAATATCATATCTGATCAAGACACATTTAACCAATCCTGCAATGGAAAAGCAATGGGGAAAAAACCCTGCATCAAACAGTCTGCCCCCTATGAAATCTGGGGAAAGGAGATCGAGGCCGATGCCATACGTCAGATGGACAACGCCTGTGCCCTCCCCATATCCATCCGGGGAGCACTCATGCCCGATGCCCATATGGGGTATGGACTGCCCATTGGCGGTGTCCTGGCCGTAAGGAATGCCGTCATTCCCTATGCCGTGGGTGTGGACATTGCCTGCCGGGTAAAGATGAGCGTTCTGGATCTGACGTTTGACAGATTCCAGGCCCACCAGGCCCCATTCAGGGCGGCCCTGGAGCAGGAAACAATATTCGGGGTGGGAGAGTCGTATAAACGACCCAGAAACCACAGGGTCATGGATGAAGACTGGACGTTCTGTCACACGGTCAAAGGGCTCAAGGACAAGGCATGGCAGCAGCTTGGCACCAGCGGGTCGGGCAACCACTTTGCTGAATTTGGACTTTTGACCCTTGCCACTGCAGAAATGGGGCTTGAACCCGGAAAATATCTGGCTTTTTTGACCCACAGCGGAAGCAGGGGACCGGGAGCGGCCATTGCCAAACACTACAGCACCCTTGCCCGCCGCCTCCATCCCGAACTTCCCAAACATTTAAACGAACTTGCCTGGCTCGACCTTGATCGGTCGGAAGGGCTTGAATACTGGAAGGCAATGGAACTCATGGGCAGATACGCGTCTGCGAACCATGATATCATCCACCAAAGTGTGTTGAACCATCTGGGGGCGGTTTCGGTCCTGACCCTGGAGAACCACCACAACTTTGCGTGGAAAATGCAGTGTGGGGATGAGGAGGTGATTGTTCACCGCAAAGGAGCGACTCCCGCAGACAGGGGGGTCCTAGGCGTTATTCCGGGATCCATGGCCACCCCCGGTTTTATTGTGAGGGGACTTGGAAACACCCGGGCCTTAAATTCCGCAGCCCATGGGGCAGGAAGACGAATGAGCCGCAATGCGGCAATCAAGCAGTTTGACAGGCATTATCTGAACCGATTCCTCGAGGAAAAGGGCGTTACCCTGGTTTCAGCAGGGCTGGATGAAGTGCCCATGGCATACAAGGATATCCTGGATGTCATGGCCCAGCAGAAGGATCTTGTGGAAACCATTGCCCGGTTTGATCCAAAGCTTGTCAAAATGGCCGAACCCGACAGACGAAGACGAAGAAAACAGAAGCGGTAATGTTCAGTTAGCAAAGATTCAAGTAAAAGATTCAAGGAGAGATCATGTCAAAAATATTGAGAATCAACACAACAGATAAAACATATACATTTGAAGAAACACCTGCCGACCTGGCCGGCCTCGGAGGCCGGGCACTGACATCAAAAATGGTGCTCAACGAGGTACCTGCCACCTGCCATGCCCTGGGTAAATCCAACAAGCTTGTGATTGCACCGGGCCTTTTATCAGGATCACCGGCAGCCAACTCGGGCAGGCTTTCAGCCGGTGCCAAATCCCCCCTCACGGGCGGCATCAAGGAGAGCAACGCGGGCGGCCTGGTCTCCCAGAAGCTTGCAAAGCTCGGCATCAGTGCCGTTGTCCTCGAGGGCAAACCCGAAGACAAAAAATTCTCGATGGTCATCATTAAAAATGACGGCGTTGAAATTGTCCCGGCCGACGAGTACGTGGGATTCGGCAACTACGACACCATGGAAAAACTCTGGGATCGGTTCGGCAAGCGGACCGGTGTCATGTGCATCGGCCAGGCCGGCGAACAGCGCCTCAAGGCCGCAAGCATCCATGTGGCAGACCCCAAGGGAACACCGGGCCGGGCACTGGGCAGGGGCGGTCTGGGTGCGGTCATGGGGTCCAAGGGAATCAAAGCCATCATCGTGGATGACAAGGGCGCTCCCCGGCTTACCATGGCCGATCCAGAGGCGTTCAAGACGGCCAACAAGCGCTGGGTCGAAATGCTCACCAACCACCCCGTCTGCGGCCAGGGTCTTCCGGCCCTTGGCACGGCAGTCCTGGTAAATGTCATCAACGAAGCCGGTGCCCTGCCCACAAAGAACTTTAGGACAGGCCGGTTCGAGCACGCCCAGGATATCAGCGGCGAGCGGATGGCTGAAAACATCGAGGCCAGGGGCGGCGTTGTCTCCGAAGGCTGCCACCCGGGCTGTGTCATGAAGTGCTCCCAGGCTTACCACAGCAAGGACGGAAAATACCTCACCTCCGGATTTGAGTACGAGACCCTCTGGGCATTTGGTTCCCATTGCCTGATCAAGGACCTTGACGACATTGCCATGATGGACAGGCTCTGCGACGACTTTGGTGTGGACACCATCGACACGGGCGTTGCCATCGGCATGGCCATGGAGGGCGGCATCATTGAATGGGGAGACAGCAAGGCAGCCATCGAACTGGTCAAGGAGATCGGCAAGGGAACCCCCATGGGCAAGATCCTCGGCAATGGAACCGCCTTTACGGCCGATGCCCTGGGCGTTGACAGGATTCCTGCTGTCAAGCGCCAGGCCTTCCCCGCCTATGACCCAAGATCGGTCAAGGGCGTTGGCGTCACCTATGCCACCACCCCCATGGGCGCAGACCACACCGCAGGCTACGGCGTCACGGCAAACATCCTGGCCGTTGGCGGCACAGTGGATCCCCTGAAAAAAGAGGGCAACATCGAGCTCTCCCAGAACCTCCAGATTGCAACGGCAGCCATTGATGCAGCAGGCCTGTGCCTGTTTGTGGCCTTTGCCGTCCTTGACAATGAGGACGGGGTTCAGACCATTGTGAACCTGCTCAACGCCCAGTACGGCATTGCCCTGACCCCCGACGACGTGGTCAGCCTCGGCAAGTCCATCCTCAACGATGAAAAGGAATTCAACCGAAAAGCAGGCTTTACAAAGGCCGATGACCAGCTCCCTGAAATGTTCAAGGAGAGCTTCCCGCCCCATAACACCACCTGGGACTTTTCCACGGACGAACTCCAGGAAACCCTTAACTTCTAGAAAAATGAATTGACCCCCGGGAACAGATGTGACATCTGTTCCCGGTAATCAAACAAAAGCATCCAGGAAGCGGTTGCGAGTGAACCGCCTACTGATGACAACCATTACAAAAAGATCATGACGGCCAAGTACGGTGATGTTGTCACCCTGGAGCAACCTGTATGAAATTTTTTTATAGCCTTAAAAACATGCTCACCCTCAATTTTATAATGCTGGGGGTCCTGCCCATAGTGATCATCGGTCTGATGACACTCAACCTGTTAACCGATCAGATGAAAAAGGAGCTCACCCAGCGAAACGCCCTGCTGGCCCGATCCGTTGCAGGCGAGGTGGAGAGGCTTTTGCAGACCCACCTGAATGTCCTGGAGCAGGTCAAAGCCATTGTCAGTGACCAGAAAATGATTGATCCGGAACAGATCGACACCTACCTGGCATCTGTGATGGGGGTCTATCCGGCCATCGAATCCATCATGCTCCTTGACGACCAGGGAAAAATCAGACACTGCTCACCCTGCTCCGCAGAACTCTACGGGATGGACATGTCCAATCAACCTTTTTTTCAGTTGGGCCGTAAAAGCCATACCCCCTGCTGGTCGTCAACCACCCTTTCCGTGCAAACGGGACAACCGACACTATCTCTGTGCCTGCGCTTGGAAACCGGCGTGGTCGTCAGCCATCTCAACCTTGCCGCCCTCAGGCGCATCACCGATAAAACCGATCCAAACCAGAACGAAGACATTGCCATCATTGATGCCCAGGGAACCATCATTGCCCATCCCGACCAGTCCCTTGTGGACCAGCGGGTGAATGTCAGCCACCTCCAAGCAGTCCAGCAGGCATTATCGGGCAAGGGGGGAACCTATTCATATGAATTCAGGGGGGTAAAAAAACTGGCCAGTGCCGTTATCATTCCGGAAACCGGCTGGGTCAGTGCCGTTATTCTTCCCGTGAAGGCCGTTCATCTCGCCGTCAGGCCCATACACAAACTTTTATGGCCCGGCATGGCCCTTACCGCGCTATTTGCCGTCATTTCAAGCGTCCTCATGCTGAAAAGGACGTTAAAACCCCTTGCCCAGTTGACGGTTCATGCCGGCAAAATTGCCCGGGGCGACTACCAGCCGCTGGCTGAAAAACAGCACTATCAGGAACTCCAGGCCCTGACCGAGGCGTCCAATGCAATGATTCTGGCCATCAACGCCCGGGAAGAAGCCATCCGGCAGAGCGAAGCCAGATACCGGGGACTCTACCAGAGTCTCATGGATGGATTTGTCTGCCTGGATATGGACGGCAGGATTACAGAGTCAAACAAGGCCTTTCAAACCATGGTCGGCTATGACCAGGAACAACTGAAGTCCCTCTCCTACCTGGACCTGACCCCTGAAAAATGGCAGCCGGTTGAACGATCCATTATTTCAGACCAGGTGCTGCCCAGGGGGTATTCCGATGTGTATGAAAAAGAGTATCGCCGGAAAAACGGTACCCTCTTCCCCGTGGAGCTGCGAACCCTTCTGCTCAAAGACGAAAACAACCAGAACCAAGGCCTGTGGGCCATTGTGCGTGACGTTACCGAAACAAAAAAGATGCAGGAGATGATCATCCAGACGGAAAAAATGCTCTCCCTTGGCGGGATTGCCGCAGGCATTGCCCACGAGATCAACAATCCCCTTGGCATCGTACTCCAGGCGGCACAGAATCTGGCCCAGCGTACCCGGACCGACTTTGCAAAGAACCAGGAGACGGCCAAAGCCCTTGGGGTGGATATGGAGATGGTGGCCCGCTATATAAAGGCACGAAAGCTGGACATCTTTGTCGAGCATATCCAGTCCGGTGCCGTTCGGGCTGCAGACATCATCCGCCATATGCTGGACTTTACCCGGCACAGTAATTCAAAGCATACGGTCTGTGACATCCGCCGGATCATTGAAAATGCCGTGGGCCTGACTGAAAAAGACTATGATTTAAAAAAGAGTTGTGACTTTAAAAAAATTGACATCCAGATCCAGATAGACGAAGACATTCCCCAGATCTGCTGCAACATGATCGAAATGGAACAGGTCTTTCTCAATTTGTTCCGCAACGCAGCCCAGGCCATGGCAGAAACAACCCCGGCCCTTACCAGCCCCCGGATACGTGTTCGCATTTCCCAGCACCCCCGCTGCATTCGCATGGAGGTTGAAGACAACGGCCCGGGTGTGCCCCTGGAGAGCCAGCGCCGCATATTTGAGCCATTTTTCACCACCAAACCCCCGGGGATAGGCACCGGTCTGGGCCTTTCAGTATCCTACTTCATCGTCACAAAGGGACATGGGGGGCGGTTTTTTGTAAACTCAAATGCGCGATCAGGCACCTGTTTTACCATTGAACTGCCAGTGCCCGTTCACGAACAAAATGCCGCTTGAAGTCTGCCTCATGCACTGTCAAAGGCGCCCGCCGGAACAACGGTTCTGTCTGGATAGGCCACGCCCAGGGCTTCCAGGGCCACCTTGCCCCTTACCGTGAGATCCGTTGTGAACCTGAACTGATCCCGGGGGTCCACGGGATACGCCTTGAGCCGGTACTGGGTTGCCCAGGGTTTTTCCAGGACAACCACACCTATGGGTTTTTCCACCTGCAGATAGGCGCTGGTCAATGCCGTATCCTGGAGGACCTGGATCACAAGTTTCGGATCATGGCGGGGATCAAGATAAAAAGCAGCCGCGCACTGGAGATTGCGGGAACCGTCATTGGCATTAAACAGTTTACTGTCCCAGAGCTTCAGGTGGGGGATGACCACCACCGTATCGTCGGGGGTGACAATCTCAAACGACCGCATGCCAATGGCGCTCACCTCACCCTGGGCCTCCTCAATGGCCACCCAGTCCCCGAGGCGATAGGGCGCCTCATACAGGGTCACAATCCCGGCAATAAGGCTGCTGGCATAATCTTTAAAGGCAAAGCCCAGGGCCAGACCAAAGGCACCCAAAAGGGCAAAAATATTCTCAGCCGTGGGTTCAACGGCCATGGAAATAAGCGTCCACACGGTCAATACAATGACGATCAATCGCACAACAGGCACCGAGGCAAGGATATATAAACGGTAGCGGCCGGAAAATCTTCCGGCCAGCCATGGTGCGATTCGCTGGGACAGGGTGATTACAAGGAAGGCGATCCCGATAACCACGCCGCCCTTGATGAAAATCATGCCGTTCAATTGGGTGAAGATATGCATATCCGGATCCCCTTAAAATGAGTCGGTCAGATACCCCTCGCCGTTGAGGTACCGTCTCACCATGGGGTACCCCCCAGGAGAGACGTTCCACCGACCGTCAGCCTTCTCGATCAGGTCGGCATCCTTCAGTGACCAGACAGCCCTTGTGACCCCATGGGTGGAAAAAGGCAGGATTTCGGCCAAAACCTCCTGGCTGAGGCCGTTATGGAGCAACAGGGTATGCAGAACGATCGATGTCTCAGAACTGACCGGAGCAGTCAGGGACGGGTGCGTCAATTTATCCCACGGCAGTACCCACAGGGTGGTTTCCAGGCCCTGGCAGGTATCCTCCGGAGCCTTGTCAGCCGCTGCCCTGTCCGGTTCCTGCCTCAGGGCCCTTCGCCAAAGGCTGATGGCGACTCCGGGAATTCCAAAGGTGTGGGCCGCCAGCTGATTCATGAAGGCACTGGCCTGGCCTCCTTCCCTGTCCGCGGGGAATACAGGCTCGCCATTATGGGTATGGCAGAAAACAACCGGTCGATTGCACCCGGTCAGGGCCTGTTGATAAAACCACCTGGAAAGCCGCTGGTCGTCAAAGGGCTGGGCCACCAGTGCCGGGGGAAGGCGGCCGGGCAGTACATGTTTCAAGTAGGCAAGGGCCCAGCTGTCACACCCGATAATACCGGGCCCCATGGCCCGTGTGTTGATCATTTCAAACAGCCCCCGCACAAGGGCCAGACCATGGACATGGCGCAGGTAGCAACGCTCCAGGGCCGGAATAACCCAGGGGGTGTCGCAGGTTTCAATCTGTTTGAGCCAGTTGTGGTCCTGGGAGAAAATCTGTTCCGTGGTGGGTTGATCAATGGCCTGCCAATGGGCGGATTCGGAAATAATCCTAAGGGTTTGTTCGTTGCCCCCGTGGGGAAATCCGACCACCAGAAAACAGGTGGTTTGATCGTTTTTTTTATCAAACAGTCCATCCAAAGCCAACATTTCGTCCAGTTGAACCTTTAAAACTGCGGCCGGCAACTGCCAGTCTGGATCGGGGGCAATTCTTTCAGTCAGGGCCCCAGGTATCTGCTCAAGGGCCAACTCTTTTTTTTCAGCCGCCTCGTCCACTGTTCTATTCCCCCTGAGGCGTTGCCATAGCCCCCTGATGCCACCCTTGATGGAACTCGACACGGTTGTCTGGGGCAGTACAAGGTCCGACAACTGCACATAACGCCAGAGCTGCTGCGCCGGATCTATCGTTTCCATGACTTCACCTGAACGAACAACGTACCTCCCTTTTTCACTGATCACCCACACGATAAAAGAACAGATCTGAGATTGACTTTCTTGTTGTTGATTCCAAGCTTTCTTCTGATGTTCTCCCGGTGAAACCCCACGGTTCTCGGGGCAATGGTGAGGATGCGGGCGATCTCCTTGTTGGTCCGACCTGCCCTTACCAGGTGGGAGATCTGAATCTCCATGGGCGTAAAGCTTCCATCCAGGGCGTTCATGTCTGCCACAAAGGGCTTTACAATTTCAAGGAGGTTTGACTCCAGAATATCAACCAGGGTTTTCTGGTCCTGTTGCAGCGGGCCATGTTTCAATTTGTCGACATAGGGAAGGATCAACCGTTTTATTGAGGCGTAAACTGTCTTTTCAACCTCGCTTCGGATCTGGTTCATCTTTTCCATGAGGGTGGTCATGGCACCATTGACCTGGACCAGTTCCAGCTGGGAGCGATGCAAAGCCTCGTTTTGCAGGGCCACCTCCTTCTGGAGTGTTCGGAGTTCATTGATCAGACAGAACAAGGTTTCAACCGCCGGGGACCCGGAGGGAAAATCCCGGGCATTGATCAACGCTTCAGCCTGACTGCGCAGTTGATCAAATTTCTCCAGTGCAATTTTTTTTGAATTCATGTTTCCACCCCACCTGCCGTCCCGGAATGCCGGGCCAGATGCTGGATATGGAATTAATCAAAAACCAAATATGGGTCCATGTCAAGGAGGTTATGATAATATGCTTGTTTTAAGCAGGGCCGCTGCCGTGTCAAGCATCCGGTTGGCATAGCCCCACTCGTTGTCAAACCACGTCAGAATTTTAACAAGCACGCCACCGCTGACCCGGGTTTGGCAGCCATCCACCACGGAAGATCTTGAATCGTGGTTGAAATCGCAGGAGGCAAGGGGCTCTTCCGTATAACCGAGAATGCCTGACAACCGGCCCGAGGTCGCCTGGTTCAGAATCTGATTCACCTCGGCCACGCTGGTCTGTGCCGCCATGACCATGGTGATGTCAAGGGCCGACACATTTATGGTCGGAACCCGCATGGATACGGCCTCAAACCGGCCTGAAAGCTCGGGAAGGATGCGATCGATTCCCCTGGCAAGCCCGGTATCAACGGGGATGATCGACTGCCCGGCACACCGGGTGCGCCGAAGGTCATGGTGGTGGTAGGCATCAATCACGGGTTGGTCATTCATGATGGAATGGATGGTGGTGATGATTCCCGATTCAATGCCAATGGCCTGATTCAGTACCTTGAGCACGGGCACTCCGGCATTGGTGGTACACGAGGCATTGGAGATCACCCGGTGATGGGGTTCCAGGGTGTGGTCGTTGATGCCGTAGACGATGGTGGCATCCACATCCTCCTCGGCGGGCTGGGAAAAAACGACATGCTTTGCTCCGGCCCTTAAATGTCCCTCGGCCCGGTCTCTTTCGGTAAAGGCGCCCGTACACTCAAACACCACGTCCACGCCCAATTTTCCCCAGGGCAGACGCTCAATATCTGGTTCGTGGGTCAGACAGACAAGGGTGTTGTTCACATGGAGGTCGTTGCCTGAAATACCAACCTCACCCGGAAACCGACCATGGGTGGTATCGTACTTTGTCAGGTGGGCCATGGTCCCGGCATCGGCGAGTTCATTGATGGCCACGATCTCAAGGGACCTGAAGTGATGGGACTCGTAAAGGGCCCGAAGAATGGAACGTCCGATCCGCCCATATCCGTTTATAGCGACTCTGTAACCCATAGACCTTGTATGTTCTCCAAACCGATCGTTAAAATGGGTCAAATACCACACATTCCCGAAATTGTCACGGAGCAGATGGAAAATATCCTCTTTGCTTTACAAGGGGTCAACCTTCAGAGTATACACCCTTGTTATGGATACCATCAAAACAGCAGCCAGGAGCTGTAACGCCGGAGACACCCGGGCGGGCAATGCCCCCCTGGGTATTTTTGACTCGGGTGTGGGCGGCGTATCCGTCCTGCAATGGGTTCGCCGGCTGCTTCCCTCTGAAGACCTCATCTACGTGGCGGACAAGGGGTATGCCCCCTATGGCAACAGGTCTTCGGGCTATGTTCAGGACAGGGCCGTCCACATCACCCGCTTTCTTCTGGAAAAACGGGTCAAGGCCATTGTGGTGGCCTGCAACACGGCAACGGTCACGGCCATCGCCACCCTGCGGTCCATGTTCACGGTGCCGTTCATCGGCATTGAACCCGGTGTCCGCCCGGCCCTTAACGCCACCCGGTCAGGGGTGATCGGCGTTATTGCCACCACAGAAACGCTTAAAAGCCCTTCGTTCAACGCCCTGATCCAGCGCTTCTGCAGGGATATCAGGGTGGAGGTCCAGGCATGTCCGGGGCTCATGGAACAGGTCGAATCCATGGCCTTTACCACCCCGGAAACCCGGATTCTTCTGGGGCGCTATCTGACGCCCCTGCTGGAAAAGGGTGCGGACACCATTGTCCTGGGGTGTACCCACTACCCCTTTCTGGTTCCCCTTGTCCGGGAAATGGCAGGCCAGGACATCCGGATCATTGAAACCGGCGAGGCAGTCTCCCGCCAGGTGAGACACATCCTCACCACCATGGATCTTCTCACCAGCAGAACAGAGCCGGGTTCCACGGCATTCTGGACCAGCGGCGACTGCGGCATCCAAACAGTCATCTCCCACCTGTGGGGGCAGGCCGTCACCGTGGCACCCCTGCCCGATAAAATCACGGCGTCAACCCATGGAAATTCACTGTAAAGATGAAAACTTGCCTATCGCCCTGGGGAAGGGTATAAGGGGTGTTTTCAGAACATCAAACAAAAGGAAACTCTGCCATGACCTACCTGAAACTACTGTTGACGGCCATATTCTGGGGCGGCACCTTTATTGCCGGAAAGTTCCTTGCAGGCGATGTCAACCCCCTGGACGCGGCCTTTGTCCGTTTCGCCATTGCCTCGATCTGCCTGCTTGTGATCACCAGGAAGCTCGAGGGGCGGCTGCCACGCATACAGAAAAAACTGATCCTTCCCCTGGTTCTTCTGGGCGCAACAGGGGTCTTTGCCTACAACATCCTGTTTTTCACAGCCTTCCACCACATCAACGCAGGCAAGGCAGCCCTGATCATCGCCACCAACCCCATCCTCATCAGCCTGCTGTCGGCCCTTTTGTTCAAGGAGCCCTTGAATCTGATCAAGGCCGCCGGCATCATCATGTCCGTCACCGGTGCCATGGTTGTCATCTCCAACGGCCACATCACCGACGTTGTCAGCTATGAAATCGGCAGGGGCGAACTTCTGATCTGCGGCTGTGTAGCCAGCTGGGTGGCCTACTCATTGATTGGGAAATCGGTCATGGGCAGCCTATCCCCCCTGGCCTCCGTGTGCTATTCGTCTGTCATCGGCACTGTTTTCCTGGGCATTGTATCGATCTTCAAAGGAGACCTTGCCACCATGGGTACCTGGTCAATAATCGACTGGTTCAGCCTCTTTTACCTGGGATTCTTCGGCACCGTGCTCGGCTTTCTGTGGTATTACGAGGGCATCCGGGAAATCGGTGCCATGAAGGCCAGCGTATTCATCAACTTTGTGCCCATCTCAGCCATTGTCTTTGCCTGGTTCATCCTGGACGAACCCGTGACGACCTCACTTCTCCTGGGAGCCGTGCTGGTGGTCTCGGGCGTCTATTCCACCAACGCCTCGGGGATCATCAAGCGGTATCTTACGGCCAGGGAATAGACAGGATCAATCCCCCTCAAACGCCACAATGGAAAAAATACTGTGGCCGTTGAGCCGGGATCGGCCCTTGAGGTCGGGAAGCTCAACAACAAAGGCGCACTCAACAATATGGCCGCCAATCTTTTCCACCAGCTTGACCGTTGCCCCGATGGTGCCGCCCGTGGCGATGAGATCGTCCATGATCACCACGCGCTCACCCTTTTTGATGGCATCCTCGTGGATCTCCAGGGTGTCTTGACCATACTCAAGGCTGTAGGATTCACTGATGGTCCTGTGGGGAAGTTTTCCCTTTTTTCTGACCGGCACAAACCCCACGTGGAGCTGATGGGCCAGGATCGCCCCGAATACAAACCCCCTGGCGTCGATGCCCACCACCTTGTCGATGGCCATGTCTTTGTACCGCTCAAAAAAAATGTCCGTGGTTTTCCGGTTAATGTCCGGGTCCTGCATGAGGGTGGTAATGTCCCTGAAGGTGACGCCCTTGATGGGCCATCCCGGTATTGATCGTATGCTGTTCTTTATGATATCCATTGGTTCCTTCTGGCTGATTTTCAGGTTTAAACCGCGTTTTCAGCGTTATTTCAACGCTGCCACAGCCGCAATTAAAAGCGCCTTGACCCGCTCTGCATTGTTGTTGAACACCTTCATCACCGCTTCCCAGGAGACAGGCGCCTCATCCTCTTTCCAGCAGTCATAGTCCGTTGACATGGCAACCGCCCCATAGGGGATGGCAGCCTCACGGGCAAGGGCCGCCTCCGGAGCGATGGACATGTTGATCACATCCCCGCCCCACATCTGAAACATCCTTGACTCGGCCCGTGTGGAGAATCGGGGGCCTTCAATGGTCACCACCGTCCCCCCCTGGTGGACCCTGGCCTTCTGGGCAACGGCAGTATCAAACAGCAGCTGCCCCAGGTCCGGGTCAAAGGGATCGGCCATGGGGGCATGGACCATGCCGTTTTCAAACGAATCGTGGAAGGTGTTTTTCCGCAGCCGGGTAAAGTCGATGAACTGGTCCAGGATCACAAAATCCCCCCGGTGGATCTCCTGTTTCAGGCTGCCGCAGGCCGTGGTGGCAAGGATGGCCGTCACCCCCTGATCCTTGAGGGCCGTGATGTTTGCCCGATTATTGACCTGGCTTGGGCTGATGCAGTGGCCAAGGCCGTGGCGTGCCAGGATCACCACATCCACACCCTGGATCTTTCCGCAGGTCAGGGGGGAGGACGGTTCTCCATAGGGGGTATCCACCGTTATTCTTACTGCGTCGTCAACGATTTCAGGGTCGTCCATTCCTGACCCGCCAATAATTCCAACCTTTACCATAAACCCTTCTCCCGACATGCTATTGGCGTTAATTCGCCTGTGGTATCACCCACCAGGCGCCTGGTGTTTCCCGTCCTCTTTTCTATAGAAAGGTCTCTTCCCTGTCAAGGCAAGAGTGGCACAACATTATCGTTGACCATGGAAGTCACAATGGTATGATGATCGGCAAATTTCAGCCCATGGAGGAGATAAAAATGCTTGTGGACAACCAACAGATGCGACCCATCTGGTTTGATGGGGAAAAAAAAATTGCAAGGGTGATCGACCAGCGGATGCTGCCCCACCAACTGGTCATTGCCGATCTCAACACCGTGGATGATGTGATCTACGCCATCCGGGAGATGTTTGTCCGGGGAGCGCCCCTGATCGGTGCCACGGGCGCCTTTGGCGTGTACACGGCGCTGTTCCAGGACCCGGCATGCACCAGGGAACATCTGGCCCTTGAATGCAGCCGCCTCAAGGCGTCCCGGCCCACGGCCGTTAACCTGGCATGGGGGGTTGACCGCGTCCTTGGGGCCTGCCGCAACACAAAGGACCCGGCCGACCGACTTGAAACCGCCCTGAACGAAGCCCTGGCAATTGTGGAGGACGAAGCGGAAAACTGCCGTCAGATTGGACTGCACGGACTCTCGATCATCCAGGAGATCAGCCGTAAAAAGCAAGGTGCACCGGTCAACATCCTGACCCACTGCAATGCCGGCTGGCTTGCATGCATCGAATATGGAACTGCCACAGCCCCCATGTACACGGCCTTTGACCGGGAAATCGACATCCATGTGTGGGTCGACGAAACCCGGCCCCTGAATCAGGGATCAAGGCTCACGGCCTGGGAGCTTGGCAAGCACGGCATCAACCACACCATCGTCACGGACAATGCCGGCGGTCACCTCATGCAGCACGGCATGGTGGACCTTGTGATCGTGGGCACGGACCGGACCACCCGGAGCGGGGATGTGGCCAACAAGATCGGCACCTACCTCAAGGCCCTTGCGGCAAAGGACAACAACATCCCCTTTTACGTGGCCCTGCCATCATCCACCATCGACTGGGAGATCGACAACGGCATCACAGACATTCCCATTGAAGAGCGGAATCCCCAGGAGATCCAGTACGTCCAGGGCCTTGATCCCAGCGGCAACCTTGTGAAGGTGCTGGTGCCGCCGGCATCAAGCCCTGCCGCCAATCACGCCTTTGACGTGACACCGGCACGCCTTGTCACGGGCCTGATCACGGAACGGGGCGTCTGCCGGGCCACCCGGGAAGATATCCTGGCCCTTTTTCCGGAAAAAAGAGCAACAAAATAGCGATGATCACAGGGCAGGCAATCGTACCATTCCGCCCCCTTTGGATACCCTGACTAAAACGGTAAACGTCGGAGGCTTTTTGGTTTACAATGTTCCGGGCAGGGCGACCAAAGGGGGCTCGAAAGTCGAGACTTTCACAATGATGTTTCGACGGGAGTTTCATACAAACCGGCAGGGCCGGAGCAGGACGCCTGCCCTGGCCACAACGAGCAATGAGACGCCTCAGCCTGCTTTGTTTCAGTGGGTGTTTCATCTGAAAAATGAGAATTGCTGCGCTAAAGCCTTCCGGTTCATTTTATCCTTGACATATCCGGGCAAAAATCGTTTAAAACTTCCATGTTAAGTGAAACAGAAAAAAAGGTGATTTCGGCCCTCCAGGGAAATATTCCCGTGTGTGAACGCCCCTACCTGGCCCTTGGCCAGACCCTTGGCATGTCCGAGGATGAGGTGATCGCAACGGCACAGGCCCTCCATGACCGGGGTGTGATCCGCCGGTTCGGCGCCACACTCAAGCACCAGAAATCAGGATACAAGGCCAATGCCATGGTGGCCTGGAAGGTGGAAGAAGACAGGGTCGAAGCCGTAGGGCCTGCCATGGCTGCCTTTGACGAGGTGACCCACTGCTATCGAAGGGACCCTTCAGGCACCTGGCCCTACAACCTCTACACCATGGTCCACGCCTCGAATGAAGCCGCCTGCCACGCCATTGCAAAAAAGATATCCGCAGCCATCGGTGTGACCGAGTACACCCTGCTGTTCAGCAAGCAGGAGTTGAAAAAGACCTCCATGCGTTACTTTGACTGAGCCGGCACCCCATCCTCCCCACGTTCTGTGCGTTAATCCATGGATCCACGACTTTGCCGCCTTTGATTTCTGGGCAAAACCCCTGGGACTTCTCACCCTTGCCGCCATCCTAAGGCAGAACCATGTCCGGGTGACCTTCATGGACTGCCTGGACCGGTTCCATCCCATGGCAGGATCCAAAGTAAGGGTTTATCCGGACGGACGGGGACCCTACCGAAAGACCGAAATTCCAAAACCTGCTGCCCTCGGGGAAAAGCCCCCGGGAAGATACTCCCGGTACGGCATTGATCCGGAATGGTTCCGGGCGGATTTAAGACAGATGGACCGGCCAGACCTTGTTTTTGTCACCTCCCTGATGACATACTGGGCCGGCGGCGTCCGGGAAACCATTGCAGCCATCAAGGAAATTTTTCCCGGCATCCCGGTGGTTCTCGGGGGCATCTACGCCACCCTCATGACCGACCACGCCGTCAACCATTCCCTTGCCGATGAGGTGGTACCGGGCAACGGTGAGGACAAGATCCAGGAAATCGTTCACCGCCATACGGGTTTTTCATTTATATCCCGCCCGGATCCGGAAAACCTTGATTCCCTTCCCCTGCCGGCCCTGGACCTTATCCCGAACCTGACCCATGCACCCATCCTCACCACCCGGGGATGTCCGTTTGCCTGCGAATACTGCGCCTCGTCCTACCTTGAGCCCCGGTTCCGGAGAAGGTCTCCCGGATCGGTGTTCCAGGAAATCCGCCACTGGTACCACCGGAAGGGGGTTAAAAATTTTGCCTTTTACGACGATGCCCTGCTCATAGATGCCGAAAATCATGCCGTTCCCCTTTTTAAAGCCATCATCAAGGCAAACCTGAACCTTGCCTTTCACACCCCCAATGCCCTGCACATCCGTGAAATCACCGAACAGACAGCCACACTGATGTTCAGGGCAGGATTCAAGTCCATCCGCCTGGGTCTTGAGACCACCGACTTTGCCCGGGAAAGGCGCCTTGACACCAAGGTCAGCGCCCATGAATTCCACCATGCCGTCACCCTGCTCAAGGCGGCCGGGTTCAGCCGGAACCAGATCGGAGCCTATCTTCTGTGCGGATTGCCCGACCAGGAGCAGGCGGCCGTTGAGACCTCAATCCTTGAGGTTAAAAAGAGCGGAATTACACCCGTCCTTGCCTATTATACCCCCATCCCCCACACCCCCATGTGGGAGCGGGCAAAAAAGGCATCCCGGTTTGACCTGGACCAGGACCCGGTCTTTTCAAACAACGCCCTGTTTCCATGCCTCAACAGGACCATTCCCTTAAAAACCATTTCACGATTGAAAAAAATGACAAAACAAACTATAGAATGCGGTATTTCAACAATGGGCTAACTGGAAGCTAACAGTAATCTAAAAAAACGCTAAAAAGGTGACATCTTGGATCTATTGGATATTTTCATTCAGACCATCGGCGGGCTCGGGCTTTTCATTCTCGGCATGAAAATGATGACCGAAGGCCTTGAAATGACGGCCGGTCCCAGGATCAAACGCATCCTTGGCGCTATTTCGTCCAACCGGTTCATGGGCTGTGCCACCGGCGCCGGGGTTACGGCGGTGATCCAGTCCTCATCGGCCACCACCGTGATGCTTATCGGCTTTGTCGGGGCCGGCATCATGACCCTGGAACAGGCCGTGGGCGTCGTCCTCGGCGCCAACGTGGGCACCACGGTCACGGCCCAGATGATTGCCTTTAAGCTCACCAGTCTTGCCCTTCCGGCCATTGCCATCGGCGTTCCCATGAAGTTCTTCTCCAAGCGAAGACGCTACCGGCACATTGGTGACATCATCCTGGGCTTTGGTCTTCTCTTCTACGGCATGACCGTGATGAAACACGGCCTTGCACCCATCAAGAACGACCCTGAATTCATTGCCTTTTTCACCAGATTCTCCACAGACACCTACGGGGGTATTCTTCTGTGCGTTGCCATGGGCGCCCTTGTGACCATCATGGTTCAGTCCTCATCGGCCACGGTCGGCCTGACCATGACCCTGGCCGTCCAGGGGCTGATCTCGTTTCCAACGGCCATGGCCCTGGTCCTGGGTGAAAACATCGGAACCACCATAACCGCGGAAATTGCAACCATCGGCTCCTCAAGCCTGAGCGCCCATCGAACGGCCCGGGCACACACCCTGTTCAACGTGCTGGGCGTCTCCATGATCGTGCTGATCTTTCCCTGGTTTGTAAAAGTTGTCACAGCCATTACCCTGATGATGGGAGCCGACCCCGTTACCCATACAGTCAACGGAGAATTTCTCAACGTCGGCCGGTACATTGCCAACGGCCACACCATCTTCAATGTCATTAACGCCCTGTTCTTCCTCATATTTCTTCCCCAGCTCATCCGGGTGGCCATTTTTCTTTCCCCCAGGGAAAAGAAAAAAGAACGCTACCAGATGCCCTCGTTTGACGCCCGATTCATTGACAGCACCATTGGTGCCCTTGCCAAGGTAAGGGGAGAGGTGACCCAGATGGCTGAATTCACCCACCGAAGCCTTAAAAACACCTGTGAGTGCCTTACCGTCCGGGACGATGACAGGCTTGCCGAAAGGGAGGCCATCGAAGATCACATTGATGAGATGCAAAAGGTGATCACCAAATACCTGACCTCCATCTACCAGGGCGAAGTCAACGAGTCCGAGGCCAACGAGATCTCTGAGATGATGCGCATCACCAACAACATCGAAAGAATCGGAGACTCCATGGAAAACGTCTCCAAGATCCTTGAAAGAATCTACGAAAACAAATATGCTATCAGTGATGAAGCCGTAGGCAACCTGGTTACCATCTCAACGGAGGTGGACCATTTTTTTGAACTTGTCATCAAGGAGATGGGTGAACGCACCCCGGGATTCATGGTACAGGCCAAGGCCAAGGAGGATCTTATCGACAGTTTGAGGGAAAAGATGCGCAGGGAGCACATTGATCGCCTCAGAACCGATTCCTGCTCCGTTGACGTGGGGGTTCTCTTTATTGCCCTGCTCTCCAACTTTGAAAAGATGGGCGACTATTGTTTTAACATTGCCGCCAGCATAGACAGCATACAATAAAACGGATACCCTGAAACATGATCGTTTTTGACCTTCAATGCATTAACGGCCACACCTTTGAAGGCTGGTTTGACGATGGTCAGACCTTTGAGCATCAGCAGGCCCAGGGCGAAATCCTCTGCCCTGTCTGCTCAACCCATGCGGTTACCCGAAAACTGTCGCCCATTGCCGTGCGAACCTCCCAGGGGACCGCAGCCCAGTCAAGGGCCAGGGAGGAAGCAGCCGTCGAACTCGCAGCCAAGGTCTCGGCCTTCATAGAAAAAAATTTTGAAAACGTGGGTCCTAACTTTACCCGGGAAGCCCTTAAGATACACTATGGTGCGGCAGAACCCAAAAATATCATGGGGACCACAACGGCCGAAGACGACAAGCTGCTTGAGAAGGAAGGCATTGACGTCGTCAAACTTCCCCTGCCGCCCAAACCCGAGGAAAACCTTAACTGATCCGCATGGAGGAGCATCATGGGAACTTTTCAACGCGTCACCCTCGCCGTCCTTTCATCCCTTTTGATCATGGGGTGCAACACCCTTGACCTGACGGTCAACTTCAAGGACATCCAGGGACTTACACCGGGTGCCCCCGTTATCCTGGACCATACCCCCATTGGCCGGGTCAAGGCGGTACTGGCCCTGGAAAACGGCATCTATCCCACAGCCATTGAGATCGACGCTGACTTCAAGGCTCTGTTGACCGAGCATTCAACCTTTACCCTGGTGGCGGAATACCCGGCCAAGGATTCAACGACCGCCCCCCGGACCGTTGTCATGGTGGCCAAGAGCGCCGCCGGCGGAACCCCCCTCAGGAGCGGTACTGTTGTGTCGGGTACAGATCCCCCTGCAATGCCCGAAATCTCAAACCTGTTCAAACAATTTGCCGCAGGTTTTGAATCCCTTAAGGAGCGAATCGGCAAAATTCCCGAAAGCCCCGAGTTTAAAGAATTTGAACACTCGATTGACGCCCTTGCCCAGCGCATGAAAGACTCTGGCAAAGAGGCCCGGGAACGCATCAAAAACGACATTCTTCCAAAACTTGAACAGGAATTCGAAGCAATGAAAAAAAGGCTCGGGGAACAGTGGGAAGGGGGGGCGAACCCGCAGCAGGAACTCGAACCCCTGGAAAAAAAGCTGAACAACCTCAAAGAGATCTAGCTTTATTTTTCCTTTTCGATCAGGCCCTTAACAAACCACCGCTGCATGAAAAGCACCACCAGAACGGGCGGCAGCATGACCAGAACGGCAGCCCCAAGGGCCACATTCCACTCGGGAAGATCGTCGGCCTGGGGAATGAGATTCTGGAGACCAATGACCGCCGTTGTCATCTTGGGGTTTGTGGTGATCAGCAACGGCCACAGATACTGGTTGTACCCGTAGACAAACTCAATGACCACCAGGGCTGCGATGTTGGTCTTGGACAGGGGAAAAAGAATCTTTCGAAAAAAGGTCATGGGCGATGCCCCGTCCATCTTGGCCGCCTCGCACAACTCCTCGGGAACGGTCAGGAAAAACTGTCGGAACAGAAAGGTGCAGGTGGCCGATGCCACCAGGGGAAGAATCAGTCCCTGGTAACTGTCCAGGAGTGACCAGTTGAGCAGCACCTCCACATCATGGCCGGAAATCCACGACAGAAGACCGTCCATGCGCAGAAAATCCCATACCGGCTGAAGGGGGCCGAGAACATTGGCCGCAACCTCGTAGGTGGGCATGATCCTCACCTCAACGGGCAGCATGAGCGTGCAGAATACCGAGGCAAAGGCAGCGGCCCTGAAGCGGTAGTCAAAGTAAACAATGGAAAAGGCGCCGATCATGGAAATGGCGATCTTTCCAACGGTGATCCCCGAGGCCATGACAAACGAGTTGAATATCTGGTTGCCAAGATCCCCCCGGGTCCAGGCCTGGTGCATGTTGACAAAGAACTGATCCCCGGGAACCAGCGGCATGGGCACCTGGGAGACAACGTCCAGGGGAAGGGTTGCAGCAATCAGGCTGTAGAGGATGGGAAATCCCACGATGACAATGCCCACCATGAGAAAGAGATAGGTAAAAATATCCAAAAGGGGTGTTTTTTCAACCATAATAGTTATCCGGTATATTGTACTTTCTTTTCAACAAATCGAAACTGCAGAAAGGTGATCAAAACGATCAAAGACATGAGCACCACACTCTGGGCCGATGACGAGCCAAGGTTTAATCCCACAAATCCGTCCTGGTAGACCTTGTAAACCAGGATGTTGGTCGACCCGCCCGGCCCGCCCTGGGTCACGGTGTGGATGACGCCAAAGGTCTCAAAGAACGAATAGATGATGTTCATGACCGACAAGAAGAAAAAGGTGGGGGAGAGCAGCGGAAAGGTGATGGTCCAGAACCGGCGCAACGGGCTTGCACCGTCAATGGCCGCAGCTTCAATGAGTGATTTTGGAATGGCCTGCATGCCTGCCATGAAGAAAACAAAATTGTATGAGATCTGCTTCCAGGCTGCAGCCATGGTGATCATGACCATGGCATCTGCTCCGTTGAGAACCGGATTCCACTCCAGCCCGAGCAAGCGCTTGATACCAAGGGCCACCACCCCGTAGGAGGGATGCAGCAGAAACAGCCACATGATGCCTGAAATGGCCGGTGCCACGGCATAGGGCCAGATGAGCAGGGTCCGCACCAGGGCCTTTGCCTTGAGGGCACGGCTGGCCATGGTGGCAATAAACAGCCCCAGGGTGATGGAAACCGTTGCCACCATCAGGCTGAAGGTAAAGGTAATGAAAATGGATCGAAGGTAAAGGGGATCGGTGAACAGCTCAATATAATTATAAAACCATACAAACCGACTCTGCATGCCAAAGGGGTCGCTCAGGTGGAACGACTGGATCAGTCCCTGGAGTGCCGGCCAGTAGAAAAAGGTCAGCGTGATGATCAGCTGGGGAAAGATCAGAAGGTAGGGCAGATAGGTTGATTTAAAAAAAGATCGTTTAATCATGTATGCAAGACAACCCAGAACCCCCTGCCACCCGGTCGGGGCGCAACAGGGTGCTCTGGGTTGATCCTTTTTTCTCTATTTATAGGTTTTTTCAAAGGTTCTCAGCTGTTCATTACCCCGTGCCACAGCATCGTCCATGGCCTGCTGGGGTGTCTTGTCGCCGTTCCACACCTTTTCAAGCTCCTCGTTGATGATGTTGCGGATCTGAACAAAGTAACCGATGCGAAGTCCCCTGGAAATTTCCGTGGGAATGGCCCGGTTGAGCTGGGTGATACCCACCTCCTGGAGGGGGTTCTCCTTGTAGAAACCCTTGGTCTTAAGGTCGTTGTAGGCGTCAAGGGTGATGGGGAAATACCCGGTCTCCTTGTGCCAGTACTCCTGCATATCGTTGGCGGCAAGGAACTTCAGGAAGGCTGCAACACCCTTGTACTCTTTTTTAGAATGCCCCTTGAGCACCCACAGGGAGGCGCCGCCGATGATGCTGTTCTGGGGATTTTCCATCCATGCTTCCACGGGAAGGGGCGCTGCATCCCAGCGGAAATCCTTGATCGAAGATTGAAGCTTGGCAATGCCTGAAATGCTGTCCATGTAAATGGCGGCATTCTGGGCAAGGAACTCGGACTTGGGGCCCTGGTACTTCTGTCCGCCGTACATGAAACGATTGTCATCCGCCCAACCCTTGAGGCGCTCGATGTGATGAACCACCTTGGGGTTGTTGATCTTCAACTCACAGTCAAGCCCCTTGTAGCCGTTGGCCTGGCTGGCAAAGGGAAGGTTGTGGATGGCGCTGTAGTTCTCCACCTGAATCCAGGACTGCCATGCGGTTACCATTCCGGCAGGGGCAATGCCCGAGTCTACAAGTTTTTTGGTGATGGCCCCGAACTCATCCCAGGAGATGGGCTTTGTCTTGGACAGGACCGGGATGCCGGCCTTTTCAAACATGTCCACATTGTAATACATGATGGGCGTGGACGAGTTAAAGGGCATGGACATGAGCTTGCCGTCGGCGTTCATATAATAAGAGAGCACGGCCTGGAGGTAGTTTGACCAGTTGATGTCGTAACCGGTGTCCTTCATCAGCTTGTAAACCGGATAGACCGCACCCGAGAGCATCATGGTCTGGGTTCCCACCTCAAACACCTGGAGAATATGGGGCTGTTTTTTGGCCCTGAAGGCGGCAACACCGGCATTCATGGTCTCGTCATAGTTGCCCTTGTTGGTTCCAACAACCTTGTACTCTGTCTGGGATGCGTTGAACTTCTCGATCATGGTATCAACGGTCTTGCCCCTGGCGCTTCTCATGGCGTGCCACCAGTTGATGGTGACAGGTGCTGCAAACACACCGGCCGGCAATGCCAGCCCCAATGCAACAATAGTACAGATCATCAATTTGCGCAGCTTCATGCTATTTCCCTCCTCATTATTAAAATTTAGGTTCAATGTTCTTTTACAGGATCCTAAAAACAGTGATTTGCAAGAAATGCACAACCTCACTCCCGGCAAAAACCACAGCGACGATGCTAATGACAGAATTAATCGGTAAAGACAATAGAGTCAAGTTAAAGTTTGATAAAAAGTCATGGTACAATTTGCGTTTTTTATGATTTTGTGGTTTTTAGAACCAGTGTGCCCTAAAAAAACAAACAAACCATCACGACAGGATGTGGAATGGCTCAACTCAAATTTAACAATGTTATCAAACGTTATGGAAAAACAGAGGTGGTCCACGGAATCACCCTGGACGTCAAGGACAAGGAATTCCTTGTACTGGTGGGCCCGTCAGGTTGCGGAAAGTCCACCCTGCTGAGGATGATTGCAGGTCTTGAAGAGATCAGTGAAGGAACGATTTCCATAGACGATCGGGTGATCAACGATGTGGCACCCAAGGACAGGGGGCTTGCCATGGTGTTCCAGAACTATGCCCTTTACCCCCACATGGACGTGTTCAACAACATGTCATTCGGCCTCAAAATCTCCAAGACCCCCAAGGCCGAAATCCAGCAGCGGGTTGAAGAGGTGGCCGCAATTCTGGGCCTTGGAGAGCTGCTGTTCAGAAAGCCCCACGAACTGTCCGGCGGGCAGCGTCAGCGGGTGGCCATGGGAAGGGCCATGGTGAGGAAACCAGCCATGTTCCTGTTTGACGAACCCCTGTCCAACCTGGACGCCAAGCTCAGAATCCAGATGCGGGCCGAAATAAAACTGCTGCACCAGCGGGTGGACTCGACCATTGTCTACGTAACCCATGACCAGGTCGAAGCCATGACCCTGGCCGACCGGATCGTTGTACTCAAAAACGGGTATATCGAACAGGTGGGAACCCCCATCGAGCTGTTCTCCAGCCCGGTCAACACCTTTGTGGCCGGTTTCATCGGAACGCCGCCCATGAACCTCATTGACTGTGCCATCAGGAAACAGGGGGACCTGACATTTCTGGATTTTCCCGGGGGGCTTGAAATCCCTGTCCCCCCCAAAAACGGCACGGATCTCAGGGACGGCCAACCCGTTGTCATGGGACTCAGGACTGAAGAGATGATGCCGGCAGACATGAACGAATCCCTCAACGATGCATGGAAGTTCGACGGTGTCGTTCTGGTGGTCGAACCCCTTGGCAACGAAACCCACCTCCACATGGACATCAAGGGCGTCCGGGTCATTGCAAGGAGCGAGGGCCGACGGATACACCGGCCAAAGGAGGCGCTCAAACTGGCTCTGAACCTGAACCAGCTCCACATCTTTGATGCCGAGACCACCCGGGTGATCTACTAGGGACCGCAAATCTTATAACTTGACCAAAATTGCTTGCCTTTTGCCCCGTCTACCGCGTTGAATCAAAGGCCCAACAGGTAAGGCCCGGCCCGGCCGATGTATCTGCCCACGGCCGTGTCGGCCCGCCGACACAACGAATAATGAAAAGGGAAACCAGAGCGGGCTCGAACGTCAAGACGTTCACAATGATGTTTCGACAGGCGTTCCATGGCAACTCAATTCTCCTGGTTGGCCTCAAGGATCGGCAAAATCTCATTTAGCACCCTGTCGGCATCCCCGGCAGCAAGACTGCATCCGCCGGCCCCGGCATGGCCCCCTCCCCCGTAATTTGAAAGAAGCTTGCCCACGTTCACCCGGCATCGGGGATTAAAGATTGAATGGCCGATGCTGAGAAGAACAATATTTTTATCATGGTCAGCATACCGGATCTTCACACTTGCATGGGTTTCAGGAAACAGCGAGTAGGTTAAAAACCGGTTGCCCGACGGCACGGTTTCCATGGAACGAAAATCTGCAACGCTGATGGTACTGCCATGGACAACCGTGTACTGCTTCAGGATGTCGACGTAGCGAAGATTCTCTTCGACAACGGCGTCGCACCGCTGCTTGACCTCTTTGTCCGCCATCACCGCTGCAATGGGATGGGTCCTTAAAAGGTCGACCAGTCTTTCCCAGAACGGGGGATCTGTCTGGTCCCGGTTTCGAACGGCCATGGACAGCAGGATGTAGGGATAGGCCTCGGGCCGGAGGACCTGGTCCTCGTTAAGATCTGCCGCATCAATGATATCGGTCCAATGGATCAGTTCGTCAAAATTCCTTGCCAGACGGTTGGACGCTTTGTAGTATTTGTAGGCAACCCCTGCGGCGGACGGGGCGATTTCAAAGGCGCCTTCTATTTTTTTTCCCTTGTCATTGAATTGGCCGGGGACATTGGAAAAATGGTGATCAAACCAGACTGAACATCGGGGATCATAGGGAAGATTTGCCATGATATCCCCCTCCCGGATTTCAGCCTCCCCGTTCTGAACCTGGCTGGGTTCGATCCACAGTGTCGGGCTGTCAATGGTTTCGGCCTCGTGGATCAGCACGGCACAGACAATTCCATCAAAATCGGGTCTTGTTACTATTCTCATGGGTGTTCACTTTTTTATGATTTTAAGAATTTTAAGGACTTTAGCCAAGGTCACAACAGGCCGTGGCAACCCTGCCGGAAAGTTGATTTTTACCATACCCTCCCGGGTTTAACAAGGAGAACCCGCTGCCCACATCCGCTGTGGAAGCCCTCCCCTGCCCCCTGGCATTCCCACCGGCTGGAAATCCATATCAGGTTGACCATCCGCCAAGGAACGATTATGATGGATCAACGTCATGGCTGACGGTTGCGCCGAAAACCGTTAATTTGTCCGACAGGCAGAGAAACACACATTACCAGGTAAAACAACAAAATGTCCCCCAGCCCAACGAGAACGCCTTTCACCGATAAAGTCCGCAGGACCCTTGACGCCCATGGAATGGTAACCCCGGGCGACCGGGTCCTCGTGGGCGTCTCGGGCGGGCCGGATTCCGTGGCCCTTGCCCTCGCCCTTGTCCTGCTCCGGCAGGACCTGGGAATTACCCTTGGCATTGCCCACATCAACCACCTGTTAAGGGACAGGGAATCGGACCGGGATGAAACCTTTGTACGGGATCTTGCCGGGACTCTGGATCTTCCCTTTCACCCCCTGAGGGTCGACGTGGCAACCCTTGCCATGGAACGACGAACCTCCCTTGAAGAGACGGCAAGGGAGGTTCGATACGCTTTTTTCCAAGACCTGTGCCGGCAAAAGGGGTATGGCCGGACAGCGGTCGGCCACACCCTTGACGACAATGCCGAGCTGGTTCTCATGAACCTGTTAAGGGGCAGCGGTCCCAGGGGACTTGCCGGGATTCCCCCGGTCCGGGACAACTGGATCATCCGGCCCCTCATCGACCGGACCAAGGGGGAGGTCCTCGCCTTTCTCGAACAAAGGATCCAGGCATATGTTGTGGATTCAACCAACCTTGAAACCGTGTTCCTGAGAAACCGAATCAGAAATGAGTTGCTTCCGCTGCTCAGACAGGATTACAACCCCGGAATCAGTGAGAATCTCAACCGTGTGAGCCAAATCATGGGTGAGGAAGACAGATGGATGGACACCGAGGCCGGGGCTGTTTTCAACAGGATACACTTAAAAGGTAAAGGCCCTGGGGTATGCCTCTGCCTTGCCGGGTTCAATGATCTTCCCACGGCCCTCAAGCGTCGAGTTGTCCGAAAAGGGATCGAGGCGGTCAAGGGGAACCTGCGGCGGATTACCCTGGCCCAGGTTGACGCCGTTTCAGCCCTTGCTGCTGCGACCTCACCGGGCAGGAGCCTGGATCTTCCCGGACAGATCCGCATCATCAAGCAGGACCGGACCCTTTGCTTCAAAAAAGAGACCCGTCCCCTGCGGGAAATCGGACAGGCCATGAAAAGAAAAAAACGCTCCAGGACCCGGGGGAAAGTTTTTCTTGCCTAATCACAATTCATGGTTAATATTTGAACCATGCACCTTTTAACAAAATTTAATCTATCAGAAAGGAAAAGACCTTGAATCAGTTTTATAAAAACCTCTCCCTGTGGCTGGTCATCGTGCTGATGATGGTGATGCTATACAATATCTTTAACCAGCAGAACATGGTCGACACCAACATTGACTATTCAGAATTTCTCAGTATGGTCGAAAACGGGCGGGTAAAAAATGTCGTGATCCAGGGGCAGGATATCTACCTTACGGACAGCAGCGGCACAAGGTTTTCCACCTTTGCCCCAAAGGACAGCGACCTCATCACCACCCTGCGGAAGAGTGGAACGGCCATCAAGGTCAAACCACCCACGGAATCCTCCTGGTTCATGTCCATTATCATCTCCTGGCTTCCCATGATCGTTCTCATTGGCGTATGGATCTTTTTCATGCGCCAGATGCAGGGGGGTGGCGGTGGCGGTAAAGCCATGTCCTTTGGCAAGAGCCGGGCCCGGCTCATGTCCGACAAGGGAGAAAAGGTCACCTTTGAGAATGTGGCGGGAATTGACGAGGCAAAGGAAGAGCTCACCGAGGTGGTTGACTTTCTAAGGGAGCCGAGCAAGTACACCAGACTCGGCGGCCGAATCCCCAAGGGCGTGCTGCTTGTGGGTGCCCCTGGAACGGGCAAGACCCTTCTTTCCCGGGCCGTTGCAGGCGAGGCCGGTGTTCCGTTCTACACCATTTCAGGTTCTGATTTTGTCGAAATGTTCGTGGGTGTCGGCGCCTCAAGGGTGAGGGATCTCTTTGCCCAGGGCAAGAAAAACGCACCCTGCATCATATTCATCGACGAGATTGATGCCGTGGGCCGCCAGAGGGGCGCCGGCATGGGCGGCGGCCACGACGAAAGGGAACAGACCCTGAACCAGCTCCTGGTCGAGATGGACGGGTTTGAATCCAACGAAGGGGTAATCCTCATGGCCGCAACCAACCGGGCCGATGTGCTGGACCCGGCCCTGCTCAGACCTGGCCGGTTTGACCGCCAGGTCTATGTGGACCTGCCCGACATCAGGGGCAGGGAGGGCATTCTCAAGGTTCACATGAAAAAGACCCCCCTTGCCGATGAGGTCAACCCCCTGATCCTTGCCAAGGGGACCCCGGGATTTTCAGGGGCCGACCTTGAAAACCTGGTCAACGAGGCAGCCCTGCTGGCAGCCAAAAGGGACCACGACAAACTGGACATGATGGATTTTGAAGATGCCAAGGACAAGGTTTACATGGGGCTTGAACGAAAATCCAAGGTGATCCGGGAGGACGAGAAGAAAACAACGGCCTACCACGAGGCAGGCCATGCCCTTGTGGCCAGGCTCCTGCCCGGCACCGACGCCGTGAACAAGGTGACCATCATCCCCAGGGGCCGGGCTGCAGGCGTCACCTGGTTCCTGCCCGAAGAAAGGGATTTCAAGTATAAGGATCAGCTGGAGAGTGAGCTTGCCGTGGCCTTTGGCGGAAGGGTGGCCGAAGAGATCATCTTCAAGCGCATCTCGACCGGGGCTTCCAACGACATCAAGCAGGCAACCACCCTTGCCAACAAGATGGTCAGGACCTGGGGCATGAGCGACGAGCTTGCCCCCCTTGCCTATGACAAGGGTGACGAACACATCTTCATCGGCCGTGACATGGGTCAGGCAAGGGAATACTCCGAGGAAACGGCCAGAAAAATCGACGCTGAAGTGGCCACCATTATCCGGAGAAGCTATGACAGGGCCCGGGAGGTGCTTGTGGAAAACATTGAACTGCTCCACAAATTGACCGAGCTGCTCCTCGACAAGGAAACCGTCATGGGCGAAGAGCTTGATGAACTGATCCACTCCATGAAACCCGATTTCAAGCCGTCCTCAAAAAAATCCACCATACCGGATGCAGAAACCGCCCAAAAGGTTTCCCCGGAAGACCCGTCACAACCCGGCAGCCAGGGCCAGGCCCCAGGTGAACAAGACACGGATATCCCGGAAACGGATTCATCCGAAGAAGCGTCCCCTGAACCTGATACGGACAACGATACGGACAAGGACAAGGACAAGGACATCAAGAACAATGATTAGATCCATGGCGTGGAAGGGGTTCAAACTTGATTTTAACGACACCCCCTGTATCATGGGAATCCTCAATACAACGCCCGATTCGTTTTCAGACGGCGGGCGCTACCTCAAATTTGACAGGGCCGTGGACCAGGGCATGGCCCTGGTGGCGGCCGGGGCAGACATTCTGGACATCGGTGGAGAATCTTCCCGCCCTTTTGCTGCGCCTGTGACGGTTCAGGAAGAGATGGATCGGGTCATTCCCGTGATCGAAGCCCTTGCCAAAAAGATTGCGGTGCCCATCTCCATTGACACGGTCAAGGCCCGGGTGGCGCAAGAGGCTGTCCGGGCCGGCGCGGCCATCATCAACGACATCTCAGCCATGGAGCACGACCCGGACATGGCATCTGTGATTGTTGACGCACAAGTCCCGGTCATTCTCATGCACATGCGGGGCACTCCAGAAACCATGCAGCTCAAGCCTGCCTATGAAGATCTTATGGGGGAAATCACCACCTATCTTGGTGACCGGGTCACGGCCGCCCTTGACGCCGGTATCCCCCCGGACAGGATCATTCTTGACCCGGGTATCGGGTTTGGGAAAACCGTTGCCCACAACCTTATGCTCATTCGACACATTGATAAGATCAAGGCCCTTGGCTATCCCGTGCTCATGGGACCCTCGAGAAAATCCTTTGTTCAAAAAATTCTCACAGCAGAACTGGGCAGGACCATCAAGGCCGACGACCTTGAGGCGGAACAGGGGACCATGGCGGCTTCCATTGCCTGCCTCATGAACGGCGCCCACATCGTCCGGGTGCATGACGTCAAAACCTTTGCACCCATGGCCCGGATCACTGCGGCCGTCCTGGGACATGACCGTTGGCAGAGACATTGAGCACCGGCACCATTGGTGCACCCAGGGGATGGATTTCAAATCTGCCCCCAATGCTCGCCATGGCAGTGCTCCTGGTGCTGCTCTTCTCCTGCACCCAGGAACCTGTGGAAACCACCCTGCTCCTCCCCCTGGGTTTTTCCTCCCTTCCCGTCGATCTTGTCAAGATCCCCTCCCATATCACCAACCTTGAGATCAGGATCAAAGGACCGGCCGGACTGATAAAAAAAGCCGGCCGGGAGGATATCAGCTACCTTGTGGATCTGTTCACGGATCTTGCCCCGGATCCTGCACGGATGGCGTCCACAATCAAACCCGGATTCTACACCATCCCCATCCTGGAGGAAAGGATTCCCCTGAACCCGAAGATTACCATCCTTAAAATCACCCCCACCTTTGTCACGGTTCAGCTGGAGAAAAAAATGGTAAAACGGCTGCCGGTCCATGTTCCCTACACGGGGGAGGCAGCACCGGGCTTTACAGCCCTTGATGCGGCAACCGATCCCGGCGTCATCGAGGTGACGGGCCCGCAATCCACCCTTTCACCAATGAGATTCATCATGACAAAGCCCGTTGACATCACCAACGCAAAGGAAGATTTTAAAAAAAACCTGCCCCTGGACCTTTCCCCGTCAGCAAGCGTTGCCCCATCAACGGCCATTGTTGTTGCCGATATCCCCATTGTTGAAACCATTACCACCCAGGACTTTAAAGATCTCACGGTTGCCACGATAAACAGCTCAAGCCCCGCAAGCGTGGTCCCCCCGACCATGGAAATAAAGGTCAAGGGACCGGTCAATACCCTTAAAAAGGATGGCATAAAAGAGGCGTTTAAGATATACATTGACCTGGAGGGACTGGCCCCCGGGGTTTACGTTCGACGGGCTGCCATAACCCTTCCTGTGGGCCTGATACTTGCCGACACAAAACCTGAACTTTTCACGGTAACCATCAACTAAGGAAAAGCCATGCTGCTGGTAATAGATGTGGGAAACACCAATACGGTCCTGGGCGTATTCAACGGCAACACCCTGATCCAGGACTGGCGGATCAGAACCATCCGGGAGACCACGGTTGACGAGTTCAACCTCCTTGCAAAGGCCCTTTTTGCGGATAAAAAAATTGACCTTTCAACCATCAGACGCACGGTGATATCGTCGGTTGTCCCGCCCATAAACAGCATCCTGGACACCTTTTGCACGCGCTATCTCAATCAAAAACCCCTGTGGATCGATCCAGATTCCGTAAAACGCCTTATGCCCATCTGCTACAGCAACCCGGCCGAAGTGGGGGCCGACAGGATCGTCAATGCCGTGGCTGCCTTTGATCGCTATCAGACCAGCATGATCATCATTGACTTTGGAACGGCCACCACCTTTGACGCCATATCAGAAAAGGGGGAGTACCTGGGCGGTGCCATTACTCCGGGTGTGATGATCTCGGCCGAGGCCCTTTTTCAACGGGCATCCAAGCTGCCCCGGGTGGAGATATTCAGGCGACCCCACAGCGTGATCGGCAAGAACACCATTGACAGCATGAAATCGGGAATCATCTACGGCAATGGCGCCCTGGTGGACGGAATGGTCAAAAGAATGTCCAAGGAGATGGGAACCACCCCCAAGGTCATTGCCACAGGTGGACTGGCCGTCCTTATCGCAGACGCCTCTGAGACCATTGAAATCGTGGACAACGCCCTGACCCTGGAGGGGCTCAGGATCATTGCAGACCAGCCAATCTCTACCGGCTGACCCGGCCCTGGCGGTTTTCCCTCATTCCCGGCTGGCCTGGAAGGTGGTGAAGAATTCGCGTTCGTAGTAGGTGTCACACTTTGCATCGTACACCGCCTCTCGCTCGTGGACAAGCCTGCTGCCCCCGCCCTTCCACCCGCCGCAGGCCACCACCACGGTCTCTCCCAGGTTGAATTTGCCGCCGCAGGCACCGCACCCGGCGGCATTGTGGGTGTTCAATATGTTTAAATCCACGATAAAACGGTTTCGGTCCCGGGCTGTATCTGGCATTATAGGCCTCCTGTATGGATCTCTTGTTTTTTTAAACTGCCGCACGATTTTCCTACGGCTGCATCAATAAAGGTAGCGCCTTTTCACTGAAAGTCAAATAGGTTACGATGGAAAGACAAAGATACCCATGGAGATCATTACATTTTTACCCAGCCTGAACGACCGTGACCCGGTCGTTCAAAACAGCGGTAAAAACACCGGTTGTCGGTTCCCGTGGCAGGAGGGATCAAACAGCGATCACCGCTGGTCGTCGGAATCAAAGGGGATGTAAAGGGAATGGGCCCCGTCTTCAAACCGCGACTGCACGGGATATTTCCCCTTTTCAAACACCTTTAACATCGACTGGTTGGAGGCAAGGACATCCGCCGTCATCCCCCTGGCTCCCCGCTGTCTGGCAACCCTTGCCAGCATGCCGTAGAGGTGGGTTGCGATGCCCAGGCCCTGGTACTTTTCATCCACGACAAAGGCCACATCCACAAGGGGTTTGTCCTTATGGCGGGCATACCTTGCCTCGGCAATGATCTGGCCCTGGCCGGGAGGGCCCACCAGCCCCACAATGGAAAGAACGTTGCGGTAGTCCACGTTGAGGTACTCCTGGGTCTTTTCGTGGGGCATGGTCTTGATGGGGGTGAAATAGCGGTAATAGATGGCCCGATCTGAAAACCGATAGAACAGCCGCCGCATGCCCTCCTCGTCCGACGGCTTGATGGCCCGGAATCTCACCTCGGTATTGTTCTTAAAGGTGTGGCGTTCGGCAATGTGGTCAGGATAGAGCCGGGAACTCTCATGGATAAAGATCTGGTCAGGATAGAGCAGATTGATCCGCTTTGCCCCGGCAACAAGGGCTTCGCGGTCATCGGGGTGGGCGATCTCGATCAGGGCCTGGGCCCGTTCGCGCATGGTGCGGCCGGACAGGGCTGCGATGCCGTACTCGGTTGCCACCATGCCCACCGAGTCGGGAAAATTGATCTGATTGGCAACCCCTTCAATATTAATGCAAATGTTGGCCTCACCCGCAAGGTTTCGGCTGGGCAGGGCAAAGATGTTGAACCCGCCCCTGGAGATCTCAGCCCCGTTGAAAAAATCCATGACCTGGCCCGGACCCGAGGTGACGTTCCCCTTGCCCATGTGCATGGCAATCCGGCTTGAAAGGTCCACCTTTCTTGCCGGGATGATGGCGATAAACTGCCTGTTGCGGCCGATCTCCATGGGATTGAACACCTGGCCCACACCCTGGAATTCGATCAGGGGATTTCGGTCGAGCCACGCCATGAGCACCTTTGAGCCCAAGGCGTAGGAGGCAAGGGTCTTGCCCCGGTAATTCTCCTTGTACCGGTTGGTCACGGCACCGCTGTTCATCAGTTCCATCACGGCATCCGTGACAAAGGGGGTGTGAATCCCGAGATTGCGCTTTGAAGCAAGGTGGCGCGGCAGGGCCTGGAACAAAGGTCCAAAGCTGAAGGCCAGACAGGATCCGTCTTCAATGACCGACGCCACATTGGCGGCAACCCTGTCATGGACCTCGTCCACGGGCCAGGGGGAAAAATAAAACATGGGATCCCGGCTCTCCACAAGGTAATCAAACTCGTCAACCGAAACAAAGGTGTCCCCAAAGGTGCAGGGCACATCCGGGTTGATCTCACCAATGACAAGGGTTGCCTGGGCCATGGCCTGGCGGGCCACATCAACGGCAATGCCCAGCGAACAGCGCCCGTTCTCATCGGGCGGTGTAATCTGGATCAGGGCCGCATCCACGGGGATCTGATAGTCGTTGATCAACGCGGGAATGTTTGAGAAGCGGCTGGGAATAAGGTCCACCCGGCCCGCATTGATGGCCTCGCTTGCCACCCACCCGGAAAAAAAGGTCTTCAGCCTTGAGCGGTTGGACCGAAGGCCCTCAATGGAGATGGCATCCCCAAAGCTGACAATCTGGATCAGGGTGAGATCGGCCAGGTTTGGCTCGCTGGATCCCATCAGGGTCTTGACAAGGGTTCTCGGCTCTGCCGCACCCGTTCCAAGAAAGACATTCATGCCCGGTTCTATCTTAGACAGGGCCCGTTCCGGAGAGACCGATTTTTTTTTCCACAATGGCGTCATGGTTTAGGCCTTTCCTGTTTTCTTGAGGGAATCGTTAAAGACGGCGTAGAACTGTTCATGTTCCCGGATTGCCCGCTCGACTATTTTATCCACCTCGTTGAGGCTCGACGGATTGATCACAAGGTTGACGCTCTCGCGAAATGCGCCCATGTTGTCCATGGTGCGATACCGTTCGGTGATGAGAATCACAAATATCCGCCTTCGCGAAACCATCTCAAGCAGGCAAAGGGCCCCAAGGACTCCAGCCCCGCCCGGTCGGTCAAACGCCTCGTCCACCACCACAATATCAAACAGATGATACCGCATGTTTAAAAGGGCGTCTGCAACGTTCCTTGCCCGTTTGACCACATGGCCCCGGGCCTCCAATACACCGCCGACAACATCACCTTCCCTGGCCATGCATACCAGGGAGGTCTGCCTGCCTTCATCCACAAAATCAAAGGGCTTGTCCGCCGCATCATAGTCCCTGGCCGGGGCCATGGCCGGCCCGGAATCATCGGCCGTGGGAGATATCTGAATTCTCTGCCTGCACTTGGGGCATAGAAACGACGCCTTTTTCCCCCGGGGCACCTTGTGATCGGGAATGGAAAGCTTTGCGTTACAGCTGGTACAGACAATATCCATTACACCCCCTCGTATCCGTGGTCGATCTCCAGAGACTGGATCTCGGTGGTTGCCTCTCCCCTTGCGCTTTTAATGGTGTCAAGCCCGCGGCCCACGGTATCTTTTCTTGAAGAATAGGCCATGGCCACGTCTCCGGTAATCTCTCCCTGTTCGTACAGGGCAATGATGTACTCGTCAAAGGTGGTCATGCCAAAGGCCTTTCCCGCCTTCATGATCTCGTAAAAGGTCTTGCCATCGGCCTCCCCATGGAGAATGGAATCCTTGACCCTTAAATTGGAACCCATGATCTCAAAGGCTGCCACTCGGCCGCCGCCGGTCTTGGGCAGAAGTCGCTGGCAAACCACCCAGCGAATGGTGTCGGCCAGGCGGATGCGGACCTGCTTTTCCTCTTCGGTTGAAAACATGCCGATGATGCGGTTGATGGTCTGCCCGGCATCCACCGTGTGCAGGGTCGAAAGGACCAGATGGCCGGTTTCAGCTGCGGAAAGGCCGATCTCCACCGTTTCCCTGTCCCGCATCTCACCCACCAGAATCACCTTGGGCGCCTGGCGAAGGGCGGCCCTGAGGCCCGAGGCAAACGAATCAAAATCGGCCCCGAGCTCACGCTGGTTAAAGGTCGACCGCTTCTGGCTGTGCTGATACTCAATGGGATCCTCCAGGGTGATCACATGGACGGATTTGGTCTCGTTGATCTCGTCAAGCAGGGCCGCAAGGGAAGTGGACTTTCCACTGCCCGTGGCACCCGTGACAAAGATGATGCCGTTTTTTTCAAGGGCCATTTTATGAAAGGGCTGGGGCAGATTCAGATCATTGATGGTGGGAATGGTCCGCTCAAGCTTTCGCAGAACAATGGCATAGTTGCCCGACCGTGAAAAGATGTTTACCCGGAACCGTGCCCGGTCCCCCAGGGCATAGGAGAGATCGCACGCCCCCTCCCGCAACAGCGTCTCAGTGAGCCTGCGATCCTGGTTGATGAGATTAAGGGCAAAGGTTTCGGTCTGGAACGGGGTGAGTACCTTGATTTCAGGCACCATTTCCACCGGTACAAGTTCTCCCGAGCTTTCCACCTGGAGGGGTTTTCCAGGAGTCAGGTTCAGATCCGAAACATTTTCATAACTTTCCAGCATCCGCTCAAGGATGTGATCGATTTCCTGTTTGTGCATACCTCCCTCCTTAACAGGGTCCCATTGATCAGGCTTCGGTAAAATCTGCGGGCGGTGTTTTGAGGAAGGGCCTGAACAGCGACTTGTTGTTGGCCTTTCCATAGGCCTCGTCCGGGCTGATCCACCCCTTTTTGTAGAGCTGCATGATGGCATCGTCAAGGAGCTGCATGCCGTACTGCTTGCCCGTCTGGATCATCGAGGAAATCTGGTGGGTCTTTGCCTCCCGGATCAGGTTCCTGACCGCAGGGGTTGCCACAAGGATTTCCATGGCGGCGCAGCGACCCTTTTTGTCAATCCGCTTGAACAGGGTCTGGGCAACAACGGCCCGGATGCCGTCGGCAAGTGTGGATCGAATCTGGGCCTGTTGACCTGCCGGAAATACCTCGATGACCCGGTCAACGGTCTTGGCCGCACTCGAGGTATGGAGGGTGCCAAACACAAGATGGCCGGTGGAGGCGGCCTCAATGGCAAGGGAGATGGTTTCAAGATCCCGTAACTCACCAACCAGGATGATGTCGGGGTCCTCACGAAGGGCCCCCCGCAAAGCGGCACTGAAGGTCTGGGTATGGAGTCCCACCTCCCTGTGGTTGACAATGCAGCCCTGACTTTTATGGACAAACTCGATGGGGTCTTCGACCGTGATGATGTGATCCCTTCTGATACGGTTTGCCTGGTCAATGATGGCGGCAAGGGTGGTGGACTTTCCACTGCCCGTGGGTCCGGTGACCAGTACCAGCCCCCTTGGCAGGGAGGCCAGCTTTGAGATGACCGACGGCAGCCCGAGCTGCTCGGCCGTGAGAATTTCAGAGGGAATCTCCCGGAACACGGCGCCGATGCCGTACTTCTGCATGAAATAGTTGGCCCTGTAACGGGCAAGCCCGGGAATTTCATAACCAAAGTCCACATCCCCGGACTCCTCAAACACCTTGACCTTTTCCTCGGGGGTGATCTCGTAAAGAAGGCTTCTCAGCTCATCGTTGGTCAAAAGGTTGTACTTGATCCGTTCAATATCACCGTGGAGCCTCAGGGCTGGCGGCTGGCCCGCCACAAGGTGCAGGTCGGAAGCGCCCTGGTCGTGCATGAGTTTGAAAAACGCATCGATTTTTGCCATGAATCACATCTCTCTTATGTTAAGTCTGTCCCAGGTTGCGGCCTGTTTCATGCCTGCTTGATGAATCGAAGGTTCACATCCGTGGCTTCCGACGCCTTGTTCTCCTGTTTGCTCATCTCCAGAAGCTTGGCATGGGATTCAATCACCGATCCAATCTGCACCTCAATCTGCATGCGCTGGCGTTTAAGCTCAGTGATGTCGCTGTGGAGCTGTGACAGACGCTGATGGGCACGGTTGAGTATCTTTTCCGCCTCGACCTCTGCGTTGGCAATGACAAGCTCTGCTGATTTTCTGGCGTTGAGCTTCATCTGTTCGAGCACCTTCTGGGATTGGATCATCACCCGTTTCAGGGACATTTCACGCTTCTGGTATCCCTGATTTTCAAGATCCAGCCTGTGCCGCTCTTCTTTGATGGTGGAAATTTCCCGATTGAGCCGGGTCACTTCATGGGCCACTTCCTCAAGAAAACCGTCCACCTCGTGGACATCAAACCCCCTGAACCGGGTGCTGAACTCTTTCTGCTTTATGACGGCCGGCGTTATTCCCATTCAACCACCTCTTTTGATGTTAGGACAAGTTGAGGGCCAGTGTATTCAGGCTTCCAACAACAAAGGTCTGAAGAAAAATGACGATCAGGATGGCTATGATCGGTGAGATATCAAGGCCGGCCAGGTCAAAGGGGATTCTTCTTCGAATCTGGTAAAGAACGGGCTCTGTGGCACTGTTGATAAATCTGACGATGTTGTTGTAGGGGTCTGGATTGACCCAGGAGAGGACAGCCCTGGCAATAATGATCCACATGAAAAGGCTCAACCCCCAGTCAAGAACCACAGCTATGGCCCTGAAAAAATTTCCCATAATAAACATTTATATAGCAATCTCCAAAAATAACCTAGGATTAAAATTAACAACACGGAAAAAATATGGGGCCTGTCAGGCTAAAAGTCAAGATTTTTTGTCCAGCGACAGGGGGATTTACCCCGAAAAACAACTTGACAAATCAGAATTGATCACTTACGAATGGTTTAACCATTACACTATCAAATCTTGGAAAAAAATGTCAGCAAAAAAAGGGCCTGATTTTCAAAAGGCAAAAAAAAACCGGGTATTTCAGGATGTGGTGGATCAAATCCAGGAAGCCATCCTTGACCAAAGGCTGACCCCGGGGGATGTTCTGCCGCCGGAAAGACAGCTCAGGGAAACCTTTAACGTCAGCCGGGGAACCCTGAGAGAGGCGCTGCGGGTCCTTGAACAAAAGGGCCTCATTGAGATCCGGGTGGGTACGACGGGCGGATCCGTTGTCCGCCAGGCAGGCATGGAGCAGCTCACGGAGACCTTTACCCTCCTCATCCGGTCGGGCAGTCTGTCCGTGATGGATGTGGGCCAGTTCCGAACCGGGGTGGAGGGAAAAACAGCCGCCCTGGCAGCCCAGAGGGCCTCTGCCCGGGAGATCAGAACCCTTGAAACCATGCTCAAAAAGGCCGAGCAGATGAACGCCAGGGGCAACGCGGGGTGGGAGGATTTCCTAGACATCGACCAGGAGATACACAAAGAGCTTGCAAAAATATCAAAAAATTCATTATACATTCTTGTGAGTGAAATGATCCACGACAACATCCGTCAATACTACGATAAATTCCTGGAAAATATCCCGGGCAGGATGGCGGAGAATTTAAAGGACCTTGAGGAGATGATCCTTGCTGTGAAAAACCATCAACCCCTTGAGGCCGAACGGGTTGCGGAAAATCATGTGCACAAGTTCATCGTCCATATGAAGGAAAAAGAGGCTTTGCTTGCGAATCGCCAGTTAAAGGCGACCGCTAAACCATAACTTGACTTTAACAGGAGAAAAGAGATGAACAAAGTTTTCAGATTATTTTTTGCATTGTTGTTCTGTTTAGCCCTTTCAGTCACACAGGCCAATGCATCTGACACCATCAAGATCGGCGTCCAGGCCCCCACAACCGGTCAGTACGCCAACGAAGGCCAGGGGATTGACCAGGGCGTTCGCCTCATTGCCGAGCAGGTCAATGCCAAGGGCGGCATCCTGGGACGACAGATTGAAATCTTCACCTGTGACGATGAAGGCACGGCCATGAAGGCTGCCATCTGCGCCAAGGACCTTGTCAACAAAGATGTTATCGCAGTCATCGGCTCCTACACCTCCACCTGCGCCGAAGCGGCCCAGGCCACCTACTATCGTGAAGGGGTCCTCCAGACCACCGACGGGACGAGCGATACGCTTACCGAGCACGGCTACTGGACCTTTTTCCGAAATTCCTTTCCCAACTCTGCCGAGGCAACCTACACGGCCAATTACTTTGTCAACGTGAAGAAATATAAAAAAATCGCCATTGTATCCGACTTCTCCTCCTACTCCACGGGCCTTGGCGACTCGGTGGTGGGTGAAATCAAGAAGCTTGGCGGCAACATCGTATACCAGGGCAAGATCAAGGCCGGTGAGCAGAACTACACGCCCGTCCTGACCAACATCAAATCCACCCAGCCGGATGTCATCTATTTCAGCGGTTACTACAACGAGGCAGGACTGCTCAGGGCCCAGCAGATGCAGCTTGGAGTCAAGGCCGACTTCTACGGCTCCAACGCCTGTGACAACCCCGACTACATCAAACTTGCCGGAAAATTTGTCGAGGGTTCCTTTCTGATCAACGTGCCCTCCCCCGACCTTCTTCCCTATGACCTTGCCATCAATTTTCTCAAGGATTACAAGGCCAAGTACAAGATGGATCCCCCGAGCATCTGGACCCTTTTAAACATTGACGGCATGCGGGCCATCCTCCACGCCATCGAACAGACCGGCACCACGGACACCAAGAAACTTGCCGAATACCTCCACACCCTCAAGGATTATCCCGGCATCACCGGCCCCATTGAATGGGCACCCGATGGCAACAGGGTGGGCAGCGCCCACCAGACCTACGAGTACCAGGCAGACGGGTCCAAAAAGGTCATCTACCCGGTTGTCAAATAACCGTTAATTATCCAGCAGGGGTCGGCCTGGGAATCGTCCAGGTCGGCCCTGATCAATCATCCGGATCGATTCATAGGGGTCAATAATATGGACATTTTTTTTCAACAGCTGGTCAATGGTCTAACCATTGGCTCTATCTTTGCCCTGGTGGCCCTGGGATACACCATGGTGTACGGCATCATGAAACTGATCAACTTTGCCCACGGCGACCTTGTGGCCATGGCAGCCTTTGTGGGGCTGACCGTGTACGACCAGTTCCTTGGCAAAACCACAAACTCCATCCTGGCCGTCATCACCATCTTTGCCATCACCGGGGTGATCATCGCCATGGCCGGCATTGTCCTTGAACGGGTGGCCTATCGTCCCCTTAGAAAAGCGCCACGGCTTTCTGCCGTTGTGTCCGCCCTGGGCGCAAGCCTGGTGATCCAGAACGGCATCATGCTCATCTGGGGACCCCGGATGCGGTTCTTCCCGGCCGACATTCTTCCGGCCACCACCTGGAACTTCGGCGGGGTTTACATCAGTTTTATCCAGGTAGTGATCCTGATACTCTCACTGCTGATCATGGGCGGGCTGATTTTCTTCATCGACAAGACAAGGGTGGGTGCGGCCATCCGAGCCACCTCCATTGACCATGACGCCTCAAGGCTCATGGGCATCGACGTCAATGGCATCATCACCCTCATCTTTGTCATCGGCACTTTCCTCGGGGCCGTGGGCGGCCTGTTCATCGGCCTCTACTACCGGGGCATCAACTTTAACATGGGATGGAACTACGGACTGTACGCCTTTGTTGCGGCCATCATCGGCGGCATCGGCAACATTCCCGGCGCCATGGTCGGCGGTATGCTCCTCGGCATCTTCAAGGCATTTATTGCAGGCTACGTATCCAGCACTTGGGCCGATGCCTTTACTTTTACCCTTTTGATCGCCATCCTTGTTGTGAAACCCACGGGTATCATGGGTGAACGCGTAGCGGAGAAGGTATGATGAAATTTAACAGCAAAACCATTGGATACTCGATTTTCATTATTGCCATGCTGCTCTTTCCCGCCTTTGCCGATTCCAAGTGGCTGGCAATCGGATCTACATTTTTGATCTTCTCGGTGGTCGGCCTGAGCGAAGATATCATACTGGGCAAGGGCGGCATGTTCAACATGGGCCATGCCCTGTTCTTCGGCATTGGGGCCTACACGGCGGCCATTGCAAACAAAACCTTTGGCATCCCCATCCTTTACTCGGTTCCCCTGGCTATTATCATCCCCGCCCTTTGCGGCATCGTCCTTGCCGGACCCATCATTCACCTCAGGGGCGACTACCTGCTGGTGGCCACCATTGGATTCAACATCGTCTTTCTCCAGCTTGTGGAGAACAACATCTTCGGCATCACCGGCGGACCCAACGGCATCTTCGGCCTGGACACCCCCTCTTTTCTCGGTATTGATCTGGCGTCTTCCACGGCCATCTACTACCTGGGAGTGGGCGTTCTGATCCTCACTTTTTTCATCATGGCAAACCTGGACCGGAGCAAGGCCGGCCGGGCCCTGCACTACCTGAGACTGGACGATCTTGCCGCCAACAGCATCGGCATCAACACCCGGGGGTACAAGCTGTTTGCCTTTGGACTGGGAGCGGGCATTGCAGGTCTTGCAGGCGTTCTCCTGGCCATCCAGTACTCGGCCGTAAGCCCGGAGGCATTTAACTTCATGCAGTCGGTTCTCTTTTTTTCCATCGTCCTTGTGGGCGGCTCCTCGCTGCCCGGGATTCTCATGGGAACCTTTGTGATGTTTGTCCTTCCCGAAATCTTCCGGGATTTTGCCACCTGGAGATACTTTATCTTTGGATTTGCCATGATATTTGCAATGATCCTGAGACCCGAGGGAATATTTCCGGCCCGGTTTGGCAAGATACCCGAATACTTCAAACGAGGATGAGAAATGGCGCTTCTTGAATTAAAAAACATGACCAAACGGTTCGGGGGCCTCACAGCCGTGGACAACCTCAACCTTACGGTCGAAAAAAATCAGATCTACGGCATCATCGGACCCAACGGAGCGGGCAAGACAACGGCCTTTAACTGCATCACCGGCATCCACCCCCCCGAAGAGGGGGATGTCTTCTGGCAGGGAAAAAGAATCACGGGGGCCCCGCCCCACCGGGTTGCGGCCATGGGAATCGTCAGGACCTTTCAGACCATCCGGCTCTTTTCCGAAATGAGCGTGGCTGAGAACGTCATGTCCGGCCGCCACTTCAGGAGCACCCAGAACTTCTGGCACGGCATCTGCCCCACCCCTGGTTCACTAAAGGACGAGCGAACCAACTGGCTCAAGGTCAAGGAGGTGCTCGAATTTTTCAAAATCGACTCCCTTGCCGCAGAATCCGTTGGCAGCCTTGCCTACGGCATCCAGAGAAAGGTTGAGATGGCAAGGGCCCTTGTGAGCGAGCCTGAACTGCTCATCCTTGACGAACCAGCCGCCGGCCTCAACGACAGCGAAACCATGGAGCTTGTGGACACCATTTACACGATCAGAGACCAGGGTGTCACCATCCTCTTGATCGAGCACAATATGGACCTTGTCATGACACTGACCGACTACATTACCGTGATCAACTTCGGCAGCCCCATTGCCGAAGGCATTCCAGACGAGATACAGTCCAACCCCCTGGTAATTGAAGCCTACCTTGGCAGCGAGGATGACGACGATGAATGATATCATGTTTGAAGTAAAAGACCTCAGGGTCTCCTACGGCAGCATTGCCGCCATCAAGGGGATCTCCCTGAAGGTAAGAAAGGGGGAAATTGTAACCATCCTGGGTGCCAATGGTGCGGGTAAAACCACCACCCTCAGAACCATCAGCCGCCTCCATGACCCCGTATCCGGATCCATTCTTTTCAAGGGCGGTGACATCACCCGGACCCCGGCCCATGACATTGTCTCCATGGGCATCAGCCATTCACCCGAAGGCCGGAGGATATTCGGCATCCTCACCGTGGAAGAAAACCTCATCCTGGGCAGTTACACCCAGAAAAAAACAGACAAAAAGATCCTGGCCTGGGTCTATGACCTCTTTCCCAGACTTGCTGAACGAAAACGTCAGCTTGCCGGCACCCTTTCCGGCGGAGAGCAGCAGATGCTGGCCATTGCAAGGGCCCTGATGTCAAAACCGGAAATGCTGCTCCTGGACGAGCCGAGCCTGGGACTTGCGCCCATTCTGGTCAAGGCGATATTCAAAACCATCCGGGAAATCAGCCAGACCGGTGTCACCGTGCTCCTGGTCGAGCAGAATGCCAAGGCAGCCCTCAAACTTGCCAACCGTGCCTATGTGCTTGAGGTCGGCAACCTTGTGCTGAGCGGGACATCAGAGGAGCTTCTGGCTTCTGAAAAAATCCAGGAGGCGTACCTGGGTAAAAAAAGATAGAACAGATAATTGATGAACCACCGGGGAGGCAACTCCCCGTTATAAGTTTTTATTTTATTAAAGGTCGAACCATTGACTTTCATCTTACAATAACCGGCAGGTAGAACAATGACACAACGAAGAATCACCAACCATCCTGTGCTGGACATTCCCCAGGCACAGGAGGTATCGTTCCTGTGGAACGGCAGACCCCTAACAGGCAAACAGGGAGAAATGCTTTCATCGGCCCTGTTTGCCAACGATATCAAAATCTTTGGCCATCACCACAAGGACAAGAGTCCCCAGGGCATGTACTGCGCCAACGGGCAATGCTCCCAGTGCCTGGTCATGGTTGACGGGCTACCGGTAAAATCGTGCATGACCCCCCTTGAACCGGGCATGGACGTCAAAAGCGTGGAAGGGCTTCCCGAGCTTCCCGGGGATGACAGGCCCCAGAACCTTGAAGCGATCGAAGCGCTGACCGTTGACGTGCTGATCATCGGCGGCGGTCCTGCCGGGCTCTCTGCCGCCATCGAGCTTGGCCGACTTGGCATTGAGACCCTGGTCATTGACGATAAGGACCGGCTTGGGGGCAAGCTGGTTCTCCAGACCCACAAGTTCTTTGGATCCGTCGAAGACTCGTGGGCCGGAACCCGGGGCTTTGAAATCGGCCATATCCTCGAGCAGGAGCTCAAGGCCTTCCCCACGGTCAAGACAAGGCTTGAAACCACGGCGGTGGGTGTCTTTTCCGACGGCATTGTGGGGGCCGTCCAGAAAAACCGCTACATCAAGATCAAGCCCAGAAAACTGCTGGTGGCCACGGGCGCCAGGGAACGAATGCTGGCATTTCCCGGTAACACCCTGCCCGGTGTGTATGGGGCAGGCGCATTCCAGACCCTTGTGAACCGGGATCTGGTCAAAGCATCGGACCGGGTTCTCATCATCGGCGGCGGCAATGTGGGCATTATCGCAGGATACCACGCCATCCAGGCGGGCATTGAGGTGGCTGCCGTAATCGAAGGCCTTGACCAGGTGGGAGGATACAAGGTCCATGCAGACAAGCTGATCCGCCTGGGGGTCCCCATCTACACCACCCACACCGTGGTTTCGGCCAATGGCAGGGACCGGGTGGAAACCGTCACCATTGCCGAACGCGACGAACAATGGCGCCCGGTTCCGGGAACCGAAAAGACCTTTAAGGTTGACACGGTGCTCGTTGCCGTGGGACTTGCCCGGGTCGACGAATTCTTTTTAAAGGCCAAGGCCTGGGGCATGGACGTGTTTGCCGCAGGAGACGCCGAAGAAATTGCTGAGGCATCGGCCGCAATGTTCACGGGAAAAATCCAGGGGGTAAAAATCGCACAGTCCCTTGGAAAATTTGACCAGGAAATTCCAGACGCGTGGATCCAGAAGGCCCAGGTCCTGAAATCAAGGCCGGGGAAATCGATTAAACGGCCTGTCCCGACCGTTGAAACTGGGGTGCTGCCCATTTTCCACTGCACCCAGGAAATCCCCTGCAACCCCTGCACCTCAGTGTGCAGCGAAAACATCATTCAAACGGAAAACAATCTCATCACGGGCCTTCCGACCCTTACGGACCCCTCCCTTTGCAAGGGATGCATGAAATGCGTTGCCGTCTGCCCCGGACTTGCCGCAACCCTGGTGGACTATCGAAAAGACCCGGAACATCCTCTGGTCACCCTGCCCTATGAGATATCAAAGACCCTTGTCAAAAAGGGAAATACCGTCACCGTCACCGATGTTGACGGCAACCGCCTTACCCGGGTGGAGGTACAACGGGTGCTGACCAAAAAAGAGTTTCCCGGCACCCTGCTCGTCCAGGTGAAACTCGACCGGAAAACAGCCAAACAAGCCGTGGGCATCGTGGTTCAGGAAAAACGTATCGTTCCCGAAGCGGTGCCCGACACCACGGGCATTCCGGACGATGCCGTCATCTGCCGGTGCGAACGGGTGACGGCAGGAGAAATACGATCGGCCATCCGAGACGGCGTAAGGGACATGAACGAACTCAAGGCAATCAACCGGACCGGCATGGGGGCCTGCGGTTCAAAAACCTGCAGGCCCCTGGTATGGGGCATCTTCAGGGACGAAGGCGTGGATCTCAAACAGACCACGGACAGAATCGACCGGCCCCTTTTTGTGGAAGTTCCCCTGGGCACATTTGCCGGGGTCAAAGGAGGTAATGATGACTAAATCCTATGATGCCATCGTGGTGGGCGCAGGCTCGGCAGGTGTTCCCACGGCCCTTGCCCTTGGCCGAAAAGGGGTCAAGACCCTTGTGATCGACAGTCATCCCTCCCCGGGGCAGGGGCAGAACAAGCATGCCATCGGCGGCATCCGGGCAACCCACTCGGATCCGGGCAAGATCATCGTCGGCATGCGGTCGTTAAAGATTTTTTCCACCTGGCAGGAGACCTTTGGGGATGACATTGAATGGCTCCAGGGCGGTTATCTTTTCCCCGTCTACAGAAAAGAAGAAGAGACAATCCTCAAGGGATTTCTGCCCATCCAGAAGCAGTACGGCCTTGAGATCGACTATGTGGATGCAGACACCATCGTCAAAACCGTTCCGGGAATCACAAGGCAGGGCCTCATGGGCGGCACCTTTTCACCCAACGACGGTTCTGCCTCGCCCCTTCTGGCCAGCAACGCCTTTTACCGCCATGCCCTTGCGACACGAAAGGTGGATTTTCACTTCAAGGAACAGGTGACCGGCATTACAGCGGACAATGGAAAGGTCACGGGCGTCACAACGGACAGGGAGACCTATTCGGCATCCGTGGTCATTGATGCGGCAGGCCCTTTTTCAAGGGACCTTGGCAAACTTGCCGGGGTTGACATCCCCGTGTTCCCCGACTGCCACGAAGGGGCCATCACCGAGCCTGTGGCCTCATTTTTCGAGGCCATGGTGGTGGATCTGAGGCCCGCACCCGGCTCGAGAAACTACTACTTTTACCAGAGCCGCCACGGCCAGATCGTGTTCTGCATCACCCCTGACCCGCCGATACTGGGCACAGACACGAGGGAGACATCCGTGTTTCTTCCCCAGGTGGCAAAGCGAATGGTCGAACTCATGCCAAGGCTTAAAAACATCCGGGTGCGTCGGGTGTGGCGGGGACTGTATCCCATGACCCCGGACGGATCCCCCCTTGCCGGGTGGAACCGGGAGGTCGAGGGCCTTGCCCACGTCACAGGCATGTGCGGCCAGGGTTTCATGCTCGGACCCGGCCTGGGTGAAATCATGGCAAGGCTTGTCACAGACGAATCAACGGACAATGACGCCCTTGTGCTGGATGAATTTTCCCTGTATCGTGGATTTAGCGGTACAGAAGGACTGCAATGACATTTAAGGAGAAAAATATGAATTCTTTTACCCTGAAAGAGATCGCAGCGGTTCCCTATAAAAGGGCAGACGTTGTTTGCGGCTATACGGACAAGTCCCTTCACATCAATGTATCGAACAACACCATTGCCATCAACGACATTGCAGCAAAAACCAAACAGACCTTTATCGGCGGTAAGGGCTACGACCTGTGGCTCATGTGGAACGCCGTAAAAGGCACGACAAAATGGAACGACCCGGAAAATGCCATCTGCATCGCCTCAGGCCCCCTTGGGGGAACGCCCGGATACCCTGGGGGCGGCAAGAGCATTGTCACCACAATCTCCCCGACGACCGGGGCACCCATGGATTCCAACGTGGGCGGCTACTTTGGCCCCTACAAGAAGTTTTCAGGCTTTGACGTTGTTGAGATCACGGGCAAGGCAGACTGTGAAACCGTTGTCCTGATCGACGGCATTGAAGAAAAAATTAAAATATTTGAGGTTCAGGGACTCACCGACGACTCCTATGAACTGTCCGAGGCCCTGACCAACTACTTTGATCCGGACAAACCCGTTAACATTTCGGTCGTCTCCACGGGAACGGCTGCAAAGCACAGCCTGCTGGGCTGCCTCAACTTCACCTGGTTTGACGCCAAACGAAAACGGGTCCGTTACAAGCAGGCCGGAAGGGGCGGCATTGGCACCGTCCTTGCCGACAAAAAGGTCAAGGCCATCGTGGCCCGATGGGGAAAGATCTCGCTGTCCAGCAACCAGCCCGCCGACAAGGAGGCCCTGAAAAAGGTGACCAAACTCCATGCCCGGGAGATTGCCACCCTTGATCCCAAGCAGAACCGCATGGCCCTGGTGGGCACCACCCACCTGGTACCCATCATGAACGACCACGACTGTCTGCCCGTTAGAAATTTCAGGTACGGATTCCATGCAGAGGGAAAAAACATCGGTGAAGAGGTGTACGAGCACATCTTTGACAAGGGATTTGACGGCTGCTGGCGGGGCTGTACCGTGGCCTGTGCCCACGGGGTCAAGGATTTTACTCCGTTTACCGGACCCTACCGGGGGCAGAAGGTGTTTGTGGACGGCCCCGAGTATGAAACCATTGCAGGGTGCGGGTCAAACCTTGGCATCTTTGATCCTTTTTTCATCCTGGAGATGAACTTCTACTGCGACACCTACGGCCTTGACACCATCTCCATCGGAACGGGCATTGCCTTTGTCATGGAGTGCTTTGAAATGGGACTGATCAATGCGACCCACACCGGCGGCATGGATTTAAGCTTTGGCAACCGGCTCAACGCCCTTGAACTGCTCCACCAGATGGCAAGGGGAGAAGGGTTCGGCGTCATTGTCGGCCAGGGCATCCGCAGGATGAAGACGATCTTTGCACAGGACTTTGGTGCCGACATGGCCGTGATGCAGGACATCGGCATGGAATCCAAGGGGCTCGAGTTCTCCGAATACATGACCAAAGAATCCCTGGCCCAGCAGGGCGGGTACGGCCTGGCCCTCAAGGGTCCCCAGCACGACGAGGCCTGGCTCATCTTCCTTGACATGGTGCACAACTTCATGCCCACCTTTGAGAACAAGGCCGAGGCGCTCCACTGGTTTCCCATGTTCCGCACCTGGTTCGCCCTTTGCGGCCTGTGCAAACTGCCCTGGAACGACATTGTTCCCGAAGACAACAAGAGCACCAAGGAGCCGGCCAAGGTGATCAAGCACGTGGGATGGTACGCCGATTTCTTCTCGGCCGTCACAGGCAGACGCTCAACCCCCGAGGACCTCATCTCCATGAGTGAAGGCGTGTACAACTTCCAGCGGATCTTCAACCTCAAGATGGGTTACGGCACCCGGGAACACGACAGCCTGCCCTACCGATCCATGGGACCGGTCACCCGGGACGAGTATGAATCCAGGGCCGAACGGTATGACAAGGATCTTGTGGACAACTACAAGATTGACATATCCGCCATGACGGTTGAACAGAAGATGGCAGCCCTCAGGCAGAAACGCGAGGCAAACTACGAAAAATTGATCGACGCCGTGTATCAGCGACGGGGCTGGACCGAAAACGGCATCCCCACCCTTGCCACGGTGAAACGTCTGGGAATCGACTTTCCCGAGGTGGTTGACCTGCTGGCCGCCAACGGGGTCAAAAGTTGATCACAGTGGATGACAACAAGATCGAGTGGTTCGAGGGCATGACCGTTGCCGATATGCTTGCGGGTCTGGAGCATACCGAGTTCTGTGCAGCGGTCCGGCTCAACAGCCGCATTGTTTCAAGCCCCAACTTTGGGGCAACCCAGATACCGGACCACTCGATCATCCAGACGCTGCCGCTGATTGCCGGCGGCTGAACCGGCTTTTGCCTCTTGCACATGAACAACCTTTCGCCCAAACCCGGGTTTTAGGTCAACCACGAATTATGGTCATATCCCAGGCAGCAATCCCTGATTTCATAACGGCCAGCGAACAAAATAAATGGCATAATACGGCCCGTCGGGGGCTCTGCTGTCGACAATTTGAGACTGCATTTTCTTATACCGGCATGGCCGGAGCAAGGCGTCTGCCTTGGCCACAACGAACGTTGAAACACAAATACAGGGCAGGCGATTGTACCGTTCCGCCCCCTTTGGTCGCCCTGACCGAAACGGTAAACGTCGGGGGCTTTTTGGTTTACAATGTTCCGGACAGGGCGACCCAAGGGGGCTCGAAAGTCGAGACGTTCACAATGATGTTTCAACGGGCGTTTCTTAAAAAAAAACAATAATTTCAAATCAAGTTTACCCTTTGGATAGAGATGTGTTATAAACTTGAGGTTGTCTTCCTAACAATTCTGGATTGCACACAGGCGGAAACATGTTGACATATTCTGACCAGACACTCTGCTTTGAGGCCCTTTCAAGGGCCGTCATCGAATCTGAACATCCCCCACGCCCCCGGGACGAGAATTTCAAACCCGCCAGCGTCATGGCCCTGATGGCGTTTGAGACGGCCCCGAATCTGATTTTCATCCAAAAAGCAGACAACAAGGGGTATCCCTGGCGCAACCAGATGGCACTGCCAGGCGGTCACTGGGATCCCGGGGATCGGAACATGAAAGAGACCGCCCTTCGGGAACTCAACGAAGAGATGGGAATCTCAAGGCACCATGTGTCAACCATCGGCTCACTGGGACATTTCCAGACCATCAACAACCGGGACATTGAGGCATTTGTGGGAGTGTGGGACCAGGAACAGGAGATCTCGTTTGATCGTGCCGAGATCCAGCGGGTGTTTCACATTCCCCTTGACCACCTTTTTACCGTGCACATGGAAAAAGGGTTCTTCAAAAGAATGCCCGGCATAGAAGAGCTGACCTATCCCTTTGAAGACGTTGTCATATGGGGGGTGACGGCAAAGATCATCCACCACTTCATGGAAATCATCAGAAGAACGGTGAATCCTCTCTGTTTCGATGAACCAGCCTGAAACCGGTCTTGACCATGACAAAGGCGGCAAGGCCTGCAAGGGTGACGGGAAACCAGACATAGGCTTCACAGTCACCGTCGGTCAGGGCAACCCAGATGCCGACCCCGGCAAAGAGGATCACAATTCCCAGAAAAACGAGCATCAGGCGGCAGGCGGCATTGGAATCATACCAGGGAGTGATGACACTTCGGTAAATGGAATTCTGGTCAAGTTTCACAGTCAAACCCCTCTATCTTATCAGCCCCTGCTGCCAATGCCTTCCAGCCCAGGACACAATATGTTGAACTAATCACTTGACACACTCCCCTATATTGGGTAGAGTCCCGGCATCCTGACAGGGACGACGTTTTTCATATCCCATAAAATATACGATATTAAATAGTACAAAAACATACCAATTTCAAGGGGCTATTCATGTTTGAAAAGATAAATAAACGGGACGGAAGGGTTGCGCAATTTGATTCATCAAAGATCGTTGACGCCATTGCAAAGGCAGGAAAGGCAACGGGTGAATTTGATGAAAGGGAGGCAAAAAAGCTCACCCTCAAGGTGATCACCCTTGCAAGGAACCTTCGCCTGGGAAAATGCCCCGAGGTTGAAGAGATCCAGGACATCGTGGAACGAATCCTTCTCGATTCCCCCTTTTACCGGACCGCCAAGGCCTACATCATCTACCGGGAGCAGCGCAACCAGATCCGGAAGATCACCATCAAGGAAAATGTGGGACTGATGGACGCCTACATCGAACGGATGGACTGGAAGGTCAAGGAAAATTCAAACATGAGCTACTCCCTCCAGGGCCTGAACAACTTTATCTCATCGGACATCACTGCCGAATACTGGCTCAACCGAATCTATCCGCCCGAGGTGAGGGACGCCCACAACAACGGTGACATCCACATCCACGACCTGAGCCTTTTATCGGTCTACTGCGTGGGCTGGGATCTCCAGGATCTGCTCATGGAAGGCTTCAAGGGCGTTGCCGGCAAGGTGGAAAGCTCACCGCCCAGGCATTTCAGGACAGCCCTGGGCCAGATGGTCAATTTCTTCTACACCCTCCAGGGTGAAGCGGCAGGGGCCCAGGCCATGAGCAACTTCGACACCCTTCTGGCCCCCTTTGTACGGGCGGACAAGCTTGGCTACAAAGAGGTGAAGCAGGCCCTCCAGGAATTTGTATTCAACATCAACATCCCCACCCGGGTGGGTTTTCAGACCCCGTTCACAAACATCACCATGGACCTTGTGGTGCCTGGAATACTCAGGGATTCACCGGTCATCATCGGCGGCATGTACCAGCAAGAGACCTATGCCGACTACCAGGACGAGATGGACACCATCAACAACGCCTTTGCCGAGGTGATGATGGAGGGGGATGCCAAGGGCAGGGTCTTTACCTTCCCCATTCCCACCTACAACATCACCGAAGATTTCAACTGGGACAACCCCAACCTTGAAAACGTCTGGAAGATGACCGGGAAATACGGCATCCCCTACTTTTCAAACTTTGTCAACTCAGACATGAGTCCGGACGATGCCCGCTCCATGTGCTGCCGCCTGAGACTGGACAACCGGGAACTGAAGAAACGGGGGGGCGGGCTGTTCGGAGCAAACCCCCTGACCGGATCCATCGGCGTTGTCACCCTTAACCTGCCCAGGATCGGGTTTGTGGCGGACAGTGAGGCCGATTTTTTCACCCGGATCGATGGCCTCATTGCCGTTGCCGGCCAGTCTTTGACCATCAAGCGCAAGGTACTCGAACGGTTCACCGAAGGCAACCTCTACCCCTACTCCAAATTCTACCTCAGAAAGATCAAGGAAAACGCGGGCTGTTACTGGCAGAACCATTTTTCCACCATCGGCATCCTTGGCATGCACGAGGCGTGCATCAACTTCCTGGGCCAGGGGATCACCACGGAACAGGGCCAGGCCTTTTCCATCCGGGTGATGGACCATATCAGGACCCGCATCGAAGAACTCCAGGCAGATACCGGTGAGATTTTCAACCTTGAGGCCACCCCTGCCGAGGGAACCACCTACCGGTTTGCCATGAAGGACAAACGGATGTTTCCGGACATCATCTGCGCCAATGAAGACGAGTTCAGTCAGGGCAAGGATCCCTTTTACACCAATTCCACCCAGCTGCCCGTAAACTACACCGACGACCTTTTTGAGGCCCTGGACCTCCAGGATGAACTCCAGACCCGCTACACCGGTGGCACCGTGCTCCACCTTTTCCTGGGGGAAGAGGTGACCGACATCGAAGTGGTCAAGGCCATGGTGAAAAAAGTTTCAGGCAACTACCGCCTGCCCTACTTCACCCTGACGCCGACCTTCAGCGTCTGCCCCTCCCACGGCTATATTCCAGGCGAGCATCCGACCTGTGAACGGTGCGGGGAAGAGACCGAGGTCTACTCACGGGTTGTGGGTTACCTCAGACCCGTCAAGCAGTGGAACAACGGCAAGCAGACCGAATTCTGCATGCGCAAGAACTTTAAGGTGGCCTAGGCCATGGAGATCGGCGGTTTCCAGAAAAATTCCATGATCGACTTTCCAGGCCTTGTCTCGTCGGTGGTATTTACAAAAGGCTGCAACTTTGTCTGCCCCTATTGCCACAACCCGGACCTTGTCCGCCGGGCAGCATCCAGGGAAGTTGAGTCCATTGGACAACAGGAGATATTTGCCTTTCTTAAACGGCGACGGGGGCTCATCGACGGCCTTGTGATCACCGGCGGAGAACCGACCCTTCAGCCGGATCTTGAACGCTTTATAGGCGATGTCAGGGCCCTTGGGTTCCGCATAAAGCTTGACACCAACGGCAGCCATCCGGAGACCATCCAGACCCTTCTGGAAAAGGGGCTTGTGGATTATATCGCCATGGACATCAAGAGCAATCTTGACGGGTATTGCCTTGCCGCAGGCAGGCGGTTTGACACAAAAACCGTTGCGGCAGCCATCAAAATCATCATGGCCCGGGCCCCGGCCTATGAGTTCAGGACCACCTGCGTGAAACCGCTGATCGATCAGCAGAAAATGGGGGAGATCGGCGCCATGATCAAGGGGGCTGAACGCTATGTCCTCCAACCCTGTTCAAGGGATGTGGCCATGCTCAACCCCCCCTTTTTTGAACAGGAAGACCGATTTTTTTCCAACGACGAAATGCTTGCCCTCAAGGCCACGGTTGAGCCCTGGGTGAACAACTGTTCCATAGGACACTGAGAGAACAAAATGCAGATAAAAAAAAACACCGTTGACCTGGTGTGGAGGCAGATCGACCTTGATGCCATTGCCCACAATCTCAAAACGCTCAAGGCGCTGACAAAGACAGGCACTGCCGTCATGGCCGTTGTCAAGGCCGATGCCTATGGCCACGGCGCTGTAAGGGTGGCGAAAAAAGCCCTTGAAAGCGGCGCCACCCACCTGGCGGTTGCCAGGCTCCATGAGGCCCTTGAACTCAGGCAGGCAGGCATCAACGCCCCCATCCTCATGTTTGGATACATCCTGGAAAGCGCTGTGGACCAGCTCATGGCCCTTGACATCACCCCCACGGTGTCTGACCTTGAAACTGCGGGCATGCTCTCAGAACGAGCAGTGGCCCGGGGGACCCGCATCAAAATTCACCTCAAGGTGGACACGGGCATGGGCAGGCTCGGGATTTTACCCGATTCAAGGCGCCCGGATTCAGAAAAGAACGTTGCCCTTGCTGAAGTTTCAACCATTTCAGCCCTTCCCGGCCTGGAACTTGAGGGCATTTACACCCACTTTGCTGCGGCAGACACCCGGGACAAGGGCTATGCAGATTACCAGATCCAGACCTTCATGGACTTCATGGACGGGTTGAAACACCTGGGCATCGAATTTCCACTGGTGCACGCGGCAAACAGCGCCGCCCTCATTGATCTGCCTGGTGCCCACTTCAACATGGTCAGGGTTGGAATTGCCATGTACGGGCTTGCCCCGTCCGGGGATGTCGACATTCGATCCCTGGGCCTCAGGCCCGCCATGGAGATCCGCAGCATCGTCACCTCGGTCAAAAAGGTGCCCGAATCGTTCAAGGTGAGCTACGGCATGACCTATGAAACCGAAAAAGAGACCGTCATCGCAGCCGTTCCCATCGGTTATGCCGACGGATTTTCAAGGCTTTTCTCGTCCAGGGGAGAGATGATTGTAAGGGGAAAAAAAGCCCCCATTGCCGGAAGGGTCTGCATGGACCAGACCCTCATTGACGTTGGAGAGATTCCCGGCGTCCGACCCGGGGATGGGGTGACGATCCTTGGCACCCAGGCCGACCAGCGCATCACGGCCGATGAAATGGCTGAAACCATCGGCACCATCAACTATGAGGTGGTTTCTTCCCTCACGGCAAGGGTGCCGAAAATCTATTCCGAATAAATCATTCGCCCGGACATGGAGAGGTCATACCCCCCGAGGTTTGCGGCGGCATCCTTGAAGAACGGCTCTTTCAGGGTGCCCAGAAAGAGTTGAACCCCCTGGTCAAAAAACCGCTCCTTGGTGATCAAAAGATCAAACCGCTCCCAGCAGATGGGGATAAACCCAAGACCGAGGCGGTTGGCCACGGGCCGGATTCCCGGTCCTGCATCGGCGATACCCTCAAGAATGGCAAGGCCGATGTCCATGTGCTTGGCAAGGACATTGTCATATCCCTTGATTGCCTCGGGCCGGATCCCGGCCTTTTTCAATTCCCGGTCAAACAGCGTCCGGGTACCTGTGCCAAGGATGCGGTTCACCATGGTGACCTTTCCGGCGGCCAGGTCTTCAACGGATTTGATGTCAAGGGGGTTGTTCTTGGCCACGAGTATCCCCTGCTCGCGCATGCAGAAGTTGACCACCGCAGGCATACGCTCCATCTCCTTGAGAATGTAGGGAAAGTTGTACTCGTCCCCCTCGCCTGAGATCAGATGGCTGGATGCAATGTGGCAAAGATTCTGGCGAAGGGCCCGAAGGCCGCCCATGCTGCCGGTGAAACCGAACATGGCCATGTGGTCGGGAAACCGGGTATTAAAGGTTGAAATCGTCCTGTCAAGGAGCAGGTCATTACTGCCTGCAATCAGCACCAGACCATGGTAGGGGGGAAGCTTTGTGGCGGGTTCCGGATAGTTGACCGTACCCGCTTCGATCCACTGTTTCACAAGATCCAGGGGGAACAGCCACTTGCCCGTCACCTTGGTGGCCGGAAGCCCCTTGTCCGATATCAGGGTGTACACCATTTTCTCGTTGACGTTGAGAAATTTTGCCACCTCTTTTGTTGAAAGCAGATCACCCATTCTCCTTCTCCTCCTTAACCTCTGGCAATTTGTTTGATATTCATCAGGGCGGACAGCACCTGATCCGGCGTCATGGAATCGCAGGAAACAGTGACGTCGGCATATTTTTGATAAAGCGGTATCCTTCCACGGTAGATATCTGCAACGCTTTGACCCTTGGATCGAACCACCCCCCTTGAATCCAGGGAGGAGAGACGTTTTTCCAATGCATCAAGTCCTGTTTCAAGGTAAACAAGGACACCGGTTCTGCCCAGGGCAGCCATGGCTCGGTCCGAATAGACGGCGCTGCCCCCCGTTGCAATGACCGAGTCCGTCACCCCAAGGGAACAAAGGCAGCGCTCTTCCAGCGCCAAAAATCGGTCAATGCCCTGCTCGGCAATAATTTCAGGCAAAAGTTTTTTCTCCCGGGCCTGGATCACAAGGTCGGTATCCACAAAGGAAAGCCCCAGCTTTTTTGCCAGAAGGACTCCAATGGTGCTTTTACCCGCGGCCGGCATGCCGATGAGAACAATGTTTGTTTTTTTCTTTATATCCATTTACAAAATTCCTATTGTTGTTTAGCCTGCATATCATACTTGAACGGAAATCACCATGCTATGGTGTTGTGCCTTGACTTTATCTTCCATGAAAACTATTAGTAAAGATTAAATATAAACAGGAACCCAGGATGAGACCCGTAACAATCGCAATCGCAGGAAAATCAGGATCAGGCAAGACAACGCTGCTTGAAAAAATAATCCCCATACTCAAAAACCGGGGCCACCGAATCGGCGTTGTCAAACATGCCCACCGGGGATTTGAAATGGACCAGACAGGCAAGGACTCCTGGCGCCATAAAAAAGCCGGGGCCGCTGCCACCCTGGTGGTGTCCGAAAATACCATTGCCCTTGTCAAGGACGAAGATGCCCCCTCCCTCAAGGCAATGCTTCACTATCTTTCCGACATGGACCTTATCATTGTGGAGGGATTCAAACACGCGAAAATCCCGAAAATAGAGATCTTCAGAACGGCCGGCGGCCACGAGAGCCCTCTGTTCATGGATGATCCCAATCTTGCGGCATTTATCACAGACTCAAGCCTCAGGCCCCCTGTACCGACCTTTGACATCAACGATGCCGGGGCCATTGCCCTGTTTATTGAAACCACCTTTATCCATGATCAACCCCCAGTACCAGGTGACCGATGAAAACCAACGATCTTGACATCCTTAAACAGCAATTCTTCGACTATGCCGCCACCTTTATCGATCCGGACACGGATGGCGGGCCCCATGTCCTCAAACGGGACCACACCCTCAGGGTATGCAGGGAGATCATCGGCATTGGAGAGGCACTCGGACTTTCCGAACCCGATCTCCTCCTTGCCCAGGTCATTGCCCTGCTCCATGACATTGGGCGGTTCGAGCAGTTCAAGCGATACAACACCTTTCTGGATGCTGCCTCAGCAAACCATGCCGCCCTGGGGGTTGAGGTGATCAAAGCCCAGCACCTCCTTGACCCCCTCCCACCTGAAGAACAAAGGCTTATCATTGACGCCGTAAGGTTCCACAATGCAGCCGACCTTCCAGGGGACAGGGATCAGAGAACCCTTTTTTTCATGGGGCTCATCAGGGATGCGGACAAACTCGACATCTGGCAGGTGGTCATAGACCACTATCTGAACCATGGAAAAGACACCGACAAATTCATCGAACTCGGATTTGAAGACAGGGGCGGATACACGCCTGAGGCGTTCCAGGCCCTGTTCCAGAGGCAGTTTGTCAGAAGCGCGGCCGTAAAGCAGCTCAACGATTTCAAGCTGATGCAGATCTCCTGGGTATTTGACCTCAACTTTACACCAACCATCGCAAGGGTGAAATCCAGGCAGTATATTGAAAAGATCGCCTCAACCATGCCCCAATGCCCGGATCTCACAACGGCCCTTGGCCACGTTTTTGACCACATGGACACCCATACCCATGACACCTACACGCCATGTTAACACTGCGTTCCTTTTTATACTCCTTTTTTTTATTCCCCTGGCATCGGTCTGGGCAAATGAAGAAAACGACTGCATAACGGTCCATGAAAACGGCTGTGTCAACTGGACCTCGGGCATCGTTCAGGCAACGGGCAAGGCCTCTCCCTCTGAAAGCGCCCGGGACGACTCCCCGGACGCAATCCTCCTGCGGGCAACCCTTGATGCACGGCAGAACCTGATTCAAATCCTCATGGAAATTGCCTTTGATACAACTGCCAGGGACAGCAGTTTTCCCTCCGGGGATCCCGTCATTGCAGGCATTGAAAAACAGGCCATGGACGCCAAACTGTCACACCAGCACTACACATCGGACCGGGCCATGGCTGTGACCATTGAAACCAATATGTTTGGCGGATTTCTCCAGCTGGTACTGCCCGAAGAGATCCGGGAAATCATGGGCTTGAAAATCATCCTCAAGGCGGACAACCATGTAGCCGGGGCCCGGCACGACCCCTACACCGGGCTGATCCTGGATGCCAGGGGAATCGATTTCAAACCGACAATTACCCCTGCCATTGTCAGCGAGCAGGGGGACGAAATTTACACCGCCAGGTTCATCAGCAGGGAATATGCCGTTCAGGCGGGTGTGTGCCGGTTTTCCTGTACTCCGGACCCTGTAATGAACATCAGACGAACCGGTCCCAACCCCCTTGTCATCCGCGGCCTGAGAAAGGGGGGCAAGACAAACCACGCCATCGTCATTTCCAGATCAGACGCCGCCGCCATTGAGCGAACAGCCGAGCGGCATCTTTTCATGCGAAAATGCCGGGTGGTTATTGTTCTGGATCAATAACCCGGTTGTCAATCAGCCGGGTGTTGCCGACCCGAACGGCCAGGGCCAGAAGCACCGGGGACGTGATGGTGTCAACCGCCTCAAGGGTCCCAGGATCGCACAGGCAGGCATAGTCAACTTCGGTTCCCCCATGACCCTGGATAAATTTTTCAACCGCTTCGATGATGGGCAGGCAACGGGTTTCACCGGCCCGTACCATATCCGCTGCAAGGGCAAGGGAACCCGATAAACTCAGGGCAGAATTTCGTTCATCGGCAGAAAGGTAGACGTTCCTTGAACTCATGGCAAGTCCGTCAGCCTCCCTTACAATGGGACACCCCACGATCCTGACATTAAAATTAAGATCCTTGACCAGCCGGCGAATCACCTGGAGCTGCTGAAAATCCTTGGACCCGAAAACGGCAACATCCGGCGCGATAATGTTAAAAAGCTTGGTTACGACGGTTGCAACCCCCTGGAAATGAACCGGTCGGCTGAGACCGCAAAGGTGAAGGGGAAGTTGGCTGAGGGTTACAGCGGTCTGAAACCCCGGGGGATAAATTTCATCTGGCCCGGGGGCAAACACCACCGAAGCCCCCTTTGACTCGGCCAGTTTAAAGTCCCTGTCATGATCCGTTGGATAGGCACCAAGGTCCTCGTTGGCACCAAACTGGATCGGGTTGACAAAGAGGCTGACCACCAGATGATCCGCCTGGATTCTACCCGCATCCATGAGACTTAAATGACCCTCGTGGAAATATCCCATGGTGGGAACCAGGCTGATGGTTTTGCCCTGTTTACGGACCCGTTCAGACCACTGCTGCATCCGGCCCGTTGTCTTTATTATCTCCATTGTTCTGCACTTCCTTTGTTGCGTGTCCCATATCAACGATCTGCCAGGGCCTTGTCCATACCCCGTTCCATCGTTCAATACACGCCATTGCATGTTTTTAACAAATAAATTTGACACAATTGCCAATTATCGGTATGGAATCCTAATTGCACAAACCAGTTAAAAACTCAAGGAGTTTCAATGGAAACAGCACTGCCGACAAGGGAAGAGGCCTTTAATCTTTTAAAAGAATTCAACACATCCGACAGCCTCATCCGCCATGGACTTGCCGTGGAGGGTGTCATGGGCCATTTTGCAGAAAAATTCGGCAAAGACAGGGAAAAATGGCAGATCATCGGCCTGGTCCACGACCTTGATTACGAGCGATACCCGGACCAGCACTGCAAAAAAACAAGGGAGATCCTCATGGCCCGCAACTGGCCGGAGGAGTATATCAGGGCGGTTGAAAGCCATGGCTGGGGGCTGTGCTCGGATGTAAAACCCGAATCCCTCCTTGAAAAGACCCTCTATGCCGTTGATGAATTGACAGGACTTATTACAAGCACCTGCCTTGTGAGACCGTCAAAGAGCGTTCTTGACCTCAAGGCCAAATCAGTCACAAAAAAATGGAAGGACAAGAGCTTTGCCGCAGGCGTTGACCGGACGGTCATCCAGAAGGGCGCTGAAATGCTCGAGATGGACAGGGGCGAACTGATCTCTGAAACCATCCTTGGCATGCAGGCGGTTGCCGAGGCCATCGGACTTAAGGGCAATCTATAGCCGCGTCATAAACCCGTCACAGGCCCGGCAACTTTTACCCGGTCTGCCCGGCCCATGGACAGACCCATAAAATAGCAACCAACTGATTTAATTGATATAAACAAAAAAAACGTATCCTTGGCATTGTTATTGCTTTATCATCCTTTCAATGTTGACTCTCTTTGAAAGGATTTAAGATGAAAGGTTCTATAAACAGGCTCTCCCAAAAGGTTTCAGCTGTTTTTTCAACGCTTTTCAGCGCGGCGGACAGACAATCCGACCACAGACGACTGACCCGGTACATTGTGACGCTGAACCAGAAAAAAAATCCCAGGGAAATCATATCTGAAGTATCCTTGTGCTTAAAGGACCTCTTGAACTACAGGCTGTTTGCCTTTGTCATTAAAACAGACCGGGGAATTGACGTGTGGCTCGACCCCAGGATGTACAAAAAATCCCTTGAATCGGTGATCATCAACGATTTTGCCATCAAAGATATCTCAAACATCAATTACCTGAACCATGCATTTCATCCGGACGACAAGGAATCGGATTGCAGTCTCAAAAACCTTATCTCCTATGATCTGATCGAAGAGAACTGCCAGGCCAAAATCTACATGCTGCCCAACCAGACCCTGCTCAACTACCACGATGAGATCGTCAATATCATCCTCAAGAGTACAGGCATCGCCATTTCACGCCAGATGAGCATTGCAAGGCTCACCGATGCCGCAGCCCTCGACCCCCTTACGGGATGTTACAACAGACGCGAATTTCAAAACCAGATCCAGCGAAGCGTTGCCGATGCAACCCGCCATAAAAAACCTTTGAGCATCTTCATGTTTGACATTGACCACTTCAAGGCGGTCAACGACACCCATGGCCACCCCGCAGGTGATGAGGTATTAAAGGAAATTTCCCTTCTGGTGGCTGAAAACATGCGGCGGGGCGACACCCTTGCCCGCTATGGCGGTGAGGAATTTATTGCCATCCTGCCGGAAACAGCCAAGCACAAGGCCATTGAACTTGCCGACAGACTCAGGCAGAAAATCCAGTCAAAAGAGATCAAAACAGACAGCGGGAAGATACGGATAACAGCAAGTTTCGGCATTGCTGAACTTCACCCCCAGGCAGACAGCTCAAGGCTGATCAAGGATGCAGATGAAATGCTGTACAAGGCAAAGCTGAGCGGCAGAAACAGGGTCATGCCGGGCCTGATCAAGATCTCCCCTCCGCAAATGGCTGTGGACATCAAAAACTAGGCAAAATTTGCCGGTGCTGCGGTTTTCGGCAGCTTTTTAACGGACACTGCACGCCCTCCGCCCTAAATCCGAGTCATCTCCTCGAGCAACGGACGAATTTGTTGCCTGTGCCCGGGGGGGACCATGAACCCCTTTGCCTCCTGATTGGCGAGGATGCCCGGAAGGTCCGCTTCCCTGTCCCGGGACAATGCAAGAAACATGTCCGAAAGATTTCCAGACACCCCCCTGCAATCGATATGTTCAATGTACTGAAGAAAAACATTATTGACCGTAAGGGTAAATTCAGAAAGGGTGGCCACCCCGCCAAGGGAACAGTCGTCGGTGGAAACAAGGCTTCTGCAACCAAAGGGCCGTACCCGATAGATGGTGCACACCTGGTCCGACAACAACGGACAGGACCCCCACTGGGGATCATTTTCCTCGTCCGGAACCGGGATGCCCGCCATACAGGCTGCGGCAAAACCGTTCAGGGTTGTTCGCGGCTGGAACCGTTTTCTGGAAAGATTATCGCTGATCCGCTCCACAACGGCCCGGGTCCCTTCCGGCCCCAGGTGCCAACGGATATGGTCGACTTCAAGGCTCGTCAGGGTGACATTGCAGGTGCAGCAGACAGAACACCCCCTGTGACAGAAAAATTCACTGTCCCCCATGAACCGGTCATAAAGGGTGTAAAGCCGGCTCAACCGCTCCAGACGTGCATCAGCTGTTTCCATTGTTCCTCCCTGGGATTAACCACTGTGTGATCTGCCTTTTACCACATTGGCTGAAAAAGAAAAAGCCAAGTTCTTTTCATTGACACGGTCCTGTTTTTTAGATACGAATTCAAAGGGATATTTATCTGCCCTTGCCATAACCAGAACCAAAGGAGTTGGCACTTTTCAGCCGAATTCTGATGAACGATCACCCAGACCAGGGAAACCCAACAGAGCAAAGGTGCTCCCCGCGCCAATACCTTGACAGATTCCACAGCGTTGAACTTTTCATCGCGGGCCTGGCCTGCATCTATCAGTTTAAACTCAGGGATCGCTCGGAGTCGGGCATGTGCGTTCTGGTCCCGGAGGACTCTGAGATCATGGAGCACCTCCACCTGGGGGAAGTCCTGGATATCAAGTACTGCCCCGGCGACATATCAGACCCGGCCGTAACACTCAACACCCGGATCATGCACATCACAAAAAACCCGAAAGGCACTTCAACCGGCCACTACTATGTGGGACTCATGGTCGTGGACGCGCCCCCCTGCTGAACCTGCAATATCCACCCTTGTCTGTTGACGTTGAATCAGGCTTTTCCCACCAGGATACCACAGGAGTAAACGATGAAACAGCAGCACGATATAGCATACACAGGCACCCCCTTTTTCAGTGACCTGTGGGAATATATGGACGACGCCTGGCAGAGATGGGCCCTGTTCATGGACACCTTGAGAAAAAGGGGAAACATCTACAACGAGCACCTGGCACAGGGCAACCCGCCGGTACTCACCTTTGACTATAAAATCGTCATGGATGGACGCGATTTTGACCCCCCCGTCAATTTCGCCCTTGCCAGGATCATCAACCGCAGACACCAGCCTGTTTTCAAAGAAAATCACGACAAAGAACGAAGGGCTGTTCAGGTAGACCAGGAGACCCGGACCTCAACCTCCAGATACCGCCCCATTGTCATCCTGGACCCCAGGGCCGGTCACGGGCCCGGCATCGGCGGCTCCAAACGGGACTCGGAGATCGGTATCGCCCTGACCCTGGGCCATCCCGTCTATTTCATCCTCTTTTTTCCAGACCCTGAACCGGGTCAGACCCTGGCCGATGTCCAGCGCACCCAGGTCAGATTCATTGAGGAGATCAACCGCCTTCACCCGGATGCGGGAAAACCTGCCCTGATCGGCAACTGCCAGGGCGGATGGGCCGCAGCCCTTGTGGGTGCCGATCGACCGGACCTCACAGGCCCCCTTGTGTTCAACGGCTCCCCCCTCTCCTACTGGGCGGGCGTTGAAGGCAAAAACCCCATGCGCTACAAGGGAGGGCTCACCGGCGGCACCTGGATGACGTCATTGTTCAGTGATCTCGGGAACGGACGATTTGACGGGGCAAACCTTGTGGCAGGATTCGAAGACCTGAATCCGGCCAACACCCTGTGGACAAAGCAGTACAATGTCTATGCCAGGATTGACACGGAAGAAGACCGATACCTTACATTTGAACGATGGTGGAACGGTTATTACTATATGACCACCGAGGAGATCCACTTTATCGTATCCAACCTCTTTGTGGGCAACCGGCTTGAACAGGGACTGCTGGAACTGGATGAAAGAACAAGGATCAACCTTAAAAACATTGAGGATCCGGTTCTGGTGTTCGCATCGAGCGGAGACAACATCACCCCTCCCCAGCAGGCCCTGAACTGGATCGTCAAGGTGTGGGGTTCTGTGGATGGACTCAAGGCCCATGGTCAGGTGGTGGTCTACCTGCTCCACAAGACCATCGGTCACCTGGGAATCTTTGTTTCAGGCAAGGTCTCAAAAAAGGAGCACAAGGAGATCATCAGCAGCATCGACCTCATGGCGTATCTTTCGCCCGGACTCTACGAGATGGTCATCAGGGATGAGGCGGACACGACCCAGACAGACCCGTACACGGTCAAGTTTGAAGAACGCACCATGGACGACATCCTTACCCTGGATGACGGCGAACTGGACGAAGGCGATTTCAGGGCCGTATCGGCCGTTTCCGAATTTAACGACACCCTGTACAGGACCTTTGTGGGGCCCTGGGTAAAGGCCTGGACAACGCCTTTTTCTGCAGAACTGATTCGACAGACCAACCCCCTTCGCTGGTCCCGCTACGCCTTTTCAGACAGCAACCCCTGGATGCTCCCGTTCAGTATCCTGGCACCGTTTGTCAGGAAAAACCGCAGACCGGCAGCCCCGGACAACCCGTTCTCACGCCTGGAAAATAGCAATGCCCAGGCAATGGCTGATCTTTTAGACACCTGGCGAGATTTCCGGGACAATGCACAGGAGAACTGCTTCCGCACAATTTACGGCAATCACCTGGTCCAGGATTTGTTTAAACACCGAATCGACGAGATCACTGAACGGGAAAAAAATCTCAAACGAACCATGGAAAGAAAGCAGCAGGCTGAAACGGAAAAAAGAATGAACGCTGCCATGGAGAGCGGGGGATTTATCAAGGGACTGTTCCGGATGATGGCGGCCCTGATGGGGGCAGACCACGCCATAGACCAGGAAGAGCTTCGATATATCAGGCAGCTGGTCACCTTCCACAACATCATGACCCAGACCACAGAGGCTGATCTCAAAAAGAAAATGCAGGAACAGGTGAGGTTGCTACAGTTTGATGAACAAAGGGCCATTGCCGCCATTCCCGAACTGATCCGCGGGGCTGAAAACCGGCTGACCGCCATTCAGGTCGCAGAAGCACTGGTCCAGGCAGATCCGGTTGCCACAACCAAGGAAACCCGGTTCATGGATCAGATAAGGGAGATGCTCGACGATAAAAAGACACTGGCTTAGGGGGATCAGGCGCTTACAAGGGCGCCGGGCACATCCGGCCTTGCCACTTCAACCGTTACGCCCGTGGCGTCCAGGGCCTGGTGCATGGCTTCAAGGGCCCGCTCAGGCGTATTGTTCTGCTCGCTCAAATGGGCCAGGATCACATGGGCAAGGGAATGGGTTCTGACCTCGGCAACAAGGGCTGCAGCCTCCTGGTTGGACAGATGGCCGGTGCGGCCCTTTACCCGTTGTTTCAAGTACCAGGGATAGGGGCCCTGATCAAGCATACCGGGATCATGGTTTGACTCCACATAGAGCAGAGCGCAATCATGGAGATGCTGTTTCACAAGATGGGTGGCAATGCCAAGATCCGTTGCAATGCCAAGCTTGACCCTGCCAAATGCCACGGTCATTCCCAGGGGATCAACGGCATCGTGGGAGATGGAAAAGGGGGTTATTTCAAGATCGTTGATGTGAAATGCAGTGCCACACTCAAACAGGTTGACACGATCCACACGGCCGAGCTTTTTCGCTGCTGCTGCGTAGGTCTTTGAATTGATGTAAATGGGCAGGTTATAGCGGCGGCTCAACACGCCTGCGGCCTGAATGTGATCCGTGTGCTCGTGGGTCACCACCACGGCTGAAAGGTCTTCCGGGACGATATTTCTTGATCCCATGCGGCGTTCAAGCTCAACACCCGAAAGACCTGCATCCACAAGGATAGATGTGGATCCGCCCGACACAAAAACAGAGTTCCCCCTGCTGCCACTTGCCAGGGGGCAGATGGATAGGCAGGGGGAATCCACTATTTTTCTTCTTCCTCAAGGGCCTTGCACGAGAGGCGAATCTTTCCATCCCGGGTGATTTCAAGCACCTTGACCCGGATGACCTCACCTTCCTTGACCACGTCGGTCACCTTCTTGACCCTGCGGTTGGCAAGCTCGGAAATGTGAACCAAACCGTCGGTTCCGGTCTTGATCCTTACAAAGGCACCGAAATCCGTGGTTTTTACCACCTCTCCTTCGTAAATACCGCCAATTTCGGGATCCATGCCGATGTCGGCAACAATCTTTGCTGCAGCCTCTCCATCTTCCTGGTTCTCGGCGGCAATCTTGACCAGGCCTGAGTCATCCACCTCAATGTTGGTGTTGGTATCAGCCTGGATGGACCGGATCATCTTGCCTCCAGGGCCGATGATTTCCCTGATCTTGTCCGGGTTGATCTTGACGGTGATGATCTTGGGCGCATAGGGAGACATCTTGTCCCTGTGGATCTCAAGGGTGGCCAGCATCCGTTTGAGGATGTGAAGCCTTCCGATCCTGGCCTGGTCAAGGGCCCGGACAAGAACGTCCTTGGACAGTTCCCGGATCTTGATGTCCATCTGAAGGGCCGTAATGCCCTGCTCGGTTCCAGCCACCTTAAAGTCCATGTCGCCGAAATGATCCTCATCCCCGAGGATATCGGTGAGAACAACCGTATTGTCGGCATCGGAAACAAGCCCCATGGCAATACCGGACACCGGGGCGGCAATGGGCACGCCACCGTCCATGAGGGCCAGGGTTCCGGCACACACGGTTCCCATGGACGAACTGCCGTTGGACTCCATCACCTCACCCACAAGGCGAATGGTGTACTCAAAATCGGCCGGGTCCGGAAGTACCCTTGCAAGGGCGCGATGGGCAAGATTGCCGTGGCCCACATCCCTGCGACTCGGTCCACCGGCACGCCGGCATTCACCAACGGAAAAAGGCGGAAAGTTGTAATGGAGCATGAAGTTCCGGGTTTCGTTTCCGTTGAGGGTCTCGATTCTCTGCTCGTCGGGTCCGGATCCCAGGGTAAGCACCCCGAGGACCTGGGTTTCGCCCCTTGTGAACAGGGCAGAACCATGGGGGCGCGGCAGGACACCGACCTCACAGGTGATATCCCTGACCTCGTCAAAGGCCCGGCCGTCAATGCGCCGGTTTTCGGTCAGAACAATTTTCCTTGAAACCTTTTTGACCAGGTCCCCGAACATGGACTTAACCTCATTGATTCTGTCGGCAAAATCCTCGCCAAGGGTGAGGATCAACTCGGCCCTGACATCGTCAAGGGCCTTGACCCGTTCAAATTTACCCGGGGTCTGTACAGCCGTGTGGACCTTGTCCTGGGCAAGTTCAACCACCTTTGCCATCAGCGTTTCATCAACCGAAGGCGGCGTATAGGCCCGTTTTTCCTTGCCAAGGGCCTGTTTCAGGTCTTCCTGAAGCTGGATCAGGGGCTGCATGGTTTGATGGCCAAAGAAAATCGCTTCGAGCATATCCGCCTCGGAAACAACGTCGGCACCGCCTTCGACCATGACAACACCGGTCTTTGATCCGGCAACAACGAGTTCAATATCGCTGTTCTCCATCTCCTGAACCGTGGGGTTGGCAATAAACTTGCCGTCAATGCGACCGACCCTGAGACCTGCAATGGGTCCGGCAAAGGGGATGTCCGACATCTGAAGTGCGGCCGAAGCACCCACCAGGGCAAGGACATCGGGATCATTTTCCTTGTCCGTGGAAATAACCGTTGCTATCACCTGGATCTCACTTGCCCAGCCCTTCTCAAACAACGGCCGGATGGGTCGATCAATGAGCCTTGCGGTCAGGGTTTCCTTTTCACTGGGCCTTCCGATTTCCCGCCTGAAGTAGTTGCCGGGAATTCTTCCGGCAGCATAGATCTTTTCCTGGTACTCCACGGTAAGGGGAAGAAAGGAAACGCTGTCCTTTGCATCTTTGGACGCAACAGCTGTGACCAGCACAATGGTTTCTCCGTACTGGACAAGAACCGACCCGGATGCCTGTTTGGCGATTTTGCCGGCACGAAGGCTGAATTCTTTACCGTTAAGTTCGGTTTTAAATATCTGTTCCATAATTTTTCCTGTAATAAAGGCGGTTCAGAAAGCATCTTCATAACAGAATAAACCCGCACCTCCAGCATAAAAATCAAAATGGTTTTTATGCTGCATATGCGAACTTATTCAGGTATCTGCCAAAGAGTTGCCGCCTGTGGGTTAAATGGAACCGGCACCCCGGAATGGGGCGCCGGTCCGCTGAATCTATCGCCTCAAACCGAGTCTTTCGATGAGTGAACGATATCTTTCGATGTCTTTTTTTCTAAGGTAGTCAAGAAGGCTGCGGCGCCGTCCAACAAGGATGAGAAGCCCCCTTCTTGAATGGTGATCTTTTTTGTGCACTTTCACATGCTCAGTAAGATAACTGATTCGATGGGTTAAGAGCGCAACCTGGACTTCAGGGGAGCCTGTGTCCGAGTCGTGGAGCTTAAAATTTGCGATCATCTCGTCTTTGTTTTCTGCCAGTAAAACCACGGTAATACTCCTTTGTTGGAATAAATAAATAAAAACCCCCGTTCGCAGGGGTGGTAACTGAAAATGGATTATCCAATATTCCATTCAGACAATCCGGTTGAATGGCGGGCAAATCAGCGAATGCGCCCCAAACGGTGTTATGTTAAATGCTAACGGCTAAAAACGCAACAATAATTATATTTATCAAGGGCCGGATCATACTCGACCACGGCGGCAAGGGCACCATGGGGATCAACGATTTTGACAAACGGAGACCGGTCATCCTCGGGCGGAGCCATCAATCGTTCAAGGCCGATGTCCTGACCGAAACCGATCCTTTTGATCATCTGACGGTCTGCTGCAAAAAAGGGCATGAACGATAGCACCTCACCCATGGGAACGATCCGTGACATGGCCTGATCCTTGTCCATGGCTTCAAAATCGGACAGGGAAACGGCATGGTCCACGGAGAATCCGCAGGATTCGGTTCTTCTGAGTTCCACCAGGTGGGCCCCGCAGCCAAGGGCGGATCCGATATCCCGGGCAAGGCTTCTGATATAGGTGCCCGTGGAAGAGTGAACCTTGATGGTCACATGGGGAAGATCAATCGCATCAACGGTAAGTGAAAAAATTTCTATCTGCCTTGATGGTTTTTCCACGGGCCTGCCCTGGCGCGCCAGCCGGTAAAGGGGCTGTCCCCCATGCTTGAGGGCTGAATACACCGGAGGTTGCTGCATCTGAACCCCCACAAAGGTGCTGACCACCCTGTTGAGTAGATCGGGTGTGACGGCGGCGATCGTGGCGGGGTCTGCCGGTTGTTCCTTAACCCCTGTACAGTCAAGGGTGTCGGTCTCAACCCCCAGACAGAGGGTGGCGGTATATCGCTTGGGGCCGCCAAGCAGGAATCTGGAAATCCGGGTCCCGCCGTTAATTCCGCAGAGCATCAAGCCGGTTGCAAAGGGATCCAGGGTGCCGGTATGACCGGCTTTTTTGACATTCAAGCACCGCTTAACCCGTGCAACCAACCTGGCAGAGGATATCCCCTCGGGTTTGTCAATGGCAAGGATTCCGCTGTTCATTCTTCCGGATCACTGTCCTTTAAAACGGATTTAATCAGTTGATCCATGCGGGACCCATGGTCAAAGGACTCATCATGGATAAACTTGAGTTCCGGCATGTAACGCAACCCGAGCTGTGATGCCACCTGGCGCTTGATAAAACCATGGGAGCTTTTCAGCCCCTGGGTGGCCTCGGCCACCCGTTCCTCATCGCCGAACACGGAAAAATAGACATATGCGATCCTCAGATCCGAGGTCAACCGCACACTGCTGATGGTAACAAGCTCGGTCCTTGGATCCTGGACCTTTTTCCTGATTAAGTCCGAGAGAATCTCCTGAATTCTTGCTGCAACCCTTTCGGATCTTGGATATGGCTTCATTCCTTTATCTGCTCCACCTGGGCCTTTCTTTCTTCAATCTCATAGCACTCGAAAATATCACCGATCTTGATGTCGTTGTAACGCTCAATGCCGATACCGCACTCATACCCGTGGGTCACCTCTTTCACATCGTCCTTGAAGCGCCTGAGGGAAGACAGGGTTGAATCACACTTGACCACGCCATCCCGGAGGAGACGGACCTTGAATCCCCTGGCGATCTTGCCTTCGAGAACAAAGGATCCGCCAATGGTCAGTCCCTTGTGGGGAATAACAAAGGTATCGCGAACTTCGGCCCTTCCAATGATGACCTCGTGGAAGGTTGAGGGCATGAGGCCTGTTATGGCGGCCTTGATATCATTGATCACGTTGTAGATGATATCATAGAAACGCATATCCACATTCTCATCCTTGGCCATGGTGCGGACCTTGGGGGTCGGCCGCACATTAAACCCGATGATGATGGCGTCGGAGACAGCGGCAAGGGAGACATCGGACTCGTTGATGGCGCCGGTACCGGCATGGACAATGGTGATATCCACCTCATCCTGGGCAAGCTTCATGATCGAATCGTTGAGGGCCTCGAGACTGCCATGGACATCGGCCTTGATAATGAGTTTAAGCTCTTTTATCTCGTCTGCACCCATGCTCTCGAACAGCTTTTCAAGATTTGCCCGGCTCCTTTTTGCAAGGACTTTGGCCCGCTGTTTCTGCATCCTTGAATCACTGACCTGCTTGGCATCCTTTTCAGAATCAAGGGCCACAAACTCATCGCCGGCCTCGGGAACACCGCTCAAACCAACAATCTCAACCGGGGTGCTGGGTCCTGCGAACTCAACCTCATCACCCATATCGTCGATCATCACGCGGATCTTGCCCGAGTAAAGGCCGCACACAACCGGCTGTCCGGCCCTCAGGGTCCCCTGGTTGACCAGAATCGTAGCAACCGGCCCCCGTCCTGCGTCCAGTCGCGCTTCGACCACATGGCCGGTGGCCGGACTGTCCGGGTTGGCCTTGAGTTCCAGTACTTCTGACTGGAGGAGAATCATTTCAAGCAGGCTGTTAATCCCCTCTCCTGTCTTAGCCGAAACCTTGGCAAAAATGACGTCCCCGCCCCAATCCTCGGCCAGAAGTCCGTGCTCTGACAGCTCGCGCATGACCCTGTCGGGATCAGCGCCGGGCTTGTCCATCTTGTTCACGGCAACAACGACGGGTACCTTTGCCGCCTTGGAATGATTGATGGCCTCAATCGTCTGGGGCATGACACCGTCATCGGCTGCAACCACAAGGACCACGAGGTCCGTGACCTGGGCACCCCTGGAACGCATGGAGGTAAAAGCCGCATGGCCGGGCGTATCAAGGAAGGTAATGGTGCCGCTCTTGGTCCTGACCCGGTAGGCCCCGATGTGCTGGGTGATACCGCCTGCCTCGCCGGTTGCCACCTTGGATTTTCGGATAACATCCAGAAGGGAGGTCTTGCCGTGGTCAACGTGACCCATGATGGTCACAACCGGCGGCCTGGAAACGAGCTTGTCCGGATCCACCTCAGCCTCCTGAACCTGGAGGACGATATCCTCCTCAACGGACGCCTTTTCCACCTCATAATCGAACTCGGCAGCCACAAGACTTGCCGTATCAAAATCAATGGTCTGATTGACCGTTGCCATGACACCCATGCCCATGAGTTTTACGATCATCTCATTGGCCTTGATGCCCATGCGTTTTGCAAGCTCTGAAAGCTCGATGACCTCGTCGATTTTGATGCGACGCTTGATGGCCTTTGGAACGGTAATCTGGGTCTTCATGGTCTTGACTTTTTTGACCCTGCCGTCCTTTCTGCGACCCTTTTTGCCGGATCGACCCTTTTCGTAAAGATCCTTTCCCTCTACCACGGATTTTCTCTTCCTGGGGGCACCTTTGGGCGCAAACTCAACACCGGGTCCGGCCGCACCCTTCTTTTTCCACTCTTTTTTCTTGCTCCGCTTGACCTCGCCATCACCGTCACCCGGCATGACAACGGCATCCCTGCCCGTGTCCGGTCTTTGGGCCTGGGCCCTGGCAGGTGATGTGTCACCCGGTTTGGGACGGGCAGTCGGACGCTGGGGAGAGGCCTGGTTCTGGGTCGCCTCGGTTCTGGCCTTGTTTCGTGAACGCACGGAAATGGGCACAGCCATTTTAATTATCTTTGCCGGCTCAGAACGTTTCTGGGCCTTTTTCTTTTTCCGCTTCTTATCCTTTGCCTCGGCCGGGTCTAGGGTTTTCTCGTCATCATCTGCAGCAACAGACCGGGCCTCTTTACGAGCATGATTATCTTCCAGGGCAGTTTCCTCTTGTTGGGTTAGGGATTCTTTTTCTAAAGCCTTTTCCTCTGATTCAGGTTTCTCTTCCAATGCCCCATGGGACTTGGAATCCCCAGGTTCGGGCTTTCTCTTGTCTGCCTGGAGTGATTTTACTTCAGCCTCGGGTGCTTTTGAGACCACGGGCGTTTCTTCGACTGTGGGTTCGTCTTTGCCCTTGGGTTCGTCTTTGCCCTTGGGTTCGCCTTTGACCTTGGGTTCGTCTTTGCCCTTGGGTTCGTCTTTGCCCTTGGGTTCGCCTTTGACCTTGGGTTCGTCTTTGACCTTGGATTCGTCTTTGACCTTGGATTCGTCTTTGACCTTGGGTTCGTCTTTGACCGGCGTGTCAGGTCTTAGGATGACCCGGGCTGGCGTATTCTTTGGTCTGGCGGATTTTTTCGACTTTGGTTCATCCACCTCGACAGCCGGGGTTTCAGAAGGTTTCAGGGTGTTTGAATCGATTTTGGATTTGGGGGGCAGTTTCGACGCCACAGGTTCAGTGGACAAGGTTTCGGGCACGGAATCCCCCGGGACCGGACTTGGGGTTACGATTTTTCCCCCAGCATCCCCATTGTCCCCGTCTGCTTCATCCGTTCGGGACTCAGCTTCAGAGGGTTCGGTTTTCTGGGGTCTTCGCCTTCGGATAACCGATGACTTCACCCGGGTATCCGCCTGTTTGTTCTTCCTGCCGTACAGACTCTCACGAACCCTTGCCTCTGTATCATCTTCCAGAGAACTCATATGGCTTTTCGCTTCTATGTTCATAGCCTTAAGCTTTGTCAACAGTGCCTTGTTCGTCATATTAAGCTTTTTGGCCAGCTCATAAACCCTGATTTTTGCCATTGGTTCCCCCCAAAATTGATCATATTCTGTTTGTTAAAAGCCTTTATTTACAGGACCGCGCCATCAAAGCGGACGGTCCACGCTAAACTTCGGCATTATATAGTTATCGTATCATGGTATCTACTCGCCCAGTTCCAGATCTTCGTCAGGGACTTCTCCCTGGGCATCAGACGGTTTTTTTTCCGCAGGAACGTCGAGGTTCTCGGGTGCCTGTCTGTCGTGCAACGACATCCCTTGATCGACTTCATCCTCCCGGGATTCCGACTCACCCGCCTGGGCTTCATCCCCACGGGATTCCGACTCACCCGCCTGGGCTTCATCCCCACGGAATTCCGGCTCAGCCGCCTGGTTTTCAGATTCACTCTCCTGAATTTCAGGTGCCTGATCCGGTTCGAGCATCTTTTTTGCCTTGAGGACAAGGGCCTCAACATCTGCCTCGGATAGATCCGTCACTGAGATCAAATCCCCTGGATTGGCAAGCGAGACCTCTTTGAAGGAACTGAACCCGCCCTTGAACAATTTTTCAGCAAGGGCAAGGGAAACACCCGGAATCGACATCAGCGAATCATATCCCTGCTTGAGTTCACTGCTGTACTCATCCTCGCTCATCACCTCAAGGTGCCAGCCCGTCAATCGACATGCCAGGCGAACATTCTGACCGTTCTTGCCGATGGCAATGGAAAGGAAATCATCCGGAACGATCACCTCCATGCTCCGGTTGTCCTCGTCAATGATGACCCTTGCAATTTCAGCAGGGGCCAGGGCATTACACACAAACTTTGCCACATCGGGATTCCAGGGAACAATATCCACCTTCTCGCCCCGCAGCTCCTGGACGATGCTCTGGACCCGGTTACCCTTCATGCCGACACAGGCGCCGACGGGATCGACATCTGAATCGGTGGAACTGACGGCTATCTTTGAACGGACGCCCGCCTCCCGTGCCGTGCCCCGGATGGTGACAATACCCTCTGCAATTTCCGGAACCTCGGTGGCAAAAAGTTTAGCAACAAATTCCGGATGGGTTCTTGAAAGAATAACCTGGGCCCCCCGGGCCTCTTCAAGCACATCCAGGATATAGGCCCGTATGCGATCTCCCCGCCGATAGCTCTCCCTGGGCATCTGCTCCCTGGAAGTCAGGACTGCTTCTGCCTGCCCCAGGTTGACGATAATGTTGCCCCGGTCGATGCGTTGAACAATACCATTGATGATCTCACCCTTCTTGTGTATGAAGTTCTCATACACGGCATTTCTTTCGGCTTCCTTCATCTTCTGGATGATGACCTGCTTGGCGCTCTGGGCTGCAATCCGTCCGAAATCGGCAGTGTCGACCTTGATTCCAAGGCTGTCGCCTACCTCACAGGCCGGATCAAACCGCTGACCGTCTTCCAGGGTCAACTCGATGTCAGGATCATTGACCTCCGGCACAACTTCCTTGAACTGAAAAACCTCAACCTCACCACTTTTTTCATCATAGTGAACCTCTATGTCAGCCCGGGTTCCCAGTTTTTTCTTGGCAGCCGATTCAACAGCTTCCTTGATGGTCGTAATAAGAACCTCAATATTTATGCCTTTTTCCCGGCTTACCTGCTCAATAACCCGTTTAATATCTGTAATAAGCATCTGTGTTCTCCATGTGGCTAAGCAAGTCTTGATTTACTGATCTGTTCAAGGTGAAAGACAACCGGCTCGTTGTTAACGACAACTTCCACACACCCGTCCTGGACTTTGCTCAGGATTCCCGTAAATTTGAGGCGGCCCCCAATCGGCTCTATGGCCTCGACCTTTACCCGACTCCCCAGGAATCTTTCAAAATCAGCCAGTTTTTTCAACGGCCTTTTTGCACCTGGAGAAGATATTTCAAGACGATATGCACTGATCTCTTCAAGTTCAACGTCAATAATGTCTCCCAGCTGCCGGGTCATATGGACACAGTCATCAAGGGTGATGCCGCCTGGTTTGTCCAGATAGATTCGAACAATCATCCCACCCCGGTCAGACACACATTCCACATGGACAAGTTCAAACCCCTCTGCAATGCACAGGGGTTCTGCAATCGACTCTACTGCAGTGACAATCGGATTTGCTTCTCTTTTCTGTGTTTTCATGAAACCCCTGTTGTCAAGTCCATCCAGGCGAATAACCTGCCCCTAAAAAATAGAAAAACGGGCAAATGCCCGTTCCCTGATGCAAACCAACTCTTAAGTCCTTACCTGATCTTAGACACACGATCTTACATTAGAAGGCTTGGATCTAAAAACTCATCAATAAGATAAAATGGAACGTAAAGGTTACCCTTCATATGCCCAAAAAATAGTACCAAATCATTAATGGAGCGGGCAACGAGGTTCGAACTCGCGACCCCAAGCTTGGGAAGCTTGTACTCTACCAACTGAGCTATACCCGCACATTAATTGAAAGAGGCTAACATAAAGCCCTGGCAATGTCAACAAAAAACCATCAGGACGGGAGGTCCGCCTTGAATGTCTTGATGAGATGTTTTGAAATGCGCTCGTGCAACCCCTTGATCTTTTTCTCCTTCAGGGTTTTTTCCCATGAACGATACACAACCCGCAGGGAGATAGAGCGTTTACCCTCAACAAGGGGTTTACCCTCATAGACATCAAACAGAAAAGCATCTTCAACAAGCGTTTCCTTCTGAACAAAGGCAGCAGCCTCGTCCATGATATCTGCGGCAGCCAGATCCCCGTCAACAATCAGGGTGATATCCCTTGAGATGGACGGAAATTTTGGCAGCGGCGTTGAAACAATTGCCGCGGGCGTTGAAGCAAGAAGACCTTCCAGATCCAGCTCAAAGACGAATGCCGTCTGCTTGAGTCCGAAATTTTTCAACACATCCGGATCAACCTCACCCACAACCCCCAGGGATCGACCGTTTGCCTCAATACAGGCACCGTTACCCGCCTTCAGATAGGGCTGGTCCTGACGGGATGCCCGCAGGAAACGAACCCCTTTGATCCCCAGGTCCGACAGCAGACCTTCGACAACCCCTTTGATGTCAAAGAAATCGACTTCGACAGCCTTGGCGTGCCAGGAAGAAACCACCCTTGATCCGGTCAGAACAGAGGCCAGACACTCGACCTCCCGGGGCTGAACCCCGTGGCCCTTTGCAATAAAGGTATTTCCCACTTCAAAAAGACGCAGGGTCTCCACCTGCTGGGCGTGGTTGCGACGCATGTTTTCAAAAAGCCCTGGCAAAAGGGTTGAGCGCATAACAGCCATTTCTTCAGAGATGGGATTGAGGAGACGTTCAACCGAGCGCCTTGCATCGTTCCCATCAAGGTTGAGGCGATCTGCGGACTCAGCACTGGTGAAACTATAGTTGACCGCTTCACTGAACCCGAAGCCGACCATGCAGTCCCTGACCCTTTCCCGAAAAGCTATCTTGGGAGACAACCGACGACCTGAAGGCGCCACGGCTGGAAAGCTGGTCTGGATATTGTCATACCCCCAGAGTCTTGCCACCTCCTCGGAAAGATCCTCGGGCCTTGTGACATCAACCCTGAACGAGGGAACCCCAACAGCCAGAACCCCCTCACCCTGTTCCTCAACCCGGAATTCAACGGATTCAAGAAGATCCTTGATCCGATGGGCATCAAGATCCGTTCCCAGTCGCCGGTTGAGCTGTTCAACGTTCAGAAGAACCCTGACAGGAGCGCCCTTGATGGGGTTGACGTCAATGGTTCCCTCAGCCATTGCGCCACCTGAAACAGCCGCCATTAGTGCTGCGGCCCGTTCAAGAACCGCTCGGGTGGCAACGGGATCCACCCCCCTCTCAAACCTGTGGGAGGCGTCGGTGGCAATACCTGTCCGCTTGGCGGTCTTGCGTATGGATACCGGATTAAAATAGGCGCTCTCCAGCAGAACCCGGGTGGTTGTCGGCAGAATCTCAGAATTTTGTCCACCCATGACACCTGCCAGTGCAACGGGCGCCTTGCCATCGCAAATCATCAGCATGTCGGGTTCAAGGAGGTGTTCCTTACCGTCCAGGGTGGTGAACCGTGAAGGCTCTCCTGCCGCCCTCACCACTATGCGTCCCTGGGCCAGAAAATCAAAATCAAAGGCATGGAGGGGTTGCCCGGTCTCCATCATCACGTAGTTGGTGACATCCACAACATTGTTGATGGGGGTCAGACCAACGGCTTCCAGACGCTGCTGAAGCCAGAGGGGAGAAGGACCCACGGTAACATCCACCAGAAGTGCGGCGCAATAGCGGGGGCAGAGCTCAGGATCAAGGATATCAACCCGCACCAGATCGTCAATGGAAACAGAAGCCGACCTGTTTGCATCGGTTACGGGAAGAATTGTCCCGGGGACATTCAAACGCACCGGCGGATCCTGGAATGCCGCAGCCTCCCGTGCCACACCAATAACACTGAGACAGTCGGGCCTGTTGGGGGTGAGATCAATCTCGAACACGGCATCGGCAAGGGACAGTGCATCAACCAGGGGGGTGCCCGGTTCCAGGGAAGCGTCGAGTTCCATCAGTCCGGATGCGTCCGAGTCAAGCCTGAGCTCGGATGCGCTGCAGAGCATGCCCTCGGACAATTCGCCCCTGAGCTTTCCCTTTTTAATCTTGAAATCCCCTGGCAGAACTGCACCGATCATGGCACAGGGAACAACCAGGCCCTCCCGGACATTGGGGGCACCGCACACGATGTTCAACAGGGTGTCACCCACATTGACCCGGCAGCAGTGGAGATGGTCTGAATCGGGATGATCCACCACCGCTTCGACCCTGGCCACAACAACCCTGTCAAGGTAATCAAACCTGCTGACGACTGACTCAACCTCAAGACCTGCCATTGTGAGTTTTGCAGCCATTTCTTCGGGCGCAGATTCAATTGCCGCATATTCCTTTAACCAGCTTAAACTGACTTTCATATTAAAACTGCCTTAAAAAGCGCATATCGTTTTCAAAAAATTTTCTGAGATCGTCAATCCCGTATTTCAGCATTGCAATCCGCTCGATCCCCATCCCAAAGGCAAACCCCGTGTACACACTGGTATCATACCCCACGTTCTCAAACACGGCAGGGTGAACCATTCCAGCACCAAGAACCTCAAGCCAGCCGGTCCTCGAGCAGATGCGACACCCCTTACCCTTGCACATGACACAGCGGATGTCCACCTCGGCGCTTGGCTCGGTAAACGGAAAAAAGCTGGGCCTGAATCTGAGGGAAGTTTCCTGGTCAAAAATCTGGTGAATCAGGGTTGAAAGGGTCCCCTTGAGGTCGCCGAAGGAAATGTTTTTATCGACCATCAACCCTTCCACCTGGTGAAACATGGGCGTATGGGTTAAATCGGAATCACACCGATAAACCTTACCCGGTGCAATCATCCGAACAGGCGGATCGACCTTTTCCATGACACGGGGCTGGTTCGGAGAGGTGTGGGTCCGCAGAAGAATGGAGTCGGACACATAAAAAGTATCCTGCATATCCCGGGCAGGATGGTACTTCGGAATGTTCAGGGCCTCAAAATTGTAGTAATCGGTCTCAACCTCGGGTCCCTCTACAATGTCGAATCCCAACCTCAAAAAGACGTCTGATATCTCTTGGGTAATCCGGGTGACAGGATGAATCGTCCCCCTCAACTGTGGCCTGCCGGGCAGGGTTACATCAATTGCCTCAGCCCCGTCATCCCCGGAAAATCGGTCGACGGCCTGCTTAAATGCAGCATCAAGTTTTACCTTGAGAATGTTGGCAGCCTTGCCCGCCATCGGCCGTTCAGCATCGTCAAGCTTTGAAATATTCCTCAAAAAGGTGGTCAACTCACCCTTTCGACCCAGATAGCGGGTGGAGAGGGCCTCCACCTCGGCTATTTTCAACGCCTTGTCAAGCGCTTCAAGGGCGTCGTTTTCAATTTCCTCTATTGTTTTTCCCACAGCTTTCTCCACCCTTTTTTCCCCAGACTAGAGCTGGGCTGCGGCCTTTAAGGCAATCTGGGAGAACCCTGCAGGATCTGAAACTGCAAGCTCAGCCAGAACCTTTCGATCAAGCTCTACCTTTGCAAGCTTCAGGCCGTGGATAAGCTTGCTGTAAGAGATATTGTTCATCTTTGATGCTGCATTGATCCTTGCGATCCACAGTTTTCGGAAATCACGTTTTTTAGCCCTGCGATCCCGGTAGGCATAACCCAGGGCCTTGTCAACTGCATCTGCTGCCGTGCGGTAAAGCTTGCTGCGACTGCCCCTGAAACCCTTGGCCAGCTTGAGTACCTTGTTCCTGCGCCTTCTGGCCTTAAAACCTCTTTTAACTCTCATTTGTATATACTCCTTGATTCAGTGGTCTAGCCGTTGGGCAACAGACGTTTAACTTCCTTTAGATCACTGGCACCAATAATCTGGTCCAGCCTGAGGGATCGTTTTCTTTTGGTTGTTTTTTTTGTCAGAATGTGGCTTGCATTTGCCTTTCTGAACTTGTACTTTCCAGAGCCTGTTTTTTTAAATCGCTTTGCAGCGGCTCTGTTTGTCTTTATTTTCGGCATTACTATCTCTCCTGGTTTTGTATTACTCCAAAAAAACACAATGGTACAGCCTACCCATGGGGGGGCAGATGCACCACCTGTCATATCTTTTCAGCAGCGCTATAGCAGAGCCTCACAGAATCCCGGCCCAAACAGACCAACCCGTTTCGGGACCGCGGGAACACTGAACAGCCTGGCCCGGCCTACTTGGGTGACAGCACCATTGTCATGGTCCGACCTTCAAACTTGGGAAACTGCTCCACCTGGGCAAATTCAGAGGTCATCTCTGCAACCCGCTCAAGAACATCCCTTGCCTGCTGGGAAAGGGTAATTTCCCGCCCCCTGAAGACCAGGGTGACTTTAACCTTGTCCCTGTTGCTAATGAACTTTCGGATATGTTTGACCTTGGTTTCAAGGTCATGGGCGTCGGTTCCCGGCCTGACCTTTATCTCCTTAACCTGGAAACCCTTCTGCTTCTTCCTGGCTTCCTGGTGTTTTTTGGTCAACTCGTACTTGTATCGACCATAGTCCATGATTTTACAGACAGGCGGTTGTGCATTGGGTGACACCTCAACAAGGTCCATGTGACTTTCTTTTGCCTTTTGAAGCGCCTCCTCGATGGGCATGACGCCGATCTGTTCACCATCAGCGCCCACTACCCTGACCTCAGCAGCCCTGATATCCCTGTTTACACTTGTCCTGTCCTGGCTTCTCTGTCTAGCTATTCCGCACCTCCTGCGATTTAATTTACCTTGCCCAGCACCGCTAAAACCATACAGCAACTTGCGATATTATCCATACTTGCTTAGAATTGCAAGCTTTATTTAATCATCCCCTCCGCCTGTGCGAGGGTATACCGCTCAAGAAGACTGTTCTTCCAGTATAAATTATTCTCTTTTTGAAAAAATTTCACAAAAAGGTCAAGACTTTTTTTTCTGAGCACCCCGGAAACAACCTTGATCCCGGAGTCCCGATATAGCGGAGAGAGCCGTTCAAGTTCGCAGCAGGTCCCACCGCCCATGGGATCCTCATAGGCATATACAATTTTTTTTATCCCGGAAAGAATAATGGCTGAAAAACACATCAAACAGGGCTCCATGGTGGAAAAAATAACGGCCCCGGCCGGATCAAATCCCGGAGGCAGCCCCTCCAGTTCTTTCAACGCCCGCATTTCAGCATGGTCGATCTCACTTGGACGACCCGTCAAAGACCCGGTCCCGACCCTGTGCCCCTCAGCCACCACCCGGCCGTCGCCGACAATGACCGCACCCACGGGAAATTCCCCCTGGTCAAATGCCCGTTGGGCAGACGCCAGGGCAAGTTCCATATAATATGCATCGTTTGAGGTTTCGATCACGTCCTCCACATTTGAGTTCCGGCTCCAGACAACCACCTGCCTGGAAAAATACCTTTACAAAATTTAGACAATATGCACAATTGTTTTCTTGAGTGTGCAAGCTGTTTATTTAAAATAATATGTGAAGGATACATGAGAGTTGCAATAACGCCCAAGGCAGAAGACCTGAAAACCGACGCCCCCCCCGCCCCGAAAACCCGGGTTTCCATTCGGGAAGAATTTGAAATCAGGGAACAGGCCTTTCTTTCAGACTTTGCCTGTTCAAGCCTGAAATCAGCAGGCCGCATCAGGATGGAAGCACCCTGCGACATCAGGACACCGTTTCAACTGGACCGGGACAGGATCGTCTACTCAAATGCCTTTCGACGCCTCAAGCACAAGACCCAGGTATTTCTCTCTCCCCTGGGAGACCACTATCGAACCCGGCTGACGCACACCCTTGAAGTGTCTGAAATAGCCAGAAACATCGCCCGGGCCATGCGATTGAACGAAGACCTGACCGAAGCCATCGCCCTGGGACATGACATTGGCCACCCCCCGTTTGGCCACGGTGGCGAGGCTGCTTTAAAGGAAATTTTCTCTCCCGGATTTTCCCATCAGCAGCAGGGACTCCGTGTGGTTGACATCCTGGACAACAGAGGAAAAGGGCTGAACCTGACCCGGGAGGTCAGGGACGGCATCCTCAAACACTCCAAGGGATTCGGCAAAATCATGCCCACAACCCCGGGCGAAGTCGCCGCAACCTCAGAAGGCAAGATTGTCAGAATTGCCGACATCATGGCCTACCTGAACCATGACCTGGACGACGCCTTGAGAAGCCGGGTCATCACCCCGGACGAGGTGCCAAGGATCTGTACTGAACGCCTGGGAGACACACACTCCAAACGGGCAAAAACCATGATCCAGGAAATCGTTTACAGCAGCAGACCTGAGAATGGCGAACTTCGGCTCACCATGGGCGAGGAGATCTTCACGGCCATGACCGCCCTGCGCCAGTTTCTCTACCACAACGTCTACCGCTCTCCATCCGTCCACCGGGAGTTCATCAAGGCCAAAAAGGTTATCAAGGAGCTTTACAGTCACTTCATGGACAATGTTGACGACCTCCAGCAGGAACTCGCAAAAATGGAAATGGCGCCCTGGGACCCCGACGGCAACCCCCTGGAACGCTCGGTGTGTGACCTCATTGCCAGCATGACCGACAGGTATGCCCTGAACCTCTACGCAAAGCTCTTCTTTCCCAAGGCCCTTTTTTAACCCAGGCAGCCCCTTCACCACACAGGAACAGACCATGACCCATTCAATTGACGCCCCTTTTTTTGAACGCCTCAAAGCCCTCTATGACCGCATGGACAAGACCTGGGAATCGGCCGCCGCCCACTATGGATTTGTCTGCCGGGGATGCCAGGAAAATTGCTGCGAAACTGAATTTTACCACCACACCCACATTGAACGGGACTATCTGATCTCGGGACTGGCAACCCTTGCCCGCCCCGTTGTCGAAGACATTCAGTCCCGGGCTGTGGCCGTCTGCGCGACACGGGCAACGGCTGAACCCACCCGCCCCCCCCTGCGGGTGATGTGCCCCCTTAACAGCGACGGCCTGTGCCGGCTCTACAGGTTCCGGCCCATGATCTGCCGACTCCACGGCATTCCCCACGAATTAACAAGACCCGGAGCCATACCCCTGCGGCAACCGGGATGCAAGGCCGGAGAACATCTCTTTGACCGTGCAACCTACCACCGGTTTGACAGGACACCCTTTTACACCGAAATGGCCCAGATCGAAATGGACTACAGGCAGGCAACAAACAGCCGGGCAAGGCTCAGGCTGACCATTGCCGAGATGGTGGTGCCCCGATAGATCCCGATCCCCAGTATGCCCGCCCTGCCTGACACAAGGAAAGAACCAGGGCTACACCACCCCCGGCGGCATGGGCGGAACAGGATCATTGCCCAGAACAAACCCGCCGTCCAGACGAATCACAGATCCGGTCATATAGGGCGCATCCCGGACGATAAAGAGCAGCGCCTTGACCGCATCATCGATGCGGCCGGTCCGGCCCACCAGGGTACGGGCCACAACGGCCTGTTTTTCATCCGCGGTCAGCACCTCTTCCCACCCCCGGGTGCCCTGGGCATGGCGGGTCTCGAACACCCCCAGCATGATCTCGTTGACCCGGACATTGGGCGCCCCCATGCGGGCCCAGGTCTCGGTCAGTACTGAGACCCCGCGATTGGCGGCGGCATACCCGTCATTAAAAAGGGGGGCCGCGCACCCGGACCTTCCCACAACAGCGGCAATGGAAGAAAAATTGACAACCACACCATCCCTGGAGCGTTTCAACAGGGGAAAGACCGCATCAAAGACCCAGCGCTTGGCCCTGAGGGTGGTTGCCATTTCAAGGTCCCACTGTTCCTGGACGTAGCGCCCATGGACCGCCGGCCAGCCGCCACGCTCGATGTTGTTCACAAGAATGTCCAGCTGCCCGAACCGATCTTCAACCGTTCGGGCAAGACCTGCAGCCCCATCCGGATCAAGCAGGTCCACATCAACGATCTCAAATTCCGCCCCGGCCTCCCGGAACTGTTGTTCCATCTCCGCAAAGCTCTCCTGCCAGTCGTGGCGGGTCAGCACAAGACGGACCCCCTGGGCTGCCAGGGCAAGGCCGATCCCGCGGCCAATCCCCTTTACCGCCCCCAGCACCAGGGCAACCCTCTGGTTCATCTCCATTTTTCCTGTCGGCATCATCCCCCCCTTCATTCCCATGGCAGGCTATTGCCCGACCTTCAGGGCAACGCCAAACAGGGTGTAACCGATCCAGGCAAGCCCGAATTCAAGCAGGGCAACATCATCGGTTTTGATCCGGTCAAGGAGCGCCCCGGGAACATCCAGCCCGGCCAGAAGTTCTTCCCCAACGATGCGCCTGCGAAAGGTATCCAGATCATAGCAGGCCAGGTAGAACCGGTCGGCGTCAACCGGGTCGAGCCGCCCCGGCATGATCGTATTTTTAAGGCTCATGGTCTCCATGAGCCTGTCGTTCATCCGATTGTGAAGGGCAACATCCTGGCCCGCCAGCCATTCCCGGACCGTCTGATTGCCCTTGCGACCAAATCCCTTGCAGTGGGGTTCTTCGATCAGGGCAAAAAATTCCGTGATTTCGCCGGTCTGCCTGGAACGTGACACGGCCCGGGCCAGGGGGTACATCCGGCACGAAGCCGGCCTGTCTGCGTAAACAGAGCAACCCTCCCGGGTCACCAGGGGACAGCGGTGCCCCGTGGCAGGGTCGGGCTTGAACGTCACCACGGGCAGCCCCGATTCCGGCCCCACATGGGACGAGGTGTATTTTTTTAAAAAAACATCAGAGGAAAGGTTGAGGCTGTTTTTCAACCTCAAAACATCGTAGGGGGTCAACGCCTGGTTAAGGTCCCTGCAACACTCGTTAAAACAGGGGACTCCGGGGGAGCACTCAAAGGTCATCGCATCATCCAGGCCAACCGGAATCATATCTTCGCTCATGGTCAACTATCCTTATTAACTTTCTATTTGGTTTTCAGACAATCTGGGTTTTTACTATATATTGTAGAGATCTGCAAGCCAATAGGGCATATATTGACAATTTCTCCGGGTTTAAAAGCCAGGATTCTCCCCATAAAAATCCTGTGGCAAAAACTCTTGACAATGTACATTAACGGGTGCTACTTTCCAAACATTTAACAAGACCCGGGCAGACCATCATGACTTTCAGCGCTTTTTTTTGCTTTCCCCCCGGGCATTGACAAACAGGATGACCGAGGTCGAAGTATAGCGACCTATTTTTTTGTATTATAGGGCGGCACTGTAATTGATGTCGCAGTTTCATTAACAGCAGTTGCTGGAGTTCAAAAAAATTTCAGCACATAATGTAAGGGAGGTATTATAAATGCCATCTTTTGTAATCGCAGAAAAGTGCGACGGCTGCAAGGGTGGGGACAAGACAGCATGCATGTACATCTGTCCCAATGACCTTATGGTCCTTGATCCCAACGCAATGAAAGCATACAACCAAGAGCCGGATCAGTGCTGGGAGTGCTACTCCTGTGTAAAGATCTGTCCTTCCCAGGCAATCGAAGTCAGGGGTTACTCTGACTTTGTACCCATGGGAGCCAGCGTTGTTCCCATGATGGGCACCGAGGACATCATGTGGACCTGCAAATTCAGAAACGGCGTTGTAAAACGCTTCAAGTTCCCGATCAGAACCACCCCCGAAGGCCAGGCTAACGCCTATGCAGATCTTAAGGGAAAAGATCTTAACAGTGGGCTTCTCTCCACACAGGAAGCAGACGGCATGGTACTTACCACTCCCCAGGAGCTGGCATAGTCACCCTGTTATCCATTTTGAACTAGATTAAATCACTATTACTTTGGAGGTATATAATGGCATTACCTAACAAGCCTGTTGGTGAGCTAAAGGCAGTAAGGGATCCGGAAGTTGACAAGAGAGACGTTGACGTTCTGATCATCGGCGGCGGTATGGCTGCCTGCGGAACAGCATTTGAGATCAAAAAATGGGCATCCGACGACACAAAGATCCTTCTTTGCGATAAAGCTGCCCTTGAGAGATCCGGCGCCGTAGCCCAGGGTCTTTCTGCAATCAACACCTACATCGGTGAAAACAAGATTGAAGACTATGTCCGCATGGTCAGAAACGACCTCATGGGAATCGTACGTGAGGATTTGATCTACGACCTTGGCCGCCATGTTGATGACTCTGTTCATCTTTTCGAAGAGTGGGGACTCCCCGTCTGGAAAAAGACCGAAGACAACAAGAACATGGACGGTAAGAAAGGCCAGAAACTTGGAACCCTCAAGGGTGGCGCCACTCCTGTTCGTACAGGTAAATGGCAGATCATGATCAATGGTGAGTCCTACAAGAGAATCGTTGCCGAGGCTGGAAAGCTTGCCCTGGGTGAGGAGAACATTCTTGAAAGATGCTTCATCGTTGAGATCCTCAACGACAAAAACGATCCCACAAGGGTGGCCGGCGCCGTTGGTTTCTCCCTCCGTGAGAACAAGGTCTACATCATCAACGCCAAGGTCATCATGTGTGCCTGCGGTGGTGCTGTAAACGTTTACCAGCCCCGTTCGGTTGGTGAGGGAAAAGGCCGTGCCTGGTATCCCATCTGGAACGCAGGTTCCACCTACACCATGGCCCTTCGTGCCGGTGCTGAGCTCTCCATGATGGAGAACCGTTTCACCCCAGCCCGTTTCAAGGATGGATACGGTCCTGTTGGTGCATGGTTCCTTCTTTTCAAGGCCCAGACAGTCAACGGTCTTGGCGAGAACTACGCAGCAAGCGATGCAGCCAAGGAAGAGCTCGCAAAATACGCTCCCTATGGAACAGCTGCCATCACACCCACCTGTCTGCGTAACCATCTGATGATGAAAGAGTACAAAGAAGGCCGCGGGCCCATCATCATGAAAACCTCCGACGCCCTTGCAAAACTTGGCGAGACCATGAGCAAGAAAGAGCTCAAGCACCTTGAGTCAGAAGCTTGGGAAGATTTCCTTGACATGTCCGTTGGCCAGGCAGGTCTGTGGTGCGCAACCGATACAGAGCCTGAGAAAAAAGACTCTGAGATCATGCCCACCGAACCCTACCTCCTCGGTTCACACTCCGGATGCTGCGGCATCTGGTGTTCCGGTCCGGAAGAGGACTGGGTCCCTGCAGATTACAAATGGGGCTACAACAGAATGACGACAGCCAGGGGCCTTTTCACCGCTGGTGATGGCGTTGGCTGTTCAGGCCACAAGTTCTCCTCAGGTTCCCATGCAGAGGGTCGTATTGTTGCCAAGTCCATGCTTCAGTACCTTAAAGCTGAAGGCGACAAGGTAACCGGTTTCAAAGAGACCGATCAGGAGCTTGTAGACTTTGTTTACAAACCCGTTTACACCTATCTGGATCACTGCGCATATTCAACATCACAGGATGTCAACCCCAACTACTGCAAACCTGCCGGCATGGCCATGCGTCTCATGAAGATGACCAACGAGTACGGCGGAGGAACAGCCACTTACTACATGACAGGCGGCAAGGCCCTTGAGATCCTCATGCAGAACTTTGAGTACTTCCGTGAAGATCTTGAGAAAATCGCTGCTGGTGACCTCCATGAGCTCCTCAGGGCTTGGGAGATCAACCATCGTCTCTACACCGTTCAGGCCCATACCCGTCACATCCAGTTCCGTGAGGAATCAAGGTATCCCGGCTTCTACTACAGAGGTGATTTCATGGGTCAGAATGACGAAGAGTGGTTCTGCTTTGTCAACTCGACCTACAACAAAGAGACCAACGAGTGGTCTTTGAAAAAGGTTCCGTACCACAAGATCATTGCTGACTAGTATCAGAAACTGATCGTTTCAGGTATGTTATTCTGAAAAGCTGACCTCCAGGTGCGATTTGTGTGCCTGGAGGTTTTTTCAGATTCTGGTGCGCGGGAATTTTTCCACCTCCTGTCTCCTTATTATAGGCCCGAGAAAAAGAGACTGGAAAACTAAAACTGGAGGCAAGGTTCGAGTTTCAGGTTTCGAGTTTCAATTTTCGAGGAGGCAGGATGCCGGATTCCCGGCATCCTAAACTATTTACAATATTAGTAATGTACTAAATGCACGGAGGGACAGCATGACAACAGATAATTCAGCCCCGACCAGTGGAAGCATCATGGTAGTTGGCGGCGGCATCAGCGGCCTGACCACTGCCCTGGAAGCTGCCGAAGTGGGGTATGAGGTCTTTATTGTTGAGAAGGAACCTTCCCTTGGCGGAAGGGTATCCCAGCTCAAGCAATATTTTCCCAAACTCTGCCCGCCCACATGCGGACTTGAGATCAACTACAAACGCATCAAGGACAATCCAAAGATCACGGTCATTACCATGGCCGAGGTGGACAAGGTTGACGGCAAACCCGGTGATTACTCGGTCAAGCTCAAGATCAGCCCGAGATACGTCAACGAGAACTGCACGGCCTGCGGAGAATGTGCAAAGGTTTGCGAATCTGAAATTTCCAACGAGTACAACTTCGGCATGGACCGCTGCAAGGCCGCCTATCTTCCCCACAACATGGCCTTTCCCCAGCGCTATGTCATGGCACCGTCCATGGCCCAGGACGACAGGGACCGCTGCAAGGAAGCCTGCAAATTTGACGCCATTGATTTTGACATGGAAGAAAAGAGCCTTGACCTCAAGGTCGGCGCCATTGTCTGGGCAACCGGCTGGCGGCCCTATGATGCGGCAAGGATCGACAACCTGGGTTTTGGTCGCTACCAGAACATCATCACCAACATGATGCTTGAGCGTCTTGCCGCCCCCAACGGACCCACCCGGGGCAAGATTGTCAGGCCCTCGGATGACAAGGCGCCGGCAACCATCGGCTTTGTCCAGTGTGCCGGTTCAAGGGATGAAAACCACCTGCCCTACTGCTCGTACATCTGCTGCATGGCATCACTCAAGCACGCCACCTACCTTCGGGCCCAGTATCCCGAGGCAAAAATCTACATCTACTACATCGACCTTCGGACCCCGGGCAGAAAATACGAGAACTTCTACAAGAAGCTCAAGGAAGATGAGAACGTCTTTTTCGTAAAGGGCAAGGTGGCGGAAGTCGGTGAGGAAGAAGGTACCGGCAACATCACCCTGGTCGCCGAGGACACCATGTCCGGTGACAAGGTTCGGCAGACCGTCGATATGCTCGTCCTTGCAACGGGTATGCAGCCCAATTCTGCCGTTGAACGGCCCAATGCCGATCTGACGTTCAACTCAGACGGCTTTATTGTGAATGACTTTAAAAAGGGCGGCATGTTTGCAGCAGGCTGTGCCAACAAGCCTGCCGATGTTGTAACATCCAACCAGAATGCCACCGGCATGGCCCTGAAAGCTATTCAAACGCTGGTGAGGAGGTAGACCAACCATGGATAAAAAATACGGAGTATATATCTGCACAGGGTGTGGCATCGGTGATGTCCTGGACATGGAAGCCCTTGTTGACGTACCCGACGAAGAGGGTGTGTACAACAAAACCCACCCCTTTCTCTGCGGCAAGGAAGGCCTTGCCATGATCCAGAAGGACGTGGATGAGGGAAAGGTTAACGCCATGGTGATCGGGGCGTGTTCACGCAGGGTCAATTTTGACGTGTTCAAGTTTGACAACTGCATTGTCGAACGGGTAAACCTGCGGGAAGGCGTGGTATGGCCCCATTCCAGGGAGAAATATCCAGCCCTTACCGAAGAGCAGAAGGATGATGAGGAACATTTTGACCGCATCCAGATGAAGGCCGAGGATTACATCAAGATGGGCATGATCCGTGTTGAAAAAGTAACCCTTCCCACCCCCTACAAGACCGAAAGTTTTTCACGAAAAATCCTTGTCATGGGTGGCGGCATCACCGGAATTTCTGCAGCCCTTGATGCAGCCAAGGCAGGCTTTGAGGTCACCATTGTTGAGAAACAGGCCAAACTCGGCGGTTATGCTGCCTGCATGAGAAGCCAGATGCCCGTGGTTGAGCCCTTTGAGGAGCTGATCCCCACGGTGATTGCAGACAAGCTTGCCGAGCTTGAGCAGTATCCCAACATTGAGGTGAGAACCGCAACGGAAGTGGCCCGTATTGCCGGCCAGCCCGGTGAGTTTACCGTCACCTTCAAAAAACCCGGTGAAAAAATTTCCTTTGACGTTCCCTTTCCTCTGCCCGAAGAGATGACCAAGGATGAAAAGGGCGAGGACCTGGACGCTGAAACCCTCCACGCCAAATTCCTTGAATACAACGAAGGCCGGGTGGACATTCTCAAACTTGACCCCAAGGGTGAGCTTTACGGTGCCGTTGTTCTGGCAGCCGGCTGGCGGGCAGACAAACTCCAGGGCGAGGCATATGCCCACCTGGGCGTGGATCTTCCCGACGTCATCACCAACGACGAGTTTGAACGACTTGCCGCAAAGGGCAAGGTGGTCAGGCCCTCGGACGGTAAAGAGGCAAAATCCGTTGTTTTTGTCCAGAGCCCCGGCAAGGATGAGGACGATGCTGATTTTCCCTACTGCGGTTCCGTCACCAGCCAGGTGGCCCTGAAACAGGCCAAGTATATCAGAAACGACTATGCCGACGGCAAGGCTTACATCATCTACCAGCACATGAGGACCCCGGGGCTCCAGGAAAATTTCTACAAGAGCATCCAGCAGGACAACGGAATCTTCATGACCAAGGGTGCCGTGACAGGTGTCAGCCAGAAGGGAGACGCTCTGGTCGTAGAAGCAGGCAATACCCTGCTTGGCAAAGAGATCGCCATTGAGGCCGATCTGGTGGTTCTTTCCGCCGGTATGGTGCCGGTCACAGTGGATGATCCCGTCGTGAATCTGGCCTACCGCCAGGGTCCTGGATTCCGGGACAACGATATCTTTGGCGGGTATGCCGATTCAAACTACATCTGCTTTCCCTATGAGACCCAGAGAACCGGTGTCTATGCAGCAGGAACCATCCGTCGTGCCATGACCATTGAAGAAAGCATGGAAGATGCAACCGGAGCAGCCCTCAAGGCGATCCAGTGCATCGAGTCTGCCTACAGGGGCGTTGCCGTTCACCCCCGGTCAGGAGACATGACCTTTCCTGAATTTTTCATGCAGCGCTGCACCCAGTGCAAACGGTGCACGGTTGAATGTCCCTTCGGGGCCCTGGATGACGATGAAAAGGGTACGCCCAAGATCAATCCCACCCGGTGCCGCCGCTGCGGAACCTGCATGGGTGCCTGTCCCGAGCGTATCATCAGCTTTGCCGACTACAGCATCGACAGCATCGGCTCCCAGATCAAGGCCATTGGCGTTCCCTCGGAAGACGACTTTGACGAGCCGCCCTTCAGAATTCTTGCCCTGGTGTGCGAGAACGACGCCTACCCGGCCCTTGACATGGTCGGCATGAACCGCATTGATTACTCGCCCGATGTCCGCATCATCCCGGTCCGGTGCCTGGGGTCCGTCAACTCCATCTGGATCAAGGATGCCCTGGCCCAGGGAATGGACGGCGTTATCCTCATCGGCTGCAAGCACGGTGATGACTACCAGTGTCATTTCATGAAGGGCAGCGAGCTTGCCGAGGTCCGTGCCAACAAGATGGGTGACGCCCTTGCAAGTCTTGCCCTTGAAGAAGAGCGGGTAAGATTTGAAGAGATCGCCATTGATGAATATGACAAGCTTCCAGGACTTTTGAGTGATTTTGTTGAAGAGATCGAAGGCCTTGGTCCCAACCCGTTCAAGGGTTTCTAAGTTAACCTTTATAAGAACCTAGGAGGTATCGCAGTATGAGTGATAAATACCTTGTTCAACCGGATCTGGCCTATATCAATGAGCTGGAAGTGCTCGGGGCAGACACGCTGAAGAAATGCTTTCAGTGTGCCACCTGCTCTGTTGCCTGCCCGATTGCACCGGAAAACAGCCCGTTCCCCAGGAAAGAGATGATCGCAGCATCCTGGGGGCTGAAGGACAAGCTGGTCTCCAATGGTGACATCTGGCTCTGCCATGAGTGTGGAGACTGTTCGGATCTCTGCCCCAGGGGCGCAAGACCGGGTGACGTACTCTCAGCCATTCGTTATACGGCCATCAAAGAGTATTCCCAGCCCAAGTTCATTGCCAATGCAGTGGAAGATCCCAAAAAGTTGCCGTTCCTCATTGCCATTCCTGGACTTTGGTTTGCCCTTCTTGCCTATATCACCCTGACGGCAGGAGAGACAATGACCAAAATCTTCAGCACCTTTGGCGTTGAGTGGTCCCATGGCGGCCATGGGGAAATCGCCCATGCAAATTTTGTCTCCACCTGGTTTGTGGACATGACCTTTGTGCCCCTTGCCGCCCTTGTGGTGATCATCTTTGCCCTGAGCCTGAAACGCTTTGTCACCGACATTCATCAGAATGCCGTTGACGAAGGCAAGACCGACAAAGCAAGTATCGACATCAAGGGTTTTCTCCAGTCCCTGGTCAAGGTGCTGCCCGTTGTGTTGAAGCACGACAAGTTCAACCAGTGCGAGGCAAACCAGGACCGTGCAACGGCCCACATGATGGTTCTTTATTCGTTCATCGGACTGTTCATTGTAACCAACATCTTTTTTGTGGTTCTTTATGTATTCAGCATTCCCGGACCCTACTCACAGCTCAACCCGGTAAAATGGCTTGCCAATATCGCAGGCGCCGCCCTTGTGATCGGTGCGACACTGATGATCAAGAACAGACTCAGTAAAAAAGACCAGATTTCAGCATACAAGGACTGGTATATCCTTGGTATCGTCCTTTCACTGGGCGTTACAGGTCTGCTTACTGAGATGACACGGCTTGCAGGCTATGCCGCTGTGTCATATTTCATATACTGGCTTCATCTGATAGCCATCTTTAATCTGTTTGCATTCCTGCCCTTTTCCAAAATGGCCCACCTGGTCTACAGGACAACGGCAATGGCCTATGCGGAATATGCCAACAGGAAATAGACGTTAACAGCGCTTCAAATCAGGGGGTTGCGGTTTTTTACCGCAACCCCCTTTTTTTCCCTTGCTTTTTTTGATTCAGAAGCTATAGTCAAAATATCGCTTGCCGTATCGGTTGTTTTGACTTTTTTTCAGAACAACTTTCATAAGAGTCAAATGTTGACATTTAAGGAGGGTAAGGTTTTGGCACAAGGAACTGTAAAGTGGTTTAGTGACAAGAAGGGTTTTGGTTTTATCGAACAAGACGAGGGAAACGATGTTTTTGTGCACCATACGGCAATAGACATGCCTGGATTCAAGACCCTGTCCGAAGGCGAAAGGGTCAACTTTGACATTGAAGACAACGAACGTGGACCTGCTGCCAGAAACGTTGTAAAGCAGTAGCTCTTTTCACATAGTTTACGGCATCCAAGGCAGAAGAGACGCTCTTCTGCCTTTTATATTTTCACTCTCCTTTTACTCAGCTTTGATCCGCCTTATGGCCAGAACCCCCTTTAAATTTCGGTTGTATAACCCTTGCGTCTCCCCAGTATCGACGACGAGAATCGTCCATTGTCCATGGATGGGGGCCGCCTATTCGCCCTGGTGTTGAAGCAGTTCATACATTTTAAGCCGGACAATGGCACTCGTCCGCTCCTTGACCCCCGGCAGAAGGGATAGGGCCATTTTCTCCAGCAGAACACGCTCACCTGAGAACAGGGCATCCAGGGTATTTTTTATCTCATTCTGGGCGTCAAAAATTGAATCTGATTCGCCGTTGAGCTTAAACCGAAAGGGGAGTTCCGGCTCAAGGAAAAGGGTAAATGCCCTGCAACGCCTTCGGTGGGAGCACTGCCTGCAATCCAGTGGATTAGAAATTGTCCGGTGTTGTCTGATACAATAGATCGTCAACGATAGATCCTGTTCCTGGTTGTCCTCAAGCGGCAAGGTTTAAAATTAAATAGTTGTACTTAATCCCACACCCCACCCTTTGTCAAGTATCTTTCCCATGGCCCCAGAAGCTGGAGCATGGTATTTGCCCAGGCAGGATAAAATTTGAAACACATTCACAGGGAATGCTCGGGAGGGAATTTCACGTGGAAAGGCTCAGTTCTTTGTTGACATTCGGTGAAATGCCTTTATAACTTTTAACCATGTCAATCGTTCTTTAAACCGTTCTTCCAGCAGATAAGGTGTAATCCATGGACTATGAAGCAATTGTCTTTAAGACTATCAACGCTACTGCCATTGTAAGCCTGAACCGGCCAAAAGTGCTCAATGCCATGAACCAGCAGCTCTGGCTTGAGATGATGAATGCCCTGGAGAAAATCCGGCAGGATCCCGGGTTAAAGGCGCTGATCATCACCGGCGAGGGGCGCGCCTTCTCAACCGGGGCGGACCTCAAGGAGTCGGGCAAAAGAACCGTGGCGGCGTACCGGAGTTATCTTGAATCCCTCCAGGAGGCCACAAGAACCCTCATACGATTTGAAAAACCCACCATCGCGGCCATCAACGGCTATGCCCTTGGATCGGGCTACGAGCTTGCCCTGGCCTGTGACATCCGCATTGCAGCAGACAACGCCCTGATCGGATCACCCGAGGCCAGGGTGACCTCTTCGGTCACGGGCGGGGCCTTCCGACTGCTCCAGGACCTGGTGGGCCCCGGCAAGGCCAGGGAACTGCTGTTTACCGCTGAAAACATCACCGGCCAGGAGGCCGCACGCATCGGCCTTGTCAATCGAAGCGTTCCCCTTGAAACCCTCATGGACGAGGCCATGGCCATGGCCAGCGCAATCACTGCAAATTCATCGTTTTCCATAGCAAGAATCAAGCGGGGGCTGCTCATGGCAAGCGGTGAGGCAAGCCTTGAATCACTCATGGATTATGAAATCGAAGCCTGCCTTGCCTGTGTTTCCACCAAGGAGAGGGAAGCGTCGCTAAAAACCTTTGACAGCCGAGAACGTTCACCAAGGGAGCCGAAATAATGCTTGATAAAATATTGAACGCTCGATCCGTCGCTATTATCGGCGCCTCCAAGAACCCCACCAAACGCGGCTACCAGGCCATCAAGACCCTGCTCGAAGATGGGTACGAAGGGCAAATCTATCCGGTCAATCCCAGGGAGGATTCGGTCCTTGGCATTCCCTGCCATGCCAGTATCACAGCAATTGAGCATCCCGTGGACCTGGCCCTGATCACCACGCCGGCCAAGACCATACCCGCACTGTTAAAGGAGTGCGGGGAAAAAAAAGTGTCGGGCGCCGTGATTGTGGCAGGCGGATTCCGGGAATTGGGAACCGAAGGCAAGGCCCTTGAGGCCCTTGTGGTTGAAACAGCCCAGGCATCGGGCGTCCGCATCATCGGGCCGAACACCTCGGGTATGATCAACATGAAGAGCCACATGAACCTTGTGGGCATTAAAAATGCCCCCAGGGGAGGGATCGCCCTGATCTGCCAGAGCGGCAACATGGCCCTGACCCTGATCACCGAAGCCATGATCCGAAAACACGAAGGATTTACCTATTATATAGGCGTGGGCAACGAAGCCGACATCAAATTCCATGAGTACCTGGAATTTTTAAGGGATGATCCGGAAACCAAATCCATTCTCATGTACGTGGAGGGAATGAGCCAGGGAAGAAAATTCCTCCAGCAGGCCTATGAAACAACCAAAAAGAAACCCGTCATCCTCCTGAAAAGCGGGCGGTCAGCCACCGGCAAACGATCTGCAGGATCCCACACAGGCGCCCTTGCCGGCATGAGCGAAGTTGCCAACGCCGCCTATGGCAGGGCCGGTATAACGGTGATTGAAAATTCCGATGAACTCTTCCCAGTGGCCCAGACCCTGTCCAGCCAGCCGTCGATTAAAAACAACCAGGTGGCCATCCTGGCAGACGGCGGCGGCCATGCAACCATTGGTGCCGACCTTCTGTCCGACTACGGCATCGGCCTGCCCGAGCTTTCAGAAACCACACGGGCAAAACTCAGGGCCATTCTGCCTGCTGCGGCATCGGTGGTCAACCCTGTGGACGTGGCAGGCGGCACAGACTCCAACCCGGCTGTTTTTGCAGACTGTGCCAACATCATTCTCAAGGACCCCAATGTGGGCGGTCTTCTCATTGTGGGACTCTTTGGCGGTTACGGCATCCGGTTTGCCAAAAGTCTGGCCATTCCGGAGGAGGATGCGGCCCACAGAATCGGAAAAATGGTCAAACAGAAGAACAAACCCATTGTGGTCCACAGTCTTTACAGCTCATACAACTCCCACCCCATCGAACTGTTGCGCCACTACAACATTCCGGTCCATGACTCCCTTGATATCACCTGCAAGTGCATCGCCTCCCTGTGTCAGTACGGCGAATACCTCAAGTCCTACCATGCCAAGACCAACTTTGTCTTTAACTGGGGCGCTCGAGCCAAAAAAGCAGGCAGCGACATCATTGAAAACGCAAGGGCCCAGGGACGAAAGGTGCTGCTCGAGCATGAGGCAAAGCAACTGTTAAAGATCCACGGGGCATCCACCTCCGGGGACAGACTGGCCCTGACCGAGGACCAGGCCGTGGAAATGGCAGGCCAGATGAAAGGAGCGGTGGTTCTCAAAATCGTGTCGCCGGATATTCTCCACAAGAGTGATGCCGGCGGCGTAAAGGTCAACCTCAAAACCGAGGGCCAGATCCGCATTGCCTACAATGAGATCCTGCTCAATGCAAAAAACTACAACCCGGATGCCGATATCCACGGCATCCTTGTGACCCCCATGGCCAACAGCGGCCTTGAGGTCATTGTGGGAACCAAGATAGACGACCAGTTCGGGCCGGTGATCATGTACGGCCTTGGGGGAATTATGGTGGAAATCATGAAGGATGTCACCTTCTGGGTGCTGCCCATCTCCCCGACATCGGCACGAAAAATGATCGGAGAGACCCGGTCATCGGTTATCCTTGACGGGGTACGCGGCCAGAGGGGGTATGACAAAAAAGCCCTCAAGCGGATTTTACTCTTGTGTTCCGAACTCATTGAATCCTATCCTGACATCAAGGAGATGGATCTCAATCCTGTGATTCTTCACCACGAAGGCCTTGACATCGTGGATGCCCGAATCATTCTCAAATAACCGGTAGGGCCGGCGCAAGGTATGGCATCCGGCCACCACGAACGTTGAAACGCCCCTGATTGCAATGCTTCGGCGGGCGTTTCATATAACCGGCATGGCCGGAGCAGGACGTCTGCCCTGGCCACAACAAACGATGAAACGCCCCCACTGATGATGCTTCGGCGGGCGTTTCATATAAAAAACCCAGTAATGGACTCAAACAAAGGATAATCATTTGAAATACAAAATAGCGCTGCTCCCTGGGGACGGGATTGGCCCTGAAGTCATGGCAGAGGCGGTAAGGATCATTGAACGGGTTAAAACCATTTATGGATTTGACATTGAATTTACCCGGGCCGATGTGGGCGGATGCGCCATAGACAGTTCGGGCAGGGCCCTTCCCCCTGAAACCCTCAGAATCTGCGAACAGAGCCAGGCCATCCTCTTTGGATCGGTGGGAGGCCCCAAATGGGAAAACCTTCCGCCTGAACAGCAGCCGGAAAGGGGGGCACTGCTGCCCCTGCGAAAACATTTCAACCTGTACTGCAATTTAAGGCCTGCCAGGATATTTAAATCCCTTGCAGCATCCTCTCCGCTCAAGCCATCCATTGTCAAAGACGGGTTTGACATCCTCTGCGTCCGGGAACTCACCGGGGGGATCTACTTTGGACAACCCAAAGGCCGGGAGGGAACCGGCCCGTCAGAAAAGGCCTGGGACACCCTTGTCTACTCAAGGATGGAAATTGAACGTATTGCACACCACGCCTTTAAGGCGGCAGCAAACCGGCGGCAAATCGTCACATCGGTGGACAAGGCCAACGTGCTGACCTCCATGGTGCTGTGGCGTGAAACCGTCATTGAAGTGGCCAAGCAATACCCCAAGGTCACCTTGAACCACATCTATGTGGACAACGCCACCATGCAGTTGGTCAAGGATCCCCACCAATTTGACGTGCTGCTCTGCCCGAACATGTTCGGCGACATCATCTCGGACGAATGCGCCATGATAACCGGCTCCATGGGGCTTCTGGCATCTGCCAGCCTCAACGAAAAGAATTTCGGTCTTTTTGAACCGGCCGGCGGCTCTGCACCGGATATTGCCGGCAAGGGCATTGCAAACCCAATTGCCCAGATCCTGTCGGCAGCAATGATGCTCCGGTACAGCCTGGGTCAGCCCAAGGCTGCCGACGCCATTGTAGCTGCAGTTTCCAAGGTTCTTGACCAGGACATCCTCACGGCGGATCTTGCCCCGGACAGCCGGTCAGCCGTCACAACAACCGAGATGGGAGACGCCATCCTGGCGGCCATTCAATAATCTGAATTTTTTGTTAATCTGGGGACACCTTACTTAAGTCTTTTTTTTAAGGAATTAAGTAAGGTGTCCCCAGATTACTGGGTGTCTCCCAAATAAGAAGGGCCTTTAATCTGATCCAGATTAAAGGCCCTTCTTAAATGGCGGGAGCGACCGGGCTCGAACCGGCGACCTCCTGCGTGACAGGCAGGCGTTCTAACCAAACTGAACTACGCCCCCGCAATTTATGTTTTGATGTTGATGGTGGGCGAAACAGGGCTCGAACCTGTGACTTCAACCTTGTAAGGGTTGCACTCTACCAGCTGAGTTATTCGCCCTCTTGCCCTCAACAACGAGATAGTATTTACCAGTATCCACCCTGGGTGTCAAGCATAAAAAACCCACTACTCATCTTTTTTTGCAACAAGGGCAAGTTCAAGCACTTCACCCATCTCTTCGACCAGGCAGATCTTCAGCTGCTTCTGGATCGAAGCCGGAATTTCAGTGATATCCTTCTCGTTCTCCCTGGAAATAATCACCCGTGTAATACCGGTTGCATGGGCCGCAATCAGCTTCTCCTTGAGACCGCCCACGGGCAGCACGCGCCCCCTCAGGGTGATCTCTCCGGTCATGGCCGTCTTTCTGTCCACGGGACGACCCGTCAAGGCCGAAACAACGGCCGTGCACATGGAGATACCCGCTGAAGGTCCATCCTTGGGAATGGCGCCCTCGGGCACATGGATATGGATATCAAGTTTCCGGTAAAAATCATCGGGAATGTGGAGCTCGCTGCTCCTGGAACGGACATAGCTGACCGCCGCAGAAGCTGACTCTTTCATGACATCCCCGAGTTTGCCCGTCACAGATACATTCCCCTTGCCCGGCATGGTAACCGTTTCAATGGTTAAAAGCTCTCCCCCGGCCTGGGTCCAGGCAAGCCCGTTCACAATACCGACCTGATCCTTTGCCTCGAGCATGGAATCCCGGAACCGAGGCTGGCCCAGGTGCTTGTGGATGGATTTGACGGAAAGGGAGCGCAGCTTTCGCTCACCGGTTTCAACAATATTTTTAACTAACTTCCGGCAGACCGATGAGATCTCCCGTTCAAGGTTCCTGACCCCTGCCTCCCGGGTGTAGTGCCGGATAATGGTCAGCATCGCCTTTTTTGAAAACACGGCATCGGCAGGTGTAAGCCCGTTTGCCGCCAGCTGTTTGGGGACCAGGAACCCGTGGGCGATTCGTTCCTTCTCATACTCGGTATACCCGGGGATCTGGATCACCTCCATCCTGTCCCGCAACGGGGCTGGAATGCTGTGAAGGGTATTGGCCGTGGTCACAAACAAAATATCGGAAAGGTCGTAATCCACATCCAGATAGTGATCGTTGAAACTCTGATTCTGTTCAGGATCAAGCACCTCAAGAAGAGCAGACGAAGGGTCTCCCCTGAAATCGGTACTCATCTTGTCCACCTCGTCAAGGCAGAACACCGGATTGCTGTAACCGGTCTTTTTAAGGGTCTGGATGATCTTCCCGGGCATGGCCCCGATATAGGTTCTTCTGTGCCCCCGGATCTCGGCCTCATCCCGGACACCGCCCAGGGATATTCTGGCAAAGGCTCTGCCCGTTGAACGTGCAATGGATCTTGCAAGGGAGGTCTTGCCCACACCGGGCGGACCCACCAGGCAGAGAATCGGTCCCCTGATCTTCTTGACCAGCATCTGAACCGCCAGGTACTCAAGGATCCTCTCCTTGGGCTTTTCAAGGCCGTAGTGATCCTTGTCCAGGATCTGACGGGCATCTGCAATGTTCATCTTTATACGGCTCTTCCGATACCAGGGAAGTGAGAGCAGCCATTCGATGTAATTTCTGACCACCGTTGCCTCGGACGACATGGGCGACATCTGCACAAGCTTGTCAAACTCCCTGCGAACGGCAGCCGCGGCCTCCTTGGGCATCCGCTTTCGCTTGATCTTGTTCTCAAGTTCCTGGAACTCATGGGAGGCTTCGCCATCCTCACCCATTTCCCGCCGGATGGCCGTCATCTGCTCGTTGAGATAGTGCTTTTTCTGGAGCTTCTCCATTTGCTCTTTGACCCGGCCCTTGATCTTCTGGGACATGGCAAAGACTTCAGACTCCTCCTGGATGAGCTTCACGATCAAAAACAGCCGTTCTTCTATGTCCAGGCAATTGAGGAGCAGTTTTTTATCACTGACCTTGAACGGCATATGGGCGGCAATGGAATCGGCAAGCTTGCCCGGGTCATCTGCAAGCTCTCCAAGGGCCTGGATCAGCCCCTTGGAGATGGAGCCCGAAAGCTTTGCATATGCCTCAAAAGCCTCGGTGGCCGTGCGAACGGCAGCCTTGGCTACAGGTCCTTGAATTCCTTCCTCCGGGACGACCACAAACTCAGCCGACACATAACTGTCAACCGGCGTAAGTTTTGTGAGCCGCCCCCGGCACTCGCCTTCCACAAGGGCCTTGACCGTTCCATCGGGAAGCTTGAGCATCTGGGTAATTCTTGCCTGGGTGCCCATGGGAAAAAGATCACCGGCCATGGGTTTAATCGTATCCGGGTCATTCTGGGTGACAAGGAAAATCCGCTTGTCCATTTCCATGGCCTTTGACAGGGCCTTGATGGAACGAGATCTTCCCATGAACACCGGTGTTATCATGTGGGGGAAAAGGACCATGTCCCTGAGGGGCACCAGGGGCAGATCCCTTGTTTCAGATTCAGGTCCGGCTATATTGATGTTCTTCAAATTATTTGTCATCCGTTTATCACTTCCCTGACCCGGAGGTTCCGTTCCGGCCCCTGGATTTTATGAACTTGGTTTTATTATGCCTGTTTCTGGGCCTGTTCAAACAGAAGAATGGGTTGCTCATGCTTGAGAACAACCTCTTCGCCCACGATGCACTCCCGTACGTTTTCCGTTGAAGGCAGTTCATACATGATGTCGAGCATGGTTTCTTCCATGATGGCCCTGAGCCCCCTTGCACCCGATCTTCGGGTCACAGCCTCCTTGGCCATGGCGGCAAGGGCCTCCTCGGTAAAGGTGAGCTTGACATTCTCAAACTCGAACAACCGCTGGTACTGTTTCAACAGGGCATTTTTCGGCTCTGTGAGAATCTTGACCAGTGAGGCTTCGTTGAGTTCAGACAGGGAGGTGACAACGGGAAGACGCCCCAGGAACTCGGGAATCAGTCCGAACTTGATGAGGTCCTCGGGCTTTAACTGCTCCAGGAGTTCTCCCACGTTCTTTTCCTTGCGGCTCTGGACCTCGGCCCCGAACCCCATGGATTTTTTACTGATTCTACGTTCAATCACCTTTTCAAGACCGGTAAAGGTCCCACCGCATACAAAGAGGATGTTTGAAGTATCCACCTTGACGAAGTCCTGCTGGGGGTGTTTGCGACCGCCCTTGGGAGGGATGCTTGCCGTGGTGCCCTCAATAATCTTCAAAAGGGCCTGCTGAACGCCTTCACCCGAGACATCCCGGGTAATCGAAGGGTTGTCCCCCCGCTGGGAAATCTTGTCCACCTCGTCGATGTAGATGATTCCCCGCTGGGCTTTTTCAATATCATAATCGGCATTCTGGACCAGGGAAAGGATGATGTTCTCCACATCCTCGCCAACATAACCGGCCTCGGTAAGGGTGGTTGCGTCGGCCAGGGCAAAGGGAACGTCCAGAAATCTGGCCAGGGTCTGCGCCAGGAGCGTCTTTCCGCAACCTGTGGGCCCGATCAGCAGAATATTGCTCTTCTGGATCTCCACATCGTCTTCATTTTTAACCTCTGCATCCAGACGTTTGTAGTGATTGTACACAGCAACCGAAAGCACCTTCTTGGCCCTGTCCTGCTCGATCACATAGGTATCGAGAACATCCTTGATCTCCCTGGGGGTGAGCTTCTTATCACTGACCTCGGCCGGGGCAAGGCTCTCCTTGTCCTCATCTTCAATGATCTCTTCACACAGGTTGACACACTCGTTACAAATGTAAACGCTGGGTCCTGCAATGAGTTTCTTGACCTCTTTCTGGTTCTTTCCACAAAACGAACAGAAGAACTGATCGCTCTCATCATCTTTCCGGGTCATATTATTTCTCCTTTGCTGCTTCTGCCTTTTCCAGCTCGTCCCGGCTCGCAACCACGTGGTCCACAAGACCATATTCCATGGCCTGGGCGCCTGACATGAAAAAATCCCTGTCAGTGTCTTCTGATATCTTTTCGAAATCCTGACCGGTGTGCTTTGCCAGAATTCCACTCAACACCTCTTTCATACGCAGGATCTCGTTTGCCTGGATCTTGATATCAGAGGCCTGGCCCTGGGCACCGCCAAGGGGCTGATGAATCATTATTCTGGAGTTGGGAAGGCTGAAGCGTTTCCCCTTTGCTCCGGCAGCAAGGAGCAAGGCTCCCATGCTGGCAGCCTGGCCGATGCAAACCGTTGCCACATCGGGTTTAATGTACTGCATGGTATCATACACAGCCATTCCGGCAGTGACAACACCGCCGGGGGAATTGATATAAAAATTGATATCCTTTTCCGGGTCTTCAGACTCAAGGAACAAGAGCTGCGCCACGATGAGGTTAGCAACCTCATCGTCCATGGCAGACCCCAGAAATATAATTCTGTCCTTTAACAGTCGTGAATAGATATCATAGGCACGCTCGCCCCTGTTACTCTGCTCAACGACCATGGGAATTAAGGGCACGGTTATCTCCTTTAATTATTCTGTTTTCCGTCCGGAAAGGCCGGACGAAAAAATTTATTGATCAGTCTTGTCCTCGACGTCCGCCGCAGGTTCAGAGACCTCGGTCTCAACCTCTGGAGCGACCTCAGTGACATTGCCTTGTTCTATTATAAGACGGACTGCCTTTTTTTCAAGCTGGGTATGTTTATAATACTCAAGCTGCCGTGCATCCATCTTGAAAAAATTCTTCACTGCATCAACCGAGGCTCTCATGCCAAGGGCCATTTCTGCATACCCGGCTTCAAGCTCATCGTCGGTCAGCTCAAGGTTCTCCTGGTCAATGATCTTGCCGAGAAGAATATGGCGGCGGGCCTGTTTCTCAGCCACCCCCCGGTACTGGGTCTTCAGAAAATCCTGGCTCAGTCCCACATCTTCAAGATTGATGTTGTTCTGGGCATAGGCCTGCTCAGCCTCGGCAATAATGCCCTGGAGCTCTGCATCCACCATTGTGTCCGGAACCTCAAACTCATTTTTCTCAAGAAGATCGGTAAAAATCTGCTCGCTCAACTCGTGCTGAATCCGCTGCTCATACCCCTTTTTAAGATTATCAAGAATGGCCGCCTTCAGCTCAGTAAGGTCCTTGTACTGGCCCAGGTTTGCCACCAGGGTGTCATCCACCGGCGGCAGGATCTGCTCCTGGATCTCCTTGAGGGTCACCTTGTAGGTCACGCTCTTGCCGGCCAGGGCCTCATCCTTGTCATCGTCAGCATAAACCACATCGATATCCATCTCCTTCACAGGGATGGCGCCCGTCAGTTTTTCTGAAAACTCTGCCGGCAGGGTGTTTCCGCCAATGGCCATGACATAGTTTTCAACCTTGGGGGCGGCGTCACAGGGTTCACCATCGACAAAGCCCTGGTAATCGATGAGAACAAAATCCTCGGCCTTGACCGGTCGTTCCTCGGTCACCTTTTCCTTGGTTGCCATGGTTTTGCGAATCATCTGAATCTGGGCATCAACCTCGTCGTCCGTTGCCTCATACAGGGTTTTCTTCAGCTCGATTCCCTTGAAATCCACAGCCTCAAGCTCAGGCATCACCTCGATTGTAATATCAAAGCTGAGGGGCTCCCCGGGGATCAGCTCGGGCGGTTCCACCTGGGGACCTCCCACCAGGTTGAACTTGTGTTCTTCAAGGGCCTCGGAAAAAGCGTTCTGGACCAGATGGGGCACAAGGTCAGCATGCACATCCTTTGAGAAACGGGTCTCCAATATTTTCCGGGGAATCTTACCCTTTCTGAAACCCTTTACCGTGGCCGTTTTTTTCAGCTCATTGTAGGCTGCGTCCAGCTCCTTTGCCACATCTTCCCTAGGAATCTCTATGTGGAGGACTTTTTTTACCGAGCTTTTCTCTTCAACGTTTAATTGCATTGTTCCCCTTCCTGTACCAAAAGGCTCTTAAACACGGGCTCCCCGGGGGAACCTGAAGCGCATCAAGCCATCTCTTATTGATGTTGTTTTAATGTTGTTGTCATGGTTTCAACCACCAGGGACACTCAATATGTGTTCCCCAAGTAAAATGTATTAAGGTAATCTTTAAATATGCAGGTGTCAAGAAAATTGAAAAAAAGAATGCATTTCAGTACTTTGCGACACCATGGCAAACAAAAAAACGGCCCCTGCACAGCAAAAGCGCCGTCCACCTGAACCCGGAAACCTCCAGCCGGATAATTTTTGCGGGTCTGCCTTGATTGGACTTGCATAATACGGGAAGCCATGCTAAAAACTTTGACTGTATTTCCGGGGCGTAGCGCAGCCTGGTAGCGCGCCTGCTTTGGGAGCAGGATGTCGGAGGTTCGAATCCTCTCGCCCCGACCATTGTAAATAAAGGGTCTTAGCCATTCAGGCAAGACCCTTTTTTTATGCCCCAGGCCAAGATTCCTAAATTCGATCTGAAACGCAGGATTTGATTATTTTTATCAGCCGGACGGATTCAAGCGGGTCAACGGCAACCCTTGAGAGGGCTTTGATGACACGACGAGCCTCCGCTGTTGGCCATGTGTTACAAGATTGTATGGGGAAATTTTCAATATCTGCCAGATCTTCAGAAAAGTCATGAATCGGTTGGATGAATTTATCCGGCTAATTTTTTTCGATCCGGATGGTTATGATTTTCCCATTTCCATCCAGGTAGGCCGTGCCTCTGGCAAGGATCTTGCCTGAAGAGGCACCCACAACATTGACATCCGCTTCGACCACGACGTCCTTTGAGGACTTGACACCATCCGGGGTGGAGGACAACGATTTATCCGGGATCTGGGGCAACTGCTTGTTTCCGCTCTGTGCAAACCGGGCACGGTTCCGCTCGGCCACCAGGCGTCCGACGCCCTCATATCCCCCGTCATCATCACCACACCCGGCAACAAGGAAAACCATGGCCACTGCTATAAAAAGGGCAGAAATCCATTGTTTTTCCATCAGGACCCCCCCACTAGGCCTTACCCTCAATGGTAAAGCGCCTGTTGAGCCGCATGGTACTGAACAGCCCGAAGACATCCTTTGAAACATTGATGACCTTAAGATTTCTTCCGGCCTGCTCCAGGGTGTTATGGGTGGCAATGATCACACCAATCCCAACGGAATCAACCATCTCAACGCCTGCAAGATCAATGACAAAATCACTAGGCCTATCATTGATTGCAGAAAGAAGTTCCCGTTTGAAATCTTCTGCCATGGAGGCAACAATATCAATACCCGGCCTTACCACTGTCGTATCACCGTCCCTGACAATCTCACTCATAGTTATCTCCCCGTAAAATTATGATATTCGCTATCCTTTGATATGTATCACAACTCGTTTAAAACAACAATCCATGAGTACCATCTAGGCCGCCACTTATCAAGTTTCTGATCCGATTTATTCACCATTCCATGGTTTCCCAGGTTCACCGACCGGGGCCAATCCATTTCCCCGTCAGCACCACCCCACGCTTTTCATGGGCTCGAAGCCGTTTTACGCGGTACTCAAGCTGAAACGCCCCCTGTTTTGTAAAATCAGGACTCACGGCAACCAGCGTCACAGGCAGCCGGGACCGGGTATATTTGGCACCCTTGCCGGCATTGTGTGTTGCAACACGGGCCGCAACATCCTTTGTCACACCGCAGTACAAGGAGCCGTCATTACACCTCAAAAGATAGACCTTCCAGACCATGGAACCTCCACGACAATAAAAACATACCATACCACCCTGGTTTTTTCCGTCAACAGGGGAAAGGACGTTTGACAGGGCTCTGCCAGGCGTGCTAACTTCCCCTCCAGCTATTGCGGCGTCAATGGAAGGCTGGGGGAGTCGAAGGTATTCGGCTGAGAGGAAACAAAAAGCAATCCTTGTTTCGACCCCTGGAACCTGATCCGGCTCATACCGGCGAAGGAAAGCCACTTTCCCCCATCCCACCTGCGGTCGTACGCATTTTAATAAAAAACCCAAGGAAACGACCATGTTTGAGGTCATTGGTGCCGCCAAAACCTTTGGCAAACGGATGATTTTTTCTGATTTCACCCTCACGGTCAAACCGGGACAGTTCAAGGTGCTGGTGGGGCCGTCGGGATGCGGAAAATCCACCCTGTTTGACGGGCTCACCGGGGTGACCCCCCTGGACCGGGGCCGAATCACCTGGCGGGGCGAGCGCCTGCCCCACATCCAGGACCATGGGGCCTATATGCAGCAAAAGGATCTGCTGCTGCCCTGGTTCACCCTCATGGAAAACAGTCTGCTGCCGGCCAGAACCGGACGAAACAGGCCGGACCCGGCACGGGCCCGGCAAAAGGCCGGCCGCTTGTTCCATCGCCTGGGGCTCAACGGATTTGAAACCCATTATCCCGACCAGGTTTCCGGTGGCATGCGGCAGCGATGCGCCCTGGTCCGAACCCTCATGTTTGAAAGGGATCTCATCCTTCTGGATGAACCCCTGTCTGCCCTGGATGCCATCACCCGCCGGGAGCTGCAATCCCTGCTGCTCATGCTCCAGTCCGAATTCAGAAAAACAATCCTCATGATTACCCATGACATTGAAGAGGCATTGATTCTCGGGGATGAAATCTGTCTGCTCAGCCCCTGTCCCATGGCCGTCATTGATCGATTCATACCCGAATCACCCAAACCCAGGACCTTCAGCGATCCGGAACTGCTGGACATCAAGACCTGCGTTCTGGACCGCCTCAGACAAGGCATGCCCCATGGCCACGGATAATTTCAAGGCCAACGGCCTGGCAACGGTACTTGCGCTGTGCCTTGTGGCCATGTGGGAACTGGGGGTAAGGCTAATGGATGTCCCGGCGTTCATCCTGCCGCGACCCTGGGATATTACGGCAACCGCCCTGATCAAGGCCCCGGTCATCTGGCCCCACGCCCTGGTCACTTTTACCGAAATCCTGGCCGGCATCGGCCTTGCCCTGGCCACGGCCATTCCCCTGGCCATTTTCATGTTTGCCAATCCCGGACTTGAACGGGGGTTGACCCCCTTTCTGGTGGCCTCCCAGGCCGTACCCGTGTTTGCCCTGGCCCCGCTGCTGGTGGTCTGGCTGGGATATGGCATTGCATCCAAGGTGTTCATGGCCTGGGTAATTATATTTTTCCCCATTACCGTCAGCCTGCTGTCTGGCTTAAAAAGCTGCGATCCTGAATTCAGGGTGCTGTTCTGCCTCATGGGGGCCAGTTTCGCCCAGAAACTGCGTCTGCTCTACTGGCCCTGGGCCCTGCCCCGGTTTTTTTCAGGCCTGCGGGTGGGCGTCACCGTGGCCACCATCGGCGCTGTCATCGGGGAATGGGTCGGGGCCCAGCAGGGCCTGGGTTATCTCATGATCCAGGCCAATGCACGCCTCCAGACCGACCTGGTATTTGCCGCCATTCTCTGGCTGACCGCCATGGGTCTGGGCCTATGGATCGTGGTGGGAAAAATTGAAAAGAGCGTCGTAAAATGGAAGTAACCTAGGATCGCAAATGAAATAAGTTGACCAGAAATAGCGCCGAATTTTGGTTCATATACAAGGCGCATTAAAGGTTCAATAGCAGGCCTATTGGGCCTTTGATGCAACGCGGCAGATGGACCAAAAGGCAAGCAATTTCGGTCAAGTTATAAAACTTGCGGTCCTTAACCCCTATAAACAAAGGAGCTTAAAATGAAACAACGAATTATCCTGATCATCACGACCCTCATCCTCCTGGCCGCAGCACCGGTCATGGGGGCAGAACAACTGAAACTCATGCTCGACTGGTTTCCCAATGTGGACCACCTGCCCATTTACCTGGCCCGGGAATCGGGATACTTTAAGGACCAGGGCCTGGCGGTGGAGATCATCGCCCCGTCGGAAACATCCGACGGCCTGAAACTTGCCGCTGCAGGACAGGTGGACCTGGCCGTTTCCTACCAGCCCCAGACCATCATTGCAGCCGACCAGGGCCTGGCCCTCAAAGCCGTGGCCCCCCTGGTCGTCCATCCCCTGACCACTCTGCTGTTCCTGGACACGACCATAAAAACACCTGTTGACCTGTCCGGCAAAAACATCGGATATACCGTTCCCGGCCTCATGGATGTGCTGCTCCAGGCCTTTGCCGACATCAACGGCATCAAGGATTACACCCCGGTAAATGTGGGATTTACCATTTTACCGGCCCTGGTCTCCGGCAAGGTGGACGCCGTCATGGGACCGTTCAAGACCTATGAAACCGTGGCCATGGAGCAGCAGGGATATACGGCCGGATTTTTTGAACTGGAAAACAACGGAATCCCCGATTATGAAGAGCTGATCTTTGTGACCGGATCAAAAACCCTGACCCAAAAAAAAGCCGCCATCCATAAATTTGTAAAGGCCATACACCTTGCCATGGCCCAGCTTGATACCGATCCGTCGAGCGCCCTCAGGGCTTACCTTGGAGCTGTTCCCGAGGCCGATGTTGAGGTTGAAACCGCCGCCTTTGAACTGACCCGGCCCTATTTTGCAGGCCAGAACGGTCATGACGCTGCAAAATGGCAGGCCTTTGCCGATTTTGCCCTGAAATATGGACTCATTAAAAACCATGTGCACACCGCCGATCTGATCCACACCTGGAACGAATAAGGAGAAAAAACAATGAAATCCTATTTCCGGGCACTGACCATTGCCGGGTCCGACAGCGGCGGCGGTGCAGGCATCCAGGCAGACCTGAAAACCTTTTCCGCCCTGGGCGTTTTCGGCATGTCTGCCGTTACCGCCCTCACGGCCCAGAACACCCGGGAGGTCACGGGAATTTTCCCGGTGCCGCCTGAATTCATCGGCCAGCAGATTGATGCCGTCATGGCAGATATCGGCTGTGACGCCATTAAGATCGGCATGCTCCACTCCCCGGAGGTGATAGAAATTGTTGCGTCAAAACTCGAACAATGGGGCTGCCCCAATGTGGTGGTGGACCCGGTGATGATCTCCAAAAGCGGCGACAAACTGCTGCGCGATGACGCTGTGGCCGCCTTAAGGGAAACACTTTTACCCCTGGCCACCCTCATCACCCCCAACCTTCCCGAGGCGTCTGTGCTGCTCGGGCATCCGGTTGAAACAGCAGACCAGATGCCTGAAGCCGCCAGGGCCCTGGCCCTGCTTGGCCCGGCCAATGTCCTGGTCAAGGGCGGACACCTGACCGGGCAGACCAGCCATGACCTTTTGTACGAAAGAACCCGGGAAACCGTGGAAACATTTCCCGAGACCCGGGTGGAGACCCCCAATTCCCACGGCACCGGCTGTACCCTTTCGTCGGCCATTACCGCAGGCCTGGCCAGTGGCCTTGGCCTGACCCAGGCCGTGGCCCAGGCAAAGGCATACATCACAGGGGCCCTCAAGGCCGGTGCCGAATATAAAACCGGCAAAGGCCACGGCCCGGTACACCACTTTTATCAACTATGGAATAAAAACGACTAGCCAGCACGGCCGGAGCAGGGTATCTGCTCCGGCAACAACAAAACATGGGCGCCGAAACCTTCCCCAGCAGATGCGACCGGACAAGGTTTACCCATCCCCCACCAACCCTTTGGATTTTTCCGGAAAAAGAACAACTTTTTCGCCCCTTTGATCGGGAAGCAGCTTCAGGGTAAGCAGGTCCTCTGACTCGTGTTTTTGTTCCACAATTGTTGCGCCGGCACAGCACCAGCCCACACGGAGTCGCCCCTGAATTTTAATGGCAAAAACACCTCTGATCGACGCAATCTTTGGGATCCTGTCCAGATCGATCACAATCTGGTTGTTTTCATTTTTAACCTCAGCAAGATAGAAGGCCGCTGCCTGCCGCCAGCAGGCGGCTGCGTCTTCAGCCAAAATAAGATCTGGGCCGGATGTTTTGGCGATCAGCAGGTCTGCCCAAGGATCAACAATTTCAAGATTTCGTTCCGGCTGAGCATGCAGCAGGTTTGCCCAATGAAGCGGCAGAACCGGCTGGGAATCATTCCAGGCAGGGGGACTTGCCGTCACATTCCATGCCACCGGTGCACCCCCCCGCTCCAGGAGCGTCACCCCGGATTCCCAGGTCAATTTCGGATGCCTGGGCGCCTTGAATTGACGGGCCCGGGAAAATCGGGTTGCCACATAATCAATGCCGAATTTTCTGAGCAGGGGTTGAATCGAATGATCGCCAAAGCTGTGATTCAACGCAGGGGGAATGAATAATCGTGGACGGGTCAGGATATGATTCTGGTCAAGCAGCCCGACAAAGGCTTCAAGATGGCGGACAACGATATTTTCCGGCCTCATGTTGCCGTCTCGATCATGGAACTCGGATCGTTCCATCTGCCCGTTTTGCCAGAACTCATGCCCGACACCATGCAGGGCAATCTCAAGCAGGTGGCCATGGGCGTTTAAATAATCAGCGGCACGGTCAAGGTTGCGCCTTCTGTTTTTCTGATTGTTCCATGCCCTGCCCATCCAGGTGGCCCCGGGAATATCTTTTAAGAAATCGGTCCTGTCCCATTCGCACATCACCATCCCAAGGGCAATTCTCATGGAAAGTCTTTTCGCAAGATGGGCGAGGGCCTGGTAATCTTCAAGGCAGTGGGGTCTTGCCAGATTGTTACGGTAGGGCTCCTGGCAGGATGACCCATCCCCACCCTGCCACCATCCGACATCCTCGACGACCAGAAAGACCGGCATGGGCAGAGAGACTGTAATATCCCCGGGCTGGATCTTAGCCATCACCCCCCCTTAAGGCTCCGAGTCTGAATAAACCTTCCATATATTTTATCTTTTAATCTGAACATGGGCCTAGAGGCTGATCCACCGCCGGATGGGTGGACCAGACCTCTGGGAATCCTCAATGGTCAGGCGTTTCCATTGTTCATCAACAAGGGTTTCACATTCCGGATTCCATGGACGGTTTGTCCTGGAAAAAACATGCCAGGTCAAAGGCTGGGGTTCAGCCCCCCACTGGCACTTAAAACGGCAGGTGGAAGCGTGGGGTGACGAACGGCCAAAATCAAACCGACGGCATTTCTTTGAGATTCCATGGGACAGCATCCCCCAATAGAGCAGCATATTAGGACAATCGGGCCGGTATCGCCGCAGTGATGAGGCCCAGGGGTTGAACAGGGTTGAGTTATGGAAAAAAACCATGGCCACTGCAGCGGGTATGCCTTGCTTGGTTACAACCAAAATCTGCATCTGCTCCTTCAGGCTCCGGGCCATCTGTTCAAACAGCGTCCTGTGGTGGACGAACGATCCAAGATCCCGCATATTTTCAGAAAAGACCCCATAGAATTCAGATAAAAGCTCAGACCCGCCAACAATGATTTCAGCCCCGTTTTTTCTGGCCTTTCGCACCTGATTTCTGACCTTTGCACCAATATCACACCACAGTTCTTGTTCCGTGTCCGGCAGGCTACGGGTTAAACCGACCTTAAACCGGTTGGGTGTATGGGTCATGCAACTGTCTGGTTTGGGGATGGCAAGCCCTCCCGGCTGGCGAAGCTCAAGGTGATCCGCCCCGAGGTCTTTTGCCAGGTTCAATGCTGCCACGAGCAGTTTTTCCTGGACAGGGGCATTGTCTGCAAGAATCCCTGCAGCATCACTGTAGGGCAGCGAAATCAGCCGGGGATCCCGGTTCGGTGCGGGAAAGAAAACTAGCGGCAGTATGCCCACAATTTCACCGTGCTTTTCCGGGTTTCTGGCCACCAGACGAAAAATCTGCAGATCATAGACCGATGCCAGGGTCTCGCCCCAGCCGTACAGGTGGGAAAACACCCCCTGGTCATTTTGGGACACATAGGCATCCCATTCATCTTTTCCAGAAACGATCCGAATATCAATCATTCATAGAGGATATCCCTGTTTTTGTTTTTTTGCAAAAACAAAGCCGTAAACATAAAACCTGTCATTCCATGTTTTCATGACAGGCAGGGGTGATTCCGGCGGAAAAATGCGTAGAAAGTAACTTGGTAGAGACGACATCTTATTACGTTTACGTATAAAAATACCAATACTGCAACATAAATGTAATTTTAAAACATAAGCGCACTTTTATTTCACATGTAAATGGGGCCTTTTTTGTATTGATATTAGAGGCTAACGAATTAAGCATCATCGATCAGCCCCATTAGGCACATTAATTGCGATGTATGGTTTTCGACATGAGAACAAAGCAACTTTGCAGCCCAGCATAAAAAAAGAAACGTTTATTAGAACAAGGTATATTTCAAAGCCCAAAACAAAGAATGCAACGTTTAGAAAAAAAATCAATCGTACTGAAATTTTTCGATGCATAGAAAGGAAGCAGAAATGAAACTAAGTGAAATGAATCATCCTTGCTTTAACGCAAAGGTTCGCCACAAGTTTGGGCGGGTACATCTCCCGGTAGCGCCACGCTGCAACATTCAATGTAATTATTGCAACCGCAAGTTTGACTGCGTCAACGAAAGCCGTCCCGGGGTCTGCAGTGCAATTTTATCCCCCTTTCAGGCAATGGCGTATCTTGAGTATGTTTTTGAAGAGAAGAAAAATATTTCAGTTGTGGGTATTGCAGGTCCTGGAGACCCCTTTGCCAATCCCCAGGAGACCATGCAGACACTGCGGCTGGTCCGTAAGAAATATCCGGATATCATGTTGTGCCTGGCAACCAACGGCCTGGGCATCGGCCCGTATATTGATGAACTGGCCGATTTGAATGTCGGCCATATAACCATTACTGTGAATGCCGTTGACCCAGATGTTGCCGCCAAAATTTATGCCTGGGTGCGTTACAAAAAAAGAGTGCGGCAGGCCAAAGAAGGCGTGACCATTCTGATGGACAAACAGATTGAAGCGATCAAAATGCTCAAGGCACGCAATATAACCGTTAAGGTCAACACAATACTGATTCCCGGTAAAAACGAAGACCATATTGAAGCCGTAGCAAAACGGATGGGGGAACTGGGCGTCGATATTTTCAACTGCATACCCTATTATCAGACCACTGGGTCACATTTTGCCGATATTCCTGAACCCTCAAAAGAACTGATGAGCCAGGTGCGTAAAAAAGCCGGGCAGTATGTCACGCAAATGACGCACTGCGTCCGTTGCCGTGCAGATGCCGTCGGGTGTCTGGGGGATAAGGAAAGTAAAAGATTGATGACCCGGTTGAACGAGTGTGCGCAACTGACCACCCCCCTGAACCCTGTCAGAACAAAAAGACTCAGGCCTTCTGTGGCAATGGCAAGTTCAGGAGAGGTACACCTAAATCAGCATCTTGGCGAAGCCTCCCGGCTGTTGATTTACAAAAATAACAATGGCGGTGAAAGGGCTGCTGGATAATCAAACCCTGATCGATTTGATAATGGAGAAACACCATGTATGAGAAACTGAAAACAGCGCTGGTTGATTTATCCGGGGAAACCGGAATTTTGGAAAGTCAGGTCAAAATCACGGCTAAAATTTTGACCCCCAAAGAGGCAATCGGCAAAACGGAAAGAAAGGACTATCCCCTGCTCCAGGGAAAAGAATACCTGATGCAGGCTGATTTTAAAGGCGCTTTGGGGCAGGCGTTTACCGATGCCCCGAAAAATTTTACAGGCAGGGTTAAAGATATATTGAATATGGAGTTGACCGATAACGGAGAACGTGCACTTTTTATTGCCACACTGAATGCTGTCATGCGCCACCTGGGCGTGGTCGACAAGACCATTCATTGCAAGAACGAAAGCCCGGAGGTATGTGCTGGAGAAATGCTGAAAACCATTATTGATAAATATGGCGCTGATGTCCACGTTGGAATCATCGGATTTCAGCCGGCAATCATCGATGCCTTCACTAAGAACGTTCCCCCCTGCAATGTCAAGGTAACAGACTTGGACGAGGTGAATATCGGCAAGGTAAAATACGGAGTGACCATCTGGGACGGTCAGAAAATGCAGGAAGAGATCTTTAAACTATGTGATGTCATTTTAGCAACAGGATCCACCGTGGTGAATAATACACTGCCCTATTTAATCTCTCTTTCACAAACATACCAAAAGCCATTGTATGTATACGGCACAACCGTAGCGGGCACGGCTAAGATTCTAAATCAGAAAAGATTATGTTTTCAATCGTCCTAGGATCACCTTTCAGGGTTCACCACCGTTCCTGCACAAGTGTTCGCTGGATTTGATTCTGCCACTCCATGGGGGGCTGGACTTTCAAAAGGTTGTCCAACCGATTCTGGGCTTTAACGCGGTTAAAAATTTCAATCCAGGCACAGGGAATGGTATGGTTAACTTCGCACATCCCATCCCGGGTGCCGCCGCAGGGACCGTTGAAAATTCCCTTGGCGCAACGGGTCACAGGGCAGATCCCACCGGTGTAACCCACCACACATTCACCGCAGGCCCGGCAACGTTCCTCGTAAACGCCGACCTCCCGGTCAATGCCGATGGCAACGGTATTGACGGCGGGAAAAACAGGAATCCGGGGGTATGCTTCGGCCACATACTGGGCGCCGGCACCGCAGGCCATGGACAGCACCGCATCAAAATTATCAATGGAGGATGCAAGCTCTTCGATAAAGGTCATGTTACACTGGCGTTCAATGGTATATCCCCTGGCATCCTGCTTCAAGGTTCTAGTCTTAAACGCCATATTCAGATCCAGGCAGAGATGATCCACCTCCCGCTGGCCACCGCCCAGGCACACAGACGCACATCCGCCGCATCCCAGTACCAGTACATTCTCGTATCCATGGATGGCATCGACGATTTCCCTGAGGGGTTTTCTTTTCACCTTTATCATATGTTCACCTCTGTCGGGCGGGGGGAATCAACACCCATACCGCCGTTATACTCATGAAAAATACCCTGGGAACGGCAAATGCGCCGTCCCAGGCTGATCAGACCGGGGATATTGATGCCAAGGGGGCAATAGCACCGGGTACACAATACACATTTTCCCCACAAAATTTCCTGCATCTCCTGGAGTTCCTGCCGGCTGACCCTTCCTTTTTTTCGGTAAATCACCCCCAGGGTGTTGATGAATTTGTGGGAGGGCATGTATCCGGGTTTCTGCTCCCGGCAGCGGTAAAGAAAGCAGCTGTCGGCGCAGAGCGCGCAATGGGCACACACCTTGAGGGCCGTTGAGATCTGGGCCTTATTTTCCCTGAGGATGGTTTGGATTTCGTCCACATTGACCGCTTGGATCGTCTGCATAGGGTGCATTCCTGTCTCTATTTAACGTTAAATGGGACCCTGCCGGTCTTCCATGCCCTGTTTCCCCAGACATCCAGGGTGTAATGGTGAATCATGTAAAACCGGTTGAGGAAAAAATAGACCATGTGAATCAGCCGGGTAAAGGGAATCAGTATGAGCATCAACTCGCCTGAAATTATGTGCATGAAAATCATGGTCTGATAGTCAAAAATCTGATGGCAGGCCAAAAACCCCGTAATAAAAGGGGCCGCAGCAAGGGCCAGCAGGCTGAAATCGGAAAAAGTGGTGATGGCACGCACCTCCCGGACAAAGAGCCGCCTTGCCAGAAAAAAAAGCACACACAAAAGGCTCACCAGGGCTGTCAGATCAATAACAACGTCGGGCAGGGACGGCAGATATATCCCAAATGAATATCCCACCATCGTGGTATGCCCCTGGATAAAAAACGGCAGTATCAGAAGATTTAGATGGAACAAGTTGGTCATCAGGATGAAAAAGGGACGTTGCCCCGGCAGGGTTAATTTCAACCTGGCCAGACGATACTTGAGGGATCTGGAATCAATAAGATCACTGCCAGCCGAGCTAGTTCGGCTTTGGGGAACAACCGCTCTGCCCCGGGGAACTCGTTTCCGGGTAAACCGGTGAAACTGGATGATATGCCACACCGTACCGGCAACAAACACCCCCACTGCCACCCAGAGCATGGGCCCGCATAAAAAAATATAAAGGTCCGTCATTGTCATTGAAAAATTATCCATTACCCTTCCCCGTTGAAAAAAACCAGTCGCCAAACGAATCGTGCCCGGCTTTTCACGGCAGGCTTCATTCTACGCTACATTGTGGTACATAAACAGTATAAAACATTTACCCGAATGCACAAGGGGAAGATCCCCATTTTTCTGTTTGTGCAACCTGAAAAAAACGGCCAGACCTGATTTAACGGGGGCTTAGTTCTTGATGCACCCCCCCTGGACCCGGCTTTTTTTATTGCCTTTTTATCAACATCCCATTACAAAAAGGGCTGAAATAACAATCCAGGAAACAGGAAGATATGGCGCTGGACTATGCCACGTTAAAAACATTGCGAAAAAACCACCCGGCCTGGAAACTGCTGGTGGCCGACCACAGCCCCCTGATTGCCGGCTTTGTCCATAAAATTTTCATTGAACCCAACCGCAGACGCATGGGCCGGGCAGATCTGGCATCGGCCCTGGAGGATTATCTGTTTGCCCTGCGGGAAACCGAAGGCCAGGACGCCTTTCCCCGGCGGGCCGAAGCCTATCTTGACGAATGGTCCGGCCAGGAAAAGGGATGGCTGAGAAAATTTTATCCCCAGGGATCCGATGAGGTGCACTACGATCTCATGCCCTGGGTGGAAAAGGCCCTGACCTGGCTTGAAAGCCTGGTTCAAAGCCCCTTTATCGGTACGGAATCCCGGCTGATGACCATCTTTGATCTTCTGCACCAGATGGTCCAGGGCACGGAGATCGACGCCCGTTCAAGGATAGAGTCCCTTGAACGGCAAAGGGCGGAGATTGACGCCCAGCTTGCCCGTGTCCGGGAAGGCCACATGGACATGCTGGATGACACGGCCCTCAAGGACCGGTTTCTGCTGATCAACAAAACCGCACGGGAGCTGCTGGGCGATTTCCGCGAGGTCGAATACAACTTCAGACGCCTGGATCAGAAAACCCGGGAACAGATCGCCCTGTGGGACGGCAGCAAGGGCGCCCTGCTCGAAGATTTTTTTGGAGAAAGGGACGTTATTGCCGAATCAGACCAGGGAAAAAGCTTCAATGCCTTCTGGGATCTGCTGATGTCACCGGCCCGACAGGATGAGTTGTCCGCCCTGCTCCACAGGGTGTTTGAACTCGGAGCCGTCAAAGCACTGTCCCCGGACATGCGCCTGAAACGGATTCACTATGACTGGCTCGAAGCCGGCGAACAGACCCAGCGAACCGTGGCCAAACTGTCCGGGCAGCTGCGCCGTTACCTGGACGATCAGGCGTTCCTTGAAAACCGACGGATCATGCAGGTGATCCAAAGCATTGAGAACCAGGGGGTTCAAATCAAAGACAACCTGCCTGGCAACGATTTCATGGCCATTGACGAATCCTCTCCCGGAATTTTCCTTCCCATGGAGCGACCCCTTTACACCTTTCCCGTAAAACCGGTGATCGATGAAATTGTGAGCCTGGGGGACGGGTCGGATATCCCTTCGGATCTTCTCCATGCGGCCGTGTTTGTGGACCGGATGAAATTAAAGGGGATTATCCGCAGCTGCCTGCAGACCCGGGACCGGGTGACCCTTGAACAGATCCTTGAAGAAAACCCCCTGGAGCAGGGCCTGGCTGAACTGGTCACCTATCTGAGCCTGGCCGGGGATGATGACAGGGCCTTGTTTGACGAATCCCGGCACCAGCGGGTATCATGGACCGATGAACACGGGATGACCCGTAAAGCACAATTTTGTGCAGTAATTTTTAACAGGTAAACAATGAATTCAATGGACACTACCCTGGAAAACATGTCACGACCGCTGATCACTTTGATGAAAGGGGTGGTCTTCCGGGAAAAGGATGAACAGCTGTGGCAGCAGATTGAAGACGGCCAGGCCGCACTCAGGGATTATGTCCAGGTCCTGGGCCTGGAGCTGATTGTGGATGCATCAGAGGGCTATGCCTGGCTGAGGACCCAAGAGCCCCTGGAGGGTGAAGAACCCCTCCCCCGACTGGTGGGCCGCAGAAAACTATCCTACCCCGTAAGCCTGATCATTGCCCTTTTGCGCAAAAAAATGGCTGAGAACGACGCCTCCGGGGAAGAGACCCGGCTCATCCTCTCCGTGGAAGAGATTACCGACATGGTCAAGGTGTTTTTCCCTGCCGGTGGCAACGAGGCCCGACTTGTGGACAGGATCAACAGCCACCTGAACAAGATCGCGGACCTGGGGTTTATCCGCCGCCTCAAGGGACGGCACGACAAGGTTGAAGTGATCCGCATCCTCAAGGCCTTTGTGGATGCCCAGTGGCTCCATGACTTTGATGACCGGCTCAGCCAATACCGTGAAACCATTGGGGCAGGTTCCGACGACCCGGGGCAGGCGAACTGATGGAACAGGAACTGCTGGATTTTTCGACCGACGACGCCCTGGCCGGCTTCCGCCTCCAGACCCTGGAGGTTTACAACTGGGGCACCTTCCATAAAGAGGTGTGGCGCCTGGAGCTCAACAGCCGGAACGGCCTGCTCACCGGAGACATTGGTTCGGGCAAATCCACCCTGGTGGATGCCGTGACCACCCTGCTGGTCCCGGCCCACCGGGTGGCCTACAACAAAGCGGCCGGGGCCGACACCAGGGAACGCAGCCTGCGCTCCTATGTCCAGGGATCCTACAAATCCGAAAGAAGCGACATCGGCCATTCGGCAAAGCCCGTTGTCCTGAGGGACAACAACAATTTTTCCGTGATCCTGGGGGTGTTCAAAAACCAGGGCTTTGTCCAGGAGGTGACCCTGGCCCAGGTGTTCTGGATCAAGGACAACCAGGGCCAGCCGGAACGATTTTACCTGGTCGCGGACCGCCCCCTGTCCATCACCGGTGATTTCAGTGACTTTGGACCGGATATCGGACGGCTGAAAAAACGGCTGAAAAAACGGTCCAGGGTGGAGATCTTTGACACCTTTCCCAAGTATGGCGCAGCATTCAGGCGGCGGTTCGGCATTGAAAACGAACAGGCCCTGGACCTGTTCCACCAGACGGTTTCCATGAAATCCGTGGGAAACCTCACGGATTTTGTCCGGGAGCACATGCTCGAAGCCTTTGATGTGGTCCCCCGCATTGAGGCCCTGGTCCATCATTTTGACGACCTGAACCGTGCCCATGATGCCGTGGTCAAGGCAAAAGACCAGATCCAGCGCCTGACACCCCTGGTCACGGACTGCAATCAGCAGCGGGTTCTCCTGGATGAAAAAACCGGCCTTCGGGAGTGCCGGGAGGCCCTGACCCCCTTTTTCGCATTCCATAAACGCGCCCTGCTCAAAAAAAGAATAAAAAACCTGACCCGGGAACAGGAGCGCCTGGACCACAAAATCCAGACCCTGGAGACAAAACTCCGGGACGAGACCGGCCAGCGGGATCGATTAAAGCAGGACATTGCAGACAACGGCGGCGATCGCCTGGAGCGAATCCGCTCGGACATGGAGCGCCTGGGCCTGGAAAAGGAAAAACGCCGACACCAGGCCGACCGGTACGCCCGCCTGATACAGGACCTGCCCCTGAAGCCGGTGGCCACCCCGGACGACTTTTACGACAACACCCAGCAGATCCAGGACCAGCAGCAGACCCTGGGCCGGAAAAAGGCGGATCTGCAGAACCAGCACACCGATACCGAGGTCGAGTTCAGGGCACTCACCACACACCACCGGGAGCTGTCCCTGGAGCTTGAATCCCTGTCAAGGCGGAAGAGCAATATCCACGTCCGCCAGATTCAAATCCGGGATGCCCTGTGCGCCCACCTTAAAATTGCTGAACAAGAGCTGCCCTTTGCCGGGGAGCTGATCCAGGTCAGGGAAGATCAACGGTCATGGGAAGGTGCAGCCGAACGTCTGCTCCACAATTTCGGACTCTCCCTGCTCGTCCCCGGGGACCACTACAGGGCCGTGACAACCTGGGTTGATGTCACCCACCTGAAGGGCCGGCTGGTGTATTACCTGGTGCACCCGGATGTCCAACGCAGGGAGGCTGCCCTTCATCCGGCATCCCTGGCTGACAAACTGTCGATCAAACCCGATTCCATCTTTTATTCATGGCTGGAACATGAACTGGCCAGCCGGTTTGACTATGCCTGCTGCACCGACATCCACCAGTTTCACCGGGAACCCATGGCCGTTACCCAGGCCGGCCAGATCAAATCGAGGGGCAAGCGCCATGAAAAGGACGACCGGAAAGACATCCAGGACAGATCCAACTATATCCTGGGCTGGACCAACACGGCCAAGATCCACACCCTGAAGCGGCGATGCCGGGAAATGGAGCAGGACATGCAGTCACTGGCCGTTCGGATGTCTGACCTGGACACCGGGAAAAAGCAGGTCCAGGAACAGCTCAACGACCTGATCCGCATCGGGGAATACAGGGCCTTCAGTGATCTTGACTGGCAGTCGGTCACCCTGTCACTCTCCCGCCTGGACCAGGAAAAACGAGAGCTGGAGGCCGCCTCCAACCTCCTCAAGACCCTGGGCATCCAGCTTGAAACCCTCCAGGCAACCATCCTTGCCACGGAACAGGCCCTTGTGCAGACCCGGGATCTTCGGTCAAAGAACGAGGAAAAACAACACCAGGCAAGCCTGGACGTCCAGACCTGTGAGGCAGACATGCAGCCTGCCCGGGACATGGCAGCCGACCAGAGATCGGCCGTGTTCAGGCGCCTGGAAGAGATGCGCCGCAACCTGCTTGACAAACACACCCTGACCATTGAATCCTGCGCCAACCGGGAAAAACAGCTGCGGCAGATCATCCAGGGCAAGCTCGACAACCTGGACAGCCGGATTAAAACCATAGAAAGCCGGATCATCAAAGCCATGCACAGCTTCCGCCACGATTTCCCCTTGGAAACCCGGGAGGTGGATGACACCCTGGCCTCGGGTCCGGAATACCAGGAGATGCTGACCCGGCTTGAGACCGACAACCTGCCCCGGTTTGAACACCGATTCAAGGAACTGCTCAACGAAAATACCATCCGGGAAGTGGCAAACTTCCACTCCCAGCTGATGCGGGAAAGGGAAACCATCCGGGAACGCATTGAACGGATCAACCGTTCCCTGTCGGACATTGAATACAATCCCGGACGCTATATTGTTCTGGAGGACCAGTTCAACCCGGACGTCGACATCCGGGACTTCCAGCAGCAGCTCAGGGCCTGCACCGAAGGCGCCCTGACCGGATCGGACGCGGATCACTATTCAGAGGGAAAATTTCTCCAGGTCCGGGCATTGATCGAACGGTTCAGGGGTCGGCAGGGCACAAGCGATATCGACAAACGATGGCGCCAGAAGGTCACCGACGTCCGGAACTGGTTCGTGTTTGCCGCATCCGAACGCTGGCAGGAGGACCACACGGAATATGAGCACTATACGGATTCCGGCGGCAAGTCCGGCGGGCAGAAGGAAAAACTGGCCTACACGGTTCTGGCAGCAAGCCTTGCCTACCAGTTCGGCCTGGAATGGGGTGCGGTCCGGTCCCGGACCTTCCGGTTTGTGGCCATTGACGAGGCCTTTGGCAGGGGATCGGATGAATCCACCCGGTACAGCCTGGAATTGTTCAAACGCCTCAACCTCCAGCTGCTCATTGTCACCCCCCTTCAGAAGATCCACATCATCGAACCCTATGTGTCTGCCGTGGGGCTGGTGTACAGCCGGGACGGCCGCGTCTCCCACCTCAGGAACATGGGCGTTGAAGCGTACCGGAACAGCAGGGAGACGAAAACGCCATGACCGCCTGGACCCGGGACAGTGACATCCGTCAGCGGCTTGAAAAAAAGTGGAACAACGGCCATTTGCTGGCCCAATCGGTCAGTTCCGAACCGTTTGAACCCCTGCGCATCCCCCTGAAACACCCCACCGCCAGGGAGCTCACCCATGAATTTGATGCGGCCCGCACCTGGATCGGACATCTGACCGACCATGCCGGCGGGCAGAACCAGACAAACTTCACCATTGAGTGGCAGGAAACCAACCACCGGACCCTGGGCAGGAACCGGATACCCAGGGCGGTGATCTTCCACACCCTGGACCAGACCCTCTGCTATCTTGGAAAAACCGCGGCGGCCAAACGCTACCGATCCCTTGTCAGGAAGATCACAGCCCTGCACCCTGAACTTGCCGAACTCTTGATTGAAAGGCCCCTGGACGTATTGGCCCACGACAATGTGTGGCCGTCACTCCTGGCCATTGTGTCGTTCATGGTGCAGACCCCCTGCCCCGGGATCTATCTTCGCCAGCTGGAAATCCCGGGCGTGGACACCAAGTTCATTGAAACCCACAAAGCCTGGCTGACACGGCTTTTAACCCGGGTGCTACCCGAATCCGCCGTCAATGAACAGGCCAAAGGAGCGACTGCCTTTGAGCGCCGTTTTGGATTCCGGTTCAAACCGGCCCGAATCCGGTTCCGCACCCTGGATCCGGATTTCACCATCATGGGGCTGTCGGACCTGGAAATCCCTGAACATGATTTCTGTCACCTGCCCATACAGCCCGACACCCTATTTATAGTGGAAAATGATATCAACGGCCTTGCCTTTCCCGATTTTCCCAGGGCCATGGTGATATTCGGGCTGGGATACGCGCTGTCCGCACTCTCCAACGCCCTTTGGATACAGGAGTGCCCCATCTGGTACTGGGGAGATATCGATACCCACGGGTTTGCCATGCTCGACCAGATCCGCCACTATTTTCCCCAGACCCGTTCGTTTCTCATGGATGAAGCCACCCTGATGTCCCACCGGCGCCTCTGGGGTCGGGAAACCGCCCCTGCCACCCGGGACCTGCCCCTGCTGACCCCCGACGAAGCCAGGGTGTATGACGCGCTACGGCACAACCAACTTGCACCCCTGGTGCGCCTGGAGCAGGAACAGATCTCTTTTTCACAGGTCCGCCGCGTGGTCAAGGCCATCCAGGCGAACGGCTGATCGGCCCTGATCATACCTACCCGGCGTTCCCACCCGTTTTTTTTTACGCTCCCCCAAATTTTCCCTTGAATCCCGTTCGTGCTTAAGGTATAAATGAAGTTCCCGGCTGTACTGTGGAGAGTGTCATTGCGGCACTCTGACCGGTCGCTGCGTAACAGAAGGTCATGAACCTCGTCAGATCCGGAAGGAAGCAGCGATAAGTGATATCATCTGTGTCGCGGATCGATCCCGGTCATGGAGTGTCCGACACCTCCACGGTCAGCCGGGTTTCTTTTTATCCCCTGCCCCATTTCCCTCCCCTTGCGTTTTACCGTTTATTTATATCTTGACATGGGACCAAACGGTCTTACATTTCCTCTGAATTTGATCATGGCTTTGTTCAATTTATTAAACACTTATGCAGAAAAACATATTTTACCGGGAGATTGCATTGGCTGACAAAGACGAACCTGTAAAAAAAACAGACTCTGAAGAATCAAAAACAGAAGCACCCAAGGCAGAAAAAAACGGTGCCAAGGGGAGTCCGGACACCAACTCCTGCAAACAGGAAAAATCTGAGATCGAAGAGTGCCAGGACCAGCTGACCGCGGAGCGAGACAAGGTTTTAAGGCTTTCGGCAGAATTTGAGAATTACAAAAAACGGTCGTCCAAGGAGTTGAGTGAATTTAGAAAATTCGCCAACGAAACCTTGTTAAAACAGTTCCTCACCGTGGTTGATAATATGGAACGGGCCATCGACGCGGCCAAAGAAAACGACAATGACGGCAAAGCCCTTCTTGATGGCATAGAGATGACCTACAAGGAAATGCTGAGAATTCTGGCAGCCTTTAATGTCACACCCGTGGAAGCCCATGGTAAAAGCTTTGATCCGGTCTTTCACCAGGCAGTGACCCAGCAGGAATCAGTCGATCATCCCGAAAACACCGTGGTTGCAGAGCTTCAGAAGGGATACCTGTTCCATGACAGACTCATCAGACCGTCCATGGTTGTGGTTTCAAAAGCAATGACAGAAAACGAAACAGAAAAAAAATAGATATCGGAGGAAAAAAAATGGGTAAAATCATCGGAATCGACCTTGGAACCACCAACTCATGCGTTGCAGTCATGGAAGCAGGCGAACCAAAGGTCATCACAAACTCGGAGGGGAACAGAACAACACCGTCGGTTGTGGCGTTAACAGAGGGCGGAGACAGACTTGTGGGGCAGACCGCCAAACGTCAGGCCATCACCAACCCCGAGAATACCGTGTTCGGCGTCAAGCGCCTCATTGGAAGAAAATTTGATTCCCCCCAGGTCCAGGGAGACAAGAAGGTGCTGCCCTACAAGATCGAGGCTGCCGCCAACGGGGACACCCGGATCAACCTCAGGGGCAAGCAGCACAGCCCGGCAGAGATCTCTTCCTTTATACTGGCCAACATCAAGAAGACTGCCGAGGATTACCTGGGTGAAGAGGTCACAGAGGCCGTCATCACGGTTCCGGCCTATTTTAACGACAGCCAGCGCCAGGCCACCAAGGATGCAGGAAAAATTGCAGGGTTGACCGTCAAGCGAATCATCAACGAGCCCACGGCAGCGTCCCTGGCCTATGGACTGGACAAAAAAGGCGAAGAAAAAATCGTTGTATTCGACCTGGGCGGCGGCACCTTTGACGTCTCTGTCCTTGAGATCGGGGACGGGGTGTTTGAAGTAAAATCAACCAACGGCGACACCCATCTTGGCGGCGAGGATTTTGACCTCAGGATCATCGATTACATCGCAGACGAGTTTAAAAAATCCCAGGGCATCGACATCCGGGGAGACAAGATGGCTCTACAGCGACTCAAGGAAGCTGCTGAAAAGGCTAAGATGGAGCTTTCCTCAGCCGTTGAGACCGACATCAACCTGCCGTTCATCACGGCCGACGCAAGCGGTCCCAAACATCTGGATGTGAAACTTTCCCGGGCAAAACTTGAAGCCCTTGTGGCCGATCTCCTTGATAACCTGGTGGCGCCCTGCAAAACAGCCCTTAAAGATGCAGGCCTCACCTCGGGCGACATCAACGAGGTGGTACTTGTGGGCGGCATGACCCGCATGCCGGCGGTTCAGGAGCGGGTGGAAAAAATATTCGGCAAAAAGCCCCACAAGGGTGTTAACCCGGACGAAGTCGTTGCCATGGGTGCTGCCATCCAGGCAGGCGTTCTCCAGGGGGATGTCCACGATGTCCTTCTCCTTGACGTTACACCCCTGAGCCTTGGCATTGAGACCCTTGGCGGAGTCATGACCAAGCTCATTGACAAGAACACCACCATCCCGACCAAGAAGAGCCAGGTCTTTTCGACCGCAGCAGACAACCAGCCGGCCGTATCCATCCATGTTCTCCAGGGAGAGCGGGAGATGGCTGCAGGCAACAAAACCCTTGGCCAGTTTGAGCTCACCGACCTTCCGCCCGCACCCAGGGGTGTTCCCCAGATCGAGGTCACCTTTGACATTGACGCCAACGGTATTGTTCACGTTGCAGCCAAGGACAAGGCAACGGGCAAAGAGCAGTCCATCCGCATCACTGCAGCCAGCGGACTGTCCGAGGAAGAGATCAAAAAGATGGTCAACGATGCCGAACTCCATGCCGATGAGGACAAGAAGAAGCACCAGCTGGTCGACGCTAAGAACACGGCCGAGTCCCTGATCCACCAGACGAAAAAAACCCTGAAAGAGCATGGGGACAAGGTTGATGCAGCAACCAAGACCGCCATTGAAGCCGCCTGTGAAGAGTTGGAAAAGGTCAAGGACGGCACGGACGCTGAAATCATCAAGGAAAAGAGCGAAGCCCTGACCCAGGCATCCCACAAGCTTGCCGAAGCCATGTACCAGCAGGCAGCCCAGGAGAGCGGACAGGCCGAAGGCGCAGCCCAGGACAGCAAGGGAGCGGCCCAGGACGACGATGTGGTCGACGCTGATTTTGAAGAGGTCAAAGACCACAAGAAATAAATAAAAAACGCCCTTGAAATCAAATCCCACTGTGCTCTATACTGCCCAGTGGGATTTTTATTAGCGCAACCTCCATGGAATCGGGACGACAGGGACGACAGGAATGATAATAACAGAGATCTTAGCAAGAAACAGCCGGATGTACCCCAAGGACATCGCCCTTGTGGAACGGGTGCCGGACAGGAACCTGCGAAGGGAAATCACCTGGAACGAATTTTACCAGGACGCCAACCGCATGGCCAACGCCCTGGTCCAGAGGGGCATCAAAAAAGGAGACCGGGTCGTCCAGCTGATGACCAACGCCATTGAATGGCTGCCCATCTACTTTGGCATCCTCAGCACCGGGGCCTGGGCCGTCCCCCTGAACTTCCGGTTTGAATCGGACAAGATCCGGCTGTGCACCGAGGTTGCCGAGGCCAAGGTGTTTGTCTTTGGCGAAGAGTTCATCCAGAGAATCGAACAGGTCAAGGTCTTTCTGGACACCTCCGTGGAACTCTGGATATTTACCGGCCCTGAAGATCTGTGCCCGGACTGGGCTGTCCCCTACCAGGCATTCATCCGTGGCCAGGACGGGAGCGCCCCGCCCAGGGTAACGATCGCCATTGAGGACGATGCCGCCCTCTACTTCACCTCGGGCACCACCGGAACCCCAAAGGCCGTACTCCTGTCCCATCGCAATCTTGAGCACGCCTGCTATGTGGAAAACCGCCACCACAGCCAGACCCACGAAGACACCTTTTTGTGCATCCCGCCGTTGTACCACACGGGCGCCAAGATGCACTGGATGGGAAGCTTTGTGGTGGGTGGCCGCTGCGTTATTCTCAAGGGCGTCAAGCCCAGGTGGATCCTCGAGGCCGTGTCTGAAGAGATGGCCACCATCGTATGGCTCCTGGTTCCCTGGGCCCATGACATCCTGATCGCCATTGAAAGCGGCAAGGTGGATCTGTCCCACTACAGCCTGAACCAGTGGCGGCTCATGCACATCGGGGCCCAGCCCGTGCCACCCAGCCTGATCAACGAGTGGAAGCAGTACTTTCCCGACCACGACTACGACACCAACTACGGCCTCACCGAAACCACGGGACCGGGCTGCGTTCATCTGGGCGTTCAAAACCAGCACCAGGTCGGTGCCATCGGCGTTCCAGGCTTTGACTGGGAGTGCGCCATTGTGGACGGTGCCGGCAACAAGCTGCCGGGCGGCGAAAGCGGAGAGCTCATCGTCAGGGGACCGGGCGTCATGAAAGAGTACTACAAAAACCCGGAAGCCACGGCCAAAACCATTGTCAACGGCTGGCTCCACACGGGCGACATTGCCCGCTACGATCATTCGGGTTTCATCTGGCTGGTGGACCGGAAAAAAGATGTGATCATCTGCGGCGGCGAGAACATCTTTCCCGTTGAGATCGAACACTTTTACATGCAGCATAAAAAAATCCAGGACATTGCCGTGATCGGCATTCCCGACGAACGCCTGGGAGAGGTCCCTGCCGGCATCTTTGCCGTCAAGCCGGGAGCAGAGCTGACCAAAAAAGAAATTGTGGAGTTTGGTGAAACCCTTGCCCGTTACAAACGGCTGAGGAAAATCATCTTTGGAGAAGTTCCCAGAAACGCCACCGGCAAGATTGAAAAACCCAAGCTCAGACGCCTCTACGGCAAGGACACGAGGAAAGACATTGCAAAACTCATCAGATAACAGCCGTCAACGGGCTGAAAAAATCACCCCCTGGGCACGGCACCTTTTTACCGTGACCGCAGCCCTTTTCATGGTGATATTTTCCCTAACCAGTGCCCCGGGCGCCGCCAATCAGGCCCCTGACCTTGAAACCGTTCTTACGGGCATTGAACACCGGTATTCCGGCCAGGATTTCATGGCCGATTTTTACCAGACCTCCCGCCTTGCCGCCATCGACATTTCTGAAACGGCAAAGGGACGGGCTTTTTTCAGCCACCCGGGCCGAATGCGATGGGAGTACCAGGAACCCGAGCGTCAGGAGATCGTTACCAACGGCAAGACCCTGTGGATATACCGGACCGAGGAAAACCAGGTGGTCAAGGGGGATGCGGCAGCATTTTTTAAAACAGGGGGCGGCGGCGCGTTTCTCGCGGACATCACCCTTGTCAGGGCCGACTACACCATCACCCTTGACCGGGTTGACACCGATTTTGTGACCCTGGTCCTGGTTCCCAAACACCAAAACCCTGAAATCACCACCATTGGGATCAGGGTATCACGAACCCGCTTTGACGTTGACCGGGTGGAAACCACAAACACCTATGGCGACACCACGGTCCTTGAATTCAAAAACATCACCTTTCACAAGCTGGACAAGGCTCTGTTTGAATTTACGATCCCAGAGGGAACCGATCTTTTGTTCATGGACGCCAATGGGGGGTGAACCACGGTTGATCGACCCTTCAACCGTGGTATCGTTCAGGAGGGTAGACACCTACATGGCGTCAAAGACTTCGTCGGGAATATCTGCGTTGGAGTAAAACTTCTGGATGTCATCACAGTCATCCAGGGCATCCATGAATCTGACCATCTGCTCGGCCTCTTTTCCCTCAAGGCGGGTCTGGGTCTGGGGAATCATGGTCACCTCGGCCATTTCAATCTTGATGCCGGCTGCTTCAACCGCCTCTTTGACCGCATCAAAATCAGCCGGATCCGTGATGATCTCAAAGCAGTCTCCCTCGTCCTTCACATCTTCGGCACCGGCCTCAAGCCCGACTTCCATGAGGGTGTCCTCGTCTGAATCTTCCTTTGAAATGGTGATGAGTCCCTTTTTATCAAACATCCAGGCAACACACCCGTCGGTACCGATGTTGCCACCGGCCTTGCTGAAAATATAGCGCACATCGGCAATGGTCCGGTTCTTGTTGTCGGTCAGACACTCCACAAGAATGGCAACCCCACCGGGCCCGTACCCCTCGTAGAGGATCTCCTCGTAATCAACCCCCTCAAGGTCCCCCGTTCCTTTTTTAATGGCCCGCTCAAGGTTATCCTTGGGCATATTCTGGGCCTTGGCTGCGGCAACGGCGCTTCTCAGCCGGGGATTGCTGTCGATATCGCCCCCCCCCATTCTTGCGGCAACGGTGATCTCCTTGATCAGTTTGGTGAATATTTTACCCCGCTTGGCATCTGCGGCGCCTTTTTTATGTTTAATGGTCGACCATTTACTATGTCCTGACATTGTACCTCCTCGTTATTTTTTACCTAATCCGATGATATATATCTCTTTACTCGATTTTCTGCAACTGTCGGGCTTGAAAATCTTGTGACTGACAAACCTTGATTTCACCTGATTTTCAAACGCTTTAAACTCTGCACCCTGGAAGATCTTGCACACAAAATTGCCGTTGTCGGCCAGAAGCTCGCACGCCACCCTCAGGGCCGCCTCACAAAGGGCAAACGAGCGTGCCGCATCAATATCCTTTCGGCCGGTGGTGGCCGGCGCCATGTCACTGATAACCGCATCATAGTCCTTGCCCACGGCCTCACCAAGGGTCGGTTCCATCTCAAAGATATCCCCGGCATGGGCAACCGCATTGGCAGGAAGCGCTGCATCAACAGGCTTGAGGTCAATGCCCACGGCCCTTCCGGCTGGACCCGCCAGTTCGGCCGCATAAATCAGCCAGGACCCGGGAGAACACCCCAGATCCAGCACACTGGCCCCTTTTTTGATCACCTGGAACCGCTTCTGGATCTCCTTGAGCTTGTATACCGACCGGGCAGGATAGTTCTCGTCCCTGGCCTTTTTTGTATAATGGTCGGCCCATTGGTTTTTATTTGGTTTTGTCCGGCCTCTGTTTTTCATCTATTCCTTTGTATGGTTGTAGGGTCGCCCTAGAAAACAAGGGCCATGATCTGTTTGAGGGAACCCACGCCGTCAATCCGGGCCCCCGCTATCTCTGGTATCTGTTTGAGGGAATTTGCCGGCACAAGACAGCGGGTAAACCCCATCTTGACCGCCTCTTTAATCCGCTGTTCCGCATGGCTCACTGCCCGGATCTCGCCGGTCAGCCCCACCTCCCCGAGCACGGTGGTACCCTCTGGAACGGGTCGGTCCAGGAAGCTTGAGGCCAGGGCAATGGCAATACCCAGGTCTGCAGCCGGCTCGGTCACCTTGACCCCGCCGGCCACGTTCATGAAGATATCCAGCCCGGAAAGGTTCATGCCCAGTCGTTTTTCCATGACGGCGGCAATCAGGGCCACCCGGTTGGGATCCAGGCCGAGCACGGTCCGCCGGGGCGTACCAAAACTCGAACTTGAGGCCAGCCCCTGGATTTCCACAAGGATCGGCCGTGTTCCCTCCATGCTGGCCGTGACCACGGACCCGGGGGTGTTGACCGGCCGTTCGGAAAGAAACACGGCCGAAGGGTTTGGCACCTGTTCAAGGCCCTGGCCCTTCATCTCAAACACGCCGATCTCGTTGGTGGATCCAAACCGGTTTTTCACGGCCCGCAAAATTCTGAACACATGGCTGCGGTCCCCCTCAAAATAGAGAACCGTATCCACCATGTGCTCCATGATGCGAGGACCTGCAATGGCGCCGCCCTTGGTCACATGGCCCACAAGGAAAAGGGGGATACCGGTCTTTTTGGCCATGGTCATCAGCCGCATGGACGCCTCCCTTATCTGGGTGACGCTGCCCGGGGTTGACGCAATTTCCGGAGAGTACACCGTCTGAATGGAATCCACCACCATGGCCGCAGGCATTTCATGCTCGGCCATGGCCAGAATGTCGTCCAGGTCTGTTTCAGCGGCAACCAGCATGGAAATGGTCTCGGAGGCAAGGCGTTTTCCCCTCATCTTAAGCTGGCGGATGGACTCTTCCCCCGAGACATAGAGGGTTTTTTTCCCGGCATTTGACAGCATGGCAAGAACCTGGAGCATCAGGGTTGATTTTCCGATCCCGGGATCTCCGCCGATGAGCACCAGGGTGCCCGGAACAATACCGCCCCCGAGGACCCGGTCAAATTCACCGATGCCCGTCTGGATGCGGGGCTCTTCCTCAAACGCAATGGCATCCATGGGAACGGGTCTTGTATAGTTGGAGGCAAGCTTTCCCGCGGACCCCTTTGCCGGGCGTTCCCGCTCAGGCGCAAGGGTATCCCACCCCCCGCAGTCGGGGCATTTGCCCATCCACTGGGGGCTCTGGAACCCGCAGTTCTGGCACTTGAATATGGACTTTTCCTTTTTGGTCACAGCCGGTATAATCCTGTTGAGTGTCCGGTTTATTATGCCTACATTGACATTAAAATTTCGATCCGTTTATAACACGTTGTTTTTACAGTATCAAGCTCGGTATAGGGTCACCATTTTTTTTTAATGCAATCCAGGAAAAAATAGGCTATAAAAACGACACAGACAACCTCGACCCAAGGAGAACACATTTTTATGAAAACCCTTATTCCCAGAGCCCATGATTCCTTTTTACCTGTGCTGATCGTCCTTCTCCTGCTTCTTTCTTCAGCCCTGCCCAGGGTGGTGCAGGCCCAGGAAGATGTGCCCAGACAAGAATTTAAAAATTTAATGCAGCGCCTTGTAAACGACGGATTCTCCCAGGAAAGCATCCACAAAATTTTTGACGATCCCAAGGTCGCCTTTGACCCCAAGGGGGTCTCCCTGTTTTTCATCCATTCGGAATCAAGCCTGGACTATGACCAGTTTCTGTCAAAAGAGTCGATCAGCAACGCCCAGGCCTACATGGAAAAGCACCAGGGGGATCTTGACAAGGCCCAGGAAGAGTATGGGGTGGACAAGACCATCATCACCGCCATCATCCTTGTGGAAACCCGGCTTGGTACCTATGTGGGCAACCGGCCCATCCTCAACACCCTGTCCACCATGGCCGCCCTTGCCGGCAAAACCGAGAGGGAAACCCTGTGGAACGCCATTTCTGACTCAAGGCGCCTGACAAAGGACAAGTTTGAACAAAAGGCGGACAAAAAATCCGAGTGGGCGTACAGGGAGCTCAAGGCCCTGCTGACGTTTTCAAAAAAAGAATCCATTGACCCGTCCGCCATAACCGGTTCCTATGCCGGTGCCATGGGCATCAGCCAGTTCATGCCAAGCAATGCCCTGACCCTTGCCAAGGACGGCAACAGGGACGGACGTGTCGACCTGTTCACCCATGCCGACGCCATCCACAGCATTGCCAATTATTTAAACCATTATGGTTGGGAACCCGCTGTCACCCGGCAGCAGGCCCACAAGATTCTCTACAAATACAACCACAGCAACTACTATGTGGATACGCTTTTAAAGATATCCGACCAGTTAAAAGGATAATACAGAAACCATGGATACATTTGCATTCGTTGCCGGCATTGCCGCCATTTTCTGGGCATTGACCATACTTGCCGTCGTCGACATCCTTTTAAAGGATTTCGGATCGACCCGAGCCAAGGCCATATGGGGATTTACGGCCCTTGTCCCCTTTGTGGGATGGCTCATCTACCTCCTGTTCGGATTCCGCAAGGGCGTCAAAAAAAACAGCACCGACCCAAAATAAGGGTTGACAACAGCCCACTATTATTATAAATAGTATTCGTTTTTATGTGGTCCCATCGTCTAGCGGTTAGGACGCTGGCCTCTCACGCCGGAAACTCGGGTTCGATTCCCGGTGGGATCACCACTTGATATCAAAGGCTTTCAGCAATTTGCTGGAAGCCTTTTTGTTTTTGTGGTTTTAATTTTCACCCCCTATTTCACCCCTTCATATTAAGAGCTCTTAGATTCAGCCATCCCACAAGGATGCCCTCTCCTATGCGTTCTTGCCTTGTTCTGTTGATTGATGCCGCAGGCAGTCTTCCCTGAGGACTTATCAGCAGAAGCCTTCCAACCATGCCAAAACAGTCTTTGGATTTCCATAATCTGGTTTTCACCTTTGGCTTTATTGGTAGAGACGTTCAGATTGAGATACGGTACCCGATCCAGATTCAATTCATATGGCATGCTCCGTTAAAAAAAAAATGGTACATCCCATTTTATTCTGGTGGTAAATGGAAGTTGTCTGATACGTATATGAACTCTGAAACCATATGTGGCTTTCAGATGCAGCTGTATGGTTAATAAAGTTATAATTGCTTAAAGGAAACATGCCAACCATGGCAAACAAACTGACACTTTCAAAACTTGAGCACCTCTTGCTCACTGCCTGTGATGATCTGCGCGGCAGTATGGATGCAAGTGAATATAAAGAATACATTTTCGGCATGTTGTTTTTAAAACGGGCCAGTGACCTTTTTGACCAGCGCCGGAATGAAATAAAAAAAGAAAAACAAGACCTGGGCATGTCGCCCCAAGACATAGACACCGAACTGAAGGACCGGGACAACTATTCTGGCAAATACTTCTATATACCGAGACGGGCCAGGTGGAACGAGGGGTGGGATGAAACGATAACAGACAAAGAGACCGGTGAAACCAAAACAATCCACCATCCGGCCTTAAAGCATGTTAAGGAAAATGTCGGCACCCATCTGAACAAAGCCCTGGAAGCCATTGAGGATGCCAATGTCGATGCCCTGCAGGATGTGCTCAAAGGCATCAACTTCAACCGGAAAATCGGCCAGCGAACCCTGGATGATGATACCCTGTCCGATTTTATCCAGAATTTTGAAAAGATCCCCCTAAGGGATGAGGATTTTGAATTCCCCGATCTTCTGGGTACGGCCTATGAATGGCTGATCAAATATTTTGCAGATTCAGCCGGTAAAAAGGCAGGAGAATTTTATACACCGGCCGAAGTCGTCCGCATCTGTGTGGAAATCTGTGATCCAAAAGAAAACATGAGTATCTATGACCCTACAATCGGGTCTGGGGGCATGCTGATCCAGGCCCGGGACTATTTGAGGGAGTGTGGTGGCGACCCGGGAGAGCTGTCACTGAACGGCCAAGAATCCATTGGAACCACTTGGTCAATCTGTAAAATGAATATGCTGCTCCATGGCATCTCCCATGCCGACATCCGGCAGGGAGACACCATAAAAGAGCCCTTACACCGGGATGAGACCAATGAACTGACGCGCTTTGACAGGGTTCTTGCCAACCCTCCCTTCAGCCAGAACTACAAGAAGAAGGAGTTGCTATTTTCAGGCCGCTTCCCGGTGATGATGCCGGAAAAAGGAAAAAAGGCAGACCTCATGTTTGTCCAGCACATGCTGGCCGTGCTCAAGTATGACGGGCGACTGGCCACTGTCATGCCCCATGGGGTCTTGTTCCGTGGCGGTGAGGAGCGGGAGGCTAGGCAATATTTTATCAACAACGGATACCTTGAAGCAATCATCGGCCTGCCCAGTAATCTGTTCTACGGCACCGGCATCCCAGCCTGTATCCTGGTGCTCAACAAGCAGGGGGCAAAAGACAGGGACCATGTTCTGTTTATCAATGCAGACCGGGAATACAGGGACGGTAAGGCAAGAAACTACCTTCGGCCCGAAGACATTGACAAGATCGTCTATTCCTATCATAAAAAAGCAGACGCCCCAGGATATGCCAGGAATGTCCCTGTGGATGAAATCGAAGCTGAGGAATTCAACTGCAATATCCGCAGATACGTGGACAATGCCCCGCCACCCGAACCCCATGATGTCCGGGCCCATCTTCACGGCGGTATTCCCATTACCGAAATCAAGGCCTTGGATCATTTCTGGGGCAATTATTCCGGGCTGAAGCAGGACTGTTTTGTCCAAAAAGATGGCACATATATGGACCTTGCCCCGAGTATCACAGACAAACGCAGCATTGCCGAATTCGTCACTACCCATCCAGGGGTAGTAACACGGCAAAAGGTATTTACTGAGGAGTTGTCGGCCTGGTGGGAAAAGAATCTGTCCATTGTCCAATCTCTGGCCAAGGATCCGGAAAACCAGCATGAGAATGCCGGCAATGTTTATCTCATGCGAAGAACCCTTCTGGAAAGCATTGGCAAGACCTTTGAAAGTCAGAAGCTTTTGACTCCTTTTCAGATCCGGGGGGCTTTTGCCAATTACGTCAACACCTTAAAGGCAGACTTTAAATCCATTGCAGCCAGCGGCTGGGGTCCGGGATTAATCCCGGACGACGACATCCTTCAAAGCCAGTTTCCCCATATTTTAGAAGAGATGGAACAGGCCAAAACCCGTAGGGATGAACTCCTGGCCCTGTTCAACGCTGCCGGGGAAGAGGATTTTGAAGATACTGAGGATACCGGTGTCCTGCCAGGGGATGAAGTGACATCCAAAAAAGAAACACTCAAAGACCTGAATGTGGAATGGAAAGCCCAGCTTAAAGATTTAAAGGACCTGGCCGGTAACATCTTTGTAGAAATAAAGGCAGCAGGTCTGCTCCCCAGAGGAGAGAAGAAGGGGTTCTACTGCACAGAAGGACTAAACCAGAAACTGGCCATCTTTTCAAACGGCAAGCGGATTCTTGAACTTGCCAAAACGGTGGGGCATCATTCCGAATATGAAGAACAGTTGAAACAGGTCATAACTGCTGGCGAACTGGCAAAATCCCGCGCTGACCATATCACAACAGCCTTGTCCCGGCATACAGCCTTGGAGAATGAAGTCAAAGAGCTGAATGCCAACATCAAGGCCACGGAGAACAAGCGGGATGAACTGGTGGAAAACGCCAGGGAAAAGATATCAACGGATGAGGCCCGGATAGTGATTCTTGATCGGCTTCGGTTCGTGCTCATGGAAACCTATGAGGCTTATCTGCGGGCTGACCTTCGTGCCTGCATCAGGGCCATTGAAAATATTTGGGATAAGTATGCAGTCACTGCCAAGGAGATAGAAGCAGAGCGGGATGCGGCATCCGAACGGTTGAAAGACTTTTTGGTGGAGTTGGGGTATGAATAAACAAATACCAAAAACTTGGACGCTGATTCCACTTGGTAAAATTGCATCTATAAAAAGTGGTGGTACACCAAATAGAGACAATTCATTATATTGGGGAACGGATATACCTTGGGTGACCCCTACTGATATCACAAGAACAGTTGGAAGATTTTTATCCGATACTCAAGAAGGCTTGAGCACAATTGGTTTAAACACAAGCTCGGCTTCAACTCTACCCGTCGGAACAATACTAATGACATCCCGTGCTACAGTCGGAGAATCAAGGATTGCAGCAACACGAGTATGCACAAATCAAGGTTTTAAAAGTATCTTAACAAATAGGAATGTAGACCCTTTATTCATCTTCTATCAAATGCAAAGATGCCGAGAAAGATATAAAGCATTTGGAATTGGAAGTACTTTTATAGAAGTTAATAAAAAAGATACAGAACGGTTTAAAATATTAATACCAAAGAATTTATCTGAACAAAAATCCATATCGACCATTATAGATAGCATTGACCAAACCATAGAAGAGACAGAAGCCCTCATCCACAAATACCAACAAATCAAACAAGGCCTGACGCATGACCTGTTCACCCGTGGTGTCACACCTGACGGCAAACTTCGCCCACCCAGGGAACAGGCCCCGGAGCTTTATAAAGAGACGTCTATTGGGTGGATTCCTATAGATTGGGATTTTGTAACGATAGGAAACTGCACTAAAAGTTGGGCTATGGGCCCAAGGTTCTCAGCCGATGAATACAACGCTTATGGAAATGTTGCAACATTAAGAACAACTGATATTGATCAAGAAGGATATGTTACATACTCTACAATGCCTATTGCAAATTTAAAGCTTGATGGTTACAGAAATCACATACTGAAACAAAATGATTTTGTTATAACGAGGAGCGGAACTTGTGGTCTTTGCGCTGTGTTTAAGAAATTCCCAATTCCTGTTTTACCTGGCGCATTTTTAATACGCTTTAGGTTTAATGAATCCCTATCTGAAGAATACTTGAAAAATTACTTGAATTCAGAATGCGGCAAACAGCTGGTCGATAGGGTTGCTGAGGGAGGTGTTCAGAAGAACCTTAGAGGCACCAGTTTATGTAAAATAGAATTTCCACGGCCTAAATTCGAAGAGCAAAAAAGAATAAATATACGCCTTACAACCTTTGATAAACTGATCACAGATGAATTAAAAAATAAGAGAAAATTATTAAAACAAAAATCCGGCCTAATGCAAGACCTTCTAACCGGCAAAGTCCGGGTAAAGGTGGCCCAAGAGGAACCTGTCCATGTCTGAATACACCGAAGTTGAACAGCCATTTTTAAAACAGCTTCAAGAGCTGGGCTGGACAACTGTGGACCAGGGGCCGGAGATTCCCCATGATCCGGGCAAAAGCCTGCGGGAAAAATTCAGGCAATGGATACTGCCGGCTGTGTTCGTCAAAGCCGTAAACGACATCAACCGAACGCCAGACGGCAAATCCTGGCTGACCTCAAGGCAGCTTACCGACCTTCATGATCAGATCCTGCGGCAACCCAACCGGACATTGCTGGAAGCCAACGAAGCCATCCAGAAATTGATCTTCAAAGCCCAGGTGGATGCCAATGAGATCACCGGTGAACAGGATCCGGTGGTCAAGCTGATCGACTTTCATGAACCTGAAAACAATCAATTCCATGCCATCAATCAATTCAGGATTGAGACACCAGGCTGCGTCAAACAATTCATCATCCCGGACATTGTCCTGTTTGTAAACGGCATTCCTTTGGCTGTTGTGGAGTGTAAGAAGGGCGGCCCCACCTGTGCCAACCCCATGGATGAGGCCTTTGTGCAATTGCAGCGGTATATGAACCGCAGGAAGGCCACGGCAGACCAGGGATTAAAAGAAGGAGAACCCCGGCTGTTTCATACCAATCTTTTGCTCATCAGAACCTGCGGCCTGGAAGCCGATTTCGGCACCATAACCTCCGGTGAAGAACACTTTTTCCCCTGGAAAACCCAATGGCCCAATGATGACAATACCGCCAAGGATAAAAGCCAACAGGAACAATTGATCAGCGGCATGCTGAACAAGTCCAATATGCTTCAAATCCTGCGGACCTGTTCAGTATTCATGGATACAGACAGCGGACCTCGAATCAAGGCAGTTTGCCGGTATCAGCAGTTCCGGACGGCCAATAAAATCTGCGGAAAACTCAGGAACGGAAAAACACCGGCCCAGCGCAGTGGGGTGGTCTGGCACACCCAAGGATCCGGTAAATCCTTGACCATGGTATTTGTGGCCCGGATGATCCGGGCCTCCGCAAGCTTAAGTGATTTTAAGATTGTACTGATCAATGACCGTGTAGACCTGGAAGAACAACTTTCCGATACCGCTGTTCTCATCGGGGCCCGGGTGAATATCATCCAGAATACGGCAGAATTGAGAGCAGATTTAAGCAAGGACACATCAGATGTCAATATGGTCATGGTGCATAAGTTTCAGCAGCGGGAGGAAGCTCTGCCCCTCCTGGTAGCCGAAGCCCTGGAAACCTACCAGGCCATGCCGTCGGGAAAACAGTTTGGGGTGATCAACAAATCCCATCGAATCTTGTTGATGATCGACGAGGCCCACAGAACCCAGAGTTCAGATCTTGGAGACAACATAGTGGAGGCCTTTCCCAATGCCGCCAGAATCGCATTTACCGGTACCCCCCTGATCGCCACACATCATGGTGAGAAAAAGACCTGGAAGCGGTTCGGACAGTATATTGATACCTACCGCCTTATGGATGCGGTCAATGACGGTGCCACACTGCAGATCCTGTACGAAGGTAAAACTGCAGATGCGGCTTTGAATGAAAAGCATGCCTTTGAAACTGCGTTTGAAGATTTATTCAAAGACCGGACAGAGGAAGAACTTCTGGCCATTAAAAAAAAGTACGGTGCCACCGGCGACATCCTGGAGGCAGAAGAACGGATCAGGGCCATCGCAACCGATTTGGTGGATCATTACATCGGCAATATCCTGCCCAGCGGGTTCAAGGCCCAGGTGGTCTGCCATTCAAAACTGGCTGCTTACCGCTATCAGACGGCCATACAGACAGCGCTTAAAGACCGGATCCAAAAAGAGAATAATTCGGCTATCCCTGATCTGAAATTGATCAGACAATTGCACTTTTTAAAGGCCGCAGTGGTGATCTCCAGTGACGGAACCAATGAAGCCGCCTTTGTTACAAGGGCAAGAAAGCAGGCCAGGACATGGAATGCCGTGACCAATTTCTGCAAACCCTTTGATTTAAACGATCCAGAAAAAGAACTCACCGGCATTGCCTTTCTCATTGTCTGTGACATGCTGCTGACAGGGTTTGATGCCCCCATTGAACAGGTCATGTATATAGATAAAAAAATACGCGAGCACACCCTGCTCCAGGCCATTGCCCGGACCAACCGTGTGGCCAAAGGAAAGAACAGGGGCTTTATTGTAGACTACATCGGTCTTGCCAATCATCTGACCCAGGCATTGACCCTCTATGCCGCCACGGACGAGCAGGAAGAACTGGCCCAGGGACTGAAAAGTATCGTCTCAGAGATGCCAGTGCTTGAAGAACGATACCAACGGTTGCTGCAATTATTTAAGACCCATAAAATCAAAAAGGTACAGGATTTCGTCGAAGGCAGACTCAAGGATATAACGGCCGATGCCGCTGTGGTTCATGATGCTGTTACCCTGCTCAAGGATGAAAAAATCCGTGCTGATTTTGATGTGTATCTAAAAAAATTCCTCATGAGTATGGACATCATCCTGCCCAATCCGGCAGCCCATCCCTATCGGGTGCCGGCCAAGCGGTTCGGATATATCCTGCGCGTGACCAAGGAGCGTTACAAGGATACCAGCTTAAGCTTTGGTGATGCCGGTGCCAAAGTTAAAGCATTGATCAATGCCCACCTGGTCAGCTTGGGGATCAACCCCATGGTACCGCCGGTGGAGCTTCTGGCAGACGATTTCATTGAAAGATTGAACCAGCATGCCAGGGGGAATTCTGAAGCCAAGGCAAGTGAGATGGAGCATGCCATCAGAAAACACTGCACCGTGCACCATGATGAAGACCCGGCATTTTACAAAAGTCTTTCGGAAAAAGTTGAAAACCTGATAGACCAACACCAGAACAATTGGGATACCCTGGCACAAGAACTTGAAAAGCTGAGAACCCAAGCACTTGAAGGACGTAAAACAGGAAAGAACGGAATGAGCCAAGAGGCTACCACCTTTTATGAACATACCGCAAATGTGGCCTTTGGCAGTGAAGACATCCCGGAGGATGCTAAAACGAAAATGAAAGACCTGATGGAATCTATTGTGGAAATACTTCAGTCCAGTATCGGCAGCATTGGCTTCTGGAACAATGCTGATAAACAAAAAAAGATCCGGAGCAGTATCAAAACCGCCATGACATTAACCAAGATTGATGCGTTAAGACAGCACCGGGAGCGCATAGCAATTGAAATCATGAAGCTTGCCAAAAGCAGGCATGATGCTTTAATCAAAGGCGGTGAAAAATGAATGCACGGCGGATAAATGACATTGATTATGTTCTGCTTCCCGGCACGGAACGGAAAACCACCGATATTGTAATAGAACGCAATGGATTGGTAACGGTACGGCCACCCACAGGTTTAAGTCCCGAGCAGGTGGATGCAGTGGTTCACAGCAAACGGATGTGGATTTACAAAAACCTTGCAGAGTGGCGGGATCTGAATGCTACGGCAGTGGTTCGGGAGTGGGTAAATGGAGAATCCTTTCTTTATCTGGGACGAAGTTACCGCCTGTCCCTGATGGCGGACCAATCGACTGATCTGAAGCTAAATCAGGGCCGCTTTTGTCTAAAACGTTCCCTGATCGATCAGGGCGGAGAAGCAGCGGCTAAAAAGGCCTTTGAACACTTCTACACAACCAAAGGCGAAAGCCGGATAAAAGACCGGGTTGCCAATTATGCGCCAAAGGTGGGAGTCCATCCTTGTGGGCTTAGGGTCAAAGACCTGGGATACCGCTGGGCCAGTTGCACAAAAAACAATCAGCTGCAGTTTCACTGGAAATGCATGATGGCACCACCTAAGATTATTGATTACATGGTGGTTCATGAACTGTGCCATATCCATCATCGAAACCACATGGACTTGTTCTGGAATGAAGTAGACAAGGTGATGCCAGATTACCAAGAAAGAAAACAATGGTTGAAGAGATACGGCGCTGGTCTAGATTTATAATTGTAATTGGTAATGAAAAAAAGAGATGACAAACCTTTTTTTAAGTGTTAGTTTTAAAGAAATCATGAATCTGAATAACACCCGCCACGCCTCTTGGGGTTTCGACCTCAAATGCGCACCCTGGCGGGTTACTTATTTTTGGGGGACCCATGGAATATAAAAAGCCCCCTCTTAGTATTGATGATCAAATCCAGCTGTTGCTCCAACGTGGCATGAAGATACCAGATCCACAGAGAGCAGCCCGTTATCTTTCCCACATCAGCTACTTTCGCCTGCGCGGCTATTGGATCCCATTCGAACAAGAAGAAAAAGCAGAGGGAGAGCCCCATCACTTTATAGATGGGACCTCTTTTGATGATGTCCTCAACCTCTATATTTTTGATCGGAAGTTCAGGCTTTTAATGCTGGAAGCCATTCAAAGGGTTGAGGTTTCCTTCCGTGCACATTTTGCCAACGAACTGGGCGTGGCCTATGGTAGTCATTTCTACCTTGACCCCAATCATTTTAACAGGGGCGATCTGCATGAAAACCTCCTGAGTTCTCTGAAATCTGAGATTGACCGGAGCACAGAGCTTTTTATTAGACATTACAACAAAACCTATGATGACCCGGCTTTACCCCCGATTTGGGCTTCAGCCGAAGTGATGTCCTTTGGACAACTCTCTCTCTGGTATAAGAACTTGAAAACCCGCCAGGATAAAAATATGATTGCCAGATTCTATGGTATCGATGAAATGATTTTACGTTCATTTATGCACCATCTGACAGTTATCCGAAATATTACTGCTCACCATGGACGGCTTTGGAATCGGCGAATCACCATTACCATGAAGATCCCCAGAAAACCAAAGACATTAACTGCCATGCTTAACCCAGAAGCGACCCGTTACATTGGAAATACAGTGATTATGCTGGGGTATTTTCTTAAATTAATCAGTCCTGGAACCAGCTGGCCTCACAGAATGCAGCAATTGATAACACTCTCTCCGGGTATCCCACCGGCTGCCATGGGCTTTCAGGAAGATTGGGAACATCTCTCTTTGTGGAATGAAGTCTGATGGCAATTGGTAACATGGAACACATGGAATTCAGAAACCATATGCTATCTGTTAATTAATTAAAACTATATACACCCTATACTCTAAGTCCAAATCATTCAAACTGGCCGACAGAAGTATCAAAAACTTCTCCCCCATATACTAATTCGTCCTGAACCCAAGGAAATGACTATAGCCAGCCGATACCTCAATTTTTTATGAATATGCTCACCTTTCTATCAGGTAAACAGGTACGAATGTGATCTAATAATATTGACAAAAGGGTAAGGGAAGCCACACTGGAAACACTTGACAGAAACCTGTTCAACCTTTGCTCACCTCTCTTTCTTTTTTGCCTCCAAAAGTAAGGGGAGCAGATGTCAGAAGAGATCGGCGGCGGGGCGGATGCCCCGCTTAGAGGTCTATTCTGACATCGTTACCTCCCCTTACTTTGGGGGGCAAAAGGTTTTTTGAAAATACCAAGTATACATTTCACAAAGATATTTTAAAAACTGACCATAATCTCTCTTCTTCCAGTTCAGCTTTATTTTTGATATCGCCGAGTCCCATAAAGAATCAATTTCATCATAGGACAAATCACCCAAATAGATGTATTCATACCTTGAATAGCCGCAATTCAAATTTTTAGGAACATAACCAGCTCGGAGGAGTGAATACCTTCTAAATTCTGGAGCATTCATATTGCTTGAGTCAAAATCCGGTGCCCCTTCCATTGGCTCAGGGATGTCTGCATTTAGCCCCCCGCTCAATGTGTCATAAGATATGTCAGTTGATATTATTTCAGAACCAGAAAGAAGAGCGATTATTGAATTAATAAATTTCAGTTTGCTCTCATCTGAGTCAAGGGATGCTATGTCAGCCTGTTTGATTGTAATTGTTTTCAATAGTCAGTGCCATATTTTTTATAATAGTTATTTTGTTTTTCCAGCCGTGGTACTTGAGGTACCATTGCCGATCCGTATTATGGCCCTTTAAGGCAGGCATCCGCCTGCCAGCAGGGCCATAATACGTCTCGTATGGTATCTCAAGTACCACTGGGCTAATGGTCCAAAAATCAGGCAAATTATTTTTGTTATGTAACAATATAGAATCTAAATTTTTTTGGTTCATCCCTGTGGAAAAAACTGTTATGGAGGGATTTCCAAAAACCATATTCGATCTTTAAAAAAGATACACTTGTGACGATTTTATTTTTGTACTGCCACCTCCCAAAGACCTTTAGTTGTTGAGTTGCAACACATGTGACGCTAATGACGCTTATTTTGATGGTAACAAATTCGACAATCGAACAATATCTTCAGTTGTAATCAAAAAGCCTCTGGCTGATTTGGTTGATTTTTTTCCCAACCCCAAACGGGTGTAAACCGTTCCCGTCATTACATTTGACAGATGAAAGCGCTTATCCTGTAACGGTTTAACCTTTCCTGAACATCTTTCTGAAAGAACTGTGTTCTTATTGCTTTGGAAATATTTTGTGCTTATGTTCTCTTTTATATAATAGTGTGGCGCGGATTCCACCCATATTGTTCTGCCGGGGATTCCAGAGCGGTTCCAATAGCACCACCGTTGCCACGAGCAAAACCATGCCGCACACCCTGGCTTTTGAGGAGGTAGTAATGAAGGCGACAACCATCGATCATCCGGTCCTCGGACTGTTCATCCTAATTTCCCTGATTCTCTGTTTGGTCTTGCCCCTGGGTCAGGTTCACGCCCAGGACAATGATAATCCAGAGTCGTCTGAAAAATACAGCCAGGAGGAAATTGCACAGATGCTGGCACCCATTGCCCTGTATCCCGATGCGCTCCTGTCCCAGATCCTGATGGCATCGACCTATCCCATTGAAGTCATCGAGGCCAACCGCTGGATCAACAAGAATCCAGGCCTGAAGGGGGAGGCCCTTGATACAGCGCTTTTGGACAAGGACTGGGATCCCAGCATCAAGGCGGTCTGTCACTTCCCGTCAGTTTTTGCCCTGATGAGCGATCGGATCACGGAGACCACCAACCTCGGCAACGCCTTTCTTGCCCAGGAGGATGAGGTTATGGACATGGTTCAGCAACTGCGGTCGGATGCCTACGACCAAGGCAACCTCACCACCAATGACAGACAGAAGGTCATTGTCGAAAGGGAGACGATCATTATCAACCCGGCAGATACCAGGATCATCCATGTGCCATACTATGACCCCTTCTATGTCTACGGCCCGTGGCGGTATCCCGCCTATCGACCCTATTACTGGGGCCCCCCGGGAGTCAGCATCGGCATGGGCATCGCATACTGGCCCGGCTTTTATTTTGGTGCCGCCTTTGGCTCCTGGAGCTATTTCGATTGGAACCACCGCTATATTTATATTGATGTGCACAGACGACCCAGATTTGTCAGGCACGACCGGTGGAGGGCAAGTCCCGGACGCTGGCAGCACGCCCCCATTCACCGGCGGGGCCTAACCTACCATGACAGGTTTACCGCAAGAAAATACGGCCAGGACCCCAACCGCTCCCGAAATTTCAAGGGCAAAACCCGTGATGTTATTGAACCCGGGGCCAGGAATCTTGATCGGCGCGGCGATGACCGTACAAAGATCAAACAGGAGAGGCAGATCCAGCAACGGGCAAAGCCGGAAAGACAACGGCAGCAGCAGGCAGATCAACAGCAGCAGGCAAAGCCGGAAAGACAACGGCAGCAGCAGGCAGATCAACACCAACGGACAAAGCCGGAAAGACAACGGCAGCAGCAGGCAGAACAACAGCAGCAGGCAAAGCCGGAAAGACAACGGCAGCAGCAGGCAGATCAACAGCAGCAGGCAAAGCCGGAAAGACAACGGCAGCAGCAGGCAGATCAACACCAACGGACAAAGCCGGAAAGACAACGGCAGCAGCAGGCAGAACAACAGCAGCAGGCAAAGCCGGAAAGACAACGGCAGCAGCAGGCAGAACAACAGCAGCAGGCAAAGCCGGAAAGACAACGGCAGCAGCAGGCAGATCAACAGCAGCAGGCAAAGCCGGAAAGACAACGGCAGCAGCAGGCAGAACAACAGCAGCAGGTGGACGAACAGCAACAAAAACGCCTCGACAAGGTCGGCAACCAGGGCGAAGAGAAATAGAGGGACGGTCAATCAAGCAAGGTCAGCCGGGTCAGCCGACAAGGCACGACCGATAACGACCTCAAAAAAAGCAGTTCAGGCGATAACGACAGACGCGGTAACAGCAGCGGCAACGGCAGCAAGGACCACCGATATTCCCAATAACAGATGTGCTGGGAATGGGATCATGTTATAAATCGTCCGTATTTATGGGGGATAAGTCGTATGGCGTTATGGACATGGAAAATTTGTCCATATTTTTTTAATAAAACCCGTTGTTCAAATGAACAATTTTATCTCCAGGAGTGACTCCAGAAAACCAATGGATTTAACACTATGATTTCTTTGTCATTTCCAATCCTTCCAATTTTATTTTGATAGGTTTAACTCTATTTTTTCTGCGACATCCTGCTGATGCCTGTTAAAAATCGAGCCGACGCCTTTATTTTAAGTGAACAAGAACCCGATGCTATTAAACATTTTTCACAAAAAAAGCCGTTTAATCCAAATCCATCATCTATTTTGCTGAGCCGCCTTGGGGCTTGTAAAAAATAAACTCGCCGACCTTGACTGTCTTGATGTATCCTGTGGACCAATTGGGGGTTGCTTGCCCCCCGTGAAAATACAATGCGCCACCGGTTCGGTCCGTTAGTTGTCGGTTGAGAGCCTTTCGAGCTATTTCCTTGGTGATCGAGTAAGATTCATCCTCCTTTGCGTCATCCGAACGGCCATCGCACCACCACGAGAATTGGCAGGCACCCTGCTCGCGCCCCTGCATGACAACTTCACAAATCGTGTTTGGAAAGCCTTCATGGCCTAACCGATTCATGACAACATTGGCGATTGCTTCCATGCCGGCATCCCCCTCACCCCTGGCCTCCCAGTAGATGGTTCGTGAAAGACAGGTTATCGCATCGTTCAAGGGCTCTTCGCCCACCGGATCGACGGCCTGCACTTCAATCTTTTTGATGATCTCGGATGGAGAAGGGAGCGCCTTACTGCCCTCGGCTGCGGAGTTCTCCTCGAGCACCCCCGCCTTTCTCTCAGCGGATGCCGCCTTCTGTTCAGAAGTCGCTCCGTTTACTCTTTCCTCGTTGCAGCCTTGAACAACCAAAACGGTCAAACCGATCAATAATGTAACTAATTTAGTTTTCATGGTTTCCTCCTTCTCTTTGCAATAGATGGGACCACTGTGCAATCACCACGAATAGAAACCATTATAAATGGCATTTTGGAGCTTGGCATCCCCGTCCAAGGAAATAGTACCCGATGGCCCGTGTGTCACATTAAAATCGCTTCCTTTTGACGCTTTCACATGGGGTATGTCTCCTTGGAAGCATCAAATGATTTTTAAACCTTCCTTTGACAAAAAACAACGACCAATCTACTATGGTAAACATTTAAAAGGTTGTTCCCTGGTTGAGTCAACTCTTTGTGCTGCCCCCCACGTTTTTGTTTCTAAAAAAGGGTTTTATCCGTGCAGAAATCATTTTTGGACATTTTCAACAGTATCCTGGGTTCAATTCGCGAACCGCTTCTGGTGCTTGATTCCAACCTGAGGGTGGTGGATGCCAATCCGTCTTTCTATAAAATATTCTGCGTCAAGCCCCAGGAGACTGTGGGGACATTGATATATGATCTTGGCAATGGACAGTGGAATATCCCGAAACTCAAAGAACTGCTCGAGCAGGCCCTGCCGGAAAATACCGTATACAATGATTTTGAGGTCGAGCATGCGTTTGAAACCATCGGCACCAAGATCATGCATCTGAACGCCCGGAGAATCTACCGGGAGCCAAACCATGCACCATTGATCCTTCTGGCCATTGAAGATGTGACCGAGCGCGAATATTACAAACGGCATCTGGAGAAAATCGTTGAAACCCGGACTGCCGAACTGGTCACCGCAAGGCAGGAGGCTGAAAAAAGAAAACAGACCGCGGAGACTGCCCTTTCCGAAATAAAACGGCTGAAAGAGCAGTTGGAAGAGGAAAGGGCCTATCTGAAAGAAGAAATCAAGCTGGAACATAACCATGAGAACATCATTGGAAACAGTGATGCATTAAAATATGTGCTGTATAAAGTGGAGCAGATCGCTGCAAGCGATACCACGGTTCTGATCCTGGGCGAGACAGGAACCGGCAAGGAACTTGTGGCCCGGGCCGTTCATGGATTCAGTAAGCGAAAAAAACGGGCTCTGGTCAAAGTCAACTGTGCGGCATTGCCGTCAAACCTCATTGAAAGCGAATTGTTCGGCCATGAAAAAGGCGCGTTCACAGGGTCCAATACCAGGCAGCTGGGACGGTTTGAGGTTGCCGATGAAGCGACGCTTTTTCTGGATGAAATCGGTGAGTTGCCCCTGGAATTGCAGTCAAAACTGCTGCGCGTAATCCAGGATGGAGAATTTGAGCGCCTGGGCAGTTCCCGTACCATCAAGGTGAATGCAAGGATTATTGCCGCGACAAACCGAAATCTTGAACAAGAAGTCCGTCAGGGACGTTTTCGGGATGATCTCTGGTACAGGCTCAATGTTTTTCCCATAACCATGCCGCCCCTGAGGGACCGGATAGAGGATATTCCACTGCTGGTGGACTTTTATGTTAAAAAAATCTCCAAACGAATGGGTAGGATCACAGGCATTATTCCCAAAAGCATGATGAACACCTTACAGAATTATCATTGGCCCGGGAATGTGAGAGAGTTGGAGAATGTTCTTGAACGCGCCGTGATCAACTCATCGGGTCCCAAATTACACCTGGCCGATGACCTGAACAAACCCTTTGCATATTTAAGTAAAAGCCAGCAAACATTGGCGACGGTCGAACGCGATTATATTGTCCGTATGCTCGAGCAGGCCCATTGGAAAGTCAGCGGCAAAAACAGCGCAGCCGAAATTCTCGGTCTCAACCGCAGTACCCTGCGTGCACGAATGCGAAAGCTTAATATCAAAAAACCATAACTCCCCTTCCGATACCCACCACAACGGCTGAGGTTGAATGCCATATGATCTTGGCCCGCAAAAATGTCAGATATGACCCATTGGCCAAATAAGACTCTTTTTATATTCTGTATCCCCCTGACCAAACCATCCTTTTCATAGTGTTAATTCCTGTAAAATCAGGCTGATAAGCGGGAAAAATCTTCGAATCGAAACTTTGGCATAATGATTGCGATGTTAAAGATAAATAGAGACTGCAAATACTCTTAAGGCAAATAAAAAGGGGTCCCCAAATGATCATTGTCAAAATTGTTCTGGATGGACTTGAGGACAAGCAGCTGGAGCTTACGCAAACCCTTCTTTCGCTCATCAAACCCGTGGGCAGTGAAACCGGCTGTAAAAGCTATTCTGTTTTTTGTGATGTCCATGACAAGAACCGTTTTTGTCTGATAGAGGAGTGGGAAACCCGTGAAGACCTGAATCGTCACATAAAATCCCATCGGTTCGGCGTGTTGCTGGGAACTAAAACCCTTTTACGAAAACCGCTGAACGTTGACATATATTCGATTTCACATCTCCAGGGAATGGAGGTCATTGAAGCCGTCAGAACTAAAGGAGTTTTCATATGATGAACATATTGTTAATTTATCCTGAATTTCCGGATACATTCTGGTCTTTTACCTATGCCTTGAGTTTTGTCGGCAAAAAAGCCGCTTTCCCGCCCCTGGGGCTGATCACGGTGGCGGCCCTGTTGCCTGAAAAATGGGCCAAACGCCTGGTGGATACAAATGTGGAGAAATTGAAAGACAATGATATCCTGTGGGCGGATATGGTGTTTGTCGGCGGGATGGCGGTCCAGAAAAAATCTGTCGGGCAGATCATTAACCGCTGCAAAGCATTAAAAACCCCCGTTGTTGCGGGCGGGCCTCTTTTTACCTCCGAACCCGATGAATTCAAGTCAGTCGATCACCTGGTGCTGGGTGAAGCAGAATTGACATTGCCCCGGTTTTTGTCGGATCTGGATAAAGGTCAGGCAAAAAAAATATACCGGGCTTCCGGGTTCTGTGATCCCGGCGACACCCCCATCCCTTTATGGAACCTTTTAAAAATGAAACGGTATGCCTCCATGAGCCTTCAGTTTTCAAGGGGGTGCCCGTTCAATTGCGATTTCTGTAATGTGACGACTTTGTTCGGCCATAAACCCAGATTAAAAACCCCTGCACAGATCGTCCAGGAGCTGGACCGGATCTACGCAGCAGGCTGGCGCAGCAGTATTTTTTTTGTGGATGATAATTTTATCGGCAACAAGGGGTATTTAAAAAAACATCTGCTTCCCGCCTTGATTGAATGGCGCAAAGATAAAAAAGGATGCGTGTTTTTCACGGAAACTTCCATAAACCTGGCAGACGACCCTGAACTGCTTGAGATGATGGTGGCCGCCGGGTTTGATTCCGTGTTTATCGGGATTGAGTCCCCGGATGAAGCCGGTCTCACCGAATGCCATAAGACCCAGAATAGAAACAGGGATCTTCTTGAAAGTGTGGGCATCATCCATCGCTCCGGGTTACAGGTCATGGGCGGGTTTATTGTCGGATTTGACAGCGATGGACCCTCTATTTTTCAGCAGCAGATCGATTTTATCCAGAAAAGCGGGATTGTGACAGCCATGGTAGGGATGCTCCAGGCCATTCCGGGGACCCGGCTGTTTGACAGGCTTCAAAAGGAGAGCCGGGTTGCTGAATTCTTTTCCGGAAACAATGTGGACGGAACCACCAATATTATTCCGCAGATGGGCATGGACAAGCTTCTATACGGATATCAATCCATCATGAAACAGATCTATCAGCCAAAAAATTATTACCGCCGCGTCAGGACCTTATTCAGGGAACTCAAGGCCCCTGAAATCATTGCGCCCCTTGATATTCAACGCCTTTTTTCATTTTTCAAGGCCACCATAAGACTCGGCGTACTGGGAAAGGAACGTTTTCATTACTGGTATTTGATTCTCTGGACCCTGATGCGGAAACCAAGGCTCATGTCAACGGCCGTCACCCTTTCCATTTACGGCTATCATTACCGGAGAATCTGTGAACGGTATATTTATTAACTCAACTTTCATTGACTTAAACCGTGGTGGACGGGGGACGGGCTTTTTTATTGCACTTTTTATCAGAAAATCATTGTTAAACCCGCAAAAAGGGCAATAGGAGATGCCTGATCATCATATAAAATACTTAAAGGAGATGTACCATGGGTACAAAAGAAGCATACAAACAGAAGATAGAAGCCGAGGTTGAACTGGCCCAGGCAAAACTGGCGGAACTAAAGGCCCAGTCAAAGAATTCCGCAGCCGACGCCACTATCGAATATGCCAGCCTGATTGAAAAACTTGAGAAGGAGGTTACGGTTATAAAGGCCAGGCTGAAAGAATCGGATGGTGGCAACTGGGAGCAGTTTAAGGATGGTGTAGAGACGGTCTGGGGGAAAGTAAGTGCTGCAGTCCGGGACACTGCCGCCAAGTTCAAGAATTAGAGGATCTGTCTAAGTTTCCTATTTCCCATGGGCAGTCTGGGAACCGGGACCTTGATTACCTCTAGGACTCAGGCCGGCACACCATCGTTTTTCGTAAATTATTCAATATGAAGGACAAAAGACCGTCGGAAAGGAGGCATTATGTCAAAAAACTTAGATACCAGGGATTTCAAACAATTAATGGCTGAGGCTGATGAACTTGTCGGACAGATTAATTCCGAAATTTTAAAGGACATGGAAGAAGATCTTCGTATTCAGTTTGAAAAACATGCTCAGAATCTGGAAAAGATTAAATCTACAATTCAGGGCAACATCGAAAATAAAGATGAACCGGAATTAAATTCCGGAGCTAGTGGTATGCACGAGGCCATCCTGGACATTGTAAAAGCCATGCAGAACTTTCAGAAATAGCTTTTCTGATTTTCTATGCATCCACTGTTCGAAGAAAAGCGCGATGCGCAGTTCGGGGAATGGAGCGCGCAGCTTTTCTGGATGTCGGGATACAAATAAACCGGAAACGTGATCATGGGGGTGGTATCCCCGTTTTCAAAAAAAGGAAAAACATCATGAAAATAAAGACAATAATTGTGCTGATATCAGTTGTATTTGCCCTTTTACTGGCAGGTTGTGAAAAGGACGGTCCCGCTGAAAATGCAGGTAAGAAGATTGATAATGCTGTTGAAAATGCGGGTGATAAAATGGGTGACGCCATTGAAAAGACAGGTGATAAAATCAAGGAAATGGGCGACAGCATAAAAGATAGCACGAATTAAAGTAGGAGAGAACACCCCTAAAAATAAAATCAAAAGACGGCCTTGTCACCTTGACCGGGACGGTTCAGGAGGCATCCCATAAATCATTGGCCGTGGAGACAGTAAGCAGCCCGTGCAGAAACATACCATCCGAGAATCACTTACACAACCAAAGGGGAGGTGGTTGATATCGGTCCGCTGACCCTATAATCGGATGCAACACAAATAGGATGAAAAAAGGAGAAATTATGAAAACGAATAAAATTACCACCTGTTTTATTATTGGATTTTTTCTGTTTGCCTTTGTCGCCGGTTGTGCCGGAACACGTCATAGGGAAAGTACGGGCGAATATGTTGATGATTCTGTTATCACCACCAAGGTGAAGGCACAGATATTTAATGACCCCATGCTCAAAGTGCTCCAGATCAATGTTGAAACGTTCAAGGGAAAAGTGCAGCTGAGCGGTTTTGTGAATTCTGCCGCAGCCTCTGCCAGAGCTGTGGAAGTGACAAGGTCAGTCAAGGGGGTACAATCTGTTAAGAACAGCCTTATCGTCAAGAATTAGCTCAAATCAAAAATAGAAAAGGAGAACGAACATGAAATTTTTTAAAACCATGTTTGCTTTGCCATTCATTACCGCTTTATTTATCGTCGGATGTGCTGTCCGGCAGCCGGTTCAGCCAAGTCCTGATTTTACCCCAGCCATGTTTAATTCAAACGATTATGTTTCTGCCCTAGATAATTTTCTGATTATCCTGGATGCATCCAGTTCCATGGATGACCGGTATAACGGAAATAAAAAATTCGTCACTGCCCGTGGGATTGTAAAACACTTGAGTCAGACCCTGCCGGAACTGGACCAGAATGGAGGCCTCAGGTCTTTTGGGCACAGTCCGAAAGTGTCCGATAAACTGACGGTTCTTTTTTACGGCATGGAGAAATACACCCAGAGGGGTTTGAATGAAAAATCAGGCCTGATTTCAGGCGCGGGTGGCACCAGCCCTATGCATACGGCCCTGACCGCAGCCGGAGAGGATCTTAAAACCTTTCCCGGTAAAACCGCTGTTGTGATCATCAGTGACGGCCAGGAAGCAATGGGATTAAAATCACCCATAACCCTGGCAGCAGCCCAGGCACTGAAGAATCAAATGGGTGCAGATCTTTGTTTTTATCCCATCTTTGTCGGTGATGATGAAAAGGGGATGGTCCTGATGGAAGAAATTGCCAGGATCGGCAAGTGCGGCTTTGTCACCAAAGCGGATAATTTGACGACAGGCAGCGGCATGGGTCAGTTTGTACAGGATGTTTTCCTGACTAAAAAGCCCATGGTTCAAGCACCGGCTCCCGCTCCCAAAGTAACGGCGCCTCCGGCGGTTGAGAAAGCATGGGTGGTGGGTGAAGCCTATTTTGATTTTGATAAAACTATCATCAAACCTGCCGGTTTTGCGTTTCTTGACAAGGTGGTCGGTGTTTTGAAATCCCGCCCCGCGCTTTTTGTAAAAATCCAGGGCCATACGGACAGCATCGGCACCAGAAAGTATAATGATGTCCTGTCCCTGGGGCGAGCCGAAGCTGTAAAAAACTATCTGATTGATGAAGGGATTGATAAAAACCGCCTGTCCTGCGAGGGATTCGCGTTTACAAAACCTGTGGCGTCCAACAAAACTGCTGAGGGCCGTGCAATGAACAGACGTGTTGAACTTTACCCGGTCACAAAATAGGAGAGATCCCAAATAATGGTGAGCATCGCAAAACTTTTCGGGAGACCGTTTCGTTTCTTCGGATATCTTTACAAAAAGAAATCGACGCCCATCATTGCTGAAGAACTACCCCTTCGCGCAGAACTGTTCGGCAGTGACCAGATGAAGCAGCATGGCAGAATCCTGGCCAATGCACATGAACTGAGTGACAGGCAACTGCCGGACAAACTTTTGTCCCGCCTGTCGGAGAATGAGGCCGTACTCGTTGATGTGTGCAGGCCCCTGGCCAAAGCCATTGTGACAAACCGCCTGATTGTTCCGGCTGAAGAATGGCTGCTCGACAATTTCTATTTGATCGAGGAGCAGATCCGTACAGCAAAACGGCATCTGCCAAAGGGCTACAGCCTTGAGCTGCCACGGCTGTCAAAAGGGCCGTCAGCCGGAAGGCCGAGGGTGTATGACATTGCCCTTGAGACCATCTCCCACGGGGACGGGCGGGTGGATCCGGAAGGTCTCATAAGCTTTGTTGCGGCCTATCAGCGAGTCACCTTTCTGAAACTGGGTGAACTCTGGGCAATCCCCATCATGTTGAGGATTGCCCTGATTGAAAATCTGAGGAGAATTGCAGCCCGGCTTGCCGCAGATAAAATCAATCGTAACCTGGCAGACCACTGGGCAGATCAGATGATCAAAACCGCTGCAGAAGACCCCAATGGGTTGATTATGGTGATCGCCGATATGGCACGATCCACCCCCCCCATGGTGGGTTCTTTTGTGGCCGAGCTGGCCCGGCGTTTACAGGGGCAGGGTCCAGCCCTGGCCTTGCCCCTCACCTGGATTGAACAACGATTGGCAGGATCTGGTCTGGCCATCGAGCATCTGTTGCGTCTGGAGACCCGGCAGCAGGCGGCGGATCAGGTGTCGGTCAGCAACAGTATCGGAAGTCTCAGGTTGCTTTCCGCCATGGACTGGCGCGAGTTTGTCGAGACCATGAGCGTTGTTAATCAACATCTAAGTGAAGATCCGGCAGAGGTCTATGGCAGGATGGATTTTACCACCCGCGATGCCTATCGCCATATCATTGAAACGATTGCCCGGAAAAGTTTTCGGTCTGAAAATGAAGTGGCGCAACAGGCCATTGCACTTACCAAAGCAGCAGCGGTACAAAAAGGTGTGGATGATCGCACGGCCCATGTGGGCTTTTACCTCATCGACAAAGGTTTACCCGAACTCGAACACCTGGCGGGGTTGGGTTTATCGCCCGGCCGGGTTCTTGGCAGGATCATCCGCCGGTTTCCCCTGGTGGTCTATGGCTGTGCCATTGTTTTTTTAACCGTTGTTCCGGCAGCTTGTTTTTTTATAAAAGCCCGTTCCGACGGTCTGGCGGGATGGGCCTTCGGGCCTGTTGCCCTGCTGCTCCTACTTTGTGCTGTTCAGCCTGCTGTGGCCCTGGCGAACTGGCTGGCCACGTTGACCGTCAGGCCCAAACCGTTGCCGCGCATGGATTTTTCCACCGGGATACCATCGGAATGGCGGACCCTTGTTGTGGTTCCGACCCTGCTAACCAGCATCCATGCCATTGACGACCTGATGGAGGCTATGGAAGTCCGGTTCCTGGCAAACCGGGATCTCCATCTTCATTTTGGTCTGCTCACCGACTTTTCCGATGCTGCTGATGAACATCTTTTGGAAGACGACCCGCTTTTGCTTCGGGCCCGCCGGGGTGTTGAAGCGCTGAACCAGAAATACCGGATAGAAACGGCGGATATTTTTTTTCTGTTCCATCGCCCGCGTCTGTGGAACCCCCAGGAAAAGATCTGGATGGGGTATGAGCGCAAGCGCGGCAAAATTGCTGATTTGAACCGTCTGCTCCGGGGCGGTTCTGCTGAGCGGTTCAGCCTTGTGGTCGGTGACACCATTATTCTATCATCGGTGAAATATGTGATCACCCTGGACACCGATACCCTTTTGGCCCGTGATTCAGCCCGGCAGTTTGTCGGAGCCATGGCACATCCCCTCAACCGCCCGGTTTATGATGAAAAGCGGCAACGCGTCACAGAAGGTTACGGCATCCTCCAGCCACGGGTGGCCATCAGCCTGTCCAATACAAATCCTTCCTTTTATGCCCGCCTGTGCGGCAGTGAACCGGGTATTGATCCCTATACGCGGACGGTTTCCGATGTGTACCAGGATCTGTTTGGGGAAGGATCCTTCATCGGCAAGGGCATTTATGACGTGGATACATTTCAAAAATCCCTGGACGGGCGTTTCCCGGAAAATCTCATTTTGAGCCACGACCTTCTTGAGGGCTGCTATGCCGGGGCCGGACTGATCAGCGATGTGGAGTTGTACGAGGAATATCCCTCCTCCTACAATGCGGATGTGGATCGGCGGTACCGCTGGATTCGGGGCGACTGGCAGATTGCCCGCTGGCTGTTTCCAGGGGTTCCCGGGCCTGACGGGCATATGCGGAAGAATCCGCTTTCGATGCTGTCCCGCTGGAAGATTTTTGACAACCTGCGGCGCAGTCTCATGGCTGCATCCGTGACACTTCTTCTGCTGCTGGGCTGGATGGTGTTCGCCTCGCCCTGGTTCTGGACCCTGGCAGTGATCGGCATTCTTGTGCTTCCTTTTCTGCCGGCCCTGGTCCTGAATGTTTTTCAAAAACCCGCGGATGTGGGGCTCGGCGAGCATCTGACCTGCACACTGAAATCGGCCGGGCGAAACGGCCTTCAGGCGGCACTCACCCTTGTATACCTTCCCCATGAAGCATTTTACAGCCTGGATGCCATGGTCCGCACCCTCTGGCGAATGATGATCACACACCAGCGGATGCTTGAATGGAACCCGTCGGGCAGAACAGGCCGCCAGAATCAGGAGGATCAGGCAGGGATCGGAAAATCGTTTATATCCATGGCTCCGGCTCCGGTCATTGCCGTTGCATCGGCCATGACCCTTGTGCTGGTGAAACCTATCACCCTGCTGGTGGCCGGGCCCATCCTCATTTTATGGGCTTTTTCTCCCGCCGTTACCTGGTGGATCAGCCGCCCCCCTGCCCGGCTCCTGGAAAGCCTGACAGGGGATCAGACCATTTTTCTGCACAGGCTGTCCCGGAAAACCTGGGCTTTTTTTGAGACCTTTGTGGGCCCGGAAGATCACTGGCTGCCGCCGGATAATTACCAGGAGATACCGGTCGGTGTCATTGCCCACCGAACCTCGCCCACCAATATGGGGCTGGCACTTTTAACAAATCTGGCTGCCTATGATTTCGGCTATATCAGTGCCGGAAAACTGATCCAGCGGACCACCGCCACCCTGAATACCATGGCAACCCTGGAAAGATTTCAGGGTCATTTTTATAACTGGTATGACACCGTCTCCCTTGCACCGCTTCTGCCCCGCTATATCTCTTCGGTTGACAGCGGCAATCTGGCCGGGCATCTTTTGACCCTGCGGCCCGGACTTCAGGGGCTCAGCCATGGGACAATAACGGGCAAACGACTGTTCCAGGGGCTCAGCGATACCTTTAATGTTCTCTTAGATCAGGCAGGGGACAAGTTTTCGGCAAGGCTCTCAGAACTGCACAAGGAACTGGAACAGAACGTCAATACCCCGCCGGCCACCCTGACCGGGACACGGTTGTGTCTAAATCAGCTCCTGCAGTCTGCCAAAGGCCTGGAGATGGATGTAAAAACCATGGAGAATGATCTTGAAAGCCCTTTGAGGGGGTGGGCCCTTGCCTTTACCGGGCAGTGCCGCAATGCCCTGGGTGAATTGATTCTTTTATCGTCTTGGACAGACCTTCTTTCTTCTTTGGATACCCCCCACGACATGGATGATCTTGACCTGATCCCGACCCTGGCCCAGGTGGCTCAGATGGACGCAAAACTTTTGCCGGAAATTGAGCATCGTCTTTCCCTGGCAATTAAAAAAGAGGAAAAAACGTGGCTGAATGCGCTTGCCCGCCAGGTGACGGCTTCCGGGCAAGAGGCCCGAAAACGGCTTGCAGCCATTGAACGACTTTGCCAGAAGGTCAATGACTTTGCCCAGATGGAGTATGATTTTTTGTTTGATGCCCCACGCAGACTCCTGTCCATTGGTTACAATGTCAGCGAGCATCGGCGGGATTCAGGCTATTACGATCTTCTGGCTTCGGAAGCCAGGTTTGCCGGTTTTGTCGCCATTGCCCAGGGGCAATTGCCCCAGGAAAGCTGGTTTGCCCTGGGGCGGCTGCTCACCACCACCGGGGAGGGGCCCATTCTTTTGTCCTGGAGCGGGTCCATGTTTGAATACCTGATGCCGCTTCTGGTGATGCCGGCCTATGAAAACACCCTGCTTTACCAGACCTGCAGGACGGCCGTGGCCAGCCAGATTGCCTATGGCAAAAAAAATGCCGTGCCCTGGGGTATTTCAGAGAGCGGGTACAATGCCATTGATGTACACCACAATTACCAATACCGGGCCTTTGGGGTTCCCGGTCTCGGATTGAAACGCGGTCTTGCCGAAGACCTGGTGATTGCTCCCTATGCCTCGGTCATGGCGCTGATGGTGGCGCCCAAAAGCGCCTGCCTGAATCTGGAACGAATGACCAAACAAGGGTTTTCAGGGGAATACGGGTTTTATGAGGCGGTGGATTACACACCGTCGCGTCTGCCGCCCGGCCGGGACAATGTAGTGGTCCGATCCTTTATGGCCCATCACCAGGGCATGAGTTTTCTTTCTCTTTTATCGGTGCTCCTGGATGGCCCCATGCAGAAACGGTTCGAATCCGAGCCCATGTTCCAGGCCACCCTGCTGCTGCTGCAGGAACGGATACCCAAGGAAACGACCTTGTTTATCCATACGACCGAGCTTGCCGAGCATCATAAGATTGCAGACATGGTTGAAAAACCCAACCGGGTTTTCAGCAACCCGGATACACCGGTCCCGGAGGTCCAGTTACTCTCAAACGGCCGGTACCATGTGATGGTGACAGCGGCCGGCGGCGGTTACAGCCGGTGGAAGGATCTGGCCGTTACCCGGTGGCGCGAAGACAGTACCAGTGACAATCACGGATCGTTCTGTTATATCCGCGATCTTACCAGCCAAAGGTACTGGTCCACCACCCATCAGCCGACCCTTACGCCTGAGAAAAAATTTAATGTGGTGTTTTCAGAAGGCCGGGCTGAATTTCGCTGTGAATATGATGACCTTGACACCTATACCGAGGTGGTTGTATCACCCGAGGATGATATTGAACTGCGTCGCATCACGCTTACCAACCTCGCCCGCTGGAAGCGGACCATTGATGTGACGAGCTATGCCGAAGTGGTTCTGGCCCCGCCCATGACCGAAGCCCTGCATCCGGCCTTCAGCAATCTTTTTGTGGAGACCGAGATCATCGCCGAACAGCAGGCCATTCTCTGCACCCGGCGGCCCCGCTCCCAGGAAGAACAGCCGCCCTTTATGCTGCACCTTATGGCAATACATGGGGCAAGGATGAAAAAGATGTCCTTTGAGACCGACCGCATGCAATTCATCGGCCGGGGCAACAGTGTTGCCAACCCCAGGGTCATGACTGATACAACAGACCCTTTGGGCGAACTCTCCGGCAGTCAGGGGTCGGTGCTTGACCCCATTGTGAGCATCCGTTGCCGGTTAACCCTTGACCCGGGAGAATCCATCGTCATCAACATGGTTACCGGCATCGGTGAAACAAGGGATAGGGCCATGGGCCTGGTGGAAAAATACCAGGACCGGCATCTTGCCGAACGGGTTTTTGAACTTGCCTGGACCCATGGGCAGGTTTTTTTAAGACAGATCAGCGCCACTGAAACCGATGCCCAGCTTTATGCCCGCCTGGCCAATACGGTGATCTATGCAAATGCTGCATTACGGGCCGATGCGGGCATTCTTAAAAAAAACCGCCGTGGCCAGTCCAGCCTCTGGGGATATGCCATTTCCGGCGATCTGCCCATTGTCCTGTTGCGGATCGAAGATCCGGCCAATATCGATCTGGTACGGCAACTGGTGCAGGCCCATATCTATTGGCGGCTGAAAGGACTGGCTGTGGATCTGGTGATCTGGAATGAAGATCATACCGGTTACCGGCAGCTTCTCCACGATCAGATTGTCCGTCTCATTACCGCAGGTATTGGTGCCAATGTCATTGACCGGCCCGGCGGTATCTTTATCAGATCTGCCGATCAGATCGCCGAGGAGGACCGTATCCTGTTCCAGGCGGTTGCCAGGGTAATCATCAGCGATACCCGGGGAACCCTGGCCGATCAGATCAGCGGTGGCGGTCTGTTGGGCGTCACGATGCCCCGGCTAATTCACAGCAGAAACCGCCGGCCCGAACCGCCCACAACAATACCCCTGCCTCGCCACGACCTGACGTTTTACAACGGACTGGGCGGGTTTACCCCGGATGGGCGCGAATATGTGATTACCACGGCAGACGAGCAAAAAACACCGGCACCCTGGGTCAATGTTCTGGCCAACCCGTTTTTCGGAACGGTGATCACTGAAAGCGGCCCTGCCTGTACCTGGAGCGAAAATGCCCATGAATTCAGGCTTACACCCTGGGAAAATGATCCGGTGACCCATGCAGGCGGCGAAGCGTTTTATATCCGTGATGAAGAACGGGGCCATTTCTGGTCGCCGACACCGGCGCCCTGCCCCGGTTCCACACCCTATGTCACCCGGCACGGATTCGGTTATACCGTATTTGAACACACGGAACGCGGCATCCAATCAGAACTCTGGATTTATGTGGCCCTTGATGCGGCAATCAAGTTTTCAGTCTTAAAGGTGCGCAACACATCGGAACGGTCCCGGAAACTCTCGGCCACCGGTTATGTGGAATGGGTGCTGGGGGACCTGCGGCAAAAATCCAGCATGTATGTGGTAACGGCCATTGATCCCATGGGCCGTGCGCTTTTTGCGGAAAATACCTATAACACCGAATTCCCCAACCGGGTTGCATTTTTTGATGTGGATGATCACATGACCGGCACAATAACCTGCGACCGGACTGAATTTCTGGGACGCAATCATACCCTGGCATCCCCTGCGGCAATGCTGCGGACCGGCCTTTCGGGCAGGGTTGGGGCAGGTTTGGATCCCTGCGCGGCCATTCAGGTGAGCGTTGACCTGGCTGCCGGACAGGAACAGCAGATCATTTTCAAGCTTGGAATAGGCAGAGATAAGAGCGATGCTGAAAACCTGGTCCATCGTTTTCAGGGTTCAACAACGGCGCACAAATCACTCGCTACGGTCTGGCAGCACTGGGCCCATACCCTGGGTGCCGTCAATGTGGAAACCCCTGACCCCTCACTCAATGTGCTGGCCAACGGCTGGCTTCTTTACCAGACCCTGGCCTGCCGTCTCTGGGCCCGGAGCGCGACCTACCAGTCAGGAGGGGCCTTTGGATTCCGTGATCAACTGCAGGATGTGATGGCCCTGATCTATGCCCGCCCGCATCTGGTGCGGGAACATCTGCTGTTGTCGGCCTCCCGTCAATTTGAGGAAGGCGACGTACAGCACTGGTGGCATCCGCCCCAGGGCCGCGGAGTCCGGACCCACTGTTCCGACGACTATCTATGGCTGCCGCTGGCCACCTGCCGTTATGTCCTCTCTACCGGAGATACCGGGGTACTGGACGAAGCGGTCCATTTTCTTTCGGGTCGTGCCGTGGATGCGGATGAAGATTCATATTATGATCTGCCCAACCGGTCTGAAAAAAAAGCAGGCCTTTATGACCATTGTGTCCGGGCGATTCTGAAAAGTCTCACCTTTGGGGAGCATGGTCTGCCGCTCATGGGGTCCTGTGACTGGAATGACGGCATGAACCTTGTGGGAGAACAGGGCAGGGGCGAAAGTGTGTGGCTGGGATTTTTCCTCTATGAAGTGCTTGTGCGTTTTGCCGAGGTGTCTGATAAACGAGGAGCCACAGGCTTTGCCCGGCGCTGCCGCAAAGAGGCCGCAACCCTTCAGATCAATATAGAATCCCATGGCTGGGACGGCGACTGGTATCGGCGGGCATATTTTGATGACGGCACACCGCTTGGGTCATCCATCAACCCGGAATGCCGGATTGATTCCATTGCCCAGAGCTGGTCCGTGCTGTCCGGGGCGGGTTCCCCGGAGCGCTCACACCTGGCCATGGAAGCCCTGGATAAACACCTTGTCAGCCGTGGGCACCGCCTGGTAAAGCTCTTAGATCCACCCTTTGACAAGTCAACACTGAACCCCGGTTATATCAAAGGGTATGTACCGGGCGTGCGGGAAAACGGCGGGCAATACACCCATGCGGCGATCTGGGCGGCCATGGCCTTTGCGCGCCTGAAGGACCGGCACCGGGCCTGGGAGATTTTCACCCTGATCAATCCTGTGAATCATGCCCGATCGGCAGCAGAGGTTGATATTTATAAGGTGGAACCCTATGTGGTGGCTGCCGATGTCTATGCCGCAGCCCCGCACATGGGCCGGGGCGGATGGACATGGTACACCGGCTCTTCGGCCTGGATGTATCGGCTTATCATTGAATCACTTCTGGGACTATCGCTGGAGGTGGATCGACTGAGGCTGACCCCGTGTATCCCCAAGGAATGGGACGGGTTTAAACTTCACTACCGCCATCGGGAAACGGTCTATCACATATCTGTTCTGCAACACCCCGGGGACGAGGGGTCCATGACCGTCCGTGTGGATGGCAATGTCCAAAAGGATAATACCATCCCCCTGTGTGATGACCATAAAGAGCACTGGGTGGATGTGGGGATAACCTTCCATGAAAGGACTATATGATCCCTTTTCCGGTTATTCAGATTTTTTGATAACTCATTTCAAATCAACCGTGTCCCCCAGGCCGGTGTGTCACACCAAGGATGACCGTATTCGGTCCCATGGCATGCGTTGCGATCCAGATTGAGCCCGGGAAAGTTTACGGCAACTTTATGCCTGAACCCTGATTGGAGAAGGGGGAGGCGTTACCAGGCCATGTATGGAAATTGTCTGCCCGGCTTTGCGGGGTTTGCCGGGCAGAACCGTTAACATAATGTTTTTTTTTATGAATTAAACAGACCTTCAACACTCAAATACCGCTCCCCAGAATCGGCAAAGATCCCAACGACTGTTTTCCCCCTGTTCCCAGGCAGCTGGCCGATCCGATCAAGGACGCAGGCAACGGCACCCGAGGTGATCCCCACCAGGATGCCATATTCCCGGGCCAGCTGCCGGCACATGGCAAAGGCATCGTCTTCTGAGACCAGCATGATCTCATCGATAATATCCCGGTCCAGGGTTTCAGGAACAAATCCCGGGGCAGTGCCCATCATCCGATGGGGGTTGAAAATCCCCTTGGAAATAAAGGGGGAACTCTCGGGTTCAATGGCCACAAGGCGGATGGCGGGATTCTGCTCTTTAAGGTACTTGCCGGCGCCGCAGATCGTACCGCCGGTGCCCAGGGCGGCAACCAGGATATCGATGGTGCCTTCGGTATCTTTCCACAGTTCCGGACCGGTGGTTTTGTAATGGGCGTCGGGGTTGTCCATATTGATGTGCTGCCCGACATAAAAGTATTCAGGATGCGCCTTTCTGATTTCATTCATCCTTATTTTAGCGCCTTTGGTGCCAAGGGAGGCTTCGGTCAGTTCAAGTTCGGCACCCAGGGCTTTCATGACCTTACGCCGCTCAACACTTTGTATGGCCGACATGCAGAGAATAAGCTTATACCCCTTGAGTGCCGCGATATAGGCCAATGCCATGCCGGTATTTCCGCTGGTCATTTCAATCAGGGTATCGCCGGGTTTGATTTTACCGGTTTTTTCCGCCTGGTTGATGATGTTGAACATCGGCCGGTCTTTCACACTAAAGGGATTCATAAATTCACATTTGGCAAGCAGGGTTGCGTTGCCGGACATTTTCCCCAATTTTACCAGGGGGGTATTGCCGATCAGGTCGAGCATTGAATTGGAATAGCGCATTGCAGTATTTCCTCTGTATTTTTTAATGAAAAAACGGTGGGATCACCCGGGTTCTTTGATCATCTGTTGAGGGCCGGCCCGGCAAACGGCCAGGCCGGACCATGGCCGTCAAATGAAATGCAGGTCAAACCGGCAAAGACAGCTTATTTTTGCCAGCATTCTGACGTTTTGCCGTCAAACAGCCTCTCAAGTTTTGATATCAGTGTGGCACCGGCAATATCACCGACCATGTTGGTGGCGGTAATTCCCATATCCAATATCCGGAACAGGCCGATCATCATTGCACCGGCCTCAATGGGAAGGCCGAAGGAAGATAAAAAGATGGTGGTGGAGACAAAAATCCCCCCTGGAATACCCGGGCTGCCGAGTGTAAGGATCACCCCCATAAAGGAAAATTGTAAAATCGTACTGAAGGTAATGTCCAGGCCCACAATCTGAGAGGCAAAGACCCCCATAATTCCGAACCAGATGGCATTTCCATCCATGTTCATGGTGGCGCCCAGGGGAATTGAAAAATTGGTAATTTTAGACGGCAGGCCAAGGTCTTCCTCGGTCACCCGCAGGGAGACAGGGATGGTGGCCGCGCTGCTGCAAAGGGTAAATGCCGTCAGCCAGACCGGCTTGACCTTCTTGAGAAAGGTCAAGGGGTTGAGCTTGACAAAAAAGACAACCACCCCGAGGTACACACAAACCACCTGAAGGATCAGGGCGATGTACACGCTGGCAAAGAACCGGGCAAAGGGTCCGAAAATATCGGCCCCGAATTTACCGGCGGTCCAGGCCATGAGGGCTGCAATGCCGTAGGGGGCAAGTTCCATCACCATCATGATGATTTTGAGCATCAGGGTTGAGATGTCGTGGAAGGCAGCGGTCAGTCTTGTTTTTGTATCGCCGCCGATGAGCAGGATTGCAATCCCTGTAAAAATGGCAAACAGGATCACCTGGGGCAGCGATCCCTTGGCCATGGCGCTGAAGATATTGCCCGGCACAAACGAAGACAAGACATCCCAGAAACCCGTCATGGTCTGCACGTTAACGGCGGCAGCAGCCCCGCTGTCCAGGGTGATGCCGGTTCCCGGCTGGAACAGTTCCCCGATAAAAGCACCGATCAATGCGGCAATAAATGTTGACACCATATAATAAATCATCAATTTACCGCCTGCCTTTCCAAAATTACGCGCATCATCCATCTGCCCGATGCCGTATACCACATTGGCAAAGATCAGGGGGACAACGGCCATTTTCAATAGTTTCATGAAAAGCATACCCATGGGACGAAGCGATATCCCGAACTGCGGAAAAAGAAACCCGATGGTCAGGCCAACGACCATGCCGATAAAAATTTTGTTTGCAAGCCCGATTTTTCTCTTGAGCAAAACCACTCCCCCTCCGTTAGACGTTAACTGAATAAATACGTTGCCTAATTCATATATGCACCAGCCCCGCCCCATTGCAGGTGTGAATCGCAATAATTTGTATGGCCCGGTGCGTGACCCGAAGTTCGCAACAGGGCCGTTATTGGATGAAAAGAATACCATGAAAAAATTCAAATAAAGAATTAAAAAATCACCTTTTCATACAAATCATGTCCATATTCTCCTAGGAGGATCTAACCGGCATTGCCGAAATATCCTGCACGGGCAATGGACACAACCAACAAGAATACAGGCACACGGCCCCAGGCGCGGGCAATATGTTTAAACGATTATTCTAAAGAAGTTAAAAGATAATCATGGACACCGGCTGTTTCAGGCAATATAGTATTTTCATACAGAAAATATTATATCTGAATAGGGGTTCGATAGGATGCTTTGTCCGGAATTTGGGATATATCATGGTTCAAATTTTATCTGACAAAAACCCTGAGATTGATATTGCCGGCAGAATTTTAACCGAGCAATATCCCAATAACGTGGTACTGGTGTCAGAGGAGTCGCCGATTCGTGAGGATCAAATTATCTTCAGCTACCCTTTCTACCGGCTGGTATTCTGCACTTCAGGCTGCGCTGAATTCACGGTGATCAAAAAAAATCGGCGGGTGACCCTTGAAGTGCCCAGGGCAGATGCGATGGTGATCAAACCCGGGGCCTTTATCAAAAGCATCAATCAAAAACCCTACGAAACATGTGGTATTTTGCTGAGGGACCAGTCGATTGATTTTTTCACCAACGATCATTTATGCCGCCACAGGCACCGGTTCATGCTGCCCATGGGCAATGTACGCCATGAGCTGTCCATGCTTTTTCAGCAAAGCGTTAAATTTTCTAAAACCCCACGCCTGCTCCAGCAGTACGCAAGGCTGATCTGGACCCATATTGATGAAATGATAGAAAAGCAAAACCGCTCAAAAGGGTCACATATCACCTTCACCAAAGCAGAGTCCTATGTGAAAAAACATTTTCAACATGACATCAACAGAAAAATTGTTGCGGCTGAACTGGGATTAAATCAGGATTATTTAAATGCCCTGTTCCATCGTTTTTCAGGGCTCAGCTTCACCCAATACCTTTTGAGAATCAAGCTGGAAAAGGCCAATGAACTCCTGCACGATCAGCATTTATCAATTTCCCAGATCGCCAGGTTGTCCGGTTTTAACTCGAACACATACTTTGGGCGTCAATTTAAAAGGCAGTACAAGATGACACCATTGAATTATCGCAAAACAATCGGTTAGGCGCGCACGGGATCCATTACCGGCTCAAAAGACGATAAAGGGGGTGCTGTAGAACCAGCCCGGAGGAAAGCCCTGCCGAACCCGGGGTCCGGCAGGGTATGGGTCTTGAATTACCGGATAAAATTGGTCATGGTTTTGTCAACCGCTTCAGGGGCGGGGAACTGCTGCTTTGCGTGCTCGATCACCTGCATGATCCACGCCATGTTTCTGCCCAGAACCGCCATGATCTGTTTTCCTTCACCATCCTGCTCCATTTCCCCGGGGATAAGGCCATGGGCCACATTCCAGTAGTTTGAAGAGGGCATGATCATCTCAGAATAGTTGATATAGTGATTCAGGCAATCAACCGTGGGGATTCCTCCGGATCGCCTGACAGCGGCAACCGCAGCGCCGACTTTGTGCCGGAACAGACCACCGTTGACCGAAGAGACAAAAAAGGCCCTGTCAAGAAAGGATTTCATTGTGCCCGCAACCCCTGAAAAATGGACCGGAGATCCGAAGAGAACGCCATCGGCCCGTTTAATCTTCTGAATCCATTCATTCACCGGATCATCCTTAAGGGTGCAGGCCTCATCCTGGTTTTTCACACAGCCGTGGCAGGCAATGCACCCCTGGATCTTTTCTTTGCCGACATGGATCATTTCAGTCTCAATACCTGCCTTTTCCAGTTCAGCAAAAACAATGTTCAAAGAACAGGCGGTATTCCCTTTTTTTCTGGCACTGCCGTTAAATCCAATAACTTTCAAAATTAGTCTCCTCTTTTTATGATTTTATGGATGAATTCGTATGAACAAAAGAACAATTTTTAAAAGATAATCAATTATTTTAAATAAACAAGTCCTTACACAGCCCACGAAAAAAGATCACAGCTCCCCGCAGCCGGATAAAAACAACACCTTGATAAACGTTTGACATCGTCATAGAATGTAATATTCTTTGTTCAGCAATGAATGGAATTCATTTATCTTTTAACACTCGCTGGGGTTATCTATGGCTGACAAACCGTCTTACGAAGAATTAGAGTTAACGATCAGACGGATAGAGCAAAAAATAGCTGTTCTTGAAAAATCCGAAGCATCCTTAAAGGAAAGCAGTTCCAAATTTCAGAGACTCTACGAGAACTTTCCCCTTCCCTCTCAATCGTTGGATGCAAATGGATATTTTATTGAGGTAAATCCTGCCTGGCTGAATCTTCTTGGATATTCCGTTGAAGAAGTGATCGGAAAATCCTTTAGCGATTTTTTACACCCAGACTGGCAGGCGCATTTCAAAGAACATTTTCCGATACTGAAAAGTGTTGGAGAAGTATTGGGCGTTAAGTTTGAAATGGTCAAGAAAGATGGTTCGTTAATACTTGTTTCATTGAACGGAAATATCAGCAGGGATAAATACGGAAACGTGCAACAAACCCATTGCGTCTTTCAGGACATCACCCAACAGCAACAAAACGAAGACAAAATAAAAAAAATTGCAGCACAACTCCAGCAGGCACAGAAGATGGAGGCCATCGGAATCCTTGCCGGCGGTATTGCCCATGATTTTAATAATATTCTTTTCCCCATTTTCGGGTATACGCAGATGTTAATGGACGATTTGCCCGATGACAGCCCATTTCGAGACAGCCTTGATGAAATCCTTGCAGCAAGTATGCGGGCCAGGGATCTGGTGAAACAGATCCTGACATTTTCCCGTCAGGGAAATGGGGAGTTGCAACCGATCCAGATGCAGGTGATTGTCAAAGAGGCATTAAAACTGATCCGGTCTTCAATTCCCAAAGTAATTGAAATCAAGCAGGATATCCAATCGGACTGTGGACTGATCAAAGCCGACCCGACTCATATCCATCAGATATTAATGAACCTGACAACCAATGCGTATCACGCCATGGAAGAAACAGGCGGAATAATTGACGTTAAGGTCCAAGAGGTGACCCTGGGGGGAAATGAATGGGCAGACGAGAATCTTCAACCAGGGAAATATGCCCTGCTATCCATATCCGATAACGGTTGTGGAATTCCCCATCCACAACTGGATAAAATTTTTGAACCCTACTTCACGACCAAGGAAAAGGATAAAGGAACGGGACTCGGGCTGTCCATCGTATACGGCATTGTCAAGGAGTACAAAGGAGATATCAAGGTTTACAGCGGGGTTGGCAAGGGAACAACCTTCCATATTTATCTGCCCCTGATGGAAAAAATATCGCCGCAGGTATCTGCCGACACCATACCGGAAATCGTCCCAAGGGGTTCTGAAAGGGTATTACTGGTTGACGATGAAATCCCTATCCTGAATCTTCAAAAACAAATGCTTGAGCGCCTTGGATATAGGGTAACGGAGCGAAGCAGCAGCATGGAGGCACTGAGGGTGTTTTCAACCAATCCAGACGGTTTTGACCTGGTCATTACAGACATGACCATGCCCAACATGACCGGTGACAATCTTGCCAAAGAGTTGGCATCCATGCGACCGGATATTCCAATCATCATTTGTACAGGATTCAGCGAAAGGATGAACAAGGACCTTGCCCAAAAAATGGGTATCAAGGGCTTTTTGATGAAACCGGTTATTAAATCGGTTATGGCAGAGGAAGTGCGAAGGATACTGGATCAAACATCCTCCACAAAAAGCCCACCCCGAGATTCTATTTAAAAGGCCCCATATGGTGCGTTATTCAGTAATTACAATGATTCTTGTGGGGTTATACCTGACAACCTTTGTCAATTATCTGCTATTTCATACCCTTGCCGAATTTTTCAGTATAGTGGTTGCATCTTCTGTTTTCATGATAACCTGGAACTCGAAGAACTATATAAAGAATCAATATCTTCTGTTCATTGGCATCGCCTATTTCTTCATCGCATTTTTAGATCTGCTTCATACGCTGGCATTTAAGGGGATGCCCATATTCATCGATTATGATTATTATGCCAACCAACTCTGGATTGCAGCCAGATACATGGAAAGCATAACACTTCTGGCTGGTTTTTATTTTATAGGATCTGAGGGCCCGTCTAAACTTAAGCCCGAGATCATTTTCTCTATTTATCTGGTATTAACGACCTTTTTTGTGCTGTCTATTTTCACCTGGAAACTTTTTCCGGTTTGCTTTATTGACGGCACAGGACTCACCGCTTTTAAAAAGAACAGTGAATATATTATCTGCCTGATTCTCGCCACGGGCATGCTGCTTTTACATAGAAACAAGGAACGGTTTGAAAAAAAAATTTACTCGCTTCTGTTTTCATCGATTTTTTGTACGATCGTGTCGGAACTGGCATTTACCGTTTACATAAGCAACTATGGATTATCAAACCTGGTGGGGCATTATTTTAAAATCTTTTCATTTTATTTCATATACAAGGCCATCGTTGAAACCGGTATCAGGAATCCATATAATATTATTTTTAAAGAACTTGATGCGTTGAATCAAACGCTTAAAAAAGAAATAACTGCTCGAATTAAAATTGAAAAAGAACGTGAAAAGCTGATCCATGACCTTCAACGCGCCGCTTCCGAAGTGAAAATATTAAGCGGATTGCTTCCAATCTGCTCCCATTGTAAAAAAATCAGAGACGACAAAGGATACTGGAACTCGATTGAAACATATATCCACGAGCATTCAGAGGCAAAATTCAGCCATGGGATCTGCCAGGAATGTATTAAAAAACATTATTATGATAAGGATGATGGCGTGCCTGACAAACAAGAATCCAAGTAAGTACTGGGTTTGCCTGCCCCCTGGTGGACCGGTTTGACAACCACGGTATCACCATCATTGTTCCCGCCTTAAACTGACGTTGCAAAAACATGTAAATACGTGTAAGCTGTCATACCTGTGCGGCAGGTTCGATTCGGGATAGCAGGCTGCGCACCACCCTATAATTAGGCTTTTTATGGCTTCATTACGCGTCCGCTACCAGACAATTGAATTTGGTGATGTGGATATCCATGTAAGGACATTACGAGACAATCTTCAATACCTTGACATCGGCGGTGTCGCTGAAAAATTAGGAATTTCATCGGCCGCATGGCCGATATTCGGTGTGGTATGGGCCTCCAGCGAGGTTCTGGCCCACCACATGCTTGATTACAAGATTGAGGGCAAACGGATACTGGAAGTGGGGTGCGGCATCGCATTGACCAGTCTGCTGCTCAATCATCGTTCGGCAGATATTACCGCCACGGACTATCATCCGGAGGTTGAACCCTTTCTTCTGCAGAATACGCAGTTGAATCAAGGCAGGGCCATCCCCTTTGTTCGCACAGGATGGGGCGACACGGACAGCGGCCTGGGAAAATTCGACCTGGTGATCGGCAGCGACCTTTTATACGAAAGATCTCATACCAGCCTGCTGTCCGGGTTCATAGAGCAGCATGCAAAATCAGAATGCGACGTGATCCTGGTTGACCCGGGACGCGGCCATCATGCCAACTTCAGTAAAAAAATGGTGGGGTTGGGATACTCACACACCCAGTGCAAACCCGCCAATTCAGAATATCTGGACCAGCCGTTCAAGGGGCAGATTCTAAGCTACCATCGATAAACAAGGGAATGCATGAACAAGCACCTGTTTTCGGACCGGTTATCTGCCGATGCCATACGCCTGGCCACGGCAGACATTGACGATATTTCGGTCATGGGCAAATCCACAATGCTCCCGAAAGTGCAGGACGGCCGGGAGACGGACATTGTTCATTGCAATCCAGATTGTGTTACCCGATCCTAGGACATTGGCGGTGCCATTTCCTGCACGCCCAGATAAAGGTTCATGAGAATCATGGCCTCATCGGCTTGAATGCTCAGGGCCGTTGCCAGGGTTTCAGGGGTTGGTGGCGGGTTTCCGACAAGGGTTTCCAGTTCGGTTGCGGTGACATAAATCCCCAGGCTGGACAAATAGTCGATGCCAGCATCAAAATCCAGGACGGGCAGTCCGCCCGTGACCATGCCCGTATCATCGAATATTTCCGTCCCTAAATCGTCTGATATACCGATGCCCAGATCCATGCTCAATTCCAAGGCATCGGATTCCACGCTCACATCTTCACCGCAGAACTGCATCAGAGAATAAAGCTCTTTGATGGTGGGCAGCCGCCAGTCGGTGTATCCGCCGGTGGTGCAGGTGCCGGCATTGGCAACGGCTTGATCAAAGGTGTATTTGTCATCCGACAGAATCGAACCATCTCCGTTTGTGTCCGGTGTTTTCTGCCACATAAGACCTGTGTTGTTGTCTGTCACAGTGCCATCACCATTGTCGGCATAGCTGGCTTGAACCCCCTGGTAACTGGCATCCTGTCCGAAAAAGTCATCCCCCTGGGCAGGGGCACTGATCTGAGCACCATTGTCCCAGAACGTGGTCTGGCTAGTGTCCACAACGACATAGGCGGGATGGGTTACAGTGGTGTCATAGCGAACCGGGCGCACATAGTTGTAAACATAAACAGCATCCCCCTGGGGGCCATGGCCGTTGGAATAATCCGTGCCGTCATCAAATTTGGGATCACTTCGCTGGCAGCCCGCCCCGTGAACGTCTGTCCAGGTGCTGGTGCCCATATTGCCAAGGGCCCGGCCAAATGCCACATACGCCCCCCATCCGCCACTGCCGTCCGAAGATTTATGGGTGGTGGACGACCAGAAAAAACCCCAGTCTTCATCGCCGTTATAATTGGTAAAAGAGGTGATGTTAAAAAAATCGGTATCAATGGCCGGCCCGGGTGTGAAAGGCGTTGTTGCATCGGTTGCATCGGGCATTCGCGTATAATCCACAATACTCTGGAGTTCTTTGGCATTGGGCAGGCGCCAGTCAGAGTAGCCGGCATGGGTTAAATCTTCACAATAGCTGAGGGCATCCTGCCATTCCATGCCATAGCCGCTGTCATCCTTCATCCACATAAGGCCGGTGGCAAGGTCTGTGACCGTGCCGTCCCCATTGTCTCTGAAATCATTCACGCCATAGGGCTGGGACGTGGTATCCCGGACATAGATCACCAGAAAGGTTTTGTCATGACCGGCAAGCTCAAGACCATACCCCTTGATTCTGCCATCTGCAAAATTAACCCCAAAGGAATTTCCCGGATCCGTGCCGGTTTCGTCCATATTGTAATAGGCATCCGCAAGATACTGGGAATCAATGAGCCGTTCACCGGCATCTGTATCCCCATAGGCAAAGTCGAAATAATCGGTATCAATAAACGGCATATAGGGCAGACTGATGCCGTCTGAAACGGTTGTGGCATCATCGGTGTCTGCGGTGGCATCTTCAGCGGTCGTAGACGCAGACGACGAGGTGCCATCGCTGGATGAATCATTGCACGCGGCAATGAACATCATCGCCATACAGACCACCACGACGATTAATAAATAATTTAATTTTTTTTCCATGTTAATAGTCTCTCTTTATTTTGGTTAAGCACGGCAACGTTCCGGCAATACCCCCAGGCTTGAGTGCGATCAGAAGATCTGACTATCATATAAAGGTGGGGACATTCTGATTAAATTGTGTGGAAAAATAGAGGCTCTTAAAAAAAGAGTCTCAGGCCAATACGTTACACCCCTTGCCCATTTATTATTTCCCAAACGGCCCGGGTTCCTGTATCCTTTTGCTGCGGGGTCATATGTGAAAGACCCCAATTGGACAAGGCAACGGCCCACACCATTGAATTTGAGACCCCACTGACAGGGGGAATGCCCAAAGGGGCGATTTATGTGGCACAGGAGACTTAATGACCCACACCATCCATGACAAATACCGGTTTACCATTGGTGGTCGAACCCATGGCTTTTCTGATCTCAAGACATTGATGGCCAAAGCAAGCCCGCCCAAGTCAGGGGATGGCCTGGCAGGCTGTGCTGCCGATTCAGAAGAACAACGCATTGCGGCAAAATTTGCACTGGCGGACCTGCCCCTGAACGCTTTTTTAAATGAAACCGTTGTCCCCTATGAAACAGATGAGGTCACCCGCCTGATCCTGGACACCCATGATGCCGGGGCGTTTTCCCAGATCAGCAGTCTGACGGTTGGTGAGTTCCGCAACTGGCTGCTCTCCTACGAAACCCAGGCCTGCCAGATCAAATCCGTTGCCCGGGGAATTACACCGGAAATGGCGGCCGCGGTTTCCAAAATCATGCGCAACCAGGATTTAATCCTGGCTGCCGGTAAGATTGAAACCGTCACCCGGTTCAGGACCACCATTGGCCTGAAGGGGCATCTTTCAACCCGGCTCCAGCCCAACCATCCCACGGACGATCCCCAAGGCGTGCTCGCATCCATACTGGACGGCCTGCTCAACGGCATCGGCGATGCCGTTATCGGCATCAACCCGGCTTCCGACGACATTCAGACGGCCACCACCCTGTTGCAACTGCTGGATGATCTGCGTCAACGCTATGGGATACCGGTCCAATCCTGTGTCCTTACCCACATCACCAATGCCATGGTGATGATGGCCCAGAACAGCCCTGTGGATATTGTATTTCAATCCATTGCCGGTACACAGGGCGCCAACGACAGCTTCGGCATTACCCTGGGCCTGCTCAAGGAGGCCAGGGATGCGGCCCTTTCACTGAAACGGGGCAGCATCAACAGCAATGTGATGTACTTTGAAACCGGACAGGGCAGCGCGCTCTCAGCCAATGCAAACCATGGCGTGGACCAGCAGACCCTGGAAACCCGGGCCTATGCCGTTGCCAGGCAGTATGACCCCCTGCTGGTGAACACCGTGGTCGGCTTCATCGGCCCTGAATATCTCTACGACGGCAAACAGATCATCCGGGCCGGACTCGAGGATCATTTCTGCGGAAAACTGCTGGGCCTGCCCATGGGATGCGACATCTGCTACACCAATCACGCAGAGGCCGATCAAAACGACATGGACAACCTGCTGACACTGCTTGGTACAGCAGGGGTAAATTTCATAATGGGGGTCCCCGGCGGTGACGATGTCATGCTCAACTATCAGAGCACATCCTTCCACGATGCCAATTATCTGCGCCAGGTTCTGGGCGTTCGCTGTGCCCCTGAATTTGAAACCTGGTTAAAGAAAATGGGATTCCACGATGAACGACGCAGGCTGTCCCAGGACCACCCGGCAACCCCCCTGCTGGATTGCCTCAAGGAAATGGAAGAATGAACAAATCGCTAAAGACCCTTGACGAACTCAACCGGTTAAAGGAACTGACCCCCGCCCGCATCGGATTGGAACGTGCCGGATCGAGCATTGCAACCCGGCAGATCCTCAACTTTGACCGGGACCACGCCCGGGCCCGGGATGCCGTGCATCTGCCCTTTGACAAACAGAAAATCGAACTCCAGCTCAAGGCCCGGAAAATACCGGCCATAACGGTTAAAAGCGCTGCCTTGGACCGGACCATGTACCTGCAGCGACCGGACCTTGGACGCCAGCTGGATGAGGCCTCAAGGCAGGTGTTGAAAAATGTGCCCCTCCCTGCCCCGCCGGGCTTTGATCTTGGCATTGTGATTGCCGACGGCCTGTCCACCCGCGCCATTCACAGCAACGCCATTGCCTTTCTGGACCAGTTCCTGCCCCAGGCATTTATCCGCGACCTGAGATGTGCGCCCGTGGTCATTGCCTCCCAGGCCCGCGTGGCCCTGGCAGACGAAATTGGAGAATGCCTCAATCTCCGGTTGAGCATCATACTCATCGGAGAACGGCCGGGTCTGAGCGCGTCCGACAGCATGGGCATTTATCTTACCTACCACCCGAGAAGGGGAAAAACCGATGCACAACGAAACTGTATCTCCAATATCCGGCAGGGCGGACTGGATCATAAAGAGGCGGCCCGACAGCTGAAGGACCTGGTATCGGGTGCCTTTAAACTGGGCCTGTCCGGTGTGCATCTGAAACAGACCCGTCAGCTCAAACAGTCGTTATGAGTTTTCGAATCATTGGTAGTATTCCCTTGCCTTGGGGTTGCGGGGCTGATAAAAAAATTTAAATTGGCGTCATTTGAATGGAGGAGAGAACGGATGGAAATCAGGTACCATGACAGAGACCGCCGGGATGACGGTCCTCTGCCCCTGGAGGGGATAAAGGTCGTTGAATACGGCGTATTCCACGCAGGGCCTGGGGGCGGAGCCATACTGGGCGATCTGGGTGCAGAGGTGATCAAGGTGGAAGACCCGGTTGGAGACGGAATCCGCTACTGGACCAAGGTGGGAGCCGTGGACATGGCCGGACCCGATGGACGGAGCATGACCTTTGAAGTGTCCAACCGGAACAAAAAAAATATCTGCCTGGACATCAAGGCGGAAGCGGGCCGGGAGATCTTTAATCGGTTGATCCGGAATGCAGATGTTTTCATTACCAACCTTCGCAAGAGCACCATCCTTAAGATGCAACTGGACTACACGTCCATTTGCGCACTCAATCCCAGGATCATCCATGCCAGTGTTTCCGGTTACGGTCAGGCGGGTCCCCTCCAGGATATCGGCGCCTTTGACCCCCTTGGGCAGGCCTGTTCAGGCCTGATGTTTGCCACTGGCGGAGAGTTGCCGGCCCCCCTTCACATCGGCCTGCTTGACCAGGCAACGGCCATCAGCCTTTCCCACGCCATACTCGCCGCCCTGCTGGCCAGGGAACGACAGGGTATTTCCCAGGAGATCCATGTCTCATTATATGGGACGTCCCTATGGCTCCAGCACATTAACCTGATGCTGGCCAACACACTGAAAATAGACCCCTGTGTGTCGGCGGACCGTTCCCATCATTCTCCGTTGCGGAATGTGTTCTGCTGCGGAGACGGCCAATGGGTGATGTGCACCCACCATCCTGAGGAAAAGTACTGGAAAACCTTCTGCCGGATCATGGGTGTTCCACAACTTGCCCTTGATCCAAAATTCACCGATGAAAAAGGGCGGCCTATAACCTCCGATGCCCTCATTGCCCGGTTTGACGACATTTTCACCACCCGATCCCGGGATGAGTGGATGGCGGATTTCATGGCGGCCAGGCTCATGTTTGCCCCCATCCAGAAGGTCACCGATGTGGAAAATGATATCCAGGCAAAGGCCAACGCCTATGTCCGACCGGCTCAATACCCGGGCCTGGGCGAGGTAAACCTGCCGGGGTATACCGCAAGTTTCGGAAAATGCCGTCCCGGCATCCGCACCCGGGGGGCAGACAAGGGCGAGCATACCGACCCGATCCTCCAAAGCCTGGGATATTGTGCCCGTGATATTGAGGCATTAAAAGAGAAAGGAGTGGTCCACTAGCGCTTTCCACGGATATCCCGCACCCGGCCCCACCACCATTGGCGGGCGCATGGTTAATCTTGCGCCCATGGCTCTCTGTCACGCCGGGGATCAAACCGGAATAGCAGATAATGGGCAAACCCTTTGGGGCGGCCAACCGGATTCGGTTGCAGGCGTTAAGGCCTATGTGCAGGGGGGGAATCCGGCCCGGTAAGGTCTACAGCTGTGGGGCGTGCCGACAACGTCCCTCCATCCTCCGGCAATCTGGGACAGATACCCCCATATTTATAGACGGCGTTTATATTTAGCTATGGCGAAAACCACAGAACGATGGACGAATTCACGATCAGTCCACGGCACTTGCGAGGGCCGCCTCAAACCGGTAGTCAATGTCTGCAAGAAATGCCTCCCACTGGATGCCATATTTATAAAAGGCCAGGGATGCCATTTTTTTGGTCAAGATGGCATCCCTGTAGGGTTTGAGTTCCCCTGAATTCAGAATGTCTAGGATGCTCTTTTTACCCAGGCGCTTGACCAGGATGCCGGGGATATAATGTTCCAGAACCCCCCATACCAGGGTATGGTTGCTCGTGAGTTCAGAGATCCGGTTATAAAGGGTGGCCTGGAAGGCGAAAATCTGTTCGCTGGTCTGTTCGGACAGAACGAACAGGGGAACGGAACGGTCAGCCTCATGGAGTCTGATGAGCATCCCGGTTTCCTCAGTGGCATATTCGTCCACCAGAAGCATGATATCCCGGATCAGTGCCCACCGGGTGGCCGTGTCGTTGAGGAGTTTTTCTTCGTAGTCGTCGCCAAGGAGAAAGGCGGTGAGGACCTCGGCAATGGAACTGGAGAACACACCGCCCTTGTTTGCCGTTGAATCTTTGATCTGGCGGATGGCGGTTTGGGCGGCAATATACCGCCTGGATGCGTTGTCAAAAAATACGTTGGCACCTTCGACAATGAATTCAAGGTCCTTGAATATGGAGACAAATCGTTTCACATTGCCGTGGTGGATCGTGTCCTTGAATCCGCCACAGGGGATAAAGGCCCTGATGTTGGCCTGGCCGATTCTTTTACGGTTGGCCGGATCGTACAGAAAATTTCTGTGGAACAGGGTGCCTTCTTCCACAAACGTGCCATCTGGAAGGGTGATGTTTCTGGCTGAAATGGGGACCCTGAATCCCTGGGCACTCAGTTTTTCGCCAGGATAGGCAAGGGAGTTGGCCCTGGGAGAGGTGTGGCGCATGAAAGCAATTTTCATAAGTTCACGCTTGTCCAGTCCATGGGGGTCAAACAGTATGGAGCCGCCGTCAACGATCAGGCAGATATTGCCCTTGTAGCATTGAATGACATTGGCGCCCAGATCACCGTCGGGTCCGCCGGTCATCATCAGGTTCAACGCCTCTTCTTGGTGTCCCGAATGGTGGATCAGCGCCCTGAATGCACTCATGATACCGGTGGTGGTCATTCCGCTGGTTTCGATCCGGCCGCCGATGGCATCATAGATTTCATCCATATCCTGGGTGATTGTCACGGATTTTTCATTGATCTGGAGTTCAACACCGTTGTTGCCACGGTCGAACAGGCCGAACAGATCGTTGTTGTCAAGCATGCCGTAGGTGCCGTGGGGAATGCCAAAGCTTTTGCCCGTGGTGATGGTGCGCCAGTGTTTATAGCCCCTGTCCCTGGCTCTGAATGATACCGCATCCATAAAGGGGGCTGTGCCTTCGTCCGGATCAAAAAAGATCATTTCCGGCTCTCCGAAATAATCGATAATGGAAGGGTCGTCCAGCACCAGGTCCATGATGCCTTCGGTATAATCGGAAATGGCATCTTCGCTGTAGTCTGCATACAGGGAATGGGGAACCACAACACCCTTTGAGCCACTTTCACAGATGTCTTTATGTTTGAGCCGCTGGGTCTTTGGCCCAAGGGCATAGTTGAGCAGCACGGCATTATCCAGTGCTGCGGCGTGGTTGGAAGGAGAGACACGGATCAGTCGGAGTCCGCCCCGGGCAATGTCGCCGGCCCGGAGATGGGTGCCGCAGGCATAATGTCCGTTGACATAAAAAATACCGTAAACAAACTGACTGAAAACAATGGGGTCAAGGATCCGGTTGTCAAAACGGAAGGCAAAGGAACGTTTCTCCGGCTTGTAAAAATTGGTTTTCAGGGTGCAATCCACCATCTTGAACATGAAGTTGAAAATATCGTATCCAAGACTTGAGTCCATGAACCGGGTTGAGATCAACTTTTTGAACGTCTGGTGTTTTTCAACAAGTGCGTTAGGGCTCAGCCGTGCTTTATGTGCCGGGTTAAACCGCTGGTCAAACAGGTTGTATAGAAATTTGATCAGGTCCGGATGTGACTTTGCCATTTTCAGGATCAGGTCCATACCGTAGGTGGATTTATTGTAACTCTGAATCCGTGAAGCAAAGACATCCTTCTGATCCATGGTGGCAAGGCCTTCAATGATTTCCCTGTCTGTAGCGTTATCTCGCTCCTTGAAAATAAACAGATGGGTGAATGCCAGGGCATTGACGGCAAAGAGCATTTCCCGGAACGTCAGCTTTCCCGTGACGTACAGATTTTCCATACCGTTGACACCAAGGCAGAGAAAAGCCCCAAGGTCGGCCCGAAGCGCCGTTTCCTTGCGCCTGGGCAATTCCCCCTGCACATAGAGCGAGCAGATGGACGAGGGAACAGCGGATTGGGTCCGGTAGGGCTCCCAATAGGCCCGAATCAGTTCAAAACCATGATCGTTCATCAGTTTTCTCAGGGCAGGTAGCTGGGGACAGGCAAAATCGCTATTGAACATCAGGCGGGTTTCACCTGTTTCCGGAAGATTAAAGACCTCAATCAGGTGGATAACCGATGTTTGACAAACACCCAGAAAGGTTTCGTACCGTTTGCGGGTGGGTTTTGGTGTGGCAGTATAATCCCCTGCCAGGGAAAACAGAAACCTGGACCCGCTAAAGTCATCCCCGGAGAAATCCTGAACGGTTTCAGGCCGGACAATATAAGTATAATACTCGTTTTTCGGACTGTAATAATATTCCCTGCGATGGCCGGAAATAAGATCCTCCAGGAGTTTTTCCATGTCGTCCCGGGTTTCCCGGGTGGCGATTCGAAGCCTTTGGAAAGTACTGGCCTGATTCAGACCAAAATCCACATGGGCCACCCGGCCATAAAGCCTGACCTCGCCATCCTCGATGGTGATACTGTTGGCAATGGATCCCAACAGATGTTTCAGGGATTCCACACCGATGTTCTGGAAAAAATAATTGGGAAGGCCCAGCTCTTCCAGGAGAATAAAGGCAGCCATGTTGACACACCTGGCTGTGAGGAGCCCTTGGGACGACAAATCGATAACGGCCTCGTATAATACTTCAGGGGCAAGGCTGAGGCGCTGGGCAGTATTGATGATATCCGTATCCTTTGCCGCCAATACATATGGGTCTAACTGGATGTCCATGGAGCCTCCTTAAGGACGTAACCGAAGAAACACCTGTTTTTACTCAGACATTGATTTAACAGTGTTAGGGATTTTTTGCTACCCGGCTGGGTACGATAAAGGAGCAGGGCATTTTTTTCAACCGCTTCCAGGCTGCAGTGTTTAATCTTTCAAAGAAATTATAAACCACTGTATTTTAACGGTATTATCGATTTAGCAAGATTTGAAGCGTATGCGTAATGCGTAAAATTTTACCGCATTATACCTGTGGTATTATCGAGTTGCCTAAAGCGGCAATATCAGATAGTCATGTCAAACGTTTATTATGAAGGTTCAATTCTCCGACTGAGGCGCTCCATGACAAGGAACGGAAAAAATACAAAGCCGGTCAGTAAGTATCATGCCCGTTCCAACATATATCGGGAGATCATGACCTATGAGATCAAGGAAGTTCTCCTGATTTCAAGCCCCTATAATATTTTCAATATGGAAGAGGATGGCAGTCTTGCATCCAAGATAATCAATGAATACAGTGGATTGAACCTGCGCTATCCGCCGGTAATCACCGGCACCTCTTCAGCCCGGGAATCCCTTGATTTGCTGGCTGAAAAACGGTTTGACCTGGTTCTTATCGTGCCCCACCTGAAGGAAACGAATGTTTTTTCCCTGGGACGGGAAATCAAGCGTATTCAGCCCGACCTAAGGGTCATTCTCCTTTCTCCAAGCATCAGGGCGCTTCCGACGGGATATGATGCCCAGTGCGTCAACGGCATTGATACTATTTTCATCTGGTCAGGCAATTCCGACCTTCTCATCACCCTCATCAAAAATGCTGAAGATCATATCAATGTTGACAACGATACCCGTCTGGCCAATGTAAGGGTCGTCATCCTGGTCGAAGATTGTCCGGAGTTCTATTCTTATATGCTGCCCATCATCTACAAGGAGATTGTAACCCAGACCCAGGCACTTCTGGCAACGGATCTCAATGACAGCATGAAACTTCTGACCATGCGTGCAAGGCCAAAACTGCTCCTGGCAAAAAATTACGAACAGGCCCAGCGGTTGTATGAACGCTACAAGGATTTTTTGCTGTGCGTCATCTCGGATACACGCTTTCCCAGAAACGGCAGCCTTGACCCGGAAGCCGGCATTAAACTGTTTTCCAACATCCGCCGCGAGATCCCCGGTATTCCCTTGCTCCTGATGAGTTCAGAGAGAAAAAACAGTCAAAAGGCCGACCTGATTCCAGCCCTTTTTCTGGACAAGGATCATCCCAACCTGCGCCATGCAACCCGTATGTTTTTCCTGAACCATCTGGGATTCGGTAACTTTGTCTTCTGCATACCCAACGGCCGTAACATAGACATCGCAACCACCTTGATGCAACTTGAATCAAAGCTGCCCACCATTCCCGATGAATCCCTGGTCTACCATGCCGACCGGGATCATTTTTCATCCTGGCTCATGGCCCGGTCGGAAATCGATCTTGCCTTGAAATTCAGAGCCTGCAAAAGCGATGATTTCAGCAGCCCGGATGAACTCAGAAATTTTATCATAACCCAAATCCACGAGTTGAGAAAATTCAAGCACAAGGGCGTGGTGTCAACATTCAACGAGAATTATTTTGATTCAGATGTCAAAGAGTTTGTCAAAATCGGCCAAGGATCCCTGGGAGGCAAAGGTCGAGGCCTGGCTTTCATGTCAGGCCTTCTGGAGCAGGCAGGTGACCTCCACAAGAACCATCCAAAATTCCGAATCCAAATTCCCAAGACCCTGGTCCTGTGTACGGATGTATTTGAGGCGTTTATTACCCAGAACAATCTGGAAAATTTTGAACGTCAGAAGCATTCCGTGGAAGAGGTGGTTAATGTTTTTATTGGTGCAGAACTGCCATCATGGCTGATCCGCCAACTCAAGGAATTTTTATCCCAGTTCAAGGTTCCCCTGGCGGTACGCTCATCCAGCCAATTGGAAGATGCCCATTTTCAGCCCTATGCAGGCCTTTATAAAACCTACAAGATTCCCAACAACCATCCGGATCTTTCCATGCGGATCTGCCATCTGGCCAACGCCATCAAGCTTGTCTTTGCCTCCACCTACTACGATGATGCCAAGGCGTTCCACCGGAGTACCTCCAGCCACCCGTTTCATGATTCCATGGCGGTGATTGTCCAGGCCCTTGCCGGCCAGCAGCATGGAGACTATTTTTATCCTGCCGTCTCCGGGGTCGCTCAATCCATTGACTACTACCCTTTTTCCCGCATGAAATCCGAAGATGGCATTGCCCACATTGCCCTGGGGCTCGGAAAGACCGTGGTGGACGGTGAAAAATGCTTGCGGTTTTCTCCGGGCAACCCGCAAATCCTGCCGCAATTTTCATTGATTGACGATATCCTGAAAAATGCCCAGACAACCTTTTATGCGTTGAAGACAAACGATTACTCCGATGAACTCAATTTCGGCCGGTATTCCAATCTAGAAAAACGCAACCTGGACGAAGCTCTGGAAGAGTACCCGGTGCAGGTCCTCTCCAGCACCTATATTCCGGATGAAAATCGAATCCGTGACACCTGGAGTGCTGCAGGCCCGAAACTTCTGACCTTTGCCAGTCTCCTGAAATACGACTCTCCACCGCTTGCCCCGCTGCTCTCCGATCTTCTTGACCTTGGCGGCAAAGAATTCGGCGGACCGGTTGAAATTGAATTTTCCGTCAATCTTTATCCGGGACAACACCAACCCAGTGATTTCCATTTTCTGCAGATACGGTCCATGGCCGGCCACGATAAACAGCAGACAACCCATATTTCCCAGCAGGATATCAACGCTGCCCTCTGCTACTCTTCCGCAGCGCTTGGCAACGGAATCATAGAAGACATCACCGATATCGTCTATGTCACACCCCAGAATTTTTCCGTGGCTGCAACCCTTGAAATCGCTGAAGAGATCTGTGGAATCAATGCCGGGCTGGTTGAAGCGAATCGCCGTTACCTTCTCATTGGTCCTGGACGCTGGGGAGGATCTGACCGGTGGCTGGGCATACCGGTGAAATGGCATGCCATCTCGGGTATTGGGGCTGTCATCGAACTAAGAAACGAGCAGCTCAATGCCGACCCCTCCCAGGGTTCTCATTTTTTTCATAATATCACATCCTTGGGTATTCCCTATATCACGGTGAATGAACTTACCAGGAGCTCCCGGGAATCCAATCCGGATTTCATAGACTGGACTTGGCTCGACAAATGTGAGGCGTTCTGTGAAACCCAATATTTACGCCATGTAAGGTTGTCAGTGCCCATACTTATTAAAATGGACGGGAAAAAATCCCGATGCGTCATTCTCAGCCGATGACACCGGGCCAACCGTCTTGTGCAATCTTTTTTCATATTCTTTTTTTATATGAAACACCCACCGAAGCATCGTCAGTGAAGGCGTTTCAAACTTCGTTGTGGCCGGATGCCATCCCCCGCTCAGGCCGTGCCGGTTATAAGAAACTCTCGTCTGACCGGTAGACGGGAACGGGTATAACCCTCCGCTCATTCTCGCAGCCCGTCCTGGGCTGCTCCGAGGGAAACGGCAGCTCCTTCAGCGTCCATGCTGACCGCTGCCGTTTAATCCGCTGCGGGCAATACCCGTTCCCGCCCACCTCTGCTGTCGAGTTTCTATATTCGTTGTGGCCGGATACCATCTATCGCTCTGGCCGTGCCGGTTTTATAAGAAAATGTAGCCTCGAATTGTCGACAGCAGAGCCCCCGGCGGACGATGGGACCGGCCCATTGGGACCCAAAGGCGATGAGCCCTTTTGCCCTGCCGGGCGTTAAGAAGCGCAGGTTGTTTGAGGACTTTAGCCCGCAGTTCCTGCGCTTTAGACCGGCAGGGCAAAAGGGCCGCCGACGGTCCCGGGTCGGTCCCATCGCCCGCCGGGGGCGGTTTAATACCATTTTCAAACTTCGTTGTGGCCGGATGCCATCTATCGCTCCGGCCGTGCCGGTTTATAAGAAACTCCATTTAATTAATTTGTTGACATTGTTAAATCAATCGATTATTTCGATATCACGTGGCGTCAATATTGACATAACGCTTTAACAGGTTTTTGCAACCCCAAAAAATATCTCTCAAAAAATTATGGAAACCCCACAGGAAATTTAAGATGCCGGAAACAAGAGAAAATCAGCTCTTCATACGATCCAAGATATGGATAGAGGATGAAGGAGGTGCCGTGGTTTTTGGACTGGGGCGACTTAAAATCCTTGAGGCGGTCCACAGACTGGGGTCCCTGCAGGCTGCGGCCAAAGAGTTAAAAATGAGCTACCGGGCCGTATGGGGCAGAGTCAAAGCCACTGAAGAAAGGCTTGGCGTTCCGTTGCTTGTTCGCAGCAAAGGCGGGGCCTCGGGCGGGGGATCGCAGCTTGTTCCCTTTGCCCTGGAACTTGTTGAACAGTTTCGCAAACTCCATAAGAATGTGGTGGTTCAAGCTGATATACTTTTTAAAGACAGCATTACGATCAAGGAAAGCAAATGAAAACAAAGCCTGAAAATTTGAAGACCCAACAACCTTCAAATGCCCCCCCATGGTGCAGGGACCATAGTGGAAATATTTACACCTATGAAGCGTACATTGACTTTATGACCGCTTTCCACGGCTATCCCGCACCCGGTCTGATCATTGGCGGACGCATGGTTGATCTCGCACTTGAGCGGCTTCCCCAGGGGATCTTGTTTGATGCCATATGTGAAACATCCTATTGCCTTCCCGACGCCATTCAGATGCTCACCCTCTGCACCACCGGCAATGCCTGGTTAAAAGTTGTAAACCTGGGACGATTTGCCCTGACCCTGTACGATAAATTTGAAGGCACCGGAATCCGCGTGTTCCTGGACCCTGCCAAAATAAAACCCTGGCAGGAGATCATGAACTGGTTTTACAAACTCAAACCCAAGGCAGAGCAGGACACCCCGCTCCTGCGTGAGCAGATCCGGCTTGCAGGGGCTGATCTTTTTTCCATTGAACCGGTCCAGGTCCATCCCCGGTATTTAAAAAAAAGAGCGCTTGGGAAAACCATTAACTGCCCCATATGCGGCGAGGCCTTTCCCATGCGCCACGGCGCCATCTGCAGGGGATGCCAGGGGCAAACACCCTATATCTCCGATGAACCGCAATCCGCTTCCCCCGCTCCCCACCTGATCTCCATACCGGTTGAAGAATCTCAAGGATCCGTGCTTCTCCATGACATGACCCGAATCATTCCCGGAGAGAAAAAGGGGGCAGCCTTTAAGCGGGGCCAGGTGGTCACCCCGGGGGATGTCTGCCGCCTGCAGACCATGGGCAAAAGCCGTGTTTACCTGGACAATAGCGGGGAACTTGATGATCGCTGGGTCCACGAAGACAATGCCGCCCTTGCCTTTGCCCACGCCATGGCCGGCACCGGGGTTGCCTTCACGGAAAAGCCCAGTGAGGGCAAGGTCACCTTTACCGCCACCAGGGACGGCCTGCTCAAAATTCGTGAAGATCTGCTGGAAGGATTTAATCTGGTCCCCGATGTCATGTGTGCCACGCGCAAGGGCTACAGCGTTGTATCAAAGGGCCGCCAGTTGGGCGGAACCCGCGCCATTCCACTGTATATTTCAAAAACGAACTTCCAGAAGGCCATGACCGTTCTGAACGATGCCCCCATCCTTGAGGTGCTGCCCATGCGTAAGGCAAACGTCGGCATATTGATTACCGGCACCGAAGTGTTCCAGGGGCTTATCAAAGATGGATTTGGTTCGGTTATTAAATCAAAGGTTGAAGCCCTTGGATGCAAGGTGGCAGGATCGGTTATTGTACCCGACGACAGAACGGCAATAACCGAGGGAATCAGCCGGCTGATGGATGGCGGTGCCGACCTTTTAATCACAACGGCCGGGCTCTCCGTTGACCCGGACGATGTGACCCGCCAGGGGCTTGTGGATGCCGGCGCAACCGACATGCGCTATGGTGCACCGATTCTGCCGGGGGCCATGACCCTTCTTGCCCGCATCGAAAAAACCCCGGTGATCGGCGTTCCAGCCTGTGCCCTCTATTTCAAAACCACCAGCCTGGACCTTGTCTTACCACGGATTCTGGCCCAAGAGCCCATTACGCGCCGGGATCTTGCGCGCATGGGGCACGGGGCCTTCTGTCTTGCCTGCAAGGAATGTAAATTTCCCAGGTGCAGCTTTGGCAAATAGCTGCCCGCCTGTTCATGGCCGGACCGGATATTCCCCTGTTCCGGCCATGGTAAGACCGATTAAAATCGTCACCCCTCTTTCATTGGCACAAAGATTGCTATACCAGCCTCCAGAAATAAAATTGAAATGAGTTTTGCATGGTGCTGGACTTATTAATTACTCTGGAGGTGTGTTGTGGCAAACAAGAATAAGATTATTTTTTTCATGGTGTTTGTGGCCCTGTCCGTTGGGTTATGGATGGAACCTGCCTTTGCAGGCAAACTGCAGGATGCCATCGCGGCGGCCCCGACGGGTGCAGACAAAGGCCAGATCGATACCAGCCTGCCCGCCGGGTTTCTGGGTATCCCGGGGGCCCCCCAGGTCAACCTGATTGTGGCATTTTTATGGGCAATCTGGGTGGGCTGGATTTTCTCTACAGTGGGCGCGTTTGGTGGCGTCATGGCCGGTGTGGGGCATATGAGTATCTTTGGTCTCGGCGGGTACGCAAAATCCTTCAAGGAAACGGCACCTTCTCTGAACAAAGCCATCACCGACTCGATTCGTGGGTCCAATCAGTACCTGGTGGGATTGTCGGCCCTTATTTCATCGTTTAATTACTATAAAATGGGCCGTCTTGTTGTCCCCCTTGCAGTTTCCCTGGGTGTCGGCTCCATCCTGGGTGCCTGGGGATCGGTTTCCCTGAGTGCCGGCAAGATCTCATTTTCCCAGTACCAGGGATATTTTGGATTGTTTGTCCTGGCACTTGGTTTTTATCTGCTCTATGAGACCTCTTCCAAAGGCCAGGCCAGTAAGAAAAATGCCAAGGCAGCCGCCCAGGCCTTTGAAGAAACCGTTAAAAAACAAAAAAGCGGTGAAAAAGTGGATGTGTCGTCACTGGGCGTCAAAATAACAAAATTTTCTCTGACCCAGGTCTGTTTTACCTTTTACAGTGTTGAATTCAAATTCAATCCCCTGATTCCCCTTGCAGGCGGCGTGGTCATTTCCGCCATTGCTGCATTCCTTGGCGTGGGTGGCGGCTTTCTGCTGGTTCCCTTCCTGACCAGCGTTGCAGAACTGCCCATGTATCTGGCTGCAGGGACCTCTGCCCTGGCCGTACTCATCAGTATGATCACCAGCATTGTTACCCTGATCTCCAAGGGCGTCCAGTTTGACTGGGCCCTGATCGGGCTGGAACTTGCCGGTGTGGCAGTGGGGTCAATCGTCGGACCCAGAACGTCCAAATACTTTTCAGATCTCTGGCTCAAACGCCTGTTCATCGTGCTCGCACTGTATGTCGGTGTGGACTATGTTTTAAGGGGTTTCTTTAACTATAGAATATTTGGTTAACATTCAATCGGCCTTGCGCCTTTAAAGGGCTCCGGGCCAAACACCCGGAGCTTTTCTTCATGAACTCACTGACACCGTTTCTCATTATGGTCGACCCCTGGTTCATCGCCCCCTTCAGATGGCTGTCTTCACCGGCAGCGGGGTATGTTCTAGGCACAATATTCCTGGCCCTGTACTGTTTCATCCTTGGAGATATTTCTGCAATCGGGGTGAAATATTTCAACAGAAAATACATCAGAACGCTCCAGGAAAAAATGGACCGAAACCACAATCTTTCTGAAAAAGCCCTGAGAATGGGGGACAAAGAGAGTTATAAAGCGGTTAACAGCCAGGCCCTTGATGCCTTTGGCTATTCTTTCTCACTGGGTGCAGCCATTTTCTGTGTCTCCATCTGGCCCATGCCCTTTGCCCTTGCCTGGGTACACATGCGCTTTGCCGACGCCCCCCTGGAATTGCCCGTGACCATCCCGTTCCTGGGCAACTCTGTGCATTATTTTGCATCTTTCCTCTTAATCTATATTGCAGTGCGAATGATCAGTGCCGCTGTGTTAAATCGATTCACAGGATATTCCAGGTTAATGGCAAGCCTTACAGGCCGGGATCAATAGCGTTGTATGAATAAAGCGGGGGGACAGGGACTTTGGATGTCTTTAAATCCCCCTTGGGTTTCCCATTATCAGACATTATATGTCCGATAATGGAATGGTTGATTTCATCCTTTTTACCGATCCATCAATGTGGCCCTAGGCCATGTGACGGCCGGAACAAAAAGTTACTGTTCCGGCCATGACTGCTATAACGAATTCCAGGGGGTCGACGCCAGGGGAATGAATCCTTTGCCCCGGGCCAGAATGTCCAGGGGAACCATTCCCAGTGCGGCCACCTGCATGTTCACAGGGTCAATCCGCTGGCGAAGATCAATGGTCAGCAGATAGGTGTTGCAGTTGTGGCAGACGTCAACCCGCTCTCCGGCCTTGACCGGACTGTTCTGGTCAAAGAAGTATTCATGCCTGGTGTGGTCGTTGTCATTGCACCCGGGACAGGTGTGACGGTTGAAACGCCATTCATGATCACAGACAGAGCACTGGAGCCACCGCTTTCCCCCTTCACCCGAAAGCCCTGCAATGGCGGCAGGAGAACCGCAGAGGGGACAATAACCATGGAGCCATTGATGGCCCTGGGTCAGCGGGGCAAACGCCTCGGCCTGCATCTCAATGAACGGCCGGGTAAGCTGCCCCATAACAAATTTAAACACCTCAAAGGATGCGCCCATCTGCCCTGCCTGTTTTTTCAAGATCGCCTGCTGATCATCCACTAAGGCCTGGATACATTCCCGGGTGTCCACGGTTGCGGCTGAAAAACGCTGCTCAATTCGTTCAAGATCCCGGGCAATGCCTTTGAATGCGGTTTTCATGGGCGGTAAAAGGCATTCTGCAGCAACGTTGAATTCCCCGTGAAAATCCATTAATCCAATGGTTGTAAACAGGGATTCACCCTGGATGAAACGGTTCAGATCAAAGGGGAAATCGTCAACCCTTAACCCTTCGGGCAGGGGGTGATCTTCCTTAAAGGCAGCCTTGGCAATGAGCATCGGGCCAAAGGCGTCAACCAGGGTTTCAAGTTCCGGTCTGTTGCCGGCCATGGTTTCCAGGGCCTTTTTTACCCCCCTGACTGATTTATCATGGCGGATACGTTCATTGGTCATATTTGAATTCCTTTGGCACCCAAAAGCCCGGGTACCCGGGGTCATCATACTTTCAGCTTTGCAGCCCTGATGGGTTGGACCAACCTAGCAAGGAATTCCTTCCGGGTCATAGGATCCGGTATCTGTTTTGCATCGGCAAAGACATTATCTGCATAGAATTCAGGCGCATCGGTAATCAGATAAATAACATTGACCAACTCCTCATCCACAAGCTGGGCCTTTGGAAACGCTTTTTTAACAATCGCGAGCCGTTCATGGGCAAGCTTGATCATCCCTTGCCTGGAACCGAAATTCATGGTTCCCGTGGGGCAGGTTGCCACACACATGGGAACAAGCCCGTTGCGAACCCTGTCATTGCACATGTCGCATTTGACGATGGCTCCGGTTTCAGGATTCCGGCGGGGGATGTTGTAGGGACACGAATCACGGATCTCTTCAAACGCCTCCTGGGAAAGCGTACGGGTCAGTTCGGTATAGATAACTGCGCCGGTTACCGGGTCCTTGACAATGGCACCTTCCAGGTAATCGTCTGCTATGTATTTGCAGGGAGGCTCTTCGCAGTGGCGGCACTGATCTGGAAAAAAATTCCACACAATATGCTCCCGGTCGTTTCCATGGAGATGCTCGTTAAAACGGACCACCTTGTAGTTAAAGGGGTTTAAATCAGGCGGGTTTTGATGGGTTCCCTGCTGCCGGGTCTGGACAGCCGGAAGTCCATGCCATTCCTTACAGGCAACTTGACATCCGCGGCATGCGGTGCATCGTGATACATCTATAAAAAAAGCGTTAGCCATTTCTTTGCTCCTTGTTTTGGGCAGGCAGCTGTTTATTGAACCACAAACAGCCGCCTGTACTGAAAAAAGATCCAGACAGTATCAGGCATCCAGTTCCTTTAATTTATCGACCTTTCTGACATTGACAAGACAGGCCTTGAACTCAGGAATGGTCGTATTGGGATCGCCCACGGACGGCGTCAGCCGGTTGGTGGAATCACCACATCCCTTGGTGGTCCAACCGAAACAAAACGGCATGCCCACCTCATGAACCGTTTTACCCTGGATGATGAACGGCCTCATGCGGATGGTGACCATGGCAATGGCCTCAACCCGTCCCCTGAGGTTTTCAACCACAACGGGTTCACCGTTCAGGATGCCCTTTTCCTTGGCAAGTTCGGGACTCATCTCCACATAGAGCTGGGGTTCTGCCTCAAGCAGGGGAGGCGAATTCCTTGTTTCACCACCGCCACACCAGTGCTCGGTCATGCTGTAGGTGGTCAATACAATGGGGAAACGCTTGTCTGCGGGTTCTGCCAGTTTGTCCATCTCACCATGGAAGATCACCGCACAGGGGTTGCTCAGCTGATCGGAGAACGGATGTTTTTTCACCGGTGTTTCAATGGGCTCGTAATGCTCGGGGAATGGCCCTTCTTTGCGTCCCGGGCCAAACAGCTGGCCGTGGCCTTCTGTGTGCATGATAAACGGATACCTCCCCTTTCCCGATGCAAGGGGTGGCCAGCCACCGTCGGGAACGTCTCCGATCCATTTGGCGCCATCCCAGCGGATAACCGGCTTGTGGGGCGCCCAAGGCTGCCCGTTCAGGTCCACGGATGCACGGTTGTAGAGGATTCTGCGGTTCACCGGCCAGCACCAGGCGTAGTTGGGATACAGCCCAATGGCTGCCTGTTCCGGCGTCTGGGAAAAATCCCGACGTTTGGATTTGTTGTATTTCCTGCCGGGCTCTTCCTCGGTGTAGCCGCCGGCGTACAGCCAGTTCAGGGAGACGGTGGAACCATCGTCCTTGAGGGCGGTAAAGCTGGGTACCTGCTGCCCTTTCCGGTACAGCGTGCCCTTGATCTCTGTGTCCCTGGTGAACCACCCATTACACTTCTGGGCAATTTTTTCAGGATCATAATAGGCGGGAAAATCCAGATTCAGGATCGGTTCCGGATAAACACCGCCTTTGCTGCGGTACAACTGCCTGACACTGTTTGTGATCTTTACGCACATGTCACCCAGGGACAGACATTCTCCCTGGGGTTTGATTGCCTGGTAGTGCCACAGCTGCCACCGGCCGCTGTTGGTAATGGATCCTTCTTTTTCCGCACGGTTGGCCGAAGGCAGTAGAAAACATTCGGTTTTTATGCTGCCCGGATCCACCCCTGGCCTGTGCCAGAAATCCGTTGACTCGGTGTGGTGGACTTCCGCAAAACAGGCCCAGTCCAGATTGTCCATGGCCTTTCTGACCTTGTTGGTATTTGGAACACTCTGGGCAGGGTTGGTTCCCCAGATGAATCCGCCCTTGATCTGGCCGTTGTACATGCGGTCAAAAATATACAGATACGAGTAGTCAACACCGGCATCGACCTTGGGCAGCCAGGTGTAACCAAATCCGTTTTCCTGGGTTCCCTTTTCGCCAAACCACCCCTTGAGCAGGCTTGCCATGTAGGCAGGCTTGTGCTGCCACCAGTTGGCACTCTGGGGGTCATGGCTGACCGGCGTGCAGGCCTGGTTATAATCCGCCAATGTGTTCCACTGGGCCTGGGGCATGGGCAGGTATCCGGGAATGATGTGCCAGAGAATGCAATGGTCCGTTGAGCCCTGAACGTTGGGTTCACCCCGCAGGGCCTCAATACCGCCGCCGGCCACACCAATGTTACCCAGAAGCAGCTGGATCAGGGCGCTGGCACGGATATTCTGAACCCCCACCGTGTGCTGGGTCCATCCCAGTGCATAACAGATGGCGCCGGCCTTGTCTTTTTTTCCGGTTTCAGCAAAGGTTTCCCATACCTTGAGCAGGTTCTCCTTTGAAACGCCGGTGATCTTTGAAACGTCCTTTAAATTGTACCTGGAGTAGTGATGCTTCATCAGCTGAAACACACAATTTTTATCCTGGAGTGTTTTATCCCGCAGGGGAACCCCGTTTTCATCCTTCTGGAACGACCATGTCGCCTTGTCATATTTTCTGTCACCGGCACTGTAGCCTGAGAACATTCCATTTTTAAACTCAAAGCCGGCATTTACAATAAACGCAGCATTGGTATATTCAGTGACATACGCTGCAAAATATTTTTTATTCTCAATGATGTGGTTGATCAGCCCGCCCAGGAAGGCAAGGTCGGTACCAGACCTTAAGGGGACATGGAAATCACTCCTGGCCGAGGTTCTGGAAAATTTCGGATCCACATGCATGATTTTTGCGCCATTGTCTTTTGCACGTAAAATCCACTTAAAGCTGACGGGATGGTGCTCGGCTGCATTGCTGCCCATGATAAAGATGCAGTCTGAATTTTTAAGATCGATCCAGTGGTTGGTCATTGCGCCACGTCCAAACGACTCTGCCAGAGCCGCAACGGTTGCGCTGTGTCAGATACGCGCCTGGTGGTCAAAATGGACCAGCCCAAGCCCCCTTGCTGCCTGGTGCACAACGGCACACTCTTCATTGTCCATGATCGAACAGCCCAGGTGGAAAATGGATTCCACACGGTTGACCTGTTCCCCCCTGGCATTGACGTGCTTGAAATCACTGTCGCGGGTCTCTTTGATTTTTCCGGCCAGGCGGTCAAGGGTCCAGTCCCAGGTTTTTTCCTCCCAACGGTCTGAGTATGGGGCCCTGTAAAGGGGTTTCAACAAGCGGTGTGGGCTGTTGATCATGGACAGCTGGGCCGCACCCTTGGCACAGAGGGCACCCTCGCTGACGGGATAGTCAGGATCACCCTCGGTGCTGACGATCTTGCCGTCTTTGACATGGGCAATATAGTGGCAGGTGACGGCACAAAACGGGCAGATGGAGACAACCTCCTTTGCTCCGTCGATCTTCATACCGGCGGCAAAGGCCTGGACCGGTTCAAGGTTTATTCCCAACTGGCCAAGGGGAAGGATTGCAGCCCCCATTCCGGCAAGTTTTAAAAAACGACGACGTGTGAATTTCATTGGCTCTGACCTCCTTGTTTGTGCAAAATATGAAAATAGGCGACGGATCACAGCGTTGGTCATGTGATCACCCCTTTTGCAGATGATGGTGTACAGCTGGTCTAAATTGCCACCAAATTCCTTTTGATGTCAACAAAAACATAGTAAATTCGATATGTTATAAAAAACATATGCAAAACAGCCTCAAAAGGGAGATTGATCATTGGTCATGGGGTGCTTGAAACAGGATTCAGAATGATATACTATGAAAAACCAAAAAATCAGAATATAATTTACATTGACGTTTAATAATTAGAAGTTTATTCTTGTTTTCGCCTTGAAACCCATACAGCCCTTAATGGCGGAGGGCAGACAAAACAGACAAGGAAAAACCTAGACCATGGAAATAAGCCTGACAGACACGATTGAAACCGACGAAGTGATTGAACTCTACAGATCAAACGGCTGGTCCTCGGCAGAAAAACCCGACCAGCTCCTCCCGGCACTCAGGAATTCACACGCCCTGGTGACGGCAAGGATTTCAGGCAAACTGATCGGCCTTGGCAATGCCATATCCGACGGCAGCCTGGTGGTTTATTATCCCCACATGCTGGTCCATCCGGACCACAAGAAAAAAGGCGTTGGACGGGCCATGATGGAAGCCCTGCAGAAACGCTACAGGTCGTTTCATCAGCAGCTGCTGACCGCAGACGGGGATGCCATCGGGTTCTACAGGACCCTGGGATTTGAACGGGCCGGCAGGACAGAACCCATGTGGATTTATGCCGGCAACGAACACTGAAAGCGTTTTCGCCAGAACAGCTGAACCCCCTGACAGGTTGCGGACAGCCTACCCCTGCAGCGGCCTGTCCGCCATGGCGGTTCGGTACAGGATCCTCACCCGGGTGCCCTTGCCCGGCTGGCTGGCAATCTCCATGTCCCAGCCAAACCGGGTGCACAGGCGCTTGACAATGTTGAGCCCCAGGCCGAACCCCGAGCTTGCCGCCCCCTTGACATGGGCGTTGGTCACCGATTGAATCCGGTCCTGGTCAATGCCCATGCCCGTGTCTGACACCTCAAGAAAATCCGGGGCAACAACCAGGGTCACCTTGCCCTTCCGGGTATAGTTCAGGGCATTTTTAAGCAAATTTCCCACAACAATATGAAGGATCTCCGCCTTGACCGCGATCTCCACCTGTTGATCCACCCTGAGTTCAATTTCAACGGCTTTACCATACAGCAGATGACGGCTGCCCTCAACAACACGGTCCACCACCTCGCCTGCCCGGCATCGGCCCCTGGGATCCACATCCTCCCTTGCAAGCCACAAAAAGGTCTCAATGGTCTGCTCCATTTCCAGAACAGACCGTTTGATCCTGGCAAGGGGGCGTTTGATCAGACCGTTGGTTTCAGCCTCAGGCTGACTTTCAATAATCTCAACCGCCCCCTTGGCAATGGTCAGGGGGGTTCGAAGCTCATGGCTTGCGTCCCTTGTGAATTCTTTTTCCCGGTCGATGAACTCCCGGATCCTTGACATGGTCTGCTCCAGGGTGGTGGTAAGGACACCGATCTCGTTGGTCTCGGGTTTGTCTGAAAAATTGGCAGGTAAGTTCTCGGGCTTCAAGGCCCGGATTCGCTCCATGAGCCGCCCCATGGGGGCAAGGATGGCCCTTGAGGTGAACATTCCCAGGAGAATACCGGGAACAAGCAGAACCGCTATGGAAATCAGAATGACCTGGCCGGGCCTTATGATGTTGTTCTCCTCCATGAACTGCCGGCCGTGGAAAAACAGGTAGAACCGGTCTTTTGTGTCGGAAAAAGCCATCACTGCAATGTGAATGGGGTGCTCCCCGGGAATGCTGTGAACGCCCAGAGTCAATGCCTTGACCTGATTTCTGAAACGTTCCGGCACCTGGTTGATCCCCCTGAACACCCGGATATATTTCGAATGGGGAAGGGGAATGGTCCTGTCCTGGCCATAGCGGTATTCAAAATATTCAACTTCCGTGGCAAGCAGGTTTTTGACAAGCCCGGTCATGCCCTTGCCCACGAAAAAAAAGGTGATGCTCGAGTTGAGCAGAATCAGCACAAACCCGAACAGCAGGATGGTGGCAATGATCCTGAAACCGATGCTCCCGATAAAATTCATGGACATGCCATCCACCGCCGCCCCTGACCGTGGACCGTGTCCAGGAGTGTGCCGGCCAGCGCTCATGAATGCTCCTTCAGCCGGAACCCCTTTCCGTGGATCGTCTCCACAAGGGCGGTATCAAAGGGTTTGTCTATCTTTTTTCTGAGGGTGTACATGTGGCTGCGCAGGGCATCACTGCCCGGCGGATCCTCCCCCCAGAGCTCATGTTCCAGGCGGCCCCGCGTCACAACCTCCGGGGATGCCTCCATGAGGATCTTGAGTATGGACGTACAGGTGTTGTTGAGTTCCACCAGGGTTTCTCCCCGGCGAACCTCCAGGGTGCCGACGTCCATGACCAGATCAGCCACCCGGAGGGTCCTTGCCCCCCGGCTTCTGCGACCGGACAGGGCCTGAATTCTTGCCGCAAGTTCCTGAAGGGCAAAGGGCTTGACAAGATAATCGTCCGCCCCTGAGTCAAAACCGACAAGCTTGTCCTCCAGGGTATCCCGGGCCGTGAGCATCAGGACCGGGGTCATGCTTTTCGCATCCTGCCTCAATTTCCGGCAAAGGGTAATGCCGTCCATGCCCGGCAGCATGATGTCAAGAACGATCACATCATATGGATTGGTGATGGCAAGGTGAAGGCCCCCGATGCCGTCCATTGCAAAATCCAGCACAAATCCCTTTGTTTCAAGGAAATCTGCCATGTTCTCCACAATATCCTGGTTGTCTTCAACAATCAGCACCCTGATCTTTTCCATAACTGTCCCATTTCCTGTATATTCTTTCTTATAACCGGCATGGCCGGAGCAAGGGATGTCTCCGGCCACAACGAACGTTGAAACGCCCCTGTCTGCAATGCTTCGGTGGGTGTTTCATATAGAAATCACCATGGCCAACGCATGTTGTCAGATATAACATCTATCTTCTCTTTTTTCAGCACTTTCTCCTGTTTTCTCCTGGGGATGCGTCCATACCGCCATTTAAGGTTGATTCCATCTGCGAGCCTAAAGCAGGACAGGTGAAACCCGGGTGAAATTTATGTGAAAAATTCGTGAACCAATAAAAAGATTGATTTTTAACGTCCGTTCCTGTAACTGATTCTACACATAGAAACAACATCAACCTTTCAGCAAAGAGGAACCTCGCAATGACCAACACCATCCAAGACTACAAACTCCCGGACAACAAAGGCTACTTTGGCCCCTATGGCGGCAGCTTTGTCCCCCCCCAGCTCCAGGAGGTGCTCGATGGAATCACCAAAAGCTATGATACCATAAGGACGGATGACAGCTTTATCCGGGAACTTGCCGATCTCAACCGCCACTTCACCGGACGGCCCTCGCCCATCTTCCACGCAAAGAACCTCTCCCGTCAAACCGGGGGCGCAGAGATCTACCTCAAACGCGAGGACCTCAACCACACGGGCGCCCACAAAATCAACCATTGTCTGGGTGAAGCCCTAGTGGCCAAACAAATGGGCAAGACAAAGCTCATTGCCGAGACCGGTGCAGGCCAGCACGGGGTGGCCCTTGCAACAGCTGCAACCATTGTGGGACTTGAATGCGACATTTACATGGGTGAAATCGACATTAAAAAAGAGTATCCCAATGTGGTTAGAATGAAGATCCTGGGCGCCAGGGTGGTGCCGGTTTCCAGGGGCACAAGAACCCTCAAGGATGCTGTGGATGCGGCCTTTGAAGCCTATCTTGAAGACCCCGTCAACCAGTTCTACGCCATTGGCTCGGTGGTTGGCCCCCATCCCTTTCCCATGATGGTCAGGGATTTCCAGAAAATCGTGGGCATTGAGGCGGAACAGCAGTTCCGTGAAATGACCGGCAGGGATCCCGACAATCTGGTTGCCTGTGTGGGCGGCGGTTCCAATGCCATTGGTCTGTTTTCCGCCTTTCTTGAAAAACCCGGCGTCAACATATACGGGGTAGAACCTGCAGGCATCGGCTTTAAGGTGGGTGAGCATGCGGCAACCCTGAGCCTGGGCAAGCCCGGCACCCTCCATGGCTTCCATTCCTACCTGCTCCAGGATGAGGCAGGCGATCCCCTGCCGGTCTATTCCGTTGCAAGCGGGCTCGACTATCCAGGTGTGGGTCCCCAGCATTCGCTGCTCAAGGATATCGGCAGGGTCAACTACGTGACGGCCAACGACAAGGAGGCCATTGACGCCTTTTTCGCCCTTTCAAGGAGCGACGGCATCATTCCGGCCATTGAGAGCGCCCATGCCGTTGCCCATGCCATCAAGCTCGCCAGAGACGAGGGCAAGGGCAAAACCATCCTTGTCAACCTGTCAGGCCGGGGGGACAAGGACATCGACTTTGTCATTGACACCTATGGCAAGGAGTACGGGATTTAACGCTGACAGCCGTCATCACCGGTATTACCGGGGCATTGATTCTTGCATGGACATCAATGCCCCGGACAGCGAAGATTAAAGTCTCTTTCTCAATATTTTGCCCACTGAACTTTTGGGCAGTTCGTCCATGTACTCAAAAATCGTCGGGACTTTGTGGGGATCAAGGTGATTTTTGCAATGGGTATAAAGGTCCTCTTCATCAAGGACCTCGCCGGGTTTTATGACCACAAAGGCCTTGACAGCCTCCCCGAGGGTGGGATCGGGTACGCCCTTGACACAGGCTTCCACGACCTTGGGATGGGAGAAAAGAACCTCATCGATCTCCCTTGGGTAAACCGTGTGGCCGCCGGTCACGATACGATTCTTGATACGATCCACAATGGTGATGTAGCCCTCCTCGTCCATGGTGGCAACGTCCCCGGTGTGAAGCCATCCCTTTCGAAACGTCCGGGCGGCCTCGTCGGCAAGGTTGTGGTACCCCTGTGCCACCTGGGGCCCCTTGACCGTCAATTCGCCTATTTCTCCAATGCCCATCTCCCGGTCCGGGTCCTCAACATCGGTAATCTTAACCACTGTGTCTGGAAAGGGCAGCCCCACGGTACCGGGCTTGTTCTTCCCCTTCAGGGGGTTCATGGCAACCACGGGGCTTGCCTCGGAAAGTCCATACCCCTCGAGGATGGGGGCGCCGGTGAGCTGTTCAAAACGGCCCAGCACATCAAGGGGACAGGGAGCTGCCCCTGACACGCACAGCTCAAGGGATGACAGATCATATTGCTTCAACCGGGGGTGGTTCAAAATATCCATGAACAGGGTGGCTCCCCCTGGAAAAAAGTTCACCCCATTCCTGGGAATGGCCTTGATGACCTCCTCGGTTGTTGCCAGGGGCAGCATCACCATTTCCACTCCCATCCGCACGCACAGGTTCAGCACAAACAGTCCAAACGAGTGGAAAATCGGCAAAGAACCGAGAACAACCGTTTTCTGGGCTTTTAAAAGGGTCAGCCAGGCAATGCCCTGCTGGCAGTTTTTGGAAAGGTTGTCATGGCTCAACACCAGCCCCTTTGCCGGGCCGGTTGTACCCACGGTATATTGGATGGCCGCCGTATCCTGGCAGTTGACCTGGGCAAACGGCGATTTCTTGGAATAACTCTTGAGCAGGGTCGACCATTCAATGAGATCAGGCTGGGGAGGAAAATCCATGTGCTGGTCACTGGACATGAGCTTGAAAAACTGCTTTTTTGGAAAGCCGATGTAGGTCCGGGTGTGGGCCACAATGATGCTTTTCAAACCGGTTTTCGACTTGAGGGCCTGCATCCTCGGCACCAGCAGGTCAAGGGCAACAAGCAGGGTTGCACCGGAATCATTGAATTGGTGGATGAGTTCGGCATCCTTGTACAGGGGGTTGTTCATGACCACCACAGCCCCGATCTTCCATGCCGCATAGGTCGCAATGGCGATCTGGGGAATGTTTGGCAACAGCAGCGCCACCCGGTCCCCCTTGCCCACCCCAAGGGCGATAAAGCCGTTTGCCACCTGGTTCACCTCATCGTCAAACGCCTTGAACGTTATTCGGGTTCCTGCAAATTCAATGATTTTTCCCTTGGGAAGATTGGCTGCGTTTCGCTTCAGCACATCTGGCATGGTGATCGATTCATAATCAAGATTCCCTGGAACGCCGTCACCATAGGATCTCGTCCACACATTTTCCATATCGCCTCCATTTTTGGGGTCAGGACTACACGCTAGTGAAATACAGTAGAACCGGCAGCGAATCATGCCTTTAAATGCAGTAACACACCGTTGACTTGAATGCAAATCCAGAAGGAAAATTTTTTTCATTTAATGAATCCACGGTATATTTTCAATTCCCTGAATCATTCCGGTAAACAATATGGATTTTCATGTCTTTTTTTGACCATGTCAGGTACAATTGACACTGGTTGAGCCCAGAACACAAATCAGGAATTGGAGAATAATGGACACGCAAGACGCGCTTCACCGAATGCTGACACCCACCGTTGCCCGGTATTACCTTCCAGGCGGAATCAGGCCCATTGATCTGGAACTCATCCAGGAAGAACCCCTGGCCATCAACATCCAGGGAAAGACCTACGCCACGGTCATGCGGACCCCAGGCGATGAACGGGCCCATGCCGCAGGATTCTGCCTTGCCGAAGGCATCGTGGACCTGTCCGAAGAGATCCGGGACATTGCCCTTTGTGACGGTGAGTATTCCAATGTTGCGGCAATCATGCTCACCCGGAAACGATACGAACAGGTCGCTTCCCTTCTTGGAAATAAAAGCCGTGTGAGTCAGACAAGCTGCGGCATCTGCGGGCGGGAAATCATTGACGACCTGGGAAAACTGCTGACACCGGTAGCGTCAACCATGGAGATCTCCTTTGGCGAGGCAATGGCGGCTGCATCCCAGTTAAAAACCATCCAGCGGCTGAGGAAACGATGCTTTTCCTCCCATGCCGTGGCCGTTCTCAACGATCGCCTTGAACAGATCGCCACGGCCGAAGATGCGGGCAGGCACAACGCCCTTGACAAGGCCATTGGCAAACTGTTTCTTGAACAGCGATTGTCCGAGGCAAAGGTTGCGGTTCTCTCGTCACGGTCAAGCTATGAGATGATCCAGAAATCCGCCCGGGCCGGCATTGAGATCGTCATCAGCATGTCACGGCCAACGGCCCTGGCCCTGGACCTGGCCAACCAGCTGGGCATGACCCTGGCATCGGTTCGGGACGAGGGCCTTTACGTTTACTCGGGCCGGCAGCGTGTGGGCACAGAAGGATAACACCCATCGCCTGCTCCGGCTGTGCCGGTTTTTTTATAAGAAACTCACTTCGACCGGCCGGCGGAAACGGGTGTTGCCCTTCACTCATTCTCGCAGGCCGGTTATCCGAAACCGGGCACATGGAGGGCCTGCTCGGCCTTCCTGAGGATGATCTTTGCCACGGATACCAGCACAAGGTAATAGCAGCCGATCACAAGGAACACCTCGGTGAATCGGAAATATTCGGTGGCTATGGTCTTGCCCTCCCCGGTCAGCTCCATGAAGGTGACCACATAGGCAAGGGACGAATACTTGATCAGATAAACGATCTCGTTGCCGCAACCGGGAAGTGCCCGGCGCATGGCCTGGGGAATGATGACCCAGACCAGGGTCTGAATCCGTGTGAAACCCAGGGCCTCGGCGGCAAGGTATTGATTCTTCCGGATCGACAAAAGGGCGCCCCTCACATATTCAGACTGGTAGGCACCGCTGCACAGGATAAAACCGGTGACGGCAGCCCAGTAGGGTGAAAAAAAGATGCCGATGTTGGGCAGCCCGAAATAAAGGACAAACAGCTGAACCACCAGGGGCGTTCCCCGGAAAAGGGCGGCATACCCGTCCCCGATCCTTGCTGCGGTTCTGCTGCCAAAGGCCCTTGTTGCCCCGGCTGTAACACCGATGACAACACCGCCCAGGGCCGAGGGGATGATGAGCAGAAGGCTCATGCCAAGGCCTCTGTTCAGCCCGGTGAAAAGCTCCTGTAAAAACGTCACATCCGCCACGATCAACCGTCCTCCCCGGCAAGTTCATTGAGACGGTCGCAGAACCCCTGACTGAAGCTTGAGCACTCTGCGCCCAAAAGTTCGTCCGGCGTTCCCTGCTCTACGATGACACCGTCTTTCATGAACAAAATCTCATCGGCAAGGTTGCGGATCAGGCTGATCTGGTGGGTCGCCATGATCATGGTCATCCCCTTCTGGGCAAGGGCGCGGATCACCGCCACCACCTCCCCCACAAGCTCGGGGTCAAGGGCCGAGGTGGGCTCGTCCAGAAGCAGCACCCTGGGGTCCATGGCAAGGGCCCTTGCAATGGCCACCCGCTGTTTCTGGCCGCCGGAAAGTTCGGCAGGATAGAGATGGGCCTTGTCTGCCAGCCCCACCTGGTCAAGCTCGACCATTGCCCGCTTCAGGGCAGCCGGTTTCTTCATTCGTTTGACCTTGCACAGGGAGATGATGATGTTGTCAACCGCAGTCAGATGATCAAAAAGATTAAAATCCTGGAAGATCATGCCCATCTTCTGGCGAAAGGCGTAGAGCTCTTTTTTCCTGTGGATGTCGACCGGCCGGCCATTGAACCGGATGGTTCCGGTATCCGGGGTGACCAGGCAGTTCAGGCATTGTAAAAGGGTGCTTTTGCCACCTCCGGACGGGCCGATGAGGATCTTGATGGCTCCCTTGGAGATGGACAGATCAATCCCCTTGAGAATCTGGGTGTCCCCAAAGGATTTGGTAAGGTTTTCAACGTTCAGGATGGGTTCTAAAGGACGCATGGTTAATTTCCCTGGTGCGAATAGCCCGGAATCCGGACCTTGTTTTCCAGTGCCCTCAACCCCTTGACGCCCGACCAGGTCAGGACAAAATAGAGAAGACCTGCCGTGATGTACAGGGGGAGATGCTGGTAGGTTCTTGAAGCGACAAACTGGGTCCTGGCCATAATTTCAGGTGCGCCAATGACAAAGGCCAGGGCCGAGTCCTTGAGAATGATGGAAAACTCGTTGGACCAGGCGGGAATGGAAATGCGGAGCACCTGGGGCAGCACAATGTACACAATGGCCTGGACATTGCCCATGCCAAGGGCATTGGCCGCCCGGAACTGACCGCTGGGGATCGACAGAATCGCCCCCCTGAAGATGTTTGCCTGGTAAGCGGCGGTGGTCATGCCAAGGACAAGGGTGACGGCAACAACGGCCGGAAAGGTGAGCCCCATGAAATTAAACAGACCGAAGTAGAAGAGGAACAAAAGAACCAGCACGGGCACACCCTGGAAAAACCAGACATAGAACCCCACTGCCAGGCGAACCCATTTACGGCCGTAGACCATGCCGCAGGCCATTGTGAGCCCCACTGCAAGACCGATAAACATGGCACCCACAACAATACCACCGGTGGCAAGTGATCCCCTGATTAAAAAAGGGAGGGCATCTTTTATGACAATAAGACTTTCAAGCATGGATCAAACCAGACACAAAAAGGGCGGGAACACCCACGGCACCCCCGCCTTTCTCATTTATTTCAGGTTATACTTTACGGCAAGCTCGTCCCAGTAGGGAGTTGCCATGAGTTTTTCAAGGCTTGCATTGACCTTTTCAAGCAGGTCTGTTTCATCCTTTCGCACTGCATAACCAAAATCTTCGGCTTCCATGCCGAAATTGCCGAGGATCTTGACATCCTTCTTGGCAACGGCATCATGGGCAGGGGCATCATCCATGGCAGCGGCAGCAATCCTGCCGTTCAGAACGTCTTCCACGGCAAGGGGAGAGGAACTGTAGTAGCCGAGCTTGAAATTCCAGGCCCTGGGCTCAGCCTCGGCCTTGAGCCACTTTGCCTCACTGGTTCCCTGCTGCACGCCGATCTTCTTGCCCCCCTTCAGGAGGTCGTTCATGGTGAGGGTCGAATCCTTCTTGACCACCATAACCTGGTCTATTTTCCAGTAGGGAATGGTAAAGTTGACCTTTTCAGCCCGGTCCGAGGTGATGCTCATGCCCGAAGCAATGATGTCGATTTTTTTGGTCAAAAGGCTGGTGATGATCCCGTCCCAGTCAATGGGCATGTGCTCGACCTCAAGCCCCAGGTCCTTTGCAATCCATTCCATGGCTTCAACATCAAACCCCGCAGGCTTTCCGGTCTTGTCAATATAGGCAAAGGGCGGAAAGTTAGCATCAATTCCATTGATGATCTTTTTACCGGCAAAGGCGGTCGTGGTACCGGCCGCAATCAAACTGACGGCAGCCACAAGCAAAATCAGGTTTCTCTTTAGCATGGTCCTTTTCCTTTCATTCATTTTTGGGTTGACTTACAAAATTTACCTTAAAACGATACAATAGAAACTTTTTTCACCCGGATGTCAAGAAGGTTGTTGGTTTCTCCTTGATTTTCAACGGTTCAACCGCAGGGATTTTTATGGAACCCGTATCAATTAGACCTTGATAAACCTGGCAAAATAAACTAACACTGGGCCATCAACCCTCAACATCATGAACCACAGGAGCAACAAATGAACGACTGTATTTTCTGCAAAATCATCAAGGGCGAAATTCCAAGCTTTAAGGTGTACGAGGATGAAAAAGTGCTTGCCTTTGAAGACATCAACCCCATATCTCCGGGTCACACCCTGGTGATTCCCAAGGTCCATGCTGAAAACATCTGGGATATTGATGAAAACGATCTGGTCGCCCTACAGCGTGCGTCTAAAAAGATCGCCGGAGCCATTAAAAAAGCCCTGGAGATTGACGGCATTGCCTGCATGCAGCTCAACGGCCGGGCCGCCCACCAGGAGGTGATGCACTACCACCTTCACCTGGTGCCAAGAAAGGCGGATGGACCGCCCCTTCCCATTACCAGCTGGGAAATAAAACCCGGCAACATGGAAGCGATCAAGGCCCGGGCCGAACGTATCAAGGCCGCCCTATTGTAAACCAAACGTTGATTGTAATTCTCATTCTAGGGAATCATGGCAGTTGGCTGCCGGGTTTCACCTGCGGGCTCACTGGGTCCAACGAGATCGGCAACAGCCTTCAGGAACGTTTCCATGGTAAAGGGTTTGCAGAGCACGGCATCAAAGGGGCTGTCCTTAAAAAGCCATGGCATTCCGGATATACCAAGTACCGGGGTATGGCGGTGTTTTCCTTTTTTCACATGTTCGACAATCTGATTGCCTGTAAGCCCGGGCATGGCAAGGTCTGTTATGATCAGATCATAGCAATCGGCTTCTATTCTTTTTAACCCCTCAATACCATCGCTGGCAGTCTTTACCCTGTAGTCTCCCTGGGAAAGGTAAAGTTTCAATATATCCAAAATCATGGGTTCATCGTCGATGATGAGAATCCGGTATGGATCAGCCTCTTTCATGTTTCAACCCCATGACAATCCTGGGGCTTGCATTTACAGGTACTTTTATCATTTTTGGATCGGTTCCACGGTCAAAAGGTTGTTATAGGTGCCAAAGGGATTCAGGCGGCTATGGAGGTTTGTGGGGTCCTCCTGCCATTTCCCGTCCACTCGGTACTTGTACTCATAGGTTCCAGGGGCAAGAACCAGGTTTTTTTTCCAGACCCCGAGGCTTCCTTTTTTCATGGGATGTTTTTTGCCATTCCACTTGTTGAAATCCCCAAAAAGCAAAACTTCCGTTGCCCCGGGGGCGTGGAAAGTAAATTCGATCCTTTTCCGGCCGCTCTTTTTCGTGGTCTTTTTACTGCTCATTTTAAATCACCTCATTTAAAAAGGTTGTATATGATACTCTCGCCAGGGATCTATCTTTTCAAACGTTTCATTGTTCGTTGTGGCCGATTGCCCATACCCCGTTAGGGCCGTGCCGATTGCAATGGAAATATTTTCCATTTTTCCATGTCCATGGCATAGAGATGAAAACAACTTCTTTTGGGAGACTGCCCATTCGCAAATGATGATTATTCCGTTTATTAAAAAAAAGGTCAACCCTCAATAAGACCAGAAAAAAACCTGGTAAATGCCAGGTAAAACCTGGTAATCCCGGCCGAAACAGAGACCCTGCCGTGTCGGTTGCACCGAATCCAGGTGCGGCGAATCGCCGCCCTGGAATTCTCGTCGATGAACCACCGGGTTCACCTTGGTGCCGTCAAACGACCCAACGGTGCGGGGTTGAACTGGAAGATACTGACTTTTAAGACCGGTTCTTAACTCACGTTTCAGGCCTGGTGAAGGGTCACCTGGGTAAACGGAATCTCCCACCCGAATTCGTTGCAGGCATCCACACAAAACCGCTGGATCTCACGGATCAACCTGCCGTAGGCCGGTGCGGAACGGCCGTTGAAATCTGCGATAATTTCAAAGTCAAGGGACGATGCGGCAGCTGTCTTAAAATCCACCCGCAGGTCAATGAGATCATCGCCAAAACCATTTTCACCAAGTTTTTCTGTGACGGTTTTTCCCAGCTGCTCCGGAATTTTCCGGGTACAGTCGGCCTGGTGTTTATAGTCAATGCCAAAGACCACTTTCAGCCGAAAGTTGTGGGAAATGTTCAGGGGGGCCTGGGCCAGAAAGTCCTGGGTTGAATAGGTTTTAAAGGCGCCGCCCCTCAAGGCCAGCTGCACCATCTCATGGGTCTGGCTTACGACCTCTCCCCGGGTACCGTCCGACAGGATCACCCACTCTTTTTCCCGGCAGGGAAACCAGGGTTCATCCCCGCAGGGGTAGGAGGTCAGCTCCATAAAGGCTGCCAGGGGAAGCCTGAGCCGGCTCTTTAACGACGGATTCTCAAGCTCACTGTAGAGGTTCAGGGAAACCACCTTCCAGGGGACACCATGGTAGATCAGCCGTTCATTTTCCCTCACGGCCCCAAGGTTGAGCAGCAGTTTGATCTCCTTCCAGAACTGCATGATGTTTCGCTTGGCAGCCCAGACAAAGCCCAGGAGGAACAGAGAAATCAGGGTGATCAGCACCCAGTCGCCAAAGGCATAAAGCACCAGGATAAAGGCAACGGTTGAGCCCAGCCCTGTGCCCAGATGATAGAGGACATCAAAAATGCGGATGTAAACCGGCCGATTTCTGTGGATGGGGCTGATCCGGTAGATAAATCGATGCATGAGGCGAAGCATGAAAAATACGCCCAAAAAGGCAGCCGTGGCCAGCAGCAGATTCTTACCCCTGCTTTTGAAGAACAGCTCAAACAACTCACTCAACGAATCAAGGGCAGACTTTTTTTCCCGGGTCAGCTCCTCCAGCTTGAGTGTTGCCGTGGTCATCTGGTTCATGGTCTGTTCCTGGCGATCCGACCAGACTTTTTTCAACTCCAAAAACTCATTTTTAAGGGTTGAATCCTTGGCCTGGGCCATGAGAAGGTCAATGTTTTCAGTCGCCTTTTGAAGGATGGGAAGCCGGGCTTCGTAATAGGCAATGTCGTTGCGCAGTTTTTCGATCTGCCGGGGCCTTGCCGTCATTTTTTTGGCTTCCAGGATGATCGGCCGCAAAAGATCCAGCACCTCATCCTCCCATTTAAAAGCCGTCTGGGGTTTTTCATCGAACATGGCAAGGTCAATACCCGTGGCGACCTGGTCAAAATCGCGTTCCAGGGCATGGAGGCGACCTGCGATTTTATTGATCTCTTCAGAGATACTGGTCTTGTCAACCTGGAGTTGCGCCGTTGAGAGGGCCTTTTCCTTGGCTGCAATCTGTTTTCTCAAATTATGCATATCCCCAATCATGGTTTTGAGGGTAAGGATATATTTTTCTTCTTTGGTTATTGTTGACTCGGCGGCGTCTGCCCCCTGTTTTTCTTCCTGGGCAACAAGGGACGAAGGGGGTAAAAACAGAGACAGAGCGACCACGATACAAACCGTCAGGGATAAAATTCTTGATTTCAATTTAAATTCCCTCAATTTAAGTAGAATAAAATTTTTACATTATCATTGACAGGGCGTTGAATACAACTTTTTTAACAATCACCGACAGCTTTAAATTCAAATTCAGCCCGTCGGGGTGGTCAAACCCGATTCAGGATGGCCGGGAAACGGCGTTTACAGGACTAATGCGGTATTTTTTTACGCATTATTATCGTAATTTTGTCGCATTGCCTAAAGGTTTAAAGTAGAATAAAAGTACCAGGCGTTAATGCGTAGATTCTCCATCGCATTTTTATTGGGGTCACAACCTCCCGCAAAACTGAGGCCATGGCCCTGGCAGCAATTAAAGGTAAACCACCATGGAAAGAGACAACAACAGCCTCGACGAGATGATCCATGTCAAGCCGGAAGTTTTCAGGGAGCTCATGCCCCTGCAGGTTCGGGAAATTCTTCTGGTTTCAAGCCTGTACAACAGATACAGCATGGAGGATGATGGCAGTCTCACCTCCAAAATTGTCAACGAATACAGGGGGCTCAACCTCTCCCATCCCCCCAGAATCACAGGGGTATCGTCTGTGAACCGGGCCCTTGCCCTTGTTAAAGAAAAAAAATTTGACCTGGTTTTCATTGTCCCCCACCTGGACGGAATGGACCCCATGACCCTGGGCGGCAGGCTCAAAGCCATCCACCCGGATCTGCCGGTCATTCTTCTGTCACCGGGCACCCGGGGGATTTATCCCGAGTTAAAGCGTCAAAGGATTGAAGGCGTCGACCGGGTCTTTATCTGGTCGGGCAACCCGGACATGCTCCTGGCCATGGTCAAAAACACCGAAGATCAACTCAATGTCTCCCATGATACAGAACTTGCCAATGTCCGGGTGGTCATACTGATCGAAGACTCTCCGGAATATGCCTCGTATTTCCTGCCGGTCATCTACAAGGAGATCGTCTCCCAGACCCAGGCCCTGCTTGAGGTCGGATGCAACGACAACCTTAAACTGATGACCATGCGGGCCAGACCCAAGATCCTTCTGGCAACCACCCATGGGGAGGCCATGGCCCTCTATGAAAAATACCGCACTTTTCTGCTGTGCGTCATTGCCGACACCAGGCTTCCAAGAAACGGCATGGACGACCCGGATGCCGGAATTTCCATTCTTTCCAGGATACGCAGGGATATTCCTGAACTCCCCTTGCTGCTCATGAGCAACGAAAAGGAAAACCGCGAAAAAGCCCGGCGTATCCCGGCTGCGTTCCTGGATAAAAACGCCCGGGATCTTTACAAAGAAATCCACCATTTTTTCCTCAACCACCTGGGATTTGGCGATTTTATATTCTGCACAGCCGATGGTCAGGAGGTCGACCGGGCCGCTAACCTCTTGAAACTGGAATCAAAGCTTGCCATGGTCCCGGATGAATCCATCATGTACCATGCAAATCGGGATCATTTTTCCAACTGGCTCATGGCGCGCTCGGAAATTGCCATGGGGCTGAAGTTAAGGGCAGTAAAAAGCGCTGATTTTAAACATGTGGACGAACTGCGTCAATACCTTATTACCAACATTCACCAACTCAGAAAGGAACGTCAGCGGGGTATTATTCTTCAGTTCGACCGGGAGCTCTTTGATGCCGAAGTGATGGAATTTGTAAAAATAGGCCGGGGATCCCTGGGAGGAAAGGCCAGGGGCCTTGCCTTCATGGCAACCCTCCTGGGGCAACACCCCGAGATCCAGCAGCGATATGCCGACATCAATGTAAGAATCCCCAAAACCCTGGTCATCTGCACGGACATCTTTGACACCTTTGTCACGGTCAATAACCTGGAGACCTTTGCCGGAACAGGTTACACGGTCAGACAAATTGTCCAGGCATTCATGGACGCCCCCCTGCCCGACCATTTAACCCAGAAACTTGAGATCTTCCTTGATCAGGTCAGGATTCCCCTGGCTGTACGATCGTCAAGCCAGCTGGAGGACGCCCATTTCCAGCCCTATGCCGGGCTCTACAAGACCTACAAAATCCCCAACAATCACCCGGACAGGGCCGTCCGGCTGGATCACCTTGTCACGGCGATCAAGCTGGTCTATGCATCCACCTATTACGAGGATGCCAAGTCCTTTTACCGGAACACCTCAAACCAGCCCTTTGACGACTCCATGGCCGTGATCATCCAGGAGGTGTGCGGAGAGCAGTATAACGACTATTTTTATCCGACCATTTCCGGTGTGGCTCAATCCTATAACTTCTATCCCTTTGCCCACATAAAGGCAGAAGACGGCGTGGTCCACATGGCCCTGGGACTGGGCAGAACCGTGGTCGAAGGCGAACAAAGCTTCAGGTTTTCGCCCAGACACCCCCACGTCACCCCCCAGTTTCCAACGGTCAAAGACTTTTTAGACCATACCCAGCGCTCGTTTTATGCACTGAAGACAAAGGGCTACCCTGAATCCCTTCACTTTCCAACCCTTTCAAATCTGGAACGTAGACAGGTTACCGATGCCCTGGAAGAATTCCCGGTAAAAGCCATGAGCAGCACCTATGTGGCCGATGAGGACCGCATCAGGGATACCTGGTACTGCCCGGGGCCAAAGATTCTGACCTTTGCCCCTATCCTGAAATTCAATACGCCACCCATCACCGATCTTCTCAACGACCTTCTGGCCCTTGGACGAAAGGGGATCGGGGCAGCCGTGGAGATCGAATTTTCAGCAAATATCCCAGATGACAAAAAAAGACCCTGCGATTTCTTCTTTCTCCAGATCCGTCCCATGGTCACGGGCCGGAGCCGGTCCGACGTAACCATTTCATCCCGGGAAATCGCCAAGGCGGTATGCTTTTCCTCCAGGGCAATGGGCAATGGCGTCATTGATACCATTCAAGACATTGTCTATGTCAAACCGGCCGACTTCAAGGGAGATAAAACTCGGGAAATGGCCCGTGAGGTCGACACCATCAATGCCGGGCTTGTGGCCGAAAAACGCCGGTTTCTCCTGGCAGGTCCGGGACGATGGGGGGCTTCCGACCCCTGGCTTGGCATCCCGGTGAAATGGCGCAATATCTCGGGTGTGGGTGCCATTATCGAAACCAGAAGCACCGCCATCAACGCCGATCCTTCACAGGGCTCCCATTTTTTCCACAACATAACCTCCCTGGGCATCCCCTATATCACCGTCAACGAGACCCTCAAACCGTCCTCCAATGATCCCGGGGATCATGTCAAAGCGGACCACCTTGACTGGCAATGGCTGGAGAACCTTGAAACCATCGCTGAAACTGTTTTTTTACGCCATGTGCGGCTCAAGCGCCCCCTCACTATAAAAATTGATGGAAAACGCTCGTGGTGCATCATTCAAAAAGGAGAATAACCATGTCAGAAGAACTCAACCGAATCATTGACAAGGACCCGGAACAAAAAGAATTTCACCAGGCGGTTCAGGAGGTGGTCGAGACGGTTCAGCCTGTTCTGGACCGCAATCCCGAGTACCGCCAGGCCAGGGTCCTTGAACGTATTGCAGAGCCCGAACGGACCATCATATTCAGGGTGCCCTGGATGGACGATGCAGGCAGGGTCCAGGTGAACCGGGGATTCAGAATCGAAATGAACAGTGCAATCGGCCCCTATAAAGGCGGATTGCGGTTTCACCCTTCGGTCAACCTGAGCATCCTCAAATTCCTGGCCTTTGAGCAGGTGTTCAAGAACGCCTTGACCACCCTGCCCATGGGCGGCGGAAAGGGCGGATCAGACTTTGATCCCAAGGGCAAATCCGACGCTGAAGTGATGCGCTTCTGCCAGGGCTTCATGGCAGAACTGTTCCGCCACATCGGACCCAACACAGACGTTCCCGCGGGTGATATTGGCGTGGGCGGCCGGGAAATCGGGTTTCTATTCGGCATGTATAAAAAACTGACCAATGAATTTTCAGGGGTTTTAACGGGCAAAGGCCTGGGATGGGGCGGCAGCCTGATCCGACCGGAAGCAACCGGTTATGGCAGTGTCTACTTTGCCGCAGAAATGCTTGCGACCCGAAACGACTCTTTAAAAGGCAAGGTCTGCCTTGTGTCCGGGGCAGGCAACGTTGCCCAGTACACCGTTGAAAAGATCCTTGACCTTGGCGGCCGGGTGGTCACCCTGTCCGATTCAGCAGGTTTTATCCATGACGAACAGGGTATCGACCGGGAAAAGCTGGCCCACGTGATGACCCTCAAGAACGTCAAGCGCGGCAGAATCAAGGAATATGTGGACGCCTACCCCGATGCCACGTACACAGCCTTTGACTCAGCACTGGACCACAACCCCCTTTGGGACATCAAGGCAGACTGCGCCTTTCCCAGCGCGACCCAGAACGAGATCAACCAGAAAGATGCAACCAACCTGATCAAAAACGGGGTGTCCCTGGTATGCGAAGGTGCCAACATGCCCTCCACCCCGGAAGCCGTTGATCTCTTTGTGGACCATAAAATCCTCTATGCGCCGGGAAAAGCCGCCAATGCCGGCGGTGTTGCCGTATCGGGCCTTGAGATGTCCCAGAACAGCATGCGCATCAACTGGCCAAGGGAAGAGGTTGACAATCGGCTGCAGCACATCATGAAGAGCATTCACACCTCGTGCACGGATGCGGCAGCCGAGTACGGTCAGCCCGGGAACTACGTTGCCGGAGCCAACATTGCAGGCTTTGTCAAGGTGGTCAACGCCATGCTCGACCAGGGACTGGTATAGAGACAAACGCGGTGGTATGTTAACGGTTTTTTTGTACCCCCGGGGACGTTTGACAAAACGTCCCCGGGCCTTGGGGGGGGGTAGCACGCCAGGACTTTGCACCCACGTCTGTATCCCGATGAAACCGCCCATATTTTGGAGGGCAATGGAGAGATGACAAAAAAACAACAACCACTTGAGCTTGAGACCCTGCTCAAACGAAACCAGGAACTTGAACGGCTCACCCAGGCCCATACCCGCATGGAACAGGCCCTCAAGATCCAGACCCACGACCTCAAAGAACGCATCAAAGAGATCAACTGCCTCTACGGTATCTCAAAAATCGTGGAGCGGACCGAACTCTCCCTGGAGGCGATCCTTCAACAGGTGATAAACCTCATTCCCGCATCCTGGCAATACCCCGAGATCACCTGCGCCCAGCTGCTGATCAACCATCAGAGTTATCGAACCGCCAACTATAAAAACACCTTCTGGCACCAGCGGGTCGACATTGTGGCCTATGGGCAGACCCTAGGTGTCTTGACCGTATGCTATCTTGAAAAAAGGCCGGAAAGGGACGAAGGGCCGTTTTTAAACGAAGAGCGATCCCTTCTCAACGCAATAGCCGAACGTATCGGCAGAACCTGCGAGCACAAACAGTCTGAACAGGCCCTGGGTCTGAGCGAACAGAAGCTCAAGGAACAGAACCTGCTGCTCCAGGATAAGAACATCGCCTTAAGGGAGGTGATGAACCAGCTGATCACGGAAAAAGAAACCCTTGAAAAAAATGTCCTGGCCAATGTGGATCAGTTGCTGCTTCCCCTGGTCAAAAAAATGAAAAACAAGGGCTCATCCCTTGACCAGGAGTACCTGAACCTGCTCGAAGAGAACATCCGCCACCTGACATCATCGTTTGGCACCCAGATTTCAAAAAAGACCCCCAGACTCACCCCCAGGGAGAACGAAATCTGCAACATGGTCCGAAACGGGCTGAGCTCCAAGGAGGTGGCAAAGCTGCTGAACATCTCCTATAGAAGCGTTGAGACCTATCGAAACTACATCCGAAAAAAACTTGGCATCACCAACAAAAAGGTCAACCTGGCAACCTACCTTTCAACCCTCTAACTGAAATCTGGGGACACCTTACTTAATTCAACCTTGAAATCTGGGGACACCTTTAAAATCATATAGCGGCAGCCAGACGGGTGGCCTGGTCAATGACCCGTTTGGCGTCAAGTTCCGACGCCACATCGGCCCCGCCCACAACATGGACGGGCAGGCCGGTAATTTCATCTGCAAGGGTTCGGTTTGACACCTGGCCTGCGCAGACCACAATGGTGTCCACCCCAAGGGTTCTGGGTTGGCCTGCAACCACAAGGTGAAGCCCCTGGTCATCGATCCACCGGTAATCACATCCTGCAATCATGGTCACCCCTTTTTTAACCAGATCCATGCGATGGATCCAGCCCGTGGTTTTGCCAAGCCCTGCACCCACCTTTGTGGGCTTTCGCTGGAGCAGATAGACGGTTCTGGGAGACGGTTCAACCCGGGGGATGACGTTTTCAACGCCTCCCCTGGCCCCCAGGGTCATGTCAACCCCCCACTCGTCCATGAAGGCCGGGACGTCCTGGCTGGTGGACGGCCCCTGGTGGACAAGGAATTCACATAGGTCAAACCCGATGCCGCCGGCACCGATGACGGCTACCGTGTCACCGACCGCTGCCCCCCTGATAACATCCAGGTAGGTCATCACCTTGGGATGGTCAATGCCTTCAATTTCAGGTTTCCTTGGTACAATTCCCGTGGCAACCACCACCTCGTCAAAATCCCCCTGTTCGATCATCTCCCGGGAGACCGGGGTGTTGAGCCGGAGATCCACTCCCGTAAGTTCAAGCATGCGGCCAAAATAGCGAAGGGTTTCATGGAACTCCTCCTTTCCCGGAATTTGTTTGGCAAGGTTGAACTGTCCGCCGATTTCCGGGGCCCCATCAAAAAGGACCACCCCATGCCCCCGCCTTGCAGCGGTCACGGCAAAGGCAAGACCTGCGGGTCCTGCCCCCACAACGGCGATCTTTTTGGTCTGCCCGGCAGGTGTTATCACAAGCTCGGTCTCGTGGCAGGCCCGGGGATTGACCAGGCAGGAGGTCAGTTTACCGGCAAAGATATGGTCCAGGCAGGCCTGGTTGCAGCCGATGCAGGTGTTGATCTCATCGGTTCGTCCCTGTTCGGCCTTTTGCACAAACGCCGGGTCCGCCAGAAACGGCCGGGCCATGGAAACCATGTCGGCATCCCCCCGGCTAAGCACCGCTTCAGCCACCTCGGGGGTGTTGATGCGGTTGGAGGTAATGATGGGAAGGTTGAGTTCAGCCCGCACCTTGGCCGTGACCCAGGTAAAGGCAGCCCTTGGTACCCGTGTGGCAATGGTGGGAACCCTGGCCTCGTGCCAGCCGATGCCCGTGTTGATGAGCGTGGCGCCGGCATCCTCAATCCCCCTGCCAAGGGTAATGATCTCTTCAAAGTTGCTTCCCCCTTCCACAAGATCGAGCATGGACAATCGATAGATAATGATAAAATCAGGACCCACGGCGTCTCTCACCCGGCCGACAATCTCCAGGGGGAACCGGATCCGGTTGCGATACTCGCCGCCCCAGCGGTCGGTTCTCTGGTTGGTGCGGGCCGCAATAAACTGGTTGATCAGATACCCCTCAGACCCCATGATCTCAACACCGTCGTAACCGGCCTGCCGGGCAAGGGAGGCGCACCGGACAAAGTCACGGATCTGCTGTTCAATATCCTCTTCGGTCAGCTGTCTGGGTTCAAAGGGGGTAATGGGCGATTTCACCGGCGAAGGCGCCACCAGGTCCGGATTAAAGGCGTAACGGCCCGTGTGCAGAATCTGCATGCAGATCCTGCCGCCGGCCCTGTGCACGGCATGGGTAACGATCCCATGGTTGGCCACATCCCTGGACGTGGCCATGAGCGCCGCCTCCCCATGGACAGCGCCCACACTATTGGGGCCGATGCCCCCCGTGACAATGAGGCCGACACCCCCACGGGCGCGCTCGGCATAGAATGCGGCCATGCGTTCAAACCCGTGGGGCATCTCTTCCAGCCCAAGGTGCATGGATCCCATGAGCACCCGGTTCTTAAGCGTGGTAAACCCCAGATCCAGGGGGGCAAGCAGATGGGGAAAAGGGGAAAGGGAATGTTTTTTCGGCATGGGGAGTTCTCCTCGGTAACGGGCATTTCCAGCATTGGAAAAAAAATGTTAAACCGATGATGGCTGATAACATTTGGATTCCAGGCGATTCAAACATCAAAAAAATAGGCCATTGTTTAAAAACAGTCAATACCAATGGCCCCCTGTTTTTTATTAAAACGCCGATCGTACTGCGCCTTATAGAGAGAGGGGATCCCAAGATTCCCGAGGTTCAGCCCCTCAACGGCCATCCATTGATTGTGTTGATCCGAAACGATTCCCCCCATTGTCACCTTCTGATCTCCCCTGCGGGTCAGCCCAATGAAGAAGCCCTGGGGCTGATACTCATACATGGTGGCAGGCGTGCCGGAAGAGGTGTTGGGATAATCATAGGTTCGCAGGAATTCATCCTGAAGTTCGCAGCTGTAACAACTCATATGCTCCGGCGCCTCGATGTTCCAGAAGACATTGCGGACACCGGCATGGGGCATGACACTGGTATCTCCACCCGGACAGACATAGAACCCGCGCAGGTTGTCAAACAGGTTCTCGTAGGGAAAGAGGCCATGGAAATCAATCACCGCATCCGTACTGTTATCGGCATCTCTTCCATCATAGTGGGTTTCGCAATCGGTGATGACATTGCCCGACGCAAAATTTTTCAATGAGACCGGATGAACCAGCCTTGCAAAGAAATCAGCACCCTCCACAAGAATGCCATGGCTTTGGGCAATGGTCACACCGGCATGTCCGGCAAGCCCTACGAATGAAAGATCTGCGGCGGTAATGGCGGCACACTTGCTGAAAATGATTCCCTGGGTTAAATTTCTGAAGCATACATTGCGTATCCAGCCGTCAATTGCTGAACTGAGCCAGATCCCCCCCCATAGATAGTCCTGCTCCATGGCGGTCCTGACGATTTTTCCGTCTTCTCCGACATTGGGTTTATGGTGACGGTAACCACCGGGCCAGCTGCTCTCAATTATCAGGTTTTCAATCCCCACCCCTTCAACCCCGTTAAACGAAAAAATGCGTGGCGAGTAGCGCAGGAACTGGTCAAACCTTGCAGGCTCTGACAGGGCGATTGTCTTTTTATCAATAACCCTGTCAATCCGGGTCATCCAGGTAATTTTTTTAGAATATTTTCCAAAGGTGTCGGTCTGACCTTTGACCAGCTTCAGGGGGTGGGTCAACTGGGCTGAAATATCGGCCTTGTCCGGATGGGGATTTTCAGGGTCGATGAGGGGATCTGTAAATTCAACGATCACTGTCTGGCCGGGTGCAAGGGATGAGCTGTCCACCACTTTTACCGTCTTTTGGCCCCGCATCACCGTTTGGGTATAACGGGTCAGTTCACGGCGATGTTCAGCCCCCATGACAGCCACGCAGGTCCAGTGGCGCCCCTCCTGTTCGGCAGGTACCGTTCCAAGTCTGCGAATGCGGCCGGCACGTCCCGGAGAGCCGAAGTGGAGGACGGTTGCTGATGGCGGGGCGGGTTTTGAAGCGGCCACGTCCGGGGCCGGCCGACCGTTCTCCCCCCTGAGGATGACATGGTCATGGGAAATTGTGAGAAATCCGTCTTCCGGTCTCTGGTGAACCTCATAACGCCCCTTGGGCAGAAACACCACCCCGCCTCCGGCTGAACCGGCTGCATCAATTGCCGACTGGATCCCAGCCGTGTCATCCTTCCCATCATCCGGAACAGCCCCGAACAGCGGCGATGTAACATCAAACAGATGGCCCCCAGCAACCGGTGCCTGAATGTCTGGAACCGGTTTGCTGCCCATCCGATAACCGGCACAGGAGAAATCGGGCAGATGATTCTTTACAGGCCCTGTCTCCATGAATTGTCGCCATACACCGGGAGTCCATTCTGCAGCCGCTACCGGCGGGTATGAAAAAAAAGTGCCGCCGGCACACACGATCACCACGGCAAGAAAGGGTGCATATATTCGTGAACCTGCCGTCTTTAACTGTTGAAATATATTTTTCACAAAACCGTCCTTCAGATAAAAAAGTTTATCAGTATGACTCAATTGATGTATTATCATCCAATGGATTTCAACCCATTAACGATTATAAGCCAAAATCGAGACAAATTGCCACATGCTGTTTAATTCATTCTCGTTTGCCCTGTTCTTTCTGCTGCTGACAGGCGTCCACTTCACCCTGCCCCACCGCTTCCAGTGGAAACTGATGCTGGCCGCAAGTTATTACTTCTACATGTGCTGGAGCGTTGGGTATGTTCTGCTGATTCTCACATCCACCCTGGTCACATGGTACTGCGGCTTGCAGATGGCAGGGAGACCCACCACGGTCAACCGTGCACCGGGCCAAGGACCACCAGACAGAGGGAGATCACAAAACAGGGTTTTCGACAACAGGAAAATCTTTCTGATCATCAGCCTCATTGCCAACCTTGGCGCACTCTTTTTCTTTAAATATTACAACTTTTTCACCACGTCTCTGTTTGAAGTGTCAGCCCGTTTTAATCTGTTCCAGGGCCATGATGCACCGCTTTTACACCTTATGATGCCGGTGGGGATATCTTTCTATACCTTCCAGATCGTCAGCTACACAATTGATGTATATAGGGGAAAAATACCTGCCGAAAAGCATTTCGGCATCTTTGCCCTTTATGTGGCCTTCTGGCCCAGGCTGGTGGCAGGCCCCATTGAGAGGGCAGGCAGCCTGATACCCCAGCTCAGAAAAAGATGCTCCTTTGATTACACAAAAGCAACCGACGGTCTTCGCCAGGTACTGTGGGGAATGATCAAAAAGGTAGTGATTGCCGATCAGCTTGCCATCTATGTCAACCAGGTCTTTGACCATTGCGGGGAGTATTCCGGAGCCCCCCTGATTATTGCATCCATCTTCTTTACCATCCAGATTTACTGTGATTTTTCAGGATACTCTGATATGGCCATCGGCACGGCAAAAGTGATGGGATATGAATTGACCGAAAATTTCAGACATCCCTATTTTGCAGCCTCTTTACGGGAATTCTGGCAGAGATGGCACATATCCCTCTCCACCTGGTTTCGCGATTATCTATATATTCCCATGGGCGGGAATCGTGTGAAGCGGTGGCGGTTTCATTACAATCTGTTGATTACCTTTCTGGTGAGCGGACTGTGGCATGGTGCCAGCTGGAATTTTGTAATATGGGGAGGCCTGCATGGTCTATATCTGATTGTTGAAAACATACTCGAAGGCTTTTTCAAACGGGTTTCCGGCAGATTTTCCAACAACGAAACAGCTCTATCTTCAGACCGGAGCGGATCCGCCATCACCCCTTCAGGCACCAGCGTGTCTGGCAGCATCGTGTCTGGCAATGCCATATCCAACGCCCTCGTTTACAGGGGATTGCGTATTGCAGCCACCTTGTTTTTAGTCAATTATGCATGGATTTTCTTCAGAGCCAATACCCTAGCCGATGCCTTTTCCATCACAGGAAGAATGTTTCTCACAGGGGAAAAAAACCCGGCAGCCCCGGTTGTGGCGCCTGCAGCATTGATACTCGATAGCGTTCTGATCCTGTTTCTTTTTTCCGTGGAGATCGGGGAGCAGTTTGTACGCATTGACCATTTCTGGAAAACGCTTCCACTGGCTGCAAGGTGGTCCGTTTATATTCTGGGGTTCTGGGCAATTGCGATTTCAACTGTTTTTGGCGTAAAGCAGGACTTCATATATTTTCAGTTTTAACAGCAGGAAAGATACCGTTGCAATCTAAACATTTTATACTCAAGATTATCATCTTCTCAGTGCTGAATCTGGCGGTTCTGGTGAGCCTGCTCTCTTTCTTTTCAGGCAGAAACAGGAATATCCATTTAAAGAACTGGGAAACCGAGTCAAATCTTCTGGTGACAGGAGCCAATGAACATTATGATGTGGCCATTCTTGGCACCTCAAGGGGACGCGTATTCTCACGGGATTCCAATCATCTCACCATGGAAAAAATTCTTGGAAAAAAAGTGATCAACCTCTCCAAGGGAGGCGGCGGCGGGCTGATGCCGGCAAAGATTCACCTGGACCATTTTTACACCAGGGGAAACCGGGTGGATCACATCATCTATTTTGTGGATCCCTGGATCTTTTTTTGTCCCATCAACAATGAGAACAACACCTTTTTCCTGCGGGACGAACCCTTTGAGCTGTCCATCCTCTGGGATCTTGTTCTAAACCGGTTTCCGTCACAACGAATCATCTCATACATCCAGATGATTGCCGTGGACGACTGGAAGGGCATAGGCCGATACGCTGCCCCCGGGCTTGACCTGCTGACCCTTAAAGCCATTGATCCTGTTAAACTTGAGACGGCAAGGGCGCACTATCTTGGACTCTACGATTATAAATCGTTCGACCATTACAGCAAGTTTGCAACCGAGATCATCAAGATCGCAAAACAACACAACAGCAGCATCACCTATGTACTGCTTCCCATTCTCATGGAAAATTTTCCCGGTGCAGGACAGGTGGATGAAAGGCTCAAAGGGATAAGCCGTCAGGAGAAGGTCGGTTACTACAACCTGATTGACAGGATGCAGGACAGACTTTTTTTTTATGACCATATGCATTTTAACAACAATGGGGTTGCTCATTTTGCTGGAACCTATATGAAATCGATTCTGAACCAGATTCCATTGAATTAGGGGGATGGCGGTCGCAAGAGTCTCCCCTGAATTGCTGACCTGAAAAGGAGGTGACCCATGGGCATTTTGATTGAAATCGTAAAAACCGTTCTGATCCTGGCCGCTGCAATAACGGCTTTTGTCTATTTTTTCCAGTCACGGCTCATCTTTTTCCCCCAAAAGACGCCCCCTGGGCTGGACCAACATTTAAACGAGTATGAAATCAAGATTACCAGCCAGGGGTGCGACCTCTACGGCTGGTTTGTGGACAAAACCGTCGCTGAAACCGCCCCCCTGATTGTCTATTATGGGGGAAACGCCGAAGCGGTTTCAGCCTCCCTTGAACAGGCCCGGGAAAACCTTGATGCCGCGTTTCTGTTCATGAACTACCGGGGTTACGGCAAAAGCCATGGCAGGCCTTCGGAGCAGCGGCTTCTGGCCGACGCCCTTGCAGTTTTTGACTGGATTGTTTCAAGACAGGACATTGACCCCTCCCGGGTGATCCTCCTGGGACGAAGCCTTGGCACCGGGGTCGCCGTCCATGTGGCGGCCCACAGGCAGGTCGGCGCCCTGATTCTGGTGACCCCCTTTGACAGCCTTGTGAACCTGGCAAGGAAAATCTATCCGTTTTTGCCGGTTAGCATACTGCTGCGCCACCGGTTTGACTCGCTGTCCGTTGCTCGGGCGATAAAAGCCCCGTTACTGGCCGTTCTGGCAGAACACGACGAGATCATTCCCACCGCCAACAGTCTCAACCTGGTCAATGCCTGGGGCGGCCCGGTCGACACCCTTGTGGTCAAAGGTGCCACCCACAACGACATCTCGGACCGACCTGCCTATTGGAGCGGCATAAAAGAGTTCGTCCGCACCCGGCCCAGGGCGGCAAAAACTTAGCTTGTCCCAAGGGGCGGGGTAATGAACAGCCGACGGATCGTCCCATGGATTGACTCGGCAACCACGATTATGAACCACGTGGCCAAGGCGCCATACCAATTCACGGATGTCGTCCCACTCCGTTGGCACTCAGAATCTGCGGTCCATCCCCACCATCCTGTGGTTGGGATATCCATTATCATTTCAACGGTCCCTTGACCGTGTTTGGAGTCAATTTTTCTGAGATTGAGCTTTCCCGGCTGGAGCCGTTCGAAGTCGAATGGATCTAATTGACTTCACGATCCCAATGCAATAGGCTTGTACCGGTTGACAGGATCATTATCCGGCCAGTGGAAAAAAGGATGCCTGATGAACCCCATTCGAAATAAAGGTGCTACCGTGAACCATACAGAAGGCAGATACTGCAGAACAGCCCTTGGATCCAATCGTCAGGAGGGTTCCTGCCGGTCTGACTTGAAACCGCCCGGCATCTTCCCTGGCCTCACTCTGCTTCTTCTCCTGTTTCTGCTCCTCGTGCCCCCCCGTTCGCCGTGGGCAGGAGAGACAATTGACAATAGCATCTGGGGAGAGCTGCTAAAGAACCATGTCCATGGCGGAGTCGTCGATTATGGGGGAATTAAAAAACAGGAGGATAAACTCGACACCTACCTTAAAATTCTGGCCGATGCCAGACCGGATGAACTTGAACCGGATGAGAGAATGGCATTTTATATAAATTTGTACAACGCCTGGACCGTCAAACTCATACTCGGAAAATATCCGGATCTAAAATCCATCAAAGAGCTGGGAACACTTTTTAACAGCCCCTGGAAAAAAAAGATCGTAGGGGTTAACAATAAACGCATCAGCCTGGACGAGGTGGAACACGGTATACTGCGCCCGCAGTTCAAGGACCCGCGGATCCATTTTGCCGTAAACTGCGCATCCAGGGGCTGCCCTCCCCTGCGACCGGAACCCTACTCGGGCGCAACCCTTGATGCCCAGTTGGATGATGCCACCATCTCCTTTCTGAACGATACAACGCGAAACAGAATCGAGGGAAATGTTCTCCATGTTACTAAAATCTTTAAATGGTTTGACCAAGACTTCCAGTGGGGTATTGTCAGGTTCATCGGCAAATACGCAAAAACGGATCTGAAAAAAGAACTCACTGAAAAAAAAGACCATATCACTGTAAAATACCTTGATTACGACTGGTCCCTGAACGACCGATAGTTGTCCAGATCCGAGCGACGCCAACGGCCTGGGGTTCGGATTGGTCGTGGAAACCCAGGCCCAGAGGATAGATCGCATGGGCTGTGGGTCTAGGCAGCGCCGTGAAGTACAATGGTTTCACCGCCTGATTGCCAGCTCTCTCCCACAGGCTCATATTGACCAGAGGGGAATTTAAAGGAGACAAGGGTCACAGCATTTTTCCTTGCATAGGGTATCGTTCAAAACTCAAAGCAAAGAATCCAGGGAGGGATAGAACACGGCGATTTTGGACATCACCCCATCCCTCCCACGATGGGCGCCCAACGAACCATGGGCCGGGCGGTTTATTTGAGCAGCGGCCCCATATATTCAAATATGCCGAGCCCGCTGCCGTGCTCCCGTTTATTTTCCATGTCTGAAATTTTGTCAAAGTTATCCCGGATCTCTTCAACCCTGATCCTTCGCTGTGCATCACCGATGCAGACCCCGTCCCCTGAAACGATGGCGGTGCGGCCATACCATCCGGCACCCATGGCATAGATATTTCCGCAGGCCGTGTTCTCTTCCGAACAGAGATAGAGCACCATGGGTTCGTTGAACTGGGGGTTCATTTTCTGTTCAAACTCAGGCGGAAACAGATCCGATGTCATGCGGGACCATGCCGTGGGCGCAATGGTGTTGATCTTGATGTCAAACTTTGCGACTTCAAGCTTCAAGGTGTTCATGATGCCCACCAGGCCCATTTTGGCAGCCCCGTAGTTGGTCTGGCCGAAATTGCCGTAAAGGCCCGATGTGGATGCCGTAAAGATGATCCGGCCGTAGTTGTTCTCCTTCATCACCTTGACGGCCGGCTGGGTGACGCAGAACCCGCCCTTGAGGTGAACGTTGATGACCAGATCCCACTCCTGTTCGGTCATTTTCATGAAGGATTTATCCCTGAGAATTCCGGCGTTGTTGATGAGGATATCAACCTTTCCGTATGCGTCCAGGGCGGTTCGTACGATATTTTCTCCCCCTGCCATGGTGGCCACGGAATCATGGTTTGCAACGGCCTCACCGCCGGCGGCAGCGATTTCATCGACCACCTTGTCTGCGGCCGATGTGTCGGCCCCGGCACCGTCCCGGGTCACCCCCAGATCGTTCACAACGACTCGGGCTCCCCTGCGGGCAAGTTCCAGGGCATACATTCTGCCAATGCCCTGTCCTGCCCCTGTAACGATTGCCACTCTGTTGTCAAAGCGTATCTCGTTCATCTGTTTCTCCCCCTTTCTTGCATGGATATCCGGTTGTTTATAGTCAAAACGTCAGGTTATGGATTCTGTCTCACGCTTCCAGATCAAACAGGGTCAGCATTTCAGCAACCAGTGCCGGCTTTTCCTGCCCTTGAATTTCAACGGTGTGGGCGGTGGTTACCACGATCCGGCCGTTGGATTTTTCCTCAACTGCGGCAAGCACGATTCGATCCCGGATTCTGGAACCCACCCGAACCGGGGCAATGAATCTGACTTTGTTGAGCCCGTAATTTATGGCGATCACGGCCCCCTGGGGAACCACCATATGGTTTTCAGAAAAATAAGAGAGCAGGGACAGGCTCAGATACCCATGGGCAATGGTTTTTCCAAACGGTCCCTTGGCCGAGGCAGCTTGATCCACATGGATCCACTGGTGATCCAGTGTGCAGTCTGCAAACGCGTCGATTCTATTCTGATCGATGAGAAGCCAGTCTGTGACCCCGAGTTCTGTGTTGATGCGTTGTTTGATCGCTTCCAGGGAAAGAATTTCAACCGCCATTTCATCACCGCCTTTGTTGTGGGGCCAGGCTCGTCACCTGGCCGTCGAGTAAAAAATCCGCCCCAAAGGTTCGGGCGGATTCGATTCTACTATTTCCAGGTGATCCCGGGCCGTTTCCGCGGGGGAATCCGGTGGTAGGTAAAGGTGGGATGCCCCACCATCATGGTGCCGAAACTGACATGGTTGTCGGGCAGTTCAAGGGCCTCCTGGAGCGGAGGCCAGAAGGCTGCCGCCGAATTGAAATAACCGCACCAGCATCCGCCGAGCCCAAGGGAGGGCAGGACAATGTCCAGCCAGGTCATGGCAATGGTGCAGGCGGTCTGGGCCGTTGGGTCTTTTCGATGGCCGTGGGCAATGACCAGGTGGGGCGCATTGCGGGTGATGGTATCAAGGCCCGCCTTCCACCCGGCAACAACCATATCCAGGTGAAGGGGACCAGCAAACTCGGGTTTTTCCTTGATCATCCAGCCCATCCAGTCGATCACCTTTTCGTTGAGCGCCCTGAGGAGGTCGGTGTCGTGGATCACATGCCAGTTGACCGGCTGGCGGTTGTGGCCCGACGGGGCATGGCCTGCCAGGGTGATGGCCCGCTCGAGGAGGGCTTTTTCCACGGGTTTCTTCTTGTAGGTCCGGATGGATCTTCGTCGGCGAAGAAAGATCTCTGCCTGCTCCGGGGTAATGGTTGGTGTCTCTTCAAGGGGGATGCAGTCTGCGGGTTTCAGGTTCCTGTGGGAGAAGGCCTGGGTGGGGCAGACCGCCACGCAGTGGCCGCAGTTGATGCACAGGGCTTCCGCCTGTTTCACGGGCTGGGGCAACCCGTCGACCATGGTGATGATCCGGACCGGGCACTCGGCCACACAGATGGCATCCTGGTTGCAACGTTCCGGGTCGATGGTGAACAGCGTCATTATTATTTTCCTCGTGTTGGGGCCAGACATTAAAAAACAGCCCTAGTCGTTAAAGTGTTCCCGGGTGGCTTCCATGGTGATGGGATCCTTGTCCATGAGCCGTTGTGCAAGTCCCAGGGTTTTGGGTAATTCATACCTGAAAAAATACCGGAAGGTCAACAGCTTGCCCTGGTAAAAGGCGATATCCTTGGGTTTGCACCCCTTGTCAAGGGCCTGGTGGGCCCCGTTGGCCTGGACCAGCCACTGCCAGGCAATGGCGATGATTCCGGTCATTTCAAGGAAAAGGGTGGCGTCGGCCAGGAATGTTTCCGCTCCCTTTTCACCGGCCAGGCCGAACAAATGGCCCGTCACCTGCTCGAGGCGTTCAAGGGCCTGGGCCAGCAGCTGTGCATAGGAAGCGGTTTCGCCACGGTCCATGGCTGCGGTAATGGCCGTGTTCACCTCTTCCACAAACAGCACCCCTGCCCGTCCCTGGTGCATCACCATTTTCCGCCCCAGAAGATCCATGCCCTGCATGCCCGTGGTGCCCTCGTGGATGGGATGAATCCGTGAATCTCTGAAATACTGCTCGACCGGGAAATCCTCGCAATAGCCGTACCCGCCAAAGCACTGGATGGCCTGGCTGGTGGAGAGGATGCCCATTTCGCTGGGATAGCTCTTGGCAATGGGGGTGAGCAGGTCCAAAAGCAACAGGTTCCGCTCCTGTTCATCCCCCTGGGTGATTTTAGCCAGGTCCGTATACAGGCAGCACTGGAGACAGAGACTCAACGAGCCTTCCACAACGGCCCGCTGGAACAGGAGCATGCGTTTGACATCGGGATGTTCGATGATCGCCACCTGGGGGGTGGCAGGGTCCTTTTCAGCCAGCCTGCGTCCCTGGGGACGCTCCATGGCATAATCAAGGGCCGCATAATAGGCGGCCGTGGCAATGGCCGTGGCCCCCAGCCCCACACCCAGCCGGGCCTCGTTCATCATCTGGAACATCGAGGCAAGCCCCCGGTTTTTTTTACCCACCAGAAACCCGCGGCAGTCGTTCTTCTCGCCAATGGAAAGTTCCGTGATCGGTGCCCCCCTGTAGCCGAGCTTGTGGTAGACGCCGGCCACCACAACGTCGTTCGGCACAAGTTGATCCCCGGTTTCCGGGCGCAGTTTGGGCACCACAAACAGGGAGATCCCCTTGGAGCCGGCAGGCTCTCCTTCGATCCGTGCCAGCATGAGATGGACCACGTTGTCCACCCCGTCGTGGTCCCCGGCAGAGATAAAGGTCTTCTGCCCCTTGAGGGTGTAGTACCCCTCGTCGGTGGGAGAGGCGGTGGTGGTGATGTCGGAAAGGGAACTGCCCGCCTGGGGCTCGGTCAGGGCCATGGTTCCCTGCCATCGTCCGGCCAGCATGGGCGGCAGATAGGTGGCGATGAGCTCTTTGCTGCCAAAGGTGAGAATCAGCTCGGCAGCCCCGGCCGTGAGTTCAGGAAACACCGAGGCCGAATAGTTGGCCGCGGCAAAGATGAACCGGCAGGCGTTGGCAACGATGGTCGGCAGACCCTCCCCGTCGTGGTCTTCAGGAAAACTTGACCCGATCCAGCCCCCCTCTCCATAGGCCGCCATGAGGCTGCGGACCTGGGGGTGGACCACGACCTTTCCATCCACCAGGGCCGGCCCGTTCTTGTCCATTTCGTCCAGGATCGGGTAGAGCTTTGACCGGGCAAGGGTTACAGCTGCGTCCACCACCATGGTGAATATTTTTTTGTTGTGCTGGCCATAGCGGTCCGACCGGGTCAGGCGTTCAACATCAAAAATTTCATAAAGCAGAAAGTTGAGATTCTTTTCACTGATAAATTTTGCGCCCATCTTGATTCCTCGTTTTTTTATGTGAAAATTCAGCCTCAAATCGTCGACTGCAGAGCCCCCGGCAGGGGCGGCATCATGCCGTTTTCATCGTTCGTTGTGGCCAGAGCAGACGTCCTGCTCCGGCCGTGCCGGGGTTCATCTCAGGCCAGCATACCGCCGTCACAGGTGATGGTCGATCCCGTGGTAAACGATGCGGCAGACGACGCCAGGTAGAGCACGGCACCGGCCATCTCGTCGGGTTGGGCCATCCGCCCCAGGGGGATCTGCTGCATCACCATGCTCTTGATCTCCTCGTTGCTGGTGAGGGCCGAGGCAAACTTTGTGTCGGTCAATCCCGGCAGCAGGGCATTGACCCGGATCTTAAACGGTGCCAGCTCCTTTGCATAGGCCCGGGTCATGGAGATCAGACCGGCCTTGGTGATCGAGTAGATTCCCTGGAAGGGTGCCGGAACAACGCCGTTGATGGACGAGACATTGATGATAGTTGCCTGGCCGCTCTTCTTCATCAGGGGAACGGCCTTCTGGATCATGAAAAAAGGGCCCTTGAGGTTGACATCATGGGTCTTGTCCCAGGCCCATTCCTCGGCTGCGGCCATTTCACCGAAATAGGGGTTGGCACCGGCATTGTTGACCAGGATGTCCAGATGGCCGTGGCTCTCCTTGATACCCTTGATCAGATCGTCTATCTGCCCGAGATCTCCGAGATGGCAGGCGGCCGATTCCGCCCTGCCGCCCGCGGCAACTATTTTTTGTTCAACGGCTTTAACCCCCTCTATTTTTCTGCTGACCAGGATGCAAAGGGCGCCTTTTTCGGCCAGAAGCATGGCAATGGCCTCACCAATGCCCCGGCTTGCCCCGGTGATCAGGGCGATTTTATTGTCAAGGTTAAATGGGTCCATGGACGTTTCTCCTTTACATTGTCATGAAATCGGGTCGTGAAAAAACAGGATCCGGATAGGTGTAAAAACCCTGTCCGGTTTTGATGCCGCACCAGTTCTTGTCAAGATAGCCCTTTAAAAAGGCGGCATTTGCCTTTGCCTGGGGATCGTTGCGCTTGTTGGCCCAATAGCTGGTCACCTTGAAGCAGGTGTCAAGGCCGATGCTGTCCATGATGCCAAAGGGTCCCACCGGGGTGTGCATCACCCCCATCCAGGACCGGTCGATCTCCTGGATGCTCGTCACCCCTTTGGCGGCCAGGGACAGGGCCGACCCGATGAATGCCATGAGCATGTTGTTGAACACATACCCGTTGTTCTCCCGTGCCAGGACAATGGGGATCTGGCCCATGGATTCTGCAAACGCCTTGACAAGGTCCATGGTCTGGGTGGATGTACCCGGGTGGGGCATGACATCCACGATTTTTGAAAGGGCCACATCATGGAAGTGGAGGGCGCACAGCTTGTCCGGCCGACCTGAGCGATCGGCAAACATGGACGGTACGAGGGATGAGGTGTTGGTGGTAAAAATCGTGTCGGGCCTGCACAGACGGTGGATCGCACCGAAAAATTCGCCCTTGAGGGCCGGATCTTCGGGGATGCTCTCCATGACAAGGTCGGCATCTGCCGATACAGCGCCAAGATCAGAGGAGGTTGTGATCCTTGAAAGGGCAAGCGTACAGGCGTCGCTGGTGCATGCCCCCATCCTGACCATCCGATCTCTGTTTTTTCTGATGCCGGAAAGCCCCTTGGCCAGGATCTCGTCAGAAATGTCATACATCACGACACGGTAGCCGCTGACGGCGGCAAGGAGGGCGGTCTGCTGCCCCATGGTTCCGGCCCCTGCAACGAGTACGGTTTTTATGTCTGTCAGTTTCATGGTGATGCTCCTTGTTCGTTTGAAACTCCCGCCGAAGCATCATCCGTGGGGGGTTTCAAATTTTGTTGTGGCCAGGGCAGACGTCATGCTCCGGCCATGCCGGTTATAGGGTTGAATGGTCCATGAGGCGCAGGGCCGCTCTTTCCAGAATCTGAACCGCGCCGATGAGCATGGCAAACCGCGGGTCCCGGGTGATGCCCTTGTGGTAGCGCTGGTAGATCTGCTGGGCAATGACGGCCAGGCGGAACATGCCGAAGCACAGATAAAAATCAAAGGCAGCCATGGACCGGCCCGTGGTTTGTGCGTAAAGATCAATGATCTCCCTCCGGGTCAAGGCCCCCTCAAGGTTGGTGGGTCCGCCCCGCAGCATCTGGCACTCTTCAGGGTCGGTCCGGTCGATCCAGTAGGCAAGGGAGTTGCCAAGATCCATCAGGGGATCACCATAGGTGGCCATCTCCCAGTCGAGCACGCCGATGATCTTTGTGGGACTTTCAGGACTGAGCACCACATTGTCCAGTTTATAGTCGTTGTGAACCAGGGTGGGCGCCTCCGTGTCCGGCTGCATCTTGTCGTTCAGCCAGGCCATGACCCGTTCAAAATCCGGGGCATCGGGGGTTCGGGCATTTCGGTAACGCCCTGTCCAGCCCGTGACCTGGCGCGCCACATACCCTTCGGGCTTGCCCAAAAATTCCAGCCCGGCCGACCGGACATCAATGGCGTGTAAATCCGCCTGGAGACCGACCAGGTTGGTGCAGAGGGTACGGGCCTGGTCAGGGGTGAACGACAGGCCGTCGGGCGGATCCTTTCGGAGGATGATCCCCTTGATTTTTTCCATGATGTAAAAGGGGCATCCCATGGTTGCAGGATCTTCTGAAAAGGCAAGGGGCTTGGGACAAAGGGGAAACACGGGATGCAGCGCCGTCAGAATCCGGTATTCCCGGCCCATATCATGGGCCGATTTGATCTTGGCCCCCACGGGCGGACGCCGCAGGACCAGCTCGTGGTCACCCACCGTAATCTGGTAGGTGAGGTTTGAAAACCCGCTGGGGAACTGGCGGATGGTTAACGCTCCGGTCAAATCGGGCAGGGTCTGGTCCAAAAAGAGCCGTACCTTTTTCGGATCAAGGGCCTCACCCTCTCTGACGCCGACGGCCTGGTCTGTCACTTGCATTGGCGTTCTCCTTTGTCTGTTGATTCGATATTTTTTTTGATGCAGAAGTTGTCAACGATCTCAAGAACATAGTCTGAATAGTCATCAACGGAGATGTTACGCTTGCCGTACTTCCACCGTTTCAGATACCAGTCCTGCTGCATGGCCTTGATGATGCTGGCCGTGAGCCGGTGGTTCCGTGGAATAAAAACCCCCTGACGCTCCCCCTGTTCAAGGATGGCCACCAGGATCTCTTCGGTGTACTCTTCAAGGAGAAGGACCGATTCCAGGGCGTCTTCGGTTAAATTCCTGGCCTCCATAAAGGTGAAGTAAAACCAGGGCCGGGCCTTTTCGCTCAGGAACAGGTGGGCCTTGATCACGTTTTTAAGGCGTGTGACAGGGTCGTCCGGCCGGTTGGCAAAGGGTTCAAGCACCCGTTCGATCATGGTGCGGCCCTGGCGCTGGATAATGGCAAGCAGTTCCTCCTTGCCCTTGAAATAACCGTAGAGAGATCCCATGCTCATCTGGGTTCGGGCACTTAAATCCCGCATGCTCATGGCCTGGAATCCCTTTTCATAGGTGATCTGAAACACGGCGTCAAAAATTTTTTTAAAGTTCTTAACGGCGGTCTTTTCTTTTTTGATGCGGATGGCATCCTGGTTTTCCTCGAACACCTCCTTGCAGATGGTATCTCCGAAGCTGTTCATGCTTTTTTCAAATTCATGGTAATTCATGTCACGCAAACATCTCCTGCGTTGATGGGGAATTCCAGGAAATTTTCCATTCCAGATCCCGACACCCACGTCTATTTGATGGTTCGTCCCCCATAGGATCGAAGAATCCGTTTTGCAAGACTCATCTTGTGAACCTCATCGGCCCCGTCGTAGATCCTTGCGGCCCGTTCATGACGATAGAAAAAGGCCAGGATGGTGTCGTCGGTCATGCCCAGACCGCCATGGATCTGGAGGGCCCGGTCCACCACCCGGTTCATGGTGTTGGCAACCACGAACTTGATGGTCGAGATGGCTTCCCGTGAGGCTGCGGCCCCATTCTTATCAATCTGCCAGGCCGCATTCAGGGTCATCAGCCTTGCCGCATCAATCTCGGCCTTGGATTCGGCAATCCAGTTCTGGACCGTCTGCTGGGTGCCAAGGGTTTTGCCGGTCGGGGTGATGACCCGGTGGTTGGCCCGGTGGCACATGAGATCAAACGACCGGCTGCAGATGCCCAGCCACCGCATGCAGTGGTGGATCCGGCCGGGTCCGAGGCGCTCCTGGGCAATGACAAAACCCTGGCCCTCGGGCCCCAGAAGGTTCTCCTGGGGGACCCTGCAGCTCTGGTAGAGAATTTCAGCATGGCTGAGGTAATCGTTGCCCTCGTGGCCCATGACGGGAATGTTCCTCACCAGGTTGAATCCCGGGGTGCTGGTGGGCACGAGGATCATGCTTGCCCTGAGATAGGGGGACGCTTCCGGATTGGTAACAGCCATGACAATGGCGAAATCCGACCCGTCGGCCGAGGATGTGTACCATTTGTGGCCGTTGATCACATAGTCTCCCCCGTCCTTTACAGCGGTGGTTTCAAGCATCACGGGGTTGGAGCCGGGCATGTCCACCTCGGTCATGGAAAAACACGACCGGATATCCCCCCGGACCAGGGGATTAAGGTAGCGCTGTTTTTGCTCGTCGGTGCCGAACATGTGCAGAATTTCCACATTTCCGGCATCCGGGGCCTGGCACCAGAACACAAAGTGCCCCAGGGGAGATCGGCCAAGGGCTTCGGACACAAGGCCGTGCTCCAGGAGGGAAAGGCCCATTCCGCCGCACTCCACGGGAAAATTGGGGGCCCAGAGTTCCATTTTTTTGACCATGGCCTGTTTTTCCTTTAACACGGGCAGCATGCTTCTGAAATCCTTGACCAGGAACTCAGGCTCCAGGGGAATGAGCTCCCTGTCCACAAACTCATTGATCATCGCCACAATGGTTTCAATCTTTTTTGACACGGAAAAGTCCATTCAATTCTCCTTGCATAAACAGTTATCGGTATGTGATCAGGTCCTGGTCTGGGTCCATCCTCAGGTGGGCAACCGAGTTGAATCCGGCCATGGTAAGCTTGTTTTCATCATAGACGAACCGGGTGATCGAGGCGTTGCAGATCTGCCAGCCCATCTCCATGGTGACGGCCATGGAAAGGTTGAGCGCCCTTTGAACCATGACCGCGATGACGCCGCCCGAGGTAAATACGGCAATCTGCCGGCCCGTTCCATTTTCGGCGATTATTCTGGAGATCCCCCTGTGGATACGGGTTCTGTACTGTTCAAAGGTTTCAGCACCCGGAATATCGTACTGGCCCGAGGTCCACCGTTTGAACAGGATGCTGAACAGCGCCACAAAGGTTGCGTCATCCGTGAATATCTTTTGGCTTTTTTCCCTGAAGGACGGGTCCTCAGCCACCAGGGCCGGCAGCTGGCTGTTGATGATGGCCATGAAATCATACTCGTTGAACTCGGGAAGGATAGCAGGCTCCCATGGGGATTGGCGGGTGGGTGACGACGCGTTGCAGGCAAGGGCCATGGCCCGCCTTGCCGTGTCTGCCTGGCGCTTCAAGGTGCCGGTGTAAACCGCGTCAAATCCTGTTTTTGACCTGGCAAAATAACGCCCCAGGGCTTCGGCCTGGCGAAATCCCGTGGTTGAAAGCACATCGTACTCGTCGGCACCAAAGCAGGCCTGACCATGTCGTATCAACCATATGGTTCCCATTTGTCACCCCCTGCATCGTCTGTTCCATTGTTAACCCGCCACCACCTTATCCCCTTGATGATACCAAGTCAACAAAAAATAGAACGAACGTTCGTTTTTTAGATGCCTTTATTTTGCCCGGATGCCAAACCCGGCATCAACACCGGAACAAGGGTTCACATCCCCCGTTCAAGCACCTTGATGCAGTGGGCCAGTTCCTCGCTGTCACCCGTGTGTTTCCCCTTATCATCGGAAAGCTTGATGGCGTTGTGCCACTCCTTTTCAGGGGCCGTCCGGCACTTTGCCATCTTGATCACCATGTTAAGGGGGGTGACGCCCACGTCATTGGTGAGGTTGGTGCCGATGCCGTAGGAATCTCGTATCCGGTTGATGCAGTGGTTGTGGATGTGGACGGCCTTGTCAATGTCAAGTCCGTCTGAAAAGACGATGGTCTTTGTGATGGGATCAATGTGCAGTTTTTTGTAGTGGTCCACAATTTTATCGATAAAGGCGATGGGATCTCCCGAGTCGTGGCGGACGCCGTCAAAGAGTTTGGCGTGGAGGGTGTCAAAGGTGGAAAGAAAAATATCCGTTGTAAAGGTGTCGGTCAGGGCAATACCCAGGTGGCCGTGGAATGCCGTTGCCCAGGCCGCAACGGCCGTGGGATTTGCCATTCGGTAACCGTTGAGTACCCCATGGAACATGATCCATTCATGGGCCATGGTGCCGATGGGTTTGATGTTGAAAAGTCGGGCCAGGTTGACGTTACTGGTGCCGATGAGGGTGTTGTTCTCAAGGGCCAGGATGTCCCGGATCAATGCCTCGTGACCCGAGGATGAAAACCGCCGCCGGGTGCCGAAATCGGCAAACCGGATGTTGTTGCGGCTCAGGATTCTGGCCTTGTTAAGGTTGATGGCCCGGATCTGGTCGTCGGGCAGGGGCCGTGCATTGGTCATCACAAAGTAAAGCTCACTGATGATGGCCATGAGCGGCACTTCCCAGAGAATGGTTCTGTACCAGGGTCCCTTGATGGTGACCGACAGTTCGCTGCCGGTCTGGGAGACAGTGACTTCATCGGGATCAAAGGTGTAATGTTCTAGAAAATCCAGGTATACCGGGGTCATGAAGTAACAGGTTCCATCAAGATAACCCTTTTCCTCCGGGGTCAGCCGGAAGGTTTCCATTCGCTGGACTTCAACCTTGAGACGTTTTGCAAAATCTGGGGGAAAAGGCGTACTGGAGCGGTTGATAAATTCATATTCCGCATCCACCCGGGGATACAGCATATGCACGGCCTGTTGCATGGTAAATTTGTACAGGTCATTATCAAGGATGCTCTGGATCATTTTTAAATTCCTCTGTCGGATGCATTATTTCATTATCAGTGTATCTACCTTGTTTTTTGTAAGTACATTTTTTACACGATATTGGCAATGTCAATTTTATTTGACTCTTTGGCTGTTGTCGGTTTAACCTGCTCCGACCCTGTCATTTTCCAACATAGCCCAGTCCGGTTGAGGTGTTAAATCAACTGCCGGATAAAAAATAGAACAAACGTTCGTTTTTTTAACTTGATCCGGATTTGATTGTATGCCTATAACCGTGGACATGAATATTCTTGTATGCATAAAGCAGGTGACAACGACCCCGGGCGGCACTACCTTTGCCATGAACCGCTTTGACGAGTACGCCCTTGAGGCGGCAATCCAGATCAAAGAGCAGCTTCAGGACCAGGGAGGTCGTGGGATTGTGGATGTGGTGACCGTGGGCCGTAAAAAGGCCGAAGAAGTGATCAAGCGTGCCTTGGGCATGGGTGCAGACAACGGTTTTCACATTGTTGTAGAAAACGATCACACCGCAGATGTCACGGCACAATTGATCCATGGGAATTTGGGCTCCCCACCCGCCCAGACCATCGAATCCTCCCCCTCCCAGGCATCGGACACGCCCCAGGCGCCCCTTGCCGGAGGCCGCGCCTACGACCTTGTTCTCACGGGCATGATCTCCCAGGACCAAATGGAGGGGATGACCGGCCCCATCCTTGCCGAACTCATGGGCATGACCTGTGCCACGGGAGTTATCAAGATCTCCCTGGATTCAGGAAACGCTGGCATCACCGTTGAAAGGGAACTGGACCGGGGGGCACGCGAATCCCTGGCAATGAGACTTCCGGCCCTCTTGACCGTCCAGGCGGGCATCAATACCCCCCGATATCCCACCCTTTCCAGGCTGCTCAAGGCCGGATCAAAGGAGATCACGACGGTTATCGTTCCCCAGGACAAGATTTTCGGGCAAGGCCAGACCGTCGTGGGGCTCCAGGAGCCCACAAAGAGCCGGGCCGGAACCCGGCTTGACGGAAGTGTTGAAGACAAGGCTGAAGCCCTCTTCGCCATTTTAAGAAAAAGGGGGGTCATATGAAACCCATCGCGGTTGTTGTTGAGCATGACGGCAGAACGATCCTTCCCGTCACCCACGAACTGATACACCTGGCAACCCTTCTGGCAGCCCGCATCCATGCCCCGATTGTGCTGGTGGTTCCGGGCGCCGGCCACCCGGACATGGCAGACGAGCTTGCCCGCCGTGGAATGCAAACCATTGACCTTGCCATACCAGGCATTGACGGATACAACAGCGGGGCTTACAAGACCGCACTTGCGGATCTGTTTACCTCACTTTTGCCCGCTTACATCCTTGTTGCCCACACGGCAACGGGAAGGGATTTTGCACCGGGCCTTGCCGTGCGGTTAAGCGGCACCGCCATCGCCGGGGTGAACAACCTGTTATGGGAGGATGGGGCCCCCATTTTTTCACGGCCCGTTTTCAATGGTGCAAAAAACGCCCTAGTCCGGGCAGACAAATTCCCCTGCATTGCCATGGTCCAGCCCAGTGCATTTTTATCCCCAGATGCACCGGCACCGGCGCCCCTGCCCGGCACGGTGGAGACCATGGAAATCCAATGTCCAGACCCGGGAATTAAACGCCTGGCCACCCGGTCTGCCGACAAAGGGGGGGATGATCTTGAGCGGGCCGCGGTAATTGTTTCCGCAGGAAGGGGACTGGGTTCACGGGAAAACCTCGGGGCTGTTGAGGAATTTACCTCACTCTTTCCCAACGCCGCCATGGGGGTATCCCGGCCGCTGGTGGATGAGGGATGGATGGCCTACCGTTTCCAGGTGGGGATCACCGGCGCCACTGTTTCCCCCGAAGTATACATTGCCTGCGGCATCTCAGGCTCTTCCCAGCACCTTGCCGGCATCATGGGCTCAAAAACCATTGTCAGCATCAATTCAGACCCCAATGCCGCCATATTCAACCACTCGGATTACTGCATTGTTGAGGATCTCCTCGACTTCATCAGCGCCTTTGAGGCCATTGCCGCATCAGTTGACGATCCAGACCGTTGAGTCGGCGGCAAGCTGAACAACCTTTTTGCTCACCCGCCCGATGAAGAACTCCTCCACACGGCTCAATCCCCGCCGGCCCACGGCAATGGTGCCGTACCCGTTTGTTTCAGCATCCTGGACAATGGCCCTGGCCCTGGAGTATTCGTTCTCCTTGATTTCCCAGCAGATGTTTTCCCGTTTAACCCCTGCATCAACCAGCTGTTCAACAGCCGCTTCAATCAGGGGCTCGACAATCCTGCGGGTCTGCCTGAACATATCCTCTTCGGCAATGTGGATATCCTGGGCAGCAGAGGTGTAAACATCGCTTATGGTTCGAATGACACAGCAGATCTTGATGCTGCTCGCCACCTTGTTCATCATCCGGCAGATACAGGCCACAATACGCTGGGCGCTCTCTGAGCCATCAAAGGCAATCATCACCTTTTTCGGAATGGTGCAGGCACCCACGACAATGAGGGGAATACCCGTTATTTTGCCCACGAGCTTTGTTGCAACGTTGCCCAGGATAAAATCCTTGACACGGCTGACACCCGTGCGACCCACAATAACGCCATGGAAACCCTTTTCCGACTCGTCAATAATATCCCTTGCAACGTCCTTGACGGCATCCTGGTATTTAAGGGTTATGGACTTGTAGGGAAACCCGAGTTCCAGGAGAATGACCCTTGCCGCTTCCATTTGATTTTTCATGGTCTTTTCATGCTCCAGGGTCCAGGATTTAACAGCGGCCATCCGTCTCTGGAATCCAGACCCCATATTCATGTCCCAGAAGGATTCGGGGATGTGGGTATCCACGTGGAAAAGTTCTATTTGCGTGTGCTGGGGGGAAAAAAAATCTGCAGCATACTGAACCGCCTCAAGGGCATGGGGCGAGGCATCCATGGCGATGAGTATTTTTCTATTTTCCATGACCTTCTCCATCTTTTATCGTATCAGATATAGGTCCTGATCTGGGCATAGTGTATCAGGCAGAAAATAGGTTGTCAAAAATCAATCCCACCCTTTTTAATTTTGAACTTTTCCAGGGCAACGGTGTCATACCATTAGACGAAACACCCACAGGGGTGAATCAATGAACGGCCAAACAGCGATTTAAACAGGAGGTGTACAATGAGAAAAATAATTGGTATGACGTTGACGACTCTATTGATGATATCGATTTATGCGGCCCCGGGATATGCGGGTTCAAAAAACCGAAACCTGGTCCAGGGAATTGTGATCGGCACAGGTGCCGTGATCCTTGGCGCAGCCCTGATCGATGGATTCCACCATGACAACCGAGTCCGAGTAACGGCTTCCAACCGACGGGGTTACAGGCCCGGAAACAGGGTGTGCCGTCCAGTCCGGGGTCAGCGGGCCTGGGCTACCCCCCGGTATGAACGACGATGGAATCCCGGTCACTATAACCGCCGGGGAGAGTGGACCAAGGGACAGTATGGGCGGGTTCTTGTAGGCCCTAAATTCCGCGAAAACAGACGAGATCCGGGTCGCCGTTAATCCCGGGGGCTATTTTTTAAACCTTGGGACAGGGAGCTGTGGAAAACGCAACCATCAAACCTCCGGCCGGGCTGGATCTGGATGAAAAACATCTCATCCAGGAACTCAAGCTCGGCCGGGAAGGGGCCTTCAGGGTTCTTGTTGATCGATACCAGAGACGCCTGCTCAAGGTGGCCTATGGGATTGTTCTTGAAGAACAGGAGAGCCTTGAAATCGTACAGGATGTCTTTGTCACGGTTTACCGGCACATTGACGGTTTCAGGGAAGATTCAAGGCTTTTCACCTGGCTTGTAACGATTACGATCAACCTCAGTCTCAACTGGAAACGGCGCTGGAAACGACGGTTCAGGTGGTCCCACAGTTCGTTTGAAGCCCATGATGTTCCGCCGGTCAGGGCCCCAGGAAACAGGATTGAAACCCCTGAAACACTATACCGGGACAGAGAGTTTGAGGCAGGTATCATGGCGGCCGTTGAAAAGTTGCCTGAAAAGCCAAGGGTTGTTTTTGTACTCAAAACCCTTGAGGAACTCTCCTACGGGGAAATTGCCCAGGTCCTTGACATAAAGATCGGCACGGTTAAATCAAGGCTGTTCCAGGCAAGAAAACTGCTGACCGCAGCCTTGGCACAGGAGGAATAAATGAAAAAATGCGCGGTTTATGACCCTGAAACCCTGGGGCTGTACGTGGACGGGGAACTTGAGCCCCATGCCAGAAAAGCCGTTGAACGCCACCTTGACATGTGCATCCGTTGCAGGTCCGTTGTTGAAAATTATGAACAGCTTGCCGCAACCTTTAAGCAGGGGATTGAGCGGCGTGCACCATGGGAAGTCCAAGGGTTGTCAGAAAAAAGGGTCCCCCCCGTCAACACCCGGCTCTCGTCCTTTTGGACGGGCATGGTCGATTTTGTAAAAGCCAAAAAATATACCTTGCAGTTCGCCTCCATTGCTGCAATACTCTTTGCAGGCGTGTTCTATTACCAGGACCGCCCTGTTTTGCAGGACGGCCCGAGCGCCATTATCAATTTCGTGGAAGGAGATATGGCATCTGTCATGATTTTTGAAACACACCCGTCCAATCACACCATCATATGGTACACGGAGGGCTGAACGTGCTGAAACAAGGGTTCACTGCCATCACTCTCATTGCCTTTTTTGTTGCAGCCCAGCTACTGCTGCCCTGGGATATCTGGGCGGCCGACAGCATACGAACCCATGTCCGGGTGATCCATGCGTCAACGGGCCCGGCCCACCTGGACCCGGGGTTAAGGGACGTTGGACCGGAACTCACATCGGTGTTTAAATACGCATCATACCGACTGCTCAGCGAAAGGACCATGGATCTTTCACCGGGAAGGCAGGGACGTGTTGCTCTTCCCGGGGCAAGGGTGCTGGAGGTGGTTCCCCTGGGCCTCACGGGCCGAAGAATCAAGTACAAGGTGGAAATTTTCAAACAGGGCAGCCCGGTGTTCAGCACCGAGATCCTGTTGAGAAACCGCAGCAGCATCACCATCGGAGGGCCTGAATTTGAAAAAGGGTACCTGCTCTTTAATATTTCCGGCGAAATAAATTAGGACCGCAAAGGGAGGTGTCAAGGCGTCAATTTTCAACCCGCGCATACTGGCTGTAATAGGCGGCATTCTCTCCCATATCCGTGACCCTGGATTCGATCAGGGGATTGACACAACGGCCATGCTTTATCCACCCGCCCCGACGGATGATCAGGGTCAGGGGATGCAGGTTGCGGGCAAAACAGAGGCTGACGGCCATGCGGCCAAGGCAGGTGGCAAGGAAAACAGGCCCAGACGGGTCAACCCCTGCCATCGCCGGGGATTCAGGGTTGATCCACACCCTGGGCAGCCCTTTTTGAGCAGCCTCCGGGATCTGGGAATGAATGAAATCCCTGTTCACCAGCGAAAGCAGATGCAGGGGAAATCCCCGGGGAGACGGGGGGTCAGGGTTGAGTTTCGCCGGCAGTCGATACTTGCCGTCCGGGTGGGCAAAAACCAGGTCTTTCCATGCAATCCCAGGGTGACAGGTCTCAAGGAACCCGGTTTGCTTTAATCGTTCCATAGGGGGTCCATGGCCCCTGGCGCTGTCAACAAAGGGCGTGTTAAGGCACCCGGCAAGAATCTCCTCCCTTTGGGGAAAGTCCATCCCCAGACGATGGGCAAGATCAGCCATGATATGAAAATCAGAACGGGCCTCACCCGCAGGGGCAAACAGAGCCCTGGAGTAATTGATCATGTTGTGGAAGCAGGAGCCGACAATTTCTTCACGCTCATGGTCAAGGGCACAGGGCAGGATGACATCGGCAAGGCTTGCCGTGTCCGTCATGAATGCATCTACGACCACCTTGAAATCAACGGATTCCAGGGCACGTTCAATGGTTTGGCTGTCCGGGGCCTGATTGACAATGTTGGTGCCGTCTGCCAGCAGAAAGCGGATGGGCGGGTCTGCATCCAGAATCTCCTGGCCGATCCTTGGCAGCAACAATGTTCGACAGGGCCTGCCGCCCCTGTCAGCCCAGTCGGTATTGATGTTCCGGCCCGACGAGACGTTAAAATAGACGCCGCCGCCCCCTATGCCCACCTGGCCGGACAAAAATGCCAGGGCATTGATATACCTCACATTCTCCCCCCCGAACAGATACCGTTGAATCCCCCATCCCATGAGGGTTGCAGCAGGCCGGTTCAGGGGATCTGAATAGATGCCTGCAAGGTGGTCAAGGTCGGTCCGGCTGCAGTCACAGGCCGATAGAAGCAAGGCCATATCCTGCTCCCGGAGAATCTCCAGAAAAGAAGAAACGCCCTTTGCCCTGGCGGCTGCCCGGGCAGGGATCATCCCCTGCTCATCCAGCTGTTTGATGACGGCACCCGCAAGAAAGCGGTCTGTTCCCGGCCGGATGCAAATGGCGTGGTCCGTGTAGGGTCCGTTTCCATCCCCGCCCGGGGAGATGGTGGTGACACAGCTCCCCCGTTTCCTTGCCTGGTTGACCATTGCCCCAAGGTGCAGGGACGACCGTGAAAAATCCTTGCCCCAGTTGACAATATGGCCTGCATTGAGCAACTCCTGGGGCGCATTCATTTCAAGGGCACCGAAATCGGCAAGGAATGCCGCACAACCGGCATTATCGCAGAGGGCGCCACGGGTTGAAGAAGCCCCAAGCCGGCCGAACAGATAATTGCTCCCTTCGGAAAAAACACCCCGAAACCCGTAGTAGCGCACATGGAGCATGGCGGCGGGTTCCCCGCAAAGGGCCTTTATCTTTTCTGCCACAAGATCCAGGGCCCTGTCCCAGGATGCGGGTTGAAATGACCGGTCCCGGTTACCGCCGGTTCGGACAAGGGGGGTGGTGATGCGAAGGGGACTTGAGATCCGTTCCAGGGCCCGCCGACCTTTGGCACAGATGAATCCCCGGGTAAAGGGATGATCGGGATTCCCCTTGAGAACAACCCTGCCCTGCCTGTTTTTTGCCGCCACAATCGAGCAGGTGTCCTGGCAGTCCAGGGTGCATGATGATATCTTGTCCATGGTGAAGGTATAAAAGAATTTTTACCCGATGTAAACAGCGGATGAAAACCCCGGGATTATCGTCAGCCCAGAATTCCCCGAAAGACAAAAATCGGGTAGGAAAGGGCAAGGGTGGCGCCCATGATCCGGGGCAGCCGGCCGAGGAGGGCCGTAAAAACAAACAGCATCCCACCGGCGCCTGTGATGATGGCAACGCCCACCCCAAAGGTCGGGGGAACGGCAATGGGGGAAAACATGGCATAGAGCCCGATGCACAGGGGGATACAGATGTGACAGTCACCGATCTGGGAGGCGTAGGCAATGTCTGAACACCCCTTTGCCGAATAGTAAACAGCGAGCAGGGCATTGGGGACCACCATGAGCAAGCCGCTCAAGAACCCCAGGTTTTGCCGTGAGATAAACCCGCTGCCCTCCCGGGCGCTCACCCATTCCACAAGACCGTCAATGGTGTAAAACGTGGCCCAGGCACACAGGCCCGCCAGGATGAAATCCAGGACAATGGTTGGCGGGATGGTGCGCTTTTTCCGGACATTATTCTTCATCACTTCAACCAGATGGAACACCTGCCAGAAGAGAAAAAGGCCGGTCAAAACCATGCCGTCAGGGGCATCCAGCATCCCGTCCCTTGAAAGCAGCCACACGGCCAGGGTGAAAAAAAGCAAGGCCACCAGGGATAAAAGAAGGGACAGCCTGCTGATCCTTGATTCAGGCGTCGTTTTCTTTCCGCCACGGTTTTGGGTGATATTGATGCCCCAGAATATGGCTGGAATGCCGATGACAAGGGTCAGGTTGGTGACGTTGTTGACAATGCAGTTTTCAATGACCAGGCTGCCGTTTCCTTTACCGGCAGCCATGACAGCGGCAAACGACAGATTGGCAAACCCCGAGCAGAAGGGCATGACCAGGGTGCCGACCAGGGTCCCCTCAAACCCCTTTCGTTCAATGGCATTGAGCCTCCAGATCATAAAAACAGATGCGGCCATGAACAGGGCAAACAGCCCCATCGGACCGGGATTGGCCGCCAGGGTCTTGATCTGGTCCCATGGGGGCAGACCAATGGTCAGCCCGGAAACAAACTTTTCCACGACTTCAAACATGCCTGCCATCTGCTGAATTAGCCTCACACTGACCATCCTGATTCCCATTACCCGGCGAACGGAGTTGAACAGTAGATAATGCAAATGTCAGGCGCCTGCAACCCAAAACAATTTTCACACAACCGCCACGGCCGGAGCGGGGTATGCCCGTAACCGTTATCTCTTTGCCTGTATCGTTTTGGGGGGCTCCTTAAAATTTGCTTGACAGGAATGATTTTTTTTAGGTAAGTAAGCAATACTTACTTTATTCCTGTCCTGAGAAACCGGCTGACCCTTAAACAAGAGATGGATGAAAAATCCCATGGTTACCCCGAAATCCAACACACCCAAAAAACGTTGCCCCCCCGGCCGGATCAAGATCATGAAGGCCCTGGCGACCCTTTTGAGAAAAAAAGACTTTCATTCCATTACCACCGCGGGTATTGCTGCCCAGGCCGGGGTAACCGAAGGATTGATCTACAAATATTTCAAGGATAAAAAAGGCCTGCTCTACGAGGTGTTAAAAGAGCACTTTGAGTCGTTTCTAAAGGGAATAGAACAGAGCATCAAGGCAGAAGATTCGAGCCTTGCAAGGCTTTCCATCATCATTGAAACGACCATTAAAAGTTATTCAGGCAACCGGGTGTTTGCAAGGATCCTGCTTCTGGAGGTTCGAAACAGCCCTGATTATTTCGACTGTGAGGCCTATGGCCTGGTAAAAATATATGCAGCCACCATTCTCGATATTATACGCCAGGGTCAGGCCCAGGGCGAAATCGACACGGATGTGGACCCCCATGTGTTCCGCCAGGTGATTCTCGGCGCCATAGAACATGCCTGCCTGGGCGAGGTCCTTTTTGGCTCAAGAATGGACACAAAACAGGTTTCAGAACGAATCAGCAGAATACTATTCAAAGGAGTGCAACGTTCATGAAAGAGGTTGTTCAAGCCAATCAAATGATAGACGCGACTTTGGCCTCAGGGAGGAATGCGCTGCTTGAGGATGATGCAAAAAAATTACTAGGGGGCTTTGGCATACCCGTTGTGGACGAACGCCGGGTCTCCAGTGCAGATGGGGCGGTCAAGGCCGCATGTGACCTGGGGTTCCCCGTGGTTCTCAAAGCCATGGGCACCACCTTGACCCACAAGACCGAAAAGGGTCTTGTACGGGTGGGGCTTGCAAACAAAACAGATGTAAGGGCAGCTGCGGCAACCCTCACGAGTCTTGCCGGCGACGCCCTAGAGTTCCTCCTTGTTCAGCCCCAGGTCACGGGAAAAAGAGAACTTGTGGCAGGAATTTTCCGGGACCCCCAGTTTGGACCGGTGGTCATGTTCGGGCTTGGCGGGGTCTTTACCGAAGCCCTGGACGACGTGGTGTTCAGGCTTGCCCCCCTAAGCCCCTTTGACATGGATCAGATGCTTGGGTCAATCGCCTCAAAACCGCTGCTTGGAAAATTCAGGGGGGAGGCCCCTGCCGACCCAACCGCCCTGCGGTCAGTTCTCAAGGGATTGTCCGATCTTGCAGAGCGCCTCCCCCGGATCACGGAGATTGACATCAATCCGTTGATCATCACCCCCGAGGGCGGTGTCGTTGCCGTGGACGCCCTTGTGGTGGCGGGCGAAACGCCCAAAGCCAACTATACCCGGCCAAGGGTGGACCCCAGGGCCCTGGGGGCGGTTTTTTACCCGAATTCCGTGGCCTTTGTCGGAGCCTCGTCAACCCTTGGCAAATGGGGTCACATGCTGCTGACAAACACACTTGGCGGCAACTTTAAGGGCAGCATCCATCTGGTGAACCCCAGGGGCGGAACCATCACCGGCAGAAAGGTGTACCGCTCCGTGGCCGAGATAGCGGGCGAGGTCGACCTTGCCGTTGTCACCATTCCCGCCAGCCAGGTCATGGAGCTGATTCCCCAGTTCAAGCAAAAGGGGATAAAGAGCATGCTGCTCATCACCTCTGGATTTGGCGAAACCGGTCCCAAAGGGCTGGCCCTTGAAAGGGAACTGGTCGAGGCGGCCGCCAGGGCCGGCATTATCGTTCTTGGCCCCAACACCATGGGCATCTGCAACCCCCACAGGGGATTTTTCTGCAGCGGCGCCCATGTGCACCCCATGCCCGGATCAACGGCCCTGGTATGCCAGTCGGGCAACATGGGCACCCAGCTGCTGGCCTTTGCCACCCAGCAGGACATCGGCATCCGGGCCTTTTCAGGGTCGGGCAACGAGGCCATGGTCACCATTGAGGACTATATGGAGGCCTTTGAAATCGATGCATTGACATCCACCGTGGTGCTCTACCTTGAGAGCGTAAAGGACGGCCGGCGTTTTTTTGAAAGCGCAACCCGGGTATCCACAAAGAAACCCGTGGTGGTTCTCAACGGCGGCCGCACCCGGGCAGGCGGCAAGGCAGCCGCAAGCCATACCGGCGCCATGGCGTCCGATGCCAAGGTGATGCGGGCCGCCCTGAAACAGGCCGGCGTCATCCAGGTGAAACAGCCCATGGAACTCCTTGATCTTTCGGCCGTGTTTTCATCCCTTCCCCTGCCAAAGGGCAACCGGGTGGCCATCATGACCCTCGGGGGCGGCTGGGGGGTTGTGACGGCGGACCTGTGCATGGACAACAACCTTGTGGTTCCGAACCTTTCTCCGGAGATTATCCAACGCCTCGACACCCTACTGCCCGACTACTGGAGCCGGGCCAACCCCGTTGATCTTGTGGGGGAAAATGATCCGAACATTCCCAGTGTTGCCATTGAAGAACTTTTGAAATGGGACGGCTGTGACGCCGTCATCCACCTTGGCATCCATGGTAAACGCATCTTTGTGGAAAAAATGGTCGATTCCATTTCCCAGGTGGACCCGGACTACTCACGGCAGTCCCTGGAAGCCATTCGGGATGCCCTTATCCAGGCCGAAACAGATTATGTCAACCATGTGATTCAATTGACCCAAACCTATGGGAAACCGGTCTTTGGGGTAAGCCTTCTCACCGACGAAAAGAGCCGCACCCTTTACCGGGTGGAGGACTGCAGGTACCAGGGGGTATTTTTCCCATCACCCGAGCGGGCCGTAAAAGCCATGGCCTGCATGTACCAGTATGCCAGCTGGCTGTCGGCCCACTAGCGGCAATCAATGCAGTTTCAGCGCAGCCACAGGCCAGGTTCCCCTTGACAGGTCCACCCGGTGCCGGTACATAAAGGGGAAACACTATCAAAAGGAGCAAGGCCAATGATTATCATTTCAAATGTCACATATCCACCTGAAAGTGCCAAGGAGGTTGCCCGTCGATTTCTCACAGCCCCAGTACTGCCAGATTTTTTAACAAAAAAAGGCCCCTACATCTCAGCGGATGTAAAAAGGGGGGTGCACTCCATCACCTTTTACGAGCTTGACAATGCCCATCTAGCCCAGGGCTTGATGGCCGTGGGCGAGAGCATGGCTGTCTACATTGGCGTACCCGGATATAATTATGAGATCAAAACCTACCTGGAAATCGAAGAAGGACTTGGAATGATCGGCATGTAACCTCCGTTACGGTGCAGGCAGGGGGGATTCCTGGTTCTCTTCAGGCAGTTCTTCCAGACCTTCGATATTCTCCAGGGGTTCTTCTTCCAGGACCTCTTCCTCTGTCCAGACCCTATCTTCCACGCCTGTTTCATCCTGGGGCTGGGAAAGAATGGTTTCCTCTTCCAGGGATTCCAGGGACGGAACGTCGCTCTGCTCAAAGGTTTCCCCAAGCTCCCGGACCGGGTCTGCTGCCTGTTCCTGGCTGCCTGCGATTGTGTAGGGGGATGCCTGGGCCGGCGTTATAAAACAGGCAGGCCCTGCAGCAACAACCCCCAGGATAGTGCAAACAGACACCATACGGCCATACAAACGTTTCTGTTTCATTTTAAACCTTTCTTTAATTTTTCCATGTCTGTCCCCAGGCGCAACCAGGCGGGATCATGCGGCAGTGGTACGCTGGTCAGCACCGCCCCGGGTGATATGAACCTGATCGGTATCCTTTTTATAACTCCCCTGGTAAAGAACCAGCTCCGGGTGGAGATCCAATGAGCCATAGTTAAGCTGACGCATGCCCGCGCTTGAAAGATCACGGGTGTCAACGATTCGAATCTCGAACATGCCGGGTTGATCAGCCTTTTTCCGGTAAACACACCTGAGGCTCCAGACCCAGTCAGGATCAAGCTCCATTTTGACCACCATGTGCCGGCCCACGCGATCGGGCAGTTCCCTGGGTTTCTGAAGCTTATCATTTTTTGAATCACTGGGGTCAATGGGCTGAACGGCTTTTTGCCAAAATTTCCATTTGATCGTCATGGCGGTTGCTCCTGCAAGGGGTTGAAATTGGGAAGCGATTTCAAATCGCCCCAAGACATTAAATGTACACAAGCTCCTATAGCAAGAGGTATGCCAGGACACGTTTCCGGGTCGGACAAGGTTCCGAAGAATGTTGCAGAACCTGGACAGGGACATGAAAGGTCCCGGATTCAGATCATTCGGGAACCCCGAGGTCTCTTTTTCCGGCCCGTTGTTTCCACAGCAGATTTACAGACCCGGCACAAGGCTTTTTACGGCAAACCAGACTAGGGGAAGGAACACGGCCGGCAGCATGCTTCCAATACGGATCTTTGCTGCGCCAAGCAGGTTGAACCCGATGGCCATGATGAGGACACCGCCCACGGAGCTCATCTGGGCCACCACCTGGGGCGTGAGCAAGGGTTTGACAAGGACGGCCGCCATGGTGATAAACCCCTGATAGGCAAAGACAGGCCCCGATGAAAACGCAACCCCAACGCCAAAGGTGGAACCCAGGATGATGGAGGTAATGCCGTCCAGGGCCGATTTTGCAAACAGGGTCTGGTGATTACTCGTAAGTCCGCTCTCAAGGGAACCCACAATGGCCATGGAGCCCACGCAGAAAAGAAGGGTTGCGGTGATGAATCCCTGGTAAAAGCCCTTGTCGTTCTTTGCAAAGCGCTGTTCCAGGCGTTTGCCAAGGGATTCCAGGCCTTCCTCTATGCCCATCCACTCGCCTGCCAGGCTGCCAAGGGCCAGACTGAAGATCACCACCAGCAGCTCATCGGACTTCAGGGCCCCCTTGATGCCGATGACCAGAACCGCCAGACTGATGGCGTGCATGATCGTTCGGTTGTATTTTTCAGGGATGCCTCCCCGGAAGAGCAGTCCCAAAAGGCTGCCTGCGATGATGGCAATGGCATTGACAATGGTTCCGAGCACGTTATCTGAAGTCCTTGTAGTTGATGCCCAGCTTTTCCGCCTTGTACGACACTTTTCGCACCGTGGTCTTAAGGAGCTTGGCTGCATTTTTAACATTTCCCCGGGTATTTTTCATGGCGTCCAGGATCATCTCCCGCTCAAGGTTGAGCTTAGCTTCCTCCAGGGAAAGGCTGGGAAGGGTCTTTGAGGTCTGGCCGGTCTGGAGGCTGGGGGGCAGGTGGTAGGAATGGATGGCGCCTTCATTGCACATGAGAACGGCCCGCTCCATACAGTTCTCAAGCTCCCGGACATTTCCGGGCCAGTGGTACTCCATCATCATGTCAATGGCCGGGGTGGAGAACCGCTTGATATCCTTAAAGTTTTCCCGGGCGTATTTTTCAAGAAAATGATCGGCGAGCAGGATGATATCGGTCCGGCGCATGCGAAGGCTTGGCATATAGATGGGAAAGACATTAAGCCTGAAGTAAAGATCGTCCCTGAAGGTGCCATCTTCCACCATGGTCTCAAGGTTGGCGTTGGTGGCGGCAATGATTCTCACATCACTCTTGATGGTCTTGTGGCCCCCGACCCGTTCAAACTCCTTTTCCTGGAGCACCCTGAGAAGCTTGACCTGGACGCTCAGGTCCATGGTGCCGATCTCGTCCAGAAAAATCGTTCCCCTGTGGGCCAGTTCAAACTTGCCTTTTTTCTGGTGAAGGGCACCGGTAAAGGCCCCCTGCTCGTGGCCGAAAAGTTCGCTCTCAATGAGGTTTTCCGGAAGGGCCGCACAGTTGATCTTGACAAAGGGGTGGTTGTTCCGAAGACTGTTGTAGTGGATGGAGTTGGCCACAAGCTCCTTGCCGGTACCGCTCTCTCCCCGGATGAGGACCGTTGCATTGCTCCTCGACACCTGGGAGATCATCTGGAACACCTCCCGCATCTTGTTTGAATTGCCGATGATGTTGGTAAAGCTGTAACGATTTTCAAGCTCACTCTTGAGCCTTGAATTCTCTTTTTTAAGATTTTCCCGCTCCAGCTGAAGGGCCTCCAGGTTGATCACGTGGCGGGCGATCATGGTGGCAACAACACCCATGATTTTCTCGCCCTTTTTCAGCCCCTCGTCACCGTCGTAGTGGCGGTCTGCGCTCAGGGCACCGACCACGGTATTTCCCTTTTTCACCGGGACACATATGAATGAATACTCCTTGATTTCCGCAGGCGCCCTGGAGTCTGTCCGGTGAAGGAACCCCGGGTCATCGCTTATCCGGGGAATCACCGCCGGCGTTCCCGTCTGGATCACCCGCCCTGTGATGCCCTCACCGAGTTTGTACCGGACCCGTTTTTTGGCCTTTTCCGAGATGCCGTGGGCCACCTCGATCCGGATCTCCTGGGTGGCGGGGTCAAGCAGGGTAACGGTTCCCTTGATCAGGTCCAGGCAGTCCGCAAGGATGCCAAGCACCTTGTACAGGGATTTTTTCATGTCCATGTGTTCGTTCAATGCTTCGCTTATTTCATAAAGCAGGGAAATTTCCTCAATGGACCGCATGGGTGGTCTCCTCGACTTTAGTATAAATATCGTTGTTGATTTTGATGATCCCGGCAGCCAGCATCAGATCAAGATTTTTTCTGACAAGGTGTCCCTCGTATATTTCCTGAAGAAACGGGTCTGGGAAACGGTTGTGGTAAAAAGGAGAGGCGGCCACGATTCCTCCAAGGTCGGATGGGACTTCAAGGACGGCCAGCACATCCTGCTGCTGCCGTTCAAACGCGGCAAAGAACCGGTCAAAGCAGTCCTTGATTCCTGACCGGACAGCGGGTTTGTGGGAAGAGCAGACCAGGAGTGCATCCCTTGCGGCAAGGGTCTGAACATCGATTTTAAATTGCTCAATGCTTGCCTCCTCGTGGCCGTACCAGGGGCCGAACCCCGTAAAATCCACATCCGTGGTTAAAAGGACGCCCGAATTATGATCAAAAAATCCATAGTGGTCCCTGAGGTGGCCGGGAAGGTGAATCGCCTCCAGCCGGGCACCGCCAAGATCAAGCAGGTCACCGTTCTTGAATCTTGCATCGGCCGGTTTTAACGGGCAAAGTCCATAAACGGAAGTCATCCGCTGTTTCCAGTGGCGGCCGCCCCTGTCTGAACCGGTAAACCGCCGGCCCAGTTCAAACAGATCATGGACCGAATCCGGGGTCTCCTCGGGCAGCATCAGGGTTCTGTCCCCAAGCAGATGGGAGGCCAGGGTATGGTCCGGGTGGGAGTGGGTGATGATCAAAACGTCTATTCGCCGATCCTTGTCTATGGCCCTGATCGTGGTATGATCCATCCCTGCATCAATGAGCACCCGTTCATGTCCATCCAGAACGAACGCGTTGCAGAATGGGATGGTGGCGTTGTTCGCCCCCCTGACAAGATAAAAATTGTCAGCAAGCGATTCCATGAATGCATATTTTTCCATGGATGCACCTTTATCATAAATCTTGATTTAAAGCAGCATTAATGCAATATTAATCAAAAAATAGAATTGCCCGTTTTCATTGGCGGATTCTATTTTTTCGCCTGAAAACATGGGGGAAAGACGTATGGGGGACAATAGGGGATGACAACCAGGGCATATACCAGAGATGCCGGAACGACCATTGACGTGCTGTTCGAAATTTCCGATGCGGTAAACAGAACCTTTGACCTGAACGAACTCTTTGATGTCATCCACAAATCCCTTGGCAGAATCCTCAACGTGGACAATTTTTTCATTGCCACCCACAACGAAGCGAAGGATTCCATCAGTTTTGACTACTGGGTGAGTGAAATTGATGCGTCACCCGGCGAGATTACCCATTTCAGCAACACAAGCTCGATTACCGGAGAGGTAATCAATGCAAAACGCCCGTTGATCTTTTACCGGGAGGATATCCTCAACTTTGCACAGACAAAAAAAACCGCCCCCATCGGCAGCCCCAGTGAAATCTGGCTGGGGGCCCCCCTTAAGATCAGGGGCCGGGTCATCGGCGCCATATCGGTTCAGAGCTTTACCTCAAGGAACATATACCAGCCCTCGGATCTTGACCTCCTCAATTCGGTCTCCCAGCACATTGCCCTTGCCATTGAACGTAAACAGTCTGAAAGGGCGATCAAGAACCAGCAGATCATTCTGGAAAAAATTCTGGAGCTCTCACCCGTGGGCATCACCCTGGTGGAAAATCAGTTGTTCAAGTGGGTGAACAACGAGATGGTCCATCTCCTCGGATACACCAGCAAGAATGATTTCACGAACAAGTCGTTCAGCACGCTGTTTGCCTCCAGGGACGAGTATGACCGGGTGGGCAAGGTCATATACAACACCCTTGCTGAAAAGGGCCGGGCATCCCTGGACCTGGACCTCATAAAAAAGGACGGCACAATTTTACACGCCCATGCCCAGTTCAGTTCGGCAGACAGCTCAAATCCCCTGGCCTGGATTATTCTCACCATCAGTGACATCTCCACCCGAAAGCAGATGGAGGCGGAAAAAATCCAGCATGAAAAACTCCAGGCCGTACTTGAAATGGCAGGAGCTGTGTGCCATGAACTCAACCAGCCCCTCCAGGCGATCCTCGGTTATTCGGAACTGGTCATGATGGACCAGGATCCGGGCTCACCGCTGTTTCGGGATCTTGGCATTATCAGGAGCCAGACCACGCGGATCGGAACCATCACAAAAAAACTTTCAGAGATAACCAAATACAAAACTGTGGATTATCCCGGACAGACAAAAATCGTAGACATCTGGGGATCTTCAACGACCCTTGATTAACCTTTCAATGCCGTAAAAAGGCTGGCGGTTTGCCGCAGGATCTGTGAGCCCCCATAATCCACGGAAAATGATGACCTATACGATCAAAGACATTTTAAGACTTGAAGTCGCTCCGGCCCTGGGATGCACGGAACCCACGGCCATCGCCCTGGGGGCCGCAGCTGCAGCAGCCCTTCTTTCCACCAGAAAAACCATTGAAACCATTGAGGTCTGGATAGACCCCAACCTGTTCAAGAACGGGCTTGCCGTATCCATTCCCCGGACCCGTGGACGCTCGGGCCTTGATCTGGCCGCAGCCCTGGGCGCCCTGGCAGGAGATGCCCGCCTCAAAATGGAGGTGCTCTTCCCCATCACGGACAAGGATGTGGATGGTGCCCTGGCCATGGTTGCCGGAAAAAAGGTCAAGGTGACGCTTCTTGACCGCCACAGGGGTCTTCTGGTCCGCACCCGCATCAAGGCGGGCGACCAGGTTGCCGAATCCATGATCGAACTGCTCCATGACAACATCACCTCCCTGTGTCTGAATGGTAAGCCGATAGAACCAACCGATCTGTTTCCCAGGCCCCTGGCCGGCGGCAAAAATCAGACTGCCGCCCTTGAACTCTGGCTCAGGGACATCACCATGGAGACCATGATCGCCATGGTCGACGACCTGGATGGATCGGATCTTACGTTTCTCCAGAAGGGCATTGACATGAACATGGCCCTTGCCCGCCACGGGCTTGAAAATCACATGGGCCTTGCCGTGGGCTCAACCCTTGAAACACTTGCCCAGAAGGGGCTGGTGGCAAGGGACATGATCCACAGGGCAAGGGTTTTGACCGCGGCTGCGGCAGACGCCAGGATGTCGGGGGCACCCCTTCCGGCCATGAGTTCAGCCGGCAGCGGTAACCATGGTCTTACGGCCATCCTTCCGGTCAAGGCCGTTGCCGATCATCTGAAATCAAGGCCGGAGGATCTGTGCCGGGCCGTGGGACTGAGCCATGTGGTCACGGCCTGTGTCAAGGCCCACACCGGTCGCCTTGCCGCCATCTGCGCCTGTTCCGTTGCCGCGGGTGCCGGGGCCGCAGCCGCCATTGCCTGGCTGCTCAAGGGAACACCCGCCCAGATCGGGGGGGCTGTTGAAAATATCATCGAAGATCTTGCCGGGGTGATCTGTGACGGGGCAAAGAACTCCTGCGCCCTCAAGCTTGACACGGCTGCGGGAACCGCTGTCCAGGCGGCCCTTTTTGCCTTGAACGGCCTCATCGTCCAGGTCACCGACGGCATTGTGGGGGGCTCTGCTGAAAAAACCATCCGGAACATGGGCATTTTAAGCTCCCAGGGAATGATCGAGACAGACCGAACCATTCTCAGGATAATGATGGACAAGCTGATAGATTCAAGATCGGAGTCATAATTTGATGAACCGGAAAATTTCAGGGCTCATGCCCCATGCCGCCCTCATGGTTTCAAGCCTGCTCTGGGCAAGCTCGTTCATTGCCCTCAAACTTGCCTTTACAAACTACCACCCCATGGTGGTGATTGCCGGACGAATGATGGTGGGAAGCCTCTGTTTTATTTTTATTCCCCAGGTGTTCAGGGGGGTGAAAATCCTCAAGCAGGACATCCGCCCCCTTCTTCTCATGGTGCTGATGGAGCCCTGTCTCTATTTTGTGTTTGAGGCCCGGGCCCTTGTACTGACCACCGCATCCCAGGCAGGTATGATAACGGCCCTGTGTCCGCTCATGGTGTCGTTCGGGGCTTTTTTTGTACTGGGAGAACGACTGTCCCTCAAAACCATTGCCGGCATGGTCATCTCGGTTGTCGGCGCCTGCTGGCTGAGCATGGGCGGCCAGGTGTCTGCAGCCAGTCCCAATCCGGCCCTGGGCAATTTTTACGAATTCCTGGCCATGGTGTGCGGCGCAGGCTATGGCATCGTGTTAAAACAGCTGACCAACCGGGGGTTCAACCCTTTTTTCCTGACAGCCCTCCAGGCCTTTGCCGGCAGCATCTTTTTTTTCCCGGCCCTGTTTTTTCCCGCAACGGTGATGCCTGCAAGCTTTGAGCCGGTTTCAGCCCTTGCCGTTGTCTACCTTGGATCCGTGGTCACCCTGGGTGCCTATGGATGCTACAGCTATGGGGTGAGCAGAATCCCGGCAGGCCAGGCCACCTCCTATATCAATCTGATTCCGGTGTTTACCCTGGTCATGGGCATGGCCATACTCGACGAGACCCTCAACGTTCAGCAGACAATTGCCTGCGCCCTTGTGTTTGGGGGCATTTTTCTGAGTCAGCACAGGGCGCACAGGCACGTTCCGGCCGGGGGAGAGATCTGAAACCTGCGGCCTATCCCCTGCCGCCGGACCACATGAGTCTGGCCTTGAGCACCTTGAAATAGTTCTGATCGGACAACGAAATCATACGGATCGGGTTGTCGCTCTTTTTGACAATGATTCTGTCCCGACCGGTGATGTCCATGCCTTCCTGGCCGTCAAAGGTGAGGACAATGTCCGTGGGGTCGCCATCAAGCTCGAGGACGACCTGGGAAGCTTCCGGGATGATCAGGGGCCGGTTGGTCAGGGTAAACGGGCAGATGGGGGTGAGTATAATGCCCGGAACGGCCGGATGGATCACCGGACCGCCGGCGGCTAGGGAGTAACCCGTGGATCCCGTGGGGGTAGCAACAATGAGCCCGTCTGCCTTGTAGGTGGTCAGGTAGTTGCCGTTGATCTCAACCCCGCAGTAGGCAAGACGGGAAAGGGCACCCTTGGTGAGCACAAGATCGTTGAGCACATCCACACATGAGATGATCTGTCCATCCCGTTCAACGGTGACGTTGAGGCGCATGCGTTCTTCGATGGTGAACCGGTTGTCCAGGACCGCCAGGGCCGCCTCAAACAGATGGTCTTCAAGGGTTTCGGCAAGGAATCCGACTTCACCGAACTTGACGCCCATGAGGGGTACCGTGTTACAGCCCACAAGCCTTGCCGCGCTCAAAAAGGTCCCGTCGCCGCCAAGGACAATCAGGCACAGAAGACCGGCAATTTGACCGAACTGCGTGGTGTTGTCCACAAAAACCACATCCACGTCCCTGTTGACCAGCCACCGTTCAAGTTCCCGGGCCTTTTCCTGTGCCCGGTCGTCCCTTTTCACCACAAGACCAATGCATATTTTCATAACCGCTACTCGTCATCTCGTTTAAATGTCATGGGGCTCTTTTTCTGCCCCCCTGCGCTGTTGTCCTTTTACCGAACCCAGCAGCAAATAAGCAAGTTTTATTTGAGAATTGCCCTGGGTTCAGGCAACGATTTTTTTCCTAATACCCTGATTTCCATTGACTCTTGCCGCCTGTCTGAGTATAGATGGTAGGTTAATCCAGGTTTTTTTTGTTAAACTCATTTAAACAAGGAGAGTACCATGAAAAAGATGGGAAAAGTGTCGGCCATTTTATCAATACTGCTGTTTGCAGCCGTTGCCCTCACCGGGAACCTGTTTGCCGCAGACACCATCAAGCTCGGTGTGGCAGGCGCCCACAGCGGGGATCTTGCATCCTACGGCCTGCCGTCGGTAAAGGCTGCCGAGCTTGTGGTTAAAAAAATCAATGCCAGCGGGGGTATCCTGGGCAAGCAGGTGGAACTGCTGGTCGAAGACGACGTGTGTAAACCGGAAGTTGCCGGCAACACGGCAACCAAGCTTGTTTCAGACGGTGCCAATGTCGTTATGGGTCACATCTGCTCGGGTGCCACAAAGGCTGCCCTGGGGTTCTACAAGGATGCCGGTATCGTTGCCATGTCTCCGTCCGCCACCACCCCGGACCTTACCCTGAGCGGAGACTATCCCAACTTTTTCAGGACCATAGCCCATGATGCGGTCCAGGCCCAGCTCCAGGTCAAGTATGCCACCCAGGTACTTAAGGTGAAAAAAATCGCCATCCTCCATGACAAGGGCGATTACGGCAAGGGCCAGGCCGAGCTTGCCCAGAAATACTTCACCGACGCCGGTGTTGAAGTGGCCCTGTTTGAAGGGGTAACCCCGGGTGCCATGGACTATTCAGCCATCGTTACCAAACTCAGCCGCACCAAACCGGACCTTGTCATCTGGGGCGGCTACCACCCAGAGGCCTCCAAAATTGTTGCCCAGATGAGAAAGAAACGGATGAAAACCGAATTCATGGGCGGTGACGGCGTAAAGGACGATACCTTTATCAAGGTTGCCGGAAAATACGCAGAGGGCGTCTATGCCACAGGTCCCATGGATATTTCCAGCAACCCCCTTGCCATCCAGGCCAAGAAAGAACACCAGGATGCCTATGGGTCAGATCCGGGTGCATTTTTTGATGCTGCCTACGCCGCAACCCTTGCCCTTTTGAACGCCATCGAAAAGGCCGGTTCCACGGATTATGACGCCATCATCAAGGTCCTTCACACCGATCTTGTGGACACCCCCCTTGGCAAGATCAAATTTGACGAGCACGGCGATGCAACGGGCATTGGTTTTTCCGTGTACAAGGTTGAAAACGGTCAGTTTGTAGAACAGAAATAACCCAGCGACCATCGTGTTGGAGTGAATTTCCCGGGGACGGGCACAAGCCAGGCTTTGGACCCGTCCCCTTTTTGTGTCCATAACCGTCACTGAACAGCGCCTTGGGCCAACAAAGCAGGTTTTTATGGATTTTGAATATTTTATGCAGCTCTTTTTCGGCGGGCTTACCCGGGGAAGCATTTACGCCCTCATCGCCCTTGGCTACACAATGGTCTACGGCATCATTCAGCTGATCAACTTTGCCCATGGCGAGATTTACATGATCGGCGCCTTTACCGGCCTCATCGTTTCGAGCGTTCTCACCATGGCGGGCATGCCCGCCATGGGGGTGGTGGTCATGGCGGCAATGGCGGCGGTTATCTATTCCAGCGCCTATGGGTATACCATGGAAAAAATCGCCTACAAGCCCCTCAGGAACGCGCCCAGGCTGTCGGCCCTGATCTCGGCCATCGGCATGTCGCTCTTTCTCCAGAACTATGTCCTGCTTGCCCAGACCTCGGATTTTCTCCCCTTTCCCTCGCTGATACCCGACTTTGACTTCTGGGAGCCCTATGCCCACCTCATCAGTTCCCCCGAACTTGTCATCCTTGCCACCACCTTTGTGGTGATGATGCTGTTGACCGTTCTGATCAAGTTTACCCGCATCGGCAAGGCCATGCGGGCCACCTCCCAGGATAAGATCATGGCGGCACTGCTCGGAATCAACGTGGACAGAATCATTTCCGTCACCTTTGTGGTGGGGTCAGCAACGGCGGCCATCGGGGGGCTGCTCATCGCCTCCCACATCGGGCAGATCAACTTTTATATGGGATTTATTGCGGGCATCAAGGCGTTTGTGGCAGCCGTCCTCGGCGGCATCGGCAGCATTCCCGGGGCCGTTCTCGGGTCCTTTGTCCTTGGCTGGACGGAAAGTTTTTTTACAGGCTACATCTCGAGCGACTACGAGGATGTGTTCGCCTTTATCATCCTGGTGGTCATCCTTATTTTCAGGCCCTCTGGAATCCTGGGAAAATCTGAAACGCAGAAGGTATAAAAAGACGAATTGATTATGACAGCTAACAATGAAATAAAACGGTCGTTGGCGGCATCAATCTGGTTTATGTTCCTCACCTTTCCCATCATGGTGATCAAGGTGAACACGGTCACCCAAACGGTGGAGTGGCGGTGGGCGAACATGCTCTGGGTGGGCATTGGCGCATTTTTCCTCTCCATGCTATGGCGATATCTTCTGGTTAAAAAGGAGATGGGAACAAACAAGGAGACCTCGGACAAACCCGGTCTCGTGCAGTCCATCACAACAAACCCCAGATTTTCCATTCCGGCCCTGGTGGGCCTTGGGGTGTTTATCCTTGTATTTCCCCATCTGTTTTCCATGTACCAGACCAGTATTATGATTTCGGCCCTCATCTATGTAATGCTCGGTCTGGGGCTCAACATCGTGGTGGGACTTGCCGGCCTGCTGGATCTGGGATATGTGGCCTTCTTTGCCGTGGGAGCCTATTCCTATGCCCTTCTCAACCTCACCTACGGGATCACCTTCTGGGTTGCCCTTCCCCTGGGCGGTCTGCTGGCCGGATGTTTCGGAATTCTCCTGGGCTACCCGGTGCTGCGGCTGCGGGGGGATTATCTTGCCATCGTGACCCTGGGATTTGGAGAAATCATCCGCCTGGTGCTGGAAAACTGGAACGAGTTTTCCCACGGCCCGAGCGGGATTGCCAACATTCCCAAGCCCTCCCTGTTCGGCCTTGACCTCACCCTGGACCAGAAGACCATCTATCTGTTCTATATCCTGGTCCTCCTGGTGGTGTTCACCATCTTTGTGATCAACCGACTCCAGGACTCACGTATCGGACGGGCCTGGGTTGCCCTGAAGGACGATGAGATCGCCTGCCAGGCCATGGGAATCGACAAGGCAAAGACCAAGCTGAGGGCCTTTGCCCTGGGGGCCACCTGGGCCGGCATGGGCGGCGTCATCTTTGCGGCCAAAACCACCTTTATCAATCCGGCAAGCTTCACCATCTGGGAATCGGTGATCATCCTGTGCACGGTGGTTCTCGGCGGCATGGGATCCATACTGGGCGTCATCTCAGGTGCGCTGCTGCTCATCCTTCTACCCGAGTACCTCAGGGATTTTGGACAGTTCAGAATGATCACCTTCGGCATCGTCCTGGTTCTCATGATGGTGTTCCGACCCGGAGGCATGATTGAAAATGTCAGAAAAACCTATACGTTCAAGGGAAAGATGGAAAATTGATGAAACCAATTCTTGAAGTAAACAATCTGACCATGGATTTCGGGGGTCTTCGAGCCATTGACCACCTGAACATCTCGATCCAGAAGGGAGAGATCGCGGCCCTGATCGGACCCAACGGCGCAGGCAAGACAACCTTTTTCAACTGTGTCACCGGCATCTACACCCCCACCGGGGGCGACATCTTTATTGCCCGGGACGGCATCAAGCCCCGGCGCATCAACGGCCTCAAGCCCAACGTGGTTACCAAACACGGCCTGGCCAGGACCTTCCAGAACATCCGGCTCTTTGGCTCCATGAGCGTTCTTGAAAATGTGATGATCGGCTGCCACCCGGTGACAAAAACAGGGGTGATCGGGGCAATCTTCCGGGGGCCTGCCACCCGGGCCGAGGAAAAATTCATCGCGGAAAAAAGCTATGCCATTCTTGAGAAGATCGGTCTTGAACGCTTTGTGAACGAGCTTGCCATAAACCTTCCCTATGGGGCCCAGCGAAGACTTGAAATTGCACGGGCCATGGCAACCGACCCCTTTTTGCTGCTCCTGGATGAGCCTGCCGCAGGCATGAATCCCCAGGAGACCCGGGACCTGGATGACCTGATCATCCGCATCCGGGATGAGGACAAGATCTCCATCCTCCTGATCGAGCACGACATGAAGCTTGTCATGAGCCTTTCAGACAACATCCATGTGGTGGATTATGGGAAAAAAATTGCCGAAGGGAGCCCGGAAGAGATCCGGAACAACGATGTTGTCATAAAAGCCTACCTTGGAGAGGAGATCGATGCTTAAGCTCAGAAATATTCAGTCGTTTTACGGCAACATCCAGGCCCTCAAAAAAGTCTCCCTGGATGTGGAAGAAGGCGAGATCATCACCCTGATCGGAGCCAACGGGGCCGGAAAATCCACCACCCTCATGACCCTTTGCGGCATCGTCCCTGCCCGCCACGGAACGATCACCTTTGAGGGCCGGGATATAACGTCCATGGCACCGGAAAAAATCGTGGCATTGGGCATCAGCCAGGTACCCGAAGGCCGCAGGATTTTTCCCTACCTCACGGTCACGGAAAACCTGGACATGGGAAGTTTTCTAAGAAGTGACACCCAGACCATCAAAAAAGATATGGATCATATCTTTGAACTTTTCCCCATCCTTGCCGAACGTCGCAACCAGCCCGGGGGAACCCTTTCAGGCGGCGAGCAGCAGATGCTGGCCATCTCACGGGCCTTGATGTCAAAACCCAAACTGCTGCTCCTGGACGAACCGTCCCTGGGACTTGCTCCCCTGATCACCCGGCGGATCTTTGAGATCATACGGCGGATCAACAAGGAAAGTGGAACCACCATCCTGCTGGTCGAGCAGAACGCCAATCTGGCCCTCCAGGTGGCAGACCGGGCCTATGTCATGGAGACCGGCACCATCACCATGACCGATACCGGCAAAAACCTGCTTGCCAACGAGGATGTGAAAAAGGCCTACCTGGGAATATGATAAAGGCGCAGCTCAAAACGGCAGTCAGGGCGGGCCTTGCCCGGGGATGGTCGGGTTATCTCTGGCTGTTGAAAATTCTCATTCCCATTTCCTTTGCAACGGTCCTGCTGGTCTGGTCGGGCTGGCTCTACACCATCGATTTTCTGATTCAGCCGGCCATGGGCATTCTCTGCCTGCCGGCATCGGCAGCCCTTCCCCTGATCATCGGGCTTTTTACGGGCATTTACGGGGCTGTGGCAGCCATGGCAGCCATGGCCCTGACCCTGGATCAGATGACCCTCATCGCCGTTTTTCTGCTCATCTCCCACAACATTGTCCAGGAGAGTATTGTTCAGGGACGCTCGGGCCTCAACGCCTTTGCTGCGGGAGGGTTCAGAATTTTTGTCTCGTTTGCCGTCACCTTTGCCGTGGCCCGGCTCATGGATGTGGCCGACCCCGTTGCCCTCGCAGGCCCGGCCGTTGTTTCGGCAAAGGATCTCGCCCTTGCGCCCCTGCTCAGGCAATGGGGCGTGGACATGATCTTTCTGTGCATCAAGATCTTTGCCATTATCATGACCCTCATGGTTGCCCTTGAGACCATGAAGGCATTTAACATCATCGACCATACCGTCCGCATTGCAACGCCTGTTTTCCGCATCCTGGGTCTGAGCCGGGCAACGGGCATGCTCTGGCTCACCGCAGCTGTTTTCGGCCTCTCCTATGGTGCAGCCGTGATTGTGGAAGAGACCAAGTCAAAGGATTTCTCCAGGGAGGAACTGACCCGGCTCCAGCTGTCCATCGGCATCAACCATGCCATGATCGAAGACCCGGCCCTGTTCCTTTCCCTGGGCATAGCGCCCCTGTGGCTATGGATACCAAGGCTTGTGGCGGCCATTATCGCCATTTATCTGTACCATCTTGCAACCTTTGTCAGGAGAGTCAATGCTCAGCGAACTTGCCATAAAAAACTTTGCGATCATCGATGATATCCGCATCTCATTTTCCAGGGGGTTCTCGGTTCTCACCGGTGAAACCGGTGCGGGAAAATCCATCATCATCGAGGCGGTCAACCTGCTCCTCGGGGGACGGGCCGCATCGGATCTGGTTCGAACCGGGGAGAAGATCGCTGAGCTTGAGGCAACCTTTGAGATCGAGCCGGGGTCGCCTGCGGCCCGGATCATGGCCGACCAGGACATGGACCCGGCAGAGGGACTCATGATCCGCAGGGTCATTGCCGCCAGCGGAAAACACAAGGTATACATCAACTCAAGGCAGTCGACCATGCAGCTGCTCAAGGAAGTCACCTGCAACCTTGCCGGCATATCCAGCCAGCACGCCCACCAGAGCCTTTTCAACGAGGAAAATCACCTGTCGATCCTGGATCGGTTTGCAAAAACCCAGGCCATGGCGGCCGAGGTCAGGCAGCTTTACAACGCCCTGACCCCCCTGGTAAGGCAGATCCATGAGCTCACGGCTGGTGCCGACCAGATGGACCAGGAGAACGATTTTTTAAGATTCCAGATCGAAGAAATCAAGGGGGCCAACATCCGTGCAGATGAGGATGAACTGCTCCAGAACGAACGGCTTCGGTTAAAGAACGGTACCGAAATCCTGACCTGTGTAACCGCAGCCATTGATGAGCTGTTTACCCGGGAAGATGCCATCCTCGAGCGCCTCGGCCGCATCCGCAACGACCTTGAAAAACGATCCGCCCTGGACCCTGCCCTGGACCAGATTGCCGGCAAGGCCTCCCAGGCCCTGTTCGACCTGGAGGACCTGGCCGAAGAGCTCAGGATTTACACCTCAAGGATCGACCTTGATCCTGAACACCTGGACAAAACCGAAGAGCGCCTCGACCTGATCCAGCGCCTCAAACGAAAGTATGGCGGCACCCTTGAGCAGCTGTTCCAACGATACGCAGACATGCAGTCACGACTGGAACGGACCGACAATGTGGCGCAACGGATTGCCGGCCTGGAAAAAAAGGCGGAACAACTTGCCGCAACCCTCAGGGAGAAGGCCCTGACCCTTTCGGAAAAACGCAGGGCCGGCGCAGAGATCCTGGGTCGTCTTGCGGAAAAGGAACTTGGCGAACTTGAGATGGGCAACTCCCGCTTTGTGGTTTTTATGGATCACACCCCGGCAGATGAAACCGGTTATTTCACGGTGGATGGACGGCGGATCACCCCAACGGGCATGGACCGGGTCTCGTTCCTCATCTCCCCCAACCCCGGTGAAGAGCCACGGCCGTTGAGCCGCATCGCCTCGGGCGGAGAACTATCCCGGGTGGTCCTTGCCCTCAAGGCCATTCTTTCACGGACCGAAGAGCTTGGCACCCTTGTATTTGACGAGGTGGATTCAGGGGTGGGGGGCCGCACCTCGGACAAGGTCGGCAAAAAGCTCAGGGCCCTTGCCGATACCTACCAGGTGATCTGCATCACCCATCTTGCCCAGATCGCAAGATTCGGCACCAGCCACTTTCGCATCGAAAAAAAGGTACACAACGGCAGAACCGCCACCGCCATCACCCCCCTGGCAGACATGGAAAGCCGGGTGGCCGAGATTGCACGCATGATCGGCGGAGAAAAGATCACCAGCGCAACCCTGGCCCATGCAAGGGAAATGCTGTCCATGGGCGGCTGATAGCGGCCAGCTGGGTTTAAACGGATTCTGCAGCCATTTCAATGAAACACTGAACAATCTCCCTGTCAAGCTTTCCCTCCTCCGCCTCCTGGACAAGAATTTCAAAACTTTTTTCCCTGGGCATTCCTTTCCGGTAGGGCCGGTCCGTATTCAGGGCGTCAAAGATATCCACAACGGCCATGATCCGGGCAAGAACCGAGATATCCTCCCCCCGGATGCCGTCGGGGTAACCGCTGCCGTCAAGTTTTTCATGGTGGTGGCGAATGGCCTCCAGGGCCGGCCCCAGTGTCCGCTTCAGGGGCAGGCAGATCTTGTAACCCATGTCTGGATGACGCTTGATCGTTGCCCATTCGTCGGGATCAAGGCGTCCGGGTTTGTTTAAAATCTCCCTTGGCACCCCGATCTTTCCAATATCATGGAGGATGCCGCTCAACCACAGAGCGTCGGTGTCCTTTGGGCACAGGCCCATCTTCCTGCCCAGATTCACGGCCATGCTGGCGACCCTGTGGATGTGCCCCTGGGTGTAGGCATCCTTGGCCTCAACGGCGTTGGCCATGGAAATGATGACATTTTCAATGCTGGTCATTTTTTTGTTGAGTTCATGGACCCGGAGCAGGGATTCGACCCTTGCCGTAAGTTCAATCTTGTTGGGCGGTTTTGTGATAAAATCGTTCACGCCGGCTTCAATTCCCCTGATCCGGTCCTCAATCCGGTCAAGGGCTGTGAGCATGATAATGGGAATAAGGCGCGTTTCCTCCCTTTGCTTTAAACGGCGGCACACCTCGTATCCGTTCATTCCCGGCATCATCACATCCAGCAGGATAAGGTCCACATTGACCTTATTAATAAGGGAAAGGGCCTCCTCCCCGTTGCTGGCCTTTATGATCTCATGGTTAAAGGGCCTGAGCATGGCTTCCATCAAAATCAGATTAAGGGGTTCATCATCCACGAGTAGAAGATTGAATTTTTCTTCGGTTTTCCTGGTCTTTTCTTTGAAAGAGCAGATCCTGTTCTTACCTGCAACCTTGGCCTGGAGCAATGCCTCCCGGGCCTTTAGAATGAGTCCTTCCCCGGTTGTGGCATTTGTCGGGCAGCAGGCAATCCCTGCGCTGATGGTGATTTCTCCCCTGGTCTTCACCTCAACGGAATGCCTGATACGCTCCAGGGCCGTACGGGAATCGTTGATGCGCGATTTACGCAGGATAAGGGCAAACACATCACCGGAAAACCGTGCTGCCGCATCTGGATGGCGAATCTCCTGCTGGAGTATTGCGGCAACTTTTTTTAAAGCCAGATCCCCCTTGCCCGGACCATGGATTTTGTTATAGCAGGAAAAACTGTCAACATCCAGCAGCGCCAGGCAGAAGGATTCACCATATCGCTGGTACGCCTTGACCTCCCTTTCCAGAATAATCTGGAAAACCCCATGGATCAACAGGCCTGTAAGACTATCCTCAAACGAGGCGTGGATCTCTTGTTCATAATCGGTTATCCCATCTTCGTCGATGATTGTTTTTCCATTGGGATCAGCAAACAGAATCTGCTCCCCTTTCCCTTTCCCTGGCTCTGTGCCCATATTCTGCCCCCATGGAGTTCAACAAGCTTCCGGGTCAGGGACAATCCCAGTCCGGTACCGTCAAATCTTCTGCTGGAAGACGCGTCCACCTGTTCAAAGGGGTTAAAAATGCGATCAAGATCCAGGTCACAGATACCGATCCCCGTATCAATGACGCAAATTTCAATGAACCCCTGATTTTCGACTTCACCTTCAACCCCCTGAACACCCCTTAGAATCAGTTGAATCTCCCCGCCCTGGGGAGTAAATTTCACTGCATTGTCAAGGAGGTTGTAAATAATCTGTTTGAGTTTCTGTTCATCGGCAACAATGTTTCCCATAACCCCCTGGGTGCGGGTTGAGACATTGATGTTTTTTTTCAAGGCCGCTTCCCTGATGGCCGACAGGCTGCTTTCAAGGACAGCGACGGGGTCTATGGTTGATACTTCCAGGGTGAGCCTGCCTGCCTCGGCCCTGGCAAGGTCAAGGATATCGCTGATCAATGAGAGCAGGTGACTGCTGCTGGTCAGCACATGGCGAAGATACTCTTCCTGGGTCTGGTTTAACGGGCCAAAGGTTTTTTCCACAACAAGCTCGGTAAACCCGATGATATGATTGAGGGGGGTCCTCAGTTCATGACTCATGTTGGCAAGGAATTCGCTTTTGGCAAGGTTTGCAGCCTCAGCCGCCTCTTTGGCATTTGCCAGTTCCTGTGCACGGTGATGCATCTGGAGGTTCTTTTCTTTCAATGTCCCGAAAAGTTTGAGCAGGGCCTGACGGGTCTCTTCAAAACTTTGTCCCAGAATACCCATTTCATCGGTCTGTCCCCAGACAAAGGTTTGATCAAGCTCTTTCTTTGCCAGTTTTTTTGACTGCCCGATCAACCGGTTTACGGGATTGAGCACCTTGCTGTTGAGCAGAAAAAAAAGAATGGCCAGGCTTGAAAAAAACTGGATCAGGGTGGTGAAGATAAAATCCCTTGTCTGCCGAATCATGGTGGACCGTGTTTCACTGGTATCAAAATCGACCGACACCTCACCCAGGAGTTTATTCTGATAGGTTATGGGCATGGACAGGCTTAATGTGTTTTGTGAATCTTTGGGTCCTGCAGATCGCTCGATGAACGACTCGCCTTCTGCTGTGACGCGCACCCTGAGGATTCTTGTATCGGTCATCATGGCATCCACGAGTGCTTCACCCTGTTCCGGCACCAGGGTCCAGACCGGTTCCGCCATGACAAGGGAGAGAACCCGGGAGACCCGGGCATGGTCCTGGTTTAATTTTTTCATGATCAGGCTGCGCTGGTTGTTCAAGGTATACCAGCCTGAAACAATTGTTGGAACAAGAATGCCGAAAATCAATCCAACGGTGATGGCGGTTTTAAGTTTAGTATCTTTCATCTAACCGTCTGCCCGCCTATTGGATGCCATAGCGTTTTGCCAGCGCTCCAAATCTTCCATCCGCCTTGGCCCGTTGAATGGATTGATCCAGTTGGTTTAAAAAAGCCGGCCTGTCCGCAATCACCTTTGACTGGTTTGATACAACCACAAAATAAGCCTTTGTCTGAATATCAAAATCAAGCACCTTTATGCTGTCAAGGGCATCCATCTCCTTGGCCCGCCACAGAACCGTGTCACTTGAATCCACAAAAATATCGATCATGCCCGCTAGAAGCATCCTGAGGCAGGAGGTGCCCAGGGTTGTCGTGATAAGGGTGTTATCCTGCTCTCGTTTTTCAATGTATTCAAGAAATGATCTGGAATACTTTAGTCCGGCCAGGTGACCGACCCTGAGGGAATCAAAATCCTTCAGAGAGTTGATCGTTATCTGGCTGTTGGCAAGCACAATGGGCCGGTATCCTGAGGTAAAAAGGGGTTCTTTGCCAAAGGTCACAAAGCTTTCCCGTGATTTTTTGTAGGAAAAAATCGAAATGTCAAGCTTTCCGTTTTCAAGGTATGCATACATCCGTTTCACAGGGTAAAAGGCAAACCTGCATGAATAACCCGTTTCAGGAATGACCAGGGTTAAAAGTTCCTTTCCAAACCCCTGGGGAAGATCCGGTTTGCCTGCAAAAAAATAGGGTGGCCAGTCGCTTTCATTGACATTGAGCACCCTGGTTTTTTCCCCTCCAAAACTTCCCGTTGCGGCAAGAACCATAAAAATCGCAAAAACCCCGAACAAACGAAACCCCTTTCCAATGGATTGCATCGTTGTATTCTCCCGGAATGTTAAAACAAACTCGATTGTTGTCTGGAACGATAAAAGGTTACATGGAACGGATCACAATATCAAACAAATTATTTAACCCATTGACATCTCCATCTTCGTAATTAATATAATGAATTGCAATCATACGACCAACAGCAGATTACCCAAAAAAACAATGAGGATTACACCATGCCCATATATGAGTTTAAATGTTCGGAATGTGAAACGTTTTTTGAGGTCCTTGTCATGAAAAGCGATGACCAGCTTGAAATCAAATGTCCCCAATGCGGGTCCAACGCCGCTGAAAGGGTTGTGAGCGCCACCAACTACGCCATGGCACCCTCTTCGTCGGGCGGTAAGACCCGAGGAGCATCCAAACAGGAGAGAACCTGCTCAAGCGGTTCATGCACCACCTACACCGTTCCCGGGGAAAGTCGAAGCTGACCCTGCCCTGATGCCTTTTCCCTTTGTATAGCTTTTCTGATTCCTGATTTCAATTACGAGGAGATTTCCATGACCCAGTATGCCACACTCACCATTGATGGAAAAACCATTGAACTGCCTGTTATTACGGGAAGCGAAGGCGAAAGAGCCATAGATATCAGAAACCTTAGAAACGATACGGGCCTGATTACCTTTGATCCTGGTTTTGGCAGCACAGGCAGCTGTGCCAGCGCCATTACCTTCATGGACGGTGAACAAGGAATTCTCCGCTACCGGGGAATTCCCATTGAACAGCTTGCCGAACGTTCGACCTTTGTGGAGACGGCCTACCTGCTGATCTCGGGAAAACTTCCCACCCAGGAGGAGCTTACGCGCACCAGCGTGATGCTCAACGACTTTTCCCTTCTCCACGAGGACATGAAGTTCTTTTACCAGAATTACCCGAGCAAGGCCCACCCCATGGGAATTCTCTCGGCCATGGTCAATGCCATGCGAAGCTTTTACCCGGAACTCATGGACCTTGAGGAAGATATCAATAATACCTTTCTCAGGCTCATCTCCAAGGTCAGAACCATGGCCGCCATGGCCTACAAGATCTCCAGGGGCCACAAGACCGTCTATCCCAGGCCCGATTATTCCTATGCGGCAAATTTTCTCCACATGATGTTTGATAACCCCGTGATCCCCTATGAAATGGATTACGACATGGTCCAGGCACTCAATGTGTTCTGGATTCTCCACGCCGACCATGAGCAGAACTGCTCCACGGCTGCGGTAAGGGTGGTGGGCAGTGGCCAGGTAAACGTCTATGCAGCCATTTCAGCCGGTATCTCAGCCCTGTGGGGCCCCCTCCACGGCGGCGCCAACCAGGCGGTTATCAGCATGCTCGAACAGATTCTCAACGAGGGGCTGACCATTGACAAGGCCATTGCCAGGGCCAAGGACAAGGATGACCCCTTCAGGCTCATGGGATTCGGCCACAGGGTTTACAAAACCTATGATCCCAGGGCAAAGATCATGAAAAAAATGTGCGACCTGGTCCTGAAAAAGGAGCGACCCACCCACCGGGGCTGCAGTGATCCCCTTCTGGACATTGCCCTGGCCCTTGAGGATGCGGCCCTTTCAGACCCCTATTTCCAGGAAAAGAACCTCTACCCCAATGTGGACTTCTATTCTGGAATCGTTCTAAGGGCCATGGGAATTCCCACCAATATGTTCACCGTCATGTTTGCCATTGGACGTCTGCCCGGATGGCTTGCCCAATGGCAGGAGGATGCCCTGGATCCCATGAGAAAGATCTCAAGACCCCGGCAGATCTATACGGGGGAAACCCTGACCGATTATACGCCCATGGGCGAACGGTGAATCCCCCGGTGATCTAACTTTCAAATATAATCTCACCGGTCTTTTCAGTACCATATCCTCCAAGGGCCTGAACCCGGTGTTTAAAGGCATCGGTCCGGATGGTTTCAACCAGCGTCTGGACCTTGTCCGTGTTGAAAAATCGTTCCGGGATGATCAGGTCATACTCTTCGGTGACCACCGGAATAAAGTCAAGGGCCAGGGCCTTTGCTGCGGCATGGATGCCAAGGCCTGCGTCTGCCCTGCCCGAAAGAACCGCTGCGGCAACGGACATGTGGGTGTATTCCTCTGCGGCATACCCCTTGATGTCATGGGGCTTCAACCCCAGTTCCGCAAGCTTGTAATCAAACAAAATCCGGGTGCCGGACCCGGCCTGCCGGTTGATGAACGTCAAATCCTTTGCCTTAAGATCTTCCACGCCCTGGATCTTCCTGGGGTTTCCCCTGGGGACCATGAGCCCCTGCTCCCGCATGACCAGGTTGACCACCCGGACCGACTCCCCGGGCAGATACCTTCGTATGTACGAAAGGTTGTAGGAGCCGTCGTCGGGGTCAAGCAGGTGAGCCCCGGCCATGTGGCAGGTCCCTTTCTTAATGGCCATGAGGCCGCCCATGCTGCCCACGTGGCTCGACGAGATGCTGACCTCACCGGCGGTTCGCCGGATCTGATCGGCAAGAACATCCAGGGTGTTGTCATGGGAACCGGTGATGACGATGGTCTTTTCAATGGCAGTCCGGGACCTTATGAGTTCCGCCTCAACCGGGACCCCCTCCTGGACCCCTTCGGTGTCTGCCGGGATGCGGATGATGCCGTCGGCACGGGTCAGGGTGGTGATGCTCCCCGACCCCCTGGGCAGCTGGGAGGCGATGAGCCGGCCGTCCACGGATCCGATCTTGACCCGGACAAACTCCTCCTGCCCGAGCTTTGAAGCCATCTTTCTGCCGGGTGTCACCATGGCCTTTTCCCGCTCAGGTCTGTAAAGGCCCTGCATGGACAGAAGCAGGGGCCCGGCAAACTGCTCAAAGGCGACAATGGCCGACACAGGATAGCCGGGAATGCCGAACACGGGCCTGTCCTGGATGGTTCCGAACAGAACGGGCTTGCCCGGCATCATGGTGACCCCGTGGACAAGCACCTTGCCAAGGGCTGCGACAATGGGTTTTGCAAAATCCTCTGAGCCGGCCGACGATCCTCCGATGATGAGGACCATGTCAACCCCCTTTGCCACGGCCTCTCTTACGGCAGCCGTCATGGTGTCAAGATTGTCCTTTAACAGAGGGTGGCAAAGACAGGTGGCCCCGTGGTCCCGGCACAGGGCGGCCAACACATGGGAATTTGAATCAATGACCTCCCCGGGCACCATTCCCCGCTGTTGGATCTCCTCCCACTGCCTGAGCTCATTGCCCGTGGGGATGATGAGCACGTTGGGTCGTTTTCTGACGCAGACAGAAAAAACACCCCCAGACACCAGGGCGCCAATCGAATAGGCCGTGATGGTGTGGCCCCTGGGAAACAACAGCTCGGTGGCCACAATATCCTCGCCCATTTTTCTGACATTCTGCCAGGGAAATACCGGCGCCTCGATCTCAACCCCCTGGTCGTCAAGGATGTTCAGGTTCTCGATCATGACCACGGCATTGGTGCCCTCGGGCATGACATGGCCGGTGTTGACCCAGAAGGCGTTGCGCCCCGGTTCCAGAACAATCGGAGCGTCCGGGCCTGCGCCATAGGTTTCGGCGGCATCCACGGCAATGCCGTCCATGGCTGCCGCATGGAAATTTGGAGACGACAGGGCTGCCACGGCAGGCTCCGCCAGGACCCGTCCCTGGGCCGCCACCGAAGAAATGGTCTCAGAATCCATGATGGCCAGGGTGGAGAATTGGTCAAAGAGGATCTTTTTTGCCGCTTCAATACTCTTCATGTTAAGGTAGATGTTTCGTTTAGACGTCATGGGTTTTTCCCCGTATTTTTTTTTATAGGAAACACCCACCGAAGCATAGCAAACAGGGGCGTTTCAACGTTCGTTGTGGCCGGATGCCATCCCTCGCTCCGGTCAGGGTAACCAAAGGGGCGGAATGGTACTATCGCCTGCCCATCACAGATGACCACTCAAGGGCATGATCTGAACCATAGTGTTTCTTTCAACACCCTCAACATTTTCTCCGATCTCAAGCAGCCCGTCGGCCAGGACCATGGTTCGGATCAGACCTGATTTGCCGAGCACGGGTTCTGCCACAAGGCCCTGACCGTCGGACTTGAGGCAGACCCGGACAAAATCGCTTCTGCCCTGGGCCGAGGCAAGGTTTCTCGAGAGTCGGGCCGGTATGGTGACGGCCGCTCCCTGGGGTCTGGAAAGCCCCTGGAGACGGTTGAGAAAGGGCAGCACCACCACCCGGAAAACCACCATGGCCGACACCACATGGCCGGGAAGCCCCCACACGGGCTTGATTCCCGATCGTGCCAGAATCGTGGGCTTTCCAGGGCTGATGGAGATGCCGTGGACCAGGAGCCGGGTGTCGGCAAGTTTTGAGAGAATCTCCACGGTAAAATCCCTGACACCCACCGAGCTGCCCCCGGAGATGAGAACCATGTCGCAATCGTCAACGGCCTGTTGGCACACGCTGAAAAGGGCCTCCTCATTGTCCTTGACAATGCCGTAGCAGACAGGAACGGCACCGGCCTCCCTGACAAGGCCCGCAAGGGTGTAGGTGTTGATATCCCGAATCTCTCCCAGGGCCGGCGTCTGTGTCACCGGGACCACCTCGTCCCCGGTGGAGATGATTCCCACAACCGGCCGCTTGAACACCTTGAGCCGATCCAGGCCAAGGGCTGCGGCAAGCCCGGCTTCCTGGGGCCTCACCCTTGTACCAACGCCAAGGATGGTCTCATTTTTTTTAAAATCCTCGTTCCGGTCAATGACGTGGGTCATGGGGGCAACGCTCTTGTACACCTCAATGGCGGTTTCATCCACCGCATCCGTGTGCTCGATCATCACGACGCTGTCCGCACCGGAGGGCAGCATGCCGCCGGTGGATATCCTTGCCGCCTCACCCGGTGCGAGGGTGAAGTCGGGCACCTTGCCCATGGGAATGGGCTGGGTCAGGGTCAGCCAGGCCGGATTGGATTCCGAGGCCCCAAAGGTTGCGTCTGCCTTGACGGCATACCCGTCCATGGTCGATCGCCTGAACCCGGGAAGATCCTGATCGGCCGCGATCTCCTCGCCCAGCACCCTGAAAAATGCGTCGTCAATGGAAACCGTCTCCCGGAGAACCGGTTTAAAGGTGTCCACCAGGGCCATGACCTCCTTGAGGGTTTTTACCTTGAAAAAATCCTTCATGATCCCAGGGCTTCCTTGATGCGGGCCATGGCCGTCTCAACGTTTTCACGGCTGTTAAAGGCACTGATTCTGATATACCCCCCACCGCATTGCCCAAAGCCCGTGCCAGGGGTACAGACCACCCCGGCCTTTTTAAGAAGCAGGTCAAAGAACGCCCAGGAATCCCGGCCCCTGCCGTTGATCCAGACGTAGGGAGAGTCGATTCCACCCACACAGTCAAACCCCATGGAGCCCATGGCCCTTCGAACAATGCCGGCGTTTTCCAGATAACCGTCGGCAAGGGCCTTGACCTGGGCCTTGCCCTCGGCCGAGTAAACTGCCTCGGCCGCCCGCTGGACCGGGTAGGAGACCCCGTTGAACTTGGTCGTGTGGCGCCGGTTCCAGAGGGAATGGAGGGCAACGGTATTGCCCTTGTGGTCAAACACCCTGCAGGCCTTGGGCACCACGGTATAGGCGCACCGGGTACCGGTAAAGCCTGCGGTCTTGGAAAAACTTCTGAACTCCACGGCCACCTCCTTTGCGCCCTCAATTTCGTAGATGGAATGGGGGAGGGTATCGTCCCGGATAAAGGCCTCATAGGCGGCGTCAAACAGGATCAGGGCCTTTGTTTCATGGGCATAATCCACCCAGCGTTTGAGTTCAGGCTTTGTGATGGTCGTTCCCGTGGGGTTGTTGGGAAAACACAGATAGATAAGATCCACGGGTTCCTCTGGAAGATCCGGGACGAAATTATTCTCTGCCGTGCAGTCCAGGTAGCAGACCCCGCCATAACGGCCGTCTTGGAACTCGCCGGTTCGACCGGCCATGACATTGGTGTCCAGATAAACCGGGTAGACAGGATCAGGAATGGCAATGCGGATGTCCGTGCTGAAAAGCTCCTGGAAATTTCCCGTATCGCATTTAGCCCCGTCACTCACAAAGATCTCGTCACTGTCAATGTCGGCGCCCCGGGCCTTGAAATCCTCGGCTGCAATCCTGTCCCGGAGAAAGGGGTAGCCCTGCTCGGGCCCATAGCCCCGGAAGGTGGCGTCACCGGCCATTTCATCAACCCCCCGGTGAAAGGCCCGAACACAGGCATCGGGCAGGGCATGGGTCACGTCACCGATGCCCAGTCGAATGATGTCCACCCCAGGCTGGCTCTCCTGGTGGGCGGTCACCCGTTTTGAAATGTCGGAAAAGAGGTAGGATGCCCTTAGTTTTTCATAGTGCGGGTTGGATCGTATCATTGAATATCCTTTTTTGTATGATTTTCTTTTATGCGGTTCTAGGCTGAAGGTAGGGGGGAAGGCGGTCGCAAACCTCCAGGGGCGTCTTGACGCTTCTCCGGCTGTCTACCTTTAAATCTTCACTGATGCTGCTGTCACCCATGTCCATGGGATCGGGTTTGGAGGCAAGGGTATTGCCCTGAATATCGGTAAAGGCGATCACCAGGGGACCTTTACTCTCAAGCACGTATGCCAGCTGGCCGTTTCTGAGGAAAACGATGCTTCCCGGCGGATAAATCCCGATACTTTTGACAAAGGCGTGGAGTACATACTGAAGAATCGGGTCTTTTTTGGCGTATTTTCTGAAAATTTCGGTGACCACGTTGATCTGGTTGAACGCCTCCTTGTAGCAGCGTTTGGATGTCATGGCGTCATAGATATCGGCAAGCTTGGCAATCTTGACATGGATGGGGATATCCCTGGGATGACCGCCTTCAGGATAGCAGCGCTCTTCGCCGGGGAAAATCGAGGCATGGTGATTTTTTACGATGCTGCGGATATAGGAATTCCGCAACCGGTTCTTTTCCAGAAGTTCGGCACCAAAATCAAAGGAATGACGCTTGACCAGTTCAAATTCACTGCTGGTGAGTTTTCCCGATTTGTTGAGTACCTTCTCAGGCAGCATCACCTTTCCGATGTCATGGAGGAAAAACCCCATGGAAATCTCTTCGAGTTCCTCTGCATGGTAGCACCGGTATGAATTCTTTATCTTGTTGTTTTTCTTTGAAAAGGGATCATAGGTTTCGGGTTCACCCACATTGAGAAAGTCGTTGACTGCAGCACTGAAGCTCGTGTTGAACCGATTTAAAACAGCGGTTCCAATGGCGCAGACATTGACCGAGTGGTTGTACAGGTAGTCGTCGTAGGAAAAAATCTCCTTGGTCAGGTAGGAAAAAGGATTGTCCGTAACCGTGAGAAATTCAACAAGGTCTGAAACATGGGTTTGAACCTCGTCATAGTCAAACTGGCCGCCGGTCTCCTGGATCTGGCCAAGGACCCGCTTGATGCTCTCCTTTGCCTCATCATATTTCTGGGCGGCAACGGTTTTAAGGTCCTCGATCTCCTGGAGGCGCCGTTCAATGGTGCCCGTCCGGGCAATGGGAGAAGGATGATCTGCCCTTGCTCGTTTATCCCCGATGATGCCGTCACCTTCAATTTTGATCTCATTGCCCTGGGCGTCCCATACCCCGCCATCGCTTTCCGAGGTGGGCAGGGCATTGATTCCTTTTTCCATGAGGATCTCAAGGGTTCTGACCTTGTCAACGACCACGTCCTTGTCGAGCAGCAGAACGCCCTGGTCGTTGTAGACATCCACCCCGGTTTTCACCTTGCCGCCCTGGGCTACGATCTTGATGAGATTTTCAATCTTTATCTGACGATTGATCATGCTTCCTCCTGGCCATGGACCACAGGGCGTCTGACAGTCTTGAATACTCTTCGACGTTAAGGGTTTCCGCCCTTCGGACCGGGTCTATTCCCGCTGTTTCAAGGATTCTTGCCGACACTGCTGTATCAATGCCAAGCTCACCGCCGGCAAGGGAATTCCTCAGGGTTTTTCTTCGTTTTGAAAATGCGGCCTTGATCACTTTAAATAAAAATTGTTCCCGTTCTCCTGCGTAGGGGGTTGTCTCAAAAAAATTCACCTCGATCACCCTGGAGTCCACAGCAGGTTTCGGGAAAAACAGGTGGGCCGGAAGATCCGCAATCTTTTTAACGGTCGAGCAGTACTGCATCACAACGGACAGTCGGCCATAGTCCCTCCCCCCCGGGGGTGCGGATATCCTTTGGGCAAGCTCCTTCTGGAACATGAGAACGGCCCGTTTAACAAGGTGGCGGTTTTCCACAAGCATGAACAGCACCTGGGATGAGATGTTGTAGGGAAGGTTACCGATAACGATCATCTTCTCCCCCCGGCAAAGGGTGTTGAGGTCCTGGCGCAGGATGTCGTTGTTGATCAGTTCGACGTTCTCAATGGACGCTTCTTTAAGCTCCTCAATGAGAATCCCGGCAAGCCGTGTGTCCTTTTCAACGGCGACCAGATCCCGGGCAAGTTTTGCCGCAGGTATGGTCAACGCCCCCAGCCCCGGGCCGATTTCAAGGACCCGGTCCTGGTCTGAGATACCTGCCCGGGTGACGATCATCCGGGCGGAATTCGGGTCACTGAGAAAATTTTGACCAAGCTCTTTTCGTGCCATGAGTTGCTGTTTTTTCAACAATGTTCCAGGATAAGTCATAGGGTCCCTTGGGGTTTGGTTTCTTTTTGACGGTGGAGGCGTTTTACAAAGTTCTTTGTCACGAAATAGGCGATGAGCCCGCATGGAATACCGAGGATGACGCCCCCTGCAATCATTGCAAAAAACAGTTTCAGACGGGTATGAAAAAAATCAACAAAAACATGGATCTGCTCTTTTAACGGGATACCACTCTCCATGGATGCCACCAGGGCCTTGACCGTTTCCGCATCCCCGAAGCTGTTTCCAAACAGCACAATCCCCAGTTTATAGCAAATAATGTACAAAAAGACCACCGTAAAGGGGTTGCTTGCCCAGACCCCGATGATGGCTGCGGGACGGCTCGCCCCAAGCAGGTAAGCCATTGCAACGGCAATCACGGTGTGAAAGGGAATGGTGGGGGTGATGGCCACAAACACCCCAATGGCCATGCCAAGGGCAACATAGTGGGGGTTTCCCTGGAGTTCCCGGACCCGGATTACCATCTGGTCGACCCGCTGGAAAAATTTTCCCTTTCCCTTGTTTTTTTGCTCGTTTTCCACGTTTTTTGCCTATTTTCAAAATAAATTACCACTTGACTTTCATTTTCACTGCAAGTAGTTGTAATTAAATGGTAGTATATCTTTGAAGATTCTGGATATTATTTTTAATGCATATGCGCAGAATTTGCAAATGTGAAATTTTTTATTCTTGGGCATCCCGGTCTGATCAAAACCGTTGTTCAAGTGAAAGGCATGGGATAGAGACTGTTTGATTACCAACCGGTTAACGATCAAGGAGGCGCATCATGACTCAGTGGAAAACACAGGGGGGAACCTGGGAAGGACTGTTAAAGATGTTTCTCGAAGGTTTTGAGATCCCCTCAATCGAGGATATCAAGGGGTTAATGCAACGGGTTGATCGATTGGAGGCCATGGTCGAGGCCCTGGCAGGAAACAACAAGAACGGGCCTGCCCCCCAAACAGCGGAAGAACCGGCCCAGGAACCGGTGGGCGATCACTCCTGGGATGCACCCCTCACCGGCAGGGAACCGGAAGATATGCCCAGGAAGACAGGAAGGGGCTCTGCAGGAGAAATTGTACTCGGGGTGATTGCAGACCATCCCAAAGGAACAAATTTTAAAACCATCAGGGCGGCAACGGACTTTGACGATAAAAAATTACGCAATATCATTTTCCGACTGGACAAAACAGGTAAAATAAAAAGGGTAAAACGTGGTATCTACAAAAAAATTTAACATTGACAGCCAAGGCCTGAAACCGGGGGACATTGTTGGCAATTACACGGTGATCGGCATCGATCCCCTCGAAGAGATTGACAGCACCCTGTTTCAGCTTGTCCATGGGCCAACCGGGGCAAAGCACGTTCACATCGGCAACCATGACAGGGAAAACACCTTTGGTGTGGCCTTCAGGACCGTGCCCGCAGACTCAACGGGCGTTGCCCATATCCTGGAGCACACGGTGCTGTGCGGCTCTGAAAAGTACGGTGTCAGGGACCCCTTTTTTTCCATGCTCAAACGGGGACTTTCGACCTTCATGAACGCCTTTACGGCCTCCGACTGGACCATGTACCCCTTTTCCACCCAGAACCGCAAGGATTTCTACAACCTCATGGATGTGTACCTGGATGCGGCCTTTTTTCCCAGGCTGGACCCCTTGAGCTTCAAGCAGGAGGGGCATCGCCTGGAAGTCAAGCCGGACCTGGCGCCTGGCGAGCCGGTGGAACTTATTTACAAGGGGGTTGTGTACAACGAAATGAAGGGCGCCATGTCCTCCCCCAACCAGATCATGGGCAGGGCCCTGACGGCGGCTCTGTATCCCGATACCACCTACAGCAACAATTCCGGGGGAGAGCCCCGGGAGATCCCGACCCTGACCCACGAGGATCTGTGCGCATTCCATGCAAGGTTTTATCATCCCTCCAACGCCTTTTTCTATACCTATGGCGACCTTCCCCTGTCCGATCACCTCGGGGTTATTGAGGAAAAGGTGCTGGCCCGGTTTAAGCAGATCGACCCGGATTCCGCCGTTCCGGCCCAGCCCCGGTGGGACCGGCCAAAAACAGCCGAGGCCCATTACCCCCTTGCCGGGGATGAGAACCCCTCGAACAAATTCCAGGCCTGTGTGGCCTGGCTTGCCGCCGATGTAAAAGACTCGTTTGAGACCCTGGTCTTGAGCGTGCTCGAACAGGTACTCCTTGGCAATGCCGCCTCCCCCCTTCGCAAGGCCCTGATTGATTCCAATCTCGGTTCAGCCCTGAGCGATGGCTCAGGCTTTGACCCGGACATGCGTGACACCATGTTTGCCTGCGGTCTCAAGGACGTTGCCTCGGACGCCGCCCCAAAGGTTGAGCAGTTGATATTTGACACCCTTGGACAGCTGGTTGAAAAGGGTGTTGACCGGACCATGGTGGCCTCGGCCATTCATCAGATCGAATTCCAGAAAAAAGAGATCACCAACACCCCCTATCCCTTTGGCATCAAACTGTTGCTGTCGTTCACCGGCCCGTGGATACACGAGGGTGACGTCCTCTCCTGCCTCAAGTTTGACCAGGACCTTGAACGGTTGAACCGGGAGATGGCCATTGACGGCTTTTTTGAAGGCAGAATCAGGCGATACTTTCTGGACAATCCCCACAGAGTCCTCTTTACCCTTGTGCCGGACCAGGAAATGGAAAAGGCCGAGGACGAGCAGACCCGCAATGAACTTGCAGCCACCCTTAAGACCCTTGATCCTGAAAACCTTGCCCGCATTGAAAAGGATGCCGCAACCCTTGCCGATCTCCAGGATTCCAGGGAGGATCTTTCGGTGCTTCCCACCCTGGAAATTTCCGATGTACCGCCGGATATCGAGGTCATAAGGCCTGACCCGGTGGAGGGGGTCGCCCGCTCAACGGCCTATGACAGACCCACCTCGGGAATTTTATACTTCTCCTGCCCCACGGGTCTTGGGGCTCTGCCGGAACACCTGTTTCCCCTGGTCCCCTTTTTCTGCCAGGCATTCACGGGCGCTGGAACAGCCCTGAGGGACTATGCCGAAATGGCCGAACGCATGGACCTATACACCGGTGGCATCGGCCTCACCCCTGTCAGCGGTACGGGTTTTGGCAAGGTCGGGGAATGCCTTCCCTTTGTAACCCTCCAGGGAAAGGCCCTGGACCGGAATGTGTCCAAGCTGTTTGAGATCATCACCGAGTTTGTATCCAGTTATAAATTTGCCGACCATACCCGGCTGAAAAATCTCCTGCTGCAATATAAATCGAACCTGGAAAGTTCCATTGTTGCCAGCGGCCACAGCTATGCCATCTCCCTTGCATCCCGGACCCTCTCCCTTGCAGGCCATCTTGCGGAGATGTGGCACGGCATCCACCAGTACCGTTACATCAAGGGGCTTTGTGAACGGCTTGAGGATCCGGCAACGGAAAAAGAGTTGTTCACTGACCTTGAAAACGACCTCTCCACCATGGCGGATCTGCTGTTCAAGCGCGACAACCTGAGACCCGCCATTGTCGGAGCCCCGGCATCCCTGGTTGTTGCGGACCGCTCGATTGCTGCCATGGTCGATGCCCTGCCTGTAAACCACGGGGACCAGCTCCTGCCCCCCCGCATCCCCGTTGATACGGGGCTGCCCTTTGAGGGTTGGACAACCAGTACCCAGGTGTCGTTTGTGGCCCAGGCCTTTACCACGGTGCGCATGGGCCATGGGGACGCACCGGCCCTGGCCGTCATTGCCAAAATGCTGCGATCGCTCTATCTCCACCGGGAAATCCGGGAAAAGGGGGGTGCCTATGGCGGATTTGCCATATATTCCACCCAGGAGGGGACCTTTTCCTTTGGCTCCTACCGTGATCCCAACATCCGGCGAACCATCAAGGTCTACCAGGATGCCTGTGACTTTATCCTGAACGGGGACTACACGGAAGATGATATCAAGGAGGCGATCCTCCAGGTTTGTGCTGAGATCGACAAGCCAGAGACCCCTGGACCGGCTGCCATCAAGGCCTTTTACCGGGATGTGCTCATGCTCACCGACGAGAGAAGAAAGCAGTTTAAATCGGCCCTGCTGACCCTTGACAAGACAATGATCAAAACCTGTGCCGAACGGTATTTCAAGACAGCAGAAACCAGCAAGGGAACGGCGGTTATTTCGGGAAAAGACCCCCTCATGGCTGCCAATGAGCGTCTTGCCCCCGGCCTTCGGGCATTTGAAATTCACAGGATCTGAACCCCATGCCCCCCCGCATTCTCATAGCCGATGACCATGCCATTGTGCGGGAGGGGCTCAAGGTCCTCCTGGAGAGAAAAGGGCTTGAAGTCCCATGGATGGCTGAAAACGGACGCCAGGCCGTCTGTTTTGCAGAGAAATTCAAGCCCGAGATTGTAATAATGGACGTCACCATGCCCGAAATGAACGGCTCAATTGCAACCGAAAAGATTATGCAAGCCCTTCCCCAAACCCGGGTGATCGCCCTTTCCATGCACTCAGACCGGCGCTGTGTTGACAGGATGTTCAACGCCGGTGCCATGGCCTATGTGCTCAAGGATTGCGCCTTTGCAGAACTCCATGATGCCATCCAGACGGTTGACAGGGGCAATTATTACATCAGCCCATCCATTGCAGCAACCGTTGCCGACATCTGCACCCCTGACCCAGGCAACCGACAAAAACCGCCCTCCAGCCGGATCACCCCAAGGGAAGGTGAGGTCCTCCAGCTCATTGCCGAAGGCGTTAAAACACGGCAGATTGCCCATCGGTTGTTTGTCAGCATCAAAACGGTGGAGAGCCATCGCAGAAGCATCATGAACAAACTCAGGATCGACAGCGTGGCAGGATTGACAAGGTTTGCCATCCAGGAGGGACTTGTTCCACCCAAGAAACCATCAGACGTTTGAATAAAAGTCCAAAACAGGAGACACCTATGACAATGAGGCGTATGAAAGAAGGAGATATCGTTGAAATCACAACCCTGACCGAAGGGATTGCCCACGAGTTCAACAATATTCTCATGGCCATCCAGGGCCGCGCCAGCCTTGTGATCAAGGACCTTCAGCCATCCCATCCCTTTTACGACCATTTATCCCAGATACTGCAGACCGTTCATAGGGGGGCGGTGTTCACCAGCCAGCTGCTGGGATATGCCAGGGCAGGAAAATACCAGGTGGCGCCCACGGACCTTAACGCCCTTGTCCTCTCGTGCTTAAAAAAAATCCCCCTGTCAGACAGAGGGATCCATGGGCAGACAAACCTGGGCCCCACCAAGCTGTTGTGCCGGATGGACAAGCGCCAGATGCGCCTGGTACTCATGAATGTCCTTGAAAATGCAGTTACCGCCATGCCCGACGGGGGTGAACTTACCGTTTCCACAGCGTCGGAATTCATCCAAGCGGATTCAGCCCAACGCCATGACCTCGTTCCCGGACAATTTGTCAGGATAACCATCACGGACACAGGCATGGGCATGGATGAGGACACACTCCATAGGGTGTTTGACCCGTTTTTTACCACGGAAACCCGAAGGGGGGACCATGGCCGGAGACTCGGACTTCCCGCATGCCACGGCATCATCCTCAACCACAAAGGTGCCATTGACGTCTGGAGCACTCCCTACGAAGGCACCTCGTTCACCATTTTACTGCCCCAGTTTGAGGAACCCGATGAATTTGAACTGAACGAGGGGCTCAGGGATCTGCCCATGGGGTTTGAAACCATTCTGTTTGTGGACGACGATGAGCTCATTCTGGAGATGGGACGTCATATGCTTGAAGATCTGGGATACCGGGTGATTACGTCAAACAGCGGCGCCAACGCAATTGAAAATTTCACCTCGGGCGAAAAATTTGACCTGGTGGTTCTGGACATGATAATGGACGATATGGACGGCCCTGAGACCTTCCGGCGTCTCCAGGCCATTGACCCGGATGTCAAGGTGCTCATCTCCACCGGCCATACCATTGGCACGCCTGCCGAAATCATGCTTGCTTCAGGCTGCAGGGGATTCATCCTCAAACCCTTTACCATGGCCGCCTTTTCCCGCAAGCTAAGGGAAATTCTTGACCCCGGTTAGTTGTCCGCCCAAACCACCCGGGACAGGTTAGGATTTTATATTACTTGACACCTTATCCCTCTTTTTTTATAGTCTTTTCCACACTGTTTCACGCTGCTGTTCCAACCGTGGGCCAGGAAACATATTATTTAGGGTTAACAATGGGATCAATTCATGGTAGTTGAGGACAATCCTCCAGTTAAACTAAAGGGCGTAGGGGATGGATTCTGGATCACCCTGGACCCGTCAATGCCGGAATCGCTCCTGAAAGAGGACCTTGTCAAGCTGTTTGAACGCCTCAGGCACCTGGCCATCAATGCCAGGGTCGTCATTGACATTGGCGGGGCAAAGGGCTACGGCGACCTGGTACAGAACCTGGGGGTTTTTCTGAAAACCCGGTTTGACGTGGGGATTGTAACAACCCCTCCTGAAAAACGATCCGTCCCTGTGGAGCGTATCCGCCAGAGGGACTTGAATCGGGGGTGGACCCGTCACAGGAGTGAGGTACTCATGCTCAGGGGCCGGGTACGATCCGGTCAGAAAATCGAGGCAAAAAATCATGTACTCATAACGGGCGATGTCAACCCCGGCGCCCAGATTACAGCCGGTGGTGATATTCTGGTCATGGGCAGACTGCTTGGCCATGTCCATGCCGGATATCCGGACAACCCCGCCGCCATCGTCCTGGCCCTGGATTTCAGACCCTCCCAGGTTCAGATCGGTGAATATGTGGTCTCAGACCTTGACGCACAAAAAACAGACAAGGTTGAATTTGCATCGGTGGTCAACGAGGGTATCCTTGTTCAGGATTACCTGGGTGTCAATCCATTTGGACGACTTCCCTGGCCCGAAGTGGTCTAGGCATAAAAACAAGGCATCTGCCGACGGTATCGGCAGGCAATCACAAGAGGTGTGACGTGGAAGGTAGAATCATCGTAGTAACATCGGGAAAGGGCGGCGTGGGGAAAACCACTGCCACCGCTTCCATTGGCGCCGCCCTTGCCCTGGAGGGAAACCGGGTCGCCGTCATTGACATGGATATCGGGCTTCGAAACCTGGATGTGGTCCTTGGGCTTGAAAACAGGATTGTCTTTAACATCGTAGACGTTGTCAACGGTCGCTGCAATATCAGACAGGCAGCCATCCGGGATCGCAGAATCGAAAACCTTTTTCTCATCCCGGCCTCCCAGAGCGACAACAAGGATGTACTGACCGCAGCCGGTGTCGAGCGGGTTGCAGCCCAGCTCAGGCAGGAGTTTGACTATATCATCATGGATTCACCGGCCGGTATTGAACGTGGATTTGAAAATTCCGTTACAGCCGCAGACGAGGCCCTGGTGGTGTGTACACCGGATGTTTCTGCGGTCAGGGATGCGGACAGGGTCATCGGACTGCTCTACGCCCGTTCCATTACCCCCAAGCTGATTGTCAACCGCATCGTACCGGCCATGGTGGCCCGGGGAGACATGCTCAGCCATGAGGATGTCATGGAGATCCTTTCCATCGAACTTGCAGGGCTTGTGCCCATGGACGACCAGGTGGTGATATCAACCAATACGGGTGTCCCCCTTGTGATGCGCAACGAATCCAAGGCCGGCCAGGCCTTTCGAAGAATCGCAAGACGGCTTAACGGCGAAGCAGACCTTCCTGTGGAGGTGCCAGGAGCAAAGACGGGAATATGGAACAGATTTACCCATAAACTTGGTTTGAGAAAATAAGGAACAGTCCATGCTGAACGCTTTGATCAGAAAATTCACCGGCCATAAACCCAGCAAGGATGCTGCCAAAAAAAGGCTTCAGTTCGCCCTTGTTTACGATCAACTTGAGGTGAACGACGACACCTTGAACAACCTTCAAAATGACATTGTGGAGGTTATTTCAAAATATTTTGAGATTGACCGATCCTCCCTGCAGCTTGAGGTGAAAAAGGATTCCGACACCTCAGCCCTGGTGTTTAACACCCCCATCCTCTGCGTCCGAAGGCACAGGTCCTGACTTCACGGTCAGGGAAAAAGGTCTGAATGGTCGTTCTTCAGGCGTGCTGCCAGCCGCTTTCCTGTCTCAAGCCCTAGATCAATAAAACCGGGTCCATAGGCTTTACCCGTATCCGTCCGGAAGGTGTCCCGGATCTGGGCAAGTTTTTTCATGCCCCCTGGAAAACGGTTTAAAAAATCGGCCAAAGGGATCTTGGCAAAGATGACCATGTCCCAGACCGTGTGGGTAAAATTATCCGGACCCCACCTGAACTTGTCCGCATCGTACAGGGCATCGGAGATCAATCGAAAAATCGATCCGGTGGTTGATCCCGGACCTGAATCGGATGTGCGATCCCCGGATTTAACCGGTTTGCCATGGCCGGTGCGCTGCTCCTGGAATGCCTCATGGTTGCCGATGGCGTTGCACACGATTTTAATCTCCGGGTCGGTGAGATCAAACCCTCCGGTTTGAAGCAGACCTTCAGCAAACAGTGCTCCTTTTTGCGCGTGCTTTTTCTCCTTGCGTTTGATGTCATGGAGCAGTCCTGCCACCTGGACAAGCACCATGGCCCTCACCATTTCCGGCGCCCCCGGGCTGAGCCCCATCTCAATCTGAACAATGGCACCCGCATCAATGGCCACAAGCTCCGAATGACGCATGCCGTGGCCAAAATCATCGTCCAGCAGGGGGAGAATCCGGTTCTTCAGCCCCACAAGCAGGGGGTGGGTCAGCAAAAGACGCTCGGACCGGGCAATCTCCTCCTGGAACAGGGTGCAGAAGGCCGGCCGGGGAAGGGTTGCCACAATCTTTCTGGCCATGGTGCGCAGATCTGTGTAGGTGGCTTTCATATGGATTTACAGTACCGTAAAAGACCGGCCTGAGTCAACAAGATCCACCCTGGCAAGTGCCACGACCGGCACATTAAACCGGTCGAGTCGCTGTCTGCCGTTTTCAAACACCTTTTCAATGATACAGCCGATGGCCATGAGTCTGGCACCGCTCTTGTCCACAATGGCGCACAGGGCCTCCAGTGTGGAGGCCGTTGCAAGGAAATCATCCACAATGATCACCCGGTCCAAAGGTCCAAGAAATCTTGATGAAAGATAAAGGGTGACATCCTCCCCCTTGGTGCGGCTTCTGGCAGAAGCCTCAAAAAGGGGGTCGTTCATAAAGGCAGGCCGCTTTTTACGGGCAAAGACCATGGGAATGTCCATGGCCTGGGCCGTCACCAGGGCCGGGGCAATACCACTCACCTCGGCCGTGACAATTTTGGTTGCCCCGCCTGCTCCCTGGGCCCTGAACCTTTCGGCAAAGGCCTGGCCCATTCGTGTGGAGACCCCCGGTAAAAGCTGGTGGTTGATGAAACCGTCGGCCTTGAGTATCCCGTCGCCAAGATACTCGGCCTCGGATGCAATGAGATCCTTGAGCTCTTTCATTCTTCGATGGTCACAACCCGGATGGACAACTCCTGGAGCTGGGCCGGAGCGGCCTTGGACGGTGCCTCGGTCAGCAGGCAGGTGGCCCGCTGGGTCTTGGGAAAGGCAATAACGTCCCGGATGGACTCCTCCTGGCACAGGAGCATGACAAGGCGGTCAAACCCAAAGGCAAGTCCTCCATGGGGCGGGGTGCCCGAACTGAGGGCGTTGAGAAGAAAACCGAATTTATCGTCTGCCTCTTCTTTGCCGATGCCAAGGGTCTTGAGCACCCGTTCCTGGAGTTCTGAAGAATGAATACGAATGGATCCACCGCCGATCTCAATGCCGTTGAGCACCATGTCATAGGCCCGTGACCGGACGCTCAGGGGATCTGTGTCCAATTTTTCAAGATCCTCTTCCAGGGGGGCGGTAAACGGATGGTGAAGGGCCTGATACCGTTTTTCCGTCTCGTCGTACTCCAGGAGGGGAAAGTGGGTGACCCACACAAACCGGTAGGAGTTGCTGTCAATGAGTTCAAGACGGCGTGCCAGCTCGTTCCTGAGCTGACCCAGGGCCTCGTTGGTGATGTTCGGGTTGTCGGCTACAAAAAAGACAATGTCGTCCTTTTCCATGTCCAGCCGGCCTTCAATGGCCTTTTTTTCATCATCGGTAAAAAACTTTGCAATGGGCGACTGCCAGGTGCCGTCCGCTTTGACCTTGACCCAGGCAAGGCCCTTGGCCCTGTAGATGGCGGCAAAGTCGGTCAGCTCATCAATCTGTTTTCGGGTAAAGGTGGCGCACCCCTTGGCATTGATGGCCTTGACCAGCCCCCCCTGTTTGACGACGCTGGCAAACACCTTGAAACCAGTATTTTCCACAAGGTCGGACACGTTGTTAAGCTCAAGTCCAAACCGCATATCCGGCCGGTCAATGCCAAACCGTTCGATGGATTCGGCATAGGTGATCCGTTGAAAGGGGGTCTCAAGATCAATGTCGCGAACCCGTTTAAAGACCGTCTTGATCAACCCTTCGGTGATCGCCATGATCTCGTCCTCACCCACGAACGACATCTCCATGTCGATCTGGGTGAACTCAGGCTGGCGGTCAGCCCGGAGATCCTCGTCCCTGAAGCAGCGGACAATCTGGTAATACCGGTCAAATCCGCTGATCATGAGCATCTGCTTGAACAGCTGGGGACTCTGGGGCAGGGCATAGAACTGGCCGTGGTTGACCCGGCTCGGTACCAGGTAGTCCCTGGCGCCCTCGGGGGTGCTCCGGGTAAGAAAGGGGGTCTCAATGTCCAGGAACCCAAGATCGTTGAGATAATCCCGAACGGCCCTTGAAGCCGTGTGTCTTGCAATGATGTTCTGCTGGAGTTTGGGCCGCCTCAGGTCCAGGTGCCGGTATTTCAGGCGCACGGTTTCCGATGCCTCAATGCGGTCTTCGATCTGAAAGGCCGGGGTCTCTGCCCGGCTCAGAATTTTCAGCTCATCAACCAGGACCTCGATCCTGCCCGTGACCATCTTGGGATTGACCATGTCGTCGGGTCGGTTGACCACCCGTCCCTTGACCCCGAGCACATACTCGCTCCGAATCGTCTGGGCCTTGTCATGGACCCCGGGGTTGTTCTCAGGATTGAACACGATCTGGGTAATGCCCGTCTTGTCCCTGAAATCGATGAATATCACGCCGCCGTGGTCCCTGCGGCGCTGGACCCATCCCATGAGGGTCACCTCAGTGTCAACATCCCCATCCCTTAACTCGCCACAGGTGTGGGTTCTTCTCATATCTCCAAGTAAATCAGTCACGTGGTAATCCCTTGTTGGTTAAAATTTTAATGATCTCATCGGTGGGGTCTTCCAGGGCAAGCGTCACCTGCTCCCGGGTCGTCATGTTCCTGAGCACCGGGGCGTTCTTGTCCGGCTGCCTGTGGTCCAGAATGAGGGCATGGCCGGCATTGAGTTTGTCTGCCCGCTTCATGAGGCTCTTGAGGCTTTTTCCATTGTAGTCGGTTTCGCTCCGTACACCGGCAAGATTCAGCCGGGACGAGCACAGGTAGGCCTGTTCCATGGCTGTCTGGCCAAGGGGAATAATGAACAGATCAGGTCCCCTTGATGCTGGACAACCCTTTATCTGGGCCATCACCTCGGCTAGGCGGTCAAGGCCGATGGCAAACCCGATGGCCGGCATCTCAGGCCCCCCGAGTTCTTGGATCAGGGCGTCATAGCGACCACCACCGGCAACGGCGCTCTGGGCCCCCAGGGCCGTGGTCTGGATTTCAAAGGCGGTTCTGGAATAATAGTCAAGGCCCCGGACCAGGGTTTTGTCAACCAGGAACGACACCCCCTGGGCTTTGAGGGTACGCTTGACCGTCTCAAAGTGGTCGGCACAGTGGCTGCACAGATGGTCCAGGGTGGTGGGGGCATCCTGCATGGCCTCCCTGCACCCCGGGACCTTGCAGTCAAGGGTTCGCAGGGGATTTTTGTCCATGCGCCGCTGGCAGTCGCTGCACAGACGATCCTGTTTTGATGCCAGAAATTCGCTCAAGGCCCTGTGGAACAGGGGCCGGCACTCCCGGCATCCCAGGGAGTTCAGATGGGCACGAAGGTCGGTCAGCCCCAGCCGTTTGAACAGCTCGTTGAGCAGCAGGATCAGCTGGGCGTCGATGTAGGGCGATGCAATGCCGAACACCTCGGCATTGATCTGGAAGAACTGGCGGTACCGGCCCTTCTGGGGGCGCTCCCGTCTAAACATGGGCCCCATGGTGTAGAGCTTCTGGATGGGATCAACGGCATACATCTTATGCTGGATATAGGATCGAACCACGGAGGCCGTGGCTTCGGGCCTTAGGGTGATGTTCTCACCCTTGCGGTCGGGAAAGGTGTACATCTCCTTTTCAACAATGTCGGTGACCTCGCCGATGCTCCTTGCAAACAGCTCTGTTCGTTCAATAAGGGGGAGCCGGATTTCCTGGAATCCGAAATCTTCAAACAGCTGTGACGCCGCCCGTTCGATGGTCTGCCACAGAGGGGTCTCCCCCGGCAGTATGTCTCTAAAGCCTCTGATCGTCTGTATCATTATCTTGTCTGTAGTTTGCCTAAAAAATTAAGTTTAAATATTTCCAATGAAAATAAACCTTTTTTATACTCAAACAGGACGCTTTTAGTCAACAGTTAATTGGAATAGGGGTTGAACCCGGCTGAAATTAGTGGTATCAGAAATCATCAGACGTTAACCGTTCATGCCAGGTTGAAAGGAGAAGAGATGCAGCCCAGGGTAACCACCACCACCTTGTTCAAAATGAAGCAGGAAGGCAGAAAAATAACGGCGTTGACCGCCTATGACCATCCGTTCGCCACCCTTGTTGATGGGGCTGGCATCGACATCATCCTTGTGGGTGATTCCCTGGGCATGGTGGTCCAGGGCAAGCAGACAACGCTTCCCGTAACCATGGACGAAATCCTCTACCACACCGCCATGGTGACAAGGGCCTGCGATCGTGCCATGGTTGTCGGCGACATGCCCTTCATGTCCTACCAGAGCGCCATTGACCAGGCCGTTGACAATGCCGGCCGCTTTCTCAAGGAGGCCGATGCCTCGGCCGTAAAACTTGAGGGCGGGGCCGATGTGTGCCGGGTAATCCAGGCCATTGCAAGGGCCGGCATACCGGTCCAGGCCCACATTGGTCTCACCCCCCAGAGCGTTCATCAAATGGGCGGATTCAAGGTCCAGCGGGACGAGGAGCGGCTGGTATCCGATGCCCTCAAGGTCCAGGATGCCGGTGCTTTTTCCGTTGTGCTAGAAGGGATTCCCGCGGACATCGCAGGAATCATCACGGAAAAGCTGGACATTCCCACCATCGGCATCGGTGCCGGCCCCCACTGCGACGGGCAGATCCTGGTTCTCCACGACATGCTCGGCCTCCATGACAGGCATCTGCCAAAGTTTGTGCGTCAGTTTGCAGACCTTCGAACCCAGGCCGCCAGGGGCCTTGAACAATACAGGGACGCGGTCAGAAACGGAACTTTCCCGGCAAAGGAGCACGGGTACAAATGAAACCCGGAATCTCAATCATCGGCTGCGGACGGGTGGGAACGGCCCTTGCCGTTTTCCTTGCCCAGGCAGGATATCCCCTGGCAGGCCTTGCCAGCAAACGCATCACATCTGCCCGGAATGCCGCAACCCTTGCAGGGACAGGCCAGGTTTTTGAACATACGACGGATGCGGCAAAAAAGGGAACCATCCTTTTCATAACCACCCCGGACGATGCCATTCAGGGTGTTTTTGACACCCTTGCCGCAGACAAAGCGCTGGCACCGGGCACCCTGGTTTTCCACTGCAGCGGGGCATTGTCCTCTGGCATCTTTTCCACGGTTGCCGGTGTTGCCCGGGGCTCCATCCATCCCCTCCAGAGCTTTGCAGCCCATGAACCCGGGCAGACGTCACCGTTCAAGGGAGTCAACATTTCCGTTGAAGGCGACGACCCTGCCGTTGCCGAGGGTACCCGGATCATTGAAAGCCTTGGCGGGATCTCGTTTACCATTCCCACCCGGGCAAAAACCCTCTACCATGCCGCAGCCGTGGTTGCCTCCAATTACCTTGTCACGGTCGAGCACTTTGCCGTGGAACTGTTAAAGCAGACGGGACTGTCCGACGCCAGGGCCTATGCGATCCTTGAGCCCCTCATCCACGGGACCCTGGCCAATATCGGCAGCAGGGGCGCCCAGGCGGCCCTGACCGGTCCCGTGGCAAGGGGAGATGCCGACATCGTTGCAGCCCACATCAAAGCCCTGCAGGACAGACGGCCCGACGACCTGGAACTGTACCGGGTCCTTGGCCGGTACACCCTCAAACTCGCAGAACAGGCCACAGCCCTTGACCATGAAAGCCGGGCCCGACTTGCTGCCCTTTTCAGCACGACCCCTTGACTTTGGCGGCCTGATCCCGATAGAATAACACCATCTGTTTCGCATGAATCCAATTTTTCCGGGAGCATCCATGGATTTTAAGGCAATGGCATCAAAGCTTGGCTTTGACGAAGAGGATTTCATTGAACTGGCGCAGCTCCTGGTCACGACTTCCCAGGCAGAACTGTTAACCATCGAACAGGGCATCACCCAAGGCTGCAGCACGACTGTTGCCAGGGCGGCACATTCCATCAAGGGAGCTGCCGGCAACCTGGGATTTACCCATATCGCAACCATGGCCAAGGCGTTGGAAACCCTTGCCGTTCAAAAAAAATTCCATGAAATCAGAACCACGGTGGCCGACCTGGGAGCGGGCCTTGACGCAATCCAGAAGGTTGCGGAGGGGCACTGAATCACCATGAAAATAAAGTCGGTGTTTACCATTCTTGTTGTTGACGATAACCCTGTAAACCTCAAGTTCATGGAAAAGACCCTGGCAAAAGAGGGGTACCGGGTGATCACCGCGGACAACGGAACCAGTGCAAGGGCCATTGCCGGAGCAGAAAAACCCGACCTCATCCTTCTGGACATCCAGATGCCCGGTGGAGACGGGTTTGAGGTGATCCGTTTTTTAAAGGAAAACCCCGGGACCGGCGCCATCCCGGTTATTTTTCTCACCGGCATGACCGATGTGGATTCAAAGCTCAAGGGGTTTGAACTGGGGGCCGTGGATTATGTCACCAAGCCCTTCCATCCCCTTGAAGTCCTTGCCAGGGTGGCGATCCACCTTAAACTCTCCATCGCAACCAATTCATTGATTGCCAACCAGGCCAGACGACTCCGGGAGATCACCGAGGCCCAGAACGAAATGCTGCCCCTGCCCCAGGATTTTCCCAGCGCAAAATTCGGGGTTTACTACAGGGCACTCCACGAGGCCGGGGGGGATTTTTACGATATCCTCAACATTTCAGACCATATCACCGGTTACTTTGTGGCCGATTTTTCCGGCCATGACATCAAGTCAAGCTACATGACCGCCTCGATCAAGGCCCTGCTGGCCCAGAACAGCAACCTGGTCTATTCCCCCCTTGAAACCATGAAAATGATCAACGATGTTCTCGTTGAAATCCTTTCGGACAACAAATACCTGACCGCATGCTATGCCCGTTTGAATCGTACCACGGGCAACCTTTGCATCATCAGTGCAGGACATCCCCCAGTGGTCCATCTACCTGCAACCGGGGAGCCGGAGCTGATACATGTGGATGGCGATATCCTCGGGATGTTCAAGGACGCAAGGTTTGGAATACATCACAGAAGGCTCTTACCCGGAGACAGGTTCTTTGTCTATTCCGATGGTCTTGTGGAATCCGTCAAGCAGAAGATTACCTGGACCACCGGGGCCGAAAGTCTCATGGCAAAATTTGAAGCGATCAGGAACGTTCCCCTTTCAGAGGCGCCGTTGACCCTTGTTCAAAACATTTTTTCCGGTGGTGCAGCGCCTGAGGACGACATTGTGATTCTGTGCGTGGAGGTGTGAGAATGCCTGACACCTATCACCGGACGATCACAGCCCAAAGCATTTCCATCACCTTCAGCTCGACCCTGGAAAACATTGACCGAATCAGTAAAGAAGTATCCGGATTTCTCAACCAGGGGTTTAAGGACCTGTCCGAACATTTTTTCGCCATTGACCTTGTCATGCGCGAAGCCCTGACCAATGCAGTCCGCCACGGCAACGATCTTGACCCCGCAAAAAAGGTAAAATTCTTGCTCAAGATCGACCAGCAAAAACGAATCCAGATCATTGTTGAAGACCAGGGTAAAGGGTTTGACTGGCAAACGGCCAAAAAATTTCCACCGGGTGACGACGATGATCACGGCAGGGGTCTTGCCATTATGACCACCTATTTTTCCTCCTACGGCTACAACAGAAAAGGGAATCGCCTGATTCTCGAAAAAAAACTCCCCCCCCGTTTTTAACACCCTGCCAACACACTCCTAATCATTTCCTAACATGATCCGGGTAGTATCCATCCCAATGGAATCACTGGAACATAACATGAAATCAAAGGAGTAAAAATGAAACCCGGTATTAGATCCATTGTAATTGGTGTTTGCATGGCCATGGTGGCGGCAGTTCCGGCCCTTGGCGAAGAGCTGGTACTCAAGGGCTCCACAACCGTCCTGCCCATTGCCCAGAAGGTGGCCGAAGCGTACATGAAGCTCCATCCGGATGTGAAAATTTCCCTTTCCGGCGGCGGTTCAAGCAACGGCATCAAGGCCATCCTTGACGGTACCGCAGATATTGGCAACGCCTCCCGCTTTATCAAGTCAAAGGAGGTCAAGCTCGCCGCCGACAAGGGAATCTATCCGGTTCCCCACAGAATCGCCCTGGACTGCATTGTACCGGTGGTCCATTCCCAGAATCCCGTCGTGGATCTGACCACCCAGCAACTCAAGGAGATCTATCTTGGCAAAATCAAAAACTGGCAGGAGGTGGGTGGAAGGGACATGAAAATTGTTGTCATCTCAAGGGATACCTCGTCCGGCACCTTTGAAGTTTGGGAGCATCTGGTCATGGACAAGGCAAGGGTCATCCCCAGTGCCCTGACCGTTCCCTCCAACGGCGGACTTGTTCAGGCCGTGTCATCCACTCCCGGCGCCATCGGCTACATCGCCCTGGGATATCTGAACAATGAGATCAAGGCGCTGTCGGTAAACACCACTCCTGGAACACCTGACACCACGAGGAACGGCCAGTATTCGATCTCACGACCGCTGTTCATGTTTACCCGTGATTGGCCCAGGGGAACCACTGCTGATTTCCTCAACTACCTGCTGTCGGCCAAGGGTCAGACCCTGGTTGAAGAGGCCGGAAGCATACCGGTTTACTGATGCTGAAACAACAAACCAGCGAGAAATTGGTGCAGCGCGCCTTCATGGGGGTTGCACTCTTTTCCATCACGGCACTGTTTTTGATCATGCTCTTTCTTGTCCTTGAGGGGCTGCCCATTTTCAAGGGCGTTTCGTTGAAAGCGTTTATTTCTGGTCTATACTGGTATCCCACCTCGGACCCTGCGGATTTTGGCATTTTCCCCCTGATTGTGGCATCGTTCCTGGTGACGGTTCTCTCTGGAGTGGTCTCAATTCCCCTGGGGGTGATGACGGCGATTTATCTTGCAGAGATTGCCCCTGTGCGAACGGCGGAAATTGTCAAGCCGGTGGTGGAACTCATGGCCTCCATGCCATCGGTGGTGATCGGTTTTTTCGGCATGGTGGTGGTGGCTCCTTTTATACAGCGCACCTTTGACATTCCCGTGGGTCTCAACCTGTTCAACGCCTCACTCATGCTGGCCTTCATGTCCATTCCCACCATCTGCAGCATTTCCGAGGATGCCATTTTCAGTGTGCCCCAGGCGTTGAAAGAGGCTTCGTTTGCCCTGGGCGCCACCCATTTTGAAACCATTCACCGGGTGACGCTTCCGGCCGCCCTGTCGGGCATCTGCACGGCCGTCATCCTTGGCATGTCCAGGGCCATTGGCGAAACCATGGTGGTCCTCATGGTGGCGGGCGGGGCTGCCATGGTACCCGGTTCTCTGTTTGATCCGGTTCGGCCCATGCCGGCCAGCATTGCCGCTGAAATGGCCGAGGCTCCCTTTGGCAGCGACCACTACCATGCGCTCTTTGCAACGGGCCTGGTGCTCTTTGTGTTTACCTTTGTTTTCAACCTGATTGCCGATCATATCTCGTCCCGGTACCGTCAGGTGGGGGAGGCATCTCTGTAAATGCGTACACGAAAGATCGTTCAAGGCGTTGGTTTTTTCACGTTAAGGATTGCGGCCCTGGTCAACGGGGCAGCCCTTGCCGTCATCCTATGGTTCATGGTCTCCAGGGGGTGGCGGGCCATTTCCTGGACCTTTCTGACAATGCCCCCAACGGATTCCATGACCCGGGGCGGTATTTTTCCCTGCATTGCAGGCACCCTCTGCCTCATGGGGGTTGCCCTGGTGGTGGCCCTGCCCGTGGGAGTGGCCTCGGCCATTTACCTCAACGAGTATGCCGCCCAGGGCAGGTTTGTGCGGGTCATCCGCCTGGGCATCAACAACCTTGCAGGGGTGCCGTCCGTGGTTTTCGGCCTGTTCGGACTGGCATTCTTCTGCATTGTTCTAAAGATGGGGGTATCGGTCCTGGCCGGCGGGCTGACCCTGGGAGTGATGACACTACCCGTGATCATCGGGACCTCGGAAGAGGCCCTTAAATCCGTCCCCGACACCTATCGGGAGGCGTCCCTGGGCCTGGGCGCCACAAAATGGCAGACCATTTACCGGGTTGTTCTTCCGTCTGCCTTTCCCGGCATCATCACCGGAGGAATCCTGGGCCTGAGTCGGGCCGCCGGGGAAACGGCCCCCATCATGTACACGGGCGCTGTTTTTTTCACGCCGGAGCTTCCAGGATCTCTCTTTGACGAGGTCATGGCCCTTCCCTACCACATCTATGTACTTGCAACGGCAGGGACCGACATTGCCACCACCCGGCCCCTCCAGTACGGCACCGCCCTGGTGCTCATTGCCCTGATTTTTGGAATGAACCTCGGGGCCATTCTCCTTCGCACAAGAATCAGAAAAAAAATGAGGTTATAATGGATCAACCGATTAAAATGTACGCAAAAGGTCTGGATTTTTTCTACAGTGGCTCCCAGGCCCTTTACAACATATCCCTTGCCTTTCCCGAGAAAAAGGTTACGGCCCTGATCGGGCCTTCCGGGTGCGGCAAGAGCACCTTTCTCCGGTGCCTTAACCGGATGAACGACCTGATTCCGGGCACCCAAAGCCGTGGGGAAATCCTGCTCGAAGGCATGGACATCTCCGATCCGGCCCTGGATGTGGTCTCCCTCCGGCGGAGGGTGGGAATGGTGTTCCAGAAACCCAATCCCTTTCCAAAGACCATCTTTGAAAATATTGCCTATGGCATGCGGGTCAACGGCATCAAGAACAAGGCCCTGATAGCAGAACGGGTTGAAACCAGCCTGAAGCAGGCCGCCATCTGGGACGAGGTCAAGGAACGGCTCAACACGTCCGCCCTGGGCCTTTCAGGCGGACAGCAGCAGCGTTTGTGCATTGCCCGGGCCCTTGCGGTGCAGCCCGAGGTGCTGCTCATGGACGAACCGGCCTCGGCCCTTGACCCCATTGCCACCCAGAAGATCGAAGCGCTCATTCTCAGCCTGTCCAAGCAGCTCACCATTATTATTGTGACCCACAACATGCAGCAGGCGGCACGGGTGTCCGACATCACGGCTTTTTTCTACATGGGCAAGCTCATTGAGGTCAACAACACAGACGCCCTTTTTACAAAACCGGAATTAAAACAAACAGAAGCTTACATCACCGGCCGTTTCGGCTAGAGGAGAGATCATGGCAGGCAATTTACAAAAAGAGATCGAAAAGATCAAACGAGAAATCCTCTCCCTGGGTGCCATGGTTGAGGACAGATTCAAAAAGGCGGTCCATGCCGTCAGGACAAACGATACCGCCCTGGCCAGGCAGATCATTGCCACGGACATTGAAATCGATGCACTTGAGGTGGAGGTCGAAGAGGAGTGTCTCAAAATCCTGGCCCTTTACCAGCCCGTTGCCATTGACCTTCGGTTCCTCATCGCCGTTGTCAAAATCAACAACGACCTTGAACGGGTGGCCGATCTTGCCGCAAACATTGCCCAGCGGATCAAGACCGTTTCAGGGGCAACCCCCGGCCCCTTTTGCTATGACTACTCGCCCATGGCGGAAAAAACAGGGCTGATGCTCAAGATGAGCCTGGATGCCCTGGTGGAAATGGATTCAAACATGGCAGACCAGGTCATCCGCATGGACGAGGATGTCAATGCCATGCGCAACAGGGCCTATGGGGCCATGAAAGCAGCCATCATAAAAGCTCCGGACCAGGTGGGCCGAACCATTAATCTTTATCTGATTTCACGTCATCTGGAAAGAATCGGGGACCATGCGACCAACATTGCCGAGGAGGTGATTCACCTGGTCAAAGGAAAAATCGTGCGCCATGGGGTATGATCCGCCCCATGGATCCATACCCTATTCCTGAAAAACAAAACAGAAAAAATCCCGGGGCCGGCTAGAGCATCGCTTCGGTGACCACCCGGTTCCTGCCGTCCCGTTTGGCCGCGTAAAGGGCGGTATCGACCCTGTGCATCAGGGTGGCTTCCGATTCATTGGGCCGGTACTGGGATACCCCTAAAGAGATGGTGATCTTGCCCATGGATTGTCCTGTTTTCCGCTGTTTCCATTCCTGGGCCGCAAGTTTTTTCCGGATATCCTCTGCAACGATACCGGCCTGTTCAAGCCGGGTTTCAGGAAGCAGGATAATAAACTCTTCGCCCCCAAAACGGGCCAAAGAATCCTTGCCCTTGGTCTGCTGCTTCAACAGGTTTGCCAGGGCTTTGAGAATGCTGTCACCGACCAGGTGACCGTAGGTGTCGTTGACCCGTTTAAAGTGGTCAATATCGATCATGACAAGACAAAAGCAGGAACCGGGATCCTTGAGAAGGGGATGCAGTCTTTTTTCAAAACCGCGACGGTTCAACAGGCCGGTAAGGGCATCGGTTTCCGCATCTCGTTTTGACATATCCAGTTTTTTTCTAAGGATGGCAAGCTCCTGGGAGGATGAGGTCATCCGCCCCTGGAAACTCTTGCCCGTCTGCACAAGGTCCTTGGCTTCGTGGATGATCTTGTCCATGGTCCTGGAAAGGCTGTCCATGTCCTCGTCCTCTTCCAGTTCCTGGACAAGGGCCTGGAGTCGTTTACCATTTCCGGTAATATCTCCTGTGGTATCAATGGCATAGCGTGAAATCCCATTGATAACGAGCCTTAACTCATGGAGCAGGTTTTCCGTAATGGTTCTATCCTTTTCCAGGATATGATCCTTGTACAACTTTTTTATGGTCTTGACGGTAATGGGCAGTTTGCTGTTGATGAAATGGTCGATGGCGGCTTTCAGGTGGGGATTTTTCCCTGCAATGTACTGATACCAAACACTATAGCAGGCAGGATCTGCCGGCAGATTGTACTTGGCAATAAACCCGAGGGATAACCTTAAATACTCCCCGGCCTGATCTTTATCTTCACTGTATAACATCTACAAATCCTTATGGTGATTGGGCGAACCGTCGTCACGGACTATAATTAAATGCCCCGGGATTTGTCAAGAAGAAACAGGACCCTTGGCCGGGCGTGACTGTTCCATACTCAACCATCGGGATTGACTGTCTTCATACGGGCTAATAAGATTTAAATCCAAAATTAACAGAACCCTAACATAACCCTGATAAATACTCAACGTTCAGACTCAAGCCTTGGAGGAATGGGTCGCCCATTAAAGGGGCAGAAAATTATTGTTAAACCTGCAAAAAAGGCAATAGGGAAAGCCTGATACATCATATCAAACAGTCGACCCCGAAAGCTGAGATAAATATTTGTATGCGAGTCCATGGACAGGTATAGTGAAAAAATGGGGGCTTATAAACCGGCATGGCCGGAGCTGGGTCTGGGCCCACGGCCACAACGAAGTTTAAAACGCCGCCACTGGTAACGCTTTGGCAGGCCTTTGGTATAAAAAAGGAAAACAAATGCCGAACGAAAAAATACTGATCGTTGATGATGAACGTGATATTGTCGAACTGGTTCGATTCAACCTGAAAAGGGAGGGGTATCAAACCCTTGTCGCCTTTTCAGGTGAAGCGGCGTTGTCCATGGCAACCAAAGAGCTGCCCGACCTTGTGGTGCTCGACCTCATGCTTCCCGGAATCGACGGCCTTGAGGTCACCCGGAGAATCCGGGACAACGCCATGACCTATGAAATTCCCATTGTCATGCTCACGGCAAAGGGAGAAGAGAGCGATATTGTGACCGGCCTGGAAATCGGGGCCAACGACTATATTTCAAAACCCTTCAGCCCCAGGGAGCTTGTGGCAAGAATCCGGGGGATTCTCAGGCGACGGGCAAGGGTTGAAAAAACGGCAGCCGAGCCGACCGTTGTTGCGGGTCCCCTTTCCATGGACGCTGGCCGCCATCGGGTGATGGTCGACAAAAAATCCCTGGACCTTACCCATTCGGAGTTCCAGGTCCTCTGGTTTCTTGTATCCAAAAAGGGGTGGGTCTTTACCCGGGGACAGATCGTGGACGCTGTGCACGGTGAAAACTACGCGGTCACCGAAAGAAGTGTTGACGTAACCATTGCAGGGTTGAGAAAAAAACTGGGCCCCTGTGCCGATTTCATCGAGACGGTTCGCGGGGTGGGTTACCGGTTCAGGGAGGAAGCAGATGCCTGAAAAAAAAAGACGACTCCTGTGGCAGATCTTTCCTTCGTTTTTCATTATAACCGTGATTTCCCTGGCCGCAGTAACCTACTATTCCACGGGATTTTTCAAACGATACTTTCTGGCCGGCAGCGAAGACCAGCTGACAACCCAGGCCCGGCTGATCCGGCGGGAGATATCAGGACACCCCCCCGACAGGATCAATGCCATCTGCCTTGCCATTGGCAGGGTAACCGGCACAAGGGTGACGGTTATTCTCTCTTCAGGGCGGGTCATCGGCGATTCCCTTGGGGATGTCCGGGAGATGGAAAATCACAGGGTCAGACCTGAAATTGTTTCAGCCCTGCGTGGAGAAAAGGGCGTATCCGTTCGATACAGCGACACCCTTGGACAAAACATGATGTACGTGGCCCTGCCCCTTGAGACCGACGGTGCCGTCACCACCGTGGTCAGAACGGCCCTGTCGGTTTCGGCCATGGACGTTGAAATCAAAGGGGTTCAAACCAATCTCATGGTCGTTTTGATGCTTACCGTCCTTGCAGCAGCCGGTGCAAGCCTGTTTGTTTCAAGACGGATCACCCGCCCCCTTGAACAGATGAAGACCAGTGCCGGTGGACTGGCCCGAGGAGACTTGACCTTGCGGCTGGCCGTGCCCGATACGGAAGAGCTTGCCGAGCTTGCCTTGACCATCAACCATATGGCCGAACGGCTTGACGAAAAGATAAAGAGTGCAGAAGACCGCACCATGGAACTTGAGGCGGTGCTTTCCAGCATGGGCGAAGGGGTGATCGCCGTTGATCTCAACGAACGAATCCTCATGGTCAACAGAGCTGTTGCAGCCATTTTTGGCCATCCCATTGAAACCATGACCAACCGGAACATCCTTGAAATCGCCCGGAATTATGATCTTCACCGGTTCATCAAACAGGCCCTTGACTCCCCGGGCTCCATCGAGAAAAGCATCACCCTCACGGACAAGGGCAGTCACCTGTTCAACATCCATTCCAACACCCTTTCCAACGTCCAGGGTGATCGCATGGGCACCCTGATCATCTTCCATGATATCACACGGATGAACCGGCTTGAAACCATGCACAAGGATTTTGCGGCAAACGTCTCCCATGAACTCAAAACCCCGCTGACGGCGATCAAAGGGTTTATCGAGACCCTCCAGGACCTTGACGGATCCGAGGCTTTGGCCAGAAGAGGTGAATTCCTGACCATCATCGAAAAAAACGTCAACCGGATGATCGCCCTGGTCGACGATCTGATGGCCCTCGCAAAACTTGAAAGGCAGGAGGGTGACAGGACTGTTTTTCAACCCCATGATCTTTCTGCTGTTATCCAGGCAGCCTTTGCCGCGTGCAGGACACGGTCAGAATCAAGGGGCGTGGCGGTCAAGACCGATCTTTCCGCCCCCCTGTTCATACCCATGGACACCCTTCTGGTGGAACAGGCCCTGGTCAACCTTCTTGACAACGCATTAAAGTACAGTGACCCGGGGCAAACGGTCCGGGTTCAGGTGGTCCAGGACAGGGCCAACGTCCTGATCCGGGTAATGGATTCAGGCCCCGGCATCGGTCAGGAACACCTCTCCCGGATTTTTGAACGGTTTTACAGGGTGGACAGCGCCCGGACCACGGACATGGGAGGCACGGGCCTTGGGCTTGCCATTGTCAAACACATTGTTCAATACCACAACGGCACCATCCGGGTGGAAAGCCCACCGGACAAGGGCACCCTGTTTGAGATCAGCCTCCCCCTTGCCTGAAGGGCTCAGAACGGTCAGGACGGTTCTCAGACCAGGGTGGCATAGTTCAGGTAGACCAGCCGGACAATGGTGAGAAACACCACCACAAGGAAGACCGGGCGGATAAAGCCGGCGCCTTTTTTAATGGCAAGGCCCGATCCCAGCCTTGCCCCGAGGATCTGGCCCAGGGCCATGGTTATGCCGACGCTGTACACGACATTTTGTCCCGCCACAAACACGGCAAGGGCAACCACGTTGCTCACAAGATTCATGATGCGGGTGAAGCCTGCAGCCCTTGTCATGCTGTACCCCATGACAACCATGAATCCCGTCATCCAGAAATTACCCGTTCCAGGGCCAAAGAACCCGTCATAAAAGCCAAGCCCAAGCCCAAAGACCAGAAAGAACAGGTTCAACGAGAGTCGCGCCCGGGTGGTGGCCCTCCCCAGATTCCTTGAAAACAGGGTGTAAACAAACACACCCACCAGCAACAGGGGAATGATATAGGTCAAAAACCACGGGTCCATCCGCTGGATGGCCCAGGCCCCGGCCAGGGCGCCAATCAGGGTAAATAAAATGCCGACCAGGGTCTTTTTGAGTTCCACCTCCCCCTTGCTCGTGTAGTTGCATGCGGCAATAAAGGTGCCAAAGCTTCCCTGGAGCTTGTTGGTGCCAAGGGCCATCGATGGCGCCATGCCCGTTGACATGAGAATGGGCAGGGAAATCAATCCACCCCCCCCGGCAATGGAATCCACGAATCCTGCAAAAAAACCGGTGCCGAACAGCAGGGTAAATAACTGGGGGGAGAGCTCAATGGGTGTCATAACGATTGTCCGTCCTGAATCTTTGTTTTTTTTTATATGAAACGCCCACCGAAGCATTGCAAACAGGGGTGTTTCAACGTTCGTTGTGGCCAGGGCAGAGGTCCTACTCCTGTCATGCCGGTTATGGACCAACAGAGATCACTGATACCCCGGAAAGGCTTAAAAATCCAGAACTATATCTTTTGACTGGACTTTTTTCAGTGTAAGATAGTATGGAAATGGTCCTGGGAGCGTTCAGTGCGATTCAAGGCCGATACACGATAAGGATAAACGTTGAAAAGACCCTTTGAATGAAAAAAAAAATTATCATTACCATGGCCTTGGCGGCAATGATATTTCTGTCCCAGGGTTGTTTCAGAACAGAGCCCCTGCCCCTTACTCCTGTTCCGGACAGGCTTCCGGAGACCTTCCTGGCAGGCCCGGCAAATTCTGGGGACAAACCCGTCACAGGCGCTGCCATGGCAACTGGCGAACCCTGGTGGAAGCGCTTTGGCAGCAGCGAACTCAACCGGATCATCGACCAGGCCCTTGGCAGCAACTTTACCATTCAAGAAGCCCTGGCGCGGCTTGACCAGGCAAGGGCCATGTCCATGGAAAAGCGTTCCCTTCTCTTGCCCGTCATCACCCTTGAAGCAGCCGGTTCCCACAGGCGATCCCGGAACCAGGGCCAGGGATCGACCCTGGACGCCATCGCCCTGGGGCCGGCGGCCAGTTATGAAATGGATCTCTGGGGTAAGATCAGATCCCAATCCCTGGCAGGAGAGCTCTTGGCCAGGGCCAGCCGTTCTGATCTTGAAACCGCAGCCATGACCCTGGCCGCAGAGATCTCAACTACCTGGGTGGACCAGCTGGCAGCCGTCCAGACCTTGGACCTTGTCAAACAGCAGCTTTCAACCAACACGTTGCTCCTGGAACTGCTGGAACTCAGGTTTGCAAACGCCCTTTCAACTTCCCTGGACGTCCTGCAGCAGCAGGAGGCTGTGGCCCATGTAACCGCCCAGATCCCCCCCCTTGAACACGAGATCAAACGCCTGTCCAACCGGCTCTGCCTGCTCCAGGGAAGGCCGCCCACCCATGCCCCGCCTGTCGGGAATACCGATTTTCCTATCCTTACGCCTTTGCCTGCCACGGGGATTCCCGCAGATCTTCTGTCAAAACGACCGGATATCCAGGCCGCAGGTTTCAGGCTCATGGCCGGCCAGTGGGAGAGCCGGGCAGAACAGGCTGCAAGACTTCCGTCGCTTAACCTGACCGGCACCCTGGGGCTCCAGAATTCCGGCCTGGATGCCCTGTTTAACTCGTGGATCCTCACCCTTGGGGCCAATATGGCCGCAACTGTTTTTGACGGCGGGAAAAAAGCGGCTGCCCGGGACTGGGCCGAGGCCGTGGTGGCCGAGGGCCTTGCATCCTATAAACGAACGGTTTTCACGGCCCTGGTGGAGGTGGAAGATACCCTGTCCGAAGAGACGCACCAGCGGGCGTGGCTGGCCGCCCTCCACCGGGAACTGGATGCGGCCCGGCTGGCACTGGGCGAGGCCACCCGCCGATATCAAAGGGGACTCATTACCTTTCTGCCCCTGATTTCCGAACAACTCAATGTTCAGAACCTTGAAAAGAGCATGATTGTTCAGCAGGCTGAACTTATAAAGGCAAGGATTGCCCTGTATCGCTCCCTTGGGGGAAGCTTCATACAAACCAAGAACCTTGGAAAACAAAAGTGACCAGACACACAGACCCACACAAAACCATAACAACCGGCCAGAACACCAAAACACCCTGGGCCGTCAAAGCCATCAAGATTGTACTTCCCCTTTTCATCATTTCAACGGGCGTTGCCATTGGTGTTTTTCTTTACCAGACCAAACCGGCTGCAAAACGAAAACCCCCGCCAGCCAAGGTGCCCCTGGTGGCTGTGATAACGGCTGTTTCCTCCGACCATGGGGTGGTCATCTCCGCCATGGGAGCCGTAGCCCCATCCCGGAAACTGACGCTCAAATCAAGGGTTTCCGGATTTGTACTTGCGACATCCGACCGTTTTGTCCCCGGCGGTACGTTTAAAAAGGGTGAGATCCTGCTCAGGCTTGATCCCCGGGATTTTGAACTTGCGCTAAAAAAGAAAAAGGCCCTTGTTCACAAGACCGAAGCCGAGCTGAACCTTGAAAGGGGACGGCAGACCGTGGCCAAGGCCGAACTCCGCCTCATGGAGCGCTCATCGGGCAAACGGTTGGATGACCCGGGGCTTGCCCTTCGAGAACCCCAGCTTGCCCAGGTTCAGGCGGACCTTGAGACCGTGAAGGTGGATGTGGAACAGGCCAGGGTTGACCTTGAGCGAACGGTGATCCGGGCACCCTTCAACTGCATGGTCATGGACAAACAGGTGGAACAGGGGTCCCAGGTCACGGTCCAGGAGAGCCTTGCCGTCCTTGCCGGAACCGATGCCTACTGGGTGACAGCCACCCTTGCCATGGATCAACTCCCCTGGATCCGGTTTCCCGGATCGAAAACGGACAAGGGCAGCCCGGTTCAGGTCTTCACCCGGGACAATCGACGCTACCAGGCAGAAATTTTCAGACTTCTGGGGGATGTTGCAGACAAGAGCCGCCTTGCCAGGATCCTTGTTTCCATAGAGGATCCCCTGGGTCAGGATCCGGAAAAAACATCCCCTTTGCTCATCAACGCCTATGTCACCCTGTCCATTCAAGGTCAAACCATCCGCAATACCATTGCACTTCCCAGGCGGTGTGCCAGGGATGGAAATACGGTCTGGATCGCCAGGGACGGTCGCCTTGAGGTGGTCCCCCTTGATATCCTGTGGAAAAACGAACAAATGCTCTTTGTCCGATCAGGGGTCAAGCCCGGAGACCAGGTCATTGTCTCGGAACTCTCGTCGGTCGTTGATGGCATGGCCATACGGGTGGAGGGGTCCGTCAACAATGGAAACTAAACAGGAACCGACAACCCCGGGGGGGGCCGTGACCTGGATGGCAGGCAACAGTGTTGCCGCCAATCTGCTCATGCTGGTGCTGCTGGTGGGCGGTTTGTTCATGGCCACAAAGATCAAGCAGGAGGTGTTCCCCGAATATGAACTGGGCATTGTCAACGTTTCCGTGGTCTATCCCGGTGCAAGTCCGGAAGAGGTGGAGCGGGGGGTTGTTCTTGCCATTGAAGAGGCGGTCCAGGGACTTGACGGACTTGACGAGATCCGCTCCACCGCCCTTGAGGGCAGAGCCGCAATCAACCTTGAGGTGCTTGAGGGGGTTGATGTGCGAAGCTTTGCCCAGGAGGTGGAAAGTCAGATCAATGCCATCACCTCTTTTCCCGACGAGGCCGAGGATCCCATGGTATCCGTTGTCACCCGCCGGCGCAGGGTCATCTCGTTTGCCGTGTTCGGCACGGTCGCTGAAACCGTTCTCAGACAGGAAACCGAGGCATTGCGGGAAATGCTGCTCCAGGACCCGGCCATCACCCAGGTGGAACTCGACGGGGTGCGGGACTACGAAATTCACATTGAAGTGCCCCAGGCAAATCTCAGGCGGTACGACCTGACCCTGGCCGAAATTGCGACGGTTATTTCCAAGGCCTCGGTGGACCTTCCAGGCGGCAGCCTCAAGACCGACGGCGGGGAAATCCTGGTGCGCATGAAAGAGCGGCGGGAGAGTGCTCCGGCCTATGGCAAACTTGCCGTGATCACCCTGGATGACGGCACCCGGGTGCTTCTGGAAGATATTGCCTTCATCACCGAAGGGTTTGAAGATACCAACACCTATGCCACATTCAACGGCCAGCCGGCCATCATGCTCGAGATCTACCGGGTGGGGGATCAGAAACCCGTTGAGGTGGCCGATGCATCCCGGCGGGTCGTGGCAGCCTTTGACCAGACCCTGCCGCCCGGTCTCGGGGTTGCCATGGTCAGTGACATGTCACAGACGTTCAAGGAAAGGGGCGCCCTTTTACTCAAAAACGGTTACATGGGGCTTGGGCTCGTGTTTGTCCTTCTGGCCCTTTTCCTGGACATCCGGCTGGCCTTCTGGGTCTCCCTGGGTATTCCCATCTCACTCCTGGGTGCCTTTATCCTGCTGCCCCTGACCAATTTTTCCATCAACCTGGTTTCCATGTTTGCCTTTATTGTCACCATCGGTATTGTGGTGGATGATGCCATTGTGGTGGGGGAGAACATTTACCACTACCGCCAGATGGGCTTTGCCTTTCTTGAGTCGTCGATCCGGGGAACCCGGGAGGTGGCAATGCCCGTTGTGTTCAGTATTCTCACCAATGTGGTGGCCTTTTTGCCCATCATGTTTGTTCCCGGCACCATGGGAAAATTCTTCAAAATCATTCCAGTGGTGGTCATAACAGTATTTATGATCTCCCTTGCCGAAAGTATTTTTATTCTTCCGGCCCACCTTGCCCATGGCGATTCCATCCCACAGGGAAGGTTCATGGGATGGATTACGGTCCGGCAGCAACGGGTGAGTAACGCCCTTGTTCGATTTGTGAAGGCGGTATATGCACCCTTGCTTGAGCGGGTGCTCGAATATCGTTACACCACCCTTGCCGTGGGCCTTGCCATCCTTGTCATTGTCGGAGCCTACGTCAAGAGCGGCAGAATACCCACCACCCTCATGCCCAGGGTGGAATCCGACTATGCCTTTGTCACGGCAACCCTTCCCTATGGCAGTGCGGAAAACAGGGTTGCTGAGGTGGTTGCCCGAATTTCCAGGGCAGCCGAATCCGTCATCCGGGAAAACGGGGGCGAGACCCTTTCCAGGGGCTTTTACGCCCAGGTGGACGAGAACGTCATCACCTCACGGATCCTGCTCACCCCCAGCCATGTCCGACCCATCAGCACCACCCAGACAACGGAGCGCTGGCGGTCGGCCCTTGGCCCCCTTGCAGGTCTTGAATCCCTCACCTTTCAGGCCGACCGGGGGGGGCCAGCTTCCGGCAGTTCCTTGACCGTTGAACTCAGCCACCAGGACATTGAGACCCTGACATCGGCCAGTGAGGCCCTGGCCCGGGAACTTGGTGAGTTTCCCGTTTCACAAGACATTGACGACGGTTCTGCCAGGGGCAAGGAGCAGTTTGACTTTACCATGCGCCCCCTTGGTGAAATGATGGGTTTCAAGGCACGGGAGGTGGCCCTCCAGGTCCGCCATGCCTTTTACGGGGCCGAAGCACTGAAACTCCAGCGGGGAAGAAACGAAATCACCGTTCGGGTACGACTGCCCAAGGCCGAGCGTTCGTTCGAACATAACATCGAAACCCTCATGGTCCGGAATCCCAAGGGAGAAGAGGCCCTTCTGCGCCAGGTGGTCGCCATGGACCGGGGAAGGGCCTACACCGACATTCAACGACGGGAAGGCCGCAGGATCACCACGGTATCGGCCAACGTGATTCCCAGGGACGAAACCAACCAGCTCATCACGGTTCTCAAGGACGAAGTTCTTCCCCGCCTGGAACAGGATTATCCAGGATTGACCAGCAAATTCCAGGGCCGCCAGGCAGACATGCGCGACAGCACCACAAGCCTGATCTCAGGGCTTTTCATGGCCCTGTTTGCCATTTATGCGCTTTTGGCAGTGCCTTTCAAAAGTTACGTCCAGCCCTTTGTCATCATGGCAGCCATTCCCTTTGGACTTGTGGGGGCCGTCATCGGCCATATTCTCCTTGGCTATTCCCTCTCACTGATGAGCCTTTTCGGACTTGTGGCACTGTCCGGGGTGGTGGTCAACGATTCACTGGTGCTGGTTGACTTTGCCAACCGTTCCAGACGAAACGGGCTTTCGGCCCACGGAGCCATTGTTGCGGCAGGCGCCCAGCGTTTCCGGCCCATCATGCTGACCACCCTCACCACCTTTGGCGGTCTTGCCCCCATGATCTTTGAGACCTCCCGCCAGGCAAGGTTCATGATTCCCATGGCCATCTCCCTGGGATTCGGCATCCTGTTTGCCACCGTCATCACCCTGGGCCTGGTACCCACCTTTTACCTGGTGGTGGAGGATATCAGAAATCTGTTTTCCGGGCCGTCCGGGCCCGGAAAACCATCAAATTAGAAAAAAAGCCGGGATCAGGGGCCCCCAAGGGCCGCTGACCAGGATGAATGGCCTGGTCAAAGCGGTCAACAGCGCCGGTATCATAAATTCCTATAATCCCCTGGAATAGCATCGGTACAATCTCTTTGACATCAAGACACCCACACCTATAATGGGTTGTATTGAGAATCAATCAACAAGGGAAGATATGAAAGCCGAACACATTCTGGAAAAAGGATCGGGCAGGATCAACGAGGATGCCCTTGTCATTGAGGGATCTCTTTTCGGGGTTTTTGACGGGGCCACAAGCCTTGACAAAGCCCTGTTTGACGGTTGTGAAACCGGTGGCAGGATTGCCTCGTCAACGGCCTGTGATGTGTTTAAAAAAAACGGGGACTCCCTGGCCGCCCTGGCCAACAGGGCCAACGAGAAGATCTGGGAGACCATGATCAACCATGGCGTGAATCTTTCGGCACGTCAGAACCTGTGGAGCACCAGCGCTGCCGTGGCAAGGGTAGACGACCGGGCCCTTGAATGGGTTCAGGCCGGGGATGCCTGCATCGTTCTTGTCCACGGGAATGGTTCCCACCGGGTGCTCGGGGAAAAGCCGGACCACGATTTTGAAACCCTTAGCCTGTGGAAGCAGATGGCCAGCACCAGCCAGGTCACCATCGGCCAGGCCCTGGCCCATCAGATTGCAAAGACACGGCGACAGATGAACCGCACCTATGGGGTTCTCAACGGTGAAAGGGCGGCTGAGGATTTCATCCTTTCAGGGGTTGAACCCCTGGAGGATGTCGCCCATATTCTCCTGTTCACCGATGGGCTTCAACTGCCAACCCCCACCCCGGAACCGTTAAAGCGGTTTGACCGTCTGGTGGCGACCTACCTCAGGTTCGGACTCCATGGTCTCAAGGACCGCATTCGCGCCATTGAAGCCAACGACCCCATGTGCAGACAATACCCCCGGTTCAAGTGCCACGACGATATTGCCGCCATTGCCATTACCCTTTGAGGGCCTTTTTGTAGACGGCTTCAATTTTTTCAAACACCTTCTCCCAGGTATACCCTTCTGTCAGACGATCATGCATCGGGGTGTCCGGCACCCCTCGTTCAAGACAATCCCCGATGGTCCGGGCCAGCATCTGAGTCAACGCCTGTTCCAGACGGGGAAGATCCCGTGCATGGGGGGCGTCCACCGTTGCAAGGGGTGGCAGATCCAAAAGGTTCACCCGACCGGAGGTTGTCCCGCTGAGCACCTCGCAGGTTCCTGGAAGGGACGTGGTTACAATGGTGCAACCAGAGGCAAGGGCCTCCATGAGCACCAGGGGAAGCCCTTCAAAAAACGACGGCAAAACAAACAGATGGGCACGCCCCATGAGACGGGCAAGTTCCGGGTGGGTCAAGGTGCCATGGCAGCACACCTGACCGTTGAACTCTGCAGCAAGGGCCATGCAGGTTCGTTGTTCCTCCCCGGTTCCGCTGCCGGCCAGGTGAAGCCGCCATGGCAATGACCGAAGGGGTTTAAGTGCCTTGAGCAGCCAGGGAACGCCCTTTGCCCGGCACAGTTTGCCTGCATACAGGAGTTCCACGGGTGGCGGGGCAGATTTTGCGACCGGAAAAAAAAGATGCCGGTCAAACCCTGCGCCCACCACATGGGTTTTGCCCCTGGCAGCAGGATAGGTGGAAATGATCTCCCGGGCCTGTGCCCGGCTCAGAGCCAGAATCCTGGAGGCCCTTTGTGACAGGGCAAGGGGTTTCGCCCTTAAATGGGGACACAGGACCCGTTGCCTCAGGCAGGTTCCGTGGCAGGAAACAACCGTGGGGATGGCGGGTGCAACCTCGGTGGCAAAGGCCGACACCTGCCACAGGTGGTGGCTGTGAATCAGATCCGGCTTGAATTGATGGACGGCTGCGGCAATTTTTTCTTTGAACGCCGCCCCATAGCATTGAAGCTCCGCCGGTGAAAGGGTAGAAAACACCCGGCTGGGATAGGGCATGACATCACTCATTCCAGGGATGGGAAAGCTGAGTTCAGGGGTGTTGAATTCCACATAAAACGTCCGGTCCGATTCCATCAGGCAGGGATCCAGGGTGAAACCGTCCTGAACGCCCGCCACAAGAAAGTTGTCATGGCCATTCTGCCGGGCACAGTTGACCACGGCCTGGAGGTATTTCCCACTTCCGGTCATATCGGGCATCTGGCTGATCAGGTGTAAAATTTTCATGGCCAATAGATAACATGGATTTATTGAAACGGCCAAATATTTCCATTGACTTTTTAACAACAGCGTCCTATTGTCATTTAAAATTCAGGTGTTAGCGTCATAAAAAGGGAATCCTGTGAAAGTCAGGAACGGACCCGCCGCTGTAACCGGGAATGAACGCTGTTCAATGTCACTGTCCTGATGTCAATTTTCAATGGGATGGGAAGACACAGCAAGTAAGATGATCCGGGAGTCAGAAAACCTGCCTGATATGCGATAGGATGATCCTGTGTGCCTGCGCGGTTGGGCTGGGTCAATGAAATTTACGGATGAGGATAAATACGGAATCCCATATCGATTAAACGTCGATATGGGATTTTTTGTTTAATATGTTTCACATGGAACAATGGAGACCCCGTCTCCATCATATTTGATAGGAATATGGCACGCAAGTGAGTCTACCGGTTATCGCCATATGGAAGAAGAGAACAGGGTTTCTGGTGCTCCTGTTCTCTTTTCTTCTTGTCGGCATGGTCATTGTTTCCGCATCCATGGGATATGTCGACATCGGACCAGCTGACCTTGCGACCCTTGTCAAGGCTGAGTTTTTCAACGGGCCAGGCCCCGTTGATGCCACAGTCAAGACCATTGTCATGGATGTCCGGCTTCCACGGATACTGGTGTGTGCCGCCGTTGGCGGCTGCCTTGCCCTGTCGGGGGTGCTGTTCCAGGGCATTCTCCTCAACCCCCTTGCAGATCCCTACACCCTGGGGGTTTCAGCCGGAGCCGCCTTTGGCGCCTGCGTTGCCATCCTCCTGAGTCTCGGGGCCACCCTGGTGTCTGTGCCCCTGTCTGCCTTTACCGGGGCCTGCCTCACCCTTTTTGCCGTCATGTTTCTCTCGTTTTCCGGCAGCAGCCGGGGAGGGGGATTCTCCTCGAACAGCCTGATCCTGTCAGGCATCATCGTTGCCGCCATCCTGTCGGCCGGCATCAGTTTCATGAAGTACCTTGCCGATGACCAGGTCTCGGCCATCATTTTCTGGCTCATGGGCAGCTTTGCCTCCAAGACCTGGAACGAGGCGGCCCTGACCTGGTCGGTTCTGGGTGCGGGGTTGTGCATCTCGTTGTTCTTTGCAAGGGACCTCAACCTGGTCTGCCTGGGCGACCGCTCGGCCGCCAGTCTCGGGGTGGATACCCAGCGGGTCACCCTGGTCCTGCTGGTCACAGGCTCCCTGCTTGCGGCTGTGTCTGTATCGGTCTCCGGCATCATCGGCTTTGTCGGGCTGCTGGTGCCCCACATGGTACGGATCATCACCGGACCGGACCATGGACGGCTCATTCCCGTTTCCATGCTCACCGGTGCCCTGCTCCTGCTCGGAGCCGACACCATTACCCGGGCAGTCCTTCCCCATGAAATCCCCATTGGCGTGCTCACGGCCCTGATCGGGGGGCCGGTCTTCTGCTGGATATTCAAAAAGAGCCAGGAGATATAGAGCCTGCCATGGAAATGAGTGTTCACAACCTGGGCTTTGCCTATGACCACAAGCCCGTGCTCCAGGCCATTGACCTTGGGTTCAAGGCAGGGTGCTTTTACTCCATTCTGGGCCCCAACGGCTGCGGCAAGACCACCCTGCTGGATCTGCTCATCCGCCACCGCAGGGCCGATACCGGCACCATCATGCTCGGGGAAAAATCCATCCACAGTTTTACCCAGAAACAGATTGCACGGGCCATTGCCCTGGTCTGCCAGGGGTATGACATCAATTTTCCGTTCACCGTCAAAGAGATTGTGATGATGGGCCGACATCCCCATCTGCCGAGGTTTGCAAGACCCGGCAGCGAGGACATCCGGATTGTTGACGAGATCATGGAGCGAACCGGCATCAAGGGGCTCATGAACCGAAGGATCAACCGCCTGAGCGGCGGGGAACGCCAACGCTGTGTGGTGGCCCGGGCCCTTTGCCAGCAGACCCCCCTGCTGTTTCTGGACGAGGCCTTTTCCAGCATGGACATCAACCACACCCTGCGCCTGCTCAACATCGTAAAAGCCGAAGTAATAGAGTCCAACAGGACCGTTGTATCGGTATTCCATGACATCAACCTTGCTGCGGCCTGGTCTGACAGCCTTGTGTTCATGAAGCACGGCCGCATCATTGCCGCCGGTCAAACCGATGATGTGCTCGACGAAAACATGGTGCGCCAGGTGTTTGAGGTGGACTCCAGGGTGGAATTCAACCCCTACTCCAGGGCTAGACAGACCAGCTTCAAGGCAGGCCACCATGGATAGGCATATCAGCAGATTAAACTCCGTTACAACGGTTGCCGGGCGCGCCCCAGGGGCACCTGCCACAGACAGGCGGGCCGGCATCTTGAAAACCGCCCTCTGGGCGGGCTTTTTCCTGCTCCTGTCCAGCCTGTCACCGGTCTGTGAAGCACAACACCAAGTGGTTGACCAAAACGGCCGAACCCTGACCTTTGAACGGCCTTTTTCACGCATCATCTCCCTGTATGGGGCCCACACGGAAAATCTGTCTTTTCTGGGCCTTGACCGTCAGATCATCGGAGTGTCACGCAGCGACATCCACGATCCGCGGTTTTCAGCTACCCCCTGGTTTTCCGCCCATGATGGTCCTGAAAAATTTCTCGGGGCAAGGCCCGACCTTGTGCTGATCCGGCCCATGATCGAACGAAGCTGCCCCAGGCTCATCCAGCAGCTTGAACGCTCGGGCATCACCGTGGTATCCCTGCAGCCCGGTGACGTAAAAGAGATGTATGACTACTGGCTCACCCTTGGACAACTCACCGGCAGGCCCCGGCAGGCCTCGGCCATGGTAAGGGATTTCCAGCAGCAGGTCGACAAATACCGGACACTGACCCAGGGCGTTGCACCGAAAAAACGGGTCTACTTTGAAGCCATTCATTCAAAAATGAAAACATTTACCCCTGGTTCCATGGCCCTTTTTGCCCTGGAGGTTGCAGGCGGCATCAATGTTGCCGAAGATGCCAGGGCGTCCAGGGGGACAAACATCGGCAACTACGGCAAAGAGCGAATCCTTGCCCATGCTGACGAAATTGATGTATTTCTTGCCCAGCAGGGAGAGATGAATCCTGTCGCCCGTGAAACCATAAAGAACGAGCCCGGTTTTGCCATGATCAAGGCCGTAAGAAACAACGCCATTTTTCTGATCGACGAACAGATTGTATCACGGCCTGGATTCAGACTGTTACAGGGAATTAAAACCATGGGGGAAATCCTCTATCCCGACATCTTTGGCACCCCGGATTCCAGGAACCCGAATGCCTTTGTCCAGGGGATGGGGATCGCCCCCTGCAACCCGGGGAGAAACTGACCCGGCCGGGTCCGTGCCCCTATGTTAAACAAGGAAAACAACACATGAGTACAGCGGGAAAACTTTTCGGCATAGGGGTGGGTCCCGGAGACCCAGAACTTCTGACCCTCAAGGCCGTGCGAACCATCAATGAGGCCGATGTCATCTTTACGGCAGCATCCACCAAGAACAGCTACAGCCTGGCCGTGGAAATCGCCCGTCCCCACATCACCGAGGGGGTTGACATCTGTTCCCTCTCCTTTCCCATGATAAAGGACAAGATCAAATCCAAAGCCGCCTGGGACGACAATGCCCGCAAAATTGCCGCTGTTCTCGAACAGGGCAAGAACGCAGCCTTTCTCACCCTGGGAGACCCCATGACCTACTCGACCTACGGGTATGTGCTCAAAAGCCTTAAAACCGTCATGCCCCATGCCATGGTCGAGACCATTCCCGGCATCACCTCGTTCCATGCGGCTGCAGCCAGGCTCAACCGGACCCTGGTTGAAGCCGAAGAGTCGCTGCTCATCACCTCGGGCGCCTATGGGGGTGAACCCTTGAGAAGAAGCTTGAACGGGGTTGAAAACGTGGTGCTGCTCAAGGCGTACAAGAACACTGCAGACATCAACACGGCCCTTCGGGATGCCGGCCTGATTGAAAAAGCCGTGGCCGTTACCCGGTGCAGCCGGGACGGGGAAAAAATCACCCATGACCTCACCGACCTTGAGTCAAGGCAGCCCGACTACTGGACCCTGATCCTGGCGGGGAAATGAAAAAAAAGATCAATCATAAAAAACGGCTGGCGGTTTCCCTGACCCTCACCCTCACCCTGGTGGGGGCCGGCATGATCGCCGGCCGGCCTGTTGCGGCAGCCGTCCTTTTAAACCGACTTTTATTCCCCCTTCTACGACTCATGGCCTTTATCACCCTGGGGCTTGTTGCAGGCCAGATCATCGAAGCAACCGGGTGGACCCGGCAGCTGTCCGTGGTGGCCCGGCCCTTTTTCAGGTTTTCCAACCTGGGCAACCGGTGCAGTGCGGCCTTTACCACAGCCTTTGTCTCGGGGGTTGCCGCCAACGCCATGCTGCTGGAATTTTTCAAACAAAAAAAAATCACCCGGGCCCAGCTGTTTCTCACCAATTACGTTAACCAGCTGCCGGCCTATTTTCTCCACCTGCCGACCACCTTTTTCATCGTGGTGCCCCTTACCGGAAGGGCCGGTGTTTTATACTTCCTGCTCACCTTTGGCGCCACCCTGCTGAGGACCGTCTGCTTTCTTGTTTTTGGCCATTGGTACAAGCCCCTTGCATCCACCAGGACCTGTGCCAGGAGCGAACAAACTCCGGGCCCGGAATCAGGGGCCCGACCCGAAAAAAAAGAAATACTCCGGGGAATCCAGTCAAAACTTCCCGGACGTGTCATGGGCATTGCCGTGTACGTGCTGCCCATTTACACCCTGGTCTTTGTGCTCAACGTCAACGGATTTTTTGAATTTTTGAACCAGGCGGTTTCCCGGTCCCTCACCCTTTCGTTCATGCCCGTGGAATCCCTCTCTGTGGTGGTGCTCAGCTTTGCCGCCGAATTCACCTCCGGATTTGCCGCGGCAGGCGCACTGATGGATGCCGGGGTGCTGACCACAAAACAGACCGTGATCGCCCTTCTCATGGGCAACGTGATCGCCTTTCCCCTCCGGGCCCTGCGACACCAGATCCCCCGCTACATGGGTATCTTTTCCCCCCGAATGGGGCTTTCGCTGCTGCTGAGCGGCCAGTTTTTCCGGATAGCCAGCATCACCATCGTTGGACTGATTTACTATGGGGTGGCATGATGAATGTTGAAATCATCGGCATGGGAATGGGCGAACAGGACCTGCCCCCGGGCCATCGGGCAACCATTGAACGGGCTGACCTTCTGGTCGGAGGCAGACGGCACCTTGAAATGTTTCAATCCCTGAACAAGCAATGCCTGCCCATCACAGGCAAAATAGACGAACTGGTGACCGTTATCAGACACCGCATGGCCAACGAACGTATTGTGGTCCTTGCCTCGGGGGACCCCCTGTTTTTCGGCATCGGCACAACCCTGGTGACAGCCCTTGGGCACCAAAACGTCACCATCCATCCGAACATCTCATCCCTTGGGGCGGCCTTCAGCGCCATCAAGGAACCCTGGCACGATGCCCGTTTGATCAGCCTCCACGGCAGAGAGCCCCGGGACCTGTTGGCCCTTTTCACAACCTGCAACAAGATCGGGATCCTGACGGACCCCAAACGAACCCCGGGCTGGATCGCAGACCGCCTCGTTGAAAACAACCTTGCAAACTTCAGGCTCTGCGTCCTGGAGCGCCTTGGCGCCAAAGACCAGACCATCACCTGGCACGACGACATGGCAGCCGTTTCTGCCAGTGAATTTACCACACCCAATGTGGTGATCCTCATGGGAAAACAGGGGCCCTGCCATGGCCGGTCAAAGCAGCAGTCTTGTCCGCCCCTCTGGCCGGGCATGCCCGACACCATGTTTGTCCATCAGCGGGGACTGATCACCAAATCCGAGGTCCGGAGCATCGCAATTTCAAAGCTGCGCCTTGTGGCAAAGGACCATGTGGTATGGGACCTGGGTGCCGGATCCGGGTCCGTGGGCATTGAGGCTTCGTTGTTTGTCCCCATGGGAAGGGTGATTGCCGTGGAAAAAAACGGATCCAGGATTTCAGACATCCGGGCAAACAGACAGCAGTTCAAGACAAACAACCTGACCGTGGTCCAGGGGAATTCCCTTGAGGTCATGGCCGACCTGCCCGACCCGGACCGGATTTTCATCGGCGGCGGCGGCCCAGAGCTTTTAACGATCATTGCCCGGGCCGGAACAAGGCTTGGGCCAGGGGGAGTGATGGTGGTCAACACAGTACTGATCCAGCACACAACGCCGGTGCTTGACCTGCTCAGACAGATGGGATTCACAGCCGAGCTGGTCCAGGTCCAGGTATCCAAATCAAAACCCATGCCCGTTGGCGAACGCCTGGAGGCGTTAAACCCGGTGTGGATCATTTCAGGTGAAAAAACAAAAGGAAACCATCAACCATGACCATGGCAACCAACCCCGTCATCTTTGCCGGTGCAGGCCCGGGAGACCCGGACCTCATCACGGTCAAGGGACAGACCGCCCTTGCCGCAGCAGACCTTATCATCTATGCAGGCTCCCTGGTGCCCGAGGCCCTGCTCAAGTGGAAACGGGCCGATGCACAGGCCGTCAACAGCGCGGCCCTGGACCTTGGTGATATCATCACCATGATACAACAGGCCCATGGACAGGGCCGGCGAATTGTTCGGCTCCACACCGGGGACCCCTCCCTCTATGGCGCTATTTTTGAGCAAATGCGGGAACTCGACCGCTGCGCCATCCCCTATGAGGTGATCCCCGGGGTCACGGCAGCCTTTGCCGCTGCTGCGGCCATGGGCATGGAATATACACTGCCCGAGGTGACCCAGACCCTTATTTTAACCCGAATTTCAGGCAGGACCCCGGTGCCGGAGCATGAAGACCTTGATCTTCTGGCGGCACACCACAGTTCCATGGCCATCTACCTTTCCATTGTCCACGTGGAACGGGTCCAGGAGATCCTTAGCCGGCACTATGGCGCCGAAGGTGTGTGCGCCATCGCCTACAAGGTCGGTCACCCCGAAGAACGAATTGTCTACACCACCGTGGGCCAGCTCAGCCATACCGTTGAAACGCAGCACCTCAAAAGCCAGGCCCTGATCATTGTTGGTCAGGCCGTGGCCGTGGCAAGGGACAGGGGGGATGTCATCACCTCAAAGCTCTATGATGCCGGGTTTGCCCACGGTTTCAGGGAAAAAAAGTGACCCGGAAGAAAAAAGAGCTGCTGGCCGACCCCCGCGGCAATGTTGCCATCTGGGCCATCACACCCAACGGCCTAGAGCTGGCCGGCCGCCTTGCCAGGGCCTTTACAGCAGAACACCCCGCTGGGCTGGCAACACCCATTGCCGGCCCCTGCACCTGCAGGGGCCAGGGTCAGAACCCGGGGGTCGATCTTTTTGTCACTAAAAAGCTTGCCGCACTTGCCGGTTGTCCGGACACGGCCATGGGGTTTCAACGTCTTGCCAGGGCCGTCCAGGAACGGTTCCACGGGTATGACGCCCATGTTTTTATCTTTTCCACGGGCATTGCGGTCCGGATCATTGCCCCGCTGTTAAGATCAAAGTGCCATGACCCGGCCGTCGTGGTGGTTGACGACAGAGGAATCCATGCCATCAGCCTGGTTTCAGGCCACCTGGGAGGTGCCAATGACCTTTCCCGGGCCGTGGCAGCCATGATCCATGCAAGGCCGGTCATCACCACGGCCACGGACGTCAACCAGCTGCCCGCCATTGACCTTGTGGCAAAGGCCGGCCACCTTGCCATTGAAAATCCAGCAGCCATCAAGACGGTCAACATGGCGTTTCTGCGGGGAGAACCCCTAGAGATTTACGACCCCCTTGGCCTGGTTGTTTCCTCCATTCCCCGTGGGCTGGCCATTTTAACGGACACAATTCCCGGGGGAGACCGGCCGTCGGTTGTATGCACGGACACAGTGGAAAACGTTCCACGTGGAACCCTTGTGCTCAGACCCCGGACCCTGGCCCTGGGCATCGGGTGCAACCGGGGCACCTCCCTGGAAGAGATCCAGGCCTTTCTGGATCAAATGTTAGCCCAGAGGGGGTTATCCCGATCATCGATCTTTATCCTTGGAACCACCGAAGTCAAGCAGGATGAGCCGGGCATTCTGTCCCTTGCCCGTGTTCTTGGCCTGGGAATTGAATTCTATGATAAAACAAGTCTTAACTCGGTAACCACGATTGAAAATCCATCGAAAATGGTGGAAAAACATTTGGGAGTAAAAAGCGTATGCGAAGCAGCAGCGATTCTGGCGTCGAACAACGGAGATCTCATTGTGCCGAAGATGAAACAGGGAAATGTGACCCTGGCCGTGGCACGAAAACCAATCGGCTGTTTGTCATCGGGACCGGCCCCGGAGATATCAACTACATGGCCGGCAGGGCCCTTGACCTGCTGAAGCAGGCCGATGCCGTTGCCGGATACACCACCTACATGGACCTGATTCGGCCGCTGATCCAGAACAAGAAAACCATTGCAACGGGCATGACCAAGGAGGTGGACCGGGTCGAGCAGGCCATTGCCGAAGCCCTTACCGGTAAGACCTGTGCCCTGATCTCCGGCGGAGATGCCGGCATATACGCCATGGCCGGCCTGGTGTTTGAAATGTGCCAGAAAAAGGGAATTCACCTGGTCCGCAACGGTGAAGCAAACGATGAAACCCACCCCGAAAAGGTCCTGGAAATCGAGGTAGTCCCGGGAATTCCGGCCCTTGCTGCCGGAGCGTCCCTGGTGGGGGCTCCCCTGACCCACGATTTCTGCGCCATCAGCCTGAGCGATCTGCTCACCCCGTGGGAAACCATCGAACAACGGATCACAGCGGCGGCTTCGGCAGACTTTGTCATTGCCATCTACAACCCCAAGAGCAGAAAAAGAGACTGGCAGCTCAACCGGGCAAAGGATCTGATCCTGGAACACCGGGATGAAAACACCCCGGTGGGGGTAGTGACGGCGGCCATGCGCGACGGCCAGAAGGTTTCGGTGGTTCGTCTCAAGGATCTGGACCGGGCTGAGGTGGGCATGCAGACCGTCCTGTTTGTGGGCAACCAGGCGTCGGTTGAATACCTTGACTTCATGTATACGCCCAGGGGATACTCGGGCAAGTACGAACTCTAACAGGCCGGCATGGCCGGAGCAGACTACCCGCTCCGGACAAAACAAATTATGAAACGCCTCCGATTGCAATGCGTTGGCGAAAAGTTCATAAAGGAGAACGGAAAATGAAGGGATATGTTCAGGTGTACACGGGCAACGGCAAGGGAAAAACAACGGCATCCCTGGGGCTGTGCGTAAGAGCAGCAGGCGCAGGACTCAAGGTGTTTGTTGTCCAGTTCCTCAAACAGGGGGACTATTCTGAAATCAAGGCCCTGGAGCGATTCCCGGAGCTGATCACCGTTGAACAATACGGCCTGGGCCGTTTTGTCAAGGGGCGGCCCTCCCCCGAGGACATTCAAGCGGGCAAAAAAGGATATGACCGGGTGGTTGAGATTCTCACCCAGGGCCAGCACGATGTGGTGGTCGTCGAAGAGGGCAATGTTGCGGTGATGTGCGGACTGTTTTCCGAAAACGATCTTTTAAAGCTCATGGATCTCAAACCCGACCACGTGGAACTTGTGATCACGGGCCGGGGGGCCACTCCCGGAGTCATGGAACGGGCCGACCTGGTGACCGAGATGCGGGAGATCAAGCACTACTACCAGAACGGGGTCATGGCAAGGACCGGCATCGAAAAATGAAAAAAACAGATGCCATTGCCGTTTTCGGAACCGGTTCAGACGTGGGTAAAAGCATTGTCAATGCCGCTCTCTGCAGATCCCTGGCCGACCGGGGTGTACGCGTGGCGCCCTTCAAATCCCAGAACATGTCCAACAACTCGGGCATCACCCCCGAGGGGCTTGAGATGGGCAGGGCACAGATCGTCCAGGCCCAGGCCGCAAGAATTGCACCCCACGTGGACATGAACCCGGTGCTGCTCAAACCCACGGGCGAGATGGGTTCCCAGGTGGTACTCAATGGAAGGGCCTTTGCCAATGCAACGGCCCTTGACTACCACCGGAAAAAAGAGCACTACTTCAACGAGGCCTGCCTGGCCTATGACCGGTTGAAAAGCCGCTACGATCTTGTGGTCATGGAGGGGGCCGGCTCGTGTGCCGAAGTGAACCTCATGCCGTCGGACATTGTTAATTTCCCCATGGCAGTCCATGCAGAGGCCCCGGTGATCCTTGTGGCAGACATCCACAGGGGCGGCGTATTCGGCCAGATTGTCGGCACCCTGGCCTGCCTGCCAGAGGCCTACCGGGACATGGTCAAGGGATTTATCATCAACCGGTTCCGGGGGGATATTACCCTTTTCAGGGACGGGGTCGAATGGATTGAACAACGAACGGGAAAACCCGTGTTCGGGGTGCTTCCCTGGTACTCCCACTTCAGGGTGGATGCCGAGGATTCCGTGGAGATCGAATGCTGTCCGTCGATCTCCTGCCTGGACAGGCAGAAACCGGCCATTGGCGTGGTTCGTCTGCCCCACATCTCCAATTTTACCGACTTCCACGCCCTGGCCGCCATCAAAGGGATAGAACTCACCTTTGTGGACAGGCCCCGGGACCTTTCCGTGTTCAAGGCCGTGATCATTCCCGGATCCAAAAACACCCGGGCCGACATGGACTGGCTCAGGCGCAACGGCTGGGAAGAGTGCATCCAGGCCCATGTTCGAAACCAGGGCTGCCTCCTTGGCATCTGCGGCGGCTATCAGATTCTGGGACAAACCATCCAAGACCCCCAGGGCCTTGAGGGTGATCCCGGCACTACCCTGGGACTTGGACTGCTGCCCGTAAATACCATTCTCCAGGCACCCAAGACCACCACCTTGAGCTGCTTTGCCTGGGACAACATCCCGGCAGAGGGGTATGAGATCCACATGGGCGAAACCACAAGGGTTGCAGGTTCACCGCTTTTCAGGGTAACCACCAGGAATCGACGGCCGTGCACCGATTTTGACGGATGCCTTGCTGACAATGGCCGGGTGGCAGGCACTTACATGCACGGCCTGTTCGACACCCTGCCCATCCTTGAAAAATGGCTTACCATGGCCGGCATCAGGGATATTGACCTGTCGGGCGTCCCGTCACGGGAGGAAAATTACGCACAGCTCAAGGACCATTTTGAACACCACGTCAACCTTGGGCAGATCATTGATGCCACGGGCATCGGGACAGGCCGGCAAATTTCAGCATAACCAAACAAAGGCAGGAAAAAAACGATGATAACTTTGGTAATTGGCGGATGCCGCAGCGGAAAAAGCAGTCATGCCCTTGGGCTGGCAAACGCCCTTCCCGGCACAAGAAAACTTTTCATTGCCACCTCGGTTCCCACAGACCCGGAAATGGAAGATCGGGTGGTCAAGCACAGACAGGAACGGGGAAACAGCTGGACAACGGCCGAGGAACCCCTGGAAATTGCAAACACCATTGACAAAAGGTCAGGGTCGTCGGACGTCATACTGGTTGACTGTCTCACCCTTTGGACCTCAAATCTGATGTTCAACAATCTGGACCAGTCCGCCATTGAACTCAGGCTCCAGGGCCTTGCATCAAGCCTTGGCCGTGCCTGCTGCCCCGTGATCCTGGTTTCCAATGAGGTGGGTGCCGGGATTGTTCCGGAAAACGCCCTGGCCAGGCAGTTCAGGGATATGGCCGGATTTGTCAACCAGCGGATCGCCACGGTTGCAGACCGGGTTGTCTGGATGGTGGCCGGCATCCCCGTCAAGATCAAACCCGGGGCCACGCTCTGACCCTGCCCGGAATCGCGCCGCCGTCCCCATGCTTTTGATCCCCATTTTCCAGCAGGGCCACACAGAGCGAAAGATTCTTGACCCGGGTTAGTTTCTCGTATACTACTGTTTGTCGGAGTCAACCCGATACGGGTGTTGCCTTTTGTAAATTTTTACCCTTTAAAAGGTTTTGTTATGAATCAAAACCCAAAAGACAGGACCATCGACAACGAGAATAAACACCTTGTCCAGCTTGCCCTGCGATGCAAACTCATCACCCCGGAGCAGGGGCAGGCGATTCTGGCAAAGATTGCCCAGGCCCCGGATGCAGGTCAGAATATTTCCGCATTAAAGATTTTCACGGACGAAAACTATCTGCATCCCAGTGACATCGATTTTCTGCTGGCCATCCAGGACCACCTGAAAACAAAGCTTCTGGACAAAAGATTCGGCATGCTTGCCATTGCAAATCGATTTACCAGTTCAGATGGCGTGGAAAAGGCCCTGGCTGAACAGGCAAATCGTTTCCGTGAAACCAGAAAAAGCAGACTGATCGGTGACATCCTTGTGGCAAACCAGGAGATTACCCGGGCAAACCGGTCGGCAGTGCTCCTGACCCAGAACCGCATCACGGATGAACTTCTGGCAGAGAGCATCAACGAACTTGGGGTAACGGAAAAAGATCGAATCGACCTCAACAAACGATTTGGCGTCATTGCAGTCAAAAAAGGGTATGTCAAAATAGAACAGGTCAATCAGGCACTCATACAGCAGCGCAGGGAAGTTCAACAGGGCAGGAAACAGCGTTACCTTGGCGAGATTCTTGAAGAGGCTTTCGGCTTGGCCAAGAATGAGATCATTGCCATTCTCAGGGAGCAGCGGGTCCATGAGAAGCAGCGGCTCAACCTGGAAAAAGCCCTGTCCATAAACCCGTCGGATTTTAAAATGAACCAGCGCCTTGACCGGCTGTTTGACTATCAGATTTCAGAAACGAGACTTGAAGCCTTTGTGGTCATGAAATCCGAACCCCTTGAAGATATTTCCGCCCACAACCTTAAGAACTGGATCAGACTTGCCGGGATCAGGTTCGGAATCACCAGTGACACCCAGATCACAGAGTTTCTTTCCAACGGGCAGGCAAAGGACCGTTTTTTGATTGCCCGGGGAGTTCCACCGGAACAGGGAAAGGATGGAACCCTTGAACTGCTTTTCGACGGGGAGGAACCCCCCCACTCATCACGCCTGCCCGCCCTTGTAAGAAAAGGAGAGGTGATTGCCAGAAGGACCCCCCATATCCAGGGAACACCCGGCAGGAATGTTTTTGGAGACCTTGTTCACCCAGACAAGGTAAATGACGCCCTTCCTGAAAAGGGACGGGGTGTGGAAAGCGTTGACGACATCTCCTATATTGCCGCCATTGACGGCCATCCAGTCTTCTACCGGAACAGGACCCTGTTTGTGACTCCCCTGCCCCTGGAAGCCCCCTTGAGCATCATTAACGGGGATGTGGAAGAAGATACAGGGGATCAATACAAGGCAGACACCCTTGAAATTCTCGGCAGCGTCTGCCCGGGTGCCGTTGTTCATTGTCGAGAGCTGAGGATATGGCACAATCTTCTGGGGCACGTTTTTGTTTCCGGAGATGTTGATGTCAAAGGAACCGTTGGGACGGGGTCATCCCCGGATGCCCCCGGGGCCGACCAGGCATCCATCCAGGCCCTTGGCAACGTGGTGGTGAACAGTCACATCGAGAATGCAACCATCACCACCAATGGAAGAGTTCAGGCCCAGGGAGGTGATATCATCTCTTCAACCATCCAGGCCCAGCGGGGTATTTTTGCAAAAAATATCTGCTCCGGACCCCAGGGGGTATGCACCCTGGCCATTGGCCGCCGTGAAACCGGAGAACTGGCCGAAATCAATATCCGGCTGGGGCAGAAAAAGAGCGCCCTCAGAACACTCAACCCAGGGACAAGCCGGCAGGAAACTGACCGACTTGAACGGGAAATTTCCGCACTCAACATTGAAAGAGAGTATCTGCTCATGGAACAGGACAAGGGATTTAAACCCTTCAGCCCTGAGATCAAGATTAAGAACAAGATTGATCAGGGGACCTTGGTCAAGGGGGAGTACGCCTCACTGACAGTCGAACAAACCATGTATGGGGTAAAGCTGCATGAGGAGGACGGGCAATCCCTGACCGAAAAGAAAGGAATTGTGATCAAGGGATATTTTGAATAACCGCCATGGCCAGACCAGGGCATGGGTATGGGCGCCCGGCCACAACGAAAAATAAAACACCCCAACGGAAGATGCTCCAGAAGGATTACACTGTGCCGCCATGTTCACGGCGCACCAACCTGTCCATGGATTTTGCACCCTGCAATTCGCCGGGCGATCTCCGCTTCAACCAGGGCGTATTCCCTGGAGTTCAGATCATGGTATGTGTGTTTAAACTCAAGTTCCATGATCCCTTCGGGCAGATGATCAATGGGGGGCATAAATTCAGTTTCACGGCGAACTCGGGCCATGGCTACCTGAAGGCCACGGGCTAGTTCGTCATTCTCAACGGCCAGCCTGGCAAATGCGATCCCGGCTCTGTCTGCAGCAAGGTCTGCAAAGCTGAACCCGGTCCCTCCCCTTGAATCCTCCATCTCCTTGAATACACCCACAATGGATGACAACCCGCTGTTTGTGCCGGCAGCAATGGCTGCTGAAATCAGAAAATGCTGGGTAAGATCACTTCGGCCCATCAGGGTCAGGGTCCGCCTTGCAGCCGTGGGAAGAACTGCGGCTCCGGGGTCTCCGGTGAGGCTCTTTTCAGACCAGTTCATGGCATAGAGGGCCAGGCTGAACACCAGGGCACGGTTTTCCGGTCCCGGGGGTTCACCTGCACGGCTTCGCTCCAGAGCCGTTGCAAAAAGGGGTTCAAAATAGGCGGACAGGGAGAGTGCGGGTTTGTTGAAGGAACGGGAGAGACGGGCAATTTCCCTGGAATAGAATCGAATTCGATTCCTGTCCGATGGAGAAAGAATCAGATCCCTGGCCTGATTCTGGAACCGTTTTGCAACACCACGGTCCCATTGAAATTCCAGGCTCACCTGTCGGTCCCCCGGTTCAATGACCCGGATTGAATCAATGACCTCACCCACGGTCTGAAACCAGGCAGTGGACTTAAAGAGATGATACCCCAGGGCCATGGCAGGGTTAACAAGGACAACCGGAACAGGCAATTTTCCCAACTTCATGCGGCGTATGGTTGCGCTTCTGCCCTTGAACGAAAGTTGTGTGGCCAGGTTCAGGTATTGACCCGAAAGCCTTCCGGGAAGCCCCATGGACATCTGAATTTTTGCCGATTCAACACCCAGGGCGACCCGGGCACCCATCCTTGCATCCAGGGATACAAGGGCATAGTCCAGTGCAAGGTTCAGTTCCTCCTGGCGGATGGTGATTTTTTTCACCTGGCCGTCCTTTAATCTGCGGGGATCATTCTGCTGAATGATTTTTTTTATTCTCCCGATGTCCTCCTGTTTCAGTTCACGGTCAAGGGTTACAAGGGGGGTGGATTCCAGACCCAGAAAGATCAGCCCCATGGCAAAAACAATGACAGACACAAGCGTCAGAACGATCAGAGATCCAGCGAAGAGTTTAAGGGTACCCATGGAGCGTTAACCTTTTTTGCTTTGACCATTGGTCGGTGTATAAAACAATTATTCTTGACAAACCCGTCCATTTCAGTATGTTTTGACATCAATACCATGCCAATGGGATGCTGTGGCAAGGATAAATTTAAAATTTTAAGGATTTTCCTGGATTATGTGTTTTTCCAGAACAGACATCGGTCCCCACGAGAGGATGCAATGAAAGCATCAATCTTCAAGCATCTCATGAACCTCTATCCCCCCTATTGGGGCACGGGAATCCGTGTCAGAACCATTTCCGGGGATTACCGGTACATCAAGGTTGAGATGCAAGGCCGATGGTACAACCGGAACTACGTCAACACCCATTTTGGCGGCTCCCTCTACGCCATGGTGGACCCCTTCTATATGCTGATGCTGATTCCCATCCTGGGCCCCGACTATGTGGTGTGGGACAAGGCCGCCACCATTGATTTCATCAAACCGGGCAGGGGAACCATGACCGCCGAATTCTGCATCACCGACGCCATGCTCGCCAATATCATTGAAAAAACAGCCGGCGGTGAAAAATACATGCCCCAATATCCCGTCGAGATCAAGGATCAACTCGGGGCGGTTGTTGCCAGGGTCGACAAGCTGATGTATATCAGAAAAAAAACCTGACGCCCTTCTATTACCTGAAACCTGAGGGCCACGGAAATGGCCGTTATGGCTGGAGGGTACCCGGCGTTAAAACGGCTCTCCCCCTTGACAGACCCTGCTGCCGAAATTTCAGACAGCGAAAAGGAATTCGTATTCTTGCAGACCCTTTTTATGGATAGGGCTGTCAATATTCAGACAATGTCAATCAACAGTCACTGATGCCATCGCTGTAATGGTTGTTTGTAACCTTTTCACTCCCAGCCCGTTATATGAACAAATGATTGTGTTTATTTCCAAAGGAGGGCCCATGGCAAAACTTTTTCTGATCATTTCCATCCTGTTGTGCTTCTTTCCCCTGGGTTTTGCCCAAGAATCCCGACCCCTGTCACGGCAGGCCATTGAAAGGGTGCAACAGCAGACCCATGAAATGAGTGCACTGGGGGTACCCGAACCCCAGGCCCGGAAAATGTTGACGCTCATGATCGAGAGAAACTTCCAGAAACAAACTCAAATCCGCGCCCAGCAAGTGATCATGGCTGCCGCCAGACAGGGGGTATCCACTGAACCGATAATGAACAAAGCCATGGAAGGCATGGCAAAACAGGTCAGGGAACAGCGCATCATCACGGCCATGGAAGCCGTTTACGGCCGCTATGCCCACGCAAATCAACTGGCCTGGTCGCTGTCAGACGACAAAAAAAGCATTGAAACCATGACCCAGGCCATTGCCGATGGCCTGGCCGCGGGAATGAAAGCAGAGGATTTGGGATCCGTGGTGGCCCAACTGCAGGCACAGTCCCTTCAACAAACAAGGGGCAAATCAGAAAACGACCCTCTGGCCATTCAGACCATGCAGACCGTTCGTACCATGGCGCGGCTGGGTGTCGCGTCTTCCCTTGTGTCGGCCACCCTGTGCAGAGCCCTGCAGAATCAATACACCCCTCTGGAAATAAAGCAATTACGTCAGCGTATCAGTCAGCAGTTCAACCTGACTTCTCCCCTTCAGGTTGCCAGGCAACATGCCCAATCCATTGGCAAAGCAGGGAGTGCAGGGGATCCAGGCGGCAGCGGTGGCAGTGGCGGCAGCGGTGGCAGTGGCGGCAGTGGCGGCAGTGGCGGCAGTGGCGGCAGCGGCGGCAGCGGCGGCAGCGGCGGCAGCGGCGGCAGCGGCGGCAGCGGCGGCAAATGATTCCAGGCGGGGAATAAGCCCAGTTAGCAGACTGACGGGGCCATCCGGCCAGTGGTGACGGATCCGGCACCTTTTTAAAGGCAAAAAAAGTGGATTCATACGATAACTTTTACAGGGAAAACCGAGACCGGATATTTGGCTACCTGCTCCGCCTGACCGGGGACTACCACCTGTCCAGGGACTTCATGCAGGAAAGTTTCGTTCGATACTTTTCCCACTATCACAGCACCGGCAATAATCGTGCATTGCTGTTCACTATTGCCAGGAATGCGTTCCTGGATTCGACCCGGAAAACCAGAGAAGAAAAATTACAGGATACGGATGGGGTGTCTTCGGTCAGCAATCCCGAATCCCAGCTCATGGAAAAACAGGGGTTAAACAAAATAATTGCCGCCATCCAGCGACTCAACTCCGTTGACAGGGAACTGATCGCTTTGCTGGCGGCAAAAACGTTTTCATACAAAGAGATTGGAAAAATGCTTGATATCAGCGAAACCAACGTTAAGGTCAAGGTTCACCGGGCCCGCCTGAGGCTGAAGGCGATCCTTGAAAATGGAGGACAGTGATGGATTATCTTGCCAGCATGTACATCGACAATGAGATGGACCTGGGCGAAAAGATACAATTTGTTAAAAAAATACAGTCTGAACGAGCCTTCTACAAACAAACCCTGGATCTGCTGGCGCTTGAACAATTGATTGAGATTCAACCGGTTATATCCGAAACCCTGCCCGAAAACAGACGGCGGTCACCGGTCTGGACAAACCTTGCGCGCCGGTTCAAACCCTTTGGCTATGCAGCCGTCGGTTTTTCAGCAGCAGTGCTGATCCTCTTTGCAGTTTTCCAGTCTCCAGATCTCCCCCTGTGCAACAACCGATTCGTACTTTTCGAACCTACGGCCGATCAAGTGGAACTGATCGGGTCGTTCACCGGGTGGCAGAAAATAGCCATGCGCCCCATCGGCAACAGCGGATACTGGGAACTCAACCTTCCGGTTGTTTCTGGAGAACATCGGTTTGCGTATATCCTCAATGGTGAAACCAGAATTGCCGACCCCACACTGCCAGCAAGGGAGGCGGACGATTTTGGCGGGGAAAACTCTATTTTAAGCGTAGAGACACACATATGAAATGTCTAGGGCTCTTTGTTGTAACGGTTATGACGTTGCTCGCTGGTTGTGCGACCCATTACTGCAAACAAGAAAGGGATACATTGGTGCTTTACCTGAACAAACCCGGTGCGCAACAGGTCTTTCTTGCCTCTAGCCTGGATGGATTTGAACCCCATCAAGCAAGGCATCTGGATGGCCGGTGGGTGGTGGTCCTGCCGTCTGGGGATCAATTCCGGTACTACTATGTTGTGGATGATAAAATATTTCTTCCGCCCTGCAAGATCAGAGAAAGTGATGATTTCGGTTCTGAAAACTGTGTTTTCGATCCCCAGTTGCCCTGTTTCTAACGAACCGTTCAACCAGACGCTCTGTATCATTAAAGCCCATCAGAAAATCACCCTTTCTGACCATTTGAAAATTACAGTGTAACTTTTCAATGATTCATACGTTGTAATGGCATAGGTGCACCCATACCGGCAAAGAAACCATTGAAAAGGAGAAGAACGACATGACACAAAAATTTATAAACCCCGTGGTAATTTTTATGGCAATACTTCTGGCAACCATACCGGCCTGGTGTTCGGTACCCCATCAGATACACCCTGTTCGTTCCGATAAAAACATCGCCCCGGATATGACAGCGCTGACGGATCACCCACTTAAGAGTGATATCCTTCTTGCCCGGGGCGGCAACGGCGGCGGCAACGGCGGCGGCAACGGCGGCGGCAATGGCGGCGGCAATGGCGGCGGCAATGGCAACAATGGCAACAATGGTGGTCAGGGCGGGAACGGCAATGGCGGAATGGGTGGCAGTGGGGACGGTTCCTGTGACGGTGACGGTGACGGCCCCGGCCCCGGTGCAAGCCAGGGCCCCGGACCTGATGCGGGTCAAGGTCCCGGACAAGGTCCCGGACCCGGTGCAAGCCAGGGCCCCGGCCCTGACAGCAATGCATCGTAAACAGCGCGTTTGTAACAGAAGTTGAATATACTGGACGCTCTCTAAAGGTGCACTTCAAATCGTTCAAACGACACAAACGGGCAAAGGGCAGGGAGATTTCCCCTGCCCTTTTTTTTCCTGGAGGGCAGATAAGCCTAAAGGCGCGCAGATGCACAATAAGTTGAACAAAAACAACGCTGGGAGCCCCCTTTCTAAAAGGTTAAAAACAAAGTATAATCTCTTTTACCGTGTGCCCAGGCAGCACAAACCCATGATCGCCCCATTCAAGATATGGGCTGCCCGGCAGCAGGAGGACCCTGTTTCCATGACAATCAGAACCGCAAACACAATTTTATACTGCACCCGCTGGACCGACACCGTGGCATTCTACACCTCGGGGCTGAACCTTGAACGGCTCACCACCCGGGAATGGTTTGTGGAATTTGCCCTGACCGATTCGGCCCGGCTGAGCCTTGCCGATGAAACACAGTGTTCCATCAAGGGGGCCGGGGGTGCGGGCGTCACCATCAGCCTTTGTGTGGACGATCTTGAAGCGGCACACGAAACATTCAAATCAAGACAACTCAACCCGACACCGATCAAACCCCTCTGGGGCGCCAGCGTCTTTTACCTCCATGACCCAGAGGGGAATCGCCTTGAATTCTGGGCCGACACCAACAAGGAGAAGCGCCCATGAACCCGTGAAAAATCCAAGGTAACATTTACTGGATGGGCGCAGTTGACTGGAATGCAGGACTGTTTGACGCTTTGATTCCCCTGCCCGACGGCACCAGCTATAATGCCTACCTGGTAAGGGGCAGCGAAAAAACAATGCTCATTGATACCGTGGAGCCCGCCATGATTGATGAACACCTGTCCCAGCTGGAAAGTGTCGAAAGGCTGGACTATATTGTCTGCCTCCATGTGGAACAGGATCATTCCGGGGGCATTCCCCGGGTGCTCGCACGTTTTCCCGACGCCCGGGTGGTTGTCACACCCAAGGCTAAGGGCATGCTCATGATCTGATGGCCCTGCCGGAGGAGGCCTTCATGGTCGTCCAGGATGGAGACCTGATTTCCCTTGGAGATAAAACCGTGGCGGACGGGCTGAAACCATTGCCGCAAAACAACCGGAAAAATGGTTTTTGTTGACTTGGCAATGAAAAATGATACCGTTACAGATTGTTTTGAATATTTAACCGCAAAGCATGGCACCAGCCAGGGAAAGAACCATAGAATCAATGTCGTTAAAAAACCATGAACTTGCCCTTGCCAGGGATTTTGTTCAATACACTGACAGCCATATTTTCTTGACGGGCAAGGCGGGCACGGGCAAAACCACCTTTCTCCATGACCTCAAGGCAGACACGGCCAAACGCATGGTCGTAACGGCCCCAACGGGCGTTGCGGCCATCAACGCCGGCGGGGTCACCCTCCACTCTTTTTTTCAGCTGCCCTTTGGCCCGTTCATTCCCGGATCTGAAACCAGTGAACACAACCGGCAGCGCATGTTCCGGTTCAGCAGGGAGAAACAGCAGATTATCAGAAGCCTTGATCTGCTGGTGATCGATGAGATCAGCATGGTCCGGGCCGATCTGCTCGATTCCGTGGATGCTGTTCTGCGCCGGCAGCGCCGCAGTGACAAGCCCTTTGGCGGAGTGCAGCTGCTGTTGATCGGGGATCTTCACCAGCTCTCCCCCGTGGCAAAAAACGCGGAGTGGCAGCTGCTGCAGCAGTACTATGGGTCGGTCTATTTTTTCAGCAGCCACGCCCTTGCCCGGACCGAATTGCTGACCATTGAATTAAACCATATTTACCGCCAGACCGACGACCGGTTCATCCGGCTGCTCAACGGAATTCGCAGCAACCGGCTTGACCCGGCAGCCATTGGCGAGCTCAACCAGCGCTATGTTGAAAATTTCACCCCGGAACAGGACCAGGGTTATATTACCCTCACCACCCACAACAACAGTGCAGATGCCACCAACCGAGACCGACTCAGCAGACTGCCCGGCAAATCCCATCGGTTCAGCGCAACCGTCACCGGGGAATTCCCCGACCATACCCATCCCGCCCCTGGCACCCTGGTGTTTAAAATCGGGGCCCAGGTGATGTTTCTTCGAAATGACCCCTCCCCCCAGCGGCGCTATTACAACGGAAAGATCGGCAGAATAACGGCCGTCACCGACCGGGAGATCCGCATCGGCTGTCCGGGTGAAACCGAAGAAATCCCGGTGGAACCCGTTGAATGGCAGAACATCCGGTACACAGTCCACCCGGAAAACCGGGAGATCAGCCAGGAGACCATCGGCACATTCAGGCAGTTTCCCCTGAACCTTGCCTGGGCCATCACCATCCACAAGAGCCAGGGGCTCACCTTTGAAAAGGCCATCATTGATGCCGGATCCGCCTTTACCCACGGCCAGGTCTATGTGGCCTTGAGCCGGTGCAAGAGCCTTGAAGGCATGGTGCTGAGCGCTCCCCTGCCCTGCCAGGGCATTGAACCGGACGGGGCCGTGGTCGACTACCTTGAGATCGCCCGGCAGAACCCGCCCTCCTCCCACAGGCTGGAAAAAGCCAAAATCGCCTTCCAGCAGCGGCTGATTGTCGAGTGCTTTGACCTTCAACGCCTCAACAACAGCCTGAACTACCTTGCCCGGATCTTGTCGGGCAACCGCAACCGGGTCCAGGTGTCCGGGGGAATCGACGTTCAGGGGCTCCAGGACCGGGCCGCACAAACCATCTTTACGGTCAGTGAAAATTTCAAACACCAGCTGTACTCGCTGTTCAGGGACGATGTGCTGCCTGAATCAGACGCCCACACCATGGAAAGGACAGCCAAGGCATCCGCATGGTTCCAGGACAAGTTCGCCGCAATCTTTGACGACCTTGTCGAACGGTTCCAGGTGGAGACGGACAACAGGGAACTGGGTAAAAAAATCGGCAACCTCCTGAACAACGTCAGGCAGGAGATTGCGGTCAAACGTGCCGGAATCGGGTCCTGCGCTGCCGGATTTTCCCCGGTCCGCTATCTGAATGCCATTGCAAGGGCTGAAATTGATTTTACGCCTGAAAAAAAGAAAAAAAGCCCGCCCCCGGATTATGGCGAGTCGGACATTGAACATCCGGAGCTGTTCCAGACGCTCCGGGCGTGGCGCACGGCCCGGGCCGGCCAGGACGGGGTGCCGCCGTTCATGGTTCTCCATCAACGGGTGCTGATCCAGATCGCCGTCAATCTGCCCGACAACACCTCGGATCTGAAAGCGATCAAGGGCCTGGGCGACAAGACCCTTGAAAAATACGGCCAGGAGATCCTGGCAATGGTGACGGCCTATCGACGAGAGAACAACATTGAAACTGTGGTGGTGCCCCCCCTGCCGAACCATCGCCCACCCAAGCCCAGACAGGACAGGCCGTCAACAGGTTCATCCCCCACAGGTCCAACCCCTTCGGCCACCATGCAGGCAAGCTTTGATCTGTTCAACAAGGGGCTCACCATTGCAGACATTGCAAGGGAGAGGGGGCTTGTGGAGAACACCATCCAGACCCACCTCTGTTTCTTTGTGGAAAATGGCCTTGTGGACATCAGCCGACTGGTCTCCCCTGAACGGCAGAAACCCATAAACACCATGCTGGACAAGATGGGCAAGGCGTCGTTAAAAGAGATCAAGCTGGCCCTGGGCGACGATTTCTCCTATGGGGAGATCCGCCTGATGATGGCCCATGGAACGCACCTGTCCGCCAGGGAAAAAACGACTTGACCGCTATTTTCAGGTTGATCCGCCCGCTGCCATACCCTTGCTGAACGCCGGGCGACCGCCCACGGGATCAAAGCCCTTTGATCATGGGACAACAAGGAACCATTCTCCGGGCGATCTGGCACGAGACAAATACCGCCGGGGTCATTGCTCTTTTGTCATAACCCTGCTGCACCCCGGACCCGCCAGCGTGCTTCTGCCGCCGGATACCGGGGATACGGTAATCTGGGTGGGAATCCGTTCCTTGAGTGCGGGCACGTGGGAGATGATGCCGATGAGCTTGCCGTCCTGGTGCAGCCCGGACAACGTCTCCAGGGCATTTTCCAGGGCCTCTTCGTCCAGGGTCCCAAACCCTTCGTCCAGGAACAGAGAGTCGACCCGGACCCTGCGGCTTGCCATCCTGGAAAGCCCGAGGGCCAGGGTAAGGCTGACAATAAAGCTTTCACCCCCGGACAGATTCCGGGTCGACCGGATCTCACCGGCCTGATAATTATCCACCACATTCAACTCCAGGGGTTTTTCCTCGTCGCGCACAAGCAGGTAACGGTCGGTCATCCGTTCAAGCTGACGGTTGGCGTGGGAAACCATCAGTTCAAAGGTCAGCCCCTGGGCAAAGTTTCGGTATTTCTTTCCGTCGGCAGATCCAATCAGGGCGTGCAGCTTTTCCCACCGGTTGAACTCCTGTTTCTGCACTTCAATGGCGGCCTGTTTCACCCGGATCCTTTGCCGTGCGACCCTGTTTTCAGACAGCCTGTGGTTAAAGCCGGCAATGGTGTCCCGGATCTGCTTTAACGCGTCATCAAGGGCCCTTGCCTGCGGCTCCAGCACCTCAACGCTACTGTCCGTCACCCGTTGTTCAATTTCAAGGGTCAAACGATGACTGCGGTCTTTCTGCCTGGCCAGAAGGTCGGTCTGCCCGTCGTCGAGTTCCCTGGCCCGTGCTGCAAGGCCATCGCGTTCGACGGTTGTCAGCCGGGCGACAAGGAAAAGCTGTTCATCTGAAAAACCTGCTGCCTGGAGCGAGGCAGAAAAATCCGATTCAAGGCGTTCAAGTTCAGGTTCCCGCCGGGCAATCCGCTCTTTCAGGGCGTCAACACCAGCCATGGCGGCGGCCAGCCCCTGCCTGAGTTTATCGTTCACATCCCGGACCTTTTTTTCTGCCTGCTCTGCACCGGAAATGGCCCGGTTCAAAAGCGCCTCCTGGTCCCGGGAATCTTTATCTGCGTACAATGCCCGGCGCTGTGCACAGCCCTGGTCATGATCCTTTTTAAGCGAATCAAGGGCCTGTTTCTTTTCCGCCAATGCATTTTTCCGGGCCTCAATAACGGCATCCAGCCGCTTCAACTCGCTGTCCAGGTTCGAGATCCGTTTGTCAATTTCTGCCCTTTGCCTGACCTGGGCCTGCCATTTTCCCAGGCGCGCTTTGAGCGATTCAACCAGGCGTGCGACGTTCAGGTCCGGCGCAGGTTCAATCCCTAGGGGCTCAAGCTTGCAGAATACCGCCTTTGTCAGATCCTCAAACTCAGACCGGGCGGTATCCAGGGCGTGGGTCAGGTCAGAAAGGCTCTTTTCGGCCGCTTTGTGATCGCTGACAGCAGCGGCCTGTCGTGCGTCAGCCTCGGTCAGATGGCTGCGGGCCTCATTTTCAGCCTTTTCAAGCGCCCGGTTGGTTGTTTCCTGGTCCTCGGCCTTTTTTATCAGTCCAGCCAGGGATGCGATCTTTTTCTCTGTTCGATCTGGAACCGGCACATTTCCCCGGGCAAAGGGATGATCTTCAGAACCGCAGAGGGGGCAGGGTCTGCCGTCTTCAAGCCGGGTCCGATGGGCCTTGAGTGCTGCAATCTTTTCAAGGAACGCCAGTTCACGCAGGAGGGTCTCTTTTTCAGTGCGGTATTCACGCAGCAGCCGGTCACCCAGGAGCCCCTTCAAACAACTCGTTCCCTGGCCATGTTCGGTTACCGCGTCTGCCAGGGCCTGTTTGTGGATACGGCATTGGGCGGTGCAGCGGTTAAGCCTGTTAACCGCCTTTTCAAGGGCAGTCCTGGCCCAATCCTGATCACCTTTTTTCCGGGTGATTTCCCGTTCCCTGGCAACCAGGCCGTTCAGCTGCTCTTCAACCCCGGTAAGCCCGCTGGAGAGCCACTCGTCCCGGGCGTTGTCCCGGAGGTATTGATCTGAAAGTTCAAGTTCCATGGCAGCTTTGCTGCGCCGTTCCTGCACCCGGGCCAGAAGCGCCTTGTCAGCATCAATTTTTGCTGCCGCTTTTGTGTAGCCCGCCTCTCCATCACAGACAGCCTTTTTCTGCCCGGCGAGGGCCTGGTCAAGCAGCCGGACCTTTTGAATCAATGGCACCGCCTGGTTCAGGTCGTCCCTGGCCCTGAGGGTCTGGTTTTCAGCTGCGGCCAAAACCGTTGCCTGCCGGGCTGCATCCTTTTCCAACCCGGGAAGTTTCTCCTGCGCTGTTTTCAGATCCGCCTGATCCGCCGACTGCTGGGCGCGCACCGACGTCAGCGTCGCATAACTGCCATCCAGGGCGGCGGCCCTGACGGACCGGGCCAGCCGTTCACGTTCCGGCTTGAACGCCTCAATTTCCATACGACGCTTTTCAGCCTCTTGGGCCAGCAGACGGATCTCCTGTTCAAGGGCTTTGATACCCGTCAGCCAGGTGATGGCGCTGCGTGTCGCCGCGGCCTGGGTGGCAAGCTCGGTTTCCTGCTTTTGCCCGGCTTCAAGGTCCTGCTGAATCTGTTGTTCCTGGGCCGGGTCAAGAATCGCAATACCCGAGGTCTCAGCCTGGAGAAGGGTCAGCTTTTCACGCTCCTCCCGCTGGCGTTCATGGACACGGCGGGAGATTTCAGAATAGATCCCTGTGCCGGTTATCTGTTCGAGTATTCTGGATTTCTGCTCCACATCGGCCTTGAGAAAAGTATCAAAACCGCCCTGGGCCAGCAGAATCGACCGGGTAAAACGGTCGAAATCCATGCCGGTTTTTTCTTCGATAATGCCGGCGACCAGACTTCTTCGGGTCTCAATGGGCTTTCCGGTAAGGGCATCGGCCACCTGGTGCTCGGGGTACTGAAGGGCGCCATCTGTTTTTTTGCGCGAACGACGCTGCTCCCAATGGCAGCGGAACCGGCCGGCCTGGGACTCGAACACTACTTCGGCATAACACTCCCCGGTCTGGCGTGACATGATTTCGTTACCGCCCTTGGTAATTTTGCCAAGGCGGGGGGTTGCGCCGTACAACCCGAGGCAGACGGCATCAAGAATGGTGGACTTGCCTGCACCGGTCGGCCCGGTCAGTGCAAAAATGCCACTTGAAACATATTCCGGGTCGGTAAAATCTATGAACCATTCGCCATAGATAGAGTTGAGGTTTTTAAACCGGAGTTCAAGGATCTTCATGGTCCGCCGCCCTATTCCGCATTCACGTCCTGCCCATGGAAAGAGTAAAGGATTTCGTTGTAGGATGCCACAAGATCGTTCCGGTCGTCATGGGGCACATCAAATAGGTCCAGGCATCGGTTAAACACATCACCGGGATCCAGGTCATCCAGGGTTTCATCTTCCCGGATGGATTGGATCACACGGTCAATGACCCGTTTGTTTTTTATCCGGCGAACTTCCATGGCAGAGCCGGCCAGTGCCTCTTCAATGCGATCCCGGAGATTGGCGATGATGTCACGGCCCGTGTATTCAATCTCGAGCCATGCCCGGCTTTCTTCCTGCTTGAGTTGTTCAACCCGGGCATGAATATGATCCAGGGAGCCGGCAATGCGCACCAGGGGCTGAAAACAAGGCACCGGAACGTTGTGGAGGATGGGTGTGGTGGTGTTGAATTCAATGACAACCGTCTGTTTCTCCTGGGTGGCTTCGCCATAGCCCATGGGGATGGGAGAACCGCTGTAGCGGATACGGCCTGTGCTGCCCACCGACTGGGGAACGTGGAGATGCCCCAGGGCAAGGTAATCAATGGACGGCGGGAACACATCTTCACCCATGTGGGCCAGGGATCCGACATACAGATCCCTGACGCCGTCACCTTCAACGGTTTTACCGCCTGCGGTAAAGAGATGGCCCATGGCAATAATGGGAATTTTTGATTCTGGATTTTCCAGGGAAGAAGTTTTAACAAGGGCGTCCCGTTTTCTCTGCGCCACGGCCACCACCTCGGCATAGTGCTGCTTGATCCCCTCGACCAGTTTCCGGTTCTTGTCATCAATGGTCTCGCCCGGTTCAACACTGCGGACATCCTTATCCCGCAGGTAGGGAACCGCACACACAATGGCGGTGTGGTCCAGGTCAGGCGTTCCAGACTCCGGGGAGATATCCCGGGCTGCCCCCCCTGTCCGGCCGGAAAGGACAATCACCTCATCGGCCGGGTCGTCTGTCATGGCGCCGACCACATGGACATTCAACGCCCGCAGCAGTTCCCTTGGGGCATTCAGGAACGACGGAGAGTCATGGTTGCCGGCAATCACAACGACATGGCGGCAGCAGGTGGCAGACACCCGGCACAGAAACCGGTAATATAGCGCCTGGGCCCGGTTGCTGGGGGTGGTGGTATCAAAAACATCTCCGGCAACCAGCAGCCCATCAATGCCCTGCTGCTCAATGGTAACAACCAGCCAGTCCAGGAAACGGGTAAACTCGTCATAGCGTTTCCGTCCATAGAGCGAGCGCCCCAGATGCCAGTCTGATGTGTGGAGGAATTTCATTGATTTCAGCCCGTGTCCTGCCGGTTTACCTGCAGCGTCACCCCAGCGGACCCATCCGCGGTCAGCCCTGGATCCGGGTCCCTGCCGATCATGGGGTTTTGTATGAAACACCCCTCAAAGCAGCATCCGTGGGAAGTTTCAAACCTTGTTGTGGCCAGGGCAGACGTCCTGCTCCGGCCATGCCGGTTATTGCACAAACCAGGAACCAAAATCAACCCGATTGTCGTTGAATCAGCAATTCTATTTTTAGAAGTCTCCATGGAGGTACCGGGTGGGGACGCCTACCGGCGCAGACCAGAGTACTTCCCGGGGCCTGTCCACAGCCTCCCGGGACGGTCCCCATTGAACATCAGGGTCATCCCGGGACGGTTATGGCATTATCGGCCCTGCATCATGGCGGCAATATCGCTGTCCACATCGCCGATGGGTTTGATGTCAAATCTGTCGACCAGCACCTTGAGCACGGCCGGCGAAACAAAGGCCGGGAGTGTGGGTCCAAGGCGAATGCCCTTGACCCCGAGGAACAGCAGGGCCAGGAGAACGGCCACGGCCTTCTGCTCGTACCATCCAATGTCGTAGGAGATGGGCAGGTCGTTGATATCCTCGAGCCCGAACACCTCCTTGAGCTTGAGGGCGATCACGGCAAGGGAGTAGGAATCGTTGCACTGACCCGCATCCAGTACCCTTGGAATGCCGTTGATATCCCCGAGGTTGAGCTTGTTGTAACGGTACTTTGCACAGCCTGCCGTGAGGATGATGGTATCCTTGGGCAGCTTTTCAGCAACTTCAGTGAAATACCCCCGGTCCTTTTGCCGGCCGTCACAGCCGGCCATGACAACGAACCGCTTGACCGCGCCCGACTTGACCGCTTCCACCACCTTGTCGGCCAGGGCAATCACCTGGTTGTGGGCAAATCCACCCACAATGGTGCCGGTCTCGATCTCCTGGGGGGGCTCACATTTTTTTGCCACGGCAATCACCTGGGAGAAATCCTTGGTTTTGCCGTCCTGCCGGTCGGCAACATGGTTCACCCCGGGATAGCCCACCACGCCCGTGGTAAAAATGCGATCCCCATAGGTGTTCTTTTTCTTAATGGGAATGATGCAGTTGGTGGTCATGAGGATGGCCCCGTTAAAGGTCTGAAAGTCTTCATTCTGTTTCCACCAGGAGCTGCCGTAGTTGCCCTTTAAATGATCGTAGCGCTTAAAGGCCGGATAGTAGTTGGCCGGGAGCATCTCCCCATGGGTGTAGACATCCACCCCGGTTCCTTCGGTCTGTTTGAGCAGCTCTTCCATGTCCTTTAGGTCATGGCCGCTGATGAGAATGCCGGGACGGTCACCGACGCCGATGTTGACCTCGGAGATTTCAGGATTGCCATAGGCCCGGGTGTTGGCTTCGTCCAGGACCGCCATGGTTGTTACGGCGCACTCGCCGGCCCGCATGACCAGGGCCACCATTTCATCCACGGACAGATCCTCGGTGGTGGATGCAAGGGCCTCCATGAGAAAATCATAGATCTCATCCTTTTCAATGCCGAGAACGGCGGCATGGTCGGCATAGGCAGCCACCCCTTTGATGCCGATGATCAAAAGCTCCCTCAGGGAGCGGACATCCTCGTTGGTTGTTGCAAGGATTCCCACGGTCTGTGCCTTTTCCTGGTAGGCCGCGGCATCATTGTCAAACCAGACGGCACAATCGTGGATCATGTTCTGGGGAGCCGCACTAGGGGCATCGCTGAACAGGCCGACAATCCGGGTCCACAGGGAAGCCTTTGCAGGGCCGGAGGTCAAAGCATCAAATTTTGCCTTGAGCTCCTTTTTAACCCCCAGGGAGTGCTGAATCCAGAGGGTAAGGCTGTCGTCGTCAAAATTGGCATTGGTGATGGTGGTGAACAGCCCCTTGGAGACAAACAGTCCCACATCCCGTCCCACATCCACACCCGACGCCTTGAGCCCCTTTGCGAGTACGGCAATGCCCTTGAGATTGTAGATCAAAAGATCCTGAAGATTGGACGTGGTCTCTTCCTTACCGCACATCCCCTTGATGGTACAGCCCCTACCCTTTGCGGTTTCCTGGCACTGAAAACAAAACATGTTCATTCCTCCCCTGGTTTGCGTTTATTGTTGATCCTGGAGACCAACCTACACCATGGAAAGCATTTTTTCCTTGACCCGGGTCAAGAAACAGCAAACGCAATTCTAATTGTGGACATCACCGGCTGCCACTGACAGAGACAGACACAATTGAAATTGCAAAAACAAATCCTTTATTTTTTTTCCAGGGACCGGACCCAGAGCAGCACATCCGCCACCTGGCGCACAAGGTCCCCGGGGATATAGGTGTTTTCCCGGGCATCGGTAAAAAGCGCCCGTGCCAGGGGTACATTCTGCATGATGGGAATGCCTGCCTCTTTGGCTGCTGCCACCATGCGCCGGGCAAGTTCACCCTCGCCCTTGGCAAGGACCACGGGCAGAGGGGTTTCTCCATCCTCATAGTAGAGGGCAATGGCAAGCCTTGTGGGATTGGTGACCAGCACGGTGGCCTTGCGGGTGTTCTGGGTTGCCCCCTGGGCAATCATCTCCTGGTGAAGCTGTTTGCGCTTGCTCTTGATCTGGGCGTCTCCTTCCATCTCCTTGTACTCCCTTTTCACCTCATCTTTTGACATCATCAGTTTTTTCGTATGCTGCCAGCGCTGGAACAGATAGTCCAAGGCCGCAACAACGATCATCACACCGCTGACATAGGCGGCAAGTTCGAACAAGATCGTACCAAGCGACGAATAAACCGCCCCGATTCCGATCCTTGGAATTAACTGCAGGGACATGATATGTTTTTCGACCACAAGCATGGCCACATACCCAATCACCACCACCTTGATACTGCTTTTGATAAACTCCACCAGATTTTTAATGGAAAATGTCTTTTGAAACCACTGTTTGGGATTCATGTTTGACAATTTAGGCATGGCCGCTTTCATGGAAACAAGAACACCCACCTGAATGAGATTTGCAATTGTCCCCATGAGCATCACCGACAGAACAACCGGCAGAACGATCTTGGCAATGCACATCAACACCGACAAAAGCGTGGGATAAAACACCTCGTCAAAGGGCTGGTTCATGATCTTTATGGGAAGGTCGAACAGTTCGGCCAATACATTGAAAAAATATTCCCTGAACATGAAGATGACGGCAAAAAGAGTTACGGTGGTTGCGGTTGCGGGAAGCTCCTGGCTTTTTGCTATCTGGCCCTCCTGCCTTGAATCCCTGAGCTTCTTGGCAGTGGGCTGTTCGGTTTTATCGCTCAAAGCGCCCCACTGAGGGTCATGTGCACCCTGGAAAGCCTTGCCATCAATTCCATGAAGATATGGCAGAGGGGATAGAGATAGATGAAAATCAAAAAGGCCGTGGCACCACTCTTGACTCCCATGGAGAGAATAAAGACGTTGAGCTGCTGGGCAAAACGATTGATAAGACCCAGACAGAAATCACTTAAAAAGCAGGCGATGACCACCGGAGCTGAGATGAGCAGCATGTAAAGGGCAAGCCAGGCCACCTGTTCCATGAACAGAATCGGCAGCTTCATGGTCGAAGGCCAGGGAATGAGTTGTCCCACGGGCCAGATCAGGTAGCTTGTAAAGCACATGGTAAGAAAACCGGTGAAAGCGGCGCTTGAAAAGAACATGTAGACCAGCACCTGGAACAAAAATGAGCCCAGGGGGGATGTGCTCTCCTGGGAGAGAGGGTCGCTGGTCTCGGACTGGGAGGAACCCCTCTGATTGTCCATGAGAAAACCCGCACTCTGGACCGTCCAGAACAAAATGCTGACAAGGAATCCCAGGGCAAAGCCTATGAACACCTCCTTGACCATCAGGGCCATGACATGGAGTACGGCCTCGGTGTTGTTGAGACCGGCCGTGAGGGCCATGGCGTCGGGCAGGGTGGGATAGATAAACAGCATCAGGGGAAGAACGATGGTCATTCTCAGGGGGCCTGTGATGATGCTGCCCCCCAGAAAAGGGGTGACGGTAAAAAGGGCAAACAGCCTTGGCATGCCAAGGACCATGGCAAAGATCAGCCGCTCGATGCCAATGGCCTTAAGCCACTCTAGGGTCTCCATCTCAGCCTAGCTTAGAATCTGGTTAAAGTTGGTAAAAATCTCCTCTCCATATGAGATAAGCATCCCCCCAAGCCAGCCTGCCGTGGCAAGTATGGTCAGGGAAACGGCAATGAGCTTGATACCAAAACTCAAGGTCTGCTCCTGGAGCTGGGTGATGGCCTGAAAAAGACTGAACAAAAGCCCCACCACCGATCCCACCACAATGGGGGGCATGGAAAGGATCAATACAAGATACATTGCCTTTGACGCATAGCCTATTGCAGCCTGTTCTACCATATAATTTTCCTTTAGGTTCGTATTCTGCCGATGGGGTGTACCGAGACCTCGGGGGTCAGCTCCTGGTAGGAGACAACGGCTATGTCGTAGTAACTTTTTTCAATTAGTTTCCTGACATACCGCCTTATGTCCATGGAGGCAAGGACCACGGGTAGCTGTTTACGCTTCTTATAATCCCCCAGATTTTTTCCAAGCTCTTCCACTATCTTTTTTGCGGTGTCAGGGGCAAGGGCCAGAAAGGCCCCGGCCGAGGTCTGGCGGATGGATTTTCGGATCTCCTCTTCCGTATCCGGATCAATCAAAATTACAGCCAGAACATTGAGACCGCCGGTGTATTTAAAACTGATCTGACGTCTCAGGGCAGATCTCACATACTCGGTGAGCTGGACAGTATCCTTTTCCTTAGGAGCCCACTCCACAAGGGCCTCAAAGATCGCCCTAAGATTTCGAATGGAGACCCTTTCCTGGACCAGGCGCTGGAGAATCTCCCCGACCTTTTGAACGGGCAAAAGGCGGCTTGCCTCCTTGACCAGTTCCGGAGACCGCTCTTCCATCCTGTCCATGAGATACTTTGTCTCCTGAAGGCCGATGAACTCGGAGGCGTTTCTGGCAAGAAGAATGGATGCATGATAGGTGAGAATCCGGGCATGGGTCATATAGCTGAACCCTGCCTGTTCAAGCTTTGGAATATCCTTTTCACCCACCCATATGGAAGGATGATCGGGCAGGAAATCGTCCCTCTTTTCAGACGCTATGTTGAGCATGCTGAGGGTTGTCGCCTTTTCCCGCACCAGCACCTTGCCAGGCACAAGCGTTCCTGTTGTGATGGGAATCTCATGGAGAAGCAGGGTGTAGGAAAAGCTGGACTGGGCATCTGTGGGCCGGATGGATATGCCGGGAAAGGGGACCCCCATCTCGTAGTAGAGAACCCTTCTGAGGGTTATGATCTCGTTGTTTAAGGTGTCAAAGGTGAGGGAAGTCCCAAGGTCCGATGCCACATCCAGCAAAAGCGGTACTGTCGGTGCAAACTCTTCCTTCTGGGCTGTCTGCTTCTTTCGCCTGGACTTGACGGTGGGGGATAGGGTCTTCTGGAGTTCTTCCCCGTGGTCCATGAGGATGGGCTGGTTTTGCGCCCTTGAAACCACCATACCCACACCCACCAGAACCAGGGAAAGTGCGATGATCTGGGGTTTGGGGAATCCGGGTATCAGGGCCATGAGAAAGAGAAGGCCCCCGCCCATGATAAGTGCCTTTGGGCGTTCCAGTATCTGATCGCCCATCTGGCCGCCAAGGTGTTCGGTGTCTTCGTCCGAGGTCCTTGTAATCAGTATGCCCGCCCCGATGGAGATGAGCAACGATGGAATCTGGGAGACAAGCCCGTCTCCAATGGTCAGGATGCCGTACTTCTGGAGGGCATCCCCCGCCTTCATCCCGTGTTGAAGGCTACCGATCACGATGCCGCCAACGATGTTGACCACCGTGATGATCATGCCGGCGATGCTGTCGCCCTTGACAAACTTCATGGCGCCGTCCATGTTGCCGTACATCTGGCTTTCACTGGTGATGCGGTGCCTTCTTGACTGGGCCTCGGCCTGGTCAATGGCCCCGGCTCTTAAATCGGCATCGATACTCATCTGCTTGCCGGGCATGGCGTCCAGGGTAAATCTTGCCCCCACCTCAGCCACCCTTTCAGATCCCTTGGCAATGACGAGAAACTGGACGATGGTGAGGATCAAAAAAATCACGGCACCCACTACAAAGTTACCCTGCACAACAAAGTTGCCAAAGGTATAGACGATCATACCCGCATCCCCCTCCAGAAGAATGAGGCGGGTGGTTGTTATGTTAAGGGCCAGCCGAAACAGGGTGGTAAAGAGAAGAACCGTTGGAAAAACAGAAAAGTCAAGGGCCGTTGCCACATACATGGACATCATCAGCACCACAAAAGAAATCCCCAGGTTCATGCCGATCAGGGTATCCACAAGGGGTGTGGGCAACGGAATGATCATGAGTCCGATGATCGCCACCAGGAAAAAGGCAAGGGTGATATCGTTGTGGCGGCTCATGTAACTAACGGCGTTGTTGGCCATTGTGTTGAAACTCATGTTCAGGCTCCTGTCATGGTCAGATATTCGGACAAAATAGTCTGGCTCTCATCCACAAGCCCCTGGAGCCAGAGGGCCTTTGCCTGCATCAGCAGCAGGGGGGCATCCTGGCTCTTGATCTCGCTTCGGTCAAGATACCTGGTAAGGTGCTCCATGGCCCTTTGTCCATCCTCCTGTTCAAGGGCAATGGCGGCAAGGTACTTGCCGGTTCTTTTTTCTTCCGGGCAGACACGTTCCATGGTTTCCAGGATCAGCCTTGCCCCGTCTATCTTTCCGATGCGCATGTACAAATAGACCAGGAACATGAGGCTGTCACGCTCGTTCAGGGTGAGGGTAACGGTCGTCATCCTTGAACCACCAGGGAGCTGAACATGTTGATCATGCTGGTGTTCTCGGCGATGTCGGCATTAAATGCCGTCAAATCAGGGTTGTCACCCAGGTTGCCAAGCTTGTCAAGGGCGCTTGCAACCGTATGTTCAAATACCTGGGGAGACATGAGGTCCGGGTCCTGGCTTTTTGGTTGAAGATAGGCGTCCACAATGGAGTCAAGGTTTTTACCATTGTAGGCCTCTAGCCCCTGTTCGTTGCCGGTGACAGCGAGGGCCGGCGATACCCCCCCCTTTTGCCGGGCTATTGAAATATTTTCGGTCTGGGGGGTGGAAATGCCGTTGATGCCCACCCCCGGGTTAAACATTGATATGCCGTTGCTCACGGTTTCACCTCCTGTTTTTCATAGTATCATTGTGGAGCGGCTGAGTTCATCACCTCAAACAGGTAGGGCAGGATCTGTTCGGTCATACCCGCATCCATGTGATGGCGTTCGAGTTTTGATGTGGCCACAAGGGTGTTCTCCCTGAAAAGAGAGATGCGCAGTCCATGGCGGGGCTCGTTTTTCAAATGGCAGAGTTCAAGTCCCCTTTCAAGGCAGGAGATCAGATCCTTGTCCACCCTTCTTGCGAGGCTTATGGCGAGAACCTCGTCCCTTCTCTCTAAAAAAAGGGAATCTGTATCTCCTATGTTCAGCGTGCATACACCGTCGGGGTTGAGCTTGAGGTCAATGCCCATCTGCCGTCCGAGATCTGCCACTGCTTTGATTATATGCATATATTCACCTGTTTCATTGTGTATCGTTCCAAGTCGCTTAACGGAAGCTGGGGTTATTCGTACATTTCCTCTTCCACTGCAATGGCGTCGTCCAGTGCCGTCTGTATGGCCTGAATAATATTCAGGCGACTTCCTGAATCGGGGAAGAGATTTTCGGAAAAATCCCTTGCGGTGCTGCTTAAATCCTGGAAAAAGGTAATCCGGTCTTCAATCTCCCTGACCCCGACCCTGTCGGCAATGCCTTCGATGTCAAAGGCCCCCACAAAGTGTGAATCCCTGAGTTTCAGGATCTCCTTGACCATTTCGGTGCTCGTCAAATGGGAGGGGTGTCCCCCCTTTTCAAGTCTCGCATTAAGGGCCTTGCACTGGGCGTTGAGACCGTGGAGCAGGCTGACCGTGCCAAGATCCCGTGCGATTCCCTCAAGCTGTACCCGGTCCGTGTTGATGGTGGTTGCGGCCATATCATTGCCAAGGCTTCGGGTTAAAAAGGCCAGGGCCTCTTCAAATCGAGCTTCTCCATACTCATTGATCACCCGGTCATAGACGTTCACGGGAGATCCAAGGTCGGCTAGGGTTGCGCCGTAGAGTTGCTTCAGGCCCTCTGCATCCCCAAGGGCAGCATGGTCAAGGGCTGCAACGCCTGCAGCAAGCTCTGTCCGGATATTGCCTCCTGCAATATCCTCAAGCTGATCCATGGCCTCTGAAAAAAGAGTAGCGTCAAAGGTGTCTGCAAGTTCCTTTTTGGCATATTCAAGGGCAGCATAGGCATCGGCCGTGTTGCCGAAAAACGTTGCGGCCTCCTGCATGGCCTGCCTGGGGCTGAGATCTTTTTTCTGGGACAGGGACTTAATAAAAGAATCCAGGGTCTGGCCCTTGCCCTGACGGTCCATGAGTTCTGTATATTTTTCAACCTGTTCCACCCGTTCGGTGTTTGGTCCCGCCGTTTTCATCTTTGTTTCATCAAGGCGGGATTTTTCCCGTTCCGACATGGCAAAGCTCGCCTCTTCAGCCGAGTTCAATACAAGGGAGAGGGGGTCTGATACCGTTATCTTCTGGCCTGCAAAACTACCGGCAACGCCAGCCTGGCCCTGATTCCCCACCTGGTGCTGGAACTGATTTCCAATATTTCCAATATCCATGCCGTCTCCTATTCAGCTATAGCTCAACATCAATCCCTGGCAGATCTTTAACCAACCGTCCAGGGTGACAAACAACAACAGCTTGAACGGCAATGAGATGGTCATGGGAGAGACCATCATCATGCCCATGGCAAGCAAAATATTCGAGATGATAAGATCTATGGCCACAAAGGGCAGGTAGAGCAGAAAACCGATTTGAAACGCCTTGGTCAACTCGGAGATGGTAAATGAAGGGATGATGATCATCAGATTATCGGATCTTATTTTGTCCTGCTGATCCTGGGGCCAGATGCGCCTTGCCGTTCGTTCAAACAAGACCTTGACCCTTTTTTCCGAGTTACTCGAAAGAAAATTTATCAAGGGACCGGACGAATTTTTAACGATCCTGATCAGCTCGGTGGGGGTGGCATTTTCCGGAAACGGCTGGGCTGCCATGAGATTCGAGGTCGCAACGACGGTGGGGGCCATGATAAAGAGGCTCAACACAATGGCAAGCCCGTTTAAAACCGTTGACGGCGGCACCTGCTGAACGCCGAGGGCGTTTCTCACAAGAGAAACAACAACAACAATCTTGACATAGGAGGTGACCATCATCAGGGCAAAGGGGGCGATGCCCACCGATACCATCAAAAAGATCATGGTGACCGGACTTAGATCAAACATGGTTTACGCCTTGGCCTGCTGTGTAATCTGAACGCCAAGTCTCTCGCCGATTCCCACTATCTTACCCCGGGCGATCAGCTGGTCGTTGACCTTGATGTCAACCAGAACACCCTCCTGGATCTCCCCGGGCAATTCGATCACAGCCCCTTGGGTCAGTTCATTGATCTGGGCAAGGGTCCTGCTGATTCTGCCCACCTCAAAAACAAGGGTGAGGTCTATATTTCCAACATCCTTCACCCCGTTTCCACCGGTAATTTCAACGTCTATGTTCTCTTGTGTCATCTTTTCTTTTCCCAATTTGTCATTTTGATTGATCAGGGGGTCCCTTGTCAGGGAGGAATACCGGTCAGGCACAAGCTCTGGATGGCCGTCACTCATCTTCACGGTAGCAGTCAGGGTCTCCCGGTCAAATTTACCCAGGAACCTGTTCGGGGGAATGCAGACAACCATGGTGCCCTCGTCTGGATACCATAGATTCGGGATCAGCACATCCCCCACCTCCATGGCTTTCAGCTCTTTAAGGGGCAGCACCAGGCTTCCCACCTCAAAGGAAACCCCGGTTTTCAGCCCGGCAAGGGCCTCTTCTCCCAGGTTGTCCAGGGGAAAGCCTGCCAATAGGGTTTCTAGGACCTCTACACAGCTCTGGTTAAGGGGAACCTGAAAATAACCATGGGCCCGGCCCTCGTCTGTGTCGCCAAACACCAGTTCAAACGGAATACTAAAGCAATCCACCGGTGATGGTTTAACAGGAGCAACGATCTTCACAGGTGATTGCAGGGTCTGTTCCACCCGGCTCACTCCCTTTCCGATAAAAGCCTCGACAACAGCCCACAGCACCTCCCGGGGCAGGGATTCAGGCGGTGTATCAGTGAAAAATCCGGAATCGTCACCCCGTTCAATCAGCTCATACAGGCACCGTGTCTTTTCAAACCAGACCTGCCACACCTGGTCTTGAGCCTCAAAGGCAAGGTCGGCATCGGTCAGAGGGGCCATTCCCCGGTAGGGCAAGCATTGGCCATCAAAGGTCAGGCAAAGCAACGCCTCCAGAGTTCCCACATTCAGGTTGAATTGAATCTTTTTTCTGGCGATCAAATTAAAGATTCGACACTCCAGGCGACTGTATTTCCGGGGTTTGTAGGTGGATATAGGAAGATCTTGATTCATCTTATCCTTTTCAGGCATCTGCTCCCGATTTCAGGTGTACAATACTTATTCGGATCAGGCCCTTATGGTTCTTTTCCAGTTGTTTTTCAAGGGAGTCTCGGGCTTCTATCAGTGTCTGAACCGATAGTTCATCCGAGCTTATCAACTTTACTTCAAGACAGTCATGCCTGTTGACCATATGCACATGGGCATCCTTGAGAATGGTTTCCTTTATTTTGATGCGCACCTCCTGGTCTGAACCAAAATCCATATGGGCCTTGTCCGACACAAGAATATGTTCGGCCACCGCCTGGGCCAGTTGATCCAGGGGGTCCTGATCCCGGTGTTCACTACCCTGGGGTTGTCCCTGTCCATGGCCCTCCCGGGAATTTTCTCCATCCAATTTTTTGCGTATAAGGTCCTTGGCGGCCGTGTATTGTTTTAGTCTCTGCTCAAGGTCCCTGTCTGCATTCGGGCCCTTTAGATCCGTTGCTGCCTGACGGGTCTGGGTCGAAAAAAGAGACGAAAGGTCACTGTTTTCACCCTTCCCCTTCTGGTCTGATTTCAGAAGCGCGCGCATGGCATGGGCGTCTCCGTCCCGAACAATTGAGTCCTTGGAGGAGATGGTGTTCTGCTCTTTTTCCATTCCTGGCAGTTTTGGCGGGGTAATCACAGGTTAACCTCTGATGCAAACCCATCATTCTTTTTAAGGGTAAAATCTTCCATCTCACGCTCTTCGGCCATTTCCGCCTCAAGCGCCACGACCTCGAGCCATTTATCCCTGTGGGCCTCGATCTTCAAGGTTCCCTTCTGGGCCGCAAGCAACCCTTGTTTCGCCTTTGCCACTGCCTGTTTGGCGAGATCCTTCGCCTGTCTTGCCTTGAGGATATTTTCAAGGTAAAGGCTTTCCCTTGCCCGGATGGCCAAAAGACCCGCCTTGAACGTATCCACCTCGTCCAGGGTCATTTCCCTGCCCATGATTCCCTGGTAGCGGATTTCTTCTTCCCGGGCCAGCCACACCAGAAAGGATTCATGCGCCTTAACCGCCTTTTTAACGAGGTTCCGGGCCCTGGTTAGCTCCCGCTCACAGGTCTGCAAGTATCGCATGGCCTTGTCCTGGCGAAAAACCCTCAGGTTCAGCAGGGTGGCCAGGGGATATACAATCATGATACCACCTGCTTGAGGGCGTCGAGGGTCTGGTCAAAGGTCGAGTGATCATCAAGGCCCTGACGGAGAAACCGGTTGACATTGTCAATGCGTGCAAGGGCGTCGTCAGCCTCTTTGTCAGCACCCTTTTCATATTCGCCTATCTGCACCAGGATTTCGAGCTCGCTGTACTTGGCCAGTACCTTTCTCAACCGCTGGGCATACTCCTTGTGGTCTTTGTCGACAATATTGTTCATGACCCGACTGATGGATGCCTGGACATCAATGGCCGGATAGTGGTTGGCCGAGGCAAGTTTACGGGAGAGTACAATATGTCCGTCCAGGATCGACCGGGTCTCGTCGGCAATGGGCTCGGTCATGTCGTCACCCTCGACCAGGACCGTATAAAAGGCCGTTATCGAGCCCTTGTTCGAGTTCCCGGCCCTCTCCATGAGTTTTGGCAGGCTCGAGAAGACCGAAGGTGGGAACCCCCTTCGGGTGGGGGGTTCTCCCGCTGCAAGGCCGATTTCCCTGAGGGCCCTTCCAAACCGGGTTACCGAATCCATCAGCAAAAGCACCTGCTTGCCCTGATCCCTGAAATATTCGGCAACGGCTGTGGCCACATAGGCTGCCTTGAGGCGCTCCATGGACGATCGGTCCGAGGTGGAACAGACAATGACCGCCCGCTTCATTCCCTCCTTGCCAAGATCCTTTTCCAGGAATTCCTTGACCTCACGCCCCCTCTCACCGATCAGGGCAAGCACGGAAATATCGGCCTCTGATCCTTTGATCAGGCAGGAGAGAAGGGTACTCTTTCCGCCGCCTGCTGCCGCAAAAATCCCCATTCTCTGACCCTCACCACAGGTAAGAATCCCGTCGATCACCCTCAGGCCAAGGGAGATGGGTCTGTCTATGATCCTCCGATCCATGGGGCTCGGGGCGTCGGCATACACCGGATAATAGGCTGCGGGGCGAAGCGGCGGACCGCCGTCCATGGGTTCCCCAAGGCCGTTGAGCACCCTGCCCAGAAGATCGTCACCCACAGGTACTGAATGAATCTCACCGGTGGGAATCACCTCGGTTGCGTGGGAAATGCCCTGGAGATCCCCCAGGGGGGTCAAAAGTGCCACCCGCTTTGCAAACCCGACCACCTCAGCCTTTAGTTCCCACTCTTCCCAGGGATTTTTCAAGAGACAGAGTTCGCCTATCTTCACTCCAGGAACCACGGCATGAATAATCGTTCCCACCACCTTTTCCACCCGGCCTCTAATTTCAATGGTTTTTATGTCCCGGACGGCGTCTTCGATGATATTTACCATGTATTCAAATGCCATGAGATCCTATATCCTCTTTGCAATTGCCCGTTTGATGGCTGCAAGCTGGGTCTCAAGACTTGCGTCAACAACCCCAAGCTCACTTTCAACAATACAGGCCCCCCGTTTGAGTCGTGGATCTTCAGTAATGTCGAGCACGCTGATGCCTGGATAGGCCTGGAGCAGGGCTGAATTTGCGTCTTGAACAGTCTTGAGTTCTTCCGGGCAGACCCGGACCACAACCCTCTGTTCGTTTCTTGCAATGGCAAGGCCCGATCGTACGATCCGCAGGATCAAATCATGATTATCAATCTCACCCAGCACCTTTTCAAGGCACTGGGTCACAAGGGCCGCAATGGATTTTTCCATGGATTCAAAATAGTCGATGGCCTTCATGGAGGTATCCATTATCTTTTCAAGGTGCTCCATGCGACCCTCTTCAAGGCCGTCCTCATACCCCTGTTTTTTCCGGGCCTCATAGATTTCACGGGCCTGGGCAATGGTTTCAGCAGCCTTTTCATGGGCAGCTTCCAGAATTTTACCTGCCTCGATCATCTGACCATAATCACCTGCCTTGATGAATCGTCGACCGGCAGGCGGCAACACGCTCTGCTTTTTCAGGAAAAGCATGGAGTCCATTCGGGTGCCACCTCCTTTAATAAAATTTTTTTCATGCTGAACCACACGGCCCGGAAATGCGGAGGGTCAACCTTTTCAGGTTCAAACCGATTCTTAAAAAGCTCGGGCAACTCCTGCTCAAGCCGATTGTCTGTAATGATCTTAAGAGGGACGGGCCAGGTGGCACAACATATACCATGGGCCTTCATACCATACATCACAATCAAGGAGCGTATTTTGTCGGGGTTCATCGATCGATCGGTCAGGGAAATAATCCCGCTCAGATCCCCCAGGTTCAACCGCCCCCGCCCCCTTGCAAAATCAACAAGGGATTTTCCGATCTCCCGGTCCACAATTTCCAGATCTCTCCTAAGGATGATCCGGTTGATAATCGGGGCACAAAAGGCAGATCCCCATTTCAAGATAAGATCGTTCAACATGGGGGGTGGAAGCAGGGCCATCCGCCTTGATTCTTCTTTAAAGTCCCAGAAACCGGCACCGTCTCCCGGAAAAAGTCTTGCCTTTGAACGGTTTGAGGTCCTGGAAAGCCAGGTCAAATTCTTTGCAGAAAAGTTGTGGCGCCCAGATAAAACATCATCGGACAAACCGTCCTTGGCTGGAACTGGATCTGAATCTGACTTTGAATCTTGATTCCTGTTCCGGTTAAAGGCGATAATGGCCGCAAGCAAACCGGGCCTCTCCCCTGCAAGGGTCCTGTAAAAAAGACGGTTGGACTGGGATGGGCTTTCAGAGGAAGTTTCAGTGCCGGAATCAACCTTCATTTTCATCCTCGTCCCCGGATTCAGACTCCGTTTTTTTTGCCTTGTACCGCTGGAAGAGAATAACGCCGAAAACACCGACCCCGAGACCGGTACAAAGGATGGTAAATAGGCTGAGCATAAAGGTTCTGAGGGCATAGGGAGCAAGATCCACACCCATGAAGTGACGGTACTTGGGTGGGGCAGGCATGATGATGGTGTCGGATGCAGGAAACAGAAATACGTATGTGTTGTCGTATTTTAAATTGGGTACGGCATTGGCCGCAAGGTTTCGGATGTGGGGTACATACTGTTCCACGGATGATCCGGGTAGATAGCGGATAAAGACGGAGGCTGTTGCCGGAGTGATCACCTCAGTAACCGGGTCCTGCTTCTGCATCACCACATGGGCCCTGGTACTCAATACCCCGTCCAGCTGGGAATAGGTACCGGCCAGCTCCTGGGCAATGGCAAAGGCAAGCCTTGCATCCTCCTCCAGTGGGGAACTCATCATCCCCTCCTTTGGAAAAGTGGATCCAAGGGTGGCATAGTCTTCAGGGGGAAGGCTCTGCCTGCGTAAAATTTCAAGGGAACTCACCACCTGGGAGTCATCAACGTATAGGGTAAAGAGTCCCTTGCCCTGGTCTTTTTTTGTTGCATAGATGCCCCGTTTTAAAAGGGCCGAGAGCATGTCGTTGGTATCTTTCTGGTTAAGATCGTTGAACAGCTCCTGCCGACACCCGGTAAGCATAAAGCAGACGGCAACAACCATAATAATTTTTACAGTCTGCCTTAAAAAATCGGGTTTTAATTTTTGATTGACTGGCAACTTACACTCCCGTCTTAGTTTTTAGCTGTTGGCTATCTTAATTCACGTGTTTTTTATAAGGGTTTTAAGACTGTCGTCCATTGTTTTTGCCACCGAACTGTTTCTTGTGGTCTCTATCTGGGCCATGCCCGCCAGGACCTGAACCCTGTATAGATCCGAAACAGAAAGGGTTTGACTGTCAAAGATATCGGTTATGGTGTTCAGCCATTGTTTGGTGGTGTCAGTTTCAGTCTGAACCCTTTCTGAGACTCGACCGGGGTTTAATCTGGCGGCCTCTAATTTTTCCCCAATGGTCATGGGGCTGGCATAACCCGTTTCGGTGTGGGGGGGTATCATGGGTGCGTCAGTAGATGTAATGCTGCCTCCGGTTATCTGTAAATTATCTGCAGGCGGGTTCATGAGCTTTGAAAATTCAGCCACTGCCCCGGGATCGGCCGCAGACCTGGGTAGAGGAATGGCCTGGGAGGTGTCCATGGCTGGACCCGCCTCTGCCCGGGAAAGATTGGTCATTAATTTTAATATCGTATCCATGCCCATTTCAATACCGTCCTGTTCCACCTGAAAATATTATTTAATAATATTGTTCAATAAGGGTGGCAGCAAATTTTTGTGCATCTGCATCCTTATTCTGGGCAGCTACCTGGTCAAGGTTTTTTTTTGCATCAATGGTTTCACCCATGAGAATGTCAACCAGTGCCGTGTGGGTCTTGACCATCTGATCGTCGGGAAAACGCTCCAGCGCAGCGCCCAATATTTCTTTTGCCTCGTCAAACTGATCCACGGTGTAATATCCCATTGCCCGGCAGATTTCAAGTTCAGCGCTTTTTTCAAGCAGCTGGTCAAGGCCCTCAATCACATCCCTTGCAAGGGTTGTATGGCCCGTCTGGCATCCCAGAAGTGCAATGTCCAGCAGGCGCTGGGTCTGTTTTCGTTCAAGCATTCTGTCGTTTCCCTTAAAAAGCGTTTTTACTATACAGTTAAATCTTAAAACTGCACGACCAAAGCGTCTCCTGAAGGGGCATGGCTTTGAAAAACATTGCCATGCCCCCTGGAAAGAGAGAGAGAATCATCCACCTGCACGCTGGGCAAGGGTCTTGGCAGTATCTGTCAAGCCCTTGGTCACGGAAGAGGTTGCCTCGACCATTGCATTGAATTTCCCCATTTGAAACTGAAGCTGGAGCATCTGCATGGGATCAAGATCGTCACTGCCCAATGCGCTAGTAATTTCAGTGTTAAGTGCCGCTGCTGAAGTGCCGACCTTTGTATTTAAATCTTCAAAAGCGCCTCTAATTGTTGGTGTTGCCATGGTAAATCTCCTTTTTAAAAGTTATTTGTTCAGGCATTTCTTATCCTAATTAGACAATCAGTTATACCTGGAGTTCCAAATTTTATCTATTATCATCCGGGATGATTCAATTGCCCGTCTAATGATTTCAATTTTTTTGGCGTCCTCCAGGGTAACCCCCCGGTCCATTTTCTGTTTCAGAATGGTGTCCATCTCTAAAAGTTCATCAAAAAGCCGTGACCTCCCAACGGCATGGGCGTCATTGTCCAGGATATCCACTGTAAAGTCCATCAAAGTTTGCTCCATCAGTCATGCCTCATTTTTAATGTTTTTGTCTTGCCCTGTCTCTCCAGTACCAGGTGGTCGGTGGCTATGGACTTTATCACGTAACCGCCAGGCAATTTTCCTCCGGTGAAAAACTTCTGCCCGTCCTTCATGCTTACAAAGGGAATGGGTTTAAGGGTTATGCTGACAATGGAAAGTCCGCCAAGGGGGTCAACTTCTTTTTCTTGATTCAACCTATCTGCAACCACCGTGCCAGATCCAAAAATATTTTTATCCGATGGAAACTGGCCGCCGGTCTGGCTCTCACTTACACCCGACGACATGTTTGATCCTTCGCTGCCAAGCTGCGTATCTCCAGGCTGAACGCCAACATTATTGTCGATAGCGTCGGGTGGCAAGAGAACATTGTGGGCATCTTGATCCAGAATGAGGTTGCCATTCCTGTCTAATACTGCTTTTCCATCGGCACCGGTAATGACTCTGGGCGCCACAGGCTTGCCCTTCTCGTCACGCAGGAGTCTGCCATCCCTGTCAAGGATTGCCGGAACGAGAAGGGGATTGCCACGCTTATCCCGAACCACTCTGTTCTCTGAATCCCTGGCAATGGTCAGGGGAACTACTCTGCCATCAGCGTCTATCATGGGTTTGCCCTTTTCATCTAAGGCCACACCGAGAACCACAGGATTACCGTCTGCATCGGTGACAATTTCTCCATCCCTGTCAAGGGCTACCCGACCCATTATGGGTTTGCCATTCTTGTCATAGACCACATTCCCCTTACCATCCATAACAGGTCCTGTCATGATTGGCACCTGCGTCTTGGCAAAAGCAGAATCGTCCTTTGCAGCCCCTTGTGGCAGGGGGGTTGCCGGAACAATTTCACCCTGTTCATTTTTGACCAGTACCCTGCCCTGTTCGTCCCGCTGAATGGTGCCGTCTTCAGTCCTCAGCACTTCGCCCATTACGGGTCTTCCCTGTTCGTCGACAAGGACACGTCCCAGGTCGTCCTTTGCAGCCCCTTGTGGCAGGGGGGTTGCCGGAACAATTTCACCCTGTTCATTTTTGACCAGTACCCTGCCCTGTTTGTCCCGCTGAATGGTGCCGTCTTCAGTCCTCAGCACTTCGCCCATTACGGGTCTTCCCTGGTCGTCGACAAGGACACGTCCCAGGTCGTCCTTTGCAGCCCCTTGTGGCAGGGGGGTTGCCGGAACAATTTCACCCTGTTCATTTTTGACCAGTACCCTGCCCTGTTTGTCCCGCTGAATGGTGCCGTCTTCAGTCCTCAGCACTTCGCCCATTACGGGTCTTCCCTGGTCGTCGACAAGGACACGTCCCAGGTCGTCCTTTGCAGCCCCTTGTGGCAGGGGGGTTGCCGGAACAATTTCACCCTGTTCATTTTTGACCAGTACCCTGCCCTGTTTGTCCCGCTGAATGGTGCCGTCTTCAGTCCTCAGCACTTCGCCCATTACGGGTCTTCCCTGGTCGTCGACAAGGACACGTCCCAGGTCGTCCTTTGCAGCCCCTTGTGGCAGGGGGGTTGCCGGAACAATTTCACCCTGTTCATTTTTGACCAGTACCCTGCCCTGTTCGTCCCGCTGAATGGTGCCGTCTTCAGCCCTCAGCACTTCGCCCATTACGGGTCTTCCCTGGTCGTCGACAAGGACACGTCCCAGGTCGTCCTTTGCAGCCCCTTGTGGCAGGGGGGTTGCCGGAACAATTTCACCCTGTTCATTTTTGACCAGTACCCTGCCCTGTTCGTCCCGCTGAATGGTGCCGTCTTCATTCCTGAGTACTTCACCGATGATTGGCCTTCCCTGTTCGTCCACGAGGACACGTCCCAGATCATCCCTTGCAATACCCATCTTGTCCCTGAGCAGGATATTGCCCTTATCGTTTCTCAGGGGTTCGGCAAAAACAAGGTTGCCCTTTTTGTCCCTCAGCAATTTACCGTCTTTATCCCTTATAACCGGCAACAGGAGAGGTTCTCCTGAGGGAGTACGTTCAAAGTCGCCCTGGCCGTCAGGTATCAGGGCACCCAGAACCTTGCCGTCCTTGTCTTGAATCACGGCCAGCTGCTCGCCCCTGGAGTCTTTTATCAACTTTGCATCTTCGACCATCTCATCCAATTGTTCTTTTGAAAAACGAGCGGCAGAGGAGGAAACCGGGGTTTGGAGTGTTGAAGTTCCGGGGTGTAAGGAGATCTGTTTCATACCCGTCTCCTTATCCTGGCCAGCCCTTAGAGCAGGTGTTGATGCTACAAAGGCCGGGATCCCCTTTGCCGATTGAGAATCAAGAAAGAGCTGGGCAAGGGCGGGATCCGGTGAAAATTTCGACCGCATACCCGAGTTGAGGCTCGAATTCCATTCAGCGGAAAAGCCAGGTGCCGTGAGGGTGTCCCAGAAGGCAATAGGCGAACTGAGGCGATCACACACCTCGCCCTTTACCGTCTCCAGAGTCTGGCGCTGGTCAAAATCAAGCTCTCCCTCCACTTGGACAAGACCGGGATGGAACCTTATGGTTACGAGGTTTTCAAGCTTATGGCTGATCAGCCTGTCCTTGAGTACCGGCCAGACCTGAAAGGCATAGACCATGGCGGAATCAATTTTATCCACCTCGAAAATATCGTTGCGTATCCAGATTTTAGAGGCACCCTCAATGAGTTTATCCCGCATATACCCCTTGATTAGAACATTTTTTTCATCGAGTTCAACCTCTGGAAACAATCCCCGCACGGACAGGGCCACCTTTACGGCAAAGGCCCGCTCCTCGTTGACCCTGATATTGATAAAGACAGGGTAATCCATACCGCCGGCAATCTTCCACAGCTGGCCTCTGTCTTCCTGGGTGGCTACCACTCCAGACACCGTTACCCCGATATTTGTCTGGGTCACGGCCAGGTATTCAAAGCCCTGTTTTTCAAGGACATGCTTCATATCCCTGGCAAGCTTTGTATCGTTTGTGCCCATGCAGGGACCAAAAATCAACAGGAAAAGAAATAAAATCCCCACATACTTTAGAATTTTGGCAAAAATGGGCGGTAAAACAACCTTTTGGGCAGATGCTGTCGGTTGACCTGCAACCGTTGCATCCTGACTCTTTTCAGCATCTGATCCCGGGACAGGTGTCTGTTTTTCCCGGAGAAACGCTTTGCCGGAAAAGCCGGTTGAAGGGGCAAAATCCCCCCAGGTTTGCCCATCAAGTTTCCAGGCCAGGCAGGTGGTGCCGAGCATCAGGGGGGTCAAGGGTTCCCAGGAAGCTTCACCTTCAACCCGTTGTTCATGGGATTGTTGATCCTGATCCATGCCGAGGTCCGGACTTTTTCCCTGGTCTGCACCCGGGTCTACAATTTGATCGGTGCTCCGGCCTGCCCCTGCCGTGGTGTCCCCATCCCGTTCCCGGGCAAACAGTGTCACCGGGGCATCGATGGTTTTTATCGTAATTTCTTTAATTGCATCCGGAACATCCGGAACCACAAGGCAGAGGTGACGTTCGGCAACCGAACTGTCCTGTATGACAAGATCACAACTCCTGCTGCTTCCCAATGTGGTGGCACCGGGGGTAAGGGGAACTTCAGCACCAAGGTGGGGACCTGAAAAAATTTTTAGTATAATGCCCATTATTTCATCTGCTCCCCGGGGCCCATGAACCTTTTTGACGAACAGCCACCCCCTTGCCGGGGACGGGGTGTCAGGGATTGAACATCTCCGGATTCCGTGCTGTAGGGAGATCTATAAAATTTATTTGCGTCAATGTTCGGACCGTTGGCCTGTATTTCACCGGGTTTTATGATCTTTGGGCTGATCAGAATCAAACGCTCCATTCGCTGCACGTTGTTGGTTGCCGTTTTGAACATAGAACCGATTCCCGGCAAATTCATTAAAACAGGAATTCCACTGTCGGATGTTTTTGCGGTTTCATAGTAGTACCCACCGATGAGAAGGCTCTGGCCGGGAGAAATATAACCCTGGGTTTCGATGTTGGTTTTCTTGACCACGGCCGGGATGTCGTTTTCAACAGAACCCGTGCTTGGCGCCTGACCATCCTCAATGCTGACCGTCAGTTTTATCTGGGGCTCTTTATCCTTATACCGGATGATATGGGGGGTAACCGTGAGATTGGTACCGGAGGAAACCTCCTTTAGTTCCACCACCTGTTCGCCAACGACTCGGATATAAAAAGTGGTCGATGTTTCAATGGAGGCTGAGGTGTTGTCAATGGTCAGAACCGAGGGTCTGCCAAGTACCCGGGCATCCCCCTGGGTTTCAAGGGCGTCCACCTTGGCCAGAAAATAGTCTGATCCATGGCTGTATACCGTGGATAAGTTGAATCCTTCACCGATGATGGATGCAGCGTCCTCTCCTCCCCCAATGATGTCCAGGGGCTGCAAAATATCGGTAATGCCGCTGCCTGCACCGATTCCACCATCGCTCACAATACCTGCTCCGCCCAGGCCAACCCCGAGGGTACGTGAAAAATCCGTGTCCACATCCACAATGGCCGCATGGATCTCCACAAGATCCAGGGGCTTATCCAGCTCCTCAATGGCTTTTTCGTAATAGGGTATTCGATAGGCCGCATCCCGGACAATAACAGAATTACTCCTTGAATCGGCCAGGATTCTAGGTTCAATTCTTTTATCAGAGACCTGGGGCAGCCCCCTTGATTCGGTGTACATGGGAGATGCCACCATGCGGTCCAGCTCCATCTGCTCTTTGGCCTCCCGCTTAAGTTCTTTAAGGGTGATTTCCGTGGCAGCTCGATTGGGAGCGTCCATGGGCGGGATGGTGCTGCGCACGGCAGCGCCTTTGCCGGTTCCAACGGCAAGCTGGGTGCTCTCCAACCTGGCCTCAAGCACCATGGCGGTAAGGATCGAAGCCACCCCTGGAATGATCTTTTTATCCTTTTCAGGTCCTATGGATGTATCCGCAGCCCAGGCATGCTTTAAAAAAAAGACCTTTACCTCCTGCTCGTTTCGATAGGCATCCTCGTAGGACTTGATGGCCGCAGCCACACCGTCCGCATAGGCCGACGGACCCGAAAAAACAATGACCCGTCTCTCATCGTTAAAGGTGCAGGGCAGCTGGACCGAGAGCAGGTTGGCCTCAACCAGAATTTTTTTCATCATCGAAGGTTTTGCCGCAGACAGATAAATCAACCTTCGTCCAAGATCTCTTTTCACATAAAAGTGGAGAATGTCGTCGAGCACATACCACTCAATGCCAAAGGCAGTATAAATTCCGGCCAGAAAATATTCAGGTTTAAGATCCTTAAAGTCACCGCTCACCTCACCCTTGACATTTTCCGTAAAGGCGGCCCTCAACCCCTGGCTTCTGGCAAAGGTTTCTAAGAGATTCACAAGGGGTTCGGCTTCGGAATAGTGGGAAAAATTGTTGTGAAAGATGCTTGATATCGGCGGGTTGTATTGGCCGACCACTTTGTTGGCAAAGGATTTTTTTTCGAGCAGTTCCCCGGCATTTGAAGGTATGGTGATAAGAATCACACAAAATCCAGATAGAACAAGTATTAGCAAGCGGAACAAATTTGCTGAGCATTTGGCTTTATTTTTATTTCCCAAGTTCCAGACTCCGTTCAAGACCCGATTAGGACCTTAGATTCAATGCACCAGATATTTTCACAAAAATACTTTAAAGATTTCGACCCTTTCACAGGGCCTTGTAAAAGGCAAGGTCATTTACAAAGTTTTCCATGACATCTGGAAACTCAGAGGCCCGTAAAGCACCCAGTAAAACGACCCTGTGCAGGCGTAAACTCAGATTTTCCATATCAAGGCTCAGGGTTGCCGAGTCCGTAAACGTCCTGGGAAGGACTGCGGTTGCGGCTCGTTTGACAGCCTGGTCCCGGTCGGCCCTGGATAGTTTTTTTATCTCAGCCTCGAGCACAAGGGTTCTATGGTCGGGGCTTGCGGCATCAATGACCATATCTCCGTCAAGGCGAAACCGATACCGGTCGCTGCTGTTTATGCTGGGTACGCGCCAGCCTGCTTTGGCACAGACGGCCTCCATCCATTGTTTGATCATTGTTTACACCCTGCCTATGGCGGTCATGGTCTGGTAATCTGCCTGGCTCATGGACTGGAGCATGCTGATGCAGTTCTGAATGAGCTCGCTCGCCTTTTGTTTGAGCTTATCCGAAGTTTCCTTGTTGATGTTTGCCACCTGGCTTTCACCGTCCTTGATGGCAATATCGGCATCGTACATTCCGGTGATTGCACCGCCAAGGGCGCTGCAGGCACTGGAACCTGCCTGGCCCAGGCCTGCAATGGCCTGGGACTTGCCGCCATAGGCGCCTGCAAGAGCAGCATCGCCGGCTCTTGCAGCGTTTAACCCCTTGGAGGCGGTTGACATGGCCATGGCCGAAGCACCCACCTGAATGGCTGCGCTGGCAAGCCCCACCACCAGGTTGACAATGGCCTTTGCCATGATGTCTTCGGCCTTTTCCTTGGCAATGGCCATGACTTCATCCCTCTGGGTAAACCCCTCGAGCAGCTGGTTGGCCGATTCTTCACCGGCGATCTCCACCATGAGAAGCATGAGCATGGCCATGGTGTTCTTGATGGTTTTTTCAGTGATCTCCGGGTTGCTTATTACAAAATCTGCCGGACTGGTAAGAACCTTACCGATATCGTCGGCTGAGAGGTTGGAAACCCCGGTAAACTCCTGCCAGCTGGTTCTGATCTGATTGATCTTCTCGGTTTCACAACCGGGATTCAACTCTTTAACGACCGCCTCAAACACCTCATCCATTGTCCAGCTGGGGTTGGCCGTTTTTATCCTGTCAATCGCCTGTCCCACCTCTTCCGGGGTTGAATCGGGTATGGCAGCCAATATATCCTGATTTAATTTTTCAATGGCCTGGTCATCCTGACCGGTTCCCGTCATCTCAGCATAAAGCTGAAGAGTGTCAAAATTTGTCCCGCCAATGTCATTTATTGTCATTTATTTACTCCTAAGCCTTATTAAGGTTCATGCTTACAATCAGTTCAAGATCCTGCAAAATGGTGTCCATGGAGTCGGCAACGTTTCCCCGCATTGCCTCGAATATTTTACTGAGAATGGCTCCCATAAGTTCCTGCTCCATGTTTCTTGTTTCCGCAAGTTTTTCCAGCAACGCCTTGATTTCAAGAAGTTCTGCCTGGAACTTGCTCAGAGAATAGTTTGCAACGGCCGATCCCCCCTGGATAAGCCCTGTTGCTATCCCAAGACCCGCACTCATCATTCTCAGGGCATTTGTGGCTCCGTTCATGGTGTTGGTAAGGGTAGAAGTTGTCGAGGCTGCGGTTGATGCCGCTGCCGCAGCACCTGACGAGGCGGCCGATGCACCCGACGAGGCAGCGCTTGCACCGGTTGAGCCGGCCGAGGCCACGGCCCCCGGTGCCGTAACCAGCCCCGCTCCAAGGGTGCAGGCAATGGCCACAACGGTAAGGGCCATCTGAACCCCAAAGGAGAACCATTTAGCAAAATTTTCTTCGTCCACATCCCCGCCAAGGGCGTTGATAAGCTTCGCAATGCCCTTGCCAAGGCCCTGGCCCAGGGACCACTCTACACCAGCCTCACTCAGGCCGGCCGAAACCGCACCGGAAACGGCAAGGGTGACAAGTATGGCGGCCCCGGCGATCAAAAGTGCCCCTGCCGCCGCCCCCACACCCGTTGCAATGGCGGCGGCGGCCACCACACAGGCTACAGCAGCCGCCACCACAGAAGCCACCACTCCGACCCATTTCAAAAGCTTATTCCAGAAGTTGGTTTTCCCTATTTTTTCCATCTCCTTGGCTTTTTTCTCGACAAACTCATTAAATTCCTTTTGCTGAAGCTCCTTGTTCGAATTTGCCACGGTCGTGCTCTCGTCCAGGAAAGCGTCTTCAATCTCTCCCTGGAGCATCTGCCAGAGAAGCACCAGGTACTCCCGGTCCGCCTGGTCAATACCGTCCGGGGAATAATCGGTGAGAATCGATGCAAGCTCTGACACATCGATATCCTGGTGGGCCGTTAACTTTTCCAATTCGGTTTTTATCTCATTGGCGGCCCGGGTGGAAATCTCAGCGTTGAACGTCTGGCTGATATGGTCGATCATGGCCTGGCTGTCGATGGCTGAGCCATCCTTTTTCTCGACAGTTTCCAGGTAGGAGACCACTGCCTGCTGGATCTCAAGTTCGCTCTTGCCGGGAAAGGCCCTTTTAAGGGAAAGTTCCACATCCTCATATTCAGAATGAATCTGACCCGAAACATTGCCCGACGGGGTGGTTCCTATGCCTTCAACCATTTGCGATTACCTCCCTGTTTCAGCCGTTTAAAAGTCCAAGAATTTTTTTTGATTGTTCAATGGATACAAGGCGATCAACACTATTTTCCTGGGGCCGAGCCTGGTTGGTCATACTGGATTCAGCGGCAAGCTCAAACACGATCCTGGCCTCATCCCTTCGATGGGTTGCCAAGAGGCATTTTCCTGTTCGAAAGAGCAGCTGGGGGGACCTGCCGTTTTTCATCATTGCAAGGGTGTACATGGAAATGGCGTTGTCGAATTTCTCCTGGGCCTCATAGGCTGCCCCAAGACCTGTCTGAAAGTTGGTGTCCTTTGAGTCAAGAAGAAAAAGAATAAAAAAAAGATCTTCTGCCTGGGTATAATCCTCCGCCTCAAAGGCCGTGTAGGCATTTTTATAGATCATCCCCAGCCCTTTTTTGTCAAGCGCCATAAGGGTACTAAGGGATTGTTGACCGTCCATATGCTGGGCAACCCCCTTTTTTGTATTCTCCCACTGGTCAAGAAAGCTTTCCCTTGTGATTTGTTCAGCCATTTTTCCTCCGTTATTTATGAAAGGGTTTTGAGCATTCCCTTTGCCCGGTCAACATACACCTGCTTTTTTGTGTTTTTTACCTCTTTAGCGCAATCTGCTGCAAGGCCAAAAAGCTTTATTGCCTCCGCCTTTTTCCCGAGGTGAATGAGACAGACACCGGCCCTGAAGGGTGCCACAGGATCATAGGGGGTGGTGGCCAGCACCATGAAGTAAAGGGGCATGGCAAACTCGTACTTTGCCTGACCCTCCAAAGCACCTGCTAGCCCCATGATCGCCCGGGTATCCCTGTTGTTCAGCACAAGAAGGGTGGTGAACAGTTCCTCAGCCCCTGGATAATCTTCCAGCTGAAGCGCTGTCTGAGCCCGTTTGAACATCTCGTCCATGTCCTGATCCTGGACATTTGCAGCCCGGGCAATGGTGGTCTTGCCACTCAACACCTGATCCACATACGTTGATGCTTTGTCAAATTCATCCATCAACATTTTTTTGTCATATGTCTCTGCCAATTTAACCTCCCGAAGTTTTTCCCTGGGTGGACATGAGGTCCACCGCCTTTTTGATAGCATTTGCCGCCATCTGCTCGGCCTCGCTGGAATCCTTGACCGCCATGTCCATCTCGGTTGAAAGCTTGTTTAACTCGGTGGAGAGCATATCCTTTTGTTCGTTTAGCACATCGGCAAAGGATTGCCATTCGTCCTTATTGTGACTACTGTCATTTTTCTTGTCCATTTTATCCGAGTACGCGTTATTGGTGATATTGTCCATATAGGTGTCAAAGCCCCCAGTGGAACCAGTGCAACCGTCCTTTGCAGCGGCCCCGGCCTTTCCCTCATGGGCCTCCTTTGAATAGCCAAGGCATTCTTTGTATGCGTTAAACGCTGTCTCATACTCGGCAAGCTTTTCGCTCATCTTGTTTTCTTCCTGGCCTGCAAAATAGGCGGCAAGACAGGCAAATGCCTGGATAGGGCTGCTGCTGCTGTTGATGGTGGTTGTTAATCCGGCGACATCTGCACTTTTCCCCTGGTTATAGGAGGATAAAATTGTTGACTGGTTCAATGTGTTTATTGATGTTGTCATGGGTCTTGCTCCCAACTTCAGGTTTTAAAGTCTTATTTTAACTCTTTTTTTCTTTTTCACGGCTTCCCGGGGAGAAGAATCGGAGTCAAGGTCTTGACCAGTCTCTCCAGGGTTTTTAGATGCGGCAATGCCCTCCAGAAAATCAGGAACGGGCATGCCAGTTTCAGCCATGGCTGCCCTGAACATATCCATACCCTGGGAATGAACCCCCTGGGCCTTTATCATCCCTTCAAGATCCCGGGTTGATTCAAGGCCCATATCTTCAAGATTGGCCCTGTTTTTCGCCTGGATTTCGGCCATGGCCTGTTTGAATCGTTCCAGCCGCTTTTCAGCCACGGCCAACTCCCTGTCAATCTCTCTTATTTCGTTATCTGCCCCTTCCATATGCATATCTCCCAGTAGTCGGTAGTTAGACCCACTGCCCACTCTCCCTATTCATCAACAACAGCCAGAAGTGTAACCCCGGAATCCGTGGCACCGAGCAAAAATTTCTTATCCTTGTAACGCACAACACACACGTCCCGTTTGGGGCCAAGGGATAGATGGGCCTCGATGGTCAGCTCCCTGTGCTGCTTTAAGCTGCTTAATCCAAACCGTGTTCCATACCTTTTAACGCCCCAGAGTACAAGGAGCAAAAAGCCCAGGATGACAAAGATAACCGTTAAGGACTGCAAATAGCTGCCTGGTTCCATAATGTTTCCCATGGGTCAGACCCGGATAAAGTGGTCAGTCCCGGACCCGTTGACAACGCTATCACTTTGTTTGCCGGCTCTGGAAAGAATATCCTTCCAATATTCGGCAGCCCCCAGAAGATTAGCAAAAAACGGGCCAGCCTCTCCAATTTCTTCCAGGGGCAGCTCCAGGCGGTGGTGCAGGCATAGGTGGCCTGTCTCCCTGTCAATGGAAAGGGACCCGCCCCCTGTCAGCTCCCAAAGGTGGTTGCCGCAGAGAATCGAGTAGAGCAGGGTGGCGTCGTCAAGGTCGGGCTGACCGATGTAGATCGCCGTTACAAGGGTCTTTTCCTGTTCCAGGGCGTAAAAGAGAAAGCTCAGGTGGTTTGCGTTGAAAAAGGCCCTTCCCTCCGGGTCAAAGGTAAAGGGATCGATTCCCGCCTGGTCTGATATATGGTCGAGTACGGCCTGGGCCTGGTCTGAAAAATTCATGTCAACTCCTTATTGTTTAATCGTTGCTGGTAAAGATCATTGCCACCCGGACATCTTCCACCCGGACATCCCCGGTAAGGGCGCTCAACCTTATTCCCACCTCTGCGCTGTATCCCACCTGATCCAGATCGCCCATGTTGTGCTTGAAACTCATGACCGCACTTCCGTCCCTACCAACGGTGATGGACCGTGATGAGCCCGTGGAAACTGTACGATCATCATCCGGGCCTCTTCTCTGGGCATTAACCGTATCCATGCCACCCATAAGTGCCACTCCCGTATCCTGATCCGTCTCCTTAAAGTAGGAGGTAAGGGGAACAGAATCCGTTGCCTGGAAAAGCAGCTTTGAAGCGGTCAGAGCCTGTTCCCGTCCCCCAAGTGCGTCCACAAGTTTTTCAACTTCCCGATCAATGGTTTCCTGGCTTACATTGCTGCCGGTCGCTCCGATTTTTGTGCCGTTGACCACGACACCGCCACGGTTAAAGTCCTTCATAAAATCTTCTGAAATGCCAATTTCCCTCGCAAGTCCGGCCCTGGCCGTTGAAAGGGGCTGGGCCAGAATATCTTCCACCTCTGTTTTTGCCGCAGCGTTTAAACTCCTTTGATCAACAGTTGGAGGGCCGTCGGGAAACATGGCCCGGGCACTGGTACCCACAACCATGTTTCCATTACCTGCCAATACCTGCAAACTCAGGGCCGATCTGTCGTTTATACCTACACTTGAAATATGACCATGGATCTGCTCCATGGTCATTGGTTCAGCAAGACTTTCCGTGATATCAAAAATGGTGTCTGACAACTCCGCAACCTGACTTTGTGAATACTCTGCGTCCACTCTGGGCTCTATGCCGGTCTCCTTGGTAACGAACATGAGGGATTCCGCAGCATCGGACATCAACCCTCTGACGTTGAGTTCCTGCTGATTGGTGAGGTTAAGGCCGGGCATGTCAAGGGTCATGGCCATGGATCGATCAAGGAGTTCATTGATCAGGTCCTGCATCTTGTCGGATGCCATGATATCTTTCAGGTGAGCCTTTTGCTCGGGATTGAGGCCGGTGGTGGCCCTGTCCAGGGAAGAACCCTTTTGTACAACCCGGTCGTCCTTGCCCTCTCCGTCAATGGTCGCTCCCAGGGCATACATGGTGGTGAGTAAGCTTTTGACGGTATCCCCGGTCAAATCTGCGGGTTCTTTAATTCCCATGAGCTGGGATACAAGGCTCCTTGCCTGGCCGTCCCTGTTTTGTTCTTTGGCATTGCCCGTACCGGCAAGCTCATCCTCATCCAGCACGATCTCATTGCCGATCCTGTGTTCAGTATGGTCATATCTTGCCTTTAGCTCGTTTTTAAACGTAGTGAGCTGGGCCTTTAGGTCCGGGGGAAGGGTGCTGACTTTTACCCTCATTCCTGTCTCAATATGGGTGGTGTATTCCGTTCCAAGAACCCTGTCGATATTGGCCATCATGGTGCGCACCCCCTGTCCGGTTCTTGTTCCGGCAGGGTCGTTCTCATTTAAAATATCCAGAAGGTCGTTTCTGCCCGATGCCCTTGCCGTCTCTACAAGGGCTTTAAAATCCCTCTCAACACCCTTGTCCACCCGTTCCTTGCGGGTGCCCTCTGTGTTTTGAAGGCCCAGCAGGGTCTTAAGACCGCCCCAGCCGTGTTTGATGGCGCTTAACAGGTCGGAGAAAAACCGTTTGGGTCGACTCTGGGGGCCCTGGGCATCAACGCTGTCACTGGAAAGGGTCGAAATCCTGCATCCATGGCTCTCCATCTTTAAAAAGAGGCGGTCCCCCCTGGTTCCCATTACCCCGTCGTTCATGGCCCCATAGAGAAGGGTTCCCATGCCGTGGGGCAGTTTTAGGTCAATTCCCCGGTGACCGCAGCCAGGGTTATTGCTGAAGCCTTGAATATGGGTGGAGCTTCGCTGGTACACCTCTGTAGACGAGTCAAGGAAATTACGGATCTTGTTGCCCGGATCGGGCAGATTAAACGCACCGCTGGAAAAACTGGCTGTTTTCTGGCTGGCCCTGGCCGTGAGAAAGGTCATGAAATCCCTGATATCACTTTTTGATGCCGGGGTGACGGCCGTTCCATTGTCTATACTCTGGTATACTTTAAAGCCGTTGTTGACCCTCTGCTGAAGGGTCTTTCCGGCATTGGCCGTGGCCTGTGACCGCTGACCTCGTGGGAGACTTTGAATCTCAGCTGCCATCATCCGGCTGTCAAGCATGACCGGGCTTGAGCCTGGTGGAACGTTGATGCCGATCTGTTCGGGAAGACCCGCCCTTGCCATGTTCCGTGCGGCTGTCAACCGTGTTGGTGCCACTGCAACCCCGACCGGGTCAGTTCCCCTGAGTGCGGTCAGGGGAACCGCTGGGATTGTCTGTTGAGCCATCACACTTGCTGCAAGGGGTGTTGTGGGCTGACGGCCAAGGCTCTGTTCCACCTGGGCTGTTATAGCTGTCTGCTGGGTTGGGGTATCCCCCTGAATCTGTGGGGGTTGGGGTGCCACAACCCCCTGACCAGCACCTGAAATACCATTTGGCATAATCCGATCTCCTGTTGTTTATTTAAATCTTTGAGGCAACTATAGTTTTGGGTTTACCCCCTCCTGGCAATCATTTGTCCACAAACTTAAGAGTTACCCCGGGACCGCCCTCCTTAAACTGAATACGTTCAGCCAGATCCGCTTCGGTTATATTTCCCCCAACACCGCCCAAGTTAATATCGTAGGTGTAGTTGAGCGCAAGTTCACAGGTCTGATCCTCACCCGCTTCAATCATCTGGACCGGTATATTCTCCATGTCAGTCATGGATCCTCCGGTCACCATATCAGTCCGTATACTGGCTGAATACGCAACAGTGTACTGGCCTTGCCCACGGTTTGTCACACTAAAAGAACCATGATCCACTCCAGCACCAACAACAACGCCTCCCCCGCCTGTGGTCTGTATTAATTCATTCCGGGTAAAACCAACTGCAACGGAACCGGCAAAGGCCTGGTTGAGCAAGATGGAGAGCGCATGGGCCTGTTTTTTATCCCCCCCGCAGGCCTGTATAAATTTTGATTCCAGGATTTCGTGTGCCGGGGTCTGCCGTTTACTCCGAAAGTCCGCAGCACTTGCACCGTCCTTTTCCGAACCGCCAACTCTAGCTTTCTCCACGTTCTTTTCCAAAAGTTCGATTTTCGCATTATTGGCTTCCTGGGGGGAAAACAAGACCTCATGCCCCGCCACGTTAAAGGTAATGGGCGCTCTTGCAAGATCCTCAACAAATTGCTGGACCAGAACCGTCTCTCCAAAGGGTTTGCTGCTCACGGTTGTGGTTTGTCCAAATTCGTCTGCAAATGATTGTGGATCAACCAGAACCGTTGCATCAAAAGAAAGCACAGGTTTTGGATGTTCAGGATCGGTTCTGTCAATCACCACCCTTGTACCAACGGGAAGGCCGTTTGGGGGTGAGGTATGTTCTTTTACCAGGTTCAAGGCGTTCTGCTGGAGGGTATTGCCCTTGGTGTAGGGGATATTGACAAAGATATCCTGAATCATATCCTTTGCCCCTGAAGAGATATCAGGATTACCCTTTAAAAAATTTTCTGTCTCTATCTGGGGCTTGAGATCTGCCGCCATGCTCATAAAACCCGAGAGGGTCTCCATTTTAATGGCAACGGATGTGTCTTCCTGGCGGCCTGCAGCATCTATACAGGCATCATAAAATCCCTTGGCCTGTACCTGTCCCTCGCCCTGGTCAAGGCCGTTTGCCTTCATTGCAATGGCGCACAGGCCAAATCTAACCGTTGCAAACGAATAACCGTCAATGCCGCTGCGCGTGACCTGGGTATCCGGATCTTTACAAGCCCTTTCCATGGCACCAGAGACCTGTTTGGAAAAATCCACCAGGGTGGCATCGGACAAGTCTCCCCCGATTACGGCCTCTGCAATTTGGGCACAGAGGCCGTCTTTGTATCCCTGGATCACTGAAAGGGAAACATCCCTGGTCAACATGATTTCGTCGGATGCAAGGGTGGTCTTCAGGATCTGTTTCACATCTTCAGGCACACCATCTGCCTCTGTGATACAGGTAAAGGCCTCCACCAGGGTATCCATGACCCTTGTTTTTGTCTGTTCAATGGCAGGATCATTGGTGCCATACAATCGATGATCCTCCTGGCTTGCAATGGCTAATTTACTGAATATCTTATTTTTCATGTTTTTAATAATAGCATCGGATAAGACAAACCCGTCCTCTCCGTTTTCTTCTAACCGGGCCGCGATTGCTTCGCCAAGATCTGCCACCACCTCATCAATTTTCGCCTCGTTGAAATTCATTATTTTGATTCGGCAGTGGTCCCTGGCAATTTCGGTGAACTGATTTTTCATTTCAGCTTCCGAAGGCGTTTTTTGTGTAAATCTTGCCTTGAGTCGCTGTGTCGCCGCCTCTTTGATGGAATCTTTATCCTCCTGGGTCATCAGGCCTGCCCCGATACCACCTTGCTCCTCGCCAAAGGCCACATCCATAAGTTCCTGGGCATGACTGCCGACATAAGCTTCAATTTTTGGGGCGTTGAAGTCCATTATTCTGGCACGGCAGTGTTCCTTGGTAACTGCGGCTAATTCACTGTCCATTTGAAGTTTCGAAGGAGAGCTTTGCGTAAACTTTGACTTAAGGCGCTGGGCAGCCTCCTGTTTGATGGCTTCCTTATCCTCCTGGGTCACCAGGTGTTCAAAGATTTCGCCCTGCTCCTCTCCAAAGGCATTTTGCATAAGCTTCTCGGAACTGCCAACATAAGTGTCTATGTTGATACCAATATTAGCTCTCCTTGCAAGATCTTCACTTCTTGTAACCTTGACCTCGGATAAAACCTGGGCTGCCACTCTTCCGGTAAGGGGTTTGCCCCGGCCAACAAGGGCTGTAAGCTTTGCCTGGGCAAGATTGGCATACCTGTCTCCAAATTCCGGTTTTTCCCTTATATCCGCAATCAGATTTGAAACGGCCCTATTGCTCGAATCTTTAGAAAAGATCTGGCTTAATGCCCTTCCAACAAAGTTGGTGGTTTTCTGCAAAAGATCCTTTCCAAGATGATCCTCCCCGATGTTTTCGTACAGGGCAATCTTTTGATCAATGCTTCCCTGATAAACGCCTTCAACCATGATTGTCTCTCCTTTGCGGTCCTTAAATCCTAATCATATTCTGAAATTCATCAGATCTGATCTCTTTTCCGCTTCCCCTGTCTGGACCCTGCTGGGAGTGTGGTGAAATATCTGATCGATTAAGGGTTTCAACAAAATTTTCCGCAGCATTGATAAAGTTTTCAATTCTGCCGAGAAAATCATTTCCGGAAATGGTGGAAACATTAAATTTTACAGCATAGGTCACCTTGTTCAATCCGGTATCAATGCCGAGTATTCCGCCCATGGTGTCCCGGTAAAAACAATTTTTTTCAAGCAGGGTCTCAAAAAGAGCTGCCTTTTCCGTCGCATTTCCGGGTATGGGAAACAGGGCTGAAAAAAAATAGCATTGGTCTTCCTCTTCAATGAAATGCATATTGATGATAATATCATCAAGTTTAATGGCACAGATCCCACCTTCTTCCAGTTTAAGAACAATTCCTGCGGCTTTGCCCACATCATTGAGCAGCATTTGGTATTTTTCCATTGTGTTCTCCCCCATCAGTTTTATGTCGTTCTATATGCGCAACAAAGGTGCCTATATGTTTTATTGGTGGCAACTTTTTTTACGGTGTTGATCATTCTTTTTAAATTTCAGTAGTTTTTTTCGCAGCCCCTCCCGGGTAATACCAAGGAGAGCTGCGGCTTTTGTCTTGTTGCCCGAGGTGCTGTCAAGGGCCTTGAAAACCATCTCCTGTTCCATGACTGACAGGTTAAACGCTGCCTTGTCTCTGCCAGTTGGAATCCCATTGGTCTTCTGCCTGCCTCGTTCTTCCCCTGTACCGGAATCCGAATCCAGATCTGAGTCCAGATTTGAATTCTGGTGTGGGTCTAAATCTGGCTCATAATCAGACCCGGGATTTATCCTGGTTTCAGGAGGGTTTAACTTTGGGGATAAATCCCCCACCTCAACCCTGCTGGACAGGGTAAGTGCTGCAGCCCTTTCCATCTCGTTGTTCAATTCACGCACATTCCCCGGCCAGTCATAGGCCATGAGGCAGCGCCTCGCCCCGGATGAAAGGCCCAGGGGGGAGCGACCAAGATCGGCAGCATTTTTATTAAGCAATTTTTCGGCCAAGACGAGAATATCTTCTCCACGATCTTTTAAAAGAGGAAGGGTCAGGGATACTACATTGAGCCGATAAAAGAGATCCTGCCGGAATTGTCCATTTTGAACCGCCCTTTCAAGATCCACGTTGGTGGCACTGATCAGTCTGAAATCAACGTCCAGGGGAGTCCTGCCACCCACCCTCACAACCTTTCGTTCTTCAAGGACACGCAAAAGCTTTGCCTGGTTTGCCAGGCTCATCTCTCCAATTTCATCTAAAAACAGGGTGCCGGTGTGGGCCTGTTCAAATACACCTTTTCGTTTGACCACCCCCGTGGCAACGCCCTTTTCAATGCCGAACAGCTCACTTTCAAACAAAGATTCAGGAATGGCCGTGCAGTTGACCGGCAAAAAGGGCTTATCCGCCCGGGGAGAGTTGAAGTGGATGATCTTGGCCATAACCTCCTTACCGGTTCCGCTGGCCCCCAGAATCAGGGTGTTGATGGGATGGCGGGCCAGGTTCAGGGCCATGGCCATTATCTGCTGCATCTCCCGGCATTGACCGACAAAACGGACCGGACAGTATCGTTTTCTTAACGACTCAACCAGGGACCTGTTCTGCTCACCCAGCCGTTGCTTTGCAAGCGCAAGCTCCTGATTTTTTTTTGTCAACTCATCTATCAATTCTTCCTGTTTCAACTCCCTGGCCTCAAGTTTTACCAGCATCAGGCCAAAGGATTCTGCAAGGCTTGAAATTTTGTCGACACCCTTGGTCTGATCGGTCAGGGCAAAGAGCCGGGCAATGGTCTCCTCTTTATTTTTAAGATACACCCCGGGGGCGTCGGTCCTGGCACCTGTTTCAAAGGCAATGGCGTGGCAAAGCCGGACCATCACATTCAAGAGTTCCGCCTGGGGATCCTTTTTCAAGGTCATGGTGTACCGCTGTTTTGATGGGGATTGACGTGGACAACATATCGGCCCCGACCGGCTTTTTTAGCCTCGTACATGGCAAGGTCTGCCGCCTTCAGGAGCTCCCGGGACCCGGGTGTCTCTTTTTCAAGAAAACTGATGCCCATCGACGAATCAATGGAAACCATGGTTGAAACCAGATCAAAGGGTTGTTTAAGTGCCGACAGTATTTTCTGCGCCACAATGCAGGCATCCGCGTCTGCAGTCAGATCGGGCAGGAGGACGACAAATTCATCCCCGCCCAGGCGTGCCGCAAACCCTGACCCGTCAACGGAACCCTTTATTCTCAAAGCGACCTGCTGTAAAAGCAGGTCGCCAGCATCATGGCCATGGGTGTCGTTGACCGGCTTGAACCTGTCCAGATCAAGGAGAATCAGGGCAAGTTTACTGCCCTCTTTTTTTGACCGTTCAAATATACGGTCCAGGGATTCATAAAACACCCCCCGGTTGGGCAGCCCGGTCAACGAGTCAAGCCTTGCCTGTTGAAGCTTTTTACCGACTTTTTTAAGGTCGCAGTCCATGAATTCCAGGTGAAGATCCCGGCCCTCCTTCTGGACCATGAGCATGGCGATATTTTCGGCAAGATCCCGCAGTTGTTCATAAATTTCAGGCGTGACTGAATAGTCGATCAACCGCTGTCCCGCCTTGACCCTGGCCCCGTGGGAACGGGCAGAAAGGATTTTCAACACGATTTTATTGAGTGCTTTGACCTGATTCATTGACTGGTTCATTTGATCCATTTGACCGGTTTCCTAATCCTTATTTACAAACTCAAGGAAGACACCATGTTCGCTGTCAAACCGAATCAGACGGGCCGACAATGGCATGTTCTCCAACCCCATGGCAGGGTCGAGCCTTTCAACAGATTCCTTGCCTTCAGAAGCAAATGCAGTGATAGAGGTGACAGAAATGTTGGCAGAAATGCCAACTCTTGTGGCATGGGTCACAGCGCCGATACCGGTGATATCAGCCGCTTCATCCTCCAGAGTTTTAAATTTTTCCACCGTTGCCCCCTCCATGCCCCTGGCACTGTTGATCCCATGAACTCCAGACAAGGCTCCTATTTAGGATGCCCGTCAGCCCTTTGTCAAGTAAGGGATTGATTTAAATGCCCCATAGTAACCGTATTTGAACGCTTTTCCCTGAAAAGGGATTGATTTTAAACTCATATTCCCATAGTATTCGTTGCATTTTCCACGGCGGAAAAATTCATACTCACCCCCGTGGTCGGTTTTGTTCCTGCAGGCTGATATGCAAATCACGGGCCATGGCAGGTATCGGCTGGGATACGTTGGCATGATCCCATAACCCGTTGAATGGAGAGTTAACAGTGGAGCTTAAGTTAGAAAAAAGGGAAGGCAGCATCGTCCTTTTCATCAAAGGGCGTCTGGACGCTGTAACCGCAGGCGAACTCGAGGCAAAATTTACAGACCTTGTGCAGAACGAAAAGGAGAACATCATCGTCTCCATGGACGACCTTGAATACATCAGCAGCGCAGGACTCAGGGTGATTCTTCTGGTGGCTAAAAAACTCCATGCCCTTGGACGCAAGATTGGATTTGCAGCCATTTCAGGCAATGTCAAGGATGTATTTGACATCTCTGGATTTTATACCCTGTTCGAAATCCACGATACCCTGGACGACACTTTTTTCGCCTGATTGAATCAACAGAACCGGTGAAAATATTTAAACGGCTGCTCCCTGACGGGCATGGCAGCAGATGAAACCCGGCAACCGGTGCTGCCCGTTGCAGGTGTCAGAAAAAAAGAGAGGGGTTTTCAATTGAAACAAGCATCATGGCCTGCTGAACTCGCATCCCTTCCGCTTCTCCAGGAGCATGTTGAAACCCTGGCACAACGATCGGGGATCGGCCCGAAACGGTTGATTCAACTCTCCATTGCCCTGGAAGAGGTGGTGATGAACGTCATTAACCACGCCTATGGCCCGGGAGAAACAGGGGAGGTCGCCATCGGGTTCGAGGACCAGGGAGACCAGATCGCCATTTCCATTTCAGACACGGGTATTGCCTTTGATCCCCTTGAAAGGGCTGCCCCAGACGTTGAGAGCGGCCTCATGGACCGGCCCATCGGCGGTCTCGGGGTGATGATGGTACGAAAATTCATGGACCATGTCGCCTATGAACGCTGCAGCAATCAAAATATCCTCCACCTGACCTTCAAGAAGACAGAATAGGAAGCCCCATGTTTTATTCCATTAAATTTAAAATCCTCATCTCCATTGCCCTGATCATGACCCTGACGGCCGGAGCAAACATCTACTTCACCCACCGGGATGTGGGCCGGGCCATGCTCTCCTCCCAGAGGGAAGCAGCCGAAAAGATGCTGGCCTATGTCCGCCTGAACACCGAGGATGAGTATCGTTCCCTGCTGCGGGCCAAGATGGAGATGACGTTGGAAAAAAGGGGGCAACTCAAGGAGGCGGCGCTTCTGGCCCTGTCTGTGCTTGACTCTTTTGATGAATTTAAAGGGGCGCCCGGAAAAAGCGGAGCAGAAAAATGGATAAACAACCTGGCGTTCAAGAGAATTCACTACCTCCTGTTAGACCGGGAAACCCGGGTGATGGCAACCTCCACCCCCCGGTTCACCGCCGAAACCCTCCAGACCCTCACCGATGTCAAGGGTAGAAACCTTGCCAGAACCATGGCCTGGGACAAAATTTCATCCCGGGGGGACTATGCCGTAGTCAACCTGGGAGAGAACCGGATTCTGACCTATTTTGTTCCCTTTCCCGCCTGGCAGTGCACCCTTGCCACCATCCTTGATATCGACGACATCGAAGCCGAGGCTGAAAAAAAACTGGCCGAAATCACCAAAACCCTTGAGGCCACATCCAAGGAACTGGTGATGATCCAGGGCGGGTACGCCTTTATGTTTACCGGGGCCAAAACCTTTATCATCTCTGCCCCGGAGGCCGTGGCCCAGGGCCTTGAAAAGGGGATCAACACCCGGACGGGCCGCCCGATCCTCGATGATATGATTGCCGCTGCCGTCCGGACCCCCCAAAAAGAAAAGAACGACCAAGAACTGATCCATGTCTCGTCCCTTGATCCCCAGGGAAAAGAAATGGCAGCCAGCATCAGCTACTTTAAACCCCTGGACTGGTATATCGGGGTCACCGTCCCGGTTCAAGAGATCCAGCGCCCAGCCCGGGACCTGGTGGTTCACCAGAGCACCCTTATCGCCGTCATGCTGGCCCTGGGGCTTTTGGGTGTGGGATTCATGGTATCCAGAATTGCCTCGCCCCTGCGCTGTCTTGCGGCCTATGCCAAACAATTACCAGACCAGGATTTTACCGTTGACTCTACAAACGAAATCACCATTAAAGAAAGAGTCCTCCGTTCCCGGGACGAGGTGGGAGAACTTGCCCGCTCCTTCGGGTTCATGGAATCGGAGCTGAAAAAGAACATCAACAACCTGGTTGAAATCACAGCGGCAAGGGAAAGAATCCAGGGAGAACTGGATGTGGCAAGGGAGATCCAGATGGGCATCATCCCCAAAACCTTTCCCACCTTTCCCGACCACAGCCAGTTTGACCTGTTTGCCACCATCAAGCCGGCCAAGGAGGTGGGGGGTGATCTTTACGATTTTTTCCTGATGGACCCCGACCATGTCTGCTTCACCCTGGGCGATGTGTCGGACAAAGGGGTACCTGCGGCCCTGTTCATGGTGATCACCCGGACACTGATCAAAACCACGGCCGAGCAGGAACCCTCTCCTGCCCGAATCATGTCCCGCATCAACACCATCCTGGAGGCAGACAACCCCCGGGCCATGTTCGTAACCCTGATCATCGGCGTGTTGAACATCCGCACGGGCCTTCTGACCTATTCCAGCGGCGGGCATAACCATCCCATCCTTGTGGAAAAAAACGGTAAAATTGACTATAAAACCGACAAAAGCGGTCCCATGGTGGGGGTCATTCCCGGTTTCGATTACCGGGAGATCTGTGTGAACCTTTTGCCGGGGGACGGCTTTTTCCTCTACACAGACGGGGTCACCGAAGCCCTGGACAGGGACCAGCAGCTTTTTTCCGATGAGAAACTGCTGGAAACAATCCAGACTGGCCCCCTGGACCGCCTTGAAGCAACCATCGGCAATGTCATGGAAAAGGTCGAAAACCATGCAGGAGAGGCCCCCCAGTCCGATGACATTGCCATGCTCATGATACGCTACAACGGTTAACCCATGGACATTTCAATGAAACCCTTAAAACTTGCCCCTGCTTTCAAGTGCAAACTCATCTTTGCAACCACCCTGATGATACTTGCCGCCCTTTCATTCAACGCCTTTCTCACCTCGGCTACCCTGGAAAAATTATATGTGAAAACCCTTGCCTCAACCTATGGCATCATTGGCAGGGATCTTCAGATCAGCCTGGAAAAAGCCGTCCGGTACGGAAAAAGAATCGACAAATTCGTGGGCATGGACCGTCTTCTGCAAAAGACCCACCAGCAGATGAACAGGGACTCGGATACGGATTTCCCCATGGAGAACCATGTATCCATCGCACTGGTTGACGGCAGCATAAAATATTCGTCTGCCCCGAACCTTGTGGGCACCAACGCCATGCTGAACCCGGGCAAAGCCCTCCTTGCCGGTGGGGCGGAATTTGCCGTTGAAAAACAAGCAGAGCGCTATATCATTCCCCTTGCCATCAGCGACAAAAGCCGGAACACAGCGGGTTTTGTCATCATTGGTTTCAGCCGGGCCAGCGTGGACCGCCTCATGGATTCGGTTCACCTGAAATACCTTAAAACCGGAGGCATCATTCTCCTGATCGGGTTTGTTCTGCTCGCCATTGCCTTTAATACCATCCCGTTAAACCAACAGAGCAGGGGGGCTAAACGATCGGGAAAACGAATGATGATGGCCGCCCTTGCCATTATCATCCTGTGCCAGGTGGCCTTTTCGGTTTACGGCAGGAACGCTTTTTACGCCTATTATCTGAAGATGAACAGGGAAAAGGTTGTCCTTCTCAACCATACCCTTAAAGGAAAAATTGAATTTCTCCTGAACAAGGGGTTAAAGATCAACGGGCTGTTCAAGGTCGAAGACCTGCTCCATGGCATGATTGCGCAATCCCCGGAAATAGAGAAAATCGAGCTCCTGACCCTGGACAACACCCCGCTTTATACGGCCGTGAACAACCCCGGCAACGCCCCGGCCCCAGAAGCCGGTGTCCACCGCCAGGGCAGGGCCGACTCAGACGGCTTTTATACCGTCAGAACCCCCCTTGTTAAGGCGGATGAGCTCCAGGGCCGGCTCATGACCACCATTTCCAGGGCCAAGGCCCTGGAACAGATTAAAGCCATTGGCCTGGATGCCGTGACCGTCCTGGTCATCGCCATTCTGTTTTCGTTTGAACTCCTGGTCATTATTTTTCAGATGGTCGATAAAACCATTGAAAAGACAAAGGTCCACTACATGGATATGCGGCCGGCCGCCTTTATCTTTTCCTTTGGCATTGATATCTGTGTCTCTTTTCTGCCCCTGTACATGGACCGGCTCTATGTTCCCAATAGCTGGATTCCCAAGGATATTTTCATTGCACTGCCCATTTCAATGGAGATGCTGTGTGAAGGCCTGGCCATATTCATGGCCGGCACCTGGCTGGACCGTAAGGGGTGGCATGAACCCTTTTTATGGGGTGTTGTGCTGACCGGCGCCGGATTGATATACTCGTGGCTGGCCCCGGACGCCTTTCATTTGATCGCATCACGGGCTATTTCAGGGTTTGGTTACGGTTTTGTCATCATGGCGGCCCAGGGCTTTGCCATTTCATATTCCAATGCCGACGAAAAATCACACTCCCTTACCCAGCTGTATGCAGGTCTTTATGCCGGCAGCATCTGCGGCGGCGCCGCAGGGGCCATGCTGGCCGAACGGCTGGGGTTTAAACCGATCTTTTTAATCGGGGGCCTGCTGATCCTTTCCATCCTGGTCTATGTTTTCATCTTCATGTCAGACGCCGTTAAAAAGAGCACCCAGCATGGGAGTGAAAACCGGCCCGCCCCTGCCCCATGGCGGGATCTGCTCAAATTCTGCTCAAATCGAAATGTCCTGGGGCTGATCACCCTCATCGCCATACCTGCATCGGTTTCGCTGATCGGTTTCCTGTACTACTGCATTCCCATCTATCTGAACCAGCACCAGGTGTCCCAGTCAAACATTGGCAGGGTGTTCATGCTCCACGGCATCTGCCTTGTGTATGTGGCACCGGTGATCAGCCGCTTTGTGGACCGGTCCCGAAACAAGCGGGGCTTTCTCATGCTGAGCTCGATTCTGACGGGCATTGCATTCATAGCCTACTACTATTTCCAGGGATTTATTGTCACCGTGTTTTCCGTGGTGGTGCTGGGAGTGGCCGGCGGCCTCATGTACGCGGCGCAAAACCCCTATCTGTTGAAACTTCCCATCACCCAGACCCTGGGCGAGGGAAAGGCGTTGAGCATCATCTCGGCAACCAGCCGGATCGGTCAGATCCTCGGCCCCTTTATCTTTGGATGGATGTTTATTTTCGGCATTGACCGCTGCCTGCCACTGGTGGGCGCCGTTTACCTGGTGGCTGCCCTGGCCTTTCTCCTGGTCACCCAGAAAGAGACCCGGACCGGTGGCACCCCTGCCCTGTCAGACACAAAAGGGTCACAGGGGTAAAAAAAGCCGCAGCCCTGTATCCTAGCGCCCGCAGATCTCAGATACAATATCATCCACACTTTCATGGTAGGGCACCCGGGTGAGGATATTGTACCGGGACTGAATCTGCCGGGCCTTTTTCAAGGCCTCATCCCGGCCAAGTTCCTTGGTATACAGGGTTATGGCCATGGGTTTTTTGCCGTAAAATGCATCTATAATTTTGAGTTCCCGTTCCAGCGAGGGCATCTCAAAATCGGGAAAAAGCGCATAGTTCTTACGCTCTGACGCATATTGAAGGATCACATATTCAGGCTTTGCCGCAGCCAGCAGTTCAAACCCGCCGGGATCTGAAGGGTGGAGCATGGCACCTTCCCCGTGGGTGACGATCACTTCAGGATCATCCTGCTTCCAGGCCTTCCACACAGCGTCCTCGATGGCACCGGTCAGGAAATCAAGCACAATGGCGTCAATGACAATGGCGTGCTTAAACCCCTGCATCCAGCCCGTCTGCCCCATGGCCACAAACGAGGTTTTGACTTCTCTTTTTTCCAGGCATTTAAAGATATCAATGGCCGTGGTTCTTTTGCCGATGATGCCGTCGGTGCCGATCACCGCCACCTTTTTTGCCGTTACATCCCGGATTTTACCAGAAAATGAAACCCTGAGGTTGTTGAAAATTTTTCTCACATCAATCAGTTGAACCCCGTACCTGAAGGCAAGCTGCGCAATTTCAGGATCGTCGGATAAAAACATGTGCAGGCCGTTGACAATATCCATCCCTTTGATGATGGCTTCACAGATCAACGGATAGTAGTCCCGGGGAAGCCGTCCTCCGGCATTGGCAACGCCGATGATCAGGGTTTTAATACCCGGGGTGGTGCCCAGGGCCTGGCCAAGGGATGAAAAAAAGGGAATATCCCTGTGAATCCCGTCAAGGACCTCACCGGCATCCCTGCCCACCAGAGTGGAATCGATCACCCCTGTAATCTCGTATCTGTTTGAATATTTGACCAGGCCGTGGGCTGTTTTTCCGTAAAACGAATCATACCTGTCCTGGGCCAGAATAACCGCTTTGGTCTTGATTGCTTCTTTGGTCATTTTGATGGCGTCTCTATTTCCTGGTAAATTTCATCTGCTGCAACAAGCACATCCACGGGAAGATCAAATCCGATGATTTCAGCCGTCTTGAGATTGATTGCAATTTTAGGCGGTGCTTCAAAAAGCTGATTGAGCGTACCGGGTTTTGCCCCGTTGAATATCCGGGCAATGGTGTTTGCATTAAACTCACCCACATACCGAAACTCAGACTGGGAAATGCTCATGAAAAACCCCTGGCGAACCTCTTCGGATCCGGACTGGGAAAAGGTGGGAATCCGTCCCTGATTGGTTATCTCCACCAGATCGGCAATGCTTTCAGAAGAGATGCCGTTGGGCGCCACGGGAATATAAATGGCATCCGCAGTTTTGATCAGCTTTTTCAGTGCGGTTTTAACGCTTTCCACGGCAATCTCTTTGGAGGTGACGTTTGTCTCCCGGGTAAATTCACTGACAATTTCAAAATTGAGCTCCCTGGCCAGTCGTTCGATGACATTGACCGCCGCATAGCTGCGGCCTTCAACGGAATTCTCATAGGGAACCCCCAGTTTTTTAAACCCCACAATATCATGGAAAATCCGGATCTGCTGCTCATCCCGTGCGGGGTCGACCCGGGCCGTAAAATAGTCATTCCCAGAATCTTCAACACTTTTTATGATCCCCGATGCAATGGGATCACTGATGGAAATTCCGATTCCCGGCACCTTGATCCCTTCCCTGGCAACATCCTGGGCAGCCCAGGTTCCCACGGCAAGGATAAGGTCAATATCTTTTTTATTTTCAACCCTTGAGAACAGCTGTTTTTTTAAACGTTCCCTGAGGGCATCGTCCCAGTCTGCACTGTAGAATCCGTCACTGACAAAATCGATATATTCGCTGTTGATGTCGTCGCAGAGCCATGACCAGATTTTTTGCGTACTTTCCGTTTGGGGTTCAGGCATCTGGCCGGCTTCAATCCATCCCAGGGCCATGAGCCCCTTGACCGTGGCCATCAGGATTTTGGAGTAATCACCGTAATCACCGCCCTGGTAAAGGGCCACCCGCCATTTGGCCCCATTGTTTTTTACAGGATTTACACCGGCTTCACCGGCCAAGGCAACAGGCGGCGCCCAGTTAAACAACACTCCCAACAACACCCCCAACACGAGTGGGGTTAACACTGATCGCTGCAATCTCTTGTTCATACATCTCTCCTTTTGTCGAGTACTAGAGCGATTTTATAGCACACCGTCAGCCGATTATGTATTAAAAATTCAACATTTTCTGCACATTTCCAGATGGGCAGGGGGGCTGGTGATTTTTACCCCTTAAAGTCAATGACATGGGCTTCGGCCATGGCCTGGTTAAACGCCTGGATCTGGGACTCGGGGATGTGGAGTTTCAGCTGTTTGCCGTCCATGGTCATCTTGGGATCAAAGGGTGGTTTCTGGTCTGCGAAAAACTCTTCAAGGCGTTCCATAACGGGTTTGCCGGTATTGGCATGGAGAATCAGCCCCGTGCCTTTAAAATCCCGTGCAACGTGCCATTCCACCCGGGCGCCCTTTACCTGGAGGTGGTTGAGTTTAACCTTGCCTGAAGGAGAGGTCAGCCGGGTCTCTGAACTCAGTTTCTCCAGGCAGTCAAGGCTTTCCAGGACATCGGGCTGGTCATGGGCCACCATGAGCCGTTCACCAAAAACATCTTCCAGTATATAGTCCCGCCTTGAAATCCAGGCATCCTTCATCTTCAGCAGTTCAGATTTCATGGATTGAAAATCTTCCAGGACCTGGTCTGCATTTTTATCCCTGGGGTTGACCGCATCCATCTCCCCGTCCAGCCAGGACCCATAGTTGTCAAACACCTCAAGATCCGATCCCGTCTCCCGCATGGTCTGGAGCTGGCGGACCCCCTCAAATTTTTCAGAATAGGTGGAATCGTCAAAAACCGAAAAGTTTTTAAACTTTGCAAACCGACCGTTTTCAAAGGAAAAATCAGAATTGATATTCCTGAACCCCATGAGGCCTTCCAGGGAATGCCCCGGATCAATGGCAGCAAAGGTATTGCCGATACGACCCTTGTTGTCCCCCCTGGAGCCGATGGCATCCCGGTCGGCCAGGGCCAGCATGAATATCTTGTTCCGGCCCAGGGTTGCCATGGTGGTATCCGAGGTAAACGAGTCCCGTTTCTGGATGGCCTGGCCGGGCGTTCCCAGGTCCTGATCGGTCTCTACGATGAAACCGTCGACCAGCCTGCCGCTGAAGTCACTGAACCGCTGGACCTGGCCCGAATCTGAAACCAGCTGCATGTGGGGGGCTTCCACCAGGAGCTTTGCCGACCCGTCCCTGTAACTTGCCCGCAGCAGATGGGCCTTCTGGGTTTCGATCCCCATGGCCCGCATCAGGTCGCTGGCCATGACCTCCTTCATGGCATTGGTGTTGGCAGCCAGCTTGGTTTTTGCCGTAAAGAACCGGTGCAGGGCGCCCTTGGAGCGTTCCCGGGTGATCTGGACCAGGTTGCGACCGAAAAGCCCCTTTCTCATGTCAGATTCAGCATAGTCCAGCTTGATGTAGTGTTTCTGGCTGAGCTCCGGGGTCCGTTGGCGTACCGCCTCCCGGACGGTTCCGGCACAGGCTGGGTCGTTCATGATGTGGGCCTTGGCACGGCCGGCAATCCCGTTGGTGTCTGATTTGAGCATCGGGCCCAGGTCCGAAGGGTTAAGACCTGTATTTCCGGTTTCATTGTTTAAAAACCCGAGCAGGCTGTTCCTGATGTCAGGTTCCATGGCTTCCGCCCCAAGGGCCATCTGTTCGTCCACAAAGGCCAGGGCAGTTCTGTTCAGCTGGGTCTGGGGGGTGTTCATCTGTGCGGTATGATCCTTGGTCCAGGCCACCCTTCCCATGAATCCAGGTTCCACCCCCTTGTCCTTGAGTTTGAGGAACTCAAACCCGCCCACCAGGGTTCCCGGCGCTCCGGTTTGCCTGTCCGGGCCGTGGATTTCTCCCCTGGCCACCCGGTCCACCACATTGTAGACACCCTTCTGGGCGTGCTGCCCGCTGATCATGCGAAGGCCTTCGGAAAGGGCAGGGCGCAGGCCGTCCGGCCTGGCACCGGGGGGGGACATCCTGGAAGCCAGCTGTTTATGGTTGGCGATCAATGCCCGGTCCATGATCGTTGATATTTTCCTGGAAGAGAGGGAACTGAAACAAAAACTGCCCTTCATGGCCTGGGTGGCCACATCCCTTCCGAATTTCTGGGTCAGGGCCTGTTTAAATGCAGTGTGCAGGGTTTTGTTCTGGGCAAGCCTGGCAAAAAAACCGGGCCTGTTGCCGGCCTGCTCCAGCCTTCCCTCGTCCGGGTTGGCCACCACCCGGGAAGTGTCTGTTGTTGCAAAATGGGCAAATGAGGATACAGAAATATCAACCACGTTTAGATCCTTTGAAAAAAGCAGTATGGGAATCAGGATTCCCCGTAACAGGAATAAATGGCGTTATCCGCGGATATGGGTAAATTGATACTGGTCCAGGAGATCGTCCGCGCCATGGCCTTTGATCATTCTGGCCAGGTTCTCTTTCCACAGCTCCATGTAGTTAATGCAATTTTCAAGGATCTGTTCAAACCGGGGCCCATCAATATTTTCAAGGAAGGTGTGATATCCGAAAATCAGCTGCCGGCTCTCTTTTTCCAGGGCAAGGGTTCCCCCGCCCGTCTCAATGCCGAACAGGTTGGCGCTGAGGAATTCCTGGGCCAGTTTGCCCATCAGATGGGTCGGAATCTCCCCCAGCTCCCCAAAGATATAAAGGGCGTGGGTGTCAAAAATATACTGCATGTTGCAGACAATATTGTCCGCATTAATGGCACAGAATCCTGTATCATCCGCCTTTAATTCCCCAAGGCCGGCCTTGGTTCCCATTTCTGCCAATAAATGTTGAAAGTTGTCGATACCCATTTTTGTTCCCCGTTCCATGGTTTTGTTCATACCTGAAGTTATTTTTTATAGCGTCCTCTCTTAACAGCCTGCAGGCAGATAATCAAGGGAATGCAGGACCGGGTAACAAACAAAGAACGATGTTTTTGCAAAGAAAACACCCGTCTTTATTTTGACTTGACATTGAACAATAATATTTCTAACCTGCAGACTGCTGTCCGACCCGCCAGGCCTTGGCCTGGTGCGGTAACACAACACACCAATGGAAACAGGAGGCAGTCATGGAAGATTTTGTCGAAATCAAGCCCGGAGGGGCCCCCCTGAAACGAATCTATCTGAACCTGATGCTCTGGTTTGTGGGCAGGGCTGTCCAGGCATCGTCCCGGGTGGACCCTGCAGTCAAACAGGAATTTGAAACCATGCCCGCTGGCTTCACCTTCAGCCTGGGCGCATTTCCCAACGGGCCGTGGATGGTTGTGGGCAAAGACGACAACGGCCGGGTTCGCTACCTGGGACGATCGGTAAAGGACCGGACCATTGACCTTCGCATGACCTTGAAGAGCCTGGACGCCCTGCTCCTTCTCCTGACCTTCCAGGAGAGCACCCCGGTTTCAAACGCACGAAGCCGGCTGTTTGTGGAGGGCGATGTTCCCCAGGCCTGTTCCGTGGTCAGAATCCTGGACATGGTCCAGGTCTATCTGCTGCCAAAATTTGTCGCAAAACTTGCCATCAAGCGATATCCCCGCTGGTCCCTTAAACGGCATATCCTGAATCGCATTCGGGTCAATGTACGCACCCTGATTGGCTATTAACCTGACTGGTCATCGGCCGGGCTGCCTGTTAACCGGATTGGCAGTTAACCAGGCCGGTTGTTAAAAGGAACCCTGGAAAAATGAACCCTTTGAGTGTCCAATTTTTGTGCCGGTCCATGACCGGCTGTGGAAAACATGCCCTGGAACACCTCCCGCTGGAGCTTACGGCCGTGGGAGCGAAAAAACCCCTGGTGATCACCAGTAAATCCGTGACCGCGGCAAAGGCAACCACCCATGTGGCCAATGCCTTCACGTCGTCGGGCATGACCATCGGTATGGTGGACTCTGTCAGTGCCATGTCCGGGATCGACACCGTGGACGAGCTGGCCACCCTTTACCAGGACAAGGGGTTTGATGCCATTCTTGCCCTTGGCGGCGCAAGTATCGCCAATGTGTCCAAGGTCGTTAACATTGCCGTATCTAACACCCGGGGCAACCTGAAAACCCTTGCCGGCGACAACAGAATCAACCGCCCCCTGAATCCCCTGTTCTATCTGCCTTCAGGTTCAGGCACAGGCTTTGAAACCGCCGGGGAAGCCCGGGTGGAATCCCTGGCGTTTTCGTCCATGTTTCTCATGCCCGACAAGGTGATCATCGATCCCCGGCTGATGTCAGCAGACACGGTTTCAACCCTTGCCGGCCAGGCCATGGCAACGCTTGCCTGCTGTGCCGAGGCCCATTGCACAACGGTCAATCCCTGGTGCGGGCCTATGCGGCCACGGGCATCTCCCTGGTCATGGAAAACCTTGAACCGGCCCTTTATCCGCTGTTCAACCCGGTTGAAACCGGCGGCTTTTTTTCAAGGCCCCGCGACCGGAAAAAAGAGCTGGCCGCCCTTGCCACGGCAGGGGCCATCTGCGGTTACCTCTGGTCCAACTGCCCCGTCCTGATGACGGTGCAACTGGGCCGTGCCCTGGCACGGATCAGTTCCGCACATCCGGGCCTGATCATGGGAGCACTCCTGCCCGCGGTCGTCGAGTACCGCGCCATGGGCAAAGGGGGGTCTGGTGCCATGGACCGGCTCCTCCTGGCCCTGGATGGGCTTGACCGCTATTGCGCAACCCCGGACGGCCAGCGGTTTGATCTTGCCCTGGCCCGGCTCCGGCAGCTGGCAAACACATTGTTCCTCGATTCCGGGGGCACCCTTCCCAGGACCCTTGAAGACCTGGACATCCCCCTGGAAAAGCTTGAACGAGTGGCAGAAGAATGGTCCCCGGAGCAGGCCCACGGCCTGGACGGCCATGCCGTCAAGACCATCCTGGAACATGCCCATGCCGGACAACCCATCAAACAAGGAGGTAGCCATGTACCTGCCTGATTACTATGAATTCTGCTGCGGGGTGAAAACCGTTGCCGGGCACCAGGCCCTGGAGGCGATACCCTCCCTTCTTTCGGACATGGGTGCCCAAAGACCCATGATCATAACGGACAGGGGCGTGAGCGGTGCAGGCCTTGTGGACACGGTGATGAAGGCCATGGCCGGCAAGATCACCCCGGGGCCCGTGGCCGACGATGTGCCCCCGGATTCCGATCTCAAGGTGGTCAACCGCCTTGCCTCGGTGTACCGGGAACATGGCTGCGATGCCATCATCGCCATTGGCGGCGGCTCAGTGCTTGACACGGCCAAGGCCATCAATATTCTGGTATCTGAAGGGTCGGACAATCTCATGGCCTTTACCGGTGCCAATGCCCTCAAGCGAAGGCTCAAACCCCTGATCGCGGTTCCCACCACGGCAGGAACGGGCTCTGAGGTGACCATTGTGGCCGTGATTGCCGACCATGACAAACACCGGAAAATGCTGTTTACCTCACCGTTTCTCCTGCCGGATGCGGCAGTCATTGATTCCCGAATGACCTTGACCCTGCCGCCCCATATCACGGCCCCCACGGGCATGGATGCCCTGTCCCATGCCGTTGAGGCCTACACCTGCCTGGCAAAGAATCCCCTGAGCGATGCCCATGCCCTGGAAGCCATCGAGCTGATATCAACCCACCTTGTCAACACCGTCCAGAATCCCGGGGACCGGGAGGGGCGGCTGGCCCTGGCAACGGCAGCCACCCTTGCAGGCATCGCCTTTTCCAACGCCATGGTGGGCATGGTTCACACCCTGGGCCACTCGGTGGGCTCGGTGTGCCACGTGCCCCACGGCACCTGCATGGCCATTCTGCTGCCCTATGGCCTGGAGTACAACATGCACAAGGTGGAAGACCGCATCGCAGAACTGCTGTTTCCCCTGGCCGGGAGCAGGGTGTATGCCGCCACAAAGCCCCGGGACCGGGCAAAGGCCGCCATTGCCCGGATCCGAAAACTGAACCAGGATCTTTATGACGCCACAGACGGACGCCATAGTACGGCGTTTAAACAGGTCAAGACCCCCGATGGGCACCCTGCCGTGTGCGGCCGGGATCTGGAAGCCATTGCCCGGACAGCCCTTGGGGACGGTTCCATCTTTTACAACCCGGAAGAACTTGACTTTGACGACTGCATGCTGGTGCTGTCCGCAGCCTGGGACGGCACCCCCCTGGACCGGTCCAAGGTAAAACAGGGATAGCACAAACACAGATCAGGTGCCAGCCAAGGAGGCAACGTCCATGGAAAAAGGATATATGGGAAGGGTGCTGGTGGTGGACCTTTCAACCAGACAGATAGATGAACAACTTATTTCTGATGAAATTTACCAGTCGTTCCTGTCGGGCATGGGCCTTGGGGCGTGGATGCTCTACCACCGCATACCCGCCCATGCCGATCCCCTGGGGCCGGACAACATGCTCGGCTTCATGTCAGGGCTGCTCACCGGAACGGGCAGCCTGTTCACGGGCCGCTGGATGGTGGTGGGAAAATCGCCCCTCACCGGCGGGTGGGGGGAAGCCAACTGCGGGGGCAGTTTTTCGCCGGCCATCAAGCGCTGCGGGTTTGACGGTATCTTTATCACGGGCCAGAGCGACACCCCCGTGTATCTCTATGTGGACGACCATGCCCGGGAGATCAGGGACGCCTCCCATCTGTGGGGCAAAGACACGGTCGAGACGGAAAACGATCTTATGGCAGTCAGTGACCGGCCCAACACCCGGGTGGCCTGCATCGGGCCGGCCGGGGAAAACCGCTCGCTGATTTCAGGCATCTCAACGGACAGGGGCAGAATGGCGGCCCGGAGCGGCCTGGGTGCCGTCATGGGATCCAAGCGCCTCAAGGCCATTGTCCTGGCCGGCACCCGCCGCATCAACGTCCACAACCGGGACGAGATCAAGCGCCTCAGCCAGATCTGCAACCGCTGGGTACAGTTCCAGCCCCCCTTTGTCACAGGCCCCATGACTGCGGCCCTGGGAGCCCTCATGCGCATACTGCCCACGGTTTTGACCCAGGACGGGCTGCTCTACAAGATCCTGCTTCGCAAATGGGGCACGGTCTCCATGAACCAGATGTCACCCGAGATGGGGGACGCCCCCATCAAAAACTGGAAGGGCACCAGCCGGGACTGGGGATTTTTCAAGAGCTATTCGTCCAACCCCGATGTATTCACCAGGACGGAACGGGTCAAGTACCACTGCTATTCCTGCCCCCTTGGCTGCGGCGGCATCTGCCTGACCAGCGGCAGATACCAGGAGACCCACAAGCCTGAATACGAGACAGTGCTCGCCCTTGGGGGGCTGTGCATGAACCAGGATGTGGAGAGCATTTTTTACCTGAACGAACTGTTGAACCGCATGGGCATGGACAGCATCTCGGCCGGCCATACCGTGGCCTTTGCCATGGAGTGCTTTGAACGGGGTATCATCACCCCGGGTGATACCGGCGGCGTGGCCCTGCATTGGGGAAACCCCGAAGCGGTCCGGTTTCTGGTGGAAAAAATGGCCACACGGGAGGGGATCGGCGATCTTCTGGCAGACGGGGTCAAACAAGCTGCCCAAGCCCTTGGCAACGAGGCCCAGGCCTTTGCCGTCCATGCCGGCGGCCAGGAGCCGGGCATGCACGATTCCAGGAATGACCCGGGATTTGCCCTGCACTACAGTGTGGAGCCCGCTCCGGGCAGGCACACCAACGGGGCCGGCCTCTACTATGAGATGTTCCAGCTCTGGAAGGTGGCCAGGGGTCTGCCTAGAATTCCACCCATGTATTTAAAATCGAGTAAATACAAACAAAGCCCCAGGCACGCTGAAATCGGGGCCATCAACAGCAAGTTCATGAACGTCATCAACGGGGCAGGGGTGTGCCTGTTCGGCGCCTTTCTCGGGGCAAAGCGCATCCGGATTTTTGACTGGCTCAACGCGGCAACCGGGTGGAGCCTTGGACCCGGGGATTACCTTGAGATCGGGGCAAGGGTTCAGACCGTGAAGCAGGCCTTTAACGTCCGCCACGGCATCGAGCCAAAGTCAAACCGGATAAGCGACAGGGCCCTTGGCATTCCGGCCCAGGAAAGGGGAGCCAACAGGGGCCGGACCGTGGATGTGGACACCATGATGGCCGATTACTGGGAGCAGTTCGGCTGGGACAGGTCAACGGGGAAACCCTCCCCCGATATGGCCGCAGACGCTGCTGGAAACGGCAACCCATAACCGCCACGGAGAAAAAAAATGTCATTCATCATCAATGAAACCTGCATCGGCTGCGGGGCATGCACGAAAATTTGTCCGTCCCGGGCCATAACAGGGGAAAAAAAAGAGCTTCACACCATTGACACCCGCCTGTGCATCCAGTGCCGGGCCTGCGGCACGGTGTGTCCATCAGGATCCGTGGAGGATCACTTCGGCCGGGTGATCCAGCGGGTAAAACCCAGCCAGCGGCTGCACCCGCTCTTTGACCGCAACACCTGCATGGCCTGCACCATCTGCGTGGAGGCCTGTCCCACGGGTGCCATTTGTCTGGACGCCCCATCGTCAAAGGATCCCCATGCCTACCCGGTCCTGGGCATGGAAAAGCGCTGCATCGCCTGCGGCTTCTGTGCAAGGGAGTGTCCGGTGGGGGCCATCACCATGGCAGCCCCGGTTGAAAATCTGGAGGCATTAGATGAGTAAGGTGTCCCCAGATTGCTCCAGATTGCTTGACAGGGTAAGGTCTCCACAGATTGCTAGAAAATCGAGTGCCGGGCAATGTCTGAAATGGCAACCACTGCCGGGTGCTTTAAAATTCGCTCCACGGATATGGCGTAGAACCGCTCTTTGATGGCAGGGCAACGGCCGATGATTTCGACCTGGTACTGGGTTTTTATCTCAGACTCGATCACGGTGGGCGCCACAAACACCCCGTCTCCTGCCTGGCCAAACACCTTTAAAAGGGCATTGTCTTCAAATTCGGCAACAATCAGGGGCTGGATGGAAAGCGTTTCAAACCATTGATCCAGGGCAGACCGGAGCATGGTCATGGCCATGGGCATGAGCATGGGCACCTTGTCCAGGGAACGGGGAAAGTTTTCTGTGACCCTGCCGGCGATCTTGTCCACTGCAAAAAAGGTAATCCCGCTCTGGCCCAGAAAATGGTTGTAGGCCCTGATGCTCAGGTCCGAACGGATGGGGGCGTCGGCCAGCACCAGGTCCAGCCGGTGGATGGCAAGCTCGCCCAGGAGATCTTCTTCTTTGCCCTCGTGGCAGGTCAGGTGCACCTTTTTCTGGAGGCCCAGGGCAGGGGCCAGAAGTTTTCTGGCCATGAGCTTGGGAATCTGGTCCACGATGCCGACCTTGAGGGACAGGGGGCCTACCACGGGCCGGTTGTGGATCTGGTCCATGAGTTCGCGCCCCAGGGGAAAAATCCTGTCCGCATATTGAAACACCATAAGCCCAAGATCGGTGGCCTCCATGGAACGGCCCTGGCGTTTGAACAATTTCCCGCCCAGGGACTGTTCCAGCTTGCCCAGCTGGGCACTCACCGTTGACTGGGCAAGGGTGAGTTTCTTGCAGGCAGCAGTAATGCTTCCCTCCCGCATGACGGTCCAGAAGTAGAAAAGATGGTGATAGTTAAGCCATTCCATGGGTTATATTCGCTTTTTTCGAATGGTTTTGACGATATTATCTATTTGACCGAAACACTCTCTGCCATTACTATCGGCCTTCATATGCCTGTCCCCTGATCGTATATTTTCTGGGAACCCTACCATGAAACCGGTCAAAGGGTCCACGGTTTTTCCACCGTATCGACCCGGGGCCCAGGCTGAAAACGGCCGACCGTAAGTGATGGCAGACCGGTCCATACGGCCTTTAGATAATCCATCGAAAAACACAAGGAAAATTGACTGACCATGACCATTGATCTTACCTCCACCCTGTACGGCTATCTGGGTGTTATCATCTTTGTCGGAGCCTATGCCCTGGTCCCCCTGGAAAACAGCATCCACCTGAGAAAGAGCAAGCCGGTCCTGTTTGCCGCAGGCGCCATCTGGCTGCTTGTGGCAATGGCCTATGCTGCCATCGGGGACGTTCACACGGCCCATGATGCCATCAAGGAGAGCCTGCTGGAATATGCAGAGCTGTTTTTGTTTCTCCTTGCCGCCATGACCTACATCAACGCCATGGAAGAGAGAAACGTCTTCCAGCGCCTGAGATCTTTCCTGGTCTCCAGGGGATTTTCCCTCAGGAAAATATTCTGGATCACGGGCGGCCTTGCCTTTGTCATCTCGCCCGTGGCAGACAACCTGACCACGGCCCTTTTAATGGGGGCGGTTGCCATGGCCGTTGGCGGTAAGAACAAGGGCTTCATCGCCATTGCCTGCATCAACATCGTTGTTGCCGCCAATGCCGGCGGGGCCTTTTCCCCGTTCGGCGACATTACCACCCTCATGGTGTGGCAGAAGGGCAAGATCGCCTTTACCGAGTTTTTTGCCATCCTAATTCCCTCCATGGTCAACTGGCTGATACCGGCAATCATCATGAGTTTCTTTGTGGACAAGGGGGTGCCTGCCCCATTGAAGCAGAATGTCACCATGAAGTACGGGGCCTGGACCATCATGGGACTCTTCCTCCTCACCATTGTAACGGCCGTGTCCTTTCATAATTTTTACCACCTTCCCCCTGCCGCCGGCATGATGTTCGGGCTGAGCTTTCTGGGACTTTTCTCCTACCATATCAAACGCCATGAGAACCGATCCCTCAAGTATGACGGGATTCTCGGCGTCCGGGACGGTGACTGCAACGGCAACGGCAACGGCGATTTTTCCCCCTTTGACATCATGAAGAAGATCTCACGGGCGGAATGGGACACCCTGCTGTTCTTTTACGGGGTGATCCTCTGCGTTGGCGGGCTCTCCCAGTTTGGTTACCTGGCAAAGATCTCTGAATTCATGTACACGGACCTTGGCGCCACCTGGGCCAATGCCCTGGTCGGCGTGCTGTCGGCCATTGTGGACAATATCCCGGTCATGTACGCGGTTTTAACCATGGATCCCACCATGCCCCACGGCCAGTGGCTCCTTGTGACCCTGACGGCCGGAACCGGCGGGAGCATGCTTGCCATCGGATCTGCTGCAGGCGTGGCCCTCATGGGAACGGCCCGGGGGGTCTATACCTTTGGCGCCCATCTGAAATGGACCCCGGTGATTGCCCTGGGGTACGTGGCAAGTATTCTGTGCCACCTGGCGATCAACCGGGCCCTGATGTAGCATGGTTTTCGGTCAGCCAGCAGGATTGTAAAAAGAGTGCGGGGATGACAGTCGATGACCCTTTGCCAAACATTGAGCAGCAAAGGGTCATCAATCATCCCAGGTTCAAGGAGTTATCCTTTCTTGCGTTCCCGCTCGTCCACCACGCAATGGATGCCCCTGCCGGCCATGGCCGGCCTGAAACAGAGGTTGTCCGACAGGCAGGTCGCCGGCCGGGTGTCGCCGGATTTCCACCGGTTGACAAGGCCGGGTTCCCGGATCAACGGCCGGCACATGGAGAGATAGTCGGCCCTTCGTTCCGCCACAAGACGCTCGGCCACCTCAAGGGATCGAATCCCCCCCACCAGAATCAACGGAATGTTGATGGCCGCCTTGACGGCCGCAGCCTCTTGTTGGAAATAGGCCTCCTTCTCGGGTGAGCTGATGCCCACCCGGCTGGGGGAGAGCTTGCCGCCGGTCAGGGTTCCGCCGCTCAGCTCAATGGCGTCCATGCCGTTGTCGGCAAGCTGCCTGCACACCCACACCGTATCCCCAAGGGCCAGTCCATTGTCCTGGAAATCCTGGCAGTTGATCTTGATCAGAATGGGAAAATCATTGCCCACGGATTTTCGCATGGCCTTCAGGATCTCCATGTGGATGCGGGACCGATTTTCAATACTGCCGCCATAGGCGTCGGTGCGGCGGTTGAATTCAGGCGATAGAAACTGGCTTAACAGGTAACCGTGGGCCGAATGGATCTGGACACCGTCAAACCCCGCCTGCCTGGCCCGTAACGCCGCGTCAGCAAAGGCCTGGACAAGGTCGCGGATTTCGTCTTTGGTCAGTTCATGGCGGGGCGTTTTAGCAAGGCCCTCGTAAACAGACGGCACACAGGGAACCATTCGGGTAAACTGTTCTGCGGCGAAATTACCGGCATGGGCAAGCTGGGCAACGATCCTTCCCTCTGCACTGTGCACGGCATGGGTCATGGTCTTGAGCCCGCTGATATGGTCGTCGGAATATATGCCCAGCTGCCAGGGTCCGGCCTGGCCCTGGACAACCACATTGGCGTGGCCCGTAATGATCAGGCCCACGCCCCCCAGGGCAAGGTCTTCCATGGTTTGGGTCAGCCGGGGGGTGACCGACCCGTCGTCGGCTGCCATGCCCTCCCAGGTGGCAGACCGGACAAACCGGTTGGCCAGGGTCATGGTATTGATGGTGGTGGTTTCAAAAACAGGCATGCTGTTCCTCCCCTAGACGGCCGAAGCCGCCTCAAATCCCTGGTGAACCGCGTCAAATGCCATGCCGATCTGCCGGGCATCCCCGATGGTGGAAAAAGGTATGCCCGTCTCCTGGATCACAGCGGCAAGGTCGTTCCTGGACTTTGCCCCTGCCGCCACCACCACCGTGTCGGCTTCAATGGTTTCAATACCCTGGGCGGTTTCGATTTTAACGCCCTCAGCCGTGATTTCAAGGGCCCTGGCCCCGGTTCTGGATTCAATGCCGAACCGCTTCAGATCCTGGAGCATGGTCCATTTGGTGCTCTTGCCAAAATCCTTGCCCACCTTGTCGAGCATCTCAAGGATGGTGATCTTTTTGGTTCCCCGGATGCACATTTCCGCAAGGTCTTCTGCGGTTTCCGCCTTGTTGATTAAAAGGAACTTCAGGGCTTCAGGGGCAAGGGTTCCCTTTTCAGCCAGGAACAGGGCGGTTTCAACCCCCACGGCACCGCCGCCGATCACCACCACCCGCTGACCGGCATGGGCCTTTTTCAGCAGAAGATCCCAGGCGTCGATCACATGGGCAAGCTCAATCCCGGGGATGGGCGGGGTCATGGGCGAAGCACCCGTTGCAAGAATAATATGGTCCGGGGCGGCGGCTTCGATCATGGCCTTGTCAACCATTGTGTTGAGATGAACCTTGATGTCGCGGATCTGTACCTGCACGGCCAGATCCCGGGCAAGGGCGGCAAATTCGTCCCTTCCCGGAGGGGCTGCAGCAAGATAGAGCTGGCCTCCAAGGCGGTCGAAGCGGTCATAGAGGGCCACGGCATGGCCCCGGTCACAGGCTGTGATGGCAGCGTTCATACCGGCGGCCCCCCCGCCGATGACCATCACCTTTTTGGCGGCATCGGTTTTTTTGATGGAGTGGGTCAGTTCATGGCCGGCCCGGGGGTTGCACAGGCACTCCACATGTTTGAGCTTGAACAGGTTGTCAAAGCAGCCCTGGGCGCAGGCAATGCAGTGGATGATCTGATTCTCCCGGCCCTCTTTGATCTTCGTGGGCAGCATCGGGTCTGCAATCAGGCTCCGGCCCATGGCCACCATGTCGCACATGCCGTCACAGATGGCCTCCCTTGCCGTTTCAGGATCATTGATGCGGTGGCTTGAAATCACAGGCACGTTGACCACCTCCTTGATGCCCCGGGAGAGATAGGCAAAGGTGCCCCTGGGCACCTGGGCCGTAATCTGGGGAATCCTTGCTTCGTGCCATCCCACGTTGATGCACAGGGCATCCACCCCGGCCTGGTCAACCAGGGCCTTTGCATACTGCTGGAGCTCCTTTCGTCCCTGGCCCTGGGGCATGAAATCGTTGCCGTTCATGCGCACGATCACGGGATAGTCCGGCCCCACCTCCGCCCGGATGGCCGCCATGATCTCAAGGCCGAACCGCATGCGGTTCTCAAGGCTGCCGCCATACTCATCCTCCCGCTTGTTGGTCAACGGCGAAAGAAATTCGCTGATCAGGTAGCCCGTGCCGCTCAGAATCTCCACGGCGTCAAAGCCTGCGGCCTTGACACGGCCGGCAGCCGCAGCAAAGCTTGCGACGATCTCCTTGATCTCGTCGATCTCCAGGGCCCTGGGCATCTCCCGGGTGAGGTTGGAGGCTATGGCAGAAGGCGCCACGGGCTGTTTGCCGTCAATGAAAAACGAAAAGTTGTAACGCCCGGAATGGTTGAGCTGGCAGCAGGACCGGGCACCGTTTTCGTTGATGGCCCCAGCCAGGCGTTTCAACCCGGGGAGATGCTCGTCCCGGTGGGCCCCGATGTTCAGGGTGGATCCGGACCGGTCATCCACGGTTGCGTAACCCACACAGATCATACCGACCCCGCCTGCGGCCCTTTCCCTGTAAAACGCCACAAGCTGGTCGGTTACCTGGTAATTGTCCGCCATGCCAAGGTGCATGGCCGGCATGTAGATTCGGTTCGTAATTTCAAGCTGGTTGATCTTGATGGGTGTCAGCAGGGGATCTCTCATGTTGTTCTCCTTGGATGTAAGCCATTGTCATTGTCAGCCGTTGCCGGGGTATGTTTCGACCTGGAGAGAATAAGGATCCTTATCTGCTCCAGGGAATCGGTCATGTAACGGTCCTGCTCGGTCACCTTGGCGAGCATGCTTCCCCCCTCGATCAGGGCCAGGATGATGTTGGCCATGGTTTCCGGATCGGTCTCCCCGTCCAGGGTTCCCTCCCGGATCCCCATGGCCGCGATGGCAGCGATGCGATCCTTGAGGCGCTCAATGGCCGCCACCGTCAGTCGGCACAGGGCCTCGTGGGTGTCGTCGACCTCTGTGGCCGTGTTGAGAATGGGGCATCCGCCATAGTCGATGATCTGGCGGTAACGCTTGCCATAGGCCCGGGGCAGGGCCAGCAGCTTTGCCACGGGCGAGGTTTCCCTGTCCATCTCCTTGAACAGCGAGTTGATCAGGTTGTCCACATTGTACTGGAATACGCACACGGCCACCTCGTCCTTGTCCTTGAAGTTGCCGTAGATGCTGCCCTTGGTCAGGCCCGTTGCCCGGGTCAGGTCAGACAGGGAGGTGCCCGAGACCCCCTTTTTATTGAAAACAGGTGCTGCCTTTTCAATGATGAACTGCCGTGTCTGGCGGGCCTTGGTGGTTTCTCTGGATTTCATGAACCAATGAAATACCAATCGGTATATTTTATGTCAAGGACAATTTAAATCCTTGATGAAAATCCCGGATTGGCTTAAAACCCTGACCATGGAAACCATAAAGAGCGTAAGGGAAATCGACTGGAAAGCATGGGAGCCGGGTGTCCGGGCCGTGATCGTCTACATCTGCCAGAACGACCAGGTGCTGCTGATCCACAAGAAAAGGGGGCTTGGGGCCGGCAAGGTCAATGCGCCCGGGGGCCACATCGAAGCGGGGGAAACCCCGGAACAGGCCGCCGTCAGGGAGTGCCAGGAAGAGGTGGGGCTCACACCCGAGGGGCTTGCACTCCGGGGCAAGCTGTACTTTCAGTTTCTGGACGGCCTTCGCCTGGAAGGATTTGTCTACACGGCAACGGCCTTTACCGGCGACATGGTCGAGACCGACGAGGCCGACCCCTTCTGGTGCCCTGTGGACAAAATCCCCCTTGACCGCATGTGGGAGGACGATTTTTACTGGCTTCCCCAAGTGCTGCGGGGCAAACAGATGGACGGCCGGTTCATCTTTGACGACGACACCATGGTAAGCCTGGATGTTACCATCCGGGACCCGGAATAATCATTATCCCCCATACCCATTCCACGGCCTGCCCGGTCCGTCGGCGCATCAGGATCTGTTGCGTCAAGAACCTTTTATTCGGCAAGGCGCTTTATTGCCCGAAGATACTCCTGGTATCCCATGAGATAGAACGACAGCGGCTTTGAAAAATTCCGGCCCAGGATACCGTCCACAAAAAGCCGGCTGATGTGCTGCTCCTGTTCCAGAATCCCCTGGGAGAGAATGAAAATCCGCCGCTCCTCCGGGGTGAAGCGTGCCACCATCTCCCGGGCCGTAATCCTTGCCCTTGGCTGGTACATCCAGAAGTAGAGCATGTCAAGGGCGTTGATCATAAGCACGTTGACCAGATCCCGCACTTCGCCGTTGGTCGAGTTGATCAGTTTCTCAGGCTCCTGAAGAATGGTCAGCTCGCAGGTGTCTGGAAACAGCAGTTCCAGCCGGGAATAGGAGTCAAACAGTTCCCTGAACTTCTTTTTGTAGTCCCGGGTTCGCAGGGCCACGTTGTGGAACCGGTCTGCACTGCCTTCAATGAGTCCCGCCACAACATCGGATGCCGCCTTGGAGATTACCGCGGCCCACTTCTGGAGCACGGCATCGATGGCCACAACCCCGGATGCCCCGAGGATGCCGCCGATTGAGGCACTCAAAACAATGGCAATGGGTATGGAGAAAATGCTCCTGAAGAAGTTGCCCATGATCGCAGCCCTGGGCAATCCCCGAAAGGCGTTGTGGGTGGAAAGATAGATGCCGTTGGCAAGTGCCATGATGGCATACAGGGCCATGGGGTTGCTGGCCACATTAATGCCAAACCCCTTGTTCAGGAGAAGGGTTTTCACAAAATAGTCCAGAAGGGGCACGGAAAATCCGGTAAACAGAAGGGAATCGGTCATCCTGTCCCAGCTCACATAGTCGTTCCAGCGAAGCAGGTGGGAGCGGTTGATGCCGCCGCCGCCCAGCACCGACTGAATGATGTTCCTCAACCCTGTGATGCCGAACCAGATAAAGGCCCCGAAATAGGCCAGAAACCACCAGTCCTTGGTCAGGACAAAGCAGGTAAAAGCCGGGACAAACCCGATGAACACCTTGAGGCTGTTCTTGAGCCTGGAATTCAAATTTTCCCAGGAACGGTCATAGGGTTTTTCCTCTTTTGTGGCCTCAACGTCAAGGTTCAGTCCGTTGGAGATCTCCCGCTGAATGCCTCCCAGGGTGACAATGTTACCCTGGGGCGTCATGCGGGCCGAGTACTCCTCAACAACCCAGTCCGATTTTTTCTTTGCCCCCAAACGTTCCAGTCCCGGAAGCCGCCTGAGCCATTTTACAAGGGTACCGGCCGTTGCAGAGGGAATTGTGGTGACCCTGAGGAAGGTCTGAATATTAAAGGGAATGATCAGCCGCGAACACCCTTTGCGACCGACCTCACGCCTGGCCTGGCGGGGAAAGGTGTCGATGATACCAAGGCCCATGCCGTAGGCCTGGAGGGAACGGCCCGTGGAGTCACTGCCGATCCTTGATCGCAGGCGGGTGGTTCGGTACATGGTCCTGAACGTATAGATATCGTGGAGAATGCCGACAAGCTTCCGGGTTCTATCGCTCTCATCCTTGTGTCCCCGGCTCTTCATCTGACCGATGATCTGGCGGACAATCCGTTTGAGCTTCAGAAGGCTTGCCTCGTTAATGGCCTGCTGGAGCTCGCTGATGGCCGGAATCTGGTCTGTTTTTCCGGTGGTATAGGCCTTGAGGTTAAAAATCTCAAGCCGGGTGATGAGCCCGTCGCTGTCATAGAGAAGTTCCAGCACATCTTCAACATTCAGATTGTCAAGGTTGAGGGTGATTCTGAAGCTCGGGTGAAGGGCGACGATCTCGTCAAGCAGTCCGTTAAATCCCAATTTGAGCCTGGACGGGATTTCATCTTCATCCACGTTGCCATTGACGGTCATGGGATCTGGGATCTCTGGAAAATGTTCTGGCTGCAGAAAGCCATCCACAATGTCACCCGTGGAGAGCCGGTCCATGGCCTTGACAAGGGCCTTTATCTCCTGCTTTGCATTGTCATCGGCCGTGGCATAGGTATGGCTGATCTCCTTGACCCTCAACTTCATCAAACTGATCAGGTGGAGATGGATATACTCGCCAAGGTGGAGGATCGACGCCTGGCCCGGTGCCACAAATTTGAGAAATTTCTCAGCATCCAGGGGCGCCAGATCAACGCCATAGGCCTGATTCAGGGTGATTCGCTGGTTGTCGTTGAATGCGGCAAGGACCTTGAGGATATAGGCAGTCTTGTACTTGAGCACCTCTTTGCCCTTGTCCATGAATTCAATCACATGGGGCTCGGCCAGAAAACAGAGAAACGACTGAATATCGGGCAGCCCCCTGGAAACCCATATGAACGAGATGTAGCGATCCCTGAACCTTGCGGCAAATTCAATGCCGATGCGAAGGTCGATGTCCATGATCTCTGCAGCCTCAATGAGTTCGGCTGCAAACCTGGGTTCAACATAATGGTAGTAGATCACCCGCAGTCGTCGTATTCCCTTGATCCATGCGTCCATGATCAAATGGGTGGGCGATTTTCGTCCCTTTGTGTTGGCATCGTGGACATGGTCGTCAAAGGTGACCTGGTTCCACTCTTCGGGCATTTCAAGCAGGTGGTGGGCCTTGAGCTGACGCCGGATCAGCCTTGGTTTTCCCGAGGCCGCCGTTCGAAAGGCATGGGCAAGTTCAAGCTGCTTGAACTTGTCACCCCTGGCCCTGACCAGATCCTTCATGATCTGGAGAAGCACCCGGGCCGTGTTTTTGGGAAGGGCGCCTTCTGCCGTGTTGAGGATCTCGTCCTTCAATCCCCTCAAGGCCTGGAGCCGGTACTCCTCATCGCCGCGCTCCATGGATTCCAGGAGATGGACAACCGAGTTTGCGATCCTAAGCCCCTTGGACTCGGCCAGCTCCTTGATGCCAAATGGATGAAAGAACGGGTAATAGAGCTTTTCCGTGTACCCAAGGGCATTGCCCTCATCATAAACCGCATTGACGATCTTGATAAGGTCCTGATCCCTCTTATCAAAAAAGAACCGCTTTGTTTCAAACCCCATTGTCAGAACATATCTCCTAACACTCTCCGAACATTAAATTGACAACACGCAAACTTTATGGGTACTTGAGTCTTCCTGGATTGTCAAGGGGATGTGGAAACAATAAAACCCACCGTGCAATAAGTTTTTATGTAATATCCGGATATCTGCCATAGTATTCAACCAAGCACAAGAGGTATAATTTAAGGCGGATCAGAGCGAACCGATGGCGAACATCCAGGTAATATGGATGTTAGGCCCATGATCAAGATAAAACCTCCCACATTGCTTGTCTTTTAAGCCGTCTTCTTCGTTGCATTAATAGGCACATATTTCAATATGCTCCCATTAACGGGCCTTGAATACGACTTAAAATCCTACGCCATGTTTTGGAAGATTTTATTCCGATCATGGGCCTTATTTCGAAAACAGGTTGAAAAACTTGATCATCGAGTCAATTCTTCATAGAATTACGACTTACGAGTAATTTCATTGATAGAATCAAAAACTTCTGCTATTATGATGTCCACTTTCATTGGCATTTTTCTCTTTAAAATAAATTTTTTTAAGGGAAAAATGCCTTTTTTTCAGCACCTTAAGACTTACACCAAAATGTAGCATACTACTATAATTTTTTATCAACCGGAAAAGATGCATTACTAATCAAATGGAGTCAAAATGGAAGCAAGCCATATTAGTGTCAGACATTTAACCAAACAGGACATGAAAGAACTTCGTGAAGCTAGCAGCGAAGTTTACAAAGAAAAACTTTTAGATACATGGAATGAGGAGGTACTTGACGCACTTTTGGCTATGTTTCCCGATGGACAAATTTGTGTTTGCGTCGATGGTAAGGTTGTTGGCTGTGCATTTTCAATGATAATCGACTATCAGAAGTTCGGCGATGATCACACCTATGACGAAATCACATCGGGAATGACATTTACAAACCACGACCCATCGGGTGACGTACTCTATGGCATTGAGGTATTCATCAGGCCGGAATATCGTGGACTTCGGCTGGCCAGGCGTTTATACGATGTCCGCAAAGAACTCTGTGAGAACCTGAACCTGCGAGCCATCATGGCTGGTGGACGAATGCCTGGATTCTCACGGTATGTTGATACATTGTCAGCAAAGCAGTATATCGAAAAAGTCAAGTGCAAAGATCTGTATGACCCGGTTTTAAGTTTTCAGCTGGCCAACGACTTTCACGTGCGCAAGTTGTTGAAGGGCTATATGCCTGGCGATACCGAGTCTTTGGAATATGCCACTTTGATCGAGTGGCTTAATATTTACTATACCAAGTCAGTCAATCTGATCAATGCTCAGAAAACTGAAATACGTCTGGGGTTGGTACAATGGAAAATGGGCCCTGTCGAGACCGTGGAAAAGCTGTATGAACAAATGGAGTTCTTTGTTGACGCAGTGTCCGATTACAAGAGTGACTTCATTCTTTTCCCCGAGTTGTTTAATGCGCCGTTAATGGCGAAATTTTACGATTTAAGCATCCCGATCACCATTCGTAAGCTCGCTGAATTTACGGACCAGATACGTGACAAATTCATCGAGTTCGCGATTACCTATAACATCAATATCATTACCGGAAGTATGCCTTTCGCTACAGATGATGGTAGACTTTATAACTCCGGTTTTTTGTGCCGCCGAGATGGTTCATGGGAGCGTTATGACAAGATCCACATGACACCAGGAGAAAAGCGCAATTGGAATATGACGGGTGGCGATACCATCAAAGCCTTTGACACAGACTGCGGCAAAATCGGCATTATGATCTGTTATGACGTTGAATTTCCTGAGTATGCAAGATTACTCGCAGATCAGGGAATGAATATTTTGTTCGTACCTTTTTTGACCGATACACAGAATGGCTATACCCGTGTTCGGCATTGTGCCATGGCACGCGCCATAGAAAATGAATGTTATGTTGCAATTGCCGGTGCAGTGGGAAATCTTGCCAAGGTCAACAATATGGATATTCAATATGCACAGTCGGCGTTGTTTACGCCCGCGGATTTTAGTTTTCCAACAACAGGAATCAAGGCTGAGGCAACACCAAATTCCGAAATGATACTGGTTGTTGATGTAAATACTGACCTTCTGACCAAATTGCACAACCAAGGCAGCGTAAATACCTTGCGTGATCGTCGCCATGATTTGTACAACATTATCCATGGCAAAGAAAAAAAATGACTTAAAACAATGGCATTGTGTATTCCATTTTCTGGTTTTCCCCCATGGTGGTTTCAAAAGCATAAAAATTTATTAGAATCCCGGGCGTTGCCGTGTTACACCCAAAGGGCACGCCTGCTGACCTAGGGCCCCATACTCGATGATCCAGTTTTTATGTAACGTCTGGATATTTGCCCTAGCATTCATGCCCTGGTCGGGCGTAGTCAACAGCTTTGAAAAGGAGGCGTGCACGCTGCCGCTCCGCACGCACCTCTCTATCTGAGCGTTGAAAAACGCTAGAAACAACGGAGGAACACGTCATGGGAATAGAAGTCACAGAACTGATTTCACAAGGAAAACAAATGATGACCGGTTCACCAAAACAGAGTGGAATCATGAATTTTTTTTGCAGGCCAGCTGCAAGATATTCGGCAGGTTTGATCAGCGGTCTGGTGGTTATGCTTCTGGTTTTTACAGCAGTTCGAGCACAGGCTCAATGGCCCCAGATGGTATTGTCCAGGGATGGTACACCCATTTCCCATGAGGTCTTTGGCCATGGTGAACCGTCCCTTGTGTTTGTGCATGGCTGGAGCTGTGATGCCCGTTACTGGCGGGCTCAGCTGCCCTATTTCACTAAAAACCATCGCATTGTACTGCTTGACCTGGCCGGCCATGGCCACTCAGGTTCGACACGTACCCGGTACAGCATGGAGGCTTTTGGCGAGGATGTTCAGGCTGTCGTGGAAGCAACCGGCAGCCGTCGGGTCATTCTGATCGGGCATTCCATGGGCGGCTCGGTCATTGCTCAAGCGGCCAAACTCATGCCGGATCGTGTTGTTGGGCTGATCGGTATCGATACCCTCGAAAATATAGAATATCCCCTGACGCAAAAAGAGCTTGATCAGATGATGGCGCCTTTGAAAAATGATTTTCGAACCGGAAGTCAGCAATTTGTTAAGGAAATGATCTCACCCCGTACAGACCCACTTGTTCGCAATTGGATTCTTTCGGATATGTCGGCTGCCCCGCCTGCTGTTGCCCTAAGCGCCATGAAGGAAATGATGTCACAGTATGTTACAGGGGATGCGGCCAAAATATTTGATGAAATTAAGATCCCTGTTATTACCGTCAACGCAGATCTGTGGCCCATCAACCATGAAGCAAACCGACGGCATATGGTGTCATTCAATGCAATTGTTCTAAAGGACGCGGACCATTTTTTAATGATGGATCGTTCAGATGAGTTCAACAAAGCATTGGAAAAAGCAATAAATATGATCCTCAACCAGAAGAGGTGTTTATGAATGATGGCAGAATCGGGGTTGTGAGAAAAAATAAAATTGCTGTGGTGACCATGAGTCGTGCCACAAGAAAAAATGCATTTGACGAAGCGATGTTTGCGGCCCTGGAAACTGCGACAGAGGACTTAAAACAAAATCTTCCCAGGGCGATCGTCATTACCGGGTATGGTAAAGAAGCATTTTGTACAGGATTTGATGTTAATCCTGACAACCCGCTTGTTGCAGAGTTCCTGAAAGTGCTGGGTACAGGGGATATAGAACCGGCCAGGCAGTTGGTGAACCGGATTCGAAAAGCCGTTGATGGGTTTGTTTCTTTGCCTGTTCCGATAATTGCAGCAATAAATGGCCTGGCCTATGGAGGGGGGATGGAGCTGGCAACAAGATGTGATCTGCGGGTAATGGATCCCACGGCTCAACTCTGTTTTTCAGAAGTGCGGCTGGGTTTGATGCCGGACTGGGGAGGCGGTCCTTGTTTAACAAAACTGGTTGGAAGTGCCATTGCTTCAGACCTCATATTAACCGCCCGTGCAATAGATGCAAAGGAGGCAGTGACGCTGGGGTTGGTTAACCGTGTAAGCGACAAAGGACAGTCCGTTAGCGAGGCTTTAAAACTGGCAAAACAAATCGCAGGGAATGGACCCAAGGCGGTTCGTCAAGCATTGGCTGTTATTCGGCAAAGCCAGGGACTTTCTTTGGAAAAAGCCCTTGAACTGGAGGCCACCGCAGCTGCCGAACTCATTGCATCTGGGGAATGTATTCATGGCATTACAGCGTTCATGGATAAAAAACACCCTGAATTTCCGGATTGAATGACCCGTGGTCCGGGTTTCACGGGTAATGTTGATGGATGCATGACAATTATGAATGCGGTTCAAGGTGGTGGATCTTGTGCTGCAATCAGAGCTGTTGTTTAACATACGCTACTTGAAATAACGCCTTGCCTGGTGCTGGAGAAGACAATCTGCAATAACAAGGGCTGCCATGCTCTCCACAATGGGAACCGCACGCGCCACCACGCAGGGATCATGGCGCCCCTTAGCCTCAAGAATGGCAGGGTTCCCATTAAAATCCACAGTCGGCTGGGGCAGTCCGATGGTTGCCGGCGGCTTAAAGGCGATCCGGAAGACAATGGGCTCCCCATTGGAGATCCCACCCTGGATACCGCCGCTGAAATTCGTGCGGGTACCCAGCCGGTCTCCCTTTACAACAAAGGGATCATTATGATCCGATCCTTTCATCCTGGCTCCTGTAAAGCCCGATCCAATATCAAACCCCTTAGTGGCCGGAATGGAGAGCATGGCCCTGGCCAGCATGGCTTCAAGCTTATCAAAGACCGGCTCTCCAAGCCCTGGGGGAACATTTCTGCACACACAGCTGACAATGCCACCCACGGAATCCTTTGCATTTTTGGCCTGGATAATTCTTTTTTCCATGGACTCGGCAACATCAGGATCTGAGCAACGGATAATGCTCTGGTCCACTTTTTTTCTGTTAATGGTGAGCAGATCGGGGGTTTTGGCGTCCAGGTCTGCCACAGAGCTGACCCAGGCGACAATCTCAACTCCGGGGCCGGTCAGTAGAAATTTTTCAGCGATGGCCCCGCCACAGATCCGTCCGATGGTTTCCCTGGCCGAGGATCGGCCACCACCGCTTGATGCCCGGATGCCGTATTTCATCTGGTAGGTATAGTCTGCATGGGAGGGCCGCGGGATATCCACCATGTCGGCATAGTCGCCGGGTCGCTGGTCCTGGTTTGGAACAAAGAGAGAAATCGGGGTGCCCAGGGTTTTTCCAAGCTCTGTACCCGACTGGATGGTGACCTGATCTAGTTCATTTCGCTCGGTTGCCACACTGCTCTGACCGGGTCTTCTCCGGTCCAGCTGGGTCTGGATATCTGATTCAGTAAGATCCATGCCCGGAGGGCATCCGTCAACAATGGCGCCAACCCCCTTGCAATGTGATTCACCAAAGGTTGATACCCTGAACAGCTTTCCAAAGGTACTGGCCATATGTTTCTCCTGAATATCTTAGATTTTAGATATCTGTCGGTTAAAAAAGTTTACTTCCCACCTTTGCATTGATTGCAGGAGAAATAAAAGTGGCTTCTCCGCTGTCAGCTTTCGGAAACTGAACACCAAGAATCAATACTTCAGATGTGACTGGGCCCATTTGTCTTGCTTCAAAATTCAGAACACCAAGAACAAGTCGATCTTTTACTTCTTCCATTGGATGATTGGTAAATCGTCCAAAACTTATTTTTTTTCCAAATTTTCCAAAATCAACTTCCATTTTGTAGGTTGGTTTATGGGTTCTCGACTCAAGTTCAACACTTACGACTCTGCCGACTCGGATATCGAGTTTATCAAAGGTATCATCAAATGACACAATCGGCTTAATCTCTTTTGCCATTTTACCTCCCTTTCAAAGATTATAACCGGCACAGCCGGAACGAGGTATCTGCTCTGGACACAACAACGCATGAAGCACGCGGATACCGAGCAGGGAAACCCAAGGGGACTCTAAAGTCGAGACTTTCACAATGATGTTCCGACGGGAATTTTCTTATAACCGGCATGGCCGGAGCAGGACGTCTGCCCTGGCCACAACGAACGTTGAAACGCCCCTGATTGCAACGCTTCGGTGGGTGTTTCATATAAAAAGCTCAACTGAGAAGCAAAGTTATTTTAAAGCCCCCCCACCCATTGGGAATTCTCTCCGTCATTTTTTGATATTGAGAAGTTGTTGCCAAATATCAAACCATTCTTTGGTATCACGTTCCACAAGGCGTTTACAAGTTTTTAGGCCCATGATCGGAATAAAATCTTCCAAAGACTTGCTACCCAATGGCTGGCCTGGCTGCCGGAGCGGAAGTTCCACCCGCTGAATCGCACGACCCTGCCCGGCCCACAGGCAAGGTGTCCCTTGATCCCGCCCGATCCAGAGAAACTATCCCCGGATCCAGGAAAAATGAGCGGCAGAACGGGCAAAACCTGCATGCATGCGTGCTTTGCATGCATGCTTTTTAACTTGAAAGGAGAGTGCTCGAACAGGATTACGCTTATAAAACAATACCTTGGGATATTTTCCATAGGTGGCACAGGATGTGCATGTGCAGGCAAAGGAAATAACAACTGCATAATAACACGCAAGGAGTATTGTAATGAGAGAGGTAGAGACGACCTGCCCCTATTGTGGAACAGGTTGTAGTTTGGTTTTACAGGTTGAAGAGAATAAGATTGTGAACGTTGTGCCGGCAAAGGGTAACAGCGTAAACCAGGGGCGGCTATGCTCCAAGGGGCATTTTGGAATGGATTTTGTCCATAGCCCTGAACGTTTAACCGAACCACTCGTCCGACGAGATGGCGTTTTACAACCCGCATCCTGGGATGAGGCCTATGACCTTATTGCAGAACGATTTGAAGCGTATAAAGAGACCTTTGGCCCCATGAGCATTGCAGGCTTCAGTTCTGCCCGTTGCAGCAATGAGGAAAACTACCTCATGCAAAAGCTTATGCGGGCAGGGGTCGGCACCAATTCCGTCGATCATTGCGCTCGCCTGTGACACGCTCCCACTGTGGCCGGACTGTCCACAACATTGGGAAGCGGCGCGATGACAAATTCTATTTGTGAACTTGACACAATGGGGAAAGGTGATCTCATCTTTGCCATTGGTACCAATACAGCGGCATGCCATCCCCTCATGGGGGTTGGCATGCTTGCGGCCGTGCAAAGGGGTGCCCGTCTGATCGTGGCCGACCCCCGGGCCATTACCCTGACCCAACATGCGGATCCGTGGTTACGCCTGAACCCGGGCAGTGATCTTGCCCTGCTCAACGGGCTTGCCCATGTGATTGTTGCAGAGGGGCGTGAAGATACATCTTACATAGCCCGGTATGTGGAGGGATTTGAGCCATTTAAAGCGCTTATCGAGGTCTACACCCCTGACTACGTTGAGGCCATTACCGGAGTCTCTGCGGACAAAATTGTGGCCGCAGCCCGGCTCATGGCCGAGGCGGATAATATGTCCATCTATTACACCATGGGCATAACCCAGCATATCACCGGCGTTGATAATGTCATGGCTGTCTCCAACCTTGCCCTTGTCACGGGGAATATGGGTCGTCCTAAAACCGGGGTGAATCCGTTGCGCGGTCAAAACAATGTCCAGGGGTCGTGTGATATGGGTGCCCTTCCGGATGTGTTTCCGGGGTATCAAAAGGTGAAGAACAAGGCGGTACGAAACGCTTTTGAAAAGGCGTGGGGAGTCGATTTGCCGACAGCACCCGGGCTCACAGTTCCTTCTGTCTTTGAGGCAATTGAGCAGGATAAGGTAAAGGCGGTTTATGTTTTTGGCGAAAATCCCATGCGCAGCGACCCGGATGTGAATCATGTCCGGCATTGCCTTGAACACCTTGATTTCCTGGTCGTGCAGGACATCTTCATGACCGAGACCGCCCAGATGGCGGACGTGGTTTTACCCGGCGCCTGCTTTGCGGAAAAAGATGGCACCTTTACCTCCACCGAACGCCGGGTTCAGCGGATTCGCAAGGCCGTGGAACCCTGTGGCAACGCTTTGCCTGACTGGAAAATCTTAGCCGATATCCTTGACCGCCTCGGCGTTCCAGCGCCCTATGACCATCCGTCCCAAATATTCGACGAGATGCGCGCCCTGACGCCCACCTACAGAGGCATGAACTATGGGCGCCTTGAAACAGAAGCCCTGCAGTGGCCATGCCCCGGCGAAGATCATCCAGGAACCCCCGTCCTCCATGTGGACGGGCCCATGTCCGGAAAGGCGAGATTTGCGCCGTCACATTATCAGCCGCCGGCTGAAATGCCCGATGCCGAATACCCGCTCATACTCACAACAGGACGGGTTGTCACCCATTACCACACCGGAACAATGACACAGATGTGCTGGGGCCTGCACGGGGCTGACCCCCGGGAACGTGCTGAAATCCATCCGGAAGATGCGGAAAAACAGGGTATTGAAGATGGCGACGCCATCCGGGTTTCTTCCCGCCGGGGTGAGGTGGAGTGCCTTGCTCAACTAACGAAAAGGGTACCACCGGGCCTTGTTTTTATGACCTTTCATTATTCAGAAAGTTCGGGGAATATGCTGACCACTTCAGCGTGTGATCCTGTCACCCAGACCCCGGAATTAAAATTTTGCAGTATCGCCATTGAAAAGATATTCCCCCGGGCAAGCGTTGCCGCCCAGACACAGAAGGAGTTAAGTCATCATGAGTAAACACGCCCATTCAGAAAAGCCCCTGTACATGAGGGCGGGAACCCGCCTGAACCCCTTTGTGGTGGCAGATGCCAACCGGTGCATCGGTTGCAGGGTCTGTGAAATCGCCTGTGCCTCAGCCCATACAAAAGGCGACGAGCTGCTGACCATGGGAAATATCAATTCTCCCATTCAGCCGCGCCTTTACCTTGTGCGGGATGGACAGATGGCTGTCCCCGTACAATGCCGCCATTGTGAGGATGCCCCCTGCGCGCAGTCCTGTCCTGTTGATGCGATCCGCCAGGTCGATGGTGTCATTCTAATCGATGATAACTGCTGCATTGGCTGCAAATCATGCATGATGGCCTGCCCCTTCGGCGCCATTGAACTGATGCCCCTTTATGATCAGGGGCGCCCGGTGATCCAGCACCTTCCATTGGATAATGATGAATGTAAACAGGCATACTTTGCCAGCAAATGTGATCGCTGTGCCCACCTTGAGGAACCGGCCTGCATTGCCAACTGTACCCGGAATGCCTTGAAGATCTTTCAGCCGGAAAACCACAAGGCAAGCCGTATGGTTGCCGCTGCAAAAGGTTTATCCCAATTTGCTGGAAATTATTCGCGTTAGTTTTTTATGGGTGAATGAACATAATCTGGATAAAATGTATTATGAAAAATCAGAAATATTTGCCGCAGACAGGTTCGGTAATACAAGGAAAAAACATGAAAGATGCGATTGTTTCAATAGATGAGGCGTTGTGCACAGGATGCGGCAGGTGTAAGGAAATATGTCCCGTGGGGGCTGTTGCGGGTACACCTGGCCAACCCCATGAAATTGATCAGGAAAAATGTGTCGTCTGCGGGCAATGTGTGCAGATCTGTTCGGGATATGAATCCATTCTCGAGGAATATGCCATTGACCGGGCCACCCGCCTGGAACACCGGGGGATGCTTGATACGGTTCAGGAGCCCTTGTTTGCAGCCCACTACCGTGGAGATGTGAAAAAACTTCTGGCTGCCCTGGAAGATGAAAATACCGTCACTGTGGTACAATGCGCACCCGCCGTCCGCGTGGCCCTTGGTGAGGAATTCGGACTTGCCTATGGGGTGCTTACGCCGGGAAAGATGGCCACCTCCCTTCGCAGGCTTGGTTTTGATCGCGTCTACGATACAAACTTTGCCGCTGACCTCACCATCATGGAGGAAGGTGCCGAGCTCCTTGCCCGGCTTGAGAAAAATGAGGGACTGCCCATGTTTACATCCTGCTGTCCCGGGTGGGTAAAGTATCTTGAGGATCATTATCCGGACCTGCTCCCCCACCTCTCTAGTTGCAAGTCTCCACAGCAGATGGGAGGCGTTCTCTTTAAAACATACGGTGCCCAACTTGCCGGGGTTGAGCCAGGTTGCGTGTACAGTGTTGCGATCATGCCCTGCACCTGCAAAAAATACGAGTGTGATCGAGACGGTATGGATTCCAGCGGTTTCAGGGATGTTGACCTTGTTGTCACCACAAGGGAACTTGCTCAACTTCTGAAACATCGAGATATCCAGTTTGCCGACCTTGCCGACGGTGAGTTTGATCAGCCCCTGGGCGCATACTCGGGTGCGGGCAATATTTTCGGCAGCACAGGCGGGGTGATGGAGGCAGCATTGAGAAGCAGTCTGGAACTTGCAACGGGCGTGCCCCTTGCCAGCGTGGATTTAAACTATCTCCGGGGTGGTGAAGGGTTTCGAGTGGCCCAGGTGGAGCATCAGGGGGTTCAACTCAAGGTCGGCATTGTGGCAGGCATTCAACATGTGGCACCGCTCCTTGATAAAATCCAACGTGGGGAGGCCGATCTTCACTTCATCGAAGTGATGTGTTGCCCCCTGGGATGTGTCAGTGGTGGGGGTCAGCCAAAGACGGTTCTTCCCCAGCAACGAATCCATGCCACCCAGGCCCGTAAACAGGCGCTCTATCGGCATGACAGCGGACTTGAACTGCGCAAATCCCATGAGAACCCTCAGATACAGCAACTCTACAAGGACTTTCTGGGCGTACCCCTGGGTGAGAAATCCCACCATTTATTGCACATTGACTACAGACACGCTGAAAACTGTGGAGGAGATCATGAATAGTTTTGTTGTGGGAGATCCCCGCCTGTGCATCGGCTGCAAGGCCTGTATCATTGCCTGCGCCAAGGCGCACCGGGAAGAGGGGAAGGACGAGGGATATGATCATCCCTTCCACCCCCGCCTGGGCCTTGTTGAAACCCCTGGGATAACCGTTCCTGTTCAATGCCGGCATTGTGAAGACTCTCCCTGTGCCCAGGTCTGCCCGGAAAATGCCATTATACAGAAAGGCAACCATATTGACGTGATCGAAGCGCTTTGTGTAGGATGTAAAAGTTGTGTGCTCGCATGCCCGTTTGGCGCCATTTCTGTGACCGAAAGGCCAAGTCTTGGTGCGGGTTTTCGGTTGGAGATCCATGAAGGGGAGGGCTCCTGTGAAAAGCAGATCTTTCGGGTTGAGAAATGCGATCTTTGTGGAGACAATGAAGATCCTGCCTGTATCAAGGTCTGCCCTGCATCCGCCCTTCAATTGGTGCGTGGCGAGCAACTTGAACAAAAAAAAATGAGTCGCAGGCAACTCAGTGCAATGCGCCTGTAAGGCGCCTGTAAGGTGGAGTTAATATGGCAGAGCAAAACGAACCGGAAGAGATCCTCAGAAGATTTCAGCCCGATGGTACCATCACCTATGTCAATGATGCGGCTTGCCGTTTCTATCAAAGGGAACGCCATGAACTGGTGGGCTATAATCTTGCCTTTTTTTTAACAAACGCTGAAAAAGAAGCGATTATGGAGGCCATTTTCTCGATCAGCCCGGAAGAGCCCATGGTGATCACCCGTCCTAATTTTGTTCGCACTGACGGGGGCGTTCGCTGTGTTGAATATGAAAACAGAGGCGTGTTTGCCCCTGACGGTACTGTTCTTGAGTATAGTTCTGTGGGACGTGAGGTCGGTGAAATAAGACCTGGGGATCGAGAGAATGGCAACGGGGACGCTTCGGGTACAGGCATCGAGAAAAAAGGGCCAAGATATCTAGAGCAGAAAAGTGTCGGTATCTTCTCGGCAGCGATGCTCGAAGTCATTGAGCATGCTGAGAAATATCATCAGGATCGCAGCATCCCTGTGTTGATTGAAGGCGAAACCGGCGTTGGCAAGGAGGTGGTCGCAAGGCTTATTCACTTTGGCGGCAGAGATTCCCTTCTTCCCTTTGTGGATATTAACTGCACCGCTCTTTCTTCAAATCTTTTTGAAAGTGAGCTTTTTGGCTATGAAGCAGGGGCCTTTACAGGGGGCGTCCAGCGGGGGCAAAAGGGAAAACTCGATTGCGCCCGGGGCGGCAGTCTCTTTTTAGACGAAATTGCCGAGATCCCCATGGATCTGCAGGCCAAACTGCTCCGTGTCCTGGAAGAAAAAAACTTCTACAGGGTCGGTGGCCTCCATAAGGTCGCCACCGACATTCGGGTTATTGCCGCCACCAATGTCGGATTCAGCCAGCATATGCGGGAAGGCAAATTCAGAAAAGACCTCTACTATAGATTAAAGGTGGGGCATATTCGCATTCCCGCCCTCCGTGAAAGACCCGATGATATCTTGCCCCTTGCCCGGATGCTCCTGGCTGATTTCAGCGCTAAACGGAAAAAAAACTTTAAAGGATTGAGCGAGGAATGTGAACAACTCTTTGTTCACCATTCATGGCCAGGCAATATAAGGGAACTGAAAAATCTGATCGAGTGGGCGACCTTTATGTATGAAGACGAACTGTTGCGGCCGGGGCATGTGGCCCACAGACTTGAGACTTTTGACGAACCCGCCACGGCCCTTCCCGCATCCACGACCCACCCGGCAAGTATGATTACCGTGGCAGATATCCAGGCAGCCCTTGCCAACAGTTCCGGAAATAAAACCCAGGCGGCAAAATCTTTGGGCATCTCCATAAGAACCTTGTACAATCGGCTGCAAAGAGATAGGTAAGCATAAGACCAAAACCATTATTGTGTTCGCAAAAAGGAAACACCATGAAACGATTCAACATACCCTTGATTTCTCTGATTATTACAATACTTGCGGTATCTGTCAGTGCCGGAGGGCAGAAAGAACCTGGGGATGTAACCCAGCTCAATGTCTCCTATGTCAAATCTCCCTTTAACCTGCAGATAATGGTCATGAAAGAGAGACAGATGCTGGAGAAAGCCTTTGCACCTGAAGGAATAGCGATAAAATGGCATGAAATTAACTCAGGTGCCAAACAGGCCGAAGCCATGGCTGCCGGTTCCCTTGATATCGCATCTGTCATGAATACGGCTTCGGTCATTATTGCCAATTCTGCCGGTAACGAAGTCGATATCATAGACATTGTCAGCAGACCGGAACAGACGTTTGCCGTCATGGTCATGGATGACGGCCCCCGGAATGTCGAGGATCTGTCCCATTGTGTTGTCGCCGGCCCCAAGGGGACGGTTCTCCATCAAATGCTGGCCGCCATCGAAGAGAAAGAAAATCTGGAAGAGGTACAGCTGGTCTCAATGAGTTTACCCCAGTCCCAGGCGGCCCTTATATCCAAAAATGTTGATGCGGCACTGCTGGCAGGGTCTCTGATCATCAAAACACAGAATGCCGGCGGGCGGGTTCTGACCACATCAGAGGGATATGTTACTCCCCTGCTTGTCAGTGCCACTCCCCGGCGTTTTGCCCAAAATCATCCGGAGATCATTGACCGTTTCACTTCGGTTCAGCAAAGGGCGTACACTTACATACAGAACAATCTTTCACAAGCGATTGCCATGGGGGCTAGGGCACAGGATCTGGACCCTGACGATGCCAGAGATCTCTACAATCGATCCGGGATTGCAGCCGGTTTTACAACGGATGATCTTTCCAGCCTTGCCCGGGACATAGCGTTTCTAAGAAATTTGAAAATGATAGAAAACGATTTAGCGGCATCGGAAATGCTGGGGGACCATTTAAATGTTCACTGAAATTGTCAGATCAAACTTTCATAAATATGAATAGAACAGGCTTGGGAACGTTTGACACGCTGATAATACCCGTCCTAATTCTTGTTCTCTGGACGCTGGCATCGGCTTTTCAGTGGGTTAATCCCTATCTGCTGCCCTCTCCGGGCAGGGTTTTCCTTGCTGCCCGTCATCTGGCTGAAACCGGAGAACTTGCAAAACACCTGATTGTCAGTTTTAAACGAGTGCTTGCCGGATTTTCGATTACACTGGCGATTGCGGTTCCTTTGAGTTTTCTTATCTATATTCTGCCTGTCTTTAAACGGCTTTTGAGAGTTCCCCTCGAATTTCTACGCTCAGTGCCGCCGATTTCCACGATTCCCCTGCTTATATTGTGGTTCGGAATAGGAGAAGCATCAAAACTGGCCGTTATTGTAATGGCATGTTTTTTCCCTGTTTTTCTTAACCTTATGGGGGGGCTTAATACCATTGAAAAAGAGTGGCAGGAACTCTCGGAGACATTGAAGTTCAACCATGGCGAATACATTCGCTATGTGCTTTTTCCCGGAGCCTTCCCCTCGTTTCTGACAGGCATTCAGCTGGGATTGAGTTACTGCTGGAGAGCGCTGATGGGCGCTGAGATGATAGCAGCCGCTTCAGGGCTGGGTTATCTGATCCTAGATTCCCAGGAAATGGGTAGAATTGACAAGGTTTTTGTCGGCATAATCACCTTGGGCATTTGCGGCATCATCCTGGATCGCGTTCTTATTAAACTGTTTAACCGGCTGATTCCCTGGAAAGACCTTGAGAAGGAACATAAATGGTAGAAAATGCGCCGGAAATAAGCGTTAAAAATCTGAACAAGATTTATACGAATCATGAAGAGACGGTTACAGCGGTCAGAAATGTTTCCATGACGCTTGCGCCCGGTTCGTTTACGGCCCTGGTCGGTTACAGCGGCTGTGGCAAAACAACGCTTCTCCGGCTTCTTGCCGGACTGGAAAAACCCTGCGCAGGTTCCGTCTGCCTGTATCCGGACAATACGTATCCGGCTGTCATGTTTCAAAACCCCCGCCTGCTCCCCTGGATGACAGTGCGCAGAAACCTGCTGGTTGCCCTGCGCCACCGGCTTGACTGGAAACACAATAAAAAAGAAATCGGGCAGCGGGTGAACGCAGCCCTTGAACGGGTCGGGCTCAGAGACAGAGAAAAGGCTTTCCCCCACGAATTGTCAGGGGGTATGGCCCAGAGGGCAAGTCTTGCAAGGGCCCTGTGCCAGGAATCCGGTTTTCTTCTGATGGACGAACCTTTTTCGTCCCTTGATGCACTGACCCGGGCAAAACTTCAGAAAGAACTCAAAGGCATCTGGTACAAGAAAAAGTGCACAATCCTGTTTATTACACATGATATTTCAGAAGCCCTTTTCCTGGCTGAACGAATTCTGATTATGGAGGACGGGTGTATTACAGCAGACCTGACGGCCGACGATTTAAATCAGTATGATGATGCCGAAGCTGCTATTATCTCTTTGATGGATGGTAAAACAAACAATAATGAAAACTAACCCCAAGGCCCTGAGTCCCGCAGAGTTGACGGAACTCTTTTACAACGCCACAACAGACGAACTGGCAATTATGGGAAAAAAGATCTGCACCCAGGTCCATGGCAGAAAGGTTCTGCTCCGGGGACTGCTGGAATATACCAACTACTGCGTCAGCAACTGCCTATACTGCGGTATCCGCCGGGAGAATCGGAAGGTCGAGCGTTACCGGATTGAAGAGAACCGCCTGCTTGAAGTGGTTCAGGCCGGATTCGCCAGGGGGCTTCGTACCTTTGTCATTCAAGGGGGAGAGGATCCTTGCTATCCTGTGGAAAGAATCTGCCGACTGGTTGAGGCGATCAAACAGAAAACCCGGGGAGAGGCCGCCGTAACCCTCAGCTGCGGAATGCGCAGCAGAGAAGAATACACAGATATGGTACAGGCGGGGGCAGACCGTTACCTGATCCGTTTCGAGACCTCGGATCCAAAGCTGCACGCCTGCCTGCGGGACGGTAAGACCCTGAACGACCGACTGCAGGCCCTTGAGGATACCCGTGCGGCTGGTTTTCAGACAGGCAGCGGCTTTATGCTGGGACTCCCCGGAGAAACACCGGAAATCAGACTGGAAAACATACTGCTCTGCCAGAGACTGGAACTGGATATGGTTGGCATCGGCCCCTTTATCCCCCATCCGGACACCCCCCTGAAGCATGTGACGCAGCACCCCATTGAGGATTCCGTCCGGGGCGTGGCCCTCCTGCGCCTGGCCCTGCCCCAAACCCATATCCCCGCTACAACAGCTGCGGGAACCCTGCAGCCAGACGGCAGGGAACAGATGATCGCTGCGGGCGCCAATGTTCTGATGCCCAATATAACACCGGTGGATTTCAAAAAGGACTATCTGCTCTATCCCGGTAAAATCTGTCTGAATGAAGGCGGGATTCATTGCATCAACGACCTGTCCAACCGGGTCAGACCCCTGGGCAGGGAACTTTGTTTTGACAGGGGAGATGCCCCCCGGATTGAAAGGATGAGACAATGATTCTATACGGAGAGGAGACAAAAAAAGCCCTGATCGTATTCGGCCCCGGCCACACAGCCCGGGAGATGATATGCGCCTATGGGGAAGTCAAACTGGCGGCTATCCGGGCGCAGCAGGAGAGCTCAGGACTCTATCCAGGAGACTATTTCCCCCTGCTCGAAGAGACGGCAAAAGAGATCATTGAGGGCAGACTGGACGACCAGTTTCCCCTTCCCTTAAGTCAGGGGGGAGCGGGAACCAGTTTCCATATGAATCTGTGCGAAGTCCTCTCAGAGGGTACCAACAGAAAATACAAGGGTGATTTCAAGGCCCATCCCCTGGATCACCTGGCCCGTTTTCAGTCCACCAATGACACCTTTCCCACGGCGGTCACCCTTATGACCTTCCGCTATCTCGAACAGTTGGAACAGAAGGTTATCCGTCTGCAGGAGCAGCTTGTAAGCCGTGAAACCCTGTATGAGGAGTGGCTGATGTGCGGTCGTACGGAGCTTCAGGATGCCCTTCCCATGACCCTGGGGCAACTCTACTCGGCCTGGGCAGGTCCGGTGGAAAGAGACCGCTGGCGCCTGAATAAACTCAAGGAAAGGCTGAGAACCATCCCCCTGGGGGGTACAGCCATCGGAACAGGGTATTCTGCCCCGCGGAACTATGTCTTTGCAGCAGAAAAACATCTTCGGCGGATTACGGGCCTTCCCCTCTGCCGGAGCCAGAATCTCTGCGACCAGGTCGCCCATACGGACAATCTGGCCGAATGCGCCGCAGGCATGGGTCTCTGCGCAGACAACCTGTACAAAATGTGCAGTGATATGCTGCTCTACAGCTCCTCACTCAGCGGCGAGATCCGCCACAGGGAAATGCAGTACGGGTCGACCATCATGCCGGACAAGAGCAACCCTGTTCTGCTGGAACTGATCAGAGGGTTGAGCATGGAGTGCGCCTCCTCCGCCGCGCTGATCAGAGAGTACAGCCGCTCGGGACAGATGCAGCTCAATGCCAATCTGCCGTTCCTGGCCGAGCAGATGATCCGTCTGTTCCACAGCCTGACAAGGGCCCTGGAGTGCGCCGCAGGTCCTCTCATGGACGCCCTCGAACCGGACAGGAAAAAAATGGAAGCCCGCCTGGCAGTCAGTCCGGCCCTTTTGAATACCCTAAAGGATGTCCTGGGTTACAGTCAGCTCAAAGAGCTGATTCCCCGTATTAAAGCGGCCTCCCCGTCGAGCAGGGATGCGTTGATACTATGGCTGAATCAGAATACCGGCCTCAGTAAGGCGTTTCTGCAGGAAAAATTCAACTACTTCAACCTAACCGGTTTTACAAAGGAGTAACCCCATGAGTACCCCCCCCCTGGCGGAAATGACCCGCATCGTCCTGGCAGGCGTCAGGAATGCCGGGAAATCCTCCCTTATGAACAACCTCTTTCAGAAAGATATCGCCATTGCCTCGGAGACGCCGGGAACCACCACCGACCCGGTTACACGAAAAATAGAACTGGGCCGGCTGGGGATGTGCGCCATTACAGATACAGCCGGTCTGGATGATGCAGGCGCACTTGGAGAGCAGCGGATACAAAAAACCAGAGAACGTCTGGAAACGGCGGATCTTATCCTCTTTGTCAGCCCGGGAAACAAGGCCCCCACCCCTGCAGAAAAGGAGCTGAAACACTGGCTTCTGGAAAAAAATCTTCCCTGGATCGGGGTTATCAGCTTTAAGGATCTTCCCCGTCACGAAGAAAAAAAGACCTTCTTTGATCAACAAGCGCAGATTGTTCTGGACAATACCATCGAAAAAAGCTGTCTGCCTCTGATCGAGAAAATGGAAAAACTGGAAAAGGAGATCCACAAAGAGATGACGCCCGTTGAGGGCCTGGTGAACGAACAGGATCTGGTACTGCTCGTAACCCCCATTGATCTTGCAGCCCCGGCAGGCCGTCTGATCCTCCCCCAGGTGGAAACCATTCGAGACCTGCTGGATCGCGATTGTGCCGCCCTTATTGTAAAAGAGAGGGAACTGCACACCTTCTATCATAGGATAGGAATCAAACCGGCCCTGGTAATCACCGACAGTCAGGCGTTCCATAAGGTTGCAGCAGATATCCCCGAAGATCAGCCCCTGACCTCCTTTTCAATCCTCTTTGCCCGTAAAAAAGGAGATCCTTCCCTCTTTATCCGAAGCCTTAACGCCTTGAAAAACTTTCCGCAAAAAGGGCGGGTACTGGTAATGGAGGTCTGCTCCCACCACCGGCAGGCCGAGGACCTGGGAACGGTCAAGATCCCCCGTCTATTCCGGCAGCTGGTCGGATCCCAGGTGGAGTTTGGTCACACCCGAAAGGTGCCAAAAGATCCCGAGGCATGGGATATGGTCATTCATTGTGCAGGGTGCATGATCACTCAAAAGGCCATGGATTCCCGCCTTGAAATATTCAGACAAAAAGGGATCCCCGTACTGAACTACGGCCTTTTTCTGGCCTGGGCCAACGGTCTTCTTCCCCGGGCGCTGGAACCGTTTCCTGAACTGGCTGAACTCTTTTTGGAGAACAATCCCCTGTAACAGACCGGAAAATGCTTTTAGTCAAGAAGTGATTTCCAACGCATTTAGCGTGGGCGCCTGCTTTGGGATTACGGGGCTGATAAATGATCAAAATCATATGGTGAAGACTGTGCCATACGATACCCCATAATGTGGATACATGACAATTGATAGTGTAAAAGTCTTTCTGTAAATTTGTTTTTCAGCAGAAGCCCAGGAAATGAGATCCTGGGGTTGAAAATGCTGGGTCAAAACTTAATGTTCCTTTTTATTTAAACGACCAAGTAAAAACAAAAGGAGCAAAAGCATGACCCAGCACAAAGAGGATACAGCAATTCGCACAATTTTTGAAATAATAAATTCAGATGGAATGGAAGGGTTGGGTGAAGCTGTCTCAATCCTTATCAATGAAGCCATGAAGGCCGAAAGGTCTTCGGTTCTTCACGCCCAGCCCTGGGAGAGAACTGAGCACAGGACAGGCCAGGCTAATGGATTCAAAGATAAATTTGTTTCATCAAGGCTAGGCAGGCTTCATCTCAACGTTCCTCAGGTTCGGGGAGGTGTTGAATTTTATCCCTCGGCCCTGGAGAAGGGTATCCGAAGTGAGAAGGCATTGAAGTATGCTATGGCAGAGATGTATATTCAGGGAGTATCAACCAGAAAAGTCACCTCCGTACTTGAGAAATTATGTGGTCTTGAAATGAGCAGTGCTCAGGTCAGCAACGCTTCCAAGCTTTTGGATGAAGAACTCGAAAAATGGCGCTCCCGCCCAATAGGCCGTATTGAATTCCTCCAGCTTGATGCCAGATATGAAAAGGTTCGCCAGGATGGAATGGTACTATCCTGTGCAGTTCTTGTTGCCACCGGCATAATGGAAGATGGTAAGAGAACGGTTCTCGGTACCAGTGTTTCATTGAGTGAAGCTGAAGTCCACTGGCGCAATTTCTTCTTGGACCTTAAAAAGAGGGGTCTTCATGGTGTGAAACTGATTACCAGCGATGATCATAGCGGATTGAAAGCTGCATTAGCATCCGTTTTCACAAGTGTTCCCTGGCAGCGCTGTCAGGTACATCTCCAAAGGAATGCGGTTCCATATGTTCCCAAAATGGATATGCGCAAAGGAGTTGCAAATGATATCAGAAATATTTTTAATGCTCCGGACAAGGCAGAAGCCCAAAGACTGCTGGATTTGAGCATCGAAAAATACAAGAAATCAGCTTCAAGGCTATCAGAGTGGATGGAAGCCAATATTCCTGATGGATTTACCGTATTTATTTTACCGGAGAATCAAAGGAAGAAACTACGATCCACGAACATGGTTGAACGGTTGAATAGGGAAATCAAGCGAAGAACTCGGGTAGCCACACTTTTTCCTAATGAAGCATCGCTTCTGAGGCTTGTAAGTGCCATTCTCTCAGAGACCAGTGAAGAATGGGAAACAGGGAAAAGATATCTTCCCAAAGAAGATAGTTAATCCGGTCCACCCCAATATAATTTTCCTTTGAACCCCACAAAAAAACACAACGAAGTGGAAGGATCAGTCAAGAAAAAAATGGGAGGGACCCCGCAGGGGAGGAACCAATTTTTTTCTTGATTGATCCTGAAACGTAGTTACAAAATTTGTGGTGTTCAAAGAAACACTTTAACAACAGTTGCTTGGCGTAAAAGGATCTTGACCTGACAATTTTACAGAAAAAAATTTGCTTTATCTGACAATTCTGATTGGATTTAAGGAGTTTAAATGAAGAAAACGTTACTTATCATACTGGTTTGCTTTGCTGTTTACGGTTTTCTCAAATCTCCATTATTTTTATCTGTCAAATCAGCCATCGTCACAGAAAGGTCAGTCACAGAAAGGTCAGTCACAGAAGCGTCAAACAGTGATCGATTCCTGGCACAGGCCTTTGAAAACAATCTAAGTGACGTACAGGTTGGGGGATCCGGTCAGGTCGTCAAGATATTACCCGATGATACACAGGGCAGTCAGCACCAGCGATTTATTGTAAAACTCAAATCAGGCCAGACAATACTGATTGCCCATAATATCGATATTGCGCCGAGAATTAATTCCCTCAAGGCAGGCGATCATATTAACTTTTATGGGGAATACGAATGGAGCGCAAAGGGCGGCGTGGTCCATTGGACCCACCATGATCCGGGCGGCAGGCATGAAAATGGGTGGTTAAATCATGGGGGAAAAATGTACGAATAGCAAAAGCACCCGGAAAAAGCCACGGCAGGACAGGTGGGCGTTCAGCTTTGGTCTCCTATGGGCTTCAGCAAACAAAAACAAAGTCTTTGGGTACGACAACAATTCCGTTTTCAGAAACGGTAAATCGATTTCGGTCTTTCACCAGGTCGTAACCAATCTGCTCTCCGGGAGGGATGTTCACGTTTTGATCAATAATACAGTTCTGCAACCTGGCACCGGCACCGACATGCACACCACCAAATAAAATTGATTTTTCAATGATGGCGTTATCATCAATAATAATATCCTGAAACAATATGGAATGTCTGACACTGCCACCGGAAATTACAACGCCACCGGCCAATATTGAATTAACGAATACGCTTTCAACTCCGGAATTTCCGGTAGTCGTTCTGGCAGGCGGAGACTGTGACTGATATGTCCGAATAGACCCGTTGCGCTGATCATGGGCCTAGAACTAATATCCCTTTGCCTGTTAAATATTGATTATTTATTGTTACTATGAAATTAATGTCAATTTCACCGTTCAAACATAACAACACGCGGGTCAAAGATGCAACGCTATAAAATTATTCATCGGACTTACTACAACTATTCTTGTGAGGTTACCCTTGGACCCCATACTCTGCTTCTGCGGCCAAGGGAAGACCATGAACTGCGCATAGAACACTCTTCGCTAAAAACCACACCCCGGTCGACCCTGTACTGGCATCGGGATGTGGAGGGAAATTCAGTTGCGATTGCAAATTTCGATTCACCCGCAGCCCAGTTGGTGATTGAGAGCGAAGTGATCATCCAGCAGTTCAATGAAACACCCCTCGACTTTCTGGTTGCTGATTACGCAATTGGTTACCCCTTTACCTATCAAACGGATGACAAGGTTTTGCTGTCTCCCTATATGGCATTACCTGGACGGGAAACAATCGATGTGGTGAATAAATGGATTGCCACTTTCTGGCAACCTGGCGAACCGATTCAGACCTACACCCTCTTGCAGCGACTTGCCGCCCACATTTATAAAACATTGTCATACCAGGTGAGGGAGGAACCTGGCGTACAAACGGCCCTGCATACATTGTCCTGCGAAACCGGATCTTGCCGTGATTTTGCTGTCCTCTTTATGGAAGCAGCCAGGTGCCTGGGACTGGCCTCGCGCTTTGTGAGTGGATATCTCCACGCGCCACTGATGTCCCATGTAATTGGCACGACACATGCCTGGGCCGAGGTCTACCTGCCCGGCGCAGGATGGAAGGGTTTCGATCCAACAATTGGTGAAATGGCTGGAATCGACCATATCGCCGTAGCCGTAGCAAGGTTGCCCGAATCGGTGCCACCTGTCGCAGGATCATTCACTGGCGCCTCGGATTCTGTTCTTGATGTGGGAGTCTGGGTAAGCAAGTACTAATCAGGATAATAATATAAACCGGCATGGCCGGAGCAAGACGTCTGCTCTGGCCACAACGAAGGGTGAAACGCCTCTGTTTGCAATGCTTCGGTGGGTGTTTCATATTTCAAAGCTGAAGGATTTAAATGGACAATTTTAAAAGAATTGTTGAAACGTTAAAACTGGATGTAAATCTGAACAAATCTGCTGATGAGCTTGAAAAACTGGCTGAAAACGCTCATCTTGAGCGTTTTGATAAGGGAAGTTATGTTTTTACATCCGGTGACAATTCAAAATATGTCCACATAGTGGATAGCGGAAAAGTGGTTCTGTCAAGGGAAGCTGCTTCGGGGAAGGCTTTTACATTTTTAATCGCTACCCGAGGTATGCCGCTCAATGCAGTGAACTGCTTCATGTCTGAGCCTAGATCTTTTTCCGCACGTGTGGCTGAAGCAGCAACCCTTGTTGCGATTCCATCATTTTTTTTCAAACAATGGGTATTCAATCATCCTGAAGTTGCTGCCGGGATTCTGGATACAATCGGTAAACTTCTGGACGATACCTTTACAAGAATTCTGGATATCATTGATCAGAGTGCTGAAAACCGAATCTTAAACGCATTAAATATGCTTTCCCGCAGAATCGGTGAAACACTTCCCCTGACCAATAAGGATGTTGCTGAGATGACAGGAGTATCAAGGGAAACAGCAGCACGGGTTATTTCCAATCTTCAAACAATGAAGCTGATTTCCAAGTCCAGAGGCGCCATAGTCATTATCGACAGAAAACAGCTTCAGAAACTTTCAACCAGCCCTTTTTTTACAATTTAAGAGCTTTAAAATTTCTTCAGTGATCCAGGTCATTGTTCTTTTCTCCATATGTATTAGTCTCTTTCAAAGGTTAAAACCTCCGCCCCAGGCGGATAGAGTTACCACTGCTTGATTTAAACCCACCGGCTTTTAGTCTGTGGGTTGTTTGGTTAAAATCCCATTACTTTTTAAGCAAAGGACACACAGATGGAAGGATATCTTGTAACATTTTATACCCAGCAAAAAAGAGAATACAATGGTATCTCCCTTGCCAAATGGATCGTAGAACAAGCGATGAAGCTTGGCGTAAGCGGAGCGACTCTTTTTACAGGCAGGGAAGGATTCGGACATGATGGAAGATTTCATTCTTATAATTTTTTTGATTGTGAAGACCCTCCTGTCCAGGTCGCTTTGGCCCTGACCTCTGATGACTGTAACAGATTAATGAACTGTCTTGAGGAAAACAAAGTCAGGATTTTTTACACAAAATCAAAGATAACGTTTGGATTTACCTATGAAAACAGATAGCCGAATCCATACTTTAAAAAGCGTTACAAACAGTAACGGGCACAGAAATAAATAAGTCTTAAATTTTCACAGGAAGGAAAGAATATGATTGGTCCATACGTTAACGGAGCAGCACTTTTAGTCGGGAGTGTTGCAGGTGCCCTCATAGGCCCGAAACTCAATCCGAATCTCAGGGTTAAAATGCCTATGGTATTTGGATGTGCATCAATGGGACTTGGAATAACAATGATTGTAAACGTAAAATTCCTTGCTCCGGTTGTACTGGCTCTTATAGTGGGTACTATTTTTGGAGAGCTGATTCAGCTTGAATCAAGAATTCAGAAAATTGCAAAATCTGCAAGAAACTGGATCGATAAACTCACCAAACCGCCTGAAAATATAAGCCAGGAGGAATTTTTCGATAAATATGTTGCACTTCTGGTTCTGTTCTCAATGAGTGGAACGGGTATTTATGGCGCATTAAGCGAAGGTATGACAGGGGACCCCACCCTTCTTATTGTAAAAGCGATACTTGATCTGTTTACTGCTCCTGTTTTTGCCGCAACCATGGGATTCTCCGTGGGGCTACTCCTTATCCCCCAGTTTCTGGTCCAGTTGGCTCTCTACCTTGCAGCATCAATGATAATGCCCCTTACCACACCAAATATGCTGGCTGACTTTTCCGCATGCGGAGGACTTATTATGCTTGCCACAGGTTTTCGTATCTGCGGGATTAAAGAGTTCCCGGTTGCCGGGATGATTCCGGCTCTGTTTGCAGTTATGCCCCTTTCCCAGCTATGGTCTCACTATATCGCATAATACGTTTAAACACTCAAAATGCTAACGAGAGTTACGCCCCCCGATTGTTGAATATAATTGAATCAAGGTAGAGTGATGACTGAACCGGTCAGGATCGGCTGCAGTGATGACACCGTCATAATAAAAGGGAGCACTCCAACTTTCTTCAGGCGGCTGCACCCAATTAAACATGTAGAAACAGATTCAAAATCTCTAGGAGATTTTTATTGTTATTCTGTGCTATATTTTCCCTCAAAAACAGGAAGAAAAACCACAGACCCGAAAAGAGAGAAAAGATGGCCAGACACAAAAAGCATTTATATGATCAGGGGGTTGCCCTCACGATCTATTTTGACAGACTGATCCTGAAGGGCACTTTCGGTGGTTGTCCGTTTTCAATGAATGAACCCACATGGATTGAGGGCAGGCATGAACGAACCCACTAACCGCCCCATTTTAAAACCCAGACCTGATGTTTCAATGCCTGGAATCTTCACCCGTTCGATGATTATGGCCATTCCGCTGCTTGCCCTGGCAATCGGTATCTTGTATTGGATTTTCACCCAGCAGGTGGAAACCCAGGTTCATTCCCTGATCGAGCAGGAACAGGCTGGAATCGATGTTGTCGAACGCGTTATCAAGCGTGATTTCCGATCTGCCATTGATGATTTAATCCAGGTTTCAGAAAACAGCAATTCAATTGACTCGATCCGTGATAAAGAACCCAAAGCAATTGCTGCAATGCAATCGTATTTCACTTCTATTATTTCCCTCAGAGAGATATATGATCAGGCCCGATTGATCGATCTTGATGGACAGGAGATCGTTCGGGTCAACCGAGCGGGAAGAACTGCCGCCGTGGTCACAGACAACCGCTTGCAGAACAAAAAAAATCGCCCCTATTTCCAAGGGACAATACGTTTGAAAAAGGGAGAGGTATACATTTCTGCCCTTGATTTGAACGTTGAGGAAGGGGAGGTAGAACGGCCGTTCAAGCCGGCGATTCGCATCGCCACCCCGGTTTACAATCAGGCTGGAGAACCAACGGGTATTGTTGTCCTGAACTACCTGGGGCAAAACATCCTGGAAGAGTTGAAACAGGCCTCGCACACCCGAAAGGGTACGTACCTGCTTCTGAATTCAGAGGGATACTATTTAAAGGGATTTGAGGACAAAGAAGAGTGGGGATTCCAGTTCAGGGAGCGCAGTCAATTTACATTTCAAAACAGGTATGGAAACGTATGGCAGGCCATAACCAGAGACCACAGCGGAAATATTCATAATGATGACGGATTGTTTATATTCCATACGATTCATCCCCAGAAAGAGGCCAGATACACGTTAAGCGGCATGGGGACTGTCAATAATTACAATATCATTGATGAATGTCTGGAAGATTGGGTTCTGGTTTCATTTGTCCCGGCCACCCTTCTTGATGAATTCATACATGCTGGTTTGCAGAATTTATCGACCTACATGGTTCTTTTGGGATGTGCCATTGCTGTGGTTCTGCTGGCCGGTGCTTTCAGGCTCTCATACCTGCGCGTCCATCAACTAAAGGCGTTTTCAATCGCCAGGCAGATGTCGGCCTTCCCCGTCTATAATCCAGGTCCAACAGTACGACTTGAACCCGACGGGAAGGTTGCGCTGGCCAACCCTGTTGCCAGGTCGATCTTTGACATTGATCCCACAGGCAGGGCCTGGTCTGATCTTCAAAGCCGTTATTTCTCCGGCAACACTACCCCCCAGCCGGACGAAAAGGGTGTCTGGCAGGAAGAATGGGACATTGGAGAACGAACGTTTTTATTTGCCTATAAATCCGACCAGGAGACCGGCGACACATACATCTACGGCATCGATTATACGGAAAGAAAGGCAAATTACAAGCAACTGCAGGAAAATGAACAGCGTATTCTTGCCGATACCGATCGACGCAGACAGGCTGAAGCGCTTTACCGAAATCTGGTCCAGGCCATACCCGACCTGGTCTGGCTGAAGGATACGGATGGCGTTTATTTGAGTTGCAATACCGCTTTTGAACGTTTTTTCGGGGCCACGCAAAAACAAATCGTGGGAAAAACCGATTATGACTTTGTTGATAAAGCACTGGCCGATTTTTTTCGAAACCATGATTCCATTGCAATCCAGTCGAATGGGCCCACAACAAATGAAGAGGAGCTGGTTTTTGCCGGCGACGGCTACAAAGGCCGGTTCGAGACAATCAAGGCCCCGCTGAAAAACCTTCAAGGGCAGGTTATCGGCGTCCTTGGAATCGCCCGTGACATCACCGAGCGAAAACGAATGGAGCTGGATCTGCGCAAGCTTTCCAGGGCCATTGAGAACTCTCCGACGTCTATAGTGATTACAGACATTGACGGAACGATTGAATTTGTCAATCCCAAATTTTGCCAAGTGACCGGCTACAGCCCGGACGAAGTCCTTGGACAGAACCCGAACACCCTTAAATCAGGGCTGCAGACTTCTGACTTTTACCGGCAGATGTGGAACCAGTTGACAGCCGGCAAAGAGTGGCGCGGTGAGTTCCACAACAAAAAGAAAAACGGTGACCTATACTGGGAATTCGCCTCCATAGCCCCTGTCAAAAATGATGAGGGAGGGATCGAAAGTTACGTCGCGGTCAAGGAAGATATCACCGAACGCAAGGAGTCCGAAAAACTCGTGATGCGCCTCGGGCGCATCCTCGACAGCAGCCTGAACGAGATTTATGTGGTTGAAACCACAACCATGCACTTTACACAGGTAAGCCGGGGAGCCCTCGAGAACCTGGGTTATACACTTGAACAAATGCTGACCCTCACGCCCATGGACATTGTGCCCAGCTACCGGTCGACCGAGGCAATGGAAACCCTTCGACCGCTGATTGCGGGTGAAAAGCATTTCGTTCATTTTAATGCCTTCCATGAGCGAAAGGATGGAACGGAATATCCCGTGAGCATCAATCTGCAATACAGCGATGTGGAAAACCCGCCGGTTATTATCGCCATTGTGCAGGACATTTCCGAAAGTGTTAAAGCCGAAAACAGACTAAAAGAGAGTGAAGAGCGCTACCGGCAGGCCCAGAGAGCCTCCGGTATCGGAAGCTGGGTTTACGACATTAAAAGCCGGACCACCACCTGGACACCTGAGGTTTACTGTATTTTCGGCGTGCCCCCGGAAACCTTTGAAGTTAACTTTGAATCCTTTTTAACCCTGCTTCACCCGGATGATAAAACGGTGTTACAGAGCAGTGTAAACCAAACGATACGCTCCGGCGCTGAGTATTCCCTCGAGTTCCGGATCAACCGGCCGGATGGGCAGGTCCGGTGGGTGCATGGGGCGGGCGGATTTGTATTGGATGAGAACGGTGAACCCAGGAAACTTGTCGGCGTGGTGATGGACATCACCGAGAAAAAACAATTTGAAGAACAGTTAAAATTCAATGAGAAACGCTTTAGAGGTATTGTTGAAAACGTAAACGACATTATTTATATGCTGTCGAAGGACGGATTTTTTGTCTATGTTTCGCCCAACTGGAAAACCCTGCTGGGACATCATCCGGAAGATCTCCTGGGGCGTCATTTGGCTGAATTCGTGCATCCGGAGGACCAGAACATCTGTCAGGCGTTTCTTGATAAGATCTTCAAGGATGGCACCTCACATACGCTGGTGTCGTTCCGGGTCCGCCACATCGGGGGCCAGTGGCGGTGGTATGAGAACAACGGCGTTGCCTTTGACGACGTTGAGGGAAAAGCGGCCTACCTGGGAACGGCCCGGGACATTACAGACAAAAAGAGAGCCGAACGAGAGCTTCTCGAGGCAGAGGAAAAGAGCCGCCTTCTTCTGGAATCCGTCGGTGAAGGCGTTTATGGTATGGACCTGGATGGTCGAACGACGTTTATTAACCCTGCCGCACAAAAGATGCTCGGTTACACGGAAGATGAGGTGGTCGGCCGGGTCATGCACGGGCTGGTTCATCACAGCTATCGGGACGGCTCAACTTATCCCATCGAGAAATGTCCCATGTACGCCGCTTTTTCTGACGGTACCGTGCACCATGCAGATGACGAAATTCTCTGGCGAAAGGATGGCAGTTTCTTTGAGGTGGAACACGTCAGCACCCCGGTCAAGCGGGACGGCTTGCTGATCGGTGCCGTGGTCACATTCAAGGACGTTTCAGCCCGTAAACGAGCCGATGAAGCCCTGCGCGCAAGCCAGGAATGGTTTGCAACAACGCTGAACAGCATTGGTGACGCCGTTATTGCAACGGACGTTCACCAGCGCGTCACCTATATGAACCAGATCGCCAGGGATATGACCGGGTCAAATATTCAAGACACCGGCCGGGTCAAAATCGAGGATGTCATGGATCTTGCGGACGATTCTGATCACTCGGTGGTGATCAGCCCCGTCATAGCTGCACTCGAGAAAAGGGAGGTCGTCGACCTTCAGGACAATACCCTGCTCGTCCGAAAAGACGGACTGGAGATCCCCATTGATGACAGCGCCGCTCCGATCATTTCAGAAGAGGGTGAACTTCTCGGGGCAGTAATGGTATTCCGGAATATAACCCATCGCAAGGAAGCTGAAGCAGAGCTGATTAAAGCCAAGGACGCTGCGGAATCCGGCAGTCGCGCCAAGAGCTCTTTTCTGGCCAACATGTCCCACGAGCTCCGTACCCCCCTGAACGCCGTCATTGGTTTTTCACAGGTGCTCCAGGAGGATTATTTCGGCCCGTTGACGGAAAAACAGGCCGAGTATGTGGCCAATATCCTTGCCAGCGGCCAGCATCTGCTGACCCTGATCAACGACATCCTGGATTTGTCGAAAATCGAAGCAGGCGCCACAGATCTGGATCTCACCAGGATCAATGCCTGCACGACCATAGAAAGCAGCCTGACCATCATCACCCATAAGGCATCAAAGCACAACATTCACCTGCAATTCTTTGCTGAACCGGAATTAAAAGACCTGACCATCGAAGCGGATGAAACGAAATTCAAGCAGATCCTTTACAACCTGCTCTCCAACGCCGCCAAATTTACGCCCGACAACGGCTCGATAACGGTCTCCCTGGTGGAAAAAGACGGCAGCATCCAGATCTCCGTTGCAGACACGGGCATCGGGATCGAGCCGGAGTATCAGGAAAAGATATTCGAACCCTTCTATCAGGTAAAGGGAGAATATCAGAAAAAGGTTGCCGGTACGGGTCTCGGGATGAGTCTGTGCCGGCAACTGGTCGAGTTGCATGGGGGTGAAATCTGGTTGGAAAGCGAAGGCAAAGACAAGGGAACCACCATTCTATTCTCCCTGCCGATCAGCCAGGGATTGACGGGAACGGATCCGCCACCCGCCATTGCATCAGATGAATCCGGCATGGGACTGCCCGTCGACAGAAAAAATCTGGGCGAGTTTGTCGAGTTGATAACGGCCAAAGCAAGGCGTCACCAGCATCCACTTGCGCTCTTTATCCTGGGAACCATCCCGCCACTGGACGCAAGACAGGCGATGATTCTTACAGAATCTCTGAAAGAGAGCAAACGGGATCACGATCTGATCAAAGTGGATGAAAACGGGCTGGTTTACTTCATCCTGATCGATATTGAACCAGAGTATGTCGGGGCCGTGCAAACCCGATTCCGTTCAAAAGTCGAGTCTGCCATCGAGGAAAACCAACGGATATGCGCCTTTGTTTCCCTGGATGTCACACCGGAAACCATGCCTGCAGATCTCTTGCAGGCGTTGCTCAAAGAGCTTGAAACGGTCGAAACCGACTGTCTTGAATAAATTTAATCAGGTCGTGCAAGGAGAGATAACCATGAGAGAAATACCCCTGATCCAGATTGTCGATGATGAGCCCCAGAACCTGATGGTGCTAGAGGCAATGTTGATCAGCCAGGGCTACAAGGTCACGATGGCAAACAACGGCAAGGAGGCGATGGAAAAAGCCTTGACAGACCCGCCGGATCTTGTGCTGCTGGATATCATGATGCCCGTGATGGACGGATACGCAACCGTCCAGGCCCTGAAAGAAAATGAAAAGACCCGGCATATTCCCGTCGTGATGGTGACGGCATTGACCCAGGTGGAGGATCGCGTCAAAGCCCTGGAGTCCGGGGCCGACGACTTTATGACCAAGCCTGTGGACAAAACGGAAGTCCGTGCGCGTGTGCGTTCCCTGCTGAAGGTGAAGGCGTACAACGACCACATGAAGAACTATCAGAAAGAGCTGGAAACCGAGGTTGCCAGACAGACCGAGGAACTCCGCAGGGCATTCAACCAGCTCAAAGAGGCCAACCTTGAAACCATCATCCGACTGTCGAGGGCGGCAGAATACAAGGACGATGATACGGGCGCCCACGTGCTGCGCATGAGCCATTATGCCGCCGCCATTGCCTGCAAGATGGGTTATGAACACGACATGTGCCGCCGCATTCTTGAAGCTGCGCCCATGCACGATGTAGGCAAAATCGGCATCCCGGACAGCATCCTGCTGAAACCGGGTCCGTTGAATGCGGATGAATGGGACGTCATGCGCCGCCATCCTTTCATGGGCAAGAAAATACTGGAAGGATCCGACAGCCCGATCATTCAACTGGCGGAAACCATCGCCTACACCCACCATGAAAAATGGGATGGTACGGGCTATCCCAAAAAGTTAAAGGGAACGGACATTCCCCAGGTGGGCCGTATCGTGGCGTTGGCCGACGTTTTTGACGCCCTGACGACCAAACGCCCCTATAAGGAACCGTTCTCCCTGGAAAAATCATTCACAATCATCAGGGAGGAGCGCGACAGGCATTTCGATCCTGAAGTGGTGGATGCATTTTTCAACGCAGAAGATGAAATTCTTTTGATCAAGGAAAAATACCTGAACAAGGATATCGGCAAACTTCATGAGGCAATGGGGGCGGTGGACTGATAGCAGGGCAGAAATAAACGGTGGATGTCGAGCAGGTCGTCACCCCTGCTGCCATTTTTTCATTGATCCGAAGGGGATTTGCCATCTCCATGGCATTCACCATAAAGATCCATTTCAGGATAATATTTTTTTGCACACTCCTGGCAGATGCTGTGACTGAATTCAATATCTGTGTGGTGATGAATATATTCTTCAATTTGATTCCAGTATCCCTGGTCATCCCTTATTTTTTTACAATACGAGCAAATCGGCAATAATCCACTTAACGTTTTTACCTGGTCAAGTGCCTGTTGCAGCTTTTCCTTTTCTTTTTTCAAGGCTTTTTCATAAATAATTCTCTCGCTGATATCCCTTGCGCAACCCCTTACCCCAACCGGGCCTTCAGGCCCCAAAATCAACGAATTTCTATATTCAAGTATCCGTTTTATGCCGGATCTGGTGACCACTTTTACCAAACCTTCAGACTTGCCGTATTTCAGCACTTTTTGAAGATATTCATCAAACAAATGTTTTGATTTATCGTCGATAATATCTCGAACATTTTTTCCTCTCAATTCAGAATCACCGAATCCATATGCTACGACAGCTGTCAAATTCGTTTCAATGAAGTTCCCCTCCAGATCATGGGAATAAATATAATCCAACACATTTTCAAAAAGATCCCGGTATTTTTTTTCACTTTTTAAAAGCGCTGTTTCTGCTCGTTTCCGTGCGGAAATATCACGGGAAGAGCCGTATATGCCAATAAGATTACCCGCCGAATCTCTCATCGCTTTAACATTACTTTCTAGCCAGACAATGGAACCGTTTTTATGGTAATATTCCAGCTCGATGGATAATGAACGGTCCTGGTCTTTCCGCTCTTTTTCAAGTTCAAGCTCCTGGGAAAAAGTTTCAGTAATTTTTTTTAAAGCGTCCGGAGTCAACATCTCTTCAAGGGTCTGCTTTTTTCGTTCTTCGGGCGTGAAACCAAGTACCTTTTCTATGGACGGGCTCACATAGGTTGTCTGTAAATCCAGGTCAATGATCCATACAATATCAGCCATGTTCTCAGCCAAAAACCTGTACCGATCCTCACCCTCTCTTAACTTCGCCTCCATTTTGCAGTTATAGAGGGCCATCTTGATGGTTGTGTTTAATTCCCTGTCATTAAAGGGTTTAATTATATAGCCGTAGGGTTCTGTTTTTTTGGCTCTTTCAAGTGTATTCTCATCAGCATATGCCGTGAGATACACTATCGGAATCTTGAATTGTGTCCCTATTTTTCTGGCAGCTTCAACCCCGTCAATTGAACCCTTTAATACCATGTCCATCAGCACTAGATCCGGTTTCTCTTTTTCAGCTTTTGCAATTGCCTCCCTACCGGATGAAACAATGGCGCAGACGCTGTACCCCATGTTTTCCAGGCTTGTTTCAATATCCTTGGCAATAACAAATTCATCCTCAACAATAAGAATACTTGAAACTTCCATTGGCTATGTCCTTTGCTTTCCGCGTACATCCTTAAACCGGATTTGAAATTGGGTTCCCGTATTTCGCTTCATCTCGATTTTTCCGACAAGCTGGTGTTCCACAAGGCCGGTAATGAGTTGTAAACCAAATGTTTTGGTATTTCTAAAATCAATATCCCCAGGTATACCAATGCCGTCATCACCGATTATCAGTATGATCTCATTTTTGTTAACGAATTTGATAATTATCGAGATAATACCTTGTTCAGCTTCGGGAAACGCATACTTTAACGAGTTGGATACCAGTTCATTGATAATTAATCCACAAGGAATGGCCACATCAATTCCCAGAAAAACACCGTTAGACTCAATATCTAAACGTATCCTCCTGGATTCATGCCCATAGGAATGAACCAGGCCGTTGACTAACGTTTTGATATATAACCCAAAATCAATATTAGACAGATCTTTAGATTGATAAAGCAGTTCGTGAATAAGCGCCATGGATGTTATCCGGTCCTGGCTCTCCTTAAACAATGCAACAGATTGTACATCTTTGGTCTGGTTTGCCTGAAGCTTCAACAAACTTGAAATGATTTGAAGGTTGTTCTTAACACGATGATGGATCTCTTTAAGAAGACTCTCTTTTTCTTTTAACGAGGTCGCCAGCAGGGTATTGGCAACGGTTAAATCCGCTGTACGATGGTGCACTGTTCTTTCCAGCTGTTCTTGGTGGTTTTTCAATTCTTTTTCACTGGAAGCAAGTTCCAGAATCTTTTTTTCAAGTTGATTTTGATAGCTGTGCAGGTTCTCATTATTGGCCTGAATCGTGTTCAGCATGTCATTAAAGGCCAGTCCAAGCTTCACGATTTCATCTTTTTTACTCCCATGGTACTCAAACCGTGATGAAATATTTTTACATTCAACCTCTTTCATGACAAAGGCCATGGATCTTATAGGGTGAATAATTTTCCTGGCGATTATGGCAAGGATCAACAGAAGAATAGCAATACTGATGACGGTTGAAACAAGAAAAATCTTATTTAACTGTTCTCTGCTTTTATCGGTTTCCTGAAATTTTAGCCTCAGTATACCTTCTGCTTCCCTGGAAATCTTTTCCATCAGGCCCATTAACTGCGCACTAATCACATCAAAACGGTTGTTGATCAGGCGTATTTTTTGTTCCAGTTCAAAATCTTTGTTCAATAGATCCTTGAAATGCTTTACATAACCTTGCATTCGATCATCTATGAGTTGTCCCTGGAAGAGCTTGCTCTCAAGATAATCAACAACCAGCAAAAGTGCCTGAAATTCGGATTCCCGCTTATCAATAAAATAACTTGCTAAAAAATGGTTTAAATTGAACAAGGGTTTCAGCAGAGCCATCTGGTTGCTTCCCAGAACATTGGAAGCCAGGGATTGGTATGCTGTATCCATCCTTGTCTTGTTCAATCTTTGATCCGTCAGATATTGGATAATTTGATTGAAATCTTGTTCATATCGAACAAGACTTTTTAAAGTCAAACCCGCTGTTTCTCGTATAACTGTATTAAGTTGCATATAGGGTATGTTGGATATGCGTTTTCTAAACCGCTCTAAAACAGCACCAAATTTTTTTTCTGCATCTGGGTGTTGCTGAAAAAGAACGGATCTTTCCCAAAACCGCACTTCATAGAACATATCATGAATCGTTCGGATTTCCCGTTCAAAGGTAACAGCCTCCTGAACCCGTATTGTGTTTCGGTTCTGATCACGCAAAAAGACGGCCAAGATACTGTACCCCAAACCAAACAAAAGGATCAGCACGATAAAGCAAATTTTTTTCTGTAAAATTGTCAGGTCAAGATCCTTTTACGCCAAGCAACTGTTGTTAAAGTGTTTCTTTGAACACCACAAATTTTGTAACTACGTTTCAGGATCAATCAAGAAAAAAATTGGTTCCTCCCCTGCGGGGTCCCTCCCATTTTTTTCTTGACTGATCCTTCCACTTCGTTGTGTTTTTTTGTGGGGTTCAAAGGAAAATTATATTGGGGTGGACCGGATTAACTATCTTCTTTGGGAAGATATCTTTTCCCTGTTTCCCATTCTTCACTGGTCTCTGAGAGAATGGCACTTACAAGCCTCAGAAGCGATGCTTCATTAGGAAAAAGTGTGGCTACCCGAGTTCTTCGCTTGATTTCCCTATTCAACCGTTCAACCATGTTCGTGGATCGTAGTTTCTTCCTTTGATTCTCCGGTAAAATAAATACGGTAAATCCATCAGGAATATTGGCTTCCATCCACTCTGATAGCCTTGAAGCTGATTTCTTGTATTTTTCGATGCTCAAATCCAGCAGTCTTTGGGCTTCTGCCTTGTCCGGAGCATTAAAAATATTTCTGATATCATTTGCAACTCCTTTGCGCATATCCATTTTGGGAACATATGGAACCGCATTCCTTTGGAGATGTACCTGACAGCGCTGCCAGGGAACACTTGTGAAAACGGATGCTAATGCAGCTTTCAATCCGCTATGATCATCGCTGGTAATCAGTTTCACACCATGAAGACCCCTCTTTTTAAGGTCCAAGAAGAAATTGCGCCAGTGGACTTCAGCTTCACTCAATGAAACACTGGTACCGAGAACCGTTCTCTTACCATCTTCCATTATGCCGGTGGCAACAAGAACTGCACAGGATAGTACCATTCCATCCTGGCGAACCTTTTCATATCTGGCATCAAGCTGGAGGAATTCAATACGGCCTATTGGGCGGGAGCGCCATTTTTCGAGTTCTTCATCCAAAAGCTTGGAAGCGTTGCTGACCTGAGCACTGCTCATTTCAAGACCACATAATTTCTCAAGTACGGAGGTGACTTTTCTGGTTGATACTCCCTGAATATACATCTCTGCCATAGCATACTTCAATGCCTTCTCACTTCGGATACCCTTCTCCAGGGCCGAGGGATAAAATTCAACACCTCCCCGAACCTGAGGAACGTTGAGATGAAGCCTGCCTAGCCTTGATGAAACAAATTTATCTTTGAATCCATTAGCCTGGCCTGTCCTGTGCTCAGTTCTCTCCCAGGGCTGGGCGTGAAGAACCGAAGACCTTTCGGCCTTCATGGCTTCATTGATAAGGATTGAGACAGCTTCACCCAACCCTTCCATTCCATCTGAATTTATTATTTCAAAAATTGTGCGAATTGCTGTATCCTCTTTGTGCTGGGTCATGCTTTTGCTCCTTTTGTTTTTACTTGGTCGTTTAAATAAAAAGGAACATTAAGTTTTGACCCAGCATTTTCAACCCCAGGATCTCATTTCCTGGGCTTCTGCTGAAAAACAAATTTACAGAAAGACTTTTACACTATCATCAGCACCACTGCTATCGTGTAAAACTTACTGTTTATCGTATGAAACAAACGGCTCCTATCGGGTAATTACTGAAAGGTCAACAAGGAGATTCGACTTTATTGCCTGTCCGCGAAAATACCGAACTGCTGTGTCAATCGACAATTTCCCCATTAATTTAGGCTGCTGCGCAATGGTAGCAGTCAGGTGGCCTTGCTGAACCGCCTCTTTTGCCTCACCTATGGCATCAAAACCAATAAGGACTCGCTGGGGTTGGTCTTTCGCCTTTTTAAGTGCATCCATTACACCAATAATCATGTCGTCGTTATGGGCAAAAACCGCATCAAAGTCATGAAACGTCTGCATGATGCACTGCATCACCTCCTGGGCTTCTTTCCGGTCAAAATTGGCAGTATCGCGGCCAATCACCTTTATTCTTGGGTATTTTTGAATCTCTTCATTGAATCCTCTCCCCCTTTCATAAGTGGCAGAGGTCCCTGGAATGCCTTCGATTTCGATAACCGTTGCCTCTCCTTTAAATTGCTGCGCTAATGTTCTGGCAGCCATCCTGCCGCCCTCAACATTATCGGATTCAATGTGGCAAAGAATTTTTCCTCCTGAAGCTTTTCTGTCAACGGTGATAACGGGAATATTTTTTTTGTTCGCCATTTCTATGCCAGGCATTACCGATTCCGTATTCGTAGGATTAACGATCAGGATATCAATGTCTTTTGTTAATAAATCCGCAATATCTGTGAGTTGCTGCGAGTCACTGTTTTGGGCATCCCGAAAAACAAGTTTTGCTCCGTATAAATCAGCGGCTTCCTGCACTCCCTTCACAAGGGTTGAAAAAAAAGAAGTGCTTAAATTTGAGACAGACAAACCAATCCTTTTATTAAAGGAATCATGGGTAATCAGATCAAGGGGTGTTGCCTTGTATAGTGGTATTTTTAGACCGTTTAAGGTGTTCCAGGCCAGCTCCACACCATACTCCCCCATCAGTTCCGGGTGCTGTTCTATTGTCGCCTGAAGGCGGCCTCGGCGCATTTCATCCCGCGCTGATTCAATATTATCATACCCGGCTAAAAGTATCGTTCCGGAAAGGCCCATGATATCTATGGCCTGCAAAGCACCCAAAGCCATTTGATCGTTGGCACAGAAAATAGCGTCAACGCCTTTATGCTTTTCGAGTATTTCAGTTGTAATGGATAGTGCTTCATCGGTATGCCAGTTTGCGCTCTCAGAGGCTACAATTTGAATATTGCTGTTCTGGGTGACTGTTTTTATAAAACCTTTTTTGCGCAATTCTGCATTTTCAACCCCCCGAATCCCTTCAATTACAACGACCTGGCCTTTCCCGGATAATTTGTCTTTAATGTACCGGCCAACCATTCCGGCCCCTATGAGATTGTCGGATCCTACGAATGGGATAGCCATACCCAGCTGTTTCATTGTCTCCGGATGCAGCGGGTTATCAATATTGATGATGATGATGTTCTTTTCCATGGCCTTTTTACAAACCGGAACCAATCTCTTTGAGTCGGCAGGAGCGATTACAATGGCCCCGTACCCCCGGGAGATAAGATTCTCACAGATACCAATTTGTCGTTCGACATCGGTTTCCCGCTCGACACCAAAGATTTCTAAAGGAATACGTTCTTCTATGGCATATTTTTTCGCACCCTCTTCCATTTTTAAAAAGAAAGGATTGGAGAGCGCCTTCATAACAAGAGCGATTGTTTTCTCGTTGCCGGCATTTGCATGGGGTATGAAAAAAAACAAATGAAAAACAGATAGAAAAAAAATGAGGGTTGTCATAAAATAAAGGGTTATTCCCTTTGTGTATTTTTCGCTGTTCATGATCTTCCTAACCCGGATAGACCGGAATCAATTAAAAGACAACGATTTATGGAAGGCGATCTGGCCCGTTCTGTTTAACTAAACTTCTGGAGGTGGAATGGCTCAGCCATTCCAGGCTGAAACGATCTGAAAAAGGTTTCAACTTCGACAAAGTTCACATTCTTTGATATGTATGATGTCTTATTTACGCGAACCCAATCAAAGAAAGAAAGTTCGTCTGGGGGTTATCCTACCCCAATAGCGCCCCAAGATCAAACAATAAATCCGGATGGTAAAGCAGGGGAACCCAACCGGGCTGTGCCCGAAGTCGGCGGGCCTGGGAACACCGTCATGGATGGCGGCAGAATTCCCTGGAAGACAAAGGAAATTGCCCGTGGCAGGAGGAACAGGTACTCAATTTTGATGCAGGACTATGGATAGCAGTAGCCTTCCTGCCCCCATTTATTAAATCGCCCGGGCACATAATCCATCAGGCGCCGGATCCGTTCACCGGTTGATGGATGGGTATTGAGCCATACCGGTCCCCGGTCCGGAACCAGCCGGAAAAACCGCTTTAATCCCTGCCGTCTGTAAACTTCAAGTTTGTTCAATGCAGATGCCAGCATCAAGGGATTTCCAGTCAAAAATGCGCTGCCCAGGTCGGCATTAAACTCCCTGGTTCTTGACAGGGTAAACTGCAGCACCGTGCTCAATGCCGGCGCAAATATCAACAGGGCCAGTGCGACAAAAGAAATCTGTGCATCACTCAGCAGTATCAGCGGAAGGGAAAAGAGCAGAATCAACTGCCCGGCAAGCGATGCAAACTGGGTCAGTCGCCCGAAAAGGGCAGCAAACCCCATGACCTTCATGTCATTGTTGCGGATATGGGAGATCTCGTGCCCCATCACTCCGGCAATTTCATCCAGGTTCAGGACAGACAGAAGCCCCCTTGATACGCAGATGGCCGCATCTTCTGGGGTTCCCGCAGCAAAGGCGTTGAGACGGGCTGAAGGATGATAGTACAGACGGGGCATGGTTGCCAGGCCTGCACGCTGGGACAATGTGCCAGCGATCCGGTGCAGCTGCGGCAGTGAACCAAGGGAAACCGGTCTTGCACCGGAAGCCAGCATGATGAGATGGGCCGGCACACGGGGAGTTAGAAAATATGACGCCACACTGAGCACAAGCGCAAACTGAAGACCTGCAGTGCCGGCGATGGTCCAGCCCAGCCCGCCTAAAAGCGCTGCCAGCATCAACAGAATCAGGGTGGTGTGCATCAGATTTTTATATTTTTGATTGACCAGAAATCGTTTGTTCATGATATCACCTGCTTTTTGAACATTGTTTTAAACCAAGATAAGTTTAAAACATTACCAAGTCAACATTACGCCTTTAGAGTAATGCAACTTTTAGATCGGAGGCCATGGGGGTCAACCCCCTGAAAAGATTAATCCAGACCGCTGAATTCGATGTGGTCAATCACAAAATAGTGATCAAACTCCGGCCCGGCCAGGTCACTGCCAATCCCTATCCAGAACGGCATGAGCATGCCCTGAACCTGTTTGTAATCGCGGTAATGAACAACGCCCCGGTAGGATCGGGAGAGTTTGCGCAGTGTGAATTCAACGTAGTCGATGCGGTTGTTACGGGTATTGATGTAGATCAGGTACTGGTCGTATTCTGCCAGATCCAGGGTGGGCGGCCCTTTTTTTTCTCCGTTCAAAAAGGTGAACTCAATCTGCTGATGGAAAAGCCCCAGGCGGGCTTGAAATTGCTGAGCGTTCTCGTCCAGGGGCGTCAGCCACCGAATGAGGGTTGATTCCCAGACATCCGTGCCGGTCACTTCCATGGCTCCATGTTTCTGATAACGGCCCAGAGGGTCCATGGTCTGGAGTACATCCCCCTGCAGCTGCTGTATGGATACCTCCCCGGCAAGGGGTTTAAAATCCTGCCTGCGCTCCAGGGAGTTCAGGTTTGCGGTGGAACAGCCGGACAGAATCAGGCTGGATCCTTTTTCCGTCCATCAGCCCGATGTATCCTGAACGTGAATCCCCTTGCTTTTCAGGTCGGCCAGTATGTTTTTCAGCTGCATTTTTGAACAATCATTGATGTTGTAAACATTTTTAACGTTGTCCTTGAACAGCAGTACCAGGTGACCCTCCTCGTTCAGGTACGCCGTACGGATATAATCCTGTGAGAGCCAGGGTTTAAGACTCTCCAGAAAGTCTGTCATCATGCATGTTTCCATTGTCCGTCCCCCGTTTTTCAGTGTTGATCGGCGTTATTTTTCATAAAAGCCGGCTGTATTAAAGGTATGACAGGGACGCCCTGAAGCAAGCGTTGACCGGTTAAATCTTCTGGAAAAGGCGTCACATCAAGGCGGGAATGGAAGCGGAAGCCATGATCCGGGAATTCGCCATTGTATTTTTTTTGTTCAACTGTATGATGGTGGTTGCATTGATATATTTTTTTCTGTAAAAACGGGGCTCCGAAAATTTAATTGTTTTTTTTAATGGCGGTGGGGCCGCTTTTCAAGGGAAGGATCATGAATCAAAAAGACAAGCTGGAAAGGTGGACCATTGAGGATTCTGCCGATCTATACCACATCCGGGAATGGGGAGTGGGATACTTTGATATCTCGGACAGCGGGGATGTGGTGGTTACCCCACTTCGAAACAACAAGGACATTTCAGTCAACCTGCCTGAAATCATCTCCGGCATCCAGGCGCGGGGGTATGACATGCCGGTCCTGCTGCGCATCGAAGATATCCTGGACTCCCAGATCACCCACATGCACGAAAGTTTTCGTGCCGCCATCAGAACCTTTGACTACAAGGGAGAATTCAAGGGGGTTTTCCCGATCAAGGTCAACCAGCAAAAGCAGGTGATCGAGGCCATCACCAATATCGGCACCCAATACCACCATGGCCTTGAGGCAGGCAGCAAGGCGGAACTCATTGCAGCCCTCTCGTTTCTCAAGGACAAAGAGGCGTGCCTGGTCTGCAACGGCTACAAGGACCGGGAATTCATCGACCTGGGCCTCTACGCCTGCAAGATGGGCTACAAATGCTTTTTTGTCCTGGAGATGCCAAGCGAACTTGACCTGATACTCGAACGCTCCAGGGTGCTGGGAATCCGGCCGCTCATCGGCGTCCGCTTTAAACTCTCCACCCAGGCCGGAGGCCACTGGACCGAGTCTGCGGGCGACCGGAGCATCTTCGGTCTCTCCACCTCACAGATCATCGAGGTGATAGAGAAACTCAAATCCCTGGAAATGCTCGACTGCCTCCAGCTCCTCCACTACCACCTGGGATCCCAGATATCCAACATCCGGGATATCCGCGCCTCGGTGCAGGAGGCCTGCCAGGTCTATGCCGGACTGGTCAAAGAGGGGGCCGCCATGGGGTATTTCGATCTGGGGGGCGGACTGGCCGTGGATTACGACGGCTCCCACACCAATTACATGAATTCCCGGAATTACTCGTTGGAAGAGTACTGCGCCGACGTCATCGAGGCGATCATGGAGATCCTGGACGTTGACAAGATTGCCCATCCCAACATCATCACGGAATCGGGACGGGCCACGGTGGCCTACTACTCGATACTCCTGTTCAACATCTTTGACACCAACACCTTTGATGCCGAGCCCCTGCCCGAGGTCCTTCCCCAGGGAACTCCGGAAATCGTTGGAAACATGATGGAGGTCCTGAACTCCCTGAACCTGAGAAACATCCAGGAGTGCTACAACGATGCCCTGTACTACCGGGATCAGGTCCGCCAGATGTTCAAACTGGGCAAGATTTCCCTGAGGGAGCGCTCCCTGGGGGAAAAGATCTTCTGGAACATCATCCAGGCCGTGGGTGACAACGTCAAGCACCTTAAATTTGTTCCCAATGACCTCACGGACATCGACATTGCCCTGTGTGACACCTATTACGCCAATTTCAGCGTGTTCCAGTCCCTGCCCGACTCCTGGGCCATCGGGCATATTTTTCCGGTGATGCCCATCAGCCGGCTCAACGAAATGCCCACCCGGAACGCGATCCTGGCGGACATCACCTGTGACTGCGACGGAAGGATCGACCGGTTCATCGACCGCCAGGGCGTTCGCCGGGCCCTGCGCCTCCACGAACCCAGAAAGGATGAGGATTACATCCTGGGCGTCTTTCTCGTGGGGGCCTACCAGGAAACCCTGGGTGATCTGCACAACCTGCTGGGAGACACCAACGTGGTGAGCATCCGGGTCAACCTGGACGGCAGCTACACCTTTGTCCGGGAGATCGAAGGCGATTCCGTGGCAGACGTCCTCTCCTACGTGGAGTACAGCCCCAAACGGATGACCCGCAGGTTCAGGGCCACGGCCGAAGAGGCGGTCCGGGAGGATCTGATCTCCCCCCAGGAACGGCGGATGATCATGACCATGTACGAAGAGGGTCTCAGGGGCTATCCCTACTTTGAGAAATAAGGAAGGCCTCTGCGTTCAAGAGGTGAATACCAACCCATTAATTTTTACAGGAGGAAGCCATGGCCAGGGTAATGATAATCGGCGCCGGCGGCGTCGGTCAGGTGGTCGCCCATAAATGCGCCCAGGTTCCGGAGGTGTTTACCGACATCATGTTGGCCAGCCGGACCCGATCAAAATGTGACAAGATTGCCGCCGGGATCGACCGGCACATTGAGACGGCCCAGGTGGATGCGGACAATGTGCCCGAACTTGTGGCCCTGATCAACGCCTTTAAGCCGGACCTGATCATCAACGTGGCCCTGCCCTACCAGGATCTCCATATCATGGACGCCTGCCTGGAAACCGGGGTACACTACCTGGATACCGCCAACTACGAACCCCTGGACGAAGCCCGGTTCTGCTACAAGTGGCAGTGGGACTACCATGAGAAATTCAAGGCAAAGGGACTCATGGCGCTGCTGGGCAGCGGGTTTGATCCCGGGGTGACCAATGTGTTCACGGCCTGGGCAAAAAAGCACCATTTTGACCGCATCGACACCCTTGATATCATCGACTGCAACGCCGGGGACCATGGCCAGCCCTTTGCCACCAACTTCAACCCGGAGATCAACATCCGGGAGATCACCCAGAAGGGCCGGTATTACGAAGCAGGCAAATGGGTTGAAACCGAGCCCATGGCCATCTCAAAGGAGTTTGATTTCCCCGAAGGGATCGGACCCAAGAAAATATTTCTCCTCTACCACGAAGAGCTGGAGTCCTTGACCCACCATTTGCCCGAAATCAAGCAGGCCCGGTTCTGGATGACCTTTTCAGAGGCGTACCTCACCCACCTCAAGGTGCTGGAAAACGTGGGCATGACCCGGATCGATCCCGTGCTCTACGAGGGACGAGAGATCGTGCCCCTGCAGTTCCTCAAGGCCCTCCTGCCCGACCCTGCCTCCCTGGGGCCCCTCACCAAGGGCCGCACCTGCATCGGATGCCTGGTCAAGGGGGAAAAGGACGGGGCCGAAAAAAGCTACTACATCTACAACATCTGCGACCATGAAGCGGTGTACAGGGAGGTGGGCTCCCAGGGCGTCTCCTACACCACCGGGGTGCCGGCCATGATCGGGGCGCTGATGATGCTCACGAAAAAATGGACAGGGAAGGGGGTTTTCAATATGGAACAATTTGATCCGGACCCCTTTATGGAACGACTCAACATTCACGGACTCCCATGGAAAGAAACGATCCTTTAACGTTTGACCCCGCCCGGGTGACCACCCCGGGCTTTGTTGTGGACGCAGGCTGCCTGCGCCACAACCTTGCGATCCTGGCCCGGGTCAAACAGGCGACCGGCTGCAAAATCCTCCTGGCACTCAAGGGGTTTGCCATGTTCCGGGTCTTTCCCCTTTTGAGAGAGACCCTGGACGGCATCTGCGCAAGCTCTCCGGACGAGGCCCGCCTGGGCCGGGAGGAGTTCCGCCGGGAGGTACACACCTTTGCCGCAGCTTACAGTGATGAAAATATGGATGAAATCATTCCCCTTTCCGACCATATTGTCTTCAACTCCTTTGGTCAGTGGAAACGGTTCAGATCCAGGGTCCAGGCGGCCGGCCGTTCCATCTCCTGCGGCATCCGGGTCAACCCCGAGCACTCGGAAGGAACGATTCCCCTGTACGATCCCTGCGCCCCGGGCTCACGCCTCGGGGTAAGGCGTGCCGACTTTGAGGCAGCCGAACTTGACGGAATTTCAGGGCTCCATTTCCACACCCTGTGCGAGCAGGATGCCGATGCCCTTGAGCGGACCGTAACGGCCTTTGAACGCTCGTTTGGAAAATTTCTCAAGGGTCTCTCCTGGGTGAACTTCGGCGGGGGCCACCACATCACCCGACCGGGCTATGATCTGGAACGGCTCTGCCAGGTAATCCGCCGGATACAGACAGATTACAACGTGACCGTCTATCTTGAACCCGGAGAGGCCGTGGCCCTTAATGCCGGGGTCCTGGTGGCATCGGTGCTGGATATCATCAACAGCGACATGCCCATTGCCATCCTTGACACCTCGGCCGCCGCCCACATGCCCGACGTCCTGGAGATGCCCTACCGGCCCCATGTGACGGGCAGCGGAGAACCCGGAGAAAAACAACACACCTATCGACTGGCCGGGCTCTCGTGCCTTGCCGGGGATGTGATCGGAGAGTACAGCTTTGACAGCCCCCTTGAAATCGGGTCCCGCCTGGTGTTCACGGACATGGCCATCTACTCCATGGTCAAGACCAACACCTTCAACGGCATAAGGCTTCCCTCCATCTCCCTTTACGAGCCCAGAACTGACCGTCTGGAACGGGTCCGGACCTTCGGGTACCAGGATTTCAAGATGCGGCTGTCATGACAACAACGAACCGGCCAGGACAGGGGACCTGTGAAAAAGCCCCATACCCGTTAACCAGACAGGACGAAAACAGAATGAACCCTACACCATTGCCGGGTTTCCTGGCATCTGAACTGGGAGAAACCCGCCCGGAAGCGTGTCTGTTCCACGTGATTCCCGCCTGCTACGAAAAAAGCGTCTCCTACGGCAAAGGGGCCGGCCAGGGCCCCCTGGCGATCCTGGACGCCTCCCAGCAGCTGGAACTCTATGACGGCAGCGGCATCCCGGCCCAGCGGGGCATCTTTACCCATCCCGTGCTCGACTGTGGCGGAACCCCGGAAAAAGAGCTGGAAAAAATTGCAGGCAGGGTCAAAGAAGCCATGGCTGGCGGCAAGGTCCCGGTTCTCCTGGGCGGAGAGCACACCGTGACCGTGGGGGCCCTCAAGGCGCTCGAGGCATCAAAAAAATCCGTGGGCATTGTCCAGTTCGACGCCCACGCAGACTTACGAGACAGCTATGAAGGCTCGGGCCTGAGCCACGCCTGCGTGATGCACCGGGCCCTGGACATGGGATTTCACATCTACCAAATCGGCGTTAGAAGCCTCTCTCCCGGGGAGGTGGACCTTCGCAGGGAAGAGGGGATACGCCACCTGGATGCGGCCGAAATCGCGGACAAAGGCATTCCCGACACCATCCTGCCCGATGATTTCCCGGAACAGGTCTACATCACCTTTGATGTGGACGGGCTCGACCCATCTGTGATCCAGGCCACGGGCACCCCTGAACCCGGCGGCCTCTTCTGGTACGATGCCATGAAGATCCTTGAAAAAGTTGCCGCCGAACGCAGGGTCATCGGCTTTGACGTGGTGGAACTTGCGCCCATCCCCGGTTTTCACGCATCTGACTTTGCATCGGCCCGGCTGGTCTACAACATCATGGGGATGATCGACCGGAACACCCCTTAATCCCAAGGACAGAAAATCATGGCAGAATTACGCACCGGCAGACAAAAATATTATAATATCTTCGCCCATTTTTATGATCTGTTCATAAAAATGCATTCCCAGAATTACGGAGAAGAGACGCGCAAATTCCTGGTGGATTCAGCGCATTTGGAAGACAAGAGACACCCCAGGGTCTTGGACATCTGCTGCGGTACAGGATCGGTGGTGCTGGCCTTTGCCCGAAGATTTCCGGGCATCCCGGCCGTTGGCTACGATTTTTCCCTGGGCATGCTGCACAAGGCAAAGGACAAGGACCCGTCGGGCCAGGCGCAGTTTATCAACGGGGACGCCGCAAGGCTGCCGTTTGCCGATGATTGTTTTGACGTTGTGTGCTGCTCCCATGCTTTATATGAATTGAAAAACCAGGTGAGAACTCAGGCGCTTCTGGAAATGAAGCGGGTGGTCAAGCCGGACGGGCGGGTATTGATCATGGAGCATGAAGTCCCGAAAAAACGACTGATAAAAATGATGTTCAACGTCCGCATGCTGGCAATGGGACCCGCGGATTCCCGGGAATTTGTAACGCAGGGCACCGCGCCATTTGAAAAGATTTTTGACCACGTCACCCTGTCACACACCCCGTCGGGTAAAAGCAAATTAATCACCTGCCGCAAACAATAGACTTGGGTTTTGCTGATTTTTATACACCTATTTCTTTCAGAAAGGGACTCCCCCACTCCGATCATTCATCATAAAGGTTCATATCCGGATAATATTTTTCTGCACATTCCTGGCAAATGCCATGGCTGAATGCTGCATTCGAGTGATCTGCAATATAGGCTTCAATTTGATTCCAATACCCCCTATCGTCTCTAATTTTTTTGCAATGCATACATATTGGCAAAATGCCGCGCACCTTGATTTCGTTTAATGCGTGTTAAATGTTTTGGGCCAACCGGCTTAGTTTGAACGCTTTTGATAGATAAACACGGTACGTCTTGGCCGCCTGCCGATTTCGACAAAAACTGTGCCGGAAATTGTCAGTTCAGTAGGGGGAGGTGTCAAAATCGTCGAATATTCGTAATATGGTCTGGTTTGTCCCCACAAGGACGGGACCTGTTGACACATATGCCTGGTTCAATCTGTAAATCTGATGCCAAACCCATAAAGAATATTGGCGATAAACCGGCAGCATTCTGTTCCCCTTGTCAACGAGATAATTTCCCCCGCCCTCGGCCAGCAGCAGAATCTCTTGTTCCGACAGAACCGCCTTCAAATGAACAAGATGCTGTTCAATATCCTTTTCCAGATTTCCAATATCTTTCATTTTGAGGCCTAACGGCTCACAATGTTTTAGGACTTTTTTGACATTTGTATGATCCCCAAGTGTCATGAAAGGATGGGTTGCTTTAATTGGGTGACCAGGGTTATCCATTGTCTTTGATGTGCGGCGAAACAAGCAGTGGTCCAAGGGAGCACAGACCAAATCCTGTGCTTCCCTTTTACCACTGCTATGCGTTTCGTTATCTACCTGAAAAACAACTCAAAGATAAACATCGGGGCCAGAATTAGTGCCATAATGACAGCCATCTTCAAGCCATACAGAATTTGTTCAGATAGGGTGCAAGTTTTTGGAGAATAATCAATTTCCGGTCTCAAGAGAGGGGTCTTGTTTTCTTTAGGGTCTGATGACTCGTAATTTATCTTAACCATAGAAGCTCCTAGGCCACGAAACCCGAAAATCAACCAATCCATACAATGGAAATGGATTAGGAACGGATCACGAGATTCGTGCGGCAATAATTTTCCACCAGTATATCCGAATCCAGTATAGGAACCATGCAGAAAAAATTCGGACTAAATTATATTTGTTGGTCAGATTGCTAAGAAATGAAGGAAAGGAGGCGCCCGAATGGCAATTATCGAACACTCTGTCAAATGGATGACATCAGAACTGTCGTCGGGAGGAGAGAAAAAAGAATTCCCAACAAAAACGATGTAAGCCTGTCGGTAAAATACGGCGAACAAGTCATAGAAACTGTCCAACCGGGTTCTTTCCCTGACAGAGATCGGAACGGAAGATGAGCCCGCTGTTAAACAGGTAAAAAGAACCTGTTTTGAGTCAGCAGCAGAGTTATCCAAATCACCAGTCCATCGCGACCCGTCAGGAGCCCATGACAGACTAAACATCATCAGGCAAACCAGTATAACCCAGAAACGGCATTTAGAGGAATGGGTCAGCATATTTATTGGATTCAAGTTTTTTTGGGGATTTCTGAACCGTCTCATAAAGGGTTCGACTAATTCTGATGGATATTCATACAGCATAAAGATGTCCGACGCAATGAAAAAGAATCTTTTGATTTAATATGCGAACGGGTATTTAGGGTATTAGTCGTTGGTTGGGCCTGGGATCAGAAAGCGATGACCTGTATTCATAAGGCCCTGCTTTTTCGGATATGGCAGCATACCATATGTTGTATTGTCAGACGTCAAGCGCATAGCTCCGTAATTAAATAAATGGCCCACAGGAATGTTTGACGCAAGTGAAACTTTAAATTCATGACATGCCTAGCTCAAGTTTGTGTTTTATTCTCTCCCAACCCGGGACGACAGAGTCGAGGAGCTTATAAAAGTCCGGGCTATGGTTATGATATTTCAGGTGACACAGCCCATGCATAATAACATATTCAATGCATTCTTTTGGTGCCTTTATCAGGCCCGTATTGAGGGTTACTGTGCCTTTGTCTGAAAGGCTGCCCCATCTTTTTTGCATTCGTTTAATGAATAATTTAGGCTGGCTTATGCCGAGACCATTGAATTTCTGCCAGCAGCGATCCGGGTCAACGTGATGTCGGACAGCACAGGCGCCTTGACAATAACGCTACTGTCTGGATGCACAGCAATTCCCATCGTTTTTCTGTCACACCACAACAAACTGAAATAAATGGTCTTCCGCCCGTAAACGACCGAATGTTTGTCGCTATGGGTTAATGCCTTCATTATTTATAACTCCTGTGTTTTGCCACCTGCATCACCTTCTCGATGATGTCATCCATCTGATCAAGCGACAATTCGATGCCTCTTTCCGTCTTGAGTTCATCATAGAAATAATCATCGATTTCGTTAACGGTCTGTTTCTGGGCGTCTTCATCATCCCAGAAATGAACTTTCTTGTGCTTTTCAAAAATACCATGAATAGCAATTGCCGTATCAGCCGCAGCAGTTTCAAGGTTTTCTTCATCGATTTCGTGTTTTCCGAGAAAAGGCATAAGCACCCCGAAATAGGCAATGGCATCTTCCCGGCCGGCAAGCGTATCGGGTATATCATCATGCACCTTGCCGACAACCTTGTTACGGATATCCACGACTTTGTTCAGATAATCCAGATCAGATATTCTCTTGGCCCGAAAATCTTCAATTGCCTGCTGGATCAGCTTTGAGAACTTCTCGTAAAAGGCTGGGTCTTCATCCATCCTTTCGGTAAGCACTTTCTTTGTGGCATGTGCAATTGTATCAGCCTTTGAAGCTGTTGTTTTTGGCGTTGTGCCATAGATCGCCTGTTCCTCTTTCACAGCCATGAATGCTTCATCGTCGAAAATATTAACCGGCTTATTCAGCTGAATAACTTCATTGGCTTGAATATGGGTATCCAAAAGCTTTTTGATTTTTGGCTCGTAATCCCGGTAATCAATGGCCTCTGCATATCGGAGCTTGACAGACGCCTTGAGTGACTGAAACTTCCGCAGATCGGCCTTGTATCTGGACAAGATTTTCCCATCGACTTCGGTCAGAAATTTTTCACAAGAGAGTGCAATGCCAAGCGTTTTTCCAAAGTCCGAAAGGCGGTCGTAAAACGCTTCACGTAAGCTCTCATCGGCAAGCAGCAATTCATAGGCTTCCTCGTCGTAGAAATGCTTAACCGTTTTAAATAGATCCCAGAGATCGGAATATCGGCCCGGAAGCTTTTCGATTTCACTGTTAACGGCTGTCAGGGTGCCGACAAGGTCGGATTCATCAAACCCTTCAAATGCGCTGTACATTGTGAGCGCTTTGTCCAGTTCACCAAGGACGTTTGCATAGTCGACAATAAAGCCGAACTCCTTGCCTTCATGAAGACGATTGACCCGTGCAATTGCCTGAAGCAGCGTGTGCTCCTTTAAGTTTTTGCACAAGTATAAAACTGCGTTCCGAGGCGCATCAAAACCGGTCAATAATTTGCTGACGACAATTAGAATTTCCGGTTCGCTCCCATGTTTAAACTGGTTGATAAGCTGCTTGGTGTATTCTTCTTCGCTTCCATAGCGTTTCATCATTTTCTGCCAGAACCGGACAACTTCATCAGTCGCCTCGTCGTCGGTTTCTTCAAAACTTTCTCTCATATCCGGAGGGGAAATAACGACTTCAGAGTGCACAAAACCGATTGCATTTAAGAAATTGTAATACTTAAGTGCCGAAGGCTTGTTTGGAGCCACCAGCTGTGCTTTGAATCCTGTTCCCTGCCAGCCTGCGCGAAAGTGCTCGCTGATATCAAAGGCTCTCATGTAAATGACCTGATCCGCCTTGTTCAGCATTTTTGCTCGTGCATACTTGCGTTTAAGGTCTGCCTGCTGTTCCCTGGTCAACCCTTGTGTGTGCCGATCAAACCACAGATCAACGGCTTCTCTGTTTTGGGTCATCTCCACGTGCCGTCCTTCATACAGCAGCGGAACAACGGCACCGTCTTCAACGGCCTGTGTGATGGAATAATGGGGCTCGACCAGTTCTCCGAATTTTGTAAAGTTATTCTTTTCCTTCTTTAAAAGCGGCGTACCGGTAAATCCTAAATAGCAGGCATGGGGGAACATCTGTCTCATGCCTGCTGAAAAGGAACCGAACGGGGTACGGTGGCTCTCATCCACCAGAATAAAAATGTCGGGAGACTCATCCTGATATTTTTTAACGGCATACGCCTTGTCGAACTTATGAACGAGGGTGGTGATAATTCCCGATTTTTTTTCAGCGACCAGCTCCAGCAGGTTTCTGCCTGATGTTGCCCGATTCGCCTCAAGGCCACAGGCCGCAAAGGTGTTCCCCAGTTGCCTATCCAGGTCGTCACGGTCTGTCACAAGAACAATTAGCGGATTTAAAATTTCAGGGTATAGGACCAGGTTTCGGGCCAGCATCACCATTGTCAGGGATTTTCCGGAACCCTGGGTGTGCCAGATCACACCGCCTTTGCGAGAATCGGTGCTGTCAAAGTGCTTTACCCGGTGCAGGGTAGATTTGATGACAAAATATTGCTGATAACGGGCAACCTTTTTGGTGCCTCCATCAAACACCGTAAACTTCCAGGCCAACTCCAAAAGCCTTTCCGGACGGCACAGCGAAAACAACGCCTCATCCTGAGCCGTTGTTATCCGCCCATGGTTCAATGAACAATTTTCAATGTTTAATGATTTGCAAATCTTGCTCTCAGCATCATCCGGCAAAGGTCTGTTTACCAAGTCATTGATCTTTGATCTTTGAACATGGGAAAATGATTCTTTCCATACACCCCAGAATTTTGCAGCATTACCCGTTGTTGCGTACATGGCGCTGTTTTTATTCAGGCCCATCACCATCTGGCTGTAGATGAAGAGTTTCGGGATATAGTCATCATTCTGATTTCTAATCGATTGCGAAACAGCCTGTTCCACCTCAACCTGCGGCGCTTTACATTCAATCACGCAAAACGGAATACCATTGACGAAAAGAACAATGTCCGGCCGGGCAGTTTCCGTTGATCTTGAGCGTTCAACACTGTATTCGGCCGTGACGTGAAACCTGTTGCGGCTGGGATTGCGCCAATCGATATAGTTCATGTTGAAGCTTTTCGAATCACCCTCAATAGCCTGCTCCAAGGCCGTTCCGAGAGTGATCAGATCATAAATGGCCTCATTTGTCTTCAGCAGTCCGTCGTATTTGATGTTTTTCAGCTTCTGGATAGCCGACTGAACATTTTCCTCGCTGAAGAGATACTCACTTCCTTTGTAACGAATGCGGTTTATTTTTTTGAGCTGGTTGCGCAGAATCGTTTCCAATAAAACATTGGATGTTCTGTCCTGCCTTTCGCGGAGTGCTTCTGCAGGTGTCAAGAATTCAAATCCCAGGCCAATCAAAAGCTGCAAAGCCGGGATTTGAGAAAGATGCTTTTCATTTACCTGAAAGGAATTCATGGGGTGACCCCCAAGGCATGCCAATACGGTCTGAATCCCGATTCCACAATATTTGCAATAAGCATCAAAAACGGCTCATAATCGTTTTTCGTATGGGCTGTATCCAGAGTCTCATAATATTCCAACCGCTTTTCCACAGGCAAAACAACTGGCGGGAACCCGCTTTTCATCAATTCCAGATTCATCAACAGTCGTGATGTTCTGCCATTGCCGTCCACAAAAGGATGGATTTTCACAAAATCGGCATGAACACGGGCAGCCCGTTCCACCGGATGGAGAGACGCCCCTTCGGTTTGAGACCAGCTGATAAATCGATGCATTTCACTTTCTACATGCAGGGCATCGGGCGGCACATGATCGGCACCTGAGATGATGACATTTGTTTTTCTATAAACACCCGCATTCTTGTCATCAATATTTTTCAGGATCAATTGGTGAATCGATTTAATCTGCCATTCAGACAAAGGCTCATTTTTATTGACCAGATCCTCAACAAAAAAGATGGCTTCCCTGTGGTTGAGCGCTTCAAAGTGCTCCCGCATGGTTTTCCCACCAATGGTGATCCCTTCCAGGGCAACCTTGGTTTCTTTCAGTGTCAGCGTATTGCCTTCAATGGCGTTGGAATGGTACGTCCAGCGGAGCACCAGGTCCTCATGAAGATTAGAGACAATCTCCGGTGGCAAAGGCCGATATGAATCAAGTTTCTGTTTGAGTGAATCAAGCGTATTGAAATTTATCATTTTCAGCGTCTCCTGTTTTAAACCACGAAAAACACGTAATGGCACGGATGGGATTATAGCTGACCTGTTTTCTCCTTAGCCTCTTTTAGGAGATCCCTGCCAAATTGCACAACGGCTTATCTCTCCACCTTCGCACACCAGTAAGTCACCTTTTTGAAGGCTGTACTTAGCTTTTTCCCGATCAGAAAAGTTCATCTCGTTTAGCTTGCTTAAATCGAATGTTCCCCAGCGGACATTGAAATTGGTAAAATATGGGACTTGTGGACCAGCCTTGACCTTCTCTCTCAGCATTTTCCCAAGCTGAACATCAAACAGGTGGCCAATTGTCTTTTTTTTCCAACCGAATTTCATCGCTGAATCTCCATAAGCTTTTCGGCCATCTTCGCCCGTACCTCGGCCAGCTCGTTTTCCAGATCATCGATTTCCTTCTGCACCGCATCCATGTCAATTTCCTCTTCCTCTTCAAAGGTATCCACATACCGGGGGATATTGAGATTAAAATCGTTTTCCCTGATTTCGGCGAACTCGGCCACATGGGCGTATTTTTCTTGTTCAACTCGGGCGGTGTAGGTCTCCATGATCTTGGCCAAATGTGCTTCCGAGAGGGTGTTCTGGTTCTTATTCGAGACAAACTCACGGCTGGCATCGACAAACACGATGTTTTTGCACTCTTCCCGATTGCCGCCTTTTTCACGGGAACGGTCAAAGACCAGAATCGCCACCGGAATGTTGGTGGTCGGGAACAGGTTGCCCGGCAGGCCGATGACGGCATCCAGCAGATTTTCCTCGATCATTTTCTGGCGGATACGCCCTTCGGCTGCGCCTCGAAATAATACGCCATGGGGAACCACCACGGCAACCCGGCCCTGCTTTTCAAGGGCGATTTCCACCATATGGCTGATAAAAGCCCAGTCTCCCTTGCTCCTGGGTGGGACCCCTCGCCAGAAGCGATTGTACTGATCTTTTTCAGCATTTTCAGCACCCCATTTGTCCAGCGAGAACGGCGGATTGGCAACCACGCAGTTGAATTTCATGAGCCGGTCATTCTCCACCAGCAGCGGGCTGTTCAGGGTGTCGCACCACTCCACCCGGGCGCTGTCAAAGCTGTGCAGGAACATGTTCATGCGGCAGAGCGCCCAGGTGCTGCCGTTGGACTCCTGTCCAAAGAGGGCAAAGTTGCGCGTTTCCTGGGCGCTGCACGCGCTGCGGGCAACCTCTTGGGCTGCCTGAATCAAAAGGCCGCCCGAACCGCACGCAGGATCACAGATGCGATCCCCCGGCTTGGGTCCGGATAGCTTGGCCACAAGCTCTGTCACCTTCAGCGGGGTAAAGAACTCTCCGGCCTTCTTTCCAGAGTCGGAGGCGAAGCGCTCAATCAGGTAGATGTAGGTATTACCGATCACATCCTCGGAAACAAGGCCGGGCTTCATGTTGAGCTGTGGCTTGTGGAAATCCTCCAGCAGTTGTTTCAGACGGCGATTCCTGTCCTTGGTTTTGCCGAGCTTGGCTTCGCTGTTGAAGTCGATATTCCGGAAGACCCCTTCGAGCTTGCCCTTGTTGCTCTCTTCAATATGGTCGAACACGATGTTGATCAGCTCGCCGATATTGGCGGCGGACCGGCGCTCATACAGGCTGTAATAGGTGGCGGGGAACTCGTCCAGAACGGTTTCCTGGCCGGTTTTATCATCCGTTTCTGTGAGTTTCACCTTCGGGAGAACAAAACGTTCACGCTCGAGCTTGCGGCGGATACGAACATCGTCATCGCCATACTGTTGACTGTACGCTTCGTAGTGGTCCTGCCATACATCGGAGATGTACTTCACAAACAGCATCACAAGGATGTAGTCCTTGTACTGCGCCGGATCAACAACGCCCCGGAAGGTGTCACACGCCGCCCATGCCGCGTTGTTGATGTCTTTCTGATCAATCTTACTGCTCATGTTTTATTCTCCCTTTGCAAACTGCATGAGCATAGTTGAAATGTATTGCTCCCGCTTATCGGCAAGCCTATGAAGCAGGGTTTGTTCACGAGCAGACAGCGTGGCCAGCGCCAGGATGTTTTTCTGTTTTTCCAGACTTGGCAGCACCACCTCCAGATCTTCAATCGCCTGCTTGCTGATCATTTTCTGAACAGTACCCTTGGCCCTGCTGGTCAAAAAAACCTGCGCATCCCGCTGGCTGATATACCAGTTAAGATACTCGGGTAAAACCAAATCCTTCTTCGTCACCCTTATCCTTAATAAAGGAGCGGCGACAATTGCCTTGCCCGGATCTTCAAGAAGAACCGCTGCCGTGGTCAGAGACCCTCGAGACCTGAACACCAGATCGCCTCTTTGCGCGAAATGATGCTCTTTCATGGCAACAAAATCAATCTTGACCAGATCATCACAGCCGACCGTATTGTCATCCAGAAGATCCTTCATCTGAATAACCGCAATTCCGCCAACTTCCGAGGCTTCGAGACGGGACCGAAATGAGTACCCCATCTGTACGGATGCTATTTCTTTTACTTTTTTTTTCATTCCGCCTCTTAATTACTGTAATAACGTTACTGCACATTACGCCCCCAAACGATTGGCTGTCAATCCAGTTTTACAAAAATATCGTTACTGTGATTTTATGCAGTTATGGGGGTGAGAACTTCAAATAGGATCAATCGCATTTTCTTCTTGGATAGAAACCCAACAATGATAGACAACGTCCGGGGTTTCTTTTCCTTGAAAAAATTTACCGAAAATCAAACTTATACTCTTTTTTACCCGTTCATGTTGTGTTCATTTTTAAATGCTAGTTATTGAGATAGTGTGTCGGGGTCTCTTTATATTTTGGCTAAAATTTAGCCGGGCGGCACGGATGGCATATCAAAAGAAAGCTGGGATAAACAACTTCATTTAGATATAATCGGCATGGCCGGAGCAGGACGTCTGCTCTGGCCACAACGAACGTTGAAACGCCGCCAATGGCAATACTCCGGAACGCGTTTCATATAAAATCAAATGGTATTGAATACCAAACAGTTATAAGTGGAAATGATGAGAATACTTGTTGTTGATGATGACAAAAACCTATGCGGTACGATTAAACGCGGGTTGGAGGAGAATGCCTTTGCCGTAGACTGCGTGCACAATGGTGATAATGGTTTGTACTATGCATCCTCAACCCCCTATGATCTGATCATTCTTGATGTGATGATGCCCCTTAAATCAGGTTTTGATGTTTGCAGGGAACTTCGTTCGAAAAAGGATGACACCCCTGTTTTGATGCTGACGGCCAGGGATGAAATTGAAGACCGTGTTACAGGGCTGGATTTAGGGGCCGATGACTATTTGATAAAACCCTTTGATTTCAGTGAACTGCTGGCAAGAATCCGTGCGTTGCTGAGACGAAAAGGCAAAGGCCGGTCCCCGAAACTTAAAATGGGTGACCTGTCATTAAATACCGTTACCAGGGAAGTGAAATGGAAAGAAAATCTCGTTGAGCTGACAACCAAAGAGTTTGTAATTCTTCAATATTTGATGCGCAATCCAAATGCTGTTGTTACACGAAGCATGATAGAAGCCCATGCATGGGACTATGATTTTGACAGTATCTCCAATCTTGTGGATGTTTACATTCGCCGGATCCGGCAAAAAATTGATCCTGAAGCGGGCAAGAAAATTATCACCACCGTCAGGGGGGCAGGCTATCGGATGCAAAAGGGATGAATGGGTTAAGCATTAAAATTAAATTTACACTCTGGTATCTCACGGTTCTTTCACTCATCCTGATCGTCCTTGGGACGGGTATTTATTTTGCTTTGTCCCACCAGCTTCATTCCTCATTCAATCATTCCTTGAAAAAAAGAGCGGATCAGATATTGAATTTCAGAGATATCATTTCCATTGTTGCCGGCGGTACGTTTGAAGAAGAAGCAGGAGAATTGATCTCATTTGATTTTTATTTTGCAGATGAGCTTGTGAACATTTCTCCCAGGCAGATCAAAATTCCTGTCCAAAAAGAATTCATCAACACCGTTCTTGGAGGAGAAAGTCTCTATGGAACCATCCAGATAAACAACGAACCCTTTCAAGTTTATGCGGTCCCCTATTCGCCGGGCCCGGAGAAAATCAGGCTCGATAAATTCAGAATCGGGAAAAAAAATAGTCCCGGTCGGGAAGACGGCGGGTTTAAAAGTGCCGGATTACCCAATCAGATCCAAATAGAGGCTGCGGCTCTCATGGTTGCCCGGTCCACAACAGATATTGAAATGGCTTTGAAAAAACTGCTTCAGATTTTACTGTTTGCATTCCCAATGACCTTATTTCTATCCGGGTGGGGAGGCATATTTTTGCTGAACCGGATATTGAGGCCCATTGATCAGATTTCACAGACCGCCCGGAAAATTGGGGAGACGGATTTAACCCAACGAATCAAAGTACAGGCAGATGATGAACTCGGGACCCTTGCACAAACCATTAACCTCATGCTGGCCAGACTGGAAAAGGCCTTTAAAAGACAAAAGGAATTAACCTCGGATGCCTCCCATGAATTAAGAGCCCCCCTTGCAGTTATCCAGGCAGAGGCGTCCTTGACCCTGCAAAAAAATCGGGACGCCAGAACCTATAGACAGTCCATGGAAGTCATTGCCACCGAAGCTGAACGGATGTCTGGGATAATCAAACAAATATTGTTCCTGGCCCGAACCGATTCAGACAGACAGACGCTTTCTTTTAAAGAAATAGATTTAAACCGGCTCTTGTCTGATCTTTGTGATGAAATTGATATCCTGTGCCAGGATAAGGGACTCAAATTGAGGTACTGCCCAGGATTCACCGTAAACATTTTAGGGGATGGGGCGCTCTTGCGAAGAGTATTTGTGAATCTTTTGACCAATGCAATCCGTTATACACCCGTAAATGGAAGCATCACCGTAACCCTCTCCACAGAAAACCTCTCCACAGAAAATAAGATGGCAGCGATTAAATTTACCGACACAGGCATTGGCATCCCCAATGAAGATCTACCGTATATATTTGAACGATTTTATCGGGTAGACAAGGCCAGATCAAGGGCATCCGGCGGAAGCGGACTGGGGTTGTCCATTGCAGATCAAATCGTTAAAGCCCATGGCGGAGAAATACATGTTAAAAGCAAAATCGATCAAGGGAGCACATTTGTTGTAAACCTGCCTGTACTGTCATGATCACCCATTCAGTTTATTCGTTATTTTTTTCGGAACTATGGGGCCATGATCCAGCGCCATCATTTTTTTAACCATTCATCTTCTGTTCATATTTCATCTTTATACTCGAATAAACAATAGGTGATCCAATCACCGGTTAACCTTTTTTAATCGTGAGGTTCAGATGAAACAGATAATCATGGCAGCAATCGCAATTTCTTTGATGATGGTAACGCCGGTTTCGGCAAAACAGAACCAAGGTCTTGGAACGGATGTTCCGCAAACGAGTGAATTCATAGTAAGGAGTTCTGCCGTGGCATCGGACGGTTCCCTGTCGTCTGAATTTACAGGTGACGGCCCAGGGATGTCAATGCCGGTTGAGTGGGCAAACGTGCCGATTGGTACCCGTTATTTTGCATTGAGCCTGTGGCATACACCACACCCCGTTTCAGATCCAAACCAGGTAAAATCGTATTGGATTGTCTACAATATTCCGTCGGATATTCGCAGCCTTCCTGCCGGTGTTAACGGGGTAGGAACAGATGGCTATAACAGTAAGGATAAGACAGGGTATGACCCGATGCGTTCAAAAGGGCCGGGTGTCAAGGAATATAATCTTACACTATACGCGCTTTCAGCAAAGGCTGTATTCAACAGCACGACAAGGGTTCAACGCTCGGATCTACTGCAAGCGATAAAGGGCATTGTGCTTGATGAATGCACCCTGAAGTACACATATGAAAGGGTGAACGGGAATGATCGCCAGGAAAGTAGAAAGGAAAGAATGGAGGCCTTGACAGCGTCTCAAAAGGAGACGGTCAAAAACATTCTGCGCCGTTATGACCCGGTGTCACTTACGGCCAAAGACGCCCGGGCGATACATGAAGCATTTCGTGGGGCAGGACTCCGTGGTGGCCCGATGGCCGCAGATGCCATTAGGGAAGCCGGTTTTGATCCGGATAAGCTGCGCGACCTGGCTCCGCCGCCGGACGGGACCCGTGACAAAGGGAAAGATAAACAAGGACAAGGTCCAGATAAATCACCAGGGCAGTATTCAATTGAGCAGGCGATTTCCGACCGGGCACAGTTAACCACAATGGCGTTCTCAGGACTGGCATTTATCACTGGTGATTTTGGTGCCTCAACATTCATTCCGCCGGGGAAAGTATGTGATTATTTTGGTTTCCAGTATATGCGCGATGTTGATATTGCAAAAAAAGGGCACAACCCAATGTTTGTGGACAGGGTTGTCGGCAATGTCTTGTCGGTTCTTAGTGACAGACAAAAACAATTGTTTCGCAATCTGGCCGAGGAGCAGGTTCCCCAGCTTGAGACACTGGCCGAAATGCGGTTGCCTTTAATCAAGAGCTTTCACAGGCAGTTGGACGGTAATATACCCAATGGCAGCGACGGGCTGAACAAGCAGGCAGTTATGAATTATGTGGGTGATATTTTTGCGCAGGATGCAAAGTTAAGCATCCGCCGTGCAGAGGTGATGGCTGTCGTGGCTGCTTCGTTGACGGACGATCAGAAATCATCCTTTGGAAAAATGAAATTCGGCGATTTTAATTCCTGGTCGGATAAAACAGAAACGGCCCATCTTGAAAAAGGCAAATCCAAGCTCTTTAATGTGGCTTACATGACCTATGCCAGCGAATTTTTCAGTTGGTATGCCGGATCTATCGAAGCGGATACCTACATATGCCCGGAAAGACAAGCTACATATTTTGGCGGGTTTTACATGAAGGATATACCTGCGATGAACAAAAAAGATTATGATATCAGCACTTCTATTACCGGGGACAAAGGGGAGGCGTTTTTAAATGATGTCCTGAACGACAGGCAGCGGAAATCCATTATTGGGATACTTGACAAACAGTGCAAGCTGTTAGAAGAAATCATTGATGTCCGCCGTGCATTCAGTACAGAACTGCGAAAACTGCTGGCAGGAAAACAGCTGAACAAAAAAAAGCTGATCGACCTGGGCTACCGTTACGGAGAACTTGATGGGGAACTGTCATGGAATTACGCCATGGCATTTGCCGGGGTAAACCGGACGCTTACGGACAAACAACGGCTTGCGCTGGTAAAATTACGCAATCTGGAAGGGTACAAGAGCGCGCCATACTACCTCTATTCCAGCCCTGTAGAAAAGTTGCCAAAAATGCCCGCTACAGATCGTTTCTTTTTCGCTCCAAAGCAGCAATCATGATTAATCCAATACTCGACCATACGGGGTTTTGCATTGTTTTGGTATCATGTCATCTTTGGGCCTCTGAAGACTTAGGCCCATGATCAATTGTGTCATTCAAACAACCAGCTGTATTCCGATCCTGGCCCAACACATTTCCAACCATCATCAAGCAATGAGATGCCTGTCGATTTGAAACTAATATCCGTTTGACGATCAACAATATTAACATTTTCATTCTGATCTAATTGAAAGGCGACAGCTTTTCCATTTTTGTGCAATAACAAAAAATTATTGACACCTTTTTGAAAGAGCCTTTGTAGGCCCGCTTTTGAATAATTATCCTCCATGATATCCTTATTTCTTTGGTAAGATACATATGAAATTTGCAACTCATGGGATCAATATCGAACTGACTGGTTCAAATTTGGACACGGATTAACAATCAACGCTCAATGCGTACCTTCACCCGGCGTCTGCCCCACCGTAGAGCGTCCTTGTGGGAATCGAAATAGAGATCGAGCCGTTCCGGACCTTTGATGGCACCACCGCGATCACTTATTACCCCCCAGCCATATCCGGGAATCTTCATGCGGGTGCCAAAAGGATAATATTTGGTATCAGCGGCAATAGTACCATCTTCGGGTAACCATAGCCAGGGTAGCGCCACACGGTGGGGAATCTTCCAAGGATGGGTAACGGTATCCACCGACAAAAAACCATCATAGACCTCCTGCGGGGCCTTACCGCTGGCTGTCTTACCCGTATATTTCTTGCCCTTGTTCTCACCCTTGGTAATATAGCGATCCCAAAAATTGAGTTTCAAAACGGCCCAACTGCCTCGCTGCCATTCACAACACTTTTTACAGCCGCAATAACCGGTGGTCTCCATCACCCGCGTCTCATACCGAGCACAACCGGAGGAGAGCCCCATCAGGAAGCCAAGGGCACAAACTGTTGAAAAAAAACCGAAAAAACTGCGACGAATGATATCACCTCACAACATATAAATTCGTATTAAATAAATATATAGTCGAGAATCACCGAAAGGACAAGAGGGGGGCCAATATGGTGGGACAAGAACCTGCGATGCAAATGGCCTGTCTCTGAATAGGTTGTTAGGCCCATGGCTTTGAGATGGAGCGGTTCAGGATCGCCCTTGTCCAGATGGACGCCACCCAGGGGAAAAAAAGAACCTGGAAAAGACGGCAGCATTCGCCACCCGAGCCGCCCAAAATAGGGCTGAAATCATCTGCTTTCCGGAATTGTCTATCCCAGGATATGAGCGGCTCAATCCCGCCCCCCTGGCCGAAACCATCCCCGGGGCTTCGTCAACAGTTGTTTCACGGCTCTCTCAAACCCTTCAGATCATCATCCTTGCAGGCCTCATCGAAACAGCAGACAACCACCTCTACATCACCCATATTGCGGCCTTTCCCGATGGCCGGGTGGAAACCTACAGAAAAACCCATCCGGACCGCAACGAAAGAGAGGTTTTTGGCAAAGGCAACTCCCTTCCTGTCTTCCAGGCACAAGACAACCGGGGCAACAAGGTGACCTTTGCCCTGGGCATCTGCTATAACATGCATTTTCCTGAGATAGCGGCCCTCTATTCCCTGAAGGATGCCCAGATACTTGAAGACCTGACCCCCTGAAAATGGCCCTATGTATCGCTGATCCTTTTGAACCAGGGGCGGACGGTCTATAGTTCCCGGGTCTGGACAATGGGTTCTGTGCATCGATCCACCAGGCAGAGAATGGATTTGCAGGAGATCCCCCATGGAGCAAGAGACCCATTTCGCAAGTCTGGCTGGTGGAGAAGCCTTCGCTGCACCCTGCCACCTTGTCCATAAAACCTCGGTAGCGGTGGTCCACCTCTTCCTGCTCCTCAAAGGCCTGGGTAAACACGAAGTGCAGGTTGCCCTCCAGGGCATGGCCGAAAATGATGGCTTCGGTGTAGTCATACTTTTTAAACAGATTCTGCAGATCCAGTGCTGCCCTGGCAAGATCTTCCATGGCGGTTTATTCAAAAATCTTTTCGTCAATGGCTTCGGCTTCGGCAGCATCTGTTTCGATATCCCGGATCTTACCGAGCTGTTTATCCTGCCAGTATTGTTTGTACCATTCATTGGCAATGATCATGGACATCACCTCGTTGGTTCCGGTCCAAATGGAGGCAAGTCTTAAGTCTCTTACGATTCTCTCCACCGGGTAGATATTGGTGTATCCAATGCCGCCCATGACCTGCATGGCATTGTTCGCCGCTTTCTGGCAGGATTCGGTTACAAATTTTTTGCTTTGGGAAACCAGGCGCCGGATCTGTTTGTCATTGATTTGTTCATCCACCGCTCTGGCCGTTGTATAGATCATGGCACGGGCAGCATCCAGGAGTGTGACGGCTTCAGCCACCTGGAAGGAGACCCCCTGAAACTGGGCCACGGGCTGTCCGAATGCCTTTCTTTTTGAGGTGTAGCCTGTGGCCACATCAACTGCCGGGGCCGCCGCCCCAATGGTCATGGCGGCTGTCCCCAGCCGTTCGGGAATCATCATGGTGTTAAAAATTTTCACCCCCTGGTTCAGCTCACCCAGCAGGTTTTCTTTGGGGACCCGCACATCATCGAACACCATCCTTGCGGCGCCTCCCCCCCGGCAGCCCATAAGACCGTAGAGATATTCGCTTCTGACGCCCTGGGTTTTGTCCACAATAAGGCAGGAGATGCCCTCATGGGGCTTGGCATCCGGATCGGTCCTGGCATAGACCAGAAAGTAATCAGCCCCTTCTCCGCCGACGATGAATCGTTTCTGGCCGTTCAACAGGAAATGATCCCCACGATCTGCGGCCGTGGTGGTGGTGCCGAAAAAATCAGACCCGCCCCTTGGCTCGGTCAGGCATTCAGCGGCAAAGAGCTCTCCTGCCAGAAGCGGTTTGACATATTTTTTTTTCTGGGCGTCCGTGCCATGGAGGATAATGGCATCACAGACAAGTTCTGCCCCCACACCAAAGGTGCAGGCAAAAATATAGCCCAGCATTCCGACCTCTTCCATGACCATGCAGGTGGAAACCCAGTCCATTCCCCTGCCACCCCATTTTTTTGGATAACGGCATCCCATGAGGTTTCGTCGTCCGGCTTCCTGGAGAAATTCCTTGGGGAACTGAATTTTATCGGCATCCATGTCCAGTATCATTTTTCTTGGAATTGATTTTACAAACGCCCGGATTTCGTCCCGGAGTTTTTTCTGGTCTTGGTTTAAAAGATAATCAAACATAGGGGGATTCCTTATTCGCTTTTAAAAGGTAGATTCTGTTTCCATGTCACATGGGGCAAGCTTGTCAGGGTGACACCCACCATTGGAATCAACACGTTTTACGATTGTCATTTTTTTTCCCTCACGGTCTTGTTCGTTGGTTTGCTGTTTTTTCCCTCCTGATCTTGTTGATTGCTCTGCTTTCCCAATTGCGTAATACGGTGGATGAGTTTTTGCCGGGTCGCTAAAATATCCTGTTCCAGAAGTTCCAATTCTTTTTTCCGGTCCTGGATTTGTTTTAATTTGGCATCCCCGTACTCAAGGCTTTTTTCAATCTGGTGGCGTTCATCCAGGTCGGCATTGGCCATACCAATCATCTCGGCGATTTCCTCCAGGCTGAATCCAAACCGTTTTCCCCGGAGGATCAGCTTGAGTCTTGCCTTATTTCGGGTCGTATACACCCGATGGTTGCCCGTGGTCCGACTGGGCCGGATCAGTCCTTTTTCTTCGTAAAATCGGATGGTCCGGGTGCTGATGTCCAATTGGTCTGCGATCTGGGAGATGGTCCACCTCTCCTTGTCCTCCTTTTTTTGACGGCTTTGTTTTTCATCCTTGTTCATGGAGTCTCCTGAAATATACTCGATAATTAACGTTTACGTAAACTTCAACGAATCGCTTGTCAACAAAAAAAGGTTGTTCTCCGGGTAAGATTGAGAAATCAAGGCATACTCATATTTCTTCTGCGTTAAAAATTATTTTAAACAACAGAAAGGGAAGAAAAGAAAAAGGACAGCGTCTTATCCTATCGTTTGGACATTGATTTTTTATATTCTCCAGGGTTGAAGCCGAACCAACGCTTGAATGCACGTTGGAAAACGGCAGGCTCAGAAAAACCAAGAAGATAGGTCACCTGGCCATTTGTCATCCCCTGGAGCAGATAGGTTTTTGCCAGTTCCTGCCTTGTTTTGAGCAGCAAATCCTTAAACGTGGTGCCTTCCATCTTCAATTCCCGGTACATTGTGCTTACGCTCATGTTCACCAACCCGGCCACCTTTTTAACTTCAATTCCACCCCCAGGAAGGCTATCGATAATATGCCCGCACACCTTTTCCTTTAACGAACCTGTTCGGGTTATTTTTTGTAATGATAATTCGGCATAATTTTTTAGAGCCGCTTCAATATTGGGATCGTGGGAGGTTATTGGCTGCAGAAAATCATCTTTTTTGAAAATAATTACGTTTTCGGGCTGTTCGAACAGAACCGGTGCTCTAAAGACTTCATCATATACATCCGTATATCCGGGATTGGCATGCTGGAAATGTATAGCCAAGGGATTCATTTTGCTGCCCACAAGTGATCTTGCAGTCTCAACCACCAGGGAGAAATGGTGTTCCGGGATCCATCTGTTTTGATACTCGGGAAAGCTATTGGTTAAAACGATCTTGATGTGATCCATCATATCGAAAATATCACATCGCTCTGCGTCTGAGATTAATTGCATATATCTGGAGATATGGTGTGCGGCTTCCAGCAGGTTTGAACTGTAATGGCCCAATGAGATCAGGAAATGAACATATTGCAGGCCCACTTTTTTTCTCAGACAAAGGGCCATTGCAGGATCACCGGTCAGATCAATGGCGATTTGCCACAGCTTTAAAACCGAACGTAACGGGATCCGTTCATCAGGATCTTGAATCTGATTCCGGCTGACACCTGTCAGCTGCTCAAACGCCATGGGATGCATGCCTTGCTCGAGAATGATCTCCATTAGAATCTGGTTTGCAGCATATGAGGTCATTACCTCTTTATTCATACCTGTCCCTTTGCGGTCTTCGATTGTGGCGTAGTTTTTACAGAATTCATTTTTGAAGTCAATAGTCAATAATTTGAATTCTACGATCATATACAATCATCGTTTTCCATATGATATTAAGACACGATCGGGGCAGGTATCACTTTGGAAAAATATGCCCTGATCATCAACCCGGGGTCGAATTTATAATACGATACCTATTTTCATAAGGATTTTCATGAAAAAAATGACTGTAATCCTATCAATTCTATTGGCCGCAACGACTATCGGTTGTGTTAAAAAAATTCCATATGCCCCGGATGCAAATAAATATGGGCACACTGCACCAACCCCGATTACCCGGGAAATGAATGCCAGGGTTCTTGAGGAACTGCCTTTTTCTGATCAGCAGGATTTCATGGAGTGTCGGAAAGGTTTGATTGCCAGTCCCCCGGACCTGCGGGTAACGGCCGATGATGGAGAAATCATATGGGATCAGCCGGCTTACAGCTTCATTCAGGGTGAGGCACCTTCAAGTGTGAATCCCAGTCTCTGGCGCCAGGCCAAACTGAATAATATACACGGCCTGTTCAAGGTGACCGAAGGCATATATCAGCTCAGGGGATTTTGCCTTGCCAACATGACAATTATTGAAGGCAAAACCGGATGGATTATCGTTGACCCCCTGACCACCCGGGAAACTGCGGCCACTGCCATCACCTTTGCCCGGAAACATTTGGCCCCCAGGCCGGTGACGGCGATCATTTTTACCCACAGTCATCTCGATCATTTCGGGGGTGTACTGGGGGTGATCACCCCTGAAGAGGCGGTAACGAACAAGGTCAGGATTATCGCACCCCGTGGATTCATGGAAGAGGCCACAAGTGAAAATGTCATAGCAGGTATGGGAATGGCAAGAAGGGCTGCCTATCAGTTCGGCAGGCAGCTTGCCCCATCCATCAGAGGTCATGTGGACACGGGGCTTGGCAAAACAGTGCCGTTCGGGACCTATGGTATTTTTCCGCCAACCGAGCTTGTGGACAGGACACCCCAGGAAAAGGTGATAGACGGGGTTCGTTTTGTATTCCAATACACCCCGGAATCTGAAGCACCGGCGGAGTTGACATTCTATCTGCCCGATGCAAAGACCTATTGCGGCGCTGAAATTGTATCACGAAATATGCACAACCTATATACATTGCGCGGATCAAAGGTCCGTGATGCCTTGAAGTGGAGCCGCTACATTGATGAGGCCATGACCCTTTTCGCAGATGCCGACATTTACTTTGGATGCCATCATTGGCCCATATGGGGCAACGACCGGATTCTCGATTTTTTAGAAAAACAACGGGATTTATATAAATTCATACATGACCAGACCATACGGCTGGCAAATGACGGGTATACCCCCCGTGAAATTTCTGAGATGATTACCCTGCCGGAATCACTGGACACCTTTTTTTCCAACAGGGGATATTACGGCACCCTGCAACACAATTCAAAGGCGGTTTATCAGGCTTACTTTGGCTGGTATGACGCCAACCCTGCCAATCTGAACCCGCTGCCTCCGGAAGCGTCGGCGATTCGGTATGTGAAACTGATGGGCGGCGCAGACAAGATGCTGGAAAACGCCCAGGCGGCCTTTGACACCGGTGATTACCGATGGGTCGCAGAGCTACTCAACCATCTGATCTTTGCTGAACCTGACAATGTTCAGGCAAAATTCCTGCTGGCCGCAACCTATGACCAGCTTGGCTATCAATCGGAATCCGGGGTCTGGAGAAACGTATATCTTACCGGCGCCGATGAACTGCGCCATGGGACACCGCAAAAGGGCACCGACATTACCGGGATGTATGAGGTTTTAAAGCAGACCCCGCTATCCCGCTTTTTTGACAGCATGGCCGTTCGACTGAATGGATTCGATGCCGAAGGGAAAAAGATGGTTGTGAACATTCTCTTCACGGATCTTGATGAAAGCTATGTATTGACCCTGGAAAATTCAGTACTGCATCACCGCAGATCAGATCCGAGTCCAAAGGCCAATGCCGGCTTGAAGCTGACCCATGATCTTTTTTTGAAAATGGCCATTGGCAAGGCCGGGATTAAGGATACGCTTTTTTCCGACGACCTTGAAACCAGCGGCAGCCTGATTGACCTGGCAAGGTTTTTCCTTTTGTTTGACAAGCCCAAGGGCAACTTTAATATTGTGACACCTTGATCAAATATCAGCGATTAAATGCAGACGGGTTCCACCCCTCAATGCCAGGGGCAGCTGATTTTTTCCAGGAAATTGCTGCCCTCATTCAATATCACCCCCAGAAAACTCATGCCGAAGATCCCCACAAACATGGCGTTGAAATCCATTTGCCCCCAGGCGTCCATGATCAGATAGCCCAGCCCTTCGGTGGTGGCAAACGACTCCACAAAGAACAAGACCGCCACACTGACTCCAGAGTTCAGGCGAAGGGCGGTAAAGCCGTGGGGCAGGGCGGCCGGCAGGTAGCCCTCCCAGAACAGCTGCCACCTGCCGGCCCCAAGGGACCGGATTGAATCCAGGTGCTGGGGATGAATGCCCCGGACCCCGTCCCGGGTGGCCACCAGTACCTGGTACCCGAGGATCAGGCTGATGATGATGATCTTGGAAAAATCCCCCAGCCCGAACAGCAGCAGCACCACGGGCAGCAACACCACCTTGGGGACGGGATAGGTCATGGTTACAAACGGGGAGAGGAACCTGTCAACCCCATGGTTGCTGCCCATGAGAATACCGATTGGAAAGGCGATGGCCCAGCCGATGACCATGGCCGTCACAGCCCGGAAGGTACTGGCTGAGAAATGGTGCCAGAATTCAGACGTCATAAGCGCCCTGAGGAATGCAAGGACAGCGTTTTCAGGGCAGGGCAGGACATTTCGGGACAGCAGAACCGCCATGACTTTCCAGATCAGGCAAACCACCAGGATCGTAATAGAGTAGGGCACAGCAATGCGTCGGATAAATTTCACCAGTATTCCCCTATGCGATGCCGAATGGATTGGATCAGCTCGTAATATTCATTGGACCTGCGGTAGGCAATGTCCCCGAACCCGGGGTTGTCAAATATTTCGTGGATGGTTGCCGGAGATCCGGAAAGAATCAGGATACGCTTGCCCAGGAAAACGGCCTCTTCCACACTGTGGGTGACCAGAAGATAGGGAACCGAGGTGGAAAGCCAGGTCCCAAGCAGGGTGTCCTGGAGGTTTTCCCGGGTGATGGCATCCAGAGAGGAGAACGGTTCATCCATGAGCAGCAGCCGGGGTTTGGACACATAGGCCCTGGCAATGGCCACCCGCTGCTGTTCACCACCGCTCATCACCTGGGGAAAGTCGTTTTCCCGGCCCGCCAATCCCAATCCTGCCAGAATTTTTTGGGCCCTGGCATTTCGCTCTGTTCTGCCAACACCCTGGATTTTTAATCCCAGTGCCACATTCTGCAGGTTGGTTTTCCAGGGCAGCAGCCCATAGTTCTGCAGGATCAGGGCGACATCCGGCACGGGTTTGGATATGGTCCGGCCATCCATGAGAATCCGGCCGGTTTCGATCTTCTCAAGCCCGCTGATCAGGTGGAGCAGGGTGGTCTTGCCGCACCCGGAAGGACCCAGAATCACCATGGTTTCCCGGGCATCCAGATCAAAGGAGATATCCTTTAAAACCGCCTTTGCATTAAACCCCTTGCATATATGACTGACCTTTAACATGGGAATCTTTCGAGCTATAAAATCAGGCGCTGGTAGGGAATCGCCTCGTTCAGCAGCCCTTTTTTCAGCATCCAGTCCTGGACCTGCTGCACTTCAGCCTGGGTGGGTATCCGGGGAGCCGGATACCGGTACATGGGCAAGCGATCCGCCAGGTCCCTGGGAATCCGGCAGGTCTTGATCATGAGGGCCCGGTATTTTTCCGGAGACTGGTTGATGGCGTCGACCGATCGGGCATAGGCCCGGAGAAAAGCGTCTGCCAGATGGCCTTTGTCGCTGTGTATGTTCAGGACGGTCAGGGGCATATCCAGTGCCTGGTCGGTCACAACCGGTCTGGCGCCCCGGCTCTGGGCAAGGGATGCCATGGGTTCGGGTAAAAGGGCCGCATCGATCCTGCCCGACAGCAGCATCTGCACGCGAAGGGGCATTCGCTTGATTTCAACGGGTTCCAGCTGCATCATCTCCGTTTCCGGGGCCTGCTGCAAAATATCCAGCAGGTATTCAACAATGGACGCCTTGGAAATGGCCACCGTGATTCTGCCATTTTCCCGGGCCGCCGGCAGTTCAGGCGATAACATCAGCCCGAACATCCGCTGATCCGAATCTGTTGCATAGGAGATGGTTAAAAACCGCACCGGGACGTTATTGCGGACCAGGAGCAGGGTTGCGGGCATATCGCCGAAAAAGCCGTCCAGCTGACCGCTCTGCATGGCCGTGTTTCTCTCCATGGCACTGGAAAAAGAGACCAGTTGAACGTCAAGATTCTCTGATTTGAAATAGCCTTCGGCCACACCCACCTGCAGGGGCAATGTATCAATTACCGGCAGAATACCCATGCGAAGGGGTTCTGCACAAACGATTCCGGCGGCCAGTGAAAAAAGAACCACAAGCCTGCAGACAAGGCTGACCCTCTTTTTCTTACCATGGTTCTCTTTGGATATTGTTTCGGTGCAGGCCGATTCCCTTTTAATTTTTCCCATTGGCATTTCCTTTCCATAATTGTCGTCAAACGCACCATCATAGGCCTATCCAAGGATGAATTCAAGCAGGAATCTCGATGTGGATGGGGTTTTCCAGTGCATTGTTCCAGGAATCATATTCAACGTTTCCGGTCATGCGAGGAACCGGGTCGGCAGAAATACTGCTTGAATAAACTTGCCCGGTATGCAAAGATTTTTCTACCGTAAAAGGTGTAATGGTTCATTTTTACGAAAGTATCTGACCCCTCAGCATGATATCTGATTCGGGTAGCATGAAAAATTATCAACCTGTGTGGAGCCAAAATGGTAAATGTACATCTGCCGCCGCAGCACCCGTCAAAAAATTTAATTCTGGAAAACCGCACAGCCGACGATCTTGAAGAGACCCTCAGAAATGCAGCTTCAGCCCACAGACAGGGCAGGCTTGCTGAAGCGGAAAAAGGGTTTCTGGAAGTATTAAAACAACGACCTGACTGGGGACAGTTGTTGAATGCCCTTGGCACCTTATACCTGGACCAGTCCAGGCCGGACAGGGCCAGAACACTGTTTGAACGGGCAGCCAGTCTCAGCCCTCCCCATTTGCCCGCATGCTATAACCTGGGCCGGATGAAACAGCAGGAGAACGACCACAGGGGGGCCATAGCGATTTACACAGCCATGCTGGACAGGCAGCCGGACATGGGTGACGCATGGAATAACCTGGGGGTCGCATACCGGGAAACCGGACAACAGGATGAGGCCCTGTCCAGTTTTTGCAAGGCTGTGGAATTTGCCCCTGGAATGGCAGAGGCATGGAACAACCTGGGCGTGGCCCAGGACGAGCTCCACCTGATTGAAAAAGCCCCAGACGCTTACAGAAAGGCCATTGCGATCCAGCCCGATTATGCCTCCGCCCACCTGAACCTCGGAATCTCTCTGCAGAATTCCGGACAATTCAACAAAGCCTGCGAACACTACACCAGGGTGCTGGCGCTTCAGCCGGACAACAAGGTGGCAAAATTCATGCTCCAGAGCATCGGGGCTTCAGAAACACCCGATGCCGCGCCCGTGGAGCATGTGCGCAGTATCTTTGACCGGTGTGCCGAAAATTTTGAGGATATCCTGGTAAAAAAACTGGCATACAAGACCCCTGAACGCCTGTTTGACCTTGTGCGACCCCACTTGACCGGACCGCTCGACATTCTGGACATTGGCTGCGGTACGGGCCTGGGTGCAGCGCTCTACCAGCCGTTTGCAAAAAGCCTGACCGGCGTTGACCTATCGTCAAAGATGCTCGAAAAGGCCGCTGAAAAGAAAATCTACACCCGGCTTGAAATTTTTGACATCCTCCAGAAGTGGTCGTTTGACCAGAAATTTGACCTGATATACAGCTCCGACGTGTTTGTATATTTCGGAAATCTGGATACCATCATCCAATCTGCATCCTCATACCTTGTGAAAGGAGGAATAATTGCGTTTTCAGTGGAACGACTGGCAGACACCACCCGCCTGGACTACCAGCTCTTTCCCAGTGGTCGCTATGCACATTCACAAACCTATATTCAGGATTGCCTGAACCGCCATGGATTGCGGTTAATCGAAGAAACCAAGGCTGTTATCAGGAGGCAGTCTGGAAATCCAGTCAAAGGCCTGTTAGTTGCTGCAACAAAGAGCCCATGAAACGATGTCTGGAAATTCCAGATTGAAACATCATAATTAACAGATCAAGCACATCTCCAAATTGAATTTTCGTCTACCACCCTAGAGAGGAAAAGGAGAACAGGATATGAAAGAGTTGATTCTGAACATTGCGAAAGCGCTGGTTGATCAGCCGGATCAGGTTGTAGTTCAAGAATTTTCAGCCCAGCAGACCCTTGTGCTCGAATTAAGGGTCGCAAAGGAAGATCTTGGTAAAATCATCGGCAAAAAAGGCAGGACGGTCATGGCCATGCGGACGATTTTATCGTGTGCATCTGCAAAAGAGAAAAAAAGGGCCATCCTGGAAATAATTGAAGAATAGCCGTTGAATCGTTATTTTTAAAAAGCAACATCAGCAAAGAGGTCATTTGTTTACATGAACGGGAACTTAAAAGTGTTTTCAAGCGGTGCCAACACCCCCCTTGCCAGGGAAATCTGTAACCACATCGGCATTCGTCTGAGCCCGATGAAGATATCCCGGTTTTCAAACGACAACCTGTTTGTCCAGGTTGAGGAAAGTGTCAGGGAAAAGGACGTGTTCGTGGTTCAATCCCTGACCCATCCTGCCAGCGACCATATCATGGCCCTCCTGCTGACCCTGGACGCCCTTCGCAGCGCATCTGCCAGGCGGGTCACGGCCGTGATTCCCTATTACTCCTACGCCCGGTCAGACAAAAAAGATTCCCCCAGGATATCCATTGCCGGACGGCTGATTGCCGATCTGTTGAAAACTGCCGGGGCGGACCGGGTTTTGACCATGGACCTTCACGCGGATTCGGTTCATGGTTTCTTCAGTATGCCCGTGGACCATCTGACCGCTGTTCCGACCATCTGTGATTATTTTGCCCGCAGCCTGGACCTGCCCCGGGTGGTGGTTGTGGCCACCGATGCAGGCGGAGCCAAAAGGGCCGGCCGGTTTGCCGAACGATTGAAAACATCCATGGCCATTATCGACAAGCGGCGAATCAGTGATTCAGATGTTAAACAGGGACTGGTGGTGGGCAATGTACAAGGCAGGGACGCCGTTATATTTGATGATGAAATCTCCACGGGCAGCACCCTTGTCGCCACGATTCAAACCCTTGAAAAGGCCGGTGTCGACAAGATCTATGTGGGGGCCACCCACCCGGTCCTTTGCGGCAATGCCGTGGAGAACCTTAAGAATTCACCCGCTACGGAAATCGTTGTTTCAAATACCGTACATATCCCCGAAGACAAGCTGTTTCCAAAATTAAGGGTCCTTTCCATGGGAGCCCTGTTCGCCCAGGCCATTTTGAGGATCCACACCGGAGAAAGCGTGAGTGCCCTGTTCTAATAACCGACATGGCCAGATCAGAGTATCTGTCCTGATCACAACAAATGATGAAACACCCCCCACCGATGATGCTTCAGTGGGGAGTGTTACATATAAAACGTCTCTGGCCCGGGTTTAAGACAGGCCTATGACAAAACGGCAAACAGTCCTGACAGGGTTGCGGCACAGTAAACAAGGAGTGCTGCCAGGATTAGGTTAAGCGGTTTTCTGGTGCGGGCCTTGTGAAGATATTTTTTTATCCTGGCACCGCCAAAGGCCCAGAGGGAGACAGAGCAGAATGTGACAGCTGCCAGCGCAAAGGTCGAAACACTCAGCCAGAAGGGCTCTGAATTAACAGCCGATAGAAACGTCGTGTAAATGGTAAGACCGAAAATGATTGCCTTTGGATTAAGCGCCTGCAGCCAGAAACCATGCTTAAAAACCATGGGAGTCGCTTCGCCTGTGGCAACCCCATCGTTTGAACGGGCCAGTCCCAGGGCCAGCCACAGAATGTAGCATGTCCCGAACAACCGAAGGGCCGGCTCAACAGCGGGAAGAACCGTTAGCAGCGTACTGGACAAAGAGGCACACAAACCCATGATCATGAGGTATCCCGCCACAATTCCTGCCAGGAACTGAAATGTGCGCCTGTAACCATAATTCATGCCCATGGCGGCGCTTGTTATATTTCCGGGTCCGGGTGTAAAGGTTGCCACGACAACAAAAACACTTAATGGTATAAAATCGACGTTCATTGAGAGACATACCTCTTGTTTAAATTATTCTGATCCCTGTTGATTTTATATGAAACACCCACCGAAGCGTTGCAAACAGGGGTGTTTCAACGTTTGTTGTGGCCGGATGCCATCCCCCGCTCCGGCCGTTCCGGTTTATAGGCCATATACATTAATAAGTAAAATTAAACGATTTAACCTACAGGTTCAGTTTTGCTTATACTAAAAAACGTCGGTTTTGAGCGGCTTAAGGTTTTTTACTTTGTGTTTTCCCGGCTGCACAAACAATTGATTTCCACAGCGGCTGGGTAACGGCTGTTCGCAGCTGTTGAACCGTTCATGGCAGCGCTGGATGTTTGCCTGAAAACCTTTGACCGGTCCAAAGATCATCCTTTTGGAGAACTGCGCATCGGTACCGGAAATCAGCAATCAGATAAGTCTCACCCAGCTGCGGGATGAAGTGCCAACCGTAACCGAAATCTGTCTTCTACAATTTCGGTTAAAAGAGATCGAATCCATCGGCCTTCAAATAGTCGCTGAAATTCAGGCTTAATTTCCCCTTGACCGAAACGTGACCAGATAGTTGTGTTCGCCAAGATCGGCCGTTTTTTCCCGTTCAAATCCATGCCCGGTGACCATTTTTTCAACCTCCCCTTCGGACAGCCGGATCTTCATGGGCGGGCCTGGAGGTCCTTCAACTTTTTTAAACTCAATCACAGCAAGAGATCCTCCGGGTTTTAATATGCGATGGATTTGTTTTAAAACAGCACCAGCCTTGTTGATCTCTTGAAAATCGTGGAGGACCGTGGCCATCAGACAGACATCAACGCTGTGATCATCAATGTCAATTTCCCGGGTCACATCCATCAAAAGGGTCTTGATATTGGTGATGCCCCCGGTTTCAATCTCCTGGTCTAAAAGACCAATGCCCTCCTGCCAGAGGTCCACGGCATAAACCAGCCCCTGGTCACCGATGATCCCGGACAGAAACAGGGAATAAATCCCCCTGCCACAGGCCAGATCAAGGACAACGGATCCAGGTTTCACCGGCAGGATCTCTGCCAGGACTTTTGCATTTATTAATTCAAAACTACTCTTGCCTGCGCCCTTGGGATGTTTTTGTGTATCATTCATGGTGATGCTCCCGTCACGGCCGGTCAGGGCCGTTTTTTGTTTTGATTTACGCCTGGGTTTGTCCCACGCGCAATCTCCAGAATTTTTTATATAGCGGATCCCGCAAGGGTTGTACATTACCATGGCAATTAAAAATGGCAGACAGGGATAAAGTTTATAAATTTCACAACTTTTTCACATTCTTTTCACGACCCATTCACACCCGCAACGATACAGTCTCCACAAGATCGACAAACATAGCGACTCCGTGTCCGTTGACAGAGGAACAACAAATGACTATTCAATCAATCAAAGGATGTATCGGCTGCGGGACCTGCGTCAAAACCTGTCCTACAGATGTGATCCGACAGGATCCCGAAACAAACAAGGCGTTCATCAAATACCCGGCGGATTGCCAGATATGCCACCTGTGCAGGATGTACTGCCCGGTGGATGCCATTACTATTTCACCGGAAAAATCCATTCCGGTCGTGGTTTCATGGGGGTAAATAAAATGTCTTTATCTCAAGATCCAAAAGGAATGTCCCGCCGCGGTTTCATGACCCTTGCCGGCGGTGCCGCAGGGCTTGCGGCAATAACTGCCATGGGGTTTGCCCCGTCCCGGGGAGAGTGCAGCGTCAATATCCCTGAAATAGATCCGGATAAAATAACGGTCGTCGAAAACAAAACCGATCTGCTGGTAGTGGGCAGCGGCATCGCAGGACTTTTTGCCGCGGTCAAAGGCCATGATGCCGGTGCCAGGGTCTTGATGGTATCCAAGGGACGTCTCGGCGCATCCGGGATGACACCCTTTGCCAAGGGCATCTTTGCCTATGATCCTGCCAAAGAGAAATTGAGCATTGATGCCTTTGTGGACAAGGTTTCCCGCTCTGCCCTGGGCACAAACAACCCCGTCTTCACCCGGCAGATGGCCGAGCACTCCCTGGCCCGGGTCAACGAGCTGAAGCAGTGGGGTTTCTTTGATTCCCCCCTCTATAACAACGCCTTCAGCAAACCCATACAGGAACGCGATATCCCGGTCATCGAAAGGGTCATGATCACCCATCTGATCAAGGAAAACGGCCGCATCGCCGGGGCTGCCGGTTTCAGCATAGATGACCCCACCGTGCATATCTTCAAGGCCAAAAGTGTAATCCTGTGCTCGGGTGCCGGCGGGTTTAAACCCAATGGATTTCCCATCTGCGACCTCACCCACGACGGAACGGTCATGGCCTATCATATCGGCGCCAGGGTAACGGGCAAGGAGTGGAACGACGGACATCCCGGTCAGGCAACAAACGCTGCAGCCTGTTATGACGGATGGCATGGCATGTTTGACAGAAAACCCGGGCTCACCGGTATTGAAGTCCACCATGATCTGGGTGTGGATCTCAATTACCAGGCCTACATGGCCGGAAATCCAGCAAAGATGGGGCCTCCCGGCAGGGACAACGGCAACACCCTAGCAGGCGGCCCCTACGTTCCCGATGAATTTAAACGAAACGGTCCTCCCCAGGGCAAGGGACCGAAGGATGGTGCTCCCCCGAGGGATGGCGCTCCCCCAAAGGGTGGTGCCCCCAGAAAAGAGGGTGGTGCACCTCCGGGAATGATGGGGACACTCGTGGGCGGTTCGTCTGCAGGCATGGCAATTCATAAATCCGAAGGGCTGGTCCCGGTCAACGACAGGGGCGCATCAAACATTCCCGGGCTCTACGCCGCAGGCGATGCTCTGGGGTCCTATATGGCAGGCGCCATCTACACCCAGGTGGGATCTTCACTGGCAGGATCAGCCGTCCAGGGTGCCATTGCCGCCGAGGCTGCGGCTGCCTACAGTCAAAAGGTTGAGGGCCCCGGGATCTCCCCGGCCAGAATCAAGGCCATACAGGGGGAAATACTTGCACCCCTCAAGAGAAAGCAGGGATACAGCCCGGCATGGGTGACCCAGACCCTCCAGGGCATCATGATCCCCAATTTCGTTCTCTACATAAAAAAGGAAAGCCTGCTCAAGGCGGCACTGGCCTATGTCGAAGAGTTGCGGGATCATCATATGCCCATGCTCCGGGCAGCGAATCTCCATGAACTTCGGCTGGCCCACGAAACCGCAAACATGATCGTCAGCGCTGAAATGAAGCTCAAGGCATCACTCATGCGCAAAGAGAGCCGGTGCAGCCATTTTCGACTGGATTATCCTGAAATGGACACCCAAAACTGGAATGCCTGGATCAATATTTACAAGGGCAGTGACGGAGAAATGAAGTTCGAAAAACAGCCCTTTAACAGCTGGCCGTCCTGATCAAAGGACAGGGGGAAAAAAGATGACCATCCCGTGCAATCATTCATTCAACACTGCGCCGCAGCCGTCACCACGGCCGTGGGTTAAAACCCTGGCTCTCGTGATCGTGGCGGCCCTGATCTCAGGCTGCAGTGTGGTCCATCCCCCTCCCGGGACGCCCCTTGAAGTTCCGGCCCGGTTCTCCCATTCCGGCGAATCGACCCTGCCGGATCAGTGGTGGCTCTCGTTTAAGGATCCGGTGCTGAACAGCCTCATGGATCAGGCCCTGGCAGACAACTTCGACCTCAAGACGGCCTGGGACCGGCTTCTTCAGGCCCAGGCCCTGGCCCGAAGTGCCGGGGCAGATCTTGTTCCAACCCTTGATATGGAGATTGAGAACTCCCGAAACCGTTTGTATGAAGACAACCAGACCACCGTCGGACACAGCTATGGCCTGGGCCTGGCGGCTGGCTACGAGCTGGACCTGTGGGGCCGCATCCGGTCCAGTCGCGATGCTGCGGCATTTGAGGCCCAGGCCAGTGCCCAGGACCTCCAGGCCGCGGCCCTGACCCTTTCTGCAGAGGTGGCCGGCACCTGGTACCAGCTGGTAGAGCAGTACGGGCAATTGGAGATACTGGCCGCCCAGATCAAGAACAATGAAAAGGTGCTCGAACTGGTGACGCTCCAGGTCCGCACCGGCCAGGTCGGCATTGCCGATATGCTGCAGCAGCAGCAGCTGGTCGAGTCCAACCAGGGCGAGAAAGCCCAGGTTCTGGCCCAGACCGGGGTTTTAGAGCACCAACTGGCCATCCTGCTCGGCCAGCCTCCCCAGCAGAACGTGGCACCCCGGGTGACGACACTGATCGACCTGCCGCCCATGCCGCAATCGGGCCTGCCGGCCCAGTTGATCGAACGCCGTCCGGATATCCGAAGCGCTTACTATAGTGTTCAGGCGGCCGACAGCGACCTGGGTGCGGCCATTGCCAACCGATTTCCCCAGTTGAGCCTTACCGCCGGAGTAGATACCACGGGTGTACATACCCGTGACCTGTTCAACAACTGGCTGGCAACCCTGGCTGCCAATCTGGTGACCCCCATTGTTGACGGGGGTCTGCGAAAGGCCGAGGTCGACCGGACCCGGGCCGCTGCCACCCAGGCCCTGCACACCTACGGCCAGGCCATTCTTGATGCCCTGAAAGAGGTGGAGGACGCCCTGGTACAGGAACAGCGCCGGCGCGAATTCATCACCAGCATCGACAAGCAGCTGAACCTGGCCGGGCAGGTCATCCAACGGGTTCGGGACAGGTACCTCCAGGGCACGGTGGATTACCAACGGGTGCTGGATGCACTGCTCTCCCAGCAAGCGCTCGAACGCAGCCTTTTGACCGCCAGACAGACTCTGGTGCAGGATCGGATTGATCTGTGCCTGGCCCTGGGTTCGGGATGGACGCTGGAACAACCCGAACAAAATTTGTCCCATGCTTCAGAACAATAGACATTAACAACCTTGCACGTGACGAAAAATAAAAGGTGAAACCCATGCTGTCGAAACAAAATAGTTCAACCCCAACAAACCAGGACATACCTGAATCTGTGATTGAAGACCGCCATCCCCGGCCCTGGAGAACCATCGTTCTTCGAGGCCTGCTGCCCCTGGCAGTCATCGCAGCAGGCGCGGGCGCTGCCCTCTGGCTGATGGAAACCGGCCCCCAGGCAAAACCCAGACCCCGGACACGCAACTCAACGCTGGTGGAATACACAACCGTGAATTACGGCCCCCAGCAGACAATGATCTCGGGCATGGGCACGGTTACGGCAGCTCGCACGGTGGAACTAAAACCCCAGGTCACCGGAAACATCACCGAACTAAACCAAAACCTGGTACCTGGCGGCCATTTTCGTCAGGGTGAAACCCTGCTGAGAATTGATCCCACCGACTACCGTTTGACCGTAAAACAATTAACCACGGATGTGGCCAAAGCCGAGTCGGATTTGCAGCTTGAGCAGGGCAACCAGCTGGTCTCTCAAAAAGAGTACACGCTGTTGAACCAGACGGTGAGCGATGTGGAAAAAGCACTGATGCTGCGCCGGCCCCAGCTGGAAAACCTGCAGGCCACCCTTGAAGCGGCCCAGGCCCGCCTCGAACAGGCCCGGGTTGACCTGACACGCACCCAGATCAAGGCCCCGTTCAATGCGGTGGTATTGTCACGGGCCGTGGACATTGGTACCCGGGCCAGCGATTCCACGGTGCTTGCCACCCTGGTGGGCACCGATGCCTGCTGGGTGGCCGTATCGGTACCGGTCAGCCAGCTGCGCTGGATCAAGGTTCCCCATACCCATGGGGACCAGGGATCCCTGGTTCGGGTTTACGACGCGACCGCCTGGGGCGAAGGCGTTTTCCGCCAGGGCCGGGTGATCCGTCTGGAACCAGGCCTGGAAGAGCAGGGACGCATGGCGCGGCTGCTGGTCCGGGTGGAAGATCCCCTGGGCCTGGAACCGGACAATGCAGGCCAACCCCGAATGCTCATGGGTCAATACGTGCGTGTGGAGATCCAGGGGCAGGGGATAGCATCAGCCGCAGCCATTGACCGCGAATTCATCCGCAACGGCAACACGGTATGGATCATGGACGGAGATGGGAATCTTTCAATCCGTCCTGTTGAAATTGCATTCCGTGGCGCCGATCGGCTGCTGATCACGGAGGGGATAACATCAGGAGAACAACTGATCATCTCGGACATTGCCGCCCCCGTTGCAGGGATGGCCCTGAAAACGGTGGACGACACCGCCGGCCAGACGGCAACAAGGGAACCGGCCGGCCAGGGAGACCAATCATGAGCGGCAACCCTGTATCAGAAGCACGCGGCCCCATCTCCTGGATGGTGCATAACCGGGTCACCCCCAACCTGCTCATGATTTTTCTAGTGCTGGGCGGACTGTTCATGACCACCCGCATCAAGCAGGAGGTCTTTCCCGAGTTCGACCTGGACATTGTGACGGTGAGTGTCACCTATTCCGGGGCCAGCCCCGAAGAGGTGGAGCAGGGGATCATCCTGGTGGTGGAAGAAGCCATCCGGTCCATCGACGGGGTTAAAGAGCTGACCGCAACCGCAACCGAGGGAAAAGGGACAGTGTCTGCCGAACTGGAAGAAGACGCCGACCAGCAGAAAATTTACCAGGAGATCAAACAGGAGATCGATCGGATCACGACCTTTCCCGAAGATGCCGATGAACCCGAAGTCTCACTTGTCACCCACCTTCGGGAGGTTCTTGACATCAACCTTTACGGAGATGTGACGGAAATGGCCCTGCGCGAAACCGCCGACCAGGTGCGGGACCGGTTGCTGCAAAACGCCCAGATCACCCAGGTCGACCTGTCCGGAATCCGGGACTATGAAATCCTGGTGGAAGTGCCCCAGGAGCGGTTGCGGACCTACGGCCTGACCCTGGCCGAGATCGCAACGACCATTAACAGCGCTTCCACCGAGATTCCCGGCGGCTCGGTGGATACGGCCGGCGGGGATATCCTGCTGCGGATAAAAGATCGCCGGGACTGGGCCCATGAGTTCGCCCGGATCCCCATTGTAACAACGGCCGACGGCAGCGTGGTGTATCTCGAGGATATTGCCACCGTGCGCGAAGGTTTTGCAGACACGGACAAGTCCGCCACCTACAACGGGCAGCGGGCCATCGGAATTGATATTTACAGGGTCGGGGATCAGACCCCCATAGGGGTGGCCGAAGCCGTACGCACGTCCATGGAAGAGATCGAACAGGACCTGCCCGCCGGCATCCACTGGCACATCAGTCGTGACCAGTCCGAAGTATACCAGCAGCGCCTGGAACTGCTGATGAAAAACGCCTTCATGGGGCTGGCCCTGGTACTGGTCGTGCTCGGGTTGTTCCTGGAGTTCAGGCTGGCCTTCTGGGTCACCATGGGGATTCCCACCGCCTTTCTCGGCAGCCTGCTCTTTCTGCCGGTTGTGGGGGTGTCCATCAACATGATCTCCATGTTTGCCTTTATCGTGGCCCTGGGGATCGTGGTGGACGACGCCATTGTTGCCGGTGAAAATATCTACGAATACCAGCAGCAGGGCATGGGATTTTCCCGGGCCGCGATTCTGGGGGCCCGGGATGTGGCTGTCCCCATCACCTTTTCCATTCTTACCAATGTGGTGGCTTTTTTGCCCCTTTCCTTTATTCCCGGGACCATGGGCAAAATCTGGAAGGTCATCCCCCTGGTGGTGATCACGGTCTTTCTCATCTCCTGGGTGGAATCGTTGCTGATCCTGCCGGGCCACCTGGCCCATATCAAGCGCCGGCCGGCCGGTCGTTCCGCTTCCCGTCTGCAACGCTGGCAGCAGGCCTTCACAGGGCGGGTGAATCAATTCATCAACCAGGTCTACGCCCCCTTTCTAAACCTGTGCATCCGTTGGCGGACCCTGACCGTGGCCCTCTGCCTGGCGGTGCTGGTCGTCATTGCCAGCTATGCCCTCAGCGGCCGCATCGGCATCATTCTGATGCCCCGGGTCGAGTCGGACCATGCCGATGTAACCGCTGTCCTTCCCGTGGGCAGTCCCATGGACAAGGTGGCGGCCGTTCAGGAAAAACTGTCCGCTGCCATGGATGCTGTGGCAAGTGAAAACGGCGGCGACCAGCTGCTCAAGGGGATTTTTTCCAAAATCGAAGAAAACCAGGTGGAGGTACGGGCCTACCTGACCGATGTCGGGGTGCGACCGTTGAACACCGGTGAAGTGACCCGGCTGTGGCGGGAAAAGCTGGGACCGGTGGTCGGCCTGGAATCGCTGCGCTTTGAGTCGGACGGGGGCGGGCCCGGTTCCGGAGCAGCGTTGACCATTGAACTCTCCCATTCGGACATCCAGGTGCTTGACCAGGCCAGCGCTGCCCTGGCCGAAGGTCTGGGCGAATTTTCCAACGTCAAGGATATTGACGACGGCTACACACCGGGCAAACAGCAGCTGGACTTTTCCATCAGGCCCGGGGGGCAGAGCCTGGGCCTGACATCTGCCGAGGTGGCCCGCCAGGTACGCAGCGCCTTTTCCGGTGCCGAAGCCCTCAGCCAGCAACGGGGCCGTAATGAGGTGACCGTCCGCGTGCGGTTGCCCGAAAACGAGCGCACCAGCGAATACCATGTGGAGCATCTGATGATCCAGACCCCGGCGGGGACCTTTGTGCCCCTGGCTGAAATCGCCACGGTTGAAAGGGGCCGGGCCTACACCAGCATCAGCCGCCGGGACGCCCGGCGCACGGTGACAGTAAGCGCCAACGTGGAACCCATGGGGGAAACCGGACAGGTTCAGGCCGCCCTGAACAGCACCCTCCTGCCTGAACTGGTCCGTGAGTATCCGGGTCTCTCCCATGGCTACCAGGGGCGGCAGGCCGACATGAAAGAGAGCATGCAGAGCCTGATCGGCGGATTTGTTCTGTCCATGATGGCCATCTACTTTCTGCTGGCGGTTCCCTTTCGCAGTTACAGCCAGCCCCTGATCGTCATGGTCGCCATTCCCTTCGGCATTGTCGGGGCGGTCCTCGGACATCTGCTGATGGGGTACAACCTGAGCCTGATGAGCATGATGGGAATCGTGGCCCTGGCCGGGGTGGTGGTCAACGATTCGCTGGTGCTCATTGATTACGCCAACCGACAACGGCTTGAAGGTATAGGGGCTGTGGACGCGATCCAGATCGCCGGACTGCGCCGTTTCCGGCCCATTATCCTGACCACCCTGACCACCTTCGGAGGTCTGGCACCCATGATCTTTGAAACCTCACGCCAGGCCCGGTTCATGATTCCCATGGCTCTGTCACTGGGGTTTGGTATTCTTTTTGCCACGATCATCACCCTGATTCTGGTGCCCTGCCTGTATCTGCTCATCGAAGACGTGCACCAATGGCTGGGGCATGGAGAGTTGCAGGAGTCGACCCTTGATACCATGCCAAATTAACCCAGGGTGAGCGAACCGGCAAAGGTCAAGATAAAACGCAGCAGATCGCTGGCCTTCCCCCCGACCAGAGGGGTACACACAACTAGGAAACGGTCTGTGTCCACTCACACCATGTCAGCCGGGTACATGCTGCCATGCCGGCGGCGGGTTATAATCAATAACCCGGATGCCCGGACCGGGCGGATCCTGGGGGACACCGGCAAAGGCCTGGGCAATGGAAAGCCATTGCCCGGCATGCTTGCCCTGGAAATGCAGCCGGGTGTCGGCCACATTTCGCCGCTGGGTAACCACCAGACAGAAATCCGCTGCATCCCCCCGGACCCGGTTTTCCGCATCAGGCTCTCCCCACTCCCAGTGTTCACCAGACGGCCCGGACAGCTCAACACGCGGCCTGACATCAGGGGCAGTCAGCCCCCGTATCCTGAAGCTCCACCCAAACGTGGCCACCCCCAGGTGGGCCACGTGCCTGAGGCCGGGGCCATGGCTCCGTCTAATCCGGAAGGTGTCAAAAATATCCTGACCATGGGCCCAGGTTTCCATCAGGCGGGCCGTGGCAAAGGAACGCGCCGTCATATCCGGGCCGTACCAGGGCAGGCGCTCTCCAGGGGCCATCGCCTGCAACCGCTCCATCAGGCGGGTACGGATATCGCGCCAACGGGACAATAGCCCATCCGGATCGTCCGGGCCCAGGAGGGGATTCAGCCGCTCGGGCCAATGAACTTCTGAACGGATGATCCCTATGATCCTTTGTGCGCGCACCCGGAAACGGATCGGCGCCTCAATGGCCATCAGGGCTTCATGATCAAACAGGGCAATATGGGCCACCTGGTCCAAGACGGTCCAGTGATCAAACGGCGTTTCCATGTGCCACCGGTCCGGATCCAGCAAGGAGACCTGGTCATCCATCTCCTGGTAAAGGGTTTCAAGGTCTGAGCATACGGTTTTCATCATACGTTCCTTTGAGGTTCCCCTGTCATACCCGTCTTGCCTGCCAGGTGTCAAGACTTCCTAACCCGCCGTGTTGCCCATGGCCGGAGCATGGTATTGCTGCCGGCCACAATCAAATGTTGAATTTTACAAATTATTTCTGATCGAGCATTTTTTCAAACTGGGCATACCCGTCATCAACCGCTTTTTTATAAGCATCCCTGGCTTTTTTTACATAGGCAGAGGTTTCCTTTATCTGTTTTTTTCCATCCTCTGTGACCCAGGGAAGCTGGCTTATAAAATTACTGACCATGGTTTCGGTTTGGTCCTGAACAGTAACCAGGGCATTAAAGCTGTTGTTAAAAACTGTTTTCTGAAAGTCAATCATCTGTTTTGCAACTTGTGGTGTTTCCATAATCTTTTTCCTTTTTTTTGTTGTTTTTTAGAACCACGATCGATATCCCCAGATGTCTTGTTCCAGGGACTCTTTTGTTTCATTGAGATCAAGGTAGAGCGACGCATTTTGAATGGCAATTCCGCCTTGAATGGCAAGGGCCTCTGCGATTTCCACGACACCCTTGGAAAAATCAGTCCTGACACCGGAATATATATTCATAATTCCGATGACAGCTGTCTTTGTTTTAATCGGGACTGAAAAAATAGACGGGATGTTCTCTTTTAAAAAGGACTCAGGATATTTAATCAAGTCGAAGTTTTCAACATCTTCAACAACAAGGGCTTCTCCCCCCATAACTTTGGTAAACCCGTCATCGGTGATTTCCTTGTTTTCAACCATTTGCTGGTATTTTTCCAAGGTGATCGTGTTTGCTTTTTCCACAGGGATATACAAAAGGTTCATGAATTCAGAAAAAGCCATGAAAAATTGATTGCCCTTGTCCATGGCGGTAGTGATTTGTTCCTGGTAGTTCCTGGTAAGACCCAGTTGTGGGATATTGTAAAATTTTTGAAAATCTGTTCGATAAAGTTCTTTCCAGATGGTGAATATACCCGCATTAAAAGCATCCATGTTAAGTTCTTTGAAATCACTGCCAATCCTCGAGCTTCTATCCACAACTATCTTTTGAATTTCGGAAAAGCTTGCGCCAAGATTCTTGGACATGTTCATTATGATCACCGGCAGTACCTCGGAGGTTGCTGCAAATCCCTTTAAAGGCTCAGGGTTACTGAATAATGATGAAACAAGTTTGACACTGTCGCCCGTTTTTAACAAACGATTTAATTGGAAACCGGAAGATGCTGCATTAAAAAACCCATGCAACCGGACATGACGGTCATGGCCTCACTCTGTAATTTTAAAGTATCATCCCAGAATTTTGATGCTGTTTTCATCCAGTCACCTGAAAATGGATTGGAGAAACTATTTTCTGTTGTTTTCTCGCTCATAAAAATCACACCTCAAATTGTATTGCTTAAATTTCAACTCATTCTTTTTTTTTAGGTAAGGTCTTTCAGTATGTTTTTAAAAATTTCTTCCTGGTTTTTCATCACATTCTCAATGCCCTGGCTGAAACTTTCCTGAAACGAATCTTTCATTTTTGACAGGGAAGTCAGCTGCTTGATGGCCTCTTTCTGAATTTCATGCTCTTTTTTCAAGGCATTATATTTTTCTTCAAGTTTTTGATATTTTTCTTCTGGAATCATTCCGGGTATGGAAAACAGTTCCATATAATTTTTTTGAAAATTTTTAAAAGCTCGGGCAAACTCATCCGGGGAGGAACTGTCATCAAATTTATAAAATTTTTTAAACAGGGAATCAATCTCTTTAAATCCTGAGCCGCCCTGATTCATCCAGACTAAAATGTCATCCGTCTGGTTCTGATACCTTGCCGCATTAATTAAATAATTTCCAAGGAATTCCAGAAAATGTTTATCCATGATTTTTATCCTTTTATATAACCGGCCATAACGAACGATGAAACGCCCCTGTTTGCAATACTTTGGTGGGCGTTTCATATATAATATACAGATTAATGGCTGCTCTCTTGTATCGAAAACGGTCGAATTCGCGAAAAGGAATGTTTGCTCTGTTTTAGAAAAAGGATCGCCTTTTCTCCCCTCTGCATGGCGGAAAAACAGGAAACCCTGTCACCCGCTGAATGAGCACTTGTTACGATACAGACGGCTCGTTATCGTCAATGGTTCGGATGCCCGGCCCGGGCGGCAAAGGCCTGGGCAATGGAAAGCCATTGCCCGGGTATGGGAACAATGAGCAGGGGCGCTTGTTGCCTGGTTCACTTTGGTCTGTCCCCATAAATCCATTTCAGCATTCTCAAATCAAATTTTTACCAAATATTAGTGGATTTTTCCTCCCGGAAACCACGCATGTTGAATTTTGGTCGAAAAACCGCAGCTGGTTCAGAAACGATTCCTGAAACATAGGACACCTATTATTAAATAATCAGCTGAAATATTTCATAAACTGTACACGTTCATAAGCTGCTGGATCATCAGCTTTTGACTGACTCAATTTTCCCCTGAAGTCCTGAAGCGTATTATAGTGATGTGCCCCCATCCAGTTTTTAAGGGTGTCTGTTACCTCTTGAATGTATCCGATTTTTTTTTGATAAAGTGCAGATACCATCTGTACGGCTTGCGCACCTGCCAATATCTGTTTGATGACGCTTTCACCATCATGAACCCCTGTTGAAGCGGCCAGATCACAGTGAACTCTCTGGGACATAATGGCGATCCATCTCAATGATTGGGCTAGATCTGAAGGGGAACTGAAAACAAAAGAGGGCTTTACCTCTAATTTTTCAATATCAATATCCGGGCTGAAAAACCGGTTGAAAAGAACGATACCCGAAACACCGGAATTTGAAAGTTTTTGGATCATATGGCCAAGGTTTGAAAAATAATAGCTGATTTTAAGAGATACCGGTATTGAAATCGCATTGACAATCCTCTCAACTGTTTTATGATAAACATCATCCTGTTCACGGGCTTTTCTTTTAAAATCAGACGGCAGGAAAAACATATTTAATTCAATGGCATCAGCTCCCGCATTTTGAATTTCTTTGCCAAAAGCAACCCACTCATGGGAATAAACACAGTTGATGCTGGCGATAATTGGGATGGATACTTTTTTTTTGCACCCTGAATCAGATCAATGTAACGACTCAGCTTTTTTCCTCTTAGATGGAAATCGTAATAATCAAACTGCTCCAGGGAAGCGCCGGCAGCCTGTGCTTCCTTGATAACAGCATCGTACTCAAAGACAATTTCTTCTTCAAAGATTGATTTTAATACCACTGCTCCTGCACCGTATTCCTCTATTTTTTGAATTTTTTCAACAGAATCGGTTAAACCGGAGCTGCCCACAATGACCGGACTTCTAAGGGTTAATCCAAGGTACTGGGTTGATAGGTCAATCATCTTAATACCTCCTTTATTTAAATTAACATTGGGGCTTGATCACAAGATCGGTCACTTGGGAGCAGGGGCATGGGGGCGGGGACAGGCTTGCGTTATTGACGCTTCTGTTAATAATTCTATCGATACACAAACACATGTTAAAAGACAGAGAGCATGTTAAAAAAATCAGGTTCTAATACCACATGGCCAGATCCCGTTGGTCCACCAATTGTGACGGGTGTCCGATTTTGAGATCAAGCCCTAATATTGTAATACGAATTTTCGAATAGTGTACCCATCACCTGATTGAACCATGAATAAAAGGAGATCAAACCGCCTGAACAGAGTACGTTATTGGAGAATGAACTTGTATTTTTGATAGTGACTTATTTTTATTCTAAAATCAAATATTTTCTTATTCCGGATTTCTGTTTTAGGCCCATGATCGGAATAAAATATTCCAAAACATGGCGTAGGATTTTAAGTCGTATTCAAGGCGCGTTAATGGGAGCATATTGAAATATGTGCCCATTAATGCAACGAGGAAGACGGATTAAAAGACACACCATGTGGGAGGTTTTATTTTGATCATGGGCCTTATTAAAACAATGTGGAAGGCATAGGCATAAAGCCTGATCATGGGTACATGCCTCCACCAATTGCCTGGTAGAATGCGACACTGTTGATCAGACGTTTTGCACGGGCTTCTATCAAGTCAAGCTGGGTCTGCTGGCGGTGCTGACGGGCAATAAGTAGCTCCGTATAATCGGCTGCACCGAGTTCATACCGGTTCCGGGTCAGCTCAAGTGAGAGCCTGGATGCCTTATCTGCTGCACGGAGGGCCACAACTCTTTCAGTATCATTCTCCAATGACCGCAATACATCGGCCATGTTGCGAAAAGACTCCAGAACCACCCACCGATAGTTTGCTAAAGCCGCATCAAAGGCTGCGAGGGCTGCTCTCTTTTCGGCGGGAAGTCCGGGGGTGAACAGGGGCTGTGTCAGTTGTCCCACCAGGCTCCAGACGGCAGAACCGCCACTAAACAACGAACCAAGAGTCAGGGCCTGGGATCCTAAATCGGCACTCAAATTGAGTCGGGGATAGAGGTTTGCCGTTGCGACGTTGTACTCTGCGTTGGCAGCTTTCAGCAGCGCCTCGGCCCCTGAAATATCGGGTCTTGCACGCACAAGTTCCGAGGGCACAATCAACGGCAGTTCAGAAGGCAGCGTAAAGTCATGCAAGCTAAAAGAAGGCTGGATACCCGCCCCCGGTGCCTGGCCTGCCAGGACGGCCAGAAGATGATTGTTCTGTTCTAACCTATTGCGCACCAGGGGTAAATCAGCCCGGTTCTGTTCTATCTGAGTTTGCAAGGCCGCCACAGCGTCAGGGGCTTTCTGACCCAGACGAACGCTCTCTTGGGTTAGTTCCAGCTGTTCTTCCCGGGATTTCAAGATGTTTTCCATGGTTTCAACCTGCATGGACAGGCTTGCCTGGGTAATGGCAGCGGTTACGATGGTGGCTTCGAGGGTCAGGCGGGCACCTTCCAGTTCAAACCGTCGATAATCACTTTTAGCTGCCAGGGCTTCCAATGCACTGCGGTTACCTCCAGCAGGATCAAAGGTGTACCGGACGCCCACGCCGGCATTGTAAAGATCAAACTTTCGGGCATCCCCTGTTTGTCCCAATGTTTGGGGATTGAAGCGTTGACGCTGTCCGCCAAGGTTCGCCTCTGCCTGGGGATAAAGGGTCGAGCCTGCCCTTGCGGTATAAAGTTCGTTTGCCTGGCGCAGGGTCGCCTCTGCTGCTGTGAGGGTGGGATTTTGTTCAAGGGCCTTGCTGATCAGGATGTTGAGTGGTTCACAGTTCAGACCCCTCCACCACTCTCTTTGAAGTTTTTTTCCCCAGATAATCTTCTGCCCCTGGCCTTCCGGATCAAGTTGGGGATCTAAATTTATCTTTAAAGGGGTGGAGGTGTAGGCAGTTACTCCGGGGGGAGCTGGCGTCTCGAAAGAGGGTCCGACTGCGCATCCCATCAGAAACAGAAAATATAACCCTGCCGTGGCATGACGGGCGAATTTATTTTTGTTGTTCATTTGAATACCCTCGTTTGAGTGGATTTTCACCTGAAATCAATTCCCTGGCCCTGCTCCTCGTAGGTCACCCCATCACGGATATGATAGATGCGTTTAAATGTGGGGATGATTTTTTCGTCGTGGGTAACCACAATAATGGCCGTTTCAAATTTCTGGGCCATATCGTTCAGGATTCGGACCACAGCCAGAGCCCGTTCACTGTCAAGGGGAGCCGTGGGTTCATCTGCCAGGATCACCGGTGGGCGATTGACAAGCCCCCTGGCAATCGAGACCCGTTGCTGTTCACCGCCGGAAAGCTGTGAGGGTACGGCCCGGGCACGATGATCAACATCCAGGGCTTTGAACAACTCCCGGGCACGGCTTCGCGCTTCGGCATTGGGTACCCCTGCCAGCATGGGCAGTAGCGCTACGTTGTCGGTGACGTTGAGAAAAGGGATGAGATACGGTGCCTGGAACACGAAACCGATGCGATCCCGCCGCAGGGCCCGGAGGTCTTTGACCTTCCAGCCGTCGTCATAGATGATCTCATCTCCCAGCATCATCCGCCCGGCGCTGGGTTCGATAACCGCCCCCAGGCATTTGAGCAGGGTGCTCTTGCCCGAACCTGAAGGACCGATCAGTCCGACGACCTCGCCCGGAGCAACATCCATGTCCACCTTTTTCAGGGCATCCACGGCAGTGTCTCCGCTGCCGTAGCGTTTTCCCAAGCCTTTGATGTGAATTCCCTTCTGTGCCATGTCAGCCTCCTATGGCCTCGGCCGGATCGACCTTGAGTGCGGCATGAATTGAGATAATGCTCGACAGAACGCAGATAACAACCACTGCGATGAGTCCAAACACGGAATCAAGGGGTTCGAGCAGTACATATTTGGGAAAGAAAGGCGCCATCAACAGGGTCGCCGAGATCTTGCCCACCACAAAACCGATCAACCCCAGGGCAATGGACTGCTGCATGATCAGCCCTACGATGGTTCGGTTCTTGGTGCCGAGAAGTTTGAGAACGGCTATTTCACGAATCTTTCCAAGGGTCAGGGTGTAGATGATAAAGGCGACAATGGCCGAGCTGACAACCGAGAGAATCACCAGGAACATGAATATCTGCCTGGCCGAGGTGGCGATGAGTTTGCCCACCAGGATCTCTTCCATCTGGCTGCGGGTGTAGACCGTTAAACGCTTCCACCGGCGGATGGATTCCGCCACTTCCCCTGGCCTGTGGTTTTCCTCAACCTGCACCAGAACCCCATTGACGTAGGGGTTGGTGCTCTGGGATGCGATAACGGCATCAAGCAACCCCGGCACCCCCGGCCGGTTGAGGGAAGAATTTGAGGTGGTTCGCCGTCGTTGCTGGACTATGGCGTCGTTGTCTTTCAGAAACTGGGCCTCCTGGGCATCCCTGATCGGGATAAACACCATTGGATCTCCATTGGACGAGACCATCCTGCGGGTCAGGCCCACCACGGTGTATTGATTTCGGCGAATCTTTATACGATCGTTGAGCTTGAATCCCGATGCAATATCTGCCACGGCTTCGTAATGACTCCGGGTTATGTGACGGCCGGCAACGAGATGGGGAGGCCAGCCCGGTGTGCCGGGCCCTCCAGCCGTGATGCCGGTAACCATTGCCCGGACATCACGTTCTCCCTGGCGAATCTGCATGGTAAGATAGGTGATGTTGACGGCCCGGGCAACCCCTGGCATACTTCGAATGCTGCGCCAGGTGTCATCGTATATGCTGGATGGCTCCGCATAGGGACCAAGGGTATCCTTCTGTACCACCCAGAGATCCGCACTGCTGTTGTCGAGCAGCACCTTTGCGTCATCCACCATGCCTCGATAGATGCCGGCCATGGACAGGGTTACCCCGATCAGAAGCCCGAGTCCCATGCCGGTAAAGACAAATTTTCCCCAGGAGTGAAGAATGTCCCGACCTGCAAGACTGATCATGGTTTCACCCCATCAATTTTATAAACCACGTGAATCCTGCTCTGTTCGTTCAAGGTGTTTTCGCTGTACACCACGATCTGATCGGACTCTTTGAGTCCTTTTTTTACCTGAACATACCCGGATAGATCGGTTATCCCCGGGGTGATCGGCGTAAATCGCAACTTTTTATCGACCACCTGCCACACGCCCGTTTGCCCCTCCACGTGGTGGACGGCGGCATTGGGAATAATCGGCATGGCTTCAAGGTCTGGCAGGACAATTGTGACCTCAGCCAGTTCCCCCACCCGGGGAAGGGGATCTGGTATTTGGTCAAAGACAATCTTGGCAAGGGTCTCCTCTGTCACCGAATCTGCCAGTGGCTCTACCCTCATGACATTTCCTTCTATAAATTCGTCTGTCCGGGATCGCAGTTTGATCCGGGCTGACAGGCCAGGGCCAAGCCCCTTTGAATGAATTTGATCGAGGCGGACATTGACCCACAGTTCGGCAGGATCAATCAACTCCACGACAGCCTGACCCGGGACCATGGTTGTTCCAGGGTCTCCATTGCATAGGACAACAAGACCGTCAATCGGCGAGATCAGGGACAGGCTCCTGCGTTGCGCCTCCAGGGCCTTTTTATCGGCCTGAACCCGCATCAGGTCCTGGCGTGCTGCGCTTGAGACAGCCCTTGCAACCAGCAGTTCCTGTTTCCTGGTGGCAGCCAGCTCTTCACTGGTGGAGTGTGCCTTTAACAGCTGTTCGTATCGTGTCGCCTGGGTCTGGGCGAACGCTTCACGCACCCGGGCCTCGTTTACCTGTGCCCTGGCCCGATTGATAGCCGAATCCTGGGCCAGAATGCGGCTATCAAGGTCCACCGGGTCCATCTTGCCCAGCACCTGTCCCGTTTTGACACGATCGCCAACGTCAACATTAAGCGTCTTTATCCGTCCGGCAAAGATCGGGCCGATTTTGTATGTGCGGCGGGCTTCAACGGTTCCTATACCGAACAATGCCGGTGAAAGGCTCTTGTTCTCCACCGTGGCTAAAACAATGGAAACCGGTGAAAGGGGACCTGATCGCAGGGCAACATAGACAAAGAGGACAAGCAGGGGAACGAGAACGGCAAGGAGCGCCAGGGTCCGTTTCTGGAAAGCCATACTTTTCATGAGCGCCTCCTGATGCCCCGTTGATAAATGGCAAAGACCTCCGGGGCATCCCGGCGGATGCGGTTTATATCCCCAACCAGCAGGGCTTGCATGACCAGTCCCTGGATGGTTCCGATAAATAGTGTTGCCGCAGCCCTGTTGTCAATGTTCTCATCTATCTCCCCACAGACTTTTCCCCGTTCAAGCAAGCCTTCAAGGCGCTCCCCATAACTGTGGATCAGTTTTTGTACCATCTGTTTGGGAGAGGTCTCTTCAGAGCGCTGAAGCTCACCAAACAGAATGCGCGGAATTCCCGGATGCCGGGTTATAAAATCCACATGGGTCATGAACATCGCTTCAATGGCGGCAAGGGGGGATGATTCCACCTGTATTGCTCGTTCTATGCGCGACATCAGCCGTTGGGCCACCCATTCCATGACCGCCAGCAAAATGGCATCCTTGTTCGGGAAGTGGCGAAAAATTGCCCCCTGGGTCAACCCCATGCGCCGTGCAATGGCTGCCGTTGTAATTTCACTTGGGTTCTGTTCGCCTGCAAGTTCGATAACCGTTCGCACGGTCACCTCCCTTCGTTGTTCTGCCGGCATATTTTTGCTTGATCTAACCATGTGGACCTCCGGATAAGATAGTAATTACTTACTATCTTTATCATTGAAGCGTCGTTTGTCAATGTGTTTTCTAAAAAAGATACCATGCTGATTGGCTTGATATGGACAGTGCTGCTTCTGGTTTCGTTATTAAGGCCCATGATCAGAATAAAACCTCCCACATGGCTTGTCTTTTAAGCCGTCTTCTTCGTTGCCTTAATGGGCACATATTTCAATATGCTCCCATTAACGCGCCTTGAATACGACTTAAAATCCTAAACCATGTGTTGGAAGATTTTATTCCGATCATGGGCCTAACAGAAAAACCGGCATTGTCCCTGGATAGAGGCAATGCCGGTTTTAGTTTGTCGTTGTTGTCTATTTGCCGGACATCATGGCTGCAATGTCCTCTTCCACAGTACCAATGGGTTTAATGTCAAATTTTTCAACCAGAACATTGGCCACGGCCGGAGAAAGAAAAGCCGGCAGGGTTGGCCCCAGACGAATGCCCTTGACACCCAGAAACAGCAGGGCCAGGAGCACGGCCACGGCTTTCTGCTCATACCAGGCAATATCATAGGAGATGGGCAGGTCGTTGATATCGTCCAGGCCAAAGACCTCCTTGAGTTTCAGGGCAATCACGGCCAGGGAATAAGAATCATTGCACTGGCCGGCATCCAGTATCCGGGGAATGCCGCCGATGTCGCCAAGGTTCAGTTTGTTGTACCGGTACTTGGCGCAGCCGGCCGTGAGGATCACCGTGTCTTTGGGCAGGTTTTCAGCCACTTGTGTATAGTAGCTGCGGCCTTTCTGGCGGCCGTCGCAGCCGGCCATGACAACGAAGCGTTTAATGGCACCGGATTTCACCGCATCCACGACCTTATCGGCCAGGGCCAGGACCTGGTTATGGGCAAATCCGCCCACAATGGTGCCGGTCTCAATCTCCACCGGCGGGGCACAGGTTTTGGCTTTTTCAATCAGGGCTGAAAAATCCTTGGCACCGCCTTCGGGCCTATCTGCAATATGCACGGCATTTTCATAGCCCACCACACCGGTGGTAAAGAGCCGGTCCAGGTAGGTGTTGGTCTTTTTCAGGGGCACCAGGCAGTTGGTGGTGAGCAGGATAGGGCCGTTAAAGGATTCAAATTCCGTGTTCTGGTGCCACCAGGAACCGCCATAGTTGCCTACAAAATGGCCGTACTTTTTAAAGGCCGGATAGTAGTTGGCCGGCAGCATTTCGCCGTGGGTGTAGACATCAATTCCTGTGCCGTCGGTCTGCTTGAGCAGTTCTTCCATGTCTTTTAAATCATGGCCAGTGATCAGGATTCCCGGGTTCTTGCCCACGCCGATGTTCACCTCGGTGATTTCCGGGTTGCCGTAGGCCGTGGTATTGGCCTGGTCGAGCAGGGCCATGGTGTTGACCGAGGTTTCTCCGGCCTTCATGACCATGGCAATCATCTCATCCACACTCAGGTCCTTGGTGGTGGAGGCCAAAGCTTCCATGATAAAGTCGTTGATCTCATCTTTCTGGCATCCCAGGATAGCGGCGTGGTCGGCGTAGGCAGCCACCCCTTTCAGGCCGATGATCAGCAGTTCACGAAGGGATCGGACATCTTCGTTGTCCGTGGCCAGCACCCCAACGGCCTTGGCTTTTTCGCCAAAGTCCGACAGGTCGCCGGTCCAGGTGGCAGCTTCCGGCAGTGCGTCTTGAAAATCCTGATTGTTTTTCTCTTTGTAAGTGGCCAGAAATTTGGATTGGATCTGGTCTTTGCGTTTAAGACCATCCATAACCATGGCCTCAAACCTGGCATCGTCCCAATTGGCATTGGTAATGGTGGCAAACAGGCACTGGGCCACAAAATCATCGTTGGACCGGTCGGCAGCACCCAGTTCCTTGAGTTTTTCACCGTATACCGAAATCCCTTTGAGTACAAAAATCAACAGGTCCTGGAGGTTGGCGGTTTCTTCGGGTTTGCCGCAAACACCTTTCACGGTGCAGCCGGTATTTTTGGCGGTTTCCTGACATTGAAAACAAAACATAATAAATCCCTTCCTTTGGGTTATGGTGTGTATTCTCGGGCTATTTAAAGCCTTGTTCCTTGTGTTTCGCTGCGATGGCATCTGCCAGATCGTCCAATGCCTTAAACACCTCTCGTGTGGGTTTGCCTTTGCATAGAACCGGAGGCACGACCTCTACCTTGAGGTTGGGAATCATTCCGGCAAGGGTATCCACGGTCTTGCCGCCCCAGCCATAGGAGCCGACAACGGAAAGAAACCGAGTGTTCGGGCGCAGGGCGTTTGCCAGAAATACGGCATAGGCGGCATAGGGATGGGGGCCGGCCAGGATGGTTGGGGTTCCCACAACAATGGTGGCTGCATCCACCAGGGCCATGGCCAGTTTGCCGATATCGGTTACGGCCAGGTTGAACTGCTCTACCCGGACCCCCTTGTCCACCAGGGCTGCCACAAGATGTGCCACCATGAGTCTGGTGCTTTCGTGCATGGACACATAGGGAATAACCACGGTGTTGCGCGGGGCCCCCACTGTCCATTCATCGTAGGCGTCCAGTATAAAAGCGGGTTCAGAAAATATTTGTCCGTGGCCCGGTGCAATCATTTCAATTTCATAGGGGGCCAGCTTTTCCAGATTTTTTTTGATGATGTTTCTGAAGGGCATCATGATTTCGGCAAAATAACGCTTGGCCGCCTCATAGACCCGGCCCTTATCCGTAACAAAAAGGTCGCTTGAAGCAATATGGGAACCGAAAAAATCGCAGCTGAACAGAATCTTGTCTTCTTCCAGGTACGTGACCATGGTTTCGGGCCAGTGAACCCAGGGGGTATAGATGAATTTCAGGGTTTTGTCTCCCAGGGAAAGGGTCTCCCCGTCGGCGATGGAAACGAAAAAGTCCTCGGGAATGTTCAAATGATCCATGAGCAACCCTTTGGCCTTGGGTGTGGATATGAGCTTTGCGCCGGGATATTTGTCAAGAACCTGCATAATGGTTCCGGAATGGTCCTGTTCCGCATGGCTTGAGATAATGTAATCGATTTTTTCAATGCCCTCAAGCTGTGCCATAAACTCTTCGGCCATGGGTGGATCCACCGTGTCGATTAATGCTGTCTTTTCACTTCCTTCAACAAGATAGGCGTTATAGCTGGTTCCGTCCGGAAGGGGAACCAGGGCGTCGAATAAACGGCTGTCCCAGTCCACCGACCCCATCCAGTAGATACCCTCTTTAATTTTTCGTGCTTTCATGCGGCGCTCCTTTTTATGGTTATGGTCAAACGTTCTTTAAATTGATTGTGGCATCCTCATCCTGGATGACCCTGTTGATTTCACGAACCAATGTATTTAAATCATACCCATACTCTTTTGCAATATCTTCCACCGTGTGAAAGGCCTCTGCCGGACAGCCGATGCAGCGCAGCCCCAGCTCCATGAATGATTTAATAAGCGTCGGGTACTGGTCTATCAGTTCCTTGACGGAAATATCCTTGATCGCAAATGAACCCAAAGTTATTTCCTTTTCCGGGTATTGAAATCGATACCGGTTCAGTCTGCATTAAAATCTGACGGTTCAAAATTAATTTGGTTGATCTTGAAAATGAAAATAGTCTAGTTCAAATCTTATGTCTTTGCGCTGGCGCAAACAAGAAAATTTTTTTGCAGCTTACTGTTCCTCGATGATAAGATTTTTTTCGTAGAGGATATCTAACACTTTTAAGCCGTCTTCTTCGTTGCCTTAATGGGCACATATTTCAATATGCTCCCATTAACGCGCTTTGAATACGACTTTAAATCCTACGCCATGTTTTGGAATATTTTATTCCGATCATGGGCCTAAAACAGGGGGGGAGGACACCATGTTTTTCTTCCATGGGGGGTTAATCCCCCTGGGATCGATAGACGTAAAACCGGTTGTAAACCAGGGTGAGCAAAAGGGCCAGAATCACCGAGGCCAGACCGATCAGCACGCTGAAGTAGGGGGGGGCTGTCAGGGAAAGCCTGATGAGCAAAGTGGCCAGGGCATATCCCGAGTTCCGGAAAACAGCCTGGAACTGGGGCAGAAAGGTCTGGGCGATAAAGACCATGAGGATGTCGGAAAAGATCAGAACCGTATAAAACGACTGGAAAAAATGATAGGTTGGCTGCCCGGAAAACTTGAGGTAGGCATTGTACAGCCCCATGCCGCAGAAGGTAAAAATCATGCACAGGGCAACGCTTTTTTTGGCTGCAATGAACCGGTCCAGGGAGGGGCCAGGCGTCATTGAGTTGTCCAGGCTTTTCAAGGAAGAGGTATACACGCCCAAAAGGCCGAAAATGGCCAGGGCACCGAATCCGTAGGAGAGGATATGCCAGAGGACATCAAAGTGCAACTCCAGGGAGATGGGCTCGGGCAGGTGGGCAAGTTCCTTGAATGCATCCCTCAGGAAAATCAGGGCCAGAATTTCAAATTGTTTTCCCAGGGCCCGGGACATGGATTTGGCCAGGGTAAAAATCATGGAGATGATTTCCATGAAGAGCACCAGAAGAAAGGCCAGGTTGATGGCCATGTAATGACTTTTGGGAATCTGGGACTCCAGGGTGGCCGGGAGCAGACCCTGGCGGTTGAGCTCAATGACAGCCAGGCTGACCAGAAAAATGAGGATCAGGGAGAGAGAGACGGCTTTGTGGGTCCCCTCCCTGTGCCAGAAGGCCCGGAATGAATCAAAGATACCCGTGCATGTGTACAGCAATCTGTCCATGAGTCTTTTTCCGGATCCTGTAATAGAGGGAAGATAGTGTTTTTCTTGTCTTGTTTTATGGCAGATTAAACAGGTGCCGTCAATATTGAAAGGGCTCCCCAATCCACCGACTATTTTTTTAGCCCCCTCCATCGACTATTCGGGAAATTTTTTTCGTGGCGGGAGTTTATTCCGGCGGGGGCCTGTCTATTTTTCCACCGTCCATCTGAAATGCCTTTGGAAGGATTTAGGCAACCCGATCACCCTGGCAAGGTCAATTTTTGTTGGCAAAAATACGCTATCTGCTGAGCCATCAAGCGTAACGGTTTTTTTTCAGGCGGTGAATCAGAGTAAAAAAAATCCCCATTGACACTTTTGCAAATTTTTATCTGTTATTACAATATTTTGTAATAACAACAAACTCAAGCCTGACCCGATGGACCCACAGCTATAAATAGTGGACACCATTATGATCAAGGCAAAAAATGGTCGTATATGGGGACCATGAAAGACAAAAATCCCGCCCACAACGGTGGACGGGATTTGTCAGTTTTCAGTGCTTTGGGTTGAACTACTGGGGCATGGTCACCGGACCCTGTTTCCGGGCTCCCGTTGCATTGGGGTATTCAGTGTGCTTGAACGCTTTTTTATTGTGCTTGATCAGCTCGTTGCTGTTTTCCATAAATTTGTTGTACATGCCCTTGCATTCATAGAACCCGTGCCACCATGCATAATCCGGTGCCATCATGGCTGTTCCCATTCTTGCCCGGCGTCCCGGATAGTGCCACAGTTCGTAGAATTCAAGCTCGGGGTCCTCGTCAAAATACCTCTCGTCGGTGATAAGATTTTTTTCGTAAAGGGTATCTAACATTTTTTTTGCAGGAATATAGTAAACATCGTTGTATTCCTGAACCACATTGTCGAGCTTGGTGTAGTGGTCGTCCACCCATTTGTTGCCGTGGCACTGGATACAGACAGTCTTCATTTTGTTACGCTCTACCTCCCAGTTGTTGTTGGCCGGGAATGCGGCAAAATCTGCGGGACGAACCGTAAGGGGGGCCTGGAGTTCCCAGGAGAGTCTTTCCGTTGTATCGTGGGTTGTCATGACAGTTCCCGAACCTGACATATGGCATGCGGCGCAGGTGGGGGCACGGTAGTCGACACCCGGGGTCCAGGTTCCAGGGGCGGCATTAAAATTGAACTCATCGCCAAAGGAGTTATAGATATCGCCATGCTTGGACTCGGTGTAGATCTCGATCTGGGGATGGTCCGGTCCCAGATGGCACTGGCCGCAGGCTTCAGGTTTTCTGGCTTCCATAACTGAAAATCGATGACGGGTGTGGCAGCTGGTGCAGCTTCCCTTGCTTCCGTCCATGTTGACACGTCCAACACCCGTATTGGGCCATGTATTGGGGTCGAGTTTTCCATCTTTCATTCCAAGAATGGTGCCGTGGCAGTAGTAGCAGCCGGAATTTCTTTCAACTTCGCTGTTCATCCCGGAATTCAGCCATGGATCAATCTTCCAGATGAGATCCAGGGTGTTGGCGTGTTTACTCAGGCTGTACTGCTTTGCCTCATCCGGATGGCAGCGGGAGCAGTCTTTGGGCGTCACGGCTGCAGCCACTGGCGTCCGGTACGCCTTGGTTCCATAGACACCCCTGTCAGAGCGTTCGTATTGCTTGTAATGTTCCTGACTGACGTCCGGATCCCTTTCGTCTGCCTTGTGGCAGTCGTAGCAGGTGATATTGGCGCTGGCATGGCGGCTGTGGGCCCAATCGGCAAACAGCCCCGGGTTTTCCTGCTTATGGCACTGGATGCAGGCCATGGCTTCCTTGGGCATGCTCCTTTCAATTCTGAACTCTTTCTCTTTCAGGAGATCTTCAGCAACGGCGTTGCCTTGTGCAGGCCATAACATCGACAACGTCATTATGCCGCAACCAAGCAATGCAAGCAGTACAGTTTTTTTCATGATTCGAGTCCCTTTTTTTTCATGATTATATTTTTATATCGATTTTCCTTTAATAGGTTTTGTACTGATAACTTTCTGCCCTGTTGTGCACAAGGTTTTCGTGGCATTCGGTGCATTTTTTTTCATATCCCGCCCTTGGATAAAGGACCGACCTGTGGGCCAGCATGCCCCCCCTCCGATTGGAGATATAGAGAAGATTCTGATGACAGCCCAGACAATTGTTATTATCCATGCTGAGGGATGCGGCTTTCCTGTTTTCAAGGCGGTCATACGCGGGGCCAAAAAAATGCCCTGTAACATCCTTGAGCCCATGGTAGGTTTTGCCATAGAGAAACTGGATGGTTTTCTCGGGCGGTGGAAGATGGCAATCCATGCAGACGGCAACCACTCCTCGTCTGTTATTTGCATGGCTGGACGTTTTCCACTCGTGATAGGCTGGCTGAATTTCGTGGCAGCTTGAGCAGAACTCAGGGGTTGAGGTTTTGAGCATGGCAAAATTTGTCATGATGAAAACGGGAAATGCAATAACAAAACCAACCGCGACAAGAAAAATTCCCCTAAGATATTTTTTCATATACCATGCCCATTTCTTCTTTTGGCAAACGTTAGGCTTCTAATCAGAAAAAACCTCCCATATGGCTTGTCTTTTAATCCGTATTCTTCGTTGCAACACTGGGTACAGATTTCAATATGATCCCAGTAACGCGCCTTGAATACGACTTAAAATCCCAAGCCTTATTTTGGAAGATTTTAATCTTGATCATGAGCCCTATAATTATAAAACATATGTTGCACTTCAGTCTTTCTATGATGCGGAGCATTGTTAGCATACAATCGTTATGCAATACAATATAAAATTGTATGCCCAGGGGACAGGCATTTGTTCAAGCTGCCTGGCAAAATTTTCATCTTCCACCAAAACAAACGATGCAACGACTGTCAGCTTGGCAGTTCTGAACAAAAGGGAACACAGTTCCCATAAGGAGTCAGGTTCAACCCGTTGTGCATCATCAACGATCAAGACAGGATGGCGTAAATTTGTGCTGCCTCATTGCAAGTAAAATATGTGCCCATTAACGCGCATTGAATACGACTTAAAATCCTACGCCATGTGTTGGAAGATTTTATTCCGATCATGGGCCTAATTACTCTAAGATGACACCGCTTTGACGAAGATTTTGGAATCTTTGTGGGTGGAACTTCACCGTCCTTATAAAAAGCCTGTCACAGGTTTCATGGTAATCCCAATACTCGCCAAAATCGTTACTACTCCGCACGACACGCAGGCGCGGCACGGCTTCGGCTTCGGCGCTGGTCAGCCGCCATTTTGCTCCAGTTATGTCCATACGATCCCTAACAAGATGACAGCAGGCCCCATCAATACCCCCTGTGGCAATGGAAAGTACCAGATCAAGAGATTGATTGTATTTAAGGTAAGGCGCTTTGTTTTTGAGATAAGTTGCACAGGTCTCCACGGGTTCACCAGAACCGGATAATGCTGAAAAAAAATTGCATACCTGGCTATCGATTTTCAGAAAATTGGACCAGGGCGTGGGGATTGGTGATGACGATCTGCTTACGGCCAGATTTAATCCACCCCTTTTTTTCCCAGGCACTAAGTGTACGGCTTACTGTGTATAAGGTGGTCCCTGAATAGTCTGCAATATTCTGGCGGCTAAGGGGGATGTCTATCTGAATTCCGGACAGGGTCTTTGAACCTGCCCGCCGCATGATCCGCAGTAAGGAGCGGGCGATACGCTGATCCACATGCTCAGTGCAGACCTCAAGGTAGCGGTTCTGCAAATCATCGATACGTTCTAAAATGAGATTCAACAGATTGATCGCGACATCCGGATATTGGTGCATTATTTGCATCACTGCCGGCTTATCCCAGACAGTAATATCAGCCTCTTCTATTGATTCAGCTGTAGCTGGATAGTTCCCGTTTTTGAGGACAGTGACAGCGGCGGTCAATTCACCGGCTCCAATATAGCGTAAAATTATCTCCTTTCCCTGTTCGTTGAGTTTTGTCAATTTTAAACGTCCTTGATTAACAAGGATAAAACTTATAGCCACATCACCTTGATGAAAAAGGATTGTTTTGGGTCGTAAGGTTATATTACGGCCTTTTTTCAATAAATCCGCATACTGTTGGCTTGTAAGGTTTTTAAAAATATCTGATTTATGCAGGCTTTCAAACATATTTGAAAAAGGATCCATTCGTTATTTATATATCCTCAACGTCATTACTAATTAAATCAGCTAATCGAATTCACGATATATCAAAAGACATTATTAAGCAAACAGGGTTAGATCATGTGAGGAACGAACCACGATCTAACCCTGTTTGCTGGATTGAACTATTTGACATTATATTGGTTTTTCTTGATTCAGATCAAAGATTTATATCTTTATTTAAGAATATAGTTGTTCCAGAATTTGAAAATCGTAAATGTCTGCAGAAAAAATAATGCTGTTTGAACTTTTCTTGATTATGTTAAGCAGTACTCTGGGAGTGGGGCCTCCAATGTTGGAAACCACGACACAATCTTGAATTAGGAGGATATGAATGCTTCGTATTTTCAGTGACGAATTGATGAATCCTGACAATTTTGTTACCACCATTGAGCTGGTACCGGGTCGTGAATCTTTTGGCCGCAATACCGACACCCTGATTGGCATCGCAAAAGACGCATTTTCCGACGGCAGGGTCTCTGCCGTATCCATCACCGACAACCCCGGGGGCAACCCCTCATTGTCCCCGGATGTGCTTGGATATGAAATCTTCAAGCATGGGCTGGATGTGATTGTCCATTTTACCTGCCGGGACATGAACCGGGTGGGTATGGAAAGCCGTGCCCTTCAGCTGGCACGCATGGGCATGAAAAACATTTTGTGCCTGACAGGGGACTACATCGGTAAAGGTTTTGGTGGAATGGGCACGCCGGTATTTGATCTGGATTCCGTCCTTTTGACCCGCATGGTAAAAGGACTGAGCAACCGCATGATAACATCGGGTGACCCAGATCCATTTTATAGCGGATGCGGTGTTTCCCCGTTTAAAACAGTGAAATCAGAATGCCTGGCACAATATAAAAAACTGGACAAAAAAATTGATGCCGGAGCCTCCTTTGTCATTACCCAGCTCGGCTATGACATCAACAAGTTCAGTGAACTGATCCAATACCATAATAAAAAGAATGCCCACATACCGGTGATGGCTTCAGTTTTTCTGCTCAACCCGAAAGCGGCCCGGGCCATGAACCGGCACAGGGTGCCTGGCGCCCATGTGCCTGACGCCCTTTATGAAAAGGTGATCCAGGAGTGGACAACCCCAAAAGAAGGCCTCAAAGCAGCCATTGAAAGATCTGCCCGCCTGGGGGCTATCCTCAAGGGGGTCGGGTTCCGGGGGATTCACATCGGTGGCGTACACCGGAGTTTCAAGACCGTTGCCCGTATCCTGGACCGCATGGAAGAAATCGGGGATGACTGGCCCGCCCATATGGGTGAATTTTCCAACAAGGGAAAAAACACCTATTACGTTTATGATAATATCGTTGAAGATGAAAACATTGCTGCTTCCAAACCCGGGCTCAAGGACAGGGTGAGGAATCACTGGCCCTATGGAATGCTCTGTTTCGCCCATAATCTCTTTTTTAACAAAACAGCCGTGCTGGCACCGGTTTATCGAAAACTGGCCGCTTTTCTGGAATCCCACGATAAAGAATGGGTATTGAAACACTGCCTGGAAGATCCCATAAAAAGCCCCCTGCTCTCCTGCCAGAGTTGTGGAGACTGCGCCATCCAGCACACCGCATTCCTGTGCCCTGAATCAGGGTGCCCCAAGCATACGCGCAACGGCCCCTGCGGCGGCAGTCGGGATGGTGCCTGTGAAGTCTACCCGGATCGAGAATGCATATGGGTCAGGGCATACAAGCGCCTGGACCATGCCGGTAAGCTGCCCACCTTTCTGAAAGACAAGGTCCCCCCCAGAAACTGGGAGTTGAACAAGACCTCTTCCTGGATCAATTTCCATCTGAACCGTGACCATCAGAAAGAAAAGAAATCGATCAAAAGACAACCTTGATCTGAATCGATTCATTTAAAAAACATACAGTGCCCAAAAAAACAATTGCTTCAGACGTGAATTTTCCCTCCACGATCTTTACAACGCAGTTATCAGCTGGCATCAAGTTCGCTGCCATTATTTGCCAGCCTTTAATACGTTCAACTTTTCAAGTAGCAGATCATATTCATCTTCATATTCCAACAGATCCAGCATGACAGGGGGTTTTGTAGAATGGGCCGGAAGTCTCTTCTGGGTATCGGCTATCAGTGCTTCAAGCTCAGCCATTCTTTTTTTTATTTTTTCACACGCTTCTTGATCCATGGAAATATTTCCTCTTGGTTTTAGGTTAGAATCAGCCTGCTTCATCAATTTTGCGGGAAAATTGTGATGGGAATCCGCATTTTTGTATCAGCCATAATACCGTTGGAGTTTCCTAACTCGGATACCAGGATATCTCCGGTATTCGCTGGAATTAAAGCAACACCGCATCAAGATTAAAGTTGATGATTTTAAAAAATATCCGATTGTCATTTACTGCCTTTAAATTAATTTGTATTTTTCCCGTAAAGATTCTGAAAGTTTCTTTGTCATTTGAAATGCTTTTTCTACCGTCCTATCGCCATCTTGATTGACCAGGCAGCAAGTGGCGGGAGATATCAACCCCTGGGCCAGGATTTGATCCATTGGAATCCCTTTTTTATCAAGCGCCTTCCAGATGGTTTCCAGTTTAAAGGCCAGCAAATCAATGTTTTCACGTTCAAATGTTTCAAAACCGGTGGGAACGATCCCCCAGACAAGGACTCCACCCCCGTTGAGAAATTTCTTTATTGAGCTTGTTGACAAACCAAAAATTTGTGCATTTGAATGAATATCCAAAGACAGAATATCTGTGTCAAGGTTCAGTAAAAAGTCCCAATCCGGATTCCCGCATAGATGGATACCTTTGGGGCTGTCAATCATTGAGAAAAATTCATCCAGGTCATTTTTTGCCTTCTGGTCGCTGTAACCAGACATGGCAGAGAAAATAAACTGCATACCGGGCTCATCAATGAACATGAAGGCGTTGGGGTTTTTCTGTTTGAGTTTTGTTAATTGAATATTGATCCGCTTGGCCATAAATTCAAACATAAATGGACGGATATTATCATCAAAAAGAATAGGACGTTCATCCTGATCAAGGATATTAAAACCAAAGCTGACAGGACCCTCCAGTTGACCGCGAATTGCAGGTTTGTCCGACAGATCCAGATCCAGAAAACGATGATACACTGCGGAATATGTAGGGCTGACATCGAAATATTCAAGCGCCTCAAAATGGGCCATGGTCTCTTCAAATTCCATGATGAATTTATCCATTGAAAACCGTAATGTTTTTTTATCCATATCCAGAAGGATTCCTGGAAAATGCTCTGCCGCCTGAACATACATGTCTTCATAGTAGCTGTAATTGGGCAGCTGTGGCCAGAAGGGGATGTCCAGGCTCAACGCTGTCTCCAGGGCCTGATCAATATTGGTATGGGGCATGACTGCCATCGCAGTCGTTAATAGATTTCCCGGAATAGGCATTTTTTTAATCCCCCTTTGTTTGTAATTTTATTTTGCCAATGGACCGTCAACCCGGCAAGCGCCATGCCGCCAAAAAAACACAGATCTTGCAGGAATCATAGCTGTTTTCATTATAATTACCCTATTAAATTATCTTTATGTTGATGTACATAGCAAACTTGAAAATAAAATTACTTGATCTAAATCAATGATTTGGTGATTATATTCAGATATCTATTAAAACAGAGAACGGTTAATATTTAATATCCGGTGTTCTGGTTGTAAAACTATCAAAAGATAGACAAAGGAACCTGATTATGGATGTTTTATCAAGATTAACTCAAGAACATGCCCATATCCTCCAGGGAATCAACTATTTAGAAAAGGCAAGGGATGTTCTGGAACAAAACCGTCAACCTTCAGTAGATTTTTTTAAAACAGCTGTTCTTTTTTTTAAGGAATATGCAGACAAACTCCATCATTATAAAGAAGAATATCTTTTATTCAGCGTTCTGGCGTCCAAAAAAGGTGGCACTATTGATCTTGGAATAGGGTCTTTGCGTTATCAGCACGAGTTAAACCGACGAAGTATAAAGAAGATAGAAGATTCTTTAACGGGATATGAAAAATGCAGTGAAATCGCCATAACCACACTTTTGGAGAACCTTGCCGTTTATATTTCAATTTTAAAGCGACATATCTTCAGAGAGAATCGTTTGTTTTATCCCATGGCTGCAACCGAATTGTCCGAAGATGAAAAAAGAGAATTGAAGAACCAGTTTGATGAAGAAGAAGCCGGGTATAACACACGACAAATGATCAGCGAGAATCTATCCCGGCTTCAAAAAATGAAAGAATTAATTTTTGAAATCAAAAAATCATGAGCGATAAACGGCTAAATTGCTGGGAATACATGGGGTGCGGATTGGAGCCCGAAGGCGTGAATGCCGGGCTGGGAAAAATTTGTCCTGCGGCGTTGGACCAAAGCTTTTCAGGTATCAATTCCGGCAAAAATGCGGGTCGGTTCTGCTGGGCAGTTCCCAACACACTTTGTCTCGAAGATCAGCAGGGTCACTATCTGGAAAAACGAGAAAAGTGCAAGGTGTGTGATTTTTACCACATGGTTCTTGCCGAAGAGGGCACGCGGAACCTGAGAACTAAATTTTTGCGATTTGTCCATTGCCGACACAAGGAATCCTCCTTTCTAAAGCGGTTGAGGCGGACCCTTATCAAGCCTGGGAAACGGTTTGTGTTTCAGGGCAAAGAAATGGATGCGGCGTATATTATCAGACAAGGTGCCTGTATTGTACTGGTGGAAAAAAACGGCCATCTTTATCCGGTCGATCATCGGAGTGAAGGGGATCTTGTAAATATGAGTGCTTTATTTACCGGAGAGCCGAGTATGGCCCATGTGGAAGCTGAAAGTGAGATTGATGCCTGGGTCATCCAAAAATCAGAATTTGAAGACATTCCGAAAAATGACCCGGATCTCTGGGAATTTTTGACCGAAATTGTTGCAGACCGATTTGATTCAAAAAGACCGACATCCTATCGGACCATCGGAAACTACCTGGCAACGGATATTGTCGGCCGGGGCGGATACAGCATTGTATACAAGGGAAAAGATCTGATATCTGGGAACCCTGTGGCCATAAAGATGATGCGGCACCATATGGTTCTGGACTCAGATTTTCTTGCAAGGCTCAAAAAAGAAGCCCACATTGTGGATATGCTGAAGCATGAGAATATTATCAAAGTATACGATATGGTAGAGCGATACCGGACCATATTTATTATCATGGAGTATCTGGAGGGTGAATCCATGCTGGAAATCATCCAGCGGCATAAAACAATATCCCCTGCTATGGCCATCAATTATCTGATCCAGACCTGCCAGGCGATTCACCATGCATATTGCAACGGAATTCTGCACAAAGATATTAACCCGGGTAATCTGATGATTGTTGAAAAAGACAGGGTAAAGCTGGTGGATTTTGGTCTTGCCTGCTCCATCCATGAAGATGATGATATTTTTGACGGTGCATATCCTTATCTTGCACCGGAATTATTGAAGGGCGAAAGCGCCGATCTGCAAAGTGAGATATACTCGCTGGGAATCTCTGCTTTTGAAATGGTTACAGGTCAGAGGCCTTACCCTGAGGAAGATTCAGCGCTTTTTACCAGAATGCGTTGTGAACAAGAGATCCCAAACCCCAAACAAATTGTTCCAGACCTTCCCTGGGGCTTAAATCAGTTTATTGTAAAGGCCTGTAAAATAGATCCGGCCCAAAGGTTTGCAAATATGACAGAAGCGGTCCAACTGTTAAAAAGATCTTGACACCCAAAAGTTGCATTCCTTAACGGTTTTTGAGAAATATGGAATAGACTTTTGTTGCTGCGGCTAAAATGGTTCCATGGCATCCCTTCACGAACGAGCTCCGGTTCTATCTGATGATTCTTGATCGTCCCAGGCCTGTAAAAACAGCATACACCATTCCCCCCAGGGTTATCAGCCATGCTGTTATGGCTACGTAAATAAAGCCTTTGGGAATTATGCCTATCAACTCAACGCCAGTCACCTCCGAAAGCCTGTGGGTGCAGGCCGTGTACATTCCCAGGGGAAATACCGCTCCCCAGAACAACGGACTGTAGCGTAGGGGAAAACGTCGATATCCATGGCGCCATACCCCAAGAATAACAAGCATTGGAATCCACCATGTGGCAGTCGCCCAGAAAAACCAGGTCAATCCATTAAGAAAAGGCCCAAGCTCGATTAAAAAAGAGGATGCGTCTGCATTGGCTATCAATCCAGTGCCAGCAAGGGTGGTGATGGCCACGGCGCCCATGTTGATCCAGTAGGGTGGGGTCAGATCCTCGGGGGAAAAGGCAAAGAACAGATACCGGTAAAAGATCAAAGAGATCACCCAGATATACAGCATTCCGCCGAACAGCCAGGTAACAAAGGCCAGGAACAGCAGGGGGTCCAGGTAATATTGAAAAAAAGGAGCAAGGGTCGTACTCAGAACGGCAACGGCCTGGGTGGCAACGATGGCAAGAAGCCAGCCGCCGTTTATGCCCCGGTCGATGGTGGGTTTTTCTCTTTTGGTGATCAGCCCGGTAAAGATGCCATATATCAGGCAGAGCCATAAAGAGAGGGTGATGCACCACAAAGCCGCGGCGATGAAAAAGCTGTTGACGAGTATAACAACCTGGCTTCCAAACACCCCGGAGGCTGCCACCGCAGTAAAATAGCCCATTCCAAGGGTGTGGTCGAGAAAATCATTTTTAAAATTTTGAGAGAACCATACCATGCGACAGACGTACATAACCCACAAAACGGGATAGGCCACGATATTGAACCCCAAAAGCGTTGTGGCAATGAGATCAAACCCTTGGAGGTGGGCTGCAATCGACACAATACCGGTGGACATCACCAGGGCGAAATAGGCCGGATTTAGTTGTTGGATGCTGTTCATGAAAAATTGCTGCCCGGGTCGAACCTGCAAAGGTGCGGTGTGTTTAAGAAAAAGCGTGATCAGCACGGCTGAAACGATAAAAACCAGAAGGGCCGCACCCGGCAGCATAAAGTTGTGAAAAAAAATATCGTAAGCTATTTTATCCTTAAGCATTACAATTGCCGTGCCTGATGTCGAAAAAGAATCCATCTGCGGAAAAGATAGGTCACGGGTACACTCCAGATGTGAACCAGGCGGCTGAAGGGTGAAAAACCGAGCAGGGCCAAGGCCGCTATCACATGGATCCTGTAACTCAGGGGCGCGGCTTTCACGAGCATGGCATCGGGTGTAAACGTCACGACCCCCCGGATCCAGGGTGCAATGGTGTAAAGTACGTCATAGTTTCCAAATGTCACATTGAAAAGACCTGTAAATATAACAAGGAATAAGCCACCCAGGGTGACGGTGTCGTTGAGCCTGCTAACCGCTCGAACCCGGGGATGGGTCAAGCGCCGTCTAAAAAGGAGCACCAGGCCGATAAAGGCTGCAACGCCCACCGCTAAACCGCTCCAGTGGGCGATGAAGGCATGCGTCTGGCTGTTGATGCCGATTTGATCCAGAAAACGTTGTGGAATAAGCAGACCGCTTGCATGGCCAAAGAATGTGAATATGACACCATAATGGAAGAGCATGGAGCCTGCGAACAGGGCTTTTTTCTCCAGAAATTCGCTTGACCGGGCGTTCCAGGTGTAGCGGTCGGTGAGGTAGCGGTAACCGTGGCCAAGAACAAAGGAAGTAAGACAGAGATAGGGAAAAATAATAAACAGGAAGGTATCTAAAAGCTTCATGGGATTTCCTCCTCTGGGATAGATATGGGTGAAGGGTGATCGGCAGCCATGGTGAAAATCGGTTTTAGAAGTGCACCATATACGGGCGCCTTTTTTTCCAGCCGTTCAACAAGGGGACGCATGCCCTTCAGGCATCGTAAAGCCGGTGCGGTATGTTCCGGAAGGACAGTGATGGCAAGGAATTCAAGCATCATTGGTAGATAATCGGGAAGTTCGCCGCTGTTTCGTTTCCATCCGGCACTTGCGTAGCTTTGCTCAAGCTGAACCAGGGCAGCGGCCCGTTTTTCGTTATCGCCATGGGTGTGGTAGGTGATGTCCAGGGTGGTTGACGGTTCCATGTCAAAAAGAGCCGTATAACCTTCTTGCGCCTTGAACAGCCCAAGGGCTTTATACTCCCGGATGAACGCCTGGATGGCTGATTTTATTTCTCCAGAACAGACCTGGTCGGCCCTGGAAAGAATTTCATCCAGGTGGCTGAACAGGTTCTCGTCGGGGTAGTTTAGCAATATGGAGATCAATTGCATGGAATCGGATGAATATGGGTGCAAAATCGCTTGTTCCTTGTCCATTGTGTACCTTTTAAAATGCATCGTTAAATCCGCAGGAACCCTGGCGGGTGAAATTGTCCTGACCTTCAAGAACGGGTCGGGTCGACAGGACAAAACGATCGTTGATATTGGCAAGGGCCAGCAGACGATAAATCGCCATGGCATTTTCAGTGTCAAGCCCCACAGCATCGAGCAGATCGGTGTCCGATCGTTTTTCCACCCTCTGGATACGCATATAGTTGCGGATGGCCGCCAGGCGTTTCAAGGCCATCCTGACCGGGGTCTTATCACCTGCGGTCAAGAGATTGGCAAGGTAGGTCATGGGGATTCGCATTCTGTCGATGGCGTCTGATTGTCTGGAAGGTTCCACCTGGCTTGTGACGGGACTCAAGGGCGGTATATACCACACCATGGGAAGGGTTCTAAATTCCGGGTGTAAGGGCAGGGCCAGCCGCCACTCCTTGATCAGAGCGTATACCGACGATCGCTGGGCTGCCGCCACCATGTTGGGGGCAATGCCCTGGTCTGCTGCCATGCGTTTGATTTCAGGATCATTGGGATCGAGAATGATGTCAAGATGGGCAGGATAAACGTCCGGGTCCGAGGGAGCCGAGGCCGCCTCTTTGATGCGATCCATGTCATAGAGCAAAACCCCCAGGTAACGAATTCGACCAACGCAGCTGTGGGCGCAAAGCGTGGTCAGTCCGGATTCGAGCCTTGGGTAGCAGAGGATACACTTTTCGGCCCGCCCGGTCTTCCAGTTGAAGTAGACCTTCTTGTAGGGGCATCCCGACACGCAATACCGCCATCCCCGGCATCGCTCCTGATCCACCAGCACGATGCCGTCCTCGTCCCTCTTGTAAATGGCACCTGACGGACAGGATGCCACACAGGCGGGATTGAGGCAGTGCTCGCACAAACGGGGCAGCCAGAACATGAACACGTTTTTAAACTGCAGATAGGTCTCGATCTCCAGACCCTTGAAGTTGATGTCCCCTGCCCCTGTTTCCCCCAAACCTGCCAGGTCGTCTTCCCAGTTGGGACCCCAGGACGGGGTCATGGGCTGACCGGTCACAAGGGATTGGGGAACGATGGCGGGCTGATGCTTGCGGGTGGGACTGTTGATCAGCTTTGAGTAGTCGTAACTCCAGGGCTCGTAGTAATCGTCCAGTACCGGGAGGTCTGGATTGTGAAAGATGTTTAGCCCCTTGCGGATGCGGCCCCCGGCTTTTAGTCGCAGGCGGCCATGGCTCAACTCCCATCCCCCCCTGTAGTCGTTCTGGTTTTCCCATTTTTTGGGGTAGCCTATTCCGGGCTTAGATTCGACGTTGTTGAACCACATGTATTCGGCGCCTTCACGGTTTGTCCACACGTTTTTGCAGGGAATGCTGCAGGTATGGCAGCCGATGCATTTATCAAGGTTCAGGACCATGGCGTATTGGGCTTTAATCTTCATACCAGTCAACCTCTCCTGCTTTTCGTACGATGATCGTTTCGTCCCGTTGGGAACCTACCGGACCGTAATAGTTGAAACCGTAGCTCAGCTGGGCATAGCCGCCAATCATGTGGGTGGGTTTTACAACGATGCGTGTAACGCTGTTGTGGGTGCCGCCCCGCTGGCCGGAAAGCCTTGACCCCGGCGTGTTGATGAGTCGTTCCTGGGCGTGGTACATGAACGCCTTGCCCGGCGGAATACGGGGGCTTACCACGGCCTTGGCCATTACCACCCCGTTTGCGTTAAAGCATTCCAGCCAGTCGTTGTCCCGGACTTCAATTTTTTTGGCGTCCTGGTCGTTGATCCAGATTGCCTCGCCACCCCGAAAAAGTGTCAGCATGGTCAGCGTATCCGAATAGGTGCTGTGGATCGACCATTTGGAGTGGGGTGTCAGGTAGTTAAGTTCGATTTCCCGATCAGGGTCGCGGTCTACCGTGGGGGACAGGTCGTTGAGCATTTGAACGGGGGGCCGGTAAAGGGGCAGGTGCTCCCCGAAATCGATCATCCACGGGTGGTCCTGGTAGAACTGGGCCCGGCCCGTGAGGGTCCTGAAGGGAACTTTTTCTTTGATATTGATCACAAAGGGGGAGTAACGCCGATGCTCCGACTCGATGCCGCTCCAGATGGGCGAAGTTATGATCTTGCGGGGCTGGGCCGTGATATCATCGAATCTTATTCGTTCACCCTGGCGGGATTGACTGAGGTGTTTCAGGCTCAGACCCGTGCGTCGTTCCACATCCTCCCAGGCCTTGACCGCCGTTTCGCCATTGGTCTCGGGTGCAAGGGCAAGGATTGTTTCGGCCACCTGTCTGGCCGTTTCCATGATCGGCCTGCCCTGACTTATGCCGGCCTTGGTAACCTTGCCCAAAGATGCTTTCAACCCTGCAACTTCCTCCTTTGCCTTCCACGTCACACCCTTTGCCCCCATTCCCTTTGATTCTGCCAGAGGGCCAAGGGCGGTCATCATTTGATAAACTTCAGGATAGTTTCGATCAACCACAGAGAGGTTGGGCATGGTCTTGCCCGGTATGGGGTCCCATTGACCCTTATGCCAGTCCATGACCTGGGCCTGGGCTATTTCTCCGGGGGTGTCGTGCATCAGGGGGGTTGCAACCAGATCCTTTACCGCTCCCAGATGCTCCCGGGCAAGATCTGAAAATTTTTCAGCAATGGTTTTAAACTGTTCCCAGTTGGTGCGGCTCTCCCAGGGAGGATCAATGGCCGGGTTAAAGGGGTGGATAAAAGGATGCATGTCCGTGGTGCTCAAATCGTGCATCTCGTACCAGCCTGCCGCAGGAAGGGCAATGTCTGCGTACATGGCGCTTGTGGACATGCGCAGCTCCAGGGTGACCAACAGATCAAGTTTTCCCTCTGGGGCCGGATCACGCCACTTGATTTCGTCTGGTCGAAGATCGCTCTCCTGGCCAAGAACGGCATTGTCCACCCCCAGAAGATGCTTGAGAAAGTACTCATGACCCTTTCCGCTTGCCCCCAAAAGGTTGGCCCGCCACAGAAAAAGCATTCGGGGAAGGTTGGCCGGGCTGTCCGGATCTTCAATGGCGAATTTGAGCTTTCCCTTTTTAAGCTTGTCCACTGCAAAGGCTATGATTTCGGAATCTGTTGCTGCACCTGAATCCATGGCCTCCTGCACCAGTTTGATGGGGTTTTGATCAAACTGGGGATAGGACGGCAGCCACCCCAGGCGGGCCGCAATCACGTTGTAATCGGCCATGTGCCCCTTGGGTGAAGCCGTAGAAAGTGGTGAAACAAGGTCCTTGGGATCCTGGGTGTCATAGCGCCACTGGCCGCTTGCAAAATAGAAAAACGAGGTGCCGTTCTGCTGCCGGGTCGGTCTTTGCCAGTCAAGGCCAAAGGCCACCTGGGACCAGGCCGCAAGGGGCCGGACCTTTTCCTGACCCACATAGTGGGCCCAGCCGCCACCGTTGACCCCCTGGCAGCCGCACAGGGTGGTCAGGTTGATAATGGTTCGATAGATCATGTCACTGTGAAACCAGTGGTTGGTGCCGGCACCCAGAAAGATCATGGATTTACCACAGGTTTTGGCGGCATTGTCGGCAAACTCCCGGGCCACACGGATGACATCTGCAGCAGGCACCCCGGTGATGGCCTCCTGCCAGGCGGGCGTATAGGGTTTAGGATCATTGTAATCGGTTGGATAATCAGATCCGTTGTGAAAGGCGATGGACGGCGCATCTTTGGGTAGGATGCCCAGCTGGGATATGAGCAGATCAAAAACCGTGACCACGCGGAGTTCACTCGAATCTGTTTTCACGATTTTAAAGGGAACAAGGCCCTTTTTAGACCCAGCTTTTTCGCCCTCAAATATTGGAAAGGATACCGTTTGCCAGCCATCCTCAAGATCCTTGAGACTCAGCTTCGGGGTGACAGGTCGACCGTCCTCTTCGAGTTTCAGGTTCCAGCGTCCGTTCTGGTGCCACCGGAATCCGATACTGCCGTTGGGAATTTTAAACGCTTTGCTCTCCTCGTCGACAATCACCGTTTTCCAGTCGGCATTGTTTACCTTGACATCGAGATCTGAAGCCCTCAGGAAACGGCCCGGGGTAAACACTCCGTTTTGTTCGTTCAATACCACCACAAAGGGTAAATCAGTGTATTGCCGGGCGTAATCAAGGAAATAGGGGTCTGGATTTTCAATGTAAAACTCTTTCACAATTACGTGGGTCATGGCCATGGCCAGGGCCCCGTCGGTTCCAGCCTTTGCCGGCAGCCAGGTGTCGGCGAACTTTACATACTCGGCATAGTCGGGAGCCACAGCCGCCACCCTTGCTCCTCTGTACCGTGCCTCGGTGAAAAAGTGGGCGTCCGGGGTGCGGGTCATGGGCAGGTTGGTGCCCCAGACGATAAAATAGCTTGATTCGTACCAGTCGGCACTTTCAGGCACATCGGTCTGCTCGCCCCATATTTGAGGCGATGCCGGCGGCAGGTCGCAGTACCAGTCGTAAAAGCTGATCATGGAAGCGCCGATGAGCGACAGAAAACGTGAGCCTGAGGCGTAACAGACCATGGACATTGCCGGGATGGGTGAGAAGCCGAAGATGCGGTCCGGGCCGTATTTTTTTATGGTGTGGATCAAGCCTGCGGCGATCATGGTGGCGGCCTGGTCCCAGGTGCCCCTCACAAAACCGCCCTTACCCCTTTGCCTGTGAAACCGCTGGCGTTTTTCGCCATCGTCAACGATACTCGCCCAGGCAGCTATCGGATCGTTGTAAACATCCAGGGCCTCCTGCCACATTAAGAGCAGGCTCGATCGGATCAGCGGATATTTCAACCTCACCGGGCTGTAGGTGTACCATGAGTAGGTGGCACCCCTGGGACACCCCCGGGGTTCATGGTTGGGAAATCCCTCCCCGCAGGCAGGGTAGTCCGTGGCCTGGGTTTCCCACACCAGAATCCCGTCCTTTACATAGACATCCCAGGAGCAGGAACCTGTGCAGTTGACCCCGTGGGTGGAACGCACCTTTTTGTCATACTGGAAGCGGCGGCGATAAAGATCCTCCCAACCGCGCTGGCCGCAACGGGTCTTGGCCCAGCCATCTTTTGTTTTGTCTTCCTGGCAGATCCCAGGGGTGTTTTTGGGCCGGAAAAAACGCAGGGCAGAAAGAAAAGAACCTTTGGACATATACACCTCCACAAGATTTTTCCTACACGATTATTGGACGATTTATGACCTGCTCTCTATGATTTAATCCGCAGAATAGAGTTTATTTGAATAATTGGGCCTTGATCATAATGTTGTTCACTATTTATAGCTGTTGGTCCAACGGGATCAGGGTTGAGTTTATTGTGAAATTGTTTAGACGATATCACAGCATTTTACATCGCACAATTAATTTTTAGACCACCAGAAATTCTTATTTTGTATGTCAGATGAGCCGGCTCTTCAAGGGATTGAACCTAACTAAAGGCCTTACCCGTTTCCAGGTTGACAAAGGTGACCGTGGCGTTTACAGCAGCCTTTAGCAGGGCTTCTATACGTTTCATTAAGTTCTCATTTTTAATGAATTTTTCCAATAACCACCGTGCTATTATCTTTCCCTCCAGCTTCAAGGGATAACTTGATCAATGCATCAGCTGCCAGCTCTGGTTTTGAAAACCGGCTAATTGTCCGGCAAATGTCTTGTTCAGCGATAGACCGATAAAGACCGTCTGAAGTTAGAATAAGGACGTCACCCGGTTCAAGAAGAATCTTTCCAGATTCAGGGGTTAAATCCTTGCAACCGATACATTGATCTATTACATTTTTTGAATAATGATGTTTCGCCTGCTGTTTTGTCAGCTCTCCTTCCTGAATTAAAAATCGGGCAAGATTCTGGTCCTGCGTAATTTGCCGTATTCGGTTTTTTCTCAGATGATACAGGCGGCTGTCTCCCGAATGACACCAGGATGCAACATGATTTTTAATGAATATGGATATAAGTGTTGTTGCCATACCATTTAATTCATGATTTTTTTCTGCAAGGGTACAAAGCACATGATCCATTTTTCTAAAAAAGGAAGGGGGATCTTTAAAAATTCGCATATAATCCATGCTGGTCAATTGTTTAAATTCTTCAATGACATAGTTAGAGGCAATTTCTCCTGCTGGTTCGCCTCCAAGACCATCCGCAATCACCATCAGGATTGTATCATCTGAAAAACAACTCATGGCATATCGGTCTTGATTGGTTTTTCGTTTTTTCCCGATATCGGTTTGGGCAGCTATTTCAATTTTTTCCGTTTGCAGAACATCTCGTTTTTTCTTCCACAGAGCATTATTACCCGTTGCGATAGTCTTGTCCTCCGCTGTCTATTACCTAAAAAATGCATTCATGTTTTTTAGTTATTATGGAAAACGTTAAAACCAAAACTGTTGACAACATTATGATCAAGGCCGGTCAATCGTCAAAAATAAATTCGGACAGGTATGTTTCCAAAGCCGTTTTTGAATCACCCTCCAAATACGGGCAGGCATCCATACTTTTGGCGCCTTCGGCAAGCCGCAGGGCAAAAACCAGGCAGGTCGGTTCCCGGCATTCCCGGCAATTGGTTTTGGGCAGATATTTTAAAATCTCAATCACAACTGGCTTTTTAGGGCTTGTATACCTCGGCGTGATCTCCCCGCGATTATCCCAGGTCTCGTTGATTTCACGGCGAATCCATTCAACGATTTTCAACGCCTGTTCCCGGTCCTTCACCGCGTTGACCGTAATCCGGTCTGCCTGAACTGAAATCAAGCGGCCCTCTGTTTTAAAAGTGACGGCCGGAGGGTCTTTTACGTACTGACTTCCTCCAAGTGCCGTATTCAGATAAGGGATGACGCACCCCACATCCTGGTCCAGACGGGCAATGCCGTTGACGCTCATGGCGCCGGGAATACAGTGGTTGTTGACAATTTCAAGATGAAACGATTTTAAGAGCATTTTTGGTCCCTGGCAGAAAAAAAAGTTTAAGGCCGAATATCAAAAAAGGGTGTAGGCATATCCCGCTTTTCTCTGTTTACTTCCAATACAAATAACTACATCAATTTTAAGCAGATATCAAAAACTAAATATATAAAGGTTCATCAACCTCACCCACAGCCGCCGGAAACCAGGACAGGAACGAGTGGTTCATTACACATTGGATTCAACCCTTTTCTTGACTGATTTTCCCCATCAACGTATATTGCAGGGCAATAACCTGGGTAAACAAGCCGTGCCCGAAACGGGTGTATGGAAAATAACAACAATAAGCCAAGCCTGACCCCATGGAGAGACGGACTATTTCAGCAACCATCAAACAGATTATCCTGGAAAACGGCTGGCTTGACCGGGTGGACCGGGTGACCTTCCTGGCTGCCGGTGAGTACAATGAAAACCACCTGGTGGTGTCCGGCCGGAAAAAATACCTGTTCCGCATCAACCACGGCAGCCAGATCAATCAGACGGACCAGATCCGGTATGAGTACACTGTTCTGAAGGCCGTTGAACCTTCGGGCGTGACCCCGCGACCCTTTTTTGTGGCGTCGGACTCGCCCCTTGGCGGGGTGATGCTCATGGAATTCATCCCGGGCAGGCCGTTTGACTTTGCCAGGGATCTTGACCAGGTTCCCCGGATTTTTGCCGCCGTCCATCTTCTGCCCGTATCACAGGCCCTGGTGGTTCAGAACACACCGATCCAGGATATCGCAGACGAAAGCCTGCAGCTGATAGAAAGATTTCCCGACCACCCAATGGCAGAGCAGCGACAACGACTCCTTGACTACCATGAAAAAATTATAGGGCTCAACCAGGAATATGGGAACCTGTTTGCCTGCGAGCCGCTCTCCATGGTCAACACCGAAGTCAATTCAGGTAATTTCATCATCCGGGAGAACAAGGGGTTCCTGGTGGACTGGGAAAAGGCCGTTGTCTCGTGCAGGTACCAGGATCTGGCCCATTTTATCATTCCCACCACCACCCTGTGGAAGTCCGACTTCAGGTTCACCCCGGAAGAGCGCATGGATTTTCTCCGGGCCTATTACCGCCTGGTCTCACCTGATTTTTCCTTTGACGAACTTGCGTTAAAAACCGCCATCCTTGAACGAACCATCCTGCTCAGGGCCTTGAGCTGGTGCTTCATGGCCTACCATGAATACACAGCCCCCGGGCGGGTTCTCAAGGACAGGGCCACGTTTGATAAAATCAAAACCTACCTGGGCAACATTGAATGTTTTTTAAATTAAACAAGGTCAACAAAGGGTTTCACGGGAAACAAATCCTTAAAGACATCAGTTTTGCGGCGGACAGGGGAGAAATCATCTCGTTCATCGGGCCGTCGGGTGTGGGCAAAACCACCCTGTTAAAGATCATTGCAGGCATGGAAACGCCGGATTCAGGACAGATTGTCTTTAACTCAATCGACGGGGGTCGAAATCCTGCGGTCATGGTGTTCCAGGATTTTCTGCTCTTTCCCAACATGACGGTCTTTGATAATGTGGCCTTTGGCCTCCGGGCTTCTAAAACCGACAGACAGATGATCCAGACCAGGGTGATGGAGATGCTCGACTGCTTCCAGGTCCGGGAAAAGGCTGATCAATACCCCAAGCAGCTCAGTGCCGGCCAGCAGCAGCGGGTGGCCATTGCAAGGGCCATGGTGATCAATCCGGGTGTGCTGCTCCTCGACGAGCCCTTTGCCAACCTTGACAAGAACCTCAAGGCGGACACGGCTCTTTTTATCCGCAACACCCAGAAACGGTTCAACACCACCACCATCTGTGTGATGCACGACCAGGAGGAGGCCTTCAGCATGTCCGACCGCATCGGCATCATGCTCGACGGACAGCTGGTCCAGTTTGACCGGGTGGAACAGGTCTTCCATGAACCCATTTCCATCAAGGCCGCGGCCTTTTTAGGCCATGTGAACCGCCTGACGCCGGAAACGACCGCCAGGTTAAAAATCCGGGGCAACCGGGCGGGGCAGGACCTGGATTTCTCCACGGGGGAGTATTATTTCAGGGCCGAGGCAGCAACGATTACCGCCAACCGCCAGGGCCACTGGACGATCGTGCAGGTGGTTTTCTTTGGGACAAACATCAGCTACCATCTGCAATGGGCCTCAACCCTGTTCCAGGTTCACACGCTTTACAACGGATTTCAATTAGGGGACAGGGTTGATCTAACCATCCACAGGATTTTACGAGGAAAAAAACCATGAAAAAAATACTTTTACTGCTGGGTCTGATTTTCCTGCTCGTATCGTGCAACAATGACACCCCCAAACAGGGTGTGATAACCCATGACCAGGCATTGGCAAAGGCCCGGGGAACTCGGGTGAACTTTTACATGTGGGGCGGTTCTGCCACCATCAACACCTGGATTGACGACTATGTGGCCAAGGCCGTCAAGGAACGATTCGACATTGACCTCAACCGGGTGCCCATGGACGCAGAGCTCTTTGTCAACAAGCTGCTCACGGAAAAACAGGCCGGGAAAAACACCGGTACCATTGATCTTGTGTGGATCAATGGCGAGAATTTCAAAAACGCCCGCCAGGCAGATCTTCTTTATGGCCCCATTGCAGACCGACTGCCCAATTTCAACGCCTATATTGATCCCAAAAGCGTTGAATTTGATTTTGGTTTCCCCGTTGAAAACTATGAAGTCCCCTATGGCAAAGCCCAGTTTGTCTTTGTTTTTGACAGTGCAAAGATGGAAAAACCGTTCAAGGACGTTGCCTCCCTTGAGGAATGGGTTATCCAGCATCCCGGCAGGTTCACCTATGCCCAGCCGCCGGACTTTACCGGTTCCGCCTTTGTCCGCCAGGTCTTTTACGCCACCACGGGCGGGCACGAACAATATATGAAGGGGTTTGACGAAGATCTCTACCTTGAAAAATCTCCCCTGGTCTGGGCCTGTCTGAACAGGATCAAGCCCTATCTGTGGCACCAGGGAACCTCATATCCCAAGGGCAGCACAGCCCTGGAGCTTCTTTTCCAGCGGGGCGAGGTGGACATCAACATGTCCTACTACCAGGCCCATGCCGCCAACAAGATCATGGAAGGCAAATACCCTTCAACCGTTCGCACCTTTGTGATGGACCATGGCAGCATCTACAACAACCACTTTACGGCCATCCCCTTCAACGCCCCCAACATCAGCGGCGCCATGGTGGTTGCCGATTTTCTCGTTTCACCCGAAGCCCAGCTGTCAAAGAACAGCCCCCTCAACTGGGGCGATTTTACCGTGCTGGACATGGAAAAATTGCCCCAGGCGTTCAAGCAGAAATTTCACAACCTTGACCTTGGCGAGGCTACCCTTGACATTGACCTTCTCAACCGCAATGCCGTCCCGGAAATCCCGTCGGACTACCTGACAAGGCTGGAAACGGACTGGCGGCGGTTTGTCCTGGAAAAATAAGCCATGGCACCGTATCTGAAACTGCTGCCGGCACTGCTGCCCTTTGTTGTGTTCTTTGCCGGCGGCATTGGTATGACCCTTGTCCAGTCGTTTGGAATGATGAACCCCCTGGTTCACTACGATTCCATCTGGACGGCCTATATCACAGTCGTCACCCAGGGACAGTTCACCCTGTCCATCGTGTTCTCGTTGTATGTGGCCCTGGTCTCGTCGGTTCTGGCCATTGTGCTCGGTACCCTGCTTGCCTGCACCATCTGGAAGCTGCCGCCGGCCATGCAGGTCAAAACCATGGTGTATAAAATCCCCATCATTCTGCCCCACATTGCCGTGGCCTTTATCACCATGATCTTTCTGAGCCGGTCGGGTATCATTTCATCGCTCTGCCACAGCCTTGGCATCATTTCCACCATCCAGGAGTTCCCCAACCTGATTTTCAGCCGATACGGGGTGGGCGAAATTGTGGCCTACACGGCAAAGGAGAGTTCGTTTGTCACCCTCATGGCCATGTCCGTCCTGGTCAAATTTGACCGGCGCTACCTGGACACGGCCCGGCAGCTGGGGGCCGGCAGGATGCGTATTTTTTTCACCGTGGTGCTGCCACAGTTGAGAGAGATCCTTGTCTCCACCTTTCTGATTCTCTTTATCTACAGCTTCGGGGCCTTTGAAATCCCCTATATCCTGGGCACGGGCAACCCCGGGATGCTGAGCCTGCAGGTGTACAACTTTTATTTCATGCACGACCTGGCGCAACGGCCCGTGGCAATGGCCCTGCTGATGATCATGTTTGCGGTGTGTGCCCTGGTGTCTGTTGTCTATTTTAAGCTCAGCGGCAAACGGAAAAACCATTACACCGGAGGCCGGGTGTGACCCGGGATAAAGCCAAGGTGCTGTTCGTGTGGGCCCTGTTTATCTTTCCCCTTGCGGTCCTAGTTCTGTACAGCTTTGCAGGCCGGTGGGCCTTTCCCTCCCTGCTGCCCGACACCATGGACCTGAGAACCCTGGTTTATCTTAAAAAAAACGCCGCCGGCATCCTCACCAGCATGGGTTCGTCGTTTTTGTACTCCATTGCTGCGGTTGTGCTGTCCATTGTCTATTCCCTCCTGCCGGCGTCAGTGCTGAGCCGGTCTGATTTTCCCGGCCAGCGACTGATTGAAAGCCTGCTGCTGGCGCCGGCCGTGCTGCCGGTCATGACCTTTTCCATTGGCGTCCACATGATCTTTATCCGGCTGGGGCTTGCCGACACCCATTTCGGGGTGGCCCTGATCCTTTCGATCTACAGCTATCCCTATATGCTCAGGGCCCTGATGGCAGGCTATGCCACCATTGATCCCAACGCCCTTGTGTGCGCCCGGAACCTGGGGGCCGGATTCCGGCAGATTCTATGGGAAATTGAAATTCCCCTGCTGCTTCCGGCCATGGTGGCCGGAGGGTCCATCGTGTTCCTGGTGGCATTCTCAGACTATTTTCTGGTATTTCTCATTGGCGGCGGCAATGTGCCCTCCTACTCCGGCTATCTGTTTCCCTTTCTCAACTCAACCGACTGGTCCCTTGCCTCGGCACTCACCCTGCTCTCTCTGGTGCCGCCCCTGCTGCTGTTTCTGGTCCTGGACCTGACCCTGGCAAGGCTTTACCGAAGATGGATGTAAACCGGAAAAGAACCACGGCGATCACAGCGATAATACCGGTGCTCCACGAAACCGGGATTAACCGGTTCCTGGATGATCTTGCACAACGAACCCGGGACCGGGAAATGGAAATTATCCTGGTGGACGGCGATCCAGCGGGCTCGACCATTGACCGGATTTCCAACGATCAAACAACCTGGCCGACCATCCAAAAAATCACCGCCCCCAGAGGCCGGGCCCTTCAGCAGAATGCCGGGGCTGCCATGGCCCGTGGAAATATCCTGCTTTTTCTCCACGCAGACACCCGCCTGCCCCGTAATTTCCAAAAACTCATCATCGCCACCCTGGCCCAGGGATTTTCAGGGGGAGCTTTTGATCTTCACATCGACAGTTCACACCCCCTGATAAAACTCATATCAAAGATTGCCTCGTTCCGGTCAAGGATCACAAAAATTCCCTATGGAGACCAGGCCATTTTCCTTAAAAAAGAGTTGTTCCACAGTATCCACGGGTTTGACGAAATTCCCCTGATGGAAGATATTGCCCTGATGCAGAAAATAAAAAAATCCAGGGCACCATTCAAGATTCTGCCCCAGAAAGTGTCGACCTCCGCCAGAAGATGGATAGACCAGGGCATCTGCTGGACCATGGTCCGCAATCCGACCCTGGCCATGCTCTACTACCTTGGGGTCCCCCCGCGAATTCTGGTTAAATTTTATTGATGGAAAAAAGGAGCAGGCCGTGCCCATGGAAAACCGGTTGATCATTTTTATCAAATACCCGGAGCCCGGCCGGGTAAAAACCAGGCTTGGCTGTAAGATCGGGTATGAACGAGCAGCCCTGGTATACGAACAGCTGGTCAAACAGCAGATTCTGGATCTTGCCCACTCCGGCCCGGCCGGTTATGACCTGGCATGTTACGTGGATGACAGCCGGCCCATTGATCAATATCGCTCAAAATTCGGCGGCAATCTTAATTGTTTTGTTCAAAAGGGCAGGGGTCTTGGTGAGCGCATGGCACGGGCCTTTGAAGAATCCTTTGAACAACAGTATAAAAGAGTGGTTTTAATGGGCAGCGACATTCCCCTTGTGAACAGCTCGGATATCACCATTTTTCTAAACCACCTCTTAACCCATCAGATGGTGATCGGCCCTGCAAGGGATGGTGGTTATTACATGATCGGATTTCAGAGGGGGGTACCTGTTCGCCCCCTGTTTGAAAACATGGCCTGGAGCACACCGGATGTGTTTAAAACCACCCTTGCCAGGGCATCAGGCCTGACGGTCAGGCTTGAAAAAACCTGGTTTGACATTGACACCCTTGAAGACCTTAAACAATACCAGGACCTTTTAAAAAAAGGAAAAGGGTTTGCCAGAACAGACCTGGCAAACCCCTAAAAAATCTTAAAATCATGATCAGGAAATTCAGGTCAGGAGCGGCCGTCATGAAGGCTTCCCTGACACTGTACAACCCGGAAAAAGCAATTTTGAACTTTAAAAGCCGTCTGCGCCTCAAAGAGGCGCTGATTCTAGGACCATCATCCGGCAACATCAATTCCCGGGTCACATCCAAGATGTCTGTCGGGATTTTCACATTCAAAATTTGCCTGACGGGTGTCTACATGGCCCTCTTTTCTTTCATCGTCATTTTCAATGTAATTTTGATCTCTATGGCTTGTCATTATATTACCTCATTGATATCTGGTTTTTTATTCAGGAGGATTTTCTTGCTCATCCTGTGTTAGAACAAATCTATGACCGAATTATGAACATCGCAATACAGGAAAAACAGGGGTTTAATGATGGGGTAAAACCATCATTGGTTGGAATTTCCGCCTGAAAACCCTGGCCAATTGACATTATCTGCCCGCTAATTTATCCTGGGACGATTGGATGATAACAATTTGACAAAAGGACAACCCAGGTTCGATACAGGGGAAAACCGTGGTTCAAAGACTTTGCATACTGCTCTTTTTAATGGTGATACTCGGCTGCACCAGGGGAGAGGACATCCTCACTCCCCTGGAAAACCAGACCGGAATCAAAACCGATGAAATCCGCATCGGATCTTCACTTGCCCTTGGTGGCCATGCCGGATACCTTGGCACCCACATGCTCCACGGAGCCATGGCCTATATCAACCATGTCAACGAAGACGGCGGCATCCATGGTCGCAAAATCAACCTGATCGCCCTGGACGACGGGTACGACCCTGCACGATGCCTCTACAATACCCAGCAGCTCATTGCTGAACACGGGGTATTTTCCCTGTTCTGCTATGTGGGGACCCCCACAACCGTGCGGATCATTCCCCTGGTCAATGAGGCAAAGATACCGCTTTTAGGCATGCTTACCGGTGCCAACCGGCTCCGGGAGCCCTTTAACCGCTTTCTGATCAACAGCCGGGCCTCCTATTACCAGGAGATCAATGCAGCAGTGGATTTAATGGTCAAAAAATATCGGTTTGACCGGGTGGCCGTGTTTTACCAGTACGACGAATATGGGCTTGACGGGCTCAAGGGGGCCGAAATTGCCCTGCAACAATACGATCTGATTCCCGTGGCAAAGGGCACCTATGTCCGGGGAACCGTTGATGTGGAAGCAGGCCTGGAACAGATTGCCGCATCAAAGGCCCAGGCCGTGGTCATGATCGGCACCTATGACTCGTGTACCAGGTTCATTCAGCTGGCCAGGACCCAGCAGTTTGAGCCGCTTTTTTACAATGTTTCGTTTGTGGGCTCCAAGGAGCTTGCAAGAAGGCTCGGCCCACTGGGCGAGGGGGTTCTGGTGACCCAGGTGGTGCCGCCCCCCCATGACCTTGAAGACGGCATGGCCCTGCCCGGGGTCAAAGACTATATTGAAATGCTGAAACGATATTACCCTTCAAGCCTACCCAGTTTTGTAGGTCTTGAGGGGTATATCAATGCAAAAATTCTGGTCAGGGGCCTGAAGCTTGCCGGACGGGAGCTCACCCGGGAAAAATTCATCAATGCTATTGAGTCCATCCATGAATTTGACCTGGGCATACAAAACCCCCTGTCGTTTGCCAGGCATGATCACCAGGGCCTGGACCGGGTCTACTTCACCCGGATCAGCCAGGGCAGACTGGTGCTGCTCCCATGAAATTTTTCAATGACCTGACACTGAAAAACAAAATCTTCATCTCATGCCTGGGATTTACCCTGGTTGTCAGCATATTGATTGCCCTGTTTACCCGGTCGCTGTTGATAACAAGCCTGACCAACGAACTCAAGACAAGGGGAGTGGGAATATCCCAGAGTATTGCTGACAGCTCCCGGGGGTTTATCCTGACCAAAAACAGGCCCGAGTTAACGGCCCTTGCCTATGACGCCCGCCTGGGAAACCGCAAGGATATCGCCCTTTATATTTTAATCTGCGACAAGACCGGCCGGATCCTTGCCCACACCTTTACCACGGGGCTTCCCGACACCTTTAAACAAGGCATGGAAAAAACAGACCATTCAACCCAGAGCATCGTTCAAATGCAGGTGAACCACCACTGGGTTTTCCACGTCACCGTACCGGTAAAAGAGGGGATATATACCATTGGTTCCGTGCAGATGGGGCTGAATCAGCACCACATCGACAGTCTGATCTCCCGGCTTCGGCTCCTGTTCTTAAGCTTTCTGTCCGTGGTCACCATCATCTTTTTCTTTTTAAGCCACCGCCTCTCCCTCCATATCACCAAACCCATCTCCTCCCTGATCGAGTACATGGACCAGTTGACAAAGGGGGATTTCAATATCGAGGCAGCCCGGAACACGGCCCTGGCAATGGAACCGGGTGCCGGGGATGATGAAATTTCCGTTCTGACCAATTCCTTCATCAATATGGCCGCAGAACTCAAAGCCTCCACTGACAACCTCAGGGAGTCCAGGAAAAAATATCATTCCCTGTTCCAGAGCGGACCCAACCCCATCTTTGTCATCCAAAGACCCAACTTTGAAATCCTGGATGCCAACCCCAAGGCCACGGAACTGTTCGGGTATGCAAGCGATGAACTGGTGGGAATGAACCTGCTGAGCCTGGGTGACCTTGAAAACCATGAATTTTCAAAATCCTACCCCATTGGAAAATCCATTGTCATCTCGTCCAAGGTACGATTTTTTAAAAAAAACGGAGATGCCGTATTTGTCAATATCCATGCCTGCCAGGCTGAATACCCGGAAAAGGATGTGATCATCGTTGCAACCACGGACATCACAGAGCTTGTTGAAAAAGACTCCCAGCTGATCCAGGCCTCTAAAATGACCAACCTTGAAAAAATGTCCGCAGGCATTGCCCATGAAATCAACCAACCCCTGAACGCCATTAAAATGGGCAGCGAATATCTGTGCATGATGAACGAGCAGAACCGGTCCGTAAAACCCGATGATCTCACCATGGTGCTGGCTGAAATAAGCGCACAGGTCACCCGGGCATCGGAAATTGTGGGCCGTTTGAAAACCTTTTCCAGAAAGGCGGACTTTTCAAGGGACCCCATTGATCTAAACCAGTGCGTCCGGTCCGTCCACAAGATCATCGGCCGGCAGATCACCCTGCAGAACATCTGCATCACCCTCTGCCTGGACAAATCCCTTCCAAAAATTCTGGCCCACAACAACCGCATGGAACAGGTGATTTTCAACCTGGTCACCAATGCCCGGGATGCCGTTAATGAACGGGTGGAAACACAGATGGACATCGAGCATGGAAAAATTGAAATCGCTTCTTTTTCCGATGGTCAGATGGTTGCCCTGACCGTTACCGACAACGGCATCGGCATCAGGCCCGAACAGATGGACACTATTTTTGACTCTTTTTTCACCACCAAGGAGATGGGCGAAGGCATGGGCCTGGGCCTGCCCATTATCCAGGGTATTGTCAGGGATTACAACGGAACCATCAGCGTTGAGAGTACACCGTTGAACGGCACAAGCTTTAAGATACTGTTTCCGGCACAAATTCAAAACCTTTCCCAAAGGACCTTCCAACAATGAAAATACTGGTCATTGACGATGAAAAACCCACCCTTTCCATGTTTAAACTTTTCCTGACCGCCTATGGATATGAGGTCCACACGGCTGAAAACGGGAAACAGGGATTAACCCTGTTCAAAGAGATACTGCCTGAAATTGTCTTTACCGACCTCAAGATGCCCGGCATGGACGGCATTGACGTGTTAAAACAGATTCGACAGTTTAACCCGGAAACCCAGGTGATCATCATCACAGGCCACGGTGACATGGAAAAAGCCCTGGAAGCCCTGGATCTTGACGCATCTGATTTCATCAACAAGCCCGTGGAGCGGACGGCACTGAACGCAGCCCTTGAACGGGCCGAGAAACGGGCATTACAGCCCGGAGAAACGGGATTTGAGTTAAACCATATGCGATCGGGCAACCAAATGGATATCCACATCCAGGGCAAATTGTCCGGGTCTGGAAGAAAAATCTTTGTCGACTCCCGGCAATATGACTCGGGGCACCCCATCACCCGGATCAATTTCTGGTTTGGCGACCTGTTCGCAATTGACAGGGAGGGTATCACCCTTTTCATGGAGAGCCTTCAGCAGATACGGGAACGGGGAATCAAAATCCACATGAAAGGACTTTCCTATAATTACCTTCGGTTTTTTCAGATGGCCGGCATGGAACGGATGGCCGTCCTTGAAACCAGTCTGACAGAGGAGCCAGGGAGTTGACACCTGTAAACTGCCGCATTCCCCAGGTTTCCGACCTTGTGGCGAGAACAAGGCTGCTCAACCTCCTTGCCGACCATGGCCACTGCCGGATTTTTCTGGTCACCGGCCAGGCCGCCCAGGGAAAATCCACCCTGGTGGCCTCATTTCTGGAAAAAGAGCACCAGGACTGCCTCTGGTGCCATCTGACACCAGAAGCCTCCGACCACACCACCCTGTTTGATATTCTCATCAGCGGCATCCATCAACTGTTCAGGCAGCGGGAGGATCGCCAGGCAGACAAGGGATGCAAGAATCAAAGCATCCAGATTCCCCAGACCACCCTTGGCATTCGCCAGGACCTTTTACGCCAGATTGAAACCCTTTCCCTGATTTTTGAACAGATCGACTTTCCCCTGAACCTGGTCCTCGACGATATGGAAAACCTGGAGGACCAGGGATCGGCCTTCGCCCTGATTGAACAGCTCCTGGCCGACCCTCCCCACGGCATCCGGTTTTTCCTTGTTTCCAGGACCCTGCCGCCGTTAAATCTGCCCCAGCTTAAAGTCAACCAGACGCTCTTTGCCCTCAACAATGAGGATCTTGCCTTTACCCTGGACGAAACCCTGGCTTTTTTCCACCAGAAAAACACCATGGCCCCTGGGGATATTGAAAAAATATTCCACATCACCGACGGCTGGGCCGGAGGACTTGTCCTGGTATCTGAATCCCTCAGGCGAACCCAGAACCTTGAAAACCTGCCCGGCCACCTGTCGTCGGAAGCCTTCTCATACTTTTCCCTGGAAATTTACAACACACTGCCCCTGGAAACCCGCCGGTTTTTAATGCAGACCGCGATATTTGACCTTCTGGATACACGGATGCTCAAGGATTTTTTCACAGACATTGATGCCCGGTCTGTGCTGGGCGAACTTGAACAGCGAAATCTGTTCATCCAGAAGATCGAACCGGACAGTCGCTGGCCCGTGTTTAAATACAACCATCTGTTCCGGGATTTTCTCAAGGCGGATCTTTTGAACCACCTGAATCCCGGCGAATACCAAGCCCTGAACCAGAAGGCCGGCCGGCTTTTCTGGGCGAAAAAATCCCATGAACAGGCCCTGGGCGCCTTTATCGCGGCAAAGGCCTTTACCGAGGTTGCAAATATCATCCGCATCAAGGGAACCGACTATGTGATCACCGGCAGGACCACCGGACTTGCCGAAGCCATACATGCACTGCCCCGGGAGATGGTGGACCATGATCCCTGGCTGCTTTTCTTCAAAACCCTGACCCAGCGCATCAAGGGGGGCAGAAAAAACATCCAGGCCTTTGGCCGGGCACTGGATGGGTTTACAAAAACAGCGGACACCCGGGGAATTCTGCTGTGCACGGCCTATCTCATTGAGGCGGCCGTTTTTGTGAGGGAACCCTCAACGGTGATATTAAAATGGATCAACCAGGGAGAGGCCTGCCTGCGATCAAGGCAGGGTGAACACCGGTACACCTGGGCCAGAGCCCTTTTATGGCAGCAGATCGGCCTTGGGTATATCGCCGGAAACGGGGACATCCCCAGGGGCATTTCCGCCTGTCGGAACGCCATTCTCCTTGCCCGGCACATTAAAAACCCGGATCTGCTGCTCAATGCATCGGTGGTCCTGACCCTGGGATTTGTTCAGTCCGGGGATTTTTCCAGGGCAAGAAGGATGCTGGAAAAAATTCAGGCCATGACCCAGGAGGGCCGCCATCCCGAATACCGGGCCCTTAAGAACATCACCAATATCGACTATGCCCTGAAAAACGGCGAGTTTGAACCGGCACGGGCCCTTTTGGAAAAAACAGAGGCGGATGTTGAGAAATTCGGCCTGATTTTTCTGTACCCGGGTATGGTCGAGGCCCGGGCCATCTATTTTGTATCCACCGGTCAATTTACCCAGGCCCTTCAGACGGCCGATCATCTGTCGGATTTTTCAATCCTGGAGGGCAATGATTTCTACCTGGGTATTGCCCACCGCATCCGGGCCATGAATTTTTTAAAATCCGGCAAGTATGAGCTTTCCAAAAACGAGGCCCTCAAGGCTGTCAAAGCCCTTGGCGAATCCAGAAGGGGGGATATCCATCTGTTCATGGCCCGCCAGATCCTTGGATTTGCCCTTTTCCAGCTCAAGGCTTTTACTCAGGCGCAAAGGGAACTTGAACCCTGCCTTGACTACTTCCATCACATCACATCGGATCTTCTGTTCTGCGAAACCAGTTTTATCCTGGGACTTGCAGCCCTCGCCCTCAACCAGACCCAGAGGGGTGAAGCCCATCTTGCGGCAGGACTCCAGAAGGCCGTGGAAAACCACTATGGCTATTTCCCCCTGGTTGGCTTGAAAACCCTGGCCCAGGTGCTGGTCCGTGCCGCCATGATCACGCCTGCGCCAGCCGTTCCTGCCGGTCTGATGTCAACGAAATTGTCGGTTCCCATGAAGCAGGCCATTGTCGCGTTTCTTGACCGTATTGAAAAGAAACAGCGGCCGTCGGCCACGGATCAGCTCAGGCCCCTGTACCGGCTGACCCTTCCGACGATCAGGATCAACACCCTGGGAGAATTCACCGTTCTTGTGGACAATACCCCCATGGACAAGTCCATGTTTGAGGGAACACGACCCATCTCCCTCTTAAAGGCCATTGTCCTCAACGGCTGCCGGGATATCCACAAGGAGATCCTCATCGATGCCCTGTGGCCCGATGCCGACGCGGCCGCCGGCAATAAGAATTTCAAGATCAACCTGCACCGGTTGAGAAAGGCGCTGGAGCCTGATCCGGTCAAGGCCTTTGGATACACCTATATCATTCAAAAGGCTTCCCGGGTCTCCCTGGACATGGAGCTTATCTCCCTGGACACGGACGAATTCCTGGCCCTGGGGGCAAAGGCCACGGGCCTGGAATTCGTCAACACCCGGGAGCAGACCCTGGTGTGCTACACCGGTGCGGTCAAGCTTTACCGGGGAGATTACTTTGCCGATGACCCCTACCTGGAATGGATTGCCCACCGGCGTGAGCTGTTCCGGTCAAAGTATATGACAATTCTGCAGAAAAAAGCCTTGCTCCACGAGGATATGAACCAGTGGCAGGAGGCCATGGACACCTGGCGAACCCTTCTTCAGACAGACCCCACCTTTGAGGGGGCCTACCAGAACATGATGATTCTCTATGCCGATACGGGTCGCAAAAAAGAGGCGATCCAGGTGTTCAACACATGCAGGGCGGTCCTGAAAACAGAGTTGGACGCCGAACCCGATCCTGAAACCCTTGACCTGTATGAAAAGATCAAAAATCTCTAGCACCTCGGTTTTCAAGCCCTGCCTTGTGCATGGGCAACCGGGGCAACAGGGTCAAATGGACAGGACCATCCTTTAATCTTTTTGCCATACCCGAAGTTTTACGGTAGAATAGCCCGTGATATCTTAAGAATGCACAATCTGACCTGGAATAGGGCCATGGGCGGATGATGATCGTCAAAGAATGGATTTTTTTTGAGATACCATTGATGGGCATGGACGTTGGCGTATTGCAGAAGATGATGCACAGTTGCCGGGTGTTGAAGGAGGTGGGTGGACTTGGAAAAAGAAAACAGAACTGCAAACCCTGTGCTGCTGAAAGATCTGATCAATCGTCCTGATTTACAGAATCTGTCAGACAGCTTCACGCAGTTAACCGGAATACCGACCGCCATCGGAGACCTTGAAGGCAATCCCCTGGTTGCCAGTGGATGGCAAACGGTTTGTAAAAACTTTCACAGAAAAAATCCCATCACACGGCTTAGATGTTTAGAAAGTGATACCACCCTGGCCAATCAACTGTTGGGTGATGAAACCTATAATATCTATAAATGCAAGAATGGATTGGTTGATATTGCCATTCCCATAATCATTGAAAATATGCACCTTGGAAATCTGTATGCCGGGCAGATTTTTATTGAACCGCCGGACATTGACTTTTTTACGAAGCAGGCGGAGACCTTCAATTACGATAAGGATTCCTACCTTGATGCAATATCAAAAACCCCCATTATTGCCCCGGAAAAAATCAAACAGGCGTTGAATTTTTTAATCAATCTGACCCAAATCATCGTTAGTACCGGCGTAGACAAAAAAAAACTCCTGGATTACAATAAAAACCTGGAACAAAAAATCCAGGATCGAACTGCAGCCTTGAACACTGAGATAAAAATTCGCAAAAAGGCAGAAGTTCAGCTTAGGTCAAACCAGAAATTCCTCGAATCGGTGTTTGATGCGATTCAGGATGGCATCAGCGTATTGGACAGCGACTTGAATATCGTTCAAGCCAATCAAATCATGTACAAATTATATCCACACCTGACTGAATCACTGGGGAAAAAATGCTACAGGGTTTACCATGGCCGTTCTGAAAGATGTGACGTCTGCCCCAGCATTCGGAGTATTGAAAGCAGAAAACCAGAGATGAATGAAATTCCTCTAACCCTAAATAACAAGAGAGTTGGAACCCTTGAGTTGTTTTCATTTCCAATCATGGATGAGTCTGGCGGGGTAAAGGGTCTGGTTGAATATGTTCGAGACATAACCAAACGAAAGCATATCGAAAATCAGATACGCATGGAAAAAGAATTTTCTGAATCCCTTATCAACTGCCTGCCGGGCATTATGTATGTTTTTGATCGATCGGGCCGCATCAAACGGTGGAATAAAAATTTTGAGACTGTCACGGGCTATGGTGAAAATCAAATAGCGGAAATGACTCCCATGGATTTTATCGCACCCAGGGATAAAATTAACGTCAAAAAAACAATTGACCGAATAAACCAGGAAGGACTTTTTACGATTGAAGCAGGACTATCCACCATTGACGGACGCGTTATTCCCTATCTTTTCACAGGGTACAAATATGTTACACAGGAAATCGAGTACATTATCGGCGTTGGACTTGACATCACAGAGCGAAAAAAAACAGAGGCGGAAAAAGAAGGCCTCATAGAGAAATTACAGGAAAGTCTGTCTGAGGTGAGGCAGTTGAGCGGACTGTTACCGATCTGTGCCTCATGCAAAAAGATTCGTGATGACAAGGGGTACTGGAATCAATTGGAATCCTATATTGAGCACCATACAAATGCAGCGTTCAGCCATGGCATGTGTCCGGAATGTTCAGACAAGTTCTATGGCCATGAAAATTGGTATAAAAGAATGAAAAGAAAAAAGGGTCAATAAACCAGCGGCAGATGGGATGCCGCCCAGGTTTCTCTTCCTCCACAACCATCACGGATTGCCCCTGCCACGACCCCTTAACCTGTGCGGTTTTGGTTGCCACCGGCCTATAAGCTTAAATTCACTGGCGTGATTTTTTTCTGGGTTTTGCCCCTTTTTTGGGACACATGGCTTCGAGGACACAGACATCACACAGGGAGCCCACGGGCCGGCAGGTGCCCTGTCCAAAGGCGACCAGAACGGCGTTTACCCGCTGCCACAGCTTTTGGGGCAGTTTTTTCCTGAGGGCCATTTCGGTTTCAAGGGGATTTTTGGTGTCCACATATTCCCAGATGTTCATGATCCGGTGCACATGGGTATCCACACAGATGGCGTCCTTGTTAAAGGCAACAGACATCACAAGATTTGCCGTTTTACGCCCCACCCCGGGCAGGGTCACCAGGGCGTCGATCTCCTGGGGAACCTTTCCATCAAAGACGGCCATGGCCTCGGGAAGGCGCTCCAGATACCCTGCCTTTGAGGTGTAAAATCCCACGGGATAGATCAGATCACTGATCTCCTGCCTGGACATCCGGGCAAGGGCCTTTACATCCGGGGCCCTTTCAAAGAGCCGCCTGCATGCAGCGGCCGTGGTTTCGTCCTTGGTCCGTGCCGATAGAATGGTGGCCACAAGTATCCGGAAGGGCTCCTCGGTCTGGGCCCCCATGAGGTCGATGATGGGCACCTTGTAATCGGCCACCTCCCTGGACAGGATCTCCATGAACTGTTCGATATCAATGCCCATGTCTCATGCCCCGGGAAGGTCTGAATCAAACACGATTTGACCGTTGAAATCAAAAATAACGGCCCGGATCAACAGTTTTCCATGGGAAAATTCCAGGGCCGAACCCTGGATATTCTCTCCCACCCGGCAAATCAGGTCCGGGTAATCCGGATAAATAAAGGTAAAGGCGTGGCGGGCCGTGTTGGCGCCTGCGATGTTCGCGGCCAGGGTTTCATGGGGGTAGCGTTCCCGGGCCCACCTGGAGAGCGTCTTCATGGTCAGCTCTGATTTGGCCGCATGGGTGTGGCCAAATCCCATGGCCATTTTAACGGCCTTTCCGAAAAAAACCGTGAGGATCACCTTTTTTATACCGGCCGCCGCCCCTGCCGCATCAAGGGAGGCCTTAAAAAAATCGCCGATCTGGACAAAGGCCTCTTCTGAAAAATCGGGAAATACATCCATGGCAAAGCGCTCGCTGCGCCGCCCCGTGGTGAACACAAGGGTATCAGCGCCCATGGCCTCGGCCACGCTGATACTGGAACGGATGGTGGCAATATAGGCGTCGTGGGACATGGGCCGGACAATGCCCGTGGTTCCAAGGATCGAGATCCCGCCCAGGATGCCAAGGCGGGCGTTCAAGGTCTTTGTTGCCAGCGCCTCCCCCTCGGGCACCACAATCTCAACCCCCACATCCATGTGGCTGAGGTGAAAACGCCCAAGCACCTGGTGGACCGCCTCACGGATCATCTGCCGGGGCCCGGAATTGATGGCGGGCTGGCCCACTGCCACCTCAAGTCCCGGTTTTGTGACAACCCCCACCCCTTTGCCGCCTGTGATGGTGAGGGTGGACTCGCCCCTGTCACGGTGTTTTATGGAAACCCTGGCACCGATTTCAGCCCTGTGGGTGACATCCGGGTCGTCGCCGGCATCCTTTTCAACAACGCTTTCAGCCATGGAATCTGACAGGGTCCTGCTTCTTAAAATCGGGATCACACAGCGTTCGTCGGTCAGAAAACGAATCTCAACCCCCTCCCGGGCCCTTCCCGAGACAAGCAGCTCAAGGGCGGCACTGGCTGCTGCCGCTGCTGCCGCTCCCGTGGTAAAGCCCGGTTTCAGCCGTTTTTTTGTCATGGCCGCCCCCCCCTGTCCCTGAACCGCCGGCAGGATGCCACAAAAGAATCGCCGGCCGTGGCAAGGCTGCCAAAATGGATGTGGAGGTAGCTGCCCAGGGTGTTGTCCTTCTGGAATCCCTGGGTGGAGGTCCGGGTGCCGTCCCGGCGGCAGGCCCCGTACACCCGGCGGATCTCTTCGGGCACGGGGGTGTCGGCATCCATGGCCGAATAGTGGAACTCATGGCCCTTGAGAGTATCCCCCTTTTTTCCCACCAGGGTATCCTCGGACAGAACGATTTTCCGGTACCCCAGGGATCGAAGCCTTGTGGACATGGACACCTTAAAGGGAAAACAGCCGACCATTTGAAAGGTCTTGTCTGAATCCATGGCGGTCAGACCCTTGCAGAGGTACATGAACCCGCCGCACTCTCCGTAGACCGGCATGCCTGCACGACTTTGCCCACGGATCTCGTCCATGAGGGGGGTGTTGGCTGAAAGTGTCCGGGCAAAGAGTTCGGGATAACCGCCCCCGAAATAGATGCCGTGGATGTTTTCGGGAAGACTTTTGTCTTCCAGGGGGGAAAAGGTGACGATCTCGGCACCTGCGGCTTCCAGGGCCTCGATGTTTTCAGGATAATAGAAGCAGAAGGCCCGGTCCCTGGCAACGGCGATCCTCACCGTTTTATCCTTCCTGTTTTTGATGCCCCCATCTTTGAGTTTCCCTGGGGAGGTATCCCGGTCAGGACTGCTGGAAAAAATGTCGGGCAGGGTGTTGACCATCCTGCCAAGGCAGGTGTGGTCATGGATCATGCGGACAAGCTCAGCCACCACATCGGCCTGGATTCCGTGGTCGTCCGAGGTCACAAGGCCAAGATGCCGTTCAGGAATGGCAATTTTATCGTTCCTTGGCATGAACCCCAGGCAGGGCATGGTGCAGTTGGCCTCGACCGCCTCCTTAAGATAGTCGTAGTGACGCTCGCTGCCGGTCTTGCTGAAGATCACCCCGGCAAAGCGAAGATCCGGGTCAAAATTTTCAAACCCCTGGACAATGGCGGCAACGCTTCTGGCCATGCTCCGTGAGTCCACCACCAGGACCACGGGAAGGTTGAGCCACTTGGCCATCTGAGCCGTGGAACCTGCCTCGTCAACGCCGCTGTAGCCGTCAAACAGCCCCATGACCCCTTCGACAACGGCAATGTCCGCCCCCTGGCATCCCCTGGCAAACACCCGCTGGTTGTACTCGTTTGAGAGCATCCACGAATCAAGGTTCCTGGATTGGCGACCGGTTAAAGCGCTATGGTGGCCGGGATCAATAAAATCCGGCCCCACCTTGAACGGGGCCACCTTGAGCCCGAGCCCCTGGAAATAGGCCATCACGGCAAGGGAAATGGTGGTCTTTCCGCTGCCGCTGCCGGTTCCTGCAATTACAAACCCTTTGATAACCGCCTCCTTATTGTTCAGCCGCCATGATGGCAAGGGCATTGACAACGCTTGCGGCAACATTGGAGCCGCCCTTTCTGCCCACATTGGATATAAACGGGATGTCCAGGTTCACAAGTTCAGCCTTGGATTCAGCCGCATTGACAAACCCCACGGGCAGGCCGACCACCAGGGCCGGTTTCATGATTTTATCCTTTACAAGATCCATCAGCCGCAGCAGGGCCGTGGGTGCATTGCCGATCACATAGATGCCGCCGTCGTAGCGTTCGGCAGCCTTGTCCATGGCGGCAAGGGCCCGGGTCACCCCGTTGGCCTTGGCCCGTTCAGACACGTCCGGGTCTGCAATCAGACAATGGACCTCACCGCCGAACACGGAGAGTTCTCCCTTTCGGATGCCCACCCTTGCCATGTTGGTATCGGTCACAATGGCGCACCCCTCCCTGATGGCCTTGATGCCTGCGGCTATGGCCGCCGGATGAAACCTGACACTCTCCATATAGTCAAAATCAGCCGAGGTATGGATCATTCTTCTGACGATGTTCCACTCCTGGACGGTAAAGCTGTGGCTGCCGGCCTCGCTGTCGATGATCCTGAAACTCAAACGCTCTATTTCACCGGGTTTCATTTGTCTCTCTCCTCATATTTGAAAGGCGCCAATGGCCTGTTTTTACAATCATTATCCCAACGACCCTGGTTATACTCACTGTTTTTTGTCACCCTTTCCGACGTTACAGAGTACTGTTTTTTACCAGATAAACCATAAAATTTCTTTATTTTTTTCATGGGCTGGTCAATGGGGGGTTGGTCTCCCTTCCTGGCGTAAAAGCCCCAGCAGATCTTCGGCCGAAATTTTACCGGCCATGTCACTGCCGGTGAGCAGGCTTTCTGCAAGGTCCCGCTTTTCCCTGTGGAGATCCAGAATCCGTTGTTCAATGGATCCTTTGACCACCAGGCGATAGACGGTTACCGGACGGCTCTGCCTGCCTGCCGGAGATCGCCATCTGGTAATTCTTCCGGAAAAAGAGGGGCTCTTTGCCAGGTATCTGGAGGCCCTGGGCATCATTATTGGATAAATCTATTTTCTCCTCCCAAACAGGTTTATTCTGTGATAGAAATTAAGGTTTAATTTAAGATCAACCTTTGGCCCGTGACGGGTCGCAATTCTGGAGGATATGGAGATGGCCGAGGATAAAATCATACGTTTTGCCAGCAGGATGGAGCAGCTGCCCCCCTATCTGTTTGGCATGATCAATGCCATGAAGATGGAAAAACGCCGCAACGGGGACGATGTCATTGATCTTGGCATGGGCAACCCCATGGACCCGACCCCTGAAACCGTTGTGGATAAACTGGTTGAAGTGGCCCAGAACCCCAAGACCCACGGCTACCCAACGGCCTCGTCGGGCATGAAAAACCTGAAACGGGAGATCGCCCTCTACTACAAGCGCCACTATGACATCGGGCTTGACGCCCAGTCGGAAACCATCTTTACCATCGGTTCCAAGGAGGGTATTTCCCATTTGAGCCTTGCCCTGCTCGGCCCGGGGGATTCGGTTCTGGTGCCGGGCCCAGCCTTTCCCATCCACATCTATGCGGCCGTCATTGCCGGGGCCAATGTGGTGAGGATTCCCATTGCGCCGGCTGAATCCTTTCTCAAACGCATCGTCAATATCTGCGAGTCGTTTTATCCGGGGCCCAAGGTATTGATGATCAACTATCCCCACAACCCCACGGGCGAGCTGGGCAGCCTGGATCTGTTCAAGGAGATCGTGGTCCTGGCCAAGCGGTTCAAGTTCATGGTCATCCACGACTTTGCCTATTCCATGATCACCTTTGACGGATACAAGGCCCCGAGCTTTCTTGAGGCACCCGGGGCAAAGGATGTGGGCGTTGAATTCGGATCCTTTTCAAAGTCCTACAACATGGCCGGATGGCGCATGGGCTATTGCGTGGGAAATGCTGAAATCATTGGCGCCCTGGCAAAGATCAAGGGGTATTTTGATTACGGCATTTTCTCGGCCATTCAGATTGCCGGCATCATCGCCCTGAGGGACTGCGACGACACCATACCCAAGCAGGTGGAGATCTACCAGTCCAGGCGGGACACCCTGTGCAGCGGCCTTGAGCGCATGGGCTGGGAGGTGAAACGGCCGGGGGCAGGCATGTTTGTCTGGGTGAAGATCCCCGAACCCTACCATAAAATGGGCTCCATGCAGTTTGCCATCGAGATGATGAACCGGGCCAATGTGGCCGTGGCGCCGGGCGTGGGGTTCAGTGAAGAGGGCGAAGGATTTTTAAGGCTGGCCCTTGTGGAAAACGAGGAACGGTTGCGCCAGGCCATCCGCCAGATGAGAAAGGCCCTCCAGGAAATGGAAAAAGAGGGTCTTTTCTAATTCATCTGCGTTCCCGGACCTGGGAGGAAAGCTGGCCGCAGCCGGCCATGAGGTTCTGACCCTTGCTCCAGCGCCGGATGACAAACAGCCCGGAATCTTCAAGCCAGACGGCAAACTGGTTGATGGCCCCGTCATCCACCCCCTGGAACGAAGCGTCCGGGTCCCGGCCCGGGTTATAGGCAATGAGGTTCACCCTCACCTTGAGGGGGGCAAGGTAATCGGCAAGGGCTTCGGCTGCCTGTTGGGAATCATTGACCCCCTTGATCAGCACATACTCGACCAGAATATAGCGCCGTTTGTGAAGGGGATAATCCGCCAGGGCATCCCTTAACGCTTCCAGGGGATAGCGGCGATTGACGGGCATGAGTTCGGATCTTACCCGGTCAACGGCCGAATGGATGGAAACGGCAAGGCTCAGCTGGTCAAGACCCAGCTTGGCAAGGGCCCGTATGCCCGGAACCAGGCCACAGGTGGAGACGGTCATGTGGCGGAGGGCCACATCAAACCCCTTCTGGTCGTTGAATACCCGGATCGCCTGCACCAGGTTGTCAAAGTTGTCAAAGGGTTCGCCCATGCCCATGAACACGATGTTGCTGATTTTTTTGCCAAGGGTGATCCTGGCGGAAAAAAGCTGGCCCGTGATCTCGTGCACCCCAAGATTTCGCTTGAAACCCGACCGTGCCGTTTCGCAGAACCTGCATCCCATGCGGCATCCGGCCTGGGTGGAGACACACAGGGTATTGTACCTTTTCATGGGAATAATCACCGATTCAATACAACAGCCGTCGTGGAGGCGGGTGACAAATTTCACGGTGTTGTCCGCTTCCACCTGATCCACAACTTTAAAATCCGGAAACTGGTAATCGGATACCAGGGCCTGTGCCATCCCCTGTGACCACTCAAATTCGGGGGCTGTCGAGAAATTGTGGTTTCCCCCTTTGATCACCTCACGGAGCAGGGCCCCTGCATGGAAATCCCCCCTGCCAAAGTCTTGGTTCAAGAGTCGGGATACCTCTTTGAATGTCATTTCAAGTAAGTTCATGGATCCTATAATAACCACTAAACAGATTCGTGCAAAAAAAAACCGTTCCCGGGGTTCACCTAAATTTTTCTTGCATTTTTTTTATCGGAAATCTATAGCTGTTGGCAACTTTAAACTAGGTTGGGGAAAAATTTTGATTAAACATTCAACACGACTGATCTTGATTGCAGCCATGGCTTTTTCCATGGCGACAGGGGCGTTTGCTGCAGACAACCTTGCAGAACAAGCCATGGATTCAGTAAAACAGGGGGTGGATATCCGCCGGCAAACCCAGAAAAACGAAACCCGCTGGTTTGAGGACAAGAAAAAACTTGTGGCCGAGTACACCGACCTTGAAGCTGAATTCCAGAGCCTCACCAGCGAGGAGATCGAACTTGCGGACACCATCAGCCAGCTTGAAAAGGAGATCAGCGACCTGGAAACCGCCCTCAAGGACATTGAGGAAATCGCATCAGACCTTGATCCGTTCCTCCAGGCGACCGTGGCTGAAATTGACACCCTTGTGGAAAATGATTTCCCCATGCTCGTGGACGAAAGGAAAAACCGGGTCGCAGCCCTCAAGACCCTTGTTCAATCAGGCGAAGTCACGGTCAGTGAAAAATTCAGAAAAACCATGGAAACCCTGTTTGTCGAAGCAGGCTACGGCAACACCGTCGAGGTGTTTCAGGAAAAGATTTCCCTGGGAGGTGAAACCATACTGGCAGACATCTTCCGCCTCGGCCGGGTCTCGTTGTTCTGCATCACCCCCGACGGCAACCTTACCGGCTTTTACAACCGGGCAAAGGCATCATGGCAGCCCCTGCCGGTCTCGTACAACAGTGAAATTGTAAAGGCCGTTGAAATGGGTACCAAGCGCCGGGCCATGGATTTTCTGACCCTGCCCCTGGGAAGGATGGTGGCCCAGTGAAAATTTCAGGCATGATACTGGTTGCCATGGTTGTGTCCATGGGGATGGCGGTTCAATCTCATGGAGCCCAGCAGCAAACCCGCGACATGCGGGCCACGGCCGTTGAAGCCCAGGCACAACGGGAAAAATTGATGCAGCGGGCAGAACAGGAACGTTTGACAGCGGCAAAGGAGGCCAGCGAAAGCCGGCAGAGAATATTCCAGGATAAAACAAGCCTGACCCGGGCCATTGAGCAGCAGAAACAAAAAAACCTGGCCCTGGATCAGAAAAACATCCAGTTAAGGGCAAAGATCAAGGAACTCAAGGCCAGTCAGGAAAAAACAGGTAAACGGCTTGCCGAAATGGATGCCGTTGTCAAAGAGCTTGCAGGTTTTGTGCGGATCACGGCCAAGGATATTGACACCCTGGTCGGGCAGAGCCTCCAGAGCGCCCTGATCAACGATAGAAAGGCTGGAATCGCTCCCCTTTTGAAATCCTCAAAAATTCCGGCCATGAAGGACATCCGGGCCATGAAGGATATTCTAATGGATGAAATCCAGGGTTCGGGCCAGGTCAGAATCCAGCAGGGAACCATCATCGACCAGACCGGAAAAGCGGTCACGGCCGATATTCTTGTGCTGGGCAACTTTACCGCAGCCTACAGGATTGACAAGACCGTTGGTTTCCTGCTTTTTTCCGATGAAAGCCAGCAGCTCTTTGCCCTTTCAAAGGAACCTTCCACTGCCATGCAAAAGGCCATCGAAAAATATATGAACGGCCAATCCGACGCAGTTCCCATTGATATCTCCAAGGGCAATGCCATGCGCCAGCTCACCCACCGGTTGAGCCTTTTAGAGCAGATCCCCAAGGGAGGACCCGTTGTATGGCCGATCCTTGCCCTGGCCCTTCTGGCACTCCTGATCACCCTTGAACGAACGCTTTTTCTGACAGGAAAGTATCTCAATCCAGCCCCGTTCATGGCGACCCTGAAAAAACAGGTGTCCTTACAGGACTGGGAGGGGTGCAGTCAACTGCTGGCCCGCCATGGAAAAAAACCCCTTGCCAGGGCACTTTCCGCAGGCATGGATTTTAGAACAAAAACAAGGACCGACATGGAAAATGCACTCCAGGAGGCGATCCTCAGGGAAATCCCCCCACTGGAACGCTTTTTGTCCACCCTTGGAATGCTGGCAGCCATTGCACCCCTCATGGGACTTCTCGGAACGGTAACGGGCATGATCAACACCTTTCACACCATCACCTTTTACGGCACCAGCGATCCACGGATGATGTCGGGCGGCATATCCGAAGCCCTGGTGACCACCATGCTCGGCCTGTGCGTGGCCATCCCCATCATGCTCTGCCACACCCTGTTGAGCCGGTGGGTTGAAACCATGATCGCCACCATGGAAGAAAAGGCCGTGGCCATGGTCAATGCGGTTTTTATACTTGGAAACGGTGAATGCTGAACCCCGTCGTAAACCAGATTCAAAACCAGGTCCTGAACCATTTCTGGGCCATGGAAGCCTACCTGAGGACCGGCAGCATTGTCATGTTTCCCCTAGTGGCGGTATCGATTATCATGTGGACCTTGATCATCAACCGCATCTTGTTTTTCCACCGTCTCCATCGAAAAAACATGCCACGGGAGAGGGCCGGGGAATTTGTCAAAAACAATGAGCTGCCGCCCGTTCATCTTTACCGGGGAGCGGTTTCACTCCTGGTGACCCAGTTTTTAAACAACCGGACCCGAAAGGCCTCGGTGGACCTTTACATCCTTGACGAGACCGTAATGGATATCATAACTGTCCTTGAACGCCATCTTGCCCTGATCGGGGTGCTGGCCGCCGTGGCGCCCCTTCTGGGGCTCCTTGGAACGGTGACCGGAATGATGGCCACCTTTGACATCATATCCACCTTTGGAACGGGAAATGCCAGGGCCATGGCAGGCGGCATATCCGAAGCCCTGGTGACCACCCAGACAGGACTGCTTGTGGCCATTCCCGGGCTCTACATGCACGGATTCCTTGTCAAGCGTGCGGAAAAGTTAAAGGGGGTCATTGCATCAACCGGCATTTACCTCCAAAGATTTGTATAACGGAAACAAAATACAATGATCAACATCACAGCAGCCCGAAAAGCCAAACGCCAGAGCCTGACCCTGGATATAGCACCCCTGATAGACATGGTGTTTATCCTGCTGATCTTTTTTCTGGTAACCACCTCATTTGTCAGGGAAACCGGCGTGGAGGTCAACCGACCCACCGCGTCAACGGCCGTTGCCAAGGAAAATGTCACCATCCTGGTGGGCATCACGGCCCAGGATAAGATCTACATGGACAACCGGGAGATCGACATACGGGCGTTACGTCTGAACGTGGAAAGATCCCTTGGAGAAAAACCGGACGGAAGTGTGGTCATTGTGGCGGACAGAAATTCAAACACGGGAACGGCCATAGCCGCAATGGATCAATGCCGCCTGGCAGGCGCCAAAGAGGTGAGCCTTGCCGCAGGCATTGAAGGCGGAAAAAATTAGGTGAAACGCTTAAGGCCATGGCTGGGTGCGGCCCTTGCTTCCCTTGTGCTCAACCTGGTATTTTTCAGCCTTATGCCGCTGATGACCCGCCCGGAAAAACAGACCGACGTAAAAAACATCAGAATAACCAGCCCGGTCAACATTGTTCGACTCAGGGAACCGGATCCGGAAATCGTTAAAAAAGAGCCGGAAAAACAACGACCCGACCCGGAAACCAGGGGAAAAAAAGATACGGTAAAAAACATTAAGCAGCCGCCCAGGTCTGCTCCCCAGCGGGTGGCCCATGATTTTCCCACCCTTGACTTTAAGGTCAACCCGAATTTACCGGCAACGCCCCTAGCCCCGGTTTTTCCAATGGAACAGGTGGCCTTTGCCCCCCAGGTCATGGACAGGATATATGCCGGCACAGATATCGACAACGCCCTTGTTCCCAAGGTCCATATTCCTCCGGTCTATCCTTTTCAGGCCAAAAGAAGGGGAATAGAAGGATGGGTAAAGGTCCGCTTTCTGGTCAACACCCAGGGGGAGGTGGAAGATATTTCCATCCTGGACTCATCGCCCAAGGACACCTTTGACCAAAGCGTACTCCACGCCCTTCCCAGGTGGAAGTTTTCGCCTGGAACCATTGAGGGGGTAGCCGTTAAAACCCGGGTGGAAACAACCATAAGGTTTGAACTTGAAAATTAGACGATCCATGGATAAAAAAACGGTGTTGCTGCTGGTTGTTCTCACCTTTGTTCAACCTCAGCTGACCCTGGGCAGTGAGGGTATACAGTCTGATATTCCCTTTTCCACCGCCGTTGTCCTGGAAAAAGCCCGGAATCTGATCCAGGCAGATAAACGATCCCAGGCCATTGATATGCTGGAAACCTTCAGAAAAAAATCCATGGATACCAGCAAGCCGGTCCACCCTTTTCTGCTGTTCACCCTGGGCAATTACGCCATGGAAGCCAACCATCCGAACGAGGCGGCCCGTTACTACGAAACCTGTGTTGAAAACGGTGGTGATTTTTCCCCTGCATGGCTGAACCTTGCAAAGGCCTGCTACGACCTTGAACGGTTTAACCGGGCCGGCCAATGCTTTGTCAAAGGATACGAACTTGAGACGGATAAAAGGGCTGTTCTGCTCTACTATGCTGCCACTGCCTTTTACTCTGGCGAGGAATATCCCAAAGCCCTGGCGGTTTTCAACCGTCTGACAAAGAATCACACCCGCGAGATTGAACCCGGGTGGCACGAGCTTGCCGTCCATATTTTCCTGGCACTTGAACAACCGAAAAATGCCCTGCCACACATGGAATATCTTGCACAAAATCTTGATGGAACCGCCAGAACCACCTGGCAGGAGACCCTGCTTTACCACTACATGGAACTTGGCATGGATAAAAAGGCCCTTGACCTTGTCACCTTTCTGACCCGGGAATACCCCCTTGAACCCCGGTGGTGGAAGGGACTTGCACGGTTGAGCCTGGACAGGGATGAGCTGAAAAACGCCCTTGTGGCCATGACCCTCTACGGTTTTTTAACCCCTTTGACGGACAATGAAAAAAAACTGGTGGCCGATCTTTACCTGGCCATGGGCATACCGGCAAGGGCCGTTGACCTGTACCAGGATATGTCAACCCGGGATAAAAGGGTGGCAGTCACACAGAACACCGTGGTTGCACTCCGGCAGATGAACCTTGACCAGAAGGCACTTGAACTTGTGGACCAGGTGCTGACAACGGAAAAAACATCCATGGAATTAAAAAGACTAAAGGGAGACCTGCTGTTTCACCTGGAACAATACCAGGCGGCTGAAAACCTGTTTGAAACCCTTGCCCCCAAAGATGACTCAGGACATGCCTGGCTCATGCTGGGATACAGCCGATGGAACCTTGGAAAGATTCTATCCGCCCGAACAGCAATGGCCCGGGCAGCAACCTTTAAACAGCAGAAAAAAGCAGCAGCCCGGGCCATTAAATCCCTTGAATCCCACAATTAGTACCCGACCGAAAACCCGTGTTTGGATAATAATTAAAAATCCAGGGACGAAACTTCGAGGGCATTGGTCTGAATAAAGTTCCTCCGGGGTTCGACCTCTTCACCCATGAGCAGGGTGAAAATCTCATCGGCCTTTTCCGCATCCTCAATATTAACCTGGAGCATCACCCTTTTTTCAGGATCCATTGTGGTTTCCCACAGCTGGTCCGGGTTCATCTCACCCAGACCCTTGTAGCGCTGGATAGCGATCCCTTTCTTGGCCTCGGCCATCATAAAGTTAAAAAATTCGGTTCTGTCGTCAAAAGAGACCACCTTGTCGCTGGAAGATCTGGCACTCACATTGAACGGCGGCAGGTCCATGGATTCGATCTTGTTGAGCACCTTGTGCATGATCGTGTAATCACCCATGGCAATCAGGCTGCGGCCAACCGTGACAAGGCCATGCTTGATACCCTGCTCCCGGTCGTGCTCGTTGCCAAGGATATCCATTTCATACAGGTTTCTTTCCGGGTCAAAGGAGATGTCCCGGGTAATGTATCCTTTGGCGGTCAGGGTCGCGTTAAGGGATGTCATTTTTTCAAGACTTTCGAGGAAAAACTTATCCTTTACCCCCTCATTGATCAAGAGCGTTAAAAGCCCTGTATCCATTTCGCGCATGGTAAGTCGGTCAACGGCATTATGAAACGAGATCAGATCCTTTAAAAAGGCAAAGAGATTTTCTTCAGACAGGGGTTCTTCACTGTCTGCCAGGCGAACCTCCTTTTGCTCGCACACCCGTTTCAAAAGATAATCCCGATACTCAGGTTCATCCTTGAGATAGATGCCGCTTTTGCCCTTGCCGATGCGAAAAAGGGGCGGCTGGGCAATGTACAGATACCCGTTGCTGATCAGATCGGGCATCTGGCGGAAGAAAAAGGTGAGCAGCAGGGTTCTGATGTGGGAACCGTCCACATCGGCATCGGTCATGATGACGATCTTGTGGTAACGGATTTTTTCAATATCATACTCTTCTTTTCCAGCTCCGGTGCCCAGAACGGTAAAGACGTTTTTGATCTCATCGCTTCTCAGGATCTTGTCAAACCGTGCCTTTTCAACGTTTAATATTTTTCCCTTCAAGGGAAGAATGGCCTGGAATCTTCGGTCCCTTCCCTGCTTTGCACTGCCGCCGGCTGAATCTCCCTCCACAAGAAAGAGCTCCCTCTCCTTGGGATCTGCGTACTGGCATTCGGCAAGTTTTCCCGGAAGGGTTGAATCGAGCAGGGTGCCTTTTTTCCGTGCAAGTTCCCGGGCCCTTTTGGCGGCATCCCTGGCCCTTGCGGCATCAACAGCCTTCATGATTATTTTTTTGGCCGTGTTGGGATTTTCCTCAAGGAACATGGCAAGGCGTTCATTGATCAGGGACTCGACAATTCCCTTGACCTCGCTGTTGCCAAGCTTTGTCTTGGTCTGGCCTTCAAACTGGGGATCCATCACCTTGACACTGACAATGGCCGTGAGTCCTTCCCTGACATCATCCCCACCGATCTTGATGTTCTGCATGTTTTTGGGAAGATTTCCAGAACCGGCGTAATTGTTGAGCGTACGGGTCAGGGCACCCTTGAATCCGGACAGATGGGTTCCGCCCTCAATGGTGTTGATGTTGTTGGCAAACGAGTATATTTTTTCCTTGAAGGTGTCGTTGTACTGGATGGCAACATCCACGCTGACATCGTTTTTTTCCCCTTCGATATGAATGGGATCATGCATGGCTGTGAAATTTCGGTTCAGGTATTCAACAAACGAGATAATTCCACCTTCATAGTGAAAATCGTCCTTGTCGGCGGAGAGTTCATCCTCGATGACGATGCGTATTCCCTTGTTCAGGAATGCAAGCTCCCTCATCCGCCGGGACAGCTTTTCATACTCAAACTCATTTTCGTTCATGATATCGAAATCAGGTTTGAACAGAATCCGGGTGCCGGTTTTATCCGTGTCACCAATAACCTCAAGTTCGGTCTGTTTGATGCCCCGGGAATAGCGTTGGAAGTAAACCTTGCCGTCCTTGAACACCTCCATCTCCAGATTGATGGAAAGGGCGTTTACAACGGAAATCCCCACCCCGTGGAGACCGCCGGACACCTTGTAGGAATCCTTGTCAAACTTACCGCCGGCATGGAGTTTTGTCATGACCACTTCAGCTGCCGGTATATGTTCGGTTTCATGCATGCCAACGGGAATGCCACGGCCGTTATCCTCGACACTGACACTCTGGTCCGGGTGGATAATTACGGTGATCGTATCACAGTGGCCGGCCATGGCCTCGTCAATACTGTTGTCCACCACCTCATAGACCAGGTGATGCAGGCCTTCTATTCCTACGTTTCCAATATACATGGAAGGTCTTTTTCTGACAGCTTCAAGACCTTCAAGGATTTTGATATTGTTTGCACCATAATCTTTTACATTGTCGTTGTTTTTCATCACTTATCCCAATTTATACGGACATTGCCATTATTGCACAAACGAGTCGATCATCATCCAGCCCTTTGATGATGCAGGGATGTTTAGCTCCCTTTACATTCAAAATGACGGTGTCACTGTTGATAGAATTTAATGCATCGATGAAATATTTAGGGTTAAATGCACTTTCAAACGCTTCTCCCCCATATCCCATGGTTATTTTTTCCTTGGATTCGCCGATTTCAGGATTGGTTATGGTGACGACAAGCTCGTTTTCATTAAAATTAAACATCACGCTCTTGTAATCTTCTGACGAAAGAATGGACATTCTTTTCATCACCATGAGCAGCATGCTTCTGCTCATTTCAATCTGGGTCATCTGATCGGTGTTGAGAACTCTTCTGTAATCGGGATAATCCCCTTCCAGAAGCTTGATCATCAAGGTTTCATTCTGTTTCTGAACAATCAGGTGATCGTCTTTGATGCCGATATTGACGCTGCCTTCCCTGTCCAGAAATCGACCAAGTTCCGACAGCCCTTTTTTGGGAATAATCACATTTTCATCGGGGATGATAAGGTCGCCCTCATAGGAGGCATCAAAGGAGTTCAACCGTCTTGAATCCGTGGAAACCATTCTCAGACGCTCGCCTGCCTCGTCATTGACCTTTTCAAACAGAGCACCCAGAACATAGGTTCTTTTTTCATCGGCAGAACCTGCTATCATGGCTGAAACTTCAACCATTTTTTTAAAGGCCCCAGAATCAATTTCAACAAAGGGAATATCTTCAATAAGGGGGGTTTCTGGAAAGTTATCATAATCAGAGGAAACAATGTGATACTGAATATTGCCCTTTCCAATTTCGACCCACCTGTTTTCAATCTCATTGAGGGGAACCTGGGCATCGGGATATTCCCGGATAATTTCATAGAGTTTTTTTGCATTGATGGCAATGATGCCGTCGGATTCAATCTCAGCCTCGTATCTTCCCTGGAAGACCGTTTCAAGATCATTGGCAGTGATGATCACCTCGGATCCCGACACCTTGATAAGAACATCCGATGTAATGGCAAGGTTGGTCTTTTTGCCACAAATACCCTGTACCTGTGCAAGCACTTCTGAAAGGCTTTTTCTATCAGCTGAAAATTTCATTTAAATACCTAAGATTGGTTTATATATAAAACTTTTTTGCAATGCTTTGCCAAATCCATAATCTATATCTTTTAAAGGTTTTTTTCAATGAAATAAAACAAAGCCTGTTCAGGTAAAAAACGGGTGGGAGTATTCTTTTCTGCAAGGAAATGGGATTATACGTTTTTTATTGATTACCCATGTGCCTAAGAAGAGGTGGTTTTATTTTTTTAATATTCTATTTAAGTAATAATAATTAATAAGCTGTATCTAAAAGTTCAAAAGAAGAATAACCTTTTAGATTTATTTGATTATTTATGCTTTTATTTTGCAAACAGTTTCAGTCTGACCTGTTTTAAAACCGGTTGTTTCTGTATGCCTGAAAAAAAAGTGTTTGTTTGTTCTGTTTTACTGACAATGTATTGACAATTTTTGATAGAATAATTTTTTTTATTTATATTGTTTAATATCAGCATGTTATGCATTTCTGGTTCGTCCAATGGTAAAAAGTTATGAAACCGGGTGTTGATAACTTTAGGGTTTATAACCCCATGGTTATGAACATTTTTTAAACATGATTTTCAACAAAAAAGGCATGATGTCCTGAAAAACCATCATGCCCTTTGATTGTGTTTATTTGTCTGAAGTTTTGAACATTGTTTTGAACATCGGGTCGGGTTACAATTGAACCCAGTCCCGCATGGCCGAAAGATCCCCGGATGTCCAGGTGTCTGAGATCCTTCGTTTGATATAGGCCGAATAAAGGGCGTCTATAATTTCAAAAACAGTGTTGCACAGAAATACCTTTTCAAGAACAGCGCCTTCAACTTCATCGGGACCTTCTATTTTTCCGGAAGCAGGAACCTTAAGGCCTGTGATGTTCATGCTTTCGCCTTTGATGGTAAATCGGTACTCGGCCTCATCAATTTTAAGGTTCAGGTTCATTTCTGTGACCACACCCCCTTTTTTAAGGGCCATGGTACCCTCTTCTAGACCTGCATCATCTCCCTTGATGGATATTTTTTCTTTGGTGTCATCCCCCATGGAGTTTTCCAGTACAATGCTGTTTCCTATTTTGATTGAGATCAGTCGGTCCTTGATCTGGGTCAATTCCCCCAGGCTGATATCCGTCTCAATGACGTACCACAGCCAGGTCAAAAATTCGTTACCCAGAAACTTATACTTATTGTATGCAACTGCTATATCTAACATGGTGTTTACCTCGAATATTTTACGGGAACAATAGTGGCAATTTTATCCCTGTCATGGTCGGAAAAGTCCTTGTTGCCCTCTGCCATGGTAAAGGGAAAGAGCCGGATCAGTTTGAGTTTGAACGTAGTTTTAAACAGGGTTTCAAGCTCTTCATTGGCAGCCTTCTGGGTGGTGAAAAACAGCAGGCTGTGATCTTCGGGCATCCAGAGCACATCGTACATGTTTGGAATCGACGGCATCTGGCGCATGAGCTTTTCCGTGATCATGTCCTTGATGTCGGTTTTTTCGTTTTTTGACAGAAATTCACGACCACTCTCCTTGAGCCGTTTTGCAACTTCCATGGCCACCTGTTTCTGGACAATCTTTGAGGGAACACTTTTTTTGTCTATTCGCAGGGTAAACAGAAAATAGGTGTCAAAGGTGAATGAAAATTTTTCAAAATCAGGATCAAAAGGACTTTCAAAGGGGGTCCATCCCACGGCAATTTCAGCATATTCATCTTCTATTTCACTGACGGCATTTTTTTTAAGTCCTTCTTTTACCGTTTCAAGCGGGGATCCTTCAATTTCTCCCTCAACCCGGTATCTTGCAACGGACACACTCGATGATAATAAACCCATAGATACTCCGATACTTTTAATTAATGGTTGCGCTTCCTTTCCTCAAGGAACAGATTATTTTAGCACATTTTAAACATTTAAAACAGCTTGGGGTCACAATACCATGGATCGTATAAACTATCGTTCAACTGCCTTTATTTGCATTATAATCATGGAAATAAGGGAGTTTCGTCCCAGGTAGCTAAACCATGTTTAGCATTTACATATAAAAAGGGCTGTTGTATAAATATCAGCTTTAAAGGGCAGTGTTATGGACTCTAATTACTTCAAAAGGTGGTTCTATGAAAAAAAATATGCAGACGATTGACGGGAATACAGCGGCAACCCACGTGGCCTATGCCATGAGTGAGGTTGCTGCCATTTACCCGATTACCCCTTCAAGTCCCCTTGGTGAAATTGCAGACTCCTGGGCTGCAAAGAACAGAAAAAACATCTTCGGTCAGGTGCTTAACATCAAACAGATGCAGTCTGAAGCCGGTGCCGCAGGTGCCGTGCATGGATCCCTTGCCGCAGGCGCACTGACCACGACCTTTACTGCCTCCCAGGGCCTTTTGTTGAAAGTTCCAAACATGTACAAGATCGCAGGTGAGCTTCTGCCCTGTGTGTTCCATGTTACGGCAAGGGCCATTTCAGCCCATGCCCTCTCGATATTCGGCGATCACCAGGATGTAATGGCTGCCCGCCAGACAGGATTTGCCATGCTGGCATCGGCCTCTGTTCAGGAAGCCATGGACCTTGCCCTGGTGGCCCACCTTGCAACCCTTGAGGGCCGGGTGCCGTTCATGCATTTTTACGACGGTTTCAGGACTTCCCACGAAATTCAGAAGATCGAGGTGATCGACTACGACGATATGCGTTCTCTGATGAACTGGGACGCCTACCGGGCATTCAAGGCCCTGGCCCTGAACCCTGAAAATCCCAACACCCGGGGAACGGCCCAGAACCCGGATATTTACTTCCAGGGAAGGGAGGCGGTCAACGCCTATTACAATCGGATTCCACTGATTGTAAAACGCTATATGGAAAAGGTTGAGGCCCTGACCGGACGGAGTTACAAGCTGTTTGACTATGTGGGAGATCCCGAGGCGGATCGCATCGTCATCAGCATGGGTTCAAGCTGCGAAGCCATTGAAGAGACGGTGAACAAACTCAACGACGACGGCGAAAGAGTGGGGCTTGTCAAAGTTCGTCTGTTCCGGCCCTTTGACATCAAGGCCATGATGGAAGTAATCCCGGCAACGGCAGAAACCATAACGGTCCTTGACCGAACCAAGGAACCGGGAAGCATTGGCGATCCCCTTTACATGGATGTGTGTGCAGCCTTCATGGAAAAGGGTGAGGGACCCAGGATTATCGGCGGCCGTTACGGGCTTGGCTCCAAGGAGTTTAACGCGCCCATGATCAAGGCCGTGTTTGACAACATGAAGAGTGCCGGACCCAAGAACCACTTTACCGTGGGCATCAAGGACGATGTGACCGATTCTTCCCTTGAGGTGGTTCCGGGATTCAACCCGGCTCCCGAAGGCACGGTGGGTGCAAAATTCTGGGGACTTGGATCCGATGGTACGGTGGGTGCAAACCAGAGCGCCATCAAGATCATCGGCGACAACACGGACAAGTATGCCCAGGGATATTTTGCCTACGATTCAAAAAAGTCGGGCGGTATCACCATTTCCCATCTGCGATTCGGCGATGTGCCCATCCAGTCCACCTATCTGATCAACCGGGCCGATTTCGTCGCCTGTCACAAGTCCAACTATGTTCAGATCTACGATGTCCTCGAGGGGTTAAAGGAAGGGGGAACCTTTCTGCTGAACTCTGCCTGGTCCCTGGAAGATATGGAAAAGACCATTCCCGGCGATGTCAAACGGACACTCTTTGACAACAAGATCAAATTCTTCAACGTGGATGCCGTGAAGATCGCAGGCGAAGTGGGTCTGGGAAATCGCATCAACATGATCATGCAGACCTGCTTTTTCAAGCTGGCCAATGTCATTCCCTTTGAACGGGCCATCGAGCTTCTCAAGGCCGACATTAAAAAGACCTACGGTAAAAAGGGCGACAAGATTGTTCAGATGAACATCGACGCCGTTGACAGAACCCTGGCCAACCTTGTTGAGATCCAAGTGCCGGAATCCTGGGGTGCAGCTTCGGGTACCATGGACCTGGAGGATACGGCCATTGACTACGTTGACAAGGTGATGCGGCCCATCCTCGCCCAGAAGGGTGATATGCTTCCCGTGAGCGCGTTTACCCCGGACGGTATTTTTCCCAACTCAACCAGTAAATACGAAAAACGGGGCGTTGCCATCAACGTTCCCGAATGGATCCCTGAAAACTGCATCCAGTGCAACCAGTGCTCTTTTGTCTGTCCCCATGCGGCCATTATTCCCATTGTTGCAACCGAAGACGAACTCAAGAACGCCCCTGCAACCTTTGAGACCGTTGAAGGCAAGGGCAAGGATCTCAAGGATTACAGGTTCAGGGTGCAGATCAATCCCCTTGACTGCCAGGGATGCGGCAACTGTGCCGACATCTGTCCGGCCAAGGTGCCGGCCCTGGTCATGAAACCGCTTGCCACCCAGACGGAACGTGAGATTCCAAACCACGAATTTTCCCTGACCATTCCCTTTAAAGAGGAGCTTGGCAAGCGCGAAACCGTCAAGGGAAGCCAGTTCTTCAAACCCCTTCTTGAGTTCTCCGGTGCCTGTTCAGGATGCGGTGAGACTCCCTATGTCAAGGTGCTGACCCAGCTGTTCGGCGAACGCATGACCGTTGCCAATGCAACGGGCTGTTCGTCCATCTGGGGCGGTTCCGCACCCACGGCCCCCTATTGCACAAACAGCCAGGGGGCAGGTCCGGCATGGGCAAGCTCGTTGTTTGAAGATGCGGCCGAGTATGGCTACGGCATGATGCTTGCGTTTAACAACCGGCGAAAAACCCTTGCCGCCAGGGTCAGGGAGGCCCTTGCTTCGGACATTTCTCCGGAAATCAAGGAGAACCTTGAGGGCTGGCTCAACAACATGAACAATGCCGGTGAATCCAAGGTTTATGCAGACAAGCTCAAGTCTCAGCTGGCCGTTGGAACGGGCAATGCAATGCTTGACTCTATTTTTGAAGATGCTTCACTGCTGGTGAAAAAGTCCCACTGGATTTTCGGCGGTGACGGCTGGGCCTATGACATTGGTTATGGCGGTGTTGACCATGTGCTGGCATCGGGTGACGACATCAACATCCTTGTGATGGATACGGAAGTCTATTCAAACACCGGGGGCCAGTCATCCAAGGCAACACCCACCGGGGCCATTGCAAAATATGCGGCATCGGGCAAGAAGATCGGCAAAAAAGACCTTGGCGGAATAATGATGCACTACGGATATGTGTATGTGGCCTCCATCGCCATGGGCGCCAACAAACAGCAGACCATCAAGGCCCTTGTGGAGGCTGAGAGCTATCCTGGACCTTCCCTTGTTGTCTGCTATGCACCCTGCATCAACCAGGGCATCCGTAAAGGCATGGGCAAGACCCAGCAGGAGTCAAAGCTTGCGGTCGAGTGTGGTTACTGGCCCCTTTACCGGTTTAATCCCCTGCTTGCCAAGGAGGGTAAAAACCCGTTTATCCTGGATTCAAAGGAGCCCGACGGAACCCTCCAGGCGTTCCTTGGCGGCGAGAACCGTTTTGCCGCCCTTGAAAAGAGCTTTCCCGACGAATCCACCCGTTTGAGGGCCAAGATCGAACAAGAGCTCAACGATCGGTACCAGGCGTTGAAAAAACTCGCAGAGTAAATTCAGTAAGATGATTTTCCAGGGCCGGGAGACGTTCTTCCGGCCCTTTTTTGTTTGATTGTTGGAGCCCAATGGAAAGAGATAACGGTATTCTCGGGATACTTGCACCGGCATTTGTGTCAAGATCAATTATAAACACTGCCAACCGGTTTATCTATCCCTTTGCACCGGTGATCAGCCGGGGACTCGGGGTGCCCCTTACGGCCGTTACATCGGTTATTGCCCTGAACCAGGCCACCAATTTCCTGGGGCTCTTTGTCTCTCCCCTTGCGGATAAAACCGGTTATCGGCGAATGATGGTGACCGGTCTTCTCGCCTTGATAGCAGGCATGCTCATGGCCGGCACCTTTCCCTTTTACTATACCCTTGTCGTGGCCATGTTTTTGAGCGGGCTGGCAAAGAGCCTGTTTGACCCGGCCATCCAGGCCTATGTGGGCAAAAGGGTCTCCTACAGGCGCCGGGGAATGGTGGTGGGCATCCTTGAAATCAGCTGGTCCGTGGCCACCCTTGTGGGCATTCCCGGCATCGGCATTCTGATCAACTATTTTGGATGGCGGTCCCCCTTTTTTGCCCTTGCAGGGGGGGCTGTTGTCTCCCTTGCACTTATTTTAAACTACGTCACGGATGACTTTAACCCGGAAGCCGGAACGGCAACGACAAGGGGCCATCTCCTGGAGGGGGTCAGGCATCTTCTGACAATAAAAAGGGCCCGGGGTGCCATCGGGGTGGGGGTATGCCTGGGGTTTGCCAATGACAATCTCTTTGTCATCTATGGCGCCTGGCTTGAAAGTGCCTTTGATTTAAGTGTGGTGGCCCTGGGCATCGGCACGGGTGTCATCGGGGCTGCCGAGCTCATGGGTTCAAGCTTTACTGCGGCTTTTTCAGACCGGATCGGCATCAAATCGTCGGTTGCCTGGGGTATCGCCCTCTGTTCTGGGGCCTATCTCTTGATTCCCCTTGCCGAAGGGTCCCTGACGTTTGCCCTGGCCGCCCTGTTTGTTGTGTTTTTCTGTTATGAACAGTCGATTGTGGCGTTCATTTCCCTGTGTACGGAGCTGGTACCCGGTTCAAGGGCAACCATGATTTCCCTGCTGCTTGCCGCATCGGGCCTTGGCAGGGTGATGGGCGCCTTTTCAGGAGGGATGGTGTGGCAGCATTTTGGAATGGGTACGGTCTGTCTTATCTCCACCGCCCTAACCCTTACGGCCCTTGTGTTCCTGATGTGGGGAACCCGGGGATGGGCGCCGGAATAGTGCTTTACAACCGTCAAACCGAATGGTATTTTGTGTGATTAACTGCCTGTTCTTTATGGCAGTATTGAAGAAAACAGACCTCAGCATCAGGAGTCTCGCATAATGATGGAACAAATTAAAATTCAGTTTGGCGATAATTTTGAAAGACAATGCAAGATAGACAAACCCCTAGAAGAGATGTTTCAGTCCATGAATCCCATGTTCTGTCTTTCCCAGCGTATATGGAAACCCCAGATGGATATTTATGAGACCCGGAACCATATTATCATCCATGCTGAGATTGCCGGTGTTGAAAAGGATGATATCAGCATCGAGGTCAACTCCAAGGCCGTTAAGATTGCGGGCGTAAGATCCATCAAACCGCCGGAAGAGTCTGCCAATTACAGGCTTGCTGAAATACAGTTCGGCCGTTTTGAAAGGGTGCTTTACCTGCCGAATCTCATTGATATTGAAAAAGTGTCCGCCTGTTTTTTTAACGGGTTTCTTGAAATCAAGCTTGCAAAATTTCCCATGGACAGGTCCCAGAGGATAAAGCTTTCCTACAGATGATACAGCCACAGGTATAGGAAATTCCATGAACCAAATTAAGACTTCCGTTGATGTAGGCCCGGATCACATCCCTGAAATTCTCCCGATTCTTCCCATCGTTGATACCAATCTTTTTCCAAAAATGGTCATGCCCCTGGTTCTCATGCAGGAGGAGGCCATAGCCCTCATTGATGAAACCATGGCCGGTTCCAGGATTCTGGGGCTGCTGCTTTCCCGGCGTTCGGATATTGACTCCCGCCATTCCGTAAAAGATCTCCACAGAATCGGAACGGTTGCCATGATTCTCAAGATGGCAAAAATGGAGGATAACAAGGCCCAGCTTTTAATCCAGGGGATCAGCAGGTTCAAGGTGGACGAGTATGTTGAGGGCAAGCCCTATATGCAGGCCAGGGTGAATGTGCTGGAAAGCCGTAACATCATACGGGACAAGGAAACCCGGGCATTGATGTCCAATATTGTCGAGCAGTACGAGAAAATAGTGGCCCTTTCTCCGGGATTGCCCGCCGAAATCGGCGGCATGGTTAAATCCATCCAGGAACCCGATGTCCTGGCCGACATGGTCGCTTCAACCATAAATGCCCCCATCATTGACAAACAGTCGATTCTTGAGCTTCTGGATGTCAAGAAACGGCTGAAAAAGGTAACCCGGTTGGTCAATGATCAGCTTGAAATTCTTGAAATGGGATCAAAAATCCAGACCCAGGTGAAAGAAGATATGGACAAGCGTCAGCGGGAATATTATCTGCGCCAGCAGCTCAAGGCGATCCGGGAAGAGCTTGGCGAGACGGACAATGAACGGGTTGAGATCGAAGAGTACCGGAACAAGATAACGGCCAAGGGTCTTCCCGAAGCGGCCGTAAAAGAGGCGGACCGTGAGTTGCAGCGTCTTTCACGGATGCACCCCTCATCGTCGGAATATATTGTGGCTTCCACCTATCTTGACTGGCTCACGGCCCTTCCCTGGCAGAATAAATCCAGGGACAGGCTGGATATCACCGAGGCAAGGAATGTCCTTAACCAGGATCACTACGGCCTTGAAAAACCCAAGAAACGAATTCTGGAATACCTGGCCGTGCGCAAGCTTAAAAAAGACAGCAAGGGACCCATCCTCTGTTTTGCAGGACCGCCGGGTACGGGCAAGACCTCCCTGGGCAAGTCCATTGCCCGGGCCCTGGGCAGGAAATTTGTCCGAATCGCCCTGGGTGGCATGCGGGACGAGGCTGAAATCCGGGGCCACAGGCGAACCTATGTGGGTGCCCTGCCCGGAAGAATCATCCAGGAGATACGACGGGCCGGAACCAACAATCCGGTGTTCATGCTCGACGAGATAGACAAGGTCAATTCCTCCTACCATGGCGATCCGTCGTCGGCCCTTCTGGAGGTACTGGATCCCGAGCAGAATTTTTCCTTTACCGATCATTACATGGACGTTCCCTTTGACCTTTCCGATGTGATCTTTCTGACCACGGCCAATGTGCTTCACACCATACCCGCACCCCTGCGGGACCGCATGGAGGTGCTGGAACTGTCCGGTTATACCGAAGACGAAAAGCTGAAAATTGCCACCCGCTATCTTATTCCAAGGCAGCGCACGGCCAATGGTCTTGCCCGGTCAAACATCAACATCACCCAGGGTGCGGTCAAGGAGATTATTTTCGGCTACACCCGGGAAGCGGGCCTCAGGAACCTTGAACGTGAGATCGGTTCGGTGTGCCGGGGGGTTGCAGCACGGGTGGCTGAAGACGAGGTCGAAACGGTCAAGGTTGGTAAAAAAGATCTCCACGGCTATCTTGGCCCGGTGAAAAACAGACCGGAGAACGGTAATGAAATCATGGTGCCCGGGGTGGTGGTCGGCCTTGCCTGGACTCCCACGGGCGGTGACATCCTGTTTGTGGAGGCAACGGCCATGAAGGGTTCCAAGGGCCTGACCCTCACCGGTCAACTGGGGGAGGTGATGAAGGAATCGGCAACCACGGCCATGAGTTTTATCCGATCCAATGCGGCAGCCCTCAACATTGCCGATGATTTTTTTGAAACCCATGATATCCACATCCACGTGCCGGCCGGTGCCATTCCCAAGGACGGACCCTCTGCCGGTGTGACCATGCTCACGGCCTTGACCTCACTCATCACCGGAAAACCCGTTAAAAAGGGGCTTGCCATGACCGGAGAGATTACCCTGAGGGGGGAGGTGCTGCCCGTGGGCGGCATCAAGGACAAGGTGATTGCAGCCCACAGGGCCGGTATCCGGTCATTGATTCTTCCGAAATGGAATGAAAAGGACCTTGAAGATATTCCCGACAAGGTCAGGGAGAAAATTGAATTTAACTTTACGGACAAGATGCATGACGTCATAAAGAGGGCCTTGAACTGATGGAAAAATCATTCAGGTCTGCCGTATTTGTTTTGTTGGTGTTGGGGGTCGTGATTGCCGGATCAGGGTGCGCCACCCACGAACCTGCGGGCGGTTCATATCCCGGGCCGCAACAACCTTCCGGCACCCCGTCGGGCAAGGCTCCGGCCCATTCAAAACCCTATAAAATCGACGGTAAAACCTACCGGCCCATTGTCAGCTCAAAGGGGTTTCTGCAGACGGGCAAGGCGTCCTGGTACGGCAAAAAATTCCACGGCAGAAAAACAGCCAACGGCGAAACCTACGACATGTACGCCATGACAGCGGCCCATAAGACCCTTCCCCTGGGCACCTGGGTCCGGGTGGATAACCTTTCTAATCAGAAAAGTGCCATTGTAAGGGTCAACGACCGGGGACCCTTTGTCACGGGCAGAATCATTGATCTGTCGTATACTGCGGCAGAAAAACTCGGGGTTGTGGGACCGGGAACCGCCCCTGTAAAGGTCACGGCCCTTGGCCGGGCAAGCCAGGACCCCAACCTTGCCAAGGGCCCGGTAACCTTTACCCCTGTGAATTACATTGACGGCAATTTCACCGTCCAGGTGGGTGCATTCAAGGATATCACCAACGCCAACCGGCTCAAGTCAAAGCTTGAACAGCGCTATGCCAATGCCCACATTGTCTCGTACAGCGATGACCGGGGGCTTTTCTACCGTGTCCGGGTGGGCAAATATACCACCCTTGCCAGTGCCGAAGACTTTGAGGATCAGATGCTGCGTGAAGGTGCGCAAAATGCCTTTGCCGTGGCGGAATAACCCATGGTTTCCCAAAAACCGACCATATTCCTGGACCGGGACGGTGTCATCAATGTTGATTCTCCCGCGTACATTAAAACCCCCCAAGAGTTCCGGTTTATTTCCGGCAGTGCCGAAGCCGTGGCCCTTTTATCCCAAAACGGGTTTGACATCATTGTCATAACCAACCAGTCCATGATAAACCGTAAAATTTCCAACCGGGAAAACCTTGAGGCCATCCTTGCCGTCATGGAAGCCGGCGTCCGGGCAGAGGGCGGTGAGATCCGTGACGTTTTCTACTGTCCCCATGCCCCGGAAGAGGGCTGTTCGTGCAGAAAACCAGAGCCCGGGCTGATCGATATTGCCTGCACAACATACGGAATAGACCCCCAGGCGTCTTTCATGGTGGGGGATTCAGCCAAGGATATCGAGTGTGCCAGAAATGCCGGCGTTGGAACGACCGTGCTGGTGATGACCGGCAATGGTCGAAAAGCCCTTAAAAGCCTTGAACGAAAACAGATAAAACCCGATTTTATTGCCCGGGATCTCATGGATGCGGCCCGCTGGATTTTGCAGCACCAGGGGGCTTTAAACGAACCATGATCGTTTTACAGGGAACCCTAGAGCGGATCACCTTCCGCAACCAGGAAAATCACTATACCATCGCCAAAATCAAGACCCGGGAGACCCGGGACGCCGTTGTGGTGGTGGGCACTCTGCCCGGGGTCAGTGAAGGAGAGACCCTTAAGCTCACCGGGCAGTGGGTGGCCCACGCCAAGTACGGGGATCAGTTCAAGGTCGAAGGGTTTGAGGTGACGCTGCCTGCAACGGTGGCAGGCATCAGGCGTTATCTGGGATCCGGGATCATCAAGGGCATTGGCATGGCCATGGCCAAACGCATCGTTGAGCAGTTCGGCGAGCGCTCCCTTGAGGTCATTGAAAACGAGCCTGAACGGCTCAGGGAAATTCCCGGGATCGGAAAAGCCAAGGCCGACCTGATCACCCGGGCATGGGACAAGCACCATGCCGTCAGAAAGGTGATGCGGTTTCTCCAGGACCATGACGTGGGCATTGCCCATGCATCGGCCATTCTGAAATACTATGGAACAGACAGCCTCAAAATTCTCAAAGATAATCCCTATTGTGTGTCAAGGGACGTTCCGGAAGCAGGCTTTGAGGTGGCGGACGCCATTGCCCTTAAAACAGGTTTCAAGCAGGATGATCCAGAACGGATCAAGGCCTGCCTCCTGTTTCTCCTTTGCAAAAAAGAGTGTGACGGCCATGTGTTTGCCGAACGGGAGGCTCTGGCCCTTGGCTGCCTGTCACTCACAGGGGCAGATCAAGGGGCGTTTGACAAGGCCCTTGAAGCCCTGGCCGACAACGATGAGGTCGTTGTAGAGGGGGACCAGGTTTATCTCAAGCGGCTCCACAGCGCGGAAAAGGGGATTGCCGAAAGGATACGGGCCATGCTGTGCGTGCCCATCAATCCACCCGGCCTTTCCGATGAAACCATCACCATGGAGGTGGCCACAAGGCTTGCCGTCAAGCTTTCCCAGGAGCAGATCGACGTGGTCCGCCAGGTGCTGGCCCACCGGGTGGTGGTCATCACCGGCGGCCCGGGAACGGGCAAGACCACCCTGATCCGGGCCGTCTGCGCGGTTTTGAAAAAGCTTCGCAAAACCGTCACCCTTGCCGCTCCCACGGGCAGGGCCGCAAGACGGCTCGCCCAGGTGACCGATAAAAAGGCCTCCACCCTCCACCGTCTGCTGCTGTGTGATCCGGATACCGGGGAATTTGCAAGGAACCTGTCCAACCCCCTTGATTCCGACGTGGTCATTGTTGACGAGGCGTCCATGGTGGATACCCTGCTCATGTTTCACCTTATCCAGGCCGTGCCCGTGAACGCCAGCCTTATTCTGGTGGGGGACATCTTTCAGCTGCCTTCGGTGGGGCCGGGCAATGTGCTGTCCGACATCATTGCATCCAGGGCGGTCAAGACCTTCAGCCTGACCCGGATTTTCAGGCAGGCGGAACAGAGCCCCATTGTCATGAACGCCCACGCCATCCGGAACGGAGAGATGCCCTGCCTTGAGCACACCTCGGACGGCCTGTCAGAGTTTTATTTCATCGAGAGCGCCTCGCCGGAACGGGTGGTGGCCACCATTGTTGAGCTGTGCAGTAACCGCATCAAAAAGGCCTTTCCCCATGTGGACGAAATCCAGGTGCTGACCCCCATGCACAAGGGTGAGGCCGGGACCATCAACCTCAACCAGAAACTTCAGCAGGTACTCAACAAGGCTGCCGGCGGCATTGAGGCAAGGGGATTGATCTTCAAGACCGGCGACAAGGTGATGCACCTGAAGAACAACTACCAGAAGGAGGTGTTCAACGGCGATATCGGCATTGTCCACGAGGTGGTGAAATCAGAAGGCCGGCTGTCTGTGGACTATGACGGACGGGTGGTGGACTATGATCTTCTCGAGCTTGACGAGCTGACCCTGGCCTATGCCGTGTCTGTCCACAAGTCCCAGGGGTCGGAATATTCGGCCGTGGTCATTGCCATGACGGTTCAGCACTATCCCCTTCTCCAGAGAAACCTCTTGTACACGGCCATGACCCGGGGGAAAAATCTTGTGATCGTGGTGGGATCGAAACGGTCCCTGGAGATTGCCCTGCACAACAACCGCACCGATTGCAGGCTGTCCGGGCTGTGCAGGCGGCTGGAATTGCCGGAAACCAGTTGTCCAGACACAGGTTTACCGAATGCGGGTTAAACATGACCTTTTCCATTGACACGAAAAATCCTTCATACTAAGAAGAACAGTGTTTACCTGGCCTTTAACTTATTTATGGAGACCCGTGATGAAAAAAACAGTTATCGTTCTATGTATGAGTGTTGTTTTTTCCCTTTGTACTGTTGCCGCATCCTATGCCCTTGATGCATCCATTGTCGGCAAATGGAAAACCATTGACGACAAAACCAATGAACCCAAATCCATTGTACAAATTTATGAAAAAGACGGGAAATATTTCGGACAGATCAAAGAACTGTTTCGAAAACCCGGTGAAGATCCGGATCCCGTTTGCGACAAATGCCCGGACGGCGATGACCGCAAAGACCAGCCGACAAAGGGCATGGTTATTATCAAAGACCTGGTCCAGAAGGGAGATAAGTATGAAGGCGGAACGATCCTTGATCCCAAGGAAGGTAAAATATATACCTGCAAGTTATGGGTTGAAGAGGGAAAACTCATGGTTCGGGGGTATATCGCATTTTTCTTTCGGACCCAGACCTGGCACCGGGTTGAATAGAAAAAGCAGAGCAGGTTTGAGATGATCTATGATATTCTGGATACCGAACTCGGGCCGATCCTGGTTGCCCGGGATGAAAGGGGCGTCAGACACCTGAGCTTTGAGGGGGGTATCCACCCCCTGGGCATTGACCCCGGGTGGGTCAGGGACGCAAAACAATTAAAGCCGGTCATGGACCAGCTTGCCGCCTATTTTGCAGGAGAGCTGACAGTGTTTGAAGTTGACCTGGCCCCCGCGGGAACCCTTTTCCAGCAACGGGTGTGGGCTGCCCTCTGCCGGATTCCCTACGGCAGGACCGCCTCATACCTTGAGATTGCAGCGGCCGTTGGCAACGAAAAGGCATGCAGGGCCGTGGGGGGTGCCAATGGGCGAAACCCCATCCCCATCATCATCCCCTGCCACCGGGTCATTGGCAAGGGCGGAAAGCTCGTGGGGTTCAGCAGCGGACTTGACATCAAGGCAAGGCTGCTGCAACTTGAGTCCCGGGCTGAAGGTAAAAATTGCTCGGGGTAACTCCCGGTTTTGTCTGCCGGTATGGAAGGGGTTGGGTGTGAATCGGTCTGGCCTATGCTCGAGAAAAAATTGCACCGGTTACCAAATCAGAGATTACCAGGGCCGTGGACGCATTAACCCGGTTTGGCGAGAACGTCCATGTGCACTGACGCATTGGCCCTGGGACGGGCCAGGAGAGTAGAAAAATGAACCCGCGAATCGCTACCCTAAGGGAGCAGAGCTTTAACGCCATACCCGCCATATCCATTGAACGGGCCCGTCTTCAGACCCAATTTTACCGGGAAAACCTGGGAAAATACGCCACCCCCATACTCAGGGCCCTTAATTTCAAAAACCTGTGTGAAAAAAAGACCCTTTACATCGGGGACCAGGAATTGATCGTGGGAGAGAGGGGCCCCCGGCCCAAGGCAACGCCGACGTTTCCGGAATTGAACTGCCATTCGGTTGAGGATCTGGAAACCCTGAATAACCGGGAGATGACGCCCTTCAGGGTCGACCCTGGGGATATCAAAATTTACCGGGACGAGATTATTCCCTACTGGCGGGGAAGAAGCATGCGGGACAGGGTGTTTGAGCACGTGCCTGAATCGTGGCAGAAGGCCTATGGTGCAGGCCTTTTCACGGAATTCATGGAACAGCGGGCCCCGGGCCATACAACGCTGGACGGCACGATTTATCAAAAGGGCATGCTGGATTTTAAACGAGAGATTGCCCAGGGCCTGGAAGCCCTGGATTTTCTGAACGACCCCCAGGCCCAGGAACGTTCCGATGCCCTCACGGCCATGGACATCTCCTGTGATGCCGTCATTGTTTTTGCCGAAAGGCACGCCCTGCTGGCCGAAGAAATGGCCGGGGCTGAAACCCGGCCCGCCAGAAAAAAAGAACTCGTTGAAATTGCCCGCGTCTGCCGCAGGGTCCCGGCCGAGCGGCCGACCAGCCTGTGGGAGGCCATCCAGATGTACTGGTTTGTCCACCTGGGAACCATCACAGAACTCAACGGTTGGGACGCCATGAGCCCGGGTCACCTGGATCAGCACCTTTATCCCTTTTACAGGCAGGAACTTGAACGTGGCACCATGGATGCCAATGGGGCCCGTGAGCTGATCAGCTGCCTGTGGATAAAGATCAACAACCATCCGGCCCCCCCCAAGGTGGGGGTAACGGCCAAGGAGAGCGGCACCTACAACGATTTTACCAACATCAACCTGGGGGGATTAACCCGTCAGGGTGCAGACGCCGTCAACGACCTTTCGTACCTCATGCTCGAGATCATCGATGAGTTAAAGCTGCTCCAGCCCCAGAGCAATGTGCAGATCAGTGCTCAAACACCCCACCATTTCCTCAAGGCGGCCTGCCGGGTCATCCGCAACGGTTATGGATACCCGTCGGTGTTTAATGCCGACCAGGTTGTTCTCGAGCAGGTGCGGGTGGGCAAGCGTATTGAAGATGCCAGGGAGGGCGGATGTTCGGGCTGTATCGAGACCGGCGCCTTTGGAAAGGAGGCCTATATCCTCACCGGTTATCTCAATGTGCCCAAGCTGCTTGAACTGACCCTGAACAACGGCAGGGATCCCCTGGGGGGCGGACTGGTCGGCGTTGAAACCGGTGATCCCAGGACCTTTGAAACCTTTGACCAGCTTTATGACGCCTTTGCCCGGCAGCTTGCCCATGTGGTGGATCTGAAAATCCGGGTCAACAACTACATTGAGCGCATGTTTGCCGCCAATGCCCCGGCGCCGTTTCTGTCCGTGGTGATCCAGGACTGCATTGAAAAGGGCAGGGATTATTACAACGGCGGCCCCCGGTACAATACAAACTACATCCAGTGCTGCGGCATCGGCACCATCACCGACAGTTTGTCAGCCATTAAAAAGCATGTGTTTGACGATAAAACCGTGACCATGGACGGTCTTTTAACGGCATTGGCGGAGGATTTCAAGGGCCATGAAGCCCTGCGCATGCGCCTCTGGAACAAGACCCCCTTTTTTGGCAACGATGACGACCGTGCCGACCGGATCATGGTGCAGGTGTACGACTCCTTGTTCCATGCCATTGACGGCCGTCCAAACACGAAAAACGGACAGTACCACCTGAACATGCTCTCCACCACCTGCCATGTCTATTTTGGTAAAAAGCTGGGGGCTTCGGCCAACGGCAGGTTTTCAGGACTGCCCGAGTCCGACGGCACATCGCCCTCCCATGGCGCGGATCGTAACGGGCCGACGGCAGTCATTAAATCCCTGGGCAAGATGGACCAGTCAAAATCCGGGGGCACCCTGCTCAACCAGCGGTTTCTGCCCGGGGTGCTTAAAACCGAACAGGACCTGGACAAGCTGGCAGGCCTGATCCGGACCTATTTCAGGTTTGGCGGCCATCACATTCAATTTAACGTGGTGGATACACAGACATTGAAAAAGGCCCAGCAGCACCCGGACGAGTATCGCAACCTGCTGGTGCGTGTGGCAGGGTACAGTGATTATTTTGTTGATCTTGACAGGGACCACCAGGCGGAGATCATCAGCCGGAATGAACACCAGGATCTGTGATCTTAATGCAATACTCTTCTGGCAGGTTCTCCGTCAAACCCGTCATTCATTAATGGTTCAATATTCACAAAGGGGGTGCGGCCCAATGTTGAATTCCTTGAAAACAGTAAAATCAAACTGAAAAAGGGGATTGTTGCAGAGATCCATACGGCCTGCAGTCCGTCAGCCACCTTTTCAGCAGGCGATGTAGCCTTTACCCACGACCCTGTATCTGGAAAGCCGGCTATGATAGCCCTTTTGACCAATGCCCTATAGATGGGACGCTGTGCCGGCTTGAATATGGCAGGGCTGCCCGATCGGACGATTATCAGATTGATCAGACCGACAAAAGGAGAAAACAATGAAAAATTTAATTTTCACAGTATTGTTGATCTTATCCATTGTCATTCCTGTAGAGGCAGCAGATGGAGTGGTTAATGTACAAAGCACCTTTAGTGTAAAAGAAACTGCGGATCGAATAGAGCGCCTCTTGATAAAGAAAGGAATGACTGTATTCAATCGAATAAAGCATTCTGAAGGTGCTGGTAAAGTTGGCATAGAACTGCGTGATACAGAATTAATAATATTCGGGAACCCAAAGGTGGGAAGCCCTCTTATGGGATGTCAGCAAAGTGTTGCCATTGATTTACCCCAAAAAGCATTAATTTGGGAAGATGATAAAGCTAAGGTCTGGATATCGTATAACGATCCAAGATATTTAGTAAGAAGACATAGTATTGTCGGTTGTGAAGACGTTATCTCAAAAATAGAAAAGGTACTGGCGGGTATAGCAGAATCTGCATCAACGAAATAATATCCTCGAATAAAGCTGATTTAACCGACGCAAAAACTACTACTACTACGCAGCAGCTGATTGTTGTTGTTCCCTTGGTTCAATAAAGAGGAGGTTGATATGAAAACGTATCTTTTGATTTTGATTCTGGCTTTTACTGTGATTTCACCGGTATTTGCTGAGGATACCATTAAATATAACAAAGAGTTGGATGGGTTTAATTACCCATTTGAAGTCAACACATTTAAGTTTAATTCTCAAAATCAAGATTTGAGAATGCGATATATGGATATTGGAGACAGGGATGCACAAAAAGTAATTGTTTTAATACATGGCAAGAATTTTTCAGGCTACTATTGGGAAAGAGTTGCAAAAGATCTTTTAAAGAGGAAATACAGAGTGATTATGCCTGATCAAATTGGCTTTGGTAAATCCTCAAAGCCAGAGTCCTACCAATATAGCTTTGGACAGTTGGCGTTAAATACCAAATCCTTGTTGGATAATTTAAATATTAAGAAATTTGATCTTGTAGGCCACTCCATGGGGGGGATGTTAGCCACCACCTTTGCTGTGAATTATCCTGAATCAGTTAATAAATTGATTTTGATTAACCCTCTTGGTCTAGAAGACTATGGAAAGTATGTAGAATTCAAAGACATTAACTTTTTTTATGAAAGAGAGCTTGCCAAAACACTCGATAAAGCTAGAAATTATCAGAAAAAGAATTATTATGATGGAAAATGGTCAAGGGAATATGAGACGCTTCTGGCCCCTTTAAACGGAATGCTTGCGGGGGAAGATTGGAAAATTGTTGCTTGGAATAATGCATTGACCTATGGCCCCATTTTTTCAGAGAATATGGTGGATAGATTTTCACAGATTCAAAGTGAAACTTTTTTGATCATCGGCACCAGAGATAAAACTGGACCCGGCAGAGGCTGGTTAAAAAAAGGTGTGACGAGAAAGTTGGGAGAATATAAAACACTCGGAAAAAATGCTAAAAATATGATTAAAGGTTCAATACTCATTGAATTGGATGGACTGGGCCATATGCCACAGTATGAAAACTATGACGTTTTTATTAAAGCTTTTTATCAGGCGATTGATGCATAATAAACCTGTCTGCTGATCTGCTGGAGCCGACTACTCATGGACGGGATCCTGATGTATCCGTGGGCCTTGATCATTGTTTCGGTCAGCTTTAAAAAGGCCTTGATCAGCGTCATTAATGGAATATGGGGGAGGGTGAAGTGGTGATTCCCTCCCCGGTTTGCAGGACTTGGGGTTACTTGTATTCGTGGGTGCCCAGCACCACTTCAATGCCGAATTTTTCCTTGAGCATTGCTGCCTTTTCTTCGGGGGTGCTGTAGGGGCAGTCTGGTTTTGCATTGGCCATGCATGATGAGAGATAGATCTTGTCCGGCTTGATCTCGGCAAGTTTCATGGTCATTCCCGTGTTGGGCACCAGGGTGCGGCCGGGACATTCACACTTGATAAAGCCCACCACCTGGGACTCTTCAGTGAATTTTCCATCGCCAAGGGCTGCGGCCTTGAGACACCGCCACTCTCCGGGGCAACCGTAACCTGCGTCCATGTACGATCCGCATCCCACTACCATTACTCGTTCCATGTTTCCTCCTATCCAAAAGCGTTTTTGAATGAATCCTGGGAATAAATCTCAGGTTATGGGCTTTTGCTCATACCGTTAGGTATCAATCCCGGCTGAAATATTCAACAGGAAAATTTTTATTTTGACAAGGTTCCGGGAAATGTCTATAGGAGTAACCTCTATGGATAAACTTGGATACATCTATATTCTGGCGGCAGCAACCCTGTGGGGGTTTCTGGGCCCCTTTGGGAAGATGGCCTTCCAGGAGGGGGTTTCCCCACTGGAGGTCGCGTTCTGGCGAGCCGTGCTAGCCTGGCTTTTGTTTGCGGTTCAGGCCCTTGTTCAGCAGCGGGCCAGGGTCAATCCCCGGGACCTGCCGGGTCTTGCCCTGTTTGGTTTTCTCAGTGTCACCCTTTTTTTTGGATCGTACCAGATCGCCGTTGAAAAGGGCGGGGCTGCCCTGGCTTCGGTGCTGCTGTACACGGCACCGGCCTGGGTGTTTCTGCTCTCCCGCCTTTTTTTAAACGAGCAGGTCAACCTTAAAAAAATAACGGCCCTTGTGCTTACCCTTACAGGGGTTGTCCTGGTTTCCAGGAACCAGCCGGTCCAGCAGGCCATGGGCCCTGACGGCGGCGCTGGCATGTCAGCGGTGCTGTTCGGCCTGTTGTCGGGGTTCTGCTATTCTTTGTACTACATCTTTGGCAAGCACTTTTCCGACAAATACTCGGCATCGGTTTTGTTTCTTTACACCCTTCCCTTTGGTGCGGCCTGTCTGTTGCCCTGGTTCTCGTTTGCTGAAAAGAGCATTACAGCCTGGATGGCACTTGGTGCCATTGCCGTTTTTTCCACCTTTGGGGCCTATCACTTCTACTACGCGGGTCTCAGGAGAATCGAGGCCGGCCGGGCGTCGATCATTGCCACGGCAGAGCCGGTTGTGGCGGCCCTGGTTGCCTGGTGCTGGTGGGGCGAGAGTTTCACCGCCTACGGCTATTTTGGCAGTATACTCATCCTTGCTGCCGTGCTGCTCATGATCCGGAGCTGACCCGGTCGAGACTGTTCACGAATTCCCGTATGATCTCCTCCAGCAGCCGGTTCCATCCGCCCACAAGGGCCTGGGGGGAGCTGTTCCTGATCGCCATCTCCTTTGAAAAGGTCTTTTCCCCTGCTGCATCCAGATCAAGGACGATCTCCATCACTGCCAGGGGGTGTCCCGGCTGCCTGAAATCGCCGTAGAGGCGGTTGATCCTGCCCTGGAGCCGGTGGTCTGCGGGTCTGTCCGGAAAGGCCGGTGAAAAACGCCGTGCATCAAAAAGGGCCTGTTTGACGGCAGCCGTGATCATCCGCTGGGGGGGGATGATGAACTCGTTGAAGTAGTCGGTTTCAAACTCGAACTGATCTTTGCGGTAGACAAACGAGTTGGCCGTATACAGGGGGGCCATGTCAAATTCCTTGACCAGAAGCGTTGGCAGGGGGCCTGGTACAGCGCCAGCAACGGGTAGGATTTTTGCCTCAAGACTGTACAGTTTCTTATCGCTGATGGGCCGCTGAAAAGAGAAGCAGCCGGCCATCAGCACCAGGGCGGCGGCCATGGTCGCCACGATCATCAGCCTTGATTTCAAGCCTGAAGGGTCACTGAAAAGATTCCAGCCGGACAACAGATTATTTTTCAAGGGTTTTCTCCTTTTCCGGGGGGGCCTCAAACAAAAGCCTGGCAGGATAACGCTTGATATCCTGGCTCATCTGTCTCAGGTTTTCCGAGGTGATTTTGAGGTTGTCAACAACGTCCTTGATGCTGTCCGTGTTCACCCATACCATGTCCCCGAGGAGCCGGGACGTTTTATCAAGGGAGCCGGCAAGGGCGCTGGCCGTGGCAGCCGCACGCTTAAAATCGGCAAGGGTCTCGGAAATAGGTATCTTGGCGGCTTCAATAATGTTTTTTGCCCCGTTCACGGCGTCCCTGGCATCCGTCATCAGCCCCTTTGCCTGGGTTGAATCAAACAACTCTCCGAGCCGGGCGTTGGTGGTTCTGATCTCTTTTAAAAGGGAGGCGGTTTGGGAGGAGATCTCCTTGATGTCTGCGTCGCCAAGCTTGGCAGCGCTTAAGGTGATAACCGACTGGAGTTCAGCCAAAACCCCCTGGATGTTGATATCTTCAAGGTTTTTCATGATCCTGTCCAACGATTCACCCATCTGGGTTATTTTGTTGGGTTTTGAGGGGATGTAGGGGTGTTTTGGCTTCCAGGAGATGGTCAGGGCAGCCCTTTCTTTTTCTTCCATATAATTGGTTTCAAGGTAGGCAGCCCCGGTCAGCCCTTTGAACGCCATCTGAACCGTGAGGCCGTCGGCCACGGCATGCTTGATCTTCTCTTTGACCGAACCACCGGGCTGGCCAAGGGAAATATCTTCAAACAGCGAGATGATCACCAAAACATAGTCCGTTCTGACCCCGTAAACCCGTGAAGCCCCGGTGATTTCCTTGACTTTGCCGATCTCTATGCCCCGGTATTTGACCGGGGAACCCACGTCAAGGCCCTGGACGCTCTCGTTAAAACAGGTTTCCACAAGGGTTTCCTGTTTTAAAAAATCCCCGGCGCCGAGTACGGCAAGGGCGGTTACCAGCAGGGCAAACGAGATGATGACAAAAAGGCCCAGCTTAAAATGGTTGGCTTGTTCGCTCATGTTTTTCTCTTTTTCAGGCTATTCGGTTGAAAAAATTGTAAACCAGGGGGCTGCTCTGGTCCTGTTTCAGTTCAAGGGGTCCGCCCGTTGCAATGATGCCCCGGGTGGACTTGTCGAGCATGATCACCCGGTCGGCAATGGAAAAGATGCTGTCCAGCTCGTGGGTGACAATGACAAAGGTGATGCCAAGGGAGGTACGAAGGGCCTTGATCAGCTTGTCAAGTTCGGCCGAGGTGACCGGATCAAGGCCCGCAGACGGTTCGTCCAGGAACACAATGGCCGGATCAAGGGCCATGGCCCGGGCAAGGGCGGCCCGTTTTTTCATGCCCCCGCTCAAGGCGTCGGGCATGAAATCCAGATAGTCTCCCAGCCCCACAAGGGAGAGTTTTGTCGTTGCAATGGCATCCATGGCGGTCTGGGGAAGGTCGGAAAATTCCTCCAAGGGCAGTTTGACATTTTCAAGCACGTTCATGGAGCCGAACAACGCCCCGCTCTGGAAGGCGACCCCGATTCCCCTGAGAATGGCGATTCGCTGGTCAAGGTCTGCGCCGGCAAGTTCCTGTCCCTGGATCAGTATGCTGCCCTTGCTGGGCTTGAAAAGACCGGTCATGAGTTTCATGAGGGTGCTTTTTCCGCACCCCGAGGTTCCCAGGATGGCAAAGATTTCCCCCGGGGACACCTGAAAGCTGATGTTGTCGAACAGGGTGAAATTTGCATACCCGGCCGTCAGGTTTTTGACCTCAATGATGGGGTCTGTTTGAGTGTTCATGGGGTTAAATTCCAAGGCAGTAAAAGAGAACTGAAAATATGCCGTCAAACACGGCAATCAGGGTAATGCCCGTCACAACGGCGCTGGTGGTGCTTGCGCCCACGGCTCCGGGTCCGCTTTGGGTCTCTATTCCCCGGATGCATCCTGAAGCTGCGATCAGGATGCCGAACACAAAGCACTTGACCAGGCCCCCGGTGAAATCGATCCAGGTGACAAAGGAGACCACCTGGCTGTAGTAGGTGACTGCAGGGTAGCCCATGGACAGAAGAACGATGGAGCCGCCCACGATGCCGACAAAATTCGAAAAAATGGTCAACAGCGGGGTGATGAACACGGCGGCTATAATTCTCGGTACCATGAGGAACCGCACGGGGTCAAGCCCCATGGTGGAAAGCGCGTCGATCTCCTCGTTGATCTTCATGGTGCCGATCTCGGCGGCAAAGGCCGAGCCCGATCGCCCGGCCAGGATAATGGCTGTCATGAGGGGGCCAAGCTCCCGGACCATGGCAATGCCGATGAGGTTGGCCACATAGATTTCTGCGCCGAACATCTTCATGGGCATGGCCGACTGAAAGGCCATGACAAGGCCCACGATAAAGCTGATCAGGGTGACAATGGGAAGGGCGTTGACACCCGAGCGCTCTGCGGTGAGCAGGGCGTCCTTCCACCGAACAGACAACGGATGGAAAAAGGCGTGGATCAATGCCCGGGTGATCTGTCCCACAAGGGAGATGAACGAGGCGGCCTCTGCCATCTGGACGGCAAACTTCCTGCCCCGGGTTTCGACAAACGAGGGGGGCTTTTTCCCGGACTTTTTTTCTCCGTCCGTGGCGCCGGGAATCGTCTCGGTCAGGTCCATCACCCGTTTAAACGACGGTTGAAGCCCCAGGACCGAAATTTTTCCGCCGGTTCTCTGTTTCCAGCTCTTCTTGATGAACCAGACCAGGGCTGCTCCGGCACTGTCCATGTGGTCCACCTGTTCAAGGTCAATGACCAGGTCCCCGGTTCCGGTGAGGGTTTTTTCAGCCTTTTCCCACACCCTTGAAACCCCGGCCATGTCCAGGCGGCCCGAAAGGGTGACCGTGGTGCCCCGGGTGCTGTCCTGGTGGATTGACAGGGCTGCCGGGGACAGGTCAGGCGTCGGTTTTACTGCCCTGTCACTCAAGGCTTCGTCCCTCTTCAACGGCATGGCAGGCCACCCGGGTGCCGTTGGCAAGCCGGACAAGTTCGGGGATTTCCCGGACACACCGGTCGTCGGCAAACAGACACCGGCCGTGGAACACGCAGCCCGTTGGAAGGTTTACCGGGGTGGGCACCTCGCCCTTGAGTTTTATGTTGTTGGGTCTTGTCTGGCCCACACGTGGAATGGCGCTCAAAAGTGCCCGGGTATAGGGGTGGGACGGGGTGGCAAACAGGGTTTCAGGGGTGGCAACTTCACACAGGGTACCCAGGTACATCACGGCCACCCGGGTGCTGATGTGCTGGACCACCGAGAGATCGTGGGTGATAAAGAGATAGGTGAGCCCTCTTTTTTTGCCGGCATCCATGAGCAGGTTGAGGATCTGGGCCTGGATGGATACGTCCAGTGCCGATACCGGTTCGTCGGCCACGATAAGATCCGGATCCAGGATCAGGGCCCTTGCAATGCTGATGCGCTGGCGCTGACCGCCCGAGAATTCATGGGGATAACGGCCGGACCAGGCCGGATCCACCCCCACCTGCTCCACAACGGCGGTCACCTTGGCGTGGATTTCATCATCGGTCATGTGGGGATTGTGGAACCGCAGGGGTTCTTCCAGGGTCTGTTTTACGGTTTTCCTCGGGTTGAGCGAAGCGTAGGGGTCCTGGAATATCATCTGCATCTTTTTACGGAAGGGAAGCATCTCCCTGTGACTGAGGTGATCGATGCGGTCTTCCTTATAATAGATCTCTCCCGAGTTGGGCGGGTACAGGCCCAGGACCACCCGTGCCAGGGTGGATTTCCCGCACCCGGATTCGCCCACCACGCTCAGGGTTTCTCCCCTGTTGATGGTGAGGCTGACGTTGTTGACCGCCTTGACCGTGGTCTTTTCCCGGACAATGCGGCTGTTTTTAAATTTAAGCTGCTCGAGAAAGCCGCCGGATATGTCAAAATGCTTGACCAGGTTTTTGATGGTCAGGATCGGGGTGTTGTTTTCCATAGTCATTCTCTAAATCAAATGGCATGCAGCCATTATGCCTTTTTCGGTTCGCCGCAAAAGAGGGACCTCTCTGAGGCAGATATCCTGTTTGATGGGGCAACGGGGGTTGAACGCACAGCCAGGGGGGATTTCCGTGAGATTGGGCATCATGCCGGGGATCTGGTAAAGGGTTTCTCCCGGCTTGAGCACCCCGGGCAGGGACTTGATCAGTCCCTGGGTGTAGGGGTGGGACGGTGAATTGACAACGGTGGCGGTAGCGCCTTGTTCGATCATCTTTCCCGCATACATAACGGCGATTTTTTCCGTCACCTGGGAGACCACCCCAAGGTCGTGGGTGATGAGGATCAGCCCCATGTCATCGTTGCGGCAAAGCTCCTGGAGAAGGTCCATGATCTCGGCCTGGATGGTGACATCCAGGGCCGTTGTGGGTTCGTCGGCAATGATGATCGAAGGATCGGTCAACAGGGAGATGGCAATGATGATGCGCTGGCGCATGCCCCCGGAAAACTCGTGGGGGTACTGGGAGAGTCTCTTTTCAGGCGAGGGGATGTGAACCTTTTTAAGCTTTTCCAGGGCAATTCTTTTGGCTTCGGCCGTGGTGATCCGTTGATGGGCCTTGAGGGTTTCCACCATCTGGGTGCCGATGGTAAAGACCGGGTTGAGGGTCATCATGGGATCCTGGAAGATCATGCTGATCCGGTTGCCCCGGATGGTCCTCATTTTTTTTTCCGGGAATGCGCTGATCTCCTCGCCGTTAAAGAGGATTCTTCCGCCGGCAATGAATCCGGGCTTGCTCAACAGGTTGATGATGGCAAAACCTGTAACGGATTTTCCGGCCCCGCTTTCGCCCACAATGCCGAGCCGTTCCCCCTTGTCCAGGGTGAAGCTTGCACCGTCAATGGCCGTGAGATCACCGAATCTCAGGGCAAATTTTACTTTAAGGTCCTGTACTTCCAGGAGGTGGGACATGGTTGACTATCCTTTGTAGAGTTTCGGGTTGAGCACATCCCTGAGCCAGTCCCCGAGCAGATTGATCACAAGGACAAAGAGGATGAGAAAAATGCCCGGAAAGATGGTGATCCACCAGATGCCGGAAAAAATATACTCAAATCCGGACTTGATCAAAGATCCCAGGGAGGGCATGGTCACGGGCATGCCCAGTCCGAGGAACGACAGGGCCGCCTCGCTCATCACGGCATTGGCCACCTGGATGGTGGAGATGACCATGACCGAGGTCAGGGTGTTGGGAAGGACGTGGCGAAACATGATCACGGGCTGGGACAGTCCGATCACCCTTGCCGCCTCCACATACTCCTTGTTCTTTTCCCCCATGACCGATGCCCGGATGGTCCTTGCGTACACGGGCCATTCGGCAAGGCCGATGATGACGATGAGCAGGGGTACGGCCAGCTTTTCAAAGCTGCCGATGCCGAACATGAGTTGGAAAATGGCCGATATGAAGATGGCCACCATGAGGTAGGGAAAGGAAAACTGGATGTCTGCGATGCGCATGAGAACCGCATCCACCTTACCGCCCATGTAGCCGGCCGTCAAACCCACCATGATGCCGATGAAGGCCTGGAGAAACACGGCCCCAAGTCCGATGAGCACCGATATCCTGAGGCCATAGATCATGGTCGACAAAAGATCCCTGCCCATGTTGTCCGTGCCCAGGAGAAATTCCGTGGTTCCGCCGTCCATGAAGGCCGGCGGCATCTCTGAATTCATGAGATCCGTGGTTGATGCATCATAGGGGTTGTAGGGCGATACCAGGGGGGCCACAAGGCTCAGCAGCAGAAAAAGCGCCAGAATGACAAAGCTGACCATGGCGGTCCGGTCCCGTTTGAAACTGTAAAAAACATAGGACGCTTTGAAACGAGTGATGAAATTTTTCATTTTCTTCCTGCGATTCTTATCGTGGGATTAATGAGGCCGTAGAGAATATCCACCAGGGTGTTTACAATGACAAATACGGATCCCACAACAATGAGATAGGTAATGAGAAGGGAGATGTCCGAGCGCTCCACGGCTTCAAGGAACATGTACCCCATTCCCTGCCACTGGAAAACCGTCTCGGTGAGGATGGTAAAGGCGAACATGATGCCGATCTGTACGCCAAAGACCGTGACCACGGGCAGCAGGGTGTTTTTAAAGGCATGGACCAGCCATATCCGCATGGGGGGCAGTCCCTTGGCCCAGGCAAACTTGATGTATTCGGTTTCAAGCACCTCCATCATCTCGGACCGGATCAATCGAATGAACAGCGGCAGCATGATGGATGCAAGGGAGATGCAGGGAAGAATCAGATGTTTTAACCCGTCGACGGTGAAAAAACCCGACTGCCACCACCCGTTGCCGAAAATGTCCACGGTTTCTCCCCGGCCGTAGGAGGGGAGCCAGTGGAGCTGGACCCCGAAGATGTAGATGAGCATGATGGCCGTCAGAAAAACGGGCATGGAGACCCCCAGGGTGGAAAACCCCATGGTGAACCTCGATAAAAAACTCCGGGGTCTGAGCGCCGTGTACATGCCAAGGGGAAGGGAGATCAAGACGATGAGCAGACCGGCCCCAAAGACCAGCTCCATGGTGGCAGGGGCCTTTGAAATGATCACGTCCAGGGCAGGTTTTTTGTAGAAAAAGGAGAGCCCAAGGTCCCCGTGGGCCGCATTTTTGAGGAATCTCACATACTGTTTTCCAAACGAGTCGTTGAGGCCGAGGCGGTCCCGGATCTCAGCCCGTTCCGCCGGGGTCACCCGCTGGCCCACAAGATCCCTGACCGGGTCACCGATTTTGTTTTTGATGGCAAACCCGATGAGGCTGATCACCAGCATGACAAAGACCGCCTGGGTGATTCTTCGTACGATAAATGCAAACATGGATTTTTGTTCTCTGTAATGGGGTCAGGCCCGGGCAGACAAGGCCTGACCCCTTTTTTTTTATAAGAAACGTGTTCCAAAGTATTACCATTGGCGGCGTTTCAACGTTCATTGTGGCCAGAGCAAACACATCGCTCCGGCCGTGCCGGTTATTTAACGACAATATCCCCAAAGTAGGGGAAGTTCATGGAGTTGATCACAGGCTTGATGTCAACGTTGTTTTTGCCGGCATAGGAAAGATTCTGCCAGTGGAGGGGTATAAAGGCCGCATCGTCATACAGGATCTGCTCGATCTCCTTGAGCATGTCGGACCGTTTGGTAAGGTCTGTCTCGGACTGGGCAGCCAGTGCCAGCTCGTCCACCCGTTTGTTGCAGTATACGCCGCTGTTGTATGCGCCGTAACCGGTCTCCTTGTTGATGCACATCATGAGGAACTCGGTGAAGTTGCCGGAATCCTCTGTGTCTGAATGCCATCCGATCATCTGGATGTCAGCCACCTTTGCATCAAATTCGTCCCAGTACTGGGCCTTGGGCATGGTCTTGAGGTTTACCTTGATGTTGATTTTGGCAAGCATCTGGACAACGGCCTCGGCGATCTTCTCATCCTTTACATAGCGGTTGTTGGGAGCGATCATGGTGCATTCAAACCCATTCTCAAGCCCGGCCTCTTTCATGAGGGCCTTTGCCTTTTCAAGGTCAAAGCGGGGTTTGAGACTCGCCTTGTAACCGGCATATCCTTCGGGTCCCTGCTGGGCGGCAACCGTTGCTGTTCCCTTCATCAGTTTTTTGACAATACCGGCGTTGTTCACGGCATATACCATTGCCTGGCGAACCCTGACGTCCTTGAATTCAGGACGGCGCTCCTGGTTCATCTGAAAGGTGATGATGCGGCCGCCGTTGATGGTGACAAGTTTGACATTTTTATCGCCGTCAATGCGGTTGAAATCCTGGGGAGGAACCGGGGAGATAAAGTCAACATCGCCTGAAAGAAGGGCGGCAACCCGGGTTGCATCCTCTTTGATGGGGGTAAGAATCATCTGATCCACGTTGCCCGGAGATTGGGTGTCCCAGTAATCCTTGAACCGGTCAAACACCATCTTAACCCCCTGCTCCCTGGAGGAAACCACAAAGGGACCGGTTCCGGAGAGGTGATTCAGGGCAAAGGAGGGACCGATCTTTACAATGGCGTCCTTGGGCTGGCCGGTCTCGTCCGTTCCCGTGTAAAATTCGGAGTCCATGGCAAAGAAATAGGTGGCCATGTTTAAAAGGAGGGCATAGGGTTTTTTTGTTTTAATGTCCACGGTAAAGTCGTCAATGATGGTGACGCCTTCAAAGGGCTCGATGAGTCCCTTGTAGTCCACGCTGTTTCTCATGCGGTCAAAGGTCCACTTCACATCCTTTGCCGTAAATGGGTTGCCGGAATGGAACTTCACCCCTTTTCTAAGGTAAAAACGCATGGTCAGATCATCCATGCGCTCCCATTTGGTGGCCAGTCGGGGTTCAAACTGCATGTCCTGGGTCCAGCGGACCAGTGGATCAAAGCACCAGTGTGACAGCTGTAGCATGCCGCCCGAGAGTTGAACATGGATGTCAAGGGATACCGGATCAGCATCAAGACCGACTTTCATTGTCTTGGCATTGGCAGTAAAACCAAATGCCATCACCATGAAAAGGGTAAAACCAAATACAATAATTTTTTTCATCCCATTCCTCCGTATAAAAAATTTAATGTGGGGCAGGCAGCATTGATTTGTTCAAGGGTGATTTCGTTGCCTGCAATAGCGTATAACCGATGAAAAATACCAGACGCCAGACCGGGGGTCAAGTAAATAACCCCCTGTTTTTAATATTTGATCCTGCTGACAGGGGCTGTTTCGCCCTGTCTTTGACTTACAGATAATGTCAAAATGTCTTAAAAACCAAAAACTTGTTGACTATCTGTCGTTCAAATGTAATGAATGATAATTCATTTATGAAACAAGGGGTAAACAGTCCGTAGCAGCCGGGGTAAAGCGTGTGTTTGTTTTGATAAAACTATCTGTTTCTACTTTGTTTATTGTTTGGATCTTTATTTTAGCATAGGGGCTATTCCTTGAAAATCTGCCTTTTGAAGCCGGATTTAGAATATGAAGGGGAATTCATATCCAGCCGGATCCAGGGCGATTGATCCAGGGGCTTTATTAATAATAAATTCATGGGGAGTTCAGCAATGGCGCAGTTTATTTCCGACAGAAGGGATATTGATTTTTTACTCCACGAGATGCTTGACACGGCATCCCTTGCAAAGAAGAGCGAAAAGTTTGCAGAGTTCAACAAAAAGACCATCGACCTCATTGTTTCCGAGGCCCGTAACCTTGCAGTCAAGGAGATCCTTCCCACCCAGAAGGAGGGTGACGAAACGGGATGTGTCCTCGAGAACGGCAAGGTAACAACGCCTCCTTCGTTCAAGCGGCTCTATGACCTTTTCAACGAGGGCGAGTGGCTTGCAATGACCGAAGATCCCGAATGGGGCGGCCAGGGTATGCCAAGGACCATTGCCTCGGCAACCATGGAGTACTTTAACGGGGCCAACTATCCTTTCATGATGTATCCCGGTCTCACCCATGGTGCAGGCAAGCTGGTGGAAGAGTTCGGCACCGACGAGCAGAAACAGATTTTTCTTAAAAAAATGTATACGGGCGAATGGGCCGGCACCATGCTCCTCACCGAACCAGGGGCAGGCTCTGATGTGGGCGCCCTGACCACCACGGCCAAACGAAACGATGACGGCACCTTTTCCATCACAGGTGAAAAGATCTTTATCTCCGGTGGCGAGCATGACCTGACCGAGAATATCATCCATCCCGTCCTTGCCCGCATCGAAGGCGCCCCCGAGGGAACCAAGGGCATCTCCCTGTTTCTGGTACCCAAGTTTCTCGTAAACAAGGACGGCTCCCTTGGCGAGTTCAACGATGTGGTGTGCACGGGCATCGAGCACAAACTCGGCATCCACGGCAACAGCACCTGTTCCCTGGCCCTTGGCAGCAGCGGCAAGTGTGTGGGAACCCTTCTGGGCGAAGAGAACAAGGGCATGAAGGCCATGTTTGTCATGATGAACGAGGCCCGGCTCCTGGTGGGTTTCCAGGGGTTTGCCTGCGCCACGGCCTCGTACATGTATGCCGTGAACTACGCAAAGCAGAGAATCCAGGGCAAGAATCTTCTGGAGATGATGGATCCCAATGCCAAGGCGGTTCCCATCATTCAGCACCCGGATGTCCGTCGTCAGCTGCTCAAGATGAAGGCCCTTGTGGAAGGCATGAGAAGCATTCTCTACTATGTCAACTACTGCGCAGACATGGCAGCCATTGGCAAGGATGAGGCGGAACGGGCCAAATACCAGGGGCTTGTGGAGGTTCTCACCCCCATTGCCAAGGGGTATGTCACGGATCGTGCCTTTGAGGTGTGCAGCCAGGGCATGCAGATCTACGGCGGTTATGGATTCATCGAAGAGTATCCCATGGCCCAGCTCCTGAGGGATTGCCGTATCACCATGATCTACGAGGGCACCAACGGCATCCAGGCCATGGATCTTCTCGGCAGAAAGCTTGGCATGAACAAGGGCAAGCCCATCATGGATCTCTTTGGTGAGATGCAGAAAACCGTTGCCGCAGCAAAGGAAATTCCCGCCGTCCAGGCCTATGCAGAAAAGATCGAAAAGGCCCTGAACAAGCTTGGCGAGGTTGCCATGACCATGGGACAGACCGCCATGTCAGCCAAGGTGCTCAACGCATTTGCCAATGCCCATCCCTTCCAGGATGCTGCAGGTGACGTTGCCGTGGCGTGGATGCTGCTCTGGAGAGCCTCGATTTCAGCCACCAAGCTTGAAAAGGCCAAGGCAAAGGACAAGCCCTTTTACGCCGGTCAGATCAAGTCCCTGCAGTTCTTTGTGGAAACCCTGCTTCCCATCACCATGGGCAACCTTGTCGCCATTAATGGTGTCAGCGGTGCAGCTGTGGAGATTGACGAAGCATCCTTTGCCGGTTAATTCTTTCTGAAACCAGCCTGTGAAAACATCTGCCCGGGCCAGAACGGCCCGGGCTTTTTATTGGGGTCAGTTTTATTGGGGTCAGGCTTTCTTTGTTGTCGTTATTTTCCCGGTGGCCACATGGATCTCAAGCCCGCCGTGGAACAGGGGGTGAAGCTCCACTGGAAAGGGCAGCTCTTTTGCAAGTTCAGGTTCGGGAAGAATGATGCCCACCTGCCATCCCTTGAAATCCCGGGCAAGCTTGTCCCCTATCCGTTTGTAAAATCTGGCGGTTTCGCTCTTTTCCCCCAGCCGTTTGCCATAGGGCGGGTTCAGAACCACCACCCCGGGCTGGCCGGTGTAATCTTCGGGCGAAAGATCAAAGAAGTCCTGTTTGTCGACCTTTGCCACACCTGAAAATCCATGGTCGTCAAGGGTCTGTTCAAGACCTTCAATCAGCCTGCCGGCCTGGTCAAAACCAAAGATAAGGGGTGCTTCCTTTTTCCGGAAATTCTTTGCTGCCGTTTTTTTCAGGTGGTTCCATTGGGCCTGGCTGAAACAGGGAAAATCTTCAAAGGCAAACTGGCGATAAAATCCCGGGGGAATCTGGGATGCCATCATTGCTCCTTCAAGGACGAAACTGCCGGACCCGCACATGGGATCCATCAACGGCTCCCTGCCGGTAAAGCCTGCCCGGATGAGAATCGAACGGGCAAGGGTCGACCTGAGGGGTGCCATGCCCACCGCCGTTGTGAGCCCCCGTTTGTGGAGCAAATCTCCGCTGGTGTCCAGGGAGATGAAAAACCGGTCGTCCCGGACCCGGATCAGGAGCCTGTAGCTGGCAGGCGCGCCAGGCGATTCAGGTGCTGCCATGTCAAGGTGGTCCTGGATGATCTGGACGGCCCGCTCCTCAATGGCCCGTGTGTGGTAGAGCCTTGAGTGTTGGGTGGAGGCCTCCACATGGATATGGCTCCTTTTTTTAAGAAAGAGTTCCCATTCCACCTGGGCCAGTTTTTTTTCAAGGGTTCTGAAGTTTTCAGCCTTGAATTCCGCAACCTCCATGGTGATCCTTGATGCGGTCCCAAGATAAAGGTTGGCCAGGTAGCAGGACTTCATGGGGCCTGAGAAGACCACCCCGCCCTCTGCCATGGTAAAGTGTTCTGTCTCCAGGGGAAGGGCGGCAAATTCAGCTGCCAGAATCTGTTTGAGTCCCGGGGTGGTGGATGCAAAAAAGGTCTGTTTTCTTGCCGTCACCCGTCGTTTTATCCGTTTTTCAAATGGTGTTGGTTTCATGGTGTGATTATATCCTTTTAAATGTCCCAAGTAAACGTCGGGTTTGACAGTGGATCATAATTCCGGTAAAAGTTTTTTATGGACAGAACAGATCAGGTTCCAGAATCAATGCCTTCAACCAAGCATTCACATAATTAAAACAAAATAAACAGGAGTTTATCATGGCTGGCGTTAATAAAGCGATTATTTTAGGTAATCTTGGCAGAGATCCGGAAATGACATACACCCCCTCCGGGCTTGCGGTGTGCAAGTTTTCCCTTGCAACCTCAAAAAAAATGAAGGACGGACAGGATGTCACCCAGTGGCACCGCTGCACCGCCTTTGGCAAAACAGGCGAGCTGATTTCCCAGTATGTGAACAAGGGCAATCAGCTCTATATTGAAGGGGAGATCACCTACAGCCAGTATGAAAAGGATGGCGTTACCCGTTACTCAACAGATATCATTGTAAGGGAGTTCAGTTTTATCAGTGGCGGCGGCGGTGGCGGCGGCCAGCAGGGCGGTTATCGGAACAGTCAGCCGGGCGGCGGCTATCAGGGCGGCCAGGAAGGCGGAGCGCCTCAAGGTGGCGGTTATCAGGGTGGCGGTGCTCCCCAGGGAGGCGGTGGCGCTCCCCAGGGTGGCGGTTACCAGGGGAATGCCGGTTATCAGCAGGGTGGTGCTCCCCAGGGCGGCGGTGGATATAAGGGCGGCGGGTCTGGCGGGTCTGTGCCGCCCAAGGATGACATCCCGTTCTAAACGTTACCAATGTTAAAGTTGTAAACTTTTAGGGTGTAAAGCTTCGGTTTTACGCCCTTTTTTTTTTTGCATTTTTGATGACGGGGAACGATTTTCCCGGTATTTCATGCCGATAAAATCAAAGCGTCCCTGTTGGTGGCCCAGGGGGTAAATGACCCCAGAGTTAAGAAAGCCGAAGCCGATCGGATTGTTAACGTTATAAAAAAACGCAATATTGAGGTTCCCTATATGCTCAAGGAAAATGAAGGCCATGGATTTCATAATGAGGAAAACCGATTTGATTTTTACCGGGCCATGGAACTATTCCTGGTCAGGCATCTCCAAGGTTGGGTGGAGAAGATCGCAGGGTAAAATCCTTGTTCCCCCAATTTCCATAGACTTATGAATAAAGTGTGATTGGTTTTGGTTTCATGACAGAGATAATTTCTAATGATATTAAAAAAGACCTGCAAAGAGCTTGCACCCTTCACCAAAGGGCAGTCTCTGATTACGCACAATGTGAGGCGTTCAGCAAGCTGATGTGTGACCTGCTATCAAGGCTTGAGGATGCAGAATGCTTTGACATTGCGGATAAAGTAATGAAAGTTCTTCTCGACTGCAATCCTAAAATCGGATCTCACTGTGAAAAAGCCACCGGTGTCAGCCAGGTGATGAAAAAACTTGCTGGGATAATCCTGACAGACCTTCCCCACTTAGATGGATAAAGGGCGTGGTATATATAATAGGGACCGTTTACTGGGTGTGTTTTTTAGGGTAAGGGAAGGTGGATTTGGGATGGAGCGTTGTCTTGACTAGTTTCTTTGTTTATCGTACCTTCTTGCTGCAACATGCTTGCAACGTTGTATGGCTGTTTATATGATTAAAACCCCATAAAAAGAACAGGATTTATCTATGACACGAGCTGTAAAATTTTTGACATTGCTTTTTGCGCTGCTTTTGATGACAACAATGGCCCAGGCTGAAACAGTAAAACGCTATTCCCTGGCATCTGGGATGATTGAGTACGAGGTGACCGGTGGTGGTAACGTTATGGGTATGATCTCAGAAACCCGGGGACATGGCACACTCTATTTTAAGAATTATGGTGATGTCACCATGGAAGAACAAACAACCACAACCACCATGTCGGGAATGGTGAGTAAGGAAGACAACGCCCACACCATGAAAAAAATCGATCATGTCACTGTGTATACGGTTGATTTTGAAAGAAAAAAAATTAACAAGGGAACCGACCCCATTGCCAGTCAATATCTTGCTTCGGGTAAAAACATGAGTGCGGACAGTGAAGTGCAGCTGCAAAAAATGGGTGGCAAAAAAATAGGGACTGAAAAGGTCCTGGGGTACTCCTGTGAAGTGTGGAGCCTTATGGGGGGCAAACAATGGCTTTATAAAGGCCAGGTTCCTTTACGGATTGAATCTGAGGTGATGGGCATGAAAAGTGGCATGGTCGCTGTTAAGGCAACGTTTAACAAGTCCATTCCCGACAGTAAATTTAAATTACCTGATTACAAGATAGAGGTCTCCCCCGATTACCTGTCCGAGGGGCAAGCATTGCAACAGGGTGAAAAGATGAATGAACTGGGTGCCATGATGGGAGAGATGCAAGCACAGATGAATGCCGATCCCAACATGACGGAAGCGGAACAAACCGCTATGATGATGCAGGCAATGGGTAACTCAAAACAAGGCAAAAGCCAATTGCAGCAGCAAAAAGAGCAGATGCCTAAAATGCTGCAAGGGATGAAACGCATGGAAACCTGCTTGAGTAACGCATCTTCCCAATCGGATGCGGACCGCTGTGAAAAAGAATTCTCCCAACTCACCAAGCAGCTTGGATTAGATGATGATGAGTTTAGCGATGATGAAGATCCACTTGTGTGGAATAAAAATACGAAAAAACAGGTTCTTTCGGAATTAAAACAAGGGATTCAAAGCATGGAACAGATGATGCCATGTATTGAAAAAGCACAGAATATGATGGATATGATGAAGTGTAATCAGTCCATGTAACGCTGCGGCTTCTATCCTGTCTATTTCCTGGCATACGTTTTTTGAAAAAATGTTCTTCTTGATCAGGGTTTGGTGAATCGCCATGGAGGTCTTTTTCAATGGCGTGCAATGGATGAAGGGGGTAAAAATGGCATATAAACTGGATGTGGTGGCGCTGACCCAGAAACTGGTTGGTTTTGATACGGTTAATCCGCCGGGAAATGAGGCGGCGTGCGCCCTTTATCTGGGTGATATCCTTGAGAAGGCGGGTTTTCGGGTGAACTACCATGAATCTTCGCCGGGCAGGCTGGAGCTTGTGGCCCGCATTGGAACGGATGACACCAAAAGCCCTGTCTGCCTTGCAGGCCATCTGGACACGGTTCCCCTTGGACAAGAGCCATGGACTGTGAATCCCCTGTCCGGTGAGGTAAAAGACGGTAAACTGTTTGGCAGGGGGGCAAGTGATATGAAGGGCGGTGTCGCAGCCATGGTGGTTGCCGCTGTTGAACTTGCAGACAGGATCAAACATTCCTGCGGGATTTCCCTTGTTTTTGTAACCGATGAGGAGACCGGCTGCAATGGGTCTGCCTGGCTGTCAAAAAGACCGGAAATTCTTGGCAGGGCAGGGGCCTTGATTGTTGGGGAACCAACGGACAATACACCCTTTTTGGGACACAAGGGAGCCCTGTGGATAGACGCTGTCGCAAGGGGGAAAAGCGCCCACGGATCAATGCCCCATATGGGAGAAAATGCCATTCTCAAGGCGGCAAGGGCCATGCTCAGGCTGGCTGAGTTTGATTTTAAAATTTCCGACCATGTGTATATGGGGGCACCCACCCTTAACATCGGCACGGTAAAGGGGGGGATGAATATCAATTCCGTTCCGGATCAGGCCCATTTTTCCATTGATATCCGGCCCATTCCCGGTCTTGACATTTCCACGCTGTTCAGCCGCCTCAAGGATGAGGTGAAAGATCTGGCGGATCTTGATATCAGGATCGGGGTTGAGGGCATCTGGACGGATCCTTCCCATGCCTGGATCGTTGAAGTATTTGATATGCTTATCCCCATCCTCGGCAAAAGGCCCGATGCTGCGGCAGCGACCTATTTTACCGATGCAGGCATGCTGGTACCGGGGTTTGGGGGCATTCCTGCCATCATCATGGGGCCCGGGCAGGCGAACATGGCCCATCGAACCGATGAGTTCTGCTCTGTTTCTCGTCTGAACCAGGCGGTTGACGCCTATATCAAGATCTGTGCAGCATGGTGCGGCATATGAGTGTCCCGGCAGCTTCACCATTGACTCGAAACTGACGATTGTCTATAACCGGCATGGCCGGAGCAGGGAATTTTCCCTGGCCGCAACAAACGATGGAACCGTCGCGATTGTAATATCCTGGCGGGTGTTTCCCACGGGAAAGACCGTTGACAAGGCAATCCTAATCTATATTCAAGGAGAAAAACATGGGAAGATTTACAGCTGGTTTTGTTTGTGTTCTGTCTGTTTTATGGGCCGGGGCCGTTTTTGCAGGAACGGTATCCGTGGGGGCTGTGACACCGCTGACAGGAAAACTTGCGGTGTATGGCGAAGGGTTTCAACAGGCCATGCTGCTTGCCGCAGAAGAGATCAATGCCGCCGGTGGGATAAATGGTGATACCCTTGAAATCGTGTTTGAGGATAATAATTCCACCTCCAAGGGATCTGTTTCCGCCATCAGAAAACTCATCACCATTGACAAACTCACCGTTGTATTCGGTCCGGCGGCAAGTTCAAATTTCCTTGCCATCTGCCCCATTGCCCAGCAAAACAAAACCATCCTCATTGGTGCTGAAAGTGCTGCCGCCGATATTACCCAGTGTGGATCCCATGTGTTCCGGGTCTTTCCCTCGGACCTTCTCCAGGGAACAGGGGTGTCAGAGCTGGCCGCGTCCCTGGGCTACAAGGAGGTGGTCCTCACCTATGTGAACAATGACTGGGGGGTGGGACTTGCCGAAGTTTTTAAACGACAGTTTCTTGCCTCAGGCGGGAAGATCATTGATGAACTTGCCCATGCAGAGGGTAAAACAGACTACCGGAGTGAAATCCTGAGGATAAAACGCCATAATCCCAAGGTGGTTGTAAATCTGACCTATATCAAGGAGGGCGCCACCATTTTAAAACAGGCCTATGAGACCGGGCTCAATACCCAGTGGCTCATGGGGTCGGCGTCCAAATCCCCCAAACTGGTTGCCCTGGCAGGCAAGGCTGCCGAGGGAATCATCGGCACCTATCCCACCTTTTCCCAGGAGTCCCCCGAATACCTGGCATTCAAGGCCGCATGGGAGAAAAAATATCCCGGAAAAAAGACCCCGATTTTTGGTGAGTACAACTATGACATGGTGAAACTGACGGCCCTGGCCCTTAAGGATGCAGGTTCGGTTGATGCCGAGGCTGTTCGAGCGTCCCTCTTGAAGGTCAGCCAGGGGTATATGGGTACAACCGGTGACAAGTCCTTTGATGAAAATGGGGATGTGGGTGCAACCTATGGCCGCTGGACCGTCAAGGACGGTGCCATCGTCGATTACCAGGTAGAAAAATGATTGTTAAGAATCGTATCAACGGGGATGGGTGTTGATGTCCGCCTACTATCTCCAGCTTGTTGTGAACGGCATTATTGCAGGTTCCGTCTATGCCATGTTTGCCGTGGGACTCACCATGGTCTATGGGGTGTTTAAGTTTATCAACTTTTCCCATGGCGAACTCATCACCTGGGGGGCGTACCTGGGGCTTATGTTTTCATCACCGCCCTTTTCCCTGCCCATCTACCTGGCAGCGGTTCCAGCCCTTGGCATAACGGTGGTCCTGGGGCTTGCCCAGGACTGGTTTATTTACAGGCCCTTGAGGCAGAGCAACCCGGTCTCCCTTTTAATTGCATCCATCGGGCTTTCCTATTTCATGCGCAATGCCATTCGCCTTGTCTGGGGCTCTGATTTCCAGACCTTTAATCTGCCGGCTGCCAGGGGGATATCATTGGGGGGGATTTACATTACTCCGGCCCAGGCGATGATGGTCTCTGCAGCCGTGGTGTTTCTGACCATTCTCTATCTTCTCTTTACCCGGACCATTCTTGGAAAATCCTTGCGGGCGGCATCGGACAACATGGAGCTTGCCGACATCATGGGGATCAGCATGACACGGGTGACCATCACCGTGTGGGTGCTTGCCTCGCTGTTTGCCGCTACCGGCGGCATTCTCCTTGCCATGGATACCAACATGGATCCCATGATGGGCATGGCAAGCCTGATCAAAGCCTTTGCCGCCGTGCTCATCGGAGGGGCTGGAAATGTATGGGGGGCTCTGCTGGGAGGGGTGTTCATCGGGGTTGCAGAGAATTTAAGCGTGGCGGTTATCTCGCCGGGGTATAAGGATTTCATCTCATTTGCCCTTATTTTTATCCTGCTGCTCTTCCGGCCCACCGGGATTTTCGGCATCAGGGGAGGGGTGCGCTGACCATGGATTATCTCTATCATATCCTCATCCTTGTCATGATCTATGGCATATTTGCCATTTCATTGAACCTGGAACTCGGGTTTGCAGGTCTTTACAATTTCGGGCACATTGCCTTTTTTGCCATTGGCGCCTACACCTCGGCCCTTTTAAGCCTTGGCGGCATGCCCATTGCCCTGTCCGTTGTCCTGGCTCTGGTTGCTTCCGGTGTGGCTGGCGCGATCCTGGCACGGTTCACCCTTGGGCTTTCCGGGGATTATTTCGGCATTGCCACCCTGGTGTTTGCCGAGATGATCCAGCTGCTTCTCCTTAACGAGCGTGACATCACCCGGGGTCCCATGGGGCTGCCGGGCATTCCAAGGCCTGCCTGGATGGGATCAGGGCAGGAGGGACTCATCGGGTGTCTTGCTGTGGCGGTTCTGGGGACGGCCCTGGTTTTTTTCCTTGTCCGTCGAATCTCCAACGCCCCCTTTGGCAGGGCGTTGAAGGTGGTCAGGGAAGATGAGTTCGTGGCACAGGCCCTTGGAAAAAATACCTTTGTCCTCAAGGCAAAGGCCATGGTGGTGGGGTCGGTACTGGCCGGATTTTCAGGCGTGCTGTGGGCCCATTACATCACCTACATCAGCCCCGCTGACTTTACCCTGAACGAAACCATTTTTGTTCTGCTCTGTGTGGTTGTGGGGGGCAAGGGAACCAATTTTGGCCCCCTGGTCGGTGCATTTGCCATTGTTTTTTTTGGAGAGTTTGTGCGGTTTCTGCCCATTCCCGCTGAGTTTTCAAGGTTTGTGGCTCCCTTACAGGGAATGGTCTATGGCGCACTGCTCATTTTCATGATGCTCAAGCGCCCCCAGGGAGTGATTTCAGAGTCCAGGAGATAGGTATTGCTGGTATTAAATAATGTTACAAAAAGTTTTGGCGGTCTTATCGCCGTTAATGATGTATCCTTTGATCTGGGCGATGTGGGAATTTCCGGCCTGATCGGTCCCAACGGGAGCGGTAAAACCACCCTGTTCCACCTGATTTCAGGGTTTTACGCCCTTGATTCAGGCACCATATCCTTCATGGACAGAAGGATTTCGGGCCTTCCCCCCCATGCCATCAGCCAGATGGGTCTCGCACGGACCTTCCAGCAGACACGGGTACTTCCCTTTCTCACCACCCTGGATAATCTCATTTCTGCTGCTCCCAACCAGACCGGAGAGAATATTCTGGCACTTTTTTTCAAGGCAGAAAAGGTGCGGCAGGAGGAGGCCTTTAACCGGGAAAAGGCCATGGATATCCTGGGCCGGCTCAAGCTTGCGGACCTTGCCCAACTGCCGGCAGGAGACCTGAGCTATGGACAGCAGAAGCTCCTGGAACTTGGCCGGGTACTCATGGCAGATCCCCGGTTGATCATACTGGATGAACCCACCGCCGGAATCAATCCGACCCTTGTTCGAGATCTTGTTACCACCCTTAAGGCGCTCAGGGACAGGGGGATAAAAATATTTCTTGTGGAACATAATATGCCCCTTGTGGCTGAGCTGTGCGAAAGAATCCATGTCATGGATTCAGGGTCCCTGATTTTTTCCGGATCACCCCAGGAGGTCCAGGGTAACAAACGGGTGATTGAGGCCTACCTCGGGAGGGATGACAGTGCTGCTTGAACTTGACAATGTTACCGCAGGTTATGGCAAGGCCCCCATTCTCCATGATATCTGCCTGAATGTTGACAAGGGGGAGATCGTCTGCATCATCGGTCCCAACGGGGCGGGAAAATCAACCGTCCTGAGGACTGTGGCGGGCCAGCTTCAGCCCGCCAGGGGAACCATGACGTTCAAGGGCCGGGATCTGACCTGCCTGAACATTGCCCAGCGGGGCAGAAACGGGCTTGTATTCATCCCCCAGGGCATGAATATTTTTCCCAACCTGACAGTGATTGAAAACCTTGAGATCGCAGGTGCCCTTATGGGGGACGCCCGGGCACTCAATGCTGGGGTAAAAGAGATTCTCCACCATTATCCCATGCTCGATAAAAAAAAGAACGCCTTTGGAAGGGCGCTTTCCGGGGGCGAACGCCAGGTGCTGGCCCTGAGCCGGACCCGCATGTTAAAGCCGGACCTTGTGCTCCTGGATGAACCCTCCCTTGGGCTGGCCCCCCTTGTGGTGGACTTTATCTTTGATGAAATCAAAGAGATGGGAAAGGGCGGATCTTCAGTGCTTCTGGTCGAGCAGAACGCCCGGAAAGGGCTGTCTGTCAGTCACCGGGGGTATGTGCTTGAACTTGGCAAAAACAGGCTTACGGGCACGGGAGCCGCACTCCTCCAGAGTGATGAGGTCAGAAGGCTTTACCTGGGTGGCTGACGTGTTTTTTTTAAGGCCTGACCCCCATATTTAAAGGAATTTATCGATTGTTTGCTGTTTCACAAAATACCTGGGTGGCTGTTTCCGTTGTGGGATTCTCCATGGTGATGCTGGTTATTCTGCGCCTGATGCCGGTCTTTGATAAACGGAACGGTTTTTTAGTGTCGGGTGTATGCCTTGCCGTGTGGGCGTTTGTTTTTTTCCTGGGCCGGGCGGGGTATCATTCTTTGAATCTTGTCGGATATTCAAATATTCTAGGGATTCTGGGTACGTTGAATTTGATTGTGGCCGCAAGCATCCTGGGACGCGCACTTGCCACCGGGTTGACGCGACCGGCAGAATTTGTTCCCGTATGCCTGGTTGCAGCGTCAACCGATCTTGCAAGCGTTTTGGCAGGGCCGACACAAAAGATAGCCGTCATACTGGAAAGCTACTATACCGGTCCCATGACAACTCCACCCCCGATTGCCGACTATTTTCTCATCAAGACCCCTGTGTGGGGGGCGTCCTATCTGATGCCCCTGTTTGGCGTTTCAGACCTTGTGTTGCTGGTGCTTTTGTCGGCAGGGGCGGAAAAATTCAAAATTAATGATAGATTTTTGAATGTCCCGGTTGCCTGCCTTGGATTGTTTTTCGGCGTGTTCCTGGCCCATTCAACCTCGCTGTTCGTACCGGGAATGCCGCTGATGGTTGTTTTTTTTCTTCCCGTTGTCTTGTTTCAATCTCCCGGGGCAAGAAAGCTCCAGCGATCCGATATCGTTTATTCCATTTTGTTTCCCGCCATTATTTTCATGGGGATCACGCTTTTCCAGTTTTAAACAATGTCGGGGTGACCGCCACCAGCGCCCAGGCCCGCTGGGTCGATGTACCGGCAAGACAGGGATTCCCCGGTCGCGGATCAGGCATCCAACGCCACAACGCTCTCTTTTTTAACTTCTGATCTTCTTTGGGGTAAATAGTGCATAACCGGACATTACTGAATTAAAGTGCATATATTTATACTTGCGCACATAAAACCGCTATATGAAACGCCCACCGAAGCATTACAAACAGGGGGGTTTCAACGTTCGTTGTGGCCAGGGCAGATACCATGCTCCGGCCATGACGGTTTATATGAAACGCGTTCCGGAGTATTGCCATTGGCGGCGTTTCAACGTTCGTTGTGGCCAAGGCAGATACCCTGCTCCGGCCATGCCGGTTATTCAAAAGATTAATGGGAGTGAACGTGGATCGTAAAGGGGGGCATCAACTTACCCCGTAAGGAGGAGAGCTTACCCCGTAAGGAAGAGAGAGCTCCCAACGTAAGGAGATGGAATCCACACAGAAATAGTCGTTTTCAGTGGATTAAGTTTCAACACTTCAGGTCCGGTCCCATCAGACATCGGTAACGGCAGGGAAAGGAGAAACTCATGGGGGGCTTAAACGGAACAATGGTTGGAACGCCCGGCCCATAAACCCTTGACGGCGATGACGGCAAAATGGTACGTCTCATCGACTATAACCCAGACAAACCTGGACAAAAATAAGCCTGAAACAGATGGAGCATTGCCTTGGATTTTAATCCCTGTATGAAACACCAGCTGGTCCGCAAAGCCGTGAGGGAGTTTGCCGAAAGCGAAATCAAACCCCATGTTTCCCAGATGGACAAGGAATCCCGGTTCCCCTGGGAGATTGTTGAAAAGATGAGGCCCCTGAATTATTTCGGACTCCAGACCCCCCGGGAGTACGGGGGTGCAGGCCTTGATACCATCAGCTATGCCATTGCTGTTGAAGAGCTTTCCCGGGTATCGGCCGCCATTGGGCTCTGCGTCACCGTGCACAACAGTGTGGGTATCTATCCCATACTGGCCTTTGGCACGGACGAACAAAAGCGTCGGTTTGTTCCGGCCATGGCCCAGGGGGAGAGCATCGGTGCCTTTTGCCTTACCGAAGCCAATGCCGGATCCGATGCCGGCGGGGTGGAAACCCACGCCGTTGAGACTGATCAGGGCTTTTTGCTCAACGGTACCAAGATTTTTGTCACCAACGGCGGCGTGTGCGGCACCCTGCTCGTGTTTGCCGTGACCCAGGAAGCGGGCAAACCCCGCCAGGCCAATGTCTTTGTCGTTGAAAAACATCGGCCCGGCTTCATGGTGGGCGAGATCGAAGACCTCTGCGGCATGCGTGCAAACCCTGTGTCATCGATTTTTTTAGAAGACTGCCTGATCCCGACGACCAATCTGCTGGGCAGACCCGGCCAGGGCATGAAAATAGGGCTCACGGCCCTTGATACCGGGCGGATCGGCATTGCGGCCCAGGCCCTTGGCATTGCCCAGGCAGCCTTTGAAAGTGCGGTTTCCTATGCCAAAGAGCGGCAGCAGTTTAACAAGCCGTTGTCAAAGTTCCAGACCATTCAGAACTATCTTGCTGAAATGAATACGAAAATTGATGCATCAAGGCTGCTGCTCTACCGGGCCGCTGCGGCAAAGGACAGCAAAAAGCCCTTTTCTGCCGAGGCATCCATGGCAAAGCTCTATTGCAGTGCCACGGCAAAGGAGGTGACGGACCTGGCCGTTCAGATCCACGGCGGGTACGGCTACAGCAAGGAGTATGATGTGGAACGTTATTTCAGGGACGCCAAGGTGACTGAAATCTATGAGGGAACCAGTGAAATTCAGAAGATGGTGATCGCCAGAGCCATCCTGTCCCAACCCAGCTGACAGGGGAGACAAATGTTAAATATAATTGTGTGTATCAAGCAGGTCCCCATGGTGTCCCAGCTGCCCTGGGATTCACGAACCGGAACCCTGCGGCGGGAACTTGCCCAGGCAATGATGGACCCGGCCAGCCGAAGGGGACTTGAGGCAGCCATCCAGATCAAAGAACAACAGCCGGCCCGCATCACGGCCATCACCATGGGGCCGCCCATGGCTGAAGAGATTCTCCACCAGGCCCGGGCCCTTGGGGCAGACAGGGGGATTTTGCTCACCGACCGCAAAATGGCAGGGGCGGACACCTTTTTAACCAGCCTGATCCTGGCACGGGCCATTCAACAGGAGTGCAGGGGGTTTGACCTCATCATCTGCGGTGCCCAGACCAGTGACAGCGAGACCGGTCAGGTGGGTCCCCAGCTTGCCGAAGAGCTCAACATCCCGGCCATCGGCTTTGTCAACCATGTGGCGGTCAAACCGACAAGCATCGAAGTTCAGCGCCATGTGGACGATTTTTCCGAAACCCTGGAGATGGATCTGCCGGGCCTTGTGACCGTTGATCTTACGGCATACAAACCCAGATACCTGGATCTTGCCGGTGTGGAACAGGCCTTTGAGCCCCTTGATGTTGGCCTGCCTTCCATCAGCGTCGTGGATGCATCCCAGCTTGGATTTGATGAAAGGTTTAATGCATTAAAGGATTCGCCCACACGGATCATTGATGTGTTTTCGCCGGCCGCCCAGAAAGAGACCCGGGTTTTAAAGGGGAGTGTCAAACAGGTGGTGGACCAGCTGTTTGACGAGTATGGCAAGGTCATTGGCAGTGCCATGGGCAAAGATCTTAAAACACACGACCACGATGGGGAAAAATGAACACCATGACCACGACGGACAGGGTTGACATGGCGGACACGACCAGGGATATCTGGGTGTTTGGCGATTATCGAAATTACTTTCAAAACAGGGTCACCCTTCAGATCCTTGCAAGGGCAAGGGATCTTGCCTCCAGAACGGGGGGCAGCGTGTGCGCGGTTGTTTTTGGCCACGGGGTGGATGAATATGTGGCAGAATATATCGCCCATGGCGCACAGAAGGTCTATGCCATGGATGATCCGCAACTTGGGTCCTATTCCCTTGAAACCTATTCCCGGCTCATGGCCCGGCTTGTTGAGAAATACCGGCCGGAGACACTGCTGGTGGGTGCCACCCGGTTCGGCCAGGAGATGGCGCCGAGGATTGCGAAAAAGCTCAAGACCGGGCTGACTGCGGACTGCATCGACCTTGAAATTGACGAACAGGGACTGCTGGTCCAGATTGCCCCCTCGTTTGGCGGTAATTTAATCGCAAAAATCATCACCCCCCGGACGCGTCCCCAGATGGCAACGGTTCGGCCCGGAACCTTCCATGAGATGCTCCATGACGATGACGCAACGGGCGAGGTGATTTCAGAGCCGTTGCCCAGGGATCTTCCAAAGGATAAGATCCGGCTGATTTCGTCTGAACTCAAGCCATCTGAAAAGCAGAAAATTGAAGATGCAGACATCGTTATCTGTGCAGGCCGGGGCATGGGCAGCAAGGGGAAATTGAAAAAGCTCTATGACCTGGCTGAACTCATGAAGGCCGAGGTTGGGGGTACAAGGCCCCTGGTCTACGCCGAATGGATCGCCCACGAAGCCATGGTGGGACAGGCAGGAAAAAACATCAAGCCCAGGGTGCTTTTTTCCTTTGGCATCAGCGGCGCCATCCAGCATACGGCTGCCCTGGGGGATGCTGATTTCATCGTGGCGATCAACAAAAATCCCAATGCCGCCATGATGAAAATGGCGGATGTGGCCATTGTGGCCGATGCCAACCAGGTCTGCCTTGGGATCATCAAGGCCATTAAGGATAAAATGCGGTAAATAGGAAATGGGGGAAGCCCATGGTCAATATAAAAGGCAGATTGCTCGAATTCAAGGACAGACTCACCCGCATGGGTGGCAATGAGCCTTTGAGCAAGTTATCCCTGTCTGTTATTCTTATCATTGATCTGTTTATCCTGTCTGTTATTTTTCAGGGTTTGAATGATCATACACAACAGCTAACCTCACCCGATGAGTATGTCCCCTCCCAATGCCGGGAGGTTTTTATTCAAAATGAGTGGTCTGACACGGTCTTTCTGGCACGGCTGCAGGGGCTTGTTCTTTCTGAGTACAACAATACCTCATATCGGTATGACGGCCGGCTGAAAAGTGCACAGCCCGATATCATGCACCCGTCATGCAGGGCGCTGTTTGAAAAATTAAACCAGATTGCCCGGGATCAGAATCTCAAGAACCGATTTGTTGACCGGCAGGTCCTGCTCAAAGAAAAAACACAGGTCACCCAGAATCTGAACAACTCAAAAGAGGTTTACGACACTTCCCTGCTTGAGAATATCGCAGCCGGGAATAAAAACACGTCAAACCAGCCGGCACTAAAGGATACGATAGCGGCGCACACCCGAAGAATAGAAACCATCACCCGGCAATTGATTGAGATCGAACGACAGATCAATGCCGATGATCTGATCCTCTCCCTCAAGGCAATGATTCAGAGGGATCAGCAGTACCGTGAAAATCTGGTTGAGGACTATAAGCGGTTTCAGTTCTCATACCCCCTAAAAGAACTGGGCTGGCAACTTATATTCATGCTGCCGCTCTTCATCATTTTCTATGCCTGGAGTTCCAGAAGCGCCCGCACGGACAGCCAGATACAGACGCTGATTTCAACCCATCTGCTGGTGGTCGCTTTTATTCCCATCGTCTTTAAAATCACGGAAGTTGTTTTAGACTTAATCCCACGCCATTTTTTTAAAGATCTTTTTAAGTTGTTAAAAGCATTGCACATCATTGCCCTTTGGCACTATATCGTTATTTTTGCCGCCATCTGCGCAGGGGTATTGACTGTCTACATCATCCAGAAAAAAATTTTCAACATCAAACGCATTCAGCAGAAACGGCTGGCAAAGGGGGAGTGTTATTCCTGCGGAACGAAACTTCCCAATTCAGACGGGATATGCCCCTTTTGCGGGGCCAACCAGTTTAGAACCTGCGAACACTGCCAGGCAGAAACCTATATCTCCGGCGATTTTTGCAGGCACTGCGGCCATAGACCGGGTGCTCCGGGACAGGTATAATGCGCCCCACGATCTGAACTCTTTATATAGGTATGCCCATGATAGCGTTTGAGAAATCGGAACTTATCGCATGCTTTAACGACGCTTCAGGAAACGCGGTCAAAAGGATCCAGGAGGTTCGAACGGATCCTGTCACCCTGAAACAATGCAGGATTGTACCCTTCAGGGCCCTTGAACGAGAGCGGGGCACGCAAAGGCTTTTTTCGCCGCCCGACGAAGATCTGGATACAAACAAATGCCCGTTCTGCCCGGACAATCTTGAAGCCATGACCCCCCGGCTTCTGCCGGGAATCATTGAGAAACCAAGGCTTTGCCGTAATCGTTCGATCCTGTTTCCCAATCTTTATCCATACACGGAATGGTCGGCGGTTTCCATATTTGACAATCGGCACCATGTGGAGATCGGCAGTGCCAACTGGCAATCCTACCAGGACAGCTTTATCAATTGTGCCGACTATCTTTCAAGGGTTGCGAAGGTGGATCCCGGGGCAATCTACATGTCCATCACCCAGAACCACCTGCCCGGGGCCGGGGGCTCCCTTGTCCATCCCCACCTCCAGGTGCATGCATCCAAGGGGATGTCAAACCATCATCGACTGATCAGCGAAAGGGCTGTTGCCCATGGGGGCGGCCATGGCCGTTGTGTGTTCTCGGACCTGCTGGCGGCTGAAAAAAAAATGGGCCAGAGATATATCGGCAGCACAGGATCGTGGGAATGGATCGCAGCGTTTGCCCCGTCGGGTTTTTACGAAATATGGGGAATCTCAACCGCCAGTTCGTCGCTTTTGATCCCTGACAGAACCCGTGTGTGGCAGGATCTTGCCAAAGGGGTGGTGAATGCCCAGAAATTCTATAAAAGTCTTAACCGCAATGCCTATAACCTTGCGCTGATATCCACCGAAGACAAAAACAACACCCCCTGCCTGAAGGTCTCCCTGACGGCAAGGTCGAGTTACGCCCCATGGGTCAGAAGTGATTTCACAGGTTTTGAAATTGCAACAGGAGAAATGGCCACCTTTACCCTGCCCGAAGATGTTGCTGTCATGGCATCGGAATACTGGCGGGAAGAGGGGAAAAGACCTTTGTAATACCAATGCCGCAGCAGTTGAGTGGAATGGGTAAAATAAATTTCGCTTGATTTATCAATGAAAATTTATTTAGAATTTCCAAAATGATCAAAGGTCCTGTATTCTTTTACGGCATGGATCATGCCTGCTTTTTGCTGAAAGATGAATTTGCACAAAGCACTTTACGCCTTTTTTAACAAAAGGATTGATGCCATGGACTTAAAAGACAAGAAAGATCTGAACGTCGCCGTTGTTGGATCGGGTATCTCGGGCATCTGTGCGGCATATCTGCTTCAACACCGCCACAGCGTCTCTTTGTTTGAGAAGAACGACTATTTTGGCGGGCACACCCACACGATTGAGATCCCCCATGGCCCGGACAAGGGGCTGCCCGTGGACACGGGATTTATTGTACTCAACCAGAGAACCTATCCCAATTTTATTGAATTTTTAAACCAGCTGGGTGTTGAAAAATGTCCCACACAAATGGATTTCAGTTATTATTGCAGACAGACAGGGCTCTGCTATGCCAGCCGGAACCTGAACACCTTGTTTGCCCAGCGGTCCAACCTGTTTAAGCCCGATTATCTTCTATTTGTCTATGAAATGATCCAGTTTATAGGCAAATTACGCAGGACATATCTGACCGATCGCCTCGACGATATTACCCTGGCCCAGTATGTGAAGAAAAACGGACTGCACCGTGGGGTGGTGGACCAGTTCATCATTCCCATGGCAGCCGCCATATGGTCCGGGTCGGACTTTCAGATGGGCAAGTTTCCGGTTCGTACCTTTGCGCAATTTTACGAAAATCACGGCCTGCTGGGCATAAGCGGCCACCCGCCATGGTTTTTCGTCAAGGGCGGCAGTCACACCTATGTAAAGGCCTTTTTAAAATCGTTCAAAGGCCGGGCCGTTGCCTCGTCGAAAATTGTATCCATCACAAGGACAGCATCTAAACCAACGCTTCATTTTGAGAATCGTGAATCGCAAACCTTTGATGCTGTCATCCTTGCCACCCATGCAGACCAGGCCCTGAACCTGCTGGCTTCCCCCACCCGCCTGGAACGGCAACTGCTCGGGGTCTGGACCTATTCACACAACCGGACCCTGCTGCACACGGACACAACCGTAATGCCCCCGAACCCGAGGGCCTGGGCAAGCTGGAATTATACCCGGCACAGTCCAGGGGATACGACAGCTCCTGTCATGGTCAGCTATGACATGACACGACTGCAGAAGCTTGACACACAAAGATCCTATTTTGTTACGCTCAATCCCCGGGAACCCATACCCGATGACCATGTGATCAAGGAGATGGATTATACCCATCCGCAATATTCGTTTGCCGCGTTCAACTCCCAGAAGGACCTGCCCGGGTTGAACGAAAATCAGCATACCTTTTTCTGCGGCAGCTACTTTGGATACGGGTTCCATGAAGACGGGGTAAGGTCCGCCGTCCAGGTGGCAGAAAAATTCGGGGTTGCCCTATGAATTCCAGAATTTACATCGGCACCATCGAACATCGCCGCCATGTTCCGGTGGTCCATGAGCTATCCTATCCCATTTACATGTACGGGTTTGACCTGGACGACCTGTCCCGGTTAAATCGCAGGTACCCGTTGTTTGGGTATAACCGGTCTGCCGTCACATCCATCCATGACAGGGATTATCTGAATCCGGATAATATGGCCATCGGGCAGAAAATGGTCCGCCTGCTGTCGGCCCACGGCATCGACGATCCGCTGGCCTCAGTGGTGATGATTACCTCGGCCCGGTATTTGAACTATGTGTTTAATCCGGTGAGTTTTTATTATTGTTTTTCAAACGAGAACCAGCTGATCGCCATTGTCGCGGAGGTCAACAACACCTTTGGCGAACGCCACCCCTATGTGTTGACCGAAAATACCAGTGCTTCAAATCAGTGGTTTGCAAGTTACCAGGCAACCAAGGTGTTCCATGTGTCTCCGTTCAACACGATTGAGGGCTACTACCAGTTTTATTTTTCAGCGCCCGGTGACCGTCTGGAAATCCGGATTGAACTTGTTCAGCAGGGAAAAAAAATCATGGAGGCGATATTGCGGGCCCATGGGATTCCCATGACAGGCGGCAATCATTTAACGACCCTGATTAAGCACCCCTTTGCCCCCCATTTGAGTGTTCCCAGGATCTATTCCCATGCATTTAAACTTTTTTTCCACAAGAAACTATCCTTTAACGAAAAACCCGTACCGGTCAACCCCATGACATTGACCAAACAGAAGCCTGGTGTAGTGGAAGCCCTGTGCCAACGCCTGGTGCTTGCCCTGTTTAAAAAGATTGAAAAAGGATGCCTGCACCTGACCTTTCCGGACCAGCGAACAATGATACTGGGCCAGGTAAACAGTTCCCAGACCGCTGATCTCCAGATCCGGGATTTTAATTTTTTTTTCAGAATCGTTTTTGACGCAGAGATCGGATTGGGTGAAGCCTATACCGCAGGGGAATGGGATTCATCTGATATTGTGCGCCTGCTGAAGCTGCTCATCGACAACAGGGACCGGTTTGCCGATGGCAACCTGATCATGTCCAGTCTGACCCGGATCCTGGAACGAATGGCCCATGACCGACGCAAAAACACCGTCCGGAACACCCCCGAAAACATCGCCGCCCACTATGACCTGAGCAATGGGCTGTATACTGTTTTTTTGGACGAGCAGATGATCTACTCGTGCGGTCTTTTCCTTCAAAAAGAAGATTCCCTGGCAATGGCCCAGGCCAACAAAATGCAGCGTATTGTCGATCAGGCAGACATCCGACCCGACCACCACCTGCTTGAAATCGGCTGTGGCTGGGGAGGGTTTGCGGTGTTTGCCGCAAGGCAGACCGGGTGCAGGGTCACAGGCATCACCGTATCCAAAGCCCAGTACGACATGGCATGCCAGCGGGTAAAAGCTGAGGGGCTCACGGACAGGGTCACCATATTGCTCCAGGATTACCGCCATACCAGGGGCGCCTATGATCGAATTGTTTCCATTGAAATGATCGAGGCCGTGGGACCTCAATTCCTAGGGCAATATTTCAGGCAGTGCCAGACCCTTTTAAATCCCGGCGGCACAATGGTGTTCCAGACCATTACCATTGCAGATGAACGGTACGAACAATACTGCAGGGAGCGGGACTGGATACAAAAGCACATTTTTCCTGGCGGCCATTTGCCATGCATGAAGATCCTGAATACGACCATCGCCGATAATACGGATTTCAAGGTCGCGGACATTTTTCCCATGGGATTTCATTATGCCACGACCCTGGCCCATTGGCGAAAACGGTTCATGTCCCATGGGCAGGAGATCATTGATATGGGGTTTGACAGACAGTTTTTCAGGAAATGGATCTATTATTTTTCAATTTGTGAGGCTGGATTTGCCACAGGAAGTATCGACAACATCCAGGTCACCCTGGGCCGCCAATTGGCTTAAGCGTTCCCACAACACCTGCCGCTCGTCTGGTGATTCCCCGGTCTTCGGCAAGACAATGGTTTCATGGGGCCGCCTGTCCAGCCAGAACCTGCCCGTGGATCCGCCTGCTTCCTTTGAGGCGGCAAGCCACACAATGGTGTCAGCGCCCTGTTCTGGGGTTCTCAGGATGGGATGGAGCAGTGAATGAAACCCCGGTAAAGCCGTTTCAATCCCCGGTGTGTCCACCCATCCCGGGTGCATGGCGTGGACAACCACCCGGGCAGGTTCCAATTGTTCGGCCCAGATTTGGGTCAGGATAACGATCCCCCGTTTGGCCCGGGCATAGGCTCGTGTGCCGTCATAGGGCTGCCGGGTGTTTTGAAGATCGTCAACATCAATCTTCTGGGTGTACATGCCGCCCGAGGAAACATTGATGATCCTGGCCCCGGACCGGGCGAACGTCTTTCTCAACAGCTGGGTGAGGTAAAAAACGCCCAGCAGGTCCGTGGCAAAGGTTCTTTCAAACCCTTCAGCGGTCTCGCCGCGATGGTTGAACAGGGCACCGGCATTGTTGATCAGGATATCGATGGGGCGTTTACTTCGGATCAGGACCTCTGCCACGCACCGGATGTCTGCCATCACGCCCAGGTCTGCCAGCAGAACGTCGACATGGGGGTTCCCGGTCTGACGGATAATCTCCTGCTGAACCCCCATCGCCTTTTCCCTGTTGCGCGCAATGATCAACAGATCCGCCTTTTTTTCGGCCAGTTTCATTGCTGCAGCCCGGCCGATACCCGAGGTGGCTCCTGTTATTACCACCCTTTTGCCGTAGAGAATTTGATCGTCCCTGGTCCAAAATCGTCTGCCCAGGGCGTATCCGAATCTGCTGAACATCGCCATGCCGGGAAAAATCGTATGGTCGGCCATAAAATCAATTAGATTGGATCCCGACGCGAACCAGGTGTTGTCCAGGGTGGCGCTGTTGCCGGGGTTCAGTTTTTTTTTCAGTCCCGCCATGGCCTTTTTTCCTGCCCGTTGCAAAACAAGGGCGAGGAGAAATTCCATGGATTTTGAAACGCCTGAAAATTCAATGTCAGCCTGATAGTCGATTCTTGTGCCCGACAAGGTCTGGACAAAACAAATGGTGTCGGTGGCGTTAAAGTTATCGCCTTTACCGGTTAAAACCACCCTGGTCCAGGGATCAAGTGCCGTGGTCACATACACCATGCGTGGACGGAACGGTCCAAATTTAAGAACCAGGTCATACACCGATTCCTCCTGGGCATCGCCTGGGTGCGGGTTGACCGATGATATCACCCCCGGGTCCCATTCCTGGATGTTCGTAAAATTACTGGTGTATTTAAAAACGGTTTCAATGGGCCTGCTCACATGGATGGATTCTTTTAGTCTTATCATTGGTCTGCCTTGGATAAGGAGGTGTTTTTTTAAGGGGGTTCCCCTTTTTGTTCGTATTTATAAAACATGGTCACGATTTATAATACTTCAACATTAAATCAAAAATAGAAGAGAATTGTGTTCTTCTTTGTCGATCATGACGGATCAAACCTATGGGGATTAAGATATTGACGATGGGGTATGCATGGGATAGGTTTATGGAAATGAAGTATCGTTTGGGGTGGGAATCCATTGTTCAAGGGTACCTGAAAAGGCAATCTTTTTTCAAAGAGGTGGAATTAAATGCTTAAATATCTTATCCGGTTGAACAGGATGTTGTGGTTGGTAATTGTTCTGGCTATGGTGACGAACTACGCTGTTGCTTCTGAGTGTCCTTCTGATATCAAATCAGTAACAAATGAGGATGCGAATGTTCCCGTTGAAATTTTGGAACACCTTGTCAGGCCATTAACAAAATGCGAGCTTGAAGCTGAGGCAAAGTCCTGGCTGTTGTTGCTGCAGAAAAAAGTTGAAGAAATCAGCAACACTGAAGTTGCAGCAATCTACAAGAAGGCAGAACAAGAAAATTTAGAGAAAATCAAAGAGGAAAAGGAAGCTGAAAAAAAGGTAACCGAAGGCGATGATGGTGCAGGAAAAAGTAACGAAATCGAAGAAGGTTCGGATTCTAAAACTGCATTAATCAAAGAAATTAGTGGATTAACGGCAGAAAGAACCTTGCTGATAGACAGGCTTAAAATTGTATTGGCTGAGTTGAGCGCAAAAGGCGGTAACACAGCAGAGTACGATACTTATATTAAAGCGATTTCAGGTATCAAAGTTGATGTGACCGATGCCAGTGCAACCTGGACCACGATTAGCGGCTGGTTGATGTCCCCGGAGGGTGGTTTTCGCTGGGCGCTTAACATACTGCAGTTCCTTGTTATCATAATCGTGTTTTACCTTCTCTCGATTATTGCAGGAAAAGCGGCGAATAAAGCTTTTTCAAAGACGAAACAGTTCTCGACGTTACTGCGAGATTTCCTGGTGCTGACTGCCCGTCGCCTGGTGTTGATCGTTGGATTGTTTGTCGGACTTTCTGCCCTGGAAGTTAATCTCGGGCCGGTACTGGCCGTCGTCGGTGCCGCCGGCTTTGTTATTGCCTTTGCCTTGCAAAATTCACTGAGCAATTTCGCCAGCGGTATTCTTATGCTGCTGTATCGTCCATTTGATGTAAGTGATGTGATCAGCGTGGCAGGTACCCTGGGTAAGGTTGAGTCAATGAATCTATTATCTACACAATTGAGAACGCCTGATAATCAGCTTGTTATTGTACCCAACAATTCGGTTTGGGGTGATGTCATTGTTAATGTGACTGGTATCACCGAGCGCCGCGTCGACCTGGTTTTTGGCATTGGTTATAGTGATGATGTTGATAAGGCGCAGAAAGTTCTGGAAGAAATTGTCCTCAACCATGAACTGGTTTTGAAAAGTCCTGGCGCAATCGTTAAACTCCATGAGCTTGCCGACTCTTCGGTCAATTTTGTATGTCGTCCGTGGGTAAAACCTGAAAATTACTGGGATGTTTATTGGGATATTACGCGAGAGGTTAAACGCCGCTTTGACGCTGAAGGTCTTTCCATTCCGTTTCCCCAGCGTGATGTTCATATTTTTCAAGAAAAATAGTTAGAGCAGTAGATCAAACAAATAATTTTCCCATCACCACCCTCAAGATTTTGTGGGTGGTGATGGGTAGGGCAAAAAAATATGGGCATAAAATCTGGGGGGGTTAAAAGTGACTTGAAAATCAGATTCGGACTGTGCTGTATATTCAAAGAACAACCCATTAAATTCCGGCGGACAACGGCGACATACCTTTTAAAAAGTTCAGACCTGGAACAGAAGCAGCGCCTGTCTGAAATCTGCCTGATCAATGCTGAAAATCTGTTAAAGGCCCTTGAATTCTGTCACCAAAATAAAATTGGCAGCTTTCGGATCAACAGCCAGATTCTGCCGTTAAAGACACACCCTGTTGTGGGGTATGATATCCTGGATCTGCCCGGTTCAGACGCCATCGTTCAGGCATTCAAGGCCTGCGGCGAGTTCAGCCTGAAAAATGATATCAGAACAACATTTCACCCGGACCAGTTTATCATTCTTTCTTCTCCCAACCCGGATGTGGTCAAGCGTTCCATTGCAGACCTTGAATACCAGGCCCAGGTCGCCCAATGGGTGAATGCCGATGTCATCAATATCCATGCAGGCGGTGTCTACGGCGATAAACCATCGGCAATTCAGCGGCTTGTGCAGACCATTGAAACCCTTTCCGACCCGGTCAGGCAGCGGTTGACCCTTGAAAATGATGACAGAAGCTATTCCCCCCGGGATCTTCTGCCCGTGTGCCGGGAGATGAATGTCCCCCTGGTCTACGATGTGCACCACCACCGGTGTCTTCCAGATGATTTATCGATTGAGGAGGCAACACAACACTGCCTGGAGACCTGGAACCGGGAGCCGTTGTTCCATATTTCATCGCCCAAAGACGGCTGGAACGCCTCAGATACGAGGAAGCACCACGATTTCATTGACATCAATGACCTGCCGCCCCTGTGGCTTTCAATGGATATTACCGTCGAGGTGGAGGCCAAGGCCAAGGAAGTGGCCATTCAGAAACTCATGGCAGACCTGAACATGATTTAACCCGGCCCGGTTTGCCTGCATGGGTTAACCGGGCCGGGTCAACCCTGGTTGAGCAATGCCGGGGGCGATCGGGCCCCAGGGCCATGCCCTTATTTTTGCGCTTTGGCGAGAAAACCACTCAACTGGGCAATATGCTTTTTTTCTTCCCGGATGATGGTGTCAATTTTTTCCTGCCCCAGCCGGGGAGGAACAATATCCTTAAGCCCGAGATAAAAAAGGATGGACTCTTTTTCCAGTCCAATGGCCGTTTCAATAATCTGTGCCATGGTTTCATCGCCGGTCAGCCGGGCCGCTATCTTTGGATCGCCCTCTCCGCCGTGGGCATCCGCCATTGCCTTCAAATACAGGTGTAATTCGTCGTTGGGATCAAATACGGTTTGTGATTTTTCCATATCAGAAACCGTGGCTTTCATTTTTTCAAACCCGGCCTTGTGGCCGTCTTCCATGCGGGCAATGGATTCCAGGAACTCTTTGTCGGCCTTGTTGGGCTGGAGCGCGGCTGCCCGCCTGTAGAATGCCGCACCATTTGCTTCAATTTTAATGGCCATTTCAAAAACTTCTTCAGCATTAAAGTCGTAGGGCATATATTGACTCCTTGGTTTTATGGGTTGTTAATTCCCTTTTACTACCATATTTTTCACGGTCTGTTCAATCATCAATGGCCTGGATCAGATCGTCAACTGAGGGATGGTCGCCGGCTTTTTTACCTGCAAAATAATACCGGACAGCACCCGAAGGATCAATTACCACGGCACCGCCAAGCTGCATGGTGCTGCCCTGAACAGACCCCTGCCGGTGACCCTTTGCCAGGGCAGAGACGGCTTTAAACATCGAACCCATGCTTATCAATCCGGTGATGCTGCTGGAAAAATTTAGCGCAGAAAAGGCTGCCAGGGAGGGGTCTGAAAACAGCTTGCCCCCATAGCCGGTGATTTCCCGGAATTGTTTAAAATAACGGGGATCCCCCGAACCGATCACCGCAAGCACGGCCCCTTTGTCTTTAAAGCGGTTGGCCTGTGCTGCCAGTTCAGCCACCTGCTGACGGCAGAACACTCAGCCAAAATGCCGCACAAACACCAATACAGCGGTTCTCTCCTGCCAGAGGCTTGATAATTTTGCCGGTTCATTCTGTTGATCCAGCACAAAAAGGCCACCGAGATCATCCGTTGAGAAAGAATTCTTTTCCATTTTTTTCACCGTCCCTGTCCTGGTTACCGGCCGTCGTCGTCCCCCACAAGGGGGCGTTCTTTGACGAGTTCAAAGAACACGAGGAATCTGTCTTCGTCCACTTCCTTTGCATATTGCCTGCGCTGGAGTGCTTTGATTTGATCCGCGTTTTTTTCTTCCCTGACCATGCGCAGATAAAGCCGCTTTCCCCTATAACCCGGACCTTCTTCCATGAAAAGATATGCCGCATGGGGGTTGGACCCAAGGTTGCGGTGGGACAGGCGGTCCCGCATGATAAAGGCCAGTTTGTCGTCTTCTGTGAAATGGGGCCGGGAATAAACGGCCGCGTTGACATTGCCCTTGCTGTCTGCCGTTGATAATACGCCTGTTCCAGCTGTCTTTTCAAAATAATCTTTCAGCGTCATTTTTATCTCCTCTTTGCCATGTTGTTTGATTCTTTGTTTCGCTTTGCCATGTTGTTTTGTACCATTGTTTTCAACGGCGTTTTGGCCGTGGATGATCGCTGCCCGGGTTCATGCGGGCGGGTCAAGCAAGACTGTCGCCGGTGGATGGCGCAAACCGGTTATCCATCTGTCCGGCCAGCACCTGAACCCATGGGCTGCCCCCAGGATTGCGCCGAGAACAGATCCTCTGCCTGCATTATCACCCCCGCACATGGTGTTGGCAATCAATGCCTGTTCCGGATCCTGGCAGTATTTCAGGGCCAGATAAAGGGTTGCCGGGATCGACTGGTCCATGTAGCAGGCAGAAGAAAAATGCTTTCCCACCACGGTCTGGTCGGGAAAGTCAAACAAGGATTGAAGTGGCGGTTTGATTTTCCCGCCGGTTTCGTTCTGGTAATGATCAAACACGGCATGCCCAAGGTCTCTTCCCTGGAGCAGATCCAGAATGATGCGGGCCATTATTTTACCGCCATTTTCCATGGCAGTCCCGCCATGGGTCAAGCCCAGGTGCTCTAGAGCGATTTGTTCAGCATATGCCATATCCTGCGCAAACACAATGGCAATCGGCAGCATGAGACTCAACCCGCCAATATGATTCTCATCCTTTCTGCCGCATGCCGTCAGGCCATGCCCTTGACCATATTGTGTGAAAAAATGCCTGAGGTATTCCTCGACATAGGTATCCGTGTGGTTTCCGGGTGTGGTCATGAAGGTGACCAGGTGTGTCAGCCATTCTGTTGCCGCGTATGCCCCCTGATTTTCAAGCAGTTGCAGCAGTTCGCCGGCAAGTTTAAGATTGAGGGTGTTTTCCCCGGCCTTGAGAAATTGATGATAATGGATATCCCGCTGTCCCCAGTATTGGGACTGATCGTGGAGAATGTCAGCGGACCTGTTTGGCGGTGAATAGGAAGACCGCCAGAGAATGGAATCGGGATGGGGGTTGCGTGGCGTCATATAGTCTTTCACCAGCCCGTAATCCCTGGCCAGCTTTCTGGTATCATAGTACCAGTGGACCGGCATTGCCAGGGCATCTCCAATGAACAAGCCGTACAGTGCACCTTTTACCCGATCCTCAAATCCTGGTGTCTTGTTCATTCGGCCTCCCTTTGGGCATTGTTTGGTAACCGGTTACACGGTGGTGGCCCGGATATAAAGATGCACAATGGATGCGTTTTCATCTGGTTTGCGCCGGTCTACCGCAATAAAGGGTAATGACTCCACCAGTTTGCCCAGCTTGTCATATCCATAGTTCCTTGAGTCAAAGGATGGATATTTTTTGTTTATATAGCCGCCGACGCCGGAAAGGGGCGCCCACTCATCATCCTTGGACACGGCATTAATGGCTGAGACCAGTATGGCCTTTAATTCGGTCTCGTCAGACTCCCTGGGTATATTATCTTTGTTCTGGGGCCTGAGAATCTCAGTATACACGAATTTGTCACAGGCGGAAACAAATGCCTCCGGGGTTTTCTTTTCGCCGAACCCATAAACCGTTAATCCCGATTCCCGGATTCGGGTGGCAAGCCGTGTAAAGTCACTGTCAGACGAGACCAGGCAGAAACCGTCCAGCCTTTGTTCATGGAGCAGATCCATTGCATCAATAATCAGGGAGGAATCCGTTGAATTTTTGCCGATTGTGTAGCTGAACTGCTGGATGGGTTGAATGGCATGTTTATGCAGATGCTCCTTCCATCCCTTCAGGTGGGAGGTGGTCCAGTCTCCATACGCCCGCTTTACACTGGCGACGCCAAACTTGGCAATCTCAGCCAGCAATTCCGAACAGATTGACGCCTGGGCATTATCGGCATCAATCATTACCGCAAGTTTCTGGTTCTCATTCGTTGGCATATCCTGTCCTTTTATCGTGTAAATAGAAAGGTTAGAATATGACCCTGTCCATTTGTCAATTGATTTGTCAATTCGGATGACGGGTTTATCGTTTGCCCGACCCATTGCGTCCTACAGCCAGAATTCAGGATACCTGCGGTTTTTGGCCATGTTGTTGACGATCAGGGCAACGATTAACATGATAATGACACCGGTTCCAACCGGAATCAGCACATACCAGAACCCCAGGGCGTGAATTTTTTCGCTGCCGATGACGGCGATCAATGCCGTTGCACCGCCCGGCGGGTGCAGCGTCTGGGTCAGATGCATGACAGCAATGGCCGTTGATACGGAAAAGGCTGCCGCAAACCATGGAAAGGGATGGAATAATTTATAGGAAACAACACCGATGACTGCCGATAGAATATGGCCGCCAATCAGGTTCCGGGGCTGGGCCAGGGGGCTTCTGACGGCCCCATAAATCAAAACAGCCGATGCACCAAACGAACCGATAATATAGACAAAATCGCTGCCGGCGAACAAGTTGTAATGCAGAAATGCCACGGGGGTTATACCCAGAAATGCCCCGGTCCAGGACCACAGGATCTCAACCATGTTCACCCGGGGCGGGCACTTGCCCCCGCCGGACATTTTTTTAAAATAGGATATCAATTCAGGTCTCCCTTTGCCATATGATCAGCACATGGCTTGAACAAGATCGGATCTGGCAATGATGCCTGCCAGGTTTGCGTTTTCATCAACCACTGGAACCCTGTTGATATTCAACCGGTCCATGGTGTTGGCTACGTCGAGGATGGATGCTGTCACAGTTACGGTCACGGGTGGAGACGACATGATATCGGCGGCTGAAAGCGACTTGAGAGAGGCCGCAACACCGCCGCTGCTGTCAAGGCATTGCAGGAGGACACCGATGAAAGAGGGGGTTTTAAGATCGTTCATGCCCTTTAAAAAATCCTTTTCAGAGATCACACCCACCACGACCTGGTCGTTGTCCACCACGGGCAGGCCGGATATCTTGTTTTTTCCCATTCGGGCCGCCACCTCAATCAGGGGGGCATCCGGGCCAACGGTAATCACCTGTCGCGTCATGATCTGATCGGCCTTGATGGCCGTCTTGATCCGTGACACGGCATGGTCAAAGGCAATCTGGTAGATCTGCAGAAAATCAGACGGTGTGATATCCAGATATCCAGGGATTTTTTTCATGGCCTCGAGCACATCGTCATCGGTTATGGTTTGAAAACATTCGTTGAGTCGACTGAATTTCATTATACCTCCCGTTAGAATTGGGGTAAGTTGCACTCCTTCACAGCTGTTGCCTATGTTTAAACCAAAATTCATGGAAATTCATTGACATGGATCAAGTTTTGCAAATTATTTCCCCTTTATCGCGTCAACCCCATTTTACATTTTGGCAATTGTCCCGACACCCTCCCGGTGTTCGCCTGCCTGGCAGTATCCATGGTTGTAGCTGTTTTTCCCTGTCCGGCCGGATGGCATATTTTCTGCAATTCAAAACATAGGTGTGACCCATGAACAAAGACTTAAGGCAGGAGGACCATGGTGTGGCTGACAACAGACAAAAATTTAAGAAAGGGTTGATTCTCGGTATTGCCTTGATCACCGTTGCCGGGGCCGCTGCCCTGTTGTGGTTCAGAAACAGGGGACTGGAAAAACCGGATACCATTGCCTCGGGCAATGGTCGCATTCAAGCAACCGAAGTTGACATCGCAACAAAGTACCAGGGTCGTATTGCTGAAATCCTCTGCCGTGAAGGGGATTTTGTTGAGGCGGACCAGATTGTGGCCCGGATGGATACAAAAACATTGGCGGCCCAGCTCAGGCAGGCAAAGGCGTCCGTCGAACAGGTGCGTCATGGAAAAAGTTTTGCCGAGGCCCTTGTCCGGCAGCGAAACAGTGAGTTGGCTGTGGCCCGTAAGGACTATCAACGTTCACAGGCCACATATACGTCAAATAAATATGCCATCTCAGCCAGGCAGCTTGACCATGACCGCGGGGCAATGGAAACGGCAGCAGCCCTGCTGGCTGAAGCCCAGGCCCAGGTGCTTGAGTCGGAATCAATGATCAATATTTCGGTTGCAAAAGCCGAAGAGATCGAGGCCAACCTCACGGACAGTATCCTTAAAACCCCCATTCGGGGAAGGGTGCTCTATCGACTGGCGGAACCCGGTGAAATTCTGGGGGCCGGCGGCAAAGTCCTGACCGTGATCGACCTGACCGATGTGTATATGACCATCTTTCTGCCCACGGCCGAGGCCGGCAGGGTGGCCATGGGGGCCGAGGCCCGGCTTGTGTTTGATGCCCTGCCGGATATTGCGGTGCCGGCCCGGGTGTCGTTTGTTGCCCCCAACGCCCAGTTTACCCCCAAGGCCGTTGAAACCAGGACCGAACGGGAAAAGCTCATGTTCCGCATTAAGGTTAAAATTGACCCTGAATTACTGATGGGTCATTTGGACCAGGTGAAAACAGGGGTTCCTGGTGTTGCCTATGTGCGTCTTGACCCCCAGGCCCAATGGCCCGAGGATGTTCAGCGCAGGTCTTTGCCATGAACGTGACGCAAGACAGCATCGCCCGTGTTGCCAATGTCAGCCATTGCTATGGAAAAACCGTGGTCCTGGATGCCATTGATCTGAATATTCCTGCAGGTTGCATGGCAGGACTGATCGGTCCCGACGGCGTGGGTAAGTCGAGCCTGCTGGCTTTGATTTCAGGGGTGCGGAAAATCCAGCAGGGCACGGTCACGGTGCTGGGGGGTGACATGGGTGACAGGCATCACCGTGCCCGGGTGTGTCCACGTATTGCCTACATGCCCCAGGGTCTCGGGCGCAACCTGTACATGACCTTGTCCGTGGTTGAAAATGTGGAATTTTTCGGTCGTCTGTTCGGCCAGAATCGCACCGAACGAAAGATACGCACGGATGAACTGCTTGCCGCTACAGGTTTGTTGTCCTTCAGGGACCGTCCTGCCGGTAAGCTTTCCGGGGGGATGAAACAGAAACTCGGCCTGTGCTGTGCCCTTATCCATGACCCTGACCTGTTGATCCTGGATGAACCGACCACGGGTGTCGATCCCCTGTCCCGCCGGCAGTTCTGGCAGTTGATCGATACCATCCGTTCACGCCGCCAGGGCATGGGCGTGATTGTGTCCACCGCCTATATGGAAGAGGCCGAAGGGTTTGACTGGCTTGCGGCCATGGACGGGGGTAAAGTTCTTGCCACGGGCAGCCCTGCCCAGCTGATGGAACAAACCGGCACCAGGAATCTGGACGCGGCATTTATTCGCCTGTTGCCCGAAGAAAAGCGCAAAGATCATAAACAGCTGGTGGTGCCGCCGCGCACCTGCCTTGATGACGGGCCGCCAGCCATCAAGGCCGAGGGGCTTACCCGGGTCTTTGGTGATTTTGTAGCCGTGGATCATGTGAATTTCGAGATAGCCCGGGGCGAGATCTTTGGTTTTCTCGGATCCAACGGCTGCGGCAAGACCACCACCATGAAGATGCTGACGGGTCTGCTGCCCGCATCAGAAGGCAGGGCCATGTTGTTCGACCGCACGGTGGATGCCAATGACCTTTCAATTCGTAAACGGGTGGGGTTCATGTCCCAGGGGTTTTCCCTCTACACTGAACTCACGGTTTATCAGAACCTGGAACTCCATGCCCGGTTGTTTCACCTGCCGCCGGAAAGGATTCCAGGACGGATCCAGGAAATGATCCAGCGGTTTAACCTGACCGATTATGAATACGCCTTATCCAGCAGCCTGCCCCTGGGGATCCGCCAACGTCTGTCCCTGGCCGTGGCGGTAATCCATGGCCCGGAAATGCTGATTCTGGACGAACCCACCTCCGGCGTTGATCCCGTGGCCCGGGATCAGTTCTGGGAGTTGTTGATTGAACTTTCCCGCAGGGATAGGGTCACCATCTTTGTCTCCACCCATTTCATGAATGAGGCGGAACGCTGCGACCGGATTTCGCTTATGCATGGCGGAAAAGTGCTTGCCTCGGACACGCCTGCGGCGTTGATCCGGGCACGCGCTAAAGACACCCTGCAGGATGCTTTCATTGACTATCTGGAGGCTACCGACGAAAAGATCACCACGGTGCAGACCCCCACGCAGGATGATGCATTACCTGATTCCAGGCCCCGCCCCAGCAGTGCCTTCAGCCCATTGCGTCTGTTCGGCTATGCCCATCGGGAGACCCTGGAAATCAGGAGGGACCCCATCCGCCTCACCTTTGCCCTCATGGGCACCGTCATTTTGATGTTTATCATGGGGTATGGCATCACCCTGGATGTGGAAAATATTTCGTTTGCTGTGCTGGACTTTGACCAGACACCCGAGAGCGTTGATTATATTCAGAACATTTCAGGTTCCAGGTATTTTGTTGAACGCCCATCCATTGCCAGCGAGGCTGAACTTGAACAGCGCATGCGTAGCAGTGAACTGAGCCTGGCCCTGGAGATTCCGGCAGGTTTCGGTAAAGACCTTAAAAGGGGGCGCGTTCCGGAAGTGGGTGCATGGATTGATGGTGCCATGCCCTTTCGGGCAGAAACCATTGCCGGCTATCTCCAGGGCATGCACTATGCCTATTTATCAGAACTTGCCATCCGCAGCATCGGCATGGTGCCCCGGACCACCATGGCCGATATTGAAGTACGCTATCGCTACAACCAGGATTTCAAGAGTATTTACGCCATGGTACCGGCCGTAATTCCGCTGTTGCTGATTTTCATCCCGGCGATTCTCATAACCCTTGGCGTGGTGCGGGAAAAGGAGATGGGCTCCATAACAAACCTCTATGCAACGCCGGTGACCCGGCTGGAGTTTCTCATCGGCAAGCAGTTGCCCTATATCGGCGTCAGCATGATCAGTTTTTTCGGGCTGGTGCTGCTGGCAATTTTTGTGTTTGGGGTGCCCCTTAAAGGCAGTTTCATGGCACTGACCCTGGGTGCCGTTCTTTATGTGACGGTTACCACGGGCCTGGGTCTGCTGATGTCGGCCTTTACCCATACCCAGATTGCAGCCCTTGCCGTCACAGCCATTGTCACGCTTCTGGCTGCGGTTAATTTTTCAGGCATGACCCATCCCGTTTCGTCCATGCAGGGTGTGGGAGCGGTGGTGGGGAAATTTTTCCCAACCACCTATTTCTTGATTCTCAGCCGGGGCGTATTCACCAAGGCGCTGGGATTCAGTGAGCTTTCCCGGAATTATTTCGCACTTGCCGCGTTTATTCCGGTACTGACCCTGCTGAGCCTGATCTTTTTGAAAAAGCAGGAAAAATAACCATGAACAAATGTGCCAATATCTATCGTCTGGGCATCAAGGAACTCCGCATTCTTTTTCGGGATCCCGTGTTGATCGTCCTGATTATCTGGGCATTCTCAGGGGGAATTTACAGTATTGCAAACACCACGTCCATGGAGTTGCACAACGCACCCATCGCCGTGATTGATGAAGATCAGTCCCAGCTGTCACAGCGCATTATCAATGCTTTTTACGGGCCTTACTTCAAGACCCCGGAACCAATTGACCCTGATGGGGTTGATCCGGGTATGGATGGGGGAAAATACACCTTTGTCGTGGATATCCCACCCGATTTTGAGCGGGACCTGCTGGCGGATCGACAGCCGGCCATTCAGGTCAACGTGGATGCAACCATGGTAAGTCAGGCCTTCATCGGTTCCGGTTACATTGAAAACATTGCCATGGGCGAAATCAACGAATTTGTGAAGGGTTCCCGCGGCGGATCCCCTTTGCCCATAGACCTTGCCGTCCGCACCAAATTCAATCCCAACCGAAACAGCGCCTGGTTCGGCAGTGTCATGGAGGTCATCAACAACATCACCCTGTTGTCCATCATCCTCACCGGTGCTGCGGTCATCCGGGAGAGGGAGCACGGTACACTGGAGCATCTTCTGGTGATGCCGCTTACGCCGTTTGAGATCATGATGTCCAAAATCTGGGCCATGGGGCTGGTCGTTCTTACGGCTGCAGCATTGTCCCTGCACTTTATGGTGCAGGGGGTGCTGGCTGTGCCCGTGGCCGGTTCCATAGTCCTGTTTCTGTTCGGTGCCATGCTGCATCTGTTCTCCACAGCTGCCATGGGCATTTTCATGGGCACAGTTTCCCGTTCCATGCCCCAACTCGGCCTGCTCATGATTCTGGTCATTCTGCCCCTGCAAATGCTTTCCGGCGGTATTACCCCCCAAGACAGTATGCCTAAAGTGGTCCAGGCCATCATGGCGCTGGCGCCGACCACCCATTTTGTCAGTTTTGCCCAGGCGATCCTCTACCGTGGTGCGGGGTTTAATCAGGTCTGGCCGAATTTTCTGGCAATCATCGCCATTGGCAGCGTGTTTTTCATGGCGGCCCTGGTCTTGTTCCGCAGGAGCATCAATGTAACGGCCTAATGCGCCAAAATAGCACCATGCCTGGGGATTTTTCATAAATTTTGTATGATGAGAATGATGGAAAACAAGAGGGATGATTAAAATGACAAAAACAAGACAGCGTATTCGCCGGTCCGGCATGGGCCATACAAAGGTGCTTTACCCGTGTTTGAACCTCGTTGGGCTCCTGCTCGGGTTCCTGCTTGCCGGGTGTGCTGCTGTTGGCCCGGATTATGCGGCTCCTGATACCGGGGCTCCCAAAGGGTGGAACACGGCGCTGCCCAACGGGCTGACCGCGGCACCTCCCGATGCCCGGACCCTGGCCGGCTGGTGGTCAACCTTTAATGATCCGGCATTAACGAAATTGATTGAACGTGCCGTTGCCGGCAACCTTGACCTGGGCCTTGGGCGGGCAAGGGTTCGTGAGGCACGGGCCCGGCGGGGGATTGCCAGGGCCGATGGTTTTCCAACCATTAACGTTTCAGGTGCTGCCACCAGGGTCCGCACCAGCAGCGAGACAGGCCTTGGCACGGAAAACGATTTGTACGATGTAGGCTTTGACGCCGGGTGGGAACTTGATCTGTTTGGCGGGGTTCGACGCTCAGTCGAGGCCGCAGGGGCCTCACTTGAGGCCAGCCAGGAGGGCCTGCATGATGTGATGGTGAGCCTGCTGGCCGAAGTTGCCCTGAACTACGTGGAAGTACGATCGTTTCAGACCCGGCTGTCCCTGGCCGAGGCCAATCAAAGGGCCCAGGAGCAGACCTATGGCATGGTCGTTACGCGCAGCCAGACCGGACTGACCAGTAACCTTGATCTGGAACAGGCCCGGTACAATCTTGAAGAGACCCGGTCACAGATTCCCCTGTTGCAGACAGGACTTGAACAGGCCAAAAATAGGCTATCCGTTCTGCTGGGCCAGAATCCCGGCTCATTGAAAGAGGAGCTGGCTGAACGAAAAGCCATTCCCTTGCCTCCCCTGGAGATCGCCGTGGGGGTGCCGGCAGATGTCATGCGCAGAAGGCCAGACATCCGCAAGGCCGAGCGGGAACTTGCCGCCCAGACCGCCGTTGTCGGCGTTGCCACGGCCCGGCTCTACCCCAGATTTACCCTGGCAGGTTCCATTGGTCTGGAAGCACTGTCCGTGACCAGCTTGTTTGAAAGGGAGAGCGGCACGTTTGGCCTGGGCCCGTCATTTCAATGGAACCTCTTTGATGCCGGGCGGATACGCCAGAACATTGAGGTGCAGAACGCCATCCAGGAGCAGGCATTGATTCGTTATGAGGCCTCAGTACTCAAAGCATTGGCCGAGGTGGAAGATGCGCTGACCGGTTACGCCGAGGAGCAGGTCCGGCAGCGGTCTTTGAAGGCGGCTTCAGGGGCGGCCCGGCGTGCCGTTGATCTTGCTGAAGATCAATACCGGTCCGGCCTGACTGATTTTCAAAATGTGCTCAATGGGCAGCGGGCCCTATTGTCCCTCCAGGATCAGCTGGCACAGAGTCAGGGCGCTGTGACGTCCCATCTCATCAGCCTGTACAAGGCCCTTGGCGGCGGGTGGACTTCCCTTGCGCCGGGTGCCCCGGGTAAAAATTTGCCAGAACAGTAAAATCACCCTGCATCAGGAGGGCGTTCCATCAACTTGAGGCCGTAGTGGATGACGCCGTCTGTCTGGTAATCTTTCCTGAGAAGGGTGCGGCCCTGCTCTTTTTCATCCAGAAGTTCTTTGATCCTGAGGCCATGCACCTCGGACATCAAAAAATCAAAATACCCCATTCCTTCAGGCCGTTATTTCTGGGCAAAATAGATATCGGTATAGATGTCTCCGAGGACCTTCAGCAGTGCATCATGGGCTGTCAGATTCAGGCCCAGGCCCTTCCACATGGACAGATGTTCTTCACTCATGTTCATTTCCTTAAAAATTAGACACAGAGGGGGGCTGAACGTATACGCTTTGAACTTTGAGCACCCCTAAGGGCAACAGGGCAGGGTGTTCTGTAAACATATGTGCCCATGGATCTGATCACCATTGAAACCGTTGGTGGCGGCAGTGCCCGGTGCATGATGGCGGAAATTTTTTCAGAAAAACCATAGTGACTGTAATGAATGTCTGTTTATTCCGGTGGCCGGGGCCAGGTCCTGCCACCGGAATTTAAGGTCGATCAGCTGGTTTTGATTTCAATTTTTTTCCCGGCGCTCTCTTCCTTGATTTTCTTGAGAACAAGGGTTAGAACCCCTTTCTTGTAGGCGGCATCAATGGTATCAGGGTCTACTTCTGCCGGCAGTGAGATGGTTCGGCTGAAATATCCATAGTTTCGTTCCACGCTGCGAAAGGCGCCTTTTTTTTCTTCTTTTTCCTGTTGTTTTTCCCCTTTTATGGTTAACAACCTTCCGTCAAGACTGGCATTGATGTCCTTTGCATCACATCCGGGCAGGTCGGCTTTGACTGTGATCTCCTTTTCGCCTTCGTGTACATCCACCCGGGGGGTCCAGTCCTCATTGCCAAAAAAACGACGCATGGGTGTGTCCAATTCAAAAAAGTTGTTGAACAGATTGTCGAGTTCACTTCTGAAATTGACCACATCCTTACCATGCCTTTTGCTTTTGGGAATTAAATCAAACATGAACCTTCCTCCTTTGATTGGAATTTGCACCATGCACAGCCATGCTGCCACGGAAATGAAGTTCCCGGCAGACACAGGCTCTTGTTTCGATTAACAGCAAAATTTGTGCCTTGGAAGATGGTCTTCAAATCGTCACCGGGGGACAATCCGTCCCACTCCTGTGTCAGATTTTTTTACACAGTGTAAAACAGACTGCTGAAAAATTTCATCGCCTGGTTTTCCCCATGACGGCATAGAGGGGATCTGACAATCTTAATGTTGAAGAATAATTGTCGTGTTCCGGCCTTGGAAAGCCCCGCAGGGAAATGGTTGAAAGGGCCGCGTACCGGTTGGATTCAAGGAAATATTCCAGAACCAGGCCCATACGTTCAAACTCATGGAGTTCAGCCCAGACGTTGACCGCCTTTTCAGGAAACCAGCGGTTTGAAAAAGAGAGGGCAAATGTGCCACCGGGCTTGAGCACCCGGGCCACCTCGTTGAAGATGGCAACAGGATCGGTCAGGTACTCCACGGACAGCGAACAGACCACGGTGTCAAAGGTGTGATCGTCAAACAGCAGGATGGGATCGACATTGAGATCCTGGACCCCGTGGCTGGTCAGTTTTGGATTCTGCTCAAGTTCATTGCCGTTGAGTCCGATTCCGTGGACCATTGAACCGTCCAGTTCTTCGGGCAGATGGGATTCCCAGCTGGCCATTAGATCGAGCACAGCATCCCCGGGTCGGATCAGGGTTGCGTAGAGCTTTGACAGGTTTTTGCGTGCGGTCTGATCAATGTGGTGGACAAACCGGTCTGTTTCGTAAAAAACAGGGTCGGGCCTGGCATCTTTCCGGTGAAAACGGTGTTCACGTGAAAAATCGGTGGGGACACGTTCGTGGCGGGACTGCATTCCCGGTCCTGTCAGGGCAAGGTCCATCCAGTCCGTGCAGCTTCCTCCCCGTTCGCCGGAGCCGGGATAGCGGGTCTGCACCGTCATGGTCACCTCCATGGGAATACCGGCCATGGGATGGTTCAGGTCAATGGTCGTCCGGTCCTGGTTCACACCGATGCATCGAAAGGGAATGAGGTTGTCCCTGAAGACTCCCGGGAGTCCGGATATCATGCCCTGGGGGTAAAATCGGCCAGGGGCAGGGACTCCAGGAGAAGAAAAGTTATTCAACCGGGACCGGGGCAGGGTCAGCACCTTGTCCTGGCGATAGTCGGGTATGATCTGCCCCGGGGCGATGCTCTGAACAATGGTTTGGCCGGGAGCTGCCGTCATCATCGCTTCCAGCACACTGCCGGGAAAAATGTCCCGCCAGCAGTTCATGTGGTCTGCAAAATAGCGCTCCCTGTGTTGGATGCCGTGTCTTTCCCAGGCAATGTCAATGGAGAGGTCCATCATGTCGTAGGCGGTGTCACACCGGGTCGGGTTTTTCATGTTTAACTCCTTTCTCTTGGGGATTCAAGGAAAAGATATGACCGGATGACGGTTTTTACAACAGGGGGGAAAGGGGGTTTTATGGGGGGGTAAACCCATCGCTATGACATGGACAATAAAAAGGACCTGAGGTTGGTCTGCCTGTTTTTGATACCCAGTTTACTGCGTAGATTTTTCCGGTGGAAACTGACGGTTGCCTCTGCAACAAAAAGGATGTCGGCTATTTCAGCGGTGGTTTTGCCGTCCTTGACCAGGGAAGCGACCTGCATCTCCTGGGGGGTGAGCATCAAGCCTGCATTGGCGAAATTCTGCACCATGGGCGAAATGATGTCGTTTAAATGATCCCCCACAATGTTGACCAGGGTGCTCTGCTTTTCATTGAGTCGTTCCAGTTTGAGCTTGTCGATATAGGGCATGATCAAGGTCTTAACATTGACAAGGAATTTTTTTTCCATGTCTGCCCTGTCCTGTTCCCTCTGGCGAAGCAGCACCTTGAGGGCCACATTTGCCTCTTCAAGGCTCTGGTTTTTATCGTTAAGGTGATGCTGGTTTTCGGTCAATGCCTCCTGGGTAAGCTTGAGCTGGGTGATATCTTCGTGGGAGACAATCACCCGTTTGGGGCCGCTTTTGTGCATCAAGACAACGCGCATGTAAAACCAGCGGGGCCCCTCGGGGGAGTGGCATGGATAGTCGTGGAGAAATTCACCGATTTCACCGTCCATGACCGCCCGGATGCCCCGGGCAACGGCCTGGGCGTCCTCAAGGTTTTCCTCCGATGCCGTCTCACACACGTCCAGGTAGTTTATCTGCCTGAAATCCACGTTTTCAGGAAGGCCATTGGCCACGGAAAAATGCTTCCAGGCGGCATTGGTCTCAAGGATGGTCCCGTTTTCATCAAGAACGGCAATATGGGCGGACAGGGAATTAAATATCGTTTGAAGCAGCTCATTGGAAAACAAAAGCTGCCCATCGCAGGTTGAATCCTTCATTGCATTTCCATTGACTCCAATTGGCACTTTTGTTCCTTGGATATAGAGTTAAACCGATGGGTGTAATTTAACCTTAAATTTTTCTTTGTGTAAACATTAACCTTTTTTTTACGCCATGGTGCTTTTTTTGCATAGGCATAGGGGGCAGTTGGGAGAATAGGGGAGATGCATATAGCCGGCATGGCCGGACATGGTATCTGCCCTGGCTGCAACGAAATTTAAAATGCCTCCAATGGTGGTGCTTCAGTGGGAGGTTCGGTATGGGATAACGGTTAATCAGGAGGCTTAGATGACTTACAGATCACCCAGGGAAGTGGTTAAAGCCGTTAACATGGCCGGATTGACAAAGGTTAAAATGGGGTTTGACAAGACCCTGATCATGGGGTTTATGGCCGGTGCATTTATCGCCTTTGGGGGGCTGCTTGCCATCAAGGTCGGCGGGGGCCTGCCAGGAATAAAGGCTGCCAATCCAGGTCTCCAGAGTTTTATTTTCGGGGCCGTTTTTCCCGTGGGACTCATGCTGGTTGTGATTGCCGGGGCTGAACTTTTTACGGGCAATACGGCCGTCAGTATCCCGGGGGTTCTTTCCGGAAGAATTCCATGGATTTTATGGCTTAGAAACCTTTTTATTTCCTATGGCGGGAACCTTCTGGGGTCGCTTTTTGTGGCATATTTTCTTGCCTACCAGACCCACCTGGTCGCGCCCGAACCCTGGCTGGGGTTTACCCGGGCCGTGGCAGAGGGCAAGGTAACGGCCGGTTTCTGGGTGTTGTTCCTCAAGGGAATCGGGTGCAACTGGCTGGTGTGTCTTTCCATCTGGCTGGCCGTGGCATCCGATGATGTGGCAGGAAAAATTCTCGGCATCTGGTTTCCCATCATGGCCTTTGTGGCCCTGGGATTCGAGCATTCCATTGCAAACATGTTTTTTATCCCCATGGGTATTTTCCACGGCGCCCAGGTCACCTGGGCCCAATTTTTCATTGTCAACCTGATCCCCGTCACCCTGGGAAATATTGTTGGGGGAAGTTTCTTTGTCGGCTTTCTATACTGGTTTGTGTATGAATATAAGGTTACGGAATAGCGGTTATTTTTTTCTGGGGTGTTGTTTTCTCCAGGACCTGGGGCTTTGGTAGTTGCCGCCAAGGCCCCAGACACCCCGGTATGCCCTTTTTGCAGCAGCTTCGGCACGTATGTATGGTCCAGGGTCAAGACCTTTGACAAGATTTCCCCTGTAACATTCGGCCATTCCGGCTGTCAACAGTGCCAGATTGACGTTGATTCCGTCTGCAAAAACTTCGGCAAGCTGGCGGTTGTAAGCATCCATGCCATGGCTCTTGAGGGCGACCCGTTTGCCGGCCACGAGGTTTTCTAACATCTGTCGTGCCTCCTGGCCAAAGGGCTGGCCTGGCCGTTTTCCGTAGCCTGCTTCAGGGGCATCAATGCCGGCCAGCCTGACCATGAAGGTGAGACTTGATTCTTTCCTGGATGTTTTGGCCGCCCCCCGAACCTTGATGGAATCCCCGTCATAGACGGTCACCACCTTGAACAGAGGGCCTTGGGGGGTGTCAATATCAACCCTGGGCGGGCTGGTAGTTTCTTGGATGGTTTCCTGGGTGACGGCCGATGACGGGGGGCTAACATTGCTGAAATGCCGTATGCCCCGGGTGTCGGTCCACAGGTAAATGTCTCCTGTGCATGGGGCTGCTATCATGAACAATACGAGAAAGGTGAAAATACCTCTGATCATGGGAACAGATCTCCCGGTCATGGGTGGGAATTGATATTTTCAAGTATTGAAGTTTTGTGCAGGGCCGTCAAGTAAAAAAGAGACTGCTCCCCCATGGGAACAGCCTCTTTTTAAAGTGTAAAGCAAATTTATGAAACGCCCGTCAAGTTGCGATCAGCCTGGGCGTTTCAATGGTTGTTATCGATTAGAATCTCTCAAAAATTCCGGCAGCACCCATGCCGCCGCCAATGCACATGGAAACAATGCCGTAGCGGCCCTTGACTTCCTTGAGGTTGGCAAGGCAGGTTGCCGTCAGTTTGGCTCCTGTGCATCCCAGGGGATGACCCAGGGCGATGGCACCGCCATGGATGTTGATCTTGTCCATGTATTTTTCAATGCCAAGTTCCCGGATGCAGTAGAGGGCCTGGGAGGCAAAGGCCTCGTTGATTTCAAAGATATCAATGTCGTCTACGGTCATCTTGGCCTGCTCAAGCACCTTTGGGATTGCGTATCTGGGGCCCACACCCATTTCATCGGCCCGGCAGCCCACGGTTGCGTAGGAGACAAGCCGTCCAATGGGTTTCAGGCCGAGTTCTTCGCATTTTTCCTTGGATACGATCAGGGTGGCAGCAGCACCGTCTGTGGTCTGGGAAGAGTTTCCGGCCGTGACGCTTCCGTTTACGGCAAACACCGTGCGCAGTTTGCCAAGGCTTTCGGGTGTGGATTCCCGGATGCCGTCGTCGGCATCCACGATGAACTGCTCTTTTTTGTAGGTGCCGTCTGCCTGCTCCACATACCGATAGGCAGGGGTGGGAATAAGCTCGGTAAACAGTCCGTTGTCCCTTGCCCGTGCAGCCTTTGCCTGGGATTTGGAGGCAAACTCATCCTGCTCCTGGCGGGAGATCTTGTAGCGGTTTGCCACATTCTCGGCCGTGATACCCATGGAGGTGTACATTTCAGGGTCGGTCTTTGAATACTCGGGATGGGGACGGGGTACGTTGCCGCCCATGGGAACAAAGGTCATGGATTCAACGCCTGCACCGATAACAATCTCTGACCAGCCCATTGAAACCCTTGCCGATGCAAGGGCAATACCCTCAAGGCCCGACGAGCAGAAACGGTTGACCGTGGCACCCGAGGTCTTGTCGGGAAAACCGGCCATTTTTGCGCCGATCCTGCCGATGTTGAGTCCCTGCTCTGCTTCTGGAAACGAGCAGCCGCACATTACATCTTCGATGTCGTCGGGGGTGATCCCGTCGGTTTTCTCAACAAGGGTCCTGAGGATAAAGGACAGCAGCTCCTCGGGCCGGGTCTGTTTGAAATGACCCCTCCTCTGCTTGCAGCCCGGGGTTCTGATTGATTGTACGATATATGCTTCTTTCATCTGATTTCTCCTTTAGTTTCTGAGCGGTTTACCGGTTTTCAGCATGTGGTCGATTCTTGCCACAGTCTTTTCCTCTTTTGCAAAGTCCACAAAAGCCTCGCGTTCAAGTTTGAGGATTGCTTCCTCCTGAACCATGGTGTTTTTGTTGACGTCACCGCCGCTCATGACATAGGCGATACGTTTGGCAAGGAAGGCATCATACTCGCTCATCATTTTGCCGCACATCAGGTTGAAGACTTCGCCATGGACCATTCCCTGGCCGGCATTTCCCATGACAAGGAGACGCTGTTTTGCAGGGGGTGCATAGGCATCGTCAACCATTTTCAACACTTCTTTCTTGGCTTCGCCAATGAGGTTGTCACGGTTGAATACGATTCTGTCGGCAAGCCCCAGGTAGCCGTTGCCCTTTGCCTGGGCTGCTGACATGGAAACTTTAGCCATGGCAACGTTCATGAAGGCCGGGATGAACAGCTTTGCAAGATCCATGTCCTTGGCCGTTCCTGCGGGAAGGGCGTTGACAAATTTTTTCCAGATGTTCATGCAGCCGCCGCCTGCGGGCAGCAGTCCAACGCCGATTTCCACAAGACCCATGAAAAGCTCTGCATGGGCCACGATTTTGTCGGCACCCAGGCAGGTTTCACATCCGCCGCCAAGTACCATGCCATAGGGCGCGGCAACCACGGGGAAGGGGGCATATTTGGTTCTTTGAATACCGTCCTGGGCCTTTTTAAGGAAGGCGTCCATTTCAGCGTATTTTTTGTCGTGGCAGAGTTTGGATACAAAGGCAAGGTCAGCACCTGCGGAGAATGCGCCGGGCATTCCGCCTGCCTCGTTGCCGACGACCAGGCCGACACCATTGGCATCCACATAGTCCAGAGACTGGTCAATGGTGTCAACGATTTCACCGTTGATGGCGTTCATTTTGGTGTGGAACTCGATACAGAATACACCGTCACCAATGTCGATGAGGCTGGCTGACCCGTTTTCAAAAACCGTTTTTCCGTTGCCCTTTGCCGCGGCAAGGGAAACCATGGTCTTGCTCACGGGAACGGCCTTATAGGATGCTGAGGCAAAATCGTAGAATTCTTTGACGCCGTTCTCAAGTCTGTAAAAGCTCTTGTTGCCAGCTGCAAGCATTGCCATCACATTTGCCGGAACCTCGAGATTCTCAGCCTTCATTCTTTCAACGGCGGCTTCCACCCCATAGGTATCCCACACTTCAAAGGGGCCCATCTCAAAGTTGTAACCCCATTTCATGGAGTTGTCGATTTCGATGATGGTGTCTGAAATCTCGGGAATCCGGTTGGCTGCATACTGGAAGCTGTTGGCTGCCATTTTCCAGGCAAACTTGGCACCCTTGTCATCGCCTGTGAGAACGCAGACAACCTTTTCTGCAAGGGTGGCCTTTTTCTTGGCTGCATCCAGGCAGGGGAACGAAGGTCTGACAAGGTCTTCATACTCAAGGGTGGCCGGGTTGATCACCTTTCTGATTTTTTTCCACTCAGGGGTCAGGTCGGTTTTGTAGAAACCTGCCCGGGTCTTGTTGCCAAGGAGTTTTTTCTCGAGCATTTTTTTGACATACTCAGGAACGACAAAGGCGTCCCGCTGTTCATCGTCAACGCAGAGATCATAGGAGTTCTGGCAGACATGGGACATGGTGTCAAGGCCCACAAGGTCGGTTGTCTTGAAGATGGCGGTCTTGGGTCGACCCAGGGCCGGACCAAAGATGGCATCCACCTCGGGAACCGTCATTCCATCTTCAACCATCAGCTGCATGACCTTACCAATGCCCTGGACCCCGATTCGGTTGCCCACAAAGTTGGGCGTATCCTTGGCCCAGACAATGCCTTTGCCAAGGTGTTTTTCGCCAAACTTGGCGACAAAATCCAGAACCTCGGGAAGGGTCTCGGCCCCTGGGATCAGCTCCAGCAGGTGCATGTAGCGGACAGGGTTGAAAAAATGGGTTCCCATGAAGTGCTGCTTGAACTCAGGGGAGAGGCCGGCGGACATGTCCTTGAGGGGAATACCGGATGTGTTGGAACTGATGATGGAACCGGGTTTTCTGATTCCTTCGAGTCTTTTAAAGAGCGCCTGTTTGATCTTCAGGTTTTCCACAACCACTTCAACGATCCAGTCGCATTCTGCAAGCTTGTCGAAATCGTCCTCAAGGTTGCCCGTGGTGATGAGTGCGGCGTCTTTTTTGGTCATGAACAGCGATGGTGCAGAGGCAAGGGCTGCGTCCATGCCCGCTTTTACGATTCTGTTTCTTGCTGCAGGATCGCTTTTTTCCTCGTCCTTTAAATCAAACGGAACAATGTCCAAAAGCAGTACGTTAACTCCAGCACCGGCAAGGAGGGCAGCGATTCCGCCACCCATTATTCCAGACCCGATCACTGCAGCCTTTCTGATCTTTCTAACCATGACTCCCTCCTGTATATAAATTAGAACCATGCAACCAACTTATGAATGAGCATTCATTTTTGATTAACAGAGTTGCCCATGGAATGTCAAGTCATTTTCTTATTTATACGATTCAGGAGCGTTTATTTATTTTCTTTCAATTTCAGAAAGTTAGCAATTTACACCCTTGGATTTTAACCCCGGGTGTCTAAAAAATGACTCCGTTGCCGAAAAAAATAAATAACATGAATGATAATTCATGATGGGGGTGACGGTAACGCCTTGCCTTTCCCCGGTGGTTCTGGTATTAAAACCCTATTTAATTTGCCCTTATCTATTTTAAGGACGATTTCCATATGGGGAGAATGTAATGGAGTTTGATACTTTCCAGGCAAGGCAGTGCCCTTCACTGAATATTGGCTCAGTGGCGAATCTCATCGTCTCCCTGCAGAGGCATACTGGAGAGATTCCCTGGCACACGGGTGGTAAAACCGATCCATGGGACCATGTGGAATCGGCAATGGGCCTCAACATTGCAGGCTTCCATAATCAAGCCGACCTTGCCTATCAATGGATGGCTTCTTGTCAGAACCCGGACGGGTCATGGTACTCTTCCTATATCAACGGTGAGCCTGAAGACCGGACCTGTGAAACCAACATGAGCAGCTATCTGGCAACGGGTGTGTTCCACCACTGGCTGATCCGCAGGGATCTGCCGTTCGTGGAAACCCTGTGGGAGTCGGTCAAGCGGGGAATCGATTTTGCCGTGGACCTTCAGACGGACCGGGGTGAGATTTACTGGGCCAAAAGCCCCCAGGGAAAAATAGACCCCATGGCGCTGTTGACCGGTGCCAGTTCGATTTTCATGAGCCTTAAATGCGCCCTTGCCCTTGCAGACCTTGTGGGGCAGCGTCAGCCCCGCTGGGAACTGGCCTTTGAAAAATTGGGTGCCACGATACGGGACAACATCCATATTTATAATATCAGCAAGTCCCGGTTTTCCATGTACTGGTTTTATCCGGTGTTGTCAGGTGCCCTCAGGGGGGATGCTGCGGTCAAACGCATTGAGCGGTACTGGAAAAAATATGTGATCGAAGGCCAGGGGATCCGGTGCGTGTCAGACCGGCCCTGGGTTACCATGGCTGAAACTTCGGAGTTTGTCATTGCCGTTGCCGCCATGGGCAACCACCGGCTTGCCCGGCTGGTTTTTTCCTGGATTCAGGAGCGGGTGTTTGACGACAATACCTTCTGGTGCGGCTACACCTTTCCGGACATGACCGTCTGGCCCGAGGAAAAAATTTCGTGGACCAATGCCGTGGTGCTGATGGCGGCCGACGCCCTTTACACCATAACCCCGGCATCCCGGCTGTTCAGCCACGATGCCTGGGACGGTTTCAGGTTCAAGGGGTAGCATCGCCGTGCGAAAAGATCACCGCCCCTATCTGGTTAAAAAGATGTGGTTCAGCTTCCAGAATTTTTATCTCCACCACTTTCTGGAACCCCAGCTGGACGGCCTCGGCCCCAATCCCTATGTGGTCAAACCCTGGCACATCGAGGTCTTTGGTGCGCCTGTCACCATTGGTGCCCATGTGACACTTCTCGGGGCTTCGGACAAGAAGACAAGGCTCACCGTGTGGACGGACAAGCCTGATGTCAGGGGGATCGAAATCGGCGACCATGTGCTCATCTCCCCGGGGGTCAGGATCAGTGCGGCCCGGGAGATTCTCATCGCGGACAACTGCATGATCGCAAGCAACGCCTATATCACCGATTCCGACTGGCACGGCATCTATGACCGCAGCCTGCCCCCTGCCGAGGCATGCCCTGTGAGGCTTGAGCCCAATGTCTGGATCGGCGACAGCGCCATTGTGTGCAAGGGCGTCACCATTGGAGAGAACAGCATCGTTGGCGCCGGTGCCGTGGTCAGTTCCGATATTCCGGCCAATGCCATTGCCGTTGGCAATCCTGCCCGGGTGATCCGCACCCTTGACCCGGATCAGCCCATTACCACCCGCAAGGACAGGTTTTCCGATGTGGATAAAATCTCCATGCTCCTGGACAATCAGGACAGGGCCATGCTCCGGGCGAACACCTACGTTGGATGGCTCAGGCAGCTTTTTTTTCCCTCCAGAAACGAGTAGGGCGCTCCCCCCTTTCTTCTTGACAAAAAATCAAACAGTGTTTAAATTTTTCCACTCAATCGTTTTATTAATCAGTGGCAATATCGGACCTGGGTCTGCAAAATGCGAGACACCAAAACAAAAATACTTGACGTGGCTGAACGGCTCATCCCTTCCCTTGGGGCAGAAAAAGCCTCGCTGCGGCGGATAACGGAAGCGGCCGGCGTCAATATCGCTGCCATCAATTACCATTTCGGCTGCAAAAACAACCTGATTGCTGCCGTTATGGTCCGGATTCTCAACCCGTTGATTGAGAAACTGGAGTCCAGGCTTCAGGACGTGATGGATGCAGCCGGCAGGAATAAACCTGAACTTGAGGCGATTCTTGCCGCCTACCTTGTCCCCCTGGTTGAGTTTTCCAGGCAACATCCCGACCATGAAGCCATGTTTGCCCAGTTCTTCAACTCCTACGATGACGGAGATCTGTTCCGTCAGAGCATCCAGGATCTGGTCGGGAAGATCACCCGTTTCTATGGGGAATGTCTGGTCAAGGCCCTTCCGGAACTGCCTCCCAGGACGGTTTTATCAAGGCTTGCCTTTTTCAGGAACATGGCCCTTGGCATCATGCAGGGTAACTGCATGATGGACGAAAGCATGACCATACTGGGACTTAACATGGGCCGGGAGGCGATGGTTGACGCCATGGTGGCCTATGCTGCCGCAGGGTTCAGGGCCCGAGTCTGACCACAACGAACAATGAAACGCCCCTGATGGTGATGCCTCGGCGACGGTTACATATAAAAAAAGGGATGAATTAAGATGAAACTCAAAAAAGGGTTAATCTGGATGGTGGTGGCGGTTTCGTTTATGGTGCCGGGACGTGAAGGTGCAATGGCACATGATGGTGAGGCTCCGCCTCCGGCAAGGGTGGTGACGGCCCCTGTGATCCAGCGTGTTGTTGCTGAAAACACACAGGTTGTGGGGACCCTGTTTTTTGACCGGTTGAGCAACCTTTCCACCGAGGTGGGCGGGCTTGTCAGTTCGGTTCACTTCAACGAGGGTGACCGGCTGAAACAGGGGGCCGTGATGTTTCAATTGAATACGGATTTCATCGACAATGAGATCGAATCCGTGGTGGCCCAGATGGACCAGGTCAAGGTTCGCCTTATCAAGGCTGAAAAAGACCTGGGACGCTATAAAACCCTGTTCAGCCAGGAAGCGGTGAGTGAAACAGAGTATGACAGCATCCTGCTCTCAAAACAGGACCTTGTCAAACAGACGGTCATACTTGAAAAACAGCTTGACCTTGCCCGGCTCAAACGGGCCAAGAGCGTTATCCGCTCCCCATTTGACGGGCTGGTCCTTGAAAAGATGGTGGAAAAGGGCGACTGGGTTTCCCAGGGTTCCAGGCTTTGCGCCATGGGTTCCATGGACGATCTCTTTGTCAAGGTGCCGGTTTCTGAAGACTTTCTTGCCTTTGCCCAAAAGGGTGAACAGGTGGAGGTGTCCATTGTTTCCCTGGGTAAACGGCTGATGGGGGTCATTGACGGGGTCATTCCCGTGGCCGATCCCCAGACCAAGAGCGTGTTCGTCAAGGTAAAGCTGCCCCTGCTTGAAAATCCGGTGCTCAACATGTCGGCCACGGTGTCCATGCCCGTGGCCCCAAAAAAGAACATGCTCCTTGTGCCACGGGATGCCCTGGTCAGCTTTAACGGCCAGAACATGGTCTATACGGTGACAGACGGCAAGGCCGTGCCCTTGCCCGTCACCATCCTCTCCTATGTGGGGGAACATGTGGCCATTGCCCCCGATGGATTCAAGGCGGACATGCCCCTGGTGGTGGACGGGAACGCGCGGCTGAGACCGGGCCAGGCCGTTACCATCATCAACTGATGTCAAACCAGGACCCGGTGTGGCTGTAACAGGGGGAATCATTAAATTATGAATATCATTAAAAGTGCAATCGAACGACCCGTTACAACGGCGGTCATGGTGATTCTCATCGTTTTGTTCGGTGTGATCGGCCTGACCCGACTGCCGGTTCAGCTGGCGCCGGACACGGATCTTCCCGAGATCGAGGTCATGACCGTCTGGTCCGGGGCAAGCCCCACGGACATGGAGAGCGAGGTGGTGGAAAAGCAGGAGGATAAGCTCAAGAGCCTCCAGAACCTCCAGAAGATGGAGAGCTCCTCGTACAACGATTACGCCACCATCACCCTGACCTTTGACCTTGATACCGACATTGACACAGCGTTGTTCCGGGTTTCCAACAAGCTCAACGAGGTGGATGAATACCCGGACAATGTCATGCGGCCCGTGCTGTCAAGCTCGGGCGGTTCGTCCCAGCCCATCATCTGGATGGTCATGAAAACCATTGAGGGCAAAGACACGGATATCCTGACCTACCGGACTTTTTTTGAAAACGAGATCCGCCAGTACCTGGAACGCATCGAGGGTGTATCTTCCCTGCTGGTGTTTGGGGGCACCGAAGACCAGCTGGAGATCATCATCGATCCTGGGCGCATGACCCAGCGGGGCATCACCATCAACCAGATTATCTCCAAGATAAGTACGGCCAATAAGGATGTGTCGGCAGGTGTGCTTGGCATTGACCGGAAAAATTACCGGATCAGGACCGTTGCAAAGTTCCAGAACGACCAGGATCCGCTGGATGTGGTGGTCTATGACGACGGCATAAAACGGGTTTTTTTAAGGGATGTGGCAACGGCATCCATCGGCCATGAGCCCCAGTTTGTTTCGGTGATGCAGGACGGCCGGGAGGGCATTGTGGTGGGTGTAAAAAAGGAAAAGGGCGCCAATGTCATCGAAATTGTAGACAATGTAAGGGCAGAGGTGAACCGGCTCAACACCGATGTACTGGCCAGTCGGAATCTTTTCATCGACTGGGCCCATGACGAGGCCCCCTATATCCTGACCTCCATTGATAACATGAAAAAAAATGTCATGATCGGCGGGGTCCTTGCCATCATTGTTCTCCTGCTCTTTCTCGGCAGTCTTCGATCCACCATCACCATTGGCCTTGCCATTCCCATTTCAGCCGTTGGAACCTTTATCTTTTTGTGGTTGCTCCACCGGAACCTAAACGTGGTGAGCCTTGCCGGGATATCCTTTGCCGTTGGCATGCTGGTGGACAACTCGATTGTGGTGCTGGAAAATATCGACCGTCAGCTCCAGACGGGCAAGAAGATCTTTGACGCCGTGCTCCAGGGGGCCAATGAGGTGTTTGGTGCGGTTGTCGCCTCGACCCTCACAACGGTTGCCGTGTTTCTGCCTGTCATCTTTATCCGGCAGGAGGCCGGCCAGCTGTTCAAGGATATCGCCATCGCCATCACCGCATCCATCGTTCTCAGTCTGCTGGTATCGGTCACCGTGATTCCCTCGTTCATGCATTTTCTTTACAAGAATCGCAGGTTGTCCTCCGGCAGCGGGAAACCGGGTCTGACAAAGGCGTTGGGCGGTTTTTTTGTGGGTTTGATCATGTCGGTGTCAAACCTTTTCCAGAAAAATGTGCTGACGCGTCTTGTCTGCATCACGGTTTTCACCTCAATGGCCGTTGCCTGCGCCTGGATCCTGTTGCCCAAGGCCGAGTACCTGCCCCAGGGCAACCAGAATTTCATCATGAACATCCTGGTGCCGCCGCCGGGCTATTCAGCTGAAAAGCGGCGGGAGGTCGGCGAATATCTGTTTGCACAGACCGATCAATACCGAAGACCCGGGGACCACAATCTTCCGTTGATCAAAAACATGTTTTACTTTTCATCGGATTTTCTTTCAGGATTCGGGCTTTCGGCAACCGACGCCTATGAAACCGAGGCAGGGCGGTTTATTCCGGCGCTCAACGGGATCATCAACTCGCTGCCGGGTATGTTCGGCATCAGCATCCAGCCGGGGATTTTTGAATCGGGCATCGGCAAGGGTCGCACCGTGGATTTGAATATTTCCGGTGAAGAGATGGGGGATATCGTCAATGCCGGAATGGTTCTGTTCGGAGCCGTCTCCCAGGCGGTTCCAGGCTCCCAGATTCGTCCGGTTCCTTCGCTTGAGATCTCCTATCCAGAGGGAAAGGTGGTACCTGACAAGCTCAAGCTTGCCGCAAGCGGTCTGACCGAGCAGGAGCTTGGCGTGTACGTGGATGTGCTGATGAACGGCAGAAAGATAGGTGAATTCGGCCCTGAAGGCAAGAACCGCATTGATCTTGTGGTCAGGGGGGCAGAAACCCAATTCAAGACCCCCGAGGATATCCTCAATGCGCCGATTGTCAACAACATCGGGCGTCAGGTGAGGGTCGGGGATGTGGCAACCATCCAGTACGACACGGGCATGACCCAGATCGACCGGCTGGAAAAAAAGCGAAATATCCGCCTTGAGATCACGCCCCCTGTTTCCGTGCCCCTTCAGACGGCCATTGAAACCATTCGATCCACCTGCGACGGTCTTCTGGCATCGGGCCAGATAAAAGATGTCACCCTGGATCTTGGCGGTAATGCCGACAAGCTTGAGGAAACCTTTGACGCCCTCAAGTGGAACCTGCTTCTGGCCCTCATGATCACCTATCTTCTGATGGCAGCCCTGTTTGAAAACTTTCTCTACCCGTTGATCATCATGTTCAGTGTTCCTCTGGCTGCGGCAGGGGGCCTCCTGGGTCTGAGGCTTGTGGACGCCTTTATTGCTCCCCAGCCCCTTGACGTTCTCACCATGCTGGGGTTTATTATCCTTATTGGAACGGTGGTGAACAATGCCATTCTCATCGTTCACCAGTCGTTGAACAATGTCAGGAACAAGGAGATGGAAGGCATGCAGGCAATCTCTGAATCGGTCAAAACCCGAATACGCCCTATCTTCATGAGCGCATTCACCAGTATATTCGGTCTCATGCCCCTTGTTCTTGCAACGGGCTCGGGCAGCGAACTCTACCGGGGCATCGGCAGTGTCTTGCTCGGCGGGCTTGCCGTTTCAACGGTTTTTACCCTGTTTGTAATTCCGGCCCTGCTGGCCTTTTTCATTGGGTTTGAAAAGAGTCGGGTCGCAGTCTGATAACCATTCAACACAACGGTTAAATGGAGCAAGGAATGAAAAAAATTATAAAGGTACCCCTTCTGGTGATGGTGGCGTCACTCTTGTTCGTGGGCGTTGCCCCTGCTGGCCAGGCCCTTGAAACCCTTCAACGGCGGGCGTGGGAAAACCGGGAGCTTGTAAAGCGATACCAGGCTGATCTTAAACTGCGCATGGAGCGGATCAAAGAGGCCCGGGGCGAATTTCTGCCCTCCCTGGACTTTGGGTATACCCTCAACCGGCTCAACCATGACACGGCAATCGGCGAGAACCGGGAGAACGACACCTTCACGGGCGGTGCCTCGTGGAATCTGTTTGCCGGGTTCAGGGATTTCTATGCCGTCAAGGCGGCCGAGGGGCTGACCCAAGCGGGTCAATTCAACCTTGATGCAATCAAACAGGATATCAGCCTGAACGTGGCCCTTGCCTTTTTGTCGGTTTACCGGGCCCTTGAAAACCTGACCGTTTCCGAAAGCGAGGTCAAGCTATACGAGGACAGGCTTCGTGAAATCACCCTCAAGGTCAAGGTGGGGGTGCTGAAAAAAACCGATCTTCTGAAGGTCAAGGTGGAGATGGACAATGCCGTCCAGAACAGGCGGCGCACCGAGGCGGCTGTGGCGGCAAGCCTGAACCGTCTGGGCTTTGAAACAGGCCTTGCCATTGACAGGGCAGGCCTTGATTTTTCCCTGTTTGATGATCTGCCTCAAAGGGGCGATTACTCGACCTATGAACGGGCGCTGCTTAAAAACAGAAGCGAACTCAATGCCCTGAAGAGCGCCTTTGACGCCTCGGGCATGACAGTCCAGGCATCCCGTGCCTCCCTCTATCCCCGGGCCGATCTTTTTCTGGGTTACAGTTCCTACACCCGGGACGATTTTTTCATGGACAGCTTTGAAAATTCAGACGACGAGGTCCGTTGCCAGGCCGTGATCTCCATGAACCTGTTTGACGGCATGAAAAAATATTCCAGAACCCGCCAGGCAAGGATGAATCAGCGAAAGATCGGGTTTGACATTACCGAACTCGAAGAAAACCTTAAAACCGAGCTCAAGAACACTCTCATCAACCTGGATGTGGCCTTTGACAACCTTGAGGTTGCCCGGGCAGGCGTTGTTGAGGCCCAGGAGAACATCCGGGTGACCGACCTTGGGTTCGGCCAGGGCATCGGCACCTCGTCGGATGTGCTCGACGCCATTTTCAACCTTTCCAGGGCAAAGTTCAACCTCATCAGCGCCTATACCGAGGTGTTTGAAAACGACTTCAGGCTCCAGCGCCTGATCGAGTCAGGTCTTGAAGACTGACAATCGGCATCAACGGGGCAGGTAAAGAAGCCTGCCCACGGCACGAAAGGACTTTATCAAAGTAAGGGGTATTGCTTTATCCTTAAATCAACCCATCCCATTCTTTTTTGTTGGCCGAAACTAGGATCAAGGCCGATCGTTCATCTTCCCACCAAGGTTAGGCCCATGATCAAAATAAAACCTCCCACTTGTTGTATCTTTTAAGCCGTTTTTTTCGTTGCATTAATGGGCACATATTTCAATATGCTCCCATTAATGCGCCTTGAATACGACTTAAAATCCTACACCATGTTTTGGAAGATTTTATTCCGATCATGGGTATTGGTACCTGAGCCTGCAACAATGATTCTTTTGGGCATTGGCCTGTTGAGCCTTGCCGGTGTGGTTAGAAGAAAACAAAAGTAACCCACAGTGTACCGATGATGAGTTCTTCCAATTGCAACTTTCAGGTTTTAAATAAAATCGGGATCCCATGGGACATTTTTGTGAAATAACCTGGGGTAAACCCTTTGGTTTACATGCCCAAGGCACTTGACAGCGAGTATTTTATATCATAAATGGATATGGTATATCTGTCATCTAATTGATATTAAGACATAACAGGCCCTCCCAAAACAGCCCGGTGTTTGAAACCCGTCGGTCTATGGCTAACCTGGGATTTTCAAAAAGGTTTATCCGGGCAGGCTGTTGTCACACCTTTTATTTAAGGGAACTGAAATGATCTGGAATTTATTGATATTGAGTGTCGCCGTTTTTGTCGTAGCCAATTTTTTACCGGGAATCCGCATCAAGGGCCCGGGCACAGCCGTTGTCGTGGCCGTTGTCTATTCGATCATTAACTTTCTGGTGGGCTGGCTCCTTGTGTTTCTCTCCATTCCACTGGTGATCGTCACCTTCGGGCTGTTCATGTTTGTGATCAACGCCTTTCTTCTCTGGATCACGGACCAGCTGATCGATGATTTCAAGATCAATTCGTTTGGTACCACATTGGTGGCTGCCTTTTTGATCACCGTGATTGATTCAGGTCTCCACTGGCTGTTCTGATCCTTTCATCCATGGATGATTTTATCACCATTTCATCCCCAGGACCGAACATTCTTTTTTTTATATGAAACGCCCACTGAAGCATTGCAAACAGGGGCGTTTCATCATTCGTTGTGGCCAAGGCAGACGTCCTGCTCCGGCCATGCCGGTTATAAAGTGAACAAAATCCCTTGCTTGCTGGCCCTTCTGCCGGGTTGCACCAAAGGCCCGATCGGCCGGCGATTGCACCCTTCATGCGCCTTGTAAACGGGTCAAAGTGCTGCGCAGTTTCGGTCCATTTTATTTCATCTGTGGTTTTATAATCCGGTTTGTGTTTAAAAAATGTTCATAACTTCAGGGTTTTCAACATTGAAGTTAAGTCCATAGAATCCTGTTTAAAATAAGATTTGGCCGCCAGTTGGGATCACGTCTTTATGAAATTTTCCTTGCATGCCTTAATTCACAGGGCTATAAAATTTAATTTACCACCCATTTTTTTTATTTATTAAACCGGAGGTTGATTTCATGCCTTATACAGACAAAATCTTGAATAGAAGCATTGACCCTGCAACTCAGCAGATGCTTGAAATTGCAGAAAAAAAGGGCCTGGATACCGCCTGGGACCGATACGAAAAAATGCTGCCCCAATGTGGATTTGGTGAACTGGGGCTGTGTTGCCGGATTTGCAACATGGGACCCTGCCGGATCAGTCCCTTTGAAGAGAACGGACCTAAAAAAGGTGTGTGCGGCGCAACTGCAGACATTATTGTGGCCAGAAATCTTATCCGCATGATCGCCGGAGGTGCGGCAGCACACTCGGACCACGGCAGGGATCTTGCCCATACCCTTTTGATGACGGCCCAGGGAAAAAGTGGCGGGTATGAAATTAAAGACGAGACCAAACTTGCCGCACTGGCCAATGAGTACGGCATTGAGACCAAGGATCGTTCCAAAGAGGAGATTGCCCTTGATCTTGCCCACTGTGTCTATGCAGAATTCGGCAAGCAGGAGGGCTTTGTACAGTTCAGCCGCAGGGCCCCGGAAAAAAGGGTGGCACTCTGGAAAAAAGCCGGCATTGATCCCAGGGGGATCGACCGTGAGATCGTGGAGATCATGCACCGCACCCATATCGGGGTTGACAATGATCCGGTCAATTTGATTCTCCAGGGACTCAAGGCTTCTATTGCAGACGGCTGGGGGGGCTCTGCCATTGCCACTGAAATTTCAGACGTGCTTTTCGGCACACCGGAACCTGTCCGTTCCCAGGCCAACCTAGGTGTTCTGAAAAAAGACGAGGTCAACATCATTGCCCATGGCCATGAGCCGGTATTGTCTGAAATGATCGTTGCCGCAGCCAGGGATCCTAAACTTCTGGACAGGGCCAGGGCCGCAGGGGCCAAGGGTATCAATGTGGTGGGCATGTGCTGCACCGGTAATGAGATCAGCATGCGCCACGGCATACCCATTGCCGGAAATTTTCTCCAGCAGGAACTGGCAGTCATCACCGGAGCGGTGGAAGCCATGATTGTTGATGTCCAGTGCATCATGCCGGCCCTGGGAGATCTATGCGAATGCTTTCACACCAAATTCATCTCCACGTCTCCCAAGGCAAAATTTCCGGGAGCCGTCCACATGGAATTCAATGAAGAAAAAGGCCTGGACATTGCAAAGGAAATCGTCGGGGCGGCCGTGGAAAACTATGCCATGCGAAATTCGGACAAGGTATTTATACCGGAAGACAAAACCGAATGCATGGTGGGTTTCAGCACCGAGGCCATTGTCAAGGCGTTGGGCGGAACCCTTGATCCGTTGCTGGATGCCATCAAATCCGGGGCCATCAAAGGTATTGCGGGCGTCGTCGGATGCAACAATCCAAAGATAAAGCACGATCACGGCCATGTTGCACTGGTGGAGGAGCTGATCAAGAACAATGTGTTGATCGTCACCACCGGATGCAATGCCATTGCCTGTGCCAAGGCAGGGCTGATGCTGCCTGAAGCCGCAGAACAGGCCGGAAACGGGCTCAAGGGGGTGTGCAGGGCCCTGGGGATTCCACCGGTTCTCCACATGGGATCCTGCGTGGATATCAGCCGGATTCTGACCGTATGTGCTGCCATAGCCAATGCCCTTGGCGTCGACATCAGTGATCTGCCGGTTGCGGGTGCCGCTCCTGAATGGATGAGCGAAAAGGCCGTCAGTATCGGTGCCTATGTGGTCTCGTCGGGGATATTCACCGTCCTGGGAACCGTTCCCCAGGTGCTGGGCAGTCCCTTTGTTACCCAGGTGCTTACCCAGGCAGCCAATGATGTGGTGGGGGCAGCTTTTGCCGTGGAGACGGATCCTGTAAAAGGAGCGAACCTCATGATTGCCCACATGGACGCCAAACGCAAGGCCCTGGGAATATAAATCCAGGGGTTGTACACCCAGGAAAGGAGACGATTATGCCACAACCCAAAGAAATATTCATAAAAACAGACCACTGTCTGGGATGCATGTCCTGCGTGATGGCCTGTGCCGTAGAGCACTCCCAGAGCAAAACCCTTTTGGGAGCCATTGCCGAATCCCAGACCCCAAAGGCAAGACTATATGTGGAATGGGCTGCACCGGACAAAAAAATCCCCCTTGTCTGCAGGCAGTGTGAGGATGCCCCCTGCATGTATGCCTGTATCAGCGGTGCGATTACCCGGAACCAAGACGGTGTTGTTGTAACCAATGCAGATAAATGCATTGGCTGCTGGACCTGTGTGATGGTATGTCCCTACGGCGTGATCGGACGTAATATGGAAACCGGCAAGGCGTACCGCTGCGACCGGTGCCCGGACCGGGAAATTCCTGCCTGTGTCAGTGCATGCCCCACGGGCGCCCTGGTTTATGATACTGTTTCTGAATATTCTAAATCCATTCGCAGACAGTCATCACAGGCGCTTGCCAAGGCTGAAGGGGAATGATGTGGAAGCCAATACAACCCAATATCTGATCGTCGGCGGCAGTGCCGCAGGAATGGCTGCGGCACATACCATAAGACGCCATGCCCCCATGGCCTCTGTGACCGTATTAACCGATGAAACAGACAGACCCTACTTTCGGCCCATGATTCCCTTTGTCGTGTCCGGCAAGAAAAATTCCCGGGACATGGAGATGACGGGGTCCGGACCCTATACCGGCAAGGATATTCTTGTTAAAACAGAGAGCCGGGTGGTCGCTGTTGATACGGATTCCCACGGGGTAACATTGGAAAACAGCCAAACCTTAAAATACGAAAAGATCCTGTTTGCCACGGGCAGCCGGCCCTTTATCCCGGCGGATATCAGGGGCGTCGAATCCAACGGCGTGTTTGCCCTGAGAACCCTTGCCCATGCAAGGCAGATGAACGCAAGGGCGGCCCATACCCAGCGGGCTGTGCTACTGGGCGGCGGCCTGCTGAATCTCAAGGCTGCCTTTGCCCTCCTTGCCAGGGGAATAAAGGTGACCCTTGTGGTTTATTCCCCCGAAGTTCTGTCACAGCTCATGGATCCTCAAGATGCGGTATTGATCCGCAAGGCCCTGGATGATGCCGGCCTTGAAATAAGGACCGGGGCCGCTGCCCTGGAAATTGAATCAGACAGCAGTGGGGTTAAAGGGATCGTCCTTGATGATGGTACAAAAATGTCCTGTCAGATGGTCTGCATCGGCAAAGGGGTGCGGCCCAATGTTGAATTCCTTGAAAACAGCAAAATCCGACTGGAAAAGGGCATTGCTGCCGACATGTATACGGCCTGCAGTCAACCGGATTCCTTTGCTGCAGGGGATGTGGCCGTCACCCACGATCCCATATCCGGAAAACCGGTTATGACGGCCCTTTGGACCAATGCCGTGGAGATGGGACGCTGTGCCGGGCTGAACATGGCCGGGCTGGCAACGGCCTATACCGGAACCTTCGGTATCTTGAATGCAACCCAGATCGCCAACATGCCCTTTGTCTCCATGGGCGTGGTGCATACAACGGATCTGGATTGTGAGATTCACACCTCCGGAAACCAGGAAGCCTACCGGAAAATGGTTTTCAGCCCGGATGGAAGCCATCTTATCGGCATGGTTCTGGTGGGTGATATTACCAATGCCGGGCTTTACCGCCACGTGATCCAGGAAAAAATGCCCGTGGGAAAATTCAAGCATCAGATCATTAACCACTGCCTTCACTGGGGGCATTTTATAAAATAAAGGGGTCTGCCAAACAGGGTTCGATTGTTTGGGCAAGGAGAACCCCGATCTTATCCGATACCCCATAATACCATCTGTTTTCCCAAAGCAGAGAGTGGGGAAGCCACATTTGTTAGGCCATTGGCCAGTGCAAAAACCGGGACCGGGCTGTTTTAACCACCTGGGTTTTTCGGTAACGCGTATTGGATGGATAAAATCGCTGTGTTCAAAAAATGTTCAAAACCCAGGGGTAATGAACATTTTATAAGAAACTCGTTCCGAAGTATTGCCATTGGCGGCGTTTCAACGTTCGTTGTGGCCGGAGCCATTCCCTGCTCCGGCCGTGCCGGTTATATAAATATGTTTAAAAAATGTTAATAACATCCGGGTTCTCAACATATAATTTTATTTGTTGGAAAAACGGGAAAAGACTGATTTTTGAGGGTACAGGGGGAAGCTTCCCATGGCGCTGGAATATTTATCAACACACGATCAGAGCCGGTTTCGGCTTGGCCATTTTGGAAAATTTGTATTGATTCCCAGTGGTGTCTCCCAGGACCCTGGATGAAATAAAGGTCATAAATGTTCAAAACCCAGGGGTAATGAACATAATATAAATATGTTCAAAACCCAAGGGTAATAAACACAGTATGGCCGGCACGACCGGAGCGAGGTACCTGCTTTGACCAGCATCGGGAGGCTTTAACAGCATCATGTGTCTTTTGTTTTGAATTTAAATAATTAATTTATAAACGGAGTTACAATAAAGTAGATCCCTAAAAGGGCAATTGTTGAACCGGCAACTTTTCTAAACCAGTTACCCGCTCCATTCCATGTGCTGTTTTCAATTAATTTTTTTACTGCCGCTGTTGAACTGCCGGCAATCACAATTGGAATACAGTGCCCCGTGGCAAAAAGAATGATATAAAGTATACCGGTTACCACTTTTTCCTGGACCGTGATAATGGCCAAAATCGGAGCAATAAATCCAAAAGTACAAGACCCGGAAAGAACACCATAGGCAAGCCCAAGCACAAAGGCTCCTGACATTCCTTTTAGGTTCAGCTTGTATAAAAGGCTTCCTGACAGAGAACACTTTTCGACGCCCAGCATTCCCAACGCCACCCAGATCAAAACAATGCCAATCAAAATTTGCCAATAGTTCCCGACATCGCCAAGCATTCTGCCAAGCAGTGCACAGATAATACCGATTAGTGCAATGGTAAGAAAGAGTCCTGAAGTGAAGAGTACAGAATAAAGCCCGGCCTGACGGGGATGAACCATTTTTTCCTGTCCGCCGACATACCCGACAATCAGCGGAATAGATGCAAGGTGGCAGGGACTGAAAAGGACACTGATCATTCCCCAGATAAAACAGCCGACAGCTGCAAAAATTGTCCCACCTGAGATCCATTGGTTGACGGTCAAAAAAAGAGTATCCAGCATTTTAACTATCCTTTGCCGTCAGGTCTGGGGCCGGGACACCTATTTTTGTCAATTGTTTAACAATGGATTTTTCATCCAAAAATCCGACATGCCGGTACACCTCTTGGCCCTGTGCATTAAAAAAAATCTGTGTGGGAATCGCTCTTATTTTAAACCGTTGTGCCGGGTTTTTGTTTTCCCAGACATCGATAAAAATAATATCAGCTTTTCCCTCGTAGGCTTTTTTCATTTTTACCAGGATCGGGGCCATCATTTTACAGGGTATGCATTTTTTTGCCCCTAGATCAATCATGGTTACCCTTCCTTTGGCCGGAATATTCAAGAAATCCTCTGCTGCAGCCCCTGTAGCAAAAAACAACATCAAAAGGACAACCCATACATTTAACTTTTTAAGAACTTGTTTCATCATTTATTTTCCCTTTAAAGCAATTCAAATATGAAATGCGTTGATCACCATGAAGACAGCAGCCAGCCAATTGGTATATGCAAACAGTTTTTTTAAAGATTTGGGTTTTGTTTTAAGGGCAAATTTACTGCCGATTACGCCTCCTGCAATGGTTACGACTGCCAGAGGAATCGCCCATGCAGGGTTAAAATCCCCTTGGACGGCATGACCCAAAAAACCCATAAAGGCTGTGGCAGCAATAAGTGTGGATGCTGTTCCAACGGCTGTGTGCATGGGGATACCGCAGGCAATGACCATGAGAGGCACCAGAAAAGATCCGCCGGATACACCGACCATGCCCGAACCGAGGCCTGTCAAAATGGTTACAGGGATTGCAATCCACAAATTAACGCCAAAGATTTGATCGTTGGATTTGATTTTAATAGTACCCAATCTGTCCTTTAGGCTTTCCTTGTTCTTTTGCTTGACAGGTACAAGCATAACGGCACCAGCTGTAAACAGCATAAAGGCAAAAATCAGCTTCAGCAAAAATCCGCTGAAAAGATGGGAAAAATATCCACCTCCCAGGGCAGCAAGCGATGTCGTACCGCCGATTAATAATGCAAGGCTCCAGGATACGGATTTGTTTTTCTGGAAGATCACCATTGCTGCAATTGAAGCGGCAAACAAAATAAATTGCCCCGTTGTTGCTGCCTGGTGCATTGGAATCCCCGCCATTACAAGGATAACAACATAAAAATTACCACCACCTTTGCCGACCATGGTCATCAAAACGGCCACAGCAAAAATAAGAGCGCCAACTATAATCTGATCCATTTTAAGGGCCTTTAAATTTCCTGTAGGGATAGCTGTAAGACTTTCCCGGGCATTATTTCATCCATCAATGCGGGATATCCGCCCATGAGGATACGGACATCAGAAAATCCTTTGGTCCGCAAAAAACTGTAAACGATGGCAGACCGAACACTTGCCGGGCAGAAAATGGCCAGGGGTTTGTCCCTGGGAATATCGTTCAATTTGTCCGGCACTTCGTTGATGGGAATATTCAGGCACTGGACATTATTATGAAGTGCCAACTTGATGGACAAAGAATCTGCCTCCTCCCTGGAACGGACATCCAACAGGACCACGTCATCCATCTCAAAAAAAGCAGCAGGTGAAACTTTATGTTTCCCCTTGCCAAAGAAGTCCAAAGTAAAATTTTTTAAAACCTGTTCCATTTTTTTCTCTTTATTTGTTTAACAGCCATTTTTTGATGTCGTCTTTTTTCGGTACCTTGCCTGTGCATTTAACTTCTCCATCCACGATAACCGACGGAGTGCCGAATACACCATACGAAGCGATTTGCATCATATCACTTACTTTTTCAACGGTTGCGTCAACACCGATTTCTTTAACGACTTCCTGAACCAGTTTCTCTGTTTTTTTGCATTTGGCACAACCGGGTCCTAGAACTTTTATTTCCATGGTACTCTCCTTTAATTCGGTTAATTTTTATATCTCTTTTAAAGAATCATATTAAATAAATACCCTACAAACAGAATGCCGGAGGCAACAACCCCCACAAACACCGCAATCAATCTGGGTTTTAATACTTTTCTTAAAATCACCATTTCAGGCAATGACAAGGCAATGACACTCATCATGAATGCCAGGACTGAGCCCAAAGCAGCTCCTTTTCCCAATAGCGCTTCAACAACCGGAATAACACCGGCTGCATTGGAATACATGGGAATGCCGATCACAACGGACAGGGGGACAGACCACCAGGACTCTTTGCCCATGATGGATGCCATAACCCCTTCGGGTACATACCCATGGATCCCGGCTCCCACAGCAATTCCAAGGATGACATATATCCACACCCGGCCGATAATTTCTTTAACCGCATCCCATCCATACGTAATACGGTCATTCCAGGTCAATTTTTCTTCTTCCATGGTCAGGGTTGCAGCGTTTGACTGAGTTACCCAGTCTTCAATATGATTTTCAAGCTTAAGACGACCGATCACCCAACCTGATGATATGGCAATAAACAAGCCCGTTCCCATATAAATGGCGGCAACCTTCCACCCCAGCAGTCCATACAGAAGGCCAAGAGCGATTTCATTAACCATGGGGGCGGCAATTAAAAAAGAGAATGTCACGCCCAGTGGAACCCCTGCGGTCACAAAACCAATAAACAACGGCACGGCGGAACAGGAACAAAAGGGGGTAATAATGCCTAATACTGCGGCAAAAATATTACCGACAAACTCACTTTTCCCGGAAAGAAAAGCCCGGGTTTTTTCAGGGGTGAAAAAACTTCTGATGATACCCACTCCAAAAACAACCAGGAACAATAGCATCATGACCTTTGGGGTATCATAAAAGAAAAATTCCACAGAGGATCCCAGATGAGATCCCTCCTGGATTGGCAGCAAGTTGTATGTAATCCACTTTGAAAGAGCCGGCAGCACCCGGTAAACAGTCCACCACAGATACACGCCAATGGCCGCCATCAATAAATTTAAGGCCATTATTTTGTTTATTTTTCCCTTACCTGGAATGGATTGGGTTATTTTTGATTCCATAACTTCTCCTACTCTTCATTATATATGGTCATTTAATGATGTGTTCTTGTAGCGCTTTTTTTTATCATTTCCCAACAATTACATGGCGGTCAATGCCAGGGAGGATCTGGGTTAATTCTTTTATTTCAGATTCATCATCCAGCCAATGTCTTAAATTTCCAATCATGCTCGCAGAATAAGGGGAACCACTGCCATCGGAAAGAGAATAATTTACCCATAGTCCGTCTTTAAAACTCCTTACCAGTTCGGCATCTTCGAGAATTTTTAAATGCTTGCTGGCCGTAGACTGAGCAATACCAAGTGCCGTTTTGATCTCGCAAACACAAAGAGGGCGTGTCTGAAGCATTTTCATCATTTTTACCCGGTTGGGGTCGGACAATGCCTTCATCACTCTAATGAATGCCTTCATAGTTCTTTATCCCTTTTTTGCCTGGTTTATATATCGTTAGAACAGAATGTAGCGATATGAAAACCGTTTGTCAAGGGATTGTTTCCATTCCATTCAACTTCTTTGATTCTCCGTCCACATGGGGTTTCATATTTGCAAAGATTTCACTCCCTTCATGGACCTATTACGGCAACCTGCGCCCGTGTATGAATGCCGAGGGTAACCTTGGATTTTTGTGCAGGATTATTTTCGACAACAAAGGCGACACGCTCGGATTCTGTGGTCAAAAAGGCCCTGTCGGGCAGTACAATCCCATCCTTTTATGCTAGGTTTTTTATTTGATTTAATATCATCAGTCATGATACCTCCCCTTTGGATATATAATAATGATTTGTCTAAGGGATAAGATCTTCATGGTTAAGACTCTGTTGCTGAATACTGCTTGCCCTGACCGAACCCATGGCCCTGCCTCCCCAACCGATAACCTGCCAATGCCCAAACAAGTGTCGGCCCTGAATACTTTTTTGCTGGTATCCTATATTTCCAGCCACTACCCGGAGATCGACCTTGTCCATATGATTGAAGCGGTTCAGGAAAAAGGGCCTTTTCTTGTCGAAAATCTTCAGACAGCAAGGGTTGAGCCCATATCCGTCCGTCATCTTTCCGATACGGATTACTGGTTCTCAAACCGTTTTATGATAAGCCTTTACCAAGTGATTCAGGAGCAGATTCCTGATCCCGATCTTGGATACCGCATTGGTAAAATCGCATGTGAATCACAAAGCATTTTTACAACAGCAATTGGCATCCCCCTGCTTGGCCCCTACCGCCTCTTGGAACGGATCACCAGGGAGAACCAGAAATACAACCGGACAAAAACAAACCAAATCATCAGGCAATCCAGAGGACGGGTGCTGATCCGGATCACCCACAAGGAAAACATCCTTGTCAATGATTTTGCAAAGCAATGGCATGTCGGTATATTTGAATCCTATGCCCTTATTTCAGGGGCGACTCAAGTCCGGGTGGATGTTAAAACGGTGGAAAATGGCCCAGCTTTCTACGGAGATTCGGGCCAGTGCATTTGGGAATTTGAGATTCGATTCAAAAACAAGCCTGTTGTTTTCAGACTCTTTGACCGCATTCTCTGCAGCGTCCCGGTGGTAAAGGCGCTCATTGAAGATGCCAACAAGATACAGGAACAGCACAATGAACAGATCCTTCACCGGGACCGGATTATAAAAGAACAGACAGAAAAACTTAAAAAAATACAGGAAGAAATTTTTGAAGAAGAAAAGGCGCAGATTCAAGTTCAGCTGGAAAAAATATCCAAAGAACTTGTCACCGCCGAAGAAAGGGAGCGGAAGGTGATTGCCGAGGATCTTCATGACAGTGTCAGTCAATCTTTGGGCATGAGCATTTCAAAAATCAAAACCCTGGTTGAACAGGAAAAGATCAATCGGTCAACCGATGTTCAATCCGTTATCAATGCACTCGAAACCTCACTGAATGAAATACGCGCCCTTACTTTTAAAATAAACCCGCCAATCCTGAAACACCTCGGCCTGGTTCCGGCGATCAACTGGCTGATAAAGGATACCGGTAAGAAAGAAAAAATTCAAATCCGCCTGAACAATTATCTTCCCGACACGGTGAACATCCCTGAAACGATCCAGGCCGTTTTATACCGGTCGATCCGTGAATTGTTCATCAACATTCAAAAGCATTCCAATGCCTCCAAAGCGGACATCACCGCCAATATCATACAAGGAGATATAACGGTCAGCGTGGAAGACAACGGTACGGGATTTGACCCTGATGCTGTCATTGGTTTTTCCCACGGAAGCTATGGCCTGCACAGCATCTCAACCCGGATGCAACACCTGGGCGGTGACATGGAAATCTATTCCAGCCCCGGAAACGGAACCAATATCATCCTGACCGTCCCCCTGGACCGAAACAATTGAACCCATGATGACGCCTGATAGAGATATCTCAATCCTGCTGGCCGATGACCACACCCTCATGCGGCAGATCCTGAAAGACGCCTTGAACCGTGAACCTGGCATCCGGGTAACGGCAGATACGGATAATGGCCGAAAAGCGGTTGAACTTGCAGAAAACTATGCCCCTGACATCATCATCCTTGACATCAACATGCCTGGAATCAACGGTATTGAAACGGCCAAGAGATTAATAAAAGACAATCCCAAAACAAAAATTCTGGCCCTGTCCATGCACTGCGAACCCTACTACATCCATGGGATGATCCATGCCGGTTCCAGTGGCTTTCTGATCAAAACGTGTCCTTTCAGCGAATTGTTAACCGCAGTAAAAACAATCGTCGGTGGTGACCGCTATCTTTGCCTAGAGACCCGTAAGGCCCTTGCAGCATCGCCATCCGAAAAACAGGATGCAGATCCTTCGATTGCCCGATTAACAGACAGGGAAACCGAAATCTTGAAGCATATCGCAGAAGGACTCACGAGTCTTGAAATTTCAAAAACTCTTTATATCAGCAAACGCACCGTGGATATTCACCGGGCCAACATCATGAGAAAACTGAATATTAACACCATTGCCGGACTGACGCTCTTTGCGGTTCGGGAGAAGGTGATTGCGGTTTAATTCACTATCGTTTGATAGGTCTCTTGGCCTTGATCATCGTTTCGGCCAATCCAGGAAGGGTTTGCATCACAGATTGTTATCAAAAGTATGGCACCTGACCCCGTCGAACCGTCAATATTACAAATGGGCGACATTATGATCAAGGCCGTTTTTTTCACAAATTAGGTATTTATACCTATTGAGGAAACTTTGAAACTATCCTAAAAAATAGCATTAAAAGGGATATTAAACATGGACATCGTACCTGAAATTTTTAGGTCGTAATCAAAATTAAATTTATGAAGGGTGATAAAGATCGTTCTCCAAAACAAGGTCACACAGCCTCACGAATCGCCCAGTGGACGCTTCACAACCGTTTTCCGTTATGTACGTGAAGGGAAGCTATGGATCGGCATGGGCAGACAACGGGCATTCATTCCCGTTGAAACAAATCATACAGGTCAAGCGGAGGTGGATTGGGGTACAGCCCCTGTCATTCTTGACGGGATTCAGACCAGGATAACGTTTTTTTGCATGCGCTCAAAATATTCTGGCAAGCAGTTTGTTCGCCTTTACCCATGTGAAACGCAGCAGGCGTTTTTTGATGCCCACCTAAAGGCGTTCGGCTATTTTGGCGGTGTGTTTCCTGTTCTTCTTTACGACAACCTGACCACAGCAGCCCAGAAAGTTCTGAAAGGGAAAAAGCGGTTCGAACACGAACGCTTTTCCAAATTTCATGCCTATTACAATTTTGAACCCCGTTTCTCCAATGTGGCGGCAGGCCATGAAAAAGGATGTGCAGAAGGGCTCGCAGGATTTTTGCGTCGCAATTATATGGTTCCGGTTCCTGAAGCCCGGAGCCTGGAGGCGTTAAACGAGGCAATCTTGACCAAATGCCTTGCCTGTGGGAACCAAAGGATAAAAAACAGGCCAGGGACAGTGGACGAGTTGTTTGCACAAGAGAAGGAAAAGTTGCTTGCCCTTCCCCCTGAGGCTTTCGGCAATATTGTGATCTTGGACAGCAGGTCAGACAACTTTTCAACCGTGATCGTGGACAAAAATCGGTATTCAGTACCCACCGAATATGCGCAACTCAAGCTCAAGGTGCTCTTGTTTATAGAGAAGGTAGAAATATACTGGGACAACACGCTGATTGCAGCACATGGACGGCTATACAGCAACAATCAGTGGTGCTTGAATCCGGACCATTACCGTGAACTTGAGCACGGATAACAAAATGATGGAAAAGAAGGGGCTTGATTTTAACTTTGTCCACTTGTCATAATTAATGGTTCAACGGGGTCAAGCCCCTTTCCCAGCAATTGCTGGGGGAACTATGCCCCGGAAAGGGGGCACGCAGAAGTTGGGCCGATGGCATCGCAGATTATCGGGTCCATCTGTTGGTTTTGTTGCCGGCGGCCTGTTCGAGCATTTCAAGGGTGCCAGGCGAGTTTAAAAGCTGCCTGCAAAGGTCGCATTTCCGGTAGGTGATGATATCCCTTGAACGTATGCCGGAGAACAGGGCAAGACTTGAGATGCCAACGGTTCGAATCAGGTTGAACAAAGGGTTTTGTTCACTCTGTTCAAACAGGGCGTCAACGCCTGTGTGGGCAAGGTTGCCAAGGAAAAAAACCCGGGTTTCTGTGAAGTTGCTGCCGGCATCGCAGCAGGCGTACATGTCAAGCTCAGGCGTGATATAGGGGTTCATGGCACAGCAGTTTGCCTGGAAATCCGTGCGGATCGGACCATGGTCAAACGCCTGGGCACGTCCGGACAGAATCAGGGGTTCGGGAAAGAATCGAAGCGTGTTGGCCCGGAGAAAATCCTCGAGTAAATCGTCGGCCTTTGAAAAATCGGTCACAAACGAAACAAAATAGTCGACCCCGCTGGTTTTACAGGCCTTGGCGGCATTGACAATATTCTGTTGACTCACCCCTTGCTGGTGCCACCGGCTGCAACTCAGCCGGAGTTGATTCAGGCCGCTCTGTTTCAGCTCCTTGACCACGGTGTCGGCCCGCTCCGGGCGGGTTGCCCAGAAACTGTTGGTGACGATGCGGGTATAGATGTTAAGATCGTGGCACAAGCGGACAAGGGCCTTTATTTCGTTGAAAAAAATCAGGGGTTCTCCTGCCGTGAAGCTGATGCCCCTGACACCGGCTGCGGCCATTTCATGGATGAGTTCCCTGGCCCGGCCAAGGTCCATGGTGGCGGTTTCAGGGATTTCACCCTTGGCCACACAATGGCCGCATTTCAGGTTGCACTGGGTTGAATATCCAAATGCGATGGTTCTCATGGCGTGTGTTCCTTTGTTGTTCGGTGCTTTATGGGACATTTTGCAGGGGATTATTCCTGGGTTATTCTACCGGATGAGGTGGGCCATCCACATGGTAATGGGCGGATAAAAGGTGATGACCATGAGATCCACCATGAGGATGAGCAGAAATGGTACCACCCGCCGGGACACGGCACTGAGACCCTGATTTGAAATGGCGCTGGCCACGATCAGGCAGATGCCCATGGGCGGGGTGAGCATGCCAATGGCAAGGTTGGTCACCACAATGACGCCCAGCTGAATCATGTCAATGCCAAGGGCAGGCAGCATGGCCGTTATCATGGGAACAAGCAGGATCAGGGCTGCCGTGGTCTCCACAAAGGTGCCGGCAACCAGGAGCACGGCATTGATGATGAGCAGCAGCAGGATGCGGTTGTCCGTGATGCCGAGAATCCCGCCTGCCAAAATTCCTGGAATATCCTCAATGGCCGCAATCCAGGAAAAAACAGATGCCGTTGAAATGATGAACATCACAATGGACGCGGTGATGGATCCGTTGACCAGGATTCCATACAAATCCCTGGGGCGGAGTTCTTTGTACGCCACCACGGATACAAACAGGGAGTAGATTACGGCCACGGCAGCCGATTCCGTTGCCGTGAAGATGCCCAGAAGAATGCCGCCAAGGATGATGGCAGGCGCCCCAAGGGCGAGTCCCGCCCGGCAGAAGGTGGTCCATACCAGGCCGGGGGAGAACCGGTTTTCCGGTGCATACCCGCGCTTCCAGGAGATGATTGAACTGACAACAATCAGTGACAGGCCAATGAGAAGTCCGGGCAGGATGCCTGCGGCAAACAGCTGGCCAATGGAGGCCCCGGTGAGGAATCCGAATATGATCATGGGAATGGACGGCGGGATGATCACTCCCAGGGAGCCCCCCGACGCCTGGACCGCTGCGGCAAAGTCCGGTTCATACCCCGAGCGTTTCATGGCCGGGATGAGTACGGCACCCACGGCTGCGGCATCGGCTGCGGCAGAGCCTGAAATGCCGGCAAAAAACATGGCCGAAACAATGGTGACAGCGGCAAGCCCGCCGGGCAGCCACCCGGCCAGGGCATTGGCAAGGTCGATCAGGCGCTGGCTGATCCCCCCCCTTTCCATGATGGCCCCCACGTACATGAACAGGGGAACGGCCATCAGGTGAAACGAGTCCGTGCCCGAGAACATTCGCTGGACCACCATCATCAGGGAAAAATCCCCCTGGACAAGGATGGCCGTCACCGATGCCGCCCCAATGGCAATGGCAATGGGGGTGTTGATGGCAAACAGGGCTGCAAGGGCGACCATCAGGACCGTTGGGATCATTCTTCGTCCTTCCGTTCCTGGTGTTCAGGCCAATGGTTTCTGCAGATCTCCTGGACAAGAAAGCGCACCCCATGGACCATGAAAATCATCCCGCTGAGGGGAAGAATCCCCATGATGATCCACTTGGGAATGGCCAGGGCCGGGGTGATCTGGAGGCGGACAAAGGCGGCAAACCCGAAGCCATGGACGATCATGATAAAAAAAAGCCCCATGGAGACCAGGTGAACCAGGACCGTCAGAATTCGTTCCATGGTCATTGATAGCCTGGAACCAAACAGGTTGACCCCTGGATGCACCCTGTCATGGTATGCCACGGATGCCCCCAGAAAAGAGATCCACACCAGGCAGTACCGGGCAAGTTCCTCGGACCAGAACAGGGAACTGTTGAGCACATAACGTGCAAACACCTGGGTCACCACGATGACGGTCATGGCAAGACCCAGGCCGAAGATGAAATGCCGCACCCATGTGTTCAGGGTGTTGCTCAGAACGTTAAGAAGATTCATGTAAAAGGCCGTCTATTTTGTGGCCTGGATCATTCTGGTGAGCAGATCGTGAACCTTGGGGGCCTGGTAGAGTTCCATGTCCTTGAGCGCTGCCACCTTTGCCCGGAAGGCATCAATGTCCGGCCGGGTTTCGATCTCCATGCCCTTTTGGGCAAGAAGCACCAGGCGTGCCTCGTCCTTTTCCCGGTTGTCTTTACGCTGGAAACCTGCCGCATCCGCCATGGCCGTCTGGATCAGCACCTGGTTTTGTTTGGAAAGGGTGTTCCACCATTTCAGGCTTGCCACGTCCAGGTGGGGGGAATAGACGTGGCGGGTGAGGGTCATGTAGCGCTGGATCTCGTAGAACTTGTAAACCTCCATCACCCAGAGGGGGTTTTCCTGGCCGTCGATCACCCCCTGCTCAAGTTCGGTGTAGATGGGCCAGGGCATGGGCGTGGGGTTTGCCCCCAGGGATTGCCAGATGGTCTTGTGCAGGGCCGAGGCCATCACCCTTATTTTGAGGCCCTTGATATCCTCCGGGGTCTTGACCGGCCTGCGGTTGTTGGTCAGGTTCCTGAATCCGTTTTCGGAAAAGCAGAGGCCCTTGAACCCGGAAGATTCAAGGCTCTTGAAGATCTCCCGGCCCAGGGGGCCGTCCAGGATGGCGTCTGCCTGGTCATTGTCCTTAAAGAGAAAGGGGTAGTTGACCACCCGCACGATGGGGTCAAAGGTGTCAAAGGGCCCGCCCGTAATCACCCCCATTTCAATGGTTCCCATCTGAAGCTGCTGGAGAATTTCGGTTTCGTTGCCCAGGGAGGCGGAATGAAATACCTTGACCTTTATCTTGTTGCTGCTGCGTTCTTCGATGAGGTCCTTGAACTTTTCAGCCACAATGTTCTGGGCCGACCCGGGTTTTGTCACCACCCCGAGTTTGATTTTAAGGGCTGCTAAACAGGGAGTTGAAAGGGTTACCACCAGAACGGGAATCAGGATCATGGTCAAAGCCATTGATAATTTTTTCACAAAACGCCTCCGCTTGGAAGATTAAAAATAAATGTTTGCGCCAGATGGGGCCGGGTTATTTTGTCACTATCGTATAGGTCAGGGCGATCTGGTTTTCAGGCGGCACCAGGATCTCCCACAGGGCCTGGTGGGCCGTATCTTTTCCATGGGGATGGCTCTCCTTTTGGATATGCCAGTCCCCGGGGATGGATTCGTAGACCTTTACCGTGACAGGAACTTTTTTGGCGTTCATTATCCTGACATCATGGGAGGATTGAAACCGAAAGGCATCCTTTCCAGTGGACGGCAGTTTCCTGAAATCGGTCTGCCGTTTTTCCACCGTGATATCAAAGGCATTGCCAAGCGTCAGGTTGAGCCTGCCCCCTTCCGGGGTGTGGTCAATGTTGTCTTCACCGGCAAATTGAAGCATTCCCCCGGCATCGGCCTTGTACACCCGGACGGTTCCCTTTGGAAGGGGCATGCCAAGGTTGTTGTCCTTGCGGTTCTCAAGGTTAAGCAGCACCTCGACCTTGGGACGCTGGACCCCGTCGCCCACGTTTCGGGCGAACCAGTAGCCATTGCCGCTGAGCCTGTACTCCTTTTGGCAGGGGATATTTTCCGCCTGGAGCAGGGCCACCTGTTTGGTCTGATTATTCTTGAGGGTTGTTTGCCGTCCGAGTGTATATAAATGATACTCAAACATCTGCTCCTGGACAAAACCGTCCTCGACCATGGCCGGGGCCCTCATCATAAGGGCCTTTGTCCTGTCTTGATTTTGTTGTGGGGCAAGGTGAATGTCGCCTGCCACAAGTTGGAGCCGTGCATTGGTGTAATCGGTGCTGCTGGTGTTGGTGAGGGTGACCCAGGCGTTCAGGTTTAAACGGTCGTCATCTGGATTGAGTTCAGCCACATAATCGGCCTTCCACGAAAGTCCGTGGGTAAGATAGGAAAGGGCCAGGTCCCGGTTTTTCGTCTGATTGCTCTGGACGGTCATGGTCAGGGTGGGGCTTGTTCTTAAATTGTCGGGAATATGGGGAAAGACGAGCCTGCCCGGCAATCCGGTTTCGATCCCGCTGGCTGTTTTAAAAACCGTACCATTGTGGGTGGACAGCACCGTTGCCTCCAGGGTCTCGTCCTGGCCGGTTTCTTTGTTCTCACGGATGATTTTAATGGTTTTGCCGGTGAACTTTTTAAGCATGGATTCGGGAGAGAGAAGATCAAATTCAAAGTTCTGTTCGAGGACTCGGATGTCGCCTGCGTTCAACAGCGCTGTCTCAGGGATGATCCTTCCGCTGACGTCCCTGATGGCAAGGGTTACTTCCCCCCCGGGCAAGGTAACCGATCGTCGCTCCTTTACAAGGGCCATGTCCTGGTTATAAATGGTGACAGAAAGTTCCGTCTGGTCTGCGGCATTGGTTTCGATCTCCCCATCCTGGGCTGAGCACGGCGGAATTGAAAAAAACATCTGAAAGATCATAAGATGGACAAGCATCCGTATAACCGGCACTGCCCGAGCAAGGTGTCTTCCCTGATCCTGGCCACAACAAATGATGAAACGCCGCTGATGGCAATGCCCCGGCAACTGTTTCATCCAAAAAATGATCTGTTTCATGGCACCCTCCTTTTTTTTTGCAACCATAAGCGGTCTTACCCTGTAATGCAAGATTTTTCAACCCTCAAACAGGCGCTTTTCTCCTCCTCTTTTTCCAATGGTTCTGGTATGATCACGCTTTATTTCATCTGCCGAAGTACCAGATCAACAGGGAGGACAAGGGACTGCATGGATTCAATCGACCAATTTCAGAGTCTGGAAAAGATTCAATACCTTCTCACGGATATCGACGATACCATGACCTGCAACGGCAGGATACCCGCCTGCGCCTTTGCTGCCATGGAGCGACTGCAGCAGGCCGGGGTCCGGGTGGTTCCCATTACGGGAAGACCCGGGGGGTGGTGTGATCACATTGCCAGGATGTGGCCGGTCGACGGTGTTGTGGGAGAGAACGGTGCCTTTTATTTTGCCTATGACGATCAGAACCGGCGGATGGTTCGCCGTTATTTCAGAACCCGGACCCAGAGGGCCGAAGACCGAAAGCGGCTCATGGCCATACAGGCGGAGGTGCTGGCAAAGGTTCCCGGGTGCAGGGTGTCTGCGGACCAGCCCTATCGGGAGGCGGATCTTGCCATTGATTTTTGTGAGGATGTCCCTCCCCTGGACAGCGGGGAGATCAGGACCATCAAGGCGATATTTGAAGCCCATGGCGCCGTGGCCAAGATAAGTTCCATCCATGTGAACGGCTGGTTCGGCGATTATGACAAGCTTGCCATGACACGGCTGTTTTTCCAGGAGGTCTTTGGGGTCGACCTTGAAACGGTCAAACACCAGGTGGTCTTTTCAGGGGATTCGCCCAACGATGAGCCCATGTTTGCCTTTTTCCCCAATGCCGTGGGGGTGGCCAACATTCTTGATTTTGAAAACGAGCTGATCCATAAACCGGCCTGGATTACAAAAAAAACGGGCGGACAGGGGTTTGCCGAGATGGTGGATCGGATTACAGGTACCGGGCCTGGATCTCTCCATAGACGGGGCTGTGTTTGATTTTCAGGGGTGTTGTCCGTGGCAAGGACGATCTCCAGGCCGGAGGCCGGGGCGATTTTGAAAAGGAGTATCACCAGCAAAGCGGATGAAAGGCTCTTTAAACGGTTTTTAACCATGGACGTTTTCGGCCTCTTTGCCTATTGGGGATGCAGCGCCAGAACCGTTACGGTTCTGGCGCTGATATTGTTTTTATTCGTTTACAAGGGCCTTTGCCTGTTCAACGATATTTGCCGCTGTGAATCCATACTCTGCAAGGACCCTGTCTCCGGGTGCGGATGCGCCAAAGGTGTTGATGCCCATGACCTTGCCTGCATCCCCCACATACCGTTCCCAGCCCATGGGAATACCGGCTTCAACGGCCAGGCGTTTTTTAACACCCGGAGGAAGGATTCGTTCCCGGTAATAGACGGGCGCTTTTTCATAAAGTTCCCATGAGGGCATGCTCACCACCCTTGCCTGGATATTTTCCTTGGCCAGGAGTGCTGCTGCCTCAACACAGATGTGAACCTCTGAGCCGGTTGCAATGAGGATGAGATCGGGTTCGCCCTCGGTTTTTTTAAGGGTGTAGGCTCCATAGACCAGGGCGCCGTCGGCTGGTGCGTCGAGAATGGGCAGGTTCTGGCGGCTCAGGATCAGTGCCGTGGGACCGTTGTGGGTGTTCAGGGCCTGTTTCCAGGCCTCTGCGGTTTCATTGGCATCCGCCGGCCGGATAACGGTCAGGCCGGGAATGGCCCGCAACGACGCCAGGTGCTCCACGGGCTGATGGGTGGGCCCGTCTTCTCCCACGGCAACACTGTCATGGGTCAGCACATAGATCATGGGCAGCCCCATGAGGGACGCCACCCGGATGGCCGGTCTCATGTAATCGGCAAATACGAGGAAGGTGCCGCCAAAGGGGCGGACCCCGCTGTGGAGATACATGCCGGTCATGATGGCGGTCATGGCGTGCTCGCGAACGCCAAACCGGATGTTCCTTCCCTGGGGGGTGTCGGCCTGGAACACCTCCATACCGTCCAGGAAGGTGTTGTTGGACGGGGCAAGGTCGGCTGATCCGCCCATGAGCGAAGGCAGGTTCTTTGCAATGGCGTTGAGCACCTTGCCCGAGGCGGACCGGGTGGCCATGGGTTTGTCACCCGGTGTAAAAACCGGGATTTCATCATTCCACCCGGCTGTCAGGAATCCGGAAATGGCGTCCACAAAGTTGTCTGCAAGCTCTGGCATATCGGACTTGTAGGCGTCAAAGATCTCCTGCCACGCATGTTCGAGCTTTTCTCCTGCCTCAACGGCCTTTCGGCACTCGGCAAGGACCTCGTCGGGCACGTAAAAATCCTTGTCTTCGGGTACCCCGTAGAATTTTTTTACCAGCTTGATCTCGTCGGCTCCCAGGGGGGCACCATGGGCACCGGCCGAATCCTGCTTGTTGGGACTGCCGAAGGCAATGTGGGTCTTGAGCTTGATCATGGTGGGGCGGGAGGTTTCGTCCTTGCCCGCCTGGATGGCGGCCCTGATCTTTTCAAGGTCGTTGCCGTCATCGACCACGATCACCTGCCAGTTCATGCTTTCAAACCTTGCCTTTACATCCTCGGTAAAGGCGATGTCGGTTGAACCCTCGATGGTGATGGAATTGTCGTCATAGATGCAGATGAGCTTTCCAAGGCCCAGGTGGCCGGCAAGGGAGGCTGCCTCCTGGGTCACGCCTTCCATGAGATCGCCGTCTCCGCAGATCACATAGGTGTGGTGATCGATGAGGGTCTTGCCTTCCTGGTTGAACCTTGCCCCGAGGTGGCGTTCGGCCATGGCCATGCCAACGGCATTGGCAACACCCTGGCCCAGGGGACCCGTGGTGGTTTCCACCCCGGCCGTGTGACCGTACTCAGGGTGGCCCGGGGTTTTGCTGCCCCACTGGCGGAAATTCTTGATGTCGTCAAGGGTGGTGCCGTATCCGTTCAGGTAGAGCAGGCTGTACAGGAGCATGGATGCATGGCCTCCGGACAGAACAAATCTGTCCCGGTCGATCCAGGCGGGATTTTTGGGGTTGTGCTTTAGAAAATCCTTCCAAAGGACAAAGGCGGCGGGCGCAAGTCCCATGGGGGCGCCGGGATGGCCGGAGTTTGCCTTTTGAATGGCGTCCATGGCAAGGGTTCTGATGGTGGTGATACATTGCTGATCAAGGTCTTTGTTGGCGCAAGCCATTGCGTTTCTCCTGTTTGGGGGACCTACCTTCAAACGGGTCCCCTGTTATTCGGTTTTAATGGGGACAGATGTTAATTCTGTCCCCTGATTTATAATGCTATCGGATCTATAATGCTCTCATGAACTCGGGTTTGAGTCCTATTTTACCCTCCAGGGCTTTGGCAATATGGGCAAGGGTTCGTTCCTTGTCCCGGGGAAGCTCGGCCCGGATGGGAAGATAGTTGGATGCGTGGTTGGCATGGAAAAGACCATGTGTGAGATGGGTGGCCGATATCATGGCGCCAAGCTCCGCAAGAATCTCGTCCGGGTTGATCAGCTCAAATTCTCCCCTTGCGTGGCTGTCGTACATGGGGGTGCCCGGGATGAGCATCAGGCTCAAGGCACCTACATACTCGGGGTCAATGGCCGTAAGTACCCGGCCGGTCTCGTTTGCATGGATCATGGATCGGTCCCGGCCGGCAATGCCGTTGAGCACGGTGATGGACAGCTTGATGCCTGCCCTGCGGATTTTCTGGCCCATTTCGATCATGCGTTGGGCGTCGGCACCCTTGTTGATGGCTTTGAGGGTGACGTCGTCCCCGGTTTCAAGGCCCATGTAGGCGATTTTAACCCCAAGGGCGCGAAGCTGTTCGAGTTCCTGGTCCGTCTTCATGCGGATGCTCTTGGTGTTGGCATAGAGCCCGATACGTTCGATCCAGGGCAGTCGCTGGTTGATCTGTTCAAGGATCGGTACCAGCCGCCGCTGGGGGATGATCAGGGCATCCCCGTCACAGATGAACAACCGGTTCTGGTGGCGGCAGTGGCGGGCTGCAAATTCAATATCCGCCATGATCACAGGATCTTTTTTGATCTTGAACCGCTCTCCCTTATAGGCGCCGCAAAAGGTGCATTTGTTGTGGGAGCACCCCACGGTCACCTGGAGAAGAATAGCGTTTGCCTCGCTTGGGGGACGTATGATGTTGCCTTCATAGTGCATGTGACGGTCTCCAATCGTTTCATTGCCATGGCCCCTGGGGGGCCTTTAACCATCGGGCCGGGGGGTACAATCCTCTCCCTGTGACGGCCCAAGATAATTAACAGGTTTTGTCGCAAAAATCAATATAATCAAATATAATCAATGGATTGATCTTTTAATGCGCTTTGCCGGTCCCTGGGCCGTGGGAGTTCAGGCGTTTACACCCCTTGCCTGTCGATTTTTAAGGGTTGAAACTTGACAATCATGAATTTAAACCAATTATTTAGATGAAAAAACGACGGACAACCAACGCTTTAAGCATGTAACAGAAACACTCAGGAGATACCATGGGTACAAAAAAAGAGACGTGTGAATTTAAAACCGAAGTGCAGCAGCTGCTGCACCTTATCATTAATTCCCTTTACTCCAACAAGGAGATCTTTGTCAGGGAGCTTGTATCAAACGCTTCGGACGCAATCGACAAGGCAAGGTTCAAAGAGCAGACAGAGCCCGAACTGTTTGAGGGGAGCAATGATTTCAAGATCCGGATTGCCACGGATCCGGAAAAGCGGACCTTTGAAATTTCAGACAACGGCATCGGCATGACCTTTGACGAGGTCAACGAGAACATCGGTACCATCGCCAGGAGCGGCACCGCCGCCTTTGTCGAGGCACTGGAGAAGTCCAAGGATGCCAATGTGCTCTCTCCTGAACTCATCGGGCAGTTTGGTGTGGGATTTTACTCCGCATTCATTGCCGCAGACAAGATCACCCTGGTGACAAAGGCCGCAGGGGCCGACAAGGGTGTGCGCTGGGAATCAGACGGTAAGGGCTCATACACCATTGAAGAGGTGGAAAAAAAGGAGAGGGGAACCACCATCACCCTTGAACTCAAGAAGGTTGAAGAGGGAGACCAGGACTTCACCGAAGAGTACACCATCCGCCACATCATCAAAAAACACTCTGATTTTGTCACCTACCCCGTTGTGATGAACGTTGAAAAGAGCGAGCCCATCCCCGAAGAGGCCATTGTTAAGGACGCCGACGGCAAGCCCATTGGAGAGACCTATCGAAAGGTGAGGGCCGACGAGACCCTCAACTCCATGAAGGCGATCTGGACCAAGAGCCAGGAGGATGTGACCCAGGAAGAGTACGAGGAGTTCTATCGGCACATCAGCCACAACTGGGACAAGCCCATGGAGATCCTTCACAAGCGGTTTGAAGGCATCACCGAGTACGACGCACTCCTGTTTATTCCGTCCAAGGCCCCCTTTGACATGTTCAGGCCCGAGCGCAAGAACGGCATGCAGCTCTACTGCAAGCGAATCTTCATCATGGACGACTGCAAGGAACTGCTTCCCGAATACCTGGGATTTGTCCAGGGTGTTGTGGATGCCCCCGACCTTAACCTGAACGTCAGCCGGGAGATCCTCCAGGAGGACCGCCTGGTTCGCAACATCAAAAAGAACCTGGTCAAGAAGATCTTTGCCCTGCTCGAGGAGATGGACAAGGAAAAATACGAGGCGTTTTTTGACGAGTTCGGCCAGGCCCTGAAGGCAGGACTGCCCACGGATTTTGCGAACAAAGAGCGGATCGCTTCGCTGTTGAGGTACAAGACCACCAAGTCCGACGGCAAGTATGTGTCCCTGGACCAGTACATTGAGAACATGAAAGAAGATCAAAAGGAGATCTACTACATCACGGGCGAGAACATGAAATCGCTCCTCAACTCACCCTTGCTCGAGTCCCTCAAGGCAAAGGATTATGAGGTCCTCCTTATGGTGGATCCCGTTGATGAGTGGGTCACCCAGAGCCTTCCCGAGTACAAGGAGAAGAAACTCAAGAGTGCTGAAAAGGGAGACCTTGACCTTGACGCCGTGGATGACAAGAAAAAAGACGAGTACACCCCCTTGTTTGACTTTCTTAAGGAGAAACTCGAGGGTAAGGTCAAGGATGTCCAGATTTCAAAGCGCCTCAAGGAGTCCGTGGCCTGCCTTTCCGGTGACGATCACGGCATGAGCGCCTACATGGAAAAGATCCTCAAGGCGTCGGGACAGGATGCCCCGGAACAGAAACGCTCCCTTGAACTCAACGTCACCCATCCGGTCATGGAAAAGATCAAGGGTGTTTTTGAGACAGACACCACCAACCCTGTGCTCAAGGATTATGCAGATCTTCTGTTTGACCTTGCCGTGATCAGCGAGGGGGGCAAGATCGAAAATCCCTCACGTTTTTCAAAGCTCATGGGTGAAATGATGACAAAAGCCCTATGATGATTTTCCTCGAAAGCCTGGGATGCTGCCGCAACCAGGTGGACAGCGAAGTGATGCTCGGCCGCCTTGCGTCAGCGGGCCATGGTATCGTCCATGACCCGTCCCAGGCTGACGTGATCATCGTCAATACCTGCGGGTTCATATCAGCAGCCTCGGCAGAGGCTGTTGATACGATCCTGGAAATGGCGGCATACAAACGCGACGGCAGGTGCAAACGGCTGGTGGTGACCGGCTGTCTGCCCGAACGGTTCAAGCATGACGACCTCGGAGGCGAGCTTCCAGAGGTCGATGTTTTTCTGGGAACAGGGGCCTGTGATGAAATAGTCCGGGTGGTTGAATCCACCGGGTCCATGGTGCTGGTTCCAGACGTTCTGGACCGGCAGATGCAGGGCCACCCCCTTCCCCGGCGGATCACCCTTGATTACCTTGCCCATGTGAAAATTTCAGAGGGGTGCGACCGCCACTGCACCTACTGCATCATACCCAAACTCAGGGGCATCCAGAGAAGCCGCACGGTGGATGCCGTGGTCACCGAGGGCGAGCTTCTGGTTAAAAACGGGGTAAGGGAGATCGTTCTTGTGGGAGAGAACACCTCCGACTATGGGGTGGATCTTGACGGGGAAGTTAACCTGACAGGCCTTTTAACCACCCTCTCCCAGCGGATCAAGGCCCTGGATCCGGATGTCTGGATCCGGCTGCTCTACACCCACCCCTCGTCCCTTGACTTTGATGCCATCCGGGCCATTGCAGGCCTTGACAATGTGTGCACCTATTTTGATGTGCCCATCCAGCATGCAAACTCCGGAATATTGCGTCGCATGGGTAGAAATTATACAAGGGAGGACCTTGACCGGCTGTTTGCCTTTATCCGCAAAACAGCGCCGGACGCAGCCCTCAGGACCACGCTTATAACGGGTTTTCCCGGTGAGACAGAGGCGGATTTCAACGAAATGCTTGCCTTTGTCAACGAAATCCGGTTTGATCAACTGGGGGTGTTTGCCTATTCCGATTCCGATGATCTTGCATCCCACGGCCTGAAAGACCATGTGGACGAAGAAACCGGAGAGGCCCGGCGGGATACGATCATGGCGGCCCAGGCTGGAATTTCTGAAACCCTCAATGAAGCATACCTTGGCAAAACCGTTACCGTGCTTGTGGAAGAAAACCCGGACGAGGGAATCTATCTGGGGCGGACGAGCTTCCAGGCGCCTGAGGTCGACGGCATCACCTTTGTTTATGGTGACAACATTGACATCGGCACCTTTGTCAGGGTAAAGATCACTGAAACCCATGCCTATGACCTTGTTGGAGAGCTTGTATGAAAGATGCACTCAAGCAGCGAATCCTGGCGTCGGTCAGCCAGGATCTGACTGCCATTGAGGGGGCCCTGGCGGCAAATTTAAGTCCCAACCTCGACCTTGTCAGACAGATTGCCGGTCATCTGCTGTTCAGCGGCGGGAAAAGGCTTCGGCCCCTGTTGTTTTTGCTGAGTTCAAGGTTGTGCAACTATGGCGGGGACCTTGCCCTGGATGTTTCCACTGTTTTTGAATACCTCCATGCTGCCACCCTTCTCCATGATGATGTGGTGGATGAAGCAGAGATGAGACGCGGTAAAAAGACCGCCCACTCAACCTGGGGCGCTGCCCGGGTGGTGCTGACCGGTGATTTTCTCCTGGCCCGATCCCTCTGCCTTGCCGCTCGAACCGGGTGTCCTGAGATTATCAGTGTGATTGCAAACATCACCGAAGAGATGTCCCAGGGTGAGATTGACCAGCTCGAAAAAAAAGGAAAGTTGAATTTGAGCGAGGCCGAATACATGGCCATCATCCGGGGAAAAACCGCCGTGCTGATCCAGGGGGCCTGCAGGAGCGGTGCCATCATTGCTAATGCCTCACCAGCCAGGGAACAGGCCCTTGCCGATTATGGCTACCACCTGGGCGTGGCCTTTCAGATGGCCGACGATCTGCTGGACTATACGGCAGATGCCGCAATCCTTGGAAAAAATCCCGGAGCAGACCTGAGGGAGGGAAAACTGACCCTGCCCCTGATTCTTGCCCTGGAGCGAGCCGATGGACCGGATCGCTCCTGGATGGAAAGTGTGATTTCAACCCAGGAATTCAACCATGATGATTTTAACCGGCTGGTGGACAAGCTGCATCTTTACAAAGGAATAGACGATACCCAGTCAAGGGCGGAACACCATGTTGACCAGGCAAAGAAATGCCTTGAACGATTTGACGATTGTGGGGCAAAGGATACCATGATCATGCTTTCAGATTACGCCATTGCAAGAAACGCTTAGGAGAATTTGATGATGAGACAAATGGTTACAGGCCTGGCAGGGATGATGGCTTTTTTTGTGCTGTTTGGAGTGGCGGCAGCAGATGAAACTGCGGCCCTGGAAAAGAAAAAGCAGGTCACCCTAGGAAAACGCACCATTGTTAACGGCAATCTGCCCCAGGCTAAAAAGGCCGCAATTTCAGATGCCCTGTACCAGTCGGTTGAGCGGGTCGTGCTGGACATGCTCTCCCCGGCTGACATCACTGCCAACCTAGACCTTCTTTACGGCCAGGTGCTTTCGGACACTGAACACTACGTTGAAACCTACCGGGTACTTGCCGAGGTTGAACGGGACGGTCAATACATGGTTGCCGTGGAAGCTGCCGTCAACGCTCCGGATCTGGAAGCGGTATTCACACGGACAGGCATTCTCTACACGGACAAAACAACCCCTTCCATTCTGCTGCTGATCAGCGAACAGTCCTACAACGAGGTGCTCGCCCGGTACTGGTGGGGTAAGAATCCGCTGCCCTATGCGTCGTTTGCAGAGGGTGCCTTGATCGATGCCCTTGAAAAAAAAGGTTTCAACCTTGTAGGAAAAGGGCCTGACCGGCCGAACCTTGAGTCCCTCGGTATTGCCTTTGATTTTGTCCACGATTCCATGGGTGCACTCAAGCTTGCAGGAGCGCTCAAGGCCGATATCCTTGTCATGGGAAGGGCCAGGGCTGAAGAACCATCCAACCGCATGGGCGATGAACGGTCCTACCCGGCCACGGTGGGCCTGGAGATGTTTGCCGTGGAGACCGGTGAACCCATGGGCTCCATTGATCAATCTGCCGTTGCCAAGAGCGGTGTGGAAGCCGAGGGGCCAAACCAGGCCCTGGTCCAGGCCGGAAATCTTGCGGCAGAGGCCCTTACTGCCAGGATCAGCGATTTCTGGTCGGCCCGTCAGCCGACCGTCCACGCCATTGAAACCCGGGTGGAAGGGACCGACTACCTGTCGAGTTTTATCCTGCTCCGAAAGGTGTTGAACGACATGCCCGGCATCCAGGATATCAAGACCAAGGAGCTTGGATCGGACCGGGCCATGGTGGATATCATGTTCAAGGGTAATGCCGCAACCCTTGCCGACCGCCTCATGCTCAAGACCTTTGACGCGTTTGGTATTGAGATCTCGGAGGTGACGCCGTCGTCCATGACCCTGCGGTTTGTCACCCAAAAGGATGTGGCACCTGTTCCTGAATCTGAAATAAAAAAGGCATATATTTCAGAATAGCCGTTGTAATATTCTTGACAAAACCTTACCGGGATGTTAATTGTTTGTCCAAATCATATAGGCGCGTAGCTCAGTTGGTAGAGCGCTACCTCGACACGGTAGAAGTCAGCAGTTCAAGCCTGCTCGTGCCTACCATAAAATATAAAGGGTTTACGGAATTTTCCGTAAACCCTTTTTGCTTTGGACCTCCATGGGGTCTTTTCAGGCCTGTGTGCAGATTTTTGTCGTTCAATCCCCGGATGGTGCCTGAAACTCCCCGATCCAATGACGCATTATGGGTAGGGTAATATGCAGTCAGGCACCATGGTAAAGATTGACATGGAACGGGAAGTGTGGTTGTGTACTGCCTTTTTGATTCTGTATGAAACACCGCTGGGATTTCATCCAACTGTGGTGTCGCATGGTTGGTTGTGACCGGAGTCATCATCCGCCCTAAAGGGGAATCTCCTGTGGTAAAGTGTAACGAGGAATAAAAACGTGTCGTTGTTTTCAAATTCAGTATTCTTATTGGTATTTATCATCATCAGCGGATATCTTCTGGGAAAAGTTACGGTGATGACATTTTCATTTGGTTCCTCTGCTGTCATTTTCATTGCACTCATATTCGGATACTTCGGTTACCAGCTTCCAGCGGATTTCCAGACCCTGGGGCTTGTTCTCTTTATCTACGCCATCGGTATTCAGGCAGGTCCCGGTTTTCTCTCTTCGTTCCGGGCCAATGGGGTCGCCCTGAGTCTGGGCGCCGGGGTGATCGTTGTTTCCGGTTTTGCAGCCGCTCTCGTATGCTCCTGGCTTTTCGGGTTTAATGAAAGCATCTGTGCGGGTCTTTTTACCGGCGCCCTTACCAGTACGCCGGGCCTTGCGGTGGCCGTGGAGACAGTAACAGGAACCCATGTTGCCGCAGCCTACGGTTTGACATATACCTTTGGTGTCATCGGCGTGATTGTTTTTGTAAAGGTTATATCCCGGATCATGGGGGTTGACGTTGCTGTTGAAGAAAATAAAATCGCAGACGAGCTTAAAAGATCCTATCTTCCCATGACGTTCAGGCATATTGAGGTGACCAATCCGAATCTGTTTGGTAAATGCGTAAAGGAAATTTTTCTCAATAAGATAGCACCGGTTACCATCACACGGCTTTTGAGGGCCGGAGAAAAAGAGCCGGTGCTGGTCGATGGAGAAACCGTCCTCATGGAAGGGGACCATCTAAGGGTGGTCGGGCTTGAAGAAAATCTGAGCAGCATCATGCTCTATATCGGGAAGAAAATTGAAGGGGAAATAGAGTTTAATTCGGTTTTGAAAAAACGAAGAATCAGCGTTACAAAACAAGAAATTCTTGGTAAAACATTGGGGTCCTTGAATTTAAGGGAAACCTTTAATGTTCAGGTGTCGAGGATCACAAGAAATGGTATGGATATCCCTGCCCAGGCAAACATGCGGGTCAATATGGGTGATATCCTCCATGTGGTCGGTCAGGATAAAACCTTGAATAACGTCCAGAAGTACCTGGGAAATAATATTTCCGAGCTTTATACGGTCAATGTGATATCCATTTTTATAGGAATCCTTACCGGGTTTGTCATCGGGCAGATCCCCCTGCCCATTCCGGGGTTCGGCATTTTAAAGCTGGGTGTTACCGGAGGCGTTCTTGTTGCCGGCCTGGTGTTAAGTGCCCTTAAAAAGACCGGGAAGGTGATATGGTTTGTACCGTCGGCCACCAATTCCCTGATCCGGGATCTTGGCCTGTATCTGTTTCTTGCTGTGATCGGAACCACTGCGGGCTCGACCATTGTCAGCACTATAAAAGAATTTGGTATGCCGCTTTTAATTTCCGGAATCATCGTTACCCTGTTCCCCCTCGTTGTTTCAAGTTTTGTCTGTACCCGAATCCTTAAAATTTCATTTTTAAGAATGCTGGGGGTGCTCACCGGGGGCATGACAAGCACGCCCGGGCTTGCCGCAGCAACCACCATCAGCAATACCCCCTACGCCTCTACGGCATATGCCACGGTATACCCGGTTGCCCTTATTGGAATGATTCTCTGCACAAAATTAATTGTTTTTTTGATCTGAGGCCCATGATCAACCTTGATGGGATAGAGATAAATGAGTAAAACTTTTCTGCCCGAACCCGTTTTTATCCATGGTAAACGTAACAGCCGGATTGCGTTGTACCGGTACGCCAACCCGTCCAGCAGGTTTTCTCCAGTGATATTAACCCACGGCACCTTTTCCAATGCATTGATTTGTGCAAAACTGGCAGAATTCTTGAATGACAATGGATTTGAGTGCTGGATTTATGAATGGACCGGCCATGGACTGAGTAAATACGGCTCCCTTTATCCCGATGCTGAAGATTTTGCCCTCAATGATGTTCCCGCCGTGGTTCAAGGAATTTTAGCCAGAACAGACAAACCCTCGTGCATCTGGGTTGCCCACAGCGGCGGTGGTTTTTTGCCGCTTATTTATATGGCTAGAAATGTTGATCAGCAGCATAAGATAGAAACACTTGTGGGGCTGGGGTCCCAAACCAGCGGAGCCGGAAAAACCTGGACCGGTAAGCTCACTACAAGAATTGTCCCCATGATCATAGGAATGCTTGGTCGGGTTCCCGGCCCCTTGTTCGGACTGGGACCGGAGGATGAGATTTCAGGATTTCTAGGTCAATGGTGTCAATGGAACCGTTCGGGAGATTGGATCGGAAAAGACGGTTTCAATTATTACAATGCAATGAAACAGATCCAGATCCCCACCCTTTTGGTTGCAGGCAGTAACGATGTTATTGCACCTGCCAATGGATGCCGGCAGCTGTTTGACTCCCTGGGCAGCCGTCAGAAGAAATTTATCCTGGGTGCAACGGATAGGGGGTACATGGAAGATTATAATCACCCAAGACTTATTGCCAGTAAAAATTCCCAGGCCGAAATCTGGCCGGCTGTTCTGGCATTTATTCGGATACACCGCTGTCCTTTGGGTTGCCAGGACCTGTCAGCCTCCTGAATCGTGTCAACGGGGAAATCAATGTTTTTTTCGTCCAAAGGGTATATTCATCTTTTTCATGCGTTTGCGCAGGGTGGAGGGGTTGATGTTCAGTCGTTTTGCCGCTCCTTTTTCGCCTTCCACCCGTCCCTTGCACAGGTCAAGGACAAGGCGGATATGGTCGGCCATGACGCGGTCAAGTTCAAAGGATTCGGGGGAGGGTTCCAGATTAAAAGAGCCGGGTAGGGGCGGGGGATGTCGGGTGCCGATCTCTTTAAAAAAGAGAAAATCGGACCGGGAGAGAATCAGGGCGCGCTCCACGGCATTTTCAAGCTCCCGTATATTGCCCGGCCAATGGTAGTCCATCAGCCGGGACATGGCCTCATCCGTTGCAGCAGGAATGCGGGGCCGTTTCATCTCCCTTGATTTTAGCAGGATAAAGTGCCGGGTCAGTGCCGGGATATCGATCTTTCGTTCCCGCAGCGGCGGAATCAGAATGGGAAACACCCTGAGCCTGAAAAAAAGGTCGGCCCTGAATTTCTGATCGGCCATCATTTTTTCAAGGTTTCTGTGGGTGGCGGCAATGATGCGGATATTCACACTGACGGTTTCGCTGCCCCCCACCCGGTCGATCTCCTTTTCCTGGATGACCCTGAGCAGACGAACCTGGGCCCGGGGAGAGAGTTCTCCGATTTCGTCGAGGAAAAGGGTGCCGCCCTGGGCCCGTTCAATACGGCCCCTTTTTTGTGAAATCGCCCCGGTAAAGGCCCCTTTTTCATAGCCAAAGAGTTCACTGTCCAAAAGAGACGCGGGTATGGCGCCGCAGTTTACCCGGATAAAGGGGCCGTCCTTTCTCAGTGAGAGGTTGTGGATGGCGTTGGCGATCACCTCTTTGCCGGTGCCGGTTTCTCCAAGCAGCAGGACCGGACTTTCAAGGGGGGAGACCCTGTGGACCATCTCCATGACCTCCTTGAGCCCCTGTCCTGCACCGATCACCTTTTCGCCGGTGATTTTGTTAAGCTCGTCCTGGAGGTACCTGTTATCGTCGGCCAGGATCTCCTTGAGGTTGTTCACCTCCCGGAACCTTAAGCTGTTGGAAAGGGCAATGGCGCAGGGTTTATCCAGAAGGCTTAACATCTGGACATGCTCGGGCAGAAATTTTTCCCTGCCGGTGGTAAAGACGCTCAGAATTCCAAGCATGGTTTTTTCAAGCACAAGGTCAATCACCACGGCCGATTGTTCCGAGGCCTTGAACCGGGCAGCCACAGGACCTGCAATGGGATCATCCTCCAGGCGGTCAATGACCCTGACCCGGTCCATACGACGGTTTTCAATCTGCTTTCTCACCCTGTCAGGCAGGGGGGTTTTTACAGAGACGGCCTTTCCTTCCCTGGGATTGGCATGGGCAACGGTTTCAACGATGCCGGATGCCTGGTGGTAGACATGGAACCCCATCTGACCCACGGGGATAAATTTTCTTACGTATAAAAGACATTGGTGAAGGGCCCGCTCGATCTCCAGGCTTGAGCAGAGTTTTAAAGTGGCTTCCCTGAAAAAATCTTTTTCATCCAAATCCATGGGACCTCCTGAAGTTTTCTATTCCATGGGGTAGCTTATCGTAAATTCGGACCATGGAACAGTGTTTTCTGTCCCATGGCATAGGTTCTGGGTCTTTTCCCCGTTTTTCATGGGTAATTTCCCGGTATTGCCCGATCCTTCAGCCCTGGTCCGGTTTGTGCTTATGGACTGTGTAAGATCTGTTTCAGGGTTTCACAAACGGGGCCTGACCGGAATGCGGCCCACAGACGATGGGGAGAATATAATGGAGATTAAAAGGATTTGTGTACTCGGGGCCGGCATCATGGGCGCCGGCATTGCCCAAACCGCGGCCCAGGCAGGATTTGAGGTGACCCTCAGGGATGTGGAAGATCGGTTTGTGGAAAACGGCATCACCGGCATCAAAGCGAACCTTTCAAGGGCCGTGTCCAAGGGGAAAATCGCCCCGGCCGATGCAGACAAGATCATGGAAAGGATCACGGGTTTCACCGACTTGACCCTTGCCGCCCAGGAGGCGGATCTTGTCATTGAAGCCATCATTGAAGTGATGGAGATTAAAAAACAGGTATACCAGGAGCTTGACAATATCTGTAAGCGAGAGACCCTCTTTGCCTCGAACACCTCGGGCCTTTCCATAACCGAGATGGCAAGCGTGACCCAGCGCCCTGAAAAGGTTATCGGCATGCATTTTTTTAATCCTGTTCCCGTTATGCGGCTGGTGGAGTTGATCCGGGGATTCACCACGGATGACGATACCCTTAACATCTGTAAGGATTTTGTTGCTCAGATCAAAAAGACCGCCATTGAAGTCAAGGAGGCCCCGGGATTTGCAGTGAACCGCATCCTCTGCCCCATGATCAATGAGGCCGTCTTTGTCCTGGCCGAAGGGATTGCAACCGCCGGGGATATCGACAATGCAATGACCCTTGGGGCCAACCATCCCATCGGTCCCCTGGCCCTTGCCGATATGGTGGGGCTTGATACCATGCTCCTGGTCCTTGAGGGCTTCCACAGGGAGCTTGGGGAAGATAAATACCGGCCCGCCCCGCTGCTCAGAAAAATGGTCAGGGCAGGCTACCTTGGCAGAAAGAGTGGCAAAGGTTTTTACGATTATACGAAATGAGTTCCAGGAAAATTTTTTTCCTGGCCCATGTTACATAAAAATTAACCGGAGGAAAATATGGCTCAGGTGGTTGCAGACCGGCGGGATGTGGATTTTGTTCTCCATGAACAATTGAACGTTGAAAAGTTAAGCGAGTTTGAGAAATTTGAAGATTTTAACAAAAAAACCATTGATATGGTTGTTTCCGAAGCCCGTAACCTTGCCATCAAGGAGCTGCTTCCCAGCCTGAAAGAGGCGGATGAAGAGGGATGCACCTTTGATAACGGCAGGGTCTCGGTGCCCAGGGCTTTTCACAGGGCCTATGAGCTGTTCGCCAAGGGGGAATGGATCGCCATGTGTGATGATCCTCGCTGGGGAGGCCAGGGCATGCCCGCCACAGTGGCCCTTGCCGCCAACAACTATTTTAACGGAGCCAACTACCCGTTTATGCTGCACAATATCCTTAGCCACGGGGCAGGTAAACTTGTGGAGTGTTTTGGCACGGATCAGCAGAAAGAGCTGTTTCTTAAAAAAATGTACACCGGCGTATGGGGAGGGTCCATGCTGCTTACCGAGCCGGAGGCCGGATCCGATGTGGGGGCCTTGACCACCCGGGCCGTGGAAAACGATGACGGGACCTACTCCATCACCGGTAACAAGATTTTTATCTCCTCCGGGGAAAATGACCTTGTTGAAAACATCATCCATCCGGTCCTTGCAAGAATCGAAGGGGCGCCCCAGGGTACTGCCGGGATTTCCCTCTTTCTTGTTCCCAAGTTCTGGGTTAATGACGACGGCAGCCTGGGCGAGTTTAACGATGTGGTGTGCACGGGAATTGAGGAAAAAATGGGTATCCACGGCAGTCCGACCTGTTCCATGGCCCTTGGGGGTAAGGGCCAGTGCCGGGGAACCCTGCTGGGCCTAGCAAACAAGGGGATGAGCGCCATGTTTGTCATGATGAACGAGGCCCGTCTCCATGTGGGCATGCAGGGATTTGCCTGTGCGTCCGCCTCCTATCTCAATGCCCTTAACTATGCCAGGGAAAGGGTCCAGGGAAAGGCCCTCACAGCCCCCAGGGACGCCCCGGGGGTTCCCATTATCCAGCATCCTGATATCCGGCGGATTCTTCTGACCATGAAATCCCATTCCGAGGGCATGAGAAGCATTCTTTTCTACGTGGGATTGATGGAAGATATGATCCGTGTGAGTGACTCGGCTGAAGATAAGGCCCGATACCAGGGGATCATTGATGTTCTCATCCCCGTGGCCAAGGGGTATATCACGGACCGGGCCTTTGAAATGTGCAGTCAGGGGGTCCAGGTATTCGGTGGATATGGATTCACCCGGGAGTATCCCCAGGAGCAGCTTCTCCGGGACTGCAAGATCACCCAGATCTATGAGGGAACCAATGGCATCCAGGCCATGGATCTTCTTGGCAGAAAGCTTGGGTTGAACAGGGGCAAGGCCTTTCTCGATCTTTTGGCCGAGGTTCAGAAAACCATTGAAGCGGCAAAGGAGACCGCCGGCCTCACATCACTGGCTGGCAGGGTGGATGAAACGGTTGTAAAACTCATGGAAACGGCCCGGGGACTTGGCACCATGATGGGGGCCAAAAAGATATCCCAGGCTTTTGTCCAGGCCCATCCCTTCCTGGATGTTACAGGGGATACCCTCATGGCCTGGATGCTTTTGTGGCGGGCCGTTGTTGCCACCCGGAAGCTTGCCGACAAACCCAAGAAAAAGGATGTTGCCTTTTATGAGGGCCAGATCAAGAGTGCTCAATTTTTTGTCCAGTCGGTTCTGCCTGTGACCCGGGGAAAAATGGATGTGATACTGGCAGGAGACACTGCAGCCATTGATATCGCCGATGAGGCCTTTGGATCTAAGTAGTGTTTGAACGAAAACGTTCAACCTCCCCATGACCGGGATCAGGCGCCCTGATCCCGGTCGACATCCATTTTTCCCATACCGAAGTTGTCTTTTTCCCCGTTGGGTTAGGCCCATGATCAAAATAAAACCTCCCACATGGCGTGTCTTTTAAGCCGTCTTCTTCGTTGCCTTAATGGGCACATATTTCAGAACCGCCGTCAATAGTACGCCGATTCAGATAGGTCCACCCATTTTTTCAGCAGCACGGGAACTTCGCAGGAGATAACCGGTTTCAAGGGGCATTTGGCGTCCAGTACCCCGCCGTCCATCATGACCGAAACAGGTGAATCTGAAGAGACCACGATGACAATGACATTTTCATGCTCAGCAGTGAACCGCAGGGCTGAGTTAAACCGTGCCCCCCTTGACCTGTGCTCGTTGGGGATATGATGACCGTCCAGGAGACAGGCAAATTCGTGGAGTTTCAGATCCGCCCCGATATGGAGGGCACCGTCCACCCGGGACAGGGATTTGGCCAGTTCGAATTGGTCGAGGTTTCTAAGGTCAAGGGGGGATTCAAGACATTGACTTGCGATAAAAACAGGGGGGGTGTTCAGGTCAACCACAATGGCACAGCCGTGGCGAAGCCTTGCGGCATTGTGGACAATTTCGGAAAGCATCTTAAACAGGGTGGCCACATCTTCAGAATCCATGTCCGAATCCAGCAATGCCTCTTCAACCTGCACAAGCTTTGCCTTGCGGGTGGTTGACTGGAAACATCCGTCGGAAAAAGAGCAGACCGTATCGCTGTTCAGGGCCAGGAATCCGTATGGTCCGTTAAATTCGGCCGTTATGGAAAAAACAGGGCTGTGGCCCTTGATAATGCCGATGATTGTTCGCTCATCGGCCACAAGTTTCCGGTCCGAGTTTTCAACGCTCTGGAGCAGCTTTCTGATATGTTTGACATTTTCCAGTTCAGGCCGCTCCGCTTCGGGAAATTTTGCAATGAACTGCAGTTTGGACAAAGAGCGCTTTTCCACGAAGATCAGCGTGCCTTTGGGCCATAACCCTTCTTCCGGGGTCCTGGATATCTTGAGTACGGCCTCTATAATGGGATAGACCCTCATGCGTGTGTCCCAGCCGATTCGTACATTCATTTCATCCACGATATAGTCCCGGACGGCATGGGTGGCATACTCCCGCAGGAAATTGCCTGAAATTCCCGTATACAGGTCTTCTTCATTGGCCACATCATGGGATAACCGCCAGACAGCCTGTTCGATCCACCGTTCAGTGGGGCCGATGGAACACATGTCCGGATGGTGTTCGGTAAACCACATCTGGTAGAAAACCGAGCTGGACCGCCCCCCATGGGAAATCAGTCCGGCCAGTTCAAGGTTCTTTTCCGGAATCAGGTTGCTGAATTTTTTTTTATCATACCCGATGGCGTTTTTTTCCCGCCATGCATCCGAATCAAGGTACAATTCCTTGAATTTAGGCTCATGGCCGGCCAGCAGGTTTTGCGGGTCATAAACGTAAAGGGGATCTCCGGGTTTAACCGAATAGACCACTGCAGTCCGGCTTGGCCCGGAAAAATGGGTCAGCCCTTCCCGCATTCCCTCTGCGGTTTGCTTGATACACATGTGTGTAAAGGTCAAATCATCCATAGGCAGCGTTTCCTTGTTTTTCCGGGACCCCTGGGATTTTGAGCAAACACCTTGCCGGTTACCACTGCAGATCAGGACGTCCTGGCCGGAAAGTAGACTTCAAAGGTAGCACCCTGTCCAACCTTGCTCTTGACAACAATAAATCCCCTGTGGCTCTTGACGATGCCGTAGGCAGATGCAAGCCCAAGGCCTGCTCTTTCCTGGTCGGTCTGCTTTTTTGTCGTAAAAAAGGGTTCAAACACCCGTTCACGAACTTCGGAGGGCATGCCCACGCCCGTGTCCCTGACCGATATGCAGACATACCGTCCCGGTTCTACGTCAAACGGGTAGTGGTGATTCTTTTTGATCACCATCTTTTTCATGGCCACGTAGAGGTCGCCGCCCTGGGGCATTGCCTGGCCGGCATTGACAAACAGATTGAGCATCACCTGCTCGATCTGGGAGGGGTCTGCCTCAACCTTCCATAGAGGCTTTTCATGGGTTGTATGGATGGTTATTTCCTGCCTGCTGCTGCCAAAAAGCTCAAGGGTCTTGATCACAATCTCACCTGGATCAAGGTGCTGGGGTTCGTGGTTTCCCTTTCTTGCAAATCCGAGAATCCTGCCGGTCAATGATGATGCACTTGCAAGGTGGGACTCAATGCACGCGGTGTGGGCGAGCAGGGGATGGTCAGGGGAGAGGTTTGATTTAAGGATCGAGATGTGACCCTGTATGCCCATGAGGATATTGTTGAAGTTATGGGCAATCCCCCCGGCCAGGACGCCCAGTGCCTCCATTTTCTGGGCCTGCCTCAGTTGCTGTTGCAGATTGCGCAGTTCCGAAGCATCGGTCAGGGTGACAATATAACCCATGGATGAATCGTCCGGGTTAAAGGGCGATGCGCAGATGATGCATGCCAGGGGCGTGCCGTCCCCCCGGACCAGTTCCGTTTCAATGGTGGCCCTGCCGTGGTGGTTGATCTGGACTTCCAGGCTGGACTTTTCCCGCTCAAAGGTTGCCATGTCGGCAAAGAGGACACTGCCCTTTTTACCCACAAGCTCCTGTTCTTTGTAACCCAGCATGGCGTAAAATGCCTGGTTGCCCCAGGAAAAACCGTTTTTTCCAATTCTGGCGATGCCCACGGGGGAAGTTTCAAGGATGGTTTTAAGCCGTGTTTCATCCTGCTGCACCACTTTTCGGTGGAGAACCTCAAGTTTCCTGAGGGAGCGAAGTTCCGCTTCCAGCTCTTGACGGTTCATCTGTTCAACGGGTTTTTTTCCTCTTTTGTGGTCTTGTTCCGGCATCGGCTCTGCCTTGATTCAGAGTAAGAAAATAGAAAAAAACAATCTGATAAGATCTATCAAAGATTCGACGTTTGTCAATTGCTTTTATCCAAACCCGGGGCTGCTTTCATCTTTTTTCCTGTTGAAGTATCTTGCATTCTTTTATCCTGGAGACTATATCTTCCCCCAGGGATTTACTGTTTGCTGGAATATTGGGGATATGGAGAACTGTTTACAATGGTGAAGAAACAATCAGATGACCTGCCTTTTAAGGGGCTGCAAACAATGGTGCCGGAATTCGTATTTGTCTTTCAGGTGGGGTTTTGAATCAACAAGCGACCGGTGCAAACCATTTGTTGTCGGGTGCTTTTTCGGCGGCTGTAAGCGCAATCCTTTTAACCCTTGCCTTTCCCGGACCGGGCCTTGACTGGGTCGCCTGGGTTGCCCTGGTGCCTCTCATGGTCGCGGTCCAGGGCATGGCCCCAAAACAGGCGTTTTATCTGGGGCTTGGGGCTGGTGTGGTCCATTTTGTTTCGCTTCTATACTGGATTGTGCCGACCATCCAGACCTATGGGGGCATCCCCCTGGTGCTTGCCCTTTGTGTGCTTGTTCTGCTTGCCTTTTATCTTGCCCTTTATGTGGGCGCTTTCTGTGCCGGAACGACCCTTTTCCCCAGGCACTCGATCTGGATGCCCCTCGGAGCAGGCGCCCTGTGGGTCGGAGGTGAGTACCTCAGGGCTACGCTGTTTACCGGGTTTCCCTGGGGACTTCTGGGCACTTGCCTTTACACGCGAACGACCCTGATCCAGGTTGCCGATGTGACGGGTGTTTACGGGGTTTCCTTCGTCATTGTCGTGGTGAATGCATCCCTTGCCATGGCCTGGATGCTCCCTGGAAAAAAAAACAGCCTGGGCAGGGTTGCTGGTGCCATGATTCCCTGCGTTGTGGCCCTGGTCCTGGTGGTTGCCTACGGCAGAATGCGGGTGGCGGAAATAGACCTTGCCATGGATGGTGCCGAAAAGACGAGGGTCTCTGTGGTTCAGGGCAATATCCGCCAGGCGGACAAGTGGGACCTTCAATACCAGGAATCCACCGTTGACATCTATTGTGATCTTTCCCTGCAGGCAGCAGCAAAACAGCCGGACCTCATTGTATGGCCCGAGACGGCCCTTCCTTTTTATTACGGCCTGGACCTGGTCTTGTCAGAGCGGGTGGACCAATGCATCCGCCAGGTAAAAACCTGGTTTCTTGTGGGCAGTCCGGCCCTTGGGGAGAACAGCCAGGGATACACCTATTACAACCGGGCCCATATGATCAACCGATTCTCCGTTGCCACGGACCGGTACGACAAGGTGCACCTGGTTCCCTTTGGCGAGTATGTCCCCCTGGGCCGTTATCTTACCTTCCTTGGCAAGCTCACGGCCCAGGCAGGCGATTTTACATCCGGAAAAAAGCAATCCCTTCCCCTCAGGTACGACAGGGGGGCGGCAGGAGTTCTTATCTGTTTTGAGATCATTTTTCCAGGGCTTGCCCGAAGCATGGTGAACAACGGAGCAAAAATATTTGTAACCATTACCAACGATGCCTGGTTTGGACGGACCTCAGCCCCGGTTCAACATTTCTCCATGGCTGTTTTCAGGGCCATTGAAAATAGACGGGCCGTGGCAAGGGCTGCAAATACAGGCATCAGCGGATTCATCGACCCCCTGGGACGGATCGTGGCAACCACCGACCTTTACACCCGAACCACCCTGACCCGACCCCTGCCCATGGTGAATACGGTCACCCTTTATTCCATTGCCGGGGATTGGTTTGCCATGATCTGCCTGGTTGCAATGGCCCTGGTGTTTATGGTAAAAAGAGGGTTTAGAACGGTTTTTTAGTTAATAACGATCAGGAGAAACATCATGTCCACAGAACTCAAACAGGCGATAGCAGGATTTTACGAAAAAGCAGAACAGTTAAAGGAGTATCTTTGACCTTCCAGTCAAGAGAAACCGCCTAAGGGAGCTTGAGGGCATGATCGCCCAGGAGGATTTCTGGAACGACCCGGACACTGCCACGGCCAAGCTGAAAGAGAGAACCCGGGTATCCGATCTCATTGAGACCTGGGACAAGATCTTCGCCGAAATTGAGGACGCAGAGACCCTGCTTGAGCTTGCCCATGAAGAGGAGGACAAGGAGACCGAAAGGGAAGTAGAGCTCCAACTGAACCGACTCGGGCAAAAGGTCAAGAAATTTTCCGTGGCCATCATGCTCGACGGGGAGGATGACACCAAGAGCGCCATTGTCTCCATCAACGCAGGTGCCGGGGGAACCGACTCCCAGGACTGGACTGAGATGCTGTTTCGCATGTACTCCCGTTGGATCGACAAAAAAGGGCTGAAACTTCAGATGATCGACTATCAGCCCGGAGATGAAGCAGGCGTCAAAGGCGTCACCTTCAGCGTCTCCGGAGAGTACAGCTATGGGTTGCTCAAGGTCGAATCCGGGGTTCACAGGCTGGTCCGCATTTCACCGTTCAATGCCGGTGGCAAGCGTCAGACCTCGTTTGCGTCTGTGTTTGTCTACCCGGAATTAAAGGATGAGATCCGGGTGGAGATCGACGAGGGGGATTTGAGGATCGATGTTTACCGGGCAAGCGGTGCCGGGGGCCAGCATGTCAACAAGACGAGCAGTGCCGTGCGCATCACCCATCTTCCCACGGGGGTGGTGGTCCAGTGCCAGCAGGAACCCTCCCAGCACCGGAACAAGGAGATCGCCATGAAGGTTCTCCAGTCAAGACTCTACCAGCTTGAAAAGGAGAAGCAGAACCGGAAGATGCAGGATCTCCATGACAGCAAGGATGATATCGCCTGGGGAAGCCAGATCCGCTCCTATGTGCTCCACCCCTATCGAATGGTCAAGGACCACAGGACCGATTACGAAGTCGGTGATGTGGACAGGGTCCTGGACGGGGATCTTGACCAGTTCATTGAAGAGACCCTGCTGTCGGGAAAGGTGAGGTAGGGATGGCCATGGACCCAAGGCAGATCATCCATGCGTTTTATCGACCCGGATCCAGGGCCTGTGAAATCCTTTTACGACACGGCGAGCAGGTGGCCCAAAAGAGCATTGAGATCGCAGCCCTTGCTCCCCATCCGGACCTGGATCCCGTGTTCCTCGAACAGGCCGCAATGCTCCACGACATCGGAATTTTCATGACAGAGGCCCCGGGTCTTGGTTGTTTTGGCAGTCTCCCCTACCTGTGCCACGGCTTTCTGGGCAGGGAACTCCTCGATAAACTGGGTTTTCCCGCCCATGCCCTTGTGGCGGAACGCCACACCGGTGCCGGCATAACCAAGGTGAACATACGGGCGAACCGGCTGCCCCTTCCCCTGCGGGATATGGTTCCTTTGACCACGGCGGAAATTATCATCTGTGTTGCAGACAAGTTTTTTTCCAAATCCCCGGACCACAACACAGGGGAGAAGTCCATGGAAACCGTCATCAAGTCCCTTGAATCCATTGATCCTGATCATGCCGCTCGGTTTTCAGCCTGGGTCGACGAACTCATGCCCCTGTCGGCAAAAGTCTGAGCTTTTTACAAAGGGGAAAAAATGCTGACACTTTTCGGGGTCCCAGGGGATGCCCGGACCCTGACCAATGAAGCGGGTCACCCCGGGTACTGCTGGCACGGCATTTGCTTTTTTACTTTCCGGTTGGGGATTGTTGGGAACATCCACTAAAGCATTACCCGTGGAGTGGTTTCAAATCTTGTTAAGGCCGGTGAAGCTGCCATGCTCTGGCCATGGCGGTTGGCGCTATTTGAAAAAAAATTAACGGAGGGTTCACCATGGACTGTTGCGAGGATCAAGCCCTGTTTTCAGGGAAGATAGAGGGCCGGGTGGCGGTGGTTCGATTCAAGGAGGATCTTCTACAGAACCTTACCTGCCTGATGGCCAAGGAGAGATTGTTCCAATTCTTCGACCAGGTCGAGGGGGATAAAAAGGTCAGGGTTCTTCTGATTTTTGGCGCAGCCAAACGTATCGATCAGGAGGAGTGCCAGGGGTTTTATACCCGATTTGCAACCGGAGAGGCAGGCCTTGATGATCTTGAACGGCTCAACAATGCCGTGAATCAGTTTGTTCTCAGGATGGCTGCCTTTGACAAGATGGTCATCCATGCCGGCAAGGGGCCGGTGGCACCCGTTTTTTTTAACATGGGACTTGCCTGTGACTGGCGAATCGTTGGCGATGATACGATTTTCCAGAATCCCTGCCTGGACATGGGGCTGATACCCAAGGGTGGTGGTGTCTTTTTTTTCCAGAGGCTCATGGGAAGAGGGGTTACGGCGGATCTTCTCTATTCCGGGCGGACCATTGATGCCCGTGAGGCCTTGACCCTCGGGCTTGTGAACCGGGTGGTGCCATTGGATACCCTTGAGGCCGAAGCCCTGGGTGTGGCACAGAATTTCGCCCGGAAACCCCTTCGATCCATCATGGGAATCAAGCGGCTGCTGAATTACCCCATAAAAGAGCTTGCCGATTTCCTCGAGCACGAGGATGAGGTGATCCGAAATTCTTTTATCAAGGCCCTTGCCCAGAAGCGATGAAGGTCTTGGCTGAACAAAGATTCCGTGGGAGAGGGACTTTTTTATTGACCTTTGAACCGTGTTTCTGGTTATAAAAGGCCATGGAAAAAAATTCTGATACCTATGATGGCTATATCAAGGCACTGACAGATATCAGCACGGCCATTACATCGGATCTCTACATTGAGGATCTGTTGAAACTCATTGTGATGGTCACGGCAAAGGTGACCGGTGTGGAGATCTGTTCTCTGTGGCTCATCAACCCCGATGAGTCTCCCCCCAGGATTCATCTCAAGGCCACCCAGTCCATCGCTCCGGCCTATGTCAAGGAGCGCTCCCTCAGCCTTGACGAGGGCGTTGTCGGGTACGTGGCGACCCGTAAACAACCCCTGGTGCTCAAAAATATCATGAAGAGCAGACGGTTCAAGGAAAAGGAGATGGCAAAGATGCTTGGCCTGGTCTCCATGGTGGGCATTCCCCTTCAAACCCGGGACGAAAAGGTCATCGGTGTGCTCAACTGCTTTACGGCGGTTGCCCACGATTTTTCCGAGACCGAGATCAACCTTTTGACGGCCGTGGCCAATCAGTCTGCCGTGGCCATCCACAACACCGAGCTCATGGTCAAGACAAGGGTGATCCAGGAAGAACTGGCCGCCCGCAAGCAGATCGAACAGGCCAAGGAGATCCTGATGCACCAGCGCAGCCTGACCGGCCGGGATGCCCACAGGTGGCTCCAGAAGCGGAGCATGGATTCTCGAAAATCACTCTGTGAGGTGGCCGAGGCCGTTATTTTATCCAATGAGATTTTTTTTTCAAATCCTTGACATCCTCCAAAAGGAGACAGCAGGTGGCCACCTGCTGTCTCCCTACTATTCTTTTTTTACCCGCCCTGAGCCCTTGAATCAGTTCTTTAGCTCTTCGTCCCTGAGCACCCGGCGCAGCACCTTGCCCACGTTGGATACCGGGATATCGTCCCTGAATTCGATGCTTCTGGGCTTTTTGTAGGGGGCCATGTTCTCCTTGCAGAATTTGATCATCTCCTCCTGGGTCATGCTCTCGCCGGGTTTGAGCTTGATAAACGCCTTGACGCTCTCACCGCTTTTCGGGTCGGGAATGCCCACAACGGCCACCAGTTCGACCTTGGGATGGGTATAGATGATATCTTCCACATCCCTTGGGTAGACGTTGAATCCACCCACGATGATCATGTCTTTTTTCCGGTCCGTGATGACCACGTATCCGTCCTCGTCAATGTGGGCGATGTCTCCGGTGCGAAAGTAGCGCTGCCCGTTGATGGTCTTGAACACTTCGTCATTGGCGTCGGGACGTTTCCAGTAACCTTTCATCACCTGGGGACCGCACACGGCAAGTTCACCGTCCTCTCCCCTGGCAAGTTCCTGTTCTCCGGTTTCGATGTCCAGAATCTTGACGTCTGTCCCGGGCAGGGGAAAGCCGATGGAGCCGATCTTGCGTGTCTCCTTGAACGAGGGGTTGATGCATACGGCAGGGGCTGTTTCCGTGAGGCCATAGGCCTCGAATATGATGGCGCCCGTGGCTTCCTCAAACTGCCGGCACACTTCGGGGGGCAGGGGGGCTCCGCCGGAGAGACATCCCATGAGGGACGAGATGTCATATTTTTTCAGCAACGGATGGTTGGTAAAGGCCACAAAGATGGTCGGCACGGCCGTCATGAATGTGGGGCGATACTTCTCCACTGCCTTGAGAACGTCTGTAAACGGTGGTTTGCCGGATCTGGGGTCTGGAATGCAGACAAGCCGGCTTGCCGAAAGTACGGAAAAGAGCAGGGCGCTGGTGATGCCGAAGCTGTGGTACCAGGGAAGGATTCCAAGGAAGGTGTGATAGCCGCCGTGGCGGACTTTGTCTGGCTTGTCACTTCCCTTGTGCACGAACCTGAAGTACTCTTCACAGGCCTGGATATTGTAGGCAAAGTTGGCGTGGGTGAGCTCGGCGCCCTTGGGCACCCCCGTGGTGCCGCCCGTATAGAGCATGACGGCCGTATCATTTTCCGGATCGATCTCAACGGCCGGGGGGGTGGGACGTGCGGCCTTGACAATGTCGTCAAACATGAGGTGGCCGGGTTCATGGTGGTTGGCCCGGGGAATCTTTCCAAGCAGCGATCCGATCAGGGCCTTTGATTTAGGCAGGTAGGACTTGATATTGCAGATCACAACCGTTTCCACATCGCTGTCGACGATGGCCTTGACCGTGTTCGTGTAAAATTCAGGGTGATCCATGCAGAACACCATCTTTGCCTCAGAATCACACAGCTGGTGGTTGAGTTCCGTTGGCGTGTACACCGGGTTGCAGTTGACGCAAACGGCCCCGGCCTTGAGGATACCAAAGAAGATCTCGGGAAACTGGGGGATGTTGGGCAGAAACAGGGCAACCCGGTCCCCTTTTTTAATGCCCTTTTCAACGAGAAAGTTGGCCACCCTGTCTGCCGTGTCCTTGACCTGGGCATAGGTCCGGGTGGCACCGTTGAAAATGGTGAATACATTCTCAGGATAGCGTTGGGCTGAATTGTCGAGAACCTGGGAAAGGGGATAGTGGAAGTTTGAGATGTTGTGTGCCACGCCTTCTGGCCAGAACGGGGTTTCCCATTTTGATACGCTCATTTTCTCTCCTTAAATTCGTTTCAAAGCCCGCCGGCAATCCAAGACATTTTGCCGGCGGGCCTTTTAAATATTTACCAACCTGTCCCGACAGGGTCAGGCTTTGACCTCTTCATCCCTGAGCACCCGGCGCAGCACCTTGCCCACGTTGGATACGGGGATTTCGTTCCTGAACTCGATACTCCTGGGCCGTTTGTAACCGGCCATATTTTCCTTGCAGAATTCTTTCATCTCATCCTCGGTGACGGATGCACCGGGTTTGAGTTTAACAAATGCCTTTACGCTCTCTCCGCTTCTCTTGTCCGGAATGCCCACCACGGCCGCAAGTTCCACACCGGGGTGGGTGTACAGGATGTCTTCCACGTCCCTTGGGTAGACGTTGAAACCGCCCACAATGATCATATCCTTTTTCCGGTCCGTGATCAGGATATAACCCTCCTCGTCAACATGGGCAATGTCGCCGGTGAGAAAATAACGGCGTCCGTCAAGGGTTCTGAACACCTCGTCGTTGGCATCGGGCCGGTTCCAGTACCCCTTCATCACCTGGGGCCCGCACACGGCAAGTTCACCGTCCTCTCCCTGGGCAAGTTCTGTTTCCCCGGTGGCAAGGTCCACGATCTTGACATGGGTTCCCGGCAGGGGAAAGCCGATGGAACCGATTTTTCGCTGCTCCCTGTTGGTGGGGTTGGCACTGACCACGGGCGTGGTCTCGGTCAGGCCGTAGCCTTCAAAGATGGTGGCCCCGGTTTTATCTTCAAACTGTTTGCACACCTCGGGGGGCAGGGGGGCCCCGCCTGAAAAGCATCCTATGATCGAGGTGAGGTTGTATTTATCGATATCCCTGTGATTGGTAAAGGCGACAAAGATCGTGGGAACGGCCGGCATGATGGTGGGTCTGAATTTTTGAACGGTCTTGAGAACCTCGGTAAACGGGGGCTTACCGGCCCTGGGGTCAGGGATGCAGACCAGCTTGCTTCCCGAAAGCGTTGCTGAAAGCATGGCGCAGGTGATGCCGAAGCTGTGATACCAGGGCAGTACCCCAAGGAAGGTGTGAAATCCGCCCTGTCTGAGCCTTTCCGCAGGCTTGCCCGGTTCGTGGACATAGCGCCCGTATTCGTTCAGGGCCGTGACGTCATAGGTGAAGTTTGTGTGGGTCAGCTCCGCACCCTTTGGAACCCCTGTGGTGCCGCCCGTGTAAAGCATCACGGCCGTATCGTTTTCAGGATCAATGGTGATTTTCGGTGGATTCGGGCTTGAAGCGGCAACCATGTCGTCAAACATGATATGGCCCGGCTCATGGCTGTCGGCCTTGGGAATCTTGCCCAGGAGGGAGCCCAGGAATCCCTTGAGTTTCGGCAGGTAGGATTTGATGTTGCAGATCACCACCGTCTCGACCCCTGTGCCCTTGATGGCCTGGACCGTGTTCTTGTAAAATTCCGGATGGTCCATGCAGAACACCATCTTTGACTCGGAATCGTTGAGCTGGTGGTTGAGCTCATGGGCGGTGTATACCGGGTTGCAGTTGACGCAGCAGGCCCCGGCCTTGAGGATGCCAAAGAAAATTTCGGGAAACTGGGGGATGTTGGGCAGAAAAAGGGCAACCTTGTCCCCCTTTTTAATGCCTTTTTTTACAAGGAAGTTAGCGATCCTGTCAGCGGTATCCTTTGCCTGGGCATAGGTCCTGGTTCCTCCGTTAAAGATGGTAAAGACATTGTCTGGGTTTTTTGCGGCAGCGTCATCAAAAATTTTGAACAGCGGAAACGTGTAATCAGGGACAGTTGTGGCTACTCCTTTGGGCCAGAAAGGGGTGTTCCAGGTTGGTACGTCCATCATTTTCTCCTTTTGTTCAGGTCCTTAGAAATAGTGATGTTCCCCAAGGTATAATTCCTGGTGGATCTCTATATTGCCAAAGCCTTGGTTTATAAAAGGATCTTCTCGTACAGGGCGAAGACCCGCTCTTTGATTTTGAAAAGATGATCTGACAGCCGTGTCTCTTGTTCCTCCTTAAGGTTTAGTCTGTGAATGGCTCTTCGCTGGACAAGATATGCCTGCTTGATCTGTTCAGCTTCGGTATCGGTTAATATCTTCTCGTGGGCCAGGGTTTCAAGAAGGCGCACATTGTCCGTCCATTGGGTGAGTGCCGGGTGGTCATGGCTGTACCTCAGAACCAGGTACTGAACCAGAAATTCAATGTCCACAATGCCGCCCCTGTCCTGCTTGAAATCCACCGTTCCGGATTTGAGATGTTTTTTCCGGAGACGCTCCCGCATCTCTTTCACCTCTTGTTTAAGGATCAGCGGGTCTCTTTGTTTCCTGAGCACACCATCCCTTATCCTGGTAAACTGTCGCTGGAGTTCGGGGTCGCCGGCAATGGGTCTTGCCCTGACAATGGCCTGGATTTCCCAGGTCCATGCCTCGTCGTTTATGTAGGTTTCAAAGGAGTTGATTTCACTTACGATCATTCCGGACTGGCCGGACGGTCTCAGGCGCATGTCGGTCTCGTAAAGGGTCCCGGCAGGGGTGTGAACGGTGAGGGCGTGGATGATCCGCTGGCCGAGCATGGAGTAGAAGCGGGAGATTTCGATTTCTTTGGTGCCCCCCCGGGTGGTGCCGTCTCCTCCGGAATGGACGAACACAAGGTCAAGGTCCGATCGGTAGCCCAGCTCGATTCCCCCAAGTTTTCCATAGGCAATGGCGGCAAACCCGGGGGATTCGCCCCGTCTCCTGGCCGTGCCCGAGGGGGTGCCGTATTTTTCTGCAATGTGGTCCCAGGCAATGTCGATGACCCGTTCAAGAACGGTTTCCGCAACATAGGTGAGAGAGTCGCTCACCTTCATCAACGGATAGTCCTGGTTAACATCTGCCACGGCGATCCCCAGGGTGTTGGTCTGTCGGAAGAGGCAGAGCTCTTCGATTTGAAACTCCTGATCCGACGGGGGAATCTGGGACATTCTGCGCTCAAGTTCGGCCCCAAGTTCGTCCCGGGTGGGCAGGACAGGGTCCTTGTCCGGTCCCAGAAGTTCGTCCAGAAGGGCTGGATGCTTTGAGAGAAAACCGATGATCCAGGGGCTTTTGGCGGCAAGCCCTGCAATCTGGTCAAGGACTTCGGGTCGTTCAAGGAGCAGCGACAGATAGCAGGTGCGTTGCTCAATGGTGATGACAAGGTCCACAAGCCTGGCAAGGACGGTTTCAGCGTGGGGCTGTTTGCCGGCCTTCTGGATAATCTTGGGAACCAAGCGGTTCAGGCGGTTCCGTCCGTTGGCCGTCAGTCGCCGGGTGCTGGGGTTTGACTCCAGGGATTTGAGCAGGCGGATCACCGTTGCTTTGTCTTTAAACCCGGGGATGCCGTTGACCATGGTGCTGCCGGCTCCGGCGTCATCAAACTGGGGATCGGTGAGGTTCTGCCACAGGTAACTCAACGGGCTGGTATCGGTGGGGGGGGGCTGTTTTTTTTCCACAAGCAGATGATTGAAATGGGTGTGTACGATGGCAAGATGCCGGTTGAGCACATGGGCGAACATCGGCCAGGTGTCAAATCCCATGGACAGGGCAAGCCTTGATCGGCCGGTTGGATCTTCCGGAAGATCGTGGGTCTGGAGATCCCCATACGCCTGGAGCCTGTGCTCGACCCGTCTGAGGAATACATAGGCGTCTGAAAGATCCTTCAGGGTCTGGTCGTCAATATAGTCCCGCTGGTTGAGCAGGGTCAGAACCTTCAGGATTTTCCGTTCCTGGAACTCGGGCTCCACACCGCCCCGGATCAGCTGGAACAGCTGGCCAAAGAATTCAATCTCCCGGATGCCGCCGGGGCCGATCTTGATATTGTTTCTGAATTTTCTGTCTTTGACCTGGAGGGAGATTCTTTTTTTCATGTCCCGGAAGGATTCAAAGCTGCCATAGTCCAGGTAGCGCCGGTAGACAAAGGGGTTGAGGGATGCGAGCAGCCGGTTGCCTGCCGCAATGTCCCCGGCAATGGGTCTTGCCTTGATCAGGGCATAGCGTTCCCACTCCCGGCCCTGGGTCTGGTAATAGTCCACCATGGTGCCAAAGCTTGCCACCAGGGGGCCGCTTGACCCAAAGGGGCGCAGCCGTGTATCCACTCTGAATATGGTTGTTTCCGCCATGGTTGAATCAAACACCCGTAAAAAATTCCTGCACAGTTTTGTGAAAAATTCTTCGTTGGTACTGCTTTTCCCATCACCACTAGTAATGCCGTCCCATGGATAGGCAAAGATGAGGTCAATGTCAGACGAGAAATTGAGTTCCCGGGCACCGAGTTTCCCCATGCCGATAACGGCAATCTCCTGTTTTGATCCCTGCCGGTCTAAGGGCGTTCCGCGCGTGAAACGGAGTTTATCATAGAGAAGCGCAAATGTTTTGTCAACACAAGCCTCAGCAAGGGCGGACAAATCCGCCGTGGTCCGTTCAAGTGTCGCTGTCCCGGTCAGGTCCTGCCATGCGATCCTCACCATTTCACGCTGGCGCAGACGGGTGAGGATGGATTTAAAATCCGTTTCGTTCGTGTCCGGGGTGAGCTCCTTTTCAAGGCGGTCACGGTATGCGCTGGGACCATAGGCCTGTTCAAGGTCCTTGGATTCAATCAGGTCCGCAAGAATTTCAGGGGTGCGGGTGATGGTGGCGGCAATGAACTCACTGAACAGCAGTGCCCGGTCAAGACGGGTTTTAAAGGCTTGGGTCTGTGGCAGGACAATGTTCCGTTGGCTGAGTTGTTCGTCAAGGTGAGCATGCCTGTCCCTGAGCTGTTTGGCCAGAGGTTCGGAAAGATCTTTAAGTTCCATTTTTGTATCTTGTCCCCATCCGGGTTAAAATTGTTCACTATTCTAAGGTCAGGGCGGGCGCGTTGTGGCGCCTTGATCAAAAAAGCCTTTAGTGGATGGGAAAAAAACAAAACTATTGAAAAAACCAGTATTTTTCCCTATAGTATTGGATTTATATATTGCTCAAACCATTGAAAATAACAAGGAGAAAAAGAGAATGTGCCGTCTGTTTGCACTTACAAGCAAGGATCCAGTATCTCCCATGGTGGCCATCAATGCCCTTGATGTTATGAAAGAGGGCCATGATGGTTCGGGGGTTGGGCTTCTGCTTAAAGATCTTGGCGGACCCTTTGAAGAGATGAAAGAGGCGCCCATCCTCAGTGGTATTTTTACCGAGGAGGGAATCCGCCGTCTGGATCTGTTCATGATGAACCAGGGGTTCATGACCAAGTACAAGGTGAGCATCAAGGTGCCCAAGACAAGAATGTTTGGAATCCCCCGGCGCGGTCTCTATCTGATCAGGGCATACGAGTACCCGGAAACCTGGGACGGCCTTGACGAGGACGAGGTTGAAGAGCGACTCGTGGACACAAGGCTCAAGATCCGTGAGATGGGTGAGGAAAACAAGGACATGATCGTGTTCTCGTTCTGGCCCGATACCATCATGATCAAGGAGCTGGGCGATCCCATGGATGTGGCCCACTACCTCGGGCTTGACCGGAAGGACCTCAAGGCCAGGGTGATCATGGCCCAGGGCCGTCAGAATACCAACTACGCCATCAACCTCTACGCCTGCCATCCGTTTTTCATCAAGGGCTACACCACCATGACCAACGGTGAGAACACGGCCTTTATTCCCATCAAGAATTTTCTTTCGTCCAGGGATTATCCGGGGTACATGGGGTACGAGTCTGACTCAGAGGTGTTTGCCCACATCCTTCACTACACCATGGAGACCCTTGGGCTGGGGATTGAGGGCTACAAGCATGTTATTACCCCCCTTCAGGAGAATGATCTTAAACAACACCCGGATGTGGCTTTTTTAACCCACCTGAAACGATCCTGCCGTCAGCTGATCATTGATGGTCCCAATTGTGTCATCGGCACCCTGCCCGACAACACCCTTTTCATGGCCCAGGACCGGAAAAAACTGCGTCCAGGCGTGGTCGGTGGACGCCCGGGCATGTTTGCCTTTTCTTCGGAGGTGTGCGGACTTGACGCCGTTATTCCCGACCGGGACAAATCCCTTGATATTCAACCCATGCACCTTGATACCGCAATTGTAAGCCCTGACCGCCAGGAGGTAAAAATATGTCGTCAAACAGAACCATTAGCCCTTCCTCTCTAAGTCTCAAGGACCTGCCCTGGCAGATCGACTGGAAAAAGGATCGATGCACCCTGTGCGGTCAGTGTACGGCTGTCTGCCCGGTACACGCCATTGAGCTGGGTGTTTTCAGAAAGAGAAATCTTGTCACCTCCATCCACCGGGTCGAGGACAACAGCTCCACCTTTGAGACCTTTTACGGCATCAAGCAGCGGACAACCATAGCCGAGGCGTGTATCGGGTGCGCCATGTGTTCCATGGTTTGCCCCAACGATGCCATTGAACCCAAACCCCACCCCGGAACCCCGAAACTCAAGTTCCATGTGAACCAGGGCGGGGAACCCAGGAAACGGGGCGGTCGCCGTAACACAACCGAATCCCTGCTGGACCGGATCAAGTTCATCCGGATCTCCATGCTTACGGACCCGGCCCTGGATGCCGGACGCCACGAGTTTGAGATGCGCACCCTGCTCGGAAGGGTGCTGCCGCCCAAGGAGAACATGGCCCGTCTTAAAACCCATGGCTGGATACCGCCGGTCCGGGAGATCTATCCGTTGATCATCGGCGGCATGAGCTTTGGGGCGCTCTCTCCCACCATGTGGGAAGGGTTGCAGATGGGGGTGGCGTATTTAAATGAAGAGCTCAACATGCCGGTCCGGATCTCCACGGGCGAGGGCGGTTGCCCGCCAAGGCTGCTGCGCAGCCGGTTCCTGAAGTATGTGATTCTCCAGATTGCATCGGGTTATTTCGGCTGGGACGAGATCATCCATGCCATTCCCCACATGAAAGAAGATCCCTGCGCCATTGAGATCAAGTACGGCCAGGGGGCCAAGCCCGGTGACGGGGGGCTGCTCATGTGGCACAAGGTGAACAAGCTCATCGCCGCCATCCGGGGGGTCCCCCAGGGGATCAGCCTGCCGAGCCCGCCCACCCACCAGACCCAGTATTCGATTGAAGAGTCGGTGGCAAAGATGATCCAGTCCATGTCCATGGCCTGGGGATTCAGGGTGCCGGTCTATCCCAAGATTTCAGCCTCTTCCACCTCCCTTGCGGTGCTCAACAACCTGACCAGGAACGAGTTTGCGGCCGGTCTTGCCATTGACGGTGAAGACGGAGGCACAGGGGCCGCCTATGCCGTGTCCGTCGATCACATGGGCCACCCCATTGCCTCCTGCATCCGGGACAACTACCTGAACCTGGTCAAGATCGGCAAGCAGAACGAGATTCCCATCTTTGCAGGCGGTGGCATCGGGAAAAACGGCAACATTGCCGCCAATGCAGCGGCTCTGATCATGCTCGGGGCCAGCGGCGTCCAGATTGGAAAGTATGTGATGCAGGCCGCAGCCGGCTGCATCGGTACGGAGAACGACCGGTGTAACGTGTGCAATCTTGGCATCTGCCCCAAGGGCATCACCTCCCAGGATCCCAGGCTCTATCGCAGGCTTGATCCAGAGGCCGTGGCCCAGCGGGTGGTGGATTTCTATGTCAGCTTTGACACGGAGCTTAAAAAGATCGTGGCACCCCTGGGACGCTCCACATCCCTTCCCATCGGCATGTCGGACGCCCTGGGCATTGACGATCGCGCCGTGGCCGAGCGGTTGAACATCAAGTACGTGGTTTAGGAGACGAGGTGAGATGAAGGAAACAGAATACTACAGGATTGCAGGCAAAAAAGAAGGCGAACGCCTCTCCTCCAGAATACTTGAAGAGATGATTCAACGGGAGATCAAGAACGGGCACCGGTACATTGAGGTCGATGCATTTGGCCAGCACGGCATTGGCGGTCGTTTGTGGAAGGCGGACGATGAACCGGTTCGAATAAGAATCACGGGTCACTCCGGCCAGCGGACCGGTTCCCTGGGATGCCCCAACACCCGGATTGAGGTCATGGGACCGGCATCGGACGATATTGGATGGCTCAATGCCGGGGCTGAAATCACGGTCCACGGCAATGCCTCCAACGGCGCCATGAATGCCGCGGCCCAGGGCAAGGTCTACATTGCCGGCAACATCGGTGCCCGGGGCATGACCATGACCAAGCAGAACCCGCGGTTTGATCCGCCTGAGATGTGGATCCTCGGGTCAGCCGGGGATTATTTCGGCGAGTTCATGGCCGGCGGCATTGCCGTGATCTGCGGCCATAACGCCCAGAATCCCGACAACATCCTGGGCTACCGACCCTTTGTGGGCATGGTGGGCGGCAAGGCGTTTTTCCGGGGGAATGCCAATGGCTATTCCCGGGCCGATGCCGTGATCGTTCCCATTGAAGACGAACAATGGGCCTGGCTGCTGACCAACATGGAGATTTTCCTTGCAAGGATCGGCCGGAACGAGCTGTTTGATACCCTGTCCAAACGGTCTGAGTGGCAACTTCTCCGGGCAAAGACCCCCCGGGAAAAGATGTCCAAGAGCCGGCGGCTCACCATGTCGGCCTTTCACCAGGATGTGTGGAACCGGGAGCTGGGTCGGGGCGGCCTCATCGGCGACCTCCAGGAGATGGAACCCGGTGCCGTTCCCCTGATCACCCGGGGTGAGCTGAGGCGGTACGTGCCGGTATGGGAAAATCAGAAATACAAGGCCCCCTGCCAGACGGCCTGTCCCACGGGGATTCCCGTGCAGGAGCGCTGGCATTTGATCCGGAATGGCCTTGTGGACGAAGCCCTGGAACTGGGCCTCAAGTACACCCCGTTTCCGGCAACCGTGTGCGGCAGTCTCTGTCCCAGCCCGTGCATGGCCTCGTGCACCAAGAACAGCCAGTATATGACGCCGGTAAATGTCCGCCTCCTTGGCCGGGCCGGCCTGGAAACGGAGGTTCCCGAGTGCAACCCCCCAAGCGGCCGGCGGGTTGCCGTGCTCGGAGCAGGACCCGGCGGTATCTCCACGGCGTGGAACCTGGCCCTCCAGGGCCATGAGGCGGTCATCTTTGACGGATCAGACAGGATCGGCGGTAAGATTTCTGCGCTGATCCCCGAGTCCAGGATCGCCCGGGAGACCCTTGAAGCCGAGCTTGAGCGGGTTCGGAAGATGGTTCCCGATATCCGGCTCAACCAGGACATCACGGCCCAGGAGTTCAAGCGGATCGCCCGGGAGTTTGACTTTACTGTGGTGGCCACCGGTGCAAAAAAGCCGAGGATGCTGCCGGTCCCCGGTATTGACCGGGCCGTGTCTGCCAACGATTTCCTGGCCGCTGCCAAGCAGGAGGGTGCTGAGTGCGGCCGGCGGGTGGTCATCATCGGGGCCGGAAACGTAGGGTGCGACGTTGCCACCGAAGCCAGCCGCCTCGGGGCTGAGACCATCTCCATGATCGATGTGCAGAAACCTGCGGCCTTTGGCAAGGAGCGGGAGGATGCCGAAGCCTGCGGCGCCACATTTGCCTGGCCCTGCTTTACCCAGGAGATCACGGATCTGGGGGTTGTACTCAACAGCGGAGAGCTCATTGAGGCCGATACCGTGGTGGTCTCCATCGGAGATGTGCCTGAGATCGATTTTCTGGGGCAGACGGTTGCCACACGAAACGGTTTCATCGTGGTGGATGAGTTTAACCGAACCTCGGACAGCCGCATTTTTGCCATTGGCGACACGGTTGCCCCCGGCCTTATCACCGACGCCATTGGCGCCGGAAAAAGGGCCGCAGAAGCCATTGACGCCGTGATTGCCGGTCGGGAGCCTGAAAAGGCCGATGCCCGGCCGCCCATTGACAAGTCACGGATCTCCCTTGAGTATTTTGACCCGACGATCAAGAGCTACGACAGCCTGGACATGTGCGGCAGCGATTGTGCTTCGTGCGGGCGGTGCAGGGACTGCCATATCTGTGAAACCGTGTGCCCTGAAGGGGCCATCAGCCGGGTTGAACTCGTTCCGGACGGTTATGAGTACAGGGTTGACCCGGAACAATGCATCGGCTGCGGGTTCTGTGCCGGGGCCTGTCCCTGCGGCATCTGGGCCCTTGTTCCCAATGTGCCCCTGTAATCACCGGCATGGCCGGAGCAGGGTTAACTGTTCCGGCCACAACGGATGATGAAATTCGTTTGCATTCAATGCGTTGGTAACGCGTTGCATGTAAATTATTAAAACCTAGGCGGAAAAGAGAAAACTATGAAAGCATTACTGGCACTTGAGGACGGCAGAACTTTCCCCTGCCGCAGCTTTACAGGTCCGGGAGAAGCGTCGGGCGAGGTGGTTTTCAACACCAGCATGACCGGATACCAGGAGATCCTGACCGATCCTTCATATTTCGGGCAGATGGTGACCATGACCTATCCCATGATCGGAAATTACGGGGTCTGCCCAGAGGATATGGAGTCGGAACGCATCCAGGCCGGCGCACTCATTGTACGGGAATATGTGGATTTTCCCAGCAACTGGCGATCCACCGGAACCCTGGCCGATTTTCTCAAGAAAGAGGGGGTTCTGGGCGTCGAGGATCTTGACACCCGGGCCCTGACCCGCCATATCCGGAACAGGGGTGCCATGGGGGCGGTCATCTCCACCAGCGACCTTGATCCGGCAAGCCTGGTTGCAAGGGCAAAGAATGTTACCCCCATGGCGGGATGCGATCTGGTCCAGCAGGTGACGACCCGGTTTCCCTATTTCTGGCGGGACAACGGGCCTGTCCACGTTGCCAAGAACGCGGTGCTTGACCCATCGATCTGGCGCTACGGTCCGGACAAAAAACGGGTGGTGGCCCTTGATTTCGGCATCAAGTACAACATCATCCGCTGCCTTGAGGCAGTGGGCTGCGAGGTGCTGGTGATGCCTGCCATCACCGATCCGGCCGTTGTCAAGGCCCTTGGGCCCGATGGCGTCTTTCTCTCCAACGGTCCCGGGGATCCGGAGCCGGTGACCTATGCCGTTGAGACCATCCGGGCGCTCCTGGGATTCAAACCCATGTTCGGCATCTGCCTGGGCATGCAGCTCATGGGGCTTGCCATGGGTGCTAAGACCCATAAGATCAAGTTCGGCCACAGGGGCGGCAACCAGCCGGTGAAGAACTTTGCCACGGGCAGGGTTGAGATCACGGCCCAGAACCACGGGTTTGCCGTTGATCTTACGACCCTTGGGGACAAGGGGGGTGTCATGACCCACATCAACCTTAACGAGCGTTCCCTTGAGGGGATCCAAAACGAAGCCCTCAATGCCTTTGCCGTCCAGTATCATCCCGAGGCATCCCCCGGCCCCCATGACGCAGCCTATCTTTTTAACCAGTTTGCAGCAATGATGGACAAAAGAGCATAATGCCAAAACGAACCGACATACACAAGATTTTGATTATCGGAGCCGGCCCCATCATCATCAGCCAGGGGTGCGAGTTTGACTATTCCGGCACCCAGGCGTGCAAGGCCCTCAAGGAAGAAGGATACGAGGTGATCCTGGTCAACTCCAATCCCGCCACCATCATGACCGATCCTGAAACAGCCGATCGCACCTACATTGAGCCGGTCACCCCGGAGACCCTTGCCAAGATCATTGAAAAAGAGCGGCCCGACGCCCTGCTGCCCACCCTGGGCGGGCAGACCGGTCTGAACACGGCCGTGGAAGCCGCCAACATGGGGGTGCTTGAGCGCTACAATGTTGAGATGATCGGGGCCTCCATTGAGGCCATCAACAAGGCCGAGGACCGGGAGCTGTTCCGGGACGCCATGAACAAAATCGGGCTGCGGATTCCGGAGAGCGGGTTTGCCCACACCATGGCCGAGGTTGAGACCATTGCCGAAAGGATCGGTTTTCCCATCATTGTCCGGCCAAGCTTTACCCTGGGCGGTACCGGGGGCGGGGTGGCCTACAATCCCGAGGAACTCGCAGACCTTGCCAAGAGCGGACTTGACGCAAGCATGATCACCCAGGTGATGCTCGAAGAATCGGTGCTCGGCTGGAAAGAGTACGAGCTTGAGGTGATGCGGGACCATGCCGGCAACGTGGTGATCGTCTGTTCCATCGAGAACATTGACGCCATGGGGGTTCACACGGGCGACAGCCTGACCGTGGCCCCGGCCCAGACCCTGTCGGACAAGGAGTACCAGGTGCTCAGGGACGCCTCCATTGCCATCATGCAGGAGATCGGCGTTGACACGGGCGGATCCAATGTCCAGTTTGCCATCAACCCTGAAAACGGGGAGATGATCATCGTGGAGATGAACCCCAGGGTATCGAGAAGCTCAGCCCTGGCCTCCAAGGCAACCGGGTTTCCCATTGCCAAAATTGCGGCAAAGCTGGCCGTGGGCTACACCCTGGACGAGATCACCAACGACATCACCGGCGAAACCCTGGCCTGCTTTGAACCTTCCATTGATTACTGCGTGGTGAAAATTCCCAGGTGGACCTTTGAGAAGTTTCCCGAGACCGAGGATATTCTCACCACGGCCATGAAGAGCGTGGGTGAAACCATGAGCATCGGCCGGACCTTTAAGGAGGCCTTCCAGAAGGGGCTTCGATCCCTTGAGATCGGCCGGTTCGGGTTCGGGGCAGACGGCAAGGATCCGGTTGCAGGATCGATTTCGCGCACCGAGCTTGAATACCGGCTTGCCACCCCCAACTCCCAGCGGATTTTTTTCATCAAACATGCCCTTGAAAACGGCATGGACATTGAAACCATCAACTCGCTCACGTCCATTGATCCCTGGTTTCTCTCCCAGATGAAGCAGCTGGTGGAATTTGACAAGACCATCACCCTGGCTGGGCGTGATCTTCCCAAGGAAACGCTGAAAAAGGCCAAAAGATGGGGCTATTCCGACCGCCAGCTGGCCCACCTCACGGGAACCAGCGAGGAAAAGATCGAACGGCAGCGCAAACGGCTCGGCATCGTGCCCGTATACAAGCTTGTGGACACCTGTGCTGCCGAGTTCAGGGCCGCCACCCCCTACTACTATTCGACCTATGAGGAAGAATGTGAAGCCAGGGTCTCTGACCGGAAAAAGGTGATCATCCTTGGCGGCGGACCCAATCGCATCGGCCAGGGCATCGAGTTTGACTACTGCTGCGTCCATGCATCCTTTGCCCTCAGGGAAGAGGGGGTTGAAAGCATCATGGTCAACTCCAACCCTGAAACCGTGAGCACGGACTATGACACCTCGGACAAACTCTATTTTGAGCCGCTGACCCGGGAGGATGTGCTCCACATCGTGGAAAAGGAAAAACCCTTTGGTGTCATTGTCCAGTTTGGCGGTCAGACGCCGTTGAACCTTGCCATGGACCTAGAAAGGGCAGGGGTTCCCATCATCGGCACCAGCCCGGACAGCATTGACCGGGCAGAAGACAGGGACCGGTTCCAGGAGATGCTCGACAAGCTCGGCATTGCCCAGCCGGCCAACGGCATTGCCGTCAACATTGACGAGGCCCATGCCGTTGCCGAAAAGATCGGCTATCCGGTTATGGTGAGGCCGTCGTTTGTTCTCGGCGGCAGGGCCATGAAGATCGTGTACGATCGTTCGGCCCTTGAAGAGTATTTCAACCTTGCCGTGCTGGCCTCCCCGGACCATCCCGTGCTCATCGACCAGTTCCTCGAGGATGCCTTTGAGCTTGACGTTGACGCCATTTCCGACGGTGAGAACACCGTGATCGGCGGCATGATGGAGCACATCGAAGAGGCCGGCATCCATTCGGGTGATTCCGCCTGTGTGCTGCCCCCCTACTCCATATCAAAGGCGCACATCAAAGAGATGACCGAGGCGGCAAAGGCCCTGGCCAAGGAACTCAAGGTCAAGGGACTGATGAACATCCAGTTTGGGATCATGGACGACAAGGTGTATGTCATCGAGGTCAACCCCAGGGCGTCCCGGACCATTCCCTTTGTGAGCAAGGCCACGGGGGTTCCCCTGGCAAAGCTTGCCACCAAGGTGATGCTGGGAAAAACCCTTGCCGAACTTGGGTTGACCGAACAGGTCATTCCCGCCCATTATTCCGTAAAAGAGGCGGTCATGCCCTTTGACCGATTCTCCAAGGTGGACCCGGTGCTTGGCCCTGAGATGAAGTCCACGGGCGAGGTCATGGGCATTGACATGGACCTTGGGGCTGCCGTTGCAAAGGCCCAGCTGGGTGCGGGCCAGAACCTGCCCACCCAGGGCTCGGTGTTCATCAGCGTCCAGGACAGCGATAAGAATGCAGCCCTCTCAGTTGCAAAGGATTTCTACGACATGGGTTTTACCCTCATTGCCACAAGGGGTACGGCCATGTTCCTTGGCGAACATGCCATCCCGGCCAAGGTGATTGAAAAGGTCTCCACGGGCCGGCCCAACGTTGTCGATGCCATCAAGAACAAGGAGATCCAACTGATTCTCAACACCGGGGCCAGCAGCCAGACCAAGGCCGACGGCTATGCCATCCGCAGGTCGGCCATCCGCTACAAAGTTCCCTATGCAACCACCACCGATGGCACCCGTGCCATCTGCAAGGCCATCCAGGCCCTTAAAAGAGAGAGTCTTACGGTTAAGGCGATCCAGGAATATCACAAAAAGGTGAATTAAGATGTTTGAAAACGAAACACCCAGGGACGAATGCGGGGTCTTTGGCCTTTATCGACACTCTGAGGCGGCAACGCTGACTTATTTTGGACTCTACGCCCTTCAGCACCGGGGCCAGGAGAGCGCAGGTATCTGTGTTTCCAGGAAAAATAATAAGATGGTTTCCCATAAAGGCATGGGGCTTGTCCACGATGTTTTTAAAATGGAGGACCTGGCGCGTATTGAGGGGGGGAGCGCCATCGGTCATGTCCGTTACTCCACCACCGGAGATTCCGTTCTCACCAATGCCCAGCCCTTTGTGGCCCAGCACAAGGGCCGCGCCTATGCCGTGGCCCACAACGGGAACCTGGTCAACGCCCACAAGCTCAAACAGGAGCTTGAGGAGAACGGGTCGATTTTCCAGACCACCATGGACTCGGAGGTGTTTCTCCATCTCTTTGTCAAGAATCTCAAGGACGGGAACGTGGTCAGGGCGATCCAGCAGTCGGTTGCAAAGATTGAAGGGGCCTACTCCCTAGTGATCCTGACCTGTAAGGGTGAGGTGATCGGTGTCAAGGATCCCAATAGTTTCAGGCCACTGGCCCTGGGTAAGCTTAACGGCAGCTATGTGCTCTCCTCGGAGACCTGTGCCTTTGATCTGGTCCAGGCCGAGTTTGTCAGGGAGCTTGACCCCGGCGAGATTGTCATCATCAACGAGGATGGGGTCACGAGCATCAAGCCTGAGCCTGAGCCGAAAAAATCCTCCCTGTGCATTTTTGAGTACATCTACTTTGCCAGGCCAGACTCGACCATCTTTGGCAAAAACGTCTATCAGATGCGAAAGGCCCACGGAAAACGGCTTGCCCAGGAGGCGCCCGTGGATGCCGACTTTGTCATGCCCTTCCCGGATTCGGGCAACTATGCGGCCATCGGTTATGCCGAGGAGTCGGGCATTCCCTTTGAGATGGGTATGATCCGCAACCATTATGTGGGCCGAAGCTTTATCCAGCCCACCCAGAGCATGCGGGACTTTGCCGTGCGGGTAAAGCTCAACCCCGTTCGTGAGCTGATCCGGAACAAGGAGATCATCATCATCGAGGACTCGATCATCCGGGGCACCACGGCCATGACAAGGGTGCAGGCCCTGCGGGATCTCGGGGCCAAAAAGGTTCATATGCGTATCTCGTGCCCACCCCACCGCTTTCCCTGCTACTATGGCATTGACTTTTCGTCCAAGGGTGAGCTGATTGCGGCCACCAAAACCGAAGAGGAGCTGACCCGGTATCTGGGCTTAGACACCCTGCACTATCTGTCCATCGAGGGAATGCTCGAGGCAAGCGGGGTTGAAAATCCGGAAGACCACTTCTGCAAGGCGTGCTTTGACGGATCCTATCCCGTGGCCTTTGATCCTGCCGTCACCAAGTGCTGCATGGGTTAGGAGGGGGATGATGCAGCGAAGAACAGTGGCTTTTTCAAAGGATTCGTCCAATCTCTTTTTCCACATTCTCACCCAGTGCAACCTTAGGTGCAGGCATTGCTACATCAACCGGGACGAGCACGGCAGAGAAACCCTGGACATCAACACCATCAAAGCATGGCTGGCCCTGTTTCTGGATCGAGCGCCAGACACCAACCTCATCTTTCTCGGGGGAGAGCCCACCCTCCACCCGGACCTGGGCCTTGCCGTTCGTACGGCAAGGCAAATGGGGTTTTCTTCGATCACCATTGATACCAACGGGTATCTTTTCCACGATATCCTGGAAAAGATCACCCCCGAGGATGTGGATTTCATCAGTTTCTCCCTGGACGGGGCAACGCCGGCCACCAACGACGCCATCCGGGGCAAGGGGTGCTATGAGGCCTGTGTCGCAGGCGTTAAGCGCGCTGTGGCCAAGGGGTTTTCCACCTCCATGATCTACACGGTGAGCGGGGCCAACATCCATGAACTCCAGCATATGCCCGCCATGGTCAAAGCCCTGGGCATTGACCGATTTTTCATCCAGGTGGTGGGCATCCGGGGCGAGTCTGCAGGGGCGAACAACGATCTCCAGGTCACCCGGGAGCGCTGGCTTGCCACCGTGCCAGGGGTTGCTGAAAAGATCGCACAAGCCGGCATTACGGTCACCTGGCCCAGGGTGTTCCTTGACCCGGGTGAGGTGTTTGAGTGCGCAGGAATCGTGGCGGACAACTATTTTGTCTTTCCCAACGGCAGGGTCTACCGCTGTCCATTGTGTGAAGACCATCCGGTCCACGGCCTTGAAATCAGGGACAACCGGCTGGTCCCCACCACCACCCTGAACGAGACCGCCTTTTTTGGACTGACCATTCCTGAAGGTTGCGTCATGAACAAGCTGGTACAGCCCGGCAACATCACCTATGGACCGGACGGCATACCTGAACAGAAAATTGCCTGCTGCATGCTCAAGCAGGAGATTGTTCCGGATTAGCCATGGGCATCCCCCATACGCCATGGTCCTCACCGGGTGATTGGCTTGAAGCCAACCAGAGCCTGCATCACCTGATACGCCTCCACAGGACAGAGCTTGAAAAGGCAAGGTCCCTGGCCCAGCATATTGCAACCCGGCTTGCGTCGCTCTTTCCCCTGATTGATGAGCTCTGCCGGGTCACCTGCCCGTTCTGCCCGGACCCCTGCTGCCTGGTGGCCAAGGTCTATTTTGATTTTCCGGATCTGCTGTTTTTTCACCTGACCGGCCAGCCGATCCCCGAAGATCAGCTGCGCCATAGCTGCCAGGAGATCTGCCGATTCCTGGGCCCCAGGGGCTGCACCCTTTCCAGGATGGTCCGGCCCTGGTCGTGCACAAGGTATATGTGCCCGCCGCAAATGACGGTTCTTCGCAAACGGGATCCTGGGACACAGGTGTTTTTCAATGACACTGTTCAGGCCATCAAGCAGTTGCGCCGGGAGATGGAATCTGAATTTATCGGTAATACAACCTTGGAGATGCCATGAACATTCTTTTTGCAGCGTCGGAAAATGCATGGGGCGGTTTTCTGGAACGAATCCGTTCCAAACTTCCCGGTCACCGTTTCAGGGCCGCTGGCAGCTTCCACATCGAATCGTTAAAAGGTGTGGATGTGCTCATTCCCGCCATGACCCCAATTACCCGGGCACTACTTGAAACAGCAGACCGGCTGCGGCTCATTCAGCAGTGCGGGTCAGGCCTTGAAGGGGTGGACATCAAGGCTGCCGCAGATCAAAATGTGCAGGTGGCCAATGTGCCTGCCGGTACGTCCGGAAATGCCGACTCGGTGGCAGAGCTTGGTATCTACATGATGATCGGCCTGTCCAGGAACCTCCGGGCCATGGCTCTGAGCCTCAGGAACAGAAAAATGGGCGAACCCCTGGGCATGGCACTTTCCGGCAAGACCGCGGGCATCATCGGACTGGGCGGCATTGGCCAGGCCCTTGTACGAAGATTGAAACCCTTTGGTGTCAAGCTCATGGGCATCAAGCGCACCAATCCCGGTCAGGCAAAGGAAACCCTGGGCCTTGACTGGGCCGGTACCCCGGCGGATCTGCCCTTTGTGCTGGAAAATTGCGATTATGTACTGGTCTGTGTTCCGGCTACCCCGGAGAGCAGCAATATGATCGATGCCAGGGCATTTTCCCGGATGAAGGAAACCGCCTTTCTGATCAATCTTTCCCGGGGTGCCCTTGTGAACCGGGACGCCCTGGAACAGGCCCTTTCCTCGGGTGCCATTGCAGGGGCGGGCCTGGATGTGTTCTGGCAGGAACCCCCGGACCCCAGTGATCCGATCTTCAGCTATAATGTAATGGCCACCCCCCATATCGCAGGGGCCACCGACATTTCCATGGAGCGAACGGCCGAGGGTGTGGTGGAAAACATCCAAAGGCTGGCGGAAAACAGGCCGCTCCTTTACCTGTTCCAATAAAGGCGATACAGAGAAAAGGGATCGAAGGGTTTAAGATGGAAAGCCGTAAAATCGAAAATATGACACAAGGTGTGAAGGGCCTTGCCTTTGTCTTTGACAAGGATCGCCTGGTCCTCCTGGCCGATGGGCCGCGACTGCGCCTTCCCCTTGTGGGAGAACTTTCATTGCCCGAACAGGGTCGCTGGTTTGGGACCCATCAGCGCCTGGACTGCTTTGTCAGCGAACTTCCCAAGGGGTTTTGCCTTCCTGGATCTGTACAGCTTTTAAGCCTTCGCCAGCTCTTTGGCCAGGTCGATGATTCCCTCTACGTCCTTGCCGGCCGGGCTGTTCAGATCCTGACCTGGGACCTGGGCCATCGATTCTGCAGCGCCTGCGCAACCCCCCTGGACGAGAAACAGGGGGAGATCGCCAAGATCTGTCCCGCTTGCCGCACCATCAGTTACCCCAGGCTCTCGCCTGCCGTGATCATGACCGTTGAACGGGGCCATGAGATTCTCCTGGGCCGTTCCCCCCGTTTTCCCAAGGGGATGTACTCCACCCTGGCAGGCTTTGTGGAACCGGGGGAGACCCTGGAGCAGGCGGTCCGGCGGGAGGTCCAAGAGGAGGTGGGTGTCCTTTTGGAAGAGGTCAGGTACTTTGGCAGCCAGCCCTGGCCCTTTCCCCACTCGCTGATGGTGGGCTTCAATGCAACATATGCCGGCGGCAACATCGTCCCGGACCCCACGGAGATCGAGGATGCCCGCTGGTTTTCAAGGGATGCCCTGCCAAAACTGCCCTCACCCATCAGCATTGCCAGAAAGCTCATCGACAACTTCCTGGCACGAACCCGGCCCAACTGACCCGGGGCAGCCCGGATCAATAAAACAGATCGATAATGGGGATATTGAACTGTTCCTGAATTTTTCTGAAAATGGATGACGAGATGACTCCGGGGCAGCAGAACACAGGGTTCACATGGATCACCGCATCCACAAGTTTGTATTTGATATAGTAAAGCATGCGGCCGAGGCTGACAGCGGTTTCGCCTGCAATGAAGTTGGTCAGGCCAAAATCCGCCATGAGTTCCCGGCACTCGTCAAGGGGCGGCTCAAAGGTGTCGTCTAAAAGGCCCTGAAACACCTGTTCAAATTTCAGGACACGGAAGTCCCTCAAAGATCGCCCTGACCTGGGTTACACCATTTAAAAGTGATTTCTTGTCGAGGATATGCCGGAGGATGACCGCTTCGGCCTGACCCACAGCCGTCAGCGTTGCCCCGGGCGTGGTTTCATAGGGCTGGAACCGGTATTGCAGTTTGTTGAGAATGGAGCTGAGAATGGTTGCCGAAAGAAGCTGTGCATTTGACCGGGCCGGGATCCTAGGAATCGCTTCAAGTCCGTTGACGTTCATGACCCGGACACGGCTGAAACCTGCCTTCTCACATGCCAGCTTGATCAGATTTGCGTACTGATTAAAGTTGCAGGACAGGCTGAGGTTGGGCAGGTAGACCAAGGCCTTTTCAGGGTCAATTTCTTTTTTTTCCAGGGTGGCGATCAGGGAACCTGCAACGGCCACATTGGGCAGGCATTCACCGCCGCTGGCATAGCGATATCCCAGGTTCAGCATCTCCCGATCCAGGGCGATCACATGGGCATCAAATCCTGCAACCTCAAACAGGGCCTGCTGGAACCTGTTGACCCGCCTGTCCGTCATGGGAATCAGGACGGTGTCCCCGGGGTGCAGGATGTCGGGTCCATAGTTCCTCCGTCGGATCTCAATGGGGGTGATCTGGGTTTTCCGGATTTTAAAATCATTGACAAAGGTATCTGCGGCAGCCTCGATGCGGGTCATATACCCCACATCCGAGCTTTGCTCGTCCAGCTGGAGAATAAGGTAAGTCTGGTTCACAAGGTCAAATCCCATCTGTTCTAGCCTGGCCGGAATTCCCAGGTTTATCCGGGTGTCAAACAGGGCATAGGGCCGTCCTAGAACCAGGTATGGCATCCCCGGCATCGGTTTGACCCATTTCCCCAAGGATCTTGTCATAGGTACCGCTGATATTACCGTTGTGTGGGATACTTCCCTTTAATGCAAGGGTATTGCCGTCCAGGAGAACATAGGAGATGTTTTTTGAACCAAAATCAAAGCCAGCTTTCATTTATCCTTCCTTGTCTGCCCCGACAGACACTTGATTTCCGGGGGGAGTAATCAATCTTTACTCTTTCCTGCAGGTGTTCATGTTCCTGGATCAGTTCATGACGGCCCTGGTGCCAGGATTACATCCATCTGGGCCTTGTAGGCCTCGTGTATTTTTCCAGGTCCTCCTTTTTCCGGGGACCTGCCGCCACCGCCACCAGAGGGGCCGCCACCGCCCCCGGATGGACCACCACCACCAGAGGGGCCTTCGCTGCCGCCCATGCCCCTGTCGGAATGTTCAGAACCGCTGTCGGGAAGCCCATTGCCCTGGGAAGACAGGGTCAGCACCAGCCGGGTCGGGGGGGCGATCTCTCCAAGGGAAACCAGTACATCCCGGCGGATAACCGCCTCAATGACCAGGGGACCGTTTTTCGAATTTTCCATGCCCAGTTCAATTCCACTCTTCCTGGCTTTGGCAAGGGTCATGGTCATGGGTACGGACGACTGGGGAGAGGTGACCTCAATGGTTTCCGGCAGTTTGATCGAGCCCTTTTCCATGTCCCGTCCCGGTCTGTCCGGGGGGGCAGATCCCGTTTGACCGGGTCCTGAATTTGATTCAGGACTCTTTTTTCCACCGGGTTGGCCAGGGGACCTCTGCCCCTTTACCGCGACGGAAAATGGGACGGCATCCTCCTTTCCCGGGGCCAGGCTCAGCGTAAAACCGGCCATCATCAATTCCTGCTTTATATCCTGGTCTCCAATGGTGGCATATATGCAGATCGCCCCTTGATCGTTCATGACCCGGATACTTGTCCGGGTTTCCTGATCATGGTACTGGGGCGGGGTTTCAGGCCACTCCCGGCCCTGGCCGTCTGCCGTGATCCGGACGGTCTGCCAAAGGCTTTCACCCCGGGGTATTTTTGTGCTGCATCCCCCGGCCACGGCCATTACCGCAGAGCAAAGCACGGCCGCCAACACTCTTTTTCTCGTTGCCTTCATGGATACATTTCCCTTTGTTTTATCCCTACGCATTGTCTCTTTTTCAATCATTTAAAAACCTGGGCAAGATCTACCACTGAAATACGATGGAAATCAGAGGGAATTAAACGGTTTTAAAGTGTTTTAATTCGCGTACATTGCCGGCCAAGTGCGGCGTTATGGGCTCTGTCACGCTGTTATGGTCAGGAGATCTTGTATTTAAGGAGCTTGGCGTAAAGGGTGTTGCGGCCGATTCCCAGGGCCTTTGCCATGTGGGTGACATTGCCGGAAAATCGGGTATATGCAAGTTGTATGGTTTCTTTTTCAACGCACATGAGGTTGAGGCTGTCTTTGTCAGCAACAGGGCGAGACTGACCTTGAATATTTCCAGGGGTATCACAAAGAGTGTCGCCGTAAAGTGTATCACCGGACATCAATGCAATGGCGCCTTCAATTGCATGTTTTAATTCACGGATATTGCCGGGCCAGGCGTGGTTGTGCAGGGATCGGTAAAAATCTGGATCCACTCTTTTGACAGTCTGGTTCATTTTTTTGGACAACTGAGCGATGAAATGTTCTGCCAGTAAATCGATATCCCGGCCCCGCTGCCTGAGGGGAGGGAGGTCAATTTTAACAACCTTGAGCCGGTAATAAAGGTCCTCACGGAATGTCTCCTGGGTGACGAGTTCCTTTAAATCCTTGCTGGTGGCAGAGAGGATGCGCACGTCGACCGGGACAGGATGGTTTCCGCCCACCCGGGTGACAGAGTTTTCTTCCAGAACTCTCAGGAGGTTCACCTGAAGATCCAGGGGCATTTCAGCAATCTCATCCAGAAACAATGTCCCTTCATTTGCCAGCTCAAATTTACCCGGGTTTCCACCCCGGTTGGCACCGGTAAAGGCTCCCGGGGCGTATCCAAAAAGTTCGCTTTGAATCAGTTCATGGGGGATTGCGCCGCAATTGATGGCTACAAATGGCTTCCCGGCCCGTGGGCTTGCCCTGTGCAGGGCCCTTGCCATGATTTCCTTACCCGTGCCGCTCTCGCCGGTAATAAGAATGGAGGTCATCTGGGGGGCTACCTGTTTGGCTGTTTCAACTGCGTTCAATATGGCGCTGCTGACACCGATGACGGCATTAAACGGGTCTTCAGAAGCCTTTGTCTCCCTGGGTGGCGCCATGTGTGGCCGGTTTTGGGGTTCGTAAAGCACCAGTAAAAGGCAGCCCAGAGATCCGTTGGGGGTGGTGATGGGATAAACCCTGGCGCTGGCCGCTGGCCGCTGTTTCCATTTAACTGGGACACCCATGGTGGCGTGAATTTCCGGTGATTTTTTGAGGCGCTCCAGTGCGGTCTGGATGTCGAAACAGATATGGGCAGAGCATCCGACGAGCGATTCCTGGCCCATACCTAAAAGAACCGCAGCCGTTGGGTTGACTGTTTTGATGATGCCGGTGGGATCCAGAACCATCATTCCCGTTGCCACGGCATTAAAGGCCGATGTAACAAGGTTGACAGACTGCTGTTTTAATTCATTGGCCTGTTTTTTGAGCAGTTGAGATTCAATAATCCTGGCGCCATTGATGGCAAGGGGCAGGGGTATGCTGTCAATTGCCGTTGTGGGACCGGAAACATCGATGCAGCCGATTATCGTACCGGACAGATCAAATATCGGTGCAGCTGAACAGATCCATGACTGGTGGCCTTCACAGAAATGTTCCAGACCGGATACCGTAAGGGCAACGCCTGAGGCCAGGGCCGTTCCAATGGCATTGGTGCCGACGCTTGCTTCGGACCAGTTGGCGCCGGGACCGAAGTTGAGTTTTTCTGCGCAAACAAGCGCACGGTAGTCCCCGAACATGTTTATCAGATATCCCTGGGGGTTGCTGATGGTGACCAGAAGCCCCCGTTTCCGGATCAGATTATTGATCTGGGGCTGGGCTTCACTCACAAGGTCGTACAGCCGTCGAGATTCCGGCGCAAGTTTTTTGATGTCAAAAATGTCCCGGCATTTGCCCGAGGCCGGATCAACCCCCAGGCTGCGGCACCTGTGCCATGAATCGCTGATGGGTTCTTTTATACCGGACAGATCGGCCTTGCCAAAGTTGACGAAATTTTTCCACAATTCCCGGTCTACGGGCTTTGGTCTGGTGGGCGATATTGTTTTTTTTGTTGGGGCAGGTGGAGAAACGGGGTCTGTCAACGGCTTTTCGCCCCTGATAATCTGAAATCCGGTGCTGCGCCAGACCAGTTCGTGCATGATCCCCCCTGGGTATTTCTCGAAAAACTATCCTATACTAATGAATCGCCAAACACATGACAAGTCTTTTTCATAATAGTGTTCGATAATAGAACGTTTTGATTTCATCATGTGTTTATCTGTCTGATATCATATCAAAAATAAGCTGGCATTGTCTTTGCAGTCCCCATGGTAGAGGTCCCTATGAATAACTGATTACTCGCAGACAGGGAGGAGATGGCGTGGCCACTGAAATCTTGATGCCCAAATGGGGATTGACCATGAAGGAAGGCAAGGTGTCCAAATGGATCAAAAACGAAGGCGAAGCAGTCACAAAAGGCGAACCGCTGCTGGAGGTTGAGACGAGTAAAATCACCAACAATGTGGAGGCGCCGGATGACGGCATTCTTTTCCAGATCGTTGTCAAGGCCGGTGAAACCGTTCCGGTTCAGACAATACTGGCCGTTCTGGCAAAAGAGGGTGAGACGCCCGATCGAAGAGAGGCCGTGGTCAGGGGCGGGGACGATCAACCGTCGGGTGATGCAGAAAAGATTGTCCGGGATGTAAAAAAAGAGGGAAAGACTGAATTTGTACCGGCCACCCCGGTTGCCCGGCGACTGGCCAGGGAGTGGGGGATTGATCTTGCCAGGGTGCCGGGCAGCGGACCCGGCAACAGGGTATCAGAGAGCGATGTTCGCGATTTCAAGGAAAAAGGGGGCGACACCTTTCCCGGGAAAACGGTCAATGCAGCCGATAGTGCCCTTGCAGCTGCCAGACAGGCCGGCATTGATATCACCCTCGTCACCGGAAGCGGGCCGGACGGGCGTATCACCAAGGCCGATGTCCTGCGGGCCATCAGTCCGGCCGCCCAGTCAAAGACCGCCAGAGCCTCTTCCCCTGGGCCGTTGGTTGCAGCAGGCACCATCATCCCCCTGGAGGGGATGCGGCGGATCATTGGTGACAATATGATGGCCAGCCTTCAGAACGCAGCCCAGCTATCGGTGTTTGTGGAGTTTGACGCCACCCGGATGGTATCGTTCCGGGACAAGGTGAGGAAAAAATACGAAGCGCAATCCCTGCCACGGGTTTCGTTCAACGATATCATCGCCATGGCGGTTTGCCGGGCACTGGCAAAGCATCCGATGATGAACAGCCGGCTCACCGATCAGGGGATCGAGCTTTGCAAGGGTGTTAATCTGGGGATCGCCGTGGCCCTTGACAACGGTCTTGTGGTCCCGAACATCAAGTCCGCCGAAACCCTGGGCCTTCTGGAAATGGCCATGAAGATCCGCGAACTTGCCCAGAAGGCCAGGGAAAACAAGCTGACCATGGACGAAATCCAGGGCGGCACCTTTACCATCAGCAATGTCAGCATGCTCGGGGTGGACGGGTTCACCCCTATATTGAACCCGCCTGAAACCGGGATTCTGGGGATCAGCCGGGCACAGGACAAGCCGGCAGTCCACGGAGGAGAGATCACCGTGCGCACCCTGATGACCTTAAGCCTCACCTTTGATCACCGGGTGGTGGACGGGGTTCCGGCCATGCAATTTTTAAGGACCCTGGCCGATTACCTGGAAGATCCGGTCATGATGATGGTGTGAATTTAAGGGCCAGGGTCATACAGGGACATCGTACAGAGGAGGTGGTATGGGACAAAAGAGATTTGTGGTCGAGTTGGGAACAGGCGCGGACCTCCATGGCAACGACGTTACCAAGGCGGCCTGCCGGGCCGCCAGGGACGCAATTTCAAGAAGCTGTTTGTGCGGCATTATCGAGATCCTTGATCTTAAACAGTTCCAGGGCGTTCATGTGGAGGTACTGGTTGCCTCACCCTTTCCGGATAAGGTGGATTCCATGGCGGTCATGGAGGTGATCCCCATGGGGACCAAAAACGTCCGGTCGGTTATGGGCGGCATGATTGCCCAGGGAATCTGCGTGGATCATTTTGGTCGCAATTGCGACAGCATCCTGGTGGCAAATGCGGCAGTGACTGTTTTTGTGGATGTCGATGAAAGCATCGGCGGCCCAGAGATAAAACACAGCAACAGATAAGGAGGCGTTGAGATGAGTTTGTCCAACGAACAGATGGTTGGGATGTACACCACCATGGTTAAAATACGGCAGTTTGAAACCCGGGTACAAGGCTTTTTTACTGAAGGTAAAATCCCTGGGTTTGTTCACCTGTACATCGGCGAAGAAGCTGTGGCCACAGGGGCTTGCGCGGGTTTGAGGATTTCAGATTATATTACAAGCACCCACAGGGGTCACGGCCACCTCATCGCCAAGGGTGGGGATCTGAAACAAATGATGGGTGAAATTTTTGGCCGGACCACGGGTTATTGCAAGGGTAAGGGCGGGTCCATGCACATTGCGGACATTGATCTGGGAATCCTGGGTGCCAACGGCATTGTCGGCGGCGGCGGTCCCCTGGCCAATGGTGCGGGTCTTGCGATTAAGACCCGGAAGGAGGACAACGTGGCTGTCTGCTTTTTTGGGGATGGTGCCTCCAACCAGGGAACAACCCAGGAAGCGTTGAACCTGGCCAGCGCCTGGAAGCTTCCCGTTGTTTTTGTAAATGAAAATAATGGTTACGGCATCTCCTGTCCCACCAGCAAATCAATGGCAGTCACCGATATTGCAGACCGGGCTGCAGCCTATGACATGCCGGGCGTTGTGGTAGACGGCAATGATGTCCTTGATGTTTTCGAGGCCGTGTCTGAAGCCGTTAAAAGGGCGCGTAGCGGAGACGGACCCTCGTTGATTGAATGCAAGACCTACCGATGGCGGGGGCATTTTGAGGGCGATGCCTGCGTTTACCGTGAACCCGGGGAGCTGGAGCGCTGGGTCGAAAAGGATCCGATCCCACGATTTGAGAACAGGCTTTTGGCAGAGGGGATTCTAACCCCTGAAACGGTGGCAGAAATAAAGGCTGCCGTTGAAAAAGAGCTTGATACGGCTGTCACCTTTGCCCTGGACAGCCCCCTTCCCGACCCGTCAGACTTGACCCGGGACGTCTATGCCTGAAGGCGGCGCCAGCCACAATAACATCAAGGAGGAAAGATCATGGCGACCAAAACATATTTACAGGCCATAAACGACGGCCTTCGGCAGGAAATGGAACGCGATTCCAATATCATTCTTCTGGGTGAGGACATCGGACGGTTTGGCGGCTGTTTCGGTGTTACCCAGGGGCTTTTTGATCAATTCGGGGAGGACCGCGTCAAGGATACTCCCATCACGGAAAGCGCCATCATCGGTGCTGCCACCGGTGCGGCAGCAGCGGGTCTCCGGCCGGTGGCAGAACTGATGTTTGTTGATTTCATCGGCGTGGCCATGGACCAGCTGTTCAACCAGGCAGCCAAGATGCATTTTATGTTTGGGGGTAAGATCAAAATCCCCATGGTCATTCGAATGCCCCAGGGTGCGGGCCTGGGGGCCGCAGCCCAGCATTCCCAGTCCCTTGAGGCCTGGTTCATGCACGTGCCCGGTCTCAAGGTGGTGATGCCGGCGACCCCCTATGACGCCAAGGGGCTTCTGATTTCAGCCATAAGGGATGACAACCCCGTGGTGTTCCTGGAGCACAAGCTGCTTTACGGCACCACAGGCGAAGTGCCGGATGATCCCTATACCATTGATTTTGGCAAGGCCAACATCTGCAGAAAAGGGGAAAATCTGACCATCGTTGCCACATCACAGATGGTGTTGACTGCCCTTGATGCGGCAGAGCAACTGGCCAAAGAGGGCATCAGCTGCGAAGTCATCGATCCACGAACCATTTCTCCCCTGGATATGGGCACCATTATTGAATCGGTTAAAAAGACCCATGCATTGCTGGTGGTCCACGAAGCTGTCAAGACAGGAGGGGCAGGTGCGGAGATTGCGGCCCAGGTGGCAGAGGAGGCGTTTGACTACCTTGATGCCCCCATTGTTCGGGTGGGCGCACCCTTTACGCCGGTTCCTTTTTCAACGCCCCTGGAGCAGGCGTTTATTCCAAATACGGGCCGCATCATGGAAGCGGCCAGAAAGATGAGGGGATAGTTTTTCAACTAACGGGGGCCTGGTGACCCGTTAGCCGGCCCCTGTTTCCAGACGTTTTTTAAAAGGAAAATCTGTTTTGATTACAGTCGGCATCATCGCCAACCCGGTATCGGGCAAAGACATCCGGCGTCTGGTCGCCCATGGCAGCGTTTTTGACAATCAGGAAAAGGTGCGCATGGTGCGGCGGATTCTGACCGGTCTTGCAGCCACGGGTGTTGAAAAGGTTGTTTACATGCCCGATGGCTATGCAATCGTACCCCGGGCGGTCCGGGGCGTATCCGTTCCCATGGAAATAGCACCCATCCCCATGGAACTCCGAGATTGCCAGATGGACTCGACCAATGCCGGCCGGCATATGGCCGAAGCCGGGGTCAGGGTTATCATTGTTCTGGGCGGGGACGGCACCTGCCGGGCAGTGGCCAAGGGCAATGATACGGTTCCCATGCTTCCCTTGTCCACCGGCACCAACAACGTGTTTCCCTATATGATCGAGGCAACCGTCGGCGGACTTGCCGCCGGGTTTGTCGCCACAGGGCAGGTTCCCCTTGATCCCTGTGTTTATCGTTCCAGTCGGCTGGAGATCCTCAAGGATGAAAAAATCATTGATATCGCCCTGGTTGATGTGGCCGTTTACAATGATCGTTTTATCGCATCCCGGGCCATATGGGACATGGACAAGGTGCTGCAGATTTTTTTGACCCGGGCCCGTCCGGATTCCATTGGCCTGTCGGCCCTGGGGGGACAGTTGACAACCATCACTCCCCATGAACATCGTGGGTTGCACCTGTTGTTGGGCAATGGGGGGGATAAAAGGGTGACAGCCGCCATCGCACCAGGCCTTTTGGGGTCTGTATGGGTGAAAAAGGAAGAAATCATGCAGGTCAAGGATGCCCTGCCCGTGGAAACCATTCCCTGTGTTCTGGCCCTGGACGGGGAAAGGGAGGTGGAAGTCAAAAAAGGGGACACCCTGACGGTGCGGCTTTCAGATCATGGGCCCCTGGTCGTTGACCTTGCTGAAACCATGACCTTTTCCCAGAAAAAAAAATTGATGATAAAAGGAGGTAAAAATGAGTGATATTTTAAAGGCGGCTTTTATTTTTGTGGCGCCGGATGCGGATCCTGCAACCCACCGCCAGTGGGTGAAAACGCCGAAGGTCCATCTTCTGGCCATTGGGGTCAAAGATTACGCAGGAGCGGTTGAAGCTGCACGAAAAATCGTTGCAGAGGACGGCGTCATGGCCATTGAGCTTTGCGGCGGGTTTGGCGCCCGGGGTACCGCCATGGTAGCAGAGGCGGTGGGAGTTAAGATTCCTGTGGGTGTGGTGCGTTTTGACATTCACCCGGGGCTGGGCAATGCCAGCGGTGATACGCTTTTTTGAGAAGGCCTTCGCAGGAAGTGTCAGGGGACCAGTCCTTCATACCAAAGGGCTGGTCCCCTTTTTTTATAAGAAACGCGTTCCGATGCATTACCATTGGCGGCGTTTCGATATTCGTTGTGGCCGGATGCCATCTGCCGCTCCGGCCGTGCCGGTTTTATAAGAAACTCGCTTCAACCGGCCGGCGGAAACGGGTGTTGCCCTTCACTCATTCTCGCAGGCCGTCCATGGCCTGCTCCGAGGGAAATGGCAACTCCTTGGACCTCGTGTCCACCGTTGCCATTTAATCCGTTCAGGGCAACACCCGTTCCCACCGGCCTACTACTGTCGAGTTTCATGCTTGGTTGTGTCCGCCAGGACATGTAGGTTTTTATAAGAAACTCCTGTCGAAACATCATTGTGAAAGTCTCGACTTTCGAGCCCGCTTTGGTCGCCCAGTCCGGAACATTGTAAACCAAAGGGGTTAGGATTTTTGCCCTTCCAGGCGTTAAGAAGCGCAGGCTGTTTGAGGACTTTAGCCCGCAGTTCCTGCGCTTTAGTCTGGAAGGGCAAAAATTTCCCCGACGTTTACCGTTCCGGTCAGGGCGACCAAAGGGGGCGGAATGGTGCTATCTCCTGCCCTGTATCATTGTGTTTCATGCTTCGTTGTGGTTAGGGCAGTCCGGCCCTTCCGGTCAGTCGAACAGATCTTCAAGGGCTTCAAATACATAGCTCATGTACATCAGTTTGGGGGATCCCCCCATGGCAACGGACATGAACGCCGCCTGGAGGATATCCTCCCGGGATGCGCCCAGGGCTGCGGCGTTTTCAATATGAAGGGTGATGCACATATCGCACTGACTCATCACGGCAAGGGCCACCAGAATCAACTCCAGGGTTACCGGGGATAATCCGCCTTTTCCCCCCAGGGTCTGGGTGAATTCAAGATATTTTCCATATTCCCTGGGTGCATATTTCTGCAGGTAGTTCATGGCCTCGGCGGTTTTTTCTGCTGTGTTCATGGGGGTCTCCTTTCTATCTTTGCGTGTACGGGTAGCCGATTCATTAAGGGGGTGAACGCCCTTCTCAATGGCTCTTGTTCATACTGTTTAGATAGCAAAACCCGTGCCGGGCGAACCTTGGTTTTATCTGTCAAGTTTATGGGGGATTTCTGTGCCCAGGTTTTAAAAATACCCCTGTTTGTTCAATTATTCAGCACTTGTTGTTGAGGGTGTTCGATTTCAGAACAGTTCTGGAGCAAGGGGTCGGTAGGATCTATCTGGGCATCTGTCATTGATTAAAACCCGGTCAAGACCTTCTGCCACATGGGCAGAGGTATGGGGTTGGCCCATGAGGGCAGACGATAGTTCCAAAGCCTTTTGGGCGGTCAGACGTCTTCCGTTGAAGTGGGCGTTTTGGATAATGCCCTTTTGAACCTGTAATTGAATTTTCAACCGGTCACCCATTGATTCCAGGGTGGTTTCAAAACAATACGCCGGTGAACGGGCATAATTCCATTCCCATGAGTTGTATTTCTTCTGGGCAGTGCCATTGATTATGCCCTGTTCCGCCATGGACAATGCGGTTTGAAATGCCCCTGGGTTTTTTCTTTGAAAAAAGGCCAGGAGCCGTCCCATGAACATCCCAGCACAGAGGTCTGTTTTAAGCAGGGGGCGCAGGTTGGTCACCGGTTTTCGGATTGAGTCCACCGATCTGTCCAGATATTTGTCGGAACCGGTTGAGAGTGCATGGGAGAGCGTTGCAAGGTCTGTGTCAAACAGGAGTGTGCCATGGTGTAACACCCGACCTTTGTGGAGGTGCTGGGCGTTTCCGGATATTTTGCCGCCAGGAACCCCAAGGTCGCTCTGGCCGTCCAGGCGGACATCAACCCCCATTTGACCCAGGAACTCAATAATGGGTCCCAGCAAATGATGAAAATTGATGGCACAAGGGTTCTTTATGGCGCGGATCAGGGTGAAATTGACGTTTCCCAGGTCATGGTATACGGTCCCCCCGCCGGTAATGCGCCGGAAAACCGGAATGTGGTGGTGTTGCACATAATCATGGTTGATCTGGGCAAGGGGATTCTGGTTCCGCCCCACAATGATGGATGGCTGATTTCGCCATACCATGAAAAAATCTTCGCACCTGCTGGTCAGGAGGTATTCCTCAAGGGCCAGATTTTGGGCCGGATCAACGCAGGGATTGAGCAAAAGGAGCATAACCGCATTTTCCTTTATGGCCTGGACCATGGAATGGGGCAGGGGGGTGTTGACTTTAATCTAGGCCAAATAGGCAGACATGCATCCATCAGGCCCTTTTTTGTTCAAGCAGGTCCAGGGCATACCGGACAAAGGTTTCAATACCCAGCAACAACACCCCTTCGTCAAAATTGAATTTTGAATTATGCAGGGGGGCACACCCCTCAAATCCAGTACCCAGGAAAAAATAGCACCCCTTTGATCGTTCATGGACAAAGGCCATGTCTTCGCCCCCCATGGTGGATTCAGGGGTTTTTATCCGATCCCGGTCCACCACTTTCACCATGGTCTCTTTCATGCGGTCCACCATTTGGGGATCATTTTCCAGGGGGGGATATCCAGGGGTAACTTTTAATTTATAGGAAGCCCCCATGGACAGGCACACCCCTTTGATGACCGGTTCTAAAAGGGAGGGAAAGGTCTGCCATATTTTTTTATCAAATGTCCGGGCCGTACCGGTCAGGACAGCTGTTTCCGGGATGATGTTGGGGGCTGATCCGGCATGGAAAGAGCCAATGGTCACAACCGTTGGCGTCATGGGGTTGATTTTTCGGCTCACGACCCGCTGGAGGGCATTGACCACCTGTCCTGCCGTGTCCAGGGCATCAACACAGAGATGGGGCATGGCCCCGTGGCCGCCGCGGCCTGTGATTTCAATTTCAAACAGAGTGGTGGCAGACATTAAGACGCCTGATCTCAGCCCCAGGGTGCCGGCCGGCAGGCCCGGCCAGAGATGGCATGCCACGGAATAGTCCACTCTTGGATCGTCCATGATCCCGGCTTCAATCATCGGCTTTGCCCCGCCAGGCCCTTCTTCTGCGGGTTGGAACATGAATTTGATATTGCCCGATAATCGGTCTTTGAGGCGGGCAAGGATGCCGGCCGTGACCAGAACCATGGTCATGTTTCCATCATGGCCGCAGGCATGCATCATATTGTCATGGCCTGAAGCAAATTCAAGTCCGGTTTCTTCCCGGATGGGCAGGGCATCCATGTCCGCACGTATCAGCAAGGTTTTTCCGGGTCTTCCGGTTTTCAAAAGTCCAATGATGCCGGTGCCTGCGATGCCCGTGGTCAACTCAATTCCTTGAATGGCCGAAAGATGGGTTTTGACAAATTCTGCGGTTTTTTTTTCTGAAAATCCTTTTTCCGGGATGCGGTGAAGGGCCTGGCGGATGCGAATAATATTGGCTCTTTCCGTTTCAACCATGGTTTTGATATCAGTCATAGGATACACTCCATAATTTTTGGACAGGGGTGACAATCATTACAGGGAATCACCTCAACTTTTTTCCCGGTATACCTGGGTCGTTCTGCATCAACCCTTGGATTCCATGTGGTCGATTTTAGATCATACAATGACCACCATGAAAATAGAAGTTTCAATTATAGTTATCCCAGGATCGTATATTTTGCTGCGGTAAAGACGATAATTCCCGCCAGCATCCACTTGATGGCCCTGGCTGGAACGAATTTCTGGCAGCAGGCCCCTAAATACATGCCTGCCATTCCACCCAACCCGAACAAAAGGCCCAACAGCCAATCCGGTGCCACGGAAATGTCCGGATAAAAAGGTGCAATGATCTGGTAGAAAATGACGCCTGCCACTGAGGTTATAAAGGTTCCCATCAGGGCTGCACCGGCCACGGTATAGATGGGTAATTTAAAGAAGGTCACGAAAAACGGGGCGATGATGGAACCGCCGCCGATGCCATAGATTCCGCCCACAATACCCACAACAAAGCTGAGGGTGAAAATACCCCCAAACGATACGTCAAAGGCTTCATCATAGAAGATGTAACCGATCCGTTTCAGGTTGAAGTGGGTAATTCTCACCCCTGTCACAGGCGTTGAATCCGTTTGCCCTGGAATGGCGCTCCTGGTTCGATGACGGCGAACCATATCCTGAAATTGCTGCTCACTGCCGGGGATGTTGGGATTTCCCGTTTTTTTCTTGAGTAAATCCCGGATCATTCTAACGCCCACATAAAGCAGGACGATGGCGGCAAAGCGTTTGAAATGGGCCGGGTCTGGCAGATAGGCCACCCGTATAAAGGCGCCGATGAACACCCCGGGCAGGGTGCCGGCCACGACCACCCAGGTGAGGGGCCATACCATCCGGCCCTCTTTGTAATAGCGGTACACGCCGCTGGGTATGGCCAGGATGTTAAACACCTGATTGGTGGCGCTGACCGAAGGGTTGGTGTACCCGAGGAACGACATTTGAAACGGCAACAGGAGAAAGGCACCTGACACGCCTCCCATGGAGGTAAAAAACGAAATCACGAACGCCACCAATGGTGGAATCCAAGGGGCAACTTCAATTCCTGCAGTATGAAAAAGCATTTTAACCTCCACCAGCAACACGGTTGATATACTGACACGATTAAAAATGTATTCGTGACAGTCTAACTGCCATAGGTTTTAGAGTCAACAACAATCTTATCCCAGGGTGGTTTCTTGCCCAAAATGTGATATAACCGGCATGGCCGGAGCAAGACGTCTGCCCTGACCACAAAGAACGTTGAAACGGCCCTGTTTGTTATGCTTCGATGGGTGTTTCCTATAAAGGAGACGGTTGACCACAACCATTCAATACGCTGGTAAAGAGACGCAATGGATTCAAAAAAGACTGGCCCTCCACCCCTGTTCGACCCGCCAACATCATCCCGGAAAGCTGGGAACCAGGGAACCATGGTTTCGATTGCTGAGGAGGGTCGCTACCTGGACGCTGTGCAGCTCGATCAACTGGAGCAATCCTTTCGGAGCTGGGCTGAACATTCCCCACGGGGGGATGTTCGGCTGGCCCGCCGCCGTATTCTCATCATCTTCTTGTTGATCCGTTATACCGGTGCAAAGCTCAATGAAGTCCTGGCCCTGGATCCTGGTCAGGACATTGATTTCAGCCAATCGTCACTCGTTTTCGGCAACCAGGGATCAGAGGGGAAAACCGGGTCAAGGCGGGTTCAGATTTCCGCCATGCTTTGTTCTGAGATCCAGGAGATCCTTGGGGATCCTTTGTTCAGAAAATCTGTGAAAAATCGATTTGATGTTGATCCTGGCTTTGTTCGACGCAAATTTTATGAGCGTGCCAGGGCCTGTGGATTTGCCAAGGAGCTCGGGGGGCCGGAGATGTTGCGCAAGGCCCGTGCCGTCGAGATGATGCAGGCCAATCTGCCCCTGCCGGCCGTCCAGAAAATGCTGGGCCACTCAACCCTGAACCTGACCGGTTCCTATGTCTCGTTTTCTGCGGATGATATTCAACGGGTGACCGAGCTTTTCCTTGAAAGGGAGGCATCCCGAAAAACCAGTGCCAGGAATTCATTTTTTGGAAAAATTAAAACCCTTCAAAGGGGGGATATTCAAACCCGGGTCAGCCTGACGACCATCGGCGGATATTCAGTGACAACGGTCATCACCAATGACAGTGTGGAACAGCTTGCATTAAAAAAAGGACGGCTGATTACGGCAGAAGTCAAGGCGCCCTGGGTTCTTCTGCACCAGGGGGAACAAGAGCCCAGATCCAGTGCCGAGAATAGATTTTATGGTGTAGTTGAACATATCAACAAAGGAAAGATAAGCACGGAGTACACGGTCCGTATTTCAGACGGAACAGCGCTGTGCGCGGTTGTTTCCACCCAGGGAGCCCAATGGCTCGGCCTTGAGCCAGGGGATCCGGTCTGGGCATTGTTCAACTGTTTTGCCGTGATTTTAAATGTGGATTGATCCACTAACAAAACAGGGATCCAAAGCCATGAAGGCCTTAGACGGACAGTCTATGGTCCTTTGTGGCTTTTTTTGTTCCCAGGGTATCCCCCACCTTCAAGGCACCCGAAATTAAGGGGCCCCGGTTTGAAGTTCTCCGGTTTTCTAACAATTGATAAAGGAGTTTTATACCGATGAAGCCAGTTTTTAAACATGTAGTTGGAATTATGGTTCTTTTTTTTGCCCTGACCGGGCCTGCCAGTGCAGTTGACTCCCCGTTCAACCGGATGATAACCCGGGCCATGACGGATCTTTCAACGGTTAAGGGCAGTACCGACCTTTTATGTCTGACCAATGCTCCCTATGTGGGCAGCAGTGGGCAGCCGGGAATTAATTATCTGAAATCCATCCAGGAGCTGACAGGGTGTTCCATGGGCAGCCGGAATCTGCTCTTTTTCCAACGCCCCCAGTTCTCGCCGTTAAGCATTACTCTTTTTCACAAAGGCACCGGAAAGGCGGTGGTCATGACCAGGGGAAAAGACGGTTTTGCCGAGGAGAGGCTCGAACTGTCCCGATCAAACATTTGCAGTAAAGACTTCTGGAAGGGGACGGAGGGGCTGGCCTGTAAGCCCGAGCTGTTTACCATTGCCACCATTGCAGGCTCCTGGTCCCTTGGTGCGCCCTACGACTACCTCAAGTGCGGAGAACTTCACAATCACCTTTGCCCTGGGGTAAGTTCCGGCTATCTGATTTCCAGAATGATACTGGACAAGTATCCACTAAAAAAAGGGGAAAGCTACACCATGATCTCGTCTCCGGTATGGTGCAAGGAGGATGCATTCCAGACGATCCTGGACCTTACCCCGGGCAAGGGTGGAATGATCGTAAAAAAGTTGACCCAGGACCAAAAAGATAAAATTTCGGTGGAGTGTCCGGCCGGTATCCTTTTGATCACGGACAAGAAAACAGGGGCAGGCAGGGGCGTTGTTTTTTCCTTTGATTTTGACAAAATAAGACAGCTTGTTCCAAAGGATAGTCCCAAGCCCGCCCTTGTATTGGCCCTTGTGGCGTACCTTGACCAGCCCCAGCATTTTGTGAGTGTTCCCAAAGAGTTCGAGGTTACTCCAAAGATGACCGAAGAAATGACCACGGCAGGCTTCAACCCCTATGAAGTAGCGGGCCTCACCAGACCTTGAGTCCATAGGGCGTTAGAAATTAAGACCCAGGGTCGCCCCGAAAGTCCGGTCCGTCATGGGATATCCCTGACTGTTTGAATACGCTTCATCAAACAGATTATTGACGTAGAGTTTCAAGGTACCCTTTTTAAGATGATGCCAGTCGTGGAACAACTGCTGCTCCACGGCAAAATCAAACACATGGTAACTGTTCAGGCTGACCTCGTTCACATACAGGTCGCTTGGATCATCATCAACCATGCCGATCACCTGCTGAACCTGTCTGTCCTGGAATTTGTAGTCCAGAAGCAGCAATGTGTTTTTAAAGAGATTGTATTGAACTCCGGCGTTCAAACGATGCTTGGCCCGGTCCCCCAGATCCTGGTCTGCCCATTCTTCCGGTCCTCCGTTGTGGGGGCCTTTGTATTTCCACTCATTAAACGAGTAACTCAGATAAACGTAGAGGTTGTCCAGGATATTGCCGTTGAGTTCCACATCCACGCCCTCCTTGTGGACATCCTCAAGTTCCACCATCCGTCGTCCCCAAATGGCCTGTTTGAAATAATCCGTGGCCGCATTGGCCCAGATGCCGTAATCCTGAAATTCATAATGGGAAACATCGATGTTCAGGGAAATATTACGCCACAATCGTCTGGTGAAAACCACATCATATCCAATGCCGTGGGTGGGATCTATCTCAACACCGGATCCCCAGCTGCAAACCTCGCAGTAATCCCTGGGGGTCCAGATCTTGCTGATCCCAAGGGATACGGAGGTATCCCTGAGCCATGGGGCAAGCTCGTCCATTTCATAGGTGAGAAAGGATTTGGGTGCCAGTTGATCATAGTTTCGTCGCACATGGGTTGAAGCATGGGAGGGGTCTTTAAAGGCCCCGTCAGGATAGGTTGTGGAGGGCTCCCACCAGTTGTCCCACCAGATGTCGATGTTTTCGTACCGCAGGCCTGCTGTCCAGGAGAGACAGGGAATGATCTGCCATTTGTCCTGGAGGTATCCGGCCCAGGTTTCAACTATCTTTTCCGAGTATTTCTGGTACAGGTGGGCCGTGTCCATGCCCAGGGTGACTTGATGATTGTCTGATATGTTAAATTCGTTTTTTACCAGGGCACCATGGGACACGTAGTTGGTTGCGTAGCTGCTGTAATCAAAACCGTCACGGTGAAAGGCCTGGCTCTCGTCCGTATAATATGCTGCCAGGGACCATGTTCCCAGGGCTGACGGCTGCATCAGATCAAAGCGAAGGGAATGGCCGCCATAATCCCTGGTGCTGTCATCATCCGGGTCCAACCACCTGGGAGAAACATCCTTTGCCTTGACCACTGGATAGTCATTATCATAGTCATCCCTGGAGGGATCATTTGCACAGGGAATTTCCCGCTCAAGGTCGCTGTAGGTTCCGGTCAGACGGATATATCCCCCCGATGGCAGCCGGTAACCCAGCCGTCCGGTGACCGTATCCATGTCGGCCTGGTTGTTTCTCAAATATCCATCGGTGTGATATTTTTCATAACTGAAACCCAGGTTCACGCCGCCTTTCCCACCGTTAAGGTCCACCTTTTGACTCCGGGTTCCATAACTTCTAAAACTTGTGGAGATGCTGCCTTCCAACTGCGGGGTTTCAAAAAAAGCCGGTTCCCTGGTCTTTAAATTAAGGACTCCGCCAAAACTTTTACCATCGTAAAGCGCTGAATGGGGTCCTGAAAGAATTTCAATGCTATCCACCAGGGACAGGGGGATCATGGCGAAGTCCACATAATGATCGCCCCACCAGCCACCGGTTTTCTGGATGACCAGACCATCCACTGATACCAGAAACTGACGGGTGTCAAACCCCCTCATCTGAATGGTGTCGGACTCGGGAACCAGGTCGCTTTGTCCCCTGAAATCAATGATTGCCCGGTCCTTGAGGATATCCAGCACATTGTTGGGCTGTCCTGCAATATTGTAATCGTCCAGAAAAACCTCGGTTTTGTTGGGACTGAGTTTGACGTTCTGGGCCGTTACCCTTATTTCGTCCATTACAAAAGCATTGTCCGACGACTTATCCGATGATTTATCGGAAATTCTGTCTTCGGCGGACAGGGCTGTTCCGGCCATGAACAACACCAGGGATACGGCAAAAACAAACGGTTTTTTCATCTTTTTCATCTGTGCAATTCTCCTTTGATGGGATTTCCCATGGGCTTCAGCTTGAAAAGCGAAATGGCAAAACGACAAAAGCCCGGAAGCCTTCCATGGATATTTTTCTTATCCTAAGGAAGCCTTCCAGGCTTCATTGCGTCGGGTATTACAATTTTTTGAGCCGGAATAAAATTTCCGGCATGTTGGATCACGTGCTTTTAAACGGGTCTTTTTAACCTATTGATATCATAGGGTCTTCCTTTGTCTGTCAACGGCTTCTGCCGTTACTGTACTAGTAAATGTTGATTAATATCCTTCAATAAAAAAGTCAAGCTTTTTTGCAGCCAAAATGGGTCGGTTGCAGCAGCCCTGGCTAAAAATGGCCGTGGGATACCGCACATCGACGAACGGCTCTTTTTTCGCAAACGATTTTACAAAATGTAATTGATACTGACAGTTTTCCCCTTGAACGAGCAATCCATGCCACCATCAATCCCTATAACATTGATATTTCTCCGGTTGGCACACAATTCGCAATTAAGGAAACCGCAAAAGGAAATTCGGCCAACAGGAGATTTGGTTTGACAGGGATACTTTTTTATTGGATCACCCTGAACGGGTTCTGAATGACATCAACCGGTTCAGTCCAGACAATAACCATTGGTACAAGGATGCCGAACCTGGAAATATCTGGCGATTGACACCCTGAAGTGAGGAGCGATGCATCATCTAAAACAGTCCCGGCCCTGCATGGCAGGGATTATTGTGTTGGCCCTGCTGGTCGCAGCAGGAACGGCAATTGCAGCGGAAACAGACCCCATTGCAGGAACCAGTGACCTGTACCGGCTCGACCCCCTGGTGGTGACAGCCCGGGGCAGGGAGAGCCTTGTCTCCCAGACACCCGGCGGTGTGGGGATTGTGGACCAGGAAGAAATTTCAACCATGGATCCCGTCAGCGTCACCAATGCGGTCACCCGTATTCCCGGGGTCGACAAATCCTCTGATTCCCTGTGGGGATCGGCCATCAACATCCGGGGGCTTGGACGAAACAGCGTGGTGTTTCTGGTGGATGGATGCCGGGTGAACACAGCCACCGATGTCAACGGCCAGTTCGGCACGGTAAATCCCCTGGATATCCAGCAGGTTGAGGTGCTCAAGGGGCCGATCTCTGCTCTCCATGGGTCGGGATCCCTGGGCGGCGTGGTCAACGTGATCACCCAAAAGGGCCGATTCACCCCAAGTCCCATCTGGGAGGGAGAGTTGACCACCGGATTCGCCTCCAACCCCGCAGGGATTGACACCCACGGTCGGGCCACCTACAACAGCCCGGATTTCTGGATATCCGCATCCGCCGGCTACCGGGATCACAACAGCTATGAAGCCGGAGACGACAAGGATATCCATAACAGCCAGTACAGGGATTACAATTTCAACACGGCCCTGGGCGCAAAGATAAACCCCATCAACACCACCCAGGTCCAGGTCCAGTACTTTGAAGGCGACGAGATCGGCATTCCCGGAAAAGGGCTGTCCCTTCCCACCGGACCGGATGTGACCTATCCTGACATCACCCGCACCCTGGTGAACGTCACCCATACCCTGACCCCGGAAAGCGCCTTGATCCAGGAATCGAGCATCAACCTCTTTTACCAGAAGATCGAACGTCGGGTGCGTCTGGACAATTTTCCTGAAGGCTCCGTCATCGAGATCCGACCCCAGGCAGACCATGAAACCTTGGGGTTGAAGTGGCAGACCATTGTCCAGCCCCAGGACCACAGGATCGTTGCAGGCCTGGACCTCTGGAACTGGGATATCTCCAATTCCCTTCGTTACAAGGAATTTACCAGCGGTCTTGTCGGGGTGGACGCCTCCCTTGGCAATGTGGCGCAATTTTCCGGTGGCGTCTTTGCAGAGGATGAGTGGCGCCTTGCCAATGCGGTCAGCCTCAACCTGGGCGGCCGCCTTGACACCATCCGGGCGCAAAGCGAGGATCTCTACAATTGGATCACTCCGCCCGACCCTGCCATACCCGTAACCCTCAAGCTGGCCGGAGAAGACTACAGTGATACCAGCTGGAACGCCCATGCAGGCATCACCTGGGGATTCATGCCCGACTGGACCATGACCTTTATCACGGCCTCGAGCTACAGGGCCCCGGACCTCATGGACCGGTTCAAGTACATCAACCTTGGCGGCGGCGTCGAGCTGTTCGGCAATCCGGATCTGGATCCTGAACGGTCCCTGTTTTTTGAATATGGTTTGCACTACATCGACAAGGTCCTCAAGTTTTCCGCCAGCACCTATCTTAACCGTCTGGATGACCTTATAACGGAAACCATTGTAAGCAGCACCGAGCACCGGATGATGAATGTGGACAAGGCACAGATCTATGGGGGAGAGCTTGAGGCGGAATATTTTATTACCCCCTGTCTGTCGGTCCAGGCCTATGTTGCCTACACCCACGGCGAAAACACAGAAATAGATGAACCCCTGCCATTTATTGCCCCTTTGAACGGCCTGTTTGGTATCCGGTACGACACCACCACGGGGTTCTGGACCCGCCTGGAATTTGAGTGGGCCGCAGACCAGGATCGAACCCCCCAGGGCGTTCTGGAAAGTGATGGATGGGACAGGATCAATTTCCGCATGGGGAGCAGGTTTATCCTCTGGGGAAAATCCCAGGAGTTGATGTGCGGCATCGACAACCTGTTTGACGAAGAGATCTTCAACCATCTCTCCACCTCCCGGGGCATGGAGCTGATGGAGCCGGGGATCAACTATCTTTGTGTTTGGAAAATAAAAATTTAACTGGTAGGATATCGCCAGGTATTGCAATCACCATGGCGCAGGAACGCCACACGGAGTCCCCACAGCCAGGAGTGAACCGATTAAACCTGCTGTTGCAGACAGGAGTTAGCAAATGGCCGATGCAAAGTTTGAGAAGGTGACCCATTCCGACAGGCCCTTTTACGGTACCCGGAAAATGCTGATCTGCGGATTCAGTGCCAAAGCGCAGATCCAATTTGAAAAGTTGCTTCAGATGGTTGACATGACAGACCTCCCGGTTGTCTGGGCCACATCCGGACAGGATGGGACGCGGCTGTCCGACCTGTTTGCCCAGCCCGGCAATACCGGCAGCGGCGTATCTTCGACGCTGCCCAGGGCCATTGTCCTCTCCGGTATTACCGACAACGAGCTTCACCGCCTGATGGACATGGCTCGCAAAACCGGCATGAAACCGGTTTTGTGGGCCGTTCTGACTCCCACATCCGAAACCTGGACCCTTAAATCGTTGCTGGACGAACTGGCAGCCGAACGCCGGGCCATGCAGCAGAAGAGATAACGCTGTCAGAGGGTTTTGCCGGTTCCTTGCAAGGTGTCCCTCAGGTTGATGCCGTATCCCCAGAGGATGCCTTCATTGGCCAAGGCGACTTCCACGGTCTCTGCCGGGATGGCCCCGCCGGTGGTGCCTGAAACAATCGGCCCGTACACGTTGTTGAGTTCGCTGCTGTCCCCGTTAATCTGCCGGACCAAAGTTCTTCTGACATGCTGGACCAACCCGTCAAGATGCCATTTTCGGGTGATATCCCAGTCAAATTCGATGTTGTAAACGTTGCGGTCGGTGTGGGGCCAGACGCTCCAATCCTGCATTTTTGCCATGGCAGTATGCTGGCCCATTTAAAAAAATGATTTGGTTTTGACATTTGGATCCTGAGGGGATATATAGAATGACGGTTCTAGTTGATATCATGAAATTATTTAGTTCAGGTGGCCGTATCCCAACAAAGGTACCCGTCACATGATTTGGAAACATTTAAATCTTAAAGGCTTAGACTTAAGGAGTGAATGATGTTGCTGCTGAATCCCAAGAACTACCAGGAAAGAAACTACCCCGACGAAAGATCCAGAGAAATCATGCTCAAGACCATAGCGTGGTTTGAGAATAAGGGACTCAAGAAGATGAAGGACGATTTCATGTCCCCGGAATTCACCTATGATTTTGCCGACTTCATCAAACAAGAAAAAATTTTTGAGACCCTTTTTCTTCCCAGGGGATACGGCGACAAGGATCAGTACTACAGCACCTACAGGATGTTCGAGTTTTCGGAAATCTGCGGATTCTACGGCAGCGCTTACTGGTACATGTACCATGTCTCGACCCTGGGTCTTGATCCGGTGTTTCTGGGGGACAACGAAGCACTCAAACACAGGGCCGTGGAAGTTCTCAGGGACAACCCCCTTTGCGCCTTTGGTCTCTCAGAAAAAGAGCACGGGGCCGATATCTATTCCTCGGATATGAAGCTGTATCGCCAGGCCGACGGGACCTACCTTGCCAAGGGCTCAAAGTATTACATCGGCAATGCCAATGAAGCCAGCACCATTACGGTTTTCGGCAAGATTGCCGACACGGATGAGTATGTGTTCTTTGTTGTTGATTCGAAACATGAGAAATTCGAATGCATCAAAAATGTCATCCACGCCCAGAACTTTGTGGCCGAATTTGCCCTCCACGACTATCCCATCACCGATGCCGACATCAGCTCCCGGGGCCCCAAGGCATGGGACGACATGCTCAACACCATCAATATCTGCAAATTCAACATCGGTTCCGGCGCCATCGGTATCGTGACCCACTCCTTTTACGAGGCCCTGAACCATGCATCCAAGCGGAACCTCTACGGGAAATACGTCACCGACTTTCCCCATGTAAAACAGCTGTTCGTGGATTCCTTCTGCCGCCTGGGGGCCATGAAACTCTTCGGTCTCCGGGCCACCGACTATATGAGGGCCGCATCGGCAGATGACAGGCGCTACCTGCTCTATAATCCGATCATGAAGATGAAGGTCGCCATCCAGGGTGAGGTGGTCCATGAGCTGCTCTGGGATATCATTGCCGCCAAGGGGTTTGAAAAAGACACCTACTTCAGCCAGGCGGTTTCCGAGCTCAAGGGCTTCCCGAAACTTGAAGGGACAAGACATGTCAACATGGCCCTGATTGTTAAGCTGATCCCGAACTACATGTTCAATCCCAAAGAGTATCCCGAGATTCCCAGGCTCACGGGCAACGAGAATGACGACTATCTCTTTAACCAGGGCCCCACAAGGGGGTATGCAAAAATCCAGTTCCATGACTTCCGCAAGACATATGCAACCAAAACGCTGCCCAATATCGAGATTTTCAAAGATCAGATCAAGGCCTATGAAGAGTTCCTCATGGTCTCCGGCATGGCCCTTGGCGACCAGATGATGAACGACTTTGCCTTCCTCCTGGGTGTGGGTGAAATTTTTACCCTGATCGCATACGGGCAGCTGATCATCGAGAGCGCGGCCATGGAAAATATCGATGACGATCTCCTCGACCAGATGTTTGATTTCATGGTCAGGGATTTTTCTGCATACGGCGTGGAAGTTCTCGGCATGCCCACCACAAATGAGGCCCAGCAGGCTGCATGCCGGAAAATGATCCAGCGGCCCTTTGCCAATGCAGAGCGTTTTGAAAAGGTATTGAAAGAGCATGTCTACTCCCTGGTCGATACCTACGCGATGACCGAATAGCCTGCAAGACCGATTCGTTGAACACCAAGGCGGGGATCCTTCCCCGCCTATACCCCCAAAAAGGCTGCATGATGATTATGCCCGTCCGTGACTGGATAAAAAGAAATATATCGGATCCAAAATTCTTCTATCTGTTCCTGTCGATTTCTTTGGGCCTGGCTGTGATTTATCTGTTTGGAGAGATGCTTACACCGGTGCTGGTAGCCGTTATTATCGCCTACCTTCTGGAGGGGATCATCCTTCAGTTAATGCGGCTTAAAGTTCCCAGAATAGCTTGTGTGACCATGGTTTTCATGGTTTACCTGATCGCTTTCACCATTACCGTGGTCTGGTTTCTTCCCCTGATCTCCAGAGAGATCATTCAATTGTTCCAGCAACTTCCTTCGATGCTGGCCAGGGCACAGGGCCTGCTTGAATCATTACCGGAACACTACCCCGAACTGGTGACGGTTTCACAGGTTCAGGAGCTTTATGCCTTTATTTCTTCCTCCCTGTCGGCCATGGGCAAGCAGGTGCTTGCCTTTTCCTTTTCATCAGTGAGGGGGCTTGTAACATTCACTGTATACCTTGTGCTTGTTCCGTTTCTAGTGTTTTTCCTTCTCAAAGACAAGGAGATGCTCATCGGGTGGATCAATCGATATTCACCGCCTGCAAACGACCTTGTAACCTCCGTCCTTACGGCGGTCAATATCCAGATTGCAAATTACATCCGCGGAAAAGGGTGGGAAGTCCTCATTGTCTGGGCCGCGACATGGGTGTGTTATCATTTTATAGGGGTACAATACGCCCTGCTGCTTTCATTTCTTTCGGGTATCTCGGTGATCCTGCCCTATATCGGGGTCACTGCCGTTTTTTTACCAACGATTCTGATCGGCTATTTCCAGTTTGGATGGGATGTCGGTTTCCTGTATACCGTTTCCGCATACTCGGCCGTTCAGCTCGTGGACGGTTTCATACTCGCGCCGCTTCTGCTCGCCGGGGTGGTGGACCTGCACCCGGTTGTCGTTGTCATTGCGGTTCTCTTTTTCGGGAATCTCTGGGGCATCTGGGGCTTGTTCTTTGCGATTCCCCTGGCAACGCTGGTCAAAGCGCTCCTTGATATCTGGATGGCGCGGCAGAGTCTGGTGCCTGGCGGTGACGATGGCGTCTGCCTATAGATCCCGGTTGCGTACCCTGCCCCTGAGTTTCTTGAGCTGGGCCCGTTTGGTCTTGCCCTCCAGGCGGCGTCGCTTTGACCCGGCAGTGGGGCGTGTTTTGCGCCGTTTTTTCGGGGTGACCATGCACTGGTGTATCAGGGTGGCAAGCCTTGCAAGGGCCGCTTCCCGGTTCATTTCCTGGCTGCGGTGCTCCTGGGACTTGATGATGACGACACCGTCGTTGGTAATCCGGTGGTCGTTGAGCCCCAACAACTTTTCCTTGTAGGGCTCTGGCAGGGACGAGGCCCGGATGTCGAACCGCAGATGAATGGCGGACGACACCTTGTTGACGTTCTGCCCGCCTGCACCCTGGGCACGGACGGCCGTCATCTCTATCTCTGCGTCCGGAATGGTGACCCTGTTTGAAATTTTAAGCAAAATACCCCTTGGAAAAAATTATGGTCATCGCCCGGACATACCCCGGGTCCCATGGCGTGTTTAATTGCCCCTGTTCCAAATGGACGATAACATTTGAGAGATACATTTACAATTGTTATTGCCCGCCAATGCGCCATAGTTGACCGGGTTGCTTTTCTTGATTTTGCAACTGTTAAATTAAATGAGCATGTGGTAATAAGACAAAAGCAGCTTAGATCCCCATATTTTGCTGCGTCTGGTGAAAAACCTGCAAAGTAAAAGGAGAAAACCGTGGGCAAAAAATCGCTGTTCGGGATATTGATCCCATTGGCTGCCATCTGCTCGTTCATGGGCTGTGGCGATAAAATCGAACCCGGCACCACCCCGGCAGCCCCGACGACATCCATTAACACCCCTGTGGCCGTGGCGACCATCACCACCCAGCCTTTTGTTTATGAAGCCCTGGGCACCGTGACGGCCCGGAATTTCACCACCCTGTCGGGCAAGATCATGGGAATCGTACGGGCGGTGAATGTCAAGGAGGGGGATCGGGTCCGTCAGGGGGAGGTTCTGGTGGTGCTCGATGAACGACAGGTGGCCTCAGGGCTTCGCCAGAGTGAAGCTGGCCTGGCCGAGGCCGGGAAAACTGAAAATGCCGCCGTCTCAGCACGGAATGCGGCCCGGGCAGGGGCGGACCTGGCCGAAGCCACCTACCGACGCTACCAGAAGCTGTTCCAGGAAGACTCTGCCACCCGCCAGGAATTTGAAGAGGCCGAAGCCCGTCATCTCCAGGCCCGGGCGGCCCTGGCCCAGGCCGAGGCCATGGTGGCCGCTGCCCGGTCACGTGTCGAGCAGGCCCGGGCAGCGGTGTCCGGGGCCGGTATCTCCCAGAAGGATGCCACCATCCTTGCTCCCTATGACGGGATCGTCACCGCCAAAATGATCAACGTGGGTGATCTGGCATCCCCGGGCACTCCCCTTGTCACCCTGGAAAAGTCAGGGGGATTCCAGGTTGAATTTCTGCTTCCGGAACATCATATCCAGGCCGTGGAGACGGGCCAGCCCATTCAGATCAGTATTCCAGCACTGGAACGTGCGCCGGTAATAACCGGAACTGTCAAAACCATTGCCCCGGGGGCGGATGCAAAGAGCCGATCGTTTACCGTCAAGGTTGTGCTTCCGGAAAATACCCAGCTTCGTTCGGGCATGTTTGCCAGGGTCACCGTCCCCGTGGGCCAGGGCGACATGCTCCTGTTGCCCCAGTCCGCCCAGGTGGCCCAGGGCCAGCTCACCGGGTATTTCATGGTGGATGACACCGGCAGTGCACGGTTTCGCCTCATGCGAACGGGCAGGCATTTCAAGGATAAGGTTGAAGTGGTTTCAGGCATAAAACCCGGTGTCCGTTATGTGGTGTCTCCCCCGGCCGGCTTAAAGGACGGGGTGAAGGTGGAGGGGGCATCATGACCATCAAGCAGGGTCCGGCCGGTAAAATTGCCGCGTTTTTCATTGATTCCAAGCTCACGCCCCTGATCATCCTTGCCTCGATTATTCTGGGCATTGCAGCGGTGATCGCCCTGCCCAGGGAAGAAGAGCCCCAGATCATTGTCCCCATGATCGATGTATTTGTAAAAATGCCCGGGGCCAGCGTTAAAGAGGTTGAACAGCGGGTGACCAAACCCATGGAAAAACTGCTCTGGGAGATCCCCGGGGTGGAGTACATCTATTCCACATCCATGCCCGGCATGTCCATGGCCGTGGTGCGCTTCCTGGTGGGACAGGACGAGGAGGCGTCGATTGTCCGGCTGCAATCCAAGCTCATGGCCAACTATGACCGGATTCCAACGGGGGTGAGTCCCCCCCTGATCCGGCCGAGGTACATTGATGATGTGCCCATCCTGGCCCTGACCTTCTGGAGCGAAGAGGTCGACCATTACCAGCTCAGACGACTCACCGCCGAGGTCGAGGATCTGGTGAAACGCGAACCCAATGCTTCCATCACCAGCGTCATTGGCGGACAATCTCGCCAGGTGAGTGTTCGCCTGGATCCCACCCGCCTGGCTGCCTATGGGCTGGATGTGGAACAGGTGTCAGCCCTGGTGTCGGCGGCCAACCAGGCCTCTGATTCGGGCAGTTTTCCCTCACGCCAGGGCCAGATTGTCATCCACACCGGTGGTCTGCTCAAGGATGCAGACGAGGTGGGCCGGGTGGTGATCAACGTCTCCAACGGCCATCCCGTGTATCTCAGGGATGTGGCTGATATTGAAGACGGCCCGTCCGACCCTGAACAATATGTTTTCTTCGGCACCGGCCCTGCTGCCGGGGAAAAGGAGATTCCTGCGGTCGAGGCCTCCCGGGGCGTGTTCCCGGCTGTCACCCTGACCGTGGCCAAAAGAAAGGGCACCAATGCCATCGGCGTGGCGGAAAAGGTGCTGGAGCGTGTCGAGGACGCCCGGGGACGGATCATACCCGACAACGTCCACATGACCATCACCCGCCACTACGGCGAAACTGCTGAAGAAAAATCCAACGAACTCTTGTTTCACATGCTCATTGCCGTGGTGTCCGTGACCATTCTTATCTGGTTTACCCTGGGCCACAGGGAGTCCGGGGTGGTGGCCTTTGCCATTCCCGTGACACTGGCCCTGACCCTGACCACCTTTTATCTCTATGGATACACCCTGAACCGCATCACCCTGTTTGCCCTGATCTTTTCCATCGGTATTCTGGTGGATGATGCCATTGTGGTGGTGGAAAATGTGGTGCGCCACTACCGCCTTGCCGAAAACCAGGGGCGCTCGAAATTTACGGTGGCCATTGAGGCCGTGGACGAGGTGGGCAATCCCACCATCCTTGCCACCCTTGCCGTGATTGCCGCCATTCTGCCCATGGCCTTTGTGGGCGGACTGATGGGACCCTACATGCGCCCCATCCCCATGGGGGCATCGGCGGCCATGTTCTTTTCTCTGCTGGTGGCCTTTATTGTCACCCCCTGGGCTTCGGTTCGCATGATCAAATCAGAAGCAGGCCAGGGCCATACCGGCCACAATGACCATGGCGGTGACGACTGGTCCACAAGGCTTTACCGGCAAATCATGGATCCTTTGCTCCACAGGCCCTTTTGGCGGTGGGGATTTCTTCTCACCGTGGCACTCCTTCTGATCCTGGCCTGTGCCATGGTGGGGGTGGGGCTGGTCCGGGTGAAAATGCTGCCCTTTGACAACAAGAGCGAATTCCAGGTGATTCTGGACATGCCGGAAACCGCCACCCTGGAAGCGACAACGGCGGCAGCCATGGATATGGGCGATTACCTGAAAACCGTCAATGAGGTGGTGGATTATCAGATCTACAGCGGGACATCGGGCCCATTTAACTTCAACGGCCTGGTGCGCCACTATGACCTGAGAAAGGGCCCCAGCATGGCCGACATCCAGGTGAACCTTGCCGAAAAAGGTCGCCGCAGGCACCAGAGCCACGCCATTGCAAGACGGGTGAGACCCCACTTAAAAGCCATTGCCGATCGGTATGGGGCACGGGTGAAGATTGCAGAGGTGCCCCCGGGGCCCCCGGTGTTATCCACCCTGGTGGCGGAAATTTATGGACCCGACTACCAGGGGCAGAAGGATCTGGCCCTTCAGATCAAACATATTTTTGAGACCACCGAAGGGGTGGTGGATGTGGACTGGTACATGGAAGAGGATCAGGTGCGGTTTCAGCTGGATATTGACCAGGAAAAGGCGGCCGTCAACGGCATCAGTGTCGGCAGGATTGCCCGGACCCTCAGGCTTGTCCTGGAGGGTCAGCAGGCAGGGCTTCTCCATCAGCCCCTGGAGAAGGAGGATGTGCCCATTGTGCTCCAGCCGACCCTTGCCTCCCGGGCCGGGGTGGACCGGTTGGGGTCGGTCATGCTGCCTGCTGCCGACGGCACCCTTGTGGCCCTGACCTCCCTGATCCGGATCACTGAAACCGAACCGGACCGGAGCATTTATCACAAGAACCTGATGCCCGTCGTCTATGTCACCGGCGATGTGGCCGGCGCCAAGGAGAGCCCGGTGTACGCAATCCTCGAGATGTGGAAGCGAATAGACGCCATTACCACGGAGCAGGGATACAAAATTGTTCAGCACACGGCCGCCCTTCCGGAAAGCGACCGGCATCTGTCCATGAAATGGGACGGGGAATGGCACATCACCTATGAGGTGTTCCGGGATCTTGGCCTGGCCTTTGGTGTGGTTCTGGTCCTGATCTTTGTCCTGGTGGTGGGGTGGTTCCAGTCGTTTTCAACGCCCTTTGTGATCATGGTGGCCATTCCCTTTTCCCTGATCGGAATTCTGCCGGCCCACTGGGCCATGAATGCCTTTTTTTCCGCCACTTCCATGATCGGCTTTATCGCCGGGGCCGGTATTGTGGTGAGAAATTCCATTATTCTGGTGGATTTCATTGAGCTCAGAATCGAACAGGGCATGCCCCTGGACCAGGCAGTGATCGATGCCGGCGCCGTGCGGTTCCGCCCCATGATGCTGACGGCGGCAGCCGTTGTGGTGGGGGCGTCGGTGATTCTGTTTGACCCGATTTTCCAGGGACTTGCCATCTCCCTCATGGCAGGCGAAGTGGCATCGCTGATCTTTTCCCGCATGACGGTGCCGGTGCTCTATTTTCTGGATAAACGCTGGGAGTCGGCCCACCTCAAGGCACCGAATACGCCTAGAAAATGATTGGATGCCCCAGGGCATTTTTGCTTGCAAGGAGGAATAGATGATGCAATCGTTTAAAACGAACAAGGGTATATTCTGGTCAATGTGGCTGATACTGGCAGGATTCATGGTTTGTCCGCTCCAGGGCCTGGCAGCCGATCTCACCCTTGCCCAGGCCGTGGACACGGCTATTTCCCAAAACCCGGGACTCCAGGCCGCCCGGTTCAGGACCCATGCCGCCGTGGAGAAGGTTGTCCAGGCCCGCTCCGGAGCGCTTCCCCAGGTGCAGCTCATGGAGCAGGTGAACCGGACCACCAATCCCATGTGGGCCTTTGGTACCCGCCTCAACCAGGAAGTCATCACCCAGCAGGACTTTGATCCCGACCGTCTCAATGACCCGGATGCCATCACCAATTATGCCACCATGGTCGCCGTCAACTGGCCGGTGTATGACAGCGGTCAGACCTGGTATGGGGTGCAGCAGGCAACCCTCAACCAGGACGCGGCCGTTTTTTCCCAGGAACGCGCCCGTCAGCAGGTGATTGCCAATACCATAACCGCCTACATCCGTGCCCTGCTTGTCCGGGAAAACCACGCCGTCATCGGTCAGATCCTGGAAACGGCCCGGGCCCACCTCAAGATGGTTCAATCCCGGTATGAAGGAGGCTTTGTGGCAAAGAGCGACCTGCTCCGGGCCCAGGTGCACATCGCCGACCTGGAGCAGCAGCTGGCTGAAAGCAGGAGCCAGACCGACATTGCCCGGTGCATGCTCAACATTGCCATGGGCGGCGCCGGGAACCTGGACAAAACCCTGACAACCCCCCTGGAAGCCGGAGCGCCCATGGCCGGCACCCTGGACGGCTGGATCGGTAAAGCCCAGACCCACCGGCCGGACCTGAAACAGCTCATCGCCCAGAAACGCATTGCCGAAAAAGAGATCGATAAATCCAGGGCGGCCCGTCTGCCCTCGGTGAGTCTCGCCGGAAACTATGAACTCAACACCGAGGATTTCAGCGATACCGGTACCAACTACACCGTGGGTGCCGTGGCATCCCTTGCCCTGTTCACCGGCGGCCGAGTGTCGTCAGCCATCCGGGAGGCAGACCTGAACCTGAAACAGATCAACGCCACGGTCCAGGCCATGGACCAGCGCATCTGCGGTGAGACCCGCCAGGCCTTTTTCAGTGCCCAAAGTGCCTGGGAACGCATCCAGGTGGCCCAGGCGGCCATTGGTCAGTCCAGGGAATCGCTCCGCATCGTTAAAAACCGCTACAACAGCGGTCTTTTCACCATTACAGACCTTCTGGACGCCGAGGTCATGGTACAGCAGAGCCTGACCCATCATCTCAAGGCCATCCACGACTACCGGGCTGCCATGGCACACCTTGAACTGGCAGCGGGTATCATCGACAAACAATAATCAGGGAGCAGATCCCGAGCTCCTGGTTGATCTTCTGCACCCAACCGGGCACTGACAAAGCATGTTGTGCCAGTGCCCGGTTGGGTTTGTGTTTTTACTGCCTTCGCAAAAATTAATCCGTGGTGAATTAGCGCTTGTTGTGTCTCTTCGCAACGGGTTCAAATTATTGGGTCCGTTTTATAAGAAACTCGTTCCGAAGTATTGCCATTGGCGGCGTTTCAACGTTCGTTGTGGCCGGAGCCATCCCCCGCTCCGGCCATGCCGGTTATATTGAAATATGTGCCCATTAATGCAACGAGGAAGACGGCTTATAAGACATGCCATGTGGGAGGTTTTATTTTGATCATGGGCCTTAAGTCCGAAAGTTGAGTAAGTGACATTAAATTATGATGAAACCTTGATAAAAAAAGGTTTTAAAAAAGAGTTTTAACGCCGGATATTGAAAGCCTTTTCCCATGGAACTATACTCTGTTCAGGAATTTTTCAGGGCCTGTTTTCAAACAGGAGAAGAAAAACAGCGCCGATTGGCAAATACATTCGCCTAATAAAAGGAGACTATATATGACAAATTTATTGCAGAAAAGAATAAGACGCAGCCCGCTGCTATTGTGTGGCTTAACTTTAACCTTGATTCTTGCGGGTTGCTCAACGGCCTACAGACCAGCGCCAGTGCCGTTTAAATCACCGTCCAGCCTTGTCAACTGCATGGAAATTGATGGGGCACAAATCGGCGTTAAATCCTATGACAAAAGCAAAGAGGCCGCCCAGGCGTTCGGCTTTGATATCATCGGTTCAGGAATTTTGCCGGTGCAGGTGGTTTTTGACAACAAAAGCGGTCATACCTTTGAAATCGATGGCAATCAATCTTTTATCGAAGACAAAGCCGGAAATATGTGGACCATATTAAGTCGTGAAATGGCATATGAAAGAGCGTCCCGGAACACTAAAAGCGATCAGATGCTTAAGAACGGAGCGTCTTCCGGAATCATGGGCGCTGCTGCCGGGGCAATCATCGGTTCTGCCATCGGCATTGTTACCGGAACAAATGTCGGTGAAGCAGCCGGCAAGGGGGCAGCCGTTGGTGGTTCGATCGGTATCATCTCCGGAGGGGTTGAGGGCCATGAGAACAGAGATGCACAACACCTAATATCACTGGATTTGCGGGAGAAATCACTGCAGAACAAAACGATTTTACCCGGCACCATTGCCTATGGGATTTTATTTTATCCTGGTGAAGCCCAGGGTGCTGCAAACCTTCAACTATTGTTGGTGGAAACCGATACCGGGAAGTCACATCGGTTGAAGTTTGATCTTTCTTCAAAGAAGAAAACGTTCTAGGAGTGTAAAATGAACACAGCATTTACAAAAAACCGCAGGGGCAAGCCCCTGGCGGTGTTGATCGTTTTCCTTTTGATATCATGGACGGTTCTGCCCGTGGGGTCTGCCCGGGCTTTCAGGTCCAAGGGAGGTGCCATACCGTTTTATCCCCCCATCGGGATGGGCATCAAAGGACCTTTGAAGGGCCATGAGCCTATTCATATCGGGGCCTTGACTTATTTTTTTCTGGAGGGCATTTTTTACAGACCTTCCGCACATGGCTATGTTGTGGCGACTGCACCCGTTGGCGCCGTTGTTCACCTGCTTCCTCGTTTTGCGTCTGTCATAACCATCGGAGACGAAAACTACTACAGGTACGCAGATGTTTATTACCGGAAGACCCCCAATGGTTATGTGGTGACGGCGCCCCCCATGGGACAGATTCAGCCCGATGAAAACCTTGCCTGGGAGGGAGATCAAATCCAGGTGTCCGTTGCAATTTTGAATGTCCGCTCCGGTCCTGGAATGGAACATTCAATCATTGAAACCGTTCAAAAGGGTGCTATTCTTGTGGTGCAATCATCCAGTTCGGGTTGGTATTACGTTCAGCTGCCGGATAATCGCTTTGGCTGGGTAATGGGAAAATTTACAAACCTTTTGAGACCCAGGGCCCTGGGAATAAAATCCATCAACAATTCCGGTGTTATTGCATCCCAATCAACCCTTTTTTGCCAAGGGATCGGAGAAAAAGAGTGACCGACACCCCGGCCTTCTTGATGTCAGCGCAAACCTCCTTTCATAATTTTCTCCAGACTGATGTTGGTGATTTCAGGATAAACGATCGAATTTTTGAAATTGGTGGCAGGAAGACACCTTTAAGCAGATCAAAGGTGTTGAGGATAGTTATCTTGTGGTTGATGCGGATTACACAACCGAGGATCGTAAAATCCCTTTGCGGCTTTTGGGGTTGATATGGGCAGGTCTTGATTGTCATTTTTAAGTATGTGTTTGTGAACCAGAAAAATCAGCAACTCATACGCTGGGGAGTTTCTTATAACCCACATGTCCTGCCGGACACAACGAAGCATGAAACACGGTGATACAGGGCAGGCGATAGGTCCATTCCGCCCCCTTTGGATACCCTGACCGAAACGGTAAACGTCGGGGGGCTTTTTGCCCTTCCAGACTAAAGCGCAGGAACTGCGGGCTAAAGTCCTCAAACAGCCTGCGCTTCTTAACGCCTGGAAGGGCAAAAAACCTACCCCCTTTGGTTTACAAGGTTCCGGTCAGGGCAACCAACGGGGGCTCGAAAGTCGAGACTTTCACAATGTTGTTTCGACGGGAGTTTCATATCAACCGGCACGGCCGGAACGAGAAATGGCATCCGGGCACAACGAAGTTTGAAACGCCTTCACTGACGATGCTTCGGTGGGCGTTTCATATAAAAAAATCAGTCCATCCCGAAAGTTGAGATAATAACCAGGGCTCAGATACCGAGCTCCTGGTTGATTTTCTGCATCCATTCCGGGAACCTGAGACCCTGTTTCTGCATATAGTGGGCGCTGTAGGGTTTGATATCAATGACCGGGCTCTGGTCAACGGCTTCAAAGCCCTTGACGATCAGCGTGTTTGCTTTTCGCTCGACCAAGGGCACGGCAGACACCAGAACGGGATTGGGCCGGGCCGGGCTGCAGGTGGCAAAAATCCCCTGGAGGGGGATCTCCTGCCTGCCCATGGGATGAACCTGCTGGAGCTTTCTTCGTTCAGGATCAATCAAATGGGGCCAGTAGAGAACCAGAATGTGGGAAAAGGCTTCGATTCCCTTGAGCAGCGGCTCCCATGGCTTGAACACCCGGATTTCAACCAGGGTGTTCTCAAGCTCCTGGTGCTTTTTCTTAAAGGCCTCCATTGAATGGGTATTTTCGAGATTATCGTTGCTGGCCCTCATGGTCGGCGTTTTAAGGGGGCTGCTGACGATGCCCACGGGTACAAGATTCATCGCCGGCCAGTCGTACTGTTTCGGGTCGTAGGATTCCTGGTCACTCATTTTTATCTCTCCTTTGCATCTTATCTGTTCTTTGCATCATTTTGGGGTTTGTCCGGGTAAAAAAATCAGGCGGCCTGTTCAACCATTTCCGGCGTCACCCCCTTGGTCCCGGAACCGTGATGGTCGTGGTCGGCCATGGGAATCACAATGGGAAGGCCCCTGTGGTGGGTAATTTCAACCTTGACACCGTATACGGCCTCGACCATTTCCGGGGTGATGTCAAGGATGTTGCCGGCCGAATAAATGGTGCTTTCTTTTAGAAAAATATATTTGTCCGCATACCGCATGGCCGTGTTCAGGTCGTGCATGGTCATGACGGCCGCCATCTGATGATCCTTGATGATGTGGCGGATCAGGCCCAGGATCTGGGTCTGGTTTTTCAGGTCCAGGCTGGCCGTGGGCTCGTCAAGGAGCAACAGGTCGGTCTGCTGCACCAGGGCCCTTGCAATGCAAACCTTCTGGCGTTCGCCGCCGCTCATCTCATCCAGGTATTTAAGGCTGAATTTTGACAGGTTCAGATGGCGGATGACCGCATCCACCTTGATCAGGTCCTGGCGGGAAACCCGGTAGTTGATATGGGGCCTTCTGCCCATGAGAATGGCGTCAAATACCGTTATTCGGGCGGCCTCGCTTTGCTGGGCCACATAGGCGATCTCCCTTGCGATCTGCCGGGGGGTCAGGGTTCGGGTCTCTTTTCCCTTGACGGTAATCTTGCCCTTCCGGGGCGACAGGATGTTGTTCAGGCATTTGAGCAGGGTGGTTTTCCCCACCCCGTTGGGGCCGAGGATCACGGTGAGTTCACCGGGATCAATGGAAAAATGGATGTCTTTCAACGTGTCGCGGCTCTTGTAGGTAAAGGCCAGGTCGTTCACGGTAAGTATCATTTTCTGCTTCCTTTCAAGATCAGGTAAATAAACACGGGTGCCCCCAGAAACGAGGTAAATATGGATACGGGCAGCACATGGGGCAGCAGCACCAGTCTGGCCGCGATGTCGGCTGCCAGCAGGATCAGGGCCCCGGCCAGGATGGATGCGGGCATGAGAAAACGGTGGTCGTCTCCAATGACCCGGCGGACGATGTGGGGGGCCACAAGTCCGATGAACCCGATGATTCCGGCAAACGAGATGATCACCGAGGTGACCAGGCAGGCTGCCATCATTCCGGACAGCCTTACCCGTTCCACCCGGATCCCCAGCCCCGTGGCAGTTTCGTCGCCAATGTCCATGGCGTTGTAATTCCAGGCGTTGGCCAGAAAATAAACCAGGACAACGGCCGTGACCAACGATAAAAAGGCAAGGTCATGCCAGTCGGTCCTGGCAACATCCCCAAAGGTCCAGAACACCATGGCGGCAAGCTCCACATCGTCGGCAAAGAACTGGAGCATCATGGTGCCGGCCGTGAACAACGCTCCCAGGGCCACCCCGGTCAGCACCATGACTTCCGGGGATGAGCCCCTTATCTTTGCGATGTAGGAGATCAGGCAGGCCGTCCCCATGGAAAAGGCAAAGGCAGAGACCAGGGTCAGCATGGGGCTGGAGATGGTCACGGCGTCTCCCAGGGTGCTTGCCATGAATCCCGACCCCAGGACCATGACTGAAAAGGCTGCGCCAAATGCGGCGGCATGGGCGATACCCAGGGTAAAGGGTGAGGCCAGGGGGTTTCTCAACACCGACTGCATCACGGTTCCGGCCCCGGCAAGGCCGGCTCCGGCCACCACTGCCGTCAAGGTCTGGGGCAGACGGATGTTCCAGATGATCAGATCAAGTTGTCGTACGGCCTGATCGGTTACAAGGGTTTTGAACACATCCGCAAACCGGATGTGAACGGCCCCGGATGAAATGCTTGCCACAATGGTCAGGACAAGGGCTGCCAGTGTAAGGGTGATAAACATCGCTTTTCCCAGGGTATAGCGTTTGTAGTCACTGGGCACCACCCCATGGTCAAAATGCATGGATACTCCTTGATCTGTTAATTGAGGTTGATTCGTTTGAATAACTTCTGGTCAAAGGATTGATTCATCTGCTGGAACACGGGCTTTGACAGCAGAAAGGTGTAGATCCCATCGGCTTTTTGTTCAGGGTCAATGTCGGAGAACTGGTCCGGGTAAAGGATCTTTCCGACAAACCAGCTGTCGGCAAGTATGGAGCCAAAATTCTGGTCGTACCAGTTATAGGGCAGCACCCCGAACACCGCCTTGTTTTTAACTGCGGTCAGTCCCTGATACACGGGATCATTTTGAAGCTCATACAGCCCACCCTGATCAGATCCCATCTGAAGGGTGGAAAGATCCAGAAAAAGAACCCGGGGATCCAGGGTCAGGATTTTTTCCCTGGAGAAATTGCTCTGGCCGGGTTCTGCAGCATGGTCGGCAGGCCGGGCAATATTGCGGGCATTGACAAATTCAAACGGGGGATACCGGGGTTCTGTGGACTGGAAACCATGGGGACCCTTAAAGGCGATACCACCGACAAAGCAGCTCTTTTTTTCAGCCTCCGGAACAGAGCGGGTGCGATTTTCCAGGGCCTTGATCTCGGCGTCAAAAAAGCCGATCACCTGCCGGGCCCGGGCCTGCCTGTCCAGGGCCTGACCCAGAATGGTCAAGGCCTGGTAAAAGTCCTGGCGGTTGTTGACCAGGTCTCCGTATTTAAGGGTGATCACGGGAATCCCAGTTTTCCTGGAAAGCTTTGCTGGATCATAGCCTGACACCCCGTGGATTTTGAAAATCACCTGGGGCAGAACAGGAAGGCCAAGGATCTTTTCAGGGGTGTCCCTCCCCCTGAATCCACCGAAAACAGGGAGATCTTTAAACTGCGGGTTGGCAAGGGCGTAGGGCCGGGCGTCAAATTTATTGTTGCGACGTTCTATGTCGTCCACCCCCACCACAAGATCCTGGGCGTTCAGGTAGGTGACCAACCTGAGGCAGCCGGAACCCGAGCAGATGATGTGATTGATCTTGTCGGGAATGACAACGATATTGCCTGCTGCATCTGTAATTTTCTGGGTTGCCCCAGCCTGGCGGGCCATTGTGAACATCAGGACAAGCACACAAAGCCCTAGGCCAGCTCCCATAATTACCCTAGTTCGATTCATCTCTCCTCCAAAAATAAAAAAGCCACTAAAGATCCGTTCCCATATAATGGAAATCACGGGCCTTCGTGGCTTGATTATCAATGTGGCTGTCTGATCGTAACCGGTTGAACCTGTTCGCTGCCTTCAGGCAGACGTTGTTTTATTCCTATTTGATTAATTGCTGCCTGTCAAGGATATTTCCAGGATGGGAAGATAGAGAGATACCGCGGTTCCACCGGCTTTGCCTGGTTTTATGGTTGTGCGGCCGCCATGTTTTTCCAGGATGGAATGGACAACGGTCAGTCCCAGCCCCATGCCTTTTTTCGAACCCATTTTTTTAGTTGAAAAATAGGGATCAAAGGCATGGTCAATGTCAGCCAGGGCAATTCCCGGTCCCTGGTCTTCAAAGCTTATCTTCACATATTGTCTTTCCGGTAAAAGCGGCAAAATTTCTTTTTCCTCGGCAATGGGGTTCACCCGGTCAATGGTAATCTTTAAACGTCCCCCAAGGGGCATGGCTTCCCTGGCGTTGGTGATGATGTTGTCAAGGACCTGGAAGAACTGCCCCGTGTCCAGCTCGACTTGACAGGGACCAGGGGGAAGGGTGGTTTCAAGGTCCATGCCGGTCCCGGCTAAAATCGACAAAGCCGTTTCTTCAACAAACTTGGCAATATCCACGGGCCGTTTGACGGGTGTCCCGCCCCGGGAAAGGGTAATGAATTTTGACGTAAGGTTCCGTGCGTCCAGGGTTGACTGGTAGGCGTTGTGCAGAAATGAATGTGTTTTTCCGTCAACGTCAAGGTTTCTTTTTGCAAGTTCAATATTGCCCATGATGGAAGCCAGCAGGTTGTTGAAATCATGGGCAATGCCGCCCACAAGCGTTGCCGTTGCCTCAAGTTTTTTTGCCTTGATCAGCTCTTCTTCCAATTTCTTCTGATCGGTAATGTCCCGGTTGCACGCCCTGCGCCCAAGAAACACCCCATCTTTTCCGGCAATGGGTTGACAGATATGATTAATCCAGCGTTTTTTTCCATCCTTTCCCAGGATTTCAAAATTAATGGATGTTGGGGGGGCGTTTTGCAGATTTTTCCCGTGGACGTGGCAGGCGACCTCTTCTGAATCCAGGGATGTGCAGATTTCAGCCAGCAGGTTATTGTTGTTTAGAAACTCTTCAGGGGTATAACCGGTGATTCTTTCACACGATGGTGATATGTATAACAGTTGATTCTCAGGTCCGATCCAGTACTCCCAGTCGTGGGAGAAATCCGCCACGGTTCGGAAACGCTCTTCACTGGTTTTTAATCGTTCATCGGCAATCCTGAGGGAGATCATGTCCCGCTCAAGCTGAACGGCCATTTCCTTTAATATTTCAAGCGCCCTGGCCATTTCCCCCAGTTCATTTTGTTCTCCAAGCAAAGGGACCGCCACGTCCGGCTCTTTGTTTGCAAGTTTGTGAACCGTGGATGTTATCTGGAGAATGGGTTTTATCACCCGGAAAAGTACATAAAAGAATATCAGCAGAATCATTCCAAAGGATCCCGCAGCCCCGGTGCAGTGCATGAGTATCTGCCTTTTGCTTTCGGTGAGCCGCCCCAGGGCATAGACCTTTGTCTCAGCGACAACTTCTTCCATGAAAGCCGCTATTTGTTTCAATGCGCCCACACCGTGGTCAAGGAATACTGCCTGGGAAAAGGGGTAGGGGCCACCAAGGTGGGACGGCTGTAAAATCGCATCCCTCCAGGGCAGGTAATCCAGAAAATAGGTGTTCTCCAGCGCTGCCAGGGCTTTGGGGATTCCTGGGTTTGCCAGGGGCCGGGATAAACGGGCAAGGGTTTGAAAATGCAGAGTTGTAATCGTGTGGAGAGTGTCTACCTTTTCAGCAAGTTCTGGTTCCATGGTTTTTTGGGAGGCCATGGTTGCGGAAAGAATAGATACCTCCGGGCCTGCGGTATTACGCAGGGCCAGGGTTGTAAGCTTGAGCGAGGAGTAACGGCTGATCATTCCATCTGCATCGCTGATGTCGTTTGAGATGGTTATCAGAAGCGCCTCAATGGCTTCAATATATTCGGTCATGGCAGAAAACCATTTTCTGGCCAGGCCCGCCTGTCTCTGTTCGCTGGGAACTGCAAGATCTTTCCCGGCCTGTTTCCGCAACCCATTGATCTTTTGTTCCAGGGTTTTTATTCTGGAAATTTCATCGTTAACGCCTGGAATTTTAATTGGATCTAATTTTTCCAGGGCATCGGCCAGGGCCCTGTCCCCATGGGCACGGCGGGCCAGGATGAACTGCCTGTTTGCTTCCATTTCTTCAACAGGGCCGTTATCGTTTAAAACCACGTTAACCCGGCCCCGTTCAAATCCAAAATTGCCCACCGCCCTGAACAGGTCATCACCCACATTGTTCAGGTAATGGACCTGTTTTGCCTGGCGGTATGATTTTATGGCGCTGTACATGGCCGGCAGGGATGAAATAAAATTCAACAGGAGGATTGCAACCAATGCAGAGAAAATAATCGACTTGACATGGAACAATTTTTTGTAAAACTTTTTTAAAGTTCCATGCATGGCGTTGAATCCTCCTGGCGTTTTTTGATCAGCTGGCCTTTTTGACAAACTTTGTGAAGATGACAATTACCTGGCCGTTGACCCGGCCTTCAATCTGTTCGTTGTTTGCCGGATCCAGGCTGATTCCCCGCACCATGGTGCCGCGCTTGGCCGTAAAACCGCCGCCCTTGACATTCAAATCTTTGATGATGGTGACCGAGTCTCCGGCAGAAAGGGCAACGCCGTTGCTGTCAATGTATTTGAGTTCTTCGCTGTTGCCTTTTTCCCTGTCCATTGCCGTTGCCCAGGCCTGGGTCTCTTCGTCAAGGTAGAGCATGTCTAAAAGATCCTGGGGCCAGCCCTCGTGCCTCAGCCGTGTCAGCATACGCCAGGCCATGACCTGGACGGCAGGGACCTGGCTCCACATGCTGTCGTTAAGACAGCGCCAGTGATGTACATCCATTTTTTCCGGATCTTCAATCTGGGTCAGGCAGGTGTCACAGACCAGTATGCACTGATCCGTGCTGCCGTCTGAATCCGGGGGAACTTCATACACCTCCAGGGTCTGGGTTGCCCCGCAAAGCTCACATTTGGATTCGCTGCGCATATGTAATTCTTGTTCTGTAGTCATTAATTCATTTGTCCTATTGTTTTAAGAGATCTGTTGTGCCAAAAGATTCGGCGCTGTGTTCTACTTTAATAGTCTATTTTGGGTTTTTTTCCAATACCCTGTCCTGGAAAAGTCAGGCATCGATATTGATTGATGTTGCATCCTGCTATTTACAATATGAAAAAGATACTGACACCATCGATTTTCCTTTTGATTTTCCTTGGCCTTTCCTGTGGAGAGAAAAAAGGAAAAATGTATTTCACATGCGTTGTCATGTCTATCTGCTAAAAATCAAGGTTTAAGGGCCTGATCGATTTTTTTCTGATGTTTAAATGTTTATTTAAAGGATTCGTGGCATTTATATTGCTCTTCTTCATTTTTGCTTGAATTTTGCTCTGCTTTTTTTGCTCAAAATTCGTTTTATGCCTGAACTGCACAAATGACCTGAGGAGAATGACCATGCCCAGAAGAACGATGAAGGAAGTGATAATGAAACGTATCCAGACGACCTGCCCCTATTGCGGTTGTGGATGCAATATTGACCTGCTGGTTGAAAACGACAGGATTGTCAAAGCCGAACCCACACAAGGTCATCCCGTAAACCACGGGGAGTTATGCTTAAAAGGATTGTATGGATGGGAGTTTGTCCATTCCCCTGAAAGGCTCACAAAACCCCTTATCAGAAAAAAGAACGGCCAGTATTCAAAGGAAGGCGAACTGTGTGAAGCCACCTGGGAGGAGGCATTTTCCCTTGTCAAAGAAAAGATTTTAAGCATTAAAAAAAATTTTGGGTCGGACTATTTCATGGGGTTGTCTTCGGCACGTTGCACCAACGAAGAGAACTACCTGTTTCAGAAATTTTTCCGAACAGTGCTGGGGACCAACAACATTGATCACTGCGCAAGGCTATGACACGCTCCGACTGTGGCCGGTCTGGCCAGGAGCCTTGGAAATGGTTCAATGACAAACGATTTTTGCGAATTCGATACGAAAACCGGATGTTTTTTTATCATAGGGTCAAATACAAGCCATAATCATCCCATTATCGGGATGCACATTCAAAAGGGGCTTGAAAGGGGTGCAAAACTTATTGTTGTGGACCCCAAACGAACTGAAATGGCACAAAAGGCAGACCTGTTTCTGCAAATTCCGCCCGGGTATAACATCCCCACACTCAACTGCATCATGAATGTTATCATCGCTGAGAACCTGTGCAATAAAGATTTTTTGGAAAAATCCACAACAGGATTTGAATATCTCAAGATGGCGGTTGAACCATACTCTCCCGAAGCTGTCGGCCAGCTGACAGGTGTTGAGCCTGAACTTTTTGTAAAAGCTGCAAGAATGTATGCGGGAAATTCACCGTCTGCGATTATCTATGCCATGGGGCTCACCCAGTTTTCTTCAGGAACAGGAAACGTATGGTCCGTATCAAACCTTGCTGCAATCACCGGGAACCTTGGCATCGAAGGGGCCGGAGTCAATCCCCTCCGGGGCCAGAACAATGTACAGGGTGCCTGCATGCTGGGAGCTCTTCCTGCGCTGCTGCCAAGCGGTCAATCCGTCACCGATGATCAGGGCCGTGGAGCCCTTGAACAACTCTGGAACTGTAAACTGCCCGACAAACCGGGATTTGTGCTGACAGAAGCACCGGAAAAAATGGATGAGGGCAAAATAAAATTCCTCTATGTAATGGGTGAAAATCCTGTTGTTTCAGACCCGTGGACCGATCATTTTATCCATTCCCTGGACAGTCTTGAATTCATGCTTGTTCAGGATATCTTCCTGACCCAGACAGCATCCTATGCAGACGTTGTTCTCCCTGCCACCTGTTTTGCAGAAAAAGACGGTACCTTTGTCAACACCTCAAGAAGGGTTCAGCTGGTAAACAAAGCCGTAAACCCTCCGGGGGATGCAATGGGTGACATGGAGATCATCTGTCAATTGGCAAAGAACAACGGAATTAAAGGGTTTGACTACACAAATGCTGAAGCGGTGTGGGAGGAGATCCGGGCTGTCAACACAAATCAGTTCGGAGGCATGGGTTTTAAAAGGCTTAAAGAAACCAATGGCCTTTGCGCCCCATGCCCTGACCTTGACCATCCGGGTACCCCCTGCCTTTACAAGGGATCGATCTTTAATACGCCTGAAAAGAAGGCCGTGCTTGTTCCCGTTGTTTTTACTCCTGAATTTTCAGAAAAAGAGGAACTTGCAGCAATCTGGAAGAAAAAACTCTGCCTGCCCCAAGGGTATCCGTTCATGGCCGGGTCTATCATTGAAAAAATTTCAGCGGACTATCCCCTGATACTTACAACCGGGCGGTATGTGTATCACTACCATACCGGAACAATGACAAGACGTTGTGCGCCACTCATGAATGGCGCAGATCAATATCACCATGCGGTGGAGATCAATGAGGGCACAGCAATCCGATACGGGTTGTCAGAAGGTGATTTTGTAAAAATTGAAAATAAAAGAGGAATGATTGCAACCAGTGTACGGATAATGGAACGGATACCCCAAAATACCCTCTTTGGAACCTTCCACTATTGGGAGGCAAACGTAAATGAACTGACAAATGCCGACAACATTGACCCTGTTTCCAAAATACCCGAGCTGAAAATTGCTGCAGTTAAATTAACCAAGATCCCTGAGGCTGAATATCTTTCCATTCTTAAGGGTAAAAGAATCAAAAATTTTCCTGATACAGGTGTCCGGTCAAGGGGTAAAATTAATGTCCCGGCAGAGGTGATATGAAATGACAACTCAGATTTTCGGAAAAATTAAAGATTTTGTAATTTGTAATCCTGATAAATGCATTGGATGCCATACCTGTCTTGCTGCATGCTACCAGTCTGCAACGGAGAGGGGGAAGCTTGCAAAACCGAGGCTTACCATGGTGTCGACCTTTAGCGGCACCATGCCCAATCAGTGCCGTCAGTGTGAAGACGCTCCCTGTGCAAAGGTATGCCCGACAGGTGCACTTAAAATAACCGAACATATGGTTTCGGTAAATGAACAGATCTGCATCGGCTGCAAAATGTGCATCCTTGCCTGCCCCTTTGGCTGCCTTCAGCCGGCATCAGAACCCATGCCTTCGGTTGACTATACCACGGAACATTCAGTGTCACCGCTCTATGAAACAAGGGACGGCAGTAAAACCATCGCCATCAAGTGCGACCTGTGCGAAGGGTCAGCGGATGGACCTGCCTGCGTTAATGTCTGTCCTGTTCATGCATTGATTTATGTTCGGGCGGATGGGGTCGCATCATTGGAGATTGCTTCAAAATCAAACGAGGCCGTAGCGAATTTAATTTCATCCATGGGGGGGAAAATAAATGGCTGAAATTTATTTGATGTATTTTACAGCAGGAATAATCTCCCTGGCTTTATGGCGAAAACCAAGGCTTGCAGCCATAACGGGTTTCCTCATTCCCTCGGCCATTTCTGCCTGGGGAGCCTGGTCGTTTTTTTTCCATATGGGAGGCACTGCCACCATTGAAGTCCCGTTTCCTCTGATGGCAGCCCGTTTTACCCTGGACCCGCTCTCCTGCTTTTTCTCTTTTGTGATCTGTCTTGTTTCCATGGCAGCCTGTTTATATGGATTTCATTATTCCCGGGAGTATGAACAAAAGGGCGGTGTCGGAACCATGGCCTTTTTCTTTAATCTCTTCATCGTCTCAATGCTTCTGGTTGTGTCGGCCGCCCATATCTTCTGGTTCATGATCTTCTGGGAACTTATGACGTTTGTCTCGTATTTTCTCATCTGGTTTAACGATTCAAAAAAAACGAGCCATGCAACAATCCTCTATATGATTGTCGCCCATGTCGGCGGCACCCTTATACTTACGGGCTTTCTTCTGCTCTACACCCTTACGCAATCATTGAACTTTGAAAGCTTTGCAGGCGTTGCCATCTCACCTGTGATGGCGTGTGTTGTGTTTCTTCTTTTCTTCATTGGTTTTGGAGCAAAAGCCGGTGTCTTTCCAGTCCATGTCTGGCTGCCCGAGGCACACCCGGCAGCCCCCTCCCATGTGTCTGCCCTGATGTCGGCGGTAATGATCAAAACCGCCATATACGGGATAATCAGAATCTGCACCTGGCTGCCCGTCCAGGAGTGGTGGGGAATCTTGATAATTATTACGGGTGCTCTTTCGGCGCTTCTCGGTGTGCTCTACGCCCTTGTTCAGAATGAGACAAAGGCTTTTCTGGCCTATAGCTCGGTTGAGAACATCGGAATCATTCTCCTGGGGCTCGGCACGGGTGTCTACGGACTGGCACTGGGAAACATGATCCTTTCGGCCGCAGGTTTCCTCGGGTGCCTCTACCAAGTATTGAGCCACGCAACCTTTAAAGGGCTCCTCTTTCTTGGTGCCGGAAGTGTCATCCACTCAACCGGTTCCCATGACATGGAGGTCCTGGGTGGACTTGTAAAAAAAATGCCCCTCACGGCAGTCGCTTTTCTTGTCGGATCCATGGCCATCTGTGCGCTGCCGCCTTTAAATGGTTTTGCAAGTGAATGGCTGACATACCAGTCAATGATAACCGGAATCATGGGTGGGGGAATTAAGGGAATGATTGTTTTTCCCATGGCCATTCTTGCACTGGCACTCACAGGCTCCCTGGCCGTCATGTGTTTTGTTAAGGTCTACAGCGTTATATTTACAGGGGTCCCAAGGGATAAAAAGATATGGGAACGCGCCACGGAAGTTCCCTGGAGCATGCAGGCCGGGATGTACATTCTTGTCGTCTGCTGTCTGGTTCTGGGGATTGGCGCTCCCCTGGTGGCTGAAAAGATCATGGTTGTCGTAACAAGTATATGTGCACCCACCTTTGTGGCCGTTGCCGGAACTTGCCTTGTTTCACCCCTGGGATCCCTTGTTTCTCCGGCCCTTATTTTGATTCTCATGGTCTCCATGGTGACGTTGCCCGTACTTTTAACGGTTTTGTTCAAAGGATCCCATACAAAGGCACGAAAAACAGATCCCTGGGTGTGTGGATTCAAGTATTCAACCCGAATGCAGATGACGGCATCTCCATTCACCGGAGCCACAAGAACGCTGATGAACTGGCTGTACAGAAGCGAAGTCACCTTTGAAGAGACAGACAAATATTTTGGCCCGGTCAAATACAGCAACCATCCAAGGGATATCTGGTGGGAGATGATCTATAAAACGATCGGGCAGTTTTTTTGCCTGGTAACAAAAAAGTCAGAAATCATACAGAATGGCAGGATGCAGATTTATGCATCATACGTTCTTCTGGTTTTCGCTATTCTCATAATCATAGCAATGTATGCATAGGGGATCTGTTATGGACATATTGATAATCATCATACAGACATTGTGTATTTTTCTTGTAGCCCCCCTTTTCCACGGAATTGGAAGGATGATGGCTGCCCGCTTCCAGAGCAGAAGCGGGCCTTCTGGCCCATTTCAGACCTGGAGGGATATAAAAAAACTCTTTGAAAGATCAGAGACCCTTCCCGGACAGTCCTCCTGGTTCTTCCGAAGCGCTCCATGGATGATCTTTGCCATTGCCGGAACTCTCGCAGCAGTCATACCGGCGGTGGCAACATCTGCCTCGTTTGGCATGGTCTCAGACCTTTTTGTCATCGTCTACCTGATGGCCCTTCTCCGGTTTGTATTTGGTGTTGCGGCAATAGATACCGGGAGTCCTTTTGCAGGACTCTCAGCCGGCAGGGAACAGCTTCTGTCCCTGTTTGTTGAACCGACATTTGTTCTGTCTTTGCTGGTTGTTGTGATCCTTTCCGGGGGGACAACCAATCTTGTGGAGATAAGACAGCTGGTCGAATCCGGACAAATAAACTATATGACGCCTTCTTTCATCCTCGCAGCCATCGCCTTTCTCTGGGCTGTTTACGCTGAAACCGGGAAAAAACCCTATGACATGGCCGAGGCGGAACAGGAGCTTCAGGAGGGACTGCTCTCTGAATACAGCGGGAAAAGACTGGCGCTTTGCAAGGTTGCCTTGCTTGTAAAACAGTGCGCAATGGCAGGTCTGTTCATCTCTATTTTCTGTCCATGGCCCTATGTCCACAACCCTTTTATTGCCCTGGTGTTCTTCCTTGTCAAACTCTGCATCTTTTTTATCCTGACAGCATACATTGAACACTTCAGCTCACGTTTTACCATACTCAGGATTAAAGCCTCTGCCATGGGCGCTTTCAGCATCTCATTTGCGGCATTAATTCTTTTGATCGTAGGGAGGCTGGGATAATGAACATGAATATGGATATGATCACAATGGCCTCCATCATACTGGCGGTTCTCTCCTTCCTGGTCTTTGAGACAAGGAATCTCAAACGGGCGACACTGCTCTATGCACTGCAGACCTTTGTCCTTGTTGCAATTTTCCTCATACTGGGTATGGAATATCAGATAAATGCCCTGTTTGTCTGGTCAGCAACGGCCTTTGTCACAAAGGTTGTGCTGGTCCCATGGATCATTCTGAATCTTATCAGGAAAACCGGAATCACCCAGGAAGAGGCTCCGTTCATAGGGGTCTATAACCCCTTTTTAGCCCTTGGAATGGCGCTAACCGTGGCACTTATTCTCTATCCTGTTTTCCTTGAGTTCTCTTTAATTAAACGCCACATTCCCCTGGCAGTTTCAATTATGGTGTTCATGATGGGAATCTTTGGCATGGTTTTTAGAAAATCTGCCATCAAACAGATTCTTTCCTATTGTCTGTTTGAAAATGGTGCCCACTTAACGCTTGCCCTTACGGCATACAATGCACCGGAAACGGTTGAAATCGGAATTTTGACAGACGCTATTTTTGCCGTGGTCATCATGGCCGCCCTGGGGTTCAGATTCTTCCGTTATTTTGGAACACTTGATACTTCACAGGCAAAGGAGCTGAAGGGATAACACCATGAATATAAACAAGGAATTTTTACTCATTGCACCATTGGCAACACCATTTGTCTTTTCAATATTGATATGGCTTGTTGGTGGCGTTAAAAGAACAGGGCTTCTCTACATTGTTCATGCCCTGGCCGCCGTGATGACCGCTGTGTTCGGCCTTATCTCTGTCCAGTTCGCCACAAGGGCAGAGACCCTGACAGCCCTTAACGATTTTCTTTTCATAGATCCGGTGGGGGCGGTTTTTATAACAATTATATCCATTGTCGGTCTCTTGACCAACCTTTATTCGATAAAATACATCTCCTGGGAGCTTGAATCCAAAGCTATCGAATTCAGGGACGCCCGTCTTTTTTTTGCCCTCTGCCATTTGTTCGTTTTCACCATGCTTCTTTCGGTGATGTCCAACAATATTGTGCTCATGTGGGCGGCGGTGGAGGCAACCACCCTTTCATCGGTATTCCTGGTATCCCTTTACCGGAAAAAAAGTTCAGTTGAAGGCGGATGGAAATATATCGTTATCTGCAGCATCGGACTTGCCTTTGGGCTCTACGGGACCATTCTTCTCTATGGCTCTTCCCTTGGGATCATAGGCAATGCCCACAAGGCAATGCTCTGGACATCCCTTGCCGTTCACGGTGGAGATCTCAATCCGGACGTCATGAAAATTATTTTTGTTTTTTTCCTCATTGGATATGGCACCAAGGCAGGACTTGCTCCCATGCATACCTGGCTCCCCGACGCCCATGCAGAAGGGCCTTCCCCTGCATCTGCATTGCTTTCCGCGGTTTTGCTTAAATGCGCAATCGCAGCAATCATACGGTTTTATACGGTGGCTGTCCTTTCACCGGAAACCCTGGCATTCGTCAAGACATGTCTGATGATTGTCGGCCTGGTTTCCATAATTATAGCGGCCCTGTTTATCCTCAAACAACGCGATATCAAGAGAATGTTTGCATACAGTTCAACGGAAAATATAGGAATCATTTCCGTTGCCATGGCCTTTGGCGGCAGGCTTGGACTGTTTGCAATGTTTTTCCATGTGATGAACCATTCCCTTACCAAGGCGCTTGCCTTCTGCACATCCGGAAACGTCCAGCATATCCATGGGACAAGGAACATGGGCAGGATGGGCGGTCTTTTCAAGACAGCTCCGGTAACGGCTGTTCTGCTGGCAGTTGCCATTTTTTCACTTGCCGGGCTTCCGCCCATGGCCATTTTTACAAGTGAATTTTATACCGTCATGGCGGGCGTTCAGGCAGGAGACTACCTGGGGGTCGCAATACTTTTCACGGGACTTGGGATGGTTTTTTACGGTCTGGTTTCCCAGTTTAACCGTATTGCCTTTGGCGAGGCACCCGGGGATATCAAGAACCCTGGAGAGGTCAGTTTCGCAGCAAATTTGCCCTTGCTGGCATTGGCAGTTCTTGTCTGTACCATTGGAATCTTTCCACCTGAATGGTGGACATCGCTTTTAAATAATGCAGTTGCAGAAATTCTTCAAAACCCATGATATTGGAGGTCAGGAAATTGAGAAAAGGAGATAGATTCATCACTGCCCTTGGGCAGAAGTTTTCAGTTAAAGAGATCTGCCGTCAGCCGGAAGACCAGATTACGGTACTGGTTGACAGAAACGACCTCCCTGAAGTTGTGAGAAGTTTATACTATGACATGGGCGGCTGGCTTTCCACCATGGTGGCCAATGACGAAAGAGAGCTTAACGGCAATTTCGCAGTCTATTATGTGCTTTCAATGGAGGGCGGAAAACTCAAACCCGGGGATGAACTTCCCGGGAATGAAAAGTGCTGGATAATTGTCAAGGCTCTCATCCCTGCCCATGATCCCGTGTTTCCTTCTGTAACGCCCCTTGTGCCTGCGGCAGTATGGTACGAAAGGGAGGCAAGGGATATGTTCGGACTTGTTCCCCAGGGACTTCCCGACAAAAGAAGGCTTGTTCTTCCCGATGATTTTCCCGAGGGAATATATCCCTTGAGAAAAGACGCCATGGATTACAGAAAAAGATTTTCACCCTGCGACCTGGATGATGAACCAGACTATCCGTTCAACGAGCCCACTGGATCAGGAACAGTGGACATCCCCCTGGGGCCTTTGCATATAACGGCCGATGAACCGGGCCATTTTCGTCTCTACGTTGACGGAGAAACCATTGTCGATGCGGATTATAAGATGTTTTACATACATCGGGGCATGGAAAAACTTGCTGAAAACAGAATGAATTATGATCAGATGGGCTATCTTGCCGAACGGGTCTGAGGCATCTGCGGTTTTGCGCACGCGGTCGCGTGTATCGAAAGTGCTGAACGTTCAGCAGGAATAAAAGTCCCCCTGAGGGCACAGGCCATAAGAACCATCTGCCTTGAAATGGAAAGACTTCATTCCCATATGCTCAATATCGGTCTTGCCGCCGAGCTTACCGGCAACTGCACAGCGTTTCTCCAGATGTTTAAAATAAGGGAAACTGCCATGGAGCTTGCCCAGCATATAACCGGAGGTAGAAAGACCTACGGGATGATAATGGTGGGCGGTGTCAGACGGGATATTACAGCCAGGGAACGCAAGATCATGCTCGATCTTGTTCAAAAAATAGAGGTTGAATTCAAGGCGTGCTGGGAGGCGATACTTGATGCGCCAAATCTTGTTTCACGATGGCGGCATACGGGCATCCTTGATCCCGAAGTAGCCAGGGATTTTTCCGTGGTGGGACCAAATGCCCGGGGGTGCGGAATCCGTCGAGACTCACGATATGACCACGCATTTGACTGGTATAAAAAGGTTGAATTTCAAGTGCCGGTGGAGGTTGACGGGGACGTTCTTTCAAGGGAAACAGTGCGGGCCAGGGAACTCTTCCAGGCGGCTTCAATCATCCGCCAGACCCTTGAACAAATGCCTGAAGGAGCTCTTATGAACAAAGAGGCCTTTGTTAAACCCCATGCCTTTGCAATTGGAAACGATGAGGCGCCAAGGGGGTCTAACATACACTTTACCATGCATGGAAATTCACAAAAGGTTTTCAGATGGAGAGTCAGGGCTGCCACCTACAACAACTGGCCGTCATTGCGGTTCCAGCTGAGGGGTAACTCCATATCCGATGCACCGCTTATCGTCTGCTCCCTTGACCCCTGTTATTCCTGTACGGAAAGAATCACCGTGGTCAATGTAAACAGCGGCAGATCAAAAATAATCGGCAAAGATCAATTAACAAATTACGCGAGAACCCTTAAAGATTCTCCGATAAAAGAGTTATAGGATGGGAGATCTGGAATGAAACTTCTTGAATTTGCAAATAAGGGTGGAAACTCAACCCTTTCTTACCCCTTTGAGCCTTATGTTCCGGCTGAAGATTACAGGGGAAAACCGGAATATGATTTTGAAAAATGCCTGGGCTGTGGCGCATGTGCCGTGGCCTGTCCTTCCAACGCCATATCTTTGAAACAAAACAGTGAAACGGATCGTCTGATATGGGAACTCAACTATGGAAGATGCATCTTTTGCGGCCGTTGCGATGAAGTCTGCCCCACCGGTGCCATCAAACTTTCCCAGGAGTTTCAGATGGCTGTTCTGTTTAACAAGGCGGATCTAAAGGTAACGGGGGAATTCAAGCTTAAAAAATGCAAACGCTGCAACCGACCGTTTACCACTGAGAGACTCTTCAACTACCAGAACGAGGTGCTTGAATCCCTTAATCCATCCCAGGAGACGGATCCGAATCTTGGGCTGTGCCCCGAGTGCAAACGAAAACAGGCAGTTGAAAACAGCGTTAAATATTTCCATATGGGAGGTAAGAAATGAAGCCCCTGTACGAAATACCTGAAGAGATAAGCCGGGAGAACACAGTTGGAAAAAAGCTCCAGCATCTGGCCAGCATAAAGCGTTCTTTTTTTGTATATAGGGTAGATGCAGGCTCCTGTAACGGTTGTGATATTGAAATTTTCTCTGTAATATCTCCCTGGTGGGACCCTGAACGACTGGGATTCAAACTGGTTGCCTCGCCCAGACATGCGGATATCCTTGTCTGCACGGGCTCTGTCACGCGAATGATGCGGTATCCCCTCTTAAGGGCCTACGAGGCCATGCCGGATCCGAAAATTGTTGTGGCCGTTGGTGCCTGTGGGTGTACGGGTGGGATTTTCCACGATACCTACGGAACATGGTCAGGAATCGACAGCCACATTCCCGTGGACATGTTTATTCCCGGATGCCCCCCCCATCCGGCAACCATCCTTGACGGGTTTGGTGTCGCCCTGGGTATTCTCCAACAGAAACTCAACCATCAGTCGTACGCCGATGACTCGGGAGAGCCGCCTGCCCCTGTTAAATCCATATTCAACAATTTACAGTTTGAGCGGGATATCAACATCAACTGCCGGGAACTCATGGGGTATATCCATGGCCGCAAACTGTACGATCAATGCATTAAGCTCCTTGCAAATACCCCAAAACCTGATGATATATCCCAGGTAAGGGAGGGGGTGGAACATTTTATCGAGCAGGAAGAGGATCCAAGATATGCAGAGTGCATGAAGGCCCTTTATAATGGCGTTTATCTTAAATGGATGGATACATTCCACGGTTTGAAACAGGCGGAAAACGAGCAATATCTAATATAAGGATGCGTGATGATACGGGTATTTAAACTCAAACAGAGAATCATCGATCCGGATACGGAGTATAAAAATCCTGCCGATCAGATCAAACTCCATGTGATGAAAAACGGTCATGGCCTTGGAACCATCGATTTTGCAGAAAAAATAATGGAAATCCCGGACAAGGAGTATGAAACCATTGTCAACTCAGGCGGAGCGTATACCCGGTTCAAACTGGGGAATCTCATGAAATATTTTGAAATTGATCTATATCCTGAAAATGCAGAACAAATAAAAAAGGAGATCCCGAAATCCCTGTTCAGGGATCTCCTGGATACCCTTGGCCAGGGGTTTATCACCCTTCGAATGGATTGATATGAACAAGGCGATTCTTACCGTCGGCAACACCCTTCGGGGTGATGACGGCGTTGCTGAGTATACGGGTGAATGTATCGAAGCCTGTTCTGACTGGACGGTTTTTTATGGGGGAGATGCTCCGGAAAATCAGTTCCACAGGATTCGTTTGTTCTCCCCTGATCTTATTGTTGTTATTGACGCGGTAACAGGGATAGATAAAGGTGTTGCAGAATTCATTGATCTTGATGACGATCCGGGATACAGTTTTGCAACACATAATCTCCCTGTTCAGCTGTTGATAAAATGCCTTAAAGCCGACTATGAAAAGGTATTGTTTCTTGGAATCGGTATTGATCAGAAAAATACCCTGGAACTTGGAACCGGTCTGTCACCATCAGCAGTACAGGGATCGGCCCGGGCCATGGATAAATTAGCTTTGCTTGACCGGCTCTTGGTCTAAGGCCCATGATCAAAATAAAACCTCCCACATGGCGTGTCTTTTAAGCCGTCTTCTTCGTTGCATTAAGGGGCACATATTTCAATATGATCCCATTAACGCGCCTTGAATACGACTTAAAATCCTACGCCATGTTTTGGAAGATTTTATTCCGATCATGGGCCTGATTCTATCGGATGGAAGGTGTCGTTTTCCACCCATTTTCAAGGGTGGTTCGTGGATCGTTTTTAAACCGGATTTTATGGCGGCAGCCGTCAATGGCTTGTGAAATGCCCCGGAATCGTGTACGTTCACGGACCATGAAAAAATCATCAAAGAACAGGCTCACCTCCGGGCAGCAGTCGTTGTTTGCCGGCAACACCCTTTTTGATAAAATCGCAAGGGCGGTCTGCCGGGCCGGCACCCTGCCAAGAAAAGAACTCCATGAAGCGTGGGAGGTGGCCAGACGGGTGCGGCGACGCTACCGGGGCGGCCGGATTCTGGATCTTGCCTGTGGCCATGGTCTGCTGGCCCACATCATGCTGATCCTTGATGACAGCTCAGAATCGGCCATTGCCGTGGACCGGCACATCCCTTTGAACGCGGCCCGATTATCCGACACATTGGTGGAAGCCTGGCCCAGGCTGAAGAACAGGGTGGTGTTTAAGGAGATGGATATCCGTGATATCGTTGTTCGTCCGGATGATATCGTGGTGTCTGCCCATGCCTGCGGATCGTTGACTGATCTTGTCATGGACAAGGCCATTGCAAGTCATGCCAGACTGGCCGTTCTGCCCTGCTGCCATGATCTTAAAACAGCATCCACCGCCGGCCTTGACGGCTGGATGGAAAGCACCCTGGCCGTTGATACGGTAAGGGCAGTCAGGCTTCAATCCGAGGGATACAAGATCGTCACCCAGACCATTCCCTGTGAGATCACCCCCAAGAACAGGCTGCTCATGGGCGACTATCAAGGGCATACTGCCTTATCATCGGCCGGTTCATCGGCCGGCCCTTGGAATCTTCCATGACCCCAAAGGCTTGTCTGCAGCCTGCCAGGAAATAGGTATTATCCGTCGGTAAAAGAGACGGAAAAACAAGGAAATTCAGATTCCAGCCCCTCTTTAATGGACGTTTCAATTTTGGCCAAAACAGCCATGTTCAAGGTGGCGCAGCATGCCTTGGTGTGACCCAGGCGGTTCAAAAAAACGATGAGTTTCTGACTCTCCGCCACAAGACGGATTTTTTTCACAAGGCCCAGCTGGGCAACGGTCATACCCGTTTGGACGTCCGTGATCTGATCCAGGACCTTGTCGATTTTCTGCTGGATGGTCTTTTCCATTTTTATCCTCCCAAAGGGGTGTTAAATTAAAATAAGGGGTTGACAGAAAATGTACAATTGATTAGTGACATACTACTTTTCATCAGGAAGATGAAATCCCGAAAAAACAGCGTCAAAAGCAGCATTTTTCACCCGTAAAGAATCAGGGCGGTCATCAAAAGGTTGATCTTCCTGGCAACACATCCATCCGCATAATTCGGCCATGAAGGCAGCAACGGAAACTCAATCCGGTTTGCCTTGATGGCTTTTTTTTGAGGAATGCTCCTGCAGGGAGGTTCCATGCCGTCCGGGCAGGCCCCAGGCACCTGACATTTGATTGTCGTGGTGGAAAAGGGAGATTCTTTAATGATTTGTTTCAAGCGTGTGTTAATGGTTCTGCTGATGGCGGTCATCCTGAATCCGCACAGGGTTCGAGGCGGGGAGGTGGTTGAACTTGAAGAAACCGTCGTGGTTTCTTCTCCCATCATCGAGGGAAACCTGGTGGACCGGTATGGGGCCGGTAAAACCCTGATCACCAGTGAACAGATTGACAGCCTGAATGCCCAGGATATGACCTCGGCCTTGCGGAAAACACCGGGGGTTAACATCTCCCGTTACAATCCCGTGGGGGCTTTTGGCGGCGGAGAAGGCGGCGCCGTTTACATCCGCGGCATGGGGTCAAGCCGGCCCGGCTCTGAGATCAAAACCTTTATTGACGGGATTCCCATGTACATGAGTGTCTGGAATCATCCCCTCATGGACCTGATGTCCATTGATGCCGGTAACGCCATTGAAGTGTATAAAAGCCCCCAGCCCCAGTATTTTGGCAATGCCATGGCCGGGATCAATATGACCCCCAAACGGTGGACGGGCAATGGCAAAGGCATCAAAACAGAGGTGGCCGCCGGCAGCTACGGCACCACCGTGGCCAAGGCCGAAGTCGGCGGTGTGAAGGACGATCTCGACTATTTTCTGGGAGGCGGCTATCGCCATTCCGACGGTCACCGGGATCATTCCGAAGGTGAAACCGGTAACGTTTTCGGCCGAATCGGCTACCGCATCAACAGCCTGTGGGAGGTTTCCCTGTTTACCCTTCATTCCGACAACTTTGCCGAGGATCCGGGCAAGGAGGGAGAGGATGCGTCCCAGCGCCTGGGCACCTATGAAACCCGGGCAAACCTTGTTGATCTGACCCTTTCCAACACCTGTGATGCCTTCCATGGATATGTCAAGGTGTATGCCAACAAAGGCGAAGGCGACTGGCTGGATCAGCCCACCGAAACCTCCGGGGTCACCGAGGACCTGTTCAACGATTTTTCCTTTTACGGCCTGAAACTCCGGGAGACCTTTACCATGGAAAGCGATACCGAGGTCGTCACCGGCTTTGACTGGGAATACCTGGAGGGCGATTATGACGCCTTGTACAGCGACGGCGAAAAAGAGACCTGGGAGGGCCATGATATGACCCTTATCTCTCCCTATCTGGCCGTCAGCCATGGGATAGCCGTCACCGACACCCTGTCCCTGATTCCTTCGGCCGGAATCCGGTATTATAATAATTCCGACTTTGGCACGGCCTGGTCTCCCCATGCAGGCCTTGTCCTCGATTTCAATGGTGTCAGCTGCCATGTGGGCTACTCCAGGGGGGTGGTTTTTCCAGGGCTGGATGTGGTGGTTTTTTCCCAGGAGGTGATCCCGGGCCTGGGAACGAGCTGGAAGGATCTTGATCCCGAGGTCATGGATCATTATGAGGCAGGGATCGCCTATGCTTCAGGGACCTTTTTTGACGCCGAACTCACCTGGTTCTACAACGATGGCAAGGACCGGTATGTGTTTGTGACCTCCCCCACATCAACGCCTGAGTATGATAATGTCGAAACCTATGTGACCAAGGGGGTGGAAGCGTCGGTGAGTCTTTACCCCACCCGGGATCTGGCCCTGTTTTTCGGAGCCACCCTCATGAGAACCGATCCCTACGATCTTCCCTATGCCCCGGAACTGACCCTGAGCGCCGGGTTGAACTGGACCTTTCTCCCCGCGTTTACCCTGAACCTTGATGCCCAGTACCAGGATGAAATGTACACGACCTCCCAGGCGCGCAGGGCATCGGCAACCAACACGGACAAGGCGGGCAGCTTTACCCTGCTCAACTGCAAGGTAAGCCATGGGGTTGATCTGCCCTGCCCGGGCATGGACATGACCGTCTATGTGGCCGGCGAAAACCTTACAGATGCGGACTATGAGTATCAGTCCGGTTATCCCATGCCCGGCATCTCGTTGATGACGGGTGTTGTGCTCTCATTTTAACAAAGGAGTGATTATGAAACGTTTATTCGACAAAATAGCCATGGTGATGGTCTGCTGGGGGGTTCTTGCGTCAACAGCCCTGGGCCACAATTTATATCTGCCCGTGATTGTGGACACGGACATGGGATCCGATGATGCCCGGGCGATTATCATGCTGCTCAACTCCGGCAGCGTGGATGCCCGTTTGATGGTGACCTCGGACGGGGTCCTTGCCCCTGACACCGGCCAGGAGAATCTGATCGGTTTGCTGGCGGCCCTTCATCGGCCGGATGTCCCAACGGCCCAGGGAACCTCCCTCGCCCTGGAAGCTCCTGAATTCCGCCGGATGAATGAATCCCTGGCATGGCCCAAGGCATCGCCTCCGGAGGGTAAGGATCGTCAGGACTGGGGCGATGCTCCCCGGGCGATCATCCGGGCGGTTCAGTCAGCCGATGGGGATTGCCTCTACCTTTGCCTGGGGCCCATGACCAACCTGGCCATGGCGATGAAGGCGGATCCGACCCTTAAATCCCGTATTCATACCGTTGTTTACCTGGGCAATTCCCCCCATGACAGCACCCCTGGATGGAATACCCGTCGGGATATGGCATCGGCAGCGGCGGTTTACGATTCAGGCATAAAAATAGTGGGCCTGGGGTTCCCCGATGCCGAAAGCCCTGTTTTTGATAAAGCGCTGCTGGAAAAGATCAAGGCCATGGAAACCCCTTCAGCAGCGATGATTGCCCATATCCACGACACGCCGGGCATGGCGCAGACCATTGGGGACGGCCATATGCGCGTGTGGGATGAGATGACGGTGATCTACCTGAACCGGCCGGATATTTTTCAACTGACCATTGATGAACAACGGCCGAACTCGCAGCGCATGGTCGGTTTTGATCCCAAAGCCGTTGAGAAGACCTATCTTAAACTCCTGGGGAATGCATCGGATTTTCACCTTGACGAGCGAAACAGCGTGGTGCTGGAAACCTTTCCCACGGACCCCGGCCTCATGCGAAAGGATGTGGCGGACCATGTGGCAGCCACGATTGCCCGCCATGGCCTGGAAGAGTGGAAGGCCTGCCTGCTGACCAACGAGCTTCACCGCCATCTTGGCATCTATTCCCTGGTGGGGGCCAAAATGGGCATCCGGGCCCGGGAGATATTAAATGCCCCGTTTGACAGCCTTAAGGTGATCTCCCTGGCCGGGCTAAAACCGCCCTTAAGCTGCATGAACGATGGCCTTCAGGTTTCCACCGGAGCAAGCCTGGGCCGGGGAGCCATCCGGGTGCAGGAAGACGAACCTGGGCCGTCAGCAAAGTTCATCCACAATGGAACCACGTTCAAACTGACCCTGAAGCCCGAGTATGTCAGCCGTATCAGGAATGACATTAAACAGGCAATCCAGCGGTACGGTGGACTTGGACCGGAATATTTTGCCCATATCCGAAAGCTGTCCATTGATTACTGGTATGAATTCGATCGAAACCTGCTGTTTGATGAACAGATGGTGAGATAGTGTGACGGTCCAGGGGCAGGGGGGTGCTTGATCTACGGTTGGATTTCATGGGGGGGGCTGGTGTGAGCCCGGGCTCCGGGTCTGTTCTGCAGGCAGTTTTTTTATTGTTTGCAGGCCGCCCGGCACCCCCGGAAGGCGTGCAAAGGGTGAGATCAAAAAGAACCCTAAAGCCCGTCAATAAATTCTTCGGGTGTCATGGCCGTTGTCGTTTGTTGAAAAAGGGAACTCAGGCCAACGACCTGGGGCGGTAACAATCTGCAGCTTGAAAGCAGTTCCGGGTTTGAGAAAAGTTCCCGGGAACTGCCGTCAAAAACTTTTTCACCGTTTTGGAGGCAAATGACCCGTGGAATGTTTTCCGCGACAAAATCCATGTCATGGGTAATGATCAGAACGGTTTTGTCTTCATCTTTGAGTCTTTGCAGGGTGGTGACAAACAGCTTGATTTCATAGGGGTCAAGTCCTGCCGTGGGTTCGTCAAAGACGACAATGGGGGTGTCCATTGACAGGATGGATGCCATTGCCACTCTTTTACGTTCGCTCAACCCCAGGTCGTGTGGATTTGTTCGCTGGAATGGTAATAAATCAAAATCGGATAAGGCCCTGTTTACCAGCCGGTCTGTTTTCTCTTTGGAATAACCTAAATTTCTGGGACCCAATGCCACCTCCTCCCTGACCACACGCTTACAGATCTGATCGTCCGGATTTTGAAACAATAAAGCCACTTTTTTTGCCAGTTGGGAGACTCGTTGGGTGGATGAATCGACTCCCTGTATCCATAGTTTGCCTGAAAAAGGGTGCAGTAATCCGTTAAGGTGCCTGGCAAGGGTGGTTTTCCCTGACCCGTTGTGCCCAATCAGAGCGACCCGTTCGCCGGCGCTCATCGTAAGTGAAATGTTTTTTAATGCGATTATTTCCCTGGAATATTTAAAGGTCAGGTTGTCGGCACGGACGTGAATTTCTTTTGGGTTCATTTGTTCACGAGCCCCTTGACCGTGGCGGAAAACGATGCGGACAAGGGTTCGCCAGCGGCCCAAAGGCCTTTTGCCCGGGCCAGGGCCGCCACCCGTGTATACCGTGTCCATGCCAGGTTCACCTCACTTAAGACCGGTGAGGTCAAGATCTCCCGGGCGCTGCCGTCCAAAACCTTTTTCCCGTTTTGAAGAACGATGACCCGGTCTGCATATTCTGCGATGAACTCCAGCCGTTGCTCTGCAATGACAATGGTGGTTCCTTTTTTGTTGAGCGTGTCCAGGAGGCGAAACACCTCTTTTGCTCCCATGGGATCGAGGAAGGTGGTGGGCTCATCCAGCACCAGGATGGAGGGATCCAAAGCGATGGCGGCGGCCAGGATCAATCGCTGCTGCTGGCCGCCGGATAGTTGATGGGGTGATCTTTGGGCTAAATCTTCAAGGCCCGTCATCTCCAGGACCTGTTGAACCCGGTGTATGATGTTCTCCCTTTGCAACCCCTGATTTTCTAAGCCCAAAGCCACTTCCTCAAATACCGTATAGCAAAGACCGGATAACTGATTTCTGGGTGTCTGCATGACCATGCCGACATCCTGTGCGATTTCACCCACCTCCATGGTGGAAATATCCGTTCCATTCACCCGGACAGCCCCCTGCATCCTGCCACGATACAAATGGGGGACGATACCGGTCATGGCATGGCAGAGGGTGGATTTGCCTGAATTGTTTGCACCGATGACGGCAGCAAATTCCCCGTTTGAAATTTTAAGGGACACATCGTTCAGCGAGGCCTTGTCCGTGCCCGGATAATGATAGCTGAGACGTTCAATCTCGATGCCGGACCGTGTCACCTGAACACCCCATAAACCACAATGCATAGGGTCAGGATCAGCATCAGCCGTCTCAACCGTTGCTGCAGCATTGAATCCGGGATCGTTCTGACATGGGTTTTCGAATGTTTCGACTTAAATCCACGCAGCTCAAGGGCAATTGACCGCTGTTCGACTTCCATGAGTGATCCGACAACCAGGGGGATAAAAAGTGGGGCCAGTCCATAAAACCGTTTGAGAAGGTTGCCCTGTGTGTCAAGTCCCCTTGACTGCTGGGCCGATTGAATGGTCGCAATGCGTTCACCCATGGCCGGAAGTAAAAGCAGGGGGCTGCCGACGAGATAGGCAAGGGTGGGGGATCCGGCTGTCTGGGAGACGGTGCTGATCAGATCTGCCGGGTGGGTTGTGAACACAAAAAGCAGCGAAGCCGTCAACAAGGCCACCAGGTTTAAAAGCGTGTTCCCTGCAAACACCAGTCCTTCCTGGTAGATATTGAACCATTGGAGGTCAAGGAGGATGGTATGGTTGTCCGGATAAAGAACCCCGTGGATCAATACCATGAAAAAGACCAGGGGCAGCATGGTTTTCCAGACAACCTTCCATGAAGCCTTAAAGGTCCCGGCACTAAACGAGAACCCCAGGTTGATCAACAGCAAAACAACGTCCGTCAGCCATCCCCCGGGGAGCAGATAAACAGATACCCCGGTTAAAAGGACGTAGCCCAGTTTGTTAAACGGGTGGGTGCGGTGGAGCCATGAATTTCCATCAATAAAAAGCGTGGAAAAGGATGTACGGGGTTGCATATTATGACAGCAAAAGGTGAATCTGCATTAATTCCTGGGCGTAACGGCGTTGACTTGCGGCAATCGGCCCGCAGTTCTTTGCGGCAATGCATTGACAATTGTCCAGGACAATACAGCCGTCACGATCTTGTCAATAAGATTGGATGTAAAAACCGTGACCACCACGGATCCAAACAGATCGTTACCCAGGGCAAGCATATAGGACGTGACAAAATCGGCCCCGGAACCGGTAATGCCGCCGAACATGTACAGTCTGATGGGCACGGCAACCAGGGCATTGAAAACGGTAATGATCACACCACTGATGATTGCCAGCCACCAGGTCCTGAATAGTCCATAACGGGCGCACAGGCCGGCGGCGATGCCGATGGCCATGGCTACGGGGGAAAAGGCCGCGGCCACGGGCGAAGAGATCATTCCCCAGATAAGATTTGTCAGCAATCCTGTTAAGCCGCCTGCCCAGGGGCCGGCCATTATCCCCACGAGAACCGTGCCGATGGAATCCAGAAAAATGGGAAGTTTAAGCAGGGATACCAATTGACCGGCAGCAATGTTGATAACAATGGCCGCACCCATGAGAACCATAACCGTGGTGGTAAAATTCTTTTTAATATTATCGGAAAAGCCCATTGTTATTCTCCTTTATAAACGATTTCAAGTTCAGGATATCCGGTCTGGGGGTCAAAGGTTCGTAAAAAGCTGCAATCAGGGATGATACCAATGACAATCTCAGCAGTCGTGTATATTTTGCAGCCTTCCATCAAATGGGCCCCCAATGTTGTCCCCTGTTCATCTGCAATGGCCAGGTGGCAGTGGGATCCTCTGTCTGAAAGTACGCCTGTGAGGGAAACGATTTCAAAATGCCCGGTAAGGGTTTCAGAACCTTTCTGGTTGGCAAAACGCAGCACTGCCCGGGTCAGACTGCCAACGCAGGTCAATATACATGCCGCTTTAATTTGCCGGGCTTGCATAAGCCGATCAATCTCTTGTTTAAGATCCTGACCCGGATGCAGGCGAAGGGCGATCTGTTCCATTCTTTTATCCATAGTTTTAAACAATCGGTACGAAAGTTCTATTTATGGGGAAATCACATCCATGTCAAAGTGATTATACGGATAGGCAGACCGCCTCTGGATCGAGATGTTCAATAGGTCATAAAAAACACACCAGGGCCGGTGCCCGCATGATGGCAATGAAAAGCAGGAACACAGTACAAGCCAGGGTCGGATATTCACCATGCCCTGCATCTTGGAAAGTTTGCACCTCCCCACAATGACTTTTTTACTTTCCCCGCGCTTCTTTTCGCGCATTACCATCGGACCGCCACATTTTTGGGAACAAAAGGGTGTGTTTTTTTTGCCAGCCGAGATTTTTTGGGGGATGCTTTATCTCCAATAAGCTTTGATTTCAATTAAATAATCCTTGCGTTTTTGTTTTAGTCACTTATATAAAATACAAATAAATTTTTCTGTAGACAAATCTTACTGAGAGATAAAAATGGATACTTATTTTGCTCCTGCTGAAAGAGGAACCGAAAACGAGATCTCCGCAAAGATTAAAATTGTGAGCCAAAGTATCGTAGTCTCAGAATTGCTCCATTCAATTAGTGGTCTGCTGGCTGTTCTGGATGAACATCGACAAATTGTCGCTTTAAATGATTCATTCCTGAAAATGTTGGGCATTGATGATTCTGTAAAGGCCTTGGGACTGCGGTTAGGAGAAGCATTAAAATGTATCCACGCCCATGATGAACCCGGAGGATGCGGCACCACGAAATTTTGTTCTACATGTGGTGCTGCCATAGCTATAGCCTATAGTCTGGGAAAGGAGAAACCAGTTGAAAAGATGTGCGCGTTTTCGGCTGACAGAGGTGGTTCGGAAGTAGATATTGCCATGCTTGTTAAAGCGCACCCGATTAAAATCAATGATAAAAAATTTGTTTTATTATTCCTTCAAGATATTACGCAACAACAACAAAGAGCGGCACTCGAGAGAACTTTTTTTCATGACATTAACAATATGTTGGGCATGCTGCTTGGGGCAAGTCAGTTACTAAATTTAAAGGATCCCTCAGAACCTGCCCAGATTATTCACCAGGCTGTCATACGTCTGACAAAAGAAGTAGCTATTCAGCGATGTTTGTCGCAAAGCGAATCCTGTGATTATCAGCCCAGTCGGCATGAGTCTACGACAGGACAGATTCTCAAAGAACTTGAATCTTTTTTCGCCAACCATCCAACTGCATGCAATAAAAAAATTACTATATCTGAAAGTTATCCGGTTACCTCAATCAAGACGGATACTTCCCTGTTATTACGTGTGCTCTGCAACATGCTAATAAACGCCTTGGAAGCCACCCCTGAAAATGGTGAAGTGAAAATCTGGCTTGAACATGAAGGCGATTCCCTTTCATTTCATGTGTGGAATGCACAAGAAATACCCCAAGAAGTAGGCCGTAGAATTTTTCAGCGTAATTTTAGCACAAAAGAACAGGCAGGAAGGGGGGTTGGAACTTATTCTATGAAACTACTAGGAGAAAAAATTCTTGGCGGACAAGTGAGTTTTGTAACATCCAAAAAGGAAGGCACCATTTTTAAATTTACACACCCCTGTTTAAATGTGTAAAGATCTTGGGACTATTTCTAAATAAAAAGTCACCGAACCCGACGATTCACTTGACGCCGGGGACATCTGCGGCCTATCGGGTTTGGTTTGGCCAATGCCGGTGGGAGGCACATCCAATAAGCCCAATGAGCCTTTCTCCTTGAGTGATGACGACAAGCAAGCAAGGGGGACAACGGTTGATCCTCTGGATGAGATTCCTGGCCGACAGGTGGGCATCCCCATAATTCATGGAATCTGTCCCTGGGAGCGATGCCAGCCTACGGTCCAGCATGGGAAACGCGATGCCATCTTTACCCGTCCCAACGCAAAGCCTAGGGCCTGTACCGCCGTCTGCAGCCTGCCGTTTTTCAGCTCAGAATATATCCTCTTCACTGGCGCTAACAATCTGCATATTGATGAAATCAGGAAGATAAAAAACCTTGATGAGCTTCGTAGACATACCGATCTGATAAACATAGGTATCATTGCGGAGACTGGCACGCTGAGAATCCGAAGGGGGCAAACCTCTGACCCAGATGGTTAATTCAACCAGGATCATGGAGTTACTCAAGCATAATCGGGCAGATGTCTATACAGAGCAAGCGGATTTGGTGCACTCTCAGTTGAAGCGTTTGGGCATGAAGCCTGACATTGTGGTGATCCCTAATGTTATGTCCGTGACCCACTGTTACCTCAGCATTGGCAGGAAGTCATCTTTTGTTGATCTGATCTTCAGGCTTCATATTTTATGGGGTAGATGTTTTTAATTTTGATGAAAATATGTGCTTGCATTATTCAATATCGGATGGCTATGGATGCAAGAATCTTTGACATTCGAATAGTCTGTTGAGCATGATTAGAATCTTTGGTCTTGTGTTTTAAATTTGAGGATGATTAGCTTTAACGACTTTTGCATTTGGATCTCAAATTAAAAGGGAAATAACAAAATGAAGAGCAATTCATCAGAGCAAAAACAATTTTCTACAAAAATTATGGGGGTGATACCTTTAGTCCTCCCTTATTTCGAAAATAGGAATTTTTTATTAAAACCGTTCGAATCTGGTATTAATGAAATCGTTCTTTTCTGTAATAAGAAAAATGTCAAATTTATGAATAACTTTGAAGGACGATTGAAAGCAAGGTTACTAAAAACCGTTGATGAGTTAGAAGTTTTTAAGAAATATTGGAAAGGCCCTCCATCTATACTTTGGGAATTTTGGTTTCTGGAAATATCGATTACGTTTGAATTTACAATGAAGGATGTAAAAGAGGGGTTAAAAGCAAACTATGAAATGGAATTTCAGAAGAAAATTGACTTATACAAGGCTATAGCAGCATTTAAGATCGAAGATATTTGTAATGACATCTTGGTATCGATCACTATAGCAAAATTTGGACTTATAAAAGCTAGTGAGGGAGCCATATTTTATGATGACAAAACATTTCTTACAAATGTAAATGGAACACACAATATATTTTTTTGGGCAAAAGAAAAAGCTCAAAAAATTAATTGGCCCCCAACATATGATTTACCATTAGAGATGGTTTACAACTGGCTTGAACGATCTGGCCTTTTAAAAACTGGAATCGGTGAAGGTAAAATTGGAAGAGCCGTTGCCGCTATTACCCATATGTTAAAAAATGATTTTTCTCATGTTTCTGATAATTTGAATTTGGATATTATATGGTCTCTAATCGGACTTGAGGCTATTTATGGCAATGGAAATTCTGGTCTCAAAAGTCAACTTGTCGAAAAGTCGAGAATTTTCTTAGGAGAACCTTCAATTGATAAAAAATTTTTTGGCAGAGCATATGATCTTAGAAGCAGAGTGATACATGGTGATGTTGATATTCCTTTCAAAAATTATCATGGTGACACAAATGTTACCCTTGGAAAATCAATAGATTTGGAAGACGCTCGTTTGATAACAGCGGCTGTATTAATCTCTACAGTTCAAAAATTTATAATTGAGGATAAAGCTGATTTGGTCTTTAAGTACCAAATAGCTTGAAGATAATTCAGGGTTTTGACTTATCATTACGTTTAAAGTTTTCCTGTCTCCATGATTATTATCCTAAGGTGGAGTATTCAGCTCCCGAAATTGTTATGGATACCCAAATAATAAATGACCGGTTCTCTGGATTAAAATTGATGTCTATCATGCAGGTATGCATGTGTTTCATTCAATCAACTTCATCTCCAACAAAACTTAATGGGAAAAAGATTCAGTTAAATTTTTTTCCCATATAATTTAATCACTCTTTACAACCATAACCTCTCTTGATAAAAATTATTAGTAAAAAATCCTTTATAATTGCAGTCGGATAACATACAAAGTTGAAGAAAACCCTGATTTAAACAGTACTTGATCAGTAACTGATTACACGAAGATAAGGATATAAAAAATATGCAACTAATAGTACCACCACTGAACATATCTGATAATGATGGTTTTCTTTCAGAAGTAGATATCTTTAACCGAAAGCCCTTTGGGGAAAGCTTGCTAAATTTAATTAAAAATACAGACGATGAGCTTGTTTTGGCTCTTGATGCCCCTTGGGGTGAAGGGAAAAGTACATTTGTAAAAATGTGGCAAGGTCTCTTGAATCAGGAATGCATTCCCCACATTTATTTTGATGCTTTTGAAAATGACTATCAACAAGATCCATTCTTGGCTATTTCAAGTCAGATATACGAGTTGATTGATAAAGGAGATAAAGATACCCACAAAGAGTTTAAAGAAAAAGCCACTTCTGCATTAAAGGTAGTCGGTAGAGTTGGCTTACGTATCGGCATTAAAGCTCTAACAGCTGGAGTATTAGATGAAACCATATTGGAAGATACCGGAAACATTAAAGATGCCTCAAAGGAGGCATCGGATTTGGTAGATAACTATCTTTCCAACCAGCTTACTAAGGCCAAGGATGATCGGCAAAACCTTCAAACCTTTAAAGAATACTTATCATCGTTAAGTGAAAAAATGGGTGGGGGAAATCCAGTTATTTTCATAATTGACGAGCTCGATAGATGTAAACCCAAATTTGCGCTTTCATTAATAGAAAGTATCAAACATCTTTTTTGTGTTCCCAAAATTACATTTATCCTTGTAATGAATAGGAATCAGTTAGAGGAAGCCGTCAGATGCGAGTATGGGAATGGGGTTGATGCGACAAAGTATTTAGTGGCTGACCGAAAACCCTTTTGAGATGTCTTCGGATGGCCTCATAAATTCTCGATTTTCATCTCTTCAGAGGGCTATGCGAGATGCAATGTTCTTTTTTCGCTGATCTTTGACAATTTAACCTGACTTTGGGCGTGACTATCCCTTTTTTCTTAAATCGGCCTCTTTTTCTGCTACTTTGGTTTAGCCTGATTTACGTTGAATCCGTTTTAGCTCTTTCTGTTGAATATGATGCCCGATAATCTGAAGGTTCCTTGCCAGAACCGACAAACTGACATACCGCTTAAAACCATGAATACCATGATCCGGGCACCTATCCAGACCATGGTTTTCTAATCCGTTGATGGCGGACTCAACTGCCGAGTGTTTTCTCTTGGATTTGCGAAACTCCTCGGCTGTTTCTTCTGCAAATTCAGCTTTGTTTCGCTTCCCTTTTTTTGGAAGCACCAGGAGGGTAAGATTCTTTTTTAAAGTTTTCTTGTTTTCAGGACTGTAGAAACCCTTGTCAAAACTGCATCCTTTGAGATTTGGAAACTTGCTTTGAGCGGCATCGACCATGGCAACTGCCACCTTGTCGTCAGTTTCTTTTTCCATCACCTGATGATGCAGAATCAGGCCGTATTGATCTTCCAGGATACAGACTCGCAGCCCCAATTCTTGGGGAACACCGGCTTTCCCTTTGGAGATCCATTCCGTATGGGGTTCAAAGAGCGAGAAGACCTTTTCATTATGCGGGATTTTTTCACCCTTTACAACACGCCGCCTAATTTGATCAATCTGCCGATTAGCATGATCGATATACGTTTTCAACTCTTCTATTTTTGCCAGACAGACGGGATCATTTGAAGCAACAAGTTCTATGGTAAAATTTGCCGTTTTGACAAAAGCCTCTGCAGATTCGATATAATTGATGTGGGCTGCAATGATTAACTGCTTCTTTTCGGCCTTCTTTTTTTCATCCTTTGAAGTAGAATGTTTCAATTTTTGGGCAGTGCGAAAGAGTTTTTTAAAAGAACGTATATTAAAATCGTGCTGTCGCCAAAGGGTCATACCCAGATCCTGGCTGATCATGGTGGCAATTTGAATCATTTTTCGGACAGCGTCGAATAAAAGGTTTATATCGGTTGGGTAGTGTACATCCGTCTCAAGAACAAAGGAATCACAGCGTCCCATCAACGTCTGGTCTTTTTTTTTACCAGGAGTTTATGACCTTCTTTGACCACCAAAGTGTTTATTCTATCAAGGACTTCCGGGGTTAAAAGCGAGACGTTATCCTTCAAAGTTTGAAGCGGGTATGTTTTGTCGTCGTCCATCATCCCGTGCCCAAGCATCTGCCGCATGGTTTTATGGTTGTTGGCAATTTCTTGAAGTTTGTCATAATCCCAGTTGCAGTTAAGCCGAATGGTTCCCATTACAAGAATTTTCCATAAATCCATTCCAGGACGGCCGTTTTTAGAATCAACCCTCTCCGGGGTTACGGTTTCAAGAATGTCAAAAACTGCTTGGCGAAGTTCTTTATCACAATAGATATGTTTCAGCCCCAAAAGAAGCTTGGGGATCTCATCCCTGGATCTCATATCAATTTTGATATCCTCGATGGGAGTTTGTCCGAATGTCAGCTGTGGGTCGAAAATTTTACGCAAAATAACCTCGAAGATTTTGTAAAACATTAAAACGGCAAGATATTTACTGATTAGTAATATCTTGTGTTATTATCATATAATTCAAGGTGTTTATCATAAATTATTGAGGAGTAAAAGTCAAGAGTAAAGTGACGTTTAAGAAAGAACTTCAACTTACGCTATGGTTTATAACGCCCCTAAAGACAGGGGTTTAGAGGTTTTCGGTCAAACACTATTTACAAAAATTCATTTCTATTTGGACGACATTACCAGGATTTAAAAATGAACATGAATCCATATCAAAAAAATATCTTCTAAATTGTCTGGAACGTATGGGATACAAAATACAAACAAGAAAACAGCAAGTTACTATCGAATGCTTCGAAGAACTTGTATCCTATTTTGGGTTGTCTTTACGTGAAATAGAAAAAAGCCTGACGAGTTTTGCAATTATCCAAAATATCTTTGAAGGCAAATTAAACCTCGATTACTCTGACCTTTCAGTTTTCATTTCGATAATCAAGTCTGTTAGTCCAGAAGTATATCGAAAATTATCAAAAAACAATATTACTTATGAAGAATTGCTTACGGAAACCTCATTAAATGGATTGGAGAGTGAAGCCTGGGGTGATAAACCTGAGGGGCATCCGCTTAAATGGTTACTAAAATACTTTTTAAGTACTGATAAAGAGGCAGCAGCACTGCTCGAGAAAGGCAATTACTTAGAAAGTAGAATTAGTTATGGTCGTCGTGATACGGTTAAATCAATTTGTGATTGGTTAGAGACATTTAAGCGTGATTAACCAACGACATAAAATTCCGTATTCACACGATTACCAAAAATCATCGATCATCGATCATCGATCATCTTCAATTTCGATTTTTGATGCCAATTATTTATCACATTGAAAAATCAATTATATGACTCCGGATTAATCGAATGAACCATTTTTCCATATAAACCGGCACGGCCGGAGCGAGGGATGGCATCCGGCCACAACGAACGTTGAAACGCCCCTGTTTGCAATGCTTCGGTGGGTGTTTCATATAAAATTTTGTAATATAAAAACTTGAATGGTCTGTTTCTCCGAGTTGTGATTTATTATCCAAGTATGGAGTATTGAGGCGTTGAAATTGTGGAGGATACCAAAAACATTCATGAACAGAACTCAATAGGAAATCCAGTCAGGTGCATATAAGTATGGGTGACAGGACTCCTTCCGGAACAACAATAAGCCAATTAAATTGGTTGTTTATTGGGTGCAAGAGAATATCTTTTATGCGTAGGTTCTACATTAAATGGGGTAAAAAACAATGAAATTTAGCATAGCTAACACATTTGTAGATAGTTTAGAGAGACTTTCTAACAATGAAAAGAATGTTACTAAGCGAAAAGTCTTTGATCTGCAAGTGAATCCTGCAAACCCAGGTATGCAATCCCATAGGGTTGCTAATGGATTAGATCGGAATTTTTGGTCAATGCGAGTTAATGATGATATACGAATAATCGTTCATAAAATTGGTATGGAGATGATGGCTTGTTACGTGGATCACCACGATGCAGCTTATCGATGGGCTAAGCGACGTAAAATGGTTACGACTCCACATCCCTGTGTAACCAAAATTGTAGAGATTCGAGAAAAAGTTGAAGAAAACTCCGTTCCTCCTAAAATTGAGAGTCAGGAAATAAATTCCCCTGAGATATTGTCGGAAAATCGTCTATTTAAAAATGTTTTGGACGAAACGTTGTTAAGCTATGGCGTGCCAGAGAAGCTATTGGATAGAATTCGAAAAGCTAATGAAAATAATTTTTTGGAAATTGCTTGTAATTTAAATGAAAATACTGTTGTGGCATTACTTGATTTAGCTTTTGGAGGCATTCACATGATTAATGATGTCGAGGAGCTGGAACGCACAATAAAATGGATGACGGAAGAAGAATTGGAGTGCAGTTTACGTTCAATTGGGAAGGCTTGTTTTGTTAATCATTATGAAATTTTTAGCAATTTTAAAATGTCGAATAGCGAATTAGTTCAATTGCTAATGACTCAACAAGGCTATACAAAGAACGCTAGCAGAACCCGTGTAAGCAAATCAAGAAGAATAATAAACGCTGATATGGTTGTAAGTGCCCTCATCAACATCATAAATTCTAATAAAGTAAAAAAAGAAGCTCGAAACAAAGCCCAAAAATTGTTGAACCATTTAAAAGTACAATGACAAAAATGACTTCTCGCAGTTTTATGTGACAAACACATAAAAAAAACGATCTCAATGATAAATTATCCTATTCTTGAGTTCCTGATATCGCATCATTGCCAATGATGTTAATATCCAAGTCTTCAATATAGACTATACAGAAACTCAAATGAGAACCGCCTGCCAGATCAACTTCTCTGAGCCTGAAGTTTTTATAGAACCGGTGCCAGTACTTCCATGTTTGGACCGGTACCCTGATTCGCAGAGTTCAATATAATTTTTCAACAAATTGACCATTAATCCTTCATGGGCCTGTTGCGTCCGAAATAAAAGCCGGGAGAGTGTACTCATCCCCCTATTAAAAGAATCTGCCCCATCGGTTGTTTGTTCTACAGCCGTGGGAGATGCCTCCAGGACCTCCTTTGTTTGATCACATAACCTCATAGAATCCAACTGGAAGTGACTATTGGCGTTGGTCGGGTCCATCCGACAGCCTGAATTATTCATCTTTGATGTTCGAATTCTTCCTGCAAGATAATTGCGAAAAATATTTGCTTCTGCCTTGTGGGGGTTAAGAAATACATTGATTGCTCTTTTCATCGGATACCGGGGCCCGCAGCAATGCCAGAAGATCGGTAAAACCGTTTGCACAAAGCACCCGGTCAAACAGCTTCTGATCTCGAAAAAGGCAGGCTATTTCCGAAGAAATTTGAAGTTGTGCAAGGGGATCATTGGCGGGCGTAAGAACCAGGAAAATCACCTTTGCAAGCTTGCCGTCGGGTGCATCAAAATCAATTCCCTTTAAAGAGATCCCGACCGCCACCACCGACTTCGAAAGTCCTTCAATACGTGCATGGGGGAGTGCAATCCCTTTGCCTATGCCGGTACTGAGGGTCTGCTCACGGTTCCAGACGGCCGATCCGACGGCATGGGTATCCAAACCGTGTAAAGCGCACACAGTGTCTGTCATTTCATGGATGACCCCGCGGCAGGTGATCGCTTTGAGTTCCCTCAGGAATAGTTTCGGGGATAACATATCCTGTACCCTTCGTCGCTTTTCAGGGCGGAGGATCAGACGCATGGACGGACCGCTTATCATTGAAGTGATAATTGCCATAACAATCAAGGCGACAAACAGCCTCTGGTGTATGATCCCCGATTCCAGGGCTATCATGCCCACAATGATACCCATGGCACCAACGGAAACCATGGCAGAACCGACTGCCCAGGATTCCCGTTTATGCATTCCTCCCCAACGGGCACCAATGACACCGCCGGTAAATTTACAAACGCAGGCCATGAGTGTTACCAGTATCACCAGGGGAAGGTCAAAATGGGTCAAAAAGTTAACCTTGAGTCCGATACTTGCGAAAAAAACCGGTGCAAAGATAAATGAGATGAAATTATCAATAATTGCCCGGGTCCGCTCCCGCAGGTGGGATGAATCACCAATGGCCGCTCCCACAATAAAGGCACCAAAGATCGCATGAATCCCGATCCATTCGGTAAACGCAGCACCGAACAATCCCAGAATAAGTGCAAAACTAAGTTCGCCCGCCGGCCAGCGGGTATATGCCTGTACAACCGGCAGTGCCTTGTGAATCAGCCAGCGGCCAAGGGTGAGCATCACGCCGACAAATGCCAATGTCAATGAAATTGTCAGCATGACATTGTTCCCGCTACCAGTCTTGTTGCCGATAAGCCCCAGTAAAACAGCGAAAATGATCCATCCCACAATATCATTAAAGATAGCCGCACTGATGACAACCATCCCCAGGTCACTGCGGTAAAGCCCCATGTCCATAAGGGTTTTTGCAATGATGGGCAGGGCTGAAATCGATATGGCGATTGCTATAAACAATGCGAAGATCAGCGGATCGGCACCCAAATGGCGGCCAAAGGCATCGGGTAAAGCAAAAGCTGCAGTCAATGCCAGGAAAAATGGTATAACAATGCTTGAGATCCCCACTTTACAGCCAATCTTACCCTGTTTCCATATTGTTGACAGATCAACTTCCATGCCCGCAACAAGCAGGAACAACACTATAGCCAGCGTCCCGATGGTGTCCAAAGCAATGGCGTTGAGGCCCTGTAATGGGAAAAGGAAGCTGTTCAGACCCGGCGCAAGGCTTCCCAGGACCGTCGGCCCAAGCAAAACCCCTGCCATCAGTTCCCCCAGCACCGAAGGCTGGTGAAACCTCTGGGCCATCTCGCCAAGCAAGCGGGCTGTTCCGAGCAGAACCCCCAGGGATAGAAAAAATACCACGACGTTGTATGATGTCAGCGTTTGCATGTGTCGTTGTAAAAGCCTCGGGTTAAGACTTGAACCAAGTATCCTGCGCTTGATTCGCTAGTATTTTCTATCTTTAATCTCTTTTAATGGCAACTTAAAGTTTGAACTTACACATAATCTTATGTGGCTTTCATTTTTTCCCTTTTGACAACACAACAAAATAGCCGGATATGCGGTTGCAGGCGATGATAAAAATATTGAAAGGATAATTTTTTTATGAAACACTAGAACGGTTCAGTTAATTTAAAATCCAATTGACCTTCCTTGTCGCTAAATCTCTTGATTCTATTGATAATTGTCTGTAGGCCAAATCAATGTCAGCACTCACCACGGGAGACTAAAAAAATGGGTTGGCAACCGATAAAGAAAACAAAGGGGCATCACCGGGTTCAACCCAATCTCCTTGATTATGATGCTGCCTGCGCTGATTTTTCCTGGGAAAATATTTCCAGCCAGTTGAGTGGTTTGCCGGATGGCAGGGGATTTAATATTGCCCATGAAGCGGTTGATCGCCATGCAAACGGACCGCTTCGGAACCATCTGGCCATCCGGTGGCTGGGCGACAACGGCACGGTCCTGGATTTTACATACAAAGATCTGCAGGAGCAAAGCAATCGTTTCGCCAATCTCGTGTGCCGGCTCGGGCTGGACAAGGGCGAGTGTGTGTCCGTGCTCACAGGGCGAATCCCCCAGCTGTATATCGCTGTGTTCGGGACCTTAAAAGCATTGGGTGTCGTCTGTCCGCTGTTTTCCGCCTTTGGTCCGGAACCGATCTTCCAGCGGCTGGAAAGGGGAAAGGTGAAGATTTTGGTGACCACCTGGGACTTATACCGAAAAAAAGTGGCTGACTTGAGAGCCCGGCTGCCTGAATTACAGCATATTCTCATCGTTGACCAGGCAAATGACCCGGGAGACGGTCTCCGGTCAATGCCCAGGCTGATGGCCGAAGCCTCCAGCGCATTCACGATTCCGGCAACGGATCCTGAAGACAGGGCGGTCCTGCATTTTACAAGCGGCACCACCGGCATGCCCAAGGGGGCCATCCACGTGCACAATGCCGTCCTTATCCACTATATGACAGGCCAGTATGTGATGGATTTTCACCCCGGGGATATCTTTTGGTGTACGGCAGATCCCGGGTGGGTAACCGGAACATCCTACGGCATTATCGCCCCGCTGCTCCATGGGGTTACCAACATTGTTGACGAAGCCGACTTTGATGCCGGGCGCTGGTATCAAATTCTAGACCGGGAAAAAGTCAGCGTCTGGTACACGGCCCCCACAGCAATCCGAAGGCTGATGCGCATGGGCACGGAACCCCGCAGGCAGTTTAATCTGACCCGCCTTCGATTGATCCACAGCGTGGGTGAGCCCCTTAATCCGGAAGCCGTTGCATGGGGCCAGGAGGTTCTGGGGCTGCCTGTCCATGATAACTGGTGGCAGACCGAAACCGGAGGGATCATGATTGCCAATTTTGCCGCCATGGACATCTGTCCGGGATCCATGGGTCGGCCGCTGCCGGGGATCGAGGTGGCCATCGTTTCCCGGGTGGCTGAAAACAGCATCCAGGTCCCGGGGCCTCGGAATGTGGAAGGAGAACTGGCCATTAAGTCCGGCTGGCCATCCATGTTTCGGGGATATCTCAATGATGAGGAACGCTACCAAAAATGTTTCCGGAACGGGTGGTATCTCACCGGGGATCTGGCAAAATGCGATAACCAGGGGTATTACTGGTTTATCGGTCGTGGAGACGACATCATCAAGACATCCGGCCACATGGTCGGCCCCTTTGAAGTGGAAAGCGCCCTGATGGAACACCCTGCTGTGGCCGAAGCCGGGGTGATCGGCAAACCCGACCCGCTGACCGGAGAGATGGTCAAGGCCTTTATTTCCCTTAAACCCGGGTTCGTACCCAGCGACGGACTTGGCAGGGAACTGATCGGGTTTAGTCGACGACTGCTCGGGCCGGCCATTGCCCCCAGGGAAATAGAGTTTCATAACCATCTTCCCAAAAACAGGGCCGGCAAAATCATGCGGCGTCTTCTCAGGGCCCGTGAACTTGGCCTGCCCCAAGGGGACATTTCCACTTTGGAGACGGAAATCGAGGGCTAATTCGACTTGAATGTTCGCCCAGGACAACCCCTGGTCAATTGCCGGTCAACAAGGCCTTGAATGATTGTTTAAAATAATCATCATCATCGGCTGAAACAGGGCGGTTAAAATTTGATTTATCCCTTTTATAATTTATCCATAAAGGGTATGTAGGAACCTTTGCAAAGGTGGAGGGAGGGCTGTCCCACTTGGAAAAATCCAGTGTAAATTAAAGCGGCCCTGAACCCGGGACCGCAAATTTTATGGCTTAAACGAAATTGCCTGCCTTCCGGCCCATCTTCAGCAACGCATCAAAGGCCCCATGGGCCGGGGTGTTCTCCTCAAAGAGAGACAAATCAGATGAAAATCACATGGGTCTTCTTAAACCATTGATTGGCCAGAAATCGAGTCGGAAGGGTTGCGGATGAAGCTTTTTTATAAATTGTTCGGGTTTTTAATTGTCGGGATTACGCTTCTGCTGGGCCTTGATGGCTATCTCAGTATTGAAAGAGAGGTGGTTCAGTTTGACCGGGCCATGACTGAAAATGCATTACAGATCGGCAGCATCATGTCAGGGCTGATCGAGCATGCATGGATGGAAAGTGGTGAAAACAAGGCAATTGAACTGATCAACGATGCCAATCGTTCAAACCATTCGGTAACGCTTCGCTGGGTATGGCTGGAGAAGAGTTTGGATCCTCTCCATTCGCCCTGGATAGACGCTGTGAAATTTGCCCAGTTAAAACAGGGTGATACGTTTTCACTAAAAACCGACAAAAGGGATAAGACCGGGTTCAGGTACACCTATATTCCCCTCAAACTTGAGAATCACACGATAAGTGCCCTGGAGATCCAGCAATCACTGCTCCCCCTGTCTGAATACTCCCATAAAATGCTGATTCAGTCTTTAAAGGGGGGCGTTCTTCTGTTGCTGACAAGTTTTCTTTTTTTATACTGTTTCATTGACCGTCAAGTTCGAAGACGACTGGAGCCCTTGTCTGATAAAGCAAAACAGATTGGCAAGGGGGATTATGAGCCAAACCTTACCGTTCGGGGAAACGATGAACTGTCGGATCAGGCAGCAATAATGAACGTGATGTGCAGCAGGCTGCAAGCGGCACAGGCTAAAATAGATACGGTGCATGAGGCGCGGATTAAAACCCTTGAGCAACTCCGTCACACGGAAAGATTGTCAACCCTCGGGCATATTTCCGCCGGTATCGCCCATGAAATGGGAACCCCCCTCAATATCGTATCGGGCAGGGCCAAAATGATCGAAGCCGGGACATTGCCCTTGCAGGATATGATTAACAGCGCCAGGATCATTAAGAACCAGTCGGATCGAATGACCCGGATTATCCGCCAGTTCCTTGATTTTACCCGGAGACGCAAACCCCAATACACCCCCACCAATGTTTTATCCCTTATCCGGCAGGTGTTTGAAATTTTAACCCCGATTGCCAAAAAAAAAGGCGTGACGCTCGAACTGACCCACGCTGATGAAATAGAAACGCGGCTTCGCATGGATGCCAATCAGATTCAGCAGGTTCTGATCAATCTGATCATGAACAGCATCCAGGCCATGCCCCATGGGGGAAGGGGAAGGGTTAACGTCTTTAAAAAAAAGTGTGACCATACAACGCCCCCTGGAAACGAACAGTTTCTAGGGATCGCGTGCAGTGATGATGGAGAGGGCATTGACAAGGAGATCCTGGAGCATGTTTTTGAGCCTTTTTTTACCACCAAAACAGCCGGAGAGGGCACCGGATTGGGCCTCTCCATTGTACAGGGAATTATTGAAGAGCATCAAGGCTGGATCGAAGTTAAAAGTGATACCGCCAAAGGCACCACCTTTGTCATTTATCTGCCCATGGGACAAGAAAAATGAGTGGACGTATTTTAATCATCGAAGATGATCAGGACATGTGTGAAATGCTTGAGGCAGACCTTTGCACCCGGGGATTCACCCCATCCTGGACAACATCCGGAAAAGAGGGGATCGGTGCGCTGGGCAGTCATATTTTTGATGTGATTTTAACAGATGTCAATCTTCCGGATATAAACGGACTGGCGCTTTGCAGGCAGTTTTCGGCAAATTACCCCGATATTCCGGTTGTCATAATGACGGCATTCGGAAGTATGGAAACCGCCATCGCCGCAATACGAGCCGGTGCCTATGACTTTATCATCAAGCCGGTTGACCTGGATATTCTGGCGCTTTCACTGAAACGGGCGGTAAACCACAGGACCCTGCAGGAAAAAGTAAACCTGCTGAGTCATGCCATCAAACAGACCCAGTGTTTTGATGATTTAATCGGTGAAAGCCAGCCCATGAAGGAGTTGTTTGTACTTTTGACACGCATTGCCAGCACGGATATCTCTGTGCTCATCACGGGTGAAAGCGGTTCAGGCAAAGAACTCTGCGCCCGGGCCCTGCATCATCACAGCCGAAGGGCAGACGGCCCCATCGTTACGGTCAACTGCTCTGCCATCCCTGAAGCACTCCTTGAAAGTGAGCTGTTCGGCCATGTGCGCGGCGCTTTTACCGATGCTAAAAACGATCGCAAAGGTCTTTTCCTTGAGGCCCATGGGGGAACCCTTTTCCTCGATGAAATCGGTGAAATCCCCCTGGCCCTCCAGCCAAAATTACTCCGCACCCTGGAAGAACGATGTGTCAGGCCCGTGGGGGGCAATACGGAAATCCCCTTTGATGTTCGCATTGTGACCGCCACAAACCGTGATCTGGAATCGGCCGTTGAAGAGGGAACCTTCCGTGAGGATCTTTTTTACCGGCTGAATGTATTTCAACTTGAAATGCCGCCATTACGGTCAAGGGGCACGGATATTCTGCTGATTGCAAAACATTTTCTTGAATATTTTACCTGTCGTCAGGAAAAAACCGTTAAAAAGATTTCCACCCGGGTCGCTGAAAAGCTTCTTGCCTACCCATGGCCTGGAAATGTCAGGGAATTACGGAATGCCATCGAGCATGGCGTTGTCCTTGCCAGCTATGACACCATTGTTCCGGAAAATCTGCCCCGGAAAATCTGTTCGTACCAGGATGAACCGATTCTATCGGGCACCCACAATCCCACAGAACTTGTTTCCATGCAGGAGGTGGAGCGTCGATATATCCTCCATGTCCTCAAAACAACCGGCGGTAATCGGACATTAACAGCAAAGATTCTCAAGCTTGACCGAAAAACCCTTTATCGAAAGCTCCAGCTGTTCGGGGTTGACTGATCCCCCCCGATTGAATCCGGCCCCAGGATCATTCCCCCCGGTCCACCCTGTCCGACAGGTCATTGGGGCATTTTTCTACGGCGGGGCATTTTGCCCCTGTAAAAACCCTGTTTTCAGATGGTTAATCAATGCATCGCTTTGTTTGAAAACAGGATCAAACAACGGGGCCACCCCCCACTGACCCCTCCCTCCCTTCCAACGGATCATGGTACGGTATTTGCTTTGCTGATTCGGAGTCGAATGAATTCAGATGGATCCTGACCGGGTTTGAATCCGTGTCATTTAAATGGAAAAGGGTGTTTATGTCTCTTTTATTCTTAGCTGTTATCATCATCTGTTCCGGGGGTATTCTGGCCATTGTTTTCCGGAATCAATTTATTCTGATGAAGGCTGCAGGTGTTCTTTCCATCAGCGTGGGCTGTTTGATCGGATTGGTCTACGCCGTGAACCAATTGTTTCATTCAGGGCAGAGTGCTGCTTCGTTCACCTATCTCAACCGGTTCTCACTGACCTTTAAAACAGACGGTCTGTCGGCATTTTTTCTGATCGCAATTTTTGCCGTTTCCATGATGGCCGCAATTTACAGCTTCCACTATATGAACGATGGAAAAAAACCGTGGAAAACAGCTTTCAGTTACCTGTTCTTTTCCCTGCTTGTTGCCGCCATGGCCCTGGTTGTCACGGCTGACAACATGATTTCATTCATGTTGAACTGGGAAATCATGTCTCTGGCCTCTTTTTTCCTGGTCCTGTACAACTATGAATCTTCGGCAAACCGAAGTGCCGGCTACCTTTATTTTATTTTTTCCCATGTGGGAGCGATGTTTCTCCTTGCCGCCTTTGGCGTGATGTACAGCCATACGGGCAGCTTTGACTTCACGGCCGCCGCCGCCCTTCCCGATAGAGTGAAAATGATCGTTTTCCTGCTTTTTTTCCTCGGTTTTGGATCAAAAGCCGGCGTTTTCCCCGTTCACGTCTGGCTGCCCCATGCCCATCCGGCAGCACCCAGCCATATTTCAGCCGTCATGTCCGGCGTGATGATTAAGACAGGCATTTACGGGATTGTAAAAATGTACGCCATACTGGGGCTCGATTCCCCCATGGCCGGTATAATCGTTTGCAGCGCCGGCATGATTTCAGGAATACTGGGGGTTGTCTACGCCATCGGCCAGCATGATCTTAAACGGCTGCTGGCCTATCACAGCGTCGAAAACATCGGGATCATTCTTATCGGCATGGGTATCGGCATGATTGGCGTATCCTCTGGCAACAACATGATGGCCGTGCTTGGATTCTCAGGCGGGCTCCTCCATGTGCTGAACCATTCGATTTTTAAATCCCTTCTCTTTATGGGAGCGGGGATGGTCATTCAGAAAACAGGCACAGGCGCCATCAGTTGTCTGGGGGGCCTCCTTAAGAAAATGAAAGTGACCGGCATCACCTTTTTCATGGGATCCATTGCCATCTCCGGACTTCCCCCCTTTAATGGTTTTGTGAGTGAATTTTTTATTTACCTGGCCGGCTTTAAAGGGGTGGGACTGGACAAGACCTCATTCATCATGAGCCACCTTGCCATTATCAGCCTGGCGATCATCGGCGGGCTTGCCCTGGCATGTTTCACAAAGGTGATGGGGGTTATCTTCCAGGGGGAGCCACGGCATGGGTTTGCTGAGCATCTGAATGAAAATGAGCCGATGATGCTTGTGCCCATGGTGCTCCTGGCCGGCGCCTGTGCCCTGATCGGCCTTTTTCCGAAACTCGTTTTCATCATGGCCCTCAAGGGTGTGGCCTCCCTGGGTCCCCTGTTCAGTGAGGTTCCCATTGAACCTTTTATACAGATGACAGGCCATATCACCCTGGCCGTCGCCATTTTCATAACCGTCTTTCTCATCATCCTGGTGCTTCGATTCTTTTTGTACCGGGGCAAGCCCGTTACCGCCTTTGGAACCTGGGACTGTGGTTTTACCCGGCCAACGCCCAGAATGCAATATACCGGGGGCTCCTATGGGGCATCCATTCTCGAATTTTTCGAACCCGTGGCCCCTCTGGGCGAGGATCACCCGGCTGTAAGCGGCTTGTTTCCGAAAAAAACCCATTACGAGCGGCATACCAGTGATATTGCCGAAGTTCATATGGGAACGGTAATTGTCAAACCGGTGCTGGCCATATTTGACAGGCTCAGGTGGATCCAGCACGGGGATATTCACCTTTATATCGCCTATATCCTTCTGGCCATTGTTGCACTGCTCTTTTTTGTTTAAAGAATAGGGGAAAATGTATGATTAAATCGATTATTCTTCTGGGAGTTGCCATACTTTCAGCACCCTTTTTTTCAGCGATCATCCTGAAGGTCAAGGCCTTTTTCGGCGGGAAAAAAGGACCCCCCCTGCTGATCAACTATTATACCCTGATCAAGCTTTTCAAAAAAGGCTCCGTGTACAGCAACAGCACGACATTCGTCTTTAAAATGGGGCCCATGGTTTCGTTTGCTTCAGCGTTGACGGTTCTTATCTTCCTGCCCATTGCCGGGAACAGCCCCGTTGTTGCCTTCCATGGTGATGTGATCTTTGTCTTTTATCTGCTGGGACTGGGACGTTTTTTTACCATTGCTGCCGCCCTTGATACGGCATCCCCCTTTGAAGGAATGGGGGCCGCCAGGGAAGCCTATTTCCCCATCATCTGCGAAGCCACCATGTTCATGGTCCTTGTCTTTTTTTACAAACTCACCGGCCAGCTGACCCTTGCTTCCTACTTTTCAGGCGGTCAGCCTTCGGGCATCTGGCATATTGCAGGAGCGCCCCTGTTGTTTGTTATTGTTGCCATTTTCATAGTGCTTCTCACGGAAAATTCCCGGGTGCCGGTGGATGATCCAACCACCCATCTTGAACTGACCATGATCCATGAGGTGATGGTCCTGGACCACAGCGGCCCTGATCTTGCGTTCATTGAACTGGGATCGTTCTGCAAGCTTTTTTTTTACGCAACACTGCTTGCCCGATTGATTTGCCCGTTTAAATCACAATTTATTGTTCAGGATGTCTGCCTGTTCACAGCCACTCTCATGGCGGTGTATGCGGCCATTGGCGTCACTGAATCCGTCATGGCACGGTTCAGAATGGACAAGGTGCCAAGGTTTGTCCTGGCCTCTTTTGGCCTGGTATTTTTTGCAACCATTCTCACCATGGAGTTTCTCTGATGATAGACCCCCTTGACACCATCCTGTCACTGACACTTTTGTCGATTCTTTTTTCCTTTGGTTCCAGCCTTTTGCCGGGGCTGATCAAGGTGCTGGCATTCCAGGGAATCATTGTCTCCATTGTCCCGCTTTTTGTGGGGCACGACCTGCCGGCCAGTGAAATCCTCTTCACCCTGGTGACCATGGCAATCCGGGGAATCGCCATTCCCCTGTGCATTTACAAGGCAATCAAAAAAGTCGCCATCCGCCGTGAGGTTCAGCCGATCATCGGGTTCAACGCATCCATACTCTTCGGTCTTGGCCTGATCATTGCCGCTGCCTTTGTCAGTCGAAAATTTGACGTCCCGTCCATCAGCATAAGTTCATTGCTGCTGCCCACCACCATCGTTCTTCTGGTTGGCGGCATGTTCCTTTTGATCGCCAGAAGAAACGCCATTGCCATGGTTCTTGGCTATATCATGATGGAAAACGGAATCTATCTTGTGGGAACAACCTTTTCCGTACGCGCCCTTCACATCGTTGAATTTGGAATACTTCTGGATGTGCTGGCCGCAGTGATGATCATGGCCATCATTCTTCAGAATATCAAGAAAACCTTTGATAATATGGACACGGCTTTATTACGAACACTCAAGGAATAGGTGGTTGTCTCATGGTTGAAAGCATTATCCTGATCCCTTTTATTGCAGGGTTGATTGTATTTTTCCTTCCCAAGACGGCAGGACGCAGGATCCTGGTGATCACGGGTGTCATTCACCTTATTTTATCTGTTTTCCTGTGGATCAAAAGACCCTTTGCGATATTTGAGGCATACTTTGCCGTATCCCCCGAAGGTCTTTTGTCGCTGATCGTCATCTCCCTGTTGTTTTTTTTCATTGCCATCTACTCGACAGCCTATCTGAAAGCCGCCGAGATTCAGTCGGAAAACATATTTACCGGTTCCATGCTGCTGTTTCTCTCGACCATGACCATGGTCACCCTTTCCGATCATATCATGGTGATGTGGATTGCCATTGAGGCGACAACCCTTGCCAGTGCGCCGCTTATTTACACATACAGGACCTCGGAATCCCTGGAAGCCACCTGGAAATATGTCCTGATCTGCTCGGTGGGCATTGCCATGGCCCTTCTCGGCTCGGTTCTGATTACCGTGGCCATGGATGCCGGAAAAGTGGATGCACCGGTCTCGTTTTCCGGTCTGACAGCCGTGGCAAAAAGCCTCGACCCCCGGTGGCTCAAGGCGGGTTTTGTCTTTATCCTTGTGGGATATGGCACAAAGATGGGCCTTGCCCCCATGCACACCTGGCTGCCGGACGCCCACAGCGAGGCGCCGAGCCCGGCATCGGCCCTTTTATCCGGGGTGCTTCTCAACTGTGCATACCTTGGCATCTTTAAAACCAATAAAATCATGCATGCCGCAGGCCTGGGAGATTTCTCCGGTTCGATCCTCATGACCTTTGGACTGGTTTCCATGCTGGCGGCGGCAACTTTTATTCTCAAGCAGACCGAGTACAAAAGACTGCTGGCATACTCGAGTATTGAGAATATGGGAATCATCGCATTTGGAACCGGCGTCGGCGGCATCGGTGTTTACGGTGCCATGATCTGCCTGATTCACCACAGCCTGATCAAATCCTCCCTGTTTTTAACCTCGGGCAATATTCTTCTGGGGTACCGGTGCAAGATCATTCAAAATATCGGAGCCCTTGTTTTTCGCATGCCAAGGACCTTTATCGCGTTTTTTGCAGGTTTTGTCGCCATTTCAGGGTTTCCGCCCTTTGGAATGTTCATTGGGGAAATGTTCATTGTGATGGGGGCCTTCAGAAACGGTCACCATGTCGGGGCCATTATTTTCATGGGGACCATCTGTGTTGTTTTTGCGGGGCTTGCAAACCAGATCATGGGCATCTCCTTTGATGATTCAAAACGAAAACATCGAATGCATATGGCAAACCGAATGCTCTGGCCCCAGTATGTTCTTCTTCTGACATCCGTGCTTTTTGCTTTCTGGATGCCAGATACCCTGTACATGACGATTGTGGAAGCGATCCGGTCCATTGGCGGAGGTGTTTAATGAAAACAGACTTTTTACAGATTTCAAACGGGCAGGCATTAACAAGAGAGCAGATTCCCCATCTTTCCTTTGATGCTTTTTATCGGGACGCTTTGAGTATCGTCCGGGTGGGGGGAAAGGTTGTACACTATTTTGCCTTTACCGACAAAGGCGTAACAAAACTGATGGCTGTTTTAAGGAAGGATCACCTTCAGGTGGCATCCTGCGATGCACCCGATTTTTATCCGTCAATGACCAGCCAGTGCGAGCAGTTCCACATGTTTGAACGGGAAATTGCCGAGCAGTACGCCATTCATCCGGAGGGCCATCCCTGGCTTAAAATGGTTCGATATCACGCCAATTTCCTGAACCGGCCGGATGTTTTCAACAATGACTATTGCCAGGATATTCCCGGAAATTTCGATTACTATGCCGTGGATGGCCAAGAGATCCATGAAGTGGCTGTGGGCCCGGTTCATGCGGGGATCATCGAACCCGGACATTTCCGGTTTAACTGTATTGGTGAACGGGTGCTTAACCTTGAAATTCAACTGGGATACCAGCATCGGGGCGTGGAAAAACTGCTGATGGGTGTGGATACCAAACGCCTGCCAGTGATTGTCGAAGCCATTGCCGGAGATACCGCCGTGGGTTACGGTATCTGCATGTCACAGGCGGTCGAGGCGCTTTCATCCCTTGAGGCGGATGCAGGGGCACAAATCATCCGCACCATTGCCCTGGAACTTGAACGTATCGCAAACCACGTCGGTGACCTGGGTGCTTTAAGCGGCGATGTTGCCTTTCTGCCTCCTGCAAATTACTTCGGCCGCATGAGGGGAGATTTTCTCAACATGACGCTTCTGATTTGCGGAAACCGGTTTGGCAAAGGTCTGGTCCGTCCAGGCGGAACACGGTTTTCCCTGACCGAGGATGTCCGAAAAACCCTGGTTGAACGCATCGTTGAACTAACCCCCCAGGTCAAGCATGTGATCAATCTTTTACTGACAAACTCCAGCGTTCAATCCCGTTTTGATAACTGTGGTGCTGTGTCCAAGGCGGACGCAGAGAGCCTTGGTCTGGTTGGCCCTGCAGGCCGTGCCTGCGGCCTGCCCTTTGATGTGAGACGCTGTTTTCCAACCGGGCATTATGGTCAGCTCAATTTCCCTGAGAATGCGAAATCAGCGGGAGATGTACATGCACGGGCCACCGTGAAGGCAGAAGAAATTATCCAGTCCCTGGATATCATTACAACCCTCCTGGCTAACCCTGTCACAACAGGTGTCATTGAAAGCACGAGGGTTTCCCTTGCGCCGTCTTCTTTTGTTGTAACCCTGAACGAAGCCTGGCGGGGCGAGCTGTCCCACTGCATCCTGACCGATGATGATGGCTCCATCCTCCGTTATAAAGTTAAAGATCCCTCTTTTCACAACTGGAACGGCCTGTCCATGGCCTTGAGGGATACGGAAATTTCAGATTTTCCCCTTAACAACAAGAGTTTTAATCTCTCCTATTGCGGGACGGACCTCTAGGTAAAATGGCTGGAGCGTCAATGGATTCCAGGGTCACAAAACGAAAAGAGACATTTTCAACACAAATTATTGAGAGAAAAAAATGTTCAATATTTTAAAAAACAGATTTGATCAGGGTTACAGAACATCAGGCTATCCAAACGAGACAATCAAACTGCCGTCACGTTATCGAGGCCGCCCCCGGATAAACCGCCATGCGCCTGCAGAAATGATCGCAGAGTGTGCGGCGGCCTGCCCCCAGGATGCCATTGATATCTCCAGAAAATTAATCGACATGGGCCGGTGTGTCTTCTGTGGCACCTGTGAGCGCATCTCCAAAGGCGAATTCATCTCGTTTACACAGAATTTTGAAATCTCTGTGTCTGAAAAGGATCACCTGCTGACCGACGGCGAACTGCCGGATCTGGCTGAACATTCAAGGCAGCATTTTAAAAAACTGTTCGGCAGGTCCCTTCAGCTTCGGCAGGTATCGGCAGGCGGATGCAACGCCTGCGAAGCGGATTTGAATGTTCTTGCCACCCCCTTTTTCGACCTTGCCCGTTTTGGTATTAATTTTGTGGCATCTCCCCGCCATGCCGACGGGATTGTTGTGACAGGCCCTGTTTCAAAAAACATGAAAACCGCGCTGCTCAAGACATTCGAGGCGACCTCATCGCCTAAGGTGGTGATTGCCGTTGGCAGCTGCGCTCTGACCGGCGGCCCGTTCCGGGGAAGCCCTGAAATTGCCCAAGGGCTGGACAGCCTTTTACCGGTGGATCTCTTTATTCCGGGGTGTCCGCCCCATCCCATGACCAACCTGCATGCCCTGCTGACCTTTTTTAAATAACCGGCGCGGCCGGAGCATGGAGAGTCCCCCCGGGAAAAAGTCGCACGGGGAACCGTTTAATAATCTCAACGTTCGGGATAGTGTTTTACATGGGCTTGCATTATTGCTCTTTTGTTCGGCTTGGAAAGAGGGTAGGATATTGTCAGACGTACAATAACACAAGCCTGACCCCGATCCTCACTGACCCCGATCATCAACTGACCCCGATCATCAACGTTGAAATCCGAAAATTGAATAATTTAAATCATAGGTGAATTAGAACAATAGAGACAACAGGGAGAATCTACCATGACAATCAGAAATCTGAATTATCTCTTTGCCCCTTGTTCGGTGGCCCTGATTGGCGCAAGTCAGACACCCGGAACCATTGGGGGGGTGGTGACCGCCAATTTGTTCAGCGCCGGTTTCAAGGGCGAAATTTTTCCTGTAAGCACAGCATCCAAAATCATAGAGGGTGTCGAAACCTATGCGGATGTTGCACGTCTGCCCCGCGCACCTGATCTGGCAGTGATCGCAACCCCCCCTGAAACCGTGCCGGAGACGATTGACCAACTTGGCAGACGGGGCACCCGGGCCGCGGTGGTCATCACCGGCGGATTTTTCAACGATACCGACCCCCATCACCCTGATCCCCATCACCAGGACTTGAAAACGGCCATGCTGGCAGCTGCCAGGCCCCACCTGCTGCGCATTGTCGGTCCCGGCTCCCTGGGGATTATGGTTCCCGGCGTCGGCCTTAACGCAAGTTTTGGACATGCGCCGCCTTTAACCGGGAATCTTGCCTTTGTGGCCCAATCCGCAACCGTACTGACGGCGGTTCTGGACTGGGCCACCTCCCAGGGAATCGGATTTTCCAAGTGTGTTGCTCTGGGAGAGATGGCAGATGTGGATTTCGGGGATATGCTGGATTACCTGGCCTATGATTCTTCAACCCAGGCAATCCTGCTCTACATTGAAGGGATTACCGGCGCTCGAAAATTCATTTCCGCGGCCCGGGCTGTGGCCCGCATTAAACCGGTGATTGTGGTCAAGGCCGGCCGGCATGGAGAAACTGTCCTGGCAGCAGCGTCACACCCCGGTTTTCCCGTCGGTTCCGATGCCGTATACGACGCTGCCTTTCGACGGACAGGAATGCTGCGGGTCAAGGATATGCAGGCCCTGTTTAATGCGGTCCAGACCCTGGCCGTGGCCCGCCAGGTTTCAGGGAATCGCCTGGCAGTCTTAACCAATGGAAGGGGCATGGGGGTGATGGCCACCGACACGCTGATTGATCGTGGGGGCCGGCTGGCAGCACTTGGGCCCGATACCCTCGAGCGTCTCAACCAGATTCTTCCGTCTGCCGGGTCCCATGGCAATCCGGTCGATATCCTGAATGATGCCCCGGGCAGCCGCTATGGTGACGCCCTGGAGGCCCTTGTTAATGATAAGGGGACAGATGCTGTTCTTGTGATCCATTGTCCCACGGCCGTGGCTTCATCGACTGAGGCCTCAAACGCTGTGATCAATACCCTTCAAAACAAAATATCGACGTACAACCGCAAGCTGGTACTCACCTGCTGGACCGGTAATGAAACGGCCCTCGAGGCCCGGCGCATTTTTACTGGGAACCGTATTCCCACCTACACGACCCCTGCCGAAGCCGTACGGGGTTTCATGCAGATCGTGCGTTACCACAAGAGTCAGGAAATGTTGATGGAAACCCCACCCAACACGCCTGAGGTCTTCACCCCGGATTCAGCCACGGCCCAGAAACTTATTGATGGGGCATTGGCTGAAAATCGTTCATGGCTGACGGCATCAGAAGCCATGGCCGTCCTTGAAGCCTATGCCATTCCCGTGGTGGCAACCCATGAAGCCTCCTCTCCGGAAGCTGCCGCCGGGCTGGCTGAAACAATCGGCGGACCAGCGGCCTTGAAAATTGTTTCACCAGATATTATTCACAGGTCCGATGTCAGCGGTGTCAGCCTCAACCTTGAAACCCCGGACGTGGTACGCAAGAATGCAGCTGCCATGCTGGAGCGTGTACGTCATCTGCGGCCTGATGCCCGTTTCCAGGGATTTACCGTGCAGCCAATGGTTCACCGCCCCCATGCCCTTGAACTGATTGTCGGGATGGCCGATGATGCGCTTTTTGGCCCGGTACTCATGGTCGGCCATGGCGGCATGGCCGTGGAAGTGATCGAGGACAAGGCCCTTGCACTCCCCCCGCTCAATATGAAACTGGCCCATGAGGTGATGGCCCGTACCCGGGTTTACCGTCTTCTGCAGGGCTATCCTGGAATGCCGGCGGCAGATCTGGACAGTATCGCCCTCACCCTGGTGAAAATCTCCCAGCTGGTTTGCGATATTGCCGATATTGCCGAACTGGAGATCAACCCGCTGCTGGCAGATGAGCATGGGGTGCTGGTGCTGGATGCCCGCATCAAACTGGTCAAGGCCATCCGTCCGGCCATGGACCGACTGGCCATTCATCCCTATCCCAAAGAATTGGAAGAAACCCTGAATCTGCCGGACGGGCAAACATTGCTCATCCGCCCGGTCCGCCCGGAAGATGAGCCGGATTTTCAAAGGATCTTTGCCAGCCTCTCTCCGGAAGAGATCCGCCTGCGCTTTTTACATCCCATGAACACCCTGCCACATACCCTGGCTGCCCGCCTCACCCAGATCGACTATGACCGGGATATGGCCTTGGTGGTCGAAGGTAAAAACAAAGAAGGCGCCACGGAACTTTATGGACTCGTGCAACTCAGCGCAGACCCGGACAAAGAGCGGGCAGAGTTTGCCATTTTGCTGCGTGGCGACATGACGGGCCTGGGGCTCGGGCCCATGCTTCTTCGCCGCATCATCGATTATGCCGGCAGCCAGGGAATCGGTGAAGTCTTTGGCGATGTCCTCAGTGAGAATAAAGCCATGCTCAAACTGTGCCGTGTATTTGGCTTTCAAGTCACATCGGACAGGGAAGACCCCGGCAATAAGCTGGTATCCCTTAAGCTTTAACCCTTCATGGCCGGAGCGGAGCCTGGTCTTCTCTCCTGGCCGAGGCTTTCAGGGTTCCATTGCGGCTTTATCACTTCTCGGTTGAAATGGGTTCCCCCTCGCATCCAATCCGGTATTCGGTATTGATCCCACGGACCTCAAACACCTGGTAAGCCTGCTCAAGGGTTTGTTCTTCGGGAGGCGCTACCGATGTTTCAGCAGGCGGCCGTGCTGGAATGCCCAGGTATGCGGTGGCGCAATCTATGCCCCGGATAAAGTCAGCTGTTTTCTCAATGCCTATCATGTCGTCATTCACTCCTTTGATCAGCATGGTTTCCGTTACAACCTGTCCGGTAAATTTTTTGGCAAAAGAACCGATTCCATCCAGCATGCCATCAAATTTAATGATGTTATGGGGTCGGTTGATTTTCCGCCATGTCTGTTCATCCAGTGTATCAATTTTAAAGGAGACCAGGTCTGCCTTGCCCAGGGCGTATTGGACGTCGGCCCTGTGCAGGAGGGACGAGTTGGTGATGACGGCAATTTTGACGCCCAGCGGACGCAGTCGGTCGATTAACAGTCCCAGTTTTACATCAAGTGTTGGTTCGCCATCTGCAACAATGGTCAAGTATTCAATGGATTCATTATTGGATTGCGCATTGATTAATTTTATTTTCGTCTCTTCCACCAGTGTGTTCGAATCATGAAAGACACACCTGTACATGATCGTTTTCGGGGGGGTATCCAGGTGGCAGTATACGCAGGAATAGGTGCATACTCGAGGGGAAATATTGTTTATCATGATACTTTTTCCCAGTCGCCCGAATGGCACAGGGCCAGATACATTTTTTGAACTCATGTGAACTTCCTTGCCGTTTCGATGGTGATAATCAATCTTTACAAACTTACGTTATGCAAGGGTATCACAGTCTCCCTGCCCTTCCACCCTTGTTTTCGGCGAATACTTCTGCTAATGCTCTATGCATTAACACGATTCACCCACGGGGAGAATTTTTTTATATTAATATGAAGAAAGGACACATTTTTAATATTCTGTTCAGGCCCACCTGGAAAAGGATATTCCCAGGCCATATCCAATTGATGCTGCCCCGTTTGAGATATCCAGATTTGCCGGGGAAAGGTTAAGCGGTCATGGCTGAATCTGTATTGGATGCAGATCTTCCGGGCAAGGATGGCAAATCGGTTGCGGAGTGGGTCAGCCGGATTTTCGTGAAGTTTAAACACGTCCTTGTCATTGATTTTGAGGCGGTTCCCAAGGGGGATGTATTCCATGTGGGCGCAGTCTTTAACGGCAGCACATTTGAAAGAAAAGACATCAAGGACACCCGGGCTGCCCTGGGGAAATTGTCAGACTTTTCATCCGGGGCCGACTATGTCCTGGGCCACAATATCATCAACCATGACCTTGTGCTTACAAGAGACGCCTTCCCGGATGCGCCGATTTTGCGTCTGCCGGTCATTGATACGCTGTATCTGTCCCCCCTGGCATTTCCGGAAAATCCCTATCACAAACTGATCAAAAACTACAAGCTGATCAAGAACAGCAAGAATAACCCGGTGGCAGACGCCCGTCTGACCTGGGCTGTGTTTGAAGATCAGGTGGCGGCATTTTCCGTGTTAAACCAGGAAAATCCCGGATTGATCTCCTTTTATGCCTTTGCCTTTGAGCCCTTTTGTTCTAAAAATCCAGGCATGGGGATGACCGGCATTTTTGATCTGTTCCACGCCTTGTCCGAATCCGTTCCAGACACGGACAGGGCCAGACAGATCTTCCTGGCAATATGCCGGGAGAAAATATGTTCAACCGCCTTTGAAACGATCTGGGAGGCGTTCTGCCATGATCACCAGAAAAGACCTGTTCTTGCCTATGTTCTGTCCTGGCTCAGGGTGTCCGGCGGCAATTCCATCATCCCTCCCTGGGTGCGACACGAATTTCCGGAAATTTCCGACATCATCACCCGGCTTCGGTATGCCTGCGGCAGCAGCGACTGCGCCTGCTGCAGGGCAAATAATGACGCTGAAAAGCTCCTCAAACGCTACTTTGGGTTTGACGCGTACCGCCGGCTGCCCGACGGTCGGAAACTCCAGCAGGAAATCATCGAGGCAAACCTCGGGGGCAACCCGTTGCTGGGCATTCTGCCCACGGGCGGCGGGAAATCCATCTGCTATCAGATTCCAGCCCTTCACCGGTACCACAGGACCGGTGAACTCAGTGTTGTGATCTCACCGCTCAAGGCGTTGATGAAAGACCAGGTGGACAATCTGAACAAGACCTGCGGCATGGCGGTGGCCGGTGCCATCAACGGCAGCCTTACCCTCCCTGAACGGGGGGATGTCATGGAAAGGGTAAGGCTGGGGGATATCGGTCTTTTATATATTTCTCCCGAACAATTGCGCAATTTCAGTGTGGCAGAACTGATCGGTTCAAGGGATGTGGGGTGCTGGATCTTTGATGAGGCCCACTGCCTTTCCAAATGGGGCCATGATTTCAGGCCCGATTATCTCAATGTTGCCGATTTTATTGTGGAACAGCACAAAAAGTCCCAACGCCCTCCCCTTATTGCTGCATTTACGGCAACCGCAAAAAAGGATGTGGTTGAAGAAATCAGCGTCCATTTTGCTGAAAAGCTTGGTATTGACATGGTTTGCTTTATCAGTGAAGTTCAGAGGGAGAACTTGAATTTTCAGGTATGGCCGGTGACAGCGGCTGAAAAGCATGATGTGATTTTCAATTGTCTTAAAGAGAGTCTCCCTGACAGCAGCAGCGGCGCCATTGTATATTGTGCCAGCCGGAAAAAAACAGAGGCGCTCAGTCGTTTTTTAAATGAACGAGGCATTGAATCTTACCCCTTCCATGCAGGGCGAAGCGAGCCGGACAAACGAAATACCCAGGATGATTTTCTATCCGGGAAGATTTCTGTGATCTGTGCGACCAATGCCTTTGGCATGGGCATCGACAAAAAGGATATCCGTTTGGTCATCCATGCCGATATTCCCGGATCCCTTGAAAACTACCTCCAGGAGGCGGGCCGGGCCGGGAGGGATACAGCCCCTGCAGACTGCATTCTCCTGTACGAACAGGAAGATATTGAAAACCAGTTTTCATTAAATGCCTATTCAAAACTTTCGTTAAAGGACATCAAAAAAATCCTGGCTGTGCTGAAAAAAAGAGGCGCAAAAACCCCGGAGATCGTCATCACTCCCGGGGAAATCATGCGCCTGATCGGTTATTCCGACTCTGTCGAGGATGACGGCCGGGCAAGAATCGGCGTCAGCTGGCTTGAGCGAAAGGGCTTTTTAAAGCGCTCGTTCAACCAGACACTTTTTTTCAACGGCAAACCCCTTGTCCAAGACATGGCTGCCGCCGAAGAGCGAATCGCGGCATTGAATCTCTCCCAAATGACGGCAAGTGTGTTCCGAACGATTCTGCTCACCCTGTTCAATGCAGACAAGGATTCCATATTATCTGCCGATGTTATCTGTGCAAATCTGGGAAAAATCGAAAATCTGCCCGAAAAATATATGGATCCACGGTTTGTGATCGGGCTTTTATCCCAGATGGCAGACGTCGGACTGATCAAGGAAGGAATCCTCATGACCGCCTTTGTCAGGCCCAGGGGACAGGGCAGCTCATCCAGACTGCTCGAGGCCGTTATGGCGATTGAAACCCAGATGCTCGCGCTGATGGCGGAACTTTCGCCGGATGCAGGAACCTCCCCTGACACGGCCGATGTCATCCATCTCAGGCTGATGTCCCAGCGACTCAAGGACAAGGGATTTGACCAGGTGAATACCGATGTTGTGGGCAGACTATTAAAGGCCCTTGCCAGTGACCAAGGAGAAAGTCAGGCAAAGAGTTTAAAAATAGCCGGCAGAAAAGGATCGGAGCAGCAGATGGTGTATGTGAAATTTTCCTGGCAGGAGATCCGACAACGAATGCAGCTGCGCCATAATTGTTCAAGACGCTGCCTTGCAACCATTATTTCAGCCCTGGCAAAACCCTTGCAGCAGGGCCAGGCCCAGGTGATGTCTGAATTTTTTCTTGCCCACATCATTCGGGAGATGCAGTCCGATGTTTTTCTTTCCGGGTACCGGGGCGATCACAGGCGTTTGATTGAACAGAGTCTTTTGTTCATGCACGACATGAAGGTGATTACCCTGCAGAACGGCCTGGGGGTGTTCCGCCAGGCCATGAACCTGACGCTGCTTCCGGAAAGCCTTAAAAGACAATATACCCAGGGCGATTATGAACCCCTGTCCCACCACTATGCCCAGAAAAACGTACAGGTTCATGTGATGGAAAAATATGCCCGTCTGGGCCTTGAAAAGATCAAAACCGCCCTGGGGTTTGTCAGTGATTATTTTTCATCCTCCTATGATACCTTTATCCAGCAATATTTTCCCAGGGAGAAAACCCTGATTCAAACGGCCATGACCGCAGAGGCGTATAAAAAAATCATCCAGTCCCTTGAAAATCATACCCAGGAAGCCATTGTTGCAGCGGCGCCTGAAAAAAATATACTGATTCTGGCCGGGCCCGGCTCGGGCAAAACCCGAACCATTGTTCACCGGTGTGCCTGGCTGATCAAGGCCAAATCCATTGACCCCGCCTCCATCCTTGTGCTCTGTTTCAACCACCAGGCCATGATAGAGCTTCGAAAAAGAATCCGGGCCCTGACCGGCAGGAGCGCAAACGCGGTGACGGCCATGACCTACCACGGATTTGCCATGCGCCTGACCGGCCGGTCTTGCCTGGCCGGCCAGACCGGCGCCCCACCAGGAAAAAAAATCATGGGTTTTGATGCCATCATTGACGAGGCGGTTGAGATGTTAAACGGAGCGCGGGAAATCGCCGGCATTGAGCAATCAGAGGCAAGGGAGGTTCTGCTGGCACAATATCGCCATATCCTTGTTGATGAATACCAGGACATTGATGATCGTCAATACCGGTTTATCTCGGCCTTGACCGGCCGGCTTGAACAGGACCGGGATACAAGAATTTCCATTATGGCGGTGGGGGATGACGACCAGAGTATTTATGGCTTTCGAAATGCCAACCTGCGTTTCATCAAGCAGTTCCAGCAGGACTATGGGGCAAGAACCGTTTATCTGGTGGAAAATTACAGGTCTGCCTACCCGATCGTTCAGGCCTCAAACGCATTTATCGCCCAGAATAAAAACCGGATGAAAACAGACTGGCCCTGCCGGATCAATGGAAAAAGAAGATCCCATGAATGCGAAGCCCACACGATCAAAACCCATGAACGGGTCCAGGTGGTCCAGGTCAAAGATATCGCCTCCCAGGCGGTGTTTGTTGCCCAAAGGATAGAGCAGCTCATGGCGGACAATCCGGATATGGGGTACAATGATGTCGCAGTGGTCGCCCGTAAGGGCATGGCCTATACGTCGTTGGTCTCCCTCAGGATGGCCCTTGCCAGAAAAGAGATACCCTTTTGCTATTCGATCAAAAGTGGTGCGGGATTTCCATTGTTCAGGATCAGAGAGATCCGGGTGTTTCTTCAATACCTGGAGAATCATAAAAACCAGAGCAGGACGCCCCTTGACCTGCGGCAGGCGGTTCTGGATCAGTTCAAACAGAAAAACCCATGGACGGATCAGATCGGGCAGATTCTCGAATCATGGTGTGCTGTCAATTCGGACATGGAAATATCCATTGACCGGGCAAAGGATTTTGTCCTTGAAACCCTTTTGGAAGAAAAGCGGGAGCACAAGATCGGGACCGGTGTTTTCCTGGGTACGGCCCACAGTGTAAAGGGTATGGAATTTCCCTTTGTGTTCATTCTGGACGGCGGATGGACACAAACGGATATTGAAGAAGAGCGGCGATTGTTTTACGTGGCCATGACACGGGCCATAAAGGCAGTCCATGTCTGCAGGATTCAAGGCTCCCCAAATCCCCATGTGCCGTTTCTGGAACAACATGACTTTGTCCATGTCACAAGGGCAGAACCGTCGGCTCTCCCTGGATTTAATGAAGATTTAACCGTTTCGATCCTGGGGATGGAAGATCTTTTTCTATCCTACGCCGGTTTGTTCGCCCGGAACCATCCGATCCATGGGGCGCTTTCGGCCCTCACCCCCATGGAAAGCGTCTTTCTCAAAGAAAAAAACGATCACGTTTTTATTGAAAACACCCGCCACCAAACCATTGCAAGGCTTTCAAACAGGGGAACGGCCAAATGGCAGGGGCGCACCCAAACCATCCTCCACGCCCGGGTGCTTGGCATTATCAATCGCAAACAGACAGATGGGCAGGATTATGATGGCAGGCATGAACGAATCGATTCATGGGAACTTCCGATTATTGAGATCCTCCACAAAAAACAGAGATAGGCTGACCAGAAAATGCTTCCCATACTGTGGGCTTTTGGCCACAAGGAAAAAAGGAATTTCCTTGATTCCATTACTTTCCGGTCGTTTCTCCCAGATAGGCAATGCCGCCGTTCAGGGTCGCCAGTTGGGGGTAGTCGGTTTCCGGGATTTTGATCTGGAAACGTTCCTGGAGCTGCTCAATGAAATTGACAAAGTCCACTGAATCAAAATCAAACTGATCGCGAAAGCGAAGGCCTGGATTCAGGTTTTCAAGATTTGACTCGGGAGCGATTTTCTTGATGGTTTGCAGGATAAGCGCTTCTATTTCCGTTGCTATCATGGTTTTTGCTCCTTATTCATATTCGGTGTCTGGCAGCAGCCCTTTCAAGGTCGTACGTATCCTTTTTTTTCCAGGGCGGTATTTTTAACGTGATCGGCTTTTTTATGCAGCCTATCGCGGATAGTACTACGGACATGACAGCGTATGCCACCAGAAAATCACAGAATCCGAATAATGCAGCCTGAGGGGCGTTCAAAGAGTTGATCAAGGCCAAAAAGTCCATTTGCCCACCTGAATCAAATTCGACGGAAACTATCGAAATTTAAAATACCATTGGGAATCTGAATATGAACAAACGATTGGACCCAGGGTTGGTTTGTCCGTATACTCTAAATTTTTTTTGACAATAATAGCACAAAACCATGGTCAACGGTCAGTCTGATGGGAAATTCAGTATTTTATACGGCTGTCCACTGTATCACACCATGCCGGGTTAAGTTAATATTGATGCCGGATACCGTTCCCGGGCCAAAGAATGCAGATCTCCTGGTTGATACAACGGGCAATACTACCACAACCCTTGACGATGAACTTTGAAAACCAGAATAACGTCAACATTATCATTGAAGGAGAATCTGATGAACAAAAAAAAACGGAGGGTTCTGGCAGGAGCTGTGATGCTGATGCTGTCGGTCTTGTTATTGGCCTGTAACAGTTCCAGTGTCACCCAAAAAAGTTATCCCAATGCAAACCTCCTGGCGGACTCAGACGATCTGACCCAGGCTGGCGTCGTCATCCTTGACGCCCGGTCCGCAGATGCCTATTCCCAGGGCCATATCACCGGATCCATCAGCGTTCCCTGGCAGCAGTTCCTGGACACGGACAGCAATCTGCTTGCCACAGATCAGCTTGAGCAGGCTTTGGGCCAGATGGGTCTGACCCGGACCTTATCCATGGTCATCTATGATGACACCACCGCTTCCTTTGGCGGTGCCGGGCGTCTGTTCTGGATGCTGGAAGTCCTGGGATGTCCGTCGGTCAGAATCCTCAACGGCGGCTGGGACAAATGGCTGGCTGACGGGAACACCGCCCAGACAGTGGCAAACACACGGCCCGCGGCTGTATTTACAGCCCAGGTAAAGACGGGCATTACCTCTGACAAGGAGTACATTGCCGCACGCATGGACAGCAGTGATTTTGCCATCGTGGACACCCGGGAAGACGAGGAATTCACGGGGTGGCAACGTTACGGAGAAGCCAGAGGCGGTCATATCCCCGGTGCTGTTCAGATTCCTTACGCCTGGTATTTCAGCGAGGACAAGACCGTTCTGCCCTATGAGAATCTCAAAGAGCTGTTCGACTCAAGGGGCGTTACCCAGGACAAGGAAGTGACTGCATACTGCACCATCGGTATTCGCAGTGGCTTTGCCTATTTTCTGTTCCGCCTTCTGGGGTATGACAGGGCCAGCAATTACGACGGTTCCATCCGTGACTGGGCCGGGTCTGACCCTGTGGCCTTTCCCATGGAAAAGCTGGCCCAGTACCAGAAACTGGTCTATCCCGCCTGGATAAAACAGGTGATGGACTACCATGCCGATGGCAGCACCACCACCGCTCCTGACGGTTATGATTATGACAGGGACCATAAGTTTCTGATCTTTGAAACCCAGTGGGGCACCCTGGAATGGGCGGACGCATACAATGGCGGCCATATCCCCGGAGCAATCCATTCCAATTCCGATATCTACGAAAACGACTATCCGCGCTGGTTCATGCTTCCCGACGACCAGCTGCATGCTGCCATGGCAGATATGGGGATCACCGAAGATACCACCGTCATCGTTTACAGCAATTCCAACATCTTTGCCGCACGTCTGTGGTGGATTCTGACCTATGCCGGAGTCAAGGATGTCCGTTACCTGAACGGCGGTTACTCTGCCTGGATCAATGCAGGCTACGACGGTGAAACCCAGGTCAACACGCCGGTCCCGGCAGCAGCATTCACCGGAACCGTTCTCCCCGAGCACCTGGCCACCGTGGACGAAATGGAACAGGTTTACAATGATACAGACACTGTTGTGGTCGCCGATGTTCGCAGCTACCCCGAGTATAAGGGAGAAATTTCAGGCTACAGTTATGTGGTCCAGAAAGGCCGCATTCCCAATGCCGTGTGGGCCCATGAAGCCGATGACTACACCCTGGAATTTACCGATTCAGACAGTACTCTCCGGAGTTTTACAGAAGTGAAAGATCTGTGGGAGTCTGTTGGGATAAGTTCAGGAATGACAGCAGGCAAGTTTGACAGGGATCTCTATTTCTATTGCGGCAGCGGTTACCGGTCTGCGTTGAGTTTCCTCCATGCCCACCTCATGGGATTTACCAATGTAAAGAATTTTTCCGATGGTTGGGAAGGCTGGAGCACCGAGTACACCTATGATGAAGACGCCTGTGCCGACAGTATCACACCCGGTTGGTGCCAGGATCCATCCGGCCGACCCGTTGCGTACGGTGAATTCTGATGCCGAAATTGTCCGGCATGGGGAGATCGTCATCCCTTATGTACCAGGCCTAAGCGTCTCCAGTGCCGGATCATTGAAGTTTAGAATCATGCAAGCGTAATGATTCCAGGCCACCCTTTTGGCGGCCTGGAACAACTCTTCCGCCGGGAACCGGTGATGCAAAGGAACCTGTTCCCGGCCATTATCTATAGCATCGCACATTCGAAGTCACCCGTTCCATTGGCATTGGAACCGTTAATATTGAATGAATGGGCCATGGTCAACAAGGTGCTATGGGGTCTGATCGGATTATAGCGAGGAAGAATTGATGGCTTGAGTGTCGCAGAGACCAAGGGCGAGGCACTGCAAATCTTGCATTAACTCAATAACTATTTAACAATGAAACGAACCCAGAGCTGAATACTGGCAGTAATCCTGGTTGTTCAGGATCCAATAGTGCCACCGGACTATCTCTGAAATAGCTCGTTTCATCTCTAACTCTCAGAACACAATATAGGGTAAAAAAAACCGGCTGTTTACTTTGAATCCAGGTCTGAGTTGATACTGGGTTCCTTGGGTGGAATATATACAAAAAAGCCCTTAGGCGTTTTTCTGACAAGTTTTTCCTTTTTAAGATGAAACACATTGTTCGAGATCTGCTTGCCTGTAAAACCGGTTAGTTCCCGGATCTGTTTGGCCTTGATTCCGGATTTTTTGCTTTTAATCGTCTCTAATATGGTTTTTTTAATATTCTTTTTGTCGGATATGCTATCTGCAGACTCCTGGGTTTGTGCTGGCTCCTGGGCAGGCTCTTCTTCTGTTTCGTTTGTTGGGACTGCTGGTTTTTCTGGAGTAGATTCTACTCCCTGGCTGTTTTGCTCAAAAGATTCGATCAGATGGGTTATCTTTTGGGAAATGCTATCCAAAGGGTTTGCGATCATTTGAGTTGCTTCTTGATCCAGTTCTACGGTAATTGTTATTTTCATTATTCAAACCTTTAAAATTAGTATAAATTTGACCACGACCAAGCTTCGTAAGACAAGGCAAGCCACTCTGTTCGTGAAATCCTTTTGATTAATAGCTTATTTTATTGGGTTATCGCAACATAAAATGTGTAGAAAGACTCATTTCTATCAAAAAATTCCTACCCATATCTGGAAAAAGAGAGGGCGACATACACAAGAATTGCTCTTTTTATCGGATACCGGGGCTCGAAGCAATGCCCCGAATAGGCGCAGGACTCCGGTCGCCAGCTGGCCGTCGGGTCTAGGCCTGTACAACCGGCATTGAGGATCATATCTTCTGTTTCCAGGGCAAGACGCAGTTTATGGGGATTTTCTGCCATGAGTCTGGGTACAAAATGTTCTTTAAGATCTTTGAAATACTTTTGTTTCCCGATCCTTCTAAACATCCTTATTGAGGCCGCTTTCATCAATTCTGGGCGAAGCATAGCATTGTTACAGGTCCTTTTTTTTGATGATCTGCCCGAGAAACAACCAGGCCAATGGCGGCACTATCAAGGTAAAGGCACAACAAAGCAGCAGGAATGTTTGCTGAACACCAATCTTATCGGCGAGCCTGCCAACCAGTGGACCCGTGCAAACAAAACTGATGCGAAAGACGAGTGACTGCAGCGAGAGGATGCCGGCTCGATTGGCGGAGGGTATTTCCCTCTGGGCATGGTTGAGCAGCATAGGCCCGCGCAGGCCACGCATACAGGTCAGCAGATAGTAGAACAAAAACCCCCAAACGCCACCCACAAGACCCAGCCCGAGGTAACCTGCGACTATCAGGAGTATGAACAGGATAACCATCTTTCGGTCCCCCAGTTCCAGATGACCGCGATAGCTGCAAAAGGCAGAAATTGCGACACTCAGGTTTGCTATGGCCCAGATTGGGCCGAACCAACCAATGGGGACGCCCCCATCCTGCATGTAGGGCTGAATCAACCATATCGGATAAAACGAGGCCATGCCTAATATCAAATTAAAGAGAATTGTATAGCGCAATCGGCGGTTATCCATCAACGCGTAACGGGTTGAAGCCAGGGACTCGGCAAAATGACTGGTGGGTCTCTTGATTTGTCGCTGGGGCTCGATCAGGGTGCGGGTCAGCAATAAAGCGAGGAACCAGACGGCCACCTGGACAAAAAACGGGAGCAGTGGCGCTGTCGTGTAGAGCAGACCGGCAAAGACCGCGCCGCAAGCCTCACCCATCTGGCCCAAACCGTTCATCCGGCCTTCGTGGCGGGCATAGTTGTGTTCTTCGTTATCGGCCTTCAGACTTTCGTATAAAAGGGCACTGTCTGCGCCGCTGATAAAGGATATGGAAATTCCCAGGATGATCTCGGCAACAAAAACCAAGGTAAAGGACTCGGCAAAAGAATAGAGGCCCCATCCGATGATTCCAAGCAGGCAAGCGAGGTTGAGTGCGGCACGGTAACCGATCCTGTCACTCAAGTAACCGGAGGGATACTCCATGATTGCCATGGCAACGGAATACAGCCCCTGCAGGAGTAAGATCTGCGTAAGGCTCAAGCCGATATGATCTTTCCAGAACAGCGTGATAATCGCCATGGGGAAAAGGCTCATCTTCAGAAATGAGAAGAGGTAGAGCTTGTTTACATTGGCGTTGTAAGAGGTCATCGGTCCAAATTGAAACGCATGGGGTTGATTCTTGTTATAATCATCTTTCTTCTTTGAGAAAATGTTTATTTTGATGTGCGGCTGGTGTGTTATGATCCCTGTAATCAATACGAGAATATATTTTATGTCAACAATTTAAGAGGTGTCATGGAAAAAGCAGTTAAAGTCGAAGTTATTATTGTGGGCAACGAGATATTAACCGGTGATATTTTAGATACAAATACAAACTGGTTGTGCCGACTTGTGCACGGGCGTGGCGGGGTCGTGGGACGGGTCACCGTTGTCCCCGATATACTTGAAGTTGTGGCAGAGGCGGTTCGGGATAGTGTGTCGCGAAAGGTCGATCTCCTGTTTACGTCGGGTGGACTAGGCCCGACATCAGACGATTTGACCCTTCAGGCAGTCGCTGAAGGAACAGACCGTGAAGTCGTTTTGCATGGGGAGGCCCTTGAGCAAGTCAGACAACAGTACGATCGTTTTTTTGAACGGGGCATCATGTCACAGGGCGGTTTGAATCCGGCCCGCCAGAAGATGGCCTGCTTGCCTTTCGGTGGCGAGCCGCTCTTGAATCCTGTGGGAACGGCTCCCGGCGTTTTTCTGCAGGTCGAACAAACGGCAATTATAAGTGTTCCCGGGGTCCCTTCAGAATTGAAGGGAATTGTTGAACAGTCGTTGCCGCAATTTCTTGATCAGGTTTTTGGTGAAGGCAAAGCAATGTCAAGATGTGTTGCGGTTGGGTGTAATGATGAATCCCTTCTGGAACCGGTCTTGATCCAGATCGTGGACAGGTACCCTGAAATTTACACCAAATCTTTGGCCACAACAATCGGAGAGAATCCTGAGATGGATATTCTCATGACTATTTCCGGTATTGGTGAAAAAGAGGCAATGCTGGAAAAGGCTTTTCAGGAACTTTGCCATGGTATTGTCGGGCTTGGTTTCTCTATTAATAAAAAACCAACACGATCAAGCAGATAGAACGATTGCTCTCCCGGGAGCCGTTAATACGGTCTGCCCGGCGGCCCTCAAGGTTCAGGCTCCGGCCTTTTCCCGGGCCTGGTCTGCCTCGTCCACCCTGCCTTGCTCCTCAAGGGCGCGGATAATTATCTTCCAGTTTTTCTTTTTCAGGGAACGATCATCGCCTGCCAGGGAATTGGACTTTCTGGCCAGGGATTCAGCCTGGCGGTATTGACCGTTCATCAGCTGTGCCTTTGCCATGAGATGCCAGACTTCAGGATCCCGGCCGTCAATGGCCAGGGCCCGTTCCAGGGTCTGGAACGCAGTATCAGGCCTATGGAGGAACAGCTGGTTTTCAGCCTTTCGGATCATGGTGTCCAGAATGGCCGGCCGCGGCTCTTTTGGAGGGACCGGGAGCAAAGGCTTTTCAGGCTGAGGCGGGTCCGGCTTTTCGATGGTTTTTTCCGGTGCGGGATCCCCGATTCCCGGCACCTGTCTGGGGGGCTCATGGGTCTGGGGAATGGATGAAATCCTGGTCTTGGCGCAGGAGGCCATGAGAAACGGAATTAACAATAGAACCGAACAGATGGCTGCCCAGCGGACAAAAGTGTTCTGCTTCATTTAAAGACCTCTTTAAACCAATCCATAAGATATTTGGTTTTCTGTTTTTTTGGGGGGGCTGACTTGGATGAAGGCCGTGGAACGGGTTGATCCCCAGGCTGGACCGGTGGGGCGGCAGATTCACAGGGCTGGAATTTTTCCGGAACAGACCCTTGGATGAACGGAACAGACACGGCATGGGGGCAATCCCCGCTGGTTCTGTATCCGGTTCTGGAATCAATGATCCCCCATTCAATATTCCCGGGAACGGCCAGATTCAAAGGCGTGTTGGAAATTGTTGACATGAGCTGGCCAAAAATCTGGAGGGCACCGGAAGAACCGGTCAGACCGGTGGACCGGTTATCGTCCCGTCCGATCCATACCACAGCCAGATGGTTGCCTGAAAACCCTGCAAACCAGCTGTCCCTGAGGTCATTGCTGGTGCCAGTTTTTCCGGCAATTGAATACTCCGGGGGCAGCCATTGATTCAGGGATTTTCCCGTTCCCCGGGAAACCACGCCCTGGAGCATTTTATTTACCAGAAAAACCGCTCCTGGATCCATACGCTGTTCAATGGTCAGGTCATACCGCTGGAGGGCTTCGCCTTCAAGGGTATAGATCGTTCGAATGGCCCGGGCCTGGGTGTAAAACCCCCCGGATGCCAGGGTGTGATACATCTGGGCCACCTGGACGGGAGACAGATCCATGCTGCCGAGGAGTATGGACGGCAAAACCGGGGGGGCAGGCTTTGCACCTAATTTTTCCAGGGTATTTGCGACATTATCAAGACCCAGATCCAGGCCCAGCCGAACCGTTGCGGTATTATAGGAATGAACCAGGGCCTGGAAAAGCCCCACCTGCCCGTGGGATTTTCTGTCAAAATTTTGGGGCTGCCAGAACGTGCCGTCGGGATTTTTGATTTTCACGGGGCCGTCGCTGACCCGGGAGACCATGGTGTAGGCGTCTGGCTGGGCCATGGCCGTAAGATATACCGCCGGCTTGACCAGGGAGCCTATGGGGCGCCGGGCATCCAAGGCCCGGTTGAACCCGCTGTACCTGAAATCTTTGCCCCCCACAAGGGCATGGATTTCATTGGTGGCCGTGGCAGAAAATACCAATCCGGCTTCCAGGTGACTGTCTTTATCTTTCAAAAAACCGGAGACCGCCTGTTCTGCGGCCAGCTGAACCTGGGGATCCAGGGCCGTGAAAATCCTCAGTCCCATGGTTCTCAAATCGTTTTCCCGGTATTCTTTGAGCAGCTGCCGTTTCACCAGATCCAGGTAAAAGGGAAATGGAGAGTGGCCCTGGGCCGGTTTTTGAACCACGCCCAGGGACGCGGCCAGGCCTTGTCTTAACTGGGAGGAAGAGATCAGCCCCTGGTCTGCCATTAATTCAAGGACCAGATCTCGCCGCTGCCTGGCCCGGTCCGGATACGTCCTGGGATTATAGGAGGAGGGGCCCTTGAGCATGCCCACCAGCAGGGCGATCTCATGGGGGGCAAGATTGGCCGGCGACTTGCCGAAATAAAAATCCGCGGCCAGGCCGAACCCATGGATGGACCGTTTACCGTCCTGGCCCAGGTAGACCTCGTTCATATACGCTTCCAGGATTTCATCCTTGGAAAAATGAAGTTCCAGGGCAGCCGCCATAAAGGTTTCGTTGATCTTCCGGATCAGGGTTTTCTCCCGGGTCAGAAAAAAATTCTTGGCCAGCTGCTGGGTCAGGGTGGAGGCTCCCTGGGAAAGCCGCCGATTTTTAATGTTTACCAGAATAGCCCGGAAAATAGCTTTGGGATCAATGCCGTAATGGGTGTAAAAATTACGGTCTTCCACAGCGATAATGGATTTTCCCAGCAGGGGTGTTGTCTGATCCAGGTCTACCAGAACCCGATCCTCCATGGACGCCGGGTAAAACCGGCCCACCAGGACCGGATCCAGCCGATCGATTTCCCTGTTTCTGCCGGTCTTGATATCTTTTACCTGGATCACCCGGTTTGCTTTGATCCGGACCCGGGTGCGGCGCGGGGCAAGCGTCTCATCCCCGAAATCAAAGGCCCGCAAAAACAGGTCAAAGGAGGTCCCCATGCGGGCGTAGGTGCCCGGTGTGTCCAGCTCACTTGAATCGTTCCGTTTCCGGTACCCCATGAGGATCAGCTCTTTTTCAAACAGATCAGGCACCAGTTGCATGGAGGGATAGACTTCCAGGGGCCGGGCATAAACCCGGGCCGGCAGTTCCCACAGCCTGCCCTGGAATTGCTCCTGAACCTGCGTGTCAAACTTTTTAAAATATCCGAAAAAAAGTCCGGCACATACCAGCAGGCACAGCATAAAAAACTTTTTTTTCATAAACTTTCCTGTCTTTGACCACAATTAATTTCATAGGAACCTATAGATGGGTATCAGAATACAGGCATACAATCAATAATAGTGGTTTACAGTTGATGGAAAAGGCTTCTCTTTTTGCAGCTTTTATTCTACTATCCCACCTTTAAAAACAACAGAAAAATGGTGGTGTTTCTATAATGCACACTCATATTGCAAGGTGCTCCAAAGAGTTGCTGGGGGATGTTATCTCTCCGAAACTGATTCCTGCTATTATACAGGGTTTAATAATCGGGGTTGTTCTTGTTGTCGTGGAGGTTTCCTTTGCAAGTATTATCTTCTCCGGCGCCCTTGCACCCTTTGCGCCCCGGGCCGCCGGAATGTGTATTTTCGGGGCAGCAGCCCTCTGTCTTGTGACCGGCCTGTTCAGTCCTTTTTCCACGATGGTGAGCCTTCCCCAGGATACACCGGTGGCCATTCTTTCGGTTGCCGCGGCTTCCATTGTTGCCGCACTTCCTTCGGTTCCTTCGGAGATCTTGTTTGCAACGGTAGCAGGAATGGTAATGGGTTCAGCCCTTGTAACCGCTTTCTTTTTCTGGTTTATCGGAAAATTCAGATTATCCAATATAGCCCGTTTTCTACCGTTCCCCGTCATCGGTGGATTCCTTGCAGGCAGCGGAACCATGCTTCTTGTGGGTAGTTTCAGCGTCATGACAGGTACCGCTTTGAGCCTGGCCACCCTGCCTGATTTTTTCATGATGGAGATGTTCATCCACTGGGGACCGGGGGTGTTTTTTGCACTTTTGGTTTTCATGCTCATGCGGGTGAAATCACATTTTTTAATTCTTCCAGCCTCAATGGTCATTGGAATGATTGTTTTTTTAGTGGTTGTTGTTAGTTTCGACATTTCCATACCCGATATCCGTGCTTCGGGGTGGCTTTTGGCCACCATGCCGTCGGGCGGGCTGTGGCCGGGGGTCACAGCTGAAACAGCTGGAATGATCGACTGGACAATACTTTTTCAGCAGCTCCCGAATATCCTGACCATTGCCCTGTTGTCCCTTGTGGGAGTGATCCTCAATGTCAACGGTATCGAACTTGGTGCCCGTCAGGATATTGATCTTGATCAGGAGCTTAAGGTGGAAGCTGCCGGAAACATCCTGGCCGGGCTCGGAGGTGGATTTGCCGGATATGGAACGCTTTCCCTGAGCATGCTAGGCCCAAGGAGTAATATTTCCTCCAGGATTATTCCCGTTACAGCGGCCCTTGTATGCTTTGCTGTTCTTTTTTTCGGTGCGAACACCCTTACCTTTATACCCAAACCTCTGCTGGGCGGGCTTCTTTTTCTTCTCGGTCTCTTTTTTGTGGAGGAGTGGGTTTTTTCGGGTTGGAAGCGACTCACCACCAGTGACTATGTCATTGTTCTTATTATCGTTCTAACCATTGCAAATTACGGCTTTCTGCCAGGCGTAGCCCTTGGTCTGGGGTTAACCATCGTCATCTTCATGGTTCGGTTCACCCATATCCCTGTTCTGGGCGAGGAGAAAACCCTTGCAACCCTCAACAGTACCCGGGAACGGTCGATTCCCGATCAGATATTGATCTCCCGGGGTGGTCAGGCTTTTATCATATTAAAACTCACGGGCTATCTTTTTTTCGGGTCAACCTATTTTGTGGGAAAAAGAGTCAGGGAAATCTTTGAGCAGGAGAATCTCCCCGAGCATATTCTTCTTGATCTGACAAAGGTTCAGGGTTTTGATATCTCTGCCGTGAATTCCTTCCAGCGTATTGCCCAGCAGGCTTTGGCCAGGGGGGTTACCATTTCCCTTGCCGCACCGCCAAGGCATCTTATGGATCTTTTAAAACGCAATGCCTCCCCTGAAGTGATGCAGCAGGTAACTTACCATGAAAGCCTGGACCATGCCCTGGAATCAGTTGAAAATAGTCTGATTGCCAAAAATTGTGATATCCTTTTATCCAACTCAGCTGACGGTCTTAATGCCCGGGATGAACTCTTTGATGCTGCAGTGGATGATCTTGATGTTCATTTGCAGGAACAGGAACGTTTTGAGAAGATCATGGAGAAGATGAGCCCATATGTTCAAGAAAAAAATATCATGCAGGGGGAAATTCTGGTTAAAGAGGGAAAGGTGCATGGGAGTGTTATCTTTGTACTCTGGGGCAGTATCTCTGTTTTTATAACTGATTCTGAAAATCAACAACAGAGACTTACCTCTTTCGGACCGGGAAGGATCATTGCACCAGGGGCGGCCTTTGCTCCCTGGAAGTCAACCTATACGGCAAAGGCAGAACACCCGGCCATGGTGGCAATTATTTCCTCAAAGGACGTTGAAAGGATGGAATTTGAATCTCCGGAAAAAGCTTTGGTCTTGTACAGGTATATGACTCAAATTCTTGTTAAGGGAAACATGGGCCTTGTTCACAGATCAGCTGTCCATGTTTGAATGAAAAAACAGGGCCGCCCGTTAATTCCACGGACGGCCCTGGTGTTGTTCTGATTCAACCGGCATGCCGGTGAATTATCCTTGTTCTTTAATAGAGCCCGTCCGGATGGCAGGCCGAGGTGGCACAGCCGGTCATGTTGGTATCATTGCCGAACTCCCGGGTGTGGCAGGCAATGCACGAGGGTCGGAAGTTCTTCTTGATCATGTGCATGGCCTTGAAGTAGGGCTTGTAGCCCTGGGTCTCATTGATGTCCGTCCCGGTGTGGCAGGTGGCACAGCTCCTTGGGGCCTCACCCTCCTTGAGCAGTTTCATCTTGTGGTGGCACTCGGAACAGTCATAGCTCTCATGGCTTGAGTGGTTGAACATCACCGACAGGTCACGCTCGCTGTTGCCCTCAATATGGTTGATCTCAAGGCCGTCGTCCGGTGCCTCAAATTCCCCTTCGGCCCATACGGTAAGGCCGGTGCCCGCCATGATGGCAATGAAAAGCAGGAACACAGCAGATATGTTTTTCATGTTTACTCTCCAGTAAGGTTTGGGTTAAGCCTTGTTGGTCGTGCGACCAAACTTGCCCGTGATGAATTCCCTTCGGGTTCTCTTTGTATCTGCAGCTGCCTTTGCAATCATCCGATTCTTTGTCTCTTTGGAGGCAATCAGGGAATCATGGTAATTTTCAGGGGCAGCCTCGCAAAGATAAATGACCCGGACGGATTCGGGATCGGCAAGATAGGCGTTGGGCTTGGTTTTTTGAACCTCGGCCAGCCGTTTTTTGGCAAGGGCAAGCATATCGGCCCTGTCTCCAAAGTTCATGGTTCCCGTTGGGCAACTCTTGACACAGGCCGGCAGCATGCCCGCCTGGACCCGGTCAATGCACATGTCACATTTGCTCCACAGACCTGTTTCCTCGTCCACACGGGGCACGTTGTAGGGGCAGAGCTGCCAGCTTTCAAGGCGGCCCTTGGGCAGGATTGCCTTGTCGGTCATGACCACGGCCCCGGTCTCCGGGTCCTGGACCACTGCTTCGGGTTCGTACATGTTTGCGATATGCTTGCACGGCGGTTCGATGCAGTGGCGGCACTGTTCCGGAAAAAAGAACCAGTTGAGCTTGCCCTTGTCGTCACGGGCCTCGTTAAACCGAACCAGACGAATGGTTTTGGATGAAAGATCCTGGGGGTTCTGGTGGGAACCCACATTCCGGGTCTGTTCTGCCGGCAGCTTTTTCCACTGTTTGCAGGCCACCTGGCAGCCCCTGCAGGCCGTGCAAAGGGTGAGATCAACAAAAAAACTTTTACCTTCCATTATTTTTCACCCTCCCTCTGTTTGCGTACATTTACCATGAACGCCTTGTATTCCGGGATACCCGTGTTGGGATCTCCCACATTGGGTGTTACAATGTTGGCTGAATCGCCGCCGTCAACCGGGGTGACCCATCCATAGTGCCAGGGCATGCCGACCATGTGTATCCGGGTACCGTCAATGGTAAAGGTTTGAATTCGCTCGGTCACCATGGCAATGGCCCACAGAGAGCCCCGGACGCTTTCTACCATCACCCGCTCGCCGTTTTCAATCTGTCTTAACCGTGCAAGCTCAGGGCTGATCTCCACAAACATCTGGGGTTCGGCCTCTACCAGCCAGGACTGCCAGCGGGTCATGGAACCGGTCTGCCAGTGTTCGGTCACCCGGTAGGTGCTTCCCACAAAGGGAAATCTGGGGTCGCAAACGGCCTTTTCTTCGGATGCAATTTGAACCGAGGTCGGGTTGCTCAGCCGGGAGGAAAAGGGGTGGGCGATGACCGGGCATTCCAGGGGCTCATAGTGCTCCGGAAGGGGTCCGTCGGCCCGGCCCGGCCCGAACAGCTGGCCAAACCCTTCTTTTTGCATGATAAACGGATGGCGGGTGCCCGGAGCCCATCCACCGTCCGGCACATCTCCCTGCCATTTTTCGCCATCCCAGCGGATGACGGATTTTTCAGGATTCCAGGGGTTGCCCTTCATGTCCACCGAGGCGCGGTTGTAGATGATGCGGCGGTTGACCGGCCAGCACCAGGTCCAGTTGGGGAACAGTCCGATTCGTTCCTGTTCAGGGGTCTGGGTGCGGTCACGGCGCTCGGCCTTGTTGCCCTCGTCGGTGACCGAGTTGCAGTAAAGCCAGTTCCCCGAGGTGGTCGATCCGTCGGCCTGGAGATAGGCAAAGCTTGGCACCTGCTGGCCTTTTTTAAATTCTTTGCCCTTGATGGTGACATCCCGTGTAAACCAGCCGTTGGCAAGTTTTGCCGTCTGCTGGGCGCTGAAGTGATAATGCCCTTTTTCATCCTTTTCACACATGTTGTTAAAGCTCAACCGGGTGATGGGGTCTGGATAGGCACCGCCCTCTTTTTCATAGAGGCTGACAAGTTCTTCCCAGATTTCGTGGAAGTAGTGACCGTCGGTCTTGACTCCGCCAAGGGGGTCTGGCCCCTGGTAACGCCACTGCATCCATCGGCCGGAGTTGGCCACGGAGCCCTCTTTTTCAATGGCTGAAGCGCAGGGAATATAAAAGGTCTCGGTTTTGATCTTTTTGGGATCCATGCCCGGTCCTTTCCAGAAATCACTGGTTTCACACTGGAACAGGTTGACGTTGACCATCCAGTCAAGCTTGGACAATGCCTCCCGGGTCTTTACGGAATCGGGGCTTGAGCAGGCAGGGTTCATGCCCCAGATCAGGCCGCCGGTGAACTTTCCTTTGTGCATGCGGTCGATCAGGGGAATCCAGGAATACTGGTCTGCTCTGTGGGAATCAAGCCGGGGCAAATAGTTGTAACCCGCCTCGGGTGTGTCGTCCGAGTACATGGCTTTGATAAGACTTGCAGAATACTTGGGATAATTCTGCCACCAGTTGGCACTCGCGGAATCCTGGCTCTTGGGCGTGTAGGTGTTGTTGTAGATTTCAAGGGTGTCCTGGCCGGCCAGGGGGGTTTTGAGGTAACCGGGCAGAATATGGTAGAGCAGGGCATAGTCCGTGGAGCCCTGTACGTTGCACTCGCCGCGAAGGGCGTTGACCCCGCCGCCTGCAATACCGATGTTGCCGAGCATGAGCTGGATCATGGCCATGGCCCGGATGTTCTGAACCCCCACGGAATGCTGGGTCCAGCCCATGGCATACATGATCGTTCCGGCCTTGTCCCTTTTGCCCGTGGCTGCATAGGTCTGGTACAGGGTTTTGAGTTCCTGGATGGACAGGCCTGAAATCGATGATACCTTGTCAAGGGTGTAGCGCTTATAGTGCTGTTTGATAATCTGGAACACGCATCGGGGGTCTTTAAGGGTCTTGTCCTTGAGGGGGATGCCCTCTTTGTCCGTCTGAAATGCCCACTTGGACTTGTCGTAGGTATTGGTTTCAGGATCATAACCCGAGAAGAGGCCGTCGTCAAATCCGTATGCCTCGCCCACCAGAAACGAAGCATTGGTGTAGTTCCGCATATATTCGTCGAAATAGCTTTTGTTCTCAATGATGTAGTTGATCATGCCGCCAAGTACGGCAATATCGGTTCCCGAGCGAAGGGCCATGTACATGTCAGACCTTGCCGAGGTTCTTGTGAACCTTGGGTCCACATGGATGATCTTTGCCCCGTTCTGCTGGGCCTTGACTGCCCATTTAAAGGAAATGGGGTGATTTTCGGCAGCATTGCTGCCCATGATCAGTATGCAATCGCTGTTTTTAATGTCATTCCAGTGATTGGTCATTGCACCGCGTCCAAACGACTCTCCCAGAGCCGCAACTGTAGCGCTGTGTCAGATACGGGCCTGGTGCTCTACATAGACCAGCCCCAGGGAGCGCATGAAGCAGTGCATGGCATAGCACTCTTCGTTGTCAATGGCCGCAGAGCCCAAGGAGGCAATGCCCATGGTCCGGTTGACCACCTTACCGGCGGCATTTTTTTCTTCAAAGGATTTGTCCCGGGAATCCTTGATCAACCGGGCAATTCTCTTTTTACACCAGTCCCAGTCCTTTTCAACAAAGGTGTCGCTGAAGGGTTCCCTGTGCAGGAATTTGGTAGTCCGGTTGGGGTTCTCCGTCATCTGGATGGTGGCGGCTCCCTTTGCACAAAGGGCCCCTTCGTTGATGGGATGATCCGGGTCTCCCTCCACATTGATGGCCCGTCGGGTCTCAAGGGAGGTGTGAACCAGAAGGCCGCAACCCACGGAACAAAAGGCGCAGATCGAGGTGGTCTGCTTACTCCATTGGGGGGTGAGCAATTTGGCCCGGTCCTGAACAGGGGCAATTGAGGCGTGCCCCAGTCCCCTGAACACAGGTGCTGCTGCAACACTTGCAGCTGCCGCAGATGCAAGCTTTACAAAATTTCTGCGGGTAATTTCCATTTGTTTCTCCTTAACGCTTTTGTGGTTGTCAAATTATATGTTTTCCGACCGGGATATCACTTTGCCCCGGGGCGGTTTCCATATCAATACCGGGAAAACCGTTGTAGACTCAGGCCCTAGGTTCGGGCTGCATCGGGTACGGGGTTTCCACATCAACGCCGGTCAGACCGGCAGAGGTTTTTAACACAATAGATTTAAAATGAAAAATAGGGTTCGGAGGTTACATCCCCCAGACCGAAAGGGTCGCCCGGCTGTATCCCTGTTCCTGGGCTATAAAATCCAGGGCAAGGGATTCCAGGTCGTTGAGGGCAGGTAATGATTTTCTGTCAAAGGCCCTGAAATCAATGGTCTTGATGTAACTCTTGCAGCTGTCGCAGGTCTCCACACGGAATCCCGGCTCTTCAGGAACGGTAAAGAATTTGAGCTTGTCCGTGTCTGTATTGTCACACACGGGGCAGGCCAGCCGTCGGATGCGGTAGTCGTGCCGGCAAAGGGAGCAAAAGGCAAACCGGAACCCCTCCTTTTCCCTGAGTTCGAGCATATGGGGCAGGCTTCCGCAAACGGGGCAGGTGCCTGTCTGGCGAATCTCCTGTTCCGATGGGGCCTGCTGTTGTTCAAGCCATTCCACAAGGGTCGTGACGGCTGCCGTAAGTGACGGTTCAATGGCTGCCCGCACCAGAAAATTCAGGGTTGCCGGGGCTTTGGGTGTTCGCTCGGCCCAATGGGCCATGATCGGTCCCGGACCCTGGAGGCATTCATCGATGCACCTGTCAAGGTCAAGTTCCTTATTGATATAGGCGGTTTCAATCAATTTTGTGGCTGCCACCATGGGACCTGGAAATCGGTTTTTGGGATCAGTGGTTTCCTGATTTGTAATTTTTTTGATGAAGTGGGAAAAAAAGACTGCAATGTGATGCCTGTCCAGGGGAAGGGTGGCAGGGGTGAGAATCCCTTTTTCATCATTTTTCTGTTTGTTCGGGCTGGACAGCGTCAGGTCTGGAAGGTCAATTGAAATATTCCGGGCTGAATCTAATTGAAGGGTTGCTGTCTCGCCCAAAAGGGCGATGAGATCCTTGGGGAGATGCTCTTTTTTTTTCAACTGCTTCAGGGTCTTTGCCAGCAGGCGTTGCTGTTTTTCTATTGTATTCAAACGTACTCCTCATCTATACAGGAAACGCAATCCAGGATCACCATTTGCGGCGTTTCACATATTGTTGGGGCCGGAACCCAATATCATGCTCCGACCATGTCTGCTATGGTATAAATCAATTAACTTTGATTAAAATATTTGAAAAAAGCTGAAATGTCAAAGATTTAGATTGAGCTGTTTTTTGTAAAAGCAAATTTTTGAACTTTTGGAAAAGATCAAACGGTCTCATTCATGGTTTGTTAAGGTCCTTTTGGGTCCGTTTTGCCACATTATTGTTTTTTTAAAGATTATAATTCCCATTAGTTTCTGTTTCCACCTGTTTCTATTAGGGGTTGACAGACCGTTGACACCATCATAATTAAATAAAGCCTATTAATAAAAAATTAAAGGAATCGTACCATGAAAGGGGATTTAATGTTTTTGGCAGGCCACAGGGCCCATGAACGGATCAAGGCCAACGGGCTTTGTGCCGACGATGTCGCCATGGTGGTGGGGGCCTCGGGTGCTGCCAAGTGGCTTGTTCTCAAGGCGCTTGAAACGGCGCTCTTTGGCGTGTGGTTCAAAAATCGGACAAAGCCGCTTCACCTCTTTGGGACCTCCATTGGTTCGTGGAAGTCAGCTGCTGCCGCCCAGAATGATCCAGTCGAAGCCTTTGACCGCCTGGCCCATGCCTACATCCATCAGTTTTACCGGACAAGTGCCTCTCCCGAGCGCATTGACCGGGAATCCTGGCGCATCATGGACGCCTATCTTGGCACGGACAGGGTGGCAGAGATCCTGTCCCACCCCTATTGCCGACTGAATTTTTCAGCGGTTCGATGCACAGGTGCCCTTTCATCGGATCATCCCATGGCCCAGATGGTAAGCCTTTTAACGGCCTGGGGGAAGAACCGGATATCCAGACAGCTGCTTCAGAAACAATACCTGCCAACCCTGTTCCATGATTCAAGATCAATTCCTCCCTTTGCCCTGGATGGTGAATTTCCCGGGGGCCAGGTCCCCCTTGACGGGGGCAACCTTAGAACAGCACTTCTGGCAAGCGGGTCCATCCCCTATGTGATGAAAGGGGTTGAGGATATCCCCGGCGCCCCCCCCGGTATCTACCGGGACGGGGGGATGTTTCACTATCATCCGGCCTTTGATTTTCTGAACGGCCGGGACGGCATCATTCTGTACCCCCATTTTTACAGCCAGGTGACCCTCGGGTGGTTTGACAAAAACAGACCCTCCAGGATTGCTGACGGACAGCGTTTGGCCGATGTGCTGCTTGTTGCGCCGTCGCCAGCCTTTGTAGCGCAACTGCCCTTTGGCAGGATACCCGACCGCAGGGATTTTGTGCGCCTCCATGGCCGGGACAACGAGCGCATCGATTTCTGGGAAACGGCCGTTGTCATGGGCAAGCGGCTTGGGACGAGTTTTCTTGAGGCCGTGGATTCCGGCTGCATCAAGACCCTTGTCCAGCGGATTCCATGATGCCGTTAACCCACCGTAAACTGCCAGGCTGAAATCCACATCGGCATGGCCAGGATGCAGACAAGATACTGAATGAGCATCATGGAACTGACCGACGGGGTGTCTCCCCCATAGTTTTCCACAATGATAATCAGATTGGTTGCCGGGGGGGATGCTGCCTGTATCATCATCAGGCTGCAGAACAGCGGCATTGAGGCATAAAATTTTCCAAAGTAGAGGATGGCAAACACCGCTGAAGGTACCAGAACGAATTTTACCCCTGAGACGATCAGGATGTCCTTTAACGAAGGCAGGCTCTTGAGTGTAATGGTGCCGATGGTGGCTCCCAGAATAAAAACAGCCAGGGGAACCGTTGCCTGGCCGAGTAGGTCCAGGGATGCAACCACTGATTCGGGTATAAAAGACGAAACATGGGTGAAAACAGCGGCAACGGAAATAAAGATGGCAACCAGCGGGGGTGTGATAAAATCCTTCCAATGAATTCTGCCCTGGGTCTGCCCTGATATCATCACCTTTCCCACACTCCACATCACAGGGTTCAGACCCATCACCATGAGAAAACAATACAGGGCAAAGCGGTCAAACTGATCTGGAAAAAGAACCTGACCAATGGGCAGAACGATATAGATGGCATTCTGCATGCTGGCAAGGGTCATGAACGGTCTTTTTGAAGGATTGAACCGGAACAGAGGCCCGCTGAACAAGAGCCCGGTGGCGATCAGTAAAACACCCGACACGGGCAGAATCCACCATCGTGTAAATGCTTCGGGGTGGAACTGGGTCAATGTCTTGGCCATGATCAGGCAGGGAAGAAAAACATTGACCGTCACCCGGGACAAGCCCTGGATCTGGGGTTTTGAGACCAGATTCTTTCGTACCAGAATGCCTGCCCCAAGGGAAATAAGAAACAGCTGAAAGATGGCACTGAAAACGGTTAATCCTGTTTGTATGAGCATGTATCCGCCTGTTTGTCTTTGTTCTTTGCATGGACGGTCACTGTACCATAACCGGCCTCTGCCAACAAAGGCTTTGTGAAATCCGGCTGAAGCCGTTTCATTAAAAAAACACTTGACATCGGTTTGAACACACCATAGAGATATACTCGTCAGTCGGTTTGTAATCTTGCCAGTATATAAATAAAATATGCAGTCGGTCTGTTTTGTTTCTGTCCCAAGGGACGTAAAGGAAAAAAGATGCCACCCATCCCGGAACTCGAAGAAATCCGCAAGGCCCAGATCATGGAAGCGGGCCTTACCACCCTGTCCCAGAAGGGAATTGCCAATACCACCCTGGACGATGTCTGCAATGCTGCAGGCCTGTCCAAGGGCGGGCTCGTTCATTACTACAAAACCAAGGGCGTTTTATTCTCCGCTGTGTTTGAGGCGTTTTTTGAATCGATTTTCAAAAAAAGCGCCGAGACCATGGCCCGGTTTGAACAACCCCTGGATCAGATTCTATCCTATGACTGGTTGTATGATCCCAAAGACCCCGATGCAACAATCGGATATCCGCTGCTACTGGATCTCATGGCCCTTGCGGCCCATGATGAGGACTTCCGCCTGGTGATGGAAGGCTGGATTAACAGCTGGGTGGGGCTTCTCGGTTCTGCCCTTGAACGGGGCATTGAGCAGAAGACCTTCAAACCCATGGATGTTGATGCGGTCGCCAAATCCATCTCCGCCATCTACCAGGGCATCGGAACCCGCTGGTACCTGGCCAGGGGCACCCATACCCGGGAATGGGCCATCGACACCTACCACAAGGCAATCATGGGGGTATTATCCCCCCATATGACATGACAACCCATGGAACCCACCAGCAGAAGGGGAAATGTTTTTTTCGTCCACTGGTTTGGTGCAGGTTTCATATAACCGGCATGGCCGGAGCAGGACGTCTGCCCTGGCCACAACAAACGATGAAACGCCCCCACTGATGATGCTTCGGTGGGTGTTTCATATAAACCGGCACGGCTGGAGCGGGGTATCTGTCCCGGCCGCACCCAAGGCTGAAATGCCTTGCTGGAGACCGTCCAGCGGCTATTTGACATAACCCATTAACGTTTGAAAAAGGAGCTGCAATGGCTGTATTTGAATCCAAGGAAAAAATGAAGGAAGTTCTGGGGGGCCTCTTTAACATTCTGCTGGATGATCCTGAAGCCGGACCCAAATTTGCCGGGTCAGACATCACCATCAAGTTTGAGATTTCAGCACCCAATGCAGAACTTTTCATCACCCCGGGGGACGGCACAAGGGGTGAAGTACTGTGGGCGGGTAACGATATCAAACCCGATGTGACAATGACCCTGAGCGGGGATACCTGCCATCAGTTCTGGCTCAAACAGATCGGGATGCCCATCGCACTTGCCAAGGGGCTGATCAAGGCCAAGGGGCCCATGCCCAAGGTGCTCAAGCTTCTTCCCATCCTGAAACCCGCCTTTGCAGCCTACCCTGAATGGGCAAAGTCCCAGGGCATTTCCATCGACTGATCCCCATGGCCCCAGAATCAAGGAGGTTCTTATGGAACGAAGTATTAAACAGTTTGAAACCGATCGAACAGCTGCGGTAAGGGCCGCGGCCCGGCTCATGCTGGCGTCCGGCACCACAACCCCCAGGGTCGGCGGTGTGGGTGAATGCACGATTCATATTATTGACGATGAATGTGATATCGAAGATATCTGCCAGGCCCTTGAACAAATGGGCGAGGTTAAAAAATCATGGGCCTTTTTCAAACGGGATGCCGCCATGCTCAGGGATGCAGACGCTCTCTTGATCGCCACCTCCCTGAGAAGTCTCAATGATCCGTCTGACATCAACTGCAACATGTGCGGCAAGCTGGTGTGCGAATACCTGAGGGAAGAAGAAAAACTGCCCAGGGAAGCGGATGTCGCCTTTACCGGTCCCCTGTGTACCTTCCGGGCCACCAACATCGCCTATGCCATTGACGGCATGGTCAACCAGGCAAGAAACCTGGGCATCGATTACGGGGTCTACTGGTCCCTTGGTGCCGCAGCCATACGCATGGGCATTCTGCCAAGGGATACGGGATTTGCCCTGGGGGTTGCCATCTCCGTCAGCGAAAAAAGCCCGTTCAGGGACATTCCTGAAAATTATGCCCAGATCAACCAGCGCACCATGAACGACCGGATGATCAACCGGCTCTGGCCCCAGTTCCGATCCATTTACAGTTAACCTGATACCGTTAATCTGTCAGCACCAGGAGGGTTGTAACGTGACGATAAAACAGATGGACGCCCTTGTTGAACAAGGGATTGACCGGGCCGTTGAATTGATTTCCATGGCCGCCTACACAAGCTTTCGATTCAACAACAGAAACACCATAAAACTGGTCTCCATTGAAAAAGAAGATCTCGAGCAGATTGCAGAGTACTGCTTTTCCCTTGGCGACATGTCCCCCCTGGCCGCAAGGGACGGCCGTAACCTTGTCCAGATGATGAAGGAGCCCTGTTCGTTGCTGGTGATCGGGGACAAACGAAAATCAGACTTTAATTACAATTGCGGGGCCTGCGGGTATCGGACCTGTGCCGAGATGAACAAACAGGAAGAGGTCGAGTCGTTGACGGCCAACGGCCCGTCCTGCGTGTTTAAAAACATCAACCTGGGGATTGCCGCAAATGCCGCAGCCAGCATGGCCCACCGCCTGGGTCTCTACTGCAGGGTCTTTTCCACCCTTGCCTTTGGGGCCAAGGCCCTTGAACTCATAGAGGATGTTGATATCTGTATCTCGGTGTGTGTCAGCGCCGGGAAGAAAAATCCTTTTTTTGACCGCCATGAATACTGGACCAAGGAACACTGGGACGAGATGTTTGCCAAGGAGTTCCCCACCTATACCCGGGGATTCATCGGTGCCGTGGAGTAGCGATTTAGAACAAGAGTGATAAGGAGAAACGCTTGATGACGTCTAAACTCTATTTGAACCAGGCCATTATTTCCCACTTCCTCGAGCTCAAGGCCGAATCCCACCCGGACAGGGAAATTCTGATTTTTGAAAATGGCGATATGCCTGACGAACGGCTGACCTACCTGGACCTCCATGAAAAATCCAACCGGATCGCCAGGGCTTTTCTGGATGCAGGCATTGAAAAAGGCGACACCTATGCCGTGTTCATGCGCAACCATGCCGAGTTTGTCCTCTCCATGCTGGCAGGGCCCGTGATCGGGGCCATCATGGTGCCCATTGATCCCAGAAGCCGGGGGGATCGCCTCAGGTTTCTGCTGACCAACTCAAAGGCCAGGGCCGTTGTGGTATCGGCGGAATTTTTACCCTGGCTGGAACAGGTGCTTCCGGAGATTTCTGACCTCAACATCGTGTTTGTGGTACAAAAATCCGTCGCTGATTCGTCCCGGAAGAGCCGTTATCCAACGCTCAACGAAGTCCTTGACCAGGATTCCTGGAACAGGGTCGAGCAGCAGGTGATGGATGTCCGACATCCCATGCAGATTATCTACACCAGCGGTACCACCGGGGATCCCAAGGGGGTGATGATCCGCAACAACCGGTTCGGCATGTTCACCATTGTGACCCGGCTGGTATGGAAATACAAGCCGTCGGATATCCTTTATACCGGCCTTTCCCTGACCCATGGAAACGCCCAGGCCGTGACGCTGTTTCCGGCTCTGGGCACGGGGGTTCCTGCCGTGATCAGCCCCAAATTCACCAAAAGCCGGATCTGGGATATCACCCGGCGCTACGGGTGCACCAGTTTCTCCCTTCTGGGCGGCATGATGGCCGGTATCTTTAACGAACCCCCCCGGCCCGATGATGGGGATAATCCGGTAAAAACGGTCATCAGTGCGGGAACCCCAAGGGCGATCTGGGAGGATTTTGAACAGCGGTTCGGGGTAAAGATCCTTGAATGGTACGGGGCTGTTGAAGGCGGGTTTGCCTACAAGCCGCCGGGCAAAGGTCCTGTGGGGTCGTTTGGAAAACCCCTGCCCGGTCTCATGGAGTTCAAGGTGGTGGACAAAAATGACAACGAGGTTCCGCCGGGAGCGCCGGGTGAACTGATTGTCAAGATGGTCAAGGGAGAAACCCGGGTCGACTACCTCGGCAACACCACGGCGTCTGAGGAAAAAACCCGGGGAGGGTGGCTGAGAACCGGGGACACCGTGACCCGGGACGAACAGGGATGGTATTTTTTCAACCATCGCATGGGGTCTGAACTGAGGCGGGCCGGTGATTTCATCCAGCCGGATCACATCGAGCGCATCATCGGCGAACACCCGGATGTGAGTGAGGTGTGCGTCTACGGCATTCCTGCCGCCTCGGGGGCCCCCGGGGAGAGTGACCTTGTTGCGGCCGTGGCTCCCTTTGAGGGCGGAAAGATTGATCCGGGTCTTATCTTTGAAAAGTGTAGAAAGGATCTTGAGCCCAATTCCGTGCCCTCGTTTTTGCAGGTCACCGAGGTCATTCCCAAAACCATTTCGGAAAAAGCCCTGGACCGGATATTAAAAACCCAGTTTTCGCCCGAAGCCGACAATGTCTTTTGCCTGGCCGATTATTAATCCCTGATACAGAGGAATCGCCATGAAAGGTTATACGGATTTAAACATAGAGCTGACCCGAGAACAGATGACGATCAAAGAAGAAACCCGGCGGTTTGCAAAGGAGGTGCTGCGCCCGGCAAGCCTGGAACTGGACAAGATCAGCGACCCCCAGGAGATGATCGAAAGCCCTGTTTTCAAGGATACGTTCAAGAAGGGCTATGAGCTGGGGTACCATACGGTCTTCTTGCCCGACTCCTGGGGAGGGCTTGGTTCAGACCCCCTGGAAACCCATATTATTTTTGAAGAGCTTGCCTGGGGCAGCATGGATTTTGCCGTGGGCATCGGCGTATCGTGTTTCCCGGCTTTTTTTGCCTCCATGGTGCCCAGTGACCGGCTCGCAGACGAGATCATCACTCCCTTTTGTGAAAATAAGGATGCGTCCATGATCGGCTGCTGGGGAATAACCGAGCCTGCCCACGGCACCGACACCCTGGCACCCTTTACCCCGGAATTTTCCCGGCCGGAAATTTCAGGCCAGGCAACGGCAACCCGGGAGGGGGATGAATACGTTATTGAGGGCCAGAAGGCCGCCTGGGTGTCCAACGGCACCATTGCCACCCATTGTCTGCTCTATCCCACCATCAACGCTTCCATGGGCATGGCCGGCGGCGGGATCTGCATTGTTCCCCTGGATCTTCCGGGTGTAAAACGGGGCAGGCCCCTGGACAAGCTTGGCCAGCGTGCCTTGAACCAGGGCGAGCTTTTTTTCGACAAGGTGAGGATTCCTGCCGAATACATGCTGGTGGATGAGCAAAGCTATGAGGCCATGCTGGACATTACCCTGTCCACAGCCAATGCCGCCATTGCCACCATGTCCGTCGGTCTTGCCCGGGCCGCCTATGAAGAGGCCCTGGCCTATGCCAAACAGCGGATCCAGGGGGGCAAACCCCTGTTCGAGCACCAGATGATCAAGCATAAACTGTTCAATATGTTCATGAAGATCGAGGCGGCCCGCTCCCTTTCCAGGGCCGCCATGATTTACAACTACAACAACACCCCGCCCATGATCGAGTATTCAATTGCCTCAAAGGTGTTCTGCACGGATGTGGCCTTTGAGGTCACCCATGCCGCCGTTCAGATCTTTGGCGGGAACGGGGTGAGCCGGGAATATCCCGTGGAAAAGTTTTTCAGGGACGCCCGGGCCAGTCAGATCGAAGACGGGGCAAACGACAGCCTGATGATCACGGCAGCCCATCACCTTTAATCCAGGCCCTCCGGCCTGGCCGGAGTATGGCATGGGTTTTGGACACAATGAACAATGAAACGCCGCTGATTCTAAATCGTTCATCGGCGTTTCCCATGAAAAAAGGAAAGTTCAATGCGCAACGTATATATTGTCGGTCTGGGCATGATCCGGTTCAATAAATATCCGGACAGGGATGTGAGGGACATGGCCCATGAGGTGACCCGGCTTGCACTGGCCGATGCGGGAATGGACAAACACTCCATTGATGCGGCCTTTTTCTCCAACACCTTCTGGGGATTTTTCAGCAACCAGCATTCCATCCGGGGCCAGGTGATACTCCGATCCATGGGGATTGACAAAATTCCGGTGACCAACGTTGAAAACGCCTGTGCCGGAGGGTCTACGGCCCTTCACATGGCCTATACCAGCATCAGGGCCGGGATGCACGATGTGGTTCTGGCCCTGGGGGCTGAAAAAATTTCCAATCCCAACAAAGCCATGTCCCTGGGGGCCTATGCCTCGTGCATGGATGTGGGCAACTTCGAAGCCCATCTGGCCATGCTCGACAAGGTGAACAAGGGCCTGAACGTCAAGATCCCCGACGATCAGACGCCTCCGGGCAAGGACCGGAGTGTTTTCATGGATGCCTATGCCATGGGCGCAAGGTGGCACATGAGCCGTTTCGGCTCCACCCAGAAGCAGCTGGCAACCATCTGCTCCAAGAACCACTGGCACGCCTCGCTAAATCCCCTGTCCCAGTACCAGCAGACCATGACCGTTGAGCAGGTTCTGGCTGACCGGGCCATTGCATACCCGCTGACCCGGTCCATGTGCTCGCCCGTGGGAGACGGGGCTGCGGCGGTGATTGTCTGTTCTGAAGAATATCTCAAGAAGCTGACCCATGCAAGGCCCCTTCGAATACGGGCGTCAATCCTGGGAACCGGGACCGATCGGGATCTGGACGGCATTGACATTGGTGAACGCCTTGCCGGCAGGGCCTATGACATGGCCGGTGTGGGACCGGAGGATATCAGCCTTGCCGAACTCCACGATGCCACGGCCTATGGTGAGCTTCACCAGACCGAGGCCATGGGCTTCTGCCCGCCGGGTGGGGGCGGTCCCCATGCCGAGTCCGGCGCCACACGGCTTGGCGGTAAACAGCCGGTGAACACCAGCGGCGGGCTTGAATGCCGCGGTCATCCCATCGGGGCCTCGGGCCTTGCCCAGATCTATGAAATCGGGCAGCAGCTCAGGGGCGTTGCCGGCAAACGCCAGGTTGCAGGAGCCCGCCTGGGGCTTGCGGAAAACGGGGGCGGCAACATCGGTGTGGAAGAGGCTGCCATGTGCATTCATATTCTTGAAAAGGTGTAAACAGGACATGAAAAATGTTTTTATCACCGGTATTTCCGGGTATATCGGCAGTAAGATTGCCCGGGCTCTGTCGGCCCATGGGGGGGTCGACAGGATTGTCGGCATTGATATCCGGGAGCCTTCAATCGTCGAAGACAAGGTGCTCTTTATCCGCCAGGATGTCCGAAAACCGGTCCTTGATATTTTAAAAACCCATGGCATTGATACGGTGATCCATGCGGCCTATGTGTTGCCCCCCGGCCATGACACCCGGCGTATTGAGGATATCAATGTCATGGGGACAAAAAACATTCTCGCCTATGCCGCACAGGCGGGTGTTTCAAGGCTCCTCTATACCAGTTCCACCACAGCCTATGGGTTTCACCCGGACAATGACAACCCCCTGACCGAAGAGAGCCCCCTGCGGGGAAACGATGATTTTACCTACAGCAAGAACAAAAAGGAAATTGAGGGGCTTTTCACTGCCTTTGTTGAGGCAAACAAGGGGATATGCGTGACGGTTCTGAGGCCCTGCTATGTTGCAGGGCCTGGGCTTGACAATCCTCTGTCGACCCATTTGAAAAAAAAGATTGTCCTGCTTCCAGGCAAGACCAGCCCCTTTCAGTTTGTCCATGAAGACGACCTTGTCCGCATCATGGTCCTGTGCCTTGAAAAGAACCTGGCCGGGATATTCAACGTTGCCGGGCAAGGCACGATTTCCTTCGAGCAAATGGTCCGAACCCTGGGTAATATTCCCGTCTTTCTTCCGGATGCCATGGTGGGGCTGCTCAACGGTATTGCCTGGCATCTTCGGTTGACCTTTTTTACCCAGTTTCCCAATTCAGGGCTCAACCTCATTCGGCATCCATGGATCGCAACCTCCCGAAAGCTGATCCGCGAAACCGGGTTTGCCTTTGAATATGATTCAACCCAAGCGTTTGAAGATTTTGCAGCCCACCTTATGAACACGAAGGGTAAAAAAACCATTTTGATCACCGGGGCAGCCAGTGGTATCGGGCGGGCAACGGCCCTTTATTTCGCATCCAGGAACTGGTTTGTGGGTCTGTTTGACCTCAATCTGGAGGGCCTTGAAGGTCTGCACGCCGAGATCGGGGCTGACAACAGCTGCTTTAAACAGATGGATGTCACCTCCCATGCAAGTGTTGCCGCCTGTGTGAATTTCATGGCAGAAAAAACCGGGAACCGGCTTGACCTGCTGTTCAACTGTGCCGGGGTGCTGTTCATGGGACCCCATGCATCCATTGATATTGCGGCCCAGAAGAAAACCCTGGACGTCAATATCTGCGGCTGTTTGAACTGTATTGACGCCTGCCTGCCCCTGCTCAAGGAGACCCGGGATGCAGCCATCATCAACATGTCCTCGGCCTCTGCCGTGTACGGCACGCCTGAACTGGCCGTTTATTCGGCCTCCAAGCATGCGGTGAGGGGGTTGACCGAAGCGCTGAACATCGAGCTTGAACCCCATGGCATCCATGTGTGCGACATCATGGCCCCCTATGTCAGGACCCCCATGATTCTTGCGGCATCCCGCAGGGCCACGTCCGTGGATCGCCTCAGGGTGTCCATCACCCCGGAAGAGGTTGCTGGGGTGGTCTTCCAGGCCCAGGGTCGAAAAAAGGTCCACTGGCATGTGGGCGGCCTCCTGAAGCTGCTTGTGGCAGGAGCAACGCTTTTGCCCTTTGCCCGTCGGTTCCTGGTGAAAACCCTTGCCTTTTCAAACAAACAATGCCCCATGGCGGAAAATCAGCTGACAAAATAGCCAAACTGGGCCAGCCGTTTTTTCACCTTGGCAAGATTGACTTTTTCAACGACCATGTGATGGTTCTCGGCTCGCATGACGTATTTTTTAAGCAGGCTGTCCCTGGTGAGCAGCGACAGTAGCTCCCTGTCGGGTTTGATCTTGAATACAGACAGGGCCGGGACCGGTTTGATGGGGTTTATTCTGGCAAGGAGATCTTCAAAAAAACGTTCCCACACGGCCGGCGGGTGTTCAACAATGTTTTCCCGGAAAAAAGCGATCTTGTTTTTCACCTCTGTGGCCGTGGTGCACTCTTTGAGAAACGAGTTAAAGTCCACCCGATAGCTCGACTGGTTGATGGGTTCCCCCACGGCCTCCAGGACCATTCTTTTTATGGGGTCCTGGCCCTGGAGGGAGAGAAGGGTATTGTTTGCATCCACCTCGATTTCACCCGAAGGGAGGGTGATCTCTGTGGTGAACCGCCGGGTTCGGTTCAGTGCATAACGCCCGAACTCGGTGAGCCGCACATATTTAAGGCCGTCAAAGGGGCTCAGATAGGGTTTGTTGTATTCCCTGTAAATGGGGTTAGTGGGCTCGGAATAGGCCAGATCCACCACGCCCAGGGCGCCAAAGAGAAACAGCATCCGCCGGACAAAGGGCAGGGTGGTCGTATCCAGTGAATAGAGACCGGTGTACCCCACCTGGTCCCGTTTTTTATAGGTGGCGGTGGCGTCCATGGGGATGTAGAGTTCGCTGCGTTCATAGCCACTTGAAAAAGGGCTGAAACTTAATTCCGTGTGTTCGCCGATCTGACCAAGACAGCACACAGAGGCCCATTCCTTGTCCGGCAGTAATGACAGGATCTTTTGAAGGTGGAGCCTTATTTGTTTCTCCTGGCTATCTGAGTCATAGGCGTATGTCTGCCGTTTAATATATTCAAAGGTATCCCGGCATCGGTGGCTTTTAAACTCTTTAAATTTGAAATAGTCGTTGATGCCTGTTTTGATAAACCCCGGCAGGTCGCTCAGCTCTTTGGGGTTCCAGGTCGACCTGCTGGTGAAAAAATCGGCAATCAGCCTTGTCTTGAGAAAACGAACATCCTTGTCTCCCTCGGTATAAAACTCATTTATTTTGCAGGTTTCAGCCATTCGTTTCAGGGAGCTTGCAAGGATTTTATCGCTATTTTTTGCATACTTGATCTTGTCCTGGGCGATGAAGCTTAAAATAATGGGAAGGGTCTTAAAAATCTCCTGGTTGTCCGTAAAAAGGTGGTCCACCTTTTTTTCCACTTCCTGGACCTGGGCCAGCAGGGGCGGGTCCGGGTCTGGAATAACCTTGAGGATATAGGGCAGAAGTCCCGGGTTTATGCCGATTTCAAATCTATTGGTTCTGGGCCCGCCATAGGTCCTTCTTGTGGTGAATACGAACAAAAAAAAGTCGGGATCACTTGACAGGTCCTTGTACAAAGCACCCTCTTTAATCTTCCGGGGGAACGCTTCATCCGTGGCCTGGATGCGTTTTAGCTCGGCCATATAAAGATCAAGGCCAAAGCTCTTGTCCTTGCAGATGTGGAGCAGGTCCCTGGCCCGTCTGGGCAGACGTTCAACCATGCCGGCAAAAAGCGTTTTGCTGCCAAGGGCCTGCCCAAGCAGATGCACCCGGGACGCTTGCGTATTTTTCTTTAAATCCTCGATCTCCCCGGGATCGTATTGGTTGGGATCGAGCAGATCGGGAATGTGGGCAAGATAACGTTCATATACCTTGTCAAGGAGTGGAAAGGTAAGATACCGCTTGATCATGTTTTCGATGGGGTTGTGGGGCCGGGACTTTTTTTGGGGAAGGGCTTTGGCCTTTGAACCGATCCTGGTTTTCTTGTTTGTATTGCCATCGTTTTTCGTGGGGCTATTCAGGGTGTCATAGATTGTCGTTTTTTTCAGGCAGGCCTCCCGGACCAACGGGTTCCTGTCCCTGGACAGTGCCTCAAAAAGAGAGGTTGCCCAGCCATTTGTATCTTTTTTTATGATATCGGCCACATGGGCCCGAACATTTGGACTGTCATCCTTTGCCATGCGGATCACAAGGCTCTTGACCCTGGCCAGTGTCGGTGCCAGGCAATAGGCGGCCCGGACAATGTTTGCCTTTTGCTGCCAGGTGGTATGATTTTTATGATTTAAAAGTGGGCGGAGTATTCTGTCCCTGTCCTTAAATGTGCGGCAGGCATCAAGGGCCTTTTGCCGCACAAGGGTAGAAAGGGAGTGGTCGGTTTCAAACCCCAGGTTATCCACAAGCAGCTGGGGAAGTTTCGCCATGCCCTGGAAATGGCTGAAGTGGACCAGGGCCATGAGGCGGTCTTCCATGGCGCCGGCCGGGGAAAGGGCATAGATGTAGCGCTCCCAGCTCCATTCGGATATGTCGGCAGCTGTTATCTGGTCCTGCAACTCTTTTAGAATACAGTCCTGACAGCCATGCACCCCTTTGGATGTGGTATAAAAATAGTTCTTTTTTTTTCTGCACATGGGGCATGGCAGGGTTCCCATACGCATGAAATGGATCAGACTGATTTTGTCGAGTAAATTCAAGGTTACTCTCCCAGCACAAAGTCGATATCGGCCTCGTCCATCTGTTTGATGGATGCGTTGTCCGCTGCGATCAGAGCGTCAAACAGCTCCTTTTTTTTGGCCTGGAGCTTGAGGATCTTCTCTTCAATGGTATTCCTGGCGATCAAGCGATAGCTGAACACCGTATTCTTCTGCCCCATCCTGTGGGCCCGGTCAATGGCCTGGTTCTCTGCGGCAACGTTCCACCAGGGGTCAAACAGAAACACATAATCCGCTGCCGTAAGGTTCAGGCCAAGGCCCCCTGTTTTCAGGGTCATCATCAGGGCGGCGCAGCTGTCGTCGGTCTGGAACCGTTCAACAATGGCGCTTCTGTCCCGGGTGGCGCCGGTCATGACCAGGTGGTCAAGGCCCGCCCTTTCCATGTCAAGGGAGATGCAGTCAAGGGAATGGAGGAAGTTGGCAAAGACCAGTACCTTGTGGTTGCCGGCAACGGCTTCTGTCACATGCTCCATGAGCACCTCCCGCTTGGGCGAGATGATTCGGTTGTCGCTCTTGATTTCCGGAATGGAGGCAATCTGGCGAAGTTCGCCCAGGGCCTGGAGAACGAACAACTGGGACTGTTTCAGCCCCTTTCTTGCGATCTCTTCTTTGATGGCGTTCTTGTACATCAAACGCCGCTGGTGGTAGAGTTTTTCCTGGTCAGCGGTCATATCCACATAAAGGGTCTGCTCCATCTTGTCGGGCAGTTCCTTGAGCACCTCGCCCTTGAGCCGTCGCAGGATAAACGGGTAGATCTTTTTTTTAAGCTCTTTTACCGCGGTCTTGTTGTCATCCTTCTGGATGGGGGTCAGGTAGTTGCGGGAAAAATCGGCGGTCGTGCCGAACATGGAGGGGTTCAGGAACCGAAACAGGGCGTAGAGCTCACCCAAATTGTTTTCGATGGGTGTGCCGCTCAGGGCCAGTCGGTGGTCGGCGTTCAGCAGCATCACCGCCTTGGAGATCTTTGAGTTAAGATTTTTAATCTGTTGGGATTCGTCCAGGACAATGGCGTGGAAGGTCTCATCCTTCAGGGTCTCGATGTCGTTTCTCACCACGGCATAGGTGGTGAGGATGATGTTGCGCTTCCGGGCATCGGTGATATCCCGTAACGGGCCGTAATAGGTTGTAAAGGTGAGATCCGGTGCAAACCGTTCAAGTTCGACGGCCCAGTTGAACAGCAGGGTCCTGGGCATCACCACCAGGGTCGGGGTTTTCTCTTTGGGATAGATGGCGGCAAAAAGGGTGATGGTCTGGATGGTTTTCCCAAGGCCCATGTCGTCCGCAAGGCAGCCGCCAAGCCTATGTTTGTACAGGTACGAGGCCCATCTCACCCCCTGCTTCTGGTACCCCCTGAGGGTGGCATTTATTTTTGGCAGCCGTTTTTTTGATGTTTTAAGCCGGTTGAATCCAAGGAAAATATCCCTGGAACGCTTGAATGTTTTTTGGGCGACCTTTTCCCCGATCAGTTCTTCGACCAAGGGAAGATCAAAAAAAGAGACCTTGATCCCGGATTTCTGCCGCTTGAATATCCGGGAAAGGGTTCGCATGTATTCCGGATTGATCAGGGCGCTGGTGCCGTCGCTCAACCGCACGTAGGTGTTCTTTTGGTATTGTTTTAAAACGTCATTAATGGAAAATTTCTCACCGGCAAGCTCCAGGGTCCCCTCCCCCTCAAGGAAATCAATTCCGTGGGAGAGCTTTAACCCAAGGGTCGGCTGAACATATTTTACCCGGTAGGATTTGAGCTTTTCAGCACCCAGAACCATGTAGCGGGACAGCAGGCCTGCAAGTTCCTGGGTGATAAAGGTTTCGGCAAGGGCCGGTTCAACCACCATGAAATTGTCCTCAACATAGAGGCCGTTGTCCTGTTCCAGGGATCGGGAGTGTTTTTTGAGCATGGCCTGGATTTCCCGAAAGCAGTCGGCAATCTCCCCGTGGACCAGGGGGCTTACGGTGATGGTCCGTTCCATTTCATTGACGGACACGATTCTGTCCAGGTCAAAATTGTCAAAAAAATCAGGGGAAAACCCGGAATAGGTGGCCGACACCCTCAGATGAAGGGTCTTGTCCGGGGTGACATTATCGAAGATCAGGGCAGGCCTTGTTGCCTTGGGGCTTCCCTGTCGGAGTTTAAATCCTGAATAGTCGATTTCCACGTTGGACAGGTTGGAAAAGAGCATGGTCAGGTATTGCTCAAGCAACTCCGGGCCCAGGGTGGTTTCAAACAGGGTAAGGGTGTTGAAATGTCTGCCCAGGGGGGAGACCGGGTAGACGGTTGTGCCGGACAGAATATGGGTTTCGGTCACCGGGATGATGGGATGGATCTGTTTTGCCCCCAGCCACAGGCCCATGGTCGCCGCCAGCACAGTCGCCTGGGGCGGATCTGTTGCTCGGGCGCTGTCCCTGGCTGGCGGTTCTTCCCGAATGGACAACCTGACCCTGGCATTTTCCCGGGAAAGTTCAATTCTTTGACCCTGGTCATCCACAAGACAGTCCGATGCAAGCAGCATGGAAACCAGGTATTCGTTGCCGTCAATATAAAACCCCCTGTCCCCGGGAACGGTTTCCCACTCAATGGTAAAGGCCTCTTGCTCTCTTATCCTGCTGATCTCCTTGAGGATGCTTCGTTTGCTGCCCGAGTAAAATTCATACTCCGGGTCAACCTCTTTTCCCCCTTTGTCGATGACGGTGAGGCAGATCCCCTGTTCTTCAGGGGTGATCCTGAAGGCGATGGTGTCTGGAACCTTGGCGTTGCGGATGATGGGGGTTGTCTTTTTAAGTGCTTTAAACAGCGTGGTGATTTCCTGGGCCATGGGGGCAGCGGATCTCCTTTAAAATTGGGATGGGTCAAACGTATGCCCCGGTATTTGTACCGGCTTTTTTTTGAAAAATCAACAGGGTTGAGCTGAAGGATCGGGGCAGGGCAGGTAAATGCCGTGTCCCCTCACCCCCAGCGTTTTTATGGTCACATGGGTTGACCCTGACTGAAGGCAACGGCCCTGAGGGCTTCGATCTGTCCTACGCTCCTGGGTTTGGGTTTGCCAAGGAGACGATAACCCGTGTCCGTGATCAGATAATTCTCCTCGTTTCTGATGCCGCCAAAGTCCCGGTAGGATTCCAGCCGGTCATAGTCGATGAAATCCGTGAACCGTTTCTCTTTTTTCCACAGGTCAATGAGCTCGGGAATAAAGTAAATCCCGGGTTCCACGGTGAGCACGAACCCGGGCTCAAGGGGCCTTGCAAGGCGAAGGGATTTCAGGCCGAACTGGTCGCTTTTGGGGGCGCCGTCGTACCCCACCCAGGTTTCACCCAGGTTTTCCATGTCATGGACATCAAGTCCCATCATGTGGCCCAGGCCGCAGGGAAAAAACATGGCATGGGCCCCTGCCCCAACGGCATCTTCTATGTTGCCCTTCATCAGACCCAGATCCTTCATGCCCTGGGCAATCTCAAGGCTTGTTGCAAGGTGGATCTGTTTGAACGCAATCCCCGGGGCAAGCATGGACACGGCCCTGTCATGGGCGGCAAGAACCAACTCATAGATCTGGCGCTGTTTCGGGGTAAAGGTCTGGGAAACGGGAAAGGTGCTCGTCAGATCTCCGGCATACCCCATGGCGGTTTCAGCCCCGGCGTCCAGCAGAAAGAGCTGACCCTCCTTCAAGGTGTTGCCCTGGCAGTGGTTGTGGAGGGTTTGACCGTTGACAGTGGCAATGATGGGAAAGGAGAGCGTATGGTCAAAGGCCTTTGCCACCCGCTCGACCTCGGCTGCCACCCGGGCCTCGGTCATGCCGGGCAGGGCCGATGTCATGGCGGTTGCATGCATGCCCACGCTGGTGTTGACGGCCCGTTCGATTTCAGCCACCTCAGGGTCGGACTTGTACATGCGCTGTTCGACCACGGCCCGGATCAGGGCAAGGGAGGCCATGCTCTCCATGGCGCACAGGGGGGCGCCCATGAGCTCCATCAGGCAGATTCTGTGGTGATCCCGGTAGGGCGGCAGAAAATGGACCGGCCGGCCCTGGTAGACCGCAGCATCCAGGATCTGTTTAAGGTCGGCAAGGGGCTGAACATCGGAAACACAGGTCCTGGCGGCCCGTTCGGCAAGGGACGGCTGGGGGCCCATCCACACGATCTGGTCGATGGTGTAGTCATCGCCAAAAAGGATTTCATGGCCTGTGTCGCAGTCCATCACCAGGGCAAGGTCGGGATGGCGGATGCCTGTATAATAGAGAAAGGTGCTGTCCTGGCGGAACAAATAGCAGTTGTCCTTGAAATTTCTGGGGCTTTCTGAATGGCCCAGAAGCAGAATGATTCCCCTGCCAACCCTGCTTTTCAGCAGGCGTCTTCGGTCCTGGTAAATTGCTTTGTCAAACATTTTTATCCTTTATCGGTTTGTCCATTTGGGTGTCTTTTTTTCCAGAAAGGCCGTGATGCCGTTCTGGGCGTCGTCCGAGCAGTTGTTCATGACAATGGTCTGCTTGCCATAGTGAAACGCCTGGGCATCGGTCATGTCCGCCTGGGCGTAAAAGCCCTGTTTGCCGATGGAGAGAGCAAATCCGCTGGCTTCGGCAATCCCGTTGGCAAGCTCAAAGGTTGTGCCTTCAAGGGCGTCAAGGGAGACCACCCGGTTGACCAGACCGAGTTCCTTAGCCTCTGATGCCGGAAACTCCCGGCCGGTCACCAGCATCTCCATGGCAGCCTTACGGCCGATGGCCCGGGTGATGGCCACCATGGGGGTGGTGCAGAAGAGTCCGATCTTCACTCCCGGGGTAGAAAACCGTGCATTGTCCGCCGCCACCACAAGGTCGCACCAGGCCGCCAGCTGGCAGCCGGCCGCAGTTGCAATGCCCTGGACCTGGGCGATGACCACCTGGGGGATCTCGTGGAGCATCATCATCATGCGGGTGCACTGGTCAAAGATGGCCCGGTACTCTTTTACCCCGGCATCCACCATTTCGGCAAGGTAGTGACCGGCGCAGAAATGGCGGCCTGCCGCCTTGATTATCAGCACCCGGATGGTTTCGTCCGTTGCAATCCCGGTCAGCAGGTGGCTTATTTCCTGGATCATGCGGCGGGACAGGGCATTGACCTTGGAGGGGTTGTTCAACGTCAGGCAGCCCACTGCCCGGTCTTGTGTGAATTCGATTTCCTGATATTCCATGGGGGTGTCTCCTAAATACCAACAGGTTTGGTTGCCATGATGATGCCCGAATCCATTGGGCCTCTGTAGGGGGTGCGCTTTATATCGTCCATGCCCGCCTTGGCCAGCATGGCCATGATTTCAGCCTCGGAGTACGCCTGGCCGCCCTCGGTCCTGACCAGCATGTTCAGGGAGAACAGGGCGGGAAAGAGGGGGCCGTCCCTGGTGTTGTCCAGGATAAAGTCATGGATGAGGATGGTTCCGCCCGGTTCCAGGGCCAAACCGGCCTTTTGGACGATTCGATCACAGTCTTGGGGCGCGTCTCCATGGAGGATGTGGGAGAGCCACACCACATCATAGAAGCCTGGAATGGGATCTTCAAGGAAATTGCCTCCCTTGAAGTCAATGGCGTCGGCCAGATTGAACCTGGCAATGGTTTGTTCGGCAAAGGGCCGGGTGGTGTGCTGGTCAAAGATGGTCGCCCTGAGGCCTGGGTTGTGCTTGCAGAAGTGAATGGCATAGGTGCCGGGGCCGCCGCCGAGATCCAGTAGATGCTTTTTCCCTGGGATATCAATGGTTGGAACCAGGGAGGGGGCCGTTGCCATGGCAATGTTGAACATTCCCATGAGAAAGCTTTCCCGTTGCGACTCGTTGCTTGCGGGTCTTAATTCTTCAACGGCCTTGCCGGTCCTGACGGATTCGTCAAGCCTTGACCAGGATTCCACCAAATGGTGGTGGTGCATGATCATGAACCCAATGTACCGTGGAGATTTTTTTGATAGGAACGTGGCGGCCATGGGGGTATTGGCATAGGTGTCATCTTTTTTTTCCAGAAGATCCATGGCGCACAGGGCATTGAGCAGCATGGCAGCGGCCCGCGGCTCAAGGCCAAGGTCCGAGGCAACCGCTGCTGCCGTTGTTGGGCCCTGATCAATGGCGGTGAACAGATCAAGCTTGACACCGGCATGCAGGGCAAAGGTCTGCCAGTAGGCGCCTGAGAGTTGAAGCAGTTTTCCAGGGTTAAGTGCTGGTGCAGTCATGGATGGTCTCCTTATAATAGGTGAGCGTCCCCTGGTTGTTAGTATAAGGCGCTTCAGGGGTCAAGAAAAATAATGAAGGGTTGAGGGTTTTTAAGGTCGTCAATGGTTCTGTTTTTCCTTTTGCCCTGGATTTTGCCATGTTTTTTTGGAAAACATAAAATTGGCTCAATTGAAATGAGATTTCAGTTAAATTAGCCTGTTGTGCGGTTTTTCATGGCAGCATAAAACCGGAGCGTCATTAAAAAATGGGGCTGATTGAAAAAACCCTTTGACAAGAAGTTCAAAGCCATGTAGAACCCCTGAGTCTTTGTGAGACGCGAACGTTTTTCACAACGTTTCTCGCAAAGATTTTGTGTTTTTTGGCCTGGAGTAGATGGCCATGCAAGTTGATCTTTGAAAACTGGTTAGTGACAAATAAAGAGACGAAGCGTGTCTTTTGGGTGCTGTGAAAGCACACAAAAGATATTCAAAGAATTTAACTGGAGAGTTTGATTCTGGCTCAGAATGAACGCTGGCGGCGTGCTTAACACATGCAAGTCGAACGAGAAAGGGATTGCTTGCAGTCCCGAGTAGAGTGGCGCACGGGTGAGTAACACGTGGATAATCTACCTTTGAATCCGGGATAACTGTTCGAAAGGATCGCTAATACCGGATGAAGTCATTTGATCTTTGGATTGAATGATGAAAGACAGCCTCTTCCTGAAAGCTGTTGTTTGAAGATGAGTCCGCGCACCATTAGTTAGTTGGTGGGGTAACGGCCTACCAAGACGTTGATGGTTAGCTGGTCTGAGAGGATGATCAGCCACACTGGAACTGACACACGGTCCAGACTCCTACGGGAGGCAGCAGTGAGGAATTTTGCGCAATGGGGGCAACCCTGACGCAGCAACGCCGCGTGAGTGAAGAAGGCCCTTGGGTCGTAAAACTCTGTCAATGGGGAAGAAGTTACTTCATATTAATAGTGTGTTGTATTGACGGTACCCATGAAGGAAGCACCGGCTAACTCCGTGCCAGCAGCCGCGGTAATACGGGGGGTGCAAGCGTTATTCGGAATTATTGGGCGTAAAGGGCACGCAGGCGGTCTTGCAGGTCAGATGTGAAAGCCCGGGGCTCAACCCTGGAAGTGCATTTGAAACCATAAGACTTGAGTACGGTAGAGGAAAGGGGAATTCCTGGTGTAGAGGTGAAATTCGTAGATATCAGGAGGAACACCGGTGGCGAAGGCGCCTTTCTGGACCGAAACTGACGCTGAGGTGCGAAGGCGTGGGTAGCGAACAGGATTAGATACCCTGGTAGTCCACGCAGTAAACGTTGTATACTAGGTGTAGCGGGTATTGACCCCTGCTGTGCCGGAGCTAACGCATTAAGTATACCGCCTGGGAAGTACGGTCGCAAGACTAAAACTCAAAGAAATTGACGGGGGCCCGCACAAGCGGTGGAGCATGTGGTTTAATTCGACGCAACGCGCAGAACCTTACCCAGACTTGACATCCTGAGAATCTGTTAGAGATATTAGAGTGCCTTCGGGAACTCAGAGACAGGTGCTGCATGGCTGTCGTCAGCTCGTGTCGTGAGATGTTCGGTTAAGTCCGGCAACGAGCGCAACCCCTATCTTCAGTTGCCAGCACGTCATGGTGGGAACTCTGAAGAGACTGCCCCGGTTAACGGGGAGGAAGGTGGGGATGACGTCAAGTCCTCATGGCCCTTATGTCTGGGGCTACACACGTGCTACAATGGTATGTACAACGGGCAGCGAACCTGCGAAGGTGAGCCAATCCCTGAAAGCATATCCCAGTCCGGATTGGAGTCTGCAACTCGACTCCATGAAGTTGGAATCGCTAGTAATCGTGGATCAGCATGCCACGGTGAATACGTTCCCGGGCCTTGTACACACCGCCCGTCACACCATGAGAGTTGATTGTACCCGACGTCATTGGGCCAACCCTTCGGGGGGGCAGGTGCCTAAGGTATGGTTGATAATTAGGGTGAAGTCGTAACAAGGTAGCCGTTGGGGAACCAGCGGCTGGATCACCTCCTTTCTAAGGAAAGAAATAAAATACAAGAGATACGTCAGTCTCGTCACTAACCGGTTTTGAGGGATCAATTTGATTGATTCTTGTTCTTTGACAATCTGTTGAAAGTTAAAATGAAACAACACGACCCAGCGGAGTGGTCGCGTTCAGACAAGGTCTGGACAAGGGATTCCGATGGTGTTGTATCGTATAACGATCGGGAACATCAGCCGTCAGGCAAGTTCTGACAGCAATGGTTCCTGTGACGTTGTATCTGTATATTTGCATTAAAGCGTTTAAACTTAATTTGTGGTTTTATAGTGGCTAAGCTATAAAGGGCAAACGGTGGATGCCTTGGTGCCGGGAGGCGATGAAAGACGTGGAAAGCTGCGATAAGCTTCGGGGAGTTGCTTAACAAACTTTGATCCGGAGATTTCTGAATGGGGAAACCTGTCATGGTAAATACTGTGACATGTTCAGGTGAATACATAGCCTGATCAAGCCAACGGGGAGAACTGAAACATCTTAGTACCCCCAGGAAGAGAAAGTAAGAACGATTTCCCAAGTAGCGGCGAGCGAACGGGAAACAGCCCAAACCTGCCATGTGTGATAGCCCGAAGGCGTTGCATGTCAGGGGTCGCGGGATCTGAATTGTACCGGTTTCGGACGGTGCGGAGAGTTACAAAGGTGATGTGTAGTCGAACGGACTGGAAAGTCCGGCCATAGCAGGTGACAGCCCTGTAGACGAAATGGATCACCCTCTCTTTTCAGACACCCAAGTACTGCGGAACACGAGAAATTCTGTGGGAATTTGTGAGGACCATCTCATAAGGCTAAATACTACCCGGCAACCGATAGTGAACCAGTACCGTGAGGGAAAGGTGAAAAGTACCCCTGTGAGGGGAGTGAAATAGTACCTGAAACCGTTTGCCTACAAGCAGTGGGTGCTTGGACTTTGGTCCGAGTGACCGCGTGCCTTTTGCATAATGAGTCAGCGAGTTATTTAACGTAGCAAGGTTAAGCCGTGAGGTGTAGCCGCAGGGAAACCAAGTCTTAACAGGGCGCCAAGTTGCGTTGAGTAGACCCGAAACCAGGTGATCTAGCCATGGCCAGGTTGAAGCGCGAGTAAAATCGCGTGGAGGACCGAACCCATATAGGTTAAAAACTATTGGGATGAGCTGTGGTTAGGGGTGAAAGGCCAAACAAACCTGGAAATAGCTGGTTCTCTCCGAAATATATTTAGGTATAGCCTCACATGTTTCTCATCGGGGGTAGAGCACTGGATGGGCTAGGGGTCTCACCAGATTACCAAACCTAACCAAACTCCGAATACCGATGACGTAAAGTGTGGGAGTCAGCCCGCGGGAGCTAAGTTCCGCGGACGAGAGGGAAACAACCCAGACCGCCAGCTAAGGTCCCCAAGTCTATGTTAAGTGGGGAAGGATGTGGAAATGCCCAGACAATCAGGAGGTTGGCTTAGAAGCAGCCATCCTTTAAAGAAAGCGTAATAGCTCACTGATCGAGTGGTTCTGCGCCGAAAATGTAACGGGGCTCAAACATAGCACCGAAGCTGCGGATAGAAATTTATTTCTATGGTAGGAGAGCGTTGTGTAAGTATTGAAGCGTCACTGTAAGGTGGTGTGGAGTTTACACAAGAGACCATGCTGACATGAGTAGCGATAAAGGGGGTGAGAAACCCCCTCGCCGATAGCCCAAGGATTCCTGAGTAAAGCTAATCTCCTCAGGGTTAGTCGATCCCTAAGCCGAGGCCGAAAGGCGTAGGCGATGGAAAACAGGTTAATATTCCTGTACCACCTTAGTTATCGTTTGAGAGAAGGGGGGACGCAGGAGGGCAAGTCATCCGTCTGCTGGAATAGGCGGTTCAAGCTGGTAGGCTTAAGGAGCAGGCAAATCCGTTCCTTTTTAAGGCCGAGAAGCGATGAGGAGGGATCTGATCCCATAAACTGACTGCACCCATGCTGCCAAGAAAAGCCTCTATCGAGATAACGGGTGATCGTACCGTAAACCGACACAGGTAGGCAGGGAGAGTATCCCGAGGCGCTTGAGAGAACCCTGGTTAAGGAACTCGGCAAAATGATACCGTAACTTCGGGATAAGGTATGCCCCCATTGGTTAGAGGACTTGCTCTTCAAAGCCATCGGGGGTCGCAGAGAAACGGCGGTAGCGACTGTTTACTAAAAACATAGGACTCTGCAAAGTCGCAAGACGAGGTATAGGGTCTGACGCCTGCCCGGTGCCGGAAGGTTAAGGGGATTTGTTAGCGCAAGCGAAGCTTTGAACCGAAGCCCCGGTAAACGGCGGCCGTAACTATAACGGTCCTAAGGTAGCGAAATTCCTTGTCGGGTAAGTTCCGACCTGCACGAATGGCGTAACGACTTCCGCACTGTCTCAACCAGGGACTCAGCGAAATTGGAATGGCGGTGAAGATACCGTCTACCCGCGAAAAGACGGAAAGACCCCGGCACCTTTACTACAGCTTGACATTGGATTTTGGTACATGATGTGCAGGATAGGTGGGAGACTTTGAAGCAGGTACGCCAGTGCTTGTGGAGTCACCCTTGAAATACCACCCTTCATGTACTATGGTTCTAACGTGGGTCCCTTACCGGGATTACGGACAGTGTCTGGCGGGTAGTTTGACTGGGGCGGTCGCCTCCCAAAGAGTAACGGAGGCGCGCGAAGGTTCCCTCAGGCTGATTGGAAACCAGCCATAGAGTGTAAAGGCATAAGGGAGCTTGACTGCGAGAGAGACATTTCGAGCAGGTAGGAAACTAGGTCTTAGTGATCCGGCGGTTCTGTATGGAAGGGCCGTCGCTCAACGGATAAAAGGTACGCCGGGGATAACAGGCTTATCGCCCCCAAGAGTTCACATCGACGGGGCGGTTTGGCACCTCGATGTCGGCTCATCACATCCTGGGGCTGGAGCAGGTCCCAAGGGTTTGGCTGTTCGCCAATTAAAGTGGTACGTGAGCTGGGTTTAAAACGTCGTGAGACAGTTTGGTCCCTATCTTTCGTGGGCGTAGGATATTTGAGGAGATCTGTTCCTAGTACGAGAGGACCGGAATGGACGAACCAATGGTGTTCCTGTTGTCGTGCCAACGGCATTGCAGGGTAGCTAAGTTCGGAACGGATAACCGCTGAAAGCATCTAAGCGGGAAGCCAACTTCAAGATTAGATATCCCATCACGCAAGTGACTGAAGACCCCTTGAAGACTACAAGGTTGATAGGCCGGGTGTGTAAGCACAGTAATGTGTTCAGCTAACCGGTACTAACAGGTCGTGGGGCTTAGCCACTAACTACAAACCCTTTTAGGTTTGAACGCTTTAATGCGGATATTCAGATTTCATTCTTCGACACTTTCAGCAGATTAGGGTCAGATTCAAAATCTGTCCCGTATATTGCCAAGTTTAATCCGGTGGCAATGGCAGAGGTGCCACACCCGTTCCCATCTCGAACACGGAAGTTAAGACCTCTTGCGCCGATGGTACTGCAGGGGAGGCCCTGTGGGAGAGTAGGACGCCGCCGGGTTATCTTTATAAAGCCCTGATCATACGTTTACGTATGGTCAGGGCTTTTTTGTTTTGTGGCCAGGTTTGCAGTCCTGGCCAGTTCTGGGGACTTATAGTTCCGCAGTTCTGCAGGAGTTCTGGGGACACCTTAATTAGTTCTGGGGACACCTTACTTAATTGTTTTGCCAGGTTTGTCCTGTTTTATAGATTCTCAATCGCCGACCAGGGGACGCTCCCTGTTGAGTGTGAAATAAACAAGGAAAAGATTTTCATCGTCCTCCACTGGTCGGCTTCTCCGCTTGAGTGAAAAGAGTAGGTCTGAGTTCTTTTCCTGCCGGATTCTTGTCAGATAGAGTCGTTTACCGATTTTTCCCGGCCCGTCTTCAATAAACAGGTACGTGGCATGGGGGTTGGACTCGATATTGGTATGGGTAAGACGATCCCTCATGATAAATGCCAAGGTTCCGTCTTCCATGAAATGAGGTTTGGAATAGAGCGCTGCATCAACAACACCTTTTTGATCTGCGGTGGAAAGAATGCCCATGCCGTCTGTTTCAGCGAAATAATCCTTTAATGTCATAGTGTGTCTCCATGCTTTTTCAGTGATGCGTTTTTTTATCACGATTTATCATTTTCAAACAGCGTCAGTGATACCAATGCATTTAAATGATCTGGCTCAATCCGGTTCATGTCAACAGGGCAAAGCCAAAGCCCTGCCCTGTGTATATTATAATGACGTTAATAGAATCGAGTTACAGCCTGCACTCCGAATGTTTTCCGATGCAGGAATTAGCGTAATATCCAATAACGAGAATTGTAAGAATTATTCCTATCATGTTTCACCCCACATATGTTCTTATGGTTTGAGTTGAGCATTTAAGGGCAGGGTCCCAGAGAGTATCTGCCCGCATTCGGTATTAACCAGGTACATCAATTCCAGGATCACAACCAAGATTTTTGTCTGGACTTTCACATTCAAAATTTGCCTGTCTGGTATCTACATGGCCTTCGTTGCTTTCTTTGCCATCTTCTATGTAGTTGTCTTCTCGATTGTTTGTCATAACTCCACCTCATCTATTTTGATAGGTTGATTTTTCAGGAAGTTCATTGCTGCTTGTTGAAACAAATGTATGAATTGAATATGAATATTTCAATACAAGAAGAATACGGGTTTAATGATGGTATGAAACTACCATTTGTTGGAAATCCAATTTTCAATAATAGGATAAAGCTCCCAAGAAAATTGGAAACAGGGGTGAGCCATTTTTTAATAAATTTTTGGAGAAACAATCAAGCGTGTGGGTTTTGTTCGTGGTTGTGGGGCCGCAAATAAATTTCCGGCCCCATGGGCTGATCATCCTGTTGTTTACAAGCCACGCATGTATTCAGGGCGCCTGACCGCTGGGTCTTTGATCCCGGCCTCAACTCTACGTAGAAAGTCTTTTTTATCTTTTCCCAACTCACCTTTCAAACTCAGATAATTGGAAGCGTGATTTGTGTTGAATATGCAGTCGGTCAGGTCATCGGCTGTATTTTCGATCAGGGTGTATAATTCCTCTAAAATCTGGGTTGAAGTACACGGCTGGAATTTGTTTTCTAAATTCTGTGAAAGTATCTCTGACCCCGGGGTCATCTCCAGTGTGAGCGGTGAAATATACCACTTCCTTGGCGTGGGAGGGGCCATGCGGTTTATTAATTTTGCTGACGCAACAGCATGTCGGTGACTCTTTTCCGGATCATTTCCGGCAAGGCCCAGCAGAAAAATTCCGGACCAGTCAATTCCTGCCTGGTGACATTTCTGAGCGGCCAGGGCGTAATCGTCCTGGGTTGCCCCTTTGTTGCAGTCTTTGAGGACCTGGTCATCCCCGCTTTCAATACCCACATAAACCATTGTAAACCCGGCGTTGGCAAGCCGTTTTAAATCATCATCAGACTTTTTGAGGATATCCTGGACATGGGCATAGGAACTGACTTTTCTTAAATTCGGATGCTGCTGATAGCAGTACTTTGTCAATTCAATGAGGACATCTGATTTCACAACAAAGGCATTACCGTCTTCAAAGAATATTTTTTCAACCCGGCTTCCGAACATTTCCCCGGCCTTGCGGATATCGTCTTTGATCTCTTCGATGTTCTTGCGTACTGAGAATTTTTTTGTCAGATACATCGAGCAAAACGTACATCGGTGGGTGCATCCGTTTGTAACACTTATTAATAATGAATCCCACTCTGAAGGCGGTCTGAATACAGGTGCTTCTAAGTTGCCGACATCCATGTTCATATTTTTATTTTTCCTCTTTAACGGCCTCACAGCCTGAGATTGCCTTTGGAAATGAGTTTTGTTTTAAATTTTACAAAAGCGACCATGATACAACCTTGAAATCCATATATCCATTGCACAGGCAACGTGTCAATATAATTGTTGTCATACCTGTTTTTCTAACCCCCAACAGTGAATGGTCGTTGCATTCATGGTACACCCGATACCCAACAATTCAAGCGGAATTTTTGATGGTTTCATTTGGTGAAGACAGGATGTATCAACGGATTGATCTGAAGAGACCGGGAAATGTGTGCAAAGGTTCCAAATCGCCTGGGAATGGTTTAAGGACTTGAAAATAATGAATTTAGTGTTTCTTCCTGGCATAAATTCCACAGGGTATGGAGAAAATAATGCATCTTTCTTAAAAAAACATTTGACAGGCAGGGTAAATTCACGTAGAACCCTTGAGTCTTTGTGAGACGCGAAGGTTTTTCACAGCGCTTCTTGCAGAGATTTTTTTGTGTCCTGGATCTGAAATAACAGATCCGCAAGTTGATCTTTGAAAACTGGTTAGTGACAAACAAAGAGACGAAGCGTGTCTTTTGGGTGCTGTGAAAGCACACAAAAGATATTCAAAGAATTTAACTGGAGAGTTTGATTCTGGCTCAGAATGAACGCTGGCGGCGTGCTTAACACATGCAAGTCGAACGAGAAAGGGATTGCTTGCAGTCCCGAGTAGAGTGGCGCACGGGTGAGTAACACGTGGATAATCTACCTTTGAATCCGGGATAACTGTTCGAAAGGATCGCTAATACCGGATGAAGTCATTTGATCTTTGGATTGAATGATGAAAGACAGCCTCTTCCTGAAAGCTGTTGTTTGAAGATGAGTCCGCGCACCATTAGTTAGTTGGTGGGGTAACGGCCTACCAAGACGTTGATGGTTAGCTGGTCTGAGAGGATGATCAGCCACACTGGAACTGACACACGGTCCAGACTCCTACGGGAGGCAGCAGTGAGGAATTTTGCGCAATGGGGGCAACCCTGACGCAGCAACGCCGCGTGAGTGAAGAAGGCCCTTGGGTCGTAAAACTCTGTCAATGGGGAAGAAGTTACTTCATATTAATAGTGTGTTGTATTGACGGTACCCATGAAGGAAGCACCGGCTAACTCCGTGCCAGCAGCCGCGGTAATACGGGGGGTGCAAGCGTTATTCGGAATTATTGGGCGTAAAGGGCACGCAGGCGGTCTTGCAGGTCAGATGTGAAAGCCCGGGGCTCAACCCTGGAAGTGCATTTGAAACCATAAGACTTGAGTACGGTAGAGGAAAGGGGAATTCCTGGTGTAGAGGTGAAATTCGTAGATATCAGGAGGAACACCGGTGGCGAAGGCGCCTTTCTGGACCGAAACTGACGCTGAGGTGCGAAGGCGTGGGTAGCGAACAGGATTAGATACCCTGGTAGTCCACGCAGTAAACGTTGTATACTAGGTGTAGCGGGTATTGACCCCTGCTGTGCCGGAGCTAACGCATTAAGTATACCGCCTGGGAAGTACGGTCGCAAGACTAAAACTCAAAGAAATTGACGGGGGCCCGCACAAGCGGTGGAGCATGTGGTTTAATTCGACGCAACGCGCAGAACCTTACCCAGACTTGACATCCTGAGAATCTGTTAGAGATATTAGAGTGCCTTCGGGAACTCAGAGACAGGTGCTGCATGGCTGTCGTCAGCTCGTGTCGTGAGATGTTCGGTTAAGTCCGGCAACGAGCGCAACCCCTATCTTCAGTTGCCAGCACGTCATGGTGGGAACTCTGAAGAGACTGCCCCGGTTAACGGGGAGGAAGGTGGGGATGACGTCAAGTCCTCATGGCCCTTATGTCTGGGGCTACACACGTGCTACAATGGTATGTACAACGGGCAGCGAACCTGCGAAGGTGAGCCAATCCCTGAAAGCATATCCCAGTCCGGATTGGAGTCTGCAACTCGACTCCATGAAGTTGGAATCGCTAGTAATCGTGGATCAGCATGCCACGGTGAATACGTTCCCGGGCCTTGTACACACCGCCCGTCACACCATGAGAGTTGATTGTACCCGACGTCATTGGGCCAACCCTTCGGGGGGGCAGGTGCCTAAGGTATGGTTGATAATTAGGGTGAAGTCGTAACAAGGTAGCCGTTGGGGAACCAGCGGCTGGATCACCTCCTTTCTAAGGAAAGAAATAAAATACAAGAGATACGTCAGTCTCGTCACTAACCGGTTTTGAGGGATCAATTTGATTGATTCTTGTTCTTTGACAATCTGTTGAAAGTTAAAATGAAACAACACGACCCAGCGGAGTGGTCGCGTTCAGACGCTGTCTGGACAAGGGATTCCGATGGTGTTGTATCGTATAACGATCGGGAACATCAGCCGTCAGGCAAGTTCTGACAGCAAGGGTTCCTGTGACGTTGTATCTGTATATTTGCATTAAAGCGTTTAAACTTAATTTGTGGTTTTATAGTGGCTAAGCTATAAAGGGCAAACGGTGGATGCCTTGGTGCCGGGAGGCGATGAAAGACGTGGAAAGCTGCGATAAGCTTCGGGGAGTTGCTTAACAAACTTTGATCCGGAGATTTCTGAATGGGGAAACCTGTCATGGTAAATACTGTGACATGTTCAGGTGAATACATAGCCTGATCAAGCCAACGGGGAGAACTGAAACATCTTAGTACCCCCAGGAAGAGAAAGTAAGAACGATTTCCCAAGTAGCGGCGAGCGAACGGGAAACAGCCCAAACCTGCCATGTGTGATAGCCCGAAGGCGTTGCATGTCAGGGGTCGTGGGATCTGAATTGTACCGGTTTCGGACGGTGCGGAGAGTTACAAAGGTGATGTGTAGTCGAACGGACTGGAAAGTCCGGCCATAGCAGGTGACAGCCCTGTAGACGAAATGGATCACCCTCTCTTTTCAGACACCCAAGTACTGCGGAACACGAGAAATTCTGTGGGAATTTGTGAGGACCATCTCATAAGGCTAAATACTACCCGGCAACCGATAGTGAACCAGTACCGTGAGGGAAAGGTGAAAAGTACCCCTGTGAGGGGAGTGAAATAGTACCTGAAACCGTTTGCCTACAAGCAGTGGGTGCTTGGACTTTGGTCCGAGTGACCGCGTGCCTTTTGCATAATGAGTCAGCGAGTTATTTAACGTAGCAAGGTTAAGCCGTGAGGTGTAGCCGCAGGGAAACCAAGTCTTAACAGGGCGCCAAGTTGCGTTGAGTAGACCCGAAACCAGGTGATCTAGCCATGGCCAGGTTGAAGCGCGAGTAAAATCGCGTGGAGGACCGAACCCATATAGGTTAAAAACTATTGGGATGAGCTGTGGTTAGGGGTGAAAGGCCAAACAAACCTGGAAATAGCTGGTTCTCTCCGAAATATATTTAGGTATAGCCTCACATGTTTCTCATCGGGGGTAGAGCACTGGATGGGCTAGGGGTCTCACCAGATTACCAAACCTAACCAAACTCCGAATACCGATGACGTAAAGTGTGGGAGTCAGCCCGCGGGAGCTAAGTTCCGCGGACGAGAGGGAAACAACCCAGACCGCCAGCTAAGGTCCCCAAGTCTATGTTAAGTGGGGAAGGATGTGGAAATGCCCAGACAATCAGGAGGTTGGCTTAGAAGCAGCCATCCTTTAAAGAAAGCGTAATAGCTCACTGATCGAGTGGTTCTGCGCCGAAAATGTAACGGGGCTCAAACATAGCACCGAAGCTGCGGATAGAAATTTATTTCTATGGTAGGAGAGCGTTGTGTAAGTATTGAAGCGTCACTGTAAGGTGGTGTGGAGTTTACACAAGAGACCATGCTGACATGAGTAGCGATAAAGGGGGTGAGAAACCCCCTCGCCGATAGCCCAAGGATTCCTGAGTAAAGCTAATCTCCTCAGGGTTAGTCGATCCCTAAGCCGAGGCCGAAAGGCGTAGGCGATGGAAAACAGGTTAATATTCCTGTACCACCTTAGTTATCGTTTGAGAGAAGGGGGGACGCAGGAGGGCAAGTCATCCGTCTGCTGGAATAGGCGGTTCAAGCTGGTAGGCTTAAGGAGCAGGTAAATCCGTTCCTTTTTAAGGCCGAGAAGCGATGAGGAGGGATCTGATCCCATAAACTGACTGCACCCATGCTGCCAAGAAAAGCCTCTATCGAGATAACGGGTGATCGTACCGTAAACCGACACAGGTAGGCAGGGAGAGTATCCCGAGGCGCTTGAGAGAACCCTGGTTAAGGAACTCGGCAAAATGATACCGTAACTTCGGGATAAGGTATGCCCCCATTGGTTAGAGGACTTGCTCTTCAAAGCCATCGGGGGTCGCAGAGAAACGGCGGTAGCGACTGTTTACTAAAAACATAGGACTCTGCAAAGTCGCAAGACGAGGTATAGGGTCTGACGCCTGCCCGGTGCCGGAAGGTTAAGGGGATTTGTTAGCGCAAGCGAAGCTTTGAACCGAAGCCCCGGTAAACGGCGGCCGTAACTATAACGGTCCTAAGGTAGCGAAATTCCTTGTCGGGTAAGTTCCGACCTGCACGAATGGCGTAACGACTTCCGCACTGTCTCAACCAGGGACTCAGCGAAATTGGAATGGCGGTGAAGATACCGTCTACCCGCGAAAAGACGGAAAGACCCCGGCACCTTTACTACAGCTTGACATTGGATTTTGGTACATGATGTGCAGGATAGGTGGGAGACTTTGAAGCAGGTACGCCAGTGCTTGTGGAGTCACCCTTGAAATACCACCCTTCATGTACTATGGTTCTAACGTGGGTCCCTTACCGGGATTACGGACAGTGTCTGGCGGGTAGTTTGACTGGGGCGGTCGCCTCCCAAAGAGTAACGGAGGCGCGCGAAGGTTCCCTCAGGCTGATTGGAAACCAGCCATAGAGTGTAAAGGCATAAGGGAGCTTGACTGCGAGAGAGACATTTCGAGCAGGTAGGAAACTAGGTCTTAGTGATCCGGCGGTTCTGTATGGAAGGGCCGTCGCTCAACGGATAAAAGGTACGCCGGGGATAACAGGCTTATCGCCCCCAAGAGTTCACATCGACGGGGCGGTTTGGCACCTCGATGTCGGCTCATCACATCCTGGGGCTGGAGCAGGTCCCAAGGGTTTGGCTGTTCGCCAATTAAAGTGGTACGTGAGCTGGGTTTAAAACGTCGTGAGACAGTTTGGTCCCTATCTTTCGTGGGCGTAGGATATTTGAGGAGATCTGTTCCTAGTACGAGAGGACCGGAATGGACGAACCAATGGTGTTCCTGTTGTCGTGCCAACGGCATTGCAGGGTAGCTAAGTTCGGAACGGATAACCGCTGAAAGCATCTAAGCGGGAAGCCAACTTCAAGATTAGATATCCCATCACGCAAGTGACTGAAGACCCCTTGAAGACTACAAGGTTGATAGGCCGGGTGTGTAAGCACAGTAATGTGTTCAGCTAACCGGTACTAACAGGTCGTGGGGCTTAGCCACTAACTACAAACCCTTTTAGGTTTGAACGCTTTAATGCGGATATTCAGATTTCATTCTTCGACACTTTCAGCAGATTAGGGTCAGATTCAAAATCTGTCCCGTATATTGCCAAGTTTAATCCGGTGGCAATGGCAGAGGTGCCACACCCGTTCCCATCTCGAACACGGAAGTTAAGACCTCTTGCGCCGATGGTACTGCAGGGGAGGCCCTGTGGGAGAGTAGGACGCCGCCGGGTTATCTTTATATAAGGACACCCTGAAACTTTATGCTTCAGGGTGTCCTGTTCTTTTTCAGACTATGCTTTTAATTCGGTGGCAATGGCCAAGAGGCCACACCCGTCCCCATTTCGAACACGGAAGTTAAGTTCTTGAGCGCTGATGATACTGCAGGGGCAGCCCTGTGGGAGAGTAAGACGCCGCCGAATTATTTTTATATAGCCCTGGTCATCTTAATTGATGGCCAGGGCTTTTTTGGTTTGGGCGGCTGATTTAAATTGCATGGTCAACCTGCATGACTAACTTGTACCCCAGGATCAACCTTTTTAATGATAGACATAGGGCTCACTTCCCAATACCATCATTTTATGAAGACAGATCGCAAAGTCTCTATGATTTTTTCTTTTTCAAAAGGGGCGGATTCAATATTTGTTCCTATATCTTTCAATATCAGTTCAAGATTGTTTCTCTGGGCATATTTTTTGAATTTATCTTGACGATGAATGCCGATTGCCTCTGCTACAAGATCAACATAATTAATAATGCTAAAATCAAAATCCATCTCTTTGGATGCAAACGTCTGGTTGCAATAATGACAAACCGTGACCATCAGGTCTGCCCCGGTTTGTTCAGCTTCTCTAAGCCGATTTTGTTGAATTTGAGCACAACTGTCTGGAAACCAACAAGCGGCCCCGCTACCGCAACATACCGTATCAGCGCCATGATGTTTCATTTCCTTTAACTCAACGCTTGGCAATTGGGAAAGCACCTGACGAGGCCCGTTCAAATCCACTCCTGTGTAGGCTGATTTGCAGGGCTCATGAAGTGTCAAGATTCTATCCGCCACAGTATCAACCAGTGGCAGTTTTTTCATATTTTTTGATAGATATTGGGGAAAAGACACCACCTTGAATGGAAGATCCATTGAGGGAGAGATGTACTTATTGAATAAACAATGGCAGGTGGGACACCATAAAATAAGGGTTTCCGGATTGTATCTGGTGACTTTGGCTATGAGTTTATCTGCAATATAGCTGCCTTCTTTTTGATGCCCGAAGAACAAATGGGTGCCGCCACAACAATAATCCAAGCCGGGTAAAAATGCATGTGGGTCACCTATCGTTTCCATGATATCCAGGGAATTCAAAATTTTTTCAGGTTGAAAGTAGACGTTACAACCCGGGAAAAAGACATATTTTACATCCTGCTCGGGTGTGGGGGTCATGATACGTTTATATTCATCTTTCGAGACCTGAACACTGGCAAGTATCCGTTGGGAACTGTCAGGCTTTTGACTGTCACTGAAAGGGGAGTCTGCCTCACCTTTAGAAATAAATAATTCCTTTATCAGTTCGTTGATTAACATGGGATTAAGGCCTTGGGGACAGATATCCGTTGTACATTTGAAACATCCCATGCAAGCGAATGCTTTTGTATAGGCCAAATGATTGAACGTCCCATTCTCAACACTTTTAAAAACCCCTTCCTGAATTTCCTGGGAAGAGATTTCACCTATGTCTGTTAAAGGTAAGATTGGGCACTCATCGGCGCAAATCCCGCACTGAATACATTGATCAAGAAATTGTAGTTTTTCCTTTGTATAATGCTCTATAATAGTCATCTTTTCTTGTATTGATACCCCACCCGATATTGAATAATTTAATTTTTTATCAAGATTAAAGCCAGTCAACCCCACAGCATGTGATATCTAACAATTGTAATTTAAAGGATCTAAATTCCAAACTTATTGGAGATTAAGCTAAATGTAAAGGAACCTTTGATCGGTATTATTCCCGGGAGTACGGACAGTATCTGGCGGGTCGTTTGACTGTGGGAGAGACCTTTTGAGCAGGTAGAAAACCAGGTCTCAGTGACCCTGCGTTCTGTATGGAAGGGTCGTCGCTCAACGGATAAAAGGTACGCCGGGGATAACAGGTTTATTGCCCAAGGATCAGGGTACGGTACAAGTTGCCTCTGCATCGGATCAATGGTAAGATCCGGGCTGAAATACAAGTTTGATCATAAGGAGAACGTCTGTTTAACAAGTAAATACCATGCCTCGATTTTTAAATAAAATATATGTGAAATACATACGCCCTACAGATCCGGGCTTTTTCATTGCCAGGTATGCCGGCAAGGCCGCGATCTGCTGTCTTGTGGCATTTGTTGCAGCCCTTGCGGCCGGGATTGAACAAAGATACCTTTTCTGGTGGATGGTGGGTGCGGTCTGTACGGTTTTGTTTCGTACCGGAAGCACGCTTGAGCGGCGTAGGGGGTATACACTGATTCTTCTGGGTGTGGCGTCTTTGACCGTTCCGGCCGCTGCCCTTGCCGGCAATTATGCCTGGCTGAGTCTTGGTTTTGTTTTTATTTTATCCTTTGCCTGTTTTTTTGTCTCTTCCATGGGCGTGTCCGCATCTATCCTGGGAATCGGATGCCTGGTGGTCTCGTTGATTTCAATTTCTTCACCAACCGGTCCTTACCAGGGGGTTCTACGGTCGGCATGCCTGCTGTCCGGCGGGGGAATCTCCTTTTTGGTTAATTTTTACCTGTGGCCGTTTGATCCGGAAAGATTGCTGCTCTCGTCGGCAAAACTGGCTGTTGAAGACATGGGCCTTTTTTTTGACAGCCTGTGCGTCCGGATTAAAAATCCCAGGGTAACGGATGAGGCACTGGCTTATTTAAGCAAAGAGGCCATTGGTTCTGTCCGTCGTTACCGTTCATTCATGGAAAGTTTCAACATCGATCCACTTAAAGGCAGCGCCACCAGGGGTGGTCCTGGCCTTTTTTATTTTGCCCTGATCCGGCTTTTTGAATCCATTGTGGGCCTGTTCAACCATATTCATTTTTCAGACAACCATCCTGAGTTTGAGGTTGTGCGGGACCTTTTCCATGGTACGGCGACGGATGTTTCCCAAGGATTTGAAGCATTTTCCCGAATCAATGCGGGGCATTACGACAGGCCGGATTTTGAAAGGATGTTCCTTGACATTGAACGGATTCACGAAGCGCTGCTGGATATGGGGGCCTACAAGCGGGGAGATGATGTCCGGGATAAATTTTTGGATGCCTGGGGTGCCGTTTACGAGCTTAAGAATGTGGTGCAGGGGTTGAAGGATATGATGGCACTGGCAGATGAGCGGTTTCAGCTGGGGAGGCCCTGATGGTGTTAAAAAAAAGAGATCTTTTTCTGGGGGAATTCAAAGTCTCATCTCCGGTTTTCAGACATGCACTGCGGGCTGCCCTTGCCATTACAGCCGCCATCGCCCTGGCAAGGTTTCTTAACCTCAGCCACTCGGTTTGGGTTCCCATCAGCGTGATGGTGGTCATGCGCCCCTCTCTGGGCGGGACCCTCCAGATCAGCTGGAAACGCCTGGTCGGAACTGCCATCGGCGCCCTGGCCGGAGTCCTTCTTGCATGCCTTCATCTGCCTGTGCCGGCCATAGTCGCCTTGGTGCTTTTATTGTTTTTTTTGGTTTTTTATTTTAAGGGACAAAACTATATCGTTTTCACGGCCATCCTGACCACGGACCTTGTGTTGATTCTGGGGACGGTTTTCTCACATTCCTGGCAGGGCGGGGCGGAACGGATGCTGGATACCTTTTTGGGTATATCCATTGGTCTTGTTGCCTCTTTTCTGATCTGGCCCAACTTTGCCCGGAAAAATCTGAGGCAGGAGATGGGGGCGCTGATTGCTGCCCAGCACCTGCATTTTAGTCAGTTGCGCGGGGCTTATTTCAGTGAGAACCCCGAAATGGCAACGGTTTTGGCAGGGCGGATCAAGGCCCGAACCCAGCTTGAGTCCTGTACTGAAAAGTTTAAAGATGCGTCCATTGAACCCGGGTTGATATCCGGCCAGCGCCAGGGGCTGGTCAACCTTGTGGATATTTTTGCAAGGATTCACCGCATCCTCACGGCATTATCTTCCATTGTAAGTAAATCCAAAGGGGTGTTCCACGGCCGTATCCGTCCCGAATTTGAGGCCCTGATGGATAACGTTGAATCAAAATTTTCAGAATTGGAAAATTGTGCGAGAACAGGGGAAGAGGCACAAAATGCGCAGCGTTTTAATATCGAACTCAGCAAATTCATGTTCTTTCTAGGTGAAATGCGTTCCCAGGGGGAATTTGATCGATTTTCCCTGGACAGCCGGAACAACTCTTCGGCCTTTATCCAGCAGATAAACCGGCTTGGAACGGAGCTGGAAAGGGCGGCAAACAGGATACATGCACTAAGAATGGACCGGTGAGCACCGGTGAGCCGATCCGGCTTTTGCTGATTGAGAAAGAAAGCGAGGGCGTGTGATGGACAGCCCCCGCTTTTTTTGATTGTTCAAGGAATGGTTTTGATCGATGCAAATTCAGGTTCATGCAGGGGCAGAAGAATGTCGGCCATGTCCCTGATTTTGATCATGATGTCATAGGCGTCCCAGGTGTTTACAACCGTTCCAGGCGGAATCACCTCCATCTCCATGGCCCGTATCTCCTTTGGCGGGTCAAAGTTCTCTTTGATTACGCAAAACCCTGTGATCACAGCCTTGCCCTTTTCCGTATCAACAACAACGCTCATGCCGCCATCCGTGTGCACCGGGGTGTGAACGCATTTGATTCCGGGAACGATCGGTGTATCGCCCGTAAGAATCTTGATCTGACCGTTCTCCTCCACATCCTCGATGTAATCCTCAAGGTATCGAAAATCCAGGGGATGGGGATCGTGTATCCGCAGCATCTCCTTTTCGTGGACATAAAAGGTGGCGTTGGTGCATTTGTAATCATTTTCACAGTGGTCGTTGTGCAGGTGGGTGTGGATGACGATGTCAACATCTTCGGGCGTCAGATTAAACCGGGCAAGTCCCTGTTCAAAGGTGTAAATTTTTCCGTTGATGGCGGTCTCCCGCTCCAGAGACTGGATGGGGCTCATCTCACCCGTGTCCACGAGGATGGTCTTGTCACCGCCCTCCAGGTACCAGCAGTAGATGGGGATTGTAAACGGCGTTCCTGCGTTGTGCTGGTAGGTCATCATGCTCTTGTCAAAGGCCTTGGTTCCCATGACAATGGGATGGATTTTATAGATGCCCATGGCTGTTATTCCCAAACCTTGGCGGTGTAATTCTTGGGCAGATGGGCCGACCCCTTTACGCAGGGCAATCCCGTGGCTTCGTGGACCCGGGCAATGAGGGTGTCAATGGATTCGCAGAACCCGCCTTTTTCTTCGCTCCACCCCTGGTCTGTCTTTGCGGCAAAGGTGCAGGTGCAGAAATGGATCACGTCCGCCCCTTTGGATTTTATGATTTTTGCAAGATCAACGGCATTGTCCCCTGGACAGCGGCAGGTGAATACCCCTGCCGGCATGCATTCGTCATAACCTGCAAACCCCTCTTTGGTTTCCACAAGGCACTTGAAGCAGTTGGTCAGGGGACACCTGGTTTCATTTTTTTCACATCGGATAATTGCAGCCTTTATCATAGTCACTCCCGGTTCATTGGATTAAAATTGCTGGTTAAGGGGCTATTGTCTTCTGCCGCCCATACCCATTCCGCCGCCACCGCCCATACCCCGGCCACCGCCGCCGCCCATGCCTCTTCCTCCGCCACCGCCCATGCCCCGGCCGCCGCCGCATCTTCCCATGCCACCGCCGCAACGGCCCATGCCCTGACCTGTGCCCATACCCATACCCTGGCCTGTGCCCGGAACAGCCTGTGACTGGAGGCCTTGTTTCTCCGGCACGTTTGCCGTCATGGTCGAGGTGATCTGATTGTTCTGAAAACGTTCCACAGCCGCTTTGACCGTTCCGGTCTGGCCAGTGAAGACCTTTACCCCGGCTTCGTTAAATGCCTGCATGGCCTTGGGGCCGCAATTGCCCGTCAGGACGGCCTCTACCCCTTTGGATGCCACAAAGCTTGCCGCCTGAATGCCAGCGCCGCTGTTGAGGTTCATGCTTTCATTGTCAAACACCTGGAGATCCATGGTGTCGGTGTCGACGATTGCCAAAAAAGAACATCTGCCGAAACGGGGGTCGATCTGTGCATCTAAATTCCGGCCTGTGGAACTGATTGCTAATTTCATTTTTTTCCTTACGCTTTTGGGTTGTTTGTGTCCTTTACTGCAAAAATTGAAAATACAGCAAACCCTGTGCCAGGATGCGTACTTTTTGTCTTGTAACAATAAAATCGATTTATTGCAACGGGTTGTGGCATTTCTATTGCCGGGGAAAAATATCAAGTAATGTCCAGGGTTGCGTTATGGCGACCCTGCTTGGTCTCGAATATGCGACTCTCTGCGGACATGACCGAACCCCAACCCAAGGCCCGCCCCATGAAACGGTTTCCACCCGGAGTGGGAATGGGCGGTTGCACCCACATGGCAGGAACTAGGGGTCAGGTTTTCCGGTTGCGCCCGTCCCTTGCCGGCAGGGTGATGTTCAGGCGGTTGATCCGCCTGAAAAAGGTGCTTTTATGCATGCCGAGCATTTTTGCCGCTGCCGTCCGGTTAAAGTTGTTTTGCCGCAGGGCATCCATGAGCAGCTCTTTTTCTGCTGTTTTCAGCCGCTCCCTTGTGGGGAATGCCCTGGAAACAGTTGCCTGGACCAGGGACGGCGGTAGCCGGTCCGGTGTTATCCTGCCCGTTGTGCATAGGACTGAAGCGTGCTCAATGATGTTTTCAAGTTCGCGTATGTTGCCTGGAAAATGGTGATTCATGAGAATCTCCATGACCCGGTGGTCGACCCCCTGGATCTCCTTGCCCCGTAGGGTGTTGAGCCGCGTAATAAAATGCGCGACCAGCAGCGGGATATCTTCCATGCGGTCCCTCAGGGGAGGGAGTTCGATCTGGATGACGTTGATTCGGTAGAAGAGGTCCTCCCGGAAATCGCCGGTTTTTACCAGGTCCACAAGGTTTTTGTTGGTGGCGGCAATGATTCTGACATCCATGGGCTCTGTTTTAACTGCCCCCAGGGGCTGAAACCGGTGCGCCTCAACCACCCGGAGCAGTTTTACCTGGAAGGCCGGGCTTGTTTCGGAGATTTCGTCAAGCAGGATGCTGCCCCCTTTGGCTGCGGAAAAGAGACCTGGCTTGTCCTTGACGGCACTGGTAAATGCACCGGCCTTGTACCCAAAGAGTTCCGATTCCAGGAGTGAGTCGGGCAGTGCTCCGCAGTTGATGGAAACCAGGGGCTGGGCACTCCGGGTACTCAGGTTGTGAATGGCCCTTGCCATGAGTTCCTTGCCTGTTCCGGTTTCGCCTTTGATGAGGACCGTGCTGTCGCTTTGGGCAATCTGGGGAAGAATCGCAAAGATCTGCTGCATGGCAGGGCTTGAACTGACCATGTCGTTGCGGTGAAATCTGCCTGAGATTTTGTTCCTGAGTTCCTCCACCAAGGTGTGATCCCGGAAGGTTTCGACCCCACCGACCACCCTTCCGTTGCCATCCTTTAACAGAGAGGTGGACACGGTGATGGACCTTTTTCTGTCACGGTTGTCCAGGATGTGGGTGGACGAGCTGACAAAATCTTTGCCCTGTGCCATGGTACGCCGGAGGGCACAGTCTGATTCGCACATGTCGGATCGAAACACCTCCCAGCAATAACGGCCAATGGCTTTTTTGCGTGGGATGCCGGTGATTTTTTCTGCGGCCCGGTTGAACGAGGTGATCCGCCAGTCAAGGTCAACGGTAAACACCCCGTCAGAAATACTTTCAAGAATGATTTGTGTGACGTCTGTCTGGTCTATCTGACTCTCTCCTGCCCCTGGTCGGCAAAGCTTCCATGGGTGAGCGCTTTGCCGTTTAAATGTTCGGTGAAACATCCGTTGACCTATTGTGGTCAGAGGCATGTTTCATTTGTTACGGCCGGAGCAGAGACCCCGCTCCGGCCATGCCGGTTATTTTATTTTCACGCTGGGAAAGAGACGCATCTCCGTGTGGGGCAGAAACTGGGCCTTGATGAATTCGTCCATGAAGCGTGTGGACGAAGAAAAATCCATATAGGTCATGTTGTTTGAGATGGTAAGGGCCTCCTGCCTGAAATCCCTTGACAGAAGGGCCATGTAGGCGCCGGCAATGGAAGAGTTGCCCTTGTATTGGAATTTGTTTCTTTCAATGTCCGGTAAAAGCCCCATGATGACGGCCTTTTCAATGTTGAGATGCTGGCCGAATCCGCCGGTGATGATCATCTGGTCGACCACGGAAAAATCCATGCCGACCTCGTCAAGCAGAACGGTGAATCCGGCATAGATGGCGGCCTTGGACAGCACAAGGCTCCGGATGTCGGATTCGGTAAAGATGATGTCTTCGTCCGAGGCAAGGTTTTTGCCGTGTTCGATGATAAAGGCAGGCTCGTCCTTGAACAGGGTCATGCGTTCGTGGGTGGTGTCGAGCCTGAATTTCCCGTCCTGGCCGATCACCTTTTTCAGTAGCATCTCAGACAGCAGATCAATCATGCCCGATCCGCAGATTCCCCGGGCCGGTTTATTCTCAACGGTCTCATAGGCCGGAACAAAGGTGACAGGATCAAGGGAGATTTTCTCAATGGCGCCGTCTTCGGCCCGCATGCCCCACCGGATGCCGCCTCCCTCAAAGGCCGGGCCTGCCGAACAGGCTGCGGTCATGAGAAACTCCTTGTTGCCAAGGACGATCTCGCCGTTGGTTCCCACGTCGATGAACAGGGTCAGGGGGGCGTCCATGTGGAACCCTGTGTAGAGAAGTCCCGATACGATGTCACCGCCCACATAGCTTGCAGGACCCGGCATGATGAAAACCCCGGCATGGGCGGCGGCCCTGAGCCCCAGTTCACCGGCCTTGATGATGGGAAATTCCGATACCGTTGGAATATAGGGCTCCCTTCGGATGTACTTGGATTCCAGTCCCAACAGGAGGTGAACCATGGTGGTGTTGCCCGATATGACCACGTTCTCAATGGCGGACTGGTCCTGCTCAAGGGTTGCAAGGGCCTGTTTGGTCAGGTTGTTGATGGTGGAAAGGGCCATGAGCTTGAGTTTCTTTACCCCGTCTTTTTCGGCGCATACCATCCGGTTGATCACATCGTCGCCGCAGGCAGCCTGACGGTTATGGCCCGACGCTGCGGACAGGATCTTGCCCGTTTCCATTTCCACAATGTAAACAACGATGGAGGTGGTACCAAGGTCAATGGCAAGGCCAAGGCTCACGGACGCATCATAGGCCGGAACCACTTTGACGATTTCGCTGGAACATTTTTTATGGAGTACGGATACGCAGATCTTCCAGTCCCCCTTGTGGGACGCCTCGGTGATCTGCTGCATCACCTTGAGGCTGGTGCTCAGCTTTGAGGTGTCGATGCCCTGTTTTTTTAATCCACGGATGACCCGGTCAAGGTCGCTTACCGTATCCTCCATGGTCGGGGCCGGAAGGTGGAGGATGGTTTTGGAAACCATGGGGGTGATCACATCCACCAGGCCGTGGAGCTTTTCCGTTGCTTCCTTGCCCATACCCTCGGCCTTGAGCTTTTTTTCTATGGTCTCTTCGGGGATCCTGACCTTGACACTGGCGTCAAAAACCCGGGTCTGGCAGGCCAGGAGGTAACCCTTGTTTTTTTCCCGGTCGCTTAAAAGGGCCGTGGGCTGGCTTTCCACCTTGCCCGTTTCAAGGATCAGCCTGCATTTCCCGCACGATCCCTTGCCGTTGCAGGAGGCATTGATGTAAATATCGGCTTTTTCCGCGGCCCGTAAAAGGGTTGATCCTCCGGGAACCGTGACTGAAATGTTCCCCGGCGAGAAGGTGACCGTACAGGGTTCAAATTCGGCCTCGTGTTCAACGGGCAGAACCTCCTGCTCCTCGGCATCAAACCCCTTTTTTGACATGAAATGAATCGGGCAGGATGTTCTGAACTTGCAGTAGATGTCAGGATCACGGCATTCAAGGCAGCGGTCGCATTGGTAGATGTTGTGTTTCATGCACTTGTAGGGTGTTTCAGTATCGGGGTGGTTGATGCATTTGCCCATGGTCTCTCCTTTTTTAACGCAGGTTCAACTGTTTGCATATTGATTACGCTGGAAAACATACCCAACTGATCAATAAAAAACAAGGAAATACGGCTGTTTTTTGGGGAGGATTAAATAGTCCTTAAACCTGTTTTTTTATCCAGGGGATTGTGATATCGTTTGTATACATTCGCCATTTCCCGGAATGAATTCTCAATGTGTTAACGTATACCGTTGAATTTGGGGGAACCATGGAACATATTTCCCAAAAGCCCCATGAACCGCTGGATTTTAATATCGCCATTGTCGGGGGCGGAAGGGCCTGCCGGTTTTTCCTTGAACTCTTGAAGAGCGAGTCCTTTCCCTATCTGAACATCCACATCGCCGGTGTCTGTGACATCAATCCCAGGGCCCAGGGTATTGCCATGGCCAAGGCCATGGGCATTTACACCACGGACAATTTCAAGGATCTGTTCAAGATTGCAGGCCTTGATGCCGTGATCGAACTGACCAACTCAAAGGCCCTTCCCGAATTGATCGCATCCCGGCCCAAGGGGGTCGGGGTGATCGAGCACAATGTGGGCAGACTGCTGCGCCATCTGTTTGAAACCAGCCAGCGGCTTGCCTCTGCCAGGGAAGAAGTGCTGGTGGAAAAAACCTCAACGGATATTCTTTTCCAGCAGATCAACCTCGGCGTGGTGGTGCTCAACACTGATTTCACCATCATAGATGCCAACCAGATGTACTTAAAGGCCGTTCGAAAGACCAAAGACGAGGTGATCGGCAAGTACTGCTATAATGTGGTCAAGGGGTTCTACGCCCCCTGCCATGCCCAGGACGAGGGGTTTGACTGCCCCCTGGAGCGCACGGTCAAAACTGGAAAATCCTATCACATCATCCATGAACATCCCCTTGCCAATGGGGAGATCGCATATTTTAACATTGCCACCTATCCGGTCAAGGACTCCCAGGGACGGGTGATCCGCATCGTGGAACTGTGGCGGGAGATCACCAACCAGATCAAGGACCGATGGCGGCACAAGGTAAGGCAGATCGAGGCGGACATGAAAAAGGTGGTCCAGGAGGACAGGCTCGTCTCCCTTGGCAAGCTCGTTGCTTCAAGCGTCCATGAGATCAACAACCCTATCCAGGGACTGCTCACCTTCAGTCACATCATGGCCGACATGGTCCGGAACGGTGAAACCGGACCCGAGGACATGGAACGTTTCAAGGAGTTCCTCTCCCACATGACCCGGGAGCTCGAACGGTGCGGTAACATCGTGTCCGGGCTGTTGACCTTTTCCAGGGAGGCCCCCCAGGAATTTGTCCAGGTGGATGTGAACGAGGTGCTCAGATCGGTCCTTGCCCTTACCGGTCACAAGCTTGAACTCACGGATATCTCCCTTGAAAAGAACCTCTGGACAGCTCCCCTGGTGGTCCAGGGCAGCAACAACCAGCTCCAGCAGTGTTTTCTCAACCTGATCTTCAACGCCATCGAAGCCATGCCCCGGGGAGGCAGACTCAGGGTGGTGTCAAGAAAAGAGACAGACGCGTTTGTCTGTGTGGAGATCAGTGACAACGGGTGCGGCATCAGCCAGGAAAATATGGAGCATATCTTTGATCCTTTTTTTACCACAAAGGAGGCGGGCCAGGGAACGGGTCTCGGGCTTTCCATTGTCTACGGCATTGTCAAGGACCACGGGGGAACCATAAAGGCCACGAGCAAAGCGACCGGGGGAAGTTCGTTCACGATGACTTTTCCCCGGGTCCAGGCCCCATAGACAGGAGGCAGACAGATGAAACAGAAGGTCAGCGTTTTAATCGTGGATGACGAACTCATCGTCCGGGAGTCGCTGTTTCACTGGTTTAAAAAGGAGGGGTACACGGCGGATACGGCACCGTCCGGCGATGCAGCCCTTGAGATGCTGGAAAACGAGAGCTTTGACGTTCTGTTTGTGGACATGAAGATGCCGGGAATGGACGGCCTGGAGCTTGTGCGGCAAACCCGGGAGCGCTATCCTGATTCGTCCGTTGTTATCATCACGGCCTACGGTTCCATTGACACGGCCGTAACGGCCATGAAAAAGGGGGCATCTGACTATCTTTTGAAGCCGTTCAAGCCGGACCAGCTTTCCCTGGTCATGGAAAAGATTCTGCACCAGAAGCGCATGGACAGCGAGTGTCGTTATTTAAAGGGCGAGCTGGACAAGAGAACCCGGTTTGACAACATCATCGGTGAATCCGCCGGCATGCAGCAGCTGTACACCATGATAACCGATGTGGCAGAAACCGACGCCCCGGTGCTGATTCTTGGAGAGACGGGAACGGGCAAGGAACTTGTGGCAAAGGCCATCCATGCCAAGGGTTCCCGGAAAAATTCGCCGTTTATTCCCATCAACTGCGGCTCGCTTCCCGACTCCCTCATGGAGAGCGAATTGTTTGGTTTTACCCGGGGGGCGTTTACCGGTGCCCATGTCGGCCGTAAGGGGTATTTTGAGGTGGTCGAGGGAGGGACCCTTTTTCTGGACGAGATCGGCGAAGTGAGCCAGCGGATGCAGGTGGATCTTTTGCGGGTGCTCGAGGATAAAAAGATCACAAAAATCGGCGAGACAACCCCCAGGGAGGTTGACTTCAGGCTGATATCCGCCACCCGTCAGAAGCTTGACCGGCTGATCCGGACCGGGACCTTTCGCCAGGATCTCTTTTTCAGGATAAACGTCATCACCCTGGAGGTGCCTCCCCTGAGAAACAGGGCATCGGATATTCCTTTGCTGATGGACCATTTTCTTGAACGTTACAGCAGCGAAACCAACCGTCAGGTGGACCGGGTGAACCCGGCTGCCATGGAAGCCCTGATCTGCTATGACTGGCCCGGCAACGTCCGGGAGCTTGAGAATGCCGTTGAAAGGGCCGTGGTGCTTTCAAAGTCAAGGACCCTGACCCTTGCCGATTTCGGGTTTCTGTTCCAGGGGGGGGCTCCGGACGATGCCCATGGATCGGTGAGTACACTCCGGCAGGTGGAAAAGGATCATGTGACGATAATTCTGAACCGTACGGGATGGAACATCACCCGGGCAGCCAAGATACTTGATGTGAGCCGAACCACCCTCCACAGGATCATCCGGCGAAACGAACTTGAAAAACCGTGAGCGATTCCCGGGCATATCCCCTGGGAATTCTTCCCCTGGGAGGGGTGGACCAGAGCATGGTCAGGGTCGCGGCAGATGCCTTTGCGATTGAGCTTGGCATTGAGGTAAAGGTTTTTGCCCCTGCACCCCCTCCTGTCCATGCCTTTGACCGGCACAGGATTCAGTATGATGCGGCCCGTATCATCAAACGCATTGAATCCACGGATTTTGTCTCCTGTCTGCGGGTGGTGGCCCTGGTGGATGTGGACCTTTTTGTCCCCGTGTTCACCTTTGTTTTTGGTGAGGCAAGAAAGGGGGGGCGGGTTGCCGTGGCATCTGTTTTTCGCCTCAAGGATCAACCTGAACGGCTTGCCAAGATCAGCCTGCACGAGTTCGGCCACCTGTGCATGCTCGACCACTGCCACGGGGATGATGGCTGTGTCATGAACTTTACCAGTGACATTGATGCCCTTGACCGGATTCCGGCCCGTTTTTGCCGCTACTGCCTGGGTCAGGTGAAATTCATGGCCCGGTCCCCGATTCCTCAGTTTGAACCATGAAATGGTTTGCATCCTTGGCAGATACTATTTCCTTTACATCATAACCCTCTATTTGATATGGATTTCTCCAGTAAGATAACCCTAGGGAACCTTTGGCTCTTATCAATCCTAACATTAAATTCTATGGGAGTTGTTCATGAAAACCATCTTCAAACAAGCGATCGTGGCCGTTGCCATGGCAGGAATGGTCGTGTGTGGATCTGTTGTTGCCGTAACTGCCGATGATATCACAGATTCAATCTCGGAAGGCCTGGAATATTATAAAAAAGGGGACACGTCCGCGGCCATCCAGAGCCTGAATTACGCCACCCAGTTGATGATGCAGAACAAGGCCCAGGGGCTGGAGGCTTACCTGCCCTCTCCCCTGAGCGGGTGGCAATCGGACACCGCCAACTCCAGTGCCGCCGGCGCTGCCATGTTTGGTGGCGGGGCATCGGCAGAGCGCACCTATTCCAGGGATGATAAACAGATAACCATTCAAATCATCACGGACTCGCCCATGATGCAGGGCGTGATGATGATGTTTTCCAACCCCATGTTTGCCACTGCTGATGGCGGAAAACTTGAAAAAATCGGAAAACAAAAGGCCATTGTAACATACGATAAGAACGCCGGGGAGGGTGATGTCAAGCTTGTCATTGCCGGTCGTTTCTTTGTTTCCATTGATGGCAGCGGTATCGCAAGGGAAGACCTGATCGACTATGCGACAAAGATAGACTATGATAAACTGGCAGCCATGCCCTGATCCCTGCAGCCCGTCCGTGCGTGGGCATTGGCAGGCGTTGTGTCCCCGGCAATTTTAATTGTGGAAGTCCCTACGGGACATTGACAGACACATACCGTTTAAATCCATCATTGGAATTGTTGTTGTGTTCTGGAACAGCTGAAATAAATCATTGGAGAGAATACCATGAAATGGAAACAGTTTTTTACATCGGTTGATTCCCTGGATGCCGTCCAGGCAGAAGCCTATATTACCCAGCATCCTGGAGAGGAGATTACCATTCTGGATGTCAGGCAGCCTTCCGAGTATAAGGAGAGTCATATTCCAGGGGCACAGCTGATCCCCCTTGGCCAGCTCACGGACCGGTTGTCCGAGCTGGATTCTGAAAAAACCACCCTGGTCTACTGCGCCATTGGCGGGCGCAGCCGTGTTGCTGCCCAGATGTTGTCAGGCAAGGGATTCAAAAAGGTCATCAATGTTTCCGGGGGGATCAAGGCGTGGCATTCAAAAACAGCCATTGGTGCCCCGGACCTTGGCATGGAACTCTTTACGGGCAAGGAAGCGCCCCGGGAGGTGCTGACGATTGCCTATTCCCTGGAACAGGGATTGCGTGAATTTTACCTTACCATGGAAAAAAAGGCCGTTCTTAAAGCGGTGAAAGACCTCTTTGGCAAGCTTGCGGAAATTGAACTTCAACACCAGGCGTCGATCCTCGACGCATACAACCGGATGGGGGATGCACCCGTGGACACGGAAGGGTTTGAACGCATGGTTGAAACCACTGCCCTGGAAGGCGGGATGACCACCCAGGAATACCTGGATCTGTTCAAGCCGGATCTCAACTCCCCGGTTGAGGTGGTCTCCCTTGCCATGTCCATTGAAGCCCAGGCCCTGGATCTGTACCAGCGGGCCAGCCTGTCGTTCACGGATCCCGAATCAAAGGCCATTGTCCAGAAGATCGCCAATGAAGAAAAGACGCATATCGCAAGTCTGGGAAAGCTGTTGGACCGACTTTAACGGAGGGTTGAAAAATGGGAAAGCACCTTGTTGTGGCAGGGGGCGGACATGCCCACATGCTCCTGCTTGAAAATATTGGCCCCATTGTGGCAAAGGGCCACAGGGTCACAGTGATCGGGCCGTCGGAATACCATTTTTATTCAGGCATGGGGCCGGGTATGCTGGGAGGCACCTACACGCCCGGCGATATTCGGTTTGCCACGGCAGATGTGGTGAAGAAACAGGGGGGAGCCTTTGTCCGGGACAAGGTCACAACCGTTGATCCGGAAAAAAAGAGTGTCTCCACGGAAAAGGGGGGTACGTTTTCCTATGATGTGATCTCGTTCAATGCCGGCAGTTATGTCCCCATGGACGGGGTTTCAGGGCAGGGCGGCAATATTTACAGCGTCAAACCCATTGAAAAACTCATGGAGGCGGGCGAAAAGCTCAAACGCCTGTTCCAGGAGAGGAAGGTAAAGATTGCCATTGTCGGCGGCGGGCCGTCGTCGGCCGAGGTGGCTGGAAACGTCTGGCAGCTGGCAAAAAAGATCAACGGTCATATGCCGGAAATTCAGGTTTTTGCCGGCAGAAAATTCATGTCAAGATTTCCCCGGTCCATACGGGTGAGAATTCTTTCCACGCTCAAGGCCCGGGGAATTGAAATCATTGAAAAGGGGTATGTCCAAAGGATCGAGACCGATAAAATCACCCTTGATTCCGGGGAGAGTTTTAAAACCGATTTTATATTCATGGCACTTGGGGTAAAACCGTCCACCATATTTGAAAACTCCGGGCTTCCCCTGGGCCCGGACAAGGGCCTTCTGGTCAACCGATACCTCCAGTCGACCCAATACCCGGAAATCTTTGGCGGCGGGGATTGCATCCATTTCCAGGACAGGCCCCTTGACAAGGTCGGGGTGTATGCCGTGCGCCAGAACCCGGTCCTGGTTCACAATCTCATGGCATCCCTTGAAGGCGAACCGCTGATGCCCTTTGACCCGGGACCCGACTACCTGCTGATTTTCAACCTGGGCAACGGCCAGGGGGTGTTGAAAAAAAAGGGCATTGTCTTTGGCGGTAAAATAGCCTTTATGATCAAGGACTATATTGACCGCAGGTTCATGCGGCGGTTCCAGGCCATCGAGAAGCAATAGCGCCCGACGGTTAATCCTTGTCCGGTTCCCGGGCAGCGAGGAAGGTGTTGACCAGCCTGTCCCAGCCAACACCCGGGTTCAGGCCGAAAAAGTCGGTGACCGGCTCCCCTCCGGTTGCCGCCAGTCCTTCGTATTCCGCTCCCATGAGCCTGTTGAGCCGCGAAAATTCGGTGTTGATAAAACCGACTCCCCTGTCCCCATACAAGAGATCCTTGTAGTCCTTTACCGGCGAAGCCGTGTTGACAAGCAGAAGCCATCCATTGTCATAGGGATGGGTGTGCATGATTTCCGGGTGATCCTTGACCTGCCGGTTCACGGCAACCACCGTGCCTGTAACCGGGGAGAGTACAGGAGCAAGATTGCCCTGCTGCGCCAGGGTCAATGCCGGTCTGTCTTGGGTAATCCGGGTGCCGACCCCGGGAAGCTCGTTGATGGTTGCCTTTCCAAAGAGGTGCATGAGAAAATCGTCAACGCCGATCCTTGCAAGCCCGCCATGCTCCACCCTTACCCAGGTGTGACCGGGATGGTAGTAGTAGTCGTCGGCCACGGTGTACCCGGAAGCTTTCCGGTAGCAGACCCCGGTTCTGAGTTTCGTTGCCTCAACATCGTCGAGCATCTGGTCAAATTCGCACCGCCCGCAGTCATAGCTGTTGGTACAGATTTTCGGTTGCTGGATTCTTCCGGTGGCAAGGTGGCGGCAGGGCCGGGACGCCCCGTCATGGGTCTGTTTCATGGCGTCGGACCAGTCCCGATTCTTGCTGTCGGATCGCCCCATGGCCTTGGACATGGCCTTGTCAAAGGCACAGTCGTAGCAGTTGTAGGCCTTGTCGCACAGTCGGAAGTTTACAACTCCGCTTAACATCCAGATGCATTGGTCCTCAAGTACCTGGAATCCCTTTACCCTGAATTTTGTGGACGATGGTTTCATTTTGTGCCTCCTTGTCGTGGGGTTTGTTTTCATCTTGTCCATTAAGGATTGCAAGAGTGGTGCCCCGTTATTCGTATATGGCGGATGTGATCGTAACTGTCTGATTATCTTATTTAAATATTCGTTGAGCCTTCTGGGGCATGGTTTTGGAAGAGGGGCATGAGCCTGCTTGGGGTGTATTGTTTTGAAACAAGGTGTGTCGTTTCGGGTCAGTGGGGGCGTTTCAAAATTTGCTGTGGCCGGATGTCATCCACGGCAATAATCGTTCCTGCGGTAAAGAGGGGCCAGGTCTAATCTTGTTGGCGGTAACCCTTTATTCTGGTATAGTCCGTTTCCATGGAGACGAACGAAAAAAAAGATGGCGCCATGGCTGGTGCTGGGAAGATCCGGGTGATCGCCTTTGATGCCGATGACACCCTCTGGGTCAACGAACCCATGTTCCGAAGGGTTGAACAGGAGTGTCTGGAGATGCTCGAAGCCTATGGTGATCCTGCATCCATACGGGCGCAGCTCTTTGCCGTGGAACAGAAGAATATTCCGGTGTTTGGCTATGGTATCAAGGGGTTTATTCTTTCTCTGATGGAGACGGCCCTGGCCGTGGGCCGGGGCAGGGTGGGCAACAATGATCTCCAGCGGATCATGGATTACGGGCAAAAGATGCTGGCCGCGCCCGTGGTGCTCATGGACGGCATTGAAGGGGTGCTTGAGACCCTCTGCCAGCAGTACCGGCTCATGGTCATCACCAAGGGGGATCTGGTGGATCAGGAGAGCAAGATGACCCGTTCCAGTCTTGCCCCCTATTTTGACCATGTGGAGATATTGAGCGAAAAGGATGAGGCGGCCTATGGCCGGGTGCTTTTAAAGCACGGGATTGCCGCCCAGGAGTTCATGATGGTGGGCAACTCGCTGCGGTCGGACATTCTGCCCGTGGTCAACATCGGTGCAACCGCCGTTCATGTTCCCTTTGAGACCACCTGGGAGCATGAGGATGTATCCCCTTCAGCCATTGACCCGTCGGCATGGACCACGCTTTCGACCCTGGCCGAGTTGCCCGGCTGCCTTTGCCGGCCCCGTGTCCAGGAGCCTGGAGAAAAACCATTGAAACAGGCAGAACAGGTCGCTGCCGGGGTTAAGGTTCAGACATACTGACCGGCAACCCACCCCGAAGACCAGGCCCACTGGAGGTTGTAGCCTCCGAGCCATCCGGTCACATCCAGCACCTCCCCGATGAAGAACAGCCCCTTTTCCCGGGTGGCTTCCATGGTCTTGGAAGAAACTTCATCACAGTCCACTCCGCCCCGTGTCACTTCTGCGGTTCTGTACCCTTCGGTTCCCCCGGGCTTGACCTCCCATTGTTTCAGGATCGCTGCAATCTGTTCAAACCGGGCGTGGGAGACCGAACCCAGGGGCGCTTCGGCAAGATCTGCCTGGACCATGGCCTGGACAAGGCGTTTGGGCAGCAGATCGGCCAGCATGGATTTTACCTGTTGTCTGGGGCGTTCGCCCTGTGCCTGTTTGAGCCGTGATAAAAGGTCAACCCCCGGCAGCAGGTCCACCACAAGGCTGTCCCCGGGCTGCCAATGAACCGAAATTTGCAGGATCACCGGTCCGCTCAGCCCCCGGTGGGTAAAGAGAAGGTTTTCCCTGAAACGTGTTTGCCCACAGCTGACCACGGCATCCACGCCCATGCCCGACAGCCCTGCCAGGCGTTGTTTCTCCTGGGGCTGGAGGGTAAAGGGAACAAGGCCCGGGGACGGGGGCCATACCTTGATGTCAAACGTTTCTGCGATTTTATAACCCAGGGGGGTTGCACCCACCCCGGGGATGGAGAGCCCGCCCGTTGCCACCACCAGGGAGGGGGCATTGAATTCGCCCCTGTTTGTTGAGACCCGGAACATCGGGTCGTTTTCCCTGGCCACGCTTTTTATCTGTGTCTCGAGCATGAACGTCACCGTTGCCTGCCGGCATTCAGCCATCAGCATCTCCAGGATGTCGTTTGCGCTGTTGTCACAGAACAGCTGGCCGTGGTCCCGTTCATGGAAGGGGATCTGGTGATGGTCCATCTTGGCGATGAAATCCCACTGGGTGAACCGGCTCAGGGCCGACTTGCAGAAGTGGGGGTTTCTTGAGATATAGTTGGATGCATCCACCGAAAGGTTGGTGAAGTTGCACCGGCCCCCGCCGGACATGAGGATCTTTTGTCCGGGTCGTTGCTGGTGGTCCAGCACAAGGACGCGCCGGCCCCTTTTGCCGGCTTCTATTGCGCACACAAGGCCTGAAGCGCCTGCCCCGATGATGATGACGTCTGTTGCTGTCATGGCTTGTTTTACACCTTTAATCCCTTTGTTTTTTCGTGACCATAATTCTGATCTTTCATTGCCCCCTATACCATGGAATGGACTCGATTTAAAAGGTGTATCCCGTTAAAATAACACTTGACACAATGAAAACCATTTTTTATATTCGTAAAAATTATTTTAATTTACGGGATACTATGAACAACAGCGCTTTCTTATTTTTTAGGTTTACCTTTTTTGGCGGCTTCTTTATGAAGTCTGGCCATGGAGGAATCTTTTAGAGGGCCTGAAGGATACCGCAAGAGTCGAAACCATGGACAGACTGAACCAGTCAGGAAATCCATGGTTTTTTTGTTTTCAGGAGACCGGATTCCCAACTGCCGGTCACCTGGTTTGACTCCTGAACATCAACGCAACCGTTTATCAGGAGAAATTGCCCATGTCTGTCAATTGTATCAAGCGAATCGTTCAACTCGTCATTGCCCTTACCCTTGTGGTGAGCCCCCTGTCAACCCTTTATGCGGCCTCGGTCTACAAGATCGGCGGTATCTTTTCATCCACGGGACGGGCCTCGTTCCTGGGAGATCCTGAAAAAAAGACCATGGAGATGATGGTCGACAAGATCAACGCTGCCGGCGGCATTGACGGCCACATGCTCGAAGCCGTGATCTACGACTCCGAGGGTGATCCGGCAAAGGCCGTGAGTGCCGTGAACAAGCTGATCCACAAGGACGGGGTGATCGCCATTGTGGGCCCGAGCACCACCCCCACCACCCTTGCCATTGTCAACTTTGTCGAACGGGCCAAAATTCCGTTGATCAGCTGTGCTGCCGGGATCAAGATCACCTCGCCCGTAAAACCCTGGGTGTTCAAGACGGCCCAGAGCGACCGCCTTGCCGTTTCTGCCCTGTATGAACACATGCAGGCCCGGTCCATTAAAAAGGTGGGGATCATCACCGTTGCCAACTCGTTTGGCGAAAGCGGCAAAGAGCAGCTGGTTTCCCTTGCCGGAGATTACGGCATCACCATTGTTGCCAAGGAAAGCTTTGGCGCAAAGGACACGGACACCACGCCCCAGCTGACAAAATTAAAGGGCGCCTCTCCCGATGCCATCATCTGCTGGGGAACCAACCCCGGACCTGCCGTGGTTGCAAAGAACCTGAAGCAGCTCAAGATCAACCTTCCTTTGTTCCAGAGCCATGGCGTGGCATCGGCCAAGTTCATCAGCCTTGCCGGTGACGCTGCCGAAAACATTGTGCTGCCGTCGGGCAAGATCCTTGTCATGGATCAGCTCGCCGCGGATGATCCCCAGAAGCAGATCCTCAAAGATTATGAAACCATGTATGTGTCAAAGTACGGCGGGGCCGTGTCTGGATTTGGCGGGTATGCCCACGATGCCATGACCCTGGTTGCCGAGGCGTTAAAGGGGAGCGACGGTGACCGGCAGAAGGTGCGCGATGCCCTGGAAAATATCAAAAACCATGTGGGCGTGACAGGCCGTTTTTCCTTTTCCCCCGAAGACCACAACGGTCTTACCTCAAGCGCCTTTGTCATGGTCGAGATCAAGAATCAAACCTGGAACCTGTTGACCGATTAGGAGACCTTTTGTGGAGGATCTGCTTCAATACCTTTTTTCCGGCATCACCATCGGCGCCGTGTATGCAGTGGTGGCCATCGGACTGTCCATGCTCTACCGGTCCACCGAACTGATTAATTTTGCCCATGGCGAGTTTGCCATGTTCGGTGCCCTGGGGCTTGTGACCCTGTGGGGGCAGATGCATCTGCCCCTGCCCCTGGCCTTTGTCCTGGCCATTGCCGGTGTGGCATGCGTGGGAATGGTGTTTGAACGTTTTGCCCTGCGAACCGTAAAGGACCCCAACCCCATCACCCTTGTGATCATCACCGTGGGTGCATCCATTGTGTTTCGCGGCATTGCCATGAACGTATGGGGAAAGGACCCGGTGGCCCTGCCGCCCTTTTCAGACCTTGAATCCATTGAAATCGCAGGGGCCGTCATCGTTCCCCAGAGCCTCTATATTGTCAGTGCGGCCCTGGTGCTTGCCGGCATTCTCCACCTGTTTTTCAGGTACACCATCCAGGGAAAGGCCATGACCGCCTGTGCCGTCAATAAAAAGGCGGCCTGGCTTACGGGCATTCCGTCCGAGCGCATGGGACTGTTTGCCGTTCTCATCAGTGCAGTGTCAGGGGCCGTTGCCGGTATTTTTATCGCACCGGTCACCATGAACACCTATGACATGGGAACCATGCTCGGTCTCAAGGGCTTTTGCGCTGCAATGATCGGCGGTCTTGGAAGCCTGTGGGGCGCATTTGCCGGCGGGATTCTCCTTGGGGTGCTGGAATCCCTGGGGGCAGGGCTTATCTCGTCGGGTTCCAAGGACGCCATTGCCTTTATACTGCTGCTGTTGATCCTTTATCTTTGTCCGGGCGGGCTGTTTGCCCAGAAACAGGCTGAACGGTTTTGAAGGGGGCGGGCAGAACGATGAACAACGGACTGGTTCAGAACATGGTATTTGTTCTGGCTTTGACCCTCATGGGGGCAGTGGTGGAAAACACCTATGTGCTTCAGGTCATGACCTTTATCGGGATCAACACCCTGCTTGCCCTGGGGCTCAACATGCTCATGGGGTATGCCGGCCAGGTCTCCCTGGGCCAGGGGGCCTTTTACGGCATCGGGGCCTATGCCACGGCCATTCTTTCGGGAACCCATGGCATCTCTCCCTGGCTTGCCCTGGTGGGCGCCATAGCCCTTGCCGTGGGGGTCGCCTGGGTGGTGGGCCGACCGACCCTGAAGCTGTCCGGCTATTATCTGGGCATGGGTACCCTGGGTTTCGGCATGATTGTCCACATTTTTTTCCGCGAGGCAGGCTCCCTCACGGGCGGGGCCTCGGGGTTTGTGGGCATCCCCATGCTCGGTATCGGTTCGTTCGTGTTTGAAGGGGGGCGCAGCTATTTTTACCTTGTGTGGGCCGTTGTCTTCGGGACCATGCTGGTCTGCCGGCGAATCATTGATTCCAAGACCGGCCGGGCCCTTGCCGCCATCCATGGAAGGGAAAATGCCGCAGTTGCCCTTGGGGTGGACGCCCACAGCCTCAAGCTCACCATTTTCATGTTCAGTGCGGCCCTTGGGGCCGTGGCAGGATTTTTCTACGCCCATTTTGTTCTGTTCATCAGCCCGGACTCGTTTGGGTTCATGGCCTCGATCAAGATGGTGACCATGGTGGTGATCGGCGGCATGGCCAGCGTGTGGGGCGCCGTTCTCGGTGCCACTGTGATCACGCTTCTGCCCGAGGTACTCCACGGATTTGCAGACTATGAAATGATTGTTTTTGGAGCGATATTGATGGGGGTGATGATCGTCATGCCCCAGGGATTGACAAAAGGGGTGATGGACCAGTATGACCGTTATCGAAAAAAAAGGGCATGATGACCGACTCTTAAAGGTACAGGGGCTGACCAAGAATTTTGGCGGGGTCAAGGCCCAGGACAACGTCTCGTTCGAGGTTGAAACGGGCAGTGTCCTCGGCCTCATCGGGCCCAACGGTGCGGGCAAGACCACCCTTTTCAACATGATCACAGGGGTTTATCCCCCGGACCGGGGCGATATTGTTTTTAATGGACGCTCGATTGCTCGATTGCCCGTTCACAAACGGGTGGCCCGGGGCATCACCCGGACCTTCCAGAACGTGGAGCTCTTTGCCGGCATGACGGTTCTTGAAAATGTGATGGTCGGCATGCACGTTCGACTCACGGGCGGATTCTGGAGTTCGGTGATCCGACCGCCATCCTTTGTCCGCCAGGAGCAGGCGGCAAGGGACAAGGCCCTTGAAATCCTGGAGTTTACAGGGCTTGCCGCCTATGCCCCAAGGCCTGCCGGAGATCTTCCCGTGGGCCGTCAGAAAATGGCCGAGATCGCACGGGCCCTTGCGTCGGATCCGCTGCTCATGCTGCTGGATGAGCCGGCCGCCGGATTGAACCGGGTGGAAACCAGCGCCCTTGGCGATCTGATCAATCGGATCAAACAGCGGGGCATCACCCTGATGCTGGTCGAGCACGACATGGGGCTGACCATGGAGGTGAGCGACAATGTGCTGGTGCTGGACCAGGGCGGGGTCATTGCCTTTGACACCCCCCGTGAGATCATGAACAACGCCCTGGTCATGGAAGCCTACCTTGGGGTCGATCAATAACCACAATAAACCGACTGACGCCCCCATGCTGACGTCCATAAATGGATTATTGATAGTGGATTCGTTTTTCCACCACCACAAACTGAATCACGGTGATGACGGCAAGGATCAGCACCAGGACAACGGTTAACGTGGCGGCATAGCTGGTGTCCCAGAAACTGAAGGCGTTCTCGTAAATATAGTAGAGCAAAAGGGAGCTGGCATTGTCCGGTCCGCCCTTGGTCATGATCACCAGGTGATCCACCAGCTTGAACGAGTTGACAACGGCATTGACCGTGACAAACAGCGTGGTGGGCATGAGCAAGGGAAAGGTTACCCGCCGAAAGAAATACCAGCTGCCGGCACCTTCGACCCTGCCGGCCTCCTTGAGCTCAGGTGACAGCTGCTGCAGGGCAGCAAGGTAAAACACCATGAAAAAACCAGACTCCTTCCAGATCACCATGACAATCAGGCAGAACAGTGCCGAATCCGGATTGCCCAGCCAGTTGTGGCTCTTGCCGCCGAACAGGGAAAATACCTGGTCAAAAAGGCCGTATTCCGGGGTATAGAAGAAAAGCCAGATGTTGGCAACGGCGATCATGGGAAGAACCGTTGGGGTGAAAAACGACATGCGTACCAGGGCCTGGCCCTTGATGTTGCGGTTGACGAGAAGAGCCATGGCAAGGGCCATGGCAACGCTTATGGGAACGGTGCACATGGAGTAGACCAGGTTGTTTTTAAGGACTTTCCAGAAGATGTCATCGTCCATGAGAAAGCGGTAGTTGTCAAGCCCGATAAAGGTTTCCGGCCGGGTGGCCGTTCCCATGGAAAAAAGGCTGTGGAACAGGTTTGAACAGATGGGGTAATGGGTAAACAGACTGATCATGAACACGGCCGGCAGCACCAGGAGCCATCCATTCACATGATTCCAGTAGTCTAGGCGGAATCCGGGTTTCATTGAACACCGTCCTTTGTTGGAAAATCCATGCGTCTGCCGGTTTTACCGTCAAACAGATGGATGTGCTTGGGTTGCCAGGCAAGTCTGATATGGTCGCCCACTGAAACCCTTGTCTTGCCTTTGACGGTCAGGGTAATGCTCTGACTGCCGGATCGGCCCACGATCAGGGTATCTGCACCCAGGTACTCAATGGCCGTGACCTGGGCCTTGATTCCGGAATCGCCTGATATCTCAATGTTTTCCGGCCGGACCCCCACAAGCCAGTTGTCCGGCGGATTTTTTCCTGAATTATCCACAGGTGTTATTGATGAACACGCAGCCAGGACCGCTGCATCGGGTTTCAGGATGTTCATGGGCGGGTTGCCGATGAAACTGCCCGTAAACGCCGTGGCCGGCTGGTTGTACAGGGCTTCCGGGGTGCCGTGCTGCTCGATGACGCCGTTGTTCATCAAAATGATCGTGTCGGCAATGGTCATGGCCTCAACCTGGTCATGGGTCACGTAAATCATGGTCATTTTCAGCCGCTGCTGAAGGGAGCGGATCTCCTGTCGCATCTCCTGGCGGAGTTTGGCGTCCAAGTTGGACAGCGGCTCGTCCATGAGGCAGACCGACACCTGGGCCACAATGGATCTGCCCAGGGCAACCCGTTGCCGCTGGCCTCCGGACAGCTGGGCCGGTTTTCGGTCCAGAAGGTCTGAAAGTCCCAGGATCTCTGCGGCCTCTTTCAGGCGTTTTTTCTGTTCGGGTTTGGCGATTCTGCGGGCCTTGAGCCCAAAAATAATGTTTTCCGCCACGCTTAAATGGGGAAACAGGGCATAGTTCTGAAACACCATGGAGATGTTCCGTTTGACCGGGGCCAGGTTGGACACGTCCCTGCCGCCGATTTCAATGGTTCCCGATGTGGGGGTCTCAAGACCTGCAATCAGCCGCAGGGTCGTAGACTTGCCGCAACCTGAAGGCCCCAGCAGCACGAGGAGTTTGCCGTCCTCGCATTCAAAATTAATGTTGGTCAGGGCCTCGGTTTTGCCCCAGCTTTTGCAGGCGTTTTTTAGAATAATGGTTGACATGGTTGCTTTTGTTGGTCCGTTTAACGATTAGAAATTATTTGATACCCGAATGCATGAACGACTGCACAAACTGGCGCTGGAAAAGAATAAACGCCACCAGCAGGGGCGACATGGTCATGACGGTGGCAGCCGTGATGATGGACCACTCAACCCCTGACTCCGGGGCCCCGAAAATGGCCAGTCCCACGGTCAGGGGCCGACTGTTGACGGAGCTTGTGATCACAAGGGGCCAGAGAAAATTATTCCAGTGGTAGCTGATCGAGACAAGCCCGTAGGCAATATAGGTGGATCTTGCCAGGGGGACATAGACTTTCCACAGGATGCCGACGGCAGAAACCCCCTCGACCTGGGCCGCCTCAACCAGCTCCTTTGGAATGGTTTTAAAGGATTGGCGAAGCAGAAAAATCCCAAAGGCACTGGCCATGTATGGAAGCCCGATGGCCGGAATGGTGTCAAGCAGCCCCAGTTGGCCAATGGTGCGGTAATTTTCCACCAGAAGCACCTCGGGCATGATCATGAGCTGGAGCAGTACAAGGGCGAATATCAGGTTTTTTCCGAAAAAATCAAACCGGGCAAATCCATATGCCGCCAGGGTACACAGCACAAACTGTGCGCCAAGAATCAGCGAGACAAGGCTGAATGTGTTGAGCAGATAGCGTGGAAAGGGGGCAAAGGACCAGGCCCTGACAAAATTGTCCAGGGTGAGGGGGGCAAACAGCTTGAAACTGGTTGAGAATTCGGCCGGATGAAATGCACTCCAAAAGGCAAATACAACCGGGAGAAGCCAGAGGACACCCAGCATCCATGCCCCCATGGTTTCGATGGTTTTTCCTGTTTTCATGGTTGAAATCGTTGACTCCGATTTTTATCTGAAACTTGTATTATTCCGGCAACCGGAGGAATGTATTGTCCTCCGGTCGCCGCTGCTGTTGAATAGTCAGTTTTTAAATTTCGTTGTGGCCAGGGCTGATACCCCGCTCCGGCCATGCCGGTTATTCCGGGCAGGCAGACCCGGGGGTCTCCCTGCTCGAAACATGATCAGCGATAGCGTCTCAGGATCCGTTCTGCCTGTTTCTGGGCGTCTTTCAACGCTTCTTCCGGTGTCTTGGATCCGGTCAATGCGGCCTGGATGGCATCGTTGAGTATTTTATAAACCCTGCCGTTCTCATGGACAGACAGTTCAGCCGTGGCATATTTCAATTGGTCCCGGGCAACGGCTGCCGCTGGAAATTCCTGGACATAGGTTTTGAGCGCATCGGTGTCATAGGCGTCGGGCCGGGTGCCGAGATAGCCGGTGCCGATGCTCCACTGGGCCGTTCTTTCGGGCTGGGTCATCCATTTGATGAATTTAAGGGCAGCTGCCCTTTCAGCCGGGGTGGTCTGTTTAAAGACATAGAAATTTCCACCGCCCGTGGGGGATCCCTTTTCTTGCTTAGCCGGCAGCATGGCCACCCCAAAGTCAAACCCGGCATTCTCCTTTACGGCCGTCAGGTTGCCCGTGCTGTGCCACATGATGGCTGTCTTCTGCTCGAGGAAGTCCGTTCTCAGGGTACTCCACTCAACGGTTCCCTGGGGCATGATTTTTTGCGTCATTCCCAGATTTTTCCAGAAATCAAGGGCCTGGACAACGCCCGGATGGTCAAAGTAGGTCTCGGTTCCGGCATCGTTCATCAGCACCTCTCCGTTCTGCCGGGACAGGGCGCCAAACATCCAGTAGGGATAGCCCGTGGATGGAATTTCAACGCCCCACTGGGTGACCTTGCCGTCGGCATCCTTGACCACAAGTTTTTTCCCCATTTCAACCAGTTCGTCCCAGGTGGCCGGCGGGACATCGGGGTCAAGGCCGGCTCGTCGGAAGGCGTCCTTGTTGTAGTACATGACAATGGTTGATCGCTGGAAGGGAATACTCCAGGTCTTGCCGCCCGTGCGGCTGTTTTCCATCAGGGCCGGATAAAAGCTGTTCAGCCACTGTTTTTCGTCCGGGGAGGTTGCAAGTTCGTCAAACGGGACAATGGCATCATTGTCAATGAGGGTGAAAATCTCAGTGGACAGAATCACCGACAGGTGGGGGGGGGTGCCGCCCTTGAGAGAGGTCATTGCCTTGGTCATGGTATCCGAGTAATTGCCGGAATAAATGGCTTTTATCGTGATATCCGGGTTTTCCGACTCAAACTCCTGGACCAGGCTGTCAACCAGTTTTGTAAGGGGGCCACCCACGGCAACCGGATAGAACATGGTCAGTTCCGTTGCAAGGGCCATGGACGAGAATGAAAGCAACACCACCCCCAGCAACACTGTTTTTAAGATTTTAATCCCCGATGGTACAGTTTTCATGCATTATCTCCTTTGGTTATGATTAATGGGCATTCACACGCTTTACCTGTATCCCTGTCAGGTTAGGCGTTGATGTGGCGGTTGTGAACATTATGTTTGTGTCATTGCTCTGTGCCGTTGGTCATCCGCTTTTCCGGGCCCGCCATGGTTGACTCCCTCACGATGAGGGATGAGTCGAGCATCCGCTGAACAGGTACCGGCCCTCCGTCTGCCGGGTCTGCATTGATGCGCTGGAACAGAAGTTCCGCGCCCTGTTTTCCCATCTCATAGGCCGGTTGCCGAATGGTCGTCAGCCCTGGAATCACATAGGACGCAATCTGGATATCATCAAATCCCATGATGGAAAGATTCTCTGGCAGGTTCAACCCCATCTCCCTGGCCCCCTTCATGGCCCCAAGGGCAAGGTAGTCGTTGGAACAGAAAACAGCCGTGGGCGGTTTTGGAATGGAGAGCAGCTTTTTTACCGAATCCCTTCCCCCTGTGAGTGAATATTCTGTCTGGGCCAGCAGTTGTTTTTCATAGGTGATGCCATGGTCTTTAAGGCATTGCCTGTATCCGTGCCAGCGATGGAAACTGCGATCTGATATGGAAAAAGTACCGGCAACCATTCCGATCCGATAGTGACCCAGTTCAATCAGATGCTGGGTTGCCCGGTAGCCGCCCTGGAAATTGTCAATTCCCACTGCCCACACAAGACCTTTTTTTATGGTGCTGTAGAGCAGGACAAAGGGAAAGCCTTCGTCCTGGAGGGTCTTGATTATCCGGCCCCTGGGGTTGGTGCTGGTGATGATCAGCCCGTCCACCTGTTTTTCCCTCAGGGTTTTAATCAGCCCTTCTTCCTGGTCGTACTGGTAATAGGTGTTTCCCAGGATCACCTGGGTCTTTTTTTCTCCGGCACAGTCCTGGACGCCCCGGGTGGATTCTGCAAACACCGGATTATTGATTGTGGGAATGATCAGCCCGATTGTGTTTGATCGCTTGGTGGCAAATCCACGGGCAAGGGCATTGTATTTGTAATTGCACACCGCCATGGCCCGGGTTACCCGTTTGCGGGTTTCCTCCCGGACACTCTCGGGTGAATTTATCACCCTTGAGACGGTGGCTGTGGAGACACCTGCCAGTTTTGCCACATCCAGTATGGTGCTCATCCTTTTCCCCTGTAAACGTTTACATTCATATATCCACCCGGGGGTCGGGTGTCAATATTTTTTTGAAAATGCACGGTTTGTAGTTGTGTAACTACTTGAAACATAATGTAATAATGATTAAAAACTTCCTGCTTGTTTTATTCGTTGAAACCTGATAATCAACGGTGCTGACGATCAATTCATGTAAACTGTTACATCAAACTTCAGGAGCCGGGCCATGATCTGCAACCGTTTGACACCATTAACCAGGGACGTTCGAAGGATTGAGAACTGCGGAATGGTCGTTGATCTTGTCAATACATCCATGGGAACCGTTCGTGTGGGAAGCATGCCGGATATTTCCAAGTTTCTCATTTACCACGGGTTCAGGGAGGAGATGGTGGTTGTCCCCGACTGGGCGGGCTCCATGGCCGGAGATAACCGTACCGGGGAAGAGTTTGTTCTGTGGCAGGCCCAGGTCAAGGGCGGCATCCAAAAGCAGTATGTGGGTGCGCCAAAAAATCTTGAACAGATTTACCATGGTCTGGATGATACCTTTTCCTTTTTTTTTGATGACCGCCGGATATCCATCATAAAAAAACGGTGGCTGAACAACTGGTTTTCAAGGCGGGCTGCCACCCCGGTTTATGAAACGGGTGGGGTGTCGATCCGGGTTGACAGGGGGAATGTCGTTGTTTCAGACCAAGGGCAGGTCGTTTACGATCAGCTTGGGTTGAAGCCTGCCGACGATGCCGATGCCCTGGTCAACTCTCTGCTTGCAGGCATCCCCCGGGACAGGGCTGCCAGGCCGTCCCTTGAAATAAAACCCGTGGGCACGGGCAATGGGTTTTCAGGAACGGTTGCAAGCGTTATTGTTCGTTGTGGCAAAGCGGTGGTTTGGATCGATCCCTGCGGTTATCCGGCCCATGCGCTGGCACGCCACGGGGTCCACTGGGACGACATCACCCACGTGCTGATTACCCACAACCATGAGGACCATATCCAGGGATTCTCCGCCTGCCTGAAACGGGCCGAACATCGGAGGATTCCCTTGAACCTTGTCACGGCACGTTCTGTTTTCAAGCTGCTCAAACAGCAGTTTACCCCACTTTTCCCCGGGTTTGATGGTCTGGTGAATTTTATCCCCATTACCCCGGGCAGCCCATTGAAGCTGGGCGTCCTTGAAATAGAGAGTCGCTGGAATCATCATTTTCTTCCCTATGGTACCCTGGGGCTCAAGTTTTCAGGCAACGGTAAAACCTTTGGGTTTTCAGGGGACACTAAGTATGATGAAACCATCAATGCCGTTCTCAAACGGGAAGAGTTGCTGCCTCAATGGTTTGCCGGGTGTGATCTTGTTTTCCATGAGATGGATTTTGACAATCCTGCAGGTGTTCACAGCCACTGGAAGCAGGTGCAAAATCTCCAGCAGGCCATACCTGGAAGGGTCCTGGGCTACCACACGCCATTTCTGGAAAATGCGCCCCTGCCACTTGTGATCGAGGGAAAAACCTATTGTCTGGAATAATCCCTTTGCCGGATCCATTGAAAGAAGGTACTATCTTTGGTGGACAGGTTAAACAAAATTACAATCAAAACACGGGGAAAGACCATCATGCAATTTATCGTTACAGGTTATGACGGGACAGACGACAAGGCCCTTGACAGAAGAATGGCAGCAAGGGAGGCCCACCTTGCCATGGCTAAAGAGATGCACGAGGCCGGTCACTGGCTCTATGCAGCCGCCATCCTGGACCAGGGGGGGAAAATGACAGGCTCCATGATCGTGTGCGAGTTTGAGTCAAGGCAGGCCCTTGATCAGAAATGGCTGGACAAAGAACCCTATGTGCTGGGTAAGGTGTGGGAAAAGATTGAGATCACAGGGGCCAAGGTGGCACCTTTTTGGGCAAAGTAGAGAGGACCGGTTCATTTTTGTTTTTAATCCTTTGTATCCAGAACTGCCCTGGCAGCGGCAATTAATTTGTTGGCCTGGAATGGTTTCTGGATAAAATGAAGTCCCTTGTCAAGCACCCCCCGGTGGGCGATGACGTTTGCGGTATATCCAGACATGTATATACATTTGATTTGAGGGTTCATTTTTTTCAGCTGTTCGGCCAGTTCTTTCCCGTTCATCCCGGGCATTACCACATCGGTAATGAGCAGGTCGATGGCACCACCAAGGTCTTTGGCTATTTCCAGAGCCTCAAAGGGTGTTTGGGCCGTATTGACATGGTATCCCTGATTGACGAGAATTTGTCTGGCAAGCTTTAAAATAGAGGTTTCGTCCTCAACCACCAGCAGGTGTTCTCCATTTCCTTTTACCCCTTTTGTGGCAGGCAGAGGGTTTTCAACGGCAATTTCACCCCGTTGCTGCGGCAGATAGATTGTAAACGTAGTTCCCTTTCCCACCTCGCTGTAAACGTTGACAAAGCCGTTGTTCTGCTGGATGATTCCATGGACTGTGGCCAATCCCAGGCCGGTGCCCTGACCCACACCTTTGGTGGTGAAAAAAGGTTCAAAGATATTATCCAATGTTTCCTTGTCCATACCTTTTCCGGTGTCGCTTATCCGCAGCAATACATATTCGCCCGTTTGCGGATCACCATGGTTGATGGGACAATTATTCATAACCTTTGTTTCTGTTTTGATTGTAATGTTGCCCACGTCGGCAATGGCGTCCCGGGCGTTGATACAAAGATTGGCCAGAATTTGTTCCAATTGGGAACGATCCATCAAAACCGGCAAAAGGTGGTCATCCGGCAGCCATGTCAGGTTGATGTCCTCTCCGATGAGGCGCCGGAGGATTTTGAGCATGTTTTCCACGCAGGCATTAAGGTCAAGAATCACCGGAGATATGGTTTCCTTGCGGGCAAAGGTCAGCAATTGATGGGTAATGTCACGGGAGCGCCCTGCAGCGGTTAAAATCTCTTGCAGGTCTTCATGGAGGGGATCATCCGGGGTCACTCTTTCCATTGCCAATTCTGAAAATCCAATGATGACGCTGAGGATATTGTTAAAATCGTGTGCCACGCCTCCGGCCAGCCGACCGACAGATTCCATTTTCTGGGCCTGAACCAATTGGGCCTGAAGTGCTTCCCGATCCTTGATCTCCTGTGTGAGTTTGTCGTTGGTTCTTTGTAACTCAGAGGTGCGCATGCGGACTTTTTTCTCAAGGTCACGATTCAGTTCCGTCACTTTCTTCCGTTCGGCCGACAGCATCTGGGCCATGAAGAAATCTTTTCTGGTATAAAACTCAAATGCGTAGCAGGAAAACATGCCGATGATATTGGCGCTGATAAAAAAAAAGTTGTTGTTGACCAGGACAGGTATCGGCGTATCAACTATTCCAATGGCAACAATTTCATAGATTACAACATTGATCCATCCAGCCAGGGAGGCCCAGATGAATCTTGCCCTGACAAATCCATACCCCAGCATCAGGACAAGAATCACCCCTGCATAGTATGAAAATGCTGCAGGAGGCTGGGTCACTGCAACCATAACGCTGATTCCACCCCCTGCCAATAGGATGACAAACACGATGACGTACTGGCTCCATTTTTGAAAACCCGACCAGAAAGACAGGAGCAGGCAACCCAAGATAGTGGGGCATACAACACCGTAACGGATGAACCACAGCAGAGCCTTTTCTTCTGGAGCGATGATTGCATCAAGAATGCCGAAAATGGCATAAAAGAATATCCCTACCCCAAAAGCCTGTCTGATATATTTGATTGAGTGAGTCGCATAATCATGCAGAAAACTTTGTTCCAGATGTTTGCATTCATCGGAAAAGGTAAGGTCTAAAGGGTTGATCTTCATTACAGGGAATTCTTCTGGACCATCTTTTTTTGGGTTTTTCATTGGTCCCCTTCGCTATAGGATGTTTTTAGTTTTTCGCCCTTATGGTTGACTCCGCCTGTGCGTGATTCTGGCGGTGATGAAAAAAGATTCAGTGTTATTCTATAAACGGATAAAGTGTTTTTGTAAAATTTGTAGGGAAAAAAATGAGGAATCAAAGGCGGATACGAAGGAACCGTGCTCCGGCCAGAAAGCCAAGGTCGAACCCTTTGTCCGCATCAACCATCAGAGTGCTGTGGTTCTTGGAATGGCACCCGATGCCTTAACCGGAAGATGCCATGTTTCGGATTTAACAATTGATGCGATTGTGTCATAATTGTGCTTCATTGATTTCTCTTTTGCGTATCGTTTGATCAAGTTTGATCAAATGACGGATATTCGAGCATCAAAAAAACATTTTTAAGGAGGCATGGTCGCCATGGCGCTTTCAGTCGTTGACCTTTACCGGGATGTTTTGCCGAAAACCAATTGCAGGGATTGCGGGTTTGCCACCTGTCTTGCCTTTGCAGGTATGGTGGTGTCGGAAAAACATCCCCTGGAGAACTGTCCCCACCTTGACCCGGCCGTTGTTGAACGTTGCAATGTTGAACTCAACGCGCAGTATCGGGCCGGAAAATGGCTCAAACGAGATATGGCCGACGACGCCCTTGCCTGGGCAAAAGAGCGGATGGCCTCCATGGAACTTGCAAACCTTCCCGACCGGATCGGCGGAACGCTTGAGGTCGGTCCCGGAGAGACAGTTCTTGTGCTGCCCTATTTTAATGGCACTGTATTAATATCGGACCACACCATTACAGGGGGTGACGGTTCTGCCCTGACCCGGTGGGAGCAGGTGCTGTTGTACAATCATCTGGCCCAGGGCGGCAGCCGGATGCCCACCGGACAGTGGAGGGGGCTGGTGGAATTTCCCAACTCGGTTTCCAAGATCAAGAGCATGGTGGACAAAGTTGAAATTCCGCTGATGCAGGCGTTCAAGGGGCGGGCCAGCGCACTCCTGGTCGCGGCCAGGAAGTATGGCGCCGAGGAGCTCCCAAAGGATCAGCATTCGGCTGACATGGCCCTGGTTTTCAAGGCACTGCCAAGGGTGCCGGTCATGCTGATGTTCACGGATCAGGACCTGGACGACGGGTTTCCCGGAAGCGTCAAGCTCCTGTTTGACGAAACAATCATCACCCACCTGGACATTGAGTCCATCATGTTTTTAAGTGAACGGATCCGGCAGATGCTGTGTGAAGCGGTTTGAGACGTTGTTCCTTGACCGGTCAATATATTGTGTGTATAAGCTCTAAGGATCACATTATAGAGTATATTTAACCGGGAGGCACCACCATGACAGAAACGGCAGTGGCCATTGAGCCTGAAATATCAGAAGCAACATTAACCGTCCTGAAAAGACGCTATCTCCAGAAGGATAAAAGGGGGCGGGTCGTTGAAACGCCGGGTCAGATGTTCATGCGGGTGGCGTCCCACATCGCCGCTGCGGAAGAGGCCCATGGCAATGATCCCGGGACCTATCGGGATCTGTTTTACAACATCATGGCAAGGCTTGAGTTCCTGCCCAACTCCCCGACCCTTATGAACGCCGGTACAGATCTAGGTCAACTTGCCGCCTGCTTTGTGCTCCCGGTCGAAGATTCCATTTCCGGCATCTTTGAAACGGTGAAAAACGCGGCGCTGATCCACAAATCCGGCGGCGGCACGGGTTTTTCGTTTTCACGGCTCAGACCCAAGGACTCCCGGGTGGGAAGCACCGGCGGGGTTGCCTCCGGACCGGTCTCGTTCATGAAGATTTTTAACGTGGCAACCGAGCAGGTCAAGCAGGGCGGCACCCGAAGGGGGGCCAACATGGCTGTTCTCAGGGTGGACCACCCGGATATCATGGAGTTCATCCTCTGCAAGCAGGCCAGTGCGGATCTGAACAATTTCAACATCTCCGTGGGGGTGACCGATGATTTCATGGTCAAGGCCAGGAAGGGCTTGCCCTACGACCTTGTGGATCCAAGGGACCGACGGGTGGTCGGCACCCTGAATGCTGCGGACGTGTTCGAGGCCATGGTCAAGCAGGCATGGCACAACGGTGATCCCGGCATCATATTTCTGGACCGCATCAACCAGGACAACCCCACGCCCCTCCTCGGGGAGATTGAATCCACCAATCCCTGCGGTGAGCAGCCCCTGCTGCCCATGGAGGCGTGCAACCTGGGTTCCATCAACCTGGCAAAGTTTGTTGTTGAAAAACGGGGCAAGCCCGCCATTGACTACGCCTCCCTTGGAAAGACCATTGCCCTTGCCGTTCGGTTCCTGGACGACACCATTGACCGATCCATCTATCCCCTTGACGAGATTGCAGCCATGGTCCGGGGAAACAGAAAGATCGGTCTCGGGGTGATGGGGTTTGCCGATCTGCTTTTTGCCCTTGAACTTCCCTACAACTCCAACCGGGCCGTGGCCCTGGCCGAAGAGGTCATGGCCTTTGTCCAGAGTGAGGCCCGCAAGGCGTCCCGGGCCCTTGCCCAGGAAAGGGGCGTATTTGAAAACTTTGACAAGAGCGTTTTCAGAAACGACAAGGAGCAGCGCTTCAGGAATGCCACCGTCACCACCATTGCACCCACCGGTACCCTGAGCATCATTGCCGGCAGTTCAAGCGGCATCGAGCCCCTGTTTGCCCTGAGCTTTATTCGAACCATCATGGACAACGACACCTTCCTGGAGGTAAATCCCCATTTCATGGCCGTGGCCAAGGCCCAGGGGTTTTACAGTGAGGCCCTCATGGAAAAAATTGCCAAGACAGGTACCATCAAGGGAATGACCGAGATCCCGGAACAGGTCAGAAAGATCTTTGTCACGGCCCACGATGTTTCGCCTGCCTGGCATGTGAAGATGCAGGCTGCCTTTCAGAAGCACACGGACAATGCCGTGTCAAAGACGGTGAACCTTCCCAGGGACGCCACTGAGCACGATGTGGCTGAAATATACACATCTGCCTTTGACCTTGGCTGCAAGGGGGTCACCATTTACCGGGACGGCAGCAAGGCCAACCAGGTGCTGTCCATTTCAGGTACCACCGCCGCCCCTGATCGATTTTCAAAGAGCGTGCGCCAGCGACCTGAAACCCTGGAGGGGTTTACCACACGGATGAAGACCGGCATGGGCCAGCTCTATGTCACCGTTACCGAGCTTGACGGCCGGCCCTTTGAGGTGTTTGCCACCATCGGTAAATCCGGCAAATCCACCACGGCAAAAACCGAAGCCATCGGCCGGCTGATCTCCCTGGCCCTTAGGGCCGGTGTGGATGTCCGGGACATCATTGATCAGGTTGCGGGCATCGGCGGCGAGCACGCCGTATTCCAGGAGGGCGGACGGGTGTTGTCCATTCCCGATGCCATTGGCCGGGTCCTTGAAAAACGGTATGGCCGGAACGGTAAAAAGAAGGTCAACAACACCCTTACGGAGGATCTGTGTCCCGAGTGCGGTCTTGTGATCAGCCATGAGGAAGGGTGCGTCACTTGCCATTCCTGCGGGTATACCCGGTGTGGTTGATGGCTAAATGACAGCGGGCATGGTTCTCAGGGCCTTGGGTCTCTCTCCTCCAGGAGGGGAATGAATTTGAGATTGGCCTTGGGAAAGGGGTATTGACGGATCTCACCGGGAAAAATCCAGCGATGGTCCACAGGTCCGTTGAGCCTGACACGGCCGGAAATGTATTGACAAATGAAAACGTCCATTTCGATTTTAAAATGGGTATAGGCATGCTTGATCCGGGCCAGATGGGAGGTCACCCCTACCCTGAGGCCCGTCTCTTCGGCAAGTTCCCGCACACAGGCCGACGGTGCATCCTCACCGGCTTGCACCTTGCCGCCGGGAAACTCCCATAACCCGCCCAGAAGCCCTTCCGGCTTTCTCAGGGTGATCAAAAGCTTATCTTGTTTTTTCACCACTCCTGCGGCAATGTGAACCGTTGGCACCGGTTTTGTCGTGTTGCGATGGGGGAAATGGTCGACACGGCCGGATTCCAGGGCCTGGCAGTGCTGCCCAAGGGGGCAGGTCGTGCAGCCGGGGTTGCGCGGGCTGCACACCAGGGCACCCAGTTCCATGACGGCCTGGTTGAAGGTTCCCGGGCAGGATCGATCCAGGAGCCGGTCGGCCTTTGCCTGAAAATTTTTGTGGGACGGGCTGTGGTTCACCGGGTCATCCATGGTGAAAACCCGGGCCAGCACCCGTTTGACATTGCCGTCCACAACGGCCAGGGGAAGGTCAAATGCGATACTGAGAACGGCTGCGGCAATATAGGCGCCCACACCTGGCAGCGCCTTGAATCCTCCAGGATCCCGGGGAATGACCCCCTTGAGATCCGCTGCCACGGTCTGGCACGCCTTGTGGAGATTCCTTGCCCTGGCATAGTATCCAAGCCCTTCCCAGAGTTTGAGCACCTGTTCAAGGTCTGCCCGGGCAAGGGCGGCCACCGTGGGAAAGGCTTCCATGAATCGGCCGTAATAGGGCACCACGGTTTTTACCTGGGTCTGCTGGAGCATCACCTCGGAAACCCAGATGCCGTAGGGGTTTGAATCCCTTCTCCAGGGAAGGTCCCGGTGGTGGGTGGCGTACCACTTCAAGAGAGCGGTTTGAATTTCCATCATTGAACTTGTTTGTCTGCCTTTTGCATCTGCTGGTCTCATTGAACCATCTTTTCGGGCAGGTAAAAGACAATGTCAGGGAAAATGGTGATCAAAACCACCATCAAAACCATGATGATGAAGAACGGCAGGGTGGCCCTTAAAATCGTGCCCACGGTTTCCGTTGATATGCCCTGGATTACAAATATGCTGAACCCCACGGGCGGCGTTATCTGGGAGAGTTCGACCATGAACACCAGGAAGATGCCGAACCACAGGGGTTGGAATCCGGCTGCAACAATGATGGGCAGCACAATGGGAAGGGTCATGACAACAATGGAGATACCGTCGAGCATCATGCCAAGGACAATGTACATCAAACCGACCACAAGGATCAGCATGTAGGGGGAAAGCCCCAGGCCTGTGATGTATACGCTCAGGGCCCTGGCGATTCCCACAAAACCAACCACCTGGGAGAGAAATGAGGCCGAAAGAATGATAAAGCAGATCATGCAGTTGGTTTTAACGGCATTGATCAGGGCGTCCTTGAAATTCGTCCAGGTGAGGTTTTTAAAGGCAAAGGCAAGAACAATGGCGCCGATCACACCGATGGCAGCAGCCTCGGTTGGGGTGGTGATGCCCATGTAGATCCCCCCGAGGACGGCAAATATCAGCCCGAGGATGGGCGTCAGATCCTTGAGAGCTGCAAGTTTCTGGCCCAGGGTAAAGGTCTCGCTTTCCCGGGGAACCACACCGGGTCTAACCAGGGCCACCAGGATGATATAGGCGGAGTAGGCCCCTGCCAGCATCATTCCCGGGATCACACCGCCCATGAACAGCTTGCCGATGGAGGTGTCGGACAGAATGCCGAAGATGATCATGATCAGGCTGGGGGGGATGAGAAACCCCAGGGTGCCGGCACCGGCAAGGGAGCCGATGGCCAGGCGCTTGTCATATCCCCTCCGGGAAAGTTCGTCCAGGGTGATCTTGCCCACCGTGGCCGTGGTGGCGGCGCTCGATCCGGACACGGCGGCAAACAGCGAGCAGGCAAACACATTGATGTGCAAAAGTCTGCCCGGGATATTTGCAAGCCAGGGCAGAAGCCCGTTGAGCAGCTTGGTGGAAATCTCGGTCCGGTAGAGAATTTCGCCCATGAGGATGAACAGGGGAAGGGCCGTCAGCGACCAGGAATTGGTGCTGTTGTAAATGGAGTTGGACAGGAGACCGCCGATCTTGTCCCACACGGAAATGACCGGCGGCAGGTTGAGATCAAAGACCAGCATGCCGAATATGCCGGTCCCCAGCAGGGAGAAACCAATCCAGAGCCCGGAAAAGAGGCAGAGGAACATGAATCCGAACAACACAACGGACATTAACAACGGATCGGAAATCATAGAAACCTCTTTAAGAAATTTGCCGCAAGCTGGAGATCAAACATGGCAAGACCTGCGGGTATGACCATCTGGGAAAGGTAGATCGGGGTTTCGCTGATGGTGTCGGCGCTCATGCCGAGTTGCCACGACTCAAACACCATGATCGACGTGTGGTAAAGGGCAAAGGTGGTGATGGCAATGGCTGCAAGGGTAGATACAAGGTCCAGAACCCGGTTGGCACGCTCGCCCACAAGGGTGGTGACCAGGGTGATGCGGATGTGGGCCTCCTCCTTGAGGGTAAATCCAAGCCCCAGGAGTACCACCCCCACAAAGAAGTAGGCGCTGTATTCGTCGGCAATGAGGGTGGAGGTATTGAACACCGATCTTAACACGATCTCAACGGCAATAATAAGAACAATAAGGGTCAGGAACACTGCGGATAGAGCGGCTCCCCAGAGGGAGAGCCTCTCTATGAATTGAATGGCCCGTCTCATTTTGTGTGCTTTTTAAGGACGGCCCGGGTTGCTTCATCTGCCTTGGCGGCAAACTCGTCAACGATTTTGGCCGCAGCTTTGTCCATCTCAAGGGAAAGGGCCGGAGACGGTTCTGAAATGGTGAAGCCGTTGGCCTTGATGACGGCAAGGGCTTCCATGGTTTTGGTTTCAGACTGGCTCCACTGGCTGGTTTCTGTTTCAGCCGCAGCCTTGAGCATGGTTGCTTTCTGGTCCTTTGACAAGGATTTCCAGTAGTCCAGGTTGATGGTGACCATGTTCAGGGGAAAGGCGTAGTTGATGTTGGAAAAATGGGCGAGCACCTCCCAGAATTTTCCGTTTTTGGTGGATTCTGCCGAGGTGAGCACGGAATCGATCATGCCGGTTCTAAGGGACGAGTACACCTCACCCCAGGGCAGGGAAAGGGGTGAGCCGCCAAGCTCCCTGAGGAAGTTGGCGCCGTTCTTATCGTAGGTTCTTGTTTTCAAGCCCTTGATGTCGGCCACGGTGTTGACGGCCCCTTTGGTGACAAGTCCGCTGGGGGGCCAGGGCGCGGCATAGAGAAACTTCTGGTTCCACTTCATTGCCGCCTTTGCATACAGGGGTTTGCAGTCGTTGTAAAGGTCCCGTGCCTCGCTGAACGAACCGGCAAGGCGGGGAAGGGAGCTCAAACCAAAAACGTTTTCGCTGCCGGCAACAACCCCCATGAGAATGTCACTCATGGGCAGCTGGGCGTCTTTTACCGATTTCAAGAGTTCCGGCCCCTTGAATCCAAGGCTGCCGCCCGGGTGAATGGTGATGTCGATGCTGCCCTTTGAATAGTCCCGGGCAAGCCTTGCAAAATCCATGGCACCCATGGTGTGAAAGCTTGTTGCCCCGTATATGGCGTTCAGATCGAGCTTGACGGTTTTTTCGGCCCAGCCAAGGGTGGCCCCACACAGAACAAGGGTGAATATGATAAAACCTTTTTTAAATGCCTGCATTTTTTCTCCTCTTGATTTGAATGAAATGCTTTGCGCTCCGGTCGGTTACCAAACGAATCGGATAAGTCTGTTACCGTATACTACTCCATATCCGGCGTCAATTTTTTTAATTCAAAATTGTATGTCGTTTCGGCCAAACCTTAAAACCAACCCCAGGGTCGACAACCTTATCGTACAAAAAAGTGATCCCTGCAATAACAGGACAGCAGGTAAGGGGCAAAGATAGTCCCCTTTTTTTTATATGCAAATTGTTTGAATTTAGGTATAGCAGTACTCGGGTTGCCGTGGGCGTTCCAGAAATCGCAATCCCTGGGCCGGGCAATTACAGTGTCGCTTAAGCATACAGACAGTGTTTTTTTTATATGAACCGCCCTCCGAAGCATTGCAAACAGGGGCATTTCAACGTTCGTTGTGGCCAGAGCAGACGTTATGCTCCGGCCATGCCGGTTTTATAAAAAGGGTTTAAAGGGCGGAATCAAGATGTGGAAACTATCTGATATCAATGAAATTGACGGGGGAGAAGGGCCCCTGATTCAAAGGGTTGAATCCTATATCATGGACAAGAACCTTAACTTTATCGTGGCCGGGGCAGAACTTGTCAATCAGCGGCAGGCGGCCCTGGAGCAGGAGAAAGTCAAGGCCTATCTCAACGCCTATGCCGGGTGCGATTTTTCCATGATCAGTATCTTCAACGGTCGTCCCGCAGCACCGTTCATTGCAGCAGACACGGACCCTGGAAACGATATTGCCAGGGTCCAGTATCTCATTGATTTTAACGAGGAGGCAAAACAGGGAATTGCATCACCCTTTTACAGCAAGGTGCTTGGTGCCTTTGCCACCCATTTTTTTTCGGTTCAACCCAACGTGGACCGGCTTTGGTTTCCCTTTGTCATTCACGATATTGTGGGCAGTAAGATGGGGGTGCAGCCAGAGGATTCCGGCACCTCGATTCTTCGGATTCAAGGGCGTTAATTCCCAGGCACGGGAATGCATTACTTCAGCGTCATTATCTGGCGTCATTTTATATTCCATATTTTGACCAGAAGCTTCTTTTCAGGCCATGGGCCTGGTGGATCTGGTCTTTGAAAGCCCTGTGGTCCTTAAACCTTTGCCATTCCGTTACAGTGCCAGCCAGCTTGTCCAGCTTTTTCAAATAGCGGATGCCGTGGGGATAGGCCTTGGTGTATCCGCGCTCCAGAATTGACACCAGCAGGCTGCGGTAAATGAGGCTGGCTGCAAGATGACGGTTTTCCAATACCATGGCTTCGGCCAGATAGCGCATACTGCCGTAGGCATGGCCGTCCAAGTGATCCGCCCATTTAAGAAGATATGCTTCGGCCGCATCAATTTTTCCGATTGCGATGAGAAATTCAGCATCTGATTCGCGCAATGCCGAACTTTCAAGAATTAAGGCAACTTCATCAGAAATAACCTCATCCCGCCTATCATTACCAATAACATCCAGCAGCGCCTGAAGGGTATGGGTGGAATGAAAGGATCTGAACTGTTCATACAGAATTTTGGTGCGTTGTTCAAGGTCTCCCTGACTTGCATAGATTTCCAGCAGCAGCTTATCCCGATCATGGGCCTGATAGGTTTCACCTTCAGGGATTTTCTTCAACCATGAATGGGCTGTCTCAACATCGTTGCTTTCCAGATAGACACGGGCAATATCAATGAGCGCCGCTGTTGACAATTTATCACATGAAGCGATGCGGGTCTTTTCAAAGAGTCCGGCATCCTTGACCTGTCTGGCCAAAGATTCGATGAGCATCAGCCGGCGGCGTTTGCCGAACTCATCCTGTTCTTTGTCTGCCAGGGCCTGAAGTTTTGTTATCATCGTGCGAATGACCGGTTCCGGCAGGCAGTCTCCAGCACAGCCGATCAGCACATCCCGAACCCCATAACCATTCTTTTGGTTTACCTTCAGTATGATATCTGCAACCTTTTGTTTGTCAGCACAGCGCAAGGCATATGCCTTGAACAATTCTTTTGCATCATAGCGGAACACATCTCCCACGCGGCCGCTGGAGTCATCACAGCGGCCGAGAGTATCCTCGTCTGTCTGGTAAAAGGCCGCAACCAGCGTTACACCCGTCAGCGGATCATCAACGCCGGACTTTAAATCCTGGAGCAGCATTTCAAGCTTCCTGGCCAGCCCGGAAGAGCCTTTCCAGTCAATAAAGCGTTTTGATCGTTTCAGGCCGGCCAGTTTTTTTTTGAATCGTTGAATATTCTCACTGGGTGTGGCAAGCAGTCTCTCAACCAGATCATCGGCAGCATCCGACTGTTCGGCAAGTTCCAGCAGTGCCTCTGCCAGGCTTTCCACGCCTAGATCCATCAGTCTTTGTTGTCTATCATCGTTCAATCATCTTATCCTTTAAATTAAGAAAAAGGGGCTTGATCCCACTGAAAAATCCAATGGTGTCTTTTACAAGCTATGCCTGAAAGAGTCAATATCACAACCCGTGGGTCCCTTTTGATTTAAAAGAGTGACGGTGACGGGAAGATCACCCGGTTCCGCTTCCCTTGCCCAAGGGTTACAAGATGCAAAAGGAACTGACACCTCCGTGTCAGGGTTGAGGTTCCATGGGATGATAGGCCAGGCGAAGGGGTGGCCGGCGTCGGGCCCTTTTTGCTGCAATTGAACATCCTTACGCATCGTATGGCACATTTGTTGCTTTAAGTATGGATTGAAACTGGCAGTATGGGTGTTACTTACTTTTTAAAAGGGAGGCAGGGATGTATAAAACAATACTTGTTCCCGTGGATGGCTCCAAGCGGGCTGAAGAAATATTGAGCCATGTGGAAAATCTGGTCAAAGACAACAATGCCAAAGTGCTTTTCCTTAAGGTTGAGGAAGAGGGACTCATGCTGGAACGTGATGAGGTCATCAACACTGAGAAATATCAGGCCGCCTACGAGGCCCGGATTGAGCTTTCCCACGAGTATCTCAATACCCTTAAAAACAGGTTGCTTGGACAGGGAATCAATGCTGTCACACGGATAGTATCCGGATCGGTTGTCAAGGCCATATTAAACGTGGCTGATGAGACCGGTGCTGATCTGATTGCACTTGCTACCCACGGTTTTGGCGGTCTTGCCCGGGTTTCCTATGGGAGTGTTGCCGCTGGGGTGTTGCAGGCGGCCAAGGTTCCCATTTTATTGGTCAGGTCCTGTCCTGACTAAGTTCTTTTGCCTTTCAGAACCGGGTTCTTCACGGCCATGTGGACGCAATGTCGGTCAAGCACGGCCTTCCAGATGGCCGCCATTTCGTCGTTGAACAGATAGAAATATTTCATCAATGGGTTGTACGCCGACCGTCTGCACACTGTCAGAGAAATTTCCGCAGCTTCCCGGGGGGGATACCCATAGACTCCGCATGAGATGGCAGGAAAGGCAATTGATTGACACCCATGGACCAGGGCCAGGTCCAGACTGTTCTGATATGCTGACGAGAGAAGTTTTTCCGGGCTTTTGTCAATGCCATACCTGGGGCCCACCGTATGGATGACATACTTTGCCTTGAGATCGCCGGCATCAGTAATTCTTGCTTCCCCGGTTGGGCACCGGATCCCGTTTTTCGGCGCAATCTTTTTACATGCTTCCAGCAGTTTCGGGCCGGCAGCTCTGTGAATCGCTCCATCCACACCGCCGCCGCCGAGCATTTGGCAATTGGCGGCATTTACAATGGCGTCTACAGCAGCCAGGGTGATATCTCCCTGGACAATTTTTATGGTATCCATATTCGTACATCCCTTGATTTATGTCGTCTGTCATGGCTCAATCGTCAGTTCCTTATCACCGACCCGGGCGCCAACAGGATTGGCCACCCTGCCGATGACTTTGGGGTTCAGCAGACAGCCGTAGCACACAATTTTGTTGTGATAGCACTCTCCGCAAACATTTTTCCGTTCTGTCATCACCTGGGCATATCCACCCGGTTCGGTTGTCTTGACAATCCCAATTCTGTAACCCATGGGGTCGACCTCCCTTTTTTAACCGCATTAATGAAAATATAAGCATTCTAATGCAGGGGGTAAACCGGCAAATTACAAAGGGGCAGTTATTCTCAAAATCAAATCTGAATCATGTGCCGCTCCAGGAGGCTGCTGAAACGGGCAAGATCGGATGGTGACCATTGCTGGGCCTCCCATGGCTGGTCTTCTTTGGCGTCCATGGCCATATCCAGGCTAAGGTCCATGGCTTCAAGGGCCTTGAAAAACCGGTGTCTTGCCCTGTAGGCTTCATGGGCCTGTTCCAGGGTGACAGGGGTAAACCGGATGGTGTCGCCGGGAAGGGCCTGGGCAAGTTTTGGGAGGTCCGTTGAGATCACCGTGGCGATCTTGGTATAGCCGCCAACGGTCTGTTCGCCCAGCAGAACAATGGGCTGGCCGTCCGGGGGAACCTGGACGCCCCCGGGAACACTGGGTTCAGAGATGATGGTTGCAGGCATGGACGGTTTCTGGCGGATCAAGGGTCCGGTGAGTCGGTATCCCATGCGGTTGGCCTGGGGTGAGACGGTAAACACGGCATTGAAAAACAGGGTCAGCCCCTGATCAAAAAAATGGTCCTGGGGACCGGGAACGGCCCTCAGGACCATTCCATGTTCGTAGAAAGGGATAAATTCAGGGGCCATGGCCCTGGCTCGTTGGAGGAGGGCGCCGTCCCTGCGGGAAAGAATGTCCCCAGGTTTAAGGGCACGTCCATCAAGGCCCCCGATGCCGGCACCGGTATAGCAGGAGCGGCTCCCCATGATTTCGGGGACATCAATTCCCCCTGTGACGGCAAGGTAGCTCCTGCAGCCTGTCGTTGCCTGGTCAAAGGCCAGGATGTCGTTTTTTTCCACCCGAACGGATCTATAATTTTCAATCTTTCTGCCGTTCAGGGTCGGATTCATCAACGCCCCTGTGACGGCGATGTCGGCCGAACAGAGCACCTCCAGAACCGGGCCGAAAAAGGTGATTTCCAGCACAGCGTCGTTGGCCCGGTTGTTTACCAGAAGATTGGCAAGCCTTGCGGCATCCGGATCAAGGGCACCGCAGGGAGGAACCCCGAACCGCTGGAACCCAAAACGGCCAAGGTCCTGGACCAGGGTGTGGCCACCGGGCTCAATGGTTCTGAAGATCTGCATCGCCTGCCTCCCTTTTTTTGATCGCTTCGTATTCGTCAAGGTCAATGGCCTTGAATTTCAGCAGGTTGCCGGCCTTGAGAAGAATCGGCTCTTTTCTCTGGGGATCAAAGAGCTTGATCGGACAGCGGCCGATGAGCTGCCATCCTCCGGGGCTCTCGATGGGGTAGATGCCTGTCTGGTTGTTTGCGATGCCCACCGAGCCTGCAGGTACCTTTTTCCTGGGAGAGTCAAGTCGTGGCGTATAAAGTTGTTCTGAAAGACCCCCGAGATAGGGGAATCCCGGGGTAAACCCGATCATATAGATGGGGTAGAGGGGGGCCGTATGGATGCGGATCACCTCGTCCACGGAGAGGTTGTGGCGTTTTGCCAGGTCCTCCAGGTCCGGTCCCAACGAGGGGTGGTAACAGACGGGCAGTTCCGTGGTCTCAGGCGCAGGGATTTTCATTGTCCCAAGGGCCCTGGCCATGGCAGACAGGGTCGGGGTGAGGGTTGCGGGGGCTGTGAGCAAGGGGTCATATACCAGGATGATGGCGCAATAGGTGGGGATCACCTCCACAATGCCCCTGACCGGTTTGCCGTCAAGGGCGACGGCCATGGCCCTTATTCTCTGGTTGATGACAGGATCCACGGCATTGCCAAACTCCATGAGAAGTCCCCGGTCTCCTGCAATTCGGAATATGGGGGCAGGATATAATCCCTTTGCCACGGTCGCTCCTTTTTTTTGTATCATCCCAGGGCAGGGGCCAGTGACACCCCGTTGTTCCCAAGGACGTTTCTGATCTCCCTGACCAGGTCCACGGCCCCTTGATTGTCCCCGTGGATGCACAGGGTCTGGGCCTCAAGTTTTATCCGGGTGCCGTCAGTGGCCGTAATAGCATGTTCCTTTGCCATCATCAATGCCCGCTGGGCGACTGCCTTGGGGTTGCTGATCACGGCGCCAGCCATGGATCGCGGCGCCAGGGTCCCTTCGGGGGTGTAGGCCCGGTCTGGAAAGGCCTCAAAGATCACCTTTAATCCCATGGTGCGGGCAAGCCTTTCCATGGCTTCGCCCTTTTTGCCGGCAAGGGCGATGTAGGCCATTTCCGGGTCCAGGTCCAGGATGGCCCGGGCAATGGTTTCAGCTGTCTCCGGGTCCTCCACGGCCTTGAGGTAGAGACTGCCGTGGGGTTTGACATGGGTTACACGGGTGCCATGGGCCGCTGCAAAGGCCCTGAGGGCACCGATCTGGTAGATCATGGCGCTTCTGAGTTCTTTGGGCGAGAGTTCCATCTTTCTTCTGCCAAAGCCGGCAAGATCGGGGTAGCCCGGGTGGGCGCCGATGTTCACCCGGTTGGCTTTGGCCAGGGCCACGGTTTTTTCCATTACCAGGGGATCTCCCCCATGGAAGCCGCAGGCAATGTTGGCAGAGGTGATCAGCGGCATTACCGCCTCGTCCATGCCAAGGGTGTAGGCGCCAAAGCTTTCCCCCATGTCGCAGTTCAGATCCATTGTCCCGGTCATTTTTTTTCTCCCTGTGTGATGTATAACCTTTTCCGGGTTTGATCATAATGGCGGTCATCTGTCAATACACCAGGCCGGACCCTGCTTAAAAATCTGCTTTATCTCTTGTCCATGACAGGGTAATATTGCCCGGCACAATGAACAGACTGGAGGTTTGATGGAAAAAACGAACGCTTCCGACACCCGGCGGCCCCAGGGCCGCGGTGCAGCGGAGCAAGGCGGTGGGAACAAGGGCCGGACAGCCAAGGGAACGGCTGATCAGCAATTCTTCACCTTTGCCGGACCCGGACAAGAGATGACCCTCGGGGTCGGCTCCTGCCTGGGGCCCATCACCATTGCCTATGAAACCTGGGGGCACCTGAACAGTGATAAGAGCAATGCCGTTCTGGTCTGCCACGCCCTGAGCGGTGATGCCCATGCGGCAGCCACCCCGGGCCAGAAGGACCCAAGACCCGGGTGGTGGGATTTCATGGTGGGCCCGGGCCGGGCCATTGACACGGACCGCTATTTTGTCGTGTGCTCAAATGTGCTGGGCAGCTGCGCCGGCACCACCGGCCCCTCATCCTTGAATCCTGCAACCCAAAGGCCCTATGGGAGCGATTTCCCCATGATCACCATCACGGACATGGTCCGGGCCCAGGGACGGCTCATGGACCATCTTGGCATTGACAGGCTGTTGAGCATTGTCGGCGGGTCTGTGGGCGGCATGCAGGTCCTTGAATGGTGCGCCCTGTATCCGGACCGAATGGTGTCGGCCATTCTCCTTGCCACCACCACCCGGCATTCGGCCCAGGCCATTGCCTTTAACGAGGTGGCCCGCCAGGCCATCATGGCCGATGCCAACTGGAACCTGGGCAACTACTATTCAAGCGATACTCCGGACATGGGGCTTGCCGTTGCCCGGATGATTGGCCATATTACCTATCTTTCAGACGAGGCCATGGGCACAAAGTTCGGCAGAAGGCTCCAGAACCCAACCACCCTCGCCCTTGAGCTGGGCAATGATTTCCAGGTGGAGAGCTATCTGCGCCACCAGGGCCGAAAGTTTGTCGAACGGTTTGATGCCAATTCCTTTCTCTACATCACCAAGGCTGCCGATTATTTTGACCTTGCCAGGGAGTATGGCGCAGGATCCCTTGAACAGGCTGTCTCAAGGTTCAAGGCCCGGTTCCTGGTGGTATCGTTTACCTCGGACTGGCTCTATCCCACCAGTCAGTCCAGGGAGCTTTTAAGGGCCATGAAGCAGAATCGCATCGATGCAAGTTTTTGTGAAATCAAGGCCCAGTGGGGCCATGACGCCTTTCTCCTGCCGGGCACTGGACTTGACCGGCTGGTTGCAGGTTTTCTTGGGGGGGTATGCCATGGCAGATGACGGCCCACGGATGCGGTTTGACCTGAAACTGATCTCTTCATGGATCAAGCCCGGATCAACGGTGATAGGTCTTGGATGCGGCAATGGAGACATTCTGGTCCATCTTAAAAACGACAAGCAGGTGCGGGCTTCGGGCATTGAGATCAAGGAATCAAGGGTGGCTGCCTGCATTGACCAGGGGTTGTCGGTCATCCAGGGAGACATCAACGAGGAGGTCCGGGACTATCCGGACAACGCCTTTGACTATGCCATCCTCTCCCAGACCCTGCAGCAGGTGTATGCCCCCGACGATCTCATCCGATCCATGCTCAGGATTGCCCGAAGGGGGATTGTCAGTTTTCCCAACTTCAGCCACTGGCGGGTGCGCATGCAGCTTCTGGGTACGGGGTATGTGCCCAAGACAGGCGAACTGCCCTATGAATGGTATAATACCCCCAACATCAGGGTCCTGAGCCTTAAGGATTTTCAACGCTTTGCCCGGAAGGTGGGGTTTGATATCCTGAGAGAGGCGGCCGTGCGAACCTGTGAAAACGGGACCCGGGGAAAGCTTGTAAAATTTATGCCCAATCTTTTAGCCACCTATGGTATCTTCATGATCGGTAAAAAAACACAACTATTGGAAAAATAGACAGCGATAAGGAAAATATATGAACGCCAGGATAACACTCAAGGATGCCTTTAAAGCCCATACCCTGGACCAGGACAAGATCATCTCCCCGCAAGAGACCGTTAAACGTTTCAGGGAGCGAACCCGGCTTTTAGACCTCAAAATTTTGAAAAAAACCGAGCGGATCGATAATGGGAGGCTCGATATTCCCGTGTTCTTCAGTGAGTGCGGCACGGATGCAAAGGATGTGATCGGAACCAACAAGCAGATGGGCAAGGGCGCGGACCCGGCCCAGTCCGAGGCCAGTGCCGTTATGGAGCTTGCCGAACGGTACAGTTTTTTCAGCTTTAAGAACAATCCTGAAAATTTCGTTGTTGATACCTATAAGACGGTTAAAGCCGATTCGATCCCCTTTGAAACCATTCTCCAGAGCGTCCATGACCGGGGCGGGGACGAGGGGGCAAAGGAAAAACTGTTTGAGGATCTCCCCCTTCAATGGACAAGGGGGTTTAACCTGACCCGGGACAGGGAGGTGCTGATTCCCTTTAACTGGTTCTACATGATCAACGAGTTCAACGGTCCTGCAGCCGGCAACTGTGTTGAAGAGGCCATCTGCCAGGGGTTGTCCGAGCTTGTGGAACGTCACACATCTTCCCTGGTGAGTCAGAAGAGGGTTTCAGTGCCTGCCATTGATCCTGATTCTGCCACAGACCCTGCCGTCAGGGAGATGGTGGCAAAATATCGCAGGGCCGGGATTCAATTCTACATCTCGGACTTCACCCTGGACATGGGCATTCCAACGGTGGGGGTGCTGGCCTATGATCCGGCCACCTTTCCCGGGTCAAGTGAAATCGTCTGGACCGCAGGAACCGCTCCGAATCCGGAAAAGGCCCTGAGCCGGGCCTTGACCGAGACGGCCCAGCTTGCCGGCGATTTCAACACCGGTTCCAATTATGTGGCAAGCGGACTGCCAAAGTTTGCAACCCTTGAACAGGCGGCGTATATCATTGATCAGCAGCCCCTGACCCCCATCGCCCAGCTGCCCAACCTCAGCGACAACAATATCCGCATTGAGGTGGAACGCTATGTGGCGGCCCTTGAAAAAAGGGGCATGGACGCGCTGTTGATCAACACCACCCACGCCGGGCTTCAGATCCCGGCCTTTTACACGATTATTCCGGGTGCCCACTTCAGGGAACGGGCCGCCGAGGCTAGCCTTGGCATGTTTGCAGCCCGCCTGATCACCGAGAGCTTTGATCCCCGGGAGGCTGTGGACCGCCTTGACCACATGGAGACCCTCCTGCCCGGCCGGTATTATACCCGGTTTTACCAGGGGCTCACCCATTTGTCCCTGGGGGATCCCCAAACGGCTGAGACCTATCTCCAGGCGGCCCTTGACCTTGACCCTGCCACCTTGAATGTTCCGGACATCTGTTCCTACCTCGGGGTGAGTCTCAAGGAGATGGAGATGTACGACCGGGCCCTGGCCGTCCTTGAAAGGGGGGATGCCATTGATCCGGATCGCACCGACATCCACAACCTCAAGGGGTTCTGCCACTTTAAGATGAAAAACCATGAACAGGCCGTTGCCTGTTTCAAGCGGGTGATTGAGATCGATCCCTCGTCGGGTATCGACTATGCCAATGTGGCCGTCAATTTAAGGGAACTCGGTAAAAAGGACGATGCCATCCATTACTTTGAACAGGCCCTGGCAATAGACCCTTCCCTTGATTTTGCAAGGGACAATCTGGTGCGGTTAAAGGGGGTTTAATGCCCGGGGACAAACTTGAAACCGATGCCAAAAAGGTGCTGAAACGCCTCGGAGAACTCAGCTCGTTCCTCTCGTGTGTGGATGTGACAAAGGCAAAGGACGAATTTTTCGATATCCCGCTTGAAATCATGCAAAAGAGCATGTCGTTTGATGTGAGCGTGCTGTACAAAATCACCAATGTGGTTGACAACAGGCTGCTTCTCAAGATCGAACGGGTGTTTGATCCGGACGGCTATAGAAGCGATCTTGCGGTGGGTAAGCGCCTGGAGCTGGATCTTGATGACGTGGACCCCATTTACACCAACGAGGTCAGGGCCTTTAAGGCTAAAAAGGTGTCGAGCATCAACGTGCCCGGCATTGGCTGCGATATCATGGGATTTGTTTTCCTTCCGGACAGTTTTGGCGGCGGCTACCTGTTTGGCGGTGATTTCTGCGGCAGGGAGGCCCAGGTCAAGGATTATGAGGCCAGCGTATGTGAGATCATGTGCAACTATTTAAGCACCATCCTCATCAAGGCGGAGTTTGAAAATCTGGCTGTTTTTGATTCGCTGACCAAGCTGTACAACGCCCGCAAGATCAAGGAGGAGGTGGCCCGGGTCAGCGCAAGGTTTGAGCGCAGGGTCGGCACCAGGGCCTGTGTGGTCATGTGCGACATCGACCATTTCAAACGGATCAACGATACCTGGGGCCATATCCAGGGGGATCTTGTGCTCAGGGAGATGGGGGTTATTTTATCAACGGCCATGCGTGAATTCTTTGACCTTGCCGGACGTTACGGCGGAGAGGAGTTTTTGCTCTTGTTTGATGAGACAGACCTGGACCAGGCCTTTGCCATTGTCGAGCGCATCAGAACCCGGATTGAGAACCACGGTTTTGCCTGTGTGGACAGGGCTGGCAAGTCCGTGCCCGACCGGTTTATCTCGGTCACCATGAGCTTTGGCATTGCCGAAAATACCAAACACAGTCAGATCTCGGATGCAACCGAGTGGATCGCAAGGGCCGATCAGGCCCTCTATCGCTCTAAGCAGAGCGGCAGAAACTGCTCCACCTTGTGGCAGGCGGATTAAAAATTGACATTAATGGTTCAGCTGAATAAAACAATTATAATTGTCTTTAACGATTAACCTGGGGAATATGTTTTATGAATAAAAGGGTTAAATTTTTCCTGACATTCTTTGTTGTTTTTTTCTCTGGACCCGGGTTGTTCTTTGCCCGGGCCTTTGCCCTGGATCATGTTGGCATGGTGAAAACCCTTTCCGGTGATGTTCAAATCCAGAGGGGGGCTGTTTTGATTCCGGCACATCCGGGATTGAAACTCCTGGATGCGGATATTTTGATCACCAGGGAAAAAGGGGCGGCAGGTGTTATGTTCATAGATGGAACCACCCTTGCCATTGGGCCGAATACGCGATTTGATATCAAAGGTTACCGGTTTGAACCAAATATTGAGGCCTATGAGTTTTCAATGTACCTCAAGCAGGGGGCAGCCCTTTACACCTCAGGTAAAATTGGAAAATTATCACCAGGGTCTGTGAAAATTTCTACTCCAAGGGCCACCGTGGGGGTCAGGGGTACACGGTTTATTGTCAAAGTTCAATAGCAGGAGTCTGATATGGTTCGATATGCGGGTCTTCTTTTCTGTCTGTTGTTTGTTTGTTCGTGTGGCTCAAAAACTACGGTTATTCTGCTGCCCCAGGCAGACGGCAAAACCGGTTCGGTCATTGTAAAAACCCGGTCTGACTCAACGGTTCTTGATAAACCCTATACCTACACAATGGTCAGCAACGATCGGCTTGATGCGTCTGAAAATTCCATTGCTAAAGAGAGAGTGGCTGGTGAATATCAACGCCTGCTGGCTGCGGAACCTGCAGCACCTGTGTCGTTTATTCTTTATTTTAATACGGGTGATACCAGTCTTACAGAGGCGTCACTGGCCCTGATTCCCGAGGTGTTGAAAAGTGTAAAAGAACGTGAACCTTCAGAAATAAGCATTATCGGACATACGGATTCAAAGGGGTCGGCAGCGTATAATAATGTGTTATCCCTGGAACGGGCAAACAAAGTTGCAAAAATCATAACCCGCATTGATGTAAACCTGAAAAATATTTATATCCAGTCCCATGGGGAAAATGATCCCCTTGTTGTAACGGGTGACAATGTCTTTGAAGAAAGAAATCGACGCGTTGAAATAATGGTTCGCTGATAATTACGATAGAGAGTCCTTTGAAAACTGCTTTCCAAAGAGAGAATCGTTCAAAAAAAGCGAATCTGCTGGTTGCAACCCTTGTGCTTGTTTTATCCGTTGCATTTGCCTTTGGGGGATATCTGAAAAATCCATTTTTTACGGGCATGGATTTGTTCTTCTACGATCAGTTTATGAAGTCCTCGATTTCCAGAGGGGCACCAGGCCCGATCACCATAGTAGACATTGACGAAAAAACCCTTTCTGCCGTGGGGCAGTGGCCCTGGCCCCGATACCGGTTGGCCCTGCTGGTTGAAACACTGGCTGAAATGAAGCCCAGGGCGATTGCGCTTGATATTATTCTACCGGAGCCGGACCGGACATCCCTGATCAATATTCAGAAGCAGTTTGAACGCGATTTCCATTTAAACCTCGGATTCACCGGGGTTCCTTCCTTTCTAAACGACAATGACGGGTATGTGTCCCAGGTTTTCAAAAAAGCCAAAGCAGTGGGTGCAAGATACTTTTATTTTGATCATTTTAACCAGGAAGCGATTAGTCCCCAAAATCCTTTTCAAATAACAGACACCACCGGACTTCTGGACCTGCACAGGGCCACGGGAGTCTTGTGCAATACCCCTGGCATTGAAAGCGAGCTTGAATTTACGGGGTTTATAAACAATCAGCACGATGGGGACGGTCTTCTCCGGCAGACCCCCTTGCTGATTGAGTTCCAGGGGGATATTTTTGCCAACCTTGCCCTTTCAGCCCTTATGAAGGCCCAGGGAATACAAGGGGCACAGGTTTTCAAAAATGTATATGGATTCTACCTGGAGGTCGGCAACTACAAAATACCCATCACACAAAAGGGAGGGATGCATTTGAGATTTGCAGGTCCCTCGGGAAAATACAAATTTATTTCTGCCGTGGATGTTTTAAATCACAGTGTCCGATCCGCTGATCTTGCGGAAAAAATTGTTTTTATCGGCTCTTCAGCAGTCGGGTTAAATGACGTCCACCACACCCTTTTTGATTCACAATTTCCAGGCGTTGAGACCCATGGTGTTATTGTTGATAATATCCATAACAATGCGCATATCATACGGCCCATCTGGTCTGAAAAAGTTGTTTTTTTCGTCACTATTTTAACGGGCCTGGTCATGACCCTGCTGTTTTTCAGCCTGCCTGGCCCGTTATTGTTCTTCATGGCCACCCTTGCCTGGATCTGCCTGGTCTTTTTTTCAAGTCTTTTTTCTTACCTTAAACTATCGGTATTCGTTTCTCCAGGGGCTCCTGCTTTAATGGCTGTGGTGCTGTTTTCCTGTTTAGCCTATGCCCGGTTTGTCCTTGCCCGGCGAGCCTCTTTTCTGTGGTTTAAAAGACTTGCAGGTGCACAGCAATTAACCATGGAGGCAATGGTCAACATGGTGGAAACCCGTGATCCTGAAACGGGTCAGCATATCCAGAGGACCCAGTATTATGCCAGATCCCTGGCCCTGGCGCTCAAGCGAAAAGGGCAGTTTTCAGAAATTTTAACAGACCATTATATTGAGAAACTTTTTTTGTCAGCACCGTTGCACGACATTGGAAAGGTGGGTATTCCGGACAACATCCTGTTAAAGCCCGGCAAACTGACGGATGAAGAATTTACGATAATGAAAACCCATGCAACCCATGGTGAAAAGATCGTAGGAAAGGTGGCAAAAAAAATCAAAGGGGATAATTATCTTGGGATGGGTGCTGAGATTGCCGGCTCCCACCATGAACGATGGGACGGGAAAGGATACCCCAGGGGACTCTCCCTGGAGGAGATTCCCCTGTCCGGCAGAATAATGGCCATATCAGACGTGTATGATGCGTTGATCAGCAGGCGGTGCTATAAACCTCCCTTTTCCCATGAAAAAGCCATGGCTATTATCGGTGAGGGCAAAGGCTCTTCATTTGATCCTGTGATCGTGGATGCCTTTGTTACAATTGAACCTGAAATAATAGCCATCGCTGCAAGGTATGAAGATTCTATGGATTAAAACCCTTCAAAGGCCCGCTCTCCGTGGATGGAATTGTCAAGACCGGTGACCTCTTGATCCTGGGTAACCCTGAGGCCCGCGGTAAGATATTTTACCACATATATAACGGCAAGGGTGGCAACCGCACTGTAGGCGGCGGTGCCAAGGACCGAGATCAGCTGGACCATGAACTGGCCGGGATTGCCGAAAAAGAGTCCGGCCGCACCCGGGGTGATTGACGGGTCGGCAAAGAGGCCTGTTGCCAGTGCACCCCAGATGCCGCAGACCCCGTGAACCCCAAAGGCGTCAAGGGAATCATCATATCCCAGTTTCTTTTTCAGGATTCCCACGCTGAGATACCCCAGGGCCCCCCCCACAGCTCCCATGATCAACGAGCAGGGCAGGTTTACAAACCCGGCCCCCGGCGTAATGGCAACCAGGCCTGCCACAACCCCCGAGGCAATGCCGAGCAGGGTGGGGCGCTGCCTGTGATACCACTCCACGGCCATCCAGGCAAGGCCTCCGGCTGCGGCCGAGGTGTTGGTGACAAGAAAGGCAGATCCGGCAATGCCGTCTGCTGCAAGCTGACTGCCCGCATTAAACCCGAACCAGCCAAACCACAGAAGGGCTGCACCCAGGGAGGTGAGGGCAATACTCGACGGAAACATGGCTTCCCGCCCGTATCCCACCCTTTTTCCAATGACAAGGCAGAGCACAAGGCCTGCAACACCGGCATTAATATGAACCACGTTGCCCCCTGCAAAATCAAGGGCGCCCATGGCGTGCATCCATCCGCCGCCCCAGGCCCAGTGGGCAACCGGCGCATAGACAAATGTGATCCACACAACGGAGAAGAGAATCCAGGACGAAAATTTTATTCGGTCCACCACGGCCCCCAGAACAAGGGCCACCGTGATACAGGCAAAGGTCATCTGAAACACGATGAACACAAAGGTCGGAATGGTTCCCGTGAGGCTCGTATGGTCTATGCCCATGAGAAAAAGATATTCCAGGGTTCCGAAAATGCCGCCCACATCCGAGCCAAAGGCAATGGTGTAGCCCCACATCACCCACACCACGCTGGCAATGCAGTAGGCCGCAAAGGTCATGGCAATGGTGTTCAAGAAGTTTTTTGATCTGGACATGCCCCCGTAAAAAAGGGCCAGGCCCGCCGGTGTCATCACCATTACAAGGGCCGTTGCCACGATGATCCATGCCGTGTCGCCCGAATTCAGCGTCCCATCCCCGGCAAAGGCCATTGTTGACGATGCTGCAACCATGGCCCCGGTCATGAATAAATTTTTCAGCTTCATTTTCCCTCCCTAGAAATTAAAGGTTAGCAAAAGTGTTTTAATTTTATAAATCAATTAATAAAGCAAAAAAGATGCCACGTGATTCTAAAATAAGATATATGGCTGAAACTATTCGTTTTTGTTTTTTTTTAGCCGGACGGAAGTTGTTGGGTAACTACAGATTTGTCACAATAAAAACAACATAATTACGTTTTTGCGCCCTTGAACAAGGGGGGTAAAATAGTGCTTGCAAACATCAGAGTTCAGGCGTATATTCCTCCGCTATCATGAATCAGACCGTGAGGATTTCGTGAGATTTTCGTGAGGCTTTTACTATCCCCTATTAACACATACCAACGTATGAGGCATGCTAAAAATGGAATCTCTATCAAGCAGAGTTTTCAAATTAACCCTTATCCTATGTATCGCATTTTCAGGAATGATGATTGGTCTTTGGGGCATCACGCCATGGACAAGAATATCCTGGCCCCAGGCATTTACGATTCATTCAGCCGTGTGTTTCGGGTCATTGCTTTTGACCCTTGTTGTTGTGGAACTTGTCTGGCGGATTATTCTGGCGGTTCAATATCGGCCGATACCCGACTGCGAAACATCCCGGTTGCCCCATTGCACGGTCATTGTTCCTGCGTTCAACGAAGGTGTTCAGGTTTACAAGACCCTGAAGAGCCTGGCTGCAAGTGACTATCCAAAGAAAAAATTACAGCTCATTGCCGTTGATGACGGCAGCCAGGATGACACCTGGGACTGGATTAAAAAGGCCAAGCAGGAGTTGGGCAAGGGTCTGAGAATTATCCGGCTGCAGCAGAATCAGGGAAAACGCCATGCCCTTTATTCGGGCTTTGTGAAAAGCACGGGCAGTATCCTCATTACCGTGGACAGTGATTCCATGGTTGAACCTCTGACCGTCAGACATATGGTGGCCCCCTTTGTAAAGGATGCCAGGGTCGGTGCCGTTGCCGGCAATGTCCGGGTGCTCAACCGGGACAGGGGAATGATCCCCAGGATGCTGGATGTGGCTTTTGTGTATAGTTTTGACTTTATGCGGGCAAGCCAGAGCATGGTCAACACGGTGATGTGCACCCCGGGCGCCCTTTCAGCCTATCGAAGGAGCGTTGTCATGCAGGTGCTGCCCGAATGGCTGCACCAGACATACTGCGGCCGCCCGGCCAATATCGGTGAAGACCGGGCCATGACCAATCTTATCCTTCGGCAGGGAAATCACGTCCTTTTCCAGCAGAATGCCATGGTTTACACGGAAATACCCGTCACCTACACCAAGCTTTGCAAGATGTACCTGCGCTGGGGCAGGAGCAATGTGAGGGAGACCATTGCCATGAGCCGGTTTGCCTTTAGAAAATTCCGTAAAGGCTCCATGGTCGGCGCACGAGTCAACCTGCTTTCCGGATGGCTTTCCCTGATCAAAACGCCTCTGTTCGTGATCGCCCTTGTCAAGATCATCCCCAGGGATTTCACCGCCTTTGGGATCTCCATTGTGGCAGGAATTCTTGTCTTCCAGAGCCTTGCCGCTGGAATCTATGCCTGGAAATACAATCGCACCAGTGCCCTCTGGGCCTATGCATACGGGCTTTACGGGTTTGTGGCGCTTTTCTGGATCAAGCCCTATGCCCTGGTGACCTCCCATCGATCCGGATGGCTTACCCGCGATCTTGCACCAAAACAGCAACAGGGTCTGTCGCGGATGGGCGAACAGCCCCGTTTGATCACGGACGCCCTGCACCCTGCACACCTTATTTAATCTGTGGCATCAAGCGTTCCATACCCGAGAACTGGGAAACCTGTAAATCGTCGAAGGTATGGAACGCTTTTGCCCATGGAGACAATCAATCGTCCATCGCCAATCTTTTTCTCATCACCCCCTCACACAACCAGAGTTGTTAATCTCCGACTATTTTTGATTCTTGTCCGTCCTGTCGAAAGAACGGGCCTTTGTTCATGGGGAAAATTGGATCTCCTGTTCCCGATCCAGGCCAGGTAGAGCACCTCGTTCTAAAAAATGCCCTTTAGTTTTGAACGGGATTGATATAGTATGCCCCTTTACGTTTCAACTGATGTGTTAACTGTTATTGACTCAACGTTCTGGATCGACTGATTTATGTGGGGTCAGGCTTTGCTTATTGTCTTTTTTGATGGTTTAATAATGATCTTTTGATAAAAAGTGCAATAAAAAAGCCCGCCCCCGTTCACCAGAGCTTAAGTCCGAAAGTTGAATTATCGAGGTGTTTGTGGCATTAAAACCAATTATTTACAAATTAAAAATTACCCTGGCTGATATTGACCGGGATCATTATGATACCCTCAATTTAACGATTGCCCAACACCCTTCTGAAACCCTTGAGCGCATGATGGCACGGGTTTTGGCTTTTTGTATGAATGCCCGGGAAAGGCTTTTGTTCACCAAGGGCCTTGCTGCCGTGGAAGAACCCGATATCTGGGCCCGTACCCTGGATGACCGCATCGCATTGTGGATCGATGTGGGGGAGCCCACGGCTGAAAGAATAAAAAAAGCAACACGGGTGGCACCGGTGGTTAAGGTGTACAGTTTTAATTCAAAATCAGATGCCTGGTGGTCCCAGGCACGGGAAAAATTCAACGGGCTCGTTGGGGCATCGGTGTTTCAGTTTCACTGGCAAGGCGTGCAGGCCATGGCTTTGCTGGCCAAGCGGACCATGGATCTTTCCGTCACCATCTCAGACGGTACGGCCTATGTTGCTGCTGGAACCGGGGAGTGTGAGGTCTCCTGGGGGGTCTTGCAGGATTCCGGCCTGGAGGAAGAGAACAATGAGTGAACAACGTTTGGTGGACATTGAAACCAAAATCGCATTTCAGGAAAAGAGCCTCAAAGACCTGAATGATGTGATCTACGAACAACAGCGGGAAATTGACAGGCTCCGTGGCATCTGTGATCTGCTGGTGCAGCGGGTAAAGGATCTCTCGGATTTTATGCCGGGAAGCGATGGTCCTGCAGATGAAAAACCGCCCCACTATTAATCCCTGGGATCAGGCCTTTAACGCGCAGAGGAGTGTTGAAAATGAGTGACGGAACCCGAAGGGCCGATATCAAGGCCGGCCAGAACGTTTCCATTGTATTGAAACAGGACCAGAGGAGCGGTAAACTCACCCAGGGTATTGTCCGGGATCTGCTGACTAAATCGCCTTGCCATCCCCATGGGATCAAGGTGCGCCTGGAAAACGGCCTTGTGGGCAGGGTCAAAATCGTTCATTGCGATTAATATCACGTCCGGTCGGCAGTTCTTCTCGTCTCTTCCTCGATCAGTCCCCCAACCGGCCAAGGCTTTTTATTCAAGCCTTGCTCCGGGCATCGTCGGTAATCCCTATTTATAGGGTTTCAAAAACATGCCATGGTACAAATATGTATTTTTAATCCCGCTGAAATCACAAAAAAGTCAGTGCCGTCTGGGGCCGAGTCTTTGGGTCTTGAAAAAGCATGGGGAAAATGGCGGCTGTCCCCTTCCGCTGAAATGGTGAATTTAGAAGGAACACTTCTTGCTTCTGGAGATCCCGATGCGCAGACAACCAAGGGAAACAGCCCTTTTTTATTAACCCTGTTTATTGAGTAAGGATTTTTTATGAAGCGTTTATCCGTTATGGCCAGTACCCTGTTCTTTTGCATGGCTTTTTTTGCCGGCAGTGCCGCAGCCTCACCCAAAATCAAGGTGGCCGGTATCTATACCCAGCCCATCCAGCAGAAATGGGATGCCTGCCTTCACAAGGCACTCCAGAAGGCGTCTGACCAGGGAACGATTGACTATGTGTACTCCGAAAAGGTTTCCAACACCGATTATATCCGTGTGCTCCGGGAATACTCTGAAAAGGGGGTTGACCTTGTTGTGGGGGAAGCTTTCGGCATATCCCGAGATGTAAGAAAGGTGGCCCGTGACTATCCTGAAACGGCATATCTAATGGGCGACACCTTTGGGCCGGAAGCCCCCAACCTGTCTGTTTTTGACAATTATATCCATGAGCCCTGTTACCTGATGGGCATGCTTGCCGGAACCATGACCCAGACCAACAAGATCGGCATGGTAGGGGGGTATCCCATTGGTGAGGTCAACCGGCTGTTTAATGCATTCATGGCCGGTGCAAAATCCGTAAACCCCGGTGTTGAGTTCAAGGTGTCGTTCATCGGTTCCTGGTATGATCCGCCCAAGGCAAAGGAGTTTGCCTATGCCCAGGTTGAATCGGGTGTGGATATCCTCTATGCCGAGCGTGCAGGTGTCGTGGATGCGGCCCGGGAAAAGGGGATTCTTGCCTTTGGCAATGTGAATGATATGAACCGGGAAGAAAACGGCAAAGGCGTGGTCGTGGCCTCTGCCCTCTGGCATATGGACCCGGCTGTGGGTCGGGCGATCTCCCTGGTTAAAGCGGGCAAATTTGCGGCAGAGGACTACAGGGAGTGGACCATGATGGCAAAGGGGGGGGCAGCGCTTTCCGGATTTTATGAATTTGAAGAAAAAATTCCGGCCCCCCTTAGATCCAGGATCGCGGAAACTGAAAAGGCGATAAAAACAGGCGACCTGATTGTTGAAATCAATGACGCAGAGCCCAAATCAACCTTCTAGGCCCTGGGGACCGATTTTAAGTCGGTCCCCATTGTTGTGTAACGATGAATGACACCATACTCAAGCTGTCCGGGATAACCAAACATTTTGGACCGGTTGCCGCCAATGAGGATGTCTCTTTTTCCCTGAAACAGGGAGAGATTGTCGCCCTTCTGGGGGAAAACGGTGCGGGAAAAACCACACTCATGTCCATCCTGTTTGGTCACTATGTTGCCGATCAGGGCTCGATTGAGGTGTTCGGGAAAAAACTTGCCCCGGGATCTCCACGGGCAGCCCTGGACGCCGGGGTCGGCATGGTGCATCAGCATTTTACCCTTGCCGGAAATATGACGGTCCTCGAGAATATCATGGTGGGCACGGCCTCCCTTTTCGGGGTTGGAAACAAGGCTGGACGGGCGGCAGGAAAATTGACCGCCCTTATGGCGCGGTTCGGGCTCACCGTGGATCCCAATGCCCGGGTCCGGGATCTTTCCGTGGGAGAGCAGCAGCGGGTAGAGATTCTGAAGGTATTGTACCGGGATGCCAGGATCTTGATCCTGGATGAACCCACCGCCGTGCTGACCCCCCCGGAATCGGATGCCCTTTTCAAGACCTTGAAACAATTGGTCAGCGAAGGGCTGAGCGTTGTCTTTATTACCCACAAAATGCGGGAAGTCATGGCCGCAAGCCATCGGTGTATTGTCCTTCGCCAGGGCCGGGTGGTTTTTGAGTCCAGAACTGCACAAACAGACCCGGAGGCCCTGGCAAGGGCCATGGTGGGGGCCGATGTCCCCAGGATCTTCAGGGAAAAACGTTCTCCCGGACGAGAGGTGCTCTGCCTGGAAGATATTTTTCTGGGGGCCGGGGACGGAAGAAATGCCATAAAGGGGATTGATCTCAGGCTCAGGTCCAATGAAATCCTCGGTATTGCAGGCGTCTCCGGCAATGGCCAGTCCGAGCTTGCCGATATGATATCCGGGCTTGTCACACCCTGTCGTGGCCGGATTTTTCTGGGTTCAGGGGTATTAAAAAAAATAAGCCCCAGAATCATGATTGAACGGGGTGTGGGGCGGATTCCCGATGATCGAAATGGAACCGGACTCATCGCTGACATGTCCATCATGGAGAACCTTGCCAGCAAAAACTATGGTGATCCGGAATTTTCAACAAAGGGGTTCTTGCGGTTCAATGCCATGGCCCGGCAGGCAGAAACGCTCGTAGGGCAGTTTGATGTGCGCTGTCCTGGAATTAACAGTCCGGTCCGACAGCTGTCCGGCGGCAATATGCAGAAATTGATACTGGCAAGGGAACTTTCCGGAGCTCCGGGAATTATCCTTGCCAACCAGCCCACCTGGGGACTGGATGTGGGGGCTGCGGCCCATGTCCACGCCCGGTTGATCCAGGCGGCAAAACAGGGCGCCGGTGTGATCCTAATCTCCGAGGATCTGGATGAACTGTTCCAGGTCGCCGATCGGATCCAGGTCATGTACCATGGACAACTCTCCGCTGCCGAGGCGGTTGACACCCTGGACAGGACACGGATTGGATTGATGATGTCCGGCCAGGGGGCCGACCTGGGATGCGGCCCGGGATCTGGGCGGAACTTTGGTCCCCGGGGCCGATCCAATGGAGGCAATAAAAATCATGCGGCTTGAAATTCGTGAAAACAGATCTTTTCTGGGATTGATTGCAGCCCTTTTGATCGCCGTGGGATTTGCCATGGCCGTCTGTTCGGTTCTCATTCTCTGGGGAGGGGCGTCTCCAGTTGAAGGCTGGATGCTCATGTTCAAGGGCGCCCTGGGGTCCAGGTTTGCCGTGAGTGAAACCCTCACCCGGGCCACCCCGCTGATCTTTACCGGGCTGGCAGCCGCTGTGGCCTTCAGGGCAAAGCTGTGGAACATCGGGGGGGAAGGCCAGTTCTACGTTGGCGCATGCATGGCTGTCTTGCTGGGAACCCGGGGCGAAACCCTTCCCGCCATTGTGATGATCCCCTGGCTCTTTACGGCCGGTGCCCTTGCCGGCGGGCTTTTTTTGCTGGTGCCCACCCTGCTTAAAACACGGCTCAATGTGGACGAGGTGGTCACCACCCTTTTGCTCAATTTTGTTGTGCTTTTGTTTGTGAACTGGCTGGTTTTCGGTCCCTGGAAGGATCCCATGGCCATGGGATGGCCCCAGTCCGTGCCTGTGGTTGATACGGCCATACTGCCGGTCCTCATGGCAAAGACGCGGTTCCACCTTGGGTTCATCATCGCTGTGGTGTCTGCCGTGTTTGTCTGGTGGTTCATGGCGTACACCACCTGGGGATTTGAGATAAGGGCCGTTGGGTCAAGCATCCGGGCCAGCACCTTTGCCGGCATGCCCGTTGGTGCCACAATTGTCCGCACAGCCCTGATCAGTGGCGGTCTTGCCGCAATGGCAGGGGTCAGTGAGCTCTGCGGGGTCAAGGGGTATTTGACCACGGATCTTTCACCGGGGTTCGGCTATACGGGCATTGTGGTTGCCATGCTCGGTGCACTGAATCCGTTGGGGGTGATTGCCGGTGCCCTCTTTGTTGCCATGATTTATATTGGTGCCGACGCCATGAGCCGGGCCATCAACATTTCAAACTATATTGCCGATGTCACCACTGCCGTGTCACTTTTGTCCGTGCTTGTTGCCCTGTTTCTGACAACCTACAGGATAAAAAGGGGATAGGTCGGTATGGATATCATTGGTTTTCTCGTTGAAACAGGGTTCTGGATGGCCACCATCCGCATGGCCACCCCGCTTATTTTCGGCACCCTGGGTGAACTTGTCTGTGAACGGGCAGGGGTTTTAAACCTCGGCATTGAGGGTATCATGGCTGCAGGCTGCATGGGCGGCTGGATGTGGGTCTACCAGGGGGGATCGCTCTGGGGAGGGGTTGTTTTTGCCGCAGTGATCGGTGTCATATTCGGCCTTGTTCACTCTCTTTTTACGGTTTACCTGGGGCTTTCCCAGCATGTGACAGGGCTTGGCATCACCATGCTCGGCTCAAGCCTGAGTGCCTTTGTATTTAGAATGCTGCTGCCCAGGGCAACAACCCCGCCTAAAATTATACCCTTTCACTCACTGGATATCCCCTTGCTCAGACAGATTCCTTTCCTGGGGGAGGTGCTGTTCAGCCAGAGTGCCCTGACCTTTGTTGCCTTTGCTGCCGTGGTTCTGGTGGCCTTTGTTCTGTTCAAGACCCCCCTGGGTCTTGCCCTTCGCATGGTCGGTGAAAATCCCCTGGCCGTTGAATCCCAGGGCCTGAACGTCTTCTTGCTCCGAACCCTTGCCGTATGTGCCGGCAGTGCCATGATGGCCGTTGGCGGTGCCTTTCTGACCCTGTCTGCCTTTGATGCCTATTATATCGGCATGGTCAACGGCCGGGGCTGGATCTGCATCGCTCTTGTGGTGTTTTCCTCGTGGAAGCCCTACAAGGCCCTTGCCGGCTGTCTTCTTTTTGCCGCCTTTGATGCCGTCCAGATGCGGGTTCAGCAACAGGCCGGCATGGCCATCCCCTATCAGTTTTACCTGATGCTGCCCTATGTCTGTTCCATTGCTGCCCTGGTCATCATGTCCAGAAAGGCGGCCTATCCCAAAGCCCTGCTCATCCCATTTCGAAAAGGAGAACGATAATCATGCTTGATCTTCTGGTGGTAAATGCACTCCTCCACGGCAGTAAAACCTGCGTTCAAATCGGCTGCAGGGACGGCAAAATCGTTGAGGTTGCCCCTGTCATTCACTCAGAATCCCTGAACACCATTGATGCCCACGGGTATCTGGTCACCCCTCCGTTTGTGGAGAGCCATATTCACCTGGACGCCACCCTTTCCATGGGCATGCCCCGGTTGAACGGGTCCGGCACCCTGCTTGAGGGAATCAAGATCTGGGGGGAGTTAAAGCCGGTGCTTACCTTTGAAGCGATCAAGGCCAGGGCCAGAAAATTGTTGTTGTGGTCCATTGCAAAGGGCAACCTTGTTGTCAGGAGCCATGTGGACACCACCGATCCCACCCTCATGGCCGTGGATGCCCTTGTTGAACTGCGCCGGGAGATGAAGCCCTTCATGGATATTCAGCTAGTTGCCTTTCCCCAGGACGGAGTTCTTCGGTCTAAAAACGGCATGGCCCTTTTGACCCGGGCCCTTGATCGGGGGGTGGATGTTGTCGGCGGCATTCCCCATTTTGAAAGAACCATGGCAGAGGGCAGGGAATCGATTCGTCTGTTGTGCGAGCTTGCCGCACAACGCGGATGCATGGTTGACATGCACTGTGATGAATCCGATGATCCCCTTTCCCGCCACATTGAAAGCCTCAGCTTTGAAACCCAGCGTCTCGGGCTCCAGGGCAGGGTGGCAGGCTCCCACCTTACCAGCATGCACTCCATGGACAACTACTATGTGTCAAAGCTTCTGCCCCTGATGGCAGAGGCGCGGATGAACTGCATCTGCAATCCCCTGGTGAACATGAATCTCCAGGGCCGCCACGACACCTACCCCAGAAGAAGGGGGCTCATGCGGGTTCCCGAGCTCCTTGGTGCTGGCATAAACGTAAGTCTTGGCCATGATGATGTCATGGATCCCTGGTATCCCATGGGCACCCATGATATGCTTGAGGTGGTTCACATGGGTGCCCATGCCCTTCATATGACAGGGGTTGACCAGCAGGCGGCCCTGTTTGACGGGGTCACGGAAAATGGAGCAAAAACATTGAATCTTGAGAACTACGGGCTCAGGCCGGGCTGCAATGCTGACATGGTCATCCTCCAGGCCACTTCCAAACAGGAGGCCATCCGCCTTCGCCCGGCAAGGCTTTTTGTTGTCCGCAGGGGACGGGTGATCAGCCGCATGCCGGAAACGGCTGCCACGGTGAACCTGGGATCAGGGGAGATGGCGGTCGATTTTTGTCTTTAAGGTGGGGATGTTTATAATAACACGGATTGCACAGGGAGATAAAAAATGGCCCATGGAAAACAAACAAAAGGTGAATGTATCTATTGCCATCGTGAATTGACACGAGTCGGCCTGACCAAGCATTTTCAGTCTTGTAAAAAAAGAGAAGAGGCCATCTCCGCTGCCGACGCAACATCCGGAAAAAATGAGATACTTTATCACCTGCTGGTTCAAGATCACTGGAACAGTGCTTTCTGGCTCCACCTGGAAATGTCAGGATCTTCGACCCTTGAGGATCTTGACCACTACCTTCGGGTCATCTGGCTGGAATGTTGCGGGCATATGAGTCAATTTTCCCATGACCTGCGGGATGGGGAAGAGATTTCCATGGATACGAAAATTGGAAAAATATTTGAAAAGGATGTTGAACTCTGCCATCTTTACGATTTCGGCACAACCTCGCAAACCCTTGTCAAATGTGTCGCAACCCGAAAAGGGAAACCAACGACACCCCACCCCATTGCGCTGATGGCAAGGAACCATCTTCCGGAAGCATATTGCAGAGAATGTGATAAACCAGCCACCAAGCTATGCCTGGAGTGCATGTATGAAGGAGAGGACGGCATGTTGTGTGATGTCCATGCCGCATCCCATTCCTGCAGTGAGTATGGTGATCCGATTTCCATTGTCAATTCGCCCCGCCTGGGCATGTGCGGCTATGACGGTCCGGCAACGCCGCCCTATTAATCCTGTTTCTTTTATTGCATCCTGGGGTTACAGGCTTATATTAAGGGGTGTGTCCCTGCCGCACCCCAGGAGAAAATGAACGGAGTCCATCGACTCATCAGGGAAAAACTAACCTAGGGAGGTATCACCATGATCTGTTCTTTGAGCAACATTAAAAATGTCGACATCGACAAAATCAAGGCGATTGAAAAAGAGCTGGGCGTCACCCTTCTTGCTTTTTCATGCCACAAAACAGCCATGGCAGACGTGGATGCCGAGGTGCTGAAAAAAATCCAGGCCTATGAAAAGGATCTTGGTGTTTCCCTTGTGGCCGTAGAAGGGTAAAAAAGTGGGTCCTTGATGGCGCAACCGCCATCAAGGGCTCTTCCAGGCTGTTTTCCTTGCAGATCTCTTTGTCCTTTTCAAAGATCAAAGTACGGAAAGACCTGCTTGTTTCCAGCCCTTGATTCCGTTTTCCAGAACCTTGACGTTGGTGTAGCCGTTTTCGGTATATTGTGCGGCAAGCCTTGCCGCAGATGAATCATTGAGTCACCCTCAGTAGAAAATGATTTCCTGGGCCTTGGAAATGTTGGATTTCTTTAATTCAAATTCACTCATGGGAATGGCCCCGTCCAGGTGGGCCGTGGCGTTGAATTTTGCATCGTCATAAATACATACCAGCAGGGCTTTTTCTGCATCCACCTTTGATTTGGCTTCAATGGGGGAAATTTTTTTGACCATTTGAATATCTCCTGTTTGTCTGTTCATGGTTGGTACAATCAATATGATAGGCACGATAAAGAATGTTGCAATGTTCTGCAATTTCAAATCTGGCGCCAGCTGGTTTGGATCAGATTTGTGGTTTTGTTCTCAGTGATGTATATATGCTTCCATGGAAATATCGGCTGCAAACATCAATACCATACTCCTGATATTAAAAAGGCAGTATCCAGAGGTAAAGACTCAGCTGGCCCACAAGACACCGTTTCAGCTCCTGGTTGCCACGATTCTGTCTGCCCAGTGTACGGATGTCCAGGTCAACCGGGTGACGCCGGTGCTGTTTGACCGTTTTCCGACCCCTGATAAACTGGCCGGGGCACGCCTGGATGAAATCAAAGCCATTGTATTTTCCACCGGGTTCTACAACAACAAGGCTAAAAATATCCAGGCCTGCGCCCAATCGATCATGGCGGTCCATGGCGGCAGTGTTCCAACATCCATGGCCGCATTGACCCGTCTGCCCGGTGTGGGGCGAAAAACCGCCAACCTGGTCCGGTCTGTTGCTTTCAACAAGGATACCATTGTGGTGGATACCCACGTTCAACGCGTATCCCGGCGGCTGGGGCTGAGTAAGGGTATTAATCCCGCCATCGTTGAATCTGATCTCATGGCGATTATTCCCCAAGCGTCCTGGAACGATTTGTGTCTGCAGATGATTTATCTGGGGCGGGAGTTCTGTGACGCCAGAAAGCCCCTGTGCCGTAAATGCCCTTTGCAGGAACGCTGCCCCTCAAACATGGAAAACGGTTTGTAACGGCCATAACTTCCACCGGATAAGGATGCCTGCCGGACCGGCAGGCTTTTTTTTATTTGCCTCACTTGCCGCAGAGTGAGCCTTCCTTCCGGGCCTTTTCAGCCCCCCTGGCGATCCAGGCAAGAAATTTTGCAGCAAGTCCCTGCTTTTTTGTTGGTGCAGGAGTTGTTTCCTCGGTTGACAGGGGTTGCCGGGATCCGCTGTTCTTGTCCATATCTGTCTCCTTTGTGTTGCTGTGTCAGGGCCTTTCCCACGGTCAGGCCTTGTTCGAGTTTACCATCAACACCCCCTGCAACAAAGGGAAATCAGGATTTCACCATCAGGCTGTTTTTATCCGCCGGCCGTGGAGAGGCCCAGACAGATGGAAACGGTTCTGATTACAATGATTATCCCCACGGGTTGTGACGGATAAACGTTGTGCTGCCATTGTTTTCCCTGTGGAGATGGTCCCTTGAATGTGTTATGGTGACAGGCTAGGATAGTGTTGTAAACAAACGATGATAAGATGATAAAAGGAGCAAGGTTGTCAATGTCAGATACCAGCACCGAATACGGATGGGATGCTTCAATGGGGATTTCACTTTACGATAAGATCCGCCAGGACATGAAGCACGCCATGGTCAAAAAGGATACAGCCGTACGGGATACCATGCGGTTGATCATCGGGGCCTTTCCCACCCTTACCGTTTCCATTACCCTGGAGAGCGGAAAAAAGACCACCCGGGTCAAGAAACCCGAGGAGATCACCGATGAAGACCTCCTTGACATCATCCGCACGTTTATTAAATCGGAAAAAACCATACTCGAGATTAAAAAAGAGACCTCCTCGGATTACCTGGAGCTGTTAACACGCTATCTCCCCAAGATGGCGACGGCAGAAGAGATCGAACAATGGATCCGGGACACGGTGGATTTGTCCCAGTTCAAAAGCCCCATGCAGGCCATGGGCACCGTGATGAAGCATTTTGGAAAGCTTGCCAGCGGCGACCAGGTCAAAGAGATCCTCAAGAACATGGGGCCATCCTGAAACGGGTGGCGATTAAAAATAAAATCATGCATTTGCCTTGATTCCTCCCAGGGATGATGTTACTTTTTAAAGATCCATCTAAATCATCATGCAAGCGTAGTCTGGTTTTTCAATGTCGCAAACAAAGGGGGAACCATGGGTAAATTGATCAAAGAAGATGATGAAAAAGGAAGACTCCATATTGATACGCCGATGATGGGGGAGTCCCTGGTCAGTAAAACGTTTCTCAAGAAGACCGAATCCGGCGAATATTTTCGCATGCATCCGGATGTCAATGTTTTGAAGATCGGGGGACAGAGCATCATGGACCGGGGGGGCAAGGCAGTTCTTCCGATTATTGATGAATTGATCAAACTCAAGGAAGCGCACAAGATCCTGCTCATGACAGGGGGGGGGACCCGCGCACGCCATGTCTACAATATCGGTGTTGATCTGGGTATGCCAACGGGTATCCTCTCCAAACTTGGCGACAAGGTCTCCTGGCAGAACGCAGAGATGCTCGCCGCCCTTTTGGCAAAGCACGGCGGGGTAAAGATCGGCCACGGTGATAACCTGGAACAGCTGACCATGTTCTGTCGGCTGGGGTATCTGCCCATCACCTACGGCATTCCGCCCTATGGTTTTTTTGAACATCCGGCAGAGTTCGGATCCATTCCTCCCCATCGGACCGACTGTGGGGCCTTTTTGCTGGCCGAGAACATCGGTGCCCGCTCGCTGATCTACCTCAAGGATGAAAAGGGGTTGTACGACCAGGATCCCAAAAAGGCCGATGATCTCGGCAAGCTGAAGTTCTACGACAGGATCTCGGTTGATGAACTCCTGGCCCTTGACCTTGACGATCTTATCATTGAACGCCCGATTCTGACCTTCATGAAACGGGCCAAATGTCTTAAAGAGTTTCAGATCATTGATGCCCTCAACCACCCCGAGCACATCGGGGCCGCCCTCAGGGGCGAACATGTGGGCACCATCATCTACAAATAGACAACCCTGGGATATTTCCCCGGCCCGTGTGCAGGGGCCGGGGGAATTCTTATTTCCCGGAACCGTCTTTTTTGCCGCTTTCATGGACGGGAAGATAAACAACTTCCGCGCCAGTATCACCGGCAATCTGTTTGAGTTCATTTTTGCGGACATGCTTTACATAGAGTTTGATATCGCCGCCGCTCACACCCACTACCCGGTATCTGGGCTTTTTTTCTCCTTCCTCGATTTTACGTCGTTCCCTTACAAAAATTTTTGACATGACCTGCCTCCCTTGGTTGCGGTTTTGGGGGGGATATACTACTATAGTGAAGTATATCTGATAACTATAATATGTCCTTGTAGGATATATGTCAAGGAGGGGATTGATGAACGACAAAAAAAACAAAACCACACAAAACAAAACCACACTTTCAGGCCGGCAGGAGCGCTATATCCAGCCCTCGGTCCTCATGGGCCTGATCTCCAAACCCTGCTACGGGTATGAGTTGATCAATACCATCCACCTTTACGGGTTTGTTGAAGGGCAGGCCCCCCCGGGAATGATCTACCGCCACCTTCGCCGCCTGGAAGAGGACGGGTTGGTGGTCTCGGAATGGGATACCACCGAGCCCGGGGCTGCCAAGCGAATGTACACCATCACCCAGGAGGGTAGGGAGGTGCTTGCCATCTGGGTGGATTATATGAAGGTCCAGGCTGAAAAGCTCCAGCGGTTTGTGGCCATGTATGGGAAAACCCAGGAGTGACACCGGGTTTCTTGTCTGTTCTGGTTGTCTGTCGTTAGTCTTTTCTTTAATTTAAGATAACGTTGACACATCCTAGGGTCGTACCTTATAAAACGCTATTTGTTTGAACGACAGTGATGGCACTGTCGGGTTTTTAAACTGCAGGTGGGAGAGGATGTGTGAAACTACTGGTTTGTGTTGATGATACCGATAATCTTGAGAGCATGGGAACGGGAAAGCTTTCCCAGATCATGGCCGAAAAAATAGAAGATAAACGATGGGGTCGCTGTTCCGCTGTTTCCAGGCATCAGCTCTTTGTCCATGAGGATATCCCCTACACCTCCCACAACAGTTCCATGTGTTTTTGTGTTGATTTCAGCGCAGATCTGGAGGGGCTGATCGATTTCGGATCAGGTTTTCTTGAAGAGCGGTCGGCAACCGGGTCTGATCCCGGATTCTGTGTGGTTCCCCTGGGTAAGGGTCTTGACTGGGGGCAGTTGATCGATTTCGGCAAAAGGGCAAAAACAGAGGTGCTGTCAAAGGGCCTTGCCTATGATCTTGCAAAGGACCTTGGTGTTCATCTTTCCGAGCATGGGGGTACCGGTGACGGTGTGGTCGGTGCCCTGGCAGGCATAGGGCTGAGGCTTTCCGGCAACGACGGCCGATTCCGGGGATGGAGCCATTGCGGGGCCATGGGAACCGTATCAACGGTGCAGAGCCTGTGCTCCGAGACTTGTATTGACGGCGTTCAAACCGTTGACGGTGTTGATCTGGATCCTGCAACCCGGATACTGCTGGGAGCGGACAAGGTGAAAACCATGCTCTCCTACAACCGGCGGGTGGTCATGGTGGACCGGATCGCTTCAGGCGAAGGAGACGGCAGCGTCCATTGGCGAACATTGACCAAGCCGGAGATTCGGCAATATTGAATTTCCCGTTATCGGCAGGAATGTTGAATCCCTTCGGGTATGAACCCTTTTGCATGGGACGGGCGCTCCGGCTGCCCCATGGAAATAGATGCCTGCACCCCGGACGCCCCCGGCCCTTGATGAAAAAAAGCCCCGCCATCTTGTTGGCTGATCTGGGCATACTCCCCTGATCGGCAGTTTCCGGGGGGCTTTATGTCAACATTGAAATTCAACAGGTTTCCAGGGATGCAATGATAATACCCATGATTGATGCGTCACAAAAGAACGTTTCCTGTCTGCTGTCTTTTTAAGAACTGCCCGTATTCCACCATTTTTGACAACGCCACGACCGCCCGGTCCGGGGTGGGATAGAAGAGGCCTTTATAAATACCATCCCCCACGGGATATATGGTGCGGTCTTTTTCTTCATCGTAGAGGGTAACACCAAAGATCGGCTTGCGGTATCGTTCAATCAGTCCCACCAGATCCGCAATATATTTTTCTTCCGCCTTAAGGGCTGTTTCCAGGAAAAAATCTTGTTCCTGGGTGGAAATCGCCCCCCGGGTTTTGGCGGCGGATATCACCCGCTTGATGAAAAATTTTTTCCCCAGAATGCCCAGGTTGATCACGGCATCGCATCCGTCCCACTTGAGCAGTTCCTCGAGTATCAGGGTCGGGATTTCCAGGCCCAGGGTGCCGACAATATCAACGGGGTTGCCACGGCTCCAGAAATCGGGCAGCAACCCATCAATTCTTTGGACAATGTCGGGTGTTAAACAGGGAACCGCCAGGCCTGAGCTGCTGCAAAGATCTGCTGTCAGAACCCCCCAGCCTCCGCCCAGGGTTAAAATGGCGACCCGGTTGCCCCTGGGAATCGGTTGCGAGGCAAAGGCGGCCACCACATCCAGGAGGGTTCTTGATTTTGCAACCTGGACGATGCCTGCCTGACGGCAGGCGGCATTAAAGACACGTGAGTTCGATGCAATGGCGCCGGTGTGGCTTGTGGCGGCCTTTCTGCCGGCATCACTCTGGCCGCCCTTGAGCAGAACCACGGGCTTTTTTCGACTGACCCGCAGGGCGGAATCAAAGAAACGGCGCCCGTCCTTGATGCTTTCGATGTACAGCATGACAATCCGGGTCAGGGGGTCCATTTCAAATGCATCCAGATAATCGGGAATGGTCACCATGGCTTCGTTCCCCGATCCGCAAAATCCGCGGATGCCGATACATTGCTGCTCTGCAAAGGCCAGGAACTGGAGTCCCATATTCCCGGACTGGCACACCAGGGCTGTGGAGCCGGCCCGGGGCGTTACCGGGAACGGCAGGCAGGTCAGACCGATGTGGGGATTGCAAAGCCCCATGGTATTGGGGCCGATGACCAGAATGCCCGCCTTTGACGCTTCTTTGATCAGGGTCATTTCCAGATCGAGCCCGGATTCTCCAGTTTCCCTGAAACCCGAGGTGATGAGCAGCATGTTTTTTATCCCCCTGGCCTTGAACTGGGGAATCAGATCCAGCACCCGGGCCGCGGGGATGGTCACGACTGCCAGGTCAACCGGCTCCGGAATATCCATGACGCTTGGGTAACATTTCTGGTCAAAGAGGGTGCCCCCATGGGGATTGACCATGTACACCTTTCCCTTGTAATCCCAGGACAAGGTGCCCAGGGGAAGCAGGTACCCCCATTTGCCAAAGGTTGAAGAGGCACCGACAAAGGCAATGGATTGGGGATAAAAGAATCGATTGATCCGGCGGTAATCCACGGATGATGTTGTCCCGGTGGTTTTTTCCCTTTCCCGGAAGCAGACCAGTGCGTCCACGGCGGTTATTCTGCCCCTGGCATCTGCAATCAGCGGGTTGATGTCTATTTCTGCAATGTCGGGTTTTTCCATGGCCAGCCGGGATAATCCCATGAGGAGACCTTTAATTGAATTCCGGTCAACCCCTGCCTCGCCCCTGAAATTTCCCAGCATGTCCCGGGCCTTTATTTCGTTGAGCATCTCCCCGGCATCCCCCGGACTGAGGGGGGCCAGGCGCAGGGAGACATCATGCACCGCCTCTGTAAAGATCCCTCCCAGGCCGAACATGACAACCGGGCCGAACAGCTGATCCCGAAACACGCCTGCTACAAATTCCCTTTGCCCGGTCAGATAGGGTTGGACCAGCAGCGATTCAAGCGCCGGACCCGCCCCGGCCATGATCGAAGCTGCCGCCATTTCCACACTTTGGGCATCGCACAGGTTCAGGTGAACCAGCCCCTGTTCTGTTTTATGCTGGAGGGTGGTTCCACAGCCTTTCAATACCACGGGGTATCCCATCTCCCGGGCCGCTGCCACGGCTGTTTCAATATCACTGGCTGTCATCTCCCCTACAACGGGCACACCGTATGCGCTTAAAAGCTGTTTGGCATCCCTTTCATTGAGCGTCTGATGATCTTCTGTTTCGGATCGTTCAAGTAGTTCCTGTTCATTCATGGAGTCAGTTCCTGTTTTTTTAGTGTCTGGTTTTTTCTATCTGCCCCCCCATCCTGTTTCATGACCTGCCGCGCCTTTATTCCCAGTCCGGGGGATGATTGTTCAAATAGAACCTGCACCTGACCCTCAGCAAATTGTATACCGGAACCCTTGTTAAAAAACAGGGGTTTTAACTATCTATAATGATTGCATTAAATGGTCTTGAGTCGCTGATGGCAAGCCTTGTCCGGTGGTGGCCGTGTCTGTCAGATGCTTTTACATTGTGGAAAAAAGGCCGAATAAAATCATATGTAAATAACGTTCAGCCCGGGTATTGCGGCAAGAAACCTCCCCACTGGTGAGACAGTGATGCCTGGGTGGGGGCAGGTTTGTTTGCATAAATTTGCAGAAAATCAAGATTAAAGATTGATAATTTCCCCGAAAATAGTTTATTATCCCTGCAAACTCGGAACTGTTTCTTGTGAAATGGTTCTGATAATCCTTGAACTCCAACAGTGAGATCGGACATAACACCTAAAATACACAGACAAATGTTGCCCGCTGCACCCTTTAAATGTCTCTTGTGTGTTGTTCTCTTTATGGTCGTCACCGTGCAGGGCCACCAGGCATCCGGTTCCGAGGATCGGTCTGGTTCGTCGTTGTCCGCCTTTAATCTCACCGCCCAGCAGTTTGAACAAAAAGTTAAAAAATACCTTGGCATCCCCTATCGAAGGGGGGGGACATCCAGAAAGGGTATGGATTGCTCAAGTTTTGTCAGGACGGTTTATAACAAGTTCTTCGGGATTAATCTGCCCTACACCGCCGGTGCTCAATTCAACTCTTCTAAATTTAAAAAAATCAGCAACCATGAGATACAACCCGGTGATTTGATCTTTTTTGCCACCAACAAGAAAAAAAGGATCAGCCATGTTGGCATGTATGTCTCGGAGGGCCAGTTCATTCATGCCTCGAGCAGCCTGGGAATCACCATGTCAAGCCTGGATAGTCGCTACTGGAAAAAACGGTTTGTGGGGTCCAAGCGTCATAAAGCTTTGACCATTGTTCAACCCGATTTCGATCAATACCAGCTTGAAGGGGGTCTGACCATACCTGTCAATCAAAACGGCGAGATCCAAATCCTTGCCGGGAATGACTTCCGCTTTAACAACCTTGCAGTGCAAAATGATCTGAACCCCTTTGATGACACAGCCCTTGAAAACCATGGTGTAAATGCGCTTCTACTGCCCTTTTATGAAGTCGGTTACGGCCATACCGTGTTCGATGGCCTATATATGCATTTGAGCGCCATACATGAAACCTTTGACCTGTTACCCACGAATTATCAGCACCATGGGGCTCTGCCTGAAACCGCGGAACGCAGTGGGGTTAAACTGTCCGGTGATTTCTGGCCCGGTAACGGGGTCAACATCAAACCGTCCATTACCTATTTTGACTATTCCCAGGAAAATGAGTCGCTTTTGAATGTTCCTGAATGGTCCTTCGGACTCAATACCCTTTTGTCCCCGGTTCATAAACAATGGGCGCTGTCCATGCAGCTGGAGTATTCAAAGGGTGAAGAGTTGTCTGGCAGCACCTTTTCCCACAGTGCTTTCAGTTCAATGGATATGGAGATCAAACTACGGGTCAATCTCAGGGACAATCTTGAGTTCTCCATCACAGGTCAGCATGACATCCAAAACGCAACAGCTGGGTCACAGGAAGATCCCTTGTTGATGCAATCCGGCAGCAGCAATGTATTAATGATGTTCAACTGTTTTTATTAACCCGGGGACATAAACGCCATCCTGGTCTATCTAAGCCTGATCCCTGTGTTCTCCCCTAAGCCATTCGTTCCATCTGACCCTTCCCGAATATTGGCCGAAACTATAATCACGGCTATGTTTATTTATCATTTTCAAAATCTCCTGAGTTCCTGTATCCTTGAACCCAAGGGTCGTGCTTGTCCCTTAATGCTGTGGATCTTATGAATCAGAGGTGGTTTAAATGGAAGAGCGTTCAAAGATATTAATTGTTGATGACAAGTCTGAAAGCATACACCGCCTTGAGCAGATCCTTTCCAAAGCCAACGTTGAAATTATCGGTGCATCAAATGCCAACGGCGCCCTTGCCGCCATTTTAAAACACCATTTTGTTCTTGCTGTCATTGATGTTCAAATCTCTGGCACGGACGGGTATTCCCTTGCAGCGTCCATTCGGTCGAAAGATAAAACAAGTGGGCTCCCGATCCTTTTTGTCTGTGCCGGTTGTTCAAACGAATATCCTGTTTTTAAGGGGTGTGATTCTGGTGCCGTGGATTTTCTGGTGAAACCGGTTGATGCCGGAATCCTTTTGAGCAAAGTCAATCTGTTCTTAACCCTGGATCAGCAGACGAGACAACTGGAACGATCCGCCAATCTGATCCAGGAAAACATGGCCCTTAAACGGGAGCTTGAAAAAAGAAAAGAGACGGAACACTCGATTGTAAAGGCCAGGGCGGAATGGCAGGAACTGTTTGATGCCATCGGCCATATGGCCCTGGTTCTGGATGGGGACCATAATATATTATCTGTGAATCAACCTGCAATCAAACAGTTGGGAAGATTGCCGGAAGAATTGATCGGCAAGAAATGCCATGAAATTTTCCATGACGACAATGAGCTCCATGCCAAGTGTCCGGCAAAAAACATCACCGGTCCAAATGAAGAGCATATGGGTGAATTGGACTTTGAATCCATGGGCAAGTCTTTTATTGTATCCTGCACACCGATTTTTGATGAAGACGGAGCACTTAAAAAGATTATCCATATCATGACCGATATCTCAGAGAGGAAACGGCTTGAAAAGGATTTGATTGAGGCCCATAAGATGGAAGCCATTGGAACATTGGCCGGAGGGATAGCCCATGATTTTAATAATATCCTCAGTGGCCTTCTGGGTTATACCCAGCTTATTTTAAACGATATTGAAAAGGGAACAACACTGGAAAAAGATCTCAATAAAGTTTACAGTTCCGGATTGCGGGCCAAGGAACTGGTCAGACAGATTCTAACCTTTGCCAGGAAATCGGAAGATGAAAAAATGTCATTAAGACTGGATTTGATCGTTAAAGACGTTCTTAAATTCCTTCGATCAAGCTTACCCGCCAATATTGTTATCAAGGATCATATTGACAGCAGATCAAAGGTAATGGCCAATGCAACCCAGGTTCATCAGGTTGTCATGGGGCTGTGCACAAATGCCGGCCAGGCCATGGATGCAACGGGCGGGACCTTGGATATCGCCCTTAATGATCGGTTTGTCGATGATTCCCAGACCCGGCTTCTGGGCAGTATCTCCCCCGGTGAATACCTTGAATTGACCGTGTCCGATACCGGGCCTGGAATTCCGGCAGCCATTATGGATCGTATCTTTGAACCGTATTTCACAACAAAAGATCCCAAAGACGGAACCGGAATGGGGTTGGCACTTGTTCAAAGCATTGTCAAAGAGGCAAAGGGCGTGATTCAAGTTGAAAGTGAAGTCAACAGAGGAACAAGATTCAAGATTCTTTTTCCCACAACCCACGAAGAAAAGCCTTGTTCAAGGCCGTTACCGGACAAGCCGCTCAAGGGAAAAGCGCATATTCTGCTTGTTGATGATGAAATTTTTATCACCAAGCTGGGCAGAAGATGTCTAGAACGTTATGGCTATAGCGTGACAACGGCAAATAATCCCTTGGAAGCGTTGACTGCTTTTTCCAAAAACCCGGATGATTTTGATGCCGTGGTGACGGATTTGACAATGCCCGACATGAAAGGAGACCGGTTGATAGCCGAAATACGGGACATCAGGGCCGGATTCCCCTGTATCCTGTGTACCGGCTACAGCAAGGAATTTACAGAAAATTGTGAGTCAATGGAGGGGGGGACCGCTGTTCTGATCAAGCCCATAGAGCCCAATGAACTGGTAGCGGCCGTTCAGCATCTGCTGAATAAAAAAGCTGCGCAGGGCAATCTGCCTGGCGATACCCCTTAATGACGATTGCTGCCGTTTCCAGCACAACCGTGAACGGCCCTTTTTACATCAGAAGATCTTAGCCTGCGGGGATTGCAATGGCTGAAAAACCGACGTATCAGGATCTGGAAAGACGGATTCAGGAGTTAGAACGGGCATTGTTCGTTCCAAAAGAATCCGGTCAAATTCTTGAAAAAACGATCACCCCATCGAGCAGACCGTTGATCGGGTTGGAAGAGATTGATTTTAAGGCTCTTTTTTCCCTGGAAGAGATCCAGACGCTCCAGGATCAGTTTGCAGATGCGACAGGTGTGGCATCGATTATTACAGAACCGGATGGCACACCCATCACCTCTCCCAGTAATTTCTGCAGGCTATGCAAAGAGATCATTCGTAAAACCGATAGGGGACGTCGGGATTGCTTTAAATCCGATGCATTGATGGGCCGGCACAATCCTGCAGGCCCCATCATTCAGCCCTGCATGGGTGGCGGTCTATGGGATGCTGGTGCCGGAATAACAGTGGGTGGCAAACATGTTGCCAACTGGTTGATCGGTCAGGTTCGGGATGATAATAGTCAAGCTGAGGATGACATAATTCACTATGCGCGGAAAATAGGCGTCGATGAAACCGAGATGCTGGCAGCCTTTCGGGAAGTGCCTTCAATGCCCAGACACCAATTTGAAAAAATCGCCCAGATGCTTTTTACCCTTGCAAATCAACTTTCTTCCATGGCCTATCAAAACCGTCAACAGGCACACGTCATTGCTGAACGGGAAAAAGTTGAAAGTGAAATATTGAAAAGCGAGGCGCGATATCGTGCCCTGATCGAATCCTCCACTGATTTTATCTGGGAAACCGACGCCCATGGTATTTATACCTATGTCAGCCCGTCCATCCATAATATTCTTGGTCGGTCTCCCGAATCCGTTGTCGGCCAGACCCCTTTTGACCTCATGGCACCCGATGAGGCGGACCGGATCCGTGGAATCTTTTTAGCGACCATTGAACAAAGGGGCTCATTTAACAACCTTGTCAATGTAAATCTTCATAAAGATGGCCATGAAAGGGTTATGGAAACAAGCGGTGTGCCTGTTTTTGATGCAAGTGGGGGGTTTAAGGGGTTCAGGGGCATCGATCGGGACATCACCGACAAGCATTTTCTGGAACTTGAGGTCAAGCGCAGTGCCGTTACTTTGAAAAGTATTTTCCGGGCCTCTCCCATCGGGATTGGCATGGTGACGGATCGTATCATTACCTGGGGCAATGACCATTTTTTGGAGATGCTCGGTTACACCCCGGCGGAAATAATCGGTCAGAACAGTCGAATCCTCTATCCGGATCAGGAAGAATTTGAACGGGTGGGACGTGAAAAATATCATCAAATAGCCCAACGGGGCACCGGCAGTGTCGAGACAAAATGGACAATGAAAAACGGCAGGATCATCGACGTATTTCTGAGTTCAACCCCGTTGGATCAGAGTGACCTGTTCAAAGGCGTTACCTTTACTGCCATGGATATAACGGATCGGAAAAACAACGAAAAAGCATTGAGGGAGAGTGAGGAACGGTTTCGGTTTGCATTCTTTACAAGCCCCGACGCAATCACCCTGAACAGGCTTTCCGATGGAACCTACCTGGATGTCAACAGGGGATTTACACGGCTTCTGGGATATACGCGCAAGGAGGTTATCGGTCAAAGCTCGATTGCCCTGAATATCTGGAAGGATTTAGCGGAAAGGTCTTTTTTGACCAACGCCTTGACCCGGGAAAAAAATATCGAAAACCGGGAGACACAATTTGTCTGCAAGGATGGACAGATCAAAGTGGCCCTGATGTCGGCAAGTATCATGCAGCTCGCCGGTGAGGATGTTATCCTTGCTGTTACACGGGATATTACCGAGCGGAAACGCATTGAAAACGAATTGGAAGAATACCGTAAACACCTGGAGGACCTGGTTAAAAAGCGGACGGAAGAGCTGGAGGCGAAAAACAAGGAGCTGGAAGTGTTTACCTATTCGGTTTCCCACGATCTTAAAGCCCCCCTGCGGGGGATTGACGGATACAGCCGCCTGCTGGTCGAGGACTATGGCGACAGATTAGACGAGGAAGGGCTCCTGTTTTTAAACAATGTCCGCCATGGTACCGCCCAGATGAACCAGCTCATTGAAGACCTGTTGTCCTATTCGAGAATGGAACGCAAAGAGATTCAAGCCATCTCGATTGATCTTGATTCAGTCATTGATATCTTATTGTCCCAACGGGAACATGAGATTGAAACCCGGCGGATAAAGATATCCGTTACGCTTCCGTTTACGACAATTCATGCAGACAGTGAAACCCTCCGCCAGGTGCTGGGAAACTACCTGGACAATGCGATTAAGTTTTTAAATCCGGAAATCCCGGGAAGGGTGACTGTGGGGGGAACGGAAGATCAGGGTTCATGGACATTATGGGTCAGGGATAACGGGATTGGTTTTGATCCCCAATACCATGATCGCATTTTTGATATTTTTCAACGGCTGCACCGGGCAGAAGACTATCCAGGAACCGGAATCGGTCTGGCCATTGTTCGGAAAGCTGTCGAACGGATCAACGGGCGTGTGTGGGCTGAAACAGCCTTGGGAGAAGGATCAACATTTTATGTGTCCATACCCAAAATAAATGATCTTATTTAAAAGGCGGTGAAAACCGATGAATCAGAATGCCAACTCCCATCGACCGATTTTGCTGGTGGAGGATAACCCCCTTGACATTGATTTGACCCTGCGTGCGTTTAAAAAGCAGCGGTTGCTCAACCCCATCCAGATCGCCCGGGACGGCGAAGAGGCTGTTTCATGGATTCCCCGGTGGGAAGCCGGAGAACCCTTGCCCATCATTATTCTAATGGATTTGAAACTGCCTAGAATCGACGGGCTGGAGGTGGTGCGCCGTTTCAAGGCCCACCCGAAAATCAAGCTTGTTCCCATTGTCGTATTGACCAGTTCGTCGGAAAACAGGGATATTTCAACCGCATATGAGTACGGCGCCAACTCCTATATCATTAAGCCGGTTGATTTTGACAAGTTTGTATCCGTAGCCTCGGAAATAGAACTTTACTGGTTGGCAACAACCATTCTGCCAGGATAGGCCATGAAAATACTTTACATAGAAGACAACCCCGTTGACATTGATCTGACCGTCCGGCGAATCAGAAAAAATTGTCCCCAAATTGAAATCAATGCCGTCAAATCACAGGCTGAAGCGCTAAATGAGATCAAAAAGCCCGGTTTCTCAAGCTATGATCTGGTGCTCACGGATATGCACTTGCAGGATGGAGACGGGATTGCGGTATTATCCCACATCCGGGGACATTCCATCCCCGTTGCAGTGATCCTTCTGACCGGTCAGGGGGATGAAGAAGCGGCCGTTGCCGCTTTAAAAGCAGGTGCGGATGATTATATCGTCAAAAAAAAGGGTTACCTGGACAGATTGCCCGACCTGATTGAGAATGCGCTGATGTCATACCGAAAAACAAAGGATATCGGGATACAGACATTAAAGATCCTTTACCTTGAGCACAACCAGGCGGATATCGATCTGACCCAAAGGCATCTGAATCAATATGCGCCCCACATGAAGATGGACGTGATCAACCGTGTGTCTGATTTCTATGCAATCCTTGACCAGGCAGAGTCGCTGTCCCCATATAATGCCATGCTCCTGGATTACAGGCTTCCCCAGGAAAATGCACTGGAAATTTTAAAACGAATCAAATCGTCTCCCAATTCTGGAATCCCGGTGATTCTGGTCACCGGAAAAGGAGATGAGGAGATTGCCGTAAAAGCCCTGAAACTTGGCGCCTTTGATTATTTGACAAAAAATCAGGGGTATTTGTTTAAATTGCCCTCAGTCATTGAAAATGCATATTACAACCGCCGGCTGATACGGGAGCACCAGGCGTTGGCAGAGAGTGAAAGCCGTTACCGAAGCCTGTTTGAAAATAACCATGTGGTTATGTTGTTGATCAACCCTGAAAGCGGCGACATCATTGACGCAAATTCTGCCGCATCCCGGTTTTACGGCTGGTCAAAACAGGAGTTGAAACATAAAAATATCCACGAAATAAATACACTTCCCCCTGAAGCGTTGAAACGGGAGATAAGGACCGTTTTTGAAAAAAAGCGCAATTATTTTGTGTTCAAGCACCGGCGTAGGGATGGTTCAATCTGTGACGTGGACGTTTACAGCGGACCCATTGAGGTTGGTGGCAGGGCCCTTGTTTATTCCATGGTTTATGATATTACAGAACGCCTTAAGTCACAGAGGGAAAAGGAATTGCTTCAGCGGCAATTGATTCAGGCACAGAAAATGGAGTCATTCGGGCAGCTGGCCGGTGGCATCGCCCATGACTTTAACAATATTTTGTCTTCAATTATTGGTTTTACAGAATTGGCCCTGGGGCAGGTGGCAAAAGGATCTTCGGTTGAAGACGATTTGCAGGAGGTTTATGCAGCAGGTAAACGAGCAAAGGATCTGGTGAAACAGATCCTGGCGTTTGCCCGGCAGTCCGACGAAGAAATTAAACCGGTCCGGATCAATGTTATTGTCAACGAGGTGCTCAGATTGATAAAAGCATCAACGCCGGCCAACATAGAGATCAAAATAAATTCCAATTCTGAGTCCCATATCATGGGAAATGCCGTCCAGATCCATCAGGTGATTATGAATTTGTGCACCAATGCCATCCATGCCATGGAAAATGACGGCGGTATCCTGGAAATTGGTTTGACGGATGTCGAAGACCCCCTTGAAACGTCAGGGCTGAATCTAAAACCGGATTGCTATGTTCGATTGGTGGTTTCCGATACAGGATCCGGTATTCCAGAGCAGATTATAGACAGCATTTTTGAACCCTACTTCACCACCAAGGTCCTTGGCGAAGGCACAGGAATGGGGCTTGCCATGGTCCATGGTATTGTTGAAAATTATGGCGGCAGGATTTTTGTAACCAGTAAAAAGAATGCCGGTTCCATTTTTACAATTTATCTGCCGGTTATCCGGGAACGGTTGCCAGATCTGCCCGATTATAACCCAGAGCTCCCAACCGGCACTGAAACGATTCTCTTTGTTGATGATGAAGTCTCCATCGCCAAGATGGGGGACCGGTTGTTGAGTAAACTGGGGTATTGTGTAAATGCGATGACCAGCAGTCTTGAAGCCTTGGAACTGTTCAAGTCCAATCCGTTTGCATTTGATCTGGTTGTCTCTGATATGACAATGCCAAACATGACAGGCGACAAACTGGCGGTTGAGTTCATGAAAATAAGACCGGATATTCCTGTCGTTTTATTCACAGGTTACAACAAGGCGCTTTCCGATGAAAATGTCTTAAAGATGGGCATCAAGGCGTTTGCCTATAAGCCCATTGTGAAATCCGACCTGGCCAGGACGGTCCGGAGGGTTCTGGATAATGCCCGATCAATTTCCCGTGAATAAAAAGTGGCGTTGTGATATGGGTAGGCGTCCGGTCCAGGATACGACCCCGAGCCTGCCGGACCGGCCCTATTTATTATTCTGATTATGATAAGGAGAAACCCATGGCATGCACCATTGATCGAACCCAGATTGACAAAACCATTGAATTCCACGGCCACTCATGTCCGGGGCTTGCCATTGGCATCCGTGTGTCGGAGCTGGCCATGGAACGGCTTGACATCACCGAATGCACCGCCCCTGTGTGCGTTGCCGAGACAGACATGTGTGCCCTTGATGCCGTTCAGTTTCTGACCGGATGCACCTACGGCAAGGGCAACCTGGTGCACAAGGATTACGGCAAGGCCGCCTTTACCTTTTTTGACAGAAGCAGCCAGAGGGGATTCCGGGCCGTGCTGGCCAAGCGACCCAATGTGAAAGATGGGGCCACCAGACAGGATGCCATTGAAATGATCATGGCAGCCGACCTTGATGAATTGTTCAAGGTTCAGGAGATTAATACGCCCCCGGTGAAACCGGCCAGGATCCTTGAAAGCATCCAGTGTGAGGCCTGTGGGGAGATGGTCATGGAGTCACGGATACGCCGCTTTGCCGGCAGGAATCTGTGCATCCCCTGTTTTACCGGCCAGGAGCAGAAGATCTGATACCATGGATACCGATCCCGGGGCCTTGGGAAATTAAAGGTTCTCTCCAATGTTGGGCATGAGTGTCCAGGAGATAAACCAGCCGTTCTCGTCCCTGTCCAGGCAGACAATCCCCGAGTTCTGGAATTTAAAGATCCGTTTTTCAGGGGTGCCTGCCACAAGGGTGCCCACCAGCTGTTCCATGAACGGCAGATGGCCGACCACCATGCTGTTCTCCCTTGCATCAAGGCCGTTTGCAAATGTTTCCACATCGTCCATGGGATTGATCCCCTCGATCTGCTCGATTCCCCGCTCCGGCGTTAAAAACTGGGCAAAGATTCGTGCGGTTTCAAAGGCCCGCTCTTTCTGGCTGTGGCGGATGATTGATACCGGTACCCGGTAACCCTCGGCCACCTGGGCGATTCTCCGCGTATCCGACCTGCCCAAGTCCGATAGCCGCTGCTTTGAATCCTCCGCTTTGGCGCGGCTTTTCCCGTGCTGTACCAGGTAAAGTGCCATGGAAAACCTCCCTTGATTAAAAGATGTTGAACTACCCGCTGCTACTGATATCACCTGCTTTCACTCTTTTCAACGAAAAAGGGCGTTGAAAAAAGATCATTTTCAGCGTATTTAACACTTTTACCCCATCCAACGAGGAGACAAAGATGAAAGGCCCATTTTACGCAGACCTTCACAATCACACCACTGCTTCCGACGGAGATTTTTCGCCCCAGGACCTTGTTGCTGCAGCCCGAAGGGCGGGACTGTCTGCCCTGGGGGTGACCGACCACGACACCATCGACGCCGTCGGGGCGGCCATTGTGGCAGGAGACGTCCATGGGCTGGAGATCGTTCCCGGGGTGGAGATCTCGGTCCGGTTCAAGCGACCCTTTTTTACAGGGACCCTCCATCTTCTGTGCTATTTTTCAAAATCCCTGGCGGTGGATTCAAGGTTTCAGCAAACAATTTCCGACACCCTTGCCAACGGCCGGGGGCCGTTGCTTGTGGCCCAGCGGGTCAGGGAGATCAACCGGTTCTTCGGCCCCCGGGGCACCACCCCCATCCTTGATCAGGACCTCACCAGCCAGGAGATTGCCGATTTTGCAAACAACGCGTCACGGCGGCATTTTGCCCTGGCTTTGAGCCAGAACCACGGTATCCAATCCCCGGAGCAGATCAATGCCATCATCGGAAATCACAGCCCGGCCTACCTTCCCTCGGGCGTTGATCTTGACACGGTAGCCGGTCTTGTCGATCAATTTCCCATGCTCAGTGTGCTTGCCCACCCTGCTGCCGGGTCCTTTCCCGGCAAAGGCCATTACAGGGAGGTGCTGCCGCCCTTGGCGGTTGTGGAACAGCTTTTTCCGGAATTTCTGGCTGCAGGTCTCGGGGGGATCGAAATCGATTATCCGGGCCATATCCCGGAACACCGAAAGATCCTCAGAACCTGGGCAAAAAAATACGACCTGGTTGCCACGGGTGGATCTGACTGCCATGATGCCGTGGATCGGCCCATTGGGATCTGCGGCATTTCCCGGGAGGCGTTTGAAACCTTCAAGGGGCGCATTCCCCTGAAGGAAAATCGGTAATGCTGCTTGAAATAGAAGGGCTGGTAAAACGGTACAAGAACATCACGGCCGTTGACGGGATCTCCTTTTCCATCAAAGAGGGGATCTGTTTCGGGCTCCTGGGGCAGAACGGTGCCGGTAAAACCACCACCGTGGAAATGCTTGAGGATATCATCACCCCAACCCGGGGCACCATTCTCTTCAAGGGACGACCGAGGGATCGAAATTTCCGTGAAAAAATAGGGATTCAGTTCCAGCATACCGAGCTGCTGTCATTTCTAACGGTCGACGATACCCTCAGAACCTTTGGCCGGTTTTATAAGAATCCCCTTCCCATGGAAGCGGTGAAACAACTGTGCATGCTTGACGCCATTGGCAAACAGATGAACGACCGGATATCCGGCGGCCAGAAGCAGCGCCTGCTCCTCGGACTTGCCCTGATAAATGACCCGGACCTTCTTTTCCTTGACGAACCCTCCACAGGCCTTGACCCCCTGGCCCGCCAGCATATGTGGAAGATCATCCGGGGGGTGAAGGCCCAGGGTAAATCCATTGTCCTGACAACCCACTACATGGAAGAGGCCCAGACGTTGTGCGACGACATTATCATCATGGACCAGGGACGCATCATTGCCCAGGGGTCGCCCGAAACCCTCATGGACCGGCATTGCAGGGACGACGGTGAGCCCCGAAACCTTGAGACGGTGTTTTTAAATCTCACCGGACGACACCTCAGGGCATGAAGGGAAAACTCAATGGGTTCCCCATGGACAACCCGGGTCTTTATTGATCCATAGGTTGATCTTTTCCGTCGGTTCCATTATTCTGAAATGGCGATATTCAAACTAAAACAGGAGATCTGAAAATGATTGTCGGAATCTTACGAGAGATCAAAATTGCCGAAAAAAGAGTGGCCATGACCCCTGCAGGGGTTGTTGCCATGGCTGAAAACGGGCACACGGTTCTGGTGGAAAAAGAGGCGGGTATCGGCAGCGGTTACCCGGATGCCGCATATGTGGAAGCCGGTGCAACCCTGGTTGACACCCCTGGCGAGGTATACAAGGCCTCGGATATGGTCATGCATGTCAAAGAGCCCCAGCCCTCTGAGTACGACATGATCCGGGAAGATCAGATCGTGTTCACCTACCTCCATCTGGCCGCTGACGAGCCCCAGACCCGGGCACTCGTGAAGAGCAAGGCCGTCTGTATCGCCTATGAGACCATTGAGAAGAAAAACGGCTCCCTTCCCCTGCTCGTTCCCATGAGCGAGGTTGCCGGTCGCATGTCTGTCCAGGAAGCGGCAAAATACCTGGAAATGCCCGAAGGCGGAATGGGGATTCTCCTGGGCGGGGTCACCGGTGTCGAGCCTGCCACGGTCGTGGTCATCGGCGGCGGCATTGTCGGACTGAATGCCGCCAAAATGGCCTGCGGCCTGGGTGCAAAGGTTTACATCCTTGATACCAACCTTGAACGTCTGAGATATCTGGATGATGTCATGCCGGCCAACTGTTTCCCGGTCATGTCAAACCCTGCGGTTCTCAGGGAACTTGTCCTCAGGGCTGATGTGGTGATCGGTGCGGTTCTGGTTGCCGGTGCAAAAGCACCCAAACTGTTGACCCGGGATATGCTCAAGGAGATGAAAGACGGTTCGGTCATTGTGGACGTCGCCATTGACCAGGGCGGTTGTTTTGAAACATCCAGACCCACCACCCATGCGGATCCAACCTTTGTCATTGACGGCGTCACCCACTATTGTGTTGCCAACATGCCCGGCGCCGTGGCAAGGACCTCCACCCTTGCCCTGACCAATGCAACCCTTCCCTATGCCCTTGCCATCGCCAACAAGGGCTGGAAACGAGCAATGCAGGAGAGCGATGAGATCAAGCTCGGGGCCAATGTCGTCAAGGGCAGCATCACCTTTAAGGCGGTGGCCGACGCCTTTGCCATGGCCTATACGCCCGTGGAAACATTTCTCTAACCATGAACCTGAAACGAATGTGGGCCGTGTTTGTCTCGAGGAACTACGAGTTTTTAAGGGACAGGGCGGCCTTTGGCTGGAACTTTTTATTCCCCTTTCTCATTGTGGCAGGCTTTGCCGTGGTGTTCGGCAACGACAACCGTGCCCAGTTCAAGGTTGGCGTTTTTCCCGTTGCCCCGGACATCACCGTTGAAAGCCTTGATCTGCCGGATCGGTTCAAGCAGACAAAGTACCTGGATCTGGTCTGTTTTGACGACCTTGACCAGGGAATGGACCGGCTGAGCCACCACAAGATCGACATCCTCATCAAAAATGCATCCCGGCCCTGGCAATACTGGATCAGCGACACCTCTCCCAAGGGGTATGTGGTGGAGAAAATATTCCGGGAGAGCACCCTTGCGCCCGAAGCCGTTGACGGCCTTGTCAGCAAAGAGGCCATAACCACGGTTCAGATCCGGTACATTGACTGGCTGTTTCCCGGAATTCTCGGGATGAACATGATGTTTTCGGCCCTTTACGGGGTGGGGTTTGTCATTGTCCGATACCGGAAAAACGGTGTGCTCAAGCGCCTCAAGGCGACTCCGGTGACGGCCCTTGAGTATTTGACGGCCCAGATGCTCTCCAGGGTGTTTCTGCTTCTTTTCACCGTTGCCATTGTCTGGGCCGGGTGCGACCTTACCTTTGCCTTTCACACCCAGGGGTCTGTGGCGGATGCGGCCGTTGTATTTACCCTGGGCAGCATTGCCCTGACATCCATGGGACTTCTGGTGGCCGCAAGGGGCACCAGCGAAGAGGTGGCCAACGGGGTGATCAACTTTATCTGCTGGCCCATGATGTTTCTGTCCGAGGTGTGGTTCTCCATGGAGGGTGCTCCCCACTGGATCCAGACCGTGGCCGGCTTTCTGCCGTTGACACGGATGCTTGCCGCACTTCGAGAAATTTTGAACGATGGTGCCACCCTTGCCCAGGTGACACCGGACCTCTTTTTTCTCGGCGCTGTCAGCCTTGGCTGTCTTTTGGTGGCCTCCTGGCTTTTTTCATGGACCCGGTGACCGCTAAAGTACAATAAACAGGGTTTTTTATAGGTAACACCCACCGAAGCGTTTCAATCGGGTGTGTTTTAGGAGAATGGCCATGGACTGGTCATCATCTGAGCCGTCTGGACGCCGGGATCGGGTCGATGCCATACAAGTTTGATCACTGCCGTATCCCCTGTCATGTATGCGCTCACCGCTTTGGTGTCAAACCCGTATCCGGTGGTTCGTTGCTCTCCCATTTCCACAGCCAGTACGCCATAACGGCTGAAATCGATGGAAGGGATTTTGTGTGAGGTACCACCGATGCGGTGGGACAGAGCCCTTGACATCATTTGCCGGAGGCTGTCCTGGGAAGTCATCCATGTGGCGGTCCAGTTTTTTGGCGCCGGTGGGAAGACTTGACTGGAGAGGATCGGCGTAACCCAAAGCGGTACCTTTGGGGGTGTTCTTCACAATTTCAAATTGACCGACGGTTGTGCCGCGGATTTCAGCTGAATTGGCGTTGGTGTCGTGACCGACTGGCTGGTGATGGTTGTCGGCAGGCTGATGGTGATGTCGGTGCTGAAATCCATATGTTCCATGTTTTCCGTGACCGTGATTTCAACGGGACCGTCAAGGGAAATGTACGCCCCGCAAGCCTCTGCGTCTTCACAGATAAATCCATCGTGGTCGACATCCGTACCGGCGTATACAACATAAGTTTTTCCGTAGGAAAGATCTGAAAAATTGTAATCATAAACGCCCTCTTCACCGATGCTGCCCACCTGACTGACGGTGGTGAGGGTGTCCGGATCCAGCAGAAGGATATAATGATATCCACCGTTTGTGGCGTTGGCGGTTCCGACCTGAATGACCACAGAAACCTCTGCATTGTTGCTCTCAGATTCAAAGGTAACGGTGCCGGTATCTGTACCGGCTGAAAGATCGATACTATTCACTGACACCGTGTAAGTGCCGAATCCGTATGCATCCACATCCGATGGCTGAACCGACATCCAGGCAACGTCTGAATAAAAATCAGTGATGGTCGGATCTCCACCGCCGCTGTTTTTTACCGTCACGGTGGTGCTCTGTGTCGGGTTTTCAGAAGAGGTGACCATATTCAGATTGGCAGGGCTGACGGATATAACGGCCGGCATATCGCCACTGCCGCCCTCCTGGGCAGCGACCACGGCCTTATACGCATCAATAAGACCATAACCGAAACTGTTGTCCCGGCCGGTATCACCGATGTCCTGGGTCAGATATTCTGCGGCCAGCAGTGTCTCAAATATATCCGGCGTCATGTCGGGATAAATGGATTTCATCAGCGCCACAACCCCTGAGACATGGGGTGCTGCCATGCTGGTGCCAATGGAAAAGGCATACCCCATTTTAATGGCGCCGTTGCTGTCGTCTCCTATTGTGCTGAGAATTCCGTCCGTATATCCATCCCCGTTGATATCCGTGGACGACCCGCCCGGAGCGGCAACGTCGATGGTATCTCCGTAACTTGAATAAGAGGCAAGGCTTTTATCAATGGTGACGGCACTCACCGATACCACATCATCATAGGCAGCCGGATACATTTTTGTGTCTGAGCCCCCATTGCCTGCCGCAGCAATGATAATGACCCCCTGGGCCCGTGCTTCTGCATAAATTTCTTGTTCATATTCCGTGGCAATCTCACCGCCCAGGCTCGCATTGATGATATCAACGGGCTCAGCAAGGATAATTCCTGAATCATTATCCAGCCCTGCCGCATATTTGACCGCCTCCATGATATCATAGGTGGTGCCGCCCCCGTAGCCTAATACCCGCAGTGGCATTACCTTGACGTTCCAGGCAATACCGGCCACTCCTCCCTCTTCGTCGTCGGCCGTATTGTTGGTCAGGGCGGCAATGGTTCCTGCCACGTGGGTACCGTGGAACGAACCGGCACCGTCAACACCCTCCTGGTCCCCGGGATCATCGGGGTCATTGTCGATACCGTCACCGTCCAGGGAAATACGGGTGCTTGAAATAAAGTCGTATCCGTCCACCAGCTGTCCCGCCAGATCCGGATGATCCAGCAGCACGCCGGTGTCCACCACTGCCACCACCACATCGCTGCTGCCGGTGGTGATATCCCAAGCTTTAGGAAGGTTGATGAGCGGGTAGTGCCATTGATAAGTATAGTAAGGATCATCAGGTATCTTGCTCAAGGCTTTGCGAATATAATTGGGCTCGGCAATCTGTATGCCGGACTGATTCCGAAGGGCACGGATCATCCACAGGGTTTCCATTTTCTGACGTGTTTCAGCGGTCATGTTGCCGGATTCAAGGCTACCTTTCAAAGCCGCTTGAACCCCCAAATTTTCAAAAAAAGTATCCTTGTCCAGGAGATCGGAACGATTTAGAAGCCTGTCCCGACCGCTGCCTCCTGCTTTTGTGTTAAACCCCATGGTCGACAGGTCAGGGGCATGGGGCCCCAAAACCGATTCCTCCTCCTGCCGGCATCGCACAAGCACTTCTCCAGGCATAAATTCGTTACTCAGTCGAAGCGGATACTGACTGGTCATCGTTTCAGTCAAACCCATGGTCAAGGCATAGGTGGTAATGGTTTGGGTGAAACGATCCGATACCGCCTCCACCCGTACATAATAGGTACCGTCCGACGACACCGTCAGGGAACCGACAACCCCTTGGGAGAAAAGGGCGGCATCCACCAGATTCTGACCCTCATCATAAAGATAAAGATTCAAACCTGACTGCCCTGAATTCTCCGGCATGTACAGGCTTACATACATCCCTGTGGTCAGCGTCACCAGAAAAAAATCGTTTTTATCACCATTGACTGCAAATCGGTCTCCATTCTGGATGTTTCCGGTGTTGTCCACGTTCACGAACCCGCTGACCGTCACCGGGGCTGAAATTTCCTGTGCCGCCGCAAAGGAATTATTGGTGGCATATGCTGCGCTGGGATCGTTCACATCGCTGTCCGTCACCATATGTTCAGCAGAGGTGACCGTTCCGCTGATGCTGTAGGTTTCAGATATGGGTTCCGCTTCCACGGGGAAGGTGTCAGAGTCCTCATCACCGCCATCACCTCCGCCACCGTTACATCCGATTATTGCCAGTATCAAGCAGATAAGAACAAGGACAGTTTTTAATTCCATTTTATGCAAAAATATTTTGGCCTTTTGTACAAGCATTGTTTGCGTTCCTACAGAATGCAACTTTAATTTTGTGGTAATTTATCCTTTCCTCCATGGGACCTGTCAAACTGCTGCCAGGCGAATGAAGAGGACTTGAGCGCCTCACCCTCGTCTGTTTTTGAGTAGCTGCCGACCGTAATTTATTTTTAAAAAATAATCGAGGAATGTAAAGACGCTTTGTTGTTTATGAGTAAAATAACACTTTTGCCAATCAGGCACTTTTTTTGCATATTACACATATGTGGTGGATTGGGGATGGCGAAATTATGATCAAGGCCCCATAAAATAGCGGCGCCAAAAAACATAGCGGGATGCATACTTGCCCTTGCCAGGTTAAATCTGGATAAGATTCCAATAAGTTGATACAGTGGTGTATCAACTCTTCAGCAGGGAAACACAGAAATCAGAGCGATGATAGCCCCGGCCGTGGCTCAATCCGATCCGCCTTAGGACCGCAAATGAAATAAGTTGACCAGAAATAGCGTCGAATTTTGGTTCATATACAAGGCGCATTAACGGTTCAATAGCAGGCCTATTGGGCCTTTGATGCAACGCGGTAGATGGACCAAAAGGCAAGCAATTTCGGTCAAGTTATAAAATTTGCGGTCCTTACATACTTCCACTGTAGAAGGCAGCCGATCATCCAGACCTCGCCGGCGGTAAGGCCGCCAATCTGTCTGCCGTTGAACGGGCCAGAGTGATTATCCCAAGTGGTTTTGTCATCATCACCAATGCCTTCCACCGCTTTATTTGTGACAACAGATTAGAAAATGAACTGGCCAATACGCCAGTGAACTTGATGTTCCAGCCACGGACTTCAGGGGTGATGTACACACGCGATCCTGCGTCCCCGATGAACAAAGATTTTCTTGGTGTATATGCAGTGGCAGGATTGGCAGAAGGTCTTGTGGATGGATCACCCTGCATCTGACTATTCGATTCGGGTATCATTTTTCCATTGTGGACGCAGTCTGCGGTAACCATGCCGGTACAATTTGTTTGAATTTTTGCTTCAAAGGTGGAGGGGGGGGGCTGCCCACCAGCAAAAACTTTTCCGCCTGGAATTCATCGATAACGTCCTCACGGCCTTTGGTTTTGAAACCGCCAGTCGAGGTGATATGCTTGATGCTGCTTTTGCACGGGCCTCTCAATCCGAAATCCAACTTGCCCTTATCCGACTTGGCATGCGCCTTGCCGCCATTCGATTGATGGATATGCGTTTAACCAGCACCTCCAGGTAGCAGAAGAAGTTGAAAACTTCCTCGTTCTTGCCAGAATGAAACTCGTATCATCCCGGCGACCGGAGGAAGGTATTGCCCTCCGCTCATTCTCGCAGCCCGTCCTGGGCTGCTCCGAGGAAAACGGCATCTCGTTCAGCGTCCATGCTGACCGCTGCCGTTTAATCCGCTAGGGGCAAAACCTACCCCTGGTCGCCTCTGCTGACGACGGTTCAAGTTTCATGCTTCGTTGTGGCCAGAGCAGATACCATGTTCCGGCCATGCCGGTTATAAAAAACCCTGCCTGCAAGGATTGAAAGCAGGGCTTTTCCTGGCGAATGTTTTTAACTTTCGATAGTACCCGAGCGAACGCCCTTAAGGTAATTCATACAAAACGGGTCCTTACCCAAAAGCATATCTGCGGTGCGTATGGTTGCCATTATTTTCTTATCCAGAGGATCAATAATCGCTGAGTCCATTCCCGCATCCATCATCAATGTGACAAAGGTCCGGTTGATGATGTGACGCTGGGGCAGTCCGTAGGAAATGTTGGACAGGCCGCCGGTAATATGGACGTCGGGAAATTCGGCCTTGATCGCTCGAACCGCATCCAAGACCATGGTTCCCTTGTTGGCGTCCGTGGAGATGGGCTGAACCAGGGGGTCCACATAGATGTTTGCAGTTGGGATGCCGATTTTATTCAGTTCACCAACCAGGGTCTTGGCGCGGCCTAGGATATCCCCGGCGGATTCGGGCATTCCGGTATCATCCATGCAGAGGGCAATGACACGGCAGTCTTTGCCGTTGAGAAAGGGCATCATGGCGTTAAACCGCTCTTTTTCCAGGGAGATGGAGTTGATCATGGGGGGCCTTTCCACCATGGAAAATGCCATTTCAAGGATGGCTGGATCTGGACTGTCCAAGGCTAATGGAATCGTACAAACGGGTTGTATTGTGTCAAGAAGCCAGCGTATATCTGCTTGCTCGTGGCCGATGCGGGCACCGGCATTCACATCTATAAAGGTGGCGCCTGCCTCTAACTGCTTTTTTACATCGTTGATGATGTAGTTTGCGTCTCGGTCGGCCACGGCTGCCTGGACCATTTTCCTGGAGGTGTTGATTCTTTCACCGATTACTTCGAACATTTTTTTATTCTCCCAGGGGTCAGTTGATAAAGGATTTAGCCATTTTAGAAGCAGATCCTGCATCAGCGGCAAACCCATCAGCACCTATTTCATCGGCAAAGGCCTGGGTTACAGGGGCACCGCCCACCATGATTTTGACCTGGCCCCGCAGGCCAGATTCCACAATGGCGTCTACAGTCTGTTTCATGGCCGGCATGGTGGTGGTGAGGAGCGCTGAAAGGCAGACGATCTGGGCATTTTTCTTTTTAATTTCTACCACAAATTCTTCAGGGGCAATGTCTACGCCTATATTGTGAACTTCCAGGCCCGCACTTTCCATCATCATGGCCACGAGATTCTTGCCGATGTCATGGAGATCGCCTTTTACAGTACCGATGATTACGGCGGCAGATGCACTGCCTTCACCTTCACCAAGAAGGGGTTTGAGAATTTTCACGCAGTCACCCATGGCCTGGGCTGCCATGAGAACTTCGGGAATGAACATGTCGCCGGATTCCATTCGCTCACCCACAATATCCATGCCTGCAATCAGGCCTTTGTTCAGGATATCGTTGGGAGCCATGTCGGCGGCCAGGGCCTGGTTGACCAGGTCGATCAGTTTGGCGGCATCACAGGATACCAATGCCTCTGTCATTGCATTAAAATCTGTCATTGTTATTCTCCTGAATGGCATACAAGAATAAAGCCATCAGACGGCCCTGATACCGGGCCGTCTGATGCTTGATTGTTGAAAGTAAAAGCGTTTGGGTTACCGGGTTTTGATGTCGTAAACCGGGAACTTCACCACCGTGGCAGTGCACATGCCTTCTTCTCTCTGAATTTCAAGTTTGGTTCCCACGGCTTTGAGTTCGGGTTTCACCAGGGCCAGGGCCAGGGATTTTTCCATGCGATGGGTCCAGACCGGCTTGTCATTGACTTTGCCAACTTCTTCACCGTTGGCAAAGACCTTTTCACCGCCTTTCAGGGCTTCCTGAATGTCAACTTCCAGGCCCACCAGTTTGAAGCGTTCTTTGCCTTTGGCGGCCATTAACGCATCTTTACCCCGGAAATCGGCTTTGTTGCTGTCTACCACCCAGCCCATGTTTACTTCCCAGGGGGTGTTTTCCATCAGGTCAAAACGTCTCCACAGAAGGCCGGCTTCCATACGCAGGGGAAACACACTTTGAACGGCACAGGGCAGTATTCCCATGTCTTTGCCGAGTTTCAGAATGCTGTCCCAGATGATGACAGCTTTGTCCGGGCCAACCATGATTTCATAGCCGCGCTCACCGGAAAAACCGGTACGGGAAATCATGACCTTGCAGCCGAACAATTCGGTTTCATTGAGATGGGTGAAATAATCAAGGGCGGCAATATCGTCGGATGCATGCTTGTTGAGCAGTTCCAGGGCCTTGGGGCCCTGGAGTGAGATCAGGTGAGTCCAGTAATCATACGCTACCACGCAATCCCTGCCTTCGGCGGAGAGTTCCACCATGTTTCTGGCGCAGCCGTCGCCATGGCAGGCCAGCCACTGGTCATTACCCAGGTTAAACACAATGCCGTCATCGCAGATGACACCGGTTTCCCTGAGAAAGGGGCCGTATTTAGATTGACCGGGTTTGATCGTGGTCACATCAAAAGTGACAGCATGATTGAGAGCGTCCGCTGCCTCCGGGCCGGAAATCCGAAATTTGAGGAACGCCGTGAAATCATACATCCCGGCAGCTTCACGGATGGCGTCATGCTCTTTTTTAGGGTCGGTATTGTAGGTCAGGGGCACCCCCATGCGAATGTATTCCTGAAGGTCGCCTCCCAGGTCGAGGTGGCGGGCTGTCAGTGCAGATGTTCGTGTAATCTTGGTCATATATTGCTCCTTTGCTTTCTTATGGTTTCGTCTTCCTTGGGTCGTCTTCAGGTCTGCCTGCTGTGAACGCTTTGTGCCGGAAACCTGTATTCAATCTTCAACCCATTATAGCAAAGGATGTGCCAAGGGCCTCGTTTTGCTTAAATTATGTGTTATTCCTGGTGGTTGCAAAGATAGTCCGGCGGGAGTATTTGTGGGATAGGCTGAAAAACTAATAAAAATATTAAACCGGGACAAAAAAATTAAGGATTTTCTCAGACGGGAATTCAGTCCGTTTTTACGGGCATTGGCGTTGTGCCGTTGTCAGGGTAGAAATTGGACAAAAACGTATCTGCCCCAGTCCGAAAGCGCTAACAGAACAAATGAATTCGACAGAATTATATCTCTTTTGGGGGGCACTCTTCCATGATCTTTTTATACTGGTACCTGAAGGCGTGGTGCTTCATTTTCAGCAGCCTGGCGGCCTGGCTTTCATTGCCTCCGGCCAGTTCCATGGCCTGGTTAAAATAGAATCGGTCGATATCTTCTTTTACGGCTGCAAAATCAATTCCATCCCCAGGAAGGGGCGGGAAATCAAGAAATAATTCATTGTCCCCTCCTTTGGTGGAACCGACCCGGTCAAGGCCTAAATCCCCAGGTGTCAGCTCCGGACCGTCGGCAGTGAGCACCCCGCGCTCCATCATGTTTTTTAACTCCCTGACATTCCCCTTCCACTGGTGTTGCCTGAGCAGTACCATGGCATCCCCATGAATACCGGTAACATTCCGATTAAATTTTTCATTGAAAAATTTCAGGAAGTGTTCTGCAAAGATCTGAACATCCTCCTGGCGCTGATTCAGGGTAGGCACCTGGATTTTTATTACCGAGATCCTGAAATACAAATCAGCCCTGAATCCCTCATTTTCAATCATTTCTTCCAGATTCCTGTTGGTGGCCGAAACAATTCTCGTGGAAACATGCTGTTTTTCGGTGGATCCCACCCTATAGAATTCGCCGTTTTCCATAAACCGCAAAAGCTTAGCCTGGGCATCGGGATTCAGGTCCCCGACCTCGTCGAGAAACAGGGTGCCCTTGTCTGCCATTTCGATGAGACCTGTTTTTCCACTGGCCGAAGCCCCGCTGAAGGCCCCTTTTACATAACCGAACAATTCACTTTCAATAAGATTTTTTGGGATGGCGGCACAGTTAACGGTGATAAAAGGGCCGGTAAAATTAGGACTTCTGTAATGGATCGTGGAGGCCAGAAGTTCTTTTCCCGTACCGGTCTCTCCTAAAATGAGAACCGGCGTATCCGGGCTTTTGGCCACCTTTTCAATATAGGCCATGATATCGTAGATCAGCTGGCTTTCACCGATAAAACAGGGGACCTCCTCTTTAATCCGGCCCTCTTGAAGGTCCTTGATTTCCCGGCGCAGCCGGATGGTTTCAAGGGCATTTGAAATGGTCACGTCCAGCCCTTCCATCTGCAGCGGTTTGACAATATAGTCCCAGGCCCCCTGCTTCATGCATTTAATCACCGATTCCACGTCTTCATAGGCCGTTATCATTATCACCACCACATCGGCATTCACTGCCTTGAACCGGCCCAGAGCGGTGATGCCGTCCATACCCGGCAGGCCGATGTCCAGGAGCACGAGATCCGGTTTTTTTTTGCTGAAATCCACGAGGGCGTCTTCAGCTGTTGCATACGTAAATACGCTATAGTCCTCTTCAATATAGGCGGTGATACCTTCCCGTATCGTTTTCTCGTCGTCGACAATAAAAAGGGTATAATCCATTCGGCTCCGTCCGTTTTTTGTCTGCCTTTCTCGGCGTGGTTCTGTTGACCGGATCTGCTGCGTTCCTGGACATTTGCGGCAGACGACTACAGCTGCATGTCCGGCACCTTGCATATCCGGCCAAAGGGCGCTTGCAACTTTTAGGTACTATACCACAGTTTGCCGGGGAAATGGCAGTTCCACCAAAAAACAGGCCCCGCCTAACACCGAAACGCTGATCTCGAGTTTGCCTTTATGGTCCGTGATGATCCGGTGACAGAGGCTGAGGCCGATGCCGGTACTGTGGTTCTTGGTTGTAAAAAAGGGATCGAAAACCTTCTGCCGGATATCCCTTGACACCCCGGGACCGTCATCTTCTACCCTGATAATGATTTTCGCTTCATCCTGCCGGGAAGAAATCCGGATATGCCCTTTGTTTCGATGTTCAAGTATGGCGTCTGCAGCATTGTTGATAAGATTCAGGACCACCTCTTCAATGAGATGGGGTTCGGCAATGCATGCCGGCAGGTTCTCGGCCAGGTCGTCCTCTATTTCGATCCCCTTTTTATTCAGGGTGAAACGGGTCAGTTTTACTGCTTCTTTGACCGGGTCATTTATTTGGACTACATCAAATCTGGGTTCTCCCGGCTTGGCAAAATTCATCACTCGTTTGATCACCGATTCAATTTTCCCGGAAGCGGCCCGGATCGCTCCAATGGATGAGGTGATTTTTTCTGTTTTGTCGGGATTTCTGAAATATTTTTCAATGGTACCCAGATAAATATTAATTCCAGAAAGGGGATTTCTGATCTCATGGGCGATGCCCGCAGAAACATGCCCCAGGGAGGCCATTTTGTCCTGGATGGTCAGCAGTCGTGTCAGTTTTTTGGCCTCAGTCAAGTCAATAAAAATCAATAAAAATGCGTTGCGGTCATGGTAGTCTATGGGCGTGGCGATACAGGCCACCCAGGTCATGGCACCGTTATCTTCCGGGGGGGGATCAAGGTGAAACCTGAAATCCACTTCGGATTCATTCAGTCGGTCCTCCCTGATTTGGGAAAAAAAAGATTTGATTTTAGGCCGATCTTCCCCATGGATTCTGGATTCGGAGTCCGGATCCATGAAATTTATGTCCCCCATGAGGTGTACCTGGTTGGCATTCTGGTGAACCACCCGATTGTCCTGGACAATGGCAATGCCGTTGGGGGTGTTTTCCACCAGATCCTGGAATCTTTTTTCGCTTTTCAGCATGGCATGTTCCGCTTTTTTGCGCTGAATCAACCGCCACATGCCGTGGGCCAGCAGGTTGAGCTGACGCAGGTCTGAACGGGTATAGTCACTTCCCTTGTTGCCCATGCCCGCCACCACAACGATGCGGCCCTGGCTGGAGATGGGAACGTTCATATACCGGACAATTTTTTTATGGGCCTCGGGTACCCCCTTGAGTTTTGGGTTGGATAGATGGTAATCGTTTGAAATAATGGGTTTTCCTCGTTCAACCGCATCCCCCCAGAATCCCTTGGTCTTTTCCTCAAATCCGCTAGGCCGGACCTGAACATTCACCTGGCCCCCTGCATGGCCGTCCCGGTTCTCAACCACATAGGTTCGTCCTTCCTGTTCTCGCAGGGTGAGGTAGCCAAACCGACTTTGGGTCAGATCCAGCATTTGTCGGAATGAGAATTCAACAATGTCTTGAATGGATTTGTGGGGGGTCTCGTTCAGTGTCAGAAGTGCCTCCAGGCCGATCTCATTAAAACGAAGTGCTTCAGTTCGCTGGGTCACCTCCCGTTTCAAAGACCGGTTCCAAAACAGCACTGTACTGGTCATGAGAAGGCCCAGGCTTGTCGAGCCAAGAACCCAGTACCAGAAGGTACGGGAGAGATAAAACCCGGGTCGGTCCAGGGTGACCCAGCGGCCGTAAATGGCCTGGTGTTCTTCTTCTGAGATTGAAACCAGGGTTTTTTCAATGATTCGACTGAGTATGGCCAAGTCTTTTCTAATCCCCATGCCGTGGTGAAGTTCAAACCCTGTATCCCCGGCCAGGCTCAGGTTGGTGATTTTTTCGGTTTCAATAATATACAGGGCATTGGGCACCTCGGTGATCATGGCGTCAAGTTCTCCAAAGGAAACCTGTTCAATGCCCGTCTTGGAATCTGCCACATCAATCATGTTCAGATCAGGGTAGTGTTCCCGGATAAACTCCCCGACTGCATATTTGCGGACGACTCCGATTTTCATACCCTGCATCCGGTCCAGGGTGAGATTTGTATATCGTCCTTTTTGAACGATAATTGTGGTTTTAAGGTTTAAAAAAGGGGTGGACCAGTTCATAAACGTACGGCGTTCAGGTGTTTCCTGGCCGGCCGAAATAACGTCGATCTCCCCCTTTTTGGCCAGGGTGAGCATCTCATCCCAGGAGGCGGCGGGAACCTTTGCAAACCTGAACTTGAGCTTGTCTTCTATCAGATGGACATAGTCTGCGGCCATGCCTGCAGGGTTGCCAGCCTTATCCAGAAAATCCATTGGAGGCCAATCTGGAGTATGCACCAGCCTTACGCTTCCGCTATGGGAATCCAGCCAGATCTGTTCTTCAACGGTTACCCCTGGAACGCTGTCCCCATGGACAGATGGATAGAAAAAAAAGACCGCAGTGATTGTTAAAAAAGCGGCACTGATACTGTATAGGATGGGTCTCATATTAAATCTTCCTTGATTCAGCTCCATGTCGGTACAGGCTGTGGTTATTCAATATTCATACCATAAATGAACCCTGGTTTAAATCTAAGGCAGCTTGTTCCATTTAAAGGAAATGTTTTACATCCCTCGTTTGAAAGCACCGGCCTGTTTCAAAAAAGAATGATAATTTTATTAAATTTCCTTTTTTGAATTTGATATTTTTCCTAGAATTTTATATGGGCCTCTTTTTTCTGTTTTTGGTTAAAAGTTTAACCGTCTGAAATTTTTAAATAAAAAATCATAAATTTCTATGGCACGCCGATTGCTATTAAGGCTGTGCCAAGTGGAAAATCGAATGATTTAACCAATATCCTAGGAAGTCCCGGCGTTTTGAATTCCATTTGCCCGCCGGAACTTCCCGGGTATCTGAAAAGGAAAGATTGACATGGGAAACAGATTACAGCCCCTCACAAAAGAACAGATCAATATTATCCACAATGCTGCCATGCGTATCCTTGGTGAAACCGGTGTGGCATTCAAACTGCCGGAGGCCATGGAAATTTTTAAAGCACATGGATTCAAAACCGATGGCAGCACGGTTTTCTTTGAAGAATCCCAGGTGCTCAAGGCGCTGGGTACCGTGCCATCGGAATTCACCATCATGGCCCGGAACCCGGATAAATCCGTCCGGCTGGGTGGAGACCACTATGCCTTTGGACCTGCCTGGGCCGCCCCCTTTGTCATTGATGCAGACGGCACCCGGCGCAACGCCTCTCTTGGGGATCAGGAAAATATGTGCAGGCTGGTTCAGACCTCGGACCATGTGGATTTTGCCGCAGGTTCCATGGCTGTTCCGGCTGAGTTTGCCCCCGGGGAAGCGGCTAGCCGCATGCTCCTTGCCGCCATTACCATGACCGACATGCCCCTGATCGCCAACCCATGTGCGAGGGACAACGGCGTGGAAATGGCTGAAATGGCTGAGATTGTCTGGGGTAAAAAAGTGACGGAACTGGCACACCCCGTCTCGATTGTATCGGTGAATCCCCTGTCTCCGCTCTCCTATTCGGACGACACCCTGGAAGGGCTCATCGCGTTTGCCCGCAACGGCCAGGCCCTGCTCATTTCCTCGATGGTACTTGCCGGAATAAGCGGGCCAATCAACATTGCCGGTACCGCTGCCCTGGAAATGGCCGAGAGCCTGGCAGGCATTACCCTTGCCCAGCTCATTAACCCCGGTGTCCCCTGTGTCTGCGGCGGCACCTCATGTGCTTCGGACATGCGTACCGGCGGGGTCAGCTTAGGCGGACCCGAATCCCTGCAACTCACAGCCATTGCGGCACAGATGGCAGAACACTACGGACTGCCCTGCCGGTACGGTGGAAACCTCACCGACGCTTACTCCATTAATGCTCAGGCCGGAATTGAGTCTGCCCTGCTCATGGCCGCTCCCATCCTCTCCGGTGCCCATTTCATTCATCAATCCTGCGGTATCCTGGGGGCCTACGCCGCGGTCAGCCTGGAAAAATTCGTTATTGATGAAGAGGTCTGCGGCATGATCAAACGTGCCGTGGCTCCGCTTGAGATCACCGATGCCAGCATTAACACCGACCTGATCAAACGGGTTGGCCCCTGCGGTTCTTACCTGATTCAGCCTGAAACCGCCGCAAAATGCAGGACTGCCTTTTTTCCGGCCAACCTGACCTGCAGAGGCACCTATGACGACTGGGTGGCCAAAGACAGGGGAGACATGGTTGCCAGGGCGGCTGAATATGTAAAAAAGAGGATTGAGTCCTACAATAAACCTGAAATTGATCCGGATGTCGAACGGGATCTCAATGCCTATGTTGAAAAAAAATATAACAATTAACAGAAAGGGAAAGTAACAAAATGGCTACACAAACGAATAGTCAAACAGGCTTTATGGAAAAATTTCTGGGAAAGACTGACCACCAGCTGTTCTGGATCACCCTGGTGATCTTTGTTATCATTGTGGGCTTGGGCGTTGCAACACCGGAAAAACTTGCCGCTGTGCTCAATGCCATGCAGTCGTTCATTACTACCAATTTCACCTGGTACTATATGCTGTTCACCGCTTCATGCCTGGTTTTCTCCTTCTGGATGGCTGTGGGCCCCTTTGCCAACTTGAAACTGGGTAAGGATGAGGATGAACCTGAATTTTCAACCATGGCCTGGCTGGCCATGCTCTTTTCGGCCGGCATCGGCCTCGGCTTTATCTTCTGGGGTATTGCAGAGCCCATTTATCATTATATGCAGACGCCCTACGGGGCTGAACCCGGTACTGCCGCCGCCGTACCTGTCGCCCTCCAGATTTCCTATCTCCACTGGGGGTTTCATCCCTGGTCCTTCTATGCCGTCGGTGGTCTCGGCATCGCATATTTCTCCTTCAGACACGATCAGCCCATGACCATTGCGACCTCCCTTTACGGCCTGCTGGGCGATAAAACCGAAACCAGCATCTGGAGTAAAATTGCCAACCTTGTCACCGCCTTTGCCACCATCGCGGGCATCAGTACGGCGCTGGGGCTGGGCATCCTTTCCATCAAATACGGCTTGACCCACATTACCGGCATAGAGATGACCCCGGGTGTTACCGTTTTCGTACTTATTCTTTTCATGATCGCCTATATTGCCTCTTCGGTTTCCGGTCTGAAACGTGGCCTGAAATACATGAGTCTGATCAACATGTGGCTGGCCTTTGCGGTTATTGCATTCATCTTCTTTGCCGGGCCCACCCTGCAGTTGCTGAACCTGTTTCCCGATTCCCTGGGCCTTTACCTGTCCAATTTTGTCACCATGACCTTCTGGACAGATTCCATGAACCAGGCATTTGAAGGCAAATGGCTGGGATGGTGGACTGTTTTCTACTGGGCATTCTGGATTGCCTGGGTCCCCTTTGTCGGCGGTTTTATTGCGCGTATCTCCAAAGGCAGGACCGTCCGGGAATTTATCCTCTGGGTTGTACTGATCCCCTCGTTTGTCATGTTTGTCTGCTTTGATATTTTCGGCGGTGCTGCCATCCTTGCTGAAAGAGCGGGTAGTGTTGAGTTGTGGAAAGCCATCCAGGCCGACATGGGATCGGGTATCTTTGTTCTTCTGTCCGCCTATCCCATGGGATATTTCGCCTCGATCATGATTTTTATCAGTCTGATCATCTTTTTGATCACCTCTGCCGACTCTGCATCTTTCCTGGTCGCCATGCTCATGTCCAAGGGGGAACTTGAACCCAAGGCCGGCATGAAAATTGTCTGGGGCTTTGTTCTCGGCACATTGGCCATCATTTTGCTGCAGACAGGCGGGCTCAAGGCGCTTCAGACCGCATCCATTGTCTGTGCCCTGCCATTCTCAGTCGTTATGATTGCCATGATGTTCTCGATTGTAAAAGGATTTCGTAAAGACTTGAAGAACAAATAATTTTCATCTATACAATTAAAAAGGGTGTGGGGCCGGAAAATAGTTTCGACCCCACGCCCTTTTTGATTATTCTGACCCCAGAGACAGCACCAGGGCTTCCAGGGCCGATGGGGTGTTGAGCCCGGGATCGTCCAGGACCCGTTCAAACAGAACGTCCATGATCCGTCCCACCTCCGGCCCCGGCCCCAGGTCTAAAAGTGCCATGATGCGGTTGCCGTCAATGGCAAGATCCGCCGGAGTGAACGCCTGGGAGCCTTTGGGATCCAACTCGTTTTTAAACTTTTGAACCCGGTTGCGGATATCCCCAAGGGTGTAGGGCGGTTTTGCACGGTTGGACCGCTTGTCAGCAATCCGCATGCGCATGAACTCCCGGTAGGTGATGCCGTGGGCCTCAAGCAGGGCCAGGATGCGCCGGACTGCCCTGGGGGTGGTTTCTTCGGTGAGGGGCCGCATGTGAACCCCTATGACCGACAGAATGTATCGCCTCTCCCGGGTTGAAAATTTCAGACGGACCAGATCCGCCTCAATTTTATCCAGGGCCTTTTCATGGCCGTGGAAGGTGAGATTCCCCCCTTTGATCGCTGCCGCATCAAATTTTCCCGCATCGTGGAGAAAACCTGCCAGTCGCAGCAGCGGCCGCTTTGGGGAAAGGGCATCGCCGACCATCATGGAATGTTCAAACACGGTTTCCCCGTGGAAGGGACCGCCGTCAAGGTCCACCAGCCTGTCAAGGCAGGGAAATATCTGTTTGAGCAGGCCTGTGTCCTGGAGGGATTGAAAGAACAGCGAGGGCAGATCATGGGCCATGGCCTTGAGGATCTCCATGTGGATGCGCTCGTTTGCAACGCAGGTCGTGACCCGGTGGACATTATCTTTAATGGCCCCCAGGGTTGAACGGTCAAGCCTGCCACCGATCTGGGAAACAAACCGGCAGGCCCTGACCATGCGCAGGGGATCTTCCCGGATACGCATGGGTGCGTTGCCGGTGAATCGGATGATTTTGCGTTTCAGGTCCTGCGCCCCTGAAAACGGGTCGAGGATCCGGCCGGTGACAGGATCCCAGGCCATGCTGTTGACGGTAAAATCCCTCTGTTCAAGGTCGGCAAGGGGGAACCTTGTCCGGTCGCCCCGAAAGGAGGCCACCTCAATGCCGTTCACCAGGCAGACATGGAAGCTCTTGCCAACGATTTTTACCTTTTGGTTGCTGAAGGTGTGTTGAATGGTTTCAAGGGAGGCGTCGGTGACAATGTCAAAATCCGCCGGCGGAATTCCGGCAACCATGTCCCGTACGGCGCCGCCCGCAATAAAGGCCCGGCAGTGGTTGTCAAGGAGCAGGTTCAGGATTTTTCGAACCTTCCCCGGAAGGTGAGTTTCCATTATTTTGTCCCGTGGCACCACCTGGGAACAAGGTTGTGCCGTACATTGAGATGGTCAAGGATCCTTGCCGTGACCGTATCCACGAGGGCTTCCACCGTTGCAGGTGCGGTGTAAAACGAGGGTGACGGGGGCAGGATGGTGGCGCCGGCCCGGCAGACCCGGGTCATGTTTTCAAGGTGAATCAGGCTTAAGGGGGTCTCCCTTGGCACCAGGATCAACGGCCGTCGTTCCTTGAGGCAGACATCCGCCGACCTTGAGATGAGGTTGTCGGCGTAGCCTGCGGCAATGGCGGCCAGGCTCTTCATGGAGCAGGGAACAATGATCATGCCCGAATGGACAAACGAACCGCTGGCCGGAGAGACGGCGTAATCGGTCTCGCAGAAGAACTCAATGGCGCTCTGGCTGTGGCAGACCACCCCCTGGTCCTTCAGAAACTGGGGTAAATTCGTTCCCGGGGTGTAACCCATTTCATGGCCAAGGACCCTGAAACCGCCCTGGGAAACCATTAGAATTACCCGGCAGGGGGACTGGACCAGGGCCATGAGGAGGCGGATGCCGTAAATCACGCCCGACGCCCCGGAAATGGCAACCACGTAGGTGGGCTTCATCCGACCAGGGCCTCGGTGAGAATTCCGGCAAGCAGGGTGATGGATACAAGGCTGTTCATGTGAAAAAAGGCGATGTTGATGTGTTTGAGATTGTCGGGTTTGACCAAATGGTGCTCGACCGCAAGGAGCAGTGCGATGACCCCCAGGAAGATCAGAAACACGGGATGCATGTCAAACGACAGATACATGGCAAATAAAAGAACAAGGGTGAATCCGTGGAGAAGCCGGGACAGGGCCATGGCGTTTCTGGGACCAATGGACGACGGGATCGAGTACAGTCCGCTTTGGATGTCAAAGTCCATGTCCTGGCAGGCGTACAGAATGTCAAAGCCTGCGATATAGGTCATCAGGGCCAGGGTCAGAAAGACGATGGGGATGGAAATCCCGCCGGTCACGGCAATCCACGCCCCCAGGGGGGCAAGGGAAATGGCAAATCCGAGATAGATGTGGCAGTAGGCTGTGAACCGTTTGGTGTACGAGTAGACGAGCAGCAGCAGGAGAACGGGAAATGAGAGCCCGAAACAGAGGGGGCCGAGCATTGCTGCGGCAAAGATAAATACCAGGGAGGCTGCCCCGACAAACAAGGCAGCCTGTTTTTGGGTTAAAATGCCGGCAGGAATTTCCCGGTTGGCTGTTCTGGGGTTTTTCCGGTCCATGGGGGCGTCAATGATCCGGTTGAATCCCATGGCGGCAGAACGAGCGCCCACCATGGCCACAATGATCCAGACGAGCACGGTAATATCGGGTTCATTCCCCTTCCAGGCCATGACCACGGCTGAAAGGGCAAAGGGAAGGGCAAAGATGGTGTGGGAAAACTTGATCATTCGTCCAAAGATAAGGATCTGATCCCTGAGGGCTGACTTCATGGGGCGGTAATTCTCCTGGTCTGTTGTCCTGCCGGGTCTATATCTTCCGGCACGGTAAAGCTACTAATATAAACCATAAACATGGGAATTACAATCCGGACATCTGCTGTCGGCGGTGATGGCGCTGGATATCCCATAGCCCGTGCGTTTTACCAGAATTCTGCCGCAGTTGTGGCAAAGGGTGTTTTCATTTTCCAGGCCGGGGGCGTTGCCCGTGTAAACATACCTGAGCCCGGCAGCCTTGCCTGCCAGGACTGCCCGTTTAAGGGACGAGGCCGGGGTGGGGTCACGGTCGGTCATTCTGTAGCAGGGGTGGAACCTTGACACATGCCAGGGGGTTTCCACGCCAAGTTCGTTGGCAATAAAAGCGGCCATGGCGGCAAGCTGATGCGGGTCGTCATTGAGACCGGGGATGAGCAGGGTGGTCACCTCCACAAGGATGCCCAGGGATTTCATGAGCCTGAGGTCTTCCTTGACCGGCTCGATTCGGGCCTTGCAGTATTTTCGGTAAAAGCCGTCGTCAAAGGCCTTTAAATCCACATTGGCCGCATCAATATAGGGGGCCACCATGTTGATTACCTCCCGGCTCATGTAACCGTTGGTGACAAGGATGTTGAAGATTCCCCGGCCTGTGGCAATTTTGGCTGTCCCAAGGACTGTTTCAATGAACACGGCAGGCTCGGTGTAGGTGTAGGCAATGCTGGCGCATCGGTTCCTTACGGCTGCATCAACAATCTGTTCCGGCGATACTTCAACGCCCTGGATCAGGCCGTCCTGGTCCGTTGGCATCTGGGCAATGTCGGCATTCTGGCAAAAGCTGCACCTGAAGTTGCACCCGACCGTTGCAATGGAATAGGCAAGGGAGCCGGGCATGAGGTGAAATATGGGTTTTTTCTCCACAGGATCAACCCCCCTTGCAATGAGTCTGCCATGGACAAGACTGATGAGCCTTCCCCCCTGGTTTTCCCGGACGTTGCAAATGCCCCGCCGTCCCTTGTCAATGGTGCAGAAGTGGTTGCAGATGCCGCAGCGAACTTTGCCATTATCCAGCTTTTCGTAAACGAGTGTCTCCATGTTTATGTTCCTCAATGATGCGTGCAAACCCTGATACCGGGTCGTAGTTCCTTGACAGCTTGACCCTCAGCCACAGGGGCCGGGTCCTGAATTTCGGTACGGGCTTGATTTTCATGATAATCATGGTGCCCAGGGGGGAGCGTTCGACCAGGGCCTGCTGTTCGATAAAACCTGCCAGGGGGCCTGAACACCATGGAAATTGAAGGGTGGTTCTCCAGGTCAGGGGCACATCCCCGAGAATGGCATGGAGGATTTTTTTCAGCTCCCAGATGCTGAACCAATGGGCCTGGGAAAAGGGGGTGGAGACAAAGATGTTTTTAATCCGGCGCAGGATGTTCAGGGGGGCATGGCTGTTGAAAATACCGAGGATTACGCTTTTTCTGGCCACCCGGCACGCCTCTTCAACGGCCTTGGCAGGTCTTTCCGTGAATTCCAGGCTGGTAAAGAGAATGGCATGATCAAAGGCGTTGTCGTCAAAGGGAAGGGCCTCGGCAGTCCCCTGGTGAAGGTCTACCTTGTCGCCGAGCCTTGTCCTGGCAATGTCGAGCATGGGGGTTGAGGGGTCCACCCCGGTGAGGAGAAGCCCTTTGTTGAAAAAGGGTTCCAGGCTTCTGCCCGTGCCGCACCCGATGTCAAGGATCCTGTCGCATTCATGGGGGGCCAGCATCCTCAGGAGCAGGTCCATTTCAAGATTAAAGGCATGGCCCTTCCTTGCCCGGTCAAACCAGGCATCGTAAAACCGAGCATCGCTGGAATCAAATATATAGCCCATGGCGTTACATTATTCCAAATCAGGGGCATCCGGCAAGATCAATCTTCATTGGGTTGATTTTTGTTTGACTTTGGCTGTTGATGCCACTATATCTGCAGACCTGCAGGCTAAAAAACAGAGGCTTATACGTGGAAAATCTGGGATGGAAGTCAAATGGGATATTGTCCCAAATGCAATCATGAACAAAAAGAGGGTACCACCGAGTGTGAAAATTGTGGCATTGTTTTCAATCGATACGATGCCTGGCTGAACGCCAGGGGTGCCGCTAAATCACCACCTTCCGGGACAGAAGCCCCCCCCGTTCGTTTTTCACCGGGCAATTTGCTGTTTTACGTCAAAGCCGACGAAAGCCTATTCGTCTTTTACGGCAGGCTTGTTCTCTTGATTGGAATTGTTTTTTGGGGGGGTCGGTTTATCACCTCACCCATTGAAGGCAACTACGCTGGCGAATCCTGGATGCACCTTGTTAACCTGCCTTTCCATGAGGCCGGACATATTCTTTTCCGTCCCTTTGGGCCGTTCATTGCGTCCCTTGGGGGGACAATGGGGCAGTTTCTTATGCCGTTGATCTGTTTTTGGGTTCTGCTTTTAAAAACAAGGGACACGTTTGGTGCTTGTGTCACCCTGTGGTGGTTCGGCCAGAACTTTTTCGATATCGCCCCCTATATTGACGATGCCAGGTCATTGACCCTGCCTCTGGTGGGTGGAAATACCGGCCGTTCCTCTCCCTATGGATTCCATGACTGGGAGTATCTGCTCACGGAATCCGGATTGTTAGCCCATGACCATTTGATAGCAAAATTCAGTGTCGCCCTGGGAACAATCATTTTCGTATTGTCCTTTGCATGGGGGGGGATCCTCTTGTACAAACAAGCCATGAACCGGGTTTAACCCAAATGGCCACGGTAACAGGGGCTTGAGCTGGGCCGATGTCTCAGGACAAAAGCGGGTTAAGGCTTTTATATTTTCTATGGGATTGACCGATTCCATCGAGACTTTCTCTTTGACAAACAGCGGCAACACCAATATTATTATTCTTTTTGACGATTCGGCATGGCCGGAACGGGGCGTGGCCATGGGCCACAACGAAATTTGAAACGCCCCCACTGATGATGCTCGGGTGGGTGTTTTATCTAAAAAAAGGGCGGATTGAAATCCGTCTTCCAGGTGAATTTGAGGAAATTGAGATGAAGATAAAGATAGACGGACAGGGCCTTGCCTGCCCGGGACCTGTGTTAAAGACAAAAGAGGCCATTGAATCCAGGAATCCCGAACAGATTGCGGTGACGGTGGACAACGATGCTGCCGCAGAAAATGTGAGTCGGTTTCTGACCCACAGCGGGTTTGAAGTTTCAGTTGATTCCGACGGCAGAACCTCGGTGATCGAAGGGACACGGTCGGGTGATTATCTGCCGGCAGCAAAACCGGAAAGTCCGGCCGTGGATCAGACCGATCACCCGAAAATCATGGTGATGATCGCCTCCCAGACCATTGGCAGGGGAGACGATGTTCTCGGTGAAAAACTCATGGCAAGTTTTCTTTCAACCCTCAGGGAGATGGGTGAAGATCTATGGCGGCTGGTGTTTGTCAACTCAGGCGTCAAGTTCACCATCGAAGGATCACCTGTTCTTGAACAGATCCAGGATCTTGAGGCCGAGGGGGTTCACATTCTTGTCTGCGGCACCTGTCTGACCCATTTTGATATTCTTGACCAGAAAAGGGTGGGTGAGACCACCAACATGCTCGACATTGTCACCGCAATGCAGCTGGCCCACAAGGTGATCAACCTCTAGGTGCCCCAACGGGCCTATTCGTTGTTGTCCACAAAAAAATCATCGATCAGGTGCTGCTGCTTTAATTTTTCTCCATACTGCGCAGCACTTTCCCTGTCTGAAAAGCGTGAGATCCGCACGATGAACCAGGTGCGCCCGCCGCCGTCGGCCTTGTATATGTATGCGTCAAGTCCCTTTTGCTTGAGCTTTGCCACATACTCGTCGGCATGAATCCGCTTTAGATAGGCTGCCGCCTGGATGGTAAACCGCATGGGAATTTCAACCTCGACCCTGTTGACCACAACCTTTGTTTTTTGGGTGGGGGTGTGGACGATATGGAAAAGGGTGGAGATCCCGAAGCCTGCTATGACTGCAGCGCCCGTAAGGACCATGCCCCACTTCAACATTCGTGCCAGTCGCTCTTGCCCCTGTAAAAAAGCACGACCGGTTTTCAGCGGGGCGGCAGCTTTTTGAAAAATCGTCGGCAAGACCGCTGCAAGGCGCTTTGCTCCCTCTGCCATGGCCTTGATTTTGCCGGCAAGGTTTACGTTGGGCTCCGGGGCAGGGGGGGGCGGCGCTTCCATGGTCGTAAATTCTGGATGGGACAGGGTCCCTGAAACCAGGAGCGCCTTGATGCCTGAGAGGGTTTCCGGGTCGGGGGTGTGACTTGTCTGGACCGCCTTGTATACCTTTCTGGCCGTATAGTCTGTTCGTCCTGCCGCCAGGAACAGCCGGGCGCAGAGGGCTGTTATTTCCGGATCGTCAAGGTGGAATTCGGCGACCTGTGTTACGGTTTCATGGGTATGCCTTGTCAGGCTTTTTTGTCGGCACAGCTGCTTGAGCCACAGCCGTGCGATTTCCGCTTCTCCGGGGGAGAGTCGGAGAAATGCCTTGACCGCCTTTTTAAATCCGGGATGGGAGAAGGACGAGGTCAGGCTGAATTTTGCCAGGGAGGCAAGGAGGGCACGGGCAACTCCTTTGGTTTTGAAGGGGGAGATCAATCCCATGTCGTAGCGTTCCAGGGCCTTTGAATAGCGTTGTTCGCTTCTTCGGGTAATGCCTGATCTGTCCCAGGATTCCGCCGACCGCAATGCGTCCAGTACCAGTTTTTTTCCCACGAGGTTCATGGCGAATTCAGTCAGCCCTAGGACGACCGCCACGGCAGCAAGGGCCACTGGGAGATCATGGCCAGGGAAAAAACCGTTGACCAGGGGCAGAATCCAGAAGGCCAGGGCAAGACCCAGGATCGTTGATAGCCAGAGCAGGAGGGTCAGGTGGCGCAGGATGAGGATCATGGTCGGTCTCCCTGGCAGATGACCTGATTGTCCTTGAGGGGTACCCTGACGACCAGGGCTCCGCCATCCGGGTCAGGGGTGCAGCCGGTGGCTGCATCCACGGTTTCAAACCGAATTCCGGCAGGGATTGAAAAGTCCCGTTCCGGTTCGTTTTTTAGGGCCTGCGCCATGAAATCCGCCCAGATGGGTGCGGCGGCACGTCCGCCGGTAATGCCTGCGCCTCCCCTGATGGCAAGCTTTTTCTCCCTGTCAAACCCGGTCCACACGGACACGGAAAGAGAAGGGGTGAATCCCGTGAACCAGGCATCGTTGAAGGAATCCGTGGTGCCGGTCTTGCCTGCAGCCGGGCGGGTGAACCCCATCTGGCGGATGGATCGTGCACTTCCCCCATCCACCACCGAACGCATCATGTCCACCACCTGGTAGGTGGTGGCCGCATCCAGAACGCGTTTTGCCTGGGCAATGTGTTCGTCGATTATCCGGCCAAAGGGGTCTTCGACCCGCCAGATCATAAAAGGTTCATGGTGGACGCCGTTGGTGGCAAATGTGGCAAAGGCCGAGGCCATCTCCAGGGGGGTGACCCCGCTGGTGCCAAGGGCGATGGAGTAGACCGCCTTAAGGGGGCTTGTAATGCCGCACTGCCTGGCCGTCTGGATGACACAATCGGGCCCTGTTTGTTCCACAAGCTGGGCGGCAATGGTATTGATCGAATGGGTCAGGGCCTGCTTGAGGATGACCTGCCCCTGGAAGGTTCGCTCAAAATTTTGGGGCTGCCAGGCAGGCGCACCCCTGACCGGGATGGTCACGGGTCTGTCTGCCATGGGGGTTGCCGGATGGAGGCCAAGATCGTTAAAGGCGCAATAGTAGACAAAGGGCTTGAAACCCGACCCTGGCTGGCGACGGCTCTGGACGGCCCGGTTGAACTCGGTTTTAAAATAATCCCGCCCCCCCACCAGGGCCTTGACTGCACCTGAACCCGTATCAACGGCAACAAGGGCCGCCTGGGGGGTGTCTTTGTCCCGGCTGTCCACGCCTATCATTGTATCCAGCCTTTCCAGTCCCTTTGTAACGGCGGTTTCAGCAGCGGTCTGGAGCTCTGGATCAAGGGTGGAATAGACCTTTATCCCGCCGTGGAACACCACATCCTCTCCATATTTTTCCACAAGGCGGTTGATCAATGCGTCCACAAAATACGAACCGGTTCTGGAATCTGCCTGGCGGGCGGCAAGTTCGGGCCGGACGGCCATGGCATCTGTCGCCTCCTGGGTCGTGATTTCACCCACCTCGACCATGCGCTGCAGTACAAAATTGCGCCGGGTAAGGGCCTTTTCATAGTGACGAAAGGGGTTGTACTGGGTGGGGGATTTTGGAAGTCCGGCCAGAAGGGCTGCCTGGCTGAGGGTGAGGTCCGATGCAGGGATGCCAAAAAAAACCTGGGAAGCCCGTTCAATTCCCTGGGCACCGGCGCCAAAATGGATCTGGTTGACATAGGCGTGGAGGATTTCCTGTTTGGTGCTGGTGGCCTCGATCTGGAAGGCCACCAGCAGCTCCCTGAATTTGCGCAGATAGGTTTTTTCAAAGCTGAAGAAAAGGTTTTTTGCAAGCTGCTGGGTGATGGTCGACGCCCCCTGTATCCTGCCCGGCTCAAACAGGGTGACATAGAGGGCCTTGAGGGTTCGAAGCTTGTTCACCCCATGGTGCTCAAAGAACCGATGGTCCTCGGTTGCAACCACGGCATTGAGAAAATGGGCAGAGACAAACGACAGCTGGACAGGCTCCCTTCCGCCAAGGGTTATGATCCGTCTGCCTGTGGCGGCAAACACCTCGGTCTGGGGTACATCAATGATTCGTCCAAGGGGCTGGGGCACCTGGGGAAGATCCTTCATCGAAACAAGAATCAGACCGCCCGTCACCAGAACCAGAACGGCGCCGAGGATAAGGGTCAGGTAAACGGCAATTCTTCCACACTGGTAAATAAATCCTAACCCCTTCACTGTTCCCCCCGGGCGAGGGCCATGCTCAACCGCCAAACGGCCCACTCCCTGGCCCTGACCAGGACAATTTTTGTGTCGCTGTTGCCATGGAATTCAAACCCCAGGCGGATGTAGCCGGAGTTTGCCTCGTTGCCGATGCCGGCCCGGACAATGGTTCCCTTTTCCCTTAAAAGGGGTTCAGGGGTTGTGATCAGGTCAGGCAGCACCTCCATGGGAAGGGAGAGAAGGGCCTTGAAAAACTGGTCTGCCGGAAAGATCCTGCCGGCAAATCCTGGAATGGTTTCAAGGGAGCCTGGAAAAGAGGTCTCTTGATTCTCAAGGCTTGAGAGAAACGGGTGGTCCAGGTCAAGCTGCCGGATGACCCGGTTGTCTGGACCCAGAAAATAGATTTCAAGTCCCTGGGGCTTGCCCTGGCAGAAGATCCGGTTCAGGCCCGGGCTGCCAAACAGCCAGACAAGTTCGGCCGGAGGGATGAGTTCGGCGGCCATATTGTCGGGCAGCTCAAGGTAGAGGGACTTGAACCGCTCCCTGTCAAGGCCGGTCCACTGGCCGGGAAGCACCACCCGGGCAAGTTCCGAAAACGAGGTGGCCTCCTGGGCCGATCTTGCCTGGTTCTGTCGTTCGGTCACAATGGTGTCAAGATAGGTGTGGGCCCGTTCGGCCTGGTTGCCCGTCTTCCAGATGATACCGGTTTCAGGACGAAGGTCATTGGTCGAGGCAAGGTACCTGCCCAGCAGCCGTTCTCCCCAGTCAAACCGGAACTCGGAAACGACAAGTACGGCCATCACTGAAAAGAGCACCAGGTTAAACAGGGAAAAGGTTCTCTTGATCCATGCAGAAACGCCTATGGGTTCGTACCAATGTATCATAATCCATGACTTATGCATAATGTGGGTAAAATTTGCAAGAAAATTTACCGGGGAACTCATCCCGGTCGCGCCCGGATGCAGGTGTCAGCCGCCTTCTTCCGGGGGCCCTCCACGCCCTTGGCGCCCGGGGGACAAGATAAGCCTTGACCCGGGATGCAATTTTCCTTAAATTAAACACTTAGGCAAAAAAATGATTTGCCTTGCTTTTTATACGGGCCTCCCTAGGGCCGGCTCTTTATATCGGAGGAAACGGGTGTATTCAAAAATTTTAATTCTCTATTTCCCAACGGACATGGCCCACAACGCCGTGGTCTGCTATCTTGCAAAGGATTATGACCTAATCTTCAACATCCTTGGGGCAAAATTTTCAAACAAGGAAGACGGAATCATGGTGCTTGAGGTGACCGGCACCCGGGAAAATTATAAAAAAGGGGTTCGTTTCCTCAAGAACCAGGGAGTGAGGGTCTCGTATGCCGAGCAGGAGATCTTCCGGGACGAGGATAAATGCACCCACTGCGGTGCCTGCACAGCCGTCTGCCCCACGGCAGCCCTCAGGGTCAAACGCCCTGAGATGGAAGTCATCTTTGACAAGGATAAGTGCAGCATGTGCGAACTGTGCATCCTCACCTGCCCCACCCGGGCCATGGGCCTGTTTTCCAAGGATACCGATTCGATCCTTCCGTGAGGTTTACGACAGCCATAGCCATGAGCGGTGGGGTCGATTCCCTTGTGGCCGCCCATCTGTTGCAACGCCAGGGCCACGACCTTGTGGGCATTCATTTTACCACAGGGTTTGAGTCGCAAGCCGTTGATCTGTCATCCATTGAAGACCAGCTTGACATTAAAATTCACCAACTGGATTTAAGCGCTGAATTTGAACAACGGGTCGTGGACTATTTTGTGGAGACCTATGCCCGGGGACGGACACCCAACCCCTGCGTCGTCTGCAATCGAACCATAAAGTTCGGCGTCCTTGCACAAAGGGCAAAGGCCCTGGGTGCCGTAAAAATCGCCACCGGCCACTATGCCGACACCCGGGCCGGGTCAGATGGTCGCATCGCCCTTGTGAAGGGGACGGATGGGGTCAAGGATCAGTCCTATTTTCTGGCCATGCTCACCCAGGAACAGCTCAAACAGGCCCTTTTTCCCCTGGGGCGGATGACCAAAGACCAGGTTCGGGAAATTGCCCGGAAAAACCGTCTCCTGCCCGTCGAAGCAAAGGAGAGCCAGGACATCTGTTTTATCAAAGGGCCTGAATTTCCAGGGTTTGTTGCATCAAGACTGTCAAAACCCCCGTCTCCCGGTAACATTGTCCTTGCCGACGGCACGGTGGTGGGCCGGCACCGGGGACTGCACTGCTATACCATCGGTCAGAGAAGGGGGCTGAACAGCCCGGGGCCTGAACCCTATTACGTGAAGACCATTGATATGGAGAACAACCTTCTGGTGGTCGGTGGAAAACAAGCGCTTTACACAACCGAGGTGGCCGTTGGCGATCTCAACTGGATAACACCCCCTTTAACATCAAGCCTAAAGGTAACAACCAAAATACGATACAGCCACAAAGGGGCCGCTTCAACGTTGAACATTGAAAACGATGGGACAACCCTTGTCTTTGACGCGCCCCAGTTGGCCGTCACACCCGGTCAGACGGCTGTTTTTTACAGGGACCGGGAGGTCCTTGGCGCTGGAATTATTCAATGAACCCATTTTACATCACCACCCTTGGCTGCAAGGTCAACCAGTATGAATCCGACGGCATTGCAACAACCCTGATCAACAACGGGTGGACACGGGTGGAAACGGTGGAAAAGGCCTCGGTCTGCATCGTCAATACCTGTGCCGTCACTGCAAGGGCGGCTGTGCAGTCCCGCCAGGCCATCCGCAGCATCATCCGCACAAACCCCGGAGCAAAGGTGATCGTTACCGGATGCCATGCCCAGACAGAACCCGACCTTGTGGGAAAAATAGAACATGTCCATTCGGTTGTCGGCCATGGGGATAAATTTAAAATTGCCGAGGCCCTGATCTCCCCGGACCAGGGCATGGATTCCCTGCCTTTCCCTGAAAAAAATTGCTGTACCTTAACCCGGTTCCAGGGGTTTGAACCTGCGGTGACCGGTAATATGACCCGGGCCTATTTAAAAATCCAGGACGGATGCAACGCCTTCTGTTCCTACTGCATTGTTCCCTATGCCAGGGGAAGAAGTCGGAGCATGCCCATGGACGAGGTGCTGGCCCATCTTTCCCATCTCCATGGAAAAGGGTACAAGGAGGTGATCCTTACGGGGATCCACACCGGGGCCTGGGGCATTGATCTTCCAGAAAAATCATCGTTCCTGGACCTTTTGAAAACCATTGTTGACAAATCTCCCATCCACCGGATCCGGATCAGCTCCATTGAACCCATTGAACTCAGTGACGGGATTATCGGGCTTGTTGCGGACCACGCCGTCCTATGCGACCATTTTCATATCCCCCTCCAGAGCGGGGATGACGGCATTTTAAAAAGAATGGGCCGGCCCTATGACACGGGCTATTTCAGGGAGCTTGTTCTGAAGATCCATGCTGCCATGCCCCGGGCCGCCATGGGCATTGATGTTCTCCAGGGGTTTCCCGGGGAATCGGACCAGGCCTTTGAGCGCACCCATGCCCTCCTTGAGAGTCTTCCCATCTCCTACCTCCACGTGTTCCCCTTTTCCCCGAGAAAAGGCACCCCGGCCTTTGATTATCCCGACCGGGTGGATCCTGATACATTGAAGCAACGGTGCGCTGCCATGCGTGCCCTGGGCCGGAAAAAGCGCCGGGACTTTGAGCTGAAAAATATCGGTCAACGGCTTGGGGCCGTAATCCAGGAGCAACGGGACGGGGAAACGGGCATGCTCAAGGCCGTTACCGCCAATTACCTGACCCTGCTTGTCAAGGGCGGGGATGACCTGAAGCGATCTGCCTCCGATGTTATGGTTGATGGGGTTGATGACAACGGAAGGCTGAATGGAACGGTTGTGACCTGAACCCTGGTATTTTATCATCAAGAGGATTGGGTCATTTGCGGGTGATTAACCCAGGGGGAACAGGACGGACAATGAAGGTTATTAAAATCGGTGGGGGATGTTTACGGGGACAGGCGGTGGTTGCAAGGATCGTGGCGCTGATCAATGAACGGGGCAGGGGAAACCTGTTTGTTCTTTCAGCCCTTTCAGGCATCACCGACCGGCTGTCCCGTGGAATAGAGACGGCATTAATCGCTGAAGAGGCGATTCCGGCAGTGATTGACGCGATTCGCCGGGAACACCTTGGGCTCGCCCAGACCCTGATGCCTGAAAAACGGGATTTCAATGCCCTGGCCCAGGAGCTGGAGGGCCATTTTATCAAGCTTGAACGGTACTTGTTCGGCATCAATTTTACCCGGGAAGCCACCCCACGGATGCAGGATATCATCATCAGCTATGGCGAGCGGCTTTCCGTGATTCTCATGGCAAAAGTGCTCCAGGCAAGGGGCGAAAAGGCTGTTTATATCATGCCCCGGGAGGCGGGCATCATCACCGACGGCCGTTTCGGTGACGCCACGGCCAACATGGCGTTGACCGCTGAACAGATGGAAAAAAATGTGCGGCCCCTCATGGCTGCGGATACCATTGTGTTTGTCCCCGGTTTTTTTGGCGTGAGCCCGGCAAATGAGGTTACCACCTTTGGCCGGGGTGGAAGTGACTATTCCGCAGGGGTTGTGGCGGCCGCCCTCAAGGCCGACCTCCTTGAAATCTGGAAGGACACCGAGGGGTTCATGAGCGCCGATCCCGGTGTGGTTCCCGGGGCAAAGCTCATTTCCGTGTTAAGCTATGAAGAGGCGTCTGAGCTTGCCTATTTTGGTGCATCCATTCTCCATCCGAGAACGGTGGAGCCGGTTCGTAACTCCGGTATCAATATTGCCATTAAAAATACGCTCAACCCCGACGGGCCGGGAAGCCTGATCACCGAGCAGGCGGTGTCTGCTGAAAATGTGGTAAAAAGTGTCTCCCATTCAAAGGATATTGCCATGTTAAAGGTCTATGCCTCGGGGGTGGGGGTGCGCCAGGGAATTCTTGCAGCCATTGCAACCTGTCTGTCCAGTGCCCGGATCAACATCAAGTCAGTGGTTACCTCCCAGACCTGCATCTGCCTTCTTTTGTCCCGGCAGGACATCGAACAGGCCCACAGGGTTTTGAGTGATATCCGGCCAAGGCTGTTCAGGGAACTCGAAGCCATCAACAACAATGCCCTGGTCTGTGTGGCCGGAGATGGCCTCCACAGCCACCATGGCATTGCAGCCCGCTGTTTTTCCGCCGTGTCCGAGGCCAATGTCAATATTGAAATGATCTCTTTTGGCCCGTCCAGGGCCGCCCTTTATTTTCTGATCCATGAAGACGATCTTGAAAAAACCCTCCAGGCCCTTCACTCCCATTTTGTCTGACCGGGAGGGCCGTTATCTGTGTTAAGCCCGGGGGTGGCGTTTCATTCAAACGAGAAGCGATCGCCGTTTCCCCCGGATCCGTACACGACGGTCTGCAGGTCTGGCCGCTGTTTCTGTTTAGAGCACCTGCTTGAGAAACAGCTGGGTCCGGTCTTCCCTGGGGTTGGTGAAGAAATGCTCGGGCGTGCCCTCCTCGACGATTTTTCCCTCATCCATGAAAAGGACCCGGTCTGCCACCTCCCGGGCAAACCCCATCTCATGGGTGACCACCACCATGGTCATACCTTCCCTGGCAAGCTGTTTCATGACATCGAGCACCTCACCGACCATCTCTGGATCAAGGGCAGAGGTGGGTTCGTCAAACAGCATCACCTTGGGATCCATGGCAAGGGCCCGGGCAATGGCAACCCGCTGCTGCTGACCCCCGGAAAGCCTTGAGGGGTACTCGTTTTCCTTTTCCCCGATGCCCACCTTTTTCAGGAGCATTCTGGACTTTTCCCATGCGGTTCGGGTGTCGCGCTTTCGAACCCTCAGCTGGGCCAGGGTGAGGTTTTCAAGCACGGTCTTGTGGGGAAACAGGTTGAACTGCTGGAACACCATGCCCACTTCTGCACGGATTTTGTTGAGGTTGGTTCGTTTGTCGGCAAGGTCTACCCCGTCCACGAGGATGTGCCCTTCATTGAAAATCTCAAGGGCGTTGATGCAGCGGAGAAAGGTGGATTTTCCTGACCCTGACGGCCCGATAATGACCACCACTTCACCCTTGGTCACCTCGGTTGAGACCCCGTCCACGGCCCGGACGGTTATCCCCCGGCCCTTGAACACTTTAACGACATTGACGGCTTTAATCACTGATCGCAAGCCTCCTTTCCAGGTAAAAAACAAATTGAGACAGCACGGAGGTGACAATGAGGTACATGGCCGCAACCACGAGCCAGATTTCAAATGTGGCAAAGGTTGAAGTGATGATTTCGCGGCCGGACTTGGTGAGATCCGTGATGGCGATGACCGACACAAGGGACGAATCCTTGATCAGGCTGATAAAGGTGCCGGAAAGGGGGGGCAGAATTTTCTTGAACGCCTGGGGCAGGATGATATCCACCATGGCCTGGGGCATGGACATGCCAAGGGATCTTGCCGCCTCCATCTGGCCCTTTGGGATCGCCTGGATGCCGGCCCTGACGATTTCCGCTACATAGGCCCCGGCAAAAAGTCCGAGGGCGCCGATACCTGCGGCATTCCGGTTGAGATCAAACACCGTTCCAATGAAGAAATAGGCAATAAAGATCTGCACCAGCAACGGGGTGCCCCGGATGATTTCAATATAAATGGCTCCCAGTCCGTTGGCCGTGTAATTGTTGGAAACCCGGGCAAGCCCTGTAACGAGTCCAAGAAAAAGGGCCAGGACAGAGGCTGCTCCAGAGATCCACATGGTGGTCCACAACCCCTTGATCAGCGGTCCGATTCGCCATTGATGGGTAAAACCAACGGTATCACCCTCAAACAGGTCTTCGTCCATGGAGACCCTGAGGGTGTCTGTTTCCACAACGATCGTTTCCACCTCTCCTGTTTCAGAGGTGAGGGTGGCCAAGGTGTTTGACCCTTTTTTAACCAGGCCCGTGACCCTTCCGTCAAATCGAATCTTCCGGGCATCTTCGGCCTCGTAAAAGAAATACTGGGGGACCCTCTGCCAGCGCCATTGGTAGTCTATGCTTTGAACTGAACCCCAGGCTGCGGCGGCCAGCCCCATGAGGATGACCGCCAGCAGAATCTTCCAGGGCCACGTCTGTTGTGTGGCATTCAACGTATTAACCCTTTTTTTACTGGATTTCTTTTAACCAGGCATCGTCCTGGAACCATTTGTGATAAATTTTGTCATATACGCCGTCGTATTTGATCTGGGACATGAAGTTGTTCAGCCAGTTTAAAAAATCCACATCACCCTTGCGAATGGCCCAGGCAAGGGGCTCCTTGGTAAAGGGCTCATCAAGGTGAACCAGCTTGCCCTGGCCCTTTTGGGCATAGGCAATGGAGTTAAACGGCAGATCATAGATAAAGGCGTCTATCTTGCCGTTGAGCAATTCAAGGACACCCTCCTGCTCGGTTTCGTAGGAGATGTACTTTGCATTGGGGATCATTCTTTTGGTGGCCTGCTCGCCCGTGGTGCCGAGCTTGGAGGCGATGGTGTATTTGGGGTCATTGAGGTCGCTGTAGGTGGTGACATCGTTTTCAAACTTTTTGTTCAACAGAACAGACTGCCCAATGAGAATATAGGGGGTTGCAAAGTTGATGCTCATGTTGCGTTCCTGGGTCAGGGTCATTCCAGACATGATCATGTCGAATTTTTTGGTCAGAAGGGCCGGAATAATGCCGTCCCAGGCCGTGGAGACAAGTTCGAGTTTCACGCCCATCGCCTTTGCAATACGTTTGGCCATATCCACATCAAACCCGATGATTTCGCCCTTCTGGTTGGTGAGCTCAAAGGGCATGTAACCGGGCTCCATGCCCACCCTGAGGGCGCCGCGCTGCTGAATGTCGTCAAGGGCCCCAGACAGGGCGGTTCCTGCGGTGAACGCCATTGCCGCAACGGCCATGACCAGTAACAGAACACATTTTTTCATAGGTTTCTCCTTTTTTTACATGCATTATAAATAACGGGCAACATCATGCCCCTCCAAATCCATGTGGTAATGTGTGCTACAGCTGATTTGACTAAAAAACATGAATTTTATTCATAGCACAGGCGTATGGTCAGAACAACGGTCTTTTTTTATTTTATATTACCTGGGAATGACGTCCAGGGCCTCTTTGATGTGGGTCGCAAAGATTTCAATGATGCCGGGCATTTCCCCCATGGCCCGGGTCTCCACCCGGACCTGGATTCCCTCTTGTTCAAGCCGTTTTTCCCAGGAGGACGCATCCCGGGTCAGGTCCTTTTTAAAATGAAATCCGGCCACGAGTAGAAAGGGAACAAGGCAGACCTTGGTAAAACTGTGGCGTTTGAGTTTTGCAATGGTCCCTTCGATTTTGGGCATCCCTTCCAGGACGCCTGTAAAGACCCGTTCCCCGTACCGATGGCAAAGCACGTCTTCCAGGGCCGGGTATACGGCCCAGGCCGGATGGTCGGTGCCATGGCCCACCACAACCACGGCTTCATCGCCTGCATCGGGTATCAGGCAGGCCAGGGCCTCTGCCACGGCCAGGTAATCGTGGAAGGAGGTCAGCAGGGGAAGGCCCATGGACGTTCGGATGGCGGCGTTTCCGGCTGTTGCCCTGAGGCGTTCAAATTCGTGGCCCCAGGCAAGGTGCAACGACTGGACCACGGCCCATTCATGGCCCTTTTTCTTTAGATCATCAAGGACCTGGGATGGAGATTTCGGGTTTGCCCCTCCTTTTTTTTCAAGGTTTTCCCTCACCATTCTCGAGGAGTAGGCCCAGTACAGGGGGGTTCCCGGGATGAGTCGCCTGAAGGCTGCATCCATCCGGGCGTAGGTGGAAAATGCCTTTTCTGTGGTGCCAAATGCCGTCAACACAACGGGGATGGTCATTTTTGCTCCTTGATCTGTTGCTGCCCAATGCCTGCCATGGGCCGGCTAAAGTTCTGGTTCAGGGGAGGGGGAAAGATCCCTAATTGGGGTGTTTCCATGGCGGTTAACCGAGGCACTCGTTGGCTGCAAGGCGTTTACTCCATTCGCCCTTGTTGGTGGCCAGGGGCGTATACTTGTGGAATTTTTCAAGCAGCCCTGCCGGATCTTCATCCACCTGGACCAGGGGCCTGCATGCCTGGTTGATAAAACTTTCCAGGATCATGTGATCAATGAATTCGAGGAGCTTGTCGTAATAGCCATTAACGTTGAGAAATCCACAGGGCTTCTGGTGGAGGTTGAGTTGGGCCCAGGTGATGATTTCAAACATTTCATCCAGGGTGCCAAACCCGCCGGGAAGGGAGATAAATCCGTCTGAAAGATCTGCCATCATGGCCTTTCTCTCGTGCATGGTATTGACGACCCGGAGGTCGGAAAGTTCGGTAAAGGCCACCTCCATTTTATAGAGATGTTCCGTGATTACGCCGGTGACGCTTCCCCCGTTCTTGACGACGGCATCGGCAAGAACGCCCATCATGCCGACACTGCCGCCGCCATAGACAAGCCCGATGCTTTTTTCTGCAAGTGCCTTTCCAAGCCTGGCCGCCATGTCAACATATTCCGGATCCGAGCCGGCGCTTGATCCGCAAAATACACAAATTCGTTTCATAATTGATTTTTCCTGCAGGGTCATGGTTGTTTTCTATTCCCAGCCGTGATTCGCGGCTGTATCTATTGTGTTCAATGTGGTAGGTAACATACTATGACACGCTTAAAAGAAACAGCCGTTTTTTTTGCATGGATTGTGATTTCCCTTGCGCTCTTGTCCTGCCGGGCCATGGCCTGCAACGGGATCGAATGCCTGCCCGACACCATCCAACGGGTCAAACCCGCCATTGTCGGCATCGGCACGATCCAGAAAACCCGCCGCCCTCCCGGGGTGCTTGGCGGAACAGGGTTTGTGGTGGCAGACGGAAACCATGTGATCACAAATGCCCATGTGATTCCGGAAAAATTCAACACAAGATACCATGAATCCCTGGCCGTGTTCACAGGCCGGGACAAAGATCTGTCCGTTACCCCGGCCGAAGTGGTGTTGACGGACAGGGAGCATGACCTTGCTCTGTTGAAGATCCCGGGGAATCCCCTTCCGGTATTTACACTTGGAAACGATGAAACGGTCCGGGAAGGAGAGGTGTATGCCCTGTCGGGCTATCCTCTGGGTGCAGCCCTGGGGCTCCATGTGGTTACCCACCACTGCCTGATATCCGCCATCACGCCCATCATTCTTCCCGTGTTCAGGGGGGGGCGGCTGGACCAGTCACGGGTGGATCTTCTCATCAATCCCTTTGACGTTTTTCAGCTTGACGGCACGGCCTATCCGGGCAACAGCGGCAGTCCCCTCTATGACATCAGGACGGGTGCTGTTGTGGGCATTGTCAACATGGTGCTGGTAAAGGGGGCAAAGGAAAATGCCATCACCGATCCCAGCGGCATCACCTATGCCATTCCCCTCCGCCATGTAAGAGCGCTCCTTCAACGGGCGGGTCTGGATCGTTGAAGATCATACCCTGGGCCGATTTTGACAGGGGGCTCAGGGTGGGATGAATCTTCCATTGGATGCCTCTCCTGGAGTCAAGGAAAAAACTTTGATTGCTATTGTTCCAGGTTTCTGGTAGCAGAAATGGTTTAATCAACTTTTTAGCCCTTTAAAGGAGCGTCTTCATGCTAGCAAAGAATATCACCCGTGGCGTCACCGTTGCAACCGCCCTGCTCGTAATTACCGGTTCCGGTTTTTGTGCAGACGAAACATTGAAAACCGAACAAGAGAAGATCAGTTATGCCCTTGGCGCGACCATCGGAAATAACATCAAACAGGACTATGCCGTTGACCAGGAGGCTTTTTTCAAGGGGTTTGCGTCGAGCACCACAGGCAAAATGCTCATGACCCCTGAAGAGATGCAGCAGAGCATGACGACCTTTCAGCAGCAGATGCAGGCAAGTCAGATGGCAAAGATGAAGGCTGCTGCGGACAAGAACAAGATCGACGGGGATGTGTTCCTTGCTGAAAACAAGGTAAAAGAGGGGGTTGTCACCCTTGAAAGCGGTCTTCAGTATAAGGTCATTAAAAACGGCGAGGGTAAAAAACCGGTGGCCTCGGACACGGTGGAGTGCAACTACCGGGGAACGACCATAGACGGTGCAGAGTTTGACTCATCCTACAAGAGAGGAAAGCCGGCATCGTTTCCCGTAGAGGGCGTAATCAAGGGGTGGACAGAAGCCCTTCAGCTCATGAACGTGGGATCCAAATGGATGCTCTATATCCCTGCCGACCTTGCCTATGGTGACCGGGGTGCAGGTCCTGCAATCCAGCCGGGTGCCACCCTGATTTTTGAGATCGAACTGCTCGGTATCCAGGAATAGTCTCAGGGATCGGGTCGGTCTTTCCACTCTGAATAGGGATGGGTCACCAGGCAGGCGTTGCAGTAGCGGGGATCGTTCGTCACCTCCGGGCCAATCCAGGCGGGTGGTTCAAAGGGCTGGTCCTCCGACTCAAGTTCGATCTCTGCAAGGACAAGCCCCTGGTTGGCCCCTGTAAACCGGTCAACGCACCAGGTGAATCCCCTGTAATCGATGAAAAACCGCTGTTTTTCCACCAGGGGCTTGGGACAGAGCCGGTCCAGCATCTCCCGGGCATCGGCAATGGGGATGGGGTATTCATACTCCAGGCGGGTGAAGTTGCTGGTTCTGCCCTTGATGGTTAGAAATGCGGCGGTATCGACAAGTCTGACCCTGACTACGCCTTCCACGCTGTTCTTGATATACCCCTGACGCATGGTAACATGGGTTATAGCCTGTTGTTGCCAGGTGTTGTCTTGCAGCAGAAATTTTCGTTCGATTTCAATGGCCATTCTGGAACAATACCCCGAATCCTGGATAAAAGGCAAGGGGGTGAGAATTCCCCTGTGGTGTAGCCCCCTTGGTCGCAGCAGGGAACTCAAGGCCAAAATCAAGTTCGATGTCTATGGATATTCATTCTTACATAAGTGTGTTTTTTTGGGTGAAGATATTACGTAAATGTATTTTATCGTCCGGGTTGGAAGAGCGCCGAGAACATCTCTTTCTGGGTTTTTTTGTTTGGGTATTTGTGTAACTATTTGAAAATAAAACAATATATTCTTGGATCTACTTTTCTTTGGATCTCCTGGCACGCTTAGTGCTTTTATGTCAGACTCAAATGACGGATATTAACCAGGCAATTACTAACGATACTGAAAGGGAGTGTCTGAAATGACAAAAGAAGAGATTCTGGCAATTATAGAAAAAGAGAATGTTAATTTTTTCAGGATTCAGTTCTGTGACATCAACGGGTTCATGAAAAATGTGGCCGTGCCCAAGAGCCAGATTGAAAAAGCCCTGGACGGAAAGATCATGTTTGACGGTTCTTCCATTGACGGATTTGCACGGATCCAGGAGTCTGACATGTACCTTAAGCCGGACTATAACACCTTTTGTGTGCTGCCCTGGCGGCGCAGGAACGGTGTATCTGCCGCAAGGATCATGTGCGACGTTCACAAGGCCGACGGCACACCGTTTACAGGATGTCCCCGGGTGAACCTCAAGCGCATCCTGGCCGAGGCAAAGGAGATGGGATTTACCATGAACGTCGGCACGGAGGCCGAATTCTTTCTCTTTAAACTGGATGCAGAGGGCAACGCAACAACCAAAACCGACGACAATGCCGGGTATTTCAACCTTGATCCTGAGGATACCGGCCTTGACTGCAGAAGGGAGATCATCGAAACCCTGGAGGAGATGGGGTATGAGATCGAAGCGTCCCACCACGAGGTTGCCGAGGGTCAGCATGAGATCAACTTCAAATATGCCGATGCCCTGACCTGTGCCGACAATACTGTAACCTTTAAATGGGTCGTAAAATCCATTGCAAAAAAGCATGGACTCCACGCCACCTTCATGCCCAAGCCGATCTTTGGCATCAATGGTTCTGGAATGCACACCAACCAGTCCCTGTTCAACCTTGACGGAACCAATGCGTTTGCCGACGAGTCAGACCCGCTGAAGTTAAGCCAGGTGGCCTACCAGTACATTGCCGGCATCATGAAGAATGCCAGGGGGTTCTCTGCCGTCACCAACCCCATTGTCAACTCATACAAGCGCCTGGTGCCGGGCTACGAGGCACCGGTTTACGTGGCATGGTCAACTTCAAACCGGAGTGCCTTGATCCGGATTCCTGCATCCCGGGGTATTGGCACAAGGGTCGAAGTCCGTTGTCCGGATCCCTGCTGCAATCCCTATCTTGCCTTTGCCATGATGCTCAGTTCAGGCCTTGACGGGGTCAAGAACAAACTTGCGGTTCCAGCCCCAACGAACAGCAATATTTTTGACATGTCGGCTGCAGAAAAGATTGAGTCCGGCATCGCCTCCATGCCGGCTTCGTTGAGTGAGGCCCTGGAGGAGCTGAAGGCAAGCCCCCTCACCCGCCATACCCTTGGAGAGCATATCTATGAGAAATATATCATCAACAAAGAGGCGGAATGGGATCACTACCGGATCAGCGTCACCGACTGGGAAGTCAAGGAATATCTGAACATCTACTAACCGGAACGACCGGAACAGATTGTCTGATCCGGCCGTAACAAAATTTGAAATGGCTCCACCGGTGATGCCTGGGTGGGGATTCAAATAAAAAACGGTATTATAATTCATTGTACGGGAGGGCCATGGGGAGGATACTCCATGGCCCTCTTGTTTTTTTTATGCCGGTTTTATTTGAACATTCTTTTGCTTTTCTGTTTAATCTGATATTAATGACACCTGTGGTGATCGGGTATGCCGATCTGTTTTTTTAAAAGTTTAAAGGATATATAGCTATATGTCAAAAAGCTTATACATCACTCCAACCGAGACAAGGAGTGGAAAATCCCTGATCGTTCTTGGGATCATGCAGCTTTTGCTGAGGGATATAAGAATGGTCGGTTTTTTCCGGCCCATTATCAACCCGCCGGAAACCAGTGACAAAGATTTTGACATTGATCTGGTGCTCTCCCATTTTTACATTGGGCTCAGGTATGAAGAAACCTATGCCTATACCATGGAAGAGGCCAAAAATATGATCAATGCCGGCCGTCAGGCTGAAATGATGGAAACCATCCTCAACAAGTATAAACAGCTTGAGGAAAAATGCGGGTTTGTGCTGTGTGAGGGGACCGATTTTGCGGCAGGCAGTGAAGCCTTTGAGTTTGACATCAATGCGGACATTGCCGCATGCCTGGGCAGCCCGGCCATTGTGGTTTCAAACGGATGCGAGAAGAGCATTGACGAGGTGGCAAGCTCCAACCAGCTGTCCATTGAAAGCCTTCAGAACAAGGGGGTCGATGTTCTGGGTGTGCTGGTGAACCGGGCCGATCCCATGTACCTGGATGTGTTGAAGACTGCCCTTGAAGAGGCCATCACCGTTCCCGACTGCAGGGTCTACGTGATTCCAGAGCTTGATGCCCTGAGTCGACCGACCATGCGGGATGTTCAAAAATTCTTTGATGCCGAGATTCTCTATGGCAAGGAGGCCCTGGACAATCAGATCGCCGACTACATTGTTGCTGCCATGCTGGCACCGAACTTTCTGAACCATATTAAAAAAGACAGCCTTGTGGTGACCCCCGGGGACCGGTCGAGCATTGTGCTCACCAGCCTTGCCTCCAGGTATTCGTCGGCCTATCCCGACATTTCGGGCATCCTTGTCTGCGGCGGGATTCGTCTGCCCGACACCATCATGCGGCTCATTGAGGGGTGGAAGGGGGTGCCGGTTCCCATCATCCAGGTGGCCGAAGCCACCTACCAGACGGCAAGTGCCCTGAATCATCTGTACGGCAGAATTTCACCTGACAACCCCAAAAAGATCGCCCTTGCCCTGGGTACCTTTGAGGCCCACGTGGATACCCAGGATCTCAGGCAGAAGCTTGTGACCCGAAAATCGGTCCGCATCACTCCCCAGATGTTTGAGTACAGTCTCATTGAAAAGGCTAAAAAACAGCGCCAGCACATTGTACTGCCCGAAGGCATTGGCGAGAGAATTCTCAGGGCTGCAGACATCCTGCTGCGCCGGTCGTTCTGCGACATCACCCTGCTTGGCAAGGAGGAGGAGGTCAACCAGAAGATCGAACAGTTCGGGCTCAACCTGAGCGGGGTCAACATTGTGCAGCCGGATAAAAGTTCGCTGCTGGACGAGTATGCCGAAACCTTTTACAATATGCGAAAGTCAAAGGGGGTCAACTTTGACACGGCAAGGGATGCCATGATGGATCCCACCTATTTCGGCACAATGATGGTCCACAAGGGAGATGCCGACGGCATGGTTTCAGGATCGATCAACACCACGGCCCACACCATACGGCCGGCGTTCCAGATCATCAAAACCCGACCCGGCGCTTCCATCGTTTCGTCCGTGTTCCTCATGTGCCTCAAGGACCGGGTCCTTGTTTTTGGTGATTGTGCCATCAATCCAAATCCCACGGCTGAACAGCTTGCTGAAATTGCCATCAGTTCTGCAAAAACGGCAAGGGTGTTCGGGGTGGACCCACGGGTTGCCATGCTATCCTACTCCACGGGGTCGTCTGGAACCGGGGTGGATGTTGAAAAGGTGATCAATGCGACCAGGATTGCCAAGGAGCGGGAGCCCGATCTTTTGATTGAAGGTCCCCTTCAGTACGATGCAGCCATTGATCCTGATGTGGCAAACACCAAACTGCCCGACTCCAGGGTGGCGGGTCGGGCAACGGTTTTTATCTTTCCGGATTTGAATACGGGAAACAACACCTACAAGGCGGTCCAGCGGGCGTCTGAACGTTCGGTTGCCATCGGCCCCATCCTCCAGGGACTCAACAAACCGGTCAATGACCTGAGCCGGGGCTGCACCATCCCAGACATCGTAAACACAGTTGCCATTACGGCAATTCAGGCCCAGGCGGGCAAAGGTTTAATCTAAGGATAAAAAGATGAATGTACTTGTCATAAATGCCGGCAGCTCTTCGCTTAAATATCAGCTTATCAATATGGCCGACGAGCGTGTCATGGCCGCAGGCCTTGTGGAGCGGATTGGAGATGTAACGGGCAAACTGATCCATAAAAAATTTCCCGGCAGTGCCGACGAGGCCGTGGTTGAAAAACACCAGGCCGTACCCGACCACAGGAGCGCCATGCTCTTTGTGGTTGATATGATCAAGGATAGTGAGTACGGGGTGATCAAAACGTTGGATGAGGTGGGTGCCATCGGCCACAGGGTTGTACACGGGGGGGATTATTTTACCCGCTCAATCCTTGTGGATGAAGGGGTGAAGCAGGGCATTAAGGAAAATATCTCCATCGCACCCCTGCATAATCCATCGGGCCTTGTGGGCATTGAGATGGCCCAGGAGTTGATTGCCAATGTTCCCAATGTGGCTGTATTTGACACGGCTTTCCACCAGACAATGCCCGAGCATGCCTTTCTGTACGCCATTCCCCGCAGCTTTTACACAGACCTCAAGGTGAGGCGCTATGGTTTCCACGGCACTTCCCACAAGTATGTGGCCAACCAGGCAGCGACCCTCATGGGCAAAGCACTGGAGGAGATCAATCTCATCACCGTACACCTGGGCAACGGGTGCTCGATGGCGGCCGTGAAGAACGGCAGGTGTATGGACACCTCCATGGGCATGACGCCCCTGGCAGGTCTGATGATGGGTACCCGGTCCGGAGATATTGATCCGGCGGTTCTTGCCTATATTGCAGAACAGAACAGGCTTTCCATTCAGCAGATTGATACCCTGCTCAACAAGGAGAGCGGGCTCAAGGGGATCTGCGGGATGAATGACATGCGCGATATTCATAAAAAGGCGGAACAGGGGGACAAATTGGCCGAGCTTGCCCTTAGCATGTTCAGCTACCGTATCCGGAAATATCTGGGTGCCTATGCCGTGGTTCTGGGTCGCCTTGACGGGGTTGTCCTTACGGCAGGCATCGGAGAAAATGACGATGTCATTCGTTCCATGGTGCTTTCGGACCTTGACTGTCTGGGTCTTGAGCTGGATTCCCAGAAAAACAGGGGACGCATCAATCAGGCAAAGAGAATCACCAGGGACACAAGCCGTGTCCAGGCCTGGGTGATTCCCACCAACGAAGAACTCCAGATTGCAAGGGAAACCATTGCTGTTCTGAATCACTGATACATTTTGCTCATGGAAGCGCAACCGATTGAAAAGGAAGGGTAAATATGACCATGGATCGCAGCAACGAAGATGTCAACCCATCAATGTACCAGAGCATGGACGGGGCCGCAGAGAGCCTTGATCTGATTGATTACTATTGTCCCCATTGCAAGGGAAAGCTCTTCAGGGGGAAGGTGACGGAGCTTAAAATGGTTTGTCCCCACTGCAATATCCTGGTCAGAAGTTCCGGAGCCCAGGACCTGGGATCTGCCCGAGATCCCGAGGAACAATAAACAGCGGTTGTCTCAATCGCATGGAGATCCTGTAGGGGGGGATCCCCCTGAAATCATGGGCTCTCTTTCCTTTAACGGATTGGTTCCAAAGAAGGTTCAGAAGATGGACACTGGAATTAAAAGGGTGTCAAATACGATCCCTGGTGGGCATTCCCAGGGATTGACCTTGACGCCGATGCCCGCCGTAGATTAAACGATCAAATCGTTAAACATTCCCGTCGTACCGGATGAAGATCTTGTTTTTTTATTTTCCAATGGGTATCCCCTTGCCTGTTCTTGAAAAGTCTGGGAAGGGAATAACGGGATTAAAGGTTCAAGCCCGGGTGTCGATATCTCTTTTGTTGGATACATGATTTTTATCCAGTGCGGTTCCGGGATGTTTCACCTGGTGTCAAACGTCTCTGTCACAAGCGATTGTTATAACCCCTGGCCTAGGCGGAAAAAAGATGAAAAAGGTTACTCTGCTCAAAACGTTGCTTTGTTTTATCCTCATCATTCCCTTCCATGTCCGGGCTGAGCCTGTTTCCTCTTCCGGCAGTAACGACGCCTTTATCGTTGTTGAACGGGACAGGCTTCTTGACCTGGTGAAAACCTATGAAACAGAGCTGGAACTGACGGATCGAGATATTTTGAATCTTAAAATGGAGCGGGAGTGGCTTTATCTTAAGATTGCGATGATTCAGGACCAGAACCGGTTGCCACCCGAGGTTTTAACGGAGTCAAGAAACCTTTTGACCCAAAAGATAGTGGCTGCGCAGACGAGAAAAAATCAACTGATGGCGTTGGTACAGACCCATGGGAGCGACGTTGAACAATTAAACAAAACAATGGGGCATGCAGGCGGTTCTGATCTTTTCTTCCCATCAAAAACAGCCCGGGTGGGGTCCCGGGGCAACACCCCTTCGGGAGTTGAGAAAGCGCTTGAGGCCGGTCTCATCCAGGCCGGGCTTGAAAATTACCTTGAAATTTCGGTTGACGGTCCAGGCCTGGTCATGGAGAGCGTTTTTCCCATACTGTTTGACCCGTGTAAATTCACCTTGACCGATGCCCATAAAAGGTTCCTGGCCCGCCTGGCTGAATTCCTCAAACCCTATCGGGTTCTGGTGGATGTGACGGGGTTCACCGATTATCGGAAGATCAGGGGAACGAAAATGACCAACATAGAACTCAGTGCAAAACGAGCGGGCGCCGTGGTTCGTGAGCTAGGGAAAAACGGGATGAACGCGTCTGATCTTAAAATTACAGGCATGGGCGAATATAAAAAATGTCTGGAAAAAAGTGAGCGGTGCCGGGTGTTGAGCAGACGTGCCGATATCACCATCCATTTTATCAAAGAATGAAAACGGTGAAATTGATGCCTGTCACCTCTGGCATGGAAAATGTATATCTCTCTGTCGGGGTGCAATCCAGTTTGACCTGCTGCTCTTTTTCAGGTGGGGGCTGTCCGTTATTTTAATCGGTTTGTTTGGAAAAAAGGGAAAATCAAAATGAAAAATGTATTTAAACCTTTCCAGGGGATATTATTATTTTTAATGATCTCAAGCTTCATGTTTGCAGGCTGTGGTCCGTATTCGTTCATGGGAAAGGGGCATGGGGCCGGAAAAAATCCCCAGCCAATGGTGGATGGGGCATTAAATTCCTCTGAAATGCAGAAGGTGGTGACCTATCGTGTGATTGGGAAGGGTATTGAACCGGAACGGTCCAGGAGCCGTGCCGAGGCCCAGCTTATGGCTGAGCGTGCTGCAGTTGCAGATGGTTACAGGCTGCTTGTGGAAAAAATCCACGGGGTCTACCTTGACTCCCAGGCGTTTGTCAGGAACGGAAGCGTGGATTATACGCTTTTACGTACGGAAACACAGGCCTGGCTCAGGGGGGCTGAAGTTGTTGAACTTAACAGATTAAGCAATGGCATTACCGAGGCTGAAATGATCGTAAGGCTTAATTTTTTCAAAAAAGACAACCGGTGGCATCCCGGTTCTTTTTTCGGAAGATCTTCCAATGGGGGGCAATTGCCCTCACCCCCGCCTTACACGTCGGATTCCGGAAATTAGATACCGATGTCGGTCATGGGCTTGGAAATTTCAGCAGGGGGAAAATCATGAACAGACCTGGTGTCAAAACATTGTTTTATACTGTGGCTTTATTGACGGTATTGATGGTGTGGTCCTTTAATGGATTGGCCGATATGGCTCCGGCCGGGTTGGATCCGGATGTGGAAAAAGAGACGCTTATCCTGAAGCGTGACACGATCAATGACGCAATCGGCAGGTATCGGTCAGAAATAGAGGCCATTGATGGGCTGCTCTTGAATTTGAAGATGGATCAGGAATGGCTTGATTTGAAGTGCCTTGATATCCAGGCCCAGGAGAGAGGTCTCCCCCAGGAATTAATCGAGTCCCGGAACCTGATACGGGAAAAACAGAACCGTGCTGCAAGGGAACGAAAAGGCTTGCTTGAACAGATCCAGGCCCACACCCTTGCCCTGGAAAAACTGGGGATCCCCATGGATCAAAAAAAGATTCAAGGCGGTAAATTGTTTGATGCCGGGGATGCAACACCCGACAATGGGCATTTTGTCGAGGAAGATCTTGTTTCCACGGACCTTGGAAAAGAGTTGACGACCCGAATCGATGCCATGGGCATCGGGGATTGGGTTGAATTGATCAACGATGACTCGGGTATTCGCCTGGAAGTGCAACTGCCCATTCTCTTTGCCCCTGGGCGTTCAACAATAATCGGTTCCTATGAGGATTTTTTGGAAAAACTTGCAACCCTGGCCAGACCCCATGCGGTCTTTGTCCACGTAAACGGGGTCACGGATACGGCTAAATCTAAAAAAATATCCAACATCGACCTGGGCGCACGAAGAGCCGCCGCAATTGTCAATCGTCTTGTACGGTATGGCCTGCCGCCTTCGATTTTTAAAATCACCAGCCGGGGTGAATACCCGGAAGGCTCTCCTGTGGATGCAACCACGCCTTCTTTAAACCGACGGGCCGAAATCACAGTTTATTTTTCCCGTACCGGTTAACCCCTGGAATTTACCTGCCCTGATTTGCAGATTAACTGTTAAAACATTATCCAAATTATGTTATGACACATCCTGCCGGGATTTTGCCCAGGTGGGATCCGGGTTGAAGAAAATGTTAATCTGTATTGAGGGCTTTAAAATGTATAAATATCTGTTTGGTCCTGTACCGTCCAGGCGCCTGGGAATCTCCCTGGGTGTTGATCTTGTCACCCATAAAATCTGTTCCCTTGACTGCATCTACTGCGAGTGCGGCACGACAACCGACCTTACGGTTGAGCGAAAGGAGTATGTGCCCGTGGATGCGGTTATGGCTGAGCTTGAGGATTACTTCACCAAACATCCGGATCCGGATTATATCACCTTTTCAGGTTCAGGCGAGCCCTGTCTCAACCTGGGAATCAACCGGGTGATTGATTTTATCCGGGCAAGGAAGCCCAAAGTCTCCATTGCCGTTCTGACCAACGGCACCCTGTTCAATGACCCGGAGGTGAGACGGTCGATCCTTGGGGCAGACCTTGTGATGCCCTCCCTTGACGGCGCCTTGTCGTCCTCGCTTCAACATATCAACCGGCCCCATCCTTCCATCAACGTAACCGACTATATTGCCGGACTGGTCGCCTTCAGGAACGAATTCCACGGCAGGCTTGCCCTGGAAATCTTTATCCTGCCCGGGTACAACGACGCCCCTGAAGAGCTTCGGGCCCTTAAGGCTGCTGTGGAACAAATTCAGCCCGACATTGTTCAGCTCAACACCCTGGACCGTCCCGGCGTGGTCGCGGGCATCCATGCCGCAACCCGGGAAGCACTCGAAGAGATCGCGGTTTATTTCAAGCCCTTTAATGTGGAGGTGATTGCGGCTGCACCCCGCCGAAAGACGCTTGAATCCTATCGAACGGATATGGAGTCGGCCATCCTTGAGACCGTCCTTAGAAGACCCTGCACCCTGGAGGATCTTGCAACCATCCTGGGCACCCATGTTAACGAGATCAACAAGTACCTTGCCGTTCTTGAAGAGGCGGGCAGGATCGAGTCGGTACGAGAGGCGAGGGGGCTGTTTTACCAGGCCAGGAATAAATTTGCCAAATAGCAGAATTCAATTGAAGGGTGTTTCCAGCCGGCTTCAATGGCCGGGAAAAGAGGCCCGGGCGTGATCGAAGAAACCATTCAGATCCACGATAAAAATCAGTTTGAAATCAAGCTGGGGTACCCGTTTGCCGGTGAGGAGGGGGCAAAGGTCTATGATGTGGAGACCTACCTCTTTTTTCCCAACAATCTGGGCATCAACCGCTACACCTATACCCGGGAAGATTTTTACAACAGCATCCAGGTCTATGTGAGGCTTCAGACTCCGGTGGTGCTTCTGCGCAACATGGCTGCGGGTAAGAATTCCCCCCTGGAAAAACTCAAGGGGGCAATCGAAGACCTTTTGGCCGGTGAAGATGAGAAATCATTTGCCGGTTATGAATACCAGCTCAAGATGTTCTGCTGTATCTTCAAAAGTGCCGTCCGGGACCATGTCCAATTTATCGCCCGCAAAGAACAGAGCCTGAACCCCCGGAATACAAACCTCAAGGAGCAGGACTTCAAAGACCTGGTCGATAAATATCTGGCAGGCATCAATGACACGGTCACGGCCTTCAGGAGCCTGAGAACCCTGGTCAATGTTCCTAGCAGAAATAAGGAAATCTTTTCTTTTTTTCTCTTTGGTGACGAGTACCTGAGTCTTCTTGTCGAGTATTACACCTATGATCTCATCCAGGTGATCAACCGGCTTGATTTCTCTGAAAAAGAGACCTTTAATCCAAGGCTCTTAACCCTGATCAAAACCGAGCTGGATTACCGAAGGGCAAACAGCTATCCCTCGATTCCCAGCATGGATTCGACCAACGAGGAGTTTTTGTTCCGCTCGAGCGTTTTGAAAAAGTTCATGGGCAATGTTTTGTTTCTTCAGACAAAATTCAAGCATGAAGGCGAGTGGCTCGAGCAGCTTGCCTTTGCCCTTGCTGCAGGCATCGCCATGATGTTTGCCACCACGGCCGTCTTTTTTGCCCAGTCCGTATACGCAACGGTTTCCACCCCCCTTTTCCTGGTGCTGGTCATCAGTTACATGTTCAAGGACCGCATCAAGGAGTTCATCCGCACCTATCTTGGCGCCAAACTCAGGACCCGGCTGTTTGATCACAAACGAAAGATCTACTTTAATGCAAAGCAGAAGCTGGGGTGGTGCAGGGAAAGCGTTACCTTTTTAAAAAGTGAAAAACTGCCCAGGACCATTGTAAAACTCAGGGCCAAGGATCACATTACTGAAGTTGAAAACGACTGGGTCGGTGAAAAGGTCATTCTTTATCGAAAACAGGTGAAGATTTTTAACCGGCAGTTTCGGTCGATCCACCACGACTATCCCGTGAACAGCATTGTGGATATCATGCGGCTCAACGTCAGTCGATTCCTCATCCGCATGGACAATTCCAAGACGCCGATTTATGTGTGCGACACCAAGGGTTGCCAGAAGATTTTCGGCAACAGGGTTTACCATGTGAACATGATCATGAAGCACTCGGGCAACGGCCGGGTCGTCTACCGCCGATTCCGTCTGGTGCTCAACCAGAACGGGATTAAACGCATTGAAGAGGTTGCCATTGACACGAATTAAGCTGTTTGCAAGGGATTTAAGATCGGCCGTCATGTTCATCACCATTCTGCCCGCAGGCAAAAATGCTGAATTTTCACCCACGGGCATGATCCGCTGTTTTCCCGTGGTGGGAATGATCCTGGGAGTCCTGCTTGCCGGAGTGGACCGGGCCGCGTCCCTGTTCTGGACCGATTCAGTGGTGGCGGTTGTTGATGTGCTGTTCCTCATCGCCGTAACCGGGGCCTTTCACCTGGACGGTCTTGGGGATGCGGCAGACGGGCTTTTCAGCCATCGTTCAAGGGAGCGTGCCCTGGAGATCATGAAGGATTCAAGGACCGGGATGATGGGGCTTGTGGCCATCTTTGCCATGCTCGCACTCAAGGTGGCGGGAATCTATGCCGTTAAAACAACGTGTTCGCCCGTTGCCACCCTGGTGATCCTTTTCATGGTGCCGGCCCTTTCAAGGGGAGGCATGCTGTTTGGCATCCGGTTGCTGAGCTATGGCAGGAAAAACACAGGCACGGGGCACGATCTCTTTGAAAAAAAACTGCCTGTTCTGGATTTCATATTTTTGGTGCCGGTGCTTGTTCTGGGATTTTTGCTTGGCGTTAAAGGCCTTTTCATCATCCTGGTCTTTGGCGTCACCGTTTTTCTGATCCTTGCTTTTTACAGGATCAAGATGGGGTGCATCACCGGCGATATGCTGGGGGCAATGACAGAGGTCACTGAAGCCGTTCTATTCCTTGCGGCAGGGGCCGCAATTTTATGAAGGATTATGGGTTATGATTACAGGTCACGGGGGCAATGTTGACGCCCTGGCACAACGGCTTGGGTGTGCCATTGATGATATCATTGACATGAGCAGCAACTTAAATCCCCTGGGGCCTCCCCCGGGACTTGAGGACTTTCTTGCCCAAAACATGGCAGGTATCCGGTCCCTTCCCCAGGCCGATGCCGGGGGCATGGTGTCAGCCTTTGCCCGTCGGCACAACATCGACGCCAACCGGGTAATGGCGGGCAACGGAACCACCTGGTTCCTCTACACCCTTCCCCTGGCCCTGGCAACGAAAAAGATGCTCATCCTCGGACCGACCTATTCCGATTACCGGGACGGGTGCGCCATGCACAACATCGACCATGGGTATGCCATGGCCAGCGTGGACAACCTGTTTGTTCCGGATTTCGAGGCGGTGTCAGGGATGCTTGACACCGGCGGGTTTGATACGGCAGTCATCTGCAACCCCAACAACCCCACCGGGGTGCTTGTGGAAAAACAGGCCATTCTCGACCTGGTGCAGGCTTTCCCCGACATCCGGTTTGTGGTTGATGAATCCTACCTGCCCTTTGTTGAAGATGCGGAAAACATCACCCTTGTGGGCGACGACCGGTTTTCCAACCTGATCGTGCTCTCGTCCATGTCAAAGATATTCAGAATCCCGGGGTTGAGGACCGGTTTTATCTGTGCCGATCCTGGGGTGATCAAGGCTTTCATGCACTATTTTCAGCCATGGTCGGTGAACGCCCTGGCCCAGGCCGCCGTGACCCATCTCCTGGGTCAGGGCGCTGAAACAGGGGCGTTTACGGCAAGGACCCGGAACTTTGTGCACGGTGAAAAGGGGCTCTTTACGTCACGTCTTGCCGATTGTCCGGGGATCTGGATTTTTCCCTCCCAGACCTATTTTGTGTTGGCAGCCCTTGAGCCGCCCATGGATGCCCCGACCCTTTGCCGCCTCGTGGGTGATGAACGCATTCTCATCCGGGACTGCACCAATTTCGACGGCCTTTCAAACCGGTTCGTGCGATTCTCCCTTAAGGGCAGAGAGACAAACATGGCACTGGTCAATGCCCTGAACAAGCATCTTTCGGGCAGCATTGGGTTGAACCCGGGGGGAGAATGAAATGATTGCCGATATCAACTGGTACATTATTCCGGCAGCCTTTGTCCTGGACCTTTTGATCGGTGATCCAAGGCGTCTGCCCCATCCCGTGGTCTTCATGGGGCAAGCCATTGAACGACTGGAGCCCTTTGTCCGAAGGCAGATTAAAAACGAGCTTGTCGGCGGCATTGTCTTTGCCGTATTGCTCATTGTCTCAACCTGGGTTGCTGCCTTTTCTGCTGTGGAACTTGCCCTGACCCTCAATCCGATCCTGGGGGATATTGTTCAGACGGTGCTGCTTTTTTTCTGTTTCTCCACCCGGAGCCTTGTTGCGGCGGCAATTGAAGTGAAAGACGCCCTTGAAACCCGGGGGATCGAGGCAGGACGCCAGGCTGTTTCCATGATCGTGGGCCGGCAGACCGAGACCCTTGACCGCACCGGGGTGGTCCGGGCAACGATTGAAACCGTAGCGGAAAATTTTGTGGACGGTTTTCTCTCCCCGCTGTTCTTTGCCGTGATCGGCGGGGTTCCCCTGGCCGTTGCCTACAAGATGGTCAACACCCTGGATTCCATGGTCGGCTATAAAAACCAGCGTTACCTTTTTTTTGGCAGGGGGGCTGCCCGCATTGATGATGTGGCAAATTATATCCCGGCAAGGCTCAGCATTGCCGTGATTTCACTGGCCGGGGCAATACTTTCAGGCCCGAGGGGACGGCGGGCTTTTCGAACGGCCCTTGCCGAAGGTCGTCGCCATAAAAGCCCCAATGCCGGCTATCCCGAGGCGTGTTTTGCCGGCGCCCTTGGGGCAAAATTCGGCGGCCCCAACGTTTACCACGGCATCCTGGTTGAAAAACCCTTTATCGGCAGTGATTTCAGGGATCCAGACGAAACAATGATCGCCCGGGCCTGTGAGCTCATGGTCCTGGCATCGCTGGTTTCCACCCTTGTTGCCACCCTTGTCACTGCTATGATTTAACGGAGAAACAGATCGTGTCAATGGAAAAAACGGCCCGGTTGTTCAGGCTGGGTACCACCTCGTTCATCTATCCGGATCACATCATTCCGAATGTGGAAAAGCTGGGCCAGGAATTTGACGAGATAGAACTTTTGATCTTTGAGAGCAAACCCCTGGCCTACCTGCCGTCTTCCGGTGAAATAGATGAACTTGCAAGGTTGTCTGCCGAACTTTCAGTGACCTACAACGTCCATCTGCCGACGGATATCTCCCTGTGTGATCCGTTACAGGCCAACCAGGAAGAGGCCCTGGATATCCTGGAAAAGGTCGTCACCCTTGCTTCACCCCTCTGTCCCACCACCCACACCCTTCATCTTGATTTTACCGCCCAAGACAGGAATGCAGGCGTTGACGGCATCCGTCGCTGGCAGGAGCGGGCGATCCGGATGCTTGACCGTCTCGGCCAAAGGATTCCGGATCCCTCCCGGATTTCCCTTGAAACCCTTGATTTTCCGCCTGAGATTTTGTTCCCCGTGCTGGATGCCACCCCCATGGCCCTGTGCATCGACGCCGGTCATCTGATCCGTTACGGGTATGATATTTCAGGGCTTTTTGACCGTTACAGCCGGCGGGTGCCCCTGATCCACCTCCATGGGGTTGACTACACCCATGTTTCGCCAAAGGATCACCAGGGCCTTGACCGGACCCCCATGGAGCGGGTGGCGGCCACCCTTGGGGTGTTGAAACAATTTACAGGCGTGGTGAGCCTTGAGGTGTTCAATCTCGACCACCTTAAATCATCCCTCGCGTGGATGGAACGTTATTTTTATGCTGAAACCAAGGATTCACTGATCTGATGATTCACCTGACAAAAATTTCAAAGCAGCACGGGTCAACGATTTTGTTTAAAAATGCAAGCTTTCAGGTGCCGGCCGGCACCCGGACCGGGCTTGTGGGGGCCAATGGTGCGGGCAAAACCACCCTTTTTCGTCTGATCACGGGCAAAGAGACGGTCGACTCAGGAGAGATCGCCTCGTCAAAAAAGATAAACATCGGTTATTTTTCCCAGGATGTGGGGGAGATGGCCGGTTGTTCGGCCCTTGCCGAGGTGATGTCCGGAGCTGCCGATGTAACGGCCCTGGGCAACGAGATGAAAGAGATGGAAACCCTGATGGCAGAGCCCATGGACCATGGGGCCATGGATGCGTTGCTGGAAAAATACGGAGAGGTCACCGAGGCGTTTGAAAACCGGGGCGGTTATGACCTTGAAACCCGGGCACAGACCATTCTCACGGGCCTGGGTATCGGTCCCGGCGACTACAACCGGCCCGTGGAATCCTTCAGCGGCGGCTGGAAGATGCGCATTGCCCTGGCGAAAATTCTGACCATCCTGCCGAATCTACTACTCCTGGATGAGCCCACCAACCATCTGGACGTGGAGTCCATTGTCTGGCTTGAAAACTGGCTGGTCAGTGATTTCAAGGGTGCCCTTTTGATGACCTGCCATGACCATGATTTCATGAACCGGGTGGTGGACCGAACCATTGAGGTGGCCAACACCACCATCACCACCTATGGCGGGAATTATGATTTCTATGTCAGGGAGCGGGAAATCCGGATGACTCAGCTCCTGGCCAGCCACCGTCGCCAGCAGGAGATGCTGGCCAAGGAGGAGAACTTTATTGCCCGTTTCAAGGCCCGGGTCTCCCATGCGGCCCAGGTCCAGTCCCGGATAAAAAAACTTGAAAAAATTGAGCGCATTGAACTGCCTGAGCAGCAGCGGACCATTCATTTTGAATTTTCAGAACCGCCCCGTTCGGGTGATGATGTTGTGGTCATGGAATCCCTGGAAAAAACCTGGAGCGACCGGGATGAATCGCCCCGGACCGTATTCAGCAACATCTCAGGGATCATCAACCGCCAGGACAAGATCGCCGTGGTGGGCGTCAACGGTGCCGGAAAATCCACCTTTTTAAAGGTCCTGGCAGGCAGGACCGCTGCCACCTGCGGCAGTGCAAGAATCGGGGCCAATGTCAACATCGGTTATTTCAGTCAGCACGCCATGGACATCCTTGAACCTGAACGAACGGTTCTGGAAACCGTTCAGGCGGCCCTGCCCCAGGCCGGGCTCGGGGTGATCCGCAATCTTTGCGGTGCCTTCCTTTTCTCAGGAGATGATGTGGAAAAGCGGATACAGCACCTTTCAGGTGGCGAAAAGAGCCGGGTGGTCCTGGCAACCCTTCTCGGTCGGCCACTTAATTTTTTGATCCTTGACGAACCCACCAACCACCTGGATATTCAATCCAGGCAATTTCTGCTCCAGGCCCTGAAGTCGTTCACCGGGACCCTTATTCTGGTCAGCCACGACCGGTATTTCCTGCGCTGCCTCGTGGACCGGGTCTTTGAGATCGACCAGGGCGAAATGACCGTCTACGGTGGCGGTTACGACTACTATCTCTCAAAAACAGCACGCACTCACCCTTTGGTTTAATCTGTGGGGGCCAAAGCCCCAATAACCGACGTTCACCGGACCGGGAATATTACGTCATCATTGGGTTCGCCAGTGGGGGCGGAAGCCCGGATATCTTGTTTTGAACCTGTTTTCAAAAACGTATTTTTTTGGGGGTTTTAATTCCAAAAATGTAATATTTTTGAAAATGAAGCATCTTTGTGTCTTGATGTGTTTTTGCGTAAACGCTTAAATTACGGTGGCTTATCGTTTTTTTTTATTTTTATATTCGGGTTTGGCATTATGTGTGCATTTTAAAGTTTTCGTTGCAATAAACCAAAACTTTAAAACAGGAGATAAGGCGTATGAAAAAGATTGAAGCGATCATCAAGCCCTTTAAACTGGACGAGGTTAAAGAACAACTCAATAAAATCGGCATCACGGGAATGACGCTTTCCGAGGTCAAGGGCTTTGGCCGGCAGAAGGGACACACTGAGATTTACAGAGGTGCCGAATACCAGGTTGATTTTGTGCCAAAGATCCAGCTCAGCCTGGTGGTGGATGACGCATTGGTGGAAATGGCCGTTGCTGCCATTCTCGAGTCGGCTGCCACGGGAAAGATCGGAGATGGAAAGATTTTTATTGTCCCCGTGGAAGATGCCATTCGAATTCGGACCGGGGAAAAAGGGCCTGAAGCCCTCTAAAATCCCTTTATTTGTTTACGTCTTATTTTGCAAATTTATCACACCATGGAGAGTTAATAATGAAAAAAATAATCGTGATCACAGCCCTTTTAGTGCTTTATCTGACCCCGGCCTTTGCCGAAGACGCGCCGCCGACCCCCCTGAGCAACAAGGCGGCCATTGAACTGGTCCAGACCCATGCAAACTACCTCTGGACCATGGTGGCCGCAGCCCTGGTGTTTTTCATGCAGGCTGGATTTGCCATGGTCGAGGCCGGATTCACAAGGGCCAAGAACAGCATCAACATCATGATGAAAAACCTCATGGATTTCTCGGTGGGAAGCCTTGCCTTCTGGGCCCTTGGGTTTGGTTTGATGTTCGGCAAGAGTGCCACGGGATTCTTTGGCACCTCGGGTTTCTTTTTAAGCGATTTCACCCCGGACGGCGATCCCTGGATCCTTGCCTTCTGGATGTTCCAGGTGGTGTTTGCCGCAACAGCTGCCACCATTGTTTCCGGTGCCATGGCCGAGCGGACCAAATTTACCGGCTATATTCTCTACAGCCTCATTGTTTCAGCCCTGATCTATCCGATTTTCGGCAGCTGGGCATGGGGAAGTCTCTTCAACGGTTCCGGCTGGCTTGAAGGACTGGGTTTCATCGATTTCGCAGGCTCCACCGTGGTTCACAGCGTGGGTGGCTGGGCTGCCCTGGCCGGCGCCATTGTCCTGGGCCCCCGCATGGGAAAATACACCAAAGACGGCGGTATCAAGCCGATCCTCGGCCATAACATCCCCCTTGCGGCCCTTGGCGTGTTCATCCTGTGGCTGGGCTGGTTTGGATTCAACCCCGGTTCCACAACAACGGCTGACAAGAGTATTGCCATGATCTTTGTCAACACCAACCTCTCTGCTGCAACCGGTTGCGTTGTGGCCATGATTGTCGCCTGGTTGAAGATCGGAAAGCCAGAGGTCGGCATGAGCCTTAACGGCGCCCTGGCAGGGCTTGTGGGAATCACGGCCGGTTGCGCCAATGTCACCCCCACAAGTGCCATCATCATCGGTGCGGTTTCAGGTGTCCTGGTTGTCTTTTCAGTTCTGTTCTTTGACAAAATTCGGATTGATGACCCGGTGGGTGCCGTATCTGTCCACGGGGTGTGCGGTGCCTGGGGAACCCTGGCTGCAGGGCTCTTTAACATGGGCGGCGTGACCCTTTCCATTGTCATGGTTCAGGTGGTCGGTATTGTGGCCTGTTTTGCCTGGACCTTTACCATGGCATTCATCATGTTCAAGGTCATTTCAAAGACCATGGGCCTCAGGGTAACACCCGAAGAGGAGCTTGAGGGACTTGATTTCACCGAGCACGGTGGACACGCCTATCCCGATTTCACTGCCTGATCAGGCCATCGTCAGATAGATTCGACAGGGGGGCTTTTTGCCCCCCTGTCGATTTTCTGCGTCTAAAAAACCATTGACATCATTCCCTGCCTTATCTATTTATTGAAATTAACTGCCTGTCCTTTTCCAGGCACAAGGTAAAACGATTTAAACAATCGGCAGGGCCGGAGCAGAGTATGGCTTTCGGTCTCAACAAATGATGAAACGCCCCTGTTTGCAATGCTTCGGTGGGCGTTTCATATAAAAAGGGGGGGGATATGAACAGATGGCTGAAACGAGGCACCATTGCTGTTGTGTCACTATGGCTTGCAATAATGGTGGCCCTTCCGGCAAATGCCGGAACGTTTAAGCGAGAGTACAAGATGACCGTCAACGTGGGGCCCAGCTTTTACTGGGGCATGGGCGCCACAAAATTCAGTGAGCTGGTCAAGGAAAAAACCCAGGGCCGAATCAACATCAAACCCTATTTCGGCAGTTCTCTGTTAAAGGGTGCCCAGCTCAAATCCCCCCAGATGGTGGCAAAGGGCGTTATTGACTGCGCCTTTGAGTCGACCATCAACTCTTCCCCGGTGATTCCGGAAATGAACATCTTTTCCCTTCCCTTTTTCATCAACAACTTTGAACGTCTTGACCGGATCGAGCATGGACAGACAGGCAAGGTGCTGTTCGGCAAGATGGAGAAAATCGGGCTCACCCCCCTTGCCTGGGCGGAAAACGGGTTCAGGCAGGTGACCAACGGCAAACGGGCCATCACCACACCCGAAGACATGAAAGGCTTGAGACTCCGGGTGGTGGGAAGTCCCATCTTCATCGACACCTTCAGGGCCCTTGGGGCAGATCCCGTGAACATGAACTGGGGAGATGCCCAGACCGCCTTTCAGCAGGGGGTGGTTGACGGCCAGGAAAACCCCGTGGGTGTGTTGATTCCCGTGCAGATCTGGCAGTATCACAACCATGTGTCGTTCTGGAATTACCTGGTGGACCCTGTGATCGTCTACTGGGGTACCCGGGAGTGGAATAAATTTCCCGCAGATATAAAGCAGGCCATTGGCGAAGCGGCCATCGAGGCTGCCCGTTTTGAAAAAGCCCTGTGCCGGGCTGGACTTGACGGCGATATTTCAATTAATATCCTGAAAAACGAGTTCAACTACACCATGGAGGTCCCGGATCCGGTCCGTTTCCTTGAGTCCAAGGGCATGGCTGTGCATTTTTTGACCCCTGAAGCTGAAAAGGCCTTTCGGGCGGCCACGGAATCTGTTTACAAAACCTGGGTACCCAAGATTGGTCAGACCCTCTATGAAACAGCAAAAAAAGACATGGGTGAGTAGCCCCTGTTAATTCAGATGGCCCCAGGGAAACGACATGAAAAAAGAGTTGAGAATCGACTATCTGGTGGCTGCCCTGCTTTTGTTTGCCATGGCAGCCATTGCCTTTGCAAATGTGGTGAGCCGTTATTTTTTCCACTTCTCCATTGCATCCACCGAGGAGATCACCATCAACATGTTTGTGTGGATGACGGTGGTGGGTTGCGGAATCGCCTTTGAGCGGGGAGGGCAGTTGGGGGTGGTCACCTTTTTTGATCTTTTTCCTGAACGAATGCAGCGGGGCGTTATCCTGGCAAGTGCTTTTCTGAGTGCCCTGCTGTTTGTTCTGGTGGATTTTTTCATGCTCCAGGCCATCCATGACGAACTGACCCTTTTCCATGCCACCTCGGCCTCGTTGAGCATTCCCGTGTGGATCTACTATGCAGGGGTTCCCTTTTTGTCGGTGTTTGTGTTCCGGGGGATTTACCGGGATGCCATAAAACGCCTCAACCCGGGGGAGAAGCGCCTCTGATGGACATTTTTGTCATTGCTGCCAGTTTTTTTGTCCTCATGTTCTTCGGGGTTCCCATTGGTACGGCCCTTGGTATCTCGGCCGTTGCAACCATCTACACCTTTGATCTTGGCATTGAGATGCTCGGGGTGAACTTTTCATCGGGTATTGCCTCTTTTCCCCTGCTGGCCATTCCTTTTTTTGTGCTGGCCGGCGTCATCCTTGACAAGGCCGGGCTTGCCAAAACCATTGCCGGGTTTTTTGAACTGCTGGTGGGCAAAGCCACCGGGGGCCTTGCCATGGTTGCCGTGTGTACCTGCATGTTCTGGGGCGCCCTTTCAGGGTCGGGTCCTGCCACCACGGCTGCGGTGGGCCTGATTCTTTTTGTCCCCATGGTTCGCCATGGGTATGACAAAAGCTTTGCCGGGGCCCTGATTGCTAATGCCGCCGATCTTTCCATCATCATTCCCCCGAGCATTGCCTTTATCATCTATGGAAACATCACAAATGTATCGGTGAGTGCGCTGTTTGTTGCGGGCATCGTACCGGGTATTCTCACGGGGATCGGAACCATCATTGTTGCCTTCTGGGTTTCAAAAAAACGGGGGTACCGGGGCAATACCCGGCGGGCGCCAATGGGTGAAATCCTTGTGGCCCTTCGGGAAGCAATCTGGGCCATTCTGGCACCCGTCATCGTCCTTGGCGGTATCTATTCCGGAATCTTCACCCCCACGGAAGCGGCCGTTGTGGCGGTATTCTACAGCCTGTTCGTGGCGGTATTTGTGTATCGGTCCATTTCCTGGAAGGATTTTCTCCACCTTCTGGTGGACGCCTCGGTCACCAGCAGCGTGATCATGTTTCTGGTCGTGTTTGCCGGGATCTTCACCTGGGCTGCATCGGTGATCGGCATTGTGGACCGGGCCGCCGCGTTGATCCTGCATCTTTCCCCCAACGCCCTGGTGATGATCGTGCTCATCAACTTTCTGCTCCTGGGTCTTGGCATGGTCCTGGACGCCATCTCCATCTCCTATCTGATCATGCCGATTCTCATGCCCGTACTTGTCGCCTTTAAGATCGATCCCCTCTGGTATGGGGTGATTTTCATATCGGCCCTGGCCATTGGCCAGGCAACCCCGCCGGTGGGCGTGAACCTTTTCACTGCGGCCAACCTTACCGGCGAATCGGTGGATGCCATTGCACGCCAGGCCATCCCGTTCATTGTCATGGATGTGATTGTTTTGATCATCCTTTCATTGTTTCCAGAGCTTTCCCTTTACCTTCCCGTGAAGGCCGGGTTATATACGCCCCAGTAACCGGCATGGCCGAATCATGGTAAGGGTTCCCAGGCACAAAAAAACATGAAACTTGAACCTTCGACAGCAGAGGCAACCGAAGGGCAACATCTCCCTTCGGTAGCCGGAATGATACGCGTTTCTTATAAAATCGGCATGGGTGGAGCATGACCTTTGCCCTGGCCGCAACGGAATATGAAACTCCCCACTGATGATGCTTTGGTGGGCGTTTCATCTAAAAAAAGGAGATCCAGATGGTTTTATTTCGATTTGTTCCATACGCACTTGTCCTGGTTCTGACCCTGGTCTGTCAGGTCCAGGCAATGGCACCGCAACCCATGACCGTGTTTGTCAGTATAGAACCCCAGGCCTATTTTGTGGAACGTATTGCAGGAGATGGGGTGGCCGTGGAGGTGCTTGTGCCGCCGGGCAAGAGCCCGGCCGTTTATTCCCCCAACCCCTCCCAGATGGCAAAGCTTGCCCGTGCCGGGCTTTTTTTCACCATTGGCGTGCCCTTTGAGCGGTCGTTCATGCCCAAGATCAAAGGTGCCGCCCAGGGGCTGACCATTGTCGACACTACCCAGGGGATTGCCCTGAGGCAGTTCGCCGGTGGTGGAACCGATCCCCATGTGTGGATGAATCCGGTTCTTGTGAAACGGCAGGCGGAAAACATCTGCAATGCCCTTTGCCGGGCCCTTCCGGGATCATCCGACGATTTCAGGGCCAATCTTCAACGGTTCCAGGCCGACCTTGACCGCCTTGACCAGTCCATTGCCGCGGCACTTGGGCCCGTGGCCGGTGAAAATATCTTTGTGTTTCATCCCGTGTTCGGCTATTTTGCAGACCAGTACGGGCTCGTGCAGATGGCCGTTGAGGTCGAAGGAAAAGCGCCAAAGGGCAGAGCCCTGGCTGAATTCATCAACCAGGCCAGGGCTGCAAAGGCCCGGGTGATATTTGTCCAGCCCCAGTTTGATACCCGAACGGCAGACAAGATCGCAGCGGCCATCAGCGGTGTGGTCATTGCCCTGGATCCCCTGGCCAGGGATTATATCAACAATTTGACGGTAATGGCCCAGACCATAAAAGAGGTATTTGATCAGGTTCCCCATGACTGAAGCACAGAAAAAGAGAAGAGAAAAGCGCCGGAAAAAACAGGGCAAGGTGTGCCACTGCTGCGGCAAGACCGCCATGTTCTGCTGGACATGCCGGTGCGGGTTTGCCATCTGCCAGGACTGCATGTACGAAAATCAGTGGGGCATGACCTGCAACGGCATCACCTGGGAGTGTCCCGACTGCAGCGCCCAGAACGGGTTCGGCAACCAGTGATTATAGGATGAAATCGATTTGAATTTAAGGGTTTGCAGTCGGATCATCAAAAAGCCGCCTGTCCCGGAAAGTCCGGGGCAGGCAGCTTTTTGACAGGGTTTTCTATTTTGTTCTGATCCGTACCGAGTTTGCATGGGCGTCAAGCCCCTCGATATTGGCCAGAACCATCACATCTTCGGCCTCACGGTCAAAGGCCTCCTTTGAATAGTTGATCAGGCTGGTTCGTTTGGTGAAATTATCCACGCCCAGGGCCGATGAGAACCGTGCCGTGCCGGCAGTGGGCAGCACATGGTTGGGCCCTGCAATGTAATCGCCCATGGGTTCGGGGGTGTAGGGGCCAAGGAAAACAGCGCCTGCATTTTTGATCTTTCCCACCTGTTCAAAGGGGGTGTCAACAATCAGCTCCAGGTGCTCGGGTGCAAGGCGGTTGGCAAGGGCGATTGCCGTATCAATGTCCGGGACCTTCATGATGGCACCAAAATCATCAATGGACCGCTGGGCGATCTGCCTTCGGCCCAGGGCTTTGACCTGGATTTCCAGGGCCGCCTTTGTCCGGGTTGCGATTTCCATGGAATCGGTGACCAGGATGGCCGAGGCCATGGGGTCATGCTCGGCCTGGGAGAGAAGGTCGGCCGCAACATGGTCCGGATTGGCAGTCTTGTCCGCAATGATCAGGATTTCGCTGGGGCCTGCGATCATATCAATGCCGACAATGCCTGACACGATCTTCTTGGCCAGGGTGACAAAGATATTGCCCGGTCCCACGATCACATCCACCTTGGGCACGGATTCGGTGCCAAAGGCCAGGGCTGCAATGGCCCAGGCGCTGCCGGCCTTGAAGATGGCGTTGATGCCCACCCGGTCGGCCGCAACCAGCATGCAGGGGTTGATCTTGCCGTTCGCCATGGGCGGGGTCATGAGGCAGCATGATTTAACGCCTGCCACCCGGGCAGGAATGCCGCCCATGAGAACCGAGCTGACCAGGGGCGTTTTACCGCCCTTTGCCCCGGGGGCATAAATACCGGCCCCATCCACGGGGTGCACCATCTGGCCGACCATGACCCCGTTTCTGGGGGTGTCGATCCACGAATTCTGGCGCTGCCTTGAGTGGAAGGTCTCAAGCTGGTCAACGGCCCGGTCAAGGGCCCTTGAAAAATCGGGGTCTACCAGGGCCTTTGCCTCCTGGATTTCCTGCTGGCTGACCTTCAGGGTGTCAAGGGTTACATGGGACGAGTCAAATTGATTGGTGTATTCAACCAGGGCCTGGTCTCCCCTTGCCCTGACATCTTCGATATAGGCTTCAACGGCCCTTTGGTCCTCGGGGGTAAATCCAAGGCCCCGCTCAAGGGTATCGCAAATGCGTTGTTCCCCCTCCGGGGAGGGGTAGGTGTAAATTTTCATCTGATTGTTTCCTCTGGTCTCTGGTTTCAGCTCTGGGTCAATTCGTTTATAAAGGTGTTGGATGATTCAATGGCCGTGTTCATTTCCTGGATCAGGCGGTTGATGCGTTGTTCAAGGTTCGTGAACTCATACCGCAACGATCCGATGGCCTGGGCATTGAGGTTGTGCTTGAGGAACAAAACATTGTCCCTGAAGGTGACAAGCACAGGAGTCATGCTTTTCTCGGCCTTGTGCATGACGGCCAGCATTGACCGGTATCGGGATCGTGTTCGGTTGAGCTGCTGCTGGCTTGAGCGGCGAAGCTCAGGGTTCTGGTACAGCGCAAGCTCTTCGTTCCACTCGTCAAACAGGGCCTGGGCAACGGCTTCGACCTTGTCGATGCGGTCCGATACTTCCCCTGCGGCCCTGTCACTCTCTTCGTAGGCGGAATTGAGGCGGTCATAGGCGATCTTAAGGTTGCTTTCCTTGAGCTCGACCACTGACCCGAACTGCTCGAGGGCGTTCTTGAACTGCTCCTGGGCATCGGCCTGGGAGTCCCTGGCCCGTTCCACCCGGTCAACCAGGATATCGCGTTTGTGGACCCCTATTTTTTCCATGGCATTGTAATAGGTGCCTGAACACGCACAAAGGACCAGTGAACCAACAACCAGTACAAGCGCGATTGCCGGAATCGATGGAAAATGGTCTGGACTTGCTTGTCTCTCCATGATCGCTCCTCTTTTTTTTATCGGAATGCCCACTGAAGCATCAACAGTGAAGGCGTTTCATCGTTCGTTGTGGCCTGGCCGATTCCCTGCTCCGTCCGTGCCGTTTATACCAGGATTTTCCAGCAGCGGTGGATGGTCTTGTTCTTGTGCTGATAATCTTCTGGAATGGTTTTGGATGTTATCTCAAGGGTCTCTTGTACAGGGAGCTTCTCCATGCAGGGAGAAAAATTCTGGTGATTGGTTGAGAAAAAAACGGTTGATCCGGGTCTCATCACCTTGACCACGGCCTGGAGCAGCCGTGGATGGTCCCTTGAAATGTCGAACGCCTCGTTGTCGTCCCTGGAGGTGGAAAACGATGGGGGGTCCACAACGGCAAGATCAAAGGTCTGGTTGTTGTCTGCGGTCTGTTTTAAGAAGTCAAAGGTCGGTGCCTGGACCAGAACATTGGTTTCAGGCCCAAGGTCGTTGAGTGCCATGTTCTCCCCGGCCCAGGAGATGGCCGTGTCGGAACGGTCCACGGACAGGGTGGACTTTGCCCCCCCCTTTGCCGCATAGCAGGAGAACGAGCCTGTGTAGCAGTACAGGTTCAGGAAATCCTTGCCCGTTGCCATCTGTCTGACCATCTGACGGGTGTTTCTGTGGTCTGAAAAAAGGCCTGTGTCCACATAGTCAAAGGGGTTGATGAAAAATTTCAAATCCCGCTCGTTCATGATGATCCTGGCATTGGTCTGGTCGATTCGTTCATACCGTTTGCCGTCCATTTTTCCCACCCGCCTCTCCTTGAGGTGGACATTTTCCATGGGGACTTCAAGGGCCTGGGCAAGGGCCTGGGCCATCATGGGCAGCCATTGGGGAACCGAGTGCTGCCGGGTGTATTCGGCAATCACCAGGTGGCCGGCATACCAGTCGACAACGGCCCTGATTTCAGGGATCTCCCAGTCATAGAGTCTGAAGATCTCGATGTTCTGTCGCTTGAACCGCTTGCTGAGGTGTTTAAACCGTTTTTTTACCCTGTTGGCAAGCATTTCTGCCTGATGCCGATGTTTTTCCGTAGATGCTGAATCTGCCATGCTTTCCGGGTGCCCCCTGCGTTGTAACCTGTTCATAAAGGTCGTAATTATAGCGGTTTGCAGGGGTACAAGTCAAGGCAATGCCAATCTCTCGTTGCTTTTCTCTTTTGATCTTTATATCCTGTTCCATCGAACAATAATTAAAAATGATTAAAATGGGAAAAGCGGGATGGTCAGAAAGGTACATTTGACTGGTGTTATCCAGATGCTTCTGCTCTTGGTTTTCTGTTTCAGTTGTGGTGGCGGTGGCGGTGGTGGCACTACCGAGCAAGGGACTGAAGATGGTTCGATTGTGGAAACGAGCCTTGTCCCTGAGTTTTCCATCTCTCCGGTTGGCGATAACGCCCCCCTGAATGTCTATTTTGATGCTGCAGCATCCACCACAACGGGGGAAAGTATTGTAGAATATGCCTGGGATTTTGGGGATGGGGTGACAGGTTCCGGGGTACACATCTTCCATGTGTATACCCTTGAGGGAACCTATAATGTGGTACTCACAGTAACCGGAAGCGTTTCAGGTAGAGCCTCCAAATCTAAAAACATTGTGGTGAATCCCTCTCCTGCCGCTTTGAGCGTGGGTGGAAAAATTGTCATATCTTCGGGTAATCTCATGGATTCGGATACCAATGACCCCAACTTTTATGTCAAGGAAAACAACACCCAAGAAACCGCCCAGCAGATATCCTCCCCATCCACCCTTGGTGGATATGTTAATGAGCCCTTAAAGGGGGCCATGGGCACCTCCTTTGTCCAGGGCGATCGGTCCGACATTTTTGTTGTTTCTTTTACAGGCAACGAAACGATAAGCCTTTCCTTTGCCGATTCTCTGATCAATGACCTGGATCTTTACCTGTACAATGCGTTTTTTGAGATTGTGGACAGCTCAAAGGACGTTGTCGGCATTGAGACCCTCAAGGTCAATGGTCCAGGGACCTATTATATTCGGGTCTATGCCTACAGTGGTGCCTCAGCCTATGTGCTGACCCTGGGCAATGATCTTGTACCGATTTCAAATTCGCAAATGATTTTATCCCAAACGTTTATGCCGGGTGAGGCCATTGTTGGTTTTAAACAGTCAACGGATGCGGCCGACTCCCTGTCTGTCCAGGAGACCCATGGCGGCGTGGCCCCGGTACTGTTGAGGCTTGACGGTTCCAGCGCTTATTCCATCAACAGTCTTGCATCCCAGGTTGAAGAGAAAACGTCTGATACGGCCGCCTTGATTCCAGGTGCCCCTGAATCCATTGTTGAAAAAGACAGAACCTTGAACCTGCTGAAAGCATTGAAGCGGCGTGGGGATGTGGACTATGCCGAGCCCAACTTCATCAGAAAACCCTCTGTCGTCACCCCGTCTGATCCCTATTATGTCCGCCAGTGGAACTATCCCCTCATCAATCTGCCCAATGCCTGGAGTACGACCACCGGGGACAGCGATGTCATTGTGGCCGTTATGGATACCGGGGTGCTTTTGAACCATCCTGACATGGTCGATGGCCTGACTCCTGGGTATGACTTTATCTCCAGCCCTGCCAACGGCCTGGACGGTGACGGTCTTGACGATGATCCGGATGATCCCGGGGATCAGAGTAACGGTACGACAAGCAGTTTCCACGGTACCCATGTGGCCGGAACCATTGGCGCCGTCACAAACAACAGTCTGGGAGTGGCCGGAATCTCCTGGAATTCCCTGATTATGCCCCTGAGGGTTATTGGCCGGGACGGGGGAACCTCCTATGATATTATCCAGGCATTGCGGTATGCTGCAGGTCTTGAAAACGATTCCGGGACCCTTCCCCGGCAACGGGCAGATATTATCAACATGAGTTTTGGCTCCACAGGCTATTCCCAGGCAGAGCAGAATACCATCAACACCCTGACGGGTATGGGGACGATACTGGTTGCTGCCGCAGGCAATGATTCCTCCTCCCAACCGGTCTATCCGGCCGCCTATTCGGGTGTGGTCTCAGTCGGTGCCGTTACCCTTGAAAAAAAGGCTGCCTGGTATACCAACCATGGATCATGGATTGACATTTCAGCGCCCGGGGGCGACAGCTCAGCGGATATCAATGGTGACGGATTTCCCGACGGGGTATTGAGCACGGGTGGGGATGATTCTTCCGACAGCATCCGGTTCCTGTATACTTTTTTACAGGGCACCTCCATGGCTGTCCCCCACGTGTCAGGGGTGTTTGCCCTTATGAAATCCGTTTATCCGGAGCTTGATACGGATATTGTCGTTGATCTTCTTGAAGAGATGCGACTGACCGATGACACCGGTTCTCCGGGCAGGGATGATTTCCATGGCAATGGTCTTGTCAATGCCCAGAAATGTCTGTCTGCAGCCACTGAGCTTGCCCAGGGTGTCCAGACCCTTGACCCGCCGATCCTTGCGGCAACTCCGGGGGCCATCAACTTTGGTGCCACGGCCCAGACCATGACATTGACAGCGGTCAACAACGGAGACGGAGATCTCTGGATGGATGAACCGGTCTCAAGCCTGTTCTGGCTTACCATTACAAAAGATAAAACGGACACCGCCAATCTTGGCTCCTATCTGGTCACGGTGGATCGTTCTCTGTTGAACCAGAACACCTCATATTCAGGTACCCTGACCCTGAGTTCAACAGCCAATACCCTTTCCATACCGGTAACGGTTTATCAACCCTCCCCTTCGTCCACGGGCATGGATCTTGGCACCCACTATGTTCAGATGGTCAATACACAAACAGACCAGGTCTTTCAGGTTATGGCAAATGCAGACAACGGTGAATATCCATTCTCTTTTACCGGCCTGCCGGCAGGTGTCTATCGTTTATATGCGGGGAATGATCCGGATAATGACGGATATATCCTTGGGAGCTGGGAAGCGGCCGGGTGGTATAAAACCGTTGACGCCCCGACCCTGATTTATGTGAACCGTGATATTTCAGGAGTTGAATTTTTTACCGGGTACAATTTTGCAATTTCTGCAGACAGTCAGGCATTGCCTTCAAACACGGGGCGAACACAGGAGACAAAGAGAGTGTTGCAATCTGAAGAATAAAAGATGCCCCTGCCCCAGGTGCAGAACCGTGCGGTCGATCACCAGGCCCTCTGTGCAAAGCAGGCGAACCGGCCCGTGAACAAGGTTTTCAGGGTGGCGGCGTTGTGGGTCAACTGAATATATCCTAGGTCTGACCCATTTTTGTCCTTAGGTTTTATGGTGCGTACAAACATATCCACTATAAAAAGCATGTATTTTCTGTACAATTGCTGGGCTGATACCTATATTCAAATTTAAAAATTTCCATCCGGTGTTCAAGCTGAAACCGGAATTTTACATACCCTGCTTGCCCGCAGAATCAAATGAGTGGAAAGGAGAAAAAATGGAAACAGTTGCTGTTGTAGGCGCCAGCCCCTTGAAAGACCGGTATTCAAACAAGGCCATGAATATGTTGAACGAATACGGCCACACTCCTGTGCCCATTGCCTTTAAACATAAGACCATTGAAGGTGAAACCGTTTACCAGGGGCTTTTGGATATTCCCGATCCCATTGATACCGTGACCATGTACGTGGGGGTGCCCCGCCAGGAAAAAATCATCAGGGACATTTTGGCCCTTAAACCCAAACGGGTAATTTTCAACCCAAATACGGAAAATCCGGCAGTATACGACCGGCTCAGATCCGCCGGCATCCAGGTGCAGGAGGCCTGCACCCTCGTGCTGCTCAAGACGGATCAATTTTGATAGCTCCGTTACCCATCTTGCCCAGGGTGCAACCTGTCACGCCAAGTTGCCTGGGGACGCTGCAGCTGGACTCCGTTTCGAGGAACGTTTACGGCAACAAGGAAAGCCTGACCCCGATTAGGCAACAAGGAAAGCCTGACCCCGATTAGACATGACCCCGATTAGACAAGGAAAGCCTGACCCCGATTAGAGGACGACAGCAAGGAAAGCCTGCCCCTGAATACAGAGTTACACCGTTTACATGACCTTGATTACAGGAATTTTTCAGAATGGTGGCAGGCCACCAGGCGGCCGGCAAGTTCCCGCAATTTTGGCGATACCTGCTTGCATTGATCCGTCATGTGGGCGCAGCGGCGGTGAAAGGTGCAGCCCGGCGGCGGATCAAGGGGAGAGGGCAGTTCGCCGACGAGCTTTATCTGCCTGCGCCGGGTGTCGGGATTCACCTGGGGGGTGGCAGCCAGCAGTGCCATGGTGTAGGGGTGCAGGGGATGTTCAAAGATGGTCTCTTTTTCACCCTGCTCAACGGGGCGGCCAAGATACATCACCATGAGATCGTCCGAGATCAGTCGCACCACGGAAAGATCGTGGGAGATGAAAAGATAGGCCAGGTTCATTTCTTCCTGGAGGTCCATGAGCAGGTTGAGCACCTGGGCCTGGACCGATACATCCAGGGCCGAGACCGGTTCGTCCGCAACAACGATTGAGGGGTTGAGCATCAGCGACCGGGCCACGGCGATTCTCTGGCGCTGGCCGCCGGAAAACATGTGGGGGTAGCGGTCGTACTGCTCGGGGCTCAAGCCCACCTTGGCCATGATGGCAATGACCTTGTCCCTTCGTTCAGAGGCGGAAAGGGGGGTGTTGATTTTGAGGGGTTCCTCGAGGATGGTGCCGATTTTTTTCCTTGGGTTGAGGGAACCATAGGGGTCCTGGAACACCATCTGTACCTTGGATCTCAGCCGTTTTTTCTCCCTTGGAGTGCACAGTATGGCGTTGCTTGCGTTGATCTCAAAATATCCGGCCGTGGGTGGTTCAATCATGGTGATCAGGCGGGCCAGGGTGGATTTGCCGCATCCGGACTCTCCGACAACGGCAAAGGTCTTGCCGGCCTGGATGGAGAACGAGGCCCCGTCCAGGGCCTTGAGTGTTGCCCGTCGTTTGATGAAATTGCCGGTTTTAACCGTGTAGTATCGTTTTAGGTCCTTTGCTGTGACCACTGTCCTATTCTTCATATTGGGGTACTCCGTTGAGCAGGGGAAAATGGCACCGACAGGCGGATCGGCCCGTATAGATCAATTTCGGGGCTTCAGCGGCACATCGGTGGGTGGCGTGCCTGCACCTGGGATGGAACAAACAGCCCGTGGGCCGGTCATATTTGCCCGGAACCACGCCCGGAATGGTGGGCAGCCGTCTTGCGAGGACGTTCCGCTCGGGAAGCGCGTTTAAAAGGGCTTCAGTATAGGGATGCCGGGGCCGGTTAAAGATGTTGTCCGAGGTGTTTTTTTCAACCACCTGGCCGGCATACATGACCACCACATCCTCCACGGTTTCCGCAATCACAGCCATGTCGTGGGTGATGAGAACAAGGGCCATGTTGTTCTTCTGCTGCAGATTGAGCAGCAGTTCCAGGATCTGGGCCTGGATGGTGACGTCAAGGGCCGTGGTGGGTTCGTCTGCAATGAGAAGGGTGGGGTTGCAGGCAATGGCCATGGCGATCATCACCCGCTGGCTCATGCCGCCGGAGAGCTGGTGGGGAAAGCTTTTGAGCCTTTGTTCGGGTGCAGGGATTCCCACCTGGGACAAGAGTTCAATGACCCGTTGCCTGCGGCCCTGGCGGGTGCCGCCTTCGTGGACCTTGAGGGCTTCGGTGATCTGGAACTCCACGGTAAAGCAGGGGTTGAGGCTGGTCATGGGCTCCTGGAAGATCATGGCGATATCCTTGCCCGTGATTTTCCGGCGCTTTTCCTTTGCCATGGCCATGAGGTCATTGCCCTTAAAGGCAAGGGTGTCGGCCCTGATGATGCCCGGATAGGGGATGAGTCCCATGAGGGCCAGCTGGCTCACGCTCTTGCCGGAACCCGATTCGCCCACTATGCCCACAACCTTTCCGGCGTCCACGGTTAAATCCACATTGTCCACGGCCTTGAACCCGTCAAAATCAACGGAAAGGTTTTTTATCTCCAGGATGGTTTCCATATCTTTTTTGCTTCCTTGTGTTACCGCTTCATTTTCGGGTCCAGGGCGTCCCTGAGACCGTCGCCCGCCAGGTTGAATGCCAGAACCGTTAACAGAATGGTGAGGCCCGGAAAGGTGACCACCCACCATGCCCGCTGGATAAACTGCAGGGCATTGGCCAGCATGGCGCCCCATTCCGGCGTGGGTGGCTGGGCCCCCATGCCGAGGAAACCAAGGGCCGCAGCGTCGAGGATGGCCGTGGAAAACCCCAGGGTGGCCTGGACAATGAGTGGTGCCATGCAGTTGGGCAGAATGACGATGAACATCATTCTAAATGCCCCGGCCCCGCAGATCCTTGAGGCCGTGACATAATCAAGATTCTTTTCCGACATGACCGATGCCCGGGTGAGCCGGACATAGTGGGGCAGCACAACAATGGCAATGGCAAGGATGGCGTTCCTGAGGCTCGGGCCGAGGATGGCCACAATGGCCATGGCCAGCAGCAGGCTCGGAAGGGCCAGCATGATGTCCATGAGCCGCATGATACATACCTCGTAATACCCGCCAAAGTAACCCGAGGTGATGCCCAGGACAATGCCGGTGGCAAGGGAAATGGTGACAACGATGCACCCCACAAACAGGCTCAGCCGTGCCCCGTGGATGAGGCGGGAGAGGATGCAGCGGCCCACGTCGTCGGTTCCCAGGATGAATTTCAGGCTGCCCCCGTCCATCCAGCAGGGGGGCTGGAGAATGGCGTCCCGGAACTGGTCAAAGGGGTTGTGGGGGGCCAGGATATCGGCAAAAACAGCTGTTAAAATGGCAAGAATGATGAAATAAAGACCCGCAACCGCCCCCTTGTTCTCTGAGAAATATTTCCAGAACTCCTTGAGGGGGTGGGGCATTGCCACGGGGGTGTCGGTTGATACGATGGTTTGGCTCATCTCTTTTGGATCCTGATGGTTAAAATGGGGTCAGGCGCTGGGGCCTAACGGGTGTGCCGGATGCGGGGATTAACGATCCCGTACAACAGGTCCACCCCGAGGTTCACAAGGATGATCAGGGTGGCAATGATCAAAATACCGCCCTGGATGGCCGGGTAGTCCCGGCGGTTGATGGATTCCACGATCCACTTTCCAACTCCTGGCCAGGCAAAGATGGTCTCGGTGAGAATGGCACCGGCCAGAAGCACCCCGGTCTGAAGACCAATGACGGTGATGACCGGGATCAGGGCGTTTCTAAGGGCATGGACCATGATCACCCGGAACGGTGAGAGGCCTTTGGCCTTTGCGGTTCTGACATAGTCTGCCTGGAGCACCTCGAGCATGGACGACCGGGTCATGCGGGCAATCACGGCCAGGGGGATGGTGCCAAGGACAATCGACGGCAGAATCAGGTGGCTTATGGCGGATTTAAAGGCCCCGGGTTCGTTGGACCGCAGGGTGTCGATGAGCATGAAACCGGTGTCCGTGTCGATCCAGAACAGGGCCGACAGCCTGCCCGACACCGGGGTCCACCCCAGTTTGACCGAGAAAAACAGGATCAGCAGCAGCCCCCACCAGAAGATGGGCATGGAATAACCGGTCAGGGAAACCCCCATGACCGTGTGGTCAACGGGTGAGCCCCTTTTGACCCCGGCAATGATGCCGGCCGGCAGCCCGAACACGATGGCAATGACCATGGCGCACAACGAAAGCTCCAGGGTGGCCGGGAAAAGGGTCATGAACTCTTCCAGGATCGGACGTTTGGTGACAAACGAACGCCCCAGGTCCCCATGGAACACGCCGTTGATGTATTTCAGGTATTGAACTGCCAGCGGGCGGTCAAGGCCCATTTCCGCCTTGAGTTTGGCGTGGCGTTCGGCAGAGATGCCCCGTTCTCCGGCCCTGAGTTCAACCGGATCCCCCGGGATCAGATGGATCAGGGAAAAGGTGAGCAGGGTGACGCCGATAAATGCGGGAAAAACGTAGAAAAACCGTCTTATTAAAAATTGAATCATGGCAGCGGAATCTCACCTTGGAAAGCGGCGGTACGGAGGCTGCCCGCACCGCCTGGATTAATCTAAAAACCGGCTGCTTACTCTTTCAGGTCCACGCCGTAGAAGATATGACCGCCAAAGGGGTCGATCTTGTAGTCGACCACCTTCTGGCTCATGGGTTCAAAAACCACGGAATGGGCAATGGTCACCCAGGGTGCCTGCTCCTTGAAGACCACCTGGGCCTGTTCATAGAGGCGGGTTCTTTCGGCCGGGTCGGCCGTTACCTTGGCCTTCTGGATGAGGTCCTCAAAGGGTTTGTAGCACCACATGGCCCTGTTGCCGCTGCCGACGGCATCGCAGCCCAGCAGAACGGCAAGAAAGTTGTCAGGATCGCCATTGTCTCCGGTCCAGCCGAGCAGCACCGTCTCATGCTCGCCGGCCTTGGACCGTTTCAGGTACTCGCCCCACTCATAGGTGACGATCTTGGCCTTTACGCCCACCTTGGACCAGTCTTCCTGGATGATTTCAGCCATGCGCCGGGCATTGGGGTTGTAGGGCCGCTGTACGGGCATGGCCCAGATGTTGGTCTCAAACCCGTTGGAATAACCGGCTTCGGCCAGCAGCGCCTTGGCCTTTGCCGGATCATAGGGGTAATCCTTGATTGCATCGTTGTAGGACCAGATGGTCGGTGGAATGGGGTTTTTGGCTATTTTTCCCGCACCCTGGAACACCGTGTCAATGATGTTCTGCTTGTTGATGGCCATGGAGAGGGCCTGGCGCACCTTGACGTTCTTAAAGGCCTCCACGTTCTGGGTGTTAAAGGCGAGATAGCCAACGTTCAGCCCTTCTTTTTCCATGAGGTTGATGGTGGGATCTTTTCTCATCTGATCCAGGTCGGCAGGGTTGGGGTAGGGCATGAGATGGCATTCGCCGGCCTTGAGCTTGGCAAACCGGACCGAGGCGTCCGGGGTGATGGTGAACACAAGCTTGTCGATTTTAGCGCGTCCCTTCCAGTAATCGTCAAAGGCCACAAACCGGATGAACGAGTCTTTCTGGTAGGAGACAAAGGCAAATGGTCCGGTGCCGATGGGTTTCTGGTCAAATTCGTCAGGGGTGCCGGCCTTGAGCATCCTGTCGGCATACTCGGCCGAATGGATGGAGGCAAAGTCCATGGCCAGGTTGGCAATGAACGGCGCCTCGGACCGGGTCAGGTTAAATACGACCGTGTAGTCGTCTTTTTTCACGATGGATTTGATCAGGTCGGGCATGCTCATGGCGTTGAAGTACTCATAGGCGCCGCCGGAAATTTTGTGGTAGGGGTGGGAGGTGTCCCGCTGGCGCTCAAACGAGAAGATGACGTCGTCTGCGTTGAATTCCCGGGTGGGGGTGAAAAAACTGGTGGTGTGGAACTTGACCCCCTTTCTCAGGTGAAAGGTGTAGGCGGTCCCGTCGTCCGAGACATCCCAGGAGGTTGCAAGGCCCGGGATAATCCGGGTGGTTCCCCGCTCAAAAAGGGTCAGCTTGTCAAAAATCTGCCGGGATGAGGCGTCAAAGGTGGTGCCGGCCGTATAAAGGCTGGGGGTAAATCCTTCAGGACTTCCTTCCGAGCAATAGACAAAGGTTTTGGCCTGTGCAGACAGGGCAACCATGCTGAACAAGGCCGCAATCAATGCGGCTTTTACGATAGTTCGCCATTTCATCTCAATCTTCTCCTTAAGTTTTACGGGTGAATAAATTTAACATGGAATAGACGGTACACTATTGAAGAAATTACAGAATCAGGCGATCGTTGTCAATGGGGCTTTTTGACCACCATGTTAGATCTTTGTTTGCCCTTGTAAATATCATTGACTTTGCCAGCTAAATACGTTCAATTATTGCTATACACTTTCTTTAAAGGTACTTTCTTTATGGGGGATGTTCGGCCCTTACCGTCAAGGCTGGGGCTGTTCACTCTTTTGGGGGACTGTGAAACGGTCCTGTTCGACAAACAGAATCATACAGGCAGAATCAAAAGGAGAAGAAATGAAAAAGACTATTTTTGCGGGTTTTATGATTTCCATGTTTTTGATCGCAGGGTTGGGGCCGGTATCGGCCCAAACCCTTGAACTTCTCACCTGGAAAGGGTACGCCCCGAATGTCCTGGTGGAAAAGTTTGAAAAGGAAACCGGAATAACGGTCAAGGCAACCTTTACCAACAACGAGGAGATGATCGCAAAGCTTCGGGCAACAAGGGGTGCCGGCTTTGACCTTGCCCAGCCCAGCCAGGATCGTATCTCGTCCGTCCAGGAGAAGTACGGGATATATCAGCCCCTGGATTACTCAAAGATTGAAACCGGCCAGATCATTCCCTCGATGCTGGCTGCGGTAAAAAAGAACACCCTGGTCGACGGAAAGAGCCATGCGGTTCCCTTTTGCTGGGGCACTTCCGGCCTGATCGTCAACAAAAAATTTGCTGCCCAGGCAGACGATTACGCGGCTCTTTTTGACCCGCAGTATGCAGGCCGGGTGAGCTACCGCTTGAAACGCCCCACACTCATTGCCACGGCCTTTTCCCTGGGGGATGACCCCTTTGCAAAATACGGGGATGTGGATGCCTATACCGCCCTGATGGACAAGGTTCAAAACACCCTTGTCCAGGCCAAGCCCCTGGTGAAAAACTACTGGGCCAACGGGGATGCCCTTCTCCAGTCCATGCGGTCCAACGAGGTGTATGTGGCAATGGCCTGGGACAACGGCGGCTGGAAATTGCACAGCGAAAACCCAGATATTGATTTTGTGGCACCCAAGAGCGGGGCCCTGGGCTGGATCGACACCTTTGCCATTCCGGCAAAGGCCAAAAATATCGAGGCTGCCTATAAATGGATCAATTTCATGCTGCGGCCCGAGAATGCGGCCGTGTTTACCAACCTTGAAAAATGCGGTACGGCCTCGGACGGCGCCATCAAGCTCACCGACGCCGAGGTGAGGGACAATTTTGAACGTTCGTTTCCCCAGGCAGATATCGACAACATCAAGTGGTATCCCCCGGTCCCGGCAAAGCTTGAATCCATTGAGGGTATGATCCTCGACAAGGTCAAGGCCGCCAATTAGTGTTTGAACGAAAACGCATCCACCTGCTGCGTTGCGTCACAAGGCTGCCAAATTATAAATCGGGCTCCACGTACGACAGTACGCTCCGGTGTCAGCTTTGATCGCGCCTTGCATCTGGGCAAGTTTTTATCCAAACCCGGGGGGGCGGCCGGGCACCAATTCATCACTGGGGTCTGCCCTGGCCACAACGAAATTTGAAATTTGAACCTTCCCCTGGTCGGCGGAATGATACTATTTTCTTATAAACCGGCATGGCCGGAGCATGGTATTTGCTCTGGCCACAACAAATGATGAAACGCCTCTGTTTGCAATGCTTCGGCGGGCGTTTCATATAAAAAAAACAGGCAAAACATGCAGATCGACCTATCCGTACAAAACGTTACCAAGAAATTTGATGCATTCACGGCCGTTGAAGCGGTTTCCTTTGACGTGGAACAGGGCCATTTTTTTTCAATCCTCGGCCCTTCCGGGTGTGGCAAGACCACCCTTTTGCGGATGATTGCAGGATTTACAGAACCCACGGACGGTGTGATCGCCATCCGGGGAACGAACATGCAGGGCATCTCTCCCAACCGGCGGCCCGTGAACCTGATTTTCCAGCATCTGGCCCTGTTTCCCATGATGGACGTGGCCGGAAACATCGCCTTTGGACTGCAGAGACAGAAGGTCGCCCGGGCAGAGATTCAAAAAAAAATTGAAACAATACTCGACAGGGTCGGGCTGCCCGGGTTTGGCAACAAAAAGATCGATCAGCTTTCGGGCGGACAGCGCCAGCGGGTGGCCATTGCCCGCTGCCTGGTGCTGGAACCCACGGTCCTGCTCCTGGACGAGCCCCTTGGTGCCCTTGATCTCAAACTCAGGGATCAGATGAAGGTCGAACTGAAGAAACTCCAGGCCAAGGTGGGAACCACCTTTGTTTACATCACCCACGACCAGTCTGAAGCCCTGGTGATGTCCGATTATGTGGCCGTCATGAACAAGGGCCGGTTCGAGCAGATTGATACCCCCCAGAACCTCTACAACCGACCTGCCACCCCCTTTGTCGCTCAGTTTGTGGGCGACAACAACGCCTGGTCGGGCCGGCTTGCCGGGGTTTCGGGTAAAATTGCCACCATTATCACGCCGGAAGGCAACACCTTTACCGTCAATACCGGGGAGAAATCCTTTGCGCCGGATGCCGGGGTTGATCTTTTTCTCAGGCCCGAGGCCATGGTGATCGCACCGGATCCTTCCATGGATCACCTGAACCGTTTTGAGGTGACGGTCAAGACCATCCTGTTTGACGGGGCAAACTCCCGGCTGCTTGTGACGCCACTCAACTCGGAACAGGAACTTATTGTGGGGCTGCCCCAGAATCGGCAGTTTGACCATATCCGACCAAAGGACAGGATCGAAATCGGATGGCACGAGGATTCGGGCATCTGTTTTGCCGCCGGGGAGGGCAAATTATGAAAGGTCAGGGCCGCTGGTATCTGTTTTTTTTCCTTGCGCCGATTCTGATGTGGCTGTTTCTGCTGATTGTGCTGCCCCACATTGACCTTTTTATCATGTCCTTCAGGGCCGAGGATGATTACGGCGATATGGTGTGGAGCTTGACCAACTACCTTAATTTCTTTAACGAACCCATCTACTGGGCCACGTTTGCACGCACGGCCCTCTACTCGATCCTGGTGACCGGGATCACCTTTGTCGTTGCCCTGCCGGTCGCCTTTTACATCACCCATGTGGTGTCTCCGAAATTTTCCGGTGTCCTCATGGTGCTGCTGCTGCTGCCCTTCTGGGTGAGCGAGCTTGTGCGGGTGTACGGGTGGATGATTCTGCTGCGTGAAAGCGGGGTGGTCAACCATTTCCTGGTCTCCCTCAACATCCTGGACCGTCCTGTGGAGATGCTCTACAACGATGCCACCATGATTGTCGGCCTGGTCTACACCTCCATGCTGTTCATGGTGGTGCCGTTAATCTCGGTGCTTGAAAGTCTGGACCGGGCATATATTGAGGCGGCCTTTGATCTTGGGGCAAACATGTGGACGGTGGTCGTCAGGATCATCATTCCCCATGCCATGCCCGGTATTGTTTCCGGCTCAATCGTGGTGTTCATGCTCACCCTTGGCAACTATCTTACGCCCAACCTCATGGGTGGTAAGAATTCCCTGTGGTTCACCGAGCAGATCTACAATCAGTTCATTGCAAGCTTTAACTGGAACCAGGGCAGCGCCTTTGGCTTTCTGCTGCTGCTGCTCTCCTCGCTGATCATCTGGGTGGGGTTGAAACTTTCGGGGCAGACCCTGGACAAGGTGGTAAAATGATACGATCCCTTCCCAATTCAAGGACCTATTCCATCGGTTTTAATCTGTACGTGGCCCTCTATTTTGTCTTTTTGTTTGCCCCCCTTGCCGTAACATCCCTCCTTGCCTTTAACGACTCCCAGTTCCCAGCCCTGCCGTGGAACGGTTTTTCCCTGGACTGGTTTTTGGCAGATACCCCTTTGCGGACCGGGATTTTCCATGACCAGCGCAACCTTGACAGTATCCTTGTGAGTGCTGAGACCGCGTTTTTTGTCGCGATTTTATCGACGGTGGTGGGAACCCTGGGCGCCTTTTTGTTCGAGCAGGAGAACTTCCGGTTCAAACAGCTTCTCTATTTTCTCATGCTCGTGCCCCTGGTGGTGCCAGGGGTGATCCTCGGCATCTCCATCCTGCTGTTTTCCAACACCCTTGGCATGTTTTTCGAGGAGACCTTTAACATTGACGTGGGGCTTTTCAGGCCCGGGTTCTGGCTGGTGGTCCTGGGTCAGTTCTCGTTTATCACCACCTTTGTCACCCTGGTGGTGTCGGCACGTTTAAAGAAGTTTGACCGGACCCTGGAAGAGGCGGCCCTGAACCTTGGGGCAAACCGCCTGGAGGTGATCTGGTACATCACCCTGAAGTTTTTGCGCCCGGCCATCCTGGGTGCCGGGGCCGTGGCTTTTCTCATGTCGTTTGAAAATTTCAACACAACGCTTTTCCTGGTGGGGTCCCAGCCGACCCTGCCCATCAATCTCTATCTCCAGGTGAGGGACGGCAGTACCCCGGTGATCAATGCGGTTTCGTTTCTTTTGATCTTCGGCACCTCCCTTGCGGCCCTTGTGAACCTTTATTTCAGTCGCAAGAACACGTGATCAGGGGGGGGCTGTAACCCCAGACAGGGTCAGGCCGGGTCTGCAGGCGGTTTCGCGTTCGTCTCCACCTGTTCAGTGATCAGAGCCGCCTTGAGGGCCTCGTCGATTTCATCCACCAGGATAAAGGTCATTGCCTGGCGGATCTCTTCGGGCAGGTCCTCCAGATCCCCTTCGTTTTTTCGGGGCAGGATCACCTGGGCAAGACCGGCACGGTGGGCCGCCATGACCTTCATCTTGACCCCCCCGATGGGCATCACCCGTCCCCGCAGGGTCACCTCGCCGGTCATGCCCACGTCGCTGCGCACCTTTTGTCCGGTGAACAGGCTGGTGATGGCCGTTACCATGGCGATGCCTGCCGAGGGGCCATCCTTGGGCGTGGCTCCGGCCGGCACATGGAGATGCACCTCGGTCTCCTTGAACTGTGCGGCATCAATGTTGAGCATCAACGCCTTGGAACGCACATAGCTGTGGGCGATTTTGGCGCTTTCCCGCATCACTTCGCCGAGCTGGCCGGTCAGGGTCAGTTTGCCTTCACCGGCCATGCGGGTGGCCTCGACAAACAGAATATCGCCGCCCGTGGGGGTAACGGCAAGACCGGTGGCTATGCCGGGAACCGTGAAGGATTCAACGGTTTCAGATTCGAATTTTTCCTTCTTGAGGAAGGCACGCACGGTTTCCGGGGTGATCTCCTGGCGGGTGATTTCATTGCCGGCAATTTTGACCACAATCTTGCGGAAAATGGCGCCGATCTGGCGCTCCAGGGTGCGGACCCCTGCCTCCCTTGTATAGTCCCGGATGATTTTACCCAGGGCCTTGTCGTGGATGTCTATCTCCTGGGCCTTGAGTCCGTTCACCCGCAGCTGGCGGGGGACAAGGAAATTACGGGCAATGTGAATCTTTTCATACTCGGTGTAACCGTCCAGCTGGATGATCTCCATGCGGTCCCGCAGGGGGATGGGGATGGTTTCCAGCTGGTTGGCCGTGGTGATGAACATCACATCGCTCAAGTCAAAGTCCACATCCAGGTAGTGATCCCGGAAGGCGTGGTTCTGGGCCGGGTCAAGGACCTCAAGCAGTGCGCTCGACGGATCTCCCCGCCAGTCTGAACCGATCTTGTCCACCTCGTCGAGCATGAATACGGGGTTGCGGGTGCCGGCCCGTTTGATCGCCTGGATGATCCGGCCGGGCATGGCGCCGATATAGGTTCGCCGGTGGCCCCGGATCTCTGCCTCGTCCCGCATGCCGCCAAGGCTCATGCGGGTGAACTTGCGTCCCATGGTCCTGGCGATGCTCTGGCCAAGGCTTGTCTTGCCCACACCGGGCGGTCCGGTGAAACAGAGAATGGCGCCCATGGCTTCGTCGGTTTTTTCTTCGCTGCCGGGTGCGGGTGCCATGCCACGGTCCATGAGCAGCTTTCGCACGGACAGAAATTCGATGATCCGTTCTTTGACCGCTTCCAGGTCATAGTGGTCTTCGTCAAGGACCCTGCGTGCATGGTCGACATCCAGCCGGTCCTGGCTGCGTACATCCCAGGGCAGATCCACCAGCCAGTCCAGGTAGGTCTTGATGATGGAATATTCAGCGGCCTGGGGAGGCATTCCCTTGAACCGTTTTAATTCCCGCAGGGCCTCTTTCTTTGCCTCTTCGGGCATGGCCGATTTCTCGATTTTAGCTCCATAGTCGCTGGCTTCCCCGTCAGTACTGTCGTCTGCTTCGCCAAGTTCTTCCTGGATGGTTTTCATCTGCTGGCGCAGGTAGTATTCCCGCTGGGCCTTGTCCATTTTGCCCCGGGCTTCGGACTGTATTTTCTTGCCGAGGGAGAGGATTTCACTTTCCCGTGTCAGGTGATCAATGACCGTACGGTATTTGACCTTGAGGTCGTCCATCTCCAGGATGCGCTGGCACTCGTCCATGTTCAGCCGGGCATTGGATGTCACCAGGTAAAAAAGATAGCGCGGATTGTCCACCTGGTCGAGGAAATGGCTGATATCGGCCGGAAAATTGGGCATCTGGCCGAGGAGCTTTTTGGCCAGTTCCCGAAGACTGTGGACCAGGGCGTCAAGCTCAAGGCCCGGCTCAACCCTATCCGGGACCATTCGTATGCGGGCCTGGAGAAAGGGCTCTGTTTTTTGCCAGTATTCAATTTTAAACCGCTCGATGGTTTCAACCACCAGCTGCAGTTCCTGATCGGTTCCGCTCACCACCCGCAGCACCCTTCCCACCGTTCCCACGGAATAGGTCTGACCGGGCAGGGGTTCGTCAAGGTTGGGATGCTTGCTGGCAACCAGGCCGATCAGCCGGTCGCCCTTCATGATCGTTTCGATGAGTTTTCGGGAACGCTTCACCCCGACTGCCAGGGGCAGTATCATAAAGGGAAATGCAACCGTGTTGCGCAGGGGAAGTATGGGTAAATCCTGGGGGATATCTTCGATTAATTTATGTTCATCCTGGTGTTGTATTAAACCGACCATGTTAACTTTTTCGCCTCGCTGTTCAGGGGTTTAAACAAGGGCAAGTTGGATTGAATCATCGAAATAAATCGTTTTCAGTATAGAAAATATTGAAACATTTATCAACCGGAAACAGGAGCCCGGGAGCCCACTGGAACGATCCCCACCCTGCAACTTTTTTGCTTGACGGGGCAGATTTAAATCGGAAAAAAGAGTGTTCAAAACACTCAGATGGTGGACTATTGCCACCTGAAATGATAAACAGGCAGAAACTTTGAAATTGTACGGGCATCCATTGTTCAGGTATTAACGGTGAGAGGATAAAATGGAAAGATTTTTGGTGATTGCGTTTTCTGCGGCCCTTGGAACAGCTTTTTTCCTGTGGTTTTCCCGGGCGGTCAAACAACCGGCCATGGAAAAGTATATCCTGTCACACCAGTGGTTGCTTCACCCCAACGCCATCTGTTACTGGCGGACTGCCCTTGCGACCCTGGGTTCCGTTCTCTATTTTTTTTCCCCCTGGCAATGGATCGCCATATTTATCTTCACCTTTGCTGCAATCCTTGACGGTGTTGACGGTGTTGTTGCCAGGGCCTGCAACCTTGGGTCCACATGGGGAGAATGGCTGGACCCCATGTGTGATAAACTGACCTATCTGCCGCCGTTGATCGGGTTTGCCCATGGGGGGATTTTATCGGTCAAGCTGATTTGGATTCTTGTGACCATTGAGTTTGTGGGGCAGTTCTTTGCCCGGCGGGTTCTGGCCTGGATGAAATTTTCCGTGGCGGCCAATAATTTTGGAAAAATCAAGGCCATTATCTGTTTTGGTCTTGTGATCCTGTGTGCGTTGATGGATGAAAATCCGGGGTTCATCAATATTGCCGATAACGTACTCATGGGCTGCATCATTCTTTCAGCCGCGTCTGTGGTTTTTAAATTTATCCCCAACCGCCTGTATGCGGATATCCTTTCCGGGCTGAACTTCTGCTGTGGTGTGACAAGCCTTGTCCTGACCCATCACCACTATTTTGCCTGGGCCATCTGCATTATCATCATCGGCCAGCTGTTTGACCTGTTTGACGGGCGCATGGCCTTAAAGCACGGGGGGACGCCATACGGACCCTATCTGGACGATATTGCCGATTTTGTCAGCTTTGGTCTGGCTCCGGCCTATGTGGTTGTTGAAAAGGGCGGTGCAGCCGCATGGGTTGTTGCCGTGCTGTTCATTTTCGGGGTCGGCTTCCGCCTGGTCCGGTTCATCGTAATCGACAAGCAACGGACAGACCTGCCCCAGGGGATTTTCAACGGACTGCCGAGCCCTGCGGGTGCGTTGATCGTTCTGGGGGCTTCTCTTATCTCAACCCCGTCCATACTGTGGATGCTGACCCTTGTCTCGGTGGGCCTGATGGTAAGCCATATCCGGTTTGCCCATTTTGGCCGGGTGATTCTCAAGAAGATCCCCAGACAGCTGTTTTTCATGATCAGTGCATCCATTATTGTGACCCTGGCATTTATCTTCAAGACAAAAAACGTGCAGATGTTTGGTTATCTGATCCTGGGCACCGTGGTGGTCTATATGGTTTCAGGCCGGTTCTGGGTGCGCCGGTAGCGATGTACGGTGTTCTGAAATCCATCAACCGGGTTGTATGGTGCGTGACAGCTCCTGGGCAATGTTTGCGCTGACAAGGCGCATGATGCTCTCCTGGGAGTTTCCAAACCCCAATAGGTTTATACTGCCGTACCAGACGATTCGTTGATCGATAATCGCAAATTTCTGATGGATGTCCGGCTTGAAAACGAGCATGATTCCGGCATCGGTTAATTGATTGAAGATCCGGGTCAGCTGCTCTTGCTGTTGAGGGGGAAATGTGGTGGCAGGCCGCGTTACAACGGTTATGGGAAGTTTGACGGCAACAAGGGGGGCAAAGCTGGCCATCATCTGAGCTACCCGCCGGGCCGTCACAAAAGGGGTGACAATGAGAATCTCCTGCCGGGCCTGGGCCATGTCCCGGAGATATACAGGCTGAAAACTGTGGTTGTCAAAAATAATATCCCTGGGTGAATCAACAATGTTTTCCACCTTTGCGCTGTAGCCGATGGCCGCATACCCCTTGAGTCTTTTTCCGTACATCTTTTCAAGGACGGGTACATGGACATCAACATAGTCATAAATCATCACCTCATCTTTGTTTTTCCAGGGTCGATGCAGTCTGCCGGCATATTGATGCACTGTACCCTTCCAAGCAACGGGCATGGCCAGAAAAAGAGTATCGAGCCTGGGTTCGTCAAACCCTTCTCCAATGAATTTTCCCGTTGAAATCAAGGTGATTGGCTGGTCTGCCGGCGTTCTGGATATCCGTTTCAACTCTTTTTCCGTATGCTTTGCACCCATGCCACCGGTCAATGAGATGAGATCAGGGATCTTTGGTTTTAACCGGTTGCTAAGGTCTTTAACATGGGCGACCCTCCCTGTTAATACAAGGATATTCCTCTCCTTTTTATGACAGTCTACAATATCGTCGACAATCATTTGATTGCGCAATTCATCGTTTGTCAATTCACGGTAGATCTCCTGGATGGATGGTTTGTCCTGATGATCGGGCAGGGGCATGCGAAAGGAGGTGAATTTAGGAATGACATAGTGTTCAAAGGGCCTGGCTGCCGCCTGTTCCCTGGCATCCACCTGAAATCGTACGGGGCCGCAGTAAAGAAATATGATGGGCTGGTGGCCGTCCTGTCTTATGGGCGTTGCGGTAAGGCCGTATACATACCTCGCCGTAGATTTGCGAATAATCTGTTCAAAGGTGAAAGCCGGGACATGGTGGCATTCGTCCACAATGATCATTCCATAATTTTTCATACATTCACTGACGTTCCCGGATCGATTTAATGACTGCATGATGGCAACATCAACAATAGCGCTTAATTGGATTTTCCCAGATCCCATCTGGCCGATGGATCCTTGTTGCTTTTTTCGCCTTTTTCCCGGGGGAGGGTCAGGGCATGGGGTTCGGATGGTAAGGAATTCAGATAATCGCTTTGTCCATTGTGACAGCAGTTGCTTTCTGTGCACGATAATCAGGGTGTTTACCTTTCTTTGGGCGATGAGGCTTGCTCCCACAACCGTCTTTCCAAAGGCCGTTGCGGCTGACAAAACCCCGTTCTCATGTTCTATCATCGCCGCTGCTGCCTGCTGTTGTTCAGGCCTCAACGCGCCGTTGAATTCAACCTCAATGGCTCTTCCATGGTCGGTTTCATCCCGCCATGTGGCTTTAATGCCCTGTTCGTTGAATAGCACGTTCAGATCGTTCTCACATCCCCGGGGCAATCCCAAATAATCTTTGAAATCTTCAAAACACGAGATCACCCGGGGGGTTTTATAGGTGGGTAACCGCATTGCCTGGGCCTTGTAAAATTCGGGGTTCTTGAATGCTGCCAATCGTTTCAGCCGGTTTAAGGCCCTTGGCGAGAAATTTTTTTTCGGAAGGTAGATCATGTTGGCTTTGACGATTTCAACGGTTCCTGGAAAATCATTTTTTGTCCAGCCGGGGATGGATTTTTGCCAGGGTTTGTCTGTTCCCGTGTCGGGCCCGGTGTCTTGTTCTTTCAAAAGCCCCAGTTCACTGTCCCGGCATAGTTTTGCAATCAGGTTTGACAGGGTGTTCTGGTCAAGTTTTTGAATCTCGTTTAAGAATTTCCACTGGTCTGGGTAGGGGATGAATTTCTCATCAACAAAAACGCTGTTACCACGTTTTCGTGGGCCCATCTGAAGCGGCAGTGCAATCAGGTTGCCAAGACCGCCCCTGGGAAGGGTGTCCTGGTTTGGGAAAAGCCTGTCATAGGAGGAAAATGTGATTTCATGCCTTTGATCCATGGCATGGGTCAGCAGGGAAGTACCCAATTTCCTTGCCACGGTTGCCGGAATTTTTTCATCAAAGAAAAACCAGGCATGGGCTCCGTTTCCAGATCTTGAACGTTCCACGGCAATGGGAATTTTTAATTTTCTGCAGACATCCCTGAATGCTGAGACATCTTTTTTCCACTCTTTCTTGTCAAAATCCACGGCTAAAAAACAGCAGGTTTCATCCTGGCAAAGGGGGTAGATGCCAAGGACTTTCATGCCCCTGAGGTGACTGTCAATGGCTGCCCTGGACAGGGGAGCATAGGATCGGTCAGGACATTTTGCGCATTTTATTTTTGGTTTTTGACACGTTCCCGGTTTCCATTCGTTCAGACACACGGGGGAATAACCGGAAACGCCTCGTTTGTTTTTCCATCGCTGGGCGTGAACGTCCTCTCTTCCTTTGAAAAGCGAGATGAAAAGTTCTATTTTTCGGGCCGGTTCTGACAGATTGTCAATGGTTTCTTCCGGAGAAAGCGTTTTAACGGGTGTCTGGATCAAAGAGGGCTCAGCCGTGGGGGCAGGGTTGAACCGCTGGGTGTCTGGCTGTTCAAGCGATTTTATCCTGGCCTTGAGCCGGAGGTTTTCTGCTAACAGGGCCTGGTAACGTTCATGCCATTTTACGTTGTCGGGTGTGTCCATGCCTGGGTTGCCTTGGAAGAGTTGACATCATGGCGTGAATTTTATATTAAATCCGGGAAAGATTCGATAAAAAACATACTCTTACAAAGGGATACAGGATAAATCATGGCCATTCTGTCAAAGGCGTTTATTCAGAACAACATTGCCGATACTCCCCTTATCTTTCAGCGGGGAGAAACCATCTATCACCATGGTTCCTATTTTCTTGCCCGGGAAGATCCCGATGGTGCCTTTGTCTATGAGGTTGACGGAAGCTATGGAAACTACACCACCCGGGTGGCCGTTGGGGGGGGAAAGGTGGAGACTTCGTGCAACTGCCCCTATCCCGGGGCAGGATGCAAGCATGTTGTGGCGGCCCTTCTCAACGCAAGGGATCTGATCCTGAAAAGGGAAAAAACCGAGGCAATAACCACGGACGACGATGATCCTTACCTGTCCGGGGAAGAGATCCGGCTCCAGGCCCTGGACGACAGGAAAAAACGGGCTGCCACCGAGCCCTTTACCGTTGTCCAGGGTGACATGTTCAAGGGCGACCACCTTGTTGTCAATCAAAACAACCGGGAGTACTGCGTCACCCTCCACGACCCGGAACACGGTATCGGCCATTGTACCTGTCCCGATTACCTGACCAACGGGCTGGGTACCTGCAAGCACATTCAATTTCTCGTCTCCCATCTCAAGAAATCGCCCGGGTTTGCCCGCCAGCTTTCAAGGGAGCGGTTTCCCTTTGCCGATGTTTACTGGAACTCCCAGTGTAACGCCCCACAGCTCTTTTTAGAACGCCTTGACCATGGGGACGGTGAGCTTAAAGCCCTGTTTGAACCCTTTTTTGACGACAACGGTCAATTTAAGGCCGGGCAGATTTCCGAGATCATGACCCTGGTTAAACGGGTGGACAACGACAAACGGGTGCGCATCCGGGAAACCGTGCTGAACCGGGTGGACCGATACCTCCAGGAAAAACAGCTGGAAGAACTTTCCCTTGAAACCCTTCCTGAGCCGCCCCTTACGGCCAGGCTCTACCCCTACCAGCAAGAAGGGGTACGGTTTGGCGTGTTCAAGGCAGGGGTACTCATCGGTGATGAGATGGGGCTTGGCAAGACCCTCCAGGCCATTGCCCTGGGTGTCTTAAAACGAGAGATTTTTGGTTTTTCAAAGATTGTGGTGGTGACCCTCTCGTCCCTGAAAGAGCAGTGGAAAAGGGAAATTGAACGGTTTTCCCGGGAAAAGGCCCTGGTGATCGAAGGGTCTCCCCTCCAGCGAAAGGCCGGCTATAAAAATGATGACGCCCTGTTCAAGATCACCAACTACGAGGCGGTTTTGAGGGATGTGACCATTCTTTCAAACTTCAGGCCGGATCTCATCATCCTTGACGAGGCCCAGCGCATCAAGAATTTTTCAACCAAAACGGCCGATGCGGTCAAGCGGATTCCCCGGCGGCACGCCATTGTGCTCACCGGCACCCCCCTGGAAAACAAGCTTGAGGATGTCTATTCCATTGTCCAGTTCCTTGATCCGGACCTTTTAACCCCCCTGTGGCGGTTTGCGGCCGACCACTTTCTTCTTTTGAAAAACAAGAAGAACAGCATTGGCGGTTACCGGAACCTTGACCTGCTAAAGGACAAGCTCAAGTCGGTTGTGATCCGGCGAAAAAAAGAGGAGGTGCTCAAGGATCTGCCCCGTGAGGTGGTCAACAACTACTATATTGACCTGAACGACGAGCAGCTGGACATCCACGGGGGGTATGCAAGGTCCCTCATCCCTTTGATCAATAAAAAATATCTCACCCCCATGGACGTTCGGAGAATCCAGGTGCTGCTCCTGCGCATGAGAATGGTGTGCAACTCCACCTACCTGATCGACAGAACCACCCATATTTCTCCCAAGCTCAAGGAGCTGGACAACATCATTGATGAGATTGTGGTGCAGAACCAGCGGAAGATGGTCATTTTCAGCGAATGGACCACCATGACCTTTCTCATTGCCAAGCACCTTTCGGACATGGGGATCGCGTTTGTGGAGCTTTCGGGCAAGGTGGCCGTTAAAAAACGCCAGGACCTCATCGATGAATTCACAAACAACCCCAGTTGCCGGGTGTTTTTATCCACGGACGCAGGGGGCACCGGCCTCAACCTCCAGGCGGCCGACTGCGTGGTCAACTTTGAACTGCCGTGGAATCCGGCAAAGATGAACCAGCGCATCGGCCGGGTCAGCAGGATCGGCCAGCAGAGCCGGTGCATCAACGTGATCAACCTGATTGCCAGAAACAGCATCGAAGAGAGAATCCTTGCCGGTATCCAGCTCAAGACCGACCTGTTCAAGGGGGTATTTGACGATGACGGACCCGACCAGGTGGCGTTCTCCAAGGAAAAAAAGGACGAGATGCTCAACCGGTTGCGGGCCATGATGGATGAAACCCCTGAATCGGATCAGGAGAGTTATGACGCCCAGGTGCCGGAAGAAATTCCCGAAGATACCCCGGGGTATCTCAACCCCGAGGTGCTGAACCGGGACGGGGCCGACGAAAAGGCCCTGGACGAGGCCGGTCAACGGCAGGAAAGGGAGGAGGCAGACGGGGCAGAAGGGCTTTTTGGGGCCCAGCCTCCGGAAAAGATCGAAACGGTTCTCAACTCGGGCATGGCCTTTATTTCGGGCCTCATGGAAATGGCAACCGGTCAGAAAATCGAGACCGCCCCGGGTCAGGACAGGATGATTTCCATTGACCGAAAAACCGGGGAAGTGACCATGAAATTCAAGTTCCCGGGGTTCTAACTCAAAAGATCAATGGCCCTTTTGGGTGGCAGCAAGATCCCCGGGACAACAGATCCCACCGGTCACCCTTGCCATTGATCTTTTTGTGTTTGATACCGGTTCCGGCGGATGTTTGAAATGTTTTGGAACCGGTATCAAAGGGTCTGTTTTTTGAATTACATGGACGATCCGTTGAGGTCCGGCAACCCCAGGTAATCATTCATCAGGGTTTCTGCCTGTTGTGGTGTAATGTTCAATGCCTGGGCCAGTTCTTCTGCCAGAGGCGGGGGCGGACTTCCGAACACAGCTTCCAGGCCCGCGGCTGTCATGGTAACCCCTAGTCCGGATAGATAATCAATCCCGGCGTTGAAATCCAATTCAGGTGCTGCCATGTCGCTGCCGGTATCCACAACCGTTCCAGCCGGTTCTTCCCCATCGCTTGCGTCATCAATGGGCATATCCATACCTGTTTCAGTATCGCCCAGGGATTCCGAGCTGACATCTTCACCACTGAACTGCATGAGGGAATAAAGCTCCTTGATCGTTGGCAGTCGCCAGTCTGTATACCCTCCGGTTGTGCAGTCAGATGCATGGGTAAGGGCTTCATCATAGCTGTACTTGTCATCTGAAAGGATAGCGCCATCATTGTTTGTGTCTGGAGATTTCTGCCACATCAGGCCGGTATTGTTGTCCGTAACCGTGCCGTCCCCATTGTCGGTATAGCTTGCCTGGATGCCATTGTATTGTGCATCCTGGCCATAAAAAGCGTCGCCTTCTGCAGGTGCGCTGATTTCGCTGGCATTGTCCCAGTAAGTGCTCTGATTGGTGTCCACCACCACATAGGTCGGGTTGGTAACCGTCCCATCATAGCGGACCGGACGAACATAATTGTATATGTATACGGCATCGCCCTGGGGACCATGGCCCCCTGAATAATCTGTGCCGTCATCATGTTTGGGATCACTGCGCTGGCAGCCGGCGCCATGGACGTCCACCCAGCCATCTCCCATGTTGCCAAGGGCACGGCCAAAGGCGACATAGGCGCCCCATCCACCGTTTCCGTTTGAAGATTTATGGGTTGAGGCAGACCAGAAAAAACCCCAATCCTTATCACCATTGTAATTGGTAAATGAGGTGATATTGAAAAAATCTGTGTCAATGGCCGCACCTGCTGTGGAAGGTGTTGTGTTGTCGGTTGCATCCGGCATGCGGGTATAGTCAACAATGCTTTGAAGCTCTTTGGCATTGGGCAGCCGCCAGTCCGTGTGGCCTGCATATTCCAGATCTTCACAATATGCCAGGGCATCCTGCCATTCCATGCCGTAACCACTGTCGTCCTGCATCCACATCAGGCCGGTTGCCAGGTCGGTAACCGTGCCGTCCCCATTATCCCGGAAATTATTTACGCCGTAATTTGTGGCGTTATTGTCACGAACATAGATGACCAAGAATGTTTTATCTGCTCCGGCAAAATTCAGACCATACCCTTTAATTCGTCCGTCGGCAAAATTGACACCAAACATGTTTCCCGGATCTGAACCGGTCTCATCCATGTTATAGTAGGCGGTGGACGCATATTGAGAATCAATCAGCCGTTCTCCTGCTTCGGTATCTCCGTATGCAAAATCAAAAATAGTTGAATCGATGAACGGTTCATGGGCCAATCCATCATCATACAACAAATTTCCCGGGTCTTCACTTCCGACGTCACGGACGCAGCGCACATAATTGTAATACCGCTCGCCGCCTTCACCCAATGCGCCACCCTCGTATTTGGTGTCAAACCGCACCGCTCCTGCGCCGTGGAAGTCAGCGCCATCCTGGCCAACGGCTGATCCAAAGGCCACGTACCATGCATAGTCGTATTTGAGACGATCTCCGCCAAAGTAGGCACTGGTACTGGTCCAGAAATAACCATAGTCCGGGTCGTAATCCGTTGTCCCGGACGCAAGGTCGGTGATGTCAAAAAAATCCGTATTAATGGCAGGCCCCAGGTTTGCTGCATCGCCTGCACTGGGCGAGTGGGTGTAATCGACGATGCTCTGGAGTTCTTTCACCGTGGGCAGGCGCCAGTCACTGTGTCCGGCCAGTGTCAGGTTTTCGGCATAGGCCAATGCTTCTTCCCAGTCCAAGCCGTTTTCGCTGTCCGCCTGTTGCCACATCAGTCCGGTAGCATGGTCCGTGACCGTACCATCCCCATTATCCTCAAAATCATTGACACCATAGGATGTATTACCACGAACCGCACGAACATAGTTTCCCATGGGGCCGGATACCGTTGCCGGATACGCCTTGATATGACCGGTGCCGTGATTAACGCCGAACGCTGCCTCTGATCCGCCCTCCACCGTTGTGCCCACGTAATATTGGGTCCAGTATTGTTCATCTTTGCTCACACTTGAGCCGGCCAGGTTGAAATAGGTGGTATCCAGATAGGGCCACCCTTTTGAAAAATTGCTGATGGAAAAGAGTTCCTTGGTGGTGGGTATTCGCCAGTCGTCATAGCCGCCAAGCACCAGCGATTCGCAATAGGTCTCGGCCTCCTGATAGTTCAAACCGCTGTTTGCCGGTACCTGCTGCCAGACCAGGCCGGTAACATTGTCCGTTACGGTGCCGTCACCATTGTCGGTATAACTGGGTTGCAATCCAGCATATTGGGCATCCTGGCCGGCAAAGGCTTCCCCTGTTCCCGGACAGGTGATTTCTTCACCCTCCCCATCATAACAGGCCGTTTGGCCGGTATCGACAACAGGATACGTTAACTTGGCCGTGCTGGAATCATCCATATCCAAATCAACAGCCGTTGAATCTTCGCTGGGGGTTGGATCTCCACTGCTTGATGAGTTGCAACCGACGACGGGTATCAGTGTCAACCCCATCAAACTCAATCCGATTAAAATTTTTGAGATTGTTTTCATTTGAATTTCCTCTTAATAGGTGATTCTTTTTAAGGCCCATGATCGGAATAAAATCTTCCAAAACATGTCGTAGGATTTTAAGTCGTATTCAAGGCGCGTTAATGGGAGCATATTGAAATGAAATATGTGCCCATTAAGGCAACGAAGAAGACGGCTTAAAAGACACGCCATGTGGGCGGTTTTTTTTATCATGGGCCTAATGCCCTTTGTTTCATTCCAAAGATACCCCGGCCATGTAAAGATAGTTTGTTGTTCATGGACAAAATTGTAAATATTTTGTAAAGTAGCTACTTTTGTTTTAAGGTCCATTGGGGGAGAACAGGGGCAGGCGTCAGGATAAAAAATAGGGTGATTGGGCTAAAGTGAAGGGAATCAGGCTCAGACTATAGGTATAGCAGCAGGATGGGGAAACCATGAACCATGGAGAAACGATTTCCACAAACGTTCAAATTTTAATTGTGGATGACGACAAAAAACTGTGCCGGCTTGTGACGGACTACCTGACCCCCATGGGCTATGATGTTGCTTCAGCCCACGACGGAATAAAAGGCCTTGAAATGCTCCAGAGCGGTTGCTTCCATGCGGTGATACTGGATGTGATGATGCCGAAAATGGATGGGTTTGAGATGTTGAAACAATTGCGGAAACAATCCGACATCCCGGTTTTGATGCTCACTGCAAGGGGTGAAGAAACCGACAGAGTTGTGGGCCTTGAGATGGGGGCGGATGACTATCTTCCCAAAACATTTTCCTCCCGGGAGCTCCTGGCACGCCTCCGGGCCGTCACCCGAAGGTATCGCCTTTCGGTGGACAGCACGGTGGAATCCCGGCCCAAAGACCATACCTTGACCGCGGGAGAACTGGAAATTTATCTGAAGACCCGAACGGCATACCTGTCGGGAAAATTACTGAATCTGACGCCATTGGAGTATGATCTGTTGCTCACCCTTGCGAAATTTCCGGCCCGGGTTTTATCAAGGGATCAACTGCTGGAGGCCGTGGCCGGCAGAAGCTATGATGTGTTTGATCGTTCCGTGGATGTCCATATCTCATCCCTGCGCCGTAAACTCGGAGAAGACCCCCGCAACCCCAGATTCATTCAAACGGTTCGCACTGTGGGGTACATGTTCAATGATCCCGGTGCACCCCACCCATAAACTCCTGCCCGGCACCCGCCTGTTGTCTGTTTTTCAACCCTGGTGTCAAAAGTGTAAAGCCTTTGTAAAGAATATTGCCCCGGTGGCCTGGATGTTATAACTTTCAAAGGTGAACAGTTGGGAACCGGGTTCTGGTCCTGTTCTTTTTGTTAAATCACTCAAGCCATGGGGCAGATACCGACCCGGGAGCCATAATGACAAAACCATCCTCCTCTTTATTGACAAAAATTTTAGCCTGGTTTTTTTTAAACCTGGTCCTGTCTGCGGCCCTGGTGGCGCTGTTTTTTTTCTTTCAGCCCCAGGTGAACTTTTACACTGTTTTTGGACAGCAGATTTCCAATCGCCTGCGAACGGCGGGTCTGTTGATCGCCCATGATCTGAATGAGAATCCCCGGAAAAACTGGCACCGGATTCTTACGAGGCACCAGGAGACCCAGCAGGTGAATTTTGCACTGGTCCTGGCAGACGGTTCTTGTTTCAGCTCCACCCATGGTAAACCACCCAAAGAGGTTGTCATGAACGCAAGGGAAATTCTGACCCTGGGACCCCCTCCCGGTGAAGTTCCGCCCCATATTTTTTGGGGTCCCCAGCCCATGGGGCCAAAGACCGGCATAATGAAAGAACCGATCCAGTCCCCGGCCCCCCTGCTTGCAAAACCCCATCTGATAATGAAAACCCGGAATCCCAAACGTTATTGGACCGGTATTAAAATTCCATTGTTACTGGATCCCCCCTCGGAGTTTAAACCCGGTCTGCTTCTGGTTTCCTCAGGTTCCATAACGGGCAACGGATTCTTTTTTGATCCCCTGCCATGGATGATGGTTGCAGGGGGGGTATTGTTGATTTCCGTGTTGCTATGGATTCCCTTGGTCCGGAATATCACAAACCCCCTGGGTCGCATGACCCTTGCCGCAGAGGAAATTGCCAGGGGGCGTTTTGATGTCACCATCCATGAACCCCGCACCGATGAAATCGGTCGGCTGGCAAAGGCCATTAACCATATGAACTCACGGCTGTCGGCATTTGTAACGGGTCAGAGACGATTTCTGGGGGATGTGTCCCATGAACTGGGTTCCCCCATCTCTCGAATTCAGATGGGGTTAGCCATTCTGGAACAGCGGACCACTGGCGAAAATCAGATCCGGGTAAAGGACGTGCTTGAAGATGTTGACCAACTGGCCGGCCTGGTCAATGAACTGCTTGCATTTTCCCGGGCGGAAATAAGCAGAAAAAGCGTTAAGCTGGATATTGTAAGTCTGCGTCCCCTGGTTGCGGAGGCGATAAACCGTGAAGGCATCGGGAACATAACCATTGTTAATGACGTCGCCCCGGACATCGATGTCAGGGCCACCGCAGATCTTCTGACCCGGGCCGTTGCCAATCTGATCCGAAATGCCGCCAAGTATGCAGGGAGTGCCGGGCCTGTTCACATCGTTGCCGAAAAGCGAAAAGACAATATCGCCCTGATTGTCAGGGATTCCGGACCCGGGGTTCCGGAGACCATGGTGGATCAGCTGTTTGAACCGTTTTTTAGACCTGAATCCTCAAGGAATCGGGATTCAGGCGGAGTCGGCCTGGGGCTGGCCATTGTCAAGACCTGTGTTGAAACCTGCCAGGGAACAGTTTGTGCCTGCAATGGCAACCCCAAGGGGTTTACGGTTACTGTCCTTTTGAAAAAGGCGCCATGAATGGGCTTGACACCTGTTCCACAATGGAAAATGCCTGGAACGGGTTGTTGCCAAGTTCCTTGTCTGCCTGTCAGCTGCCTTTTTTTGTGGCAAGGAAAACCGCGTGGCAGTATCCGCCCTTGCCCACCCGTTTGAACGCCACGGAGAAGCCTGCCTGGGCAAGTCGTTTGATGAACCCTTCGTCATGGTTTTCTCCCCACACGGCAAGGGTTCCCCCCGGGTTCAGGGCCTTGAACGACCGTTGGATGGCCCGGGAGCCGTAAAAGGGATCGGCTGTTTTGTCGGTCCGGGGGTGGGGCCCCCGGTAAAGATCCAGGATAATGGCGTCAAACCGAAGGTCTGATTCTCCCATGGCGGCGTCTTCTATGCCTTTGGCAACGTCTTTTATTTCAACCCGGACCCTGGGGTCTGCAACGGCCCCGGAGGTCAGCTCTGCCAGGGGGCCGCGGCACCAGGTGACAATCTGGGGGTTGAGTTCAAACACCACCACCGCTGCCGTTGGCGGCAGGGTGTCAAGGACCGCCCTGAGGGTGATGCCCATGCCAAGTCCGCCCACAAGAATCCTCGGGGCCGGGTGGTTTTGAAGGGGGCTGGCTCCGAGCTCTCCCAGGGCCATCTCGGACCGCTGGGCCATGGAGTTCATGAGCACCTGGGTGCCCACCACGATGAGAAAATCCTTCTTCCCCCTCTGGCGAAGTTCAAGAACGCCTTCATCTTGGGTGGTAAATCGATCGACAACTTTCCAGGGCAGGGCCATGGGCTTCATCCTTTGGGCTTGAACGTTAAAATGATGGTTTGTAAAGGGTCCGGGCTGTTTTGTCAACCCGGACCATACCTAGGAGCTGCATGAAAGCATGGAACATCCGGGCCGGTTCCTTGCCCATTCCGGTCGTTTTTCGGCAAACCGCTGGTTGCCGGGCTGGTCGTCATAGGGGCGGCGCATCACCTGGAGAAGCTCGGTGACCCCGGAAAAGTCCCCCTGTTCAGCCTGGTCAATGGCCAGTTGGGCAAGGTAGTTCCTGAGTACGTATTTGGGATTGACCTGATTCATCCGCTGCTGCCGTGTCCCGGGATCCCCCGCGTCAAGGGCGAGCCGTTGTCCATAGCGTTTGAACCAGCTGTCAAACTGGTCCCCATAGGGTTTTGTGAGCTGTTCGGGTCGATAATAGGCATCCATGAAATCCTCGGGAGTGACCGCTTTGGCAGGATCCACCGTTGCAAGGTGCCTGAAAAAAAGGGTCATGTCCGTTTCAACCAGGGCCAGCAGGGCGAGAAGCGCTGTGATCAGATCCGGGTCTGTTTCCGGCTTAAACTGCGTAAGTCCCAGTTTCTGTGTCATCATGGTGTGCCAGCCTTCCTGGAAACGGTTTCTGTAGGCCTCCAGGGATTGCGTCAGGGCGTCAACCTCTCCGACCAGGGGATGGATGGCATTGGCCAGCTGGCCAAGGTTCCACAGGGCAATATCGGGCTGGTTGCCAAAGCAGTACCGCCGGCCCTGGGCATCGGTGGTGTTGGGTGTCCAGCTGGGATCATAATTTTCAAGCCATCCATAGGGACCATAGTCAATGGTCAGGCCGAGTATGGACATGTTGTCCGTGTTCATCACCCCGTGGACAAACCCCACCCGCATCCAGTGAACAATCATGTCTGCCGTGGTTGTGCACACCGTGTTAAACCACTCCAGATAGACCTCGGGTGACGGGGCGCCAAGTTCTGGGAAATCGGTCTGGATGGTGTAGTCCACCAGCTGCTTTAAAAGCGCTGTCTCGTTCCTTGAGCTGTGGATCTGGAAGTTGCCGAATCGTGTGAAGCTCGGGGCCAGGCGGGTGACAATGGCGCCGGGTTCCATTTTTGGATGGCCGTCGTAGAACATGTCCCGGAGAACCGCTTCACCGGTGGTGACAAGGCTCAGGGCCCGGGTGGTGGGCACACCGAGGTGAAACATGGCTTCACTGCATAAAAATTCGCGCACCGAGGATCTCAGGACGGCCAGGCCGTCTGCGCTCCTCGAATATGGGGTCGGGCCTGCCCCCTTGAGCTGGATGGCCCAGCGTTGACCCCCATGGTTGACGATCTCCCCGAGATTGATTGCCCTGCCGTCGCCAAGCTGTCCTGCCCAGTTGCCGAACTGGTGACCCCCGTAGCAGGTTGCAAAGGGCACCATGCCCGGCAGGAGACGGTTTCCGGAAAAGACCTCAACAAATTCAGGGGTGTTGACCGTATCCATGGAAAGATCAAGGAGGGCGGCAGCCTCCCTTGATGCGGCCACCAGCCTGGGGTTGCGAACCCTGGCTGGCTGGACAATGGAGTAGCTTGCATTTTTAACCTGGCGGCGAAAATTTTCGGCTTCAGGGTCCCCGGGCAGATGGTTGATAAAACGATTGTCAAAGATCAGCGATTCAAGTCCATTCTGTCCATTTATTTTTTCCTTTGTTCCCATGGTTTCCCCCTGTTGGCTGATGGGTGAAAGGATAAAATAAGCACTGGACAGTCATACGCAAACTTTAACTTTCCCTGGCATCCGGTTGATCTGAACGGTTCCCCCCCCGGACGGATCATGGGCCTGAGTTTACCGGCAGCGTTCCAGGTGGGAATCAGGGGCTGGATCGTCCGTCTGTTTTAAAATCTGGTTCAGGGCATCTCCCAGGACCTCCTCGGGCACCGGATGGTAAAAGGGCATGGCCAGGGCGTCGGCTGCCGTCAATCCGGCACCCACGGCCCAGGATAAAAGATGGGCCATGTGTTCACCGGCCGGAGCCATGAGTTCTGCCCCCAAAAGCCTGCCGTCCTTTTTATCCGCGTAGATACGCGCCCTGCCTGCGGCCTTTCCCAGGATCATCCTGGCCCGTCCAAGCTCCTCCCACGAGGCTTTGCCCGTCACAAACGCCGTTCCCTGATCGGTCAGCTCCCTGTGGGAGAGTCCTGCGATGGCGATGTCCGGGGATGAAAAGGTGATGGTCAGCGGTGTGCGTTTTTTAAAGCAGGCGATGCTGTCGGCCGTGGCGTTGTACCCGGCAATCGTTCCGTCATCTGCGGCTTCGTGGAGGATGGGTTTTTGTGCGTTGACATCTCCGGCCAGGAATACGGGCAGGCCCTTGATCTGAAGGGTGCCGGGATCAAAGGGCGGTATGCCCCTGGCATCCAGTTCGACCCCCAGATTTTCAAGACCCAGATCCTGGACCGCGGGGCGGCGACCCGTGGCCAGTAAGATCCGGTCAACCGTCCATTCGCCGCTTTCGCATCCGACCACAATTTTGTTTCCAGACCTGCGGCGGATGTCGGCCGTGCCCAGCTTGATGTTCATCTCCTTTGAAAAGTGTTCAAAGGCATAGGTTTGAAGGTCAGGGTCGGTCAGGCCACCTGCGGTTTTACGCCGGGTGAAGGCGATGATCTCCACACCCAGACGGTGCAGGGCCTGTCCCAGCTCGATGCCAATGGGGCCCAGGCCAAACACCGCCAGCGATCCGGGCAGATCCTTCAGTTCAAAGAATTGGTCCGTGTCAATGATACGGTCCTTGTAGGGCTGCCAGCGCTCCGGGATCCACGGTTTTGAACCTGTGGCAATGATGATACGCCTGGCCCGGATTCTCTCGTCTCCCAGATCCAGGGTGTTGGGATCGATAAACCGGGCACGCTTTTGGATCAGCTTGTCCATGAACGTCGACATCTCCTGGATAACGCCGCCGGCAAACTCGTCCCTGAGTTCCCGCACCCTGGCCATGATCCGGGAATGGACAGGCTTGAGGGCGCTTGCACCAGAGATGCCGTATTCGTCAAAAAACAGTCGTTTGTGAAAATCGTTAGCCACGGCAATCAGCGCCTTGGACGGCATGCATCCCACCCGGGCACAGGTGGTGCCCAGGGGACCGTCGTCAATGATCATGTAGTTGTCGGTTTTCTGCACAACGATTTCCTGGGCGGTCAGGCCGGCGGTACCGGCACCGATAATGGCCACATCAACTTCTCTGGTCATGGGATTCTCCATAGGGGGTTTCAGTCAGGGGGGTGGAAAGATTTGCCCATGTATTCGTCTCTAACCGGTTTCATCCGTTTTGTGCCTTCAACGATCACCAGGGGCAGTAACGCCAGTCCCACACAGGTTAGAAAATATGTTCCCGGAAGCCAGGTTAACTTGAAAACAACCCTGAATGCCGGTACAAAATAAACCGTCAGCAGGCATGTCAATGAGACCAGTACCCCTGAATTTAAATAGCGATTGGAAAAAAGGCCGATCTTAAAGACACTTAAAAATCGGCTGCGAACATTGTAACTGTGGACGAGCTGCACCATGCTCAGGGTAATAAACGTCATTGTCCGTGCCGTTCCCACATCGGTCTGTCGACCTATTTGATATGCCGTCAGACTCAAACAGCCGATCATCACCCCCTGCAACACAATCATCTGCCAGAGCCCTTCACCAAGAATCGGCGTTTGTGGGTGACGCGGTTTTTTTGACATCAGCCCTTTTTCCGAAGGTTCCACACCCAGTGCCAGTGCCGGAAATGAGTCCGTAACCAGGTTGATCCATAGGATATGAATCGCAAGTAAGGGCGCTTCCCACCCTGCTGCAATGGCCACCAGTAACGTGATAATTTCTCCCATATTGGAGGAGAGCAAAAAGGTCACCGATTTTCTGATGTTGTCATAGATGGTTCTGCCCTCTTTCACCGCTGCCACAATCGTAGAGAAATTATCGTCCGTCAAGATCAGATCACTGGCTTCCTTGGCAACATCCGTACCCGTTATCCCCATGGCACAGCCAATGTCAGCGGCTTTGAGTGCCGGGGCATCGTTGACACCGTCTCCGGTCATTGCAATGATTCTGCCCCTTCCCTTTAGCGCTTTAACGATGCGCACCTTGTGGCTTGGAGATACCCTTGCATAAACAGCAATGTGGTCCACTTTTTCTAAAAACGCCGGTTCACTCAACGCATCCAGTTCTGCGCCGGACATGGCCTCATCGTCCGCTGCCATGATGGACAGCTCCCTTGCAATGGCCCTGGCTGTGTCCTTATAGTCCCCTGTTATCATGATGACACGGATGCCTGCCGAATGGGCCGTGGCAATGGCCTGTTTTACCTCTTCGCGTGGTGGATCCATCATGGCAGTCAGGCCGATGAATACCAGGTCTTTTTCAACGGTCTCAGAGGTCACGGGATCGGGTAAATGGTCAACGATCCTGAAGGCATAACCGAGGACCCGCAACGCCTCCGTTGACAACGCCTTTACCTCACCGATTATCCGTGTCTTGTCTGCATCGGTAATGGGGCGCACCCCGTCGGATGTCATCAGGTGATTACAGCGCCCGAGCAGTTGATCTGCTGCGCCCTTTACCGATATTCGAAATTTACCGCCCTGGTCATGGATCGTGCTCATCAGTTTGCGGTCAGACTCAAAGGGAACCTCGCCTTTACGATTTCCGGCATTCAACGTCGCCTGGGTAATTCCGAACACGTCCCCCATGACCAGCAGTGCGGTTTCTGTGGGATCTCCCACCAGTACGTTGCCGTCGTCACTTTTCCTTAAGCCGGCGTCGTTGCAGTAGACCGCCGTTTCAACCAGCATTCTTTTCCGGTCGTCGAGCACTTTAATCTGGCCCATCGCAACCGGGTCATCAATCATTATGTGGGTGACCGTCATTTTGTTTTGTGTCAATGTTCCTGTTTTATCGGAACAGATCACGGATGCCGCACCCAATGTTTCAACGGCAGGCAGTTTTCTTACAATGGCCCTGGCCTGGATCATCCGTTTCACGCCCATGGCCAGCACAATGGTCACGATGGCCGGCAACCCCTCGGGAATGGCTGCAACGGCCAGAGAAATGGCAATCATCAGCAGTTCAAACACTTCCCGCCCCTGTAACCAGCCAACAACAAATATGAACGCACAGGTGACCCCTGCACCGATTCCCAGCATTTTTCCCAGTTCTGCCAATCGGATTTGAAGGGGTGTCTTTTCCTCCTCTTCACGACCCAGCAGACCTGCAATACGACCGATCTCCGTGTCCATTCCCGTCTGGGTGACAACCATTTTTCCCCGCCCTGCGCTCACCCGGGATGTGGCATATGCCATGTTGTGTCGATCACCAATGGGTGGGTTGTCCGCTTCAATGACGTTCGTATGTTTGTCTACCGGAACCGATTCCCCGGTCAACTGGGCCTCTTCGATTTTCAAACTGACCGCTTCAACCAGACGGCCATCGGCAGGCACCACATCCCCCGAATTTAACAGGACAATGTCACCGGGTACCAGATCGGCAGAGGGCAGTTTAAGGAGCACACTTCCCCTTAAAACCTGGGCATATGGAATCTGCATCTGCTTCAACGCCTGCATGGATTTTTCAGCATTGTTTTCCTGTACAAATCCCAAAACGCCGTTCAGAATTACAATGGCCAGAATGATAAAACCATCGGTGGCCTCGTGGGTGGCAAAACTGATTAACGCCGCACCCATCAATATCCAGATCATAAAATCATCGAATTGTCTGATAAAGCGCTTCCAGGAAGGAATGCCCGCTTCCCGGGCCAGAACATTCGGACCCGTTTCAATCAGTTTGCCTGCTGCAACAGCCGGAGCAAGTCCGGCATTCACCTCAACACCCAGCTGTTCACATATCATTTCTTTTGTCGTCTGATGAAACATCCTGTCCCTCTCTGTTGCGTGCAAGGCCCATGATTGGAATGAACCCTTTCAAAACATGGCCTGGGGTTGGCATTCCCGGTCAACGTTTCTGAATTTGCTCAATCCCGCTTATAACGCCCGATCAGACGGTTCATTCCCATAAGGTGTGGCTCTATCCTTTCCAGGAGCTGCCACAGAGTCAGCCCGGGTTCCAGTTCCACGGCCCTGTCCAGTGCCAGAACCCAGAAATAATAATTGTGCACTCCGTGTCCGTTGGGGGGCATGGGACCATTGTATCCTGTTTGTCCGAAATCGGTAATGCCATTGGTGTATAATCGGGTGCCTTCATCCAGGTGGGTCACATCTCCGGGAATATTGTACAGCACCCAGTGAACAAACCCATAGGTGCCCCCCGGGGATACCAGCGGGGCATCCGGGTCGTGGCAGACAACGGCAAAGGCCATGGCGCCTTCAGGCGGATTTTTCCACGACAATGCCGGTGAAATATCTTCTCCTTCTCCGGTAAACCGGGGCGGCATCAGTGTATCCTGTTGAAATGCATCGCTTTTTAACTGCATTTTTGTCGGTGCAAAACCCATGATGGAACCTCCTTTTCTTGTTGGTTTGTAGATCGCGAAATTAAAAATCAGAGTACTGCCGTTTTTTTTTTCTGTCAATGGCCTCTACTGCAGATGGCAGGCAATTTGCGATCCTGAGCCCTTTGACGATGGCCTGTGGGGTGGACGGTTGGGTGGCACCCATGGGTTGTTTTTTGTAAAAACAGTCCATCTTGAAAGTATAGTTGGTTATTTTTATTGACGATGCCAGCGAAAAGATAAATACTTGGAAAATCAATACAAATTTTTTTTCAAGGCGATTCTGTCGATTGCGTTGATACTTAAAAACAGACATTAACAGGGGGTAGGAAAATCATGACTGAACAATCCATTGATCCCAGGGTATATGATCTATACGATGAATATTGTCACACCCAGATGACCCGGCGGGCCTTTTTCACCAGAGCGTCTGCCCTTGCTGTGGCTGGCGGATCCGCGCTTGTGATGGCTCAGGCATTGCTGCCACGCTATACCGAAGCCCAGACCATCTCTTTTACGGATGACCGGATTAAACCCAGATATGTTGAATATGACTCTCCGGGAGGGTCCTCGGGCAGGATGCGTGGATATTTGGTGACACCTGCCGGCAAGGGCCCTTGGCCCGCTGTCCTGGTCGTCCATGAAAACAGAGGTCTGAACCCCTACATAGAAGATGTGGGGCGCAGGTTTGCCGTGGAGGGGTTCCTGGCGCTTGCGCCCGACGGACTGGCACCGATCGGAGGGTATCCCGGCAACGATGATGATGGGAAGGTCATGCAGAAATCCCTGGACCCAGATAAACTTTTTACGGATATGCTGAACAGTGCCAGGTTTCTCAAGACCCATGGACTGTCCAATGGAAAATTAGGCGCAACCGGGTTCTGCTATGGCGGTGGTGTCGTCAATGATCTTGCCGTTATTATGGGTGCAGATCTGAATGCCGGGGTTCCCTTTTATGGGGTCGCACCCGCCCTTGAGAAGGTACCTGAAATCAAGGCGCCCCTTCTGGTGCATTATGCCGAAGATGATCCAAGGGTGAACGCTTCCCGGGAAGGTTATCGACAAGCGTTGAAATCAAGCAGCAAGAATTTTGTCATGTATACCTATGAAGGCACCCGGCACGGCTTTCACAACAACTCAACGCCACGTTACAATGAAGCACAGGCCGAGCTTGCCTGGCAACGGACGGTTTCCTTTTTCAAGCAGAATCTCTGAGCCTGGGCCCATGATGCGGTGCTGTTGAAAGGTGTTATCACCAACAGAGACGCCGGGTTTTATTTTGATCTTGGGCCTAGGCTGGTGGATGGCGGTCACTGATCAACAATTCGATTCCGTCCACCCTGTTTGGCTGCATATAGCCGTTGATCTGCGAGAATGAACAGCTCTTCCAAAACAGCGTCTCTTTGTGGAATATACCCGGCTATACCCATGCTCATTGTGACGTGGGGTGCGATGGATGACGTACGATGGGGGATCGACTGTTTTTCCAAAGTGGTCAGAAAACCATGAAGACTTGATAATGCAAGTTCTGGCGATGTATTGGGCAAAAGAATGGCAAACTCTTCGCCGCCAATCCGTGCGGCAAGATCTGACGGCCTGTTAAAGATGGTTCCCCACAGGATTGCGATTTTCTTCAGACAGATGTCCCCCTGATTATGCCCATATGTATCGTTGTACTGTTTGAAAAAATCGATATCACCAATCACAAGGGTCAGAAACTGTCCTTCCCGCTGGCACCGGCTCCATTCCATCTGAAATGTCTGGTCAAACTTGCGCCTGTTCGCAAGGGTGGTCAGTTCATCCCGTTCCGCAATTTCCATGAGTTCCTGTTTGTCGCGCTGCAGTTGTTGATCCCGAATTTCATATTTATATAGGGTCTCTAACAATTTTTTTCGGGGAGCACTGATCAACTCATTCATTGTCAGTGGCGTCTTAAGAAAATGGACAAACTTTTTCCGGAACACCAGATAAAATACCAGCATTGGCACGCTGTAGCAGAGGGCAATAATGGCCTTTCCCGAGACATTGCCAAAAATGATACTGACAAGTTCCGGGCTGAGTCCAAAGGCCAGAACAGGAAAGAGCACACCATCTGCACAGAGAATCAAAATAAATGCAAAGGTATAGATAAAGGCGAGTACGGAGATGTTTGAAATCAACCTGCGGACCTGTAGAAAGATCAACAAAAGGACCAAAATTTCAACCAGGATCAGCACCCCTCCGAGAATAAGGACCCACAGTGAGACATTGAAAATCGTTGGGGGAACGTGAACCGGGTTCAAAACAAGCTTGGAATCAAGTATCCATGCCAGAAAATTAAATCCCGCAAACACAAAGATATCCACCATCACAACCAGTTGAATTATATTTCGGAAGGTGCTGACATCACGCTCAATAATGATCAGCATGACAGTGCTCATCATAAAGGCGCCATAGGCTATATTTCCACCCGAGATATGAAGGGTTTCAGAAATGGGAAACGAGTAGACAGCGCCGGCAAGCCCACCCACAACAAGGACAATGCTGATATAAATATAGAATGCAGGCGTGCGCAGACGGGAGGTCATTGTTGAAAAATACAGGGGAAAAATAGAATATAACCCGATGTTGAGTAACAAGGCGCCCATGGTCGTCATTATCCCTGCTGCTGGGTTCACCATGACTTTTTTCTCCATAGAACAGAAATATCATGCCCAAGTGACGTATTTCAAATTACTAATCATGGCAGAACATGACCCATTCCGTCAATTTTTTTGTGACACCTTGAAAAAGATAACCGGTGTAGCAGATAATCCGGGAACCCCGGGGGTATAACCGATCTGCTTTGGCAAAAACAGATGCCGGGTCTTCAGTGCCTGGATGGTTCACAACGAATTGTGTGCCTGCCAGATTTCTTGATCATGTGCCGAAACAGGGAGCATCCGTTAAACTAAAGGGGGACATCGTTGCCGTTTATTCTGCAGGTGTTGGGACGCACGGCCGCAATCCCCATGGGGTCAGGGATGGAATCAGGGCCTTTCTATACCCATTGCATTTGATGGTTTCAAAGGATATTATGGAACCATCAACCCAACCTGCTCCGTAAAGGAGGTCCGCAATGAGAGATATCGTTCCAAGGTTTATTTTTTGTCTGGCCGCTGTGTTTCTGGCATCCTGTGCAAACCTTCCCACAAACAAACTTAACCTCTTCCAGCGCTCCATGGCGATCCAGGATACGGAAAAGGAGGCTGAGGTGCTTTCAAGGGCCTGGGTGTCTGAAACCAATGACCCCGGTCTTAATCATTTAAAGGTGATTCACCTTCAGGGGACCCCCTATGAGATGGGGTTTCAGCACGGGCGTCTGCTCCAGGACGAAGTCCGCACCAGCGTGAACCATGTGATGACGCTTGCAAGCCGATATGCTGACCAGGAGATGATGGACGAGGTTTACGATCTCATGGCACCTTATATTCCTTTGGCGGAAAAGGAGGAGATGCGGGGGTTGGCCCATGGTGCAGGTCTCAGCCTGCGTCTGGTTCACTGGTACCACGCCATTCCCGCCGTATCAGAATATGGGGACAAGCGGCGGCTTTCAAAACGATTTTCCGGGACAAGCTGCAGCAATCTGGTGGGGTTTGACCAGGCCACCATTGATGGCGGTATGTACCAGATGCGGGTTCTTGACTGGAACCGGAGATTGGGGGTTCATCAATGGCCCGTTATTCTGGTCCATGAGCCTGTTGTGGGCAACGCCTCAGTCACCTATTCGTTTGCAGGTTTTATCGGGTGTGTCACGGGCATGAACGACAGGCAGATGGCCTTTGGGGAGATGGGATATGGCAATCCGCCCAACGAGACCCTGGAGGGCATCCCCTTTGTTTTTCTTTTCAGACAACTCATGCGCGAGGCCAGCACCCTTGAACAGGCCGCAGAGATGATCCGCACGGCTGCAAGAACATGCTCCTATGTTTACCTGATCAGTGATGCCAAGCAAAGCGAAGACGAGACAAATGCCCTGCTTTTCATCACAGACCGGGACCGTTTTCTCACCTTCCGGGAGAACACAATGCTTGCCGACGAAAGGGATGATGATGTCTATCCGGCCATTGACGACATGGTTTATGCCGGCGCCAAATCAGAGGTGCTCCACCGGGAGTTGACGGCGGTCCATGGCCGGATTGATGTCCCCACCCTGATGGAGATTTCAAAAAAGGTGTCACTGAATGGAAATATCCAGAATGTGATATTCAAGCCGGAAACCCTTGAAAGCTGGTCCTCCTACGCCACCACAGCCAACCCTGGAGACAAATCGGGCAAGGCGTGCAACCAGAAATGGTTCTACTTTGATTTTAAGAAGGCCCTGGCGGATTAGGAGAAATTTGAATTCGCAGGAATTGAACTTGATTTTAATTAATTAAAAATTAAATTAATTGTTTTTAGCCTGTTTTCTTGAACTTTTCTTGAAAAAAATTAAGTACGAATAAATATTTTTAATATAATTGCTTGACAGTGATTCTTGTCCAGGGTAGTTTTTTTCATATTTAATTTATCTATACAACGGCGTGTAAATAAATTAAACAGACAGACAAAGGCGTCTATTCCGGTATGATTCTGGAGGGATGCCTTTTTGCGTTTCGGGGCGGCAGGGGATCTTTCCAAGGATGGCCTGGAGATGTGGACAACCCATATGAGAGGAGAGAACCCCATGGAAATGAGATTTTCAAAGTCAAATGATGCCCTTGGAACCAAAAATCGTGGAAATGCCTGTGAATCCAGCCTGTGTACCCTGTGCCGGGCAGATTGCAAGGGAAAATGTGAAACCTGGCTGTCGAGCATGGTGGGCCGAAAGCTGCTGTATCCCAGAAGTTTCGGGCTTGTAACGGCAGGTGCCAACAATACCAGTCATGTTGGCGTTTCCTATAACTCCCTGAGGATCCAGGGGTATGCCTATGGTGCCCAGGGCCTGGCAGGTGGTTTGACCTCCAGTGCCGACGACTGCATCTTCCCGAATGTCAGCCTTGAAACAGAATTTGGAAAACGCCGGAAGACTAAAATTCGCATGCCCTTGATGACCGGTGCCCTGGGCTCAACCTTTATTGCGGAAAAATATTGGGATGCCTTTGCCATTGGCGGTGCCCTGATTGGTATTCCGGTTGTGATCGGGGAAAATGTGGTGGGTGTGGATAGAAATTCCACGATCAACAGTGGTGAAACCAAACAGGGAAAAATTAAAAGTGCTCCGGAGCTGGATCGCAGGATTAAAACCTATTTAAGATATTTTGACGGTTATGGCGCCATTATTGTCCAGCTCAATGTTGAGGATACGCGGAACGGGGTGGCAGAATATGTGGTGGACAAATATGGGGACAAGTGCATCATTGAACTCAAATGGGGCCAGGGTGCTAAAAATATCGGCGGGGAAATCCAGGTTAGAAGCCTGGAGTATGCCCAGTTTCTGAAGGATCGTGGCTATGTGGTGGACCCGGATCCTTCCCTTCCCGAGGTTCAAAAGGGGTTTGAGCAGGGGGCCATCAAATCCTTTGCACGACACAGCCGTTTAGGCGGGACAAATCTGCCCACCGTTGCCCATGTTCAGGAAGATTTCATGAACAGTGTGGAATATCTCCGGGGCCTCGGGTTTGAGAGAATTACCTTGAAAACCGGTTCCTATGGCATGGAAGAACTGGCCATGGCCATTAAATTTGCCACGGATGCAGCCCTTGACCTGCTGACCATTGACGGTTCAGGTGGCGGTACGGGCATGAGTCCCTGGAATATGATGCAAAGCTGGGGGGTTCCTTCGATTAATCTTCATGCCAAGGCCCATGAATATGCCTCCATTCTTTCTGCCAAGGGAAAACATGTGGTGGATATGTCCTTTGCCGGGGGATTTGCCCTGGAAGACCACATTTTTAAGGGCCTTGCCCTGGGGGCGCCCTATACCAAGCTGATCTGCATGGGCCGGGGCATCATGATTCCAGGTTTCCTGGGGGCCAATATTGAAGGGGCTATTTATCCGGAAAGAAGGGCCGAGGTGAACGGTAACTGGAATGAACTGCCCAAGACCGTTCTGGAAGTCGGGAAAACTGCAGATGAGATTTTTGCCGGTTACCACAGCCTGGCCGATAAAATTGGCAAGGATGAGATGAAAAAGATTCCCTATGGCGCCATTGGGTTTTATACCCTGGCAGACAAGCTCGGGTGCGGGCTGCAGCAACTCATGGCCGGTGCCCGGAAGTTTTCCCTCAACCAGATCACCCGCCATGAAATTTTTTCCGGTAACCGGGAAACAGCCCAGGAAACAGGCATCCCCCATGTGTCGGATGTGAACAACGAAAGTGCCAAAAAAATACTGAATTCCTAGGACCGTTTTGTCCATGCAATGCCAGGGCCCTGTATCCGTGTACCGGGCCTTGGCTTTTTGGCGATTTATTTGATTTTCAGCCAGTGAAGTACGGCCTTTTCCTTGCCGGTATTGTACCATTTTTCCGGAAGAATGGTTTTTAAATAAATGGTATCCCCGGGGGCCAGCTCATGGGTCTGGCTTTCATAGACAGCGGTCAGGTTGCCTGATACAAGGAAGCCCATTTCTTCTCCCTTGTGGGTGAAAAAATGGGAGGAGAGTTTTTTTCCCGGCATGATGGTGACAAGGAAACTGTCGACCGGTCCGTTTAGATCCAGGGGTGTCAACTGGACAATCTCAATGCTGGAATTGCTCCGTTCATGTCCTTTAATCCGGGTGGCCTCTTTGCCTTGGAAGATGATTTTATCACGGGCCTGGCTGTTTTTGAAAAAAGATCCCATATCCACGCAAAGTGTTGCTGAAATCCGGTACAATACCGGTAAAGAAGGGGAGACCTGGTTGCTTTCAATCTGGGATATATTACTGGGGGTGACTCCCACCAGGTGAGACAATTCCCTTTGGGACATGCCCTGCTTTTGCCGGAAGGATTTGATGGCAGCGCCCAGATTATAATGGCCAATTGTCTTTCGGTTCTCCTCGATCAGCAGGTCTTGTTTGTCAAAGGTGTAGGCAACGGGTAACCCCAGGGCCTTGGGCGAGCGTTTTTCCGCCTTGAGGATTTTAATCTTTGACCGGCCCTGGTCCATGGACAGGTCGATGACGACCTGGGCCACCTGGTTGATGTGGGCTTTGAGTCTGCTGGAATGGGCTTTTTTTTCAATGATCCAATAGGCAATGGTGTCCATTTCATAGAGTTTGGGGCAGGAATGGGAATAAAATTTTAATATATGCTCCTCTCCCTCCCAGAGATCCTGCATGCCGGTCAGGCTTTCCATGACAAACCGGACATCACCGGTGAGACGGTTGTGCAGATTGGAAATGGCGTCAAAGACAGCTTCCGGATTTTCGGGCTTTGTGACTTTAATGACCTGATAGGGCCACTGGGCACCGTCTTTTTCATAGAATCTGTTGAATACATCGGCCCTGTCCCCCTTGCCGTTGGTAAAGCAGTCCAGGATGGTCAACTGCTGGTTTTGGGCCAGTTCACCCAGGGTGTCAATCAGGTTCTTCGGGGATCTGTCAAAGGTGACATACACAATGGATTTTGAATTTTTCTGGGATTCCCGGATAAACCCATGGCAAAACTTCAAGGCCAGGCTTCCAGCATCGTCATACCAGACCACATTGTCCCCGATATAAAGGCCGCTGAGTAATCTGTCCAGCCCGGGTATCCCCGATGATAGCTGCTTTTTTTTGATGGTCATGCACAGTTTCCCTATCTCGCCGTTTTGTCTGGCTTGTCTGCCCCGTTTAAGAGGGGAAAACAAAACCCTTGAAAAATGGTTTTACTTCGATTTTAATCAGACCCTGGCGGATTCAGGGGGATTTTTTTCTTAAAGAACCGCAGGGCCTGGTACCTGACATGGTGGATGTAGAGAATCGAAGAGTAATGGCCGGACATCAGGTAGATGGTCTCGGGGTTTCCGATTCTTTTTTTGAGCTCTCTTCCGTTTTCAAAGGGGACAACCCTGTCAAACAGGGCCAGTATCATCATGGTATTCCGGGCGTCAATGTGGGGGGCATATTCCAGGGGGTCGCATTGAATGGTGGCGGCCAGGATGTTGTAAAATTCATCCGGGGTAATACCCTTCTGGGCCATGAGTTTCAACCGTTTTTTTTCGATCCCTTTTTCCGTGGAAAAGGCCAGGATGCGGGCAAGGTCTCCTCCGGCAAGGGCCAGGACCGACGCCTTGATGCGGGGGTCAAGGGCCGCCACCAATGCCGCCTTGATGCCGCCCATGCTCACGCCGAATACCCCGGTTTTGTCCCGGTCAAGTTCCTGCCTTGTTTCGATCCAGTCGAGCACCTGCCTGTGGTCCAGTACCATCTGGCGAAGTATCTGATCCACCTTGTCCATCTGGTTGAAATCCTTGTATTTTTTTTGTCGATGCACGATGACTGCTGCATACCCGTTGGCAGCAAAGTATCGTGCAAATATGCGTGCAATTTTGTTTTTACCCCCGAGGATGGGCAGCACCATGATAACCGGAACCTTATCCCTGGCATCAACATCGTAGTAGTCAACGGTAATCGGTCCCGACGCAATGATACGCCGGGTCGAAGGAAAGGTGATTCGCCGGATGGTAAATTGAGGCTGCCTGTCAATGATACGTTCGTCATAGGTGCCGGTAAAGGGCGGGCAGGCATAGGCATTCTCAAGGGCCGGTGTCAGGGGTCGGGGCCCGGGATAACCGTGGTCCATGGGCGCGTAGGCGCATGAGACCAGGAACAGGAGCGGGAGGCAGACGAGGGCGACGACCCGGGGGCGCATTATACGAGGGACTCAACGATGATCTGTACACTCCTTGCGGTTTCATTCTTGAATTTTTCGCGTTCTGCATTTGAAAGCTCGTTGAACTTCACCAGTTCAAGTTCCTTTACAATGTTCAAAATTTCAAGAACGCCGCTGCCGGCAAGGTCTGCAAGCTTTTCCCTGGCAAGGACGGTGTCATCCAGGGCCTTTATGGCTGCCACCCTTTGGCTCAACGAATCTTCAGGGTCTTTAAACCGTCTTTCAACAAGGGTTGAAATGATGAAGAACAGGGCATCCACCCGGTTGCTCTTGATCAGGGTGGGGCTGTGGAAAAATGAATGGTTCTTATCCACACCCAGGTCGCCCCTTCCAAGATCCAGGGAGCGTTCAAACCAGTTCAGGGTATATTTCTCGGTGTCTCCACGGCTCCAGGTCCCCTTTTCCCAGGCATGGGTCCGGATAATCTTTGACAGTTCGGCAAGGCAGACCTCCTGGGAGGTGAAGTCATAGGTGCCAAGGAGGGCGCCTGACTGAAAGATATCCACACCGGGCTTTGTTGCCTGGGGTGAAATTTCTCCACACAGGATTCTTAATTCTTTGCCGGGCCGGGCAATGATCACCTTGTATGAGGGCTGATCCTGATCGATTCGATGGAGTTCCTGGGCCGTTTCCGGCGGGGTGACCGACCGGGCAATGGAGGGGGGCAAAAACACGGCAATGAGCCTGGGCGCCAGATCTATTGCCCCGAGCGCCGCCTTGAAAACAGGAAAATCCGCCTCGTCCAGGGGGGCCACCGGTGTGAGGACGCCCGGTTCCACGTGGGCGGAAAAAAGTTCTATCATGGCCTCAAGCCCTGCCTGCCAGTGGGCGCTTCTGGGGTCTTTGCCGTTGTCGATCCATTGGGCTGCTTTTGAAGATATGGGGTCCATTTTTGTCCTTTTCAGCTGCTTGTCGTTCGGGTCTGTTTGGCCCGCATTGTTCGATCATCAAAACCTGTATCAAACCAGATTATAACCGGGGTTGTCAAACGGTTTTACGCCTTGATCGGTATCGGTCCATGAAGGATCTGCCTGCCATGGGGGCAAGCTTTGCCAGGGACAGTTTGTCGCGCTCCCACATCAGCTGCATTGAGGCCGTGACAATGTTTTTCGGTACATGGGGCTGGACACTGTCGGGTTTTCGTTCAAGCCGGATGGCCTTTTCCGGACAGGTGGAGACACAGAGCCCGCAGCCGATGCAGCGGTCGTAATCCACGACAACACCGTTGTGTTGGATTGAAACCGCCTCCATGGGGCATCTTTTTTCACAGATGCCGCAGCCGGAGCACCGGTCCGGGTCTGCCACGGCCTGAAAGGGGGATGAGACAATTTCGGCGGGTTTCGCATGGGTTTTGACGGTTCTGAGTATACCGCAGCAGCAGCCGCAGCAGCAGCAGAGCCAGGAGATCTCCTTCCCGTTGTTCGGCTGGAGTACCAGGCCTGACCGGTCGGCCTGTTTCAGGATGTCAAGGGCCTGGTCAAGGGTGATGCGCCGGCCGATTCTGTTCTTGATAAAGAAATCTTCATCATCGCCAAAGGAGAGGCACATATCCATGGGTTTGCTGCACCCCCTGCCCACCATCTGCTGTTCCTTGCGGCAGATACAGGCAGAGACAGCAAAATGGCTTTTCTGTCTTAAAAGGGTTTCTGCCTTTTCATGGGCAAGGATTTCAAGATGGGTGTCAATGCTGCGGCCCACGGGAATGGTTCGCATCTGGGGCGTTTTTTTCCACACCTTTTTGTCGAGAAGGTCCGGCATGTAGTCGCCCATCAGCCTGGCAAGTTCCGGGGTGAGTCGTCCCACCTGGAGTTCCCAGATACCCACCACAAACTGGGCGGCCATGTAAACCGCAGGCTTGCCCAAAGGTTTTGATCGGAAGATCAGCCCCTTGGCCGCCAGGGTTTCAAGGAGGTGCTCGGTCTCGACCAGGGGGGCTTTTCTGCGAAGGGCAATGATTGCGGCTGTTTCCGGGATCAGGGTGAGCACCAGGGCAAGTCTTGCCTCCTGGGGGGAAAAGAGATGCTCAAGAATCTTTATTTCCACCCCCCGCTCGGTGGGGGGAAATCCGCCGGGCAGGGCGTCAAGGTGTTGTGCCAGTCGTTTGTAGGGCAAGGCCGGGACCGTCCGTTTTTTAAGGGTTAAAAACCATTGACCGGAAATCAGGTCATCCTACCAGTAACAAGCAGGCCGGGCTAGGGTGTTTTGCAACGCTGCGCGATTTTCAAAGGAATCGTTGACCGGAGAAAATGCCTTGATCCGTCGGTCTATTCGTCGTCCGCTGGAAGATAATCCTCCCGGACCGGGGCAAACACTTCAACGGCAACCGAGTTCTCCAGGATGTCGGCACCATGCTCTGTTCCTCCCGGAATCATCCAGCTGTCACCCGGTTCAATCACCTGTTCCACTGTGCCCACCCTCAGGCGCATCTTGCCGGAAACCAGGTAGCCGGTCTGTTCATGGGGGTGGGCGTGGGCCGGCAAAAGGCTGCCCCGGTCAAGGCGGAACTCGGCCATCAGGGTCTTTTCTCCATGGACCAGGGTTTTCATCCGGATTCCCTTGATGGGGGTGATGTATCCGTTTTCGCTTCTTTGTTGAAACACATGGACTCCTTTGGGCAACAGGTTTAAACGTTAAGGGACAATTCCGCCACGAGTATACAGATAAAACAACTGTAATACGAGATTTTTTTCAGGGGATGAATCGCGTGTCTGCCGGGTGTCAACGGCCTGTTCTCCCTTTTTTCTGGTGTTCTGTTGATTTAAATGCAAGGTACATGGTAAATTATTTTTTTATCATGATGGAACGCCCTCCGAAGTTTCACCGGTGGAGACGTTTCTAATTTTGTTTTGGCCGGAGCAGATATCGTGCCCGGACATGCCGGTTAAAAAATAAGGAGCACCCTGTGGATATTTACGTTGCACGGCAACCCATCCTGGACGGCAAACAGAGCACCGTTGCCTATGAGCTGCTTTTCCGGGACGGGCTTGCCAACTCTTTTCCCGACCTGGACGGGGATACGGCAACCTTCAGACTGTTGTCCAACACCTTTTTTTCCATGGGAATCGACTGGATCTCCATGGGGAAACCTGCATTCATCAATTTTCCCCAGGCCCTTATTGAGCGGGAGATTCCCCTGTTTTTTCCCAAAAAGAGTGTGGTCATCGAGGTCCTGGAAGATGTCCATCCCGACCCCCGGGTGATCCAGGCCGTCTCCCGGTTTAAGAAAAAGGGGTTTCGCATTGCACTGGATGATTTTGTCTATCACCAGGCGTTAACTCCTCTGATCGAACAGGCAGACATCATAAAGTTTGATTTCAGGGAATCGACCCTGGACGAGATCCAGGGGATGATCTCAACCCTTTCAAAATATGAAAAACTCAAATTCCTGGCCGAAAAAATTGAAACCCACGAAGAGTTTCAAAAGGCCCTGGATCTGGGGTGTCATTTCTTCCAGGGCTATTTTTTCGAAAAACCCAGGGTGCTCACCAACAAGAGCATTCCGGCTGTCAAGGTCAACCTCATCCGGCTCATTGACCAGGTGTCAAAGGCGGATCTTGATTTCCCACGGCTGACCGAGATGATCCGGGATGATGTCTCCATGTCCTTTCGCCTGCTCAAGTTCATCAATTCCGCCTATTATCGCAGAAAAAACCCCATTGATTCGGTCCGGGACGCCATTACCCTCATGGGAGAACGGGAGATCCGGCAGTTTATTCTTTTGGTTGCATCGGCCGGGCTTGCAGAGGGAAAACCCCAGGAGATCATCACCACCTCGATCATGACCGGTCGAATGTGCGAATTTCTGGGCAAGGATGTTGAAACCGGCTTTTTAGATGAAGAATTGTTCACCCTGGGGCTGTTTCGGAATATTGATGCCATGCTCGACATGCCCATGGCCCGGGTTCTGAAGGATCTGCCGTTTACGCCACGTATCAAGGCGGGCCTCATGGGCGAAAACAGTTCGGTCAATCACCTGTTCGGTGCCATCACCGATTTCATCCGGGGCGACTGGGACAATGCCAACCTGTGCAGTGAGCGTCTGTGTCTGCTTGTCCAGACCATGAAGGATGCCTACCAGGACGCTGTGACCATGGCCGATGAGTTCATGGCCGCCTCTCCGAAATCGGTCGGGTGATCGCCGGATTTTCCACGGCATTTGAGAACGGATTGACAGAGCGCTGTCCGGGCTTTTGCCCGTTATCGGTCAAAGGGCGTTCCAGAAATCCCAGGAAATTCCGCCGTCGTCGTTGCCCACGCCGTCACTAACCTTTCCATCGTAGGTAAAGGCCAATGCCTCAGCCCCTGGCGGAAGGGTGATCATGCGGTTGAAGTTCAGATTCAGCAGGGGAATCCACCTTCTAAAGGGTGCGGTGTATACAGGGACCTGGGACATTGTCCTTCCCCCGGCATCCACAAAATAGAGATGCAGACGCAGATGGTCCATTACCGTGTAATGGGTGAGGTGTTTGGCAAGAATGATGGTTCCGCTGATTCTCAGGGTCTGCCCGGTCAAGTGGTATTGGTAGGAGAGGGTCAGGTCTCTGCCCGTCCAGACGCCGGTTACTTCACGGTCTCTTTCAAGCCGGATCTGGTTGTCCGGACCAACGGGATGCTGTCTTGATCCGGTCATGGTGCCGGCACAACCGGAAAGCAACGCTGTCACCAGGATGATAAAAATTGGAAGATACGATGATGGTTTCATTGGGACCCTCCTTTGTTGATGTTTTACTGCACTATCCCTGCACTATTTTTTCAAATTCCGCCCGGGTGAGAAGGGTGGAGAATCGTTCGCCGTGGCGGCTCTTCTCCCTGTAGAACCGGATGCATCGTTCAACGATTTCAATCACCTGGGTTTGGGTATGAATTCCCGGAACCTCCATGGCAAGCCTTGGATGGCGTCCGAGCCGGCCGCCGAGCTGAACCCTGTACCCCTGGGCTGCGGTGGCAAGGGTGCCGCTGGGGCATGCCTGGACGCATTTTTCGCACATCAGGCAGCGGTCAACGTCAATTTCAGGTCGTTCCGGATTCCCGGTCAGGGCAACGGCCCCTTCAGGGCAGGCATCCACACAGGCACCGCACCCGATACATGCTTCGTCCGTAATTCCGGGACGGGCCGCTGCAATGATGCCGATTCCCTTGATCTGGGGCTGGGAGCAGCCGTTGGGGCACTCGGCAACGGCGACCCTGAACTCGTGGTGAAACTTGAGGTCGCCCTTGACCTGCTGCCGGAGCAGCGAAAGAATATCTTCTTTTCTGAAAAGGGCCTCTAACTGTTCGACCAGGCCGTCGGCCGAACCGATCTTATTGGGGCATCCATTGCCGCCAAAGCAGGTTTCAACCTGGTAGCCCTTGATCTCAGCGTCCATGCCCGAGAGAAACCGGGCCTGGGTGGCCTTGACCACCTCCAGGGTGACCCGGTCTTTCCCGGCCTGTTCGGCTTGTTTTTCCACCCGTTTGCGCACCTTTTTTCTGACAAAAAAAGGAACCTTGGCGATGGCGTCTTCAGCTTGCTGTGTCCATTCCATGGTTGTTTCCATTTTTAAATGATTACAGCGTGCCCATCTCAACCGGTCGTTTTACAACGATCAGGAACATCTTAAACCGGGTCGTGGCATACAGGGCATGGGGAACATCCGCCGGCATGACAACGGTCTGGCCTGCGACGGCCGTGATCTCTTTGCCGCCCACGTTGATCAGGGCCTCACCGTCCAGGATCTGGACCATGGCGTCCCCCGATGCCGAGTGGGCGCTGATCTCTTCGTCCTTGTCAAAGGCGAACAAGGTGATGCCCACGGCTTTCTGGCTTGACAGGGTCCGGCTCACCACACGGCCCTCTTCATAGTCCACAAGGGATGACAAATCAATGGTTTCGGAAAAAGGTATATTCTTGATCAGCGCTTGTTTACTCATGTTGTCTGCTCCTTATCTGGCTTGTGTTCGGCTTTCTCTATTGATCGATCACAGGTCGCCATGCATTGGAAACGGCTGCTCGATTTAACGTCCATTATGAATGATTAATATGGTCATGACCTTGACCCAAGTCAAAAAAATAAAAATATGGGAATTGTTTTTTCGTCGGTCCAGTGGTAGAAACGGGTATATTCCCAGGGAGGCTGTATGACGGTTCGAAAAATAACATCCTTGACAATGCTGATCGCCTTTTTGATGCTGATCCTCACCTCAATCATTCTCTACATCGTTCCCCAGGGACGGGTCGCCTTTTGGGCAGACTGGCACCTCTGGGGGCTGACCAAGACCCAGTGGGGAAATCTGCACATCAATCTGGGGCTCCTCGTGCTTGTTTCGGGTCTGGTGCACATCTACTACAACTGGCGCGCCCTGGTCGCCTACATGAAAGACCGGGCACGGCAGATCAAGGTCTTTACCCCTTCGTTCACGGTTGCCTTGATGCTCACCCTGGGGGTTGTGGTCGGCACCTACTATGACGTTGCACCCATGGGCTCTGTTATCGCCCTTGGGGAAGCCATCAAGGCCCGGGGTGCCATGAAGTATGGTGAACCGCCCTATGGCCATGCGGAACTCTCCTCCCTGAAGGTGTTTGCCGGAAAACAGGGGCTGGATCTGGAGCGGAGTATGGTGCTGCTTGAAAAGGCGGGCCTGGCCGTTGGCGATGGCAACGATACCATTGCCGAAATAGCCGGTCACAACGGTCTCACCCCCCAGCAGGTGTATGGGGTGATCAAGCCCGCCCTGAAAGACGATCGTCCCGCCATAACGGGCCTGCCCCAGTCCCCGCCGCCGGGCTTCGGCAACATGACCCTTGGGGCGGTCTGCAGTGAATACAACCTTTCTCTTCCAGAGGTTATTCGCGGTTTAAGCGAGAACAATATAAAAGCCGGGGACCGGATGACCATCAAGCAGATGGCCCAGGCCAGTGGTGTCTCTCCCATGGCGGTTTTTGAACGTCTGCACGCACTGGAACCCTCCGGCAACCCCAGATAAAATGCCGCCCCATTATCTGGACGGCATGCCGATGTTGAGCCGCTTTAATTCAGACCTTAAACCGGACAGGCCCCGGCCCTTTTTATCCTAGCTCCCCATCAAGAACTGGGCCTCATCCAGCACCTTGTCCATCACTTCAAGGATGTAATCAATATCCTCTTTTTCAACGGTCATGGGCGGTCTTATTTTCAGGATGTTGTCATAGGGTCCTTCACTGCCCATCAGAATCCGGTGTTCACGCATGCGGTTTTTAACGTAATCGGCGAGGTCGGTTCCAGGTTCACGGCTCTTTTTGTCCGTAACCAGATCAAGGCCGATGAAGAGACCGCAACCGCGGACATCCCCGACGATCTCATATTTATCCATAAAACCGTGCAGCCCTGCCAGCAGTTTGCCTCCCATCTGTCTGGCGTTTTCCTGCAGGCCTTCATCTTCAACAATGTTGAGTACCTCAAGGCCTGTCCGGCAGGAGAGGGTAGAACCGCCAAAGGTGGAAAAAAATTCAGGCCCTTTTGCAAAGCTGTCGGCAATTTCCCGGGTCGTCACCACAACGCCCAGGGGATGTCCGTTCCCAATGGGTTTTCCCAGGACAACAATATCCGGAACAGCTCCCTGCTGCTCAAAGCCGAAAAAATAATCGCCAAGGCGTCCCAGGCCCGTCTGCACTTCATCGGCAATGCATACACCGCCCGCTTTCCTTATTTTTTCGTAAACAGCCGGCAGATAGCCCCTGGGCGGGATGATCTGGCCGCCCACACTGGGGAACGTCTCGGCAATGAATCCGGCCAGTTTTCCCCCCCGGGCACCGATCGTCTCAAGGGCCTCATCCACCAGGTCGGCATATTTTTGAGCAATGTCGGCCTCACCGCGCCGGAAGCGGCCGCGGTAGTCGTCGGCCACCTCAACCAGGTGGACCCAGTCGGAGGGTCCCACCCCGCCTTTGGCGTTGAATTTATAGGCCGAGATATCGACACAACCGGTGGTGTTGCCGTGGTAACCGTGGTCCGGGGTGATCATGTCCCTGCCGCCTGAATGGGCACGGGCAAGGCGCAGGGTCAACTCGTTGGCTTCGGAACCTGAATTGAGAAAAAAGCAGATCGACAGCGGTTCAGGCAACAGGGAGACAATCTTTTCCGCAAAGGCAATCTGGGCCGGATGAAGGTAACGGGTATTGCTGTTCATTCGCTTGAGCTGGTCTGCGGCGACCGCCTGGATGCGTGGATGGCATGGCCCACGTGGGGAACATTGTTGTAACTGTCCAGAAAAGGTCTTCCCCACTCGTCAAACAGGTAGGTCTTCCAGCCACGCAAAAACATGACAGGGTCGGCATAGGTCAGTTTCAAGTTCTGCCCGAACCGTGACTTCCGCTGTGCCAGTATTGCGTCTTTGGAAGGCGGCCTATAGGCCATTTTTTCATCATCAAGGTTCAGGAGAGCGGCCGGGTTGGGATACAGCTTTGACCAGAAGTCAAGCCCATCCGGATCCACAGCGCCGGGCCAGTTGGGGTCAATATTGAACATGCCCGTCTGAAAATGCAGGTGGGGTGCCCATCCGCCGTTATGTTCCTGCTCACCCAGGACGGCAAAGGCCTGGCCTTTTTCAATGCCCTGGCCCCTGTTAAGGGGGGCGATGGATTTTGGATTCAGGTGACCGTAAAGGGTGAAAAAAGTTGCGCCCCCTTCGGTTTCATGGCGCAAAATAACAAGACCGCCGTAATCCAGGTTGTCCCTTCGGTTCTCAACCGCTGCCACTGTCGCGTCCATGGGGGCATATACCCTTGTACCGGCCGGAGCAAAAATATCCACGCCAATGTGGACGGTCCTGCGGTTGCTGGCCTTGAACGGACCTTTGTAAAAAGCCTTGTCCGTATAGATCAGGCGGGGCTCTGCATAGTACCCCACATGAAATCCCCGGGTGTCGGCCACAAGCGTCGCCGCCTCCTGGGGGGTCAGATTAAATGGATCCCCGGGCAGGGTGCTGTCGGCAACGGACAGGCAGACACGGGGCAGCCCATCCAGGGGCCGACCGAGAACATCAGCAAACCGGCCCCGGTGGTTGTCCAGCCATTCCATTACCGAACGGCTGCTGTCCTTCACATAAAAACCGCAGGCAGAGCGCAGACGGGCTGAAATCAGATCCGAATCGACCTGTCCGGATTCAAGGAACGCCCAGGCAGGCCCCTGGGAAATGAGTACATAGGGATCATCAGGCTTTTCCTGGGCCATCTTTGTGGAGTTGACCACGGAGACTGCCAGACGCAGGCGCAGAAGTGGCCAGATCATGTCGATCTCCCTTGGAGAGAGCGGGCAAGCGCGGTGAAACCCCTTAACCAGGTTTTCCAGTGCACTTTCCGGGTCAGGGTGATCCAGTACCACGTATGCGGCAGCAATGGCCAGATCGCAGACCACCGGAGCTGAACACATATCCCCTAGGTCGATGATGCCTGAAACCCTGGGAGCGTCTGTCAGGCTGCCGGTTACCAGAATGTTGTAATCGTTGATATCGTTGTGGATGGCCTGGACAGGCAGGCGATCAAGATCTGACTTGATCCTGGAAAATTCCTCCAGGATCTGCTGGATGATGTTTTGCCGTCCTGCATCGTTGATCAGCTGTAGGTGTTCGGCAATCCAGCGGCCAGAGGGCAGGTGCCATTTAAATTCCCGATGGAGACCGGGATGATCAAAACCGGTCAGCGCCAGATTCATGGCGCCAATGATACTCCCAAGGTTGTGAATAAGGCTGTAAGGCCTGGGTTTAAATTCAGCCCAGGTCCTGCCATCAAGGTTCTCGATTACCCAGAGAATTCGATCCGTGCCGGTTTCATCCCCAACGGTTTCAAAGCGCCGGCCTTTTTTAGAACGAACAACCGGCGGCAGGGGATGGCCTGAAAGGTGCGTCAGTGCACGGCACTGCATGTCCACAAGATCGGGCTTGCAGCCTTGCCGCATCACTTTGAGAATATGTGTTGAATTGAGTCTGAAATTAAGATCATACTCGCCGTCAAGTTGTACGAGCGTTCCTTTGATGCCCCAAAGGTTTTGAACCGCCCTTTGCCAGTGCTCTGTCATTTGCTTCTCCATGGGGAAAAGGGTTAAAAAGCTCTTCTATGCCATAGTCGGCCTGTACGCTCAACCCATTTTCTTGCATACCCCTTCACCTGCCCGGGCATTTGAACTCGGAATGTCTTGACCCGGGAGCTTAAAATCTGCTTTACATGGCAGAATTTAAAATATCAACTTTCGGAGCACGGGGAACCCTTTGAAAACCATACTGACCTTTGACATTGGCGGAAGCAGCATGAGGACGGCGCTGTTTGATTTAAACGGCAGGCTCCTGGGTTTAAATCAAAATCCGCTTTCCATGGACATCGTCGCTGAAGGCGGATGTGAAGCAGATCCGGACCGCTGGTGGTCGCTGTTTATTGAACTTGCGGCAGATCTCGTGGACGGGATGAAGGGGCAGGGGATCTCAATTGAAGCGGTCTGCGGGGGGGGCATGACCCGGTGCCAGATTTTTCTGGATGAAAACGGCATCCCCCTTTTTCCTGCAATCCTGTGGCCGGACAACCGATCCAGGCAGGAGGCGGCGACCCTGGAAAAACTTGCAGGCCGGGAAAAGCGATGGAGTCCCATCAACGAATACCACACCCTTTCAAGGGTATTATGGTTCAAAAACAATTTTTCAACCCAGTACAATAAGACCGTTGCCATACTGGAACCCAAGGATTATATAAACTTCAGGCTCACCGGCTGCAAAGCCTCGGACACCATCTCCCTTTCACGAATTCTGAAGCCGTCCAATTTGGCACTGGACAACGACTTGATGGAAAAGGCGGGCATCCGCCCGGGCCTGTTTCCCGAGATCAAGTGGCCGTGGCAGCTTGCTGGACGGTGCAGGGCCGTTCCCCCGCGCCTGGATCTGCTCGAAGATACCCCGGTATTTACCGGCAGCATGGACACCTGGTGCGCGGTCACCGGCACGGGGGTCTCAACGGGGGAGATCTACAATGTTTCCGGCACATCCGAGGTAACAGGGCTTATTACCCGGGAAAAGATCTGGAGAACCGGGGTTGTCACCCTGCCGTGGGCCAAGGATGTCTATCAGATCGGGGGGCCCAGCCAGGTGGGTGGCGATGCCTTGAAATGGCTTGCCGAGATTTTGATTCCAGATGACAAAAAGGGTGTAGAAACCCTTGCCCGGGGCGCTGAACGCCACCCAAGAAAAACCGATGTCCCCCTGTTTATTCCCTATCTCAGGGGAGAGCGTGCCCCCCTCTGGGACGGTAACGCAAGGGGCGTTTTCTGGAATATGAACCGGGAACACACAAGGGAAGACCTGACCCTTGCCGTCATGGAGGGTGTTGGAATGGCAAACCGGTATCTGCTTGAAACCATATTTGAAGACGCCCCCGTAAAAGGCCGGGTTGTGATTTCGGGCGGGGCCGCTAAGAGCGATCTCTGGTGCCGGATCAAGGCCAATATCCTTGGGGTGCCTGTGGTCAGAAAAGAGGCCGAAGAGGCAGGCCTCATGGGGGCATTCCTGGTTGCCATGGCAGGCCTTGGCCGGCTTGATTCCATCGAGCAGGGGCAGCACCGATTTGTTAAAACAGACCGCGTCTTTCAACCGGACACGAAAATGTCCAAAGAATTCAACAGGCTTTACCCCCACTGGAGAAAAGCCTCCCTGGCCATGCTTGAACTCCACCGGGATCTTCAAACCGAAATCTCCACCCCCCTCCCAGAAAAAGCTTGATTAATTTTTTAAAACTGGCACAATCTGCCTGTTTTATATTTCTATACATAGAAACAGAGCTTCTGGAAAAAGTGAACAGGAACCTTGAAAAAGCAGAGAACACACGAGACAAAGACAAGAGTATTCATGGGCAGGTACGGGACCGCATTGGCCGGGGCGGCTGTCTTTATTTTCTTTTCCCTGGGTGCGGAAAATTTCCTGTCGGTTCTGAACATCCTTACGGTACTCAAACAGATCAGCTACCTGACGATCCTTGCCATTGGATTCTCGTTTGCCCTTACCACTTCGGAGCTTGATCTTTCTTTTGCAAATGTCTGTTCCCTTGCCATGGTCATCACCGGTGGGTTGATTTACCATCGATACCCTGTCCTCCTGGCCGTCTCCTGCGGGGTTCTTGCCGGAACCGCTGCAGGTTGTCTCAACGGTCTCATCGTGACCCGGCTGAAGGTTCCCTCCCTCATTGCCACCCTGGGGGTCTCGTCCATTGCAAATGGGATTGCCTTCTGGATCACCGATGGTGTTGCCTATGTGGGTCGCTGGCCAGAGCCCTTTCTTTTCCTTGCCAGGGGCAAGCTGTTTGGGGTGCCCATGCTTGTGGTCTGGATGGTTGCCATGGCAGGTGTTTCCCTTTTTACCATGAAACGGACCCGGCTGGGGCTTCATATGATTTTCACCGGAGAAGCAGATGAAGCGGCAAGGCTCAGCGGGATACCGGTCAAACGAATGAAACTGATCGGCCTCACCCTGTCGGGTTTTTGTGCCGGAATTACAGCGGTTCTTCTCACATCGTCCTTAAGCTCGGCCTCCCCTGCAGGCGGGGCGGATTTCATGCTGACCACCATGGCGGCGGTTCTGCTTGGAATGACAATGGTGGAGCCCGGCCGGCCCAATATCGCCGGTTCCTTTATCGGCGCCCTGACCATTGGCACCCTGAGTAATGGCCTTGTCCTGATGGGTGCTCCCTACTTTGCCCAGGACATCGTCCTCGGTATTATCATCATCGGATCCGTCGGCCTGTCTGCCAGTACCATCGGTAAAGCGGCCTTCAAGGTATGATATTAAAACCTGCGGGCATGACGGCCTGGCCGCCATGCATGGAAAACAGCCAGCTTTGAACGTTGGCCGAACATTAAACACAGAGGAGTCACAATGAGAAAACGATCAGCTTTTATATTTTTCGGGGCCGTCCTGGGTCTGTTCCTGTTGAGCCATCCGGCAGTCTCCAAGGAAAAAACACTGGGAATCATCGCCTTTCAGATGTCGTCTGAAACCCATGCAAGGGCGGCAAATGCCGCGGCCCAGGAGGCAAAATCCCTTGGATTCAAGGTGACACTCCTCAATTCCAGGGGCAACCTTGCGGAACATGCCGCCCAGATAGAAAATCTTATCCTTGCAGGGGTGGATGCCATTGTTCTGTGCATGAGCAAACCGGTCCAGTTTGATGCACAGTTTGTCGAGGCCAAGAAAGCCGGCATCCCCATCATAACCATCATGAGCGGGTCAAGTCCCCATACCCTGTTTGACATCACCGTTAACGAATACCAGGTGGGGGCCCAGGCCGCGCTCTACCTTCTGGGCAGCATGAATTACGAGGGCAGGATTTTAACCCAGCGGTTTGAAAGCAATACCAGCTGTAGAATAAGGGGCAAGGTGCTGGATGTTGTCCTTTCGGAAAACCCTGCCATGGAAGTTGTCGGATCCCACACCATGGCAAAAACAAAATCATGGCGGGACGATGTTCACAACGGCATGGCCGCCCTGACCCTGAAGAACCAGGGGCAGTTCAAGGGCGTCTGGGCTTCGTTCGATGCCCAGGCATTTATCATAGATGATATCCTCACCGGCCAGGGAATTAAAAAAGGCGAGGTCGTCATGGTCTCGGTTGACGGCGGTCAGGAGGTGTTCAGGCGTATCCGTGACCGGGAAAGCCTTATGATGGCAACCGTTGCCATTCCCTTTGAGAAAATGGGACAACGGGCCGTTGAATCCATGGACAGGATTATAAACAAGCAGGCATCCAGGGAGGATATCGTAAAAGGCCCCTATCTGCTTCTTGATGCCGTACTGGTTGACCGGACAAACGTACCCGAAGAGGGGAAATGGCCCTGGTAGGAAGGGGGCAAAAACAGACATGGTAGAAATCCTGAGACTCAAATCCGTGGGCAGAAACTTTGGGGCGGTAAAGGCCCTTGAGGATATAAGCTTCACCGTCGACCGGGGGGAAGTCGTTGCCCTGTGTGGCGACAACGGTGCCGGAAAATCAACACTGATCAAGATCATTTCAGGGGCGGATCAGCTGACCTGTGGCGAGATCTTGCTTAATTCAAAACCGGTGAACTTTTCGTCCCCGGCCGATGCCCTTGGAAAAGGGATTGCAACCACCTACCAGGATCTGGCCCTTGCCCGGGACATGAAGATCTACGAGAACATTTTCATGGGGGCCGAGCTGACGACCAAGAGCCTTCTGCCCGGCCTGCGGGTGCTTGACAAAAAACGAATGAAACGCCAGGCCCTGGCCTATCTTGAACGGCTCAACGCGTCCATCGGTGATCCGGATGCCCCTGTCAATACCCTTTCGGGCGGACAACGGCAGGCCGTTGCCATTTCAAGGGCATTACGGTGGCAGGCCGAGCTTGTGATCATGGACGAACCCACAGCCGCCCTGGGGGTAAAAGAGACCCGGGGCGTCCTTGATCTTATCTTGCAACTCAAGAATCAGGGGGTGACCGTTCTGCTGATCAGCCATAACATGGAAGATATCATAAGGGTTGCAGACCGTGCGGTGATCCTCAAGGGTGGAAAAAAAGTGGGGGAATGTGACTGCGGGGCAACCCTGCCCCGGGAACTGGGCCACATGATCATCTCCGGCACGATTTAATCTGGGGGGGTCACTCTCCGTGTGGGTTGCTGAAAAGGAGTCAAAGAAAAAAACAGAAGGAATTACTGCAATCATTGCACAGACCGAATTGCCCCCATTCCGGATCGGCAATCGGCGTCATCAGGATGGGGTTGATCCCCGGGCAATGCAATTGGTCCGATGCCATCACTGCAGGGTTGCACGTTCAGGTTTGCCATCCGGCCCGATGATCCCGAACAGGATTAAATGGGGGTGGGCCGTTTGTAAATCATGGCAGAACCCCAATCAGGTCCTGCCATGATGACTCTATCCGGCAAGGTTTCAACCGGCAACATCTATTCCAGGATCACATCCAAGGTTTTTGTCCGGGGTTTCACATTCAAAGTTCTTGGACCGGGTATCGACATGTCCTTCTTCTTTTTCTTTGTCATTTTCAATATAGTCATCAACTTTTTTTTTCTCTGTCATTTCCTCACCTCGTATGTTGAGTGTCTGGTTGTTGATCGGACTTGCAATTTACCTGTTCATTGGCATTTGAATATAAGTTAAGGCGCCAATTAAACTTTGCAATACGGGTATAAAGAGTGATTAATGGGGGGGTAAACCCATCATTTAATGGCTGAAGTCGCTTGCGACGCGCACCTGGGGATTTAAGCGGCAGTGTCGGTGGCCCCCTGCCATTTTCTTGATCAGAGTTACCGGATATAACCACTGTTTTTTTTGAAAAGAGAGCTTTACTTGCCTTAAAGAATGTTTTAAGGTGACGCCCATTGAGAAGGATGGAACGGGTTAGGGTTACACGAAGAAAATGTACGACAACCCCCATTGAATTTTAATGTGAGTTGCAGCAGTCCTCCATTGCTCCCCCGGCCAATTGCTCTAATACCTGGAGATTGCTCATGCTTATTTCCAATTTTATCAAGGGTCCCATGGTTTGGACCGCGCTCTTGTTCTTTTTGGGTGGAACGCTCTACCAGATCATCACATTCTACTCCCTGAGCAGGCCAAGGACAAGACAGTCCGCACCCCGCCGGAATCCATTACCGGCACAGAAAAAAGAGTCCTTCCCGTTTGATCGGACCTGCCTCCGGTACAGAATCTCCAAGTTCCGGCTCACCGTATTTGGCCGGCATCCTGCCATGATGATCGTCACCCTGATTTTCCATCTGACCCTTGTCATCACCCCGTTTTTTGTGCTGGGACACAATATTCTCATGGATCTTTCCCTTGACTTCAGCTTGCCGAGCCTGCCGGAAAGGGTCACCGATCTTCTGGCCGTGGTCGTCCTTGCCTGCTGTCTGTTTTTTATGGCCAGGAGGTTGCTTGACCCGGCCGTAAGGGCGATCACCACGCCATCGGATTACCTGATGCTGGCGGTCACCGCAGTCCCCTTTCTGACCGGTTTGCTTGCCTACCGCCATGTGGGCAATTATGAGACCATGGTCCTTGTCCACATGGCCGCAGGCGAGGTCATGATCATGGTTATTCCCTTCACCCGATTCGTCCATATGATCTACTTTTTCATCAACCGTTTTGTTCTGATCCAGCAAAACACCCTGGGCAAAGGAGGAAGCAGGGTCTGGCGGTAAAGCTGAAGGCCCTCCCATATCATGGTCCCATCGACTCAATCGGCCGTAGACACCGATGAAATTCACGAAATCCTCTGGGCAAGGAAAAAAGAGATCCAGGTCTCGCTCAAGAGCTGTGCACATTGTTCCCTTTGTGCAGACAGCTGCTTTTTGTATCAGTGCCGGGACAACGATCCCAGGTACATGCCCTCCCACAAATTCATCAACAGCATCGGAACCCTGTATCGTAAAAGGGGAGATGTTACCCATGAAGAGCTTGAAACCATAAGAGACATTATATGGAAGCGCTGCGTTCTGTGCACCCGGTGCTATTGTCCCCTTGGCATTGATATTCCTTCGATGATCGCACTTGCAAGGAAGGTGTGCCGATCCCAGAACGTTTTTTACGATTACAGTCAAGAGACCGGAGATCCACTGAAATGAATCTGTTCAGACCTGTTCCTGCCCTGATGTTGTTCTGCCTTGTCTTTGTTCCCCTGTCCGCCCTGGCTGACATGGATGAAATCGTGCTGAACCAGGAAACCATGTCCCGGACCCACCAGCGTTCCGAGGTGGTTTTTCCCCATGGCATGCACATGGATATCCTCGAATGCCTGGATTGCCACCATGTCTATCAGGGGGGTAAAAACATGCAGGATGAGGATGAACTCTACGAAGATAATCCAGAGATCCGGTGCCATGACTGCCATGACGGGGCGGCTTCCATGGATGCAACCAGGGCATTCCACCGCCAGTGCATGGGCTGCCACATCAACGCCACCAAAGAACAGGCGGATGCCAGAACCCCTGAAATGTGTGGGACCTGTCACACAAACAAAAATCAATGATGATTTCATGGTTGGAGAAGGACAATGATCAAGGTCAAGCAGAAACCCCTTAAAGATATCATAGATGCTGTGGACGCCTACGACAGAATGCTGGTTGTGGGGTGCGGCGGCTGTGCCTCGGTATGCCTTGGCGGGGGACAGCGAGAGGTGGACCGGTTGTGCATGGAGCTCAACTTCTTTTTTAAATCAGAACATCGATCGGCACGTGCAAAGGGATACACCCTCGAGCGTCAGTGCAACCCGCTCTTTCTTGAAGAACTCCAGCCCAGCATCGGAAATTATGATTGCGTTCTCTCCATGGCCTGCGGTGCCGGTTGCCAGTATCTGGCCGAAGTCTATCCTGAAACACCCATTTTCCCCGCAGTCAATACCGTTGCCATTGGCATCGATCGTGAGATCGGTGTCTACGAGGAGCGCTGCAGGGCCTGCGGTGACTGTGTCCTCGGCTATACCGGCGGCGTCTGTCCTGTGACCCGCTGCGCAAAGGGGCTGTTCAACGGACCCTGCGGCGGCACCAACAAAGGCATGTGCGAGGTAAACCCCAATGTCCCCTGTGCCTGGATAGAGATATACAACCGGCTGAAAAAACAGGACCGGCTGGATAACATCATGAAAATCACACCGCCCATGGAATGGCAGAATCAGGTCCAGAGAACCCTTGTCCAGGAGCGATAGGCGGTCGTCAAGCAGAATTTCCCGGTTAAAATTAAAGGGCCATGGCCCGCACTCCAATGACGTTCATGGAACGGACCTTGGCTCGGGATTCCAGGCGTCAAGCACCTGCTTTGCGCCGCTGACCCGGGTCTGGGCGAGCATTTTCCCGGCATATTCTCCGGCCGCTTCCATGGCGAGGCCCATGATGGTCTGCTGAACCCCGGGCAGAAACCGGGGGTCGACACTCAGACACCGGATGCCCACACCGAGCAGAAAGGGGATGTATCCGGGCTCATGGGCCATTTCTCCGCACACGGTCACCTCGATGTTGTGGCTGCGGGCCGCTGCGGCAATTTTGCTGATGCCCTGGTTCACGGCCGGATGATGGGGAATATAGTAGCCGGCCACCAGGGGGTTGGAACGGTCGGCGCCCAGCATGTACTGGATCAGGTCGTTGGTGCCGATGGAAAAGAAATCCGCCTCCCTTGCAAAGGCATCAATGGTTTCAATCACGCAGGGCAGTTCGACCATCAATCCGGTCTTTACACTGTCGTTGAATTCAAGCCCTTCCTGGCAAAGGGCCTCCATGCAATCCATGACCATCTGTTTTGCCGCCACGAACTCATCAATGGAGGAGACCAGGGGAAACATGATCCGGACGTTGTTTTTCCCTGCGGCAGCCCTCAGGATGGCGCGGATCTGGGACTCAAAGATATCCCTGTGTTCGAGGGAAAACCGGATCGACTTGAGACCCAGCTCGGGATTTGCCTCCTTGGGCAGATCACTGTAGGCAAGGGCCTTTTCTCCGCCGGCATCCAGGGTCCTGAAGGTCACCGGCATGGCTCCGGCCTCGTCAAACAGCCGTTTATAGATGTGGTATTGTTCCGCCTCGGACGGAAATGAACTCCGGATCAAAAAGGGAAATTCCGTACGGTACAGGCCGATCCCTTCGGCATGCAGCCGCCTGGCAAGGGCGATCTCACCCAGAAGATTGATGTTGGCCAGCAGTTTGACCCGCACCCCGTCCCGGGTGAAGGTCTGTTTTTCCATGGTTGCCGAACCCGTCTCCTGCTCGGTTGCCACCCTTGCCCGGAAAAGGGCCAGGGTCTCTCTGTCCGGGTTGATGTAGAGGTTGCCCTGGTCACCGTCCATGAGAATGGTCGTGTCGTCTGCAAGGGTTAAAAGCCCGGGGGCCTCGGCAATGATGAGGGGGATCTGAAGGGAGCGGGCCAGGATGGTCACGTGGGAGGTGATGCCGCCGCCTGCCAGTATGATCCCCTTGATTCCCCCTGAGACCAGCTTGAGGATATCCGAGGGATAGATCTGCCGGGCAATGGCGATGTCGCCCTTTTCACAGGGGACATCCTCCTGCTGCACATTGAAATTATGGAGGATCCTCACGGCAAGATCCGCCACATCCAGGGCCTTTTCCTTCATGTATGCATGGGGGCTTGATGAAAAAAGGTCAATGTACTTTGCTGCAATTTTTCGGACCGCATCACAGGGCAGGGTGCCGTTGTCCATGAGTTCGCCCATTTTCCCGACAAAGTTCTTGTCCTTTAGGATCATGAAGTGGGCCGTGAATATCAGGGAGGCGCTTTCCGGCAATCGTTTGGCAAAGGCCTGCTGGAGTTCCTTGAGGGAGAGGGTTGTTCTGTCCAGTGCCAGCAGAAAATCCGCCTTGGTAAACCGATCTTCCCCGGGCAGCCGGTCATGGAGAATGGATTTTTGCTCTCCATCCAGCAGAACCGCCTTTCCCATGGCCTGGCCGCCTGTGGCGGCCTTGCCCTTGATAAATCCAAGGGGGCGTTCAGCGGGTCTTGCTTCTTTGGTCTGGGAAAGTTCCATCAGGAGTCTGGCATTTTCAATGGCCCCGGAAAGCTGGGCAACAACGGCACGGATGGCCCTTTCGTCGGAGATGTCAAAATAGTTCAGCTCCTGGTGCTGAACCACAAGGACACCTATTTTTTCAATCCCCCGCTTTATGGGCACACAGAGAAACGAATTAAACAGATCCTCTCCGGCCTCGGCAAAGTACTTGAACCCGGGGGTCTTGCTGGCATTGCCTTCCCGGATGGTCGAAAGGGTCTCAAACGAACGGCCGACCAGCCCCTCTCCCGGTCCCATGTGAATCCTGTTGACGGCATCGGGTTTAAGACCCTTTGTGGCCCTGAGGGTCAACTGTCCTGAGCTCTCGTTGTAGAGGTAGATGGAGCAGACCGGGGCGCTGAAGTGGCGGGCCACAAGATCAACGGAATGGGTTAAGAAACTTTCAAGGTCTGAGCTTGCCGTGACAAGGTCGGCAAGTTCACTGATGTTAAACAAAAGGTCGAGGTGGGTGGCATCTTTATTGTTCATTTTGTCGGTTCTCTAATAATGATTCAAGTCTGAGCCGGTAGGCTGTGTATCTTGCCACAAGGGTCATGGTCTGGCTGCAGGTGGAAAAAACAGGAATTCCCTGGCGTCTCAGGTGGTTGTTGATGGGGTCATGGGCCTGGCCTGCATCGTTGAACACCACCACGGGTTTTGGGGATGCTGCTGCAATTTTCGGCAGAAGGGTGGCCAGGCTTCCAGGGGTGGTGGTAAATCCCGTCGGGTCGTCCGGGGCCGGGGTGTCGCCGGTGGCAGGAGCCAGGGATCCCAGGGACAGGACAACGGCATCAATGTTCGTGTCGTGGATCATTGCCTTGACCGCACCCACATGGACCGTGTCCGGTGCGCCCGGGGTGATGTCCAGGGGGTTTTTAATGTCCATGATGTCGGTGAGTCCGGCCCGGTCAAAAAGGGCGGCAAGGGTTTTTCGGGTTTCGGGTGCAAACCGGGCCAGTTCAAGGCATGAGTCCCTGGACTCTAGGGAGTCGGCAATGCCCACGGTTTCAAAGCCTGCCGAGCTGAGACCCGCAATCCGGCTGCCCGTGATCTTTTTGCCATGGAGAAACGCCGAAAGGTTCATCAGCCCGTCAAATTCTTCAAGGGAGTCGGTGACCAGGGCGCCTGCCTGGCCAAGGCAGGCGTTGCAGACCATGTAATCGCCGGCCACGCTGGCCGTGTGGCCGGAGGTGGCATTCTTGCCCTCGGGCGTGCGGCCGGCCTTGTAGACAATGACCTGTTTTCCCCTTTCAACGGCCCGCCGGATGCCCCGGCAGGCATGGAGGCCGTCCAGATCGTTGAAACCTTCCACATAGACGCAGATGATGGCGATTTCGTCTGCGTCTGCCATCCAGGTGATAAAGTCGCCGATGGTGAGGTCGGTCTGGTTGCCCACGGTGATGGTGTAGGCCGGATCCCCCGACACAAGACCCGCCATTCGAACCAGGGCAAAGGCACCGCTCTGGCTGATCAGGGCGGTTTTTGAAGGCGGGGCATGGCGCCGTTTGGGACAACAGGCTTCAGGGGCGAAAAAGGTGTCCACCCGCCCCGGTCGGCTGATGATCCCCAGGCAGTTTCCCCCGAGGAACAGGGGAGCGCCTTTGCCCAGGCAATGGGCCTGATGAATCTTTGCCGCCATGGCCCGGGCCATGGTTCTCGTGCCCTTTTTTTCTCCGAGTCCGCCCGGGATCAGGATGACACTTTTGGCCCGAAGGTTGTCAATGATGTCCTCGACCAGGGCCGGGACCTGCTTTGCCCCCACGGCAATGACCAGAAGATCCACCGCCGGCAGGCAGGTCAGGTCCCGTACACAGGCGATGCCGTCGATGGTTTTGGCCGTTGAAGAGACCAGGGTGATCTTTTCTTCAGGAAATCCGGCCTGGACCATGTTTTGAAGGATATGGCGGCCAAAGTTCATCTGGGTGGCGCTTGCTCCCAGGATGGCAACGGACCCGGGATGGAGCAGACTGTCGATGTTGTCGGCGTTCCTGGTGGCGCTGGGGAGTTCGGGGGGGGTGAAACGGCACAGCCCGTCCAGGGGAACCATCTCATAATCCTTGAGGGCAAAGGGGTTGACCTCAAGCTCTTGGATGGTGTGGCACGCCCCGGGGGTTAAGGGGGAAAAATGGTTGCCAACGGCAATAAAGGCGCCAAAGCATTCGAGCAGCTGTTCGTCCGAAACAAGCCTTTTGCCGCCCCGTGTCTGACCCGAGAGTTTTTCATAGGCAATGGTCGTCTGGAACAGCTCAAAAAAGGTCTGGGCGGTCACAAGGGCCGTGGATGCCGAAACCACGGCCTGGCCCGGGCGTAACCGCTCGGCAAACAGTTCTGTGTCGATCCCTCCCAGCCCTGCGGTAATGACCATGCCAAACTCCCGGGTCCACCTGAGGCTCACCAGCAGTTCGTTGCCCAGGGCATCGGATTCAGGGGGCAGGTATTCGGTGATGAGCACCCCCTTTATCCGTTGATTGACGGCGATCCGCAGCGCCTTGCCCGTCAGTGTCTCAAAGGGTTCGGGCACCTGGTCCGGGTGGGTTTCCACAAAGGCTGTAAATCGGTCGCTGACCCGGTCCACCATGCGCCGGCTTTCGCTTCTTACCTTGCCGGCAAGCTTGGGCACCACTTTGACGCCGCCCATGTCGGATTTATGCACCACGTCCGGGCTGACGATCTTGAGTACCACCTTCCGGCCGGGAAACGGAGACAGCAGGTCGGATGTGAGGCGAAGGTCCCTGGCAAACAGCAGGTGCTCGGGAACCGATTCAGAACCCAGGGCCCTCAGCAGGTCATAGGTCTCATGCTCAAACAGCTGAAACCGCTCCTGGTCGGCCGCACGGTCAAAAATCCGGGTCATCTCCTGGAAGTCAATGTAAAGTTTCATTCTTTTCTTGTACCAGTTATCCCGTGAATATTCCATAAAAGAACGCTTTTCCCAGCAATTCCAATCACGGCTTTACCGGTAAGCGTCAGTGCCTGTGGGATCAGACTATGGGGTCAGGCTTTCCTTGGACTATGGGGTCAGGCTTTCCTTGTTGCCTTTTTGACTGTCAGACTATGGGGTCAGGCTTTCCTTGTTGCCTTTTTGACTGGGTGTTGACTGTGGGGTCAGGCTTTTCTTGTTGCCTTTTCTCCTGGCCCATGGGGTTTGATTGTGGCCTTTTTTCAGGTTTAACAACGGGTTGCTGATAAAAAGCACAATAAAAAAAGCCCGACCCCGTTCACCCATGTTCAGCCAGCGGACACTGGCTGACAGTCTCCATGTCCTTGGGTGTATCATAATATATAAAGTTTTGACATTCATCAAAAAAAGCTATATAAATTCCTGTTTTACTCGATTTGAACGTACAAAATACAAGAGGAGTTGTAAATGAAACAACGAGAACAATGGGGAACAAGGGCCGGGTTTGTACTGGCTGCCATCGGGTCTGCCATTGGCCTTGGTAATATCTGGCGGTTTCCCTATGTGGCCTATGAGAACGGAGGTGGTGCTTTTTTTGTGCCCTACCTCTTTGCCATGCTGACCGCAGGCATACCCTTTCTGATACTTGAATTTGGCGCAGGCCAGAAATACCGGGGATCCGCTCCCCAGATTTTTGCAAAACTTTCCAGGCGGTGGGAGTGGCTGGGGTGGTGGCAGATCCTTGTGTCGTTTGTTATTTCCATCTACTATGTGGCCGTGGTCGGCTGGTCGATCTCCTACCTTTTTCTTGCCTTTAACCAGGGGTGGGGCGTTGAAACCGGTGATTTTTTCTTCAAGGAATTCCTGGCACTTTCCGACGGCCCCATGGATATCGGCGGCATCCGCTGGAACATCTTTGCCGCTGTGGCTGCGGCCTGGGTGATCTGCTGGTTTGTTCTTTTCAACGGGGTTAAACGGGGGATTGAGACGGCCGGCAAGATTTTCATGCCCCTGTTGTTTGTCATGGTGCTCATTATTACGGTGCGGGCCGTGACCCTGCCCGGTTCCCTTGAGGGGCTGAACTGGATGTTCAAGCCCGATTTTTCGGCGTTGCTCAACATTGACGTGTGGGTGGCCGCCTATGGCCAGCTCTTTTATTCGTTGAGCATCGGTTTTGCAATCATGCTCACCTATTCGAGCTATCTTCCCAAGGATTCGGATATCAACAACAACGCCTTTATCACGGCCTTTGTAAACTGCGGGTTCAGCATTATTTCCGGGATCCTGGTCTTTTCGGTGCTTGGCAACATGGCCCTGAACCAGGGTGTGGGCGTGGACAAGGTGGTTAAATCCGGTGTGGGGCTTGCCTTTGTCACCATTCCCAAGGCCATCAATTACATGCCGAGTCCAGGGCTGTTCGGGACCCTGTTTTTCCTGGCCCTGATCTTTGCGGGCCTGAGCTCCCAAATTTCCATCTGTGAGACCTGCGTGTCCTCGCTCATGGGTAAGTTTGACATGAACCGGAAAAAAGCCGTGACCATCTACTGCATCGTCGGCCTGTTCACAGGAACAATCTTTGTTACCAACAGCGGCCTCTATGTCCTGGATATTGTTGACCATTTTGTTAACAATTTCGGGGTGCTTGCGACCGGCCTTGTGGAGATTATTTTTCTGTCATGGCTGTGCAAACTTGAACTGTTCCAAGAACACATCAACCGCAACTCAGATTTTGCCGTGGGCAGCTGGTGGCCCTTTTGTCTCAAGTTTGTCACCCCCCTGGTGCTGGGTTACATGAGTATTGCCAACCTGGTGGGTGATCTGCGAAACGGATATGGCGGCTATCCCGGGGACGCCCTTTTCTATTTTGGATGGTTCCTTGTGGTGATGATCGCCGTGGTCGGATATCTTCTCCAGGCAACCGCCGCAAGGGTTCCGGGTGAAACCACACAAACCGTTGAGCTAAACCGCTGATCTTAAGGAGAATCAATATGGAAATATCCGCCGTTATCATGATGGTGTTCGGCCTGGTCATCACCTGGGGTGGTGCAGCCGTGTGCATTGCCATTGCCCTGAAGCGAAGGGATCTGTAAATGCCCGGCACCGTGACGCCGGGCATGGGGGTCTGTATTGTTTTTTTTAACCTGGGTTTTTCAGGGGGATGACCCGGACGAGTGCCCTTTTACAGGGCGTTCATCCGTTCAAATACCTTGTAGAGTCCCTGGGTGCCTAGATCCTCGTGGCCCATGGCTGAGGCTGCCACATAGAACTGGTTGGCCAGGGCCAGGCCGGGCAGCGACAGGTTCATCTGTCTTGCCTCGTCCAGGGCAATGCCCATATCTTTGATGAAATGCTTGATGTAAAAGCCCGGATCATAATCGCCCCGGGCAATGCGGGGTCCAAGGTTGTTGATGGACCAGGATCCGGCAGCCCCGCTGCCGATGACCCGGATGACCGATTCAAGATCCAGCCCGCTCTTGCAGGCATAGGCCAGGGATTCCACCGTGCCGATCATGGTGCCGGCAATGAGGATCTGGTTGCTCATCTTGGTGTGCTGGCCTGCGCCGGGGCCGCCCATGAGGGCAATGTTCTTCCCCATGCACTCAAACAGGGGCAGGACCCGCTCGTAAACGGGCTGGTCTCCGCCGACCATGATGGCCAGGGTGGCCTGGCGGGCGCCGAGGTCTCCGCCAGAAACCGGGGCGTCCAGGGCGTCGATGTCCCTGGCCTTGAGGGCCGTGTGAATCTCTGCGGCAAGCCCCGGGCTTGAGGTGGTCATGTCCACCACCACGGTGCCGGCCTTTGCGCCCGCGATAACACCCTGGGGACCGAGGATGGTCTGCCTCACATCCCGGGGAAATCCCACGATGGTGAAGATGATCTCACTCTCCTCTGCCACCTGGGCCGGTGTATCATACCAGAAAGCCCCTTTTTCAATCAACGGGGCCGCCTTTTCCCGGGTCCGGTTGTACAGGTGAATGTTGTGACCCGCGTTCAAAAGATGCATGCACATGGACTGCCCCATTACTCCGGTTCCGATCCAACCTATTTCACTCATTTATTCTGCAACTCCTTTATCATTTTGTTTAGCCTGACAGGTTTTCCTTTTCTTTAATGAAATCGGCAAACCGGAATCCGATCTGCTTGAATTGATCTTTCAGATCCATGAATGCATCTACCATATGGGGATCGAAATGGGTACCTTTTCCTTGAAGAATGATATCAACCGCCTTTTGATGTTTAAACGGTGGCTTGTAGACCCGTTGACTGATCAGGGCGTCGTAAACGTCTGCAACGGCCATTAATCTGCCGGAAATGGGGATTTGTTCTGCTTTTAAACCCTGGGGGTAACCTGATCCATCCCAACGTTCATGGTGGGAACGGGTCAGTTCCTTTGCAAACCGCATGAAATTAATGTTTTCGTCTGAGTAGTCTCGTTCAGAGGCGAGGATGGCCCTGTACCCGTATGTGGTATGTCGCTTGATGGTTTCAAATTCGCTTTTCAAAAGCTTTGTCGGTTTGAGCAGGATGTCGTCGGGAACTCCGATTTTGCCGATGTCATGGAGGGGGGCTGATTTGTATAAAAGATCAACGGTTTCATCCGTAAAAAAATCGGCATAGGCTGGATGGCGTTTCAAATTTTCTGCCAGCAGTTTGACATAGTTCTGGGTTCTCCTGATGTGGCCGCCCGTTTCCGGGTTTTTGCATTCAACCAGTGTGCCAATGGCTTTAAATGCAATTTCCTGGGTCAGTTCAATCTGGCGGGTTCGCTTTCTGACCAGATTTTCCAGATGGTCCTGGTGCATTTTAAGGGCAAGGTGGTTTTTAACCCTTGCCCGGACAAGCATGGGGCTGAAGGGTTTGTGGATATAGTCCACCGCTCCCAGGGCCAGCCCCCGGGACTCGTTCTGGTGGTCGTTCAGGCCCGTTAGAAAAATAATGGGGATGTTTGCCGTGGCCGGACGTTGTTTCAACCTTGTGCAAACCTCGTGCCCGTCCATTTCCGGCATCAAAATATCCAGCAGTATTAAATCCGGCGGATCATCAGCCACACTTTTCAGTGCTGCTTTACCGTCCATGGCAATGTTGATGTTAAAGTCATTCCCCAGGGTTGCAAGCAGAAGATCAATGTTTAAGCTACTATCATCAACAATCAATACGGTGCAATCTTTGATGCTGGTCATCTGTGCTCCTTATTCGTCTGACTCTTTCCAGAGCCCCTGGTATGCAGGGGAGACGGATGGCCTCAACGTTCATTGTGTCAAGGCAAAAAAGGGGGAAGGGAGAATCGTTATGGTTTGCATACAGAGTGTCATAATTCGGCTGTAAAATCAACGACAAATCAAAGGCGGACGGGGTGTGAAATCTTATTGTGTTGAACCGTATATAAAGGTGATGTACAATACTAAAATGAAGTTTGATCTTACAGTAAAAGGAGTTTTTTATGAAAACATTGAAATTTAACCAGGCATTGATATTTTTCGCAGCAGTCGTTGCGCTCTGTTTAACCGGGTGTGCCTCGAGCAGGTCCGGTCAGGTTTATTCACGGGACCAGGCAAGGCAGGTTCAGACCGTTGAAACCGGAACCGTTGAATCGGTAAGGGAAGTGATGATTGAAGGTACAAAAACCCCCATTGGCGGTGCTGCCGGTGCTGTGACCGGTGGTGTTCTGGGCAGTACGGTGGGCAGCGGCAGCGGCAGAACGGTTGCCACGGTCATTGGTGCCCTTGCCGGCGCTGCTGCAGGGGCCGTTGCCGAAGAAGGGATCACCCGGAAACAGGCCCTTGAAATCGTGGTGAGAAAAGACAGCGGTCAGACCATCGTTGTGGTGCAGGAGGCTGATGTGGCGATCCTGACCGGGGACAGGGTGAGAATCATCACGGCTGCCGATGGCACAACGCGGGTGTCCAGGTAAGAATGTACCCTGATATCAAGCTGCTCGGTCTATTCCTGACTGCAGAGCCATTCCACACATTTTCTGATCACCTGGTCGTACACGTCGGTGTCTGTCCGGGGGTCTGATTTGGGAAGGGTGAACGAATGGTCGCCTCCCTCAATGATCTCAAGGGCCCTGGGAGCGGTGATCCGTTCTAAAACAGTGGCCAAAAGGTCAAGGTCGCAGAACGGATCCCTTGTGCCTTCAAAAAAAAGCATGGGGGTCCTGATACCGTAGAGGTGGGCATCCCTGGGACTGTCCTTTTTGCCCGGGGCGTGGAGGGGATAGCCGAGAAATATCAGGCGATCCGGACAAATGTCGCCGTTTGCCACGGCCGTTGAGGCGATCCTGGCACCCAGTGACTTGCCCACGGCAACCAGTGTGTCAAGTGTGTTGTCTGTTCTGTGTGCAAGGAAATCAATGGCGCTCTGCCAGGCTTTGACCAGTTTATGTTCGGGGTCTGCAGAGCGCCGTCCCTTTTCCCGGTAGGGAAAATTGAACCTCAGGGTTGTGAAGCCCTGTTGGGCAAGCCCCTCTGCAACGCCTTTGATGGTGGGATGGTTCATGTCGTTGGCCATGCCGTGGGCAAAGACAAGACCTGTACTGGTATTGGCATTGGCAGTGGCGGGTGTGGCAAGTATGCCCGAGACGGGTTCATCGTCAATAACGGGTATGGAAACGGTTTCAAGGTTCATGCCTTCCTCCTTTGTTGGCGTGGCTGGAATTATTGGCTTTTTCTCTGGCTGTGTCAATGGTCTTGCCATGAAAAAACAAATAGTGGTAAGCTGTCCATCAAATCAAAAAATCGGAATTGCCGGGATTGCATGGAACTAACTGATATGATATCTTCTTTGCGTTTATTCCAGGGCAGTCTCAAGGATTTTCATGAAGGGAGGCAAGAAGATGAGGTTCAGGCCATGTATAGATTTGCGCAACGGCAAAGTGGTTCAGATTGTGGGAGGGACCCTGACCTGCAAAAAGGGAAAAGCGCCTGTCACAAATTTTGAGAGTATAAAATCTTCACGGGACTATGCGGAGATTTACAAGCTGGACAACCTGACAGGCGGTCATGTGATTGCCCTGGGGCCCGGAAATCAGGAAGCCATGCTCGATGCCGTGTCCGCCTATCCGGGCGGGCTCCAGGTCGGGGGAGGCATTACGCCCGACAATGCCCTTCGATTCCTCGATGCCGGGGCAAGCCACGTGATCGTCACCTCCTATGTGTTTTCAGCGGGCAAGGTGGACATGGACCGTTTAAAATTGCTTGTGAAAACCGTTGGAAAAGAGCGGCTGGTGCTGGATCTGAGCTGCAGAAAACGCGGGGACGATTTCTGGATCGTAACGGACCGCTGGCAAACCTTTACCGATGTGACCGTCAATCCCGAAACCCTGGCCCGCCTGTCCGGTTTCTGTGACGAGTTCCTTGTCCATGGGGTGGATGTGGAGGGAAGGATGCGGGGCATCCAGACCGAACTTGTGGAATTGCTCGGACGACACGCTACCATACCCGTCACCTATGCCGGTGGCGTTTCGACCATGGCGGACATTGACACGGTGGGCCGGCTGGGTCAGGGCCGGGTGGATTTCACCATTGGCAGCGCCCTGGATATTTTTGGCGGTACCCTGCCCTATGCGGCGGTAATAAAAAAAATGGAGCAATCAGCATAAAAAATGAACCCCGATCGCATGGATACCCTGGGCCGTTCCATTGTCCAGCATGGCAAACAAAATGACCGCGTTTACCTCATGAAACTTAACCCGGATGACAGGGAACAGATCATTGATACCCTGGACGACCTGGCTAAGGAAGAGGATTACTCCAAGATTTTTGCCAAGGTTCCGGCATCCATGGAAGAGGTGTTTCTGGGGGATGATTACACGGTGGAGGCAAGGGTAAAGGGGCTTTTCAACGCAGCGGAGGACGGCCTGTTCATGGGGAAATTTCTGACCCGGGACCGGGCCGTGGTCGATAACGAGGAAACCATTGCCCAGGTCCTTGACACGGCCCTGTCAAAGGCCGATGGGGATCGAAGGCCGGATCCCGGGTTCCAGGTCCAGCCCATGGAGACGGCCCATGCCGAAACCATGGCCGGCCTCTACCGCCGGGTGTTTGATTCCTACCCCTTTCCTATTTTTGATCCTGATTTCATCAAACAGACCATGGCGTCCCATGTGCACTACTTTGGCGTTTTCCAGGGCGCTGAGCTTGTGGCGCTCTCATCGGCCGAGACGGATATGACGGCGCTCAATGCCGAGATGACCGACTTTGCAACCCTTCCCCATGCCCGGGGGCAGGGCCTTGCCGATCTGCTCCTGGACACCATGGGCCAGGCTGTCGCTGCCATGGGCGTGCAAACGGCCTATACCATTGCCAGGGCCACCTCCCACGGCATGAACATTGCCTTTTCCAGGGGCGGTTACCGGTTTGCCGGAACCCTTGTGAACAACACCAATATTTCAGGGGGCCTTGAGAGCATGAACGTCTGGTGGAAGGATCTTAACTGCTGGTGAACTCGGGCTCGTACCCCACGGTGAACGGAACGGTGGTGGTGGTGTTAAGGGCCAGAAAGTGGCGGTTGTTTTTGTCAAAGGGGCACACGGGTATGGCGCACTGCCTGAACCCGAACCGCTGGTAGAATTCGGGATTGCCCAGGACAAAGAGGGGGGTCGCTTTGATCGGCGCCTGGCGCAGGGCAAACCGGACAAGCTCGCTGCCGATTCCCTGGCGCTGGAATTCAGGTGCCACAGCAAGGGGGGCAAGGTGCAGGCCGCAGACCTCCTGGCCGTTGTAGGCCTTTGAAAAGGCAATATAGGCAATGACCTTGTTCACATGGATGCAGACCCATTCATGGATGGGCGTCTGGTTGGCATGGAAGTTTTCCACCAGTGTTTTTTCAAATCGGCTCCTGGGAAAGGCGGAACTGAGCAGGCCCGATACCTTGTTGAAATTTTCAGGGGTCGGTTTTCGTATTTTCATCGGTCTCCTTTGTTCGGGTCAGCGGTAAATCCCTTCCATATACCAGTATTCTCTTGGTTCGACAACAGCACATTATGGCAAATTCGAATCCTCCCGTCGACCCGAGGAAGGTATTACCCCGGTTCTCTCCATAGTCGACGGTTCAAATTTGGTTGTGGCCATGCGGGTTATACCATTCCCCAGATGCTGAACCGCGGCAGGTGATGGAACGACGGAGGGGCATTGTCCGTGATGGATGCTGCCGCAGCCATGCCGCTTTCAATGGCTGCGGCAATGCCCTCGCCCATGTCCACGGTGGCAAGGCCTGCTGCATCGCCTGCCACAAGGGCGTTGCCGATTCTGGGATACAGTCGGGGCTGCCTGAGAAAATAGGTGTGGCCCCGGGGGCGGGGCGGGGCCGACGGCAGGATGGACCGATCCACCAGGGTGGTTATGAAGCGCTGCCAGTGGTCCATGATGGTCCGGCCCTGGTGCCTGAGTCTGAACGCTTTTCCCCCAATGCCCACGTTCACGTACCCGCCCTGCTTGGGAAGGTACCAGCCATAGCCCGGCAATTTGTCGTGGAAAAACCAGATGTGGCATCGCCTGTCCAGGGTGTTGCAGCGGTACTCAGCTTCAACGGCGGTGATCCTGCCTTTTTCCGATCTGGGGTGGTCGGTGTTGAAAAAGGTCTTCTGGACCGGGCAGTGGGTGCCGCCTGCGCCGATGAGATACTCGCAGGTGAATGCACCGTCAATGGTGTACCTGCCGTTGTTCCGGGTGATGCGTTGCACCCTGTGGGGATAGACCTTTACCCCGGCCCGCCGGACCATCCAGTGGTCAAATTCGTACCGGCGGATGGCATACTGGCGGGTCTTGATTGCCACGGTTCGTCCGAACAGGTGGAAAAAAAGCCGGTCAAACCCTGTGATGGTGTAAGGATAGCCCTGGGGGGTAAGATTCAGGAGATCAAACACCCTGGGGGTGATCCAGCCGGCACACACCTTGGTCCTCGGGAACAGGGCTTTTTCAAGGATCAGGGTGTGGACAGACCGACGGTTCAGTTCAAAGGCTGCGGCAGCGCCGGCAGGGCCGGCACCCACGACAATGGCCTGGGCATGGATCACGGCCGCCCCCTCACGAAATCCGGGTGACCGGACTCGGCCGGCCCGGCCGGGTCATGACCATTTGCCACAGCTGCATGCTTCTTGCGCGAAAGCCCCCTGCCGAGCTTAAAAGATAGTATTTCCACATGCGGTAAAAGGCCTCTGTGTAACGGTGCTTGAGTTCAGGCCAGGCACGGACAAAGTTGTCATGCCAGGCCATGAGTGTCCGGTCATAATCTTCGCCAAAGTTGTGCCAGTCCTCCATGACAAAAATGCCTTCCATGGCCTTTGACACCTGGGCCATGGACGGCAGCATGCCGTTGGGAAAAATATACTTGGTGGTCCATGGGTTGCAGGTGATGCTGCTCACGTTGCCGCCAATGGTGTGGATAAAGGCGATGCCGTCGGGCTTGAGCAGCTGGTTGGCAAGCTTCATGTAGGTCCGGTAGTTCTTGCATCCCACATGCTCCATCAGGCCAATGGAGACGACCCGGTCAAAACTGCCTGTGGCCTTGCGGTAGTCTTCCAGGCGGATGGTAATGGGCAGGCCCCTGCAGTATTCCCGGGCAAACCGTGCCTGTTCCTTTGAAACGGTGTAGCCCGTTACCCGGACACCGTAATTTTCTGCCGCATACCGTGCGAACCCGCCAAACCCGCAGCCCAGTTCGATGATTTCCATGTCCGGTTCCAGCGCCAATTTTCTGCATACAAGGTCAAGCTTTGCCTCCTGGGCCGCTTCCAGGGTATCCGCGTCCTTGAAATAGCCGCAGGAGTATTGCATTCTTTTGTCGAGCATTCGTTCATAGAGGTCATTGCCGATATCGTAGTGAATTTCACCGACCCTGAATGCCAGCCCCGGGCGCTGGAGGTTGAAGGCCGCAGCCTTGAGGATCTGCAGGGCTGTGGCCCAGTCTTTCTTTAAATGCTCCCGAAGGTTTGTCTGGAGAATTTTTGCGATGAACTGGTCAAGTGCCCTGCAGTCCCACCATTTTTCCATGTAGGATTCGCCCAGTCCCAGGTTCTGCTGGGTCAAAACCCTGCGGTAAAACCCGTCGTTGTGTACCATGGGATCAAAGGGGCGATCGCCGTTGATGGTGATGCCCGCATACTGCATCAATCGTGCAAAGGTTTTCTTTTCGCCGTTTTCCATTGGGATACCTCCTTTTGATACATTGAAGTTACCGCAAACCGGAAAGGGGTGTCAACCCATTCTCTGGGTTTATAGGGCTGGTCTATCTGTTTCGTATTTTTAATCACAAATATCAATTAGAATTTGTAGAAAAAATGTGACATTAACCTGAATGTAAATGAGCCATGATTCAAAACAAGTGATCTGGTATTTTAATCCATAGGTGGAGGTGATCTGGAAATGGTTAAAAATGTTTTTGCCACCCGGTGGGGCATCATCGGTGTTGGCGCCTTTATCGGCATTGCGGCAGCCTTGCTGCAAAAATTTGGTAACCCCGGGAACATGGGTATCTGTGTGGCCTGTTTTGAGCGTGATATGGCAGGCGCCCTGGGGTTTCACAGGGCAGGGGTGGTTCAATACATGCGTCCTGAGATTATCGGTTTTGTCCTGGGTTCCCTGGCTGCAGCCCTGAGTTTTAACGAATTCCGGCCACGGTGCGGATCGGCGCCCGTGGTTCGTTTTGTCCTGGGCATGATTGCCATGATCGGCGCCCTGGTGTTCCTGGGATGTCCCTGGCGGGCCGTGCTTCGCATTGCCGGTGGTGACTGGAACGCGGTTGTCGGCCTTCTGGGCCTTGCTGCCGGTATCTGGATCGGTGTGCAGTTTTTGAAAAACGGCTATACCCTTGGACGAACCCAGGCAAGCCCCAGGGCCGCAGGTTTCACCCTGCCCCTGGTCATGGTCGGCCTGCTGCTCCTCATGCTGGTCTACCCCTTTGTGGAGGGCCAGGACAAAACCGGGGTGCTCTTTTACAGCCTCAAGGGACCGGGTGCCATGCATGCGCCCCTTCTGATCTCCCTTGGCATTGCCCTGGTGGTGGGGTTTATTGCCCAGAGAAGCCGGTTCTGCACCATGGGAGCCCTGCGGGACCTGATTCTGTTCAAGCAGGTGCATCTGCTCTCCGGATTCATCGCCCTGCTGGTGTTTGCCCTGGGAACCAACCTTGTTCTCGGGCAGTTCCATCCGGGATTTGAGGGTCAGCCCGTGGCCCACACCATGCATGTCTGGAACTTTGCCGGTATGTTGGTGGCAGGGCTTGCCTTTGCCCTTGCGGGCGGGTGTCCCGGACGCCAGCTGTTCCTTGCAGGTGAAGGGGACGGGGATGCGGCCGTGTTTGTGTTTGGCATGATTGCAGGGGCCGCCGTTGCCCACAATTTCGGACTTGCCAGTTCACCCAAGGGGGTCGGCCCCCACGGCATTGCGGCCGTGGTCCTGGGGTTGGCGATTTGTCTTTTTATCGGTTTTTTCATGGGTAAAAAAGTCCAGAAGCGTTAAAAGGAGAGCTACGATGAGTGTTACCATAGATGCCAGGGGGCTTTCCTGCCCCCAGCCGGTCCTGATGACCATGGATGAAATCAAGGGCGGATCAGAAAAGGAAATCAAGGTTCTGGTGGACAGCGAAGCTTCAAAGGAAAATGTCTCAAGGGCCGCCGTAAGCCAGGGGTGCCGGGTTGTGGATATCACCCAGGACGGGGAGGAATACACCCTCTTGCTGGCCAGGAACTGATGGGATAAAGATGGGACGAGCCAAAGTGTATCTGCCATGTTGATTCGTCGTTTTCTCGATCGGTTTAAACGCCAGGAATCGCCAAAAGACCGGGATGATCTGGGAATCCTTGTTTTTGAAAATACAAGCGAGGTGATCCAGGCCGAACGGGTGCTCAAGAACGGGGGGTGGCCCATCCGGGTCATGGGGCCGCCGCCGGGAATCCAGACGGGATGCGATCTTGTCATCGAGTTTCCGTTGATGGAAGAACTCCATCTTCTGCGCCTGCTCACGGATGCCGGAATTCCGCCCCTTGAAGTGGTGCCGGTGAACGATCCGCTCCTGAAACCGGTGGACCTGTTTCATACCAAGGATTTTGGTGGTTATCTCATGGTCAGGGCCGCCAACATGAAACTCACCGTGGACAAACAGACGCTTGTCATTGTCAATGTTTCCGGGGGCGGGTGCCCGGACGTCCCCTATCTTGCCGGTCTCATGGTGGGCCAAACCCTTGGAAAGACCCCCAGACCCGGTGTCATGGGCCATACGCTTTGCGGTTATGCCCTGGAACTTGCCCTTGAGGAGATCGAACGACAATGCTTGCCATAGTTGGAACCGTTCCCGATGACGATTTTCCCCTGGTGTCGGGGCGGGTGAGGTTAAAGGGAGATGTCCTTGAAATTCAAGGCCTTGATGTGGCCGTTAACCGGGGAACCCCGGCCCTTGTGGCTGCGGTCCTCAAGGCCTGTGAAGTCTTTGGAGATCGGGAGGTCACGGGATTCCTGGTGGGGGATATCGGGCTTGGCAAGGGCAGCCGAAGGCTCTACAGCCATCTTGTGGAACACCTTCCGACCATGGCGATTCACACCCTGGCCTTTCACTATCTTCAGCCCGACGTGGACTGGCACAACCGGATTGTTTTTGCCGTGGAAGCCATGGCGAAAAAGCCCCTGCTGATCGCCGACGCCGGTTTCATGTATGCGGCCAAAATGAGCGGCCAGGCCGCCTTTTATGATCTCTTTACACCGGATGCCGGGGAGCTTGCCTTTCTTGCCGATGAGACCGCCCCCCATCCCTTTTATACCCGGGGATTCATTCTCCATGACGAAAACAGGGCCGAGGATCTCATCCAGCGGGCCTATCTTCACGAAAACGGGGCAACCCATCTCCTTGTAAAGGGAAAAATTGATCATGTGGCCAATGGGGCGGGCATTCTGGCAACCGTGGACCATCCGGCAGTTGAGGCCATGGAGGCCATGGGGGGAACCGGGGATACTCTCACGGGCATTGTAACGGCCCTGGTGGCCAGCGGCATGGCCATTCCCCTGGCCGCTGAAATTGCAGCAAAGACAAACCGCCTTGCCGGATTTTATGCCAGCCCCACCCCTGCCTCGTCCATCGTTGAAGTGATACACCAGATTCCAAGGGCACTTACCGAGGTGTTAGCCTCGATCCCCAGGGCTTTGGGCTAATCTGCACCATGATCGTGATTTGCAGACGTGTGGATTGTGCAGATCTCCAGTCAAAATATCTTTTCATCCCGAACAGGAATACACCCGGCAGCGTATTCCCACAGCTTTTACGGAACGCCGTTTTGGGGAAAGTTCTTTTTTAAAATAGGGACTTTCCCTGATTGCTTTTTTACCCATCCTTATATAAGAAGTAATGTGTCGGTAAAATTGATTGAATTTCAATCATCTCTATCTGCGAAGAATGTAAGCGACAGTGCGGAGCTATATAGAACAACTGCTATAAATCCAGGGGGCTTTTTGTTTCCTTGATTGTTCGTGACTGGACGGTATGGGTATAAATCATTGTGGTTCGGACATCACTGTGCCCTAAAAGTTCCTGAATGGTACGAATATCATAATTTGCCTGTAACAGATGGCTTGCAAAACTGTGACGAAAGGTGTGGGCTGAGGCTCTCTTTAAAAGCTTTGATTTTCGTACGGCCCATTTAATCGCTTTCTGGACATGGGTTTCGTGGAGATGATACCGCCGGTATTCATTGGTTTCTGAAACAAATGTCAGCTCCTTGGCAGGAAAGAACCACTGCCAGATCAATTCCCTGGGCGCACTTTTATATTTTTTTTCGATCCTGTCCGGTAAAAACACCCCGGAATAGCCATTCTTCAGGTCAGTATCATGCAAAGCCATCACCCGGTGAACCTGAGCGTTTAAATCCTCCCGAATGAATTTCGGAAGCGGAACGGTTCTATCCTTTTTTCCTTTTCCGTCGTGTATGGTCAGTACATGGTGATCAAAATTAAAATTATGAATCCTCAGTTTCAGGCATTCCGATAATCTGAGGCCGCATCCATACAAAAGTTTCACCACAAGATCAAAGGGATACTGCAGATTCTCAAGGACGCGATCAATCTCCTCCCTGGAAAGCACAACCGGTATATAGGGCTTTCTTTTGGCCCTGACAACGCCCTCTATTTTACCAAACTCTCTCTTCAATACATGTCTGAAAAAGAACAACAGCGCATTAAAAGCCTGATTCTGGGAAGAGGCGGATACTTTTTTCTTTACCGCTAAAAATGTCAGAAACGCTTTGACATCCTCGGGTGTTAACGATTCCGGCAATTTGTTTTTTGTAAAATATCGGAGTTTTTCAGCCCATAGGGTATAGGCTTTCAATGTCTTTTTCGAATAATGCCGAAGTTCAATTTCATTCTTTATCGCATCCACTGCAATACGCCAGGGATCTTCAATTTCCTTTGATTCAAACTTTTTTATCCCTTCATGGACTTTAGGCTGGGAGATTGAAGCTCCCGATGGGCTGTCCGGTTCTTTTATCCCGGAATAATATAATTCCACAGCCATTTTTGCCTGGAACTGTTGGGAAGGGGTCTGTTCTTTTTTCTGTAACTTTTCCAGAAACAGCAAAAGGCTTTTGGGGTCCGCGTATGCATGGGAATATTTTTTACAAAAATCCAGGTAATACCACAGCCATTTTTTGCAATGGCCATATTGATCCTGTGAAATATCACTGTTCATCAACAGCAGATTATATTTTTTCTGAAGCGCTTCAGGTATTTTGATCATGATGATATCGAATTTTGATAATGTTCAAATTCGCTTGTTATCCAGTTAGAATTATTATGCTTGACTTCTTTTTTATTGTCAAATTATAAAAAAGTTGCAAGATACACGGAACCACACAATTACTTGTTATATTTCAAGAAGGAATTATGAATATTCAAGACGTAACAAAAAAAAATTATCAGGAATTAATCGATATCTGGGAAGCTTCTGTCAGAGCAACTCATGATTTTTTACCAGAGGACAACATTGCAGAATTAAAGCCTTTGATTTTGGAGCAATACTTTGATGCTGTCGATTTGCGTTGTTATAAAGACAGTAACGATAGAATATTGGGATTTATTGGTGTCGCTGACTCAAATATTGAAATGTTATTTGTAGATCCGGATTATATTGGTCGAAAAATTGGTCGAAAGCTAACTGAATACGCAATTGAAAACCTCGGTGCATCAAAAGTTGACGTAAATGAACAAAATCCCGATGCAATAGGATTTTATCAACAGATGGGGTTTATTCAAACAGGTCGTTCTGAACTTGATGGACAGGGAAAACCCTTTCCTTTAATACACATGAAATTAAAGGAAATATAACAATACAAATGCACTCGGACGGCAAAAGCCGCGCCGCTTCGCTCTGCAACTTTTGCCGCCGGTGATTTGCGGCGTTCTACAAAAGGAATGAATGAATCAATTATTACTCCAGCTCCCTGTTCAATTTGAAAAAATAATTGAGCAACTCAGAAGCCAAGACTGGCTCATTTGTAACTTTGATGCAAGCGAGGACGAGCTATATAATCCAGCTGGGTATTTATACAATAGTGAATTAAATGGGGTACAATATAAGATTATTTTAGATCGAAATATATTTAGATTTATAGTCTCTTCGACTAAAGATATCGTTCCAAACGAAAAGCAAAGAGCCGCGATCTCCTTAGTCACTTTCTGTCAGGTAGCAGATATCAATTTTGAACCAAATTTGGCTGTATATGAAAGGTTACTTCCCCAAAGAAACAACCCAAGGGATGCTGTTAATGAATTGCTGTTATTTTACAAAATCAACAATACTTCTAATGAGTCATTAATGTCCTTTTCGGTATCAGAAAGCGACACTTTCGAATTATACCCTGAAACACCTTGGAATGCTGAGAAAATACAAAAGCAGTTAACTCAATATCAATGGTTAACTGAATGGAAGTCGCTTTATCTCATTTTATTAAAAATTGTTTATTTTAACTCTCTAAAGATTAACTCCAAATCGAAACTATCACAATTCATGAAATGGCTCGTAAAGGATTTTCGTCTTTCCGCTGTTTCTATTGTTTTTGCAATATTTTTATTTAGTTCTGTAAGACTAAAAAATATGGTGAAGTTCAAACATTCGTCCAAAAAACAAGACAAACTGAAACAATTATACAACATGACATGGGATTTGTTTTTTATGAATAATTTTATCAGGTTGCTTACAGACAAGGACGATAGGAGTGAAATCATACTTGCCACTGATGATAAGATTATAAGACAAGTTCTGCGGGCGGCACTTGATGTGCAAAATGAGGGCAGCCTTCAAAAATTGAAATCTTATTTGCCAATAAAAGAGCATGGATTAGTCGATATCGTTGAAGATGAAATTGAGAACACAAAAGACAGGACCTATGACAGTATCAAATGGAGCATGGAGTATCGTGAAGAGCTAATTAGCAATGGTGAACAAGTAGTGTTATCTATTTGATTCTTTATACAACCAACTATATTGATGGAAAATTGATCCCAATGAAAGGTCATTTTTTTAAATAGGCTTAACATGAATTCACTTAAAAAAGAGATATTGAATTCACTTAAAGATAACATTTTTCTGAGTGCCGTCTCTGCCAATTCAATTGGTGAAAATAAAAACAATCTCAGAGAAGTGTTAGTATCTCTTCATAACAAAAACCAAATAGATTTAGTTTCTGAATTTAAGAAATTAAAGAATGATAAAAATCACCCTCACTTTTTTTCTACTAGGCGTATTTTTGAAAAAATCTTACCCGAAATCGATTCACCAGTCCTCCCGGTAATAGAATGTATTTTGCACATTGTGAATGAAGCTGGAGAGGACCTTTTAGCTGGAACACCTTTGGAGGCTTATATTGAATTTTGTTGTAAAAAATCAGAACGTCCCCAAAAAGCCCTTGAGTTAATAAAGAAAAACTCTTCAAGCCTATTGAATATTTTATCCCCAACCCTTATCGCCGGGTCTAAAACAGACATTAAATTTCATATTGAACAAGCTATTCGACTGGCTCAACATGATGATATCGAATATCGTAGGAGAGCCTTGTTTGCAGTAGGAAGAATAGATTTGAAAGATAATGATGAGCTGGCTGAGAAAGTTTTTCAACAACTCGAGAAATCTGCAAATGAAGAACTTGATGACCAATTGCTGGGGACCATAATTAAGTCAGTTATTGTTTTTTGTAAAAGTGATCAGATTTCAACAAGACGCATAACTGAACTAATTGAAAAAGCCTCAGAAAAGGGAGATGATTATGCCTTACATGCAATCTCTGAGAATTTCGGATTAAATAATGATCATTTAAATGATGATTTTGTTGATATTTACTTGTCACAGTTAAGAAAAGTGAAACCAAAAAATACGGGGACTATTGATAATATCGATCTTGGGTTAGCGAAAGTAATTTCAAATGAAAAATCTGAAAAAGGTATTCATTTTCTGGAAATAATTTTAGTTGCTAATCGCGATAACTTATTTATTAAAAGTTTTGATAGCGTTATCAGAGAATTACACAAAAACAAAGATAAACTGTTCTGTAAGATAATGACAAGATGGTTTATTACGGGCGATAAGGCACTTTGCAGTGCGATTCGAGAAGTTGTGCAATATAAATATAGACCTGAAAAGAAAATGCAATTAGAGATTATTTCAGAGGAACTACCGTCAAATGATTTTATTCATATAGTTTTTCTTGCAAGAAAAGTTATTGGGTTTCTATTTATTGCTCCAGTAACAGCAATAAGCATTGTTCTTTCATTATTTTCTTTTGTTGAAGACGAAGAGACCAAGAAAGAGCTAACAAGATTAATTTTTGATCCTTTAATGATTAATTATCCAGGCTATATAAATGAATACATAGATAATAATTATGATGAACTAACTGAAACAGCAAAAACTGCCTGTGACACAGTGATTGAGGAATTCAACAAATATATTGAGGATTTAAAATCTACAGATAAAATTCCTGAATTACACCCGCCGCAATCTCACAAAGATACATATCGAAAACATTTTGCAAAAGAAATGGCAGAGGCAATGAGCGAAGCAGAAAAAGAATCTGTTCTATTGCCACTCGTGAGTAAATCCGTTTTGCTTTATGGAAGAAAATCAATAAGCTATATCTACGACTATAATGATAAGCCTCATAGGAATGAGATGCAACTGCACAAGCATGGAACAGAGATAGAATTTCCAAGAGTACAAAATCTTGATCCTTTTGGTTTGGACTATATGCTTCGAGTCTTTAGAGCAGAAAAATTCAAATGAAATTAATTATTAGAGAATACTTATCCGCTTTGAAAGAACGGGAAGAGCTAGACGCTATATTGCCGGATCTACTAAGTGAACTTGGATTAAATGTGTTTTCACGACCAGGGAGAGGCACCAGGCAAGATGGGGTAGATGTCGCTGCAGTTGGAAATTTGGATAATGGAGATGATAAGGTTTATCTTTTTTCAATAAAGGCTGGAAATCTAACTCGAAATACTTGGGATGGATCTGCATTACAAGCTCTTCGCCCATCTTTAAATGAGATTTTCGATGCATATATCCCAAATCGTTTGCCGAATGAACATAAAACAAAGGATATTATTATTTGTCTTTGTTTCGGTGGAGATATTCAAGAGCAGGTTAGGCCACAAGTTGAAGGTTATATTAAAGCAAATACGACATCGAACATTACTTTTGAAGAATGGAACGGAGATAAGTTATCTGCATTGATACAAACCAGTTTTTTAAAAGAAGACTTGATGCCCAAGCATGCAAGATCAAAATTGCGCAAATCTTTAGCGCTAATTGATGAACCAACGGTCTCTTATCAGCATTTTGCTTCATTGATACGATCCTTGGCAAACAGTGAGGAAAAAAAAGAAAATGATACGGTGACCGCTATTAGGCAAATTAATATTTGCCTTTGGATTCTTTATGCTTGGTGCCGTCAGGCCGGAAATTTGGAATCTGCATACCTCTCAAGTGAACTATCACTGCTTTTAGGATGGGAAATCACAAGAAAATATATTGACAGAAAGAACAAAAATGCAAAAGCGATTCATAGCTCTTATGATTCTTTATTGTTAGTTTTTGAACAAATTTCCAATCAGTTCTTAGGGGAAAAGATAGTCCCTCATGCCAATAAATTACATGCCCTTTCCACGGCTATTCAGCCATCATCTGATTTAGATATTAATCTAAAGCTTTTCGACATCATTGGGCGGCTCGCAATATGTGGACTATGGACTTATTGGAATTTTCGAAAACTCCCGGAGGAGATGGCTGATCATAAAAAAGATGCATGGGATAGAATTCAAATACTTATGTTATCTACAAAACAGATTATTTCTAATAATCCCATTCTCTTCTTACCTATTAAAGATGAACAAGCCATTGATATTAACTTATCAATACTTTTTTTAGGAATAGATAAAAATAACAATAAAGATATTATCTCGTGGCTTTCAGAGATGGTGAAACGGATTGATTTCTCTCTGTCAATTAAAAGCAAATACCCATGCATTAAAGATTCTTATTCTGATCTTTTGGATCATCCTCAAAACAATGAAAGTTATTTTAAGGAGAACACAGCTGGTAGCATTCTATATCCAATAATTGCGTTAACAGCATGTTTGCTTGAAGACGAGAAACTGTATTCAGAAATTCAGACAATTAAAAATAAATATTTACAGCACTGCACTTTTCAATTGTGGTATCCTGATGAAACTTCAGAGGATCGTTATTATATCTTTAGAAATTCACATGGCTCTGTTCTTACCAATGTTTGCATTGAAAGATCTCCTAAAGAATTTGCAGACCAAATTTTCGCAGAATGTGACCACATGAATAATTTTGATGAGCTTTCACCAACAAAAATTGGAATGTGGCCATTAATTCTATTAGCGAGTAGGCATTATAGACTTCCAGTACCTCCTCATTATATGAAAGGTCTTAAAAGTGGAGATACAGGAGATAAAGAACCTGATTCCAACAACAAAAATGCTGACGGGTGAACCGCAGATTTTTCGTGTTCAACTTAACGTTTTCTGGAAAAATTGGTAATCATTTTTTTAGATTGAATGGTAGCAATGCTTATTGAACAATAGAAATCTAAACCCAATTACGTAACAAAGGTTAACTTCGGAAAATTTTAAATTATGATATCTGAAAAAAAGAAAACTGTATGGCTTGTACTTCTTGTATGTGTTTTAATTGGTGTCCTGTTGGAAAAGTATTTTGGTCCAGATTCTTTATGTTTTGCTCGTTCAGGTGCCCTCATCACGATTATTGGTTTATTAATAGGATTATATGATGTCTGGCATCTACCTATGGGTGAAGTTGTCGCTCCAGAGCTGAAAGATGAGATGAATCAGCACATACATGAATCTGAACAATTGCGTCAGCTAAGAGAGCAACATGCTAATGATCAAATAAGACATTTAGAAATCAGTGTTCAATTGTTGAATAAAAGTATTTCCATGATTAGAAATCGTTTGGAATTGGCAAACGCTGCGGAAAAACCAAAGAAACAACTTGTCAAGTTTGAGATCGGAATAATAACAACCGGGACAATAATTTGGGCTTTTGGCGATTGGATTTCGTATGCAGTTTTTCAGTAAAAAATACCTGCTGTCAATGTGTCTCTATTCTTGTCTGACCAAACTAACATACAGATGGGGTCGGTCCACAGCAACTAAATGAAATAAAAGCAAATACTCAACAATTCAAATGCACGCGTTGCAAGCCGTTATTTGGAAACGTTAGCCGAATAAGGACAAAGCATGATCAATAATATACCTACAGAAAAAGAATATTTTGTCTCAGGAAAAGAGTTATTAGACTTTTCATGGGACACTGTTGCTGAGCTTCTGATCAATTTGGACCAGGCTGAAGATTGGGGTTTTGAAGTCGATGAAGTTTCGGAAAAGTATTGGGAAGCTTCCATAAGAAGGTTAACTACAGCTTTATCTATTGCTCAGCAAGGCGTCGAATTTCTGCTGAAAGGGAAAATATCCCAAATATCTCCTTATCTTTTAATAGCAGATTCACCGCAAAAGTGGCCTTCACCATATCAAAAAAAGAATGTTGATTTCTCCGATTTCAGAACCATTGATGCACAAGATTTAATTCGAGTACACGATACTTTTTCAGCCAATCAGTTAGAAACAGATTTTGTCAACCGCTTCAACTCGTTACGCAAAAAACGAAATGCAATAATGCATTCAGTGAATAAGAACATCACTGTTCATGTAACAGAGGTTATTGAATCCATACTGTTTATGCACAAAACATTGTTACCCCATGAATCCTGGGCAGCAGAAAGACTTAAATTTCTTGAAAGCGCTCCGGATGCAGAACTTGGAAGCTATGAGTTTGCCACAAATAGAATCTGTTGGGAGCTGTCCCTTGTGATTAAACTATTGCCTCCATCTCAAGTTAAATTTTTTTTCAATATTGATAAAAAACAAAGGGCATACTTTTGCCCAGTATGTTGGGATGCGGCAAACAAGGATGGCGATTTTGATATTAAATTAGCAATTCTGCGCCCAAAAGGTCCGAAATCTACAGAATTATATTGTCCTGTCTGTAATATTGAGCACGAAGTTTATAGACAAAAGTGCCAAAACGGTTGTAAGGGGAATGTCATCGGCAACGATGGTATGTGTCTTACATGCTGTGAATATAACGACATAGAATAAAATGGCTAACAAGTCAGTAAAACAGATCCAAAAAAGCCACGTTCGTTAATCTTATTGTTAAGGATTTAGAGGCTTTTTGGTGCGGCTTACCTCAGGCTTTGGACAAAGCCCTTCAGGCGGATGAAAGAGGGGAAAAGCTACTTTACACCAAGGGAAAATATAGACCCAAGCTCACCCGGTAAACCGGATTCGAATAGCAAATAAGTTAAAGTCGGACATCTGGGTGTCTTTTTTACTGGGTGACAGCCGCTTAACGTTATGTGAAGAGACCAAGTGAGATAGCCACTTATGACACATAAAGGTTTAAATCTATGGAAGAAATCGTAAATCCAGTTCATTCATTTATAGTTCAGTCTCGAGCAGAGCTCGCTGAAATACTACAGAATCGATTACTTGATGAAAATGGTTTGATTCGATTTGCTAAGGATCGCGGAATTGCGGTCACAGGTGTAATAAATGGAGACCCAAGTAAATTTTTAGAATTAGGATGGTTAGAATCTGATCAATTACCAGATTCTGATAGCCCCTTATTTCATCCATTTAGAATTTATCCACTCTATGTTGCAATTGAAAATTGCAGATTAAATATTGCTCCGTCTTCCTCTATAAATCGTCAAGGATATGGCGACTTTTTAATAAAGGTTAAAGACTGTTTACCTTCTTTGGATCGTATTGCACAAAATACAAATTTGGCCAATGAGATTGCTAATTTGGCAATCCTACTCGAACCTATTTATTGGCCTACTATAACATCACGAACTACTTGGAATGGTTTCATTAAATATAAGGAACACAAGAAGCTACTAGAGGTTTATAATGCAAATGTTCTTGATCTAATACGGCAACTTAATGTTGATGAGTGGCGTAAACATCACGAGAATTTGCGATTCAAAGCAGCACAATTAGATGATAATGGGGATATTTATATTCTACTCCGACTATCCCCATGGATAAAAAGAGAACGCCTAAAAGGGCATATTGCTGCAGCTTTATGGTTTAGGCATATGGCAGAACTTATTCGTCGTGGTTTCAAAGAAATTCATGATGTTAATTGGCCAGAGGAGGATCAAGCTTATGGTCAATGGTACCCAGGAGCCCGTGAAAGGATTTACGGTTCTGATTATCCAACAGAAGACCCTATAAAAGCAAGACCGCACGTAGCATTCGAATTTGGACTCCATACAGGTAGCACTCTACGGTGGTATTTGGAGGGTGAAACTGAGTACTACGCAGCTTTATATATTCTACCTCGGGCAGCAGCTGGGGGAATAGAACTTGTAAATTTGAAAGGAGCCGTAGGAAATGAGCGTGCAAATGCCGCCCTCCGACTATCTGACGGTTTAGTTAAAGATATTGAATTACGGCGTTTTAGTTTCATATCCTTTGATGTAGATGTTGAGGCAAATGTAAGAGCCATTAGAAAACAAGCTCAAAATGGCAATGTGGTTGGTTATATCAATGCAAACAACCCGGACTTTGAATTTGGGAATTTTTCATTGGAGGAGTTGGTTGAGGTTGCAGCGCGAATGGATGAGAAAAAGGGTGCTAATGCTGATAAATTGAGAAATGGCGATTGGACTGAAATCACGACTGGTAGAGGATTTGAAGAAAATTATCGCAATCTCACATTAATAGGTCAACGCGGAATTAAAGGTGAAGAATGGGGAACAGCATTAGCTGAATTTGCTTTGAACAATCCAAACTTCGGTGAGGGAGACTCAAGACGTCCTTTTCTTGAGACGTTGAACCATGCTTTAAAGACTCGTAGAGTTAAATACAATTATCAACGAGATAAATATGTTATCAATCCTGAATCATTTCAGATTGAAAAAAAACCTATTTAAAATTGATCGACCTGTTCCTTAGCATTGCTTTAAAAGATAAAGGAAGGAATTTAGATAAAAGAGATCGGATCGGGGGACAGGATCGGGGGTCACCATACTTAATTTCAACAAGTGAAATGCTCGCGCCGAGCTAAATCCAGATCGATGGGATAAGGCATAGTGCCTTAGAAATTCGATAGTGTTACCCAGTGGGTGATCAGGTGAAATTCTTCGCCGTCCTTATTGCAGGGCTTGCCCTGGCATCAAGGTTAAGAAAGTCCCACCAGATCAAAGCCGTAGCCAGCAGATCTGTAGTGAAATCCGTAGGCAAACCCGGCAACGGGAGTCTGGAGCCGGATGAATCAAGATTGCAGGCTCTGTATTGAGCCCCGAAAAATGTATAGTTGTGGTCCGTTAAGGATAACCCTTTCTTTTGGTGAAAGGGGAAAGTCGACAGGTTGCATTTTCTGGAAGACAGCATTCCTGATACCGTTATGGCAAGGAATCAGGACACCACCGGGGTCAGAGACCAGGGCATGTTCTCAAAGGGGCAGTCTGGGAACTCGGGAGACCCGAATGTCTCCTTAAATAAAAGACGGTGGGGAGGATACCGTAAACCAAAACTCCTTGTTGCGACCCTTGGCTTCGGTAGCATCGCAACGTGTCTAAATCAACCAGAGCATTTAAGGTACCGGGGGCGGATAGTGAAGAGCGAACAAACCCGGGATAAACATTCGGGAGTCTTAGTGGATCATAGTACCGATATCTTTTTAGATGAGAAGGTGGGGAAGTGGCACCCAAAGCGACCCACTGTAGGGAAGGTGAAGCAGGGTATAACGTATTGATGAATGGAACTATGGGAGATACATTGAGATCACAAACCATATCAACGCAAATTCAGCAAATTGCACAACAGGCAGCAGATTATCCTGACTCAGTGTTCACAACGCTGGCTCACAAGATGGATATCCCCTTTCTGAGGGAAGCGTACCGCCGAACAAAGAAAACGGGAGCACCAGGTGTCGATAACATGACAGCAAAAGAATACGCTGTCGACCTTGAAGCAAACCTGACAGACCTGCACAAACGCTTAAAAGAGGGGCGTTATTCTGCACCTCCGGTAAAGCGAGTGTGGATTAAAAAGGAAAATGGAAAAGAAAGGCCCATTGGTATACCGGGCTTTGAGGACAAAATTGTTCAACGGGCAGTTGAGATGCTGATCAGCCCAATATACGAGCAAATGTTCTATGATTTTTCCATGGGGTTCAGGAAAGGTCGCAGTCAGCACCAGGCAATTAAGTATCTACGGGAGCAGTGCTGGACACAAAATATCAACTGGATAATAAGCGCGGATATTACAGGATTATTTGATAACATCAATAAAAAGATGTTGAAAGATTTAATTCGACTGAAAGTCAATGACGGCGGTATAATCCGACTGATCGGAAAATGGTTGAACGCTGGTGTAATGGAGGATAACAGGACAACATACCCGGATAGGGGAACCCCCCAAGGTGGTGTGATTTCACCTGTTTTGAGTAATATATTCCTGCATTACGTTTTGGATGACTGGTTCGTTAAAGCGGTTATTCCACGGCTGAAGGGTAAATGTTTTATCATCCGTTATGCCGATGATTTTATCATTGGTTGCGAAACAGAAACAGATGCAAACAGAATCATGGAGGTCTTGCCAAATAGATTTGGCAGCTATGATCTGTCACTTCACCCGACAAAAACAGCAATTATACCATTTGGCAGGCCATCAGCTTCCACACATAAGAAAAGGAGAAACGGGACATTTGACTTTCTTGGGTTCACATTCTATTGGGCCAGATCCCTTAAAGGGTATTGGATCATAAAGAAGAAAACGTCAGGAAAGCGGATAAACCGGTTCATGAAAATGCTGTGGCAGTGGACTCGTGCCTATCGGCATGATCCAGCATGGGAACAGTACCTGACATTGAGCAGCAAACTGCGTGGATTTTATCAGTATTATGGTGTGATAACTAACTATAAAGCACTGGAAACAGTGTTTGAATATGCTGAGAAAGCCTGGCGTTACTGGCTGAGCAAAAGAAGTCAGAGACATAATGTACGAATGGCAGATTTAAGAAGTAAATATCCTCTGCCAAAACCAAGGATCGTACACAATATATAATATTCGAAATGTCTAAAACGGGTAGCAAAGTTATGCGCCATACGGGGCGTCGCCTGTATGGTCGAAGATTCGGTAAAAGGATCTGAGTCGAGGAACCGTATGAGGGAAATCTTCACGTACGGATCTGTGGGGGGAGCGCTGGGTAACCAGTGCTTCTACCCGGATACGGGCAAGCCGCAGATGTTCAAAGTTAAAAATAATGATTTATTGTGACTGGGTGCATAATAATCAGGGTAACCCTTTAAGGACAATTACTACAAGAGTTTTCTCTCCAAAAACCGTTCTTGGAAAATAGTGAGGCAGAATGAAAGAAAAACTTTTAATAAAAAATGCAAGCTTAGTAAATTTCATATCTTTTTTGATAGGTTTAATTCTTATAATGATTGGTTGTATGATTTCTAACCAATACGAAAGAGTTGATTTAGTCCTTCTAAGTACTGGATGTTCTATACTCGCAAGCTCTATTATTGTTTATATTTCATCAAAATATATTATCCGTGAAACCAAGGCTCAAGAAATAATTTTAAAATGGGGATTATCATCAATATATTCAACTCGGGCTGAAATGAATAAATCCTCTAATGAAAAGCTGAAAAAATTGACCAACAATATAGACATAGTTGCTTTTGGCCTTCGATCTTTCCGTGATAGTCAGACTGATATTATTAAACAAAAAGTTCAGAGTGGATTAAAAGTTCGCATTATAACTATGAATCCAAATTCGGTTTTTTTAAAACAAAGAGAAATAGATGAGCATGAGATCGAGGGGCAAATGAAAAATACAATTCTTGACTTGATAACATGGATTAATTTGCTGAAAAATCATAGTCCTTCAAAAAGTAATGTTCAAATCAAATTTTATAATACCCTACCTCAAGATTTTTATTTTCGTGTTGATGATACGATTTTTATTGGACCATATTTATATGGTGTTACGAGCCAACAAACAATCTCATTTGAATACGATAAAAATTCAATAGGTTTTTCGTATTGGCAAAAATATTTTAATTCTCTCTGGCATGATAATCAATTCTCTAAACAAGATTATAATGATTTCAAAATTTAATTATAAACGAACCATTATTGAAATTATGAAACCTTATTATCCGGAATTTTCTGCAGGCAGATTTTTTATAAGTCCAGTGTTAGGCTGCCCCGCAAGATGCAAATTCTGTTACATCTATAGCCAAGGATTAAGCAGACATGCAACCTTTAATAAAGTTTCAATTATAGAAACGATTCAGTGGATAAAAAAACATCCAAAATTTTCAGAAGGACCTTACGGGTCTGTCCTTTCTATAGGAGCAATGGGAGACCCTTTTCCACCAAATATAAATCACGATTACATCGTTGATTGGATCAGGGAGTTAGCAAAATCAAGCAATCCAATTCAACTCATTAGTAGATTCAAGATTAAAGAAGGCATTATAAAAAAGTTAAGGCAATCAATCCAATATGAAAATCAACTTCTAATATCAACTTCAATCAGCACTTTCTCCCTTTGGAAAGGAATTGATGGTAACGCTATTCCTCCTGAGGATAGGATTAAACAACTATTAAAATTTAAAAACTCCGGGTTTCCAACAAATCTAATGATAAAACCTTTTTTGCTGAATATTACAGAACGAGATCTTGAAATATTTACATCAGATTTCGTTATAGATGCAATAAATACATTTACAGTTGGGGTTTTTTACTGGAATGATGAAATTATACACAACTTTGGTGAAAATAATTTAACAACGCCAAAATTTCCTAAGGAATTGTTCGAATATAGTTTTAATCATGATCTTGTCTGTTCACCAAAAGCCAGATATAAAACTCATGATGGCAGAAGTCTTGATCGTTTTATAGAGTTGCTTGGGAAAACAGGGGTACCTATTTTTAAAAATGCGTCTTGCGTTTCAGCTTGGCTTTTGAATGTTCCGCATGTCAGCAAATTACATGTTTCTGATCCACTCAATTTGTGTGTCAAATGCGGAAATTGTTAGAAATTTTTAATTATAAATGATATGGATAAAAGACTTTTGGAGAAATCAATGAATACAAAGTATATCATTCAAAAGACAACCGATTATGTGAAAGATACGTTAATGGGTGAATCATCTGGCCATGATTGGTGGCATGTTTTTAGGGTATGGAAAATCGCAACCAATATTTGCAAAGTTGAAAATGCGGACTTATTGATTGTTGAGTTAAGTGCCTTGCTTCATGATATTGGAGATTGGAAATTTTACGATGGTGATGTTTTTGTAGGGCCACGAATGGCCAAAGAATGGCTAAGTCAATTCGATATGGATGAAGACATTATTAACAAAATAGCTTTCATAATTTCGAATATGTCCTCAAGAAGCCTTATTGAAGATACTGCTGACCTCTGTTTGGAAGGTAAAATAGTTCAAGATGCGGACAGATTAGATGCAATGGGAGCAATGGGAATTGCAAGGACATTTGCTTATGGGGGGAAGAAAAGTAAGGTCCTCTATGATCCAAGGATTAAACCTCAAAAATTTAAAACATTCACGGATTACATAAATAATACAAGTCCTTCAATTAATCATTTCTATGAGAAACTACTTTTATTAAAGAATGAAATGCATACTGATTTTGCTAAGAAGCTTGCGATTGGTCGACATGATTTTTTAGAACAATTTTTAGACAGATTTTTAAAAGAATGGGAAGGAGAGCAATAAATAACTTTCAATATTAAAGCCCTTTCAAAATCTTCACTAATCCTTCCCCAAAAAAACTGAGACCGATTTTAAACCATACACTAATTCTATTTAAAATAAGATAGTGATTTCTGCTTGTTGATAGATAGGGAAGTGTTTATATCAAAATAAATATAAAAATCTATGAAAGTTCAGAAAAACGGCTTGAAAACGATAGTCAAAAAAGAAAAGTCATGTCACTATTGCCAAATAATTTGGATCAGACACGATCAATAGAAAAAAGCAAATAAAATATGCGAGTACTTAAAACTGATATTCCAGGAGTTCTTATAGTTGAACCGGATTTGTTTTTTGATGAACGGGGCTTCCTTTTTGAGGTGTATCATAAGAATCGCTATTATTCCTTTGGGATTGATACCGATTTTGTTCAGGATAATTATTCTTTTTCATCAATCGGAACTCTAAGAGGCCTTCATTATCAGATCAAAAATTCACAGGCAAAACTGATTCAAATAATTAAAGGAGAAATTTTTGATGTCGCGGTGGATTTAAGATATGGATCTCAAACTTTTGGTAAATGGATAGGTACATATCTTTCAGAAAAGAACCACAGACAACTATTTATACCTGAAGGTTTTGCCCATGGTTTTTGTGTAACAAGCGATTCCGCCATGTTAGTCTATAAATGCAGCGATCATTACAATATTGAAGATGAAGAAGGCGTGATATGGTCAGACCCCGAAATTAATATAAGTTGGCCTACTGAAGAACCTATTTTGTCAGAAAAGGATAAGACATTTTCGACTTTGAAAGAAATTCCTATTGAAAGGCTACCACAAATAAATACTCTGTTGGGGCGGTTTGAAATTACATGAAGATACTTTTAATTGGTTCACAGGGACGGCTTGGATATGAAATATTAAAAATTTGTAAAACAAATAAAAGTGCACATGCTCTATTCAATCCCCCAGATTTTGATATCACTTGCAAAAAATCCGTTTTTAATAAAATAAATAAAATAAATCCCGACATAGTAATAAACGCTTCTGGCTTTACTGATGTCGACTTAGCAGAAAGAGAACCGAATAAATCATACCGCGTTAATCGAGATGGCCCTGGATATTTAGCTACGGCTTGCTATGAAACAAAAAGTAAATTGATTCATTTTTCTACTGATTATGTTTTTAACGGTAAAACTAACGAGCCATATAGTGAAAATGATCTAATCTCTCCATTATCTGTTTACGGTAAAAGCAAAGCAGCTGGAGAGACCAAGGTCAGAGATAGGCTTAGTGAACATATTATTATACGAACTTCGTGGCTATATAGTTCTCATAAAAATTGTTTTGTTCACAAAATAATTAAATTAGCAAACGAACAGAAAACACTTCAGGTTGTTAATGATCAATATGGTTGCCCTACTTTTTCTAAGGATCTTGCTGATACAGTATTAATAATATTGAATTTAATAGAAAGTAAAGAGATTAAATGGGGGACTTACCATTATTGTGGAAAAGATCCGATTACATGGTTTCAGTTTGCATTACGAATTATAGAATTGGCTAAAAGATATAAAACATTGAAGGTAAATGAAATTTTGCCTATTAGCACAAAAGAATATCATTCCATCGTTGAAAGACCAAGTTACTCAGTGCTTAACTGCTCATTAATTGAAAAAGAATTTAACATTAAGCGAAGACCGTTTCAAGAGAGTCTTAAAGAAATGGTAGATCAGTATTTTTTGAATGGAAAATTTAATTGCCATTAGAAAAAATAAAAGGATCAAGCCTGTTTTTGACTCTTGATGAATAAAAATGAAACTCAACAAGAAAAATACTGACGGACAAGCCGCAGATTTTCAAAGTTGTTTTTTTTGCGACATTTTATCTACAATCCAAGAGGAGATTATGAATAAATTATCAATTAATCCTTTAGAACTCGATAAACTTTATGAAAGTTATGGTTTTTTGAAAAGAGAGTCAGAAAATCCCTTGGTTAAAATCTATTCTTTTCGCAGTGGTCCCTTCCATAACGCTGACATAGTTTTATTATCTCCAGATGTTTCCGGCAAGAAAGAGTTAGATGTATATACCAAAGCCGGATTTTCATGTTCACTTCGAAAATATAAGTCCCTCCATGAAGTTGAAAGAGCGCTATTCGAAGGCTTTTTTGATATCGAAAAAACTATTAAGAATATCAAAATTGAGTATGAAAAATATGCAAAAAAAGTCATTCGGAACTCGAACGCAGATAAATATGAATATATCAATTGCTCTTATATGGTAAATGAATCTGACACACTTGGAAGCCGATTAATTGAAAATATTTATGATCAACTACAGTCTGACACACCGATGCTTATCCTTATTGAAGCTGCGGCTAGTTACGGGAAAACATGTACCGCCTTTGAAATCATGAATCATATAGCTTACCAAAATCCCAATCAAATACCTATGCTTACAGAACTTTCGAGGAACAGGACAGCTCGTATTTTTAGGTATGTCCTGTTAGATGAAATCAATAAAAGTTTTCCGACTCTAAATTATGATCTTGTTAAATCTCACATACATAAAAAGAATGTAATATTAATTATTGACGGATTTGACGAGTTACTTCACCGGAATGAAAAAGGGAAGGAAAACTTTGAAAATGTCGAACCTATGTTAGAAACAATCAAAGAGTTGCTCTATGGAAAAGCGAAGATTATTTTAACAACCAGAAAAACTGCAATTTTTTCTGGCGATGAGTTTCATCTATGGATTGACGACCATATAGATGATTTTGACATTGTAAGATATGAAATAAATCAGCCAACTGCGTCTGATTGGCTGGGTTTTGATAAGTGTAATAAATTAGATGAATGTGGTTTTCCAGTAAGCCATCTTTCTAATCCGGTACTCTTGTCTTTTTTGAAAAGCCTGTCTGCCGAAGAATTTGATACATACTGCCAACATCAAGATAAAATTATAAGTGTTTATCTGGATCGATTATTAGATAGAGAAAAAGAGAGACAGAACCTTTTAATGGAGCCCGATGAACAGCTCTCTATTGTTAAAAAAATAACATCTTTTCTAATTTCTGAAGATATTTCAACTCTTACCAAAAATGAGCTTCATAAACAAATAACAAATGAAAATATTGAGCTTTTGAAAAAAGTCAGAGGGCGTTACTTTGCCGAGACAAGACCAACTATTGAAGAATTAACCAACAAATTAAGTATGCATGCATTTTTTGATAGAAAAGGGAACGATGAAAGCCTTATAGGATTTGTGAACGATTTTATATTTGGCCTGTTCATAGCAATGAGTGCAATTGATGATGATACCGGGGAATGGCTTACCAATGAATATTTTGTAGATATTGCCGTCACATCTTATATGGCCCAACGGAAATCAAAAAAAGAGGCACTATGGGAAAAACTAAATTTCATGTTTGAAATTTTGCCGCCAGAATTTCAATTTCGAATAGATGTTTTGCTTAAAGGAGGTTTATTTCATAAATATTGTGACACATCATTAAATCAATTAAGAGCAAAAAACATACAAATTCCCGGAGAATTTGAAATGGAAAATATCACTTTTCTTGATTGCCAATTTGCTGACGTAAAATTCAATAAAAGTCTTTTGAACAACATTGGATTTATTAACTGTAAATTTTATAATTGTGATATAGAAATAAATGAGCGAGAGTCAAATACTATCGAACTCTATAATTGCCAAAGTGATTCATCTGAATTCTTATCCAACTTTCAATCTATATCAAACGAACCGCAAACCAGAAAAACAAACATCGATTTCCATCGCATGGTACTTGAAAGATTTTGGCAACAAGGAAGGGCTCACCTAAAGAAGAAAAAACCTATTAGAACCCTATATACAGGAATTGGAAAAGAACACCACCGGAATATTGCAGATGCCATTGAGGACTATAAAAAAGACGGTTTGCTCACTATTGAAAGCGATTGGGCTGCAATTAATCTTGATAGGATTACAGAAATTAAAGAAATTTTAGGGAGACAATAGATAATATGAACGCAGACCTCTCTCTTTTAAAAGAATTAGAAAATCGTATCATATATGATCTAAATAAACTTGGAATTTTTTACAGGTGCTTTCCTCGGGTTAAAACACCCCAATCGTTTAGAAAAAAAATAGAGTCAAATCCAGGAAAATATTCTCCAACAGGGAAAAAGATACAAGATTTTTTCGGAGTTAGATTAACTCTTTATTTTGACGACGATAGTCATATTTTACAAAATATCTTTGAGAATAAATTTAAAGTTGATGGAACGTCTATTGACAATCATGATGGTAATACTTTTGGCCCCACAAGACAAAATGTTGTTTATCGTTTACCGAGTGACCTTGCTGGTAAAGATTCAACATTATCATTAGAGTCCCTTTTAGACAAAACTTTTGAGGTCCAGTTTAGAACTGTGTATTCTGAAGGATGGCACGAAGTGGAACACGATCTAAGATACAAGTGCAAAAAAGATTGGGAGAATCATAAAGACATGGATCGGTGCTTAAATAGTATTGTTGCTTCGTTGGAAAACTGCGATTGGATGATGTTAAAAATTTTCGATGAATTATCATGGAGACATTATAAAGAAAAGAACTGGGGACCAATGCTGAGGACAAAGCTTAGATTGAGGATCGAAAACAATCCTATAGAAGAAAAACTCCTAAAAATCCTTGACGAGAATCAATTATTTGCAAAAGAATTATTTCGTATCAATAGAAGAGCCTTTCTTAAAAAACTTCATGGATGCAATGAAAATTTTCCTCTAACATTAGATTTCATTATTTTTGTTGCCAATTGGTTTTTCTTGAAAAATGATGAAGTTAACAGTTACATACCGCTACCATATAAAGGCATTTTCAATAGGGAGAATGGAATGTGATCCTGCTCTTCAAAATTTCAAACAAGAAACATGCTGCGGTCGAGCCGCAGATGTTCAGTTAAAATATAAAAAAAATGAACCAAAATAAATTAAAAAAATTAGCCGTTAAATATTATATCGACGATATACCAGAATCTTCAATACCAGGATCCTTTCTTGCAAATTTTATTAATCGCATGGAAGTTGCTCCAGATTTTATACCTGAAGTCACCAAAGATTGCCTGGAAAAAAAACAACTGAGAAGTCTTTTAAAATACGCTTGTAAGCAAATATCCCTTAAAGAGTTTTCTGAAGCGGCTATTGCGGAACAGAACAAACGTAAATTAGAAGCTGACCAAATCAAGAAGAAACAGATCAAACAAGCAGCCATTAATGCTGAAAAAAATAAAAAACGAAAAATAATTAACAAAATTTTAAAAAAGTATGACCTTTCTATTTCTTTTATTAATCATGGTGACATTAATAAACTTAAGCATATGATCGAAAAAGTAGATCATGGTTCAAGACTAAATCAAGATGAAATTGCATGGCTTATGGTAACACGCAAAGGATTTCATGCAGGTTATTATACACAAAGATTACGGGAAAAATATCATTCTAATGAAGCGGAATATTATTCATCAAAATTTATAAGAACAAAAAATCCCTGGGATATAATAAACGCAAGTAGCCATTTTCGAAAATGTAATCAATCAAAAAAAGCAAACTTAATCTTAATCAAGATTAATACTGATAAATTTAAATCAAAAAAAATAAAGTCAGCATTCAACACTACATTTGGTGGAGTAAAAAGAGACTTACGAAATTTAGACGAGGCTCTTTCTCTTGGTAGTCAAGCTCATCTCCTTACACCAAAAGATTTTCGGCCGTGTACTTTATTAGGTGCTGTTAATATTGAAATAGGCAATTATGATGAAGGCCAGTCATGGTATAAAAAGGCTATCGAACGGGGTGCTACTGAAAAATCAGTAGATGATGACCTCCGAAGTATCTTTATGAGATTAGATAAATCTAAACGTAAAGATTTGGCCATATTCCTTTACGAAAATGACCCTGAACGTTACCGTTGGGTAAAAAAATATATACAATGAGGTTTGGCACAACAAATGACCAAAAAAAACTGTATTCAAAAGTTAAGATATCTTTTAATGGGTGTCAAACAAGTCAAATCCACCGGACAAGCCGGTGATTTAGGTCGTTGAATCCATGGCAGTTCTGATGGATACATTTGAAAATAATGCGTTGGAATTGAAGAAAAGGTAAGGCCGATATGGCAAAGAGAAAAACGAAAAAAGATATTGCACTGGCCAAACTGATTGCAGCTGCACCTTCCACGGCCCTTTCAGAGCTGATACTTAATCTGGTTGAAAACTTTCCTGAGATACGTCGAGAGTGCTTTGATTCTTTAAAGGAAAATACAGCTGTTTCCAAAATGCTTAAACGCCAGTCGGAAGGGGAAGCCATCATGTCCATATGGGCTGAGCTGCTGCCGGATCTTGAGGATCTGGATGCGTATGGTGGCGGACCTTATGGGGTGGAAGACCAGGTGTGGGAATTGCTGTATGAAATTACAAAACGTCTGACTTCAAAAAAGGTCGATGAAACGTATCGACGTGAAATTCTCGGCTTTGTTTTACCGTTTATTAAAAGTGGAAATTCAGGGGCAGGCGATGCACTGGATGAGCTTGCTTATGCTGCCTGCTATTCCGCTTCTGAATTGCGGTACCTTGCCGAAAGCCTGGAGGCTATGCATGATGACTGGCAAACCCGCAATGCCCGCAACATTTATCGGCAGATCGGGGACCATGATAAATACCTTGAGCTTCGGTTAAAGTATTTGGAAGTTGGCGCTGAGTACCATGATCTGGCTGAGTTTTACTGGGAAACAGGAGAAAAGGAAAAATCGATTCAGATCGCCCGGAAAGGACTTAAGAAAGCAACAGGGCGGATGGATGAATTGCGAGCATTTGTGGCCGAACGGGCGCAGGAGTCAGGTGACCGGACTACCTGGATCGAACTTCAGTTTGATCAGACGACAGACTGTTTAACCCTTGATAAATACAAAAAATTTGAAAAAGCGTGTAAGACAGAAGAATGGAAAGAGTATGAACCCAGACTCCTAAAAAAAATGAAAGATACGGGAAAAACCGATCAGATGAAAATTCACATGGATCGAAAGGAATATGATAGTGTTGTGAGTCTTTTGTCAAAGTGCCGCTATCCACAATACAATTGGGACAGCAACACGGATGTACGCATCGCAGAAAAACTTGAAAAACGGTACCCTGAAAAAGTTCTTAAATGGTATCTTTCCGGTCTGGGTAATCTTTCTTCCAATCAAAAAAGAGAAGAATATGCGAGAAAGGCTGAGGTAATGGCTCAAGTTCGCCATATGCTGGTTGACGTGATAAATGATGAAAGCAGATGGAAAAAGCTGGCAGTTAAAGTCAAAAATGATAATCTCAGACGTCCGGCTTTTCAGCAGGAATTTGCCGGTATAGTTCCGGGATGGAAGGCGATATAATAATAAATGAACGAATATGTCTCGGGACAGATATCAAAATCGGGGAGTAGTTGAATGAAAAAGGATAAAAACAGACAACTCCAGCAAACCGGAAAAAAAGAGAGATCCATTGTCCGGTCGTCGGCTGCTGAGTACCTGACATTTGTAGCGGCCAGTGGCAAGGGGGGCGTTGAGGCGATTTATGCGGATGAAAACATCTGGCTGACCCAAAAAATGATGGGAGTTCTCTATGATGTCGAGACTCATACTATTAATTATCACCTGAAGAAGGTATTTTCCGATAGTGAATTGCAAGAAGATTCAGTTATTCGAAATTTTCGAATAACTGCCGCAGATGGTAAAAATTACAATACTAAACACTATAATCTATCGGCCATCATCGCCGTAGGCTACAAGGTTAACTCAGAACGCGCCGTGCAGTTCCGGAAATGGGCCACATCGATTATTCAGGAGTTCACCATCAAAGGCTATACAATGGATGATGAACGACTGAAAAATGACGGTTCTGTCCTTGGTAGACAATATTTTGAAGAGCAACTGCAGCGTATCCGAGAAATCCGTCTGAGTGAGCGTAAGTTTTACCAGAAAATCACCGACATCTATGCGACGTCCATTGATTATGATCTAACGGCCCAAGCCACAAAGCGTTTTTTTGCGGCAGTACAAAATAAGCTGCATTGGGCAATCCACGGTCAGACAGCCGCGGAAGTGATTGTGGACCGTGCGGATCACAAGAAGGACAATATGGGACTGACCACCTGGAAAGATGCTCCAAAAGGTAAAATTCAAAAATTCGATGTCAGCGTGGCCAAAAACTATCTGACTGAAAATGAAATGGCGCAATTGCAACGCTTGGTTTCTGCCTATCTGGACGTTGCAGAAGATATGGCACTGCGGCAAATCCCAATGACGATGCAAGACTGGGGAAAACGCCTCAACAGGTTTATCGAAGCGACAGACCGGGAAATCCTGCAGGATGCAGGCAAAGTCACAGCAGAAATTGCCAAGGCCCATGCTGAAAGTGAATTTGAAAAATACCGTATCATTCAAGATCGTCTTTTTGAAAGCGATTTCGACCGGATGATCAAGCAGTTGGAACAAAAAAATGAAGATACCGAATAGCAATTTTCAGGTAACGGGGGGTTCCAACAAGCCAAATGGAGACGGATAAACCGCTTATTTGGGATGTTATAACTTGCTACGAATAAATATTGACTTTTAATGTAACAACAGAATGGATCTACAATAATGGACAATCCGCTTGCAAGCGCTCAAAGAGAATGCTCTGGGGCGATTACATTTGCTAAATACGAATATCAATATCACTGGGCATTATGTCGGATTATTGAAGAACAGCGGAAAATCAATGAATTCGCTATATTCATGGAGTATCACGAAGATGTTGTTATCGCAAATTCTGTTCGTCCTTGTGATCCTTAGCCACAGCCGCCGCAAAGTCGTATATTTCAATATAACCTCAAATCCGACGGCCGAGTGGACAACCCAACAAATCGTAGAGGCCTTCCCCTGGGATACGGCACCGAAGTATCTGATGCGGGATCGGGATGCAATCTATGGCGTTTCCTTCCGCAATCGAGTGAAAAACATGGGCATCAAAGAAGTGGTCTCGGCCCCGCAAAGCCCTTGGCAAAACCCGTTTGTTGAACGGGTGATCGGCTCGATCAGACGAGAATGTACAAACCATGTCATCGTATTGAACCAAGGACATCTGAAAAACATTCTTTGCGCGTATTTCCAATATTATCATAACGATAGAACGCATTTGAGCCTTGGAAAAAATACGCCCAACGGTCGGCCGATCCAACCCAGACCTGTTGGCAAATGCAAGATAATTGATTTGCCGCGCATTGGTGGATTACATCATCGATACGAGTGGAAGAAATTGGCCTGAAAACTCAAATCGTTCTGATATAAAAAGCATCGAACGGTCTTTGTTGATCTGTACTCAGAATCGACCTCAATCAAAAATTTAACATTGAATCCGTCTTTTCTAATAAACTGGACAGTGGGTATTTAATTCAATCGCTGCACTGAGGAGAATATCTTTTCGACAAATTTACCATGGATTAATTTTTGCGAAGGACAGATATAAACCCCATAGTTAAAACAAGAACTTCCGTTCCAGATCCGCGGCATTGTTCAACAACGTTTTATCATTAATCCCGCCCCACGGAACGCCGGTTCTTTATTGCAGAAAGATTGCATCTAATATAAACATCATGGACTCGTTATGGGCGGGACTATTGATAAAACGCTTTTGGTTCACAAGCGGCTGCGCTGCGATTGTATAATATTATTTAAAATGATACAATTGAGATCATATTCTAACCATGATATAGTTAGGTTATAAAATGCATTAAGAGCTTATATAGATTAGAGTCTGTGAGAGGAAATTATGGGCAAAAAAGATATCATAGAAATTTTACGTAACTATAAAAATGAAGTTGCTAATCAATATAATATCCTGACCATTGGCGTTTTTGGTTCCGTTGCTCGTGGGGAATCAGGAGATGAGAGTGATGTCGACATAGTGATCCGTATTTCTGAACCCGATTTTTTCATGCTTGCGGGGATAAAAGAAGATTTAGAACAAAGACTTAACAAATCTATTGATATTGTAACTTACACAGACTCAATGAACCCTTTTTTAAAAAATAGGATAGACCATGAGGCTGTGTATGCCTGATAATGAACTGATATTGGAAATTATTCAACAAATCGAAGATGCTGCCAAAAAGGTTGTTCTGCGATTTCAAGTAATCAATAATCCAAACGATTTTACTGATACTGCGGCTGGGATGGAAAAAATGGATGCCATCTGCATGATGCTCATCGTTATTGGGGAGTCTTTAAAAAATCTTGATAAAGTTACGGAAGGAAAACTGCTATCGCGCTATCCAGATGTTGACTGGAAAAAAGCAAAAGGGATGAGGGATATTATTACACATCACTATGCCAATATTAATGCCGAAACAGTATTTTTCACATGCAAAAGAAAAATCCCTACACTTCTGGATACTATCCAGAGAATTATCCACGAATTGGAATCCTAATTCTTTATATCAACTCAGAATTCCCAGATCAATAAACAACCTACATTCTCAACACTGAAAATCCTGACGGGCAAGCCGCAGATTTTCTTGTTCGGCGGAAATGAAAATATGAAATGAAAATATGAAAGCATATGTAGGTATTGATGTTGCTTTTGCGAAAAAGAAATATTTGCCAATTTCTGTCTGTTTCCATAAGGATGATAGGCTTTGCCCAATTCTGCTCAAATCTAAATTTGCTATCACCCCTCCTCGCGGATTTGGAAACGCAGCGATTGTCCAGAATATTCAATTAGTAAAAAAATTTGCCCATGACACATTGCGCTACCTCCAAGAAGTAGAAAAATCATTTGGTGTGACAATCAAAAAAATTGCAATCGATGCACCAAGACACCCTAAAAAAGACGGAGAGGAACGTCGAAAGGCAGAACTTGGTTTAGATAAAAAAGGGATCAATTGTATCACCGCCCCTGATACAAATCAGTTCGAGGTAATTAAAAGCAAGGCTCTGACACATCTTGAAAATGGTGGGGAACAATCAAGGATTCCTCATGCAAACCAATTGTGGATGTTGGTGGGATTTGAATTATTCCAAACATTATGCCAGAAATGGGAGTGCTTAGAAGTTTTTCCACAGGCTATTGTTAAAACTCTCGGGGCTGGAAAAATCCACAAAAGTAAAATCGAGGGTCTTATTAAACAGTTATCCGCAATATCGGAATTTACAGGGTGGCCAGAGGCAATATCAAAATCATGTCTCAACGATATTGGATTTGGAAATTTTCATGACAAATTGGATGCATACTTATCGGCGTGGGTAGCAAGTCTTAATATGAATGAAAGAGAGCCAATTGGTTCACCACCAAACGATGTAATTTGGGTTCCTTTTAAATGAAATCTGCGCTGAACCAGGCGCTTCTCTTGACGCCGAGAACGTTTGGGGCCTGACGCGGCTAAGCCTGGTGGTGGCGTAAGTGAGCTTGAACGTTGATAAATAAACAATGGATTATGGCGCTATCACATCAGACACATCAATTTTTGATCAAAAAGGATTGAAATTAGAGTCTGGAATATTGAAGATGCTTGAGCAATTCAATGGCAAACTGTCCCACATAATTTCAACAATTTCAGCAGCCTGTTTCATGGTTTATCTTGACATAGATCTCAATATGGACTAAATTAAGGTCAAATTAATTATGGAGAACAACATGAAACTTAGTGAATCTGTTAAACCCATCAGCTATTTTAAAGCACACGCTTCGGAAATCGTCCGACAAATCGTTAATAGCCGACAGCCCATGATTATCACCCAAAATGGGGAAGCCAAAGCGATTCTTCAGGATCTTGTCCAGTATGAGCAGACCCAGGAAAGCCTCGCCATGTTGAAAATGCTAGCCCAAAGCCAAAATAGCCTTAGAAAGGGATATTACAGGCCTGTTACCGATGTTTTCAGCGACTTTAAAAAAACTCTGGGAAACCAATCTGAATGAAATACAATGTTTATGTCATTTCTGATGCGGAAAAAGATCTTTTTGAAATTTATGATTATATAAAAAAATCCGGATACCCGCAAAACGCAGGAAAAATTTTTTCAGAGATTGAAACAGCTTGCCAAAATCTGTCATTTAGCCCGGAAAAAGGACACTATCCTCCAGAGCTACAACGAATTGACGTATATGAATATCGCGAAATTCATGTGAAAGTCTACCGCATTATCTACCAGATCATTGAATCAGATGTTTTTATCCATTCTATCCTTGACGGCAGGCGGAATATCCCGGAAATACTTCAGCAACGAAATTTGAGATAAGACGCATCGATGGACAGAGTCAGAAAAGTATCCTTGGTGCAAATCCAACAATCAACATGCACCGGATTTCACCGGTGATGTTCGGTGTTCAACGCGCCTGCGGCGCATTGAATGCCGAGTTGTTAAGTGTATCGAACCGCAGGCGCATAGAACCACGAGTTTGACCAGACATCCTTATCAGGCGCTGTTCAACTCGGCATTATGCAAAGGTAATTTTCGAAGGATAGAAAAAATGGAAAAAGCCATTATTGGTATAGTTGGTGTTCTACTCGGTGCTACTTTAGCCATCCTAAAAGATTTTCTTTTTCACCGGCAAAAGACCAAAAAAGATTATGAGTACCTGTGTATAAGAGTGGCGTGTGATCTTGAGCGTTTTTCGCATAAGTGCGTCAACGTAGTACAAGATGATGGAACTATTTACGGTCAATACGATAAAGACGGTTGCGCTCGCGTTAGAGTCCAAACACCTGAGTTTAAGCATATGAGCTAGATGTTAATTGGAAATCACTACCTCATGATTTAATGTATGAAATATTGCAGTTACCCAATATGATTGAATCTGCAAACGAGAGCATCTCATCAGTTTTCGATCATGTTGCTTGTCCACCATATTACGAAGAAGCATTCGAAGAAAGGCAGCAAAATTATTCTAACTTGGGGATCTATGCTATTGACCTCGCAAACAAGCTTAGAAAATTTGCAAAACTTCCCGTCGCTGAAACTCCTAAACGCTGGAGTCGGATGGAAATATTCAACAAAAAAAAGGATGAAATTCAGGAGTTGCAACGTAAACGTGGTTTGGCTCAGCAAAAACTAATGGATAATTTTAATGGAGGGGGGCAGTGCATAACGCCCGGCTCCACGCAGACGTCCAAACCTACGCTGTTTTTGTGGTTTCGCTGCGCTGCACTTTAACACAAAAACCGCTCCGGTTTGGCCGCTGGTGAGCCGGCGTTAAAGGGACGGCGAGAAGCGGGTGTGGACAATCGCCCGATAATATGTTACCGCTGTATTTTTTGCAGCGCGGCCGCTCAACATACGTTGGGCCAGATGAAAGAAGGAATGGAAACACTTGAAGAGAAAGTTGCCCGGGTTGTGCGGGAGGATGTGGCAGTCGTGCCCTATGATCCGCGCTGGCCGGCAATGTTTGAGGAGGAAAGGCAGCATCTTCTCACCTGCCTTCCCCAGACCCTGGTCAAACGTATTGAGCACTTCGGCAGCACCGCCGTACCCGGTCTTGCGGCAAAGCCGATTGTCGACATGTTGGCAGAGGTAACGACGCTTGACGAGACAAGGGCGACAATTCCGCCTATACTTGAGCCACAAGGATATGACTATTTCTGGAGACCAACGTGGGGAGACGACACTCCGCCGTTTTACGCATGGTTCATCAAGCGCGATTCACAGGGGAACAGAACACACCACATTCACATGGTTGAATCCGATTTTGAACATTGGGACAGACTGTTGTTCCGTGACTACCTTATCGAGCATCCCGAAGTGGCGAACGAATATGGTGCGCTCAAGCAAAGCCTGTCCCAATCGCACGAGAATGACCGAGTCGCGTACACAAAGGCCAAGACCGAGTTTGTCGTGCGGGTGACTGAAACGGCAAAGAGACATTACGGGAAGGTCCAACAAGATTGATCCAGCATATTTCATGATGGCCGCGCCATCATGAAAATGCTGATAACGACGTTCAGATATTTGGGGGGAAACAAAACATTTGTACGGAATCATTCCGTACTTGTTGACAAGGCATTTAGTAAACACTATACTCTTAAATATGTACGGAATCATTCCGTACGAAAAGAAAGAGGAGGACAACAATGGTTACCACTCGCCTTGACATGAGGTTAGATCAAGAAGTTAAAGCCAAAGCTGAAAAAGCGACGGCTTTGCTTGGATTAAAAAGCCTCACTGAGTATATTGTCAAACTAATTGATGAAAACGCAACCCAGGTGATTGCTCAACATGAAAGCATCATCGTTGAAAATGATCTTTTTGATCTTTTCATAAGTGCTTGTGAGAAAACTCAAAAACCTAATAAAGCTCTGCTGGATGCGAAGTCTTTCGCCAAAGAGCAAGGTATCAAATGAGTTGGTCTAAAGAATTTATAGAACTTGACAAGGCTATCCACGACAGGGCTTCATTTGATTGTGGTGAAGTAGAATTGAATGAATTCCTTCGGACTAAGGCTGCAAAGCATATGACCGCAGGCATAAGCAGAACAATGGTATTACCCGCCTCCGTTCCACTTCCTGACGGCAGATTCCCCATTTGCACTTTTTATACAATTACCCCTAGCTCTATTAGCAGAGAAACTTTACCAAAAAAACTTATGAAAAAATTACCACGTTACCCTGTGCCAGTATTCTTACTTGCTCAGTTAGCTGTTCATTCAGAATATCATAATCAAGGTTTAGGGAAAATCTCTCTAATAAAAGCGCTTGAATACTTATGGGAAATAAATTCTCACATGAGAGCCTATGCAATTATCGTCGATTGCTTAAACGAAACTGCTGAGAATTTTTATTCAAAATACGGTTTTGAAGTATTGTGCTGCCACAATAGTAGGGTACGAATGTTCATGCCAATGAAAACTGTAGGGCAATTATTTCAACAATAATGTTTATATCGAATCAAGAACATTGGGGTGTGGTTCGCCAAAAATGAATCAGGGAGAAAATGCATGGTAATTTGATCTTGAGCTTCTGTTTAAGCCAGCTCTAATTTTTTGAATCTGATTAAATTTTAATAACAGGATTTAATTAAGCCTTGAAGATACGACAAGATTTAAAATACAGGACGCAAATATACAAAAATTTTTAATTGTCAAATTTTCGTTCTCGGAAAATCAGATTAAGCAGCTTTATTCCATCTATACATATGATGTAATCCACCGATTCTGGGAGAAGAAATTATTTTTGCAGATTTAAATGGTTTGTTTTGGATTTCTCGTCCGTTTGGAGAATCCCGCCCTAGTGCCAAATGGCATCTTTCATCGTTGTAATATTCAAAATATTGGTTCATAAAGTCCCTCAAATGTTCTTCGTTAAAGATGATCATTTGATTTAACATATCATTTCTAACCGAAAGGACAAAGCGTTCAGACACACCATTTTGCCAAGGACATTTGTAACTTATGACTTTTGGTTTTATACCCATATCCTTTTCATTTGCGATTGACAATAAAATTTGAAAAACCTGCAATGCGCTGGTATTGTGGTATGATCCTATATTGGCAAACCACAGGACAACAACGTCCCTTTTACTCCAAACAACGAGTCCCGAGCGCAAGAATGAATCTTTTATCAATGGAAAATATAATGTACAATAGATCAATTTTTGAATATTATATTAACCATTGAGGTTTGAAAAAGATGGCAAAAAAAAGAGTGATAATCTCGCCTACACTGGAAGATCTTCTATCGACGGTCGGAGAAAACATCAAACTTGCGCGCTTACGCCGCAAAATTACTGCGACCATGCTGGCAGAGCGTGCAGGTATTAGTCGTGTAACCTTAAGAAAAGTTGAGAATGGTGAAAGCAGTGTCACAATGGCTATTTATGCTAATGTTCTTTTTTGTCTCGGCCTTGAAAAGGATTTATTACGACTTGCCGGAGACGATCCTTTGGGGCGGCGCTTACAAGATGCTGAATTGACTCATACAACTGAGCGTGTCGCTAAGAGGAAGAAGTAATGGCTGTAAAACGACATATAAAAGGCCCAGCAAGAAAATCCATTCAAGTTTGCGCTCATTGGCAGGGGTTGGAAAATCCTATTCTGATGGGAACACTTTATGCCGCCCCTTCAAGAGGAAAAGAGATTTTTTCTTTTGAATACTATCCTGCTTGGCTCAAGTCTTCGCATGCACAAGTTCTTGACCCTGGTTTAATGCTATTCTCAGGCCCGCAATATGCTCGCGAGGGGCATGATGATTTTGGCTTGTTTCTGGATTCTTCTCCAGATCGCTGGGGCCGTGTTTTAATGCAACGCAGAGAGGCTCAACAAGCGAGAGCAGAAGAAAGAAATGTGCGCCCACTTCTTGAGTCAGATTATTTACTTGGCGTCTATGATGGTCTTCGCATGGGGGCTCTACGCTTTTGCCTGGGAGATGATGAGCCTTTTTTAGACAATCAAGAAGATATGGCTGCACCGCCATGGACAAAATTACGGGATTTGGAATATGCCAGCTTGCAGTTAGAGCAAGATGATGCTGAAAACGACAAGGACTATATGAAGTGGCTGAAAATGCTTATTGCCCCTGGAGGGTCACTTGGTGGGGCACGCCCCAAAGCGAGTGTATTAGACGAGAATAGTCATCCATGGATTGCCAAATTCCCTTCTTTCCGCGATGAAATCAACGTTGGTAAATGGGAATACCTTGTTTGTCAATTGGCGAAAAAAGCAGGTATTGTAATGGCACATTCCGATATCCGACATTTCTCAGGAGAATATGATACCTTCCTCACAAAGCGATTTGATCGGACAGAAAAAGGTGAGCGCCTACACTTTGCCTCAGCCATGACGCTTCTTGGCAAAAAAGATGGTGATGGAGGGGATACAGGTGTCAGCTATTTGGATCTTGCAGATTTTCTTGTCCGCAATGGTGCACAAGCCAATGAGGATTTGGGACAGCTTTGGCGGCGGATCATCTTTTATGTATGCGTATCCAATACTGATGATCATTTGCGAAATCATGGCTTTATGCTGACGGATAGAGGATGGGCACTCTCACCTGCTTATGATATCAACCCTGTTGCAACCGGTGGCGGATTAGCTCTTAATATCTCAAAAGAAGATAACAGCCAGGACCTTGATCTTGTGTTAAGCATTGCCCCTTATTTCCGTGTAGGCAAGGATCGTGCAAATGAGATCATCCAGGAAATAACCACTGTTGTAAGATCTTGGCCGAACATGGCAAAAAGACTAAGTATCCTATCTCGTGAATTAAGCGTAATGAAAAGCGCTTTCCGAGTAGCAGATGAAAGCACATAATTTCATTGGCGAGTGTGATTAATGGGACGACCATAAAATTATAATATTCTGCCTGTATATGACGAAATTTCAGTATCTTGGATCAATGCCGATTTCCAACAAAAAAATGCACCGGATAAACCGGTGATTTTCGTTATCTGGCCAAAATAGAAAGGAAGCCTCCGATAGATATGAACCACTACAACCTGCAACATTGGCAGCATAACCATGCTTTCGATCAAGACCGAAAACAACCTGGTGAGATTCGTACCATCATCGTAATCGCCATTACGTTTACAATGATGGTAGTTGAAATAGCGACGGGGATTATCTTCGGCTCAATGGCTCTGTTGGCCGATGGTCTACATATGGCCTCACATGCGGCTGCTTTAACAATCAACGCTTTTGCCTATATTTATGCTCGTCGCCACGCCAAAGACGGGCAATACAGCTTTGGCACAGGGAAGGTAAATGCTCTCGGCGGATTTACCGGTGCGGTATTGCTTGCAGTTTTTGCGTTGATAATGGCTTGGGAGAGCATCGACAGAATTATTTTCCCAATCGAGATCGCATTTAATCAGGCCATCTTCGTCGCCGTCATCGGTTTGATTGTCAACGGGGCATCGGTCTTCATCCTGGGGCATCATCACAACCACGAACACAATGGCCAGTACCATCAGAAACATGATCGTCACGAAGATCATGGCCACGAACAACACAACGAAGACCATAACCTTAGGGCAGCACATCTTCACGTTTTAGCGGACGCCCTCACGTCACTTCTTGCGATTTTTGCCCTGCTGACAGCAAAGTACGTTGGACTGATGTGGATGGATCCGCTCATGGGAATTATCGGCGCGCTGTTGGTCTCGCGATGGTCTCTGGGGCTGTTGCGTTCTACCAGTGGCATACTGCTCGACAAACAAGGCCCCGAGCATATTCGAACAGAAATAAAACAATCGATCGAGCACAATGGCAATCGTATTGTCGATCTTCATCTTTGGTCGATTGGTCCGAATATTTATAGCGTGATTGTGTCAGTCGTAGCGCACGATCCGCAGTCACCGGAACATTACAAAAAGTCGATCCCCTCAAATCTTGGGGTGGCACACGTTACAGTCGAGGTCCACAAATACAACGAAGAACGTACGGGTCATGCACATCAACATAAGTCAGATAACAAGGCTAATTCAGCCGACGCAAAAAACCATGCGGCTGATTGGCAGCGTTGAACAAGGACGGCGAGAGGGGGATGGACAATCGCCCGATAATATGTTACCGCTGTAATTTTTGCAGCGTGGCCGCTCAACATTCGTTAATCTTAAATTTTTGGAAGCTTGCATTGCGTTGATATTGTTGCATGATCGCATTTTGGCAAGCCACAGGATAAATACAATGTCGAAAAATCTTTATATCACTGCGTTGGAACCCAAAAGCGGTATATCACTGGTTGCTTTGGGAGTCATGGAATTTCTTGTTCGAAATTTGGTGCGGGTTGCTGTTTTTCGACCCATAGTGAACATGAAACATGATGCGGATAAAAAGGATGATATTATTCATTTGATATCAACCTATTACAATCTTGATATTCCTTACCGTCAGATGTATGCATACACCTTTGAAGAAGCCAGGACACTCGTCGCTGATAAACAGTATGACAAGCTTCTCGAAGGCGTACTGGAAAGATATAAAGCGCTTGAAAACGAATATGATTTCGTTCTCTGCCTGGGGACAGATTTTGAGAGTGATTCGTCCGCGTTTGAATTTGAGCTCAATGTGGAAATTGCCAACAACCTTGGCTCTCCGGTTTTAATGATTGCCAATGCCCATGAGGGATCTATTGAGGGCGTGGTCAGGTCTTGTCGATTTGCCATGGAGTCTTTTGAGGAAAAGGGGTCAAATATACTGTCAATCATTGTCAATAGAACCCCAGCTTCCCTTCAGCAGGAAATGTTGCAGTCATTGAGGGAAAAACTCCAACAGAAGATAGAACATATATATTCAATCCCATTTGAAGAGACGCTTGATCGACCGACGATGGTAGAGATTGTCAAGGCCCTTGATGCAAAAGTTATCTATGGCAAAGCGCAACTCAATAGACCCGTGTCCCGTTTTGTTATTGCAGCAATGAATTTGAGAAATCTATTGCCAAGACTGGCAAATGATAATCTCATCATTACGTCCATTGACAGGATCGATATTATTCTTGGCATGCTCGCTGCGTACAGGTCATCCAATATGCCCAATATCGGTGGCATCGTTCTCACAGGTTATTTGAAACCCGATAAGATTCTGCGCAATCTGCTTAAGGGGATGGATGATCTTGTGCCCATTATTAAAGTTGAGAGTGACACATTTACCACTGCGTTGCAAATAAAGGCGATTCACAACACAATCACCCCAAATTCAGTGCTTAAAATTGCATCGGGACTGGGGTTGTTTGAATCCCATGTTGATACTACAGAGTTAAGGAAAAAAATTGTCGACTACAGCATGCTGGTCATGACGCCTAAAATGTTTGAGTTCGGTCTTATAAAACGTGCCCGTGAACATAAGCAGACCATCGTGTTGCCCGAGGGCGAAGATGAGCGAATCTTGCGGGCAGCCGAAATACTCATTCACCGGGATGTGGTGGAACTCATTCTACTTGGCAACGTCCAGACCATTAAAAGCAAGATTGCGACACTTGGACTGGCGCTAAGTGATATTGAAATTATTGATCCTGTGAAATCCGATTTCTTTGATGACTATGCTGAAACCTATTTTGAGTTAAGAAAGCATAAAGGAATTACGCCTGATAACGCTCGAGATGTTATGTCTGAGGTCAATTATTTTGGCACTATGATGGTATATAAAGGACACGCCGACGGCATGGTGTCAGGAGCCGTCCACTCAACCCTGAACACGGTGAGGCCATCTCTGGAATTCGTAAAAACCAAGCCCGGAAGTACCATCATGTCTTCGGTGTTTTTTATGTGCCTTGAAGACAGGGTACTTGCCTATGGTGATTGTGCCGTTAATCCCAGACCTACTGCGGAGCAACTCGCAGAAATAGCAATAGAGTCATCGCGGACTGCAGTGCTGTTTGGTATAAAACCTTTTGTAGCAATGCTTTCATACTCTTCCGGCTCATCCGGGATCGGTGAGGAGGTTGAGAAAGTTAAACGAGCAACAGAAATTGCCCACCGACTGGCACCGGAGTTACTTCTTGAAGGGCCAATCCAGTATGACGCGGCTGTGGATCCTACGGTTGCAGCAGTTAAAATGCCGGACAGTAAAGTCGCTGGCAGAGCCACCGTTTTCATATTTCCAGATCTCAATACAGGCAACAATACTTACAAAGCGGTTCAACGTTCTGCAGGGGCCGTTGCCATAGGGCCAATTATGCAGGGCCTTAATAAACCTGTCAACGATCTCAGCCGTGGTTGTGTTGTAACAGACATTGTGAATACCGTTGCTATTACGGCGATTCAGGCCCAGGCAGAAAAGGGGCTGCTGTCATAATTTTTGCTGCAATTCATGCTGAAAGAAAGAGGAGCAGGTTAAAATGAAATCATCCATGGGAGCAAAAACGGCCGGGGAAACCTGTGTGGATGTTCGGTTTGAAAAAGAGACGGTCTAGCTGACATAGACTCAGATGGTAGCATTGTTCCACCGGGATGTGCCTGTTATTTCAAGTCATATCAAAAATGCTGTCCATGAAGGGGAAATCAATGAAAAAAGCAAATTACAAAAAATGCAAATTGCTCGTTCCATGACCAGGGAGTCACTCATGCAAACACCTTGCTTTCAAAATGTTCGGGCAGATATTTACCTGACAAAAAAAATAATGTTCATCAGGGAGGCGGATGCCCACATCATCACGGCATAGTGCCAGTTGCTTTGAAGAATTCCGCGTGCGGAGACCTGATATCGGCTCACCAGGGCCAGACCGACACCTGACAGCGGACTGCTCCCAGTTGAAATCGCCCAACTGCTGAGGAAAAGAAAGCCCAGCTGGGACGGGTCCATATTCAGGGGTAACAGCAGCGGGCTGATGATCGATATGCTGACAATCGGATTGACACCCATCAGCCCGGCAATAATGACCAGCCCCAGGATGATAGAAAATAACAGGTCAACCAAAAGAACAAAAGTGGGTCAGCTTTTTACCGGTGATAGCATACTCGTAAAACCATTTTGGATGATCCTTAAGCATGCAGAGAATGTGGGTATGCTGGCGAAGGCTCGAAATCACCGAAGGCATTGAAAACCAACTATCCATTACAAGATACTTCGCCCGGATACCAATCTTGAGGGCCTTTTTGACCATTGGTTCCAGATGCATTGTGGATTTTGTTATCGCTTCTTTGCGGCGTTGATAACCGCACGTTCTTTTATCAATATCTGGATTGATTTCATTGTATCGATTCTTTTTGTTTGCTGATGATAACAAGGCAAAATCAATCCCGAGAAAACTGTTACCATCTGACCAGCCAAGAGTAAGCAAGCAGCCTGAAGCCTTTTAGATATTTGTGAGTTGCATGATCATATACACGGTAAAGAAGTTACACTTTTTTATTCCGCACTACGTCTTGGAAGAAGTTTTTGCCAATATGGATTAATTTTTGCGAAGGACAACAAATTTGATACCTGTTTTTGCAGGTCTCGGGACACACACCTTGAATTCTAACCTCATAACTTTCAAAAAAAATGAAAATACTAACGGATAAATCGCAGGTTTTTATGTTAAAAATTTCTTGACAATCTCCAGTCAAAAAATTATAAATTGACCAGTAAGTCCAATTTATTAGACATATTGGTTGGAATATCATGAAAAATTTGATCCAATTTCCCGCAGAGTTTGATTACAATTTGCTGTTGCACGCGTTAAGGGATTACAAAAAACCAAGGGATAAGATCAGGGGCCTCCTCAAGGATAAGGATATCGTCAGGGTTAAAAAGGGACTTTATGTGTTGGGCAAGGAGTATAATAAGCCTTACAACAAGTTTATCCTGGCTAATCTGATCTATGGGCCATCTTACATCACCGGTCAGACCGCATTGGCCTTTTGGAACATGATACCGGAACGTGTTGAACTAACAATAAGCATGACAATGAAAAGAAAGAAGCAGTTTGAAACTCCGGTTGGCAGATTCGCTTATTTGTATTGCCCCAAAAAAGTATTCAACATTGGGGTTCGGCTTGAAGATGCCGGAGATCAAAAAAGTTTTCTAATTGCTTCCCCTGAGAAGGCGCTGTGCGACATGGCAGCAATGCAAACTCATATTTCAACAAAAAGGGAAATGAAGGAATTCCTTGAGTTAATGCGATTGGATTATAGTGTTAATAAAGACCTTGATTTGTCTTTATTAGAAGAAATCAAGACCGGATATCGAAGGCAAAGTATAAAAATGCTGCTCGATTGTTTAAAGGAAAAACATGTTTGATGAAAAAATTGAACAAATGCTAAGCAGGTATGAATTACATACGGTTCATGATCATGAGAATGCGCTTAAAGAGATTATACAGGAAATCGTTTTGCTTGGTTTATGGCGGTCAAAATTTTATGAAAAGGCTGTTTTTTACGGTGGGAGCGCATTACGAATTCTTCATAAGCTGGACCGTTTTTCTGAGGACTTGGATTTTTCATTAATTCAGCCGGAAAAAGCATTTGATATTAAAAAATATCTTGGTGCGGTAAAATCAGAACTGGAACTATGGGGCTTTGAAGTTTCTACAGAAGAACGAGACAAGAAGAATAAAAGCACGATCGATTCAGCTTTTATCAAAGCAAACACATTGGTCCATTTATTGAAAATTGATTCAAATTTGAAGACCCATAAAAATGCTGTGATGAAGATAAAATTGGAAATTGATCAGGATCCAGCTATCGGGTTTATCAGTGATCTGAAATATCATCTCCATCCAATTCCGTTTACCATTAAAACCATGACCTTGCCCAGCTTGTTTGCAGGCAAAATGCATGCTTTATTATGCCGGACCATAAGAACCAATATTAAAGGCCGGGACTGGTATGATTTAATCTGGTTTGTGAAGAATAATATTCCATGTGAGTTACACTATCTTAAGAATAAAATGATACAAACAGGCCACTTAGATTTATCAGAGGCATTGGATAAAAAAAAAGTTGTTGACTTATTATCTGAAAAAATTAAGGCGGTTGATTTTTCTCTGGCAAAAAGAGATGTTGAACCCTTTTTGAAAAATTCAAGGCAAAAGGATGAGCTGAATCTTTGGTCCGATGCATTTTTTAATGATTATTTAATCCAAGAAATTGATGTCCAGGCAAGTCATTGATTCAGAGTCGACTATGTTTCCAACAAGGAAAATGCTGCGGATGAACCGCAGACTTTGGTGGTTCTCTAAAAGGAAAAATTCATGAAAGAAAAATTTTTAAAGCTTGCCAATCGAACTGACTGGTTAGACTCTAACAGTCCCTCAAGTCCTAAAATTTACAGTTCACCGACAGAATCAACTTCTTGAAATTTTGAACCTTTATGGTGGGGAAAAAATCCCCTTCACCCACTTTTCCGATGAGAACATTAAAGATTCTGCCAAAATACATAAATATGTATTCCCTGTAGTTTTTGCATACATATGTGGAATTTTAAAGATTGAAGATGATTTTCTATTAAAGCCCAAAGCACTTGTACTTGGCAAAAAAAATTTTGATAGGAATGAAGTCCACTGGATATCATGATCAGATATACGAACATGATATCATGGTGCAAGAGGCCTTGTATCCCCTCTAAACAATGAAAGGAGTCCCAATGACCGACGCTACCCGTTTCGCCCTTGAAAATTTAAGGGATGTCTCAACCCTCAAATGGTATATCATCCCCTTGCTGCTCATCGTCATGTATATCTATACCCGGGAGATAAAAGAAGCCCGGGAGACCGGGAACTGGGATGCCGTCTTGGCCGGTCTCACCCTCTTTGGCATGGATTTCTTCAACGAGACATGGAACTCCTGGATCATGGTCTTCACCCAGCGGTCCGCCTTCTGGACCGCACCGGGCGACACAGCCCTTCGAACCATGGTGGGCTGGAACATTGAGATAATGTTCATGTTCGCTATCTCGGGTATTGTCTTTTATCATACCCTGAATCCGGACAGGTCCGCCAAAGTTCTGGGGATTCCGGACATGTGGTTCTGGGCTGTGGGCTTTTCCGCCTTTGCCGTCCTGGTGGAGTGTTTCCTCAACCTCGGGGGACACCTGGTCTGGGAATATCCCTTCTGGGAACGCAGCTTTAAAGGGGTCTGGCTTATCTTCCTTTTCGGGTATTTTCACTTTTTCTGCGCCATTATTTTCGTCATCACCCGGAAAACTATAAAGATGAAGCTTCTCACCATCGGATTCATCTACACCGTACCTGTGATCATGAACATCCTGGGCCTGGGTGTGTTCGGCTGGCAGTATTGAGAATAGGAACTTCCTTTTTTCCTCATCCCCGGGGATTTGTTCGGATACTGACTGAAATATCGGACGGTATTTCCACAAAAAAAAGGGGGTCGTGTCTACATTTGACCCTTGATGAAGAACTCAACAATCAACATGCACCGGGTTTCACCGGTGATGTTGGAAGTTCATCGTCACCAAAGATCGGGAGTATATATAATCCAGCCTTTGGCCTTTATCTACATGATATCTGACGCCTGTTACTCCTTTGGTGATTCTGGTCCAATCCAAGAATCGGATATAGGTCCGGGGCCGATGCCATTTAAAGAGGCTGAAAGGATTTTTTTTATTAAACGGGATGATGAAAGGGGCAACTGACCTCATAATTCAATCCATGGGGGGCATGAACATAAATTTCAGAGCTCCTGACATTAAGCTTGAAGAAACTTGATTTTAAAGGGTTTTGTTTGGCTTTCGGTTTAAATGTGGTAGCTTAAAAAGCATCAAAAAAGGAGAAAATGATGCTTCAAACCTACATCCCATATTGCTCAAAAAACACCACTCCGATCAATGAAAAAATAGCAATGGATAGTGATGATGACCAGGTTGTTTTCTTCTCAGCCACCGGACCTGTTTTCGCGTTTCAAAAAAATGATAAATTCGGCAAAAGATTGGCCCAGGGTATTCTTGTTTCCCTAAAGCTTGCAAGCGTTACTGAAGTGTCAAAAGCCCTTGATCTAAACCGAACGACGGTATTGAGAAATTTTAACATTTATAAAGAGAAGGGGCCTGAAGGCTTTATTGATAATCGGCCAAATCCTAGTCCCTAAAAATTAACTAAAGAAAAACAGCAGATTATCAAAAGCCTTCTGGATAAAGGATCTACACTGGCTGTTGCTGCTGATGAAGTTGGGGTCAGCGATGGTTGCATCCGCAGGGCCATAAAACAAGGCCTCATTGTAAGGAAGGTCACCAAACCCGATCAGACTAAAGATAGCGTAAAATTAAAAGGACCGGCCAGTCGATCCCATGAAGACACCCGTTGTAATGCCGGCATTGCGACTAAAAGAGAGGAATAACGGGTGCTGGTACGTAAGGGCAATCTGACAGAGGCGTTGCCTGAATTTTCACCCAATGAAGGCGTCCATTACGCTGGTGTTCTTCTGGTGTTACCATTTTTAGCGGGCCTGAATTATCTTGATACCGGCAAAAAAGTGTACGGTTTCCCTGAAAAAGGCATATTACGGCTTACAATCAATTTTGTTAACCCTGGCATTCATGGCACTCTTGAGGATGAAAAACCCGGAACAATTAAAAAAACGGGAATCCTGGAGATTTTGGGGTTTTCCTACATAGATGGTCACGTGAGACCCTATCATGGCAGAAAGCATACTCTGCCCAAAACCCATGTGGCAAGACGGCGTCTTTGCATGGATGCCACCACCGATTTTTGGGTAAACGGCACCAATTGTGAGCCCCTGTTTTTTGTAACGACTGAAGCCAATAACAGCCTGTTGTCAACAGTTGAGAATGAAATCATTCCTGAATTAAAGCGCTTGTCAAAGGATGAACGGGTCACCCTGGCCTTTGATCGTGAAGGTTGGAGTCCTGATCGATTTTTAAAATGGAGGGATTCCGGCATAGATGTATTGACCTACCGCAAAGGCAAGTATGAGACATGGTCCAAGGACTGTTTTGTTGAGGTCACCAGCCAGGTTCGAGGGGAATCGGTGACCTATCTGCTGGGAGAACGAAGTATCAAAATAAACAAAAAAGGTTGGGTCAGGGAAGTCCGAAGACTGTGTGACAACGGGCATCAAACATCAGTTATCTCAACCAGACAGGACCTTTCCATGGAAGAAATAGCCCGGAGGATGTTTTTCCGATGGAACCAGGAGAACTATTTCAAGTATATGAGAGATGAATATGGTCTTGATCATCTTGTTTCAAGGGATGTGGAACAGGCAGATGTTGAACGGATGGTTCCCAACCCCCGAGAAAAAGAGCTGGTGCAAGAGAGCTTAAAACAAGAAAGAAAAGTACGCCACAAAAGCCGTAGACAATGATGAAAAAAAATGCCGGACCATGAGAAGATTCAATATATCAAATTGTGGGTTGAAGACTGAAATCCAATTATTGGAAGAAAAGATTGAAATCCTTAGAGCACAGATCAAACAATTGCCGGACAAGGTAGCAATAAAAGAACTCCTTGATAAGGACGAAATCGTACGCCTTGAAACCGAAAAGAAGCGATTGACGGATACCATAAAGATGACCTGCTACAGAGCGGAAACTGAATTGATCAATATCATTGAGCAGAATCACTGTTTTGCCAGAACCATGGATGAACGAAGGGCCTTTATCAAAAATGTATTTCAACAGCCGGCGGATATGATCCCGAACTACAATGAAGGCAGGTTAGAGATCTGTTTCCATACAATGTCTACCAGGCGAGAAAACAAGTCTTTGCAAGAGCTTTGTGACATAGTAAACAAGGAAAATTTTTCATACCCCGGAACAAAACTGAAGCTGGTATTTAAGGCCGCATAAGATGCATTTAAATCTGGCTAATGTCGGGAGCTCTGGAATTGAAGTTCTTGGAGTTATTGATTGAATTGTTTTTCATGTAACTATAATTTATTAATCAAAATTCATAGACAATAATCGTTTTTCATGCCATTGTAAATCGAAAAAATAAAATGAGAATTCACAAGAATGGCAAATTTTAATCAAATTTCAGGATGTTTAACTGTTTTTCACGGCTTGCCTGCCTTGGAAGAAGGAAGCTATTTGGCTGGATATTCAGCCCTTATTTCAGCATATGATTTGAAAGTACCTGTTCCTGATTATCTCTGCGCTATAGGTCCGAAACATAAAAAATACAATCATGGGCGCTGGCACATTTTTACACCGCGTCATAAACCGGAAGACACGCTTTTTGGACATTTGATATTTGCGCTTAAATATGAGGGCATTGATTTGGCTATCCTCAATGCCTTGTTTCAAGCGATTGAGGCCAAAGAAATTCAAGAAATTATCTGCTCGGAACCGACCGGAAGCTATAGCCGCAGGTTGTGGTTTTTGTGGGAATGGTTGCGTGAAGAACAACTTGATATTGAAGATGCTCGGACTGGAAATTTTGTTTTTCTCGTTAATAGCAAGCTACAATACGAAGGAAAATCATTTCCGTCCAAGCGTCATCGGGTTCGCAATAATTTACCGGGGACACACAATTTCTGCCCTCTAATCAGAAAAACAGAAAAGCTTAAACAATATATTGCTAAGAATCTTTCAGAAGTATCTGCAAAACATATCGGTCGCACTCACCCAGATCTTTTAAGCCGGGCAGCTGCTTTCCTGCTGCTTAAAGACTCTAAAGCCTCTTACACTATTGAGGGAGAAAAGCCTCCGCACAATCGTATAGAACGATGGGGAAGGGCAATAGGTGAAGCAGGACAACGCAAACTCAGTATTTCAGAACTGGAATATTTGCAGAAAATAGCTATGACAGCAAATAACGGTTGGTATTAATTTTGCTTTCAGGCCGCCAATAATGAAATCAGTTCGTCTGGCAAATCAGGGCGTTGAATTATTTTTTTCATTTCAGGACTGATTTTTTCATGTGATTTTTGTTCGGCCTTCAATTTTTCAGCTACCAGATTAGCATCAATTTTTTCAAACCGTTCTTCCAAGTTGTCATTCCCATCAAGAATGGCTTCCATATATTCTGAATTGTCGAGATTCTTGATTAACGGAGTGTCAGTGAGTATGGTTTTAAGTCTTTTATTCAACGATATCGTTCCACTTCTTTTCCTGTTTCTGCGTTTCAGATCCCGAAAAAATCGTTCCAGAATATTATTGGTACGCTGTGGTTGAATGATGACCTGTCCATGGAATGTTTCGATTGTAATTGGATCGGCAAAAAGTTTGTCCCAGTAGGTGTCAATCTGTTTGATCATTTTTCTATATGAACCTACTTGAGATAATTTTTCGTCAGTCATTATTTCAGCTCGAAATTGCTTCACCTTCTGGGCAATACTTTTCATGTTGGTATAATCATCGCCATCATCATTAAGGCCTTTTTTCTTTCCAGAAACGGTTAAGGATAGGGCTTTTCGAAGTTGTTTGAACGTTCCCATTTTTTTCTCAATTTGCTTGGCAGCACTTTTTAATTGCTGGTCATTGACAATTTTGTTGAGGGGGTTCAAAAGATTGAAGAATCGTTTGTCAAACTGCTTATCTTCGGCTGTATTCACCATTTTATGCAGGACCTTCAATCTTTGGTAGAAAATAAAATGTGGGCAATCAAATGGGAAACCATACCCTTCCAGTTGCCCCGTTGTATCAAGAGCCCAATGGATCATGATATATGATGAAACAACAGCTAATTTATCTGCGGGTATTAAATTGGGCTGACCATTGGAAAGACATTCCAACAGGTCGGTCCCAACCTGAGTATCATCATCCATCAGAGATGCTAATGCTTTTGCCTTTGCCCGGAGAACAGCCCTGATTTTATGCTTTGTTAAACGGGTCCTTATTTTAGCATATTCGGCCTCATATAAATCTTTACCGATGTCCCTTAAAAAATGAAAATGACAGATGAAATCCGGGATACCTTTGAACACTTCGGCCACTGCAGACAAAATACCTTTCCCCATATCATGGACCAAGGCAATTGGATTGCCGTATTGCTTTTTTAAACCCTCTAAAAAGGGGATGATTGATTCCGCTTTTTCCGAAGGCAATTTGATATTGTCCAATACAATTTGAGCAATACCATCCATCCCGGTAAAAAGATGAGGACTGCCGCCTTCACAAGTTCCGTCAATGTGCAAAATATATCCGCCTCTGCGAGACATAAGCTGATTTAATCGTTGCTGTGCTTGCCGATGAGCTATGGCGAGATAAGCGATAAATTTTTTCCCAAGAAAGCCAATTTCCCGTTGAGAAATGGCAACATTTCTACCAGCTAATTGTTCAATAATTTGCTGTTCCGGAAGGCAATGGACAAAAAGGCCATACCCGACAGAAACCAACACGTCATACCCATATGTACACCGATATGGAGTCAGAGAACGAAGCTGTTGGCTTTGATGAACTGTGTTGTCAGTCGGATCAACCAGAACCGTTTCCTTGGCACAAAAAGATCCTATATCTAAAGTTACGACTGTCTTTTCCCGGGTTTTGAGAACTCTCAAATCCTGATGATTTATTCCTTTGGGAAAAAAATAAATGGTTGGTTTTTTGGGAAATAAATTCTGCGAACAAAGTCCATCGGTTATTTTAGCGACATATCCGGTGAGGCATTTTATTGCTCTGTATCCGAAGTTTTTTTTAACAGGTCATGAAATTCCAAAAATTGCTTAACGGCAGCTGTGTCAAACCGCTTACCCGAAGGGGCTGATTCAATTGCGAGACGATCAACTTCAATCCCTGGATTCTTTATCAAGTGTACTAAAATTCTAACAGCTTGGGCATCAGTGATCCAGCTATCAGTTATTTGCTGTCCCAATCCCCTTTTCTGTTGTTCATATTTGGCTGGTGAGTCTGCAAAATAAAAGAACCGGCCTTGATATTTTTCTCTTTTGATCCCATCCGAGTTTTTGATTTGTGAAAAATAGGAACTGGTTGATGGAATTTCAATAGTTTGGGAAATGTCAGCAGCACTAAGCCCTTTTTGGGACTTTCTGACCAACTCAATAATTGTTTGCCGTAAATTGCCGTGTTTAGAAAAAAGAGCAGGTTTATATTTCCACAACCCGTTACTGTCAAATTCGGGAATTTCAGGCAATGTGTAGTAACGCCCATTTTGATTTATACTGGTGAAGGCTTCCCACTTTTTTAATCTTCTTCTCACCGTTATCGCAGAGCATTGAAGTACATGCATCAATTCTTCAATGGTCATAATTTTATCTTGTCTGAATTTTACCAGGACATCATATTCTTTCATCGCCCCTCCAGCTGATAAAGTATGTGTTATTTAATATAAATTACACACACTCTATCAAAAAAGAGGGGAGATTCAAAGCTCTTTTTTCTTTAAATTTGGGTTTTCTTAGCTTAAAGGGGTATAGTTGGGTGTGTTTTTTGAAGAACACATACTTTATCTGATAAGGATTTGGGCTGGAAAGGGTTTACTGGCAGGGCTTTTCAAAAATCCAACCGTTATTTGCTGTCATAGGAAAATAGTTATTCCAGATAATCGGTTTATAAAATTAGGATTGCGCAGAGAAGGTGGTTTTGTTGGGGAACATGACCGTAGCACAGGAATGCCTCTACCGGAGCACATTTCCGCTCGCCCGGAGGATCTGGATATTTTATTGTCGGGCCTTATAGAAACATACAATCTGCTTCGCGAGGACGATTTTGATGCAATTTTGTTGGCAACTATCCTTGCCTTTGGTTTTGTTGTTATTCACCCATTTGAAGATGGTAATGGTCGGATTCATCGTTATTTATTTCATCATGTACTGGCTGAAAATGGTTTTGTCTCAAAAGGATTAATTTTCCCAGTATCAGCGATTATCTTAGAGAGGATAGAAGAATATAGAAAAATATTGGAGCATTATTCAAAACCAAGACTAAATTTGATCGAATGGAGGCCTACAGAAAAAAACAATGTTGAGGTTTTAAATGAGACCATAAATTTGTATCGATATTTTGATGCAACAAAACAGGCTGAATTCTTTTTTGAATGCGTTGAGGAAACTGTAAATAAAACGCTTCCTGATGAGGTTGAATATTTGAGAAAATATGATCTTCTCAATGAATTTATCAAAAACTATATTGATATGCCTGATAAGCTTGTTGATTTGCTTATACGTTTTCTTGTCCAAAATGGTGGAAAACTATCAAAACGAGCACGAGAAAAAGAATTCAAAAAGCTGACTGATCGTGAAATCCAAGCAATTGAACAAAAATATGCAGATGTTTTCATGTTAAAAACATTATTCTAAGAATCAATACTGACCTCAACAACGAACATACACCGGATTTCACCGGTGATGTTCATGTTCGAGGTAAAAGTTATATTTTTTTGTCTCCGGTTTGCCGCATATCCTAAACATTCATCCCCAAAATCCATCTAAATGAATGGAGCAATTTATGAAAGATCAAAATGATAAATACCCGATTAAAAAAGCTTTAAAAAGTTTAAAAGAAAAAGATATTCTTACTTCTAAAAATTTAATGGGAATAAACTCTGATCAGCTCGACGATCGAGACTTTGTAGAAGCAATGAGATCTCTTGAAAATGGATTAACACTTTTAGCAAAAGGGCATCATCCACAAGCTTCTGAACCATTGCGCAAGGCGTTACCAATTCTAAATCTATCTTCAAATGAAGAAATGAAATTTCTTGTCTCCATTATGGCTGATTTTTCAGATGGAATATCTAAATTGTTTGCAGGTGATGCTCATAGCGCCGCCACACTACTAAATTTGAGTACTGAAGCAATTGAACGGCTAACTTTTTTTATTCCTGGATTTGAAAAAGTAGCCCTTAGTTGTAAAGCCGCTTCACAAATTGCGGTATCTCGTACTCTATTGAATTCGGGGAATCTTCCAGAAGCTGAGGCAATATTTGGAAAAGTAGAAATAATTTATAGAGAGCTTCGTGAACTATTAGATGAATCAAACAAAGACGATATTCCCTTTCTTGCTGAAACCTTGTCATCAAAAATTGAATTTTCAATTTTACTGATGAGTTTTGACCTGACTGTATTAGACTTTGATTCCATGAAGAATAGGCTGGACGCTGCAAAAACAAATTACACTGAACTTTTAAAAATACTTCCAAACTTTGCAGACACACCAATCAAGACAGTACTTGAGGTGATATGCATACTTTTTTCAGTTTATAAGGTTCTGGCTGAGATTGGAAATAAAATTATATGTGAAAGAAAACCTTTAACTATCAAGGATATTGAAAAATTAATCGAGGTCGATAAAAAACTATTTGAAGCTCATCAAAAAGCAAACATTTCAGGTGAAAGAGGCCGTCCCTTAATTTTCTCAATAAGCCAACTTAATAAACTGCAAGAAAGATTTTTAGAAATAGGTAAAATCAAAAAGAAGGATTTTGGCAAATATGGTGGATTTATCTCTTTAGGAGCGCTGATTATTCAGGTTCTAATCGTCCATTTTACGATTCACCCTGCCGGAACTGAAGCTTTGCTGTTTTTTTTAGGCGAAATAATAGTTTCTCTTATTGTTGGATTTGGGTTTGAAGCCATTAAATTTAAGCCATTACTCAGCCTGTACTCCGAAGCAATAAAGGCGAAAATCAATAAATGATAGAAATGATCCTCCCTATAAAACTGAAGGCTGAGTGTATCTATTCAGCCTCGAAATATAGCCCCCTGCTGTTTATCGAAATAAACAGCAGGGCAATTCCTTAACTTGACTAATCTTCATAGCAAAAATCGGGAAGCTTGCCTCCAAATAAAATGCGCAATGCTTCGCTTGCCATCATCCCATGTTTTTTGCACGTGGAAAGATAGCTTCGAACCCGACAAAAAATTTTCGCACCCTCCTCGGAGCGGAAACACCCGGATATCTTTTGCTGAACTTTGGTCATCCTGATATCATTTTCACCCTGGTTATTAGTGAAGGGTACCAAGGGGTTGTCCATGAATCTCAGGGTTTCGGTTTCATAGTCCACCAATCGTTCAAGAAGACTTCTTGATTTAGAGCGCTTGAGTCGGCCCCGTTGTCCTTTTTTCCTATTGCTTTCATCAGGTGGCGGGCATTCCTTTTGGGCTGTTTCCAGCAGATCCCGATATTTTTTTCGGTATTCTTCAGAATTTGCCGGATTGAGTTGGCCACCGGCATCATCCACCGCAATATTGATCTCTTTCAACAAATCCCTCATGTCCCTGGCCCATGTCTGATTATCCTGTTCCCATGCCCGCTCCAACTCTCTTAAGTGATGGGCATTGCAAAGGGAATGCTGACAATCATATTTCAAATATGGTTTCCAGTGATCGTGGCAGAGAATGCCTTTGAACAGGGGAAGAATGCCTATTTCATCCATGGCCTCCTTGCCTCTTTTTTCATGGGGAAAAAAATAGGTCCAGAGCGCATTGGATGTGCAATGCAGCCAGCGCCTGACACTGTTTATATTGATGCCGGTCTCATCGGCATGACATAAATGCGACTGAAACAGTCTGCGTTTGACAATTTGGTCAAACTCCTCCAGTTTTATAAAGGCCTCTTTGTTGAAATTATATATTGACCCTTTGCTGATGGGAATTCCCAACTGGTCCCTGAAGGTTTCTTCTACCCTGTCATAGGGAATCAGCTGATATTGAGAAAAGAATGTGGCGTAGGCCTTCACACTGACACCATACTGAACGGCTTTGGTGACACCTTCAGGGAAAACAGCGGTATAGCGGTTGCCATTTTCAGCCTCAAGTACTTGAGCCCGGTATTCCGTCACGATTTTTGTAATGTCGATATCAATCACCTGTCTGACAACAGGTTCTATCTCCTTGTAGGTACCCTCGGGAAGGGTGGCTCTGTCAACCGTTATGGGTTCTACGAAATCAGGATTCGGGTCTCTTTCCAGAGTACTGCCGATATGCCCAGCTTGTCCGCCGGGCTTATTTACCCCCGGTTCTCTCTTTGTCTTTTTTCGATTGGGATCTGAAGAGGGTGGCTTGCTGCTGTTACTGCTGTTAAGGCCCAGGCGGTTACACAATAAAGTGACCAACAAAAACAAGACGTCAAGTGCAGCTTTCAATGCCGGAGAAATCTGTTCCTCTTCCAGCAATTTTCGGGCTGTCTTAACTGTTTCATCTACGTCGATCGAATCCACCTTTATTCCCAACAAGAACCTCCATGTACATCGTTTATTTATGGAGGTATTATAACACAGGTTTTCAGAGACAAATTTTTCGCTTCAGGTTGCCTCCGGTTACATTTGTTTTTATCCCATATGGCTGGCCATTGACCGTGACCGGATTGTTGAGGTAATAGCCTATTATAGGGGCTATCCTCTTTAAACGGATAAAGCCTGAAGTACAACTCAAAAATCTATTTTTCTCAAAAAAACACTGTCAAGTAAAAAATAAAAATTGACTCATTTTTTTTCGAGGCTGAATAGATACAGCTGAGTTAAGTTAATTATTGGGATATTAAACAAGAAAAATCCACCGGGCGAGCCGGTGATTTTGGTGGTTAAGGCGGTGCTGACGATAAAAAGAGCGTATAACAAAAAAATCCAGTCGACAGGTTGTTACGAAACTAAAAGAAATTTTATAAAAGTACCATACATAGCGGTTATTGTTCCAATAAATTCACTCCCTGGCTACCAGGGTGAGCTGCCTGACATTCTCTCATATAAACTTCTCCACTCCTTGCCAAAGTCCTGGCAGGAGGTCTTGAGGGCCCTTGTTTTAAAAGGCGCATCTGTTTCTGAAGAAGCTATCTCTCCCGCACAAAGCAAGGGTGATCTTGCCAATGCCTGCCAGGGAACCTTTATCCCGCAGTTTGATCTCTCTCTACAGCTTGTCAGGCCGGCGGGAGTTTTGCAGGCGGCCGAAGATGTCGCGGCGTGGCTGGCTGCTGTTGCCGACGATGATGATCTTGATGGAACTGTCATCATCGGGGGGGATGTTTTCCTCGACAACGCTCTCTATTGCTTTGGCCATGGACAACATCCACTTCGCAAACGGAGAACATGTGACCATGCCCCAGATTGATGACCTGTGGCTGGCATTTACCGAGACTTTTCACAAGGTATGGCAGGTTATAGGGACGGGCTTGGTCCTTTGCCCTGGGAATGGAGAAGATGTGAAGAGTAGCTTTGACGGTGAAAGACTGATCCTTGAAACGCCTTGCCGATTCTGTGACTATGATGTGCTTTGCGGTCGGAGGTTTTCAGTATGAATATCGAAATAATATCAGCCAGTGCCGGTAGTGGTAAGACGTATCGACTTGCAGAACTTCTGGAAGCAGAGGTCAGCAAAGAAGGAAGGGTGTGGCCAGATGCCATCCTGGCAACGACCTTTACCAAAAAAGCCGCTGCCGAGCTCCAGGAACGGGTGCGAACCAAATTACTGGCTGCCGGGCTTACGGTGGAGGCGCAACAGCTGTTCGCCTCAAGAATCGGGACGGTAAACTCGGTCTGTGGGCAGTTATTAAGTGATTTTGCCTTTGAATTGGGGATTTCTCCCAACCAGAAGGTGATTGAGGAGGAGGCTGTTTCTGCTGTTATTAGCCGGGCTATAGATAGGGTAATAGATCCAAAAACTCAAAGGGAGTTAAAGCGACTTGAGGGTGTTTTTGTCGAAACTGATACTCGCCAGGTTATTGAACAGATCATTGCCAAGGCCAGGGCGAATGGTCTGCAGGGGAAAGACTTGCTGATAAGTGGCCAGCGATCGGCTGCAGGGTTTAAAGAGTTGTTTGGTGAGGCCGCAGCAGATGGTAAACAGCTTGATACAAATTTGGCCGATGGTTTGAGTATTTTCTTAAGGGAAGTAGATCCAGAGGTTGATTGCACCAAAATTACCAAGAAGGCTGTAGGGATTGTCCAGCGCTTAAAAGGTCGCTTGATCCATCAGGGTGTTGGCCAAAGTTTTAGACTTTTACCAGGAGTATAAACGGAAATGGGGCGTGGTTGATTTTGTGGATCAGGAAGTCCTTACCCTGGAGCTCTTGGCTATGGAGCATGTTAAGGAGATGCTCACCGAGAACCTGGATCTCGTTCTTGTTGACGAGTTTCAGGACACAAGCCCTATGCAGCTCGCTATTTTTCTGAAGCTGGCAAGTCTGGCTAAGAAATCAGTATGGGTGGGGGATCAAAAACAGGTTATCTACGGTTTTCGTGATGCTGATCCTGCCTTGATGGATGCCGCCATCACGGGTATTCTCAAGGGAGATGAACCGGAAACTCTGCCATTCTCCTGGCGCAGCATACCTGAACTCGTGCGCTCTACCTCTGATATTTTTGTGAAGGCATTTGGTGCCCAAGGGTTTCCTGAACAAAGAGTGCGTCTGGAGCCAGCTAAAGATGTTGAAGAAAAACGACCTGACAACCTGAGTCCAACATATGAATACTGGCAACTTGAAAGTACAAACAAGAACAATGACGCCCAGGCTCTGGCTGCATCTATGAAACAGTTTCTGGCTGATCCTGAAAATACAGTTTGTGATACTAAAACAAACGCCAAGCGCCTGAGCAGGGGGGGAGATCTCGCCATCCTCGGCAGTGGAAGTAGCAACGGAGAAAAAAGTTGATAGTGCTTGGATACACCTCCCTTTGATAGGTGTGTTGATGAATGTTGAACAAAAGTAAGTGTAATGTTTTATTGACTTTTCCCCAGCCATCAGCCGGAAGGCGGTGGAGCGAATCTTTTGGGAAGGGTTTTCAACAATAAAAATGCACCGGGCGAGCCGGTTTTTTGTGATGTTATGGCAGAATGCGGGAGGAAGTGTTCTGATACTGTTTCTGGCTCATATCTTGTATTGATTAAAAGCAAGCTCTTATCTATATTCATGTTTGATCTTTTATAAAGAGTGGAATTGGGCTTCATAAGGAGAAATCCTAAGCTGCCAGGAGCCAAAGGCCAATGGAAATCCATTCTTGATACTTGTGAAACCTGACTGAAAATTTTATGGACCACGAAAACAGATGGCTTGCGCTGAAGGGGATGATGATGCTGAAAAACTTATGGTTCTGTTTGATGTTCTTTTTGATGGTTGGGTTGTTCCCGGCTGAAGTTGTTGCTGATGAAATTCCCCATTCCCCAATTCCCCTTTATCCTGATGCGACCATCCGATCAATGGATTACAGTCTCTATAATCACCTGTCTCTCACTCTCAATCCAGCCCTGAATGGAAAAAAACATTTGAAAGTGGCCGGCAACCGTTGGGAGATGTGGATCACCTGTCCCGAGGAAAATCAAACCATCAAGACATATTATATGGAGATGGCCAAGGAACACGGGGTTATATTGTCAAAACCCGGTGTCAATGACCTCCATTTTCGCTACGACTTTCCCGAAGTCCCTGTGTATGTGAAATTTCATGCCCAGGGGGGTAAGTATGCCCTGAAAATTCTTCGCCCCACATCCTTGCACAGCCAGGTTGTTTTTGGTGATGGGATATTTGCAACACGAAAATCAGATGCTCAAAGCGGCTCCCCTGAACCGCCGTTGATTAGTGACTATCCGCAATCCCAATGCACCAGTTTTATCTACAACGACTTTAACACCTTAAAGCTGAAATACAAAATTGACGGCCAGTGGGTTAAAAAAACTGCTGAAGGACGCTATTGGAAAAAAATAGTAAAAATGAAAGACATTCCAGGCCGGCCCCGGGATTGGGTCAGCCCCGATGATATCAATGAAACCATGAGAGCGGCGGTTATAGCTTCCAATGGAAAAGTTCTTTCCGGAGAAGACCGCCAGCTGGTTTTCCATCTTGAGGATGAGGTGGCTGGCCACTTATGGGCCACCCTCTGGCCCCAGGATGGTAAATACACCATCAAAATCATTCAGGAAAAAGCCATGGAGCAAGTGCTGGTTTTCGACGTCGACACCATGATGGCACGGCTGGACGCCCTGGGTGTGCTAACCCTTGAGGGCATCTTTTTCGACACGGCCAAAGCAAGCCTTCGGACGGAATCAAACGAGGCTCTCCAGGCAGCTTTTAAGCTCTTGATTGACTATCCGGATTTGGTTCTGGAAGTGGGTGGTCACACCGACAATGTAGGTCAGGCGGCAGACAATGAAAAGCTCTCCCAAGACCGAGCCTTCAGTGTGAGAGATTGGCTCATTAAGGCCGGCATCGACCCGTCACGGTTGAAGGCAAAGGGTTACGGCGAAGGAAACCCTGTGGGCGAAAATGAAACCGAGGCCGGCAGATCTGAAAACCGGAGAGTGGAACTGAAAAAACTATCGGGTGGTCAGATGCGCGATGTCATGTCTCTCATCAAACCCTATCCCGGCAGTGAAGCCACCGGACATGATAAAAAAAATGCTCAGTACAAATTGCAGATTTACATGAGGGATTCTGCTGGACGCGTTCAGAAACAAACCATCATTGGCACGGGATTCCGACAGTATTATCAAGTGCTGAACGAGAAGGGGAAAAAAGACGAGGCACTTTCCGGTGTTCAAATCCGCCATAACTATTTGCAGGCCGTAAAGGATTTCGGCGGCACCATCCTGGCCGAAGAAAGTCACGGTCTTTACTTTCGCCTGGATAATCTTGATGGAAGCAGCACTTATGTTTCGGTTTGGGCCCCTGGATCAAAATATCAGGTCACTGCTGTGACCCCATCCACCCCATAAAAAAAGGCTTGATCATAATGTCGGTCAATTTGCTTGGAAGCGGTAATATTTTATGCGCTTTTGAATGAGGTCTATTGCTTGGTGTGGCCCATCTTATGATCAACCCCAGATTTTTCAACGCTGTGACCGGTAAAGACTTTACTTTTCAAGACGGTATTGACTTGGGTAAAAAAATCTGGAATCTGGACTCTTCGGGGAAGGCATCGGGACATGGTCAAGTTTGCAGATTTCAAAACCCGCTTCTACCGATTCCAGGGATGGGATGAAAAGACGGGTTATCCCACACGGAAAACACTTGACTCCATTGATCTTGCTTATGTCGCAGATGAACTTGAAAAGAATGTAAATTATAAAACAATGAATAATAACAAAACAAAAACATCCTGCGGGCCTGCCGCAGATGTTGATTGTTCACTCAATGGCAGTTTTTATTCTTAATCTACCAGAAGGGAAGCCACTGGATTACCTCTGCTCAAAAAGGCCCTGAACTCACTAGAGATGTGTTCATCTCCTAAGACGTTTTCCCAGAAAGCATATGCCAATCGCCGTAAGCGGGTGATGTCGTTTTTATTGAGCTCCGGATCAGAAATTTCCGAGGTATCAAAAAAGAATGGCCCGACCTCGCCGACACTTTTTGGGGCAAAGCCCATGGAACACATATCATAACAGGGTAATAGTTTAAACATTTCCCCGTCTACGAATAAGCTGAGGTTACCCAAATGCATGTCCGTATTGTGAATTAGTTGCCCGAAATACAATAGTTGCCCGGCAACATGAACATCCTGATCACGTACTATCCCCTGCTCTTTCAATGCACCCATCACGCGGACCCAGTTATGGCCGAGGCCAGTAAATTCGTTATCAATTGCCTGCAATGAAACCATTGAGTATCTACCGGATACTCCCAAACGGTCAAATCTTTGTGTTTCGAGGAACAGACGTCCTTCTGCTTCGAGGAATCTGGTCTGGGCAGCAGGACATATATTATCATTGATGATTTGCGCTGCATGATATTCGGTTATCAAAATATCACGCCATCTCTTTGCAATATCGGTGTCATCCTTGGGGGAAAATTTAACAATAACATGGGACTCGTAACGGCTGCTGAACGCGGTAAACTTAGGCTGTTCTCCCCCAGCTGATGACCCCGGAACTTCCCCTTTCAGGACATCCTCTGCCACCTTTGGATATAATTTTTCAGTTACCCCATAAGGCCGGCGGGCCAAACGCAAGATGGACTGTTCTCCAAGGATAAAATTCCCGGGCAGGTCATCGCCATTGGATATCAGATATTTCCCGATATGGGTATTTGTCCATTGCCTTGGATCAGAGGGAAACTCTTCGAGGTGTGTTGCCATTTTACGTGAGATCTGTCTACCTAAAAAACCCTGGGGTCTTAAATCGTAAAGAAAATATGGCAAATCATCGTACAACCCGTTTCCACTCTCACCCAGCAGTAGAGGAGAAATATTTGTTACGGGTTGCAGAAAATAACCACCGTGGATTAACGGGCGAAGGTATGCCACCACACTGATTTTACCGAGGTGGTCCACCAGACCTAATGGTATTTTATTATTCACACCCAATGCATTGCAGGTCGCTGCATACCTGATTGATCTTCCATCCTGAATATGTGCAATATTGTCGCCCAGCTCCCTGAGTCTGCGTGCAACCGAACTCTGACTCAGGCCGGTTGCAGCCTGGATTTCTTTGGATGTTGAAGGGCCTCGTTTCAGATACTCTTGGATTGACAGCGGCATAGGAGAACTTATACTTGTGTTTTGGTTTATATGGTGACTAACAAATAATTACACATAATATGGCATATATATCGTAAAATCAATATATTATTTTATATGCTTAAATCAATTTGGCTTGATACATGACTTATATATAGAGAAAAGTATAAACCTGTTTCTGTTTTTCGGGGCAAGGCTTGAGTTGCCGTTTGCTGGAAAGTTCAACAATCAACATGCACCGGATTTCACCGGTGATGTTCGAGGTTAACCCGGACGGCGAGAGCGGGGATGGACAATCGCCCGATAATTGTATAGTAGCTTTAACCTGAATTCTATCATGTTATCGTTTGTAAGCACTGTTTTTGTGTCAATTTGAACTCCTTTTAGATGGGGGTGTTTTGAAATGCTGGGTATCATCATCGGGAGTCTTATCAGCCTCGCTTTTGCCTTTCTTCTGGGGGCTGTTGCGGAGAAAAGAGGTGTGCAAGTAATGTTCTGGGCTATTATGGGGGCCGTATTCGGCCCCTTGGCTATTCCATTTGTATTTTTTGCAAAAACCGATCGGATGGATAAGTAGGTTCAGAAAGAAGCGTTGTCTTCTTTCCCGGGTTCGCCATGAATGTGACCATGCTGCTGACGTTTCGGCTTCTTGGGTTTGGATGGGACGGTGGTGGCATTTTGCTTGAATCACCGTTGCAAAGCCAAAAATTGATTGCGGTATGGACAGAGCTCAAACCTCTCCCCCTGGTTGTCCGTTCTCCTGCCCCGATAATCCTTGGCTTTGTTTTGTTTGGTGAGCCGCTTCACCTGATTGCGATCGAACTGATTTTCTGGGCATGTATAGCCTTATCAGAAGGATTGGTCATTGCCGCAATTATTGGAAAAAAAGCACCTGACAATGCTTTGGGAGTTTAAGTTTATCGAGGAAAAACAGAGTTGATGAATCTGATAATAAAAAACCTTGGCGTTGAAAAAATAAATACCCGCTTCCTGGTGGCCAATTGGGTACCCTAGGCCGGTCTCCTTCATGGTTTTAAGACCTTTGACCGTACGTTTCAGCCTGTCCGCCGGCAGGGCAATCACCATCTCATCATCCTTCACCCGGCCAAAGCTTCTTTCACCCAGGCAGGGCAGGCAAAGGGATGGCTTTCCGGTTGCAACGCACCGGGGCAGCGCATCGGTACAGGAGCCTTCACCAGAGAAACTTGATTCGACCCGCTCATATTCATAATACTGCAATCCGTTCATCAAAAGGGTCATCTGCCCGCCGTTGGCATAGATTAAAAGGTAGTCCGGCTCAAATTTTTCCTCATCCAGCGGGCTCATGGCAAGGGCTTCAATGGGAGAGGGCGTCGGATAGCTGCCAACCGCTTTTTTTGCTGTTTTGTAATCGTTAAACCAGAATCCGGTGAACCCTTTGGCTTCATTTTTGATCTGGGCATCATCTGCAGGGGCCAGGCCCTGTATCCGAAGACAGCGGTATCTGAGTTGCATTTTTTCTGCCAGAGGGGTGGCATCCTCCCTGGTGATGCCGATGGTTTTTTCCTGTTTTCTGACAAGATAGGGCAACTGGCAGTAGGTGAAGGCAGATTCTGGTTTTTCGATGCCCTGGATGTTTCCAAGCCCTTCCTTGTTTTCCATTCTCTTTACAGCAATAATGCGGGAGTCAAGCTTCAGCAGTTCGGTCAGGTTCTGGTTGAGTTCTTTCCAGTTCGTCATTGTTTTTCCTTATTCAAAACTATGGATTCGTATACCATCTGTTTACAGGCATTGATTGATTCTGCCGGGAATTTGGCAATGCGTCTGGCCAGAGTATTTACGTATTCACCGAGCTCTTCCGGATCTATCGCCTTGTTGATCGTACCGTAGGCTTCAGCTTCGTCTGCGTCAAAGTCCCGGGTACTTAGAATGATTTCCAGAGCCCGGCCAAGGCCGACTTGACGTGCCATGCGCGACGCGCCGCCTCCACAGGGAAGAATCCCCATACCGATTTCCATCTGCATGAACTTGAATTTGCCCCGTGCCCCGAAACGCATGTCGCAGGCCAGGGCAAATTCATGTCCTCCGCCCCGTGCAAAGCCTTCAATTTTAGCGATTGTCGCCTGGGGAAGCTTGCTGATACGCTCCAGTACCACCTGCAGGTCCCGCAGTTTAGCGTCTTCGCGCGATACGGCTTGTGTTGACATCTGTTTAAGGAGGTTTGTATCGTAGTGGGCAACCCAGATCTCGGGATGTGCGGACTGGAAAACAACCACTTTCACTTCACGGTCCCGTTCGAGATTCATAGCGAGTCCATTCAAGACAGCCCCTGAACGTTTACCGGAGGATAATCAAATGTACCATGAGTACTCCGTCGTCCTTTTCAGTTGAGAATGTCGTAAATCCTTCGTATTTCATTTTAATACCCTTTTCGTATCTTTTTTTATATGGTTATATGTCGATAATGACTTTACCCATTGCCTGGCCGCTTGAAAGACGATCATGGGCTTTGCCGGCTTCTTCAAGGGAAAAGAGCTGTTCATCCAGAATCGGCTGTAAACCACCGGAATCAACGATATCTGCCAGTTCACGCAGAATCTTGGCATGGGCTTCCCGTTTGTAGCTGTGGATCATGGGGATCAACATGAACACGACGTGTAAAGACAGCCCCTTGAAATGAGCAAGTGACAAATCCATCTCAACCATTGCCACCGTGGAAGCAACCTGACCATTGAGTGCAGCAGCTTCAAAAGAGTTGGCCATATTGGGTCCGCCGACTGAATCAAAAACGACTTCAAACCCTTTACCATCGGTATATTTCTCAACGTAGTCAGCAACTGTTTCCGCCTTGTAATTGATGGCAGTTGCCCCTAACGCTTTGATCAAATCCAGTTGCTTGTCACCGCCGCCCGTTGAATAAACATCCGCTCCGAAATGACGTGCCAGCTGCAGTGCAACATGACCAACACCACCGGAACCGCCATGGACCAGCACCTTCTGACCCTGGGCAATGCCTGCTCGTTTCAGCCCTTCATAGGCCGTAATCCCCACCAGAGGCAATGCGGCAGCTTCCCGCATGGTCAGTTTTTTGGGCTTTCGGGCGATGAGATTAGCATCGGCCACAATGTATTCGGCAAGGGTTCCGGGTAGATCACCCAACCCTCCCGCACAGCCGTATACCTCATCACCGGCAGCATATTCAGGGACACCCTTGCCGACGGCTTCGACGGTGCCGGCGAAGTCCATCCCCAGAACAGCGGGGAGTTCCGGTGAAAGCGGCAGTTCTTTACCCATCTGCCGTATCATGGTATCGACGGTATTGACACTGGTTGCAGCGATCTTTACCAATAAGTGGCCCGGTTTTACCTGTGGTTTATCGATCCGGGCGGGTTCAAATACATCGGATGCACCAAAATTTTTGATTATCATTGCTTTCATGGGTCGATTTTTCCTTTAAACGTATAATTTATCGTTAAATTCAGGGTGTGGCGGATATGCCGGGGCTACCATGCAGATGTTCTGAGAACTTTCTGCCGGGTCACCGGGTGGACAGCAATGGCATGCTCAATCTTTTTCAGAAAATCCTGCCGGTGTTCCGGCAGCCGTCCCCTGGACGAGACGATGTTGTTGCTGTGGTCTCCCCAGTAGAAGGTGTTAAAATCAGCCAGGTTTTCCAGAAGATACTTTTCCTCTTCAAGGATTTGAAGCGGGGTGGCCTGGATGAATTCCCCGGTTTCTATCTCTTTGGCCAGTTCTGTGCCCGGCTGTACGGCCAGGGCCATGGGCGCCATCTCTTCGGGCGCCAGTAAATTGAGCAGCCTTGTGGTTTTAACGATATGTTCCCTGGACCGCTCTTTTCCTCCCAGGCCGAAGATGAAAGAGAGCAGGACATCAATACCTGCGGCTTTTGCATGTTCCATTCCAGCTATTGCCTGTTCGGGTGTCAGGCCTTTTTTGACATGTTTGAGGATTTCGGGATCACCGGATTCCAGACCGGAATAGGCGATAGTTAACCCGGCCTCTTTCAGTTCTGTGAGTTGTGCAATCGTTTTTCGCCTGAAGTCATTCAATCCGGCATAGAGGGCAATTTTTGAACATTCCGGAAAGGTTAACCTGACCTTTTCAATGACTTTGACGAGACGTTCGGTTTTCAGGGCCAGTACGTTTCCGTCAATAAGAAAGATGGATTCCACATGGGGGAACAGCTTTCTCGCCCCATCAATATCGTTGAAAATATCTTCGATCTTCCGGATCCCGAATCTCTTTTCCCTGAACATGTCGCAAAATGTGCATTTATTATGGGTACAGCCCAGGGTGATCTGTATCAGCAGGCTGTTGGCTTCCATCCAGGGCCGGTATACTTTTCCTTGGTAGTGCATCTTATTGTCCTTTTGGGGTTGTAATACAACCCATTGCAGTCTGTTATGCTTGATTCAAAATCGTTTCGATAATTTGGACGATTTTTTCACATTTTTCCGGGTTTAGTGCATCGGGGTGGGGCGGGGCAAACCGTCCCGAATCGTTGTCAAAATATTGGCCCGAAGCCCCTGCAAATTCATCGGATAGGGCTGCACGGCAGAGGATTTCCGCGCCGATGCGAAGATCGTTGCCGGCCACCCCGTATGCCTCCTTAACCATTTTGCTGCCTAGAAAGGAGGCGGGATTCACCGCGATAACGGCCGGGCCTTTTCCCTTCAGGGCTCTTCCCATGTGGCATGACCACATGGTCAGGGCCAGTTTACTCTGGGCATAGGCTTCACCATCGGACAGGGTTGCAGGGCCTGCCAGGGCTGCCGGATCCACCGGTGCCTGGGCTGCCGAAGAGAGGTTGACGATCCGGCCGGACGGGCTGAACAGGGGCAGCAGTTTTTTCGTCAGCAGATAGGGTGCAATGGTATTAACAGCAAACCTCAGATCAAGCCCGTCCCGGGTGGTGGGAACCGGGACCTTGAAGACACCGGCATTATTGATCAGTACATCAAGGTCGGAATGATTTTCAGCGATCGCCGTCCCAAGGCCAGCCACATCTTTCACCTCCGACAGATCACATGCATAGCTTTCAATGTGCCCACTGCCAGCGGTTTCTAATTCCTTTTGTACATCAGCAAGTTTTGACGGGCTGCGGCCGTGGAGCAGCAGGTTATGGCCCTGGGCTGCGAGCATCCTGGCCGTTTCAAGACCGATGCCGTCGGTGGTTCCTGTGATAAGAATCGTTTTCTGCATGATATTTCTTTCTCCGTTTTTTTGTTCGAAAAAACTCGTTAACTGGTTTGTATTTTAAGCTTTTTTAACATTAACACAAATTAATAGTTGCAATATTAACCATTGCGATTTGTTATGCTGGTGTCCGTTAACCAATTTCGGTTAAACTATCCTTCGTGTCTTTAATCTTGCCTTCCATGATCTCTATCGGTGACTGCAGGGCGATATCCACAAGGCTGCAGATTTTGACCGTGTATGGATGTTCCCGGTGGAAATCCTGGGCGTCCTGGTCTTTCCAGCGTTCATAACAAAAAATAATATTGGGTTGGGTCTTGTGGGCAAAGAACCGCATTTCAACATATCCCGCCTCTTGCCGGGCGTTTTTTCTGTCTTCAAAAAGGGCGGTCTTAAACAGCTTGTAATGTTCCGCCCTGATATTAAATTTTACCATTTGAGTGATCATTGTCATTTCCTGTTTGGTCATCTTAACTGTCTTGAATATTAAGGCAAAATTGGGATAACGCAAATTAATAGTTGTTATATTAATCATAACTGGATATTATTCTTGCCATGATACCAATCGAACTTGACATAAGCATGCTCAGCTGTTTCAGGGAAGTGGCTGAAACCGGAAGTTTTACCCGGGCTGGTAACAATATCGGCCTGACCCAGGCCGGGGTGAGTACAAAAATCCGCCGCCTGGAAGAACGGTTAAGCGTAAAAGTGTTCAACAGAACCAGCAAGAATCTCTCCCTCACCCTTGAGGGAGAGCTTTTACTGGACTATGCCCGGCGGATTCTATCTCTCCATGATGAGGCGGTCAGCCGCCTGACCCGGCCCGAGGCTTCCGGGCGTCTGCGCATTGGACTCATTGATTATTTTTTACCGGAACTGCTTCCCGGACTCCTCAGCCGATTCACGAAACAATATCCAAACGTTCACCTTGAAGTTCAGACCGAGGTGGGGACGGGTCTCATTCCCGCATTTGAAAAAGGGGAACTGGACCTGGTGGTGGCGGGGAAAGATGCCCACCAGGGAAGCTGCCGTATCATTTTCCAGGAGCCCTTAATCTGGGCGATGGGGGAAAATACAGACATCTCCCTCAAGGAAATCATTCCCCTTGTATTGCAGCCTGCCCCCTGTCATTTCAGGAAACTGGCCACAGAAAGCCTGGAAAAAAAGGGCAGTAAATGGGAGATCCTCTACACCGGCAGTTCCACCGCGGGAATTCAAACGGCGGTTCAGGCCGGAATCGGCCTGTCTGTCCTGCCCCTGGGGGCGCTAAAAGAGGGAATGAAAAAAGCGCCGCTCCAATTGGAACTGCCTGAACTGCCTATGTTCTCCATCGCACTTTTCATGGATGAAAAAAAGAAAAACGATGCCAGGGACGTGTTTGTCAGCTACCTCGAAGCTGAGCTCAGCAAGCGTATCCACTAGCCCATGGACATGGACATGGATAGGAACGTCCTTTTTACCTGACAAGGTACAGCAAATCATGAAAAGATTATCAAGAGCCTGAACCCGGCTGAGGCTTCGGTGTCAGAACGGTCGTGGGGATAAAAAATAATTTGGAAAGCGGAGAGTAAAAACTCGGGTTTTATTCATATCCTGAAGGACAGAAACTCGAAAAAGGGGATAGCATCTATCTTTTAGGGTGATTTTGGACAGGCCTCACCGGAAATCCCGTCGAACATTCAAAAAAATCAGTTCCAGTAGTCGACTGCCGGAATTTGGAAATCGGAAAAGTCATAACCATAAAGGTCATACGTAAACCAAATCAGGAATAGAGTCGGAAGTGACAGGTTGCGGCGGATCATGGTTACGGATATCCCAAAGTCCAAGATGACGCAGAATTTTTTCGATGATGTCAAGCTTTTCGATAAAACTGATGATGTGCATCTGTCCCCAGCATTTAGGACAGATCAGCGGGTCCACTTCATAAATTTTCTGGATCAGCCTGGCCCAGTTCTGCCGGGATTCGTAAGCAGCCATTCTCCGTATTCGATCACTCTTTTCTGATGGCGGGAAGGACAGAATTGACGCCGCTTACAAGAAAAAGCCAGCAAATATTCGTGGCCGCAATTTTCACAACGGACCCTGGCAAATCCCATATGAAGATCACCGCAATCCAGATACCTATAGATTACAGTCATGACATATGTCCGCCAGAATCCATACCGGGATGCGTACATGTCATCCCAGGCCCGTTCCAAATCTTCAAAGTGATTTTCAACACAGTTGTAGTATCCACTTGCCTTGGGATTATGGGGCTGGTAAACATCAAAATTATGTGTTTCTGTTTGGGCCATGGGTAAACCGGTAATGGTAACAGGGTTATACAGGCGCATTCGAGAGGAAATCAGATAATGAATGCAGAACAAAAACAATTGTTGAAAATATACAACATAAGTTCACGCCCATGCCGGTCGTACACCAGGTCATTGGGGTTAATCCACATAAGTAATAATTAAGTGAGTAGCCTTTGATAACATAGTCTGGCACAGATTTCAGGTCAATTGTGGCGTGTTCCTTGACAATATGTCGGCAGGTCGTTATTTTATATTAAGCAGTAATTTAAAATAAGAAAATTGTTAATTCAAAAATTGAAATAATAATATGAACAGAGATCTGCAAGGTCAATATATCAATATATCGACAGTTGGAGAAAAGGCTAAAGCATTCGTTCCAGCCCCGTTGCCACCGGCACCTCCCATCGAATGGTCATCCGAACTCAGGGAAAAATTTGACCAGGCTCTGTTGGCCCTTGGCCGCCTGGACAGTGTCTCAGTATTGCTTCCCGACACATCGCTTTTCCTTTATATGTATGTGCGCAAGGAAGCGGTGCTCTCGTCTATGATCGAGGGCACTCAATCATCACTTTCAGACCTCCTGATGTTTGAATTCGAACATCAACCTGGAGTTCCCTTAGATGATGTGCAGGAGGTAAGCAATTATGTAGCCGCTCTTAATCATGGTCTCAAAAGAGTTGGAGAGGATTTTCCCCTTTCTCTTAGATTACTGAAAGAGATTCATAGTGTATTGCTATCGAAAGGTCGTGGCAAAGAATGTGATCCTGGTGAGTTTCGAAGAAGCCAAAATTGGATTGGAGGAAGTCGCCCTGGTAATGCCGCTTTCGTACCACCACCCCCTGAATATCTTCAAAAATGTATGGGGCAACTGGAATTGTTTCTACACGATCAACCCAAAAAAACTCCGGTGTTGATCAAGGCGGCATTGGCACATGTCCAGTTTGAAACCATCCATCCATTCCTTGATGGTAATGGTCGTCTCGGCCGCCTGATAATAACCTTGTTGTTGTGCTCTGAACGAGTCCTCAAGGAACCGATGCTCTATCTCAGCCTCTATTTTAAAACATACCGACAGCGTTATTATGAACTTCTGAATGAAGTACGGCTGACCGGTGACTGGGAGGCTTGGCTTGATTTCTTTGCAGATGCCGTTATTCATACAGCAACAAAAGCCGTTGAAGCCGCCCAGCAATTGATGAAACTATCTGCTGAAGATGGGCTGCGCATTAACGGATTGAAACGTATATCCGGTTCGGCCCATCTCGTTCATAAGGCAATGCTCGAACGCCCAATGGCTTCACCGAATTGGGTTCAGGAGAAAACGCAACTTGCACCGGCTACAGTTAATGCCTGTCTGCGTGAACTTGAACAGCTTGGTATCGTGAAAGAAATAACCGGCCAAAAGCGTAATCGCCTTTACTCTTATGTAGCGTATATCCGGATCATGAGCGAAGGAACCGAATTACCCCGTTAAGCGAATATGGATCTTATGTACGGAATTTCAACGAATCAAATGAAGCGGATTATACCGCTTATTTGGGGGTTATGGTACACCCAGGCTGTATTCGTTACATTCAGGAGGAGTTAAATATATGAGTATAAAGTCAGGATCATGCCTTTGTGGTGAAGTCACTTTCGAAATAGAAGGCGATTTTGATAAATTCTATCTTTGCCATTGTAGCCGGTGCCGAAAGGATACAGGCTCGGCTCATGGAGCCAATCTTTTTTCTTCTTCTGCCAAGTTGAAATGGGTATCCGGTGAGGATAAAGTCACGAATTTTATTTTGCCTGCAACTCAACACAACAAATCCTTTTGCTCAATTTGTGGATCTGCACTTCCAAATATTCAAATGGGAGATGCGCTTTTGGTGGTCCCTGCTGGAAGCCTTGATTGTGATATATCCATCATTCCAACAGCTCACATTTTTGTTTCCAGCAAAGCAAATTGGGATAAAGATTTTTATAAGTTACCTATGATAGAGACTTTGCCATCATAACCATAAAGCCACACCACATAATAAAATGCTAATTCAGCCGACGTAAAAAGTCGTGCGGCTGCTCAACATTCGTTAAGACAAAAAAAAGCAACGTAAAAAAATTATAAAATATTCGGGTTAGAAGGAGGGGTACTGATGAAAGAAAAAACCAGGAAAAATATTGATACCGCATTTATCGGTGAAGCCAAAGCCTATTTTCGACTGCTGGCCTTTGCCGAAAAAGCTGAAGCGGTTATGTGACCCACAAAAAAGTTCCCAACGAATGTCCGGTCTGCGGCGCACCCAAGGAAAGGTTTAAAATCATTGAATAAATGCTTACGTTTAAAAGTCTGGTGATTGCTTTTTTCCAGATTCTGGTCCTAAAACAGCCGCTCCCCCAGATGGGAGAAGTTTTCTTTGGTACATTTCTTGTGGTGGCAGGCCTCACCCTTTTTGTGATGGGGCTTGAAATGGGGCTGTTTCCCATTGGTGAGTCAATGTAAAGTGGACCCCATGTCAAGACCGATTTCCTCTTTTTTTAAGCTACATTTAAAATTTAATTTGCCAGATAGAATACCTTTTTTTTGTGTAAAATATAGCCTCCTTTGACCTTTTTTAAAGAAGTCTTTAAATTTTCATTTTTCCCTGGTATCGTTCTCTGCCAGCTCGGAGGATAAGGCCATGCTGGGAAGCAACCTGAGCGCCGTAGCTGGTGACTGAAGCATGGGGGCAGTGAGGTTACACTACGCACTGCCCTTTCCATGCTTTGGTCCTTTAAGCGTTAAATCCCGGGGGGCTTGGGGGGCTGGCCTCCCAAATCTAATCAGATAGAATTCCTTTTATTTCGTTGCATTAGCCATATAATAGATTGATTCAGGGGTCTTGTATTCTAATGACTGGTGAAGCCTTTCCTTGTTATAAAAATTCAAATAAGTTTTTAATGAGCTTTGTGCGTCTTTCATGCTCTGGTAGCTCTTTAAATAGACCTCTTCATATTTAACCGTTCGCCAAAGGCGCTCCACAAAGATATTGTCAAGTGCCCGACCCTTTGAATCCATACTGACCTTGATTTCGTGGTCTGTCAGAACCTTCAAAAAATTTGCCGCTGTGTACTGGCTGCCTTGATCTGTGTTGAAAATCTCAGGTTCAGCAATACTCAAGGCTTCTTCCAGGACTTCCACACAAAAGGTGTTTTCAAGGGTATTACTGAGCCGCCAGGACAAGACGTATCTACTAAACCAGTCTATCACAGCCGTTAAGTATGCAAAACCATTACCAATTCTGACATAAGTTATATCGGTACTCCACACATGATTGATTCTCGCAATATTTACACCCCTCAACAAATATGGATAAACTTTGTGTGCTTCGTTCCTCCTGGTTAATTTGGGCTTGGGATAGATGGCTTCGATCCTCATCTTTTTCATCAGTCCTTGAACCCGCTTGCGATTTACTTGATGTCCTTCCTGCTTCAGCCAGGCCACCAGCCTTCGACTCCCATAAAAAGGGGTCACCGTATGCTGTTTGTCAATTAAGTCCATCAACAAAAGCGTGTAAGGATCTATTGGCCTTGGTTGGTAATAAAGGGCTCCTTTTGAAACTTGCAGCAATTCACATTGCCGGTTTATGCTGATATTTGATAGGGTTGCATCTATCAAATACCTTCTGTCAGCTACTGATTGACTCAACCTTTTTTTTTAGATAGTCATTCTCTACTTCGAGTTGACCTATCTTCATGTATAATCCTGCAACCAGATTTTCATCATCCTTTTTATTTTTTTTTGTCGTTGAAAGAAGTTCCGGCAACCCTTCTATTGCCTCTTTTTTCCATTTCGTAAGCAGTGACCGATGAACTTGATATTTGGATGATAATTCAGCCACGGTTGCTTGTTCTCGAATCATATCAATTGCCATTTTTGCCTTAAGTTTTCCGCTGTAACTCTTTCTCATGGACCTCCTATTCCGGTATGAATTTGAAACTGGCTTTAGCACTTGTTGTGTCTCTTAGCAACTGGTTCAAATTATGGGGTCCATTATAATGGCCCATCCCGGCTGGGGCCCTAGTTAGGGGAAACGCTCGATTGAGACGGTTATTGAAACGTGTTCAGACAAGCAATGGTACCTTTTGTTTTGTTGATGATATCCTCAAGATTGTTTTCATTGGGGCAGCCATTCAATGACCGGCAACCCCATAAAATCAAGTGCTAAGCAACATTTCATCACGTACTGCTATGCTTTCAGACTCTCTAAATCCAATATTGGAAGAATGTCTGAAATAAAGGTAATGAAAAAGGTAACAATTCCGATATGTCACATCCTACAGGAACAATGAAAAATGCAGTCGGGTTCGGCAAACCAGGCGAGCCTATAAAAAGCAAACCTAACCTCGGTGAGATCATCCTGGACCGGTATGAAGACATCCTACATACTGGCTTTGAGGATCTTGAAAGATTTGACCTGATTGACAGCCTTCAAAAACCTGTCTTAGAATTCACCTTTTCCGGAACCAAAAAAAAGGTTCTTGAAGTATATGAGCTACTATCAAGCTTTCCATATGCGTTTATCATCCGGACAAAAAAAGGATATGACCTCTGGAACCTGCCGGAAAGGGGTGTTAGAAATGCGTATGTCCATATCTCAAGATTCCCGAAACTGATCAAATTCATAAAAGAATACGAAGACCAGATTCCAAGTGACCTGTGGGGTATCATATATGGATATTCCCTCCCGGAAGTCCATCAATTCACTTATGACTGGGAAGCCTGGAATCCCGGGCAGGTGAAAGAGCTGCAATGATTTCTGATGTTGTTGAAGTATCCTTTTCTCTCAGAGTTTTGCGGGTATTAATGCACCTTTTTAACTGGACAAAGAGTCCTATTTCCGTTATGGAAGAATAGCGGAGGTAAATGACATGCAACCAATCAAACAACAAACCTTTTGTGGTCGAACGTTTACCGGCGAAGAGATTTCATTGATTCAGGAAATCGTTGGCACCTGTGGTGGCATCAGCCGAACGGAGTTGGCACATACCGTATGCGAACTGCTGGAATGGAAAAGGCCCAGCGATCGGCTGAAAGCCCAGGAATGTACCGAGTTTCTGGAATCACTGGAATCCAAAGGCGTACTGAATCTTCCAGAGAAGCAGAGAAAAGGTCAAAAAAAATCCCAGAAGATTGTTCCTGAAAGCCCCTCTCTGCAACCCTTCAGCGCTCTCAGCGGCAGCGTGGAAGCGTTCACGCCCCTTGAAGTACAGCGGGTTCAAAATCGAGATCAGCGGGATCTGTTCAAGAATCTCATGGGGAGGTATCATTATCTGGGATATGCCATGCCCTTTGGCGCACGAATACAATACCTGGTTTATGTGAACCGGCCCCGTCGAGAAGTGGTGGGATGTATTCAGTTTTCAAGCCCTGCCTGGCGCATGCGTGCCCGGGATGAATGGATCGGGTGGACAGAGGCAAGGCGTAAAGTTGCCTTACAGCAGGTGGTGAACAACAGCCGTTTTCTGGTGCTGGCACGTATCCAGAATTTAGCAAGCACGATTCTCTCGTGCACCCTTCGGGAACTTAAGGTCGATTGGAAGCGGCAATATGGTCTTCAACCGCTGCTGGTGGAGACGTTGGTGGACCAGGAGCGTTTTCACGGTGGATGTTATCGGGCATCCAACTGGACGGAATTGGGCGAGACCTCGGGTCGCGGGCGCATGGACAGGGCCAACAAGCGCCATGGTGCCCATGTGAAAACCATACTGGTGTATCCCCTGGTAAAAGATGCAGTATACCAACTCAGGGGAGGTGATGGATGAGTATGAACAGAGCATCGGCCCTCTCTGTTGTGGAACATCCCCATGCCCCTGTCCGGGATCAGGGGCGGGAACTGATGCGTATCCTGCTCCAGGAACATCTGAACAAACTCAGCCCCAGCCATTGTGAGCAGACAGTCTGAGGTTCCGACGGCATTGATCGACCCAATGTGCGACCCCATGATCGAAAAATAGAAACAGTGTTTGGCACGGAGAATTGACCCAGCGGGCAGCCCGGGATTTTGACGCATTTTATGAAACATGGCATTACAATCCGGCTGAAGAAGCAACCATTGGACCGATTCCGGTGATTACCGCCGATGGCATCTGGGGGGGGGATGCATGGGCAGGATCTCAGGGAACAAACCCGCAAGGCTGCCCAGAAACGAAAATCCCATATGGAAACCCGACTGTCTAAAGGAGAAAAAGAAAAACGCCAAGTGCATGGCAACCGTGGCAGCTGTTTTATACCATATGTCCTTTTAAGCGTAAGCCCCAAGACCTTTTGTCTTTTTATGCGGTTTGATTATAATATCCATGACAGTAGAATATAAATGGGTAAAGAAACCATGATTGAAAACGGACAAATACAGGTTCAGGTTTGCCTTGAAAAAGATACCATCTGGCTATCACAGGCTCAGATGGCCGAACTTTTTGACAAGGATTCAGACACGATTGGTTTGCATTTAAGAAATATTTATAAATCCGGTGAACTGGAAAAATCCGCAACTACCGAGGAATCCTCGGTAGTTCGTCAGGAGGGCAAGCGTCAAGTCAACCGGAAGATTAAATTTTACAATCTGGATGCCATCATTTCAGTAGGGTACAGGGTGAATTCAAAAAAAGGAACCCGATTTCGGATGTGGGCCACCCAGCGGCTTAAAGAATACCTTGTCAAAGGGTACAGCATAAATCAACACCGCTTTGAGCAGAATGCTGTCGAGCTTCAGCAGGCAATCGCCTTGATTCAAAAAGCGGCACAATCTCCCTCCATGGCAACAGATATGGGACGGGGTTTGGTGGATATTCTCAGTCGCTATACGCAGACCTTTCTCTGGTTGCAGCAGTATGACGAGGGCTTGCTTATCGAGCCGGAAGGGCAATCCGGCGGCAGACTGGCAACACCGGAAGCGGCCATGGCATCCCTTTTTGAGCTTAAGAAAAAATTAAAAGAAAAAGTCGAGGCCTCTGATTTGTTAGCCAATCCGTCCCGCGCCGATAATCTTGCAGCCATATTCGGTAATCTTGATCAAAGTGCCTTTGGGGAACCGGCGTATCCCACAATTGAGAGTAAAGCCGCACATTTGCTTTATTTTGTCGTAAAAAACCATCCTTTCACTGACGGAAATAAACGAAGCGGCGCATTTTTGTTCGTGGATTTTTTACACCGGAATGGTTGCCTGTTGTCTGAAAACGGGATATCATTCCTTAATGATTATTTGATTCAAGAAATTGATGTCCAGGCAAGTCATTAATTAAGAGTCGACTATGTTTTCAACAAGGAAAATGCTGCGGATGAACTTTAGATTTTGGGGGTTATGTGTGATCCAGGTTCATTGTCCTTGTTTTTTACATCAAAGGCGGTGTCCACTCGAATTCACAACCAGGGGATCAATCATTTAACCCCTTTTTCTGTCTATGCAAAAGAGTTCTCCCCGACAAAAAAAACGGGCCATCTCCCTTTCAAATGAGAAATCAATTTTATTCCCGTTCAGGGTGTTGACAATGCCGTTGGCAGAAAACCGTGTCGTACCGGATTATCAGAAAAAATTTCCTGCCTTTCTATCGGGTAAGCAACATGCGTATAGCTCCATCTTGCTGATTTTAAATGAAAACACCGGGAAAAAGAAGCCTTGTTTCTCCCGGTGTTTTTTGCCGAATACCTGATCTTTTTTCCATGGAAGATCAGGGTGTTAATTTTTTTGGGCGGATTTTTTTCCATATTTTTCCACCATTTTTTCCAAAGCCGCATGGGGCTGGGCGCCCACCAACCGATCCAGCCCCATGATAAAGGTGGGGACGGCCATAATTGCATTTGTCCGGGCCAATTCCCAGTCTGCGTCCACGGCATTTTTATACCTGCGTTCATCCAGAACCGCGCCACCTTCCTCCGGGTCAAGCCCTACAGACCGGATCAACCCCAGCAGCACCTCTCGTTTTGCAAGGTTCTCTCCTGCCACAAAATAGGCCTTAAAGGCAGCCATGTGAAAGGCATGCCCCTTTCCTTTCTCTTCTGCCCAGAGACCGACCTCCTGGGCAAGGCGGCTGTTATAGGTCATCTTCCGATCTCCCATGGGCAGATCAAACTTTGCAGCCGTGGCCTGGAGTTGGGCCACAATCTTGTTCACATCGGAAAAAATTCCTTTCTTGGCAAACAACGCTTCCAGAGAAAGCCCCTGGTCCGGCGTGTCCGGGTGAAGGGGAAATGCCCGCCATTTTACCTGAATTCCATACTCTTTTTTTAATCGTTCAATACTCCCGGTAATGAAATAGCACCAGGGTCAAACGTAGTCGGAGAAGATCTCAAGCGTGTGTTGGTTGTGTTCTAAGCCATTCGTATCAGTCATTTTCAAGTCGTCCTTTTATTAGTGGTTTTTACCGGTTCTTTTGTTAGACTGGTAACATTTGTTACCCACTAACAATAGTTAATTTTTACGGAAAGGCAAATGCCCATGGCAATGGAGATATAATATTTTGGAAGGTGTTTCATATAAAAATGATTTTTCTACGGGATACGTTCTGATAAATTTGATTGGGATTGGATTATGAGCAACAAGGAATCGAAGTATGGAAAAATTAATCGAATCATTTATTTCACCAAAACTCCAGCAGGGCTTATTTCCGGGATGCCAGGTATTGGTGGCCCATAAAGGAGAGACCCTGGTGGAACTTAGCCGGGGATTCATGGTGGAGCACTCCAATGCTCCTTTAGAGCGAGTGACGCCTCAGACCCTGTTCAATATTGAGTCGATAACAAAGGTAATGGTGACATTGCCTCTGACGTTGCCTGTGGTTTGCCAAAAAAGAATCAGGGGGAAATGTATGATATTGGCAAACTACAACCGAAATTTTATCCTTGATCATGTCTGATATAGCACTCATTGATGTCACAAAAAAAGAAATCACTTGAAACGAAAAAGAAATGGAGTTTTTTTGTGGAAGCTGGGGCCATCGGCACCTATCGGCTAACGGGAAAACGCCCCGCCATGATCTGGATATCACGCAGCAAAACCGCGGATTTGACCAGAGAGCAGGCTGAGGTTATGGCAGATAAAATGGAGAGCAATCCTCGTTCACCATTCCATGATCCAGAAACCTTTATCCGTAACAAAATCAAAGTGTATCAGTTTTTTGGGATGGGACAAGTACACTATATCTTTTGCCAGGAACAACTGGGATACTGGATTTCAGCCCCACCAGGAGATGGGGAAAAGCTGCTACTCTATTTTTTAAAAAATGGATGAATTGACATACTCCCAAAGCTAATGATCCGTTTTACATGTAAATGGCCATGGGGCAGAAATATCAAACTACAATAGAAACGATTGGATATTTAACATGAACCTTAAAGATGAATTTCGAAAAATTGTTACACACCTGACAGCTCAATTTACCATACCACCCATCGAAAAAGTCTTCTTTCCGCCCTTTTATATAGGCGGCCAGCCCAAAGATGCCGAGTTTATGGCCATCAGCCTGGAAGGCGGAGCCGCAGGCCTCAGCTATATGCTTCTGCCTGACAGCAAAGAACAGGCCTATACAAAATTGCAGCCTGAAAATTTTATCGGCAAAAACCCAGTAGAATATGCGCTTGAATTCGGGACTACCGATCAGATCAGGCAGATGATTAGCCTGGCCGCCATCAACGCGGTTTGCCAGCAGGTAATGCGGATGACGTGTTTCAAGGTGGATACCACCACCGATTCCCTGGGATTGCTGTCCATCTCAAAAAATGATCGGGTCGGCATGGTCGGTTTGTTTCACCCGCTGATTAAAACCATTCAAACAACCGGTGCCCAACTGGTCGTTGTCGAGAAAAAGGCAGATCTGATTAAAAAATTTCCTGACCTGCAGATAACGCTGGACCCCGTCGAACTCCAAACCTGTAACAAGGTCTTGTGCACCGGTACGACGATTTTAAACAATTCTTTGGACGACATTCTGACCCATTGTTCCCCCAATGCGCTGATTTCAGTGGTCGGCCCCACGGTGGGATTCTTTCCGGATCCGCTGTTTGCCCGTGGCGTTGACGTGGTGGGAGGCCGGGTGGTTAAAGACGGAGATATGTTAATCCGGTGTCTTGAACAAAGAGAACGCTGGGGGGAGACCACCGAAAAAGTGTGCTTCCGCAAAGAGACTTACGCGGGTATCATTTAGTATCCACACGGTCCGGATCCGTATAGCCGGCATGGCCGGAGCATGACGTCTGCCCTGGCCACAACGAACGATGAAACGCCTCTGTTTGCAATGCTTCGGTGGGCGTTTCATATAAAACAAGACAGGCCCGATGATTTTTGACGTACGGTCCGGAGCACCGGAAAACGGTGCCATGCAATGGGTTGCACTTGACATATTTTCGTTCATAAAATACACCGGATGTGCCCCCTGTGTCTGGGGGATAGGTTCGAAATAGTTCGGAGAAATAGAATGTTATATGGATAATTATTCTGACTTTACTGCAAAAATATATGACCCGCTGCTTTACCTGGCTCTTAAACAGGTAAGGACAGCGGTTATGAATGAGCTTTCAAAATATAAGGACAAATCCATCCTGGACCTTTGCTGCGGGACAGGAGATCAGCTGAAGTTGCTTTCAAGAAATGGGTTTAGAAATCTACATTGTCTGGATTCATCGGATTCTATGCTGAAGATCGCCAGGAAAGGCAATTGCCCGATTAATATATATGCTGAAGATGCCACTAAAACAGGCCTTAAGACCGGATCGTTTAATGTTATAATTATCAGCTTTGCCATACATGAAAAAGATAGAAACACGCAGGAAATGATGGTGAATGAAGCACATCGAATTATGAAAAAAAACGGATTAATGCTAATCGTTGATTTTATTTTCGATGAAAGGACAATGCTGCCTGGCAAGCTGGGTATTGTTTTAATAGAAAGGATGGCAGGCAAAGCGCATTATAGGAATTTTAGGAGCTATATAAAAAACAATGGGTTATTGAGCCTGTTAAAACCGGAAAAATTCGAATTTATTAAATCTCAAAGAAAACTTTTTAACGGATTAAGCATTTCGCTTTACAAGAAGAATTAATAACGTGGAATATTTGAAATATTTTTCATGAAGTCCCTCAATTGTTCTTCGTTAAAGATGATCCTTTGATTTAACATATCATTTCGAACTGAAAGGACATGGCGCTCATACCGTTTTGCCAGGGACCTTTGTAACTGATGACTTTTGGTTTTATACCCATATTCTTTATGAATTGCTTTTCCCGGACAGAAAAGATTGAATCCCGGTCAACGTATCAGATACGTTGGAGCGTTTTCAAAAAGAAATGCATTTTTCAACTGCTGAACCACCCATGCTGCCGTAGGATGCTCAGTAACATTGAAATGAACGATTTTTCTTCTGGCATGATCAATAATGAAAAATATATAAAGAGGCTTGAAACTAATGGTTGGGACGGTAAAAAAGTCCATGCCCATCCTGTATTGACAATTGTTTTTGAGAAAACTGCAGTGCGTTGATATTATAGCGTGATCTTGTATTGGTAAACCACAGGGATATGGAAGGAAAAATGAGGATATGGACACTTTGGACAAGATAATTGAGGGGATTATTGCACAAGCACCTGGTGACGATGCGGTGCTCCGGGCTTTTTTGCAGCTGCTGGAGGATAATGTCACGCTGCCGGCTGATGGTTTTGTTATCGGAGAACCGATTTTGGTTACAGCCTTTGAGTACAACGATAATGTACACCGCGGGTTGACTGCAAGAATCCGCCGTGAGGATGGTTCAGACCATGTGATTGGACTGGGTGAGGTCATGTTCCCCGGGACTTTTACAGGTGGGCAGGCCATTGCTGTCTACCGCAAGTGGCTCGGTCTGGATAGCTTCTGTGTTGAGGATCAGGCTGTTTCCCTGCTCAGGCGGCACCACAAGGCAACCAAAGATGACATCGACCTGAGTAAGCCGGTTGAACTGGTTATTCTCTCGGTCAAAGAGCGAACTGCCCGGTGCCGGTTGCTGGAAAGTAACAGAATCATTACGCTGCGTGCAGGGATGGTTTATGATGCATTGCCGGGCAATATTGTTATAGTCAATCCAAAAAAGCAGTGGCGCTATGGCGGGCACCCTTATCTTTCAGGAGAGATTGAATCCGCCCGGCTTGATGTTCAAGCTTTGAAACTTGTGCCCCTTGGCCTTGCAGACATGGGAATCTGGAATCCAGAGGAACACTATTGGGGAGAAGAAGATGAGCCCATGGAAGAATGGGAAAAATTGATCATTGCCAGGGGACCCCGCCCAATGTTTGAGATGGAGCAGGTGCTGCCTGGTGAATCGCAGAAAGATCCTGACCCCATCTGCCGGGCTGTTGATCTTAAGCATGCCGGGAAAAAGGCAGAAGCAAGGGAAATTTTAATGGATTTGTGCCAGGCAGATCTGCGCTGCCTGGATGCGCATTCGCATCTGGGGCATCTTGTTTTTGATTATTATCCGCAAAAGGCGATTGGGCACTATGAGGTCGGCCTGCGTATCGGTGAAATGTCCATGGGAGACGACTTTACCGGTGTGCTGGCGTGGGGCTTTGTGGATAACCGTCCGTTTCTGCGCTGCATGCAGGGGTATGGCTTGTGTCTATGGCGTCTTGGCCGTTTTGAAGAGGCTGAACATCTTTTTAACCGGATGCTCTGGCTGAATCCGTCAGACAACCAGGGAGCAAGGTTTCTTTTAGATGAGGTGAAAAAAGGAATAACCTGGGAGGATAGTGAAAACAGGTAATGATCAGCAGAGACTGTTCCGAGTGCCGCATCAATCTGCCCGTAACCCATCTGTTTGTGGAAGATATTCTCCTTGAGCGGCATTAAATTTAATGATTTTTTACTATGCGAAATCCTTTTCTTGCCATATCCATTTACGTTGCAGGACAAACAGGCCGTAAACCTCTAGCGGCAGGTCTCTTGGTCCTGGCTGTTGTTGCCTTTCTATTCAATGAGATGGCCTTGCGCCGTCTGCATCCTGAGTACAACATTCGAATTGATCTGCTTGACTCTTGGCTTGGTGAGTCTCGTCTTCTGGATGATCCCAGTACTTGCCGGGTTGGCAGCCATAAAGGGGCATAAGGCACTCAATGCAGGTGCAACGGGCCTTGATCGAACAAAAGTCGTAGTGGGCCTGCTTCTTGGGTACGGACAGATTGCTGCCGCAATATATCTATGGTTCATTTTCGACTGACGCGCGGCCTAGCTTAATCAACCGGACGGAAACGCCTCTGGTTTCGGCCAATGCAAAATTTATCCGGCAGGGTCCAGAAGATTTGGTCGCCGCTGCACATCACAGAACTAAAAATAAACTGCCGGGCGTCAAGATTTTCGCCTTAAAAAATACCAATGGTGAGATTGTTGAAACCTCTATTCATGGCGAAAATGCAACGCCTGATTTTTTCGAACCTTGATTTTTCAATCAAAATCAGACATATTGTTCTCATATAAAATTAACTGGAAACAATATGTTTCTTCCTGTGCAACCGCATCAATTTTCAGAAAATTTTTGCACTAGAGGCATTGAAACGCTTCAGATTGATGGGGTTCCTGTAAAAATTTACAATATGGAAAAAATACCGGCCGACTGTTTTAAATTTCGAAATAAAATTGGTATGAACATCTTTCTGGAAGCTTTCCGGTTCGTTCCCAAGGGAGCATTAACGTTGAGAATTTGGGATGCGCCGGAAATTAGTCCAACCATGGACATTGATATGCTTGTAATAGCAAGCAACAAAGAGTCAGAAGTCATCAACCAGGTTCGTGATATTCTTGCTGTTGATGCGGAACCGGACGGATTGTTTTTTGATCCTGATTCCATGAAAAATGAGAGAATTACTGAAGACGCAGATTCTGGGCGTTAAGAAAAAACAACGTAACGTCAAAAAAAATTATAAAATATTCGGGTTAGAAGGAGGGGTACTGATGAAAGAAAAAACCAGGAAAAATATTGATACCGCATTTATCGGTGAAGCCAAAGCCTATTTTCGACTGCTGGCCTTTGCCGAAAAAGCTGAAGAAGAAGAGCTGCCTCAGGTGGCGATGCTGTTTCGGGCCATTGCCGAGGCAGAGCGCATCCATGCCACCCGTCAGCTAGGATTGATTAAAGACCTTATTGTCAAAGATACGGATACCAACCTTGAAAAATCTTTCCAGAGCGAAAAAACCGTCAGTGAAAATGTTTACCCGCACTTTATCAAAGAGGCCTTAGAAGAAGACGAAACCGCCGCGGCCAAAGTGTTCACTTTTGCCCGGGACGCGGAAAGCTATCATGCCAAGCTCTATGAACGGGCAATGATGGACGTGATTAAGGACAAAGTTAACGCTTACCACGTTTGTCAGGTGTGTGGTTATGTGACCCACAAAAAAGCTCCCAACGAATGTCCGGTTTGCGGCGCACCCAAGGAAAAGTTTAAAACAATTGAATAAATGGTTAAGTGTCAATAACTCTATGAAATGCAAGAATTGCTCATCAGAAATCGATATGTTTTCATGTTTGGTACAAAAAGAATCATTACGAGATTGAGCCACAAAAATAGAACTCATAAACAAGGCTATTTCAGCCGACGCAAAAAACCGCACGGCTGAATAGCGGTGTTGATCAGGCACGAACCATACTTTAATCTGCATGGAATTTTCGATATGCAATCATCTGCCACAACTACCGCCCTGCGCTTATCACCGTATTGGAGACGTCGTGTTCGCCGGACCTTGATTTTTTTTCTCCTAACTATGCTGGCGTTTGCTCTTGCGAGCTGCGCAACTACAGGGAATATCTCCACGAAGTACAATGTGTCAGAGCCGAAGAACAGTGGTCTCGTTCTTTTCAGTGTCACCCACGACAAGGACGCCGAGTTCCTTTTCCGCCGTGGAACCGATATCCGATTCAATGTTTATTTCCGTAATACGGATAACAATATAGAGATCCCAGCTGCGTTTTCGAATGATACGTTAGATCCGATGAACTGGTGATTTTAACGTTCACTTAATGGCAGTTTTTATTCTTAATTTATCAGAGGGGAACCCACTGGATTATCTCTGCTCAAAAAGGCCCTGAACTCACTTGAGATGTGTTCATCGTCCTAAGACGTTTTCCCAGAAGGCATATGCCAATTGCCGTAGGCGGGTGATGTCGTTTTTATTGAGCTGCGGATCAGGAATTTTCGAGGCATCAAAAAAGAGCAGTAGAGGAGAAATATTTATTGAAAAATACAACTTTGATTGATCCTGTAAACAGAGGAAGGTCCATGTGTCATCAGACCACAAGTTAGGCGTTTTTTCAGGGGTTTTTACCCCGAGCATTCTGACCATTCTGGGGCTCATTCTTTTCCTGAGAATGGGGTATACTGTGGGCCATGCAGGGCTTGGAAAGGTTTTGGTTCTTATTACCATTGCAAACCTTGTCTCAGTTCTGACCACGATGTCGTTGTCCGCCATTGCAACCAATATTCAGGTAAAGGGCGGCGGCGCCTATTACCTTATTTCCAGGACCCTGGGGGTTCAATTCGGCGGCGCCATCGGCCTGGTATTGTTCCTGGCCCAATCCGTCTCCATTGCCTTTTACTGCGTGGGGTTTGCCGAAGCCCTGTTGACGTTGCTGCCACCCCTGCCGTTTGTGTCGACCGCTTCCATTGCCGCAGTCTCTGTTGCGCTTTTGTTTTTCTTTGCATGGCTGGGTGCGGACTGGGCAACCAAGTTTCAGTATGTTGTTATGGCACTGCTGGCACTGGCGTTGGTATCGTTTTTTGTCGGCGGCATGATGCACTGGGACTCCGGGCTGATCAGACAAAATTTTTGGGCACCGGAAGGGGGAGCCCCGTTCTGGGTCCTTTTTGCGGTTTTTTTCCCTGCGGTGACCGGATTTACCCAAGGGGTCAATATGTCCGGCGATCTGAAAGATCCGGGGCGGGCCATCCCCCTGGGTACCTTTCTGGCCGTGGGCCTGTCCATGGTTGTTTACTATCTTGTGGCCATCGTGCTCTCAGGCGCTGTTTCAAACGCAGAGCTGATGATTGATTATGCAATCATGAAAAAAATCGCACTCGTTCCCGGGCTCATTTCCGCCGGTATGGTAGCGGCAACCCTTTCTTCGGCCATGGCATCCTTTTTGGGCGCACCGCGGATTTTGCAATCCATTGCAAAAGACAAGATTTTCAACATCCTCAATCCCTTTGCCAAGGGTGAGGGAAGAGCCGATAATCCGAGGCGCGGGGTGATGCTTTCCGGCGTGATTGCCATTGCAACCATTTCGCTCGGGCAGTTGAATTTTATCGCCCAGGTCGTGTCCATGTTTTTTTTGATCTCCTATGCCCTGATCAATTATGCCACCTTTTATGAATCCAGAACCCAAAGTCCCTCTTTCAGGCCAAGGTTTCGCTGGTTTAATCCCTGGCTGAGCCTGGCCGGGTTTATCACCTGTGCCGGAGCCATTCTGGCCATAGATATCCGGAGCGGGATCATGGCGGTTTTCATCCTTTTGACGGTTTACCAGTACTTAAAACAGAAACGAGGACTTGCACGATGGGCAGACAGCCGGCGGGCCCATTACCTGAAACAGACAAAGGAAAACCTTAATGCCGCAGCATCGGAAGTTGAACACGACAGGGACTGGCGCCCGTTTATCCTGGCGTTTACCCGGGATCCAAAGCGGTTGAAGTCCATCCTTGATTTTTCAGGGTGGCTTGAGGGGGGCTCGGGTATGACGGCAGCCGTTCGCCTGATACCGGATCAGGGGATAAAAACAAAACAGCAGCAGGCCCTGGTTTTTCAGGAATTATCCACCCAGATCAAAGAGATCAACAGCACGGCGTACCCCCTGGTCGTATCTGTTCCTGATATTTCCCAGGCCCTGCCGGTCATTATCCAGTCCTTTGGTCTGGGACCCATAAAGGCCAACACCGCTTTGATCAACTGGATGGATGAGCTGGGAAAGGGCATTTCCGGAATCGAAGCCAGCCGTTATGCAGAAAACTTGAGAATTGCCTACCGGGAAGGGTTAAATATTCTTATTTTGAATGCAGATGACCATCGATGGCAGAAAATCACCACCCGGAAACCCAAAGAACTGTGTATTGATGTCTGGTGGAAGGACGATGCTGCCAGCCGCCTGATGCTGCTGCTGGCCTATCTGGTAACCCGCCACACGATCTGGTCCGGGGCTTCCATCCGTGTGCTCTCCTGTGGGGCGGAAAAGAACAGTGACAAAGAACACAGTGGCCTGGGAAAACTCATGGAAGATATCCGTATCGACGCAGATCCGGTCATTGTCCCGGATGACGGGGTTGAGACCATCATTGAAATGTCTGCCAAGGCGTCTCTGGTTTTTCTGCCCTGCCGTATCCGGGAGAATCAGGTGCTGGATGCCAGGGGCGGTTCATTGATGAAGCTTTTACCCTATCTTCCCATGACAGCGCTTGTCATGGCCGCCCAGGATATCGATCTGGAAGCAGAACCAGATACCGGGGTGCAGGGAGCGCTTGCCCAGGCAGAGGATGATCTCATGCAGAGTACAGCCAAATATGAGGCAGTCCTGAAAGACTCCCTGGAACTGCAGGCAAAAACAGAAGCATTGACGGCAGAACTCGTGACCTTTCAACGAGGGAGTGAGGAATTCAAGACCACTTTAAAAGCAGCGGATCTGGCCCTGGAAGCGGAAGAGATTGCTTTTCGCAAAGTTGCCAAGGCAAAAGCCAAGGTTGACCAGGCAAAGAAAAATCTTGAGAATCGGCTGGCCGGGAAGGGCACGGGAAAGATCAATACCCCCCAGGGCTGATCCTGGGGCGGATCAGAACCCATAATGATTTCTGGCCTGCTGGGTAATCAGATGATCTGCACTGCGTTAAAACAATAAAGAGCAGGGTGCCATGAAAGAAAAAAGAATAAAGCGAAGCGGGGTTCTTAATCTGTCAGGGTTGGCGGCGGGCGGGCTTGCTGTCTTGGGTGGGTTTAAGCTGTTTGATCAAACGGATTCTCCGTCAAAGACATTATCAGAATCGGTTGCCCGGGGTGACATTATCGTCCAGCCTCGGAAAACCAAGGTTGCTGTTCATGGATCTCCCCAAGGCCATGACATGGAAGCGGCCGTGATCGAGGCGGCACAGGCAGCAACCGATTTTAGCTGGTTGAAAAACGGACAGGCGGTTTTTATAAAAACCGTTAACAATTCGGGTTTTGCCTATCCGGCCACCACCAGTCCGGCTGCTGTTTCGGCCATGATAAAACTTCTCAAACAAAAAGGGGCAGGAAGGGTTATTGTTGGGGATATGTCGGGCATCCAGCACCTTAAATTTTTTGAGGACAAGACCATTGGCAGCACCCGGGATCTGATGAAAACCTCAGGGATGCTGCAGGCAATTGAGGCGGCTGGCGGCGAGCTTTTCCTTTTTGAAGAGGGGGGATGGGATTCCTTTTACCCGGATCATACCGATATCAATGACTTCTGGGACACGGATCTCATGATGCCGGCCATATTAAACAAAGTGGATCATATTGTGCTGATGCCGCGGTGTTCCCGGCATGTTTTAACCGGCAGCTCTCTGGGACTCAAAGCGGTTGTCGGCTATTGGAGAACGGACACCCGGCTTCAATACCATTACCATGGGGGATCCCTTCAAGAGAGGACCGCTGAGGGGAACCGGGCCAAAACGCTTTTGGACAAACAGCGGCTGGTCATTTCCACCGGGGATAAACTTTTGGCCACCTTCGGGCCTGACAGGGGATATGTTCACACGCCCCCCGTGGGGCTGGTCATCGCATCGGCATCTGTTGTGGCCCATGATATGGTCTCTCTGGCCTGGCTGTTACACAACAGAACCCTGCTACCGCGAACGGAACAGGGCCGGTTCATGGACACAAGCGCGGTGGTTGCAAAGCTGGGCAACAGCATCGTGGTGAAATGGCTTGGCACCTTGACCAACAGTCTGATGTCAGAGAGCCTGGTGAAAAATGATCTAAAACAGATCTGGGATGACAGGGTATTGAACCATGCGTACAAGATTTTTGGCGGGATTCCGGATATTCATCTTGAGAATGTTCAAAACACGGTATCCGAAAAAATGTTGAATACGCTTCATACGATGGTTCGGTTGTCCTAGGGCCATGGAAACAATAAAATGTACCATCCAACTTGTCTTTTTACCTGTTTTCTGCGTTACGTCAATGCGCACATATTTCAATATGCTCCCATTGACGCGCCTTGAAACCAGGCAAAAATCCGGCGTTGGTCTGGCACATTTTAAAATTTCCATGCCCCTTAAGCATATTTTCACGGTCGGTGTCCAGTTCAACCCGGGGAAGAAAACAAGCGGCCGACAGAGTTGCCAGGATAAAAAAGGCTGCCACCGCCTTAGAATGATTCACCGCAAATTCAATCATTTTGGCGTTTATTTTTGTCATCAATCTCTCCAACCCTTTTGGGGTTTTTGATTTAAAATTAAAAAGAGATTATTGTTTTTAAAATTTCATTTCTGCCCGAACAGAATTTATTACCACCCGAAGACTGCAACCCTAGGATTTGGGTTCCAATCTTAAACTCACGTGGCCGGTCGGTGTTTTGATGTGAAAATCATCGGTGGAGGGAAAAAAAATGATTTATAGGCTTATCGTATTCATGGCACTCAATTTTGCGGCACTTGCAATAGGAGGCTTATTTACAAGCAAAGGCGTGCCTTCTGATTGGTATGTTGGTATTGTCAAAGCCCCTTGGACCCCTCCTGGTTGGGTCTTTGGAACCGCATGGACGTTAATCATGATTTGCTTTGGTTTTTATATGGCATATCTATGGCCGGTTATTGAGGACAAAAATAGCCTTATTCGCCTATATGCCGTTCAATGGATATTAAATGTAGGATGGAATCCAACTTTTTTCTATTTCCATAATGTTTTCGCCGGACTATTTTTAATAATTGGGCTTACTGCGCTTATTGGATTCTTCCTGTTCTTTTATTGGCCTGAATTAAAACTAAAATCCGCCCTAATTCTTCCATATTTTATTTGGTTGATAATTGCCACATCATTGAACGGGTATATTTTATTAAAAAATTAAACGGATAAGGATTTAATCCGGAAAAAGCAGACGGGGCCGAAATGTTTGTGGCACATAAGATACATTGTTGACGGTGATATAAATTTGTTGATGAAAATAGGTGAATTTTTTGGAAAATAAAATTATTAGGGATTTGGGACCGGAATATGCGTCTATCTCGGATACGGGCTTTATGGCCAAATACCAGGCAAGCTGTTACTGCAAGGCTGTTCAGATTGAAGTGTGTGCGGATCCGGTAGACGCAAAAATCTGCCATTGCCGGACATGCCAGACCCTTCATGGGGCTCCAATGCAGTGGGCAGCTATCTTCAACAAGCAGGATGTCAGGATAACCAGGGGAATGGACTGCTTAAAATTCTATAGCAGTGAACAATCCCTCAATGAAAGAATTCTTCCCTGTAAGGTGAGCTGCCGAATATGCGGGACGCCCATAGCTGATGAAGGACGTCGGATGTGGCTTGCTTTCCCATCGCTCTTTGATTTTGGTCTGCCGCCTAAAGTGCCGAAAGCTTTTATGCCGACCTGCCATATTTTCTACGGCTCAAGAGTCATTGACATACATGATGATCTGCCCAAATGGTCAGGCCACAAAAATCATTCGGAGCCCATTCTGTCATAATAGAATCGACCCGATTCGACATGCTGATAGGGGGCAAGTCTGTCTTTAAACCTTGCTTGAAACAGAATCTAACAACGAACATGCTGACGGACAAGCCTCAGATGTTCAAAGTTGGGCAGAGGAAAAGCATGATTATTCGTAGGTACCGGCATCCGTTTCTGTTTTATGGCTTAATGATAGTAACGTTGCCGAGACAGGTTTGATCTACAGCCTTAATTTCATGGTCAGTTTAGTGCCATATGTGGTCCTGATGAATTGGCTGTATTATAAAACCCATCGGAGTATCCTTGTCGCAGTTGTGTTTCATATCACTGCAGGATGCTTCAATGAGTTGTTTTGCACACATCCAGACAGCAAGGTCATTCAAACCGTGCTGCTGCTCCTGCTCTCTGTCGTGGTTGTCATAAAAGACCGTGAATTTTTCCTGCAGCGTGAGTATCAAGAGGATTAAACGACAGATCTTTTGAAAATGCCCGACCCGGCTGACGCCCAGCACGCGCGAATGGCAGTCACACTCGGTATACAGGGGGAATACAACGGATAATGTGTGGATGGTTTCAACTCGTTGGAGGAGTCATTGTTATCGGATCAGCCGTCGCAATGTTGACCGGGTACATTCTGGAAGCCTCCAGGGCAGATTTGAAAGAAGCATCGCTCCTCGAGAGCTCGTCCCGGCCAGTTGGTGAAATTGTCAGTTTTGATGCCTTCGGGAAGCTGCCGCCTCCGGTGGAACGCTATTTCAGGCATGCTTTAAGCGACGGACAGGCGTTAATTAACACGGCGACTTTTCGCCAAACCGGGATAATACGCACCAGTATCCAGAAAGAAGAATGGTCCCCATTTACCGCAGGGCATCTCGCAGTACCGCCGGCAACCGGCTTTATTTGGAATGCTAAGGTCGAAACGCCTATGGCTACCCATGTACGAGTTCTGGACAGCTACATCGCCGGAGTTGGTTCGGGCCGCGTAAGTCTTTTATCGGCCGTTCCTGTCGCCTCGCAAGACGACACTCCGGAACTGAACTCTGGTGCCTTGCACAGGTACCTGGCCGAGGCAGTCTGGTATCCAACGGCCCTTTTGCCTCAGTTCGGTGTGGTGTGGAGCCCGATTGATGATTCATCGGCGATGGCAACACTGACGAACATCGGCGCCACTGTGTCGTTAGCGTTTCGATTTAACGAGGTTGGAGAGGTGACCGGAATTTTCACTCCTGCTCGGTTCGGTTATTTTGATGGACGCTACAGACAAGTCCCATGGGAGGGACATTTTAACGACTACCAAACACGTGCAGGTATGCGCGTCCCACTCTATGGTGAAGTGGGCTGGTATGCCAACGGCAAGTTGGAATTGGTCTGGAAGGGAAACATTACCGGTGTAAAATATGAGTTTATCGAGTGAGCCATAAGTTAGTTTATCCATCGTATCCTTGGTGCAAACTCAACAATCAACATGCACCGGATTTCATCGGTGATGTTCGGTGTTCATGGCGCCTGCGGTGTTCGCGTTTAAATACAGCAAGATTATGGCTCAGGCAGGTCAAGATGGTTTAAGTTTACTTGCTAAATTTTTTCCTGCCCTTCTTTAAGGCCCATGATCAAAATAAAACCTCCCACATGGCTTGTCTTTTAAGCCCTCTTCCTCGTTGCCTTAATGGGCACATATATCAATATGCTCCCATTAACGCGCCTTGAATACGACTTAAAATCCTAGGCCATGTGTTGGAAGATTTTATTCCGATCATGGGTGTCCCCCGCATTAAGCTGTCTTGACCGAAATGATTGATAATTCGGGTTGTGATTGATAGCGCCCTCAAGTATTATAGAAGCATGTCCCTGGGATGCAGCGCCGAGATTTTTATTTTAAATTTGAAAATAGCCCGGCCAACCGAATGCTTTACTCGGAAACCGTATTTTTTTAGGATCGAAAGAAAGAATACGATTATCGATCACGGTCATTTTATACCATTCAGGAAACCCAATGATTTTTTCCATTCTTTTTAAAAAAATAAGACAGGCGTTTACCGACCTTTTACCCATTATTCTGGTGATTGCTTTTTTCCAGATTCTGGTTCTTAAACAGCCGCTTCCCCAGATGGGAGAAGTTCTCTTTGGTACATTTCTTGTGGTGGCAGGCCTCACCCTTTTTGTGATGGGGCTTGAAATGGGGCTGTTTCCCATTGGTGAGTCAATGGCCCATGCCCTTGCCAGGAAGGGAAGCCTTTTCTGGCTGCTGTTTTTTTCTTTTGCATTGGGGTTCTCAACCACCGTGGCTGAGCCCGCCTTGATCGCCGTGGCATGGGAAGCCGCTGAAATCGCAGGAAAAGGCGGTTTGATTGAGCCCGGTAAAGAATCCTTAGCTGAATATGCCTTTTGGCTGCGCATATCTGTAGCCTTTTCTGTAGGACTTGCCATCCTTATCGGGGTCCTGCGAATTCTTAAAGGATGGCCGATTCATTATCTGATCATCAGCGGCTATGTTGTTGTCATGCTGATGACCATCATTGCCCCGAAAGAAATTATCGGCATTGCCTATGATGCAGGCGGGGTGACAACATCCACCATAACCGTACCCCTTGTCGCGGCCCTTGGTGTCGGACTGGCCTCTTCCATCAGGGGACGAAATCCCCTTGTGGACGGATTTGGCCTTATTGCTTTTGCCTCCCTTCTTCCCATGATTTTTGTTATGGGCTATGGGCTTATCATTTTCGGATAGAAAAGGACCGGGATTTTCATGGAATTTTTATATGATTTCAGTAAAATACTGCTGGCCACTTTAAGAGATGTTCTGCCGATCGTCATTTTAATTGTGGGATTCCAGGTCCTGGTGCTTCGCCAGCCGATTCCCCATCTTAAACGGCTGATTATCGGCGGGGTTTATGTGGTCATTGGCCTTGCCCTTTTTCTGGCAGGCCTGGAAAAAGCGCTTTTCCCCCTGGGGAACATCATGGCCACGCAATTATCAGATCCTGATTTTATCTATGGTGTCGGAAAAACCGTTACCGAGGCAGACTGGAAAGCATATGGCTGGATCTACCTTTTTGGTGCCATGATCGGTTTTGCCACGACCATTGCCGAACCCTCCCTTATTGCTGTTGCATTTAAAGCAAGCCAGGTGTCTGCCGGCACCATCAGTCAATGGGGCTTAAGACTTACGGTGGCCATGGGCGTTGCTTTTGGCATCAGCCTTGGAACATTTCGAATTGTTACCGGAACCCCGCTTTATCTTTACATTCTTGTGGGGTATCTGATTGTTATTTTGCAGACCATTTTTGCCCCCAAAAGCATCATTGCCCTGGCCTATGATTCAGGCGGTGTTACCACTTCAACGGTTACCGTGCCACTTGTGGCAGCCCTGGGTCTTGGATTGTCAGCCACTGTACCGGGCCGCAATCCCGCCCTGGACGGTTTCGGTCTGATAGCTTTTGCCAGTCTCTTCCCGATTATTGCCGTTATGGGGTATGCACAGCTGACATATTGGTATAGTAAACGAAAACCGAAACATCTGGAGAAAAAGTAATGCAATTCAAACTCATTTTATCCTCGGTAAAACCAGAAATCACCGACGCCGTTGTTGATGCAGCAAAGGGGGTGGGTGCCACCGGGGCTACCATCATACCCGCACGGGGAACCGGTATCCGGGAGGCAAAAACTTTTTTTGGTTTAACTTTGGAAGCACAGACGGATATTGTCATGCTCCTTGTTGAAGAGCATCTGGTTGCCAAGATCCTGGAAGCCATAAAAAAAGCCGGTGAATTCCATAAACCCGGAACCGGAATTGCGTTTGTCGTTCCTGTTGAGAATGTTGTGGGCCTGGAAAGCCAAATTGATAAATTTAAGGAAGATGTCCGTAAAAGCTATTTTTAGGCCCATGATCAAAATAAAACCTCCCACATGGCGTGTCTTTTAAGCCGTCTTCTTCGTTGCCTTAATGGGCACATATTTCAATATGCTCCCATTAACGCGCCCTGAATACGACTTAAAATTCTACGCCATGCTTTGGAAAATTTTATTCCGATCATGGGCCTTAGCGCGGATTAATATTACATGGAGGAAGGAGTATGGAGTCTGGTAAAACTTCGATCATTCGGGCAAAAGATGTGATGCTCAAACAAATCGTGTCAATTGACGGCATGGCAACAGCCAGGGAGGCTGCGGCAAAAATGCGGTCTGAAAAAGCCTTTGCCCTTCTTGTGAACAAACGGCATGCTGATGATGCCTGGGGTTTGGTTGTTGTTCAGGATTTTATCAAAGGCGTGATCATACCGGGTCGATCGTCTGCAGAGGTTAATGTTTATGAAATCATGACAAAACCAATTATTACGGTACCGGCAGATATGGATATCCGCTATGTTACACGCTTAATGTACAGTGCAGGATTGAGAAGGGCCCCGGTTGAAGAAGGCGGTAAACTGGTGGGCATGATTTCACTCTCTTCGTTGATTCTTGATAATGATCTTTTTTAACCGGGATTGAAAAAAAGGAGATAAAACTAAATGCCATGGATAAATAAAGAATTGTGTACGGGATGCCAAACATGCATCGATGAATGTTCTGTCGAGGCAATTTCGATGGAAGAAGACATTGCCTTTATAAATGAAGACGAATGTATACGATGTGGGGTTTGTCATGATGTATGTGCAGAAAATGCAGTTCGTCATGACGGAGAACGAATCCCTGAAGAAGTGCAAAATAATTTGGTTTGGGCCAAAAAATTGCTAACGCATGAATATTATTCCAATGATAAGACGAAACAAAAACAGCTTATTGAACGTTTGCAACGTTTTTTTATTAAAAATAAAAAAGTGACCGAACAAACCATAGAACAGCTTAAAATTCTGCAGAATACGGAATACGCAGACTAAACCAAAAGAGGAAATTTCAAGATCGTTGTTTAAAAAATATGATTTGTCTTTACTGGAAGGAATCAAGACTGGATATGGAAGGCAGCGTATAAAACTGCTGGTCAAGCGTTTAAGTCTCGTTGAGTTCCAGGCTTGGCGAACAGCGAGTATTGGAAAAAGTCCTTTGCATACAGGGCTTGAATATGTTTGTCTGTTCGTTAGGAGATATTTATAAAAAGAGAGGGGTCATATGAAAAAAGAAAATACAACAACTCCCGTAAAAGATCGCTTTGATATCAGGAATTGCAGAAAAACCATGAAAGCGGTTGTCACCACTGGAAACGGCGGTTATGAAAAACTTGATTACCGGGATGTTCCGGTTCCGGAACTTTCCTCAAATGAAGTTCTTTTGCAGGTCCTTGCCGCTGGAGTAAACAATACTGAAATCAATACCCGCCTTGGCTGGTATTCTTCCAAGGTTACAACGAGTACAAAAGCCCTTACAGCCGGCGAAAAAGAAAAGCAAGAGGCAAAAAAACAGGGAGATGGCGGTTGGAATGAGGCGACACCATTTCCGTTCATTCAGGGAACAGATTGTTGCGGTATAGTGGTTGCTGTTGCACCGGGGGGTGATGAAAAACTTATGGGTTTACGTGTATTGGTTCGATCCTGTATACGCATTACAGGATGGGAGTCGCTGGAAAACATTTGGATCGCTTCTGATTTTGACGGCGCATTTGCACAATTTGTAAAAGTACCTGCAACCGAGGTTTTTCCCGTGGACTGTCAGTGGAGCGATGCCGAGCTTGGCACCATACCATGCGCTTATGGTACGGCTGAAAATATGCTTCACCGAGCAAAGGTGGCAAAGGGTGAACATGTATTGATAGCGGGTGCTTCGGGCGGTGTCGGATCCGCAGCCGTGCAACTGGCAAAGCGGCGGGGAGCTGTTGTAACAGCTATCGCAGGGAAAGCAAAACTTGAACGAGTACAGGCAATAGGTGCCGATCAGGTGATTGCACGTGATGAGGATATTGTGGATTGTCTGGGAGAAAAATCCGTTGATGTTGTCGTTGACAATGTTGCAGGACCTTGCTTTGGAGGGATGCTTAAAGTATTGAAAAGAGGCGGTCGGTTTGTATCTTCGGGGGCTATTGCCGGGCCGCTTGTGGAATTTGATATGCGTGATTTATATTTAAAGGATTTGACGTTGATTGGATGTACTGCGTGGGATGAGCCTGTTTTTCCGAACCTTATTTCCTATATTGAAAGAGATGAGATCAAGCCCCTTCTGGCAAAAACGTTTCCACTCGAAAAAATTGTTGAGGCACAACGTGAATTCTCAGAGAAAAAGCACGTGGGAAAATTCGTTTTGATTCCACCTCCAATCGATGATGTCCATAAATATTTACTTTAACTGAATTAATGATGCCTTTGCTCCCGACTAAGATTTTTAAAGTTTTGTGGTCTGGTTTTAGCCGCCTGAAATCAATTCCACATGATGATCCTGATTTAACGCCTGAAAACTGGTGTGTGAAACAGCCCTGCTTGAAGATTCGGATCGCCTCCAAAGAGGTAATCATAAGTCAACCCCTTTCAACTTTTTGGGTTTATCTTTTGGGGCTTTTGACCGTTGGCGTCAGTCTATATTTTGTCCAAATTCAAGATGGAGAAAATTCCCGCCTGTGGTGGGGTGTCTCACTTTTGCTGTGGGGAATCGGCGCATTTCTTGCCGGTACCAGTTACCAGGCGTTTGGCTACGAAATTAAATGCGCAGGAAGGCAGATCTGCTCTTGGACCAGCTGGTGGGAGGTCGTTTACCTCATGTTCCAGCAGGTTAGTATGAATGCGATGCTGGCCGCTATAGCGTATTCTTGCACTCGGGGAACGTTTCAGGTGGTGTTGCTGGGGTATGCATTAGTGAGTTCTGTGGTATACGTTATTCTTGTTTTTATCGGGGGGATCGTGCCGGTAAAATCCCTGATTACTTTTGAACTCATGGTTTGGGTCTCGACCCCGGCTTTTTTGTTTTTCTGTTTCTTGAATGCCTGGCGGTACCACATGTTCGGTTACTCCATGGACCTTGTGCTTTTGGGTTCCTGGATTTCATTGTTTTGCACCATGGTGGCATATTGGATCTACAACAAACAAGGCATTACAAAAAAATTATGGGCAAAGGGGATCTGGTTTTCTGAAAATGATGTGCTGCATGTTCTCCTGATCTTATGGATGATTTATATCGCAACGTTTGTGGCTGACCGTATTAAGGATTATACTATCCCCGCTCTATAGGAATGAATGGCTATGTCCGATACATTATCCATAAAATCCTACACCATTTTTCGGAAGATTTTATTCCGATGATGGGCCTATAATAACAACATAAAACATCGCATCTGTCCTGAAAATGTGTCAATTGTCCAACAGGTGAATCTGCCCATTGATCAAAAGCCATTTGTTTGAAATAAAAAACAGAAAAAACAATATCCGTGACGATATGTTAATATTTATTTCGGAGAGGTCAAACACTACCCCCAGGAACTGAGGAGGAATTAACCGATGGCTCGCGCTACACCATCAAAGGGTAAATGGTTGATAACGCTCATGGTTCTGGCCGGATTGCTTGAACTTGTGTACCTGGTGGCAGGAAACCTGTTCCTGAACGTGGCGTATATACAGCAGAAGCTGAGCCGTCATCCCGATCATTTTAAAATAGAATGGTCCTCGGGCTGGACTCTGCTGCCGGGGCATCTGTATCTTAATAATATAGCGACAGAGGGACAGACGCCGGAACGGCAGTGGTCGATTCTGATGTCCAGGGGTGAATTCGACCTGGCACTGCGGGGACTGTTTTTCCGAACAATACAGCTGCAGCGTTCAACCCTGTCTGGTCTTACGATGACTGTGAGCTCAAAGATTACAGGGCACCCGGGTGGGACCGAAAGCCCGGGTTCTGCTGCTCCGGTGGCCCCACCGGAACCTTTGAAACCCCCTGGGAAGATCAACAGTGTGCCGCCTGTTGAACAGAACGAAACCGGTGCAGGGTGGGCTTTTACAATCGGGCATGCCGACATTGCAGATATCCATCAGATCAAAATTGACACCTATACTTTTACAGGACATGGGGGGGTGCAACTCAACGAGCTGACATTCGGTACAGACGGCTCGCTGGCTTTGGGGAGAGGGACGCTGCACATGAAGTCCGGAAACCTCATGTCCGGTCCGCAGTCTGTCGGCACCGCTTTGGAGAGTGATATCGAATTGCGGGTTGAGCGTTTTGTGCCGGGGGAACAGGACGGCCCGGCAGCCACCCGGTTTGTCTCTGGCCGCATCGGCTTGAGCGGTGACCTCACCTCATTTGGTATCCTCAACCGTTATTTCAGTGACAGTGGATGGCTGCAGCTTAAAGGAAGGGGCTCGCTCAACACCCATCTTCTGATCGAAAAGGGAGGGTTAATAGAGGGCAGTGAGCTTTCCATCGCGTCACCGGATCTGGCTGTTGAGGTGGACGGGAAAAATGATACCGGTTCAAATGACCTCTACCGTATCCGGGGGGCAGGCACGGTGAAGGGGGATGTCAGCGCAAGGTCCGGTGAAGCCCGGACACAACTGCAGGTGGAACTGAAAAATATCGTTATGCATACCGAACCCCAGGAACAGCTTTTCCTGCAGGGTGAAGCCTTTCACCTGCTCCTGACCGGCCCGCCGGTCAACTTCAGTGGGATGTCGGCAGAACCTGTGATCCGACTGCAATGGCATGGGGCAATAATGCCGGATATCTCACTGTTGAATGGTTACCTGCCGGGTGAAATGCCGTTTCGGATGGACGGGGGCAGTGCACGTCTGAACGGGTATCTTGACTATGCCGACCGAGTTGTTTCCGGCCTGTTTGAACTGGCTGGAGAAGATGTCAGTGGTGAAATCCTCAACCAGTCAGTAACAGGCAGTCTCGGGCTTGAGCTGCATCTGAAACAGGCTGACATCACCAACCGAAAGCTTGACCTTTCTGGCACCCGTATCGAGCTGCAGACGGTCCCGTCTGATTCGCAGACTGCAGATCAGACGGGTCCGGGCACGTTACGGACGGAGCTGAAAATCATAGAGGGCAGGCTTGCATCTGCGATCCCCTTGAATGAACTCAAGAATTTTCAAGGACGGCCGCCACTCAGCGGGGTGCTTCGGCTGGAAGGCAAGGTCGCCAATATCGATTTTCTCAGCGATCTCCTGTCTGACCGAACGGCTCTTGAATTCGGTGGCGGAGGCGTTGTCCGAACCAACCTGCGTGTGCATGGAGGGCGACTTGCTCCGGGGAGCATCCTGGAGATCGCTTCCGACAAACTGTTCAGCCGTTTTTCAGGATTTACAGCAACGGGTGCCGGTAATGTTTCGGCTGAGCTTCAGCGGTCAGCTGATGATGAAAAAATCTTTCTGAAGGTGGGTCTGCGGGATATGACATTGCACCAGGTGAAAGATGGCAGACTGCTGCTGCACGGCAAGGGGTTGCAGCTGACGGCAAGCAGCCCGCCGGTCGATATCCGCAACCGGCATGATTTGGTAAAACTTGGCGCAACGTGGCAGGATGCGTGGGTGCCCGACCTTGAAATACTCAACGGATATCTGCCGGAAAATCCGCCGTTCCGGCTGAGTTCAGGGTCTGCCCGCACGAGCGGTCATATTGTATTTGACGGCAGCCGTTCTTCGGGCAATATTCTCCTGGCCGGTGAGAATGTCACTGGTGTGCTGCTCGAACAACCTGTAAACGGAAAACTTGAACTGGATCTGCTGATCAAACAGATTGATCCCGGGAGCAGTTTCCTCGATATTTCCGGAACCCGCATCCTGATGCAGGCAGTTTCCCCCACCAAGCAGACAAAACCTCTGGAAACACGTATTACCATTGCTGAGGCAAAGTTGAAGATGGATCCAGACTATTTTCAGGCAGAGCGAACTGGGGCGCTGCCTTTGTTGAGCGGAGTGGTCCGGCTTGAAGGCTCCGTGGCCAATATCGATTTCATCAACGGCTTTCTCAAAAATTCACAGGGACTGGAATTTTCGGGAAATGGTCAGGTGAACGCTGATCTGCTGTTTGTTGACGGGCAGATGTCTCCCGGCAGCAAGTTAGGGATTGCCTCGGGTAATCTGTCCAGCCGGTTTCTTGATTTTGAGGCGACCGGGTCGGGAAAGGTCACTGCGCAGATACACGGGGAGGCAGATGCACCCGTGGCAAAATTAGACAGCTCTATAACCTCTTTCAGGCTGCGCAGGCAAGGGGAACCCGTCTCATACATCAGGGGAAACGTTTTTCAGATAACCACAGAGGGCCGGCGTTTCGACTCGATTCAAGGGCTGCAGGATCTGGATACATCGGTCCGATTGATCGCTGCCGAAATTCCGGATCTTACCGTCTACAACAGCTATCTGCCAGAAAATGCTGGTATTTCAATTGTTTCCGGCAAGGGCAAGCTTGCCGGAGCGTTCCACCTGAATGGCAGCTCAGGCAGCGGCCATCTCGACATGGATGCAGAGGGCGTTGAAGTCAACTTTAAAGGCCAGGCCATCAGGGGTGACCTGCGTATCAACACCCGTCTTGCTGATGGTAATCTGGAGAAGATGACCTTTGATGCGTCAGGCACCCGCCTGAGAATCGAAAACGGTTCTCTTGTCAGCGAAAACGGTACCCAGGCCGAGGAGTGGTGGGGGCAGCTCGATATCAAACAAGGCCAGATGACCTGGAAGCGTCCCCTGCTTCTGGATGCGGCATTGAACCTGCAACTGCGTGACAGCGGTCTGCTTGTCCATCTGTTTGCGAAGCAGAAGAAACAGTGGGTGAACGATCTGCTGACCATCAAGAATGTGACCGGCGAAACCAGGGTGCTACTGAACGGAACGTCCATTCTGCTCAAAAAGGTCCGCATTACCGGGGAAAAATTGCTGGTGCTTGCCGATGTGTCCCTGGGCGAAAAAAAGATACAAGGCGGTATGTACGCCAGGTACGGGGTTCTGGGGATGGGAATCGAACTTGAAGACGAGGGTCCTAGGTTGAAATTACTGAAACCGCGTCAATGGTACGACAGCTTTTCTAAGAATTTTGAAACAGGTGCGCCCTAGGAGGGGCGGAACCGGTGACTTCACCCGGACCACTTAGTGCCGTTGACTGGAAAAGGCCGAAAACAGTGCATTGAATGCGGCAGACCCATCGGGTTTATAAAATATGTAAAAGGTATTTATAGGAGTTCCTGAAAATCATTATGACCACACTCATTGACCTTACCCATCCCATCCATGGAAATATGCCTGTTTATCCGGGCACAGAACAGCCGGTAATCACCATTGGCTGTTCTATTGAGCAGGATGGTTTCCTTGAAAAAAAGATCACATTTTACTCCCACACCGGCACCCATATGGATGCTCCGGCCCATTTGATAAAGGGTGGAAAATATCTGGACCAGTATGATATCGATCGTTTCTACGGTAGCGCTATCGTTGTACACCTTGAATCCAATGGGGATAATTCCATAGATCTCGGGGTGCTCAAGCCCGTTGAGCATCAATTGAAAAACATTGATTTCCTGCTGATTCATACCGGCTGGAGTCGTTATTGGGGAACGGACAGCTATTTTTTCAACTTTCCGGTACTCACCCCAGCGGCAGCTGAGTGGGTGGCGGGGATAGGGTTGAAAGGCATTGGGTTTGATACCATCTCTGCGGACAGTGCTGACACCCGGACCTACCCCATCCATAAAATTCTGCTTGGGTCGGATATGGTGATTGTTGAAAACCTGGCAAACCTGGATCAGCTGCACGAAGAAATTTTTAAATTCAGCTGTTTTCCCCTGCACCTTCAGCAGGCCGACGGATCTCCAATCCGGGCAGTGGCCTGTATAGAGGTGGGGTGAACATTAAAAAAAGCCCGACTCCGTTCACCAGAGCCCAAGTCCGAAAGTTGAGTTTTTAAAACGAATAGTGGAAAAAAATGACGTTTCAACAAATGACAAACAATCGGATTTCACCGGTTGCTTGCATGTCAGCCAGGACGCCGGGCCCGGGATGGACAATTGACGGATTATATGCTAATGCTTGAGGCGTGTCATGGATACTGAGACAGCAAAATGTTTTTTCAAGAATGATCGATATGCGGCCATGACCGGCGTTGAAATCGTCGAGGTAAGAACCGGTTATTGCAAGGCCTCTCTGCTTGTTGAAGACAAACATATGAACGCAGCGAATGTGGTTCAGGGGGGGCGATTTTTACCCTTGCGGATCTTGCTTTTGCTGTTGCTTCAAACAGTCATGGTCAGCTTGCCCTTGCAATCAACGTTAATATCTCCTTTTTGAAGGCTGCCTGTTCAGGAATCCTCTACGCTGTTGCCACTGAAGTCACAGAACCGGGAAGGCTCGGGGCTTATGATGTGCTGGTAACTGATGACAAGGATGAAATCATCGCAAGGTTTAACGGAATGGTTTACAGGAAAAACAGGCCGCTCGGTGAATGACGGATAGCATTTTTCCGGATTCAATTAACCCTCTGATAAAACTATCCGGCTGATAAAACTATCCGGCAAAATCACCGTTTGACCCTTGAGGAATCAAAGCTCAACAATGACCATGCTGTGGTCAAGCCGCAGATGTCCATGCCAGCGCCGGGTCAAGGCAATGGATCAAGAGAATTTTAGAGAGGAAACAAATATGAATATTTATCTTAAAACGCTGATTGTTGATTCAGGTACAGGTTTTTACAAAATCAACCGGTACAAGGTGGGCGACTATTTCGGCCCAGTAGATCTTGGACTTCACCTTGCAAAAAAATATGACAGCCTCAACATCGGAACCGGTCTGCTGGCAGGATCAATTTTTCCCGGTTCCAACAGACTGATTTTCACAGGATACTCTCCGGGCTGGAGCAGTTTTTATATCTCCACAATGGGAGGTGCAGGTCTTGTCTTCAATAACCTGGGTATAGATATGCTGACAATTTCAGGGCGCGCGCCAACGCCATCTGTTCTTTGCCTGAACAGGGTTCATGGTGAGGAGATCCAGCTGAAGATCGAGCCCGTGGATATTCACAGCGTATGGAAATCGGGAAGAATGGGTGTCTACTCATTGACAGACCATGTTTATCAAATGTACGCCAGGGAATACGATAATGACCCGAGAGTTCTTGTTACAGGTCCGGCGTCTCTTGCCACAGGACACGGAGCCGTCGCTTCAATGCCGATAAAAAAAGGGAAGATCTCCTTTGTTGACACATGGGCCGGACGTGGCGGTTTTGGTTCAAAAATGATGCAGGACCATGGCATTGCCGCGATCATATACGGTGGTACGTTTATCGATGATGACTTCAGGGACAGAAAAGTTGCCGACCAGTGGTTTGTTGATAAGTATAACAAGAAACTTGCGGCAAAAGATATTGAGGCAACTGCAAAATACCGGTTTGAACCGAACTTCAATACAGGGGGGACCTTTGGCGTAAATTACGCGACTCTCGGTGGCAAAATGCTGTCATTCAACTATAAGAGCATTTACATGACCGAGGCGCAACGACTTGAAATTCATGGTAAATTTGTTAAGAATCATTATCTTAAACAGTTCAATGAAGAGACGATCAACCCCAAAAAACAGGCGACATGTGGTGAACCCTGCGTTGCAGTTTGTAAAAAAATGAACAATGAATTTAAAAAAGATTATGAGCCCTATCAGACAATGGGGCCGCTTTCAGGAATTTTTGACCAGAGGGCTGCCGAGCTGCTGAACCACCATGCGGACATGTACGGATTTGACGGCATCGCCGCAGGAGGGGTGATTGCATGGCTTATGGAGTGTCTTGTTGACGGCTTGCTTACACCTGAAGAACTGGGAATTTCAAACAACATTCCCAGGTGGGATATCGAAGATTTTGATTTGGTCAACGATTCCATGCACAATGCCAAAATCGGAATGGAAATACTTGATTCAATTGTTGAGAAAAGGGGCATCCTTGATATCATAACCGGGGTAAGAAAGCTTTCCCGAAAACTGGCTGAGGAAAAGGACAGGTCGATTCTTGATAAGCTTGTATGTGTCGGTTTTGCCCGCACAGGCTGGATGATCCCGAACCAGTACTGGACACCGGGCGTACTCTCACCCATGGCTATCATGGGTAAATATTTTATGCATTACGCAGATGAGTTTGTACCGCCAAGGGAGCTGGGCCGTAAAAACGCAATTCGATTAAAGAAAGAACTCATACTCGACAACATGGGGATGTGCCGGTTTCACCGTCAATGGGCTGAGGAGATGATTCCCGAAGTAATGGAATCTCTTTTTGGACCCGGGATGCAGAAACTTTACCTGGACAGGATCTCAAGGGCTGCAGCAAGAATTAACAGCCGAAATTCATCTGTTTTCTGGGAGAGCGAGAGGAATTTCGATTTTATCTATACATTTTTAAAGAGAAAAAAAGAGATCGATAAAATAGACGATCCGGAACTCGATAGGTGGATTGATGCTTTTGAAACCAACAAACGAGAAGCCGCATTAAATTTCTGGTACGAGATACATAAAGGTATCCAGGAGACGTTGGCTGACTACTAACGAAGGAACGCCTGATAATCAGATAAAAACAGTCAATCCCGAAAGTTGAGAATATAAAATTACAGAGGAAATGATGTTTTATCGAGTGGCCGGGAGATGGATCCCCCAGCCCCATACACTCTGCATGCGGGTCCGCACAGGGCGATTCTTCAAGATTACCGGTCCGAGGCCGGGGACCCCTAGGGCAGGGTGACCCAACATTGGGGATCCTTATCGTACAATCCGCCGCTGTTGGCCAGGGCCAATGCCCTGCACCCTTTGCAGCAGCTAAAATAAGTGCAGGGGCTGCAGGCCGAACTGTTTTTAATGGGCAGGCGGTTGTCCGGCAGATAGTCTGTTCCCAGGGACTCTTCGACAATATTGCCCATGGTCAGGGTGGGTAACAGGCCGCAGGGCAGCATCTCCCCTCCTCCATCAGCAGGGGGATCCATAGTTTTTCCTTGAACATGAGGGCAAACCCCTGCTGGTAATGGTCATACTAGAATTCAAGAATCCTGAGCAGAAAACTACGGTATTCCTCCGGGGTGAGATCCGTGAACTCTTCCTGGTGCCCAAGGCGACCCAGCCTGGCCAGCCGCCCGATACTGATGCCGTTGGGTTTGACGGAAAGAATGAAGGGCAGGGCATCCAGGGTTTGATCCAGATTGACCTTGCCCAGGGTCAGGTTCCACATCACCGGCATCCCAAGCGTCTTTAACATCCGGGTCTTGTTTTCAAGTTCCTCAATGGTGTCCAGTCCCCGGTGGGCATTGTGGGTGGTGCGATTCCCGAACAGGGTAAACCGGACTGCCTGGCATCCGTTTTCCTTGAGCAGGATCGCCCTGTCCCGGGTCATGGTGGATGGGTTTGCCTTGATGATAAAGGAGATGCCATGTTTATTGAGCCACAGAACCAGGGCGTTAAACTGGCTGTACAGAAGGGGGTCCCCCCGCACAGGGATACCGAGAGCTGTTTTCTTTCAGGCCTGGCACGGGCGACCATTGTTTTAAGAAATCGGGTCAGGTCATTAAAATTAATTTCCAATAATCGGGTCTGGTCAAAAACACCGCAATAGGAACAACGGTTGTAACATTTATTGGTTAATTCCAGTTCCACCGGGTGACTGAACTTTGCGCCCAGGCTTTTGGTAAGGAATTGCTGTTTTATCTGCTTTTTGAATTGGGAGTCATTTTTCATTATATTTTCATGATTGCAAGTAACAAAACATTTTTTTGCCCGATTAACGTTTCCTCCTTGAATCTGGAAGAGCACCTCCGGGGAGATGCTCGATTGGCAGGAATGCCATTGCAAGGGGTTACCAGAGCATTCCTGCAGATACCATAAGAACGATTGTAGCAACCGCGCCAAGAATCCCAGTGCCAGCAAATATAGCAGCCAGACCACCGGATACCAACTCCAGTTCCTCATCGGTCAGTTCAGAATCTGTGCCCAGTACCGGCAGGACAATATACTCGTTTTGATCATCTTCCACCCGCACAACGATTGTTGTAATCTCGTCCAGATCAGCCCCAGTCCGGTCACGGATAAACGCCTTGGGATCCGCCTTGAACGCCTCCACCAGTTCAGGCTCTGCCCATAGGGCAGCCAGGATATTTCCATATACATTCATTCGTTGGCTGATCTTTTCACTGACTTTGGGCATATCTTGTGTCAGGCGATCAACGATCTGTTTTTTTGTCATTCCCTGTGTGATTTCATCGGGTTTTAAGGGAATTACAAAATCCATGTTTTCGGGACTCTGTTCGAGTACATGAAGTGTCTTGTCCCTGGGGAGTTCAACGCCAAAGGTATCTTTTAAAGCCCTATGGGGGGAGCTGAGAAGTGCCTGCCTGAATGCCTCGTCTTCCAGGGGAATCAGAAAAACTGACATCTGCCAGGGTAAAAGAGATATCAGACCAGGCCTTTACCTTTTATCCCGCCTTTGTCGATCGGCCCCTGACCTTCATGGACCTTCTGGAATTCGGATTCCGGGGATCTGGGAAGGTTTTTGCCATGGTCTGTCTTATAGGGCTGCTTTTTTACTATCATTCTGATCTGGCCTGGGTGGCCCTGGCCCTTTTGGGTAAAGCCCTGGTGGTGATTTCTGGTCTGAGTGCGGTGCAATTGAAGTATTTTCGAAGCACCACCCGGCTGGAAGGTGAGATTGCCGGCCAGGTAATGCAGTTCTTAAGCGCTCTGACCAAAATTTGGGTGGCAGGGGCTGAAGATCGGGCATTTCCGTTGTGGGCAAAGGATTTTGCCCGGCAAAAGCAGTTGGCCTTCAAAGGCGGCGGGTATGCGAATGTCATGACTGTATTTAATACCGGTTTTCAGCTCATGTCGTTGATGCTTCTGTTTGCCTGGCTGGTATTCATGGAAGATAAGTCGCATTTCGGTACGGGGGCGTTTCTTGCGTTTAGTGCGGCATATGGCAATCTACAGGGTGCCCTGTTCCAGGCAACCGGAACCCTGAACGGCAGGGAGTTCGTTGCCTGGGACATTTCAAAGAAAGGCGTTGAAAAGGCCGGTTTTTCTCTGTCCACAGTCCGGGCTGAATATTTTCTCAACGTGGCCAAAATTTATTTTCAGATTCTCAAATCCCTTCGTCAGGTGGAGATTGCACAGGCTGATGTCGCACGCCTCACCGCCCACATGGATTTTGTAGAAGAAGAGCTCAGGGTCGGGGACGTGACAAAAACGGCCCTGTTCAAGGCAAAGGCGGAGTTGGCAAAATCATTGACGACTAAACTGGTTGCCAGAAATGATGTTAGCCGGAACAAGGCGGATATGATTCGCCTGACAGGTGCAGAACGCGGATTTTCAGTTACAGATAAAGGCCTTTCAGACCTGGAAAATTTTTCAGCCACTTTTGAAACGATTCTGGATAGGGCAATGGAAAACCGGTATGAGGTTAAACAGCTGCAGATAAATTTGAAAATGGCGGCCCAAAAGATTGAATATGAAAAGGGGGCCTATTGGCCCGCTCTCATCCTTGAAGGGGGTTACAGGGAAACCGATTTTTCCTATGATCTCTATGGTCAGAAAGATGGCTATGATACTGAAGATGCATACATTCAGGCCAATCTTGTTTTTACACTGTTTGACGGAGCTGACCGTGGGGCAAGAATGAAAAAGGCCGTACTTGAGGTAAAAAAGATCAGACAGGATTTATCCGCCCAGAAAAAACAGATTGTCTATGAAGCAGAGACCGCTTTTCTGGATCTGAAAACTGCCCGAGAAACCCTGCACAACCTTGAGGAGGAGTTGATATCAGCCCGGGAAAATTATTCGGCAGTTCAGATGCAGTTTAAGTACGGCATGACCGACAGTATTGAGATCATGGATGCAAACACCTTGATGGTTCAGGCCCAAACACGGATGGCAGACGCCCGGTATACCCTTTATCTGGCTGCCCTCAAAATTATTTACACCCAGGGGAACCTGATCCATTATTTGCTTTCATTTGAATAGGTCGGAAGGGGGGCTTTAAAACCCCGGAGCGGCATACTTGAAACTTTACCTGACAAAGAAAACAATGTTCATCAGAGAGGCAGATGCCCACATCATCACGGCATAGTGCCAGTTGCTTTGAAGAATTCCGCGGGCGGAGACCTGATATCGGCTTACCAGGGCCAGGCCGACGCCTGACAGCGGACTGCTTCCCGTTGAAATCGCCCAGCTGCTGAGGAAAAGAAAGCCCAGCTGGGACGGGTCCATCTTAAGGGGTAAAAGCAGCGGCTGATGATGGAAATACTGACAATCGGATGGACGCCCATCAGCCCGGTAATAATGACCAGCCCAAGGATGATGGAAAACAGCACCGGCGTAAACGCTGAATTGCCCAGGCTGAAAAGTTCCGGGTACACAAGAATAACCGATTTAATGCCGGCAGAGAAAATACCGGCGGCCAGGAAAAGAACAAACTGGCTGCCGACAGCCTTGAGTTTGTTATTGATAAAAGAGTGCAATGCTTTAACCCTTGGCCGGCATTTCATAAAAACAAGGGCACCGGCAGGAGAGAGGATACAGATGATATTCAAGATATTCATTTCAGGCTTGAAATAATGCACGCAGATGACCAGAGCCGCAAGGTGAACCGGCATGGTCAATGTGTTCACCTTGAAGGGGTAGCCGGAAAACTCATCCTTACTGAAATAGCAGACTTCGACAATTGAATAGCCAATGGCCAGAAGACTCATGATGGCACCGGGCAGCAATGTCCGCTGCCAGGACATTCCAGGGGCATAGGTCAGTGCGACACCCGTGGCCACAAAAAAGGGAGACCACCAGGCAGCGGAGCAGAAGGAGCGGGCGAGAATAATCTGCTGACTCCGGTTCAAGGTGCCGTTCTTCTGAATCCGGTCACCAAAAACAAACAGCACGGACATGTTGATGACCGACGCCAGCAGGTGGGTCCCAACCGCCGTTTTAATTGCAGCCCCTTTTCCCGTTGGCAGGGACTCTTGTTCAACCTCGGAACTGGTCAGGGAAAGAAAGGAAACCGCTACAAACATGGCCAGAAGGGGCAGATTCAGGGTAAGAACCATCTTCCAGCCAAGGAAGATGCCATGGAAGGCCGAAAACGTTTGGGTGGTGATGCCCAGGGCAACGAGCACCAGTGCCTGGGTGCGGATACCCCGGCCAAGGGTCGGCCACATTAGAACCGGCACAAGCCAGGCCAGCAATGCCGGTATCACCCAGGCAACCGGGGTAACGATATTCAAAAGGTATACGGCCAGCGTGGCAACGATAATCCACCCAATATATTTTTCCATGTTTCAACAACACCTTTGATCTGGAACCCGGCCAGCTCGATTTTTGATAAAAACGGTGAAGCTAACATAAAGATAAGGCTGGTTTCAATATCTTTTTTAAAATAATTTTTATATGAAACACCCACCGAAGCATAGCAAACAGGGGCGTTTCATCATTCGTTGTGGCCAGAGCAGACGTCCTGCTCCGGCCGTGCCGGTTATATGAAACACCCACCGAAGCATCATCAGTGGGGGCGTTTCATCGTTTGTTGTGGCCAGGGCAGACGTCATGCTCCGGCCATGCCGGTAATAGGAAAGGGGGTTGCTAAAGAAAGGAAGTCATGAAAAAAAGAAGATAAGAATTTTCAGATCAAAGAAATTGGAAAATGGGCGGTTAACATACCTTACCCGGCTACCAGGGTTTTTCTGTCAGACTAAATAATATGGGGTGTGTTTTGCCTTATAAATAATTTGAGTCCGCAGGCAGGTTTTGCATAATTGAGCATTTCAATATCGCTGTCGGAGTCCCCTGCTACAAGCACTGGTTGTTTTACAGAATCAATATATGTCTTGATTGCAGCCACTTTACCAGCATACCATGGGGTGATTCCCGCCAACGACGGGGTGACCACACTGTTAAAATATTTTTCATTCATTCTTTCTTTGGTTTGATCTAAAAGCGTGCCGTTTGGTGAATGCAACGCCAATTTCATTCCAATTACATTTTCAGGCGGGATTGAGAATCCGTACCTGGGCGTGGAAACAATCAATCTGACAAGATCTTCCAAAGAGGCAGTCACCACATAAACAGCAATTCCCACCGACTTCAAGTAGGCGATTAATTCTTGCTGCCAATGAAAAATCAAAGGAATTTTTTTGTGTTTTTTTTTCATAAAATCGTCTTTGAGCTGTTTTGTCTGTAACCTTTCTTCCCGATCCGCTAAAAGACGATCAATATAGGCACTCAGCTGGCGTATGGAAAAACCGGAAAATGACTGGCATAGCCAGAAATATCCTAAACTGATATTAATATCACACAACCTTTGATAATAGCGAATAAGACTTTCATCGCCGGAAATAGGAATAGGAAACATCGATTGATGCAACTTTTTCACAGCAATGATACCTTCGGCTTCAAGAAAAGCAAGAAGGGATTCACTCAGATCGTTTTCCCACAATGTGCCATCTGCATCAAAAACAGCATAATCGCCAGTATGGGAAGAATCAGATACCATCTGCTCAATGCGTGTTCTGTTATGATTTGACCACGAAGTCAGCATGGGGCCTTCCTTCAATCAGATACAACCTCTGGTTTTATCCGATGTTGGTGCAAAGCTTCATAAAAGGGTCTCTGGATATCACAAAGACGTTTCAAATGGTCATTGTTTCGGGTGTCAAACTCAAAAACCTCCAGATCTCTTTGAATTCCCGTGCTTTTAGCTGCATCTTTATGCCATTCTTTCCATATATCCCATTTTTCCTGGTGGCCTTTTTCCCAGGTCATCGCCTCCTGGATAAATGGAATTCCAAGCGCTTTGCAGTATGCGTTCATTATACCATCTGGATCGTTTTCAAGATCAGCAGCATCTACAACCACTGGCATCCTTCCTGTATGGTTCACGACTGCTTGAAAAATTGTATGAAGCTGCTCAAGACCAATTTCTTCGGGAGTGACGGATTGGTTCATGGCATAATAAGATGGGATTGCACGTTCTGGATTCCGAATCAAAAAGGTGTTCACAATTCTGTTTAGGAAAGGGATATCCTCTGATAAAGGTTCGCAGCAATGCGAACACATATCTTTGAAAAAAACCGGTGATGACGCTCCCTTGCTGATAATGTAATCCCGGATATCAGGATAGTTTTTTGGATGGTCTGGATCAACAAATTCCTGCTCGACACTTGCCTTGTCTTGGTTGACGTAATAGTAATACGAAAAAGGTTCATGAAGGATATGGAAGTCTTTTCTTTCAATCATGATTCGTTCGAAGGCTGTTGATATGGATCTGGGGTGTGTCCAGAGGGCTATAATAGAGTGCATATAAAATTTCCCATCATGTTATTTATGTGTGTTAAAATAATTATAACTTCGCAAATGTGCCCATTAATCTATGGGTTTTTATGTAGAATAAGACGACAAAAAGACTGGAAAGCGCCTAAACTTATGATATGTTGTTCGACCAATGTCCATAGAATAAACTGGATTTCATATACAATAATTTTTATTTTTTGTAAAGTTTATAGTGCCCATTGCACAACAGAAGACCCTGAGTCCTTCTGGAGGGCCTTGACCATAGTTTCGGCCATTGGCCGTTTGTCCACACCTTTTAAAACAAAGGGGCTGTAATGGCAAAAGTTGCCCTTGTCCGATGCGAGTCCTACGATTATGAACAGGTCCATAAGGCTGTTGAAAGGGGGCTTGACCTGATTGGCGGCATTTTGTCCTTTGTCGGGGAAGGTGAGAATATTTTGCTGAAACCCAATCTCCTTGTCGGGGAGGTGCCGGACCGGTGTGTTACGACAAATCCGTCGGTATTTGAAGCCGTTGCACAGGCACTGATCAAGGCCGGAGTTACCCTTTCCTATGGCGATTCTCCTGCGGTGGGCAGCACGGTAAAGGCTTCTAAAAAAGCCGGGTGTGCTCAAGTTGCGGACAGACTCAATGTTGCCCTTGCAGACTTTAAAAATGGTGCTGAGGTTTTTTTTGACAGGGGCGTTCAGAATAAAAAATTCTTTGTTGCCCGGGCAATCCTGGATAATGACGGCGTTATCAGCATTCCGAAACTAAAGACCCATGGGTTGGAGAAATTTACAGGGGCCATAAAAAACCAGTTTGGCTGTATTCCCGGAGTGCTCAAGGGAGAATTCCATGTGAAATTACCCGATGCCGAAGATTTTGCAAAGATGCTGGTCGATTTGAATACCTTTGTTCAACCCAGACTCTATATCATGGACGGGATCTGTGCAATGGAGGGAAATGGACCCAGGGGTGGCACTCCTAAAAAAATGAATGTTCTTCTTTTTTCGTCAGATCCCGTGGCCCTGGATGCAACTGCCTGCCGGTTGATTGATCTGAATCCGGAGTATGTTCCAACCGTGAAATATGGGATGGAAGCGGGGGCCGGAACCTTTTTAAAAGAGGAGATTGAGATCGTTGGGGATGATTTTGACAGTTTTGTTGCCAGGGATTTTGAAGTGGACAGGACACCCCTGAAACCCTACCAGCCAAATTTGCTGGTCGGTTTTTTGAACCGTCGCATCGTGCCCATACCCTTTATTGTTGAGAAAAAATGTATTAAATGTGGGGTTTGCATCGCCATGTGCCCGGCAAAACCCAAGGCGCTGGGTTTTGCCGGCGATGATAAATCAGACCCGCCGGTTTATAACCATGACCATTGTATCCGTTGCTTTTGTTGCCAGGAGATATGTCCTGAAAGTGCCATTCAATTGAAAACCCCTTTGCTGAGGAAGGTAATGGACTTCTGGCAGACTGTCCGTGGTTAAGACCGCACACTTTTCCATGGACATTTTTTTATGAAACGCCCACCGAAGCATTGCAAACAGGGGCGTTTCAACGTTCGTTGTGGCCAGGGCAGACGTCTTGCTCCGGCCATGCCGGTTATACTATCATTTTGTAACTGGTTTATAATCATTGAAACTGCCAGGGCGGTCAATATTTATGCTCAGGATCCGTCTGGAAGAGCTGCTTTTTTTCACCCTGTTCAATAACCCGGTTTACAGTATCCTGTTTTCACATGTTTTTTCCGCCAGAATCAAAGCGGCCCCCAAAGCCCCCATCCTCTGGGGCATCTCTGGAACCAGCACCTGTCTGCCTAATTTTTGGGAAATCAGCGCCTTGATGCAAGGATTGTTTGCCACCCCACCTGAGAAAACAATGGGGCCCAGGGAAGAGACCCGGTTGATCATGCCGGCAGCTCTTTTTACCACGCTCAAATGCAGTCCCCTGGCAATCTCTTTGCGGTCCGCTCCCCTGGCGATGAGAGAGGTGACCTCGGATTCGGCAAAAACCGTGCACATGCTGTTGATACTCAAATCATTTTGGGCATCCAGGGCTGCCAGTCCAAACTCATCAATGGAAAACCCCAGATTCTTGGCCATGATTTCTAGAAATTTGCCTGTACCGGCGGCACAGCGGTCGTTCATCTCAAATTTTTTAACCCGGCCCCCGTCATTGAGGGCAATGGCCTTGGAGTCCTGGCCACCAATATCTAAAATGGTGGTTGCATCGGGGAAAACTGAAACCACTCCCCTGGCATGGGCCTTGATTTCCGTAACGGTTTGGGCATCATCAAAGGCCGTTTCAAAGAGGCCCCTCCCATATCCCGTGGCCATAATTTGGTCATGGGGAACCCCCCCAAGAATCCGGGTGGCTTCGGTAATGGGGTCAAACCCGGTATCAGTTTGAATAAAATCCACGATATTTCCCTGAATATCCACCACCACCAGCTCAATGGTTCTGGAGCCAATATCAATTCCTGCATATACGTTCATTGTTGTGCCGTATCTCTTTTATGGTTGATTTTCCAATGATTCCATTTTTTTCCATGCCCGAACCCTATTGAAACAGGGTCTTAACCCAGAATTTCAAACAAGGCTTCTATCTTGGTTCGAATCTGTCCCTCATCATTGTCCGAATAGTCGGACTCTATCTTCAAGTAGGGCAATCCATGCCTGTCTCCCACATATTCGCCGACCTTATGGGCTTCCACATTATAGGAATGGCAAGCCGTCAGCACAAAATCAACCACAACATCGGGTTTGAATTTTTCAATCATTTCAGAAAGTGATGATAATCGGCGATCGTTGGGTGTCATGCAGGCACAGGGGATTTCAAGGTATCGCCGGGCAATGGCCTGGACAGGATCCGGGGTGTTTTCTTCGATTTCGCCCATGAAGGCCTTGATGCCGGTGCAGGCATCCGGTGCCACCACCAGTCCGCCGGAGGCTTCGATGATCTTGAATATTTTAAGGGCATCGCCCCCCACGGGACAACCGGTTACAAGCACCCGGGGAGATTCCGGTGATCCATAGTGCACCCCCTGTTCCACCCGTTTATCCAATTTTTCCAGCAGGGTTTCCAAAAGGGGAATCATTTCATCTCCAGTGGCGGGCAAAGCGAGAAACCCCACATCATACATCTCCTGCCAATTGATGACGGGCGGGTGGATGGCGGCAAAATCATAGAATTTTCTCATCAGGCTGTTCTTGCGGTTGGTCGTTTGAATGGCCGTTTCAATTGTTTGATCCGTGGCCTTTTTATGGAAGGTCTTTTCGAGAAACCCCTGGAGTTTTCGAATCATCACCGTCCAATTGTCCAAGGCTTCCACTTCATCTGGAAGCTGGGGAAGATCCATCACGTGCAAGGGCTTTACCTGGGCTGCCAATTCAAACATTTTCTTTTTTCCATCACAGGTGGTCTCGGCGATCACGGCATCGGACATGGAAAAAAACGGGCAGGTCCCCTCCAGGATAAATCCATAGCTGGATTTAATAAGGGGGCAGAGATTGGCCGGAAGAATGGCCTCTGCACTGGGAATGGGTGCCTTGGAAAAGGCGCATAAAACGGTGGGGACGATGCCCATGGCATAAATCAGCTCAATGGGTGCATACCCGCAATAGATGCCGACAATGGGATGACCCTTTTCCCTATGGCCCTCCATGTAACGCAAGACTCTTTTGGCAGGTTCTCCATCAAACCCGTCATTCATCAATGGTTCAATATTCACAAGATGATTCCCCCACAGGAAGTTTTTCAGTTTTAAATCCCAACGTTCCTATTTCAATTGTTCGATAAAGGCCTCTATCCGGGTTCCCAATTGCCCGACATCCTCCATACCGTAATCGGTTTCAATGCGCAGGCAGGGGATATCATTTTTTTCCAGGGCATTTTCAACACCCATGGCCTCCATGGTGTAGGGTTGACAGAACTGAAGGCCGTAATGGATGACGCCGTCAGCCTGATACTCCTTTGCCATGGCTTTGATATGATCCAGACGCTCCTGGTTGGGGGTGAAAATGGCGCAATCCACCTTAAAGTACCTGTCTGTTATGGCATCCATCAGTTCGTCAATGGTGGTGCCGGTATCCCGGGTAAGGTTGCGGGTTCCCCGTTCTCCCACACAGGACTCTTCCCCCACAATGACCCCCCCGGAAGTCTCAATGATCCATGGCAATTTCCAATTGGGTACAGCCATGGGGCAGCCGGAGATCAGGATTCGCGGGGTTTTTGACGGTGAGACGCCCTGTCGTTCCAGGATTCTTTTTTCCAGTTCATCACAGATTTTATGAAGGGATTCGGTAAACCGTTGGGGGTTATCATAAAAGGCGACCTGGTTTGCCAACAGGGCATCCAGCCCTGAAATAACAACCGGGTCTGCAGTTCTCAGTCTGGCCAATCGGTGGAGGGCCGATCGCTTGGCATTGACAATCCCTATGGCTTGTTTCAGGGAGTCGGGGGTGATGGTAACCCCGGTCAATTCTTCCACGGCAAGCTTGAACCGGTCATACTCGGCCCTGAGAAGATCACGGCCCTGACCTGATTTCATCTGGGGCAGATCCATGACATAGAGGTTGTCCATCAATGTTCCCAGGGATTCATAGGCTTTCTTCTTGCCGTCGCAGGTATTCTCCCCCACGACCATGTCCGCGGTTTCCAGGTAGGGGCAGACCTGTCCCAACTTGAATCCAAAGGCCGACTTGATCAAGGCACAGGTGTTTCTGGGTAAATATTTTTCAACGTCTTCAAGGGCAAAATCAGCACCGGAACATAGCCCTACCAAGGTGGCATTGGCGGCCAGGGCAATCTCTTCGGGAACAAAAACGCAAAAGGAACCGATAATTTTCCGGCCCGCTTCCTTTTCATCCACCAGCTCCTTGATTCTCAGACCATGGACTTCACCCATCACAAAATCAAAATATTCCATGCCCTTGGGGCGGTCCTTTTGAGAGAGATAAATATCGGCATACCCCTTCCCCAGAACGTCCAACAGGGCGTTGTGGGCTTCAAGGTTCAGCCCTAATTTTTTCCACATGGATTCATATTTGTCGCTCATTTTATCCTCTCCTGAATTTTTTGCTAAGATTAAACCTGCCTATCAGTAGTCGGAATACAGGGGAGAATCAAATTCAAAATATGAGTAACAGATAGGGGATGGATTGAAAAAAGCTATAAAGGGGTAGAGGGGATAAATAACCTCCGAGTTTTTTACGACATTGACAACAATTAAAGATTGGAAGAATGGATTTTTCGACGATTGAAATGTTAGGGGCTTTCGGATTAACTTGACAAAAAGTGTATTTGTATCATATACATTACGGTTTAAATTTTTAATGGCCGAAGGCAAAACTGATTCACCAACAGGCGGATACAAAAATGCGAATGTGGATCGTTCAAGGAAAATTCAACATGGGTTTACAGTCGGTTATGCTTTTTATCTGTATTCTGTTGTCCGGGTTATTCGGCCCCATGGAAGTTTGGGCGGAATTCAATCCGGAGCAGGTTCAGATTCAGTTCCAGAGTCAGGATGTGCCCCAGAGCCAGGACGAGGATGAAGCTGAGGATGCTGCTGAAGCTGAGGCTCAAACCAAGGCACGGGCAGAAGCCAGAGCAAAAGCTGAAGCCAAAGCACAAGCAGAAGCCAGGGCAAAAGCTGAAGCCAGGGCAAAAGCTGAAGCCAAGGCAAAAGCTGAAGCCAAGGCTCAAGCTGATGCCAGGGCTAAAGCTGAAGCCAAAGCTCAAGCTGATGCCAGGGCTAAAGCTGAAGCTGAAGCCAAGGCTAAGGCTGAGGTTCAAGCCCAAGTATTACAATCTTTAAACCTGATTGCAGTCTCTTTAACCTATATTATGAATTACAACGATAAGGTGGTTCTTGATCAGGAATACAATACCATCATAAACAACCTGAATCTTAGTAATATTCCTGACGCAGATATCATTACATTGCTCCAGGAACTGATGGATCTGCTCACAGATTCCAAGATCCAGGATCATGAACGGGAATATCTCTTGAGCAGCTTTGATAAAAATGTCCAGAGCGAGCTTAAAAACAGAGTAAAATACAAAGTTTTTGATACAGACCTTATCATCAGTCCGTATACGAGCATTTTATCTGCTGTACTTTCCACAGGCTCCTTTTATTTCAATTACCGATCCCAGATGGATGCGTATGCGAAAGAGAAAGAGGAGGGGAAATGGGCGATTGACTCAAAAACCATGCAGGGACTCAACAACTTCTATAAAAAGCTGTTGAAATATTCATGGGAGTTGATGCGGAAATATAATTTGCCCGATGAATGGCGATTGGACGAGAAACAGCTCAGCGTTTATACGGGTATCCTCAAAGAAACTGACCTTGCCCGCCGGTATCGTAAGTTGGAACGGATTGAAAAAAGCTTTCAAAAATTTCCGCCATACTGGTATTACCGCGGTCAGGCGGCCCAGGAAATTGGTAAGAATGAAGAGGCGGTTCATTGCTTCAAGCAATTTCAGAAAATTCACCAGGGGATATTGAGACGGGATCCCTATGCGGCTTCAGTTGCCATGTGTAAAACCATGTTAAAATCGGAGCAGGTGGATCCGGTCATGCTTAAAAACGATCTGGATCTGATTCTTGCAAATTCTGAGGATTCCGATTGGGGAAATATCCTTTTTGTTGCCCTTCAGTATGCACGTATGGGGGATTCCGATGGGGCAGGGCGGTTGATTATGCGTAATCTGGATAACGGACATTTCACCTTTCTCGACTCTCCCGATATGATTCGATCCGTTGGTCCGGCTTTATTGCTCAACGCCAGGCCAGATGTCTTTAATCGCATCATGGAGATGGTGCTGAAAAATGATAAGATCAAGAATTACGACCTGCTGTGGCTCTATGGACAGATTCGAAACAGAGACATTTTAAAACGGATACAGCCTGAATTCGACCGTGTGCTGGTGCAGACTGCCAATCGGTCTATTTTAAATCCCATCAACATTTTTAAGGATAATAATATTACACTCTTTTTGCCGACACGCTGGATGGCTGCAAATTCACTGGTGACATTGTATTTCAAAAATGGGGACGGGGAGAAAGAATTCCGTCCCTCCGATGCCCATTTGATGCCCAATTTTCCGGAAATGAGTGTGCTGACCTTTAAAAATGTATTCCCGATCAAATCCTTTATCAAAAATAAAGAGTCTGCGGAAATCACCATCTCCCTGGTTTGCGAAAAGCTTGCGATGGATAACTCGGAAACAGACGGTTACGATATAGAAATGATTTTCAGAACCCAAATCATTCGTTTTGAAGAGCAATTGTCGAAAATGATAAAATATACAAATGCCCTTTATAAAGTCGGTACACCCGGCATCGAAGGAGAAAAAAAGAATCAGGATCCGGATGATTTGACCCTTTGGTTCAACAAAGAAAAAATCATCTTGAACGGTGAGGCTTTCGGGTGGAGCGATGACGGTGTCACCCTATTCATTACCCCGGACAATATGACGAGTTCCGCATTCCTTCCCGTCACACCCTTGGACAGCGGATTTAAATGATCTGTTCAATAACCCGGGCTGATCCTGATTCCAATCCGCACTAGCGCTGGGTCAGCCCGGCCATGCCGGTTATATCAGAATGAATTAAAAATTCCTGGAGGAGTGATTCAAAAATTGGATATTGAACACTTCTCCTATTTTTTCAAAAGCAGGGAATTTCCCACAACCGTGAGGGAAGACAGCCACATGGCAATGCAGGCCCATTCAGGCTTGAGCACCAACCCCAGGGCAGGGTAGGCAAGGCCGGCTGCAACCGGGATCATGAGCAGGTTGTAAAAAAAGGCCCAGAAAAAATTGATGCGGATGGTCTTGAGGGTCCTTCGTCCGAGCACGATGGCCCGTTCAACGTCCAGGAGGGAGTTGTTGACCAGGATTACGTCCCCGGTCTCCCTGGCAATGTCCGTTCCCGACCCCACGGCAATGCCGATGTCTGCCTGGGCAAGGGCCGGGGCGTCGTTGATGCCGTCTCCTGCCATGGCGACCCGGTAACCCCGCTCCTGCCATTTTTTGACGATCCGGCTTTTGTCGCCGGGCAGCACCTCGGCCTCGACCTCATCAATGCCGACGACCCGGGCCACACGCCTTGCTGCCTTTTCATTGTCTCCTGAGACAAGGGCTGTTCGGATGCCAAGGCGGTGGAGTCTTGCCATGGCCTCTTTTGAATCGGCCTTGATTTCATCGGCCAGGGCGATGATGCCCTTCAGGGTATTGTCCTGCCACACATACACCGAAGAATCACCGGCAGCGGAAATCTGTTGACCGGCTGCTGCGGCCTTGTCTGAAAGAAAGGATGCTTCAGGTTGCAGTTTGAGGTTGCCCAGCATGACCTGTCTGCCGTCAAGCTCGCCCCTAGATCCGTGGCCGGGGATCTCCTGCTGGTTTGAGATCTTTTCAACGGCAATATTCTCCTGTTCGGCTTTTTTTACAATGGCGCAGGCCAGGGGGTGGATTGATGCGGCTCCCAGGGCTGCCGCTATTTTAAGTACCTGGGTTTCAGATCCATGGTCCATGGGGTAAATGGCCGATACCCTGGGCCTGCCCTTTGTGAGGGTACCGGTTTTGTCAAATAGAACCACATCCAGCCGGGAAATGTTTTCAAGCACAGAGGCCCTTTTAAAGAGGATTCCCCTTTTTAGACCCACACCGCTTGCCACCATGATGGCCGTGGGGGTGGCAAGGCCAAGGGCGCAGGGGCAGGCCACAACCAGTACCGCGATCATCAGCTGAAAGGCAAACAGAAACCGGGTGGTTCCCGGGGGCGGCGGATAGTCAACAATAAAGTTCCAGACAACAAAGGTGAGGATGGCAGCAACGACCACCACCGGAACAAAGTAGTTGGATACGGTGTCGGCAAGTCTTTGGATCGGGGCTTTGTCTGCCTGGGCCTCCTCGACCATCTTGACGATATTTGCGAGCAGGGTCTCTTTGCCCACCCGCACGGCCCTGGCCGTGATGACGCCTGTCTGGTTGATGGTGGCACCGGTCACCGGGTCTCCCTGGGTCTTGTCCGCAGGGATGGCTTCGCCTGTGATCATGGACTCGTCAATGGTGGTGGTTCCTTCGACGATTTTTCCGTCAACCGGAATGGTCTCCCCGGGCCGGACGGAAAAAAGATCTCCTTTTTTTACCTCGGACGCCTTGACCATACGTTCACTGCCGTTGACGATGATTCTTGCCTTGTCAGCCCCAAGGGAGATGAGTTTTTCAAGGGCCTTGCCTGTTTGACCCTTGGCCTTGGCTTCGATCATTTTTCCCAGCAGGATGAAGGTGATGAGCATGGCAGCACTGTCAAAAAAGGTGTGGGCGGCAGGGTCAAGGACGAGCAAAGAAAAAAGGCTGTAAAAATAGGCCGCAGAGATGCCAAGGGCGATGAGAACATCCATGTTGGCCGAGCGGTTTTTCAGGGAATGAAAGGCCCCCTCGTAGAAGGTGCGGCCCGACACCACCATTACCAGGGTGGCAAGCAGGCCCATGGCGTAATTGGTGTTGGCATGGCCAAAGGGCATGGTGTACATGAGAAAGACCAGGGGGATGGTCAGGCTTGCCGCAAAAAAGAACCGGAATCGCTCTTTTTGGGCAATGGGGGAATCCTCTGTTCTTTCCTTTTCCTGGCCAAAGGCGGTATAACCTGCCCGCTGGACGATTTCAAATATACCCTGCTCCTCCACCAGGCTTGGGTCATAGGTTACAAATCCCTTTTCCATGGAGAAGTTGATTGAAACCTTTTCGATGCCCGCAGATTTTTTCAGGGCTTTTTCCAGGGTGCCGGAGCAGTTGGCACAGGACATGCCCTCGATTTTAAAGGTTGTTTCGGCCAGCTGTTTTTTCGGGGCCGTGGACGGTTCAAGGTTTTTCGGGGCAATAATGGTAAATGGTTTGTTGTTTACAGGTGATACGGGTTCAGTGCCAAACCCCTTTTCCCTGATGGCGGCCTTTAAGACCTCAAGGTCAACGGCCTCCTGGTCAAAGGTTACTTCAGCCGTTGCGCTTTCAAGGGAAACCTTTGCCGAATTTACACCCTGTATGGCTTCCAGGGCCTGGGTGACACTGTTGACGCAATGCCCGCAACTCATGCCGGATACGTGAATTTTTTTAACACAAATCATGGATTCCCTCCTGCCCTTTTATAACCGGCACGGCCGGAGCATGACGTCTGCTCTGGCCACAACGAACGTTGAAACGTCTCTGTTTGCAATGCTTCGGTGGGCGTTTCATATAAAAATCAGGTAACGAAAGATGGGGCTGTATAAGGGGTTTGTCAAATAAACAAATAGGGGGTTGTGGTTTTTTGTAAATTTTTCTATTTTTATGGCTCAACGTAAATCAAGGGATTGTCCCCATGTGTTGAGATAACCTAGGAGAACCGATTGAAACGTGTCTGATAATAATATTACAAAGGGTGCAGAGACAACCCCGGGTGCCGGTGACTTTTATCATATTGACCGGGGCAGAATCCTATCGGTCAAGATCAAGCGGTCCGAGTTTATCTGTGCCCTGGAACCTGTCACCACGGTTGAAGATGCCAAGGCGTTTATCTCTGCCATCTCGTTAGAGCACCGCCAGGCCACCCATAACTGCTGGGCCTATCGGGTGGGGGAAAAGGGTGAGATGAGCCACAGTTCGGACAATGGTGAGCCTTCGGGTACGGCCGGCCGGCCCATGCTCAATGCCCTTGAGTCAAATGGTCTCACCCAGGTGGCTGCCGTTGTGACCCGTTATTTCGGCGGGGTAAAGCTTGGCATAAAAGGGTTGATCCAGGCCTATGCAGGGGCTGTCCAGGCTGTGATTGACGCTGCCCCCCTGACACGGCTTGTCCGGTGCAGGCAATATAAGGTCAGGGTTCCCTACACCTTTAACGACACCTTTCTTCACCTTTTAAAGGCCCATCGTGTGACGGTTTTGGATACGGTTTATGCTGAAGATACCACCCATACCCTTGAGGTTGAGGAGTCAAGCTGGTCCAATGTCCAGGAGTTGCTCGACGGATATGAAGCTGCCGGCAAGATTTTCCTGGTTGACTGATGGTAATAACCCTGTCGCTTGTGAGGTTTTTATGCTGTTTAGGATTTCACCCGTTTGGTGGCCGGGGCTTTTTCTGACCTCCCCTGTTCTTGTCCCATGGTTGTTCGTAAAAAATATCCGCTACAGGGAGAATAAGGCCCGGGCCGACCAACTGAACCACCAGCGGCTGGCAGATGCCGAGCCCCTTGACCTGCCCGAGCTTGATTTTATCGAGCTGACCGTGGTGGTTGAATGGCGGGCCGAACCCGGATTTGTGAAAGACGCCGGTGTTTCGTACCTGTTCAAGACCAATTTGGGAACCCTGCTCTTTGATGTGGGGTTTGGACCGAGCCGCCCGGCCTTCAGCCATAATGCAGAAAAACTCGGATGCCACCTGGACCAGGTGGATGCCCTTGCCATTTCCCATTTCCACTGTGACCACATGGGCGGGCTTTCGGCCCAGCGGTCCCGGACGGTTGCCGTGCCCGAAACGTTGATGCCTGCATCAACAATACCCTGTCTTCTGCCGGAAACGGGCGGGGCTCCGGGGTTTAACGCCCAGGTTGTAACCGGGCCAAGGGTGCTGGCGGCGGGCATCGGCACCACCGGCCCCCTGGCAAGGAGTCTTTTTGTGATGGGATACATGGAAGAGCAGTCCCTGGTGGCAAGGGTGCGAAACAAGGGCCTTGTGGTTATCACGGGCTGTGGTCATCCCACGGTTGAGGTGATTCTGGCCATGGCAGGCCGCCTGTGTGACGATCCCCTTTACTGCGTGGGCGGCGGGTTTCATTTCCCGGTAACCGACGGCAGGGGAAGCCTTGCCGGCATAAAGTTTCAGACCTTCCTTGGAACGGGAAAACCCCCGTGGCAGAGCATTGAAAACACGGATCTTGACCTCACCATTGACGCCATCAACCGGGCTGCGCCCGCGAGGGTGCTCCTTTCGGCCCATGATACCTGTGACGCCTCCCTTGCAAGGATGGAAGACGAACTGGGGGCCGATACCCGGGTGCTCAGGGCAGGCAAAACATATCGATTATGATGATTTTCTGCGATCGGTGCCCTGCCAATTCATAATCGTATTGGACAGAAGGTCTGGTTCTTTCCACAAAAAGGTTTCCGTGGAAACGATCCCCGCCACCGGCATCAATCGAATTTTGTGTTTTGCTGTGTCGGTCAGAAAAAATTTGATCATCGAGTGATACGGTTTCAGGCCCATGATCAAAATTCATGGGCCTTACGTCCACTTGCCGGTCGAACGTTAAAAATGGTGAACCCAGCGAAGGTTGAACCGGTTGCCCCGGGGGCGGTTCTCGGCAGCGGTTTCAAAATAGGTGTTAAAGAAAAGGTGGTCGTCTCCTGAAAAATGGTAAACCAGCCCCGGACCGACGGCCAGCACCTGCTCCTTGGTGTCGTTGAGGTCTTCACCGTTCATTTGAGTTTGGGTGATCTGTTTTAAAAAGTAGCCGTTGATCCCGAGTCTTAATCGCTTGGGCAGGATTTCGTAGGCCATGGCGAAATTGGCATGGAAGGCCTGGCCTGCCTGGGTGTCATCTGCTCCGGCTGCCCGGTAATTTCGGTTGGGATCATTGTTTTTGGCGTTCCACAAATAGTGAATCCGGGTGCTGGCGGTCAGTTTCGGTCCAAGGAAAAGGGTGCCTGACCAGTAGGGGTTGAACGAGAAAAAATTGCTGCCTGGATTAAGTTCTTTGTCTTCGTCGTACTTGCCCGTTGGAAAAATCATCTGCAACTCGATTCTGTGCATGAATATGGGGCCTTTTTTTCCCATGATGGGATCCCACTGGAGAAAGGGTCCGACCAGAATATCCCCCATGCCTCCACTGTTGTCCTGGGGAAAGGCCGGGTTGTCCGTTGTGTACCCCATGTCAAGGTTCACAACGGGAACCATGAGGTTGGCCCCCCATTTGCCTCCGGCAATCAGGGTTTTGTTGGACTGGTATATCAATTGGGAAATGGAGATCCAGGCGGTCATGTCTTCTTTGGCAATGGAAGGCAGTGCCGCATCACCCCGGGCATCAGTGAAATCGTCCGAGGTCCAGACCTGCACATACTGGGAAAAATAAAATCCGGGTCCGGCCGGCGGCCCCCCGTCCAGAAAGCTGGTGGCTCCGAGATTCACGGAGGGCAGGTCATAGGCATGGACCGGTGACATGAACAGTGTTATAGCTGAGCAAATGGACAACACAAACATCAACGTGAATCGGTTCATCTTGGATCTCCTTTCCTGGGTTTAACGTTAAATAGAAAATTTGTTTCTATCAAAAGAAACAGAAAAAGTATACTTTAATTTCCCCCATGGCTGAAGCGGAAGGTTTTTTCACCATTGTAAAACCCATTGGAGTATGATTAAACCCAAGGGAATAAACATGGACCGGGTTTGCAGTGTCTAAAAAAACAGACCAGGAGGAAAAAATGCAGGGAAACCTGATTATAAGAAATGCATCCCAGTTGGTGACCTGCAGTGGGTTCAGGGCAAAGCAGGGAGCGGAAATGTCTGAGCTTGGCATCATTGAAAACGGGGCCGTGATCGTTGAGAAGGGTATGATAACGGCTGTGGGCGATTCCGACGACCTCCTGGCAGGGTTCAACACGGACGGGTTTGACATGGTTGATGCGGCTGAGAAGACGGTATTGCCCGGATTTGTCGATTCCCACACCCATTTCGTGTTTGCAGGATATCGGCCGGACGAGTTTGCCTGGCGGCTCAGGGGTGACAGCTACATGGATATCATGCGCCGGGGCGGGGGGATTGCCAACTCGGTCAAGGCCACCCGAAGGGCCGTCAAAGATGACCTGATCTCCCTGGGTATGAAAAGACTGGATGCCATGCTCGCGTTTGGTGTCACAACGGTGGAGGGCAAGAGCGGCTATGGCCTTGACCATGACACGGAGATCAAGCAGCTTGAAGTGATGCAGGCCCTGAACCGGATCCATCCCATGGAAGTCGCGGTCACCTTTCTTGGTGCCCATGCCACGCCTGCCGAATTCAAGGGGCGGGAGGACGCCTTCATAGACCTTGTGGTGGAGATGCTTGACGAGGTTGCAGAACGGGGCCTGGCTCAATTCTGTGATGTTTTCTGTGAGAAGAACGTTTTTTCCGTGGACCAGGCAGAACGGCTGCTCATGCGGGCCAAGGCCCTTGGGCTGGGAGTCAAGATCCATGCCGACGAAATGGTTCAGCTCGGAGGGGCTGAGCTCAGCGCACGGCTGAATGCCGTTTCCGCTGATCATCTTCTCCAGGCATCGGACCAGGGTATCCGGGCCATGGCCCGGGCAGGTGTGGTGGCAACGCTTTTGCCGGGCACGGCATTCAGCCTGAAGGAGCCCTATGCCCGGGCCCGTTTCATGATCGATCAGGGGTGCGCCGTTGCCCTGGCAACGGATTTTAATCCAGGATCCTGCTTTTCAAACTCCATTCCACTGCTGTTTGCCCTGGCAACCCTGTACATGGGCATGACCACGGAAGAGGCGGTCTCTGCCTTGACCATCAACGGAGCCGCGGCCCTGAAACGTGCCGATACCATCGGGAGTATTGATGTCGGCAAGCAGGGAGACCTTGTGATCCTTGAATATCCTTCCTACCGGTTCCTGCCCTACCATGTGGGGGTGAATATCGTGGAAAAGGTTGTTAAACAGGGAAATATCGTTTTTTCAAAGGCATGGGGAGGGACAAATGATGAAAAAGATAGTTGAGTGTGTGCCCAATTTTTCAGAGGGTCGTGACAGCGGTGTGATCAATGCCATTGCCGATGCCATCCGGGCAACGGACGGCTGTACCCTTCTGGATGTGGATTCGGGACATTCCACACATCGGACGGTCTATACCTTTGTGGGAGATCCCGACGCTGTGGTCCAGGGCGCCCTTGCGGCAGCCCGGGTGGCAAGAGCAAAGATTGACATGGCACGTCACAGGGGGGAACATCCCCGGTTCGGGGCCATGGATGTCTGCCCGTTTATTCCCGTGGCCAATGTGACCATGGACGAATGTGTGGCTGCATCAAAAGTCTTTGCCCGAAAAGTCGCCCAGGAGCTTAATGTCCCGGTGTTTCTCTATGAGGAATCCGCAGCCGGTGATTACCGGCGGCGGCTGCCCGATGTCCGCCAGGGAGAATACGAGGGCCTGGCCGGACGGTTAAAAGATCCCCGGTGTAAGCCTGATTTTGGGCCGGCCGAGTTTGTGCCGGCCTGGGGGGCCACGGCCACGGGCGCCCGTAATTTTTTAATTGCCTACAACGTCAACATCCTGGGAACCCCCAACCAGGCCCATCGCATTGCCCTGAATTTAAGGGAAGCCGGCCGGGGGGAAGATCAGCCGGGAAAACTCAGGGATGTCAAGGGGATGGGCTGGTTTGTGGACGAGTATGGCATGGCCCAGGTAACGGTGAACCTCAACAATTACAGGGTCACCCCCCTCCACCTGCTGTTCGAAGAGGTTAAAAGGGAGGCAGAGGCCCTCCACGTTGCCGTTGCAGGTTCCGAGATTGTCGGTATCGTTCCCCTGGAATCGATCCTCATGGCGGCCGACTATTACATTGAAAGGGAGGGGTTGTTCCTCTATGAAGAGGGGCCTAAAATCCGCCTGGCCATAGAGCGCATGGGGCTCAACTCCGTGGCAACGTTTGTGCCTGAAAAAAAGATCATTGAGTACATCGTGGCTGAACCCCCGGACGAACCCCTGGCATCCTTGAGTGTCCGCAGGTTTATCGAAGAAATTGCGGCCCGGACCTCGGCTCCCGGCGGCGGGTCGGCCTCTGCGGCCATGGCGGCCATTGGCACGGGCCTTGGCGCCATGGTGGCCAAACTCACCCAGGGCGTGAGAAAGTTTGAAACGGTGGAACCCCAGATGCAGAAGAGTATCCCCGTGCTCCATGGGTTGACCCGGGAGCTGATTCCCATGATTGATGCCGACACCTCGGCCTTTAACGACTACATGGAAGGGTCGAGGATGCCACAGGACACCCCGGAAGAACAGGCGGCCCGCACGGCCAGGATGCAGGCCGGATTGAAAACCGCCATCCAGGTGCCCATGGCCGTCATGCGCCTTGGCGACAGGGCCTGGGACGCCCTGTGCGAGGTGGCAAAATATGGGAACCCTGCGTCCAGATCCGATGTCCAAGTGGGGGCAAAGGCCCTTGAAAACGGCATCTGGGGAGCCTTCCAGAATGTTATGATCAACATGACCGATGTCTCGGACCCGGCCTTTAAGGACGAGATCATGGCCGAAGCCAGGGCCATTGAGACCCGCGCCAGGATCAAATGCGGCCAGGTGCTTGAAATTCTGGACAATATTTAGACACTATTTTGAAGGAAGAACCGCTGATGTTCAAACCGATGAGAAGAGGGAAAAAACAGCTCACCCCGGGTGAAACCCTTGACCTTTTAACCCAGGCCGAAGCGGGTGTCCTGGCCACCATCGGGGCAGACGGGTACCCCTATGCCGTACCCCTTAATTTTGTCTACCATGGGGGTGCCATTGTTTTCCACTGTGGAAAATCAGGCCATAAGCTGGATAATATTGCCCACAGCGACCGGGTGTCGTTCTGTGTGATCCATAGCTCTGAGATCGTTCCCGAAAAGTTTGATACTCTCTATAAAAGCGTGGTTGTTTTTGGCAGGGCCGTGGAACTCGTTGACCGGGAAAAGGAGGAGGGGCTTGTGGCCCTGGTTCAACGCTTTTCAGGCAATTACCTGGAAGCCGGGAAGAAATATATCGATGATTCAAAGCACCAGACCCGGGTGTTTAAAATTGAAATCGAACACATCACGGGCAAGCTGGGAAAATAAGCCAGGTTGCCCCCTGGACGCCATTGGGTCGTCGCTGCCACCCAACAGGATGGGGGCAAGGTGGGATTTTAAACCCGGTTGGCACCCTGGAGGCGGCCCGGGAAACCGGGCCATCTGTTCACTGACGGGTCAGCTTGATTTCAATGCGCCGGTTGCGCTGATAGGCTGCGGGCGTATCTGCCGAATCAATGGGGTGGTATTTGCTGAAACCGGCCGCCGCCATTCTTTTTTCAGGAACGCCCCGCTGGCTTAAAAACCGGACAACCGCTACGGCCCGGGCAGCCGAGAGTTCCCAGTTGGATGGAAATGCCGCATTGTTAATGGGTACCCGGTCCGTGTGGCCGTCGATGCGCAGGATCCAGTTGATGTCATCGGGTATTTTTCCGGCAATATCCATCAGGGTCTCTGCCAGGGTGGTGAGGTGGGTGCGGCCCTGTTCGCCCAGAACGGCAGACCCGGATTCAAAAAGAAGACCTGCCTGGAGAACAAACCTGTCCCCCTCGATCTGCACGGCCGGGTTGCTGCCGAGTATCTTGCGCAGCCGCCCGAAGAATTCCGACTGGTATTTTTCAAGTTCGTTTATCTTGCGGGCCAGGGCAATGTTCAGCTGCCGGCCAAGGTCAACGATCTTTTCGTCTTTTTCCTGGGCCTGGGTGTCTGCCAGGGACAGGGCGCTGCTGATCATGGAGAGCTGTTCCCGGAGCCGGGTGATCTGATCTGAAAGAAGGGTGACCTCTGCCCGGGCCGTGGCCGAGAGCTGTTGCTCCCGGGCAATGGCCTCTTTTTGTGACGCAAGCACGGCCGAAAGGGCCTGGATTCGAATGTCCTGGGCCTCTATCTCTTTTTGTGCCAGAACCGTGGTTTCTGTTTGTGTGGCCAGCCGGTCCGCCAGGGCCTTTGACCGATCCCGCAACACCAGAATCTGATCGTCCCTGTCTGAAAGGGTGAGTCCCAGGGTCGCCACCTTTTGTTCGAGCTCGTCCTTGACCCGGGTCAGTGCCTGGATATCTTCGTTGAGGCTGACCAGGGTCAGCATCTGCCGTTTGATCTGGTTTTCGTCTTTCGCAGACCGGGCGGAATAGTCGGCAACCTGGGACATGAGCACTTCCCGGTCTTCGGACAGTCCGATGATGGTGTCTGAAAGTCTACCCACCTGGGTGGTCAACTGGCTGGATTTTTCCCGTTCAAGCCCCAGAAGCTCTGCCAGTTCGCTGATCCGGCCGTGGAGGGCGGCCAGTTCATTTTTTTGGCCATAGAGGACTTCGCTGAGCATGAACTGGGCCACGGTAAAAATCATCAATACAAAAATTACCACCATGAGCAGGGCCGACAGGACATCAACATACCCTGGCCAGGCAGTGATCGGGTTTGAGATGCGACGCGTTCTTGAGATCATTGCGGCCTCCTGTTACCTGTTCGGGCCGGGATGGTTTGCAGGTGGTTGATCCAGGTGTTTCAAGATACCTGCCATGGTCTGGTTGGTGGTCTTGAGTTCATGGATCAGGGTGCTGAGATGGACATCAATATTCTGGCGTCCTGCAGCGGCAATGCCAGGGCCGGCTAGGGTGGGTTCATCGGTCTCTACCAGGCGGGTGACGCCGGAGAGCCACTCTTCCATCTCATTGAAGAACCGGTTCTGGGCATGGCCTGCCTGGATATCCACAAACCCCAGCACCAGGGAGCCGCCCAGCCCGAACAGGGAGGAGCTGAAGGCTGTGCCCATGCCTTTGAGGGGTTGTTCCAGGCCCTGCTTGAGGTGGCTGAAAACCGTGACAAAATCCCGGGTCCCCACCTCCAGACCGCTGATCACCTGGCCCACGGTGCCGATGGTCTGGAGCAATCCCCAGAAGGTTCCCAAAAGGCCGAGGAACACCAGCAGGCTGATCATGTACTTTGAAATTTCCCTTGACTCGTCAAGATGCCCCCTGATGCCTTCGAGGACCGTGGTCAGGGAGAGGGCCGACAGGGTGAACCGGTCCCGGTGGATGTCTGCCAGGTGTTTGGCAAGGGGTGCCAGCAGGGTGGGCGGTTCAGTGACCGACAGCCCAGGATTGCCCGTTCGGAAAATTTTGATCCATTGGATCTCAGGCTCCAGCCGTTTGATCTGGAAAATATTGATGGCGATGCCCACACACAGGGCGGCAACGATGAGGAGGTTAAACCCCCAGTTGGCCATGAATGCCGACTTGAGGGACGCCGACAAAAGGGCACACACCCCTGCGACGATGGCAAGATAGACAATTGTGAGGAAAAGATAGTGCCGGGGATTTGTCATGGGGAACCGCCTTTCTATTCTGGTATTGTTCAACGTCCCCATATCATTAATCCCTGGAATGTTTTTTTGCAACCCATCTGTTTAATATCTTCTGAAGGAGGGGGGCTGCCTGTTTGATAATGCTTGCTTGCTGCATCTGTGCTATTTTGATAGGTTACTTGACTCAACTTTCGGACTTAACCTCTGGTGGACGGGGTCGGGCTTTTTTAAATGGGTGACCCCATACGAAAGTTGAATTATTTGATGGGCAGGTGCTTTATGTTGCCCCGTGGCGGCGCTCGAATTTTGGGGAGAAGTACGTGGAAGACGTTGTTCTAAAACCAGGTGAGGTCCATTTTTTTTATACCTGGGTCAATGGGATACAGAGTCCCCTGCTGCTTGATAAATATCGTGGGATATCCAGCAGCAGAGAAAAAACAAAAATAGATCGGTATATGTTTGAACGAGACCGGCACACCTGCCTTGTGACCCGAGCTCTTCTCCGGTTTGTTTTGTCTCGATATACCCAGATTCCTCCCCGCCTCCTTGGGTTCCGGGAAAACGATTTTGGCAAGCCGAGCCTTAAACCCGGTATAACGGATATCCCCATTCAATTCAACTTATCCCATTCCAGCGGTCTGACGGCCTGTGCTGTGGTCCTTGACAGCCAGATCGGGATTGATGTGGAGGATATAAGCCGGAAAATTGATTTGAAAATTGCCGACCGGTTTTTTTCTAGAGAGGAATCTGAATGCCTCGGGAAGGCAGGTGACAAAGGGATGTTTTTTGATCTCTGGACCTTAAAAGAATCCTATATCAAGGCAAAGGGCAAAGGGCTCTCAATCCCTTTGAATAAATTCAGTTTTACCCTCGGTCAAGACAGAACAACCATTTGCTTTGATGCGTCCTATGATGACGATCCTGATAATTTTACTTTTTTCAGGTTTTCCCTGTTAAAGAAATTCAAGGCGGCGATTACCGTTCAGGCCCCGGAAAGAGAAGGGCTTGAACTCACTGTTTACCATTGCATCCCCTTTGAGACCATCGAAAAGCAGGAACAGATTCAAATTATTTAAGCCGGACCAGACTCCCTGACTTGCTGGCATCAAGGGGTGGGCAGCGGGTGTAAGGTGTGGCGTCGGTCCTGTCATTTCAAATCAGCATTGTTGATAAAATTTTCTTGCGTGTAAATAGTTAGTATGCTAATCGTAGTTATATTAACTAACCTATGGAGGATTGCCATGCCAGGTTTTGATCCCCTGGAAAGTCTCGGATTCCACTGTAATCTTACCTTTAAATCCTTTTCTGCAGCCCTTGAGCAACGCCTTTGCGGCAGCGGAGTCAGCCGGGTTCAGTTCATGGCCCTGGCCCACCTCATTGTTCTGGGAACCATGCCCCAGAAGGATCTGGCCCAATTGCTGTCCATCACATCGGCATCCACTGTTCGGCTGGTGGATCGGTTGACAAGGGATGGCTGGGCCGAGCGGATCCCTGCCCCGGATGACCGGCGGGTAAAGCTGATCGCTCCGACCCCCAAGGCCGTTGAAGCCTGGGAGGGGATGTCCGATCATGCCGGAAAGATCACCGGCCAGGCGTATGTGGGGTTGACCCGGGAAGAGATTGACGGGGTCAAGGCCGTGCTGAAAAAAGTGCGTGAAAATTTACAGAAAATATAAATACAAACGATTTCCATGGGAGCGTAGGATGAAGAAAATAATGATCATGCTGGTGCTGGCTCTACTGGTGATCGGTGGCTTATACCGGGTCCACCAGAAACGACTCACGATCCGGGCAGCCGGTGATCAACCCGCCCGGACCACGGTGGTGCGGACGGCAGTAGCCCAGCGGGGGGATCTCCGGGTCACCCGCAACTATCTTGCCCGGATCGAACCCTGGCAGAGGACAACGGTGGCAGCCCAGATGGTATCCCGGGTGACCGATGTGCGGGTTCAGGTGGGAGATCCGATTGCCCGGGGACGGGTTCTGGCCCTCCTGGACAGCCGAGAGCTTGTGGCCCGGGTGGAGGGAGGAGAGGCCGGGGTAGCACAGGCCAGGATGCAGGCCGAGGCTGCCCGGGCAACGGTTCTGGCCCTTGAAAAAACCCTTGACTTCCGGGCCCGGGAGTTTGACCGGGACAACCGTCTGGTCAAGGCCGGGGCTATTGCCCGGGTGGTTGCCGACACCTCCCTGGATCAGCTCAACGAGATTCGCGGCCATTTGCACGCCATGGAGAAAACCGCCCAGGCGGCAACCGAGCAGATACGGTTTCGGGAACGGGAGCTGACACAGGCCCGGATCCACCTGGCCTATGGGCAGATAAACGCCCCCTTTGACGGGGTGGTCGTGGAGCGCCTGGCTGATCCCGGTGACATGGCCGGACCGGGTCAGCCCCTGGTGATCCTCGAGGACCACACCCGGTTCAGGGTCAGTTTTGATGTGCCCCAGGCCGAGCTGTCGTGGTTTAAACCTGAAATGACAGTGATGGCATTGTCGGGGGTAAACCTGGAACTGTCTGTCTCCCGGATGCATTCGTCCCTGAATCCGGATCGAACCCTGACCGTGGAGTGTGATGCCCTGCCGGCCCCGGGGCTGCGGGCCGGTTCGACCCTGGCGGTACAGGTGGTGCAGGATCGTTTGGAAGATCGGGTGCTGGTGCCGGAAGAGAGCCTGATTCCCGTTCCCGGCGGCGGTGACGCGGTTTTCATTGTGGCTGACAAAAGGACGGCAGCCGTGCCTGTTACGGTCCTGGGACGAAACGCCGGACAGGTTGCCGTGGCGGGTCTTGATCCCGGTTCCCAGGTGATTCTGAATACCTATCTTGGCTGGAACCGCCTGGCTGCGGGCGAACCCGTGGAGGTGCTGCCATGAACCTGCCGCAGTTTTCCCTGAAATATCCCTTCCTGGTGCTGGCCCTGGTACTGGTGGTGGTGGTCATGGGATCCATGGCCTATGTGGTGGTTCCCACGGACCTGTTTCCCGAAAGCGTGCCGCCCCAGGTGGCTGTGATCACGGTATTACCGGGAGCCTCTGCCGATGATATGGCCGACACGGTGACCCGCACCATTGAAAAAGAGCTGGGGAGTCTGTCCGGGCTCAAGCGGGTCTCATCGGTTTCTCGGGATGGGGTTTCAGCCATTACAGCGGAATTTTTGTTCAGCAAACCCATGGGCGAGGCGGTGACGGATGTGGACAATGCCGTGGCAAGGGTAGGGGGGCTTCTGCCCCAGGATGTCCAGGAACCGCTTCTCTATCGAATCACCGACGCCACCCGGCCCCTGATGACCCTGGCCCTGACCCCGGAACCAGGCAGTCTCAAGGACCTTGCCGACATCCGGCTGCTTGCGGAAAACGACCTGCGGGACGATTTCATGGCCGTTGCCGGGGTCGGGGATGTCCAGGTGTTTGGCAGTCACCAGCGGGAGATTGAGGTCCGCGTGGACCAGGATCGACTGGCCGGCCACGGCCTGTCCCTTGTGGACGTGATCACCGGGCTTGCCCGGCAGAACGTGGCGTCCCCCGGAGGCATTGTGTACGGCACGGGCCAGGAATACCTGCTCAAGGTTGCCGGTGAACTGACAGGGTTGCAGACCCTTGAAAATCTGCCCCTTGGCAATGGATCGGGCAGGCAGATCCTTTTAAAGGACGTGGCCCGGGTCCGGGCCGGAGAGTCGGATTTGAGAAGCCGGTACCATGGCAACGGCCGGGAGGCCGTGGCCGTGAACCTGCTGCGTCCGGAAAAGGGAGATACGGTAAAAACCCTTGTTGGGATTAAAAAGGCCCTTGTGCAGATCCAGGCCGATTACCCGGACATCCGTTTTGAAACCACCGAGGACCAGCAGCCCCTGATTGACCTCAATGTCCATGGCATGCGTGCTTCCCTGTGGCAGGCCGTTATTCTCACCATTTTTCTGATTTTTATCTTCCTGGCCGACCTGCGGGCTGCGGCCGTGGTCAGTGTGGCCATTCCCCTTTCGTTCCTTGCGGCCCTGGTCGTTCTCTGGATCAGCCCCTACACCTTGAACATGGTGACGCTTTCGGGATTGATCGTGGCCGTGGGCATGGTGGTCGACGGATCCGTGGTGGTTCTGGAAAACATCCACCGCCACCACAGGGATACGGGATATGTTGATGCACCAAGGGCCGCCCTGGACGGCGCTTCCCAGGTGGCCCTGCCTATCACTGCAGGCATGCTCACCACGGTGGCGGTGCTGGTGCCGGTGATCTTTACCACGGGGTACACGGGCCGGACCATGCGGCCTTTGAACATCACCATTGTTTCAACCCTGATCGCCTCCCTTGTGGTCTCTTTGTCGGTGATTCCCATTCTTGCGGCCCGGTTTTTTGCAAGGACGCCGAACAGGGGGCAGGGACGGGTGGCTGTTTGGGTTCAGTCCTTGCTGAAACCCGTTGACAGGGGGGTCGAAGCCCTGACCCGGGGGTACGAAGGCCTGGTTGGCCTGGCCCTGCGGTATCGGATTTTAACGGCCCTGATCCTTCTGGTGTTCATGGGCTTCAGCCTGCGGGTGGTCAAACCCCTGCTGGGCGGTGAACAGATGCCGCCCATGGATACGGGAATCGTTATTGTTGAGTTTGACACACAGACCTGGGAAAAACCTGAATCCGTCAACCGGATCCTCGACCAGGTCGAGGCCGTGGTCCGTGGAGAACCTGCCGTGGTCAGTGTCTCTTCCGTGCTGGGTTCTGAACCGGGTGTGATCAGTTTCGGCGGGGGCAAGGCCACGGCCCAGTCGGGAAAAATGACGGTCTATCTGACCCCCCGAACCCAGAGAACCGAAACCATCTGGGAGATCGAGGAAAAATGGCGCAGGGCCCTCACGCTTCTGCCCGGGGTGCGAACCTTCAGGATTGCAGAGTATGGGGCCACCCCCGTGGCCACGACCAAAGCACCGTTTAACGCCATTCTGTCCGGCCCCGATCCCCGGGTCTTGAGCCATCTTGCCGACAAAGCCCTGGCGCTTCTCAAGGGATCTCCGGGCCTCATTGATCTTGGGCGATCCTGGTATCTGGATAAAACCGAACAGAAAATTACCGTGGATCCGGAACTGGCCGCCTTTTACGGTACCTCCCCCCTGGAGGTGGCCGCAGCGTTGCGCATGGCCGTGCAGGGGGTTCGGGCAACCGGTATGCGGGTTGACGGTTTTTCCGACGTTCCCGTGCGGGTGAGACTCCAGGCCGATCAGGTCGACGACCTTGACCGCCTCAGGGAGATCCTTGTTCAGACGCCTTCTGGCCGGGTGAGGCTGGCAAACCTTGCCACCATCACCACCCTTCGTACCCAGCCGTTCATCACCCGGGAAAACCAGCGGACCACCATTGACATCACGGCCGGAAACGCGGGCCTCACCATTGCCCAGACCAACGGGGCTGCAAAGCAACGCCTGGCAGGCCTGTCCCTTCCCAAGGGATACACCCTTGAGCTTGGGGGAACGGCCCGGGACATGGCGGAAACCCAGGCCAGCCTCGGCCATGCCCTGGTGATCGGTATTGCCCTGCTGTTTATTCTGCTCATGGCCATGTTCAAGTCCCTGGCCCATCCGGTGACGATCATTCTGTCCATTCCCCTGGCTGCGGCCGGCGGCCTGTGGGGGCTGCTGGTGTTTGACAAACCCTTTTGCATGCCCGCCCTCATGGGGTTTATCCTGCTTGGGGGAACCATCGTGAACAACGCCATCCTCATGCTCGACTTCATCATCCAGGCCAGGGCAAAGGGGCTGGCAAAGGATGAGGCCATTGTGCAGTCGGTGCGGCTGCGGCTGCGGCCCATCCTGATCACCGCTGTGTCGACCATTGTGGGGTTTTCCCCCCTGATCTTTGAGACCGCCGTTGGCCTTGAGCGCATGAGTCCCCTGGGCATTGCAGCCGCCTCGGGCCTTCTTGTGGGAACCCTTGTCACCATGGTGGCCGTTCCGGTGATCTATTCGCTGTTCGACTCCCTGGCCATGGGGATGGCCAGAATGCTGCCTGGGAAACGGGCAAATCCTGGCACCACAGTGGCTTTGATCGTGGCGGCCATGGCGGCCTGCTTGACGGTTGCCCAGTGGAGTGCGCCGGTAGGGCTTCGGGCGGCAGAGGCGGTGCTGGGTGAGACCCTTTCCCTGGACCAGGCCGTGGCCGTGGCCCTGGCCCACAACCCTGATCTTGAAGAATTCCGGGCCGGGATCGCCCTTTATCAAGGCAGGATCAGCGAGGCCGGTTCGGCGAAGGGCCTTCACCTGGACCTGACGGGTCAGGGGGTGTGGTCAAAAATGCCCCACGCCCAGGTTTTCGGGTTGAGCTCAGCGGATCAGGGGTTTGCCCATCTGAATTACCAGGGGGTGCTGGCGGCCTCCTGGCTGGTGACGGATTTCGGGGCCACCGAGGCCCGGCTGCGGGCAGCCATGAATCGCCACAGGGCCGGCATTTCCCTGGCCCAGCGACGGGAGCAGGAGGTCGTGTTCCACGTGTCCATGCAGTTTCTCCAGGCCATGACGTTCACGGATCTGGTGGCAGCAACATCTGCCAGCCAGGAGAGTCTTGTGGCCTTTGCCCGGTCCGTTGATTTGCAGATCGAACAGGGAAAGGCGCCTGAGGTGGACGCCTTGAAGATCCATGTCCGGCTGGCCGAGGTTGAGACCCGGCTGGCCGAGCTGGAACAGGGCCTTGACGTGTCCCGGGCCGCCCTGGCCCGGCTCATGGGGGTTGAACAGAGCCTGCCGCCCCTTGTGGCAGGTCCAGACGCCGAAGCGCAGGTTACTGAGGCTGAACCCATGGACGCATCGGTGCTCCGGGACCGCCTGGATGTCCAGGCCGGAGAATGGATGGTTCAGGCGGGCAGGGCAGGGGTGCTGGCATCCGAGCGTCAGTTCCTGCCCCGGGTGGAACTGTTTGCCGCAGGGGGGATCTATGGCGCCGATGATCCTGAAACCGGCACCGGAGAGGTGGACAACGATCCGTGGAAGGACGATTTTTCCGGGGGGGTCAGGATTACCGTTCCCCTGCTGGACAACGGGCTTCGCGCGGGCAGGCTCGCGGTTTCCCGGGCTGAACTTGACAAGGCCCGGGCCGACCTGAGGGCCAGGCGGCTTGCGGTCATCGAGGAAATCGCCGTGGCATGGTCCGGTGTGAAGAGCGCCCGGGTGAAAATAGCGGCCACACAGAAAACGGTGGTCCATGCCAGAAAGGTGGTCGAGATCGAACAGCTTAAATACAGCATCGGCAGGGGGACCAGCACCGAGGTTCTGGATGCACAAGCAGCCCTTCTAACTGCCGAGGTCCTTGCAACAAAGGCGCTTCGCGAACTTGCCCTGGCACGGCTTGCCCAGCGGCTTGCCCTGGGGCAAAAACAAGGATAGGTGATGAAATGACAACCTTCATGCCCAGGTACATCAAAACCCGGCACCAGGGCCTTTTACAGGAAAAGATCAAAGCGTCATGGGCGATGCTGGCTTCCTGCACCCTGTGCCCAAGGCAGTGCCGAACGGATCGGACAAAGGGAGGGCTCGGGTTCTGCTCAACCGGCGAACAGGCCGTTGTCGCAAGCTTTGCCGCCCATTTTGGTGAAGAGCCCCAACTGGTTGGCCCCAGGGGGTCAGGCACTGTTTTTTTCTCCCACTGCAATTTAAAATGCGTTTTCTGCCAGAATTATGGGATCAGTGTTCAAGGAGAAGGCCAGGCAATGGACCACGCCGAGATTGCATCCATCATGCTTCACCTGCAGAACATCGGGTGCCACAATATCAATCTTGTCACCCCCAGCCATGTGGTTCCCCAGATTCTAAAGGCCCTGGACACGGCTGTGGCAAAGGGATTGAACATCCCCCTGGTCTATAATTGTTCGGGGTATGAAAGCCTTGAAACCCTGGAGATTTTAAGCGGCATCATTGATATCTATATGCCGGATTTTAAATTCTGGGATGCCGGGGTTGCCAGGGATTTTTGCCACGCCCCGGATTACCCGCAGGTCGCCAGGGCTGCAATCAGGGAAATGTACGACCAGGTGGGGGACTTGACGGTGGACAGCAACGGGATTGCCCGTTCAGGGCTCCTGGTCCGCCACCTTGTCATGCCCGGCTGCCTGGACGAAACCTATCAAATCTTGAAATTTCTCGAACAACAGATTTCCCCCCATACCCATGTGAATCTCATGTCCCAATACCGTCCCATGGGATATGCTCCAAGGTTTAAACAGATTTCAAGGCCTTTAACCCCGGAGGCGTTCAGGCAGGCCCGGGACATGGCCAGGCAGTTTACCCTCAATATCATCCAATAACCCTTTTTCCCATTTCAAAGGACATGGACCATGAATGACACCAACGCCCAGCCCCATCTTTTTTCAGCCCAGGTTTACTATGAAGACACCGATCACTCGGGTGTTGTCTACCACGCCAATTACCTGAAATTTTTTGAACGGGCCAGGGAGGACATCATCGGTATCAAAACCCTTGCCGACATGTGGCACACCCACGGGATCGGTTTTGCCGTTTACAAACTGGCCGTGGGCTACCACGACGGGGCTGTTTTTGGCGATCTGCTGGAAATTCGAACCACCTGGAAAAAAGAGGGGGACTACCGGGTGGTCTTCTTCCATGAAGCCTGGCGGCCCAGGGGCAATAAACCCGCGGTGACCTGCACCCTGGAGCTGGTCTGCCTTGGATCCAACAAAAAGCTCATGCCCATTCCGGATCTGGGATTTCTATAACCGGCATGGCCGGAGCATGACCTCTGCCCTGGCCACAACGAAAGATGAAACGCTCCTGTTTGCAATGCTTCGGTGGGCGTTTCATATAAAAAAACCACATGTCCTGGCGGATACAACGAAGCATGAAATTTGAACCTTCGACAGCAGAGGCGACCAGGGGTAGGTTTTGCCCGTAGCGGATTAAACGGCAGCGGTCAGCATGGACGCTGAAGGAGCTGCCGTTTCCCTCGGAGCAGCCCAGGACGGGCTGCGAGAATGAGCGGAGGGCAATACCTTCCTCTGGTCGCCGGCCGGAATGATACGAGTTTCATATAAAACCGGCATGGCCGGAGCGGGGTGTGGTCCGCCAGGACATGGGGGATCGAAAAAGGATGTTTCTTTTCAGCCCGTTTTCAGCGGCCCATTTGAAATATAGAGGTGGATCAGCGCTTCGACTTTTGCACCGATTTTTTTCATGTGGGCAATGCGGTCCTGGTCTGATCTTCCCGGGTAGTTCCTGAAGGAAATCAAAATCCCAGAAAGGCATGAAAAAAGGGTGTGTGCCATGAGGCGGGTGTCCGACGTGCAGCCGGCATGGACAAACATCCTTTCAAAAACATCCATGAGATCCCGGCCGGTTTTGTTGAGTTGTTCAACAGCCCCCATCTCTTTGTTACCATGGAGGGCAAAATGGGTGACCATGCGCCACTGGGAGGTATTTTTAATATAAAAATCCAGAAAGTAGTCTATGGCTGCCCGGACAGGGTCCGGTCCTGCGGCACTGATCCTGCGGTTCAACTCTTTTATGAATTCGCAGGCATCCTGGTATGCTATCTGGGCGTACAATTCTTCCTGGCTATTAAAATAGGTGTAGATGGAAGATTTTGAGATGCCGGCAGCCTTTGCGATTTCGGCCATGCTGGCCTTGTCATAGGTTTTTTGTCCGAAAACCTCCCGGGCTGCCTCGATAATGAGCCCCTGTCGTAACTCCCGTTCTTTTTCCTTTAATTTGATGAGCGTATTGTTTTTTTCCATATTTTTCCAAAGCCGTGTTGATAAATTAAGGTACTGGATACCACAGGCTGAAAATATATACAAGTGGTGGTTGACATCCCGACCGTTGTTCGTTATAGAAACCGAAGGACAATAAATTGAATTTACAGGAGCGATTTAACCTATGGAAGAAATCAAGATTTTCCGGGATGCCGTTAAAGATATTCCCGCCATGGCCGCAAACCTCAAGTCAAATATCAAGCCAAACATCAAAAAAAACCCAAAGAAAATCGTTGGATATCTGTGCTCCTATGCACCTGAAGAGCTGATATATGCGGCAGGGTTCCATCCCATGCGGCTATTTTCATCCAAGTCTGATATCCTCCTGGCTGAAGATCACCTCCAGGCCTATTGCTGCTCCCTGGTGAGGGGGGTTCTTGAAGACAGCCTGTCCGGTCGGCTGGATTTTCTGGATGGAACGGTTTTCCCCCACACCTGTGACTCGATTCAGCGCCTCAGTGACATCTGGCGCATGAAGGGCAAGTATGAATTTTTCTGGGATGTGGTGCTGCCGGTTAAACTCAATACCCAGAGTGCGAAAATTTATATGGAGGATGTGCTGAACCGGTTTAAAACAGACCTTGAAACGGCTGCCGGAACGACCATCACCCATGACGATCTTGCCAGGTCCATTTCAACATTCAACCTGATCCGCTCCCATCTTGCAAAATTATACCAGCTTCAGTCCCGGAATCCCGGGATCCTGAAAGGCGAAGACCTTTATTCCATCGTCAAGGGTTCCATGGTGATGGACCGGGACGAGGTTGCCAGACTGCTGCCCGTCATTGTTGAAAATCTCGGGAAGGTCAGTGTGCCTGAATCTGGAGCAAAACGGATTGTCCTATCCGGCTCAATCTGTGATTCTCCGGGCATTTATGCCATGTTTGAAGCCTCTGGGGCCGTGATTGTGGGCGATGACCTGTGCACCGGCCAGAGATGGTTTGAAGGCCGCATCGCTGAAGATAAAGACCCCATGACGGCCATTGCGGAACGGTACATGGACCGCATTGTCTGCCCGGCGAAACACATGAATCCTGTGGCCCGTGGTGAGAACATTGTCGCCCTTGCCAGGAAAAACAGGGCGGAGGGGGTTGTGTTCATGCTGTTGAAATTTTGTGACCCCCATGCCTTTGATTATCCTTACCTGAAGGAATGCCTTGACAACGAAGGGATTAAAAACATGCTCATTGAAATGGATGACCAGCAGGAAAATTCAGGTCAGCTTTCCACCCGTCTTGAAACCTTTGTTCACATGATATAAGCGAGGACGTTTCCCATGCCAGACACATCTGCACAGAAAATCAAAATGAAATCCGTGAAAAAAATGCGGGACCTGATGACGACCTATTACCTGGAGGCCCTGTCCGCAGGACAGAACAATAAACTTGTTGCCTGGATTACCTCGGGCGGTCCCGTGGAGCCGCTGCTTGCCATGGACATTATCCCGGTCTATCCGGAAAACCATGCCGCCATGATCGGTTCGGCAAAAATGGGCGAAGCGCTGTGCGCAAAGGCTGAGGATATGGGGTACAGCACAGACCTTTGTTCCTATGCACGGGCCGATATCTCCTGCTCCGTTGTCAAGGGCGGCCCCATCGGCGGGCTGCCCAGACCGGATATGCTGATCTGCTGCAACAATATCTGCGGAACAGTCTTAAAATGGTATGAGGTCCAGGCAAGGTTTTACAATGTTCCCCTGTTCATACTCGACACCCCCATCTGTCATACCGGTTACACCCCTGAAATTGCAAAATATGTCAGGGCCCAGATTGATGAATATATTGCATTCCTTGAATCCGTAACCCAGAAAAAATTCAACTATGAAAAATTGGCCACGGTGGGCCGGTTGTCCCTTGAAGCTCAGAAGCTCTGGCAGCGGGTCCTCAACACAACGGCCCATAAACCTTCTCCCATGTCTGCATTTGATGCCTTCTTTTTCCTTGCCCTGATTGTAACCCTGCGGGGAACCCAGATCGCCGTTGATTTTTACACCGAGCTTGTCGAGGAGATGGAACAGCGAATCCGGGACGGTATCAGCGTTGTTCCGGATGAACAATACCGGCTTCTGTGGGATAACCTGCCGGTGTGGTATCAGCTCAAATGGCTGTCGGGCAAATTTTCCCAACACAATGCCTGCCTTGTGGCTGATACCTATACCTCGGCCTGGTGCGGCACCATTAAATATATAGATGAAAACCGGTTCCTGGATTCCATGGCCGAGGCATACACCCGGATTTATCTTAACATCGGTGTGGATCAGATGGCTGACCAGGTGCTGGAAATGATTCGATTCTACGATGTTGACGGGTTTGTCATGCACTCCAACCGGTCGTGCAAGCCATATTCGTTTGGTCAATTGGATATCATGGGGATTGTCCAGGAAAAAGCCGGCATTCCGGTGCTCATGATTGAGGCGGACATGGTGGATTCAAGGAATTTTTCAAAATCCCAGGTGGAAACCCGGATTGATGCGTTCATGGAAATCATCAAACAAAACAGGGGATAAGGTGAACCCCTGTTGAAAAGGAGCAGTTATCCTATGATTTACGCTGGAATTGATATCGGTTCGATCACGGCCAAGGCCGCATTGATCGAAGATGGAAAGTTGATCGACACCCTCATCATAAAGACCGGCTACAACCACTTGAATGCGGCACTCAAGGTCTATGAGGCACTTTTAGAGGAAACAAGGGTTGAAAAAAGCAATGTGGCCGCCATTGTTTCAACGGGCTATGGCCGTGCCAGTGTGACCTTTGCAGACAAGGCGCTGACAGAGATCCTCTGCCACGGTACCGGGGCATATTTCATGAATCCTGAGATCCGGGGAATCATTGATGTGGGCGGCCAGGACAGCAAAGCCATTCTGCTGGACGCATCGGGCCAGGTGGCCAATTTTGCCATGAACGATAAATGTGCTGCCGGAACAGGGCGATTCCTCGAGGTGATGGCCAATGCCATGGAGGTGGAATTAGATCAACTCGGAGAGTTCAGCCTCAGGGCGGAAAAACCCGCTAAGATCAGCAGTATTTGCACGGTTTTTGCTGAATCCGAAGTCATTTCCATGATCGCAAACCAGGAAAACAGGGAGGATATTATTGCCGGTATCCACGAGTCTGCTGCAGCCCGTGTGGCAATCCTGGCAAGGAAGGTCAAAATCAAGGCCCCTGTGGTCATGACAGGAGGGGTTGCCAGAAATGTCGGCATGGTGGCAGCCCTTGAAAAGCACATCGGGATGAAATTATTTGTCGGAACCTATCCCCAGGAAAATGGAGCCATTGGTGCGGCCGTTCTGGCATCAAAGCTGTGACAGGCAACCGGGCTGCCCCTCCTTGAGCACGGTGCGAAAGTTTATTTGAACCGGTGCAGGTAAGCCGACCCATTTAGTTGAATTGGCCGGCTACAGCCCACATTGACAGCCCTTTTGACCTGTGGCGGGCAGGTGCTGAGCTTCACCTTCTTGCGTTGTTCTCCCTTTTAACCGTTGGAACAAATGGAGACGGAAGGGGAATCTCGGCAATTCCCAGCAACCGCCGTGCCCGGTTCAATGCCGCATCAATGTTGCCGTGGATGTTATCCTCGCCTATTTTGTAATACAGGCCCGACTGCTCAAGGGTGATCAACGGCTGGGCATGGACCCCGGACAAGAGCAGGGTGGTGCCCTCTTTAAGGGTCTTGTCCACCAGTTCCTCGAGGGCGTGGAGGGCCGTGGCATCAATAAAGAGGATATGACGGCATCGTATGATCAGCACCTTTGGGGTTTTCCCCACAATCTGAAGGGTATCCTTGAACCGGTTGGCTGCTCCGAAGAAAAAGGGGCCCTGGATTTCAAACACTTCCACGCCGTGGGGCACCAGCCGGTCCTTGAGGGAGTGGGGATCCGGCGCCATGTCGGTTGTTCTTCTTCGTATGACGGTTGCATTGGCCATGCGATTCATGAACAGAACAGCGCTCAGGACCACACCGGCTTCAATGGCGATGGTCAGATCCACGAACACGGTCAGGAAAAAGGTGAAGAGCAGGACAAACACGTCACTTTTAGGGCTCTTGAAGAGCTTTACAAAGTAGCGCCACTCGCTCATGTGGTAGGCCACCACCATGAGGATGGCAGCCAGGGTGGCCATGGGAATCAGGGTTGCCCATCGTCCGAAACAGATCATGATCAACAGCAGGGTGGCGGCGTGGACCACGCCTGCCAGGGGAGTGGTACCACCGCTTTTGATGTTGGTGGCTGTTCGGGCAATGGCACCGGTGGCAGGAATTCCCCCGAACAGGGGAACCACGATATTGGCAATGCCCTGGGCCACAAGCTCCATGTTCGAGTTGTGGCGGTTGCCGGTAATACCGTCGGCGACAACGGCCGAAAGAAGGGATTCTATGGCCGCAAGCATGGCAATGGTAAAGGCGGGGGAAATCATCTGCCGGATCATCTCAAAGGTGACGTGGGGCATCGAGGGCTTGGGCAGCATGGTGGGAATGCTGCCGAACCTGCTGCCGATGGTATCTACTGGAAGATCCAGCAGCGAGACCGCCATGGTGGTGGCAATGATGGCAATGACCGATCCGGGGATTCTCTTGGTCACCTTTGGCCAGGCGACCATGATCATGAGGGTGGCTGCGCCCATGGCCATGGTTTTAAAATCAAGGGTTGCGAAGTGAAGGGCGTAATCCGTCCATCTGCCGATGAAATCTGACGATCCATTGGGGATCGTCAATCCGAAAAAATCCTGGATCTGGGTGGTGAATATGATCAATGCGATGCCGCTTGTAAACCCGATGGTCATGGGATAGGGAATAAACCGGATGGCCTGGCCAAGCTTGGTCAGCCCCATTATGACCAGGATGACTCCGGCCATGATGGTGGCCACCATCAGCCCCTGATAGCCGAATTCCTGGACGATTCCGAACACAACCACGATGAATGCACCCGTGGGGCCTCCGATCTGTACCCGGCTTCCGCTGAAAATCGAAATCAGAAATCCGGCCACCACGGCAGTGTAAATGCCCTGCTCGGGTTTTACGCCCGAGGCAATGGCAAAGGCGATGGCCAGGGGAAGGGCAACAATGCCCACGATAATGCCGGCCATGATATCGTTTAAAAAGTTCTCCCGGGAATAACCCTCCCGAAACGCGTAAAAAGACTCAGGTACAAAACTGAAACCCATAAAAAGCTCCCCAAAGGTGAAAAGGCAAAGGACAATTTAGTTGGAGTATCGAGTGATGTAGTGGAATTGGTCGACAACAAGACGGCACAAACCATGCTGCAATCAGGGGATAGAAACTAAACCTAACCGTAAAAAACAGGAGTAACCGTTTAGCACAAACGGGCGAGAAGTCAAGGATTAAAAAGTCTCCACCGGGGGCCTGCCCATGGTGCGTCAAGCCCCCGGGACGGATTAAAAATAGTTCCTCAACTTGAGTTCGAACGGGTGGGGGTTCAAATAGGTCTGGATCTTCAGCCAGGGCTGTTCATATTTCATAACATAGTGCTTTATAAGGGTAATGGGTACGATTAACGGAACATAACCGGATCTGTACTGGTCAATGATTGTCAACAGTTCCTGTTTCTCGTCATTGGTGATGTTTCGTTTGAAATATCCCAGGATGTGCTGCAGAACGTTAATGTTCTTTGTTAATGTGGTTTGAAGTTTTAATGCCTTGAGGAGAAGCCCCTCATACCGGTCAAACAGTTGGTCAATATCCGTGTCTTTTCCGTGGGCGACAAGTTTGCCCATCTGTCGGTATATCTGCTGGTTATGGGAAAGGATGAGCAGCTTGTTCTGGGTGTGGAAATCCACAAGGCCGCCCAATGTCATGTTCTGGTTGCAAAGTTTCCGCCATCGTTGAAGGGAAAAGATGTTTTCAATGAAATTTTCCCTTAGTTTCGGGTCATTCAGGCGGCCGGCCTCTTCGACCGGTACCCTTGGAAATGCCCTGGTAAAGGCCCGTGCAAAGAGCCCTGTGCCGTTTTTAGTGATGCTGCCGTCCTCACCATAAACCCTGATGCGGTACAACCCGCTGCTGGGCGACTTGCTTTTGAAAATAAAGCCGCACAGATCTTCTTTGGCCAGTTGTTCCAGTCGTCCGTTGATCCAGGTTTGCATCTGATCGGTCATGTCCACGGCCGTTTTCTGGGTCACCAGTCTTGGATTTTCAGGATCGCCCACCAGTCGGACCGCCTCCCTTGGCGTGGGCATCCCGCACTCAACTTCCGGGCATACAGGGACATATTTGGTGAACAGACCCAGGGTCTGTGTCAGAAAGCGATCATGGCTGTGGCCGCCGTCGTATCGAACCGTGTTGCCCAGCAGACAGGAACTAATCCCGATTTTAATGGGTTCGAGCATGCCATCCTCCTGTTTTGTATTGAAGGTAAACCCAAGGGGTTCCCAGTCAGACAAACAATCACATTGACATCATACCACCGAGTATATAGATTTTTAATATTATTAAAAGTTATTTGTGGGGCGGCAATCTTTTTAAACGGATCCGTCCGGTTCCATGGGTACTGTAAATAAAAAACATGTCAATCACCGCAGGAATAATCAGCCCGGACATCTAAGGGCCAAGGATAATTCATGGACGATCACAGGAAAACCTCACTGGAACAGATACGTGCCCTGTTTGATTCTCAACAGCTGGCCGTTCTTTCTACCCTAAAAAATGACCAGCCCTATGCCAGCCTTGTTGCCTTTGCAGCAAGTGACGACCTTGAACGGATTCTGTTCCTAACCCCCAACACAACGCGAAAATACGAGCATCTCACAACCAGTCCCAAGGTTGCCATCCTGGTCAACAACAGCCAGAACCAGGCGGCGGATATTTACAACGCCATATCGGTGACAGGTACCGGCACTGCCGCCGTTGTTGAGAAATCTGACCCCCGCAACTATTTAGAGCTGTTTTTAAAAAAACACCCCCATTTGAAGGGCTTTTCATCTGCGCCGACAACGGCCCTTGTGTGCGTGACCATGAACCGGTACTTCATGGTCAACCAGTTTCAAAATGTCGTTGAACTCCGGATGGCGCTATGAAATCGCTCCTGATAATCAAGGAGTTCATGGCCGCAGGGATCAGCCAGGTCGGGGGAAAGGCCATTTGCCTGGCAAAAATCCACGAACAGGGGGTTGCGGTTCCCCAATCCTTTTGCATCCCCTGCCGGGTATACGAAGATTACCTTGTCCATACCCGTCTCAAAGAGCGGATTCTTCTTGAGATCAACAGAAAACCCTTGGAAAAAATGCGATGGGAGGAAATCTGGGACATCTCCCTGCGGATCCGTAACCTGTTTCTGACCACGCCCGTTCCCCAGGAGATGGGTGCTGATCTTGGGCAGCAGATCTTGCTGCATTGTGGCGACACCCCGGTTGCTGTTCGATCCTCGGCTCCTGGGGAGGATGGCAAGGCAAGCTCTTTTGCGGGCATCCATGCCTCTTTTCTGAACATTACGGGAACCGATGATATCATCAAGCATGTCCAGCTGGTGTGGGCCTCGCTTTACTCGGATGCGGCTCTTTTATACCGCAGGGAGCTGGGACTGGATATCCACAGGAGTCAGATGGCGGTGGTCATACAGGCGCTGGTTGCGTCTGACCGGTCCGGGATTTTCTTTGGCATGAATCCCGCCAATTCTGCCGAATCGGTGGTTGAATCGGTGTATGGCCTGAACCAGGCCCTGGTCGATGGCGACGTTGAACCCGATCGCTGGGTGTTGGACCGAGTTTCGGGCCGTATTTTAAGCCACATTCAACCGGCCCGGAACCGGTATGCTGTGCCAGCCGGACAAGGTGTTGCGTTTGACGATCTGCCGGCAGAAAAGCGTCCTCTCCCGCCGTTGAAAGAGGGGGAAGTCCATGGGGTCTGGGAGACGGGTAATCAGCTTGAAACCCTGTTTGGCCGGCCCCAGGACATGGAGTGGACATTCAGCAAAAACAGGCTGGTGGTCCTCCAGGCACGACCGATCACCACCGGGGGGCTTGAAGGTACAGACGACAAGCGTTCCTGGTATTTAAGCCTGCACCGCAGCCATGAAAATTTAAAAATTCTGTACGAAAAGATCAACACTCGCCTGATTCCTGAAATGATCCGGGTGGCCCATGAAATGGGCCGGTTAAACTTTCGCAAACTGTCGGCGGGCCAGCTTGCCCGGGAAATTGAACGCCGGCAGGAATGCTATGATCGCTGGGTCAAGGTGTACTGGGCCGATTTCATTCCCTTTGCCCATGGCATACGGCTTTTTGGACAGGTTTACAATGATGCGGTCCGGCCCGATGACCCCTATGAGTTCATGACGCTGCTGGAAAAAACCAGTCTCAAGAGTATCGAACGCAACCGTCTGCTTGAAAGAATGGCCCATCTGATTCAAGGGGATGCCGGCCTGGCATCACAGCTGGCCGCCGGTCAGGAACCTGGAAAGGACCATCCGTTCATGGTGATGCTGGCCGAATTTATCGCGGAATTTGGCGATCTTGCCTGCCATACAACCGGTTCTGGTGAATGCCACCAGGGATCATTTGCCCTGATCCGGCTGATCCTTGAATTTGCCCGGATGCCGTCGTTGCCGGACAGAAAAACGACGGGCCCGGATATTCAAACCCTCAAGGCAGCGTACCTGGAGCGCTTTGAACCGGAAAAGAAGCACTTTGCACAGGAGGTGCTTGAACTGGGCCGGGAAAGCTTTCGCCTCAGGGATGACGATAATATTCACCTGGGCAGGATCGAAGCCTGCCTGTTTGAAGCCGTCCGGGAAGGTCGGGCAAGACTGGCAGAACCCGACCTTGATCCGGGTGACCGGGAATGGTTGACATCTGTTCCGGCACTGTCGAGCCCCCCAGAGGCCAGGCCGGAATCCGGGGAGAAACAGACAGAACCCGACCCGTCATCCCTCTGGCTCAAGGCCCGTCAGGTGGTCGGGCATCCTGCCGGGCCGGGCGTTGCCAAGGGGCATGCCCGGGTTGTCGTAAACCCGGAGGACCTCCTGGACTTTAAACAGGGAGAGGTTCTGATCTGCAAGGGGGTTGATCCCAACATGACCTTTGTGGTGCCCCTTTCAGCTGCCGTGGTTGAAGAGCGGGGCGGGATGCTGATTCACGGGGCTATTATTGCCCGGGAATACGGTCTGCCCTGCGTCACCGGAGCGCCTGACATCGTCCGTCTGGTCCGGACCGGCGACCGGGTGACCGTGGACGGATACCTGGGAATCGTGACCTGCGAAACCGGCGACCTGGATTGATGGAATCATTGAGAAACGTCTGGGGCCTGCTGGTCCTGGCATGCCTGGTGGCCGCCTCGTGTGCCTCCAAGGACAAAGAACAATTCAATGAGGCGGACTGGGCCCGTCAGGTGGAATCGACCCGGGTGGCCGACCTCTATGCCCCCCATTTTAAAGACGGGCGGTTTTTTGCGCCCTGGATGGCAATGGGAGACAAAGATTTTCTGGATGTGCTCGCCTGGAAGTTGTTTTCCAGAACAGCCTATACAGACCCGGAGAAAGCCTTTTTGCCCCGGGTGCTGACCGATACTGCCGCCCGGCTTGAACAGACCCGGGGCGATTTTATTCTCTGGATTGGCCACAACACCTTTTTAATCCGGATCAACACGGATTACTGGTTGACCGACCCCATGTTTTCCCGTCGGGCGCTGCTGCCCAAAAGGGTGACGCCGCCCGCCCTGACCCTTGAATCCCTTGTTCAACAGGTCAAACATATGAATATTCTGATATCCCATAACCACTATGACCACCTGGACCGGGCCAGCATGGAAGGATTGCCCCCCACCGCCCGGGTGTTTGTCCCCATGGGGCTTAAAATCCCTGTGACGGAAATGAAAAAAACAGCGGTTCAGGAGATGGACTGGTGGCAAGAGATGGACCTTGGCAGGGGGGTCAGGCTGGTCTGCCTGCCGGCCCAGCACTGGTCCATGAGAATCGGCCAGGGTCGGAACCGCTCCCTCTGGGCCTCCTGGCTGCTGGTTACCCCCGGGGTAACCCTCTATTTTGGTGGTGACTCGGGGTATTTCAAGGGGTTCAGGGAAATCGGACGACGGTATCCTGGCATTGATTATGCCTTCATGGCCACAACCGCCTACCACCCCAGATGGTTCATGCAGTACCAGCACATGAACATACCCGAAGCCGTCAGGGGATTCGAGGAGCTTGGCGCCCGTTTTTTTATTCCCACCCAGTGGGGCACCTTTCATCTGGGCAGCGAACCGGCCGGGTTCCCGGGGCTGGATCTGACCCGCTTTATCCATGCCAGCGGCCTGGACGCCTCCCGGTTCAAGCCGATGGATATCGGTCAGATTCTGCCCATGCAGCCCACCCGGAACTAGGGCCGCTGGTAACCGGTCAGCTCCACATATCCCATGCCCTCAATGCCGTTGCCTTTAAATCGTGCAGCCCCTTCCCAATAGGCCATCATGTGGGTGTGCTCCTGGGCCGGTATCGTTGGTGTGACCCTGAGGTCAATACCGTGACCCGGCAGTGCGATGTCCCACTGGCTGGGATAGAGGTTGCCCGTTATCGGGCTTTTCCACTGACGGCGGACACGAATGGAAAAATTTTTTTCCGACAGGATTTCATAGGCCCCATCTGAACTGGACAGGCTGCCAAACCCGTAGCCATTGGGTGTCCCATCGGCCTGCCGGATCTGGCAGACCATGAGGTCCCGGCCATCGGCCAGGTGGACCGAAAACCAGTCCCATCCGGCAATGTCGTCCCCCAGAACGCTGGTGCTCCATTCATGGTCAAACCAGGTATTGCCCTTGACCCGATAGGTGGCAGTACCGATGGCGATGGTGCCGTGGGTTTCAAGGCGTGGGATGGAATAGTAATAGGACGCGTTAAAGGGTTTCTGGCCTTTGCGGCTCAACCCGCTGCTGCCCTGGCGCACAACCTGTTTTTCAGGGGTCAACTCAAGTTGAACCTTTATCCTGTCTCCCTTTGCGGCCAGGGTCAAATGGGTTCCGGTCTGTGTGACCTGCCAGTCATCGATCCACAGGTGGAAGGGGCGGCTTGTTGCACCGCAAATGTCAAGGCTTTGGCGGTTCATGCGAAAATCCGAGTAAAATGTGGTGTTCCGGGTATCGGTAACGGCAAAATGGGCAAAATACAATTGCCGGGTCCGCCATTTGGAATCGCCCTTGACCGGTTCACACGACAATGCCTGCCTGAAAAAGGTCAGCTGATACCCAAAATGTCTTGCCTGGCTGGTTTCAAGATTCCCGGTATAGTACCACCATTCGGTTTGAAAGGTGTCATGGGGTCCGGCATCGTCTGGGAATTTGATGGCAATGGAAGATTCGGCCGTGTCAAAGCAGCCGGATGGCTGTGTGGCAGAAAGGGCCCTGGCGATATTAATCCTGTCGGGTTCCGGGGGCTGGTTGCAGCCGGAAACCGCGAAAGCCAGAAGCAAAGCGATGATCATATGTACCAGGATGGATTTCATCTGCTGTTACTCCATGCGAAGTGCGTTTCCAATATCGGTTCTGCCGGCTTTGACTGCAGGGAAAATACCGGCGACCACGGCGGCCAGACAGGCAAGCGACACGGCCTGAACAAACACGCCTGGACAAAGGACCATGTCATAGGTCCATCCGAACGAGCGCTGGTTGACAACATGGATCAGTACCCAGGCCAGACAGACGCCAAGGGGCAGGGCCATGATTCCGGATATAAGCCCGGACAGCCCGCATTCCAGCAATAAAAGCCTGCCCACCTGATACCTTTCAGCACCGCAGGCCCTCAGGATCCCAAGTTCCCTTGTTCTTTCGATCAGCAGGGCCATAACGGAATTTAAAATGCCGGTCAAGGCCACGATGGCGGTCAAAATCTGCAGGGCAGAGGTGATCACAAAGGTTTTGTCAAACACCCCAAGGATACGCTGCTTGATGGAAGCCCCGGAAATCACCTTAAGCCCTGCGGTCGCTGGCTCAAACGAACGAATCCGTTCCATCACAGACTCAATGGGCTGGTTTGGCTTTAAGAACAGCTGCATGGCCGTGATGTCTTGATGCCCCCAGAATTGATCCATGGCGTCCCGGTTTACGATGACCCGTCCCCCGCCCATGAAAAAATCCCTGAAAATGCCTGCAATTTTAAACGATCTGGGCCCCTTGATGGTTTCCAGCACCACGGTGACACCCCTGGCGGGGCGAATCTGATTCCTCTGGGCAAAAATTTCAGAAACAACGATCCAGCCCTGGTCGAACAGGGCGGCGACATTCTCCTGGCCTTGGGCAGTCCAGGTCCACTGCTTCTTTGAAAGGTCTGAAACATAGGAAAATATGTGGACTTCACCCGATGTCCGGGAAAAGATCCGGTGAATATTATAGGCCGACACACCAGATACCGATGGCAGGGCCTGGATTTTTTCAAGAAGCCCAGGGTTTAACGAGCGGTTCAGGTGATCCGATGAGGAGACATGGATATCGCCGCCGATGTGCCCGTCCACCCAGTCAATAATCGAGAGTCTGAAGCTGGCGGTCATGATGTCAATACCGATGTATACCGAGGTCACAACCATGAGAGAGGCGATGAGAACGCTGGTCCGGCTCAAGGACCGGACAATGTTCCTCAAGGCCATTTTTGTCAGCACCCCGGCCGACGGCTTTGCCATTATCGCCATGGCGCTGACCATCAACAGGATCACCCTGGGCGACAGGAGCGCCGCACCCAGAAAAATAAGAAATACCCCTGCAAAATCATACCCTGGATGAACATCAAGATGCGTGGGAATCAACACGGCGGCACCGATAATCAGGCCGCCGACAATGGTGAGCTGGGGGATACGTTTTTGTAATGCACTTTCAGCGGCTGAACGGTGCATCAGGGTAATGGGAAGTGTTGTGGCCGCTGTCATTGCCGGGAAAAAAGCGGCTGCAGCGGCCGAGGCAATCCCGGCAAGAATGCCCTTCAGGATCGTTGTGCCGGCGATATGTGTCTTGCTGACGGTTAATGCAAAATAGATGTCTGACACGGTGCTGCACACTGCCAGGACCGCAGCCTTTCCGAGCAGGATCCCCAGGCAGATGCCCAGAACAGATCCAATGACCGCATAGGCCATCACCTCAACCATGACCCCATAAAAGATATCCATCCTTGTTGCCCCCAGGGCCCGCAGTGTCCCATTGAGTTTCTGCCGCTGGGCGATCGAGAACGAGACCGTGTTGTAGATCAGAAAAATCCCCATGAACAGGGCCAGCATGGAAAATGCCGTTAAACTGGTCTCAAAGGACTTTGAAAGCCGTCTGATCACCTGATTCTGGTGGTCTGTTTTTACCAGTGCTGTGCCGTCGGGCAGCAGGCCCTGGATTTTTCCGGCCGTTGCTTCATCGGGCAGAATCAGATCGATCCGGCTGATGCTCTCCTTAAATCCCAGGATTTCCTGGGCAAGGGAGATGTCCGCCAGAATCAGGCCTTCAAAGGCGGCATTGGTGCTGGCATCGCTGCTGTCGAGGAGTCCGGATATCAGCACCGGCACCTGCCGGGTGCCAAAGGTCAGGGTCAGCCGATCCCCCTGGTTCAACCCATTCCGGGTTGCAATGGCGCGGGATACAAGAACACCTGAAGATGGCTCCAGAAGGCGTGACAGTTGCGTATCCGCATTGCCGGGCTGTGTGTGGATGCTGAAATCCCTGAAGTACATTTCGGAAAAGGGGTCAATCCCCATCAGCACCAGGGAGGTATTGTTCAACTCGTTGACCGAAACCGGGGTGGTGATCACAGGGGCCGAACGATGAATCCCCAGAACGGTTCTCAGCCGGGTAAAAAAAGATTGGGGAACTCGGAAATTGTTGCCCATGATCTGATGGGTTGATCGGGATGTCATGGTTGTTGTGGAGAGTTCAAAGGACTTGCTGACACTTGTTTTTGCAATGTCTATGGCCACGACACCTGAAACCCCCAGGGCAATGCCGAACACCAGCAGTATCGTGCGCAGGATATGGGTGCGAACCTGCCTGAACCCTATCTTGACCATGGGACGGGCAGTCATCAGCGTCCCAATCTGCTGGATTCAAGTACCAGCGTCTGGTGCTCAACCTTGAAGACCTGATCCGCATAGTCAACCGCCTCGGGGCTGTGGGTCACCATGATAAGGGTATTTCCTTTTTCACGGGTCAGTGCCGATATCAGTTCAAGGACCAAACGGCCTGTTTCCCGGTCAAGATTGCCTGTGGGCTCATCTGCAAGAATGATCTCCGGCCCGTTGACCAGGGATCTGACAATGGCAATTCTCTGCTGCTCTCCGCCGGAGAGTGTGTCAGGATAGTCGTTTCTGCGGTCAAAGAGCCCGACGGTTTTGAGCAGTTCCTGTGCCCGTTGCAGGTAAGCTTTTTTGGGTTTTCCATCAAGTTCACTGATCAGGGTGATGTTTTCCATTACAGTGAGCACGGGGATGAGGTTGAAAAACTGGTAGATGAAACCGATGTGTTTTCGCCTGAAAATGGTTCGTTGGGTATCGGTCATCGCCGACAAGTCTGAATCGCCCATGCGGATCTGCCCCTTGTCCGGCAGGTCGATTCCGCTGATCAGGTTGAGCAGGGAACTCTTGCCCACACCACTTTTGCCAATGATCACGTTAAACTGCCCCGATTTAAACCGGGCATCCATACGGTCGAACAACAAGCGATGGGCATTGCTGTCTGTGTATGACTTGCAGATTTTAGCCAGATGAATGTCCAAACACGCCCCCAGTTTTAAATAGATTTAGATCCCATGTTCTTTTCATTAACATTTTCAAGGCAATCGTCAATTCTTTTATCGGCGTCTGGATCCTTTTATGGTACGATTTCTGATCGTATTGTTCGCCGATGTCCGTTGAAACGTTGCTTGTTTTCCACGACCCAGGATTAAGTTAATGCCGGGGCCGGCTTTTTCAATCCGGGTGAAACATGGGGTTAATGATCGGTGGAAACTGGAGATGGAGGGCCTGTTTTCCTGGCTGTAAATGATATCCTGGCCATTTCCCAAAGATACGTTTTCCCTTGGCCGAAACGATGGGCAAGGCCAAAAAATGAATTCGACGGTTGCATGTTCCTAATAAGTGTGTATTTTATAAGATATGGTAATTTTTCGTTTTTATGTACACATCCAGGGCGAATTTTCACCGCGATTTATCTGATCCAACCTGTTGACGATCTCTCTTTTTGGAAAACAAAACGAAATTCATGGACCACGTTATATCCTTTGATTAACCCCAAACAGCAAGGAGATCCCATGGAAGTAAAAGATTATTGTAACGCAATGTTGGCTGAGGTTAGCGCCTGGAAAACAAAATTAGAAACAATGAAAAAGGTAGCCGATTCATATGGATCTGCCCAAAAAGAGAAAATTATGCCATTAATCGGACAGCTGGATCAAGAGGTCGTTGCTGCCCAGGCGCGTGTGGATCAGTTGAAAAATGAATGCCCCTCAGACTGGTCACCGTTGAAAAATGAGCTGGACGATCTTTTTGGAACTGTTGGAAGCAGTGTTGACCGGGCATGGAAAGAGCTTGAAGGTGGCAACGTCGGCGGATAGCTCCCCGGAACTTGACCCTAAAGGTCTTCAATTTTTCTACAAGGCCCCCTGATGTTCTGTGGGGGGGCCTTTTTTATGCCTGCCAGGGCCATGCAGGTGCAGAATCAATCCGGATTTTAATTTGCTGCGTCTTTTTTCTCAAAAAACAATACGCTCCCTGGCCCTGGGAGCAGGGAGCGGTTGTGAACCCGGACCCATCCTTTTTGTGGGCAATCATAAGGCAGTGATCGAAAAGGATGTTGATCATTCTTGGATAGCATTTTGGGATGAGCGCCACACTCTTCCATTTGACATGCCCATTCTGCCGGAGCCAGTCAAGGTTCTCGTAGATCATTGCTGCAAACGATTCCATAATTTTCACAATTGCTCCTTCTGAAATCAAATGAAACCACAACCGCCTTGACGGCAATGGGTTTGACCTCCTTTTTTTTGCCATGTGTAGGTTATGGGCTGGTTTTACACAGCCTAGGCATTTCTCCACAGACCCGGTTGAATTGTTAAAGGTGTTTTTCCAGGCAATACAAACAGGGCAGTGTGGAAAAAGGATGTCCCCTGATAGCGCTTTGGGGCTGGAAAAGGGAGTAAGAAGATGAAAAAAACACATCCCCCGGAACGGAGGCCGGGGGATGTGCATACCTTAGAACAAGGATGTGGGACTAGGGCTTAACCTTCAGTGCCTGGAGGGTTTCAATGGTCAGGTACTTGGTTACGGCCAGCTTCATATCGGCCTGGAATTTATTGACAGCAGCCATGGTTTTGGCGCCGATCACACCGTCAGCGGGGCCTGGATCATAGCCTGCTTTAGACAGGGCGTTTTGAATTTTGGAGATCTTTAATTCAGTCATATTGGTCTGGCACAGAATTTGTGTCCATTCCAGATGCCCGGGACTGGTCATCACCCGTCGCTGAACGGTTTCGTAGACAGCGGGTTTGGTGATTTTTTTAGATGTGGCAGGGGCGATCAGTCGGGTAACCTTTACCTTGCCATATTCGGCGGGAATTACGATTTCCCGGGTTGTTGGCGGTGATACCATTATCCTTTTTCTGATGGTTTCGCTTACCTCAGGAATGACGACTTCTCGGGTGGTGGCCGGGGTTTTTAAGATCTTTTTGGTGACAGTTTTGTAAACAGCGGGTTCCGTGACCAGGCACATGATTTCACCGGTGGTTTCATTAACCCTCTGAATCGGGCCTTTCCCCTTTTTCCATTCGGTATGGGCTTCCCGGACCATGACCTTTTCTGTCACCGTGTCATAAACGGCCGGTACCTGAACCAGGCGGGTTTTGGCCGGGGAAACCAATTTGGTCTCTTCAACCCATTTGTACTGGGCAGGCTCCACGACCAGTTTCGTACTGGCCTCTTTTACCAGGACCGTTTCTTCAACGGTTTCGTAACGGGCCGGAATAATCTCAATTGTTTCTTTGGGATCATGCACCAGAACGGTTTCGGTGTTGTAGGTGTATTGACTGGGGATGAAGATTCTGGCATAACATTCCCCGGGCTTTGCGTTGGGGGGAAGCAGGTCGGCGGGCGCCATCTCTTTTGTCTGGGCCGCGTTTTTGGCCATGGCCAGTTCTTGTTCTTTCTGTGACAGCATCTGCTCTTTCTGGGTTAGTTTATTCTCCAGGGAACTGTAACCGGCACTCTTTTGAAGCAATTGCTTCTTCTGGGCCTCAAGGGCCTGTTTCTGTTCTGCAATTGCCTTTTCCTGTTTTTGGATTTCCGCCATTTTCTGCATCATGGTGGTGCCCTTTTTCGGGCCGGTCGCGCAGGCAGACAATGTCAGTGCGCAAGCCAGAATAACCCAATACGATATTAATGTTTTCATTCCGATTTTCATCTCATCCTCCTTGTATAAAATTAGGATTTGTCCTTGCAGGGGAGGATTCCCCGGCAATGCCACATCAATTTTTTTGATGTGGAAAATCGTTGTGAACTGATGGTGTGGCGATCTTTATGATGTGATTATTACCATTAACCGGCATGGCCGGCCATTTCCCAGGGGTTACTCTGGTTTACGACCCATTCAGGATTTCCCTTACCCGCGAAGACAGGAGGTCTGCTGAAAGTGGTTTATGGATGAACGGAACACCATTTTCAAGCACCCCATGGTGTGAAATAATATCGTCTGTATACCCTGACATAAAAAGGACCTTAAGGCCAGGAAATTTTTCAACTGCAAGGGCGCAGAGTTCTTTACCGTTCATTCCAGGCATAACAACATCTGTTAAAAGCAAATGAACGGGGTGATCGTATCTATTTAAAACGTTTAACGCTTCAGTCCCGTTGTCTGCCAAAAGGATTGTATAGCCTTGTTTTTTGAGAATATCATGGGCAAGAAGGCGAACGTGTTCATTATCTTCAACAATCAAAATGGTTTCTGAACCTTTCAGGTTTAAAAGGCCTTTGGGTGCTGGTTTGATTTCGGATGGCACCTTCTGGGGCAGGGGAAGATATATTTTGAAAATCGATCCCATGCCGGGTTCACTGTAGACCCAGATGTTTCCCTTATGCTGTTTGACGATTCCGTAAACCGTTGCCAGACCCAGTCCTGTACCCTTATTCCCCTTGGTTGAGAAAAATGGTTCGAACAAGCATTCCCGGGTTGCCTCATCCATCCCGATGCCACTGTCACTGACCGTCAGAACGGCATAGGATCCAGGTTTTGATCCGGGATGCGTTTTTGTATAGTTTTCATCCAGATCAACTGCTCCGGTTTCAAACACCAGCTTGCCGCCGTTGGGCATGGCATCCTGGGCATTGATCGCAAGGTTCATGATGACCTGCTCAAGCTGACCCGTGTCTGCCATGATGACCGGTTTCACGGGTAAGGTGCGGATTTCAATATCAATATCCTCCCGGATGGTTCGTCTCAGCAATTTTTCAAAATTGGTCAGGATTTTGTTCAAATTGGCGGGTTGATATTTCAGGGTCTGCTTGCGACTGAATGCAAGGAGCTGGTGTATGATATCCCTTGCTCTGAGCCCGGCGCCGAGGATTTGGTTTACATACTCTTTAATGGTATGATCTTGTTCAAAATCATACAACAATAATTCCGCATATCCGATTATGGGCGAAAGCATGTTGTTGAGATCGTGGGAGATGCCGCCGGCGAGCCTGCCGATGGATTCAATTTTCTGGGCCTGCCGCAGTTGATCTAAGATCTTCAGCCGTTTTTCTTCCTGCTGTTTGCGATCGGAAATGTCGATGATGATGCCCTGCATCCCGGAGAAAAGCCCCTCTTTTATCACCGTGGTTGTCTGCATTAGAGCCGGAAAATTCGAGCCGTCCTTTTTTGTCGCCCGATACTCTACCAGTCCCGGATTTTCATTTTGATGCCTTTGTTTGAGATTCTCCATGGCCCGGGAATGATCTTTGGCATCGATCAGTTTGAAGCCGTTGATTCCCTGTTCCAGATCTTTTTCAGAATACCCGAACAGTTCATGGGCGTGTTTATTGAAAAATGTCAGCCGATAGTTCGGGTCTGTTTCAAATACACAAACGGGCAGTAACCCGACCAGGTTCCTGAACCGTTTTTCACTTTCCCTGAGCGCCTTTTCTGCCGATTTGAGCTCTAGAATATTAATCCCCATGCCGATAAGACAGTTTTGACCTTCATATTCAATGTGCCTGCCGGTGAAATAATAGGGCGTTGACCGCCATCCCTGGCCACCAACCTTGCCTCAATGTCGCCATGTCCGGTTTCAAAGACCGTCTGAATGCGCTCTTGGATTCGATCCCGGTCAGTGCCGCGGAACAGTTCCACAGGATGGAGCCGGGCAATTTCGTCGTCGGTATATCCAATGGCTGTGCCAAAGTTCTCGTTCCATCGGAGAAACCGGCCCTCCTGGTCAATCACATAGGTTAACCCGGGCATGCTGTTGAAAATCTGGTCTGACAGATTGCGTTCGTGGGTGACCCGTTCTTCAGCCTGTTTGATTTTTGTGATGTCCCGGATTGTTCCGAGCAAATGGCCGTCGGGAAGGGTGGTTACCGAGACTTCAGCGCTAAAAAAGGATCCATCCTTGCGCCGGAATTGCCATACCCTGAAATGCCCGGCTTGGGTTTCAATCTCCTTGAGGGCCAGTTTGATATGTTTGACTTCTGTTTCGGCAACAATATCTGAAGCGTTCATTCCGATCAATTCATCCCGGGTGTAACCGAGCATCCGGCACATGCTGGGATTGGCATCTGTGTAGTTACTCTTGGTGTCTGCGACAACAATGCCATAGGGTGCATGCTCGAACAAGGTTTGATAGCGTGCTTTGCTCTGGTTTAATGCCTCTTCGACTTTTTTACGTTCCGTGATGTCAATGTGGGCGCCTATCATCCTTGTATGAAGTTTTTTTTCATCTGAAATCACGGAGGCCTGGGCCAGAATCCATCGGTAGGAGCCGTTTTTGTGGAGAAATCTGAATACGGCCTCAAAGGTCTGTGTCTGGTCAGCAAGGCTCTGCTGGATTTTTTTGAGTGTCGGTGCCCGATCTTCCAGGTGCACACGGCTTTTCCATTCATTGAAACCATTGCCGATCTCATGGGCCTGGTATCCGATCTGTTTTTTCCATTCAATGGAATAATGAACTTGATCGGTGCCTACATTCCAGTCCCACAGGCCGATATTGGCTGCTTTAAGGGCTTCATGCTGTCTGAGCAACGCCTCTTTGAGGGCTGTCTCGGCAGACTGTCTTGCCTTGACCTCATCCTGGAGGGACGCATGGAGTACTGCCAGTTCATCCCGGTCACCCTCAGCCTGACGGCGCTGGGCGATTTCAGCGCGGAGATGGATTTCATTCATGACTGCCGTTGCAAGATCCGTGACCGTTTCCACCTCTTCTTTTGTCCAGGCCCGCGGCTTGGTATCGACGACACAAAATGATCCCAGAACATAGGCATCCGGACTGATCAGGGGAACACCCAGATATGCGATGGCCGATAGCTCCTGAATGGCCAGGTTGTCACGGAACAGGGGATGCTTGCGTGCATCCGTTATAATCAGCGGTACGCCGGCTGAACGGTTGTGCTGGCAAAAGGAATGGGTAAGCGGTGTTTCGCGTTTGCTGTTCCAGGGCTCTGGCAGGCCGACACAACTTTTGAAAAATTGACGGTCTGCATCAACCAGGGATACCAGGGCTACCGGCGCATTCGTAAATCGGGCGGCAAGGCGAGAGAGGCGGTCAAACGCTTCCTCAGAAGGTGTATCCAGCAATGCAACGGCACGAAGTGCGGCAAGGCGTCCTGGATTGTTCAGATGGGAATTTAAGGTACTTGATTCGATATCCATTTTCACTCGATCATGGTGATACTGTTCAAACGGCTCAATTACCCTTTCGATCTTTTGTTTAAGGGTACATGAAAAAAGGGGGTTTGGCAAAGAGAAATCTGCGGCAGCCACGGGTATGGGAGTATTGGGTGTAAAGCGATCCCGCAGGTCTTAACTGCTGCCGGGCATCAGATGCCGCCTTGAATCTGCTGCCGCACCATGGTATTTATTCTTTGCCTGATTTTGTTGTCTTGACCCGGGTGCAAAACAACGGTTCATTGTGTGCTTCAGGGAGCTGGAATGTGTGGATAAATAGAGGATCACCCGGGTGTCTTGAATCTGGTTCTGTTTTGTAATAATAATAAGTTGTTCCAAATGCTTAAAACAATTAACCGCCACAGAGGTATGCATTTTACTTTGGTCTGGCCATAAAAAAGAGTGTGATTCAAACCCTGGTTGACCAAACCTCCCATATAAAAAAGAAATCAAACCATGGTTGACCAAACCTCCCATATAAAAAAGAAATCAAACCATGAAATTTAAATATAAAATTTTTATCACCCTTTTGACCACATCCGGCTTGAGCCTGCTGCTTGTGGTCACTGTCCTGCAATTTAATATCCGTAAAAATTTCATTCAATATGTCAATGGGACTGAGATGGGTCAACAGACAAAAACGATGGAATTGCTTAAAAAAAGTTATCAACAGCATTCAGGATGGGAAGCCTATCAGGGCAATGAACAGGCCTGGCACAGGCTTTTGTCCCAACCACGCCCCGATGGGATGGGGCATGGCGGCACGCCGCCGCCTTTTGATTCCCTCCCGAATCATCCCAGGCCAGGGATGGCCCCCCAGCCCATGGATCCTTTTTCCCTCCATCGCCGCCTATGCCTTTTTGATGCAAACAAGCAATATGTGGCAGGAATGTACGAAGACGGGGATCAGTTCAACTACGAACCCATTACCCTTGACGGTGTAACCATCGGCTGGCTGGGGCTTAAAAACCGTCCTGAAATGATAAAACCCATTGAACTGAAATTTCTGGAGGACCAGGTCCAGTCATTCTATATCATCGGCCTGGGTGTGTTGTGTTTGGCATTGATCATTTCATATATTGTCTCCAGGCATCTTTTGTCTCCCATCCAGGAATTGACCCGGGGAACCCGGGCCATGCGCAAATTTGATTTTAATACAAGAATAAAGGTGAATTCAAGGGACGAGTTGGGCGAGCTTGCCGATGATTTTAACCAGATGGCCCAGACGCTCAAACAATATGAGACCTTACGGAAAAACTGGATTTCCGACATCTCCCATGAACTGCGGACCCCGATTGCGGTTGTTCTCAGTAAGATAGAAGCCCTGCAGGACGGTATCCGTTTGATGACTCCGGAATTTCTTAATTCCCTTCATATGGATATCATGGGGTTGAAAAAGCTGGTCAATGATCTGCATTTAATCTCTATGACCGACTCTGACAATCTGGCTGTGTATTTAAAACCGATCCGTTTGCTGGATACCCTTGACCTGACCCTGGAAACCTTTTTAATCCAGATGGAGAAGCAGAATATCGTGATCCAACGAGACTGGACAGGCGATACAAATATTGAAATCAAAGGAGACGCTGTGCTTTTAAAGCGTGTTTTCAGCAATCTGTTTGAGAATACACTTAAATACACGGATTCTCCCGGACGTTTGCGTATTTCCCATGGGGTCAAAAAAGATCGGGTGGTTCTTGTTTTTGAGGATTCGGCCCCGGGTGTCCCCAATGACTCCCTAACGTCAATTTTTCGGCGTCTTTACCGGGTTGATCAATCCAGGAACCGATCCCTTGGAGGAAGCGGCCTTGGATTGAGTATCTGCAAGCAGGTGATCGAACTTCACCATGGGAGCATTGCCGCCCATCCTTCCCCCCTGGGTGGTTTAAAGATCGTGATGGAACTGCCCCTGCACGCATAAGCGCCATGGGCAGATATAAATTACAAATAAATAGGAATGAATCATGCCCAATGAACATGTGCTCATTGTTGAGGACGAACCTGATATTGCAGAGATTTTAAAAGATTACCTTATCCGGGAAGGCTACCAGGTTTCGATCCTGGGTCGTGGGGACGAAGTGATCTCTTTTGTCAAAAACCAAAATCTGTCCATGATTCTTCTGGATATCATGCTTCCCCATCTGGATGGCAAAACGGTTTGCAGGGAGATTAGAAAGTTTTCCGACGTTCCCATTATCATGATTACGGCAAAAGTCGAAGAAGTTGACCGGATCATTGGTTTTGAACTGGGGGTGGATGATTATATCTGTAAGCCATTCAGCCCCAGGGAGGTGGTGGCCAGGGTGAATGCGGTGCTGCGAAGGACCCTTCAAAAAACATCCGACGATATTTTGGCCCTTGGCCCTGTTCAATTAAACAAAACTTCCCGTATTGCAGAAATTAACGGAAATGAGCTGAGCCTGACACCCAGCGAGTTTGATATTCTTTCAGTTTTACTGGAAAGCCCAAACCGGGTTTTTACACGGGCGCAGCTGATTGAAAAGGTTCAGGGATACAACTATGACGGGTATGAGCGAACCATAGATTTTCATATTAAAAATTTAAGGAAAAAAATAGGCGTTCATCTTCCCGGGGAAAAAATAATTCAATCCACCTATGGATATGGTTACAAAATTGTTCTATCATCCCAGGGAATTCCAACATGTGAGTAAAACTAACCGGACATGGGGGGATGACCCGGTACGATTTTCCGGCCTTGATCATACGTTTCGGCCAATGAAAAATTTATCCGGGAGAGGGTACTTTATTGACACTTTTGCTGGGTTTTGCTGTTATTGACAAGGTGTTGTCACTGGCATGGCGCCTGTAAAAGCCTTGGTCTCCAATGAACTCAAGCCTGAACCGCGGGACCTGCAATTATAAATAGTGGACAACACTATGGTCAAAGCTGATTTCTCAGATGCAGGATGTTTGTCAATTCAAGGGTTTCGACATAGGAGAGCATTGTCCATGGAAAATAGATCAAAGGATTTTCAGCGTTTCCAGCATTTTCTCCATGAAATTATTTTTGAAGCCGATACAAAATCCGGCAAATGGTTTGATGTCATTCTGATCATTTCCATTGTTTCAAGCGTGGTGGTGGTGATGCTCGACAGTGTGTCAGCCTTTAAAGCCCGATATGGCTTTTATCTTTACGAGGTGGAATGGGGGTTTACCCTTTTATTTACCCTGGAGTACATTCTACGGCTGATCTGTGTCAAAAAACCGCTGCATTATGCCACAAGCTTTCTTGGCATGGTGGATCTTCTGGCCATTTTGCCGACCTATGCCAGTCTGTTCATACCCGGAAGTCAGTACCTGATCGTGATCAGGGTCTTTCGGGTGCTCCGGGTATTCCGGGTCTTTAAGCTGGCAAGTTATATTGGAGATGCCTCCATTCTGATCCGGGCCCTGAGGGTCAGCCGACGAAAAATCATCGTGTTTATGATGACCCTTTTAACCCTGGTGATTATTTTTGGCTCTCTCATGTACCTGATTGAAGGCGAGGATAACGGGTTTACCAGCATTCCCAGGAGTGTTTACTGGGCCATTGTGACCATGACCACCGTTGGATACGGAGATATATCACCAACGACAAACCTGGGGCAGGCACTGGCTTCGTTGATCATGCTCCTGGGATATGCCATTCTGGCCGTGCCCACGGGGATTATCACCGCTGAACTGAGTCTTGCGTCTCAAAAAAAAGTCTCCACCCAGGCCTGCCCGGAATGCATGGCCCATGGCCATGGCACAGATGCCGTTTTCTGCAAATATTGTTCAGCCCGCTTGAACCCTGATATCCGTTAGTGCCAGATATCAAGGGTGCGCCATTGGCAACGCCGGGGCCTCAATCCCCCTTTTCTTTTCGTCTGCCGGATAATTCGCTAAACTTACAAGTTATTTTACATCAAGATCTTTTTTTGTTACGATATATTTTATAAGAGACTCCCACCGGAAAATTTGTAAACAGAGGCGTTTCATCATTCGTTGTGGCCGAAAAACCATACCCTGCTTCGGCCGTGCCGGTTGTATGAAATTCCCACCAGAGCATCACCCGTGAAGACGTTTTAAATTTCGTTGTGGCCAGGGCCGATATCCTGTTCTGGCCCTGCCGGTTTTATAAAAAATATGCTGGTAAAGTAACAACCAGAACAAAGGAGGAACCGATGTCCGTTAAGGTAATCATTCCATACAATTTTTCGGCTAATGATGCAAAATCAATGGATTTTGTCACCAGCAATTACCTTGGCCGGGAGGATGTGCATCTGGCCTTGTTCCATGGGTATCAGCCAGTCCCGGTGATCAACAGTCTGAATAACCCGATCATGGATAAAATGAACCAGGCCACATCACATCTGAGAAAGCAGTTGAACGATCAGGAAAGGATGCTTGCGGCGGTCAAACAGCAATTGGTCGCAAAGGGATTTCGTCCACAGCAGATTGACTGCCTGTTTGTTGCCCTAAAGGAGGATCTTGCCTCGGATTTGATCCGCCTGATAATAAACGAGAAGTATGATGCCGTTGTATTGAACAAAAACCCCGGTAATATCATTAATTACTTTACCAGAAGCCTTTCAGGAAGAATCGCAAAGGTACTTGAACCCCAGGTTCGTGTTCATATTGTCAATTAAAAAATTGTCGTGCAAAACGTCAGCAAAAGGAGCGATATATGTCGGAAAAAAATAAAATAGATCTGGAATCATTTACACTCATTGTCGAGACCGTTCTTGATGCAAAAAGTCCCGAAATCCTGGGTTCCCATCTTACCCGCCTCCTGGTCGGGATCATGGCGGTCAAGGGGGCTGCTTTTTTTATTGTAAACCCTAAAAAAGAAGAACTGGAGATACTGGCAATCGAAGGTCTGAGTCAGGATTATAAAAACAAAGGACCTGTTTTGATGGACAAGAGCATCAAAAACGAATCCAACCTTGAACCGGTGATCATTGAGGACACGCGGAACACAGACCGTCTGCAGTACCCTGAAAAAGCAGAAAAAGAAGGCATCCGGTCCATTGTTTCCTTGCCCATAAAACTCCATGGAAAAATCATTGGCGCACTGCGGATTTATCACTCAGAACCCTGGACTGCAACCGCCCGGGAACTGGGTTATCTGCAGGTTTTAACCAAAACGCTGGCCCTGGCTTTAAAGTCTTTCAGGCTGTCATCGGCGATCATGGGAACCCGGGAGTCATTGGAAGAGATTCATCCGATCTGGCTGTAATGGGATCGGGATAAACATCCCGGGTCAACACTTTGGTGGAAAAAATATTTTGCCATGGAAAGGGCAGAGGTCCTGCTCCGGCCGTGTCGGTTTATAGCCGTTTGAATTTTTTCTTGTCTTTTTTGTGGTAAAGGTCAAAAAAAATAGCGCTGTTATCCGGGATTGCCTCGCAATCATCACAGTTCTTGTCGAGTCTTCGGTTTTCCTTGCGGCATAACAGGCACCAGTAGTAAATGATTCGGTAATCCCGACGCCCCACGTATTTTTTTAATCGCCCGTTGTACAGACCGGTCATTTTGCCGTCGGCATTGTTGGGTTTAAAGAGCAGCCGATCAATCACCCTTTGAATTTTTTTATATCCCAAGGGGTCTGAGATTTTAACCTGGTCAAGTTTTTTGTTGAAAAGTTCGGTGGGTTTATAGAGCAGTTTGGGCGTGTTCATAAAGGTCCTTGATTTCTTTGACAGGGGGGCTGGTCCCTATATTAGATGCCCTTTGATAGGATAACACCTTGGTGTTATTGGCAAAAAAGGGCCGCCATGAACGATGCAGGCATCTCCTGAGGGGTTTTGCCGCTGACATGCCTGTTTCCGGGGATATGCCGGTTGGGCCTGTTTAAATCATGATCTTTATATATCGCTTGTTTATGGACCGTGCAAGGAAAAACTAAAGCGTCTCAGTTCTTGTGAAAATCGCCGATAAACGACTGAATCCGATCCCTGGCGTGTCAAAATCAGGTTCCCCGATGCCCAGGGGGGCAGGCCCTGCCGAGACAAACTCCCCCCCCGGTTCATCAAACAGCTTTCTGCTGCAGCGCCATGTAACGCTCACCAAAGGGCAGGGGCGTGGGATCTGCTTTCCGAGGTGGCCAGGATTCGAACCCCTGATTTACATGGGAGGCTGTCACTATTTTCCCCATTATCGCGCCAAATAAAGCGGCTATGACCTTTTCAGACAATTGGTCACGATTCTGGTTTATCCTTCAACCATTGTCACGCCGCCGTCAAAAGTCGGGGTCTTTACGCAAAGCCCGCTGTTTGAAAGATCAAGAGTCCCCATTTCCGGTCAGGCATTTATGGGGGGGCCTGTGATTCTTGTGTGGGATGAGGTTAAAAGAGGGGCAAGCCATCCGGAATCGGGTCATAATGTCGTATACCATGAATTTGCTCATATTTTTGACATGTCAGATGGCGTTGCAGACGGAACGCCTGAACTTCATAGTCTGGATCAGTACAGAACATGGGCAACGGTTTTTTCCCAGGCGTTTTTTGAGCTGGGCAGCCTGTCGGAAAAAGGCAAAAAAACGTTCCTGGACCCCTATGGCGCTAGGAACGAAGCGGAATTTTTTGCTGTTGCAACGGAGTTGTTTTTTGACCAACCGGTTAAACTGCAGAAAAAACATGGGGCCCTGTATGATGCCCTTGCAGGATTTTACCTGCAGGATACTGCGGAACGGGAGCGGCGCAGCCAGAAAAAGGTTCTGACCGGCGAAGAATGAAACCATGGGGATGGATTCGGGCTTAACCTTCATCTGAAGTAATCTGACCAGGCCCCGGGCCATATTTTAACAACGGGCAGGCAGAAAAATCATGGACGTTGAATGTGGCAATTTTGAGAAAATGCTCAATCGGTCCAGAACCTCACCGGTCCCTGGGTCAAGCTGATTTCCACGGATACGACTGCAGCGATCATGAAGCAGATCCATCCGCTTCGGATCAACAAATAGATCTTTTCAAAAAAGGGTAAACCCGTTCATGGTGACGTTCAAGCTCCTGGCCCCTGCAGTGAAAATCCGTTTATGAAGATGCTCTACCCTGGGACGGCACCGGAAAAGCAACGGTAAAAATAAGCAGGTTGGGAAATACCCGGAAACGATTCACCCCTGGGCTCTTTGCCCTGGTATTCCCGATATCCTCAGGAATACCAGGACGGGTTTAATCTTTTCCGATATACATCCCCTCATATTCCAGGGAGCAAAGCGGCGTACCCGTTGATTCAACCCCGCTGTTTATGACTTGTCCAATAAACAGCGTATGATTGCCCGGAGTGTAGTGGTGTTCTACCGTTAATTCAAACCATGCCAGGCAGTCTTCCAATACAGGTACGCCGGTTTTTTTTGTTTGCCAGGGGATGCCAGCGAATTTTTTTTCAATGTCCGGTCCTTTAAATCGTTTGAGCAACTGTTTTTGTGAACTGGCAAGAACATGCAATGCAAACGTCCGGCCTTTTTCAATCAGTTTATGGGAATAACGGTTGGGATGAACCGCTACCATTATCAGGGGCGGCTCATACGATACCTGGGTGACCCAGGAAGCGATCATGCCATTGATTTCATCGTCAAATTTAGAGGTTAAAACATAGATCCCGTATGTCATCTGGCCCAATGCGGTGAGCAACTTTTTTTCCATGGTTACACCTTTGACATTCATGGTCTTCGTGAAAATTTAAGGATTCTTAAATCAATCTATGGCTGTTTTGCGAACAGGTCAACTGTTTGTGCTGTTTGTGTTCAAGATGGAATCCATCCGGACACCCTAGCTGCTGATCCGTGACAGGGGATAAAAGCCTTTGGGGATTCCACAGGTCAGGTTCATGGTGGGCCGGTGGAACTGCCCGCTGTCGTAAATGTGTTTGAGCAGGATTTCCCGGGTTTGAGGCTCTGCCAGGTAGGCGATGCCCATGGCGTGTTCGGTGATGCTCAGTCCCCTGGGATCAAAGGCACCCTGCTCGGTCACGATGATCACGGGATCGGCCGGGATGGCCGTTGTGGTGATGCCCTCGGGGCATTTGTCCACGATTTTTGATTCGCCCCTGGAGGCGGTTGATTTCATGGCAATGATGGGCACGCCGCCCTGGGAGAGATAGGCCCCCCGGAGAAAATCAGCCTGGCCTCCCACGCCGCTGTATATTTTTCTTGCATCCAGGGAGTCGGCCCAGATATTGCCGTGGAGGTCAACGCCCATGGCGCTGTTGATGGCGATCATGCCCGGGCAGCGGGCGATGTTGATGATGTTGTTGGTTCTGTCCGAGGGCCGGCTCTGGATCGAACTGTTGCAGTCCATCCAGCTGTATCCTCCCCTTACCCCTGACAGGAAAATGGTGGCTATGGAAAATCGGTTGTTCAGGTAGCGGTTGGTGACGATCCCCTTTTCCACCAGGACCCGCATGGCATCGGCAAAGAGCTCGGTTCGAATGCCAAGGTCCTTGACACCCTTGTCGATAATGGCCTGGGTGACGGCCTCTGGCACCTCGCCGATGCCGTACTGAAGGGTGCACCCGTCGCTGATGTAGCGGTGGGCGATGATATTTGCAATGGCTTTTGCCTTCTGGTCCGGCTCTTTTACGGGGCTTACGGGCAGATCGTAATCTGTGTCCACAAGGTAGTCGATGAACGATGCAGGGATGGTCGTTCCCAGGACAAAGGGCATTCTGGCGTTACGTTCTGCCATGACCACCCCGTTGTTCTCCCGGGCGGACTGGATGGCGGCAAGCACTCCCTCGACCGTGGTGCCCAGGCTGTAATTGCCGCCGTTGTCCGGACCTGCGACCGACAAGAGCACCACATTGGGTTTCAGGTAGGATTTGAGCTGTCTGGGGATGTCTGACAGGTGTATCAACTGGTAACGGGCCAGCCCCTGGTTGACGGCGCTCCTTGAATGGTGGCTGTTGAAGATGACCCGGTGGGTGATCCTCTGGCAGACCTGGCTTTTGAATATCTCTCCCACATCACCCAGAAGCAGCACGCTCAGCAGTTCAACCCCTGTTATGGTGTCATCCTTTGCCATCTGCTTCAGAAACATCTGGGGGGTGGCGGCATTGCCGGAACAGTATATCCTGCTTCCCGGTCTCAAGATGGATGGATTAATAACGGCTTCCACATTTTTTACAATTTTCATCAAACAAAGCTCCCGTAAGGACCCATTTATTGTTGATCGCCAGGTTTCCAAGACCCCGGTTCAATAATAAGCCCGTTGCAAAAAACTGCAATAGAAGAAAAGGCCGGGCGGGCTCAAAATGCTAAACCCCGTGTGTCTGTTGTTCTTTAAGTCCCTAAAATAATTTTGACTATGGGGTTGCCTTGCCATGGAATGAATGGTAATTAAAAAAGATTTTGTGTTCATGGAAACGGCACCCTGGTCGGCCGGAATGGCCGTCATTGTGACAGACCGTGACGAGAAAACATTGACGTTAACCCGGGAGAATATTTGATGAAAAAACATACCCTTAAAATTGTCCTAGCGGCGTACTTTATCACCATGGTGATCGCCATCTCTATCTTTAATGGTGAACCTGCAGACAAGGCAGTGGGTGATGCCGTACACGCCCAGGCTGGGGATGGAACCCACCAGGAAGTTGCAGTTGAGTCCCAGGAAGATGAAAAAAAAGCGGCTGAAAAACAGGCCTACCTGACAGCCGCCCTGGAATCCATTGCCAGCGTCGATCACAGGGTGCCTGTGGTGGCAGGCAATGGAAATAACCCCTTTGCCGGTAAACCCTCTCCAGACATGGCCATTGCCAAACTGCAACAGGGAAATGATCGGTTTGTTGCCGGTGAGATGATCTACCCCAACCTTAATGCCGAACGCCTGGCCCAGGCCGGCAGTGAAAATCAGGGGGACCATGCCTTTGCCACGGTGATCACCTGTTCAGACTCGAGGGTTCCTGTGGAGAGCCTGTTTGACGCCGGAATCATGGATATCTTTGTTGTCCGTGTTGCCGGAAATGTGTGTGATGTGGATGAAAGGGGGTCCATTGAATACGGCCTTGCCCATGTTAAAACGCCGGTGCTGGTTGTGCTGGGCCATACCCAGTGCGGTGCGGTCACGGCGGTCACCCACGCTGTTCAGGGTCGCGGCCACGCGCTGGAAAGAAATATCCCGGCCCTTGTGGACAATATAGAGCCGGCTGTACGAAAGGCCATGGCCCTCCATCCCGACCTTAAAGGGGATGCCGTTATCCCGGCTGCCATTGAAGAAAATATCTGGCTGGGCATTGAGGAACTTTTCATGGAGAGCCCTGTGATCAGAGGCTTTGTAAAAGAAAAATTCGCAAAGGTGGTGGGTGCGGTCTATGATGTGGGAACGGGCAAGGTCACCTGGCTGCCCGAAGATACAACCTTTGACATCCTGGAAAAGGTTGAGGCCAACCCGAACAAAGCGATTCTTGAAGGCGGTGCCCAAACCCATGGGGATAGCCACTCCTGATATCCGGGTGTCTCATTTTGGCGGGGGGGTGGATTCAACGTCCACCCCCCCTTGTCTTATCGGTAATTTTCAAGAATCTGTCCCAGGGCAGTATCTCCCGGGCAGAGCTGCTCGTTCGTCAGTGAGTTGAGGGGGACGTCCGTTGTCTTGAGAATCGCGTGGGTGTCCTCAACGTTGTTGTTGACATGGAACAGTCCGGTGAGCAGTTGTCCCTCTTCCCGGTGGCGTTCCAGGGCGTCAATGGCAGAGCGGCGGTTGGTGACGTCAATGGCTGCATCGTCCTTGCAAAGGTGGATGACACCCCCGTCATGCAGGGTCACCCTCTGGGTGGTTCCCCTGGGATAACAGGTGGTGATCTCATGCCTGGGCGGTATGAAATCAACCGTGGCCGTGGCCTCCATATGGTCCCTCACCCACTGGTAACTCTTGGTTGAGGTTGCTGTGTTGTTAAAGGTGACGCAGGGTGAGATCACATCCACCAGGGCAAATCCCCCATGTTTCAGGGCACCCTTTAAAAGGGGGACCAGCTGCTCCTTGTCGCCTGAAAATCCCCGGGCAACATACCCTGCACCCATCTGAATGGCAAGTTCACAAAGATCAATGGCCTCAAAGGGATTGGGATGGCCTTTTCTGCTGGTCGATCCCCGGTCGGCCGTTGCTGAATCCTGGCCCTTGGTCAGGCCGTAGCATCCGTTGTTCATGACGATATAGGTCATGTTCAGGTTGCGCCGCACGATGTGGACAAATTGCCCCATGCCGATGGATGCCGTATCCCCGTCTCCGGACACGCCGACGTAGACCAGATCCCGGTTGGCCATGTTGGCACCGGTGGCAATGGAGGGCATGCGGCCGTGGACCGAGTTGAATCCATGGGATTTGCCAAGGAAATAGGCCGGGGTTTTGGACGAACATCCAATGCCGGACATCTTGACCACCCCGTGGGGGGGGATGGAGAGTTCAAAGCAGGCCTGGATGATGGCGTTGGTGATCGAGTCATGGCCGCACCCTGCACAGAGTGTGGAGTCGGCCCCCTCGTAATCTTTTCGGGTATGGCCGAGGTCGTTTTTCGGCAGACCGGGATGACGGAAGGCAGGACGGCGTGAACTCATTTGTCACCTCCTTTAAGGGCTTTTGTTTCAGGGAAGCTGGATGATTTTATGGTTTGTTCGACGCCATGGGTAATGTGATCGGCGGTAACGGGCATGCTGTCGATATTGGTGATGGCCACCAGCCTGTCCGGGGAAATATTGCATTCGTTGATGATCAGCGAGCGCAACTGTCCGTCCCGGTTTTGTTCAATGACAAAGGTCTTTGTGTGGCCGTTGATAAAGTCAGCCACCGGGTCCTGGAAGGGAAAGCTTCGAATCCTGAGGGTGTTGACGATGATCCCCTGGTCGGCCAGCCGTTCAAAGGCCTCATGGGCCGACTGGGTGGTGGTGCCGCAGAAAACAGCACCCCAGGGTGTTGCTTTGTCGTGGATGGTGATGCACGGCCCGGGCACCAGGGATTTTGCCGTGGTCCATTTCCGGATGAGTCGCTCCATGCACCGTTCATAGGCCTGTTCATCTTCAGTATAGGCGGCATATTCATCATGGGAGGATCCCCGGGTAAAGAAGGCCCCCTTGTCCGGGTGGGTGGCCGGGTAGGTTCTGTAGCAGATGCCGTCCCGGTCCACGTCCAGATACCTGCCGAATTTCTCGGTCATGGATTCCAGCTGGTCGTGGTCAAGCACCTTTCCCCGGTCATAGGTCCGGGTATCGTCCCAGTGCATGGGCGGGCAGACATGGTCGTTCATGCCAAGGTCAAGGTCGGTCATTAGGATCACAGGGGTCTGGAGTCGTTCGGCAAGATTAAAGCTTTGTGCCGCCATTTCAAAACATTCGTTGGGGTTGCAGGGAAAGAGCAGGACATGCTTTGTATCCCCGTGGGAGGCGTAGGCCGCCGGCAGAATGTCAGACTGCTGGCTTCTGGTGGGCATTCCCGTGCTCGGTCCGGTGCGTTGCACATCGACCAGCACCACGGGGATTTCTGCAAAATAGGCAAGTCCGAGGAGCTCGTTCATCAGGGAGAGTCCAGGACCCGAGGTTGCGGTAAAGGCCCTGGCCCCGTTCCACGAGGCGCCCATTGCGATTCCCAGGGCGGCAAGTTCGTCTTCGGCCTGGATAATGGCGGCCCGCCGGTTGCCGGATTCATCAAGGCGGTACTGGCGGGTGAACTTGTCAAAGGCATCAATCACCGAGGTGGACGGGGTGATGGGGTACCACCCGGCAACGGTGGCGCCGCCGAAGACGGCCCCGAGGCCGGTGGCGGTGTTGCCGTCCATCATGATGTGGTCGATGGGCAGGCCTCCGGGTTTTATGGAGAGCTGGCAGAGATCCTGGAAGTGGGTGGCGGCATACTCAAACCCAAGCGTCAGTGCCTGGATGTTGGGTGTTGCCAGTTTGGGCTTTTTGATGAACTGTTTGGTGATCGACGCCTCGAGAACCGAAAAGTCCATGTCCAGGAGATAGGCCAGGGCACCCACATAGAGGATGTTCTTGAGCAGCTGACGAAGCTTTGGACTTGAAATTTCCCGGTTGGAGATTTCCGTGAGGGGAATGGGGATGGGCGTGATATCCTCCCGCTGGAACCTGTCGTCAAGGGGTCTTGTGGCGTCGTAGAGGAAATAGCCGCCGGGCAGGAGGCCGTCATAATCTTTTTTCAAGGTCTGGCCGTTGATGGCCACAATAAAGTCGTACCCCCCCCGGCGACCCAGATGCCCCTTGTCATTGACCCGGACTTCGTACCAGGTGGGAAGCCCCTGGATGTTGGACGGGAAAATATTTTTTGGAGCCACGGGCACGCCCATTCGAAAAACCGCCTTGGCAAAGAGGTTGTTGGCGCTGGCGGAACCGGATCCGTTCACATTGGCAAAACGGATAACAAAGTCGTTTACACCCTGGATTTTCATCATTTTTCACCTGCCCTGGCACTGTTGTACCTGAATTTGAGCATATCCCATGCCGTGGTCGGGCATCTTTCTGCGCACAGGCCGCAGTGGAGGCAGACGTTCTCATCCTTGACCATGACCCTGCCCGTGGAAAGCGGGGCAGACACGTACAGCTGCTGGGAGAGGTTGTCTGCAGGAATGGCAAGGGCCGATCGCAGCCCCGCCTCGTCCTGGTTGTCCAGGAAGTTGATGCAGGTGGTGGGGCAGACATCCACGCAGGCGTCACACTCAATGCATTCACCAGCGGTAAAAACCGTCTGAACGTCGCAGTTGAGGCAGCGCAGGGCCTCTTTCCGGCCGACCTTCCGGTCAAAACCGAGTTCCACCTCCATGAGGCGGTCCTTGATGGATTTCACCGTCGGCACCATGGGAACATTCTGGCGCTGGTCGTCGGATATTTCACTGTTGTACATCCAGTCTTTGAAGCCCATCTTCTGACCGTCAAGGGTGGTCCTGGCAGGGGGGCGTTCCCCGGGGTCCCGTCCCCGGCAGAAAAGATCAATGGAGATGGCGGCTTCATGGCCGTGGGCCACGGCCGTGATGACGTTTTTCGGTCCAAACGCTGCATCCCCGCCAAAAAAAATTCGTTCAATGTTGGACTGAAAGGTGATCTTGTCCACCTGGGGACGACCCTGGTCGTCAAAGATCAGCCCCACCCCGGGTTCAATCCAGGGAAAGGCATTTTCCTGGCCCACGGCAAGCAGCACCTCATCGCAGGCAATGAAAACCGGTTCCGACTCCCTGGAGAGATCCTGGAAGTTCATCCCCGTCAACCGGCCGTCCTCCACCACAAAATTTGTGGGTGACAGGTGTTCAAGGATGGGAATATCCTCCCGCAACGCATCTTCGATCTCCCAGGCAGAGGCCTTCATCTTTTCTCGACTGCCGCGAATGACCACCGTTACATTCTCCCCGCCCAGCCTGCGGGCTGTTCTGCAGCAGTCCATGGCCGTGTTGCCGCCGCCGATGACAAGGGTGGTGTGGCCGGCCTTTGTTTTATGGCCGTACTGAACACCGGCAAGCCATTGGATGCCGATGTGGATGAAGGCGTCTCCCTCCTGTCTGCCCGGCAGATCCAGGTCCCGTCCCCTGGGTGCACCCGTGCCGATGAATATGGCATCATAGTCTTTGTCCAGGAACGACGCCAGGCTCGATATGTAGGTCTTAAAGTGGGTGGTCACCCCCATGTTTAAAATATAGTTGACCTCCTGATCAAGCACCTTTTTGGGCAACCGGAACGAGGGCACCTGGCTTCGGATGAACCCGCCGGCCGCTGCCTGGTCGTCATAGAGGTCAATGGCGTATCCCAGGGGTAAAAGGTCCCGGGCCACGGTCAGTGAGGCCGGGCCGCCGCCGATCAGGGCTATCTTTTTGCCGTTTTTCTGGGTCGGGACCTTGGGCAGCCGCTGGGTGATTTCGTCCCGGTTGTCCGCACACACCCTTTTCAGGCGGCAGATGGCCACGGCCTTTTCTTCGACCCGTACCCGCCGGCAGGCAGGCTCGCACGGCCTGTCGCACACCCTGCCCAGAATTCCTGGAAAAACATTTGACTCCCAGTTGATCATATAGGCGTCGGTGTATCTTTTTTCTGCAATCAGTCTGATATATTCCGGCACCGGGGTGTGGGCAGGACAGGCAAACTGGCAGTCAATCACTTGGTGGAAATATTCAGGATCATTGAGGTCTGTTGGATTCAATACCTTTCCTCCTGCTGAAGTTTGATATAACCGGCATGGCCGGAGCAAGACGTCTGCTCTGGCCACAACGAACGATGAAACGCCTCTGTTTGCAATGCTTCGGTGGGCGTTTCATATAAAACCGGCACGGCCGGATCAGGGTATCTGCCCCGGCCCGAACGAACAATGAAACATCTCTGTTGGTTAATATAAACAGCTTTAAACGGTCATTGAAATCCTATTTACATCATAATACGGGGTGATTGGAAAGTGCAAAATATCGGTCCATCCGGGTTAAGAGGTGAAAACATCCTTGACCTTGGACATCCCCGGAATAATGGTGTGGGTTCTGTTGATGCCTTCAATCCGCCGGATGTTCCGGTCCACATACTCTGCAATGGTTTCAGCATCCGAGGCCAGGAAATCGCGTTTTAAGACCATTTTCACCAGGATGTCGTAGATGCCGTGGACCGAGTGAACCTCCTTGATGCCGTCCAGGACAAATAGTTTTTCGGCCACCTGGCTTTGGGTTGTGGTGTCGATGTTGATCAGGACAAAGGCCGTAACGTTGCGTTTCATTTCCGGGTAGTCAGGCGTTTTTTTCTCGAGCATCTGCTTGCGGAACGCCTCCATGCTCTTGGGGATGAGCTGATCAATACCGATGCCGTAACGGCAGTTGGCACTGCGGTCCCATCGGTTGAACGAAATATAGGCATAAAGGTCGGAAATGGTTCGTTCGGGAAAATATTTGTTCAGGCCACCACTTGCGATGATGGCGGTCATGGGGGTGAATATGGTGTTGTACCAGTCCTTGGCCGCCTTTTTCAGGTCGCAATCCCTGCCTGAAACCCCCGCCAGGTAGACCTGGTGTTTCTGGATCTGCTTTTCCAGAAACTTGTATTTTCCAAGCTCCGTCAGGTCTATTTTTCCGATCAGCCCGGTTGCCTTATAGAAATTTTTCCGCTCGATGTACAGCAGGTTCTCAATGGTGTTCTTGCCTGACAAAAGTTCCACCACCTTGGCCTGGATCTCTGTCCAGCCAAGTTCCTTGGCCGAGGCCACCCGGTGATTGCCGTCGACCACATAGTAATCGTTGCGGATCTGGTAAAGGGTAATCGGCGGTAAAGCCCCCCCCTCGCGCATGGTTCGCTTGATTCCCTTAAACCGCTTGCCGGACACATGGCGTTTGGGCCGAAATCTCGAGTCAAAATCATGGTATTTACCCACGCTGCCGATGATGTTCTCAAGGGCGATGGTCCGAATACCGTGGTCAACGAACTCCACATCCTCTTCCTGGGCCTGTTGTTCGTTGAACGAACTGACATGGTCAGCTTCCTGGTCCCTGGACCGGGCGGCAAGCAGGCGTTTGAAAAAATCTATCATGGTCAAACCTTTATGATCGTATACCCGCAGGTATTGATAATTTTTGTATGGGGCCCTTGCGTCACCCGGGATTCAAAGCTGTCAAAGGCCTGGTGGATATGGCCGTGGATTAAATAGTCCGGCTGCTGTTTTTCAATCAGGCGTCCAAAGCTTTCAAACCCCATGTGGCACAGGTCATCCCGGTCATGGATATGGCGGGGGGGAGCGTGGGTCACGATCATGTGGATGGGCCGTTTCCGCCAGATCTGGAACCCCATCCAGAATATGATTTTTTTCATCATTTTGTCCGTGTACTGGTTGGGACCCCCATTATACCACATGGAGCCTTCCAGACCCAGGATGTTCAGCGATCCCACCGGGATCACCCTGGCATGGATGTTCTCACATCCCATGGGGTTGGATGCTGTATACCGCAGATCGTGGTTGCCCTTTACGTAAAGCAGGGGACGTTCCAGTCGTTCCCGTAAAAATGAAAGGTATTCCGGGGCCATGTCCCCGCAGGAGATGATCAGATCCACCGGGGGTAGCTGCCCTGTTTCAACCCTGTGGGTCAGGTCGCTGTCAACATAGTCCGACAGGGTCAAGATGGTCAGGTTGTGGGTCCTGCCCAGGGTCTGTACAGGGCCCGGGCCGGATTTGTCAGGTGTCATGCTGCACGTCACTGTGGGGGCAGGCGTCAATTTTTTTGACAAAGGCCTTGAACTTGTCAAACACCTGGTTGTCCATGGCATGTTCCATCCGGCAGGCCGTGCGGTCAGCCGTTTCTTCATCAACGCTCAATATTCTGTATAAAAAATCCTTTAAAAAAACATGGCGCCGCTCTATTTCCAGGGCTCTTTTTTCTCCTTCAGGGGTGAGGGTAACATAGCCATAGGGTTCATAGTTGATAAGATCGCTGTTGGCAAGCTTTTTCAATATTCCTGTAACCGAACCCCGCTTGATGTTGAGCCGTTGGGCAATATCCTTGGATCTTGCCACTGTATTTTCCCTTTGCAAGGCAAGGATGGTCTCAAGGTAATCTTCAAGACTTTCCGAAAGCCTGGGTCTTTTTATCATGTTGCTGCCTCCGCAGTGTTTAATGGAGCAAGTTTATAATCGGATAGTTGATAAGTCAAACAATTGTTAGTTGTTATCAACTGTTTTTGTTGTTGACATGATTAAAAGTTAGGCATATAAAACATTTTAAATTCATAACCGTGGACATTTTTGAAAATACAAGGAGAAGGTATGGGAACGGTGAGTCTAAGGCAGATGGTGGTGAATCAAACGGGAGTCATCTCCCGTGTAACGGCAGACGGTGAACTTGGCAGAAGGGTTAGGGACATGGGGTTAATCCCGGGAAAAAGAATCAAGGTTCAGGGAAGGGCCCCCCTCTACGACCCTGTATCCTTGAAAATCATGGGGTTTACGTTGACGCTCAGGAACAACGAGGCAGACCACATAGAAGTTGAGGTGCAATAACATGGAACAGGCAATCGTACTGGCCGGCAATCCAAATTCGGGAAAAACAACCCTTTTTAATGCGTTGACAGGCGCCAGGCAGCATGTTGGTAACTACCCGGGTGTGACCGTTGAAAAAAAACAGGGCACCTGCCTGTCGGAAGCAGGCCGGTTTGAAATCATTGACCTTCCCGGGACCTATTCCTTGACCGCCTATTCCCTTGAGGAGGTTGTTGCCCGGGATTATATTGTAAATGAAAACCCCCAAATGATCGTCAACATCGTGGATGCCTCCAACCTTGAAAGAAACCTCTATCTCACCGTGCAGTTCATGGAAATGGGGCTTCCGGTCTGCATTGCCCTGAATATGATGGATGTTGCAAAAAAAAGAGGGGTGGACATCGATACGGCAAAACTCTCCCGGTTGCTCAATATTCCCGTCGTTCCCACTGTCGCCCGAACGGGCAAGGGCAAGCAGGCGCTCATGCAGGCCATTGCAGCAAAATCGCCCGGCCCTGTTCAACCCCTGAGCATCTCCTATGGTCCGGATGTCGATCAAGCCCTGGATGGAATGGAACAAATCATTGAATCCGGGGAATTTCTGACCCATCGCTACAGGGCCAGATGGATTGCATTGAAATTTCTTGAAAATGACCAGCAGATCATTGAACTTGGGCAGAAGCAGGATGAATCGATTGCCCGCAAGCTTGCTGCCATTGTTGAGCAAACAGCAAAACATCTGCGCTCTACCCTTGATACCCATCCAGAGGGGGTGATTGCCGACCAGCGCTATGGATATGTCAATTCACTGCTCAGGCAGGGGGTTGTCCGGGTTCGACATGATGAAAACAGGCTCAGGCTTTCGGACAGGATCGACAGGGTCGTGATCCACAGGTTCCTGGGCCCCATTATCATGGCTGCCGTTCTCCTGGGCCTTTATCAGTTTATTTTCACCTATGGCGGGATTTCTGCCGGCTGGCTTGATACGTTTTTCGGCCTGGTGTCGCGTCTGGCCGATCAGGCCCTGCCCGATGGACTTTTTAAATCATTGGTTCTGTCCGGGATCATAGACGGTGTCGGCGGGGTGCTGGGGTTTGTGCCCTTGATCATGTTCATGTTTCTCGGGATCTCTTTTCTTGAGGATTCCGGATATCTGGCCCGTATTTCATTTATGCTGGACCGGGTGTTCAGAATGTTTGGCCTCCATGGCGGTTCGGTCATGGCCTTTATTGTTTCAGGCGGCATTGCCGGAGGGTGTGCCGTTCCCGGTGTCATGGCAACACGGACCCTGAAGTCGCCCAGGGAACGGCTGGCCACCCTTTTAACGGTTCCCTTTATGAACTGCGGTGCGAAAATGCCCGTGTTTGCCCTGCTGGTGGCGGCTTTTTTTGCCGAAAACCAGGCCCAGGTCATGCTGCTGATCACCATGATCTCCTGGATGGGGGCGCTGCTCGTGGCGCGACTGTTGCGGTCCACGGTTATCCGGGGGGCGTCCACCCCCTTTATCATGGAGCTTCCCCCCTATCGTTTGCCCACCCTAAAGGGCCTTTTCATCCACACCTGGGAAAGGACCCGGCAATACATCAAAAAAGCCGGGACTGTTATTCTGGGTATTTCCATTGCCCTCTGGGCCATGATGACCTTTCCCGGACTCAATGACATAAAGATCAATGAATTTGAGAGTCAGCGGCAGAAAATAACGGCAGGCATGGACGCTTCGCGGCCCAATACCCCTGCAGTCAAGCAACAGCTGCTCCAGGTTGATGGGGACCAGGCCCTGGCCGGGCTCAAAAATTCCATTGCAGGCCGTATTGGCACCTCCCTTGAGGGTATTACCCGGTTTGCCGGTTTTGACTGGCGGACAAATATCGCATTGATCGGCGGGTTTGCCGCCAAAGAGGTGGTTCTCTCTACCCTGGGGACGGCATATTCCCTGGGAGAAGTGGATACTGACGAAACCGCGTCCCTGTCACAACGGCTCAAGTCGGACAAGGCATGGACCCCTTTAACGGCATTCAGCCTGATACTGTTCACTATCTTTTATGCCCCCTGTTTTGTCACCGTGGTCTGTATTGCAAGGGAAACAGGGACCTGGAAGTGGGCCGTTTTTTCTGTTGTTTTCAATACCGGTCTGGCATTGACAATCTCCACTGTCTTTTTTCAGCTGGGCCGTTTTATCTTGATTTAAAAGAGGAGGCGTTCAAATGGATGAAATTCTCGTTGGCGTTATTGTGGCTGTGGCCATTGCCTATACCGTTAAAAGCGTTGTCATCTCCTGTGGAAAAAAGAGTTCTTGCGGCTGCGGCGGCTGCAGCGGGTGCTCTTCCAAAGGCACATGTAACCCGCCTGAAAAGCACGGCTGAGCAACAATTATTTCAAGCATTCATGCCGTTCCGGACATCAGGGGGGGGTAAACGGCAACCTGGGACTGCCCGACAAACCTGGAAGATGGGGTTATCCTAACCCGGCAAATCATCGGGAGTCCCTTTTTCGTTCGTTCTTTCAAGGGGAAGTCGAACGATAAAGTTACTTCCCCGGTCCGGTGTTGAGATGACGTCCATTGTTCCCCCATGGTGTTTGGTGACTATGAAATATGAGACCGACAGGCCAAGGCCGGTTCCAATGCCCACGGGTTTTGTCGTAAAAAAAGGTTCAAAAATTCTCTTACAGGTGTTTTCGTCAATACCTGGGCCGTTGTCTTCAATTTCCATTCGTAACATCAGGGTGTCGGTTTCCACGCTGAGGCGGATGATGAATTCAGGCGGCGGATCATTTTCTGCACCTTTATTTTCAGCCATGGCGTGGGCGCCGTTGCTTAAAAGGTTTAACAGGACCTGTTGGATTTTACCCCTCTCGCAGGAGACCCTGGGCAGACGTTCCTGGTACTGTTTCTGGATCCGGATGGATTTAAAATCAAAGTGCTTTTTCAGGTTGAAATCGGTGGCTGCAAGTTTAAGTACCGTATCCATGAGATCAACGGGATCATGTTTCAGAAAAGCGGCATCGCTTTTCCGTGCAAAACTGAGCATGTTTTCCACGATGGCGGCTATTCTGATGCCGGATTCAGTGATGGCCGTGATCAGCCGTGGGATGTTCCTGGCTGCCATGAATTGATGGAGGGCATCCATTGAAATTCCGGCTTCGTCGGCAGCCTTGATGTTGGCAGGCAGCAGACTGTCTTTGGTCAGTCGGTTGGCCAGAACATTTGCATTCTGTATAACACCTGCCAGGGGGTTGTTGATTTCATGGGCCATGCCGGCGGCAAGTCCGCCAATGGACAGCATTTTTTCGTTCTGGATTATCATCTCTTCAAACTGGACTTTTTTTGTGACGTCATCAATTCGAATCACCGCACCCTTTATTTCGCCTGCTTCCAGGGGATAGACCGTTACCTCCCCATGGCGGATCCGACCCTGGGGCTGCCGGACTGTCTTGGATCTGTATTGAATGGATCGTTCCTGGATGGCCCTATCGACCATGGCCATGTCATCCGCCAGCATGGGCAGTGCCTTTCCAAGGTCCATTCCCCGGGCTTGATCTGCTGTCAGTCCTGTTTCCCGCTGGGTTGCCCTGTTCCACAGGGTTACCCGTCCCCCACCGTTTACTCCCACCAGGAGCGACGGCATGGAATCAATGATGTTGGCAAGATAGTTGCGAAGGTAGCGTAACTCTTTTTCAGCATTTTTGGATTGGGAAATATCACGAATGATTGCCGACACGTATTCGAGTCGTCCCTTTGAATCCATGTGGGAGATGAGCACCTGGGATACGGGGATCTTTCTTCCGCCGGGTCCGATTAATGCGGTTTCGCCCTCCCAGGTTCCCCTTTCACAGGCCGTTGAAAAACCGATGCCCTGAATCATATTCAATGCCCATGGGGGGAAAAAATCGGGGCCCCATTTTTTTCCCATTGGACTGTCATCCTTCCACTCAAGCATTTGTTTGCCAGCTTTGTTCATGTAGATGATTTTTTTATCCGGGCTGGCAATGGCCACCATATCGCTGGTGGATTCGATGATGCTGGTGGTTCGCTCAAGGTCGGCAATTTTCTCCATGATGGATTTACGCATTTTTTCAAAGCTCTGGGCAAGATTTCCCAGTTCATCCCTGCGGGACATGGTGATCTCTTTTTCAAGATGTCCCTGGACAATATACCTGGCGGCATTGTCAAGATAGGTGATGGGTGCCAGTATCGCCCTTGACAGAATCCAGTTGAGTACGATGAGCATCACGGAAAGAACGGTGACCAGAAGGCCGCCAAAGATTAAAAAAAAGGTTTTTTGTTCATTTTGAACATGCTTTAAAGCGTAATCAATTTGTATAAAACCCAGCACTTCTCCCAGAAACCGGATCTGTTTTGAAAAAACAAGGGCGTCACGGCCCAGCTCAATTATCCCTTCGCCTGGGGCGAGGCCATTGCGGCTCTGCTCTGTTCCATCTGAAACCAGCTGTTGGCCCCTGGAATCAAATACAGTGATGCCAAGAATGCCTTTGACCCTGCGCATCTCTTTGATGCGCAGTCGGATCGCCTTTAAGCGGTTGTCAAAAATCTCGTTGGCCAGTTGTTCCGTATCCCTTTCAACCAGGGTCACCAGTAAAAATTCAACATTGTCAATGGCCTTTGTCAGGCGATGGTTCTGAAAGGGTATAAAAATCAAGGTGAATACCATTGCGATGAGGATAAAGGTAATGATAATGGCGCCGTTGATTTTTTGTCTGAGTGTCATGGTTCAACAGTCTTTACATAGGTGATCGTTTTATTTTCAATCCTCGAAATAACGGCCGATTTAACGGGGTTGCGATTTGCATCAAACCCGATCCTACCGGTTACCCCCTCAAATCTGCGGGTGGCAGCCAACGCCCTTTGAATTTCTTGGGGGGCAAAGGTGTTTGCACGGCCTAGGGCATCGGCAAAAAGAAAAACTGCATCATAGGCCAGGGCCGTTCCAGAATCTGCCTCCTGGTGGAACGTCTGTTGAAAGGCCTTCACAAACTGCCGGCTTTTTTCATTTGGATTGTCTCGATGCCAGTGTTCAGAAAAGTAGGCGTTGTGCAGGGCGGAACCGGCATGGCCATACATGGAAGTTCCCCACCCATCCCCGCCTAGAATGGGCTTCCCGATTCCCATCTGTCTTGCCTGTTTGATGATTCTGCCTGAATCCACAATATTTCCGGGAACAAAAACAACATCCGGTCCAAGGGTGGCGATGGTTTCAAGGAGGGTGGAAAAATTTTCTGTATCGTGGAGGTAGTTTGACTGCAAGAGGATTTTTCCGCCCCTTTGGACAAATCCTTTGCTGAAAAAATCGGCCAGCCCTTCGCTGTATCTTTGGCTTGCATTGACCAGAATGGCGGCTGTTTTGGCCTGCATATCCTGGATTGCAAAATTTGCCATGATTTCTCCCTGGAAAGAGTCGATGAAACAGAGGCGGAAGATGTAATCCCCCATCAGGGTGAGGTCGGGGTTGGTCGAGAAGGGTGACAGCATGGGAATGTGGGCTGCCTGGAGTATGGGGGCCATGGCAATGGAATGTGAACTCCAGTTGGCACCGAATACGGCAACAACACCTGCCTGGACGGCTTTTTGGGCGGCATCCCTCGAGTGGAGGGCCGTGCTGTGGTTGTCAAACTCAACGACTTCGATCTGCCGGTTGAGCACGCCACCCTGACGGTTGAGGATCTGAACGGCAAAGCGGACCCCGTCAATGGCACTTTTGTTGCCGGCGGCAGCGGGGCCTGTTTTGGCAAAAATAGAGGCCACCTTTATTTTTTCCGTGATCTGGCCCATGGAAGACAGCGGGAGCATGCCCACCAGAATCAGGGCAAATAAAAGGGCTTTCATTGGGTCCCTCCTGAAGAACAAGGGTTAAAAAGGTGGGCCGTGTCAGCTGAATTTTCCCAGGGGGCAATTGTTTTAACATAAACCGACCCCCCCTTCTCAAACTTCAGAATAACAGCGGATTTTATGGGGTCACCATTTTGATCAAAACGGATGTTGCCGGTGATTCCGATGAAATTTTCAGTTGCTGCAATGGCATTTCGGATTTTAACCGGGTCAATACTTTTGGCCCGCCCCACGGCGTCCCTGAAGATCAATACGGCTTCTTCGCTCAATGCATTACCCGGATCAAATGTCCTGGATCGTTGCTGGTATCGTTCGATGAACTGTCGATTTTTTTTGCCCGGCATGTCCGGGTGCCAGTGGGTCGAATAAAAGCTGCCTTCGATCAGGTTGCCAACCAATCCGTACATGGAGTCATTCCACGCATCGCCTCCGATAAAAGGCGTCAAGATGCCCATGTCTCGGGCCTGTTTTAAGACAAAGGCCGATACCTTTGTATGGCCGGGATGAAAAATAACCTGGGGCTGAACGGTCTGGATTTTTTTCAGGATAGGGGTGAAATCGGCGGTTTTTTCAAGGTAGTCTTCCACAAACACGATTTTTCCTCCCTGGTGGCCATAACTCCGGATAAAGGCATCGGCCAGGCCTTCACTGTATTTGCGGTCGACATTTACAAGCACGGCGGCTGTTTCTGCCTTGAGATCCTGGAATGCAAAGTTGGCCATAAGTCTGCCCTGGAATGGGTCCGTATAGCAGACTCGGAAAATAAAGTCCCCGGCCAGGGTTACCTCCCTATGGGTTGAATTGGGTGAGATCATTGGAATCCGGGCGTTTTGAAAGATCGGGGCCATGGCCAGGGAATGGGAACTCCAACTGGCACCAAATGCCGTGACCACCCCTGCCGCAACTGCTTGTTTTGCGGCAGTTTTCGAGCCAAGGGCGGTGCTTTGATTATCAAATTCAACCAATTCAATCGGTTTGCCCAGCACACCGCCCTGCTGGTTGACATCTTTGATGGCAAACCGGATCCCCGCCAAGGCATGGGTGTTGCTCAAGGCAGCCTTGCCTGTTTTGGAAAAGATTGCCGCGACCTTGATTGTTTGGCCGGCCTGGCCAACGGCTGGGGTTAAACACAACACCCACAGGGCCAAGAAGAATGAAAACAGCCGCATCTTGAACCTCCTTTGTTCAAACTTGCATGAACGATGAGAATACAGTAAAAGGGGGTGTAATGCAAAATAAAGATAAATCCATGGAAACTGCTGATGTATATACCATTTCACTACCAGGTGTCTGAATATGACTGTGTTCCCACTGCCTTGATCAACGGCGTGAGCTATCTCTACCAGAGAAAAGAGATTCCCCCCATGGTGATTCAGCATATCTATCTTTACTGTCTGGATACCGTGAGCCGGGATGCCCGCTTTGGTATTGGCGGAACCAGCAAGTATGCGGTCCGGATGCTGGGCAACTGGCTCAGTTCCTATAAGATGAAGAAATTTTCGGTTCAGACGGAATTCCTTGAAAAACAGGCCGTCACCCTGGAGGGGGAGGGCAGAATCGTTACCTGCCTTGACAAGGGGGGGATCGTTCTGTGCAATATGCTGCTCACCCCCCGGGAGGAGCACTATATCATGATCATGGCCGTTGATGATGAATGGGTCTATTGCTTTGACTCCTACCGGCGGGTTCTGGTGCGCAGCATGGGAGGACAGGTAAAGGTCCTTAATTCAATCGACGGGCGCAGCCCCAACTTGAAGATCAGGCGTCAGTGGCTTGAGCAGACGGAAACAAGCCGGTTCTGCCTTGGCCCCCTGTCCATGCGGGAAGCCCTTTTGATCCGGCGCAATCCCTGAGGGCAGGTCATTCTCTCTGCGCCGCCCAGGGTGTTCAACGTCCAGGGGAGGGAGGATTGTAATACAGCGCTTTTTACTCAACAGCCCATCCCTCGGCCCATCCAGGAACAGAAATTATCCCTGTTCCGACTGCCATTCCATGGTAAGGGCCTGGGAGAGAAAAATCCGTTCGGGCAGGCTCTCCGGGTCCAACGCCTCGTTTATGACCAGGTCGTTGACGGCTGACAAAAGGGTGTTGAGCTGTTCAAGATCCAGGGTAAAGGCCCTTTCCGGCTTTTTGCCGGTGGTGAAATTCAAGGGGCAGTGGTCCATGTGAAAACCCTGGCGGGTTTTTACCAGGATCGGCAGGCCGTGGGTTCTGCATATGACGGGCCGGTGGCGGTACATGAGGCAGGCACCCGCCTCAAGCAGGGGGCATTCACCGTCCGGGTCAGCGGTTTCGGCCCGGCCTAGGATGTTTTTCCGGGTGTTTGGAGAGAGGGTGGCAAGGGCCCTGTTCAGGGCCAGGGCCTCCACGGGAAAGAGGCTTATATGCCGGCAGCAGCTGCTGCATCCCTTTTGGCAGACAAGGGATTCAGGGTATTGATTTTCGATTTTCCGGCAGAACTGGTCGATTTTTTCTACCAGGTTATGGTAGTTGGCTAAAAGGGGCATGGAACATCCTTGATTAAATTTTGTTGAGATATGCAGCGGCGGCAATGGCCGAGGCCTGGCCGTCAATGGCCGACGAGACAATGCCCCCGGCATAGCCTGCCCCTTCACCCGCGGGAAAGAGTCCGTTGACCTGGGGATGCATCCTTGTGTCTGCCTGCCTGGGAATTCTGACGGGTGAACTGGTCCGGCTCTCCACGGCCAGCAGTTTGGCCTCCCGGGTAACATACCCCCTCATCCGCTGACCAAAGATTTTAAACCCCTGTTTCAGGGCATTGGCGATATGGGGTCCAAGGATTTCCGGCAAAGAACAGCTGACCATCCCGGGAATATAGGAGGTGCCAGGCAGGGTGGTGGAAATTTTATCGCCAAGAAAGTCGGTCATGCGCTGGGCAGGGGCCGCCTGGCTCCGGCCTCCGGCCCGGAAGGCCCTTGTCTCGATCTGCCGCTGGAACTCAAGCCCTGCAAAGGGGTTTGATTCACCCCGGGGATCATACTGGCGTGAATCAATGGTGACGACCACCCCGGCATTGGCATGGGGCAGGTTGCGAAGGGAGTTGGACATTCCGTTCAAGACCAGTTCACCGGGGGCCGTGGCGGCTGGCACCAGCATGCCGCCCGGGCACATGCAGAACGAATAGACCCCTGTCTGTCCCACCTGGCAGGCAAGGGAGTAGCTTGCCGTTGGCAGAAATTTAGTGTTCGGGTGGGTTCCGTACTGGATGGCATTGATCAACTCCTGGGGATGCTCCACCCGGACCCCCATGGCATAGGGTTTGGCCTCCAGCAGGATCCGGTGGCGGCGGAGGAGCTGGTAAATATCCCGTGCAGAATGGCCCGTTGCCAGGATGACACCATCTGCTGTGAACTCCTTGTCCCGGGTGGCAACCCCCATGATTTTATTTTGTCCAAGCAGGATTTCGGTGACCCGTGAATTAAAATGAATTTCCCCATGGCATTGGACAATGGTGTTGCGGATGGCCTCGATGATCTTGGGCAGTCTGTTGGAGCCAATGTGGGGGTGGGCGTTCACAAGAATGTCCGGAACAGCCCCATGCTGAACCAGGATCGAGAGGATTTGTTTGACATCGCCCCGCTTGGTGGACCGGGTATAGAGCTTGCCGTCGCTGTAGGTGCCTGCCCCGCCCTCACCAAAACAATAGTTGGAATCCGGATCCACGACCCCCCGGGCATTGATGGCCTTGAGGTCGTACCGCCGTTGTTTCACATCCTTGCCCCGCTCCAGGACAATGGGAGTGATTCCCCTTTCGATCAATCCCAGGGCGGCAAAGAGTCCTGCCGGGCCGCTGCCCACAACGATTACCCGTCGTGCCGGGTCTGCCGGTTTATACGCAACCTGCCGGCACAGCTGTGCCATGGGCTCGCCTGAATATACGGCCGTCTGGATCTGGAACATGGGCATCCGGCCCCTGGCATCAACGGATCTGCGCAGGATCTGGACGGCGTTGATGGCATCTTCACCCATTTTTAAACTGCGGGCCGCAGATGCTTTGATGAATTCAAGGTCTGTTATGCGTTCAGGCGGAATTCTAAGGGTGGTCTGACGGATCATTCCCTGTCTCCTTTAAATGGCAGGAATCCCTTGAACAGCTGCTTGATCTCTTCTCCACTCTTTTGAACCGCCTCTTTGTCAAATTTTCCGTCCTTGATCATGGATTTCAGGGCCTCCCCATCCGGAACAATGGATTGAACCATGGATGTAAGGTCCGGACTGAATCGGGGCTTGTCCAGGGTGCCGGTGATCAGGACCGGGACCATGGGACCGGAACGTTCTCTGGTATCGCCCTGGCCCTTCAGGGTTGCGACAAATTTGGGTTCCACCCGCATGTCCAGGTTCTCTGCCACAAGATCGGCCGTTCCCTCTGCCGTGACCCTGAGAAGGGGAGAGTTAAGCGCTGTGCCTGTGACATCCACAAGGCCGCTGGTGATGGTAAAGGGAAGCATCAATTCTGCAAAATCCGTGCGGGGCCGGGTGGTCGTTTTTTCCCCAAGGCCAAGGCTTGCCCTGGCGTTTCTCACCATCCCCGGGATGTCGATGCCGATGATGGCACCGTCCGTGAATTTGAGATTTCCCCTGCCGTTTAAACTCTTTTTGATGGCCTCAAGTGTATCCCCGGCAAGGGTGATGCCCAGGGTCGCATCCAGCTGGCCCTGGATGATTTTTTTTTCCAGCACATCAGCGACTAGGGCGCCGGAGGCTATTTTTTCTGCATCAACGGTGAGGTCGATCTTGGGTGTGTCCGTGGTGACATCCAGGTCTGCCCTGGAAACAAGGGTTCCCTGGTAGAGATCAAGGGAGAGGGGGTCCAGGCTGAAGCGTCCGTTTTGGCCCTTGATCGCCATCTGAACCTTGTGGAACTGTGCCCTTTGGGCCACAAGGGATCCGATCTTAAGGGTTGCATTAACGACCAGTCTTTGTAACGGGGAGTAATCGATTTTGGCCCCGGCCGCTGCCGATGGTTCAGCCGGAGATTCAGCCGGGCTTTTCACCGTTCCGGCAGGTGTGTCCAGGGGCTTTCGTGGGGGAAGGTATCGATCCAGATCGATCGTGTCAACGACCATGTCAACGTCCAGGTCGGGTTTTGAGAATTCCCTTGCCCGGGCCGAGAATGTCAGGGTCGAGTCGTCAAGAATCAGGGTGCCCGTTGAAATGGTAACAGCCCTGGCGTCTCCCTTGAGGTGAAGGTTGAGTTGAAGATGTTCCAGAACCCTGGGGTCTGCCGTTAACAGGGGCGTTGAATTCCCAAGGGCTGCCAAAAGTTTTTTCGGGGAAAAGGGTGACAGGTCAAGGTCCAGGTCAAATCCCGGGGTTGTCAGGGGATCGGTAACGGCTCCCTTGACCGCCAGGGTGATCTTGTCCAGGGCTTTGAGGGTGATATCCAGGGGAATCGTTCCCCTGCCGGGCTCTTTTCCAATGGGGCCGACAAGCCCGTTCAACCACAGGGGGTGTTCGTCGGCAATGGCTGAAAAGTCGATTTTTATCGGTTCTTCCAGGTTGAGGTTCCCGAGGGTCAGGGTGATGTTCGAGATCTCTTTTTTAACCTTCAGCCCAAGGTCGCTATAGTGGATACGCCCGTTCTGGATGGCAAATTCGTCCACGAACAAGGCGTTGAACGGCAAAGTGCCGGCCTTCTCCCCGGCAGGAGCGCCCGTGTCCGCCGGTTGTTGCTTCGGGGCGTCCGGTTGGGGCCGCCCCATGTCCCAGTTTGTCTCCCCGGCTGTGTTTTTTACAAGGAAGATTTGGGGGGTGTCCACCACAAATTTTTTCACCTGGATGGTGCGTGAAAAAAGGGGCAGCACCTTTACCCTTACTTCAAACCGTTTGATTGTTATGAATTCTTTCTGGTTAAACCCCTCCGGGCTTCCCAGGGTGAGGTCGGACAGGGTCAGGCCCATCCAGGGGAAAATTGAGAGGTCAAGCTCTCCCCCAAGAACAAAGGGTCTTCCCGTGGCCCGGGTCACCTGGTGTTCGATCTCGGGCCTGTAGCGGTTTACGTCCACAAACTGGGGGATGATCAGGATGGCAAGGAGAATGAGGCAGACAAAGGTTCCAGAGGCGATTAAGCGCCACTTGAGGCGTTTGTTCATGGATTGTTTCCCTGGACTATTTATTGAATACTGTTTTTAATATGTCCGTTACCCGGGCTGCAGGGTCCTGGCGAATCTTCTGTTCTTCTTTTTCCAGCATGAGAAACAGTCCGTCCAGGGCTTTGTTTGTGACATAGGTGTCAGGATCAAGGTCCAATGTCCCTGCAAAGGGGATAGTGGCTGTTTTGGCCGAGAGTTCCTGAAAGTTCCGGGTGACGCCCACTTCGGCCATGGTGTTGTGGACAATGGGTCGAAAACGTTCGGACAGCTTGTCCCAGGTTCGATCCTTAAAGTAGAGGGTTGCTTCGTTGTCCCGGCCGTTGAGAATTTTCTTTGCATCGCTGAAGGACATTGTCTTGACGGCATCCACAAAAAGTTCTGTTGCCTGGGGGGCAGCCTGCTCTGCGGCCCGGTTCATGCTCTGCTCAAACTGGTCGACCAGTCCGGTCAACCCTGCTGCTTTTAACAGGGTCTCCACCTTTTGAACCGCCGGGGGCAAGGGGATCTTTATTTCTGGATTATTGTAATACCCGTCGGATTTGGAAACCAGGGCCACCGCCTTTTCTGAGCCGGTGGCCAGGGCTTCTTTCAGCCCTTCTACGATGGTATCGTCGGACAGGGCTGACGGCAGCACTGCGGCATCGGGCTTGATGGTCGACTGAACATCTTTTAATAGGTTTTTAAAGCCGGCATCTGCCGTGTTCAAAGGGAAAATGAACCAAAGGACCGTCAGAATGGTGATGATTTTGCTGTGAATTGCCATGGATGTTTTCCTTGTTTATTGTGGGGTCAACTGGATTAATGTCCCGGGACCTTGGGAGACTCCAGGGGCGGGTCATCTGTGAAATCAACCAGAAAGGGGGCGAGTGATTCCAGCTCATTGGGCCGGGCAGGGCGCCAGGTTGCTGAAAAAAGATCATTCCCCCCCATGGGTGAGACTCGTTTGAGGATGGCGACCTTAACCTCATTGGGGTTCCCTTGCCCGATTTCAACCCAGAGCACTCGGGTGATGTCAAGGTCATACTTCTGGGACACCTTTTTGGCGAAGTTTTCAATGCAGTTTTGAATGGAGGTTCCCTTGTCCCGGTTCCGGCAGATCACTGCCCTGGATTTGAGATGGATTACGCTGGGGCTTCCTGCCGTTAAATCAACGATTCGTATCCGATAGGCTCCCGGCCACCAGGCTACTGGCTTTTCACCGTCACTGCTCTTACCGTCCCATTCGTAGATGGTATCATGTAATATCACGCGTCATCCTTTTTTGTACTACCGCCTCAATGGCTGCAACCCCATCGTCTATTTTGAGATTTTCAGTGTTGAGAACCATGTCATAGTGGTAGATGTCTGATATGGAGGCGTTAAAATGTCTCCTGATAAATGCGTCTCTCCTGGATTCCGTCAGGGTGATCCGTTTTTCCGCCTCGGTTTCTGAAAGGCCGAAGGCTTTGGCAACCCTTTTTTTTCTCAATTCAAAGGGAGCGATGATCCGAACGCTGGTTCTCATATCCATGGGAAGGATGAAGTTGGCTCCCCTGCCGACAACAACGCTTTTGCCATATCTGCCAATGGTTCCGATCACCTTCATCAGGTGCTGCATGTACTGGTCCGGCCAGAGGTAGCGCTCGTCAACCAGGGATGCAATCCAGTTGTCCAGGGTATTGAGGCTCCTTTCATCCAGGGTTTCCATGAACCGCAGGCTGATGTTGGCATCCTTTGCCATTTCGTGGACCACCTCCTGGTGAAAGAGGTCAAAGCCCAACCGGACTGCAAGCCCTTCAGCAATAAGCCTGCCGCCGCTTCCAGCTTCCCTTGATATGGTTACCACCATTGTGGGAGAAACCTTTTCCCGGGTTTGACTGTCTTTTAGATACTGCCACTTTTTTACCTGTTCTTCAATGATTTTGTTCAAGGCTCGACGTTGATTTTCCATGGAAACCTCCTTGCCCGGAAGGGCTGATTAGGGGGGATATGTTAATTATTATTCCATTAAAACAGGGGAATGTCAAACCTGGCTCCGGAAAATTGCCTTGACTTACGCCGGACAAACACTTAAAAAAAGCGTGGAAAGGAGATCTCCCCATGGAGTATAAGTTTGTTTTTATCGCCCTGGCAGGTGCCCTGGGAACCCTTGCCCGGTACAGCCTGGCAGGATTTGTTCAGCAGTTTAACTCGTCATTTTTTCCCTTTGGCACTTTGGTCGTCAACATTACAGGCTGTTTTGCTGCCGGATTTCTCTGGACCTTGTTTGAAAGCCGCTGGGCCGTGGCCGGAGAGGTTAGAACCTGCGTGCTGGTTGGGTTCATGGGTGCCTTTACCACTTTTTCCGCATTTATCCTTGAGACGGGCATGCTGGTCCGCTCCACGGAGTGGATCTATGCCATCGTGAACCTTTTACTTCAGAACAGCCTTGGATTCGGGGCGCTTGTGGCTGGAATTGTCCTGGGGCGTTTGATTTAAGGAGAGTGTTGCTTATGGAAGCGTCAACCCCGGCATGTCTCATGCGAATTTTCATCGGTGAAGATCAGAAGTACGGCAGGCGCCTCTTGTATGAGGCCATTGTCGAACAGGCAAGAACCATGGGCATGGCCGGTGCCACAGTGCTCAGGGGCCTTCTCGGTTATGCCGCCCAGGGCAAGATCAGAACCTTTAAGGTGCTCTGCCTGTCCGAGGATCTTCCCGTTGTGGTTGAAGTCGTTGATACACGAGAGAAGATCCAGGCATTCGCCCGGGCCATAGCACCCATGATCAACAAGGGCATGGCAACCTTTGAAACCGTTGAGCAGGTTCTGTTCAACCCGTGACCCGGTCAAACAGTTCGTTGATGGCGTTGACGTAGGCGCTGTTCTGACAGGGTTTTGACAGATGATAAATCCTGGGGTCCTTTTGTGTCAGCGTTTTTATGGACTCTAAAAATTCTATGTTGCCGGAAATAAACAGTATGGGGATGGTTCTGCGCCTTGCCCGGACATGGTTGTATACATCCATGCCGTTGATTTTTCCTGGAAGCATATGATCCAGACTGATCAGGTCATACCCATTTTTTTCAAACAGATCGATCGCCGCCTGTCCGTCCCCGGCAATATCAACCCGATGGTGAAAGGGCGTCTGCGTTAACAATCGATACAGTATCCCTGAGATGGCCGTTTCATCCTCGACCACAAGGATGTTTTTTTCCGAGTGTTGTGTTGTTTTTTTAAGTTCAGTCTTTTCTTCCCGGGTCAGTTCTTTTTTTATCACCGGGAGGCAGATTGTAAATTTTGTTCCTGAACCGGGTTCTGACTCAACCGAAATACTGCCCCTGTGCTGCTGAATATATCTTTTTACATTGGCCATTCCATAGCCGGTTCCTTTAATGCCCGGCGCATAGGCCCCTGTTATGTCCTTGTTTCCCTTTAAAGTGAAAGACGGGGCATAAATTGTTTCAAAATATTTTTGTTGAATGCCGCATCCATTGTCCTCGATTTCAAGAATGATATTCTGACCATGGCAATGGGTGCGGATAATGATCCGGGGGGCCGTTGTCATGCTGGTGGCATGGATTGCATTTTGAATCAGATTGACAAGGGCGTGTTCGATCATGCCGGGATCAGCAAGCAATTCAGGCACCCCGGGCTTGTCTTCCCTGATAATGGCCATCCCTTCCATGTCTTTTTTTAGCAGGCTCAATACCAGGTTGATCTTTTCTCTGATGCTGAAAAATTTCTGCTTTGGCTCCTGATCCTTGGCAAAGGCAACCAGATCTTTGGTTAAATTTTTTCCCCGCAGGGTCTGTTGAAAAATCAGCTCAAGGGAGTCTTTTGTCTTTACATCCCTGCATCCCAACAACGCAAGCTCTGCATTGCCCATGATGATGCCAAGAATGTTATTAAAGTCATGGGCCATGGTCCCTGCAATCTGGCCGACCAATGCGAGTTTTTTATGCTCTTCAGCAATGGTCTGGGCGTCCATTTTTTCTTTTTCTGCCCGTTTGAGATCCGTAATATCCACGAAATTGACAACCGCTTTTTCCAGTTGACCTGTGCTGGAAAATAGGGGGGCTGCATGGACCATTCCCCAGGTTATCAAATTCCTGCCTGGCCGGATGATCCCAATGATGTGTTTTTCTACCGCCGTTTTTGTCGAAAAAACCTTGTTTGCCGGATACTCCGCAATCGCCATGGGGGACAAATCTTCATGGACAAATTTCCAAACAGGATCACTGGTCTTTTTTCCAGAGATTTCCCTGGATGTCATACCCAGAATTCTTTCAGCCTCAGGATTGCATAGCTCAATTCGGGTGTCCCTGGAATGAACGATGATTCCTATGTGGAGGGCATTCAAGGTTGATCTGTAATTATTTTCGCTTTTCTTTAACGCTGCCTCGGCCCGTTTTCGCTCCAGGATCTCCCTGGATAATCTGCGATTCCACATGAGTATGACGGCAAGTATCATGGTGGCGATCGCGCCGGTTCCCGCCACCCACTTGATGAGATCCTGTTTGCGTATCCCGTGGTCATACTGCACGGACAGGAACCTGTTGCGTATATTTGCGTGCTGTTCAGGTGTTATGACTGTGAATGCCTTGTTGATAATGGAAACAAGCTCAGGCCAGTCCTTGCGGGCTGCCATATACAGGTTGTAATTTTCATTAAAGGCCGGTGCCGATATTTTAAGGTTTGTCAGCCCCTGTTTCTGGATCAGGTAGGTTGCCGTTGCCAGGTTGTCAATGTGGGCCTGGGCATGGCCCAACGAGGTTGCCATCAATCCTTCCAGGGGTGTTTTTACAAAATAGGGGGTGATTTTTATTCCATCATCCCGGATCCACTCATAGGCTGCGGCTCCCCGTATGAATGCCACTTTTCTACCGTGCAGATCATCAACCCCGCCCATGAACGGTGCGTTTGTTTGCGTCACAATGACCAGGGGAAAAGAGAGGTAGGGGATAGTAAATTCTAGGTAGTCCTTCCGGTCCCTGGTTTCTGCAATGCACGAAATAAGGTCTATTTTGTGTTCTTTCACCCCCTTGAGCACCTGGCGCCATTCTAGATCGCTCTGGATCTCCGGGGTCACGCCTGCAAGGGACAACACAAGGTTGACATAGTCTGCGGCCATTCCCTTTAATGTTTTGTCTTCATAATAATGAAAAGGGGGAAAGGCTCTGGGACCGGCAATCCGTATGGTCCTGTGTTGGGTCAGCCAGGCTTTTTCTTTGGCTGTCAGCAGTGTCATAACATCTTGACCGGCCCGGGTGGGACGTTCCGGTTTAAATGGCGTGCCTCCTTCGGTCAAACCGGGTGAAGCCGTGGTGAGGATAAGCCAGATACAGGTTGCCGTGATCCAAGAAATCCCGTTGCAGTTTATTGTAAATAATGGTCTAATTTCCTCTTCCCCTGTATGACTATATCGGTTCTCCTCCAAGCCGTGACCGGCAGGCCAGGGCAAAATCTTCCGGAAAATGGCCGATGATCCACCGCTGCTGGGCTTCGCTGAAGGCGCCCGGTGAATGGGGAAGCCGTGGCAGGAACGAGTAGACAAGGTGCTGGTCCCGGTCTTTTCCGTCAAACCGTTTTGCGTATTCAATGTTGGTGACCATCTTTGCACCCAGGGATTCCAGGGCCGAAAGTGCGGCAAGGATGCCCCGGTCAAGGGAGGCACGCAGGTCCGTGTCCGCCTCAAGGATGTTGCCGCAGGGGCGTTTGGTGGTGAGCTGGAGTTCCCACTGGGAGGTCTGGGCCTTGGGTACAAAAACCATGACATTTTCGTCCTCATGCACCACCAGGGACGAGGGCCTGCTCATGTTTCCATCGGTTCTCTGGTTGGATCTGATGGCCGCCAGGTAGTTTTGGAAAAAATTCCTGCCCGTCTCTCGTCTGTAGCGGTCAATAAATTCGGCAACCATATCTCCGCAGGCAAACGAGGTAAAGGGTCTGCCCGTGTCGTCCATGACCGAGGCCGGGACCATGGCATACTGCTGGTGAATCTGCTGGTGGGAGGCGTGGAGCCGGTATCCGGACTGGGCAAACCCGAATCCAAAGTTCCATCCCCACAGGGCGCCGTTAAAGGCAAGATCGCTGCCGGGCTGTTCAAGGTGATCCACAATGGCAAGGCGAAGGGTTTCAAGGTCCTGCCGTGAAATTTGCCTTCTTCGGCCAGGCAGGTCAATATTGAGCTGTTGAGCCAGGAGGGTGTAGATTCGCTGGTAATAGAGGTGGCGCATTGCCTCCATGTCGGTCAGGGTCAGATCGCGTATTCGATACCGGACGGTGTCGTCGGCCGTGTTGGCGGCAAAATGGCCCCAGGGGATGTAGGAGTTGGTGCGAAGGTACTCGAACACATGGGTTTCGTGGGTCTGCCATTCGCCCAGAATTTCACTGCTGCCCTGGATGCCCGGGGTGAGTACCATGGCCCGCTTGTAATCGTCGGGCAGATGGGGGTTGTTGGCAATGATTTCAAACAGGGTCGGGTTGCTGATGGCCGGCCTGGGCCGTCCTGTGGCCGTCTGATTGAATTTGAGGCCCGTCGGGGTTGTTCCGTCATCTTTAAAGACAAACGAGCAGCATGTTTTTGCCAGGCAGACAAGCTCCCCGGGGTCTGTGGAAACATTGGCAAGGGCTATGAGCATGGGCTCCGGCATACCAGGGAGGAACTCCTGGGGAGCCGTGTCGCGGATGCCCCTGTCGGCAAGCCAGCGGCCAAGGGTAGAGACAAACGACACGGGTTTTTCCGGGGCAAGACCGATGGTTTTTGGATTGGCTGCTGCAGCATCGGCCCACCGGGTGTTGATGTAGGTGGCTCCCCTGAAGGCAAAGGGGTTCATGATTTCATAGATCCGGTCGGCCGACGGGGCGTTAACGTCCCCCTGGGGAAAGTTGACCTGGTTGTCCACGGGGGTGCCGTCGGGCAGGGTTCCCAGGGACTGGATAAAATCGTTTTCTCTGAAGTTTGCCGCCTTGAATCCCGGGTTGTGGATTCCGACGATAAAACGCCCCTCCGGGTGGACACAGCTCCTGATGGCCATTTTTAAAGCTCCGGTGCGCCCTTGGGTATCAGGCAGACAAACACCAGGGTATCCTGGCCCGTGTTCCGGATCTGGTGATCTTCGTTGCCCGGAACAAACACGGCGGTTCCGGCAGATACGGGGGTCCATTTGCCCTGGCAGAGCACCTCGCCCATGCCTGAGTGGAAAAAGATTTCATGCTCCCATTCATGGCTGTGGCGGGGGGTGTGACCCTTTTTCTCAACTTCAAACACCCGCATGCAGAAGTTGTCCGCCCCGTCGTCCTTTCCAATCACCACCCTTCCTGTAACGCCCTTTGCCACGCCATTGTCAAATCGTGTGGGCTTAACATCCTTGTATTCGACTATTTTCATGGGAATTCCCCTTGTTATTCCTGTTCTGATTGGTGTAAATCAGTATATCTTTACAGAAAACCAGAAAAAGTCAAGGCAAAGCCGCCGCCAGGGGATGGGCATGAGCATCGTCATACCATCATCCCCAACCCCTTTTCTGCTGCAAGGGGTTCCCCTGGACCCGGCGTTTTGCCCCAAAGGAGGAATAGATGATTCAGATAGATGTGCCGGGTTTTGGCGAGCTTCGACTTCGTTACCTGGTGATGGATTACAACGGCACCATGGCCTGTGACGGCCGATTGATTGACGGGGTTGAAGCCCTTGTCAGGGCCCTAGCCCAGAAGCTTGAGGTCCATGTGGTTACGGCGGACACCTTTGGCCGGGTGGCCCAGGCGGTTGAGGCGCTTCCCGTCAGCCTGCATATTCTTGGCCGAAAGGATCAGGACCTAGCCAAAGAAGCGTATGTCACCGCCCTTGGGGCCGGTTCCGTTGTCAGTATGGGCAACGGCAGAAACGATGGTCCCATGCTCAAGGCGTCCAGGCTCGGCATCGCCCTTGTACAGGAGGAGGGGGCAAGCGCTGCCACCCTTTTATCGGCCGATATTGTCTGCAGGGAGATCTCCCATGCCCTGGCGCTGCTGCTCCACCCGGAACGGCTGGTGGCGACCCTACGAACGTGATGCCAGGGCCCCAAGGGCATCCAGGGCTGCCTCCCTGAGTTCCGCTTGTTCAAGGGTGGGCAACAGGGCCTTGATCGTTGTTTCCATGCGCCGGTCTCCAGCCTCGCCAAGGGCGTAGAGGATGTCCCCCTGTACCGTGGTGTCAGCCCCTTCAAAGGCCGCCCACAGGGGGTCGCAGATCCGGGATGCAAGATCTGGCGCTGCTTCGACCATCTCCTCGAGAACCACCATGGCGCCCAGGCGGACGGACCAGGTGGGATGGACGAGAAGTCCGATGAATGAAGGGAAAACTGCATCGGCATCAATCATCTTTGCTGCGATCCAGGACGCCCTGCCATCCTCCAGAATGGTCTGAAGGGCGGGGGTGCTCAGGTGTGACGGGTCCTGGTTGACAATCATTTCAACCACCTCGGCCGGTGACACATTTCCGGTCCACCGCATCTCCGGGTTGAGGATGAGGCAGGGAACAGACATCACCCGATCCTTTGATGCCGCTTGGGGAAAGAGGGTGCCGTCAATGATGGTAAGGATGATGTTCCTGCAGGCTGCTGCAAGGGGGGCCATGGCGCGTACCATGCCGGGGCAGTGGGGGCAGTGAACAGCCGTGTAGAGGGTCAGCCGTGTGGGGATGTCGATGCGGGAGAGGTTCGTTTGCAACCCGGCCGACAGAAGGGGGGGCGGACCGTTCACAAGGGCCAGGGTTTCAAGGAAGGGGTCCATGGCACCTGCCTGGGGAATGGCTGAATAGACCAGGTTGTCCATGGGCATGATGCCGGGCAGGTCTCTTTCCCTGTCCATCTTTCTGACCACTGTTAAGCCGGGCAGGAGTGATTCAAGCTCCTGGCAGAAATTGACAAAGATCGTGTCGTCTTGCCTGCCCGTAAGGGCAAGGGTGAGTTTGAGCGTTCCACGCAGGCGGGCTCCCAGGCGGGCCACCCCTGATTCTAATTCACTGGCTTCCATGGCTTTATAATAACCCCCTTTGAAAAAAATGAAAATTCGTGTACCGTATATCCCTTTGGAACAGGATGACTTTAACCTAATTTACAACCGGTGGCCATGGAATTCATAGCGGATCTTCACCTGCACTCCCATTTTTCAAGGGCAACGGCCAGGAACCTTGACCTTGAACACCTGTACCAGGCAGCCCAGCTCAAGGGGGTGACCCTTGTGGGTACCGGGGACTTTACCCATCCGGGCTGGATGGCCGAACTCAAGGCAAAGCTTGAGCCCTGTGAGCCCGGGCTCTATCGCCTTAAAAAGCGCATTGCCAAAGGGCTTGATCGGGCCGTTCCAGCGTCGTGCAGGGGTAAGGTCCGGTTTATTCTCCAGTGTGAAATCAGCAGCATCTATAAGCGACAGGGCCGGGTGAGGAAAAACCATAATCTCGTCTACCTGCCGGACCTTGAAACCGTTGAGCGGTTCAATGCCACCCTTGACAGGATCGGCAACCTGAAATCCGACGGCCGGCCCATCCTTGGGCTGGATGCCCAACGACTGCTTGAGATCACCCTCGACACCTCGGATGGGTCGTTTTTGATACCGGCCCATATCTGGACCCCATGGTTTTCCATGTTCGGGTCAAAATCGGGATTTGATTCCATCCAAGAGTGCTTTGGCGACCTTTCAACCCATATTTTTGCAGCTGAAACCGGCCTTTCGTCCGATCCGCCCATGAACTGGCGCATCAAAGATCTTGATCCCATCACCCTGATTTCAAACTCCGACGCCCATTCGCCCATGTTCCTTGGCCGGAACGCCTCCAGGTTTACCTCCGATCTTTCGTTCATTGGGATGAAACGGGCCCTGGCACACCAGGATGACACCTTTGTCGGAACCATTGACATGTTTCCCCAGGAGGGTAAATACCACTATGACGGTCACAGAAAGTGCAATGTCTGCCTGGATCCGGCCCGGACCGCCGAACTGGGGGGCATCTGCCCCCAATGCGGCAAACCCCTGACCCTGGGGGTGCTCTACCGGGTTCATGAACTTGCCTCAAGACCTTCGGGGTTCAACCCGGGCGACCGCCGGCCCTTTGACAGCATCATTCCCCTTGCCGACATCCTTGCCGAGATCTTTGATGTGGGGCCCAAAACCAAAAAAGTCGGCCTGCATTATGATCTTGCCTTGAAACGGTTGGGTCCGGAGCTTGATATCCTTTTAACCACGCCTGTTCCGGAAATTGAGGCGGCCGGCATCCCGTTGCTGGGCGAGGCCGTTCGCAGAATGAGAACCGGTCAGGTTGATGTTTCGCCCGGGTTTGACGGCGAGTATGGCCGGGTCAAAATCTTTGAGCCCGAAGAAAAACAACGGCTCAGGGGGGAGATCGAGATGTTTGCCCCGGTGCCAAACCGTTCGTTCAAATCCGTGGAAAAGAAACAGCCATGGTCCCTTGAACCGCCGGGCCGCCCTGAACATCCAGGGGCCCTCCAATCAAAACCGGCCCTTGATTCAACCCAGGGCTTTGACCCATGTGGTTTGCCCGGGGGCGACCCTGAACCGCCGGTGAACCCTGTTGTGTCGGCACCCGTGGATATTGTGGACTCGCTGAATCCGGAACAGCGCCTTGCCGTAAAGGGGCAGGGGGGGGCGTTTCTCATTGAGGCCGGACCTGGAACGGGCAAGACCAGAACCTTGACGGCAAGGATCGCCTGGCTCATCCGGGACCGGGGCGTGGCCCCCGGGGCTGTCCTGGCCCTCACCTTTACCAACCGGGCCGCAGGCGAGATGCAGGAACGGCTCAAGGCCCTCCTGCCCGGTCAACAGGGGTCGGTCTGGGCCGGAACCTTTCACCGGTTCTGTCTCATGGTGCTCAGGGAGTATGCAGGTTTTAAGGGGTTTATTGTGGACGACCCGGCAAGAAAGGAGATGCTCAGTCAGGCCGCGGCCCATGCCGGGGTTGACGCTTCCCCGGGTCTGCCGCTGTCCGGTCTGCTGGACCGGACCATCTCCATGGCAAAGCAGCACTGCCTGGGTCCGGCGGATGATCTTACAGCGGTTGCACCGCCAGACCTTGACCCCCAGGATCTCATTCGTGTCTCAAGGGTGTGGCAGGTTTACCAGGACCACCTTGCAGTGCTGGACCTGGTTGACTTTGACGATTTGATCGCCATGGTGGTAAACCTTTTCAACCGTGATTCAGCCCTTGTGGCAACCCTGTGCAACCGGTTTGTCCATGTCCTTGTCGATGAATACCAGGACGTGAACAAGGGCCAGTACCTTTTGATCAAACATCTGGCGGGGCAGCTGTCAGGAACCGGCAGGGGGCTTGCTGTTATCGGGGATCCAGACCAGTCCATCTACGGTTTCCGGGGATCGGACAACCGGTATTTCCACCAGTTTCAATCGGATTATCCCGGTGCTGAAAAAATTGTTCTCCAGCGAAACTACCGTTCCACCGAGGCCATTCTCAGGGCATCGTTTCAGCTGCTCACCCATGGAAACCAGGCGGATGGGACCCGGAAGGTGTTTTCAGATATCCGGACCCGGAAGGTGTTTTCAGATATCCGGGGCAGGGAGCGTCTCGTCATCCTGGCGGCCGCCTCTGAAAGGGCCGAGGCCGTTGTTGTGGGCAAACGGATCGAAACCCTTGTGGGAGGCCTGTCCATGCTTTCCATGGATGCAGGCAAGGTGGTGTCAACCGGGGAAAACGAGCGTTCCTTTGCAGATGTTGCAGTGCTCTACCGCACCCGCCGCCAGGGCAGGATCTTTGCCGACGTATTTCAACAAGCAGGTATTCCCTTTCAAACGGCGGACAAGGCATCTCTTTTAATTCATCCGGGGATTGGTGAACTGCTTTCGCTTTTAAAACTTCTCAGGGGTGGTGCAACCTTCCAGGACCTTTTTCTGGTGTTTGACCATTTCAAGGCCGGCGCCGGCAAGGGAACACGGCAGATCCTTGACCAATGGTTCCGGGAGTCTGAACTTTCTCCGGCCGGGGCCGTTGAACGTCTTGGCGCAGTCCCCTTTGACCGTGTCCGGAAAAATATTGCAGAAACCCTTTTGGGTGCTGCCCGAAAAATAGTGGTGCTGGGCCAAGCGATACAGGGGCTTGGTGCCCGTGACACGATTGATCTTCTGGCCCAAAAGGCTGATATTTATCCGTTGATTCAATCGGATGAGACCAGCTGCCGCATTTTTGACCGGCTCCTTGGGGATGCAGGGAACAGGGACGATGATATCTCCTGTTTCCTTGAGTCGTTGAGCCTGGAAAACGACAGTGAGAGCCTCTGGCCCGGTGCTGAAAAGGTGACACTCATGACCATGCACGGGGCAAAGGGGCTTGAATTCCCCGTGGTCTTTGTTACGGGGTGTGAACCGGGCTTGATTCCCTTTGCCTTGCCGGGCCGGGAACCTGAAAATATTGACGAGGAACGACGGCTCTTTTATGTGGCCATGACCCGGGCCAGGGATATTCTGTGTTTGACATATGCAAAAAAAAGAAGGATATACGGCACTACCAGACAGACGGGACCTTCAGCCTTCCTATCGGACATTGAAGCGGCCCTTAAGGAGCATAACCACAACAGATATCAGGGCAAAAAGAAAAAGCCCTGTGTAAAACAGCTGGATCTGTTTCAATGATTCAGTCGGCAACAGGAGTGAGATATACAAATGGATCAGACAATTGTGCAGCAGATAGCGCTTGAAAACGGTCAGACACTTATCATCAGGGACCTGTCGCGCAAGATCGGTGCAGATGCCTATCAGGTTGTCATGGCGGCAGACATTGAGGTTGCCGTGGTGCCGGAGCTTTTTTCTTCCCAAATCCTCGGGAATACCCCGTTTGAAAACATCCTGGAAAAGGTTGGAACCCCTGCCCGATTCGAAAAAAGGGTTGAAAGAAATTTCATCATGGCCGATGAAAAGGATGCGGTGTTTCAAAAACTTGTGGACACCTTTAACGCAACCCTTGTATCCTACCTTTCAAAACCTGATTTCCCGGCAAAACTGGTTATGAAGTTGTTCCGAAAATAACCCCGGAAATGGAGACGCCCATGGGAATCAAGACCCTTGTGCTGCTGGTTGTCCTTTTGCTGTCGTCCGTGGCTGCAGCGGACATCTACATGGCCATTGACAGTGAGGGCATTGTTCACTTCACCAACGTTCCCACCTCTTTGGATTATAAGCTTTACATCCGTGAGCGGCCGAAGGTGACCCGCCGGAACAACAGCCGGTTTCATCCGGAAATCCAGCGGGCTGCAACCGCATTTGAGGTGGATCCCCTGCTTGTAAGGGCCGTGATCAAGGCAGAGTCGGATTTTAACCCCGGTGCTGTTTCAAAAAAGGGGGCCACGGGCCTCATGCAGATCATGCCGGCCAACTTTGACGACCTCAGGGTGGATGATCCCTTTGACCCGGAACAGAACATCATGGGGGGAACCCGGTATCTCAAACGGCTTTTGACCCGTTACGATGGAAAACTCCCCCTGGTGCTGGCCGCATACAATGCCGGTCCCGATGCCGTGGACCGTTACAAAAGCGTTCCGCCGTTCAACGAGACCCAGCGCTATGTCAGCAAGGTGATGAAGTTCTACGCCCTCTATAAGCGATGAGGAAAATCAACCGGTTTACGATGTTTCCCGGGGCAGGTACATCTTTTGGATAAAGGCCTGGAGCTTTTTTCGGATTTCAGGACGCTCCATGGCAAAGGCAATGTTGGCCATCTGAAATCCCGCCTTGTCGCCACAGTCAAACCGTGTTCCCTCAAATTTATAGCCAAAGATGGGCTGGGTCTCAAGGAGTTTTTCCATGGCGTCGGTGAGCTGGATTTCCCCGCCGGCCCCGGTCTGCTTTTTGCCAAGGAAATGAAAAATTTTGGGGGTCAGGATGTAGCGACCGATGATGGCAAGGTTTGAGGGGGCATCTGCCGGCGCCGGCTTTTCAACCATGCCCCTTATCCTCACGAGATTATCCTCAATGGGTTCGGCATCCAGAATGCCGTATTTATCGGTCTGGTCCTTTTCCACCTCCATCACCGCCACAATGGAGGCCCTGAGCCGTTCAAAGTGATCGATCATCTGGGAGAGAACCGGACGTTTTGCCTGGATCATGTCGTCGGCAAGGAGCACGGCAAAGGGCTCATCGCCCACGATGTCCCTTGCGCACCAGATGGCATGGCCAAGCCCCAGGGCTTCGTGCTGGCGGGTATAGATGATGGTGCCGGTCTCGGGCACCAGGGCTTCGACCTGCTTGAGAAGGTCGTTTTTTTCTTTGTTCTTCAGGGAAAGCTCCAGCTCATAGGAGTGGTCAAAGTGGTCTTCCAGGGCCTTTTTGCCCCGGCCGGTTACAAATATGATCTGCTCGATACCTGCATTTAGCGCCTCTTCCACGGCATACTGGATGATCGGTTTGTCAACAACCGGAAGCATCTCCTTTGCCATGGCCTTGGTGGCGGGCAGAAATCGTGTGCCCAGCCCTGCAACGGGGAATACCGCTTTTCTGATTTTCATAAACCCTCCTGTCTGCTGGATCAAATCGGTGAATATCGATTACATCTCTAACCCTTTTCATCCCCGGTGTCAATCCCATGTGATCCCTGGAATATGCATCCGCTGATGGCCTGCTGAATCAGGTTATCTGCAATATCCCATAACTTCTGCTTGACGAAGTCGTCCGGAGCGAATACAAAAAAACAGGGGCGGGATAACAACCGGTCCAGGGGAATCAAGGCCTGTCCACCCCCCATGGACGTCGTCTGGCCTTTGTTTGGGGCCCTATCGGAATTTGAAATGCGCTAGCGGGGGATTGATCACTGGCAGTTTCATACAATACAGATAAAAAACAGGGAGGTTTACCATGGAAAAGGGAGAACGGCTTGTCATTATCGGATGCGGTGGCGTGGGAGGTCCTGCGGCCATGCTTTCAAGGAAGTTGATGCCTGAAATTGATATCACGGTGATCCGGGCGGAGGATCGTTTCATCGTTCGGTGAGCCCTTCCCCATGTGGTGGCCGGTCAGGCCACAGGCGAATCCATCGTGAATCCAGATACCATGTTTTCAAACAATAACATTGAAATGGTTGTGGACAGGGTCGAATCCGTTGATCGACGGTCAAAGCGGGTAAAAACGGGAAAGGGCAGGGAGATCGTCTATGATAAGCTTGTGGTTTCAACGGGCTCAAAGCCCTTTGTTTTGCCCATTCCCGGCAATGATCTTGCCGGAGTCTTTACCCTGCGTGCCCTGATTGATGCAGAAGCGATACGGCACTATATTACGGCAGAAAAGCCCCGTAAAATTGCCTTTGTGGGAGCCGGGTTCATCAATCTTGAGATTGCCACCCTGTTGCTCGAGTCAGCACCGGATCAGTATGAAATAACAGTTATTGAACTTATGGATCAACCCCTGGGAGTGATGCTTGATGCTGACATGGCAAATCCGGTTACTGCCTATCTTGAGCAGAAGGGTATTGCCATGCGCATGGGGCAGCAGGTGTCGGCTATCTCAGGACAGGACGGCAAGGTGACAGGGGTGGTGCTTGCCTCGGGGGAGGCCCTGGATGCGGACATGGTGTTCATGAATGTGGGGTCTGTCCCTGATTTAAGTCTGGCCAAGGAAATGGGCCTTGACATGGGTAAATTCGGCATCAAGGTCAACCCGTTTTTTGAAACCTCGGATCCGGATGTCCTTGCCGCAGGAGACTGCATTGAAAATCGTCACTTCATCACCCGTGATCCGAGCCCCATTCAGCTCCGGGGGCCGGCAGTGATCCAGGGAAGGGCCATAGCAAAGCGGCTTGCCGGTTTTGAAATTCCCTTTCCAGGACTGCTTGGCAACAGCGCCACACGGCTTGGAGACAAATACATCGCTGCAACCGGGCTGACAGAGCAGGAGGCTGCAAAAATCAAGATGGAAACCGTGTGTGCCACGGTGGACTCAAGGAGCAAGCACGGCATGATTCCCGGGGTCAAACCCTGGAAGCTCAAGCTTGTGTTTGAAGGCAGTTCCGAGCGGCTGATCGGCGGTCAGATTGTCAGTGACAGCGGAGCCGCCGTCAAGGGAATCGATGCGGTCAATGCTTTGATTCTGGGACATAAGACCGCTTCTGATCTGGTATTTCTCATGTGTGCGGGAAACCCTGACTGTTCGTCTGAACCCAGTCTCGAGCCCATCACCATTGCGGCGGAGCAGGTGCTGGCCAAACGAAAATCCTGATCAGGTCAGGACCACTGTTACGGTTGGTTGAAATTGAGGGGGTCAGGTCCTAACTGTTGACCTGACCCCCTTGTTTGCTTAATGGTTGCAGGGCGATTCCGGGTCGTGTCCGCAGACGTTATCACCCGTGACCATGGTCTGATCAAGGTATTGTTTTACAAGGACTTCAGGCGTTTCCGTGGGCGCGCCCGTAACGACCTTGACGCCTGCTGCAGCAAAAAGTTCCTGGGCCTTGGGGCCCATACCGCCGGCAAGAACCACGTTGATGCCGTGGTCGTGGAGCCATTTTGGAAGGACGCCGGGTTCGTGGGCCGGGGGCTCAAGAATTTCAGTGTCTGTAATCTCATTGTTTTCAACGGTGACAAAGCAGAACTCCCTGCAGTGACCAAAGTGGGCCGTTAATTTTCCCATTGCCATGGGGATCGCAAATTTCATTGTACAATTTCCTTTGTTTGTTTCAATTGTTTCTCTCTATACCCAGTGCCCTTCCACATTGGGGCCGCCGGCATAGGCCAGTTTGCCTGTTTTGAACTTTTCCACGGCATCCTTGACCGTGCCATTAATGCCGATGATCACCTTGACGCCTGCTGCCTCAAGGATGTTGAAGGCCTTGGGGCCGCAATTTCCCGTAATCACGGCTTCAACACCCAGGTCGGCCACGGTTTTTCCAGCCTGAATGCCCGCCCCCTGGGGAAGGTTCAGGTTCTGGACGTTTGCCTTGACCTCCAGCGCCATGGTTTCCGTATCAATGACGATGAAGTTCTGGGCCCTGCCGAATCGTGGGTCAAGTTCAGATTCAAGGGTGGTTCCGGATGATGAAAGGGCTATTTTCATTGGGTCTCCTTTTAATTTCGTTTTGATTATGCCTTTATTAAGCCAGCCTGTCCATGGTTTCGTTTAAATAGATTGTTACATTTTTCCAAACCTTGCGCACGGCCTGGGCCGCAGGACCCTGGGAAAATTCCACAAGGCTTTTGCCTGCATTCATGGAGGCGGTAACCTCCCGGTCAAAGGGTATTTCTCCTGCAAATTTGATGTTGTTCTCCTTTGCAAAAGCCTTCATTGAATCTGTTTTTTCCTGGTTGAGATCTGATTTGTTAATGCAGAGAAAGGCCGGAACCCGCATCTGGTCTGCAAGGCGTTTTACCCGTTCCATATCATGCATTCCCGACATGGAAGGTTCCGTGACAATGACCAGGGCGTCCGCATTGGTTATGGATGCGATCACTGGGCACCCGATTCCGGGAGGGCCGTCAACGATGATCATGGGAATGTTTTTTTCTTTGGCGATTTCCCGTGCCTGCTGGCGAAGAACACTCACAAGCAGACCGGAGTTTTCCTGGGCAATGCCAAGCCTTGCATGGACCATGGGCCCATTGTCCGTGTCAGAGAGAAAGCGTTCTCCGCAGACCTGCTGTTCAAAGGAAATGGCGTCAACGGGACAGAAATGGACGCATACGCCGCATCCTTCACAGGCAATGGGATCAACGACGAAATCGTCAGAAATGGCCTTGAACTGACATCTTTCCAGACACTCGCCGCATTGTGTGCAGGTGCCGGGATCAATCTCAGCGAGTCTTCCGCCGACAAAATTTTGCTGGGAGAGGGTGGTGTGGGGAAGGGTGAGGTAGAGGTTGGCCGCATCCACATCGGCATCCACCACGACCCGGTTGGCTGCAAGCCAAGCAAAGGATGCGGTTACGCTTGTTTTCCCGGTTCCCCCCTTACCGCTGATGATTGTGATCTCTTTCATTTTTTATTCCCCCTGTTTTTTGCCCTTTCCATCACTGTCGAATAGAGTTGTGTAAAAAGGGGTTCCATTTCAGGGATTTCCTCCTTTAGCAACAGGCCCTTTGAACAGACTGCTGCCGCTTCCCGGGTAAAGGGAATTCTTGCCAGAATTTCGATTTTTTCCCGGGCGGCATAGTCATCAATGACCCGTGATTCTCCATCATCCCTGTTAATAACAATGCCCATGGGAACCTTGAGTACCCTCAGGGCCTCCACGGTCAGGGCAAGGTCGTTGAGTCCAAAGGGGGTCGGTTCGGCAACCAAAAGGGCAAAGTCAGAGTCACGAAGGGCTGCTATGGCAGGGCATGAGGTGCCGGGCGGTGCGTCAACCAAGGCTGTTTTTTCGGGGTCAATCTTCGCCTTGACCTGCTCAATGAGGGGAGGAGACATGGCCTCTCCCACCCTGAGTTCTCCCCAGGTAAGGGAAATTCCCTTGGCGTTGGCTCCCTGGATCAGGGTGCCAAGTTCCCTTGAGGCGGCAGTGATGGCGCCTTCGGGGCAGACCATTACACATCCCTGGCAGGAGTGGCACATTTCCGGGAATGTCATTACCTTTTTGCCGATGGTGGTGATGGCCGAAAACTGACAGATCTCTTCGCAGGCCTTGCACAGGGTGCATTTTTCCATGTCAACCCGGGGTACCATGGTTGAGATGGGTGTGGTTGAAAGGTTTTCAGGTTTCAGGAAAATATGGGAGTTGGGCTCTTCAACGTCACAGTCAAAAACCGCTACATCTCCTTTGGGGGCAGATGCCGCAAGGTTGACGGTGACCGTTGTTTTCCCGGTTCCCCCTTTTCCGCTGGCGATGGTGATGATCATTGGTGGTTGTCCTTATCTTTTTTGGGTCATGGTAAGCATATGCTCAAAAATATAGCCTTGATGGGGTGCTGTCAAGGGTTTAATTTGGCTTTTAAAATCAAGCATGGAAAAGGGTGTTATTTCGAAGGGATAAAACAGCATGGCCGGTTGATTATATACGGGTTCATTGACTTTGAGCCTAATTTTTTATATGACTGCCTGAAACAATTTGTAACCCCAAGGAGTTTAGAATGGATAAAAAGAACAGAGAAAACCCGGATGCCTCGGCAATACTGCCGGTACAGATGGGCTATAATTCCCGGTTTAAGTTTGACTGTCACAAGGGCGTCAAATGCTTTACACGATGTTGCCGGGGTATTGATATTATGCTCACCCCCTATGATATTCTGACCATGAGAAAGCGTCTTGAACTTTCGTCCGAAGAATTTCTGGCCATTTTTACGGAGCTCAAACTCCTTGAAAAGGGAGATCTGCCCATTGTGACCATGAAGCTTCTGGACGATGACCAGCGGTCCTGTCCCTTTGTCCGGGATGGGCAGGGATGCATCATCTACGAGGACAGACCCACCACCTGCCGTTATTATCCCCTGGGCGTGGGATCCCTGAGCTATGCCAACGAACAGGATAATGCTGATGAGTTCTTTTTTACCGTCAAGGAGGAGCACTGCCTGGGGTTTGAAGAGGACAAGGAGTGGACCGTTGCCGAGTGGCGGGAGGACCAGGGCGTAGATATCCGGGACAAGGTCAATGCCGGATGGACCGACCTGATTGTAAGAAAAAAATCGGTTCCTGCAAAACTCAAGCTTTCAGAGCAGAGCAAACAGATGTTTTTTCTGGCCTGCTACAATATCGACAAGTTCCGCAAATTTGTCTTTGAGAGTACCTTTCTTGAACGGTACGACATCGATGGAGACCGCCTGGAACAGATGCGCCAGGACGACATCAAACTGCTTCAGTTCGGTTTTGACTGGATGAAGACCATTCTTTTTGGGGAGGGTGACATCAAGCCCAGGAAGGCTGGGGAAAATGCCCGGGCCGTGGCCGGCGAGTAACATCCGGGGGACAGACCCGGGTGCTGGGCCCGGGCTCTGTCCCAGCGTCTGTCCCAGGGGGTGATCAGGACGGTTCGTAGTCGTACCACAGATCTTCTGCGTACTCGGGATTGCCCAGGCGTTCGTCAATATCCACGTCAAAAAAATCAGCCACAGGTGCAAAAATCCAGGGTGTCTGGGTCTGGATTTTCCGGGCCGCAGCCACAACGGTGTCCAGTCCCTTGCGGGTCATTTTACCCATGGGGGCACGGCAGGCTCCAGACGGCATGCCCAGCACCTGCATCAATGTCTTGAGGGCAAGGGGGTTTCTGGCCCTGCATTTTACCGGGCCAAAGGGGGTCATTTCAACGGTGGTGACGGTGACAAGATCAAGAAGGGGCGCAAGGGCCGTTTGAATCGTTTCAGCCTCTGCCCGTTTTCCCTGGTCAACGAGCATGACAAGGTCGGTCATGGCCTTTGGCGCAATGTTGGACATGACGGAAAATCCACCGGCGGCCCGGATGGCGGGATCGGTCATCATTTCAACTACCAGGGAGTCATCCCCGGACATGATGGTGAATTCCCGGCCGCAGCATTTACGGGTCCGGCGCATGTTGTCAAGGTTGCCTGTGGCCTCCTTGACCGTGGAGATGTTCGGGTACGTTTGTGCCGCAAGGGCCAGGTCTTCAGGTAAAAGCTGGGTCCCGGTTCTTCCCGGAATGATGTAGGGGATGATTTCCATATCTGGAAATGAACGTGCAACGGGTTCGATGTACTCCCTGCGGATCTCAAGGGAGCTTGGGCCGTTGTAGTAGGGATCCACCAGCAGAACGGCATCGGCCCCTGCCCGGGCGGCATGGCGTACAGCGTCCAGTGCCTCGTGGGTGTTGTTGCTTCCCGTTCCGGCAATGCAGAGGCATTTGCCCTGGGCTGCCTTTGCCACCTCGGCAATGACCCGGTTGTGCTCTTCCCACTTAAGGGTGGGGCTTTCGCCCGTGGTTCCGGCGGCAAGGATACCGGTTATATTGTTCTGGATCTGAAATCTGATGAGTCGGTCAAGGCCGTCTCCATCCAGCTCTCCTTTATTGGTAAACGGCGTTATCAGTGCCGTATAGCATCCTGTTTTCATACAAAGCTCCCTGTGAATTATGGTGTGTTTCCCTGTCCTTGATGAACGTGCAATCTTTTCTGATGGACTTTTTTTCCTTTAACCTTTACCAGCTATCATATGTGGGGGTTCAGTTCAACCTCTTTTCCCTTGACACCCCGGCCCGTTAAAAATATTATAGATAAATTTGTATTTGAATAAAACATACCACCACAGAGTGCCATAAGGATCTTTAATGGGAAACACACCACGACCACAGAATGCAGATGAATATATAGCAAGATTGCGTGCCACACTCACCGAAAATACCGAGTGCGGGACCACCCACTACAACCTGGCCGTTGCCCTCATGGGGCAGCAGGAGTATGACGCAGCTGAAAAGGCCCTCCACGATGCCATTGACTGCAGTCCCAACCTGGCCGAGGCCTATGTGCTGCTGGGCGGGCTCTGCCTCCAGAGAAACGACCTTGAAGGGTGTCTCAGGTTTAACCGCTATGCCATTAAAGCCAGGGCCGGTTTTGCAGAAGGGTACGCCAACATCGGTTTTGTTCTGCTCCAGGCCATTGATGGGAAGAACGAAAAGGAAGACGAAGAAAAACTTGATCAGGCCATCAAACACCTTAAAAAAGCCATCATTCACAATGCCAAGTTTGTACAGGCATTTGCAACCCTTGGGAATGCATACTATATGAAGGGGCTGATTGACGAAGGCATCAAAGCCAACCTTGAAGCATTGAATCTTCATCCGGATTTTCCCATTGCCCATAACAACCTTGCCGTTGGCTACCTTCAGAAGGGTCAGTACGACAAGGCCATTGAACATTGTGACAAGGCCTCGGCCATGGGGTATGAAGTGGCTGAAGACCTTAAGAACGAGCTTGCCTCCCACAGGGTCTGAATGGAAGCCATGACTCCGGATTTCATCTATCGCATGGCAGGGGTGGACCAGGACCTTGATTCGGGTTCCTCCCTCTGGCATCTTCCCCTGGGGGGAGGGGCAGGTTCCGGTCCCTGCCTGGGTGAATTCTTTGAATCGGCCACAGCATTTTTAACCACGGATGGTTACGCGGGTATCCGCCAGGGGCTTGATTTCTATGGTGAAGGCCAGGCGTCCGGTGCGCGTCCGTTGTCCATTGAGATAGCCCTTGAAAAGCACGGTGCCTTTTACCATCCGGCCAGGGTGACTGTGGCCGTTGAATCCGGCAGGCGCTTTCCCTTTGTCCTGAATACCGCTGTGACCCCCCACGGCATCCGGGTGATGGGCAACGAGGTCGCGGCACTTGCAAGGCTTGCCTGGGAAGCCCCCGCTGTTGTGCTGCCCCGGGTGTTTGCATCGGGGCAGGCGGAATCCATTTCCGGTGAGGGAGCGTTTTTTCTGGCCCAGTGGTTTGACGGGTATCTGGAATTTCATATTTCAGGGTCCCAGGAGAATCAGCACCTGGAGCTGTGGGTGGGTGACGGCAGAGTGATCCGCCTTGAGCCACCCGATTATTTTGGAATCTATGGACAGGCAGCGGAAATTCTCACTCGGCTTTACAATCTTGAAACCTTTGAGCAGGTGTTCCCCTGGCACCATGCGGCAGGTGACTTTGTTGTCAAACCCCTTGGTCAGGGGTTTGACCTGGGGCTGATCACGGTGAGAAATTATGATGCCATGATCGGCGTGGCCACCGACGGCGATGATCTTGATATGGATGGTGCCAACAGAACCCTGCTGCTTTTTTTTCTCAACCTTTCCCTGAGGATGCGCCTTGACAGGATTGACGGCACTGGCGCGTTCTGCCTTGTGGATGAACAGGTGATCCCCCACATTGTCAAGGGATTTCTAAAGGGGCTTGAATCCAAGGGGTCAACTGCCACGGATGGATCAAATCTTTGCCGTAGCTTCCTTGATTTTGCAGGCGGGTTTGACGGCGCAGAACTGACTGAAATCCTTGAGATGATCGTTGCTGCCTGTAACCCTCAAGCCTCTGAAATCAATCTTCTCAAAAAAAATCTTGGGGCCCATGCCGACCTGTTGGTACCACATCTGGGGGAAATGGGAAAAAAGAGCTTTTTTATTGACAAGGTCCTATAGAAATTTTATAGGAGCACTAATAATCTGCTGAATCGCTTTGAGAAATGCGATGGCCCTTGGGGTCATCCTTGGTAGATAGATGTAGCAAAGACTGTTGATCGAATCACGTCCAACCTGTTTGACAGGAAGGAATCGTTCATCAAGCAAATGTAATTTAACTATTAACGGAGGTAAGTAAATGGCAAAACATGAAACTCCTTTTTTGGATCAGCTTGAGTCTGGTCCATGGCCGAGTTTTGTTTCTGACATGAAGCAGCAGGCTGAGGTCAGAGCAAAGAATGAAGCAGGTGTGGAATTTCAGATTCCCCAGGATTGTGTGGATGATCTCCTCGGCGTTGTGGAGCTCTCTTATAAACACGGCAGAACCCATTGGAAACACGGTGGAATCGTAGGTGTATTTGGTTACGGTGGTGGTGTTATCGGTCGTTACTGCGATCAGCCTAAGCTTTTCCCCGGTGTTGAGCATTTCCATACCATGCGGGTCAACCAGCCTGCCGGTAAGTACTACAGCACAGAGTACCTTCGTTCCATCACCAAACTTTGGGACCTCAGGGGTTCCGGCATGACAAACATGCACGGCGCCACAGGTGATATCATCCTCCTGGGTACCACAACTCCCCAGCTTGAAGAGGTTTTCTGGGAATTGACCCATAACCTGGACCAGGATCTTGGTGGTTCAGGCTCCAACCTGAGAACTCCGGCTGACTGCCTGGGTACTTCCCGCTGCGAGTACTCCTGCTACGACACCAACGCCCTGGTTCATTTTCTGACCAACGAGTTCCAGGATGAGCTTCACCGTCCGGCCTTCCCCTACAAGTTTAAATTCAAACTTGACGGTTGCCCCAACTGCTGTGTGGCCTCCATCGCCCGTTCTGACATGTCTTTCATCGGTACCTGGAAGGATGATATCAAGATCGATCAGGATGCGGTCAACAAGTACATTGAGCAGGATCCTGCCTATCCCGCAAACGCAGGCGCCCACAAGGGCCGTGACTGGGGCCCCTTTGACATCCAGAAAGAGGTCATCGGCCTCTGTCCCACTGGCTGCATGAAGATGGACGGCAAAGAGCTCAAGATCGACAATTCAAACTGCACCCGCTGCATGCATTGCATCAACGTCATGCCAAGGGCCCTTAAGATCGGTGATGTCAGGGGCTGCTCCATCCTCTGCGGTGCCAAGGCACCTATCCTTGACGGTGCCCAGATGGGTTCTCTGCTGGTTCCCTTTATCGAAGTCAATCCTGACAACGATTATGAAGCCATTACCGATATCATCGAGAATATCTGGGACTGGTGGATGGAAGAGGGCAAGAACCGCGAGCGTCTCGGTGAGCTGATCATGCGCCAGGGCTTCCAGAAACTCCTCGAAGTTACAGGCATCGAGGCTATGCCCCAGCATGTGGCATACCCCAGAACCAACCCCTACATCTTCTGGAAAGAGGATGAGGTAACGGGTGGCTGGGAACGCGACGTTGTTGAATACAGAAAACATCACCTGAGATAAGGGAGGGAGAATAACCATGGCTTTTATATCATCTGGATACAATCCAGCGAAACCGATGGAAAACAGGATCACCGACATCGGTCCGAGACATTACGAAGAATTTTATCCTGAAGTCATCAAGAAGAACAAGGGTAAATGGACCCACCACGAGATTCTTGAGCCGGGCGTTCTGGTTCATGTCTCTGAAACAGGCGACGAGGTTTACACCGTTCGCTGCGGTGGCGCCCGCCTGATGAGTACCACCCACATCAACGAAATCTGCGACATTGCTGACAAGCACTGTGACGGCCATCTTCGTTTTACCACCCGTAACAACATCGAGTTCATGGTGGATTCCAAGGACAAGGTCGAACCGTTGAAGAACGACCTTAAGAGCCGTAAATTCCCCGGTGGAAGCCTCAAGTTCCCCATCGGCGGAACTGGCGCCGGAATCACCAACATCGTCCATACCCAGGGCTGGATCCACTGCCACACACCTGCCACGGATGCATCCGGTACGGTCAAGGCTACCATGGATACCCTGTTTGATGAGTTCCAGAACATGAGACTTCCTGCCCACCTCAGGGTCTCCATGGCCTGCTGCCTCAACATGTGCGGCGCAGTTCACTGCTCTGACATCGCCATCCTGGGTTACCACAGGAAACCGCCGATGCTTGACCATGAGTACCTGGACAAGCTCTGTGAGATCCCCCTTGCCGTCGCCGCCTGCCCCACGGCAGCTATCAAGCCGGCCAAGGTCAAACTTGCAGACGGCACAGAGGTCAAGTCCGTTGAAGTCAAGAACGAGCGCTGCATGTTCTGCGGTAACTGCTACACCATGTGCCCCTCCATGCCCCTTGCCGATACAGAAGGTGATGGTATTGTTCTCATGGCCGGTGGAAAGGTTTCCAACAGGATCAGCGATCCCATGTTCTCCAAGGTTGTTGTGGCCTTCCTTCCCAATGAGATGCCCCGCTGGCCCTCAATGACCGACGCCATCAAGAAGATGGTTAATGCTTATTCAAACGGCGCCAACAAGTACGAGCGTCTGGGTGACTGGGCAGAGAGAATCGGATGGGAGAAGTTCTTTGAGGTATGTGAGCTTGACTTTACCCACCACCTCATCGATGATTTCCGTCAGCAGGCATACATGTCCTGGCGCCAGACCACCAATTTCAAGTTCTAATCGAACCTAAGCTGGTGCTGATACGTTGATTCAAGGCCGGAGTGCCCCCTGGGTACTCCGGCTGACACGTTTTAAACTTTACAGAGGGAGTAACATCATGAGTGATCTTCTTGACAACAAAGAAGAGGCCGAAAAAGCTATAATGGAGTGGCTTACCAAAAAGACCAAATCTAAATCCAAATTTTATATCAAGGATTTCTACTCAATCTTTCCGGATGACAAACCCCGCGCCATTAAAAAGGTTGTGAACAACATGGTTACCGAGGGTGTTCTTGAGTACTGGTCCAGCGGAAGTACCACCATGTACGGCATCAAGGGGGCTGGTAAGCAGACCCATTCAGAGGGTGAAGATTAATCGTCGTACCCGATAAAACCATGCAGCAGACGAATCAAAAAGTACCGGGCCTGGTAATCGCAGGCCTGAGGGGAGGGTCGGGTAAAACAGTCATCTCCCTGGGAGTTGCCGCTGCATGGCGCAATTCCGATCTGGCTGTGGCGCCTTTTAAAAAGGGGCCAGACTATATCGATGCCGGCTGGCTGTCACTTGCAGCCGGCCGGTCCTGCTATAATCTCGACACCTATCTGTGCACCGCCTCCCAGGTGCAAGAGAGCTACGACGCCCATTCAAAAAACTGTGACATCGCATTGGTTGAAGGCAACCGCGGGCTGTTTGACGGCATTGATCTTGAGGGGCGAACCAGCACGGCCGAACTTGCCAAGCTGCTGAACCTTCCGTTGTTGCTGGTGGTTGACTGCACCAAGAGTACCCGGACCATGGCCGCCCTGATCCTTGGATGCATGCATTTTGATCCCGAACTTGACATCGTGGGTGTGGTTCTGAACCGGGTGGCCGGCAAACGCCACGAAAACAAGGTCCGGGACAACATCAAACAATTCTGCAACCTTCCCGTGTTCGGTGCCGTTCCAAAGCTTGGGTCCAGGGATTTTCCAGAGCGTCACATGGGGCTTGTTCCCATGGCGGAACACGCCCTTTCCATGGATTCCGTTGCTGCTGCGGCAAGGGTTGCAGGGGCATCCATTGACCTTGACGGGCTGTATGCGGCATGTGTGGCTGCTGCGGCTAAAGCAAAGACAAAACAGGCGATGCCAGTCAAAGTCCTTTGCCCCCCCCAGGCACTGAAACCAGCGGTCGCCCCTGGCGCCGTCCGGCCCAGGATTGGCATCATCAAGGATTCTGCTTTTCAGTTTTACTATCCGGACAATCTTGAGGCTCTGGAGGCCCGCGGGGCCGAGCTTTGCTACATAAGCCCCCTGAGGGAGAGCCACATTCCCCCGGTGGATGCCATTTATATGGGTGGTGGGTTTCCCGAGACCCATGCGGCCCAGCTTGCGTCCAACACCGCATTTTCCGAAAATTTAAGGCATCTTGCAGTCAAGGGGCTTCCCATCTACGCCGAGTGCGGCGGATTTATTTTTCTCGGGCAGAGTCTCACCCTTGACGGAGTGGTCTATCCCATGGCCGGGGTTCTTCCGGTAAAGTTTGGGCTGTCCAAGCGGCCCGTGGGCCACGGTTATACCCAGGTGAGGGTGATTGAAGAGAATCCCTATTTCAAGCAGGGAGAGATGATCCGGGGCCATGAGTTCCGGTACTCGACCGTTCTTGATATCGATCAGACCCGGGGGGGGATGGCCTTTGCCATGGAGCGGGGACGGGGGATCGTCAATGGGTTGGATGGATTTTTCGCAAACCGGGTGTTTGCAACCTATACCCATATCCTTGCATCGGGCACCCCGGCCTGGGCCGAAGCGATTTTAAATCAAGCCCGGATTTACCAATCAGCCAGGGTTTAGAGGTAAAAAAAAGGGCCTTTCCGATATTCGGAAAGGCCCTTTGAAACCTGTGGAGATGTCAAACACTCTCCTGGAATTTTATTACTTCTTGGGATGGCACTTGGAGCAGGATGCCGGAGCAGGACCCTTGGTTCCCTTGGGATCTGCAGGATCGTTTAGTGATTTGTTGTGTTCTTTGTGGCATTCGATGCAGTTGGCGTGCATGGCTTCCTGCTGGTATTTCATGATTTTTTCTTTTTTGCTGATTTTTTCGCCCTTGACCTTTTCGGTCTCCTTGTGGCACTCAACGCAGCGTTGTACATCGTCGCCCGTTTTCAGGTCAAGGGGTTTACCCGTGGCATCGTGGTGGCATTCGCCACATTTGAGTTTGTAATCCTCAGCGTGTTTCTTGTGGGTAAACTCCACCAGACCCTTTGAGTGGTCTGCATACTCTTTTGTGTTCATCTGAAAGGTGTCTTCAACCTTGGTGCCTGCCTGAAGTCCAGTTGCGGCAAAAACAAGAGCCACGCCGGCCACCAGAAGTCCCGTCAACATTCTTTTTCCCATCTTTCAATTCCCTCCTTTAGCAGTTAAAAGTTTATTTTACCCTTTTACAGCCTTGCGGCTGTTAAATTCCATGGTCTTTGATTCCGGGTACACTCTAACACTTCCTGTAAAGCCCTTCTGGTGAAAACCTTGTATCATCTCCATGGCAGGATCAAGGGATCTGTCCAGCCTGAAAAAATTTTAAACACCCCCACGGATGATGCTTGGGGTGGGTGGTTCGTACAAAACGATGGTCGAACTGTATAATAGAGCATCAGGCGCTGTCAATGATAAAAAGGTCAATTTTGATCTTCCCCGGAGGGCGGATCATCGGTGTTTATCTCTGTCTGGGCTTCGGTTTTTTCCCCTGAATCATCCCCATCCGAGTCCTTGCTTTTCCCGAACAACCTGGCCCCGATAATACTGATTTCATAAAGTAACATCAGGGGAATGGCCATCATGATCTGTGTCACCACATCAGGGGGGGTGATAAGGGCTGCACCGGTAAAAAAGATGAGGACCGCAAATTTACGGTTCTTCTTGAGGAATTCCACCGAGACCAGTCCCATCCTTGCCATGAAGGTAAGGACCAGGGGCAGTTCAAACACAAAGCCAAAGGCAAGCAGCATCTTGGAGGCAAACCCGAGGTATTCTTTCATGGAGGGCATTGCCTGGATGGTATCCGACGAAAAACCCAGAAAAAACTGAAATCCATAGGGAAAGACGATGAAGTAGCCAAACGAGGAGCCAACGCAGAAGAAGAAGATCGACAGGATGACCACGGGCAAGAAAAATCGTTTCTCTTTTCGGTAGAGACCCGGGCTCACAAACATCCAGAATTCGTAAAATAAAACAGGGGTGGCAAGGATAATTCCCGTGAGCAGCGACACCTTGAGATAGGTAAAAAAAGCCTCGGGAAGGCCGGTAAAGATCATTTTTTGACCCTTGCCCATGGCTGTGATGAGGGGGGCGGTAAGGATGTCAAAGAGCCGTTCTTTAAAGCAGTAGGCAATGATAAACCCAAGACCCACGGCAATAAAGGATCGGATCAGCCTGTCCCTGAGCTCACCCAGGTGCTCTGTGAATGGGCTTTTGTCTTCTTCGCTGCTCATTTTTCTGCTCCATCACCTTTGCTGATCCGCTCACCGGTGGGGGTGTCATCCACTTTGCCAGGCAGAGGCGCCGGGTCGGCAGGGGTGGCGGCATCTGAATGGGTCGCCGGGGTTTCTTCAGGGGAGGTGGTGACCTCCTTGATGGTCTCCCTGATGCTCTTTGCAGGCTCTTCAAACTTTCTGGCCGTCTCCTCCAGGTCTATGCTTCGCTTGAAATCCTGGGCTGCTTTTTTGAATTCTCCCATGGCCCGTCCAAGGGTTTTGGCAAGTTCAGGCAGTTTTTTCGGACCGATCACCATGAGGGCAATGGCCAGTATAAGTAGGATTTCAGGCATTCCCAAACCAAACATGCTAATGTTGCTCCTTTTATGAAAGTGTAATGCAGATTTTATTTATTCTTGTACAATATCAACCCTTGATGTGTCAACGCTGGGAAGATTCCTTTTTTCTGGCGTTCCTGGGGGGTTGCCGTCCGGGGCCCCCCTTGGATCGGGGGCTGCGGTTTGATCGGGAACGGCGGTTCTTTGGTGGGGTGTTTCGGGTGTCTGGCTTGGTGGGAATTCTTCGTTTCGGTTTTGGAAGGGGCTTGAGCATGGCGTCGTCCGGATACTCACATTCAAGTTTGTTGCCGAGGACCGCTTCGATGTCGGGAATTTGAAACGAACTCATCTCATCGGCAAAACTGACGGAGATTCCTTCGGCCCCGGCCCTTCCCGTACGGCCGATGCGATGGATATAGTGCTCGGGGTCCTGGGGGAGGTCATAGTTGATCACATGGCTGACGCCTTCAATATGCAGTCCCCTTGCCGCCACATCCGTTGCCACAAGCACCCTTATTTTGCCCTGCCTGAAATTGTCAAGGGTTCGGATTCGCTGTTTCTGGGAAACCTCTCCCGATAGAATTTCGCTTGAGATGTCGAACTGAACCAGGCGCTGGGCGATTCTCCGGGTGGTGCTCCGCATGTTGACAAAGAGGATGACCCGTTCGAGTTTTTCCCCGGAAATGAGGTTGTAGAGCAGGGGGAATTTTTCGTCTTCCGTGACAATGAAAACCTTCTGGTTGATGGAATCTGCTGCAGTTTTGTCAGGATCGATTTCCACAACAGCTGGATCAACGGTCCACTGGTTGGCCATGCGCAGAATCTCAGGAGCAAGGGTGGCGGAAAAGAACAGGGTTTGACGCTCTTTTTTGTGGGGCGTGTTGTAGATGATGTTTCGCATGTCCGGTATGAATCCCATGTCCAGCAACCGGTCTGCCTCATCAATGACAAGGATTTCGGTTTTGCCCAGATTAACAAGCTTCTGGCGCATGAAATCCATGAGCCTGCCGGGTGTTGCTGCGATGATGTCCACATGGGCCGAGGTGAGCTGGTCCTGCTGCCGTTTGTAGTCCATGCCGCCGAATACAGACACGGTCCGAAGGGGGGTGTAGCGGGTCAATGCCCTTGCATCCTTTTCAATCTGAAGGACAAGCTCCCGTGTGGGGGCAATGATCAAGGCCCTGGGCACTCCCTTTTCCCTTTTTCCCCGGATGGGGTTTTTTACGAGGCGTGCAATGATGGTTACAAGAAAGGCCGCGCTTTTGCCCGTTCCGGTCTGGGCCTTGGCTGTCGCATCTTTCCCCTTGAGGGTGTGGGGAAGCACCTCTGCCTGGACCGGCATGCAGTATTGAAAGTTTTCATCTGCAATGGCGTGCATCAGCCCCAGGGGCAGGTCAAGGTCATGGAACCGGGTTTTTTCCGCCTGGACGGGGACCTGGAAACGCTCGAGTGTCCAGGGCTCACGTTTTTTGACAGGTCGCGTTTGGGTTTCCGGCGGAGCTGTTTTATCCGGAATTGGCACTGCATTCCGCGGCTGACGGGTTTCAGGGGGCCTTTGCCGGGTTGTCCCCTCCTTTTTTTCGGTTGGGATGGAGCGGTCCTCTCCAGAAGGTTGTTTCCCGTGGATGACAGGTTCAATGGGGCTGGATGGTTCTTGGCGGAAGAGTCTTTTTATCAGGGAAGAGAAAAAGCGTATCAATACTATGGGTTTCCTTTGAAAGCCTTTTCCCGGGGCAACTCCTGGAACGAGCAGTCCGGGCCGGCCATATTAGTGCCTGGGTAAGCAGGGCGATTAAAAAAGGGCATCAGATCCAGAGGCGCTGTTGTTGCCCTTTTTATTTATATTGTTTACAACACCCTATCTTTTACCCATTTTCGCCCTAGAAAGCAACAGCTCATTTTCCAATTCCTGACACTTCAATGGCCTTGACGGCGGCAAGGGCGGTGGCAATGGCAACGCCGGATCCGCATTTCATGCGCATCCAGTCGGAACCTGCCAGGATAGAGCCTGCCACGTAAAGATTGTCCATAACAGGTTCTCCCTGGGCGGTCAGGGGTTTGAATGTCGAATCGGTCTGGATTCCGGCCCGGTTCACCGGGTGGCCCTTGGGGTCGAACAGGCTGGTTCTGTGCCATTTTTCGCGGGATTCAGGCTGGACTACAAAAAGATTCATCAGGGCCTCAAAAATGCCCCTGCGATCGGCCACAAGCCCCTTGCCAAGGAATCGACCCGTTGCCAGGAGAACCGCCTTGGAAACAATGGTCCGGTTGCCGTTGCTGCCCTTGATGGTGGTGACGAACCCCTTGCCAGGAACCTTTGTCGCGTCGATTGCCATGTTCGAGAAGCTGTGAAATTCGCTGCTGGCTTCAAGGCCGTTGATCATGGCTTCCTGGAGCCTTATGCCCGGTACCGAAACGGGCGGGGTGGGAATTTCAAATATGGGTCTTTCCAGGAGGCGTTCAAGTTCTGCCACGGCCTCAACGGAGTGGTACATGCCCACAAGGGCAGGAAAACCGATGTATTCGGCATCCTTCACAAGGGGTTTTATCCGTTTGGCAAGTTCGATCCGGTTTCCCGAAAGGTCAAGGGATCTTGCCGCATGCTCGGGGTGGAGTTCTTCCAGTAGCTCGGACCTGGGAAAGTCAATGGTTCTGGATCGTATGCCGGGCCACACTTTCCCAAGGGAGGATGCGATCTGACGCGCGCTGAACAATTTCATGCCCGTGAAATCCAGTATCAGTGTGGGGGCTTTTTCTTCCAGGGCTTTCACACCGTTCCACATGGTTTTGGGAACCATGTGGGTCTTTTTAAGGGTGCCCACGGATGTGACAAGGGTGACGTTCGTTCCCATGGATCGCTGGTAGGGGAGCTTGTCTTCAAGAAAGTTTGAGACTTCTGCCAGCCCCCTGTCAATCAGACTGTTTTCTATTTTTGCAAAGGGGTGGTCCGGCAGATCACAGCGCACCTGGTCGATGGCCTTCCAGGGATCGTCCCACTGTCGGCCTGCCGGATGCACACCCATGAGATCCATGATGCCGCTTGCAAAATTCATGGCTGAATGTTGACCCACCAGGGCGGTTGATATATTCCGGTTTACGGCAAAAAGGGCAGCTGCCATGCCGGTCATGCCGGCGCCGATGATGGTCAGGTCTGTTTCGGTTGTTTCAGGTTTTCCGGGGGCTGGGGGGTTAATGATCATGGCCGTGGTCTCCTGGCTGTGCAAGTTCAAGGTCAAACAGGCCGCAGTGCATGGCTTCGGTAAGTTCAGCCTGGACCAGCTGATCTCCCCAGAAGATGGCCTGCTGACCCTTCCAGCGTTCGTCAAGGAATGCCTTTATGTCGTCAACCCCGTCGGGGCCTGAAAGTGCTCCTTGGTTGTACATGTGGGCAAGGACCCGGGTGCTGCAGAAAGCGCCCTGGCAGGGGCCTTTGCCCAGGCGGCTTCTTCGTCCGATGGTGAGCAGGTCCGGTGTCTCGTTGTTGCTCCTCAGGGCTGCGGCTATGGCGTCAATGGTGCTTTCCGAGATCATTTCACACTCACACAGGATCCGGTCTTTTTTTCCGGCAGGTTTGGCAAACCAGACGCTGGGAGCGATGCCGGGCTCGGTCCATTTACCGTCAAGGGTGGATGGCAGGGGTGCTGTTTTGGTTGTGCAGGGGGTCTTGTTGCCAAGCCTTGCTGCCACAAGGTCTGCTGTTTTTTCGGCCATGAGCCGAAAGGTGGTCAGTTTGCCCCCGGTGATGGTGGTAAAGTTGTCAAGGTGGTCTGATGCATGGTCAAGAAGGACAAACCCCCGGCTCACCGTCCGGTCGTCCCCGACGCCTGAACTCTGGCTGACCAGGGGGCGAACCCCTGAGTAGGCGCGGATGTAGCGGGTATGCTCCAGGCTGGGAATCATTTTTGATCCCTGTTCGACAATGCGGTTGGTCTCGTCCACGGTGGGCCGGATCCTGTCGGGATCGTTCACCCGCACCGAGGTGGTGCCGAGGATGGAGACCGTTCCTCCAGGGACAAGAATGTCTGCGTCGGACGGGGGCCTGAGGCGGTTGATCACCCCCTGTGTCATTCTCGACTGGGTAACAAGGAGGGTTCCCATGGAGTAGAGAACGTGGGTGGTTGCACCGGCAAGGGCAGCAACTTTTCCGGCCCAGGCCCCTGCGGCATTGATGACCTGCCGGGGTTCCACGCTGAAGCGTTCGCCCGTACCTGTTTTTTCAAGCCATACCCTTGTAATGCAATGGTTCGTCCGTTCAAATTCAACCACCTGGGTGTGGCAGAGAAGCCTTGTCCCCAGGGCCCGGGCATGGGAGATGTTTTCCAGGCAGAGCATGAACGGGTCAATGGCGCCGTCGTTGACCCCAAAGGCGGCAATGGTTTCTTCTGCCAACAATGGCTCCATTTCACGGGCCTCCTCCGGTGGGATGGCCCTGGCGTCAATGCCTGCCCGCTTGCACAAGTCTGGAAAATCTGCCACATAGCGTTCATCGTCGCCCTGGACGGCCACAAACAGCCCGCCGCAGTCATCAATGCAGTGGGGGGCTGTCTGTCTCAGGATGTCTGACTCTTCCATGCATTCCCGGGCACTTTCGGCATCATTGGCAACATAGCGAGCACCGCTGTGGAGCAGACCATGGTTGCCGCCGGAGGCACCTGAATTGATATCTCCCTTTTCCACCACAAGGGATTGGATGCCCCGGAGGGCGAGATCCCTTGCGATCCCCGTTCCCGTGGCACCGCCGCCGATAATTAAAACCTCAGTTTCCACGCTTGCCTCCATAAAAAAGTTGACATATACTGACAGTAGCACTTGAATATCGCTTTTTCAACCTGTGTTTGTTCGTTTTGTAACATTAATTTTCGGTTTTTAACATTGAAGGGGGATACATGGATCTAACTTTTTTCGGAGCTGTAAGGGAAGTGACCGGTTCCATGCACATGATCGACACCGGACATGATCGTATTCTGCTTGACTGCGGGTTGTTCCAGGGTCGGCGAAAGGAAGCGTGGGAAAAAAACACCATCATGCCCGTTGACCCGGCAACCATTACCAATGTGGTGCTCTCCCATGCCCACATTGACCATTCAGGGCGAATCCCCCTGCTTGTGAAGGACAATTTCAAGGGCCAGGTTGTCACCACCCGTGCCACCCAGGATGTGTGCAACTATCTGCTGCCCGATTCGGCCCATATCCAGGAATCCGACGCCGACTACCTCAACTACAAGAATGCCCGTGCACCCCTTACCACCCATGGAAGGAAAGGTGTGGCCGATGACCTTTCAAACCGGGAGGCCCAGCAGGTCAGAAAACTTTTAAAGTCGGGAAGAAACAAACTCAACCGGGAGGCGATCCAAGAGCTTGCAGAACGCCACGATCTGACCCAGGTGGAACCCCTTTACCGGGAGGCTGATGCCAGATTTTCCCTTGGTTTTTTTTCAGGCATTCCCTACCGTACCCCCATCACCATTGGAAAGGATATGACCTGTACCTTTTACGAGGCCGGCCATATCCTGGGGTCTGCCATCAGCATCATCCATTACGGGCAGGGAAAGGAGCGCCGGACGGTTTGCTATACGGGCGATCTTGGCCGGTTTGACATGCCCATCCTGAAAAATCCCTGTCTTGAATTTAACGAGGAGGACCGGGATATTGATCTGCTGATCATGGAGAGCACCTATGGCGATCGTGTCCATGAGAGTTCCCAGGACCTTGATGGGCGCATGACCCAGGAGCTCAACCTTGCCATCCAGCGCAAGGGATCGGTTGTCATCCCCGCATTTGCCCTGGGCCGGACCCAGCAGATCCTCTACGTGATCCATGAGCTGTATGAACGGGGGGTGGTGCCCAGGATTCCCGTGTATGTGGACAGTCCCCTTGCCTCGGGTCTGACCAAGGTGTTTGTTGAACATCCTGAACTCTACGATCGGGAAACCCATAAAACCTTTCTTGAACATAAACTCAACCCCTTTCTCTTTGACGGGGTTGATTTTGTCTCGTCCGTGGACGAATCAATGGAGTTGATGCGAAAACCCGAGCCGTGTATTGTGATTTCCGCTTCGGGCATGTGTGAGGCAGGGCGCATTCTTCACCATCTCAGGTATCGGATCCACAACCCGGCCAACACCATCCTTATCGTGGGATTCATGGCCGAGAACACCCTGGGCCGGCGGATTCTTGATCTTGGACGGGCCTATGGTGAAGGCGGCAGAAAGGGAGAGGCTCCGGTGGTGAGACTCCTGGGCAAGGAATACCCCCTGAAGGCCAATGTTGTTCCCCTGAACGGGTTCAGTGCCCATGCCGACAGGGAGGAGATGATGCGGTTCCTCAAGACATCAAATCTCAAGGTTAAAAAGATTGCCGTGGTCCACGGAGAAGAGCAGGCTTCCCTCAAGTTTGCCGACCTGCTGGGTCAGGAAGGCTTCAAGGCCGTTGTCCCCCAGGCGGGCCAGAAACTCAAGGTATAGGGAAAACCTAAATGCAGAAACGCCAGGCCAAAATTGTTGAGCGGGTTCAGGCCCTGGGGTACGTGTCCATTGAGGACCTTGCCACGGATTTCAAGGTGACACCCCAGACCATACGACGGGATATCAACCTGTTGAGTAAGGCGGGGCTGGTCCGGCGTTACCATGGGGGAGCAGGTCTTGCCACAAGCGTTGAAAACATCGGTTACGCCACCCGCCAGGTCCTGTGCCGGGAGGAGAAACGGATCATCGCCTCAAGGGTGGCAGAAAGGATTCCGCAACGGGCCTCTGTGTTCATTAACATCGGCACTACCACCGAGGAGGTGGCAAGGGAACTTCTGAAAAAAGACGGATTACGGGTCATTACCAACAACCTTAACGTGGCCGTTATCCTGAGCCAGAATCCTGATATTGAAATTTACATGGCCGGCGGGGTGGTGAGGCACCGGGACCGGGGCATCACAGGCCATGCCACCCTTGAGTTTATTCGTCAGTTCAGGGCGGATTTCTGTATCATCGGCATCAGCGGCATTGCCCCCAATGGGGACCTCCTGGATTTTGACTACCAGGAGGTCCAGGTGGCCAAGGCCATCATTCACAATTCATCCAAGGTGATGCTGGTGGCGGACCACACAAAGTTCGGCAGGGAGGCCATGGTTCGCCTGGGTCACGTGGCGGACATTGACGAGCTTTTTACCGACACCATGCCCAGAAAGGCCATGCAGGAGCTGCTTGCGGAAAATGGTGTCCGGCTCCACGTCTAACCCACAAGCACCTGTTCAAGTCGTTCGACCAGGAAATCGATCTCCCGGTCGTTGATCACCAGAGGAGGGGAGATCCGGATGGTATGGCCGTGGCTGTCGTTGACAATGAGGCCAAGGCCGAGGAGTTTTTTGCAGAACGCCATGGCATTGCCGTTGTTTACCTCGATTCCGATGAACAGTCCCTTTCCCCGGACCTCCTTTACATGGGGGGAGGCCTCGGCAATGGCCTGGATTCGTTGCTTTAGAATCGCCCCCTTTTCCCTGGAGCAACGGGCAAGGTCCTCGTCCTCAAACACCTTGAGACCGGCCGTTCCGGCAACACAGGCCAGGGGATAGCCGCCGAATGTGGAACCGTCCGAGCCCTTGCTGAACACAAGGTCCATGATGTGGGCGTTGGTGATGAACACGGAAAGGGGGACGATCCCGCCCGAGAGTGCCTTGCCGAGGATGACACCGTCGGGAACAATGTTGTCGTGTTCAAAGCAGAACCGTTTGCCCGTTCGGCCCAGGCCCACCTGGATTTCGTCACACATCAGCAGCAGGTCATTGTCGTCGCAGACCTTGCGCAATCCGGCCAGGAACCCCTCGGGGGGAATCTGGATGCCGCCTTCACCCTGGATGGGTTCCACAAGGATGCCGCAGGTGTTCTTGTTGACGGCCCTTTCAACGGCCTGGATATCTCCAAAAGGGACGCTCACAAAGCCGGGGGTCAGGGGGCCGAATCCCTGGCGGTACTTTTCAGAGGTGGAAAAAGAGACCACGGAAATGGTCCTGCCGTGGAAATTGTTGTTAAATACAATGATCTCCTGGCGTCCGTCCTTGATTCCCTTTTGTTTGTATCCATAATAGCGCATGGCTTTGATGGCGGTTTCAACGCTTTCCACGCCCCCGTTTTTGGGCAGCACCTTGTTGCCGTTGTTGCCGAATCTGGGTGCCATCTGGGGGGCAAACTGGCCCATCTGTTTGAGAAATATGCCCAGGGCATCGGTGTAAACCACGTTGGAAAGAACCGATGCATATCCGCCCTGGACCGCGTCCATGACGGCCTTGACAATGGTCGGATGGTGATGGCCGGGGTTGGCTGCGGAGTAGGCTGCAAGGCAGTCCAGATAGCGGTTGTTGTGCTGATCAAAGAGCCAGCACCCCTTTGCCCTTCGTACGACCATGGTGATCCGTTCATAGTGGTGGGCGCCAAACAGATCCTCCGATTCAATGATGCCTTGATCCGTGGTCGTTGAAAATCCTGTGGTCGGGCAGTTTGTTCCGGGCATGTCCGGTGGTTTTATGGCTTCCAGTGTTTCCATGGTCTTCTCCCTGGGTGTCAATTGTCGTTTTTGATGATGTTGTAGATCTTTTTTTCCTGGTCGCTGAGCAGCTGGTTGTCCTCGTAGATCTTTTTCAAGAAGCAGTGGTAAAAATCATGGCGCAGACTGTCTCGGTTCGTGGTGATGAACCAGGGGTTCCGGGTCCAGTTGATCGCTGAATTGTCCGGGTTGCCGGTCGTAAATACCCCCACAAGTGCTTCATTTTTGTCCTTGATCAGGTCAAACGAAGCGCCGCCGATTTTTTGGACAAGTCCTGCCTGGTCTGGATGGGCCACCTGGACGTCAAAGGTCATGGGGATATCGCCCATGGCAATGTATCGGATACTGACGCCCCGGCTGGCGGCATTGTCAAGGTCTGCTGAAAGGATCCGGGCCTCGCCCGGGAACAGCCTTGTGTAAATCTCTGTTTCAGCGGTGTTGATCATTTCCCTTGCCTTGGCCATTACCGTGTCGTAACCGGTCAGGGTCCAGATGTATTCACATTCTGTTCTGCGGAACACCCTTGCGACCTCGTTCTCAAATGCCCGGATGTTCTCGTTAAACCGGGTTTTAAGCCGGAAGATCAACTCGTCCGGGGGCAGGGGGACATACTGGCCCTTGCTTGCTTCAATGGCATACCCCTTGGCCATCATGCTCCTGAGCACGTCGTAAATTCTTGATCTTGCAATGTTTGAAAGGGCGCTCAGCCTTGAACCGTTGACCGGGTGGTCGGTGAGCAGTGCCATGTAGCATGCGGCTTCATACTGGGAAAAACCAAGTTCCTTCAGGTTGGCAAGGGCTTCCATGTCACTCCTTTTATAGTGTTGCTACCATGATAGCAACACTATACTGCCCTATCCTGCCAGGGTCAATATGATTTTAAAAAAAGCTGTTTTTCTGTTGTTTTAAGAAAAATATGGTAAAATACGAAAGGTTGAACAAGGAGGTGTAAAATGGAAAAAAAATTAAAGAGAAGTTATCCCCGGCGTTATCTTGAGTCTCCCATTTTCTACTCTGACGAGCAAAGGGACTATCGGGCAAAAATGTACAATGCAAGCCAGGGGGGCATGTACTTTGAAACCCTTCTGCCCCTGTCACCCGGTGCCAGGATCCGGGTTAAAATGGAGAATTCCCATCCTGATATCTATTATGCCCCCGAAGCGTTCATGGTCAAGCGGGCAAAGGTTCAGTGGTGCAGCAAAATCATTGATGACGGCATCCTCGGCTACGGGGTCGGGGTTGAGTATTGTTGAGTTGACGGTGCTGGTAGCAGTTTTCCCTTGAGTATTGTTCCTGCCCATACTATATGAAAAAGGTTTTACGATTCCGGTAAAATCATAGCAGGGCTGAATTTAAAAGGAGACAAGGGTATCTTTGATGGGAAAAACAGTATTGATCAACATTTCCGGCCGGGACAGAAAAGGGCTTGATTCCAAATTTACAGCCATTCTTGCCGAGTATAACGCCAATGTTCTTGATATCGGCCAGGCCGTGATCCATGATTACATCTCCCTTGGGATTCTTGCGGAAATCCCAAGGGCAGATGACTTTTCAGCCATATTCAAGGATCTGCTGTTCGAGGGCCATCAAATGGGGCTTGCCATTGAGGTCAAACCCGTTGACGGGGCATCCTACGAGAACTGGGTCAAGGCCCAGGGCCGGGAACGGCGGATCATTACGCTGCTGGGCAAGAAGATCACGGCCCGCCAGATTTCAAGTGTGGCGTCGGTGGTGGCTGAAAACGCACTCAACATTGATGGAATCACCCGTTTGACGGGCAGGATATCCCTTGAGAGCGAGCCTGTGAATCCAAGGGCGAGCATTCAGATTTCCGTGAGCGGGAAACCGGTTAACATCCGGGCCATGCGGGGCCGCTTCATGGAGATCTCAAGGGAGATGGGTATTGATATCTCTTTCCATGTGGACAACATTTACAGCCGGAACCGCAAGCTTGTGGTCTTTGACATGGATTCGACCCTGATTCAGGCCGAGGTGATCGACGAACTTGCAAAACTTGCCGGAGTGGGGGATGAGGTGGCTCGGATCACCCGTTCGGCCATGGCCGGTGAGATCGACTTCAACGAGAGCTTCAGAAAACGGGTGGCGCTTCTCAAAGGTCTCAAGCAGAGTGAGCTTGTCAATATCACCCGAAATCTTCCCCTGTCCGAAGGGGTGGGCCTTGTGACCGCAACCCTCAAGGGGCTGGGATACAAGCTTGGTATTCTGTCGGGGGGATTTACCTTTGTCGGCGACTATCTCAAGGAGCAACTCGGATTTGACTATGTGTATGCCAATGAGCTTGTGATCCGGGACGGGATTGTTACAGGAGAAGTGGCCGGTGAAATCATTGACGGCGAAAAAAAGGCCCTGCTCCTCAAAGAACTTGCCCGGAAGGAGCAGATCTCCATCGAGCAGACCATTGCCGTGGGGGACGGGGCCAACGATCTTCCCATGATCAGTATTGCAGGCCTGGGTGTTGCCTTCCATGCCAAGCCCATTGTCCGGGAACGGGCAAACAATGCGATTTCAAGCGTGGGGCTTGACGGGCTCTTGTATCTCATGGGCATGCACGAGCGTGAATTCAACAACGGATTGGGCTAGTCTTTTTTGTCGCCTGCGCCAATGTTTTTCAGAAAGTGTTTCCGCCGGAGCCTGAACAGGCTCTTGTCCTCGTCTACAAGGTAGAAAACAGCCCTGTTATCGTCGTCAAAGCACTGGTAGAGTGCGGTGAACCCCTCAATGTCTGTGATGTCACTGATGCGGTGGACATCATCGTTGAAACGGGTGCATACCTTTACCCAATCTTCAGGTTGGGCGTCTGCGTGCACGGTTGCCTTCCGTATGTCTTTGTCGTAGTCTGCCAGGATTGATTTCATCGTTTTTCCCCGCTGTGGTCAGGTCAAAGGTCTTTTTTATCGGGTATGGAAAAGCCTGCCTTAGGTTTGACAAAATACGGCTGCCGGAGCAGGCTGGCCATGACTGTCCCGGCCATGCCTGCAACAGAGGTGTCCCCGATTTCGGTTCCCCCTGTCCATTCCGGCGCCAAAGGTTTAGGCCTGATCTCCGTCAACAACCTGGGCCTTGAGGATGGTTATCGGCTCCTTGGGCACATCGCCATGGCCGGCCTTGTTGCCCGTGGCAACTGCCTTGATCTTGTTGACGACGCCGTGGCCCTTGGCAACCTTGCCAAAAACAGCATATCCCCATCCCTGGGGGGTCTTGGACTTGAAATCAAGCATGTCATTTTTCTTTACATTGATGAAAAACTGGGCCGTTGCACTGTGGGGGTCCATGGTCCTTGCCATGGCAATGGTGTAGGGGGCATTTGTCAGTCCGTTGTCGGCCTCATTTTCAATGGCCGGCCTGGTGCTTTTTTCGACCATGTCTTCGGTCATGCCACCGCCCTGGACCATGAATCCGTTGATCACTCTGTGGAAGATGGTTCCGTCATAGTGGCCGGCATTTACGTATTCGAGGAAGTTGGCGCAGGTTTTCGGGGCCTTTCCTTCGTCAAGTTCAATCAGGATCTCTCCCATGGTGGTGTCGAGTTGAATCATTATTTCTCCTTTATCGTGTTTTGTCTGTTGCTCTGGTGGTTACAAATAGAGTGGGAAGGGGGTAAACACATCCCCTTCCCATGGTTTGTCCTGGGGTATGATCCGGAGCAGACTGCTCCGGTCGCATCATCCGGCTCAGGAAAAGCCCTTGGGGGCATCTGCGGCGCAGGTGCCGATGCTTGGACCCATGAAGCTTGCTGCGCTCATGAGTTTTTTAACGGACTGGCTGCCGCATTCAGGGCATTTTACCCTGTTCTCCTCTCCCCTGAACACAAGCTTTTCAAAGGTTGCGTTGCAGCGTTCACATCGGTATTCATAGATTGGCATGGTATAAACTCCTTGCTACAATGTTTTTTTAAAGTCGTTGTAGCTCATTCGCTCATAGCTGTCCGTATTGATGAACCTCAGGATGTTGCCAAAGGTTTTTGCATCAACATAGCCGGGCAGGTTGCTGATCCGGGTATGGTCGGACTTCAGGAACCAGAGGGTTGGAAGTCCGCGGACATTGTAGGCCGTTGAGACCTTCGGCTCCCTGTCTGAATCCACCTTGATGGCGATGAAGTTTTGGTTGATATAGTCGATGACCTTTGGTCGCTTAAAGGTGGTTCGTTCCATTTTCTTGCAGTAGGAGCACCACTCTGCATGGAAGTAGAGGAAAACGTTTTTGTCCTGTTCCTTTGCCATGGCCATGCCCTGGTCAAATTTCTGCCAGGAAATTTCCTGGGCGGCGGCTGCAGAAGGCAGGAAGATGGCAAACACCACCACTGCCAGTAACGTGCTCAGGATCGTTTGTTTCATATCTATTGGTCCTTTTGCTTATAACCCGGCAAGCATTCTGAAACGATCTGTGATGAGCAGTAGCCCAAGGGCGATCAGAAGAATGCCGGATATTTTGTTGATGTAAGAGATAACCCGGGTGGTCCGCTTCATGATTTCAAGGATCCGGTTTATAAACAACGAGATCAGGATAAAGGGCAGGGCAAGTCCTGTGGAGTAGACGCCCAGGAGAAACATCCCTTTGACAACGGTTTCCTGGTTGCCGGCAACAATGAGGATTGACCCGAGCAGGGGCCCGATGCAGGGACTCCAGCCTGCGCCAAATGCCATGCCGATGACAAAGGTGCCCATGAGATGGACGGGTTTTTTGTTCAGGTGAATCCTTCGTTCAAAGTTCAGCCCCTTGATGTTGATGATGCCCAGCAGGTGGAGGCCGAAAACAATGACAATGGAGCCGCCCAGGTACCGCACAAGCCAGGTGTACTCGGCCATGAAGTTGCCGAGGAAAGAGGCAGAGGCTCCAAGCAGGATAAACACAAAGGAAAACCCGCACACATAGGCCAGGGTGGAGAGCATCACCTTTTTCCGGGTTCCTTTGAGATCCAGGGTCAGTTCGTCAAGGGAAAGGCCGGTGATAAAGGTGAAGTAGGCCGGGATCAGGGGTAGTATGCACGGCGAAAAAAACGACAGCAGGCCTGCCATGAAGGCCGCCTGGAAGGAGATGGTTTCTGTGAACACGTGCAGAATTTCCCTTAAATATGGTGGTTAATGAATAGGTCTTGCATAAACATATCATACATCTTAACCATGTTTGGCCGTTTTTTCAAGGTTGATATTTTCGAATAAGCCCCCTGAACTGATCATAGGATAGATCCAGAAGCATTGCGGCACGTTTCTGGTTGTGCCGGGATTTGGCAAGGGCCTGTTCCACGAGAAGCTTTTCCAGGGTTGCCACGGCCGATTTAAGGGGCATGGTGGTAAAGTCGGGAAAGATGCCGGGAATCTCCTGGTGCTCCCCTGTTCCCTTTCCAGGGACAGACGGGTCCGGCAGACTGCCGTGGGGAGGGGAAAAGGGGTTGAAAATGATCTCCTGGATGGTATGATGGCGGGACCGGTAAACGGCCCGTTCGACCACGTTTTTAAGTTCCCTGACATTTCCCCTCCAGGGGTGGGCCTCAAGGAGGGCCGCTGCCTCGTTTGAGAACCGGGGGGGGGCAGTTCTGCCGAGTTCCCTGGCCATTTCCCGGGCAAAGTGGTCGGCAAGGAGGCGTATGTCCCCGGACCGGTTGCGCAGGGGGGGGAGAAACAACACTTCAAAGCTCAGCCGGTCAAGGAGATCCGGCTTGAACTGTCCTGTTTCACATCTTTGGACAAGGTTGGCGTTGGTGGCGCTGATAATTCTGGCATTCACCTCAATGGGTGACGAACTGCCCACCCGCTCAAACCTGCCGTACTCGACCACCCGCAGAATCTTTTCCTGGGTTTCAATGGGGATGGCACCGATTTCATCCAGGAAAAGGGTGCCGTTGTTTGCGGCTTCAAACCGGCCTGTGCGGCGCTTGTCCGCCCCGGTAAAGGCGCCTCTTTCATGGCCGAACAGTTCGGCCTCCACAAGGGCCGGGGCAAGGGATGCGCAGTTAAGGGTGATCAGCGGACCCTGCCAGCGGTGGGAGAGAAAGTGAAGGCGTGTTGCGGCGAGCTCCTTGCCGGTTCCCCGTTCTCCAAGCAGAAGAACCGGTCGATCAATGGGGGCCACCCGGGCGAGTCGCTCCTGGAAGTCGAGGAAGGCTTCTGACTGGCCAAGGGCTTCACGGGGGGCGGGTTTTAAAGATGAATAGGTGGGATTCATGGTGATATTAACCTTTTTGGAGTTTATTTCGCCGTATATTGGTTAAATATACCATTTGTTCCCAGGGTCTGTCAACGCCGTTCTGACGCTGGGCATGTCCGGACAGCCCAGTGATTGCGGTGAATTTCACGGGCGAATAAATTGAATAGAGCCTTTTCCCAGGTGATGGCACGCATCCTGCTATAGTGGGGGTAAACCCCCAACAAAAGGAGAAACACCATGGGTATTTTTACAAGATTCAAGGATATCATAAATTCAAACATCAATGGCATGCTTGACCGGGCAGAGGATCCTGAAAAATTAATCAAACTCATGATCCGTGAGATCGAAGACACCCTTGTGGAGCTTAAATCCGCCTGTGCCAGTACCATGGCCGGCAGGAAAAGGGTCGAGCAGAATCTCGCCCGGGCAGAGGAAAAGGCGGCTCTTTGGACCAAACGGGCTGAACTTGCCGTTTCAAGGGCCAGGGATGACCTTGCAAGGCAGGCCCTTGTTGAACGAAGGCGGTTTGGACAGGTTGTGGACAGCCTGGGCGAAGAACTTGAAGAGCTCTCCGGCCTTGTTGCCCAATACCAGGAGGATATTGTTCAGCTTGAGGAAAAGCTTGCAAGCTCAAGGGAGAAAAAGCGGATGCTGGTTCAGCGTCATCTCCATGCCAGAAAAAAACGGCAGGCCCAGGAAGAGATCCGGCGCATGGACAATTCTGAAACCCTGGCCCGGTTTGATGCCTTTGAAAACCGCATCAACCGCATGGAGGCAGAGGCTGATCTTGTGAATTTCGGAACCCGGCCGATTCTTGACGAGGCGTTTGAATCCCTTGCCACCGACGATGAGATTGAGCAGGAACTTGAACGTTTGAAATCAACCGGATCCAACACAAAAGAGGAGGTGTGACCATGGGTGATGTTCAACACCTGGCCCTGGTTTGGGTCCAGCCCCGGGACCGGAAAGGGGGGAAATGATGCAGGGATTCTGTTTTCTGGGCCTGATGTTTGCCGGTGGCCTTGCATTTCTGGCCGTTGTCTGCGGTGCAATCATACTGATCCTGCGAATGGTCAAAGGCGGTCTTTCCCCCGACAACCGGGATGAAAAAAACGAAGAGGCCAGAATGATCCAGGAAATGTACCAGGGGCTTTCCAGGATGGAACAAAGGGTGGATGCCCTTGAGACCATTCTCATGGAGCGCCGGAAAAAGGAGGTGTAACTGCCATGGGCAGAGGTCGTTTTAATCATCAAGGCCGCGGCCGGTCGGGAACAGGGCGCCGTCACCCCCGCTGGAACAGTAATTTTTCAGGGTTGGGGCAGGACCTGTTCCGCTCCAGGAGCGGTGTGCTCATGGGCGTGTGTCGTGGGATTTCCAACCGGTTTGATCTGTCGGTGCATCTGGTAAGGGCCGTTGCAATCTTCCTGCTGTTTGTCAGCGGATTCTGGCCGGTTGTGGGGCTCTATTTCCTGGCAGCCTTTTTTCTCAAGCCCGAGCCGGTGACCCCCATCCATTCTAAGGATGAGGGAGATTTCTATGAGAACTATGTGACTTCGAGAAAGGCTGCCATCAGAAGTCTCCACAGCCGGTTCAATACCCTTGAAAGAAAAATTCTAAGACTTGAGGATGCCGTTACTTCCCGGGAATTTGACTGGGACGAAAAGTTTTAAGCACATTAAACAAGGAGGTTTCATGAGATTTCTGATCATTGGAGGGGATGCCGCCGGCATGAGCGCGGCAAGCAAGGCAAAAAGAAGGGCGCCGGATCTTGATGTGGTGGTGCTTGAACAGGGCATGGATGTTTCCTACAGCGCCTGTGGCATGCCCTATAACATTGCAGATCCTGAAACCGGGATTGATGCCCTTGTGGTAAGGGATGCCGACACCTTTATCCACAAGAATCACATTGACCTGAGGGTGGGCCATTGTGCCGAATCCATTGATCCCAAGGCAAAGATCGTAGGGGGCATGGGGCCGGGTGATCGACCCTTTTCCCTGGCCTATGACAAGCTTCTCATTGCAACGGGTGCCGCCCCTGTTATGCCTGACATCCCCGGCATGGATCTTCAGGGGGTGTTCCCCCTCAAGAGTCTTGACCATGGCCGCAGGATAAAACACTATATCGGTTTGAAAAATGTGCAAAGGGCGGTGATCATCGGCATGGGGTATGTGGGGCTAGAAATGTGTGAAGCCCTGAGGGCCAGGGGGATTGAGGTCGCCATGGTCAAACCCGGGCCCCGGCTGTTACCCTGGATGAATCCTGAACTTGCCCAGGCGGTCGGCCTGGAGTTGACAAAAAACAGGGTTGCCAGCCACATGGGGCATGCCATTGACGCCATCAGCACCCATGATGGTTGTTTAAGGGTGGCCTGTGACACCGTTGCCCTTGACGCAGATATGGTGATTGTGGCTTCGGGCGTTCGACCCAACAGCCGTATTGCCCGGGATGCCGGGTTGGTGACGGGTATTTCCGATGCCGTTTCTGTGGATGATCAACTGAGGACCTCGGATCCGGATATCTATTCGGCAGGCGATTGTGCCGACGCCTTCCACGTGGTCACCGGGCAACGGTGCTGGATTCCCCTGGCCCTGAGGGCCAACCGGGCAGGATGGGCCGTTGGCGACAATGTCTGCGGCATCAAGACCCGCCTTGACGGGGTGGTGGGAACGGCTGTTTTCAAGTTTTTTGCCCTGGAGATCGCCCGAACCGGGCTGTCTCCAAAAGAAGCCGTGGCTGCCGGGTTTGACCCGGTGGAGGTGGTTGTCAAAAACAGTTCAAAGGCCCATGCCCAGCGGGGCGCCACAACCATTTACACGGCCATGACAGGGGACAGAAACACCGGGCGGCTTCTGGGGGTCCAGATGGTTGGCGAACAGGGGGTTGCCCACAGAATCAACGCCCCTGCCGTTGCCCTGCACAACCAGATGGATGTACAGGACTTTTTCCAGACAGATTTTGCCTATGCCCCTCCCTTTGGTCCGGTGTGGGATCCGTTGTTGACGGCTGCAAACCAGCTATTGAAAAAGCTTTAGCCGGTTGATTCGGCGCCACAGATCCAGGCACTCCTGATATCAGTCGCCTGAAAATTTGGGTTTGCGTCGTTCGCTAAAGGCCGTGATGGCCTCCATGAGGTCGTTGGACGGGATGATGTTGGCGCTCATGGAGGCCACATAGTCAAGGCCCTCTTGAACAGATTTGCCAACGCAGAAGTTGAGAACATCCTTGGATGCCTGGACACCAAGGGGGGAGTTGTCGGCAATCTCTTGGGCAAGAATTGTGGCATTTTCCATCAGGCTCTCCTGGGTGTCATAGACATGGTTGACAAGAAGGATCTGTTTTGCCCTGTCGGCTGAAATATCCTTTGCCGTAAAGGCAAGTTCCCGTGCATGTCCCTGGCCCACAATGGCCGGTATGCGCTGGAGGACGCCGACGTCGGCGACAAATCCCACGGCGGCCTCCCGCAGGGAAAAGGTGGCATCAATAGAGCAGATCCTGATATCGCAGGCCGTTGCAAGGTCAAGGCCTGCGCCGATGCAGTGGCCGTGGATGGCTGCGATGACCGGCTTTCTGCAACGTTCAACTGCGGAGATGGCGGCCTGGAGATGCTTGATCTTTGGGAGCAGTTTCCATTTGATTCCGCCCTTCTGTGCGTTGTCCATGAGCTCAGGCAGTTCGCCCACCATGCCCATGAGGTCTATGCCCACACAGAAGCTGGGGCCCTTGCCAGCAATGACAACGGCCCGGATGTCAGGATCATTGTCAAGATCTCTGAAAACAGCCTCGGACTCGTTCCAGGCGGCAGGTCCCATGGCATTTTTCTTTTCAGGCCGGTTGAGAAAGACCCAGGCAAGGGGTGGTCGTTTTTCCACAAGATAAAATTCATATTGGTTCATTTGTTTTTCCCTGTATTTAAATTGGTGGACAGTGCTTTGATCTCTTGGTGTCTGAAGCAGTCAACCAGGTGGTCGTTGACCATGCCCACGGCCTGCATGAAGGCATAGCAGATGGTCGGGCCGACAAACTTGAATCCTTTGCGTTTTAATTGTCTGGCCATGGCCATTGATTCAACGGTTTCCGTGGGAACCTCCCGGTGGGTTTGCCAGCTGTTCTGGATGGGGGTTCCCCCCACAAAGGACCAGAGGAACTGGGCAAAATCTTCCCCCGACGCCATCATCTCCAGATAAGCCACGGCATTGCCCTTTGCCGCCGTTATTTTGAGTCGGTTTCTGATGATAGTTTGATCCATGGCAAGGGCCTGGAGTTTTGCTTGGTCCCAAAGGGCCATGGCCCGGGGATCAAATCCGTCAAAGGCACGCTGGTAAGCCCTGCGTCTCTTGAGGATGGTGATCCAGCTCAGTCCTGCCTGGGCGCCTTCAAGCACGAGCATCTCAAACAGTTTTTGACCCTCATAAAGGGGAACCCCCCACTCCCTGTCATGGTATTGTCTGTAGGTGGCATCATCCGTCACCCAGGTGCATCGTTTCATGGGCCTCCTTGTTATTTTATAGTTTTCAACACCGTTTGTGGACAAATGCAAGGTTTTTTATTGCATTTGTCATCAAAACGGTATTCGCTCAACCTTCCGGCCAGGGCTGGTAACCGTTCCTTTGGGCCAATGGATGAACTTCAGGGATTTTCCAGATGAGGGTCACTGGTGTCCTGTTTTGCATCAAATATCACAGGGGGTATGGAGAAGGGATTTACAGGTCCCTTGGGGTTGCTCATGCAGCGGTGCATGGCCCTTGGGGTGGGGGCTTGATATGGCGTGCGTGGGTATCATAGGTGCCGCGCTTGCAGGGACTATTCTTCAGGATCGGGTTCCGGATCAAGGGTGACGTGTTTTGAAAAAACAGGGCAGGTGCGGCATTCTTCTATCTTTTCTTTCCAGGTCTTATGGGCCTTGCCGTTGCATATGGTGCCGTTGATGAACCAGCACAGATCCCCGGAATTAAACTCCCAGGCAGGACATTTTTCCTTGAGTTCGTCCGGGCAGTCGAGGATCTCCCAGCAGGGTTTCCTTGCCTCGTTGTTCTTATCCCGTCTGATCAAAAGGAAGAGAAGCTGCCGTTCCACATGGTGGGGAACCTTTCTCCATCCCTGCTCATAGCTGTGGACTGCCTTTATGGATGTGCCAATGAGTTGGGCCATCTCCTTCTGGGTCTTGTTCAGCCTTGCCCTGATCTGTTTAAACTGCTGTTGCTCCATGATCGCTCTTTCTTTTTAGGGTTTGTATCGTATCATGGAGAGGGTATATGAGACCATGGTTGTTGTCAATGGCTAAAATGCCACATTGTGGTAGGGGTTGATCTCTGTCTAACCCGGGTCGTGGGATTGGTCATGCCTTTTTTCGGGGAGGACTCACCAGTGCCGTCCCGTCAAGTATCATTGTTTTATCCTGGTTAAAGCAGCGGGTGGCGAGGGTGACTGTTTTTTTTCCAGGGTCGATGTTGATCACCTCCACAACGGCCTTGATTGTGTCGTTGATGTAGACCGGCGCCAGAAACGTTAAATGCTGCTCCCGGTATATGGTGCCGGGGCCTGGAAGTTTCATGGCAATAACGGCCGAGATGAATCCGGCCGAAAGCATTCCATGGGCAATCCTTGCCTTGAAAAAGGTTTTGGATGCGTACTCCTGGTCAATGTGTGCCGGGTTAAAATCACCGGTTATGCCTGCATAGAGATAGATGTCTGATTCTGAAACGGTTTTTGTGAAATCGGCAGAATCCCCGGGTGTCAACTCTTCAATGGTTTTTCCGATCATGGGATCTTCTCCTGTTCTTTTTTCTCCGGTTGTTTTTTGGGAAGGATAGCTAAAACCAGGAACGATGGCTCCAGATTTCTTTTTCCAGGTTCTCCTTGTCGTATTGGAGTTGCAGATACATGGATGCGTTGTTGATTGCAAGTCCGCCAATGCGTGTAAGGGCGCTGAGCAATTTCAGGGTATCCTCGGGAAACGTTCTGTCTGTGGCAGAGTAGATCCTGAAAATACCGATGACCTCCTCCTTGACTTTGATGGGAAGATTGAGCAGGGTGACGATGCCCTCTTTTTTCTTTTCCTCAAAATAGTCAATGCCTTCAACGTTGTCCTGTCCAATCCTTTGGATGGGTCTGGACAACGAGATGTCAAGGGTGGCGGCCGAAACCGGTCCCTTGTTCAGGTAGGCTTCGCTGAGGCCATAGCTTGACATGAGTTTCAGCTCCTTTCTCTGTTCATCAAGCAGCCTCACCGAGGTTCCCTTGACATTGAACGCCTCTGCGATTTCAGACGACATGATGTGGAGAATCTTCTTGATGTCCAGGGTGGAGTTCAGGTTCTCGGTGATCGAGAGCAAAAGGTCTGAATGGTTTTTTTTTCGCCGGATGAACCGGGCTTTCTGGATGGCCATTCCCCCCTGGTCAGCCAGGGCGCTTAGAAACTGAATTTCGGGCTCATCAAATTTCCGGGGTTCTGCCGTGTACAGGCAAAGGGTGCCAATGGCTGTTTCATCGGTGATCACCGGTACCACAAGGATCGATGCGATTCCTTCTGCAACTTTCTGGGCATGGTTTTCTATCCTGGGGTCATGGGTGGCATCTGGAATGACCAGGTATTTCCCCTGGGTGAGGATATCCGCGATCTGGGCACGGGCGCTTGTCGGTGCCGCATGGACATAGGCGTCGGACAGTCCTGTCTGGGCGACCGGCATGAATTCGTCGGTTTCGTTGCCCTTCAGGAAAAGGGCACTGGCCTTTGCCGCCATGGCCCGGGTGGCGCTGTTGACAATAAGATCGAGCACCTTTTCCATTTCAAATGTTTGCTGCATGGATCTGCTGATCTCGCAAAAGGTCTTGAAATAGACCTCGCAAAAGGATTTAAAATTAGCGTTGCTGTTTCTCATTTAGCTCTCCATTCATTGGTCAATTAACGATCAATCCCTCTCCTTTAACCACGAAGCGATTTTAGGTGCAAATCCTTTTTGACATTTTGAACTCACATAGATTCCGATGTGTCCGGTATTAAAACAAATGTCTTCGGTGTCCGTTGATCCAACGGCTTGTGTCAGACGTTCACAGGCTTCGGGCGGCACCAGGTGGTCGTATTTTCCATAAAAATTGAGCACCGGCATGGTGATGTTTTTAAGGTCGATGCGTTGGCCATCCACCTCCATCCGATTCTGTATCAGAAGGTTGTTTTTGTAAAGGTCGTTGATGAATTGCTTGAAGGTCGCTGCCGGAACATCGGGGCTGTCAAAGATCCATTTTTCCATGCGGATGAAGTTTTCCACAAAGTCCCTGTCGTCCATGTGGTTGAAGAGTCCCACATATTTATCGATCATCAGCCTTGCCGGATTGAGCAGCAGGAATCCAAGGTTCATGAGATCCCCGGGCATGTTGCCGTAGGTGGTGCCCAGCTGTTCTGGGTTGGTGCCCCTCATCCAGATGTGTAGCAACCCCTTGTCCGTGTCAAAGTTGGTCGGCGTGACCGTGGTCACAAGGTTTTTTATCTTTTCAGGATAGAGGGCCGAATAGATAACGCAGAAGGTCCCGCCCATGCAGATGCCCATGAGGTTGATCCTGGGCACGGCGGTCTTTGCCATGATGAAATTGACGATGTTGTCCATGTAACCGTTGACATGGTCGCCGATGGTGAGGTACTGGTCCTTTCTTGTGGGATAGCCCCAGTCGATCATGAACACCTCTATGCCCATCCCGAGAAAGGATTCAACCACGCTTCTTGCGGGCTGGAGATCCAGCATGGTTTCCCGGTTGATCAGGGCGTAGGTTACCAGCAGGGGGGTGCGGAACAATGCCTTTTTCGGCTTGTAATGCTTGAGTTTGACCCTGTCCTCCTCGTAGACGATATCATAGGGGGTGCTGGCAATCCGGGTGTCAAGCTCACCCAGCAGAACCTCCCGCCCTTTTTTAAGGCGATCTTTGGTCTCTTGATGCTGTTCAGAAAGGTTCTTCAGGATAAGATCCACTGGAATCCTGGGTGTTTCCATGGCATGCTCCTTGAAGCTTAACGTCAAAAGGGAGTTACGGCTGATGGAAGTCAGCTCTTCTTGAGTTGGGACATCTCTTTTGAAAGCGCCTTGAGTTGCCTTTTGAGTGTATAGAGTTCCTTGTAAACCTCGTCCATTTCCCGGTTCGTGGGAATGGGCAGCACTTTGAGCAGCTGGCCCACGACCTCGTCCCGGGCCTGTCGGTATTCGGCCATGGCGTCGATGGTCTTCTTGAGGGTCTGGGTGTATTTTCCGGATTTAAGGAGAATCATGTAATGGCCTTCAAGGGTCTTGACCCATTCGTCATAGACCTGGGTGGTAGCGTCGAAAAAAGTGCCTTTGTCGAGCATCTCATTCATCTGATCCTGCATCGCCTGGTTGGTCTTGTCCATGGGGACGGAAAAAAGATAGAGCAGTTCGGACAGATTGAAGTTGAACACGTTGAACTTGTCCGCAAGTTTTGCCAGGTTTTCCTGGTGGAATCTGGGCAGTCCAAACTGGGGGATGTAGAGATATTTCTGGAATTCCTGTTCGTAGAGGGTGCGAAACGATTCAAATATGTTCTGTTCCGTGTCGTCAAAGGTGTAGGGCTTTGTGCGCTGGCCGATGAGAGAAAGGGTCTTTAAGAGCTGCTCCTGGAATTCCATGGTGTTTTCAACCGAGTCTTCGGAAAGGTGCATCAGCATCTCTGCGAGGCTGGTCATGCCTTCGGTGAGAGCCTCTTGGTTCTCTGGCTGTCCCATGAGTTTCATGAGCGAAGCCAGCATGTTAAAGTTTTTTTGCCAGGTTTGAAAGTTTTTGTCCCCGGGAGGGGCATTCTCTGTTCCAGGGGCCTGCCCATGTTGGGTGTCCTGCGCTGCTGACGGGTTGTTCCAGAAATTTGCCGCCATATTCAACCATGGGGAGATAAAGTCCCTGTTAAAGGCGTCGTGGTCCTGCTGTTTAGTCATGGAGGTCTCCGTTAATGGGATCGATTATATCGTTGTGCTGCGCTTACTCTTTTTCGCCCTTGTTGTCAAAGGTCGATGAGAAAAAACCCATGGGGTCCATTTCCTTGAACGTTTTTTTTGCAAGGGTGGATAGATCCATGCCCATTTCAAGGTAACTCTGGAGCTGGTGTTCCATGGATCGTCGGTATTCCAGGTAATTTTCCATGGTTTGTTCAAGGTGTGTATCGAAAAAGTCGTGTAAAAGAGTATCTCCATATCGGATGACAAGGTGAAGGAGGGATACAGGCAGCAGGGAGTTGGCTTGTTTTGCCTTGTTCATGATAATCTGGGTGAGAATAAAGGCTGTGACATCCTCTCCTGTCTTTACATCGGTGACTTCGACCCTGTGGCCATCGGCGATAAGCCCGGATACATCCTGGAGAGTGACATAGACGCTCTTGTCTGTGTCGTAGAGTCTTCTGTTCGGGTATTTTTTGATGTGTATGGTATTGGTCACGCTGCTTGTCCTTGTATGTAGTATGAAAATACAGGTCAAAGCCGGTCGTGTCAACCCTATAATTTCCATGGGGCCGGTTGGGAGAATGCCCTTCGTTTCTGTTTTTTTAAAAAATTGTGCAGTGCACCATTTTTTCCCTTGACAAGCTTTTTTTCAATGCTATATTATCTGCCATGGTCAAATCCAACACACAGGTGGACATGCATCGTGGACATATCAATCTAAAAATCATAAAGAGCCAAAAGATCGGCAAGACATTCGTCAACAGACGTTTATAATCTAACAAGGCGCCTGCGACCCTGATTTCGGCGATAATGCTTTTACAGGATAAATCCCATGGGGGGGTGCATCGAATATCGTCTTGTTCAAACAACCAACAATAAGGAATCATTATCATGGAAACAGCAAAAACAGCAAAACAGGTATTGGGGTTTCAGAAATCTTTTTTTGACAGCAGCTTCAACGCCATGTGCGTTGTCCAGGATCAGACAGAAACCATGGTCACAGGTTTCATGAATCAGCTTCCCTGGATGACGGCAGACGGCAAAAAGGCCGTTGCAAGCAGCCTGGAATTTACCAAAAAGCTCAGGGGCGATATCAAGAAAAACATTGACGATGGATACAAGAATATAGACGCTTTTTTTGAGGCAAAATAAAGCCCGAGGAGAACTCCATGGAAGCCGACAAAACATTTAAGCAGATGGTCGATTTTCAAAAGGTGCTTTTTGACAACACCTTTGGCCTGATCAAGACCTTTCAGAACCAGGGTCAGGTTCTGATGAACCTCTCCATGGAAAATAGTCCCTGGATCCAGGGGGGCGGTAAAAAGGTCTGCGATTTCTGGGCCGTTACCTGTGAGAAGAGCATGAACGATTATAAGTCGTTCATGGATAAAAGTTTAAACCAGGCAAGGGCGATGTTCGTTTCTTCAGAACCTTTAAAATCGACAGCACCGCCGGAATCTCCTGCCCAGCCTGAAAAAAAATCCTGATCCCATGCCCGCCGGCAGGAAATTTTCTGCCGGCACACCCACCCAGTCGATAGGAGACAATTATGTACAATGATGAGGGGGTTTTCAACGGTTGTTCCATGGATGCCCTTAACCAAAAAATAGATTTGTCTTCCAAGACGCTTTCCGATCAGTTGACCCTTGCCCAGGACCTGTTTCAGGGGTTGTCAAATTATAACCGGGAATTTTTGCTGCCCCTTCTGGTTTCCAGCAACTACTTTAGCAAGGTTGAACTGGAACGGCTGTTCACGAATTCACCGGTTGATAATTTTGACTCATACCTGGGGCTGTTTGAGTTCAACATGGATCTGCTGACCCGATTTTTTTCAGGCAATCTGAGCGCCCTGGACGATTATAACAGCCGGACACTGAAGAAATGCGTCACCGCATGGTACAATACCATGTTCAACTGCAAGGGCGATAAGATCGGCGATTTCATTTCCCGACAGTCAGAAACGGTTTCCAACGTTACCGAACTGCTGCCCAGGGCCATCGCTGACATTGAACCTGAATTCGGGTTTCATTTTGAGCGGGGGAAGAACCCGAAATTTGCCGAAACAGACCGGTTTCTGGTTTACAGAATCGTTCCCACCGATCCAGCCGTGAAAACAAACAAGCGCATGAAGCCGCTGTTGATCATTCCCCCCTTTGTCCTTGGCAGCAATATCCTCGCCTTTCTGCCCGGCGAGAATAAAAGCTATGCCCACAGTTTTGCCAACCAGGGAATTCCCACCTATATTCGCATTATGCGGGATATCGCGGTCACCCCCGCATTCCAGTGCATGACCCTTGAGGAGGATGCCCTTGACACCCGGTATTTCTGCGAAAAGATAAAGGCGGAACATGGAAAACCTGTGACCTTGAACGGGTATTGCCAGGGCGGGTATACGGCTGTGTGCAATCTTTTGTCCGGCGAGCTTGATGGCGTTGTGGATGCCTTTATCAGCTGTGTGTCTCCCATGGACGGCACCCGGAGCCAGGGGCTTGGCAGTTTTCTAAAAAAGCTGCCGCCGCGGTTCAACGATCTTGTTTACGGTAGCAAAACACTTGAAAACGGCAATGTTGTGGCCGACGGCCAGCTCATGGGGTGGGTCTACAAACTAAAAAGCATTGAAGCAGAATCGCCCATGGTTTCATTTCTCCGCGATCTTTCCATGGTCACTTCCAGGAACAATCACCCCGTGGAAATCAGCAAGACCGCTGCGGCCCTTAACTACTGGCTCAGGAACGACCGTACCGATCTTCCCATGTCCGTCACACGCATGAGTTTTGCCTCCTACAATACACCGGTGACTCCCGACGGCACCCTTCCGGTCACCCTGTTTGGACGAAAGCTCAACTTCAAGCGGATTGCCGAGAAAAAAGTTCCCTGGCTTATCTGTTATGGCGAAAGTGACGATCTCGTGGAAAAAGAGACCGCCCTTGCCCCCCTGGATTATGTGGATGCAGAGGTAACCCCTTTTCCAAAGGGGCATGTGGCCATTGCCACCTCATGGTCAAATCCTGAGTCTGCCTGCGCCCTTCATACCCGGTTTGGCAAAGACAATTGCCGGGGACCGGTCCGGTTTCAACTGGACCTTGACAAGGCCCTTGACGACCGGGAAAAACCCGTTCCAGACCCCAAGGGGCCTCAATCCAAGGCGGCCGGTACGGATGACCCTGGAAAGATCGGGATCGGGCGTTCAGTGGAGGCCAAGCCTGCTGTAGCGCCGAAGCCCGCTGTAAAGGAGAAAAAAACGGTAAAGGTCAAAACGCCTGTAAAAAGAGCTGCAAAGGCCACGGCAAAGCGGTCAAAATCCCCGGGAAGGGGCAAGGCGGGTAACGCAGGGTCAAGCACAACCGACCGTAAATCGACCCGTGGCAAAACAAAGGTCCCCCCGGCCAAGGGCAATGGTTCCTAAATCACATCCCCGGGCTCAACGTGGATAACTGCGTCGGCAAGCCCCGGGGTTTTTGAGAGGAGGTCGTTTCTGATCCGTTCTGCAATGTCATGGCCCTTCTGGATGGTCAGGCGTTTGTTAAGGATCAGGTGGAAATCAATGTACAGGCTTGCGCCAAGGTAGCGGGTCCTGAGCTTGTGGACGGAGATCGCTTCAGGGTGGGCCATGACAAGGGCCTTGATTTCAGCAAGGGTCTCTTCGGGCGCTCCTTTTCCTAAAAGTTCGCCAAATCCGGGTAACATGATTTTGAACGACGCCTGGATGATAAAAACAGAAACAACCAGGGCGCCTGCACTGTCAAGAAAGGTGAGGCCGGGAAATAGCATGGAACCTGCCAGGGCAATCAGAACAGGAATGGAACTAATGGCGTCCAGGCGGTGATGCCAGGCATTGGCGGAAAGTGCGGTGCTTCTTATCCTTTGCCCTGCGCGGTCAGTCCAGCGGAAGAGAATCTCCTTGACAACAAGGGAAATGACGGTGGCCGCAAATGCCAGGGTCGAAGGCGTGGGTACCGATTCCTGGTGCAGGGTGGTAATGGCATGCCATCCGACCCCTGCCCCTGCCATGAAAAGCATTGATCCAATGGCCATGGTGACCATGGTTTCAATGCGCTGGTGGCCGTAGGGGTGGCACTGGTCCGGTGGCTCTGACCAGAAAAAGGATCCCAGGATGACGGCAAGGTCGGTGATCGTGTCTGAAAGGCTGTGAATGGCGTCTGCCACCAGGGCCTGGCTCTGTCCAAAAATACCCGCTGTAAATTTGATGCAGGTCAGCAGAACATTCACCCCAAACCCAATCCAGGTGACCCTGCGCACATAGGCACCGGTGGTGTCCATTTTATTTGAGTGTTGCTGCAAAATCTGCCGCCCGGGCGTCTTTTTCAAGGAACCGGTAGAGGGTAGCCCTTCCCACACCCAACTCCCTGGCCGCCTTTGCCTTGTTTCCTCCGGTTCGTTCAAGGGCCATTTTTACCGCGTCAAGGTCAAGCTTGCCAGCCGTTTTCCGCTCTTGATGAACCCCGGTAACCTGCCTGTTTTCAGGCGTATTCCTGAGCTCCATGGGCAGATCAATGGGCAAAATTTCGTTGGATTTGCACCTGACAATGGCAAACTGGACGGCGTTCTGGAGTTCCCTGACATTGCCGGGCCAGTCGTAGTCCATCATGGCCCGCATGGCGTCTTTTGAAAAGGCGGGTATGGTGCCGTTGTTTTCATCTTCTGCCCGCTTGAGGAAGTGGGCGCTTAACAGGGGGATGTCGTTGCGTCTTTCCCGCAGGGGCGGCAGTTTGATGGGAATGACGTTGAGGCGGTAAAACAGGTCTTTCCTGAAATTTCCCCTTTCCACTTCGGCCGTGAGGTTCTTGTTGGTGGCGCTGATGATTCTGACATCCACATTGATCGTTGTTTCACTGCCGACCCTTTCAACCACTCCCTCCTGGAGAAAACGCAGGAGTTTGACCTGCATCTGTTTGGGAAGTTCCGCCACCTCGTCAAGGAACAGCGTTCCTTTGTGGGCCAGTTCAAACCGGCCTTTTCTATCTTTTACCGCTCCGGAAAACGCTCCTTTGACATGGCCGAAGAGTTCGCTTTCCACAAGACCCTCGGGGATGGCGCCGCAGTTGACCGGCACAAACGACGCCTGGGTCCGTTTGCTCTCCGAGTGAATGGCCGCAGCCACCCGTTCTTTTCCCGTGCCGGTCTCTCCGTGGATGTGGACCGGATAGTCGTACTTTGCCACATCCGTAATCTGCTGAAATATCTGTCGCATGGAGCTGGCCGTGCCGATGATGCCGGAAAAAGAGGTCAGTTCTTCGGCCCGGGCTGCAAGTTCCGTGTATTCGGTCATGTCCCTGAATGAAGCAATGACGCCTTTGAATATATTTTTATCAAATATACCGGTGATGCTCATTTCAATGTGCCGGATTTCTCCTGTTTTTGAGACAAAGGTTGTGGGGAAATCGAGCCGGTCCTTCAAGGTGGGGACTTCGCCGCAAAAGGAACAGCGATCCCCGCAAAAGGGAGCGCCAAAGGCCTTGTGGCAGTCCTTGCCCATGACGTCATCCTTTGAGAACCCGGTGATTTTTTCCGCCTCTTTGTTGAAGAAGATGATTCTTCGTTCAAGGTCATGGGCCACAATGCCGTCCCTGAGGTTATCCAGTACAAGCTCAAGGGTCTTTCTATCGGAAATAAAGTCGTCAATATAAACCATAAACTGCTCTCCATCCGTGGGTAAGATACATATTTGTATCACAGCCAGGTAACAAATTCCATGGATTTTATCGGTCAGCGGGTTTTGCCTGGAAGACGCTGAAATAGAGCGCTTTGAGTGATTGGGTTTGCCGAAATGCCAGGGGGCTTGAATTTGTGGCAGACGGGAAGTTGTCTGGGGGCATGTGTCATCTCTTGCCTGGATGTCCGGTGCAAAGGTGTATCGTGAGACAGCTAAACTGTCCCAGTGTCAGTCGTTTTTTCCATGAATCGGGCCTGGATGCTGTTAAATGCCGCCTGGCATACCTTTTGCAAAGTTGCAAAAAATAAATAACATGGACCAACTATCCATGCCGTGGTATATTCCATGGATTCAACGGCAAACTCTTTTATCCCCGGCCTTTCCACCAGTCCTGGAAAAATTTTTCAGGCTAGTCATTACCATGGCCGGATCTTTTAAAATTAGAACGAATCAATAATAAGGAGAATCGATCCAATGGGCAATTTAAAGGGAACTGAAACGGAAAAGAACCTACTCAAGGCCTTTGCAGGGGAATCCCAGGCAAGAAACCGCTATAACTATTTTGCCAGCAAGGCAAAAAAGGATGGATTTGTACAGATCCAGGCTATTTTTGAGGAAACTGCCGACCAGGAAAAAGAGCATGCCAAGCGCCTGTTTAAGTTTCTCAACAGTGGTGAAGAGCTCGAAATTACTGCAGCTTTCCCCGCCGGCGTCATCGGCGATACCAAGGATAATCTTAAAGCCGCTGCCGAAGGCGAGAACTATGAGCACTCAACCATGTATCCCGAGTTTGCAAAAACAGCAAGGGCTGAAGGGTTTGATGAGATTGCCAAGGTGTTTGAAGCCATTGCCGTTGCAGAAAAACAGCATGAAAAAAGATACCTTGATCTCAAGGCCAATATCGAGAACAACCGGGTGTTCAAGCGCAAAGAGAAAACCACATGGCGGTGCAGAAACTGCGGTTACCTCCATGAGGGAACCGAGGCCTGTGACGTCTGTCCGGCCTGTGCCCATGCCCAGGCACATTTTGAACTGCTTGGAGAAAATTACTAACCGGCATGGCCGGAGCAGGGTACGGCTCCAGCCGCAACGAACGGTGAAATGCTCCCGATTGCAATGATTCAGTGGGTGTTTCATAAAAAAACCAAAGGAGAATAATATGTCTGAGAAACTTGGTGTTTATCGATGTAAATTGTGCGGCAACATTGCCCAGGTCCTCCATGCGGAAGCCCCTGCCATGAGCTGCTGCGGTCAGGAAATGAGCCTTTTGAAAGCCAATTCCGTGGATGCGGCCCTTGAAAAGCATGTTCCGGTTGTGGAAAAGATTGAGGGGGGGTACCTTGTCAAGGTCGGCGGTGTTGCCCATCCCATGGAGGACAAGCATTATATCGAGTGGATCGAGCTTAATACCGGCGACATGGTTTTGAGAAAATTCCTCAAACCGGGTGACACGCCTGAAGCTCGTTTTCTCGTGGATGCAAAAACAGTAACCGCCAAGGAGTACTGCAACCTCCACGGCTTCTGGACGTCATAATCTTAAAAAATCGGCATGGCCGCAGTAGGGTACCTGCTCTGGCCACAACGTAATTTGAAACGCCCCACTGATGCTGCTTCATGGGGCGTTTCATATAAACCGGCATGGCCGGAGCAGGACGTCTGCCCTGGCCACAACGAATGATGAAACGCCCCTGTTTGCTATGCTTCGGTGGGCGTTTCATATAAAAAAAACGGAGTCAGGCTGTGTGCGATACCGGTACAGTCCTGACTCCGGCTGTTATTTGTTTTCCATGAGTTTTCCGGACAGCAGGCGGATGTGTGACATCTCCTCTTTAATGATGTTGTCAACCCGTTTTTTTCCAACCTCTCCCTTGACCATCTCCTTCATGCCAAGATAAAAGACAATTGACTCCTTTTCAGCCTCAATGGCGGATTTCAGGATCTCCTGCATGTTGTTTTTCGGGGTCTCCTTTTTAAAGAAAATCCGGGTGTCGGCAAGGGCTTTGAGGTAGAGAACCGCCTCTTCCATGGGATCAAACACCTGGCTGTCCTTTTCCTGGTCGGATAGTTCTTTTTGCATCTCTTCAAAGATGCGTTCATGGGACTCTTCCATTGCGGAAAGGCCCATGAGGAAACTCTTTTCCTTGGCCGCCTCAATACTGTCTGCCGCCTGCCTGTAAAAGATGACTCCGTTGCGCTCAATCTGCTTTGCCATCTCAAAAATCTCATCTGCACTAAAATTGTAAGCCATTTTTCCTCCGAATTGATGCTATGCAAACGCTGCGTTTATTTTCTGTCCAATGGTTTCACCCAGCTCAAATGAACGGGCAAGGTCCCCGGCATCGGGAACATACTTGATGGCAAGCCCCGGATCAATGGTCTCAAGCCCCATGGTTTCAAATTCCCGGTTGAGGATTTTCACGGCCTCTCCACTCCATCCATAGGATCCAAAGGCCGCGGCCATGCGGTTTCTCGGCCGAAGTCCCTTGATGTAGGTCATCACATCTGCCACAACCGGAAAGATGCCGTTGTTAAGGGTGGGAGAGCCGACCACAAGGGCCTTGGCATCAAGCATTTCAGTCATGATGTCGCTTCTGTGGCATTTTCGGGTGTTCATGATCCTCACCCTGACCCCCTGGGATTCGATGCCCCTGGCAATTTCCCTGGCCATGGTTGCCGTGCTTTTCCACATGGTGTCAAAGACGATCAGGGCCTTTGGAATGCAGGTCTGACTGCTCCAGCGGGCATAGGCATTGATGATGGCGCCTGGATCCTTTCGCCAGAGAATGCCGTGGTCCGGGCAGATCATGTTGATGTTCAGTCCGGAATCCTTGACCTTGGTTAACAGCTGTTCCACCCGTGGTGCATAGTTCAAGAGGATGTTCGCAAAGTACTTGGCTGCATGGGCCATGATTTCTTCACCGGCTTCATCGTCAAACATGGCATCTCCGGCATAGTGCTGACCAAAGGCGTCGCTCGAGAAGAGGATCCCTTCTTCCTTGACGTGGGTGAACATGGAGTCAGGCCAGTGGAGCATCTTTGTCTCCATGAAGGCCAGGGTCCTTGAACCGATGGACAGCTCCTCTCCGTCGTTAATGCTTCTGAGGTTGAGGGGGGCTGTAAAGTGGCTTTCCAGGTTCTTTTTTCCCATTTTAGAGCAGAACACCGGCTTTTCCTTGCCGATTCGCTCCATAATGGCCGGAAGGGCACCGGTATGGTCCATTTCTGTGTGATTGCTCACAACCAGGTCTATTTTTTCAGGGGCAACGATGGTGCTGATATTGTCCAAAAGTTCCTGGGTAAACTCTTTTTTGACCGTGTCCACCAGGACGATTTTTTTATCCACAATGAGAAACGCGTTGTAGGTGGTTCCCTGGTAGGTGGAGTACCCATGAAAATCCCGGATGTCCCAGTCCCTGCAACCCACATTATAGATGTTTTTGGCAATTTCAACGGGTTTGAACATGCACTTCCTCCTTGACTGCCTCTAATCCATCTTCTCAAAAAATTCTTTTTCAGCCTCACACAGGGGGCAGACCCAGGAATCGGGAAGGTCTTCAAAGGCTGTTCCGGGCTCGATTCCGTTTTCAATATCACCTTCAGCCGGATCGTATACATAACCGCATGGGCATTCATATTTACTCATTTTTCATCTCCTTGTTTGTTGTCCTAAGGACGGAAAGATTTCACTTTTCCCGTCGGATTTGGATTACTTGACCACAGTGGCAAGCGCTCCGAAAAAATCTGCCGTTACCTTTTCCAGAAAAAGATCCCATTCAAGGCCGAATTTGTAAAAGGCCATGGATGCAAGCTTTTTCGTGATAATGGCATCCCGATAGGCATGCATGCCATCACATTCCAATATATCCATTATTTGCTTTTTGCCAAGGGTCTTGATGAGAATGGCGGGTACATAGGCCTCCATGATCTTCCATACCAGTGCTTTTTGTTTCAGGAGGTCGCTGATTCGTTCCTGGACCAGATCCTGGAGGGCAAAGATCTGTTCGCTGGTCTTTTCAGACAGGCTGAACAGGGGTTGGTCCGGGTGCTTTTTATGGATGTTGATCAGCATATCTGTTTCAGCGCACGAGTATTTTTCCACCAGCAGCATGATATCTTTGATCAAGGCCCACCGGGTGGCTGTGTCGTTCAATAGTTTTGTCTCATAATCCTCTCCCAGAAGAAAGGCTGTGAGAACTTCGGCAATGGAGCTTGAGAAGACCCCACCCTTGTTTGCCGTGGAATCCTTGATCTGCTTTATGCCGGTTTTTGCGGCAATGTGGCGCCGGGAAGCATCGTCAAAAAAGACGTTTGCCCCCTCCACAATGAATTTAAGCTCCTTGAAATTTTCAAGAAATCCCTTGACATTGTTACGGTTGACCGTGTCCTTGAATCCGCCGCAGGGGATAAATGCCTGGATATTGGCCGTTTTCAGGCAGGCACGGTTTTCCGGATCAAAGAGAAAGTTCCGGTGGAACACGGCACCGTCCCGGATCACCCGGCCGTCGGGAAGGGGGGTGTTGACCGACTGGAGAGATACCTTGAATCCCTGGGGTGATAATTTTTCCACTGGAAATGCCAGGGAATTCTTCCGGGGAGAGGAGTGGCGCATAAAGGCGATCTTTTCCAGTTCTTTCCGGTCAAGACCATTGGGATCAAAGAGGACGGAACCTCCGTCGATGATCAGACAGATTTTACCCTGCCAGGTTTGAATTTCATTGGCTCCAAGGTCTCCGTCGGGTCCGCCGGTCATCATGAGGTTGAGATCCTCCTCCCGGGCGTTATACCGGGCGATCAGGGTCCTGAAGGCCGCCATGATGCAGGTGGTTGTCATGCCGCTGGTTTGGATTTTTTCCCCGATGAGATCATGGATTTTGTCCATGTCCGTGGTCGTGATAACGGATTTCCCGTTGATCTGAAGGTCCGTTCCCTGGGTGTGTGCATCCACAAGACCGAAGGTGTCGCCATTGTCGAGCAGGCCGTAGGTGTCGTGGGGAATGCCAAAGCTTTTACCCGTTGTCAGGGTCCGCCAGTGGGGATATCCCCGCTGGTGGGCCTGGAGGGCCACGGCATCCATGAGGGGGGCTGTTCCCTCGTCCGGGCCGAAAAAGATCATCTCGGGTTTGCCGTAGTAATCCACAATGGCGTTGTCCACAAGCATCAGATCCAGAATGCCTTCGGTGTAGTCGTAAAGGCAGTCCATGGCATGGGTGGCATAGGTGGCATGGGGCACCACCACCCCCTTGGACCCGCTTTCGCAGATGTCCTTGTGCTTGAGGCGCTGGGCCTTGGGTCCCAGGGCAAAGTTGAGCAGCACGGCATTGTCAAGCTCGTTGCCGTGGTTGGACGGGGTGATCCTGAGGAGCCGCAATCCTCCCCTTGCAATGTCGCTTGCCCTTAAATGGGTGCCGCAGGCATAGTGGCCGTTTACAAAAAAGACGCCGAACACAAACTGGTTGTAGACCAGGGGGTCCAGCACGCAGTCGTCAAACCGGAAGCTGAACGATCGCTTTTCAGGTTTGTAGAAGTTGGTCTTCAGGGTGCAGGTCACAAGCTTTACCATGAATTTGAAAATATCCTGGGCAATGGTGAAATCAATGAACCTTGATTCCACAAGCCTGTTAAATTCCTTGATTCTTTCGTCAAGATTGATGGTCAGATCCTTGCCGGCCAGGGCCGGATCAAACCGATGTTCAAAAAGGGTGAAGAGAAATTTCAAAAGATCGGGGTTTCCCATGGCCGTGGATTGAATGATTCGTGAGCCATAGGTGGATTTGTTGGATTTGTGTATCCTTGCGGCAAAGGCATCTTCATGGTCTTTGCTGTTCAGGCTTGCCATGATTTCCCGATCCGTTGCATTCTCACTCTCCCTGAAGATGAACATGTGGGTGAAGTCAATGGCATTACCGGCGAACAGCATCTCCTTGAAATTTAACGTCCCGTTGACATAAAGTTCCGTCACAGGATTGATGCTGAACGACAGAAAGGCCGATAAATCCTTGAGTATCTCAGCCTCTTTTTTCCTTGAAATCTCTCCCTGAACGTAAAGGGAGCAGATGGATGAAGGCACTGCGGATTTGCCCCAGTAGGGCTCCCAATAGGCACGCATCATGACCAGCCCGTGGTCTTCAAAGAGCCGCCTGAAGATGGGCAGTTGGGGAGAGGCAAAATCAGAGTTGAACATGAATCTTGTTTCACCGGTGACCGGCAGGTTGAACACCTCAATCAATGGGGTGACTGAAGCCTCGGAAAGGGCAAGGAACGTTTCGTACCGCCTGCGGGTCGGTTCCGGAGTGGCCGTAAAATCGCCGGCAAGGGTAAAGAGAAATCGTGATGCCTTGAATTCCTCCCTTGTGTAGTCTTGTACCGTTTCAGGGCGGATGATATAGGTGCAGTAGTCTTTTTCAGGGCTGAAGTAATATTCCCTTCTGTGGCCGGGAATGAGATTTTCCAGCACCTTTTCCATGCTGTCCCGGGTTTCCCGGGTGGCAATCCGCACCCGCTGGACATCGCTGCCATGGGCAAGGTCAAAGTCGATGTGGGCCACCCGGCCCACAAGATCCACCTTGCCGTCCTTGATGGTGATGCTTGAGGTGATGGATGCAAGAATATGTTTCAGGGACGCCTTGGTGATGTTTTCAAAAAAGTAATTGGGAAGTCCCAGGTCATTGAGCAGTATGCCGGCGGCCATGTTGATGCAGTTTGCGGTGATCAACCCTTCGGAGGAGAGGTCTATGACGGCCTCGTAAAGAACCCTGGGGTCGAGCTTGACGCTCTCTGCCCTTGCAATGATGTCGGTGCCGCGTGAAACAGATCCTGTGAAATGGTCTTTCATTTTGTCTCCTCAAAATCCTGATTAATTGGCGTGAAAACCGGTTTAAACCCGCTACCTAACCAGCCCGTTCCAATGCTTTGAAAACGACTATAAGGGATGGTCAATCCTTTTTCAACCTGAATCTGGATACGGGACGCCCTCGCAAATTGTGGCATGAATTTTGAATAATATATTTACAGGTATAACCCATGGATAATAAGGAGGAACCATGACCAACTGGATTTGTGATAAATGCGGTTATCGGCTTGAGGCCGAGACCCCGCCCCAAGAGTGCCCGTCGTGTAAAAAAAAATGTTCATTTGTCGACAACTCCTGCTATACACCGGACTGCCAGGGGCAGCCCGTTGACCCCAGGATCAAAAACAACTGATACCCCGGCTGGGGATGGACCGCTGCCCCTGGTGCCGGGGCAGCGGATTTGGATGTCCATGCATATTGTATTACCATGATCAAGACCTTTGTGTTTGACAAACAGAGCAATTTCCCATAGTCTTTTGAGAAGTTCCTAACCCTTGATAAAATGATCCAATTATAAAAGCTGCAATCCCGGGTTGCGTTTCGGTGGAATTCAATCTCTCCATCGGGATGGGATAGATTCATTTTTATTTGAAAGCCGATGATAAAAACCGGAGGTGCCTGTGTTGTCAAACTATGGGTTACGTCTCGTCGCCGTGGGGTTAACCGTTCTGGCTTTGGCCGGTGCAGGACTCGTTCTCAAGGGCTTGTTTGTCCCGGAATCCTATGGCCTATATGGCAGTTTCCGGGCCGATACCATCATGGAAGAGGCGTCTTTGACGATCCGACACGCCACCAACAGCTCCTGTTTTGCCTGCCACTCCTATGAGGCAAAGATCCACAAAATGGGTCGACACGCCACCATATCCTGCGAATTCTGCCACGGTACCTATGCCGACCATGTCCGGGACAACCGAAAAATTGCCGTTCTGCCGGTGAAAAGAGAGGGGGAGATCACGGTTCTGTGTCTGAGATGCCACAACACCGAGATCAAGGCCCGGTCCCAGGAGGTTATTAAAACAGTTGCCATGCCCGGCCATCTGGAGGATCAGCAGGTAAAGCTTACCCACAACTGCAACCAGTGCCACCATGTGCATTCGCCCCTGAAGTACATTGACCGGGCAAAGAAGATAACTGGGATAATGGAGAAAACGCTATGAAGCCCACTGGCACCTCCCATGAGTCGTCGTGTGAACCCTTGAATCCAAATGGCCCAATGGACCGCAGGACCTTTATACAAAAGGTGATGAACGGCACCATAGCCGGTTCGCTTTTACTGGTTTTCCCGTTGAATGCCGACACCTTTGTGCCCGAAGCGGAAGTTCCGGGCATAAGGAACGGGCCCTACGATATTTTTGACCAGCACTTTGCCTTTGTGGTGGATGTCACCCGCTGCATTGGATGCGGGGCCTGCTGTGTTGCAGACAAAAGGGAGTACAATGTCCCGGACGGTTATTACCGCACCTGGGTGGAGCGCTATGTCAAGGATATGGACGACAATGTCCATGTGGATTCGCCAAACGGGGGGCTTGACGGATACCAGACCCCCAGGGATGACATCCCGGACAGGGTCCGGGACACCTTTTTTGTTCCAAAGCTTTGCAACATGTGCAAGGAGGCCCCCTGTGTCCAGGTGTGCCCGGTGGGTGCAACCTTTAAAACCCCGGACGGGTTTGTGCTGGTGGACAGCACGCGGTGTGTTGGATGTGCCTATTGCATTCAGGCCTGTCCCTATTCCGTGAGATTCATCAATCCGCGTACACGGGTGGTTGAAAAGTGTACCTGGTGTTACCACAGAGTCAGAAAGGGGCTTTTGCCCGCCTGTGTTGAGGTGTGTCCCACGGGTGCCAGAAAATTCGGCAGCCTCAAGGATGAAACCTCGGAGGTTTACAAGATCCTCAGGGGGGAGGGGGTGCTGACCGTGCTTCGAAGGGAGATGGGCACCTGGCCCGGACTTTATTATAAGGGCGCAAGAATGGAGGTGATCTGATGGATGCAGCGGCCATGGGTGCGGCAATGTTCGGCTCAAACTACGTTTTTCCCAACGATCTCCATGTCCACTGGAGCATGATGATCGTTCTCTACCCCTATATCACGGGGCTGGTCGACGGCGCCTTTATCATTGCGGCCCTCTACTATCTGTTCAAGGTGGAGGCCCTTAAGCCCGTGGCGCGATTTTCCCTGCTTTTTGCCCTTGCTTTTCTCTGCTGCGCCACCCTGCCGCTGCTTCTCCACCTCACACGTCCCGAACGAAATTTAAACATGCTCATCACCCCGAGTCCAAGCTCGGCCATGGCCGGTTTCGGTTATATCTATGCCGTGTCCATGGGGCTTGTGGTTTTTCTTGTGCTGGTTGTCTATCGGCCCGACCTTGTACGGCTCAGGTCGCAAAGTTCAGGGATCATGAAGCTTGTTTACCGGGTTCTGACCCTTGACAGCAGGGACCTTTCCGACAGGGCACTCAGGCTTGATCAAAGGATCATCAAGGTGCTTGTCAGCCTTGGTATCCCCGTGGCTGTTGTGCTCCACGGGTATGTGGGGTTTATCTTTGGCGGCGTCAAGGCCAATCCCACCTGGTCCACCCCCCTGATGCCGGTGATCTTTCTTTTTTCCGCCTGTGTTTCAGGGATTTCAGCCATTGTACTTGCCTATGTTGTGATTCGAAAATTCAAGGGCCGGACCATTGACGCCCCTTGCATTAAAACCGCAATCAACACCCTGGCCGGTTTTTTCATACTTGCCTTTACCTTTGAGATGCTCGAGGTGTTTTCCCACTCCTACCTGCGAACAGGGTATCACCACATGGTTGAGGGACTGTTAAACGGACCGCTGGCCTCTTCGTTCTGGCTGTGGCAGGTCAAGATCTGTTCGCTCATCCCCCTCTGTCTGCTCACGGTTCTTATCTTCCTTCGCCTCAAGGATTCCTGGTACATCCCCATTGCCGCCCTTGTGTCGGCCATTCTTCTGCTCCAGGTGTTTATCATGCGGTGGAACGTGGTGATCGGCGGCCAGCTCATGTCAAAGAGTGCCAGGGGGTATGTGGAATTTCATCCCCACTGGTTTGGCAGGGAGGGAATCATTGCCGTGATCGCCGTCATGGTTGTTCCCTTTGTGATTCTCTTTATCCTGGGCAGAATTTTTCCCTTCTGGTCCCGGGATGCAGGATAGACAATCAGACGATCAAGCGGGCGTTTTATGTGGCCAAAACCCTGGACGCACAAGGCTCGCCATAGTTTTAACCTAATTTTTCAAGGAGGTGTTTGACATGACCCTGTCACGGTGGTTCCTGATATCCATCCTGGTCTCTGTTCTGACATGGGGGACGGCTTTTGGCTTGACCCAGGAGTCGTTTGACGTAAAAGACAAGAAGGTCCAGGAGATGAATAAAAAGTGTATCACCTGCCATCTCAAGGAGAACAAGAGCCTGGTTCTCCAGTGGGAGGCGTCGGCCCATGCCGCGGCAAAGGACGGTCAGGTGGGCTGCTACAACTGCCATGCGGCAGAAGCGGGAGAAGCGGTGGGCTACATGCACGAGGGTGCCTTTATCAAGGCGATTCTTTCTCCCACGGACTGCGGAAAATGCCATGAACCCGAGGCAAAACAGATGGGCATCTCCCACCATGCAACGGCAGGAGAGATTATGGCTTCCCTTGACAACATGCTGGCCGAAGTGGTTGGCGGTATGCCGACGAACAAGGGTAACATGGTCAGTGGTTGCTGGCAGTGCCACGGTTCCATTGTGGCCATGAAAAAGGACCAGGACGGAAAGCCCCTTCGTTCCAAAACCGATGCCCCCCAGATGGAGCACACCACCTGGCCCAACTCGGGCATCGGCCGCATCAACCCCGACGGTACCAAGGGTGTTTGCAACGCCTGCCATTCCAAACACGCGTTCAAGGCGTCCACGGCCCGCCAGCCTGAAAACTGCGGGAAATGCCACCTGGGTCCGGATCATCCCCAAAAGGAGATCTATGAGGAGTCCAAGCACGGCATTGCCTACTTTACTTCATCCAAGGGCAGCGGCCCCGAGGGCATGAACATTGAAAAGGACGGTGCCTGGGTACTTGGGGACGATTATTACTCAGCCCCCACCTGCTCCACCTGCCACATGGGATCCTTTGTAAAGCTCAATGGCGCTGTTCAAAAGAATTCCCACAACGTTGGGGACAGGATTTCGTGGAATCTGAGGGCCGTAGTCTCTTCAAAGCTCAACCGGGTGACCTTTGTGGATGACACCGTCGCCGATATTACCGGGGATATTCCTCCCCGGCCCGGCCAGAAGGCCATGTATCAATCCTACGTCCGGGAGGGCGATCGCCTGAAAAAGACCGTTGTGGAGAAGAGCATCAAGAGTGTTGTTTCCTGGAAAGAACGAAGGGAAGCGATGCAGGGGGTTTGCAAATCCTGCCATGGGGTGAACCATGTCAAGGATTTTTACGCACAGCTGGACGATCTGGTGCACCTCTACAACGACAAGTTTGGAAAGCCGGGTGCTGAACTTGTCAGCATGCTCAAGGCCGATGGCATCTGGGAGAACAGCGGGTTCCAGCACAAGCTCGGCTATACCTGGTTTGAGATCTGGCACCATGAGGGGCGTCGTGCAAGGATGGCAACGGCCATGTTTGCCCCGGATTACACCCATTGGCACGGGCTCTATGAGGTTTCAAGGAATTTTTACCATGAATTCCTTCCCGAGGTCCAGGAGCTTGCCGACCATGCCGGCAAGGGCGAAAAATATAAAAAATACATTGCAGACCTTCTGGCAAGGCCTGAAAATCTATGGATAAAAACCGGAGGGAGCGCCGAAACCATGAAGCTCATCCAGGAACAGAACAAGCTCAGGTATAACCAGTGATTGACTCCGGGACAGGTTTTAAGACCTGTCCCGGCGGCAACGGTCTCCGGCAGGGCAACCGACAGGGTTTCCTGCTGGAAAATTTATTACATCCTTCCCCCTGGGGAGGTTCAATCTGGAAGTTCGATGAAATTATCCGTAATGACCATGCTTTTTTTTCCGTTGCTGGTTGTGACCACGCTTCTGGCTACGCCTGCTTGTGCATTCAAGACCGACTCTGTCATGGATCTGTTCAAACGTGTCCAGGGCCTCAACCTTGGCCGGAACGGGTATACCCTTGGTGCCCCCCTTGATGATCAACAAAAAAAGATCGCACAAACACACCCGCTTCCGCCGGGTTCGGCAAATACCTACAAGTTCCAGGACAGGGGGGTGAACCTTGTGGTTGACAAAGCTACGGATAGGGTTATCGTGATCTACGAAGGATTTGACAGCCTGGGTGAGCAACAGATCAAAGCCCTTGCCGGGGCATTGATGCTCGACTTTGGCGAACCCACCGTGGTTGCCCATGATGCCCTTCTCTACTGGGCCTATGGCCGTGGGGGCCGGTTGACCCCCGAGGCCTTTAATACGGCCAAGGCCCAGAAAAAGGACCCGGGTATCCTTGCCACGGTAAAATTTAACAGTGAGATTTCCATCATGGCCCAGCCGGAAGGAGAAAAATCCGGGTCAGCCTACTATATCATCAGTTCAAATCCGCTGCTGATTCATTTTAAGCCATAAACGGCACGTTAAATTACACTGTCATGGGGTAAAATCATGCTTGTACTTGCCATCAAGGGAAGTCCCAGGAAAAAGGGAAACACCGACTATCTGCTCGGGCTGTTCTTGGACGAGGCCCGCAAAAGAGGCTGGGAAACCCAAGTGCTGGATGCGGTCAAGGAAAATTTTGAACCCTGCATCGGTTGCGGGAACTGTGAACGAAAGGGGGTCTGCTCGATCCGGGACACAATGCCCGAACGATTCTTTTCCCCTTTGCGGCGGGCCGATGTTGTGGTCGTCTCGGTTCCCACCTATTTTTATGCGGTTCCGGCCAGGATCAAGGCATTGATGGATCGAACCCAGACCCTCTGGTCCCGCAAATACCTGTTTAAAACCAAGGATTCGGGCCATGACCATCGAAAAGGGATACTCCTTGCCGCTGCCGCCACCCACGGTAAAGATCTGTTTGACGGCATAAAGCTCAGCGTCAGGTATTTTCTGGATGCAGCCGGTGTGGCATTTGATGAGAGTCTCTGCTATCGGGGGATCGACAGCCGGGGAGCCATGGAAACGCATCCAACCGTTCATGGTGACGTGGTCCGGCTAGCCCAGAAAGTGCTCTCCCCGTTTGAGCAACGAAAGACCTGGGTGTTTGCCTGCCGGGAAAACGCCGGCAGGAGTCAGATGGCGGCGGCCTTTGCCCGCCGTCTTGCAGGTGATCGGATTGAGGTGCGCTCTGCCGGATTGGCCCCTGGAGAAAAGGTCCATTCCCTTGTTGTCGAGGCCATGGCGGAAAAGGGCATTGATTTGGCCTTTCTTACTCCGGTGTCCCTAAAAGATGTCCTGGAAAAAAGTTCTCCCCATACCCTTGTCACCATGGGATGCGGAGGGGCATGTCCCTTTATTCCCGGATGCCGGGTGATTGACTGGGACCTGCCTGACCCTTCGGCCATGGACCTTGACGGGGTCCGGGCCCTGGGCGATGAGATTGAAAAAAGGGTCAAGACCCTTGTCACGGATTTTTTGGCCCCTGGTGTTGAATAATCGTTTTAAAAACGGTACCCGCTGGCGTCTGGCGTCTGGCGTCTGGCGTCTGGCGTTTATCGGGGGCAATTTTAGACAAAGGAGAAACCATGGTATTGAAACGGATCTGGCTGTTTGTTTTGTTCGCTTTGATTGCGGCCCAACCCCTTGCGGCCGATGAAAACAAGGAGATAACGGCCACGGCTGCAGCCCGGTCATGGTTGGTGCTGGTTGACGGCCAAAGTTACGCAGACAGCTGGGAAAGGGCAGCCCCTTATTTTAAACGAGCGGTGACCCGGGAGCAATGGGAAGCATCCCTGGGTATGGTTCGAAAACCCCTGGGTGGGGTGCTGTCCAGGAAATTGATCTCACGGCAGTTTTTACGGTCCCTTCCAGGGGCGCCCGATGGAGAATATGTGGTGATTCAGTATGGGACATCATTTGAAAACGGCGGGGCGTTTGTGGAAACCATTACCCCGCTGCTGGACCCGGACGGGGTCTGGCGGGTGTCTGGATATTATATTAAACAGGGCAGGTGAATCAGCCATGGCAGCTGAGAAAACAGTGGTCCCCATGCACAAGGTGATGATACACAAGGCGTCCTACGACAATTGCCGTGTGGCGGTTGACAGGGCCTTTGAACTCTTTCCCCTGGATATTGCCGGCAAAAAAGTGGTGATCAAGCCCAATGTGCTCAGGACCTCCCGGTCCGATGAGCATATTGTGACCCATCCGGCATTGCTGCGGGCCGTTGTCGATAAGGTCGAGCAGTTGGGCCCGGCCGAGATCGTGGTGGGTGACAACCCCGGTCTGTTCAACTATGGGGACAATGAGCGAAGTTTTGAAGCCACAGGACTCATGGCGGCAGCAAAGGGGTACTACCAGAACTTTGGCATCGCAACGGATCAGCTTGCCTTTAATCCTGATTTCATGCCCCGGGTGGGAGTATCCACACAGATCATGACGGCGGACATCCTCATCAGCCTGCCCAAGTTTAAAACCCACGGCCTGACCGTCATGACCGGGGCCATTAAAAACAGCTACGGCATCCTGCCCGGGGCACAAAAGGCAAGGTTGCACCAGATTGCCGGTACCCCCGAGCGTTTTCACCGGGTGATCGTGGACGTGTTTCGTCTCAGGGTTCCGGATCTTTTCATCATGGACGCGGTGACGGGCATGGAGGGAAATGGACCGGCATCCCCGGATTTGAGGGAGATCGGGCTGATTCTGGCTGCTGATAATGCGTTGGCCATGGATGGTGTGGTTGCCCGGATGATGGGCATTGATCCCGCCCGGCTGAAATTTCTTGAACAGTCAAAGGCCATGGGGCTTGGCGATTTTGATGCTGAATCCGTTGAAATAGACGGTGGGATGGTCGTCCTGGACAATTTCAAGCTGCCGCCCCTGGGTGGAGCGGCCATTGCCGGAAATTCTGCCATCCAGGCTTTGATGGCGGGCAAGACCCGGGTCAGACCCCGGGCGGATCCAGGGTTGTGCACCCTGTGCGGTGCCTGCATCGACCACTGCCCAGTGGCGGCCCTTAAAATGGAACATGATTTTCCCGTTGTGGATCCTGACATCTGCATTACCTGTTTCTGCTGCCAGGAGATCTGTCCTGAAAAGGCCATGACCCTGGGGTGAGACGGCTTGACCATAAAAATCCAGGGGTCGCCAGGCTAATTTTTTGGGTCCCGGCGGTGATTCTGGTGTGGCTGGCGGTTTTTATTCCCATGGGCTGCCGGACGCCTGGTGCCCACAGGACAGCGGTGGATCAAAGGGCCCTGGCCGTCATTTCCGAAACCCGGGAACAAACCCTTGGCAGTCAAGAAGATTTTACGGTTGAGCGGCCAAGCAACAGGCTTCGCAGCCGGCTGGTCCAAGACCTTCATCTTCCCGTTTCCGGTCCGGAGTCCCTGGGAACGGACCGCCTTGTGCCCGTGCCCCACTGGCCTGAACCCGGTTATCCCGGGACCACACCTTCCCAGGTCAGGGAGGGATCGACCCTAGAGGGTCCCCGGGTCCTCACCCTGTTCCAGGCCCTGGCAGTGGGTGCGCAAAACAGTTCCGAGTTCCAGGCCGAAAAGGAGGCCGTGTTCCAGGCGGCCCTGGCGCTCTACCTTGAGCAGGAGAGCTTTCGAAACCGTTTTACAGGTCAGATCGAGACCCTTTTACGATCGGATACCACAGGAACCCGGTCCCAGACGGGAAGCGTGACATCCAGTGAACTTTCAGGCCGGCGGTTGTTTAAAAACGGCATGGACCTGACCACGGCCCTGGCCGTTGACCTGGCCACGCTTTTCACTGCCAATGGCGGTTCATCCCTGGGCCTTGCCGGTGACGCATCGCTGTCCATTCCGCTGCTCCGGGGGGCGGGACGGCATATTGTTACCGAACCCCTGCACCAGGCTGAACGGAATCTGGTCTATGCCATCCTGGGTTTTGAACGGTTCAAACAGGAATTTGCCGTGTCCGTGGCCACCAGCTTTCTGGCCCTTTTAAAGCAGGCGGATACGGTGAAAAACTCGAAGGAAGATTATCAAAGCAGGAAGGTGTCGGCCACCAGGAGCAAGCGCCTGGCCGATGCGGGCAGGCTCAAGGAGATCCAGGTGGACCAGGCCGTGCAGACCGAACTTTTGGCCCGCCAGCGATGGGTGTCTGCCAGGGAGCAGTACCGGCGGCAGATGGACACATTTAAAACCCTTGTGGGGCTTCCCCCGGACGCTGCCATGGCCGTTGACCCGGATGAATATTTGCGGTTGAACGAACCCGGGATCAGCCATGCCGGTCCCCTGGAGCTTGATCCGTCGACGGCCCTGGCCCTGGCCCTGGTCAGGCGGGTCGACCTGGTGGTGGCAAAGGGCAGGGTGGCGGACGCCCAGCGGGCCGTTGTGGTGGCGGCCGACCGCCTGGGCGCTGAACTGACCTTTCTGGGATCGGCCTCCCTTGGAGAACGACGCACAATTACGACGGCTGACCTTGGCAATGCCCGGCTCCGCACGGACAGGGGGGTGTTCTCGGCCCTGGTCTCCCTGGATCTGCCCTTTGAACGAACGGCCGAGGCCGTGGCCTACCGCAATGGTTTCATTGAACTGGAACAGGCCGTTCGGGCCGTCCAGGACCTGGAAGACCGGGTGAAACTTGCCGTGCAAAATCGCCTTCGGGATCTTTTTGAAGCCAGGGAAACCCTGAACATCCAGGCAAGTGCCGTGGCCCTGGCCCAGAAGCGGGTGAAGAGCATCAACCTGTTCATGGAGGCGGGACGGGCTGAAACCCGGGATCTCCTCGAAGCCCAGGATGCCTTGCTTTCGGCCCAGAACAGCCTGACATCGGCCCGGGTGAACTATCGCATCGCAGAGCTTGGGATCCAGCGGGATATGGGCGTCCTTGAGGTCAGCGATACAGGTCTGTGGCGGGAGTATCGACCAGAGGATGAACCGGATGCTGAAAAATAAACCAATCGTTCTGACCGTCGCTGCCGTGGCCCTGGTCACTGTCCTGGCTGTTTCCCTGTATCGGTTCAGGGCAAAGGCCGATGATACGGACCGGGCCTTGACCTTTGAGGTTGCACCCGGACCCCTTACGGTCAACGTGGTTGAATCCGGAACCATCAAGGCAAGGGAGCAGATCATTATCAAAAATGAGGTTCAGGGCAAAACCTCAATTATCTACCTCATTGCCGAGGGCAGGCAGGTGACACAGGGAGAGTTGCTGGTCGAGCTTGATGCCAGTGCACTCATGGACGACAGGCTTGACCAGGAAATAAAGGTTCAGAATGCTGAGGCCGCCTTTGTAAATGCCACGGAAAACCTTGCCGTTGCTGAAAATCAGGCCAGAAGCGACATTGATCTTGCAGAACTGACCCTGGCGTTTGCCCGCCAGGATCTTGAGAAGTACACCCTGGGAGAGTATCCCAATGAACTTAAAAAAGCCGACGCCCAGATCACCCTTGCCCAAGAGGAACTGACCCGTGCCAGTGAAACCCTTGGCTGGTCCCGGACCCTGCATGGAGAAAAGTACATTTCCCAGACCGAACTTGAAGCCGATATCCTTGCGGAAAAGAAAAAGGCCCTGGACCTTGAACTTGCCCGGAACAACCGGGATCTTCTGGTCAATTACACCTACGAACGCGAACTTGCCCAGCGAAAGAGCGATGTGAGCCAGGCGGTGATGGCCCTTGAGCGCACCCGGAGAAAGGCAAAGGCCGATGTGGTTCAGGCCCGGGCCGAACTTAAGGCCCGCGGGTCCGAATACCAGCGCCAGAAGGACAAGCTAGCAAAGTTCCAGGAGCAGATCGAACGAACAAAAATCCTTGCTCCGGCCGATGGCCTGGTCATCTATGCCACAAGCGCCCAGGGGGGGATGTTCCGGCGTAATACCGAACCCTTGCAGGAGGGTCAGGATATCCGTGAACGCCAGGAACTGATCTATCTGCCCACGGCAAATTCCAGCAATGCCGAGATTGCCATCCATGAATCCAGCCTTAAAAAGGTGCGGCCGGGACTGCCGGTAAAGGTGACGGTGGATGCACTGCCGGGCCGTAATTTTACGGGCAGGGTCCTGCATATTGCCCCCCTTCCCGATGCCCAGAGTCTCTGGATGAATCCGGATCTCAAGGTGTACACCACTGAGATTTTTCTGGACCAGAACGATGCTGCCATACGGACCGGCATGAGCTGCCAGGTTGAGATCGTCATTGCCCATTATGACAACGCCCTGTACGTTCCTGTCCAGGCCGTTCTCAAGGTTGCGGGAAGGGCCACCGTCTATGTTAAAAAAGGATCCGAATTCCTGCCAAGGACAGTGGTAACTGGCCAGGACAACAACCGGATGATCCATCTGCTCAAGGGGGTTGAACCCGGGGAAGAGGTGCTGCTCACGCCGCCCCTCAAGGCGGCAGGGGTGGATTTTTCGGTACCGGATAAAGGGCCTGGTTCACGGGAAAACAATCCTGCATCGCCAAAGGATGGTGACGGTGAACGAACAGGCCCCATGAAACTCCGGGCGGCAGAGTAGACATGGCAGCCCTGGCAGAGGATCGTGTCCCGGAGACGGTGGTCCGGCTTGAAAATGCCCACAGGGTCTACACCATGGGCAACGAGAAAGTCGCGGCCCTGGCAGGCATTGATATTGCGTTTTCCAGGGGCAGTTTCTGGGCCATCATGGGTGCGAGCGGATCCGGCAAAAGTACCCTGATGAACATTGTCGGCTGCCTGGACCGGCTGACCCGGGGCAGGTATCTCTTCAAGGGTCGAGATATCAGTTCCCTTTCAGATGACGGGCTGAGCGACCTCCGGCTCAATCATTTGGGTTTTATCTTCCAGAGTTTTAACCTGATCCCCCAGTTGACCGTGCGCCGGAACATTGAACTGCCCCTTTACTATCTTGGGTGGGAGCCCGAAAAGAGTGCGTCCCATGCCTGTGACCTTGCCCATCAGGTGGGTCTGGAAGATCGGCTGGACCATCGTCCGGCAGAGCTTTCCGGGGGCCAGATGCAGCGGGTGGCCATTGCCCGGGCCCTGGCAACCAACCCGGACCTGATCCTGGCCGATGAGCCCACCGGGAACCTGGACACCACCACCAGTCAGCAGATCATGGCGCTTCTTGCCGGTTTCCACAGGGCCGGAAAAACCATTATCATGGTAACCCATGAGTCCGGTATTGCCGATTATGCAACCCAGCGGCTCTACATGCGTGACGGGCGGATAGAAACGATTCGTGGGGGGGGCTTTCCATGAAAAAGATGCCGTTTTCAAGGGAGCTTCTGTCAGGGGTGCAGACCTTGATGCTCCATAAACTGCGGTCGTTTTTGACCATGCTCGGTGTGGTGTTCGGTGTTGCAAGTGTGGTGGCAATGCTGGCCGTGGGGGAGGGTGCCGGCAGGGATGCCCTGGAACAGATCCGCAAGCTTGGCAGCAACAACATCATTATCTCATCCATAAAATCCGTGGATCCGGGTGGGGGGGCAGCCACCGCCCGGTCATTTCTGAGCATCTATGGGCTGACCCGGGAGGATCATGCCAGGATTGATCAGGGGTTTTCAACCGTGGAAAAGAATGTGCCTGTGAAGCTGGTGCGCAAAAATGCACGTCTTGGCCGGCGTTTCCTTGAACTCAGGGTGGTGGGAACCACTCCCCAGTGGTTTGAGGTGATCCCCAGAAAGACCCTTGGCGGCCGGACCCTCAGCCGGACCGACCTGGACCGCAGGGCTGCCGTGGTGGTCCTGACGGAGTTTGGGGCCCGAACGCTTCTGGCCACCATGAACACCATTGGCCAGACCATCCGAATCGGCGGGAACAGCTTTGAGGTGGTGGGGATTGTCAAGAGCGAGACCGGCCAGGCCGGAACCCTGCAGATTCCTGATTCGGAAATAGACGCCTACATTCCCCTGACCACGGCCCAGAGTCATTTTGGTGACACCACCATGACCTTTACCTCGGGATCAAGGGTGAGTGAACGGGTGGAACTCCACCGGATCATCGTCCAGACCGACGATATTTTAAGCGTGGAACCCACGGCCCTTGCCATTGAACGGATGTTGACCCTGTTTCACAAAGATCGGGATTTTCAGATCCATGTCCCCCTGGCCCTGCTCAAACAGGCCGAGGCCACCCAGCGAACCTTCAACATTGTCCTGGGTTCCATTGCCGGTATAAGTCTTCTGGTCGGCGGTATCGGGATCATGAACATCATGCTGGCCTCGGTGACCGAGCGAATCCGGGAGATCGGCATCCGCAGGGCAATCGGTGCCAGGCGCAGTCAGATCATTGTTCAGTTTCTCATTGAGGCCGTGGTGCTCTCCACCGTTGGCGGGTTCATTGGTCTTGTGGTGGGCATTACCATTCCCTGGCTGATCACCTATTTTTCAAAAATGCCCACGGTCATTACCCCGGGAAGCATTCTTCTGCCCCTGACGGTGAGCATCGGCATCGGCGTTGTGTTCGGGTTTTATCCCGCGGCCCGGGCAGCCCGGGTGGACCCCATTGTTGCCCTGCGCCATGAGTAGTGGGTGTATGGAAGTGGTGTCGACCCCGGCGTAGGTTTGACTTCATTGGGCTACTCATTAAGATGCTCAATCGGCCGGGGTTTTCCGATATGATACCCTTGGGCATAGTCAATATCATATTCCCTTAATACAGAGACAATGGCTTCATTTTCCACAAATTCTGCAATGGTCTTTTTGCCCAGGGCATGGGCGATTTCAGACATGGATTTCACAAAGATTCTGTCTTCATGGCTGGTGTCGATTTTTCGGATAAAGGAACCGTCAATTTTGACATAATCAACGGCAAGATCCTTTAGATATTGAAAGGATGAGAATCCAACGCCAAAATCATCAATGGCAAACCGGCATCCGAGGTTTTTCATCTCATTGATAAGGGTCCGGGCCGAAGGGAAATTTGAAATTGCAGCGGTTTCAGTGATTTCAAATATGATTTTTTCAGGATTCACACGGGGCAGGGTCAACAACCTTTTGATTTCATGGGAAACGGTTCGGTCGTTGAGGGATCGACCCGATAGATTAATGGACAGACCCACGATCATCCCTTTTTTGTTGAATTCAAGATGCTGGGCAATTGCCTTTGCCATGACAATACGATCGATGTGGCCGATGAGTCCAAGGACTTCGGCATGTTCGATGAATTCACCGGGTGGGACAACCGAGCCTTGTTCCGAAATCAGCCGCACCAGGCATTCATAATGGCTGATCCTGTCGGTTCTTAAATCCAGGATCGGTTGAAAAAAGAGAACAAACCGATCGTTCTCAATGGCATCCTCAAGAATATTTTTCCAGTACATCCTTTGCGTTAAATGGACCTGGTATTGTTGTTTGGCTGAATAGATGTGAAACTGTCCATAGCCTGTTTTTTTGGCATGGTACATGGCAAGATCTGCGTTGGACAGAAGATCGTGGATGGAAGTGCCATGGTGGGGGAAAAGGGCAATCCCGATGCTGGCGCTGATTTTAAAATTATGTCCCATGCCTTCAACCGGTGTCTTGCCCATTGCCTGATTGATTTTCTTTGCCAGGGTCAGAACCGCTTTGCCCGTTGCATTGGGCATGAGCAAGGTAAACTCATCCCCACCGATACGGCAGATCAGATCTGATTTACGGGTGATCCGTTTAAGGGTCTGGGCCACGGTTTGAAGAACAACGTCTCCCCTGTGATGGCCCTGGGTGTCATTGATGATTTTAAACTGGTCCAGGTCCAGATAGAACAGGGCCACCTGCTCGCCGTACCTTCGGGCCTGGTCGATGATTCGTTCAAACTCGTGGTTAAAATGCCTCAGATTGCTCAGGTTGGTCAGGTGATCATGGGTGGCAAGCCATACCATCTGCTCTTCCGCCCTTTTCCGGTCTGTAATGTCAAGCCCGATGGTCAAAATTACAGGGGCGGTTTCGTCCTGGGGATACAGCGTGGAATGAAACCATGAGACGTCATGGGGGGTGCCGGACGAGGAGATCACTTCGGCATCATATTGAATGGATTTAACCTCCCGGCCCTGCCTGAGTGCCATGAGTTGATCGCGGTGGTGGGTTTGTGTTGAATTGAAAAAATCATCAAACGAGTGTCCGACAATTGCCTGTTCCTTTGCTTCATACAGGACAAGGGCCGCATTGTTGACAAACAATATTTCCCCGGAACAGGTTTGTGTCATGATCAGAATCGGCGCCGTCTGAACAAGTCGTTCGATAAATTCTTTTTCCCTTTTAAGATCCCGGCTGTTTTTTGTTAAAAGAAGGGTCTGGGTCTGGGTCTCATTTTTCAACGCTTCCAGTTGATCGGTCACCTCCCGGGCAACGGTAATTAAATTGTCGACTTCATCATACCCGTGGTAACCTGTTTTGTTACGGTCCAACACCCGGCGTACATGCTGGTACTCATGGCGGGCAAGCAGCGGCAGAACAGAGGAGAGCGTGGCTACCCGTTTTAGCAGTGCATGGACGAACAAAAAGAGAACCAGAAGAATTGTGAACAGCCCCAGAAGGCTGGTCAGGACCATGCGAATCAGGTGATGATGCATCTCTCCATACTCAGTCGTGATATCGTCAATGATCACTACCAGGGATGAAGGGTCATGGATGTTGTCCATGGCATGGGCCTGAATGTTGTAAAACTTTTTTCCGTGGTGGAATATGATGTTTTTGTGGACAAGCTCATCCATGGTGTGCTGTTTTTCCAGCGCCTGGATCAACGGGGCGTTATGGGCCGCGTGGGTCATGGCTGACAATTGGTAGGGGGCATCTGTGGCGGCGAGCGTTTCATTGACCCGTGTCAGGATCACCATATCCGCCTGGGTTGCATTTTGAAATTCGATCATTCCGTCTGCCAGGGACCTGCCAAGGGTGAGGGTGCCGATGGGTTTAAACGATGAGATAATGGGAATGGTCATGGTGGTATAGCACTCTTCTTCACAGGCCATGGTGTGCAAGGGTGTTTCTTGTTTTAAAACCTGGCGGATCTGGGGAGACAAACCTTTGAGTGCACGACCCCATTTCTTGATCTTTTTTCCTTCGTGGTCCGTCAGAACGGCAGTCTCAAGTCCCCAGATAAATTGCCAGTTCAGCCAGTTTTTATCCAGCAGCGCAATGGTCCGCTCCCCCGGCAATCGGCTTGAACTGTCGGACGGCTCAGCCGGAAAAATTGATTCGGCAAAGAGTTCCAGCACCTTTGAAGCGTTGTTGATGACGGCCTTGGCAATATGGAAATAGCGGGTCTGGGCCTTTGCTCCCTGGTCGAGGAATGCCCCTTTGGCATCAAGATAGGACAGGCCGGTCAGATACGCCTGGAGCAGAATAAGGGTGGTGCTGATTAAAAAAATAAACTTCCACTTCAGACTGAAAAATTTGTGGTTTGGCATGGTAACCTTTGTCAGAATTTAAAGGCAAGCTGCAGCGCATAGAGGTCGTGGTGCTGGTCCGTGAGGCTTCTGTCGGGATTGTCGGCCGTTGTCAGCCATGATGTCCCGTTGATACGGTGGTATTCCCCCCGCACCATCATCCACGGCTTGACATCCCAGCGAAGGGCAAGGGTTAAATCCCGGGTAAACCCCATGTGGGTCGGCAGTCCCATCAGTTTGAACGCGTCTCCGTTTTTGCTGTCTCGATCAAGGTAATGCTCGCCATAGCGCCCCAGGATCTGCCAGTTGTAGTTGAAACGATAGGCGGCCTGGAGGTACCAGCTCTCACTGACAGATTTCCCATCAGGCGTGTAGGGGCCGAGGTCTAGAAATTCATTTTTTTGATACAGGTATTCACCTGTCAGGCTGATCCTATCCCCGTTATACTGGGCTGAAAAGATCATGGGGTAAAAGTGTACCGTTCCATTGTAGTAATTGTCCATGGGACCCGGGTCGTAGGACAGGGTGACATCGGCATAGCTTACGGCTGCCAGGTATTCTCCCGAGTTTATCCCATAGATCAGCTGTCCGGCAAAATCAGTATCTGTACACATCTCTCCTGTGGCCCCCAGGGGAAGAACTGCATCGCGGATTTCATCGTTGTCGTTCCTGATTTTTCCATAGTTGAATTTGCCGGACAGCCATCCTGTACCTATGTTGTGGTTGAAATACAGCTGCCCGCCGTCGGATGACAGGAACAAGGATCTGGAACGGTCGAAATAAATGCCATGGGGCAGGATAATCGTGGGGGTGGTAAAGGCCACATCCCTTGTTTCGTTGTACAGTCCCAGGGGGTTTTTGATGCGGCCCATCCGGATTCCCAAACGGCCCCGGGGGTGTTGATAAAGGGATAGATCGGCCAACCCGTAATCAAGGGTCAGGCTCCCGCTGTCAAGCTCTCCAGCCTGGCGGAAAAGACCCTGGGCAGAGAAACTCAACCGTTCCAGGGGCTGGTAACCCAGGTTGATTCCTGCTTCGGTAAAACTATGGGAAATCCTGTTTTCACTTTTGCCATAGGCCTGATTGGCAGTGGTGTGAATGGCATTCTGGGTTAAAAAACCATGGATCTGAGCCTTGTCTGACAGGTCGTAGGCCTTTGCCCAGGGGATAAAGACCAAAAGAATGAAGACCAGGGCGGTCCCTGGGATGACGGTTCTATTCATGTGTTATCGTCCTGATGCTGTCATTTTCAGGTGCAGACCCGGCATAGCCGATGCTGTTGGGGGTAGTGCTGATTTTTTCGATCATCTCGTCTGGTGACGAAACCTGCCTTGGCGGTTGACCGGTCCCGGAAAAGAGCAGGCGATCCCAGATTCTTCTGAACTGGTGGGGAAACATGTTGAGTCGTGTTTTGGTAAATTCACGGTGAATCGGGGCGTCATCGGCAAAGACAAAAACGTGTATCCGTTCACCGTTTGACCAGGTCGGTCGCTGCATGGCAAAAATAGCGCGTAAATCGTTTACGGTGTAGGGTCTTTCAGGTACGGAGGCATTAACGATTATTTCCACCCCGGGGGCGTTGGAAACCATGATAAAAAAGACGAGGGTTACCAAAAACCCTTTTTTAAAAGGCATTGTAGGGGAGAAGTTGAAAAACATGGCAAAACAATAACCGGATTGATCGACAAAATCAAATATAAAATTAGGGAAACCCCGATGCCGCAGTTACCTATACTTGCCGTCCTGTCCGGCTATACCAGGGACGCTTGTTTTAAAAGCAGCCGGGTGGGAATCTTTTTCCATGACCACCATGTTGACATCCCCATTTCCCTTTGCCATAATCACTCGTATTCCAGGCATCATCAAAGGGGCAGGAGACCGTGGCGCATTGCTTCAGGGTTTCAACTCAATTCGGGACAGGGTCTCATTTCAACCTGGAACAGAGGGTACGAACAGATGGAAAAAAAAGTTTTTTTATGGTTGACCCTTGTTTGTCCTGGGCTGGCCTGCATACTGATGACTCTTTTTCTGACTCCGTGGGCAGGGGCGGAGGGTTATGACGAAGTCATGGGCCGGGGAAAACTTCGCCACATCGGTGTTCCCTATGCCCATTTTGTGTCAGGAAGCGGCGACGGGTTCAGCGTTGAGCTGGTGCAGATGTTTTCAGATTATCTGGGTGTTCGTTACGAGTATGTAAACACCACCTGGGAACGTGTGATCGCCGACCTTATCGGGAAAAAAACAACCCTGTCGACCCAGAAACTTTCCACAGGAAAACCGGTTGAAATAAAAGGGGATCTGATCGCCAACGGGCTGACCATCCTGCCATGGCGGGAACGGGAGATTCTCTTTTCCACGCCCATTTTTCCTTCGGGGGTGTGGATCGTTGCAAGGGCCGACTTTCCCCATCAGCCCATTGTTCCTTCGGGCGATCTGACCCATGACATTCAGTCAACCATCGATCGGGTTAAGGGGTACCGTGTTCTGGCCATTGAGGGCGGATGTCTTGACCCTGCCCTGAACCGTCTAGAAAATTCAGGGGTAAATGTAAAGATCATGCCCGTCAAAATGAACTTGAACGAACTGATTCCCGCTATTATGAACAATGAGGCAGAGTGCACCCTGCTGGATTTCCCAGACGCCCTTGTGGGGATTCAAAAATGGCCGGGGAGGGTCAAGATCCTTGGCCCTGTTTCAATGAACCAGTATATGGGGGTGGGGTTTGCCAAATCCTCGGTAAGGCTCAGGAATGAATTTAACCTTTTTTTTTGCAGGTGTGTAAACGAGGGAAAATATGCGAAGCTTGTGGAAAAGTATTATCCGTCGGTTTTTTCATATTATCCTTTGTTCTTTGAAGGGGTGGTTCGCGCTTGTGAAAAAAAATAGATGGGGGCTGTTTCAGGGATGACTTTTGATTTGATCCGGCGTACCAACCTTGTACTGGCAATGGTAATCACTCTGATACTGTTCTATGTAGGTACGCTCCTTGTTAGCAATTACAATTCCCGGATTCGATTTATCGGTGCATCCCGGAAACGGTTCGTCGCTGTGTTTGAAAAACAGGCCATGGCCATTGGCTATTTTTTTTCTGAACGACAGCAGGATCTTGTGGCCCTGTCCGGCAGCAGGGAAATTTTTACCTATTTTGAGAACAAGGCCCTTGGGATGTCCCTTCAGTACGGGTTGGGCACAAGCCTCATGGATATGCAGCAGTCGTTTACAACCCTCGCCGATTCAAGAAAAATAGGTGATATTAAAATCTATAACTGGATCGCATTTGTTCAGCCCGATGGATTGCCCGTTACAACGGTTTCGCACCAGGAGAAAAAAATAATTCAGGAGATTTTTCAGCAAAATTTGAATCAGCCCGCCAGCTGCATGGGCACCATTCTTCAAAAAAGAGACAACACGACCCATGCCGTTATTATATCGCCTTATCTTTTTAAATCTCGTTTCATGGGGTATATTGTGGCGGATTTCACCCTGGAACCGGTATTCCGTCATCTGGTTGACACCTGGGATATGGGGGATTCGTCCCGGACCTATCTCTTTTGTCCGGAATCCAAAACGCTGTTCATGGCTGAAGATCCCCTGCTCGAAAAATGGATCCGTGATCACCTGGCCCATGAAAAAAAGTGCAGCGGACTCCTTAGTCTGAATGGTCCGGCATTGGGCCGGGAAAAACAGGCCCTGGTTTTTGCACAGGTTGTCCACACCCCTTTTTTTTTGATCAATCTTTTTCCGGAAACTCTGTTTTCGTCGGGTATAAACCCCCGGGATGCATTGTTGACCATGGTGCTCTTGTCCTTAATCGTCTTTGGCAGCGTGGGGTTTTTGATCTTCAGTAATATACAGAAACAGCTTCTTGCCGGGCAATTTGAGGCATCCTTGAGAAATGCCCGTGAATTCCAGCACCAGAACGATACCTTGTTCATGGAAATTGCGGAACGTAAAAAAATGGAAAAAGCCCTTGAAAAGGCCAACAGGGAGTTGAGCCAAACCAGTAGCACCCTGAATTGTATGCTGAAATCTGCAACTGAGTTTGCCATTGCAGCAATGGATTCCGAGTATTGCGTCATCCATTTTAACCCGGCTGCAGAAAGGCTGTTGCGGGTCAAACGAGAAGAGATTATGGGTAAGCCCTTTTTAAATCTTGATTTTTTTTCCAAGATCGGGAATGAACAATTTCACCAGGCACTGGACATTGCCCAGCGACAGGGAAAATTCGAGTATGATCTCACCTGGCAGAATCCCGGTGACGGCAGTCAATTGTTCCATTCCGTGGTCATGCCCATGTATGACGATGATGGGAAAAACGTGGGCTTTATTTTTTTTGTGGTGGATAATACGACCCAGTATCGCTCAGAAGAAAAGTTGCGGTGGAGTGAAGAACGATATCGAACCCTGGTTGAAAACATGCCGGACATTGTGTTTTCCATTGACGAGAATCTTTTGATAACAACGGTTAATATTCCCAAAAGTCAACCCTACAGCCTTGAACCAGGAGATATTGTTGGACGTTCGTTTGAACAGTTTATACATGAAGAAGATCGGAAACGGCTGCAGAAACTGACCAGGTCTGACGTTAAAGAAAAGCGTCAATACCGCCGGGGGGTTCGTTTCAGAGTTCTTCTAGGTGCCGGGGAAAGCAGCTGGGTGGATTTGAATCTGCACTATCAGTACAAGGGTGACGGCAGTTTTACAGGGGGCAATGGTGTGTTGACAAATATTACCGAGCGCAAACTGCTGGAAGCCCAACTTGTACGTACGGAACGACTGGCAGCCGCAGGGCAGCTTGCAGCATCCATTGCCCATGAAATCAATTCACCCCTGGCAGGAATTTCGGCCCTGCTGGCCCTGGTTCGTAAGAAAAACCTGGATGACAAAAAGGCCATAGAGGAGATTGACCTGATTAAAGGCGCCTTTGAAAGCATCGGCAGCACGGTTCAAAAGCTGCTTAACCTCAATCGCCCTGGCCTTGATCATATGCAGCGAAGCAATATAAACGCCATCGTTCAAGACACGGTAAAATTGTCGGAAGCCTATTTAAAGAAAAAGGGAATCGCTGTTCGCCTGGACCTGTCCGATGCAGTGCCGGACTTTGACTGCCACCACCAGGATCTGGGGCAGGTTTTTCTGAATTTCATCAACAACACCATTGAGGCCGTTGAATCCGCCGCAGGTGCCGGAGAGGATGAATCTGAAATTTTGTCCTGTCAAAATGAGATTTCTATCACCACAAGGTTTTTTGCAGATAAAATTTTTGTGGACTATGTTGACTCAGGCCCGGGTATTGCCCAGGCGGATCTTGATAAAATATTTGATCCTTTTTTTACCACCAAAAAGCAGCTGGGCATGGGGTTTGGGCTTTCCATCTGCCACGAGATCATCCTTCGCCATAAAGGAATTCTGCGGGCATTGCCAAGGGAACGAGGGGCCTGGTTTACCATTGAATTTTCCCTTGAAAAACAGATATAGGCCCATGAATGTCAATCGTTGAAAAGAGGTTGTATGGAAAAACTGCCGTACCGTATTTTGCTGGTTGATGATGATCCCATTGTGCTGATGGGAATTGGCCGGGAGCTTGAGGCCCAGGAATATGCTGTTTCCACGGCAAAATCCGGCGAAGCAGCCCTGGCGATTTTAGATGACCCGGCGGCTGGTTTTGATCTGGTCATCACCGATCTGATTATGGGAAATGTGAACGGGATTGAGGTGCTTAAAAGATCCAAGCAGGTGAACCCCGATGGAATGGTCATGATCATGACCGGTTATGGGGATCTCAATTCCGCGATCCAGGCCATCCGGCTGGGTGCCGATGAATACATGCTCAAGCCCGGAAGCCCTGAGGAGCGGACGTTTCGCATCAATGAGGTGTTTGAAAAGTATGCACTCAAACAAAAGTTAAAGCTGTATGAAAAAATTCTGCCGGTCTGCTGTGTGTGTAAAAAAATCCGCAACGACTCAGGCAATCATCCCGGGGAAGGCCGTTGGATGTCGGTTGAAGCGTATTTGAATGTAAAGGGGAAAATCCAGGTGACCTCCACCTATTGCCCGGTTTGTTATCAGCAGGAGATGGAAAAAATCCGGCGGGATTAGCCGTTCGTGTTGCTGTCACCGTATTAAATTCAACAAACAGGGGCTTAAAATGAAGATCATCCTTTCTCCTGCCAAAACCATGGCAGATCCGGAAAAAACCGTGCTCCCCCATGGGATCGAAACCCAGATGGCAATGGACCATCCTGTTTTTGAGCAGCAGGCCCAAACGCTGATCCATCTGCTCAAAGGGTTTTCCGAAAAAGAACTCAAGGCGCTGTTCAAGGTGAGCGATGCCCTTGCTCGAAAAACCCGGGATCAGATCAACGGTTTTGGTCAAGCCCGGCCGGTTCCTGCCATTTTTGCATTTCAGGGTGCCGTGTACAAGGCCCTTGCTCCGGAATCGTTCACAGGGGAATCCCTCGTATTCTGCAGGCAGAACCTGGTGATCCTCTCGGCCCTTTACGGGGTGCTCAATCCCTTTGACGCGATCGTTCCCCACCGGCTGGATTTCACCTGCAGCCTTCGATGCCCTGGAAACACCTCGTTGCGTAAATTCTGGACCGCGCCGGTTCATGCTTGGTTTGATACGCATCTTGCTGCCGACGAACCCATTTTGAACCTGGCATCGGACGAGTACGCATCCCTGGTGATAAAGGGCAGATTAAAAGCAAGGGTCATCACCCTTACGTTCATGGAAAAAAAGGGGGGAGTGCTAAAAACCGTTGCAGCCCACTCAAAACAGGCCCGGGGGCTTTTTTTAAGGCAGATCGTTCAACAACGGGTGACAGATCCCGGGACGATCAAGTCGTTCAAGGTGGCAGGCTACACCTATGACAGAAAAATTTCCCAGGAAAACCGGTGGGTGTTTGTGTTTAAATGAACCAGGCCCTCCCGGTTGCGAGGAGGGCCTGGCTTCGTCATTGGCGCTTATTGATCAATGCTGTCATCTGGGCTGTCAGTGTTTGGATCGTCCATGGTCATGCCGTTTCTGAAACCTCCCATGCAGCCCTTTTTTCCAAATCCCCTGCCACCTGCAGAAAAGTTGATTTCCGGGGCAATCTTTTTTGCCTCAAGGGCAAAGTTGATCCGTTTGACCATCAAAGCCTTTTGAAGATCACCGGCTTCATTGGCAAGGGCAACAAGGCGTTGTTCGTCCGGGGCTGATGTCTGCATGAGGATTCTCATCTCATCTTTTTTTGCACGCATGGCTGCCCGGGTCTCTGCTGTCTCATCAATGAATTTCTGGTGAAGGGCCTTCAGCTGGGTTTGCTGCGCCTCGGTCAGGTTTGCCATGGGGCTGTTGGCTCCGGCCCGGCATCCTTTTTTTCCATGTCCCTGGCCGTGGCTCCAGGCAAATGCTGATCCAGACAGTCCAACAAGGGCAAATACGAGTGCTGTAACGATAATGATCTGTTTTTTCATGGTTTTCTCCTTTGTGGTGGTCTGGCCACCTTTTTGTCTGTTCGTGTTCTGCGGCCCGGGCCGCACATCGTCCGCTGTTGAAGATAAAACTAAGCAATGGGCGTGCCATGGCATTGTTAAAAAGATTAACATACTGAAATTTAATGCTAAACCCTTTTTTGTTTTGTGGGGTGAATGGATTGTGGTAAAGGGGGGCGGGTATTAAGTATCCAGGCGGGTGATTCCATGCGGGTATAAAATACTCGGTTGTCCGGGCCATGATATCAAAAGCCCGGGGCGTGTCGGCCCGGGCACCATAATTGCTGGTCGATGGAGAAGAGCAAGGAAAAACCAAGGTCAATTCCAGGGATTTTACGCGAGATGAACCAATGACAACAGGGCTCTATAAATGAAAATTATCCTTTCGCCTGCCCAAACCATGGCAGATCTGGAAAAAATCGTGATAGACCCTGGGATTGAATCCGATATTTCAATGGACCGTCCTGTTTTTGAACAACGGGCCCAAACGCTGATCCGCCTGCTCAAAGGGTTTTCAGAAAAAGAGCTCAAGCACATTTCAAGGTGGCCGGCTACAGCTATGTCAGGGGGGGCAGGATAGCGGTGGGTGTTTGTGCTGGGACGAACAAGGCCCTCCCGGTCGAACAGGCGGGCCTTGTCATGTGACTGGCGGTTATTGAACTTATTGATCAATGCTGTCAGGGCTGTCAGTGTCTGGATTGTTCATGGGCATGCCGTTTCTGTGATATCCCATGCCGCCCCTTTTGCCAAAGCCCCGGCATACTTCTTGAAAATTGACTTCCGGGGCAATTTTTTTTGTCTCAAGGGCAAATTTGATCCGTTCGACCATCATGGCCTTTTGAAGATCACCCGCCTGATTGGCAAGATCAACAAGGCGTTGTTCGTCCGGAGCCGATGTCTGCATGAGGATTCTCATCTCATCTTTTTTTGCACGCATGGCTGCCCGGGTCTCTGCTGTCTCATCAATGAATTTCTGGTGAAGCGCCTTCAGCTGGGTTTGCTGCGCCTCGGTCAGGTTTGCCATGGGGCTGTTGGCTCCGGCCCGGCATCCTTTTTTTCCATGTCCCTGGCCGTGGCTCCAGGCAAATGCTGATCCAGACAGTCCAACAAGGGCAAATACGAGTGCTGTAACGATAATGATCTGTTTTTTCATGGTTTTCTCCTTTGTGGTGGTTTGACCACCTTTTTGTCTGTTTGGGTTCTAATACCCGGGCCGCACATCCGATGCGGTTGATATTAATCACAGCAAACGGCGTGCCATGGGGCTATGAAAAAGATTAACCCACTGAAATATAATGCCAAATGCATTTTTTTCTTTGTGGTATGAATGAATCATGGTAAATGGAGTAGGGTATTTTGTATCCAGGTGGGGGTTTATGTGGATACAAAATACCCGGTTGGCCGGGGGGTAAGGCTGAAAAGCCGGGTGTTTCGGCCCGGGCACCATAATTGCTTGGTAACCCGTGACGACGGGAAAAAACACGATCCAACCCATGGATTTTACCAAAGAGGATTGAAAAGATGATCAGATGAAAGAACCAGCAAAGAAAACAACGGGAATTTCTCCCTTTATTGTCATGGGCGTGCTTGTGGTGCTCATGTCCATTTTCGTGCTCATGGCCATGGACAACATCAAGGAACACGACGCCAGGGTGGTTGACAAGCTGACGGCAAAGGGAACTTTTCTCATCAGGGCCTTTGAGGCCGGCACCCGCACAGGAATGATGACGATGAAATGGCGGGCAGCAAGGGTCCAGAGCCTGCTGACTGAAACGGCCTTTCAGCCGGAGGTGAAATATCTGATGATCACAACCCGGGATGGAAAGATTCTGGCCCACAGTGACCCTGAAAAAATCGGTACCGTTCGTGGAACAATGCCTGACGTGGACGCCATGGGTGACGGTGCGGCTGTTTTTCACCGGGAGATTTTTTCTGGGGACGGGGGCAGAACCTTTGAGGTGTTCAAGGCGTTTACCCCTGCAAAGCGGTTTCATCGTCCCGGAGGGCGTATGGGCAGGCGGATGGCAGCCGGGAGGGTTGAAGGTTCTTGTTCTGGCTGGGAATCACGGATTGGAACAACTTCGGACCAGCAACTTCCGAAACCGGCATCATCGGCAAAGGCCGATACCAGCTACCACCCCACGGAGGGTGACTGGTTCAGCGCCCATTTTTCAGGGGCACCGGAACAATACCGGGACCCGGGGCCACAGATTTTCTTTGCGGGTCTTGACATGGCCGGGGCTGCGGCTGGAAAAAGAGCATATATCAGTCATATTGTCATCAATGGAGCGGTTCTCTTTCTCATGGCCAGCATTGGTATTGTCGGTCTTTTCATGCTCCAGGGATACCGTTCCACCCGATTGTCACTTTCCAGGGTAACGGCCTTTTCCAACCGGCTGGTGGAAACCATGCCCGCAGGTCTGATTGCCGTGGATCTTGACCTTGGGATCACCTCCTGGAACCGGGAGGCCATGGAGATTTTCGGGGAAAATGGCAAGCCGGTCCTGCCGGTGGCGCTGGTTGAAATGGCTGCCATCATGGGAGAAAAAAAACAGAAGATTTCAAGGGAGCTTGCCTTACCCGCCCTGTCTGGTGGTTCCCTGCTCCTGGATGTGGTTGCCTCACCCATTCGGGATGACGGACAGGAAACCTCCGGCTATCTGTTTTTGTTCAGGGACCTGACTGAGCTTGCGGCGCTCAAGCAGGAGGTGGAAAGGAGCCGGCGCCTTGCCGCCGTTGGCAAGCTGGCCGCAGGGGTGGCCCATGAAATTCGGAACCCCTTGAGTTCGATCAAGGGATTTGCCACCTATTTCAGGGAGCGGTACAAGGCGGTTGCCGAGGACCGGGAGACGGCCGACATCATGATCCATGAGGTCGAACGCCTCAACCGGGCCATTACCCAGCTGCTGGAATTTGCAAGGCCCGTGCCCGTGGTTGCCCGGCGGGTGGATGTGCCGGATCTTGTGGCCCATTCGTTAAGGCTTGTGGAAAACGACCTTGCTGCCAGGGGAATAGGGGTTGAAAAGGCGATTCCAGCGGATCAGAAAGAGGTGACTACCGATCCGGACCGGCTCAACCAGATTCTCTTAAACCTCTACCTCAACGCCATCCAGGCCATGGACAACGGCGGCACCCTCGGGGTAAAGGTGGCAGTGGCAAAGGGGTATTTGTTCGTTGAGGTGAGCGATACCGGGTCCGGCATTGCACCGTTGGACATGGAAAAAATCTTTGACCCCTATTACACCACACGGCCCAGGGGCACGGGCCTGGGCCTTGCCATGGTGCACCGGAATCTTGAAGCCATGGGGGCTGACATCCGGGTGGAGAGCCTTGAAGGGCAGGGAACGACCTTTTTTCTCAAGATTCCCTGCCAGGACGCTGGGGAGACACAATAATGGATTGCAGAAACAAGATACTGGTTGTGGACGATGATCCGGGCCACCGAACCATGCTCAGGACACTGATGACCGGGTGGGGTTACGGGGTGACCGTGGCCGATGACGGAACAACAGGCGTTGAAGCGGTGAAAACAGCCCCCTTTGACATTGTGCTCATGGACATGAAGATGATCACCATGTCGGGCATGGAGGCCCTTGACGAGATTCACAGGTTTAACCCGTCTCTGCCGGTGATCATCATGACGGCCTACTCGTCGGTTGAAACAGCCGTTGCCGCGTTAAAAAGGGGGGCGGTTGATTACCTCACCAAACCCCTTGATTTTGAAAAGCTCAAGCTGACCCTTGCCCACATGGTCGAGACCCTCTGCCTGAAACAGGAGAATCTCAGCCTCAGGCAGAGCCTTGGCAAACGGTTCAACCGGGAGAACATCATCGGCAACAGCCCGGCCATGCTGGCATTGCTTGAAACGGTTGAGATGGTGGCACCGTCGGAGGCCAATGTTCTCATCTATGGCGAATCGGGAACGGGCAAGGAGCTCATTGCCGGGGCCATTCACCAGAATTCGGCAAGAAAAGCCCACCCCCTTGTGCGGATCAACTGTGCTGCCATCACTGAAACCCTGCTCGAGTCCGAGCTGTTCGGCCACGAACGGGGGGCCTTTACCGGGGCCGACCGGCGAAGAAAGGGCAGTTTTCTTGCTGCGGACCGGGGCAGCATTCTCCTGGATGAGATCGGGGAGATGAGCCCGGCCATGCAGGCCAAGCTGCTGCGGGTGCTCCAGGAACGGGAGGTGACGCCCGTTGGCAGTGAAACCCCTGTTCCCGTTGATGTGCGGGTGATGGCATCGACCAACCGGGATCTGGGCCGGATGGTCGAACAGGACCGGTTCAGGCAGGATCTGTTTTTCAGGCTCAACGTGGTGGGTATTGAGATGCCGCCCCTCAGGTCCCGAAGCCAGGACGTGCCGGTGCTTGCCCTGCATTTTTTAAAACGGTTTGCCGCAAAAAACAACCGTGACATCAAGGGGTTTACCCCCGAGGCCATGGACGCCATGATTCATTACCCCTGGCCGGGCAATGTAAGGGAACTGATGAATTCGGTGGAACGGGGGGTGGTTCTGGCACGGTCGGACTATCTGAGCCTGACCGACCTGCCGTTTATCCGGCCGGGGCAGGACCAGGGCAATGGTTTGTCCGGGGATAATCCGGTTGCGCTTGCGGATCGTTCCCTGGCCGAGATCGAGCAGGATGCCGTGTTAAAAACCCTTGCCGCAGCCGACAACAACAAGAGCGAGGCGGCAAGGCGCCTGGGCATCACCCGGAAAACCCTTCTCAAGAAACTGCGGCTCTACGGCAGGGCATAAGAACGCGGGGCCCAGATTCCCGTTGTTTGAAAATCTGAGCCCCGCTGTCGATTATTGCACATCAACCCTTGTTCTCGCTCAACGCTGCCCGGGTTGATGCTAGGGACCGCAAATTTTATGACTTGACCGAAATTGCTTGCCTTTTGGTCCATCTGCCGCGTTGCATCAAAGGCCCAATAGGCCTGCTATTGAACCTTTAATGCGCCTTGTATATGAACCAAAATTCGGCGCTATTTCTGGTCAACTTATTTCATTTGCGGTCCTAACGTCGTTCCGGCCAGATTTCCGTGGCAAGTTCGGACAGCTTGAACTTCTGGATCTTGCCGCTGGCCGTCATGGGATACCCCTCGACCATGGTGACGTAGCGGGGAATTTTGTACCGGCTGATTTTGCCCCTGCAGAAATCCATGACATCACTCTCTTCAAGTACGGCGCCTTCCTTGAGCACGATAAAGGCCCCCACCTCCTCCCCGTATCGTTCACTGGGAACGGCGGCCACCTGGACATCCTTGATTTCGTTCATCCGGTAGAGGAACTCTTCAATTTCCCTGGGATAGATGTTTTCTCCGCCCCGGATGATCATATCCTTGTGGCGGCCCGTGATGGACAGGTAACCGTCCTTGTCCATGACCCCAAGGTCCCCTGAATGGAGCCAGCCTCTGTCGTCAATGGCATCAGCCGTGGCCTGGGGGTTGTTGTAGTAACCCTTCATGACATTGTATCCCCTGCAGCACACTTCTCCCTGGATCCCGGGTGCAAGGGTTTCGCCCGTATCAATGTCGATCACCTTGACCTCAATGTGGGGCAGGGCCTGGCCAACGGTTTCAACCCGCTTTCTTAAGTCGTCGTCAATGCGGGTAAAGGTCATGACAGGGCTTGCTTCGGTCAGTCCGTAGCAGATGGTGATATCGGTCATGTTCATCTTTTCAATCACCTGCTCCATCACATGGACCGGGCAGTTGGAGCCTGCCATGATGCCGGTTCTGAGGGTTGAAAAGTCGAATTTTTTGAACATGGGATGGTCGAGCACGGCAATGAACATGGTGGGTACCCCGTAAAGGGCCGTGCACCGCTCCTGCTCCACCGATGCCATGATCAAGAGCGGGTCAAACCCTTCGAGTATCACCATGGCCGTGCCGTGGGTCACGGCGGCAAGCACCCCGAGCACACAGCCAAAGCAGTGAAACAGGGGGACCGGCAGGCAGAGGCGGTCGTTCGCTGAAAACCGCTGGTTCTCACCGATCCAGAATCCGTTGTTGCCGATGTTGTAGTGGGTGAGCATCACCCCCTTGGGAAACCCGGTCGTGCCCGAGGTGTACTGCATGTTCACCACGTCGTGGCAATCCAGGGATGCCTGCCTTGCACGATATTGATCGTCGGATACCATGGTCCCCAGGGCCCGGATTTCGGGGATCGAGTACATGCCCCGGTGTTTTTCCTGACCCAGAAAGCAGACCCGTTTGAGGCAGGGGTAGCTGGGCGATGACAAATGGCCCCGCTGCTGGGTTTTGAGCTCGGGTACAAGCTCGTACAGGGTGTTGACGTAATCGGTATCCTGGAATCCGTCAATGATAAAGAGGTTCTCGGTTTCAGACTGCTTGAGCAGATAATCAAGCTCGGCAAGCTTGTAGTTGGTGTTGACTGTTAAGAGTACGGCCCCGATTTTTGCCGTTGCAAACTGCAGGGTGACCCAGAAGGGGATGTTGGTGGCCCATACGGCCACCTTTTCTCCCTTGTTAATGCCCAGGGCCATGAGGCCCCTGGCCACCTCGTCCACAAGGTTTGAAAACTGGCGGTAGGTGAGCCTGAAATCCCTGTCAATATAGACAAGAATCTCGTTGTCAGGGTAACGTTCAACGGTCCGGTCCAATATCTGTCCCAGGGTGAGTTCCTGGAGTGCGTCGGTGCTGGTCATGGTCGTCTCCCCTTACTCCGGTATGTAGATGACCGCATGGATTTCGGCCTTTTCACTGCCTGCACAGCTTACGTAATGGGGCACCACGGAATTGTAGTAGACGCTGTCACCGGGGTTGAGCAGGTAGGTCTCGTTGCCGTAGATGATCTCAACCCTGCCCGTGACCACGGCGATGAATTCCTCGCCCTCGTGGGAGGAAAGCTCCTTGGTCTTGGCCGATTCCGGAAGGATCTCAACGAAAAAAGGTTCCATATGACGGTCGGTCTTGCCCTTGCCAAGGGAGTAGAAGTTCAGGGCTGCCGGTTTGCCCTTGCCCCCGAGGACGCTGAACGCCGCCTCACGCTCAGATCGTCTGACAATAAAGGGGTCGTCGCTCTCCTGGTCGTCCAGAAAGGTGCCGAGTCTCACGCCAAGGGCCCTGGCAATTTTCATCAGCGGCCCCAGGGGCGGGTAGACATTCTCGGTGAGCATGGTGTCGAGGAATTCCTGCTTGAGACCGGTCAGACCTGCAAGGGCTGTAAGATCCATCTCCCGTTTGTCCATGAAATAGCGGATGCGTCGGCTTACCTTTCCTTTTTCCATTGTTGTTCGTCTCTCCTTGAATAAGATTAAACCTTGAAAATAGATTAAAAGTGATTCTTATATAATGGAAACAGGGGGTTTGTCAAAATAAAGCGCAGGAAAAAACGACTGGGCCACGTGAACAACCCGGGCGGTTGCCATTGCTGAAAAATCCCGATTTCCAGCAATCCGGTTACCCCTGTCAAAACCACTTAGGACCGCAAATGAAATAAGTTGACCAGAAATCGCGCCGAATTTTGGTTCATATACAAGGCGCATTAAAGGTTAATGGCGTCGTTTCCCTATCCTTTCCCTTGGTGGATGGATCCATGATCCAGGATTTGCCTTGATTTTAACGCCAGGTCCTGTCGTTGAAAATGGTTTGTTGACTGCTCCAGGCTGACTTGCGATGCAAAGCGCTGTTGCAAAAAAAACGGGAATACGTTATCTTAAAACGTCTTAAATTGTAAAGCATTCCATCGGCTTAATCGGATCTCCCCCGCTTTGTCACCATCACTGGTTCGCAGGTGTGAAACCATGGTATCCAAACCCAGGAATGAGGAAAAAAACATGGCTAATTCAATAAGTGTTCAACGCCACGATTCGTCAATTGATGGCGCCAGGCATTTTCATTTCGTTGATGCAAAGGCCTGCGCCACCCAGTGCTACGCCTGTGGCATCTGCACCTCATCCTGCCCGGTTTCCCTGGTGCCCGAAGGCCTTGATCCAAGAAGAATCGTCCATCTGGCAAATCTGGGCGAACTTTGCCTTGACCGAGTCGGATCGTCCATCTGGCACTGCCTTGACTGCCGCCGTTGCGGCAATCTTTGCCCCAACCGTGTGAAGCCCTGGCTGCTTATTGCCAATCTGCAGCAACGGGCCGTGGCCGAACAAAGGGTTTCAATGCAGACTGTGGCAGGCATTCGCAAGCTCAAGCAGGAACTGGTGACGGTTCTTTCCAACGCCTTGTCCATGGCAGAACCTCCCCTTTTTGAGGAGCTTTGCCGGCAGTGGGATCAATGGGCCTGCCCGCCGGAAGCATCGGCAACAGCCCAGGCAGCCGTGGCGGTAAAACCCCTCAAACGGTCGTTATCCCATACCCTGAACCATGCCCTTTGCCTGACCTGCCGGGAGTGTTCCAGTGCCTGCCCCCTCACGGTTTCCACGGCTGATTTTGATCCCCTTTATTTTATCCGGTGCTACGCCCTGGGGGTTGCTCCGGCAAAGGTTTGCCTCTGGAGCTGTCTGGGCTGTGAAAGCTGCAGCAATGCCTGTTCCCAGTCGGTCCAGGGTCATCTTGTGATCAAAGCGCTTCAGATGGAGCAGGAGGCGTTTTTCAGCGTTTCGTTCCAGACCCGGATCAACACCACCCGGGAGCGGGTGTTGCGTGCCTATGTCTCCAGGGTGGAGGCCCTGGGCTGACTTCGACAATTATAATTGTCGGCATGGGTGCTCTTTCTATTTCAGAAATTGTAAAAAAATGTTAAACAGAGGTTTTTGTCTGCCATAGCAGGGAATTATTTCCCAAGGAGGGGCCTCTAGGAGCGTTGTCATGAAAACCGCAACAGTTGAAACAGGTGTGGCCACTTGAAATCCGTCCCATTTGAAGTCCGATGGTGGGTTGGGATGGTTGTGGCGGTTGGGATAATGCTGTTCAATCCCCCCCCCGGCGCTTGCAGGGACTCCAGAACCGCCGTGGACCAGGTGGGTCGAACCGTTACCTTTCCTGCGCATCCCCAACGGGTCATCTCCCTTGCCCCGAGTATCACCGAGATTGTCTTTGCCATTGACCGCGGCGCTTGCCTTAAGGGGGCAACCCTTTACAGTGACTATCCTGAAGCGGCCCAAACGCTTTCCAAGGTTGGTTCCTATGTCCACCTGGACCTTGAAAAGATCGTGGCCCTGGAGCCGGATCTTTGCATCGCCGTAAAGGACGGTAATCCCAAGCAGACGGCGGACAGACTTTCGAGCCTTGGCATTCCGGTTTATGCGGTCAATCCAGTGGACCTTGATTCGGTCATCTCGACCGTCAAATTAATCGGTTCACTCTTGAATGCCGAGGCCCGTGCCGCCCAGGTGGTCAATGACATGGAGACAAGGGTCAGACGGGTAGAATCCCTTGTGGCAACCACAACCGTCCGCCCAAGGGTGTTTTTCCAGATCGGGATTTCCCCCATTGTCTCTGCCGGCCGGGATACCTTTATCCACGGACTCATTGAGCGGGCAGGAGGGATTAATCTGGCCGCTGACGCGGTTGCCTATCCCAGGTTCTCAAGGGAGCAGTTTCTGGGGCTCGCCCCCGAGATTATCATTATCACCTCCATGGCAAGGGCTGAAGTGTTTGAGCGGGTGAAAAAAGAGTGGGAGAGCTGGCCCGGACTTCCGGCTGTCAAAAACAACCAGGTGCACATCGTGGATTCAAATCTCCTTGATCGGCCCACGCCAAGGATGGTCGACGGGCTTGAACTCCTGGTCCGGCTGATCCATCCGGAGCTTTTCTAACATGCCCGAGCTTTTTAACGTGAGCACCATACACCCACCCACAGAGCGATCCATTGCCCTGCGTATCTTCTGGGTCTGCCTGGTCCTGGTCGTGTTCCTTGCCGTCACCCTGTTTCTTGGCCTTGGCATTGGATCCACCTCCCGGGATTTTTCAAGGGTATGGCGCCTCATATTTTCAGGGGATGCCGGCGATTCAACCATGGCCGCCATCATCTGGCGCATCCGGTTTCCAAGGGTTCTCATGGCCATGATGGCAGGGGCTGTTCTTTCAACGGGTGGACTGGTGTTCCAGGCCCTTTTAAGGAATCCCCTGGCCGAACCCTACATTCTGGGCATCTCAGGCGGTTCAGCCATCGGGGCCATCATCGGTATCATCCTTGGCCTTTCACGGTTTCCCGGTGTGGGCATCACCGCCTTTGCAGGGGCCATGGTTACCCTGGTGCTGGTGGTGGTCATGTCAACGGGCAATGCCTCGCTGAAAAAGGATTCCATGCTGCTTTCCGGGGTGGTGGTCAACGCCTTTTGTTCGGCTGTGATCATGTTTCTCATTTCCCTGACCCAGAACAACAAGATCCACAGCATCATGTTCTGGCTCATGGGGGATCTTTCCTCGTCCGATCTTGACCAGGCCGTCATTCTTGCCCTTTGTATCCTTCCCTGCTTTGTTGTTATCTTTGTTCTTTCCCATGCCATGAACCTTCTGCTCATGGGCAGGGAGATGGCCCATTCCATGGGGATCAACGTGGGCGCAGTCACGGGTGTGCTGCTGGTTACATCCTCGTTCATGGTGAGTGCCACCGTCTGCCACTGTGGACTGATGGGGTTTGTGGGTCTGGTGGTGCCCCACATTTTCCGCCTGGCCCTGGGGCCGGATCACAGGGTTCTAGTGCCTGCCTGCATCCTTGGTGGCGGTTCCTATATGGTGATGTGTGATCTTCTGGCACGGTGGATTCCCCGCCAGGGCGAAATTCCCGTTGGAGTGATCACGGCAATGATCGGAGCGCCGCTTTTTATCATGCTTCTCAAGCGGGGAAAAAATTGACGGGGCCTGCCATATCCATCCGACACCTCTCCTATGCCTATGGAAAGGTCAAAGTCCTTGAGGATCTTTCGTTTGACGTGGAAAGGGGGGCATTCTTTACCATCATCGGGCCCAACGGGTCGGGTAAATCCACCCTTATGCGCCTGGTGTCCGGGGTTTTAACCCATGGGCAGGGCGAGATTAAAATTGCCGACCGATCGTTGAAATCTTACTCGGGACGCGGGCTTGCCCGGAAAATCGCCTATGTGCCCCAGACCGTGTCCCAGGCATTTCCCTTTACCGTGGAGGAGCTGGTGCTGCTTGGCCGTTCTCCCCACCAGGGCATCCTCGGGATGAACACCCGCCAGGATTATGATGCCGCACACCAGGCCATGGGGTTCACCAACGTGGATCACCTGGGGCAGAGGACCCTTGACCAGATCAGCGGTGGTGAGCGCCAGCGGGTGTTCATCGCCCGGGCCATCTGCCAGGATCCCGAGATCATGCTCCTGGACGAACCGGCCTCAGCCCTTGATCTGGCCCACCAGGTGATGCTCATGGATCTCATGGATCGACTCAAACGGGAGGCGGGCATCACCATTGTCATGGTCTCCCACGACATCAACCTGGCTGCCATGTATTCGGATCATATGGTTCTCCTGGCCGGGGGAAGGGTGGTCCAAAAAGGAGAGCCCGCAAGTGTTCTGGATCCGTCCACCCTTGAGGAAATTTTTGGCTGCCCGTTCCTGGTGGATCTCAACCCCCTGGGCAATGTGCCGAGAATATTTCCCATTCCTGACCGATTCAGGCACCCGGTCAATCAATGCCCCTGATTTTCCGTTCCTTGTTTCTTCCAGGTCAGGGATTTCAGTTTCACAAGCTCATAGGTTCTTGTGCCAAGACCGATCGCTTCTGCGTAGTCAAGCTGAATTTCCCAATCCACATCGGGGTACAACCCCCGAAACTTGTCCTCGCCAGGTTTCCGGTTGTGTTTGAGGCAGGTGTTGGCGAATGCCTCCTGCTGATTGACAAGATCCACCGAGGCCTGGTCAATGGCAACGGGGTCAGTGGAGGCGACAATGCCGATGTCCCTGACAATGGGGGCGTCGTTGTAGGGCAGGCAGTCGCAGGCAGGCGAGATGTCCGTGATAAAGTTGATAAACAGCGTCTTGTCCTCTTTGCCCGCAACAACGCCCTTGGTGTACTCCATCATCTTTTCAAGGAACACCGGTATGGTCTGGTTCCAACGGATGTTCACCGAACCCGTGGGACAGCGGATGATGCATTCGCCGCATCCGATGCAAACTTCCTGGTTGATGGTCGCCTTGTTTTCTTCCAGGGTGATGGCTTCGACCGGGCAGTTGTCGACACACGCGCCGCATCCAATGCACGTCTTTCGCTTGATTTTTGGGCTGACCGTGGAATGCTGCTCCAGTTTGCCTTTCCTTGAGGCGCAACCCATGCCCAGATTTTTGAGGGTGCCGCCAAAGCCTGAAAGCTCATGGCCCTTGAAATGGGCAACGGAAATAAGGGCGTCGGCCGCAACGATCTCTTGGCCGATGTGGACCTCGCTGCAGTGTTTCAGGCCGACCCTGACGCTGGTTTCGCTTCGACCCCTGAGCCCGTCGGCAATGATAATGGGGGTGCTGTCCATGCTTGAAAAGCTGAATCCATTGGCAATGGCCGTTGTGATGTGGGAGACCGAGTCGCTCCGGGTGCCGGCATAGAGGGTATTGGCGTCGGTGAGAAAGGGGGTGGCACCCCGTTCTCTGATGGCTTTTGCGATTCGCCGGACAAACGGCGGGCGGATAAAGGCCGTGTTGCCCATCTCTCCAAAATGGAGCTTTACGGCGGTGAGGTCGTTCTTGTCAAGGATTTCATCCAGGCCGGCCGTGGCCATGAGCCTTGCCAGCTTTTCCAGAAGGTTTTCCTTTGAGTTTGCCTTGAAATCGGTAAAATAGACGGTTGCCGTCATTTGCTGTCTCCTTTTAATGGTATCTCCCATTTTTTCATGTATTTCCAGATGGCCGTTCTGCTTTTTCCCATGCGCCTTGCCACTTCGGCTTTGTTCCAGTCGCACTGGTCTAGCAGTTCCACCAGGGCCTCCCGGGTAAGGCGCCTGGCTGGTTTTGTCATAACGGTGGTTTCAACCTTTGGATGGGTATGATTTCTGATTTCAACGGGAAGGTCCCTGAGATCTATCTGGTCGGCCCGGCAGAGGACAAAGGCGTGTTCAACGGCATTCTCAAGTTCCCTTACATTTCCGGGCCAGGTGTATTCCAGGAGGGCGCGCATGCCTTCCTGGCTGATCTTCTTGATCGTTCTTTTTTCCCTTTTATTGCCCTTGTCTATGAAGTGGTGAACCAGGAGGGGAATATCCTCCCGCCGTTCCCGGAGGGGGGGGATGGTTATGGGAAACACCTTGAGTCGATAAAACAGGTCTTCCCTGAACTTTCCCATGTTGGTCAGATCCGTCAGGTTCTGATGGGTTGCCGCAATGATCCGGATGTCAATCTTTCTTTGCTTGGATTCTCCCACCCGTTCAATTTCCCGCTCCTGTATCACCCGGAGCAGCTTTACCTGGATGTAGGGGGTCAGCTCTCCGATCTCATCCAGAAAAATGGTGCCGTGGTGGGCCTGTTCAAACCTGCCCATGCGATCCTTGTGGGCACCGGTAAAGGCCCCCTTGCTGTGGCCGAACAATTCGCTTTCCAGCAAAGTTTCAGACAGGGCACTGCAGTTGACCGTTACAAGGGGGGCGTCGGCGTTCAAACCATTGTAGTGGATGGCCATGGCAACCAGTTCTTTTCCGGTGCCGCTCTCTCCCTGGATCAGGATGTTTGCCCTGCTTTCCGATGCCATCTGGATGGCCTTGAAAACCGCCTGCATCCTGGCACTTTTGCCGATGATGTTTCCCAGGCGGAAGGTCTCCCCAAGCCGGCGTTCGGCTTCGGCCATTTTTTTGCGTATGGCGTTGAGTTCCGTAAGGTCGGCCAGGCTTTCCACCACGCCGACAACGTTACCCTCCTTGTCCTTGATTGCCCTTGCGGTTTTTATGACGGATATGAGGTGTCCGTTTTTATGTCTGACCAGGCATTCTTTAGGACCTGTGTTTCGTTTTTCAAGCACGCCGCAATAGTTGATGTTTGCCGGGCATTTTTTTCCAAAACAGCGGCTGCACTGGAGAAGGCTGCAGGTTTTTCCCAGGGCTTCTCGGCTCGTATAGCCGCTGATACCTTCCATTGCCTTGTTCCATGAGGTGATTTCGCCGGATACGCTCATGGTAAACAGGCCGTTGGCCATGGTGTCAATGATCTGGTTTAAAAAACCGGCATCCCATAGATGCTGTTTTTTCATGGAGCTCCTTGGGTAAATAGAATAAAATTTGATAATGATGGTTTTTATTCTATGATAACGTTACCCTTATTGTCAATTTTTTTTACCCTCTGTTAATAGGCCTTTATGCCTGTTCGACCAGCAATGACAAGGATTTTTTTCCTGTTTTATCCGGATTCAGACAGGGGCGGGACAATGATTCTGCGTTACCCTGGCCCTGTTTTAACGTTACCTGGCGGGTGGACCTTTCCTGGCCGGATCATTTCTTTTTGTGTATGATTTTTTTTAAATCAGGTTATGCCTGGAACCGGGTCGTTTTTTGTTAAAAAAAATTGTGACTGGCACGTGTTATGCGTTGCGTTAAGTTGCGTTAATCTGTTATTGGTTTATGGTCATAATTCGGCGGATGAAGTCTTTAAGCTGGAAAAGTCCCATTGAATGGTTCTGGAACGGTTCCAAAGGAGGAATAATGATTGGAAGAATCTGTTTTGCAGTTGTTGTTTTTGTGTTCAGCGGTTTGTCCCATGCCATGGAAGATCATTCCCTTTTGATGGAAAAGGCCCATGGCAGTGCCCGGGATATCACCCGTCAATGCCTGGAATGCCACGCAGCCCAGGGCGAGGATTTTGTCAAGACGGCCCACTGGCTCTGGAAGGGGGGAACCGCTTTTTTAGAAGGCCGTGAACGAGGGGCACAACTTGGCAAGATAAACCTGATGAACGACTACTGAGTGGGCATAGAATCCAATTGGTGCGGGTGCACCAAATGTCATGCCGGTTATGGGTGGAAGGATGAGACGTTTGATTTTACGGACATGGCCAATGTGGACTGTCTGGTTTGCCATGATACCACGGGCCGCTATTCCAAAAAGAAAAACACCTGCGGGTATCCAGACAAGGATATTGATCTGGCAGAGATTGCTCAAAAAGTGGGTCCGCCTGGACGGGGCAACTGTGGTGCCTGCCACTGGTATGGTGGTGGCGGGGATAATTTCAAGCATGGGGATCTCAGCAGTGAATTATTGAATCCCTCCAGGTCCTTTGATGTCCACATGGGAGGAGAAGATTTTTCCTGCCAGGAGTGCCACACCACGGATCACCACCGGATCTCGGGCAGCAGCACCACCTCAGCCGTGAGTGAGGGCAGTGTGTCATGCACGGACTGCCATGATGAATCACCCCATGATGGTGCGTCTCCGTTGTTGAACCAGCTGAACCGTCACGGTCAATCCATTGCCTGTCAGACCTGCCATATCCCGACCTTTGCACGCAAAAAATTTACACTGACATCCAGGGACCCCTCCAAAGGGGTTGGGGAAAATAAGATCCTGGAGCAGAGTGCGAACAAGGTCGTGATGCAGACGAAAATGGGCGTCACCGTAAAAGAAAAGGCGTTGCGTCCCACCTATGCCTGGTACAATGGGAAACACCGCAGGTATCTCAAGGGAGACGTTGTAAATGTAAGCGGCGTCACTGCCCTTAATCCCCCGGAGGGCAGCATCAAAGACCCATTGGCAAAGATCACCCCCTATAAAATGATGAAGGGCCGGCAACTCATGGATCCTGAAAATCGAACCCTTATTGTTCCCCATTTAACGGGCAAGGACGGTTTTTTTGCCACGGGAGACTGGAAATCGGCGGCAGAAAAAGGTATGAAGGCTGCAAAGCTTCCCTTTAGCGGCAAAGTTGCTTTTGCTGAGACGTCCATGTACTGGCGTCTGAACCATGGGGTGGTTCCCAAGGAGCAAGCGCTGTCCTGCCTGGATTGCCACACTCCTTCAGGGGTGATGGATTTTAAGGCCCTGGGGTATAAACAGGATCCGGCCGGCGGTGGCGCCCGGTTTGCCAAATAGGCGAACAGCTGTCCTAACCTTAGTTGAAGCAGAAATTTGAAAATAGATTTTCAGGAAAGGAAAAGATGAAAAACGAGAGCATCGGGAAAACAGCCACATTCTGCATGGTTTTAAAGGGATATCCCAGGATATCGGAAACGTTTATTTCAAATGAGATCCTGCTTCTGGAATCCCTTGGATACAAGATTCATATTGTTTCCATGCGCCATCCCAGGGAGTCGTTCACCCATGCCAGCGTGAACAGGATCAGGGCCGGGGTGGATTATCTGCCTTCAACCATCCTGCCCAACCTTCATATCCTCTTGTACCATAATCTGCTGCTGGCCCTGAAACGGCCAAAGTGCTACGTGAATGCCCTTAAAAAAGCGGTTGAACGATGGTTCAGGACCCGGCGGTCGGCAACGGTGAAGCACCTTCTCCAGGCAGGGGTCCTGGTCCATAAATTTCTGCCGGACAAAGGCATTGTCCATTTCCATGCCCACTTTGCCCATTCCCCCACGTCCGTGGCCCTGTTTTCCAGTATTTTGTCAGGGCTTCCCTTCAGCTTCTTTGCCCATGCCAAGGACATCTACACCTCGGACCGGCGCCAGCTTGCAGAAAAGATCGACATGGCGCGTTTTGTGGTGACCTGTACCCGCTACAACGAGCAATACCTTGCAACGGTTTCCCCGGGTACCGCCACCCCCCTGTTCTGTGTCTACCATGGCATCAACCTGGACTACTTCAAGCCCCAGGGAACGGTCAAAGCTCCCTCTGCCCCATACCGGATCCTGACCGTGGCAAGGATCACGGAAAAAAAAGGGCTGGAAACGGTTTACCGTGCCCTGGCCCTTCTGCGGGACCGGGGAATCGATTTCAGGCACACCCTGATCGGCGAGGGAGACGACAGGGACAAGATCGTGGCTCTGATCGATGCCCTGGATCTGGACGGGCTGACCACATTGTGCGGCACCATGGCCCACGAGCAGGTGATTGACTACTATGCACAATCCGACCTCTTTGTCCTGGGCTGCCAGGTGGCAGCCAACGGGGACCGGGACGGGATTCCCAATGTCATGGCAGAGAGCATGGCCATGAACCTGCCCGTGGTGGCAACCCATGTGTCGGGTCTGCCCGAGTTCCTTGAGGACGGGGTGACAGGGCTCATGGTCGAACCAAAGGATCCCGAGCGCCTGTCCCGTGCCATGGAACGACTGCTGACGGATCAGGCGCTTCGCCAGCGGGTGACAGCCGCGGCCAGGTTGAGGGTTGAAAAGAACTTTAACAACAAAAAGCTGGTACGGGAACTTGCCCATATCTATGAAACCATGGTTCCTGAACTCGGATAGGCCCCGGGGATGAAAATTGCCTTTTATGCCCCGTTTAAACCCCTTGGCCATGGCACCCCGTCGGGGGATCTTGCCATTGCCCAGGGCATCGTTGAATTCCTTGAACGTAAGGGCCATGAAATAACGGTTCAGAGCCGGGTCCGGGCCCGGTGGATCTATTACCGGCCCTGGCTTTGGCCCGGGTTGATTCGGGACTTTTTCCGGTCAATGAGACGCCTTGCCGCTGCCCGGCCTGATCTGTGGCTGACCTACCATACCTACTACAAGGCCCCGGATATCCTGGGCCCCTGGGTGTGCAGATGCCTTGGCATCCGGTATGTTATCTTCCAGGGCATCTATTCGACAAAGCGGAAAAAGAAAATCAAGACCCTGCCCGGTTTCTTCTTGAACCGGGCCGCCCTTTTGCGGGCCGACCAGGTGATCACCAACAAGCTCGAAGATCTTGAGAACCTGAAACGGATTGTCCCGGACGAACGGCTTGCCCACATCCCTCCGGGGATTTATCCTGGCGCCTTTGGGCGAAACCGGTCAAAGGGCCGGGCCCTCAGGGCTCAATGGCAGGCGTCCGGGATCTCTGTCATTCTCACGGCAGCCATGTTCCGCGATGATGTCAAGAGCCAGGGCCTGGCCTGGCTGATCCAGTGCTGTTCCCAGCTTGTGGCACAGAAGATTCCCTTTGTCCTGGTGATCGCAGGCAGCGGCCCCATGGAAAAGAGTCTCAAGGCCCTTGCAGCGCGGTCTATCCCGGGCCATTATCGCTTTGTCGGTAAAATTCCAAGGCAGGAGATGGCCGGGTTCTACAGTGCCGGCGACCTTTTTGCCTTTCCCGGGATCCGGGAATCCCTGGGCATGGTGTTCCTTGAGGCCCAGTCGTGCGCTTTGCCCGTGGTTGCCTTTGACAACGGCGGCATTCCCGAGGTGGTGGACAATGGCACCACGGGTCTGCTGATCCCCATGTTCGACCGGGCCGCCTTTGCCCGGGCCCTGACCCGGCTGATCCAGGACCCGGACCTACGATCCGGCATGGGCAAGGCTTCCGCAGCTTACATCCGGCAGCGCCACGACCTTGGCCGCAACTATCTCTACCTTGAAACCCTTTTAAAGCGGGTGGCGTCTGATGATTGGTTTTAACCTGATCCGCCATGGCAAGACCCAGTGGAACCTTGACCAGCGCATCCAGGGACGAACGGACATTGCCCTGGCCGACCCGGGAAGGCGCCAGGTGGCCTCCTGGTGTGCCGCCCTGGGCAGGATCTCCCTGGACCTGATTGTTTCAAGTCCCATGATCCGGGCCAGGCAGACGGCAGAAATTCTCGGGCAGGGCCTGGGCCTGGCCGTGGTCCTCGACGAAAACTTACGGGAACAGTCGTTTGGACGCTGGGAGGGCAGCACCATCCGCCAGATACGCCAGGCCGCTCCGGGAACCGTGGAACACCAGGAGGGGCTGGGGTGGGATTTCTGCCCCCCGGGCGGTGAATCAAGGAACGGGGTGCTCAAGCGGGCGCTTGTGGCCCTTGAACGGGCGGCACAGCGGTTTGACGGGTTCGATATCCTTGTCGTGACCCACAGCGGCGTCATCAAGTCCCTTGCCTACCATGCCCTGGGAAGGGCATTTCTGCCAGGCGAAAAGCAGGTGATCAAGGACAACCATCTGCACCGGTTCGCATGGGATCATACCGTGGTCCTGGAACGGTTGAACGCCATAAACCTCAACCAGGAGGCCCAATGAAGATCATCGTCTATTGCCAGCATGTGCTGGGTGTGGGACATTTTTTCAGGACACTTGAGATCGTCAAGGCGTTGAAGGCCCATGATATTGTCCTTGTCACGGGCGGGGCGTCCCTGCCCTGCACGGTTCCCGGCCATGTGCGCCAGGTGAATCTACCCGGGTTGATGATGGATGACCAGTTTAACGGGCTCTACAGCGTTGATCCGGCAAGAACCGTTGGGGCGGTGAAACACGAGCGCCAACAGATGCTGGCGCAGCTTTTCTTGAACGAGCGGCCGGATGTTTTTCTGGTGGAGCTCTATCCCTTTGGCAGAAAGGCCTTTCGCTTTGAGCTGGATCCGGTCTTGTCGCTGATCCGCCAGGACGAGGGCCGTCAATGCCGGGTGGTCTGCAGCCTTCGGGACATCCTTGTGGAAAAAAAAGATGCCGCGGCCTACGAGACCCGGGTGGTGGATACACTGAACCGGTACTTTGACGGGGTGTTGATCCATTCGGATCCCCGGTTGATCCGGCTGGACTCAAGCTTTTCAACCATGGACAGGATTCGAATTCCGGTGGTCTATACCGGTTTTGTGACCCCCCAGCCTGATCCGGCGGCCGTGGCCGGGGTCAAGCAGGCCCTGGGAATGACATCGGATCAACCCCTGGTGGTTGTGAGTGTTGGCGGCGGAAACGTGGGTGCCCCCCTTTTAAGGGCCGCAGTGCTTGCCCACAGCCGCCTTGTGGACCCTGGCCGGGTCAAGATGATGGTCTTAACCGGTCCCTACATGGACCGGGCCGTTGTTGACGAGATCCATTCCCTGGTCCACGAGGGGATCCGTGTGGAACCCTTTTGGGCGGATTTCATCTCGCTTTTGGCAGCGGCAGATCTCTCCATCAGCATGGCCGGGTACAACACCTGCATGAACCTTGTGGCCGCCGGGGTCCCGTCCCTGGTATGGCCCTTTGACCAGAACCGGGAACAGCGAACCCGGGCAGGAATGCTGGCGGATTTTGCAGACATGACATTGCTTGAACCGGACCACCTTGAATCCGGAGTCCTGGCCGCCATGATCCAGGAGCGCCTGACCGCCGGGAACAAGAAAATTGTCCGCCCCCTGGACCTTGGGGGGGCTCAAGCCGTGGCCGGATGGATTGAACAAAAGGAGAGACCATGAACCGGATCTATGATGACATCAAAGGCCGTGTGCCGGTGGACATCCAGCAGCGCCTTGAACAAACCCTGGCCCGGGGGGTGGCCGGAAAAAAACAGGTGAAAGTCTTTTTCAGGGCCGATGACATCGGGGTGCCGGGGCACAATTTTACCCGGATGGTGAACCTCTTTCTTGGGTACCGCCTTCCCCTCTGCCTTGCCGTGGTACCTGCCTGGCTGACCCGCCAGCGGTGGGAGGCCCTGGAACCCTTTGCTGAAAACGGAGGGGATCTCTTGTGCTGGCACCAGCACGGGTGGCGGCACTGCAACCACGAAACCCAGGGGAAAAAACAGGAGTTTGGCCCGGGCCGGCCGGTATCGGCGGTTGCCAGGGATCTGGAGCGGGGTAAACAGCGGCTGGAAGATCTTTTAAACCGCCGCTTTGACCGTTTTTTCACCCCGCCCTGGAACCGGTGCACCCGGGAAACCATGGATTGCCTGGTGAAACTGGGGTTTGACGGTATCTCCAGAAGCGCCGGCAGCCGTCCCGGGCCGCCTGGGATGCTCAGAGACTATAGTATCAACGTGGATCTTCACACCCGGAAGGAGAGCGCTGCGTCCCTTGGCTGGGACGCTTTTTTCAGCGAGCTTTCCCAGGGCATGGCCACAGGGGTCTGCGGGATCATGCTCCACCACATGCGCATGGGTGAGCCCGCCTTTATCTTTCTGGAATGTTTGTTAAGGCAGATGGCCGCCGAACCGAAGATAAACGGGGTGACCTTTACCACCCTGGCAGCCATGGAGGCTTAAAGTGGCAATGAAGAAGGATGAACCCATGGTTTCCATTGAATTGCTCGAAGGGTTTGCAGCCCTTGCAGATTCAGGCAGACTTTTTTTGTCCAGGGATCCGGCCTGGTACGCCGACCTCAGACCCCGGCTGACCCAGGCCCTTGACGAGCTGCTCTTCTGGCATCGGCCGGAACTGGAACACTTAAGGGGCATTGACTGGGCCTACGCGATTTTCAGGAACCGCCTTGCCCTGTTTGAAGGGGTTGCCCGGCAGGACCCGGGCTTTGCGGGGTTGCAGGCAAAACTTTTCCTGGCCCTGCTGCCCTTTCCCGGTCAATGGGCATGGCTTGAAAAAATGACGGTTGATTGGGGTGACCTGCCTGAAATCCACTCGTTTCTGGACAATGAGCGACGGCTGATCCACCGAAAGATTGAAAAGAAACAATACAAGCGGTTCAGGCCGAGGAACTTCTGCCAGGTGCTCAAATCCCCCCGGCTTCCCCGGGAAAAGGGGGTGTTGAGAATCTTTTCAATCCCCTACCTTTTTTTCCCGGTGCCGGCCCTGCTCCAGGCCGTTGGAGAATCGTATTTCCTGTATGTGGAACCTGCCGCAGGCGTCACCTTCCGCCACACCTGGCTGCGCCTCTATTCAAGGCTGAAAGACCCTGTGCTGTTCGGTCTCTCCTCCCATGAGGACCGGGCCTTTGTCCTGGGGCAGTCCAATACCGTTACCACCCGGCTTGCCCATGGCGACTACCTTGATGCAGAAACTGAAATGCCCGTGCCGGGTGACAAGCGGTTTGACCTTGTTTTTAACAACACCTTTGACGAACGAGAGAGAAAGCGCCATGGATTGATGCTTGACCTGATGAATGACCCGCTGTTGAAACCCTTTACGGTGCTGTTCCTGGGCAGGGGAACGCCGGAAAATGTTTCCGGTTTCAAACAAGAAATCCATCAAAGGGGGCTCTCGGCCAGGGCCACGGTGATTGCCAACCTGCCTCGGAAAGAGGTTGACGCCCACCTGGTCCAGTGCCGGGTCGGGGTTCATCTTTCCCTCATGGAAAACGGATGCCGTGCGGTGTATGAATATTTAAGGGCAGATCTTCCCTGTGTCATGTCCACATCCACGGCCGGTATGGATCCGTCGATCATTAATCCCTTGACCGGAATGCTTGCAACGGACAGGCAACTTCCAGAAGCAATCGCCCGGACCGTGACGGGGGCAGACGGATTTTCACCGAGAAAATGGTTCCTTGAAAACTCAGGCTGCTTGAATGCCACAGGGCAGCTTAACGGGCAGTTAAAATCCCTGTTCGAATCCAGGGGCTATGAATGGCAGACCGATATTGTTCCCCTGACCAGCAGCGGGGTGGGAAGATATTTTGATCCACAGGATATCAAGCGGTTTGAGGCGGATTTTAAAGGCCTGACAGCCTTGTTTGCAAGCCATCCGGGTCTGCCCATCCATCTGGATTGACGGGTGGTTTTTATATGAAACGCCCACCGAAGCATTGCAAACAGAGGCGTTTCATCATTCGTTGTGGCTAGAGCAGACGTCATGCTCCGGCCGTGCCGGTTATAAGAAAATGCGGCCTGTCTTTTGTGGGCATGGGGCGGGGGAGGCGGTTTGAATGCCACTAAACAACAGGGCAGCCTTTGGCTGCCCTGTGCGTGTATGGATTCATAGACCGGTGGATGTCCTATCCTGCTTTTCTCACCCGGGTCTTGATGTATTTCAACAGCGGTGTTCCGCCGGTGGGTTCGGTCACATTGGGCGGCATCAGGGCGCCGGGAACATTGACTCCTCCGAAATCCGGGAATTTGGGGTCGCCTTCAAGGCCACGCACATGGCCGTATCCCCCGGCCGCGCCAAGGACCCCCGGTCTGATATCCGGGGTGGGTTCGGCTTTGATGGTGGTGCTGCCCCAGGGCGATTCCACCAGGACCGTGTCTCCGGGTGCAATGCCCAGTGCGGCTGCATCCTGGTCGTTGATGATCAGGGTATTGGCTGGCCTGAGCTTCATCAGCTGGTAATTACTGAAGGTCGAGCAATGTTCATGCTGAAAGATTCTGTAGTTTCCGAAAATAAAGGGGAACTCATCATCCGGCCTGAACGTTTCTTCAATTTCTTTATAGTCGGGGAGGGGATCAACCCCTTTTTCCTGACTGACGACATTCAGGAAGTTGTACTTGCCCGTGGGACTTGTGCCTGAACTGCCGTACCCCGCCGGGGGATTGATGCTGCCCCATTCCCTGTATTTGTAATATCTGGTAGGATCCGTGACAATATACCCTTTCTCCTTGAGTTCCTGAAAACCCCATGGCAGGTCGCGCATCTGGTTTTCAAAGGCCTCGTCCATGGTGTTCCAGGGTACGGCGTCCTTGACGCCCATGCGTTCGGCCAGTCCCTGGACAATACGGTACATGGGGCGGGTGTCGTACATGGGGGGAACCACCTGGGCAAAATAACTCAAAAAGGCGTCGTACAGCCAGTCCGGTTTGACCTGGCTCTGTTCCAGCCACGTGGCATCGGGCAGAATAACATCACTGTGAAGGGCGGTATTGCACATGAATGCGTCGATGGTGACGCAGAGATCAAGCTGGTCAATGCCCCGGGTCACAGAGGCGGTATTTCCCCAGGTGAGCACAGGATCGGCCCAGTAGGATATCAGCCCCCTGATCCGGCCATCGGCAACCTGATCCTCGAATTTGGCCGGGGACCAGCCGGACCAGAGCAGATAGCTGTCCACCTTGGGGGCAGGTTTCTTCTCCGGCTTCTGCTGGCCGTCCCGCCAGGCTGAGCCCAGTTTTCTTTTCCAGGGCAGTGAGGGGCCGCCCGGGGCATCAAAGGTTCCGCAGAGACCGTTGAGGGCCTGGATGGCAGCCGTGGCCCAATGGCTGTTGGGACTTTGGGCAAGCCCGGCCCAGGAAATGACGCCCTTGGCTTTGGCCTGGGCAAATTCCCGGGCGATGCGCTCCAGGGTCGCGGCCGGTACGCCGCATATCTTTTCGGCCCATGCCGGCGTTCGGGCAATCCCGTCTTCCTCTCCCAGAATCCTGGCCTTGAAGGGTTCAAAGCCAGTGGTCCAGTTCTGAACAAATTCCCTGTCGTATAACGCTTCTGTGATGATCACATGGGCCAGGGCCATGGCGGCGGCTCCATCGGTGCCGGGCCTAAGGGAAATCCAGTCCGTGGCCCTGGCCCTTATTTTACGGTTCGTCATCCGGAACAGACCTTTTGTGCAGTATGCCTCTCAAGAGGGATAAGCGATGATGTAATTACCATCGCACCGGTGACATACATGAAACCGATGGTTTCACGGAGGGGTAGAAAAACTGCAGATATTTTAAAAAGATTCAACAACCAGAAGCACGAATAAATTCAGATTCCATCTATAGGCGCAACTGCTTGATCGCCAGAATGGAATCATTGAACAACGCCTGGGTGGCCGGATCGCGTTTGCGAAGAACCGCCATTTGCGGCGGGCACATATACCTTGTGCATGACCAGGGCGATTCGATACATGCCCTGCCCGCAAACGCTGCATGCAAGGTTCTAAGACTCCGCCGGGCCGTTCTGTGATTCGCATAATAACACCACAGCGCGTGTTGCCTTCCCCATCGGCCTGATCTTATTTGGCGCCGCCAGCTAAAACATTACAAATACGTAATAAGATGAGTATTGATTAACAAATATGTATTTTATTTTCACTCTTCATATGGATCGAATCTATAAAACAGAAAACAACCCATTGAATTTTAATACTATTATAAAAAAAGATGCCCCAAAGGGTTTATGGCATGCAAAATGCAAATCTCACTACATAGTGATAGTCTGGCGCATCACCGAAAAACCTATATCCACAAAAAGTAACTCATACCCAGGTAAGGCTATGAAACGAAAAAGAAAGGAAGGAAAAATGAAAAGGAAAGAATGGACGATGAAAAAACGTTTTACTCATTTTTGGCTCGGAATGCTTCTTGCGGCAGTGATATTTTCACCGACGGACGCCCTTTGCGCATCCGTGGAGTCAAATGACCCGATCAAAATCACCCTGCATGACTGGAGCGGTCAGCTGATTACCAGCCATCTGATGGGAGATATATTGCAGTCCATGGGGTATCGTGTCAAATATGTCACAGCCGATTATATTGCCCAGTTTGCCGGACTGGAATCCGGAGATCTCCACCTGGCCATGGAAATCTGGGAAACCACCGGCAAGCAGGCGATGCTCAAATCTCTTGCAACCGGCAAGACGGAAGACCTCGGCGAGACCGGCTTGTTTGCCAAGGAAGAGTGGTGGTATCCGGCCTATATGAAGGAAAAATGCCCGGACCTGCCAGACTGGAAAGCACTTAACAAATACGCCAAGATTTTCGCTGCACCCGAAACCGCCCCCAAAGGCCGCTACCTCTGCGCTCCGGTGACCTGGGGCGGCTTCGACGAAGAGCGGGTCAAAGCCCTCGGCCTCAATTATGAGGTGGTCCATGCCGGCACGGACGCGGCGCTGTTTGCCGAGCTCACCTCCGCCTACCAGCGCAAAGCCCCCATTCTCCTGTGGGTTTATACGCCCCATTGGGTCCCCATCAAATATGCTGGCGAATGGATCCGGTTTCCAAAATATTGCGATGAATGCTATGAGGATCCGGCCTGGGGCGACAATCCCAAAATGGCGTATGACTGCGGCAAACCAGAGGGGTGGATCAAAAAGGTCGCCTGGGCCGGCCTTAAAGATAAATGGCCCGGTGCCTACAACGCAATCAAGGCGTTCCATATCGAAAATCAGGAGATGGGGGAAATGATCGCCAGAATCGATCTGGACGGAGAAAAATTGGAAGATGTTGTCGCCGATTATCTGAAAACACACGAAGCCGTCTGGAAAGAATGGGTTAAATAACCATGGCTGCTCCCGAAACAAAAAAAAAGACAAGCGGCACCGTCAAGCTGGAATGTCGCCATGTATGGAAGCTCTTTGGGAAAAATCCGAAGCGATTCCTGGCCGACCACGACCATCACCCGACCTACGAGCAAATCCGGGATGCCGACTATATCGGGGCTACCCGGGATGTATCTTTAGAAATCTATGAAGGAGAAATTTTTGTCATCATGGGTTTGTCCGGATCCGGGAAATCCACCCTGGTGCGGAACATGACGCGGTTGATCGAACCCACGGCCGGAGAGATTATCTTCGACGGCATGGATCTTCTCAAAGCCGACGAGGAAACTCTGATCACCATCCGCCGGAAAAAAATGGGCATGGTATTCCAGAATTTCGGCCTCCTGCCCCACCGCAATGTCCTTGACAATGTGGCCTTCCCCCTGGAGGTCCAGGGCATGGCCCGGTTTGCCAGGGAAGAAGAGGCAGAGCAAATGATCGAACTGGTGGGTCTCAAAGGCCGGGAATATTATTTTCCCAGGGAACTTTCGGGCGGAGAGCAACAGCGGGTCGGCATTGCCAGGTCGCTGGCGGCCGCCCCGGAAGTCTGGTTCCTGGATGAGCCCTTTTCGGCCCTGGATCCGCTGATCCGCACGGAAATGCAGGACGAATTCTTAAGACTTCAAAAAGTTCTCCACAAAACCATTGTTTTCATTACCCATGACTTTGAAGAGGCCATACGGCTGGCGGATCGCATCGCCATCATGAAAAACGGCGAGATCATCCAGGTCGGCACCCCGGAAGCCCTGCTCCTGAATCCGGCCGACGCCTACGTCTCGGAATTCACGCAAAAAGTTCCCCGGGCAAAGGTCGTGTCGGCCGCCTCCGTCATGACGCCGGTGGACCGTACTTGCCCAATTCCGCCAACCGTCTCCCCGGTCGCTGCCGACACGAAAATCGATGCGCTCATGGGTCGCTTCATCGATCAGCAGGAGCCCATCCCTGTCGTGGACGCGTTGGAACGGATTGTCGGAGAAATCAGCATGCAAAATGCGCTCAGGGCTTTCATCGGCGAGGAGGTTGCCACCCATGGCTGTCAATGAGACATGCGCGTTTGCCGGATCTTACAAAATCCCGCCGGCCCCTTTTGTGCCCATCAGCTGCCCCGCAGCAGCCCCGGACGCGGAATCGACGGTGGAAGTGGAAAAAATGGAACCCGTTGACCGGAGCGCCCCGCTGATACAGACATGGCGCCGACTCTGGTCAGAACTGAAATCGATTCCCGTCACCCGGTGGCTCTGGGTGGCGGTATTCATAACCTGGGCAACGACCCGTTTCATTGATCCGCCCTGGATGGCGGTTTATCCGGAAGACTGGGTACTGCCTTTCAAAGATCTGCTGAACCGTCTCATGGACTGGCTGATCAACGATCTCAGTTTCGGTGTTTTCACATTCAAAGAACTGACCCGGTCACTGGCCTGGCTGCTCGAATGGCCCATGACATGGGCACTGGGGGTTTTTGCCACCGGCGTCGATATTGCGACAGGCGGCGGTCAGATGCTGCACATCCCCCACCTGCCCTGGATTGCCGTGGTGGTTCTGGCCGCCATCATCGGGCACGCCGGCAAAGGATGGAACCTTGCCCTTATGGCCGGATCGGCGTTTGTCTATCTGGCCGTGTTCGGCCAATGGGAAAGCGCCATGATGACTTTGGCCGCCATATTGATTTCCGTTGCCATCGGTGCCCTGGCCGGGCTGGCCATCGGTATCGTTACCGCCGGCAGTCGCCGGGTCGAGGCATGGGTTCTGCCATTGCTGGATCTCATGCAGACGGTGCCGGTGTTTGCCTACCTGATCCCGATCCTGTTTCTGTTCGGATTCGGACCGGTTTCCGCCATGATTGCCACCATTATCTATGCTACGCCCCCCATGGTCCGCTGTACCATGCTGGGATTGCGTGCAACACCCCCCGAGATCGTGGAATCCGGGCAGATGATCGGGTGCACCCCCCGCCAGCTCCTGTGGAAAGTGAAAATACCGGCCGCCCTGTCGGAGTTGATGGTCGGCCTGAACCAGGTGATCATGCTCTCCCTGAACATGGTTATCATCGCCTCCATGATCGGTGCCGGCGGCCTGGGCTACGACGTCCTTGCCGCCCTTCGACGCCTGAAGATCGGTGCCGGACTGGAGTCGGGGATCGCCATTGTCGTCATGGCCATTGTGCTGGATCGGCTCAGCCAGGCCTTTGCGCACAAAGCGCCTGTCAATATGCGCGACGCATCGTTTTTCAAACGTAACGCCCATGCCCTTCTGGCTGTCGCCGTTATCCCGGGAGCCTATGCGCTGGGAACGGCATTTCCCGCGCTGATGAACTACCCCGAGGCCTGGCAGGTGACCACCGGCCCTTTCTGGGACGCGATGATCAAATATATCAACATCCACTGTTACGATCAGCTCGAATGGATCCGCAGCGGTCTTCTGCTGACACTGCTCATGCCGTTTAAACGATTTCTAATCGGGTTGCCCTGGCTGGGGGTGATCATGGCCCTGGGGCTTATCGCCTACCGGTTGAAGGGAATTAAACTGGCGGCCCTGGTGGTGGCGCTGGCCGGATTTATTGCGGTCACCGGTTTCTGGGAAAAAGCCATGATCACCGTTTATCTGTGCGGCATCGGCGTCATGCTTTCCACTGTCATTGGTTTGATTATCGGCGTCTGGGCCACCAAGAGCAATTCCATGTCCCGCGTGATCAATATCATTTTAGACACCCTCCAGACACTGCCGTCCTTTGTCTATCTCATGCCGGTGGTGATGCTGTTTCGCGTGGGCGATGTATCGGCCCTGATTGCCATCGTCGCTTACGCCGTGGTTCCGGCAATCCGCTACACCGTGCACGGCATTTTGAGCGTCCCGGCCACCGTGCGGGAAGCAGCCGTCGTTTCCGGATGCACTCCAGGGCAAACATTCTGGAAGGTCGAGTTGCCGCTGGCCCTTCCGGATATCATGCTGGGCATCAACCAGACGGTCATGCTGGCCCTTTCCATGGTTGTCATTACCGCCCTTGTGGGCACCCGGGATCTGGGCCAGGAAGTCTACATCGCCCTGACCCGGGCGGATAACGGCCTGGGACTGTCCGCCGGGCTGGGCGTGGCATTCATTGCGACCATTGCCGACCGGCTGATTCAGGGCTGGACCGAATCGCGACGATCGCATTTGGGAGCCGTATGAACGACCCTGTCCAAACATTCAGCAGCATGTCCGCGTGTTCGGGCAACGGGCGGGAAACCCGCCCGTCAACGCGATCGGTCAACCTGCTTGGATTTGATTTCGGATCAACCACCAGCAGCGCCGTGGTGGCCCGGTTGCGGGTCGGCAGGCATCGCTTTTCCGGTGAGATCTCACTCGAACGGCCCAGAATCGTCTTTCGATCGGAAACCGTTTTTACACCCTTCACCGGAGAGGATCTGGATATTCCGGCCCTGGGTCGCATTATCCGGGGATGGATGACCGAGGGGAACCTCGAAATGGACGACATATTTTCCGGCGGGGCCATTGTCACCGGCCTGGCAGCCACCCGGCGCAACGTCGGCAAGCTGACAGCGCTGGTACACGAGTATGCGGGAGAATCACTGATCGCAACGGCCGATGATCCGGCCCTGGAGTCCTGGCTGGCATTCATGGGCAGCTGTTATGGCTTGTCCCGGCGCCATCCCCGGCGCCCGGTCCTCAACCTGGATATCGGGGGCGGGACCACCAATACGGCACTGGGAATGAACGGAGATATTCTGTCCACCGGATGCGCGTTTATCGGGGCCCGCCACTTTCGCTTTTCACCGGGCACCTATCGGCTGACGGGCATCTCCTCTTTTGGACAAAGGCTCCTGCGTCAACTGGATCTGGCTGTCTTGCCGGGAGAAATCATGAAGGAAGAAACGCGGGATCGTCTCCTGGACTGGATGATCCGGTATCTGGAAGGGACTGCCACCGGCCGGCGCAACTTGACCGGAGACCCCCGATTCGCGTTTATCGAACAGTTACCCGTCAACGTTCCCGAAGCGGCCCATGATCCGATGATCACGTTTTCCGGCGGTGTCGGTGCCCTTGTCTACCGGGCGGCCATGGGTGAACCGATGCCCGAAATGACGGCATTCGGGGACCTGGGGATCGACCTGGCCCGGCGGATTGTCTCCTCCCCGATTCTCTCCAGGGATCTGACAGGCTGCATGCCCGAGAGCAGGGGTCATGCCACTGTTTACGGACTTGCGCTGCATCACACGGAAATTTCAGGCACCACCCTGTTTCTGCCAGACCCCCGATGGCTGCCGCTGAAGGATTTGCCGGTGTTGACCCGGCTGCGGGTGGACGATGCGGCGAGCAGAATTTCCCGGGGGCTTGAGATGGTCCGAAGGTGTCAGGCCGGCGGCGCCATTCAGGTGACCGGCATCCCCGGCCACTCGGACAGCCATCTGGCGGTCGCGCGGTTTCGGCGGTTTGGCCGGCTGCTGGGAGCGCTGATGAAGGATGCGGAATGGCCTGAAGATCGCCCGGTGGTCCTGCTCATGAACGGCAATTGCGGTAAAACCGTCGGCAACTATGCCACCGGATGGCAACAAGACACTCTGCCGCTTCTGGTTTTAGACGAAATCCCCGATCGGGACACCCAGTTTGTAACCATTGGCAAAAAAAAGGGTGCACTGGTGCCGGTTTCTTTTTTCGGGATGTATCACGAGACGGCCCGTTCAAACAACAACATCACCAGCGCGCAAGAAACGTGTTGAAAACATACAGAAGAGAAAAGGATATATTTTGAAACCACTGACATCCCTTGCAGATATAAAGATCCCCGCACCCCAACCCGACCGGGAGTACACCACCCGCATCATGGGCAGGACATTTACCTTTCACGGCCTCAAGCACCTGCTGGGAGCCTCGGACCACGCCAAAGCCGGAGACCGTTCCGCCGGACTCGCCGCCAGCAATGAAACCGAACGCGAGGCGGCCCGCGCACTTTTGTCTTCACTGACGCTGGAGCATTTCTTCGACCACCCCCTGACCGATGCGGACGGCCGAATCGATTCTGTCATGCGGGTCAACTATGCCATTGACCCGGCAGTCTTTGATGAGATTCGGCAGATGCCGCTGGGGACGCTCAAAGACCGTCTGATGCAGCAACCGGGGGATGCAATCAAACGGATCGGCAGAGGATTGACCGGCCCGATGGTGGCCGCACTCTCCAAACTCATGGATGTCCATGAATTAATCCTGGTATCAAAAAAGATTGAAACAACCACCCGGGCCCGCACCCGGATCGGGCAGCAAGGCACCCTTTGCTCACGGCTTCAGCCGAATCATCCGACCGATCATCTGGACGGACTGACCCTGCTGACCTATACGGGTCTGTCCCTGGGAACCGGTGACTGCCTCATCGGCGTCAATCCGGCCGAGGATACGGTTCAAAACATTTCAGCCATACTGGGACAGCTCGACGCCATCCGCCGGGAAACGGGCGCGCCGACCCAAATCTGCGTACTGGGCCACATCAAGACGCAAATCAGCTGCCTGGAACAGGGGGCGCCCGTGGAGATTCTGTTCCAGAGCCTTGCCGGCACCGACCGCACCCTGGTCGAGGAATTCGACGTTACCGTCGATTATCTTGACTTTGCCTATGACACAATGACCCGGATCGGTCCCCTTCGCCGGCAGGCGGACCAGATGATGTATTTCGAAACCGGCCAGGGCAGCGAGATGAGCTACGGCAAGCATAACGGGATCGACATGGCCACCTGTGAAGCCCTGTGTTACGGCCTTGCCCGCCGGTACGATCCGTTTATGGTCAACAATGTCACCGGATTCATCGGACCGGAAACCCACAATGACAATATGGAAATGATCCTGTCCAACCTTCAGGACCATTTCATGGGAAAATTAATGGGACTGCCCATGGGCATGGCGCCCTGCTACACCCTTCACTCCGGTATCACGGTCGAGGGTCAGCAGATCGCCACGGAACTCCTGACGGCGGCCGGAGCCAATTATTACATGGATGTCTATCTGAATACTGATCGAATGCTGGCCTATTTCGATACCAGCGGCCATGACGACCAGACGCTCCGGGAAATATACGGCCGCAGCCCTGCGCCCGAATATGCCGAATGGGCCGTCTCCAGGGGTATCTTTTCCCGTTCGCCGGCAGGCGGGTTCTGCCGCGGCCCGCACTGGGGCGATCCGTCCATCTTCTGTTCTTCCGAAATGGAATTCCAGTCTCTTGCAGAGTCGCTGCCGGCGGCCTATGGATTTGAAAATGCCGGCCCCCGTCCGGCCAACGACGTGTCCCGGACTTCACGATTCAACCAGGCGGCAGCACGCAACGCCATCTACAGCGATCTTGATCCCGAACAACTCCAGATCCATGGCCTTGAACCGGACCGTTTCAAATGGATCTCCACCCTGGCAGACAGTCGAAAAGTCCACCTGAACCATCCGGAGCAGGGAACCCGTCTGTCCGCGCAAAGTACGGCGGACCTGAAAACCGATGGTTCCAAAGACGTTCAGATCGTCATTTCCGACGGTCTCAGCGCCGATGCCGTTCACCACAACATCCCGCAGCTGCTTCCCGTTCTCCTGGACGGGCTGGAGAGCCGCAATCTTCGCATGGGAAAAATTATCGTGGCCCCGTTCGGTCGGGTCAAGCTGGCCGAAAACATCGCCCAGGAAATCAGTCCCCGCCTGGTGATCATGCTGATCGGCGAGCGGCCGGGGGGTGACGCCCAGGCATCCAAGAGCATGTCCGCCTATCTGATGCTTCCCGGAGAAAAGAAAAATAACGGATCACTTCCTGAAGAATCCGGCGCACAGGCGGACGCATACGAATATACCGTTATATCGAATATCTACAACCGGGGCATCCCGCCGCTGGAGGCCGGAAGCCTGATTGCCGAAAAAGCCCTTGAAATTCTCAGGCATGGGGCTGCCGGAAACAGACTGGAGGAAATTTTGAAATCGGCGGCCGGATGATGGCCTTCGGGTTTAGCGATTGCCAGTACAATGATTCAACAACCAGAAACACGAATAAATTCAGATTCTATCTCCCGGCGCAACTGTTTGATCGCCAGGAGGGAATCATTGAACAACGCCTGGGTGGCCGGATCGCGTTTGCGAAGAACCGCCATTTGCGGCGGGCACATATACCTTGTGCATGACCAGGGCCGGACAATCCTGGGCAGGGTGCAGCCCCGGGGTCCCAGGTAACGGCAGATGTCCTGGCGGCTATGGCGCAGCTGATCTTCGGGGATCGGCTGGCGGGTCAGGTGCAAAAAAAGCAGGTCGGAAAAATCAAAGTAGACCTTGACCACCAGACAGCAGGGATCCGGGCAGAAGGGACAGGTGACAAACAGATAGGAAGATGCTTTTAGTCAAGAAAAGTAACAACAGATAGGAAGATGCTTTTAGTCAAGAAAAGTATGAAAAATTATTAAAAGGTTGAGATATGCACCCAACCGGGTACTGGCACAACATGTTGTGCCAGTACCCGGTTGGGTCAAAACATTCCTGAAATAAAAAATAGGCATTAAGTGGAAGGATAAAAATAGTCTGAATTTTATTGAAAAAGATCGAAAATCATCAAATTTCTGATGATTTTGGGCATAATTCACCAGTAATTCCAAATTTCAATTTCATTAAAAATCAGCTCTAATAGTCAAAGGCTGGAACCTGGGAGTCTGAATCATCGTAAATCAATTCAGAGATATAAACCGGATCAGGCTGTGGTGGGTCATGATTGCGTATATCCCAAAGCCCAAGGTGTCGTAAAATTATTTCTACGCGTGACCTTGGGTTATAATTTCGATTTCTTCAATAAAGCTGATAATTCTCATAGGCCCCTGACATTTTGGGCAAATCAAAGGATCAAATTCATACACTTTCTGAAGTAACCGAGCCCAATTTTGCCGAAATTCTTTGGAAGAGATCTCATTGGGCACAATAGCCGGGATATTATCATCAGCATCAACCTTTTTTCTTAAACCTCTTGATTTGTTTGAATAGAAACCGTAGTAGCGAACCGTTTGTTCGTATCTATTGGGAATGTGAGTCACCAGTTGAGCCAACCAGTCCAGAGCATTGAAAACTTTCCGGGACTTTCTGTCCTTGGAGGTATAAATCACTTTGGCAGTACCGTCTGTTGATTTTTCTGCTGGAATATAGATCATTCTTTCCTGGGAGAAACAGGCTCGGATAATGTAATTGGCCAGATTACCAAGACCCGCTTTGTTATCTGGATAAATCCGGTCACCAATATATACATGGAAACCAGTATGATGCCAGGAAAGCATGTTTTCGAGTGTCTGCCCTTCAGGGTATAACAGCATCATTTATTTTTCCCTCTTTTTTGAGCATTTTTAATACTTCATACTGAAAGGTCTCTTCCAGGTCTTCAAGCATGAATGCTGGTGCCATTCGAAAATTGTCGTCATCTATAAAACAGCCGTCAGAAACTATGGCGTGGAGATGTGGATTGAAATTTTGAAAATCACCGTAAGTCTGCACAGCAATGCTGGCTCCGGGAACAGAACCATCATATGGAACAGTTGATTTTAGATAGGCACTGAGCACCTTCCATCCACAGATGCTGAGCTTTGCCAGTAATTTGCGGTCATAGAGAAAATAGATCCGCAATCGTTTGGGAATACTGCCAAATTATATAAAACGGGCCCATTGCCGGTGGGGAACATCTTTCAAGACATTAGAAAGCAGCCATTCGCTATATTCTAGTTTCTGCTCTTTAGGGTACAACCCTTTTCTGATGGCAAGATGGGAAAAATTGACGACGTTTACAAGAGAATGCCAGAAGATACTCGTGGCCCGTGGCCGCACTCTTCACAACGAACCCTGGCAAATCCCATATGCAGGTCACCGCAGTCCAGGTATCTAAAAATCACAGTCATGACGTATGTCCGCCAGAAACCATACTGGGAAGCATACATGTCATCCCATGCCCGTTCCAGTTCTTCAAAATGATTCTCAACACACTTGTAATATGCGCTTGTCTTAGGATTACGCGGCTGATAGACTCCGAGTTTATGTGTTGTTGACTGAGGCATAGTGAACTCTACGATGAAGATAAATGTATCATTAACGTCTGGTTGGGAATAAAGGATAAAATATTTGTTGAAAAAATGCAACAATGTGATGAAAAATATAAACATAGAACAGAAAGTCATACCCCATCCAACAAAAACATGCTGACGTTGCGGCAACCCATGCAGACCAGCCCCTGGATCTTTTGGATCCGCCCACCCAACGGGAACAGCAACTGCTCGGGGGCTGAATTTATTAATAAAAGCAGTTCTGAAGAGAAAGGAAGAGCTTATATCAAATTCTCTTCTCTCTCACCTTCTCGTTGCAGAAACCAGCGAAGGGAATATGTTTTTAACAATCCCTTTGACGAAAGACAGAGAAAACGCCATGAATTGATGCTTGACCCACGGTTGAAAACCTTTAGGGTGCTGTTCATGGGAAGGGAAACCACGGACAAGCCATCCGGGTCTGCCCATCCATCTGGATTGACGGGTGATTTTATATGAAACGCCCACCGAAGCATTGCAAACAGGTGCGTTTCATCATTCGTTGTGGCTAGAGCAGACGTCATGCTCCGGCCGTGCCGGTTATAAGAAAATGCGGCCTGTCTTTTATGGGCATGGGGCAGGGGAGGCGGTTTGAACGCCACTAAACAACAGGGCAGCCTTTGGCTGCCCTTTGCGTGTATGGATTTATAGACCGGTGGTGAAACCGATGGATATACTATCCTGCTTTTCTCACCCGGGTCTTGATGTATTTCAACAGCGGTGTTCCGCCGGTGGGTTCGGTCACATTGGGCGGCATCAGGGCGCCGGGCACATTGACTCCTCCGAAATCCGGGAATTTGGGGTCGCCTTCAAGGCCACGCACATGGCCGTATCCCCCGGCCGCGCCAAGGACCCCCGGTCTGATATCCGGGGTGGGTTCGGCTTTGATGGTGGTGCTGCCCCAGGGCGATTCCACCAGGACCGTGTCTCCGGGTGCAATGCCCAGTGCGGACGCATCCTGGTCGTTGATGATCAGGGTGTTGGCTGGCCTGAGCTTCATCAGCTGGTAATTACTGAAGGTCGAGCAATGTTCATGCTGAAAGATTCTGTAGTTTCCGAAAATAAAGGGGAACTCAGCATTGGGCCTGAACTTTTGTTCAATCTCTTTATGGTCGGGGAGGGGATCAACCCCTTTTCCCTGACTGACAACATTCAGGAAGTTGTACTTGCCCGTGGGGCTCGTTCCTGAACTGCCGTACCCCGCCGGGGGATTGATGCTGCCCCATTCCCTGTATTTGTAATATCTGGCAGGATCCGTGATAATATAGCCTTTTTCCTTGAGTTCCTGAAACCCCCATGGCAGGTCGCGCATCTGGTTTTCAAAGGCCTCGTCCATGGTGTTCCAGGGTACGGCGTCCTTGACGCCCATACGTTCGGCCAGTCCCTGGACAATACGGTACATGGGGCGGGTGTCGTACATGGGGGGAACCACCTGGGCAAAATAACTCAAAAAGGCGTCGTACAGCCAGTCCGGTTTGACCTGGCTCTGTTCCAGCCACGTGGCATCGGGCAGAATAACATCACTGTGAAGGGCGGTATTGCACATGAATGCGTCGATGGTGACGCAGAGATCAAGCTGGTCAATGCCCCGGGTCACAGAGGCGGTATTTCCCCAGGTGAGCACAGGATCGGCCCAGTAGGATATCAGCCCCCTGATCCGGCCATCGGCAACCTGATCCTCGAATTTGGCCGGGGACCAGCCGGACCAGAGCAGATAGCTGTCCACCTTGGGGGCAGGTTTCTTCTCCGGCTTCTGCTGGCCGTCCCGCCAGGCTGAGCCCAGTTTTCTTTTCCAGGGCAGTGAGGGGCCGCCCGGGGCATCAAAGGTTCCGCAGAGACCGTTGAGGGCCTGGATGGCAGCCGTGGCCCAATGGCTGTTGGGACTTTGGGCAAGCCCGGCCCAGGAAATGACGCCCTTGGCTTTGGCCTGGGCAAATTCCCGGGCGATGCGCTCCAGGGTCGCGGCCGGTACGCCGCATATCTTTTCGGCCCATGCCGGCGTTCGGGCAATCCCGTCTTCCTCTCCCAGAATCCTGGCCTTGAAGGGTTCAAAGCCAGTGGTCCAGTTCTGAACAAATTCCCTGTCGTACAACGCTTCTGTGATGATCACATGGGCCAGGGCCATGGCGGCGGCGCCATCGGTGCCGGGCCTAAGGGAAATCCAGTCCGTGGCCCTGGCCGCTGTCTCCGATTTCCGGGGATCGAAAACCACCACCCGGGTGCCCCTGTCCATCGCCTTTTTCAGGGCTGCGGATTTGCGTTGGCCGTAGGAGGTGATCAGGTCGTTGTTGCCGAACAGGATCACATAGTCCGCCTCCTGGTAATTGATCCAGGGGCGTTTGTCGTTGAGGTTGTGCTCGTTGGCCATGCGATTGGCGTTGTCGCACATGGTCCGGTGGGTTCCTTTGGGGCAGCCCAGATGTTCGAAAAAAGCCTCGTGGACAAAGTTGGCAAAGTCATTGCCGCGGAAATAGGCCAGCTTGCCCTGGGGAATGTCCGCCATGCGAGAGGCGATACGGTCCAATGCCTCGTCCCAGCCCGCCTTGCGAAAACGGCCGTTCTCCCGGATGAGCGGGGTCTTTAGTCGGTAGGCGCTGTTCACATGTTTGGGTGAGGCCGCACCCTTGGGGCAGAGACGGCCCTGCCCTTTTGGGTCCCCTTTGAGCCCGGCCACCTTGACCAGGATCCCGTCCTTGACCTTGGCGGTCATGCCGCACAGCGCACCGCAGGTATAACAGTGGGTGGGGATTTCCTGCTCCGGACCTTCCGGAACTGCACCGGGAACAAGCAATGACGGGGCAGGTTCAAAAAGGCCCAGGGGCAAGGTCGCAGAAAATTGATGCCAGGGGGTGTTTGCATCCCCCAGGGTCTCTAAACCGGATGTTTCAAGTGTTTTGCTGCAAGACACCAGAAATGCGCGGCACATAAGGGCCATTTCTTTATAAAAGGGTGACGTTGCCGCCCCGTGCAATTGATCGCAGAAGTCAAGGGCCCATTCCATGAGGGTTTCAGTAAAAAACCTTGCGTAGCCTTCCGTGTTGCCCTGTTCGAGCAAAAACCCACACACCGCCAGTTCCACGCAGATATGATCATCTAGATCCTTGAATCCAGGATCGACATGGAGATTCAGACTTCGCAGTGTCCTGCGCAGATCAAAAAGGGGCTTCTGCTGAACCACCGGCGTTCGGGAAACATGGACGGAGGCATATGGAAACACGGGATTGGGACCGGCATTGAGGAACAGGTCCGCATATTCGTAGCAAAGTTGCTGGTGCAGGGTTTGGGTGGGCATGCTCTGGAGATAAGCGTTGAAACGACCGGCCGATGCTTCCATGGCGGCCAGCGCTTTTCTGCCTGGATCTCCGGTGAAATGTTCCCCTAGGGGGGATGATTTAAGGGCGCTGACACAGGCAAACGTCGGCTCGTCCCTGAGAATGGTTGAAAAAAAAGCAAATCCAGCTGCCAGGTCCTTGTGTAATTGACGATTCATGGCGTATCCTCCGATATAGTGTGCGTCCCCTGTGCAATGTTCCTGCAATTGTTATTCATGCCACCTTTGACATCGCTTTTTTGCTTGTCTGTCTTTCATATCCTGGGCGGTTGTAGGTGGGGCTTGGGTGTATTGCACAGTGGTGTCCATTATAGATGGGATCCGGAAGGTTTAAAAGCAAAAAAGAGTTGCAGGCGTCCTGGGGCCTGGCCATGTGGCATGAAACCGGTCAAGGGTATAGACCAGACAACTTAAATCTGTTACCCTGTGACCTTTTTACCAGCGGGAAAACCGATGCCTCAAACCGTTAGATCAAATGTCCTCCGGCTCTACATCATCAAACTCTCCAAGTGGCTGATGCTGACCATGCCCATCCTGTTCCTGTTCTACCGGGAGAACGGTCTTGCCACCCATGACCTCTTTGTGCTCAAGGCGGTCTATTCGGCAGCAATTGTCTGCCTGGAAATACCTTCGGGTTATTTCGGGGATATCTGGGGAAGAAAACGCTCCCTGGTGCTGGGAAGCGTCCTGGGTTTTATAGGATTTGCCCTCTATTGTGTTTCCACGGAGTTCTGGGGGTTTCTGGCCTGTGAGATTATCCTGGGCATCGGCCAGAGTTTCATCTCCGGATCCGACTCCGCCCTGCTCTATGACACCCTCCAGGCGGCAAACAACGAAAATGAATACCTGAAAGTTGAGGGCCGGTTGATCTCTGCCGGCAACTTTGCCGAGGCCATTGCCGCCCCCCTGGGGGTTCTCATTGCTGCCATCAGCCTTCGTACCACCTTTTTTTTCCAGGCAGCCGTGGCCTTTTCAGCCATCCCGGCAGCAATGACCCTGTTTGAACCCACCCGCCGGGAGATGACCGGCACTACCAGTTTTAAACAGATTCTCAGAATCGTGAAATATGCATTGTTCGAGCACCAGGGGCTGCAGGCAACCATCGTCTATTCTTCGGTCATCGGCACGGCCACACTGACCATGGCCTGGTTTGTCCAACCCTACTTTGTTTTCCTGGCCCTGCCCCTGGCCCTTTACGGCGTCTTTATTCCCCTGTTGAACCTGACCGCCGGCGTCACATCCATGCACGCCTATAAAATTGAACAATGGCTCGGCCGGGAAAAAACCATCCTGTTCATCGCCATCGGCATTGCCTCAGGCTATCTCTGCCTGGGCCTGTTCAACACCCTTGGGTCACTGTTTTTTCTCTTTGTCTTTTACATCATCCGGGGAATCGCAACGCCGGTCCTGAAAAATCATATCAACGAGATCACCCCCTCGGAAATCCGGGCCACGGTACTCTCCATCAGGAGCCTCATCATCCGGCTCGCCTTTGTCTTTCTGGGGCCTTTTCTGGGCGGGTGTGCCGACCGGGCCGGGCTGGCGTTAACCCTTGTTGCCGGGGCAGGCATTTTTCTGGTCACAGGCATTTTTGCCGCCATGTTTCTCATCAACACCTTTGGCGGAAATTCCCTGGCTGTCAGCGACCGGAGCGTCAGTCCCATGCTGCCACACCTGACCCCGAACCTTACAGGCAAAACCAAGTCAAACCGGTGAGTCCGACGCAAATATTATGGAACCGCCAGGGCTTGAGGTTGTTTTTCCGGACAAACCCCATTATAGTGAAATTTGAGAATACGTCCCCTTTAATTAAAAATGTGGAGGATAAAATGGAACTAAAAACCATAACCATTGAAAACCCGGATGAACTGAATTTTATTCTCGGGCATTCCCATTTCATTAAAACAGTGGAAGATATCCATGAGGCCATTGTCTGTACCGTGCCCAATGGGAAATTCGGGGTGGCATTCTGTGAAGCATCCATGGAGTGCCTGGTCCGCTACAGTGGAACCGATGAGAAAATGATTGAACTTGCCATAAAAAATGCCTATGCCCTTTCTGCCGGTCATTCTTTTATTGTTTTCATGAAAGATATGTTTCCCATTAATATCTTAAACACCATAAAAAATGTGCCTGAAGTTGCCAGAATCCACTGCGCAACGGCCAATCCCGTGGACGTTATTCTGGCCCAGACCGATCTGGGCCGGGGGATTTTAGGGGTGATTGACGGGTTTGCCTCAAAGGGGATTGAAACCGAGGCAGATATTGAAAAAAGAAAAGGCTTTCTCAGGATGATAGGGTACAAGCAATAGGGTTGATCTCCCGGGTCTTTCAGCCCGTATCCAGGGCGGAAAGACCCGGTACTGTTTTTAATGCCACAGGTCTTGGGGCGGATCACGCCTTCAGCAGCGTGTCCATGTGGCAATCCATTCTTTTCATGCGTGCCTGGATCAATTTTTCCACGATGAGAATACAGTTTTCAGGATACCGGACCATCACCTTGCGGAAATTATCCCTGTCCAGGGTCAGCAGTTCGCAATCGCAGAGGGCGCAGGCCCCCACGTTGAACTGAATTTCTGCCAAAAGGGCCATGTAGCCGAAGAAGTTTCCGGGTGCCAGCCGTTCAAGGCTGTTTTTTTCGTCCGGGGTGCCGATAAAGAGCTCCACCTCTCCCTGGATGATGATAAATGCCGTGGCGAGAAGATCTCCCCTGGAAAAGATGATTTCACCCCGGGTGTATTTCCTTCGGTCTGCCACCAGGGCAAACAGGCTGAGGATGTCATAATCAAGCTGCTGGAATGCCGGTATTCCCCTGAGAATGTCCAGGTTCTGTTCAATAACGCTCTTTTGATACTGCGTTTCCATGGTCTCATCTGCCCTGCACAAGCTCATAAAAGATTTCCTTTTTATCCATCAGATCCTGGTACGTTCCTATTTCTACCAGTTTTCCATCCTTTAAAACAAGGATTTTATCATAAAAGGGGAGCAGGTCTGTTCTGTGGATGACCGAGATCACCGTGCACTGCCCCTTGAGGTGATCCGTGATATAGGCCTGCACCTGTTTCTGGGACACATTGTCAAGGCTTGCCGTTGCCTCGTCAAGGATGAGCATCGGCGGTTGTTTGCCAAGGGCCCTGGCAAGGGCGATTTTCTGTTTCTGACCGCCGGACAGCCGATCTCCCTTGCTTCCCACCCTGAAATCAAGGCCTGTGCTGATCAGTTGATCGCACATTTCCTGGTCGCTCGCCAATACCTTGATGACCTGTTCCCGGATTCGGGGATAGGATGAGGTGTATTCTGTTTTGACACATCCGAACAGCAGGTTCTCAAGAACGGACTTGGACGAGAGGTATTCTCCGGGGCAAAACACAGTTTTGCTTTCGTTCCTAAGGCACAGCTGATCTTTTTTCATGGGATTGCCAGACAGCAGGTCGTCCATGGTGCGAGTGCATTGGTTGAAATCGACCTTGATGAAATCATCCAGAAAGGCTTTGCGAAATGCCACGATGGTGTCCTGCATCTGTCTGGACACGGATGCCACCTTGTGCCTGGCAGGCACATAGGTCAGGGCCAGGGAGAAAAAAAGGGTCTTGTCCCGTGGGTGCATCTCGTCTGGTCGGCATTGTGGATAGCGTTCCACAAGGGCTTCGTAGCGGGCCATGTCCTTGATGTCCATGGGGGTTGATTTGAAAAAGGCCGGGTCGTCTGCAAGGTTTTTTAACAAAAAAGCCGATTGAGCGGCAATTTTGTAACCCAGGCAGACAAGGTCGTCATCCAGCCCAAAGGTATTCAGGAACCTACGAAATTGCCTGTTTTCAGCAATGGTTTCCCGGGCAAGGGTTTTGTGAAATTTATCACTGAATACCAGGTTCTCATAGATGTCGGTGTGGTTGAGAAATTTTGTTGCATCAAAGAGTTCGATCCTTTCGTAAAGGTCAGGGCCAAGGGACTGCCTCAGGTTCCAGCGGAAGCCGATGATCTTTTCTGCAAAGAGTGCTTCCCTGGAAGGTTGAAGCCTGTTCTCAAGGGCAAACCTGAGAATGTCGTCGGTTAATCCCACTGCATTGAGCAGCGCCCTTGCCTGGGGGGCTGCCGGGGCCTGTCTGGGACAATCTTCAGGGGTGCCGAGCAGGATGTTTTCCCCCACGCTGGTGTCAAAAAGGTAGGGGTGCTGGGCAACATAGCCCATGTTGCAGCTGATGTCCTTTTTGGTGAGCCGTTTCTGGTGGTGGTCGTCAAACAGGACCTCCCCCTGCTGGTAGGTGTAAAGCTGGCCCAGAATCATGGCAAGGGTGCTTTTGCCGCTGCCGGAAAATCCCACAATGGCCAGGTGCTGCCCGGGTTGCAGGTCAAAGGAGATGTCATGGAGCAGTTTGATATGGTTGGGGGTCGAATAGTTGAGATGACTGACGTTGATACGCCCCTTTATGGTGAAGATGCTGCGGTCCGTGGGGGACATTAAAAATTCAGGTTCAAGGTTAAAGGTTTCCATGACCCGGTTGTAGCGCACCACGGCGTCCTGGTGGGCCTGATAGAATTCGATCATTTCTTTCCAGGGATCATAGACTTTTCCATAGGCTGAGAGGCAGGCGATCAGGGCGCCCAGGGAAAAATCTCCCTGGATGGTCAGGTAGCCGCCAAGGATGAACAGCAGAAAGGGTCCGGCATTCTGAAACAGGTTGTTGATCATCTTGATGGCGTATTTGATGAAAAAAAGCTGTTTCATGGTCGCCACAAGGGAGGAAGAAAAAAGGTCAAAGTTTTTTTGTTCCCTTGGGAACAGGGCATTCCCCTGGATTTCAACGATTCCGGAAACCGATTCGTCTATTTTGTTGCTGATCCGGCGCAGGGTTTCGATTCGATTCCGGTTGTGAAGGTTGTAACGTTTCTGAAGGTAGGGGATTAAAATTAGTTCAATGGGAAAGAGCAGCAGGCTGATGGCCCCGAGAAGGGGATTTAAATAGACCATATATGCGCCAAAACTGAGCAGGGTCAATCCCAGGGAGATGGGAACTGTTAATGCAGTGCCGATGAAATGGCCAACGCTTGAAAGCTCACCGGACAGGGCGTTGATGATGGTTCCCGGGGGATGGTTTCGAAAAAAATGAAGGGGCAGCTGCAGGAGACGGCCGTAGAGCTCGCTTCGAATTTCAAAAAGGATGATCTGTCCCAGCTGGGCCTGCATCATATTGATGATAAATTTCAGGCAGCCAAACCCGATGAATGAAACCAGAAAACCCAGGGAGTATTGGATCAGCAGGGTAACGTTTCCTGATTTGATGGCGATATTGACGATGCGTTTCTGCAATTCGAGGGGAAGGATCTGCAGGAAAATGCTCAACAGAATCAGCACAAGGGTTGCAGCCTGCCACAGCCTGTGCCGCTTCAGTACCCAGAAGTACAGGGTCTTTTTTCTCTCCATGGCGGAAGTCCCGGTTGCTGTCTATTGTTTTTAAGGGTGCCGGCCGGTTGGATTCCGGCCGGCACCGATTTATACCCTTTATGCCATAACTGCCCCATGGGTAACAAGCATTCAATATAAAAAAACAACAGCCATGGGCCGGGCCGGTCTAGAAGCTCAACTCAATGGAACAGGCAACTTTCCAGAAATCTTCCACATCGCCGTTGGTCCCAGCATCATAATCGCTGTCTTCGTCAAAGGTGATATAGCCCAGTTCAGTTGCAAAGACAAGGTGTTTCATAACCTGGAATTCCGAGTTGAAGTTGACCTCCACAAGGCTTTCGTCCTCGTTTAAAAGGGTATCATTGGGTGATTGAAAAATCGAGTCATCGGCAGTACCCTCTGCATACATGAGCTGGAATTCATGGGTGAGTCTTTCGCCTGTTTTAATATCCTTGAGCTTGAATCCAACGGCCCACATGGACGTGGCATAGGTCGAATCATAGGAGTCGAACATGTTGTCATTGAAACGGCTGCCGCCAAAGTAGGAGGAGGTGTAGGTTGGTCCGCCGATGAGGGCGGGCATCATGTCAATGTCTGAGTCATCGGCATCCGGACCGCTGCCGTAAAGTGCAAAAAATTCAGGGGTCATGGACGCCATTTTGTAGTCAACCACAAGGTCTGTGAAAAAACCGGCAATGCTTGCATCCACAGCGGTTGTCTGCCAGTCCATGTCACCATAGGTTGCGCTTGCACTGACGGCAAGATTTTTATTGGGGGTAAATTGAATGGAGGCACCCAGGTAATATGCGTTTACGTTGTCCGTGGGGTCGGCATTGAGGATGGCGCTGTTGGCGCCCGTGAGCAGACCGGGATAGTCAAAATAGGCGTATTTGTAGTGATTGGTTGGATTTGCCGCGTCAATTACATCTTCCTGGATGTTGGCAAAGGCTGCCCAGGGGACGACCTTGACCGTCCCCATGGAAAGGGGCAGTTTTGCAAAAATAAAATCGGCCTGGTCGTCGGTGTTGCTTTCTGAATCATCCATGAGATCGGCCATTCTGAACCAGCCTGCTTCCAGGGAGACGGTGTCGGACAACGGCGCCATCATGGTAACGCCGGGTGGGGTCTCATAGAAGAGGTTCGAGCCATAGGCGATTTCATGGAGGTTGAAGCTCTGGGAGCCTAATTTAAAGTTCACGCCACCATTGGTTGTGTAGTCAATATAGAGCTTGTCAAGTTCCAGGATCAGATCGCCGTCTTCCTCGCCCCCCACTGCGGCATCGGTTGATCCGAAGTATCCGCCGGTGGATCCTTCGCCGATCTGAAAGCTTGCAACGCCCCTCAAGTTCTTGTTTAAAACCCAGTCGACCCTGAGACTCAACTCCCGTGTTGCGTCAAAATCTGCGTCATCGCCCTTGGAGTTGTTGTCCACAAAATCAAGGTACTGGGTCGCGCCAAAGCAAGCCTTGATGGCACCACTCACCTCCATCGTTCCCATTTCCCCAGCATCAAAGGTCATGGCCGCTGCGCTTAAAGGGCTGAAAGCCATGATTGCGGCCAGCAGCACAATGATTGCCGAAGTGTACATAAATGATTTGTGGGTGATTCTTTCATCTTTGTTCATCTTTTTCTCCTTATCGGTGTTGTGGTTGGAACAGATCCCTGCCCGTCTCTTTAACTGACATGGATACCCTTGATTAAGTAGACAATAGCAAAGGACCTGCCAGTCTTTGTAAATCCGTTGGTTTTTATTTTAACAATCTGAAATAATTCGGATTATACCGGTGTTTCTCTGCCCCATCGTTTTGGTATGCAAGCGTTCAAAGCGTTACTTAACGTTTGGTTGCGTTACCGTTGAGGAACGGTTTGTCCCCCAGGAAAGACGCCAGGTGATATCAGCAATTCTGATTGCTGGGGGGATATGCTGGTTTGGGTGCCAGGTTTCAGGTCGTTCTGCGGTTTGACATTTTATCGTGGTGGGAGCATAGTCAATGCTGGGTCAAATGGCTGACCTGCAACATCACCTAAACTAAATTCAAAGGAGATGAATATGGCTAAGATGACAAAACGAATGAAAACGCTTTTTGAAACGGTTCCCACTGCCATTCTTGCAACGGCAACCCAGGATGGAACGCCCAATGCCGTTCCCGTTGGCGCTAAAAAGATTATTGACGACGAGACGATCCTTATTTCAGATCAGTTTTTTAACAAGACCCTGGAAAATCTCACGGCCAATCCCAAGGTTGCCATCACCTGGTGGGAGGGCCATGAGGGCTACCAGATCAAGGGAACAGCCACCGTTGAAACCACGGGAACGCGGTTTGAAGACACGGCGCGCTGGATTGAAGAACGCAGCGCCAAGGCCGGATTCCCCCTGAAATCCAAGGGTGCGGTTATTATCCATGTGGATGCTGTTTACGGGGTTTCTCCTGGACCCGGGGCTGGAAAGAAACTGGTTTGAGGGCTTGAAAAAAAGATCATTGGACATCGGTCCATTGTCATCTTTTCAATAACCGCCACGGCCGGAGCACGGTATCTGCTCCGGCCGTGGCGGTTTATATGTGATAGGGAGGCGTTTATAGCAGGATAAAAACGTTTTTATAGATCGCTTAACTTTTGGCCGGGGCAAATTTTTGTTGATCTTTTGGCGTGGGATACTCTATTATTTACAGACTGGCCCGGGAAATATGCGAACACAGGGCCGGGGGTATCCCATGGAAAGATTTTGGAAGCAGACCGGTATATTAATGTTTTTGACTAAGGAGAACCCTGGTTGGCCCGTTCCCAGATGTACCCCATTCATCGTTTCAGCACCTGGCAGGTGTGGCCGGGATCCTATGACAATCCACCCATAAGCGAGCGTTACCCCTTTGCTGCAAACTCGGGTCTTGTTATTGATAGCACAACACCCATTGCCTCCATGGGATCCTGTTTTGCCCGGGAGATCAGAAAGCGGCTCATCAAAAGGGGATATAACTATATCCAGGAGGAACGTGACCACCCGGCCTCGGTCCATGCCAGTGCCGCCTGGGAGAGAACCTACAACACCTTTTCCATGCGCCAGATCTTTGAATACACCTTTGACGTTTTTGACCCTGTCACAAGGTGGTGGATATCCCCTGAAACACAAACGGTCCAGGACCCCTTTCGCCGGGTTGTTCTCTATGATGACCTTGAACAGGCCCGTGAAGATTTCAAACAGCATATTCTTTGTTCGAGAAAGGCCCTGACCCGAGCCCGTGTGATTATCCTCACCCTGGGATTGACCGAGGTCTGGGAAGACCTGGAAGACCAGACGGTCATCTGCGTTCCTGCAGGTCCCTATGTCAACGAAGGGGGCGACATGGGCCGTTACCGGTTCCGGGTAACACGGTACCAGGAGAACCTTGAAAACCTTGAACGGATCCACACGCTTGTCAGCCGCCACAATCCGGAGTGCAAGATCCTTGTTACCGTTTCTCCTGTGCAGTTGTGGGCAACCTTCAGAACCGACCTTGACATTCTCTCGGCCAGCTGCAATTCCAAATCCACCCTCAGGGCCGTGGCCGACGTGTTTGCGTCCGACCACGACAATGTGTCGTATTTTCCGGCCTATGAAATGGCAATCCTCCATTCGGTGATCATGGGAAAAAATCCCTTTGACAGCGGCAAGGAAAATTTCCATGTGAGCCGTGAAACCGTGGATCATATCATGGAACAGTTTTTTACCTTTTACGCCGGCAAGCATTCATCATAGTCAGGAGTCTGCCCATGGACGATACGTTCACCTTTAATATTCTCATGTATTCACATGACACATACGGACTCGGCCATATCCGGCGTACCATGGCCATTGCCGAACATTTAAGCTCTGAGGAGACCAATATCCTCATCCTGACAGGGTCTCCCATGGCGGGCCGGTTCAGGTTTCCCATGGGGGTGGACTATGTGCGGATTCCCGGCATGATCAAGCGCTCCAACGAGGACTACTTCCCCCTTTCCATCCGGATTGACCCGGTCCAGGCCCTGGAGATAAGAAAGAGCATTGTGCTGGCAACTGCGCAAACCTTTCGGCCGGACCTGTTTATTGTTGACAAGGAACCCCTGGGGCTGAAACGCGAAGTGCTGCCCACCCTGGAGTGGATCAGCACGGATCTCAAAAAATGCTGTACCGTGCTGGGCCTGAGGGATGTGATGGACGATGCCGATACGGTCAGGCAGAACTGGCAGGACAAAGGGGTGTATGAAAATGTTGAACGACTCTACACCGAGGTATGGGTCTACGGAAACAGGGCCCTTTATGACCCGGTTGTGGAGTACGCCATTCCTGAAACCATTTCCAGCAAATTGTATTTTACCGGGTACATCCCCAGAAGGGTGCCGCCGCCCTTTGAGGTGGAGGATATCCAGAAACAGCTGGGGCTTGACCCCAAGGCGCCTCTGGTGACGGTGACCACCGGGGGCGGCGGGGACGGCTTCTGGGTGCTCAACGCCTACCTGACCATGCTGGAGATCATGGCGGCATCGTCCGATCCGTTTCCGTTCAAGACCGTTCTCATCACCGGGCCGTTTCTTTCCGATGATGAAAATGCCGTTGTGCACGAACGGGCAAGGGCCCTCGGGATCCAGGTGTACCAGTTTTTTGTCCACATGGAGCAGCTGTTTGCAGCCTCCGATCTTGTGGTGTGCATGGGCGGATACAACACCGTGTGCGAAATCCTTTCCCTCAAGATCCCCTCACTGGTCATTCCCAGGGAGGACCCCCGGAAGGAGCAGCTCATCCGGGCCATGGCCATGGAAAAAAAGGGGCTGCTTGATTATATCCCCTGGGCCATGGTGAGCCCTGATCTGATGCGGGAGAAAATCCTGGCCATGCTTTCCCATTCCGAATGTTTGCGCCGTGCCATGGCGGATTTTCCCCTCACGGGGATTGACCGGATTTGCTCCCGGATATCAACCTTCAGGAACAAAAAAAACGGGAACAAATCCAACGGGCCGGATCTCCTGGAATGTCCTTCTCCCGAGGGAGGGCCATAGCATGGTATTGTTCTCCTGGAACGGTCGACAGGAACGCAGGCGGACAAGGTCTGGCCGGCAGGTGACCCTTCCTTTTTTTAAATCCGTGGAGATTGCCGTCAAGAGCATACGCGCCCGGTTTTTACGTTCGTTGATCACACTGCTGAGCCTGGTGCTTGCCATTTCATTTTACAGCTATGTGAAAACAAATGTTGTGGTGGCCCAGGGGATTATCCTGTCCCAGAACGCCCCTGCCGTGGAAAAGCTGGTTCAACAGGGGTATGATGTGGATGATCCGGGAAACAATCCCAAGCAGCGCTGGATACTCGCCCTGTCTCTGCTGGTGTGCGTGGTGGGCATTGTCAATACCCAGCTCATGGCCGTGACCGAGCGGTTCAGGGAGATCGGCACCATGAAGTGCCTGGGGGCCCTGGACCGGTTCATCCTGAGGTTGTTTTTGATCGAGGCAACCATCCAGGGCTTTATCGGTGCCACGGCCGGGGCCCTGCTGGGGATATCGGTGGCACTTTTGGCTGCAATGATAAAATTCGGTGCCCATGTCCTTGTCATTATTTCCTGGCCGGACGTGGCCTTTACCCTGGGCGGGTCCATGGGGCTCGGCTCGTTGTTGAGCATTCTGGGTGTCCTTTACCCGGCCCTTGTGGCTGCAAGGATGCAGCCGGTGGAGGCCATGCGGACAAGGGCCTGAACGTGGCCGTGGCAGGCCGGGTTGTCCCTGGCGGTAGGGGGGCATGGTTGAAAACAAGGGAGAATTGAACATGGAAGCATCAAGCCAGATTGTCCGGGTCACCCAGGTAACCAAGGAGTTTACCATGGGCAGGACCGTGGTTCCCGTTCTCAAGGGGATCGATCTTTCCATCCGTGCCGGGGAGTACATTTCGATCATGGGACCCTCGGGGTCAGGCAAGAGCACCCTTTTCAACATGATCGGCGGGCTGGACAAGCCATCATCCGGGGCCGTCTACATCGACGAGGTGGACATTGCCCAGCTTGACGCCTATGAGCTTGCCTGGCTCCGGTGCCGGAAAATAGGCTATATCTTCCAGACCTTTAACATCATCCAGGTGATGACGGCCCTTGAAAACGTGACCCTGCCCATGGTTTTTGCCGGCGTCAGCGCCACGGATGCCACGGACAAGGGCATGGCGCTCCTTGATCTTGTGGGGTTAAAGGACCGGTTCAATCACAAGCCCTTTGAGCTTTCAGGTGGTCAGCAGCAGCGAGTGGCCGTGGCAAGGGCCCTTGCCAATGACCCGGCCATCATCCTTGCCGATGAACCCACGGGAAACCTTGATCTTAAAACCGGGGCCGAGATCATTGATCTTTTAAAGATGCTCAGTGTGGAAAATCGGGTGACGGTGATTTCAGCCACCCACGATTTCAAGATGCTCAATGTTTCAGACCGGGTGGTGTGGATCGAGGACGGCAGGATCGACAGGATAGAAAACAGGGACGAACTCTCCATCTCCATGGGGGAGATTGGAAACAGGTAAAGGTGCCGGGTAAAAGAGGAACGGATTGAAACGATCGGGTGAAAAAAAGGGGCTCTACCTTCTGCTTGGCTTGGTCTTGATGGCGGTGTGCCTGCCCCGGGGGGGACTTGCCGTGGCAGGCGCCGGGGCTTCGGATGTCGCTTATTTCAGCCACGTGGTCAACACCCTTTCAGGGTTTGGCGAGCGGCGGACCGGCACCCGGGGAGCAGAGGCGGCCGCCCGTTTCATCCAGGCGGAGTTTGAACGGTCCGGGGTTGAAACCCGGGGGGTCCATACCTTTTCCCTGCCTGTTGTTACAGGCACCGGCGCCACCATCACCCCCCTGGCCACGGGCAGGGCCATACGCCTTGCGCCTTTTATGGGGAACGTAATTTCCCCGCCGTTCATTGCCCGGTCCGGCCTGACGGCCCATCTGGTTTATGTGGGCCAGGGAGAGCCGGCTGACTTCAACCACAAACCCATTGCGGGAAGCTGCGTGCTCATGGACCTTGATTCGGGCAAGAACTGGATCAACGCCCTGGCCCTTGGGGCAAAGGCGCTGATCTATCTGGGTCCTGAAAGCGCCAACCGTTTTGTCTACCAGGACAAGATGGAGTTGTCACCGGTTGATTTTCCCCGTTTTGTCATGGAACGTACCCAGGCCGAAGCGCTGTTTGGCCCCCTTGACCTGGCTGATTCGTCCGGGGCCAGGACCCGGGTTCGCCTTGATTCGGATTTCGCCTGGAATCCGGTCCATGGAAAAAACATCTACTGCCTGGTGCCTGGCGGTGACCTTGGGTCGGAAATTGTCGTGGTCGAGGCCTTCTATGACGCCCCGGCTTTTGTGGCGGGCCAGTCCCCGGGGGCGGACCAGTCCTGTTCCGTGGCCACCCTGCTTAGCCTTGCCCGTTATTTTAAGGATCATCCCCCCCGGCGGTCGATCCTGCTTGTGGCAACGGCCGGCCATGGGGAGAGCCTTGCCGGCATGCGGGAGATGATCTGGAGCCTCAAGGAAAAAAAACGCACCCTCAAGGCCATGGTCGAGGAGCTCACCGAAATCATTGACGCATCCGGCCGGGCCCTTGTCGACCTTGCTGCCTTTCAAGGCATGGCTGAGCCGGACAATGCAACGGTGCTCAAGGCCCTGGGCCATGTGGCAGAGGATGCCAGGGCCCGGGTGGAGGTTCTGAACGGGCAGCTCATGGCCTTGAGGCGTGCCGGTTCTGACCGGGCCGACCTGATCGCCGCCCTTGCCAAGGAACGCATGGCCTTAAAGCAGCTCATGTGGAAGTCCAATGAAACGGCCCTTGTGCCCCGGGATCTTGAACGGGTGGCCAATCTTCTGCCCCAGGCCGTCCGCAGGCTCGAGCGCCGGATCGCAGACAAGAAAAATCAGCGCAGGGACCTGAAATCCGCCCTGAAGCTCAAGGCCCTTGTTGACAGCGACCGGGTGAGCCTGTTTGTCTCCCTCCACCTGTCAAGCCATGGTGACGGGGTCGGCGCCTTTAACCAGGGCGGGTTTTACCCCATCAAGGAGACCATCAACCCCTATCCCGCCTATGCCCGGCTTGACGAGGTGCTGGCCGCGGCCGGCAAAGCACTGGACCAGCATCTCCTTTTGCCCGGTTTTTTAAAGGACACCCTGCGCCCGGGCTACCGGCGCTCCTGGGAGAGCTATCTTGTGGACCGACCGGCCCTGGGCGGCGAGGTGAGCCAGCTTGGGGGGTTCCTCGGCATCACCCTTGCAACGGTCAATGATGCCCGCCCGGCCTGGGGCACCCCGTACGATGGGGTCGACGGTGTTGACCTTGCCGGGGCAGCGGCCCAGGGCCAGTATGTCCAGCAGCTTATTGCCCAGGTTGCCCAGGAACCCGAACTTGCAACGGGCCGGCGGTTGAAGAACGGTTTTGCCACCATCCAGGGCCGGGCCAACTCCCTTCGTTTCGGCGAGGTGTTTGCCGATGAGCCGTCAACCGGGTCAGTGGTGATGTCGTTCCAGGACAAGGGAATTCACCATGCACTGGTGGACGGGACGGGTGATTTTTACATCAAAGGGGTGGCCGATAAAAAACATTCCCTGCACAAGGTGATCATCGAGGGGTACCGGTTTGATCCTGAAACGGGCAGGATCAACCTGGCCGTTGACAAGAAACAGACCTCAAAGGACGGGTATCGGGTCAAGGTGAGCCGCCTTGCCACCCGGACCGATCTTGTGATGTTTCCCTGCGCCCAAACCACCCTTGTGAACCTTTTGGAACCCCGAAACTTTGACTACATGACCAAGATTCAGGTGCTGGATGGCAGGCTTGAAGCCCCGCCCATCCGCTACTGGTACAGCCGCATCGACACCCGGGAGTCGACCCTGTGCTCGGTGTTTCTTGCGCCTGGAACCCCCCTGAAACTGACCCTTTCAGATTCGCTGCTCACAAAGAAGCTGATTCTGACCCATGCCGACCCTGCCCATCCCCAGGGAAGGGGGTATCCCGTTGACGACTATCCCCTGATTGCCCCGACCCAGTTCCTTGCGGCAGGGGACATGTGGGCGCTGTTGAACCCCAGGATCGACAACCTCGAGCAAAAGGGGATCAACAACCAGAAAATAAGGGATCTGCGGGCCAGTGGAAATCTTGCCCTTGACCAGGCCCAAAAGTGGTTTAAGGCCGGGGTGTACGACCGGTTCTTTGCCTCGGCAGCCGCCTCCCTGGCCCTGGCCGGCAGGGTCTACCACCACGTGGAGTCCGTGCAGAAGGATGTGCTGTTCGGGGTGCTGTTCTACATTGCCCTGTTTATCCCCTTTGCCTTCTGCCTTGAGCGATTTGCCTTCGGGTTCAGCAATATCTACAAACGGATCATTGCCTTTCTCTCTATCCTCATCGGGCTGATCGCCATCATCTACAACGTCCATCCGGCCTTTGACCTTGCCTACTCGCCCGTGGTGGTGATCCTTGCCTTTTTCATCCTTGCCCTGTCGGCCCTTGTGGCATGGATTATCTTTTTAAGGTTTGAAGAGGGGCTCAAGAACGCCCGGCAGGCCCTTCCGGAAGAGAACGAGATCGGCCTGATTGCCGCATTCTCCGCATCGTTTTTCATGGGGGTGACCAACCTTCGACGGCGGCGGCTCAGAACGGTCCTCACCTGCACCACCCTGATCATTCTCACCTTTACCGTGATGAGCTTCACCTCGGTCAAGAACATCCGCCACCACTCGCGCATGGTGTTTGGTGCCCTTGCCCCCTACCATGGGATGCTCGTGAAAAAGCTGGACTGGAACCCCGTTGCCGAGCCCGCCGTCACAAGCCTTGGCACGGCCTTTGAAACCCGCCACGGTTTTGCAGCTAGGGCCTGGCTCGGCACGGACGACAGAACCCGGGCCATGTCCATCCCTCTGAAATTCAGGACCAACGCGGCCCAGGCCCACGGGATGATTGGTCTCACCCCCCTGGAACCGGATATCTCAGGCTTTGGCCGCCAGGGCATAACGGGACAATGGTTTGCCAAGGATGACCCCTACACGGTGATGATTTCAGAATCCATGGCCCGAAGCCTCGGCCTTGATCCCGGCGAAATCGGCAGGGCCGTCATCAGGATCTGGTCCATTCCCTTCCGGGTCATTGCGATCTTCAACGAACGAACCTTTGACGATTTCAACGACCTTGACGGCGAGCCGTTAAGCCCCGTGATCTTCCCGGACGAGGTGTTCCAGCAGACCAGCGAGGCTGAAATGGAGGCCATGGAGTCGGGCCAGGACGTTAAAACCTTCCAGAGCCGCTATCGCCACCTCGGGTTTGACAGAACCATCATCATCCCCCATGGCACCCTTGTCTCCATGGGCGGCCATTCGGTTTCCGTCGCCATGAACGCTCAAGGGGACGTTAAAACCGTGGGCAACAATTTTGTGGACCGGTTCGGGCTGTGGCTCTTTTCCGGGGAAAAGGACGGGGTCTATCTCTACAGCGCCAGCGACACCCTTGACTACAGCGGCATATCCAACATCCTGGTGCCCATTCTCATCTCCATCTTTATTGTTCTCAACACCATGATCGGAAGCGTTTACGAGCGAAAGCCTGAGATTGCCATCTACACCTCGGTGGGTATGGCGCCCCTGCATGTCTCGATCCTCTTTGTGGCCGAGGCCATGTCCTATGCGGTTCTAAGCGTCGTTCTCGGCTATCTTCTGGCCCAAACCGTGGCAACGGTGTTTGCCGGGACCTCCCTTCTTGCGGGCATCACGGTCAACTACTCGTCCCTTGCCGGGGTGGGGGCCATGGCCATGGTCATGGGGGTGGTGCTGGTCTCGGCCGTGTATCCGTCGAGGGTTGCGGCACAGATCGCCATCCCGGATGTTGAAAAATCCTGGAAGCTTTCCATCACCAAGGGCGATCACATGACCGTGGACCTTCCCTTTCTCATGCACGGCAATGACGAGGTCAGCGCGGCAGGTTACCTGTTCGACTATTTTGATGCCCACCGGGAGATTTCCCAGGATGTTTTCACCTCGGACAACCTGGGGATCACAGGGGCAGAAGCCTCTGGTCGCGGCAGTTCCAGCCGTGGTTTTTCCATCTGCTTCAGGGCCTGGGTCTCGCCGTTTGACCTGGGGTTGATGCAGGATGTCACCTTGGTTTTCAACGAAAGTCAAACCCAGAAGGGTTATGTCGCCATTGTCATGGAGATCACACGCAGGGCAGGGGAGCACAACGCCTGGGCCCGTGCCAACCAGCGGTTTGTGAACGGCATTCGAAAGAAACTCCTGGTCTGGCGCTCCCTGGACCGGGAAACCAAAGAGCGATGGCGTACTTATTTCGGCTCCCTTGATCCGGGCCAGAACCAGTGCCTGACCCAGGAGCAGAAACAGAGTCAGAACCAGAGCCAGAACCAGAGGAGGAGACACGGTGGCTGATCCTGTTCTACCCAACGTGATCCGGCCCAGGGCCTACATTGTCGGGATCTTTTTTGCAATCATTATCTGCGCCCTGACCCCCTTTAACAATGTGGTCCGCGGGGCAACCCCCCTGGGCGGCGGATATTTTCCCCTGGCACCCTTTTACATCCTGGTGTGGATGACGGTATTGGCGACCCTCGCCCGGCGGCTCTTTCCCGGCCAGATTCCCATGACAGGCCTTGAGCTGATCTTTGCCTGGATGCTCATGGTGCTTGTGGCGGGCATTGCCTACACCGGGTTTGCCAGGACTTTTTTCATCAACATCACGGCCCCCCTTTACTTTGGCGCCAACGAGCCCGGGTGGCAGGCGACCCTGTCGCCCCTGTTGTCCGACGCCCTGTTTCCCAAGGACCAGGCCGCCGTTGACATGCTCTACAACGGCATTAAAGGCGGCCGGAACATGGGATGGCTGGCCCTTGCTGCTGCTGTTCCCTGGAAGGCCTGGATCCGGCCTTTTTTATCCTGGGGGCTGTTCATGATCTGCGCCTATTTTCTGCTGCTCTGTCTTGTCAACCTGATCAATCGCCAGGCAACCACCAACGAGCGGATGAATTTCCCCCTTCTCATTCTGCCCAAGATGATGGAACAGGCCGTTGACGAGAACCGGGTGGGGGCATTCTTTTCCAACCGGTTCCTGCTGGCAGGCATTGCCATTCCCGTGTTTCTCCACGGGCTCAACGGGCTCAATTTTTATTTTCCCTGGGTGCCCCATATCAATACCCTGGCCCTTGCCGGGTCCTATTTTCCCAAGCAGGGCATTTTTGCAGGGTTTGTCAAACTCAAGCTCTACTTCTACCCGGCCTTTATCGGGTTTGCCTACCTTGCCTCAAAGCAGGTGTCGTTTTCCTTCTGGTTCTTTTTCCTTGCCGGGGCATTGTTCACCGGCATACTCCAGGTGACGGGCAACAGTTTTCCCGCCTCCGAGCTGGGTATCACCTTTGGCCCCACCCTTTCAATGCCGGAAGAAACCCAGATGATCGGGGCGTTTATCGTGTTTTTCCTCTTTCTGATCTGGCTTGCCCGGTTTTACATGAAGGAGGTGGCAGAGCACGCTTTTTTTGTTAAGCACGGCCCGACCCCCTGTGTCCACGAGCGGACGGACCGGATGGTGTTCTGGGGAACCTTGCTGGCCTTTTTCATCCTGGTGGCCTGGTTTATGTTCCATGGGATGACCTTTGTGGCCGCCGTGGTACTGCTGGTATTTTCCCTGATGTTCATGATGGTGGCCACCCGGGTGGTCTGCCAGGGCGGGGTCACCTATTTCACCCTGACCGTGGCGCCCCTGGATGCCATCAACACCCTGATGGGCCTTCGGATCTTTTCAGACATCGGCCTCCTGGTGGCCGGGGTCACACAAAAGGTGATGTTCGTGGATCTCAGGGAGTCGGTGATGCCGTCGATTCTCCACACCCACAGGGTGGCAAGGCAGTCCCGTTCCCACGTCACCATCGCAGGCGCCGTGTTTTTTTCCATGGTGATCTGTCTGGGGGTGTCGGCCGTTGCCATGATCCTGGTCTGTTACCGTTATGGCATCCGGGAACTCTCCCTGGACTGGGCCACAAGGACCACGGTGTCGGTTTACAACAACATTGTCCCGCTCCTCCACGATGCCCCGGGCCAGGGCGACTCCATCCGGATGTTTGCCATTGTGGGGGCCGTGGTCATGGCAGGTCTTCTGGTCTGCTACCAGCGGTTTTACTGGTGGCCGCTCCATCCCATCGGGTATCTCATGGTCTACAGTTCGGCCATGAAGATCTTGTGGCTGAGTTTTTTCATCGGCTGGATATTCAACACCCTCTGCCTCCGGTACGGCGGAGTGGCGCTTTACAAGCGCATGCGTTATTTCTTTGTGGGGTTTATCATGGGCGATTTTCTCATGGGCGGCACCTTTGCCATCATTGGATTCTTTACCCAGACCGGCTACCAGGTGCTGCCCGGATAGATCCGGTTTCAGAGGACGTTTATCGGTCATGGCGTTAAAAACGACAACAAGGAAAGCCTGACCCCAATTAGGAGAGAGGATGTACGAGGACAAGGAACTCCAGGAATACCGGGACCTGATGAAGGTGCCCGATACCTTTGACGAGGGGTTTAACTGGAAGAGCGTGGTCGGGGCCGTGTTCATCGGGTTCCTCATGATGCCCGGCAGCATGTACCTTCAGCTTGTCATCGGAACGGGTATCGGGCCTGCGGCAAGGTGGGTCACCATCATCCTGTTTGCCGAGATCGCCAAGCGGGCCTACTCAGAGCTCAAGCAGCAGGAGATCTTTCTGCTCTACTACATGGCCGGGGCTGCCATGGCATCCCCCTTCCAGGGCCTTTTGTGGAACCAGTATCTTGTGGGTTCGGATGCGGCAAGGATGCTGGGCATCACCGAGTTCATTCCAACGTGGATCGCCCCCCACGCCGGGTCTGAATCCCTCATGGAGCGCACCTTTTTCCACCGGGACTGGCTGATTCCCATCCTGCTGCTGGTGGGGGCCCAGATCATCCAGCGGGTGGACCAGTTCGGCCTGGGCTACGCCCTTTACCGGATTACTTCAGACGTTGAAAAACTTCCCTTTCCCATGGCCCCGGTGGGTGCCCTGGGCACCATGGCCCTGGCAGAGTCTGCCGAGGACAAGAAAAAGAGCTGGAAATGGCGGGTTTTCTCCATCGGGGCCGTGATCGGGTTTCTGTTTGGCGCCGTTTACGTCATCCTTCCGACCCTGTCGGGCCTGATTTTTACCGAACCCATCCGGCTCATTCCCATTCCCTGGATCGAGCTGACCCGGCACACCGAAGGAATCCTTCCGGCCGTTGCCACGGGCATTCAGCTTGACCTGGGACTGGTGTTCATCGGCATGGTGCTGCCCTTCTGGGCCGTGATCGGCGGGTTGATCGGGCTTGTGATCACCATTGTGGCCAATCCCATCCTCTACCACCACGGGGTGCTGACCAAGTGGCATCCGGGCATGGGAACCGTGGAGACGGTGTTTGCCAATAATTTGGACTTTTACATGAGCTTCGGCATCGGGCTCGGGCTTTCCATCGGTATTATCGCCCTGTGGCAGGTGTTTCGCTCGTTCCAGGGGGGAGCCCGTCCCCGGGGCAGCCTCAGGGATCTTTTGAACCCCCCCGAGGGCAGGGGCGACTTTGACATCCGCATCGCCATTGCCATCTATGTGCTCTCAACCCTCTCCTATGTGGGGCTGTGCATGCTCCTGGTGCCCTCGTTTCCCTGGATTTTTTTCCTGGTGTACGGGTTTGTCTACACCCCGGTTATTTCCTACATCACAGCACGCATGGAGGGAATTGCCGGCCAGTTTGTCTCCCTTCCCCTGGTGCGGGAGGCAAGCTTTATCGCCGGGGCAAAATATTTTGGTTATAGCGGGATCGAGATCTGGTACGCCCCCATTCCCATGCACAACTATGGCGAGGCCACGGTCAACTTCCGGCAGATCGAGTTGACCGGAACGAGTTTCAGGGGGATCATCAAGGCCGAGTTTGTGGTGTTTCCCGTGGTCATGATCGCAAGCCTGCTCTTTTCCCAGTTCATCTGGCGACTGGCCCCCATTCCGTCGGCAAGCTATCCCTACGCCCAGGAGCTGTGGCACCTCCAGGCCCTGAACACCCTGTTGATGCAGACCTCGACCCTGGAGGGTAACTCGCTGTTCTACCAGGCCCTGAACGCTGTGACCGTTGGATCCGGCGTGGTGTTCGGCGTGGTCGCCTACGCCATCCTCAGCGTTCTCGGGCTTCCCATTCTCCTGGTGTACGGGGTGGTCCGGGGCCTTGGCCAGAGCACCCCCCACGGCCTTATCCTGGAGGTGGCCGGGGCCTTTCTCGGGCGGTTCTATTTCCTAAAGCGGTATGGCACAAATTGGCGTCAATACGCCCCGGTACTTCTGGCCGGCTTTTCCTGCGGTATGGGACTCACCGGCATGATGGCCATGGGATTTACCCTGATCCTGAAATCCCTGGGCCGCATGGCGTATTAGAGATGGGGTAAATCAAGCAGGAACCCTTGGCGTTTTAAACGAGATGTGTTCACTGTTTGAGCCGTTTTATTACAGGGGGCTTGATTCCGGCGGTGCCGTGATCAAGCCCGTGCAAACGGCCAGCTACACTTCAACCGCCTTTGCAGGTGCCAGGCTTTCCTCCTTTAAAAATTTAGGTATCAGCACAGACAGCACCAGTATGGCACCCACGATGATCACCTTGACATCGCTCGAGACCAGGAGGAGACCTCCGATGGTGAGACAGGTTTTGCCAAGGAATGTTATTTGGCTTCGGAAATGGCCGATGTAGGCAACGGACAGGGCAATGACCCCAAGGACACCGCTGACCATTGCAATGGAGAATTCCGACCAGGTGAAGTTGATGAACAGCATGCTGGGCGCATAGACAAACATGAAGGGCACCAGCGCCTTGCCCATGGAGAGCCGGAAGGCGGTGACGCCGGTTTTCATGGGATCCGCTCCGCCAATACCGGCACCGGCATAGGCGGCCAGGGCCACCGGTGGTGTCACATCGGCCAGTACCCCGTAATAGAATACAAAAAAGTGGGTGGCCACCAGGGGAACCCCGAGGTTGTCCAGGGCAGGCCCGGCAATGGAGGCGAGGATGATGTAACAGGGGGTGGTGGGAATACCGGCACCCATGACGATGCAGGCAATGGCCACCATGATGAGTCCGAAGAACAGGGTGGAACCATTGAGTGAGATCAATCCAAAGGGCACCCAGGAAGAGATGGCGGCCCCCATGGAAGAGGCGATCTGAAGCACGGCTCCGGAAAATTTAAATCCCATGCCGGTCAGGGTGATCATGCCAAGTATGAATCCCACGCAGGCACATGCTGCACCAATGGCCAGGGCATACCGGGCCCCTTCGTCCAGCCCCTTGGCAATACGTTTCGGGGTGAGGGTGTTGCTGTTGTCCAGGTCACACACACCCATTCTTCTGGTGATGGGGGGAATCCAGGAACAGACAATGGTGAGAATGATACCCCAGAAGGCCGCCAGATAGGGGGTGAACTGCATCAACAGCAGGGTGACCATGACCGACAGGGGAATCATGAGATGCCAGGAGCGTTTGAGGACATAAAGAAATTGGGGGATCTGCTCTTTGGTCATGCCCTTGAGGCCCAGCCGTTTGGCTTCCAGGTGCACCATGCTGATGCAGGCAAGGTAATGAAACATGGCCGGTATAATGGCAATGAGGATGATTTCGTTGTAGGGAATTCCCAGCATTTCCGTCATGACAAAGGCAGATGCTCCCATGATGGGGGGGGTTACCTGTCCGCCGCAGGAGGAGGAGGCTTCCACCGCCGATGCAAATTCAGCTGAGAATCCGTTCTTTTTCATCATGGGAATGGTGAACGAGCCGGTGGTGGCGGTGTTGGCAATGGGAGATCCTGAAATCATGCCGAAAAATCCCGATGACACCACGGACACCTTGGCCGGACCACCTGCATATTTACCGGCAAGTATCATGGCAAGATCAATGAACAGCTGCCCCAGACCCGATGCCTGGGCCATGACGCCGAACAGCACAAAATGAAATACATAGGTGGCTACAACGCCCACGGCCACGCCGTAGATACCTTCCGTGCCCAGATAGAGATGCTCCACAATGCGTACAATATCATAGCCTCTGTGACCCAGCGCCCCGGGGAGCCAGGGACCCAGAAGGCCGTACAGCATGGCAAGGCCCCCGATGACAGGAAGCGTGTTGCCCATGACCCGGCGGCAGGCCTCGGTGACCATGATGATGGCCAGAAGTCCCATGACATACTCTTCAATCTGGGGAAAGCCGATGTTGACGATGAAAATCTGCTTGAAAAAAATGATGAGGTAGAGCGAGATCCCGCCAGCGGCAATGGCCAGGGGCCAGTCGGCAAACGAGAGTTCATCGCCTTCTCCCTTGAACTGTCGCAGGGGAAGGGCCGTTAAGGCAATGAAAAAAACCATGCCCGCAATGCCCACCTCCAAACCCAGGGAGATCTCTCCGGCAAACCGGTTGATGAGCTGCCACGCCAGAAACAGGTAGAACAGGGCAAAACAGGTGCCAAATCCCCAGTCGTGGACGGGATTTCCAGGTTTCCGTCTGGGAAACACCAGGAACACCAGCCCCAGAACAAAGGAGAGATGCACCGTACGGTGAATTACCTCGTTCAGCAGGCCAAAGCCCGCCGTATAAACATGGAAAAGACTCAACAAGATACAGAGCAGACCGGTTATTTTTGCGGTGATGCCGCCAAGGTTCCGGAAATTGGACTCCACATCGTACTTTTTTACAATGGCCTCCACGTCTGTGGCTTCCATCCGCCGCTCTTCATCCTGTGTCGGTGGCCCCTCTGCTTTCAGTTGGGTATCAACATCCACAGTCATATTGTTTTCCTCTTTATGTAGATGGGGCCTGGCTTAAGGCAAACCTGACCCCATTATTGTGTTCTCAACGACAGGCGCCGGCAGGGGTGATGTCTATCAGGAGTGACTGATCCGGCCATTGATTCAGGTCAATGGTCTGATCCGGGAGGTGCAGGCGATTTTGATACACCTGGTCTGTCCGGACCACCAGCTTAGGGATTTTGCGCTCCATGTGCAGAATGAACTTGCCGTCCCGCTGTTCCCATCCGGTGGCATTGGTCTCCTGGTCGCTGTAGGGGAGACCGGCACAATGGGATTCAAAAATTTCGGATGTCTGGCAGATACCCCCCTGGCTGATCCGATAAATGTCCTGCACGGGGGTCATGGTGACCGAATGAATAAAGGACAGGGAAAATGTGTCCGTTTCTGTCATGGGCACCGTTGCTAACATATTCATACCGGGGTACTGACGGATGGCCAGGCAGTACCCCGGTGGGTGGGAATTGCTTGCTTTCCGATATGAGGGAATACAGGCGGTGAACATGCACATCATTGTCAGCAACAGGACCACGGACAGCGATGTTATGGGGCATGGCGTGCCTGTATGCCTGGATCTCATCTTATTTTATCAACCCTTTTTCACGGTAGTAGCGTTCAGCACCAGGGTGAAGGGGGACAGACACGGACTCCAGCGCTGTCTCAAGGGAGATCTCTTTACCCTTTACATGCACCTTGGCAAGGGTTTCGGTGTTTTCATACAGGGCTTTGACCACATTGTAGGCCGTGGCATCGTCCAGACCGGCATGGGTGGCCCAGATGGCGCGAACAGCAATGGTGTGAACGTCTTCGGTCTGTCCCTTGTAGGTGTTGGCCTTGATAATGCTGTTGGCATAATAGGGTTGAACCTTCTGCAGCGCTGCAATGGCAGGGCCGGTCAACGGAAGAATCTTGATATCGTGGTAGTTGGCAAGTTCCAGGATGGAAGCCGTGGGGGTACCGGCGGTGATGAGGGATGCGTCCAGGTTACCGTCTTTGATCTTTTCTACAGACTGGGAAAAGGAAGAGTAATCTTCTGAAAGGGATTTTCGATCCATGCCATAGGCCACCATGAGATCGCCCAGGAGTTGCCATTGACCGGAACCAGGGGAACCGGACGAGACAGAGTGGCCCTTGATGTCGGCAAAACTGTTGATACCGGAATTGCTGCGCACAACCACCTGCACGGCTTCGGGATACAGGGCACCCAGGGCCCGGAGGTTTTTAAGATCTTTGCCTTCAAATTGTTTGATACCTCTGTAGGCGGCATCCAGGATGTCTGCGGCCACAAAGGCAGACTCAATGCCCCCACGGCTTAACAAGGTGGCGTTGGCCACAGAGGCGTTGCCGGTCTCTGCGGTGGCGGACAGTTTCTTGCCATCAATGACCACTTTGTTGGAGATCATCTGGGCCAGCATGCCGCCCAGGGGGTAGTAGGTGCCGCCGGTGCCGCCGGTGGCAATGCCGAAGAAGATGCGGCCGGCTGAAAAGGCGCTTGCCGATGCCAAAAAGGTCATACAGAACACGGTACAGATGATGAGACTGATTTTCTTCATGGTTGGAAATTCTCTTGTGATGAATGGTAAATGGTTAACTGCAAAAACAATGCAGGGTGAATTTTTTTAGTTACACATCTAAAAAGCATTATGCATGCCACAAGACGAATTGTTTGAATAATTATATATAAACATCTAATATCCTTCGTGTTAGAAATATTTTATAGGAATATAAAAAAAAGTCAGACAGGTGTTAACAACAAAAATGTAGTTTAGGGGTTGATATTATGCAAAATTGCAATAAAGTCATATAGGTCCTGACACTAAAGGCTTTATATGCCTATACCGGCCTGGCCAGGGCGGATACCCTGCTCCGGCCAGGCTGGTTACAGGGAAGTTGGGTGCTGATGTTGTTCTCATTGACCCCTATAATGGTGAATATATGGCGTTTGAGACCGAGGCCTATGGCGCTTTCATGGCAAATATCGGTTTGAATAAATATTGTGACCTGTTACAATCAAAACTGGAGAAAACGGCCCCACCGATGATGCTGACAGGTTTCAGTTTATCCGCATGGATTCATGAATACGCTTTTAAAAAAAATAACCAGCCGGGTTACACCCAATATGTTGACTGGCTGGGACAACGTTGATTCTAAGGAGGAGCCATGGGTCTGTTTAAGCAAGTGTGTCTGTTTGCGGTGATCGTTCTGGTGCTGCCCTCATGCATGGGTTATCTGGGGACGGATGGCCGCAGGGGGGTTTCCAGCAGTCTCGTGGACTACCTGTATCCAGATGGCCAGGTGCCACCCAAACATGAAGAAATCACGCCGCAACTTCGTCTTCCGCTCACCGTGGGGCTGGCGTTTGTTCCGTCACAGCAAAGCACCTCTTTTCTGCTGCCCGAAGCAAAAAAAACAAAACTGCTTGAAGCGGTGAAACAAAAATTTGCTGGGCTGGATTATGTAAAGGAGATCGTCATTGTTCCAGAGACCTATATGCGGTCTTCCAGGGGATTCGAGGGGGTGGGCCAGATAGCGCGGCTGTACGGCCTGGACATTGTCGCCCTTGTATCCTATGATCAGGTGGCGGTTACCTCGGAAACGAAAAGCTCCATACTGTACTGGACCATTATCGGGGCCTATTTTATCAAGGGCAATCAAAACCAGGCCACGACCTTTGTCGACACGGCGGTCTTTGATGTCAATTCTCGAAAAATGCTTTTCCGGGCGCCCGGGGTGAGTGATGTCCGTCAATCGTCCACACTGGTGGAAGTGGACCAGGTGAATCGGGATGCAAGGGAAAAGGGTTTTGAACTGGCCATGGTGGACATGTCAAACAACCTTTCGGCAGAGCTTGACCGGTTCAAGGAAAAGATCAAGACGGACAAAAGCGTTCAAGTCACACACCGGCAGGGATATGGCGGTGGCGGTGCCATTCAATGGCCGGTTCTGCTGCTCGTCTTCGGGTGTGCGGTTTTCAGGCGGGTCAAAAGGTGACGGCGCCGTGGGAATGACAGTGAAAAAAGTTGCGGGCGGCGCTGTGTTTGTGATTTGCTTGGGGGCATTCCAGGGTTTTTCAGGGGTGCTGGAATTGGATCGCCACCAGGTCCTGGCCGGAGAAATCTGGCGGATCTGGACCGGGCATCTGGTTCACACGAATCCGCATCACCTTGCACTCAATAGTGCGGCAGCGCTGGTGCTCTACTTTGGGTTTTTTACAAGGATAAAACCGGGCGACCTGCTGGGATGGGGCTTTGTATTTACCGCCTTGATCAGTGCAGGACTGTTGTCTGTTTTTCCGGAAATAGAATGGTATAATGGATTGTCCGGACTGCTCCATGCCTTCGTGGTCTATTTTTCAATCCGCCGGGTCCGGGACGGGGCCAAGACCTATTGGATCGGCCCGGGTCTTGTATGGATCAAGGTATTGGCCGAGGCTGTACAGGGGGCCCTGGGGCATGCAGGCCTTGTCGGCGATATGGCGGTCATAACCCAGGCCCACCTGATGGGGGCATCCATGGGTACGATAACGGCTGTCTTGGGTGTGGCGTTTTGGCCAGGCAACGGCTTTGCCTGGCTGCCGGCACAACCCGGTGCAACAATCAGCACAAAGGAGCGTAGAAATGTTTAAAGTCACACGGGTGAATGAAAACCGCCTGGATATCGAAATGAGCGGGCGATTGGATTCAGCGCAGATGGAACGGGCGCTGGACGAGCTGGTTGACAGGTCCGAAGGCATTGAAAAGGGCAGGATGCTCTATGATATCGTGGACTATAACCTGCCGTCGTTTGGGGCAGTCGGCATTGAATTATCACGCCTTCCCTCGATGTTTGCGCTCATGAAAAAATTTGATCGCGTTGCTGTATTAACGGACGATGCGTGGTTGAAAATGGCAAGTGAAATTGAAGGTGCGCTGTATCCGGGCCTGGAAATCAGGGCTTTTGGCAGAGACCGGAAAAAACAGGCAGAAACCTGGTTATCTCGTTAATGAAAAACAGCCAGATCAATCAATCCGCTGGGCATCATGGGAGGCAACAATGAACCTTGCGTCTACACGGACATACAAATTGCTCATGGCAGGTGCAGTTGCTCTTGCGCTCGCGGGTCTTACGGTTGCATGGTGCTGGCCGCGTGCCGATGCCCTGAGTGCTGCCCTGACGCCTTTTATTGATCAGCAGAACACCGATCAGTCTTTGGTGGCAAGGGCAATCCTGGACAACTACAAAGAGACCCGGTCAAACGCGGCAAGATGGAGTGGTGTGTACTGGGGGTTCACATTTGCTGCAGCGTTATTCAGTGCACTTGCTGGCATCATTCTTAAGGTTGAGTCTGCCTTTAAGAACAATGAATCCCGAAAAAAGGATATTGCCGCACTGCTTTCAGTTGGTGCGGCACTGCTGATTACAATATCCACAAGCGGAGACTTTCAGCGCAAGTGGCAAGCCAATCGCGTTGCCGCTGCTGAACTGGAGCGAACAGCCTATGACTTTCTTGGGAACAGGACCCGTGAACCGGGCGAGCATTTTTCCGACATCGGCACTATTCTCCACAAACGCAACCTCGCCATTGTTGGGAATCTGGACCCGGAGAAACCAGAACCTGGGACGAAATCATCCGCAGATGAAAAGTAATGTTGACCGGATGCCCATCCACGGGGTCGTGAATGTGGTGTCGCGTTTGCCCTTTTATTATTCACCGAAAAAGGTATGAGATTTGACCAACGATACAGACAAGCCAGATTCCATCGCCATCAATGAAGTGCAGCTGATTTTGGCAGAAAAGCGGACCTCCCTGGCTGTAATGCGCACGGGCATAGCGTTTCTAGCCCTGCCGCTGTCGATCATCAGCTTTCTGATAGCGACTTCAAAATATTACGATGTTTTCCATGTGTTACATTTTCTTGTCCCGTTGAGCGCAATCAATCTTGCCCTGGTTGCCTTGGGTACTTACCTGATTGTCCGCTCAATCGTTCGAATGAGGCATTATGATCGCTTTATCAATGAAATCAAACGAAAACACAGCATCGTCGGGGCATTTATTGAGTAGGGTTATCAGATAATTCAATTACAGCTTCTGCATCAAACGGATTTTAACCGGCACTCCCACCTGTTCGGCCAGGGCTTTTTCCGTGCCGCTGATCAGTTTTTCCAGCTCCTTGATCTCGTCGGAAAAAAGAGCGTCGTCCATGGCAAGGCAAATTGCCAGGGTCTCGGTGCCGTCACTGCGAATCCGGTCGATGGCGCAGTCGGGGCATGTCATCTTCAGGGCCTTTTGCAGATAGATCTTTACCTGGTCCTGGGAGACTTTGATGCCCGATATGATGATCATGTTGTCGGTACGTTCGTTGAGCCACTCGATCTTCATCAGGGGCGAGTGGCAGCCGCAGGGATCGGTCAGGAAACGGGCCACATCTCCCGTGCGGAACCGGATCAGGGGAAAGGCCCGGGCGGACAGGGTGGTCAGTACCAGCTCCCCCTTTTGTCCCACAGGAACCGGGGTGCCCGTTTCCGGATCAATGATTTCCGGCAGGATGTGGTCGTCATTGATGTGGAGTCCGCAGTGGCTGCCGCACTCATGGGCAATGGCCGGGCCCGGGATTTCGCTCAGGCCGTAGTGGCGCCACACATCCACATGGAGCCGCTGTTCAAGGTCTGCCACTGATCCTTTTCCCACGGGTTCCCCCACCAGGATGACCCGTTTCAGGGTCAGCTCGTTGGGGTTGTGCTCCTGGTCAAACATGTGGTCCACGAGCTGCTCTGCAAAGGCGGGGGTGGTGATCAGGGTGGTGGTCTTGTAATCCCTCAATACCATGAGGGTCTTGGCAAGGGAGAGGGGCGAATTGGGAATCACACCGGCACCCATGGCCTCGCCGCCGTCCTTGTAGTCCCGGCCCCAGTTGGCAAGCCCCGGGGGCAGGTGAATCTGGACGATGTCAAGATTTGTCACCCCCGCACTCTCAAGGCTTCTGACCACAAGTTTTTTCCACACGAGCAGATCGGTCCGGGTGTAGCCGCTGATCGACGGGCTGGCACCCGTTCCAGGGGCCGTGTGAATGCGTACAATGTCCCGCAGGGGAACGGCAAACAACCCGTAGGGGTAGTGGGTGCCCAGATGGGTGCGGTTCATCAGGGGAAGTTGCGCCAGATCCGCTATCGAGACAATCTGTTCGGGAAGAAGGTGCCGCTCCAGGAACCGGTTGCGATGGAACGGGACATTCTTAAAGGCCCGGTTCAAGGTCGTCTGGAGCCGCTCAAGTTTGAGCTGATCTTTTTCTTCAACCGTCATGTCCATCATCATCCCTCCCTCCCGTCACAAAAATCACCATAGTCCCGGCCCAGGTAGGCCCGTTTTACATCGTCATCCACCAGAAGTTCTTCGGCACTGCCCTGGAGCACCATCTTTCCGGTCTCCAGCACATACCCCCGGTCGGCAATTTTCAGGGCGGCCCGGGCGTTCTGTTCGACCAGAAGAATGGTAACCCCCTGGTCCCTCAGGGTTGTGATCACCTTGAAAATCATGCTTACAATTTTAGGCGCAAGACCCATGGAGGGTTCGTCGAGCACAAGGAGCCTGGGCCTTGCCATCAATGCCCTGCCAATGGCCACCATCTGCTGCTCGCCGCCGGACAGGGTGCCTGCGGCCTGCCGGGCCCGTTCCCTCAGGATGGGAAACATCTCCATGACCATTTCAAGGTCCTGGCCGATCTCGTGGCTCAACCCCCGGTGGTACCGGGTGTAGGCCCCCATTTTCAGGTTGTCCAGCACGCTCAGCGGTGAAAAAATCTGCCGGCCTTCGGGAACCATGCTGATGCCGGCCCGGACAATGGCCGGTGGGGACATGCCCCGGAAGGATTTCTCCTGGAACACGATCTCGCCGTCCCAGGTTTTCAAAAGCCCGCAGATGGCAAGCAGCAACGAGCTTTTTCCCGCGCCATTGGCACCGATGATGGAAATCAGCTCCCCCTGCTTGACCGAAAGGCTGACCCCGTGAACAGCCATGATACTGCCGTAGCTGCATTTTAAATTTTTGATTCTCAGCATCTGTCTTTCCCTGGCATTTTCGGATCCAGACCCGCTTGCAATTTTTTTCAATCAACTATACACATAAATTCGTAAAAAACAATGGACTTTTCCTGGTGCAGGCCCCCTGGCCGTCCCGGATCGGGTCCATGGGTTTACAGGGTCCGGTTCCGGCCGGGTTTGCCCTTGATGTTGATCCGGCTATGGGGTATTCTGGAGGGACTCGTGAATCCCGGTTGTCGGTGATGGAGCGGTCTGAACCCCAAGCCCTGGAGGGGGAAAATGAAGTATCTGTTTTTTGCTGTATCTGCCTTTGTGATGATTGCCTGGTCCGTTCCTGCAACGGCCGCCTTTCCCGTCCATCTGGGTGGCTTTGTCCTGGGAGACGATGTTTCCAAATACAGTGACAAGGTTGAGATGGCGTCGTGCAGAACCCTGCGGTACATGGACTATATTGAAGAGGGTGAGATCATGAACCTTCCGGGGTTCAAGAGCGGACTCATTGCCTATGGCACCTGTGACCGGCCCAACAAGATTCTCCGGATCAAACTCAAGTATCAGGACGGCTCCAAGGGGTTTTTCAACAATCTAAAGAACCGGTTTGAACAAAGCTTTGGCGCTCCCGACGAATATCTCGGGGACCCTTTCCAGATCCTTATCGGCTGGAAATGGTCGTTCAAGGACGTCAACGGGGACCGGATCAGCCTGGTGCTCCAGCACAACAGCATGAATCCTGAGGAGAAAATCGGCAATGCCGTAAAACTTTCCCTTACGAGCCAGATGGAGCGGGAGCGGGTCTGTTTTGAGTCAAAACAGCCTGCACAGGACCCTCCGGCCAAAAAAACGGTAACGGGCCAGGCCATGTGGCACCTTTTTGTACCCTATTGAATCTAACCGGATCGAACAAATTCAGGAAAACTAAGGTCTTGACCGCTGCGTTGAAACAAATTGCCTGGAACGGCATCTGTCTGGATGTGCCAGAGAAGTGGCAGGTGGCCACCCTTGACGCCGGGCACCTTTTTCTGGAAGACAACAACGGGCCGGCCCTTGAGATCACCTGGGCCGGAAAATTTAAACCGGGTTGCCTTGACACCCTGATGACCCGGTTTGTCCAGCGTGCCCAACAGCGGTTCTCCATGGCTGTGACCCCCCTTGATCTGCCCCTGGACCCTGCCATCCATGACGCAGAAATGGACCTTGCCTGGTTCTCCTGGGCCGCTCGTCCCTCCCGGGGCAAGGGCGTGCTCATGGGGTGCAGCCAGTGCCGACGGCTGTTTATCCTCCGGTTTTTTGCAGGTGCTGAAAACCTGGCCGAGGTTCTGATGCAAAGGGTGGTTCTTTCGTTTAAAGAGGGCTGCGGCAAAGGGCCGGGGCGCTGGAAACTGTTCGGTCTTGACCTTCTCACTCCGGAAGGGTTCAAACTTTCAAACTATTCGTTCAGGCCCGGGGCGTTCATGCTGGATTTCAAGGCCCGGGGCCAGGGCCTGACCGCCTATTCCTGGGGGCCTGCCGCTTTTCTGCTCTTAACGGACAGCCTGGAAGCCGTTGCACGAAAACGGGTGGATCTGCCGGATACTGCACCCAGATCCGGGGTCCACGACCACGACCCTTTTCTGGCCTGGGACTGGGAGGGGGTGCCCTGGCCCCTGGGTCGTCTGCGGCAGCGGCAGGCATTCAGGGTCCATCATAATCAAACGAACAACAGAATCATCGGACTGAAATCCCGCTCCAGGGGGTGTCATGGTGTTGCACCAGGGGACCTGGAGCGTCTGATGAAAGGAGGCCTGGGTTAAGATGCCATCAAGATCTAACACCCCATTGAGCCGAAACGACGCCCTTGCCTGTGTGCCGGTCAAAAGCGTTGCGGTTGAGGAGCAGGCCGCAGACGACGGCACCCTTGTTCTCTCCTATCCCTTTGCCTATCGTCCAATATTTCAGAAAATACGGCGGTTTGTGGGCCGGGGCGTCTCGCCCGGGTTCACCCGCAAGGTTGAGCTTGATCTTCTCGGGGCCGGGGTGTGGCAACTGATCGACGGGCGAAATAATGTCCGCACCATCATTGAGCGGTTTGCCCGGGCCCATTCCCTTGACATCAAGGAGGCTGAGGTGTCAGTGACCCTTTTTCTGCGTTCCCTTGGCAAAAAGGGACTCATCGGCATGGGGTGAGGCAACCCCGGATCAATCCGGCGTGTTCCCCCATGAGTCGACCGCCTTTTCCCGGGTCGGTTCAAGGGTGAGGTAGGTGTCAAACCCCGCTATCTCAAACACCTCCTGGACATAGTCCTGGAGGGCGCAGAGCACCAGCTTTCCCTGGGCGTGCTCAAGCTTCTTCATGGTCTTGAGGATGACCCGGATGCCCGCACTTGAAATGTATTCCAGGCCTTCAAAATCAATCACCACCCGGGTCTCGCCCCTGGCAAGGCTCAGGTTGAGCTGCTCCTCAAGCTGGGGTGAGGTGTTGGAGTCGAGTCGTCCGTTGACCTTGAAGACTTCAATCTGGTCCTGTCTCTCCTGGATGATTTCCATGGTATGGCTCCTCTGTTTAATGCTTTGGGGGCGTGGGCTCAATGCCTGCCGGGCCTGTGAGTTGTTTCTTAAGGATCATGATGTTTTTATCCTTTTCCCGCCGATAGGAGCAGGTATCGATGAAATGTTTGACAAAGTGTACCCCAAGCCCGCCGACCAGGCGCCGTTCAATGGCGCATCTTGTGTCCGGGCAGGGGGCATCCGTCGGGTCAAAGGCCTTGCCGTCATCTTCGAACCGGATGGTCAGCAGGTCCTTCTGGAAGGTGATGGTGATATCTATGTCATGTTCTCGTTTGTCGGCAAATCCGTGGTTGACGATGTTCGAGAAAATCTCCTCAAGGACCAGCTGGATTTCACAGCATTTTCTCCGTGAAAGGTTGACCTTGGTGTTGAGGGTGTCGACTGCCCGGCAAAGGACGGGAAGTTCTTCCAGGCGGTTTTTGACCCGTATGGGAAGTGTAAACGCTTCCATCTCTTTCTCCTTCCTAAATGAGGCTGGCGCCAAGGAAATCCTTGATGCCGGCCTTTTTTTGCTTGTACCGTTCAATGCCGTGTCCCTCGACTTCGGTGACTTTCTTGGCAATAGCCTTGACAATCTGCAGGCTGAGTTCGGGAAATTTCTCCATGACCATGGAAAATTTCTTGCGGGTCATGACAATGACCGTCAGATCCTGTGCCGCCCTCAGGGAAAAGAGCCTGGGCAGGGGAGAGAACATGGAAAGCCCACCCAGAAAATGATCCTGGGAGTAGTTCCGGACAACGGATGACTGATCGCCATTGTCCAGCACCAGGTCGGCGCTTCCCTCAAGAATGTAATAGGAACAGCCGTCGTCATCCCCTGTCCTGAACAGGTACTCTCCCTGTTTGTAACTCTCCCGGGTTGCAAGATAGGCAAACAGTTTCAGGGTCTTCTCGGGAAGGGACGCGAAAAGATGGGCCTGTCTCAGGATGGACAGGTTTGCGATAAACTCGCTTTTGTCCTGGTTAGTGTCTGTGGATGAGTTCATACAGGTTCCCCTTTTTTTCAACAAGTTCATCATAGCTGCCCATCTCAATAATTTTACCCGATTTCATAAAGGCAACCTTGTCGTAATCCTTGAGGTTGTCGAGCCTGTGGACAACGGCAATCAGGGTGGTCTTGCCCCTGAGCCTGCCGGCCAGTACGTTCTGTATACGCTGTTGGGAATGGTTGTCCAGGGCCGAGGTTGCCTCGTCCATGATGAGGATGGGTGCTGATTTGAGAAACGCCCGGGCAATGGCAAGCTTCTGCTGCTGACCGCCCGACAGTCGGTTGCCGTTGGTGCCCACTTTAAATTCCATGCCTGTTTCTATGATCCGTTCGAGGAGATCCTCGGCAACCAGGAGGTGGACAATGGACTGGTTGATCTTTTCCTGGACGTGGGCGCTTGAACTCTTGGTCCGGCCGAACAGGATATTGTTGAGGATGGTCTGGGAGTAGATATAGTCTTCCTGGCCGAAAAACGAGACCGGGTCATTGTCTGTTCCACCTATCCGCTCCCGGAACATGTGACGTCCTTCGAGGATCAGGCGTTTCAGAAAATCGGGCATCAGGGCCGTCTTGTGCCGTCCCGGGGAAAAGCGAAGGGCCAGGGTCAGAAGCAGTGATTGCTGTTTGGTTGTGAGCTGGTGAAGGTTTTTCTGCTTGATCTTCTGCACAAGGTCGCTGTAGCGGTCAAACTCGTCGGGCTGGATGGGGCTCTGGGCAAAAAACAGTGCCTCGTCCGGGATGTTTTTCAGGATGTCCACCGTCTGCTCGGCAAGATTTACTGCTAAAGAGAGCAACGGTCGCATCAGGTCGGCATCGTCGAGGAAGGTCATGAAAAAGGAGTTTTCAACCAGGTTGTCAGCGTTAAACGCGCTGGTTCGGGCGGTGCCGAAAATGATATTGTCGCCCACGCTCGAGTGGTTCAGGTATTGTTCCTCGTTGTAGAATTCCACCCATTTTTCCATCTCCTGGCCGAAGTCTGCCTGAAAGTTTTTCCGCACCTGGATGATCGTTGAAGCAAGGGCCTTGTCGTTTTGGTCTATGACGGTGGTCAGTCCAAATTTCAGTACATCCACAAACAAGCCCGATTGCTGAAGCACGTAGATAAGGTCGTCCAGGGTCGGATCGAATTTTTCGGCAAGGAACCCTTCCTGGCCGTGGATGGCTGCATGGGCGTATTCGAGGTTTTCCCGGATGGTCCCGTTAAAGATAAACGGGGACTGGGAGACCAATCCCAGGGTGCAGACCATGTCGGCCCGGGAAAGATCCCGGATCTCTTCGCCTCCGATGATGGCCCTGCCCGAGGTGTAGTTGAGCAGCTGGGCAAGGCACATGGCAAGCGTGCTCTTTCCCGAGCCGGAAAATCCCACCAGGGCAAGGTGCTCACCCGGTTTAAGGGAGAGGGTTACGTTTTCGATGAGTTTGATCCCCTCCCCAGTCTCCAGGGTGAGGTTCTCGGTCTCAATGGCCGGCAAGAGTTTCAGGGGTTCCCTGCCGGGGGGGAGCATCAGATGTTCGATGGGAACGTCGTAGAATCCCATGGTCTTGTAATAGGTGACCGAGCCGTCCTGGTACACCTGGTAGAATTCGACAAGCTCTTTCCACGGATCGTAGAGTTTCTCCTGGGCCGAGAGAAAGGCCACGAGCGCTCCCAACTCAAGCTCTCCCCGAATGGTGAGATAGCCGCCAAGGACAAAGATGATCACCGGTCCCAGGCTGGTGCCAAAGTTGTTGACCACCTTGACCCCGGACTTGAGCAGATTCCACCGCACCCGGATGGTTTTCAAGGTGTTCACGAGGCGGGTGAAGTTTCGGTTGGCAAGGGCAAACCCGCCGTTGGCCTGGACCTCGTGGAGTCCTGAAATGGCCTCGACAATGGTTGAGGAAACCTGCCGTGACAGGTTGATACGTCGCCTGTTTTCCCGGTTGACCCGGCCCTGGAGAAGGGGAATCACAACCACCATCAGGGGATAGATGACAAATGAGATGCCGGCCAGCAGGGGGTTGAGCCGGAACAGGTAGATGGCAAAGGCAACGAGGGTGAGGATGTTGGTCAGGGGGATGGCCACGGCCATGCCGATGAAGTTGCCGGGAAGGGTGAGTTCGTTGACCAGCGAGTTGACCACGGTTCCGGGCTGGGTGCCCCGGAAAAAGCCCAGGGGCATGGTCAGAATGTGATCGAACAGGGCCGATCGCATGCCGGCCGTTGCCCGTTCACTGATCAACGCCTGGATGACGTTGATGAAAAATTTCAGCAGCGAGGCCGTCATCACCGACACGAAATAGAGGGTGCAGTAGATGGCAAGGAGTTTGAGCTGCTTTAAATAGATGGCCTCGTTCACGATCCGTTTCTGCATCTCAAGGGGGATGACCCTGGCAACAACGGTAACAAAGATGATAACCACCAGCAGTACCTGGAGCAGGGTGTTGCCGTCAAACACCCATGAACCAAGGGTTCGTTTCACAACCGATTGTTTCTGTCTGTCCATGGGGCGTGTCCTTATTCTCCTGCCATGCCGGTTAGCCAAGTTTGATGATGACAATGGTCACATCGTCTTCCACTGGCTCGACTTTAGTAAACCGCTCGATGTCATTAATGAGCTGGTGGGTGATGGCCTGGGCCGACGCTTCCCTGTGGGCCTGGATCACCTGCTGCATCCTGAAGGTCCCGTACATCTCACCGTTTTTGTTCCTTGACTCTTTGAGCCCGTCCGAGAATATCAGCAGAATGGCGCCGGGCTTCCAGCCGGTGACCTCGTAGGCTTGAGATCGCATGTCTTTGTCTATTCCAAGGGCCATGCCCTCGCCCTTGAGAAGAGTGAAATCAGCCGTTTCAGGGTCAAACAGCAGGGCAGGCTCATGGCCGGCCCTTACCCATTTAAGGGTGTGGCGGACCGGGTCTATCTCAAGGAAAAAAAGGGTGGTGAACCGTCCCGTGTCCCGGGTGTCCCGGGTGAGGTGGCGGTTGACGGTATTCACAAGCTGGGCCGGCCCCTGGTAGGATTCAGTGGCAAACCGCATACAGGCCCGGGCCGTTGTCATGTAAAGGGCGGCCCCCACCCCGTGGCCTGCCGAGTCGGTGACGGCAATGCCGATTCGGCCGTCGGGAAGCGTTAAATAGTCGTAGCAGTCTCCCCCCACCTCCTGGCAGTAGATAATGGCGCCTGCAATGTCCACCCCCGGGCAGACGGGCGGGACCTGGGGCAGCATGTTCTTTTGCACCTCGGTTGCCAGCCTCAGGGTGGTGAGTATCCGGATGCGGTCCCTGAGGGAAAGGATCATCCGGTTGGTGTACCCGGCAATGGCCCCGAACTCGTCGTTGGTGGCAACGGGCACAAACTGGGAAAGATCGCCGTCTGTAACGGATTTCAGAATGTTGGTTTCCGTGTCAAACAGCAGTTTCAGGTTCCTTGCGTAGGACAAAAGAATGTTCACCACCATGACCAGGAGCAGAACCATGATGAACAGGATCTCCTTGAAAATGGTGCGGGTGGTGATGGAGATGAGAACGGCCATCTGACCGTTGTCCATGCTTTCAATCCAGGCAAGATCCCTTGATATGATGAGGATGATGACCACCATGACGTAGACAAAGGTCACCACGGCCACCATGAAAAAGGTCCGGGACATGGGGCGGAGGGTGCCTTCGGTCGTGGGGGGCAGGGGAGCGGCGATCCGCTGTTCTATTCTCCTCCTGGAACGTTCAAGGGAGAGGTCCAGGGCGATGAAGAATCCAAAGGCAAGAAACCCGATCAGGAACATGCTGCCCGAGGCATAGTCTATGTGGTAGAAGGCCTTGTTGGCAATGATGGTGATGAGACCGGCCAGGGTAAACAGAACATACTCAACGATGAACTGGCGCAGGGTCTGATCATGGAGGGGGGCTGCCTCAACACAGCGTTCCAGCACAGGCCTTCGCAGGGCAAGGGCAATGGAAAGGGAAACGACAATGGTTGCCCCCAGCTCCACGGAGGGCATGGCTTCTAACATGGGTCAGACTTCACCGCCGTAAAAACCCAGTGCCAGGGCTGCAAAGACGTAATGGACCATGATCCGCATGGCGGTATCTCTCCTTAAATCATCGGGTACAAATGGATCTAAATCGTTTCTGGCTTGTGCATGATCCTTGAGAATGGGGTTACAATAGCACATCCCCCGGCCCATGGCCATTTTAATTGAATGGGTGTTTCACCACCTGCCGTGGAAAGTAGTGAAACACCGTTGCCTATTTTATTTCGTACTCAAACTTGTCCATGAGTTTTGTTTTTCCAATAAGGGCCTTGGTGGTGATGGTGTAAGTTCCCTTTTGCCCCATGTCCGCCGTGATGCCGAACCCCATGTCCATATACATGGCCATGGCCTTTTGTGCCTTGTTGTTGCCGTCCTTGATGAGAAAGCCAACCGTTGCCCTGGTGACCGGGGCATGGTTCGTGTCCATGATATAGACCATGATATGGTGGGGTTTGTCCATCTTGTCCATCTGGTCCATATCGTGAGTTTCAGATCCGGCTGTGTTCTGATGCCTCAGATCCATGAGGTAGTAGGAGAGCATGTGGCCGTCCACCGTGGATTCATGGATAAGGTCCCCCATCCGGTTGGAACTATCGTGGCCGGCCATGTTATGGCCTTTCATCCCGTCATCTGCAAGGGCACTGCCCGTGATAATCAGGGACGAGAAAATAAGGAGTGCTAAGGCTTTAATGGTTTTGTTCATGTGGTTTTCCTTTGTTTATTTCCCGGATTTTCCACATGTCGTAGAGCACCGGGATGATGATTAGGGTCATGATGGTGGACGAGACCAGGCCGCCGACCATGGGCGCTGCAATGCGCTTCATGATCTGGGAGCCTGCGCCCGTTCCGTACATGACCGGTAAAAGACCGATCAAAGTGGTGGCAACGGTCATGATTTTGGGCCGGACCCTGTCAACGGCCCCTTCGACGATGGCTGCGTGGAGGTCGGTTCTGCTGTTTATTTTCTGGTCAGCAGTTTTCCGGTTAAACACCTCGTCCAGATAGACCAGCATGACAATGGCCGTTTCTGCGGCAAGGCCTGCAAGGGCTATGAACCCCACGCCAACGGCAACGGACATGTTGTAACCCAGAAGATAGACCAGCCAGAATCCCCCCAGGAGTGCAAAGGGCAGGCTTGCCATGACCATCACCACCTGAACAAGGCTTTTGAAGTGGATCAGGAGAAGGGTGAAGATCACCACCAGGGTGGCAGGAACGATGAGGGTGAGGGTCTTTCTTGCCTTTTCCATATATTGGAACTGCCCGGACCAGACCAGGGCGTACCCCGGGGGCAGTTTGACGTTCGCGTCCACAAGGGTGCGGGCCTGTTTCACATATGTGCCCATGTCCACATCCTCAATGTCCACAAACACCCAGGCGGTCTGTTGTGCGTTTTCGCTCTTGATACCGGCGGGCCCCTTGTGTATGGAGATGTCGGCAAGCTGGGCAAGGGGAATCTGGGCCCCCGAGGGTGTGGGAACAAACATGCGTTTGATCTTGTCCAGGTTGTCCCGGAACTTGCGGTTGTAGCGCAGGTTGACCGGATACCGCTCGAGTCCCTCAACGGTATGGGTCACATTCATGCCGCCGATGGCGGTTGTGATGACATCCTGGACATCCTGGACCGCAAGGCCGTACCGGGCAATCTCCTCTCTTTTGATGGTGAAATCAATGTAGTTGCCGCCCGTGACCCGTTCGGAAAAGGCCGACCGGGTGCCCTTTTTGTTCTTTAAAAGGCCTTCTATTTCCTGGCCAAGGCTTGCCAGGACGGCAAGGTCCGGTCCCATGATCTTGATGCCCACCGGGGTTTTGATGCCCGTGGAGAGCATGTCGATCCGGGTTTTAATGGGCATGGTCCAGGCATTGGTCAATCCGGGAAATTTTACAGCCCTGTCAAGCTCCCGGGAGAGTTCATCAATGGTGATGTACCGCTCTTCGGGCAGCATCGTCCGGAGCGGAGCCCTTAAAAAATCCGGCCAGGATGAGAAAAAACGGTCAACCTTTGTTTTGCGCCATTCGTGGACGATTTTTCCATTGATCTTTTCGGGCAGGATAAGGGCCAGGGGCTTTTTCAGCCAGGGCGGCCAGGCGGAAAAGAAACGTTGTTTGTTCAGGATCTCATACTCCTTTTCCGGTCTGAGCACGACCACGGTTTCAATCATGGACAGGGGGGCTGGGTCTGTTGATGTTTCTGCCCGGCCGACCTTTCCAAGGGTGGTTTTTACCTCTGGAAACCGTTGGATGATCTTGTCCGTCTGCTGCAGAAGCTCCCTGGCCTTGGTGATGGAAATGCCGGGCAGGGTGGTGGGCATGTACAAAAGATCCCCTTCGTTGAGCGGCGGCATGAACTCGCTGCCCACCCGTCCCATGGGGTACCAGGTGGCGGCAACGGCAAGAATGGCGATCACAAGGGTTGTTTTGCGCCAGTGGAGCACACGGGTGATGGCCGGCAGGTAGGCGGCCGTGAGAAACCGGTTCAAGGGGTTTCGCCCCTGGGGAATAATGCGCTGGGAAACCAGGCAGACCCCCAAAAAAACTGAAATCCCAAGGGCGATCACAAGGGCTGAATCCTTGAGGGCCACCCCGGCAATGCCCGCACACACAACGGCCAGGGGCGGACCGGCCAGGGCAAGGACCCAGATCATTGTTCGTTGGTTCCAGGAGCGTTTGGGGTCAATGGTGTTTTCCCTGACAAAGAAGGTCATGAGCACGGGAACGATGGTGATTGCCAGGATGGAAGAGGCTGCCATGGCCGTTGTTTTGGTATAGGCCAGGGGCCGGAACAGTCTTCCCGACTGCTCCACAAGGGTGAATACCGGTAAAAACGAGACCGTGATGATCAGCAGGCTGAAGAAAAGGGCAGGCCCCACCTCCTTGGATGCATCGATGATGATCTGGTGGTGACTTTTTTTACCCCGGTCCCTTTCCAGGTGTTTGTGGGCATTTTCCACCATTACAATCGAGGCGTCCACCATGACGCCGATGGCAATGGCAATGCCGCCAAGGCTCATGATATTGGCGTTGATGCCAAAGGGATACATGATCAAAAAAGAGATCAGTATGCCCATGGGCAGGGTGAAGATGGCCACAAATGCCGACCGCAAATGGAGCAGAAAAATCATGCAGACCAGGGCCACCACGATCATCTCCTCGGTGAGCTTGGTTGTAAGGGTGGTGATGGCCCGTTCGATGAGCGAGGAACGGTCATAGCCGGCGATGATTTCAACGCCGTCGGGCAGCCCCTTTTCAAGATCCTTGAGTTTCTGTTTGACCCGTTCAATCACCTTGAGGGCGTTTTCGCCATACCGCATGATCACAATGCCGCCCACGGTTTCACCCCTGCCGTTCCATTCAAGGATGCCCCGCCGCAGTTCCGGGCCAATGCCTATGTCGGCAATGTCCTTCAGCAGGATGGGGGTTCCCTTGTAATCGGACGAGACAACCACCTGGCCAAGGTCCTTAATGGAAGTGATGTATCCAAGGCCCCGGACCATGAATTCGGTTTCACCCATTTCAATGACCCTGCCGCCCACATCCTTGTTTGACCGCTCCAGGGCCCGTCGGATGGCCCCGATGGAGATGCTGTACGCTGCAAGTTTGTTGGGGTCCACCTCCACCTGGTACTGTTTGACAAACCCGCCAATGCTTGCCACCTCAGACACACCGGGAACGGCGGTCAATGCATATTTTAAGAACCAGTCCTGGATGGATCTGAGTTCCTGGAGATCGGTGTTGCCCGTGGTGTCGTTTAAAACGTACTCATACACCCAGCCGACCCCGGTGGCATCGGGTCCAAGGGTTGGTGTCACCCCCTGGGGCAGTCTGTCCGAGACAAAGTTGAGGTATTCCATCACCCGGGACCTTGCCCAGTAAATGTCCGTGCCGTCCTCGAAGATAAGATAGACAAACGAGTATCCGAAAAAAGAGTAGCCCCGGACCACCTTGGCAAAGGGGACGCCCAGCATGGCCGTGGTCAAAGGATAGGTCACCTGGTCTTCGACCACCTGGGGCGCCTGGCCCGGATACTGGGTGTAGATGATCACCTGGACGTCCGACAGGTCGGGGATGGCGTCCAGGGGGGTGTTGACCATGGCAACGATCCCTGCGACAATGAGCAACGAGGTGGCAAGGATGACCATGAATTTATTGTTGACCGACCATTCTATTATTCTGGCTATCATAGGGGGTTCTCCTCTATTCCATGTCCTTGAAAAAGTCGTCCCCGGATTCCATGTCGTCAAAAAAATCATCGGGTATGGCCGCTGATCCCTGGTCGTTGCCGGCGTCCGGGGATGGCGCAACCATCTTCTGGATCGCTTCTTTCAGGTTGGATTCAGAATCAAGGAGAAACTGGCCTGAGACCACAACGGTCTCGCCAACGGTCAAGCCGGTCAGCACCTCCACCTTGCCTTGTTCCAGGTAAACCCCTGTGGTGATCTGCCTGGGGGTGAATTTGCCCCTGCCCCTTGCGACAAATACCAGCTGTTCTTCACCCGAATGGATGACAGCCTGGGCCGGGATGAAAACGCCTGTTCTTCCCTGGCCGGTGTCGATTTTTATGCGTGCAAACATGTCGGGCTTGAGTTCGCCGTTGGTGTTGTCAAAGGCTGCCCGGACCACCACGTCCCGGGTCTTCTGCTGAAGAATGGGGAAGATAAAGGCGATCTCGCCCGTGTAGGTCTTGTCCGGGCTGTAGGAGAGGGTCATCTCAACGGTTTGTCCCGGCTGGACCAGATTCTGTTCATATTCAAAGATGTGGGCCTCAACCCAGACCCGGGACAGATCAGATATGGTGAAAAGCGCTGTACCTGCCTGGACAAAGGTGCCCTCGATCACATTCTTATGGGTCACAACCCCCCTGAACGGGGATCGGATGATCAGGGTTTTTTGAACAGTTCCGTTTTTTTCCATGGCCGCAATTTCACTGTCAGCAATGTCAAAATAGTGAAGCCGTTTTCTGGCCGAAGCCAGAAGTTCCCTGTTCAAAGTCGTTTTGCGGGTCTGGTAGCTTCTGTAAACAGAGAGGTACTCCTCCTGGGACGACAAAAGAGCCGGGGCGTAAATCGCATACAGGGGCTGGCCTTTTTCAACGAAAAAACCCGTATAATCCGCATACAGCCGTTCAATCCACCCGGAGATCTTCGGGCTCACAACGCCCGTGGTTGTCTCATCATAGGTGATGTGGCCGTAGGTGGTGATGGTATGGTCCAGGGGGCCTGTTTCTACTTTGGCGGTTCGAAGCCCCATGTTCTGCTCGACAACGGGGTCGATGCGGATGTCCACCCCGCCCTCAAGTTCCTCCGCATACACGGGAACCAGATCCATGCCCATTTTGCTCTTGCCCGGGGTCTCATAGATTTCAGTCGGGTCCATGGGGGCCTTCCAGTATACGATCTTTTTCCCGGCACCCAGGTCGGCCTTTGAAGCTTCTTTGCCAGTGCCGGCGGTTCCGGAGTCAAGCCCTGGACTTGAAACGGTTGAAATAACCAGGGCCATAGCCAGGGCCGTCACCAGGGCTGTAACAATAATGGCGATCACCATCTGTTTTTTTTGTGTCATTTTATCCATCTCCTGCCTCCCTGTTCCCGGCCTGCGCACGGGTCAATCAGATGTTTTTCCCACGATTTTTTCGAGAATGGCGGTGTAAATGCCGATGTCGGTCTGCCTTTGGGCAATGGCAAGTTTTACCCCAAGCCAGGTGGTGTATGCGTCAATGGCCTGGGAAAAGGGGATGGACCCGGATTCATATTCCCCTGTGGATACGTCCAGGGCTGATTTAGACAGGGGTAGAATCCTTTGACTGTAAAGGTGCAGCTCCCGGTGGGCCCGGTCCAGGTCAAACCAGGCCTGCCTCACCATTCTAATGGTGGTATTCTCCTCGTGTACAAGGGTCTGCCTGAGGCTCAACAGGGTCTGTCGGGTCTGGTTCAGCCAGGGATCTTCCACGCCGTACCAGGGTTTGATCGGGCTGTTGTTGGCCATGGCAGCCATGGTCTTTGTGGGAAACGTATCGTTAAAGGTTGAAAACCCGAGGGTCGAGGGCCCTTGGATCATGGATTCCGATAGTTCGATCATGTTTTCAAGCCGACGGATCCGATGGTGGATCACCCTTAACTCCGGACGGTATTTTTCGGCCAGGGGATAAAGCTGTTCAGCGGTCATGGGCCGTTCCGGTACAGGGGCCGCCACCACCTGGCCCACCCGTGTCTGCCGGGGCAGGTTGAGCAGTTCAAGCAGTCGGATTGCAATGTTTTGCCGTTGGCCCGTCAGGGTGACAAGGTCTTCGTTCAATATCTCAATGTTTATGTTTATCTTGATCACGTCCTGGAAACTTGTTTTCCCGCTTCTGTAAAGGGTCTCAGCCACCTCCTTGAGCCGCTTGAAGGCTTTGATGGTGTCGGATTTGATCTGCATTGATTTTTCGATGAAAACAAGATCCCAGTAGGCCCTGTGGATGTCGGTCGTCACCCCTTGCCGGACAATTTCCAGCTGTTCGTTGAGAACGTCAACCTGGTTCTGGATTACCCGTTGCTTAAGGGCCGTGGTTCCTGGACTCGGATAGGTCTGCCCCGTGACCGTTCCTTTTTTCAGCGGCCCTGCCCGATTGGCAAGGGATTTTGTAAATGCCGAATACTGTTTGAGATTATCATCCAGGGCCTGCACCTGGCTGAACGACTGCATCTCGGCCGCAACTCGTTTTTGGGCCGCAAGAATGGCGGGGTTGTTTGCAAGGGCCATGGCTTGAATTTCTTTCAATACAACGGTTTTGCCAAGATCGGCATGCACTGGACAGGCAAGCAGTGTCCAGCAGACAAGCAGCATCCAGGAGGTCAGAACGGTCAGTATGGGTTTTTTCATGGTGTGCCTCCCTGGACAAGGTCGCTGTTTTCCGCCAGGGCAACGCCTGCCAGTTGCTCAAGCGTGACAAGGGTTGTTTCGTAATCTGTCGTTGCCCTTTCAAGGGCGAGCTGAAAGTTATAGGCCGTTGCCTGGATTTCAATAAAATCGGCAAAACTGCCGTTGCCCTCACGGAACCAGGTCTCTGCGGTCTGCACCGATGCCATGGCCTGGGGGATGAGCTGGGTTTCATAGAGCGTAATCAGCCGGCGTGCGTTTTGAAACTTGAACCATACCCGGCTGATCTGCGCTTTTGTGGTGTTGGCAGCCACGGTTTCTTCGGCCTTTGCCTTTTTCAAGGCGGCCATGGCCTTTTGTCTGCGGCTGCTGTTCCGGTCGAACCACAGGGGGACGTTCATGCCCACCTGGACGCCCATGGCATCGTCCCCTGCATTTTCAGGGGGATTGGCCACGTCGGGATCACCGATGCCGGCATAGAAAAGGCCCAGTTTAAACGAGGGTAGGGTCTCAAACTTTGTCAGATCGATAGTCTCTTCGGCCCTTTGAACGCTCTGGCCGGCCATGAGGAGATCCTCCTGGTGGGTCATTGCAAGGGCGTATATCTCGTCCAGGGTGTGGGCTATTTTTCTTGGCGGTAGTTGCCTGGCCTTGCCCAGTAAGGCATCGGGCGCCCGGTTTAAGAGGGTGTTGAGCCTTGTTTTTTCTGTCTGTTCAAGTTCGGTGAGCAGCACAAGGTCATACTGGATCTGGGCGGTCTGGGCCATGGCCTTGGAAACGTCGTAAACCAGGGCCCGGTCCTGGCCATGGGCGTTCTGGCTGATCTTTACCAGTTCCTGGTTCAGGGCAAGATTGGCACCTGCAATCTCAACCGCTTTCTGGATGTATCTGAGTTCGTAAAAGGCGTTGGAAACGTCGGCCAGAATTTTCCTGACCGTCTTGTCGCGTTTGAGACGGGAGATGCTCACATCGGTCCTGAGAAGTTTTTTTTTCAGGCCAATGGTTCCGGGAAAGGGAAAGGACTGGGACAGGGTGAGATTCCAGTCCTGGGGGCCCAACCGGGTTTCAATGGGCGAAGGGAAATAGGTGGCCGTCAACTGGGGCTCTGGATAGCTTTTTTCCACATCAAAATCCAGGGCAGCCATCTCCTGGGCAAGGGTGGAGACCCTGATCGACGGATTGGAAACACGGGCATAATCCAGGAGGTCCGACAGCTCAAGGGTTGAGGTGAGCCGGGTTTCGATTTTGGCAAGAGTGCCGGTTGCAACCTTTGTTTCAGCCCCGGAACATGGCCCCGCCAGAAGCTGTGAAAATCCAAAACCCATCACTGCGGCTAAAACAATCAATGGTTTCATGGTTCCATCCTTGGTATTTATCGGTCAAACCCATTGCCCCTGGTCCCTGTGTTTAAACATGCACAATGTATACCGGGCTGTCCATGGAAAGCGTCGTCGCGGCAGCTGCGGGCAATGATGCACCCATGCCATGGGGCCCCAGTAGCAACAGCCGATATATGGGCCGGGTTGAATCGGGTGTGCAGAAATTAATCCGGTTGGATTGACGGGTCGATCATGGTACAAGGATGCATCACATCATAGATAACAGCGGCCCCAGAGACACTATACGCCAATGGAAATGGACCCGGAATATTGAAGATTTTTTTAGGAATATCGTCATTTCAGATGCTTGCCATGTTCAGGCGGGGGCTGTTCTACAGCTATCTGTCGGTCTACATGAGACACTTTCTGGGCATGTCCGTGACAGAGACCACCCTGTTTGCAACCCTTCCCATGGTTGTGAACGTTGTCTGCCAGCGCTACGTCTGGGGGGTTGTGTCGGACCGGTACCAGAAGCGCAGGGCCCTTGTCATCTGGGGGGAGATCCTGGCCGGCATCGGCACCCTTGCCGTCTGGTGGCTCCACCTTTTGCCCCAGGCGCTTCAAACCTCGGGCCACGTGATCATCCTGGGGCTGTGTGTGATCGAGATCTTCTGGTCCATGTCCAACATCGGGTGGAGCGCCCTGATTTCCGACCTGTACGACAGGGGGGACAGAAGCCGGGTCATGGGGAGGCTGGAGAGCCTTGGCGGCATTGGCAGGATCGCCGGAATCTGGGCCGGCGGACTTCTGTACGACGGGCTCGGTCTCGCCTATGCCGGGTGGGGATTCTACAGCGGCGTTCTTTTTTTTCTTTCAGCAGGCGTCATGTTTGTGTCTGTCCTGCCCATGCTCATGGTTCCCGAGGGCGGTGTTGACGCCCAGGATGCCTCCCCTGGCAGCGGCGAATCCGACGCCTGGATGCCGGGCCTGTTTTTTCTATTCCTTGTTGCCATGACCTTTGTCAACTTTGGCAGAAATTCAGTCTCGGTCACCTTTTCCCAGTACCTGATGCTCGATTCGGGGTTCAGCCTTTCCAGCATCATGCTGAGCTATGTGGCCAACATCCGGTCCGTTGCCATGGTGGTGACCGGCCTTGCCACGGGTCGGCTTGCCCAGGGGCTGGGCAGCCGGCGCCTCCTGCTTGCGGGTTCCGTGGCTGCCATGGTGTCGCTGTTTGTTCTCGGGGCGGCAGATACCCTGGTGGCGGTCTGCATCAGCAGTTTTCTCATGGGATTTTCAGAGGTTGCTGTCCTTGCCGCCTCCTACGAGCTTGCCGCGGCCCTTATCCCTCCCACCAGGCGGGGAACGCTTTTCAGCCTCTTTAACGCCACCTTTTTTCTCAGCTGGGGCATGGCCGGTACCTTGATCGCGGGACCCGTCACTGACTTTCTCATCTCACAGGGCAGGGCAGAGGTGCTTGCCTACAAGGTTTCGTTCCTGGTGGCCGCCGGGATTACCCTTGTCGGGACCTTTATGCTTTTTTTCGTTTTCCGGTTCCATAAATCATGGGTAAACGGCACCGTTTGAAGGGTTTGGCTCTTTTTTTTGAAACTGTTTGATTTTTAGTTTGAAAATGTTAAAAGGACAGACGATCATTAATGGGCGAATGTTAAAAATGAGAGGCTGGATAATGATGTCCAGCCGCTTTTTATAAAAAAAGGAGTCAAAAAGGAGAGATGGCTAACAAACGAGTCGGATGCGACATTTCGTGCGAACTTGGTAAAGTTGATTCCACTGGGAAGATTGATGAAATTTTTCGCAGGTACATGGATGACAAAAATCTTTCAAAGATAGCTCTTCAGACCAACTTTGACGTGAGAAAAAAGATCGCCAATGCCATTGCCATCTGCAAGCCAAAGGCGGTTTTCATCAACACCGGTACGCCCGAGGACCGTGCATTCATCCGAAAAGTTGCCCTTGAAAAGGGGGAGGAGAGTCCCCTTGCCATGGCAAACCACACCATTCATTTTGACCTTGAAAAAGAACAGGGCAGGATACTTGACCGAACCTTTTACATCGCAGACGAGTGGGAGGAGGTCTCTTCCCTTGCCCAGCGAATGGACCGCAAGACGGCCCTTGGGGATGTCTCCTCCAACATGGACGGCATCATGGCCGACATGACCATGATTGTGGGGTTTTACACGCGCGGACCTGTGGGGGCGCCCATGGCCAATCCCGCCCTGGAGATCACAAGCTCGGCCTATGTGGCCCACAGTGCGGAAATTCTCTATCGAAATGCCTTTAACGATTTCAACAAGGAGGTCGACCGCCTGGGGTATTTCTTTACCAATATCCACAGCGAGGGATTGAACCGCACCGAGGATCTGCCCCAGGCCAGGGTGTTCATGGACCGAAGCTATCTGACCACCTATGCCTACAAATGCACCTATGCGGGCAACACCCTGATGCTCAAAAAGGGCAATCACCGGTTTGCCGTGGACAAGGCGGTTTATAAAAACCGGGGGTTTGAGATGTCCGAGCACATGTTTATCACGGGCATCAACGGACCGGGCAACCGGATCACCTGGTGTGCAGGGGCGGCCCCTTCCGGGTGCGGAAAGACAACAACGGCCATGGCAGGCAACCATTTTGTGGGGGATGACCTTGCCCAGATGTGGATTGCCCCGGACGGCACCATCCGATCCATCAACCCCGAGTGCGGCATTTTCGGCATTGTGGAGGATGTGAACTGGGAGGGGGATCCCATGCTCATGGAAAATTTGAGAAAACCCGGTACCGAGGTGATCTGGTCCAATGTGCTGGTGGACGACCAGGGGGTTCCCCACTGGGAGGGCAACGGCGAAGACCCGCCGGCTTCGGGCATTAATTTTCAGGGCCCCTGGCACCAGGGAATGACCAACGGTAATGGAAAACCCGTTCCCATCTCCCATCCCAACTCCCGGTGTACCCTTGCCTCTACGGCCCTTGCCAACTACTGCCCGGAGGCGGAAAACCCGGCCGGGGTTGAAACCCGGATCTTCACCTACAGCGGCAGGGACAGTGACACCATGCCCCCGGTGTGGGTGGCAAAGGATTCCGATGCCGGGGTCGTCATTGGCGCCTGCATTGTGTCGGCGGCAACGGCCACGGAAGTCGGTGCCAAGGGCGTAAAACGTGCCCCCTGGGCCAACGCGCCGTTTATTCCCGGTGCCCTCGGGGACTACATGGCGGCCCAGTTTGAATTTTTTGGCAATCCCGCCATTGCCGAAAACAAACGGCCGGTCATGGCCGGGCTCAATTACTTTCTGACCGATGAGGCCAGGGGCGGCACCACCAAAAAACTCCTGGGGGAAAAGCGGGATGTCAAGGTGTGGCTTGCCTGGCTTGAACGCTATGCCCACAACGAGGTGGACTTTGTGTCCACCCCCCTGGGCAACCTTCCCTGTTACGAGGATTTAAAGCGCCTGTTCTGGGACCTGCTTGAAAAAGAGTACCCAGAAGATCTGTACCAGCGCCAGTTTACCCTCAGCATTGACAATATCATTGCCAGGATTGACCTTCAGGTGGAGGCCTATGCCCGGGAAAAGAACATTCCTGAACGACTCTTTAAAATCCTTGCCGAGCAGCGGCAGGGGTTGCTCGACATGAAGTAAGGAACAGCCCCCGGACTGCTGCACCATGGCAAGCCGGGGGCGCCTGGATAATGTCCCATCGAAAAACAGTGGATCCCACCCTCTTGGGATATCTCTATGTTGCCTGCGCCGCCATTCTGTGGGCGTCAGGCGGTGCTGCGTCCAAGGCCCTGTTTAATGCCGGGGTCACCCCCGAGCACCTGGTTCAGATGCGTGTCACCCTGGCAAGCCTGTTTTTTTTTCTGTGGATAAGGCTTGTCTGTCCTGACCGGCTGAAAATTTCCCTAGGGGATCTGCCCTGCCTGGCCCTTTTGGGCGTGTTTGGAATCGCCGCTGTTCAATACACCTACCTGGTTGCCATAAGTAAAATCAATGTGGCATCGGCAATACTGCTTCAATACCAGGCCCCGGCCCTGATGGTTGTTTTTTCGGTGTTTGTGCTGAAGGAGAAGATTCGGCCCGTGACCTTGGGGGCCATATTCTTTTCGACCCTGGGTTGCTATCTTGTTGTGGGGGCCTATGATGTATCGCTGTTTTCCATGAACCGCCTTGGGATGGTTGCCGGCCTTGTTTCTGCGTGTGCCTTTGCCTTTTATTCCATGTATGGTGAACATTGGATGCAAAAGTATCATGCCGTCACCGTCATCTTCTACTCGACCCTGATCGCGGCCGTGGCCTGGAATCTTGTACAGCGGCCCCTGGGTTCCTTTAAGCTTGGATACTCCCTTGACCAGTGGCTGCTGATTCTCTTTATTGCCATTCCTTCGACGGTTGTGGCGTTTACCCTTTATTTCAAGGGGATCAACATCATACGATCTGCCCGTGCCGGCATAACGGCAACCCTTGAGCCCATAGCCGCAGGCGCCATCGCCTACCTGTTTCTTGGAGAGATGCTGGCACCGCTGCAGATGCTGGGAGGGTTGCTGGTGATCGGGGTTGTCATTGTGCTACAGATGGACAACGCATAACCGGGGTCAGGTTTCCCTGACCCCGGTTTTAAAACAGCAGGCCGGTCCGGCCTGCCGTCGGTGTCCGGTATTATTTTTCCCAGAAGGGTGACATCTCCCTGAGGCGCTGGATCACAGGGGGAAGAACGGTTATGATATGGTCCATCTCCTCCCGGGTGTTGTAGGTGGACAGGGAAAAACGGATGGTTCCGTGGGCCGATTCAAAGGGTACCTTCATGGCCATGAGCACATGGGAGGGGTCAAGGGAGCCCGATGTGCAGGCCGACCCCGATGAGGCGCAGATGCCGGCCTGGTCCATGAGAAGGAGGATGGATTCGCCTTCAACGGCGTCAAATCCGATGCTCAGGGTGTTGGGCAGGCGGTTGGACCGCTCGCCATTGACCGATGACGAGGGGATCTTTTCAAGGAGTTCCGTTTCAAGATAATCCCTCAATCCCCTCACGGTTGTGTCCATTTGACCCAGGTGGGTCCGGGCAAGCTCGCAGGCCTTGCCAAGGCCGATGATGCCTGCCGTGTTTTCCGTGCCGCCCCTTCGACCCTTTTCCTGGTGGCCGCCGGTCATGAACGATGAAAATTTCAATCCCTTTTTGACGTAAAGCACGGCGACTCCCTTGGGTGCATGGATCTTGTGGCCGGAAAGAGAAAGCATGTCAACGCCAGCATCCTTGACGTCAATGGGGATTTTGCCTGCGGCCTGGACCGCGTCCGTGTGAAATAAAATTCCCTGTTCCTTTGCCTTCTGGGCAACTTCCTGGATGGGAAAGATCACACCGGTCTCGTTGTTGGCCCACATCAGGGAGACCAGGGCCGTATCCGCTGACATGCTCGTGTAAAGGATGTCCATGTCAAGCCTGCCCTTTGAGTCAACCGGAACATAGGTGACGGTGTAGCCTTTTTTCTCAAGGCGCTCAAGGGTGTTTTTGATGGCCGGGTGCTCCACGTTGGAGGTGATGATGTGGCGTTTTTCCGGGTTTGCCTCAAGGGCGGCATGGATGGCGGCATTGTCGCTTTCCGTGCCGCAGCTTGTGAAGATGATCTCATCGGGATCGGCATTGATGAGGCCTGCCACCTTGTCCCTGGCCTGGACAATTGCTCTTCCCACATTCCCGCCAAACGAGTGCATGCTCGACGGGTTGCCGTAGTATTCGCCCAGATAGGGAAGCATCTCATCAATCACCTCGGGTGCAACCCGTGTGGTGGCATTGTTGTCCGTGTATACGATTTTCATCCCATTCCTCCCGTGGCCTAGGCCTTTGTCCGAGCCGCTTCAACAATCTCTTCAATTCTTTCCAGGCAGTTGCCGCATCCACCACCTGCCTTGAGGTAGCAGGTAACATCTTCGGCTGATTCCAGGTGATTCTCCTTGACGGCACTGATGATCTCAAGGTCCGTGACCCCAAAGCATTCACACACCACATTGCCCGGTTTCTCCATGATCTGGATACCCCGGTAGGCGTTGATGGCCTTTCTCAGGGCATCCTGTCCCATGACCGAACAGTGCATCTTTTCCTTGGGAAGTCCGTCAAGGTAGTCAGCGATGTCGTCGTTGGTGATCTTTAAGGCATCGTCCAGGGAGATGCCCTTGACCATCTCGGTAAGGGCCGACGAAGAGGCTACGGCGCTGGCGCAGCCAAAGGTCATGAAACTTGCGTCGGTGATTCTGTCGTTACCGTTTATTTTGAGGAACAGTTTCAGTGCATCTCCGCAGGAGAGGGAACCTGTCTCGCCAACCGCATCCGGGTTTTCCATTGCCCCCACGTTCCTTGGATTTAAAAAATGATCCTTTACTTTATTTGAATATTCCCACATGGTGATCTCCTTTAAGTTTCATTCCACTGGTTTCTATGTTCGGCTGGAAAATAAAATACCACATTGTGGCAGATTGTCAACCGAGGACCTGTGGAATTTTCCTAGGGGAACAGGATTTTTTCATCGGCATCCCGGACGTTTTTCAGGCCGGTCATGAACAGCGCCTTTTTCAGGACCTTGTGGATGTGGGTCATGTGGAGTCTCACCCCGAGGCTGCCACCGCCAACGGCGGCACGTATGATATCCCTTCCCAGAAGAACGGCGTCGGCCCCGAGGGCGAGCATCTTTAGCACGTCATACCCGGTCCTGACGCCGCCGTCGGCCGTGATGAGCACCCGTCTGCCGAGGCGTTCGGCGATCAGGGGCAGAACCTCTGCCGTGCCCGGAACCGAGTCAAGGACCCTTCCGCCGTGGTTGGAGACGGCGACCACCTTTACGCCGGCTTCAGCGCACCCTTCGGCATCGTCCGGGTCCATAATTCCCTTGGCAATAAAGGGCAGGGAAGAAAATTCGACCAGTGCCCTTATCTCGGCAACGCTTTTTCTGAACACGGGCTGGCCGTGCTTTGCCATGATGGTGGATCCGCATCCGTCAAGATCAATACCCACGGCAGGGCATCCTGCGGCCTCGGCCATGGTGATCAGCCGTTTGAGCACATCCTGGGATCTTGGCTTGAAGATGGGAATGCCGAACCCTTTTTCCTGTTCCAGGGCCTGGAGGGCCGGGTTATCGTCCGGGGTGTAAAACCAGGTGTCTCCCCGCCAGCCAATGGTGCCGGCCTGCTTGCTTCCCCGGACCACGGCCCTGCAGAAATCCTTCTCCTTGACCACGTTGTTGTACCGTTCAATGCCGGCCGTGGAGGCGGCCATGACAGGAAAGTCAAGGTCAATGCCTAGAAAATTTACCCGGGTGTCCGGTTTGACATGTTCGCCCACCACCCGGGTTTTGAACCGGACGGCTGAAAGGGCAAGGGCGTTGGCCCGGAAGCTTGCCCCCTGGCCGGCCCCACCAAAGCCGATGGGTTTGCCATAGGCCTCCTTCTGGCAAATCTTGTCAAAGTTGCCGTCACAGGCAGGATAGGCCGCACAGATGCCTTTGAGCCGTTTTCTTGCAACGTCCCGGACATCCTCAGGGGTGGCGGGGATGCCCTGTTCCGGGTCGATCATCATGATTTCAGCGGCCCCGCAGCTGGGGCAGGTGTCGGGTTTTTCAGGGGTGTCGCTGTTTGTGTCGCACAGGGTGCAGTACCAGTTTGCCATGGCGTTCTCCTCGGGTGTGTGAATGTTAAAAAAGAGCCGCTGCAACGGCTTTGGCGTCAAATTTGTGGGCAATCAGGGGGCCCTCTCCCAGGCGCTTGACCCGGTCGTGGAAGGTGGGTTTTTCCTCTCTGTAAAGGATGCCAAGGGGGATCTTTTCCTCCCACTCATTGCTGCGTTCCAGGGCCGTGTATCTGTCTGTTGTGTCATGGCCGGTTTCGCCAAGGTCGTACACCCGGTCCTTGTACCACTGGAGGGTGTTGACCCGGTTAAACGAGACACAGGGCTGGAGCACGTCAATGAGGGAAAACCCCCTGTATTCCATGGCCTGGACAATGAGCCGGGTCAGTTGTTCGATCTGGCCTGAAAATCCCCTTGCCACAAACCCTGCCCCCTGGGATATGGCCAGGGCCAGGGGATTTACAGGGGATGACATGGTGCCGGCAGGCTGGACCGGGGTTGCCATGCCCATGGCCGTTGTGGGCGATGCCTGGCCCTTGGTGAGTCCGTAGATCATGTTGTTGTGGACAATGAGGGTGATGTCAATGTTTCTGCGGATGGCGGCAACAAAGTGGTTGCCTCCTTCGCCATAGCAGTCCCCGTCCCCTGAGTTCACAACGATATTCAGCTTTTGGTTGGCAATCTTGGCCCCCGTTGCAACGGGCAGTGCCCTGCCGTGGAGGGAGTGGAACATGTTGCAGTTGAGAAAATGGGGGGTCTTGCCGGCCTGGCCGATGCCAGACACCAGCAGCAGATCCGCCGGGGTAAGTCCAAGGTCTGTGAATGCCTGTTTCATGGCCGAAAGAATGGGGAAATTGCCGCAGCCCGGGCACCACTTGTTTTCAAAGTCGTTGTCAAACAGTTTGCTGGTTGCCATGGTTACGCTATGATCTCCTTTGCTCTGTCAATGATGTAATCGGGAAAAAAGGGTCTGCCGTCGTACTTGAGAATGGAGAGGGTCGTTTTTATCCCCGTCTCCTGGGCAATGAGCCGCCCAAACTGGGCCGTGGCGTTCTGCTCGACCATGATGAGACGTTTGTTGTCGAGCATTTTTTTGATCCTGTCCGGATCCATGGGCCAGATCTCTTCAAAGATCACCCACCCCAGGTTGATTCCCTCCTGGCGCAGTCGCTCTCCGGCTTCTTCGACCACACCGCCCGGGCTTCCCCAGGCCACAAACAGCGTATCACTTTCAAGGTGACTTGTCCGGGGCATCTCCATTTCAGCCTGCATGGCGGTGATCTTGGCGTTTCGCTTGTCCATCATCCTTACCCTGAGTTTCGGGTCTTCGGTGATGTGGCCGGTCTCGTCGTGCTCGTTGCCAAGGCCCCTGACAATGGCCTTGCCCATGCAGGGCAGGGCCCTTGGTGAAATCCCGCTGTCGGTGAATTGATAGCGTTTGTACTCGTCCGGGTTATCCATGTCCGTGTCCGTGACGATAAAGGTTTCAAGTTCCGGGTCCATGCCTGGAAATGCCTCCTGGCTCACCCGGGTGGTGGTGAGGAACTGATCCAGCAGTATGATCACCGGCACCTGGTATCGTTCTGACAGGGTAAACGCTTTTTTTGTCAGCCGGAAGGTGGACATGGGGGAGGACGGGGCAAAGACAAACCGTGGAAAATCATCCTGGGACGCCTGGATGGAAAACAGCAGATCTGCCTGGGCCGTGCGGGTGGCAAGGCCCGTTGCAGGCCCGGGTCGCTGGGCATTGACGATGACAAGGGGGGTTTCGGAGATGGCGGCAAGGCCCAGTGATTCGGTCATAAGGCAGAATCCGCCCCCCGAGGTGCTTGTGAGGGATCGCACGCCGGCAAAGGATGCCCCGATGGCCATGCCCACGGCTGCGATTTCGTCCTCTGCCTGCTCAATGACCAGGGGCAGTTTTTTTGCATAGGGCACCACATTGGTGATGACCCCTGTGGCAGGACTCATGGGGTAGAACGCGTAAAACCGGCAGTCAGAGGCAATGGCGCCAAGGGCTGCGGCCTTTGCCCCGGTCATGAGAATCCTGCTGTTTGGTTGACCGTGCCAGTCAAGCTTCTTGGCGGTTCGGATCTCCCGGGTCTCATCATACCCCTTCTGGGCGGCAGCAAGGTTGAGGGCGACAATTTTATCCCCCTTTGCCTTGAACCGGTCTTCAAGAACCGCCTTTAAAAGGTCAAAGGGGGCGCCCATTATGGACAGGGCCGCACCTGCCGCCACCGTGTTTGCCGTGATGGCGTTGCCGGCCTGTTTTGCAAGTTCTGCCAGGGGAAGATAACGGGTAGAGCTGCTGGATCGTTCCCGTTCCGGTGAGTTGAGGATGGAGATGGCCGTTGGGGTGAGGTTGTTTTGGTTCAGCGCCAGGGTCTTGTCGTCAATGGCCACAAGAATGTCGATGAGATTGCCAGGAGCGGCAATGGGCACATCGCTGACCCGCAGAAGATTGAAGTTGTGCCCCCCCCTGATCCTTGATTCAAAGTCGTCCACAGAAAAGGTGAAGAGGCCGGCCCGGTGGCAAACCTCTGCAAGCAGGGTCCCGATGGTCTGGATCCCCTGGCCTGCCTCTCCGCCTATTTTAAGTGTTAGATCCGTTGTCATGGTCACTCCTTGGGAAATGGGTGTTGGGTTTGACTTGCTGCTATCAGCTAACCGTTTTAACCAGGTAAAGTAAAGCAATATTTAAGCCAGATCCGGCCCGGGGATATTTTTAAAAATCTGTGTTTCCATGGTATGAAATTTGTATCCCTTCACATAATAAGTATTTTCATTTTTATTAAAATGTGGTGTTGTAAAGCCATGGGTGGAATCCTACTTTAAAGGTTTGGTAACCTTTTTGGTCTTAAAAGAATAGAGGAGATTGATATGAGCAAGCGATACAGAATAAAAACATCCTGTCCCCAGTGCGGCTGCAGCGCCGTGTCAAATCTTTCCCCAGAGGAGATCAAGGCGAAATTTGGAGATGTTCCCAACGTGGAGATGGAGTGCAGCGCGTGTCTGGAGCATTATAAAACGCCAATGGAAGAGGCCTGCCCGGAATGGGACAAGGAATGCAGATTAAAGGACGAGTAAAGAATGGAATATGACAAAGCAAAGGTATATTCGTTGAGCACCTGCAGCCATTGCAAGGCTGCCAAGCGCTTCCTGGGTGAATGCAAGGTCAAGTACGAGTTTGTGGATGTTGACAGCCTCACCGGAGAGGAACGCAAGGCGATCATCGCCGATATCAAGGAGTTAAATCCTAGATGCTCTTTTCCCACCATCGTTATCGGGAATACCGTTATTGTGGGATTCCATGAGGATAAAATCAAGGAGGCTCTGGGAATAAAGGATGGAGATTAAGGTATTTTACGAGAAGCTCAGAAAAATTCATGAACCCAAGGGGTATTTCTTTAACACGGATACCAACCTTGTTTATGAACTGCTTGAGGCGCTTCTCCAGAACAAGGAAACCTATGGATATATGGCCTGCCCGTGCAGGCTTGCCTCAGGGGATCGGGAAAATGACCGGGACATTTTCTGCCCCTGTGATTATCGAGAACCCGATGTCGCCGAGTATGGTTCATGCTTTTGCGGCCTCTATGTGTCCAAGGCCCATCATCAGGGACTGGTAAAGACCCAGTATGTGCCTGAACGGCGGGACCCGGACAAGATGTTCTAACAGGGGGAAGAGCAATGGATGAGTTTGAGTGCACGCCCACACTGAATACCGGTTTAAGGGGAATTGAGGTGGCAAGCACCCGGATCAGTCAGGTGGATGCCAAGGCCGGCAAGTTAATCTACCGGGGCTATCTTGTGGCCGACCTTGCCCGAAATGCCTCGTTTGAGGAGGTTGTGTTTCTGCTTCTCCATGAGAGGCTTCCGAAACCAAAGGAGCTTGAGGATTTTTCCGGGCATTTGAAGGCCAAGCGGGCACTTTCGCCCGCCCTGGTGGCGTTTTTAAAGAGTGTTCAACCCGACGTAAATCCCATGGATGTTCTCCAGGCAGGGGTGGCCCTGCTGGTGCAGGCAGACCCGGGTGTAAGGGACAACACCATGGCGTCCACCCTTATAAGTGCCGAACACCTGGTTTCGGGCCTTGCTTCGCTGATTGCAGCCTGGGACCGGATCAGAAACGGCCTGGAGCCGGTTGCGCCGGACAATGGCCTGGGCCATGCAGAAAACTTTCTGTACATGCTCACGGGCAGGAAACCCGAGCCAGAAACAGCCCGGTTTTTTGACACGGCCCTGGTGCTCCATGCCGAGCATTCGTTCAATGCCTCAACCTTTACGGCCAGGCAGGTGGCATCCACCCGGGCACACATCTATGCTGCGGTGTCCGCCGCCATTGGATCCTTGTCCGGAGAACTCCACGGCGGCGCCAATGTCCGGGTGATGGAGATGCTCAAAACCATCAAAACCTTGGAAAACATTGATGCCTATGTCAATGATGCCCTTGATACCGGTAAAAAGATCATGGGGCTTGGCCATGCCGTGTACCAGGTGGATGACCCCCGGGCCGCCATTCTTGCCCCCATGTCAAAACGGATGGGTGAAATGACCAACCAGACCCTGTGGTACGATCTTTCCACCCGGCTCGAACAGGTGGCCAAGCAGCGGTTCAAGGAGAAAAAGGGGAGCGATATCTTTGTAAATGTGGATTTTTACAGCGCCTCGCTCTTTTATGCCATGGGAATCCCAATGGATCTGTTTACCCCGGTGTTTGCCCTTGCAAGGGTGCCTGGGTGGGCTGCCCATGTGATCGAAGAAAAGTTTGCAACCTCGGCCCCGGCCCCGGCCCTTTATCGGCCCGGGGCAGCCTATGTGGGCGACTATTGCGGACCCGACGAATGTTCGTTTGTTGATATGGACCAGCGATAGGGACTCACAATTACCCATAAGGAGAAAACCGGTCCATGAAAAGATGGAAATGCACGATCTGCAACTATGTTCACGAGGGGGATGCCCCGCCTGAGAAATGTCCCATCTGCAACGCCCCTGCCTCAAAGTTTGTGGAGATTGAACCTGCCCCGGCAGAAGACGTATCTCCTGCCCCCGATGCCAGGCCTGTTCCAGCGACTATCCTTGACCGGATAAAGGCGTTTATGGTCCGGCATCACCTTCACCCGGTATCGGTTCATTTCCCCAACGGGGTGCTGCCGGTTGTTGTGGTTTTTTTTATTCTTGCCCTGGTGTTTAACAGTGCCGGCTTGGCCAAGGCGGGATTCTACAACCAGGTCTTTGTGCTCCTTTCCCTTCCCATGGTGCTTGTTGCAGGATTTGTGGAGTGGGAAAAAAAATATAACAGTGCCCTGACGACCCTGTTCCAGATCAAGATCGTTGCCGCAGCCATTACAACGGTCCTGTGTCTGATTTCTGCTGTCTGGTTTTTCTTTCAGCCGGATGTTGTCTCGTCCTCCAACGCCTGGATTTTTATTGCGGTCAACATCGTAATGCTCTCCTCTGCCGGTGTTGCCGGTTTTATCGGAGGCAAGCTGGTGTTTAAGGATTGATTCTAACTCAACTTTCGGACTTAAACCGATTAGAAATCGGTCAATTCCGAAAGTTGAGACTCTAATTTGAAAACCAAGGGGTTGAAACATTAATGGGGAGGAAGCAATGGCGGAAAAAATGGTGAAAAAAACCGGGACAACCCGGAGTGAAGATCCCATTGGGACGGCTGATTCGCCCGTTGTTCCCTTTATTGAGGGGGACGGCATCGGCCCCGATGTCTGGCGTGCCGCAAGGATGGTTCTGGAAGCAGGGGTCACGGCTGCCCATGGCGGGCAGCGGAAGCTTCAATTTTTAGAGGTGTTTGCCGGGGAAAAATCCTTTAGGCGGTCTGGTCAGTGGCTGCCCCGGGAGACCCTGGATGCGGTAAAAAAGTATAAGATCGCCATCAAGGGTCCCTTGACTACCCCGGTGGGAGAGGGGCAGAGAAGTATCAACGTCACGTTGCGCCAGGAGCTTGAACTGTTCTGCGGGGTCCGGCCGATTCGTTATATTCCCGGCGTTCCAAGCCCTGTGAAGTCTCCTGAACTGACGGATGTGGTGATTTTTCGGGAGAACATGGAGGACCTTTACCGGGGGATCGAGTGGGAGGCAGGCTCAGCCGAGGCCCTGGAAATGATCGCTTTTCTGGGCAAAAAAGGAATCACCCTTGGTGCTGATACCGGTATCGGCATCAAGCCCATGAGTCGGTCCAACACCCAGCGGCTTGTGGCAAAGGCCATTGAATTTGCCATCCAAAACCATCGCACCAGCGTCACCCTCATGCACAAGGGAAACATCATGAAGTTCACCGAGGGGGCATTCAAGCGATGGGGGTATGAGGTGGCACAAGAACGATTTTCCGACCAAACGATTACTGAACAAGCGCTGTTTGACCGCTTTGACGGCAAATTACCCCCTGGACGGATTGTTATCAAGGACAGGATTGCCGACAGCCTTTTCCAGCAGCTGCTGCTGCGGCCCGACGAGTATGACGTGATTGCAGCCCCGAACCTGAACGGGGATTATGTCTCGGACGCCCTGGCAGCCCAGGTGGGCGGTCTTGGGCTCTCTCCCGGGGCCAACATGGGCGAAGAGGTTGCCTTTTTTGAGGCGACCCACGGAACAGCGCCAAAGTATGCAGGTCTTGACAAGGTCAACCCGGGGTCCCTCATCCTTTCGGGCGTGATGATGCTCGAGCATCTGGGGTGGAACGAGGCGGCCGGGAAAATCACCCGGGCCCTTGAACAGACCATATCTGAAAAAATCGTCACCTACGACCTTGCCCGCCAGATTCCCGGGGCCGTGGAGGTAAAGTGCTCGGCCTTTGCAAGGGCCATATGCGACCGGATGGTTTAGCCGGGCCCGGATAATCGGGAGTCAGGCTTTTTCTGTCGTCTTTGTATACCGTTTTGCCCGTGGCAGGACGACCCATACAAAAAGCCCGACTCCTTAGGTGAAAACCGTTTGATCAGTTTTCGTTGTCAGCCAGAAAATCGTCGTACATGGACTCGAGGGCCAGTTTGTGCTTTGACTCTTCCTGGGCCAGGAGTTCAAAGATTTTCTGAAGACCCGGGTCGTTTGATTTGGCCCCAAGATCTTTGTACAGGTGTACGGCCTGCTCCTCGCGCTTCATGGCAACCCTGAGGATGTCAGGCATGAGCATTCCCTCTTCATACTCAATATCCACGAGATAGTCGCTGATCTTGAGATCAGGAACGGCTTTAATTTCATAGGTTTCGATCTTTGATCTGTCCTTGGAGAGATCCGTTATCATTTTTGCGTGTTTTTTCTCTTCATTGGCAAAGGTGTTAAAGGTCTCTTTCAGCGATGCGAATTTCTCTTTTTTAGCCAGTCCCTGGTAAAATGCGACGGCCTCCTCTTCCTTTTCAATGGCATAGGCAAGGATTTCATCGATGTAGTTGAACGACATGTGGGAACCTCCTTTCAGGTCAGTGTTTTTATTTCGTTTCAGTCTTGCAGGTCTTAAAGTCAATCTTCTTGCCACAGCCTTTGCATACATGGGTCTTGTCAAATTCGTCTGAGAATATCTCATTGTCCGTGCCGCATGCCTGGCACTTGCAGATGAATGATTTAAGATCCCTGAACTGTTCAAAACCGGGGCAATGCTTTGGTGTGGTCATGATTCTCTCCTTTGATGGGTTGCTAACGGTTAAAGGACTTACTCCCTTATACTAGGCTGAAAAACAATTTGCAATATTTAAGCCATATTCCGGTTGAATCCGGAGTGTGTTGCCACATTGTGGCACTAGTCTTGCTTGTATCTAATATCATTGAGGTTTTTTGCCATTGTGGAGTGGTTGATCCGTGCGTTTCTTTAATAACCAAAACAGCAAACCTGTTTCTTTGTGAAAAAAAGGAGGTGAGGGCAGGGGGTCGAAACGTTTTTATGTGTAAAAGCACATTAATGTCTCAACAAGATTGATATGTCCAAGACATAAGTGTATCGCGATACATTTTTCTTTTGTTGTAACCGCCATTTAAATCAGGGAGCAATAATGACTAAAAAAGACGATAAAAATACAAAAACCATGATGGATCCCCAGGACTGCACGGCCTGCGAATCCACGGCCCAGATGATCACCAAGGCCAGAAAGGACGGGGTGGTTCTTGCCTTTGACCGGGCAGAGGACATGAAGGCCTGTCCCATTGGGGCCGATTCCGCCTGCTGTAAGCACTGTTTCATGGGACCCTGCCGGCTGAATGCCCGTGACCCCTATAAAAAAGTGGGGGTGTGCGGCGCCACCATTGACACCATCATGGCCAGAAATTTTGCCAGGGCCGTTGCAGCAGGGGCTGCGGCCCATACGGACCACGGCATGGCCATGCTCGAGCTGTTCCGTGATGTTGTGAACGGTAAGATCCTGGATTACGAGATCAAGGACACCTTTAAACTCCACAGTGTTGCTAAATCCCTGGACATTGAGACTGAAGGAAGAAGCGACCAGGAGATCGCAACTGACCTTTACCATGAGCTTGAACGAACCTACACCCAGGTGGACGGAGAAATACCGTTTGCGAAAAGGGTTCCCAAGGCAACCCTTGAGACCTGGCGCAAACTCGGCATTGTTCCCCGGGGAGCCATGCGGGAGATCATGGAGATGATGCACCGTACCCACATGGGTGTTGACCAGCATTACAAAAACATTACCAGGCAGATCAGCAGAACGGCCCTGTCCGACGGCTGGGGCGGCTCCATGGTTTCAACCGAGATTTCAGACATTCTCTTTGGTACCCCTTCTCCGGTCGAAGTGGGGGTGAACATGGGGGTCCTCAAGGAGAAGATGGTCAATATCATTATCCATGGCCATGAGCCCAACCTGTTTGAGTCCATGGTGGTTTCCGTGGCAAGTCCCACCCTGGTCCAGGCGGCCAAGGATGCAGGGGCCGAGGGCATCAATCTGGTCGGCATGTGCTGTTCAGGTGCAGAGATGATGTCCCGCCACGGGGTGCCCCATGCAGGTAACTTTTCGTCCACCGAGGCGATCATGGTCACCGGGGCCGTGGACACCATGGCCGTGGATATCCAGTGCATCAAGCAGGGGCTTGCGGAAGTTGCCAAGTGTTACAATACGCCTTTGATCACCACCAACACCCGGGCCCACATTGAGGGGGCTGTTCACATTGAGTTTGAAGAACACAACCCCATGGCCTGTACCGACGAGATCGTGATCAAGGCCATATCACGGTTCAAGAACCGGGTGCACCCCATTGAAATTCCCAAGGAAGTTAAAACCGGCGTCCAGGGGTTCAGCCACGAGTATATTCAGTACATGCTTGGTGGAACTTTCCGGGGCGGGTATACCCCGCTCAACGAGAATATCATCAACGGAAGGATCCGCGGGGTTGCGGGGGTTGTGGGCTGTACAAATCCCAGGAGCAAGCAGGATGATTCCCACATCAAGCTTGTTAAGGAGCTGATCAAGAATGATGTGCTGGTGCTGTTGACCGGCTGCGCCCAGATCGCCCTGGCAAAGGCAGGTCTTGCCTCACCTGAGGCTGCCCACTATGCAGGACCCGGGTTGAGGGAGGTGTGTGAGACAGTCGGCATGCCGCCGGTTCTCGGGCTTGGATCCTGCGTGGACAACTCGCGAATCCTTGTTGCGGCCTCGGCCATGGTGGCCCAGGGCGGGCTTGGCGAATCCATTGCCGATCTGCCCGTTGCAGGGGCAGCGCCCGAGTACATGAGTGAAAAGGCCATTGCCATTGGTCAGTACTTTGTGGCATCGGGTGTTTACACCATGTTTGGGGTCACCTTTCCCATTGTGGAAAATACCAAATTCCACAATCTTCTGTTCAACGGACTTGAAGAGCAGGGGCTTGGCAAGTGGGGATTTGAAAAAGATCCCATTGAAATGGCAAGAAAGATGATCGCCCATATTGACAAGAAGCGAAAGGCCCTTGGCATTGACCAGGCAAGGGAACGGATACTTGTGGGTATGGATGACAGACGGCAGCTTTAAACCAACCCATGGGGACAGGTGCTGAACCTGTCCCCAGTCGGTAACTTTTAAATCTGGTCTTTTAATACAACCGTTGTGGAGGTCATCTCCACAACGGGAATCATGGGTAATTGTTTGACCCCATAGGTTTTTTCAGCAAGGGCCGGGTCGGGAAACAGCTTGTAAAGTTTTTCAGCAACGGCCTGGCTGGCCTGGCGGAATTGAAGCCTGGCATGGATGGTAACCGGCCCCTTTTCTTCCAGATTTATTCCATACACAACATTCCGTGATCCCCTTGGGGGGATGGTCTCTTTCTTTGAAAAGGTCTCGATCTCCCAGGGGTGAATGGAAAATTCGAAATTTTTATCCTGCCCCAGGGTGTTGAAGATTCTCGCGCCGTCTGCGATTTTTCCCCTGTCATCCACGGTTCCCGTGGACATGATGGTTTTTCCTTGCCCGTCGGTTGCCGTCACCTCCAGCCACATTTCACGGATATTGGTCAAAGAGGTGGGCAGGTTGTGACCGGCCCGGACGTTTTTGACCCGGACATGGATTTCAGCAAGCCTGCCGTTGGCATATTCCCCTGATACCTCAAGCTCGGCCGCGGCCTTGAGCCTTGCCTCGGCCATGGCGTACTTTTTCCGGGCATTGGCAGCAAGGTCCTCATCCCCGGACCTTTGGGCGGCATTGGCCGTCATGCTGTACAGGAGCAGGTTGGCTCCGTTAAAGTAGTGACGGTGTTCGCCTGGTGCCGGTTTTACAAACCGGTCTGCCGATCGTTTAAATGTCGCGGTGTCGACCATGTGACAATCCTGGCATTGGATGTCGTGTGTGGAATAGGCCCCCTCCTTCCACTCCTGGTAGGTGGCCTCAAGGGGGGTGTGGGTCCGGGCGTTGAACACCTGGTGGCAGGAGGCGCACAGTTCTGATTTTGTGTGAAGCTTTGATTCGACACAGTCGTGGAAACCGTCCCCGCATCCGTCATAGGGTTCCATGGGGCCGTATTTTGTCAGCATGTTTTCACCATCCTTTTCCCGACCCGGCGAGAGGATTAAAGATCCGTTTTCCGGCTGGTGATAGGGGGTCTGCCAGCCCGTGTGACCCTTGACCGAGTGGCACACATCACAGGATACTCCGGCCATGGCAATGGGACTTAAACGCTTAAAGTCAGGCGTTCCCTTGACTTCGCCCGTAACAACGGCGGCAGGGGTGTGGCACCCTTCGCACAACCGTGCTGTGTCATGGCCGGCCTCTTTCCGGGCAAGGCTCAGCTCTCCCTGGTAAATGGGGTCTTTAAAGGCAATGGCGTGCATGGATCCCTGCCATTGTTCATACTTTTCAGGGTGGCATTCGCCGCAGGTGGCAGGATCGGTGAATTCCGCCGTTGTCTTGTCCCACTTTAAAAGGGAGGGGGCATAGGGATAAAAGTCGGTGTCGGTCTGCATATGGGGCTCTGCCGAAGCAAGGCCAAGGGAAAATATGAATGCCGTCACGACAAAAACTGCCATCTTTATCGGGTTCATCGGGTTTCTCCTATTCATCGGGTTTCTCCTGTTTATGCTGGGGGGCCTTGCCGATATGAGTTAAAGGGTCAGTTCAACGCCCACGGGGCAGTGGTCCGACCCCAGGATATCGTTGTCAATAAAGGTGCGGGTGACCCATCCCCTGTCAATGATGTCCTGGGTGACAAAAAAATAATCGATGCGCCATCCGGCATTGTTGGCCCTTGCATTGAACCGGTAGGACCACCACGAGTATTTGACGGTGTCAGGATTAAAGTGGCGGAAGGTGTCCACATATCCGCGTTCCACAAGCTGGTCGAGCACCCCACGCTCCACGGGCAGAAAGCCCGATCGTTTGCTGTTGGGTTTTGGATTTTTAAGATCGATTTCGTTGTGGGCCGTGTTGAAATCTCCGGTGATGACAAGACTTCTTCCCTTTTGCCTTAACCGGTCGGCATGGGCAAAAAAAGCCTCGTAAAAATCCATCTTATACTGGAGCCTCTCATCGCTCATCTGGCCGTTGGGAAAGTAGACGTTAAAGAGAATGAAATCCCCATAATCAAGCTCAAGGATGCGGCCCTCACTGTCAAATTGTTCAATCCCGATGCCCGGGGCCACGGCCACGGGAGCGGGTCTTGTATAGGCGGCAACCCCGCTGTACCCTTTTTTGTCACGCGAGTAGGCCCAATGGGAGTCATACCCGTCCACGAGAATCATCTCGTCGGTCCGCTGGTCTTTGGAAAGCTTTGTCTCCTGGAGCAGGAGGACGTCCGCATCAAGCTGGTCCATGGATTTGAAAAAATCTTTTTTAACGGCGGCCCTGAGGCCGTTCACGTTCCATGAGACCAGCCGCATTTTTTTTTTACTCATAGGGGGGTACTCCTGATTCTTGTTGTTGTTTTGTGTATCCTAACCCATTTTAACGGTGTAATCAAACCGATCTTCTCCCTTGCCACGGTTTCTGTAACTTTTTTGTAACCAGGGGTGTGGTAGCAGTTAACATTCGTTCGACTTTGCCCTTTCAGGGGGCACATCATCGGTATTAACCCATTTCAACATAAAGGAGGGGGAGTCCTATGAGTTTCAGCAGAAGAGAGTTCTTGAAGGTTTCTGGTGTAACGGCCGCAGGTATTGCCGCAGGCGGATTGGGATTTGACTTAACACCTGTCAAAGTCCATGCCCAGACACTCAAGACCATTTATGCCAAGGAGACCACCACGGTGTGCTGCTATTGTGCCGTGGGTTGCGGTGCCATTGTGCACACCAGTCAAAGGGGAGACGGCCGGGTCATAAACATTGAAGGTGACCCCGACCATGTGATCAACCGAGGCGCCCTCTGTTCAAAGGGTGCCTCGTTAAAGCAGCTGGTTGAAAACGAAAACCGTCTCACAGAACCCATGTACCGGGCCCCCTATTCCAGGGAGTGGAAAAAGGTCTCCTGGGACTGGGCCCTTGACAGGATCGCAGCCCGGGTCAAGGAGACAAGGGATGCAGGGTTTGATCAGACCAACGCCAAGGGACAGCAGGTGAACCGGACCATGGCTCTGGCCTCGGTGGGAAGTGCTGCCATGGACAATGAGGAGTGCTGGATCTACCAGGCCCTGATGCGATCCCTGGGGCTTGTGTACGTGGAGCACCAGGCCCGTATCTGACACAGCGCAACTGTAGCGGCTCTGGCAGAGTCGTTTGGACGCGGTGCAATGACCAATCACTGGATCGACATCAGAAACGCAGACTGTGTGCTGATCATGGGCAGTAACGCAGCTGAAAATCATCCCATATCGTTCAAGTACGTGAACCAGGCAATGGAGAGGGGGGCCAAGCTCATCAGTGTGGATCCCAGGTTTACACGGACATCGTCCAAGGCCGACATCTATGCCCCCCTGCGGTCGGGCACGGACATCGCCTTTCTGGGCGGCATGATCAAGTACATCCTGGACAATGACCTCTACAACCGAGAATATACGGCGGCCTATACCAATGCCCCGTTCATCGTCGGCAAAAAATTCGGATTCAAGGACGGTCTTTTCTCCGGCTATAAAAAGGGCGAGTCCGGACCTTCCAGGGGCGGCTATGACAAGGCCACCTGGGCCTTTGAAATGGATGAAAAGGGCGTTCCCATGATGGACCCAAGCCTGAAGCACGAGCGGTCCGTGTTCCAGCTGTTGAAAAAACATTACCAGCGTTACAATCTTGATACGGTCTCCAAGATTACCGGGACCTCGAAAAAGGATCTCATGACGGTGTACGAGACCTATGCCGCCACGGGCATGAGGGGCAAGGCCGGAACCATCATGTACGCCATGGGATGGACCCAGCACACGGTGGGCACCCAGATGATCCGGACCATGGCCATGATCCAGCTGCTGCTTGGCAACATGGGCGTTGCCGGTGGCGGGGTCAACGCCCTCAGGGGCGAGTCCAATGTTCAGGGCTCCACGGACCATTGTCTGCTCTGGCACATCTGGCCGGGTTACCTGAAGACCCCGGTTGCATCGGACACCAGCTTTGATGCCTACAACAAGCACTGGACACCCCACAGCAACGATCCGCTGTCGGCCAACTGGTGGCAGAACTATCCCAAGTACAGCACCAGCCTTTTGAAATCCTTTTTCGGTGCCAATGCCACCTCGGCCAATCAATTCGGCTACCAGTGGCTGCCCCGGGTGGATGACGGGGCTTCCTACTCCTGGTTTGATATCTTTGACGCCATGTACAAGGACAAGATCAAGGGATTCTTTGCCTGGGGACAGAATCCAGCCTGTTCGGGTTCCAACGCCGGAAAGATCAGAAAGGCCATGGAAAAACTCGACTGGATGGTCAACGTCAACCTGTTTGACAACGAGACCGGCTCGTTCTGGAAGGGCCCGGGAACTGACCCTTCAAAGATCAAGACCGAGGTGTTCATGCTTCCGGCATCGGCATCGGTTGAAAAGGAGGGAAGCATCACCAATTCGGGCCGGTGGATGCAGTGGCGCTACAGGGGGCCCATGCCCCTTGGAAACAGCCGGCCGGATGGTGACATCATCCTGGATCTTGGCCATCGCATTAAAAAACTGTACCGCACCGGCGGGGTGTTTCCCGAGCCCATTGTTAACCTCAAGTGGGACTATGAGAGCCACGGGGAGTATGACGCCCACAAGGTGGCAAAGGAGATCAACGGCTACTTTCTCGAAGATGTCACCATCAAGGGCACAACCTACAAAAAGGGAACCCTTGTGCCCAGCTTTGCCTTTCTTCAGTCGGACGGTACCACCTCATCGGCCAACTGGCTCTATTGCAACTCATATACGGAAAAGGGCAACATGGCGGCACGCAGGGGCCAGAAGGATGCCGCCAACAACATCGGACTTTATCCTGAATTTGCCTGGTGCTGGCCCGTCAATCGTCGTATCCTCTACAATCGGGCGTCCGTGGATGCCAAGGGCAGACCCTGGAACAAGGATCTGCCGGTCATCTCGTTTGCCGGTGAGGAAAAGGGCGGCAAGTATGTCTCGAACAAATGGGTGGGGGACGTTCCCGATGGTGGTTGGTATCCCCTTGAAAATCCCGACGGCACCAAACGGGCGGATTCAAAGCATCCGTTTATCATGAGAAAGCACGGGTTTGGCCAGATTTTTGGACCGGGCCGGGCTGACGGACCCTTTCCGGAGCACTACGAGCCCCTGGAATGCCCGGTGAGCGAAAACTACCTCAACGCCCAGCTCACCAACCCCACGGCCGTTGTCTATTCAACCAGCGAAGACCAGCACGCCACCTGTGATCCACGGTTCCCCTTTGTCGGGACCACCTACAGGGTGTCCGAGCACTGGCAGACCGGTCTCATGACAAGGCCCCAGGCCTGGCTCATGGAGCTCCAGCCCCAGGTTTTTGTGGAGATGAGCGAGGAGCTTGCCAAGTTGCGGAACATCACCAATGGTGAGCGGGTCAAGGTTTCCACAGCAAGGGCTTCCCTTGAGTGCACGGCCGTTGTGACCAAGCGCTTCAAGCCCTTCTGGGTCGGCGACGCCGTTGTTCATCAGGTGGGCGTTCCCTGGCACTATGGCTGGCGCTGGCCTGCCACGGGAACCGAGGAAAGTGCCAACCTGCTCACACCGCCTGCCGGTGATCCCAACACCCGGATTCCTGAAACCAAGGCGTTCATGGTCAATGTAACCAAATTGTAAGGAGGTGATCCATATGTCCAAATCATTTTTTGTCGATACAACCCTGTGCACAGCCTGCAGGGCCTGCCAGGTCGCCTGCAAGCAATGGCACGACCTTCCGGCAGAGGAGACGACCAACAGGGGTGGGTTTGAAAACCCAAAGGATCTATCGTTCATCACTTACAAGGTGGTAAGGATGAGAGAAGAGATCATTGACAACAAACTTGAATGGCTGTTTTTCCCTGAGCAGTGCCGCCACTGCATTGAGGCGCCCTGCCTTGAGATTGCAGACAACAGCGATGCCATTTATAGGGACCCGGATACCGGAGCCATCATTTATACCGAACAGACCCGGGATCTTGATGCCGAGGCCATCATTGATGCCTGCCCCTACAACATCCCAAGGGTCGGGGCCGACGGAGTCCTTGCCAAGTGTGACATGTGCAACGACAGGGTCCACAACGGACTCTTACCGGCCTGTGTGGCCACCTGCCCCACCGGAGCCATGAACTTTGGCGACCGGGATGAGATGGTTGAACTGGCAGAGGCACGGCTTGAAAAGGTCAAAAAACGGTACCCCGATGCCGCGCTGCTTGATATGGATCTGTTGAATGTGATATATCTGACAGTACATGAGCCTTCCCTCTACTCGATCAACGCCGTTGCATCGGGTCCCAGGGCCGGCATCAGCCGGAAGGTGGCCTTGAAGCGGATGTTTAAACCCTTTACTGGTCTATTCCGGGTGTAATTAAAGCAATCCAGACGTCCGGCTTTCCCTTTTAACGGAAAGGGCGAGCCGGACCCTTTAGAGGAGGTGTTGTTGTGAAATGGATCATTCCTTTTGTTCTGCTCGTTATGGCGCTTCCTGTCATGGCCATGGATGGCATACAGACCGGTGAAAAGCTTCTCGGGATAACGCTTGAAACACCTGAATCCCAGGAGATGCAGGCATATCTGGGACTTGCTGCTTCCAAGCCTGCCTTTACCATGGCCGACGTTGATGCCGACGTTGCCATTGTCGAGATCTTCAGCATGTACTGCCCCCACTGCCAGCGGGAGGCGCCCATGATCAACCAGTTCCATGATCTTCTGCTGAAGCGCAAAGCGTCCAAACCCAGCATCCGGCTCATGGGCGTCGGGGCCGGCAACTCGGCGTTTGAGGTGGACTATTTTCGTAAAACCTATAAGGTCTCTTTCCCGCTGTTTGCCGATGGGGATTTTGTTGTTCACAAGGCTTTGGGTGAGGTGAGAACGCCTTACTTTATCGTTCTTGCAAGGGGAACGGACCGGGCATGGAAGGTGGTGCTGTCACGGCCCGGCGGGATTGAAAGTCCCGAAGCCTTTTTGTCGACCATTCTTGAACTTGCCGGGGGAGGAAAATAATCATGCGTTTTTTACTTGTACTGCTGCTGATGATGGTGCCTGTTTCAGGGCATTGTCTCTCAACTGCCTTTGAGTCCTCTGTGTTTGACCCCGGCCACTTGACGCCCAGGGACAGCGTGCTCAAGGTCAAGGTGGGTGATCCGGTGCCTGATTTTCTGCTGCCGGCTATTTCCGGTGGTCAAGTGGGGCCCGGTCAATTCCGGGGTAAAAAAAATCTTGTAATTTCGTTTATTCCCGCGGCCTGGACCCCGGTATGTTCGGACCAGTGGCCGGGGTACAATATTGCACGCCCCCTGTTTGACGCCCACGATGCCGTTCTGTTTGGTATCAGCGTGGACAGCCGTGCCACCCTTTACTCGTGGACCCGGGCCATGAAGGAGCTGTGGTTCCCGGTGTTGTCGGATTTCTGGCCCCACGGCAAGGTTGCCCAGAGCTTTGGGGTGCTCAGAAGCGACGGCATGGCCGAGCGTGCCATCATCATTGTGGACAAACAGGGAATCATTCGATTCCTCCACGTTTCAGACATCAACGTCCGCCCGGAGCTTGGCATGATCATCAAGGCCCTGGGAGCCATTGAATAGGATGGCACCAATGGACAAACAGGCGCTGTTTGAACAGCGGATGGTCGATATTCTCAATGCCGGCGCCTTGAACCTTGCCCTTGCCGTTGGGTATCGGCTTTCCATCTTTGATGCCATGGCAGGATTTAATCATCCGGCCACGGCCACGGCCATTGCAGACCGGGCCGGGGTAACCCTCCGGTATCTGACCGAGTGGCTGGCCGTCATGGCCACAGGCAGGATTGTTGAAATTTCAAAAGCGCCCACGGGCGAGATCCTGTACCTTCTGCCCCCGGAGCATGGGGCGATCCTGACCCGAAGCGCGGGCAGCGCCAATCTCGGGGTCTACGCCCAGGAGATTCCCCTGCTCACCACGTGCGCCATGGATGCCGTGGCCCAGGGCTTTACCACGGGCCAGGGCGTTCCCTTTACCCAATATCCTGATTTCCAGGCCTTCATGGCGGAACTGTCCAATGCCAAGCACCAGCAGGTGCTGGTCTCCCAGTTTTTACCCACGGTGGACAACGGCCGTCTTGTGCCGAGGCTTGAAAGGGGCATTGAGGTGCTTGACCTTGGGTGCGGTCAAGGGGTGGCCCTGAATTTAATGGCAAAGGCCTTTCCCAACAGCCGGTTTACGGGGCTGGATAATTTCGGGGCGGCCCTGGAAACGGCACGGGCAGACGCCGCAGACCTTGGACTTGGCAATGTTGATTATGTTGCCGAGGATGCCGCCGACCCCGTTGTCGGGGAAAGGTTCCGGATGCGGTTTGACTATATCACGGCCTTTGACGCCATCCACGACCAGACCCGCCCCCTTGAAGCGTTAAAGAACGTTCGCACCATGCTTGGGCCGGCAGGTATCTTTTCCATGGTGGACATTGACGCGTCAACCGACCCCGTGGAGAACATGGCCCATCCCATGGCCCCGTTTCTCTACACGGTGAGTCTCATGCACTGCATGCCCGTGGGGCTCAACCACAACGGTGCCGGCCTTGGCATGATGTGGGGACGTGAAAAGGCCGTTGCCATGCTCAAGGCGGCAGGGTTTGGCAGGATTGAGGTGCTCTCCATGGACCACGACAGCTTTAATCTCCACTTCCTTGCCAGGATAGGATCATAACCTGTAAACTGCAGCCTATGATCAAGGCCGGTTTAACAGATTTTTCGGGTAATCTAAGCAACACTTAAAAGCTGATCCCATTCGGTTGTGTAGGCCGGAGACCTGTGGCTGCAGGCCCCTCGCCAGGATGGGCGACCGGAAAGCCCCATGGCGGCATACCGGACAGCGTGGCTGCCCATGCGGGCATTGATTCTGTCCAGGGCCTGCATCAGGTCGTTAGATCTGGAGCGGTCTGTGGTGTCAAACAGATCCAGCTGCACCTGACTGCCCCGGGTCAGACTGGAAAACACAATCCCCGCCTTTGTGTAATATTTCCCGGATTGAAATATTTGTCTTAACAGTCCCTTTGCCTGCCGGATCAGTTCTGGTGTGTTGCTGGATGCCGTGGGCAGCACTGCTGTTTTGGAATTGTAGTAATAGAACTGGGGGACGAACCGGTTGGTCATCACATACACGGTGAGTGTTTCGGCAAAGCTGTCCTGTTGTCTGAGTTTTTCCGCACCCCGGGAAATGTAGAGAGATACGGCCTGGGACAGTTCATCCAAGGTGGTTGCCGGTGTTTTAAACGAACGGGAAACAGACACCGATTTTCGCCTTGCAGGACCCTCTTCCAGGGGGTAGCAGGCTTCTCCTGTAAGCTCCTGCTGCATGCGGATACCGTTGATGCCCATTTTGCGCCGGATCAGGGAAGGGGCGGCGGATTTGAAGTCCAGGGCCGTACGAATGCCCCGATATTTAAAAAAAGGAGCCGATCTTCTGCCAATGCCCCAGACATCCTCAATGGGGGTCATTTCCAGGGCAAGGTCCCTGTAGCTTGTCGGGGTCAGATCCAGCACGCCATCGGCTTTGGGTGATTTTTTGGCAATTCGGTTGGCAATTTTTGCAAGGGTTTTGGTGGGTGCAATACCAATGGATACCGGAATGCCGGTATTTTGTTTCACAGTATTGCGCATTTTTCGGGCATAATCCACCAGGTCTGTGAATGCAAAATTCGTAAGATCCAGAAAGGCTTCATCAATGGAATAAATTTCCATGGCCGGGGTAAATGGAGCCAGGGTCTGCATCACCCGGTTGGACATATCCCCGTAAAGCGGATAATTGGATGAAAAGACACGCACACCATTGCCTTCAACAATGGATTTGATCTTGAAAAACGGGGCGCCCATGGCAATGCCCAGGGCTTTGGCCTCATTGGAACGTGCCACGGAACAGCCGTCATTGTTGGAAAGCACAATTACAGGTTTGTCCACAAGCAGGGGGTTAAAGACCCGTTCACACGAGACATAAAAATTATTGCAGTCGACCAGGGCAAAAACCGGCATGCCTCACACCTTGTGAATCACATTGGTGACAACTCCCCAGATCTCCAGGGTCTTTTCCCGGGTGATGCTGATGGGATGGTAGTCGTCATTTTCAGGTTCAAGAAAGATATGGGCGTTTCTGTACCTCAGGCGTTTTACCGTTAACTCGCCGTCGATGACAGCGATGACAATTTTCTTGTCCGTGGCTTCCAGGGATCGGTCGACAATGAGGATATCACCCGGGTGGATCCCGGCATTGATCATGGAGTCACCACTGACCCGGACAAAAAAAGTAGCTGCCGGATGTTTGATCAGGTGTCGGTTCAGGTCCAGGCTGCCTTCCATGTAATCCTCAGCAGGTGATGGAAAGCCCGCTTCCACGGACGAGATACAGATGGGACAGCTGATTGCGGTTGAATTATCCGGTATGAGTATTGTGTTCATTAAAATCCTGTCTGCCTGATATGAAAAATAGATGCCATGGGGATAGATTATAATTTGAGAGGGGACAATGCAAGATTTTAAGGTTAAATTTGAATGCTGCCCTGCCTGGCGATGGGAGGTTTCGGTTCCGACTGTGTAATTGCCGATGGCATGACCTCCTGAAAAAACATGTTTAAATTATTGTTTTCTGCTGTTCTATTCGTTATTTTAAAAATTGTTTGGATCGAAACAAAATACTATCAAATCTGCTCTAATTTTGGAGATCCTCAATGCGGAGCCACCGTGTAGCCATAGCCTTGATCATGTTAATCGTCATTCAGTTTTTGTTTTTCACAGCTGTAATCATCGAAGAACGTAAGCAGCGCTTTCAAGAAGCATCAACCATGGCTGCAAGAATGGCTGCCATTACGCGATCAAACACTGGGGATTTTTTCCACCGATATTTGTCGATTTTTGACGCTCTGAAAAGTGTTGACGCCATAAGACAACAGGATCCCATACTGTCCAATACTATTTTACACCGTCTGAACACAAAATATCCGGAGATCGTTAACTTTGCAGCCGTTAAAAAGGATGGCTTTTTTTTCGCTTCCGGGCGGCCAATGGGGGAAGCTATGGTCCCAAACATAAAACATCTTGAATTTTTTCAACGGATTATCGCAGGGGGTGAACAGGTCATCATGTCTCCCCACATGGGTCCTATTAGCAAAGAACTTGTCTCAGGGATTGTCGTTCCATTGGAGAATGAAGAAAATCAGGTTAACGGATTGATCGGTGTATCCATAGAGTATCAATCCTTAACCAGGCGCTGGAACAATCTTATTACGGATTCAGAAATTGTAATGGTTGTCCATGATGACAACGGGAAAATTATCCATATCTTCAGTCATCTACAAATAGATGACTATCGTCCTTACATTCAAGGTCCCCATGATCAAATACAAAAGGTGGAACTATGTGAAAAGGCTTTTGTTCGCAGCACTTCCCAGCATGTGAACAGTGGATGGCGATTTTCCATTTTTGTTCCGGTATACAGCGGCATGATTGATCTTATTGTATCCCGTACGGATCTGATATTTCTGTTGAGTCTTATGCTGGTTACTTTTTTTACACTTGGAATATGGTCCAGCCAGGAACGGCAATGGATATCAAGACTAGGTGGGGAACAAGAAAAACTGAAGCAGAGTGAAACTAAGTTTCGCCAGCTGGCTGAAAATATCAATGCCGTTTTTTGGATTTCCCCACCAGATAAAAGTGCAATAAGCTATGTCAGCCCGGTATTTGAGAAAGTGTGGGGGAAAGAGTGTCAAGCACTATATGACAACCCCCGGCTGTGGTTGGAATCAATTCATTCAGATGACAGAATCAGAATTCAAGATGCCTCCATCAACAAGCAATGTAACGGGACATACAATGAACTGTATCGCATCGTCAGGGAAGATAAAATTATTCGGTGGATCAATGACCGTGCATTCCCCATATCGGATCATAATGGAAAAATTTTCCGGATTGTTGGAATAGCGGAAGACGTTACGGATCGGGTCGAAGCCCAAGATGCACTCCGGCGAAATGAAGAAGCGCTCAGGGCCGTTGTTGATAATTCGATTGATGCAATCGGGGTCTTTAAACAAGGTGTCCATGAATTTGTGAACAAGGCTTATCTAAAGACATTTGGGTATCATCATGTCGGAGACTTGATGGGGAAAACAATTTTCGACCTTATTGCTCCCACTGAAAGAAAAAAAATAGCACAGTTTGTCTCTGCCACGTCTGAAGTACAAGAGGCCTCCTCCAATTATCACACAAAAGGCGTTAAACGAGATGGAACAATATTCGACATGGATGTTAATATCTCTCAGTACGGAAAAAGGGATAATAAAAAGGCCCTGGTTATCCTCCGTGATGTAACAGAGCGCAATGCCCTTGAGGAAAAATTACGGCAAGCACAGAAAATGGAGGCTATTGGTAGCTTGGCAGGTGGGATTGCCCATGATTTCAATAATCTTTTATCTCCAATTATCTATGACAGCAAATAACGGTTGGATTTTTGAAAAGCCCTGCCAGTAAACCCTTTCCAGCCCAAATCCTTATCAGATAAAGTATGTGTTCTTCAAAAAACACACCCAACTATACCCCTTTAAGCTAAGAAAACCCAAATTTAAAGAAAAAAGAGCTTTGAATCTCCCCTCTTTTTTGATAGAGTGTGTGTAATTTATATTAAATAACACATACTTTATCAGCTGGAGGGGCGATGAAAGAATATGATGTCCTGGTAAAATTCAGACAAGATAAAATTATGACCATTGAAGAATTGATGCATGTACTTCAATGCTCTGCGATAACGGTGAGAAGAAGATTAAAAAAGTGGGAAGCCTTCACCAGTATAAATCAAAATGGGCGTTACTACACATTGCCTGAAATTCCCGAATTTGACAGTAACGGGTTGTGGAAATATAAACCTGCTCTTTTTTCTAAACACGGCAATTTACGGCAAACAATTATTGAGTTGGTCAGAAAGTCCCAAAAAGGGCTTAGTGCTGCTGACATTTCCCAAACTATTGAAATTCCATCAACCAGTTCCTATTTTTCACAAATCAAAAACTCGGATGGGATCAAAAGAGAAAAATATCAAGGCCGGTTCTTTTATTTTGCAGACTCACCAGCCAAATATGAACAACAGAAAAGGGGATTGGGACAGCAAATAACTGATAGCTGGATCACTGATGCCCAAGCTGTTAGAATTTTAGTACACTTGATAAAGAATCCAGGGATTGAAGTTGATCGTCTCGCAATTGAATCAGCCCCTTCGGGTAAGCGGTTTGACACAGCTGCCGTTAAGCAATTTTTGGAATTTCATGACCTGTTAAAAAAAACTTCGGATACAGAGCAATAAAATGCCTCACCGGATATGTCGCTAAAATAACCGATGGACTTTGTTCGCAGAATTTATTTCCCAAAAAACCAACCATTTATTTTTTTCCCAAAGGAATAAATCATCAGGATTTGAGAGTTCTCAAAACCCGGGAAAAGACAGTCGTAACTTTAGATATAGGATCTTTTTGTGCCAAGGAAACGGTTCTGGTTGATCCGACTGACAACACAGTTCATCAAAGCCAACAGCTTCGTTCTCTGACTCCATATCGGTGTACATATGGGTATGACGTGTTGGTTTCTGTCGGGTATGGCCTTTTTGTCCATTGCCTTCCGGAACAGCAAATTATTGAACAATTAGCTGGTAGAAATGTTGCCATTTCTCAACGGGAAATTGGCTTTCTTGGGAAAAAATTTATCGCTTATCTCGCCATAGCTCATCGGCAAGCACAGCAACGATTAAATCAGCTTATGTCTCGCAGAGGCGGATATATTTTGCACATTGACGGAACTTGTGAAGGCGGCAGTCCTCATCTTTTTACCGGGATGGATGGTATTGCTCAAATTGTATTGGACAATATCAAATTGCCTTCGGAAAAAGCGGAATCAATCATCCCCTTTTTAGAGGGTTTAAAAAAGCAATACGGCAATCCAATTGCCTTGGTCCATGATATGGGGAAAGGTATTTTGTCTGCAGTGGCCGAAGTGTTCAAAGGTATCCCGGATTTCATCTGTCATTTTCATTTTTTAAGGGACATCGGTAAAGATTTATATGAGGCCGAATATGCTAAAATAAGGACCCGTTTAACAAAGCATAAAATCAGGGCTGTTCTCCGGGCAAAGGCAAAAGCATTAGCATCTCTGATGGATGATGATACTCAGGTTGGGACCGACCTGTTGGAATGTCTTTCCAATGGTCAGCCCAATTTAATACCCGCAGATAAATTAGCTGTTGTTTCATCATATATCATGATCCATTGGGCTCTTGATACAACGGGGCAACTGGAAGGGTATGGTTTCCCATTTGATTGCCCACATTTTATTTTCTACCAAAGATTGAAGGTCCTGCATAAAATGGTGAATACAGCCGAAGATAAGCAGTTTGACAAACGATTCTTCAATCTTTTGAACCCCCTCAACAAAATTGTCAATGACCAGCAATTAAAAAGTGCTGCCAAGCAAATTGAGAAAAAAATGGGAACGTTCAAACAACTTCGAAAAGCCCTATCCTTAACCGTTTCTGGAAAGAAAAAAGGCCTTAATGATGATGGCGATGATTATACCAACATGAAAAGTATTGCCCAGAAGGTGAAGCAATTTCGAGCTGAAATAATGACTGACGAAAAATTATCTCAAGTAGGTTCATATAGAAAAATGATCAAACAGATTGACACCTACTGGGACAAACTTTTTGCCGATCCAATTACAATCGAAACATTCCATGGACAGGTCATCATTCAACCACAGCGTACCAATAATATTCTGGAACGATTTTTTCGGGATCTGAAACGCAGAAACAGGAAAAGAAGTGGAACGATATCGTTGAATAAAAGACTTAAAACCATACTCACTGACACTCCGTTAATCAAGAATCTCGACAATTCAGAATATATGGAAGCCATTCTTGATGGGAATGACAACTTGGAAGAACGGTTTGAAAAAATTGATGCTAATCTGGTAGCTGAAAAATTGAAGGCCGAACAAAAATCACATGAAAAAATCAGTCCTGAAATGAAAAAAATAATTCAACGCCCTGATTTGCCAGACGAACTGATTTCATTATTGGCGGCCTGAAAGCAAAATTAATACCAACCGTTATTTGCTGTCATAGCCAATTATTGGTTTGTCTGAAATGCTGCTGGAAGATTTGCCCCAGGACAGTCTTGAATATCAGAACGTTCAAGAAATTTTTAATGCCGGCATAAGAGCTGGCGATCTTGTCAGACAAATCCTTGTTTTCAGCAGGCAATCTGAACATAGGATGGTGCCTGTTCAAATTCAGAAGATCTTAAAAGAGGTTTTAAAACTTTGCCGCTCAACCATTCCGGCCAACATTGAAATCTCTGAAAATGTTCAAAAAGAGTGCGGCCCGGTGATGGCAGATCCTACTCAAATTCACCAGGTCGCCATGAATCTTATCACAAACGCGTTTCATGCAGTAGAAGGCAAAAACGGTTTAATCGCTGTAACGTTAAAGGCAATAACCTTGAATGACCATGAATTACCCGACAGTGTATTGCAATCGGGACAATATATTATGTTGTCAGTATCAGATAATGGTATTGGGATGTCTCAAAGCACAATCCATAAAATTTTTGAACCATACTTTACAACCAAAGAACCGGGTAAGGGAACAGGTCTTGGACTTGCCGTGGTCTACGGAATCATAAAAGAGCATGGGGGCGAGATAAAAGTATACAGCGAAACAGGAAAGGGAACGACTTTCAACATTTATCTGCCTTTAATGGAAACATGTTCTGAAACAGCAGATACTGAGCAAGTACCAACGGCTGCGACCGGTACCGAGAGCGTTTTATTGGTTGATGATGACGTATCCGTTGCAAAATTTGAAAGCCGGATGCTTTCACGCCTTGGTTATCAACTGACAACAAAAAGCAACAGTGTTGATGCCTTGAATGCCTTTAAATCAAATCCTGATTCTTTTGACCTGGTGATTTCTGACATGACCATGCCGAATATGACCGGAGATCAGCTTGCAAAAGAGATATTGTCAATAAAACCGGATATGCCGATTATCATCTGTACAGGGTTCAGTGAGCGGATAAATCAAAGTTGGGCTGAGAGTATCGGCGTGAAAGGTTTTTTAATGAAACCGATTGCAAAATCAGATATGGCTCAAATGGTTCGAGGTGTGTTGGATGGGGCTATGACTTTTATAGATTGAACAAAATTGCTTGACTTTGGGTCCACCTGCCGCGTTGCATTAAAGGTTCAACAGGCTTGCTGTTGAACCTTTAATGCATCTTGTGGATGAACCGGAATTCGGCGCTGTTTCCGTTCGATTTATTTTATTTGTGATCCAAGGAAACGATGCATCTGCCAGGGAAAAGCATCAAATTTGGTGCATACATTACCCACGGCAGCTTGTTTTTCTATCCCGCCGGCATCCGGTTCAAAGTAGCGGCAAAATTTTTGTCAATCCATCCCAGTTTGCCCGAGGGAAGCTCAACGTACAGCCAGCCCCTGGATTCATGGTATACCCTGAGGATTTGACCCTGATATGCCAGGGCCGACACCCCGTATGTCATACCGGGTCCGGATCTCACATTGAGTATCTCCACTGCCACAGATACTTCTTCTTTTAATTCTACGAGATCCTTTTCTCCCTCATTTTCAACTGCTGTTAAAACAGGTGGGGCAACGACCAAATATCCGTCAGGTACCCGGACATAATAGATCCCGTTGAAATAGTAGTATTTTGCATCATCAACAATCCTGATGCCGTATCCGGGGGGGAGCGACGTTATGACTGCTCCCTCAGGGGCTTCAACCGGTACATATCCGGCAGGTCCTCTATGATAAAATCCGCCGTCCCTGAAAAAGAGGTGCCTGGTTCCGACAACAATAAGTTCAAACAGGGGACCCGGACCGTGTAAAAATCCGTGAACTGGACCCGCTGGGGGCGCTGCAAAAGTCGAGGAACAAGGCATCGTGATGCCAAAAACGATCATAAAACCGGTCACTATTCTACATATGTTTGTCGGCATATTCTTTGCCTGTATTGTTCTTGTACATCTACTCGTTCTGATCCTTCTGCCCTTCGTGATCAGGCGGGTTATCCGGGCGAAGAACCAGCCGGTCTCCATCCCTTTCTTGAACACAGGTTCCGGTTATCGTATCACCGCGGGGACTTTCAAAGGCTGCCGTATCCCCTTCGGACATTCCTTCACAGGCGGTATACGCCTCCGGTGGCGGTCCCTGATGTCCCCTGGACCCGCTCTGGGCAAAGGCCATATTCAGATTGAACAGGGTTAAGATTCCTGCTATGATCATGATTGTTGATTTTCGCACATTAATTGTCATTTTTTTTCCTCCTCGATTAATATTAAATAATTTTGTCCGCTGCAATTAATCGCACTCTGGTCTTTCCCACGCAGCCCTGGCCTTTTTTTCGGTCATCAGCAGATCTGCAGTTTGGGCAAGGGCTTTTTCTTTGCAAGACAGCTTTTTTTTCAGGCTGACAATCTCCTTTTTCAGGCGATCGGTCTCATCAGCATTTTCCTTGCCTGATTTTGGCTTTATTGATGCGATAACATTTTTTTTCCACTGTTCGAGATGGTGGTCAAATATTTCACTGTCCCGGTACCAGGAAACATGTTCTTCCGTTGACATGGACCCTGTTGCGGGTCGACCCATCCCCCCCAGGGTATTTTTACCCTGTAAGGCCTTCTTTAACGCTTCTTTTTCCATTTCGCCAGAGTCCCCCTTCTGGATAAATTTTTCATTGGCCGAAACAATGATCAAGGCCCCATTTGTTTTGTTTTCGTGCGCCGGGTTTCTGGATTCACTTGGGGCGACAACCATTCTGACTCAAGGATATAATGACAAAACATTGTGGAAAAAAATCGAGGGAATTGTGTGGATAATCAGAGGACTTGATTTTTTGATCCCACCCCGGAAAGACAGGGATCAGGTTAAGCTGTTTCTTGACAAAATTTTGGCGTTAAATCATTTTCAGCGGTCACATGTTCCGAGTCATTCGACGTTCAACGGCAGCCACCCCCATGGAACAGCAGAAACAGACGACAAAGTAGAGCGCAAGAATGGTCAGCCACACCTCAAAGGTGAGAAAGGTGGCAGACATCAGTTCCATGCCCTGGAAGGTCAGTTCCTGGATGGAGATCACCGACACAATCGACGAATCTTTGATGGTGGAAATGATCTGACCGGCCATGGGGGGAAGCATCCGCCGCAGGGCCTGGGGAAGGATCACATGGCGGAGTTGCTGGAACCTGGTGAAACCAAGGGATGAAGAGGCTTCCCACTGGCCCTTTTCAATGGATTCAATGCCCGCCCGGATGATTTCGGTAAAATAGGCCCCCTCGTACAGGGCAAGGGAGGCGGTTGCCGAAAAAAAGACCGGCACAAGGGACGGGGATGACACAAAGGTTGATAAAAAACGCCTCAGCGGTCCCTCATCCATGTTGACAATCCGGTCAAGCCCTGTGAGGGGGACGATGATATCTCCCAGGAAATAGTAAAAAATGAAGATCCATACAATAACAGGGATGTTGCGTATGGTCTCCACATAGGCCGTTGCCACCATTCGCAGATAGCGGCTTCGGCCGCTTTTCATGGCCCCCATGATTGTTCCGATCACAAGGGCTGCAAGGGTTGACCAGAAGGATATCCTGAGGGTGATGAACAGACCGGTGAGGATCATGCCCGGCACCCATTTCCCGGTTGCATTGTCAAGGCGCAGCAGGTACTGGGGCATCACCTCCCACTGCCAGTTGTAGTGGGATTGGGATGTGATGGCCCCCATGAGCCAGGCAAGGCCTGCGGCAACCAGGGCAAAGATCAAGATGTCAATGCCTTTTAATCTGGGTGTTTGCTGGATCAATTGAGTCGGTCTTCCCAGTCCCTGGTTTCAAACCAGTAGGCTTTTTTTTCCTTGAACCACCCTTCGGACGCCACATAGGTAATCCAGTTGTTCAAGAAGTTGATGGTGTCAAAATCTCCCTTTCGAACGGCAAATCCAATGGGCTCCCGGGTAAAATTTTCCTTGAGGGGCAGAAAGAGCTGGGTGGGGTGCTTGATGGCCTGGAACGCAGGCGTCGGGGCAGACGAGACAACTCCGTGGACCCGGCCGTTGATGGCTTCCTGAAATGCCTGGGCTTCATCGTCAAACATGCGGATGCTGGCCTTGGGCAGGTATTTCTTGATGGCGGCAACCCCGGTGGAGCCAAGGCGTGCGGACAGCACCACATCCTCCCGGTTAAAGGCCTCCAGCCCTGAAAAGCCTTTGGCAAGGGTGGTGCTGGCTGCCATGGACATGCCCGTGTAGTCGTAGGGAATGGAGAAATTGACTTTCAGGTTCCGGCTGGGCAGGATTCCCATGCCGCCGATGATGATGTCAAATTTTCCCGTGAGGAGGGCCGGAATGATGCCCGACCATTTGGTGGGGATAAACTGAACCTTTACCCCCATATCCTCAGCAAGCCGGGTGGCCACGTCAATCTCAAACCCCATGAGCTTGCCGGTCTTGTCCTTCATGGCCCAGGGAACAAAGGTGGACATGCCCACCCTTAAAACGCCCTGTTTCATCACCTGCTCCACCGTGCTTTCACCATCGGTTGCGGCAAGGGCCTGGGGGACGATGGTTGCACATGCCAGAAACAGGATGGACAGTGCCGTAATAAAAAGGGTTGCCGGTCTCATTGCCGATTTCATGGATGGTTTCATTTGTTACGCTCCTTTGTTTAAAGGTTGATGAAAGGGAATCATTCCCAGAAGGCGACGGGTTTATTTTCAAATATCATAAGTTCATGGGGTTGGGGAGAGCTTTTTTTCCATGAACCGGGTAACCAGGGAGAGGGTATAGGTGATGCAAAGGTAGATCAGGGCAATGGTCAGCCAGATTTCAAACACCAGGTAGGTTTCGGCCATGATCTCCTGCCCCCGCATGGTGATGTCGTAAACGGCGATGGTGCTCACCAGGGCCGAATCCTTGACCAGGGAGACCATCTGGCTGGTAAGGGGCGGCAGCATGATTCGCAGGGCCTGGGGAAGAATCACGTGGCGAAAGGTGTAATGGCGGCTCAGACCCAGGGAAATGGCTGCCTCCCACTGGCCCTGGGGAATGGAGATGATGCCGGCCCGGATGATTTCGGACGCATAGGCCCCTTCAAACAGGGCCAGGGTCAGGACGGCGGCGGCAAACCGGCTGATGCCCAGGGTCGGTGAAACAACAAAATAGATGAAAAACAGCTGCACCAGCAGCGGGGTGTTGCGGATCAGCTCAAGGTAAATCCGGGCAAGCACCCTGAGGGAGAAAAGGTTCGACAGCCTTGCCAGGGCCGCAACAAGGCCGAACAGGCTTGACAGCAGAAGGGCTGCTGCCGAAATCTTGAGGGATACCCCCAGTCCCTGGATGAGCGGTCCTGGAACAAATCCGGCATCGCCCATGACGCCAAGGTATTTCGGGATGCGATACCACTGCCAGTGGTAATTCATTGCCCCGGCCCCGGTGTAGATTAAAAATATGAAAAGCCCTGCTGTGATGGAAAATCTGGCAGCGTCCAGGACCCAGCCTTTTTTTGCGGCTGGTGGGCAAAGGGGTGCTGTTTGTATCTGCTGTTCGATCCGTTCCTCCTGTAAATGGGTTCTGACCAGTATACCACATTCGGGAGGTTATTCAATCTGTCTTGAAAAAAGAGAGATAAAGGGGTAAACATACCCCCATATGATTTTATCCCCACGGAGGTTCCATTGTTGATCTATAAAAAACAGTCCAGGATCAACGGTTCTGTCCCGGACCTGTTTGCCTGGCATGAACGGCCCGGGGCCCTTGAGCGGCTGACGCCGCCCTGGATGGCCCTTAAATCGGTTACCGCCACCAATGGAATCAAACCCGGTTCCAGGGTCCGGGTCAACCTTTCGATCCTGGGTCTGCCCTTTGCCATGGCGGCTGAACACCTGGACTATCAGCCCCCGTTCATGTTCAGGGACCGGCTTGTGAAAAGTCCCTTTGCAAAATGGATCCACACCCACGGGTTCATTGACCGTGGAGACAACGCCTCAACCCTTGAGGACAGTGTGGCCTATGCCTTTCCCCTTTATTTTAACCGGGGGCTGAAATCCCTTGCGGAACGAGAGGTGACCAGGATGTTTGAATACCGCCATCGGGTCACCCGGGAGGACATGGATCGCCACAGGGCCTGTTCCCGGCGGTTGACCATTGTGGTGTCAGGGGCGGGCGGGGTGATCGGTCAGCAGCTTTGCTGTTTTTTGACCACGGGCGGTCACCGGGTTGTCCGTCTGGTGCGTTGTGCTCCCCGGCCCGGCCGGGATGAGATCTGCTGGGACCCGGCCGCAGGTCAGCTTGATTTGAGCGGTGCAGGAACGATAGATGCCGTGATCAATCTTAACGGCAATCCGGTCTTCTCCAGGTGGTGGACCCGGAAACGACGGGCCGAGATCATCCAGAGCCGGACCGATTCCACCCGGACCCTTGCCCTTGCCCTTGCCCGTCTGGCTCGGCCGCCAGGGGTGTTCGTCTCGGCTTCGGCCGTGGGGTACTATGGAGAGACAGGCGAGGGGGTCGTAACCGAAACGTCGCCCCCTGGCAACCTCTTTATTTCAAAGGTGTGCCGGGAGTGGGAACGGGCCGCAGCCCCGGCTGCTGCAGCGGGTATCCGAACGGTGTTTGCCAGGATCGGTGTGGCCTTGACCCCCAGGGGCGGTGCCCTGGCCCAGCTTCTGCCCGCCTTTCAGCTCGGACTGGGGGCCAGGATTGCCAATGGCAGCCAGTACATGAGCTGGATCTCCATGGATGATGTGCTCTATGCCCTTTACCACACCATCAACACCCCGGCCCTTGAAGGGGCGGTGAATATTGTTGCCCCGGCTCCTGTGACCAACCGTGATTTTACCCGAGCCCTTGCAGCCGTTCTTGGCCGGTCTGCACCGTTTGCCGTGCCCGAAGCTGCCGTTGATCTTGTGTGGGGAACCCGGGGCAGGGAGGTGCTGCTCTCAAGCACCCGGGTCGTTCCGGAAAAACTGCTGGCGTCCGGGTTCCGGTTCCGGCATCCCGACCTTTTTGACGCCCTTGGGTCTGCCCTGGGCATTTTTGATAAGGCGTTAACCAACAAAGGATAACTTCCATGTCCATCCCCTTGAGACTCTTTTTTTCATTCCTCATGATAACGGCCCTCTGCTTCGGGTTTGCCGACATCTATTTCCCCCTTGCGCGCTTTGACCTTGAGCGGCTTCACATCTTTTTGTTTAATCTGTGCACCGGCGGCACCATTATTCTTCTGTTTACCGAAGGCAGGGGCCGGCTTTCAAGGCGGACAGGGGCCTTTCTGGGGTTGTCCCTGGTTTATGCCCTGTCCGCCTTTCTGGAACTCTATCCCCTTACCATCATTCTTTCGTTTGTGCTTGCCGCCATTGTCGAGTCCATCCGGGTTGAGACGTTTTCTTTTTTTCCCGGCAATTTCTTTTCCCTGGCCCGGACCGTGTCGGGAAAGTTTCACCAGGCAGCGCTTCTATGCCTGTCCATCGGCCTGGTGCTCTCGTCCGTGGTGATCCTCAACAACGAGTATCTCCACCTGGTTCACATGGAAAAACTGGTGCTCAACACCTTTTTCCTTGGTTTTTCGTTTCCCCTGTCCCTGATTTCCCTGTCCGTGATTTTTTCCATGATACAAAAGGGCAAGGGGGAAATGATCGTGATCCTTGCCACGGCCTGCTTCTGGGTGATCAACCTGGGGGTGATCATTTTTTTTGTGTTTATCCTTTTTGAACGGTTCTACCCCCAGATTGCCGTTACCCTGGCCCTTTTTACGGCGGTTGTCACGGTGCTTTTGCTGTACCTCCGGCTTGGCCGAAAAATACAGCAGAAACAGTTTCTCTCGTCTGGAATCGGGTTTCTCATTTTCACGGCAGTGTCGGGCATTGCCTATATTTTCCTTCAGATGGATCCGGGCTATGATCCGGAACAATCAAGATGGCTGCTGCGGCTCCATACGTTTGCCTCCCTCTACGGCTGGAACCTGTGCGGCCTTGCCGTGATCTGCCGGTACAAAGATTTTCCCATCCGCCTTAATTCGCGAGTGGTCATTGCCGTCCACTGGCTCACGGCCCTGGTGCTTGCCCCCCTTGGAACCTTTTATCCGGTTTTTGCAATTCTTGCCGTTTTGAGTTATATTTTCATTGTGTGGTCTCTTTTTTCAGCAGTAACCGAAGGGTGGGTTCATGAGCAATATCAAACGGCTTGAGGCGTTTCTGGCATGTTTTACAACGGAAAGCAGGGTGCTTGTCATCATCAATGCCGACCCTGACGCCATTGCCTCTGCCATGGCTGTCAAGCGGATTTTGTGGCGAAAGGTCTGCACCGTCACCATTGCCTATTTTAACGAGATCAGCCGACCGGATAACCTGGCCATGCTGCGGCTCCTGGGTGCTGATCTTGTTCATCTTTCAGATATAGATGAACATAAGTTCAACAGCTTTGTGGTGGTCGATTCCCAGCCAGACCACCATGAATGCTTTGCCATGTTCCGCTATGACGCCATCATCGACCACCATCCCCTGTCCTGTGATGTGGGACGATTCAACGATATCCGCGAGGGGTATGGGGCGTGCTCGACCATGCTCACGGAATATCTCAAGGCCGCCAAGATCAAGCCGTCGCCAAAGCTTGCCACGGCCCTGATTTTTGGCATCAAGGCCGACACCTCGGGGTTTCTGCGCCAGACCGGCATGGTGGATGTGAAGGCCTTTCAATATCTCTACCAGTATGCCAATCCCTATCTTCTGACAAGGATCGAGCAGGCGGAATTCGGTGAAGATCACCTGGAAACCCTGGCTGTTGCGATCCAGAGCCGCAAGGTTGTCAACAACCGGGTCTACGCCCATACGGGCAACATCATAAATCCGGACGAGTGTGTCATTACGGCCGATTTTTTCATGCGGATCTCTTCGATCAACTGGAGCATTGTCTCAGGGGTTTACCATGACACCCTTGTTATCATCCTCAGAAATGACGGCCTGAGAAAAAGCGCCGGCACGGCAGCAAAGCAGGCCTTTGGAGATGTCGGGTCGGCCGGGGGCCACAAATCCATGGCCCGGGTCGAGATTGCCATGAAGGAGCTGCCCCCGGACCTTGACCCGGCCCCCTGGATCATGGCGCGCATGGAAAAGCATGCAGGCCGAAAAACATCGTGAGACACTTTTGATCCTGGCATGGGAATTGCTTCACTAATTATCGTTGGATTAACTTTATTTGGAGGAGCATCAATGGATCTCAACGATATCAAGAAAAATCTGAACATCGTGAACGCAGTTGACTGGAACATGACACCCGAGGAGGCCATCGCCCTTCACCTTGAATGGGGGCCGCTGCGGGATCTGTCCTACTATAACTCCCGGGACAACAATAATGAAACCGTCTATTTTGTAATGAATACCTGGAAAAAAAAGCCGTTCATCACCCTGGTCAGAAGAAAGGGGTTTGATTCCGAGGAGATTGCCAGTTTTCCGCTTCCCCGGAAGCTTGAAGAGCAGGTGATTCGTACCGAGGGAAAGCACAAGGGGGTCTATGCCGTTGAAGGTGAGGTGCGGGATTGGCTCAAAAAGGAACTTGCCGCATAAACAAAGCCGTGGGGGCGGTTGAACGCCGCCCCCCAGCGATTCGTGAATAAAAAAAATAAACCCTGCCCCGTTGTCATTTTGTCCGGCCATGAACAAACGGACAGATTCAAGTCTGTCCCCTAGGAGGAAAACAATGGAACCCATGGGAAAGATGCTGGTTCAACAAAACGCCTTTCAGGAGATCGTCATGGGCAATACCGCCCTGGTCAGGGCCATGGTGGAATCCGGAACCCGTGTCGTAACCTCCTACCCGGGGTCTCCCACCCCTGAAATTGCAACGGCCATTCAATCGATCCCGGCGGACCAGCGGCCGTTTTATTTTGAATTTTCCATCAATGAAAAGGTGGCCTGCGAGGTGGCCTATGGTGCTGCAATCAACGGCCATCTTTCAACGGTGTTCTTTAAGAGCGTGGGAATGAACGTTGCTGCGGACACCTTTGTCCAGCTCAACCTCATGAACATCATCGGAGGGATGGTCATTGTCCTGGGCGATGATCCAGGGGCAAATTCCTCCCAGAACGAACAGGACAACCGTCACTTTGCCCGCATGGGCTACACCCCGGTTCTGGAACCTGGCAGTCCCCGGGAGGTGTATACCTTTTATCGGGCCGCCGCAGCCCTGTCTGCAAAGTATCGTATGCCGGTGATCCTGAGACTGACCACCCATGTGTGCCATGCCAGGGAAAAGGTCGCCTTTGGACCATACCCCCCCAGGACCGTTGATGATACGCCCCGGTTTGATGTTGAAAACGGCCCCTATATTCCCCTGGCCGCATCCGTTGCCCCCCTGAAAAAGAGGGCCCTTGAAAACCTTGCGGCCGTGGAAAAGGCGGCGGAAGAGAGCCCCCTTAACCGGTTGATCGACAACAACAATCGGCGCATCGGTATCATCACCATGGGGCTTCCCTTTTTGTCGCTCATGGATGTGCTTGAAACCCAGGACGCAAAACCCGATATTCTGAAGCTGGGTTTTGTTCATCCCATCCCCCGGGAGCTTGTGCGCAGTTTTGTTGCCCGGCACAGGGAGGTTCTGGTGATCGAGGAACTCGACGACATCCTGGAAAATGATGTCAAGCGAATCGCCTTTGAGGCGGGCGTTGACACAAAGATTTATGGTAAAGAAACCTTTGACGACTGGATTGGCGAGTACACGGCCGACAGGGTGTTTGATATTTTGAAACGGCGGTGGCCGAAGATGCTGCCCGATACAGGCGCCCAGGGCCAGGAGGCGGCCGACTTCCCGGGGATCACGGTTCCGGATCGCCCGGCCCAGTTGTGTCCCGGATGCGGGCACCGCAGTGCCTTCCATGCCATTAAAAAGGCCGTTGGCCCAACGGACATCACCGTGGCCGATATCGGCTGTCACACCCTTGGGTTCCTTCCCCCCTATGAAATGGGGCAGCTGCTCATGTGCATGGGCGCATCCCCCGGAATCGGGGCCGGTCTCGCGCTTTTCAACCCATCCCGGCGGGTGGTTGCCTTTATGGGGGACTCAACTTTTTTCCATGCCGGCATGCCCGGGATTGCCAATGGGGTTTTTAACAACCACAATATCACCCTCATCCTCATGGAAAACGGCACAACCGCCATGACCGGCCACCAGGACAACCCTGCAACGGGCCGGACCGTGAACGGGGTGAGCGGGAAAATATCCATCAAGGCGGTGCTTGAAAGCCTTGGGGTCAGGCACGTGTATGAGGTTGACACCTATCTCCAGGATCAACTGACCGACCTTGTCAAGCAGGCCATGGCCGACGATGGGTTCAGCGTGGTCATTGCCCGCCATCCGTGCATGCTTAAATTTACCCGTGAACAGCGTCGGAACAAGAACAGGGGCAGACCCGGGGTGACCATTGACACAAGCACCTGCAAACGCCATTATACCTGTGTTGCCGAATTTGGCTGTCCCTCTTTCACCCGGAATTCGGATCAATCCATCGGGGTCAATCCCGATCTTTGCATCGGGGACCGGTCGTGCGTCCAGACCTGTCCTGTGTCCGCCATTGTTCCGAGAAAGTCCGGCCCGGATCCGGAACCGTCACCGCTGAAGGAGGGGAAGAACAATGGATGAATTCAATGTCTACATGATCGGGGTGGGCGGCCAGGGCATCGGGCTTTTGAGCGAACTGGTCACCCGGGCCGTTGACCATGCCGGGTTAACGGTCAAGGGGGTTGACACCCATGGTCTTGCCCAGCGGGGCGGGAGCGTGGTGTCCCACATCAGGGTCGGAGATCGGGTCTATTCGCCCATGGTCCCCCTGGGACGGGCCGATGTGGTCGTCTCCCTTGAACGTAATGAGGCCCTGAGGGGGGTGAAGACCGCCGTTCGAAGGGGGGGCGTTCTGGTTTACTATGATGCCGAGTGGCAACCCCTCGGGGTTCGCCTGGCCACGGCAGAACCCGTGGCTGCAGTGGATATTGGAAAGGCTTGCGCGCAAAAGGATGTCACGGTATACAGGATCCATGATCCCAGCCTGGACAATCCAAAGTTGCAGAACATCATGGTGCTGTCTGCCATTGTCAGGCACGTCCTGATTCCGGGAGTGGATCACCAGACAGTCAGCCAGGCCATGGCAGACCTCATGGGCAGGAATATGCTCGAGGAAAACATGGCCCTTTTTAACTTGCAGACACAGGGGGGTTGATATGGCCGAATCCCATACGGTGGCGTTTTTTTCACCCTATGATTTCCAGGAAGGACAGAAAATACACATCCGTTCCGGTCCCAGAAGCGGGGACTGGGAGGTTGTCCATGCCACAGAAAAAAAGGTCAGACTCCGCTGTCCTGTTTCGTTCAGGGAGTTTGAATGGGACGGTTTCTGCTTCCATGTGGAAGATGGCACGGTGGCTGAATGGCCCCAGAAGGATTAGACGGAGCATGACTTCCCGGCAGCGTTCAAACCAACGATAACCAGCAGATGGAGGCGGAATATGGATGTAACGACCTTTGAAAAAATTGTGGACATGGCCATTGCCAACGAGATCGAAGCCTGGCAGTTTTACCAGGCAGCCGCAGCAAAGATCAAGGAACCCTATCTCAAGGAGATGTTCCAGGGTTTTGCAAAGGAAGAAAAGGGCCATGAACGACTGCTCAGGGATATTCTGACGAAAAAAACCATGGCGCTCAACTTCAATGAAACCACGGATTACAAAGTGGCTGAAACCATTGACGAACCCAGGCTCTCGGTGGATATGAAGCCTGCCGATGCCATTGCCCTTGCCATGAAAAAGGAAGAAAGGGCCATGAACGGGTACACCCAGCTTGCAGCGGCGTGCTCGGATGATGCACAAAAAAAGGTGTTTGTTGATCTTGCCGCCATGGAGCGGGGCCACAAGCTGGCGCTTGAGCAAATGTTTGTGGATATCGGCTATCCAGAGGTGTGGTAAATAAGACAACAGCCTTCCCCGGAATTCCCGGGGAAGGCTGTTGTCTTAAGTTTGTCTTAACGGACTAATCTTCCTTGGAAAAATCTTCTTTTCCTGCACCGCAAACCGGGCAGACCCAATCTTCCGGAAGGTCGGAAAAGCTTGTTCCCGGATCAACCCCATTGTCGGGATCTCCGCTTGCCGGGTCATACACATAACCGCATAGATCGCATACATACTTGTCCATAATTTTTCTCCTTTTGGTGTGATGGTTGGTTTAAAAAGCGTTTCCGGATTTAACCCCTGCTGCTTTTAAAAATACGGCAAGGGGACAGAAACCAGTAAATGACGCCTGGAAAAGGTTGGCTCCGACAAAGGCCGTGGCCCACAGCCAGTAGAGGCTGTGGGAGACGGCAAAAATAATGGTGACCAGTATCAGGGCTCCGGCAATGGCAAAAACCATTTTGTCAATGTTCATTCTGCTTGACCTCCTTTGTTGGCAGTGAATCTTTTTTCATATGAAACTTTCACCGAGTCATCACCAGTGGCAAAGTTTCAAATTTTGTTGTGGCCAGGGCAGATATCCTGCTCCGGCCATGCCGGTCAGTACTCAAGGTCATGCTCTGTCAATTTTCCCTTGAACAGGTTGTAGGCCCAGATCTGGTAGGCAATGACCAGGGGTAGAAAGAGCAGTACCACCGTGAGCATGATTTTAAGGGTCAAAGGGCTTGAGGATGCATTAAAGGCCGTAAGGCTTGCCCCGGGATTGTTCAGCGAGGGGTAAAGGGTGGGGAAAAGCCCTGCGATGCCGAAAAAGGTGGCTCCCACAATGGTGACGGCCGATGCAAACCAGGCCCTGAAATAATGTTGTTTGGCAATAAAATACCGGACACCCAGAAGGGCTGCAACGGTGACAAAAATTACGAGAAACAGGGCCGGGTATTTAAAGTAGTTGTCGTAGAGTGAGGTTGCAAAAAAACTTGCCACAAGGAAGAGAACGGCCAGGGGAACAACGGCAAGCCAGAGTTTGCCGGCCGTTGCAACACAACGTTCATGGAGGTCTCCCGTTGTTCGAATGGCAAGCCAGTTGGCCCCGTGGAGCATGAACAGGGTCAGGAAAAGGGCGCCGCCAAGGACCCCGTAGGGATTGAGGAGCATGAGAAGGTTGCCATGGTACAGGCCGTTGGCGTCAAAGGGGATTCCCCTGAAAATGTTGGCAAAGGCCACCCCGAACAAAAGGGCCGGAGCTGCGCTGCCGACAAAGATACAGGCGTCCCAGATCCGTTTCCAGCCCTCGGAAAGGATCTGACCCCTGAATTCAAAGGCCACCCCCCTCAGGATCAGGGCAAAGAGGATGAGCAGCAGCGGTGCGTAAAGGGTGGAAAACATGACGGCATACACCTTGGGAAAGGCGGCAAAGGTGACCCCCCCTGCCGTGATGAGCCACACCTCGTTTCCGTCCCACAGGGGGCCGACCGAGTTGATCATCATGCGACGGTCCGTGTCTGATTTTCCAAGAAAAGGGTAAAGGGTTCCCACGCCAAAGTCAAACCCGTCGGTCATGAAGAAGATTGCCCATAAGAGGCCCCATAGGATGAACCAGGTTGTTTGCAATTCCATGATTATAAGCTCCTGTAGTTGTTGTATTTAATGTTATTGCTCAACGGTTGCCGGTTCCGGGCCCTGAACGGCCTTTTTTGCCATCAGGTAAAACCCGACAGCCCCAAGAAGACCATAAACAAGGATAAAGGCAATAAGCGAGATCATCACCTGGTAGCCTGCAACGGGGGATGCCGCCTGGGAGGTCTTCATCAGTCCGTAGACGATCCAGGGCTGACGACCGACCTCGGCCACCAGCCACCCCATTTCAATGGCAATGTAGGGAAGGGGGATGGCCCACATCATGATTTTGAGATAACCCGGTGACGCCATGAGGCGGTTGCGTTTCATGAACCCCACAAGGGTGAGCAGAATAAAGAGGGTGCCAAGACCCACCATGCCCCTGAATCCCAGGAATGTGAGCAGTACGGGTGGGCGCTCATCTTCAGGAAAGTCGGCAAGGCCCTTGACCGTTGCATTGACATCGTGGAAAGCCATAAAGCTTAAAATACCCGGGATGGAGCCAAATTCCCAGGCGTTTTTACCGGCTGCTTCATCGGGCATGGCAAAGAGCACAAGGGGGGCCCGGGTCTGGGTTTCCCAGTGGGACTCCATGGCCGCAAGCTTTGCGGGCTGGACTTCACTCACATGCACCGCGTGGAGGTCTCCTGTAAACGCAACGGTCAGGGACGAGACAAGGCCGAACACCAGGGCGATTTTAAACGACCGGGTGAACAGCTCCACATGCTGTTTTTTCAACAGGTGATAGGCGGATATACCCATGACGAAAAAGGCCCCGAGAACGATGGCCGAAGGAACCGTGTGGACAATTTCAAGCAGGGCAAACTTGTTGAATACAAGGGCCGAGAAGTCGGTCATCTCAGCCCGGTTGTTCCGGATGGTGTAGCCCACGGGATGCTGCATGAACCCGTTGGCCGTAAGGATCCACACGGCCGAAAAGTTGCCTGCAATGGCAACCATCCACATGACCGCTGCATGGGCCTTGGCCGAAAGTCGTTTCCATCCAAAGACCCAGATGCCGATGAAGGTGGATTCAAGGAAAAAAGCCACCGTGGCCTCAATGGCCAGAAGTGAACCAAACACGTCGCCCACATATTCGGAATACCTGGACCAGTTGGTTCCAAACTGGAATTCCAGGGTGATTCCCGTGACAACGCCCACGGCAAAGTTGATGAGAAAGAGTTTACCCCAGAATTTGGTCATTCTGAGGTAGGTGGTGTCTCCTGTTCTGGCATACTTTGTCTCCATATAGGCAAGAATGATGGAAAGTCCCAGTGTCAGGGGAACAAACAGGAAGTGGAACATTGTTGCAACGGCGAACTGAAGCCTTGATAGAAAAACTGGATCCATGGTCACTCCTATGGTTCTAGGGTTATTGTGTAACATTATTTTGACCGGCATCATAAGATTCCCGGCCCAGGGGCGCAACAATCGAGTAACCGTTGCGGCTGTTGTATAATCGGCAAAAAAACAAAGCAACTACCATGCCATTGGGCCTTGTCTTTTTTAGCCATTTATTATGTGCTGTCCGCCCGTGGAAGGCAAGGAAAATGTTCTCCGTTGAAATGGAAACCCGGGTGTCTCAATGACACACAAGCGTATTGTATTGTTTTGATGCAGTGATACATGTTTTTGGGAGACCCAAGGGGTGCCTCCGGGGCCTGGACACTTTTTTTAAAGGATCAGGGGTGCACAATCAATCTGGCATGGTTGCTGCAACGTTTTAGTCCATAACCAAGGACACTATCGGTAAAATTTGTGGGAGAGGTTTTCCAGATGCTGCAGAAACCATGCGACAACAATATTGTAAAGGCCCTTGAACTTGCCGAACAGATGATTCTTCTGGCCCGCAAGGGAGATGAGGAGCGGGAGGATTCAGGGTGCGGCATCTTGTACGGCATCCTTCTGGATTCAGGGTTTAAGTTAAGGGATCTTGCAAGAAAGGAACAAGCCGCCCACAAAAGCAAGGGGTGGTGGAAGGAGTGTGAACACGATGCGGAAAAGACCTGAAATTGATTTGAGCGAATGTGTACTGTGTGACATCTGCATTGAGCTTTGTCCCTATGTGTTCAGGAAAAACGATGCAGACTATATTGAACTGGTGGAGTGTGACGCATATCCTGAAGAGGATATCAACGATATCATTAGAAACTGCAGGGGGCATTGTATTGAGTGGGTTGAGGAAACTTAAAAAAGAGGTTTACGCACTGCTGGCCGGGGATGACGGTAAACCCTTTCCCGAAGCGATTCTGGGGTTTAACCTCAAACGGGTTGTCAATCCTCTGATCACCAATATCCAGAGCAGTGATGAGCGTATCAAGTCAAGGGCCGTTGCCTCCCTGGGGCAGGTGGTGGCAACCCTTGCCGACCGGAACATGGAGTCGGCAAGGATCGTGATGAGGCGACTCATGTGGAGTCTCAACGACGAGTCCGGCGGTATCGGCTGGGGGGCCCCTGAATCCATGGGAGAGATCATGGCCATCCATGGCGGGCTTGCCAGGGAGTTCCACAAGATCCTGATCTCCTATGTGGATTCCGAGGGCAATTATCTGGAGTACGAGCCCCTGCGACGGGGGGCGGTCAGGGGGCTCAAGCGCCTGTTTGCCGCACAGCCCCAGATCATGGCTCCCTACGCCCACCTGCTTGCCGACCTGGGATAGCCCCTGGGGATTAATCCTCCCCGTTGTTTTCCGAAAAATTTTTGATCATGAGTTTGCCAAGTTCGGTGGATCGCTTGGATGCGGCCTCCACGGCATTGATCATTGTGGTCCTGAGCCCGCCCTGCTCCAGGGTGTGAATACCGGCAATGGCCGTTCCGCCCGGGGAGGTGACCCTGTCCTTGAGCTGGCCCGGATGTTCCTTGGAGTCAAGCAGAAGCTTTGCCGCCCCCAGGACGGTCTGGGTGGACAGAAACAGGGAGTCTTTTCTGGACAGCCCCATTTTAACACCGGCATCGGCCATGGCATCAATGATCATGAAGATATAGGCGGGCCCGCTGCCGCTCAATCCGGTGAAGGCGTCCATTAAAACATTTTCCTGGATAAATACGCTTTTTCCCACCGAGTCAAACACTGCCTTTGCAAGCTCAACATCCCCCTTGAGCACGTTTTTACCGGCCGCAATGGCAGTGGCACTCTCCCTTACAAAGGCGCAGATGTTGGGCATCACCCGGATCAGGCGCAGTTTTTTGTGAAGGCAGGATTCAATGGCGGCAAGGGGAACCCCGGCGGCAATGGAGATGATGAGCTTGGACATGTCCAGGGCCTTTGCTGTTTCCCTGAAGACCGTGTGGAGAATCTGGGGCTTTGTTGCATAGACAACAATGTCCGATCGTTCGATGACCTCAAGATTTTCCGTGGTGGTGGCAATGCCGTATTTGGCCTGGATCGAATCGAGCTGATCCTGCCTCACATCCGAGCAGATGATGTTTTCAGGCAAAGACGCCTTGGAAAGAACAAGGCCGCTGATAAGCGCCTCTCCCATGTTGCCGGATCCAATAAAGCCTATTTTCTGGTCACTCAGCATATTGATTGCTCCTGAAAAAGAAGATGTTGATGAATTTGTACTCGTTGATCGTTCAGTTTTGACATTAAAAGGTAGGTCTTGTTTTTAGTCAAGGTAAAATATGTTATTAGACCCGGACAGATGAAAACAACGCGATTTCCAGGAGATTTATTTGACGCTCAAACAGAGACTTGACCGTATCCATGGTCAGTACAACCGGAGGGAATACGTGGTTCCGGACCCCCTGGCCTTTCTCTACGGCTACTCCCAGGTCAGGGACAGGGAAATTGTAGCCCTGGTTGCAGCCCTGCTTGCCTATGGCCGGGTGGCCCAGATTTTAAAGGCCGTAACCCGGGTGCTGGATCTGTTCGGCCCCTCGCCCCACGACTATCTGTTGACCCGGACCGAGGCGGACATTGTCCACGATCTTGGGGGATTCAAGTACCGGTTTACAACGGACAAACAGATGGCCTGTCTGCTCGTGGGCGTCAAGACCGTGCTCCAGCGGTTCGGGTCCCTTGAGGCCTGCTTTGCTGAAGGGCTGTGTCCAGACCATGAAACCGTGGTCCCGGCCCTTTCCCTGTTTGCAAAGCAGCTGTCCTGCCGGGGAAGCATGGGTATTCTTGTGGCCGATCCAGACAAGGGCAGCGCCTGCAAGCGCAACAACCTGTTTCTGCGCTGGATGGTCAGAAAGGACCAGGTCGATCCGGGCGGTTGGGACAACGTTCCCTGTTCAGCCCTTGTGGTGCCTCTGGATACCCACATGTTCCGTGTGGGAACCCTGATGGGGTTTACCCGGCAGAAACAGGCCAGCTTGAAAGCAGCCCTTGAGATTACCCGGGGGTTCAGAACCCTTGTTCCCCATGATCCTGTCCGGTACGATTTCTGTCTGACACGGTTTGGCATTCGAAGGGAGATGAGCCCGGATGATTTGAAGATGATTCTATCCGGGGACACCGGCAATGTGCCCAAAAATAAAGGAAAATAATGACTTACCATGGATATGAGTTACCACGGTTGATTGCCGGCACCCTTGTCCGGCGCTATAAACGGTTTCTGGCCGATGTCACCCTGGACAACGGTGAACTTGTGACGGCCCACTGCCCCAACACCGGGTCCATGCGCGGCTGCTGTGAGCCGGGCAAAAGGGTCTACCTGTCTGAAAGTGACAACCCCAAACGAAAGCTTGGCTACACCTGGGAATTGATGGAACTGCCCGAAACCCTGATCGGCATCAACACCCGGATTCCCAATCACCTGGTGCACCACTCCATCCGCTCGGGCCTTGTGGACGAACTTTCCGGCTACACCACCATCCGGCCCGAGGTGAAAACAGGGGACCATACCCGGCTTGATCTGCTGCTCACCCGGGACAATGGGGACGAATGCTTTGTTGAGGTTAAAAACTGCACCCTTGTGGAAAACGGCCTTGCAAGATTTCCGGATGCCGTGACGATCCGGGGGCAGAAACATCTGGCCGAACTCCAGCGGCTTGCCGGGGAAGGCAAGCGGGCCGTGATTTTTTTTCTGATCCAGCGCATGGACGCCGTTTCTTTCTCGCCTGCTGCAGATATTGATCCTGTGTATGCACAGGGGTTGAAACAGGCTGTGGATGCAGGGGTGGAGGTCATTGCAAGGGATACCGTCCTTGACACCACACGCATTGCCATGGGCCGATCCATTCCCGTTGTCCTTTAAAAGGGTTGTGCTTGTGTCTGTCATGGTATAAGGGGGAAGGATGAAATCAATCGCAGAGACAATCGGCAGGGTACCCCTGTTCCAGGGCCTTGACCCGGAAAATCTCAAAGAAATCATAGCCATATGCGAACGAAGATCCGTTCAAAAGGGCGAGATGATCTTTACGGATGGGGATGTGTGTAACGGGTTCTATGTGGTGGAATCGGGAAAAATCAAGGTGTTCAAGATTTCGTTTGGCGGCAAAGAACAGATTCTTCATATTTATGGGGCTGGAAAGCCCTTTGGCGAGGTTCCTGTCTTTACGGGAAAAAGTTTTCCCGCATCCTCGGTTGCCGTCAGTAATGCCTCGTTGATTTTCTTTCCGAGAAAACGATTTGTTGACCTGATCTCAACCCATCCCAATCTTGCCCTGAACATGCTGGCCGTTCTTTCCATGCGGCTCAAGGAATTCACCGTCATGGTCGAGAACCTTGCACTAAAAGAAGTTCCGGCCCGGCTTGCCTCCTACCTCATGGCATTGTACCGGGACCAGGACAGACCCGGCTCCGTGAGCCTTCCCGTGTCTAAAACCCAGCTTGCAGGCATTCTTGGAACCACCCCTGAAACCATATCAAGGATACTGGCCCGTTTGACCGGCCAGGGATTCATAAGGGTGGACAACCGGTTGATAACCCTTGTTGACCCGGACAGTCTGGCCGAAATCTCCGAGGGAGAGTAGGCCATGGTTATTTCATACCGTCAGTTATTGAACTCTTTTTGAATATAGCGGTTGTTTATAAAACTTGTTCATCAAGTTCTATTCTTGACCGTTGTGATTTTGTGGCCTGCATATCAATTTATCCATAGTAACGACACTGGGATTTTCACCAGCACTGAGCCAAATAATGACCTTGTCGCTGTTTGGTAGCGCAGTAGCATCAAGAACAAGCTGTTCCTTTCCATTCGCATTTCGGAAAACAAGTTGATCGGAAACGACATCATCCTGAGCAAGTTCTTTAGAACGATCTAAAACGCTGACGCCATTGCCAAATCCTGGGATAAGCAAAATATCTCCAGCAAACGACATATATGGATTAGAACTGTAGTATCCTGAGCGTTTGTCTAAATACGATTCCTGCCAAAGCGAGACCTCAGATAGCGGCCGAAAACTATTGGTCTTGTCATATATCTGTAATGACTGAAATCTTCCTGCCAGATTAAGACTTTCACAGAATAGAGCAAGGTAATTCGATCCAACGGCACATTTCAAGATATGTTCATTAACGCCTTCCATAAGTTCGGTGCTACCGGTTAATTTCGGAGAGGTGGGATTTGATATATCATAAATGACAAGCCACTTAGGCATGACAATATTGTCTACGGCAAGTAATCTCTTGCCGTCTATAAGCAAATCATCGAACGTCTTCTGTTGTTTTACCTGCTGAGGCAATTCCATGGGAACAAGTGCCGGGTCGGTCAGACGCGTATCAAAAAATCCAAGAATAGAATCTCCCATTTGTCCGGTTAAATACAATGCATTTTTTGATAAGGCAGTGGCTTTGACGTCGTATCCCTTTGGCAGGACGAATCGTCGTCGAAGGGATAGGTGACCATGGGAATCAATATGGTGAATTTCAGCCGAAGTCCCAAAACCGTATTCAGATAACAGTTGATCTTTTGGGGGCCCTGTGATCCATGACACCTCATTGCTTGAAGAAAGGAAGGCATCGCAACCAATGGAAGCCGTATGACTCACTGTATCGCCATTAACCCTGAACAAGGAATCACGATGGATAAAATACTGGGATATGGGTTTTGTTTGTATGCTCATGATCCCAGTGCCGGGAATGTCATTTCATGCTTAAATGGTATCATTTTGGAAAATGCCAAAGGAAAATACCGGTGGCCCGCAGTTTCTCAAACAGATCAAATATCAGATCCAGATCAGAGACATCGACCACCGTCCCGGGTTCCCTTGTTAAACGGTAAAAAAACGTCTCTTCCCCTTCAATCCGGGTGGTCATGAACACCTCATACTGGCTCACGGCAAAGTGAACCAAAGCCCCCGCGTTTAAAGGTCAATAAGGGTTCGGGGGTTTTCGTGGCAGGATCAATGGGCAATCGTGTGGTTTTATACTGGCGGATGGCATTGTCCGCGGCCTGTTTGAATTCAGATTTCAGCTCCAGGGTTGTCACGGGCAACCCATTGACAAACAGCACCAGAATACTCTGGATGCGCTTGATGTTTCCCCGTCATTATGAATGCACCTCCTGAAGAAGTTTCATAATCTCAGCGCCTACTTTATCCGGGTCTGCATCGATCTCAGCCAGATCCCGGGGTGGCTGGTACACATAAAACAGGTCGGCCAGGGACCAGATATAGGCCGCAAGATTGTTCGTTGTTTGATTCATCTGGTGCTTGTTCCAATGGTCTTTTCAATATTGTGACAGGTTAAAACCCAACTGTTGTATCTTTGTTGAACCGAAATTACGCCGGGGGAGATTGTCTGTCAAGTAAAAGGCGGGCTGGGGCAATCCATGGAAACGGGCAGGGGCATGAATCAAACAAAGGGTCCAAAGGGGGATGGAAAAAATGAGGTGCAAAATAAAAAGGTTGAACGAATGGTGACAGGATGGATTCAAAACAAAAAGGCCCTTAACGTTAATCGTTTAGGGGCCTTGTGGCTTCTGATTCACAGGTACTGAATTGATTGTTAATGGACGGATCTGATTGAGGGGGACGGATTTGAAACCCGTCCCCCTTGGCATCAACCGATGGTGCCGGCGTTGATCTTGTTGGGTTTAACGATTTTGCCCCTGGCGCTGATAATTGTTGTCGTCATTGGAATCTCTTTGTCGGCAAGGGCCATGGCCCGTTTCAATATGCCCGGAAGACCCGAACAGCAGGGCACCTCCATGATCAGGACCGTGATGCTTTTGATGGTGTTTGCGGCAAATATCTGGGCAAATTTGTCCACATAGGCATCCTTATCGTCAAACTTGGGACAGCCCATCATCACGACCTTGTCTTGCAGGAAGTCCTGGTGGAACGAGGCGTAGGCAATGGGGACGCAGTCGGCCGTGACCAGCAGGTCTGCATCCTTGAGAAAGGGGGCCGTGGGGGGAACCAGCCGGATCTGAACGGGCCAGTGTCCCAGGGCTGAGGTCGCTTCACCCATTACCACGGGGCGGTTGGCCGCCTGGCAGGCGTCCTTGTCCGGTGCTGAAAAGGTGTGCAGGGTCTCTGACGGGCAGCCGCACCCTGACGATGTCTGTGCGTTGTTGTTCTCTTTGGACTTTAAGAATTTTTCCACCGCCTCTTCATCAAAGGCATCTGCCTCCCTTTCCACAAGCCTTAAGGCATCCTGGGGACATTCGCCCAGGCAGGCACCAAGGCCGTCACAGTACTGATCCTTTACCACCTTGGCCTTTCCATCAATGATTTCAATGGCACCTTCGGCACAGGAGGGAACGCAGTTTCCGCATCCGTCACATTTTTCTTCGTCTATTTCTATTATTTTTCGCATGATTTTCATGGTGTATCCTCCTGGGTGCAGGTACCCCCCTGTTTTGATTCCCGGGGATCTGCCTGGCGATGCTGTTCTTTGCTATGTTCGTTTTGCCGGTGGTTTCCGATTTATACGTTCGGGGTTACGAGAACCCTGGTTGCTTGTTCCCTGCCGCTCTGGGTTAAAAAAGACTTGTTAATGATGGCTTCAAGCCTTGCTGTTTCCAGGGGGTTTTCTTTTTGAGCCTCCTCAAGGTTTGTGATGAGGTCAGCATCGTAAAGCACCTTGAAGTTGAGGGTCTCATCCTCACGTGGGTGGTGGTGGTGGCCGACAATGTCGCACACCTCGTCGATGAGATCCGCCTTGGCCTTGAGGCGTTCAAGGATTTCCCTTGCAATGGGCGGACCTTCAAGTTCCTGGTATTTTGGCGCGTTTGAGTTGTATTTCTCCTCGGCATTTTTGATGCCGATGTCATGGAGATAGGCGGCACACAGGATGACGGCCATGTTGCCAATCTCGGCTTTACCAATGGCTTCGGCATGGCGCGCCACTCTTATGGCGTGGCCGATTCGCCTGAAATCCGTGTGAAAATAACGCTTCATCTCCACGGCCACCCTGTCCTTTAAAAGATCGTCCCTGTTGGCCAGGAATTCTTTGGGAAGGGTGCCGAGGCACTGTTCTGCATACTGGCAATAGGAGGCGCAACCAAAATCCATGTTCGGGTTTACCATCCGCTTGCCGCACCCCTTGCAAACCCTTGCCGTGTCATCCTTGAAAAATTCGACAATGGTTTTGCATTCAGGGCAAGGTGTTTCGAAAATGGCTTCCTGATTCCAGTACTGGGTGTCCTGACCCGGGCATTTCATGGAGGGCCTCCTTTGTGGGGTAGATGGGGTCAGGCCTGTTCGAATATATGGGGCCTGACCCCGAATGTTATTCGGTTGTTATTCGGTTGTTATTTTCCCTGCATCATGGCTGCAATATCATCCGTGGCATTGCCAATGGGCTTGATGTCAAAATTTTCCACAAGCACCTTGAGTACCGCTGGTGAAACAAAGGCCGGAAGGGTTGGCCCAAGTCGGATACCCTTTACGTTCAAGTGAAGCAGGGCAAGGAGAACCGCAACCGCCTTTTGCTCGTACCAGCCAATGTCAAAGCTGATGGGCAGTTCATTGATGTCATCCATGCCAAACACTTCTTTGAGCTTCAGGGCGATGACGGCAAGGGAGTAGGAGTCGTTGCACTGGCCCGCATCCAGCACCCTTGGAATGCCGCCGATATCTCCGAGGTTGAGTTTGTTGTACCGGTATTTTGCACAGCCTGCCGTAAGGATGATGGTGTCCTTGGGCAGCTTTTCGGCGACCTCAGTAAAGTAGGCCCGATCCTTTTGCCTGCCGTCGCAGCCGGCCATGACAATGAACCGTTTGATGGCGCCGGATTTTACCGCTGCAACCACCTTGTCGGCCAGGGCCAGCACCTGGTTGTGGGCAAATCCGCCGACAATGGTGCCGGTCTCGATTTCCTTGGGCGCAGGGCAGGTTTTTGCAAGGGCAATGATCTTGGAGAAGTCCTTGGCTCCGCCCGGTTTACGATCGGCAATCTTTTCAAGACCGGGATAGCCAACCACGCCTGTGGTGAATATCCTGTTCCCATAGGTGTTGCTTTTTTTGATGGGAATGATGCAGTTGGTGGTCATGAGAATGGGGCCGTTGAACGACTCAAACTCCTCGTTCTGTCGCCACCAGGAGCTGCCGTAGTTGCCCTTGAGGTGGTCGTAACGCTTGAATGCAGGATAGTAGTTGGCCGGCAGCATCTCGCCGTGGGTATAGACATCAACCCCTGTTCCCTGGGTCTGTTTCAACAGCTCGTCCATATCCTTCAGGTCATGGCCTGAAATCAGGATGCCGGGACGGTCGCCCACGCCGATGTTGACCTCGCTGATCTCGGGATTGCCATAGGCAGAGGTGTTGGCCTCGTCCAGGAGTGCCATGGTGACCACGGAGATCTCGCCTGCCTTGAGTACCAGGCCCACCATCTCATCCACGCTCAGATCCCGGGTGGTTGAGTCAAGGGCTTCCAGGATAAAGGTGTAGATCTCGTCCTTTTCCTTGCCCAGAACCGCTGCATGCTCGGCATAGGCGGCGATGCCCTTGAGGCCGATGATCAGAAGCTCCCTCAGGGACCGGACATCCTCGTTCTCCGTTGCAAGGACCCCTACGGTTTTTGCCTTGTCCTGGAATTGGTCAACATTGGTTGAAAACCAGGTGGCAGAATCGTGGAGCTCTCCGGTGATTTTTCCTTTGAGTTTGTCTGCAACTTCTTTTTTAAGAGCAACGGCCTGGTTTACCCATTCAACAAGGCTTGCATCGTCAAAGTTGGCATTGGTGATGGTGGTGAACAGCGCCTTTGAAGCAAACCTTGCTGCCTCTGTGGTCATGTCCACCCCGACTGCTTTTCCCTTGAGGGTGAGAACGGCGATGCCCTTGAGGTTAAAGATCAAAAGGTCCTGAAGGTTTGCCGTCTCCTCTTTCTTGCCGCACATCCCGCTGATGGTACATCCTTTACCTTTGGCCGTCTCCTGGCATTGAAAACAGAACATGGTCTTCCTCCTTGAATGGTTGTTTGTGTGGTAACGCTTTAACCGTGGACCAACTATACCCTTTGACAGTAAGCATTTCCTTGACCTGGATCAAGTAATTAGAAAAATAACCCATCCAATCAAATCTTGATCTTTTCTGCCATAGGCGATATTTAATTAAGGTTGTGGCAGAGGGTGGTGCTGTTTTTTGTGGCGGGTTTTCAATCTGGGTTAAACAGATCTAATGGGAAGGGTGTGGTGGGATGGGTATGGAACTATATCAGGGCATTGTGCTTGGGGTCCTTCAGGGACTTACGGAATTCTTACCGGTCAGTTCGTCGGGCCATCTTGTACTGGGCCAGAACTTTTTCGGTATTACAGAACCTGCCCTTTCCTTTGACATCAGCGTTCATCTGGGAACCCTTTTTGCCGTTGCCCTTGTTTTTTTCAAAGAGATTAAAGCCATGGTCGTCAGCCTTGGGCGGCTGGTGCAGAACCTGGGCTCCGTAAAGAATTTCAAGCAGGCTGTGGCGTTGGATAATGATGTCCGGCTTGCGGCCCTCATCATCGTCGGTTCCATTCCAACGGCTGTTATCGGACTGATCCTGAAAAACTATGTCCATGCCCTTTTTTCTTCCCTGGTGATCGTGGGCTGCATGCTCATGGTCACGGGTACCTTTCTCTGGTTTACCCGGCATTCGACCCCGGGGGGGAAACAGGTTGAACAGGTCGGGTTCGGCACGGCCCTGTTTATCGGGTTTTGCCAGGGCCTTGCCGTGATTCCGGGAATTTCCAGGTCAGGCGCCACCATTGCAGCAGGCCTTTTTTCAGGGGTGGAGCGGGAAACCGCGGCAAGGTATTCGTTTCTGCTGTCCATGCCGGCCATTGCAGGCGCCGAAATCTTGAGTCTCAAGGATTCGTTTGCCACAGGCGTGGGCTTTGACGCCGTGACCCTTTGGAGCACCCTGGCCGCTTTTATTGTCGGAACCCTGGCCCTGGTGGTGCTGTTGAGGATCGTTAAAAAAGGGAGACTTTATCTCTTTGCCCCCTATTGCTGGGCCGTTGGACTGATTGCAATGATAACGGGGTTTGTTGGGTAGGGGACAGCGGGTAAATGATTTCTGAATTATCGCTTAAATAAAGGAGGAAATATGAATCCGGGAATTTTCAGAGAGTACGATATCCGGGGGGTTGCAGGCAAGGAGTTTGTGGATGAAGATGTGGTCAAAATCGGTCGGGCCTATGGCACCCTTCTTGAGCGGGACAACAATCGACGGGTGGTTGTGGGCCGGGATTGCCGGTTAACTTCCGAGCACTATTCAGCACTTTTTATTGAGGGCATCCTTTCAACCGGGTGTGATGTCATTGATATCGGGGTCTGTCCTACGCCGGTGCTCTATTTTTCCATCCACCACCTCAATGCCCAGGGCGGGGCCATGGTGACGGCCAGCCACAATCCGCCCGAGTACAACGGATTCAAGCTCATGAACGGGTATGACAGCATCCACAGCCAGGGGCTCCAGGAGGTCAGAAGGATCATTGACGCAGCCGCCTATGCCCAGGGCCGGGGAACCCTTGAAACCAGCGATGCCCTCACCCCCTACATGGCCTATATCCAGGAGAACATCTGCCTGAAACGACCCCTTCGCATCGGCATTGATGCAGGCAACGGCACGGGCGGCGTCACGGCCCTTCCGGTCCTCAAAGGGTTGGGGTGTGAGGTCCACGATCTATACTGCGACATGGACGGCACCTTTCCCAACCATGGCTCAGACCCCACGGTCAAGGCCAACATGGTCGAACTCATGGACCTTGTCAAGGAGAAGAAACTGGACCTGGGCGTCGGGTATGACGGGGATGCCGACCGCATCGGCGTGGTCGACGAACGGGGAAACATCATCTACGGGGACCAGCTCATGGTGATCTTTGCCCGGGAGATCCTCCAGCGCAAACCCGGGGCCACCTTTATTTCCGAGGTCAAGTGCTCCATGGTCATGTACGATGATATTAGAAAACACGGGGGGCGTGCCATCATGTGGAAGACGGGCCATTCTCTGATCAAAAAGAAGATGAAAGAGGAGAATGCCGAGCTGGCCGGTGAGATGAGCGGCCACATGTTCTTCAAAGACCGTTATTTCGGGTATGACGATGCCCTTTACGCCACGTGCCGGCTCCTTGAGATCGTTGCCGATACCGGCAAGACCGTGTCCCAGCTCATTGAAGATCTGCCCGTCACCTTTACCACCCCTGAAATCCGGGTAGAATGTGAAGACGCCAGAAAATTCGAGGTGGTTGCCGCCATTACAGAGCGGTTTAAAAAAACCCATGAGGTCATTGACATCGACGGCATGCGGGCGCTGTTTGGCGACGGCTGGGGGCTTGTCCGGGCCTCCAATACCCAGCCTGCCCTGGTGTTGCGGTTTGAAGCATTAACACAGCAGCGGCTCGTTGAGATCAGATCCATGGTTGAGACGGTCCTTGAAGAGATTATTTTGAAGAGATCCTAGGGAGTTAAGCAGTAAAGCCAATGGAATTATCCGAACAGCAGCAGACGGCAGTCCTTCACACGGGCTCACCCGCCCTTGTGGTTGCAGGGGCAGGGTCCGGCAAGACCCGGACCCTGACGGCAAAGATCATGCACCTCATCGACCAGGGGTTTGATCCCACAAGAATCCTTGCCATCACCTTTACCAACAAGGCGGCCCAGGAGATGAAGAGTCGCCTTTATAAACTGTCCGGCCTTGGGTATGCCAAGTTTCCCTGGGTCAGGACCTACCATTCGGCCTGTCTGGTGATCTTCAAGACCCACAGCCATGAGATCGGTTATACGTCCCCCATTCAGATCTGCTCGATCTATCAGCAGAAAAAGATTGTGACCGAGATCCTTGTGAACAACAACCTTGAAAAAAAGCATGCCGGCAACCTTATTTCCATCATTTCAAGGGCAAAGAATTCGGCCAACCCGGACCGCTATTTTGACGAGCACCCGAGGATGGGCATGATTCGGGTGGTGGATCTTTACAAAGAGTATGAACAGCGGTTGTTTGAGGCCAACCTGGTTGATTTTGACAACATTCTTTTAAAAACCCGGGATATTCTCAGGGATTTTTCAGAAATTCAGCAGCGTTACAAACGTCAGTTCACCCACATCCTTGTGGACGAATACCAGGATACCAACAATCTCCAGGACGAACTCACACGGCTTTTGCTGGGCGATCACGGCAATCTTTTCTGCGTGGGTGACGACTGGCAGGCCGTATACGGGTTCCGGGGCAGTAACGTCAACCATTTTCTTCAGTTTTCCAACCGGTATGAGAATGCCAGGATTTTCAGGCTTGAGGAAAATTACCGGTCTGCCGATGAGATTGTCCAGGCAGCCAACGGGCTCATCGATTTCAATGCCGACAAGATGGACAAAAAGTGTTTTTCCCAGAAAAGGGGAGGGGTGGTCGAGATCCACGAGTTTTTTTCCGAAGGCGAAGAGGCCGAATGGGTGGCAAAACGCCTCAAGGCCTTGAATTGCAAGGGTGAAGGCATTGATTTTGACAAAATCGCCGTGGTCTACCGCACCAAGTTCTGTTCCCTTGCCTTTGAAAAGATCTTCAGGATGTTTAAAATTCCCTATCGCCTCATGGGGGCCCAGGGTTTTTTTGAACGTATGGAGATCCTGGACATCAACTCCTATCTGAGCGCGGCCCAGTTTCCCAACGACGACGTCTCGTTCGAGCGGATCATCAACACCCCCAAAAGGGGTATCGGCCCGGCCATGGTCAAGAAGATCGGCACCATGAAAGAACAGGGGATGAGCCTGTCGGGCGCTGCACGAAAGATGGTCCAGGAGCGGGTGCTGACCCCCAAAGTCCATGGTGAGCTCTCAAAGCTTCTTGAACTGCTGGATTCCCTCTGGGATTTGTCGCCAAACCAGGCCATGGAGCGGGTGCTGGATGAGACCGCTTATTTTGACTACCTCAAGAAAAAGGTCAAGACCGAGGCGGAGTTTATCTCTAAAAAGGAAAACATCGAACAGCTGGTCTACACGGCACGGGAGAAATCCACCATCCTTGAGTACCTGGAAGAGGCCGCCCTGATCCGGGAGGACACCAAGGACGAGGATGACGATGGGGAAGGGGTGGCGCTGTTGACCATCCATTCGGCCAAGGGGCTTGAATTTGACACGGTGTTTGTAGTCGGGTGTGAGGAGAAGCTCTTTCCCCACTGGCGGTCCATTGATGCGGGGGAGCAGGCCCTCCAGGAGGAGAGACGACTCATGTACGTTGCCATGACAAGGGCCGAGCGCTTTCTCTATCTCTCCCATGCCAGCTATCGAAAAGGTCAGTTTGCCATGCGGTCAAGGTTCATTGACCAGATCGAGGAGTGTATGGCGTGAAAATATGCCCCCGGGCAGAACGCTTTGCGGGTCAGGGATCAATTTATTGGCTGTAAAATATGTGAAATAAGGATGCCATGGTAGGACAGTCTGGTTTTTGTATACGGGGAATGGTGTTGATATTGGCCGTTGTCATTTTGCTTGTCCCGGGCGTCCCAGGGGGAAGGTGTGCCACACACGACCTTGAGGCGGTGACACTGCAGCTTGACTGGAAGCACCACGCTGAATTTGTCGGGTTCTATGCCGCAAAAGACCAGGGGTTTTACCGTGAAGCAGGGCTTGATGTCCGGTTTGTCGAACCAGGACCCCATACCGATCCTGTTCGGGAAGTGGCGGCCGGCCGGGCCGACTATGGCCTGGGACTGTCCGATCTTGTGCTTGGGGCCATGGCGGGGCAACCCATTGTCCTGCTGGCCAATTTTCTAAAGCGATCGCCGGTTTTTGTGGCAACAAGGACGGAGATAGCCCATGTGTCGGATCTTGCCGGCAAGACCATCATGGGCGATCCGGCCATGGGCAAGGTTGCCGAGCTTGCCTATATGTTCAAGGCGGGCAAGCTGGATCCTGGGTCCTTAAAGTGGATTCCTTCCACCTTTGATGTCGATGACCTTGCAAGGGGCAAGGCCGACGCCATGGTGCTCCATGTCCCGGATCGGCTCCTTGGGTATCAATCCGGCAGCCGTTACTCGGTCTTTACTCCGTCGGATTTCGGAGCCGATTTCATTGGCCAGTGCCTTTTCACCTCAAAGGATTCCCTTGCAAACCATTCAGACCGGGCCAGGCGTTTTGTAGAGGCCAGTTCCCGGGGATGGGCCTTTGCCATGGACCAGGACGAGGCCGTTGCAGCAGCCCTTGTTGCAGCCCATGTCCCAAACAAGCGCCTTGAAACCCTGGCCCGTGAAGTCCGGGCCGTTAAAACCCTGGTCCTTCCGGCCACCCATGACCTGGGGGCCATGGATCATTCAAGGCTCCAGCGGATCGCCGACACCTTTGTCTCCCTGGGACTGGCTGATCCAGACTATGATCTGGACGGTTTGGCTGTTGACTCTTCCCCGGGGAGCCCCCTCCCGGAGGGGATCGCCCTGACCGGGAAGGAAAGACGTTTTCTGATCGATCACCCGGTTGTGACCGTGGCATTTGAGGATAACCTGGCCCCCCTTTCGTTTTTTAACGACCAGGGTCACCAGGGGTTTGCCCATGATTATTATGGGCTTCTGGCCAAAAAAACCGGACTCCAATTTTCGCCGGAATTCGGCTCCTGGGCAACCAACCTGGAACGGTTCAAGGCCGGGAAGGTCGACCTCATCGATGGAATTTCGTTTGAGGGTGACCGTCAATCGTTTACCCTGTATACCCCACCCTACCACACCATTCCCCTGGCGCTTTTTACCCGGAACGAGTTTGGGTTTTATTTCAACATCTCCCAGCTCTTTGGGCGGCGTGTGGGCATTGTCCGGGACGTCTACTTCAAGGAGACCCTTGCCGGTTATTCTGAAATCGATATTGTGGCCCTTGCCGATACCCAGGCCCTGATGCAGGGACTTTCAGAGGGCCTTGTTGATGCCGTTATTACCAACCTGGGCGACGGTCTGAGCACCATCAGAAATCAGGGCCTCACCAATGTACGTTCTGCCGGCGCCATTGCCCTTGGCGGTATACAGGAAGAGGACCTCAGGATCGGTGTCAGGGTTGGCCTGCCCGTTCTCTTGTCCATCGTTAAAAAGGGAATGGATGCCGTTACGGCATCTGAACTTGCATCCCTCCGGGACAAGTGGCTGCTGCCGGCACCGGGTAGCACGGGGTTGAGAATTCACCTGACGGACAGTGAAAAGGATTTTCTGGTCAACCACCCGGTGATCCGTGTGGGCAACGAGGAAAACTGGCCGCCGTTTGATCTCAATGTGGGGGGCGAAGCCCGGGGGTTTGGGGTTGACCTGTTAAAGCTTGTGGCCGATCGTATCGGCATTCATCTGGAATTTGTCCCGGATCTTACCTGGGATGAGACCGTGACCCTGTTCTACGACAAAAAGATTGATGTGCTCCACAGTCTTTCCCGGAACCAGGAGCGGGAGAAGCACGCCCTTTTTTCCCTGCCCTTTTATTCTTCTCCCCATGTGCTGATGTGCCGGAAAGATGCCCCGCCCGTGACCGACATCCGGACGCTTTACGGCAAGACCCTTGCCATGCCTGAACATTGGGCCGTGGCCGATTATTTGCGCAAGCACCATCCGCAGATTCGCCTCATGTACACGGACGACACCATGGCGGCCCTGTCCGAGGTCTCCCGGGGCAGGGCCTTTGGCACCATTGAACAGGAGGCGGTTCTCCATTATTTCATGAAAAAGTATGGGTTCTCTTCCCTGGAAAAGGCCTTTACCTTTGATGAATTTGACAACCTTGGCAACGCCGCCATGTACATTGCCGTTCGAAACGACTGGCCCCAGCTCAGGGATCTCATGGACAAGGCGTTGAAAACGGTTTCTCCAGGTGAGATGGCAGGCCTTGAAATCAAGTGGTTTGGCCAGGCAAAACAGACGGACTGGAAACGGGGAGGGGCCCTTGAACTTTCGGGAGGGGAAGAGGCGTTTCTGGAAGATTTAAAAAAGATTCGCTTTTCCATCCATCCGGAGGCCATGCCCTTTGAAGGAGACAATGCCGGCGCACCGGCCGGAATGGTGGCAGATTTCATCCGACTCTTTGAAAAAAAACTGGGCATTCCCTTTCAATATGTGCCAACAGCCGCCAATGCCTCGGCGGTTGATACCCTGAAATCCGGCCAATGCGATTTTTTGCCCATGGTGGCTGTTTCCCATCTTGTGGACGAGAACCTGGGCTTTACCGAGCCCTATCTTTCCCTTTCCGTGGGAATCATTGTGAACGTGTCATCCCCCTTTATCAAGGGGGTGGGAGACCTGGCCGGCAAGGATGTGGGCGTTGTACGGGACAGTGACCTTGGGCCGGCCCTTGCGGCCGGGTTTCCCCTGGTGGAGTTCAAGACCGTGGAAAGCGTGGGCAGGGGATTGCTCGAAGTCTCGTCGGGAAAACTGTCCGCCCTTGTGGTCGATCTTCCGGTTGCCTCCCATTACATTGGAAAACTGGGCCTTTCCAATCTCAAGGTGGTCGGTCACCTGGATCGGTTAAAGTCCATGGGCATGGCAACCCAGCGACGGTCAGTGGAACTCAATCGTATTTTGAGAAAACTTGTGAATTCCCTGACAAGGGAAGAGGTGGACGGGATTTATCAGAAATGGGTCACCCTTCGGTTTGAGCACAGGGTTAACTACAAAAACATGTGGCGGTATCTGTTTATAACGGCCCTGCTTTTTTCCGCCATTCTTTTCTGGAACCGCAAACTCTCGGTATTTAACCGGCAGATGGCCGAGGCCAATGTCAAACTTGAACAGCTCTCAGTCACAGACCGGCTGACAGGGCTTTACAACCGCATGAAGATTGACGATACCCTGCTCGAAGAGATCGGGCGGGTGTTGAGATACAACTATCCCCTTTCCCTGGTTCTAATGGATGTGGATTTTTTTAAATCGGTCAACGACACCCACGGCCACCAGGCCGGGGATGCGGTCCTGATTCACATTGCCGAAACCATCGAGGGAAATATCCGGTCAACCGACATCTGCGGCAGGTGGGGCGGTGAGGAGTTCATGGTCATCTGTCCCCATACGGATCTCAAGGGTGCCCTCAGCCTGGCCGAACATCTCAGGGAATCCATTGCGCAGCAGACCTTTCCCCATGTGATTACCCAGACAGGCAGCTTTGGCGTGGCCCAGTACCGGAACAACGATTCCGAAGCCGATCTCATTGCCCGGGCCGACCGGGCCATGTACCTTGCAAAGGAGAGGGGCAGAAACCGGGTGGAATCGGTTCTGTAATCCCTATTGTAGGATTTTATGAACAAAAAACTGACACAACAGAAAAGTGACGGATTTTTATATTTTCCCCTTGGAAAAATGGCCAAAGAGGAAACGATATTCAAGGATGATGATAAACGCAGCTTTCGTGATGAATATCGACTGATTTTAAAACCGATCCTTGGTAAACAGCTCGCCGTCAACACCTACTATAAAAACGACCTTATTGCCCTGGCCAATACCCGGATCACAATGGGTCTGCTCCGTATCTTTGACGAGTTTAAAATTAATTTCAAGGTTAATCAGATAGAACTCACCGAAGAAGAACGAAACCATGCCCTTGATTCTGCCATGGTGCAGATTATGAAGATCAAGCGTGATTTTTTCAATACCTTGGAAAAACAAGAGATCCCGGCCATGCAGAATACACTCAAGGGTTTTCTGGGTGAAACCATGGCCGGGTGTAAAATGGACCGATTCCATGCCCACGATGAATCCGTGGCAGGATTCCTGGCCTTTGCCAATAGTGCCATTACATCCCAGGACCGTTATGTGGGGACGGCCATGGCCCTGAAAAAGATAATTGACAACGAGAAACGGATTCTGGGGCTGGGCGAATCGGAAAATGGCGAAACCATTGATCATGTGGTAAAAACCACCTGGATTTCGTTGATGCTTGCCAGACAACTGGATGATTTTGATGATGCTGACTGTAAAATCCTGAGTGTTATCTGCATGGGCCACGATGGGGGAAAGGTCCTTGTGCCCGACGAGATATTGTACAAAAAGGGACGGCTGACCCAACTGGAAAACGACATTATGAAAAGCCATGTGCTGCTCTCCTATCTGTTTGCCTCCAACAATCAGCAGGATCTTAATTTTGAATCTTTTGCCATGGCCCTTCACCATGTAAAGGAAAATAAATCCTTGCCCCAGAGCTATGGCATCATCCCTGATACCCATACCTCTTTTTACGAATATCTAACCCCCGAGGCCCGGATAAAGCTCAATGAAATTTACCATCTAACCAAGAAATATTACCGTCTGATCAGCCTTGCAGACACCTTTGAGGCCATTGCCTCTCCCAGGATTTACAAACGGGCATCCTCCATCGGGGCGACCCTGTTGATCATGGTCAACAGTCATCAAAAAGACGGGCTGTTTTATCCCCCGTATTTAGACGCGTTTGTAAGCTTCTGGATACAGGAGATTCTTCCCAGAAATCTAAAGTTCAGAATCAATGACGAGATCCTGGATCTATATTGCAATTGCAAAAACGTATCCTTGACACTTGAGCAGAAAGAGCACTGCAAAGAGAATTATCTGGGGGCGATTATCAACTCCTGTTCAACATTGAAAACCGACCTGGATTGCGTTGTTTTTGATCCTGAAACCCGAAAGGTAAAGTTTAAACTGGCATTTCCGCCAATGGTGCTGTTAAAGGATTTTTATTTCTAAGCCCGATCCCCCCATTTAAAAAACAGTCAACCTTGAAAGTTGAGTTCCGTGATTATAATATGATTGACATCACACCACGGTCTCCTATACAGTCCGTTTCAAAACTTCGAGGGATCCACATTCAGCTGCCAACCTTAAAAAAAGGCTGGCGGCTGATTCAACGTTAACGTGGATTGCTTTTTAGGATTGTTCGTCCATGGCCCAGGGCGGGTTGAGTCAAGACGGGATTCTGGGGAAGGACAATCCGATGCAGGATGGATGTTTTAACCTGTAACTGGTTTTGCATACTGTATAGGGAGGTCCTTTGTGACAACAGCATATTGGATACAGGGTGGCAGTTGCGGCGGAGATACATTTTCCTTTTTAAGCAGTGAATTTCCCAATGTCATCGAGCTGTTTCAGATGTTAAATATCGACCTGCTCTGGCATCCTTCCATCACCGATATTTCCCCCATGCAACATGTTGATCTGCTGGAATCCATCGTTTCAGGCGAACAGCCCCTTGACCTTCTTATTGTTGAAGGATCCGTAGTCTGCGGTCCTGCAGGTACGGGGATGTATAATACAAAGGATGGCAGACCGAAAAAAGAACTCATACATTCCCTGGCAATACAGGCCCAGGTTGTGATGGCCGTCGGGACCTGCGCTTGTTTTGGCGGCTTTGGTTCAAATTCTGCGGTTGAAGCCAAAGGACTTCAGTTTTCCAAACGGAAACGGGGCGGATTCCTGGGCAGGGATTTTAAGAGTCGGTCGGGTCAGCCGGTTATCAATCTGGCAGGATGTCCCTGCCATCACGATGTGATTGCCGGTGCCATCATGGGGATTGTCAACGGTATTGTTTTTGAATTGGACGAATTTCAGCGGCCCCTGGAGTGGTACAATACAGTGGTTCACCAGGGGTGCACCCGAAATGAGTACCATGAATATCGGGTAGAAGAATCCGATTTTGGAGAGATGGGCTGTCTTTTTTTCCATATGGGCTGTGCCGGTCCCCTGGTGCCCGGCCCCTGCAATAAATTATTGTGGAATCAGCATTCGTCAAAGCCAAGGGCAGGGGTGCCCTGCTTTGGCTGTACAGATCCCGATTTTCCAAGGAGTACCCCTTTTTTTAAAACGCCAAATATTGAAGGTATTCCCCTGGCTTTACCCATGGGCGTCAACCGGGCCCATTATATGGTTTATAAGGGTATGGCAGCTGCAGCAGCACCGGAACGGCTGAAAAAACGAGCCTCAAAGGTTTAAAAATGCTCAGGAGCAAAAATTTGGTATGGTGAAAATTCAAAAAGGGATTAAGATTCCCGTCAATCGGGCTGAGGGAGATCTTGAAGTTGTCGTTGATATCACCGACGGCGTGATTACCGATGCATGGAGTTCCGGGACCCTGTTCAGGGGGTTTGAAGAGATGATGCAGGGGCGGGGAGCACTGGATGGCCTGGTCATTACCCCACGGATCTGCGGCATCTGCAGTCTGACCCACCTGATGGCTGCCGTCGAGGCCCTGGATGCCATCACCGGCATCGAACCGCCTGACAATGCATTCCGTTTGCGTAATCTGGCCTTGATGGCCGAAACCATTCAAAGTGATGTGCGTCAGGCCGTATTGATGTTCATGGTGGATTTTGCCAATGAACAAGCCTATGAAAACCATTCCCTGGGTAAAGAGGCACAGTCCCGCTATTCCCCGTTAAAGGGCCGGGCAAGCATTGAGGTGATTCGAGAGACCAAGAAACTCATTGAGATCATTGCCATTATCGGCGGCCAATGGCCCCACACCTCCTTTATGGTACCTGGAGGCGTCACCTCCATTCCGGGGGTCAGCAAGCTTTTTCAGTGCCGTTTGATTCTGGACCATTTTACCCGCTGGTATGAACGCAGTATCCTGGGATGTTCTGTCGAGCGCTGGCAGGCCGTAAAAAGCGTTGCGGATCTGGATGAATGGCTGGTGGAGAGCCCGAATCACACAAACAGTGAGGTGGGGTTTTTTATCCGGTTTGCAAGGGAGGCCGGCCTGGACGCCATGGGCCGGGGTCCCAATCGTTTTCTTTCCTATGGCAGCTTTCGACTGCCCGGGGTTACATCGGTTCAAGGTGTTGACGGAATGCTGACGGCAGCCGGGGTTGCCACGGGGACAGCAGTCTCTTGTTTTGATCCTTTGAAAATAACCGAAGACATCTCCCATGCCTGGTTTGAGCAGGGCAATGGACCCTCCCATCCCTTTAACGGAGAGACCAGACCCTATGCGTCGGGCCAGGGCGGGGATCGCTACTCCTGGGTCAAGGCCCCCCGTTATATGGGTGAAGTGTTTGAAACAGGTCCCCTGGCGGAGATGATCATCAACGGCAATGACCTGTTTGTCGATTTTTTGCGCCAGGACGGTCCCAATGCCTTTGTCCGGGAGCTGGCCCGTCTGGTCAGACCGATTCGTTTTCTAACGGCCATGTCGACCTGGCTTGATGAGCTGGTGGCTGACCATGATGCCAGATTTTACAACAAGGTTGACGGAATTCCCGATGGGCAGGGTCAAGGTATGATCCAGGCTGCCCGGGGGGCACTGGGGCACTGGGTGAAAATCCATGACAATGCCATTACCCATTACCAGATCATTACCCCCACGGCCTGGAACGGTTCGCCAAGGGATGAATCGGGTGCGCCGGGAGCATGGGAACAGGCATTGATCGGTACACCCGTCCGGGATGTGAATAATCCGGTGGAGGCCGGCCATGTAATTCGATCGTTTGATCCCTGCCTGGTTTGTGCGGTTCATACGGTTGTCAACGGGAAAAAAGCAGGTCGGCTGAGCCTGGGTTAACAACCATGAACGTCACGATTATCTGTATCGGCAACCGACTGATTCCCGAGGATGCAGCAGGCCCGGCAGTGTTTGACCGGTTGCAGAAAACAACGCTGCCCGTGGGTGTTGATGTGGTTGAGGGCGGACTGGCGGGTTTGAATCTGCTGCCCCTGCTTGAACAGGGGGGATGCGTGATCTTTGTGGATAGTGTATCGGGTTTTGCCGGGGAGGGAACCCTCGTGGTCCTTGATCAAATGGATGTCATCCAGAGTTTAAGTTCTGTCCATTACGGACATGGGGCAGGCCTGCCCTATCTTTTGTCCGTGCTGCCAGGTGTGTGCGATGGACAGATGCCAGAAGAGATCGTGTTGATCGGCATGGAGGGCGTTTTGAGTGATTCCATGATAGACCGGGCCGCTGAATTAGCGATTTCCAAGGCAATCCGTAGCTTGGGAGGGAAGGTTTGAACGACGACCGATACGCGAATCTGCTGGCGGAAAACCAGATGCTGCGCCAGGAGATCAAGGTGGCCAGGGAAGCGGCCGACATCACTTCGGCTTTTGTTGTCAGTCAGTTTGAAGAGACCGAACGGATGCTGCACCGTTTTCAAAGTGTAAATTCCGAACGTCAGGCTGTTCTGGATGCGGCAACGCAGCTTTCGATCATTGCCACCGATCTTGGGGGTAAAATAACGCTTTTCAGCAGAGGGGCCGCAAATCTGCTAGGATATTCTGAGAATGAAATGGTGGGTCATAAAAGTATCCTGTCCCTGCATCTGAAAGAGGAACTGGTCCATTACGGCGATAAAGTCAGCGGGGTTTTAAAATCCACTCTGTCAAACATGAAGGTGTTTGACCAGTATGTGAAGCAGAAACTCACCCGTGCCAGGGAGTGGATTTACATTTGCCGGGATGGAACCCGGCTTCCGGTCAGCCTTTCCATTACAGGACTCTTTGATGCGGCAGGCAGGATGGTCGGCTATCTTTTCACGGCCATGGATATGACCGCCCATAAAAAGATGGCGGCTGAACTCACCGAGGCCAAGGAGTTTGCAGAAGCGGCCAACACTTCCAAGGGGGATTTTCTGGCTCGCATGAGCCATGAAATCAGAACCCCGATGAACGGTATCATTGGCATGGGCTATCTTCTGAGAAAGACTGAACTTGGGGAAAAGCAGCTCAATTATGTTGAAAAAATCCTTGGATCAGCCAATACCCTGCTCCGACTCATTAATGATATTCTCGATTTTTCCAAGATTGATGCCGGAAAGATGGAATTGGAGTCAATTGCCTTTAACCTTGAAGATGTCTTGGTCAATATTGCCAATATTGTGGGTATGAATGCCGAAGAAAAGCAGCTTGAATTTCTGTTTCGCATCGATCCGGATGTGCCCTATCATCTTGTGGGGGATCCCCTGCGCCTGGGCCAGATACTGATGAACCTGGCCAGCAATGCCGTCAAGTTCACATCCATGGGCGAGATTATCATTTCCGTTAATGTGGAAGCGCGTACCAAAGAAGATGCGGTGCTCCGATTCTCCGTGGAGGATACCGGCATAGGGCTTGCGCCCGAACAGATAGCGCAGCTGTTTGAAGCCTTCAGCCAGGCGGATGATACCACCACCCGGAAATATGGGGGTACCGGCCTGGGCCTGGCCATCTGCAAGCAGCTCACAGAAATGATGGGCGGCAGGATCTGGGCCAAGGGCAGCCCCGGCAGGGGGTCTGAATTTACCTTTACATCCAGCTTCGGGATTTCCCGGCAGAGCCGGAAACGGAATTTAAAATCCCTGGAGGGGCTCCAGGGTCTTCGTGCCCTGGTTGTGGATGACAATGGGGCTTCCCGGGATGTGTTGTCCGCCATGCTTTCATCCCTGAACATGTCAGTGGATACGGCTGTAGACGGTCGAACAGCCCTTGCCCTTCTTGAAACTGCGGTTATGCGGAAAATTCCCTATGACGTGGTACTGCTGGATTGGATCATGCCGGGAATCGACGGTATTGAAACCGCCAGACGCATCCGGGCCAATATCGCCATGGCCAAAACGCCTGCCCTGCTGATGGTAACGGCCAACGGCCGTGAAGAGGCCCGGGTTGAAGCCGGGAAGGTCGGAGTGGATGCCTTTCTTGTGAAACCGGTTTATGCCTCTGTGATGTACAATACCCTGCTTCAGTTGCTGGGCATTGATGGGGTTTCAGGACCCAGGACCGTCGTAAAAGATATTGAATCCATTGAAGCGCTCAAGGCAATTCGGGGGGCTCATATCCTGCTGGTGGATGATAATTCCATTAACCAGGAGGTGGCCACTGGATTCCTCCATGATGTGGGTATGGTGGTGGCGGTCGCGTCCAGCGGTCTGGAGAGTATAGAAGCCCTTGAACGGAATCATTTTGATCTTGTGCTTATGGATATCCAGATGCCTGGCATGGACGGCCTTGAGGCTACCCGGCGGATCCGAATGAACGAGGCGTACAGGACAGTGCCCATTGTTGCCATGACCGCCCATGCCATGGCAGGAGACCGGGAAAAGAGCCTGGCCGCCGGCATGAATGATCACATTAACAAGCCCGTGGACCCGGCTGTTCTCTATGGGGTGCTAAAACGCCTGATTCCGGAAAAGCATCCAGGCACGCCTTCCGGGCAACCGGAACCGGTTCTGTTAAAAACCGGGACGCCCCTGGATCTTCCGCCTCTGCCGGGCATTGACCCGGTTGAGGCCCTTAAAAGACTCAACAATAACGCCACGCTTTTTGTGAAAATGCTCAACGATTTTCGCCACGATTATGTTGCATATCCCACAGTGTTGAAACAGCTCGTACAGGAGGGTGCCTGGCTTGATGTTCAGACCCGGGCCCATACGGTGAAGGGCATCTCGGGTTATATGGGCGCCCGTCGCCTCTTTCAGACGGCAAGTGATCTTGAGGCGGTGTTGAAGCGGGGCGGGACTACCCATGGGAAAGATTTAATTCAACCCTTTGTTGATGCACTGGATGAGGTGCTCACCTCCCTGGCAGCCCTTTGTTTGAATGTCCCCGGGGCCGGGGACGAGCAGGCCGTGTCCACAACGGCTACCCTGGATATGGATGATGTGGTCGGCAGACTTGAACGTCTTATTGATCATTTGCATCAAGGAGAATATGTTGCCGGGGAGCTTTTTTCCGAGATTGAAGAGATCCTGAAGGGCCATGGCCATGATGACGTCCTTGCCGGCATCGGGGCGCTGATTGATGATATTGAGTATTCGGATGCTGCAGATGTGGCAGGAAAATTAAAGGAAACATTGTACAGTCAGGACAGGGGGCGTTCATCATGATCACAAAAAAACGGCCAAGGATTCTTATTGTAGATGATGAAAAAATGAACCTTAAGGTCCTGGCCGAGGTGTTGAAGAATGAGTATTCCCTGATCCTGGCCGGGAGCGGTGCCCAGGCATTGAAACAAATTCATGATAATGCCGACCCGGATTTGATCCTGCTGGATGTGATGATGCCGGAGATGGGGGGCTATGAAGTGATCAAGCACCTTAAAGAGGATCTCAAGACCAAGAATGTTCCGGTCATCTTTGTGACGGCCCTTGATTCCATTGAGGATGAGGAGCATGGGTTGAAACTGGGGGCCGTTGATTATATCTGCAAACCCTTTTCTCCGCCCATTGTACAGATGCGGGTGCGAAACCACCTGCGGTTTGTCCATCAGTATCGACTCCTGGATCAGCTGGCCCACCTGGACGGTTTAACGGAAATACCCAACCGGCGCCGTTTTGAAAAGGTGTTCAAGATGGAGAGTTCCAGAGCTGCCCGTAACGGCACCCCGCTTTCCCTGGCCATGGTGGATGTGGATTTTTTCAAGCAGTATAACGATCACTACGGCCATGCCACCGGGGATGTTGCGTTGCAGGCCATTGCCAAAACACTCCAGGATATATTAAAACGTCCGGCTGACCTGGCTGCCCGGTATGGGGGAGAGGAGTTTGTCATGGTGCTGCCTGAAACCGATATCGAAGCGGCCAAAACCCTTGCCGAACGGGCGCGTATTGCCATAGCCGACCTTAAGATTCCCCATGGGTATTCCAGGGCTGCTGACCATGTTTCCGTGAGCATCGGTGTTGTAACCGTAAGACTTGACAGCCGCTCTGATCCTTTAGACATGCTCAGACAGGCGGATCAGAATCTTTATCATGCCAAACAGAATGGTCGTAACCGGATTGTTGGAAGTAAACTTGACTGCATCAACCTTTAGGGCAGTTCCGTCCACCTGGGCTTAAGCCTGCAAGGGGTATCAGGTCCTGGCAGATGACGGGGTGTCAGGCAGGCTCTGAAAAACAAGGATTGCAGCGCGGGGTTGGATTGGTGGGCGGTACTGGGTTCGAACCAGTGACTTCTACCGTGTGAAGATAGCACTCTACCGCTGAGTTAACCGCCCAAAGTTTTGGATCCTGTCCGGTTCAGGACATTAAATACTTTTTTAAGCGCTTTTTTCCAGAATGTCAATGAAGATTTCAGGTCTGGAACTATTTTCTTGAAATGTCGAACAAAGCTGTCCGGCCTAGAGATTCCATCCCCAGAATTTCAAAAACGTGCTGAACTCCCGCATGTCCGAGGCCTCTTTTTTCCAGGGCACAAGGCTGGTATAAAACAGGATCCCGTCGTCCCTGTTGTCCCCCAGTTTTTTATCTTCCCCGACACGCCAGTCAAATGCCCACCATCCCATGAAAATCCGTTCCCAGATTTTTGTGCTTGATTTAACATACCCCCTCCTTGGACCCGATGTTTCAAAGAACGAGGTGGACCCCCCATTTTCAAGACACAATGTTTCAAGGGAGGCCATGGGGGACAGGGCTGCGGTAGATTCACGGGGTGACCCAGGGGATGCCATGTCAGACAGCCGAACATTTTTTACCCTGTGGGTGCCATGCCGGAGCGTGATCACCAGCCTGGTTTTTCCATCGAAAGGGTGCGGGTATCTGAGCATTCCGGGAAGGTTTTCTGAATAGACCCTTTGCCGGTCTTTATCCCAGACCCCGGGAAAGGCATCTGCCGGCATGTATGAGGTTGGAATAAATGCAAGATAACAGCCGCAGGTATGCACCAGTGTATAGAGGATGGGCCGATCCCTGGCGTCAAGGGTTACGACCACAAACAATCCGACATTTTTACCGGCCACCAGGTAAAAGGGAAACAGCTTTAACGGCACCTGCTCAAAATGGACCCGGAATATCAGGTTGCGGTAGGCTGACCGGGTGGTTTGAAAATTTCTTGCCTCGTAATAGATCGTGGGGGTTAACGGATCGACATATACCCTCTGGGTTAACTTGTCCGTCATTTCGACCCTGGGCGTTCCAATGGGATTGAAGGATTCTTCAGGATGTTCAATGACAAAAACCGGAGAGAGCTGTGCCGGCAGTGTTCCATCGGCCGTTGCCGATATGGCCAGGGTGTCTGCTGCAGGCCGGATGGAGTTCCTGGCTGCACATGAGGCAAACAGGCCCAGGGACAGGACGATCAGCAGCAGAAACCGTTTTCTGAAACACCAGGCGATCGGCAGGCACTGGTTTTTTTCCATTTTATATCCTCCTTTGCCATTAGAAAAAATGTGTTATAAGAACAGGGTGCCTAAACGGGTGGTCAACGGTACCGGTTAAGTGCCGGAAGGCCCTGACGGATTATCAATATTTGAGTACGATGATCCATAACACATTAAACCTGAAACGAAAAGGAAGGCGTTTTGAAGAAAGCCATTGATCCGGGAATGCACTCGGCAGAACATATTCTCAACGGAACCATGGACCAGTTGTTCAACTGCGGTCGCTGTTTCAGCGCACATATCGAACGAAAAAAATCCAAGTGCGACTATCATTTTACCCGTGCCCTCACCCCGGAGGAGCTGACCCAGATCGAGTCCCGGGTGAACCAGGTCATCCGTGCCAATATGAAGGTGACAGACTGCGTTATCCCCGTGGATGAGGCCGGCAGACGATTCAACCTGAGCCGCCTGCCCGAAGACAGCTCCCATGAGATCCGCATCGTAAGCATCGGGGATTATGACGCCTGTCCCTGCATCGGGACCCACGTGGCTGAAACCGCAGAACTCGGAACCTTCAGGATCACGACCTCGGATTTCAAGGAGGGGGTCCTCAGGATCCGGTTCAAACTGAAACGATGATTTTGCCGGAGAGATATCCCAGGGGCCGCAGCGCTCCTGGGAACCCGCATAGGGGGATTTTACATAAAATCAGAAGGTTGAAAATTCTGTAAAGGGGGTACGCCCGTCCGGCCCCGGGGGGTGGGCAGGTTTTTATAGTTCCATCCTGGACCGAAATAAGGTATAACACCCCTATGAAAATCCCGAAAAGAATTCAACCCCTTATTGATGAAGGTCTGGTGGACGAAGTCGTCCGCCAGTTGATGAGCGGCAAAGAAGCCGCGGTATATGTGGTGCGCTGCGGTTCTGAAATCCGCTGTGCCAAGGTTTACAAGGAGGCTGACCAGCGCAGCTTTAAGCAGGCGGTGCAATACCAGGAAGGGCGTAAGGTGCGCAACACCCGCCGGGCCCGGGCCATGGAAAAACGGTCGAAGTTCGGCCGGAACCAGCAGGAACAGGTGTGGCAGACGGCTGAAGTGGATGCCCTGTACCGGCTCGCCAGTGCCGGCGTGCGGGTTCCCCAGCCCCATGGCTGCTTTGACGGCGTCCTGCTCATGGAACTTATCACCGACGACCAGGGCCAGGTCGCTCCCCGCCTGGGGGATGTGGCGATGTCCGCCGAAAAGGCGCTCCAGGACCATGCCATTGTCATGGGGTACGTGATGCAGATGCTCGCTGCCGGCATCGTTCACGGTGACCTGTCCGAATTTAATGTGCTGGTGGATGAAATTGGCCCGGTGATCATCGATCTTCCCCAGGCCGTTGATGCCACCGCCAACAACCACGCCCAGTGGATGCTCGAACGGGACGTCAGCAATATCACCGCCTATTACGCCCGGTTTGCCCCGGAACTTGCGGACAGACCCTTTGCCCGGGAGATCTGGGCGCGCTACGAGGGCGGCGAATTAAACCCCGAGGTTCCCCTGACCGGCACGTTTGAGGACACCAGCGAAACCGCCGATGTGGATGCCGTGCTCAAGGAGATCAAAGCGGCCTGGGAAGAAGAACAGGAACGCATCCGCAGGGCCGAAGAGATGTATTAATCAAATTTTATCGAGTCATAATATCCCCAAGCAATATCTAGAATATTCGTTAATTCCAGGGAAATCCTTATACCCATGATGCAATTGAAGAAAGGCCAGCGCTTTACCAGCGAAATGGAACCCGAGCTGGGGCTTGGCGTCCTTGTCACCAGCGACTCCAGAACCCTGACCGTCAATTTTGCGGCAAGCAGCTGTGTGCGCCGCTACACCACTTCTGCCGCCCCCCTGAGGCGGGTCCGGTTCGGGGTGGGAGATACCATCGTGTTTGGCGACAATCAGACCCTGGTCGTTGAAACCGTGGACGACCGGGACGGGCTCCTGGTGTATGGTGGCGCAGGCGAGTGCGTGCCCGAGCAGGACCTTGCCGACACCATGAGCCTGTCTGCCCCCAAGGATCGTTTGTGGGCCGGCATCTTTGACCCGGCCGATACCTTTGATCTGCGGTTTGAGGCAAACCGTCTCAGGCACGCCCACGAGACCTCCCCGGCCATGGGGTTCATGGGCGGGCGGGTGGACCTGATCCCCCACCAGTTTTACATTGCCGGTGAGGTGGCAAACCGCTACCTGCCCCGGATTCTCCTGGCCGACGAGACCGGGCTTGGCAAGACCATTGAGGCCTGCCTGGTGCTCCACCGGTTGCTGTTGAGCGAGCGCATCTCCCGGGTGGTGATCCTGGTGCCTGAATCCCTGGTCCACCAGTGGTTTGTCGAGCTCTACCGGCGGTTCAACCTTGTTTTCAGGATCTTTGACCCGGAGCTGTGCCGGGAGCTGGAACGGTCTGAGCCCGGGCAGAATCCGTTTTTTTCAGAGCAGCTTGCCATCTGCTGCCTGGATGGGATGGCCGAAGATGAAAAAATCCGCCGCCAGCTTGTTCAGGCCGGGTGGGACATGGTGGTGGTGGATGAGGCCCACCACCTGGAAGAGGGGGGCGCCGCCTACACCCTTGTTGAGGCCCTGGCCACGTCCCAGACCGGAATGATGCTTTTGAGTGCCACCCCCGAGCAGCTGGGCCGGCAGAGCCATTTTTCCCACCTGCGGCTGCTTGACCCGGATCGCTACACCCATTTTGACGATTATCTCGACGAGAGCCGGCAGTACCGGCAGACGGCAGAGACCCTTGACCTCCTTGCCGGTTCCGGGGAAAATTCCCGGGAGATCACAGCGATGCTCGACAGCCACGGGCCGGGCCGGGCCGTTTTCCGGAACACCCGAGCCGTCATCAAGGGGTTCCCGGAACGAAGGGGGGTGCTCTATCCCCTGGTGCCGAAAACCGCCACAACCGGTGCCATGGGCCGGTGTGACGCCCCTGTTGCGTCGTTGTCCCTGGCCGATGGTGAGCACGGTGTTTTTTCTGCAAAAATCGAGTGGCTGAAGGGGCTGTTAAAATCCCTGGACCGGGAAAAGGTGCTCCTGATCTGCGCCACGTCTGAAAAGGCGGCCGGCATCGAGGCGGCCCTTGCCACCCTCATTACCCTGAAGATCGCAAGGTTTACCGAGGAGATGACCCTGGTGCAGCGGGACCGCAGTGCCGCATGGTTTGCAGAGCCCCTGGGCGCCCAGCTCATGATCTGTTCGGAGATCGGCAGCGAAGGACGAAATTTCCAGTTTGCCCATCACCTGGTGATGTTTGATCTTCCGGACAATCCTGAACTTGTGGAGCAGCGCATCGGGCGGCTGGACCGCATCGGGCAGCACCACCCCATCGTGATCCATGTTCCCCATGCCCGGGAGAGCCGCCAGGCCGTCCTGGCAAGGTGGTACAAGGAGGGCGCGGGCATCTTTGAGAACAACATCAGCGGTATCCACCAGATCCACCGACGGTTTGCGCCACGCCTTGAAAGCCTGTCAGACCTTTGTGATCAGACGGGCCAGGTTCCCCGGAACGACCTGGATCAGCTCATCGCCGATACCCGCACCTTTGCCCGTGAAACCGCCCAACGGCTCAGGGTCGGCAGGGACCGGCTTCTTGAGCTCAACTCCTTCAGGCCCCAAAAGGCCGAACAGCTGGTCAAGACCCTCTCGGATATCGACCAGGACCAGACCATAGATCTTTTCATGGCAAAAATGTTCAAGTTTTACGCCATCTCCCCTGAACCGGTCATGGCGCGAACCTTTCGCCTTGAGGTCTTTAATGCCGCCGGGGTGCCGTTCCCCGGATTCAAGGGCGACGGCATGGTCGTGACCTTTGACAGAACGGTTGCCGTGACCCGGGATGACATTGTTTTTCTGACCTGGGATCACCCCATGGTGACCGGGGCTCTGGAGCTGTTCCTTGGCAGCGACCATGGAAATGCGGCCATTGCCGAGGTCAATGGCACCGGCAGATTTGAGATTCTTCTCGAGTCTGTTTACACCCTGGAATGTGTGGCCCCCAGAACCCTCCACATGAACCGGTTCCTTGCAAGGACCCCCATCAGGACCCTGGTGGACCACAATCTAAGGGATCTGAGCCGGGAGCGTTCCTGGGCGTCAACGGCTGCCGGGCTTTCAACCCCTGCCCAATCCTGGCTCGGCCAGTTTCCCGAAATCAAGGAGCGGCTGCTGCCAGAGCTTCTGGCGGCCGGGCGCAGGTTCGCTGAACAGGCGTCAGCCCAGGTGATCTCCAGGGCAAAGGCGTCGGTGGAAACGGTGGTGGGCGGCGAGGCTGCAAGGCTTGAACGGCTCAGGCAGATCAACCCGGCCATACGGGCGGACGAGATTCGCAGGGCAAACGAGGAGGCGGAAAAACTCGTGGTCCACATTGACCAGGCAAGGCTGAGGCTGGATTCCTTGAGATTGATCAAGGTGAGTTAGCGCCATCCGGGAAAATAGGTTGATTCTGTGGCACTTTTTGTATAACGTTCGTCCAGAAACGATGCGGCCGGCTCTCTGAACAGCGGCAAAAAATTATTTATCATCATTCACAACGGAGGTATCCAATGGGTAAAAAATTTGATGGGCAAAGTGTCATGTTGATCGTTAATCTGGTTTTAATCCTTATGCTGAGCTATTGTTCGATTCCGGCCAAGCACAACCAGTCGCTCCAGGTGTCAGAACCCCATGGTACGGCGGCTGTGACCCATGATGCTGCTGTCCACGACAACGCCCAGGAGGCGCCGGCTCACCCGGAGGGCGTTGCTGAAGTCAAGGAAGCTGTTGAGACCGAAGCTGCGGTTGCAGACGAGAAATCGCCCGCTGTTGAGGAACAGGAAACCGCTGTTGAGGACGCGGCATCGGCTGCTGAAGTTGAAGTCAAGGAAGCGGCGGCTGAAGTCAAGGAAGCGGCGGCCGAGGTCAAGGAAGCGGCAGCCGAGGTCAAGGCTCCTGCGGCTGCCCCGGCAGCGTCTGGCATGCCCGATGTCATTGCCATGGACAACGCCATTTATGACGCACACAAAAAGGGGATTGTCCAGTTTACCCATCAAAAACATCTGGCCGATTACAAGATCGGCTGCGGTGACTGCCACCATGGGGACGATGGTTCACCCCTGACGGATATGGTGGTCGGCGACGATGCCGTTGGTTGTGCCGAATGCCATGCCGAGCCTGGAACGGCCCCGAAATCTAAGGACAAGAAACTTTCTGATTCAGAAAAACTGGCCTACCATGCCGAGGCCCTCCATGACAACTGCATCTCCTGCCACAAGGAATATAACAAAAAGAACAACACCAAGGATGCACCGGCCAGCTGCGCCAAATGCCATCCCAAAGAATAGTGTTGTTTTCATCTGATCAAGGTGTTCCTCCGGGCCGGATGCCGATTCTGGCCCGGGGCTGATCCGTGTCATGGGTCTTTTAACTTCGTTTTTTTGTGGCCATCTCCCAGGGTGAGGGTTCCGGGGGAATTTCAAGGGGTTGGTCGCCCGGTCCCACAAGACAGATGCCCTTGTCCGTGATGTCGATGGTCCTGTTCTTGTAGAGCCCGCCAATGGTGCGCTTGAACTCTTTCTTGCTCATGGCAAACCGTTGTTTGATGGCGGCCGGCGTGCTTTTGTCGTTGATGGGGATGAACCCGTTCTTCTGTTCAAGGGCTTCGAGGATTCGGGCCGACGATTCGGTCACCGAGCCATACCCCGGTTTTTTGAGGAGAAGGTCGATCTTGCCGTCCTCCTTGATGTGGTGGATGTACCCGACGGTCTTATCGCCAACGGCGAGGTGCTCAAAGGTTTCGTTGTGGAAGAGCATGCCTGTGTAGCGGTTGTTGATCAGCGCCTGGATGCCCAGATCGCTCGTGTCGTAGACCAGAAGATCCACCGGGTCCCCGGGCGCAAGGCCTTCAAGGTTGCGGTCGATGAACTGGGACAGATTGGCCGTTGCATAGACCCGGTTGGTGGCAGTGTCAAGGCAGGCCCTCACGACCACCTTGCTGCCGGGTTGCACCGGTTTGGGCATCTCTGACCTGGGCAGGAGCAGATCCTTTTCAAGCCCCCAGTCAAGAAAGGCCCCAAACTCCTGGACATCCTTGACCGTGAGTCCTGCAAACTCACCCACAACGGCCAGGGGGGTGAGGGTGGTGGCAATGGGCCGGTCTTCAGAGTCGGTGTATACAAACACCCGGATGGTGTCTCCGGGGGCAAGTCCCTGGGGTGCGTACTTGGCCGGAAGCAGGACCTCGTCCTCCTTGGGATTGAGGTAGAACCCGAAATCCACTTCCCGCTCAACAACCAGTTCATTGTAGCTGCCGATGATTAACATGTTTTCTCCTTATGGGGTCAGGCTGTTTTATTGTCGTAAATTGGGACCATAATCTGGTACATTGGGGTCAGGCGCCCGGGGTTGCCCCTGTCTGTCAGGAAAATACCGGTCGGTAACGGTTATTTCAACGGCTTGAACAGGTACTCAAGCCCGTTGACCTTGATCTCATGGACCATCCTGAGCATTTCACCCAGCTCTCCCCGGGGAAACCCCTGCTGTGCAAACCATACCACATAGGGCTCGGGAAGGTCCACCAGGGGCAGATCCTTGTATCGGCCAAAGGGCATGGGGGTGCGGGCAATCTTGATGAGCACGGACAGGTCTGGAACAGATGGGGGACGTTTGGCGGTCATGAATAGGTGTCCTGGCTGCTGGCGTTTAAAAGATATATATTAAATCAAATTTCAACGCGTTTGGCAACAGATAAAAAGGGAGGAGCGATCATGACAACGGCGCAGTTCAAGGTCGATGACAATGTGGCAGGGTTTCAGGGCGACCTTTTGGTGTTTTGCGTAAACCAGGCAGAGACCAAAGAGAAGATCGTCTGCCACCATCTGGTGGAAAATCAGGTAAGGGCCGCCTTTGATCTGGGGGATTTTTCAGGCAAGGAGGGACAGACCCTTGTCCTTTATCCCTTTTCCGGCACCGGATTGACCGATGTACGGGCCGCCAGGATACTGGTCCTGGGGTTGGGAGATCCCTCGGATCAAACGGAGCCGGGCGGGGTCCGGGATCTTTTCAGGCGGGCAGGGGGGACCATTGCCCGGCAGTGTGAAGCACTGAAGGTTGCAACGTTGATGGTGGCGCTTCCTGAAACATCCTTCCTGGATCCGGGCCAGACCGCTGAATGCCTGGTCGAAGGGATCTGTCTGGGCGATTATCGCTTTGTCAAGTACAAGCAGGCCCAGAGCAAGGAGCGTGAATATTCGGGATTACAGCAGGTCTGCCTTGCCCGCGTTAATACCGACCCGGCCGTGGAAACGGGCATGGGCCTGGGCCGCAGGGCGGCACTGGCGGCCTGCGAGGCAAGGAACATGGCCAATGAGCCGGCCAACGCCTGGACGGCCAGCGCCTTTGCAGCGTTTGCCCAGGCCCTTGCAAAGACCCATTCCCTGGGGTGCCGCATCCTTGAGAAAAGCGACATGGAACGCCTTGGCATGGGCGGCATTCTTGCCGTGAACCAGGGATCGGGCGAACCGCCCAAGCTGGTTGTGCTCGAGTACCTGCCTGAACAACGGTCGGAAACCCTCCTGCTGGTGGGCAAGGGGGTGACCTTTGATTCCGGCGGCATCAGTCTTAAACCGGCCCCGGGCATGGAAAAGATGAAGTACGACATGTGCGGCGGGGCTGCCGTGCTGTGTGCCATGCAGGCCGTGGCCGAAGAGCGTCCCGATGTGGGGGTGGTTGCCATTGTGCCTGCAACGGACAACCTGGCCGGAGGCTTGGCCGTAAAGCCCGGGGACGTTATTCGACATTTTAACGGGAAAACCGCTGAGATCGTCAACACGGACGCAGAGGGACGGATGATCCTGGCCGATGCCCTTGCCTGGGGAATTGATGCGTACCACCCCTGCTGCGTTGTGGACATTGCCACCCTGACCGGTGCCGTTGTCATGGGGCTGGGCCACCATTATTCAGGGCTGATGGCCAACAACGAAACGCTTGCCCGCTGCCTTGAACAGGCCGGTGAAAGGGCCGGAGAACCCCTGTGGCGACTGCCCCTGGGCAAGGCCTATGCCAAGCAGATTGAATCCAAGGTGGCCGACATCCGGAACATCGGCGGAAAATCAGCCGGTGCCATCACGGCGGCAGCCTACCTTGAAAACTTTGTGGGCGACACGCCCTGGGCCCACATGGACATTGCCGGCACGGCCTGGGATTTTACCGAGAAAAGCTATGTTGCCAAGGAGGGGCCGTCCGGCATCGGGGTGCGCACCCTTGTGGCGCTGATCCGCACCTGGCCGAAGGGCGCCATGGCGCAACCCCTTTGACAGCAATCCTGATTATGGATTCAAACGGTGTGGGTCCGTCGGTGTCCGCTGGCTGAACCGGGAAGGTCGGCGGATCTGGATGGCCCGGCTGCTGATCCGGTTGAGGCGAAGGCAGAGCAGGATGCCTGAAAGGGTGAGGCCGATGAACAGGCTGATCCAGAACCCCTCTGCCCCGAGGGGCGGTCCGATCAGGTCGGTCATGGCCAGCACATACCCCAGGGGCAGGGTGATGACCCAATAGGCGGTAAAGGTCATCACAAAGGTCATGTTGGCGTCCTTGTACCCCCTGAGGGCCGCCTGGGAGGTGGTCATGACGGCGTCGGATACCTGGTACAGGGCGCAGATTTTCAGCAGAGACACGGCAACGGCGGCCACTTCCGGCTCCTGGGTGTAGATGGCGGCAATGGTGCCAGGGAAAAACCGGGTAAGGGCCAGGGTGAAAAACGCGAGTCCAACGGCCAGTGAACAGCCCGTGATGCAGGCGAACCGTGCTGCTTCAGGCTCGTTTCTGCCCAGGGCATGGCCTGCCCGGATGGTGATGGCCATGCCGATGCTCAGGGGAATGGCAAAGATGAGGCCTGAATAGTTGAGGGTGATCTGATGGCCGCCCACGACCACCGGGCCGAGCACCCCGACAAACAGGGTGATGCAGGCAAATATGCTGCACTCCATGAACAGGGTGCCGCCAATGGGCAGACCGAGCTTGAGAATTTCCACCATTCCCCGGATGCCTGGCAGTGACAGGGCTGAAAAGAGGTGGAGCTGCCGGCAGCGTTTGTCCAGCTGGATGTAGCCTAGGATCAGGCAGAGAAAAAACCAGAAGGTAAGCCCGCTGGCAACGCCGCACCCGGCACCGCCAAGCTCCGGAAACCCCCACCGGCCGTGGATCAGGGCGTTGTTGGCAAGATAGTTAAAGCCCACGCCCATGGTTGAAATCACCATCTGGGGCCGTGTTCTGCCAAGTCCCTCCACAACGGATTTAAGGACAAAGTAGGCGGCGGCGGCTGGAAGCCCGAAGGAAATGCCCCTGAGATAGCCTTGAACCACCCCTGCCACTTCATCTTCAAGCTGCATCAACCCGAGCAGCGGATCGATCCGGTCCACAAGGGCAAAGAGCACAATGGAAAAGACAAGGCCCAGCCACAGGGCCTCCCGGGCCATGGGGGCGATGGCCCGGGTTTGTCCGGCCCCGGTGAGGTGGGCCGTGATGGGGGTGACTGCCATCATCACCCCGTTCAGGGCAAAGACAAAGGGAAAGCAGATGCTCGATCCCACGGCAACGCCGGCCAGGGCCGACCGGCCGTAGTGGCCGGCCATCATGGTGTCGATGAATCCAATGGCTGAAACCCCCAGCTGGGTTATGAACAGGGGCAGGGCAAGGCCAATGATGGCCGAAAGTTCCATGGCCAAAGCGCTGTTTGAGGCAATGGCCTTTGATCTGGGTCGGGTCAGGGTGGTCATGATTCTCACGGTCAAGGGGTGGGCGCAGATTGATAACGCTTTTCAGTGGTTGTCGGTATTGCGGTTGTCATGGTTTTCTCGGTCAAGGGTTGGGCGCAGGGCCTGCCAGGGCGGTAAGGGTCATCGGGTTAAAATACATTGTGCTCGTGGAGAATCTTGATGCCGATGAGGATCAGGATGCCGCCGCCCATGAGTTCGGCCTGCTTGCCGACTTTTTTCGACGAAAGAATGCGGTTGCCCAGCACCAGCCCGGCCCAGGTGAACACCAGGGCCACCACGCCGATGACGACCACGGGCAGCACAATGGACACCTTTAACGCGGCAAGGCTGAACCCCACGGCCAGGGCGTCCATGCTCGTGGCAACAGACAGAAGAACGAGCCTTTTGCCCCGGGTGGGGTCCTTGGGGGTGGCGTCGGTATTGTTGTCAAAGGATTCCCGGATCATGTTGGCACCGATCCAGCAGAGCAGGAGAAAGGCGGCCCAGTGGTCATAGGCTTCAATGTAGACAACCACGGCCTTGCCGGAAAACCACCCGATAACCGGCATGAGGGCCTGGAACAGCCCGAAATGCCAGGAGAGTCTGAAAATACGGCGGCCGGTCAGCTCCCTGAGCTGAAAGCCTGCGGCAACGGCAACGGCAAAGGCGTCCATGGCAAGGGCAACGGCCAGGAGCAGGATGGTCGAAAAACTCATGGGTTCAGTATCTTTTCAAGTTCAGGCATCTGTGTTCCCGGGGTCTGTATCTGGATGATCCCCGCAGAGAATGGCCCTGAAATTCCGGGTTAAGGGTTTGACATAAATTTTTTTCGGGGTGGTCTGGTAGGTGTTGCCCCCAGGGGTAAGGGCCCTGTCCGGGGTCATGCCCAGACATTCCCAGTTGGACGCCTGGTAACAGACGCCTTCGTACAGCTTCGGGTCCACAAAGGCTTCAACAAGGGCCGGAGTATAGCCAAATCGGGTCTGCCAGTCCGCACCGACGCTCCGCGTGATTCTGCCCAGGACATGGCTTGCCAGGTATCGGACCTCCACCCACGGAAAAATCAGAAACCGTGTGTTGTTGATCACCCATGCCAGGTTTTTCCGGCGTTGAGCCGGTGTCCATCCGATCCAGCTGTCCCTTGCTGCCATGGATTCTGCAGCTCGGGAAAAGAAGATGCAGCCCAGGATGCCCTGTTCGCTTCGGATAAAATAGCGCATGGCATGGCCTTCAGCTCTTGTGTAACCCAGGTAATGGTACCGCTGTACATACTCATCCCACAAATGTGTTCGGTGCTCGTTTTTTACAACCTCTAGATCAACCTCTCCCAGCTCCTGCAGCTTGCAGTTGAGGATGGGTTGGGGATCCGTGCGGGGGTAAAAAATAATTTTTTCCGGCAGGGTCAACACGCCCTCGGCCCCAAGGGCCTCGAGCAGTGTGCAGGTGGCCTCTATCTTGTTTTCTCCGGCATCCCTGCACCAGTCCAGGTGTTCACAAATGGTTTGCGCCAATTCCCGGAGGCTTAAGTTTGAAAACTGTTTGACCGTTTCCTGAATGCTTGTTATCTCGTCTGGGGTAACAGGACGACCGCAGCAAATCATGACTGGATCTTTTTTGGGGTTCATAGTATTTCTCCCTTCCTGGCTTTTAAACTATTAGATCCTATATATGGGGTCAGGTTTTTCCTAGTGCTTTTTTTGATGGTTTAATAATGATTTTTTGATAAAAAGTGCCATAAAGAAAGCCCGACCCCGTTCACCAGAGCTTAAGTCCTAAAGTTGAGACCCCATGTTACCAAAAGGGGGAACAAGAGTATATGTTTTTTATGGGAGGAAGACCATGGCAACCCCAATGGTGAGGATGGAGAATATCCATCTTGCCTATGACGGCAAACCGCTGTTCAACAATTTTTCCCTGGCCATCGAGCCCGGGGAAAAGGTGATTCTCAACGCGCCTTCAGGCCGGGGAAAATCAAGCCTTGTCAAGATGATGATGGGGTTTGTTCGACCGGACAGGGGAGAGATCTTCATCGACTCCCTGCGGCTTGCCCCCGCCACCCGCATCCCATGCCGTTCCAAGATCGGCTATGTGAGCCAGGACGTGGATTTAAGGGATGAGGTGGTCGCGACCCTGATCAAAGAAATCTTTGCCTACCGGGTCAATAAAAATTGCCCGTACACCCCCACGGCCCTGGTGCAGGCCATGGAACGGTTTGATCTTGACCCGAAGACGCTTGAAAAACAGGTGAACGAACTGTCCGGCGGGGAGCGCCAGCGGCTCGGATTCATCATCTGCCTGTTGCTCGACCGGCGGATCTGGATACTTGACGAGGTGACATCCGCCCTGGATGAGACCCTTAAACGCAGGATCGTTGAGGCGGTTGCCGCGGCAGAAAATACCGTCATCATCATTTCCCACGATAAGATCTGGGCCTGTCCGGAAGTCTGGAAATCCGGACAGATGCCCAGGCCCATCGTTTTATAAGGAGACGTTTCTATGGAAGGCGGAACCGTTACCTATGGTACCCTGCTGTACCTTGTTGTCCTGCTCGTGCCCATCATGGTGGTCAACCACCGGCTCAGGATTGTTATTAATAAACGCCTTGCCTGGGCCGTTTTCAGGATGGGGGCCCAGCTCACCCTTGTGGGTGTTTTCCTTGAGTTTGTGTTCGGGCTGAACAATCCCCTTGTCAATCTTTTGTACGTCTGCGCCATGATTATGGTTGCCGCCTTTTCAGGTGTCAAGGGCTGCGACATGAAGGGCGGCAAGCCGTTTGTGCCCATATTAATTGCCTTTGCCCTTCCCAGTCTTTCCATGCTCGTCTATTTCAACGGGTTTGTGGCAGATCTTGCCCATCTGCTCGACGCCCGCCACACCATTCCCATTGCCGGCATGCTCCTGGGCAACAGTCTGAGCAGCATCATCATCGGGGTCAACACCTTTTACAAGGGGGTCAGGACCAGCCGGAAAGAGTATCTCTATGCCCTGAGCCTTTCAAATTCCAGGACAGAGGCCCTGCTGCCCTACTTCAGACGAGGGCTTTTTGCCGTTGCAAACCCCATGGTGGCCAGCATGGAGACCATTGGGCTTGTGGCGTTGCCCGGCATGATGACCGGCCAGATCCTGGGCGGTGCACTGCCCCTGACGGCCATCAAGTATCAGATTGCCATCATGCTTGCCATTTTCATGGTCCAGTACATTGCCGTGGTTCTGGCCATCGGGCTCACCTCACTGAATGCCTTTGACGAGTATGACTGCCTGATCTAGGGGCGGTCCTGGTCAAGGAGGGCCGTCATCTGGCGGGGAATCTGCCTGGAGTTGATGGTGACGGGCATTCTGTCCAGGGTGAATTCAATTTTAAACGAGTGGAGCCCCAGCCGGTCATAGGAGAGGTTCTCCCTCAGAAAATCCACCGACCGTTTTGACCCGTACCGGGTGTCCCCGGTGACCGGGTGCCCTGCAAACTTTGCATGGCGGCGGATCTGGTGTTTGCGCCCCGTGACAAGCTCGATTTCCAGAAGGGCGTAGTGGACGCTCTGGTCCAGAACCCGGTAGCGGGTTTCGGATCTTACCCGTTTGCCCCGCCCCCTGGGATCGCTCCTGCCCCCGGCCTGCTTGGAAAGGGGGGTGTCCCAGACCTGAACCGCGTCGGAGGGCGGGTCAAAGCGGCCGTGGACCAGGGCGATGTAGTGCTTTTTGACGGCGCCCTGCTGGAACAGGTTGGACAGGCAACGTAACCTGTCGGGGTCCGTGGCCACAAGGATCAGGCCGCTGGTCTCCTGGTCCAGCCGGTGAGCCGGTTGGACCTGGAACCCTTGTTGTGCGCCAAGGGCCGCCATCAGATCGTCATCGGCCTGTATCTGTTGTTCAAGAACCGAGAGCAGATCGCTTCCCGGAAGGTTGTGGACACTCATGCCCGGCGGTTTTTCAGCACAGAGCCATCCTGTGCCGGTTCGTAGAATTTCAATTTTGTTTGCTGTTTCCATGGGAAGTTCTGCCTTGTTCTGCGCGTATGGTTGAAAGGATAGGCCAGGGGTCATGCCCGTAAAACCGGTTCCCTTGCTATAAAAAAATAAAAGGCGGTTACGCCGGCGACCATGACGCAGGCACCAAAGGGAAATACCACGGCAAGCTCGGCATGGTCCATGGCAAGGCCTGCTGCCATGGAGCCGGTCATCATGCCAAGGCTGTGGGCCACGGTGATCAGCGAGATCACCGATCCCATGGCTTTTTTCCGGTTGCCCTTGATCACGGCCATGGCCATGATCGACGGCATGGAGATGCCGCCGCCAATGCCGAAAAGCGAGACGGCCCGCACAAGGCCGGCATAGGTGGTTGCCGAGTTGATCATCACCATGGCCATGGCGCACAGGCCGCCGCCAACGATGACCATCATCCGGGTGTTGAACCGGTCTGCAAGGTATCCCATGGGAATCTGGAAAATCCCGCTGATAAAGACCCCGAGCATCACCAGTACGCCCGTGAGGGTGTCCGAGAGGCTGAACCTGGAATGGGCAAAAATGGGCAAAAAGCTCCAGATGATGCCGATGCAGGCCGTGTAGGCGAATCGATAGGAGAAAAGCCCCAGCAGGCCGGGGTCGGTTACCATGGATCGCCACGGGGGAAGATGTGTTGCCTTGGACCGGATCTGTTCGTCACCGGCCTTGGGCAGCAGCACCAGGGTAAGGCCAAGGCCCGCTGCCGACAGAATGCCAAGGCAGGCAAAGGCCGCATCCATGGAGACAAGGTCCGAAATCACGCCGCCCATGAGGGGACCCAGACTCAGGCTTGCAAACATGGACATGCTGAACAGTCCCATGGCATAGCCTTCACGTCCGGGCGGGGTGATTTCCCCCACATAGGCCTGGACAACGGGCATGATCATGGCCGAGGCAATTCCCTGGATGAACCTGAAGAATATCAGGCTTGCCACCGTGTGGCTCATGACAAAGGCAATCGAGACCAGCACGTAGCCCGCAAGGCCTGCAACGATGAACGGTTTTCTGCCGATCCTGTCCGACGCCCTGCCGAACCAGGGCAGAAAAAGGGTCCTTGACAGGGCAAAGGCACCGAAGATCATACCGATATAGACCCCTTTTGCCCCAAGGTCATTGGCATAGACCGGCAGCAGGGGCACCACAATGCCCACGCCCGTCACCGTGATGAAAATGGTGAAAAAAAGGGTCAAAAAGACCTTTTTGTCGGGACAGGGAATCAGGGACAGGTTGGGGTTCTTTTCCTTTAACAGGTTTATCCATTCTGATATCATGGCCCGTTCATACCTATTTTCGGGCTGATTTGCAACAGGTCCTTTGCCTGCCCGGAACCATCGCTGGTGCCCTGGGTCCGATATCACCAGTGGGGATGAATCTCTTTTGCCGGTCCATGGCGGCCCGGGGGTGCTCAAAGGATTTGAAAATTGTTCCAACAGGTGATAAAGGTCAAATCAAGTTCGTTAAAAAACAAGGTAAAAAGGAGGGAAGAACCCATGGGCAGGATAACCGTTCTTCTGGTGGACGATGAAAGGGAGTTTGTGGATACGCTGGCCGAGCGCATCACCATGCGAGGCTTTGATACCCTTGTGGCCTACAGCGGTGAGCAGGCCCTTTCCATGATTGAATCCACCCCTCCCCGGGTGATGGTGCTGGACCTTAAAATGCCGGGCATGGGAGGGGCTGATGTCCTTGCACGGGTCAAGACCGACCACGTTGGCATCAGCGTCATCATTCTTACCGGCCATGGAGACGAACGTGACCAGGCCCAGGTCATGGATATGGGGGCGTCGGGTTATTTCCAGAAACCCGTGGACCTTGACGTCCTGGTGACAAAAATAAAGTCCCTGGAATAGAGGGGGTCGTTTTTTGTTGACCTGGTTATTTTTTATTGATAGTAAAACTGACTGATTAGTCAGTAGTCTGATTCGTCAATGCGATTGATCAGGGGGCAATCAAAACCCTAAACGGAGAAAAGATGACCAAAAAAAATGATATTCTCAGGTCTGCAATTACCCTTTTTGCCGACCGGGGATTTCAAGATGCCTCCATGACCGAGGTGGCCCGGATGGGCGGTGTTTCCGGCGCCACGGTGTTCTATCATTTCAAGAGCAAGGAATCGTTGTTTCTGACGGCACTGGAAACGGTCAAGGATGGCATTATCGAGGAATTTGACGCCTACCTTGACCAGCATGAGTTTGCGTCGGGCATTGATCTTGTGGAGGGGATCATCTCTTTTTATCTCTACCTTGCCGGATCCGTGGAAGAGTGGTTCCTGCTGCTCCACAGCCATTATCCCTACAAGCTGGCCCTGGTCAACAGGGAGTGCCGCAGTCATCTTGAAAAAATATACAACAGCCTTGTGGATATTTTTGAACGGGCCGTTGCCCAGGGACGACAGGATGGATCCATCCTGGCCGATGATACCCGGAAAACAGCCCTGGTGATTTTTTCCATGGTAGATGGGGTGGTCCGGTTCAAGATTTACAATCTCTACGATACCGGGGCACTATACAGGGAACTGATCAATTCATGCAGGAAAATTTTAAAATATAAGACATGATGTTTTAAACCCATAACCCAATTTCAGGTGATTAAATGCTGACGAAACTATTACCGTTCATTCCATGGTTCAAGGGATATAACCTTGACAAATTCAGGATTGATTTTCTGGCGGGACTGACCGTGGCCCTGGTGCTCATCCCCCAGTCCATGGCCTATGCCCAGCTGGCCGGAATGCCGTCCTATTTCGGGCTTTATGCCTCTTTTCTGCCCCCCATGATTGCGGCGTTGTTCGGATCAAGCCGCCAGCTTGCCACGGGCCCTGTGGCGGTTGTCTCCCTGATGACTGCGGCAAGCCTTGAACCCCTTGCAACGGCCGGAAGCGAAGGCTTTATTGCCTACGCCATCGTGCTCGCCCTGATGGTCGGCGTGTTCCAGCTCTCCCTTGGGGTGCTGCGCCTGGGGCTTGTGGTGAATTTTCTCTCCCACCCCGTTGTCAACGGTTTTACCAATGCCGCTGCCATCATCATTGCCTCGTCCCAGCTCTCCAAGATGTTCGGCGTTTACGTGGACAAGGCCGAACACCATTATGAAACCATCATCAATGTGTGCAAGGCCGCCGTTCACTACACCCACTGGCCGACCCTTTTCATGGGGGCCCTTGCCTTTGCCATCATGTATGGGCTCAAAAAGATGATGCCCAAGATCCCCAACGTGCTCGTGGCCGTTGCCGTGACCATTGTGATCGCCTGGGGCATGGGGTTTGAGCACAACGAAAATGTTGACATCTCAGCCTTTGATTCGCCCGAGGTCCGGGCTGGAATCGAGGCGTTCAACCGAATCGTCGCAGAAATTCCTGTTCTGGCCGACGAACGGGCCGCAGGTTCCAATGCCGTTGACGAGGCCAAAAAAGCCAAAGACACCATCAAGGTGCTGGATGCGGTCCATGATTTCAATGTGACGGCCGTAAAGCTGGAACGTCTTAATCACGAGTCCCACCTCCAGAGAGAAGCCCTGAGAAATCTTCTGTTTTCCGGGGTTGTTCAGAACGACGGGTCACTCAAATTTGTTATAAAGCAGGACCTGCCTGAAAATGTTGAGACCGACGGCAGAACCTGGCGGCTCAAGGTGGGCAACCGACTGCTTGATACGGCAAACATTCTGGTCACGGGCGGTGGTGCCGTGGTCGGAACCGTTCCCAGGGGGCTTCCCTCCCTTTCCGTTCCCAAACTTGACATCAAGGTCATGCTTAAACTCCTGCCCTTTGCCGCCATCATTTCGCTCCTGGGTTTCATGGAGGCCATCTCCATTGCCAAGGCCATGGCTGCAAAAACGGGCCAGCGCCTGGATCCCAACCAGGAACTCATCGGCCAGGGGCTTGCCAACATCCTTGGCGCCGTTGGCAAGAGCTATCCCACCTCAGGCTCTTTTTCCCGGTCTGCGGTTAACCTCCAGGCAGGTGCCGTCACAGGGCTTTCCAGTGTGTTCACAAGTCTTGCCGTGGTAGTGGTTCTGCTGTTTTTCACCCCGCTGCTATATCACCTTCCCCAGAGCGTGCTGGCCGCCGTCATCATGATGGCTGTTATCGGTCTTGTCAATGTATCGGGTTTTATCCATGCGTGGCGGGCCCAGTGGTATGACGGTGCCATCTCGATCATTACGTTTTTGTGCACCCTTGCCTTTGCGCCCCATCTTGACAAAGGCATCATGGTGGGTGTAGCCTTGTCCCTGATGGTCTTTCTGTACAAGAGCATGCGGCCAAAGGTGCCCTCTTTGTCCCGGTTTGACGACAATGCCCTTCGCTGCTCAGTAACCCATGGTCTTAAGGAGTGCAGTCATATTGACCTTGTCCGGTTTGAGGGTCCCCTGTTCTTTGCCAATGCAAGTTATCTTGAAGACCAGATCAACGACCGGATGACCCGCAAGAAAAAGTTGAAGGATATCATCATCGTATCCAACGGTATCAACGACATTGACGCATCGGGTGAGGAGCTGCTGTCGTTGTTGATCGACAATGTCAGGAGTGCCGGTGTTGATATCTCGTTTTCCGGGGTCAATGAATCGGTGAGCAAGGTGTTTGAGCGTACCCATCTCATTGAGAAGATCGGAAGGGATCACATCTATCCGACCATGGAGCAGGCCATCTGCAAGGTTCACGAGCATGCCCACGAGGATAGCCAGGAGCAGGATTGTCCGCTTTCAACCACCTGCAAACTTGTATAATATCAGGAGAGGAAAATACCATGTCTGTCATTACACTGTTCAGCGGCAATTTCTGTAAGGATAAGGAGATCGAGGCCGCCCTGGTTGCTAAAACAGGGTGCAGGCTGATCACCGAGGATGAGGTCGTTGCCAAGGCTGCCGCCCTGTCTGATATCGGCCAGGGTAAGATCAAGGATGCATTCCTTGAAAAGACTTCAATATTCAACAAGTTCACCCATGAAAAAGAGCGTTCCATTGCCTGCATGCGCCTGGCCGTGGCCGAGATGCTTGCCCAGGATAACCTGATCGTAACGGGGTTTCCGGCCCACCTGATTCCCAAGCAGATCAGCCATGTCCTGAGGGTCTGCTGTATTGCAGAGCTCAAGTCCCGGTTGGAGGCGGCTGAAGCCGCCGGCATCAACCAGAAAGAGGCCCTGCGACTCATCAAGGACAGCGATAAAAATGCTGCGGCCTGGGTTGAATCCCTTGCCGGGAGCAAAGATCCCTGGGACAACAACCTCTACGACATTGTGATCCCCATGGGAAAAACGTCCGTGGAAGAGGCCGTGGCCCTTGTGGTTGAAAAGGCCCAGAGCCCGGCCGTTGCCTATTCAGACGACTCTGCCCTGGCCGTTGCCGATTTTCTTCTGGCAGCCCGGGTTGAGACGGCCCTGGCCAAGGAGGGCCACAACGTTGTGGTGGACGCCACTGCAGGGGCAGTGACCCTCACCATCAACAAGAACGTACTGATGCTCAAACGTCTGGAAGAGGACCTGACCGCCATTGTCAAGGGAATCGAGGGAGTCAAGACGGTGACAACCGTGATCGGCAAGGGCTTTTACCAGACGGACATCTATCGAAAGTTTGATTTTGAAACCCCGTCAAAGGTGCTGCTCGTGGATGATGAAAGGGAATTTGTCCAGACCCTGTCCGAACGGCTGCTCATGCGGGAGATGAGTTCCGCCGTTGCCTATGACGGTGAATCAGCCCTGAACATCGTTGATGAGGACCAGCCGGATGTGATGATTCTGGATCTCAAGATGCCCGGCATTGACGGCATTGAGGTGCTCAGAAAGGTCAAAGCCTCCAAACCCGGCATTGAGGTGATCATCCTCACCGGCCACGGCAGTGAGGCCGATAAAAAGGTCTGTATGGACCTGGGTGCCTTTGCCTATCTTCAGAAACCCGTTGACATTGACCTGTTGAGCAAGACCTTGAAGCTTGCCAACGATAAGATCAAACAACAGGGCATATAAACCGGCATGGCCGGAGCAAGACGTCTGCCCTGGCCACAACGAACGTTGAAACGCCACCAATGGTAATACTTCGGAATGCGTTTCTTATAAAACTGTGGGGGCGGATGAAAATCCGCCCCTGGGATCTGTGGGGACGGAAGGAAATTTGTCCCGGAAACAGGCTTAACCCGTGGGAGTACTGATTAAAATGCCTTTTTTTGAGAAGTTCAAACCCGCATTCTTTGAGGCACCTGGCGCCGGCCTGGGCCGCTCCAAGCACACCTTTAATTTCAGGAAAATCTGGCGCATGGTGATTCTGCTCACGGCTGCGGTCACCCTGATTCCCCTGATCACCATCACCGTGGTGGATTACAATGTGACCCAGCGTTCCATTGAATCGGAAATCTCCCTTCGGACCAGGCGAACGGCCTCCAACACCAAACGGACCATTTCCGCATTTTTTTCAGCGCGCAAGGCTGCCCTGGATTTTGTGGTCCACGACAACGACATCTCAGCCTTGAGCAACACGGATCGCCTGGCCCGGATCCTTGAAAATCTTGAAGCCGGGTTTGGCGGGTTTGTCGATCTTGGGGTGATCAATGACCGGGGTATTCAGATTGCCTATTCCGGTGCCTATAATCTGGGGGGCAAGAATTATTCCGACCAGGCCTGGTTCAACAAGGTTCTGGAGATGGGGGTTTACATCAGTGAGGTGTTTCTGGGCTTCAGGAATCAACCCCACCTGGTTATTGCCGTCAAGTACGAGTTTGACGACGGCGGGTTCTATGTGCTGAGGGCCACCATTGACACGGATCAGTTCAACGAGATTCTTTCAACCCTTGAACTCAACGGAGAGGGGGACGCCTTTTTGATCAACCATGAACGGGTCATCCAGACGCCGAGCCGGTTCCATGGCAGTGTCCTTTCCACGGTCTCCATTCCGGTTCCCCCCTATTCGGACCGCACCCAGGTCCAGGGATACCAGGACGAAAATCATGGCGGGTATCTTGTGGGGTACGCCTATATCCCGGACACCGATTTTATCCTGATGATCGTAAAGCAGAAGGCTGCCCTGATGAAATCCTGGTACGCCACCCGGTCTCATCTCATCGGGTTTCTGCTGTTGAGCATCACCCTTATCCTCGGGGTGATTGTTTTCGGCACCACCTATATGGTCAACCAGATGTTTTTTTCCGACCGGAAAAGGGCCATGGCAATGCACCGCATCGAGTATGACAACAAGCTTGCCACGGTGGGGCGCCTTGCCGCAGGTGTTGCCCACGAGATCAACAACCCGTTGGCCATCATCAATGAGAAGGCAGGACTGATCAAGGACATCTTTGTGTTCCGGGAAAAGTATTCCGCCGACGACAAGCTCATGGGCCTTGTGGACTCGGTGATTTCGTCGGTGGCCCGCTGCGGCACCATTACCAAGAGGCTGCTCAACTTTGCCCGGCACATGGACGAGTCCTTTCAGATTATTGACATTGAAACCGTAGTAAGGGAGGTGCTGGGATTTCTGGCAAAGGAGGCGGAGTATCGAAGCATCGAGGTTCTTATCACGGTTCCCGAGGGGTTCCCAAAGATCGAGTGCGACCGGGGAAAACTCCAGCAGGTGCTGCTCAACATCGTGAACAATGCCTTTTCAGCCATTGGCAGCGAGGGCAGGCTCACCATTGACGTGCAGAAGAAGAATGATCAGTATTGGACTGTTACCATGACGGACACGGGGTGCGGTATCCCGGAAAAAGACCTTGAGATGATTTTTGAACCCTTTTTCACCAAAAAAGCAGACCAGGGCGGAACAGGGCTGGGGCTTTCCATCACCTATCAGCTTGTGGAGGAGGCCGGCGGTTTTATCACTGTCAAGAGTGAACTGGGCAAGGGAACAAGCTTTATCGTGACACTGCCGTTCAAACCCAAAAACAAAAAGGAGATAAACACGTGCGAGTCCTTCTAGTTGACGATGAGGTGGAATATGTATCCACCCTTGCCGAGCGCCTCTCATTCCGGGGCATTGAAACCCAGTGGGTCTCAAGCGCAAAGGAGGCCCTTGAGTGCATCGGGAAAAATCATTTTGACATTGCCGTGCTGGATGTCAAAATGCCCAAGATGGGGGGGATTGAGCTGAAAAAAAGAATCGAAGCAATGGCTCCGGGCATGAAATTTATCTATCTGACAGGCCATGGCTCAGAGGACGACTATAACAAAGGGGTGACGGACGGAGTTTCCTATCTGATCAAACCCGTTGATATTGATCAGCTGATGGCGTTCATGAACCAGGCCATGCCAAACGCAAACAGCTGAAGTGTAAGGGGAATGTGAATATGAACGGGCAGACAGAAACAACGAAACCCATGGGGCTTGCCTATTTTGGCAAAATGATGGCCGCCATCAGCCATGAGATTAAAAACTCACTTGCCATTATCAATGAAAATGCAGGGCTGATGGAGGATTTATGCCTGATGGCAAAACAGGGTAGCGCCCTTGATCCCGAGCGAATCGGAACCATCGCAGGCCGGGTGGTCCGGCAGATACAGCGGGCCGACACCACCGTTAAAAAGATGAACCGCCTGGCCCACAGTGCGGATGATCCGGTGCGCCAGGTCGATGGGGAGTCAGCCCTTGCCTTTACCCTTGAACTGGGAGAAAAAGCACTGTCTGTCCTTGGGATTGAGGTGAAGGTGGCCCCCCCGGCCACACCGGTGCTCCTGAACATCAATGAATTTTTGTTCATGAATCTTCTATGGGAGGTCGTTGCCCATGTTGCTTCAGGGATTGACCGGGCTAAAAACCGGACCATGACCATTACCGTTGGCAAGACCGGCAAAGGGGTTGAGTTTGTTTTCTCTCCCGTGGATGGTGCTGATGATGGAAAAATGTTCTGGGACCCTGGGCTTGCGGCAGCCCTTGGGGCGACCATTCTTCCCCTTGCAGCCACCCGGGAACTTGTGTTAAGACTTCCTGAAAATACAAAAAACATGTAATCTATTGGTAGGGTTTGGGTCGAATTTTAATACAACCGATATTTAACTTAAAGGAGAATAACCATGGGTGAAAAAATATTGCTGGTTGATGATGAGCAGGATTTTCTGGACGTCATGTCCGAGCGGATGCGCAACCGCGGCATGGATGTGACAACGGCCAGTTCGGCAAAAGAGGCCCTGGAAATGGTGAAGGACCAGACCTTTGATGCCATTATTGTTGATCTTCTCATGCCCGAGATGGACGGGCTTGAGGCCCTTGAGAACATGAAAAAGATCAACTCGGATCTTCAGGTGATCCTTCTGACCGGTAACGCAACGGTTGAAAAGGGGATCGAGGCCATGAAGCTCGGGGCCATGGATCTTGTGGAAAAACCGGCGGATATGAACAGCCTTACGGAAAAGATCAAAAAGGCCAAGGCCCACAAGATGATTCTTGTGGAACGTAAAACGGAGGAAAAAATCAGAAAGATCATGAGCTCCAAGGCTTGGTAGCCCCGGGGGAAATGCCTATAGCCGATACACCGTTGGGATCTCCTGTTTGTTGATGAAGATTCCAACCGTGTCCCCCGTGCTGAATCCCAGGTGTGCAAACTCCCGAGTAACCGCTTCATGATTGTCTGCATGCCAGAAGACGTTCCACATGGGGTTTCTCACCGTGTCAATGCCATAGGCATCGTGGCTGCCCAGGTTGACCCGCAATCTGTCCTTGGCAATAAGGGTGTCTGCTTCAAAGAGAAAAAAATCGATCTGATAGAGGTTGTTGTTGAGTTCCTGGGCCAGTTTTTTCTGGAGGTCGGGAAAGTCGTCAAGGTAGTGGTTGGCAATCTGGTAGAGTTCCCGGGGTTCCTTGATGGACATGCCCAGGATGGCAAATCGCTGGTGGGTCATGGCAAAGGTCTCGATTTCGTTCTGAAAGGCGTGGATGATATCAATGGCCTGTTCCAGTCCCTTCTGGGGCGGCAGGTCCTCGAGAACAATCTCTTCGCATTTTGAGATGACATCCATGTAGAGTTGCTTGGTGTCCAGGACGTAGATGGTTCGCTCCCGGTAACTTCTGCGTTTGCGGATTCGTTTGACACCGGCAAGCTGTATGGAGATGATGCCGCGTTTTTTCTCAAGCACCTCAATGTTTGAGATGTCCTTTGCCTGAACCACAAAAATTTCGCCGGTTTCTGAAATAATGTATTCAATTTCACAGGGAAAGTTGAGGAAGGTCTGAATCTGCCGGGACAACGCCATGAGCTGCCGGTCGTGGGGGGTTTTGGTGATGTAGGGGTCCGACTGTATCCTGGCGTTCCTGTTTCTGCAGTACCCGAACTCCCACTCGTCCAGGATCATCTTGGCCATGACGTTTGACCCTTCCACAAAGGGCATGACAATGATGCCCATCTGCTCTAAGTCGATCTCAGGGGCCTTGAGAAATTTCTGCTGGCGCTTGATGGAAAGGGCCTTGCTGGTGCGTGCCGCCTTGATGATCTTGGACCTTGCATAGGTGATCCCCATGACATCGGCATAGGTGTCAATGGAGTCAAAGGTGCCCCCCTTGAAACGGTTCTCCAGGGGATGGGCGCTCCTTGCAATGACCTTGTAGTGCTCCTGGTGTTGGGAGAAAAAGGCTTCCAGGGGACCAAAGGCGCTGGTGTGAAACGCTTCGGGCGGTACATAGATGAATTCGGGGACGTTGAAACCTTCGTGTTTGAGGCGTAACAGCAGTGCGGCCTTTTCCGGGAGCAGGCCGGGCTCTTTTGTTTCCGTGGTATCTGTCATTGCTTTATCCTGATTTACATCTTTTTCGTTTGCGTTTATAGTGAATAACACGAATTCTTTAAAATGTACAAGGATATGTCCGGCAGTCTAAAACACCTGTAAATGGAGGCGATGGCCATGCTTTTTATCACCAACAGGGCTCCCTTGGGGTCAGTGAGAACACGGATCGGACGGTCGTTTAAATTTGATTTAAACCAGAACGCCCCGGCAAATTCAGTGTTTTTCTGTGAGCGCCAGTCCCGTGATGTTTACGTTGAGATCGGTTCAAAGGGGTTGATGCAGCGGCTTAAAGAGAGCCGGGCAGAGCAGGTGCTGTTTTACATCCATGGATTTTCCAATCTGCCCGAACCTGATATTTTTCCCCGGGTTGAAACACTCCAGGCGCTTTTTGACGAAAAACAGGCCGATCTTGTGACGGTGGTTCCCATCATCTGGCCCTGCGACAACGATCTTGGCATCGTAAAAGATTACTGGGACGACCAGAAATCGGCTGACATCAGCGCCTTTGCCTTTGCCCGGGTGCTTCAGAAATTCATGGCCTGGCAGTCCACGGCTCCCGATGAAGCCCCCTGCCTGAAAAGAATCAATATCCTTGCCCACTCCATGGGAAACAGGGTGTTCAGGGAAACCCTGGCCAAGTGGAATCAGTACGATCTGGCCGATGGTGTGCCCCTGCTGTTCAGGAACGTCTTTCTTGCGGCGGCCGATATTGTGAACGAATCGTTGGAAGAGGGACAGAACGGCCGTTTCATCAGCCAGGCGGCCCGGAATGTGGTTGTTTACCATGCCTCGGACGACCTTGCCCTGCGATCCAGCAAAATTTCAAACCTGAAGAACAAAATCGCCTCAAGGCGGCTGGGCCATACAGGGCCGGAAAACATGGACAAGGTGCAGTCAAACGTCTATGCCGTGGATTGCGACAATTTTAACAATCGATATGATTCACCAACGGGACACGCCTATTTCCTGGACAACGGGGAGGGAAGTCCGGGCCTTGTGTTTGAACATATGTGCCATGCCATACAATCGGGGCGGATTATGGTGGAAACCGGGGTTGATCAGCCCTTGAGGCAGCGGACCATTCTTTGACGGGGGGAACCTTTTTCCCTTGGCCGTGACCCATTTTACCTCCTGATGTTTTATTTTTTTGCGGTAGCTTCTCATATAAACCGGCATGGCCGGAGCAAGGCGTCTGCCCTGGCCACAACAAACGATGAAACACAAAGATACAGGGCAGGCGATAGTACCATTCCGCCCCCTTTGGTCGCCCTGACCGAAACGGTAAACGTCGGGGGCTTTTTGCCCTTCCAGACTAAAGCGCAGGAACTGCGGGCTAAAGTCCTCAAACAACCTGCGCTTTTTAACGCCTGGAAAGGCAAAAAGCCTACTTCCTTTGGTTTACAATGTTCCGGACAGGGCGATCAAAGGGGGCTCGAAAGTCGAGACTTTCACAATGATGCTTTGACGGGCGTTTCCTATAAAAATATATATAGCTAACCATGTATCCCAACAAAAAAGATCCGGATTCCTTTTTATTTAAACCGGGTGTTCATACTTATTCTTTCAAAAAGTAATCAACGCCCCTTTGACAAGTTATCTTCAAGGGTTGAGGTAACCACCCCGATCAGACGCATAAACTCTTTTTGTTCGGTTTCATCTAACCTTTCAACAATAATCTTATTTACATCATGGGAGTTTTCCTGCAGAGTGTCTTTAAGATCCAATGCCCTTTGCGTCAGATAAATCCGCCATTGTCTCTTATCCTCTTCATCAGGTATCTTTTTGATTAATCCGTCCCGTTCCATTCGTTTCAACGTATTGGCAAGGGTGGGTTGCTCTACACGGATGAGATCACGAAGTGCTTTCTGGGTGAGTCCTTGTTCTTCCCATAAATGGACAAGTATTGGAAATTGCCCAACGGCTACCCCATGCTGTTTTATTCTTTCCTGAAGAAGCGCCATGGACATGCGGGTGGCGTAGTGCAATGCATACCCCAGGGATTGGTCTTTCAAGCCATTCATTTTCTACTCCAATATGGTTTTCATCATACAATCAGCTTGTATTTACCGCTGTTCCTTTGAAAAAAGGGCGGCAGTCCCGGGGGCAAAAAACCGGTTTAAAAAACTGGTCATGGGCCTTTTCCGTAAGTCCCAGGAGTATGGATCTGAATTGACCAGGGAAACTGCGCTCAACCCTTTGTATCTATAAGGTTCGCCTTCCACAGCGGAGTCGTCATTTGAAATTATTTGACGATCGCTCCATTGAGGTAGACATTTGATACCATGTCCGTCTCATTTTGAACACCCTCACCGGCAAAACACGTCCGGAGGGCCTGTTTCGCATAATCTGTCAGCCTTTCTTCTGGGGCATCACTTTTTACAATGACCCTTGTGATTACAGCATCAAGGTGACCCGTCATTGTCGGCGTCATAAAATTATCCTGCTGAAAGTTAAACTGGTGTTCAACTCTGAAATCATCGATATTGATGCCCTGTTTCTGGAAATACATTTTATTTGCTGTAAGCTGGCTCATCAGGCAAAATGAAGTACCGATGGTAAAATAGTCTCGTGATGTGGGTGCTGCATCGATCCCATCATATCCGCGGCTGTCATCCGTATAAAGTTCCCAGGTCTGGTAGTTTTCGGTCAGGGATTTTGCTCTGATTTTATGCAGGTATGGACGCGCGGCATCATGTGCGGATTCTGCTAGGGATATTTCACTGAATACAAACGGATTGGGGAAATGGCCCATATCCAGACCAAGATCTTTTTCCACTTCAACTGTCTGCAGGTTCAGATCAGGTGTTACATTGGTGATCGTGCGGCCATTATCGATGGAAACCGGTGACGCAACTTTACCTGGACGAGGCGCAAGGCCGGCCCAGTCATCCCCATTGATGAGAATCTCGACATCAATTGGCGTCTTATTGGCGAGTCCCTCACCAACTGCCCAGGCGTTGAGAGCTTTCTCTTTCAACTCTTTGATTTTTTCAGGCGATTCACTGCTTGTAATAAGAATGTTGGAGATTACTTTGTCGGTATACCCTGACCAGTTGTCACGCATCGGATCAGACCATCTGAAGATGATTTTTGATTCTACTTTTACATCTTCAACGTCTAAATTCAATACCTGTACCAATCTTTCAACCTGGGTCAATAAGCTTGAAGACGCTCCGGCCGCATAATAGGTTAAAGGATTCGGCGCGGTCTGGCCATGTCCTGATCCTCCCTCATCACTTACAAGTTCCCACGCGCTGAACTGCTTTTCGCCGACAGGTTTTACAACACCTTTTTTAAGAAAATGTGCCTCTTTGTTGAGGATATTCTGAGTGATCGTCATAATGTTTTCAGTAATCGCGCCATTGACAGGTACGGCTTTTGTCGGGGTGAACGTTGTCGGGCGCGTATAGTTGTCCAGCCTTGTTTCAATTGGATAAACCTTAGGGCTTTGAGTTACATCATTTTGTGCATACGCTGTACTTCCTGAAATAAAGAGTGCTGCGATTGTCGCCAGTGTACTTATTCTAGTTTTCATTGTCTTTTTCCTTGTATCCTTTTTAACAACTCATTTGTTTTCATCTGTACAAAAATAAATTTTATACGAACCATACATATAGCTTGCTATGTATATTGCATAGCAAGCTATATATGTCAACGAAAAAATATCAGTCTTGACCGAATGATTGGTTCCTCTTCCGGCGACACAGGCAAATCATCGAAGAAACCGAATAAAGGTGGGCTGGGGCACAAAATAAAACAGCCCTGATCCTGTTTCCATGATCAGGGCTGTTTTGAAAATAATCCGGCGACATTCTACTCTCCCACAGGGCCTTGCCTGCAGTAGCATTGGTGATGGCTTTTTTAACTGCCGTATTTGTGATTAAATTAGATCGCCTGGGCACAAAGTTCGGCAAGACTCAGAATCTCAAGCCTGCCTTCGGCGTTCACCGCCTTTACACCGTCGTTCATGTTGATGAAACACCAGGGGCAGGTGGTCACCAACACCTGCGCTTTTTTTTCAACTGCTTCGCTGACGCGAATATTGGCCAGGCGATCGTTTTCGGCAGAAAAGTCCGTCCACATACGACCACCGCCACCGCCACAGCAAAGACTGTCGGAACGGTTGCCGGCAAACTCCACCAGATCAACTCCGGGGATGCTCCTGATAACATTGCGCGGCTCTTCCCAGATGGTGTTGGACTTGGACAGGTAGCATGGATCGTGATAAATGACCCGTTTTTCAATTGACTTGGAAAAGTTCAGCCGGTTGTTTGCGGTCAGCTCGGCCAGCAATTGGGTATAGTGCTGCACCTGGAGATCCTGCATCTGGCCCTGGGGATACTTTTTTGTAAAGGTATCATAACAATGGGGGGAGAGGGTCACTATTTTTTTCGTGTTGTGTTTTTTAAAAAACCCTAGGTTCTTTTCAATCATCTCTTCAAACAATCCGGTTTCCCCCATTTTAAGAGAGGGTTCGCCACAGCAGGACTCGTCTTCGAGTACGCCGTAGCGAATCGAGGAATGGTCAAGAATTTGTCCCAAGGCCACGGCTGTCTGCTGAACATCCTGATCAATTGAGGTGGAGCACCCGAGGTAGAGAAGCACATCGGCCTTTTCATCAAAGGTTCTCAGATTCAATTCGCGTACAACCGCCTTTCTTTTCCTGGCAGTTATCATATAGGGGTTACCATTTTTGTACAGGGATTCAAGAACTCGTTTTTGTTCGGGCATGGGACCGATCTGTTTTTCAATCATCAGCTCCCTTCCCTTCATAATGGCATCCACAAGTTTGGTGCCGGTACTCAAATTCTTACAGGCCAACTCGCAACTGCCGCATGTGGTACACTCGTAAAGGATATCTTTCAATTCATTGAGGGTCTCTTTATCCTCCAATCCCCATTGAACGGCATAGTACAGCGACCGTGTAATGCCTGAACCGCCGTGGCTGATTTCACCTGAAGTGATGTTGAAAAGCGGACAGCTGGGCAGGCAGAACCGGCAATTGATACAATATTTCAGGGTGTCCAGTATCCCTGTTTTTAATTCGTCTTCCAAATTATTTTGAACCGCGTTGTTTAGCATAATCTGCTCCTTTATAGATATTGATAGACATTGGCCGACAGAAACAGGATGTCAGTCTCTAAAAATATCCGGGTTTAAGATGCCATTGGGATCAAAGACCTTTTTGATATCCTTAACCAGCCGGTACATCTCTTTGCCGTATCTTTGAACATAAAACGGCGTTCGTTTGGCAAACTGCCCCCACTCTCCGCCGACGGTTCCGTACCTGGTATTTATTTCTGCCTCTTTGAAAAACATTTCTTCAATGCCCCTGGCCTTTTCTTCCTCAGACCAGTCGGCAGGAAAAATGTATACAGGATGGAAGGTCAGGGCACCGATGTGTCCCATGATATAGGGCTCTCCCAGTTTTTCGAGTGTGGGCATACCCTTGTGCATGTTCTTGGTATCTTCCATACATTTATCAAGATCCTTGACTGTGGAAACGACCTCGGAAAGACCGAACACGCCTTTGCCTCCCTGGCAGATGTATGGCAGGGCGGATTCCCTGGCCAGCCATATCTTGTGCCATTCATCAAGGTCTTCAATGCGGTGGGCTTCAATGATCGATTCTTTTTGAATGGTCTCAACCAGCCGGTTGATTTTGTGTGTGGCCTCATCGTTGGTCTGGCCGATGGCGTGGAACATGATCAGGGAACCCTCGGGTTCGGGCAGATCCTGAATCTGATATGCAATTTTTGCCACACGACTGTCCAGGTATTCCAGGAACAGGGGAACGGGCGCCTTTTCCAGGTAAATCCGCTGAACAGCTTTGGCTGCTGTGATTTCATCGGAAAAGTATGCCACCCCATAGGCGCTGCAGAACATGGGAACCGTCTGCATGCGGATCCCGGTGATGACCCCGAGAAGGCCGTCTCCACCCACAAAATACTGGGTCAGATCGGTGCCGGCCGGACGACGCAGCCCTTTTGTTCCCGTTTCAATGACTTCACCGGTGGGCAGGACCACCTCCAATCCCAGGATGTAGTCCCGGGGCTTGCCCATGCAGGTGTCCACGGCGTGGGCGCTGCTGTTGTTGTTGATCATTCCGCCCACACTGGCCACCCTTATACTGCCCGGAACCAGGGGAAGAAAGTATCCTTGCTTTTCCAGGGCTGTCTTGAGTTCCAGCACCCTGTGGCCCGGACCAAATTCAGCATAGCCGTTCTCTTTATCAATGTTGAGATAATCCAGGCGGCGAGTGTTGATTACAATGCCTGCATGGCGGTACTTGGAAGCCCCGTGGAGACTGGTTCCAGACCCACGCACAAAGACGGGAATTTTTTTGTCGTTGGCGTACTTCATCACCTGGCTGACCTCAGCCGTTGAACCGGGCCGAACCACGGCATATGGGACCTGATCCTGGGTAATGACTTCCGACGAGGTGTATGGATCCAGCGCGTTGTTAATTCTTTCGAAATAACTTGTGGACATTGCTGCTTCTGGCAAAAGCGCCGATAATTCCTCCTGGATTGTTTTGGGGTCGTACTTTGAATAGATTGCCATTGTTTTCACCCTTCAGTTAAATGAGATGCTTAAAAAACACATTCCCCTGTTGCGCTTAAATGAGAGACTCCTTTATTGGCCTGACCGGACAACCGTTGTCTTTCCCCTGAACAGTGGTATGGAAAGGGGCAGCACTGTTTTGCCGTACTCGGTATTGAAAACCGGATAAGCCCTATGGATGTCTATTGTCTATTGTCTACAAAAATAAATGTCAAGGAATAATGATCTTTTTTTACTGATTTTTAACCGGTGTGCTCGGGCAAAGATGACAAACGTTGCTTGGGGGGGGATGGGTCAGGCCAGGATTGACGATTCCTTGATGGTTTCGATCAATTTGTTGAATGAATTCGTGATGTGTTCCAGAATAACAATTTTAGCGTCCTGGTACTGTTTTGCCTTTAAAAAGTTTAAAACCTTTGTGTGATCGACAATTGACGGCAGTTGCGTCCCTGGCACGGAGAAATAGATATACTGGTAACGATTCAGGGTGGAAATAATATTTTTATAGCAGTGCAGCAACCATAGATTGCCGCTTGCCTCGAACAATTCCAAATGAAATGCAGTGATGCCGTATATGGAATTTAACAGATTCAACGGTTTTTCATCTCTATGAACGATTAAATTTTTCAAGTCATTGAGGTGTTTTTCTGTGGCGGCAAAATTTTTTATTTTTTGTTCGGCAATGGCGTCGATGGCACCGCTTTCAAGTACACACCGTGTGAAGTAAAGTTCAGTACAGTCCTTGACGGAAATTTTCGTTACATAGGATCCCTTGCGTGGAATGCTGATAACAAGCTGTTCCTGTTCGAGTTTCCTGAATGCCTCACGCAACGGCGGTCGGCTGACACCATAGGATTCGGCCAGTTCAATTTCATTGAGCTTGGTACCCGGCAGAATTCTCCCGGTGACAATCTGCTCGCGTAACCGGCAAGCCGTTGCTTCTGTGACACTCTTTATTGGGGAAAACTGCATGGGGTTCGGCATTTATTTATGTTTGCTCCTCATTGAAAATTGAATGCTGCTCGCCTTGAATTATGAAGGATACGGCCGTTTACATCCCGGCAATATGTAGGACATGCCGTTGCTTGTTGTCAAGAACAGTATCACAAATTATCAGCCTGTTTCATTGAATCTCCATCTCAAACAGTATGAATCGTTGCTCAAATTGGCCTTGATCATCATGTTGTCCACTGTTTATGGTTGTTGATCCAATGGGGCTGGCTTGAGTTTGTTGGCGGCTGAGGCTTTTATCAGGTTTCATGCTTCGGGCAACTTCCTGTAATGACGGAAAATCTAAGCAAAAATGTCAATAGGGCAAGCCTGACCCTGCCGGATAATGACCCTGCCGGATAAATTTTTCATTGGCCGAAACCATGATCAAGGCCATTCAAAACAACAAGGTTCTTAACGTTGCTGTTAAGAACCTTGTTATTGTTGGGTTTTACGTAATGTATCTATTGTTACGGGAAGCGGAGGTCACATCCGCCCCCCTTTGATTTATCCAATGGTAATGGGCATTCCCATCATGGGCCACAGCACCAGGACGGAAAAGCCGACGATGATCAGGAGAATGATACTTGCCGGGACGCCATAGAGAAAAAACTCGCCCGTGGAGAACTGTTTTGAATCATAGGCAATGGCGTTGGGGGCCGCACCCACCAGCAGCAGAAAGGGCATGCCTGCAACCACAAGGGACGAGAACAGGATGGCCTCGCCGGAGACCCCGAGGTAGGGGGCGATGACCAGGGCCACGGGCAGTGAAATGGCAATGGCGGCAACGTTCATGATAAAGTTGGTCATCATCATGACGAAAAAGGCAATGCTCATGACAAATACAAACCAGTGGGATTCCTTGAAGATGGTCAGCCAGTTGATGGCCATCCATTCTGCGGCCCCTGTGTCCCAGAGGCAGAAACCAATACTCATGGCACCGGCAAACAGCAGAATAATGTTCCAGGGAATCTCTTCCAGATCGTCAATGTCCAGGATGCCCGTGATGAAAAAAAGGATGGTGGAGATGAGGATGACGGCGGTTTTATGGGGTGCAACAAAGCCCGGGATAAAGGCTTTGAGAATGGCAAAGGTGGCCAGGGCAAGGATGCACAGTCCCACGATGCTTGCGGCAACGATCTCTTTTCGGGTGACGGCACCAAGCTCGATGTAAAGGTTCTTAGCCCGCTGCTTGAGGCCTGGAATGGTTTTTTTCTCAGGTTTTAAAACGATCATGAAGTAGACCCAGAGGGCCGCGGTCATGAGAAAACCCACCGGCGCCATGTAGTAGGAGAGCTCGAAAAAACCGATCTCCTTGCCCATGATATCCTTGAAGAATCCGATGGCAACGGCCCCCCTGGCAGCACCCAGAAGGGTGACGATGGATCCTGCACCTGCCACATAGGCCATGCCGATGAACAATCCCTTGCCGAATTTGGTCTGTTTGTCTCCCTCCCCGTAAAGGGAGTAAATGGCCACCAGCAGGGGGTAGATGGTGGCGGCAACGGCCGTATGTGCCATGATAAGGGTCAGGGCTGCGGTGACGCCAAAACAGCCAAGGTAGATCATGCTGGTTCTTTCTCCCACAATGGAGAGCATTTTATAGGCCAGTCGTTTGGTCAGCCCGGTTTTGGTGAACACAAGTCCGATGACGATGGAACCGAAGATGAACATGACCGAGGGGTCCATGAAATCCTTGAACGCCGCCTGGGCCGGCCGGATGAAAAAAAGGGTCTGCATGACGCCAATGGCAAGACTGGTCACACCAATGGGAACCACCTCAAACACCCACCAGGTGCCGGCCATGAGAAAGACGGCAATGGCGCCCTTGCCGGCCTTTGAAAGGGCAAAGTGCTTGCCCAACGGATCAATGGCGTCGGGCCAGACCGGGGAAAAGTAGACAAGGGCAAAAAGTCCAATACCCACAAAAAGCCATGCCGTTTTAACCCAGTTGAAACTGGCTGTCTTTTCCGTTTCTATTTCAACACTCATTGAAGATTACCTCCTGAATTATCTGATCTTTAAATGAAACACCCACCGAAACACTATCAGCAAAGGCGTTTCGAATTTCGTTATGACAAGGGCCGATACCCTGCTCCGGACATGTCGGTTTGTCTGATTTTAAATGGTTGCAGCCATTTTCCGGCTTATTTTATGGGGCATTGGCCGATGATCCCGGAAAAGGCTTCAAACACATCGGACAGGCGCAGCACACCGGTGACGAATTCTGCCTTCATGACCAGCAGGGACTGGTACCGGCCAAGGACCAACTGGTGAATGGCTTCGTCAAGGGTGGCGTTCTCTTCAATGATTTCTCCTTCTTCAATGGTGTGCATGACGCTGGATACGGGTATGGATGCTCCTTTGATGCAGATGTCCCTGAGGGGGGAATCCCAGAGGTGGTAGTTTGTCAGGAGCGATTTCATAAAGGTTCTTGAAAATCCGAATTTTGCAAGGCCTTGTCTGTCCTGCATCTCCTTGTACTTGGGTTCCAGCGCCCGCAATACATCCAGCTGGTTTACCTTTCCAACCATTTTTCCGTTGGTGTCCAGCACGATAACGGCCCGGTGGGGGTATTTTGAATTGTTGAACCGTTCCTGTGCGGTTGTGAGGGCCTGCACCACGTCAGCGAGTGACGCATCCTGGGTCACCGTTGCATAGTCGGCCAGGGGGACCATCAGGTCCTTAACACTGTTTGTTTTCAATTTGTATTTTCCTCCATATGTATGTTTAGCACTGTCGGTGCTGTTCGGTCGTGTTTGAAGGCTGTGTGCTTTCCAGGAGTACATGGAAATTAAAATACGCCTATCATGATGAAAAAAAAAGATCAAGAAAATGCGGAAACCGGATGTCGATTTTGTAACTGATTTGATTTATTGTGGATACGCAAATCTGCCCCCTGGGTGAGGAGGAACGCCCCGGGGGGGAACCCCTGTGGGGTCAACCCTGTTTGGGCTTAAATTACAGGGGCTTGATATAAAATAAAAGACATGATAGACCCTGTGTCATACTTGGGGAAGAGTGCCGTTTCTTTGCCCGGGACTGTTTTGCACCTCCGTTCTATTAACATGATAAAGGAGTTTTTTTAATGAACCAGATAGTAAAAGATTTCATGGTGCCCCTTTCCGACTATGCCACCATTGCCAGGGGGTCTACACTGTATGAGGCGGTTCTTGCCCTTGAAAATGCCAAAAAAAATGTGGATCAGTCCGTTCATCCCCACTGGATCGTTCTGGTTCTTGATGAAAATAAAGAGGTGATCGGCAAGCTGAGCCAGCTCAATCTGCTCAGGGCCCTTGAGCCTAGAACCGAACATACGGCTGTGGTGGACCGCATTGCCAAATTTGGTTTCAGTTCAAAGTTTGTGGCAGCCATGCGGGAGGATAATCTTCACAACAGCGAGGCAGCTGATTACCTGTACACAGATCCCGTTGCCATGGGCATGCGGGTCGAGGATTTCATGCGGACCCTTGCGGAAAATGAATTTATCGATGAGACCACCTCGCTCAACTCTGCGGCCCACCAGCTCACCGTTCGAAATCGTCTCTCCCTCCTTGTCACAAGGGGAGACAAGGTTGTGGGTGTTTTAAGGCTTGCCGACGTTTTTTCCGCATTGATAGCGGCCATGAAAAAAGTGCAATAAAAAGGGGGGAAAACATATGAAAGAGATTGAAAAACTTTTTGACAGGATTGTACAGCGGGTAAACATAAATCTGCGGGAGCTTGATTATGATGTCAACCCCTATGTCCAGGATTTGATCCCGTTCAACCAGATGGTCAAGTTCTACGGCTTCTACGGCATCAGCCCCCATCACCCCCTGAATTTTAAATTCAGGCATTCAAACCTTGCCGGAAGTTATTTTCTGGGGCGCTGCCGGGTGAGCAATTCCCTTCTCTACAAGAGCGATATCAGGGGGGATGAATTAAAGAAAAAGGGAGATTTCTTTCAGTACAACGACTATGAAATTCCCGTGGTGGACAACGAAGAGATCCATGTGGAGGACAGCTTTCTCATCAAGACCCTGGTTCACAATTTTTCCCACGACCCCGAGTCCCTTGAGCGGTTCTTTATCAAGGACACCATTTCCATGAACTATGCCAACATCCACGGGGCTCCCTGCGACGGGTGTTTCCTCGGCGTTTTTGCCACAGTGGACCTGACCACCATGCGTGACTGCGTCATCGGCAACTTCGCCTATGTCCAGGCCGGGGAGATCAATCACCTGAACATTCCCCCTGGAACCGTGTGGGTGAGAAACCCCGGCGAGTTTAATTTCTACTACCAGTACCCTGAATCCCGGCTTAACGACTATGTCTACTTTGCCGCAGGCGTCCCCCCCCAGGGGAAAATCATCGATTTTGTGGAGGATCGCAAGGAGGCGTTCCAGCGGGTCTTTGATGTGGTCAACATCGAGCAGACCGTGCCTGTTCCGTCATCGGCCTCCCTTGACCGCTATTCCGTGACCCGGGGCCAGACCACCATTGGCGAGAATGTCCTTGTTGCCCAGCGGGCCTACCTCCAGAATGCCTGGCTCGGCAAGGGTGCCAATGTCCAGGAGAATTGCTTTATCATCAACTCAAAACTTGAAGGCAACGATGTCACAGCCCACGGGGCCAAGATCATCGAGGCGGATCTCGGGGTCATGGTGTTTGTCGGGTTTAACAGCTTTGTGCGGGGCCGTCCGGACAATCGACTGACCATTGGAGAGAACACCATTGTCATGCCCCACACCATCATTGATATCACTGAACAGCTGACCATCCCGCCCGATCACCTTGTGTGGGGTCTGATCGAGAACGAGGCAGATCTTGAAACCAACTCCATCGCCATTGAAGCGCTTTCAAAGGTGGATACCCGGCTTGCCATGGGCAACATGTTCTTTGAGGGCAACGGTGCCAGTTTTGTCGAAGCGTTCCAGCACAGAATCCTTCACATCCTTGAGGCCAACGGCGCTTTTTTCAATGGGGCCGAGAAAAAGGGCCATGCCCAGAAAAATCAGTACATCTCATTCAACACGATTCAACCCTATCCAGAGGGCGCAAAAAAGGGAATATTCCCGACCATTGTGATTCAGCCATAGGAGGAGAGGGCCAGTCGATGAAATACTATCTCTCCCTTAGATTGAAAATCATCTATATCTTTTCAGCCATGGCAGCCACGGCCGTGGCCGGCGGTATCTGTTTTCTGTGGTACTCCTATGAGATTGATGCCATGCTCGGAACCATGGTGGAAAAGGAGGTGGTCCTTTTCAAGACGGCCCAGGACATGGAGCTTGCCCTGGCAAACCAGAAGGGGTTTCTGACCTATTATTTTGTGGACGGTCAGGTAAACTGGCTTAAATCCCTTGGCCAGTACCGGGAGATGTTCCGCCAGAGCCTGGACCGGGCCTCGTCCCTGGACCTGAGTCCGGATCAGCGGGACATCCTGGAAAAAATAAAAACCCAGTATGCCACCTATGTGGCGGCCAAGGACCAGGTGATCGACAGTTACCGCCGCACAAATGAACAGGAGAGCATTTCCGCTGTCCATGAACGCCATAGAGGGCTTTTTTTCAGCCTCCTCGACCTCTGCCGCGGGTTCACCGAGAATCAGTGGCGGGTCATCCAGGAGACCGAGGTGAAGAATCATTGTCGATCGGTCACTTTAAGATGGGTGGGGTTTTCCGGCATGGGGGTCTTCCTCGGCCTGTGTACCCTTTTGTTGTTTGTTCTCTACCGCCATATTCTGATTCCCATTCGGGGGCTTGCCATTGAAACGGGCGGTTCACCGGCAGAGAGCCGCCAGGATGAGGTCGTTTCGTTAAAACATTCCCTGGAGGGAATGATGAAGGAGTTTGACGACACCCACGATGCCCTTACCCGAAGCCGCCAGCACCTTCTCCATGCCGAACGAATGGTGGTGGTGGGCGAGATGGCGGCGGGCGTTGCCCATACCATCCGAAACCCCTTTACGTCGATCAAGATGCGGATGTTTTCCCTGAGTCGATCCCTTGATCTCACCGATATCCAGAACGAGGATCTCCAGGTGATCTCCGATGAGATCGCCCGCATCGACCGCATCGTTCAGAATTTCATTGAGTTTGCAAGACCCCCTAAACTGAGGCTCAAACTGTGCAGCATACAAAAGGTCATCAATTCGGTGATCACCCTTCTGGAATACCGGCTCAAGGAGCACAATGTGGAACTTGTGTTCCGGCCCGACGCTGATCTGCCCGGGGTCATGCTCGACAGTGACCGGCTAAAGGAGGCCCTGGTGAACCTGGTCACCAACGCCTGTGAGGCCATGGAGGGGGGCGGCCGCATTGTCATCACTGAAACCCGGGAGGTTGTCCCGGATATGGGGGAGGTGGCTGTTATCTCCATTGCCGACAATGGACCGGGCATTCCGCAGCCGATCCTAAAGGATATCACCAATCCCTTTTTTACCACCAAGGAGGAGGGTTCCGGCCTTGGATTGAGCATCGTTGATAGGATTGTCCGGGAGCATGGGGGGATTTTTCTAATCGCATCGGGCAGACATGAAGGGGCTGAATTCATCATAAAACTACCAGTCAAGGAGATCGTTCATGGGTCTGATACTCGTCATTGACGACGACCAGCAGTTGAGCCTGAGTTTCGCAAAAATCCTTACCCAGGACGGCTATAAAACCGAAGCGGCCTACACCGGCCAGGAAGGTATCATCAAGGCTGCAAGCGTGAATCCGGATCTTGTGATCCTTGACATCCGCCTGCCGGACATGAGCGGCATGGAGGTGTTTGAGGCCATCCATGCCGAAAATCCAAAGCTTCCCGTAATTATCATCACCGCCTTTGGCACCACTGAAACGGCCATCCAGGCCATCAAGCAGGGGGCCTACGACTATATATATAAACCCTTTGACGTGCCTGAAATGCTCGAGCTCATAAAAAAGGCGCTCCTGGCCGGCAGATGCATGTCCTCCCCTGTGGATGTGAATCCTGAATCCGACGGTTTTTCCGGCCGTGAGGCCCTTGTGGGCGTCAGCAGCCAGATGCTCGAGGTGTACAAGGCCATTGGCCGGGTGTCGTCAACGGATGCCACGGTGCTCATCCGGGGAGAATCGGGAACGGGCAAGGAACTTGCCGCAAGGGCCGTGTACAATCATTCGCTCCGGGCGGAAAAACCCTTCATGGTCATCAACTGTGTGGCCATTCCCGAGACCCTTCTTGAGAGCGAACTGTTCGGTTATGAAAAGGGGTCCTTTACCGGAGCGGCCCACCGGAGGGTGGGAAAAATCGAACAGGCAAGGGGGGGCACCGTGTTCCTCGACGAAATCGGGGATATGCCCATGAGCATCCAGGCAAAGTTTCTGCGTCTTCTCCAGGAGAACAGCATCGAGCGTCTGGGCGGCAGGGAACCCATCAGCGTGGATGTCAGGATCATTGCCGCAACCAACCGGGACCTTGAACGGGCCGTGGCCGATGGGGTCTTCCGGGAGGACCTCTACTATCGCCTCCAGGTGATCACCATCACCATGCCCCCCCTGCGGGAGCGAAAGGGGGACAGCGTGATCCTGGCCGATTACCTGCTGACACGGCTGAGTGCGGAAATGTCCATGGCAAATCCGGGCATCTCACCGGAAGCCGTGAAAAAAATCAAGCAGTATGACTGGCCGGGCAACATCCGGGAGCTTGCCAATGTGCTGAAAAAAGTTCTGATCTTCAACCGGGGAGCCCCCATCCAGGCCGAAGAGATCACCCTGAGCGAGCTTGACAACCGGAACCGGACGGATGTTGCTGACGCAACACCCGAAGACGGGGTCCGGGGCTGGGTGCGTGAATGCCTGAAATCGGAAAAGGAGGAGAAAATCTTTGACGCCTGCCTGGACCACATTGCCGCGATGCTCATTGAGGAGGCCCTGGATTCTACCGAGGGCAACCGTTCCAGGGCCGCAAAGCTGCTGGGCATGTCCAGACCCACCTTTCATTCAAAGCTGGACAAGTACGGCATCCGGATCGGTACCAACGCAAGGGAGTAATCCGGTTTACGAAGTGTAAAAAAGGCTGACACCGACCCATGGCACCCGGCATCCCCGGTCCCCCCTGCAGCTGCTTGTTGACGCCTGAATCCTGTTTTATGCACTGGCATGGGAATTGCTCTTTGTTTTATCAGATGAAGTTTGGGAACCAATATCCGAGGAGGACGACATGCTGATAAAACGATGGATGAGCAAACCCGTTGTCACCGTTGAGAAGGATGCATCCCTTGTGGACGTATCCAATCTTTTTAAAACAAAGATTATTTCCATGGTTCCGGTGATGGATGATGGTGCAATCATAGGAATCGTCACGGATGGAGACATCAAAAAAGCGTCACCGTCCGAGGCCACCTCCCTTGATATCTATGAATTGATGACCCTGGTCCGCAAGATCAAGATCACCTCGGTCATGTCAAGCCCCGTGGTAAAGATTCCCGGCAATTTCACCGTTGACGAGGCTGCTGCCAAAATGCTTGAAAACAATATCTCGGGCATGCCCGTCATGGGGGACGACGGCAAGATGGAGGGTATCATCACCAAGAGCGATATTTTCCGCTGCCTTGTTTCGTTTACCGGAGGGGGCCACAGGGGACAGACCTTTGCCTTTAAGGTCAAGGACAGATCCGGCATTGTCCAGGAACTCATGGATACCGTTCGCGACCACAGGGCGCGCATCCACAGCGTTCTGACGGCCCATGACGAGATGGACGACGGGTTCAGAAAGATCATCGTCCATACCTTTGGGGTTTCCCCGGACCGGTTTGATCCCATGGTCAAGGCCCTTGGGGCCATTGCCGAAATGACCTATGCCGCAGATCCGACCACGGGTCGAAGAATTGTTTTTTAATCCATAAGCGATTGAATTCCAGGAGGCCGCAATGAAAAAAATAGAAAAGATCCTTGTGGGAGTGGATTTGTCCGAATATTCCACCCTTGCCATTGAGTATGCCGTTGAATTTGCCAAGGCGTCCAATGCCGAAATCCTGCTGTTGAACGTGGTGAACCAGCGGGACATCAACGGCGTTAAAATGGCCAGTGCCTATTATCCCAACGGGATTGACCTTGAACGGTACATCACGGATTCAAAGACCGAGCGCATCACCGCCATCCGAACCCTTGTAAAGGAGAAGTTCTTTGAAGTCAAGTCGGCCATGAGTATTCATGTTACCGTGGGGGTTCCGTTTGAAGAAATCCTTAATTTTGCCAAAGATGAAAATGTCGACTTGATCGTCATCGGCAACAAGGGCCGGAGTAATCTTTCCAGAACCCTCTTTGGTTCCAATGCTGAAAAGATTTTCAGGCACGCCCGAGTGCCCGTTGTGAGCGTCCGGGACCGGGATAATTTCAGCCGGAAAAGCTGAAGGGAGAAAGTTATATGAAACAGATAAAGAAAATTGTGGCGGCCCTTGACCTTTCCACCTATTCCCAGGAAATTCTGGAACATTCCTTGAATCTGGCAAAGGGTATATCCGCCCAGGTGATCATTGTCAATGTCATCAACAGAAAGTCGGTTGATGCGGCCAGGCAGGCCTTTAATGCCGAGCATCCCAACAGCTTTCTGCCCGACAAGTATATCGGAGATGACCGGGAGAGGCGAAAGAGAATGCTTGGGGATCTCCTGGCCGTGTGTGGCGGCAAGGACACAGATACAAAGATCACTGTCCGGTATGGTATTCCCTTTGAGGAGATTCTCACGGCCCTGGATGAAGAGGGTGGTGATCTTCTGGTCATCGGCCAGAAGGGGCGGACCAACCTGCCTGAATTCCTCTTTGGTACAACGGCTGAAAAGCTTTTCAGACACTCGCCTGTTCCCGTTTTCAGTATCAGAAAAGAATAGGGTTCACGGCATTCAGGGACGTTTCACCGCAAGAAAACGGTGGAACGTTCCATGGACCCCAAGGGAACGGTGGATCATCCCGCCATCTGTCCGTCCTCCGGGCAGGGTCTCAACGATCCTTGAGCCACGGTTTAACTGCTTCCAAACGACTCGATTTTTTTCTTCATGGGAGCGATGCTCTTTGCGCTTTTTTCCACGAAATAAACATCCTCGTCAACATGCATCTCGTTGAAAAATTCAGCAAAGGTGTGGATGATGATTTTAACCGGGGGGATCCTGTCCTGGATCTGGTCAAGAAGGGACTGGCCAAAGAAATCGGGAAGCTCCGGGTCAAGGATGATGATGTCCAGCCGGTTGCTTCCATATATATAGCCGTGGGCCTCTTTCTTGTTCTTTGCCACATATATGGTGTGCCCATCCTGCTCCAACTCCCGCTTTAAAAGACTTCTCACATGGAGATTGGTATCGGTTACCAGGATATGGAATGGTTTTGTCATCGCCTGCCTGTCGGTTTTCCACGTTTATAATAAAGAACTCTCTTGAGGATCAGAGCAAAAAACATGCCTGCCTGCTCTGACTCTGAAAGATGCAGTGGGAAACGGTTCTGGACGATGGTTTCTGTTGCCGGGGAGAACACTCTTTTACACCTTGTAAATTTTGCTGACACGGTATTACTTTTTTCCGGTCATCCCGAAATAAATGGCAGAAACGGCAACCACGACACCGGCCCATCCGGCAGGTCCCGTTGCCCGGTGGAAAAAGATGACATCCCACACAAAGGAGAGGGTGGGCTGGAGCAGCAGAATAAGGCCGGCAAACGAGGCGTTGACCTTTGGAAGGGCATTGGAGATCATCACCCAGGCAATGGTCTGGCTGAAAAGTCCGAGGCAGACGAGCCACACCAGGGTGGTGACATCGGGAATAACAAAGGTGTCCGTTGACATATGGATTTTACCGCCCAGGAAAAGGGCGCTGACCACCGAGACAACCATGAGATAGTAAAACAGGGAAAAATCGTCCCGATCCGACTGGATCTGTCTCAATACCAGCAGGAAAATGCTGTAGAACAGGGCCGTGGCCAGCCCGAATCCGATACCGACAAGATGGTCCCGGGTCAGGTGCCCCATGTCAACACCCACAATGAGAAAGAGCCCTGAAAATGCCATGGGCAGGGACAGAATAAAGATCCATCCGATTCGTTCCCTGAATAAAAAGACTCCGGCAAGGGTCAGTACAAACACCTGGCAGTTGGAAAGAATGGTGGCAAGTCCCGGTCCGACATAAAGTATACTCAAATGCCAGACCCACAGGTCAAGGCCAAAGACGATACCGCACAGCACTGCAAGCAGGTTGTTCTTCAGGCGCCGGCGTTTAAACTCTTTTTTAAAAATGCAGGCCACCACCAGGAAAACAGCGCCAAAGGCCACTCGGTAAAAGGCGGATACCGACGAGGGAACATGGGCCGCCCGGACAAATACGCTTGAAAAGCTGATGATAACGGCACCCAGGGTCAGTGCCGTTACCGGCTGGAGGATTTTTGGTTTCATTCCACGGGTCCATAGCCCGGCAGGGCTGTATTGTCAAGGGGATTGGCGTTTCCACAGCAATTGTAACTCAACATTCGGACTTTAGCCCGCAGTTCCTGCGCTTTAGTCTGGAAGGGCAAAAATCCCCCCGACGTTTACCGTTCCGGTCAGGGCGACCAAAGGGGGCGGAATGGAACGATCGCCTGCCCTGTATCATCGTGTTTCAACGTTCGTTGTGGCCAGAGCAGATACCATGCTCCGGCCGCGCCGGTTATCAGGATAATTATTGTTAAACCGGAAAAAAAGGCAATAAGGAAAGCCTAACCCCATATCTTTTTTATGTCTGGAAATTTCAAAAGATTTTGCGTATTGTTCTCTGTGTAGAAAACCGCGCAATTGTTTAATATCTGGAGGCACTATGATGCCGTTACATAAAACAATCCATGGAGAGCTTAAAATGAACTTCTGGGCAATGCTTGTGTCTGTCTGCCTTTTTCTGGCAGGCTGCGATGGTCAATCCAAAACCGCGCCCCCCATGTCTGCCCCTGATTCCGTGGTGTCAACCATAACCGTTGAAACCGAAAAGATCATGCTCACCCAGGAACTGCCGGGACGCACCTCAGCCTATCGAACGGCACAGATCCGGCCCCAGGTGAGCGGCATCATCCTCAAGCGCCTGTTTAACGAAGGATCCGATGTCAAGGCCGGCCAGGCGCTCTATGCCATTGATCCGGCGCCATTTCAGGCCGAGCATGACCGGGCTGCAGCCAACCATCTTGCCCTTGTAAAGGCCGTTGACCAGGCCAGGGCCGCCCTCAAGGCCGGCATTGCAGACATTGATCGCCTCAAGGCCACCCTTGAACTTGCCCGGACCAACCGGGATCGGTTCAAGGCCTCGTTCAAGGATAGAATCGTATCGGCCATGGAGCGTGACCGGGCCGTGACCGAGTTCAAGGTGGCCGCAGCGACCCTGGCAGCGGCCCAGGCCCAGGTGGAAAATCGCAGGAGTGCCGTGGCCGCGGCCGATGCCGCCGTTGCCCAGGCAAGGGCGGCCGTGGAAACCGCTCGTATCAACCTGGGATACTGCCGGGTCACGGCCCCCATTTCCGGCCGCATCGGCAGGTCGACCGTGACCGAGGGCGCCGTTGTGACGGCCTACCAGGGCGTTCCCCTGGCAACCATTCAGCAGCTGGATCCCATTTATGCGGACCTGCCCCAGTCCACCAACCAGCTGCTGCGGTTAAAGAACAGCACCCTCAATGCCACCACCCCGGAACAGAATAAGGTCCAGCTGCTGCTGGGGGACAATACCCCATACCCCCAGGAGGGCACCCTCCAGTTCAGCGATGTCACGGTGGATCCCACCACGGGGTCGGTTATTCTCAGGGTGGTTGTGCCCAATCCCGACGGTACGCTTCTGCCGGGCATGTTTGTGCGGGCCGTGATCAAGGAAGGGGTGGATGAACAGGCCATTTTAATTCCCCAGCAGGGTGTGGCCCGGGATCCCAGGGGCAATCCCTTTGCCATGGTCGTGGATGCCGAGGGCAAAGCCGGCCTTCGCATGCTCACCCTTGACCGGGCCGTGGACGATCAATGGATCGTTGATTCAGGCCTTGCGCCCGGGGACCGGGTGATTGTGGAAGGCCTCTTGGTGCTGCGGCCGGGCACCCCGGTCAAGGCCACGGATTTCCATAAAATCTCCGGGGAAAGCAATGCCACGGACAGTCATCCCACGGACAGTCAGCCGGTCGCCGGGGCTGATGCACCGCCCGGCCCGGATGCAAAATCCGGGAAACAGAACAACGGGGGGATGTGATGCTTTCGAAATTCTTCCTGGACAGGCCCGTGTTTGCCTGGGTGATTGCCATCATCATCATGACGGCCGGCGGGCTTGCCATCTATAAGATGCCGGTTTCCCAGTACCCGCCCATTGCGCCGCCGGCCATTGCCATTGATGCCTTTTATCCCGGGGCCTCGGGGGAAACCGTTGAAAACACCGTGACCCAGATCATCGAGCAGAAGATGACGGGCCTGGACAACATGCTGTATCTTTCCGGCACAAGTTCCTCGTCGGGGGCGTCCCGGGTGGAGATGACCTTTGCCCCGGGAACGGACCCCGACATTGCCTGGTCCAAGGTGCAGAACAAGCTCCAGCTTGCCATGGCAAGCCTTCCCGACGTGGTCCAGCGGTCCGGTGTCAAGGTCAGTAAATCCACCCGGAATTACCTGATCATCGTGGGGCTTATTTCAGAGGACAACAGCATGGACGGCAATGATTTAAGGGATTATGCCCAGTCCAACCTGGAAAAGATCCTCACCCGGGTGCCGGGGGTCGGGGAGGTGGAAAATTTTGGTTCCCAGTATGCCATGCGGATTTGGGTCAATCCCGACAGCCTGACGGGATATAACCTTACCATGGAGGATGTGATCCTGGCCCTCAGGGCCTACAATGTGGAGGTCTCTGCCGGCCAGCTCGGCGGTGCACCTGCCGTTGACGGCCAGCGCATGAACGCCGCCATCATTGTTCAGCACCTGCTCCAGACCCCGGAGGAGTTTGCCGCCATTCCCATCCGCACCAACGCGGACGGGTCCGTTGTGCGCGTCAGCGACATCGGCCGCACGGAACTTGGCACGGAGCGGTCCGATATTGTTGCCAACTATAACGGCAAGGCATCTGCTGCCATGGCCATCCGCCAGGCCGCGGGCGCCAATGCCCTGGATACGGCCAATGCTGTCAAGCAGAAACTAAAGGAGATGAGCCAGTTTTTTCCCGCCGGCATGAAGGTGATCTATCCCTACGACACCACCCCCTTTACCGTGGTGGCCATTGACGAGGTGGTCAAGACCCTGTTCGAGGCCGTGTTCCTGGTGTTCATCATCATGTACCTGTTCATGGGCAATATCCGGGCCACTCTGATCCCCACCATTGCCGTGCCCGTGGTGCTCCTGGGCACCTTTGCCACCCTGGGATATTTCGGATTTTCCATCAATATGCTCACCATGTTTGCCATGGTGCTGGCCATCGGGCTGCTCGTGGACGACGCCATCGTGGTGGTCGAGAACGTGGAGCGGATCATGGCAGAGGAGGGGCTTTCCCCCCGGGACGCCACGGCAAAATCCATGGACGAGATCACAAGCGCCCTCATCGGCATCGGCCTCGTGCTTTCGGCCGTGTTTGCGCCCATGGCCTTTTTTGAAGGGTCCACCGGGGTGCTCTACCGCCAGTTTTCCGTCACCATCATCGCCTCCATGCTGCTTTCCGTGCTGGTGGCCTTGATTCTGACCCCGGTGCTGTGTGCCTCGTTTCTCAAACCCATACCCATGGGCCATGCGCCCTCGGACAATGCCGTGTTTTTTCTGCGGCCTTTTTTCAGGTGGTTTGACAGAACCTTTGTGATGATCCGGCGGCTGTACGTGGGCCTGGTGAGCCGTTCGTTTTCAAGGAAGTTCCGGTACCTGGTGCTCTATCTGTTGATCGTGGCTGCCGTGGGTTTTTTTTTCCAGCGCATGCCCACCTCCTATATTCCCGATGAGGACCAGGGCATCATGCTGGTCATGGCCATGCTGCCGTCGGGATCGACCCTCGAGCAGACCAGCCGGGTGATGGACAAGGTCAGGGATCATCTGCTCGACAGCGAACAGGAGGCGGTGGCGTCGTTCATGTCGGTCGTGGGCATCAGTTTCGGGGGCCAGGGCCAGAATATGGCCCTGGGATTTGCCAAACTCCGGGACTGGCACCTCCGCCAGCGGCCCGACCTCAAGGTCAAGGCCATTGCCGGTCGGGCCATGGGGCAATTTTCCCGGATAAACGAGGGCATGGTGGTCGCCTTTCCGCCGCCCCCGGTCATTGAGTTGGGCATGGCCTCGGGGTTTGATTTCCAGCTCCAGGACCGTGGCGGTCTGGGCCATGAACGGCTGATGGCGGCCCGGAACCAGCTCCTGGGGCTTGCGGCCCAGGATCCCCTCCTTGTCAGGGTGCGGCCCAACGGCATGCAGGATGTGCCCGAATACCGCATCGACGTGGACTGGAACCGGGCAGGCGCCCTGGGAATTCCCATCAGTTCCATCCACAGCACCATTTCCGCAGCCTTTGGCAGCGCCTATGTCAACGATTTCATCCAGGCGGGTCGGGTCAAGAAGGTCTATGCCCAGGCCGACGCCCCCCACCGCATGCTGCCCAGGGACCTGGAAAAACTCTACGTGCGCAACACCGCGGGCAAAATGGTGCCCTTTGCCTCGTTTGCCACGGGCCGCTGGAGCCTGGGATCGCCCAAGCTAGAGCGTTACAACGCCTTTCCATCCATCAACATCTGGGGGGAACCGGCCCCGGGCCACAGCACGGGTGAGGCCATGACCGCCATGGAGGCCCTTGTGACCCGGCTGCCCCAGGGCATCGGGTTTGACTGGACAGGGCTCTCCTACCAGGAGCGCATGGCAACGGCCCAGGGCCCCCTTCTTTACGCCTTTTCCATCTTTGTCATCTTCCTGTGTGTGGCTGCTTTGTACGAAAGCTGGACTATTCCTTTTGTCAATCTGTTGATGCTGCCCCTGGGGGTGTTTGGTGCCATCCTGGCAACCTCCCTGCGGGGGTTTCCCAATGACGTTTATTTCCAGATCGGGTTTCTCACCACCCTGGGCCTTTCCACCAAGAACGCCATCCTGATCATCCAGTTTATCAAAGAGCGCCTGGGCCATGGTGACAGCCTGATCGATGCCACCCTTGGGGCGGTGAAAACACGGTTTCGACCGGTGATAATGACCTCCCTGGCCTTTTTCTTCGGGGTGCTGCCCCTGGCCATTGCATCCGGGGCAGGGGCCGGTGCCATGAACGCCATTGGTACGGCCGTGTGCGGGGGCATGCTGTCCGCCACGTTTATTGATCTGATTTTCATCCCGCTGTTCTTTGTGGTTGTGGCAGGCATGTTCACCCGAGAACCCAGCAAGAATCCCGAAACGGATCACCGTGAAGAGGGCCTTGAATTACCGGGAGGTGGTGCCCGATGAAACCCGTCAACTTCCCATTGCGGCCCATGGCCGTTAAATGCCTGACCCTGCTGGCCCTGGGCCTTATCCTCCTTTTGGGCGGATGTTCCCTTGCCCCCCCATACGTCCGGCCCCCGGCCCCGGTCCCGGGCCAGTGGCCCCAGGGGCCTGCCTATAAAAGTGGTGATGCCCCGGCCCTGTCCCGGGACGTTCAATCCCTTGCCTGGCAGACATTCTTCACGGATCCGCGGCTTCAGCAGGTGATTGAAACCGCCCTTGAAAACAACCGGGATCTTCGCCTTGCGGCGTTGAACGTGGAACGGGTGCGGGGGGTGTACAACATCCAGCGGGCCGAGTTTTATCCGGTTGTTGATTTTTCAGGATCGGGCGTACGCCAGCGTAGATCCAGGGATCTCATTGCCCCCACCGACGCCAGGATCGTTGACCAATACGATGTAAACCTGGGCATTGCCGCCTGGGAAATTGATTTTTTCGGTCGCCTGAAAAGCCTTAAGGACCAGGCCCTGGAAACGTACCTGGCCACGGACCAGGCCCGTTCCAGCGCCCAGATTGCCCTCATGGCCGAGGTGGCCAGGACCTATTTCACCCTGGCTGCAGACCGGGAAAACCTCGCCCTGGCCAGGGCTACCCTGGAAAACCAGCAGGCATCGTTTGATCTCATCCAGAAGAGCTACCGCGCAGGGTTTGCAACGGAAATTGATCTGCGCCGTGCCCGATCCCAGGTGGATGCGGCCGAACGGGATATTCCCCGGTTTACCCTGCTTGCGGCCCAGGATACGAATGCCCTGAGGCTGCTGGCCGGCGTTGAGGTGCCTGAGCGGCTTTTGCCCGCAAACCTTGACGGTATCGCTGCCCTTGAACCCCTGTCCCCGGGGCTCTCGTCGGCGGTGCTGTTGAACCGGCCGGACATTGTTGCTGCGGAACATCGACTCAAGGGCGCCAATGCCTTTATCGGTGCGGCCCGGGCCACACTTTTTCCCCGCATCTCCCTGACCGGCGCCCTGGGAACGGCCAGCGACGACCTTGCAGGTCTGTTTAAATCAGGTTCGGGCACCTGGAACTTTACACCCCAGGTCACGGCACCGATTTTTGATGCCAGGGCCTGGGCTGCCCTGGGGGTCAGCAAGACCGACCGCAGGATCATCCTGACCCAGTATGAACGCGCCATCCAGACGGCCTTCAGGGAGGTGGCCGACGCCCTTGCCGTCCTGGGTACCATCAACGATCAGCTTGCTGCCCAGAAATCCCTTGTGAATTCCATGGCGGCGACCTATGATCTTTCAGAAAAAAGGTATACCATGGGGCTCGACAGTTATCTCGGGGTGCTCGATGCCCACCGATCCCTTTATGCCCAGCAGCAGGTGCTTATCTCCCTGCGCCTCACAAGGCTTGCCGGTCAGGTGACGCTCTATGCGGTACTTGGCGGCGGCGGCAACCCACCCATGGCCGGTGGTGATCTGTAACCAGGGTTTTGTCCCGAAAGGCGTGACAATGGAGGAAAACATGAAAAAAAAATGGCTTGTGCTGGTTGACGGCTCTGAACGATCCATTCATACGGTAACCTATGTCAAGGATTTCATGCCCATTGACGACTCGACAGAGATTGTTCTGTTCCATGTGTTTGACAGCAGTCCGGAATGGTACCAGGAGGCGTATCAGGAGGTGTGTCAGGAAGTGCGCAATGACGTGTACCAGGGGCTGGAGAATCGTCCGGAAAGTGATGACACTGAGGATGCCTTGAGCCGCTGGGAGGCGGTGGAACAAAGAAAAATACTGGCCCACCTGGAACAGGCGAAACAGATCCTGGTCGAGGGCGGGTTCCAGGAACACCAGGTTGAAATCAAATTTCACCATTTGGGAAAAGGGGTGGCCCAGGATATCATCCGGGAGGCAAAAGACGGCTATACGGCCGTGATCCTGAGGCGAAGGGGCATGGGCAAGTTCAAAAGCATCATCCTTGGCAGTGTTGCCGTGAAGCTTCTGCAGACGCTGACCTTTCTTCCCATCATCATTGTGGGACAGACCCCGGCTGTGAAAAAAGTGCTGCTGGCCGTGGATGCCTCGCCCAGCTCCATGAAGGCCGTTGATCTCATTGCCCAATGGCTCGGGGGCCATGGCCACGGGGCGGTTATCTTCCATGCCGTTCTGGGCCTTGGGGCGATCAATTTTGAATCTCCGGGAACGGATTTGCCGGCCGGTAGGCCCGACGACTCCCGGGACGCCATGGAATCCAACTGCGTTGACGCCTTTAAATCAAAGATAATGGGGGTGTTCCAGACCATAAGAAAGACCCTTGAGCGATCCGGGTTTAAACCTGAAAACATTTCTGAAAAAATTGTCACGGGCGTACACAGCCGGTCCCAGTCCATTATCGAGCAGGCCGAAAAGAGCGGGTGCGGTACCATTGTTGTCGGACGACGGGGGCTTTCAAGGGTGGAGGCTTTTTTCATCGGCCGGGTCGGGCACAAGGTGGTCTACGGGGCAACCCAGTATACGGTCTGGGTGGTCTAGTTGAACGGTTTTGCCAAAAGGATCGGGTAATGGGGGGACAATGCAGCCAAGGGGATATTTAACCTTTGTCGCCAGACAGTGGGGCCTGATCACAGCGTTGTTTGAGATTAACAGGGACGGTCCCATTGATCAGTATGCGCTGTTACAGGCCATACGACGCCATGATCCTGAAACAGACGCCTTTTCCTTTGTTGAGACCCTGGTGTCCCATGGGGTTCTGGCCCGGATCTTCACCGGCCAGACCCTTTACACCCTTGGGGACCTGACCGAACAGATCGTTGAGGACCTGTTGAGCGAACAGCAGCTGGGGCTGTCCGAAAGTATCCGGGTCCACATGGATCAGTTTGACATGCTGAGCAGCCGCCTGGAAAAGGCGGTCGAGGCAAGGGACGCCGACGCTGTGGCCAGGGCGATCAAGAAAATCAACAAGCAGACCCAGACGATCAAACGGCAGACCCGCCATGACTACAAGGCCATTGAGAACCTTGTGGCAGAATCCAAAAAAAAAGACACGGCCATTCCCCTGAAACAGCGGTATGCCGATATCCTGGATGCCTGGGATCAGTACATTGCTCCCATGGGAGAAATGATCGATCCCTGGAGCGACTTTGACCAGACGACCGACCGGGTGATCCATCGCCTGGAGACCGCCGTGGAAACCCTGGAACGGGCCGGATCCCTGACCGGTGAACGGGACAAGATTCATATTTCAAAGCAGATGCTCATTGATATGCGCATGACCGTCCTGAAACGGTTCAAGCTGTCACGGGAACTGCTGCAGCCCCTGTACGAGATCGCCCGGTTAAATTCCCGGGTGACCCGGGGAACTTCCATTGTCCTGGACTGTTTGAGGAAAAACAATTTCCATAAAATTGAATCCATGGCCACCCTGAACTGGTTCGCAAGGGAGCGCTCGCCCCTGGTCAGCCACGACCTGGTACTGCTCAAGTATTATGCCGGTTACAAAAATATCAAAGAAAACCCTGCCCCGCCCATTTCCGTACTGAGCCGGCAGGACAAGGCAGACCGTTTCTCCAGGACCTCTGCGCCCCTGGACCGCCATTCCATCCTCCGGGACATCCGGTCCGACCTACCCATCAACGATGGGATCCAATGGGCCATTGGGCGGTACCCGGAGTTTTCCACTGGAAAAATTCTGGACATCATTCTTCTGATGATGACGGAAAAAGGGTTTTGTGTTAAAAAGAGCCGGACAAAAACCTATCAGACCCGAACCCATGGGATCCATGGGGTTACCCTAAAGGTGGAAAATGCCTGAAACCCATACTTCCGACCCTCCCCAAACCCAGCCCCGGCTGACCCGGGAATTGTTCCATCATTTCTCCATGGGGTATCATCTGTGCATCGATGATGGGGATCTTTTTACGGAATTGACCACCCATGAAACCTACTATCGCGGGCTTTTTAACATGCTGGGCTTTAACCTGTGTGACGGCACTTCCGGCATATACTATTTTGAACCTGACCAGGACAAGCTGGGCATCAACCGGGTCAGTAAAAAATTCACCGTGTTCATGGCCATTCTCTACGATTTCCTGGCAGACCAGGGCAACGATCCGGTTTCCGCCATCATTGAACAGCGCTTTGTGGTGCCGGAGCTGCCCCATTTAAGGTTCGATCCCTACCGGAAAATCCTCGAGCAGGTGGGCATCAATGGGGAGGTGGATCTGCTCAGGACCGTTCAGCAGCTCCAGAAGTACGGTTTTTTAGACTTGAAGGACAATTACCTGATCATGTTCAAACGATCCGTGTCAAGATTTACCACTCTGTTTGCCGAGGTAGTCGAACCCTCTGAAGCAGCGCCGGAACAGGGGGATGAATGGGATGACGCCTAGCATCCGTTACGGCATTCGAAGGCTGGTTCTGTTGAATACGGAGAGCTATTCCCTGGGGGATTTTCCCCTGGACAGACCCCTGTCCATCTCGGCCACCAACAATGTGGGAAAATCCACGGCCATCAATGCCCTGCAGTTTCCGTTTCTGTGCAACTACCGGGACATGGTTTTCCCCAAGGATTACAAGCAGACCCTGAAATATTATTTTCCCTACGAGAACAGCTATGTGCTGTCTGAGATCGTCACGGACACGGGCAGCTTTGTGGTGGGGGCTGCCGGAAAGGGACAGCTTTCCGGGTATGAATACCAGTTGTTTGCCATTAAAAAAGCGTTGAACCTGGAAGATTTTCTGGTGGGGGACGATGCCGGGGGATCAGGAAAAAAAGTCAGAACCCTTGACCAGGTTGAACAGCACCTGGCCCTGGCAGATCACTGGGTCAAACGGCTCAAGCCCAAGCAGATGCAGGATGCCCTCATCGGCAAGGAGATCACCATCCAGGGCAACGAGAAATTTTCCATCGGGGTTTTCCGCCTCAAGAGCATGACCGACAAAAATTACCGTCTGTTCATAAATGTCTTTAAAAATCTTCTCCACATGAACGATTTCAATATGGAAGAGGTCAAGATGTTTCTGATCAATTCCCTGCTGCCCAGCTGGGAGAGCGTGTCCTATGATTTCATGAGTGAATACAAGAATTTCAATGAATCCCTGGCCCGTGAAAGAGATAAAATAGCAGCCGCCCGGAGCATTGCCCAGGAGGTGCAGGCGCTGGTCCGGTTAAAGGCGGACTGGGATGGGGGGTTTGCCTTTGTGTCGGCTGCCTTCAGACGAATCGAGGCAGACTACGAACGGGAGCGGGAAAAGAAAAAGACTGACCTTGAAAACATGAAATTTGCCCATGGGGAGATTGAAACCCGGATCAACCGGATCAAGGCCGACAATGAGATTCAAAAGACGGCCTACGGCAGGCTGTTCAGCCAGCAGGAGCAACTGGAACGACGGTTAAAGAATCTGGAAAAAAAAGCGGCCCGTTATGCCCTTTTTCCCGGTGTTGACGCCTGTGTCGAAAAAATTGCCTCCCTGGAGGATCAGCGGGACCGCCTGGTGCTTGAGCTTGGAAAATCCACGGTGGATCCGGTTGAGAGAATCGCGCAGAAAATCAAGTCTGTTCAGAAAAAGATTGCCGGATTTGAATCCCAGTTAAGGAACATCAGCTCCAACCTGCTGTTTGTGCTGAAAAAGCACTTTGATCCCGACGATATCCAGATGCTCATGAAGATCTTTAACAAGACTGTTTTCACCTCGTTTTCCCTGGAGACCCCGGCCCTGTGCATCCACGATGAACCCGGCCTTGTCGGGCAGCTGCAGCAGCTGCTCGACCGGTGTGAGAACGGGGTCTACAAGGATGGCAACCTGAAGGTTGATCTGAACGGGATCGCCCCGGTTGACATTGACGACTATTTCAACCATGACCGGATCAAGCAGAACCTGGCGCTCTTTCAAAAAGATGAAGCCGAGCTGTTGAAAACCCTGGATGTTGCAAAGAACTACCAGCAGAAGGAACAAGAGAAAAAAAGCCTTGACCGGACCATCCGGGAACAGAGCCGCGAGCTTGAGGAATACAGGGCCTTTTTAAGGGAAAAACAGGACCAGCCCCGGTTTGAAACCGAGTTGGCCCAGGCACAAAGTGCGCTGCAGGCCGTTGTGGACCGGATGAAAGACAACGAGGACAAGAGTGCGCAACTCAACAAAAGGATCTCCGGCGACCGGTTTGAAATAGAAAAAAGGCAGGCCGCGCTGCTAAAGATGGAGGCGGACCGCCAGCGGGTTGTGATCGTGAAAGACCTTGAGGGCAATACAGCCATGGACCCGGAGCCAATCCCTGACCTGGACGGTGTCAGCATTGAAGATCTGATCAATGGGTATGTGGTCAAAAGAGAGGCGCTTTCAGTTATCCGGGCCCGCATGGACCAGTGCCTTGCGAACATTGAGCTCCGGGGCGGCAATCGATTTGCCTCGGGCAGGGATATTCCGGCCAGGATCAAAGAATTTGAGGACAATACCAACGCGGAGAGCATCACCAACTATGAAACCGTGCTCAAGCGAAATGAAACCGCTGCCACCCGGCAGCTCGGGGCCATGCTCAAGAACCTGAAAGATCAGTTCCATGAGTTTGTGTATGAAATCAAGCGGTTTAACCGGGACATGAACAAACACCGGATTTCCAATATCAATCGAATTGAGTTTGTCGTTGATGAGAACAACAATATTTTGAGCATTATCAACACCCTGATCAATGAAGATTCGATTTTTGGCGGAGACCGGGATATTTACCGGGTTGTCCAGAGATTTAACGAGCTGATCGATAAAAAAGGGGTGAAAATTTCCCTGCCCAGCCTGTTCAATCTGGGTATTCAGGTTCAGCTGGAAAACGGAAAAGAGGTGAAAAGTTTTGGAAGTACCAGCATCCAGTCAACGGGCACAGACCTCACCGTGAAGGTTGTCCTGAACGTGATGCTGCTCAGCCGGATTCTCCACGTCAAGCAGAACCAGATGCTCAATATCCCGGCCTACATTGACGAGGCCGGTCAGATTGACCCTGAGAATCAGCAGACCCTGATCGATCAATGTGCAAAGGCCGGATTTGTACCCATCTTTGCATCGGTCGAGGCCCAGTCCACGGCGGAATACTGGATCGGGTTAAGGCAGGTCGACGGCAGAATCCTGGTCGAACAGGATGACTGGTACCGCCTTACGGCAAAACCCATGGAACAACCGGTGCCTGTTCCTTAAAAAACAATGAAGAGATATCCCATGAAATACATTGATACCATTGCCATTCTGGTTTTCGTCCTGGCCCTGTCCTGCCCGGCTGCTGGTGACAGCCCGCCGGCACTGACGGCAAACCGGGCCGTTGAGATCGCCATGGAAAACAGCCTGTCCCGCAAACTTGCCGCAAGGGATGTGGACATGGCCCAGGACCGGGTGGCCCAGGCCCTTTCGGCATTCGGCCCCGTGGTAACCCTTGACGGCGGCATCTACCGCTACGACGATCAGCCCTCCCTGGTGCAGCTTGAACAGGGGCTGGTCCAGCTGAACAACGTCCTGACGACCATGACCCAGGGCCTGGTCCCTGCCGTGGACATGCCCGACGACGGCCGCACCTATTACGGCATGGCCGTGGAACTTGTCCAGCCCCTCTACACGGGCGGCCGGCTGACCGCCGTTAAAAACATGGCCGAGGCCGGCAGGGACAGTGCGGGCCATGACCTGAAAACAGCAGACCAGGATCTGGCCCTGGCCGTTAAAAAGGCCTATTTCACGGTTCTGCTCACCCGACAGATGACCCGTGCCCTGGACGATGCCGTGGCCAGCATGGCAATCCACGTCAACGAGGCCGAAGCCTATCACCTCATGGAAACCGTGCCCCGGCTGGACGTACTCCGGGCCAGGGAAAAACTGGCCGACCTGAAACAGCAGCAGCTGCTTGCAGCCAACAACTTCGCCCTTGCCAGAACCGCCCTCAACTTTACCATGGGGGTGGATCTTTCCACACAATACACCTTTGGGGGGCAGCCGCCCTTGGGACCGTTGCCCGTTAGCCTAGAGGCCCTGGTACAAGAGGCCCTGGACCGCCGCCCCGAACTGGCTGCCATGGACGCCAAAATCCAGATGGCCGAAGACCAGGTGGCCCTGGCCCAGAGCGGTCATCTGCCCACCCTGGCCCTGGTGGGCAGCGCCCACCGGTTTGAGCCTGAAAACCAGGACCCCTCGGCCGAGATCGGGCTTGTGGCCAGCCTCAAACTCTACGACCACGGCATGGTCAGCCATTCCGTGGCCCTGGCCCGCCATGGACTCGAAAAGGCCAGAACCGCCCGGACCCAGCTTGAACGGGGCATCCGGTTGAAGGTCGAACAGGCCTTCCGCAACGTCCAGGCTGCCCGGGCGTCGGTCAACGTGGCCCAGAGTTCCCTTGCCACGGCCGAAGAAACCCTGGAGGCCGCCCGGACCCGGTACCAGGTGGGCCTGAGCACCTCCCTTGAACGACTGGACGCCGAGGTCTCCCTGACCCGGGCCAGAACCAACCATATCCATGCCCTGAGCATGTACAATATATCCGTTTCCGAACTGGAACGGGCCCTTGGAAAGGAGTAGACCGACGTGCACCGATTCCCTGAAAATTCCTCTGTTTCAATATGTATCATCCTCCTGCTGCTGGTGCAGCTCGTTGCTGCCGGATGCGACAATCCCCTGGAAAAAACCGACGTTGTGGCGCCTGCCCTTCCGCCCCTGGTCAGTGCCATGACCGTGGGCAGCCTGCTGGACGATCCGTCCCATGTCTATTCCGGCGCAGTGCACGGCCGTTTTGAAACCGGCCTGGCCTTCCGGGTGCCGGGCAAAGTGGTTGCCCGCCACGTGGATGCGGGCAGCCGGGTCAGGGCAGGGGAACTGCTGATGCAGGTGGACCCCAGCGACATCCAGCAGGCTGTGGACGCAAGCCGCGCCCAGCTTGCCGCGGCCCAGTCCCAGTTTGCCCTGGCATCGGATCAGCTCGGGCGGTTCAAGGCCCTGTATGAACGCGATTTCATGAGCAAGGCGGAACTGGACCGGTACCAGAACGCCCACGACTCGGCCCTCTCCCTGGTAAAACAGGCCCGGGCCCAGTACACCCAGGCCCGCAATCAGCTGACCTACTGCAATCTGACGGCCGATGCCCCGGGGGTGGTCCTGGACGTGCGTGCCCAGACAGGACAGGTGGTGGGGGCAGGGCAGCCCGTGGTGATCATGGCCCGGGGGGATGAAATGGAAGTTGAGATCGATATTCCGGAAAACCGGATTGCGGCCTTTGCCCCCGGCGCCCGGTTCAAGGTGACCTTCTGGGCCCTGGAATCGGTTGCGGTCCAGGGCCTGGCCCGGGAGATTTCCCCCGTGGCCGACCCCATCACCCGGACCTACCGGGCCAGGATCACCCTGATCCGTCCCCCGGCAGGCGTCAGACTGGGCATGACCGCCTCGGTGGTCCAGGACGAGCCCGGAAAGGCCAGGCTGCTGATTCCCCTTTCAGCCGTTTACCAGACTGCAGAACATCCAACGGTCTGGGTTGTCCAGGACGACCGGGTGACCCAGCGGCAGGTCGTTCTGGGAGGCATGGACGGCCGGGACCGCATCGCGGTCGTTGAGGGGCTGGTCTCCGGTGAGAAAATCGTCACTGCCGGCGTGCACAAGCTGGCCGGTGGTGACAGAGTCCGGGTCAAAGAGGACGTTCGATGAAACACTTCAATCTGACAGAGTGGTCCCTTCACCACCGGCAGCTGATCTGGTTTTTCATTGTTCTCTCGGCCGTTGCCGGCGCCATTGCCTATGGGCAGATGGGCCGCATGGAGGATCCGGACTTTACCATCCGGGAGATGATCGTGGCCGTGGGATGGCCCGGGGCCTCGGCCGCCCAGATGGAGCAGCAGATCACGGACAAGGTTGAGAAACGGCTCCAGGACACCCCGGGTCTGGACTATCTGGAAAGCTACTCCCGGCCCCAGCAGTCGGTCATCTTTGTGCATCTCAAGGAGCCCATCAGCCCGGACGAGATCCGCCCCACCTGGCTTGAGGTCCGCAACATGGTCAACAACATGCGGGACGAGCTGCCCGAAGGGATCCGCGGCCCCTATTTCAACGACCGGTTCGACGATGTCTACGGCAATGTCTACGCCCTGACCTCCGACGGATTTTCCTACGAAGAGATGCGGGTGCAGGCCGAAAAGATCCGCCAGATCCTGCTGCGCATGGACAGCGTTAAAAAGGTGGAACTGATCGGGGTGCAGCCCGAAAAGATATTCATCGAGATGGACAGCCGGAAACTGGCCCGCCTGGGCATTGATCCGCTGCTTGCGGCGGCCCTGATCAAAAAGCAGAACACCCTGACGCCGTCGGGCATGATCGAAACCCGGGACGACAACGTGTTCCTGCGCGTCACAGGGCTTTTCAACGACCTTTCCGCCCTGGAAAACCTGCCCATCCGTGCCCTGGACCGGACCTTCCGCCTGGGGGACATGGCAAAAATCAGGCGGGCCTATGTTGACCCGCCCGATCCCAAGATGTACTTTAACGGGACGCCCGCCATCGGCATTGCCGTGTCCATGGAAAAGGGCGGCAACGTCCTCAAGCTGGGCCAGCGCCTTGACGCCACCTTTTCCGCCATCACCCGGGACCTGCCCCTGGGCCTTTCCATCCACCAGGTGGCCAACCAGCCCCGGGTGGTCAAGGATTCCATCGACCAGTTTGTCAAAACCCTGGCCGAGGCCATTGCCATCATCCTTGTGGTCAGCTTCCTGAGCCTGGGGCTGCGCTCGGGCCTGGTGGTGGCGCTGTGCATCCCCCTGGTGGTGGCTGCCACCTTCCTGGCCATGAAAATGGCCGGCATTGACCTTCACCGGGTCTCGCTGGGGGCCCTGATCGTCTCCCTGGGACTGCTGGTGGACGACGCCATCATTGCCGTGGAGATGATGTCCGTCAAGCTCGAGCAGGGCTGGGAACGGGTCAAGGCCGCAGCCTTTGCCTACCGGGTCACGGCCTTTCCCATGCTGGCCGGCACCCTGATCACCTGCGCCGGATTCACCCCCATCGGCTTTTCCAAGGGCATGTCGTCGGAGTTCTGCAAGACGATCTTCCCGGTCATCACCATCTCCCTGCTCATCTCGTGGGTGGTGTCGGTCATGGTCACGCCCATGTTCGGCTATTACCTGATCAAGCCCAAACGCGCCGTGGCCAAGGATCCTGAAGATATCTACGACAAGGCCTTTTACCGGGGCTTTAAACGGGTGCTGGCCGGGTGCCTGGGCCACAAAACCATTGTGCTTGTCCTGACCGCAGCCCTGTTCGGGTACAGCATCTATGCATTCAAGTTTGTCGAACATGAATTTTTCCCCAACTCGGTCCGCCCGGAGCTGATCGTGGAGCTGACCCTTGCCGAAGGGGCGTCGATTGCCGCCACGGATCGCCAGGCGCAGGCCTTTGCCAGGGCCATTGAATCCAACCCCCACATTGACCATTTTGCCTCCTACGTGGGATCTGGCGCCCCCAGGTTTATCCTCACCTTTGACCCGGTCCAGCCCCGGTCCAACTTTGCCCAGTTTGTCATTGTGGCCAGGGGCCTGGACCAGAGACAGCAGCTGGAAAAGGAGATCTCTGAAATTCTTGCCACCTCGTTTCCCATGGTGCGCGGCCACATAAAGACCCTGCAGCTCGGCCCGCCCGAGCCCTATCCGGTCATGCTCCGGGTGTCAGGCCCGGACTACGGCCGGGTGAGAACGATTGCGCAACAGGTGGGGCAGACGATGACGGCAAACCCCCTGCTTCGCAACGTCAACTTCAACTGGTACGAAAAGACCAAGATGCTGCGTCTGGCCGTGGACCAGGACAAGGCCAGGCTGCTGGGGATCAACAGCACGGATCTTGCCCTGGCCATCCAGGCCCAGATTTCGGGCATTCCCGTGAGTCAGTTCCGCCAGGACGACAAAACCGTTGAGATTGACCTGCGCCTGGACGCGGCAGACCGCCGGTCGATCTCGGACATCAAAACCCTGCCCATCCACATCGGCAACGGCCGCACCATCCCCCTCGAGCAGATTGCCGTCATCGGCTTTGACACGGAAGAGGGGCTGATCTGGCGGCGGAACCTCACCCCCACCATCACGGTCCAGGCCGAAACCGTTGCCGGTGCCACGGGCAACGACGAAACCCTGGCCGTTTACGCGGCGTTGAAACAGGTGAGGGACGACCTTGCCCCGGACTATCGCATCGACATCGGCGGCATTGCCGAACGCAGCAGCCAGGCCACGGCCTATATCCTGGCCATGGCCCCGGCCATGTTCATGATCATCGTCATCATCCTGATGATCCAGCTCCAGGACGTCTCGAGCGTGATTCTGACGCTGTTGACGGCGCCCCTGGGCATCATCGGGGTCATTGCCGCGCTTCTGACCTTCCACATGCCCATGGGCTTTCTGGCCCAGCTGGGCATTCTGGCCCTGTCGGGCATCATCATCCGCAACTCGGTCATCCTCATGGACCAGATCCACCGGCAGCTTGAGGCCGGAGAAACCCGTTACCACGCCGTCATCAACGCGGCCGTGCTGCGGTTTCGACCCATCATGCTCACGGCCGCGGCCGCCATCCTCGGGATGCTCCCCCTGGCCCTGGACAAATTCTGGGCCCCCATGGCCGTATCCATCGGCGGCGGGCTGTTCGGCGCCACCATCCTGACCCTTCTGGTGCTGCCCTGCATGTATGCGGCCTGGTACCGGGTCAAGGCGGAAGAGTGAGATTTACGGTTGAAATTCTGATCATTTAAGTATAGGACGGATAAAAACATAAATTTCACGGCATTCAGATGAAAGGGGGCATCTTTGATACACATGACAATTGTAGACTTCCTGGCGGACCGGGCAGTTCGAAATGCAGACAACCTGGCGTTCAGATTCATGGAAAACGGTGATATAGACGGTCCCGTTCAAGAATGGTCCTTTGCCGAGCTCTATGCACGCAGCGCCGGCGTTGCAAGGGACCTCACGGATCAGGGATTATCCGGCACCAGTGTCCTGCTGGCCTTTCCCCCGGGCCTTGATTTTGTCAAAGCATTCTACGGCTGTCTGCTGGCAGGCATCAGGGCCGTGCCGGTGCCGCTGCCCAATCCCAGGAGTAAAAATCCCCTGGGCCGGATACTCAATACCGCCAGGGTCAGCGGTGCCTCCCTGGTGCTGACCACCGGGTCTTTTGCCGACATGGCCAGAAGCCTTGGCAACCTGCCGGTGACGTTCCAGGCCGTCACCCGGGAGGCTGCATCGGATTTCAAAGGTTCCAGGCCCGGAATGGATCAGATCGCCTATCTCCAGTTTACCTCCGGATCCACCGGACATCCCAAGGGGGTTGCCATCAGCCATGGCAATGCCGTGGCCAACCTGCGGGTCATGGGGCAGATGCTGAGAATGGATTCCACCAAACCCGCCATTGTATGGGCGCCCCACTACCATGATCTCTGCCTGGTCTGCGACATCCTGGGCCCGGTTTTTTTCGGCTATGAATCCACCATCATGTCCCCCATGGATTTTTTAATGAAACCGGTCCGGTGGCTCAAGGCCATCAGCCACTATAAAATCGCCAACTCCGCCTGTCCCAATTTCGGGTATGCCTATTCTGTCCGGCGCATCACGGCCGAAGAGTGCCAGGGGCTGGACCTGAGCTCTTGGGAAACGGCGGGCAACGGAGGAGAACCGGTGCTGCACGACACCCTGGCCGCCTTTAATGAAAAATTCGGCCCCCTGGGTTTCCGGCCCCAGGCCTTTATGCCCTGTTACGGAATGGCCGAATCCGTCCTGTTTGTGGGGGGGCTGAAACCCCAGTCCCAGCCGCCCAGAGTGCTTTGCCTGAGTGCCCAGGCCCTTGAAACCCACCAGGTCCGTGTCGTGGATGAAAATGCACCGGGCGCACGAAAAATTGTCGGCTGCGGCGGCCCCGGGGGCGACCATAAAATCATTGCGGTGGATCCGGCCACCCTCACTGCTGCCAGGCCGGATCAGGTGGGAGAACTCTGGATCAAAGGCCCGAGCGTACCCGAACGTTACTGGGGGCTGGAAAAAGAATCCCAGGAAACCTTTGGCGCCCGCCTTGCCGACACCGGCGAAGGGCCGTTCCTGCGCACCGGTGACCTGGGCTTTGTCATGGACGGTGACGCCTATATCACGGGCCGGCTCAAGGATCTGATCATCATTGCAGGAAAAAATCACTATCCCGGCGATATCGAACTTACCGTGCAGAATTCGGGCGCCCCGGTCCGCCTGGGATCCTGCATTGCCGTATCCAGGCCCGCCGACGACGGCGGCGAGGAACTGGCCGTCATTGCCGAGGCCGACGACCGTAGAATCCCGGAAACGCCGGATGCCCAATTCTGGCCTTCTGCCGTACGCACCCTCAGGGGGGCGGTCACCGAAGGCCACGGCCTCTCGGCCAGAACCGTGGTATTTGTTGCGGCCCGCAGCCTTGAAAAGACCTCCTCCGGCAAACCCCGGCGCCGGTACTACCAGGAACGCCTTGTTCAGGGAAAACTGGCCGTGGTCTATCAAGAAGGACTGTAAAAAGTAACCCCCCCCCCCCGCCATACAGGGCGGGGGGTCCACCTCCGGAACAGCAATAACACCTGCGTAATCTGTGGCCCGGTCCCGCTGGTCCGGGGCGGGGTCCCACCTCCACAACAGCAACAAAACCCTGTGTGTAATGTCGATTTTTCATTGGTCAGAACCCTGGTCAAGGCCCAGCTGCCCGTTTTTAAATACCTTTTGGTGCTGTGGCACCCCCTGGAATCCAGCGCCGGGTATTCGCAAAATTTACTTGTTTTTTCTCAATGAATAGGGTCTTATTCTGGATGTTTTTACTGGATCTGCTTTGGAATTTGATATGTTGAGTTTTGTGACGGAGCATAAAAGAGTATCACACAGCTGATTGAACCTTTGATGCGTACTGCTGATTTTTTGTTGTTTTGCCGGGGGATCAAAAAAACGAGATATGAAAAGAGAAAACAGTATGGATGTGGACCTTGACCGGGAAACCTATGTGGAGATCGAACAAACCAAAATCCTTGTAAACAACCTTTTTGCGAGTATGCCCGCCACCCCTATAAATGCCATAATTCTTGTGGCGGTTCTTTGGAATGTGATTCCAAGGGAGAGACTGATCATCTGGTGCATAATAAACATTTTCTTTGTCCTGATTCGGTATGTGGTAATCAGATTTTACCGGCGAGGATATAGACAGCGCAACTATCTTTTCTGGCAGAGAATTTTTCTCGTTTCTTTTATGATTGCCGGCCTCCTGTTCGGGTCGGCAGGGCTTTTTTTTATAAACAGCGACCAGCTTGGGTACATGGTCTTTGTCTATTTTATTGCAGGGGGGATGGTTGCCGGCAGCCTGGGTTCCTACCATAACAACCTGGTCATGTTTTTTTCCTATTCCATCACCGTCTTTGTTATTCCCACGATTATTCTTTTTACCCTTGGAACACAGATCACAACCTCCATGGCGGTGCTTGGACTGATTTTCTTTACGATCATGTCGGTTAACGCAAAGCGGATGAATACCGATTTAAAGGAGTTCCTCTTGTTGCGGTATGACAACAATTTACTTGTTGAACAATTCAACCGGGAGAAACTCAACACGGAAAAACTCAACCGGGAGCTCATCGTAAAAAACAATGAACTCAAAAAAATCTCCCGGATTGATGCTTTGACCGGCCTTAAAAACAGGCATTATCTTTTTGATGTTTTAAAGCCAAGGGTTGAAAATGAAATCAATTCCCTGTGGATGGAGAGAAACGGTTCGAATAAACGAAAACCGTCCGATTTAAATGGATATGGCGTGATCAGCATTGATATCGATCATTTCAAGAAGGTCAACGACAATTATGGCCACGATTCCGGTGATATGGTGCTCAAGCAGTTCAGTGGCAGACTGTGTGAAATGGTCCGGCAGGATGATGTGGTCGGCCGCATTGGCGGGGAAGAGTTTATAGTCATTTTGAAGGATTTCAGGGAGGGTAACCTCTTCCGACTTGCAGAAAAGATCCGTCTCCATGTGGCCAATTCAAAGTTTAAGGTGACAGACGGCCGTGAAATCAGCATAACCTGCTCCCTGGGCGTTGTATTTTATCCGTTTTTTAAACATTATCCCGGCAATCTGGGAATCAAGCATATTTTTTATCTGGTGGATCGAGCCCTCTATGTCGCAAAGGAAAATGGGCGAAACCTTGCGGTTAAAGTGACCTGCCAGGAGCGTGACAGCCGGGACGTGCACCTGCTTGAATCGATTACCCAGGACCTGAACAAAGCCATTGACGCCGGGCAGGTTCTATTCGAATGATGATCTTTCTGCAATCTTGTTGTGATTCATTGCTGCCGGGGCAGGATTCGGGTAAATGGTCACCTGGGGCGCCGGGAAGATAGATCTGGTATTTTAAGGCGTTTTCCTATAAAACCAGAACCATGAAAAGGGCTTATGTTCAAGCCGCTCCAACGTTTTACCCGAAACCATGGATTTGATTTTGGCAAAACCTTCAAGTGACAAGAAACGGCAGAAGAGAAAGACCAAACAGAAGCAGATCCGCACGGAACGACAGCGGTCGGCTGCCCTGGACAGGGGGGATATGCTGGCCCATCAGGCATCCTTCTATTCTCAAACAGGCCACCATGACAAGGCCGTTGCCACGGTGAAAAAGGCCTTGAAACTGCGGCCCGGTGATCCTGAGGTGTTGAACCTCATGGGCATTGTCGCCAGGGCTGCGAACAACCGACTCCTTGAGTTCGAAGCATTGGCCGGGCTCGAAAAGATCGGTAAAATCAGGGATGAGGACAGGCTTGTCTTGATCAACATGCTGATGGAGCTGGACCGTTTCCAGGAGGGGCTGGACCATATTGATGGTCTGCTGGAAATGCTTTCCGGCCTTAAGATCAGGAACAAGGTCCGGTTGAGAAAACAGCTGAAGGAGGTCAAAAAGTACTGCCAGGATCGTCTCATGGAAGAAAAGCTGGGCCGGCGCCCGGAATCGGTTTTTTATGGCAACACGACCCGTTCCAGTCAGGAAAAGGATTCTTCCGGAACGGCCGGGAATTCCCAGAAACCTCCTGCAGAACCAGAGGAACCGCCCGGGAATGCCGTGGACGCGCCTGAAAAGCCGCTTCCTGAAATTCCCCTGACCTTCGACTTTGACGAGGGTTCGTTTTTTGATGCCCTGTTGACCCCCCGGTTTTCGGGGCCTGGAATCTATGAGCTTGCCCTGGAGAGCCACGCCATTCGCTTCAAGGAATCCTTTGAGAGCCTTGTCTGTCTCTCTTCCCTCTCCCAGGTCCGCTCCTACTGGTACCAGGAGGAGACGGCCAGGAAAGTTCTCAAGCGGTTCAGGGGGCGGGCCCTTCTTTCAGACGAGGTGGGCCTTGGGAAAACCATCGAGGCGTTGATCGTCTTCAGTGAATATGTGAAACGGGGGATGATCAAGACCGGGCTGATTCTCACCCCCACGCCCTTGGTGAGCCAGTGGAAGGAGGAGATGAAATCAAAGTTCGGCCTGGACATCCCGTCCACCGATGATCCTGATTTCAAGAAAAAGGGCGGTGATTTCTGGAACGCCCCCTTTGTCCTGGCTTCGATCAACCAGGCAAAATCAAAGAAGAATTTCGACCGGGTCACCGCCCGGGAGTACGACATGCTCATCGTTGATGAGGCCCACCACCTGAAAAACCGGACCACCCTGAACTGGAAGCTGGTCAACACCATCAAGAAACGGTTTATTCTCCTTCTTACGGCCACCCCGGTAGAAAACAACCTCATGGAGCTTTACAACCTGATCACCCTGCTCAAACCGGGTCAGCTCGAAACGGCAACGGCTTTCAGGGAGAAATTCATGACCAGGGGCGATCCCACAGACCCCAGGAACAGGGCGTTGCTCAAGGAGCTTCTCCAGGAGGTGATGATCCGCAACACCCGGGCCCTTGCCGGAATCAACATTCCCCCGCGGTTTGCCAGGACCATCCGCATTGAGCCGTCAAAGCGTGAGCGTGAGTTTTATGAAAAACTTGAAGCCCTGGTCATGGGGCTGGACAGCACAACCGGCGGCAGGGGACGGCTGGTTTCCAAGAGTCTCCTGGCCCAGGCCGGTTCTTCCCCCAGGGCCGTGGAAGATGCTGTTTCAAGGATGCTCGAGAAAAAGGCCTATTTTGCCGACCATGGGCAGGCGCTGGGGGCTTTGAAGGAATCGTGCAGGACCGGCCTGGATACGCCCAAGAACAAGGCGCTGTTAAAGCTCGTCCGTTCGTCCGGGGAAAAGATGATTGTTTTTGTGAAATACACGAGCACCCTTGACCACATCTGTGAATTTTTAGAGCAGAACCATATTCCCTTTGCCCTGTTCCACGGCCGGATGGACAACCAGAGAAAGGACCGGGAGATCGAGTCGTTCCGGGGGGAAAAACAGGTGCTTGTCACCACCGAGATCGGCGGAGAGGGACGTAACCTCCAGTTCTGCTGCCGGATGGTGAATTACGATCTTCCCTGGAACCCCATGAAAATCGAACAGAGAATCGGCCGCATCCACAGGATCGGCCAGGAAAAAGAGGTCCAGATCTTTAATTTCTGTGCCGCAGGCAGCATCGAAGACTATATCCTGGATATCCTCGACCGAAAGATCAACATGTTTGAGATGGTGGTGGGCGAGATCGACATGATCATCGGCAGGATCAAGGGCGAAAAGGAGTTCGAAGATCTGGTCTATGACATCTGGGTCGGTTCCGGGTCGGAAGCGGATCGTATTAAAGGGTTCAACAACCTTGGCACGCGGATGAAACGGGCCAGGACCGGTTACGAAAAGACCCGGGAGCTGGACGAAAAACTGTTTGGAGACAGCTATGAATTATAACCCCCTTTTTGAGGGTCAGGATGGAGAGCTTGTCTCGTTTGTATGCCGGTTTGTTGAAGAGAACGGCGCCCTTGTGGAAGCAGGGGCCGACAGGATAGACCTGCTTTTGCCGGCCCCCCTTGCAGACGCCCTCGGGGTCGACGAGTACATTTCCGTTTCTCCGGGGTCCGATCCCGGAACCCCGTCCCATGGCCGGACCCTTTATCCCATCCATTTTGGTGCCCCTCTGCTCGAGCGGGTCTCTGCCATGGCCGGTTCAAACCCGCCCCTGGTCGAGCTTTCCCTGGTGTTTGACTACCTTAAGAAGGGGGGGTACGAGGCCCTCATCAAACAGCAGTTTGAATTTTACAAGGCAACGGGGACCGTTTCAGGAACCGGAGAGGTCAAGGCACGCTACCTTATTTTGACCTGCCGCTACCTGGCCCAGAGCGACGAGCAGAAGGAGGGGCTGGTTGATCTTGCCGTTAACATGGACAACAAAGCCGTGGTACCGGCCATGACTGACAAAATTTTCTTTGCGGAAAAGCAGTACAAAAAGACCCTCTCCCATCACCATACCAAAGCGGAGATCGAAAAAATTATCCCGCTTGCCGGCCGCTATGTGTCGGAGGCGGTACAGCAGGAACTGTCTGATTTCAAAAAGAGCATGAACCGGCGTTTTCTGCGGGACGCCTCAAGCCTTGACGAATACTACACGGCCCTGGGCCGGGAGATGAACGAGAGCCTTGAACGAACGGGCCTGTCCGACAAACTCAGGCTGGAGCGGGAGGAGAAGATCGCCCTGATCCCGGGAGAGCTTGCCGCAAAGCAGAAAGACCTTTTAAACAAGTACGGCATCCGGGTCAAGGTCTCCCTGGCCGCCGTCATGGCCGTCACAACCCCCGGGGTCAAGGTGCTTTTTAACGCCGTGGCAGGCAAACAGCGGAGAACCCTTTCAATGCTCTACAACCCGGTTACAAAATTGATGGATCCCCTGGTGTGTGAACGCTGCGGACAGAGCATGTACCGGATCGCATTTTCCAGGGAGCTTCGCCTTGTCTGTCCTTCCTGCCAGTAAAATGAACTGCCGAACTGTGCAGGAGCGTCATCAACGCCTCAAAAGAGAAGTTTACTGTCTGCAAACCCTGGTCTTAAAGACGGAAAACAGGGTTTGCAGACAGGCTGAATCTTTCTAACTTTCAATGGCGCCGGACCTGACGCCTTTGAGATAGTTCATGCAGTACTGGTCTTTTTCCAGGACCATCATCCCTTTGTTGGAATCAGTGGAAATGGGCTGTACCTGCGGATCCACATAGATGTTCGCAGTGGGGAGCCCGATCTTGTTCTGTTCAGCCACCAGGGTCCTGGCCTGCCCCAGGATATCATCCGAGGAGTCGGGCATGCCTGCATCGTCCATGCAGAGGTCGAAAAGTTTGGCATTGGTTATCCGAAAATTGTTGAAGCAACAGCCCTCTCCTACGAGGTCATGGGCGTATGGGGCTCTGTGACAGAAAATTTCACTTTAAGGGATGGCTCTTCACCTGGAGTTTCGGATCCACAGCCGCAGCCGTCCTGACGGGAAAACTGCTGGATTTCAATGAAGAAGAATTGAAAAATGCCCTGGGTCTACCCATGGCAACCTGTTTTATATATGGGAGACCTATCCGCCCGCCTTTAAACTGTATCCGTCATGTTCCTCCACACACGCTTCCATGGAGGCTGCCCACAAAATCTTCACCCGCGAGAAGCTTGTGGTTTCCGACATCCTGAACATTGAATGCCGGATTACAAGTTCCTCGGCTAAATTTATTCATCTGAACAGGCCCGAAAACGGAAGGGATGCTGTCTTCAGCATCGCATACTGCATTGCCGCATTCAGACCCAAAGGGCCCTGGCCAACCTCAGTGAAGTGCTCAAGGAGGGGGGGCAAGCCTGGACAATGTATTGAAATGCAATGTGTATCTCTCGGACATCAATGATTTCGATGAAATGAACGAGGTGTATAAACGTTTTTTTGCCAAGGACCCGCCGGCAAGGCTGACCGTTGCCGTTGCCGATATCTTTGCCGGGCTTGCCGTGGAAATAGATGCCATTGCCGGCATAGAATAGGCAACTTCAACAATGCAGTCAATGACCCCCGGCAGAGCCGGAGGTTTCTTCCGCTGATGGGGGATCCCCTCCAACCCATGAAATTCGGTGACCCTATTTCCGATACCGGGGATATCCGCATTCAATCACAGATATAGCAATGCCTATCTCATCCCAAGTGTTCTCATCCTGGCATAGAGACTTGTCCGCTTCATCCCGAGTCGTTGGGCAGCCCCTTCAGGGCCGCCGATCTGGCCATTGCACTCTTCCAATACGGCACTGATATAGCGGCGCTGCATCTCATCCAGCGAGGGCCTGTCTTGAAAAAGGTCATCGGGATGGGATCTGTTGTTCTTTGTTTTTAATTCAATGGCCAGCTGATCCTCTTCAGACAATAACACCGCCCTTTCGATGATATTGTTGAGCTCCCTGATATTTCCCGGCCAGTTATACTCCAGAAGCATCACCTTGTTTTCCGGTGTAAATTCAATCATGGGGAAATTGTATTTCATGCGGAATTTTTTCAGAAAATATTCAGCAATCAGGAGAATGTCCTCCCCTCTCTTTCTCAAAGGCGGTATCTCAATGGGGATCACATTGAGACGGTAAAACAGATCTTCCCTGAAATTTCCCTTTGCGACCTCTTTTTGCAGGTCCCTGTTGGTTGCGGCAATCAGTCGAAAATCCGAATGAATGGTGGTGGATCCGCCCAGTCGAACGATGGTCTTTTCCTGGAGGGCACGCAGAAGTTTCACCTGAATGGAAAGGGGAATCTCTCCAACTTCATCGATGAAAAGTGTTCCCTTATGGGCGAGCTCGACACGACCTGTTCTCTGTTTGTCCGCGCCGGTGAAAGCCCCTTTCTCATGGCCGAACAGTTCGCTTTCTATCAAGGTTTCAGGAATAGATGTGGGGTCAACCACAACAAGGGGGTAATCTTTTCGCAGGCTCCGTTCATGGATGCGTCGGGCAATCAATTCTTTGCCGACACCGGTCTCTCCCAGAACAAGTACCGTGCTGTCTGTACCGGCAATTTTGTCCACCTGTTTTAATTTTTTCTCCATGACCGGGCTCTGGGAAATAAAGTTTTCTCCGGAGATCTCTCCCAGTCGTGTATAATTCTTCGAGGCTTTTTCCTCGATTCTGCGCGTTAGGTTTAGCAGATGATTGACATATTTACTCAGATAGTTTGCCATTCCTGCCAATTCGTTTTTACTGAAATAACTGAAACAGTCGTCGATGTATGCATTGTCGTGGTACAAAATTCCCCTGGCCTTCCCCTTAACTTCAAAGGGGACGGCCAGCATGGCTTTTGTCCGGCCAACCCGGGTCTCGACGACCTTGCGGTGTTTGATGAGCGGCGTGTTGCCATGGAACGCTTTGAAAATCAATTCCAGGCTCGAACGAAAGGTTTTGCTGCTGATATCGGATTCAAATAAATTGTGGGCCGCAATCAATCGAGGTGATTTTTTGTCATCAAACCAGAACACACCGCCTCGCTCAGCGCCTAGAAAGCGATTGGTCGCTTTGACCGTGTGGGCCAGCAATTCGTTTAAGTCGTTACTTAAAACCAGCTCGTCGATTATTTCCGTAAATCGTTGAAGCATTGTTTCCGGCTCTTTTAAATCAGGATGGCGGCCGTTTTCAACGCCGAGTAAATGTCGAAGATCGTCCGGAAAAAAAATATCACCATATCCGGCAAGCCCTTTCCAGGCTTTCAGTGCCATATGGCGGGCCTGGGTCTGACTGCCCTGTTTGAGACTGAGTCTTGCAATTTCGATCCTGGTTTTGGCCAGCTGGACAGGATCTCCCGAAATTACGAGGTATTTTTCACTTTGCTGAAGTTTTGACCGGACGATACCCAGCTCTTCTCCCTGAATCAGGCCGTCCATGGCTTTTAATCGCAATGCCACACCGATAAGGTGGATATTGGGCTCCTGACAGATTCTCTCAATTTCACTTTCAAATGAGAAATCCGGAATCGGAGCCAGCCTGTGGCTGTGAAGCTCATACATTATTTCAAGAACAAAAGGAGAGGCATACTGTTTGATGAGGCCTAATTTGGCCCCAAAGGTCACTGCTGTCATCATCCACTCCCTTGCATCCTCCAGGCGCCCTTCGGTCATGTGGTAAAACGCAAGTCCTCCCCTTGCAAAATAGACGGCAAAGTCATTCTTTTGCTGAATGGCCTCCTGCAGCGCACCAGACAGGTGAAAGGTCGCCTCTTTGAGTTTTTTGATTTTGACCAGGCAAATGCCGAGAACCGCTCTTAATGTGGTTGCCAAGGGTTCGTTGCCGTTTCCCCGGGCCACCCTGCGGTAATAGTCAAGGGTGCCGATGGCACGGTTGAAATGGCCTAGAAATATATAGCAATAGCTGAGCCACATGGGACCGGAATGGCCATATTGGCCGAGTTCAAAACTTCTGGTTGCCTGTTCAAAATAGACTTCAGCTTCCTTGAAATGTCCCTGGATAAAATAAAACAGCCCGATAAGCTCAGAGGCCTGTGGTGAAATGTCATCATCACCCAGGGCATCGACTTCGGTTTTGCCTGCGGAAAATGCCTCCATGGCTTTAGCCCGCTGCTCGGAAAAATAGAACAGGCGTCCCAGATGCAGGTTGACCATGGCCCGGGAGCGCCTGTCTCCAACCCGGTCGGATGCCTGGAGCGCGTCCTGCAGATATGCGTTAAGTTGCTGAAACCCTTTGCCCAAAGCAAAACAGATGCCGGCAAATTCAAGGCTTATGGATATGAACAGGACATCTCGATCCTTTGAAGGCGGGTTGGTCACCATACTCGATAGGATTTTGTCCAGCTGTTGAAACGAGAGGGTGTAGGCACCGTTGTCAAGGTGCTGTTGTACGATGGAATCGTTGGCAATGGTTTTGTCTGCTGTTGATTCGATCCCCAGGGGGGATGTGTCCGGTTTCATGTATCTTCTCCATATGTATGCCGGTTGTTTCTTACTCGACTTTCGGGCTTACGCCTGACCCCAATTCGAAACAGCCGATCCCGAAGGTTGAGTTTTTCAGATGAAGACGTTGGGTGGGACTATAGTGTCATCTGCACAGTTCCGTCAACCATTTAAGTGATCTTATCGGGTCAGCGTTTGACCTTATAACGTCATACATTCTGCCGTATAAAGTTTTAAATCGAATAAAATCATATGTTTAAATTTTAGCGGGGTCCTGGCACGCAACTTGTAGTATTAAACAGCCAGAGATTCAATGGAAAAAAAGCAGAAGACTAAAAGTACGGAAAACAATGGATACTTGAGTCGGGTATTCGGTTGATCTTGACACTAACACTTGGGGAGAAGATTCAAATGGCGATTTACAAAGACAGCGAACACATGTACGAAATTCTGGGAAAACTGTGGAATCATATCATCCGGGAGACGGAATTCGGCTCTAAACTCAAAGAGTACGATATTACCTATAAATTTGTTGTCAGTGATCCCAAGGGGTACCTTTTTATCACCCCCGATCAGGTGGTTACAGGGGATGAGGCGAACAGAGATGCCGTAATTACCATGGAATTGTCAGGAGAGACCATCCACAATTTCTGGCTGAACAAGGTCAACCTTCCCGTGGCCCTGGCCACCCGGAAAATAAAATCAAAGGGTCCCATACCTAAGGTCCTTAAAATCCTGCCCTATCTGAAGCCGATGTTTGAGCTCTACCCCTCCTATTGTAAAGATTACGGCCTGCCCATGTAATCCAAACCATACCAGGGAGGGCCAGATACCCATGCGCATCAGATACCCATGGCAGATGTTTGAGTCGTCCGGGCGCTGCAACGTGTCTCCCTGGTCGCAGGATGTGATTTCAGCATTCAGATTTAATCATCAGGAGCAATAAAATGGCTAACAGTAAAATACCAGGATTTTTTTCCTACGAACTTGACGCCAAGGCAGAGGAAAATCCAGAATTTGAGATTTTAACGTTTGAAAATGGCATCTATACCGATGAAGTGCTCACCTACGGGACCATTGTGACCCATGGGCGTAAACTCGCCCAAAAATTAAAGGATTCCGGGTTTGGCAAGGGGGATGTACTGGCGTTGTTCATGAGAAATCATCCGGAATTTATTTATTCCCTCTATGCGGCCAATGTGGTTGGTGCGGTGCTGCTGCCCATTGATCCCAGGACAAAAGGAAAAAGGCTTGAATTTGTACTGAAAGATTCAAAGGCCCGCGGGGTTATTTTTACCAGTGAATTCAAAGGGGATCTTCTTCCGGTCCTGAACCGCCTTCCCGAAATCGAAATTATTGGCGTGGCCGCCAAGCAAGGCATGGAACGAGCAACGGGTCTTCCGGATCTGGAAGCGGTCTGGAGCGCATCCGAAGCCCCGCTGCCGGAGGATCGATGCAAAGACCTGAATGCGCCCATGGAAATCATCTACACGTCCGGTACAACAGGGGATCCCAAGGGCGTTGTCCTTAAAAACAGCCGTCTTGCACCCTTTGGCATGCTGGCCAAAGGGGTGTTTCAATACAATGAAACCGACAAACTGTACACCGGTCTCTCAATGACCCACGGCAATGCCCAGGCGGTTACCATGGTTCCTGCCCTCTACCTGGGAATCCCTGCGGTGATCAGCGTGCGATTTACCAAAAGCCGGATCTGGGACATTTGCCGGAAATACGGCTGCACAAGCTTTTCTCTGCTGGGCGGGATGATGATGGGAATCTTCAGTGAGCCCGAAAAGAGTGACGATGCGGACAATCCGGTCCGCCTGATCATCAGTGCCGGAACCCCGCTTGCCGTGTGGAAGGCCTTTGAAAAACGGTTCGGCGTTTTTATCCATGAGTGGTACGGCGCAGTGGAGGGCGGGTTTGCCCATAAGCCCCCGGGAGTCGGGCCCATGGGTTCTTTTGGCAAACCCCTGGACGGGGTCATGGAGATGCGGGTGGTAAAGGATGACGACAGTGAGTGCAAGCCGTTTGAAATCGGAGAAATCGTCTGCCGTACCATTGGGCAGCGAACAGAAGTCAGGTATTTTGGCAAGGCGGATGCCTCGGAAAAGAAAACAAGGGGAGGGTGGCTCAGGTCCGGAGACATGGGGCATCGGGACGAGAACGGATGGTTCTTTTTTGACTTTCGAAAAGGCGGCGGTCTTCGCCGGGCAGGGGATTTTATTCAGCCCGGCCATGTGGAAGCCGCATTTGCCAAACATAAAGATATAACGGATGTCTGTGTTTACGGTATTCCTGCGGCATCAGGTGCTCCGGGTGAAAGTGATCTGGTATCCGCCGTTGTATTGACGGAAGGTTCAGCCCTTGATGTTCCCAGCCTGCACGCACATTGCCGAACGATGCTGGACGGCAACAGTATCCCTTCTTATCTGCAGGTTGTGGATGCCATTCCCAAGACGGCATCTGAAAAGAACCTGGATCGATTTCTCAAGGATGACTTCAGTAAAGATGCGGATAACGTCTATGGGTTTTGCAATTGATTTTCCACACGAATTCAAGGTGTTAAAGGAGATAGAATGGATTATTTAGAGCTCAACATCAATTTGAGTAAAGAAGATATCATGCTTAAAAAGGCTGCCCATGAATTTGCCAGGGATGTCATGCGCCCTGTCTCCCTGCAGATGGACCGTATGACAGCGGCAGAAGCCGTGGCCCCGGGATCTCCCTTCTGGGAATTCAAGAAAAAGGCCTATGAGCTGGATCTGCATACCATCCTGATACCGGATTCCTATGGCGGTATGGGATTGACACCCCTCCAGTTGCACCTGGTGCTTGAGGAGCTGTCCTGGGGAAGCGTCGGACTTACCGTTGACCTTGCCGTGGCAGCTTTTCCTGCCTATCTGGCATCCATGGTCCCCGACGATGAGATTGTTGAAAATATCATTAAACCGTTCTGCGACTGCCGGGACGGCAAAATTGCCGGATGCTGGGCCATTACCGAGCCCATGCATGGATCAGACACCCTGCTGCCCAACTATCCGAGTTTCAGAGATCCGGACATCCCTGCTGACTGCACCGCAACCCTGGATGGTGATCAATACGTGATCAACGGCCAGAAAGCGGCCTGGGTTTCGGGTGCACCCTACGCCTCCCATGCCCTCCTGTTTTGTCAGATCGATCCCTCCATGGGGCATGCCGGCGGTGGAATCTTTATTGTGCCCCTGGACCTTCCCGGGGTCAAAAGAGGGGCACCCCTGGAGAAAATGGGCCAGCGGGATGATCCCCAGGGCGAGCTCTTTTTTGATAACGTCCGTGTTCCGGCCAATTACCTGGTTGCCGGTCCTGAAGCCTACGAAGTCATGCTGGAAATCGTGCTGTCCGCCACCACCGCATTGATGGGGACATGTGCGACAGGCATCGGTCGAGCAGCATTTGAAGAGGCCCTGGAGTACGCCAAGAACAGGGTTCAGTGCGGTAAGGCGTTAATCGAGCACCAGGATGTGCAGAAGAAATTGTTCGGAATGTTCAGTAAGGTTGAAATGACCCGTCAACTCACCCGATCTGTACTTGAATACAACCAGAATACGTCGACACCTGCAGAAGAGTACTCTGTCATTGGAAAGGTCTTTGGATGCCAGTATGCCTTTGAAATAGCCAATGATGCCGTTCAGATATTTGGGGGTAATGGATTGACCCGGGAGTATATCGTGGAAAAGCTGTTCAGGGATGCCCGGTCCATGCTGATTGAAGATGGGGCCAATGATGTGTTGGCCATCGCGGCAGGACACAAGGTGATCCATAGTTATCCCAGGCAGGATTAAACCGTACCATACCCTATAACCGGCACGGCCGGAGCAAGGGATGGCATCCGGCCACAACGAACGTTGAAACTCCGCCAATGGCAAAGCTTCGGTGGGTGTTTCATATAAAAAGGAAATAAAAATGTCCAACGTATATATTATAGGGCTTGGAATGGTTCGGTTTAACAAATACCCGGACAGGGGGGTACGGGATATGGCCCACGAGGCCACCCGTCTGGCCCTTGAAGATGCCGGACTGGATGCCGGAGCACTTGAGGCCGCCTTTTTCTCAAATACCTTCTGGGGAATGTTTGCCGATCAGCACTCCATCAAGGGGCAGGTGGTGCTCAGATCCATGGGGATTGACAGCATCCCGGTCACCAATGTGGAAAATGCCTGTGCAGGTGCCTCCACGGCCCTTCACCTGGCCTATACCGGCATTAAGGCCGAGATGTATGATGTGGCCCTGGTTCTGGGATCTGAAAAAATAACGGATAAAAATAAAGCCAAGTCCCTTGGCGCCTATGCCGCCTGCATGGATGTGAAAAATATCGACAGTCACCTGGAGATGCTGGTGAAGTACAGCAAGGCATTTACCCGAGGGCTTCAGGTTCAAGAGAGTTCCCCGGGAGCTGGACGTTCGGTTTTTATGGATGCCTATGCCACCTTTGCCCGATGGCATATGAGCACGTTCGGATCGACCCGGGAACAGCTTGCGGTGATCGCATCGAAAAATCATTTCCACGGCTCTTTGAACCCCAAGGCCCAGTATCAGCAGCAGATGACCGTCGAACAGGTCCTGGCCGATGCGCCGGTCACCTATCCTCTGACCCGTTCCATGTGTGCGCCTGTGGGTGACGGGGCGGCCGCAGCCATTGTCTGTTCCGAAAGATATTTAAAGAAACTTGTGAATGCACGTCCCGTGAAAATCCTTGCCTCCATCATGGGCTCGGGAGCTGAGCGATCCTTTGACGGAATCGACATTGGAGAACGGCTGGTCAAACAGGCCTATGAAAAAGCGGGGGTCGGACCCCATGATATCAGTTTGGCAGAGCTGCATGATGCCACCGCCTACGGAGAACTGCACCAGGTTGAAGCCATGGGGTTCTGTCCCGTTGGACAAGGCGGAATTTATGCGGAATCGGGAGCCACGACCCTTGGCGGCAAACAACCGATCAATACCAGCGGCGGGCTGGAATGCCGCGGACATCCCATTGGGGCATCCGGCCTGGCTCAGATCTATGAACTGGGTCTCCAGCTGCGCGGAGAGGCGGGAAAGCGCCAGGTTGAAAATGCACGTTTGGGACTGGCCGAAAACGGTGGGGGAAATATCGGCATTGAAGAGGCTTCCATGTGTGTCCACATTCTGGAAAAAGCGTGAGGGATCAACGGCTCTGAACCTGACACGGACGGTGGTTTCACGGCAGCTGACAAAACTGACAGCGCCGGAGCAGCGGAGGGGTGGAACCGGGGAGAGGTAGCTGTCTGCAACCGACAACACCCTATCTTTCCCCATCGCTTCCGGAAAGAAACATTCAATGAAAGGGACAATGTGAAATGAAAGGTCGCAAGAACATTTTTATCACTGGAGCCGCCTCTGGAATCGGGCGGTCAACCGCTCTTTTATTCGCCGCCAACGGCTGGTATGTCGGTATTGTTGATATGAACACACAAGGCCTTGGGACGCTGGAGGCCGAAATCGGTAAAGAAAACTGTTTTTCAAGGGCCATGGATGTAACCGATCCAAAGGGCTATCAAAAAACAGTGGGTGCATTTTCCGAACAAACCAATGGAACAATGGATGTATTGTTCAACAATGCCGGAATCCTGAGAATGGGGCTCAATGAGACCATCGACCTGGAACAGCAGCACCTTACGGTGGATATCAATGTAAAAGGGATTCTCAACGGCATCCACGCTTCCCTGCCGGTGTTAAAAAAAACCCCCGGTGCCCGGATCATTTCCATGTGTTCCACATCCTCGATCTATGGCATGCCGGAACTTGCGGTTTATTCAGCCAGCAAACATGCCGTCGGTGCTTTGACCGAGGCATTTGATCTTGAATTTCAACAATACGGTATCCGGGTATGCGATATCAAAGCGCCCTATATTGCCACACCAATGGTAAACCAAGCGGATCAACTGGCCCACAGTGTTGTTTCAACGGGCGTTAATCTCAAACCGGAACAGATAGCGGCCCTGGTGTGGAAAGCGGCCCACGGCAACAAACTGCACTGGAAAATTCACTATTTGACCCACATCCTCTATTTTTTATTCTGGGCGTTGCCCTTTCTCAAACGGCCGGTGATTCGGCACCTGTGTCTGTCAAAAAAGTAAATGGCAGGCCCTCTTTTATTCAACCTGGTGATGAAATTTTGAAAACAGCTTTTGAAAAGAATCTGGACCGGGTTCCCAGAGCCAAACTCAACCAGGACGCTGGCAATGTGCATGGGTTTACGGCTTAAATAAAGTTTAACCTGAAATTTAAAACAGACAGGACAAGACAGCTATGAAACAGTCACTATTCGATAAAGTTAAAAAGGCACATTTCCCTGAAACCCAGGCGTATACGCTTGAATTTGATGCAGAGACATGCAGCCACTGCGGGATGTGCGCCCAGACCTGCCCCACCTCATGCCTTCAATGGGATCCGGTGAAAAAAATACCCTATGGAACCGGCCTGGTGGATCTGGAACTGGCCTGCATCGGATGCAATAACTGTGAAGCCATCTGCCCCTCCAGCAGCATCCGGGTCCGGGGGGAGTACCGTGTACTGGAAGGACGCTACAAAACCCCGGCGGACATGACCGGAAAGATGACGCCATACGCGCCCTTGAACGGCACAGCGCCCGGGGATGAATCTGCTGTGCCGGCCGGACTCACTGGCACAGAACAGGTCATTTACAACCGCCGCAGCATCCGGATGTTCAAAAACAAACCTGTCCCCAAAGAGCTGCTCAAAAGGATAATCGAGGCTGCCCGGTTTGCTCCTTCGGCAGGAAACGGCCAGCCCTGGAAATTTGTTGTGGTCACGGACCGGGATCTTTCAGACAAAATTGATGAAAAATGCGGAAGCATCCTCAACATGATCCACTGGCTTTACTCTGGAAATCAACTCTGGAGAAGATTCTGCGTATCACTGCTCAGTTTTTTCCAGGTAAACAAATGGGACCAGCGTCCGATTGCCGCCATGGAAAAGGTCAAATATACGGAACAAGGGAAAATCACCTTTAATGCACCCGTTGTCATTCATCTGCTGAAAGATAAACGGGGAATCAGCCATCCGGATGTTGACGTGGCCGTTGCTGCACAGAACCTGGTCCTGGCTGCACACTCCCTTGGGCTTGGCACCTGTTATATCGGGTTTATTGCCAGCACGATAAAATATGCGCCTGCAGTGAAAAAGATGCTGGGCATCGACTATCCCTACGAGCTGGTGACAAGTATCTGTGTGGGATATCCCAAAGTCAAGGCCCAGGACAAGCCCGTCCCGAGAAGACCTGTTTCCGTGGAGTGGATCAGCTGACAATACATTCTGCAAAAAAAGGAGGCGCTGGTAAAACATCCATTCCCGCACGGATTGAACGATTTTTTTAAAACCAGCCCGGGGATCGGTTTTATTTTTGCCGTTATTACAGGGTTCTGACCAAGGCACAACAAACTCACGCTTGACCCATTGGACCAACAACTATAAATAGAGGGCAGCATTGTGACCAAGGCCCAGATATCAACCCTGTTGAAAAAAGATAACCATGGAAAACACGGACAAACAAATTCTTGATGCCGCCATTGACCTGCGCAGGCGCGTCGACCGACTGACGTTCTCACCCCCGGTGAAAACCGTATATAATCCCCTTGTCTATGCGTGGAACCCCTACACCGCCTACGTTCGCAGGTATGGAGCGTCAAAAAAAAGAATCCTCTTTCTGGGAATGAATCCCGGGCCATGGGGGATGGCACAGATCGGGGTGCCGTTCGGAGAGATCGAGGCGGTGAAAACCTGGCTCGGGATCGAGGAAAAGATCGATAAACCGGAAAATGAACATCCCAGAAGACCCGTGACCGGGTTTGCCTGCCCCAAGTCCGAGGTGAGCGGCAGGCGTCTGTGGGGACTTTTCCGGGAGCGGTTCCATAGGGCGGATGCGTTCTTCAGGGAGCACATTGTCATGAACTACTGTCCCCTTGTGTTCATGGCGGACTCGGGTGCAAACATCACCCCGGACAAAATTGCAAAACACGAACGGGGATTGCTCTTTGAACTGTGCGACAGCCATCTGAAGCGGATCGTTGAAATCCTTGAACCTGAATGGTGCATCGGCATCGGCAATTTTGCCGAGAAACGCCTGCTCGCCGGGGCCAAAGACTCGTCTGTCAGGATCGGCCGGATTCTTCATCCAAGCCCTGCAAGCCCGGCAGCCAACCGGGACTGGGCCGGCAAGGCAACCGAACAGCTGGTTCAACTGGGGGTGTGGCACCCCTGACACGGCCCCCCCGTTCCTGAAACCGGCGGCGGTTTTTTTCTTTTTCTTTCTCCTTTTTGAGTATATACTCTCCTGTGATGATTTTTAGCCGATGATTCAAATTATAAGGCCCATGATCGGAATAAAGTTTTCCAAAGCATGGCATAGGATTTTAAGTCGTATTCAAGGCGCATTAATGGGAGCATATTGAAATATGTGCCCATTAAGGCAACGAAGAAGACGGCTTAAAAGACACGCCATGTGGGAGGTTTTATTTTGATCACGGGCCTGAAAACCCTGTTGCCGGTTTATGTGGAGATTTTAACCCCAAAGGAACATCAGAATGAAATTCAAGGATTTCAGTATCAAAAAAAAGATGTACACCGCGTTTGCTGTTTTGCTCGTCATGTCCGCAACCATCATTTACTTCTTTGTGCTGGGGCAGGTCAATGCCATCCGAAACATCGAACTGATCAAGACAAAGAAAGTGCTGTCCAATGCCCTGGACAGCACCCTAAAGGCAAAAGAGGACACCTGGATCACCAATGCCCTGCAAATAGCCATTAACGAGGATATCATTGACGCCCTGGAAACGGGTGACCGGGCAAAAACCAGGGATATCCTGAAACATTACGGCAGAATGTTCAAAGAGAACACCGGCTTTAAAAATGTTGCAATCCATATCATTGATTCCAACCTGAACTCGTTTGTAAAATCCTGGGAAACTGAAAACAGTGATGAGCGTCTCGACTATAGTGAGGCATTCAAACAGGTTCAGCAGTCTAAAAAGCCCCTGGTTACCATGGAGGAATCGTCAAAAGGGCTAAGGCTCAAAGGCTTGTTCCCCATTTTAAACCAGGGCCGGTTCCTGGGCATTGCAAACTTTGAAGGGGGGCTTAACTCGATCAAAAGAACCCTGGAACCCAGCAATATCGAGTTCTTGTATTTCATGGACGGAAAGTATCTTACCATTGCCAAAGGGTTGAAATCCAAACCGAATTTTAAAAATTACTACCTGAGCCAGAATGATGCGGACGACGCTTTTTTAAGCTATGTTTTAAAGGACCTCGATCTTGAACAGGCGCAAAAGGAGGGTGCCTTTGACGACAACTATTTCACCGTTGCCCTGCCGGTCAAGGATTTTTCAGGAGATCAACTGGGCTTTTTCATTCTCGGGAAAAAAGCAGCCCTTGTGACCGAGACCATTAATGCCAGCGCCCGGACCACGTACAAGGTGATCGGGATTGTTTCGCTGATACTGCTGGCGCTGTTTGTTTCCGTTATTGCCATCATCAATATCTATGTCACCCGGCCGTTGAAGGGGGTTGTTGCAACCATGAAGGATATTGCCCAGGGAGAGGGTGATCTCACCGTTCGGATCCAGACGGATTCAAAGGATGAAATCGGTGAGCTGGGCAGCTGGTTCAATGTGTTCATCGAAAAGCTTAACAGGACGATTTTAAATGTTGTGGAAAATACCGGCGCCCTGGACGCCTCATCCAAAGAATTGTCCGGCGTATCCGTGCAGATGACTTCGGACGCGGACCAGCTTTCAACCCAGACCAACAGCGTGGCGGCAGCAGCAGAACAGATGAGCAGTAACATGACGTCCGTGTCGGCAACCATGGAGCAGGCGTCCATGAATGTAAGCCAGGTGGCATCGGCAACGGAAGAGATGACGGCCACCATCAATGAAATTTCAGCAAATACCGCCAAAACCAGCACCATCACCGCCCAGGCGGTTGTCGAGGCTGAAAATGCCTCAGCGAAAATCAATGAACTCGGGATCACCGCACGGGACATCGGCAAGGTAACCGAAGCCATCCAGGATATCAGTGAGCAGACCAATCTGCTGGCCCTGAACGCCACCATTGAAGCTGCCAGGGCAGGAGAAGCCGGCAGGGGGTTTGCTGTGGTTGCCGGTGAAATAAAAAACCTTGCCAACCAGACCGCCGAAGCAACGGTCGATATTCGCCAGAAGATCGAAGGCATTCAACAGATCAGCGGCCAGGCCGTGGAAGAGATCCGGCGGGTGACCGGTATTATTACCGATGTGAACGAACTGGTCAACACGGTGGCCGCAGCCGTTGAAGAACAGGCCGCCACAACCCGTGAAATAGCTGAAAATGTCAACCAGACCTCCGTTGGGTTCAGCGACGTCAATGAGAACATTGCCCAGGCAACCGATGTTGCCGGTCAGATTGCCCGGGAGATTGCCCTGGCAGATCAATCAACCCTGGCCATGGCAGGCAACTGCGCCCGCGTAACGGAAAGTGCCGTCAATCTGAGCTCGCTTGCACAACGGATGTCCCTGTGCACCGGCCAGTTCAAGACCCGTGACCAGGATGCAGGAGATGTCACGCCACGGGCATGAACCACTGGTCCGTCATCAATGCCCTGGCCTCGGCGGTCAGGGGGATAAGATCGGTTCTGTCGAGCAGGTCCAGGTTGAACTTCCGGTTCAGGGCGGCAAAATGCTTGAGCCCGAAGGCAATCTTGTTGAGATAGGAAAAAACCCCAATGGCCCCGGTGGAAAATTCGTTGGCCCGGGTGCCGTAAATGGCCCGAAGATCGGGCAGGTCGCAGAAGATCTCTTCAACGGTTGAACCGTATGCCTTGAACCTGTCCGGCACATTGCCGCTCCTGATCTGGTCGCCGATCGTTTTAGCGGTCATGGCCGCTGCCATGGACGCCCGGCACAACCCTATGGCCAGCACATGGCCCTGGCCATAGGCCAGCCCCTTGAACACCTGGTCCTCGCTGGCAAACCCGCCGGTCATCACCATGGCCGGCAGTTTCAGCCCCTCTGATTTTAACCGTTGACAGATGTCGACCACGGCATGCTCCAGGCAGACCGTGGGCAGCGACCATTCGTTCATCATCTTGGACGGGCTGTACCCGGAACCGCCCCCGGCCCCGTCAAAGGTGACCATGTCCACCCGGCACGCACAGGCCATGCGGAGCACCTGTTCAATGTCCGCCCGGTCATATCCCGCCATTTTAAAATAGATGTTCTTCGCCCCCATGTCCCGGAGGGCGTCAATATGGGCCGTCAACGTTGCTTCAGTCCACAGGGGCAAACGGCCATAGGTGTAAAAATTCGGACAGATCCCGTCCCTGTAGGCCGCCTGCACGGACGCATCACTGGGGTCAGGGTGGACCACATTGCCGGCCCGTTGACGTTCAAGCGCGGTTTCAAGATCCTTGACCCGGATCACCGGCTGGGTCCCCTTGGCTGCCTGGCCGAACTTGATTTCAATGGCTTCAGCCCCATATTTTTCGATGGCAATCCTGGGAACGCCCATGAGGTCATCATCCACATTGCACTGAAGCACAATCTGCCCATACCCCCTGTCATACTGCCGAAAGCAGTCAAGGGCCTTGCCCAGCAGGGGAAAGTCCGTCACCTTGCCATTTTCGATTTTCAGGTTCGGCTCATTGTTTCTGGCATGCTCGCCGATCACGCAGGTCACCCCGGCCATGGCAGCGCCGGCAAAGTAGTCCTGCCAGTTGAGCTTGATCAATGCCGGAAGGATCACCGGCAGGGTCATTTTAACGGGGTTTATGGCCCCATAGGTCCGTTCAAGATTCACATTGAAGATGGTGGCCCCGTCCTGGGTCTCTTGGGCACCCCGGGCGCCGAACACACGGCCATTGATGTTAAAGTGGGAAAAATCAATGGGGTAGTCTTTTTCCGATGCAATCTGGTTGCTGCCCGTTGTGGTGGGGTATACGGTCTGTGCGCCCAGCACAGCCGCCTGGGCCAGCTCACAGGTGCCATGGCAATCCTGTGTGCAAAACGAGCACATCCCGGACTGGGGGGATATAAACGCGCTGCGATTCTTTGCAAATGTAAATCCGGAACTCAAAGGGGGGGAATAGGTCATGGCAGGCACCTTTATTTTGATGGCATTAATGATTGTTTCGCGAAAACAGATAATTAAATGGCAATGAAATGAGGTCACCAATAATATATGTCAGAAAGATGATTGTTATCAAAACAGCATAAAAAGGGAACTGGCCTTTTAAAAACATGGGCACTATGACTCCGGCCAGCCATATTGATTTGTAAACAAGTTGAAGGAAAAGTACAGGCGAAAATTTTACAGGGGATATCAATCCAAAAACTGAAAGCAATCCAAAGGCAAGGTAAACAGCCCCTGTGATCCCGAATATTACTGGGTCTTGATCCGGCATTTTCAACAATGATTGAATCAGGTCTGGATTCATAATGATTCCAAGGCCAAACCCTCCTGCACCTAAAAAAGTATAGCCGTACATAATTCTCAATTTGCCTGTTTGGGTTAATGCAGTCATAACACCTCCAACCTTGATCTTTATGTCGTGTTCGAAGTTTGTATTCACCTTGCCCAGGAAAGCCCAGAATCAGACATTGCTGTCTTTTCAAAATACCTTAATAAGGGCTATCAGCAATTGTATCATAATGAAATAAAAAATTTGCACGACCCCAGAATTGGTTTTATCGTCCTGGGCCATTTTCATGACTTTACCTTATAGGGAAAATGAAGGTTCAAGAATCATACTGTTTGGAAATGATTTCAATGTTCCGGCATTTGATCTCCAGCTGGTGAATTATTTGTTGAATCCTTTTTTCATCCATATTATGCACGGTTTTTGATTTGATCACATACTTCAGTTGCTTTGGATTGATGACAAACATGCCATCGTAGGGCATTTTTCTTTCCACGAACCAACCCGGAAGCGCGACAACAGGAAAAACGGAAGCCGACTGCCCCGTAGACTGCTTTATCCAGTTGGCGAGCCATTTGGCTTGTCTTTTTGCCTGTTCAAGGTATTGCCTGTCCTTAAAGTCCGGAAAGACAATCTCATTGTTGATGTAACAGGCCTTTGCATCATTGATATGGTTGCCTGAAATCTTTTTAGACCTTGCCTTGGTCTCTATGGCAAACACGCCGGCCGGCCCCACAACAACGTGATCAATGTTGAAATTGTCAGCAGGAAAATCATGGAAAACGTGATTGCCTTCAGGCATGATTTTGTGCAGTTCCTGGGCAGTAACAAGCTCTCCTTCATACCCCAATCTCAACGTGCTTCGAACGCTCATTTTTTTGAAAATCTTGAAAAGAAAAAATCCGACAATCAATAAAAAAGCCCCGTAAAAAAGCGGATAGTTCTTTATGGATGGTGCAATGCCTTTGGTGGAAGCCATTAGCCTGACTTCATCATAAAGCATCATGGAAATGATTAACATACCAACCAGATATTGATTGATATCCTCTGATAGTTCTTGGATCTCTTGATTTAAGGTATGTCCGGGCAACCTTAACAGTGCTGAATCAGAAAAAGGGGAGCGCCTTTTTTTCTTGATCTGCAATCGTTTATAAATTGTAACAGATACGAATAAAATTCCGAAGACGGCAATGGGTACAAAAAATTGAGTAATCAGAGGTGTCATTTTGACCTTTATAGGCTAACTTTTAAAAAGCTGAAAAGCCAAAATGAGACATAATCAAAATAGGATATTATTACAAGGTTTTTTGCCGGTCCCCGTTAACCCACCCAACTGCCACTGGATCGTCAGATCCAATGAATGGTTTGACACGCCAGGTGTTCCATGGATAGAATCTTTTCTTTTCAAGGTTGGGTTTTTATGGTTTAAAGGCTGCCAGGAACATATTGTTTGCCATGGGCGGCAACGCTGATTAAACCGCTACTGCTGAAAGAAAGAAATCATGCCTGAAAACTCATCCACCATCCAATACTACCAGAAAAACGCAGAATCCCTGGCCCAACGCTATGAGTCGGCCGGGGTGGAAGAGATGCAGCGTCTGTTGAAGTCCTGCTTTGATCCGGGGGCAAAGCTCCTGGAGATTGGCTGCGGATCCGGCCGGGACGCTGCATTCATGAAGGCCAGCGGCTTTGACGTCACGGCAGTTGACGGGTCAGAAGAGATGATTGCATCGGCCGCTAAACTTCACCCGGAACTCTCAGGAAGGCTTTACACAATTCATCTGCCAGACGAATTGTCAGAGGACCTGGGCCGTTTTGATGGCCTTTTTTCCATTGCCACCCTCATGCATCTCACCCGGGAAGCCATTGATGCCGTGTTTGAAAAAGCCGGGCGCCTCGTGAATGAAAAGGGCCGGTTCTTTTTTTCTGTGCCTTCCCGGCGGGACGATGTGAACCAGGGCGAATTTGATGAAAAGGGGCGGCGGTTTACGGCCATGTCCGTTGAAGAGTGGATTCTTGCCTGCCAGAAGGCCGGTTTTGAGGTGGTCAGCTCCAGAACCACCGAGGACGGCCTTGGCCGTGAAGGCATTGTGTGGCTCAACTGCCTGGTTCAAAAGAGAGATGACCGTGTTTGATTGACATCACGAACAGGAATTGGAAAAGCTATGAAATTTTTTCTTAGATTCACCAGTGGCCTAATCGGTTTGTTCATTTTTATTCCAGGCGTTTGCTTTGCTCATACTTTGTATCTCAAAGACGGGAGAAAGATACAATCCGACTTCGTCTGGGAAGAAGCGGGATATTATATGTATTCCCTTTATGGGGGAACAATCGGAATATCAAAAGATAAGGTGGCCCGAATCGAGTATTCCCAAAAGGAAGAGTCCTTTTTCCAATTTGATATATGGCCCTTTGGGAGCACGTTAAACAATGTCTTTAACATTGCGGAAAGAAATGATGTCCCACTGCATAGATCCGGCATAATCTCCGTCAACAAACATTTTCATGCCCAGGTCAGAAAATTTTCTGGGGCAACCCGCTTTTATTATAAAACAAAGTTGCTTGGACATTTCTCAACGGTTGATCTTTTTTTTACGCCGATCTCTAGGAAATTACATACGATAGAAATTAAATGGTTAGGTCAGAACACCAAAGATCCAAAACTTACCAATGAAATAATCGCCATGGTTTCAAAAAAATATGGGGAATACCAGAAAAAGGGTCGAGCTTTATTTTATGCCGCCACTGAATGGCAAATCGGTTCTGGCAACCGAATAGAGATGCAAATTCATTCATTGGCTATTTCTTTAAAATACATCCACAAGGATTATCAGCAATTGTATCAAGAAGAAACGGAACACTTGAAAATTCAGAAAATTAAAATTGGCTCCCAGCAAGATAAAAATAAATTTTAGGCTTCAGATTCAGGTTTCAGGTTCAGGAAGAACCCGTACAAACTCTCCAACAATGGCGAAACTTTCTTCGCTTTCCGGGTCAAGCTGGATGGCTTCAAAGTCTTTATTGACAGGCTCAAGGAAAATTTGTGAGTGCCGCCATCCTGTTTCAGGATCTTCTTTTTTTATGCTGCGATAGCGTTTGACTGTGAATGAAGATTCCGTGTCCGGGTCAAAAATTCCGCTGCTTTGAACCAGCATGGTTCTGCCGTTTCGAGATCCGCCCAAGGCAGACCCTCCTCTGAACAAGCAATAGGCGCCGTCGAGGATGAGGGGCTCCATGGATTTTCCGGAAACCTGGACGACAAACATGTCAGGCTTGGCATCATCAACCAATACCCATCCTGTTGGCTCCCCGTTGAGGGGCAGCCCAGTCTCCAACCCAAAATTGCCTGCAGCAGCCTTGAGCGTATAAAAGGGGACGCATGTTTTAAACCGCTGTTCAACGGGCGGGTCCGTAACGAAAGGGGCCGTATGGATTATAGCCCCAGGCGCTCTGGTGCTCTCTGATGACTGAATTTGAACGGGCTCCAGACGCCATTCCTTATCTTTTTTAACAAAACGAACCTGGTGGATTTCTCCAGGCATTCCGGCCTGGGGTCCAAACCAGTTGCGCAGAATATCTGCAATAACATTTTCTCCGGCCTCGTTCTGTATGACGTTGACGGCAATTTTTGCAAACCGGGCTGTATATAGGTTGCCATTAATGCGGATACCTGTCTCGCCTTTGGGTAAAACCGGTCTCAGGCTGTCATTGAGCTTGATGATCGGTGAGGTGCCACTTTTCATTAACTTGCACACGACCGCCTGAATTTTTGTTACCGCCGGGTTATAACCCACCAGACGACAATTAACGATCTCCTGCAACAGCGATTCAAAAATATCCTGGGCTTCAGGTGCCACCGGATTTTTGTATATAAATTTACCGTCGGATACCTCAAAGAAGACGCTTTGTTTTTTGCCGGATAGATTGCCGCCAATCAATGCATTGATCGGGTTGTCAAGCCAGTAACGGTGCCATTCATCTGCTTGTGTGAACCGGATCTTTTCATGGGGGGAAAACTTTGCGTGAATATCATGGAGCAGGACCGGCCGACGCAGAAGCACTGCCAGGGCCTTGTCCGCCAGGATGGCTGTCGCAGGGGGCTCCACGAATCCGTTGACCTCAATCATTGCTTCAAGGGTGATGAGTTTGAAGCACTTGGTCAGGGCTGTTTTTTCCATTTCCCTGAAGAACCCGATATGGCTGAACAGCTGCTGAAAAATGTCCGGCTCAAGGTCTGCTTTGGCATACAGCATCTGCAACCAGCTGCCATGTGTCCGTCGGATGGCAGCAAACGTGATTCCATAGTGGCTCATTTCCAGGGCAGTGGGCCGCCGGCCATTGAGCTCGCTGAGATACGCATAAATTCTGTCCGGGTTTCGGTTGATCCGGGTCAGCTTTTTGAAAATATCGATGACTTCAAGATCCATGTGCAGCTTGCAACCCGCGGGAAGCGCAAATGTCCCCTTGCGGAAAGACTTGAGCGCATCAACAAACGCAGGGCTACCCGGCTGGAGCCCGAACAGCGCCTGGGGGCCCTGGAGAAAGCTTCGATGGTTGCCGATAAAATCAATCACCACCAGGCGCTCTTTGCCATGCTTGAGCCTGAGCCCACGGCCAAGCTGCTGGAGGTACACCACGGGTGACTCGGTTGGTCGTACCATGAGCACCGTGTCAATGCCTGGAATATCCACACCTTCATTGAACAGGTCCACACAGAAGATTATCTGCAGTAAACCACTGCTCAACCGGTCAAGGGCGTCGTGGCGGCGAACCATGGATTTTGAATGAACAGAAACCGCTTTTACGCCTTTGGCACTGAAAAAAGAGGCCATGAAATCGGCATGGTGAATCGAGACGCAAAAGCCCAGGGTGCGGCTTTGCCCTTTTCCCTTCCATTCCTCAAAAATCTGCAGGGCCCGGGCCTGGGTCTCAAAGGCAGTCTCTATTTCTGCCGGGTCAAAGCGCCTGCTGCGCCAGGGAATCAATTCATAATCCACATGCCGGTCATAGATCCCAAAATAGGTGAACGGACACAGCCGGCCCGCTTCAATGGCTTCAGTGAGATCAAAGCGAAAGGCAACGTTGTTGTCACAGAAGGCTTCAATGTCCCGGCCGTCGCTGCGTTCAGGGGTTGCGGTCAGACCCAGCAGAAAGGATGGGGTAAAATAATTGAGAATGTTCTGGTAGGAGGCGGCCGAAGCGTGGTGAAACTCATCAATGACAATGTAATCAAAGGCCGTCCGGTCAAATTTTCTGAGGTGGGTCTTCTTGCCAAGGGACTGGACCGAACCGAACAGGATATCTGCATCTTCAGATTTCTCATTGCCATGGAAGAAACCAACTTTCATCCTGGGGCTGACCGTCAGAAAGGTTGATGCGGCCTGGTTCAGGATCTCTTCCCTGTGGGCAACAAAAAGAACACGGCCAAAGCCGTTCCTGAGAATATCAAAAACGGCAAGCCAGGTTTTCCCGACACCCGTGGCCATGACAACAAGTGCCCGCTGTAATCCGTTGTTCCGGCTGTCCCGCAGGGCTTCCAGGGCCCGTTCCTGGATAGGGTGGGGTTCTGGAAGCGGCGGCGGTATTTCAGAATCAGGCAATTCAATGGGCACCCGTCTCTTTTCATACTGCTCAATCCAGTCCCAGGACAACCCCAGGGTCGTTGTTTTGTCGAACAATTGTGAAAAAGAAGCGCACGCCTGGGCAAAGGTCGAAGGCGTCTGGCAGCTGTCGATGCAAAGGTTCCATTCTATCCCCTGGGTCAACGCACTTTCAGACAGGTTGCTGGAGCCGATGAATGCAACGCCCTCCGTGTCGTTGCGAATGAAAATATAGGCCTTGGTATGAAATGCACCGCCGTTGTGGCAGGAGTGGATGCGGACGTCGGCACCGGTTTCGTGTAAGAGCATCAATCGGCGAAGGGCTGAAGGCTCTGTCACATCAAGGTAGTCACTGGTCAGAAATTCAAATGGTACCTTTCTGGCCAAGGCTTCTTCAAGGGCACTGCTTATCAGGCGAAGGCCTGACATTCGGGTAAAAGAAACCGCCATCTGGATCGCCGTGGCCTTGTCGATTGCCTGCAACAGGTGGGGCAGCAAGGGGTCGGCCGTCCCCCCACTGATAAGATATGATTGTTCAGCAGTATTCATGTTTCTATCCTATTTCATGCCAGACCAGAAAAACAGCGTATCTTTCCAATCGCAGGGAAGGGCAGGGCAAATATTAAGGGCGTTGCCTGAACCATGACCAAGCCAAGGTCAGATGTTCACCGTGCCCCTGCATTTTGGATAGTTTGCACATCCCCAAAATTGTTTCCCTTTGTTTTGCCCCCGTTTTACTTCACGCATTACCATGGGATTTCCACATTTGGGACAAGGGGGTGTGTTCTCTTTTGCAGCCACAATTTTTTTGACGTGTCGAACATGATCCCGGTTGGTTTTAAAAGACCTTGCCAGCCTGCCGCCATTAATATGAGAGACGATGTTTTCAACCTGACCCTCAGATAAAACGGGATTTGTTTTGGATTTGATAAATTTGGCATAACCAAAGCCATAGGTTACGTTTTCCGGCATTGGGGTTTTAAAGGTGCTGTCGCCAACAAAAACAATGACCGAGTGTATCTGTTCCGGGTTAAGTTCAAGCAATGATTCTAAGGTCTTTACATGTTTATAGTTCTGGTGGAGGGGATTTTGAAATTTGCTTGAATGTTTGTAAATCTTCTGGGTCCATGTCTTTTGATTAGGGCTGCCAAATATCCATCCCTTCATGTTTTTTGTTTCAACAACAAAGACCCCATACCTTGAAATAATAATATGGTCGATCTGTGTGGTGCCGTCCTCAGTTGGCAGGGTGACATTTTTTATCAGGTTATACACCTTTTTATCCAGCATGAATTTTGCCGAAAGGTTAACAATCAGTTCTCCAACAATGCCTTTGAACCAGGGTGTTTTGATTAAGCATAGTAAAATTGCGACAGGAATGAGAACCCCAAAAACTTCCCATGCCTGATTGAAAATTGGTGTTAAATCCATTCACTGCCCCTGTGAGTTGCATAAAGAATAAATCAATCCATTTTTGTCTGAAGAACAAGGAACGATAACATATTCCCCAGAGCGCTTAAGGATTCTATTCCATGGAACGTGAATTTATTCCTGATGCAAAAAGATGGCAAGGATATTATAATCAAACACCGTTTTATCTTAGAGCGGTGAGGCTTGAGTTATAAGGGCGATAGGGAAGGCCTGCTGTTAAAAACCGAATTCAGCCAGAAAAAATTATGGAATCACCCTTGTTCCCATTTTTTAAGTCTTTTTTTGCATTCTATTCCCGGCAACCTGGGATTTATCGACAGTAATCGAGCTAGTTTATCATGGGCCTGGGCTTGGGTGATGATCGTTTGATCCACAAGTTTATCAAAAATCCATAAAATTCCATGAACCAAGATTTGATTCTGTTCGGCATGCTTTCGAAGGGCAGCGTCTCCGGTCAGTAATCTTCCGGAGTGGTTTTTTGCATGGAACAGGCAGGAGCAGTCCGGGATGGACAGTCCTTTGCATGAGGCTTTCAACGATTGGATTTCCATCAATTCTTCATAGCTGAATTTTTTTTCATTCAGAATCTTCCTTTTAAAATAAATATCCAGCTCAGCAATATTCTCCTCCTGGATCTCAGCTGTAACAAAGTCTGTCACATGAAATTCATATGAGAGGCGGAAAAAAGCTGCCAGCAGATCAATTTTCAAGAGGTCAATGAGGATATTGGCATCGTTTACCAGGATAATCATGAGACGAATTGAACTTCCTGATCGAACTCAGCAACCGATTTATTCAAAAACTCAGCCGCTTTGCTGAAGCTGATAATTTGCTCTGCCACCCCATGATAGACAAGCTGCTTAAAGCGGTTGGCCACCTCCCTGCCTTCATATTTACCGGGTTCTTCCCTGCGCCAGCCATTTTTTGATGCATATATGAAAAATGATTTATAAGTGCTTTCAGTGATAATCTTTAGGTTAAAAGCCCTGGCCATAATGGCCTGCATGGAGATACCAAAGATTCCTTTAAGCTTTTTGAGTTCCCACTCGGTGATCTTAGACCGTTTCTCGCCCAACTCTTTTTTCATGACAGTTTCCGGCATCAACAGGGCACCTGCAAATGCATGACATAATTTTTCAATGCTTTTCTGTTCAGCCTTGGAAAAGTCCAGGAGCAGATGTCCCAGTTCATGGGCCACGGTGAAGCGTTTACGCACCAGATCACTCTCCTTGTGAACCGCTATAACTGGGATATCCATTCCAGATATAAACCCTGAAAGACCGTCAAAATATTCGAAATCAGACACTTCAAACACTCTGAATCCTTTGTCTTCGAGGAGTTCAATCAGATGGGGAACTGGGCCGTTCCCAAGATTCCACTTTTCTCTTATCTCCCGGGCCGCAGTTTCGATGTCATCATGGTTTTCCACCAGGGTCTTTGAGACCGGGTTTATAAAAGATCCTGGAATGTTAAGAATATCTTCTATTTCCAGGTATTTTTGAAGGAAATCCAGTCCCTGGTATTTAATCTGCTCTTCAGCTTTTTTGGTCAACCGGGATCTTTTCCTGAATTCCAACCCGGCAATGGCAATCCTGGAAGGGCGGAAGAAATAATCCACCTTGACTCCAAGGGCTTTTGCCAAGGCAATGAGGACATCACTGCCTGGATTTATCTGCCCTTTCTCATATTTGCTGATGGCCTGTTTCGTCACCACTTCCCCAGCTTTCAGGGCCAGGGCCGCCATACTCATTCCAGCCATTTTTCTTGCTGAATATAGGCGCTTGCCAAATTCGTTAATCATACTCATCACCTCCCTTTGGTTGACAAATATCATACATATTTGATTTTTGTCAACCATGGAGGTTTGGCTTTTAGTGCAGTTATTGTTATCAACTATCGGTTGCCCGTTTAAATGCAGCCGGTAAATCATGAATAAGAGAAAATGAATCGATTAAAACACAAGGAATGGAACGCGTTTTTGCAAAATCGTTCGCTTGAGATTTAATTAAATCAGGTGAGGTCATGGGATGATAGACATCTATCCATTTCTCTGAAGTCCCTTTATCTTTAAGTATTAATGGAATTGTAATCCCATTACGTTTTGCGTTCAGTCCCATGGGGATTACTTTGAGGCGAAGTAACTCAACCAGGGATCTTAAGGATATTTGTTTCTCTTCGTCTGTTATTGTAGGCACAATTCCATGTTTAAGATATTTGAGCAACGATAATGCCAGATGGCGATCCAATTAACCATGCCTGAAAATTCATCCACCATCAAATACTACCAGAAAAATGCAGAAGCCCAGGCCCAACGCTATGAGTCGGCCGGGGTAGAAGAGATGCAGGCCCTGTTGAAGTCCTGCTTTGATCCGGGGACAAAGTTCCTGGAGATTGGCTGCGGGTCAGGCCGGGACGCTGCATTCATGGTGGCCGGCGGTTTTGACGTCACGGCAGTTGATGGGTCCGCAGAAATGATTGCATCGGCCGTTAAACTTCACCTGGAGCTCTCGGGCCGACTCCACACCATCCATCTGCCCGAAGGGTTATCAGAGCGCCTGGGGCAATTTGACGGTCTTTTTTCCATTGCCACCCTTATGCATCTTACCCGGGAAGCCATTGATGCCGTGTTTGAAAAAGCGGGGTGCCTTGTTAATGAACAGGGCCGGTTCTTTTTTTCCGTGCCTTCCCGGCGGGACGATGTGAATCAGGGGGAGTTTGATGAAAAGGGGCGGCGGTTCACGGCCATGTCCGTTGAAGAGTGGATTATAGCCTCCCAAATGGCCGGTTTTGAGGTGGTCAACTCCAGAACCACGGAGGACGGCCTTGGCTGTGAAGGCATTGTGTGGCTCAATTGTCTGGTTCAAAAACGGATCCCAACAAGATCAAAATAAATTTTAAGGGGCCAACTCGTAGGTGCAGTTGCATTCCTGTATGCAAAGGGAGCACATCCCGGACTGGGGGGATATAAACGAACTGCGATTCTTTGTAAATGTAAATCCGGAACTCAGGGAGGGTGAATAGGACATGGCAGGCACCTTCAGTGTCATTGTGTTAAGTTTTTGGCATCAATCGGTCATGGCGAGCACTGACCATCATATGTCTGCCTTCGGATCCGAGCAAGGTGTCTTTTCTGGACCATTCCCATTATGAAAAGAGCATCAATTGTCATCTTTATGATTATGCTGGTTGGCTATTCTATACGAAAAATTCGAAGGCTCTATTTTGAATAGGGTATCGGAAATCTTGAGATCTTTAATATCAAAAGCTTTCCTGCCAAGACTTTCTCGAATACGATAACAAAAAGTTGTAAAGGCGAGTATCTCTCTTTCATTTTCTAAGGTCGCGCCTTTTTCCCAAAAATTTTTAAGGGCTTCTACTACTTTTTTATCCCCACATATACAAATCCTAACTTTTGCATCATTAAGGGCACTTAATTCGTTTAATTCATCTTGGGTTTGCCCTGTCCGTCGAGCTGAAGCCAGTCGGGTAGATGCGATAATAAAATCTGTGCATGCTTTCATCTGCATCTCTGATAATTCATCTTTTCTTTTACGTTGAATTGTGAATATGTGCCCAAGCACAGCTACCATTAGGGCGCTTAAAAAGGAAATAATTGACGCATAAGTGATGGATAACATATAGAATCCTATACTAATTGTAATGTATTGAAGTTAAAGCAAATAAGGGAGCTCCCATGCTAACGATACTCTCGGTATCAAAAGAAGACATGATTAACAAGGCATTTTTTTGCCGGTTGCAATGTCCTGCTATTCCAATGGATGTTGAAAATTTAAAACAACTCAAAGTTATACCAGAACATCAAAGAAACAAACCCGAAAGGGCGATATTGGCCTTTACAATGTTGATATATGTTGTTACTGACTCATTTGTGATTGTTCATATATATGGAGCAATAGATAAAAATTCATCATTTTTGTTAGGTTTAATCCCATGCTTCTTGACAATAAAAAGAACGGAAAAGTTGGAGACAAAGTAAAAGAAACTATTTCAACTGATTCAAGACTCTCCATTATTTCAGGACTGTTTTCCATCTATGGCTTTGAAAAATTAAAACAAGAATTAACTAAAATTGAAAGTGTGCGGTTTTTATTTTCAGACCCTCCTGTCTCCAAAGACAGTCAGCCTTCCCGTTTGATTCAAAAATTAAACGGGGACAAGTTTGAAAGGCGGTTGCAAAATCAGCTTCGTCAGACGAGTGTATCAAGGGAATGTGCAAACTGGTTGTCACAGAAAGCAGAAATTAAGGCAGTTAAAAATCCAAACACATTAAGCCAGAATCTTGTTCATATCAACAATCAGGAGGGAGCCATTGCCATCAGCGGTAGTTCCCACTTCACAGCTTCCGGGTTGGGGTATTGTGAATCCGACATCTATGCCATGAACATGTGCTCGTCCGACACTGAAAATACAAAAGCGTTGCTTGAGTGGTTTAATACTATCTGGGGAAATAAAACGGCAGTTGAAGATATCAAAGAGTTGTTTCTTGATCATTTGGAATCCCTCAGCCGGGATCGATCCCCCAAGTTTATCTATTTTTTAATTCTTTATAATATCTTCAAAGATTATCTGGGCGAAATTGATGAAGAAAAAATTATTAAAACCAAAACCGGTTTTAAGGATACAATCGTCTGGAGGAAACTTTATAAATTCCAGAAAGACGGTGTAATGGGTGCCATTGATAAACTCGAAAAACACAATGGATGCATCATTGCCGACAGCGTGGGCCTGGGTAAAACCTTTGAGGCCCTTGCGGTTATCAAATATTATGAACTGCGCAATGACCGTGTTCTAGTGATTGTTCCCAAAAAACTACGTGAGAACTGGACCATCTACACCATCAATGATAAACGAAATCTTTTTTCATCGGACCGGTTTAATTATGATGTACTGAACCACACGGATTTAACCAGATTTTCAGGCATGTCTGGAGAAATCAATCTTGAGACCCTGAATTGGGGAAACTATGACCTGGTTGTGATTGATGAATCCCACAATTTTCGTAATAATAATTCGGGTAGAAAGGGAATCACACGCTACTCCCGGTTGATGGATCAAATTATCCGGTCCGGCGTAAAGACCAAGGTTTTGATGCTGTCTGCCACCCCTGTGAACAATCGGATGAATGATTTGAAAAATCAGGTGGCCTTCATCACAGAAGGGGTTGATGACAGCTATGCCGATTTGGGGATTGTCAGCATTGAACAAACCCTTAAAAAGGCCCAGGCAAGGTTCAACCAATGGCTAAAAATAGATTCCGACCAAAGAGAGGTTAAAGATCTTCTGGAGATGATGAACTTTGATTATTTTCAGCTGCTGGATCTTCTGACCATTGCCCGTTCAAGAAAACATATCGAAAAATACTATGATGTTGCGGAGATCGGAGAGTTTCCGCAAAGGCTTCAGCCCATCAACATAAAAGAAGATATTGACCTTGAAGATCATTTCCCTCCCTTGCGAGAGATCAACCGGCAGATACGACGCCTGAACTTAAGTGCCTATGCGCCGCTTAAGTATATCAAGATGGAAAAACGCGAAGAATACAGTCGAAAATATGATGTTACAGTTAAAAGCGGATCGGTCTTCAAACAGGTGGATCGTGAACAAAGCTTGATCCATTTACTTCGGGTGAACATGCTCAAGCGGATGGAGAGCTCTATCAACTCCTTTGCCCTTACCCTTGAAAAATTATTGCAAATGGTCAACGCCTTGATTGAAAGAGTAGAGGCCCTTCATGACGGTGAATTGGAAGACATCGGTATTGAGGACATTGAAATAGATTCTCCGGAATTTGAAGCCTTTTTAATCGGCAACAAGATCAAAGTGCTGCTCAAAGATATGGATCAGATCCGCTGGAAACAGGATCTGGAAGACGATAAGCTAAAGCTTTCCGAATTGCTCCATGAGGCACGGCAAATAAACCAAAACAGGGATGCAAAGCTCAACAAGATTAAAAACATCATTTCTTATAAATGTGACAACCCCATAAACAATGCCAATAAAAAAATTATCATATTCACAGCCTTTGCAGATACGGCCAAATACCTGTATCAACACATTGCCGACTGGGCGCACAAAGAACTGGACATACATTCTGCTCTGGTCACGGGCGGCAATATCAATAAAACTACCATGCCGGGTATTGCCAAAGACCTCAATTCCATCCTCACTTCCTTTTCTCCGGTTTCCAAGGAAAGAAACCGGATAGACCCAAGCATGTCAAGAGAAGTTGATATACTTATTGCCACGGACTGCATATCAGAAGGCCAGAATCTTCAGGACTGCGATTATCTGATTAATTATGACATTCACTGGAATCCGGTTCGCATTATCCAGCGGTTTGGCCGTATTGACCGCCTGGGATCAACGAACAAAAAGGTGCAGCTGGTTAATTTCTGGCCCAACATGGAACTGGATGAATACATCAACCTTGAGGCCCGTGTGAGTGGCAAGATGGTTCTATTGGACATCTCTGCCACGGGAGAAGAAAATGTTATTGAATATGATGAAAAAAGGGAGATGAACGATCTGGAATACCGGCGCAGGCAACTAAAAGAACTCCAGGATAATGTGGTTGATCTTGAAGATCTTTCCGGAGGTATTTCCATCACCGATCTGACCTTGAACGATTTTCGCATGGATCTGTCTGAATACATGAAAAAGAATATGACGGAGTTGGAACAGGCGCCGACCGCCATCTATGCCGTCACGACTATAAAAAATCAGTTTCAGGATCAAGAGATAGAACCCGGCGTTATTTTCTGTCTTAAAAATGTCAGCGCAAAGACCGTTCCGAAAACAGCCTATTCCCTTGAACCTTACTACCTGCTCTATGTAACAGAGAATGGTGAGGTTAAACTGAATTTTATCCAAGCCAAAAAGATTCTGGATATCTTAAAAAAAGAGTGTATCTGGCAAAAGACGCCAAACCCGGATGCCATGAAAAGGTTCAACATGGAGACCAATAACGCCGAGGAGATGACATCATACCGGGATATGCTGGAAACCGCCATCCAGACCATCATCGGAAAGGAGGAAGAAAAAGGCGTGGAAAGTCTTTTCAGTCGTGGGGGAACCACCCTTTGTAAAGAGACCTTTAAAGGCATGGGAGACTTTGAAGTGGTTTGTTTTCTTGTCCTGAAACAGGGCTCAAATGATTGATTTTTATGGGGCATTGAATATCCCGGATACCTGTTACCTGGGTAAACCCATATTTAAAAAGGTTTTTTATGCCCATGCAGAACTCAATGCTGCCGATAAGAAAGTCTTTACCAACGATGTTGATGCTATTGAGTGGCGGTATACCCTAAAGCCTTCAACCATCAATATCCCCAGTTTTGAAACCAAGGATTATGAATACCTTGAAGTTGCAATTATTGATGTCTTGCTCAAAGATCCCCTTCGCCATAAACGAATTGCCCAGATTATTCAACGGGTCATCCCCTATCCGACCCTGGTTGTTTTTAATCATAATTCCTCAATTGCCTTGAATCTGGCATTAAAACGGATCAATCAGGCGGATCAAAATAAGATCATGGTGGAAACGGTTCATGGTACCCCTTGGATAAACCTGGATTGCCCATCTGATGGAGAAGAAGACTTTTTAAAAAGCCTGGACAGCAATACTTTTTCCTTTAATCATTTTTATGACTGGTATGCCGACCTTGTTCAAAGGGTTGTCGCCTTAAACTGTGCCCAAATCAGCGGAAACTACTCAATAAATTCTCATGAAACCGGTGTTGACAGGGTAGAAGAACTAAGAGAAATATACAGCCTGGAACAGCAAGAAAACCGGTTACGTTCCAGCTTAAAAAAGGAAACCCAGTTTAACCGCAGGGTGGATTTAAATATGCGGATAAAAAAAACAATCGAACAGATAGAAAAACATAAGGCAAGGATATAAAATGTCGGAACAAAAAATGGAAATGCTTGACCCGAAAACCGACGGCAGCAGCAAAAATATTGTTCAGGAAAATGTAGACAAATTGAAACAGATCTTCCCGGAGATCTTCACCGAAGGCAAAGTTGACTTTCAAAAATTAAAGGAGACCCTGGGAGACTACACTGAGACCCGGGAAGAGCGGTATAATTTTACCTGGCATGGGAAGTCAACGGCCAGACGCATTGCCCAAACCCCTTCCACAGGCACCTTAAGGCCCTGCAAGGATGAAAGTAAAAATTGGGACACCACGGGTAATCTGTTCATCGAAGGAGATAACCTGGAAGTGTTGAAGTTGCTCCAGAAATCCTACCATAAAAAAATCAAGATGATCTACATTGACCCGCCCTATAACACGGGGAAAGAGTTCATCTATCCGGATAATTACAAAGATAATCTGGAGACCTATTTAAAATATTCCGGCCAGATTGATGATAAAGGATGCAAGTTTTCCAGTAATTCCGAGCAGTCCGGCAGATACCATACCAACTGGCTCAATATGATGTATCCCCGGTTGAAACTTGCCAGAAATCTTCTTCGGGATGACGGGGTTATTTTTATTTCCATTGATGACAATGAACAGAGTAATTTGAAGAAAATTTGTGATGAAATCTTTGGGGAGGATAATTTTATTGCAAATATTGTCTGGCAAAAGGCTTATGTCGCAAACATGACAGCAAAATACATATCCAATACTCACGATCATATCCTTGTCTATTGTAAGAGTGAAACACAACTAAGTTTTGGCCGATTTGAGAGGACAAAGGAACAATTAGCCAAATTTAAAAATCCAGATAATGATCGACGAGGTCCATGGAAAGCAGAGAATCTTTCTGCTGGTAAATATTATTCTGCTGGACAATTTACTATTACTACCCCAAGCGGTCTAGAAGTTACACCGCCACCAGGTCGATATTGGAGATGCAACCAAAAAACTTATGAAAACTGGATACGCGAGGGACGAGTGACCTTTGGGGTCTTAGGAAAAGGGAGACCAATGCTCAAAAAATATTTGTCTGAGATTAAGAGTGGTCTTACCCCCGAAACTTGGTGGCCTCATTCGGTATTTGGAAGTAATAAAGAGGCAAGTGTTTCTCTTAAAAAAATTTTTGATGGTTCTCAAGTTTTTGATACCCCAAAACCTTTTAAACTCTTGTCTCAGATAGTAAAGCTTGGCAATGATGATTCTGGTATCGTTTTAGACTTTTTTTCTGGATCATGCCCAACTGCCCACGCTGTTCTTGATTGGAATAAAGAAGATGACGGAAATCGTAAATTTATTATGGTCCAACTCCCTGAACCATGCAACGAAAAATCCGAAGCCTCCAAAGCAGGCTACAAAACAATCGCTGACATCGGCAAAGAACGCATTCGTCGCGCAGGGGACAAAATCATAGAAGAAAACAAAGACAAAGAAGGTATAGAAAACTTGGATATCGGATTCAAGGTGTTCAAACTCGATTCCTCCAACATCAAACCCTGGGATGCTGATTTTGACACGCTTGAAGATGCGCTCTGGGATTCCGTTGAAAATATTAAAAAGGGCCGGACCCAGGAGGATGTTCTTTATGAACTGTTGCTCAAATACGGCCTTGACCTGACCCTGCCCATTGAGGAACAACTCATTGGAGGAAAAACGGTCTATGTTATTGGGTTGGGTGCCCTGGTGATCTGCCTTGATTCAGACATTACCATTGATGTGGTGGAAGGAATTGGAAAGTTAAAGAAAACACTTAACCCTGAAATCATGCGGGTGGTTTTCAAGGACAATGGGTTTAAAACCGATGTGGTCAAAACCAATGCCATTCAGATTCTAAAACAATACCAGATTGAAGATGTTAAGAGTCTGTAAGGAGACCATGGGATGAAATTTAAATTTAATCCAGATCTTGATTACCAGAAGGATGCTGTTAACGCTATCCTGGGGATTTTTGAGGGCCAGGAAATCCGCCAGGTCAATTTTTCCGTGCCCACCATAAACAGTGATAAACAGCTGGATCTGTTTAAAACCCAGTCTGACCTTGGCATTGGAAACAAACTTGAACTGCTTGAAGATGAATTGCTTGAGAATGTCTGCAAAACGCAACTGAAACAAGGGTTAAAACAGTCCGAGGCCTTGGGTTCCATGGATTTTACCGTTGAAATGGAGACCGGTACTGGAAAAACCTATGTCTACCTTCGGTCCATCTTTGAAATGAACAAATTGTTTGGGTTTACGAAATTTATTATTGTGGTGCCTTCCCTTGCCGTCAAAGAGGGGGTGCATAAGTCCCTTCAGATCACGGAGCAGCATTTCAAGGGGCTGTATGAGAATGTTCAGTATGATTATTTTATCTATGATTCCCAAAAGCTGGGGGACGTAAGAAATTTTGCCACCAGCGACTATATTCAGATCATGGTGATCAATATTGACGCCTTTCGCAAAAGCTTTACCGATCCTTCAAAAGAAACCAAAGCAAATATCATCCATAGAACCAATGATCGCCTGAACGGAACAAAACCCATTGAGTTTATCCAGTCAACCAACCCCATCGTGATCATTGACGAACCCCAGAGTGTTGACAGCACACCCAAATCAAAAAAAGCCATTACCTCATTAAACCCCTTGTGTACACTTCGCTATTCAGCAACCCATAAAGACAAGTACAACCTGATGTACAAGCTGGATTCCCTGGATGCCTACGAACAAAAGCTGGTCAAGCAGATTGAAGTGGCAAGCATCAATGTAAAGGACGGGCATAATCGGGCCTATGTTCGGTTACTTGAGGTGAACAATAAAAAAAGCCCCATCACCGCAAAAATCGAATTTGATGCCATCCAGGGTGGCAAGGTGAAACGGACGAGCAAGTGGGCTCGGTCCGGGGACGATCTTTATGAACTTTCCAAGGGTCGCACGATTTATGAAGGGTATATTATCAATGAAATTTTCTGTGAACAGGGCAATGAGTATATTGATTTTACAAGTAAACCTGAAATCATCAAGCTCAATCAATCCATTGGGGATGTAAGTCAGGATGAGTACAAAAGGCTGCAGATCAGAAAGACCATTGAAGAACATCTGGAAAAAGAATTACACCTAAATCCATTGGGGTTAAAGGTTTTAAGCCTCTTTTTCCTCGACAAGGTGTCCAATTATCGGTTCTATGATGAAGATGGAAATCCCCAAAAGGGAAAATACGCACAAATTTTTGAGGAAGAATATGGGCTGCTGATTCAAAAACCCAAGTATCACACCCTTTTTAATGAGGTGGACATTGAGTCATTGCCAGAACAGGTTCACAATGGGTACTTTGCCATTGATAAGAAAAAAGATACCAGGGGTGAAAATCTCTATAAAGAATCAAAAGGGGAAGGTGCCACCATTGCCGATGGGTCGGCCTATGAGCTGATCATGAAGGACAAGGAAAAACTGCTCAGCTTTGATTCAAAGCTGAGATTTATTTTTTCCCATTCCGCCCTTAAAGAGGGATGGGACAATCCCAATGTGTTTCAAATTTGTACCTTGAATGAGACCGCCTCGGTGATGAAAAAGCGCCAGGAAATCGGAAGAGGGTTGCGTATTGCCGTGAATCAGGACGGGGAACGGGTCTATGGCTTTGATGTTAACACCCTTACCGTAATGGCCAATGAATCCTATGAGGATTTTGTCAGTCAGCTTCAGCGAGAGATTGAGGAAGAGGAGGGGATTCGGTTCGGGGTGGTGGAAAAGCATACCTTTGCCAATATCGTCATTGAAGATGAGCACCATAATCATGAATATTTAGGTGCTAAAACTTCTGAACGAATCTGGCAGCATCTTCTTGAGAAAAAATATATTGATAAAAACGGCAAAGTTCAGGACAGCCTGCGAATAGATTTAAAGGACAATCAGGTTAATCTGCCTGAAGATTTAAAAGAAATCGCAGGCCCGATTACGGCCTCCTTGAAAAAAGTGGCGGGTAATTTAAACATTAAAAATGCGGGAGAGAAAAAACCTGTTCAGCTGAACAAAGCGGTTTATCTGGGAGAGGAATTTAAACAGCTCTGGGACAGAATTAAATATAAAACAACTTTCAGGGTGGATTTTAATGTTGATGATCTGGTTGAAAAATGTGCCGAGGATATTAAAAAGAACCTGATTGTTGGAAAAACAAAATTCATTTACGGAAAAGAAAAGGTCAAAATATTAAAGGGCGGTATTGAAGGTGGAGACATCCATGAAAGTGTCCATGTGTATGATGCCAAAGACTTTCGGTTGCCTGATATTATCAGTTTCCTTCAAAATGAGACGAATTTGACACGTAAAACCCTGGTTGAAATTTTAACCAGGTGTGAACGGCTGGATGATTTTAAAAACAATCCACAAAAGTTTATTGATGAAGTAAGTTTCATGATCAAAAATCAAATGCGCCATGCCATTGTTGACGGGATTAAATATGAGAAAATCGGCAGTGAGCATTTTTACGCCCAGGAACTGTTCGAACATGAGGATCTTAAAGGCTACCTTAACAAGAACATGCAGGAGAGCCGAAAATCGGTCTATGAGTATGTTGTCTATGATTCAGAGATCGAATCCGAGTTTGCCAAATCCTTTGAGCAAAGTGAAAATGTAAAGGTTTATGCCAAATTGCCAGGATGGTTTAAGATTGACACCCCCCTTGGCAGTTATAATCCTGACTGGGCTGTATTGGTGAACTTGGACAATGAAGAAAAGTTGTACTTTGTGGTTGAAACCAAGGGCAGTTTGTTTTTTGATATGCTTCGACCCGCTGAACAGGCCAAAATAGATTGCGGCCGAAAACATTTTAAAGCCTTGGATGAAAATGTTGGTTTTACCGTGGCAGACAGGTTTGATACCTTTATGGATGAGGTCCTTTAGCAGGAATAATGAATCAGATTAGAGTCATTTTATAGGATAGATAAGAATGTCCCCCAAAAAACACATGCCCAAATATCATGAACTCATGAATCCGCTGCTCCAGGCAATGCATGAGTTAGGCGGTTCCGGTTCTATTGATGAAATAGCCCAAAAGGTTTCTGAATTATCTGATTTGTCTGAAGATATTTTAAATGTTCCCCATAATGCTGAAAAAAGTAATCAGACTGAAATTGAATACCGTCTGGCATGGGCGCGCACCTATTTGAAAAAATATGGATTGATTGAAAATTCTGAAAGAGGGGTTTGGGTGATTGTCCCTGAAAAAAGGGAGATCAAAAAGGTTAACCCCCAGGAAGTGGTTAAAATAGTCCGGGAGAAAACAAAAAAACTAAAGGAAACGACGGAAAAAAATGATCCTTTAGATGATGATGGTGATCTCCCCGAAGAAACTGAACCATGGCGGAGCATACTGCATAATGTTCTTATCCACGATATGTCACCCGATGCATTTGAGCGTTTAACCAAGCGCATTTTAAGGGAATCCGGATTTGTACAGGTCGAAGTCACCGGTAAAACAGGGGATGGTGGCATAGACGGCAAGGGCATCATGAGGTTAAATGGGCTTTTGAGTTTTCATGTGATTTTTCAATGTAAAAAATATCAAGGGTCGGTATCTGCGTCTGCCATTCGTGATTTTAGAGGCGCCATGGTCGGGCGTGCCGACAAAGGCCTGTTTATTACTACCGGCATATTCACCCAAAGCGCCATCAAAGAAGCGACCCGTGATGGCGCGCCACCCATTGATCTTGTGGACGGAGAGCAGCTTGCCACAAAGCTTAAGGAACTTGGCCTTGGTATTAAAAAAGAATTGGTCGAAAAAATAACTGTGGATAGAAATTGGTTTAATGCCGTTTGATGGATACGACTATTGTCGTTTAGTGTTGTTTCTTATTTGACAAAGTCCTGCTGAATTGAGGGTGATTTGTGATGGTACATGTATCTCAAAGAAGGAATTATGCGGCTTAGAGTTATGACTGTTCGACCTTTTAAGTTCACCGTATTCTATTAGTAGCAAAGGGACAAAGCGGATGGATCCAAAAAAATTACTTGAAATTGATAAACTAATAGAAGATTCAACTAACTATACTTCTGATTCTGAATATCTGGCAGAATTAGCTATATTGATTATTCCATATCTAAATATTGAATATGAGTTCAAGACCATAGACGGTAATTCTTTAATAAAACGAGAAATGGAGCAAAATAAAAAACGTTTTATTGCTTTTTGTTTGCTTCGGGTTTATAGCAAAAACTCAAATTTAATAAGGAAGTCTTCGCTCAAACACAATATTCATACCTTGTTTTTCCAATCTATCCCAGAAGTGTGCACGTTTTTAAAAATAAATGAAAAAGTTGAGACTTACGAGGTTGAAAATAAGGTCAGTGGATTTGTTAAAACTATTGAAAAAGAAATTGAAGGAGAAATTACAAAAAAAATAGATTTTCAATACATAAGTATGTTTGGTAAAAGCTATCGGTCGGTAATCAATAAAAAACTAAACAAACCTTTATTAAACCAGTTCTTGGGCCGTGATTTTGATCGACAATTAGTTGATAAAGCATTTAAAATAATAAAAGAATACGAAGAGGGTGATTTAAATCAAAGATATTTATTATTTAAAGATGCCAAAAAGGCTCTTGAATCTATTATTGAGATAGCAGCAGAAAGTGGAACTAAATATAGTTTAAATTTTATTTGCAAGCCATTCTCACTAATTTTAGATATCCTTAAAACTGATTTTGATGAAAATCCAAATTCTCAACCAGCTGAACTAGAAATTAAAAATACCGAAAAGAAGTATCCTTTTATTAAAGGTATAGAACATAAAATCCAGCTATTGATCGAAAATAACAGTACTGGATATGCCGATGATACAAATGTAAAGATCGATTTATATTCTGATGAAAGCTATGACAGCAAATAACGGTTGGATTTTTGAAAAGCCCTGCCAGTAAACCCTTTCCAGCCCAAATCCTTATCAGATAAAGTATGTGTTCTTCAAAAAACACACCCAACTATACCCCTTTAAGCTAAGAAAACCCAAATTTAAAGAAAAAAGAGCTTTGAATCTCCCCTCTTTTTTGATAGAGTGTGTGTAATTTATATTAAATAACACATACTTTATCAGCTGGAGGGGCGATGAAAGAATATGATGTCCTGGTAAAATTCAGACAAGATAAAATTATGACCATTGAAGAATTGATGCATGTACTTCAATGCTCTGCGATAACGGTGAGAAGAAGATTAAAAAAGTGGGAAGCCTTCACCAGTATAAATCAAAATGGGCGTTACTACACATTGCCTGAAATTCCCGAATTTGACAGTAACGGGTTGTGGAAATATAAACCTGCTCTTTTTTCTAAACACGGCAATTTACGGCAAACAATTATTGAGTTGGTCAGAAAGTCCCAAAAAGGGCTTAGTGCTGCTGACATTTCCCAAACTATTGAAATTCCATCAACCAGTTCCTATTTTTCACAAATCAAAAACTCGGATGGGATCAAAAGAGAAAAATATCAAGGCCGGTTCTTTTATTTTGCAGACTCACCAGCCAAATATGAACAACAGAAAAGGGGATTGGGACAGCAAATAACTGATAGCTGGATCACTGATGCCCAAGCTGTTAGAATTTTAGTACACTTGATAAAGAATCCAGGGATTGAAGTTGATCGTCTCGCAATTGAATCAGCCCCTTCGGGTAAGCGGTTTGACACAGCTGCCGTTAAGCAATTTTTGGAATTTCATGACCTGTTAAAAAAAACTTCGGATACAGAGCAATAAAATGCCTCACCGGATATGTCGCTAAAATAACCGATGGACTTTGTTCGCAGAATTTATTTCCCAAAAAACCAACCATTTATTTTTTTCCCAAAGGAATAAATCATCAGGATTTGAGAGTTCTCAAAACCCGGGAAAAGACAGTCGTAACTTTAGATATAGGATCTTTTTGTGCCAAGGAAACGGTTCTGGTTGATCCGACTGACAACACAGTTCATCAAAGCCAACAGCTTCGTTCTCTGACTCCATATCGGTGTACATATGGGTATGACGTGTTGGTTTCTGTCGGGTATGGCCTTTTTGTCCATTGCCTTCCGGAACAGCAAATTATTGAACAATTAGCTGGTAGAAATGTTGCCATTTCTCAACGGGAAATTGGCTTTCTTGGGAAAAAATTTATCGCTTATCTCGCCATAGCTCATCGGCAAGCACAGCAACGATTAAATCAGCTTATGTCTCGCAGAGGCGGATATATTTTGCACATTGACGGAACTTGTGAAGGCGGCAGTCCTCATCTTTTTACCGGGATGGATGGTATTGCTCAAATTGTATTGGACAATATCAAATTGCCTTCGGAAAAAGCGGAATCAATCATCCCCTTTTTAGAGGGTTTAAAAAAGCAATACGGCAATCCAATTGCCTTGGTCCATGATATGGGGAAAGGTATTTTGTCTGCAGTGGCCGAAGTGTTCAAAGGTATCCCGGATTTCATCTGTCATTTTCATTTTTTAAGGGACATCGGTAAAGATTTATATGAGGCCGAATATGCTAAAATAAGGACCCGTTTAACAAAGCATAAAATCAGGGCTGTTCTCCGGGCAAAGGCAAAAGCATTAGCATCTCTGATGGATGATGATACTCAGGTTGGGACCGACCTGTTGGAATGTCTTTCCAATGGTCAGCCCAATTTAATACCCGCAGATAAATTAGCTGTTGTTTCATCATATATCATGATCCATTGGGCTCTTGATACAACGGGGCAACTGGAAGGGTATGGTTTCCCATTTGATTGCCCACATTTTATTTTCTACCAAAGATTGAAGGTCCTGCATAAAATGGTGAATACAGCCGAAGATAAGCAGTTTGACAAACGATTCTTCAATCTTTTGAACCCCCTCAACAAAATTGTCAATGACCAGCAATTAAAAAGTGCTGCCAAGCAAATTGAGAAAAAAATGGGAACGTTCAAACAACTTCGAAAAGCCCTATCCTTAACCGTTTCTGGAAAGAAAAAAGGCCTTAATGATGATGGCGATGATTATACCAACATGAAAAGTATTGCCCAGAAGGTGAAGCAATTTCGAGCTGAAATAATGACTGACGAAAAATTATCTCAAGTAGGTTCATATAGAAAAATGATCAAACAGATTGACACCTACTGGGACAAACTTTTTGCCGATCCAATTACAATCGAAACATTCCATGGACAGGTCATCATTCAACCACAGCGTACCAATAATATTCTGGAACGATTTTTTCGGGATCTGAAACGCAGAAACAGGAAAAGAAGTGGAACGATATCGTTGAATAAAAGACTTAAAACCATACTCACTGACACTCCGTTAATCAAGAATCTCGACAATTCAGAATATATGGAAGCCATTCTTGATGGGAATGACAACTTGGAAGAACGGTTTGAAAAAATTGATGCTAATCTGGTAGCTGAAAAATTGAAGGCCGAACAAAAATCACATGAAAAAATCAGTCCTGAAATGAAAAAAATAATTCAACGCCCTGATTTGCCAGACGAACTGATTTCATTATTGGCGGCCTGAAAGCAAAATTAATACCAACCGTTATTTGCTGTCATAGGATGAAAGTATTAAATTATTTGAGCTGGTGCAATATGTGGGTGTTGTTAAAAGATCATCAATTATTGAATTTCAGTATAAAGGGATACAGGCTACTGATAGCATTATCTTGATTGGAGAGATTCAGTGGAAGAATTTCAATAAAGAAAGCTGTAAACAAAATTTCGAGATAGAGTTGGTAGGTCAAAGAAATGATATTGATTGGACTGAACTTGAGACTGAAGAACCTTATGACCTTGAACCTGTGACTGATGAGAATGAATTTATCGGAAGAAAAAAAATAATTAATAGTTTGAGTAAAATAGGTAAAAAAGTAGCGTCGTCATATATTTTTGGTCAGAGAAGAGTTGGAAAAACTTCAATCGTTAAAACACTTCAGTCAAAAATTAAGATTCAAAATATCTTAGCAATTTATATTGAAGCAGGTGATTGGGATAACGCAACTAGTCCACATAAAAGTATGGATGATTTGGGGAGGAAAATATGTAACAAAATTAAAAGGTACAATAGAAAATTTTCTTCTATTGAAATTCCTGATTTTAGTGGTTCTTTTAATCGAATCACTGAATTCCTTGATGAAGTAACAGAGATTGATAGCTCATTTCAGACATTAATCATTCTTGATGAGTTTGACAGAATATCTAGTGACCTTCTTTATCAAGGACAAATCGCACAATCATTTATGCTAAGTATTCGATCTATCAGTAATAGGGAACAATTTGGATTTATATTAGTTGGTGGCGAGAAATTAGAATACATCCTGAGTCAATGGCAAGAATTTAATAAATTTAAACCTATTCGAGTTGATTACTTTGATAAAGAATCAGAATGGGAAGATTTTAAGAACCTAATTCGAAATCCGGTCAAAGAGATCTTAGAAATCACTGATATTGCTGTTGACTACATTTATAAGCAAACCTCCGGAAATCCATATTTCACAAAGAAAATATGCATTGAATTATTCCACTTGATGGTTTCAAAAAGAGATAATCATGTCACTGAAATAGAAGTTAAATTGGCAACTGACCTGGCTGGTCATCCGAACAATATTGGTGCCACAGATTTTTCACATTTTTGGAAAGATGGGATCAAAGAGAAAGAAAAAAAAGAAGACGAAATTTCAATCAATAGAAGAAAGGTGTTGTTGTCTATCGGCCAATTATTGATAAGCGGATATAAAACAAATAAACAAGCAATTATTGATAAATCTATGGTAAATGGTTTGACTGAGTTTCAGGCCGAAAAAACTATTGAAGAATTTGTTCAGAGGAAAATTATTGAGGTTGATAACGACTGTTACCATTTGATAGTTAAATTTTTTGAAAACTGGTTAATAAATAATGGGCTGTACCAAATAATTACAACTTTTCAAGAAGAACAAAGTATAATACTAAGGAAAAAATATGAGGAGCAATTACGAGTAAAACATGATGAAATAAATCATTTAATTCAAAATTGGAATTCATACAAAGGTAAAGAAATAACTACCGACTGTGTTCGAGAATGGTTATCCCAATTTGAAAGTATTGAAAATCAACGATATGCATTTAAATTGTTAGAAAACATTAAATTTTACACAAATAATGAAATTAGAGAGAGAACCGAAGAGCTCTTTATTGAAGTAAAAAAAGAAATCAGAAAATCTAATGAGCAATATTTAAGTGTGAAAGCGTCTGAACGTAAAACAAGTGGGATAATTGTTAGTTATTTAGACAATAACCCAGTTAAAAGTGGAGCGGAATATGCAAAAATATTTGTCGAAAAAAATAACATCTACAAAGGATATTCAACGACACCAGAGAAAATATCTAAAAAAATTTCTGAGTCTGAGAATATTGATGCAATAGTATTTATCGACGACTTTATTGGGACCGGGAATAGTATTATTGAAAATTTGAAACCTATTCTTCAACAAAATGAAGAACTCTTGGTGGAAAAAGGAATTCTTATTATAATAGGGGTTATAACTGGTTTCTTAGAAGCAAAACATAAAGTGATCGAATTCATTAAGAAACAAAAAGTCAATATTTCAATCAAGATAATGGTGCCATTGGATAACAAAGATAAATGTTTTGACGATTATTCGTTGATTTATCCACAGCGAATTGAACGAGATAAAGCACTAATGGTTTTCCGTAATATTGGAACAAAATTAGAACGAAAGAACCCTTTAGGTTACGGTGATTGTCAAGCCACAGTGATTTTTCCCAATACATGCCCTAACAATACACTACCTATACTATGGAAAGAAACAAAAGATTGGAAACCAATATTTAAAAGAGGTTGAATCCTTCGATGAGCCATTGAAAAAAAGTGGTCTAAATTTTCAGTTGACTCTTGTTGAATAAAATATGCAAACTAAACAAGAAACATACTGACGGGCAAGCCGCAGAGGTTCATGTTAATCCTTTATGAAGCCGAGACCTTTGTGCAGAATATCCCAGGAAATTAACCCATGTCCTTCCAACCCGGATTATACGAACAACTGATCACCCAGGCCCTGAAGCAAGAGTTGGCCAAACTGGACAATGGACTCAAAAGCATCACTACCCATGTGGACACCGAAGAGAGCCACGGCATACTGGCCCGGCACATGGAACAATACCTTGCCGGCATCCTGGCACGGGTCAAGGGAAGTAACAAGCTTTCAAAACAGATTGCCGTGTGCAATGAACTCATCTCCTCTGCAAGTAAATCCATTGAAAAAGATCCGAATGGCCATGGGCAAATAGATCTGGCGGGCAGATGTTTGCTGCAGGTCCTTGATCCTGCCCTTGCCAATTCCCCCAGGCCGGCAACGCCATTGTCCGTGGGGGCGTTGCTCACTGCCACATCCGGTGATCCCTCCCTGGTTTCCCAGCTCAAACAGGAAATGCTGCACGCCGATGGGGTGGATATGCTGGTTTCGTTTATCAAATGGAGCGGTATCCGCATCATCAAGGATGAACTCAAAGCCTTGACCCGGCATGGGCGGCTGCGGGTCATCACCACCTCCTACCTGGGGGCAACGGATCTTAAGGCCATCGAATTTCTGCTCTCCCTTCCCAACACCGAGGTGCGGGTCTCGTTCAATACCCGGCAGACACGCCTCCATGCCAAGGCCTATATCTTTCACCGGAAAACCGCTTTTGGTGCGGCCTATGTGGGGTCGTCCAACGTTTCAAATCCTGCGTTGACCGATGGTCTGGAATGGAATGTGAAGCTGTGCCAGCAGGAATCCGGCCATCTCTGGGAAAAGATCAATGCCACCTTTGAGACCTATCTGCGCTCCCGGGAGTTCGAACCCATCTCCCTGGAATCTTTGCCGCGCCTGGACCGCGCCCTGAACCAGGAAAGGGGAGGTGGCGCATTTTCAACCGATCAGGAACTCTCTTTTTTCAATATTGTCCCCTATGTCTATCAACAGGAAATTCTGGACACTCTGAAAGCGGAAAGGGCGTTGCACCATCGATGGAGAAATCTGGTGGTGGCAGCCACTGGCACGGGCAAGACCATCGTTGCGGCCTTTGATTTCAAACAATCCTTTGAACGCCCCGGGCAAAAACGAATGCTTTTTGTGGCCCACCGGGAGGAGATACTTGTTCAATCCCGGGGAGTATTTCGAAATATTCTGCGGGATCACAATTTTGGAGAGTTGTGGGTGGGCAACCACACGCCTGACCATCTGGAGCAACTTTTTGTGTCCGTGCAAACCCTCAACGCAAGGGCGCTGTGGGACCAGGTGCCCCCGGATTTTTTTGACTATATTGTGGTGGATGAGTTTCACCATGGTGCTGCCCCCAGTTACCAGCGATTACTGGACTATTTTACGCCGAAAATCTTGCTGGGATTGACAGCCACACCGGAACGGGCTGATGGCAAGAACATTCTGGCCTGGTTCCACAACCGGATCTGCTCTGAAATCCGGTTGCCCGATGCCATCAACCAGAAACTGCTTTCTCCGTTTCAATATTTTTGCATCAGCGATTGTGTGGATTATTCCCATGTGAAATGGCAACGGGGCGGCTATGATCGCAATGGGCTTGAAAAACTGCTCATCACCGGCGATGATATCCGGGCCCGGCTGATCATTGAAAAGGCAAAGGAGATTCTGCTGGATGTTTCTGCTGCCCGGGGCATCTGTTTCTGTGTGTCCCAGGCCCATGCCGAATATATGGCAGAAAAATTCCAGGCTGCAGGCATTTCAGCCATGGCACTTACGGCAGAGACTGCCCGGGATGTCAGACGGGCGGCCGTGAAACGCCTGCAGCAGCGTGATGTGAATTTTCTCTGTGTGGTGGATCTTTTCAACGAAGGGGTGGACATCCCGGAAATTGATACCGTGCTTTTTCTTCGGCCCACGGAAAGTTTGACCGTTTTTCTGCAGCAGCTGGGACGGGGGTTGCGGCTGTGTGAGGAAAAAGAGCACCTCACGGTTCTGGATTTCATTGGCCAGGCCCACCAGAAATTTAATTTTGAGATCCGGTTCCGGGCCTTGCTGGGCAAAACCTCAAGCCGTGTTGAAGATGAAATTACGGCTTCTTTTCCTTCGCTGCCGTCGGGCTGTGTCATTGAAATGGAAAAAGAAGCCCAGCGCCATGTGCTGGATAACATAAAAAAAGCCCTGACCCATGCCAATAAAAACCAGATGATCCAACGGATCGCCACATTTGAGACAGAAACTGGCCTTGCCCTGACCCTGGATCGATTCGTGGATCATCACCATCTGACCCTGGATGACGTCTACAAAAAAGGGGCATGGGCCCGGCTGTGTGTTCAGGCGGGGATCAACGAGACGTTCCATGATCCTGATGAACCGATTTTGACCAAGGGGTTGCGGCGGTTTTGCCACCACAATGACCCGGGCCAGCTTGAACAGTTGTTGACTGTATTAAGATCGCACCTGGACCCAGCCTTCCTGGATGCCATGGATTCAGGGAGGAAACAATTGCTGACCCTGTTTTGTTTTTCCATCTGGAACAGCGCCCCTCCTGAAACCACACTTTTCCGCAACATAGCCCGTTTGAAAACCAATGAAACCTTGATGGCCGAGGTGTGCAGTCTGATGGAAATTCTCATGGAACGGGCAGAGTCCCTTGTACTCCCTGCTGATCTGCCCTTCTCCTGTCCCCTTTCGGTCCATGCCCGCTACACCCGGGATGAGATTCTGGCCGGCCTTGGGTGCCTGACCCTGGAAAACCGGATAAAGTTAAGAGAAGGTGTGAAGTTCCTGCCGGAGATCCAGGCTGATCTTTTGTTCATCACCTTGAATAAAACGGAAAAAGAGTATTCCCCCACCACCATGTACAAGGATTATGCCCTGGACGAGGGTTTGTTTCACTGGCAATCCCAAAGTACCACCAGCGACACCTCTCCCACAGGACAACGATACATCCTTCACGAAAAACAGGGTCATCAGATATTGCTGTTTGTACGGGAAGAGAAAACGGCCAATGGGCTTGCCTGTCCCTATTTTTTCCTTGGCCCGGCATGCTATGTCAGTCACACGGACAGCCGGCCCATGTCCATTGTGTGGCGTTTGAAATACCCCATGCCGGCACGACTGACCCGGGCCACCCGGCGTCTGGCTGTGGCATGATTCATCACCTTTTTGTAATCTGCACCCAGGCTAAAGAAGGAATTTGCAGAAAGGAACATGATAACATTGTTCAAGTTGTTAAAAAGGTATAAAGACGAACTGTTATTAAAAAATAAGGAAAGGATTTCTGAATGAAAGGCACCTCGAAATAGGAATGATTTATGATATTAAAAGAAACAGATGAAAAAGAGCTCCTTAATAAATTTCAAGAGTATGGCTATAATGCTGAAAAGCAGATGGCATTTTATTTAAAAAGGGCCTTTCAGGAAAATAATGATATTTTCGTAATCAATGATTTGCGTCTTGAGATGAATGATGATGTTGCACAAATTGATCATCTAATTAGTGGCTGACCGAAAACCCTTTTGAGATGTCTTCGGATGGCCTCATAAATTCTCGATTTTCATCTCTTCAGAGGGCTATGCGAGATGCAATGTTCTTTTTTCGCTGATCTTTGACAATTTAACCTGACTTTGGGCGTGACTATCCCTTTTTTCTTAAATCGGCCTCTTTTTCTGCTACTTTGGTTTAGCCTGATTTACGTTGAATCCGTTTTAGCTCTTTCTGTTGAATATGATGCCCGATAATCTGAAGGTTCCTTGCCAGAACCGACAAACTGACATACCGCTTAAAACCATGAATGCCATGATCCGGGCACCTATCCAGACCATGGTTTTCTAATCCGTTGATGGCGGACTCAACTGCCGAGTGTTTTCTCTTGGATCGACGGAACTCCTCGGCTGTTTCTTCTGCAAATTCAGCTTTATTTCGCTTCCCTTTTTTGGGAAGCACCAGGAGGGTAAGATTCTTTTTTAAAGTTTTCTTGTTTTCAGGACTGTAGAAACCCTTGTCAAAACTGCATCCTTTGAGATTTGGAAACTTGCTTTGAGCGGCATCGACCATGGCAACTGCCACCTTGTCGTCAGTTTCTTTTTCCATCACCTGATGATGCAGAATCAGGCCGTATTGATCTTCCAGGATACAGACTCGCAGCCCCAATTCTTGGGGAACACCGGCTTTCCCTTTGGAGATCCATTCCGTATGGGGTTCAAAGAGCGAGAAGACCTTTTCATTATGCGGGATTTTTTCACCCTTTACAACACGCCGCCTAATTTGATCAATCTGCCGATTAGCATGATCGATATACGTTTTCAACTCTTCTATTCTTGCCAGACAGACGGGATCGTTTGAAGCAACAAGTTCTATGGTAAAATTTGCCGTTTTGACAAAAGCCTCTGCAGATTCGATATAATTGATGTGGGCTTCAATGATTGACTGCTTCTTTTCGGCCTTCTTTTTTTCATCCTTTGAAGTAGAATGTTTCAATCTTTGGGCAGTGCGAAAGAGTTTTTTAAAAGAACGTATATTAAAATCGTGCTGTCGCCAAAGGGTCATACCCAGATCCTGGCTGATCATGGTGGCAATTTGAATCATTTTTCGGACAGCGTCGAATAAAAGGTTTATATCGGTTGGGTAGTGTACATCCGTCTCAAGAACAAAGGAATCACAGCGTCCCATCAACGTCTGGTCTTTTTTTTTACCAGGAGTTTATGACCTTCTTTGATCACCAAAGTGTTTATTCTATCAAGGACTTCCGGGGTTAAAAGCGAGACGTTATCCTTCAAAGTTTGAAGCGGGTATGTTTTGTCGTCGTCCATCATCCCGTGCCCAAGCATCTGCCGCATGGTTTTATGGTTGTTGGCAATTTCTTGAAGTTTGTCATAATCCCAGTTGCAGTTAAGCCGAATGGTTCCCATTACAAGAATTTTCCATAAATCCATTCCAGGACGGCCGTTTTTAGAATCAACCCTCTCCGGGGTTACGGTTTCAAGAATGTCAAAAACTGCTTGGCGAAGTTCTTTATCACAATAGATATGTTTCAGCCCCAAAAGAAGCTTGGGGATCTCATCCCTGGATCTCATATCAATTTTGATATCCTCGATGGGAGTTTGTCCGAATGTCAGTTGTGGGTCGAAAATTTTACGCAAAATAACCTCGAAGATTTTGTAAAACATTAAAACGGCAAGATATTTACTGATTAGTAATATCTTGTGTTATTATCATAAATTCAAGGTGTTTATCATAAATTATTGAGGAGTAAAAGTCAAGAGTAAAGTGACGTTTAAGAAAGAACTTCAACTTACGCTATGGTTTATAACGCCCCTAAAGACAGGGGTTTAGAGGTTTTCGGTCAAACACTAATTATGCATCGATTTGGATTCATATTGATCGAGTCAAAAAGTGTCACCTCTAAAATATCCGTTAATGAACATGGGGAGTGGACAAGACACTATTCTAAATATACCAGAGGCATGCCGTCACCTGTAAATCAAGCAAACAGGCAAGCAGACTTTCTTAAAAATTTTCTCATGGCGCGTTCTGAATATCTTTTAAGGAAATCCTTGATATTCAAGGCCACTATGTCCGATTTCAAATTTGATGTGTTGGTTGCAATCTCAGATAGCGGTATTATCACAAGGGAAAAAGATGCTGTCATTAATGAAGTGCACAAAGCGGATCAAATTACTGACGAAGTTGAAAAAATTATTTCTGGCTATGCCGGGACAAACAAAAAATTATTTTCGCTGAAGGTAAATTGGCGTTTTACGGACGAAACCATGGTGAAAATATCAGATTACCTTGTTCGGTCACATACATCTAAAATTAAAGCTGAGGATGATACTGAGATAATCGAAAAAAAAGAAAATAAAGAAGGCTTTACGAATAACAGTCCCAATAATGAAGAAGAAGCTCCCCCCAACGAAACAGAGATAAAAACATGTGGAAAATGCGGTTCGAAAAATATTGAGGTGGCCTATGGGAAATATGGATACTATTTCAAGTGTAGGGACTGTAGTGGTAATACATCCATAAAATTACGCTGTAAGGACGACAGCTGTAAACCAAGAATCAGAAAAGAGAAACTTAAATTCTATAAAGAGTGTTCATCCTGTGGAACGTCAGAGCTATTCTTTGAGAACAAAGACTGAATGTTCTCAGAGACATTGAGCTTTCGGGCAAAGAGCTGGACCCCGAGATTGTCTGCGGCATCGTCCTCAAACAACAGGACCTTTTGGGATTTAACCACGATGTTCATAAAGAGATGATCAACTACCGGACTGCAGATGCGGGAACAGGGGCCACAGCGATACATGGCCAGCCGGGTGGACAACGGAAAATCACTTTTTTTGATGAAGCCTGATATGGTGTTTCTTGATTCTGAAAACCGTCCGGTCTTATTGCCCCGCCAGGGTTCGCAACAGCTGCCACGGTCTTTTGCGGCCGAGCGTTGTCCTGATGGTTTTCTTTTGGAAATAGACGGTGCCCGCTGATGTTCTGGCGGCAGAAGCATTAAAAACATCGGCCATTGAAGGGGAAACCCTGGATCCCGATACAAACTTTTGGGGTCCGGATTTGGATCCATTTTCTTCACTCTCTTCTCCACTTTTTAGTATTGCAGTCAATCCGTCTTAATGCTAACAATACAAACGCTCTTGTGAAATCAAACAAATAGGGGCACAGAAACAAATAATTCCCCGATCTTGCTTGCCTTTCAACTTGCCTTCTGCGTTGCATCAAAGGACACATTTTTCCATATGCTTCCTTTGATGCGCCTTGAATAGGAGCTGAGATCCGGCGCCATACCTGTGGAATTATTTTTCATCTGAGTCCCTTAAAGGAGGCGGAAATGAAACTTTGCATAACTGCAGCAGGGAAAAGCATTGATTCGAACATCGATACCCGGTTTGGCAGGGCACCTTGGTTTTTAATTGTTGATACCGACACCGGCACCATCATTGAGGCCGTTGAAAATTCTGCCGTTGCCCAGGGGCAGGGTGCAGGGATTGCTGCGACCCGGTTGGTGTCAGATAAAAATGTTGATGCGGTTCTCACCGGCACTGTCGGCCCCAATGCCGCCCTGGTATTTCAAGGAACCCAGGTGCGTATGTTTGAAGGCGCATCTTCCCAGGACACAGTAGCCCAGGCCCTGGCCAAATTTAAACAGGGCGTCTATGGCCAGGTTCAGACCGGCACACCAACGGCTGCTCCCCCGGAACAGGGGGTGCGAAGGGGACGGGGTTTGGCTGGCGGTGGTCGCGGCATGGGCGGTGGCGGTGGCCAGGGCAAGGGTGGCGGAAGCGGCCAGGGCCGAGGTATGGGTGGGGGTGGCGGAGGACGACGCAGGTAAGCATGATAAAAGTGGAAGTTTGAGATGATAACCCTGCTGCAGCAGACCATGACACATGCGGTAATGATAACCGGATTTGTGTTTATGATGATGCTGGTTATTGAATACCTCAACGTCCTGTCCCGTGGTGTCTGGCAAAGGGGGTTGCGTGGCGGTCGCTGGCGGCAATATCTGCTGGCAGCTGTTCTGGGCGCTACGCCGGGTTGCCTGGGGGCGTTTGTTGTTGTTTCTTTGTACCTGCATCGAGAGGTTCGTCTGGGGGCACTGGTGGTGGCAATGATTGCCACAAGTGGTGATGAATCATTTGTGATGCTGTCTTTGATCCCACAAAAGGCTGCAGTCGTTTTTATACTGTTGTTTGTTATTGGCATTGCTGCCGGCTATTTCACAGATGCGCTGTTTGGCAAAGAACCCGATGACACGATCATCAGCCATAATACCTTTGACGTTCATGGGCAGGAGGTCTGTCATTGTTTTCCCTGGGGGAACCTTCGGGAGCAGTGGCGACACTGTTCTTCTTCCCGCGGCATCCTTGGGTGCACCTTGCTTTTGTTCCTCTTTGCCGTGGGCAGCGGGCAACTGGGGCCGGCAACCTGGAACTGGATCCGGGTAACATTGGCAGTGCTTGCCTTTGTGGGCTTTTTTATTGTTGCAACTGTTCCCGATCATTTTCTGGAAGATCATCTCTGGAACCATGTGGTGAAGGATCATGTTCCCAAGGTCTTTTACTGGACTTTTGGGACCCTGCTGCTGATGTCGATATTGGTTGATTCTCTTCACCTTGAGGGGTGGATACAGAACAATCAACCGATTATCCTGTTGATCGCCTGCCTTGTCGGGCTGATTCCTGAATCAGGGCCCCATCTTCTTTTTCTGACATTGTTTGTTGAAGGTACCATCCCTTTCAGCATTTTTCTGGCCAGCTCCATTGTTCAGGATGGTCATGGGATGTTGCCGTTACTTGCTGAATCCCGCCGGGATTTTTTGCTGGTAAAGGCAATTAATTTTGTTGTGGGAATATTGACGGGATCTGCTGGATATACGCTTGGATTGTGAATGATCACCAAAAATCAGCTGGGACTCTTTGGCTTGCAAGGGGCCCCGTTGATTTTTCAGGTTCTGGCCGAATGGCACGATTGACCCGGACCACCCGGCGTCTGGCAGTGGCATGGCCTGAATCCTTTTTTATCCACGCCCGGGTGAAAGAAGGGATTTTGCAGAAAAACCTATACGCTGTCGTTGAATGTCGGGACAGTTGACCTTGATGTGTGTATGATTGAATTTCAAGACCTTGATGAATGCAAGTTATCATTAATTGGAAAAAGGAAATATGATGGGAGTGTTCGGCTTACTTTATCAAGCAATCCTTTTAATTGTTTTGCTCACCCCAATCGTTGCCAGGAGTGAAGACGTTCCCAAAATTTTGATTCTTCACTCCTATTATGAGACCTATCATTGGACGGATGGTATCATGGAAGGCATGATGGGCGTCCTGCCGTCAGCTGATGATAAAATCGAAATTTATACGGAATATCTGGATGCACAGAGAATTCCAAAAGAAAAATCCTGGCCTGCTTTTGAAACCTACCTGAAAGCCAAGTATCGTGGAGAAAAGTTCAATGTAATTTTAGCCTCTGACGACGATATCCTTGATTTTTTAATCCCCCGCTATGAAACCCTGTTTCCCGACACCCCCTTTGTCTTCTGCGGAATTAATAATCTTGATGCAGACAAATTCAAACGGCACAAAGCCTTTAAGGCGATCAGTCAGGAGATTGATGCCAAAAGAACCATTGAGCTGGCGTTAAGACTGCTACCCGATACTGAAAATTTTCTGGTTATATCGGACCGGACTTCCGCAGGCATTAGAACCACTGCAAAATTCAAAAATGATATCAAAGAACTGGGGCCGTTGAAGCCGAATTTTCACCTGATTGATGATTTTACCATGCAGGAGTTGAAGGCGAGCCTTCAAGCACTCGGACCCAATGACCTTGTTCTCGTGCTCAGAATTCAAAAAATTAAAGGGATAGACCGGCGGGAACCCGTCAAGTTCTTGAAAATCGTGACGGATACAGCGCCGGTTCCTGCCTTCAAGGTCTGGAGTACTGAAAAAAATGACTTTGTGGGAGGCGTCCTGGTTTCATCGTTGGCCCAGGGGAAAGCAGCAGCGGAAATCGCCTTAAGAATACTTAAGGGTGAAAGTGTGCAAAACATCCCACAAGTGACCAGAAGTCAAAATGTCCCTGTACTGAATTATGCCATTTTGAAAAAATTCAACATTAATGAAAAAAATATACCCCAGGGAACGACGATAACGAATCGTCCTGTTTCAATTCTGGAAAAGTACCGTCTGCAGGCTCAGTTTCTTTTAATCTTTTTTGTGATGCTGGTTCTGATCATCATATCACTCGTGACAATCCTATTCCAAAAGAGAAAAAGGGAGCGTTTACTTCTCCAGAGCAAAAATGAGTTGCTTGCGAGCGAAGAAAAACTGCGCCTCCTCGTTGAAAGCTCTCCTGTCGGAATATGTACCGTGGATCTGCTGGGTAATTTTGTTACGACAAACCCGGTCTACGAGCATATGCTTGGCTATTCAAAGGAGGAACTCCGTGGGTTATCCTTTCTTGATGTCACCCATCCGGATGATCTTCCCAAGAACAAAAAACTTCTCCAGGAAATGTTTTCCCTTGAATCAGCCGGATTTCATCTTGAAAAAAAATATATCCGCAAGGACGGCACTGATATCCATGTGAGCGTATATGCCAAAGCAATTTTAGACGAAAAGGGAAACACGAAATTTGGAACCGCTTTCATAGAAGACATCACCGAGCGCAAGCAGGCTAAAATGGACCTGATTCAATCCAAGCTGCTTATTGACACTGTCATCAACGGCATTGCAGAACCTATTTTTGTAAAAGATGAAAAACATTGCTGGATTATGCTCAACGACGCATTTTGCAAGATGATGGGCCACAGCCCTGAAACGTTCCTGGGTAAATCCGATTATGATTTTTTTCCTGAAAATCAAGCGGATGTTTTCTGGGAACACGACAATCTGGTTCTGGGTTCGGACAAGCCGGACGTGAACGAGGAAAAAATTACAATTGACGGACAAACATGTATCCTTTCCACCAGCAAGTCGTCATTTAACAACCCCATCACCGGCAAACGAAATATCGTTGGTATAACCCGGGATATTACAACGGCCAAAATTATAGAAAAACAACTTCACCAGGCCCAAAAAATGGAGTCTGTGGGGATACTGGCAGGCGGTGTCGCCCACGATTTCAATAATATGTTGAGCATCATCATTGGCTATTCAGAAACTGCCCTGGAAAGTCTGGGCCCTGATGATCCCCTTTATGAAGATATTTCGGAAATTTTAATGGCGGGTAAACGTTCGGCAGAAATAACCCGTCAGCTGCTGGCTTTTGCGCGCCGGCAAACCATCGCTCCCAGGGTGATCGACTTAAATGAGAGCATCGAAGGCATGCTTAAAATGCTCGGCAGACTTATTGGAGAGGATATCGATCTTGCATGGCGACCCGAGGCGGATCTGCGGCCGGTAAAAATAGATCCGACCCAGATCGATCAAATTCTGGCCAATCTCTGCGTCAATGCCAGGGATGCCATACCAGGTGTAGGCCAGGTCACCATTGAAACGAAAAATATCAGCTTTGACGAAGAATATTGTGCGGACCACGCAGGGTTTATTCCCGGAGACTATGTGATGCTTGCGGTAAGCGACAACGGAAACGGTATTGCGCCAGACATCCTTGATAAAATTTTTGAACCCTTTTTCACAACCAAAGACCTCCACCAGGGAACTGGGCTGGGGCTGTCCACAGTTTATGGTATTGTTAAACAGAACAACGGATTTGTGAATGTCTACAGTGAGATAGAAAAAGGAACGACCATCAAGTGTTATCTGCCGATACATTTCGGAGTAGGGGGCGGAAAACGGCTGGAAAGTGATCTAAAAATCTCGATGGGCAATGGTGAGACCATTTTGATGGTAGAGGACGATAAATCGATTTTGAAGCTTGGTGAAAGAATGCTCAACGGCATGGGGTATGCCGTGCTGTCCGCATCTACTCCAGTCGAAGCCATAAAAATATTCAAAGAAAATATGGAAAAAATCAGCCTTCTTATAACGGATGTCGTTATGCCTGAGATGAATGGCCGTGAACTTTCCGAGCGGTTGCAAAAATTATCCCCTGATCTTAAAACACTTTACATGTCCGGTTACACAGCGAATGTCATTGCGCACAGGGGAGTGCTGGAAGAGGGTGTCTTTTTCATACCCAAACCATTGTCCAATAAAGCGCTGTCTGTCAAGGTCCGGGAGGTACTGGATAATGTTAATGGGTGATTTGTGAATAGTTATCCGTTGAATGAATGTTCGGATGCCTGAAACTCACAGGGTATTAAACCGATAGGTCAATAAAATTTTGATGAACCTTAAACGATCCTCTTTTATAAAATTGGGAGCCTGCACATGAATAGGTTTGACGTCACAGCGGAGGAAAGGAAAATTTTTGTTGTAGATGATGAAGAGGTCAATTTGAAATTATTCAACGATATCCTGATCCGATCAGGTTACACGGTAGAGTCATTTTTTTCGGGGGGAACAGCATTAAAAGCGTGTGAGACCAGTCCACCGGATTTGATATTGCTGGATATTAATTTGCCGGATATGAACGGGTATCAAGTGTGTAATGTTTTAAAATCGAACAACCGGCTAAAAGATATTCCAGTCATTTTCATCAGCGGGTTTTCAGATATTAAAGAAAAAGTTGAGGCATTCAGGTGCGGCGGGTATAATGGACCCCATAATTTGAACCAGTTGCTAAGAGACACAACAAGTGCTAAAGCCAGTTTCAAATTCATACCGGAATAGGAGGTCCATGAGAAAGAGTTACAGCGGAAAACTTAAGGCAAAAATGGCAATTGATATGATTCGAGAACAAGCAACCGTGGCTGAATTATCATCCAAATATCAAGTTCATCGGTCACTGCTTACGAAATGGAAAAAAGAGGCAATAGAAGGGTTGCCGGAACTTCTTTCAACGACAAAAAAAAATAAAAAGGATGATGAAAATCTGGTTGCAGGATTATACATGAAGATAGGTCAACTCGAAGTAGAGAATGACTATCTAAAAAAAAAGGTTGAGTCAATCAGTAGCTGACAGAAGGTATTTGATAGATGCAACCCTATCAAATATCAGCATAAACCGGCAATGTGAATTGCTGCAAGTTTCAAAAGGAGCCCTTTATTACCAACCAAGGCCAATAGATCCTTACACGCTTTTGTTGATGGACTTAATTGACAAACAGCATACGGTGACCCCTTTTTATGGGAGTCGAAGGCTGGTGGCCTGGCTGAAGCAGGAAGGACATCAAGTAAATCGCAAGCGGGTTCAAGGACTGATGAAAAAGATGAGGATCGAAGCCATCTATCCCAAGCCCAAATTAACCAGGAGGAACGAAGCACACAAAGTTTATCCATATTTGTTGAGGGGTGTAAATATTGCGAGAATCAATCATGTGTGGAGTACCGATATAACTTATGTCAGAATTGGTAATGGTTTTGCATACTTAACGGCTGTGATAGACTGGTTTAGTAGATACGTCTTGTCCTGGCGGCTCAGTAATACCCTTGAAAACACCTTTTGTGTGGAAGTCCTGGAAGAAGCCTTGAGTATTGCTGAACCTGAGATTTTCAACACAGATCAAGGCAGCCAGTACACAGCGGCAAATTTTTTGAAGGTTCTGACAGACCACGAAATCAAGGTCAGTATGGATTCAAAGGGTCGGGCACTTGACAATATCTTTGTGGAGCGCCTTTGGCGAACGGTTAAATATGAAGAGGTCTATTTAAAGAGCTACCAGAGCATGAAAGACGCACAAAGCTCATTAAAAACTTATTTGAATTTTTATAACAAGGAAAGGCTTCACCAGTCATTAGAATACAAGACCCCTGAATCAATCTATTATATGGCTAATGCAACGAAATAAAAGGAATTCTATCTGATTAGATTTGGGAGGCCAGCCCCCCAAGCCCCCCGGGATTTAACGCTTAAAGGACCAAAGCATGGAAAGGGCAGTGCGTAGTGTAACCTCACTGCCCCCATGCTTCAGTCACCAGCTACGGCGCTCAGGTTGCTTCCCAGCATGGCCTTATCCTCCGAGCTGGCAGAGAACGATACCAGGGAAAAATGAAAATTTAAAGACTTCTTTAAAAAAGGTCAAAGGAGGCTATATTTTACACAAAAAAAAGGTATTCTATCTGGCAAATTAAATTTTAAATGTAGCTTAAAAAAAGAGGAAATCGGTCTTGACATGGGGTCCACTTTAGGGGTGGATTATTTGACCAAGCCTTTTCATGTTGCAGAATTACGTTCCCGGATTAAAACTCACATGGAAATCAAGAATAATCGACAGGCCATTTCAATGTATGCGGATCAGCTCCAAAATACCATTGATGACATGTCAACTTTATTTGAGACAGGAACCCTTGTCGCTAACGTTGTTCATGACACTAAAAAATTTACTACGGCCATGACCATGATGCTTGAGTCGATTATAATTCCAAAATTGAAAGAAAAGCTTGATGAATCAGAGGATTGGGTAGATGAACTTTTAACGGATATTTTAGATGTTCATTCCAACTCCATTCAATGCACTGATTTCTTAGAATCATTACTCTCTATCAACAGAAAAGGTGAAGATTTAGAGCCGGTGGACATCCTTAAGATTATTAATCAGGCCGTTGATCTGATCTCATATAATTTAATCCAGGAAGGCATCCGGTGGGAAATAGAGTGTGATCAGGAAAACAAATTGATGGTAATGGGAAACGGCCAGCTCATAAGGGTGTTTATAAATCTCATTGTTAATGCAATGGATGCCCTTAAAAAACATGGAACTGTTAATCCCTTAATTATCATCAAGGTTGAAGCTGTTCAGGAAAACGTGCTGGTATCTGTAATTGATAATGGAAATGGGATTAAAAAAGATGTGCTTGAAGGGATTAGAAAAGGGATGATTCTGAGTACAAAGGGAAAAGCCGGCAATGGATTCGGGGTCTCGGGTCTTACAAAAATAGTTAAACGTTTAAATGGGACTATTAATATCGAAAGCGTTGTTGGTAAAGGTGCAACGTTTACAATAACCCTTCAAAGAGTCCCAGCATAAACATGATCTTGATGGGTTAGAGTCCATGACGTTTTGTAATAGCCAAGAACGCGTTTTCTGTCCATCGGTCCGGGGCTTGCCAATCCATTCCAAGGTATGGTGACCCCTCTTACGCCCGTTCTTTGGACCCGTTCAGTACGTCCCTTATTTTCTGGGCTAAATCCTGCCTGGAGAATGGCTTCTGGATGAACTCGACGCCCCTGTCCAATACCCCGTGGTGGGCGATCAAGTTAGCGGTATAACCGGACATGAAAAGAATTTTGAGGTTCGGAAATAGTTGAGCTATTTTCCTGGCCAGATCTTTGCCATTCATACCGGGCATGACAACATCCGTCATGAGCAAATCGATCTTGTTGGTATGTGATTTGCCGATGTCAACGGCAACCGCTGGATCTGAGGCAGCAAGCACGGTATATCCGAGCCGTTCGAGCATCATGGTCGTCATTTTCAAAATGGCCTTTTCGTCTTCCACCAGCAGGATGGTTTCACAGCCTGTTGCATCAACTCCCTTTGGTTCCGGTTTCTGTTTGGGCAGATCTTTTTCCGCGTGCCTGGGAAAGTAGATCCTGAAGGTTGTTCCCTTGTTCGGTTCACTGTAAACATTGATGAATCCATTATTTTGTTTCACAATTCCGTATACGGTTGCCAAACCTAAACCGGTTCCTTCGCCAACGTCCTTTGTGGTAAAGAAAGGTTCAAACAGTTTGTCCTGTATCTCCCTATCCATGCCGCAGCCGTTATCGCTGATAGCGGTCATTACATAATCACCGGGTAAATAGCCCCCATGTTCATGGCAATAATCCTGATCAAAATTTACGTTGTCTGTCTCAATGATAATTTTACCGACATCGTGTATGGAATCCCTGGCATTGACGCATAGATTCGCCAGGATTTGATCTATTTGAGAAGGATCGATATTAATCGGCCATAATTTTTTTCGGGGCAGCCAGACAAGATCGATATTCTCACCGATCAATGGTCTGAGCATTTTAAGCATTCCTTCTACGGTCTGATTCAGGTCGAGCACTTGCGGAGAAATCGTCTGCTTGCGGGCAAAGGCTAACAGCTGACGCGTGAGGCTGGCCGAGCGTTCGGTCGCCTTGTGAATTTCATGCAGGCAGCTGATAACCGGGTTTGTGGAATCCAACTCTTCCAGAACCATTTCCGTGTTGCCCAGGATGATGCTCAACATATTGTTGAAATCATGGGCCACGCCACCGGCCAATCGACCTATGGATTCCATCTTTTGAGCTTGTCGAAGCTGCTCTTCAATTCTAGTGAAATCTGTTATGTCCGTTGCAATCTGCATTCGGACGAAACGCCCGTCCGTCCATTCAATGGCTCGATCGTGGTTTACATATAATTTGCCTGTGATCGGATTTTTATCCTTCCAGACACAGACGTCGTTGTTGGGTTTTCCATTTTCATTGATCAATTGATCATTGGTGCAATGTGTGCACGGACCGGTTTCACCCCTAAACGCTTCCCAGCAGATTTCCCCTGTCATATCCCGGCCAAAACTTTCAATCATGTGCTGATTCATGAATAAAATTTCGTGGGTTTCCATGTCAGCCACATATACTGTAGCGTCAATGCTGTTTAAGATCTTAAGAAATCTCTCGTGGGATTCTATCAGTGATTTTTCGGCAAGCGCCTGTTTTGTAATGTCCTTTTGAATCCTGAGCCGCATGTCATTGATTGCTGCCACAACCAGCTGCAACTCATCTTGTTTAATGGGGCGTTGCAAGGTTAAGGGCTGGTCCAGATGGTTGATATCCAGATGACGGGCGTAGGATGAAATCGTAGAGAAATGACGGAACAGAACCTGATTGATAATCAAAAGAATAATGGTTGCAACAATAAAAATTTCTAAACCGCGACTGGCAAGAATAACAATACTCATGCGCATAAGGCCGTCGAATATATGATCGAAATTGGCGGCAATGGTGAGGGTGCCGATGGGCTGATCCTTAAAAAACAGCTTGTAATCCTTGGTTAAATCCCTAGGACTTTGGGGATCACCCTCTTCAATCAACGATCCGATTGTATCCTCAAGGCCGTTAATGGCACAATATTGAATGCCTGGCAGCTTTAAAATGCCCTGCAGTTGAAGCCGGACATTACGTTCGTCAAAATCCCAGAGTCTGTCACTGATTGTCGACAGATAGCTGTCTGAAACGAACTGGAGGTTGGCCTGAACATCTTTGACCTGATTCTGATATTCGAAAAAAAGCTGCCAACCCGTTGATGCAATGGCCATGAAAATGCTTGAAGTGAAAATCAAGAGAAACAGATTTCTTTTAAATTTGTCAAATGTAAAAAATGAAATCATACAACCCCTTTTTTACTGTTACATTCGCCTTCGCTGTTTCAGTCTCTACTTAGAGAGTAGCGCCTTGAGGCTGAAATCATATGTCTGAACACTTGGATTTAAAACCTTTGAAAAAGCTGTGAAATCAATTTTATCCCAGTTCTCATCACCAAATTTTGCTAAATAATCATCAATGTTTTCAGCATCAAGAACCTCGAAAAGTTTCATTTTAAGTTGAACCCCCTCTTGGGCAAAATCTTTGCCCCAATGATAGTCATATAGTAAAATCAAGCTCAGTCCACCCATCATAAAATGTCCGCCGCCGCTGGCCAGCATGGATTTGTCAGCAATTTTGAGCAAGGCTTCTTTTTTCCAGTTCACCCCGGTTATTAAAATGTCTCTGCCCGGTTTTTTACCCAGGGCAATCAACCCCTCCATTGCACCCAGAGCCATCTCATCGTTGTCAGACCATATCGCCCCGGTTTCCGGATAGCGATTTAGGATGAGGCTGATCTTATTGCGTGATTCTGTTTGTTGCCAATGGCATGGAACCACCTGGCGGAGGAAGACATCCTCGTTGCGCGATACTTCTTCTAAAAGTCCGTCAATGCGCTGCAACCCCGCAGGCGTCTGATTGTCTCCAGCAAGAGCGATCAGATGAAGCTTGCCGTCGCTTGCTCTTTTACCGCTATTCAGGGAATTGGAGATTAATATCTTTGCAAGATGCTTACCCACGGCGTGATTGTCTGGTTCCAATTCACCGATCCAGTTTGGATATTTTTCACGGGGCTTGCCAAACGCCTGCAGCTGCTCGCTTGATAGCGCATTCGCCATCAAGAACACTTTTACCCCGGTGGGGTGAATCGCTTTTATCATTTTTCCTGCCATCAGCTTGTAATTGTCTATAATCAGATAGTCAGGTGGGTTTTCTCGGTTTGCAACGTCTTCGGCAATCTCTTTCATTCGAATATGATTCATCTTTGAATAAATCACTTCCAAATTGATATTTAAATCTTTGGCAGCAGCGTTCATGAATGACTCCACCTGGGGCCAGAAGAATCCCTCTTTCAAGCAGCAGCTGATGAACGTGATGCTTAATTTTTGTTCTGCATGTGAACTCGATACCGAACAAATTAAGCAGGAGAGTATGGCTATTATTTTAATCAGTCTCATCTAAAAGACATCCTACAATAAATCGTTTGGGCCTTGACCATTATTCTATAACCCCGACCTGGACGAACCAGAAATAAAAAAAATCTAATTTTCCTGTCAAAACAACACGAAAATCAGAGATAAGGGCCTAACGCCCATGATCAAAATAAGACCTCCCACACGGCGTGTCTTTTAAGCCGTCTTCTTCGTTGCCTTAATGGGCACATATTTCAATATGCTCCCATTAACGCGCCTTGAATACGGCTTAAAATCCTACGCCATGCTTTGGAAGATTTTATTCCGATCATGGGCCTAACGCTTTAAATTGGAGGTGCAAAAAAAATTAAAAAAACGTTACATCAAAAACCAGGATATTGCAAAATATTAAATTATTTCTGATCCGTTCCTGGACAACGGGTTTCAATTTATCCGTGTCTCTGTTTTAATGTCACGCTCATTTCTTTCCAAAGGAATCCGCCCACAGGTGTGGAATTGTTTTTTAAAATCGCCTTGACAACGTCAAATATTAGAATATACTAAATTAGTAAAGACTAATTAATAAAGATCAAGGCCGATTTATGGAACAGATTGACCCTGAAAAACTTGAAGAAAACGCTGAAAAGGCTGCAAAGCTGCTCAAAAGTATGAGCCATCCCAGCCGACTGATGGTCCTTTGCCACCTGATGAAGGGGGAGTGTCCGGTCAGCGTTCTCAATCAGGCTGTTCCCTTAAGTCAATCGGCCCTGTCCCAGCATCTGGCAGGTCTGCGTAAGGCAGGCCTTGTGGACACGCGGCGCGAAAGTCAGGTGATCTATTACCGCCTTAAAAGCCGGGCCATATCAAGGATAATGGAGGCCCTTTACCAAATTTATTACAACCCCAACGATAAGAAGAAAGCGTTATGAACGGACAATTGAACTGGTTCAAAGGAGGTCTTTTACTGGGAGCGGCCTTTCTTTTCGCAGTGGCACTGGTCAAACCCATCGGTGTGTCTACCCAATTTGTCATTGCCGACGGCATCGTCTGGAACCTGTTCTCAGACGCTGTGGTTCAAAACGACCCTGGCAGTAAATCCGGATACAGCAGCCCCAACGCATACCTGAACAATAGCGGCGGGAAATATGCTGCGAGCGTGGCCAACCCCATTAACTACAGCTTTGTTTTTGTACTTGCCATGGTCGCAGGCGCATTTTTATCCTCTCGTCTAGGCGGTCCAAGGCCTGCCGAACCGGACCGCAGCGCCCCTGAAGTCTGGCGGCAGCGTTTCGGGCAGAATCCTGCATTTCGCTATGTGACAGTGTTTTTTGCCGGGGTGGTTGTACTCTTTGGATCCCGCCTGGCCGGAGGCTGCACCAGCGGCCACATGATGAGCGGAATGATGCAGACATCCTTGAGCGGTTACCTGTTTGCCCTGGGTGCCTTTGCCGTAGGCATTCCAGTCGCTGTGATGGTTTACAAAAGAAATTAGGAGGTGTGTTATGACTATCGTTCTTGCGATCCTGCTTGGACTTTTATTTGGTTTTGCCCTGCAGAGGGTTGGGGCCACCAATCCCCAAAACATTATCAATATGATGCGCCTCAAGGACCTGCACCTGATGAAGGCCATCTTTTTTGCCATCGGAATCAGCAGTACCCTGTTGTTTCTGTTGATGGCCATTGGCGTCATCGACGCCGGCAATCTTTCTGTGAAAAGCAGCTATATCGGGGTGATTGTGGGTGGCGCCCTGCTGGGCCTGGGATTTGCTGTGGCAGGGTACTGTCCCGGAACAAGTCTGGCGGCGCTGGCAGATGGTCGGAAAGATGCCCTGTTCTTTGTGGGTGGCGGTCTGATAGGTGCTTTGATTTACACCCTGGTCTACGGCAGCATCAAAGGTTCCTGGCTATTTAACACGATCGCCGGCGGCAAAGTTATGCTGGCTACAGGCTCAGACAATTTCCAGGCATTGTTGCCCCTTATACCGGGTCCGCTGCTGGCCGCTGTTATCGGGATTGCGTTCATGCTTATTGCGTGGAAACTGCCTGAAAAGGTCTGATTGAAATTGATTCCCAAACGCTGTTGCGCCACAGGGCACCAATTTCATGGCCGTGGTTCACAAATCCATAAACCGGAAGATACGCTTTCTGGACCCATGATCGTTGTGTCTGGAACAGGAAGGTAATGTCATATCTCACCCAGGACCTCTCTTACCTTGGCGGCTATCTCTTCCCTTGAAAACGGTTTGGATATAAAAAAAACATCGTCCTCCAGGATACCCTGGTGGGCGATGACATCAGCGGTATACCCAGACATGAAAAGGGTTTTAAGGTCAGGATAAATCTCTTTGATCTGCTCGGACAATACCCTGCCGTTCATTTCAGGCATGACCACATCCGTTATTAAAAGATCAATCATGCCGGGTTGTTCTCTGGCTAAATTTAGCGCCTCAAGGGGACTGGAACTGGCCAGTATGGTGTAGCCTAATTTCCCAAGTATTATTTCCATGAGTTTCAAGATTGAACGTTCATCCTCAACCAGCAATAGTGTTTCACCCCGGCTTAACGGAATTTCCATATTATTGTCGTTGCTGGTTTCAACCGCCTGGCTTGCATGGCGGGGCAGATAAATCCGGATGGTCGTTCCTTTGCCGGGTTCGCTGTAGACGTTTACGAATCCGTTGTTCTGTTTGACAATACCATATACGGTGGACAGCCCAAGGCCTGTTCCCCGGCCAAGGTCCTTGGTGGTGAAAAACGGTTCAAAAATATTTTCGAGGATCTCCGGCGCTATCCCGCTGCCGTTATCGCTGACAGCAACCAATACATATTCACCCGGAACACAATCTCCATGATCATCGCAGTCGTCCTGATTGAAACGGATGTTTTTTGTTTCGACGGTCACCCTGCCCACATCGGCGATTGCATCCCGTGCATTAACGCAAAGATTTGCCATGATTTGATCAATCTGGGAGGGGTCAAGTTTGACCTGCCAGATGTTTGTTCCTGGCAGCCAGTCAAGATCAATGTTTTCTCCGATCAGCCGCTGAAACATGTTCAGCATGTTGCCAATGGTATCGTTCAGGTCGATCACCTTGGGCGCAATCGTTTGCTGGCGTGCAAAAGCCAGCAGTTGCCGGGTAATATTCGTCGAGCGCACTGCAGCCGTTAAAATTTGTTCCAGGTTATCATGCAGGGGGTCTTCCGGCTTTACCTGCTCCAGGGCCAATTCAGCGTAGCCGATGATGATACTCGACAAATTGTTATAATCATGGGCAACGCCCCCTGCCAATCGACCGATGGATTCCATTTTTTGAGCTTGCTGTAATTGCGCTTCAAGTCGTTTTAATTCACTGATGTCCGTTGCTATTTGAAGTCTTACGATACGGCCATCCGTCCATTCAATCGCCCGGTCGTGGTTGATATACGTTTTTTCGGTTATGGGGTTTTTATCCTGCCAGATGTATACGTCCGTGGGCTTCCCGTTTTCATCTATCAATTTATCGTTGGTGCAATGGGGACAGGGACCGGTCTCACCCCTGAAAACGTCCCAGCAGATTTCTCCTGTGAGATCCGCACCAAAGCTTTCTTTCAAATGTTTATTCATGAACAGGATTTCATGATTGTTCATATCCGCCACATAGATGGACGCATCAATGCTATCTAAAATCTTCAGAAACCGTTCATGTGATTCTGTCAAGTTTTGTTCTGCCACCTTACGTTCGGTGATATCTGTCACAATCGATTCCAATGCAATTGGCACACCCTTTTTGTTGTAGAGTAACAGGTTCCTCTGGTACAGCCATCTAATCGAGCCGGATTTATGGATAATCTGGTATTCGTAGAACAAGGGTGCTTTTCCATTTAAAAGATTGGCCCATTGCTCGTTAAAATAGCCTTTCCAGTCAGGATGAATTATTTCCTTTATCAGCAGGGGGGAATCATAAAACTCATCCGGGGTATATCCAAACAGATCAACCGATGCCGAATTGACATATTCATATCGGCCTTCGGGCAGTGTCATCCGGTAAATCATATCTTTGGCATTCTCGGTCAATCGTCTGTATTTCGCTTCACTTTTTTGTAATGATCCGATCAAATTCTTCAGTTGAGCCGCCATGTCATTGAATGATTGTGCCAGACGACCCAGTTCGTCATGGCCGGGGATCGGCACCTGGACTGTCAGGTCACCGGTGGCAATTTGCCGGGCGATCTTGGTCATGTCGAGAATCGGCCGCGTAAACTGGTGGGCGATCCCTATGGCAGCAGCGATCACAACGATGGAAATGATGCAGACCAGCCATAGTGTGCTGTTAATTTGTTTGCCAATGGGTTTGAGGAACGTGTCCCGGGGTTGCGCCACAACAACCTGCCAATTGGCCTGGCCGAGGGCGACAGCAACGGCTTGATTCGACTGGCGGGAGCCAGGTGTCAAGGCGGCGGTGAAAACGGTCGACCCGGTGCCTGTCTGCAATGCCTTCTCAAGGGCGGGTAACGCCATGGCCAGGTCTTTCTCCAGGGTCTGGGGAAGCTGGCCTGCAGACTGCAACCGGTTGAACAACTGCTCATCCAAGGGGCGGCTGGTTTTGAATACCATTTCTTGATTGTCCGAGTGGGCCAGGATGAGGTGATTTTCATCCAGCAGCAGACCAAAGGAATCAGGACCGGCAAGTCCGGAAGTGCCGGCAATAAAGTCCTCCAGAAAGGCGATGCTCATTTGCATGCGCAGCACCCCCACCACATTGCCGGCAACATTGAATATCGGTCCGCTGACGTAGAAGAATGCCTGACGGGATACTTTTGAAGGAAAAAGAATGGGTGAGATGTAGGCGTTGCCCGTCCGAAGGGGGGTCTGGAAATAGATTGACCGGGATTCGTCCCCCCCGATATGCCAGGATTTGGTATCCAGAACATTGACACCCGAAGCATCCAATACCCCACAGGGTGTTGGCAAAAAAAGATTTTTTCGGCTCAGCGTGCGTAAAATCGTTGTGGCACGGATCTCTTCCACGCTGTCGGGACGCTTTTCCGGTGTTAATTTTAAATATTGGGCAAAGGGGCTCAGCTGACCTGCGGCCCTGATTCCCATCAGGTTTTCGAGCAGGAATTGATCGATTCGGTTGGCCGTCTGCTCCGCTGCGATGGTCAAGGTTTGATTGGCAACATCGGTCAGGCTCTGTCTGACGTTTCGGTGATTCAATATTGCCAGGATGAGCAACGGGGTCAGGGCCAGGACCAATGCGATGAGGATGGCTTTGAGCCGCAGATTGATAACGATTGGACGTTTCACGATACCCCCCCTGCCGCTTGGCTAGTCGTTGGCAACATGTTGCAACCAACCCCGTTCCATGGCTTCAAGCCATTCCGGACGGGGCTCCGGCAGACGATGTTCGGCCAGAACACCCGGGGGCAGCGTCGCTTCCCCCCTTGGCAGCTGGTTGAATTTCTGCCGCCATTCCACCGGCAGCAGCATGGTGTCGACGGCAGGGCCGTCGCCCCATTGGGTGATCTTATCCAGCTGGGCTTCAAGGGATAAAAGAAAGTTGGCAACGACCATGGCCCCGGCCTTATGGGGCGAGTTGTAGGGAATGGCCACATAATGGGTGTTGGCCAGGGTCCCGCTTTCAAAGACAAAGGTTCGCGTCAGCGGCGGATAAATGCCGCGGGTAACACGTCTGGACGTATTGGCGGTCTGATAGTCGATATCAAAAAAGATTTCACCGGATTTGAACAACGCTTCCTGCTCGGTTGCAGATGCGGGATAGGTCTTTCCCTGATTCCATAAAAAGGGTTCGATAGCGTTGAGGGCTTCATAGCAGGCCGGAAGATATTGATCTGCTTTGGATTGATCGTATTCAGCCTGGAAAACGTCATACCTGCCCGCCGTCCAATAGCAAATATGGCAGACAAAGGCGGTTCCGGTGAAATCGGGCAGGGCCGGATAGGTAAATTTGCCGGGATTGGCCCTGATCCACTCAAAAAGACCTGCAATGGTTGTGGGCGGCGATTCGACCTTGGCTTGATTGTAGGCAAATACGATCTGTGCTTTGCCGTAGGGGGATTCGTAGCCATCCACAGGAAGGCCGAAATCCCTGGAAATGATTTCGTCCTGCCAGTCGACAAAAACGGTATTGGGCAGATACCGAGACCAGGGACCGTAGAGCAATTGTTCGTTGCGCATGGCCTGGAAGTTTTCACCATTAATCCAGATCAGATCAACAGTACCGTGTGTGTCCTGACCTGCCGCGTGTTCCCGCCTGACCTGGCTGACCGAGTCGACCGTATTGCTGAAAACGGCATTGAGGGTGATCCCGTAGCGACCAAGCAACTGACGGGCCACATAATCGGTCACCCAGGCATTGGTGTCTGGATTGCCGCCCCACATGTACCAGTTCACCGTTTGACCCCGGGCCATGTTGACAATGTCGGCCCATTGTTTTCCTTTGAAACCCGGCGGAGGAGACTCGCCTTCCGGGGCAGGGGCCATTTCCATGGGCAGGGCGGTTGTGCCTTCAGAAGCCGGAGAATCCCCAGGATTGTCCACTGATTCGGATTGACAGTTGGTTAACACAGACATCATGCCAATCATGATCAGGACCATCAGCAATGGGTGCAGGAATGATTTCATAGAGATAAAACCATTATGGGAAAGCATACTATTATGCGTGGCCTCAATTGCCTGTCCCCCTTATCCAGTTAAACGCTTTTTTGGCTATAGTAATTTAGAGGGCTATCCGGGCGGTTGTCCGTTCTGAATTGAGAATAGGTCCGATCAAAACGGTTCCTCGATATTCAGTAGCAAGATTCACAATCTTTGTAAAGGTCCGGTTTTACCCATTTGGCAGGCCGCCCGGAATGGCTGGAATGGCTGGTGTCACAAAGGCCTGTCCCGTCCTTCTGGCGGGGTAACATCTGAGCCCATGGAGGCGGGTGGATAGTTTTTTAGGGACACTTGGCCTGTGAGACCATGGGATTGAGATCAACCTGCCTGGCGAAACGTTGGGTATGGCTACTGGCAGCACTTGGCCTGTGTGACCATGGGATTGAGATCAACCCTGCCGGCTGACATGATATTCGGCTGGGCCCGGTGTGTGTTATTGGACATCCCTATCTATTGTATAAAATTTATAAAGAATAACGATTTGCCATGGTGAATTCCTCTCCTGTACTATGCATATTTCGTACAGGCATTTGATATGCCTGTGAACCATTCAGGATCAAGGAGAAATTTATATGAAAACATTAACCTTTCTTGTCGTTATCTCCCTTATGGCCGTTGCTGGTGTTGCGGCATCCGATTATAACTACGTATCCCCTGAAAAAGTCAAAGCCTGGATAGAAACCCAGGTTCCGGTCACCATTGTGGATATTCAGGTCAAGGAGGAATTTGAAGCGCACCACCTGCCCGGTTCCCTTGCTACCTATTCCTACCCGGTGAAAAGCGATCTGGAAAAAGCTAAAATAGACGATGCTGTAACTGCAACCATTGACACAGGAAACCCTGTTGTCGTTGTCTGTCCCCGGGGCGCCGGTGGAGCCCAGCGATGCTATGACTACATGAAATCCCGGAATATTTCCGAGGACAGGTTGCTGATTCTGGAGGGCGGTATCGCCGGATGGCCCTACAAGGAGCTGATGGAGTCGGCCAGATAGCCGATATCCGATTGGATTGAAAATCGCTCAGTATCAAAGGAGAAAGATGGCTCTTATCACTTCAGGAATGACCGTACTGGACATTGTTGGCAAATGGGAAAATACCCAGGCTGTTTTTAAAAGCTATGACGCCCTGGCCGGTGAGTGCATCTGCTGTAATGCGCTGTTTGAATCACTTGAAAAGATGGCTGAAAAATACAGCCTTGACCTGGACGCCCTTTTAAACGAACTCGAGACGGCGGCCAGGGGCTGATGCGTTCTGTTCATCAACCGATTGGCAACTTCAAATGCTGCTGCACACGTTTTCTGGAGCAAGGTCAGGGGCAATGTTTCTGGTCCCGGGATTCGAGCTGCGGGGACCCTGTATCGAGTGATCGGCACCCGGATTAACACCGCCATCTGGAATGCCGAAAATCAACATGGCGGCACATGCAAAGGAGAAGAGATCATGGAAGAAACAAAAGTAAACATGCCGTTGCTCGGGGATGCTTTGCCTGAGTTAAACGTCCAGTCAACACACGGTCCCATGAATATTCCCGGCGATATGAAGGGAAAATGGTTTGTGCTGTTCAGTCATCCCGCAGACTTTACACCCGTTTGCACAACGGAATTTGTGGCGTTTCAAAAACGATACGAAGAATTCGAAGAACTTGACTGCAAGTTGATTGGTATGTCCATTGATCAAGTGTTTTCCCACATTAAATGGGTACAGTGGATCAAGGCAGAACTTGACGTGGAGATCAAATTTCCCATTGTTGCAGCCAATGATTCAGTTGCTTTGAAACTCGGCATGTTGCATCCGGGCAAAGGAACCAACACTGTACGAGCAGTATTCATCGTTGATCCAGATGGCAAGGTCCGCTTGATCATGTATTATCCACAGGAAGTGGGTCGAAATATGGATGAAATTGTCCGTTCGGTCAAAGCACTTCAAATATCCGACCAGCAAGGGGCCGTTGCGGCGGGGTGGCCCAATAATGAACTGATCGGTGATAGAATCATTATGCCGCCGGCAACGAATCAGGCTGATGCGGAAAAACGCATGCAGAAGTCAGATGCATTTGAATGCTTTGACTGGTGGTTCTGTCATAAGCCATTAGAACAATAAGCCGCTAACCGTGCAAGCTACAAGGTGCCCCGTGTTCCCACGGGGCACTTTGAGTCTGACGCTCATCGTTGTTAATTGCCACCTTAACTGAAACAATCCAGGTTGCTGCCCCAGTGTCCTTTTAATCAAAGATCCTATACAAGAAGCGTTTTTCGTGCCATTGTAAATCGAGCAAATAAAAGTGAGAATGGCTGCGTGTCCATCAAGCGAAGGAACGTGCAATGAAAATAGGCATAATGAACAACCCGTCAAAATCAGTCTATGATGAGGCTGAGCTCTGTGGCAAAGCCGGTTTCGACTTTCTGGATTTAACCATTGAAGGCCCTGGTGCCATCAACGTTGACGTCGAAAAAATCCGGTCGATCCTTGATTCCTTTGGCCTGACGATCACCGGACATACCGACCCCTGCCTGCCCTATACCTATCCGATCCAGGGCGTCCGGGACGCCTGCCTTGGGGAACTGGAACGATGTGCCGGGATATTTTCCGCCCTGGGGGCGAAGGTCATGAACATTCATCCCTGCTATTTTTGCCCGCCGGCCATGAGAAAAGATCTGGTCCCATTCCACACGGCGGCATTACAGCCCATTGTTGAAATGGCTGCGTCATACGGGCTCACCCTGGTGTTTGAAAACTATAAAGCCCCCTTTGACCGGGTTTCCACCTTTAAAACCCTGCTCACGGAAGTGCCGGGCTTAAAACTGCATCTTGATTTCGGACACTCAAACTTTGGCCTCGACAATCATGGGGTCTTTTGCAGGGAACTGGGAGAGCATATCCGGCATGTTCATTTTTCTGACAACCGGTCCAGATCCGATGATCATATGCCCCTGGGTGTGGGAACCGTGGACTGGAAAAATGCTGTGAATTCATTAAAGGCAATTGGTTACAATGGTACCATTACCCTGGAAATTTTCTGCAATGATCCGAAGATGCAGCATGAATATCTGGATCTGAGCCGGGGGTTGGTTCAGGGGCTATGGGTATAGTCTCTGTCTTTGATGGAGATTGAATCCCAACAATGAGAAGGCTGCGGATAAAATCGCAGATTTCAAAGCGTACAACAAGGAATCTGATGGATAAAAACACAACACCACTATCTGCGGCAGACTGGTTTGATGAAGGTTTGAGATGCTTTAACAAGCCGGACGGGGTTGCGGCTGTCCGGGCATTTGAGGAGGTTGTCCGCATCAATCCTGCCTATCGACACGGGGACGGCGACAACCCCTATTTCTATCTGGGCAAGATTGCCGAAATCGAAGGACGGATCGACAAAGCGATTGAACTTTACTCAAGGGCTTTGACACTGAACCCCCATGACGAGGAGAGCCTGATCGGCCGGGGAAGTTGTTATACGGTTAACAAGGATCACAACGCTGCCGTGGTTGATTTCAAAAAGGTGCTGGATCTTCCATCTGCGGGCAGGAATGCACCGTTGCACCATCTCTTTTACGCCATTGCGGAAAATTACCGCCAGCAAAAGGATTTTCCCAACGCACTTCACTGGGGAGAAAAGGCTCTCTGGGAAGACTCGGAAAACACGCTTCATCAGGAATTGGTTGCCGATGTCAAAAAACAGATGCGGGGCCGACTTTAAAATCCCCTTGACTGTTTGTCCACACCGTATGAAATTTCCAGGGAGAAGATCGCTGCATGGGTCCGTCAGAAACTAACAATAAATTCGAAGGGATTGCCCTTGTATCCGCTCCCTGGCCGCTGTTCACCCGTCCATCCATTCAGCTCGGTGCACTGAAATCATATCTGAGGCAGGAGATTCCCGACCTTGGGGTGAATACCCACCATTTCTATCTGAAACTGGCGGCGGCCATCGGCTATCCCCTGTATCGTGAAATTTCCGAAAAAACCTGGCTGGCTGAATCCGTTTATGCGGCACTCCTATATCCGGAGCGATTTGACCTCATTCAAACGCTGTTCCACCGGCAAGCAAAGGGCAATCCCCTGTCTCTCAAGGTCGACTTCAAAGCCCTGACGCATCAGGCGGCAGCGGCTGCCGATGAATTTATCAGCAGCATCAACTGGGACCGCTTCGGCCTGGCAGGCTTTTCAATCTGTTTTTGTCAGCTCACCTCCTCTTTGTACTTCATCCGATCCATTAAAAAAAAGTTTCCAAACCTCGCCATTGTCATCGGCGGTTCCATGTTTGCGGGAGATTCCATCAAAGAGATCTTTACGGTATTCCCGGAAATCGATTTTGTCGTTAACGGAGAAGGCGAACGACCCCTTTGCAGCCTGGTGCGCCATTTAAGGCGTTCTGCCGACCCTGAAACGATCGCCTCCATTCCGGGCCTTGTTACGGCACGCTCCTGCACAGGTGAAAAACCGGTCACCTTTGACCAGATGGCCGACCTCAAGGGTCTGCCGGTTCCGGATTATGACGACTATTTTCAACTGATGAAAACAGCTGCGCCGGACAACCGTTTTTTTCCGACACTCCCGGCCGAAGCATCCCGGGGGTGCCGGTGGCAGGCTTCCAGTTCAGGAGATTCAGGCTGTGCCTTCTGCAATCTCAACCGGAACTGGCAGGGGTACCGGTGCAAAGGCCCGGAGCAGGTATGCGGTGAAATCGATCAGCTGACTTCAAAGTACCGCACGCTTTCCGTGGCGTTCATGGACAACCTCATACCGGCAAAAACCGCCATGGAGATGTTTGATCAGCTGTCCGGATTGGCGAAAGATCTTGATCTCTTTTGTGAGCTCAGGGCCACCACCCGGAAACGGGTACTGGAGAAAATGGGTGCTGCCGGCGTCAGCAGGATTCAGATCGGCATCGAATCCCTCAGCTCCAGCCTGCTGAAAAAATTAAACAAGGGAACCACCGCCATCCAGAACCTGGAAATCATGAAGCACTGTGAAGGCCTGGGTATCGCCAACAACGCCAACCTGATACTCCATTTTCCCGGCAGTGATCTTGCGGACATGGATGAAACCCTCCGGAACATTGAGTTTGCTGCCTGTTTCCGTCCCCCGAAGCTTGTGCCTTTCTGGCTGGGATATGGCAGCAGTGTCTATAATGATCCGGCATCCTTTGGCGTCAGGGCCATTTTCAACCATCCCAATTATGCAAAAATATTCCCGGAAGAGATTCACCGCCACATGACCTTTCTGATCCAGAGGTACCGCGGCGACATGGGGTACCAGAAAAGACTGTGGCAGCCGGTCCGGCAGAAGGTTGATGACTGGGAAAAAACCTATACCCGGATTCACCGGAACGGGGGGAATACCCCGATTCTGAGTTACCGGGATGGCAGAGATTTTATGATCATCCGCCAGGAACGGCTTTCAAAATCCCCCTTTACCCATCGCCTGGAAGGGCTCTCCAGAAAAGTGTACCTCTATTGCGGGCACCATCGGTCACTGGAAAAAATCCTTCATCATTTCCAGGGGCTGACCCAGGAAAAGGTGGCACCCTTTCTGAAAATGATGACGGACAAGAAATTGATGTTTGAAGAGAACGGCAACTATTTAAGCCTGGCAGTCCCTTTACGCGGTTAAATTCTTGATGCAGCCCGGGTAATGGTTGAGCATCAGCACCGTAAGTTCGAGTGCCTGCCAATATTCCAGATGCTTTTCAAGACGCAGATCCTCCAGTTCATCCATCCGTTGTTCAAATTTTTCATCGGAAATGCAGTCCCGTTTAAACCGCAGGATCTTTGCGTTCTTTTGACCGCGAATATCGGAGAAAGCCTTGAACGACAGGGCCGCGTCGATATTTGCCCTGCGGATGCCGTAATGGCGGGAGAGGTAGGATACCAGCCGTTTGGCCTGGAGATGGGTGAAATACCGGCCCTGTGCCTGGAACCTTATGGACATCATGACGTACCATAATCTTTGTTCGCTGTTAAGACGTGTAAAATAGTCAACCAGTTCAAGATGTACTTTTTTCTTGGCTGCTTGAATCCGTTTTTCATCGAGATTTGCCATGCTCATTTGGGAACTCCTTTTCCATAACCGGCATGGCCGGAGCAGGACGTCTGCCCTGGCCACAACGAATGATGAAACGTCTCTGTTTGCATTGCTTTGACGGGCGTTTCATATAAACCGGCATGGCCGGAGCAGGACGTCTGCCCTGGCCACAACGAACGGTGAAACGTCTCTGTTTGCAATGCTTTGACGGGCGTTTCATATAAATACGCTGGTCAGCTTTGCGCAGTCATGCACCATTGCAAAATAGACGCCATGGGGTCGTGTGTTTTAAATGGGGCAGCATAAATACGGACGGCTTTTGCTCTCCAGATCGTTGAAAGCACCCGTCAATGTCGGCGTCACTGTTTATGAAAACAGATTTCAGGACAAAACCGTGGCTGAAAAAAGAGCGTGGGGTTTTTACATGGTGTAAAAAAAATTGACATCGTTTTTTGGAGGCGCATCCCTGGAACCATGTTTCTGGCCAGCTCCGTTGTTCAGGATGACCACGGGATTTGCTGGAGCTCCCCCTGGATGGTGAGGAACGTCCCTGTGCCGGGACTGGGGCAGCCCTGGCAGATGTACTATTTAGCCTTTACTCTGCTTATCCAGCTCAGACCAAACCCGCTTCCCACGATGAGGATCCCGCCGACAAAAAAGCGCCAGGATACCGGGTCATTGAGCAGGAGAATGCCCACAATGGATGTAAAAACCGTTTCCCCGGACATATAGGCTGCTCCCTCAAAGCCCTTGCAAAAGAAAAATCCCTGGTTCATGAGCAACTGGGCCAGCACAGAAGAGACAACGATTCCGAAGATCATGGCCCATTCAAGGGCTGAAGCGGGTATGATCGGTTCCATGAGAAATTTGGGCAGGGTCAGAAGTGTCCCCACAGTACAAAAATAGAGATAAATAATCACAGGTCCATTTTTTTCCCTCAAGGACCGGATCAGGGTGACGGCCAGTCCGGCCAATACTGCTGCTGCAATGGCCATGATCTGGCCGCAAACACTTCCCGTGGGGTGGAAATCAAAGAGAACCGCGACACCTGAGATTAGAACGGCCATACACCCCGCCTGGTGGAGGGTGACCGTTTCCTTGTACATCATAATTCCGAAAAGGGCGGCAAACAAAGGGTAGGAATAGAACATGACAATTGCCGTTGAGACGGGCAGGAGGCGTACGGCCGTAACCAAAGCAAAAAAAGCTGTGGCCCCGGTGGCTCCCCGGAGGATGAGCAGGGGAATATTGTGACCCTTATAGGGGTTTTTCCTGTTCCCAAGAAAAACAAGCAGTACCACCATGCCGCCGAAGCACCTGACAAATCCCAGGTGCCACGCGGTATATCCCTGGGGCATGAGCTTCACAAGGGTGCTCATCAAGGTGAACAAGAGTGCTGCAGACAACATCAACAGCGGCCCAACCATGGCGGATTCCATTATCCGGGATCCTGTGTTGATTATTTGTGTTCTGGGGAAGATAACTTTCATGGCGTTTTTCGGGTTCCTGGTAATGTCGTTTTTCTGGGGTGACGCTGCATGCTCGAAATGAGCCATTAGCATTACCAGGCCAAAAAGACAACAAGCGTCGGCCAGAAAAGATGCGGGCTTTTTTCTCTGGATGAATGAAGACGCCGGAACAAACAGTATTCTCCGGGCTGGACCGGCCCACTTGCGGTTTATCTTTCTTCATACTTTTGACGACGGAAATGGGCGAATTGCCCGGGCATGGCATATCCCAGATAGTGATACCTCCCCATGAGATGCTTGAACAGATCCCGCTGATCTCGATTTTGAACCCGCTGTACTTCAAGGGGAGTGAACGCTTCCACCCTGCCGCATGGGCAGTGTTCTTAAGGCTTGTGATACGGTCCGGGATTGCCTGGAAAGGTATTTTTTTATTGACGGGGTACTGGTGGCGTTTCATAATTGTGACGCCGTGACGCCGTGACGCCGTGACGCCGTGACGCCGTGACGCCGTGACGCCGTGACGCCCTGCGCCGTCTGGGACAGGGCAAAGGTGACGCCGGAAAGGTGAGGTCGCAAACAAAGCCGTTTATGAATGAATCGCAATAGGGGGGAGGTATGACAGAAAAACAAATCAGTCCAGACCTTCGAACACGTCTCTATGCCCGTATGATCCTGACACGAAAATTCGAGGAGAAAATCGCAGGTCTCAGTAAGGAGTCCGGCCGGATGCCGGGAATGCAGATTCTGGCCAATGGCCAGGAGGCGGTTGCCGCAGGGCTGGTTTCGGCCCTTGAACCGGAGGATGTGATCATCAGTAACCACCGCAGCCATGGCCACCTGCTGGCCAGGGGGGCGGACCTTAATACTCTGATGGCGGAGATCATGGCCAAGGCCAGAGGTGTCAACGGCGGCAAGGCTGGAACCCTGCATCTGTCGGTACCGGATATCAATGTTCTGATGACATCCACGGTGGTTGGTGCAGGGCCACCCCTGGCCGTTGGTGCCGCCTTTGCCCAGCAGTACAGGCGGAGCCGGGGAATAACCGTGGTTTTTTTTGGAGATGGTGCAGCGGCCGAGGGGAGCGTCCATGAAGCCATGAACCTGGCCGGCGTCTGGAAACTGCCGCTTCTGTTTGTCTGCGAAAACAATTGCTGGGCAGGTGCCCAGCGCCTTGAAGCCCATTGCAGTGTGTCGCAGATCTACAAACGGGCCACGGGATACGATATGCCCGGCCAAAGCGTGGACGGCAATGATGTGGAGGCCGTTTACAATCTTGGCACCGAGCTGGTTGAGCACTGCCGCTCAGGCAAGGGCCCGGCTTTTATGGAAGCGTTGACCTACCGCATGCGCGGCCATGGCGAACAGGATCCCCAGCATTATGTGGACCCAAAGGAACTCGAGGGCTGGGCAGCCAAATGCCCGATCCGGCGCTACCGTCAGAAACTCGTTGATGGCGGCGTACTCACCCGGGACCAGATCCGCGCCATTGACCTGGATGCAGAGGAACGTGTGGCAGCAGCCGTGGCTTTTGGTGACGAAAGTCCCTATCCCGGATCTGAGACCGCCCTGACAGATGTATTTGTCCAACCCTTGAGTGCCTGAAAGGAGTGATGCCATGAGTCAAAAAACATTTGGACAAGCCTTGAACCAGGCCCTCACCATTGCCATGGAAATCGATGAAGCTGTCTTTATCGCCGGCGAAGGCGTGGGGGTATCCATTCACCAGGATGCCAACAGGCCCACCCACGGTCTTCTGGAAAAATTCGGTCAAGGGCGGGTCAAGGACACGCCGGTCAGTGAGGCGGCCATTGCCGGCCTTGCCGTGGGCGCCGCATGCATGGGCCTGCGACCTGTGGTGGAAATCATGTTTTTCCCGTTCATTACCCTGGCAAGCGACATGCTGGTCAACCATGCCGGAAAACTGCGCTATATGAGTGGCGGGAAATCCAGCTTTCCCCTGACCGTAAGGGTCAAGGCCGGATCAGGCTTTGGTGCCGGCAGTCAGCATTCCCATAACCTTGAAGCGTGGATGGCACACAGCCCTGGCCTGAAAATCGTCTGGCCGTCCACACCGGAAGATGCCAAGGGGCTCCTGCTCAGCGCCATATTTGACCCGGATCCGGTCATCGTGGTCGAGGACATGATGCTCGGCCGCATGACCGGTGAGGTGCCCGACGGCGACATCCGCACCCCCCTGGGAAAAGCCCGCACGGTTTTGCCGGGGTCCGACTGTACCATCGTGGCCTATGGGGCTGCTTTGTACACGGTACTGGAGGCGATCAAAGTTCTGGGTGGGCAGGGGATCTCCTGTGAGGTCATTGATCTGCGCTCCCTGGTACCCCTGGACCGAGCCTGTATCCTTGACTCGGTTCGCAGGACCGGCCGACTGGTCGTGGTTCACGAGGCCAACCGATTCTGCGGATTTGGCGCGGAACTTTCCGCCATGGTTGCCGAAGAGGCCTTCGACGCCCTGAAAGGTCCGGTCAAGCGGGTGGGTGCCCCCCAGATTCCGGTGCCCGCAGCCCCCACCCACGAGAAAATATTCAAGCCCGGGCCGGAAGATGTGGTCGCAGCGGTTCAAGGGGCAATGGGAAAGTAAAAAAGTGAATAAAATTTACCTGTTCATCGTTTTGGGGCTTCTGCTGTTTGCATGTGGAAAAACAGACATCACGGAAGTGTCCATCAGGGATTACGACACAATCATCGATGTAAGGACAAAAGAAGAATATGATGCCGGTCATCTATCCAATGCGATTAACATCCCATATACAAAAATAAAGGAAGAGATAAAGGAACACGTCGAAAACAGGAGAACCAAAATACTCCTGTATTGCCGCAGCGGGCGAAGGTCGGGCATAGCCAATAAGATCCTCCATGATATGGGATATATAAATGCCATAAATGCCGGGGCATTTGAAGTGCTCAAGAAGCAGGAATTGGGACTCAGGGAAAAGAGATAAATTTTCCATTGGCCGAAATTATGATCCAGGCTGTTTTTTTCATTACCCTGCCTGAATCATTATTACGCTGCTGATCAAGCATGCAGTATATCCTGCATACACAAGCAGGAGCATGGCGCCTTCAAAACGGTTTATGCGTCCCTGCCGCCCCCTGAATCCATACCCGATGAGGAAGAGTGAAACAGTCAGTGCTCCCATAACAACCATATCCCGGGAGAGTGTTTCAGGTTCCACGGCAACGGGATGAATCGTTCCGGCGATGCCTGCCACGGCAAGCGTATTGAACAGATTGGAACCCAGGACATTTCCCAGGGCGATATCATGCTCACCCTTGCGTATGGCAATGATGGATGAGGCAAGTTCCGGCAGTGAAGTCCCGATAGCCACAATGGTCAATCCGATGATCATATCGCTTACATGGAAAATATGGGCAATTTCAACAGCACCCCACACAAGGATGCGGGAACTTGCAATCAGGAGCAACAGACCGGTCACGAGCCAGAAAACAGCAGGTTTGACCGGCATCGCTTTTTCAGCTGTGGTTGTTTCCACCGCCTTTGCCAGGGAGTCGGTTTTCTGTTTTACCCCCTGGTGGATTGTCCATGCCATCAGACAGCCAAACACCAGCAAAAGGAGAACGGCATTCCATCGCGTCAGCTCCAGGTCAGCGATGAGAAAGACGGTAAGGACGGTGGATAATGTCAGTATGGGCAACTCTTTGCGCAATACCGTGGAATGCACCATGATTGGGCTTATCAGGGCGGTCACCCCAAGAATCAAAGCAATGTTGGCGATGTTTGAGCCATATGCGTTGCCCAGGGCGATACCTGGGCTGCCTTGAAAGGCAGCCAGGGCTGAAACGACCATTTCAGGCGCGGATGTTCCAAACCCGACAATGACCATGCCGATAAGCAGCGGTGGCATACCGAAATGCCTTGCAGTGGCGGCTGAGCCTTCCACAAACCGGTCCGCACTCCAGACGAGCAGCACCAGACCGAAAATCAAAGCCGAAATTGCCAATCCCATCATCCAACTCCTTTTCCAATCATATATTCTTTTTGCAATATCCGAATTTTTAATGTAACCTTTTTTAAAAATTTTTGCTGATAAAATTTGAATTAGGGGCCTTGATCATGGCCGGATTTTGGGCAGTCAATCTTCAGGCAATCGGGGTGGGTTTGTTCATTGGTGGAAATTTTAAGGCAAGTGTTCGGATTCATTATCAGAAACATGCGAAAATATGTGGGCAGGATGAGTAGCAAAACAAATCGATATTTATGCCTGATTGCACTGGTGTCCATTTTTATAGTCGTTGATTTGTCTGATGCGACGGCTGCGCAAACGGCGCCAACGCTGAATAATGGGAAGAAATGGCGCATTGGATATTACGAAGGCGGGCCGTTCACTGATTACACAGATACCATGGGGACCTTTATAAGGGGGTTGACAGCGTTGGGGTGGATCAAGGGTGGGATCCTCCCCGAACCCGTTGATGAACTGTCGAAACCCTATTGGGATTGGCTGACCCAGTGCAACAGCCCGTTTCTATCCTTTAATGCCCAGGACAGCTATTCCGCCGGCTGGGACGATCAAAACCGGTTGGAGATCCGAAAAGCGTTGTTGGAAAAGCTTAAAACCGGTGCCCTTGATCTTGTCATTGCCATGGGAACATGGGCCGGCCTTGATCTGGCCAATAATGAACACGCCGTCCCGGTACTGGTGATGTCCACATCTGATCCCATCGGAGCCGGTATTATCAAAAGTGCAGAGACCTCGGGACATGATCATGTCACCGCCAGGGTCGACGCAACCCGGTATTTGCGGCAATTAAGGATGTTCCACCGTATTGCCGGGTTTAAAACGCTCGGAATAGCCTATGAAAATACGCCAACCGGTCTTTTTTATTCCGCCATCAGCGAGGCCCGGCAAGTTGCCCGGGAAAGGGGGTTTGAACTCGTTCTGTGTGAGGTGATCGATACAACGGCAGATACCCAGAAATCCGACCATTCCTGTATTGAATGCTATCAGAAGCTTTCACAGTCAGCAGAGGCGATCTATGTCACGGCATTGGGTTGTGCAGACCGGCAGTTGCCCTTAATCGTGGATATCTTACGAACCGCCCGTGTTCCATCCTTCTCACAATTAGGCTCTAAATTTGTCAAAAGGGGAATCATGCTCAGCATTTCCAGCGACTCGGGCTACACTGCACTGGGCAGATACAATGCCATGAAATTTGGTGCGATACTTAACGGTGCTAAACCGATCGAGTTAAATCAAGTTTTTGAAGACCCCCTGGATATATCGGTTAATATGGAAACCGTCAGGCAAATCGGTTTCAACATGCCGGCAAATATCCTCAGGATCGCTGCTGAAGTTTTTGAGGAATAAAGCATGATGCGACTCTGGGGGTACCTTGGCATAGGTCTTGTGTGTTTTTTTTACTGGATATTGGATAGTATCTGGTCCAGGTTGTCGTTTGAGTATAATTTGAAAAAGATGATTTTCAGTGAACAGACCTCTTTCCTTGACACATTTCTATTAAAAGTCTCCCCCTATCAAATGGTTTCCCGGTTAATGGTGGTATCGTTGTTTGCCATCCTTGGAATCATTGTTTTTGAATTCATGATTAAAAGGCAGGCCGCTAAAAAGGAGCTGAAGGAAAGTGAAGAAAAATATCGCATTCTAGTAGAGAATCAGACAGACCTGATCGTTAAAGTGGATATTGAGGGCCGGTTTTTATTTGTTAGTCCGTCATATTGTAAAATGTTTGGCAAAAAAGAAGAAGACCTTGTGGGGCGAAGCTTCATGCCCCTGGTTCATGAGGAAGACCGGGACGCAACCGCCAGGAGTATGGAAAAACTTTTTCAGCCCCCATTTTCTGTATACGTGGAACAACGGGCCCTGACCAAAGATGGCTGGAAATGGCTGGGGTGGATGGACACAGCCGTTCTAGATGACAATGGAAAGGTTAAGGAAATCATCGGGGTTGGACGCGATATCTCGGTTAATAAACAAGCTGAAAAAGAAAAAAATGACGCCCAGCGGACTGCTGCAGAGCATGAAAACTATGCGTTGGTAGGACGAATAGCGGGGAAAATGGCCCATGATTTTAATAATATTCTGGGGGTCATCATGGGCAATTCAGAACTGGCGCTGCTTGACTGCCCGCATCCGCCAACAAGGAAAACACTCGAGTTGGTTTTTGAACAGACAATGCGCGGAAAAAACCTTACCAAAAACCTTGTAGCCTTTGCCAAGGACCAGGAACTCAAGCAGGAATTCATTTTGCTTGATGAGAAAATGGACCTTGTTTTAAACCTGTTGAAAAAGGACCTGGACGGTATTAAAGTGACGCGACAATATGGTAACGGGGTGCCTGAACTTCTGGCCGACCCCGGCATGATGGAACATGCAATTGTAAATCTCATTCAAAATTCAATCCATGCTGTAAGCCTTACTGAACAACCGGAAATAACGGTTCGCACTTATTATCAGGATGAGAATATCTTTTTTGAGATTGAAGATAACGGGTGTGGCATACCTTCTGAATACCTTGATGATATTTATGAACCCTCTTTTACGCTCAAAGGCAGCAAAGACAAGTCCGGTCTGTATAAATCAGATATCAAAGGAACCGGTTATGGCATGTCCAATGTGAAAAAATATGTTGATCTCCACAAGGGCAGTATCTTTATCCATTCCAAAATGAAAAAGGGCACAACGGTTGTCATCGGTCTTCCCGTTATTAAAAAAAAATTAACAAATGAAGAAATAAAAAAAGTAAAAAAAGAAAGAATCAGTTCTGGAAAATATATCCTGCTTGTCGAGGACGAGCCGGCCATCTCAGATGTTCAGTACCGGATATTGACCCATGAGCCCTTCAATCATCGAGTCGATATAGCAGGTAACGGGCAGGTTGCAATCGATCTGTTCAACAGAAATAAATATGATTTTATAAGTCTGGATTATATTCTTCCAGGAGAACTCAATGGCATGGATGTATATCATCTTGTCCGAAAAACAAACAAAACGATACCAATCCTTTTTATTTCCGGGAATATAGAGTTTATAGAGTCCATTATGGATTTAAAGCAAAAAGATTCATATATTGAGCATCGGTCAAAACCCTGCAAAAACATCGATTATGTTAACGGTGTAAACAAGCTGCTTGGACGCTTGCCAACTTGATTTCAGCATTATTTAAACACACGGTTCTGTTCGGGAACCATACCGAAAACCGGTTGCCCCTCCAGTATGACCATCCTAACCCATGCCCGTCAAAGGAGTAAAACAGTATATGAGCATTGAAACAACCCACAAACTGAATCTGCGGAACCTGACAATAGAGGACTATGATGCTGTCCGTCAAATCAGCGCCAAGGTCTATAAGGGGTTATCTGCTCCGTGGACGGAAAAGGAGATCAGCAACCTTATCCACCGCTTTGGTGAAGGTCAGATCTGCATAGAAGACAACGGGAAACCGGTGGCTGTGGCCCTATCCATCACAATTACCTTCAGCCTGTTTGGAAAACACCACACCTATGACCAGATTACCGGAAACGGGACGTTCAGATCCCATGATCCGGAGGGTGACTACCTCTATGGAATCGAGGTTTTTGTGGATCCCGATTATCGAGGTATGCGACTGGGGCGGCGACTGTATGATGCGCGAAAGGAGCTGGCCGTCAGCCTGAACCTCAAAGGGATTCTTCTGGGCGGCAGGATTCCCGGGTATCGGAAATACGCCCATCAAATGTCGGCACAGGCATATATTCTAAAGGTCCAGAACCGGGAAGTGGTGGACAATGTGCTCACCTTTCAACTTGCCAACAACTTTCATGTGCTCAATCTTCTTGACAACTACTGGCTTGAAGACCGTCATTCCCGGGGAAATGCCGTGCTGCTTGAATGGCTGAACATCTATTATCAGAAAAAAACACGACTCATTGGAGGAACCAAATCCATTGCCAGGGTGAGCGTGGTCCAATGGCAGATGCGCCGGTTTGTATCCTTTGACGATTTCATGCAGCAGGTGGAATTTTTTGTGGATACCGTATCCGATTATAAATCTGACATTGTGCTTTTCCCGGAACTGTTCAATGCTCCGCTGATCCATACGTACAAAGAAAAAAGTCCATCAGAGGCCATGATGATGCTGGCTGAACATACCGAAAAAATGCGGACAGCCATGGTAGAGATGGCATTGAGCTACAATATCAACATTGTGACCGGCAGCGTGCCTGCCATCAGCACCAGCGGTGATCTGATGAATGTGGCCTATCTGTGCCGGCGTGACGGCACCTGGGACAGCCAAGAAAAACTGCACATCACCCCGGATGAGGAGATTCACTGGAATTTCACCGGTGGGAATACACTCAAGGTGTTTGACACCGACGTAGGGAAAATTGGCGTTCTCATCTGTTATGATGTGGAGTTCCCGGAACTGGCAAGGCTTCAAACCGAAAAAGGAATGAAAATTTTACTGGTGCCGTTCTGGACCGATACCCGGAACGGTTACCTCAGGGTGCGCCGCTGCGCCCAGGCACGGGCCATTGAAAATGAGTGCTATGTGGCCATTTCCGGCAGTGTCGGCAATATCCCCAAGGTTGAGACCATGGGAATTCAGTATTCCCAGGCTGCTATCTTTACTCCGTCTGACTTTTCCTTTCCCCACGATGCCATTGCCGCCGAGGCAACCCCCGGTGTTGAAACCACACTGATAACAGATCTGGATCTGGACCTGATCAAAGAATTGCGGGCCAAGGGAAGTGTCCGGAACATGGAAAGCCGACGAACCGATCTCTATCATCTGGCGTGGACTGCATCGGAGAAATGAAACAGGCAAGACAATGGCCATGTTTTGGAAGATTTTATTCCGATCATGGGCCTTATCAAGAGAGATAATAATGAAAAAGTGCCCTTTCTGTGCTGAAGACATTCAAGATCAAGCCATAAAGTGCAAACACTGTGGTGAATTCCTGAAAGCCGGCGGCAACGCCGCGCCTGCCATGGGAAAGATCCAATGGTATTATGGAACCTCCTTTATTGTCATTGCGGTGTTTTGTGTTGGCCCCCTGGCATTGCCGCTGATCTGGTGGCATCCGCAGATGACACGGGCATGGAAGATTGGACTGACAATCATAATTTTTGTCCTCAGCTGGCTCTTGTTCCAGACCACAATGGAATCCGTTGGTATTTTAAAGGAGTACTACAACCTGCTTGAAGGCGTGTGAAATTATCAACCGGAAAAAGGGCAACACGGAAAGCCCATATACGCACCTATGTCGGGCCTGACGTCCCGGCTGTTTTATCTTGAAAAATTGAGCTGATACTGATATTGAAATTTACTACCTTGCCGATATAATTGCTTAATAGATGGATGTGCATATGACTGTTTTTATCCGAATGAAAACGACAGCTTTGCCCGGGTGTTTAAAAATCGCGGGAATAATATTAATTTTCCTCGTGTTCCTGGGGTTGAATTTCGCACGGGCCGATGCTTCTGGAAAAGTCCTGTTTATCAATTCCTACCATCCCGGCTTTCCCACATTCTTTGAGCAGGTCAATGGGCTCAAGGATGCCTTTGCCGGGAAAAATATTCTGCTGGATGTGGAGTTCATGGATACAAAAAGATTTCCTGAACAAGCCAGTATCCGTAATTTCAGACAAACGCTGTCCCGCAAGCTTGCAACGCTTCCCGGTACGATGTCGTCATTGTTGGAGATGACAATGCGTTTTTATTTGCCATAAATGAACAGGCGGGCCTGTTCAAGGGACGGCCCATTGTATTCTTCGGGGTGAACAACATTGAACTGGCCATGGAACAAGATGACAACCCTGGTATAACCGGCGTTGTTGAAACCGTCTCCATGGTAGAGACGATACAGCTCATGGCACGCCTTAAGCCCGGAGCAAAGAAGATTATTGCCATCGTGGACGGCACCACGAGCGGGCAGAGTGATTTAAGTACATTCTATCAGATGGAAGAAAAATTCACAGACCTTTCATTTTCACACGTCTCCCTGGCGGATTTGTCCTGGCAGGCGTTTGAAGAAAAAATTGAGGCCATTGATGGGGAGAGCAGTGTCCTGCTGCTTGCTGCCTATTGCGACAAAAACAACACCTGTTTGCAGTTTGATGACAGTCTTGCGCTGATCAGAAAAAGACTCTCAGTTCCGATTTACCATCTATGGCGTCACGGAATCGGTGGGGGGATATTGGGCGGGAAAGTTATCAGTCACTTTGAACAGGGAAATACCGCAGGAAAGATGGCCGTTGAAATTTTAAATGGGAAACCCGTTGGAGATATCAAGGTCGTGTCGAAGAACACAAGCCAATATGTTTTTGACCATGGTGAACTTGGACGCCATGATATCTCAATGGATCTGCTTCCAGGGGGAAGCATCATTCTTAACAAGCCAGAGACCTTCTATGAAGAGCATAAATCCTTGTTCTGGCCCTTTGGATCTGTTTTTATCTTTTTATTCCTTGCGTTATTAACCGCGCTTGTCAATATCCGCAGCCATAGAAAAAATCAAAAACAATTGAGAAATTATGTCAACAACCTGGAAACAATTTTCAACAGCACACCCAATATCCTTTTTCTGGTAAACAAGGAAGGGCGTGTTGAGGATGTCAATCATAAAGGCCTTGAATTTACAGGAAAAGCCAAAGAGGAGGTGGTTGGCCTTTTGGTCGAAGACGTTCTTTGCGGCCTGAATGCCACCGGCAGTCCGGCAGATGACATAAGTTCCGGGGGGGCCGAATTTTCCATACATTCCAGGATTTCAGATGCCTTTGGGACAGGAACGAATCAAACCGGCGAAGAGGGGCAGATGACCCTTCAGTTGAACGGTGAAGCCGTATCCAAGGCCTTTCTTATTTCCACATCGATCCTGGTGGTTCGGGGTGTCAGAAAAGTGCTTCTCGGTCTGGCCGATATCACAGAACGCAAACAGAACGAAGATAAAATAAGAAAAAGCAGCGCGCGGTATCAAACGATCATGAACACCATGGAATATCCCATCTGTATAGCTTCCCAGGCGTTTGTCATTGAATATTTGAACGCACACATGATCCGTAGAATCGGATATGATGCCACCGGTGAACCCTGTTTTAAAGCGATTCATGGGTTTGATAAACCATGTGCCTGGTGCGATTATGGAAAAATCAAATTAAAGGAATCCCGGCAAATTAATATTGTCAGCCCCCTGGACAATCGATCCTTTGATGTCTCCTCAAACCCGCTTGTTAATGATGACGGTTCTGTTTCCATGCTGCACGTGTTCCGGGATGTTACCCAGATAAAACAGATGGAGCAGAAACTCCATCAGGCCCAGAAAATGGAGGCCATCGGGCTTCTTGCCGGAGGCATCGCCCATGATTTTAATAATATCCTTAGCCCCATTATTGGTTATACACAGATTTTACTGGAGGAGATTTCTGACAACGAACTGCTCCAGAGCAGCCTTGATGAGATTCTTACGGCAAGTATGCGGGCCAAGGAACTGGTACACCAGATTCTGACATTTTCCCGTCAGGGAAACGAAGAGCTGCGACCGTTGAAGGTGCAGCCCATTGTCAAAGAAACATTAAAATTGATCCGGTCTTCAATTCCTCGGTCCATTGAGATTATAGAGACTATTCAAACAGACTGTGGATTGGTTCGAGCCGATCCTACCCATATCCATCAGATTTTGATGAACCTTACAACCAATGCCTTCCACGCCATGGAAGAAATCGGCGGAAAAATGGAGGTCAAGGTTCAAGAAGTCGTCCTGGGGGAGGATCAAAGGGTTGGTAAAAGTCTTCAGCCCGGTAAATATGTTCTGCTGTCCGTAACCGATAATGGTTGTGGCATTCCACAGGCATACCGTGATAAACTTTTTGAGCCCTATTTCACGACCAAGGAAAAGAACAAAGGAACCGGACTTGGACTCTCCATTCTGTACGGAATTGTCAAGGACTACAGGGGTGATATTGATTTTTTCAGTGAGGTTGGAAAAGGGACAACCTTTAATGTCTATCTGCCGCTGATAAAAATGGCGTCCCCATCGGAATCGGGCCGGGAAACGGAAATCCTCCAGGGGGGGACTGAAAAGATACTGCTGGTGGACGATGAAGCCCCGATTCTGAGATTCCAAAAGCAGATGCTTGAACGCCTGGGGTATAAAGTCTCTGAGCGAAGCAGCAGTGTCGATGCCCTAGAGGCATTTAAAGCGGATATCGACTCTTTTGATCTGGTCGTCACCGATATGTCCATGCCCAATATGAGCGGGGAACAACTTGCCGGAAAAATTCTCGCCATTCGACCGGATCTGCCCGTCATCATCTGCAGCGGTTTCAGCGAAAAGATGAATGAAGACCTTGCCAGAACAATGGGGATCAAGGGGTTTTTGATGAAACCTGTCGTTAAATCCGTCATGGCAAAGGAGGTGCGGCGGATTCTGGATGAGCATCGTCTTGCCAGGAACCCGATCAATGCCCAATAGGCCGGTACATTCATTTGTCCCCCCGGGGTCAGGTGGCCCCGGGCAACGATTGCGTTTTAAATCAACGTTTTTTATCTCACTCCTGATTCAGCTGTGTGGTTTTTTATTGTTTCATCTGTTGCGCAACAAATGCGTTAAAGCCTTTTTTCTCCTGTGCAAGTGCTTGTTCGAAAGTGGTACTGTTTTGTGCGTCAATCAGGTCCTTCATGATTTGCAGATATTCGGGGCTGACCGAGCAGATGCCCCGGGCAATCTGCATGGTTCTTGACATCAGCATTGAGGGATAGACGACCTCGTTGACAAGGCCCCATTGAAGGGCCGTTGCTGCGGTGATAAATTCACAGCCAAAGGACATCTGCCGTGCCCGTCGCTGTCCGACGGCCTGCTGGAGCAACTGGGTCATTCCCCATCCCGGATGGATTCCGACCTTGGCATGGGTGTCGGCAAACGAAGCATTTTCCGAAGCAATGAGAAAATCGCAGTTCAGGGCAATTTCAAATCCGCCGGTAATGGCGTGGCCGTTTATGGCACCGATCAATGGTTTTGTACAATTTGAAAATATTTCCGGCATATCTTTTCCATCGCCCCTGGGGTCGAAGAGATTTTCCGTGGCAAGGGCTGAAAGGTCAATTCCCGAACAGAAGGATTTTCCGTTTCCGGTAATCACGGCTGCCCGGATGGTGTCTGAAGCTTCTATTTTTTCAATGGCATCATATAGTCCTGTCAACAGGGCCTGATTGATTGAATTGCGTTTTTCCGGTCGGTTCAGGGTAATCACTGCCACCTGTTCTTCAACATCAAAAAGTACTGAAGTGTCCATGGGGGTCTCCGATTCATAAAGGGTCAGCTGTCTTGGATCTGATTGTTATCTGAACTAGGGTCAGCATGTCAAGTATGGAAAGGCAGCAGATCGCTTCGGGTACGATCAATATTTAAAAATAAGTTGACATGGACAGAAGATCTTTGTAGATGGTTATATATCGTTTTGATATATAACCATATGAAAATAAGGAGAGGGCATGGCAACAGAAATTTATCATCGACTCCGTGAGCAGATGGATCAGTACTCCACGGGATTTCCGGCCAGTGCGTCCGGGGTGGAACTGAAAATTCTGGAGAAACTCTATACCGAAGAGGATGCTGAGATTTATCTGGATCTCTCCATGCTCCTGGAGGCGCCCGATGCTTTTGCAACCAGGACCGGACGTTCTCCGGAAGCGATGGCGGAAAAATTAGAAGACATGGCAAAGCGGGGGCTGCTCTTCCGCCACACCAAAAACGGCATCAGACGGTATTCGGCAATACCCTTTGTCATCGGCTCCTACGAGTTCCAGCTGGGGAGAATGGACAGGGAACTGGCAGAGCTGACCAACGCCTATATGGACGAGGCCTTTCTCGCGGGCATGGGCAACAACGTGCCCCCCCTGAGAACCATTCCCGTGGGAAAATCCGTGGATGTGGTCAACAAGGTGGCCGCCTATGAGGATGCCAAGGCCATCATCCACGCAAAGGACAAAATTGCAGTGGCCAACTGCATCTGCCGGACCCAGCAGGGGCTGCTTGACAAGGGGTGCGACAAGCCTAAAGAGGTGTGTCTGCTCTTTGGCTCCCATGCCGATTATTACGTGGAGAACAAGATTGCCCGTTACATTGACCAGGAGGAAGCCTGTGCCATCCTGGATAAATGCGAGGCTGCCGGACTGGTCAACCAGCCGGCCAACATGGTGAACCCCGGAGGCATGTGCAACTGCTGCGGCGACTGCTGTGGTGTGCTCCGGGCCCTGAACCTGCTGCCCAATCCAGGTGAACTGGTGCACAACCGCTATTGGGCCGTGGTGGATCCGGAAGAATGTACGGCATGTGAAACCTGCCTGGACCGGTGTCAGATGAATGCCATCAAGATTGGGGATGCAGCCGTGGTGGAACAAGCCCGGTGCATCGGGTGCGGGCTTTGCGTCACCACCTGTCCCATGGACGCGATCCGGCTGGAAGAAAAACCCGAAGCCCTCCAGGTGCCGCCGCCTGCCAGCGGCCAGGAACTCATGGCCGTTACGGCTGAACGGCGGGGAACGTCCCTGATTCCACTCAAGATGCAGCAACAGTAGAGGGCGATATGGTTGAAATGATGCTGCTGGGCTTTCTGATGGACGGCGCCAAGACAGGTTATGAGGTGAAGAAATATATGGAGAAAAGCACCCATTATTTTTTCAACACCGGGTTCAGCAGCATCTATCCCAAATATAAAAAACTGGAAAAAGAGGGCCGGGTCAGGGTCAGTCAGGAAATCAAGAACGGGAAGCTGAACAAGGTGTATACCCTGACCCCTGCGGGAGAAGAGGCATTCCAGGAATGGCTGGCGGTCACGCCGGAGATCGGACGCATCCGGGACGAGGCACTGCTCAAAGTTTTTTTCTTCGATCATCTGGAAGAAAAAAAGAGAACGGAACAGCTAGCGGCCTACACCGAAGCGCTCAGGGCCCATGTCAACGCGCTCAAGGCCATCCGGGAGCGGCTCTCCGTCCACAGGATAGAGCCGTGGAAGATGACCACCCTGGAGTTCGGCATCCGGTATTACGAATTTTTGAATCAATGTTTTAGTGAGATGGCCTAATTTGTTTTTAATGGGTTATTGAGCATTGAGTCTGCCGGCAAGAAAGGTCATCTCCACGTTGATGGTGCTGAGTTCCTTTTTATCGACGGTCAACGGATCTTGATCAACCACGGTCAGGTCGGCGAATTTTCCGACCTCGACAGTGCCTTTCACATCTTGTTCAAAGGCGGAAAACGCCGCATTTGACGTATACATTTCAAGGGCCTCATACACCCCGACCGCTTCATGGGGCAGCCATTTTTCCCGGTTGACAATGGCATGGATGCCGTGGAAGACATTGGCTGCATCCACACTGTGGGTGCACGGGACATCCGAGCTTGCCGTAACATTGATTCCGTAATCAATGCAGGTTTTCCAGGCATGGCAGGTGGATGCCCGGTCTTTGCCGAGCCGGTGTTCGATCAAGGGAAAATCCGTTGCCGTCTGGGCGGGTTGAATATTGATGCAAAGCCCGAGCCGGGCAATTTTCCGGTACTGTGCATGGGTGCCGATCTGGCAATGCACGATACGGTGCCTTAAACGATTGTCATCCCCTTTGATAAAACCTTCAAAGCAGCGGATGATCTGCTCGAGTGACCCGTCACCAATGCTGTGCAGGCAGACCTGCATCCCATTGTCATGGGCTGTTTTGAGCATCTCCTTGAGTTCTTCATCTTCATACAGATACAGCCCCATTTGACCGGGTTCGTCCACATAGGATTCACCTAACGCCGCTGTTCGTGCACCAAGTGTGCCGTCCGTCCAGAGTTTCATGGGCCCCATCCTGAAAAAATCATTTCCATGGCCTGTCCGAAGGGGCTGGTTTAAAAATTCGATAAGGTCCTGCTGTCTGGGCAGGGAAACTTTCTGGTACACCCTGACCGGCATTTTGTTTTCGACGATCAGCTGCCGGTATGCCTCGTGGATATGATCAAGGCTGCCTGAATATCCCAGATCATATGAATCCTCGGTGTGAACAGAGGTTACACCGAACCGGGCCAGGGCTGACCCGCCGGTTTGAATGGCTCTTTTTAAGTCTTCAATCGTGCGGAATCGGGATATCTGCTTTTTAAACCATTCCAGTGATGCTTCGCGGATGACACCATTGGGTGTGCCATCCCCGTATTTGTCAAAGCAGCCGCCCCGGATAAAGGTGTTGGCATCAACCCCTGCAAGCTCCAGGGCCAGGTCATTGGCAACGCCAATATGGCCATCGGTACTCAAAAGCAGTATGGGGTGTTCTTCAGATATGGCGTTGATGACCCGGGTGGTGGGATACTCTTTTTTATCCAGAAATTCATTCTGGTTAAAACCTCGCCCCAGCAGCCAGTTTCCCGGGGCAAGACTGCTGTCCTGGATATGTTTTTTGCATTTTGTCACCAGTTGGGCATGGGATCGTGTGCTGAACAGATTGACGGATTCAAATGAAAAACCAAATCCCACGATGTGGGCATGGGTATCGATGAAGCCTGGCAGCAGTGTCCTGCCCTTGAGGTCAATGACATGGGTCATCGGGTTGCACATGGCCAGGATTTGCCCATTTGTTCCAACCCCTATGATTCTGTCGTTTTTGACCGCAACGGCCTCTTGGATCACCTTGTCTTTCATGGTGATGATATTGCCGTTGATAAACCCCAGTGTTGCGTCCATTCTCAGAGTCCCCAGTTTTGTCCAGAAAAATTATCCCTGTTTTTTACCTGGACGATAAATAATCACGGAAAACGCTCAATCCCTGTTCGATGTTCTTACGGCCAAACCCGATGCGAAACCTGTCCTGGGGTGTTTTGATCAGTTCGGAATGGTATATGCCAGGCGGTAAAAGCAGAATGCCTGTTCTTTCCACAAGATCCTCACAAAATTGATTGGTATCTTCGGGGCCCAGATAGCGTGGGAATCCGACACAGCCGCCATCGGGTCGCTGCCACTGGAATTGTTCAGGAAATTCATTGAAAAAAGCACCTAATTTTTCAGCATTATGGTTTACCAACGCGCGATTTCGTTCAAGGATTCTGTCCTTTGCTTTGAGTGCGATGATTGCAAGAACCTCGCTGGGGGCAGAATTGCAGATGGATAGATAATGTTTGTAGCATTCCATTCTTTTCAAAAGAGCGGCATCCCTGGTCATTATCCAGCCGATTCTCAGGCCCGGCAAACCATATGCTTTAGACATCACATTCAGGGAGAGCCCTTTCTCGTATACGTCGGCAGCCTGGGGCAGTCGAATTGACTCGTCCCGTTCAACCAGCCGGTACACTTCATCACTGAACAGGTAAATCCCCCTTTGGCGGCAAAGGGCGACCAGGGCCTGGAAACGTTCCCTGTCAAGAACCGCCCCCGTGGGATTGTTGGGAAAATTTATGGAGATAAGCTTTGTATTGGGTCTGATTGCCTGCTTGACCCTGTCGATATCCAATGTCCAGTTTTCATTCTCGTCAAGGGCAACCCCCGACACCTCGCAGATATCAAGGGGAATGGTTTCTGCTGCCTGATAATTGGGTACGGTCACAATGGCGTGGTCCTCCCTGTTGAGGAGTACACGCATGGCAATGTAGACACCTTCTTCAGCACCGGCAAAACACAGGATGTCCGAAGGCTTTGCCGTGTCATAGGTTTTTGCAATTTCTGAACGAAGGTCGGGATGGCCATAGGTTTCTGTATACCCCAGCCACAATCGCTCAAAGCTGCTGCGGTCTTTGGCAGATGCCATGGCTAAAAGTTCGTCCAGGGACATACTCTCAATGTCCGAAGCAGTCATATGATATTTTGCGGTAAATTCCCATTTTGAAAAGAACCGCTCCAGTGCAAAGTCACGCATATCTATTTATTTCCATCCGTCTTGTAAATCATTCCAGGCCGTGGTTCAGAAAACTTCATATTTATCCCTTTAAATGAAACCTTGTCAATGGTTAAAATTATCGGGCATGGCGGCTTGAATTCGACGTTGTTTTTTATGATTTCTTTGCTTTCTGGGGGTTTTTTGATATAGGGTAGTAATGGTTGTTTGATTCTCCATATCTGAAAATAGAAACACTTAATGACTTTAAATGCAGTTGTTGGGTGTTTCATTTCGCCGGGAGGGTCAGGCCGTGACAGTACAATCCCCGAACAGATTGATGGTGGTGCGGATTTGAATCGTTGAACATTCAAAAGCGAGTAATGATTTTATGGCTGTCAAACCCACATATGACGAATTAGAACAAAAGCTGTTGGAATCAGTCAAAGCGAACAACGCCCTGAAACAGAGTGAAGAAAGATTCAAGCGCTTTTTTTTGAATGCACCCATGCCATACCAGTCCCTGGACGAGAATGGTAATTTCATTGATGTGAACGCATCGTTTCTAGAGGTACTCGGATATTCCCGCGGTGAAGTGATCGGCAAAAACTTCGGCGACTTTCTTGCCAGGGACATGGTGAGCCATTTCAAGGAAAACTTTCCCCGGTTCAAGGCCGTTGGTGAAATCCTTGGGGTTGAGTTTGAAATGGTTAAAAAAGACGGGTCAACCATACTTGTCTCGTTTAACGGAAAGGTTCAACGGGATGATTCGGGCCAGTTTCGGTGTACCCATTGTATCTTTCAAGATATAACCCGTCGAAGAAAGATGGAAAACGAAAATCTGTTCCTGGCCGGTATCATCAAACGGAGCCAGGACTTCATCGCTGTGGCAGATCTTGATTTGAATATCATTTACATCAATCCGGCCGGACAGAAAATGGTGGGTATAGATGGTGACGGCGCTGTCGAAACAACAAAGATTTACGATTATTTTTTTCCCGAAGATTTGCCGTTCCTCAAGCAGACGATTCTCCACTCTCTGGCAGTAACCGGACGCTGGGCCGGAGAATTTCGATTTCGACACTTCAAGACCGGCAAACCGATCCCGGTACTTTACGATCTGTTTCGAACCCAGGATTCAGAAACCGGAGAGGCTGTAAATTACACCACGATAACCCGGGATATCACTGACCAAAAACAGGCTGAGAAATCCCTCCATCGCATTGAATGGATGCTGACCCGGAGCGTCCCGAAAAGCGGCGCAGTCTTTAAGGGCAAACAAGAATTTGCGCCTGCCTATGGTGACCTGTCCCAGCTCAATACCTGCAGGGTCATTCTTGACGCTGTGGGTCAGACATTGCTGGCCGACATTGCCGGCGACTACCTTGACCTGCTTGACACCTCAACGGTGGTGTATGAGAAAAATGGGGATTACGCCCTTGGCCTTTTCGCGTCAAGCTGGTGCCGGTTCATGGACGGGGCGTCACGCCGGCTGTGCAACACCCATGACAATCAGGAGGCGCTCGACAGCGGTCGATGGTACTGCCATGAATCCTGCTGGACCCAGGCTTCAAAAAAGGCGATGGAAACCGGTAAACCGGTTGATATTGAATGCAACGGCGGTATTCGCCTCTACGCACTGCCGATATTTGCCGGTGAGGAAATCGTGGGCTCGATCAATGTCGGCTATGGCGATCCTCCCCGGGACCCTGCAACGCACCGGGAGCTGGCCGGAAAATACGGTGTCAGCGTTGAGGCACTCATGGAACACGCCGACAGTTACGAATCAAGACCCCCCTACATTATTGAACTGGCCAAACGCAGACTCAAAGTGTCGGCACGCTTGATCGGTGAAATAACCGAACGCAAGCAGGCCGAACTTGAGCGTCAAATGCTCCAGGTACAGTTGATCCAGGCACAGAAAATGGAAGCTGTCGGCAGGCTTGCCGGTGGCGTGGCCCACGACTTCAACAATATGCTCAGTATCATCCTTGGCCATTCGGAAATAATCATAGAAGACATGGGTCCCTCCAGTCCTTTTGTCCCGGGCCTCAAGGAAATATTTAAAGCTGCTGAACGTTCCACCAATTTAACCCGGCAATTGTTGGCCTTTGCACGCAAACAGACCGTTGATCCCAAGGAACTCAATCTGAATGATGTGATAGCGGAGATGCTCAAAATGCTGCAGCGCCTGATTGGTGAGGATATTTCAATCAAATGGGTGCCGGCAGAAAATTTGTCATGGGTCAAGGTGGATCCCTCCCAGATTGACCAGATCCTGGTTAATTTGTGCATCAATGCACGGGATGCAATCAACGATGTGGGTAAAATAACCATAGAGACCGATAATATTTCCTTTGATGAGGCCTATATCCGGGAACATGTGGGGTTTATTGCCGGAGATTATGTCATGTTAAGCGTCAGTGACAATGGCGCAGGCATGAACAGGGCCACCCGTGATAACCTTTTTGAGCCTTTTTTTACAACAAAGGGTCCTGGCCGGGGAAGCGGGCTTGGACTTGCAACGGTCTACGGCATTGTTAAGCAGAACGATGGTTTTATAAATGTTTACAGTGAACTAGACGTGGGTACGACATTCAAGATCTACCTCCCCCGCCATAAAATATCGGCAACCTGTAGCGCAGCAAAAAAATGTGATGGAACCGTCATGACCGGTCATGAAACCATTCTGCTGGTGGAGGATGAACGCGCAATCCTTGGAATGACATCGGCGATGCTCGAACGACTGGGTTACACCGTTCTGGGTGCTTCTACACCCAATGAGGCCATTCGTATCAGCCAGAATGCAGGCGTGACAATCCATTTGCTCATGACCGATGTTGTTATGCCCCAGATGAATGGGCGGGAATTGGCTGGAAGAATTCTACAACAATATCCGAATTTGAAATGCCTTTTTATGTCAGGCTATACCGCCAATGTCATTGCACACCATGGTGTGCTGGAACAAGGCGTAAATTTTATTAACAAGCCATTTTCAAAACAGGATCTGGCCGAAAAATTGAGACAGGTGATGGATAATGGGTAAAATCAGGTCGTTGCCAGTTTTGCGCTGATTTTTTCCATCATATCTGCCACCATCTCCTGGAAGTTGAATTCAGGCACCCATCCCCATTCTTCCCGGGCCGCTGAATCGTCCATATTGCACGGCCATGAGGCTGCAATGGCCTCTTTTTTGGGATCCACATCGTAGGTCATCTCAAAGTCAGGCAGGTGACGTTTGATTTCAGCAGCCAGGATCTCAGGATCAAAACTCATGGCGGAAACGTTGAATGCATTTCTGTGAACCAGTTTTGACGGGTCAGCCTCCATTAAATCAATGGCACAGTTCAAGGCATCGGGCATGTACATCATGTCCAGGAAAGCGCCCCTGGGTAAGGGGCAGATAAATTTTCTGTGCCTGATGGCCGCGTAGAAAATTTCAACGGCATAATCGGTTGTTCCGCCGCCGGGCAGGGTCACGGATGAAATGATTCCAGGGTAACGCACGCCCCGGGTATCGACATTAAATCGCCGGTGGTAATAGTCGCTCAACAATTCCCCCGTGACCTTGGTTACCCCGTACATGGTTGTCGGGCGTTGAATGGTATCCTGGGGGGTGTTCTTCCGCGGGGTTGAGGGGCCGAACGAACCGATGGAACTTGGAAAAAATACGGCGCACCCATGCTCCCGGGCGGTTTCCAATACATTGTAGAGGCCGGTTATGCCGATATGCCATGCGGCCTGGGGTCTCTGTTCTCCAACGGCCGACAACAGTGACGCAAGGTTGTAAATGGTATCGATCCCATGGCGTTTGACAATTTCGTTGAGGCGTTGAGCGTCTGTAATGTCCAATCGTTCAAGGGGCCCTGAGTCTGCCAGGTCGTCTGTGGGCTTTCTGCTCCTGTATCCGGCAACCACATGGTCGTTGCCGTAGCGCTTCCTCAGTTCCATGGTCAGTTCCGATCCAATCTGTCCTGTTGCACCGACAACTAAAATCGTTTTCATTTGACTCTTTTTCAGTTTGAATTAACAATTCCCGGCAAAAGCAACTGTTCTGCGGGCCAGGGAAAAACCCAGTTAAAAAAGCCATAGCGTATAACACAATTAAAATCAATCTCTTATATTTATTGCGATCGGTAATCTGACCGCAACATGATTCAGGAACTTGCTTCTTGTCAAAAAAAACCGTGGGTGTATGGGGTCAGACTTGCCCTGGGGCCTTTTCCTCTGGTTTGACAATGATTTTTTGATAAAAAATGTAATAAAAAAAGGCCTGACCCCGTCCACCACGGTTTAAGTCAACGAAAGTTGGGTTATGTTTGTGCGGGCAGAAACCGGATTGAACATTATTGAAATTTTTTTGTTTTCGTATAAAAAACTTGCAATGTGTGGAGAAAAAAGGATACTTGTGTTTTTTTTGTTTAAACAAAAGTAATAAAGGAAATATGAAACTCTTTAGCTTGATTGATGCCGGGCTTTTTCAAATTGAAAAGGCAATCGTTTCATCGTGTATGATCATCATGGCTGTGATTCTTTTAGCCTCAGTGCTTTGCAGACACCTGAACATTGTCATGGTCGGGGGTGAAGAGATTGCACAATTCACCGTTGTCTGGCTGACTTTCTGCGGTATGGCATTATGCGCCAGAAAAGGAAATCACATATTGATGTCTGCCGTGCTCGATACCATTTCAATGGGGAAAAGAAAAAAACTGATAACCGGGATCTGTCTGTTCACCGGATGTTTTTGTCTTTTATTGGCCGTATATTCTTTTCAACTGACCCAAAGCGTTTTCAGCCGGGGGCAGGTTACCCCTGCCCTTAGAATTCCCATCTGGTATATGTATGCTGCAACACCCGTGGGGTTCTTTTTGACCGGCATCTACTATGTGGGTGGCTTTTTGAAAAACCTGACCCGTCAAGGTATCTATTACGGGCTGGAAAAACCGGAATAGGCAGAAAAGGAGTTTTCCATGGCATCGTATTTAATCGTATCACTGGTTGTTTTGCTGGTCCTGGGCCTTCCCATGTTCATGGTCATGATGGTTCCGTCTGTCACGGCACTGGCTTTCTTCCAAAGTCATATTCCCATCTTTACCCTTGTACAGCGAATGATCGGAGGCATCAGCCCCTTCCCCCTTACGGCAGTGCCACTGTTCATACTGGCGGCGGATATCATGCTTAAAGGAGAAATGGCCAGACGGCTTACCCGGTTTGCCGAGGTGCTTGTGGGTCACCTTACGGGCGGACTTGCCCATACAACCATATTGGCATCCCTTATCTTTGGCGCGGTTTCCGGATCAACCCAGGCCACGGTGGCTGCCATCGGGTCAAACATGTACCCCACCCTTATCAAACGGGGGTATTCCCGTTCTTTTGCCACGGCCCTGATTGTCAACGCAAGTGACGTTTCCCAATTGATTCCGCCAAGTATCATGCTAATCGTCTATGGCGTGGTCACAGGGACGTCAATTTCAAGCCTGTTCATTGCAGGGATTATTCCTGGTTTACTCCTGGGGCTGGCATTCATGGTCTATTCCTGGTACTGGGCAAAGAAAAACAATATTCCAAAAAACCCAAAGCCCACCTTCGGTAACCTGAAGCAGGCAACCATTGAGGCCCTTGGCCCGCTGGGCTTTACCTTGATTATTATCGGGGGGATTTATTCAGGGACATTCAGTCCAACGGAAGCGGCGGCCGTTGCGGTGGGGTATAGTTTTATCATGGAAACATTTGTTTTCCGTTCCATGGCAATAAAAGATATGGGGGCGATCGCTTTAAAATCCGGGACCACCACGGCACTGGTGTTTGTCCTCATCGGCGGGGCTGAAGCCATGGTATGGCTGTTGACCATATCAAGGATTCCCCTGACGGTGTCCACCTTTATCATCGGTCTGAATTCGTCACCCCTGGCGTTGCTGCTCCTGATCAACATCACCTTTTTTACTGCGTTGATGTTTTTTAACCCGATTTCCGCCGTTGTTGTGATTACGCCGTTGTTTCTGCCGGTCACAAAGGCGCTGGGCATCGACCCTGTTCACCTGGGGGTCTTGATCACCCTGAATGCGGCCATCGGTTCTGCGACCCCGCCCTTTGGGGTTGATCTGTTTACTGCCTGCGCTATTTTCAGGTTGCCGTTCAATACGGTGGTCAAAGGGGTGGGACCCTTTGTCATCTGCGGCATAATTGTTCTGTTGGTACTGACGCTGTTTCCCGACATGGTTACTTTTTTACCCAGATTGCTGCTTTGAAACCCCTGGAGACAAGGCAGTGTGCGTGTCGTGTTTTAATCAATCAACTGTTAAAAGAAAGGAAGTGTTAACGATGAAAAAAATGAATTTGACCCGGATCCTTGCCGTCTGCCTCAGTCTCACCTTTGGTGTCTGCGGTACTACCTTTGCCAAAGCCAAACATACATTTACCCTGGGGCATACAGAACCCACCAACGTATCCACCCATCTGGCAGCACTGAAGTTTGCCGAGCTTGTTTCAGAAAGAACCAATGGCGATATCGAGATTGTGATTCATCCGAATTCGGAGCTGGGCGCGGCTGCGGACCAGGCCCAGATGGTTCAAAGTGGTGCTATCTCAATGGCCATGCTCCCGGCAGGGCACGTGGCAACCATCGTTCCCGAGGTCCAGATCTTTACGATCCCGTTTTTATTTCCCGGGGATATCCATGAAATGGCCAGAATCGTTAACGGTCCGGCCATCAACGTACTGAACAAGGACTTTTCAGAAAAAGATATTGAACTGTTGGCTGTTCTTCCCCATGCACCCAAGCAGTTTACTTCAAACAAACCCATCAACGTGCCCGCGGATTTCAAGGGGCAGAAAATTCGCACCATGGCATCACCATTGATCGTGGAAAGCTATAAGCTGCTGGGTGCAACTCCCGTCCCCATCAATTACCATGAGGTGTATACGGCATTGCAGCTTGGAACCGTGGACGGTGAAGAGAATCCGTTCTGGGCCATTGGTGAAATGAAATTCTATGAAGTCCAGAAGTATATTGTCGAGAGTAATCATGCCTACCTGGCCACGATCTTTTTCATGAACAAAGCCATGCTTTCCGGACTGTCTGCCGACTATCGGGATCTTGTCATCAAAACAGCCCACGAGATCCTGCCCTATCAGCTGGAAGCCGAGCTTAAAATTGACAAGGAAAACGAAGAAAAGATAAGGGCACACAAGGGCACCACGGTTACAGCGCTTTCTGCCGATGCCGTGGCAGAGTTTAAAGCCATCATGACGCCTGTGAAAGATATTTATATAAAAATGGTGGGTGACAGTGGAAAAGAAGTGCTGGAAACCTATGAGCGGGAAATGAGCAAATAGAGTATCCCCGTGAACAACCAGAGGGAGTCATGGTCGTTTCCATGACTCCCTCTGTTTTTTCCTGGGTGGCGGTTACATTTCCGGCGCAGCCAGGTAAAGCAGGCGGGGATCTTCAAATTTTCCTTTCAGCAGAACAGCGGCAATCACCGTGACCTGTGCACCAATGGCATTGAGCAGGTCACAGGCCGCCTCCACAGACCCCCCCGTGGCAATCACATCTTCCACAAGGCAGACCTTTTTCCCCCTGAGCCGGTCTATATCCAGGCCGTCCAGAACGATGGTCTGATCCTTACCGCTGGTAATCGACTCCGACGGCACCATCAACGGCCGCTGCATATATTTTTTGGGCGTTTTCCGGATCACAACGAAACGGGGAAAATTGAGAATATCTGCAACCTCGTGGGTCAATGTAATTCCTTTGGCCTCGAGGGTCACCAGATAATCAAATTTTTCCAGAAGGTTTTTCTCCTTCATTTTTTCCACCAGAAGGGCGGCACACTTTTTGTTGAGTTCCACATCCCCCAGCATCACAAATGAAGCAATTTTATGTTCACTGCCGCGGAGTTTGAGGATCGGTAGATCCCGGCTGAAATCCGGGCTCAGTTCTAAACGAAATGTTTCTGCTTCTTTCACGTATTCCTCCTAAAGAAAATTATACCATTGTCTCCCAGGGCATAATACATGATAAACGCAGTTTTTAGGACAGGAACTTGCTTCTTGTCAAAAAAAACCGGTAGGGACAGGTTGGGAAAGGATGCTGGCCTGGCGTATCCCGGAGGTGGTGTGGCTGGATATTCCAGGACCGTACTGGATTCAAACAACGGCTCATTTTTTTGTCTGGTCAAGCACTGCCCGTACTTTGGAATACAGATCAACACTTAAAATCGGTTTGTCAATACAGGCTTTGATACCAATCGACCCTGCTGTTTCAATGTCAATCCGCTCACTGAACCCTGTACAGAGAATAATCGGGATATCGGGGCGTATTTCCATTAATTTTACAGCCAGTTCCAATCCCACCATACTGGGCATGTTCATGTCCGTAATCACCAGGTCAAAATCATCGGGTGCTGATTTGAAAAGTGCCAATGCTTCAAGACTGCTCTTTTTACTCGTCACTTTATAGCCCTGTCGCTCTAGCAGTCGAGCCCCTAATTTGGCAATGGCCTGTTCATCGTCAACAAATAATATTTTTTCATTTCCACCCCGGTTTGATTGATCCTTTGATTTTTCCTCTGTTTCTTGGGGTGCCGGCGTTATGGGAAGAAAGACATTGAACGTTGAGCCTTTGCCGGGATCACTCTCAACGGTGATGGTCCCTTGAATTCTTTTAATGATGCCGTGGGCAACGGACAGGCCAAGTCCTGTTCCTTTGCCGATTTCTTTTGTTGTAAAGTACGGATCAAAAATGTTTTTCTGTATTTCAGGAGGAATGCCAATACCGTTATCCTGGATGCTTATGCAACAATATTTTCCCTGGGGCAGGGCCAGTTCTGGACCGGGGACTGCTTGATTTAAACGAACGTTGAGGGTGCCACCGGTCTTTTCCATTGCATGATAGGCATTGGTTAAAAGGTTCATGATAATCTCATGGAATTCAGTCTGATTCGCCAGAACATAGTCCTTACTTCCATGGAGGTCCTGTTGAATGACTATGTTTGAAGGAATGGTTGCCCGTAATAATTTCAGTGCCTCTTCAATCAAGGGCCTGGGCAGCAACGGTTTTTGTTCCACGTCTTTCTGGCTGCTGAACAAAAGAATCTGTTTGACCAGGTCACAGGCTCTTTTAGCGCCTTTGAGTATGTCTTCAAGATTTTCTTTTAAGGGATGATTTTCAGGCAAATCTGCAAGGGATATTTCTGCAAACCCAATAATGGGGTATAGAATATTGTTGAAATCATGGGCAATCCCTCCGGCAAGAATGCCAATGGATTCCATCTTCTGGGATTTCAGCAATTGGGCCAGGGCTTTTTCTTTATCGGCCACGGCTGTCAAATAGGCTGTAATATCCCGGAAAATGCTCATTTTTGAGACCGTCCCATCGGGATTGTATACGGGCATATTGGTTACACGGTAATTTCTGTCATCAAGGGGGCTGATGAAGGTTGTTTCAATTGATTCGCCCTTAACAACCCTGTCAAAGGTGCATCCGTCACATTTGTGATCCAACCCGTGCAGGGTACGATGGCAAGCCTCTCCGGTTGCATCTTTTCCAAGATTTTTGATCATTGCCGGGTTCATGTATTCCACTGTAAAATCCGACGAACAAATGTACAGTGGGTCGGTTATGGATTCCATCATCGAGCGATACCTGGCCTCACTTTTCCGCAGCAGTTTTTCCGATTCTTTCTGCTGGTTCCGCAAGGTCTGTTTTTCGATTGCGGAAAAAATGGTCTGGGATAATTTCTGGATGTGTTTGGGCCGTTTGATCACATAATCGGCAGCCCCTTTTTTCAGTGCCAATACGGCAATCTCTTCAGAGCCGGTTCCGGTAACGATGATTACCGGCAAACCAGGATCATACCCGCGCACCATCTCTAACACCTGGAAGCCGTCAAAGCCTGCTATGTTAAAATCACTTAAAACAACATCAAATCTGTGGGCCCTTAAAAGAACCTCAAATTCCTGTCTGTCCGAGGCCTCCATGACTTCGAACCCGCCATGCTCCTGCTCCAGGGCATCCTTGACCAGTTCCCGGTCAAGTTCGTAATCATCAATATAAAGTATTTTGATTTTATTTTGCATTGATGCATTCCCTCTGTCTGGGTTTATGGGCCTAATTCAGCGGCGGTTCAACATTTAATGTGAGCCAGTAGTCAGAGACTTGTTTTACAACGTCCAGAAAATCTTCAAAAGAAACCGGTTTCACAAGGTAACTGTTGGCGCCATTGTCGTAACCCATGGCCCGGTCTCCCTCATCCCTTGAGGAGGTGAGAATAATGACTGGAATGCGTTTCAGTCCCTTGGCGAGTTTGATCTGCCTCAGGACTTCATGGCCGTCAAGTCCCGGCATCTTGAGATCCAGAAGCACAATATCCGGCAGGGGGTATTGTTTGCGGTTCCCATAGCTTCCATGGCCAAACAGGAAATCAAGTGCTTGTGTGCCGTCCCCGGCAACTTGAATTCTGTTGGTCAGGCGGGCCTCCTTAAAGGCATCGATAATGAGTTCAACGTCCATTGGATTGTCTTCTACAAGAAGTATTGTGGCTGATCTTGTCATTGCAGTGTCCTGTGTTCGGATGCTGTTTCCGTCATTAAAAGTGTTATTTTGAACGTACTTCCCCTGTTCAACTCAGATTCAACCCCGATGTGACCTTTCATGAGCTGTAAGGCTTTTTTTACCGCAGCCAGGCCGATTCCAGTTCCCGGATATTTTGCCTGACCGTGGAGCCTTTGAAACATTTTAAATATTTTCCCATGGTATGCCGGATCAATACCGATGCCGTTATCACCAATGGAGATGATGACATGTGGCGTCTTCAATTCAAAACCGACATCAATCACCGGCGGGATATCGGGTTTGTGATATTTCAGGGCATTTTCCAGAAGATTGATGAAAACGTGGGTTGTCAGTGTTAAATCTCCTTGAACCGCCGGCATTTGTTCAGGAATCGTTACATGGGCGCCGGTTTTTTTTATCTGGTCTGAAAGGGTGTCCATGGCAGTTTTAAAGACGTCATTGAGCAGAATTGCTTCTGATTTTATACTCAACCGGCCCAGGCGGGAAAATTTAAGCAGGTCATCAATCAAATTCCCCATCTGGCGGCTGGCTTTAATAATATTATCAAAATAGTGTTGTCCCTCTTCATTCAGGGATAGCCGATGCCTGCGGTTGATTATTTCTGAAAATCCGCTGATGGAGCGCAGGGGCGCCCGCAGATCATGGGATACGGAGTAGACAAAATCTTCAAGTTCTTTGTTTACTTCTTCCAGCTGGGCCGTTCTCTGGTATACCCGCAGCTCAAGATCGCGGTTGAGTTTGCGTATTTCATCTTCGATCTGCTTGCGATCGGTGATTTCGATTAAAGAGCCTTCAATAAAACCCTGTTCCGGGTAGATTGTTGCCGAAAATAATATCCAGATATGGGATCCATTCCTGGGAATGATTTTTGCCTCGTAATCGTTAACAGACCCCTTTTCTTGTAAAATCTCTATCAATTTATTGCGCCCGTCAGGATCAGCCCAGGCCATGGCCGGATTGAACTGGTTCATGCACGCCTCAATGGTTGAATAGCCTGAAATATCAGCATATCGTTGATTGATTTCCAAAAGACTGCCTTCAATACTTGTCCTGAAAAGTGCCACCTGGGCATTGTTGAACAGGGACTGGTATTTTTTTTCACTCGCCCTGAGCGCTTCCTCCGTCCGCTTCTGTTCGGTGACGTCGAAAACGACAAAGGAAAAATACCGGGATCTGATTTTGGACGTTGAAGCCAGCAATGTATGAACGCCATCTGGGAATGTTCGGGTGTATTCAAATTGTTCAGATGCCCCTGTCAACGCTGCCTTGTGACATTCGTCAATCCACAGGCGAACCACCTGTGCTGTTGCACCGGTATCACTGGCGCGCATTCCCCGCAGATCCGCTGCCGGTTTTCCTAAAAATTGCCCTGCCGCTTTGTTGAGCCAGACGTATCGAAGGTCCGTTTCGTCATCCAGCACTTCAATTATACCCATCAATTCCTTTGCGTTGTTGGAAAAGCTGTCTAGGATGAACCTGCCGTCACCCGCTTGAGTATCAAGGCTTTGGTGTATATTTACTTCAAATTCCAGAGCCTTGATCCGTTGCACCAGTTCATCATAGGTCGGTTCGCTATTCATAAACAGATCCTTTGGTCTTTTTAATCCCCATCCAGAACCTTTCTAACCGTTTTTGCCAGATCGTGTTTGGAAAACGGTTTTTGAACAAAATTTACCCCTTGGTCCAGAACACCATGGTGGGCAATGACATTTGCCGTATAGCCCGACATGAACAAACATTTGAGATCCGGGCAGATGGTTTGCAGATGGGTGGCCAGTTCACGGCCGTTCATCTGGGGCATGATTACATCCGTGACCAGCAGCTGGATCTTGTCTGGACTTTTTTCAAACTGCCCCATGGCCATTTCCGGTGTTCCTGCGGTCAGAACCCTATAACCAAGCCCCCCAAGGACCTGCTCTGCAAGCCTCAGAATGGGAGGGTCATCCTCAACAATTAAAATTGTTTCATTATGGCCGGTCAAGATCTGCTGTGAACGATCCTCCGGCGTTGTGATCCCATGGCCGTCATGGGGGGGCAGATAGATTTTAACCGTCGTCCCGGTGCCAGGTTCGCTGTAGACCTTTATAAAGCCATTGTTTTGCTTTACAATCCCGTAAACCGTTGCCAATCCAAGGCCGGTTCCTTTGTCGGCAGTCTTGGTGGTGAAAAACGGTTCAAAAATATTGTCCAGGATGCTTTTGTCCATTCCGCAACCGGTGTCACTCAGGGTCAGCATCACAAAGGCGCCTGGAATAAAACCGTAATTGTCTGCGCAGTAGGAGTCATCCAGGACCACGGTATCTGTTTCCAGGGTGATTTTGCCGACACCGTTGATGGCGTCCCTTGCATTGACGCACAGGTTGGCCAGGATCTGGTCCATCTGGGTGGGGTCAATTTTGATGGGCCAGATCTCTTTGCCCGGCAGCCAGGTGAGACTGATGTTCTCACCGATGAGGCGCTGGAGCATTTTGAGCATGCTGCTGATGTTTTCGTTCAAGTCGATCACCTTGGGGACGATGGTCTGTTTGCGGGCAAAGGCAAGGAGCTGCCGGGTAATGTCCGTGGCCCGCCGGGCGGCGTTGAGGATCTCATTCAGGTCCTCACGGAGGGGTTGGGAGAGATCTGTTGTGTCCAGGGCAAGCTCGGCAAAACCAATGATAACGCTGAGAGCATTGTTGTAATCATGGGCCACACCGCCTGCCAGACGACCGACGGATTCCATCTTCTGGGCCTGGCGCAGCTGTTCTTCGGTGTTTTTCCGTTCCGTAAGGTCCTGGATGGTTTCTATGGCGCCAATGATATTTTGATCCGGGTCCCTCAACGGTGATGCCGTGCAATAAAGCCATTTTCCCCTTGTGCCAAGTCTCGGATAAAAGGCTTCACTCTCATAGGCGCCTCTGGTCAGGTTCGATTTATGGATTTTTCCCTTGTAGACGCTTTTTAATTCATGTTCCGTTGTCCCGTCAATTATGGCATCCCCCAGGGTCGGTTTTTCAACGGAATGGAAGATGGCCAGGTGTTTGTTTGTACCGATCATTTCAGCTCCGGAAAAACCCAGTAATTTTTCGCAGGCATTGTTCCAGTGGGTGACGATATGGTTGTTGTCAATAATGAATGTCGGGATTGAATTTCCCTGGATGGCCTGTGTCAGTTTTTTCTGGCTCTGGGTGAGTTCATTTTCTGCCAGCCGTCGCTTGCGGTGATCCCGCTCAAGTTGCTCGTTTGTTGTCCGAAGCGCCAGGGTCATCTCCTGTCCTTGTAATATGGCTTTTTCCAGGGCATTAACCAGTACCCCAAGGGAGACCGTTGCCACGGTGTTTAACAGTATGAAGGTGATACTGACAATGATCCAGATTTCCATGGGATCTGATATGGCAGCTGCCCACGGCAGCTGCCCTTTTGCCAGCAGATACCCCAGAAATACAAGGGTGGCTGTGTTAAGCGCCAGGGTCGTAAAACCGGCCCCCAGACCCAGAAGGAGACTTGCGATAATTGAAAAGGCAAATAACCACATGCGGCCGCTGCCGATGAGGCCAAGGCTGATCAATGCGGTCAGACCGATTGAATAGAAGGTCCCCAGGCCGATCATGACCCGGATCTGAAAGGGAATACGGCGCAACAGTAAGATGACAATGATACTCAGATACCCCAGGGTGTAAACCGCCAGGGTTGCCCATTTTTTTTCATGAATGACGCCCAGTGCGCTGGATATGTAGGGAACAACCGCCATCAGGATCACGGTTAAAAATATGGCAAAAAAGATACGCTCCCGCCATGCCGCCAGAATCGTTCCCGGGGAGGGGGCGGGCGGTGGAACAGCAACGGATTTATGGGTCATGGAAAACCCCTCGGTTTTTGAGTCTGTCAGATCCTTACGTATATTCGGGTGTTTATTCGCTGCAAGCCAAAGTAGGTCGAGTATAACCAAGGTTTTTGCAGACGTCAAATAAGGATTGCACTTTTGCCATGGGATGGGGTATAAACGATCCTTTTTGTTTTGCAGGTCAGGATAAAAATTTATATGGAACGTTCTCCCGGGCATCACCCGTGGAGGCGTTTTAAATTTCGTTGTGGCAAGGGCAGATAGCGTGCGTCGGCCATGACGGTTATAAAGGATATAGTGGTGAATATGAAAAATGACCTTATCAATGTTTCTGAGCTGAACGTTCAGGATCCGTTTGCATCAATTTTTCCCATTGGAACGGAAACCCTTGCCTCGATCAAGCAGGACATGGAAACCAACGGGTTTGACCCGGTTTTTCCCATTGTAGCATGGGAGGGAAAAAATATTGTGGTGGACGGCCACACCCGGTTTGCTGCGGCCAAGGAGATCGGACTCACCCAGGTGCCGGTGCTGTTCAAGCAATTTGACAATGAGGACGATGCCGTGCTTTACAGTTTCTACATCCAGCGCAACCGTAGAAATATGTCCGATGATGATATCCTAAGATGTCTTGAAATGCTTGATACGATCCATGGGGCATCTGAAAAGAACACGGAAGGGGATGCCCGCAAGATGACCCGAAAGGCAATCAATGAGATCCGGGCAAAGGAGCTTGGGGTCAGTGCCGACAAGGTGGACAAGGCCCGCAAGGTTCTGGAGCATGGAACCGACGACATCCGGGACGGCGTCAATTCGGGTGAGAAGTCCATCAACAAAGCCTTTCAGGAGATGCAGGAAATTCGCAGGGAAAGTGGCGAACTCAAGGGAAAGGCCACCACCGGGCTTGGGGGGGCCACCCGGTACATCCAGTCCCTTGGCCGGTATCTCAAGGAATTGACCCGGGTCCGGGAAGGCGGCTGGGAGGATGTGTCCCAGGACCGCGCCCTGGCAGACCTTGCGGCCATCAAAGAACTCATCGAGGGCTGAATTAAAAAAGGGGGGAAAAACGGGTAGTCCCTATTTTAATTCGGGCTCAGTTTATAATTGTTTTTACCGTCCTGTTTTGCCAGGTACATGGCGTTGTCCGCTCGTTTCAGCAACGTTTCGATGTCATCCCCATGGTCCGGATAAATACTCACCCCAATGCTTGCGCCGATGCGGGTATCATGGCCTTTGATGGTGAAGGGGGCAGCTAGGTTCTCAAGGATTTTCTGTGCCCCTGTTTTCGGATCATCCTGGGTGGTTATCATGCTGAAGATCACCGTGAATTCGTCTCCCCCCAGCCGGGCCACGACATCCGAGTCCCTGACACACCCCTTGAGCCTTTTTGCGACCTCAATCAGCAGTTCGTCACCCCCATCATGGCCCAGGGTATCGTTTACCGCCTTGAAACCGTCAAGGTCGATGAACAGCAGGGCCAGTTTCCTCGTGTATCGCCGTGACTGCTTGAATATTTCGTTGAACCTGTCCATGAACATTGCCCGGTTCGGCAGGCCGGTCAATCGGTCATAGTTTGCTGAACGGTAAAGTTCAATCAGGTGTGATTTGCGTCGAATGATTGCTTTGGCAATCAGCCATGACGGAATTGCGAACAAGGGAAACAGTACAGCGGCCATGAGCAGCAGTTTTAGAAGAAGGCTTCTCATTCCGGAATTCAGATCTTGTCTGGGGATGCGGGATACAAGTTTCCAAAAATATTTCGTGCATTTGACGGCTGTCCGGTCTTTGCCGACAACAGCGGGTGTGCCGGAAGCGGGGCTCAACCCTTGAAAGCATAGCCCTAGCGGGTAGATGGTTGCAGCGGTAAACAGTCCTTGGCTGCCATTGATCTGGCAATTTTCAGAAGATGCGATTTTATCCCATTCCCCGGGAAAGGTGTCAGAGAATTTTTTATTCTCTCTTCCTTTGATCATAAAGCCCCATTCGTCACCCTTGTCCGGGCTGAGAAGCCAGAAACCCTCCGGGTTGATCAACATGGCTCTGCCCGGTGACAATTCAGCCGCTTTCTCAATGGTTGCTATCATTTTACCGGCAAGGTAGTTGATCAGAATGATGCCGCATTTTTGCTGATTGTCATTGAAGACAGGCATGCCAAAACGAATAATCGGTTTCAGGGGCGTTTCAATGCTGCCATGCTCGATGTTTAAATCCAGCGGGGATACAGATATCCCACCGGCATTCAGCATGAATGTTTCCTTGAAATAGTATCGGTCGCCTTTGAACTGCAGATCAGACTCCTTAACAATTTCAGGGGCTCCATTGTTGAAGTTGACCCGCACGATTTCCATGCCCGTATTGTCCAGGTATCGAATCTGATCGTACTCTTTTTTCGTGCGGGCCATGGCCAGATATTCATTTGATACCAGGCGTTTATGGGCCTTGTCGTTGGAATTTATCAGATCAAGCAGTTCGTTTTGCCCGGATAAAAACAAAAGGTCTGAAATGATGGTTTCGAAATTCTTTGAAGTTAAGGCCAGTTGCAATTTCAGGTTTGTCTGCTCTCCGAGTTTTAAACGTTTCAGATAATCCTTTGATTCCAGATGGTAAATCAGGCCCAGGCTGCCGGCCAGAACGGATCCAAAGATCAGGAGTATGGTAAAAAAGTAAATGAAAATTTTTCTGTCTGTTTTCAATGTGCCCCCTTCTATTATGCTTCCTGCTTATGATACTCCCCATCTTTTTGTCAAGAAGCGTATGAAAAAGGGGAGTCCCTGCAGGGCGCTGGGGGGGGCATCAAGGGGGCAAGTGTCCTGGGCACAGATTTTAAAATTGTCCCCAGGGGGTAAATCGTGTAAGCTAAAGCCATTTGATTGATTTCTTAAAGTCAAAGGAGCTTTAGGCCATAGATGTGTTCCATGATTTCAGAAATTTTCCACAAGGAACCCCTTTTTCCAGGGCAGGAAGATGGAACGTTTCCCTGGGAAAAAATCATCGACGTCTTTTTTAATGCCATTCCAGATGCCGTTGTCGTGGCTGACGCCCGGTCCCGGGTGGTGATTTCCAACGCGGTCTGCCAGCGTTCCCTGGGGGTTTTTCCCGGCACCCTGGTTGATGCGATCTTTCCCCAGCTTTCAGACAGGGTTTCAACCGTGATCCAGACCATGGAACCCCTTGTTGACGTGGCGGTTGCACTGGAGAAACGGCGTTTTTCCGTCGACATCCACCCCATTGTCCATGATCATGGGGTGGCAGGTGTTCTTTGGATCTTCCATGATACCACGGAGATGGACCGCCTTAAAAAAAGTTTAAAGTACTTTCAACACCTGTCGTATGAGCTGGACACCCTCATTGATTCAAGCAATGACGGGCTGTGGATCTGCGACGGCAGCGGGGTTGTGCTGCGCCTGAATGCTGCCTCCGAACGGTTGAACGAGCTCAAGGCCGGTGATATGATTGGAAAGCGCATGGAGCAGATCGTGGCAGAGGGGTATGTCAACAAATCCGTCACCCTGGATGTCCTTAGGACAGGCAAACGAACCAGTATCTTCCAGAGAATCAGGAACGGGAAAAAGCTGTTTCTGACCGGGAGCCCCGTGTTTGACAAGGAGACCGGTAAGATTTTCAGGGTAGTGGTAAACGAAAGGGATATTACAGAGATTACAAATCTCCAGGCAGAGTTGAGACAGACCGAGGCCTTAAACAATCAGTACAAGCGGGATCTGCTGGCGATGCAGATCGAAGAGACCGAATCCAGGCAGATCATTGCCAGGAGCGCCAATTATGTGGCAACCATCCAGAAGGCGGTCAAACTTGCCCATGTGGATTCCACGGTTGTCTTTCTGGGAGAGTCTGGAACGGGCAAGAGCATACTTGCCAACCTGATCCACAAACACTCGGCGCGGTCGGACGAGCCCCTGATAAAGCTCAACTGCGGTGCCATCCCCGAAGCCCTGGTTGAAAGTGAGTTGTTCGGGTATGAAAAAGGTGCTTTTACCGGGGCCCATAAATCAGGCAAGCCGGGCAAGTTTGAGATGGCGGACAAGGGTACGCTGTTTCTGGATGAGATTGGAGAGCTGCCCCTCATGTCCCAGGTCAAGCTGCTTGGGTTTCTTGAGGACGGCACGGTCTGCCGTGTGGGTGGCACCGTCAACAGAACCATAGATGTCCGCATCATTGCAGCCACAAACCAGGACCTCAAGGCGATGATCGAGAAGAACCTGTTTCGAAGGGATCTCTATTACAGGCTCAATGTCATTCCCCTTGCCATTCCCCCCCTGAGGGAAAGACGGGACTGCATTCTGCCCCTGCTCAACCACTATGTTGATCTGTTCAGTAAAAAATATGCGAAAACAAGGGCGGTCTCCCTGACCCCGGAAGTGGCGGATGCCCTTCTTCTGTATGCCTATCCCGGAAATGTCAGGGAGCTGATCAATATTTGTGAACGCCTTGTGGTCATGTCAAGCAGGGGGTGCATGGCCTATACAGATCTTCCTGCCAGTGTCGTGTCTTCCCTGGAACCAGGCACCTGTGACCCGGAGCTGTGGGACAGAACCCTCACCCTCCAGGAGATGATCGAACGTCTGGAAAAAAAGGTGCTTGAAAAAACCATGGAAGCCCAGGGCACCCAGAAGAAAACAGCAGAACTTCTGGGACTCAATCAATCCACCGTGGCCCGCAAGCTCAAGAAATACGCCATCGGCACATGAAACAGTGGTCCGCCCTGCTGCCGGTGGAGGTTTATGTGCCGGTGTGGCGGGTGGGCAGGTTTTCCGCCACCATCTCCCCATAGCTCCTGAAACTGCCATCTTTTTTTTCCATGGCCCTGAGCAGTCGTTCGCATCCGTTTAGGATGGCATTGTCCCTGACCACCTGGGATCTGCTGCCCGGCGCTGCCCCTGCATTGGGCGTCGGGGCCGTGTTGTTTGTCACAAGCTTGATCGCTTCGGGTTCAAGTCCAAGGGGGGTCAGGGCCTCGTGGGCCATTTCCAGGGCAACGATGTCCGTTTCCTGTCCATGGTCTTCCCGGTTGTTAAATACCGTGACACCCTCTTCGGTCAGCTCGACAACGATGCCACCTGTGCCATGACCGTCATGTGTGGCGATAACGGTCTGGGGAAAACTGTTGATGTAAATTCTTTTGTTGAGATATCGGTTTGACAAAACGAGACTCCTTCGTGAGTTTTCAGTCAGAATCCTGTCGCCGGTCAAGGGTCACGCGTGGAGGGTCAACCGGGGGGGCAGGCGGAGGCTGCTGTGAACAGTCCTGCGCCTGACCCTGTCCCACTTATTTTGTGAGTTCGTAAAGGCTCTCTTCCAGAATGGAAAGCCCTTTTTCCAGCTGTTCGTCGGTGATGACAAAGGGCATCAGGGTTCTGATGACATTTCCATAGTTGCCGCAGGACAGAAGAATCAGTCCCTTGTCAAAGCAGATTTTCGTCAGTTTCTTGGTCAGCTCCGTTGCCGGTTCTTTGGTCTCCCTGTCTTTGACAAGTTCCATGCCGAGCATCGGTCCCTTGCCCCTGACGTCGCCGATGATTTCAAATTTGCTCTGGAGATCGGAAAATCGTTTCTGGAGAATTTCGCCAAGTTCACGGGAACGCTCCATCAATTTGTCCTCGAACAGGATTTCAAGAACGGCCAGGGCTGCTGCGCATGATATGGGGTTGCCTGAATAGGTGCCGCCCAGGCCACCGATGTGGGGGACTTCCATGAGCTCTTTTCTGCCGGTGACTGCTGAAAGGGGCATCCCGCCTGCCAGGCTCTTGGCCTGGGTCACGATGTCGGGCTCAACGTCCCAGTGCTCGATGGCCAGAAATTTGCCGGTTCTGCCGGCGCCGGCCTGGACCTCGTCAATGATCAGGGCAATACCGTATTTTTTGCAGATTGCGGCAAGCTTGGGAAAGTATTCGGGCGGCGGTGTGACAAAGCCGCCTTCGCCCTGGATGGGTTCCGCAATGATGGCTGCCGTTGATTCGGCTGCCACGTTGGAGATGAAAAAATCTTCCAGGTAATCTGCGCAGGCCGTGCCGCAGTTGGGATATTTAAGTCCAAACGGGCATCGGTAGCAGTAGGCATAGGGGATACGGTACACTTCAGGAGCAAAGGGTCCAAAACCGAACTTGTAGGGTTTGACCTTGCTCGTCAGGGACATGGTCAGAAGTGTTCTGCCGTGGAATCCGTTTTCCATGGCAATAACCGCAGGCCGTTTGGTGGCATAACGTGCGATCTTGACGGCATTTTCCACGGCCTCGGCGCCTGAGTTGGCAAACATGGTCATCTTTGGAAAATCGCCAGGGACGAGCTGGTTCAACTTTGCGGCAAGGTCAACGTAGGATTCGTACATTCCCACGTGGAAGCAGGTATGGATGAATTTGTCTGCCTGGTCCTTGATGGCGGCAACAACTTTTGGATGGGCGTGACCAACATTGTTGACCCCGATGCCGCCGGCAAAATCAATGTATTCCTTGCCCTCAAGGTCTGTCATTGTTGCGCCTGAAGCCTTTGCGATATAAGCGGGTGTTATATTGGCAGGCCCCTGGGGAACGTTTTCATTACGCAATTTCTGATAATAGTCTGATCTTTTTTCAGTCATGATCCTTGTCTCCATCAATAATAAAATGCGGTTTTGTTGGTTTACTCATGCCAGGGTGTTGTATCCTCAGTTGTTCATCCCCCAGCAAGTTGTGTGCCTTGTTGTTGCTTTTTTTCATTGACTGCCTGTCTGCCTTTAAAATCGGACAGAACAGGGGGGATGCACGGGGCAACCCCATGGGGACGGAATCGTTTTTGATGCACTGATGCATTAAAAATGCCAGGATGCATATATGTGGGTAGATTCGTCTTCCATGCCTTGTTCATGGGCCTGACAGCCCTTTTTCTTTGCCAGGAATATGTATCGGTGCATACAATCGCGAACATTGTTCTAATGTTCCTGCCCGGAAATGGCAGGGGGTGGTTCTAAATTTTCAGAGACACCCTGTTTTCAGTGCTCCTGGGTCCCTGGCATATAGTTTGCTTATATTGGGCTGCAGACCAAGAGGCCATTGTAACCATCACTGTTTTTCGGATGGAACTGAAATCGAACAAAGGGGTTAACGCAAAGAGGAGGTAAACTAAGGTATCGCATAATCTTTAATAGTAAATCTTGTGACAGGAGTGCCCGTTACAGAACTAAAAATGAGAAAATAATGAAAAAAGGAGTCGCTTCCATGCCAAAAATCCAACGTGTATTTTCATATGTTTCCAGGTTTTTTATTCTTTCCATTGCAGTCATGTTGACCCTCTCCCTGTCAACCGCTGTACCCGAGGCCCATGCCAAAAAGGTTTACAGGTTTACCATGCAGAACATGTTCTCCCTGAATCATCCGGTGACCACTGCTGTAAAGGAGATGGCCAAGGAACTGAACAAGGAGAGCAGCGGCAGGATCAAGATCCAGGTTCTTCCGTCGGGCGCCCTTGTAAAAGGCCCCAATGTTTTTGAAACCGTTGGTAACGGCTCCATTGACATGGGTACCACATGCAGCTGCTACCATGGCGGCATTCTCCCCGTTGCCGCAACCTCGTTTGCCCTTCCTGGCGATCCCAGGGGCGTCATGGAGATTACGGAATTTATCTATCAGCCCGACACCCTGGCGTTCCTGCGTGACGCCTATGCCTCCCAGAATGTGTTTTACGGGGCGCCCCTGGTCTGGGATGGATATACCATCGTGTCCAAGGAGCCCATCAAGACCTGGGAAGATTTGAAGAAAATCAAGATCAGGGCTTCGGGAACCATCGCCAAGACCCTCATGGAAATGGGGGTTCCCACTGTTTTTATTCCGTTTTCAGAGATCTATGTGGCACTCTCCCGTGGCACCATCGACGCCGAGATCAGTGGCAGCCATGCAGAAAGTTATCTTGCCAAGACCTATGAAGTGGCCAAGTACCAGACCGTTCCCAACATCAGCGGCGCCCAGAACTGTGAGGTGATTCTCAACCAGGACAGATGGCAGGAACTTCCCGACGATCTCAAGGCGATATTTGAAAAGGCCCTTAAAACGTGTTCCCTCCGAGTCGCCCAGATCTTCAGCGATGATGCTGTGTCTGTCAAAGCCAAGATGGCGGCTGAAGGTGCCCAGTTTATTCAACTTTCCGATGATGCTGTAAACCAGTGGATGCAAACCGCAGTCAACCTGTGGGATAACCAGCTGGCAAAGGAAGACCCTCTTTCTGCGAAATATATTGAACTTGTCAAGCAGGATTTAAACAAACGCGGTTATAAGTTCTAGAAACCGTCAGGCCCGGTCCCCGTCCGGTGCCGGGCCTGATCCTATTCACATCAGCAAAGACATATGGGATCTTATATGCAGAAAATCGAAACGTTTATCAATGTTATCGAGGCAATGAACAGGAAAATCGGCAAGGCATCGTCCTACCTGATCTTTGTGTTCATGGGCCTCATGGTATATGAAGTCATCGCAAGGTATTTCTTTGACAGCCCCACCATTTGGGTCCATGAGGTCTGCGGGTTTCTGTTCGCAGGCTATGTGGCCCTGACCGGGGCATGGGTGCTCCTTGAGAAGGGCCATGTGGCCGTGGATATCATCTATCAATATTTTCCAGACCGGGCCAAGGACCTGGCCGACATGGTTGTCTCGATTATTGCCCTGTTCATGTTCACGGTCCTGTTCTGGCAGGGGTATAAATTTGCCTGGCATGCATTTGTTACAGGGCAGCACTCCCACACGCTTTTTGCCCCCCTGCTCTGGCCGGTCAAAACCATGCTGCCACTGGGTGCGCTGTTTTTCCTTTTTCAGATTCTGGCTGATCTTGCCCGGAGCATCATTCAATTCAAGCAGAGGAGTCCAAGATGAATCCTGCACTGGTCGTTGTTGTTATGTTCCTGGCCGTTGTTGTCCTTTTTGTTCTAAGAACCCCCGTGGCCTTTACCCTGGGCGCCGTAGGCATTGTTTCACTTCTCATGATCAACGGGCCAAGGTTCCTGATGCTGCTACCCCCCTCGATCCTTGAGAATATGTCCAGTATCATCCTGCTGGCCATTCCGCTGTTTATCTTCATTGGGTGTATGCTGGAAAAGTCGGGCATTGCCGATGAAATATTTGAAATGATCTATAAATGGCTTGGCCCCATACCGGGCGGGCTTGCCATTGGAACGGTATTTATCTGTGTGATCTTTGCCGCCATGGTGGGTGTGGTCGGTGCAGCAACGGTCACCATGGGACTGATTGCACTGCCGGCAATGCTCAAAAGGGGATACAAAACCACCCTGGCCATTGGCTGTATCTCAGGCGGTGGTGCCCTGGGATTTCTCATTCCCCCGAGTGTGACCATGATCGTCTATGCCTCCTTGTCCAACCTTTCCATCGGCAAGATGTTTCTGGCAGGCGTTGTCCCCGGGTTCATGCTGGCAGGGCTTTTCATGGCTTATATCCTCATCCGCAGTTTGATCAATCCTTCCCTTGCGCCGCCCGTACCCAAGGAAGAGCGGGCCACCTGGGGTGAAAAATTTCTCTGCATCAAAAATCTGGCCATGCCCTTTGTATTGATTTTCTCCATTATGGGAACCATTTTTTCCGGCATGGCTACCCCCACTGAAGCGGCCGCCGTGGGCGCTTTTGTGTCGATCCTCATCGTTGTCGCACGGGTGAGGTCTGTTAAAGGGGTTGCGAAAATCATCTCCACGGCTGCAGAAAAAACAGCCTATCTCACCAGCATGGTATTGTGGATCATCATTGGCTGTCTTGCCTTTTCCGCCGTGGTCAACACCCTGGGGTTGCCCAGTCTCTTGAATGACTTTATCGAATCTTTGGGCATAAACCGGTGGGTGGTGCTTCTGGCAATGCAGCTCAGTTTCTTCCTTCTGGGAATGGTCATGGACGATCTGCCCATCATCATGATCACGGTTCCCATTTATGTTCCCCTGATCAACCTCATGGGATTTGATCCCCTATGGTTCGGCATTCTTTTTATCGTAAACATGCAGATGGCATACCTGACACCGCCCTTTGGATTTGTTCTGTTTTACATGCGCGGCGTTGTACCGCCCAATATATCCATGGGTCAGATCTATAAATCGGTGTGGCCGTTTATCGGACTGCAGCTTGTCTGCCTGTTGCTGATTATGCTTTTTCCCCAGATCGTTCTCTGGCTGCCGTCGGTTGTCGGCATGTAATTTTGAAGGGTAAATGTAACATCTAAAGTAAGGAGTAGTCATCGTGGACAATGATTCGGGTTGTTTTGCTTCTGTTACAAAGGGCCATGAAATTATCACAAAGGCCCAGGGTGTGAACCTTGATTTCAGGATTTTATATGAAGCGGTCATTGACCTTTCCTCGGAAGGCCTGATCACGGCAAACTGTATTAACATGGCAGCAGGCATTCTCCTGAACGACCTGGGGTTGCCCAATTATTTTTTTGAAAACATCAGCAAGGCATCCCTCAAGCAAATCCTGGCATCCATTGCCACCAGCATCACCTTCCGGGACGGCAAGGTCGTCCTGGTAGGGCGGGTGGCCCATGTGGATTTTGACCTGGAGCAGGACAACAGCTTCCAGAAGGTCAGGATTGCCACCCGGGAGACCCGGGACAGCATGGAAAAAATCCTGGAAAATATGATCCCGGGGCACAGCCGCGAGTATTGTTACAGCCCGGAAAACGATTATTACACCTATATCATCCGGCCGGAAACGGTTCAGGATTATACCAAAAACGAGTTTGGTTCGTCCCGGTTCCTCTACTCCCTTGCCGGAGACTATATCTCTACACCTGAACCGACAAGAAGGCGGTATGAACGTTTTCTGGCAGCGGTCGAACAGTCGGTGACCCCGCTGATCGAGGTGTTTAATCTGCCCGAAACAGGCGAGACCCGCCTGATGTTCAACAGCGATTTTGCATCGCCCCAGCTGCCCGTGCTCAGGCGACTGTTTGAGGACCATGGCCTGGTCCTGGTGCGGGCCTATTGGGAGCCCTATTGGGCCGACTCTGCGGTTCCCTCGTCCATCTGTTCGGTCTATCTCCAGGGGGAGCTTTCAAGGAAAAAGGAACAGGAGATCCTGGCTGACCTGGGGGCGTTTCTTGCCTTTAACGTCAATGGGATCACCGATCTCTACGTGGCGGGCAGGCTCACCTTCCAAGAGATGCTGTTTGCCGGCAATGCCATTGATTTCACCCATATGTTCGTTTTCAAGGAGAGTGAAAATGCCATGGACCGGGAGATCATGGCAACCCTTTCCACACGGGATCACAGGGACGCCTTTTCTGCAAGGGTTCAAAGCTCCAACAAATCGACCTTCAGCTTCAAGATCATCATGAGCACGGCAAAGGATCATCCGGACCTGATCCGGATGCTGTTTGATCTGTTTGAAAAACGATTTCATCCCGGCATGTCCCAGGGCATCACGGCCGGGGAGCTTGAGGTGAAATTCAAGGCGTTCAGGGAGGTTATCGCCTCCAGGTTCATCGATTTCAACCTGGGCTACGACATCTTTGAATTCATGTTTAAAATCGTGGCCTGCACCCTGAAGACCAATTTCTACAAGCCTGAAAAACGGTCGTTTGCCTTTCGGTTTGACAACCGAATCCTTGACCCCCTGGTGTTTGACCAGTTTGTCTTTGGCATTTTCCTTGTCAACGGTCATTACGCCTGCGGCACCCACCTGAGGGCCGGTGACATTGCCCGGGGCGGATTGCGGCTGATCCGGGTATCGCGTTCCAACCATTCTGCCGAACTCGACAACGCCGTGCTGCTCAACTACGCCCTGGGGCCCAAGGCCCAGCGGCTCAAGCACAAGGATATCTGCGAGAGTGGATCAAAGGGCGTGGTCGTGCCCCATGCCCTGTATTCGGGCTATGGCATGGACGCCCTGTACGACTACACCGAAGGCATAATGGATTTAATGCTCGGGGATGACACGATCATTGATTACCATGGCATGCCGGAAATGATTTTTTTCGGTCCGGATGAGGGGACCGCACCATTCATGGACGCCGTTGCCCTGCGTGCAAAGGCCCGGGGCTACAAATACTGGCGGACCATGACCACGGGGAAGAGTTTCGGGATTCCCCATGACATCTATGGGCTGCTGGACAATGGTGATCTGTTCGGCCTCATTGAAAGGGGCAGGGACCAGGGGACCCAGCTGTACATAAATGGCACGGCCTTGCCTGCCACCACCGACATGGATCTTGTCCACGACAGGATCGGAGGAAAAATAGAGGCCAGCGGCATGACCACCACCGGGGTGATGGCCTGCTTCAGGACCCTCATCTCCCATTACGGAGCCGCTGAGGCGGACCTCAATCTCATGATCACGGGCGGACCCGACGGCGATCTCGGGGGCAACGAGATCCAGTGCTACCGGGGAAAGATCTGCCTGGTCATTGACGGCGGTTCGATTCTGTTTGATCCCAAGGGTCTTGACCGAACAGCGCTGATGAAAATCGCCTTTATGCGTCATACCTCTCCCAGGGCAAACTCCCTTGCATTTCCCCTGGACAAGCTCAGCCCCCAGGGATTCAGGGTTGCGGTGACCGATAAAAACATCACCCTGCCCAATGGCAGGCGGGTTGACGACGGAAGGGTGTTTCACCGGACATTCCTGTCCGATCCTGCAAACCGGGAGATCATCAGCCAGGCAGACATCGCCGCCTTCATTCCCTGCGGCGGATTCAAGGACACCATCAACCAGGGTAACGTGGCCGTCTTTAGTGCCCTTTTCAAGGAACTCAGATTCATTGTTGAGGGTGCCAATGTGTTCTTTGACGACGCGGCACGGCGCTACATTGCCACATCCACCCCCATCAAGCAGATCAAAGACACCACGGCCAACAAGGGCGGGGTGTTTTCAAGCTCCATTGCAGAGGTGCTCACAGGTTTTCTTTTCGAAGAAGAGTACGAAGAGAAACTGTTGAACGATACCGGCACCCGGTGGGCCCTGATCCGGGATATCATGACGCTGGTGGACAACAATGCCAGGGCCGAGACCAGCATGCTCATCCAGATCCATGAAACCGATCCGGCAGTTCCCCTGTTTGTGCTCTCTGAACAGACCAGCGAGGCGATTTTTTCCCTCCAGCTCCTGTTTGAAGCCAGGATTGAACAACTCCTGGAAGACGAGGACACGGTCTGGCATGTGATGGAGAACTATATCCCGGCCATCATCATCAAAAAAATTGGCAGAAAGGGGATCATGGATCTTCTGAACTCGGATGCCCTGCAGGCTTACCGGAACGCCATTATAACCAAAAAACTTTCATCCATGGCCTTTTACCGGTTCGGTCTCAGCTGGGAGGCGTTTGTGGCCGAGATCAAGACCAACTTTTCAGAGGGTGTTAAAAGCATCGCTCTGCCAATGAATTAGCCTGTTTTTCAAGGAGGTAGACCATGCAAGGTTTTTACAACAGAATACTCAAGATAGACCTGGACCGGCGATCGTTTGCGATCGAGACCGTTCCCGATGAAATCCAACGCACCTATCTCGGCGGCAAGGGGCTGGCCTCCTACCTTCTCTATACGCTCAATCCCCCCGGGGTTGACCCCCTTGCCCCTGAAAACCATCTCATTTTTGCCACCGGTCCCGTGGCCCAGAGTTCCATCTGGGGATCGTGCCGATACGGGGTGTTTACCAAATCGCCCCAGACCGGGTTCTATTCTGAATCCTATGCCGGGGGCAAGGCCCCGGAGGCGGTGGATGCCGCAGGGTTTGACGCCGTTGTGATCCGTGGGGCCTGTGACCGGCCAACGGTACTTGCCATCGGGCCTGAAGGGGCAAAGTTCCATGATGCCGGCGACACCTGGGGCATGGAAACCTATGCAGCCGAAGATGCCCTGAAAGCGCGTTTTGCCGACCCGTCCGGGTACAGGAAAAAGGGGGCGGTGGTCATTGGCCCGGCAGCCGAAAACCTGGTGGTGTTCGGGGTGATTGAAAATGATTACTGGCGGTCTGCCGGCCGCACGGGCGTGGGCACCATCCTGGGATCGAAAAAAGTCAAGGGGCTGGTTTTTTACGGGGACCGCAAACGTACGCCCTTTTCCCCCGACGCGGTCAAGGCGCTGACCCGGAGGATCACGGCCGAGGCAAAGGAGAGTCCGGCCGTCAAGGCGTACAAGAGTTTCGGCACCCCCATGATGGTGGATATGCTCAACAAGGCCAAGGCCTTTCCCACCCGTTACTGGTCCGAAGGAGAATGTGGGCACAGGGAAAAGATCAATGCCGCAGCCCTTCATTCCCGGTGTGAGGTCAAGCCCAGTGCCTGTGGCAAGTGCCTCATGGCCTGTGGCCGGCTCACAACGGTCAAACAGGGAAGGCATGCAGGCCTTAAAATCGAGGGGCCGGAGTACGAAACCCTGTACGCCTTTGGCGGGCTGTGCATGATCGACAGCATCGAAGAAATCTGTCACCTCAACGACCTTTGCGACCGCCTGGGCATGGACACCATCACGGCCGGCAACCTGTGTGCCTTTACCATGGAGGCCGTTGAGCGGGGCAGGGTGGATTATGACATCACCTATGGGGACGCCGATGGGGTGGCCAGACTGCTCAGTGAAATATCGAACCGCCAGGGCATCGGGGACCTGCTGGCCCAGGGCATCAAGGCCACGTCTAAAGCGTGGGGGCTTGAAGATATTGCCGTCCACGCCAAGGGGCTTGAGCCTGCGGGGTATGATCCCCGGGTGCTCAAGGGGATGGGGCTTGCCTACGCCACCTCGGACCGGGGTGCCTGCCACTTGCGGGCAACCTTTTACAAGCCTGAACTTGCCGGCATGATCGAACCCGGGCAGATCGAAAACAAGGCAGCCATGCTCCTTGATTTTGAGAATCGCCTCACCCTGTTTGACACCCTGATCCTGTGCCGTTTTTACAGGGATTTTTACCTGTGGGAGGGACTGGGCGAGATGATCCACGCTTTGACCGGCATACCCGGGGACAAGGCGACCCTCCAGGCGATGGCAGACGCCGTGAGCAACGTGGTGCGCCAGTTCAACCTCAGGGAGGGTCTTGCTCCGGCCGATGACCGCCTGCCCAAGGGGCTGCACCGGGTGCTGAAAAAAACCGGCGATACCCTTGAGCCTGCGGAACTCGAGTACATGCTCAAGGATTATTACCGCCTGCGGGGCTGGGATGAACAGGGCCGCCCGGCGCCTGAAAACTGCATTTAAACAAGGAAAAATCAGATATGGATGTCAGTCAAAACAAAGTAATGGATCTCAAAGCGGCAATAACCACCTTTGTGAAGCCAGGCAGTCACCTTTCCATCGGCGGGTTTACCATCAACCGCAATCCCATGGCAGCGGTCTATGAGATCATCCGCCAGAAAATCAATGATCTCCACCTCTATGTCCATTCCAATGGGCAGGGCATGGACGAACTCATTGGTGCAGGATGCGTGTCACGGCTTGAGATCGCCTACGGCGGCAACGGGAAGTTTGCCTCCACCTGCATACGGTTCAAGAAGGCCGTGCAGGCGGGCACCATTGCGGTGGAAGATTACACCAACTACCAGATGACCCTGAGATTTCTGGCCGGCGCCATGGGCATTCCCTTTTTGCCCACCCGCTCCTCCCTTGGCACGGATATCTTCAACCGGTGGGGGTTTTCCAGGCAGATGAGAAAGGATTCCCCCAAAATCCCGGACGAGAAACTCATTGAGCTTGAAAACCCCTTTACCGGGTGGAGCGATACCGAAAAGGTGGTGCTGGTACCTGCCATCAACCCGGACGTCACCATCATCCATGTCCAGAAGGCCGACCAGAGCGGTAACTGCAGGATCGAAGGTTTGACCTTTGCCGATGTGGAACAGGCCAAGGCGGCAAAGCATGTGGTGGTCACCTGTGAAACGCTCTGTGACAACGACGAACTCAAAAAACGTTCAAACCAGAACCAGATTCCGTTCATCCATGTGGATGCGGTGGTCCATGTGCCCAGCGGGGCCTTTCCCACGGCCTGTTACATGCACTATGATTATGACCCCCAGTATCTGCACATGTATGCCGACCATGCAAAGGACGACGACATGTACCAGGCCTACCTGGACCGCTACGTCTATACGCCCCGGAACCATGGCGCCCTGGTGGCCCTGATCGGGTCCGATCAGATGGCACGCCTGGCCGCCGACCCGCGAACGGGCTATGCCGCCAACCTTGACAGAAGTTGAACCCAGGAGACAGGGATGGAATATACACTGAAAGAGATGATGACAATCGTTGCCGCAAGGCAGATCCGGGACCTGGACATTGTGTTTTGCGGCACGGGGATCTCCATGCTGGCGGCAATGGCAGCCAAAAAAATAAATGCACCCCAGAGCGTTATTTTCTTTGAAACCGGCGCCATTGATTCCCGCCTTGAAGAGATTCCCATGGCCGTGGGCGACTCCAGGGTCATGTTCCACACCTCGGCCAATGGCGGGCTTCTGGATTCGTTTGCCACCATGCAGAACAAGATCACGGGCGACCATGTGATCGGCATCCTGGGTGCGGCCCAGATCGATCGGTTCGGCAATCTCAACTCCACGGTGATCGGCGATTATGACCGTCCGAAAACCCGGTTCTCCGGCAGCGGCGGCGGTTGCGATGTGGCCTCGTTTGTGCCCAAAAGCCTGATTTTCATGCAGCAGGAACGAAGAAAGTTTGTTGAAAAACTCGATTATCTGACCAGCCCGGGATACCTTGACGGCCCGGAAGGTCGAAAAAAAGCAGGCCTTCCCCGGGGCGGCCCCATGATGGTGATCACCAACATGGGCACCATGGGTTTTGATGATGATACAAAGGAGATGTACCTGTCCGGATATTATCCCGGCATTACGCCCGCACAGATTCTGGCAAAAATGGAATTTTCCGTGGACGTCTCCCGGGCCAGGGAGGTGGCGCCGCCCACGGCTGAAGAACTGCAGATACTGAGGAAAGAATGTGATCCCCAGGGACTCATCCTCTAAGTCTTGATCGATCAGGTCTTGATCGTTCAGGTTTCGATCATTCAAAAACCCAGGTGCCTGATCATGGGCGGATGTGATCCCCGGGAGTCCATTGTTCAGGTTTTTATTGTTGATGGTGCGCATCAATTGTTGTTCGGCAGGTCCCGGGGCCTGCCATAAATCAGAGTAAAACAGCGAGGAATTACAATGGATTTCAGACTTTCCAAAGAGATGACAATGTTGCAGAAGGCCGTTCGGGAATTTGTACGAAAGAAGATCACCCCCAATGCAGACGCCTGGGATGAGGCCAATTATTTTCCCTACAAGGAGGCCGTGCTTCCCATGGGTGAGCTTGGGTTCTACGGCACGGTGATTCCCGAGGAGTACGGCGGAGAGGACATGGGCTGGATGGCCGCCATGATCGTCACCGAGGAGATCGCAAAGGGGTCCAGTTCCCTCAGAGTCCAGGTCAACATGCAGGTTCTGGGATGTGCATATGGTATCTATAAATATGGTACCGAGGCCGCAAAGAAACGCTATGTTGAGAAACTGTGCACCGCCGAATACCTGGGCGGTTTCGGCATCACCGAGGCCGATGCCGGATCCGACGTCATGGCCATGTCAACCACGGCCGAGGACAAGGGCGACCATTATCTGCTCAACGGGTCAAAGACCTGGATCTCCAACGCGGCCATTGCCGATGTCCTGATCTGCTACGCCTATACGGATAAATCCATCGGAACCAAGGGGCTTTCCGCCTTTGTGATCGAGCCCAAAAATTTTCCTGGGATCACCACATCAGCCCTTGAGAAGCTCGGTTCCCATTCTTCGCCCACGGGAGAGGTGTTCCTGGACAATGTCAAGGTGCCCAGGGAGAATCTGCTGGGCAAACCAGGGGACGGCGCAAAGATTTTGTTCGGATCGTTGAACCACACCCGGCTGTCGGCCGCAGCAGGCGGTGTGGGACTTGCCCAGGCCTGCCTTGACGAGGCCATCAAATACTGCAATACAAGGAAACAGTTTGGCAAACCCATCGGGCTTTTCCAGATGAACCAGGATATGATCGCCCAGATGGCGGCCGAGATTGATGCGGCCCGTTTCATGGTTTACCGGGCAGCCTTTGAAAAGGATGCCGGCAATATCAACAACGGCCTTGACGTTGCCAAGGCCAAGTACCTGGCCGGCGAGGTGGCCACCAAGGCATCAAACTTTGCCATGAGAATCCTGGGGGCCTATGGCTACTCCACGGAGTACCCCGTAGCACGGTTTTACAGGGACGCCCCCACCTACAGCATGGTGGAAGGCTCTGCCAACATCTGCAAGATGATCATTGCCCTTGACCAGCTGGGCATTAAACGGGCGAACCGGTAAAGGAGACTCCCGTGGCGGGCAGGGAAACACCGCCCTTAAGGTGCTCAGGACCGTTCTTGAAGAAAAGGGCCTGTGGCCCCTTGACTGAGTGTTGCAGGGTTTAAAGGAGAGATCGTGATGAACCAGACAATGGTTGTTTTTGTATCCGGCATATCCGGGGTTTTTGTGGGCATGGGGTTTCTGTACGGGGCCATTAAATTCAACACCTTTGTGACCCAGTGGATACTCAAAGCCAGGGAGGAAAAGGCGTAATGGATTTTATGTGGTACATGATCAAGACAACGGGTTTTGTCCATCTGACCCCGGGTATGGTGGTGATGTGGGCCATAGCCATCGGCCTGATGTATCTTGCCATTGCAAAGCAGTATGAGCCGCTGCTGCTGCTGCCCATCGGTTTCGGCATCCTGCTTGCGAACCTGCCCCTTGCAGGATTGATGACCCCCGAAGAGGGACTGCTCTGGAAGTTCTACCATTTCGGCATCCAGTGGGAGGTGATTCCGCCGTTGATCTTTCTCGGCCTTGGGGCGCTTACCGATTTCGGCCCCATGCTGGCAAGACCCTCGCTGCTGTTCCTCGGGGCAGGGGCCCAGGCCGGGGTGTACATCACCTTTTTTGCGGCCCAGGCCATGGGTTTCAACATCCAGGAGGCTGCCACCATCGGCATCATCGGCGGGGCCGACGGGCCGACCACCATCTTTCTGGCATCCAAACTTGCCCCCCACATGCTCGGCGTGTGCGCCGTTGCGGCCTATTCCTACATGGCCCTGGTGCCCATCATCCAGCCGCCCATCATGCGCCTGATGACCACGGATGCCGAGCGTAAGATCAGGATGAAGAAAACCAGAAAGGTCAACAAGCTGGAAAAGATTTTCTTCCCGGTTGTGGCGGCCCTGGTGATCATCCTGCTGATTCCTGCGGCAGCACCGCTGATCGCCATGTTCATGCTGGGCAACCTTTTCCGGGAGGCCGGGGTGGTCGAACGGCTGACCCACGCCTCCCAGAACGAACTGCTCAACATTGTCACGATCTTTCTGGGGCTGCCCGTGGGCGCCACCATGAACGCGGAGGTGTTTTTAAAGCCCGAGGTGATCTTTGTGTTCTGCCTGGGCCTTGTTGCCTTTTCCGTGAGCACGGCCACGGGGATTATACTTGCCAAGATCATGAACCTGTTTCCCGGCGAAAAGATCAATCCGTTGCTGGGCGCTGCCGGCGTGTCTGCCGTGCCCATGGCGGCCCGGGTGGTCCACAAGGTGGCCCAGGAGGCCGATCGAAAGAACTATCTGCTGATGTATGCCATGGGACCCAACGTGGCCGGCGTCATCGGTACGGTCGTTGCCGCAGGGATTTTTCTGACCCTGCTTCAGTAGCCGGGGCAGGGGGTGTGTGATCCCTGGCTGAATAAATACCGCAGGGTGGTGTCTGACCCTGTTTTAATAAAATTGATGTTTAAAGGAGAGATACAATGAGCGAAGAACTGCTGGCCCCCATGCTGGGCAAAATAGTTGAAATCTATGTCAATGTCGGTGATAGCGTTGAAGAGGACGATGACGCCATACTCATCGAGGCCATGAAAATGGAAACTCCCATCTATGTTCCCTGCAACGGCAAGGTCGCAACCATCAATGTCAAGGTGGGTGATACCGTTGAAGAGGATGCCGTGCTCATGACCATTGATCCCCAATAGGAGAAGATCCATGAGACCATATTTTGAAAAAATGCCGGAATTTGGCAAGCCCCTGAAAAAGGGACAGATCAAGCGGGGGGAGGAGAATGCCCAGGGCCTCAAGGCCGTGGAGCAGGAGATCGACGCAGCCGTTGACGCCATCAAGAACGCAGGCTTTTCCGAAGAGAAGATCAATGCCCGGGGTCAGATGACCGTGTGGCAGCGCCTGGACTACATCGTGGACAAGGGCACCTGGTCTCCGCTGCACATGCTCTACAATCCGGCCGACAATGAAGAGGGCACCACCAATGTGATTGACGGCCTGGGCAAGATTTCGGGCCGCTGGGCCGTGATTATCGGGTTTGACAACAAGGTGATGGCCGGGGCCTGGCTTGCCGGCCAGTCTGAAAACATCCTCCGGGTGACCGACCTTGCGAAACGGCTGAACATTCCCCTGGTGTGGCTGGTCAACTGCAGCGGGGCCAAACTGACCGAGCAGGAGAAGTTCTACGCCAACCGCAGGGGGGCAGGTACCCCCTTCTACCGCCATGCCGAGCTCAACCAGATGGGCATTCCCGTGCTGGCCGGCATCTACGGCACCAACCCTGCCGGCGGCGGGTACCAGAGCATCAGCCCCACCATCCTGTTTGCCCACAAGGATTGCAATATCGCCGTGGGCGGTGCCGGTATTGTGAGCGGCATGGCCCCCAAGGGCAATTTTGACGGGGCGGCCGCCGAGCAGATCATCGAGAACACCCGGCACTTCAAGAGCCATCCCCCGGGAAGCGTTGCCACCCACTACGACGGCACAGGCTTTTTCAGGTATGTGTACGAGGAGGAGACCGGTGTGCTCGACGGGCTCAAGGAGTACATGGCCGAGATCCCGGCCTACAACTCCCGGTTTTTCCGGGTGGCCGAGCCTGCTGAACCCCGTTTTGACGCCCAGGATCTCTACAACCTGCTGCCCATTGACCAGAAAAAGGTGTACGACTTTGAAGAAATTCTGGCCCGCCTGGTGGACAACTCGGAATCCATGGAGTTCCGGCCCGACTATGGCCCCGAGGTGTACACGGGGCTGTGCAAGGTCAACGGATTTCTGGTGGGCATCATCGGCAACCGCCAGGGATACCTGGGCAAGGGGTATCCTGAGTATGCCGACTACCCGGGCATGGGCGGCAAGCTCTATCGCCAGGGCATGATCAAGATGAACGAGTTTGTCACCCTGGCCGGTCGGGACAGGATCCCCCTGATCTGGCTCCAGGACACCTCGGGCATCGACGTGGGCGACACGGCTGAAAAGGCCGAGCTCCTCGGCATCGGCCAGAGCCTGATCTATTCGATTCAGCAGACCGATCTTCCCCAGATGATGGTGCTGCTGCGCAAAGGGTCGGCTGCGGCCCACTATCTTCTGGGCGGACCCCAGGGCAACGACACCAACGCCTTTTCAATCGGCACGGCCGCAAGCGAGGTCTATGTGATGCACGGGGAGACAGCAGCGGTTGCCATGTATTCCCGCCGCCTGGTCAAGGAAAAGGATGCGGGCCGGCCCATCGAGCCTATCATTGAAAAGATGAACAAGATTGCCGACGACTACAAGACCTATTCCCGGCCCAAATACTGCGCCCAGGTCGGGTATGTGGACGAGATCGTAAAGCTGACTGAAATTCGCAACTACATGGTTGCCTTTACCGGTTCGGCCTACCAGAACCCCAAATCCATCTGTCCCCAGCACCAGATGATCCTGCCCAGGATCATCAAGGGATAGAACGGTTGTTCGTTGCCGGCACGCTTTTTCCCCAGAAAAGCGTGCCGGCAGCTTTTCTGTCCCGGCGCGATGCCTCTGTGCGCTGGCTGTTGAAAATGGATATAAGGGCTATACAAAAAAATAATTTCATGCCATGTTCATTCATCCATCTCGGATTTGATTCGGCTGTCGCTGCATTTGCAGCCCCAGTCACCCGGCTGAGCGTCAGCACCTGTTTCTGGGCGGGTACTATTGTGGGAAGACGAAAGGAGGTAGATTCAGAACAATGTTCACAACTATCAGGGCAAAACTGATAGTCATCCTTTTTCTTCTTGGTTTCTTCCCGCTGTTGATCACGGGATACTTTTCCTACCGGAGTGCCTCGACAACACTGCAGACGCAATCCAGGGAGCAGCTGGGAAAAGTGGCTGCCAAAACCACCCAGCAGATTGACGCATTTTTCAAGGCGGCCCGGAAGGATATCGAGCTTCTTTCCAAATTCCCTTTTATCCAGCTTTCATTTTTGCAGTACGATTTCGGCCTGCGGTCTGACAATGCCAACGCCCTGCTCAGGGATTTTCGGGAAAAAAATGATTATTTCAACCGGATTACGCTGATCAACCTGGACGGCAAGATCATTTTGACCGAACCGGCCCTTGAAGCGGCTCCTCCCGCCTATGTCCCGTCATCGCCCTGGTTCCAGACGACCCTGAAACAGGACATCTACCTGTCCGAATTAGAGGTTCAGGAGGGATTCCCAGCCATGATTCTGGCCAAGCTGGTGTATGACTTTGAAGATCATGCAAAACCCGTTGGGATGCTGGTTTTTGACCTTAAACTCAAGGCCTTGACCCGTTTTGTGACCTCACTCGGTATGGGGGCAGAAAGGTATGCTTTTCTGATGGACAAGAACGATATTTTTTTGTCCCATCCCCTCCAGAGCCTGGGGCCAGCGAAAGAGCTGATCCAGGCGGGTGATTCCAGGTTGACGCTTTTGATCGGTAAAATCAGGGCCGGCAAAACAGGATCAGGGGATTATCGACTGAACGGAATCGAAAAAAACATGGTGTTTGCCCCGTGCAAGACCATGGACTGGAGTGTGGTGATCACCCTTGATAAATCAAAACAGGCTGCTGACATTCTGCGGCTGCGTCGCCAGATGATCACCTTTATTTCCTTTATCCTGGGGCTTATTTTTCTGGTTTCCTTTGTGTTTGTGCGCAGTATCACCGATCCCATCACCCAGCTCATCAACGGGGTCCGGGCCATTGGAAACGGTGATCTCGAGCCGGTGATCAAGGTCCGATCCGGAGACGAGTTCAAGGGGCTGGCCAGGGAATTCAACCACATGGCTGTGCGGCTCAAACAGAGCATGAACGAAATCCTGGAACTGAAAGCCTTTAACGAGGATATCCTGAGAAGTATCACCAGCGGCATTGTCACCATGGACCAGGCAGAACAGATTACATCGGTCAATCCGAGTGCGGAACAGATCCTCAGCCTACCCCGGGAAAAATTTACGCCGGGAGCGCTGGAAAAAGTGCCGGAAAAGCTCCAGGGGATCCTCAACCTTCTCAAGGAAACCCTGCGGAATAATTTTCGGGACGAAATCCGGGAGCTCCACGTTCCCGGAAGCGGTGGCAGGGAGGCGTTGTATATGGAGGTGAGCACCTCGCCCCTGAGAAATTCCGGGGGAGAAATTATTGGCGCCATTTCCGACATCCGGGATATTACCCGGAGAAAAAGGATGGAAGAGCAGATGGTCCGGGTGGACAAGCTGGCCTCCCTGGGAGAACTTTCCTCGGGCATGGCCCATGAGATCCGTAACCCCCTGGCCGGGATGAAAACCAGTGCCCAGGTTCTGGTCGACAAGCTTACCCAGGGTCCGGAGCAGGTCCTGGTCCGTGGTATCCTGAGCGAGATCAACCGAATCAATGGTATTGTTACAGACCTTTTAAATTTCTCACGGCCCAACCCGTCGCTTCCGGCCCCTGTACCTGTGGCTGCCATCCTGAATAAAACCCAGTCCCTGGTTATGGAAAAGATTCGAATGGCCGGTATTAAAATTTTGCGAAACGAGATACCCCATCCATGCCAGGCCATGGTCGACCAGGAACAGATCCAGCAGGTGTTCCTGAATCTGATGCTCAATGCAGTCAAGTCCATGCCCGATGGCGGCTGCCTGGAAATTTCCACGGAATTTATCGATGGCAGGGAGGCAGCAGGTAAATATCCGGTTCCGGAATTTTTGAAGTTTTCTGAAAAAAAAGGGTATATCCTTGTATCGTTCAAGGACTCAGGATGCGGGATTTCCCGGGAAAATCTTTCCAAGGTGTTCAACCCTTTCTACACCACGGACCCATCGGGAACGGGGCTGGGATTGTCCATCGTCCAGAAGCTGCTTGAAAAAAACAGCGGGGCCATTCACATTGACAGCACGCTGGGAAGGGGAACCCATGTGACTATCCTGCTTCCCACGGCTGTTTTCCCGGGATCCCTGGCTGAAAAATCCCAGGGCACTGAAAACCCGGTACAGAAAGGAACATATACATGATCGCACAAAGAATACTCATTGTTGATGATGAACCCGTGCTGTGCAACTCCCTCAAGATCGGGCTGGAGGATGAGGGATACCACGTTCAGATTGCCAATACCGGTGAGGAAGCCATGGAAGAACTCCCGGGGTTTGACCCCGGTGTCATCCTTCTTGACCTCAGACTTCCGGGGATGGACGGCATTCAGGTTCTCAAGAAGATTCGTGATCTGAACCAGGGGACCCACACCATAATGATCACGGCCTACGGGGACACCCAGACCACGGTGGAGGCGATCAAGCTTGGGGCCTATGATTTTATCAACAAGCCCTTTGAGCTTGAAGAACTCAAGGAGCTGATCAGAAATGCCCTGGAAAAGGAAACCCTGAAGCAGGAGGTGGAGTACCTCCGGTATCGACAGCAGAAATTTGACCGGTATGGGGATCTTGTGGGCAGCAGCCCCCAGATGACAGAAGTTTACAGGCAAATTCAAATCCTGGCCGACAGCGATCGGACCACGGTGCTGATCCGGGGGGAAACCGGGACAGGCAAGGAATTGGTGGCCGGAGAAATCCATTTCAGGAGCAGTCGGAAAAAGGCGCCGTTCATGGAGATCAACTGCGCCTCCCTGCCGGAGCACCTGCTGGAAAGCGAATTGTTCGGATACGAGAAGGGGGCATTTACCGACGCCAAACAACTGAAAAAAGGGTTGTTCGAGCTCGCAGACAGGGGAACCATTTTTTTGGACGAGGTGGGTGAAATTCCCGTGTCCCTCCAGGCGAAGCTGCTTCGGTTCCTGGAAAAAAAAGAGTTTAAGCGCCTGGGGAGCGGCACGGATATCAAGGTTGATGTGCGCATCGTTGCTGCAACCAACCTGAACCTGGAGGAGGCGATCAAGCAGGGCGGATTTCGTCAGGACCTTTTTTACCGGCTGAATGTTGTTACCCTCTGTCTGCCGCCCCTGCGGCAGCGCAAGGATGATATCGTGCTCCTGGCCAATCATTTTCTGGATGAATTCTGCCGTGACATGGGCAAGCCCCGGATGCCCCTTTCACCCGCTGCCTCGGAACGGCTGCTCAACGCGCCCTGGCCCGGGAATGTCCGGGAATTGAGAAATCTCATCGAACGTATGGTCATTTTTGGCCGGGAAGGTCTTCTCGACGAAACCCCGCATCTGCCCGATGTCCCTTTTCCGGCCCAGCAGGGGGGACCTGGCGGGTTCAATCCAGGAGACCTGTTAAGGGGAAAGTCCCTTGATGATGCTCTTCTTACCGTGGAGGGAAGGCTGATCAAGGAAGTCCTTGCCCAGAGCAAGGGCAACAAAACCCTTGCTGCAAAGAGACTGGGAATCAGCCGGTTTTCCCTGAAGCGCAGGATTGACAAGGTGGCCAAAAAATATTCAGAAATCATCTGATGCAACCCATTGTGGGAATGACTATGTTTTTAAACCTGAATTATATTTTTACCGTGATTTCTGTTTTGCTGGTGTTTGTTTCTTTGACCCTGGGCGATGTATCTGCCGGGGAAAAAAAATTTGATATAGCCATGGTCACCTGGCGGGGGGAGACAGACGCCGAGCAGGGGTTTGTGCAGGGCGTTGAAAAGAGCGCGCTTAAGGTCGTTTTTCAACATTATGATGCAGCCAGGGATTTAGTCCGGCTGGACGGAATCATCACCCGTGTGAAACAGTTGTCGCCAGACCTGGTCTATGTGTTTGGAACCACAGCCACCCAGCGGGTACTGGCAAGGATAACGGACCTGCCGGTGGTGTTCAATATCGTAAGCCGGCCCGTGGATACCGGCATCATCAAGAGCTGGGAAAATTCGGGTAATAACGCCACCGGGGCCAGCAGCAAGGTTCCGCTTCCCGATCAGCTCAAGTCGCTTAAAAAAGTGGTAAATTACCAGCGTCTTGGTATTATTTACAACCCCATGGAGGCCAATTCAATAATCCAGCGGGAGCTTGCCAAACAGCAGGAAAAATTCCTTGGTTTTACGCTTGTGGATTTCAAAATTTCGAGTCGTGGGGATATCGAAAAGGCTTTCTTCGGGCTTTCCGAACAGGTGGATGCGGTTTATCTTCCGGCGGATTCCACCACCAAAACCCTGGGCCGGGAGATCATGGGTCAGGTCAACCATTACAGGATTCCTTCCCTTGCAGCCCTGGAAAGCATGGTGGAAAAAGACCAGGCCCTGCTGGGGCTGGTTCCCAATTATTACCAGCTGGGACGGCTGGCAGCTAAAAAGGCAATCCAGATATTGCAAGGGGTATTGCCGTCCCATATTCCCAGTTCCACCCTTGATTATTTTCAAATCCATGTAAACATGGTGACGGCCCAGAAAATCGGGGTACATATTCCCACATCCATTCTGGTGATCTCCGACAAAATCGTTCGCAAAAACCCTGCGCCTTAATTATCCGCACACTGAGCGGTTTTCGCACGGTCAAACCGGGCGAAAATCACACACCTGATTTATTGTATATAATTTTTACATAACAAAACAGAGGGTTGGCATGATGGTTGGCCCTGGCATTGATCTTGCTATCTTCTTTATCGAAAAGTCAAGAACGGTGTTCTTTTCAGCGTCATTCGGACTGGTCTGAATGGGGTCGTATCGTACCGGGGAAGTGTTCCCGGGTTCATCAACACAATTTTGCAAGGAGAAACATCCATGGGAAACAAGCTTATCTTCAGAAGTTTTTTCATCGTGCTGCTCGGCTTTTTTATGGTCACCTGGGGCGGAATTTTCGACCATGCACAGAGTAAAACCTACCGGATGAAGTTTCAGATTGCCTGGCACACCCAGCACCCCCAGTACAAGGCATACCAGGAGTTCATTAAACGGATCAAAGATGAAACCAACGGCCAGCTGAAATTTACCCTGTTTCCCGCAAGTCAGTTGATTGGAAGAAACGAGGCCCTTGACGGTCTGAAGAACGGTACCATAGACATGCTTGGCGGCTGCGGCGCCTATTACCACGGCATGGTACCAGAGGGCGATGTGGACTGGCTTCCCTATATCTCTCTGGACCGCAGGCAGGAGTTCTTCGATTTCATGAACTTTAATGGGGGTGGCACCCGGGGAGAGTTCCACGACATCATTGCCAAAGCCTATCTTGAAAAGGCGAATGCTGTCTGGCTGACCAATGTAATCTGCGGCAGTTCCGGGATTATCGGCCGGGGGATGAACGAGTACGGCACAATTGATTCGCTTAAAAATATCAAACTGCGTGCGGCTGGCGGGGTCAGTACCCGGGTAGCAAAGGCATGGGGGGCCGCCCCGGTCACCATGGCCACGGGCGAAATCTATCCTGCGTTGCAGCGGGGCACCGTGGATGCCCTCATTTTTTACGCCTATGGGCTTAAAGATTACAAGTTTTTTGAGGTAGCCAAGACTTTTTCCAAACCACCGGTGTTCACCTGGGCGGATGATCTGTGGATCAATCAGCAGGCCATGGCGCGGCTTCCTAAAGATCTCCAGGATACGCTGGTCCGGGTCGCCCATGAGTGGGGCCGTTGGGCAAGCCTTGAATACTGGCCGAATTACGAAGACGAGAACGAGGTCTGGTGCAAGGAAAAAGGAGTGAAATTTGTGATTATGGACCAGGCCAATATCGACAAGTCAAAACAGATGCTCGAAGAAGTATGGGAATGGTATGCCAAGGAAAGTCCGGGATGCAGCCGGTTGGTGGAATTGATCAGGGCCGAAAAAAAGAAATGGGTGTCAATCACCCCTGACGGCAAGAATGTTGTGGCGCAGGCCAAACCCTGATTTTTAATTCAGGGTGGACAGACCTTAAGACTTAGGGAGAATTGGCAATGTACAATGAACCAATGGAAGAAAAAAGCGGATTGACCCGCCTGATGGACGGGGTGTCCGCCTTCAACAAAAAACTTGCGGTGTTTGCCGGATGGGTGGTGGTGGTCATGATGCTGACCATCACCTACGACGTGGCTGCCCGCTATCTGTTTAATGCCCCCACCACCTGGAGTTTTGAGATCAATCGTTACATGCTGATCATGGTGGTGTTTCTGGGGGGGGCGTGGACCCTTCCTGCAGGCGGGCACGTGAGCGTGGATATTTTCACTGAAACGCTTTCGCAAGAACGGCAGCAAAAGCTGGACCTGGTGGTTTCCGTCATGGCTGCCGTGTACATGCTGGTTTTTTTCTGGGAATCCTTGATTTTCACCTATGATGCCTGGAATCACGGGGTTCGGAGCACTGAATACCTGGCATGGCCCCTGTGGCCCATTCGCTTTATGCTGGTGATCGGTTCCGGATCGCTGTTTCTCGAGTACCTTATCCGGATAATCAAAAACAGCATGGTCATCAGGGAGCAAGCCGAACTGAGATACCGATAACTTTTTTCGCCGGAGTCCATATCCATGCACTCCGGCATGTTAATGGTCCTAAGTGAACAGGAGGATTCGATCCATGGAGTGGTATATTGTTCTTGCAATACTTGTGATATCCTTGTCCCTTTTTCTTGTTATCGGACTGCCAGTGGCCTTTTCACTGGGGTTCCTGAGCTTCCTGAGTGCGCTGGTCTTCTGGCCCGGTACCACGGGTCTTTACGGCGTGGCCCTTGCCGGGTACGGGCACATGGGCAATTATACCCTGGTGTGCGTGCCCCTGTTTATTCTCATGGCCCAGCTGGTGATGCACAGCCGCATGGGAACCGATACCTATGAGGTGGCGGACCGTTTCCTCCGGCAGTTACCCGGGGGCCTTGGCATGACCAGTGCCGTTTTTGGCGCGATTTTTGGCGCTGTGTGCGGCGCAAGCACCGCCGGAACCGCTACGGTCGGCCTGCTTTCGCTGCCTGAAATGATCAAGCGGGAATACCAGGCCGGCATGGCCGGTGCCATTGTCGCTTTTTCAGGAGCTCTGTCCATCCTGATTCCCCCCAGTGTTATTCTGATCCTCTACGGAACCCTCGCCAATGAGTCCATCGGAGCCCTGTTTGCAGGGGGGATCATCCCCGGTGTGCTGATGACCCTCCTGGCCCTGGCATATATCTTTATCCGGGTGCTTGCAGATCCGGCAGTGGCGCCAAGGGATGATGTCCGCTACTCCTGGGCGCAAAAATTCAGATCCCTCTGGCGGGTCTGGTCATTGATGACGGTGGTCGTGGTGCTGCTCTTTACCATCTATACAGGCGTTGCCACCCCAACGGAAGCCAGCGCCATCGCCTGCATGGCCGTGTTTATCATCGCTTTGGCAAAGGGAACCTTGACGATCGAAACAACCCGAAAAGCCTTGATGCATACGGTCCGCACCACTGCCATGATCGGGTGGATCATCATCGGGGCCACCTCTTTCGGGTATGTCATTATCTATTCAGGGTGCGCAGCAGAACTGACCGATTGGGTCACCACCCTTCCGGTATCGAGCAACGTTATCGTGATCATCCTCATGGCAGGGTTCCTGGTCATGGGAATGTTTCTGGATCCTGCAGCCATCGTCATGATGACAACCCCTATTATCCTGCCGATCCTCGTGGCCCTGGAGATCAATGTCCTCTGGTTCGGTATCCTCATGGCCATCAACATGTGTGCCGGCAATATTTCGCCGCCCATGGGGCTGAACCTTTACATCGTCAAGGGACTTGTTCCAGACAAGATAAATCTGGGTTCACTGTTCAAGGCGGCGTTGCCGTTCTTGATTCTGGACATTCTTACCATCGCCCTGGTGATGATTTTTCCCGGTCTTGTCACCTGGCTTCCCAGTCTGATGGTGTGATCGAACCGGCCCGGAACAAGATGTTCCGGTGTTTGATCATCGCAACATATAATCAAGGATAAATCGCATATGAATGTCAGTCAAAACAAAGTAATGGAGCTTAAGGAGGCGATTGCCACCTTTGTTAAACCGGGCAGTCACCTTTCCATGGGCGGGTTTACCATCAACCGCAATCCCATGGCCGCAGTCTATGAGATCATCCGCCAGAAGATCACGGATCTCCACCTCTATGTCCATTCCAATGGCCAGGGCATGGACGAACTCATTGGGGCAGGATGCGTGTCACGGCTTGAGATCGCCTACGGCGGCAACGGAAAATTTGCCTCCACCTGCATACGGTTCAAGAAGGCCGTGCAGGCGGGCATCCTTGCGGTGGAGGATTACACCAACTACCAGATGACCCTGAGATTCCTGGCTGGCGCCATGGGCATTCCCTTTTTGCCCACCCGCTCCTCCCTTGGTACGGATATCTTCAACCGGTGGGGGTTTTCCAGGCAGATGAGAAAGGATTCCCCCAAAATCCCGGACGAGAAACTCATTGAGCTTGAAAACCCCTTTACCGGGTGGAGCGATACCGAAAAGGTGGTGCTGGTACCTGCCATCAACCCGGACGTCACCATCATCCATGTCCAGAAGGCCGACCAGAGCGGTAACTGCAGGATCGAAGGTTTGACCTTTGCCGATGTGGAACAGGCCAAGGCGGCAAAGCATGTGGTGGTCACCTGTGAAATCCTGTGCGACAACGACGAACTCAAAAAACGTTCAAACCAGAACCAGATTCCGTTCATCCATGTGGATGCGGTGGTCCATGTGCCCAGCGGGGCCTTTCCCACGGCCTGTTACATGCACTATGATTATGACCCCCAGTATCTGCACATGTATGCCGACCATGCAAAGGACGACGACATGTACCAGGCCTACCTGGACCGCTACGTCTATACGCCCCGGAACCATGGCGCCCTGGTGTCCCTGATCGGGTCCGATCAGATGGCACGCCTGGCCGCCGACCCGCGAACGGGCTATGCCGCCAACCTTGACAGAAGTTGAACCCAGGAGACAGGGATGGAATATACACTGAAAGAGATGATGACAATCGTTGCCGCAAGGCAGATCCGGGACCTGGACATTGTGTTCTGCGGCACGGGGATCTCCATGCTGGCGGCAATGGCAGCCAAAAAAATAAATGCACCCCAGAGCGTTATTTTCTTTGAAACCGGTGCCATTGATTCACGCCTTGAAGAAATTCCCATGGCCGTGGGCGACTCCAGGGTCATGTTCCACACCTCGGCCAATGGCGGGCTTCTGGATTCGTTTGCCACCATGCAGAACAAGATCACGGGCGACCATGTGATCGGCATCCTGGGTGCGGCCCAGATCGATCGGTTCGGCAATCTCAACTCCACCGTGATCGGTGATTATGATCATCCGAAAACCCGGTTCTCCGGCAGCGGCGGTGGTTGCGACGTGGCCTCGTTTGTGCCCAAAAGCCTGATTTTCATGCAGCAGGAACGAAGAAAGTTTGTTGAACAACTCGATTATCTGACCAGCCCGGGATACCTTGACGGCCCGGACGGCCGGAAAAAAGCGGGCCTTGCCCGGGGCGGCCCCATGATGGTGATCACCAACATGGGCACCATGGGCTTTGATGATGATACAAAGGAGATGTACCTGTCCGGATATTATCCCGGCATTACGCCCGCACAGATTCTGGCAAAAATGGAATTTTCCGTGGACGTCTCCCGGGCCAGGGAGGTGGCGCCGCCCACGGCTGAAGAACTGCAGATACTGAGGAAAGAATGTGATCCCCAGGGACTTATCCTCTAGGCCTTGATTGATTCGACCTTGATCGTTCTGAAACAGGTGGTTGATCAGGGAAGAATGTGAGCCCCGGGGGGCCATTCTATAAAATGGGAGAATTTTTCCGGGCACGTGTTGACGGCGCCATCAAAGCTTGCAATAGTATGGGCCGGACCCTTTGCAAAGGAGAAAAAAATCATGGCACGAATTGCCCCCCAACCCTCGGACACCTCGGATGAGTACATAAGGCTTGAGGTGGATGACCCGGATCTGGATTTTGTCAAAGCCCAGGACGTTGCGAAAAAAGCGGCCCTGGGAAAAACCGAAATGCCCATGCTCCTTGCCTGGAACGACAAAATCAGGGGCATCTTCCATCCGACCTTTGAATGCGGAAAAACCAAGGACCCGGCCTGGATTGTTTTTGCCCGGGCCCGGGGAGCCAATCTTACCATTGATATCAACAACGGGAATTATGTTTTCATGTTCCTCAAGCTGTGAGGGACCGGATTGGTCGTCTGACTGCCTGCCGCTGGGAGGTACGCATCGTTTGATTTTATGCGATATCCTCCCAGGGGCGTGCTGGTGGTTGGCTGATCATGAAAACAGGGGGTGATCTTCCCCCACAATCAGGTCAGGCCCAGTTTTTCAAGGGTCGTCTTTGTGGGAATACCATTGTTGTCCCAGCCCTGGACCTTGTAATAGTCGTCGAGCATGGCTTGAAGATCACAGGTCTGGCCCTTGGCCGGGCCTGCCGGCAACGGTTCGTCGGTGATGCGCCTGGGCAGGGAATCATCCTTTCGGTCAAAACCTGCATTTACAAGGAACATACGCTCTGCATTGGTAATCCGTTCTGCGGCCATCACCAGTTCTTCAATGGTGTAGTCTGCTCCGGTGGCGGTGTTCAAATAGGTCAGCATGCCCGTGGGGGACATGGTGGTGTTTTTTTCCGCCAGCATTCTGGCACCGAAAAAGATGCACAGCCCTGCGGCATCCACAATGGCGGACAGGTCCTGGATCCGTTTTGTGGGACCGGCCTTGCCCTCGGTGGCCAGGGGATCCATGGAAAAGGTGGTGCCGAAGATCTCAAAATAGGCTGGATCGCCGCGCATGTGGGAACCGCCAATGGGTGATGTGGCATAGGCCAGGCCCATGGCCTTTGCCCCCCGGGGCTCATAGCCCGGGAACTCCTGTTTTTTGGAAACCATGGCAAGTTCGGGGTGGCCAAAGCCGTCGGCCAGGCGATAACTGCCCTGGGCCAGCTTGTCGCCAAATCCTTGACGATAGGCCGTCTGGCGGGTCAGTTCCACCAGGGCTTCACCGTCTCCCCATTTCAGGGAACGGCCCACCTCGGTTTCCGAGATATGGCCAAGTTCCACAAGCTCCATGGCACAGGCCACGGTGGCGCCCATGGTGATGGTGTCAAGGCCCAGTTCGTTGCACAGGTAATTGGCCTTGGTAATGGCGGCCAGGTTATTGATCATGCAGTTGGAACCCATGGCGTAGACGGTCTCATACTCAGGACCTTCGCCTTCGCCCTCAAATCCGGGTTCCGTCACCTTGGTGAGTCGGCCGCATTTGATGGGGCAACCAAAGCAACCCTGGTTTTTCACCAGGTATTTTTCCGTGAGGGTGGTGCCCTGGATATCTTCCCAACCTTCAAAGGTGCCCTGCTGCCAGTTTTTGGTGGGCAGAATTCCCTTTGCCTGGGTCACGGCCACCACGCCCGAGGTGCCGTTGATGGTGAGTCCCACGGGTGTTACCTTGGCTTCGTCGGTGTACTGATCCAGGATCTTTTTGTTGAAGGTCTTGAATCCATCGGGGTCAGCCAGGTCAATTTTATTCTGGCCCAGGACCACAACGCCCTTGAGGTTTTTGGAACCCATGACAGCCCCCACACCGGATCGGCCTGCGGCACGGTGACGTTCGTTCATGATACCGGCAAACAAGACCTTGTTTTCCCCGGCAGGACCAATGCAGGCCACCCGGGCCCTGGGGTCTGTTTCTGCCAGGAGCAGGTCGGTTGTGTCCGGAACGTTTTTTCCCCAGATATGGCTGGCATCCTTTAATTCTGCCTTGCCGTTGTTAATCCAGAGATAAACGGGTCTGGCCGATTGTCCTTTAAATATGATGCCGTCATAACCGGCCCGTTTCATCTCCCGGGGCATCATGCCGCCGGAGTTGGAGCAGGTTACCGCCCCGGTCAACGGAGATTTGGTCATGACCATATACCGTGCACCGGTGGGGGCACCCGTTCCGGTGAGGGGGCCGGTCATCATGATCATGAGGTTTTCAGGTCCCAGGGGGTCACAGGTGGGATCCACCTCCTTGTTCAGGTAGTAGATACCGATCCCCCTGCCACCGATGTAGTCTTTGGCAACCCTGGGGTCGAGAGATTCATCGCTGAGTTTTCCTGTTGTTAAATCAACACGGAGAATTTTGCCGATCCATCCATTCATACTTAAAACTCCTTTTCATGGGTGTCACATTTGGCGGACGTGTTATAACCAACTATCTTCGTTCTGCTTTTCATATGTTATAGTCAGTGTAGCATATAGCAGGGTGAAAGAGATATCAATGCCAAATCGCAGTATTTTTAACTTTTCTCCAGGGATTTCGTAAAACCCAATTTATGGTGTTACGATGGGAAAGGCAGCCCCTTTCTTCAATAGGGTAAAAGAAAAGGGCATCCAGGAATGACCTTATCCGACGTGCCAAATGGATGGCCAAGGAACGGGGTATCCCCCATTCCTTTGATTGTCAGCGGATCACGGACGGGCTCAGACGAATGCTGCTGGGTCTGTCACGGGGCTGCTGCCCTGTTGTCCGCTATAAAAGAGTGACCATTTGCCGGTATCGCTTCATGATTTGACCCATGACCGGTTCAAGTTCATCGGGTTGGATGACCAGCAGATCCCCGGTACGGGCTTTTGAAAAAATATAATCCACTGCTTTGGACGGATCAGGAACGATTTCAATCCGGCTCTCGGAAAGGCCACCTTGGATCAGCCCCCCATGGACCAGTCGCTGGGTCTCTCCTTCAGGCCTTTGACGGGGATCAAAGTCCGCCAGGATGACATGATCGTAAACCTGTGCCAGGGCTTTTCCAAATTCAATGAGTTGCTCATCTGTCCGGCTGCCGGTTCCATGGCATAACCCGATCTTTCTGCCCGGTGAGAGCCGCGGCAGCAGTTTGGCCATGGCACGGGCTGATTCCGGGTTATGACCGTAATCCAGGAGAACCTTGAATGTCTGAAAATCAAATAAATTCATGCGGCCCGGATTCTGGTTCACGGAAGGATAGAAGGTCATCACCCCGTTTCGAATCTGTTCAAGGGACATGCCTAAACCATGGAGCGCGCCGATGGCGGCAAGGGCATTGGCGATGTTGAAATCAATGATGCCGCCAAGGGTGATGGGGATTTCTTCAAGGGTGCAGACAGGAATGTCCAGTTCATTTTTCCGGATGATGGCATTGCGGTTGTCGACGGTGACAACGGTTCCCCCTTTGTTTACATGGGCGATGATATCGGGGTTGTCCGGGTCCAGGGAAAATAAAATAATATCGCCGCGGGCACGGTCCAGGAGGCCCATGGTCACACTGTCTTCCGCGTTTAAAACCGAGGTCCCTGTTTTTTTGACCACCTCTATGACCGTTGACTTGACCAGGGCCAGTTCTTCCTGGGATTCGACCCAGTCGCACCCCAGATGATCCTCGCCAATGTTCAGGAGCACTCCCACATCCACCTCGTTAACGCCAAGGCCCCGTCTTGCAATTCCGCCACGGGCGACTTCCAGCACAATGTGGTCCACCGTGGGCTCCCGCATTACAATTCCGGCACCCCCAGGACCACTGTAGTCTCCGGACAGAACAGGATTCCCGTCGATGATAATGCCGGTGGTGCAGGCAAGCCCCACAATTTTTCCTGAATATTTCAACGTATGGGCGATTAATTTGCTGGTGGTTGTCTTGCCGTTTGTCCCGGTGATTGCCAGAACCGGGATCTGGACATATCCGCCGGGGAAAAGCATGTCCACAAGGGGCTTTGCAACATTCCGGGGCTGGCCGTGGGTGGGTTCCAGATGCATCCTGAACCCGGGCGCGGCATTGACCTCAACCACCTTTAAGCCCGACGATCTCAAGGGAAGGGATATGTCCTGTGCCAGGGCATCAATGCCCACACAATCCAGACCGATAATCAGTGCGGCCCGTTCGGCCATCCTGCGGATTTCAGGGTTTACCTCAGCGGTCACATCCGTGGCCGTACCCCCCTGGCTTAAATTGGCCGTGGCCTTCAGGTAAATTAGCTCTCCGTTTTCTGGCCGGGAATCAAGACCAAGTCCCCTGAGGGATAGAAGTCTTTCCGTCATTGCATCGATTTCAATCTGTGTCAGGACTTTTTCATGCCCAAACCCGCGAAGGGGACCAGAATTGACAATTCCAATCAGGTCTTTGATGGAGGCGTGACCATCCCCGATGATGTGCGCGGGCTCCCGCCTGGCTGCGGCTGCCATCTTCCCGTCAATGACCAGAAAGCGAAAATCCCCCCCATGAACATACTCTTCAACAATCACGTCCGGGTAAAAGGCTTTGGCCGCTTGGAACGCCTGCTTGAGCTGATCTAAATCCGTAACATTGATCGTGGAACCATTCCCATGGTTCCCGACATCGGGCTTGACAACGACAGCATTGCCGATTTCATGGAATGCCTCGATGGCCGCTTCCAGGGTTGAAACCACCCGTCCGGAAGGAACCGGGATCCCGGATTTTTCCAACTGCATTTTCACCCGGGTTTTCTCATCGGCAACGTCCACGGCAATGGCAGAGGTCTGGCTGGTGATTGAGGCTTGAATCCGTTTTTGATGGGCCCCATACCCCAACTGAATATAGCTGTCTTCATTGAGACGAATAAAGGGGATGCCCCTTGACTGGGCTTCTTTTACAATACTCCAGGTCGTCGGGCCGAGCATGTTGTTTTCCCTGAGGACCTTCAAATGGGTCACTGCCCGGTCAATATCATAGGGCTTGTTTTCTGCCACAGCTTCGAACAGGGAAATGGCCTCCTGGGCGACTTCTAATCCGACTGATTCCACAAGGTAACGGAAAACCACAATATAAACTCCCTTTTGGGAGGTGCCCAGGGTTTTTCCATATCCGACCTGCATCCCGGCCAGGCATTGAAGTTCAATGGCAATATGCTCGATAATGTGACCCGCCCAGGTTCCATTTTCAAGCCGCTTTATAAAACCGCCGGGTTTTCCAATGGAGCACCCGTGTTCCTCGAGGGTTGGGATAAGCGATAAAAGACGGTCTGAAAACCCACCGATGGTGTCCGAGGGACGTTCTTCATACCGTTTGATATCCAGAACCATGAATATGGCGCAATGCCGGGTGTATCGGTTGGGGCCCCGCAGCGCCCTTAACTCTTGAATCTCAATCATTGTTTTTCTCCGTTGATTAATGCAGGCGGCGTCAAAAACTGCCTGTTTTTGAAATCGTACCCATAGCCATTTACCAGCGAATGAATTCGCACATTTTCAACGGCAATGGGGCTGCCCGGTTTGATATCCATGATATTGGAATGTCCGATATCGCTGCCGTCAACGATAATCACCTGTCCTGTGCCGATCACCTCGGCAATCCCGTCCCCCTTGAGAACAACCCCCGAATCTTCACCGATTCCGACTCCGATGCAGGTTGGATTGGTTGTGACAATCTGAACCAGACGACCAATCCGTCCCCTTGCCAGAAAATGGGTGTCAAAGATGATTTTTTCCACAAAGCCGAACCCGGGCGTGGTCAGGACACTGCCTTTAAACAGACCCTCTTCGCTTTTACCTTCATAAATCATGGTATCGGAAAAAACAGCAGCTCCGGCACTGGTGCCGGCAATCAGGGCGCCTGATTCAAGCCGGTCATGGATCACAGAAAAGAGCCTTGATCCGCCGATAATGGTTGTCAGCCGCAACTGGTCCCCACCGGTAAGAAAGATCAGATCCGCATCTTCAAGACGTTTGACAATTTTTTCGTCGTTGGCCTGGGCCCGATCTTTGATGCCCAGGATGACAATCTCGGACGCACCAAGGGCTGTAAAAATTTTGTGGTAGTCCCGTCCCCGCTGCTCGGGCTCTTCGCTGGCAGTGGTGATGACGCCGACTTTGTAATCACGCTTTCCGACTTCCATGACCACCCGTTTGAGGACCAGAAGTTCATTGGCCTTGTCTTCATTTCCGCCAATTGCAATGAGCCGTCCCTTGAACAAAGGATTCAAAGCCATAATGATTCAATCTCCCTAAAATGTAACCATGCCATGCGGTTGAGGCATGACTCCTTTCAAGAGAGCTCACCTTGCGATGTCTTCCTTTTCCGGGGAAAATTATTGATAGTGTAAACGTTATATCAGAACAGGTGGGTCAACCATCACACTTGTCTGTATGATAGACTTATACACCCGATTAAGCAAGGGAAGATAAGGTTGTAAAAAATGAGAGGGGGAAATAGCAACTCAAAGAAAGGCATGGCCACCATGGGAATCATAGCCTTTTTCTGATCGCATCCACTTCAACAAAGAAGGATCAGGCCTTAACTGCTAGGTTAAGGCCATGGTAAGCGGCTCCCCAAAGAGGTATCCGTGGATTTAAAATGATATTTACCGAAAACCCGGTAAGAAGGTCGTTCATCCGGCCCTTGTTGGTGAACGAAGGGATGAACGGTCCGGAGGTGAAAAAGGGCAGCAGGCGAGGCGGAATGCCGCCGCCGATATATACGCCACCCCTGGGAAGTGTTTGGAGGCACAGATTGCCAGCCTTTGCTCCGAGGATGGAAACAAACAGGTTGATGGTCTGTCGGCAGATCTCAGACGGGCGGTCTGGATCCTTTGCTGCTGTTACGATGGTCTTTGGCGGATCCTGTTCGTTGGTCAATTTTTCTGACAGCCATGCTGGCTCGTTAACGCCCATTTGATCCCTTAGAAACCGGTAAATATTATGCAGCCCCGGCCCTGAACAGAGGCGTTCGTAGCTGACATGGCCATGCTCGTGCATCAGAAACTTGAGCAATTCAATCTGAATGGGGTCAACGGGTGCAAAATCGCCATGGCCTCCCTCGGAGGGGTGTGCGAAATAACGGCCATTGGACCAGGTTAAAAAGGCTTCCCCCAGACCGGTTCCAGGGGCAATGACAGCGATGGTTGCATGTTTTTCCAGCGGCCGGTTCTGGATGTTTTGGATCTCATCGTGCTGGAGAAATGGAATGCCGTATGCCAGGGCTTCAAGATCGTTAATAATGAAGAGGTGTGGAAAGCCGAATTTTTTGACCAGACGGCTCCTGTCAAGGATCCAGGAACGGTTGGTCAGTTGCCCGCTGTTGGTGGAAACCGGTCCGGCAATGGCCAGTACGACGATATCCACCGGGCCCCGGATCGATGTGAGGCGTGCTGCGATCATCTCTTCGGGTCCAGAATAGTCGTCATTCCGAAAGGATTGTGGGAATTGCTGAAATGCCAGGTCAAAGGGGGCGTCCTTCCGGCCGGTAAACAGGGCGGCATTGGTTTTTGTCCCCCCCATGTCAAAGGTAAGCAGTCGGTAAGCTGTCATGGATAGTTCCCAATGGTTGTTGTCCGCTTATCATAACAGACAGGGGTACAAACGCAAGTACCCATAATCGTCGACCGTATTGTGGGCATTATCCTGGGTCTGGCGTATTCTTACTTGACAATTATCCTGGCAGTAATAGAGTGAAACCATGAATCGGGGCCCTTACCACCTGCCGGTGAAACCGCCAGCTATATTTCCAATGGCTGGAATCGTGTTGATTGGGATTCAGACAACAGCCTATTCTGCCGGTAAAACCATCCATTGTTCCAGACGGGAGCTGTTGTACCATGCTTCGACACCCCCTTAGATGGTCGTTTGTTTTTCTTGTTATTGCCGGGATGGGTGTTCTGATCTTCTGGTACACCCGGCCTTTGCCCCTTGACGTGGTTGTAAAACCCGTGGAGCGCGGTACGGTTGAACAAATGGTTGCCAATACCCGGGCAGGAAGCGTCAAAGCCTGCCAACGGGCCCGATTGTCTCCCAGCATCGGAGGGCAGATTTCCCTGCTGCCCGTGGGCAAGGGCGAGCGGGTCAAAAAGGGACAGCTCCTGCTCGAACTGTGGAACGAGGATCTCAAGGCCCAGACACTCCTGGCCCGGGAGGAGATTTCGGCTGCCCGGCACCGTGCCCGTTCCGTATGCCTCAGGGCGGCGGTGGCCCGGCGCAATGCCGATCGCATCCTGGCGCTTCGCCGGGAAAATTTCGATACCGAGGAACGAAGGGACAATTCAGCCGTTGAGGCCGCTGCCCTGGAAGCCGAGTGTGAGGGGGCAAGGGTTGAGATCAGGGTGGGTGAGGCCCGCCTGAAGGCCGCCGGTGCAGCACTCTTGAAGACCCGGCTCGAAGCACCCTTTGACGGCGTCATTGCCGATATAAACGGCGAACTGTCCGAGTTTGTGACCCCGTCCCCCCTGGGGATCGCAACCTTTCCGGTTGTGGATATCATCAACACCACCTGTTTTTATGTGACAGCCCCCATTGATGAGATTGATGCCGCAGGTATCGTGGTCGGGATGGCGGTCAGGATCACCATGGACGCCTTTGGGGACCGTCTGTTCATGGGGCGGGTTCAACGGATCGCCGACTATGTCCTGGACGTTGAAAAACAGGCCCGCACCGTGGATGTGGAGGTGGCGTTTGATATGCCGGGCGATGTTGATCTCCTGCTGGCCGGATACAGTGCCGACGTGGAAATCATTCTGGAACGCCACCCGGATGTGGTGAGGGTTCCCACGGAAGCTGTGGTGGACGGCAGCCGGGTCTTTGTATTTGTGGAAGATCCGGGAGTGATCGCTGAACGCAGGGTTCAAACCGGCCTGTCCAACTGGGACTGGACCGAGGTGATGGAGGGACTGGTTCCGGGCGAGCGTGTGGTGGTCAATGCAGACAGGCCCGGTCTAGCAGAGGGAGCCCCGGCCGTGCTTTCAAGGGGAGAGCTGAATGATAGACCTTGATGGCATCATGCGGGTCTTCACCGTGGGAGACGAGCAGGTCCATGCCCTGCGCCAGGTGAACCTCTCCATCCGTTCCGGGGAGTATCTCTCGATCATGGGGCCGTCCGGTTCGGGCAAATCAACCCTTCTCAATATTCTTGGACTGCTGGATCGACCTGACCAGGGGCATTACAGCCTTGACGCCATGGACGTGACCCGGCTCAACGACAGTCAGCAGGCCGATGTCCGCCGCCATAAAATAGGATTCATCTTTCAGTTTTTCCACCTTATCGGCCGCATGACGGCAGCCGAGAACGTTGAACTTCCCCTGATCCTTGCCGGCGTTGACAGGGGGCAGCGAAGACGCCGGGTGGCAGAAGCCCTGGACCGGTTCGGTCTTTCGGACCGCACCCGGCACCGTCCGGATCAGCTTTCCGGCGGCCAGCGGCAGCGGGTGGCCATTGCCCGGGCAACCATCATGGCGCCGGCGGTTATTCTGGCCGATGAGCCCACGGGAAATCTGGACCGGGCATCGGGCCAGGAGGTGATTAATGTCCTTGAATCCCTGAACCGGGAGGGGATGACGGTGATCATGGTGACCCATGACCCTGAAATCGGCCGGCGGACCCTGCGGCAGATCCGCATGCTGGACGGCAGCATTGTCGAGGACAAAGGGCGGCTGAAATGACCCTGTCCGATCTGGTTTCCCTTTGTGGACGTGCCCTTGCGGGGTATCCCCTGAGAACCGGGTTGATGCTGTTTGCCATGGCCATGGGGGTGGCGGCAGTGGTGGTGCTCACCTCCCTTGGTAACGGTGCCCGGCTCTATGTGGGCGATCAGTTCACCTCCCTGGGATCCCATTTGCTGATTGTCCTGCCGGGCCGTTCGGAAACCACGGGCGGACCGCCACCCCTGCTGGGTCAGACCCCCAGGGATCTGACCCTGGCGGACGCCCTGGCCCTGAAGCGCAGCAGTAAAGTATTCAGGGTCGCACCGGTCATGGTGGGATCGGCCCAGGTCGCCTCGGGCAACAGGTCCAGGGAGAGTTCCATTCTCGGATCGACCCGGGAGATGTATGGGATACGAAAGCTTTCCATGGCCCAGGGGGTGTTTCTTGGGTCAAAGGATCCGACCCGGGCCGAAGCCCTGTGTGTCCTTGGACACAGGCTCAAGAACGAGCTGTTTGGCCACGAATCGCCCCTTGGCCGGTTTGTGCGCATTGGAGAGCGACGGTTCCGGGTCGTGGGGGTCCTTGCAGAAAAGGGTCAGTCCCTGGGCATGGACCTTGGCGATATTGCCATTATTCCCGTTGCTTCCGCAACTGCCCTGTTCAACCGCGCATCCTTGTTCCGCATCCTGGTTCAGGCCAGGGACAGGGATGCCGTATCCGGGGCAAGGCAAGCCATCCTTGGGATCATCAAGGCCCGCCATGACGGAGAGGACGATGTTACCGTCATTACCCAGGATGCGCTGCTGGCAACCTTTGACCGCATCCTGGGAACACTTACCCTGGCCGTGGCCGGCATTGCCGCCATCAGTCTTGTTGTTGCCGGAATCCTGATCATGAACGTCATGCTGATTGCCGTTTCCCAGCGCACGGCCGAGATCGGCCTTATCAAGGCCATGGGTGCGCCCCGGGCACAGATACTGCGCCTGTTCCTTGCCGAGGCGGCCATGCTCTCCCTGGCAGGAGCGATCCTGGGGCTGATCCTGGCCGGGGCCGGCATCTGGATTCTGGGCCGGTTTTTTCCTGATTTTCCCCTGGTCGTTCCCCGGTGGGCCCTGGCAGCGGCCGTGGGCGTTGCCCTGGTTTCAGGGCTGCTCTTTGGAATCCTTCCGGCCAGGAGAGCTGCCGGGATGGATCCGGTGGCCTCCCTGAACCGGAGATAGGCGGCGTCTTGCCATGGTGATTTTTCAAAAACAGACCCGGAGGTTTTCGTGCAGAGCCAAGATGCTGTAAAACTGGCCTTCCAGTCCGTGGCAGGCCAGCCGGTTCGAAGTTTTCTGACGGCACTTGGCATCAGCGTGGGGATTGCCGCCGTGGTCCTGTTGACATCCCTTGGCCAGGGCGTTCACCGGTATGTCCTGTCCGAGTTTACCCAGTTCGGCACCAATCTTATTGCTGTAACCCCGGGCAGAGCGTCCACCACGGGTTTTTCAGGCGCCGTGATCAGCAATGTAAGGCCCTTGAGCCTGGACGATGCCATGGCCATGGAACGGGTTGCCGGGGTGATAGCCGCGGTGCCGGTGTTCCAGGGCAATGCCGAGGTCACCCATGGCCGCCTGGGCCGCAGAACATATGTTTTCGGGGTGGGGGCCGATGCTCCCCGGGTCTGGCAGATGCAGGTGGCCCAGGGTCGATTCCTGCCCGATGATGATCCCCGCAAGGCCAGGAATTTTGCAGTGCTGGGCAGCCGGGTAAGGACCGAGCTCTTTGGTGGAAAAAACCCCCTGGGCCAACGGCTTCGCATCGGAAATCAGCAGTACCGGGTCCTTGGCGTCATGGAGTCCAAGGGTCAGATGCTCGGGTTTGACCTGGATGATGCCGTGTATGTCCCGGCGGCCAGGGCCATGGCCCTGTTCAACCGCGACAGTCTCATGGAGATCGATCTTTTGTACGCCCAGGGAAGCCGGTCCAGCCAGGTGGCAGCCCGTGCGAAAAAAATCCTCATGGAACGCCACGGCGAGGAGGATTTCACCGTTATCACCCAGGATCAGATGCTCGAGGTTCTCGGGTCCATTCTTGCTGTCCTCACAATGGCCGTGGGAGCCCTGGGAGGCATCTCCCTGGTGGTGGGAGGGGTGGGTATCCTGACCATCATGACCATCAGTGTCCATGAACGAAGGTCTGAAATCGGTCTTCTTCGTGCCCTGGGCGCCGGCCGTCAACAGATCATATTCATGTTTCTCGGAGAAGCCCTGGTGCTTGCCTGCATGGGGGGAGCGGCCGGGCTTGTTCTGGGGGCAGGCGGCGCCTGGATCCTGGGCCGGCTTGTCCCGGCCCTGCCCACCCATACCTCCTGGGAGTATGTGCTTGCCGCCGAGCTCCTGGCCGCCCTGATCGGTCTTGTGGCCGGGGTTCTGCCCGCCCGCCATGCCGCATATCTCGATCCCATTGAAGCCCTTCGCGCAGAATGAAAAATTTGAATCTTTGATTCAGGTATTTGCCCTATCTCGGATTGATTAAGATTTCCCATTAACGGGGCGGTTTCCCCATCCGGCCCGAAGAATATCATTTTGGGTTTCCATGGTTCTTCTTCATCAACACCCGTGCCGGTCCATGTTGACCTGCACGGGTGGGGTTCAATTAAATGTCGAACTTGATGCCCTGGGCAAGGGGGATGGTTTTTCCGTAGTTGATGGTGTTTGTCTGGCGTCTCATATACCCTTTCCAGGCATCGGAACCGGATTCGCGTCCGCCGCCCGTCTCTTTTTCACCGCCAAAGGCGCCGCCGATTTCTGCACCCGAGGTGCCGATGTTGACGTTGGCAATACCGCAGTCAGACCCCCAGTGGGAGAGAAATTGTTCTGCCTCCTGGAGGCTGTCCGTGAATATCGAAGACGACAGCCCCTGGACAACATCGTTGTGGATCGCAATGGCGTTTTCCAGCTCGCCTGAATAACGGATCAGGTAGAGGATGGGGGCAAAGGTCTCTTCCTGGACAATGGGGTAACTGTTTTCAGCTTCGGCAATGACCGGTGTAACGTAGCAGCCGGATTCAAACCCTTTGCCTTCAAGGACCTCTCCGCCGGTCAGGATCTTGCCGCCCTGTTCAACAAGGGCCTTGAGGGCGTTCTGGAAATCCTTGACCGCACCCTTGTCAATAAGGGGTCCCATGTGGTTTGTCTCATCAAGGGGAGAGCCGATCTTCAATGAACCATAGGCCTTGACGATCAGATCCTTTACCCGGTCATAGATGGATTCGTGGAGAATCAGACGCCGGGTGGTGGTGCAGCGCTGGCCGGCCGTTCCCACGGCAGAAAAGACGATACCGGGAACGGCAAGTTTGAGATCTGCCTGGGGGGTCATGATGATGGCATTGTTGCCGCCAAGTTCGAGGATGGATTTGCCGAATCGTCTGGCAATGACCTCAGCCCCGTGGCGACCCACCCGTGTGGAGCCGGTGATGGAGATCAGGGGGATCTGCCGGTCGTTGAGCATGGTTTCACCCACGTCCGATCCCCTGCCCACGATGAGGGAAAAAAGGCCTTCGGGCAGGTTGTTCTCCCGGATGACCGGTGCCAGGATCTTTTGAACGGCAATGGCCGTAAGCGGTGTTTTTGACGAGGGCTTCCAGAGGTTGACATCGCCGCAGACAGTTGCAATCATGGCATTCCATGACCATACGGCCACGGGGAAGTTGAATGCCGAGATGGTGCCGACGATTCCCAGGGGATGATACTGGTCATAGAGCCGGTGGTTCTCCCGCTCCGAGTGGATGGTCGATCCGCAGAGCTGTCGGGACTGGCCCACGGCAAAATCACAGATGTCGATCATCTCCTGGACTTCGCCCCAACCCTCCTGGAGGGACTTGCCCATCTCATAGGAGACAAGGGTGCCAAGGTCATTCTTGTTCTTTCTGAGGGCATTGCCGATCTGGCGGACAATCTCACCGCGTTTGGGGGCCGGTACCTTTCGCCAGACCTTAAAGGCTTTTTGTGCGGTTTCCACCAGGTTTGCGTAATCCTCCTTTGAGGCCAGGTAGACCGATGCCAGCAGTTTGCCGTCCACGGGTGAAACAACATCGATTTCTCCCTGGTCACAGGTGCTGTTCCATTCAAGGCCTGTTGATGAACCTGGATTCTTTGCCTGGATGCCTAACGCTTCAAGAAATTTCATTATAACTCCTTTTTGTCTGAAATGTAGTTGATGATGTGGGACAGTTTGATGGCCCGCATTTTATCTTCAATCTCCACCTGGATTTCACTGAAAAGATCCAGGAAGTAGGTGTTGACGATGGTGGTTTCTTCCACGGTGTTGTCCGGATTTGTGGTGATGTCCAGGTGAAAGGCCTTTCTGTCTTCAAGGGCACAGTATATCTCCTGGAGATGGATCTCCCCGGGGTCTTTTTCCAGCATAAAGCCGCCGGCAGCGCCCTGGATGGTTTTGACAATTCCGGCCTTGGCAAGTGCGGAAAGATGGCGCCTGAGTTTTGAGGCGTTGATCCCGGTATCGGTTGAGATGTGGCTGGAGTTCTGGGGCACGGGATGGTGCTTTGCCAGGAAACACAAGGCTTTGACCGTATTGGAAAGTTTTGATGATGCTGACATGGCGAGCTCCTTAAGTTTGTTACAGTAAGGGTAACATACGTAAGAAGTTTTTAAATTACAACAGAAAATTTATTTTTTTCAGGGCACAACCGTCTGGATTGCCGTTTGTATGTGTTTTTCTTGGGAAGAATGTGTTGATATAATTTTCGTATATGCCCTGTCCAGGATTTAAAAAGAGTCTAAATGACCTGAAGGTTTTTTTCCCTGGCCATACGTTCAATGCAGAGGATGGCATATTTCTTAACATTGGCAATATGCTGGGCAAGCATTTGGCAGGCCGGGTCGACCTCTTTTCTGGCGATGAGGTCATAGAGCTGCTGGTGCTCGTCGTCCACGGTTTCCATGGGGGTGATAAAGAGCATGCTTCCCCTGTACTTGAGGTATAGCAGGTCAAACAGATGGCGCAGGGTGTTGATCTGGAGGGTGCAGCCGGAAAGCTCTGCCAGGGTCAGGTGCAGTTCCATGTCGTTCATCAGGCGCTCTTTCAGGTAGATGTCCCTTTGGGCATTGAGGTGGTTTTTCAATGCTTTTTTAAGGGTTGCAAGTCCCTTTCGATTGATGGTTCGTATGGTTTTGGCCAGCAGGGAGACTTCGATGAGTTCCCGGAACTCATAGATTTCAGTAAGCTCTTTGAGGCTTATCTTTTCGGTATAGTAACCCCGGTTGGGTTCATGGCGCACCAGTCCCTGGAACTCAAGTCTTTTGAGCGCCTGGATGATGGGGGTGGGGCTCATTTTCAGACGTTCGGCAAGATCCCGGTAGGAAATTTTCTGACCGGGTATGATTTCATTGATGAAAAACATCCTTCGAATGCCCATATAGGCTTCCTGGGTATAGTCTTCACGGCTTTTTTCTGGTTTTCTTTTCATCCTGCTCTTTGTTTCCTTGGGGTGTTTCTGTTGTTGGCTTCAGGGGAAAGTGGCCACGTACAATGGTACCAGGTGCCCGTCTGTTTGTGATCATAAATATACCAAAAAATACACAAAATCAAGGGTGATAATACCAGGCTGTATAAAGGGGTCACCGGAAAATAAATTGCTATTTTAATTAATTTATTCCCTTGACAGAACATTTTTGTTCCGGTAGGTAACTGAAAGTTTAATCATAAATCTAATCAAATATATGATTAAATTTATGGGCGTGTGTGAGGCTCTCTAAAAATAAAGATCAGGAGAAACAAGATGGCGTTGTCTTTTATGGAAGGAAATGAGGCGGTTGCAAGGGGTGCCATGGCTGCGGGATGCTCCTTTTTTGCAGGGTATCCCATAACCCCTGCCACCACTGTTTTTGCCAACATGCTAAAGATGCTGCCCCCCAGGGGCGGGGTATGTGTCCAGGGCGAAGATGAAATTGCATCCATGGGGTACTGCATCGGCGCCTCCATGGCAGGGAAAAAAGCGCTCACGGCCACTTCCGGCCCCGGGCTCAGCCTTTACAGTGAACAGATTTCCTTTGCCGTGGGCAGTGAAATTCCCCTGGTTATCGTGGATGTCCAGCGCCTTGGGCCTTCCACGGGGTCGGCCACACGGGGCGCGGACAGTGATATTCAGTTCATGCGCTGGGGCAACACCGGCGGTGTGCCCGTCATTGTTCTGGCGCCCAAGGATGCCCTTGACTGTTACCTTTTGACCGTTCACGCCTTTAATTATGCCGAAGAGTTCAGGTGCCCTGTGTTCATTGCATCCAACAAGGAGATCGGCATGACCAAGGAGAGTGTTGACCTGGATGCGGTAACGCTTCCGCCCCTGGTGGCGCGTAAACCCTACCAGGGCGACGCCTATGTTCCCTTTGAGGCCGGGCCTGAAGCTGCCCCTGATTTTCTTCCCATTGGCGGCAGGGACCTGGTTCGCCAGACCTCTTCCACCCACGGTCCGGACGGTTATATCACCATTGATCCCCGGGTGATCGAAGCCAACCAGGAACGGCTGCAGAACAAGATCCTGGCCGCTGAAGAAAGAATCACCCTTTACGAGGAAAACCACCGGCCCGGTGCAGACACCCTGGTCATCAGCTATGGTGTGACCTCAAGGGCCGTTGATGATGCCTGTGCCCATCTTGAAGAAAAGGGAAAACCTGTCTCCTCCCTGACCCTCAAGACCCTGTGGCCGGTACCTGAGACGCTCTTGAAAAAAGCGTCCCAGTCCTATGACCGCATCGTTGTCATTGAAATGAACCTTGGCCAGTATGTGGGCGAAATCAGACGGGTTCTCTGTGGTAAAAAAATAGATTTTTATGGCCAGATGGACGGGATTTTAATCAAGCCCGGAAAGATCATGGAGGTAATTGAAAATGAGTAGTTTCCTGAATGCAAAACGTCCGCCTGTGTTCTGCCCCGGGTGTACCCATGAAAGAATTACAAAGGAGCTTGACCGGGCCCTGGAGATGATGGGAATCGCGGCGGATAAAACCGTGATCGTAAGCGACATCGGCTGTTCCGGGCTTTTTGATACTTTTTTTAATGTCCATGCCCTCCACGGCCTCCACGGCCGCGCCCTCACCTATGCCCAGGGACTCAAGCTGGCCGATCCGGAGTTGAACGTGATTGTCACCATGGGCGATGGCGGATTGGGCATCGGCGGGGCCCATGTCCTGGCCGCCTGCAGAAAGAATATGGATGTCACCTTGATTGTGCTGAACAATTTCAACTTTGGCATGACCGGCGGCCAGTACAGTTCCACCACCCCCACGGCTGCCGTGGTCGGGTCGGAATTTCTCAACCATGCTGAAATTCCCATTGATATCTGTGCCGTGGCCGAGAGTGCCGGAGCCACCTATATCAGCAGGTGCTCGGGCCATGATGCCAGGCTTGCCGAAACCCTGGTCAATGCCATGGAGCACAAGGGATTCTCCCTGGTCGAGACCCTTGGCATGTGCACCGGCCGCTACACCAAGCGAAATCAGCTCACCCCCAAGGCCATCGATGAAATGATCGAGGCCATGCCCAGAAAGAACGGCCTGGTTGAGAAGAACACACGGGCCGAGTATGGTGAGGTCTACCGGCAGCTTGCCCTTGAAAAGAAACGTTTCCCAGAGCCTGTCACCATCGAGAAACTGATGGAGCCGGCAGCGCCCAGGCGCGAAGAGGTGGTTATCCTCGGAAGTGCCGGCATGCGAATCGTCACGGCCGGGGATATTGTCTGCTATGCCGGAATGTCTGCCGGGATGAATGTCTCCATGAAGAATGACTACAATATCACCGTGCTCCGGGGGCAGAGCGTGAGTGAGATCCTGATTTCGCCTGAGAAGATAGGGTATGCCGGCATTGAAGCCCCCACCGTGGTTGTGGCCATCAGTGACGAAGGGGTCCAGCGCCGCCACAGCATGTTTGCCACCCTTTCCCCCGAGACCTTTGTGGTCAAGGAAAAGAGCGTGGCCATTCCGGAAACCGCAGCCAGGGTATTTGAGGTGGATTTCAAGGCCCTCAAGGTCAAGCGGCATGACTGGGCCCTGGCGTCCCTGGGGCTTCTGGCCCGGGAGGGCAAGGGATTCAGCTTTGAGATGCTCTCCCATGCCGTCCATGCCCGTTTCAATCAAAAGGTTGCAGGGATCGCCATGGAAACCGTTGAAAAAATGTACAGGAGTTGACCCTGTCGCAACGGACCGAATCGTTGATCCAGGGAAAAAATGCCCTTGATTCTGTCCTGGAAAATTTTTAAGACCAATATTCGGATGCTTGTGTCCCTAAGTTAAACAGTGAAAACAAAAAAGAGGAACTACAATGGATTTCAGACTTTCCAAAGAGATGACAATGTTGCAGAAGGCGGTCAGGGAATTTGTACGAAAGAAGATCACCCCCAATGCAGACGCCTGGGATGAGGCCAATTATTTTCCCTACAAGGAGGCCGTGCTTCCCATGGGTGAGCTTGGGTTCTACGGCACGGTGATTCCCGAGGAGTACGGCGGAGAGGACATGGGCTGGATGGCCGCCATGATCGTCACCGAGGAGATCGCAAAGGGGTCAAGTTCCCTCAGAGTTCAGGTCAACATGCAGGTTCTGGGATGTGCATATGGTATCTATAAATATGGTACCGAGGCCGCAAAGAAACGCTATGTTGAGAAGCTGTGCACCGCCGAATACCTGGGCGGTTTCGGCATCACCGAGGCCGATGCCGGATCCGACGTCATGGCCATGTCAACCACGGCCGAGGACAAGGGCGACCATTATCTGCTCAACGGGTCAAAGACCTGGATCTCCAACGCGGCCATTGCCGATGTCCTGATCTGCTACGCCTATACGGATAAATCCATCGGAACCAAGGGGCTTTCCGCCTTTGTGATCGAGCCCAAAAATTTTCCTGGGATCACCACATCAGCCCTTGAGAAGCTTGGTTCCCATTCTTCGCCCACGGGAGAGGTGTTTCTGGACAATGTCAAGGTGCCCAAGGAGAATCTGCTGGGCAAACCAGGGGACGGGGCAAAGATTCTGTTCGGATCGTTGAACCACACCCGGCTGTCGGCCGCAGCAGGCGGTGTGGGACTTGCCCAGGCCTGCCTTGACGAGGCCATCAAATACTGCAATACAAGGAAACAGTTTGGCAAACCCATCGGGCTTTTCCAGATGAACCAGGATATGATCGCCCAGATGGCGGCCGAGATCGATGCGGCCCGTTTCATGGTTTACCGGGCAGCCTTTGAAAAGGATGCCGGCAATATCAACAACGGTCTTGACGTTGCCAAGGCCAAGTACCTGGCCGGCGAGGTGGCCACCAAGGCATCAAACTTTGCCATGAGAATCCTGGGGGCCTATGGCTACTCCACGGAGTACCCCGTGGCACGGTTTTACAGGGACGCTCCCACCTACAGCATGGTGGAAGGCTCTGCCAACATCTGCAAGATGATCATTGCCCTTGACCAGCTGGGCATTAAACGGGCGAACCGGTAAAGGAGGCTCCCATGGCGGACAAGGATTCGGCTGGAAAAAATTTAAAGGATAAAACCCGGGAGACGGCGGCCCTTTACTTTAAAGGGGTTGAAGGTGAAAAACCCTTTGAATTGTGGCGTGCCTTTGACAAGGATCTTGCCCGGGACATGTCGCTCTATATCACGGGCACCATGTATGCCAGAAATAAGATTCCCCATACCACCCGGCAGCTTGTGACGGTTGCGGCGTTGACCGTCCTTGACCGGCCAGAAGAGCTGAAACTCCATATCGAGGCGGCCCTGAACGTGGGATGTAAACCCCGTGAAATTTCCGAGGTGATGTTTCAAACCTCTGTGTACGGCGGTGTGCCTGCCATGAACACCGCCCTTAAGGTGCTCAGGACCGTTCTTGAAGAAAAGGGCCTGTGGCCCCTTGACTGAGTGTTGCAGGGTTTAAAGGAGAGATCGTGATGAACCAGACAATGGTTGTTTTTGTATCCGGCATATCCGGGGTTTTTGTGGGCATGGGGTTTCTGTACGGGGCCATTAAATTCAACACCTTTGTGACCCAGTGGATACTCAAAGCCAGGGAGGAAAAGGCGTAATGGATTTTATGTGGTACATGATCAAGACAACGGGTTTTGTCCATCTGACCCCGGGTATGGTGGTGATGTGGGCCATAGCCATCGGCCTGATGTATCTTGCCATTGCAAAGCAGTATGAGCCGCTGCTGCTGCTGCCCATCGGGTTCGGCATCCTGCTTGCGAACCTGCCCCTTGCAGGATTGATGACCCCCGAAGAGGGACTGCTCTGGAAGTTCTACCATTTCGGCATCCAGTGGGAGGTGATTCCGCCGTTGATCTTTCTCGGCCTTGGGGCGCTGACCGATTTCGGCCCCATGCTGGCAAGACCCTCGCTGCTGTTCCTCGGGGCAGGGGCCCAGGCCGGGGTGTACATCACCTTTTTTGCGGCCCAGGCCATGGGTTTCAACATCCAGGAGGCTGCCACCATCGGCATCATCGGCGGGGCCGACGGGCCGACCACCATCTTTCTGGCATCCAAACTTGCCCCCCACATGCTCGGCGTGTGCGCCGTTGCGGCCTATTCCTACATGGCCCTGGTGCCCATCATCCAGCCGCCCATCATGCGCCTGATGACCACGGATGCCGAGCGTAAGATCAGGATGAAGAAAACCAGAAAGGTCAACAAGCTGGAAAAGATTTTCTTCCCCGTGGTGGCGGCCCTGGTGATCATCCTGCTGATTCCTGCGGCAGCACCGCTGATCGCCATGTTCATGCTGGGCAACCTTTTCCGGGAGGCCGGGGTGGTCGAACGGCTGACCCACGCCTCCCAGAACGAACTGCTCAACATTGTCACGATCTTTCTGGGGCTGCCCGTGGGCGCCACCATGAACGCGGAGGTGTTTTTAAAGCCCGAGGTGATCTTTGTGTTCTGCCTGGGCCTTGTTGCCTTTTCCGTGAGCACGGCCACGGGGATTATACTTGCCAAGATCATGAACCTGTTTCCCGGCGAAAAGATCAATCCGTTGCTGGGTGCTGCCGGCGTGTCTGCCGTGCCCATGGCGGCCCGGGTGGTCCACAAGGTGGCCCAGGAGGCCGATCGAAAGAACTATCTGCTGATGTATGCCATGGGACCCAACGTGGCCGGCGTCATCGGTACGGTCGTTGCCGCAGGGATTTTTCTGACCCTGCTTCAGTAGCCGGGGCAGGGGGTGTGTAACCCCTGGCTGAATAAATACCGCAGGGTGGTGTCTGACCCTGTTTTAATAAAATTGATGTTTAAAGGAGAGATACAATGAGCGAAGAACTGCTGGCCCCCATGCTGGGCAAAATAGTTGAAATCTATGTCAATGTCGGTGATAGCGTTGAAGAGGACGATGACGCCATACTCATCGAGGCCATGAAAATGGAAACTCCCATCTACGTTCCCTGCAACGGCAAGGTCGCAACCATCAATGTCAAGGTGGGTGATACCGTTGAAGAGGATGCCGTGCTCATGACCATTGATCCCCAATAGGAGAAGATCCATGAGACCATATTTTGAAAAAATGCCGGAATTTGGCAAGCCCTTGAAAAAGGGACAGATCAAGCGGGGGGAGGAGAATGCCCAGGGCCTCAAGGCCGTGGAGCAGGAGATCGACGCGGCCGTTGACGCCATCAAGAACGCAGGCTTTTCCGAAGAGAAGATCAATGCCCGGGGTCAGATGACCGTGTGGCAGCGCCTGGACTACATCGTGGACAAGGGCACCTGGTCTCCGCTGCACATGCTCTACAATCCGGCCGACAATGAAGAGGGCACCACCAATGTGATTGACGGCCTGGGCAAGATTTCGGGCCGCTGGGCCGTGATCATCGGGTTTGACAACAAGGTGATGGCCGGGGCCTGGCTTGCCGGCCAGTCTGAAAACATCCTCCGGGTGACCGACCTTGCGAAACGGCTGAACATTCCCCTGGTGTGGCTGGTCAACTGCAGCGGGGCCAAACTGACCGAGCAGGAGAAGTTCTACGCCAACCGCAGGGGGGCAGGTACCCCCTTCTACCGCCATGCTGAGCTCAACCAGATGGGCATTCCCGTGCTGGCCGGCATCTACGGCACCAACCCTGCCGGCGGCGGGTACCAGAGCATCAGCCCCACCATCCTGTTTGCCCACAAGGATTGCAATATCGCCGTGGGCGGTGCCGGTATTGTGAGCGGCATGGCCCCCAAGGGCAATTTTGACGGGGCGGCCGCCGAGCAGATCATCGAGAACACCCGGCACTTCAAGAGCCATCCCCCGGGAAGCGTTGCCACCCACTACGACGGCACAGGCTTTTTCAGGTATGTGTACGAGGAGGAGACCGGTGTGCTCGACGGGCTCAAGGCGTACATGGCCGAGATCCCGGCCTACAACCCCCGGTTTTTCCGGGTGGCCGAGCCTGCTGAACCCCGTTTTGACGCCCAGGATCTCTACAACCTGCTGCCCATTGACCAGAAAAAGGTGTACGACTTTGAAGAAATTCTGGCCCGCCTGGTGGACAACTCGGAATCCATGGAGTTCCGGCCCGACTATGGCCCCGAGGTGTACACGGGGCTGTGCAAGGTCAACGGATTTCTGGTGGGCATCATCGGCAACCGCCAGGGATACCTGGGCAAGGGGTATCCTGAGTATGCCGACTACCCGGGCATGGGCGGCAAGCTCTATCGCCAGGGCATGATCAAGATGAACGAGTTTGTCACCCTGGCCGGTCGGGACAGGATCCCCCTGATCTGGCTCCAGGACACCTCGGGCATCGACGTGGGCGACACGGCTGAAAAGGCCGAGCTCCTTGGCATCGGCCAGAGCCTGATCTATTCGATTCAGCAGACCGATCTTCCCCAGATGATGGTGCTGCTGCGCAAAGGGTCGGCTGCGGCCCACTATCTTCTGGGCGGACCCCAGGGCAACGACACCAACGCCTTTTCAATCGGCACGGCCGCAAGCGAGGTCTATGTGATGCACGGGGAGACAGCAGCGGTTGCCATGTATTCCCGCCGCCTGGTTAAGGAAAAGGATGCGGGCCGGCCCATCGAGCCTATCATTGAAAAGATGAACAAGATCGCCGACGATTACAAGACCTACTCCCGGCCCAAATATTGTGCTGAAGTCGGGTATGTGGATGAGATCGTAAAGCTGACTGAAATTCGCAACTACATGGTTGCCTTTACCGGTTCGGCCTACCAGAACCCCAAATCCATCTGTCCCCAGCACCAGATGATCCTGCCCAGGATCATCAAGGGATAGAACGGTTGTTCGTTGCCGGCACGCTTTGGGGCAACGGACCAAAGTCCGGGGCGGGTGGCGTCAAATAGATAGAGCGGTTTTTTTTGCCGGCAGTTCTTCCTTCCAGGCAAGGCTGCCGGCGCTCACCCCGGGATATCAGGTTTCACAAACAGGGGATGATCCATGGACGTCTGCCCACCCCATGGGCATTTTATCGTCCATGGTCAACAGTCTGCGCAGTTTTTATCCGGAGATTGCCAACGAGGACGAGGAGATCAAGGTGACTGTCACCCGTCTGATTTCCAAAATTCGCACCCTTGCCGCCATGTCCTACAAGATCTCCATGGGGTACCAGGTGACCTACCCGCGACCGGACCTCTCCTATTGTGCCAATTTTTTGCACATGATGTTTGATTCAACGGTCAAACCCTATGAGTTAAAGGAGGAGGTGGTCCATGCATTGCGGGTGATCTGGATCCTCCATGCCGACCACGAGCAGAACTGCTATCACCGGTCAACTCCTGACCCACCAAAGGGCTTTATCGTGACCCACCCCTGAAAATTATACGTCATGATTTAAAGGCATTACAAGCGCCCACATCCAGCCGTTTCTTATGTTTCTTATTAATCGTAGCGGTTTCCCTGCGGCAACAAAACACAACCTCAAAATAAAGCAATTATTTCAGAAACTTAAAAACATTAAAAAAACAAATTTTAAAATCACCGGTTTTAAGAAAAAGAACGAAGGACATAAGTACATGCAATTATTATAGATTTTGTTGGGGGTGGGTCAAAAAACCGGTGGTAGGTGGGTCAGTTTTTTACCGGTGATAGCAGCAGAACTGTTCGACCTCGGCCGTGCGGCTGGTGGGCAGTGCCCGGGTTAACCTCTATGCGGCCATATCGTCGGGCATCACGGCCCTTTGGGGACCGCTCCACGGCGGGGCCAACCAGGCGGTGATCGAAATGCTCGAGGCCATCCGCAGGGGAGGAGGCGACTGCCGCAGCTTTGTGGAAAGGGCAAAAAACCCCAACGATCCCTTCCGGCTGATGGGGTTCGGGCACCGGGTCTATAAAACCCATGACCCCCGTGCCACCATCATGAAAGGGGTCTGCCACAGGCTCCTTGACGCCCTTGGCAAAGCGGATGTGCTGCTGGATATTGCCCAGGACCTTGAAACCATTGCCCTGGGGGATGAGTACTTTATCTCCCGGCACCTCTATCCGAACATCGATTTTTATACGGGCATTGCCTTTCGTGCCATGGGCATACCCACGAACATGTTCCCGGTGATGTTCGCCATCGGGCGCCTGCCCGGATGGATCGCCCAGTGGCTGGAGAGCATCAAGGACCCCCACTGGCGGCTCAGCCGGCCCAGGCAGATCTATACCGGTCCCGGAGAAACCGCCTACACCCCTGTTGGGGACCGGCCCTGTGATGACTGTCTTCTATAACCAGCGTTTCCGTTTAAAGAAAAGGACAAGCCCCCCTGCGATGGCGATCATGACGGCCCAGAAAATGAAATAACTGTACCGGTAACGAAGCTCGGGCAGGTACTCAAAGTTGGTGCCGTAGATCCCGGCGACAAAGGTAAGGGGAATGAAAATCGCGGCAAAAACCGTAAGGACCTTCATGATATCGTTCATCTTGTTTGCCGTCACCGAGTTGTAAATATTCAATTGATCGGTCAGCAGGTCCCGATAGGTGTCAATGGCTTCGGTTGCCTGGGTTATGAGATCCTGGAGGTCCTTCATGAACGGAATGGTCGTGTCCTGAACCAGGTCGCCGTCCAGCCGGGACAGCTGAAGGATCGCTTCCTTTGCCGGCCGGATGGATTTTCTTAAATAGTTTATTTCCCGCTTGAATGCGTTGATTTTCTCCATCACCCCGGTGTCCTGGCCCGTGAGGAGATCCTCCTCAAGATCTTCGATTTTTTCTCCGATCAACTCGATTATGTAAATGTAATTTTCCACAACTGTATCAATGAGTGCATAGGCAAGATAATCGGTGTTGCTGCCGCGAAGCCGTGATCTGTTTCTTCGGATTCTATCCCTCACAGGTTCAAAAACATCTCCCCGCTGTTCCTGGAAGGTCAGCAGGTAGTTTTTGCCCACAATCATACTCAACTGCTCGTTGATGACCCGGCCGGATTCACGGTCAAACCGGATCATCTTGAGCACTATAAAGAGATAGGTGTCAAATTCCTCTGCTTTGGGCCGCTGCCCGGTGTTCAGAATGTCTTCGAGTACAAGGGGGTGCAGTTCAAAAATCCGGCCCACATCTTTGATGACGTCAAGGTCATGCAGTCCGTTGATGTTGATCCAGGTGACGGTTTCTGTTTCTTTAAAATGGGACCCGTCTTTTATGTCGGCCAATTCCTGGTCAGTAAGACGCCCTGTATCGTAATCAATGACTCGCAGCTGAACGGATTCCATTTTCTGGTTTCCGATAAAGATCAGATCCCCCGGACTCTGACCCATGGCCTTTTCACGTTTTTTTAAAAATCGGGCCATACAAATCTCCTTTAAAAACTGCATTGAATTCCGATTGTACTGGATTACAAAAAATGATATTGAACCAATGCCTCTAAAGGCATCTTCTGTACACCAGATTTAACAACAAGGTCAAATAAAACATCAGAACAGGGTCTGATGCACTATTTGAGCAATATACAAACAGCCTTTTATATGACGGAAACCCAACATGCCTAGTGGCTCATTTTTTGAAATTATTCTGGTTTTTTTACGGCTGTCGTTATCATTGCCTACCATCTGAATCTTTACGTAAAGGTTCACCGTGAACCCTTGACAACAGCCATCGGGATTACAAATCACGCGCTGCGCATGTGGGTCAATGGCATCATGAAAGAAAAGAGAGACATCCTGGCCGTACAGACGCTGCGCAATCAATTGATGGCTGCCACATTTTTGGCCTCTACCGCATTTCTTATCTGCCTTGGATCGCTCAACGCAGCTTTTCGACCGGGGGTATTCAGTGATGTCTCCCATGTACTCAATCTGCTTGGGACAAATAACGAAGCATTGTGGATATTCAAGCTGATTCTGGTTGCCGTTCTATATCGTTTAGACCGCGAAGCTTAACTGGTTTTGAATCTGGCAACCGTTTATTTTTTGACAACTGAGGAGCAGATTCAATGGATCTGCAAATTGTAATTGAAAATTTTGGCTATGTCACGGTTTTAATCGGTACCTTTTTAGAAGGTAAAACGATCCTGGTGCAGGCAGGACGGGTGTCCCACCAGGGGTTTCTGGCATTCTGACAGTGTTTCAACATTAAACAAGAGACCCGGAAACAGCTGGTTTCATTGCTGACAAGGAGATATTGCGGTTATACGGCAAACTAATTTTTAAATATGGAAATAGACGTGTGATGGTTAATCGAGGTTTTCTTTGAAGACTGGAAGGTGATGATTGGTATTGATTTCTCCCGTTCTCTATCATCGCTACCCAGCCGGACACCGCCACAACTTGAAGAACTCTTCGCCCCTATGTTCGGTATCGGAATGGGCGAAGAGTTCAGTTATGAAATATTTTGTGTTAGAAGATCGTATAGGCAATACCGAAAAACAGGGAGGTTACAATATCGTCATCATCATTGTTGCCCTTGTCAAAATGATCAAAACGAAGTGTTGTAACAGCATCAATGGTATTGGTAAGATAAAAACGAAGTCCTGTTTCCAAGCCGTTTTGATAGGTATCGTCTCCCTCGTTTGCCAGAATGACATCTAGTTCCCAGAGATTAGTCCAGTCAATTTTCTCGGTTATCTCATAGGTCAGCGAGGCCTGATTGTTGAATATATTATCTACATCCCCGAATTCCCAGTCCACCATGACGGTAGAGTATGTGATCCTGTCAATAAACTGCCATTTGAATCCGAACGGTTTTGCATATTCAGCATAGGCTGAGAATCCCGGGTCTCCTTCATTTCCAGAATAATCGGAAATCAGATAATCGATTCCTACACCAACTTCCCAACCGTGCTCACGTTTAATCACGTTTTCATCGATTAAAATATCCTGAATTCGGATAATCCCCATGGCCCCTAAACTTTCCCCGGTCAACACTCCGGCTTCTATCAGCACCTTTTCCATGTCTTCGTACCAGTATTTTTCATACTCTCGCAGACTGTATTTGCTTTTATAATTAGGTTCTCTGGCTATCACTTCGGCAAATTTGAGATATGCTTCATCGGACAGTTCACCGGTAATTATACCTAACTTTGTCAAATCCTCTACGCAGCGAAAAGCTTCCATTAAAGGGGTAGCAGTTGTTATTCTGCCGTATCCTATACCGGCTGAAACACGGCTGTAGGGATCATTATCTTCATTATCTTCAAGATCCTGCAGTCCCAGATCCAGTCGTCCATAGACGAAAACTTTATCATATCCGTTCAGATATTTTTGGACAACGGTATAGGCCTCGGCAGTGGAGTTCTTGTCTGTGGACTCATCCTCATCCCCGCCCCTGCTGAAATCCGTATCACCCTTGGCATAGACCTGCCATTTGAACGGCAAGGTACTGTATTCCATGTCATATTCAATTCTGAACGAGCCGTTGAAACTGGTCTGATCCTGGTTGCCGTCCTTCAAATTGAACATCGCTTGAATTTCTGCATCCTGAAACTGAAGATCGGGATCCAGATAATCAGTCAATTCAATCGCCATTCCGGAAACTGGCAACATTATGATCAGCCCCATCAATGCACCTAAAAGTTTTTTTTTCATTTTTTAAGATCTCCTTTTACGTATAACTGCCTGTAGTACATACCGAACACCCTTACTCTTTGAGTCTATTTAAAATAATATCACATAAAGCTTAAAGGATTGCGACATCAGCGATAAAGCAGTTCGCTTGGAGTTTCCAAAGAAGAAGGAAACCAATAGAGCAATATGTTCTGGATAACTATAAAATACGGAACCGCGGAGAATAGTGGCTCTTTGACCATTTTCTCCCTTACAGTTAAGGTTCAAAAATCCAAATCTGTATCTGCTTAGGATAGCCAGGGGGGGTATTGTCAGTTTTATTTTTGTTTATAATATGGTAAAAAGCCCCCCATGTCAATGACAATTTTAGTAATCCCCCAATTTTTTGACGGTTCCTGACCGCTGATAATCAAAGCGTTTTGTATCTATTCAGCGTTAAAAAAATGAGTCAATTTTCATTTTTTGCTTGACAGCGTTTTTTTGCAAAAAAACATTTTTATGTTGTGTTTCAGGTTTTCTCATTCTAAAGAGAATAACCCATGAAATGGGCTATAACATTTGTTTTCCCTGAACGCTTCACCAAAGCCGTTCAGTATGGTGTCAGTGTGAGAAGGCCCACGCCACATTTTTTTTCAGCATCAACTGATTCCCTATGACAGGGTAGAAGAAACCTTCAGGGATCAGTTGGGAATTCCCATCAGCAAAGGGTCAATATATAATTTCAACAAAGAGGCCTTTATAAAACCGGAGGAGTTTGATCGAATTGCTAAACGCAGACTGTTTCAGTCGCATTTATGTCATGCCGATGAGACCGACATCAATATAAACAGCGTCAGGCGCTGGCTGCATTGCACATCCAATGTGCACTGGACCTATTTTTTTCCCGATGAAAAAGAGGTAAGGAGGCCATGGATGAAATAGGAATTCTTCTATGACAGCAAATAACGGTTGGTATTAATTTTGCTTTCAGGCCGCCAATAATGAAATCAGTTCGTCTGGCAAATCAGGGCGTTGAATTATTTTTTTCATTTCAGGACTGATTTTTTCATGTGATTTTTGTTCGGCCTTCAATTTTTCAGCTACCAGATTAGCATCAATTTTTTCAAACCGTTCTTCCAAGTTGTCATTCCCATCAAGAATGGCTTCCATATATTCTGAATTGTCGAGATTCTTGATTAACGGAGTGTCAGTGAGTATGGTTTTAAGTCTTTTATTCAACGATATCGTTCCACTTCTTTTCCTGTTTCTGCGTTTCAGATCCCGAAAAAATCGTTCCAGAATATTATTGGTACGCTGTGGTTGAATGATGACCTGTCCATGGAATGTTTCGATTGTAATTGGATCGGCAAAAAGTTTGTCCCAGTAGGTGTCAATCTGTTTGATCATTTTTCTATATGAACCTACTTGAGATAATTTTTCGTCAGTCATTATTTCAGCTCGAAATTGCTTCACCTTCTGGGCAATACTTTTCATGTTGGTATAATCATCGCCATCATCATTAAGGCCTTTTTTCTTTCCAGAAACGGTTAAGGATAGGGCTTTTCGAAGTTGTTTGAACGTTCCCATTTTTTTCTCAATTTGCTTGGCAGCACTTTTTAATTGCTGGTCATTGACAATTTTGTTGAGGGGGTTCAAAAGATTGAAGAATCGTTTGTCAAACTGCTTATCTTCGGCTGTATTCACCATTTTATGCAGGACCTTCAATCTTTGGTAGAAAATAAAATGTGGGCAATCAAATGGGAAACCATACCCTTCCAGTTGCCCCGTTGTATCAAGAGCCCAATGGATCATGATATATGATGAAACAACAGCTAATTTATCTGCGGGTATTAAATTGGGCTGACCATTGGAAAGACATTCCAACAGGTCGGTCCCAACCTGAGTATCATCATCCATCAGAGATGCTAATGCTTTTGCCTTTGCCCGGAGAACAGCCCTGATTTTATGCTTTGTTAAACGGGTCCTTATTTTAGCATATTCGGCCTCATATAAATCTTTACCGATGTCCCTTAAAAAATGAAAATGACAGATGAAATCCGGGATACCTTTGAACACTTCGGCCACTGCAGACAAAATACCTTTCCCCATATCATGGACCAAGGCAATTGGATTGCCGTATTGCTTTTTTAAACCCTCTAAAAAGGGGATGATTGATTCCGCTTTTTCCGAAGGCAATTTGATATTGTCCAATACAATTTGAGCAATACCATCCATCCCGGTAAAAAGATGAGGACTGCCGCCTTCACAAGTTCCGTCAATGTGCAAAATATATCCGCCTCTGCGAGACATAAGCTGATTTAATCGTTGCTGTGCTTGCCGATGAGCTATGGCGAGATAAGCGATAAATTTTTTCCCAAGAAAGCCAATTTCCCGTTGAGAAATGGCAACATTTCTACCAGCTAATTGTTCAATAATTTGCTGTTCCGGAAGGCAATGGACAAAAAGGCCATACCCGACAGAAACCAACACGTCATACCCATATGTACACCGATATGGAGTCAGAGAACGAAGCTGTTGGCTTTGATGAACTGTGTTGTCAGTCGGATCAACCAGAACCGTTTCCTTGGCACAAAAAGATCCTATATCTAAAGTTACGACTGTCTTTTCCCGGGTTTTGAGAACTCTCAAATCCTGATGATTTATTCCTTTGGGAAAAAAATAAATGGTTGGTTTTTTGGGAAATAAATTCTGCGAACAAAGTCCATCGGTTATTTTAGCGACATATCCGGTGAGGCATTTTATTGCTCTGTATCCGAAGTTTTTTTTAACAGGTCATGAAATTCCAAAAATTGCTTAACGGCAGCTGTGTCAAACCGCTTACCCGAAGGGGCTGATTCAATTGCGAGACGATCAACTTCAATCCCTGGATTCTTTATCAAGTGTACTAAAATTCTAACAGCTTGGGCATCAGTGATCCAGCTATCAGTTATTTGCTGTCCCAATCCCCTTTTCTGTTGTTCATATTTGGCTGGTGAGTCTGCAAAATAAAAGAACCGGCCTTGATATTTTTCTCTTTTGATCCCATCCGAGTTTTTGATTTGTGAAAAATAGGAACTGGTTGATGGAATTTCAATAGTTTGGGAAATGTCAGCAGCACTAAGCCCTTTTTGGGACTTTCTGACCAACTCAATAATTGTTTGCCGTAAATTGCCGTGTTTAGAAAAAAGAGCAGGTTTATATTTCCACAACCCGTTACTGTCAAATTCGGGAATTTCAGGCAATGTGTAGTAACGCCCATTTTGATTTATACTGGTGAAGGCTTCCCACTTTTTTAATCTTCTTCTCACCGTTATCGCAGAGCATTGAAGTACATGCATCAATTCTTCAATGGTCATAATTTTATCTTGTCTGAATTTTACCAGGACATCATATTCTTTCATCGCCCCTCCAGCTGATAAAGTATGTGTTATTTAATATAAATTACACACACTCTATCAAAAAAGAGGGGAGATTCAAAGCTCTTTTTTCTTTAAATTTGGGTTTTCTTAGCTTAAAGGGGTATAGTTGGGTGTGTTTTTTGAAGAACACATACTTTATCTGATAAGGATTTGGGCTGGAAAGGGTTTACTGGCAGGGCTTTTCAAAAATCCAACCGTTATTTGCTGTCATAGGAATTCTTCCACTATTCAAAGGCATTCTCTGCTACGATCACTGGAAACCATATTTGAAATATGATTGTCTGCATGCCCTTTGCAATGCCCATCACTTAAGAGAGTTGGAGCGGGCATGGGAACAGGATAATCAGACATGGGCCAGGGACATGAGGGATCTGCTGGAAACAGCCCAAAGAGAATGCCCGCCACCTGATGAAAGCAAGAGGAAAAAAGGGCAACGGGGCCGACTCAAGCGCTCTAAATCAAGAAGTCTTCTTGAACGATTGGTGGACTATGAAACCGAAACCCTGAAATTTATGGGCAACCACTTGGTATCCTTCACTAATAATCAGGGTGAAAATGATATCAGGATGATCAAAGTTCAGCAAAAGATATCCGGGTGTTTCCGCTCCGAGGCGGGTGCGAAAATTTTCTGTCGGGTTCGAAGCTATCTTTCCACGTGTAAAAAACATGGGATGATGGCAAGCGAAGCATTGCGCATTTTATTTGAAGGCAAGCTTCCTGCTGTTTGTTTGAAAGGCTGGACCTTTTTGGTCAGGGCATTACCGTTTCCACCCGCCGATGAGGTGAAGGTGGAGATGAAAGATGACCTGGCCGCCGCCCTTTTCAACGTTAAACAACAGCTTGTAGCCCGACTGGTCGATCCCCTGGCCTTTGGCCATCTGCTTTGCCACCATGAACAATTGACCCACAATGGCCTGGTCGTCCCGGGTTAAATCGTTGATGCTCCGGATATGTTTCCGCGGCACAATCAGCAGATGAACCGGGGCTGCCGGATGGATATCCCTGAATACCACCAGGGTGTCATCTGCATACAAAAAATCGCTGGGAATCTCCTGGTTTACGATTTTGCAGAACAGGCACTGTTCAGCCATTCCATTCTCCTTGTATCGTCGGGGAATAGAACCCGGGGGCACAGGTTTTAAACCCGTGCCCCTGGATCCGTCCCTCAATGGTCGTCAGGCAACGATTTTACGTGCAAATGCCTGGGCCTTTTCTTTGATCGTTTCATCCATCTGGTCCGGGGTGGTGCAGGGTCCGATGAACAGTTCTCCGGCATTGACTGCCATGTGGGGCCCCTGGAGGCGCCCAAAGGCTGTAAATGCGGGTTCTGCATTGTTGTCAAAGGGGCCGCCGCCCGTTACTACCAGTGCCTGGCGCTGGTCCTTGACCAGGGAGGCGTGGTCGGGCTGGTGGTAGTTGGTATAAAGGCTGAACGTCCTGTCAATCAGGCATTTAAGCGGGCCGGAAATGCCCCAGAAATAAAGGGGAGAGGCAAAGATGACCAGGTCTGCCTCGACCATTTTCTGGAGAATTTCAGGGGCGTCATCTTTTTGAACGCAACCCACGCTATCCATATCCTCCTTGCACTTGCCGCAGGCAAGACATCCCTTGATGTTTTTTGAACTCAGGTAAACCGATTCAACCCCATGGCCCATGGCCGTCAGTTCCGCTTCCACCCAGGCGATCACCTGGGCTGTATTTCCCTTTTTCCGGGCACTTCCCTGTAACGTAAGAACCTTCATTGCTGCTCCTTGTGTCAATTGTTGTTTCCGCATTCACTGCTAAACTATTTTACCGGAACGGTATTTGTCAAATGAATAGTTTTGATATCAATGCGTATCATTTGTTATGATTCTGCCGAAACCATCGGCCGATCATTGGATTGCGGATCAGATTTTTTCTCCAAAAAATTTGATGATGTGCTCGGAAAAGCATTCTATGATTTCCGATCTCTTTTTTCTGGTTTTATGGAGTACAATATTTGAAACCGGCAATACCGGCAGTCCATGTTCGAGATCGATTGTTTTCAGATCTTCCGGCACATTGCTCAGGATGATCGGGGCAACGGCAATGCCGGCTTTGACCGCATCAAGGAGCCCGGATATGCTGCGGCTCACATAGGCAATCCGATAGCGTATCCCGGATTTTTCCAATGCCTCAATGGCCCAGCTTCGAAAGATGCAATCCTCTTCAAACACTGCGATGGGCAGTGTCTTGTGCTGCTGCATGATAAATCCGGGGTCTGCAACCCATACAACCGGGTCATGGGAGATGATCTGTCCGCCGTCACTGATCTGGGTGCAGATCCCGATGTCAAGCTCTCCTCGGTCAACGGCATCCTTGATTTTGTCACTGTTGTCACATCGCATTTCCACCAGGACATCGGGATAGGCAACCGCGAATCGGGCCAACAGCCTGGGAAGAATCCCCGCGGTATAATGTTCCGGCGACCCAAACCGGATAAACCCCTCCAGATCCGGTTTGGATAATGCCCGAACGGCATCATCATGCTCTTTGACGATTCTCATGGCATATTTGATCAAAATATTGCCTTCGGCCGTCAGCTTGACGGTCTTGCCAATGCGCTCAAACAGTTTTTTCCCGACCTCCTCTTCCAGCCGTTTGATCTGCATGCTTACGGCCGACTGTGACCGGTTGAGCTGGATGCCGGTCTTGGTAAATCCCTTGGTCTCGGCCAGGGCAATAAAGGTTCTTAAATAATCAATGGGTAAATTCATAATAATCACATTGTTTGATTGTTTGCAGTAAATCTATTCGCTGGGTATATAATATTAATGGAATTAAAACAATACCCCGTGGCAGAATAAACCATTTATAATCCACTCTGCTTTTTTGTTTGGATGTGCCGGTTCATGCAATGCGCAAACCTGGAAACCTGCAAATTCACCCTGCTCCATGGGGGGGTGAAAAACCTGAGTCCGGGTTGAAAAGGAGGACAAAATGCATAATAACGAGGGGGTTACGTCTTGTGGGTGCCGTTGAACGCCATCAATGGGGTGGCAAATCCGGGTTAAAATTTATATTCGTATAAAACCCCTTGACACGAAGCGTGTACTACTGCTATGTCAAGTGTGGACATTAGATATTTCTGTGGTATACAAGCGAGGGGATTGATATGACCGTCTATTTTGCAAATGATCCAAAAAAATCCTGGTACGGGGATGCCGTCGGCATCCTGATTCTTGATGCGACCTATCCCTGTATTCCGGGAAATGTCGGCAATGCAACAACCTTTGATTTTCCCGTTCGATACCGGGTCGTCAAAGACGCAACCATTGAGCGTCTTCTCACCCAGAGGGATCCGGCCCTGATTCAACCCTTTATTGATGCGGCAAGGCAGCTTGAGGACGAAGGGGTCAAGGCCATTACCGGAGCCTGTGGATTCATGGCGCTTTTCCAGCGGCAGATACGCCAAGCGGTGAACATTCCCGTGTTCATGTCAAGCCTGCTCCAGATCCCCTTTGTTCACCAGATTATTACCCCGGGGAAAAAAGTGGCAGTAATAACGGCCAACTCAAAATCCATGACCCAGGAGCACTTTTTGAATGTGGGTGTGACCCCGGACATTCCCCTTGTTGTTGCCGGCATGGAACATTGTCCTGAGTTCTGCAGTGCCGTTCTTGAAGAAAAGGGGTCCCTTGATTCCGACAAAATTGAGGCAGAGATTCTTTCCGTTGCACGGCAAGTCATGGCAGAAAACAAGGACATCGGGGCGTTTCTCCTTGAATGCAGCGATCTTCCTCCCTATGCTGCAGCAGTATTCAGGGAGACGAATCTTCCCGTGTTTGACTATATCACCATGATCAAACACGTATACACCACATTGAGCCAGAGGGCCTATTCGGGTTTTATGTAGTGTGGAAAGGGTCCCCATGGCGGTACATTCATGGGGCTGAATATGGGGACAAAGGTTCCTTGGAAAAAGCTGTCAACAATATTTTAAAAAAAAGGAAGAGGGCATGTTTTTCGACGTTTTGTTTATCGGTATCATGGTTGGGGCGATCTATACGCTTGTTACGATAGGGTACAGCATGGTCTACAGCATCTTGAAGTTGATGAATTTCGCCCATGGTGATGTGTATATTTTTGGTACCTTTATCTGCTATACCTTTCTAACCAAATACCAGTTAAACCCCTTTGTTGCCATTCTGGTCGCAGCGCTTCTCGGAGGAGGGCTGGCGTCCATTGTTGAAATCGTTGCCTACCGGCGACTGCGGGCCGGTCAGCACCGGATGATTTCCATGATCACGGCCCTTGGAGCCGCCTATGTCATCCAGAACAGCAATGAGCTGGTCTGGGGAAATCAGGTGCTTTCCTTTCCTTCGCTCATGGGCAGTGAAACCCTTCATTTTCTGGGAATGAATATCCCCATGACCCAGATCATCATACTTGCCATCGCAGTGGGCTTTATCGCGCTTTTTACCCTTTTCCTGAAATACCACCCCTATGGGAAGGCGATCCTCTGTGTGTCAGAGGACATCCCGACGGCAAGTTTAATGGGCATTCCCATCAATCGGACCATCACAATGGTCTATTTCCTTGGCGGCATGCTCGGCGTTATCGGCGGCATACTCTACTCGACCTCCTATAATGCCGTTTCCCTTGCAATGGGATTCAGGGGTACGATTATCGCCTTTACGGCGGCGGTCATCGGTGGTATCGGCAGCTTGAGCGGTGCCCTTATCGGCGGGATGTTCCTCGGCATCTGCGAGAATTTCATTGGTGTTTATGTTTCCTCCTCCTACCGGGATCCCATTACTTTTTTATTGCTGATTGTTGTCCTTCTCATTAAACCAACGGGCATAATGGGTGTGGTCGAGCAGAGCAAAGTATAGTCATTCACCGCCAAGGCAGACCGGCTGAACAGAAGGAGAAGCGGAAATGGAACTAACAAAAAATGAACAGGAAAAATCGCCCATGGACGTGGCAAGCGTGAAATTTAAAAAACAATTCCCCGGGATTTCGGCCCTGGTAAAATCCCCTAAAATCCAGGCAGTCTTTTTTTCCCTGGTTCTTCTGGCACTTCCCCATATCGTGACCAACATGTATTATATGGGGATTGTAAATTACATGATTCTCTATACCATCCTCTGCATGGGGCTGAATCTGATTCTGGGCTATACCGGTCTTCTTTCCCTGGGCCATGCCGCCTTTTACGGACTGGGCGGGTATACCACGGCCATTCTCATCACGCGATATGGGTTTGGCTTTCTGCCCTGTCTGATCCTGTCGGGTATCGTCGCCCTTTTGTTTGGCATGCTGCTCGGACTTCCCACCCGAAAGGTGAGGGGGGATTATTTCTGCCTTTTGACCATTGCCTTTGGGGAGATCTTCAGGCTGGTGGCCCAGGCATGGATCGAGCTGACCAACGGGGCCATGGGCATTGTCGGTATCCCCATTCCCAGCATATTCGGGTGGTCCATCCGGACGGAAATTGATTTTTACTACCTGGGCGTCATACTTCTGGTATTCACCTATGTCACCATTTCCCTGCTGGTGCACTCCCGGTTCGGCCGTGCATTTGTCGCCATTCGTGAAGACGAACTGGCCGCTTCGGTCATGGGAATCAATACGGCCATATATAAAATCATTGTCTTTGGCATCGGCTGCTTTTATGCCGGGCTTGCAGGCAGTTATCTTGCGGTATACCAGACAACCATCACCCCGTCCAATTTTCGACTGGAAGAGTCCTGCCTCATGATCATCATGGTGATTGTCGGCGGCATGGGATCGCTTCTGGCACCCATTGCCGGCGTGATTGTCATGACCCTTGCAACGGAATATTTTCGTGGAATCTCTGAATATCGTATGTTGATCATCGGGGTGATTATGGTGGCGGTGCTGCTTTTCAGGCCCCAGGGCATTTTTGGAACCTCGGCATTTAAAGACTGACGGACAGAACAGCAGCAACAGTTTAAATTAGAGAACAAGGGGTTTGACAGGATAGCGATCACCCATACAGGAGCAAGTTGATGAGCCTTTTGACAGCTGAAAATATCGGAAAAAAGTTTGGCGGCGTAGTTGCCTTGAATGATGTCAGCCTGACCGTTGACAGACGAGAGATTGTTGGGATGATCGGGCCCAATGGTTCCGGAAAAACCACCTTTATCAACAACCTGTCCGGTATCTACTCGCCCACAGCCGGGCAGTTCATTTTAAATGGTAAAGATATCACAGGGCTTGAGCCCCACGTCATCACGGCCAGGGGGATTTCAAGAACCTTTCAGAATTTAAGGGTTTTTCCCAATATCACCGTGCTGGAGAACATTCTCATCGGGCTACACTGCCGGATCGATATTTCCCTGTGGGATGTTTATTTCCGGTTTTTAAAAACCCGGAAGATTGAGAGGCAGGCCAGGGAACGGGCCATGGACATTCTTGACACGGCAAACCTTGCCGATCGCCATGACACCCTGGCAAAAAATCTGCCCTATGGGAAACAGCGCCTGCTTGAGATCTGCCGTGCCATTGTCTCTTCGCCTGATCTGCTGCTGCTGGACGAACCCTGTGCGGGCATGAATCCCGTGGAAATGGACGAACTGGCCGACTTTATTAAGGTTCTGCAGAACAAGGGCATTACCGTGTTTGTCATTGAGCATAACATGCGGTTCATCATGTCCGTGGCAGAGCGGCTCATTGTGCTGGCAAATGGTTCTAAATTTCAGGAGGGAACGCCTGAAGAAATTCAAAAAGATAAAAAGGTCCAAGCGATTTACCTTGGCGATGAAGGAGACCTGTAATGCTGACCGTTAAATCCCTTGAATCCGGTTATGGTAAGATCAAGGCGCTTTTTGGGCTGGACCTTGAGATCAAATCCGGTGAAATCGTTGCCCTCATCGGCGCCAATGGTGCAGGCAAAACCACCTTTTTAAAAACCGTGTCCGGATTGATTCCGGCATCCCAGGGCACTATCCGTTTTATGGATGAAAATATCGAAAACCGTGCACCGGAAAAGATTGTCAACCTCGGTATATCCCATGTGCCCGAAGGCCGGATGGTGTTTGCCCAGCGTACGGTTGAGACCAATCTCCAGGTCGGGGCCTTTGGGCGCAAGGATAAAAAGGGGATCAAGGAGGATATTGAGAAATATTATGAAATGTTTCCCATCCTGGGCGAGCGCAGAAACCAGAAGGCCGGCACCCTGAGCGGTGGAGAGCAGCAGATGCTGGCCATTGCAAGGGGGTTGATGAAACGCCCGAAACTGCTGTTCCTGGATGAACCCTCCATGGGGCTTGCCCCTGTCCTTGTGAATCAGATTTTCAAAACCATTCGAGCACTCAATAAAACCGGGTTGTCCATTTTACTGGTTGAGCAGAACGTTAAAAAGGCATTGAAAATAACCCAGCGGGCCTACGTGATTGAGCTGGGTAAAATTGTTCACCAGGGAAAATCATCGGATCTGCTTGATTCAGACGAGATCCGGAAGAGTTATCTGGGCGAAGTATAGGCGTTGATGGGCATTTTTCCCGCATGAACGTTTCGGGAAAAATTTATTTCTGGTCATCCTGATCCCATGGATATGGGGATGATCTCTAACACAAAAGGAGATAGGCATGAAAAAGGTATTGATGGGTTTAATGTGTTTTGCAATTCTATTCGCCCTGGGGTCTTCCACCGCCACGGCCAAGGTAACAAAGGACGGTATCGACAACGATAAAAAGATTATTTACCTTGCGGGTTATGATGCCTGTACGGGTAAATACGGCGATTATGGCCTGGACGACAAACGGGGCCAGGAAATTGCCGTGGAAGAGATCAATGCCGCAGGCGGCATCCCTGCAGGTCCCCTGGCAGGATATAAACTGGCCCTGGAGTTTTTTGATGACCGGGGCGATCCAAAGGAATCTGCCAATGTAGCCAAAAAAATTGCATCCGATAAATTCCTTGTCGCCCTTGGACCCACCATGAGCAGCTGCGCGCTGGCAGCCACGCCGATTTTCAATCGGTATGGTGTCGGCGATATCGTTACCTATGCAAACGCTGCGACCCTTACCGAGCAGGGGTTTGACAATGTCATTCGCATGACCTACACCACAAAAAGCCTTGCAGATTTCATGGTGACCACAAGCAAGGATGAAATGGGTGGCAAATCAATTTCCATCATCAGTGAAAATGCCGATTATGGCCAGCAGTTGCGTAAATACGCCAAGACCAAAGCCGAAGAGCTCGGACTCAAGGTTGTAACCGATGATATTATCACACCGGGCCAGGATGTGGATTTTTCCTCGATTCTCCTGAGGGCCAAAAGCGAAAAACCAGATGTAATGTTGCTGTTTGTCACCTATAATGAAGGCGGAATGATTGCAAAACAGGTCCGCAAAATCGGCTGGGACGTAACCCTTTATGGTCCGGATGCCCTTACCTCTCCCAAGTTTTTTGAGCTTGCCGGAGATCTGGACAACATCTACATCTCTTCTTTGGTTTCCCTGGATATCAAAAAACCGGTTGCACAGCATCTGGCCACGGAGTTTCAGAAAAAATACAATGGATTGCCGCCCATGGCTGCCATCTATGGGTACGATGCTGTAAAGGTTGCTGCCAAAGTAATTGAAATCGGTGGAGTTGACCGGGCTTCTTTTATCAAGAATATGAAACTGGTAAAGGTTCCTGGGGTGGGATCGCCCATGTATCAGTTTGATGAAAGAGGTGAGGGCCTTGTACCCCCCCTTGTCGTCAAAACAGCACAATGGCACAAAGATCAGGCTAAATGATAAATAACGATCAGCAATAACCAACATGTGAAGGGGGGCAGATCAATGGTCTGTCCCCCTTATTGCAGGCAATGATGAATATAAAAAAGATGGTCACCACTGTGCATCCCGTTACGCTGCAACCTGGCCGGGTGAATCCCACGGAATTTTTTTCAGGGGAAGATCCGGTCATAAAACTGGTGACCTTTGGCAGCGCCCAGGAGAAGGATCCCTTTAAAAACGGTTCTCTCCCGAAGCGCGATAACGCCATGGCTTAGACGCGAGGGGTTTATATGATATTTATCAATCAAAAGGATATGGTACAGGTGGGCCGGGCTGTTGTTCAGAATGCGGTCAAGGATGCCTACGGGCTTTTTCTGGACCAGGATTTTACCATGCCTGACCGGATTCATGTGAACGATGGGGCGAACACCCTGTTGTTCATGCCCTGTTTCAGCCGCAAGTATGTGGCAACCAAGCTGGTATCGGTTTTTCCAGGGGCACCCCAGCTGGGTCAGCCGTCGGTCAACGGGGTGGTGATTCTTGCCGACAACACCACGGGTCAGCCCCTTGCCGTCATGGATGGCGCCGCCCTGACCGCCGAAAGAACCGGGGCCGTTGGCGGGCTCGGGGTGGATCTTCTGACGGACCAGAATCTTGAGACGGCCGGCATCATTGGTGCCGGGGTCCAGGGGTTGAGCCAGGCAAGGTATCTGCTGTTCAACCGGCGGATTAAAACCCTGTGGGTAACCTCCCTGCACAAGGCTTCGGCCCGGCTGATGGCAGCCACCCTTGAACGCGAATTTCCCGAGGTCTCCTGCGTGATTCCAGAAACAAACGAGGCCCTGGTGGCTGCCTGTGACCTCGTCATTGCCGCCACCACAACCTGTGATCCGCTGTTCAGGGATGACGCTGATCTTGTCAGGGACAAGACCTTTATCTCCATCGGTTCGTTTACACCGGCGATGCGCGAATTTCCTGATGCGGTCATTTCCAACGCCGACCATGTCTATGTGGACACCCCCTTTGCCGCAAAAGAGTCGGGTGATATTTTCATTCCCCTTGAAAACAGGATCATATCGCCTGAAAAAATAACGCCCTTTGCCGACCTTGTGCAGAATCCGGTGGCCGGAAAAAAGAAACCCTGTTTGTTTAAATCCGTGGGCATGGCATTGTTTGATCTGGCCGTTGCCGCAGCCGTTTATGAACAGGCCTTAAAGGAAAAAATCGGTCAGCACCTGGATCTATGAAAAGTCCGGTTTCCCGGTGCAGGCCGGGTGTGTTTTGGGGGTATTGGTGTCGGACAAAAAAGGGGGACGGATTTAAAATCCGCCCCCTTTGAATGCTCGGTTAAACGTTGAACGGCAACGGTTTAAAATATACCGTTTTCAGGAATGGGTCGGTTCTGAAGAATCCTTTCGGGTCCAAAGATTGACAGATCCAGAACCGGTGTCTTGCCCAGTACAAGCTCGGTCATGTACCGGCCCACGGCAGGTCCCTGCTGAAGTCCGTGGCCCGAAAAACCATTGGCCAGGTAGAACCCCTTGAGTTCGGGCCATTCGCCCAGGATGGCATTGGCATCCTGGGTGTTGACGGCATAGAGGCCGGCCCAGCCCCTGACCAGCTTTAAGGATTCAAAGGCCGGGACAAACTCGGCAAGTTCAATCCAGAGCTCTTCAAGGAATCGTTTCTGGTCCCATGAAAAGTCATAGCCGACAGGGTCACTTGCCATGGATTTACCCAGCAGGATCAGTCCGCCGGTTTCCGTTCTAAAGTACAATCCCGACGGTATAAAGGTCAGGGGCAGGCTGGTGGCGGGTTTGATGGCAGGATCAACGGCAAAACACTGGCGTTTGGTCGGATCGACAGGGATGTTAATGCCTGCCTTTTTGCACAGATCTTTGGCCCATGCACCGGTGCAGTTTACAATTTTGTCCGATGCGAATTCCTGGCCAGAGGCAAGTTTCACCCCTTTGATGGCTTTGTTGGCCGTCACAAGGTCCACAACCTCATCTTCGATGAAATGGGCCCCCAGCTGTTTTGCCTTTGCCTTGTATCCCATGAGAACGGCATAGGCATCAAAGTGGCCGTCTTCAGGGCCGAATGTGCCTGCGACAACGCCGTCCATGTTGTAGAGGGGATAGGCCTCTTTGATTTTTTCAGGCGACCACCACTCGATGGCGCAGCCCAGTTCCTTTTGCATCTCATAGGCCTGCCTTGCAGCGGGTGCTGACTGTTCGTCCAGGATGACAAGGTTGCCCTCCCGGCGATAAACGATGTTGGGCTTGACCCCGTTGACCGCCATCTCTTCTTCAAAATTTTCAAGGACCTTAAAGGCGTGCTGGGAAATCTGAACGTTTTCCTTGAGGCTGTACTGGATGCGGGCATTTACCATGGAAAGGGTTGTGGAGGCTTTTGCATAGGTTGCATCTTTTTCAACCACCATCACCTTGAGGGTATTGTCTGCCTTCATGAGGTGATAAGCCGTTGAAGAACCCATGATGCCGCCGCCGATGATGATAACGTCCCAGGTATTATTATTCATGATGAGTCACCTTCTCCTGTTTTAAAATTAGTGTATCGTTTAATCTCACAGTCTTTATACAACCGTATAGTTTGGTCCGTCGCCTCCTTCAGGGCATGTCCAGAGGATATTTTCAAAGGGGTCTTTTATTTCGCATGTCTTGCAGTGAAGGCAGTTGGAAGGGTTGAGTTTCAATCGTTTTTGCCCGGTTTCTTCGCTGGTTTCCATTTCATAGACATTCCCCGGGCAGAAGCGGGTGCACGGGTTCTGATACTGTTCATGGCACTGGGTTATGCAGATGGACGGATCAAGAATAACAAGGTGGGACGGCTGATCCTCCCGGTGCAGGGTTTTAGACAGGTAGACCCCGGTGAGCTTGTTTACATAAAGTTCATTGTCGTAGGTGGTGGCGGGGTCGGGCTTTACAACGGGTTTTGCGCGTTTAACCGTCACCATGGTGGCGTGGTCCGGCCTGTCATGGGGCAGGGGGTCGATGATTCCCCGTCCATGGGTAAGGGTCTGGGCTCCCAGGTGAAGGTATTTGGCAACACCTTTTTTTGCCAGGGCCTGGGCAAAATTCCTTCCATGGTAAAGTTCCTGTTTAACCCAGCTCTTTTCAAACAGTTCAGGGTAAAGGGACAACGATTCCAGGGTGGCATTTTTGTCTTTAATTGCCTTGAGGGCCGCCTCTGCCGCAAGCATTCCCGATTTCATGGAAACATGGATCCCCTTTAATGCCGGCAGGTTCTGAATGGATGCGCATCCGCCCACAAACATGGCTCCGTCCACGCTCAGCCTTGGCAGGGAAAAATAGCCGCCGCTTGCAATGGTCCGTGCCCCCTGTTCCACTACCTTGCCGTTGGCAATGATGGTTTTGATCAGGGGATGGTGTTTGAATTTGATGAATTCGTCATAGGGGTCAAGCAGGGGATTGTCATAGGAAAGGCCTGTGATAAATCCCAGGGCCACCCGGTTGTCCGCCATTTCATACATGAACCCGCCGCCCGGGGTGTTCAGGCCGAGGGGATAGCCCATGGTGTGGATGTCGTTAAAGGCCGACGAGGAGAAAAAGTTGTCGTCCGGAAGCTGGATGACCTCTTTGATGGCTGTTTCAAACACCTGGGGCATCTCTTTGGGAAAGAGACCGATCTTTTTGTCGATCTCTCCGACAAGGCTTCCCCGGGGACCTTCACCAAAAACGGTCACCTTTGCCATCAGGTCGATGCCGGGTTCAAAATTCTTTTTGGGCCGGCCTTCCCGGTCCAGGCCCTTGTCTCCGGTTCTGACCCCCACGATGGTTCGATTGTCCCTGGCAAAGAGCACCTCTTTGCCTGCAAAACCGGAAAAAATACAGACCCCGAGGGATTCGGCAATGCCGGCAAGCCAGCGGTTGACCTTGGAAAGGCTCACCGAATAAAGCCCTGAGTTCCGCATGGCCGGCGGAGTCCATGGCATGGCATGGGACCCTTTTTCAGTCAGAAAATAAAACCGGTCCCCCCGGATTTTTTTTTCCCATGGAAACCCCTTGTCCAGAAAGTCGGGCATCAGCTCTTCAAGGGCTTTCGGGTCAAATATGGCTCCGCTGAGGGCGTGGGAGCCGATGTTTTTTCCCTTTTCAATCAGGGCGACCTCAAGTTCAATGCCTTTCTGGGCTGCAAGGGTCATGAGGTGAATGGCCCCGGCAAGGCTGGCAGGGCCGCCGCCGACAAAAAGGACATCAAAGTCGATTCGTTCGCGTTCAAGCGTCATTTTTGACCTACCCGTTTGCCTTGATGGCTTTTATTTGTTCGGTAAGCAGAGGGACAATGTCAAACAGATCATCAACAATACCAAAATCGCATTCAGAAAAGATGGGCGCATCCGGGTCTTTGTTGATGGCAACGACCATCCTGGAGGCGTTCATGCCGGCAAGGTGCTGAATGGCACCGGAGATGCCACAGGCAAAGTAAAGGGTCGGAGAAACCACCTTTCCCGTCTGTCCAACCTGCTCGGCCAAAGGATGCCACCCCTCATCAACGGCAGCCCTTGAGGCGCCAACAGCCCCTCCCCATGCCTGGGCCAGGGCCTCAAGCAGGTCCGTGGCTTTTCCGGATGTGCCATATCCGCCGGCAACCACGGTGTCTGCTTCGGTAAGGTCGATCTTGGAGGTGTCGATGTTTTTACTGACAAAGGTGAGTTCGGCCTTACCGGTTTCCACATCCCGGGAGTCAAGATTCAACGAGACGGGCGATTCGACAAGCTTGATTGCACCGGGCCGCATCACGGCAATTCCCGGAGACTGTTTGAATTTCACGGTCTGGGAAATTTTTCCGCCATAAACGGGCCGTGTGAAAGCAAGCCCATCGGTGCCAGGAGCAATGCCCAGGCAGTCCATGGCAAGGGGGGCAGAAAGTTTTGCAGCAAGGCGGGCCGCAATTTCGCGTCCCCGGGTGGTGGCACCCAGAAGAACGAGGGCCGGGGTTTCATCGTTAATAATCGTAGACAGTGCATGGGCGGCCGCGTCGGGCATAATCTCTTCAAGGGCCGGAGCGTTTCTGGCAATAACCTTGTCTGCACCAAACCTTGCAAGGTCTTCAAACAGGCTCTGGCTCAAGGTCTCTTTTGTTCCAAGAACAATGGCGTCCACGGTGGTTTTCATCTCCTGTGCCACCTTTTTTCCCTGGCACAGCGCCTCAAGACTTACTTTTTTGATCTTTCCTTCCAGGTGTTCGACAAACACAAGTACATTCTCAGCCATATGATTTTTCCTCCTTTAAACTGCCGGGTTCAATGTGGAGACAGGTTTGACCGCCGTCCCCTTCTCCTCGGGGAACATTAAATAAAATGAGCCGCTTCAAGGGCCTTGACCAGATGATCCACCTTTTCTTTGGGGGAACTGCCTTCAATGATCCGGGTGTTTCGCTTGGTGGATGGATGATCGAGGCGAACGGTCTCCATGGCGCGTTCCCTGGTCGATTGGATCCCCAGGTCCGCCAGGCTTCGTGTGTCGATCTTTTTTTTCTTGGCCTTCATGATTCCCGGAAGTGAGGTGTATCGGGGTTCGTTTAGCCCTCTCTGGGTGGTCAGAAGGGCGGGAAGGGAGGCTTTGACCGATTCCACACCCCCGTCAATGGTTCTTTCGCACTCTATTTCACCATCGGACAGGGTCTGTTTTGTGACAAGGGTAATGCAGGGAATATCCAGGTACTGGGCAAGGGCCGGCCCCACCAGATAGCTGTCATCATCCACGGCCCGCTGGCCTGCAATAATCAAGTCATACTTCATGGATTGAATGGCTTTGGCAAGGATGTCGGCCGTGCCCAGGCCGTCGCACTCAAGGGCCTGGGGGTCATCAATTAATATACCGTTGTCAACGCCCATGGCCATGGCCGTTCGTATGGCATCCTGGGCCCGGGTGCTTCCAAGGGTGATTACCGTGACATTGCCGCCATGGGCCTCCTTGATCCGGACAGCCTCTTCAATGGCGATCTCATCGTAGGGATTAATCACCCAGTTCAGGTTGTCGGCTTTTATGGATATTTCGTCCTGGGCAATTTCGATGAACGATTCCGTAGCCGGAACCTGCTTCATGAGTACAATGATTTCCATTTTCGGTCACCCCTTTGTGATTTTAGAATCCATTAGAATTCAAGGGACAATCTCAAAATTTCATTATCCCTTTGTTAAGAAACAATTTATTGAAACTCTATCTGTATGCTATAGTAACATCCAAGATATTTCACTTGTATACCAATAGTACATGGCCGTGTCAAATAAAAAAGGCCCCACGAATAAATATTCATGGGGCCATGGAAATATCTTTGGTTTTCTAATGTTTAAGGATCGATATCGGGTTTTGCGGGGGGGGGCAGTCGTAGGGTGGGCTGTCTAACCCCCCAGGAATTTTGTTTTGATTCTGTCAAAGTGGTTGATCAGGTATTTCTTTTTGATGCCAAAGGACATTTTGGAATCTTTTTTGGAAAAGGCTTCATGGCAGGAGGTGATTTCATCCACCAGCGCCTTGACTTCCAGGGGCCAGTCACAATTGTCAAGGGTGATGAACCACAGCCGGAAGGTCTGTTCGTAAAGGCTCTGGCAAAGCTCTGCAACCACGGGATTTCGGATGGCGTCATAGACAATTTCCCGGAAATCTTTGTCGATGTTGACGAGATTTTTTTTGTCCTTTTCCCTGTCGTTGTTTTTCAGCAGAACTTCACACCGCTTTTTTACCGCAGTAATCTCATCCAGGTGGGCCTTTGAAATATGTTCAACAGCCAGGCTGCCTGCCAGGCCCTCTACCTCAAACCTGGCCCGGTATATGTTCATCATGTGCTCAAATTTTATTTCCGTGACCATGGTACCGGTCCGGGGAATCACCCGGGCCATCTTTTCCCATTCAAGTCGGTTGAGCACGTCCCGCATGGGCGTTCGGCTGACTCCGAACTCCTTGGCCAGAACATTTTCATTCAGGATCTGGCCGGGTGCATATTCCAGATAAAGGATTCTGTCTTTGATTACGGTATAAATTTGTTCATTCATCAAAAAGCCTTAAAAAGCTGAGTATGGTTGCGGTTAAGCTCTTATTATTTGAGAATAGTGAGCTTTTGAAAGAAAGTATTGACCATTATTGTAAATATTGATCATAGCATTGACCCTGGTGATTATCAAGTCAGTTTTATCTAAATCAATAATTATACTTATCGATGTCTCCATACTCTCCTTGACAAAATGCGATATCCTAATCTAAGGTGAACAACACCCTGAATGAACGATGGTCCTAGTGTGGGCCATGTGGTCATGACCAGGAGGTGGTGATTATGGCTCCGGATGTGTGAGTTCGTCGATCGTAGATCGGAACAATTACTTCAGTAGGGAGAAAAAAATGAGAAAAGTAAATTATGAACCCTTGAGTCCGCTTCATTTTCTTGAACGAAGCACCTATGTCTTTCCTGAAAAAACGGCAGTCATTTACAATGACACGCAATATACGTTCAGTCAGTTCAAAGACCGTGTCTGCCGCCTGGCAACGGCGCTTAAACAGAAGGGGATCAAACAAGGCGATAAGGTTGCCTTTCTCTGCCCCAATACCCCCTACCTTTTAGAAGGCCATCATTCCGTTCCCCTGATTGGTGGCGTTATCGTACCGGTCAACATCCGCCTTGCGCCCGAAGAAATTGCCTACATCCTTGAAAATTCCCAGAGTAAATTTTTGTTTATTGACACTGAATTTGCCGATTCAATCCGGTCTGTACTTGATGAAATAAAACGATTGAAAGTGGAAATTGTCAATATCTGCGATGTAACGGACAAAGCCTTTGATGGGCCGGATTACGAGGCGTTTATTTCGGTTGAACCCGAAGAATTTTTCTTTGGCGTTGAAGATGAAATGCAGCCCATCAGCTTAAATTACACCAGCGGCACCACGGGCCGGCCCAAAGGCGTGCTTTACTGCCACAGGGGGGCCTATCTCAATGCCCTTGGCGAAATTCTGGAGTACCATATCAAATCGGATTCCAAATATCTCTGGACCCTGCCCATGTTTCACTGCAATGGATGGTGCCATACATGGGGGGTGTTTGCACCGGGTGCCACTCAGATCTGTCTGAGAAAGGTCGTGCCCGAAGAGATTTTTTCAAACATCGAAAAACACCAGGCAACCCACCTGTGTGGCGCGCCCGTTGTGCTTGCCGGAATGTCTGAATATGCAAAGCACCATGAGGTCCATGTGACAGAGGGCTTTATTATCAATACGGCAGGGGCCCCGCCTTCTCCGTCAATTATCAAACAGATGGAACATCTTGGCTGTTCTGTAACCCAGTGTTATGGATTGACCGAACTCTACGGTCCCCACAGCCTGTGCGAATGGAAAAAAGAGTGGGATGTCCTTCCCATTGATGAACGGGCTAAAATTAAAGCCAGGCAAGGCGTTGCATACATAACAACCAATTATATGGATGTTGTGGATGAGATTACCATGGAACCCGTTCCCCATGATGGAAAAACCCTGGGTGAAATTGTTGCCAGGGGCAATAATGTCATGCTTGGATACCACAATGACCCGGCAGAAACAGAAAAAGCATTCAAGGGAGGGTGGTTCCACAGTGGCGATCTGGCCGTTACCCACCCGGACGGATATATTGAGATCAAAGACCGTTTAAAAGATGTTATCATCAGCGGCGGCGAAAATATCTCTTCCGTTGAAATTGAAAATGTGCTCTACGAGCATCCGGATATACTGGAAGTGGCCGTGGTCGGCATCCCGGATGAAAAATGGCAGGAAGTGCCCAAGGCGTATATCACCCTTCGTAAAGGTGCCAAGACCACCAAAGAGGATATTGTCACCTTTTGCAAACAGCATCTGGCTAAATTCAAAGCCCCCAAGGTCATCGAATTTACAGACTTGCCTAAAACAGCCACAGGTAAAATTCAGAAACATGTGCTGAGGGCAAGAAACCGGTAGGACACTGAATCTTCAGCCGTGGTCAAAGGTCTTGTTTCTGACCACGGCTTTTTCGAAACGACCTGACCCGCTGACCGGTATTGTGCTACCTGACCGTTACCACGGGGCATGGCGCCCGGAGAATCACGGCCTGGGCCGTGGATCCAAAAAGGAGTTTTCCGACTTTTGAGCGGCTCTTGACGCCGATAATAATTTCATCCACCTGTTTTTCCCGTGCGAAATCAATGATGTCCTCGCCCGCCTCAACGCCCCTGACAAGCAGATGGGTATGGGCGGTAACGTTGTTTTCGTCAAAGTATTGCTTGGCGTTATTGAGATTTTTTTCCGCCTCTTCAAACACCGGCTGTTCGGTTCTTTCTCCCCCCAGCATTGAGGTTACCACAAGGACTTCGGCATCAAAGGCCTTTGCATGCTTCAAGGCAATTTCCAGCAGATCCTTACCCACATCCACACCCCGGTATCCCACGAGAATTTTCATCGCTCATCCTTATTTGTTGAATTAAACCATATGAAAAACGTAAATTATTAATTCCTGTTTAAAAGATTTTGTCTGTATTCACAAGGAAAAAAGGAGTGATCCGCAATTTTAGGCCATCCACCATTATAAAAAAAAGTGAGTGGGTCGGCCCTGGGGGCCCACCCACCCACTCATTCCATGTCGATTGTCCTGTAAAGGTCTTGGCTTGGTTATTTGTTTATGATCAACTCATAACCTGATACCGTCAGTTTCGCAGGTGTTTTCATGTTGTCGATATTTCCCGGCATGCCCATCAGCGGATACCACAGGGCCATGCACAGACTCAGAACAATGATACCCAGGACAGACCTGAATACCAGGACCTTGAACGCCTCCCACTGGGTGAAATAGCCAAAGCCATAGGCGATAAGGGTCGGAGGGCATCCAATGACCAGCAGTACAAAGGTTGTGGCAAGGGGCACGGCCATGGCAATGGGTGCCACCGGGGTGCCGGCCATGTCTGCCATGGGGACCACAACGGGAACCAGCAGTGCCGTGGCTGCTGCATTGGCCATGAAACTGGTAATGACGGCACTGAGGGCTGAGGCGCCTGCCGCAACCACAGGCCAGGGTGAATTGGTGAAAATCGGGAATATCTGGGTGGCGATCCATTTACCTGCACCGGTGTCGAGCATGGCCACGCCAAGGGAGAATCCCGCACCAAATACCATGATGGGGTTCCATGGATATTCGTCCAGGCACCGTTTCCAGTCCACAACATTGAAGACCATGCACACCACGATAAAGAGCCCGCCAATGGCTGACACATGGATTTTGGTCACATCCGTCAGGAACCAGAGCAGGAAGGTCGCAGCAAGAATCCATGAGAGCTGTTTTTCATTCTTTTCCATGGGGGGCATTTTTTCGATGGCAAGTTCCGACGGCAGTTCCTTGATCTTTGGCGGATATATAATCCATACCGCCAGCCAGGTGGCAACTCCAAGGAACATGGAAGGCACGAACTGATAGAACATGTATTCCACAAAACCAATGTTGTAACCGGTGATCTTGAACAACAGTTCTGCAGATGCGGGTGAACGGCCGCTGCCTAAAAAGGTTGCGCCGCCGCCGCATGCTGCTCCCAGGGGGATCATGAACATGAAGTGTTTGGTAAAGTTGTTGCTCTTGTCAGGGGTAATACCCATTTTGAGAAACATGGGCATCATGGCATAGAGCAGAATAATGGTGATGGTGGCGTCATGGGTCCATGCGGCCAGAAAGGTTGCACCCATGCACAGGGTGAAACTGAGCCGTTTGACGTTGGTGCCGCCGATTTTAAGAATATAGGACATCAGGCGGTTGGGTATGGTGGTCTGGCTGAGCATGACCCCGAGCATGATGATGAAAAATACAAACACCACCGTTCGGTTGGCATAGGGTTCCCAGGCGGCCTTTGATGTCTGGATCTTTAATATGATCATGGCGCAGCCGACGCCGATGGAGGTGACCCCGATGGGGATGGCTTCAGATGTCCAGAGTATGACCACGGCCGTCAGCATGGCAAGAAAGGCATGGCCCCGGGCACCCAGCTCTTCCGGAGTGGGGATCAGCCAGATCAACAGGCCTGCAATCACAGAAATGGCTATCCATTTGAGGGCAAATGTCTGGCTCTTTTTTGCCCCGCCTTCTTCCTCAAGTTTTGCAATATTTAATTCACTGCTCATTCGATTTAATCCTCCAATCAGGTCACCTGTTGACGATGTTCACGATTTCAAAGAAAAGGTTCTGTTCCCTTAAAATGCCGACCACTCGTTTGCCGGATGTTACAATGAGGGTGGTTCGCTTGGTTTTGAACAGAAGTTCCGCCACCTCCATCAGGTTGGCATTTTCATCGATCAGGGGCGGGGATTCCAGAACGAGGTCTCCGATTTTTTTATCGGCCAAAGCCTTGAGCTGAATGGTGAAAAGTCCGTCCCACCCCCCTGTGAATACATGGGAAAATCTTACGCTGTCTGCCATTTGAGATTTCGGAAGATTAAGGTAGGAGGGTCTGGCGCCTTTGATAATGTCCTTGACGCTGAGCATCCCCACAAAATTTTTCTTGTCATCAAACACAAACAGCGACCGCTGGGCACTTTCCCTGATCAGGTTGCTCGATGCAAGGTTGGTCATGCATCCCATGAGCTTTTCAATGGCTTGCCGGATGGTTGTGTTCAGGTGCACCGTGGAATAATCGTCAATCTGGGTCATGATATCCCTGACCTTTTTTTCCGCTTTAGCCACACCCGGTTGACCAACGGCAAATGCCTCGTTGATTTTCATGGCAAGGATGTCAATGTCACAGGGCTTGGTCAGATAATCAAAGGCCTCAAGCTTGCGGGAACTTGCGGCAGAATCTGAGGACCCATGGCCCGTGAGCATGATCACCTGGGTTTTAGGGGCGATTTTTTTAATTTGTGCAAGGGTCGTATGTCCGTCCATGCCTTCCATTTTGACATCCAGGAGAACCACGTCCTGGGGTTTTGTCCCAAGGATGGTGATGGCCTCTTCTCCGGATCCGGCAATGGTTGTTTCAAACCCTTTCTTTTTTAATAGTTTTGATGCGGTTTCACGAAATCTGGGCTCGTCATCCACCATCATCACTTTTATTTTTTTGTCCATGTTGCATTCTCCTTTCATCAAAACAGTTGTTGAGTGGTTTGGATTTTTTGATCTCAATCGTTTCGGGTGTTGTCTCCTTCCTGGGTTAGCGATGTTGTGATCAATGGTTAAACTTACAAAGGTGATTGTTCTGCGCTTGATGGGATAATAGCAATATATGTGCCAGTCCCAATGTCCCGGAGGTTATTGTATAACATGCTGTTTTTTATGATTTTTTATTTTGATCTTATAACAGGAAAAGCGGCTGGAACGGGGTGTCGGAAAATTTGTCAAATTGCTAATTTAAATGTATATGGGGTGAATCTTTTGCTGACACCTGGGTATGTATAACCCGTATGGCAGGTTTTATATGAAACTCGTATCATTCCGGCGACCAGAGGAAGGTATTGCCCTCCGCTCATTCTCGCAGCCCGTCCTGGGCTGCTCCGAGGGAAACGGCAGCTCTTTCAGCGTCCATGCTGACCGCTGCCGTTTAATCCGCTACGGGCAAAATCTACCCCTGGTCGCCTCTGCTGTCGAAGATTCAAATTTCATGCTTCGTTGTGTCCGCCAGGACATGTGGGGTTTTTTTATAAGAAACGCGTTCCGAAGTATTACCATTGGTGGCGTTTCAGCGTTCGTTGTGGCCAGGGCAGACGTCTTGCTCCGGCCGTACCGGTTTATATGAAACGCCCGTCGAAACATCATTGTGAACGTCTCGACTTTCGAGCCCTTTGGTCGTCCTGTCCTGAACATTGTAAACCAAAAAGCCCCCCGACGTTTACCGTTTCGGCCAGGGCGACCAAATTAAAATCCTGTGCCATGTTTTGGAAGATTTTATTCCGATCATGGGTCTAAAGGGCTGCCACGGCAGCCTTGAGGTAGTTCACCGCTGGCAGCATGGTCGAAAAAAAGATCATCATTACCACAATGGATGACACCAGCAGGGCAACGGCATGGCGTGTTTTGAATCCCAGGCCTGCGGTCAGTCCTGTTCCAATGAGCCACCATTTCCAGGGTTCAGCCATCCACACGGCCCAGGGTATCCATGCAACCAGAACGGTGGTGCCCCATGCCAGGGCGTAGATGGACAGGAAGCGGGCAAAGGGAATTTTTTTTTCCATGAACATGGTCATGATCATGAAGCCGAATCCTGCGGCAACCAGGGCCATGCCCATGGCGTTGAGAAAATAGACGGCCCCCTCTTTTAGCGGATTTATGGGATCATTGGTGGCAAGGGCCGCCATGGTTGAAATCACACACGAGACGGCCAGAAAACCAAGGGATTTTTTGACGGTCAACCATTTCGCCTGATTGTCCGTTTTTCCCTCTGCCCAGTTCCCTGGCCGATCCTCCCCATCAAGGCTCTCCCGGTCCGACGGGCCTGCCAGGGTTCTGAAATAGTGGCCCGGTGCCTTGAGCATGGCCAACAGGGTGGTGAAGTAAACGCCCATGATATTTTTTCCTTCAGGTGATTTTAGATGTTCGTGAAATAGGAGACCATACCAAGGATCAGCATGAAAAGGGTGAGGAAAAAACACACCTTTCTCTCTATTTTTTTTGTAAAGTAGATTCGACCGTTTTGATAGGTGAATTCGTTGGCTGTTTCGTTGCCCGGGTTGTCCTGTGTGGGTGTCATTTGAACCTCCTTGATGCTGGAATCGGGCCGGACAGGCCCGGATGGGGCCTGCCCGGCAGTCTGTCAGATATGGATTTTTTCAGGGATCGTTCTAGAATCCGGGCAATCCGCCAAATCCTCTGTATCCCCAGTAGACGGTGGTTAAAAGGATGAGCGTCACGTTGGCCACGACCCACATGACAGCCCCGACCCTGAAGTAATCCTTGGGTTCAAGGTATCCGCTGGCATAAACAATGGCGTTGGGAGGTGTGCCAATGATCAGGCAATAGGCAAACGAGGAGGCTGCCGCCGTGCTCATGGCGATGAACGGCAGAAAGGTGGTGCCCGGATGGACAAGGCCTGCCATGTTGAGAGAAATGGGACCTACGGCTGCGGCGGCAGGGCCGTCGGCCATGAGGTTGGTCAGAACGGCAGTGAGACCGTTGTTGACCAGCATCAGAGGAACGCCTGAGTCCATTCCAAGGGGAGCCAGAAAATCAATGACACTCCTTGCCATCCAGTAGGCAGCACCGGTCTCATCCAGGGTACGGCCAAAGATGATGGCACCGGCATAGAGCCAGACAACACCCCAGTCGACCTTTTCCTGGTAATCCCGCCAGTTGACGATTCCCGACAGAAGGTAGGCCATGGCACCTGCAACGGCAAGGACGCCAATGCCCACGCGCACCGGGTAGATGCCCATGTCGTAGAACACCTTTTCCGTGAACCAGCCGAATACCATGATGAGGAAGATGACCAGGGCAATGATCTGGTGGCGGTTCCAGGGACCCATTTTATTGATTTCCCGCTTCAGGTGGTCCATGGCAGGTCCAAGGTCGGTGATCCTTGGCTTAAAACGCCAGTTCAGCACAATCCAGGTCAGCGGCATCATGCAGATGACAAAGGGCATGGCATAGCTGACCCACTGGAAATAGCCGATGTCAAACCCGAACATGTCCTCAAGATAGGTCATCATGATGACGTTCCTGGCACCGCCCGAGGGGGCACCAAATCCGCCGATGTTGCAGGCCATGGCTATGGTGATCATGAGCATCTTGGCAAGCTCTGGGTCCTCGGGAATCTCGTCGGTCAAACTGTTCTGGTAGAGAAGAATACCGATGGGCAGAAACATGGCTGCCAGGGCATGGTCGGAAATAAAGGCGGCAAGGGGGGCAATGAGGAGGATGAAGATAAACGAAATCCAACGCGCACTGGGAACGGCCAGTCGTTTGAAGATCAGCAGGCACACCCGTTTATCCACCCCGGTCTTGACAAAGGCCACGGCAAACATCAGGCTACCCATGATGAACCAGCAGGCATCACTCCAGTAGAACATGGCCACCTGTTGTCTTGATACCACGCTTGTAAAGACAAGGATCAGGCCGATGCAGAAGGCAACCCCTGGAAGGGGGATACATTCGGTGACAAAGCAGAACACAACAAAGACCATGGTGGCAACGGCAACCTTGATGTGCCAGCTTCGCTTGTCTGCGGTCTTTTTATCCTTTTCCCCCAGGGTGTCGTAGGAGAGGGTGTCCCGCCTGAGGGTCATGCTGTCCACCATGATATTGCGAAAGGCCTCGTCCGTGAAGTTGTCCTTGACATAGGCCGTTGCCTTGGCAAGGTTGGCCCCGTCCACGGGGATGTTGTATTTTTTGCACCATTTTTCGTTGCGTTTCAGGAACCTTGCCTTTGACATGGCGCCCATCTGCATGTTCTGCTCCATCATTTCAACGGTAAGGAGCTGCCACTGTTCCACATTGGCGGGTTTGTCGTTGAACAGTTGCTGGGTCAGGTGATTGACAACGGCCTTGGGACCCACCCCGTATTCCGTGCCCACATCCCTGATGCTCTCGGGGGTGGGCATCAAGAGAATGGCTATACAGATTACAACCGGAAATATAAAGAGTTTCCAGTCCACATATTTATCGTATCCAGTTACTTTTTTTTTGGTTTGCTGTGTCATCTTTATCCTCTATTTTTGTCTGTTTTTTGACCGGCTCCATTGGGTGTCCGGTCTACAGAATGATGTTTGCCATTTCAAAAAACAGGTCCTGTTCCCTGATGATGCCTGTCACCCGGTTGTTCTTTTTAACGATAAGTCGCCGCAGTCCCGTGGTGACCATGAGATCAGCCACCTCCATGAGGTTGGTCTCCTCATCGATCATGGGGGGCACGTCCCCCATGAAATCCTTGACTTGCTTGTTGGCGATGGCCTTTGTCTGGGTGTAGAACAGGCCGTCCCAGAACATGGATGAGTACTGGACGCTGTCTGCCGTGGAGGGCTTGGGAGCCGACAGGTAGGCCGGTCGAACCGCCTGTAGGAGATCCATGATGGACAGGATGCCCACGGGTTCCCGGTTGTTGTTGTCAAAGATCAGCAGTGAACGGTGGCCGGTTTCCATGATTCGCGAGCTTGCCATTGAGCTTCTGAACGAAAGGTTGAGTTTTTCCATGGCCTCTTTGATGGTTGCATCCATGGTGATGGTCGAGTAAACGTCAATGCCCAGCATGACGTCCCCGGCTTTTTTGTCCCGTTGCTTCTTTCCGATTTTTTTGGCTGTGTAGGCGTCCTGGATTTTCATGGCCAATAGATCAATGTCGCAGGGTTTGTTGAGGTAGTCAAAGGCATCCCGGGTCAGCGCCTTAAGGGCTGAATCCGGGGTGCCATGGCCCGTGAGCATGATCACCTCAGCCGCAGGAGAAATTCGTTTAATTTCGGCCAGGGCCTCATGTCCGTCCATGCCGCCCATGCGAATGTCAAGGATCACCACATCCTGGGGGGTCTTTTTGATGATTTCAATGGCTTCTTCACCACTTGCGGCAATGGTGGTGGTAAAGCCTCTTTTTTTCAGCAGGGTCGATGTCGTCTCCCTGAATCGCTCCTCGTCATCCACCATGAGCACTTTGATCTGTTTTAACATCGTTTCGGGTCTCCTTTTCTCTGTTATTGGGTCTTTTGTTGGTTGGTCTCTCTTTTATTTAAGCCGTTTCGCGGCTTTGGTCCTTGATATTAAGGGGCAGACGGATGGTGAATGTCGACCCCTGGTTCAGTTCGCTGGTGAGGGTGATCTCACCGCCAAGGCCCTTGATGATGCCATAGACGGTGCTCAACCCAAGGCCCGTTCCCTTGCCCACGGGTTTTGTGGTGAAAAAGGGTAAAAATGCCTTTTCCATGGTCTCCCTTGAAAAACCGCACCCGTTGTCGCTGAACAGGATGATGATGTCTGCACTGTTCTGTATGGCCTTGATGCGGATTTCAGCCAAGGGCCGCTGTTCAAGGGCGTGGATCGAGTTGTTGAGAAGGTTTAAAAATACCTGCTGGAGCTGGTTTGCATCGCTCAGGATTTCGGGCAGATCCGGGTCCATCTCCTGGACGATGCGAATGTCTTCAACCCTTGCCCGGTGGTCCACCATCTGGACGATCTGGGGAAGAAGGGTCTGGATCTTGACCGGGGTCAGCTTATGGTCTGTTTTTCTGGCAAAGTTTAGCAGACCCTGGGTAATGGTGGCGCACCGCTGGATCTGAATGCCGATCTGATCAAACGAGTCCTTGACCTGGACCATGGTCTCTCTGGCACCTTTGTCCACTGGGGGATCAAGATCCTTGAACAACTCTTCGATCATCGCAAGCTCCGCCTTCATGATCTGGAGGGGGTTGTTGATCTCATGGGCAATGCCCGTGCTCATTTCGCCGACTTCGGCAAGCTTGCCGGCGATAATCAGCTGGGTGGTCATCTCCCGTTTCTCAACATCGGCAATCCTCAGGCGGTTGGCCATATTGGACGCCATGATATAACCGGTGACGGCAACGGCTGCCCCGCCGCCCGCAATGATGAGAAACGAGATAAGGGCTGAGATGGCAATGGGGGCAAAGGCGTCGGCTGTGGCCTGGCGGACCACCAGGGTCCAGGTGTTCTGTTTCAGGGGAACGGCCGCATAAAGGTGTTTAAGATTGAAACGGCCGCCTGCACAGAACGAAACGGCCGCGTGGTTGGCCGTGGCGTAGAGGTTGAAGTCGGGGTCCTGTTCCATGAGGCGCCCGCCGGATCGCCGCCGGGTCTGGAAAATGCCCTTGCTGTTGACAATATAGGCTTCTCCTGTCTCGCCGATCCTTATGTTTTCAACCAGGTCGTTGAAAAAATATGTGTCAATGGTGGCGCGTACATACCAGGTTCTGCTGCTGTCCATGCGTTTGACGGCAATGATAAAATGGGGAACGTTCCTGAATCCCAAGAATTCGTCTGAAATATAAAACCCTTTGTTCCTTACCCCGTTGAACCAGGGGGTGTCTCCATAGTTCTTTCCGGCAAGGTCATAGGGGCCGGCATAGGCCAGGTGGTTGCCATTTTCATCAAATACCCCAAGGTCCACAAATGCCTTTGACTCGGTCTGGAGGTTCTTTAACAGCCGCTTGAGAAATGCGTCGTCCGACATCGAGGCCAGGGTGTTGGATGCAATGATGAATTTAAGGGTGGCTTTTTTTTCAGCAAAGAAACAATCAATCAGGTTCCTGTGATCTGCAGCTGTGCGCATGAGTTCGTTCTTTACCTGGGCACCCGAGTAGGTGATCAGGTAAAAGGCGATGGTGGCACACACCAGGAGCAGGACCACCATGGGAAGCATGAGCAGCCGGAAGACGAGCATTCTTTTGACGGGGTTGGATTTGTCTTGTTTCACGGTGCGGCTCCATTAATTGGGTCAAATTATAGGAAAGCAATAATGCAAGGGCGGTGCCAACGGTTCAGTCGGGTCTGTAAAAAAAACAGAGGTTTCCCCTAACTGTTTTCCATGGGGCTTATGCGGCTTTGTTTGCGTCTGCATGGATTTACTCGTCTGGTTCAGCAGTCTGTCAGCTGTTTTTACAAAAGGTAAAAGGATGTTTGACAACGGGGCCTGGATCAACGGTCGGTGCCCCCCTGGTTCATCCGTTGTTCCCTGGCCCGTTTTTTGTCCCTGGCCTCCATGACCTTGCCAAATAGGATATTGATGTCACAGGGTTTTAACAGATAGTCAAAGGCCCCGAGCTTCATTCCTTCAACGGCGGATTCCGTGGTCGAGTGGCCCGTGAGCATGATTACCTCAACCAGGGGGTAGGTCTGTTTTATTCTGCGCAACACCTCAACCCCGTCCATGCCCGGCATCTTTACATCCAGGATCACCACATCCACCTCCTGCCCGGCAAGAATATCAAGGGCCTCGATGCCGCCCGGGGCAGTGAAAACAATACATTTTCTTTTTTCCATAAGGCTCTTTGTGGTTTTCAGAAACCGTTCTTCATCATCTACTATCATCAGGCGTGTATTCAGCATTATATCTCCTTGTTCCTACTGGCTTTATTTGTTGATATCTGAGTGCTGCAACCTATACGTCAGCAAAATTAATGCCATTGACTCTACTGGCACATCCCTTGCACAAAAAAATATTGAAAATGTCCCCAGGCTATTAAAAGGAGAAACCAATGAAATCAGCCACAATGGTCCGTCCGGCCAAGATCCGTGCATGGTGGCAGAGCCGGCCGGGATTTAAACCCTGCATACTGTTGCTGGGGGGGGTGATCATTGCATTTACGGCGTTGTCGTCCATCCCCGCAGGTCTTACGGCCCTGGTCAGCGAACAAGCACCAAAGGGGTATGTCCTTGCTCCGGGCTGTTCGACCATCACGGAGACCGTGAACCAACGGCTTTCTCCCATCGCCTCTGCGGCCGGGACCTCCCCTTCCGCGGCCCGGGAAAAAGTGGCCCGGCGTGCCATGGTCATGGTGGGCATCCTGACCGTGGCCGTGCTTTTCTGGGGAACCGAGGCGATCTCCATGGGCGGCACAGATCTTCTGGTCGTGGTTCTCATGTATGTTTTCTGTATTCTTCCCCCCAATGATATTGCCAGGGCCTATTTAAAGGATGAGGTCTTTTTTATACTGGGTGTTCTTGGCGTTGCCGTGGGGGTCTCAAAAACAGGGTTTGACCGACGTCTGGGACTCATGCTCCTTGCCCGGGTCCGGAGCATGGGCGGCATCTGTCTGTTCTTCTTTCCCATGGTGACCCTGTGTGCCGGATTTGTATCCGGCCACGCCCTTGTGGCGCTTTTGATTCCCATGCTCATGGGGGTGTACAAGGCAAGCTGCAGGGCCCATGGTGTGGATCAGGACAGACCCCTTGCCATGTTTTTGCTCCTGGGGCTTGCCTATGCCGGCAACATCGGCGGCGTTGTTTCTCCTGGGGCAGGCGGATGGAACGCCCTGATGATGGGCTATCTTTCAGACCAGGGTGCGCCCATTTCCTTTGCCGGGTGGTTGACCCGGGGCGTTCCCTTTGCCATGGCCCTGTCGTTCGTCCTTGGCCTTTACCTCTACCTTGTTTTAAAGCCCAGATGCCGGGTGGTCCTTGTGGACCCGGGCCGGGCAATTCAGCAGGAGATGGCAGGGCTTCCAAAGTTTGGGGGCAGGGAGGCCGTGATGGCCCTGATTCTTGTGTCAATGATACTTGCCATGGTTTTTCCGGGTCAGCACTATGGTCTTGGAGGCCCGGCCCTTGGGGCTGTTTTTGCCATGATCATCCTTCGTATTGTCACCTGGGAGGATCTCCAGAACGAGGTTGCCCTTGATGTGGTCGGCCTCTATGGCGCTGCCTGTGCCATGGGCGCAGGGTTGCAGTTTACGGGGGGGGCATTGTGGGCTGCACGGTCACTGATCGCCATGGTTCCCGGGTCCATGATCCAGGGAGACGGGCTGTTCATGGTCATTGCCGTCATGGCCGGTGTCCTGACCAATTTCATGGGCGATGGGGTGGTTGTCGCGGCCCTGGGGCCGGTGGTGCTTCCCATGGCGGCCCTGGGGCAGATGGATCCGTGGATGGCGGGATTCGGCTGTGCCTTTGCGTCGTCCTTTGCCCATTGCCTTGTGTTTGGAAGCCCCAATAATGCCATCTGTTTTGGCATGGGCCGGGACCCTGAGACCGGTGATCGCCTGCTCAGGGTGGTTGATTTCTTGAAATACGGGGTGCCCTTCTGGTTCATCTGCATGGGGTTTCTCCATGCCTGGGCACTGATGGGGCAAGGAGCGTTTATGCCATGAACAAACCCATTTACCAGGTGTTTCGCCAGAAGATTGTCATCACGACCCTGTTGATCTCCTTTGTTCCCCTGGCATTGCTGGGGTATACCCTCTACTATGGTTTTGCCAGGGCCTTTTTCCAGCGGGTGGAGCAGGATCTGGTTTCAAGGGTTGCAACCTGTTCCCAGAGTCTGGATCTTTTTCTGGAAGAACGTAAGGTGATTTTGTCGGCCATTGCCCAATCCGGTACCCTTGCCTTTTACAGGGAGCCTGCCCATTTAAGGGCGCTGTTTGAGACCATAAACGCCCAGACCGGCGGTGGTCTTGTGGATATAGGGGTGATCAACAACCATGGCGATCATCTGGCCTATGTGGGGCCCTACAGCCTGGAGGGGCTCAACTACAGGGAACAGGTATGGTTCAACCTGGTCATGGTCAAGGGCATTTACGTGAGCGATGTGTACATGGGATTCAGGCAGATTCCCCATTTTGTGATTGCCGTTAAGTCAGGGGACCCCGATGGCGACTGGGTGTTAAGGGCCACCATTGATCCTGAAATCTTTGCACGCCTTGTCACCACGGCCCAGACCGGCAGAACCGGTGACGCCTTTATCATCAACCGCCAGGGCGTTTATCAAAGCCGGCCTCGGTTTTCCAGAAAGGAAATTTTCACGGTTTCTGAAATGGATACAGCCCGTTTCGGGGCTGGTACCACCATTGTTAAAAATATGGAAAAGCCGGACCATGGGGTGATTTATGCCGGCCGTTGGATCAATAATAACAACTGGTTGTTCATTGTCAGGCAGGACCTGGATGAGAATATGCCCTCGTTGTCCGACATAAGCTCCCAGGAGATCGCAATGTTTTTCATTGCAGCGTTGGTCATTGTGTTGACAACGGTGGTTACAACGGGTATGAGCGTGAATAAACTCCAGGAACGTGAAAGGCAGTTAAAGGAGCTCAATGTTCAGCTCATCCAGGCCGACAAGATGGCGGCCCTTGGCAAGATGGCGGCAGGTGTGGCCCATGAAATCAACAATCCCCTGGGAATCATCGCAGCAAAGGCTGGCTGGATGCGGGACCTTCTGGCGGACGAAGCCTTCCGCAACAGCGAGAATTTCAAGGAGTATGATCAGGCCCTTGGGAAGATCGAAGAGCATGTGGAACGGGCCGCCAAGGTGACCCACAACATGCTGGGATTTGCAAGGAGCATGGAGCCTGTGATGGAGCGGGTGGATATTAATCAGGTGCTGAAGAAGACCCTGGAATTTCTGGAGTACCACGCCGGGATCAATGACATCCGGATTGAGACTCGATTTGACGAATCCATCCCCGGGATCATGAGCGACCAGTCCCAGCTGCAGCAGGTGTTCCTGAATATTTTAAACAATGCCGTTGACGCCATTGAACGACAGGGAACGATTACGGTGGAAACCCTTGCAAAGGCCGATACCCTGGTGATTCATATCACGGATACGGGTAAGGGGATTCCGGAAACCCTTAAAAAGAAAATTTTTGATCCGTTTTTCACCACCAAGGCGGTCAACAAAGGGACGGGGCTGGGGCTGTCCATTACCTATACCATAGTTGAACGTTTGGGCGGCACCATCCAGGTGGAGAGCGGTCCGGGACGGGGAACCTGTTTCACCGTTGTTCTGCCCCTGACTGTTTCGAAAAAAACGATTGCATAGAGGAGGATATCATGGAAATTAAAGTGCTGGTGGTCGATGATGAGATCGATTTTCTCGAAACCATTGTAAAACGGCTCAATCGAAAAGGAATTGACACCGTGGGGGTGGCAAGCGGGGAAGCGGCCGTGGAAAAGATCGGTGAGACCTCCTTTGACGTAATTCTTCTGGACATCAAGATGTCCGGCGGCATGGACGGCATTGATACCCTCCAGGAGATCAAGCGTCTCCGGCCCCTTGCCGAGGTGATTCTGCTCACCGGCCATGGTACCGTGGAGTCAAGCGTTGAGGGAATGAAGCTCGGGGCCTTTGATTATGTGCTCAAACCGGCCCGGTTTGAAGACCTGTGTGAAAAGATCACCAAGGCTTACCAGGAAAAGGAAAATCAGGACAGCCGGCTCCGCAAGGCAAACATCGACCAGCTGGTGCGTTTTCCCGGGCGGGTGTTTGATCAATAATCCGGTGCCATGTCTGAAATCTGCTGTTTGATGGCATTTTCAATGGCTTCAGGGGTAAAGGGCTTGTGGATGATCTCATGGAACCCGGCCGCCCTTGCAAGGGTTACGATCTCATCTTCCCCATGGGCGGTGATGAGGATTTTGACCATGGGCCCGGGGGGGTCGGATTTTTTATCCATGGCCAGTCGGTCCAGGGCCCTTACAAAGTTTATTCCGTTCATTCCCGGCAGCATGTAATCGACAATAACGATGTCAAAGTGATCCCGGGTACAGACCTGCAAGGCCTCTTCTGCGGTCTCAAGGGCTTGAAGGGTACACCCCTCGCTTGCAAAAAAGATGGACATGGCGTCTCTGATCCATTCGTCATCGTCAACAAGAAGTGTTTTTAATCGTTTGAGTCGCTTGAATACATTCATCGTCACTTGCCCCTTGCGTCCATATCCCCTGGGACCTTCCCTGTCCTGGAAAACCGGTCGGGAAGGTCCGCTGTCCTGGGGATTACAACCCTCATGCCTTAGACTTCAGGATTCCTTTGATTCGCCGTTCGTTGATTTCCTCAATGTTTTTCTGCTTTTTTTCATAGGCCCTGTGCAGGGTGTCGAGCAGTTCGTTGAGCTCACAGGGTTTCTGGAGAAAGGCAAAGGCCCCGATCCGTGTGCATTCAATGGCTGAGTCAATGGTGCCGTGGCCGGTGAGGATAATCACCTCAAGTCCTTCCTTTTCCTTTTTAAGGGCAGCAAGGGTCTCCTCTCCGTTTATGCCCGGCATCTTGAGATCCACCAGTGCCACGTCAATGGCATGGGTCTTGACCGCTTCAATGGCCTTTTCTCCCCTGTTTACGGCAACGACCTTGAAATTTCGGACAGAAAGACTTCGGGTGATGGAACCGAGGAATTCTTCCTCGTCGTCTACAACTAAAAGATTGATGGTGATGTTATCCATGTTACGCCTCCTCTTCATTTTCCTGTGGGTTAAAGTGTGGTGCTATGATTTTTTCATCAATATCCCTTCCGATTTTTTCCCTGTAAAATTTCACCCGGCTGGTGTTGGACATGATCATGTCGATCTGCCGGGTGTGCAGGCTCAGATAGCCGAGTATCATGAGGCGGGTTTTGAGTACCTGGGTGCCCTTGCCCTCCATGCGTGCCCTCAGGGTGTCCTCCCGGACCCTTACCGAGAAATCGTAGGTTTCAAGGATCTCCTGAATAAATTCGATCCGTTTGATTCTCCGGTCATAGTCTGCAGCCCCTCCCTTGAACTGGAAGCTGATGTAGTCCTCGGCGGCCCGTCCGCTCACCAGGGCCTCCATGGTGGAAAAGTGATAGCCCAGCCTTGAACTGAGGCTGCAATAGTTCTTTGATACCATGAAATAGTTTTTGTCCGCATACTTTGATTTCACACCCGGCACAAGGGCCGGGTTCATGGTCGACCGGAACATGACCGACATCAGCCCCTTGGAGTCCACGGGGGGCGGACCGTCCCAGGGAACCAGGATAAATCCTTCCCAGAAGGCGAGCATGGGGTAGGATGTGATCTGATTGAGGCGCACATGGGGGCCGGTCACCTGGGTGGTGAAACCGTCGTCCAGGTTCAGTATCCACCAGTTGAGGGGGACATTGTAGTAGAGCTGCTTGCTCGAATGCTCGGGAAAATGGTTGTTGCTGCCAAAGTTGAACATCTCGTGGACCGATCGTTCGTGGACAAACCGGGTGATGTCATGGAGGGTCCGACACGCTGACGGTCGGAAATCATTGGCATCCGGGTCGATGAGGTTCAAAGGCACGATGAGGGAACCGGTCTGTTCGAGGAGGCGGAATACACTGCTCTGGCGCATGAGGTTCTGGGGGGCCAGGGGCTTTCTGCCCAGGATGGCGTCCTGTCTGCCTTTAAACACGGCGCAGGCATCCGCATCCATGGTGATGGTCGCTCCCTGCTCCAGGGTTTCCATTGCCCGGGGGATGTTCATGATGGCCGGCACTGAAAACTCCCTTGCCACATTGGCCAGGTGGCCGGCAAAGCCGCCCTGTTCTGCGATGATGCCTGCAGCCCTGTTGAGGAGCGGGGCCCACCGGGGCCTTGCCTGTTCCACCACCAGGATGGCGTTTTCCGGAAACCAGAGAATGTCTGCATCCCTTGTGGCACGGTAAACCGTACCTGCTGCGGCCCCCGGACTTGCCGTGATACCGCCCGTGAGCAGGGGCTGGGCAAGACCCTTCAATGGGGGAAGCGCCTTTGCTCTGGCCATCTGCTTGAGGGGGCGGCACTGGAGAATGTAGAGTTGGCCGTTTTTTGAAAGTGCCCATTCAATGTCCTGGGCAAATTTGTAATAGTGTTCAATGTTCAAGGCGATTTCTGCCAGGTCCATGGCCGTGGTGTCGTTGATGGAGGGGATCGGCTGATCCTGGGGGGGGACTGCCACCTTTTCTATGCCGTATTCCCTTGAGCAGATGTACTGAATCGTTTTGTTGTTAATCTGTTTTTTTACAAGGGTTAACGCGGGTTTGCGGGAAAAGGTGAACAGGTCAAACGAATCGCTTCCGTCGACCACAAGCTTTGGCAGTCCCCAGACCGCGTTGATGAACAGGGAATTGTCGTCGGCGTCCAGGGGGTTGCAGGTATAAACCACCCCGCCTGCCACCGCATCGATCATCTCCATGCAGCCCGTGCACATGGCGATATCTTGGTCCCTGAACCCCTTGTTGAACCGGTAGGTCATTGCCTGGACACTGTACTTGCTGGCCACCACCTCCTTGTACACCTGGTTGAAGCTCTCCTTGTCCACGTTGAGCTCGCTTCGATACTGACCGGCAAACGAGCTGTCCAGGCTGTCCTCGCAAAGGGCGCTGCTCCGGATGGCAAGGGGAAGGGGGTGGCCGGCGTTTTGCTCCAGGGCTTCCCAGCTTTGTTGCACGGCGGCTTCAAGCTCGGGGAGCATGGTGGAATTGATGATCATCTGCTGGATCCGTGCGCTGATGATGTCCAGTTCCTTGAGGTCCTCGGCTCCGGCGGACTGGGTGATCGTATCGATTTCGTCCTGGAGGTCGTTGGAGCGGATAAAGCGTTCATAGGCTGTGGCGGTGATGACAAACCCCCGGGGCACGTTGATGCCAAGCTTGTTTTTGATTTCCCCCAGTTTTGCCATTTTTCCGCCCACCACATTGGCCATCTCCTGATTGATATCATCAAAGGGAATGACCAGCCTTGTTTCCCCGGTCTGGGCGATGGGGTTGAAAAGCAGTTCAAGGGCCGCCTGTATCTGATCGAATCTGGGACCCAGCTCCAGGTATTTTCCCGGGGCAAGCTGCTCCAGGTTCTTGACCATGGTGAGCACGTTGACCGAGATGGCCGTACAAAGGGTCCGGACAAAGCTCATGCCAAAGGTTTTTTCTCCCTTGAGGGCCTGCTCCAGTTCGGCCATGCCCTCCAGGCAGCGGTTGTTGGCGTTCAGGAGCAACTTGAAACAATGGTACCTGGACTTGAAATTGAGCCGCAGCTCCTCGGTGTTGGCTGAGTCGGCGGGAATCTCTCGCTTAAAGAGCCAGTCCATACGTTCCTTTATCCGGTTGACCATTGATTTGACCATCATTTCAAGTTGTCCTGATTACGGGTTAATGTTCAATCTGCATGCCAAGCCCTTCAAACACGAACATGATGCCAAATCCGTACCACAGGGTGTAGATTACATAAAATACCAGGGCAAGACCGAGCATGAAGGCACTGGCCTTGACGGATTTTGCCTCGACCTTGTAGTAGTTGTAGGCTGTTTCAACGGCCTTCTGGTTCACCAGGGCAACCGCCTTGGCCTCCTTGAACATCTTCTGTTTGGTCAGGTTTTTTTCCACCTTTTTCAACAGCTGGTACCAGTTAAACAGAACGACCCGTTCGTCGGTCTGGTAACGCTGCTGGACCGTTGCGCCGTCGTTGTTGTACATGGTGTCGGCGTCGGTTAAACAGGCGTTGAGCAGCTGGCCAAGATCCGTTGAAACGGTAAGGGCCGTTCCTGCCGTTGACACCGAGGCATTGGCCATCCCAAGGATTCTGGACATGGTTTCAGCCTGGGACGCCCTGTCCATGCTCAGGTTCAGGTTGATTGTTTTGCCGGTCAGTTTGTCCGCCTCAACCTTCATGGCCGGGATATAGTAGGCAGACCCCTTGGACATGGAGTTGAACATGTTGTCCAGAAAGCAGAGCCCGTTTTTACCATGGTAAATGGGCGAGAAGAGAATTGCAAGGATGGTTGCAAATCCCGTCAGCATGATGACCCCGATGTAAAATTCTCTTTTTTTTGCGATCATGACCGCACCTCCTTGCCCCTGAGGGTTTTAAGATTCATGAAAAAGGTTGAAAAGACCCAGATGCCGAAGATTCCGATGACAACGAAAAACGACCAGGTGCCGATTTTATTGAGCATGGCGCCGGTCTCCTGGGAAAGGGAGATGATCTCCATGTTGGCAAGCTTGATGGGCAGGGAAAAGAGCCGGTTGACAAAGCCCGACAGGATGGCAATGGCGTAGAATCCCCTGATGGTGGTATCACTGACCACCTTGGTCACCATGGCCCCGATCTGGATGCCCACAAGCGAGCCAAGGAGCATGCCGATGGCAAGGGTATAAAAGATAAACCCATAGATGGCGTACTGGGTGATGGATGCATAACCTGCCGTGAATATGATCTGGAAGATGTCCGTTCCAACGGTGGTCATGGAAGAGACGCCCATGACATAGACAAAGATGGGGAAGGTGAGAAATCCGCCGCCAACGCCCATGATACCGGCGGCAAGGCCCACAAGGGCGCCGGACAGCACCAGGAACAGCCAGGAGATGCTTCTGCCCCCCGGGGTGATCTCAAAATCAAACTTGATCATGGGGGGAAGGGAGATCGACTGAAGTCGTCTGGGCAGTCCGCCCATGGCGTCACCGCCCGTGTCGGCAGATGCCTTGCCCGGACCTATGGATCTCAGGAAATCGGTGAGGGCATAGATGCCGAGAAAACCGAGCATGAATACGTATACGCTGCTGATAAAGGCGTCGCTCAATACCGGGTTGAGTTCGTAGAGGTAGCGGTTCAAAAGTCCACCGCCTGTGGCCCCCATAAGGGCTCCGATGACAAAGACAAAGGCCAGGGGAACGCTTACATTCCCCAGTTTTCTGTGGATCACGCTGCCCATGATGGCCTTGGCAAAGATGTGGAAAAGATCGGTACCAACGGCAAGGATACCCTTGATGCCGGCGCTCATCAGGGCCGGGGCGATGATGAATCCGCCGCCTGCGCCGATGCAGCCGGTGATGAGCCCTGCAAGCAGTCCCACAAAGATTGAAACCACAAAGATTCCCAGGCTGTAGTAGGAGGGGCTGTAGGCATGGTGGCCGCCGATGAGGTCGGGTACGGCCGTGCCGATGTCCTCGGCAAACACAATACCGCCGATGATGGCCGGTACCAGCAGAAGGACCAGAATGGCAGTTCTTCGCCTGCTGTTAAGGATGGTGGCGGCATTACTGATTTCCCATTGGGCATAGCATCTTGATCCCTGGATCATGAATTTGCCCCATTGTTTAAAAAAGTTCATTGCTGTTGCTCCTTTTCGGGTTGGTTGATCGGTTTATTGTTTCTTGTCCAATGGCGTTGTGGCCTTGATCTGCTGCGTGGCCAGTAACCTTTTTTTATAGGCATCTTCCATCTTGTAGATCAGTTCATCGATCCCCATGGGTTTTGTCATGTAGTCAAAGGCCCCCAGGGTAATGGCCTCCATGGCCGCCTTGACCGTTGCCTGGCCGGTGAGCATGATTACCTCGGTCAGGGGAGATACCCGTTTGATCTCCTTGAGGGTCGCTGTTCCATTGATTCCGGGCAGCCGCATGTCAAGGATGACAAGATCAAGGGCCTTTTCCCGGGCAATGGTAATACCCTGTTCACCGGTCCCGGCCTGATGGACGGTGTATCCTCTGACCGTCAGCTGCCTTGCAACGGCCGTTCGGAACTGTTCTTCGTCGTCAACAAGAAGGACGTTCATGGTTTTTCTCCCCTGTCATGGTTGTTATTTTCCGGGTCTGACGCGGTAGTGTCAGCCGGCAGAGAGATGGTAAAAAGGCTGCCCTTGCCGGGCAGGCTCTGGACTTCAATGGTGCCTTTCATGGCGTTGATGATGGCAAGGGAGATGCTCAGTCCCAGTCCCGTGCCCTTGCCGGCCTCCTTGGTGGTATAAAAGGGGTTGAAGATTTCCTTGATCCGGCTCAGGGGCATGCCTTCGCCGGTGTCTTGGATCATGATTCGAACCGATTCGCTGTCCGATTCCGTGGTCACGGTGATGGTGCCCTTTCCAGTGATGGCGTCTTCGGCATTGTTGAGCAGGTTCAGGAAAACCTGGGAGATCTGATCGGCATCGATTCTGATGTCGGGAAGGTCCTTGGCATAGTTTTGAACAAGCTCGATGTCAGCAAGGTTAAACCGGTGCTTCTGGATGCCAAGGATAACCTTTTCAAGGATGGTGTTGATGTTGTGCAGTTTTTTTCTGGGTTCGTTTTTTCTGCCGAAATCCAGGAGCTGCCGGGTTATTTTACTGGCTCGGAAGGCTGCCGATTCAATGGTGTTCAACTCTTTGATAATGGCATCCGGGCTTGAATCCAGTTTGAATTCAGGATTGAGCATGTCCCGGACCACGCCCACCGTTGAGGTGATGATGGCAAGGGGATTGTTGATTTCATGGGCCACCCCCGTGGCAAGTTCACCCACCGAGGCAAGCTTGGAGGCGTGGATAAGCTGGGTCTGGAGCTGAATGCTCTCTTCGGCTATCCGCTGGGCCCGATTCATGAGGCGGCTTGCCGTGATCCAGATCACGAGCGCCAGAATCCCGGTGATGATGGCAAGGTTGATGAGCATGGCGTTGCGGGTCTTGTACATCTGGGCGTGGATGATTCTGAGGGGCTGGCTGATGATCAGGGCCCAGGGCGCTTCGTTGAGCCAGGCGTGGGCCGTGAGCATGGTTCCGTGCTCATCCTCGATCTCATAGATTCCGGTGGGAACATCTCCGGGGGGAAGGTAGGTGGAGCGTTCAAGAACATTGGCCTTTAACGGGTCCACAAGCTGGTAGGTTCCGGTCCGGTTCACAAGGGTCGTCTCCACCTCCTTGACCTTGCCGATGGATCTTAGAAACATGTAGAATTTGTCCGGATCCAGGGTGGATCGCATGATGCAGACCCGCTTGTCAATGGTCAGCTTTACGGCGATGGTAAAGTGGGGTTTGTTTCTGAACCCGAGATAGACGTCCGTGATCACGTAATCCTTTTCCTGGGCCAAAAGGGTGGAAAACCAGGCTTCATGTCGGTAGTTTTTGTTGAGAAGGGCTGGAAAAGGTCCTGCATAGCCTGTCTGCACACCCTCCTGGTTCAGGAAACCCACGTCCACAAAGGCGTCGCTGAAGTGGTTCAGGGTCTGGAGAAAGTAGAGCATCTTCTGCTCTGTGGGATCGGGGGCGAACTCCCGGGAGTAGAACAGGTTGCGAAGGTTCATCTCCCGCTCCCTCAGGAACAGATCCACAATGTTGCGCTGGCTCTTTGCCAGGGCTTCGATGTTGAGCTTGCCTGTTTTTTTCAATGCCGTTGTAAACTGACAGTGGAAATAGGTGGAAAGAAGCACATGGGGAATGATAAAGCAGGTCAGGACGCCCAGTCCCAGCCGTAGTTTAAGCCGGTGGAAGTAGGCCCTTGTCTTTAGCAGTTCTTCTGAAATGCCCGGGTTTACCCCTGCATCCATGGGCGGTTTCATCGCAGTCGGTTGGTTTTTTCCTGGGCGGGTTGGGGCCATAATCATTCCTCTCATGGGGGTGTTAATGTTGCTTCTGCCATCAGGAATAGCAATGGTCGTGCCATTGAAGGAAGGTGGGACATCGTTTGTGTTGTTTATGGTTTAATAATTTGAAATAATTAAATAATATTGTTTGGTGCCTTCCTCCGGGGCTTTGGGCGGCCTGCCCAGGGGCAGGCTTGAGACCAACGGATTTAGAGGATTTGAGAAATGGATTTAGAACAATTGCGAACTTGATTTGAATCTGATTTGATTTTCTGTTGAAGGGCAGGGACCCTATGGCGTTATGTTTTGCAATTTAAAAAACAAAGCGGAAAAACCGAACAGAATTTATCTCTTATCAGACGACTTTTGGGTTTTCAAGAACAAGACAGTCTGAACGATCATTCCCAGGACGGCGAGAATAACGAATGCCATATTGCCGCCTGTTTTGTCCAGCCCCATTGACGTGATGATGACAAAGGCACCGGCCAGGGACGACAGCATGATCAGTGCCCAGTCAAATACGAAGAGCATGGCAACGGCCCCTATAATACCGCCCGCCAGCAGGATCAGCCAGGAAAGCGGTTCGCCATGGTTACCCACAAGAGGGAACAGGTCCGTGGCGACCAGTCCGCCGATCATGAACCCAATCAGGACGACGGCAAGCTTCTGGTACACAACCGCCACCAGGGCACCGATTAATCCGATTGCCAGGGGAAGCGCCCATGTGATCCAGGCAGGTCCGGGAACCCCGACCTCCACGGTGTATCGATATGCCATGATAAATCCGATGCAGGCAACCGAGACCCAGAAAAAACGGCGACCTGCGAAGAGCAGCAGAACGCCTGTTATCAGATTAAGAATAGTCATGGCAGACACTCCTTTGTAGCATGGTTTTTCGTTTGTTTTTCCCCATGGGCAAAGCACGGGAACGACCGGCGCATCGTTTTTGTGTACGTTCGGCACGGTCGTGAACCTGTGGGACGAGATCCCCATACCGGAATTCGGTTGATACATACAGCATTAGCAGAAGTATTTGCCGAAAACAAGGGCGGAACCACGGGGGATTGTCCCAGGAAAGTCGGAAAATCCTGGGTGGGGGGATCAAATGGGTTGACAAGAGTTTTCCCACGGGTCATAAAAGAGCGTTAAATTGGATTGTGTTTGCTGGGGGCGCTGATCGTGGCTGAGAAGGGTTGTAATGATCCTGTCCCTTGGAACCTGATGCGGATAATTCCGACGTAGGGAAGCTGATATTTACTTTTCAAATGATATCTTTCTTGTGGGGGGGTGTTCGACCCCCTTTTCTCTATTCCATCCTGTTCCTTAATTTGAACGATTTGAACATTTGTGGACAACAAAGGAAATTTTCCGGAAATAAGCCGGCCTTATCCTTTGTTAATGGAATTTTTATGATGGAACGCCAAACCCTGGCCCATGATATTTTCAAGCTGTGCACCAGAATTCGTGACCAGAAACCCCTGGTTCATGTGGTTACAAATTTCGTGGTGATGAATCAGACGGCCAACGCCCTGCTGGCCCTGGGAGCATCTCCCACCATGTCCTGGGCCCAGGCGGATGCCGCCTACATGTCAAAAATTTCAGATGCCCTGTGCATCAACATGGGCACCCCGGTTGACGAGCGGATCAAGGTGATGAAAATCCTCATGACCCTGGCCGCCAGGATGGATAAACCCGTTGTGCTGGATCCCGTGGGAGCGGGTGCCGGCATCTACAGGACCGGGATTGCCAAGGCTCTTTTTGCCCTTGCCCCCCGCAAGATAATCCGGGGAAATGCCTCGGAGATCTGTTCGCTCACCGGTACAAATTACACCACCAGGGGTGTTGACAACACCCTGGACATGGAACAGGCCAGGCAGATTCTGGCGGGCCATGGCCGGGCCCATGGAGGCGGTGGAGAAACCGGGACCGACGAATCCGGGTGGCCGTCCATTCTGGTATCGGCGTCGTCCCTCATGGTCAGCGGACAAAAAGATATGATCCTGGCTCCGGGCCGGCGGGTAATTCTTGACAATGGCACCCCGTTGATGAATGCCGTCACCGGAACAGGTTGTATGCTTTCGGCCCTGGCAGCGGCCTTTTATGCCGTGGCTGACAATGGTTTTGACGCGGCCGTTGCCGCATCTAGCGTTGCCGCCATTGCCGGCGAGCTTGCCGCGGAAAAGGCGTCGGGCCCTGGCACGTTCATGCCCCATTTCATGGATGCCTTGTACAATCTGGACGAAAAAACCCTGGCAGCCCGGCTGAAGGTGGAATCCATGACATCCTGAGATGGCAACCCAACTTCCATGTCCTGGCGAACACAACCAAGCATGACTTCAGTGGGTGTTTCATATAAAACCGGCACGGCCGGAGCATGACGTCTGCTCTATCCACAACGAACGATGAAACACCCCTGTTTGCAATGCTTCGGTGGGCGTTTCATATAAAAAAATCAAAGATAATTGGAAAAACCATGGAACATGTTGAAAAAATAAAAACATCCCGCATCAAAGGAATCCTGTCTGCCTTTGGTCCTGCCTGGCTCATCAGCGCGGTGGCCGCAGGCCCCGGTACCACGTTAAGCGTTGCCAAAGCCGGCGGCATTTACGGTTATGGGTTTTTGTGGGTGGTTGTCTTGAGTGTAGTGCTGGCCTTTGTCTGCCAGTATATGGCCGCAAAAACAGCATTGATTGGCGGCAAGGGCATTGTCTCGATTGTTGAGGAAAAATGGGGCAGGGGACTTGCCTGGTTTGTAGCCGTGGATGCCCTGGTGGTGATCTGGCTCTGCAACGTGGTTCTGCTGAAGGTCCTGGTGGCCGTGACGGGGTTTGTAACCGGTCTGGCCACCCCCCTGTGGGGCATTTTCTTTGTAGCTGTTTTTTACGGCCTGGTTGCCCTGGGGGGCTATAAAACCATTGAGAATATCTGCAAGGGGGTGGTTTCCCTCCTGGTCCTCTGTTTTATTGCCACCCTTTTTATTGCACGACCCGACCTGGGTGCGGTGATGGGGGGGCTTGTGCCGGATCTTGCCAACTTTGGATCTGCTGAAATCATGATGATGACAGCCATCATGGGCGGTTCCATCCATGTGACCATCCTCTCCATGCAGACCTATACCGTCCATGAAAGGGGATGGACGACAGCGGATCTGAAACTGGCCCTGGCCGACACGGCCGTGTCGCTTCTGGGCGCCTTTGGTCTCTATTGTACCGCCATTTACCTCACCGGTGCAAGCGTGCTCAACCCTGCCGGGATCCATGTGTCAACCCTTTTTGAGATGGCCAATGCCATCAAGCCGATCCTGGGAGAGTATGCCCATGGCTTTTTCTGCCTGGGCATCTGGTGTGCCGTTTTTTCCACCATCATGCCCACCTTTATTGCGGCATCCTATGTGGTCGGGGATAAAATGCGGTGGGATCTGAAACCCGGGGAAACAAAATACAAAGGGATCATCCTTGCCGGGTGCCTGATTGCCCTGCCGGGCGCCTTTTTACCGGGAAAACCCGTGACGCTTCTCATGCTCATGCTGGCCCTCTCCTTTGTGGGCACCCCTTTGTTTGTGGCGATTTTCATGAAATTGCTCAATGATAAGGCCTGGGCCCGGGAAAACACGAATGGCTGGCTGCTCAACATCGGCGGCGCTGCAGCGCTGGTGGTCACACTCTTTCTTGGCGTAAAATGGGTGATTCACATCTTTTAAGGTTTTATCTGCGCAAGCCCTGACCCCATCTCCTGGGATTCGTGTGCTGTCCCCCGACCCTGGGGGAAGGTTTTTACCCATGGGTCGGGTAATTTGTATCCACTTGGCTGTATCTGCATGGGTAAAAAGTATGCATTTGGAGATTCAGCCATCCCTGTCCGGTTATTTTGAAAATCATAACTGCCTTAAAATGATGGTTTTTTTGAAGCGCATAATCCTGGCACGCCGATTGCTTTCTTGTCGTATCGGGGGAATAAATCCCGGCCGGCCCTGGAAGATGCCGGAACAACAAAAAGGAGTATAAAATGAGCAGATTCTGCAGAATTCGATATCAATGGATCAGTTGGGCCCTGGCAGGTTTGATGTTCTTTTTTACCGTGTTGCCTCCTGGTAGCGCGTGGGCTCAAAAAAGATATGAACCCAGGGCGCCTGCCGTAACTGGAAAATACGGGCGAGAGGTCAAGGTGCTTCCGCGATCCCACCGTGTTGTCAGGGCCGGCAGGATGAACTATTACTATGCCAATGGTTTCTATTACAGGGCAAGGGGACCCCACTGGGTCTCGGTCCGTCCACCCCTGGGGATAGTGGTTGCGGCTTTAACGGCAGCTGCAGTGCTTGTCTCTGTTTCCGGAGTCCACTACTATCTAAGTGAGGGCGTCTACTACAGAAAAGTTCCGGCCGGCTATGAGGTCGTTGAGGTCGATGCAACGCCTGCTGCAATACCCTTTGCCGGGCAAAGGGTACAAGTCACGGCTCAATTTTTAAATGTGCGTTCCGGTCCTGGAAAAGAGCACGGAACGATTCGGCAGGTCCCCCAGGGCACCGTCCTTACCATCAGGGGAAGTGCCCCTGACTGGCTGTACATAGCCCTTGATGATGGGACCTTTGGATGGGTTATGGCGGCGTTCACGGTCGTTGTGCACCCTGCGGCCCAGGGATGATATGATGATTCCTTTACCATGGCCATTGTGCCGCCTGGTCTTTGAAAACCGCCAACGCAAGCCCGGTCTGCAAAACAGTACAGGTCCCTGGGTGCAACCTTTGCCCGGTACTTTATTTGTCTCGACTGCGAAGTACCGTGACGGGTTCTCCACCAATGCCCCAATTGTCCGTTTCGACTTCTTCAATGACGACAACCGTGGTTTTTGGGTTTTTCCCCAGAACCTTTACAAGTAAATCTGTAGCGCCTTTTATGAGTTCTGCTTTCTGATCTGCTGTGGCACCTTCTTTTGTGATTTTAATATTTACAAAGGGCATGGCTTTTCCTTTCATTCTCAACCTAGGGTGTCTAACGCCAGGTCCACCGAAATCCTCTGCATCCGAGTGCTGTTCCAGGCTGGCCTCAAACCTGTGGACAGGGTGGGGGCTATTTTTGTTTTCCAATGGTTCCAATTTGGGGTTATGCCGGTTCTGCAGGAACTGTCAGAGAACACTCAAACCGCTGTTCGATGACTTCAGATATGGAGTGGATGCGCTTGCTTTCACTGAAAGGGTTATATCGTCTGTCCCTGGGCTGCGCAAGCAAAATATGATGTTGCTTTTGGGAAAGGATCCTGGCCCCATCAAACCGATAGGGTCGCATCCAGGTGACGTCCTTAATCCATTACGGCCTGTTGTCTTAACGTTTAAGGGGGCCGGGATCGCTACTTTAACTGGCCCATTGCCAGGGAAATGCCGATGGATACAACGATCCAGAATATGGCCTTGCCGACATTGCAGGCATGACCAGTGTTCAGACCGTTTGAATGGTTTCGGCCGGGGCCTGCCTTGTCCGTTGTGTCTTCCGGAAGCAGCCAGCAAACTAGCTCTCCCAGGCTTTTTTTTATCCGATCCTTGATGGGGTTGGAAACGGGGACATGGGGGCCATACCCAAAATAAGCGTGTTGTTTTGATTCCAGCATAACCACCTCCTGTTGATCTGTGTTGACGGTTTTATGTTGTAATCATAGCCGGGATTGTTTAATAAGTATAATTATATAAAATCAACCATAGCTGAAGTTATACTTATGTTACAGAATCTGGACCGGCTGAAAGTGTTTTACCATGTGTTTAAACTGGAAAGTGCTGTTGCTGCGGCCGATAGGCTGTTTGTCAGCCAGTCTGCGGTCAGCCAGGCCATTCAAAAACTGGAAAGGGAAGTGAACAGCCCGTTGTTCATCCGCCTGCACAAGCAATTGGTGCCAACTGCAGCAGGTCAGCAGTTGTATGAAATTGTCCGGCCGTTTATGACGGCCCTTGACGCATATCTCAAGGGGCTTGGGATGGCAAAGGACCATCCCGTTGGTGAACTGCGTATCGGCGTCCCACCGGAATTTGGAAAGGCCTATCTGCCATCCATTGTGGCAGGGTTCAGGGAACAGTATCCGGATGTGTCGTTTACTTTAAAATTTGGAACCCCGGAGACCCTGCTGCCCCAGCTCAGGAAGGGGCTGGTTGATTTTGCCCTGGTTGATGTATTCTTAACCCGGAATACCCACCCGGGTTCCCTTGACATGTTCCATTTTGATCCGGTTGTCGAGGAGGAGGTCATACTTGCCTGCTCGAGGCAGTACCATGAAACCCGGGTGAAGGGTGATCATTCGTTTGCTGCTTTGTTAAAACAGGATTTCATCGGCTATACAAAAGAACTGCAAACCGTTAAACAGTGGTTCAAGCACCATTTTTCAAAAAAGAATATACAGGTTCGTAGCGTATTGACCGTGGACAGTCATCGGGCTGTGATATCCGCAATAACAAGCCATATCGGCCTGGGGGTTGTTGTCTCCCACCTGGTCAAGGAAGAACTCAATAACGGTCAGATTGTCCATATAAAAACAGCCGGTCCCGAAATCATCAATTCGATATCCCTGGCCCATTTGCAGGATAAAATTCCCACCCTTACGGAAAAAGTTTTTGAGCGGTACCTGGTTGACAGGGTCAGGAAGATGATCTCCCAGGGCAATGTTGGGATGACAGTTCCGGGACATTGAGTCCTGGGCCCGGGCATACCCCAGGCCCCTGGATGCCTGGTCAACCTATTTCATTTGCGGTCCTAAGGGATCGTGGAAACCCCTGGATTCTCCGTGGGCCGTAATGCCGTGTTTGCACCGGAAACGGTTTTAAACGCCTTTGGCTGGTTTGGTTTCATGCTGTCTTGCAGGAAGCTGGATTGTGAAACCCGCTCCCCCCAGGCGGCTCTTGTGGAGGTTGAGGGTGCCCTTGTGGTCGTTGATGATGCGCCGGCAGATGCTGAGCCCGATGCCCGAGTTGTTCTTGGTGGTGTAAAAGGGGTCAAATATGCGCTCCCTGTGGATCTGGGAAATCCCGGGGCCTGAATCTTCCACCCGGATGACCACCTGCTGCCGGTCCAGACATTGGGTTGCGATGGCAATGGTTTTGGTTCCCGGGGCCAGGGTCTTCATGGCTTCAGCGGCATTGGTGATCAGGTTGAGCATCACCTGTTCGATCATGGGGCTGTCAAGGCGGCACAGGGGCAGGGCCGTGCCAAGGTCGGCTTCTATTTTAACACCGCTTTTTCTCAGGGTCACGGCCGCGAGGTCAATGGCGTTCTGAACGGGTTTATTGACGTCAACGGATATGGGTTTGAGTTCGCCCGGTTTAGAAAAGTCCATGACCCGTTTGATCACCGATTCGATTCGGTTGGAGGCGCTCTGGATCTTGGATATGATTTTTCCCTCTGTTTCAGCACCCCGTTCCATGGCGTATTTTTCCAGGGATTTCAGATATATGTTGATGCCTGACAGGGGGTTTCGGATCTCATGGGCGATGCCTGCCGCAACCCGGCCAAGGGAGGTCATCTTGTCCTGGATCCGAAGCAGATTCTCAAGCTCCCTTGGTTTGGTCATGTCCATTACGTTGAGAAGGATGGCCGGTCGTTCTCTGAACTCGGTCATGGCTGCCCTGCAGAATACCGAGGTGGTCCTTGGGGGGTCATCCTGGGAAGGGGGAAACGTAATTCTGAAGTCAACGCAAAGGGTGGTAAAGTCGTGCCGGGTGATGGTCCCATGGAATAGCTGCACTTTTTTCTTATCATCCGGGTGAATCCTTGCATCCAGAAACAGGTCCGGGTTGTGGGCAAGGGGGCCGAAGATTTTTTTGTACTCAGGGTTCTGGAACACGATCTGATCGTTCTGGAGAATGGCAATGCCGGTTACGGCATTGTTGGTAAGATCCCTGAATCGTTGTTCGCTCCGTTCAAGGGCGATCCGTCCCCTTTTTCTCTCGATGATTTTGCCCATTCTCAACGAAATCGAGCCCATGAGTTTTGCCTCTTCTTTCAGGAAGGTCAGCCCAGGGTCCTGTCCGGGAGGGGATAAGTAGCACACGGTCAGCATTCCCACCGCCCTACCGTCAACAAAAATCGGGTTTTCCACCCTGGGGAAGGTCCGGGTGAAATTGGGGGTGGCAAACCGCTGGTGGGTGTCGTCAAGAACCAGGGCTGCAGCCGCAAGGTCCGGGCGGTCCATGGAGGTCGGGATCAGATCAACGCCCCGCTGGAGGATGGTTTCAAGGTCCGTGTCCGGCTGTTCGGTGATTCTTGCAAAATTGTGGAAGTATTCAAGTTCAAGGCTGCGTTTCAAAAGGGCCGTGGCGGTTGTGCGGTACAGGGCCTCCTGGTTCATCCGGTTAAGGCATGCCGCAATGTTTTCCCCGACCTCCACGAGAAAGGCCACCTCTGTGTTCACGGCAATCACTTCGCTGGGCAGGGTGACAAAGAGAATGCCGTAGAATTCGTTTTTAAAGACAAGGGGGGTGACAAGGGAGGCCCACCCCGGGCAGACCGGGCAGAGCGGGCAGCCGGAGCAGGTTGGTTCGTCCCGGACAAGGGTCAAAGGGCGGCCATGGTCTGTTACATCCCGGATGCAGACCGGTTGTGGCCGGGCCATGAATAATTTCCGGGCACAAAGCGGGTTGGTTGATGTTCCCCATGTGGTTTCCCGGCTGCCCTCTTTTTGTGCTGCCCAGACAAACACCCCGTCGTAGAGCCGGGCATTTTTCAGTTGTTCCGCCATATTCTTGAACAGCGGTTCCAGCCGGCTTTCCTTGATCAGCAGGCGGCTGATCATCTTGAAGGTGTCTGAAAGGGCGGTCTGGGATTTACCCCGGCAGAGATTCAACGGCCTTCCCCCTGGGCCTGATTTTCTCCCTGATCCGGATCCATGCATTTTTTCCGGTGGTAGCGAAAGGTGTGGTGGTTGATGTTGAGAAGCTTTGCCGCCTGGCTTTCGTTGCCGTTGGTTAAGGCCAGGGACGCCTGGATATAAAATCGATCCATCTCCTGGCGTAAAAGGGGCAGGTCAATGCCGTCGGCGGTAAGGGGGGCAAACTTGGTGTTGCGACCGGCATCGGTCAAGGGTTTTTCCGAAAACCCGAGGTCCCCGGGGGTGAGGGTGGTGCCCTTTGCCACAAGCACACCCCGCTCCATGACGTTTTTAAGTTCCCGGACGTTGCCGGTCCAGTGGTGGGTCATTATGGATTGCAGGGCCTGTTCGGAAAAGGCCGTCACCTGTTTGGAAAATTTTTGGTTGAACCGGTCCAGGAAAAAGGTGGCAAGGGAAAGGATGTCCGAGCGCCGTTCGTTGAGCGAGGGAATTTCAAGCTTGATTACCCCGATGCGAAAGAAGAGATCCCGCCTGAAGGTTTCATCCTGGATCATCTGTTCAAGATCCTTGTTGGTGGCGGAAACGATCCTGGCCTGGACGTGGTGTTTTCGGGTGCCGCCGATTCTGTAAAATTCTCCGGTTTCAAGGAACCGCAAAAGGGCTGCCTGGGCCTTGGGGCTCAGATCCCCGATTTCATCCAGGAACAGGGTGCCCTGGTGGGCATCCTCAATGAGTCCGCGCTTGCCGTTGGGGTTTGCCCCTGAAAAAGCGCCCCGCTCGTATCCGAAGATTTCGCTTTCGATGAGGTCCCTGGGAATGGCCGCACAGTTTACCGTGACAAAATTACTCCGAAAGTTCGGGCTTCGATGGTGAATGGCGCTGGCAATCAGCTCTTTGCCCGTGCCGGTTTCGCCGAGGATGAGAATGGGCGTATCCGGGCTTTTGGCCACCATGTCCACAAAGGCCAGCATCTCCTGGATTACTTCGCTCTCGCCGATAAAGCAGGGCATGTTTTCCTGGATGAGCTGTTCGTGAAGGCTCTTGACCTTTTTTCTGAGGGTTACCGTCTCAAGGGCGTTGGCAATGACGATCTCAAGGGCGTCCATGTGCAGGGGTTTTACAAGGTAGTCATAGGCCCCTGATTTCATGGCCGTGATGACCGTTGAGATCTCTTCAAAGGCTGTGATCATGATTACGGGGATGCCCGGATAGTCCCCCTTTATCCGCTGCAGTACCTCAATGCCTGAAATATCCGGCAGTCCGATGTCAAGGAGGATCAGGTCCGGCTGGGTCCTGGGAATGACGGCAAGGGCTTCCCGGCCGGTTTCAAAGGTCTGAAGGGTGTAGGTCGACTCCAGGGCAAGGGCAAGGCTGTCCCTGATGGTCTCTTCATCGTCTATGATAAACAGGGTGTGGGTATTCATGGGGTATAGATACCCCTTTCATCGTTCAAAATCAATTGTTTAATCGGCCGGAATCAGAAACAAAGATCCTGTCAGTTTCCTTTACACATTGTAAACACAAGGCCGGTCAATGCATGGGAAATCAGCCGTTTAAACCCGGTCAACACCGGGCAATGCGCCATGGCACTGGCGATTCAAGTTCCCTGAACCTTGGCATGGATCTTGTTATGACAATTGGTATGGAACCTGGGGGTGGATTGTGAAGATCTCCCCGTGACTCAACAACCAACACAGGGGTGGAATCAATGGGCACACTTAATCTACATCGGATGTTTAATGCAACGTCCATCGCAGTCATCGGTGCCAGTGAACGCAAGGGGAGTGTGGGTGAATCCATCATGAAAAACCTTGTGGAAAAGGGATATAAGGGTAAAATTTATCCTGTGAACCCGAACCATGGAACCATCATGGGGATTACCGCATTTTCCAGTGTAACTGCCATCAACCGGGAGACGGACCTTGCCGTGGTGGCCGCCCCCATTGCCATGGTGCCGCAGATTGTTGCCGACTGCGCAAAGGCGTCCATTGCAGGGTGTGTCGTCATCTCGGCCGGGGGCAAGGAGACCGGGGCCCAGGGTGCGGCAATCGAACGGTCCATTCTTGATGCTGCAAAACCTTCGGGCATACGGGTCATCGGCCCCAACTGCCTTGGCGTCATCAACACTGCCGTCAACCTCAATGCCAGCTTTGCCCACCAGCTGCCGCTGCCGGGCCGGACCGCCTTTCTTTCCCAGAGCGGGGCCGTGTGCACTGCCGTGCTCGACCTTGCCATGCGCGAAAAGGTGGGCTTCAGCCATTTTGTCAGCCTCGGATCCATGGCGGATGTGGATTTTGCCGACATGATCGACTACCTTGGCACCCTCAAGGAGGTGGACAGCATTGTGATGTACGTTGAGAACATCACCAATATCCGGAATTTCATGAGTGCCGCACGGAGCGTTTCCAGGATTAAACCCATCATTGCCCTGAAATCGGGGCGATCTGCTGCAGGCGCCAGGGCCGCAGCCTCCCATACCGGTGCCATGGCAGGCGATGACGCCGTCTATGACGCAGCCTTCAGGCGGGCCGGCATCCTCAGGGTCAACGATTTTGAGGCGTTGTTTGACTGTGCAGAATTTCTGGCCAAGCAGCAGCGTCCCAAGGGGGGCCGGCTTGCCATTGTGAGCAATGCAGGCGGACCCGGGGTCATGGCCGTGGATGCCCTTGAGCACCACGGGGTTGAACCGGCCCAGTTGAGCCGGGAGACCATTGCCCGCCTTGACGCCATTCTTCCCCAGGGCTGGAGCCATCAGAATCCCGTGGATATCCTTGGTGACACCTCGCCGGAACAATACATTGAAGCGGCAAGGATCTGCATCGAGGCCGAGGAGACCGACGGCCTTCTGTTGATTTTTGCACCCGTGGGGCTGTTTGACGCTGCCGAGCTTGCCGCTCCCCTGGCACAGTTTTTAAAAGCGTCAACCTTTCCTGTTTTCACCGCATGGATGGGGGGGACCAACATCGACAGGGCCAGGAAGATTTTCAACGAGGCAGGGGTTGTCACCTATGATTCGCCGGAAAGGGGGGTCAGGGCCTTTATGAACCTCCACCAGTATGGAAAGAATCTGGAAATGCTCCACGAGATCCCCATCCGAAGGGACCGCCGCCTTCTCATCGACCGGGAACGGGCCGCCCGGATCGTCAAGGCCGCCCTTGCAGAAAATAACTTGGAATTCACCGAGGTCGAGGCAAAGGATCTGCTCCGGGCCTATGGCATCCCCGTCAACCCCTGCCAGCTGGCCGAAACAGCGGAAAAGGCTGTTGAACTGGCCGGACAGATGGGTGCTTCCGTGGTTCTCAAGGTGTGCTCCAGGGATGTGCTCCATAAATCCGATGCCGGTGGCGTAAAGCTTGACCTGACCGGTGAAAAACAGGTGCGCCAGGCGTTTCAGGACATCATGGCGTCGGTGGCAGAGTTTGCCCCCACGGCCCAAATTCTGGGGGTAACGGTACAGCCCATGGCTCCTGTTGCCGATTATGAACTCATCTTCGGGGCAAAAAAGGATGATTCCTTTGGGCCGGTACTTTTGTTTGGCATGGGCGGCGTGCTCACCGAGGTGTTCAGGGACACGGCCATCGGGTTGCCCCCGCTGAATGCAGCCCTTGCCAGGACCCTTGTCACGGATACGCGAATTTCCCGGGTCTTTGAGGGCTTCCGCAATATCAGTGCGGTAAACATCACCCAGGTGGAAGATATTCTGATCCGCCTGGGACGGCTGGTCACCGATTTTCCTGCGATTGACGAACTGGACATCAATCCGGTTCTGGTCAGCCAGGGCCATCTGCTGGCAGTGGATGCAAGGGTGGTGATCGAACCCACTGCCATCCTGTCACCCATGCACCTTGTGATTTCGTCCTATCCCTGGGAGCAGGAGACCGAGGACACGACCATTGATGGAAATCGTTTCCGCATTCGGCCCATTCGTCCCGAGGACGCCAACCTCATGATCGAGCATTTCAACGCCCTGTCCCCCAGGAGCATTTACCAGCGTTTCTTCTTTCCCATGAAGCAGCTGTCCAAGACCCAGCTCATCAAGATGACCCAGATCGACTATGATCGGGAGGTGGCCCTCATCGCCCTCATGGAGACGCCCCAGGGCAAACGGTTGACAGGGGTCGGCAGGGTGATCTTTGAGGCCAACGGGCGAACGGGTGAGTTTGCCGTGGTGGTGGCTGACCAGTGGCAGGGCAAAGGCATCGGGGCGTCCCTTTTAAAGCGCTGCCTCAGGATTGCACGGCAAAAGGGCCTTGAAACGGTTTGGGGGCTTGTGATTGCCGAGAACGTGCAGATGCTCAAACTCGGCAAGAAGCTCGGCTTTAAGATAACACGGGTTTCAGGTTCTTCTGAATATGAATTAAACATCAATCTGGCAAACATTGAGTAATCAAGGAGATAAAAATGGAAAACAGCGTTGGCGCAAAAAAGAAAATACTGGTCCTGGTGGATGGGTCGGACAGGTCGTTGAACACCATTCGCTATATTGCAGGGTTTGCCCCTTTACGGGACACACAGGTGGTGCTCTTTAACGTGTTCCATAAAATCCCTGATTATTACTGGGATCTGACCAATGAACCCATGATGGGGGGGAGGGCAACCCACATGGCCTCCTGGGAGGCCCAGAACCGGTTGTCAATCGACAAATTCATGGAAAAGAGCCTTGCCATGCTCAGAACCTCAGGGTTTCCACCCGAAGATGTGGTGGTCAAGGTTGAGAACCGGGTCAAGGGGGTGGCCCGGGACATCATTGCCGAGGCTGCCAGGGGATACACGGCCGTCGTGGCAAGGCGTCGGGGATTCACAAAAGTTCCGGGGCTCTTGATGGGCAGCGTGGCCGACAAACTCCTGGTATCCATGGGGGCTCTTCCCCTGTTCTTTGCCGGTGTGGAACCCATCACCGACAAACTGCTCATCGCCATGGACAACTCGGAATCGGCCATGAATGCCGTCCGGTTTGTGGGTGATATTGCGGCCCCCAGCGGCTATAAGGTCACCCTGGTCCACGTGATCCGGGAAAACGAGATCTTTTCAGACGAAAATTTCGGGGACAACCCCGAGGGGCGTGGGACCATGCTCAACGTGTTTGACCATGCCCGGTCCATACTCCTTGAAAAGGGGTTCAAGGCTGAGAACATCCAGGACAAGGTGATCACCGGGGCAGGTTCCAGGGCGGGTTCCATTGCCCGCTTTGCCACTGAAGAAGGGTTTTCCACCATCTTCATGGGCCGCCAGGGGGTTTCCAGGATCAAAGAGTTCTTCCTGGGCCGGGTCAGCAAAAAGGTGATCTATGCAGCCCACCGGCACACAGTCTGCCTGGTGTAAATACAAGGGACCTGGGGGCTGCCCCCCAGGTCCATGGATTTTAAACCGTCATAACCTTATTCGTCTGGACAGATCCCGGGTCAGGCAGAGGACCCGGCGGGCAGCGTCAAGGTCAATGGAGCCCGTGCCGCAGCTCGGGGTGATGAACGACTGTGAGATCAGGGTGGCCCGGTCAATGCCGAGCCCTTCAATCTGGGCCATCTGGGTCTCAAGGCGCTGGGCAAGGGTGTCACAGGTCTCCCGGTTGATGTCTTCGACATTTGCCGTTGGCACAATGCCCCAGGCAATGATGCCCCCCCGGGCCATAAAGGCCTTGATCTTGTCCGGATAGAGAATGAACTTGTCAAAGAACGAGTAGGCGTCAAAGTTGATGATGTCTATGTCTGATTCAAGGAGCATGTCCCATTCGGTGTTGGCACAGACATGGATGCCGGCCAGCCCCCCCTCTTCGTGGACTGCGGCCATCACCTCGTTGAGGGCGTCGGTCACCTCCTGCTTGGACACGGTGATATACCCCGAGGTTCCAAAGCCTGCCAGGGCCGGCTCATCCAGGAAAATAATAGGGGTGAGTCCCCGGGACTTGAAGGTCCGGGCCTGCCACCTGGCGTTCATGGCAAGGTGCTTGATGGCGGCATCCCTTAACTGCTCGTTGTAGAAAATGGCCTTGCCGCCACTGTCCGGCACGCTGGTGGTAAAGGTGAACGGTCCGGTGACCTGGCCCTTGAGGGCCTTGAAGCCCCCTGTATCACGGTCCACCTGGCGCAGGAACTCGCTGAATCCCCTGCCCGTTTCAGGGGTGAGGCTGAAACGGGAGGTGTCAAGGCTCGCCCCTGCCTCGGTCACGGCCAGAAACTCCTCGTAAAAGGCCAGATACTCAGCATCAAAACCGTCGTCTGCCTCGTTGATGAAAAGTTTTCCCTCGGCCGACTCGGTAAAGCCGGGCATTCCCGGAAGGAACTGGTATGCCATGCCCTCTTCCTTGTACATGGGCAGCTGGGCCCACAGGGGGATTTCAGGGGTATACTCGAGGATCAGGCGTGTGGCTTCCCCGTGGTCCTCCATGGGCAGGCTGCCAATGAGAAGGGGCAGTGCATCTGCTTTAAACTGGGTCATATTTCCGGCGTCCTCCTGTTATCGTTTCTGTTTGGAAAGAATCTTTTTTCTTACCCTGACGGTCTTGGGGGTTACCTCCACAAGTTCGTCGGAGTTGATAAAGTTCAGGGCCTGCTCCAGGGTCAACGGCTTGATGGGCGAACAGGTGGTGGCGTCATCCTTGCCCGAGGCCCGCATGTTGGTGAGTTTCTTTTCCTTGCAGGGGTTGACATCAAGATCCCTGTCCTTGCTGTGCTCGCCGATGATCATTCCCTCGTAGACCGGGGTGCCGGGTGTGATCATGAGCCTGCCCCTGGGTTCCAGGTTGTAGAGGGCATAGGGCACGGCCTTGCCCTGGCGGTCGCTCACCAGGGATCCGGTTCTCCGGGTGGGGAAATCGCCCCGGAAGGGTTCGTATCCGGAAAAGATCGAGTTCATGATGCCCGTGCCCTTGGTGTCGGTGAGAAACTCGTCCCGGTATCCGATGAGGGATCGGGACGGTGTGGAAAATTCAATGTTGGCACGGCCCCGTTTGTTCACAAGGTTGACCATCCTGGCTTTCCGGATCGAAAGTTTTTCCGTGACAATTCCAGTAAACGCCTCTTCACAGTCCACGTACAGACGTTCAACCGGCTCGAGCTTTTCGCCGTTTTCCCCGGTCTTGAAGATGACCTCGGGCCGGCCCACGCACAGCTCAAACCCTTCCCGGCGCATGGTCTCAACCAGGATGGCCATCTGAAACTCGCCCCGGCCCTTGACAATGAACCGGTCCCTTTCAACCGTGTTTTCAACGCTGATGGCCACATTGGCCAGGGATTCTTTTTCCAGGCGCTCCCGGATTCTGCTCGACTGGACAAGCTTGCCCTCCAGGCCGGAAAACGGAGAGTTGGATACGGTGAACATCATGGAGATGGTGGGCTCGTCAACGGCAATTCTCGGCAGGGCCTTGGGAAACTCCTTGGTGCAGATGGTGTCCCCGATTTCAAAGCTGTCCGTTCCAGACACCACGGCAATGTCGCCGGGCTGAACATGTTCGGCCACACTCAGGGAGGCCCCTTCGTAGGCCTGGAGGCTGGATACCTTGATTTTTTCCGGAATGCCTTTTTTTCCGATCACCACCAGCTCGTCCTTGGAGCTGACCTGGCCGTTGGCTATTTTGCCGATGGCCAGGCGGCCCGTATAGTCCGAGTGGCCAAGGTCGGAGACCAGCATCTGAAAGGGTTCGTCCGGGTCAAACTTCGGCGCTGGAATCTCGCTGAGGATGATGTCGAACAAGGGTTTCAGGTCCTGGGAGTCGTCTTTCATATCATTTTTGGCAACCCCGTTTTTCCCGATGGCGTAGAGAACGGGAAAATCGATCTGGTCGTCGGTTGCATCAAGGTCGATGAACAGGTCGTAGATCTCGTCGAGCACTTCGTCGATCCTGGCATCGGGCCGGTCGATCTTGTTGATGACCACAATGATCCTCAGTCCGGCTGCCAGGGCTTTTTTCAGCACGAACCGGGTCTGGGGAAGGGGGCCCTCAGAGGCGTCCACAAGCAGGATGGCGCCGTTAACCATGGACAATGCCCGTTCGACTTCCGCACTGAAGTCGGCATGGCCCGGGGTGTCAAGGATGTTGATTTTGATCTCTTTCCAGACCACCGAGCAGTTTTTGGCCGATATGGTGATGCCCCTTTCCCGCTCAAGGTCCATGGAGTCCATGATTCTGTCATCCACCTCTTTGCCCAGGCGGAAGGTGCCGCTCTGTTTGAACATGGCGTCCACAAGGGTGGTCTTGCCATGGTCAACATGGGCGATGATGGCGATGTTTCGTATGTTTTTATTTTCAGACTTGTTTTTCATTTATACCTGTATCCTTAAAAGATTAAGACGTGAGGAGAACTTCATCGTTTTCAAATTCTCGTTTTTTGATCTCGCCAAACATTTCTATCAGGCGTTGCTTGGTTAAAAGCCGTTTGGCCTCGTTGTTTACATCGATTATTATTTCTCCCTGGTCCATCATGATCAGGCGGTTGCCGAATTCAATGGCATGGTTCATGTTGTGGGTCACCATGAGGGTGGTGAGTTCCTTTTCCCTGACAAATCGCCGGGTAAGTTCCATAATCAGGGCCGCATTGCCCGGGTCCAGGGCTGCGGTGTGCTCGTCAAGGAGCAGGATGTCCGGATTGGAACTGACGGTCATGAGCAGGGTCAATGCCTGGCGCTGGCCCCCGGACAGGGTGTTGACGTTTTCCTTGAGGCGATGCTCAAGACCCATGCCCAGCACCTTGACCCGGTCCTCAAACCGCTTTCTCATCTTCCGGGTCAGGCTGATCCTGGGCCACTTGAATCCCTTTCGGGCCGTGATCATCATGTTGTCCTCCAAGGTCATGTTCGAGGCGGTTCCGGCAAGGGGGTCCTGGAAGATTCTGCCGATGTTTTTTGCCCTTCGGTATTCCGGCTCGTGGGTGACCTCCCTGTTCTGGATCAGAATCCTGCCCCGTGTGGGGAAGATGGCGCCTGAAATAAGGTTGAAAAGGGTGGTCTTGCCGGCACCGTTGCTGCCCACAATGGTAATAAAATCACCACTTTTGACCGAGAAGTCAAGGTCGTTGATCACGGTTTTTTCATTGATGGTGCCGGGATTAAAATCTTTTCCGATGTTTTCAAGGGTGATCATGCTCTGCCCCGCTCCCGCTTGTTTCTGATGTTGGCCGCAGCAAGGGAGATGATGATGAGAATGCCGGCAATGAGCTTGAGATCGTTGGGTGTCATGTTGATGTAGTAGCCGTAATAGCGGCCAAGATACATGATGGCCTTGAACAGAATGGAACCCAGGACCACCCGCAGGGTGAGGGTTGAGATGCGGTTTGACCTGAGCAGAAACTCGCCGAGCATCACCGATGCAAGGCCGGACACCACGATTCCCTGGCCCAGGTTGACGTCGGCAAACCCCTGGTACTGAGCGGCAAAGGCGCCCGACAGCGCCACAAGCCCGTTGGACAGCCCCACCCCGATCAGCTTTAATACCCCGGGGTTAATCCCCTGGGTCCTGACCATCTGTTCGTTGTTGCCAAGGGCGCCGAACACAAGGCCCATGTCCGTGAGGAAAAACAGGTCCAGCCCCTTTTTGATGATCGTGACCACAAGGATGAAGAAAATCAGTGAGGCCCATTCGGGTGAAAGGATGCCTTCTGTCCAGCCGTGGACCCGGGTCAGCAGGGTGTCCACCCGCAGCAGGGGGAGATTGGCCCGGTTTGAGAGTATCCGGATGTTGATGGAATAGAGCATGGTCATGGTAAGGATGCCGGCCAGCAGGTGGGGCACCTTGAGCCGGTTGTGGATTTCGGCCGTGACCATTCCGGCCATGACCCCACCGGCAAAGGCGGTGAACAGGCCTGCCAGGGGATTGATGCCCTGGTGGAGGCAGGCGGCCATGATGACTGCGCCCATGGGGAACGAACCGTCCACGGTAAGATCGGGAAAATCAAGGATCCGAAAGGTAAAAAATACCCCAAGTGCCATGATCGCATAAATCAGGCCCTCTACAAATATGCCTTCTATCATGGGTGTCTACTTTTTTGTGACGTTGCCGTGCTCGATGATGGTGTTGGCCTTTGCCACCACATCCGCCGGAAAGGTCAGTCCTAATTTTTCGGCCACGTCCATGTTCAGCAGAAGGTCCACGTCGTTGGGATCGGTCATGAAAACCGTGGGGATGTTCACAGGATCTTCACCCTGGAGCACCCTTGCTGCAATCCTTCCGGTCACCCGGCCCATCTTGTAGTAGTCAAACCCCCAGGCGGCCAGGACATCGTTGGTTTCAGCCGAGCTCGGGTCGGCTGACATTACCGGGATTTTGTACTTCATGGCCACCCGGGTTACCGCGGAAAGGGCTGAAAAAATGGTGTTGTCGTTGCTCAGATAGATCCCGTCCACCCGGGGGGCGATGGTCTGAACCGCCTGCATCACTTCGGCGGAGTTGGTCACCGTGGTTTCCACAAACCCGATGCCCATATCCGCTGCCACCTGTCGGGCAATGGCGGCAAGGGAGACAGCATTGGCTTCGCTGCTGCAGTAGACATGGCCCAGGGTCTTGAGGGGCTTGATCCGGTTCAAAAGGGCAATCTGCTCCCTGACCGGTGTCATGTCCGAGGTGCCGGTCACGTTTTTTTCGCCCCGGGTGATTGATCCCACAAGTCCTGCACCCACAGGGTCTGTCACGGCGCAGAAGATCACCGGCGTTGTCCGGATGGCGCCCACCAGGGCCTGGGCCGTTGGTGTCGCAATCCCAACGGCAATGTCCACATCCTGGGATTTAAATTTCTGGGCGATGGAAGCGGCCGTTGAAAGCTCACCATTGGCGTTCTGGAGGTCAAAACGGGCCCCTGGAAAGGTCTCCTGGATTCCCTCCTGAACCCCTTGTTCAAGGGCGTCAAGGGCCGGGTGGGCCACGATCTTTGATATGCCCACCAGGATGGTTTTATCGGCATTGGCCGGTAAAGCAGCAAAACAGACTGTCATGGCGAAAGTGATGACCGCTGTGATGAAGGGTTTCATGGACTGCTCCTTGTTGTGCTTTGATTTTGTCCCGGAATTCATCGACCGGTAACAATTTAAAGGTGCCTATTATATACCAGGGCGTTCAAAAAGCAAGAATATTTTAAGGATGTTGTCCTGGATCGGGGCGGTCGGCGTAAAGGCAGGCGGCAATGTGAAACATGAGAATGGCTGCGGCATTGGCAACGTTGAGGGAATTTTTTCTGCCAAACATGGGGATGTGGACCACCTGGTCACATACGGCCAGAACATGGGTGGAAATCCCGTACTCTTCATTGCCCATGACCAGGACCCCCCGGTGGTGCCAGTCATTGTCAAGGAAAGGCTTTGACGGTTCGGCTGTTTCAACGGCCGTGATGGTATAGCCCCGGGCTTTCATGTCAACAAGGGTCTGGGCAAGATCCCTAGTCCGGGTGTGGGGCATCCAGTCGGCCGTTCCCATGGCGGTCTTTCTTACGGTGGCATTTTCCCTGCCCGGGGTGTTGCCGAGGATGAGGGAAGAAAATCCTGCGGCATCACAGCTTCTGAAGATGGAGCCCACGTTGAACAGGCTCCTGAGGCCGTCAAGGGCCATGTGAAAATCAAGCCTGGGTAGGTCCTGCTTTTCTCCTGTCCGGTCTTTGTGATCTCCCCGAATGGCTGCCGGCAGCAGGTCCGGGTCCCTTGGAGAGACACCCTGTGCCGTCCGCTCAAGGTGAATGGCATTGGAGATAAATTCCAGCCATGGCCTGGCATCGTGTCCGTGGGCTATACTTTCCGGTGTTTTACCCGGCATTCGCTCTGGGCGTTTGCCGGGCAGGGGGGGCGACCAGGCGGCTATTCGTGCATATTCACCGGCAAAGAATTCAAGTTCCCGGGGCGTTATCCGGTTGGTCAGAATCTCCTGGTAAACCCCTGACAGCCATCGGACGATCCAGTCATGGCGGCCCTGGGGGGTAAGGGCCATGAATTTTTTCCGGGTAAAGGGAAAGGTCAGCATCTGATTTTTCTCCTAATCGTCGGCATTGACCTTGAATACACCGATCATATCCCTGAGTTGGGTTGAGATCCCGGCAAGTTCCCGGGCGCTTTCCTCCATTCGGGCGCTGCTTGCCGTCATCTTTTCCGACAGGCCATTGACCGTGTGAAGATCCTCGCAAATCCGGGTGGAAACCCGGGAACTGCGGGACAGATTTTCATTGACGCCATGGATGCCCGTTGACGCCTGGTCTATGTTTTCAGCCACCTCTGCTGCAAAAACAGACTGTTCTTCCACAGCCGCGGCAATGGTTGCGACAATTTCAGTCACCTGGGAGATAACCGTGGTGATCTGTTTTACATCCCCCACCGTCCCATCCGTGGATGCCTGCATTTCTTTTATCTTTTCTTTGATCTTAAGGGTCGCATCCGAGGTCTGTGCGGCAAGGGCCTTTATCTCACCCGCCACCACGGCAAAGCCTTTGCCTGCCTCTCCGGCCCTTGCCGCCTCTATGGTGGCGTTCAGGGCCAGAAGGTTTGTCTGGGAAGCAATATCCGTGATCAGTTCGGTGACCTGGTTGATATCCCTTGCCGATGTCCCCATTTTTTCCACCCGGTCGGATGCGTTTTGTACCGTTGCTGCGGCATCGTTGGTAACACGCCTTGCCCGGTCACAACTGTGTGCCACTTCGCCGAGGGTTTGTTTCATCTGATCGGCAGCACCAACCACCGTGTTGAGGTTCATGGACGCCTGTTCGCTTGCGGATGCCACGGAATTCATGGTATCGCTCATCTCCCGGGTCGCTGAGGCAACCTCATTTGACCGGGAGGAAAGATTGCCTGAATCATCGGCCATATGTCCGGATGTCACCAGAAATTCCCTGGATGAAGCGCTCACCGTTTCAGCACTTGATCCGATATCCACAATAAGGGTATTGAGTCTGGAGATAAAGGCGTTAAACCATTTGGCAAGCTCTCCTATTTCGTCCCGGGTGGTAATGTTGATGCGCTGGGTCAGGTCCCCGTCCCCCCCGGCAATATCCTTCAGGGCTGCGACCACCCTTTGAATGGGGGTAATAATGATTCTTGCCAGAACCCAGACGATTAAAATACCGAAAATGACTGCACAGACGCTGACAAGGGTGATGACGGTTGTGGATGACCTGATCTGTGCCGTCATCTGGCCGTGCATGGCGTCCTTGGCCGTTACGCATATGGCAGAGATGTCGGCTGCCGTGGATTCCATACGGGCCTTTGTCCGGTTCTGGTTGTCCATGAGTTCGGCATAGCCCTTGAAGGAATTGATGTATGCGGCTGCCGCATCCTTAATCCCGTCAAGGGGGGTTGTTGTCTCTTCAATTCCGTCAAGGGGGGTTGTTGTCTCTTCACCATGGATCCGTTCCCCTATCTCTTGGATGGCAGTGTCAATGGATTGGATATTTTCGAGGATCTGGTGGAAAAAGGTTTCATCCTCGGTCAGGATAAATTCCTTTTCCAAAATTCGGGTTTTTAAAAGAATCTTTGCAACCTGGTCTGCACCCGACGAGAGTTCCATGGTCTGGTCTGAAAAAATCTGGACATCCTCCATGTAGAACTCGAGCAGCTCCTGCATCTCCTGCTGGAAGGTGACCACTGCCAGTGCCATGGTGTCCACCGCCTTGATCAGGGCCCGGTTGTTTCCATGGGTCTTGTCATTGAAAAAGGCCAGGCCTTTTTCCATGACCTCTTTCTGGGCGGAAACGATGTTCCCATGGCGCTGTTTTGCAATGGGTTCATCCATGAACGGCGCCACGGCTTTAAGATCGTTTTTGATGTTTTCATGGGCCCCTTTCCACTGGGTCATCATGGAGATGTTTATTGTGGGTGAATCTGCCATGACCATGCGATGGGCGCTGGCCTGGAAAAATTGTTCCTTGATTCTGTCTGCATGCACGACCCGCTGGCGCATCCAGGAGAGTTTTGTTTCGCTTTCAGCCATGAGTGCGTCATGCCGTGTTCGTTGTTCGTCCCGAATGCCCGTGGTGATGTCCAGGGCCGCACTGGCCTTTTGATTCATGTCTGCCATGAGATGGTCTTTTTCAGCGACAAGGGTTACATATTCGCCAAAGGCCTGGGCATATGTCTGGGCGGCGGCCACGATTTTTTCGGCCCGCATCTTGACCTCCGGGTCGTCTGTGGTGCCGGCAATGTCCTTTGCCTGGGATGTTAATGTGGTGACATCTTTGCGCACCACCCCAACGGCTGCGGAATCATGGGTCAGGATAAAACGTTTTTCAGCCTGGCGGGCATCCAGGATCTGGTCGACCAGAAGTTGAAACCGGTTGGATGCCTCCACCTTTTCAACGACCCGGGTCAGTCCTGTTCGGCCTGCAACGGCAAGCACAATCAGCAGGGTTAAAATGATCGTAAAACCGCCGGTTATTTTTTTTGCAAGGCTTAAGTGTTTGAGCATGGTCGTTGTTCTCCTCTTTGCTGTTCTGTCTTAAATAAATCAAATTGCTTAAAAATACAATGGTGGCGCCCTGGGCAAGGTGTATGGATTCCATGGCGCTCCTTTGCTTGACAGGCCCGGTGGTGGATGGTATTTAGAAAAATTTTCACTTTGGAGTTTTGTCATGGATGTAACTGATTTTTCAAACGGTGTTAAACTGTTATGAAAGCTGCCTTGTCTCCCTTTATTGCCCTTTATGGGGCAACCTTTGTGCTCATGGTGGGCATGGGCCTTCTGGGCTCTTTCCTGGGTGTCCGCCTTACCATTGAGGGGGTATCCGTTGCAACCATCGGCAGGGTGATGGCCGCCTACTATGTGGGATTGCTTGTGGGGGCTTTTTATTGCAGCCGCCTGATCCAGCGGGTGGGTCATATTCGTTCGTTTTCAGCCTTTGCTGCCGTGACGACCGGCGTGGTTCTGATCCATGCCCTCCATGTTTCTCCGGTCACCTGGGCGTTGCTGCGGTTTCTCACCGGTATCGCAGCCATTGGGCTCTACACGGTGATCGAGAGCTGGCTGTGTGAATGTTCGCCCCAGAACGTGAGGGGACGGGTGTTTGCCATTTATATGGTCGTCTCCTATCTGGGCCAGGGCATCGGACAGCAGCTTCTCAATGTGGGGGCCCCCGAGTCCCAGACGCTGTTCATCCTGTCGGCACTGTTTATTTCCCTGTGCATTGTGCCCGTGGCCACGACCCATTCCATTCATCCCAGTCCAACCGAGCAGGCGCCCTTTAAGCTCAAGGCCATTTTCTTGAAATCCCCGGTGGGTGTCCTTGGCTGCCTTGTGGCAGGCATGATCAGCAGCGCCTTTTATTCCATGGGGCCGGTTTTCTGCCAGCAGTTTGACATGTCCCTGTTTGAACTTTCCTGGTTCATGACCGCGGCGATTCTTGGGGGGCTGCTTCTCCAGTGGCCCATTGGCGCCATTTCAGACCGGTTTGACCGATCCCTTGTGCTGATGGTCCTGGGGGGGGTTGTCTGCCTTGTAACGCCTGGCATCATGGTTGCTGCAAACACCCGCATTGAATATCTGACCGTTGCCATGGTGGTTTACGGTGGGCTTATCTTTTCCATCTATCCGGTGTCTGTGGCAAGGGCCCAGGATCTGTTTGACCCCGGGGAGATTGTTTCGGTCAGTACGGCCCTGTTGTTCGCCTATGGGGTGGGGGCAACCCTGGGACCGCTGGTCTCCTCCATGGCCATGGAAACAAATCCCTATGGATTGTTTTTCTTCTTTATGGCCGTTTCGGCCCTGTATGCCCTGATTGTCGTTGGGTTGAGGCGGAGCGAGGTCATTGAAATCATCCCTGCGGAAGAGCAGGGGGATTTTGTCTTTATGCAGAAAACATCCGTTGTGGCGCTTCACCAGGATCTTTCAACGGATGAGATGGACTGACCGCCGACAGATGCCTTTTTTCAGCCGGTATTCTCCTTTTATTTTGTGGTGGAAAAGGGTGAGACACGGAACAATTGCAACGGAAACCAGGATTCAGGAGGATCTGTTTGGACAAAAGAACCGGGCAAATTAATCAGGCTCTGGAGCGGGCCATACTTGAAAAACTCTACCAGGAATGGAGAATCTCCGTCTTCAATCTGGGCCGGAGAAGTCCGGCCCTTGCCCCACGGATGGCGCGGCCAAGGATCGTCATCAGTGACATGGACAGGACCCTTGGCCTGTGGGACCCGCTATCAAAGGAGATTCGCATGGCAAGGCACCTTGTGCGAGACGGTCGTTGGGATTCCGTGGTTGAGGTGCTCCACCATGAAATGGCCCATCAGCTGGCCTCCACCCTTCCCGGGTATCCCGATGAAACCGCCCATGGTCCCCTGTTTGTTGAATGCTGCAGAATGCTCGGTGCAAACCCCAGGGCATCGGGCGGCTACACGACACTGGAGCAGCGGATATGGGGCGCACAGGGCGCCGAAGACGATCGGATCATGGCCAAGGTTAAAAAGCTCATGGCCCTTGCCGCATCAAAGAACCCCCACGAGGCGGCCCTTGCTGCGGCAAAGGCCGGAGAGCTCATTGCCCGGTACAATATCGAGGCGATCCGGTCCAATGAACAAAGGGATTTTGAGAGCATTATCATCACGGATGCTGTCCTGAAACGGACCCAGCCGGAAATCCTCGGGGCCATCATCCTGGATCATCACTACTTTGTTCAACCGGTATGGATTCCCGTTTACGTTCCGGAAAAAAAGAAAATGGGAACCGCCCTTGAGATCAGCGGCACCCCGGCAAACCTTAAAATTGCAGACTATGTGTTCGACTTTGTCCTGGGATACGCCCAGCGGAGCTGGCTGGACTACAAGGCCTTAAATCCCCAGTGCCGGTCACGGTCGGGCTACATGACCGGGGTGGTCCAGGGGTTCAGTCAAACCCTGGACCGGGGCAGGGAGGCGCTGAACCGTCAGGATGCCCCTTTGCCTGGGAATGCCCCTGTTGTGGTCAAGGATCTTCAGCTGGACGCCTATGTGGGCGGTCGATATCCCGGGTTAAGGACCGTGGGCGTCTCCCATGGCAGCCGGAGCCGGGACGCCTACAGTTCAGGCCTTTCAAAGGGTCGCACGCTTGTTCTCTCCAAGGCTGTCACCGCAAAGGGTGTCAATTCAGGCCGGTGCATCGGGCCGTGAGGCCATGGTGACATATGCCGCCCCCATGGTCCCCTTGGATTTGCCATGGGGTTGTTATTCTTCTGCCACAACCGTGTTGACCAGGGTGCCCAGGGGGCCGACGGTTGTCCGGACCACATCGCCGGGTTTGAGAAAAACCGGCGGATTGCGGGTAAACCCTACGCCGCTGGGGGTGCCTGTCAGGATGACGGTGCCCGGCAGCAGGGTGGTCGACTGGGAGAGAAACGAGATGATTTGGGCAACGGAAAAGATCATGTCCCCGGTGTTTCCCTGCTGCATGGTGGTGTTGTTGAGCGCCAGTGTCACCTCAAGGGCTTGGGGAGAGGGAATTTCGTCTTTTGTGAAAAGCGCAGGACCCAGGGGGCAGAAGGTGTCAAAGCTTTTCCCCCGGACCCACTGGCCGCCTCCGGCATGCTTTTGCCATCTCCTTGCCGACACATCGTTGGCACAGGTGTAGCCGAACACATGGTCAAGGGCCTCTTCAGAGGTGACATTCCTGGCGGCACGGCCGATGACCACGGCAAGTTCGGCCTCATAGTCCACCTCGGGTTCAGGGGTGCAGCAACCGGGAATGACGATGTCTGAGCCTGGCCCTGTGACCGAGGCCGGGTTTTTCATGAACACGACCGGGTGTTTCGGCAGTTCCATGCCGGTCTCGGCGGCATGGCTCCTGTAGTTCAGGCCGATGCAGAAGATGGCCCTGGGGTCGATGGGGGCAAGAAGCTGCGCCACTTCTACCCTTGTGTCCGTTGATGCGGGCCGGTCAAAAAGGTCGCCGGTAACCACTGCTGCCCTGTGTCCGTCAAAATCGCACCCTGTGTGGACCTTTCCTTGAGCGTCCTTGAATCTGATGATCTGCATGGTGTCTCTCCTTTTGTTGGTTGTCTGGTCATGGATGATGGTTGTTACTTGGATACTCGATTTCGTCTGAAATGTCATGGGAAATTGAGCTTGCATTGCAACTGTCCATGATCTGGTATAGACTCTGCCAATGAAACCCTCCCTTACCGGTCTTGACCTTGAATCCGCCCGTGTCTTTGCCCTTGTGCTCCTGTCCCAGGGCATTGAGGTGGTTATTGAGCCGGGGGACAACGGTTTTGATCTGGCAGTCGGGGATGAGCATAAGGGCAGCGCGCTTGGGGTTCTGGAACTTTTTTACGGGGAAAACCTTACATCGGGATCCAGGAAAAAAAAGGCAGCGGTTGCCCAGAACATATGGGGTCCGGTGTGGGTGGCCCTGGTGCTCGGGGGTGTTCACTGGGCTGCCGATTATTACGGGGTTAAACAAGATCTTGTCTTGGGCTGTGGTTCTTCAGCCCTCTACATTCTCCAGGGGGAACTTTACAGGACGGTCACGGCCCTTTTTCTCCATGCAGATCTTGGCCATCTCGTCGGCAACGCGGCAGGCATGATGATTTTTGGCGTTCCAGTGTGCACCCTTTCCGGAACCCTGCCCGGTCTTATGATGATTCTGATTACGGGTGCAACTGGCAATCTAATCACGGCCCTTCTCTACCGAACGGCCCATCTTTCCATTGGCGCATCCACCTCGGTTATGGGGGCCGCCGGTATACTTACCGCATATCAGACAATCGAGGGACTCCGAGGGCGACGTGGATTTCACCCAGGACTTTTATTTCCCCTGGGGGCCGGTATTGCCCTGGTGGGCATGCTCAGCGGTGGTGAGAATACCGATGTCGTGGCACATCTGGCAGGATTTGGCGCAGGCCTTTTAATGGGGAGCTTGACTGCGGTTTTCAGGCCGGACAGGGCTTGAACTCATTCAGGCGGGGACACCTTACGTGATTCCCCAATCTTGATGAATGGGCCCTTATGTCGGGGAATTAAGTAAGGTGTCCCCGGAATTGCAAATACCCGATACACATCCCCAGGAAATTGATCCCCAGAATGTGGGGCAGATTATTCAAAAAAAAATCAACAGGCGGATTGTTTCTCCAGATCACCACCCCGATATACCCCAGTGTCAGCAGCAGGCCGGCAACCGAAGAAAAGATGACACGCAGTCGTATGAAGGCATAGCCAAAAAACAGGCAGAAAATAATACCCGTGAACAGAAAATAGCTGTTGGAAAAAGGAGTAATGCCCACCATGAACACATATCCCCCGCCCGTGACAAGGACATACCCCAGAAACAGATACTGCCAGTATTGTTTGTAGGAACTTGAAAAGGAATATAAAAATCCCATCACAAAAATCGGAAAAATGATTCCGTACCGGATAAACCACATTTTGTGACTTGAATCCGGAAAAAGGGTGGTGTCAAAAAGTCCAAAGGCCGAATAAAAAACAACGGCAAGGATGTGGCAAATACGACCGTGAACAAGGTATTGTTCCGTGTATTGATTAAAAAACAATCGCTCAAAATCTGCATCTTTAAACGTAAGCGTTGCTCTATTCTGTTCAACATCAGGGTTGTATTTGAATGGGTTCATTCTTTTGCCAGATTTTTAAGGCATTGATCAGGCGATCTATTCCTGAATAGGGGGGAGTTAGATATTGATCGTGCCGGTAAACACAAGGGTGGCCGGACCGGTTTTAAAAAGATGGTTGCTCGTTTGATCCCAGTGGATGGAAAGGTCGCCTCCGGCAAGGTGAACCCGGGCGGTCTCCCGGCAGTGTCCGTTGAGCAAGGCCGCCACAAGGGCCGCTGAAGCCCCTGTTCCGCAGGCCAGGGTTTCACCGGCCCCCCGTTCCCATACCCGCATCACAAGTTCCTGGTCGTTGAGGACATTTACAAATTCCACATTGGTCTTGGCTGGAAACCGTTCATGGGTCTCGATGGCCCTGCCCAGGCGTTCCAGATCGACATCCTCGACATCCTCCACAAAGATAACGGCGTGGGGGTTGCCCATGGATACGGCCGTGAGGGATACTTGTTTTCCATTGACATGGATCGGCTCGTTAACGGCCCGTTGCCGGTCACATTTAAAGGGAATCCGGTCGGGTTCAAGGATCGGTTCGCCCATGTCCACGCAAACGGCTTGAACCTCGCCTGTGTCTGAGAGCTGAATTTCGGGGACAATGATTCCGGCAAGGGTTTCCACGGTGAACCGTTGCCTGGCAACGAGCCCTTGTTCAAACACCAGTTTGGCAAAGCAGCGCATGCCGTTGCCGCACATTTCAGGTTCGGACCCGTCGGGGTTGAAGATTCTGAAACCCACATCCGCTGTTTTGGAATCAATGATGATGATGATGCCGTCACCGCCGATGCCAAACCGGCGGGAACAGAGTTTTCTGGCAAGCACGGGGTAGGCCATGGTCCGGGAGATTGCGCCGTCCCTGTCGTCGAGCATGACAAAGTCGTTGCCCAGACCTTCCATTTTGGTGAAACTCAGTTGCATATTGATCTCCTTGGGGACCCGGATCCTGTTCAGGCACAGATCCTGAGGGTGGATAAAATATCATCGGTCAGGGCCTGCATCTGCCAGTTCCTCATGCCGTCGATCTGTGCGAGTTCGTCGGCAGTTCTGGGCGCTGCAATGGCAATGGCCGTGATCAGGGTATTGTTGAGGAGAAATCCGGGTTCGATGCGGGTCTTGTTGCTGGTCGTGATTCTCATCTCCTTGAGGGATCGTATCCGTTCGGGAACCTGGGGGGCCATTTCCGGGAGTCTTTTCCTCGGGTAAATGGGGAGTTCTTTTTCCGGCATTTTGAGTGCTTGGACAATGGCTGCAACGCATTGGCTGCCGTACATGTCGGCCTGTCTGGGGCTCAAGGCCCGGAGTTCCTTGAGGTGGTTCAGGGTATCGGGCCGGTTGGCTGCCATTTTGGCAATGGCCTCGGAGCTGATGACCTTGAACAGGGGCCTGTCCTTGTCCATTGCCAGGTCTTTCCTGAGCTGGAGAAGGTTTTCAAGTACGGCAAGGGTGCGTCGTCCCATCTTGCCGGCACCCTTGAACTTCAGGAACAAAGGATCGTTGCCGTTGTTGTCATGGCGCACCCGGGTCTGGAGTTCAAACTCTTCTTCAGCCCAGGCAAGCCTGCCCTCATCCTCCAGGCGTTTTTTAAGGATATCGCTCAGCTCCAGAAGATAGGCCACATCATTGACACTGTAGGCGATCATCTCCTTGGACAGGGGGCGCCTGGACCAGTCGGTCTTCTGGAACCGCTTGTCCAGGGTCATATCAAAGTGCTTTTCAAGGAGGGCCGCAAGGCTTCGTTTCTGGATACCGAGGAATCGGCAGGCAATTTCCGTGTCAAACAGGTTGTTCACATGGATGTCAAAATCCCTGTCAAGGCTGCGGATATCAAAGTCCGATCCGTGGAACACCTTGGTGATGGCAGGATCTTCAAACACGGGTTTGAGCACGGACAGATCATCAATGCACAAAGGATCAACCACGAACGAGTCGTTGGGGTCCGCAACCTGGACCAGGCACACCTTTTCCTTGAAGTGGTGCATGGAGTCGGCCTCAAGATCAAAGGCCAGCCGTTTTTCTGTTCGTAGAAGGTCGCACCGGGCCGCAAGGTCCTCGTCATTTTCGATCAGTGTATATTCAATCATTTTTTTCTTGACCGTTTCGGGCAGTTCCCTTAGAGTTTGATGTTTTACAGCATTAAATTTTAAACATTATAGTTAATGGATAACCAAAATGATTAATATAACACTTCCTGATGACAGTATAAAGTCTTTTGAAGAGTATCCTAAAGGTATGGATGTGGCAAGGGGTATTTCAGAGGGGTTTGCCCGGAACTGCGTGGCCATGGAAATCGACGGACAACTCTTTGATCTTGATGTTGAGATTAAAAACGACTGCGCCCTGCGGCTGATCACCACACGGGATGCCGAGGCCGTTGAGATTCTTCGCCACAGTGCGGCCCATGTCATGGCCGAAGCTGTTCAGAATCTCCATGCCGATGCAAAGCTCACCATCGGGCCGGTGGTCGAGGACGGATTCTACTACGACATTGACATGGCACCCATATCCGACGCTGATTTTCCAAAGATCGAGGCTGAAATGGCAAAGATCGTCAAGGCCAAGAAACCCTTTGTCCGGTCCGAGATCTCCAAGCAGGAGGCCTTGGAACGGTTCCGGGACAACCCCTACAAAATCGAACTGATCAACGGACTTGACGATCAGACCATCTCCATCTATCAGCAGGGCGGGTTTGTGGATCTTTGCCGGGGACCCCACATTCCCCATACGGGTATGATCAAGGGGCTCAAGCTCATGAAGACCTCGGGGGCCTACTGGCGGGCCGACCAGGAAAAGGCCCAGCTCCAGCGGCTCTATGGAACGGCCTTTTTTGACAAAAAAGAGCTCAAGGCCTATCTCCACCTCATCGAAGAGGCAAAAAAAAGGGACCATCGCAAGATCGGCACCCGCATGGGGCTGTTCAGTTTCCACCAGGAGGCTGCCGGCATGCCGTTCTTCCACGCTAAGGGCATGGAGATGTGGAATGCGCTTCTGGAATACTGGCGGGTCGAGCACCGGGCCGCAGGTTACGTTGAGACCAAGACCCCGGTGATGCTGAGCCGTCACCTCTGGGAGAAGAGCGGGCACTGGGAAAATTATCGGGAAAACATGTACACCTCGGTGGTGGACGAAGAGGAGTACGCCATCAAGCCCATGAACTGCCCCGGCGGCATGATCCTCTACAAGACAGAATCCCACTCCTACCGGGATCTGCCCCTGCGGGCCGGCGAGATCGGTCTTGTCCACCGCCATGAGCTCTCAGGTGCCCTTTCCGGTCTTTTCCGGGTCCGGGCCTTTCACCAGGACGATGCCCATATCTTCATGACCCCGGAGCAGATCGAGGGCGAGATCCTGGGGGTGATAGAGCTTGTGGAGCGGATTTACTCCCGGTTTGGCCTTGGCTTTCACCTGGAGCTGTCCACCCGCCCCAAGAAATCCATCGGAACGGACGAAAAGTGGGCCGAGGCCACCAACGGCCTGAAGAATGCCCTGGACAAGTATGGAAAAGACTATGCCATCAACGAGGGGGATGGTGCCTTTTACGGCCCCAAGATCGATATTCACATCAAGGACGCCCTGGGAAGAACCTGGCAGTGCGGCACGATCCAGCTGGACATGGCCCTGCCCGAGCGATTTGACCTGACCTACAAGGGCGCGGACAACGAAAACCACCGGCCCATCATGATCCACCGGGTAATTTACGGCTCCATTGAACGGTTCTTCGGCATCCTGGTCGAGCACTTTGCCGGCAAGTTTCCCCTGTGGCTCGCCCCGGTCCAGGCCGTGGTGCTGCCCATCAACGACGACCTGGCTGACCATGCACAGGCAGTGAAAAAAGAGCTTGAAACCAACGGTATCCGTTGTGACGTGGATCTGAGGACCGAGAGTCTGAAAAAGAAGATCCGCGAAGCCCAGATCAACTATGTGCCCCTGATCATCACCATTGGTGAAAAGGAGAAGGAGAGCGCCACCTTAAGCGTCAGGACCCTTGACGGCAAGGTGAGGATGGGGCTTTCCATGGCTGATTTCATCCCGCCCGTGCTTGCCCACATCCGGGCAAGGCAGCTGGACGGCGATATTCTATAGCTGCAGTGGGGACAGATCTGACGGCTGTCCCCACCTTTCCCTGGAGAAAAATGAAAACAACGGTTTTCTATCGGCTGCCGGTGATGGCCTATTGCGGGTTTATCTTCTGGCAGTCCTCTTCAGCCTCGTTTGATTCGCTGCCCACCTTTGAATATGCCGACAAGGTCATGCACCTTGGCGGCTATGCCCTGCTGGGCGCCCTTGTGGTGAGAATGCTCTTCAACGAATCACTGCCCTTTTCCCGTGGGAACCTGATGATTGCCGCTGTTTTTCTGTCAACCCTCTACGGTGCCAGCGACGAGATCCACCAGGCCTTTGTTGCCGAACGGTGCGGTGACGTGTTTGATGTGGTTGCAGACGGCCTTGGCAGTGCCCTTGGGGTGATTGGCTTCGTAGGGGTCCGGGCATGGTTCCGGGAGCAGCACCCATAACGTATTGCCCTGTCAGCAACGGCTACCCCGCCCAACCTTTTCTTGTTTCCTGCATTGGCCCTGGACAAAAAAAGCCCTGGGCCGGAGAAATCTCCAGTCCAGGGCTTAATTAACGCTATCTAAAAAAAGCCTACATCTCTGTCTCAGGATGGAACACGTTCACATGCTTGAGATCGTCATGGAGGTATTCCCTCTCGTTGGGTCCGAGGATGCCCAGGGAGAGGCAGATCAATGTCCAGAGATGAACAACCCCGTAATGTCCGCCATAGTGTTCGCTCAGCTCATGGATCTGGGCGTGGCAGTTATGGCAGGCGGCAATGCAGTAATCCGCCTTGGTGGTCTGGATCTGGTTGTCCTTTGTCTGGCCGTAGATCAGGCGCTCTTCCTTGAATCCGGACTGGAGGAACCCGCCGCCGCCGCCGCAGCAGAAGTTGTTGGACTTGTTCGGGGTCATGTCGATGAAGTTTTCTTCACCCACGACCGACTTGACCACAAACCGCAGGTCCTCTGCAATGGCGTCACCATAGGATTTACGGACAATCTGGCAGGGATCCTGGACCGTGAACTTGATCTTGAGATCCTTGTTCCAGTCTGAATTTACCTTGAGTTTGCCTTCCCTGATCCACCGTGCATAGTATTCATAGATGTTTTTTACTTCAAAGCTGTGCTTGATGTCGAATTTTTTCAATCCTGCCAGGATTGAGAATGTAACGTGGCCTCACTCCGTGTTCATGAACGTCTTGCATCCCACCTCCTCGGCGGCTGCCGCCGTCTGGGCCGTCAGATGCTTCCAGGCATCGTCGTCGGACAGGAACATGCAGTAGTTCTCACCTGCCCACCCTTTGCTGGTAAAGGTCCAGTTGGCACCGACCAGATGAAGAATTTTCCACAGGGGCACCATCTCATCGGGTTCGGTCACAGGCTCCCTGGAGTTCTGGTTCAGGACAAACTCAGCACCCGGCTTGTCAATGGGGGCCTCCATGTCGGCAAATTCAGGCTGGGCCTCCTGGTACTCTTCAAGCACATCGCCCACAACAAAGACAAAATCGTCCACGGGAGTTCCCATGGCGCTGCCTGATTCGTTGGACAGGGCTGCATCGCAGGAGCCCAGAATTCCCTTGGGCCGCTCGGCCCTGGGTACTTCGGCCCTTGCATTGTAAACCAGCTGGGGAATGTTGATCTGCATCGGGCAGACATAGATGCATCTCTGGCACATGGTACACATCCAGATCCAGTCGGAACTCAATATCTCCTCGTCCATTCCAAGGGCTGCCATTCTCAGGAATTTTCTGGGATCCATTCCCTTGAGTCCTGTTGCAGGACAACCTGAGGCACATGCGCCACAGGTCAGGCAGGCGTTGAGATTTCCGCCGTCGGGCAGAAGTTTCATCACCTTGTCCTTGAAAACGCTCTTTCTTTTTCCTCCAATTTTAATCGCTGCATCACCCATGCTCTACTGTCCTCCCTTTATATTAAAGCTTAAGCGTATTGACACGTTATGCACCCGATAATACCAGATAACACATGATCTGATCATTTATAATACCATTGTTTTTTCTCCTATTCTTTTGATCCTGTCAACCTTTTTATGGCCAAAGCCCATGGAATTGACATTTTGCATCTGTGTACTAATATTGATCCACTATGAAAAGAGTTAAAAAAATTGAAAGATTGCTGACCGAGACCCTGTGTGCCGACCGACGATCCCTGATTCAGGGGGTTCGACGGTTGAAAAAACGGATCAGACAGAACACCCTGGAACAGGATGATCTCCAATTCCAGATTGCCGCCCTTGAAGGGCGGGCGGAAAGGTCCAGGCAGGCAAGGAACCAGAGACGGGACTCCATGCCGGTGATTCCCTACATTCCTGAATTGCCCATTACGGGGAAAAAAGATGAGATTATCCATGCCCTGAAGTTTCATCGGGTGGTGATCATTTCAGGCGAGACCGGGTCGGGAAAAACCACCCAGATTCCCAAGTTCTGCATGGCTGCCGGCAGGGGGGCTGCCGGCAAGATCGGCTGCACCCAGCCAAGGCGCATTGCGGCCATCACGGTTGCGGCAAGGATTGCCGAAGAGCTCGGCCAGGCGCCGGGTGGCCTTGTCGGCCATAAGATCCGGTTTGACGACCGATCGTCCAAGGACGCCATCATCAAGATCATGACCGACGGCATTCTTCTGGCCGAGACCCAGCAGGACCCTTTTTTGAACGAGTACGACACCATCATCGTGGACGAGGCCCATGAGCGGAGCCTCAACATCGATTTTACCCTGGGGATTTTGCGCAATCTTGTCAAAAAAAGACCGGATCTCACCCTGGTCGTCACCTCGGCCACCATTGACACGGAAAAATTTTCCAAGGCCTTTGACAATGCACCCGTGATCGAGGTGTCGGGCCGGATGTTTCCCGTGGAGTTGCGTTACGCGCCCATGGCCGACCCCGACACCGATGATCCCGACGATCAGGGATATGTGGAAGCCGCAGCCAGGGTCGTGGATGAAATACACCACCAATCCCGCACCGGTGACATCCTTGTGTTCATGCCCACCGAGCGGGACATTGAAGAGACCATTGAACTGATCCAGGGCCGGAAATATCCAGGCACCCTTGTGCTCCCGCTTTTTGCAAGACTTTCCGCCCGGGACCAGGCCAGGGTGTTCTCCCGGGGGGTGGGCAGAAAGATCGTTGTGTCAACCAACGTGGCCGAGACCTCGCTGACCATTCCCGGCATTCGATACGTGGTGGATTCCGGCCTTGCCAGGATTCTACACTATTCGCCAAGGACGAGAACCACGGCCCTGCCCGTCACCCCCATCTCAAGGAGCAGTGCCAACCAGCGAATGGGCCGGTGTGGCCGTGTGGCCAACGGCATCTGCATCCGCCTCTTTAGTGAGGAGGAGTTTGAGTCCCGCCCGCTGTTTACCTCGCCCGAGATATTGAGGAGCAACCTTGCCGAGGTTGTTTTACGGATGATCTCCTTGAAGCTCGGGGACGTGGCGGCCTTTCCCTTTATTGATCCGCCCGCACCCAAGAGCATCAAGGACGGGTTTGATACCCTTGTGGAGCTTGGCGCCATTCAGCAGCAAAGGGGGAAAAAAAATCAGCGGGGGGGATATGTGCTCACTGCCCGGGGACGGGTCATGGCAAAAATTCCGGTGGACCCCAAGCTGTCCCGGATACTGCTTGAGGCAAGCCACCTTGGCTGCCTTGACGAGGCCGTTGTTATTGTGTCGGCCCTGTCCATTGCCGATCCCCGACAGCGGCCCCAGGATAAGGCCCAGCATGCCGATCAGATGCACGCCGCCTTTAAGGATCCCTCATCCGACTTTGTGACGCTGTTAAACATCTGGAAAGCCTATGTCGCGGCCGAGCGCTCCCTCAAGACCCGCAACCAGGTGCGGCGATTCTGCAAGGAAAATTTTCTTTCGTTCCGGCGGTTCAGGGAGTGGGGCGACATCCAGCACCAGATCCGGTCGGTGCTCAAAGAGCACGGCATTGTCCAGGGCAATACCCCTGCCGCTGTTTCCAATGTTGGAACAAAGGGGCTCAAGGCCAGGGAATTTGAAATCGGCGGTCCCTTTTATACGGCCCTTCACAAGAGTATTCTTGCCGGTTATCTTGCCAACATTGCCCTGAAAAAAGAGAAAAACAATTACACGGCCACCAAGGGTCGCGCCGCCACGATTTTTCCCGGTTCCGGACTGTACAACCGTGGAGGCAGCTGGATCGTTGCCGCCGAGTTTGTCGAGACCACAAAATTGTTTGCAAGGGGGGTTGCGACCATTGATCCCCAGTGGCTTGAGGAGACCGGCCGGGAGCTTCTGACCCGTACCTGGTCTTCGCCCCGGTGGGAAAAGCAGCGGGGAGAGGTGGTGGCCACCGAACAGATCTCCCTGTTCGGCCTGGTCATTGTACCGGAGCGCACCGTTGCCTATGGTAAAATTAATCCCAGGGAGGCCGGAGAGATTTTTATCCGCCAGGCCCTTGTGGAACAGGAGGTGGTACGTCCCCTGGGGTTCATGGAACATAACCGGGCCCTGATCGACGAGCTTCGCCAGGTCGAAGAGAAGACCCGGCGGCGGGACATTGTTGTCACCGAAGACGACATGTTCTTGTTCTACCAGCAGCGCCTGGACCAGGATTTTTCCAACCTTGCCACCTTTTCCCGGTTCCTCAAGCAGCAGGGATCGGATCAGTTTCTGCGCATGACCCTAGCGGATCTCCAGCAGCGATCCCCGGACAGGGATGAGCTGCTGAAATTCCCCGACACCCTTGAGATGGGAGGGGGAAGTTTTCGGCTTGAATACGGGTTTCAGCCGGGGGCTGAAACAGACGGGGTAACGGTAAAGGTCCCGGCCGCATCGGCCGCATCGGTCAATGTCGCCACCATTGACCGGCTGGTTCCAGGACTTTTAACGGAAAAAATAGCTGCCCTGATCAAGGCTCTTCCCAAACGATTCCGGGTCAGGCTGGTGCCGGTGGCAGACACGGCCGCCCTGGTTGCCCGTTCTTTGCCCGAGTCCGATCGCCCCCTTTTTGTGGAGCTCAGCCATTTCATCCAACAGCGATTCAAGGTGGATATCCCCCCGTCTGCCTGGTCGGATGCCTCCCTTGAAGAACATCTTAAAATTCGCATTTCCATCACCGACGCCAAGGGCAAAGAGATGGCCGCCTCCCGGGAAAACGAGCTCCTTGACAAGTATGCAAAGGGCCATGGGTCCAGCGACCAGCTGTTTGAAGCGGCTAAAAAACGTCTGGAACGGACCGGAGTGGTCGCCTGGGATTTTGGAGATATCTCGTCGCCTGTGCTCCTGGGACAAGGACAGGATCTGTCCTACAACGTCTATTACGGCCTCCAGCCTGAAGAAAACGGCGTGGGGCTGCGCCTGTTCAAGTCCGAGGCCGAGGCCCGCAGATCCCATGTCGCAGGTGTTGAAAAACTGTTTACCATCTGTTTTGAGAATGATTTCAAGGCCCTTAAAAAGGATGTGAAAAAGTGGACCCTGCTCAGACCCCGAACGTCAAGGTTCGGCGGATGGGAGCGGTTCCAGAACGCCCTTGTCTCGTGTGTCTTCAGGGAGCTGTTCGCAAGGGATGTCAGGACCCGGCAGGCCTTTGTTGAACTGGCAGACAGGCACCTCCCCCTTGTTTACCACCATGGGGAGGTGTTGATGAAAACCATGGTTTCGCTGTTTGACGAGCACGCAAAAACCCTGGCCCTGCTTAAAAGTCTGATTTTGAAATCCCGGAACCGACCCGCGGTTCTGGCCATGGCCCAGACCCTTGAAAGGGATCTGGCAGCGCTTTTGCCGGAACTGTTTCCCGACCTTTATGATTTCGCGAGAATCAAGAAACTTGAGCGCTATGTGGCAGCCATCAGAATCCGGGCCGAACGGGGGGCCGTGGAACCGGTCAAGGATGGGGTCAAGGCCGCCCTGGTTGCCGAATACACCGTGAAACTCAATGATCTTGTCGCAGCACTTTCCAAAGAGTCTTCAAGGGAAAAGGCCGAGGCGGTGGAAGGGTTTTACTGGATGATCGAGGAATACAAGGTCTCCGTGTATGCCCAGGAGCTCGGAACACAGGTCAAGACGTCTCCCAAAAGGCTCAACAACCGGTGGCGGCAGATCCAGGCCATGATCTGATAGCTTTCCCTGCCGAATGCCATGGGGTGTAATTTGCTTGAACCTTCCACGGTGCAGACATGGTGAAAATATGATTTTTACTTGATAAATAGACAAATATGTTCGATGCTGTTCCTTTGATCAGAACGAATCTTATCCAGGGCCTTTTCAGTGGGATTGAGGAGATTGAATGGAAGAAAGGTTCCACCATGCCGTCCTTGTGGTTGACAATGATGGGGATGAAATCGCATGCATCAAACATCGTCTGGAAAAAATCGGGGTGACGGTGGTGTCTGCTGATGGCGGTGAACAGGGGCTTGAACGGATAAAAAACTCGTTAAAACCATTCTCCATCATCATTGCGGATCAGCATCTGCCCGACATGCTGGGGCATGATTTCCTGGAAAGGGCAAAAAAACTCAGCCCTGAGTCGGTTCGCTTCCTTGTGACCGGAAATCCGTCCATGGATGATATCATCGCCGCCGTCAACCGGGGGGCGATCCATCGGTACATTTCCAAGCCTTTGGATACGGAAGCGTTTTTCAACACCGTCTATTCAGGTCTTTCCAAGTATGAGGTTGTTCTGGAGAACGTGGGGCTGCTTGCCCTTGCAAAGGAACAGAATGCAAAATTGTACATGTACAACTGCGACCTCAAAGAACGGTCGGAGGCCCACCAAAAGACCATTGAACAGCTGGATCAGGAAATCAGAAAAATCATCCGGTACCGGGAACAGAAAGACCGGGAGCAGAAAGACCGGGAGCGGTCAGCGCCCGGGGTGCTCCTGGAGCTTCTCAGGGAAAACGGTCTCCTGACCCGGGAGAAGATGGACGCTTTTTACAAGGACCTTGTGGGTCAGCTGTTTGTCCGGTTCCAAGAGATTGCCGAAAGCAATGGCTTTTCCATGCCGGAGACGATTGATGACAGATCCTAGTACCCACGAAATTTTGATCATTGAGCACGACAAGAACCTGGGCCACCGGATTGAGGTCCTATTGACCGGTGCAGGCCACAGAACCCAGTGCAAAACCGCCTCCCTTGAGGGACTCCATGTGTTAGAAGAAAGGGAAGAACAACCTTTTTCCCTCGTGATTTCAAGCTTCAGGATGCCCGTAATGGATGGAGATCAGATCCTTGAACGGGCAAAACTGGTCTCCCCCCTGACCCAGAGAATGATCATCACCGATCCGGGTGAAGTTGAGACGGTCATGGGTGCCGTGAACAAGGCTGAGGTCCATGCCTGCCTTTCCATCCCCTTTACCGATGGGGAGCTTCTTGCCCAGGTAAACCTGTGTCTGGATGCCCATGCAATGGAAATGAAGCGGGCAAACCTGATCCGGGTCACGGAACGTCAGAACCGTCAGATGTACCGAATGGCAAAGCTGTTCAAGGAAAGGGATGAGCAATTTGCCGCCCAGATCAAGTCAAAAACCAAACGACTTCGGGTTGAGCGATCCCAGTCCACAACCGGTTCCGAAGGATCCCACCCATCCCCTAATCTTGGGGATTTTCTTGAGTTAAAGGTTTCGCCTTTTTCTCCTCAAACCTTTGCTGCGGCATTCCAGGCGCTTTCCAGTGAACTGCTGATCCTTATCAACAAAGCCTGTGCAGGGGAGGGGATTCGGCTTGAATCCATGGCCTACGGGTCAGCCAGGTCAACGGCAGCCCTTTCCGGACCCAAAGAACCCATGGACAAGGTTTTTTTGTTGCTCTATGCCGTGGCCGGGACCCGTGGGGAATTTATTGCCCTGGAAGATAAACCGGTTTCGGTTGCCCCCCTTGGGGATTACATTGAATTCACAGTTTCAGAGGATCGGTTGACCGCCTTGGCACGGCTGAAAAAAAAAGATCCTGATGTTGTGACACTCCAGGGCGTCAAAGACGCTCTTGGAAAGCTTGGGATTACCTTTGGTGTTCAGCAGGATGCCCTGATCAAGACCTGGCTTTCCGTGGCCACGCCCGGGGGAAAGCCCTTTGTCATTGCCCAGGGTGAGGCACCCGTTCCCCCTGTTAATGCAGGGGTGAACTATCATTTTCAAACCGATTTTCTCCTCGCGGGTAAGGTGAGACCCGACGGCAGCATAGATTTCAGGGAGCGCGGTGGCATCCCCTTTGTCACAAAGTCGTCGCTCCTTGCCGAAAAGACACGCCCCACGGGGGGCAGGCCCGGTGTGGACATCTCGGGCGTTCCGATTCTTGTTGCCGATCCCGTGGACGTTATCTTCCATGCCGGCCAGGGCGCAAGTCTGTCCGGGGATGGGCTGCGAATATCTGCCGATTGCGATGGGCAGCCCCACCTTGACGCCATGGGCAATGTGACGGTTCTTTCAGAGCTGACCATCAAGGGGGATGTGGATTTTAAGACCGGCAACATCGACTTCAAGGGCAACGTCATTGTCAGCGGGGCGATCAAGGAGGGGTTCAGTGTCCGGGGAGCCAATCTGACTGCTGGGCAGATCGAGGGCGCCGATATTGAGTTGACCGGAGACCTGAACGTCGGTGGGGGAATTATTGATGCAAAGCTCATACGGGTTCAGGGCAGCGTCCAGGCAAAATATGTTAACAATTCGTTTGTCCGTGCCTTTGGCGATCTCATTGTACAAAAGGAGATCATTGATTCAACCGTGCTCCTGAGCGGTGCGTGTGAAAACTTGAACGGCAACATCATCTCGTCCACCATTGTTGCCAGAAAAGGGGTTAAAGCCGTTAATATCGGGACGGAGACATCCCAGCCCAGTCATATCCGGGTCGGGGTGGATGATCATATCCAGAGGCTACTGGCCGAGGTGAACGGGACAATGGATAAAAATCTTGATCAGGTGGCTCGGCTTAAACAGGAGATTGCCGGGTTTGAAGCCGAGGATCAGGGCCTTAACGTAAAAATATCCGACGCAGCCCATGTCCAGGACCGTTCCCAGGTGGAGCTTGGGAAAATTGAAGGGCAGCTGGCCGCAATCAAGGACTCCAGGGATTTCCATGCATTTGACCGGCTGTCTAAAATGGTAAAAAAACTCCATGTGGCGGCCCGGATGGCCGAAGAGGGCCTTGATCGGGCATTCCATCGCCAGGACGTCCTTGTTGGCGAGATCCAGAAGCGAAAAGATCAGATCGCCCTTGTCGAGGATGAGAACAGGTCCCTGGACGATGAAAGAAAGGCCCTGGTTGTTTTTTCGGAAAAGGCAGAGGCCCTGCCCCAGGTCATTGTCGCCCGAAGGGCCCTGCCCGAGACAACCATTGAAGGTCCGAACACCCTGCTGCGGCTGAAAAAGATCGTCTCAAGGAGCCGGATTGCCGAGGTCCGTCAGGAAGGGGACGGGGCGGGCGGCGTTCTGTTCTTTGAAATGGCTGTTTCAAGCCTCTGAGTTCAACGCCCCCGGGGGATTCTTTCCTTTTGCCAGGTAACGGTTGCCCAGATCGATCTTTCCCCGTTTGATGCACCCCTGACCATAGATGGTGGCCTTTGTCTGGAATACCTTGACCGCTGCCCTGCGCTGTTCCGGGGTGAGGGTGTCTGTGTTCAGCAGTTTCTCAATGGCCGCGATTCTGTACCGGTCAAGGGAATGGTGGCCTGAGAGCTGGTCGTCATGCCCCCCCCGTTTTACCGTGCAGGCTGCCTCCATGAGATGGATGGGATGGGTGGCAGATACCCTCAGCCAGAGATCATAATCTTCGCAGGCCGGAAGACCTTCGTCAAAAAAACCCTTGAGGTCAAACAGGGTGCGCCGCATCATCACGGCCGACGGGCTGACAAGACAGAGCTCAAGGGAGGGCTCAAAGATCATTCCCCCCAGTTTTCTGTGTTTTTTTTTGGGGTTGACCCTTTTGCCGTTGCGGATCCAGATTTCCTGGGTCTGGCAGATCTCGGCGTCGGGATGATCGTTGAAAAAACCGGTGGATCTTGAGACCTGGCGGTGGATCTTGGGGTCCATAGATCGTCCGAGTCAAGCAGGGCGATCAGTTGCCCCCGGCTCTGTCTGATTCCCAGATTCCTTGCCGCGCTCACCCCTTTGTTTGCCTGGGTGATCACCCTGATCCGTTGGCCATAGGCCTTGAGCAGTGAAGGGGTATCGTCCGTGGATCCGTCATCCACAACAATGATCTCCATGGGCCGGTAGGTCTGCTCGATCACCGACTGAATTGCCTCTCTTAAAATCCACCCCCGGTTAAAGGTGGGAATGATGGCTGAAACAAGGGGGTGTTGTTGTTCTCTTTCCATGGACCGCGGTATACCATGTTTCAAGATATCTTGCAAATCCATGGGCTTGCCTTGACAGAAAACGGCAAATCGCTTATTTAGTACCCATTGTATTGGTGATTCGTCACTTTTAATCAAGAGGATATTATGGCCAGACTGAAACTAAAGGAACATTTGATAAATCGGGAGTGGTGCAAAGGGTGTGGGATTTGCGTCCATTTCTGTCCAAAACAGGTGCTGGAGCTCGATGCCATGGAAAAGGTGATTGTGGCAAGACCCGAGGACTGTATCTGCTGCAAACTGTGTGAGCTCAGGTGTCCTGATCTTGCCATTGAAGTGTTAACTGACCAGGATGATAAAAATGAATAAACATATCAAGTTTGTCCAGGGAAACGAAGCCTGTGTCGAGGGCGCCCTTTATGCAGGCATTGATTTCTTTGCAGGGTACCCCATAACGCCTTCCACGGAAGTGGCAGAACTTTTGGCTGAGCGACTTCCCCGGAAAGGCGGCAAGTTTATCCAGATGGAGGATGAGATTGCTTCCATGTGCGCCATCATCGGGGCCTCTCTCACCGGTCACAAGGTGATGACCGCCACCAGCGGTCCCGGGTTTTCCCTTAAACAGGAGGCCCTGGGATATGCCTGTATGGCCGAGATCCCCTGCGTGGTGGTCAATGTTCAGCGGGGAGGGCCTTCCACCGGAAACCCCACCCATGTGAGCCAGGGGGATGTGAACCAGGCCCGCTGGGGCACCCATGGGGACCATGCCATCATCACCCTGACCGCCTCCAACCACCAGGATGTGTTTGCCATGACCGTGGATGCATTCAACCTGGCCGAGACCTACAGGACCCCGGTGATCCTGCTGTTTGACGAGGCCGTGGGCCACATGCGGGAAAAGCTGGTGGTGCCTGAAACGGGCGAAATTCCCCTGGTGGATCGCCTCAGAACCTCGGTTGGCAAGGGTGTGGATTATCATCCCTACCTTCCCAGGGAGGACGGCAGGCTGCCCATGTCCGACTTTGGCGGGGATCACCGGTACAACGTCACCGGACTCTTCCACGATATGTGGGGATTTCCCTCGAACAATCCCGGCGTGGTAAACGGGCTTCTCCACCATCTGGTGGACAAGATTGAGAACAATGTCCACGCCATTACCCGGTACAAGGAGCATTACCTTGAGGATGCCGAATATATCCTCGTCTCCTACGGCTCTTCAGCCCGGTCCGCCATTCATCTTGCCAAGAATCGCAGGGAAAGGGGCGAGAAGATCGGTGTGCTCGAGCTCCAGTCCATCTGGCCATTTCCCGAAGCCATGATCCGGGAGCGATGCCGGGGCGCCAGGGCGGTTATTGTTGTGGAGATGAACATGGGTCAGGTCATGCGCCATGTAAAGGCGGCCGTTGACGAACCTGAACGGGTGTTCCTGGCCAATCGAATTGACGGACATCTGATAACGCCGACGGATATCAAGAAGCTTCTCCGGGTTATCCAGGGAAGGGGGGTGTAGAATGAGTGTTAAGAATTATTTGAGGGAGCGGTTTTTCCCCCACATGTGGTGCCCGGGCTGCGGCCATGGAACGGTCTTGAATTCGCTGTTAAGGGCCGTGGAGGGTCTGGGCCTTGACAAGAGCGATATTGTCATGACTTCCGGCATTGGGTGTTCGGCAAGGATTTCAGGGTATGTGGATTTTCATTCCCTCCACACCATCCACGGCCGGGCCCTTGCCTTTGCCACCGGGGTTAAATTCAGCAAACCCGAACTCAAGCTTCTTGTTCCCATGGGCGACGGCGACGCCCTGGCCATTGGGGGAAATCACTTTATCCATGCGGCCAGAAGAAACATCGACATGACGGCCATTGTCATGAACAACCGGATTTACGGCATGACCGGCGGTCAGTTTTCGCCCCTTTCCGGAGTCGGCATCAAGGCATCCACGGCCCCCTACATGACCATTGACAACGACTTTGACGTTGTGAAGATGGCAACGGCGGCCGGCGCCTCGTTTGTGGCAAGATCCACCACCTACCACGTGCTTGAGGCCGTGGATATCCTGAAAAAAGCCATTGACCACAAGGGCTTTTCGGTTGTTGAGATTCTGTCCCAGTGCCCCACCCATTTCGGCAGGAAGAACAAGGCGGGAGACGCCTCGAACATGCTTGAAAGTTATAAGGCCAATACAGGGAAAATAGGCTCCAAGGCCCTGGCGGAGAATCCCTCGCTCATTGCCAGGGGGATCTTTGTGGATGAAGACAGGCCCGAGTACTGTGAGTCCTATGACAGGATCGTTAAAACACTATCCGGGGAGGCTCAATCATGAAACGAACCCGACTCGTATTTTCAGGTTCAGGCGGGCAGGGGGTTATCACCGCTGCCATTATCCTGGCCGAGGCCGCCGTCCTCCATGAGGGCATGAATGCAACCCAGTCCCAGACCTATGGTGCAGCGGCAAGGGGAGGGGCCACAAGGAGTGATGTGATTCTGTCAGATTCAGAGATCCATTTTCCCGAGGTGACCCAGCCCAATATCCTGGTCTGCCTCACCCAGGAGGCCTACACCTCGTTTTCGCCCATTATCCGGCCAGGGGGGCTCTTGCTCACCGATTCCAGGTTTGTGACCACCTTTAAAAAGGTGGATGCAAAGCAGATTGAGCTTCCCGTGTATGAGACGGTCATGGCGCAGATCGGCAAACCCATTGTCTTTAACATCAGCGTGCTGGGTGCCTTGATCGGGATTACTGAACTGATTGATCCCGCATCCATCATGGAAGTGGTCAAAACAAGGGTACCCAAGGATTTTGTGGATATGAACAGCCGTGCCCTGGATCTTGGACTGGCCATGGGTTCCCGGTATACATTAAAGTAGAATTTTCCCGCCTTGCCAGGGGGCGGATGTCAATCCGTCCCCGCCAAATCTGAAATTCATGTAACCCGCATGGCCGGAGCAAGACGTCTGCCCTGGACACAACGAACGATGAAACACGAAGATACAGGGCAGGCGATAGTTCCATTCCGCCCCCTTTGGTCGCCCTGACCGGAACGGTAAACGTCGGGGGCTTTTTACCCTTCCAGACTAAAGCGCAGGAACTGCGGGCTAAAGTCCTCAAACAACCTGCGCTTTTTAACGCCTGGAAGGGCAAAAAGCCTACTCCCTTTGGTTTACAATGTTCCGGACAGGGCGACCAAAGGGGGCTCGAAAGTCGAGACTTTCACAATGATGTTTCGACGGCCGTTTCATATAAAACCGGCATGGCCGGAGCAAGACGTCTGCCCTGGCCACAACGAACGATGAAACACGATGATACGGGCATCTGTCCGATTCCGTCAAGGGTGTTGTCGGTTCTGCCGGACCAGGGTCTCCTTGGGAACAGCCATGAGGGTTACCGTGGCCTTGGCCGCAAGTACCCGTTGGTCGCTTCTCAGGTCGTACACCTCGGATTCGGCAACCAGAATCTGCCTGCCTTTCCTGATGACGGTTGATTCACACACCAGACCGGTTCCAAAGGCAGGCTTTAAAAAGTTGATCTTAAACTCAATGGACAGGATCTGAAAGGTTTCATCCACAACGGTAAAGGCGGAGTAGCCTGCCGTGTGGTCGGCCATGGCGGCCATGACGCCGGCATGGATAAATCCGTCCTGCTGGCGGTGGTGATCGTCGATCGTAACACGGGAACTGAAGCTGCCGGGAGCGATTCTGTCTGCCCTGAAGCCGCAGTAGCGGATGAATCCCTGTTCATAATCGCTTCGCAGAAACGCAACGCGCTCGTCTGACAATGCCTGGCCCATGGGAACTCCTTTTTTGATGGATAATCGTCCGATCTTTTTTACCACACCCGGGCAAACCGTGCAAAAGAATAAAACCCGTCCATACGTATTGAGTTTTCAGGTGAAATATGGTTAGGTGTCCGGGCAGTTGCGGATAACCATAACATTAAAAAAGTTGGACAGATGAACAGCAACAACAGGAAAAATCCCGGCCTCATCGCAGACTGGAAAACCCTTGAGCGGATTTTCATCCGACCCGAGGACGAGGCGTGTCGAAAGACCCTTGTCAAGTACATGGAGCAGATTCTGTTTGGACTCCACGATTTTTTAAACTCCAATGTGGGGGTCACCCAGGAGATCAGCCTGCTGGAGTTGACCGATCTGTACCGGGATACGCTGATCAGTCCGGACCCTGAAAAAAAGCTTGAGAACGTCATCTCAGACATTATCCAGAAGATTGCCCCCAGGGCCGTCAACGTGGCCTCTCCCTATTTTATCGGGCATATGACGGCGGCTATTCCCTTTTTCATGGTTCACCTTAAAACCATTGTGTCGGCCCTGAATCAGAACGTGATCAAGCTTGAGACCTCAAAGGTGCTCTCTGTCATTGAAAAACAGGTGCTGGCCAAGATACACCGCCTGATCTACGGCAGGGATGAGGCTTTTTACCAGACCCATGTCCAGAGTGTTGACACTTCCCTTGGCGCCTTTACCACGGGCGGGACCACGGCCAACCTCATGGCCATGTGGGTTGCCAGGAATCGTTTCCTGGGTGCCGGTGTTGAGCAGCAGGGCATGGCTGCCGCCATGCAGGCCAAGGGGGTGGAACGGACCGTCATCCTTGTCTCCCAACGGGGGCACTATTCCCTGAAAAAAGCGGGCGGGATTCTGGGTATCGGCAACGGCAATGTCCTGGCCATGGATGTGGATCAGCACCAGCGCATGGACATGAAAAAGCTTGAAACCGCCATACGGAACCTCAAGGGTGACGGTAAAACAGGAATCATGGCCGTTGTGGGCATTGCCGGCGCCACTGAAACCGGCACGGTGGACCCCCTTGGAAAGATGGCTGATCTCTGCCGGGCCCAGAACATTCATTTCCATGTGGATGCAGCCTGGGGCGGACCTGTGCTCTTGAGTGAGCGGTATGCATCGCTATTAAAGGGGATTGAGCGGGCGGATTCCGTTTCCATGGACGGCCACAAGCAGTTTTACATGCCCATGACAAGCGGCATGGTCTACTTCAGGGACCCCAGGGCCATGGACCACATTGCCTACTATTCCAACTATGTGAACCGTGAGGGAAGTGTGGACCTTGGCATCAAGTCCCTTGAAGGGTCAAGGGAGGCCAATGCCCTGATTCTGGACAGTTCCCTCAAGATCATGGGAAGCCGGGGCTATGCCCTGATGATCGACCATGGCATTGAAACGGCAAAACAGTTTGCAGAAGAAATTGCCGGGAGGGACTGGTTTGAGGTGACCACCCCGCCTGAACTCAACATTCTGACCTACCGTATGGTTCCCCCGGCCATTGGTCGAAGGCTTGGAACCGTTTCTGCCAGTGAACAAAACCCCCTTAACGCCTACCTTGACCGGCTTAATATTTACGTCCAGCGAACCCAGCGGGAGGCGGGCAAGAGTTTTGTCTCCCGGACCCGGATTTGCACGGACCCCGGCAGCAGGGGAGGGGGGTGTGTTGTCCTGCGTTCCGTGCTCATGAACCCCATGACCACCCTGGCAATTCTCAAGGAGATTTTGGACGAACAGGAACGGATCGGAAAACAGTTCATCACCTTCAGCCCTGGACCGGAGTGATGACAATGTTAACCCGTCGGTTGTCAGCATCGTTTGAGGATACCGGCTGGGATTCGCCGAATCCTATCGTTGCAATGCGCACGGGATCAATCCCCCGCTGAACCAGGGCGTCGGTTACGGCCTGGGCCCGTCTCTGGGACAGCTGCATGTTGTACTGGTCAGACCCCTTTGCGTCGGTGTGTCCTTCGACCCGGATTCGGGTCTGGGGGAAATCCCTGAGCACCTTTGCCACCCTGTCAAGTTCCGTGTAGGCCCCGGGCTTTAAAACGACCGAGTCAAAATCGAAAAAGGTGCTGGAGTTGAAGGTGGCCGTTAGAACATCCTGTGAACGCTGGATGCTGGCCGCCTCGGACGTGGCAACAGCCCCCCTCAGGGCCTGCTCCTGGCGGTCCATGTAAGCGCCGATCTGGTTGCCGGCAACCCCGCCAATGGCGGCACCAAGGCCGGCACCGATGAGGGTGCCTTCGGTATCTCCGCCAATGACCTGTCCCAGGATGGCGCCAAGTCCGGCCCCCACCATTACACCTTCTTTGGTTCGACTTTCCTGGTTGGTCGTGCCGGCACACGAGGCCATCACAAGTGGAACTGCTGCCAGAACGGCAATTGCCGTTAATTTTTTCATTCTTCCCTCCCACGTTTATGGTGTTGAATCTTTAAAACCAAAGGATAAGACAGATCGGTTCATTTATCAAGGCCCGGCAATGAACCGGGGCTAAACAGTGGGCCAGCCATTGGGATGCAATTCTGACCCATAACGGTGCATATCGGTGTAGATCTTTACAAAGCTGTGCGCCTGGCTTATACTCTATACATTTTAACCTTTGCCACGGGCAATAAAAACAGTTGGACCCTCCGGAAGAAAGCGATTCATCCGGTGCCGCCAATGCAGGAGAGCAGCGTGACCATTCTCGTGATTGCAACAAGAAACAAGGGAAAGACCCGTGAGATCCGGGCCATTTTAAAGGATTTTCCCGTTGAGATAAAGAACCTGGATGATTTTGGACCCATCCCTGAAATTGAGGAGGATGGTGAAACCTTTGACGACAATGCCTATAAAAAGGCGGCTTTTGCTGCAAGGGTGCTTGGGTATCCTGCCATGGCCGATGATTCAGGCCTTGCGGTTGATGCCCTTGGCGGGGCCCCCGGTGTCCGGTCGGCCCGATATGCCGGTGAAAATGCAACGGACCGGGAGAATTGGGAAAAGCTCCTGGAAGAGATGGCGGGCAAGACCGACAGGGCGGCAGCCTTCCACTGTGTGATCTCCATTGCCGTGCCAACCGGTGCGGCCCTGACCTATGAGGGACAGTGCCGGGGGACAATCCTTGAACAGCCAAGGGGTGAGAACGGTTTTGGCTATGATCCCCTGTTCTTTTATCCGGAGTTGAACAAGACATTTGCCCAGATTCCCATGGACGAGAAAAGTCGGGTGAGTCACAGGGGGATCGCCCTGCACCAGGTGGCAGCCGAGTTTGACAAGGTGCTTGACTGGATCGATATCAACATGCCCGAATTTGAAAAGGTGATATGCAAAGAATGAAGAACCGGACTGTCCTTGAACTGATCAAAGCCAATCGTAGCTGCCGCAGGTTTGACGCCTCCCACGCCCTGGACGAAAAGGTGTTGCGCAACCTGGTGAACCACGCAAGGCATTCGGCCTCGGCCGGTAATCTCCAGCCGTTAAAGTATGTTCTATCCTGTGACAGGGCCAGAAACGACGAGATTTTTCCCTGTATTGTATGGGCCGCCTACCTGACCGATTGGAAGGGACCTGTGGAGACCGAACAACCCACAGGGTACATCGTGATCCTTGGGGATACAACCATTACAAAAAATTTCAGGTGCGACCACGGGATTGCCGCCCAGTCCATTCTGCTTGGGGCAAGGGAGAACGGCCTTGCCGGATGCATGATCGCAGCCTTTGATCCCAAACGGCTTCGAAGGATCCTGGCCATTGATGAAAGGTATGAGATCCTTCTGGTGCTTGCCCTTGGTAAACCGGTTGAAGAGGCCGTTATTGAGGAGCTTGGACCCGAAGGAGACATCCGCTATTTCAGGGATGAACACGATGTCCACCATGTGCCCAAACGCTCCCTTGATGAACTCATCCTCTCCTAGGATCCGTTCAGGGGATTCCGTGACGTCCATGACTGTTCTGCTTGTAAATCCCGCCTGCCTTGACCCGCGGATCACCGATGGGGATGCCCTGCTGGTTCCCATGGGGCTGTTCTACATTGCGGCCCTCTTAAACGAGAATCGGATTCAGACCCGGGTGGTCAACTTGGCCGTTGAGCAAAATCCCCTGGACCATCTCAAATCCCGGGTTATGGCCGAACGTCCCAGGATCGTGGGGTTCAGTGTCCTCAATGCCAACCGGTTCAGCGCCATGGAAGGGGCAAAGATTGTCAAGGCCGTGGACCCTGAAATTACCGTTGTCTTTGGCGGCCCCTGCGCCACATTCTTGTGCGACCATCTCTTTGAACGGTGCCCGGAACTTGACTATGTGGTCAAGGGCGAGGGTGAGATCACCTTCCTTGAACTGGCTGAGCATGTCCGGACAGGTGAAAAACGTCAGCCTGCCATGGTCCAGGGCCTTGCCCTTCGTGACGGTCAGAACAGGATCGTTCATACCCCTGGGCGTTCCCCCATTGAGGATCTTGATTCCCTGCCCATGCCCGGCCGTTACTTTGACTTCCAGCACGTCTCTCTGTCCAGGGGGTGTCCGGGGCACTGCACCTTTTGCGGCTCTCCCCGGTTCTGGCCCGGCGCCAGGGTAAGATTTCATTCACCCGGGTGGTTTGTGGAACAGCTGTCGCTGCTGGTGGAACGGGGAATCACCCATTTCTTTGTTTCGGACGACACCTTTACCATGGACAAAACCAGGGTGATCCAGGTGTGCCGTCTCATCATTGAGCAGGGATTGCCCATCACCTGGGTGGCCATCTCCCGGGCGGATTTCATCGATTCTGAAATTCTCCTGTGGATGAGACGGGCCGGATGCACCCAGATAAGCTTTGGGGTTGAGAGCGGTTCTGCCGACATTCGCAAACGCCTCGGCAAACCCATGGACAGGCAGCAGATCATTCAAGCCTTTGCCCTCACCGTCTCCTACGGCATCATGCCAAGGGCCTATTTCATCTACGGTTCACCCGGCGAGACCGACGAGACCGTTCAGGAGAGCCTTGACCTGATCAGGGACCTCCGCCCCTTGAGTGCTATCTTTTACCTGCTGGTGCTCTTTCCCGGAACCCGTCTTTACCAGCGCCTTGTGGACCAGGGCAGGCTTTCCGACCAGATGTGGTCCCAAAAAATCGAGGACCTTCCCTGGTTTGAAACAGACCCTGATCTTGATTTTGACCGGGTCAAGGGGTTTGGCCATAGGCTTCGCATGGGGTTTTATTCAGGTCTCTCCGACTTTGCAGCCGGGATTGAACTTGTGGACGAAAAACGCCTTTACCCCTTGCATGCAGATTTCCTGTCCCGTCTGGCCATGACCTTCAGCCATGGGGAGTACGCCCAGAACCCGTGGGTGAAAAATCCCATGGATACGGCACAGCTATTGTTTGAACGGGCCCTGGCCTATCATCCGGACCATCGCGCCTTTCTGGGCCTTGCCATGCTTTTTCAGAAGCTGCGGCAGTTTGATTCAGCCGTTGACGCGGCCATGGCTGGTTTGCGCCATTTTAAATCGAGCAGGGACCTGAACATCTGCATGGCCGTGGGTCTGATGAACCTTGGCCGGTTCCAGGAGGCCCTTGTTTTTCTTGAACCCTTTAAAGCAGATCCCGAGGTGAAAGTCTATGTCGATGCCTGCATCGGCCGCATCTAGGGCGGTGTCGACACCGGCACCCCCGGAAACCCCGTCCAGGGCCCGGATCGTCTTTGGCAGGAAAATGGTCGTTGCCATGGTCATGGGATTCTCCTGCGGCCTTCCCCTGCTGTTGACCCTTTCCGTTCTCCAGGCGTGGATGAAAAAAGAGGGGGTGGATCTTTCAATCATCGGTCTTTTTTCCCTGGTGGGACTGCCCTATACCCTGAAATTTCTCTGGGCACCGGTTTTTGACCGGTTTACCCTTTTCTCTGCCGGCCGGCGAAGGGGGTGGCTTGCCCTGGTCCAGATTCTGCTCATTGTGGCCATTTGCTGCCTGGGGCTTACAGCGCCTGCACGGGCCCCCTGGCTTGTGGCCGTTGTTGCCTTTTTTGTCACCTTTTTCAGCGCCTCCCAGGATATTGTGGTGGACGCCTACAGACGGGAGGACCTTACCGATGCCGAACTCGGGCTGGGTTCGTCCATGTACATCTACGGATACAGGGCCGGCATGCTACTGGCTTCGGGGGGCGGTCTTATCCTGGCCGACCACATTCCCTTTTCCATGGTTTATCTGATCATGGCCCTGGGTCTTGTGCCCGGTCTTGTGGTCACGTTTTTGACCCCTGAACCCACCGAGGTGCCTGGCAGGCCTGCCACCCTTGCCCAGGCCGTTGTGGAACCCCTGAGGGAGTATTTTTCCCGGGACGGCGCCCTTGTCATCCTGGTGTTTATTTTGCTGTACAAGATCGGTGACACCATGGCCAGCGCCATGACAACCCCGTTTTATCTGGACACCGGGTTTTCCATGTCCGAGATCGGGACGGTGGTCAAGCTCTTTGGTTTCTGGGCGACGCTTCTAGGAGCCTTTACCGGCGGGGTTGTGATGATTAGAATCGGTATCAACCGCAGTCTGTGGGTCTTTGGTGTTTTACAGGCCCTGTCGACGGCCGGTTTTGCCGGCCTTGCCCTTGCAGGTCACAGCCTTCCCATGCTGGCCGGGGTGATCGCCTTTGAAAATCTTTCCAGCGGCATGGGAACAGCTGCATATGCGGCATTTATGGCGTCCATGACTGACCGGCGGTTCACGGCAACCCAGTATGCCCTTTTGTCGAGCCTCATGGGGGTTCCCCGGGTGGTTGCCGCAGCCCCCACGGGGTATTTTGCCACCCATCTTGGATGGGTGGGTTTTTTTATTTTATGTACCGCGGCAGCCGTGCCCGGAATGGTTCTTTTGGTGAAATGTGCACCATGGAGGGGGGATAGTAACGATGACAGACGATTATAAGCTGGTAAACCAGATTAAAAAAGAGCAGCACCTGGCAGCAATCCGCAGTGATATTCTGGCAGCTGAATCCCAGCAGGCACTGGATGGGATTCTGGGGTCCCCCATGCCTGCCACCCTTGTTCAGAGTTTTCCCGATCAGGATCTTCATTTCCTCATGCACACCATCGGGCCCCATGACTTTTTGCCGGTCCTGGCCCTTGCCTCGTTTGACCAGTGGGAGTACCTCCTTGACATTGAAACCTGGGTGGGGGACCGGGTTGACATGCCCATGGTGACCCAGATGCTGTCGCTTCTCTTCAAGGCCGACCCGGAACGGCTTTTACGATGGCTGATCCTGGAAAAAACCGAGTTTTTTGAACTCTATCTTTTTAAGAACATGGAGATTCGGATTCTTGAGGAGAATGAAGATCCCTCGGACTTTCCCGACGGTTTCCAGACCATTGACAACCTTTTCTACGTAAGGTTTCCGGAGATTCCCCAACAGATTCTTGACCAGGAGGGTGGTGCCGAGGTCGAACAGGCAAGGCAACGGGCCGAGACTTTGATCATGGCAATGCTCAACAAGGTGGCAGACATGGATCTTTCGGTTTCCCATGCCCTGTTCCTTGAAACAGGAACGGTGATCCCTGCTGAAATTGAGGAGGAAGAACTCAGACTCAAGGTGTTCCGGCTGGCTGAAAAGGGGTTTCTTCCCCACCATGAAGCCGTGGGCATCTATCAGCCAAAGGATGTTGCCTCCCTTGTACCAAGGCCGGTCGAAGGCCTTAAAAAGACACTCTATGGCGGAGATTATCCCCTGCCGCCCCTCTGTTTCTCAGCCCTGGCGGGGGCGGATAACCTGTTTACCCGTTCCCTTGCAGGGGTTGATGAAACTGTAAGCCTCAACCTCCAGGCCGAATTTTCAGGGCTTGTGAACCGGATCTCTTCGGCCGACGGCGGGGTGGTCAGGGAGCGGCAGGATCTTGAACGGCTGATTCAAAAGGGGTGCGCGTTTTTAAGCCTTGGCATTGAGCTGATCCATGGGGATCAGTCCGCCTGCACTCCCCGGCAAGGGGCCGCCATCATTGTGCGGTACACGCTGTCCGATATTTTCCGGGTTGCCTCAAGGGCCTGCCTGGCCCTGAAAAACCGTGCCGCAACCTGGTATGATCAAAGCTGGTTTGCTAAAAACGAACTTCCCCTCCATTTCTTTGGCGAGCAATGGCTTGGCGTTCTGGGCGGCCTGCTCCTGGATCGGCCGCTGTTCTTTGATAACTACCGAACAGGGGTGCTGTACCGGCCCTTTGTCTCTGTGGAAGAAATCAGGTCCACGGACGAACAACTTGCCGGAATCATAGCCATTGACGGGGTGCTGGAAGGGCTGGATCCCGATCTGGGGGGTGTTGCCCGGGCAAGTCTGACCTTTCAGCCGATTCTTCTCACCCTCTGGGCCAGGGATCGTCTGGGACTGAATGGCAGGCTTAAACCCATTGAACGCTCTGTGTTTCTTCCTTTTTTTGTTGAACTCTTTTCAGATACCCCCCCTGGAACCATTGATGGATTCAAACGTGCTGATTTTATGGGTTGGCTTGCCCTGAAAACCGGTGCTGATCCGGACCGGCTGGCCCGGGATTTGGGCGATTGGGTCCATGGGATGTTTGACCATCTTGAAAAGGAGTACGGCAGCGTTGCGCCCGATGATCTGGAATCCAGGTTTGTAACCGATTTTTTCCTCAAAGGGTAAAGACCGTGTTGCAGGCAACGGCAAAGCAGTCAAGGGTTGACCCCTCTGATTTGATCCGTGACCGGCAGTCGGCCTGGATTTGGTCCATCTGACGATCGGTCCGGTTCTGGTTCAAGTGGAAGAGCCCCAGGCGCTTGGCACCGGATCGGAGGCCAAGGTCAAGGGCCTCGGTATAGGTGGAGTGGCCCCACCCCCTTCGCAGCCGGTACTCGTCGGGTGTGAACTCTGCGTCGTGGAAGAGCAGGTCTGCATTCCTTGCAAAGGAGATGTAATCGTCAAAGCCTGTCCCTGCCCCATGGTCAAACCCGATCTCATTGTCCGTCAGAAAAACAAAACACCTGCCGGCTTCGGTAAACCGAAATCCAAACCCGCCATTGGGGTGGTTCAGGGCAATGGTTTCAACCCCAAGGCTTCCAATGGAAAAGGTTCCGGTCAGATCTGTCCGGTACCTGACCGTGGCCTTGAGATCCTTGGGGGTGATGGGAAACAGCGGCGGGGACATGAGGGTGTTGAAAATCTTCTCAACGGTGACGCCGGAAAAACAGCTGTTTTGGATTTCCACCACCGAGTCGCCGTGGAACAGGGGTTTGAAAAAGTTGAATCCCGCCACATGGTCCAAATGGGCATGGGTCAGCAGCAGGTAGCAGGCGGCGTTGCTGCCAAGGCTTTCACCCAGTTGACGAATCCCGGTTCCGGCATCAATGATAACGGTTTGTCCGCTCTGGGCTGTTATCTGAATGCAGGTTGTATCTCCGCCGTATTTGAGGTATTGTTGCCCGGATGTGGGAGTGGACCCCCTGGAGCCCCAGCATTTGATAAGCATTCATCATCCTTGTCTGTATGTTCGGGTCGTCTGGTTCCTCTACTCGCTACCATATCAGGAAAAATGAGTCTACAAAAAAGAGAACCATCAGTGATCCTGATTGACATGAAACTCGCGCTGATCAGCCGAAACCGGATCTGGAGTTGCTGAGAAACCTGGAAAACAAAAGGAGAAGACCATGGCGGTTATTGAGTGGGAAAAAAAAGAGACGGTTGCCGTAATTTCCATGAACAACGGGGCCAACCGGCATAACCTTGTGTTTGCACAACAAATGAACGACATTTTTGACACCATACTCGAGGACAAGGAGATCTGTTCGATTGTTCTCACCTCCCTGGATGTTAAGAATTTCTCCCAGGGCATTGATGTGGAGTGGCTGGGCGGCTGTTTTGCCCAGAAGGATTTTGAAAGCATCAAGGCGTTCATGTTTGAGATGAACCGGGTCTTCAAGCGACTTTTGACGATTCCCGTCCCGGTCATTGCCGCCATCAACGGCCACGCCTTTGGCAATGGTGCCATCATCTCCTGCGCCTGTGACTTCCGGTTCATGAAGTCAGATCGGGGATTTTTCTGCTTTCCCGAGGTGGACCTGGGTATTCCCTTTCTTCCGGGCATGATCGCCTTTGTGAGAAAGGCCTTTCCCGAATACCTGTTCAACCGGATGAAGCTGACGGGTGAGCGGGTGACGGCGGATGAGCTGCTTGCACACCATGTCATCGAGCAGGCCGGCACCGACCAGGCGGAGATGATGGAAAAAGCCATGGCCTTTGCAGGGGGGTTTAACAAGAAACGGGGCATCTTTGGCGAGCACAAACGCCGCATGCACAAGGCCATCCTGGAAACCATGGAGCGTGAGGACCCGCCGATCATAGAGTCCCTTGAGCTCTTTGTTCAGGACTAGGCCGGCGAATCAGGGCCTGTAGCGCTGGGCCATGGGATGCCTTCGTCCTGCGCCAAAGGCCTTGGCCGTAACCCGCAGGATGGGAGGGGCCTGGTATCGCTTGTATTCGTTCCGGGTGATCCGCTGGACAATCTCCTTCACGGTTGATCGGTCAAGGCCCTGGGCCACCATTTCGTCGATGCTCTGGTGGTCTTCCACATGGGCCTTGACCACGGCGTCAATAATGTCGTAGGCGGGCAGATCGTCCTGGTCTGTCTGGCCGGGTGCAAGCTCTGCGCTCGGGGCCTTTTCAAGGATGGAAAGGGGGATGGTCTCCCTTTCCCGGTTGATGAGGCGTGAGATCTCATACACCTTTTTTTTGGGCAGATCCCCGATGACGGCCAGGCCGCCGCACATGTCTCCGTAGAGGGTTGAATACCCCACGGCCATCTCGGACTTGTTGCCCGTTGCAAGGAGCATGGATCCCTCCTTGTTGGAAAAGGCCATGAGGATGGTTCCCCTGATCCTGGCCTGGATGTTCTGCTCGGTGATGCCGGGGTTCTCGGGGTCAAAGGTGTCTGACAGGGTTAAAAAGGCGTCGTACATGGGCGCTATGGGGATGGACTGCCAGGAGATGCCCAGATTCCGGGCAAGGGCCCTTGTGTCTTCAAAGTTCTGTTCTGAGGTGTAGATCGACGGCATGAAGATCGTCTTGACGTTTTCCCTGCCAAGGGCTGCAACGGCAATGGCCGCGGTCAGGGCGGAATCTATGCCCCCGCTTGAGCCGATGACCGCCCGTTTAAACCCGCACTTGGTCACATAGTCCCGGGTGCCCATGACAAGGGCCTTGAGGATGGCCTCGTTGTCCGTGGCCGATACATCGTGGCAGTCGCCTTTTTGGGTGGTGGTGTCAAAGACCACAAGATCCTCGGAAAAATCCCTGGCCCTGGCAGCGGTCTTTCCGTCGGCCGTCAGGGCAAGACTCAGGCCGTCAAACAGGGTCGAGTCGTTGCCCCCCACCTGGTTGACAAAGATCAGGGGCCGATGGTAACGGGCCGTGATTTTGGTTAAAAGGGTGTTTCTCAGGTCCTGTTTTCCGCCGTGGAACGGAGAGGCGGCAATGTTGATCAACAGATCTGCTCCAAGCCCGGCAAGGTCGGCCACGGGGTTGCGGTCATAATGTTTCTGACCCAGACCGGGTGCATCGTTCCAGATATCCTCGCAGATGGTGATGCCAAGGTTGAGTCCCTTGTAGGAAATTAATGTACTTCTGGGACCCGGGGAAAAATACCGTAACTCGTCAAAGATGTCATAGGTGGGCAACAGTTGCTTGTCTGTCCTGGCAAGGATTTTCTGGTCCTCAAACAGCAGGGCCGAGTTGAAAAGCCGCCTTTCCCCCTGGCAGGTCTCCCGGTTGACAGCCCCGCACAGCACCCCGATCCCGGGGATTGAACGGACCAGCTCCTGGAGGGCATTGAGCTGATTGTCGATGAAGTCATCCCGTTCAAGAAGATCTCCGGGGGGATATCCGGAGATGGCAAGTTCGGGAAATGCGATCAGGTCGCAGCCCAGGGTGCGTGCCTTGCGGGCATGTTGGATCATCGCCTGGATGTTGTAATCAAAATCGCCTATTACGGGATTTGTCTGGGCCATGGCTATTTTCATCAAGTCTCTCTTACCCTCCTGGGATTGTTGGTGGAACCGTTTGTGTACCACACCCATATCAAAAGGTTAAGGCCAATTGCAATCTCAAATAGTGTCGGGTTCAAAGTCAAGGGTGGCAAAATAATCCTCGACCCGTTCCGCCCGCCGGATCAGTTCGATGGTTCCGTCGGTTCTGAGCAGCAGTTCTTTGGGTCTGAGGTTGCCGTTGTAGTTGAACCCCATGGCATGGCCGTGGGCCCCGGTGTCGTGGATGACCAGCAGGTCACCCGCCTCGGTTCGGGGAAGGGTGCGCTGGACGGCAAACTTGTCGTTGTTCTCGCAAAGGGAACCGACCACGTCAACGGTCAGGAGGTCTTTTGAACGCTCTTTGCCGGGGATGTGGATGTGGTGATAGGCGTCGTACATGCCCGGGCGCATCAGGGCCGACATGGAGGCATCCACCCCAACGTATCGTCTGTAGATATCCTTGTGGTTGATCACCGTGGTGACAAGGGCACCGTGGGGGCCTGTTATAAACCGGCCGCTCTCCATGAACAGTTTCGGGCTCCAGCCGTGGGTCTGCTGGAATTTTGCAAGCAGGTCACAGGTTTCACGGCCAAGGGCCTCAATGTCCAGGGGCATATCTTCCGGCCGGTAGGGGATACCGAAACCGCCGCCGATGTTGATGAACTCGAACCTGATCTCCAGGGCCGCGGAGATGAATTTCACCATGTCAAGGATCATGCGGGTGGTCTCGACCATATAGGTGTAGTCCAGCTCGTTTGAGGCAAGCATGGTGTGGAGGCCAAAGCGCTTTGCGCCCCGGTCCATGGCGGCCTTGTACGCGTCGATGATCTGGTCGTGGCTCACCCCGTATTTTGATTCTACGGGGTTTCCGATGATCTTGTTTCCCTCCCTCCGCGGGCCTGGATTGTACCTGAAGCAGATCAGTTCCGGCATGACAGGCACCTTTGCCACAAGGGAGATATCGTCCAGGTTGAGGATGGCCCCGCCGTCCATGCAGGCGGTTTCAAAATCCTTCTGGCTGGTATTGTTTGAGGTGAACATGATGTCCTGGCCGGCGCTGTTGATTTGCCTTGCCAGCAGGATCTCAGGGGTGGAGCTGCAGTCGAACCCGAATCCCATGTCCTGCATGATCTTCATGATCGAAGGGTTGGGAAGGGCCTTGACGGCATAGTATTCCCGGAATCCGGGAACCTTTGAAAAGGCTGTGTTGAGTCGGGCACCTGTCTCACGGATGCCGGCTTCGTCGTAGATGTGAAACGGTGTGCCAAAATGCTTCCGGGCCTTTTCCAGTACAGGTTCGAGTCTTTGTTTGAAATCGGGTGACATGGGCATATCTAATTCTCCTTGGTCTTTTTTTGCCGTGGGTTTAGGGGGATTTTTGCGCTCTCTTTAAAGGTGGACAGGGCGATCTGGGTCTCTGTTGAAAGAACCTCGGGGATTGCGGCAATTTTTGTGGTTAAAAGAGATTCAAGTTCCAGTGGGGTTGAAACCCTGATTTTTACCAGCAGGGCGTCATTTCCGGCAAGAAAATGAACCTCCTGGACAGCATCTATCCCGGAAAGTTCCTGGCCGGTTTTCCGGATGGAGAGGGTCTCCCTGACACGGACGGTCACAAAGGCGATGAGGGATCGGTTGAACCGTTCGGGATTGAGGCGAACCTCGTAACCCTGGATGACACCCTGGAGTTCGAGTTTTTTGATCCTCTCGAGCACGGCAGACGGGGCCATGCCGACCTGCCTTGCAACTTCCACGTTGGGAATCCTGGCCTTGTTCTGCAGGATTTTAAGGATTTTAAGATCAATGGCATCCATGGCACTCCTCTGGGTTCTGTTTTAAATAATCGGCATGGCCGGAGCAGGGGGGAACCCGCTCTTGCCACAGCGAACGATCAAACACCCCGGACTGCAATGCTTCCGTGGGCGCTCGTCTAAAATATATTTTCTTTTTTGCGCAAGGTCAAGAATATAATTCTGTTTATTGTGATTTTAATCGAATTATATTCTTTGATCAACCAAATGTTATGACGGATTAACCTCCGTACAATAAAGCTGCCGCCACTGAATGTCTGCATTGATGGACCGGTCAGGAAAATCCCATGTAAATTGCTCGAGTGATTCCATTCATCTTTTCTTGCCGGTATTCCCCCTGTTTGACACGTTCATGAACCCTTGGAGTCAAAGGATTTTAGGTGAAAAATATCGGCAAGTTTACGGGTTAATTTGTTTTGCATTGAAGGGGTAAATGGTTTAGTATGGCACCGATATCAACCAAACGTTTACTCTTTAAAGAGAGTTATGGATGACAGTGAATGACGGATAACGGAAAACATGCAATTCTTGTGGTGGACGACGAAGAGGGGATACTGGATGTCTCTGAAGAGTATTTCGAGCGTAAGGGATATGATGTGTACACGGCAAGAAACGGGCTCGAAGCCATTGAGATCATCAAACAGGTAAAAATTGGATGCTGCTTTACCGACATCAACATGCCTGAAATGGATGGCCTTGAGCTTGCAGAAAGAATAAGGGGGATTGATAATACCCTGCCCATTGTCGTCATGACCGGTTACCCTTCCCTTGACAACACCATCCGAACGTTGAAGAACGGTGTGGTTGATTTCCTTGTCAAACCTGTAAATCTTGAACAGATGGAACTTTCGTATAAACGGATCATCCGGGAGCGGGGACTGTTTGTTGAAAACCTCATCCTCAGGGAGGAGGTGGAGCGTCAGGAGCGTTTAAATGCCCTGAACAATCAGCTTCTGGTGAGGATTGATGAGGTCAACACCCTCAATCGGATCATGGAGGATTTCTCAAGCTCTGATTCCAGCGATGAGATTTTCAACACGGTCGTTGCCCTGGGTCGGGAGGTGGTTGCAGCAGATCAGGTGATCTTTTATATCTACACCGAGCAGGACAGTTCGTTTTTTCCCATGGCGGGTTCCGATGACGACTTTAATGGTGGTACGAACCTGACTCCGGCGGAAAGAGCATTTTTTACAGGCGTTGTCAAGGACAACAAGGCCTGCCTTGTTGCCCGGGCCAGGGGAAACGAATTTCTTGCACACAATGTTCTTTCGTTCATGGTGGTTCCACTGAAAATAAGGGAAAAGACCTTTGGCGTGGTGGCTGCATCCATTCTTACCGGGGAGAGACGGTTTGGAGACAAGGATGTTTATTATATGAATTTTATCACGCAAAAGGCCGCTTCTGCCATTGAAAGTATTGCCCTTTATGAGAATATCTACGACAATCTTTTTTCAACCCTGTATGCCTTTGTTGCGGCCCTGGAGGCCAGGGATGTCTATACCATGAAGCACTCGGAACGGGTGGCTGAAATTGCCCACATGATCGGCCGGGCAATGGGGTGTGAAGAAGAAGATCTCTCGATTCTCAAGTTTGCAGGTCACCTCCACGACATCGGCAAGATCGGCATCCGGGACGATATATTGCTGAAACCGGGAAGGCTTACCCCGGACGAGTATGAAAAGATCAAGGAGCATCCGGCCATTGGTGCTGATATCGTGGGAAAGCTGGGGCTGTGGGGCCGGGAGCAGGAGATTATCCGCCACCACCATGAACGCTATGACGGAACAGGCTATCCCGACGGCCTTTCAGGCCATTCCATCCCCGAGCTTTCCAGAATTTTATCCGTGGCCGATGTGTTTGATGCAATGGCTTCTGATCGGGCCTATCGAAAACGAATGGACAAGGTAAAGGTCCTTTCGATAATTGCAAAGGGACGAGGCACTCAGTTTGACCCTGGGGTGGTGGATGCTTTTTTGAAGATGGCGGATGAATTGTAGATCTCATCTGTTTTGTCGTCTTTTGCTGTCGGCGTTCCCCCCACCACAGGGCGGTATAATGGCTTGTTAAGGATAATAAATTATGGTAGCTTCATTCACGTGATGTTTTTGTGGTTAACAACAGGTATGGAAAGGGGCTGCAATGGATATCACCAGAGGTGATGAGAGGCGAAGTCATCCCAGGGTGGCGTTTTCGACCTCGATCCTTTTGACGGCCGTTGATGCAAGGATCGAGGCAAAGGGAAGTTCAAGGGACATAAGCCTCAGTGGTGTGTTTGTTGAGACCGACAACCGGCTTGAGTCCGGAACCGGGTGCCATGTGATGATCTTTCTGAAAGGCGCAGGTGAGCACATCGAACTTTCCATGAAGGCAAGGGTCGCACGGGTCTTTTCCACGGGGCTGGGGATATCCTTTGAGTCCATGGATCTTGAAACCTATGCCCACCTGAAAAATATTATGCTCTACAACAGTGGTGATTGAAACGAGGGTTGCATGATTTACGGGAAGGGAACGTCGCAGCAGAGGGGTTGTGTTTTGGAAGGAACGGCATGGATGTAAGTCTGATCAACCCTTTTATCAATGCGACAACCAATGTTCTTGAAACAATGGCTTTTGTAACGGTTAAAGCGGGGAAACCCTATCTTAAGAAGGACAATGTGGCAAGGGGGGATGTGACCGGCGTCATCGGGCTGACCGGCATAACCAACGGGACCATTTCCGTGACGTTTCAGTGTGATTGTATTCTTAACATTGTCTCAAATATGTTTGGGGAGAAGATGGAGGTGCTCAACAACGAAATTGCCGATGCTGTGGGAGAGTTGACCAACATGATTTCAGGACAGGCAAGGAAAGAGCTTGAAGATAAGGGAAAAATCTTCAAGGCAGCCATTCCTTCAGTGATTACCGGGAAGAATCACAGCGTCACCCATTATACAAACGGTCCAAGGATTGCCATCCCTTTTTTTGTTGGTGAGGGCAGTTTTACCATTGAAGTCTGCTTTGAGCGATAGCCCAACGCTGTAACCCTAAAGGAGGAAATTTCAGGCAATGGACACATCCATAAAGGTTCTTATTGTGGACGACTTTGCGACCATGCGCCGGATCCTCAAGAACATTTTAAAGCAGATCGGCTTTAAAAATATTCTTGAGGCAGATGATGGAACCACGGCCCTGGACGTGCTGGACAAGCAGCCTGTTGACCTTATTATATCCGACTGGAACATGCCTAAAATGACCGGGCTGGAACTGTTGAAATCGGTTCGGGCAAACGACCGGTACAAGAAAACACCCTTTCTCATGGTCACGGCGGAAGCCCAGAAGCAGAATGTCATCGAGGCGGTTCAGGCGGGTGTGTCAAATTATGTTGTCAAGCCGTTTACGGCTGAGGCAATATCTGAAAAGCTAACAAAGATTCTGAAATGATGTCGAATGCGTCCACCAGGGATATATCTGCCCCGGTTCAGCCGGACAATGAATCCCGATCCAAGGGGTTTGTTTTTGATGAAATTGCGGGCGCCAGCAAACCGATCCTGGATCTTCTGAATGTGGTCAAGAAAGTTTCCGTATCTGACTCGTCGGTCCTCATAACCGGAGAGAGTGGTACGGGTAAAGAGCTTATCGCAAGGGCCATTCATACCAACAGCTTCAGAAGTGAAGGCCCCATTGTCATCATCAACTGCGGGGCCATACCCGGCGAATTGCTGGAAAGCGAATTGTTCGGCCATGAAAAAGGGGCCTTTACCGGGGCACACAGATCCAGGGTCGGCAGATTCGAACTTGCAGACAAGGGCACGGTTTTTCTTGACGAAATCGGAGACATGAGTCCAGACCTCCAGGTGAAGTTGCTGCGTGCCCTCCAGGAGCGTTGTATTGAAAGGGTCGGCGGAACCACATCCGTGGATGTGGATATCCGGATCATTTCAGCCACAAACAAGGACCTTTCCCAGTCCATGGAGGAGGGGACCTTTCGGGAAGATCTGTTCTACAGACTCAATGTTATTCCCCTTCACATCCCTCCCCTGAGGGAGCGGGTGGCAGACATTCCCCTGCTGCTGGAACATTTTCAGCGGCGGCTTGGCCAGCGGGTCTACAATTATAGACCCAAAACTTTTTCCGATGAGGTGCTGGCCATCATGTCGGCCTACCACTGGCCCGGCAATATCCGGGAACTTGAGAATCTCATGGAGCGCATATCCGTTCTGGTTGAGGCGGATCTGATTGTTCCCTCCCACCTTCCCGATCACATGAAAAACACCTCGCCACCCGGCGAACTGCCCATGATGGCGTCTGTGTTCAAAAGCGGGGCGGGATTTAACCAGGCCGTTGAATCCTTCCAGCGGTCAATGATTCTCCATGCGTTGAACGAGACGGACTGGGTAAAGGCCCGGGCCGCTGAGATGCTCAAGATGAACCGGACCACCCTGGTTGAGAAAATCAAGAAGCTCTGTATTGAGCAGGAATTGGAAGGGCCTTTTCTATAATCGGCACATACTGGCGCAAGGTATCGGTTTCAGCCTCAACAAAAGATATACGCCTCTGACTGCAATGCCAGGGTGAACGTTGCATAAAAAGCGTCTGTCGGCGTAAATCAACTGGTTGATCTGTTTTTAAACCGAATCAGGCATGTAAATTGCATCTTTGTCTGTCTGGTATTTCAAGGGCAGGCGGTTTTCAGGTTTAAAAGCCTTATTCCAGGCCAACGATAGATGAAGATGGTAGAGGTCATGATCAAATTTGATTCCATAGTTCAAGCAATTGTCCGATGTTCCCTGGCGGTTTTTTTCTTTTTTTCAATTCAAGGGTCAGGCGCCGGGGCTGCAACGCTCAAGGGGTTGACCATCGGCGATGGGCCTGCCACTGTCAGGGTTACCCTGAGTGAGCGGGTGCCGTTTAAGGTGATCAAGGTTGATGGCAAAGAGGTCCTCGTTGCCTTTAAAAATGTTGATACACCGGGAATCGCCTCCAAAAGGGGAAAGCCGGGTTCCCTTGTCCGGAATGTCGCTGTTCAAGGGCTTGCCAATGGTGTCCTTGCCCTTGTGGTAACGGGTCGCAGTACGTTCAAGGCGGTGGATTCGGGCTGGGAAAAAACCGGGTCAACCCTTGTGGTGTCTTTTTCGGACAAGGGCACTGAACAGCCTTCGAAGAAACCGCTGAAGAAATCCCTGAAAAAGTCCCTGAAGAAGTCTGTGCCACAGCCTGGACAGACTGGTGCCGAATTAAAACCATCTTCGGATGCCGTCCATTCCGGCCCGGAGGTTCAACCTGTGTCTGCCGAACCTGCCGTTCCCGCCCTTCCTGGACTTCAGGGGGGGCAAGCCCCCAAATCCTTGTTGCGGGCCGTTTCAATCTACCGGGGAGACATGGGTGACATCCTGATCAAGGCAGGGCTTGACGATTGCCGCTCCCAGGAGATGGCCGGCGCCGTCGATTATCTTAAAAAGCGGTTGTGGGTTCAGTCAGGGCAGATGCTGGCAAAGGTGATCGAAGCAAAGGAGCAAGGCTGCCTTGAATCGGCCTACTATTTGAGGGCCTATGCCGCCCTGATGGCTGCCGGCCCAGAAGATTCCAGGGCGAACCTGACTGCCATGGCCGCCTTCCAGGATGCCCTTGTGGCCTATCCGGATTCACCCCTTCTTCCCTTTGCCCTAGCAGGCCTGGGCATTGTTCATGTCCGTCTTAACAATCCTGCTGCCGCCGAGGGTTTTTTTGCCATTATCAGGGATAATTACAGGGATTATCCAGGTCTTGCCCAGGTGCTTTATCACCTTGGCCTGATTTATGAGGCAAAGGGCTACAACGATCAGGCCCTGGCCTACTTTAAAGAGGTGTTTGAGGATCTGCCGGAAAACAGCTCTGTTGTTGATGCAGGCATCGGTATTGGAAAGGCGCTGTTCAAGAAGCGGTTCTACATTGATTCGCTTAAAATTCTCACCGGGTTGATCCAGTCCAATCCGGAAAAAACCTATGATTCTCCGGAACTGCTGTTGAGTATTGGACGGGCAAGTTTTGAGCTCGGCAGAACCGCCGATGCCAGGGAAAATCTCATGCGGGTTCTGAATCTTTTTCCTGACATTCCCGGTCGGGACACCATCCTTGCCGACATTGCCGAAACCTATGCCGTTGACAAGAACAATAAACGGGCCGAAAGCATTTATCGTCTGGTCATCAAAACCTTTCCCGGCGGAGAGGGGTTTCTCAACAGTTCCATGGGGCTTGCACTGATAGTGACGGAGATGGCAGAGAAAAAGGCGATTTATGAAATGGTCAAAAAAAAATTTCCCGACCATAATCTGGCCAGCGTTGCCATGATGAGATTGGCTGAAATTTATGAAAAAGAGGGGGCCTATGCAGATTGCATAGCCGAGATTGAAAACCTGCTTGCAACCCACCCCCAGGGGCTGAGGTATGATGCGGTAAAACTTATGCAGGAGGCCTATGAGGCGCTTTTTGAAGGGAACATGAGCAAGGGACGATACCCGGATGTGCTCCAGGCGTTTGAACAAAAGAATGCCCTGTTTGAACGGATGGAGAGTAAAAAGATTTACCTGTCCGCGGGCCTTGCCTATCTTGAGGCCCGCCTCCACGAGCAGGCCTTTAATCAGTTGATCAAGGCCTACAAACTCTATGCCCGGGATGAGCGGCCTGAGTCCCTTCTTGTTGGTCTTGGGATTGCCATGGATGAAACAGATCGCAAAGAGGATGCGCTCAAGATATTCACGGGGTTTGTGAAGCGGTTTCCAACAAGCACCCGGGTGGGTCTTGCCTGCCTGCACATGGGAGATATCCTGCTGGGAAAAAAGATGTTTGATCGGGCTGAAAAAACCCTTGATGCAGGCTATGGGGCAACCGGGGACCGCATGGAAAAGGGAAATATCCTGCTTCTCAAGGGTCAGGTGTTCAAGGCTCAAAAACGTTGGCCCCGGGCGTCGATCCAGCTGATTGAGGCGGCAAAGGAGTTTGGTCTGGCCCCGGGAAATAATTATGACCTGCTTGCAGCGACCCATATCCAATTAGGCGAATCCTATCTTGAGCAGAAACTCTATGTCAAGGCTGCCGAAGCCTTTGCCACGGCCCTGAAGCTCACCGGTGGGGAAACCGCCCGGGGTGATGTCGGATTCATGCTCGGGGATGCCTATCAAAAGGCAAATGTGTTGATCAAGGCCAGGGAGGCCTTTGAGCGTGTTGTCTCTCTGGAGGACTCCATCTGGGCACGCCTTGCAAAAGAAAGGCTCGCCACCCTTGATCTGGCTGAAAAGGTAAAAGAATCATGATGGCCCAGGGGTGGTTTTGATGGCAGCACAACGGGCGCTTGTTATCGGGGAAAATCCCAGGGAACGGATGGTGCACGCCACCATTCTTGAGGATCTGGGGTTTGCGGTAACCGTTGCCCCTGGTGGTGCTGAAGCCGAGTTCCATATTGCCAGGGATGATTTTGAGATGATCGTTGCCGATTTTTCCACGCCCGATTTTTCCCCCATTGATTTTCTTGGAAAAATAAAGCTGAAGGCTCCGGACACGGAACTGCTGTTTGTGTCGGACACTCCCCGGGTGGCAGATGCCGTGGATGCCGTGAAACAGGGGGCAATGGACTTTTTGATCAAACCCGTTGATCCGGAATTGATCGTACTTTGTGCCAGAAAGGTACTCTCCAGTAAAAAAGAATCCGACCCCATGGGCAAAGGGCCGGAACAGGGGGGAGAACCTGTTGCCATTGTTACCCAGGATGCTTCAATGGAGAAACTTTTGACCCTTGCCGCACGGGTGGCGGATTCCACGGCCTCGGTTTTGATCCAGGGGGAGAGTGGAACGGGTAAGGAGCTTTTTGCCCGATTTATCCATGAACAAAGCAACCGGTGTAAAATGCCCTTTGTTGCCGTAAACTGTGCGGCCCTACCGGAAAACCTCCTGGAAAGTGAGTTGTTCGGCCATGAAAAGGGCGCCTTTACCGGTGCGATGTCAAGAAAGCCGGGAAAATTTGAGCTTGCAAACCGCGGAACCCTGTTTCTGGATGAGATCACGGAGATGCCCTTCCACCTCCAGGCAAAACTGCTCCGGGTCCTCCAGGAAAAGATCGTGGACCGTGTGGGCGGCACAGCGCCTGTGCCGGTGGATGTCAGGGTGGTTTCAACCACAAACCGGGATATCCGGGAGGCCATTGCCGCAAAGGCGTTTCGGGAGGACCTCTACTACCGGCTCAACACCATTCCCCTGGTCATCCCCCCCCTGCGAGATCGTCTGGGGGATCTGGCGCCCTTGTGTGACTGCTTTATCCGCAAGTACAGCATTCTTGACGCAAGGGGTGTCAAGTCAATGACGGGAAAAGCCGTTGAAGTGCTCAGGCATCAGCCATTTGCCGGAAATGTCAGGGAACTTGAAAATATTATTCACCGGGCGGTCCTGCTCTGTGATACCGACACGATTGACGTCAGGGATCTGCTCCTGGATGGGGAGCCCCCCCAGGATGACACTGCTGAAAAACAATCCGGATTTCCCCATGACATGGCCCTTTCCCCCCTGAGGGAGATGGAGGAGAGGATGATCTTCCATACCCTGGACAAGACCGAAGGAAACCGCACCCATGCTGCCAAGATCCTTGGCATCAGCGTCCGCACCCTGCGCAACAAACTCAACGAATACAAAAAAAACACCGATTCTTGATCTCAGCCGGCATATAAATTGCTTTTTTAAGATCCAAGTGTTGGCATTCAGGTATAAAACCAGGGATAAGGGGGAGAGTCATGGGCGATTCAAGAGTGTTTAACAGGACCTATGAGGTGCTTTCCACCTCCCTTGATGTGTCGGCCCGCCGCCACAATCTGATTACCGGAAACATCGCAAACATGGACACCATCGGGTATAAACCCAGGGATATTGATTTTCAGAAAACCCTGGAGCGGGCAATGGCTGAACCGCCACCCGACAGAATCGCCAGGACCGATGCCAGGCATTTTTCCGGCGCTGACCGCAGTGCTGCCGTGTCCATGGATGGCAGCATCAGCCAGGATGTGGATATTCACCACCTTGATTCTGTAAATATCGATACGGAGATGGCCAATCTTGTGGAAAATAATATCAAGTATCGGACCACAACCGAACTGCTCCTGAGGAAAATGGCCACTTTACGCCATGCCATCCAGGAGGGAGGAAACTGATGGACCTTTTAACTTCAATGAAGATCAGTGCCACCGGGCTTGCAGCCCACCGCACCAAGATGAATGTGATTGCTGAAAATCTTGCCAATGTCGACACCACAAGGACGGCGGACGGCGGTCCCTACCGAAGAAAGATGGTGGTGTTCAAGGATCAGGCCCTGGAAGATTTCAAGAGTGTTCTGGAAAAGAACCAGCAGGAGACCCAGGTTGCCCGGGTGGATTTTTCGCCCATTGAGGTGGGCAAGAATGACCCCCAGAGCAGGGGGACCGGTGTGGTCGTGGACGAGATTGTCCAGTCCCAGGAGGATTTCCGGCTGGTCTACAATCCGGCCCACCCCGATGCCGATCCCGTGACAGGTTACGTGGCCATGCCCAATGTGGACCACCTGACCGAAGTGGCGGACATGATCGTTGCTAAGCGTTCCTACGAGGCCAGCATTACCGCCATCTCCAACACAAAGAGTATGATATTAAAAGCCCTTGAGCTTGGTAAATAGGAGACCATACAATGAATCCCCTTTCAGGCGTGAACCAGATTTCCCTGGTCAGAGAACCGCTTAATGCCAGACTCACCCGGCAGGATCCCTCTTTTTCAGACCGGCTGAACGCCGCTGTCAAAGAGGTCAATTCAAAGCAGAATATTGCCGATGACGCGGCCGAAAAGGTGGTCGCAGGTGAGATGGGTATCCACGAAGGAATGCTGGCCCTGGGCGAGGCGGATACCTCCCTGCGCCTGATGGTCCAGGTTCGTTCCAAGGTCATGGAAGCGTATAAAACCATCATAAACATGCAGATATAGTGGTGTGTAGACAATGAATCCCCTGGTTGAACAGACGATTAACTTGTACAAAGAGATGCCCCTTGCAAGAAAGATTCTCATGGGTGTGGTTGCCTTTGCCATGCTTGGCGGTTTTGCAGCCATGTTTATCTGGGCGAACAAGACCGAATACAAGCCGGCCTATTCCGGATTGAACCCCGAGGATGCCGCAGCCATTGTCGACCGGCTCAAGACGGCCAAAACCCCCTATCGCATTGAGGCCGGGGGCACAACAATCATGGTGCCGGCAGATCAGGTTTACGATGTCAGGCTTTCAATGGCCAAGGATGGCATACCCAAGGGGTCTGGGGTGGGGTTTGAAATTTTCGACAAGACCGACTTCGGCACCACTGAGTTTGTCCAGAAGATCAACAAGGGTCGGGCGATCCAGGGGGAGCTTGCCCGGACCATCCGGGCCTTTGACGAGGTCAAGGACGCACGGGTGATGATTGTTTTTCCCAAGGATTCCGTGTTTGTGGAGGAGACAAAAAAACCATCGGCATCCATTCTGCTGGAATTGAAATCCGAACTGTCCGAGGACAAGGTTGCTGCCGTTGCCCACCTTGTGGCAAGCGCCATCGAGGATCTGACCCCCAAGCTTGTGACCATTGTGGATACCACCGGCAGAATTTTGTTTGAAGGAAAATCAGAGGAGGAAAAGGCAAGGATCGATGCCAGAAACCTTGCAGATTCCCAGTACAAGTACAAGATGCGGTATGAGACCACCCTTGCCGAGCGCATCCAGACCATGCTCGAACGGATCGTTGGAAAGGACAAGGCCATTGTACGGGTCACGGCCGAGATGGATTTTTCCACCAGCAACACCAACGAAGAGATCTATGATCCCTTTGAACGGGAGACCACCTTTGTCCGGAGCAAGCAGATCCTTGCCGAGACCGGTCAGACCCGGCAGGAATCTTCTGGAACGCCCTCAAGCGTCAATCCCGTTGTACCCCCGGGGGGAACTGTTGATGCCGGTGCAATGGCGATGACGGACAAGAAGAACGATACCATCAACTATGAGTTGAGTCGGAGAACCCGGCAGACGATCAAACCCATGGCCGTGGTCCAGCGGGTGTCGGTTGCTGCCGTGGTCGATGGAAAGTACGAGTTTAAAACAGACGACTCCGGGAACCGGTCTAAAACCTATGTGCCGAGGTCCCAGGTCGAAATGCAGCAGTTCAGCGACATTGTTGTCAAGGCCATGGGGTTTAACGAGGCTCGCCAGGACCAGGTTTCCATGGAGTGTTTTCCCTTTGCCTCCATTGACGAGATCGGCGTAGCTGAGCCTGAACTCACGGGTTGGCGGGCGGTTCAAAAGGCCTATGGCAGAACCATTGCCAACGTTCTCCTGGTAATTCTCCTGTTTCTCTTTGTCATAAGGCCCATCATCAAGACCTTCCAGGGAATTCAATCCACCGTTGAAAAAGAGGCCCTCCCCGGTGGCAGCATTGATATCCTTGAGGACGGTACGGAACCTGAGCCCCTTTCCTTTGTGGAGATGGATGCCGATGAACAGCGGGTGTTTCTGGATGCCATGGACAAGGCGGCACGTGAGGCTTACATTGACCAGATGAGTCCGTCTGAACGGGCTTCCTACATGGAGAACATCAGGATTCCGGAGAAGGCGGCCTACTATGCCAGAAAAGATGTGATCAAAGCCACCAATATCATCAAGGTCTGGCTCAGTGAAGCGGAGGAGGAAAGCTGATGGCCCCTGTAATGGATCCGAAAAAAATGACGGGTGTTCAAAAGGCAGCCGTATTCATGCTTGCCATGGGTGAAGCCTATGCTGCAAAGATTTTTGAACGAATGAATGACCATGAGATCCGGTCCGTGGCCTTTGAAATGTCAAAGATTGATTTTATTACCCCTGGGATGCTCGAGGCCGTGTCCCTTGATTTTGTGACGCGGTTTGAAGGGGAGAGCAACATGGTGGTCGAGGGGAATGCCTTTGTCAAGCATGTGATTTCAAGCAGCCTGGACAAGGAAAAGGCCGACGCCATATTCAAGGATGTGGAAAACCGAAAACGGGATATGCCCTTTGTGTGGAGCCGGGGGATCAACATTGCTACCCTGGCAAGTTACATTGAGGGAGAACATCCCCAGACCATTGCCATGGTGCTTGCCCACATGCCCTCTGACATTGCCTCGGAGATTCTCATGCTGGTGCCGGACGAAAAAAAGGGGGATATCGCCCTGAGGGTGGCAAAGCTCGGGCAGATCTCCGATGAGGTTGTACGGGATGTGGACAAGGCTTTAAAGAATGAGCTTTCCGGAGCCGTTGGTCCCGGCGGAAAGGCAGGCGGCCTCCAGGTGCTGGTGGATATCATCAACGGCGTAGACAAGGCCAGTGAAGATATCATCATGGAATTTGTGGAAGAAGACAGTGCCGATATGGCCAATGATATCAGGAATATGATGTTTGTTTTTGAGGATATGGTCGGCATTGACGACCGGGCCATGCGGGAGATCCTGAAAAAGGTGGAGGGCCAGCAGTTGACCTATGCCCTTAAAACATCCACCGATGAGATGAAGGCTAAAATCTTTTCCAACCTTTCCCAGAGGGCGGGTGAGATGCTCAAGGATGACCTGGACACCATGGGGCCCGTCCGGCTGGCCGAGGTTGAAGAGGCCCAGCAGGCCATCGTACGTGCGGCAAAAGAGCTTGAGGCCGATGGCACCATAACCCTTGGCGGCAAGGGTAAGGATGATGTCCTTGTCTGATTCTGAAAAAGACCCCACGAAAGCCCAGGACCGGTGGATCGCCCTTGACATTGCCTCCCTTGAGAATGCCGGGACGGATAATTTCCGGACAAAGAAAAAGGATGATCCTGATTTTTTACGGTTTAAAACCCTGTACGATGATCCGGGCATGGCCGACAAAGAGCGGTTTATCTCCATCCATGGGCCAGGAGAGAAACCGGACAAAGGGGCGATTCTTCCCGGAGATCAATTCAAACCCCTGGATACGGACGGCCGGAAAAGGGATACAGCGGACACAGCCTTGCCCGGGACTGGGGAGCCTGAAGTTTCGGATCAACCCGGGCCAAGTCCCGATTCTTCTCTCGATTCTCCCGAAAATGAAACCGTGACCCCCGATCTTTTTGATTTGATTGAACAGTCAAAAAAAGAGGGGTATGACAGGGGGGTTGAGATGGGTCAAAAGCAGGGATATGACAAGGGGGTTGAGCAGGGGCTTGAACAGGGCCTGGCCAAAGGGGAAGAGCAGGGATATGCCCAGGGCTTTGAAAAGGGTGAAAGCGAGGCAAAGGCCCTCCAGGACGAAAAGGCCCAGGCCTTGATAGCCTCCCTTGAAACCATCCTCCTGAAGACCGAGGGAACCTGGGAGGAGCTTGTCAAACGGTATGAGGGCAAGATGATCGCCCTGATCGGCCGCATCGCTGAAAAGGTGGTTCAGGCAAGGGTAAAGATTGACAAGGGCGTTGTCAGGGCGTCCATTATCCATGCCCTTGGGTTGTTGCCGGAACCCGAAGAGATTGTTCTCCAGGTGTCTGAAGAAGATTACGAGTATATTGATATGATCAAGGAAGATTTCTTTGAACAGATAAAGAGCCTGACCTCCGTTTCGGTGGTTGCCAATTCGGGTGTTAAAAGGGGGGGGTGCAAGATCGAGAGTCGAACGGCCCGGGTTGAAACCGATGTGGAATCAAGGCTTCAGGCGGTGCTGGACGCCATTGTGGAACAGGGTGACCGATGAGCAAAAAAAATGACAGGCGCATTGAATGGGACAAGTACTTTAATGCCGTTGAGACCTGCAAAATCATGCGGCCCGAGGGACGGATAACAAAGGTGGTGGGCCTTATTGCTGAAGGTGACGGCATGGGGCTTGGCATCGGCAGTCTCTGCGCCATCCGAAACGATTACAACCGGGAGATCCGGGCCGAGGTGATCGGTTTCAGGGACGACAAGGTTCTTTTGATGCCCTATGGCGATCTTCGGGGAATCAGCCCGGGGTCGAAAATCATCCCCCTTGAAGATACCCCTGCCGTTGCCGTGGGTGATGCATTCCTCGGCCGGGTCATCGACGGCATGGGTGCCCCCCTTGACGGCAAGGGAAAGATTCCCTTTACCCAGAAATACCCCCTGTACGGTAACCCCATAAATCCAATGGAACGGAAAACCATCAAGGAACCCCTGGACGTCGGCATTTGCGCCATCAATACCATGATCCCCCTGGGTCGGGGGCAGCGGGTGGCCATCATGGCCGGATCCGGTGTCGGTAAGTCGGTGCTCATGGGCATGATGACCAAGCACACCACGGCCGATGTGATTATCCTTGGTCTGATCGGAGAGCGGGGACGGGAGGTCAAGGACTTTGTCTCAGACACCCTGGGCAAGGAGGGGATGGAACGTTCCGTGGTGGTTGCAGCCACATCTGATTCTCCTCCCCTTGTCAGGATGAGGGGGGCTTACCTTGCAACCACCCTGGCCGAATATTTCAGGGACCAGGGAAAAAATGTTCTGCTCATCATGGATTCCATTACACGGTATGCCATGTCGTCAAGGGATGTGGGGCTTGCCGCCGGTGAACCCCCGACTTCAAGGGGATATACCCCGTCATTCTTTGTCCAGATTCCCGTTCTGCTTGAGCGTGCCGGTTATATCGAAGGCGGTGGATCCATCACCGGCATCTATACGGTCCTTGTGGAGGGCGATGACATGAATGATCCGGTGGGCGACACGGTCCGGTCCATCGTTGACGGCCACATTGTGCTCTCCCGGGACCTTGCCAACAAGGGCCATTACCCGGCCATTGATGTGCTGGCAAGTGTTTCAAGGGTCATGAGGGATGTGTCCCAACCCGAGCACATGGCGTTGAGGAAGCGGGCCGTGGATGTGATTGCCGCCCACAGGGGGGCCGAGGATATGATTTCCATCGGTGCCTATGTGGATGGCTCGGATGCCCGGATTGACGAGGCAAAACGCCTGATGCCGAAAATTGACGGTTTCCTGCGCCAGGATATGCATCGGCGGGTCTCCATCGGGATGGGCATCGGTGAGCTCAGAAAGATTATAGGGGCGAAACCTGAACCGGGTACCCGGCGATGAAAAAATTTTGTTTCAGGCTTGAATCCCTCATGAAATACCGGCAGTACCAGGAGCTCCAGGCCCAGCAGGCTGTGGCCGGAGCCTACAGGGATGTTCGGGCGTGCGAAATGCGTATTCATACCCTTGAACAGGCCCATTTGCGGACGGTACAGACCCTTGACAGGGCCGCAGCAAAGGGGATGACTGCCAATGAATTTAAAAATTACAGCGACTACCTGGACGGATTGGCCGATGACCTTGGGCAACAGTTCCGGCAGAAAAAAACACTTGAGGCGCAGCTCAGGGAAAAACAGGCCCTTCTGACCCGCAGGAGTGTGGACCGGCAGGTGCTCGAACGTCTTAAGGTAAGAAAAAGGAATGAGTATATCCAAGAATTCATGCGGGCTGAGCAGAACGCATCCGATGAGATCGCCTCGTTGAAAAAAGCAAGGGAGATAACCCATGGGACCCATTAACTTGAATCGAACCGCCCGAATCTGTTGTGTGTTGACCCTTGTTTTTCTAATTTTTCTGGGCATGGGATGGCAGGGTCGCCATGGCATCTCCTTTGCCGCAGATGATACCGCAGAAAAAAAAGCATCGGTTGGGGATGGGGCCGGGGAGGATACAAAAAATGACCCCTGCCCGCCTTGCCCGGATCCGGCAAAGGTGGTCCTTGAAGGTCTGGAGGAAAAACGGGCACTCATTGCCGAAGACCAGGAGCGCCTGGCCCAGGAAAGGAAAAGGCTTGAAAAATTCAAGGAAGAGCTCGATGAAAAGCTTGAAGCCCTCGGGGCCCTGAAACAGCAGATCCAGGATGACCTGGCAACCCTTGAACGGCGAAAGACAGACCAGGAACTGGAACGCCAGGCCGCCTTTGATGCCAAGATGACGACGCTTGTGAAGGTATATTCCGGGATGAAACCGCAAAAGGCGGCAGCCATCGTGGACAAGATGGATATTGAAGTGGCAAAGCAGATCTTTTCCCGGATGCGTGAGACATCTTCGGCCCAGATTCTGGCCTTTGTGGACAGTGAAAAAGCGGCAAAAATAAGCGAGCGCATTGCCTTTAAGAAAAAATAACCCTTTCCCCCTCCCCGGGGGGGGGCAAATCTTTCCCCCTGGGGGTTGATTCCATGGGGAAAGAACTGCTTTATCTGCCATTTTTTATGATGAACGCTTCACGGAAAGTAATCTAAGAACCTGATTTTATATGTTTTTTTACCTTTATCGTTAAAGTTGGCACGGTTTTTGCTGCTTGCTCTTTCTGAAACAATAATTGATGAATGCGGGGAACGTCATGAATTTAAATTTAGTCAGTGCCAGCGCCTTTTCGGGAGATATCATTACCTTGGCCAGGGGAATAGATGCCGGAACAGGTGTCGAAGGTCTTGGAACAAAGGCCTCGTTTGCCGACAGGTTGATGGCTGTTTTATCCCCGGAAATGACCAGGGCCGGCAAGGTCACTGTGCCAGAGACCATGGACGAGGCAGATGGTGAAAATACAATGTTGCCCATCTCCGACCTTCCTTTTATCTCATCAATCCTTAAGGCGTTGCAGATTCCGGATGACGTGTCGACCCGGCTGATTGCCGATGCCAAGCAAGAGGGGGTGGGTATTGACCTTGACCGACTGATCAAGGGACTTCAGACCCTTCAAAAAGAGACATTCTTTTCCGGTGGCGGTTTTGACGTGGATTTCCAGACCGGGGGGGTGGAACAGATGTTTAAATCCCTGGGACTTGAAAAAGACGGGAGCGATGACACATCCCTGACCCTTCGCGGTTTTGTAACTGCCCTTGAGAAACTGCGCGCCTCTTCGGAAACGACAGCCAAGGCCGAAACCGATGGGCAACAGGAAATCGACAGTGGAGCGGATGATTCGGCAACAATTCTGGGACTACTCCAGACCCAGGGGCAAAATGCCAACTATCATACCCTTGGCGGTTTTGTGGCCTCCCTTGAGAAACTGCGCGCCTCTTTGGAAACGACAGCCAAGGCTGAAACCGATGTGCAACAGGAAATCGACAGTGGAGCGGATCTCTCGGCAACAATTCTGGGATTACTCCAGACCCAGGGGCAAACCGCCAATTACCTGACCCTTGGCGGTTTTGTAACGGCCCTTGAAAAACTGCGGGTCTCTTCAGGGACGGCATCTGGTAGAGAAACCGTCCAGCAGCATGCAAGTTCCCAGGCCCTGGACAATTTTGCGGCAGCACTTGAGCGGATGGCCGAATCAACGGGGGCAGCCCCCCTGGACCCTTTGAGCACCGAATTGACCGGTGAAAGTGATGCTGCATCGCTTTTGGGCAGCCTGATCAACACCCTGGGCCGGAACAGGGGGCAGTCCATGGTGATGGGAGATGCTTTTAAACAGGTTGAATCATCCTCCGGGAAAATCAGCACAGGCAATTCCATGGCCCGCTTTGGGTTCAAGGGTGATGCCAGTTCCCAAGCATCTTCCCTCCTGGAGATACAGGCAGGGGGTGAGCCTGAATCCCCAAGGTTCATGGAAAGCATGGCCGCTGTGGTAAAAGAGATGAAAAACGGTTTTGATGATGCCCGGATGATGGAACTCGGGACAAAGGCGGATCATACGGCAAAAACACCCGGGCAGGCCGTTGGCGCAATTGACGCTTCCGGGGGGGCAGGTGGTGAATTCAGGCAGATGACCATGGATTCCAGGGGCCAGGCTGTGGCAAACAACGGATCAACCCGGCCAATGCTTCCCTCCCATGTGACCGGTCAGGTGGGAGCAAGCCTTGCAAGGGCGGTCAGTCAAGGTGACACCGAGTTAAAGCTTCAGCTGAAACCGCCGGAGCTTGGGCGGATTATCATGACCATTGATAATGTCGGCACCAGTCTTAAGGTGAGTGTGGTCACTGAAAGCCATGCGGCCAAGGAGATTCTTGCGGCCCATGCCAATGAGCTTAAGGCGACCCTTGCCAGCAGCGGCATCTCCATTGGCAGCTTTGATGTTGAGATGGGAAGTGATTTCAGTCAGTCCATGGCCGATGCCAGGCACCACTCCAGAGGATCGGGTTCCAGGCGTGGCAGGAACAGGGTCGCTGGAAGCGAAGTCATTGACAATGATTCAAAAAATGATGTCAGGGGTTTTGTGGATGATGCCCGTTCACTTCATTTTGTGGCGTGATCCAACACGGTTGGTACAAGGAGGCGGAAGATGGCAATAAACGCAACGGGAAACAGTTCTCTTGACGCTTTGAGCAGTTCCTACACGTCAATTGAGACGGAAAAGGATGACGATGTTCTAGGCAGGGACGCCTTTTTGACCATGCTGGTGGCCCAGCTGAAGAACCAGGATCCCTTGAACCCCATGGAAGGTTCTGATTTTTCGGCACAGCTTGCCCAATTCTCCCAGCTCGAGCAGCTCATGAGCCTGAACGACACCATGGAATCCCTTCAGACCAATATGGGAGGGGGGAGTGAATCTGATATTATCGACTATGTGGGCAAGGTGGTGACGGGTAATGTGGATTCCCTGGAGGTGGTTGACGGCACCCCCTTTGGCGGATTCTATAATATCGAGGAAACTTCAGATGTAATGGTCAATATCTATGATGAAGCGGGGAACGAGGTCCGTACCCTGTATCCCGGGCAGAAAACAGCGGGTAGCTATGATTTTGACTGGGATGGACGGGATAATACGGGCGCCTTGGTGGATGATGGCTCCTACAAGTACACTGTCATGGCCAACAATGGATCTGGGTTTGTGGATGTACCCACCTCCGTGACAGGCACGGTGGACAGTATCGTTTACAATGAGGGCAAGGCCTACCTCAAGGTCCAGGGGGTACTGATAGATCCTGGATCCCTGGTCCAGGTGGGCAGCAGTGTGGAAACTGAACGTTCCCTGGGATCTGCCGTGGATTACCTTGGTAGAAAAATTTCCACCTCAATGCCCTTGATCAACTATGATGGGTCGTCTGCTGAGGCGGCCACTGTGGCATTTGAGGTGCCTGACAAGACAGATGTGACGGTGAGATTTTTTGACGCATCCGGCCAGGAGATCAAGCGCATTAAACTCGCTGCCGAGGATGTCAATGAAGGACAAGAGAACCAGGTGATCTGGGACGGTACAGACAGCAGTGGAAACACCGTGGACAAAGGGCTCTACACCTATGCCGTTACTTCAGATTCCGGTGCCCTTGATGTCTCCCTGTCAGAAGCGGTGTCTGAAATAAGGGTGCTCAACGGAACCCAATACCTGGTGCTGGGCAGTAGTGGTTTCCTGTCAACCATCAATGCCGTCACCAACGTTCAAGAGATTTAAGTGATTGAGTTGTGGGCTGTGGGGAGAGGTCGTTTTCATTCCCTGTAACTCACCGTTCAAAATCTTCATGAAAAATAAGGGGAAATATTATGTCTTTATCAAGTTCACTTTTTACAGGTACCAGTGGTCTGACCAATATGGGCAATGCCATGCAGGTGGTGGGAAATAATATTTCCAACGTCAACACCGTGGGGTTTAAAAAGGGCCGGTCCACCTTTGCCGACACCCTGAGCCAGAGTGTGGCCACCCAGTCGGGAACGGCCCAGGTGGGAAGGGGGATGTCCATCGGTGCTGTTGATCAGAGCTTTGATACTGGATCGTTTGAATCAACGGGTAACTCCACTGATCTTTCCATTGGCGGAGACGGATTTTTTGTGGTTCGCCAGTCCAACAGTGAGAATAATTTCTATACCCGGGCCGGAAATTTCCACTTTGACAAGAGCGGCCAGCTGGTCAACCCAGAGGGATACCTGGTTCAGGGATGGGCCCTTGACGAGGATACCGGTGAGGATATCGGTGCCATCAATGACATCGTGCTCAACGCCTTTACCTCTTCTCCGAAACAAAGTTCAAGGGTTTCCATGATTACCAACCTGGATTCCGATGCCGACAGCCAGACCGTGGTGCTTTCCAACAGCTGGGATTCGGGTGGAACAACCTATATGGATTCTTCCAATTATGAATACCAGTCCGTGGTCAAGGTCTATGATGCCCTGGGCAGTACCCATGACATCACTTTCTTTTATGATAAAAAAACAGGAACAGACTGGGAGTACCTGGTCACCTGTGATCCCAGCGAAGACAACAGGAACCTTGTCCAATCTACGGACAGCCAGGGGCTCCTTGCCAGGGGAACCATTTCCTTCAGCCAGAGCAGCGGTGATATCCTGAAACTTACCATGGAAGAGTTTACCGGTCGCATTGGAAATGTCCAGGCAAATGGGGTCAACAATGAAGACGCCATTAATTTTGAAATAGACAATACTGAAAATATGGCCCTGGATGGTTATGGGTTTGAGTTTGAGTTCGATGGGACTCAATGGGATTTTGCAACGGAGGGGAAGCCTGCATCCTATCCCAATGCCGAAATTTTATACAACGACAGCCAGACCCTCTATCTTGTCCTTGACAATACCGTTACGACTGAGCCCGATCTCAGGATTAAACTGGATCAGTCGGCCGTTGCAACCGATTCCTTTGGGTTTGATATCAATGATCCTTCGGATCTCCATGTCCAGGGCATTGAAGGGACCACCTATTTTGGTGATACGGCCAATGATAATACCACCCTTGAGATCAATGCCCCTGAGACCATGACCCATGATGTTTCAGGTGTTAAAATTGTATGGAATCCAACCACGGAAACCTGGAGCTGGAGTAATCCGGGCGCAGCTGAGGCAAGGGAAACACTGGCCTCAAACATTACGACCTCTGGTACTGTTGCCGATGCAAGTGGGGATGGAGAATGGGCCGATGATATCACCTATAATGATTCCTCTAAAATGACCATATTTTCTTCGATTGAACTTATCTCTGATGGCACTGACTGGGGGTGGAATAATCCATTGCAGGGTACTGATTTTACAGGGTTAACCCTTGGTGGTGGTATCGTGGATACGCCTACGCTTGTTATTAATGATGCCGGTCCAGGCGTAAGCGGGGATGCAGGAGCATACCAGCTTACCTATACTGCAGGAACATGGGCTGATGCCAGTACGGGTGCGGTTGCAGCAACTAACGTGTCAGGGGATGCGTCATCCGTAACCTTTACATTGCCAAGTGGGGCCGAGGCCACCTACGCCTTTGACCCCTCTTTGACAGCCGACGGCACAGTCGATTTTACCATTGTTCCATCTCCGCCGGCGGAATATCCCAATGCTAAAATTGCAATCGGTTCAGACGTGCAAATTGACTTTGACGGTGATGACGCTGTTGATCTTACAATCGCCACGACAGGTGTTGCAGGCGGAGATACCTTTTCTTTTGATATTGATCCTGAAACGCCCCCCGCTGCCTATGCCAACGCCACTCTCAGGGGAGACAAGGACAAGGTCGTCATCGACCTTGACGGTTCAGGCAATGACGATGACAAGGACGATATTGTTTTCAGGTTTGCCGATTCGTTGAAATTCGGTCCTTCCACCGATGAAGTTGCCGATAGAAGTGAAATCACCTTTGATATCGTGGGCTCCACTGCCTGGCGTGAACAATCCGTGGATGAGATCGACGATACCGGCTATTTTGCCTTTAACACCGATTTTCTCGGGGGTGAGTTCGGCTCTACCGAGTTCAGCGTTGAGCTGGACATCGGCACCCAGTATGACGGAACCAACTTCATCAACGACAGCCTTTCCTCCACCCAGTATGCAAGGTCTTCCAACACCATTTACCAGGATGCAGACGGGTATTCTGCCGGCGATCTCCAGGGGGTTGACGTGGCCTCGGACGGGGTCATGACCGGGGTGTACTCGAATGGTCAGCTGATCCCGCTGTTCAGGGTCGGTCTTGCCAAGTTTCTCAACAACAACGGCCTTTCCAATTCCGGTGGCAACCTTTTTTCAGAGACCCGTGAGAGCGGTTCGGCCATAACCAACAAACCCGGTGAGAACGGCCTGGGTACCCTGTCCCCCAACTCCCTTGAGATGTCCAACGTTGACATTTCCGAGGAATTTGTGAAGATGATCTCCACCCAGCGGGGGTTCCAGGCAAACTCCAAGACCATTACAACGGTTGACGGCATGATGGAGACCGTCATCCAGATGAAACGATGATGTTTTGGGGGGAGAGTGATTAAATCTCTCCCCGATTCCATAAAAAAACTGGTCAATAAATGCCGTGGTGTGATAGGCTTTTTTTCTGGTGGCCTTTTAACCCCGGCACCTGGGGGTATCCCGCCGGGGTTTGCCTGGCACGATGATTGCTGTATGTCTGTAATGGGGAACACAAGATGAAACGGTTCACACCTAAGATTGGGGTTGCCCTTGGGGCAGTGTTGCTGCTGGTGGCGGCAGCAGGTGTGGCGGTCTGGCTGTTTTTTTTCAGGGCACCGGATTCTGGTAAAACATCTGTGGAACCACCCGGAGTTGAGGCTGTTGATAAAACCGCTGCTGGATCTGCTGAACCCCGGTTCAAGGATGTTGTGGTGGTTGAGCCCTTTGAGCGTATCGTGCTCAAGCCCGGTGGAAATATGACGTCGGTGACCCTGGCTGTTTCCCTTGAGCTGGTTTTGCCCGGAATGAGACAGGAGGTAGCGGCCAACATGGCATCCATTCGAACGATCATTGAAACAACAACCGGTGAGACAAACTGGTCTGACCTGAGGTCTCCTGAAGGCAAGCTTGCCTTGAAACTGAAACTGATAAAAAGGATCAACCAACACCTTGCCGGGCAGCGCCTGACCGGGGCAAGGATCAGGGATCTTTTTTTTACCAACCTGATGATGCAGTGATGAGACCATGAGTGATATACTCTCCCAGGACGAAGTTGACAGCCTGCTTGCAGGGCTTGATTCGGGCGAAGTTGAAACCGAAACCGAGGTTGAACGCCCCGAACCCGAAGGAATCTCAACCTATGATTTTAAAAGCCAGGATAAGGTTGTCAGGGCCAGGATGCCCACCTTTGACGTTATCAACGAGCGGTTGTCCCGGGAGATCCGGACCAGCCTGTCGTCCCTTCTCCAGACAAATGTAGATGTAACGGCCAACCCCCTTGATACCTTGAAGTTTACAGAGTTTGTACGCAGTCTTCCCGTTCCCACAAGCCTCCACGTCTTTCGCATGGAGCCCCTGAGGGGACACGGCCTTGTGGTGCTCGAAAGCCAGCTGGTCTACAACCTCATCGACACCTTTTTCGGAGGGGAAGGCTTGGGCAAGGCAAGGGTCGAGGGAAGGGAGTTTACCGCCATTGAAGAGGTGATGATCAAGAAGGTGGTCGTGGCCTGCCTCAAGGATATTGAAAAGGCATGGCACCCCATTGAGCCCGTTAGAACCTCCCTGATTCGATCGGAGATGAATCCACAGTTTGCAGCCATCGTACTGCCCACGGATCTTGTTATTGTGACCCGGTTTGAAATTGAACTTGAACAGGCCGCAGGTAACCTTGTGCTCTGCCTGCCCTACTCCATGATCGAACCCCTACGGGCAAAGCTTGCCTCCGGGTTCCAGGCTGAAACCGAAGAGGTTGATGTGGCCTGGAGAAAACGGCTCCAGGAGATTATCCTGGAATCAACGGTTCACTTGAGGGTGCAATTGGGAACCACCGAGATTTCAGGAGAACGTCTGATCTATCTCCAGCCCGGGGATGTGATTCAGCTGGACAACGATGCAAAGGAGATGCTCACAGGTTATGTTGACGGCCTGCCCAAGGTTAAGGGCTATGCCGGTGTGCAGCGGGGATTTCAGGCATTTCGAGTGGAAAAAAAACTGATCCTAAAGTAGAACAATAAACAGAGAGAGAAGCGCCATGGCAGAAAACAACAGTGGGACAGACAGCAGCCGGAATGGAGCAGAGGATAATTTTGACCAGGAAGGGCAGCAAGAAGGCCGGGAACTGGATTTTATCCTTGATATCCCCCTGGATCTTTCGGTGGAGCTGGGTAGAACCCGGATGCTGGTCAACGACCTGCTCCAGTTGGGTCAGGGATCCATCGTTGAGCTCAACAAGCTTGCCGGCGAACCCCTGGAAGTTTACATCAATCGGAAATTGATTGCCCGGGGAGAGGTGGTGGTGGTCAACGAAAAATTCGGGGTCAGGCTTACAGACATCATCACACCCATGGACCGGGTCAAGAGCCTTGCCGAGTAATGGGTGCTTCGTCTGAACTATGGGGAGCCTTCCTGCGCAGCGGCGCCATGCTCGCCCTTGTCATTGCCCTGCTGGTGCTGGTCCTCTACGGGGTGAAGCGGTTTTCACCCCTGAACCGGTCCCTAACGGGCAAAAAAGAGATTCAGGTCATTGCGGCCCATCATCTGGCTCCCAGGGAGAAACTGGTGCTGGTCCAGGTGCTTGACCGCAAAGTCCTGATCGGGGTGACTCCCCAGACCATTATCACCCTTGCCTTGTTTGACAAGGGTACAGGGGGGGCTCCGGCGGGAGAATCTGATTTTTCAGAACTGATTCACCAGCACGTGGCCGGTTCCACCGGCAAGGGAGAGGACCATGACGCCTAGATGCCAGGTTCGGACCCTGGCGGTTCCCCTGGTTGTTTGTCTCTGTTTCTGTCTGGTGCTTCCCTGCATGGCCCAGGGTGCCACCTTTCCCATCCCATCGTTTAATTTCGGAATCGGGCAGGCCCAGGGACCCGAGGATGTTGCCGTTGTGCTTGAAATTATAGCGCTGCTGACCATCCTTACCCTTGCGCCGGCCATCTTGATTCTCATGACGCCGTTCACACGGATCATTGTGGTGTTTCATTTTCTGCGCCAGGCCATCGGCACCCAGACAAGCCCGCCCAACCAGGTGGTGGTGGGGCTTGCACTTTTTCTGACTTTTTTCATCATCAAACCCGTTGCCCTGGAGGTTTACCAGAACGCCCTCAACCCCTACCTGGAACGTCAGATCGACTACAACGAGGCCTTTGCGGCGGCCCAGGTGCCCATCCGCAACTTTTTACTGGTCAACACCCGGGAGGCCGACATTGCTCTTTTTGTCAAGGGGGCCGGGGTGGCAAAGCCCGATACCCGGGATGATGTTTCCCTGCTGCTTCTGATTCCGGCCTATGTGATCAGTGAACTCAAGACTGCCTTTATCATTGGATTTGTCATTTATGTTCCCTTTCTTGTCATCGACATGGTGGTCGCCTCGGTGCTGCTGGCCATGGGAATGATGATGCTGCCGCCGGTTATGATCTCCCTTCCCTTCAAGCTCATGCTCTTTGTGCTTGTGGACGGGTGGCATCTTTTGACCGGTTCACTCTTGAAAAGCTTTGGAGTGTGACCATGACACCTGAATTTGTCATTGAATTTGCCAAGCAGGCCATCCTTCTGACCATCTATCTTTCCATGCCCATGCTGGGGCTGGGGCTTGCCGCAGGGCTTATCATCAGTATCTTCCAGGCCGTCACCTCCATCCAGGAGATGACCCTCACCTTTGTGCCTAAAATCATAGCCGTATTTCTGGGTCTTCTGTTCTTTGCACCGTGGATGCTCGATGAAATGACCGCTTTCACCCGGCGGGTCATTGAGAACATACCCATGTATATCCGGTAACCGCTCTCCATGGAGATGATCAACCTCATAGATCCCCAGGGGTTTAAACTCTTTCTCCTTGTGCTTGCACGGGTGGGGATCGTTCTTTTCATGCTGCCCATCTTTGGTACCACCATGTTTCCCACCATGGTCAAGGCCGGTCTTGCCCTGGTGATTTCCATGCTGCTTTATTCAGTGGTGCCGGTGGACCCGAATCTTGTGCCCGAAACCGCCATGGGCATGGGGATTCTCCTTGTATCCGAGGCCATGATCGGTCTGACCCTGGGGCTTTGTGTGCGGCTGTTTTTCGGCTCGTTCCAGCTGGCCGGCGAGGTGATCGGGTTCCAGATGGGCTTTTCCATGATCAATGTGGTGGATCCCCAGTCCGGGGCCAATGTGTCGCTCATGGAACAGCTTGCCTACTGGGTGGCCCTCCTGGTTTTTTTGACCATGAACGGTCACCACATCATGCTACTCTCCCTTGTGGACAGTTTTGATCTGGTCCAGCCCGGCACCTTCATTTTTCAGCGGATCATGGTGGACAAGGTGATCTTCCTGGGTGCCCAGATGTTCATCCTGGCCGTCAAGATTGGGGCCCCCGTGATTGCGGCCCTTTTGTTTACCAGTGTGGCATTCGGCCTTACGGCAAAGTTTTCTCCCCAGATGAACGTCATGATCGTGGCCTTTCCCCTGAAGATTGTTGTGGGACTGGTATTGTTTGGGTTGAGCCTTGAGATTATTATTATCATCACCCGGTCTTATTTGGGCGAGTTCAGGCCCCTTTTCCTGAAGCTTCTCTTCTGGATGGGTGGAGGTTAGCCATGGCGGATGATCCAGAAGGCGGCGGAGAGAAAACCGAAGGTGCAAGTTCCCGAAAGCTCGAAAAGGCAAGGGAAGAGGGGCAGGTTGCCAAGAGTATTGAAGTCCCGTCGGTGGTGGTTCTTGTGGCCGGGGTGCTTGCCCTGTATGCCTTTGCCTTTTTTATTTACCAGCGGCTGATCCGGGTCCTCCAGGATGGTCTTGCCTTTACCGGTATCCCCCTTTTAAATGATGTGGAGGTGGTGCACCTTTTGTTTGTATGCACCCAGCGGCTGTTCATCATGCTTGCCCCGTTGCTTGCGGCGGTTTTTATTGCAGCCCTTGCCTCAAATCTCCTGCAGGTGGGGTTTGTCATTTCCTGGAAGGCCATTGCGCCCAAGCTCTCCCGCATTGATCCCATCAAGGGGTTTGCCCAGAAGTTTTCATCCCGGGCCCTCATGGAATTTTTAAAGAGCATTCTCAAGATTGTCATCATTTCCGTGGTCACCTACCTGGTCGTTAAATCCGAGGTGGAAAACATCGTCCGTCTCTATGACCATGGTGTGGCGGCCATCCTTCTCTACATCCTCAAGATCGCCCTTGAAATTTTCATCAAGGTGCTGCTGGTCATGGTGGTTCTGGCGGTGATCGATTTTGCATTCCAGCGCTGGAAGTTCATGGAAGACCAGAAGATGACCAAACAGGAGGTCAAGGACGAGCACAAGCAGACCGAGGGAGATCCCAAGGTCAAGTCAAGGATCCGCCAGCTCCAGGCAGATGCGGCAAGAAAAAGAATGATGAGCGACGTACCCAAGGCCGATGTTGTCGTAACCAACCCGACCCGCCTTGCCATAGCCATCCAGTACGACGGCATGACCATGAATGCGCCAACGGTTGTGGCCAAGGGGGCTGGGGCCGTTGCCGTCAACATCAGAAGAATTGCCGAAGAATCCAATGTTCCCCTGGTCGAAAATAAAGCGTTGGCCCGAAATTTGTATAAGATTGTCGAGGTAGGGCAGGAGGTGCCTACGGAGTTGTTCCAGGCCGTGGCAGAACTGCTTGCCCAGGTATACAAACTCAGGGGCAAAACCCTTTAACCCAGTGACCGGGCCGCGTCAACCCTTTGACAGGGATGTCAAATAATGGTCGTCCGTGTTGATTGAAATGGATTTTACAGGAGAAAATTGAATGGCAGCTGAAGCAACGGGAATCCTGGCCGGTTTAAAAAGGGAATCTTCCGACATTGCAATGATCATTGCCCTGATCGGCATTCTCATGGCCATGATCCTGCCCATTCCCCCGATTTTCCTTGATTTTTTTCTGGCCCTGAGCATCACCTTTGCCGTTATCGTGTTGATCACCACCATGTACACCCGGGCCCCCCTGGATTTTTTCATTTTTCCGTCCATGCTCCTGGTGCTGACGCTCTTTCGGTTGTCCCTGAACGTTGCCTCCACACGGCTGATCCTGCTTCACGGCAGTGAAGGCCCCCTGGCCGCAGGATCCATCATCATGAGTTTCGGCAACTTTGTTGTGGGCGGCAATTATGTGGTGGGAATGATCATTTTTATTATCCTGGTCCTGATTAATTTCATGGTCATCACCAAGGGTGCCGGCAGAATTGCAGAGGTTGCGGCCCGTTTCACCCTGGACGCCATGCCGGGCAAGCAGATGGCCATTGATGCGGATTTGAACGCCGGCATGATCGACGAGGTCGAGGCCGGACAACGGCGCCGGGGTGTTGCAAAGGAGTCAGAGTTCCACGGGGCCATGGACGGTGCCAGCAAGTTTGTCCGGGGGGATGCCATTGCCGGCATCATCATCACCATGATCAACATTGCCGGCGGGTTTGTCATCGGGGTGGTTCAGCAGGGCATGCCCATGGCCGAGGCCCTTGCCAACTACACCCTCTTAACCGTGGGGGACGGTCTTGTATCCCAGATTCCCGCCCTTCTCATCTCCACGGCCGCCGGTCTTCTGGTATCTCGATCCGGTTCTGAAAACCGCATGGGCAAAGAGTTTGCCACCCACCTTCTTGCTTCAACAACACCGGTGTACGTGGGGTCGGTGATTGTGTTCTGCTTCGGCCTTGTGCCCGGGCTTCCTGCCTTTCCCTTTATGACCCTTGCCCTTCTCCTTGGCGGGGGATGCTGGTATTTTGTGGGCAGGGAAGGGGCTGCCGGAGAAGCGGCTGAAGTCGGGCCTTCACCTGAAGAGGCGGCAGAAACCGGGGCCCCTGAAGAGGTGGACCACCTTTTGACCATGGATACCATTGAACTTGAGGTCGGGTATGGGCTTATTCCCCTGGTGGACAAGCAGCAGGATGGCACCCTTCTGGGCAGAATCCGGGCCATTCGCCGTCAGTTTGCAAGCGAGCTGGGTATCATTATTCCGCCCATTCACATCCGGGACAACCTGAAGCTCAACCCGGCCCAGTACCGGGTGATGATCAAGGGGGTGGAGTCTGCCGGCACCGAACTCATGGTCAACCATCTGCTTGCCATGGATCCGGGTGGGACGGCCCAGCCCATGGAGGGAATTCCCACCACGGAGCCGGCCTTTCACCTGCCTGCATTGTGGATTCCCCAGGACAAGGAGGATGAGGCCAAGTTTGCCGGGTACACGGTGGTGGACAACTCAACGGTGATCGCCACCCATCTTACCGAGATCATCCGAAACAACGCCTATGACCTCCTGGGCCGTCAGGAAGTTCAGCACCTGCTCGACAACCTGGCCAAGACAAACCCCAAGGCCGTTGAGGAGCTGGTGCCCAATCTTCTCGCCATAGGCGTTGTTCAAAAGGTGCTCCAGAATCTGCTGCGTGAACGGATTTCCATCCGGAACCTTCTGACCATAGTGGAAACCCTTGCCGACTATGCACCCATGGGCAAGGATCCGGATCTGCTGACCGAATATGTGCGTCAGAAAATTGCAAAGGGCATGCTTGCCTCCTATTACGGGGAGAATAAAACCCTCCAGGTGATCACCCTGGACCGGGAGGTTGAAGATCTTCTGGGCAAGAACGTCAAACACACGGAACACGGCTCCTATCTTGCCCTTGATCCAAAGATTGCAGAGAAAATCATCGCATCAGCTTCCGCAGCGGTTGAAAAACAGCTTGCGTCGGATGTCCAGCCTGTTATCATGTGTTCTCCGGGTTTGAGGCGCCATTTCCGGAAGTTGATAGAACATGCCCTGCCGTCGGTGTTTGTGGTTTCCCATGCAGAAATCGTGGATGACATCAACCTGCAGGCAGGAGGAAAGGTCAAGCTGCAATGAGAGTAAAAAATTTCAGAGCCCGAACGGTTCAGGAGGCCATGGCATCGGTCAAGGAAGAACTGGGGCCGGACGCAATGATTCTTTCCACCCGCAGGGTCCCGAAGAGTCCCCGGGATCCCTATGCCGGGCAGATGTTTGAAATCGAAGCAGCCCCCAAGGCCGAGTCCCGGAAAACTGCCGAAACCCCTTTGCCTGAGGACGGCTTTGCCCCCCTCAGGCAGGAACTTGCCGCGATCAAGGATCTTATTTCCCTTGTGGGGATCGGCAATGGCCTGGATTCGCTCATGGCGGATCATTCAGAATCAGCCGGGCTGTTTGCCGCTTTGCTGAGGGCCGGGGTTTCGGAACAAAGGGCAAGGATGCTGGTGAAAAATGCCTGTGAAGCCATGGACGAAATTTACGGCAAAGGGGCTGGCAGCAGCGCCCTGCTCAAGCGGTATGTGCTCAAGGAGTGCCTGCGGCAGGTTCAGACTGTGGATCCCTTTGACGGGAATCAGGAGGCTTCGGGCATGCCCCATGCCGCAGCCTTTGTGGGACCCACCGGTGTGGGCAAGACCACCACCATTGCAAAGCTTGCGGCACGGCTGAAGTTCAAGATGAAAAAAAGCGTGGGGCTGATTTCCATTGACAGTTATCGCATGGGGGCATTTGAACAGTTGAAGTCCTACGGGACCATCATGGGTGTGATCTGTATCCCTGCCTATTCCCGGGATGATCTGGTCAAGGCCCTGGAGCGAATGGCGCACCTGGATGTTGTGCTCATTGATACGGCGGGCCACAGCCCTTCGGATACCCCGAGGATGGCGGAGGTGGCCCATGTGCTCGACAATGGCTTCAAGGTTTCGGTCCACCTTGTTTTAAGCGTGACAACCGGATTTTTTAACATGCGGGAATCGGCCAAGGCCTTTTCTGCATTGAATCCTGAATCCTACGTTTTTACAAAGATTGATGAAACACGGCAATGTGGGAAAATATTGGATCAGGTGGGAGATTTGAGACTGCCCATCTCTTTTGTGACCAATGGGCAACGCGTCCCTGAGGATTTAATCGTCCCGACCTCCCAGGATATCCTGGGAATCATGCTGGGGCGGGAACAGGGATAAAAGGAGGTAGCAGGTGGATCAGGCAAGCGGGCTTAGAACAATTGTGGAATCAAACACCCTGTCCAGGGGCCAAAGGACACCGGGGGGACCGGGTCGCCGGTCCATGCCAAGGGTGGTTGCCGTGACAAGCGGCAAGGGCGGTGTCGGCAAAAGCCATTGCGTGGGAAGCCTTGCCCTTGCCCTGACAAAACTGGGAAAGCGGGTGGTGGTGGTGGACGCCGATGTGGGGCTTGCCAACATTGACATTCTTTTCAACCTGAGGCCGCGCTACAACATCGGCCACATCCTGAGCGGGGAGAAAACCCTCAAGCAGGTGATGGTGACAACCGACCATGGGGTCAAGATCATCCCCGGCGGCAGCGGGTTTGCCAACCTGACCCAGCTTTCAGATGGCGAGAAACTCAACCTCTTGTCTGAATTTGAGGTCCTGGAGGAGATGGCTGATTTTGTCCTTGTGGACACCGGAGCCGGGATATCGTCAAACGTGCTCTATTTTAATGCGGCTTCAGACGAGAACCTTGTCATTGCAACCCGGGAGCCGACTTCGATCACCGATGCCTATGCGTTGATGAAGGTGCTTTCACGGGATCACGGTATCAGATATTTTAAACTTGTGGTAAATATGGTAAAGTCTGAACAAGAGGCCAAATCCGTGTACGCCTCCCTCAGCGGCGCCATTGATAAATTCCTGGGCAATGTTGTGCTCGAATATCTGGGATACATTCCCATGGATGTGAATCTTCAAAAGGCCGTTCTCAAAAGAAGTACGGTTGTTGAGCATGCGCCCCAATCCCCTTCGGCAACGAGTATCGGGGCGCTGGCTCAAAAAATGGCAGAATCAAAACCGAGACCTGGATCCGATGGGAATATCAAATTTTTCATGGGGAGAATTCTTGGCCTTGACCCGGCCAGGTGAGCCATGGACAACGGTCAAAGGGTGGTCTCAATCCAGCAGGGGCAAATAAACAAATGGTAAAACCCTATGGAAATTCAACAGCGCAGGGGCGGGGCAACCGGGAGGCGATGATTGTGGAGTATGCCTTTCTGGTGAGACAGATTGCTTCGCGTTTTGCCCGCAGGCTTCCATCCAGCGTGTTGTTTGATGAACTTGTGAGTGCCGGTTCCCTGGGTCTCATTGATGCGGTCGACAAGTTCGATTCAAGCAAGCATGTCAGCCTTAAAACCTATGCCCGGTACAGGATAAAAGGCGCCATCCTTGACGAACTCAGAAGCATGGATACCTATTCAAGATCCATGAGAAAAAAGGTCCAGGAGATTTCACGGGCGGTCAAGACCATTGCGGATAAAAAAGGGGGGCCAGCATCGGACAATGAGGTGGCCCAGCTTCTGGGCGTGCCCCTTGAGTCCTATTACGATATGCTCACTGACATCCATGGGGCTGCCATTCTGAGCCTTGACGCCTTTATCAGAACAAGGGATAATAACACATCGTCCATGACACGATTTGAAGCCGGTCTCAAGGGTGAGCACACGCCTGCCGATCTGCTTGACAGGGAGGAACTCAAGGGTGTTCTTGCCGAAGCCATCCAGACCCTGACCGAGAAAGAGCAGCTGGTAGTATCCCTTTATTACTATGAAGAACTCACCCTCAAGGAAATTGGAGAGGTGTTGACGCTTACGGAATCAAGGATCTGCCAGATACATACGGCCATCCTGATCAAGCTCAAGGCAAGAATCAAGGACTATTTTGAAATCAACGCTTCTGTCAAGGAGGCTTAAATGGCTGAACCCGGCAGTGATGATGATATCCTGATATCCCAGGAAGATATTGACAACCTGCTGAACGCTTCGTCGTTTGATGGGGTGGAATCACTGCTTGACGACGGGGAAGATGTGTCAGACGCAGAAATGGAAGCCCTTTCCCAGGATGACATCGATAATCTTCTGAATACCTCGTCCGTGGACTTTGATTCTTCTGAAGACCAAGGGGTGTCGGACTTTGATGACGATGACGATGACCTGGAACTGGTTTCCCAGGAGGATATTGACCGGCTCATGAACGCTGCCACGGCCGAAGGGACCGCAGCCATCGTTCCCCCAGGGGACGGGGAAATCAGGGATGGGGCGACGGTTGAGACAGACCCTGGGACGGCCCGTGAAATGTCCCTGGATGGTGAGGATGTCATTGATGAATCCCAGGCATTGTCCATTGCGGAGAACCTGATCACCCAGGAGACGATTGACAGGCTCCTGGCCGGGGAACCGGAATCAGAGGCACAATCAGGACCGGAGCCGGAACAGATGCCTGGGCCGGACCCGGTGTTTGAGTCCGAACCTGAATCAGACCTGGGAATTGAGCCGTTTCCCGAACCCGAACCCGAACCCGAATTTGAACCTGAATTTGAACCCGAGTCTGAGCCCGAGTCTGAATTTGAATTTGAATCGGACCTGGTGTCTGGGGCGCCGGTTGAGTCCGGGGATGACACCATTGCCCAGGCCGATATCGATGACCTTCTCAGGGATGACCTTCCCGAAGAAGATTCCGACGAGAATGACCTCATTTCCCAGGACGATATTGATGAACTCCTGCGAAGCTCTGAAGAGGAAGATGAGGATATCATTGGCGCCCTTGACACCCCAACGGCAGCAGCTCCGGATGTTGATGGGGATGGGAACCTGCCCGTCGAAGAAGATCACCAGGTGGTTCTGGAAGAGGCAAAAGAGCCTGCTGCACCGACCGTTGAATCTGCCCCTGACGCGCCGGTACCTGTCCGGAAATGGTATCGATCCAAAAAGCTCATGGCGGCCTGCCTGGGAGCCGTGCTGGTTATGGCGGCCCTGCCTGTGGCCTATTTTACGTTTTTTGGAAAAAAAGAGCCCAGGGTGATTCCCGGGCCCCGGCAGGTGACGGAAATTCCGGAAACCGTGGCGCCTGATGTCGTAACGGTGCACGTTGATCTGCCCCGGGAGGATGAAGTTCTGTCCGGCTCGGGGAATATGGTCCTTGAAGATTTTGTTGTGCTGGTGCCGTCGGGGGAGGCCGGGTTCGTCTATGTCACGGCCGGTGTCTCCATTGATTATACGGATGCAAGGGCTGCCACCGAGATTAACAACCATCTGCCCCTGTACAGGGATATTATTTTTGAAGCCATGGGCCAGGCCCTTGCTTCGGAAAAGATCGATAAGATCACGGAGGTGGATCTTTTGGCCAAGATAAAAGAGGCGTTAAACCGTTCCCTGCCGGGCAGGTATGTGGAGCAGGTTCAGTTTAAGGCCTTCAGCACTGGATAAAAGGAGAGCCATGACTACCATACCAGGTCACAATGTTGTTGTTCAGCAGTCCGGGGCCTTCCACGAGGCCACCCAGCACGTTCGGCCCAACCGGCCGGACCCGGAACAGCTTGCGGCCCAGCAGACGGCAAAGAATATCGTTGAACGGTCAACCGTGCCTGAATCCAACGACGCCAGGGGGGTGGCGCCTGACAGGGAAAAGGAAAAAAAGGGCAAGGGATCGGCAGGCAAAATCCGGGCAAAGAAACAGACAAAGGGGGAGCAGGTACCTGACAGCAACGGGAATCTGCTTGATACCATTGCATGACCATACTCTTTTCCCTTAAATTCTGGTCAGGGGTTCAGCTCTTTATTGACCTTGTGCTGATCGGTCTGTTCATGGCGCTTGTGGCCCGGCTCAAAAAACAAGGCAGGGGCGACAAATCCCGGGAGGAGCAGGTCCTGGAAAAAACGGACAAGGGTGCAAAAGAGGCCGGTCGCACCGCATCCCGGATCATTGACATGCTCGAACCCCTTGTCAAAGAGGCCGATGCCGCAGCAAAGAGCTTTGATGGTCAGATCCGGGATAAAAAAAATCTCATCCAGGGGCTGAACGACTCCCTGGATTCACGGATCATCAGCATCAACCTGCTGCTCTCAAGGGCCGAGTCCCTGCTTGCCCGGGCAACCCCCGTTCCCGTGGCAAAAAATGATCCGGAAACGGATGTGTTTGACGAGCAGAAGCGTATTGTCCAGCTCTATGAAAAGGGCCTTGATGCCGATGCCATTGCCGCCCGCCTCTCCATGCCCAAGGGTGAGGTGCAGCTGGTCATAACGCTTAAAGAGAAGTTTATGGCAATGGAGGGCCAGTGAACACCGGGGTGCAGATTTTTTCCCCTGAGCTCTTCAGCCAGCTCAAGGGCGGCGGAAAAGCCGTCCTGCCCGCCCTGGGTGACGGCCGGATCGTTGACGCCACCGTTCTCAGGGTTTTATCCCCCACCCGGGCTGAAATCATGGTGGCAGGCAAACGGTTGATGGCTGAGACCGCGATGCCTCTGACCTCCGGACAGACCCTGGGGCTGAAGGTGACGGGGGAGGGGGGCTTTGAGATTGTGAAACCCATGGCTGAAACCGTCAGATCTGCCATGTTGATTCCGGGTCGACTGTCTGCGGCCCTTGGCTCGCTGACCGGCAATAGTCCGTTTTTACACCTTGCATCCCTCGTGTCGTCCGAAACCGGCGATTCCCCGCTGGACCCTGAGCTTGTTCAGTTGAGGGATCTGCTCCTTTCCGTCTCCCTTAAATCTGAAACCCCGGATCCCGGGTTTATTCTTCGAGTTCTGGAAAAGATTGCACGCTTGCGGGAAAAGGGCCAGGCAATGCTCTCCCCTGCCGAGCCTGGCAACGAGGAGATACTCAAACCGGTTGGGAAATTCATGGATGCCATGGAAAAATTTCAGGTGCTCAACAGCCACTCGTCGGATACGGCTCGCTACCTGATTCCCTTTTCCATCTTCACCTCAGGGGCCTTCACCTTTGGCCAGCTCTTCCTTGACCTTGGCGCAGAAAATGACAAGACCCGTTCGGGTAATCACCGCCTGGTTAGGGTCTCTGTGTTCCTTGATATGACAAACCTTGGGGCCCTGCGGGCGGATCTTTCGGTTTTAAACCAAGAGATTACAGTCGCCTTCCAGGTGGCGGATGAAGGTGTTGCTTCCTTTGTTCGAACCATGGTGCCGACCCTGGAGGAACGGTTAACGACCCAGGGGTTCAAGGTGCTTCAGATGACCTGCCGCAGGGGGACTCCTGAAATGATTTCCCAGGCGTCCATTGCCGAACAGTTTGTGGACCAGGGAATCACCAACCTGGACCTTATGGTGTGACCCATGAAAAAAAAGGCAGCCGCCCTTAAATACGATCCTGCATCAGGGACCTCCCCCAGAATTACGGCCAAGGGAACGGGGATTGTTGCGCAAAAGATCATTGACCTTGCTGAGCAGCACGATGTCCCCGTAAAAAAGGACCCTGATCTTGTGGAGGTGCTGGCAGGGCTTGATATCAACCAGGAAATCCCCCAGGAGATCTATGTTGCCGTGGCAGAGCTGCTGGCCTTTGTCTACACCATCAATAAAGACCGCCCCAAAACCTAGGCAGTTTTTTCCGGCCGGCGTCAATAACCTGGCCCGCCTCCGTCAGAAAACCCTCTTTTTTTCCATACAACGTCTCTGAAACCCTTTTAAAAATTTGAATCATTGCTTTTATTTCGTTTGTTTTCAGATGGATAGGTCTGGACTTTGGGTTGATCAAAATGCTGGCATCCTTATTGCTGTCTTAGATTGTCAAGCATAGAACGATTGATTTACTTCGTGCCTGACCGAAAACCCGTGTTTGGGCGAGAAAATTACTTAGGACTGCAAATGAAATAAGTTGACCAGAAATAGCGCCGAATTTTGGTTCATATACAAGGCGCATTAAAGGTTCAATAGCAGGCCTATTGGGCCTTTGATGCAACGCGGTAGGTGGACCAAAAGGCAAGCAATTTCGGTCAAGTTATAAAATTTGCGGTCCTTAAACAAAAAGGAAACCTTCATGATTCTTGAGATGACACGGCCGGTTCAAGGCGGGCTCCGCCAGGAGAGAAAGCTTGAGGTGACATCCAACCATCTTGCCAATGTGGATACGGCCGGATTTAAAAAGGATGTTGTCAGCTTTGACAGGATGTTCAAGGCGAGACTCAACACAGATCTTACCCAGGCAGGGGTGAAGCATACGGGCAACCCCCTTGATCTTGCCCTGACCGACGAGGGCTTTTTCAAGGTCGAAACCCCTTCGGGGGTGCGGTACACCCGGAACGGGGTCTTTTCCCTGAATGCGGACAATGTGCTGGTGGACCAGAACGGGGATGCCGTTCTTGGCCGGAACGGGCCCGTTACCATTGCAGCCGGAACCGTTGAGATCAATGGTACCGGTGAGATCCGGGGGGATGGCGCCGTGATTGATCAACTGGACATTGTCACCTTTGACACCCTTGATCTGCTTCAGAAGGAGGGGGCCAATAATTTTGTTTTTACGGGCGACACCAACGCTGAAATTCCCCCGGCCAATGTCAGTGTTGCCCAGGGTTCCCTTGAACTTTCCAGCGTCAAGGCCGTGGAGGAGATGGTCAATATGATTGATCACCACAGGATGTACGAGACCTTTCAGAAGATGATGATGACCTTTGACGAGGTGGATGACAAGGCCATCAACAGCCTGGGTAAACTCCAGTAGCCGCCACGGCCGGAGGGGGATATTGATCTTGGTCTCAACCGCGGATGGAAGGCCCCGGGTGGTGACGCCCCGGCAGGTGTTTCACATCAATCGGGACTGTCTAAAATAATCAGGAGATAACGGTATGATAAGAGCGCTATGGACTTCGGCAACGGGCATGAACGCCCAGCAGATACAGACGGATGTGGTGGCCAACAACCTTGCCAACTCGAGCACGGCAGGGTTCAAGAAGAGCAGGGCCAATTTCCAGGACCTGATGTACCAGACCATGCTGGTGGCCGGCGCCACAACCCCGGGCGGCGGTCAGGTGCCCACGGGAATCCAGGTGGGCATGGGGGTCAAACCTTCGGGTGTTCAGAAGATCTTCACCCAGGGCGACTACAGCCAGACCGACAACGAGCTTGATTTTGTGATCCAGGGGGACGGGTTTTTCAGGGTTCTCCACGGGGATGAGGACTTGTACACCCGGGCCGGCAACTTCACCCTGGACAGCGAGGGATACATCACCACCAACTCGGGTGATCGGCTCCAGCCGGAGATCGCCATTCCCGTGGAGGCGACCCTCATCAGCCTCCAGGACAACGGAACCCTGACCATCACCGGTGCCGACGACACCATCCTTGCAACCGAGCAGGTGAACCTGTCGTCGTTTGTAAACCCTGCCGGGTTGTATGCCGTGGGGGACAATCTGTTCAGGCCCACCGAGGGGTCGGGTGCTGCCACCGAGGGCATTCCCGGTGAGGAACCCCTTGGAACGGTTGCCAACAACTACCTTGAGATGTCCAATGTGAGCGTTGTCGAGGAGATGGTGAACATGATCGTGGGCCAGCGGGCCTATGAGGCGAACTCCAAATCCATTCAGACGGCAGATACCATGCTCGGTATTGCCAACGGGCTCAAGTGATCTGCTTTAAAAGAAGGCAGTTAATTATTCTTTTCACAGGCGCTGACCGTCTGGGAAAACGCCAGCAGCCGGAACGGGGTATCCATTTCGGTCACAACGAACGATGTAACGCCACGGAAGGTAATGCCTCGGCAGGGGTTTCATATCAACCGCCAGGGCCTGAGCGGGTTTTCTCAAGATAATGAGGAGATAAGGGCAGGAGATAAGGGTATGATAAGAGCGCTATGGACTTCGGCAACGGGCATGAACGCCCAGCAGATACAGACGGATGTGGTGGCCAACAACCTGGCCAACTCGAGCACGGCAGGGTTCAAGAAGAGCAGGGCCAATTTCCAGGACCTGATGTACCAGACCATGCTGGTGGCCGGTGCCACAACCCCGGGCGGCGGTCAGGTGCCCACGGGAATCCAGGTGGGCATGGGGGTCAAGCCTTCGGGTGTTCAGAAGATCTTCACCCAGGGCGACTACAGCCAGACCGACAACGAGCTTGATTTTGTGATCCAGGGGGACGGGTTTTTCAGGGTTCTCCACGGGGATGAGGACTTGTACACCCGGGCCGGCAACTTCACCCTGGACAGCGAGGGATACATCACCACCAATTCGGGTGACCGGCTCCAGCCGGAGATCGCCATTCCCGTGGAGGCAACCCTCATCAGCCTCCAGGACAACGGAACCCTGACCATCACCGGTGCCGACGACACCATCCTTGCAACCGAGCAGGTGAACCTGTCGTCGTTTGTAAACCCTGCCGGGTTGTATGCCGTGGGGGACAATCTGTTCAGGCCCACCGAGGGGTCGGGTGCTGCCACCGAGGGCATTCCCGGTGAGGAACCCCTTGGAACGGTTGCCAACAACTACCTTGAGATGTCCAATGTGAGCGTTGTCGAGGAGATGGTGAACATGATCGTGGGCCAGCGGGCCTATGAGGCGAACTCCAAATCCATTCAGACGGCAGATACCATGCTCGGTATTGCCAACGGGATCAAACGGTAATGAAACAGTTTATTAGGGTCGCGGGTTTTTTGATGGTAGTTTTTGCGGCCATTGGGGCCCATGGGGCGGAATCCGATTCGGTATTGATAGAGATCAACCCCGAGGCCGGGGTCAATGCCAGGGAGTATCTGCTCAGGGAAATTGCCCGGGTTAAGGCCCCTGGAATGATGAAAGAAGCCCTGGAAGATTTTTCCATGGGGTTTTCTCCGGCCATTGGTGCGGTGAAACAGGAGTCGGGGCAGCGCCTTGCTTCAAAACTAAAGTCCATCTCCTGGTTGCCTGCAACGGCTGAAATCCGTTTTCCCGACACCGTTTTCATCAAGCGGGTCGGCCAGGAGCTCTCCCAGGACAGGTTCAGCGCTCTTTACCATGGGTATATCAAAGAGAGAGCGGGCAATCATTCGTTTGAGGTCCGGGAGTTCAAGGTCAGGGGATTGGGCCTCTATCCCATGGGTGAAGTCGATCTGTCTGTCCGGCCCGGGCGGAACAGGGACATAAAGGGCCGGGTGAGCCTTACTGTGGATGTCATGGTTGACGGTGCCTCCCATGGCCGGGTCTCCATGGCCGGGTATGTGGACCTCTACGACCGGGTGGTGTGTGCCACCCGAAATCTTTCCAGGGGCGAGGTCCTTGAACCGAAAGACCTCTGTCTGAAACGGATCAATGTCTCCAAGATCCCTGACAACTATTTGACCCGGTTGGAGGCCCCAGTCGGCATGCGGATGAAGCAGAACCTGGGGTCCAACGATTTCTTCCGGGAGAACATGGTCGAAGATCCCCCGCTGATCAACCGGGGAGACAATGTTGTTCTTGTGGCCAGAAAGGGGAATATGCGCATTGTTGCAACCGGAGTGGCAGACCAGGAAGGTCGCCTGGGCGACCAGATTCAGGTGAACAACCTGACCACCAACCGTATGGTTTCCGGCAGGATTTCAGGCCCTAAAACCGTGGATGTTTTTTTCTAGGAGGATGCATGAAACAGATAATGGCAGCCCTTGCCATGACGGCCCTGGTGTTGACAGGGTGCATGGGCAGCACAGCCAACAGAAGCGGTTCAGCAGCTTTGCTGCCCCAGGAAACGTCCGATCAGCCAGTACTTCAGCCAAAGTACGCAGTGGTTCCTCCCAGCGAGGGGTCGCTGTGGACTTCGGATTCAAGGGCCAGGTTTTTTGAGGACACAAAGGCGTCCATGGTCGGTGACACGGTGATCGTGGACATTGTTGAAAATACCTCTTCCCAGATGGATGTGAACACGGAAACCTCAAGACAGTCCGAGGTCAATGTGGGCATCTCCAACCTCTTTGGTGTGACCCGGGGGTTCGGGGCCACCGGTGCAGGCAAGCTTGTGGGTGCCGATTATGCCAATGATTTCAAGGGTGAGGCCAAGAACGACCGCAGCGGAAGCATCACGGCATCCATTGCAGCAAGGATCACCGAGGTGCTGCCCAACGGAAACCTGAGCCTGTTTGGGCGGCGGGCCATGAAGGTCAACGGAGAGGTCCAGTACATCTCGGTATCCGGGGTGTTAAGGCCGGCAGATATCATGTCCGACAACCGGGTTAAATCCACCTATCTGGCAGACTCAAGGATCGAGTATTCTGGAAAGGGCGTCCTTGCTGACAAGCAGAACCCGGGATGGGGAACACGGATTATGGACAACCTCTGGCCCTTTTAAATTTCCGGCTTGAACAGGGCCGGGAGTGAAAGCGGAATCAGATTGAAAAAGGATTCTTAAATGAAGAAAAAATATATGATTGACGCAACGCGCTGTTTTGTGACCCTGGGGATCTTTTTTCTGACCGTTGTCCTGTTCTCCGGGGCCAGGACGGCCCAGTGCGCAAGGATCAAGGACCTGGCCGCAATCAAGGGCATCCGCAGCAACCAGCTTACGGGCTATGGGCTCATTGTGGGGCTGGACGGCACCGGGGATAAATCCGGTGCCGATTTCACCACCCAGGCCCTTGCCAACATGATGGACCGCATGGGTATCCATGTGGACAAGGATGACCTCAGTGTTAAGAACATTGCCGCCGTCATTGTCACGGCTGATATTCCGGCCTTTGCACGGATCGGCAATAAAATCGATGTGGTCGCCTCGTCCATCGGGGATGCCAAGAGTCTTGCCGGCGGCACCCTGCTTCTGACACCCCTCAAGGGGGTTGACGGACAGGTCTACGCCCTTGCCCAGGGGCCTGTGACCCTTGGGGGGGTGGGCGCCGGCGGTTCCGGGGGCACTACCCAGAAAAATCATCTCCAGGTGGCCAGGATCGCCAACGGGGCAAGTATTGAGCGGGAGATACCCGTTGTCCTGGACGGTAAAAAAGCGCTGATCCTGTCATTGTTTAACCCCGATTTTACAACGGCCAAACGGGTGGCCGATACCATCAACGCTTCCATTGGTGATGGGGTGGCAGAGGCGGTTGATTCCAGTGCCCTTCGCCTCAATATTCCGGAAAACATGCAGGAGAGCAAGGTGGCCGAGTTTCTGGCCGACATCGAGACGCTGTCCATTGTGCCCGATACCCGGGCCAAGGTGGTTGTCAACGAAAAGACCGGCACCGTTGTGATCGGTGAAAACGTAACCATCTCGACCGTTGCCGTGGCCCATGGCAACCTCACCGTGACCATCAAGAAATCCAGCGAGGTGTCCCAGCCTGAACCCTTTACCCAGGGCGAGACCGTCACCACATCCCAAAGCGATGTGGCCGTGGACGAGGAGGAGGTCAAGGTGATGCCCCTTCCGGGGGGAGCCACCATTGGCGAGCTGGTCAAGGGCCTCAACTCCATTGGCGTCTCGCCAAGGGATTTGATCACTATTCTCCAGAGTATCAAGGCGGCCGGTGCACTCCAGGCCGAGCTTGAGATTATTTAATCTTCATCTGCTTGATCGGGACGTTCAACCGGATGCGTTCCCGTTATCCCCTTTATCGGAGGTATATAAATGGACCCCATTCGTTCAATGGACCTCAGCCTTTCCACGGCTGAAATTGACAGGGCAAAGGCAAATGCTCCCACGAACAAGGATCAAAAAAAACTCACCGAGGCCTGCCGGGGATTTGAGGCCATCTTTTTTTCAACCATGGTAAAATCCATGCGCCAGACCCTGCCCGGGGATGCCCTGTTTGGCAAGAGCCAGGGGATTGAGATTTTTGAATCCATGTACGACCAGGCCCTTGTTGACCGGTTGGCGACTTCAGGCCGGGGGGTCGGCATTGCTGAAGTGCTGGAAGCTTCCCTGGACAAGGAGTCGGTCTGAAATTTTTTTATGGCATGGATGTTGCTGTCTTACCAATTGCAGGGGATAAAAGGCAAGGTAACGGGAAAAAAATTCCCCCTTGCAGCAATAAACATTCCAATTCACTTTAAAAGTTTCAACAGATGCCGATAAACAACAGGTATGGGGGATAACATGGAAAATTTTGCCGATGGGATTGAACGCTTACTGATCAAAAAGCACGATGCCTATCGGTGCCTGGTATCGCTTTTGGAACAGGAGCGAAGGGCCATTGTGGATATGGACGTCGCTTCCATCTGGAAGACGGTGACCCGCAAGAAAGAGATCGGTAAAACCATTGAAACGCTGCGTAACAGTATGCTCTATCTGCTGGAGCAGCAGGGGATTGATCATTCAATGGCCGTGGCTTCGTTTTCCCTGACAAAATTTCTGTCGTTGTTTTCCGTTGCCAATGGGAAAAAGGCTTGTTTTCTGGCCCTGAAGGATACCATCAACACAGATAAGGCCGATGTGGCACGGCTTGCCTCTGCAAATCAGCGCCATGTGCAGGAACGTCTGAAGATAATCAACAGCCTTGTGGCAACCCTTGTTCCCCAGCCCGAACCGGGCAGCTATGGCGGAAAAAGATCGGGGCGGTCTCCTGCAAGTGCCAACTGTTTCATCAATAAAGCAGTGTAATCAAGGGGGATAACCATGGCAGGCATAACTTCCACACTGAACATCGCCCAGGGTGCACTGGCGGCCCAGCAGTACGGCCTTAATGTCACGGGTAACAACATTGCCAATGTCAACAACCCCAGCTACAGCCTCCAGGAAGCCACCCAGACGAACAATACCCCGGCCCTGTATTCAGGGTTTCTTTTTGGCACGGGTGTAAATGTCGACCAGATCCGTCAGAGTGTTGACCAGATGCTTGAAAATCGACTGACCGATGAAAAATCCACCCAGGCGGCCTTTGAAGAGGCAGAGGGTTACATGGCAATCATAGAGAGTATCTTTGATGCGTCCTCAGAAACAAGCATTAACACCATGCTGACCGAGTTCTGGAACTCCTGGCACGACCTTGCAGACAACCCCACCGGGTCATCGGAACGGAATGTGGTGTATGAAACCGGTCAGAATTTTGCAGCCAGAATCCAGACGGCTGAACAAGACCTTGCCACGATCGGGAACGATATCAACATGGAAATTACATCGGCCGTGGCTCAAATCAACACCCTGACCGAAAAAATTGCCGATCTTAACCAGCAGATTTCAGTGCTTGAGCTTAACCGTACTGCCAATGATTTGAGGGATCAACGCAATCAGCTGGTCTCCGAACTGGGCGCTCTGATCGAGGTGGATACCTTTGAACAATCCAATGGCGGCATGATCGTCAACGTGGCCGGTGGGTTGACCCTTGTAAACGGTATGGACAGCAAGGCCCTCTCCATTTCTGAACACCAGATCATCTGGAATAATTCCTCGGGCTACCAGATGGATATAACCGATGATATTGACGGCGGTAAACTTTCCGGATGGCTGGATATCCGGGACGAGATTATTCCAAAGTACAGCAGTGACCTGGATGCCCTGGCCCATGAAATGATCTGGGCCGTTAATTACCAGCACTCCCAGGGAGCGGGAACGGATTATTTTACCGGCTCTGTAACCGGGGCATATCAGGCGGACGAGAGCGGGCTTCTTTCAAGCTACGATTTTGGCGACAAGATCGACTATGCCAATGATTTTAAGATGTGGATCAAGGATATGACCACGGCAACCGCCGCGTATCGAACCGTTGAACTGGATATGGGGATCTCTGAAGCCGTCGTCTCCGACTGGCAGGGAACGGCCCCGGACGGTCTTCAGGGCAGCTACAGACTTACCGTGGTGGACGACGGCACCCTGGGGGATAGGCGGGTGACCGAGACCGACGGTGACGGGCTGGGCCGGGTTTTTGAAAGTACAGTCGATGCAGCAACGGCGTTGAACAATGCCATTGCGGATCAGACCCTCACGGTTTCAGGCGGCGTAAACGGCACCCAGAAGATTATGATCCAGGATATTGGGGGTGATGCCCTACGTTCGGCAGCCGCCATTGCCGGAGAACTCAACAAAATTGCCGGGGTGACCGCCCATGCCTCTGAAAACCGGGCCGGTTTTGACATTACCGGAAACAATGCCGATGATGGGGATGAGGTGATGTTCTCCCTTTATGTGGACGGCATGATACACCAGGAGCGTTTTGTTGTTGATTCGGCACTGGGAAACCTTGACGAACAGTTTGAGGAGGCCCTGCTGTCTGCCACCGAGGCCATCAACAGTATGAATTCAGATCAGGATCTTTCCACCAGTGGTCTGTCGATCACGAGTCTTTCGGGAAGAACCCTGGGAATTCAGGATTTTGAGGTCCAGGACAATTCAGGTGTGCGCCTGGACGCCTTTAATAATTTCAATCCAGGGGATGAGGTTACGTTTACGGTTGACTCGGGTGGAACACCGGGTACGTCCACGCAGGTTACGGTGGATCTTACCGGGGTGGATACAACGGACCAGGCAGCCGTGGCCCAGGCGTTTTATACAGCCCTGGAAGCAGGCCTTGACGGCCAGCCCTTTAGCGTGAAAAATGATCTTTCCACCAATTCCGTGATTTTAAGAACCACAGACGGATCTGACCTGACCCTTAAAGATGCGGATAACGATACTGGAGCCAATGCTACTATGGCCATTACCGCCCTTGATGGTACAACACAATCACCTGGTGGTAACAACATTCTTCTTTTTGATGGACTTGGAGATATTGAAACCTATGGTGCAGATCCATGGACAACAGATACCATTGACTTTACAGGAAATGGAATCACAGCTATAATCGCTGAAAACAGTGCCGTTGCCGGAAATAAAGCCGCTGTTATAACCGGCACGATAACCGTTTTGATGGATCCAGGCATGTCCATCCAGACCACCGTGTCCGGGACTGGGTCTGGAGGTCTTTTTAAGGAAGCCGATGCAAAGATCGGCAGTTCCATCATCACCCTTGGGGGGGACGGTGGCTTTTCAGGCTTTTCAGATATAGTTACCTTTGATGTGGACGGTATCCCGGTCTCCTATGATGTGGCAACAGCCGGGCACACCACAGAACTCGAATATGCCCAGGGCCTTGAAGCAGCCCTTACCACAGCCCTTGTCACCCCCTTTGCCAACCCTGACTATTCGGTGGTTCGTACCGGGAAATCTGTCTCCATCATCAAAAACAAGGACCTTACCGATCCCATAACGATCACAGATTTTTCGGAAACCGGCACCGCTGATGCCACATTAAGGACAAGCACCGGCACGGGAAGCGGTGCCAATGATCCTGTGAACGATCTCCTGGATGCCGGCAGCAGTTATCGAAATGCATCGACCGCCACCCTTTATTCGGACACGGGCGTCATCAAATGGGAAAAGTATGATGCCGAGGGTTTTTCAACTGGCGAGCACGGGCTGGTGGAAGTTGAAGATGTGGGCCGGGTGGTCATTCAAGAGACCCTGAACAATGTTGTGACAGACACCCTTTCCTTCAATATTTCAGCAGGTTCCCTGGTGGCGGGCAACACCCTGACCGTGAACATGGATGCATCGGGCAACCCAGACCCCCTGGATTTCACCATCAAAGGCACGGCCAACCGGAAAAATGCGACCTATCAATTTTCTGTGAAATCCGGAGGAAAGGTCGGGACGGTGCCGGCCGATGGTGAGGAGCCCCTGGTGATCCAATGGACCAACGGGGATGCTTCCGGCAGTTTTGAGGTTCCCAGCACCGATCCGCCCCTCACCCCCCTTACACCGGCGGAGGTGAAGGTTGACGGCATGACCCTGAAATTTTACGATGGGACCCTGTTTGATGACGACGTTTTTACCATTACCACCGATTCCTTTGGAAATTCTGTTGCCACCAACGCCGACGGCAAATCCACCGGAGACCTTGCCTCAAGCTGGCACTGGACCCAGGATTCGTTTGTGGATCAATTTAATACCCAGGCAGGGGGGCTCAAGGCCTCGGTTACCACCGATAACCGGCTGAAGTTTGAAGCTGCCGAGGATTACCGCGCCATGGTGAATCTGGAATATTCAGGGGCCAACGGCTTCAGCCAGGACAATGCCACCATTGTTGTGAAGGATTGGACCCACCTGAAATTCAGTGCCGATGACATCACCTTTGACCGGGATGACTTCGGGCAATGGCGCCTTTTAAACGACCCCACCGGGGGTAAGGCTGTTTTAATCCCCGAGGGTGGGGACGATGATGGGTTCGGGGTGGATTTTTCCGGAGACGGCCTGGCCGACATTGAGATTCAATTCAACAAAAGGGTGACCGGGGACGGGTCTGTGAAATTTGACCTGGACGAGCGTGATGCAGACGATATGGGGTTTGCCTTTTCCAGTGACGCTTCCTCCCCCGATGCCGGGCTTGTGGCGGCGGCAGGCATCAACACTTTTTTCACCGGGAACGATGCCCAGACCATGGAGATGGATCAGCGGCTGAGCGACACACGGTTTATTGCGGCAGGCCAGATCAACTCTGATACAGGGGAAATAGATGCTTTGGACAACGCCAATGCCCATCTGCTCGACAACATTCAATTCCAGGCCCTTGACATGGAAGTCTGGAATTTTGACCGGGGATCGGACGGCTTTAGCAGCCTTACCACCACCACCCTGGACGGCTATTACAGCACAATGATCAGTTCCATGGGCGTTCAGTCCAGGAGCATCAAGAGTGCTGTGTCCTTCGCAAATCTAACGGTAAACAGCATTTCAGAACTGCGGGATTCAATTTCCGCCGTATCCCTGGACGAGGAGATGATCAAGCTCATGAAGTACCAGCATGCGTTTTCGGCGGCATCAAAGCTGGTTAGTGTTTCAGATGAAATGCTCAATACCTTGATTGGCATGAGATAAAAGGAGGGGATGATGCGGGTTCCCAATATTACAACATACAGTAGCTCCACCTACCAGCTGGGCAATTATGCCAGTAATTTAAAGGACGCCAATGAGGTGGTGGCAACCCAGAAACGGATCAACAGCATCTCGGATGACCCCGTGGGCCTGAGCCAGGTGCTCAACATCAATACCACCCTGGGTAACCTTGAACAGATCAGCAGGAATGTTGAGGTTGGCATCACCTGGCTTGAAGGTGTGGAAAACGCCCTTGGCAGCGTCAATGATCTGATCCTGGATGTCAAGGGCCAGGTGAGCCGCCTTGCCAGTGCCTCTGCCAGTGCAGATGAAAGAAAGGATGCCGTTGAGAGTATTAACGGCATGATCGAGCAGATCGTAACCCTTGGCAACACCCAGATCAACGGCAATTATATTTTTGCAGGTACAGACGCCACTGCTCCGCCGTTTGTCTATAACAAAGCTGAAGATCCCCCCAGTGTATCCTATGGGGGCAATGAAGATCCCTTTAAGATAAGAACAGATAACAATGTCACGGTTGAGGTGGGAAGGGCCGGCAGCACGACTTTCTGGGATGATAGCGTTGCCATAAACGCCACCAACAATACCATTGTCTTTAAAGAGGATAACGGTCACGGATCTGCCTCGGAAAAAACGCTTACTGCAACGATACCCGATGGAGAGTACTCGGCAGAGGCCCTTGAAGCCCTGGTGGGTAAAGCACTGAACGAGGCTTCGGCCGCCAATGGGTATGGTGTCACCTACGAGGTTGCCTATGATGAAACGGAGAATCGGTTTTCCATCCGTGAAGATGGCAGCTATGACGGTTATCTTCGGACCCGGTTTCTGTGGGAGACGGGGAATGATGCCCGTGTCTCCGCCATTCAGGCCAGCACCCGGATTGACCCTGACGACATCAATCTACGTGTCCTTAACAAAGAGGCCCTGACCATAGGCACCCCGGAACCGGCCGGCACTGAACCTTTTAAGCTGACCTGGGACGGCAAGGGCGGCTGGCAGGTGGGAAACAACCCCGGTTATATCATGGCGTCAAGCATTCCAGGAACTGCCGATGGCGTTGACCTGGATCTGAATGAAGACGGATTTACCGACATCTCCCTTGGGTTTGCCACCCCGGTTATTGAAGGCGAATCCGTTGAGTTTGAGATCGTTCCCGCCGGTGCAGACCAAAGCATCGGCCACGAGATCGGATTCCATGGGGGGAACATGGTCTATGCCCCGCCTGTATCTGATTCGGAACCTGCCTATATCACTGAAATTACCATCGCTGCCAATGATAATGACACCATTGATTTTGTCGAAACAAACGCTGCCGGTGTATCGACAACTTTGAGTGCTGTTATTGACCCGGGATCCTATGGGGATATGGATGAGCTTGCCCTTGAAATCGAATCAAAGCTCAAGGCGGCAAGTGCTAACAATATAAATTATGCCGTCTCCTACGACCCGGTAAACAGCCGGTTCAACATCCGCGAAGATGGCACAGACCTTAATCAGCTTGATTTCTTATGGAAATCAGGAGCTAACAGCACAATGAGCGCCGGTTCAGCCCTTGGGTTTTATCCCATGGACGATTCAGTCACCTATCCCACTTCCGCCGTTACCATTGACAGTTCAAACCATATTGTTGATTTTATCGAAGAGAACCCTGCGGGTACCTTTACAACGCTCCAGGCCATTGTGCCCTCCGGTATCTACCCCTCACTGACCGATCTTGCTGCTGCGGTGGAAACTGCCATGGAAGATGAATCCGCCGCCCTTGAGGATTATACGGTGGATTATGATCCTGCCGTGCCGGGGTTTTCCATTTCGGCAGGTGGGGCTGTGACAAGTTTTAATCTTTTGTGGGCAAGCGGAGCGGGAGCACCGGTTTCCATCGGTGAAACCCTGGGGTATGACACGAAAAGTGACCCTGTTTCTGCCGGGCTGGGGCCATACAGCAGTGATACAGCGCCCATGTTCATGGGCCTGTTTTCCCTTCGTATTGATGATACGAACAATACCGTGGATTTTGAGGAGGTGGACACCCTGAATCATCCAATCACACTCCAGGCCGTTGTTCCCTCTGGAACCTACGACAGTGTTGCCGACCTGGAAGAGGCCGTGGCAAAGGCCATGGATGACGCCTCTGCTGCGTCCGGAAACACCGTCCGTTATGATGTTTCCTATGATGAAGCAACCCAGGGCTTTGACATCTCAAGATCCGGGGGCGCAGCATTGAACGAATTCAATCTGCTCTGGGCAAGCGGATCCAATCCAGAGACCTCCATCGGCGCTACCCTGGGATATGATCCGGTGGACAATACCGGGGGAACAGGGTATTCAAGCACCCGGGATCCGGCATGGATCTCCTTTGATGCAACCAATAATGTCATCGATTTCAGGGAAACCACCCTGGATGGAAAAGTATCAACGGTGCAGCGTGTTGAAATTCCCCGGAAGGACTATTCTGACCTTGACGAAGTTGCCTCAGAAATCCAGACGGCCCTGCGCAGTGCATCGCCCAACAATGTTCAATATAAAGTGCTGTATGATGATGCCTCCGGGTTTATTATCAAAGGCAACGATCCTGGAATAAAAAATTATGAACTGCTGTGGAACTCCGGCCCGGGGGCCGAATCCAGTGCCGCAGAAACCCTGGGGTTTGACAGCACCCGGGATGATCTGGTTGCCTTTGCCGATAGTGACCAGGCGGTTGTCAATCTGTTTATCGATTCATCCAACAATAAAATCGATTTCAGGGAGGTCATTTCTGGAAACAAGGGGATGGTAACGGCAAACCTCACCGCGTCCATAACGCCCAAGACCTACACCAGCCATGTCGAGCTGGGAAGGGAAGTTGAAAAGGCTCTGGAGGCGGAATCCTTGAAAAATGGCAACCGGGTTGACTACTCGGTCTCCTGGGATGAACAGACCAGGCAGTTTTCCATCAAGGAGGACGGCACCCGCCTGGAAGAATTCCATCTCCTGTGGCAGACCGGGGAAAATGCGCCTCCGTCGGAAGGGGTACCGGCGAGGGCATCGGTTCCATCCTCGGTTTCAGCCCTGTTGATGACATTGCCGCCCCTGTCAGCAGCACCGCGCCCGTGGAATGGGGCATTTTTGACACCCTGCTGGACCTGAGCGGCTATCTGGAATCCAATGATACAGACGGCATAGAGCGGACCCTTGGGCGGCTTGAAACCCATTTTGATCAAATGACGTCCCGCATTGCAGATACAGGAATACGATACAATCGTCTTGAGGTCAGGAATCAGATAACCACCGAGGTCAGTTTAAGCCTGGAGGCTAGACGGTCGACCATAGAGGATGCCGATATCATTGAGTCTATCATGAATCTTCAATCCATTGAAAACGCCTATCAGGCATCTTTAAGTTCAACGGCAAAGCTGATGAATATAAGTCTTGTGGATTATTTATAAAAGGGAAACAAATTAAATGCTTATTCTGACCCGAAGGGTGGATGAGAAAATTAAAATCGGGGACAATGTTGTTGTCACTATCCTGGGCGTTGAAGGCGGTAATGTCAAGATCGGAATCGATGCACCACGGGAGATAACGATTCTTCGCATGGAGGTTCTAGAGCAGATCGGGAAGGAAAACGTTGATTCCCTGGCAAAGGATGTGACCGATATCGTCCAGGTTGCAGCCCTCATTAAAAATAAATTTTCCAAGGAGCAGGAAGGTTGAAAATAAATACCCGAAAATTTGGTGACATAGAAATTGATGAAAAAAAAATCCTAACCATGCCGGACGGTCTGCCAGGATTTCCAGGATTAACAAGGTTTGCCTTTCTCGAAGATCCCCGGCTGGCACCCTTTAACTGGTTTCAGTCGGTGGAAACTCCGGATCTGGCCCTGACGGTGATCGATCCCATTCTGTTCAAGCCCGATTATGATTTTGACATTGAATCCGTGATCCGTGGAAAAAAATGGGCCAAGGTCACCCGAAAGGATCTTCTGGTCTATGTGGTCGTTAACATTGCCGGCGAAAAAGAGGGCCGCAGGGTCACGGCCAACCTCATGGGACCCCTGGTGCTCAACCCGAAAACCAACCAGGTCGTTCAGGTGGTCCTTTCGGATTCAGCCTATTCCCACCAGCACAATATCCTTGCCGGTTCAGAAGGAGAATAGGGCTGTTTGGGTCAGGGGTTTTCCATCAGCTGTTTGAGGCGGCGCAGGGTCGCATGGGCGACTTCCAGGTTGTCCAGGGCCAGGTGGCACTGGGCCTGTTTCTTGAGCAGACCGATCTGTTCGGGAAGATGCCTGAAACAGGTGTCGTAGGCCACAAGGGCGTCTTCCCACTGCGCTGCCCCGGCCAGGGTGTCGCCGATGGTTTCCCAGTGCCGGGCATGGGAGCGGTCCTGGGCAACGGCAAGTTTCAGGTGGTGAATCCCCTGGGAAAAGTCGCCCTGGCTGAAAAAAAGATCCAGGAGTAAAATATGAATTTCCGGGTCAAGGGGGTCCTTGGCCAGGGCCTTTTCAAACTGTTTGCGGGCAGATGCCTGATCGCCCTTTGACAGGCACTCTTTGCCAAGGCGGACGTAGAACGCCTTAACCTTTTCCGGTTCCAGCAATTTGGATTGGTTTTTTTCGTCATCAAGGGCCGTGACCATGTCATCCAGCATTTTCAGGTCCTGGCCTGCGGTTTCTGATTTGTCCAAGATGTCGTCGAGCCGGGCAAGGTCCTGCCGGGCCACCGAATGGAGCTCACTTGTCAGCCCCTGGTGATCCTTGCAGCATCTGATACCCTTGAGCAGCATCCGTTTAAAAATCCTGACATCCAAAGATCTGTACTGGCGTGCCAGGGCAAGGTACTGCTCTGCCCAGGCGGTTCTGAACTGGCGGATCCTGTCGTTGAATTCCGGATCAAGGGCCAGGGCCCGGTCAAAGCAGGTGTTGCTTTTGTCGTATTCCGTCTGAATGGCTGCTATGGCGCCCAGGTAATAGTTGGGCCCGGCTGAGTCTGGTGATGAAAGATCGAAACCTTCAAGCACGGCCTTTGCCAGGGTCATGTCCCCGGAGTTGAAATAGAGCTCTCCCAGGGCCGCCATGGCCGGGGATACCTTGTCCGTTTTTTTGACTTTTTTTATCAGGCTCTTTTCCGCCTTGAGGTGGTCAAGGGTGGTGGTGGTCATCTCTTTTAAACAGGACAGGGTCTGGGTTCGAACCCCATTGATGGCGTCCAGGCGCTCCAGGCTCTTACGAACCCATGCCATGAAGGTTTCCGGGTGATTGGCCAGGCGGTCAATGTCAAAGCGCATGCGCTCACTCTGGCGTAAGCCTTCCAGGGTAATGTCCTCCAGGATCTGCCACACTTTTTTTTCCCCGTCAATGCGGTCGTGGCATGCATCAATGCGGTTGAGCATTTCCTGGATGCGCCGGGGCAGGGCACTGACCCGGCCGGGGTGTTGTCCTTTCTGCTCCAGGGCTGACAGTGCCTGCCGCACCTGGTTCGCCAGTTTGTCCGACTCTTTGATCCATTTTTCACACCGGTCCACCCGGGTCTTCACGGCCTGGAGTTCTGAAATAATTCTGGCAGGTCCAACGGGCTCGACCCCGTCAAGGCGTTGTTTCACCCTTGTTGTCACTTCAAAGGTGGTTGTGCAGTATTGTTTGATCACCTTGTCCAGATCCATGATTTCGGTTCCCTTGATCAGGGCACCGCCCTGGGTGGCGTCAATATAGTGGCCTGGCACGTCCTGGATCATTCGTTCAAAGGTTTTGAGCATGGATGCCATACTCCGATTGGTCGGCACCTTGGCTTTGTTCACGCCCCTGACCCAGAGGACCTCATTGGATTGTAAGAGGCGTTCCATGTCGTCCTGAGTGCTGAGGACAACATGACGGCTGTGGCTATGAGCACAGTCATAGGCCAGGTCCTGGCCGATAAAGACGATGGGTGAACATTCAAGAACCATGGCGCACAGCAGGTTCAGGTGGGCAACGGTCTGGGCACCGCCGGTGCAGAGCGCCCCGCCCATCATGGTGTTGATCCAGGAGTCGATATAGTGCATGGTCCAAAGCCAGAACCGCTTCCTGGCCTGGAAATATTTGGGGACCTTTGCCGTCACCCAGGGCAGGCAGACAAGAAAGGCGTCGTGCACCATTGGAATCACAGGGGCCAGCTTTTCATAGGTTATGTCCTGGTAATCGATGGAGGTGATAAAATGGGGGGTCACTCCATTGGCCAGCAGGGCCGGCACCACCGTATCCACGGCAATGATGACGGCCCGGTCCTGGACCGCTGTCAGCAGGTGGATGTTCTTGTCCAGGGAGGGACCGCCTGCCACGATGATGGCGGGCAGACCCTTGAACTCACCCTTGATGGATTCAAGCAGGTGGTCGTGGTGCAGGGAGGTGAGGTGGCGGAAGCGGTTGCCCAGGAACAACTGGCCATGGGTGAATTTGGTATTCCCGTCAATGTTCCGGCTGTTCGTGTAGCCGTAAACCGCATCGTTGAGTCGGTCGTAGGCGGTCTGGTTCACGGCAAAGGAGGGTAGGTGGATCAGGTTGTGGATGGCCTCAAGTGTCAATGCCTTTTGGACCGGCGCCATCAACGCCATGAGGTCATAGTCCTCTCCCACATGGAGGACCAGACGGGGATCGGAAAAAAGATCCGACAGGTCCATGAGGTGGAGGGCGGCCCGGAAGATCTCCAGGTTCAGCTCCACGACAATCAAATGGCGGATAAAGGGTCGCTCTCGGACCAGGGCCAGGGGTGTATACCCAAGACCCATGCCAAGGAGCGTCACCACCCCGGTGGCGTTATCCATGACCATTTTTAAAAACAGGGGCACCTCGGCCAGGGGATCATTTTCATCATGGAGAAAGACTTGCTGCCCCTCAGGCGTGTGTACCTTCAGGTTTGGGTTGCCATCCGGGGTGTACACTACCTCACCTGCCAGATCTCCGGTCAGGTTGTTGACACGGTTCCATATGTCGGAAAACCGGGCCTCTAATATGGCCATATTGGCATCATAAAAAGTGTTTTTTTCTTCTGTCATATTAGAACTCCTTGATGGCAGCAGGTTGAAGGTTGATCGGGCCGATCTTTTCAATGTTCTATAGTACGGATGGGATTTAAATTCAATGGACTGAAATGTTTGTCTGAAAAAACATTAATGATTTCCCATTCCCCTGCCGATAGGTTTCCCTATGGAGTTGGATACGATCCGGCAGGGTGGTTTTAAACCGCTGGAACACCGGGGTCGTATCAAAGGCTTTTATATTTAATGGCCGGGAGAAAGGATTCCCCCGGCAACGGTTATCCAAACAAGGAGGTTATAATGGCTCTTCGCATCAACACCAACGTGGCATCCCTTAATGCCCACAAAAACATGATCAAGAATGACAATGCTCTGTCAAGTTCCCTTGAGAAACTTTCCTCGGGTCTGCGCATCAACAAGGCGGCCGACGATGCATCGGGCATGTCCATTGCCGATTCCCTGAAGTCCCAGTCCCTGGGCCTTGGCCAGGCCATCCGGAATGCAAACGACGGTATCAACATCGTCCAGACGGCGGATGCGGCCCTGGAAGAGTCGATCAATATCGTCAACACGGTTCGGACCAAGGCCATCCAGGCTGCCCAGGACGGTCAGACCACGGAATCACGCCAGGCGATCCAGTCGGACATCACCAAGCTTCTGGAAGAACTTGACACCATTGCCGAAACCACCACCTTTAACAACCAGAAACTTTTATTCGGCAGTTTTACCAACAAGCAGTTCCAGGTGGGGGCCTATTCCGGAGAGACGGTCAATATTTCCATCTCCTCGTCCCAGTCAACCAAGGTGGGACATGTGAAGACCGGTGATTTGACCCTTCTGGACAACGACAAGGGCGGTTCGGTTGAGCTTTCGGTATACAGCAACCTGCTGGACGAGAGTTTTCTCATTGAGTCGGTCAATGTGGATTATACCAACAAGGCTGAAAACGGCATGGGGGCCGTTGCCGCCAACATCAACAAACTCAGTGATGTGCTGGGGATTTCAGCTGCTGCATCGGTTGTCTCCACAACGGACCTGAGCATCAACGCCGGAACCACGGACACGGATTTTGCCATCAACGGGGTCAACATTGGCGCCCTTGATGTTATGGCCAACGACAGCGGCGGGGACCTGGTCAAGGCCATCAACTATAAATCCTCCCAGCACGGAGTTGTTGCCACCAACAGCAACGGAATCCTGAGCTTGACCTCAACGGACGGCCGGGGCATTAACGTGACGGCCGAAAGCATCACGGCAGGCGAAGGGGTCACGGATCCTTCCCTCAGAACCGGCATTGACGCCATCCTGGGCGGATCGGACATGAGCACCTTTGGCAAGATCACCCTGAACCAGATTGGATCGGCAGAAATCGTTGTCACCAACGTGGGTGGCGGTGCTGCCGTGGCAACCGTTGACGGTGACATCAAGATCGAGGCAACGGGTCCCACCTCCACGGTCTCTTCTGCAACGGCGGGCTCTTCTTTTACCTCTGATTCAATCCTCAACTTCAGTGCCGGGTGGACCGCGGACAGGGATTTTACGGGCAGCAGCTTTGCTTCGCCCATTACCACCACCCAGGCATCCACCCTGAAAAACGGTTCAACCCTGGGTGCCACCTCAATTGTTGGCAAGGGCAGTGTACTGGGCGGCGATGCCGTCATTGACATCACCAGTGCCACCACCGAGACCAGCAGTGTTAAATCAGGTTCTATTTTAACCCAGAATTCGTCCCTGGGGGCTGGTACCAAGATTGGGGCGGGTACTGAGTTCAAGGGCGACGGAACGGTCAACCCCGTCGCATACACGACCGCAGACAGCACCATTGCCACCGGTTCCACCCTTGAGGCCGGCACGGTTATGGTCCTGGGCAGTACCGAAACCATAGACGGCACGGCTGTTGTCGAGACATCCGAGCGAACCACTGGCCTCAGTGCCCTTGCCGCCGGAACCACCTTGTCTGTGGGGTCTGTCATTGGCCAAGCAACTGTCCTTTCGGGACTGAATGTAGGCGGCGATGTCACCATTGAAAAAAGTGATGCAACCAACATTACCAGTACGCTCGGCAGCGGCTCTCAACTGGCCGCCGGGACAACCCTTGTTTCAGGCTCAGATACCACTGATCTTGGAAATATTACCATTAGAGCCAGCAGCAACGACACCAAAGCTACAAGTACTCTTGCCAGCGGTTCTCAACTGGCCGCCGGGACAACCCTTGTTTCAGGCTCAGATACCACTGATCTTGGAAATATTACCATTAGAGCCAGCAGCAACGACACCAAAGCTACAAGTACTCTTGCCAGCGGTTCTCAACTGGCCGCCGGGACAACCCTTGTTTCAGGCTCAGATACCACTGATCTTGGAAATATTACCATTAGAGCCAGCAGCAACGTCACCAAAGATACAAGTACTCTTGCCAGCGGTTCCATTTTAGCCGTTGGAACCGTTCTTAATGCTGGTGAGGACCTCACGGCAATCAATGACGGAAACAAAGTAAAGATAAATGCCCTCAACAACATTGATACGGCATTTACCGTTGAAAGTGGAACCACCCTGGCGGCCGGCACCTCATTTGTCAAGAACACCTTTATTGCCTATGATGCAACCGTTGCATCAACGGCTGCCACTACCGGACAGAGCACGGTGGCAGCAGGATCGACACTTGCCGATAAATCTGTTCTGGCAGCAGGGACCGTGATCAACCAGGATATTGTTACGTCCGAAGGAACCATCACCGTGGCAAGCATGCCAGGCGGCGTTCTTGACAAGGCCTACACCCTTTCAGGGGACCAGACCTTTACCAATGCCATGACCCTTGAACAGGGCTCTTCCCTTGGCAATGGCTCTGTGCTCAAGGCAAACTCCAGAATGGGGGTTGATGTCACGCTGAACAATGCCATCACCACCTCGGCTGCACTGACTCTTGCCGTTGGTTCCAACATTGGCCAGGGAACTGAGCTTGCAGAAGACACAACGATTGGTGTCGATGTTACCCTGGCTGCAGCGACAACAACCGCTGATGGTTTCGCCCTAGACGCCGGGGCCTCTTTTGGCGCAGGGACAGTCCTAAACGACGGAACAGTGGTTGGCGGAAATGTCACCCTTTCTGTTGCGGCTAATGCGACCGATGGTTACAGTTTGTCAGCCGGTTCTAAGTTTGGCTCAGGGACAGTCCTAAACGACGGAACAGTGGTTGGCGGAAATGTCACCCTTTCTGTTGCGGCTAATGCGACCGATGGTTACAGTTTGTCAGCCGGTTCTAAGTTTGGCTCAGGGACAGTCCTAAACGACGGAACAGAGGTTGGCGGAAATGTCACCCTTTCTGTTGCGGCTAATGCGACCGATGGTTACAGTTTGTCAGCCGGTTCTTCTTTTGGTGCAAACACAAAACTGGCCAGCGGTTCGATCGCAGGGGGTGATATTACATTGGCGGCCGCCGCAACGGTCGGTACTGGTCATACGGTGACCCTTCAGAGCAATTCTATTTTTAACGTCAACACCTCCCTGGCAAGCGGCACCACCGTTTCCGCCAGCAGTCTGACCCTTAAGGAGAGCATGCTCCTTGGCGGTGATATGACCCTGTCTGCCGGGTCGACCATCGGCGGAGACAGTATTCTCAAGTCCGGGTCGACGGTGGGAGGGGACGCCACCCTGGCCGCCGAGATGACCCTGGACGATGACATGACCCTGGCGGCCGACACCACCCTGGGCAAGGGGTCGGTGTTTGCAACCGATTCCGAGATCAAGGCCGGCTCGTCCCTGGGGGCTGACGCCACCCTCAAGTCGACCATGACCACCACCTCGGATACGATCCTCAACGCCGGTTCCACCCTGGCCAACACCGGGACCACCAGCATCCTTGAAGGATCCGTTGTCGGCGGTATGGCTAGCTACGAGGGGGCCATCACCCTGGGAGCAGACATGAGCTTTGACGCAGGATCCGTGTTCGGCAGCGGCTCTGTGCTCAACGACGGATCTACACTGGGTGACACCGTGACCCTGGCCGACGACGAGACCGTTTCGGCGTCCAAGGACATGCTCCTGACCACAGGCTCCACCCTGGCCAAGGGCAGCACCATTGCCACGGGCACCTATCTGACCAATGAGGTCACCGTTGTGGATGATTCCGTTGTCGGCGGCACCCGAACCCTGGCCCTGGGCACCACCCTGGTCAACGATGTGGTTCTGGCCGAGGATGCCAGCATTGTCAACGACATGACTCTGCAGAACGGTTCTGTGTTAAAGGCCGGTACCCAGCTGGCACCCAACCAGGGGGCTGAGACAGCCGAGGCCAGTGTGGGTGAGACCGAGGTTAACCGCCTGAGCGATGTCAATGTTCTGACCCAGGAAGGGGCGCAAAAGGCCATTGCCGTTGCCGACGCTGCCCTCAAGGATCTGGACAAGAACCGTGCCGACCTGGGTTCGGTTCAGAACCAGCTGACATCAACCATCAACAATATTACGGTCACCAAGATTAACGTCCAGGCGGCAGAATCTTCTATCCGTGACGTGGATTTTGCCGAAGAATCAGCAAATTTCACCAAATTGCAGATTCTGGCCCAGGCCGGCACCTTTGCCATGAGCCAGGCCAATGCCACGGCCCAGAATGTGCTGAGCCTGCTTCAGTAAATCCGGCGTTTGATCGTTAAAAACCCGTAACCCTTCCCCCCTGGCAAGCTGTTTGCCGGGGGGGATCTTTGTTTTGGTGTCCGGGTTAATTATATGTTAAGGTTTCCCTGGCTGTTGTCCGATAGGAGTTGTATGAATCATTTTGTTCAGCCCTACGTTTTTGAATTTATGACCAGGAGGTGAACCATGGCATTGGGCTCAATAACAAGCTTGGGGGTGGGGTCGGGCCTAGATCTCCAGACCACCCTGGACAGCCTGCGTGAGGTTGACGAAACCTCGATCAACCTGAAAAAGACATCCCAGAGCAGGCTGGAAGAGCAGGTCGTTGCATTTGATTCCATCAACGTCAAGCTCATTGAAATGAAATCCAGTGCCCTTTCCCTTTCCCTGAAGTCCAATTTTCTGGAACGCTCTCCTGAGGTGTCCGATGGGGAGATTGCCTCTGCAACGGTTCAATCGGGTGCCGCCATAACCTCCCACGCCCTGGAGGTCAAGCAGCTGGCCCTTAAAAGTTCCTGGCAGAGCGAGGGCGTGGCCGAAGGGGTGACCCCCATCTATGCTGCGCCTGCCACGGGCATATCCGATTCAGAAACCTCAGTGATCAGTGTTGACACGCCCCTGTTCCTTACCCTGGCTCAGGGGGACGATCAGGTCAGCATTTCCCTTGACCTTGGGACTGGAGCCAGCCTTGACACGATTGCCCAGGCCATCAACCAGGCCGGGGACAACCAGACCCAGGACGGATCCACCCGGGTGACTGCAACGGTGGTCGAAGGGGATGGGGGACATTATATCCGGCTGGCGGCGACCGACGGCCAGAGCGATACGAACAATCAGATCCAGGTTTCCGGCGGACTTGATTTTTTATCCCCGGATCTGACCTTTTCATACCGGGCAGGGGCTGCCAATGATGAGGTTTTTGTTGCTGTTCCTGCCGGAACCTCCTACCAGGAGATGGTTTCCATCATCAACGAAGATGACGCCAATGGTGGCATAACAGCTGCCCTCATTGATGACGGCACCGATGAAACTCCCTGGCGGTTGACCCTGACATCCAATGAATCCGGTGAGGGCAATCGGATTTTCCTGGGCGGCATTGAGATGACGGAACTCAAGGGGGCAGACGGTGAATCCTTGAACGCCAGGTTCACCGTTGACGGGATCGAATACCAGCGCCAGACCAATGGGGAGATCGAGGACGTTATCCAGGGTGTCTCCCTGGATCTTAAAAAAGTCGGAGAAACCCAGGTCGGCGTGACCGCCTCCTATGACAAGGTAAAGGAGTACCTCACTGCCCTGATCGACACCTATAATGAGTTGGCCACAGAGATCGGTGAAGAGAGCAGTTACAGCGAGGATGTAAACGAGGACAATGGCCTGCTGGCAGATGTGCTGTCAGTTAAGCGCCTTGATTCACAGATCGGGGACCTGCTCGGTACCACGGTTCAGACGGGTGAAAGCATCGCTTCCCTGTATGACCTTGGCATGACCATCAACCGGGACGGGAGCATTTCCCTGGACGAAACGGTTCTGGAGGATGCGTTTTCCGCTTTTCCTGAAGCGGTCTCTGCCCTGTTCCTCGGGGATGCTGAACAAGGGATCACGGGGCTGGGGGATGTTCTGAACGACCGGTTCAAGGCCCTGACCGATGGGACTTCGGGGACCGCCAATGTTGAAAAGAACTCGGCCCAGGAAAGAATAGACCGGCTTACCCAAAGCATTGAAGATGCCGAAGAGAGACTTAATACCAAGTATGATCTGCTTGCCAAGCAATTTGTCAACCTTGATGCCGTGATCGGCAAACTCAACAGCCAGTCAACCGCTTTGGAAAGCCTCATAGAATCGTTTAATACCGCAGCACAGGATTAGGACCAAGGTCCAGGGAGGAACTGCATGCCAGCCATGAATAAAATGAATACCTATCTGAACAACCACTACGAGGGAATGACCCCGGAAAAATTAATTCAGATGCTGTACCGGGGAGCCCTCCGGTACATTAACCTCACCCGGGAGGGTGTTCAGGAAAAAAACATCCCGAAACGGGGCGAAAATCTGAGCAAAACCATTGCCATCGTGTCTGAGCTTTACGCAAGTCTTGACCCGGACATGCATGACGAGTCCATCCAGTTTCTGAGGGGACTTTACAGCAGCATCCTGGTCGAACTTCCCAAGGTGGCCCTGACCAATGACATCCGGATCCTGGACCGTGCCTACCGATACCTGGAAAGGCTCGATTCCATATGGGAGACCGATGTGATGCACAACGGCATGGAAAAACAGACGGTGAATTCCTTTAATTCCGCTGTGCTTAAAAAGAGCGGCGGGTACCCGAAAACCGCCCCTGTCAGCAGGACCCTTTATGCCTAATTCCATGGAACGGATAAAATGATACAGGTTCTTCAACAGCTGGAGCAATCCATTGAAACCTATCAGAAGGTCCAGGCAAAGCATCTTAATGCACTGGACACTGAGGCCATGCCCGATCTTTCCCGTCAGAATTTTGAACGGTCCTTGGCCTTCAGCGATATGAAAAACAATCTGGATCTTTTTCTCAACCGACTCAACCCGGCAGAACCCGGGTTAAAGGAATTTGCAGCCATCTACAGGGACAGGTTGGCTCAAGTTATGGATCATGATCAGGCTTTGAAAAATAAAATTATCGAGCATCGTGACCGGTTAAAACAGACCATGGCAAAGGTGAACAGGGAAAAAACCGCCGTCCAGGGGTATTCCAAATCTGTCAGGCCTGAATCTTCCAGATCGGTACGTATCTCAGGATGAAAAATATGAAAAAAATTGGAGACCGCCATGAATATTAACAATATCATATCCCCCACAGAAGCACCCAAGGGTCAGACCGCTCCTCTGACCACCAGTCTTGAAAAACCGGTGAGCGGGGTAAAGTCAATTTTAAAAGAGACCGAAGGAGACAAGGATCAACGGCTGACCGTGGAAACCACCCGGGAGATGGTCGAAGAACTCAACGACTACATGGATGACCTTCAGACCAACCTTGGTTTTTCCATCAATGAAGAGCTGCACAGCCCGGTGATTGTGGAGATCAAAAATCGTGAAACCAACGAGCTGTTGAAGCAGATTCCTTCCGAGGAGCTGATCCATATCAGGGAGAAAATGATTGAGTTGACGGGCCTGATTCTTGATGACAAGGTTTAATTGAAAGTTCTGATAGCAGGGGTACAGGGGATGTTGGGCTCATACCTTTTTCGGTATTTTGACCGGAAAGGTTATGGGGTCTGGGGTATGGGCAGGAGAAGGTCCAGGAATGGTTGTATAAAACGGGTTGACCTGACTATAAGGGAAGATGTGCAGGACGTCTTTGCTGTGATTAAACCCGATGTGACGATAAATTGTGCTGCCATTGTGAATCTTGATTTTTGCCAGGATAATCCATCCATGGCCTATGCGGTTAACACAAAAGTGGCTGACATGCTTTCTCAATTGGCCTTTGAAGGAAAAAGCCACTATATTCAAATTTCAAGTGATGGGGTTTTCGACGGTATGAAAAAATTCCCATACAATGAAAGGGATCTTCCCAATCCCATCAATGTCTATGGAAAGACTAAAAGGGCTGCTGAAATTGCGATCCTCAACACCAATAATCATGCTATTGTTCTAAGGACCAACATATATGGTCATAAGGGGGAAGAAAAATCGTCCTTTTCTGATTGGCTTTACAATTCACTTTTCAGACATGAACCCATTACAATGTTTGAAGACTTTATTTATTCTCCCATTTATATCGGAAACCTGGCCCAGGCCCTTGATGAGATCCTGCAGGGGCAAATAACTGGTCTGTATCATCTGTCCGGCATAGAGAACTGCAGTAAATTTGATTTTGGGCAATGCTTTGCCAATGTTTTTGAATTAAACGCCAAATTGATTCTTCCCGGTTCATACCATGGTTTCCCATTTAAAGCGCCTCGTCCAGGTTACATGGCATTGGATTCCTCCAATATTTTACGTTTGTTGAAAACCCAAATCCTGGATTTAAGGGGAGGGCTTAATTTTTATAAAAAAGAGTTTGATTCACTTGTGCAACTGGAAGCATTATAAATTCAACTTTCGGGATTCACAGTTTTTATGTGGGGTTTTCCTTATTGCCTTTTTTGCTGGTTTAATAATAATTTTCTGATAAAAAGTGCAATAAAAAAAGCCCGACCCCGTCCACCAAGGCTTAAGTCCGAAAGTTGAGTTATAAATACCAAGGTCAACTCTTTAGGGGCAAAAACAGACATGAAAGGAAGGAATATGTCGAAGATCCTGGCCATTATCCCGGCCCGTGGCGGTAGCAAACGGATTCCCAGGAAGAATATCAAGCGATTTTATGGAAAACCGATTCTGTCCTATTCCATTGCCATCGCACTGGACTGCGGTTGTTTTGATGAGATTATGGTCTCAACGGATGACCTTGAAATTGCGGACATTTCAAAGGCATGTGGTGGTGCAGTCCCTTTTTTGCGCAGCAAAAAGACCTCTGATGATCATGCGGGATTGGCAGAGGTTTGCATTGAAGTGCTTGATTCGTATAAGAATCTGGGTCTGCTATTTTCACACATTTGCTGCATCCTACCAACAGCGCCATTATTAAAATCAGAAAAAATACTTGAGGCAAAGGACCATGTTTTGTCTGGAAGGGCAACCTCGAGTTTTCCCGTGGTAAAGTACAGCTACCCCATTCAGCGCTCTTTGAAAATTGAAAATGGATATGCCCGAATGATATGGCCGGATAACTATATGAAACGTTCACAGGATCTTGAACCTAGCTACCATGACAGCGGGCAATTTTATTTCATGACAACCAAGGCGTTGTTAGAAGAACAAAAGGTTTTTACCGAAAAATCCTATCCCATTCTCTTAACTGAAAACGAAGTCCAAGACATTGATGATGAGGCAGACTGGAAAATTGCAGAAATGAAATACAAATGGAGTTTAGAGGGGTAACACCTTGAAACGCTACTCAAAGCCGATAGGGCGTATGATAGATTTTAAAACGGATTTCTTTTTCAATAATGATTTAAAGTTAGAGGAACTCAAAAGAATTACATCCGTTTATACTTCCCAGGAACGTCGCGACGTTTGTAAAAATTGTGAGGAACCACTCGATTATTCAGCGCAAAACTGTTTTGTCAATCATGGGACACCATATTTGTTGTGTTCTCGATGCGGTCATTGCAATGGTGCCCACGAGGACACAGATGCTTTTTGCAGTGCGTTATATAGCGACGATCAGGGTAGCCATTATGCGGGCGCATATTCTGATTCGGATGTTAAACAGTATAAGCTGAGGCAAAAAGAAATTTATCTTCCTAAAGCACTCTTTTTGAGGGATTCAATATTAGAGGTCGGAGACAAACCAGGTGGTATAGTGGATTTTGGAGCTGGGGCAGGATATTTTGTTTCGGCTGCACAGGAGTGCGGATTTGAACCGGTTCATGGTTATGAACCATCCGAGATCCTTGTTAAAAGAGGAACAGATATAATTGGTGAAGGTCATTTGTTTCACCATGAAATGAAAGATATTAATCGCCTGATAGAGACTGCAGATGCACAAATTGCATCATTGATAGGCGTTCTTGAACACCTGTCAGACCCTGGGGGAGCACTTGAGGCTCTGAAAAACAACAAACAGGTAAAATATGTTTTTTTGTCACTACCTCTTTTTAGCCCAACCGTTGTTTTTGAATCAATATTTCCGGAAGTTTCACCCCGTCATTTGGGGGGTGGCCATACCCATCTTTATACGGATCAATCAATCGATTTTTTTGTGAAAAATATGGTTTTGAGAGATTGTCAGAATGGTGGTTTGGTCTTGATATCCTGGATTTAAGCCGCAGTGTTATGGTTTCGCTTATGAAGACAAAACTGGAGAATACTGTATTAAACGACTACTGGAAAGACAATTTTTTCCCGTTAATTGATCAGCTTCAAGGGGTGCTGGATAATTCACAGTTCTGCTCTGAGGTTCACTTGGTGCTGGGGAAAAAGGCATTTTAAAGTAGCCGAATAAATAAATTGATGTTTTGTTGAGCCTGTTTACAAAAAAATACTAGAATTATTTAAAATACATCTGGGTTGTCGAATATTACAACCTGCTTTTTTACTTAAAAAAAGTTGCTGACTATGAAATACAGTCGTGAAATTGAAATTGAAGACAGAAAAATCGGATTGGATCATCCAACCTTATTTGTTGCAGACATAGCGGCAAATCATGACGGAGAGCTTGAAAGGGCAAAAGACCTGATATATTTAGCTGCGGAAAAAGGTGCCGATGTCGCAAAATTCCAGCATTTTAAGGCACGTTCCATAGTTAGTGATACAGGTTTTAAAAAAATGGGTAAACAATCCAGCCACCAGGCTGAGTGGAAAAGAAGTGTGTTTCAGGTATATGAGGATGCCGCATTAAACAGTGATTGGACTCCAATTTTAAAAGAAACCTGTAAGGATGCCGGTATTATTTTCATGACATCGCCATACTCTATAGCTTTGGTTGATGGTGTTGATAATTACCTTGCCGCCTATAAAATTGGCTCGGGTGATATCACATGGGCTGAAATTATAGAGTATATAGCTGGTAAAAAAAAACCGATTCTGTTGGCAACCGGTGCATCCTCCTGTGACGAAGTTGTCGAGGCAATGGGCATTCTCTCCGCCTATACTGGAGATATTGTTTTAATGCAGTGTAATACCAACTATACTGCCAGTATTGAAAATTTTCGTTATATCCAGCTCAATGTATTGAAAACCTATTCTGAAATGTTTCCCGGCGCTATTCTTGGACTAAGCGATCATACCCATGGCCTGGCCACGGTTTTGGGTGCCGTTGCCCTTGGTGCCCGAGTTATTGAAAAACATTTTACGGATAGTAATGACAGGAATGGTCCAGACCATAAGTTCTCGATGGACCCGAATTCGTGGAAAGAGATGGTCGATAGGACCAGGGAACTGGAGCTTTCGCTTGGATGTGGAATTAAAAAAGTGGAAGAGAATGAAAAAGAGACGGTTGTTCTGCAACGGCGTTCCTATCGATTTAAAAGAAACGTTCTGGCCGGTGAGGTCATCACCCGTGATTTGGTTGAAGCCCTTCGCCCTTGCCCTGTGGATGCTTTGCCCTTAAACAGGTTGACCTCTGCACTGGGTAAAAAAATCTCAAGAAATGTATCCAAGGGTGAGTGTCTAAAATGGAAACATCTGGGATAGCGATTGTCGTACCTGCCTATAACGAAGGGAGGACAATCTCAAAAGTTGTCAATGACCTAGGGCGTTATGGCCTAGTCATTGTCGTTGATGACTGTTCCACGGATGATACAAGGGTTAAGGCAGAGGCCGCTGGTGCAATAGTGCTGACCCATGATGCAAATAAAGGGTATGACGGTGCTTTGAACACCGGGTTTGAAAAAGCAGCGTCTTTGAATTGTTCATACATTATCACCTTTGATGCAGACGGTCAGCATGACCCACTTCTTATTGGGGAATACCTGTCATATTTACAAGCATCCCATGTAATGGTTGCCGGAGTGAGACCCTGTTGCGCCAGGGTGGCTGAAAAAATTTTTTCAATGGTTTCAACGATCCTATGGGGCTTAAAAGACCCCCTCTGTGGTATGAAGGGATATAATCTATCTGCTTATTTGGAGCAAGGTTTTTTTGATTCATACGGATCCATAGGAACAGAACTGGCTCTATTTATAGCAAAAAGAAAATATCCGTTTAAACAAATTGAAATCTCCATCAAGAACAGAGAAGGTCAGCCTCGGTTTGGAAACCTCATACGTGCAAATTTAAAAATATTCAGAGCCATGATTCTGGGTGTGGTTAAATACAATTGAGTTAAGCTGACCTGTTATAGTCTATGATCTCAGAAAACGATAGAAAATGGGGATTTGTTCCTGAGTTGTATTCAAATCCTTGTTCAACATAGGTGCCTTTTTCCCCGAGCCGGTTCATCGTTGGATCTTCTTTTTTGCCCCGAAAGGTTATTGAAGGTAAAATAATATAATGATCTTTGAATTCAATCGTACGATTGGAATCATCCCTTGGGCACATGATTTCATGGAGTTTTTCCCCTGGCCGGATTCCCACGATTTCTTGGGGAATGTTGGGAGCCATTGCCTTTGCAAGATCAATTATTCTGACGGATGGGATTTTGGGCACATAGATTTCGCCCCCTGACATGCGTTGAAAGTTTTTTATTACAAAATCCACGCCCTGCTGAAGGGTGATCCAGAAACGGGTCATCTTGTCGTCAGTGATGGGTATATTTGGTTTTTTTTCTTCAATCAGTCGTTGAAAAAAAGGAACCACAGATCCCCTTGAGCCAACGACATTTCCGTACCTGACAACAGAAAAAATAGTTTTTTTTGTGCCGGCAAAGTTGTTGGCCGCCACAAAAAGTTTGTCCGAACACAGTTTTGTGGCGCCATAGAGATTGATGGGATTTGCCGCCTTGTCTGTGGAAAGGGCGATCACTTTTTCAACATTGTTGTCAAGGGCTGCATGGATAACATTCTCAGCCCCGGTGATATTTGTTTTTATGCATTCCGTGGGATTGTATTCGGCAGCAGGAACCTGTTTCAGGGCTGCTGCATGGATGACGTAATCAATGCCACTCATCGCCATTTTTAGACGATCCTTGTCCCTTACATCTCCGATAAAGTAACGCATGCATTCCTGGTCGAATATTTGCTGCATTTCAAATTGTTTGAGTTCATCCCTGGAAAAAATGGCAATTCGTTTTGGCTTAAAACGGTCGAGAATGGTTTTTGTATAGTGTTTGCCAAAGGAACCTGTTCCGCCTGTGATTAAGATTGACTTGTTGTTTAACATGGTTTCAAAAGCCTTTTATGCAAGAGAATTTGGTGATTTTTGATGCCGGTACGCAAATAGGCCTGCTGTTGCTTGGGGAGTCCCCACACTTGTTGTCAATAAAATGACAAATATTGGGCCTGGTGTCAAAAAAAGAACGATTTCTTGAAATCTCCATGGAAAATCCTTTCATGTTGTGGTGTGTTTTGGGGAACCCCGGAACTTTTTACCCCATTTGTCGAATTAGTCTCATATAATTGATTTAAAAAAGCAATAAACATACCGAAAAACTGCGTTGTGTTTTTTTTGTGCAATCTGTTGGAATGGAACTCTTTCGGGCCTTTCCATGGTTTCATTGTCCTCCCCCTGGTGTGGGGGTGGTGAAATCAGTACTTTTTTTGTACAAGGCGCATTTGTTGCAAGAAGTTTTATTGTTGAGTTTTTGTTAGAGACCAGGAGTGCGGTTGTTCGGGCCGATTAAAGAACCGGCACCATGGTGTCGATGCAAATGAGACCTGTTTGGGCTGTATCGGTAGCTACAATCATTTTGGAGTAGATCTATGGACAAGGAACCCAATGGTAACAGTGGGAACAAAAATAATGTGAACAATACCCCTTTAAATGGGGGGAGGGACGAAGGGGCGTTTGGTCAGGGATTTGATCCTTTTTCAGCGGATCCGCTCCTGTCCTTTGATTCTTCCCGGCGGGGGGGGTGGTCGGTCTCCTGGTCGGACCTCATGATGACCATGTTTATCCTGTTTGTGGTGATGTATGTCTACCAGGCCGGCAGCAGGGAGCTCGAGTTCGGTCCGGGTCCTGGCACGAACGTTGTGGCGGATTCCGGTTCCGGCAAGATCGTTGAAAACCGTCTCAATGCCAGCCCGTCGGATGTTTTCAGCCAGACACGGCAGGCGGTGATGGATGAGTTTGTGGATGACAGTGCCAGTGTGGATCTGGTGGCGGACCGAGCCGTGAGAATTTCCCTGGCAGGGGATCTGTTCTTTGATCTGGGCAAGGCCGACCTGAAGCCCCAGGCCCAATGGCGGCTTCGACAGATCGGCAAGATTCTCCAGGAGAATTCGTTCGTTGTCAATGTGATCGGCCATACCGACGACATGCCCAACCACTCCGCGCTTTATCCGACAAACTGGGAACTTTCAACGGCAAGGGCGTGCCGGGTGGCAAGGTTTCTCATCAAGGAGGCCGGGGTGCCCGAAGAGAGATTCTTTGTGTCCGGCCATGCCTGGTTCCAGCCCCTCCGGCCCAACAACACGGCTTACAACCGATCCCTTAACCGGCGGGTGGAGATCGTTTTAATGAAAGAAAGGCCCTATTCAGACGGGTCGCAATTTAATTCCGGGGGAGACAATAATGGATGATTTCAGTGTACGCTCGTTTCTGGCGCACGGTAAACAAAATATCTGGGGTTTGATCGTCTGTTTTTCCCTTTTCCTTTTGGGGTTTGCCATCCACGGTAATATTGGGCTCTACCTGAACCTGTCCGGTTTTGTCATTGTCATGGGGGGAACCTTTGGTGCCACGCTGATCAGCTACCGGATGGAGCGCCTGGTGATCCTTGCCCGGGTGTTGTGGGCCGCCTATACCCGGGAGATGAGAAACCCGGATGACATTGTGGAAATCCTGGTGGACCTGTCGGTCAAGCGAAGACTCAAGGGGCTTTTGTCCCTCCAGCGGGACGAGGGGGAGACCACCATTGTTTTTCTGCGCCAGGCAATCGGATTCATGGTCGACGGGTTTTCCCCGGCCCAGATCCGTGAATCCCTGAATGCCGAGATGTATTTTTTCAGGCTCAGAAGGGAAGAAACCAGCCGGGTGCTCCAGACCATGGCCGAAGTAGCCCCGGCCTTTGGACTGGTGGGCAGTGTGGTGGGGCTCATTGGTACGATTGCCGGGGTGGGTGATTCTGCCGTGATCATGTCAACGGTTCCCATTGCCCTTACTTCAACCCTCTACGGCATTGTCCTTGCCAACTTTTTTTTCCTGCCCTTTGTCGCCAATATCAGGGAACGGACGGCCCAGGAATTGATGCTCCAGAAGATCATCACCGAAGGGGTGGCTGCCATTGCAGGGGATCTCCATCCACGGATGCTCGAACGAAAGCTGAAATCCTTTCTCACCCCGTCTGCCCGAAAAGGAGAATTGATCTCCCTTGAAAAGATTCGCCAGCGGTTTGAAATCCGCGGGCAGGAACAAGGGGAGGAAAGCGACGGTGCTGAAACCGTTGATCGTCAGGAGGTGGTGCTTGCATCTGTTCCCAAGGATTGACACCCGTGATGCCATAGTGTAAATCTTGCCCATTCCATAGACTTTAGGACAGGAGTGAGATTTTGAGAATTATCATCGTTGGGGCAGGGGAGGTGGGGTATCACATTGCCAGCCGCCTTGCCTTTGAAGATAAGGATGTGGTGGTTATTGACAAGGATCCCGAGGCCGTTCGAAGGGTGTCCGAGGATCTGGATGTTCAGGTGATTCTGGCTTCGGGCAGTTCGCCCAGGGTCCTGGCCGATGCCGGTATCCGGGAAGCCGAGATTCTTCTGGCCGTGACCAACAGCGACGAGGCAAATCTTGTGGCCTGTCTGTCTGCCAACCTTCTTTCCCCGAGCACCAAGAAGCTTGCCCGCATCCGGGGGGCAGGGTTTGACGATTTCCACGAGGTGTTTAAAACCGAAGCCCCCCATATTGATACGGTGATCAACCCGGAAATCGAGGTGGTCAAGACCATCCAGCGGCTCATGCGGGTGCCGGGGGCCGTTGATGTGGGTGAATTTGCCGAAGGCCGGGTCAATTTTGTGGGCATCCGCCTTGAAAAGGATTCGCCCATGTCAGGGGTTCGGCTCCTGGATTTTCCAGCGGTTTTTGGGGATGCAAGGCCCCTGATTGCGGCGGTGGTCAGAAACGATGAACTCATCGTGCCCAGGGGGGACAATGTCCTTCGACCCGGGGATCTGGTTTATTTTATCAGTGAGAAAAAACGGCTTGCCGATACGGTCAAGCTGTTTAACGCCAACATAAATCCCCTGAAGCGGGTGATCATCGTGGGGGGCGGTCGCATTGGCAAGCGACTTGCCGAGGCCCTTGAGAGGGAATCCATCCACACAAAGATCATTGAATCAAACCTGGAGCGGTGCAATGTGCTGTCCCAGAAGATGAACAAAACCGTTGTGCTCCACGGGGACGGGTCCGATCAGAAACTGCTGCTCGAGGAAAATGTGGGGGACACCGATGTGGTGGTGACCCTCACCCATGACGAAGAGACCAATATTTTAACCTCCCTGCTTGCAAAAAATCTGGGGGCAAGAACCACCATCACCAAGGTGAGCAAGTTCAGTTATTTTCCCCTCATGGCCACCATTGGGCTGGAAAAGATGGTCAGCCCGAGGCTTTCTGCCATCAGTTCCATTCTCCAGGAGATCCGAAGGGGAAAAATCCTTTCTGCCGTTGCCGTGCTTGGAGAGGATGCCGAGGTGATCGAGGCCGTTGCCCTTGCCACCTCGGACATCACAAGAAAGCCCCTGAAGAAGCTGTCGTTTCCCAAGGGGGCCCTGCTGGTCTGCATCATCCGAAACGATGAGATCATTATTCCCACCGGTGAGAGTGTTGTGGCCCCCGACGACAGGATCATTCTCTTTGCCCAGCGCCAGGCCGTTAAAAAGCTTGAGAAGCTGCTTACCGTCAAGCTGGAGTTCTTTTAAATGCGCTGGTCCTACATTGCCAATGTGATCGGTATTCTGCTTGTTTTTCTGGGGCTCTCCATGGTTTTTTCCCTGGTCTGCAGCATCGTTTACGCAGACGCCAGTCTGGTTGCCCTGTTGGAGTCCATGGGGGTCACCATGGCCGCCGGGCTGCTGCTTTATTTTGGCTCAAGAAGGCCAGGCATTGACTATATCAGCCCCAGGGAGGGCATGGCCATTGTTGCCCTTGGCTGGACAGCCATGGGGCTTTTTGGTGCCCTTCCCTTTTACCTGGGTGATGGGTTGCCCCACTTTACCGACGCCTTTTTTGAATCCGTGTCCGGGTTTACCACCACAGGCTCGTCCGTGCTGACCAACATCGAGGGGCTCTCCAGGAGTCTTCTGTTCTGGCGAAGCTTTATCCAGTGGCTCGGGGGTATGGGGATCATCGTTCTGAGCCTTGCCATCCTGCCCTTTCTCGGAGTGGGCGGTATGCAGCTGTTCAAGGCCGAGGTGCCAAGCCCGGTTCCGGACAAGCTGACCCCCCGGCTCAGTGACTCTGCCAAGATCCTCTGGTATCTGTATGCCCTGATTTCCGTTGTCGAGGTCATTTTCCTTCTGGCCGGAGGCATGGATTTCTACGACGCCCTGTGCCACACCCTGACCACCATGCCCACGGGCGGGTTCTCGACAAAAAACACCTCCATGGCCCACTATGACAGCGCCTATCTGGACTATGTGGTCGTCGTCTTCATGGTTATTGCCGGAATCAATTTCTCCCTGCACTACCAGATGCTCCGGGGAAGAACCCTTATCTTCTGGCGGGATTCCGAATGCCGGTTCTTTCTCGGGATGTGTCTGGTCCTATCCCTTGTGATCGCCCTTAACATCCACGGCACGGTGTATGACGGCTTTGGCAAGGCGTTTCAGTACGCCTCGTTCCAGGTGGTCTCCATTGTCACCACAACCGGTTTTGCCACGGCCGATTATGAGGCCTGGCCGGGGCTGAGCCAGGCCATCCTCTTTATATGCATGTTCATCGGTGCTTCGGCCGGTTCCACCGGCGGCGGCATGAAGTGTGCCCGGATCATGGTCTGCTTCAAGTACTGCTACAGGGAGCTCTTTGTCCTTGTCCATCCCCGGAGTATTGTCCAGGTCAAGCTCAATGCTGCCGTGGTGCCCGATCCTGTGCTGAGGAGTATCATGGGGTTTCTTGCCCTTTACATGGGGCTTTTTGTCTTCAGCAGCCTCTGTCTTGCGGCCCTTGGTATGGACATGGTCTCGTCCTTCGGGGCCGTTGCCGCCTGTATCGGCAACATCGGTCCGGGGTTCGGCACCGTGGGGCCGGTGGACAACTTTGCCCACATCTCTGCCACGGGCAAGTGGATTCTCATCTGGTGCATGCTGCTGGGAAGGCTTGAGATCTATACGGTAATCGTTCTGTTTGTGCCGGAATTCTGGAAAAAATAGACTTTATTGAAAAAAGGTGTTGACAAAAGTTCCAGGAAACTATAAAAGTTCTTTGTTTTTGTGAGGGCCGTTAACTCAGTCGGCAGAGTATCTGCCTTTTAAGCAGAGAGTCACTGGTTCGAGCCCAGTACGGCCCACCACACAATAAATGATGCTGCGTCCCCATCGTCTAGCCCGGTCCAGGACACCGCCCTTTCACGGCGGCGACAGGGGTTCGAATCCCCTTGGGGACGCCATCTTTTTAAAATCAATGTGTTTACCCTATATTAAACAGACGTTTTCAGACCCCCAGGGCGCTTTGCCCTGCTAAGGGATGATTGGTCTGTTTTTTTGGTTTGGAGGTTTTACCGATGAAACCCGTTGTTGCCCTTGTGGGCCGACCCAATGTGGGAAAATCCACCCTGTTCAATAGAATCACCCGGTCGAGGAACGCCCTGGTGGATGATTTCCCCGGGGTCACCAGGGACAGGCATTACGTGGATGCCGTGTGGAATGAGCGTCCCTTTACCCTGGTGGACACGGGCGGTTTCCTTCTGTCCGATGACGACTATTTTGCCCGTGAGATCAGGAGTCATGTGGAATCGGCCATTGCAGAGGCGGATATTATCGCCCTTGTACTGGACGGCAGGGCCGGTATCTCTCCCTTTGACAGGGATCTTGCTGATATCCTGAGGCGGACGTCCAAGCCGGTGTTTTTCCTTGTCAACAAGGTTGAGAACCACAAGCAGCGGGAAGAGCTCCTTGAATTCTACTCCCTTGGCATTGAAAAATTCTACCCCATGAGTGCCGAGCACGGTATCGGGGTCGAGCGTTTCCTGGATGACATGGTGGCCTTCTTTCCCGAGCCTGAGCCCGTGGCTGAATCCGAACAGGGGGAACAGGATGCTTCCGAGCAGGAGATCTGCATTGCCGTGGCAGGCAGGCCCAATGTGGGCAAATCTTCCCTGATCAACCGTCTGTTCGGCAAGTCCAGGGTTGTGGTGAGCCATATCCCGGGAACCACGCGGGATTCCGTGGACCTTTCCATCGAGCGTAACGGCAGGCGGTTCCGACTGATTGATACGGCAGGCATCCGGCGCAAGGGAAAGGTGCGGGAGAAGATCGAAAAGTATTCCATCCTCAAATCCCTCAAGAGTCTTGACCAGTGTGACGTTGCCCTGATTCTCATCGATGCCGACGAGGGTGTGACAGACCAGGACATCACCATCGCCGGTTACGCCCAGGACAGGGGGTGCGGTGCCCTGTTTCTCATCAACAAGTGGGACCTGCTGGACACGGATCGACGGGACCAGCGGCGGTTCATGGAAGATCTCAGGATCAAGTCGAAATTTTTGTCGTTTGCCCCTGCCATGACCATCTCGGCCCTTACGGGTTTTCGCACCCACAAGATTCTTGCAATGGTTGAAAAGATCCATGCCCAGTACGCCTACAGGATCAACACCGGGCTGTTGAACCGGATTGTCGAGGATGCCATTTTCCGGTCTGAGCCGCCCATGCACAAGGGTAAACGGCTGAAATTCTTCTATGCCACCCAGGTTGCGGTCAAACCGCCGACCATTGTCTGCTTTGTCAACTATCCGGAATCGGTCCATTTCTCCTACCACCGCTATCTGGTCAACCAGATCCGTGAGATGGCCGAGCTTGAGCATACGCCCATCCGGCTTTTGTTCCGGGCGAAAACCGGAAAGATCGATTTTTCGGGAAAAAGCAAGCTTGCCGCAAGGATTGTTGAGAAAAAAGAGAAAAAAACCACCCGCAGGAGAAAAGAGCGCAAGGAGCAGAGCCGGCGCAAGCGGGTCAGGGATTCAAAGGGATAACCCGCCATGGATAGGGATCTGTTCGATGCGGGCATAGACGAGGACGCCAGCCTGTTCCGTCCCCTAGCGGACAGGATGCGGCCCCAGCGCCTTGACGAGGTCGTGGGCCAGGACCATGTGGTGGCGCCGGGCAGGATTCTCCACAGCGCCATCACCAGCGACCGGGTTTTTTCAACCATTCTCTGGGGGCCCCCGGGGTGCGGCAAGACCACCCTTGCCGGCATCATTGCCCGGGAGACCAGCTCCCATTTCATGCAGATTTCAGCCGTGCTCGCCGGGGTCAAGGATATCCGGGCCGTGATTGAGACGGCCAGGGAGCAGCGCCGCATCCGGGGGCGAAGAACCCTTGTCTTTGTGGACGAGATCCACCGGTTCAACAAGGCCCAGCAGGACGCCTTTCTTCACCACGTGGAAACCGGGGCCATCGTCCTTGTGGGGGCCACAACGGAAAATCCCTCGTTTGAGGTGATCCCGGCCCTGGTTTCCCGGTGCCGGGTGATCACCCTCAACCGCCTCGGGGCAAAGGATATTACCACCATTCTTGAACGGGCCGCAGCAGACCCGGTCCGGGGGCTTGGTTCCCTGGGGGTCGAATTCTCTGTCCAGGCACTGGATGATATTGCCGCTGGTGCCGACGGGGATGTGCGCGCAGCCCTTGCAACCCTTGAAACCATTGGTGTCTATGCATCGGCCAGAAAGACTGCCGACCCCGGCAAACCCCCTCCTGTTATCACCGCAGAGGATGTGGCGGCTGCGGTCGAGAAAAAGGCCCTGCGCTACGACAAGTCCGGTGAAGCGCATTTCAACCTTATTTCGGCCTTTCACAAGAGCCTCCGGGGCAGCGACCCCGATGGCGCCATCTACTGGCTGGAAAGAATGATGGCCGCAGGCGAGGACCCCCTTTACCTGATCCGCAGGATGGTCCGGTTTGCCACTGAAGATGTGGGGGTGGCCGACCCCGGCGCCCTGGGTGTTGCCCTGGACGCCCTGGAGGCCTATCGGTTCCTGGGGTCTCCCGAAGGGGACGATGCCCTGTTCCAGGCCGCGGTTTACCTTGCAACGGCCCCCAAGAGCAACAGCGTGTACATGGCCCACAAGCGGGTGAGGACGAGGGTTGAAGAGACCGGTTCCCTGCCGGTTCCCCTCCATGTCAGAAATGCGCCGACCCGCCTGATGAAGGATATGGGGTATGGCCGGGGGTACCAGTATGCCCACGACCACAAGGACGGGTTTGTTCCCCAGGAGTACCTTCCGGAAGCACTCAGGGACGAACGGTATTATCTGCCCACGGACAGGGGGTATGAGTCCGTGGTCCGGCAGCGCCTTGATGCCTGGATCGCCCTTAAAAAAAAGAAAAAATCTTGAATCTCTGATCCCTTTGGGCAGGTTTTTTTTATGAATCGCCTGTCGAAACATCATTGTGAACGTCTCGACTTTCGAGCCCCCCCCCCCTTGGTTTCCCCGTTCGGAACATTGTAAACCCAAAAGTCCCCGACGTTTACCGTTTCGGTCAGGGTATTCAAAGGGGGTGGAGTGGTACGATTGCCTGCCCTGTATCATCGTGTTCCATGCGTCGTTGTGTCCACTATCCATACTGGTTATTCTGGATTCTGATTCCAAGAAAAGCATTTCTGGGTGTATTGATCCCGCTGGTTTTGATCAAAGGTTCGTTCACAGATGTCCATCGCACCGTTCCGGGAGATGATCAGGACCGTTGACGAACGGGTCCCATAGGTCGGGCTTTCTATAAAGATGGGGGCAAGCAGCCGTTCCCACGCCATCCCCACCCCGGTATCGGGCAGGTCATCGTCATGGGGTTGTGTTGTGTCTGCCAGCAGGGGGAAAAGCGCGTCCGTGGTGATTCCACGGGGTGGGTTCAGGCATTTTTCCAGGGCGCGTTTGCCCCGTGTCACCTTGGGCCATGGCGTGTCCAGCAGATGGTTGCTGATGCCATGGATTCCGGGCAAAAGCCTTGTCGGTCTGCCTGTGATGTTGGAAAACCAGTAAAGGGAATCTGGGTCGCCGGCAAGGAGGTTGAATCCATTGAATTGCTGGGCCCGGGTTTTGAGCCGGTTCAGGAAGGTTGCCGTATCCAGGTCGGATTCAAGAAAATCGGTGACAATATTTCCCCTTGAGGGGGCATTCTGCTTGTGGATCGACGGATTCCTGAAATTTGTGATGGCTGCAAACCGTCCTTTTTCAGTGACCCCAAGCCATGTTCCTCCGGCCTTGAGGTCCTTTCCGGCGATTATCCCGGACGCCTCTGCCCAGCAGTGCATGGGCAGGGTGGGCCGGTCCAGGAATTCATCCCGGTTGGCAGCAATGATGAGGGGGTTTTCCGGTGTTCTTCTGTAGGCGGCAAGGATGAGGCACATGGTGTTAATTCCTTGTGTTTGAAATCTGTATTTGCTATGAGTTACTGGCTGAACCATCAAGGTTTAACAAGGATTGTAGTGTCAGATATAGTTTAAAAACAGCATAAAATCAACGACCAGGAGACTTGACATGAAAGATGTAGTGATCGTAGGGGGTGTGAGAACACCCGTTGGTTCCTTTGGCGGTACGTTAAAGAGTGTGTCTGTTGTTGAACTTGGGGCGATTGTCATGAAGGCCCTTTTAAAGCGTGCCGGGGTACGGCCCGTGGCAGGGGAAAATTTCGGACCCGACTCCCTGAACGACCAGGGCATGATCGAACTTGAACAAAAAGGGTACGATTATGATGATTCCCTTCAACCCCTGGTCATTGACGAGGTGATCATGGGCAATGTGCTCCAGGCCGGCCAGGGTCAGAATACGGCCCGCCAGGCAATGATCGCTGCCGGGATCCCCCGCCAGACAACCGCCTTTACCGTGAACAAGATCTGTGGGTCCGGCCTCAAGGCCATTGCCCTGGGTGCCCAGGCCATCATGGCAGGGGATGCTGAAGTTGTCGTGGCCGGCGGCCAGGAAAGCATGAGCAATGCGCCCATGGCCCTTCCCAAGGCCCGGTGGGGTCATCGCATGGAGCTGACCGGCAAGGGCGAGATCACCGATCTCATGGTGTTTGACGGGCTCTACGAGATATTCTACGGCTACCACATGGGACTGACTGCTGAAAATATCGCTGCAAAATACGGGATTTCCCGCCAGGAGCAGGATAACCTTGCCCTCCTGAGCCACAATCGGGCCCTTGCCGCCATCCAGAACGGCACCTTTGCCCAGGAGATCGTTCCTGTTCCCGTGGTGGTGAGGCGCAAGGAAACCCTTGTGGACACCGACGAGCGGCCCATGGAGACCAGTCTTGAAAAACTGGCCAAACTCAGACCCGCCTTTAAAAAGGACGGCAGCGTCACCGCAGGCAACGCGTCCGGCATCAATGACGGTGCGGCAGCTGTGCTGCTCATGGACCGGGACAAGGCCAACAGTCTGGGGCTTGAAATTTATGCATCGGTCAAGGGGTTTGCCGCAGGTGGTTTGGATCCTGCCTACATGGGGCTGGGTCCTGTTCCTGCCGTCAGGAAGCTCTTGAAGCGAACGGCCATGACCATCGGCGATATTGATATGGTTGAGCTTAACGAGGCCTTTGCATCCCAGGCCATCGGTTGTATCAGGGAGTTGGGGCTTGACATGGAAAAACCCAACGAGCTTGGCAGCGGGATCTCCCTTGGCCACCCCATCGGGTGCACCGGCGCACGTCAGATGGTGACGGCCATCAACCAGATGAAGCGAAAAGGGTACGGCACAGGACTTATTTCCATGTGCATCGGCGGCGGCATGGGCATGGGTATGATCATTGAACGCTGATCGCTGGTTTTTCCTTTACTTGGGACCGTTCAAGTGGTAAAAAACAGGTTGATTTATCAACCAGGATTTATAAGGATATAAAGAGGCTTTTATTATGGACATCAGCAGAAAACTCGGCATCATGGTCTTCACTGCAGTGCCTGCCATCATCGGGGGCGGCATTGTCTATCATTTCTTCGGCAGCTTTACCCAGGTCATTATCTATGAGGCACTTCTTGTTGTCGCAGCCATAGGTTGCCTGGGGAAATAGTCCATGGAACCTAGGGAGTCCGGGGGGGCTTTAGGCGGCAATTCAGGTCCCATGGGGCAGACGCCCTCTGAAAAGGCGGTGTTTTTCTTCTTCCTGGTGCTGTTTTCCGCCTCCCTGATTCTGGTCTGCTGGCTGCTCTCCCCGTTTTTTGCCACCATTGTTCTGGGACTTGTGGTCATGGGGGCGTTTGCGCCGTTAAACAGGCTGCTCCAGAGACGACTCAAGCCTGCTTGGGCTTCCATGATCACCTGCCTGGTGATTTTTTTCGTGGTTCTGGTGCCGGTGCTCTTTTTTGTGGGGGTGCTCTCCAAGGAAGCCTATGTGCTTTACCAGACGGCAAAGGGTGCAGTACTGAGCAACCAGGTCAAGGAATTCCTTGAAAATACCCTGATCCTGGATCGGGTGAATCATTTGCTGGCCTCCCTCGGGCTTGACCTTTCTTTCTCCTGGGAAGAGCTGGTTAAACCCATTTCAGACCTTGGTCGCGTGGTGGGGCTTTATCTGTTCCAGCAGGCAAGCTTTATTGCATCCAATGTGTTTAAGATCGTTTTTTATTTCTGTCTTATGCTCATTGTCGTCTATTACCTCTTTATTGATGGGTCACGGTTTGTCGATTACATCTATGACATCTCACCCCTTGCAGACGAGCACAATGAAAAGCTTTTCTGCAAATTCAAGGAGATGGCAGGGGCCGTGCTTGTGGGCAACGGCCTTGGCGGGTTAATCCAGGGCGTTGTTGGCGGGGGGGCCTTTTTTATGCTGGGTCTTGCCTCTCCTTTTCTCTGGGGGGTCATCATGGGCTTTCTGGCCTTTCTGCCCATCCTGGGAATCGGGGTTGTGCTGATTCCAACGGGGCTGATCCTCATGGTCAAAGAGCGGATGGCTGCCGGAATTTTTATTCTGGTGCTCTATGCCGTTCTCTCCTGGGGGATTGAATATGTTTTTAAACCAAAGGTCGTCGGGGACAGGGTGAAAATGCACCCTCTGGTTGTTTTTTTTGCCATCATCGGGGGGTTGCAGATCTACGGTATTCTCGGGATCATCTACGGCCCCCTGGTCGTAACGATGTTCCTGACCCTGGCCGACATCTATTTTGCAAAATTCCAGGCCATTGTGGAACCTGACCGAGTTAAAGGGAATATTAAGAAGGATAGTTCATGCTAAATCAAGAGATCAGCAATACGATCAGCATCGAGACGGAGATGAAAAAATCCTACCTCGAGTACGCCATGAGCGTCATCATTGGAAGGGCGCTTCCCGATGTCCGGGACGGGTTGAAACCGGTACACCGGCGTGTGCTGTTTGCCATGCGCGAGCTTAGAAACGACTGGAACAAGCCCTATAAAAAATCGGCCCGAATTGTCGGTGATGTCATTGGTAAGTACCACCCCCACGGTGATACGGCCGTGTACGACACCATGGTTCGCATGGCCCAGGACTTTTCCCTTCGCTACACCCTTGTGGACGGTCAGGGTAACTTCGGGTCCGTGGACGGCGATTCTCCGGCCGCCATGCGTTACACCGAGGTGAGGATGAAGAAGATCGCCCACCAGATGCTGGCCGATCTTGAAAAAGAGACCGTGGATTTCATTCCCAACTACGACGAAACCATGGCCGAACCGTCGGTGCTGCCCACAAGATTTCCAGCTCTGCTGGTCAACGGTTCTTCAGGCATTGCCGTGGGTATGACCACCAACATTCCGCCCCACAACATCGGTGAGGTGGTCCAGGGACTCATTGCCCTTCTGGACAAGCCCGCCATCACCATCGAAGAACTCATGGCCCATATTCCGGGGCCGGATTTCCCCACCCATGGGATGATCTACGGCCGGCAGGGCATCCATGACGCCTACACCACAGGCCGCGGCATCATAACGGTCCGGGCCAAGGTCGAGGTTGAGGTCAACTCCAAGACAAAGGCTGAAACCATTGTCGTGACCGAGCTGCCCTATCAGGTGAACAAGGCAAAGCTTGTGGAAAAGATCGCTGAACTCATGCGGGCAAAGGTGATCGAGGGGGCCTCCTATGTGCGGGACGAATCCGACCGCCAGGGCATGCGCATCGCCATCGGTCTCAAGCGGGACCAGTTTCCCGACGTGGTGATCAATCAGCTCTACAAGCACACCAACATGCACACCAGCTTTGGCATCATCTTTCTGGCCGTGGTCAACAACCGGCCTGAGCTTTTTACACTCAAGGAACTTCTCGAGCAGTTCCTCAACCACCGGCGGTCGGTGATCATCCGGCGGACCCTGTTTGACCAGAAAAAGGCCATGGAAAGGGCCCACATCCTCGAAGGGCTGATCAAGGCCCTGGACAATCTGGATGCGGTGGTGGCCCTGATCCGGGCGTCCCGGTCTCCCGAAGAGGCCAAGGCCGGCCTTGTCCAGAACTTCGAGCTGACACAGATCCAGGCCCAGGCCATCCTTGAGATGCGCCTCCAGCGCCTCACCGGCCTTGAGCGGGACAAGATCAACGAAGAGTATGCCCAGCTGCTCAAGGATCTTGCCTGGTACCAGGAGATTCTGTCGAGCGACCAGGTGGTCAGGGATATCATCAAACAGGAGCTGACCGAGCTGAAAGACGAGTACCAGGATGCGCGCAGGACCCAGATTGTCGAGGCCACGGGTGCGATCAACATCGAGGATCTCATTGCCGAAGAGGACATGGTGGTTACGGTCACACGGAGCGGCTACATCAAGCGCAACCCCGTCTCCCTCTATGCCAGTCAGCACCGTGGCGGCAAGGGCAAGACCGCCATGGGCACCAAGGACGAAGATTTTGTCGAACACCTCTTTGTCGCATCCACCCACCACACCTTCTTGTTCATCACCAACCTTGGCAAGGTCTACCAGTCCAAGGTGTATGAGCTTCCCATGGCCGGCCGGACAAGCCTTGGCAAGGCCATTGTCAACCTGTTGAACTTTGAGCAGGGTGAAAAGCTTGCAACGGTGCTCACGGTTCCTGAATTTGTCGAAGACCGGTACGTGGTCATGGCCACAAAGCTCGGCAGGGTCAAGAAGACCGACCTCATGGCCTACTCAAGGCCCAGGTCCGGGGGACTCATCGGCATTAAACTGGCCGATGATGACGAGCTCATCGCCGCAGGCATCACCGACGGGGAGACCGAGATCTTCCTGGGCAGCGAAGGCGGCAAGGTGATCCGGTTTGACGAAAATGACGTCCGGACAACGGCCCGGGGTTCCATGGGCGTCAGGGGCATGCGCATCGATCCGGGGTCGTGTGTGGTGGGCATGGAGGTGCTCAACCACGGCCGGACCCTTCTGACCGTAACCGAGAACGGATATGGCAAGCGGACCCTGATCCCGGAGTACCGCTCCCAGACCCGGGGCGGCAAGGGCGTTTTTTCCATCCGGACTTCGGAGCGCAACGGAAAGATGGTGGCCCTGCTTCTGGTGGAAGATGAGGATGAACTCATGCTGGTGACCGACGGGGGAAAGCTCATCCGAACCGGTATCCAGGATATTTCCGTTATCAGCCGCAACACCCAGGGGGTCAAGCTCATCAATCTGAGTCCGGGTGAGAAACTCATTGGTGCGGCACGGCTTCCGGAAGAGGAAGAGGACGAGGAGGAAAAAGAGGAATCTGAGGCATCGGAAGGGTCAGGGGAAGATTTTGCTGATTCCCAGGACGACCCGGATGAATTCGATGCCGGGGAGAGCCATGGATCAGACCCGACCCTATCACAGGACGACGACTCCGACGACAACGGACCCCGGAAAGAAGCACCCGAAGACGACGAATCCGAGTAGGACCGGTTCGAATCCGGCCGGTCCGGACAGGAATCCGAACCGAGGCCATCGAAGTCGACTCAAACAGCGATTCCTTGCCAATGGGCTTGCAGGCTTTCTTGACTATGAGGTGATCGAGCTTCTGTTGACCCTCAACACGCCGAGGAAAGATTGCAAGCCGAGCGCAAAGGCACTTTTAGATCGATTCAAGACGCTCCAGGGGGTGTCTGAGGCCAGTGTGGAAGAACTCTGCCGGGTAAACGGCGTGGGACCTTCAAATGTGCTGGGTATCAAGCTGATCAAGGCGGTTGCGGACCGTTACCTTGAACAGCGGATTCAGTCAAAAACCGTGCTGAAAAATTCCCGGGACCTTCGCGAATTCCTTGGGCACGCCATCGGCCACCGACCCAGGGAGGTGTTTGTCGGAATCTTTCTGGATGCAAAAAACCGGGTGCTTGCCAGCGAAATTTTATTCGAGGGCAGCCTCTCATCGTCGGCCGTCTACCCCAGGGAGGTCATAGCAAAGGCCCTGGAGCACAGGGCTGCGGCGTTGATTTTTGCCCACAATCATCCTTCGGGGGAGACCTCTCCGTCCCCCGAAGATCTTGCCATTACCCGGCGGCTGTTCTTTGCCCTGGCCCATGCCGGGATAACCGTTCACGAGCACCTGATCACCGGGGGGGAACATTTTTACAGCTTTGCCGACCAGGGTATCATTACTGAGTTGAAAAGGGAGTTTGATCTTCAATATGGATAAGGATGCACCCGAAAGACCCGACTGCTTCGGAAACCTTGACAAGGTTTTTCCCGTGACTCCCAGGGGGTTGCGTGAAACACCCGATGACTGCATGTATCTGTGTCCCTGCAAGACCGCCTGTTTACGGCAGGCCATGGCAGGCGCCCAGGGCGTGCCGGTCCACGAAGAGATCATTGAAAGAAGTGAACAGGCAGGCATGATCGGTTTTTTTGAACGGTGGTCAAGGAAAAAGCAGCTGGCCAGAAAATAAATGATAACGGCTCGAGGAGGGTTTCATGAAAACAGTAAACGAGATCGAGTTTGACGCAAAAACGGTTCTCGTGCGGGTGGATTACAACCTGCCCATGGATGAACACGGGAACATTGCCGATGACAACCGGATTCAGGCCACACTTCCCTTGATCCGTCACCTTGTGGACCGGGGGGCAAAGATTGTCCTTGCCTCCCACATGGGACGACCCAAGGGGAAACCCACGGCGTCCCTCTCCCTTGCCCCTGCGGCAGAACGGTTGTCCGAACTTCTCGGTTTCGGGGTGGGGTTTGTCGACGACTGCATCGGTCCAAAGGTCAAACAACGGGTTGCCCAGCTTGAGCCGGGCCAGGTGATCCTCCTTGAAAACCTCAGGTTTTACAGGGGAGAGGAGGAAAATGATCCGGAGTTTGCCCGAGCGCTTGCAGAACTCTGCCAGGTCTATGTCAACGACGCCTTTGCCGTAAGCCATCGATCTGCCGCATCCATCGTTGCCGTTACACAATTTGTCCGTGAAGCCTGTGCCGGGTTCCTGCTTGAAAAAGAGGTGAAATGTTTCCGCGACTCCATTGAAAATCCCCGCCGCCCCCTTGCTGCCATCATCGGAGGCGCCAAGGTGTCCAGCAAGCTTGCAGCCCTTGAAAACATGCTCAACCACGTGGATATCCTTGCCATTGGCGGGGCCATGGCCAACACCTTTTTAAAGAGCCAGGGCCATGGTGTCGGCGCTTCCATGGTCGAAGAAGACCTGGTTGAAACCGCTGCCCGTATTGTTGGGCAGGCCAGGGAAAGGGGGATCAACCTGATTCTGCCCGTGGACCTGGTGGTGGCCGACCGTTTTGACGCAGATGCCCAGACCCGAACCGTGGGCGTCTCCGACGTTCCTCCGGGCTGGATGGCCCTTGATATCGGGCCTGGGACAGGTGAGATCTTTGTTCGGGCCATCCAGAAGGCCGCCACCATTGTCTGGAACGGCCCCATGGGGGTTTTTGAGATGGCGCCCTTTTTCAACGGAACCAAGATGGTGGCAGATGGCGTGGCGGGAGCCGGCGCTTTTTCAGTTGTGGGCGGCGGTGATACCGGCCTTGCGGTGAATCTGTGCGGTGTGGCCGATAAAATGAGTTATGTTTCCACCGGGGGTGGGGCTTTTCTCCATCTCATGGAGGGCAAAAAACTTCCCGGGGTTGTGGCCCTGGACTAGGACTGAAAGGGAGGGGAATGTTCTGCTGCACAAGAAACCGGTTAAGCCGAAAGGATAAACTCAGGCGATCCTATTACGAGCTTCTGAGGGATGAGATGGATCAGTTTGTCCTGGGCTACGCCCTGGTGGACTCCTATGATAATTTTTCCCGCCAGAAGATCCCCTATCCCTTTGTCGAGACAAGGGAGCTCAAACCCAGGGCCAGGATTCCATCCATCGAGTTTGAACTCCAGAACTCGTTTCTGGTGCTTTTTTCCGAGGCCTTTGTGGACGAGAGCCATAAAAAGTATATCCGTTACTTTGACGCCAACAAGACCACCAAGACCAACCTGTTGAAACACAGGGATTTTCCCGAGGGTGAGGAGTACCACCGTAATCTCAAGTTCCTGGACACCGAAGGGTTCTTTGATTTTATGAAGGCCCTTCTTCCGGTGGATTACGCCCTGCTGATCCAGCGGGATCTGCGGTCCGGAACCGTTGACCGCTATGCCCTGACCCATTTCCATGTCCGAATCGACTGGCCCATTGCCGATGCAGCCGAAGATCTGGCACGGGACCTTCGCTACATCTCCAAGGATCTCTATGAAAAGGGGGACAAGTATGCGGACAATTTTCAAAAGAAGTTTTTCGAGTACTACGGCATGCCCGTGATGGCCGGCGGCAGAAGAACGGCAGCCATTGTGGCGGCCCAGTATTTCCGAAAGCTTGAGGGTATCACAACGGTGTATGTGGGGAGCAGCGAGTCAAGGGCCCTGCTGCGGATCGATGAAAACGGGATCTCAAAGTCCATCCTCATGCGGTTTACCCGGGAGGAGGTGGTTGAGATTGCAAAGTCTGCCGGTATCAATCCGGGCAGTTTTACCAAAAACTATGTGGTGGCAAAGGAGGGCAAGCGGCTGGTTTGCATCTTTAACGTTGTTTACGCCTATACCACCCATGCCCTTTCCTCCGAGGGCGGCCGCCTCAGGGAAGTCAAGTTTGATACCAACTGGCTGACCGTGTCCGAAGAGCAGATCCTTCCCAAACCCAAGGTATGGAAATATCCCCCCATTCCGTTCAAGATTATCTATGCCGGACAGACCTAGTCGATGACGGCCTGGATGGCTGCTTTAAGTTGTTCATCCGTAAACGGCTTGTGCATGAGTCGGTTGATTCCGGACTGGATGAGATAATCCGCATTCACCCCTGCGTGGTGCCCACCCCTGTCCACCTCGATGAAGTCGCTCTGGGTGGTGATCATGATGATGGGCAGCTGTTGACGGGTGTATTTTCGCCGGATCTCCCGGGTCAGCTGGATGCCGTTGACTTTCGGCATGTTCAGGTCGGTGATGAGAATATCGGGTTTCACCACGGAAACGGCCGTGATGGCCTTTTCCGGGGATTCAAACACCGTTGGTTGAAACCCCAGCTTGAGGAGCTTGTTCTGGTAGAGCTTGAGCATCATCCGTGAATCATCCACCACGTAAACATCAAGGGCATTCTTTTCCGGACGGGCACTGTTCGCCTGAACCCTGCTCGCCATGTCAGCGGCAAGGTCCTGCCTGTTCTTTGATCGTAAAAGGTCGATGAAATGGTTCCGGGTGCCGGGGTCTGCCTGGGTCGTGACATGGTCGACGGCAAGCCGGACAAACGACGGTTCGTCCAGTAAAAAGTTGAATATGCTGTCAGCCTCGGCGTCAATAAGGGCTGCAACGGCACCACAGGCCGTTTCGTCCTCCTGCCTTACAATGTTTTTCAGACCTGCCACAAGCACCCGGGAGAGATTTTTATCAACGGCCCTGGCAGCGCTCATCCTCACGGCCTCCACTTTGTCTGAAAGGCCGCCTGCAAGGCTGATGGCCGACCGGGTCGACGGGATTCTCTCAAGGGCTTCATAAAGGGCCTGGCGGATGTTGGCGTCTTCAGGCTGGACGTTGATCAGGTCAAGCAGGGTGGGAAGGGCAGCTGGATCACCAATGTATCCCAGGGTGGTCACCAGGTGGATGATATAATCGGTCCGTGCGTTCCGGGTGGCCATGGTCAGGGTGGGGACAGCCTTGTTCCCGATGGCGATGAGCTGGTCAATGGCTCCATCCCTTGTGTCTGCATGGGGCGATTCTAGGAGGCGGGCCAGGCAGTCAAGGGCATACTGGTCCTGGATACCTGCCAGGGCTTCGATGGCCACAAGGTTGGATTCACCCCTATCCCCGGGATCGGATATGATTGAAAAAAGGGCGTCAACGGCTGTTTCGCCGCCCATTCCCGCCATGGCAAAAAGGGCCGCATGCCTGATCGTTGGGTCGGGATTCTTCCAGACCGCTGCAAGGTTCGGCAGATACTGGGCAAGGCCCAGGGCGCCCAGGGCCTTGGTTGCAGCCAGCAGGATCTCCCTGTCTTCCTCCTGGTCGAGGATTTGGGCAAGGTCGGGGGCTGCCTCCTTGAGCATCAGATCCCCAGCGGCCTGGACAAAGAAAAGGCGGCTTTTTCTATGCTCGTGGTGAATGTACCTTAAAACAAGGTCGCTTCTGCCGTAGGATTTGTCCAGGATGAGTTCATAAAGTGCATCGTTTACCCCGGGGTTTGAAATCTGAATTTTCAGCAGGTGTTCAAGCAGGGGGAACGCAAAGGCGTCGGGGGCTTTGCCAAGGGCGGACAGCGCCTTTTGCTGGAGTGAGAAATCAATATCTCGGTCGGATGCAAACTGCAGCAGGGCCTTGGCCTTGACAATGTCCTGTTCGTTGATGCAGAAGTGAAGCTCATCCATGAATTCCTTTGGATCAATACCTGCCATGGTACATTCTTCCTTTGGTTTTAGGTTGTTAGATGAAACCCATACAGAGGCTTTTCAAACCGGGAAATTCCATTGTTTGCTGTGGTCAGAGGCCGGCCATGCCGGTCATTTGAACTGGTAAAAAACCGATTTCAGGTATCGGTGGGGGGTGAAAAGATCGCATTCATTGGCAAGGGATTCGGTGGATCCAATGATCAGATATCCGTCGGGTTCAAGTACCCTGGCAATGTTGGCATATATTTTTCTGCGGTCTTCCGGGGTAAAGTAGATCATGACATTCCGGCACAGGATGATATCAAATTTGCCAAGCCCGACAAAGGGTTTCATGAGATTCATCTTCTTGAACTGGGCCATGAATCGGATTTCGTCCTTGATCCGCCAGCCGTCCTTTTCTGCAGTAAAAAAGCGGGCAAGGCGTTTTGGGTCAAGGCCCCTGGCAATCTCAAACTTGTTGTACCAGCCATAGCTTGCCTGGGCCACGGCTGCATCGGAGATGTCGGTTCCGAGCATCCGGATGTTGTATTTGGCAGGTGTGATGCCGATCTCAATGAGGGCCATGGCCATGGAGTAAATCTCCTGGCCGGTGGAGCTTGCTGCGCTCCAGAGGCGAAGGCCTGGCTTGAGGACGCCCTTGCTTTTGACCCGTCTGTCCATGAGATCGGGTATGATCTTGTGCTGAAGAAGTTCGAACGGGGATTTGTCCCTGAAAAAGTAGGTTTCGTTGGTGGAGATGGCATTGATGATTTTTTCGTTTATCTCTCCCCTGGGATCGGCCTTGATCTTTTTGTGGAATTCAGTATACGAGCGGCACTCCAGCGCCTCAACAAGGGGGCTGAGCCTTGTCTCGACAAGGTATTCTTTTCCCTTGGAAAGGGCAATTCCCGAAATTTCTAAAATATGCCTGGCAAGAATATCAAATTCGGGTGGGGTGATTTTGATCATTGGACCCTGCTGATTATCTGATTATGGTTCTGGTTATCTCGCGGGCGATCCCGTCCAGTGGAACGACAAGGTCTGCCAATCCGGATTCAATGGGCTCTTTGGGCATTCCATAAACCGTACAGCTCTCCTTGTCCTGGGCAATGACAACGGCACCGTTTTTTTTCATGAGACCAAGGCCCAGTGTTCCGTCGGATCCCATGCCTGTCATGATCACGGCGGTGGCCCTTCCCACATAGTGCTCGGCAATGGACCGGAAAAGATAGTCGACAGAGGGTCTGCAGGAGTTTTCAGGGGGATCATCGGTTATCCGGATGATCCTGCTCCTGCCGTCCGGGGCTGCGACAATCTTCATCTGGCGTCCACCCGGAGCGATGTACACGGTGTTGGGCACAAGGGGTTCCCCGTTGACGGCTTCCTTGACCGTAAGCTGGGATTTTGCATTTAAACTCTTGGCAAGGGACTGGGTAAACATCGGCGGCATGTGCTGAACCACAAGGATGGGAACGTTCAGGTCGGGCCCGAGCATGGGTATCATCCTGGCAAGGGCGTTGGGTCCGCCTGTGGAAATCCCGATGCCCACAATTTCGGAAAGTGCTGTTCTGTTTCTGGTAAGGGGGGCCCGGGAGGAAATTTTTGGGGAAACCGTTTTGGGCCGCAGGACTTCGCCTGGGGCAGGTTTTTGCCTTAACCGGGTTCTGAATTGTTGCTGGCGCTTGAATGCGGCCAGGATGGGTTCCAGGACCGCCCTTATTTTTATCATATTCTCGGCCATGGTTCCCGAGTCCGGCTTGCCAATAAAGTCAAAGGCCCCGAGCTCAAGGGCCTTGATGGTCATGTCGCTTCCCCTGTGGGTGAGGGTGCTGAGCATGACAGTCACGGGCGCATCCGGGGTGGTGTGAAGGGCTTCCAGCACTTCGATGCCGCTCATTTCAGGCATTTCAATGTCCAGGGTAACAAGGTCCGGCTTAAGGGTTTTAATCTTGGACAGGGCAATCTTTCCGTTGTGGGCTGTACCCACAACCTCGACACCGGGAATCTGCTTGAGTGCATCGCTGATGATCTTTCTGTATACAATGGTGTCATCCACCACAAGAATGCGTAGTAATTCCATCTAATCCTTTAACACCTCTTCAATATTGAGAATCCCGATCAGGCTTGAATCCGTCTTGAGAACACCCTGGAAATATTTTCCCTTGACGCCGTTCAGATTGGACGGAGAAGGTTCGACCTTGTCCGTGTCCACAAGGACCACATCGCTTATGGAATCGACCATCAGGCCGATGTGCTCTTCCTGGGACCGGACAATGATATTGCGGTTGTTTGTACCGTCCTCGATCTGGGATAGGCCGAGTTTTTTGCCAAGATCCAGGATGGTCACAATCCGTCCCCTCAGGTTGAGGACGCCCACCACGTAGTCTGCCGACTGGGGAACCGTTGTGACATCAAAGTGTTTGTTGATTTCCTGGATATTCAGGATGTCGATGCCGCACAGGGCCTTTCCCACATAAAATGTGGCAAGCTCCATGCTGTGGGGGGGGACTGTGTTTGCTGTTTCTTTCATGTCGATTCACTCCTGGGCTTCGGGTCGGCCCTGTACCGTATTCAGGGGATGGTTAAAGGGTCAGATAATTCCGTATTACCTTCATGAGATTTTCCCTGTCAAGCTTGATCTCATAGGTGTCTATGCCCACCTTTTCCCCCTTTGCAATGTGTGCGTCGCCGGCAAGGGAGGTCAGGGCGATCACGGCGTAATGGGAGAACTCCGGATGGGTTTTGATTCGCTCGGTAAGTTCAAAACCGTCCATGTTGGGCATTTCCAGATCCGTCACAATGATGTCGATTTCATCCTTGTGCTTGTTCAGCAGATCCCAGGCAATGGCCCCGTCTTCAGCCGTAATCACCTTGTAACCCTCTTCGTTCATGAACTCTTTGACCTGATTGCGAAAAAAGGCGGAATCTTCTGCAAATAAAATCACTTTTTGACCGCCCTTGGTCATCTCTTCTGCGGCAGCCAGTTCGTCGACAAACCAGTCTGGATTAAGGTCCTTGACCATTCCGAATATGTCAACCAGAAGGGTTGTATGGCCGTCAATGATCATGGAGCCGCTGATGCATTTCTGCTTGAGGGTGGAATCGTCAATATCAAGGAACACCTCCATGGCATCCACGGGCGGGCTGACCATGAGCCCGAGTTCACGGTCCTTTACCTTGAATACAATGATTTCCTGTTGATCCCTCGGGGGAAGGCTTGCCAACTGTGTCACCTGGGAGAGTTCATAAAGGGGAAGGGCTCCGCCCCGGTACTGAACTACCTTTTTTCCACCCACCCTTTCAATTTTTGATGAGGCAATTCGTTCGATTCTTTCCACAAGGTTCAACGGCGCTGCAAAATATTCTGTTTCAGCGTTTCTGAACAAGAGCAGGGATGCCTTGTCCTGGGCCATTTCCTTTGCCGCCTGGGCCTCCCTTGCCGCCTTGGCAACCCGTTCGGTTTCTGCCATTGTGGTCAGTTCCGCCATCTGGGCAAGGTTGGCAACATCAAGGATGAGGGCCACCCTGCCATCACCCATGATGGTGGCGCCGGCATAGCCTGTGCACCGTTTCATGTGCCGGCCAAGGGGTTTTACAACGATCTCTTCTGAATCCTTGAGTTCATCGACCACAAGGCCATACTTGTAGGATCCCGCTGAAACAACGGCGATGTTGATGGCGCTTGCTGCATGGAATCGCCGGTCAGAACCCTTGCGGTCGGGGGCTGTTGACGGATTGTCCTTGTCCAGGGGAAGGCCCGATTCGTTAAGGCGTGTCCCCCTTCGATCGGAAATAGCGCTTCTCCGGTCGGGGCGTTCGACTGCATCCCGGGGATCGATGAAGGTTTTTTCAATGCCGAGGACCTTGGCCAGGTCCAGAAGGGGCAGAAGGTTCCCCCTGAGGCGGACCACGTCGGCATCTCCCACCTTTTCAATTCTTTCCTTGACCTGGGCCGCTGGAATGCGCAGCAGTTCGTCAAGGTTGACCTGGGGAACGGCGTATTTTTCCCTGCCCACGGATATGATCTGGCTGGGTATGATGGCAAGGGTCAGGGGAAGTTTAATCTGTATGACCGTTCCCCTGCCATGGGTTGAGTCTATTTCGATGATGCCGCCAAGCTTTTCAAGGTTCGTGACAACCACATCCATTCCGACGCCGCGGCCTGAAATGTCCGTGACCTTTTCCGCCGTTGAAAAGCCGGGCAGGAGAATGAGGTCTGTTTTTTCCTTGTCGGACATTTCCATGATCTGCTGCTCGTTCAGCAATCCCTTTGCCAGGGCAGCGCGGGCAATTTTCTCTGGATCCAGGCCCTTGCCGTCATCTGCAATCATGATATTGACCTGTCCTGCTTCGTGGAATGCCTTGAGGGTGATGACGCCTGTCTTGGGCTTGCCGCAGGCGGTTCGTTCATCGGGTGTCTCTATGCCGTGGTCGACTGAGTTTCGAACAAGGTGGGTCAGGGGATCATTGATGGATTCCAGGATGGTCTTGTCGAGCTCAACCTCTTTTCCCTCGATCACAAGGTCGATGGATTTTTCAAGCTGGCGTGAAAGGTCCCTCACCACCCGGGTGAACTTGGTGAATATGCTTGAAATGGGCTGCATCCTCGTCTGCATGATGGTTTCCTGAAGTTCGGAGGTGATCATGTCGATGCGCTGGCTTGCAAGTTCGGTTGCCTTGGCATTGGATGAGTTGATTCCCTGGACCAGCTGGTTGCGGCTTAACACCAGTTCTCCTGCCAGGGTCATGAGCGCATCTAAAAGGTTTACGTTGACCCGCAGGGAACCCATGGTTTTTGACACCGGTTCACCCGTGACTGCAACGGTCTGATCCTGTTTCTTTGGGGCCGGTATGGAGTGTTGCACAGGGGTGTGTAAAACCGGAACGACCTTTTTTTCGGGTGTTGTTTCTCGCCGGGCCATGGCCTGGGGAGCAGAATGGGCAGGCGCGCTTGAAACCGTTAACATGTCGTCGTCAATGACGTGGATGCTGTCAGGGGTAAGATCGAACAGGGTCTCTGCCATGTCCGGTTCGATGATCGACGAGTAAAGGATCTGAAGGGGGATGGTGTCAAAGAACATAGGGTCTGAAAGGGTCCCCACGGCATTGAAATCAATCCTTGCTTCAAGGATGGTCCCTGTTTTTACAAGGGTTTCAATGGTCTTAAAGGCGGTTTTATTGCGATTTTGAATGTCATTGATCAGGTCGTACTCGACAAGAAAAATAAAGTGGCCTTCCTCCCTTCGCTGGTCAAGATCGAATTTGAAAACCTGGGGAAAAATCCTGCCGTCCGGCAGGTGGATATCCACCATTTCCGGTGGGCTGTCCTGGTTCTCTTTGGCGGCAGAGGGCTTGGTGATTCTGGACAGGGCGTTGATGTGCTCTGAGACATCCTGATCATTGCTTGACTGTATGTTGTTCATGAGGTTTTCAAGGCTGTCAAACCCCTTGAGCAGTACGCTGATCCGTTCAGAGTCGGGAACAAGCGCCCTGTTTCTGATAAGATCCAGAACGTTTTCAAGGCTGTGGGCCAGATCCTTGACCGTGGTAAGTCCCATGAAGCCGGCGCCGCCCTTGATGGAATGAGCTGCTCTGAAAACATTGTTCACTATGTCGATATCAATATCTTCACCCCCCTCTTCAATGATCAAGAGGTCACTCTCGATATCGGATAGATGTTCAAGGGATTCTTCAATGTACATCTGCAGGGTTTCATCGTCTTCAAACATGATGCGTCTCCTGAATGGTTAAACAAAAATATCTGAAACATACACTTAAAACGACAAAAAATTCAACTAAAATTGAGGTGCCCGGATTCACAGGTCAGTTGGGTTGTTCATGGAATCGACCCTTCGGATGATTCCTGCTGAAGGGGCATCAATTTCCATTACCAGGGTCGATCGGGTGTTTGGCTGGGCATGGTCAATGGGGGTCATGTTTTTGTCAAGGATCTGCGTGATCAAGGTTTTGGGGTTTGTTCCCCGGGGGGTGAGGATCTCGATGGTATCACCGGGGGAAACTTTGTTTCTGACTGCAACGGTGATCTGCCGGAGCCCGGGGGTGCCGACTATTCTGCCGATGAATCCATGGATCATTCCCCTTCGCAGGTTGTCATAATTTGGCAGGGTCTGGTCCGGGTCATCAAAATAAAAGCCCGTGCAATAACCCCGATGGTAGAGCTGTGACAGTTCCCGGGTCCATTCCGGATCAAGGGAAAAATGGGCAGGATCGGCCGTGTAGGCATCAATGGCCGTGCGATAGGCCTTTACCACAGAGGCAAGGTAGTTGATTCCCTTCATTCGGCCTTCGATTTTAAGTGAGTCTATGCCGGCGTCAACCAGCTCGGGGATGTGGTCGAGCATGCACAGATCCTTTGAATTAAAAAGGTATGATCCGTGTTCGTCTTCCATGAGTGAATGGTAGTGCCCAGGCCGCTGCTCTTCGACCACCGAGTAGTTCCACCGGCAGGGGTGGGCGCAGGATCCCTGATTGCTGTCCCTGCCTGCAAGAAAACTGCTCAGCAGGCAGCGCCCGGAGTATGAGATGCACATGGCCCCATGGATGAAGGTTTCAATTTCAAGATTCGAACGCTGCTTGATTTCCCGTATTTCCCCGAGGGTCAGCTCCCGTGCAAGGTTGACCCGCTTGACGCCCGCCTTGGCCCAGAAATTAACGGCATTGTAATTGGTCGTATTGGCCTGGGTGCTTAAATGGATGGGGATTTGTGGAATTATGGCCGTTGCCAGATCGATAATGCCGGGATCGGCAATGATGACGGCATCCGGGTTGAGATGGCCGACCCGTTCGAGAAAGCGAACAATGGCCGTCTGGTCGGGGTTGCGTGAATAAATGTTGCAGGCAAGGTAAACCTTGACGCCGGCACGGTGGGCAAAGTCAACGGCCTGTGTCAGCTCCGGGTCGGTAAAGTTGCCTGAAAAATTTCTGAGGCTGAAGGCTTTACCTGCCAGGTAGACGGCATCTGCCCCGAACTGAACAGCCACCTCAAGCTTTTCAAGGTTCCCGGCTGGGGCAAGAAGTTCCGGTTTTTTCAGGGATGGTTTCATTTTCATTGTCAAAGGGGTTTTGGGTCAAGTTCCTGTAAGGCGTTAAAGGGTGCCTGCATCGGCCGTTAAATCCCGCCAATATACACCATGGCATTCACAGATGCCAGGTCAAATAAAAATTAATGGTCCAGGGGGGATTGAAAAAAAGATCAACCATGGTCAACAGGATAAACAGAATAAAAAAGGCCTTCAGTGAATATCTGAAGGCCTTATAAATGCTGGTGCCCCCGGCAAGAATCGAACTTGCGCACATGGATTAGGAATCCAATGCTCTATCCACTGAGCTACGGGGGCATGGGCTATTCGACCAGAAGTTTCTGGCCCGGGTAGATCTTGCTTCTCGCCGTAAGATGGTTCAACGAGAGCAGACGATGGAGAGTCATATTATATTTTTTTGCAATTGTAAAGGGATTATCTCCGGATTTTACAAAATGGGTTGAAATTCTCTGGGCGCTGGTCGTTTGGGCTGGAATTTTAAGCTCCTGTCCGATGAGCAGGGAAGACCCGCTAAGGCTGTTTGCAGCCATGATGGCTTTGGTGGTTGTTTTGTAGCGTCCGGCGATCAGCCAGAGATTGTCTCCCTGTTTCACCGAATATTTAACGGTCCGGTTGGGGGCCGCGGCAGTCTTCCCATGGGTCGGGCCCGACACCGGGGTGGTGCCTGAATTGGGTATCTTGAGGACCCTTCCGGAAAGAATAACGGCTCTTTTGGAAATGTTGTTGGCTGCGGTCAACTGCTGAACGGAGGTGTGGTAGTGTTTTGCAATCCCGGACAGGGTTTCTCCCCGTCTGACCTTGTGGTAGGCGTAGCGCGTGGGCTGTTTGAATGAGGAATTGATACTGTCGAGCTTTGCAAGGAATAGATCCATTTTCCCCTGGGGGATCCGAATATCATACTCCTCGGGTGGCAGAAGGGCGTATCTGAGTTCAGGGTTCAGATCTTTGAGAAGCGTTGGGTCAACCTGGATCTCCATTGCAATATCCTTGAGTCGAAGCTGCTTGTTGACGGTGCATGTTTTAAATTTAAAGGGTTCTGCCGGGCAGATGGGGTCTATTTTGAATTGATCAAGGTTCTTCATGATGTGGATGGTGGCAAGAAATCTTGGCACATATCTGGATGTCTCCCTGGGCAGTTTTTCATAGAGATCCCAGAAATTGTCAAGGTAGTTGATGTTCTGCTGGCGGATGATCCTCAGCACCCGTCCTTCTCCGCAGTTGTAGGCGGCAAGAACCGTGGCCCAGTCACCGAACATGCCGTGGAGTTCCTTGAGGTAGGCAATGGCGGCATGGGTTGATTTGATGGGGTCGAGCCTTTCATCAACGTAGTAGTCCCGCTTGAGGCCGAACTTATAGCCGGTGGAGGGAATAAACTGCCACAAACCCAATGCCCTGGCCGGTGAAAGGGCCCGGACCCTGAAACCGCTTTCAATGAGGGGCAGCCAAGACAGTTCTTCAGGAATTCCGGCTTTTTTGAATTCAAGGGCGATAAAGGGCTGGTATCGGCCCGCTCTCTCCATGGAACGAATGAAGAAATTTCTTTCAGATCCGGTGAGCAGGTCGATTTCCTTTTGAACATATGCGTTCAGGGTAATGGGGATGGCATCGTGGTTGCCCGTGACAACAATATTTCTGGATGCATAGATTTCAAGTATCCGTTTGGAGATCATGTACCGGATGTCTTCTTTCTGCTGGGTAAATAGGGGGTGGGCGTTGGTGTCAAGGTCAAGGATTGCAGCATAGGCGGTATCCAGTTCGGTGAGGGCGTTTTCAAGCTCCCCTTTTTCCCAGAGGGCCTGGGCTGAATTGCACAGTTCCAGGGCCTGGTCGATCTTTTCCTGGGCAGCTACCGATTTTGGCGACTTTTTCAAAAGGGCCAGGGCAGAATCCGACCGTTTGGCTGCAGTGCCCGACAGGATGCTTTTGGTGTTGGATGTACAGCCCGTGTGGGGGGCTTTGTGTTCAAACGGGGTATCCTGTTCGATCGTCTGTATTTCAGGGTTGGCAACCACAGAATGATTTTGAAGTGCCGGTTGGCAGCCCATGATGATAAACGGTATTATGATAAGGGATTGTATTTTTTTCATGGAATAGGTATAAATCCTATATAGGTTTGAGGTGGCTGGAACGGTGTAACTTGCCCATGCATATAAAATTAAAATGGGGGTGTCAAGTAAATATCCCCCATATTTACTGATAAAACGCACCTTTGGAGACTGTTTTTTGGTGGAAGACTCGTTAAGCGTAGAAAATAGTCGAAAACAGGCGGAAAAAGAGGTTAAATGCGGTTTGGTTGCTCCTATGCCTTTCAGTGGCTTGTGAGTGCTGTTTTTCTGGGCTTGATAAACCAGGATTCCTCTGCTATTATTCGCCGGTCTTGTCGTGAAGGGGTTTAGTTCTTTGCGGCACGGTAATGCCGATATAGCTCAGTTGGTAGAGCATCTCACTTGTAATGAGAATGTCCTCCGTTCGATTCGGGGTATCGGCTCCAGAAAAATAATGGTGGGGTTCCCGAGTGGTCAAAGGGATCAGACTGTAAATCTGACGGCCAAGCCTTCGGAGGTTCAAATCCTCCCCCCACCACCATAAAAAGTTCATGTAGGAGACTTTGTCTTGCTTAAGATGGGGTCGCGTACTGCATAGAATGGACGCTTCAGAAAAGGTGTGTGCCGTGCATGGCTCCCCCTTTGTTAAGAGCGGGAGTAGCTCAGTTGGTAGAGCTTCAGCCTTCCAAGCTGAATGTCGCGAGTTCGAGCCTCGTCTCCCGCTCCATCCCTTCTATGCAAGTCAGATAGATGTTTGCAACTGCTTAAAGGTCAGGCCCATGTAGCTCAGTAGGTAGAGCGCTTCCTTGGTAAGGAAGAGGTTCAACGGTTCGAATCCGTTCATGGGCTCCACTTTTTTCGGCGGGAGGATATTTTAAAGATGGCAAAAGAAAAATTTGAGCGGACAAAACCCCATGTAAATATTGGAACCATCGGTCATATTGATCATGGTAAAACAACACTTACGGCTGCAATCACCAAGCACGCTGCCTTGAGGGGTTTTGGTAAGTTTGTCGCCTTTGATGAGATAGATAAAGCCCCTGAAGAGAGGGAGCGGGGTATTACCATCTCTACGGCCCACGTGGAGTACGAGACTGCCAATCGCCATTATGCCCACGTGGACTGTCCGGGGCATGCCGACTATATCAAAAACATGATCACCGGTGCAGCGCAGATGGATGGAGCGATCCTTGTCGTTTCGGCAGATGACGGTCCCATGCCCCAGACCCGGGAACACATTCTGCTGGCCCGCCAGGTGGGTGTACCAAGCATTGTTGTGTTTTTAAACAAGTGTGATATGGTTGACGACGAAGAGCTGATTGAACTTGTTGAGATGGAACTCCAGGAGCTCTTGACAAAGTACGAGTTCCCAGGGGATGAAACACCCATTGTCCGGGGCAGTGCCCTTAAGGCCCTTGAGGCTGAGACTTCGGATGACCCTGCAGCAGCGCCTATCCATAAACTGCTGGATGTACTTGACGAATATGTAAAAGAGCCGGTTCGGGACACGGATAAAGATTTTCTTATGCCCATAGAGGACGTATTCTCGATTTCCGGACGTGGAACCGTGGTTACCGGAAGAATTGATCGGGGTATTATTAAAACCGGTGAAGAGGTCGAACTCGTCGGTATCCGTGACACCACCAAGACCATCTGCACGGGTGTTGAGATGTTCAGAAAGCTTCTTGACGAGGGCCGGGCCGGTGATAATGTGGGACTGCTCCTCAGGGGAACCAAACGGGATGCCGTTGAAAGAGGCCAGGTCGTTGCAAAGCCCGGTACCATCACGCCCCATACAAAGTTCAAGGCAGAGATCTATTGTCTGAGCAAAGAGGAGGGTGGCCGCCATACCCCGTTCTTCAGCGGTTATCGTCCCCAGTTCTTTTTCAGAACCACCGATGTCACAGGGGTTTTGTCCCTGCCTGAAGGGGTTGAGATGATCATGCCCGGTGATAATGCTGCCATTATGGCTGAGCTCATAGCACCCATTGCCATGGAAAAAGAGTTGCGCTTTGCCATCAGGGAAGGCGGTCGTACCGTAGGTGCGGGTGTTATTGGGGAAATAATAGAATAATAATTCAAGGAGTTTCAAGTGCCCAGAGTAAACGTGACTCTTGCATGCACAGAGTGCAAGAGAAGAAATTATACAACGACAAAGAATAAGCGTATAACTCCTGATAAGCTTGAGTTTGAAAAATACTGCAGGTTCTGTAAGAAACATGTGACCCATAAAGAGACGCGAAAGTAAGGTCTTACGGGCAGAAACATGCCGATGTAATGGCTGCAGTTTGATGCAGGTCAGTAGCTCTAATTGGTAGAGCGCCGGACTCCAAATCCGGATGCTGGGGGTTCGACTCCCTCCTGACCTGCCATCATTTTTTTTTAACGCTGCTTTCGAGCTGACAGGGTAGACAGATCCAGGAGAGTTATGGCACGGTTGCAAAAGAAGAAGCTGACAACAGATAAAAGCAAAGCAAAGGTGCAGGAAGGTCAGGCCCTGCAACAGGAGAGCGGGGGCAAGGGTGCTGAGCGTCGGGTAAAACCCGCAACTCAGGTGCTGAAGCCCAAGACGACTCCCCTAACAAACGCTGTAGCCGGGCGAGAAAATTTTTACCACAAAGCGGTCCAATTTTTTCGCGAGGTCCGTGTTGAGCTTAAAAAAGTTACCTGGCCGAATCAGAAACAGACTGCCGGTTCAACGGTGGTCGTAATTATCCTCGTGTTTATTCTTGCTGCATTTCTTGGCCTGGTCGACTTTGGTCTTTCAAAGTTGGTGCAGGTTGTTCTTGCATAAATAGGGGGGTCGATAGTGTCTCTAAAATGGTATGTGGTTCACGTCTATTCAGGGTTTGAGCAAAAGGTCAAACTGGCACTGGAAGACAAGATTGCCAATTCCGGATGTGCGGACAGTTTTGATGAGGTCCTGGTTCCGACCGAACACGTTGTGGAGCTTGTCAACGGAAAAAAACGGGAATCTTCACGTAAGTTCTATCCGGGCTATATTCTTGTGCGCATGTCCCTGAACGATGAGACCTGGCACATTGTTAATTCCACGCCAAAGGTGACGGGGTTTCTGGGGGGCAAGAACAAGCCTGCTCCCATTTCCGATGCAGAAGCCGCAGCCATTGTCGAGCGAATGGAGCAGGGGAAAAATAAACCCCAGCCCAGATACTATTTTGAACCGGGTGATGATGTGCGGGTGACCGACGGACCATTTACCAATTTTAATGGAACGGTTGAAGAGTCAAATCCCGATAAGGGAAAGGTTAGAGTCCTTGTCAGTATCTTCGGGCGGGCAACACCTGTTGAGCTTGACTTTGTCCAGGTCACAAAGATTTAAATTACGAAACTTTAAAGTGAGTGTCAGGAGTAAATAAGATGGCTAAAAAAGTAATGGCGCTGATCAAACTTCAGGTAGAGGCTGGTAAGGCAAATCCATCACCGCCGATTGGACCTGCGTTGGGTCAGCATGGTGTGAACATCATGGATTTCTGCAAGGCTTTTAACGCCAGGACAGCCAATGACGCAGGTTCCATAATTCCTGTTGTTATAACCGTATACCAGGACAGATCGTTTACCTTTATCACAAAGACCCCTCCGGCCTCCATGCTTTTGAAAAGGGCGGCAAAGATCAGCAAGGGTTCAGGCGTTCCAAACCGGGACAAGGTTGGAAAGGTGACCCGGGATCAACTTGTTGAGATTGCGACCTTGAAGATGGAAGATTTGAACGCTGCAGATGTTGATGCAGCGGTAAGTATAATTGCTGGTACGGCCAGAAGTATGGGTATCGAAGTAGTTTAACCGTTTAAGGAGTGAGTGATATAAAATGCCGAAGCACGGTAAAAAATATACGGAAATGTCAAAGAAGATCGATAAGCAGGCTCGCTATGATTTCAATGAAGCTTTAGAGCTCTCACTCGCGTCATCCTATGCAAAATTCGATGAAACGGTTGATATCGCTGTGAGACTTGGAGTTGACCCGCGCCACGCAGACCAGATGGTCAGGGGAACCGTAGCCCTTCCCAATGGACTTGGTAAAGAGGTCAAGGTTCTGGTTTTTGCAAAGGGTGAAAAGGAAAAAGAAGCCCTGGATGCAGGCGCCGATTTTATAGCCGACGATGAGACCGTTGAAAAGATCAAAGATGGCTGGTTCGGGTTTGACAAGGCCATCGCAACCCCGGACATGATGGGAACCGTTGGCAAGCTTGGCAGGGTCCTGGGACCCAGGGGCTTGATGCCCAATGCCAAGACTGGAACGGTAACCTTTGATGTTGCCAAGGCCGTAGAAGAACTCAAGGCCGGTAAGATTGATTTCAGGGTTGAAAAGGCCGGTATCGTTCATGTGCCCGTTGGTAAAGTTTCCTTTGGTCCAGAAAAACTGGTTGAAAATGTCAAGGCTTTCATCAATACGATCATTGCCCTCAAGCCTGCTGCCAGCAAGGGAACCTACCTCAAGGGTATTACCGTATCAACCACCATGGGCCCCGGCGTAAAAATAGACCCCATGTTCACCAAGTAGGGTTTAACAACCCCTTCCCGGTTGCCGCCATGTCCTTGAACATGGCATCATAATTGTTAATTGTCTGTCAAAGACAGTAGGTGCACATCCTCATATGTGTATAATCGGCGATGCCGGCCTGCCTAGACAGAAATCTGTTTTGGCACCGTTGGCACCTCTGAAAAAATGTTGTATTTGGAAAGGAGGTGTAGTTTATTGAATTTATCTAATAAAAAAGAGTTTGTGGCCGATTTTGCGGGTTGCCTTAAGGAAACCCAGATTTCGATTCTTGTGGATTACAAGGGGCTCAACGTTGAATCCATGACCCAGCTCCGGTCGGAATTGCGAAAAGAGGGTGTTCAGCTGGCTGTTGTGAAGAATACGCTTCTTGGAATGGCGTCCGAAGGGACAGATACCGCTTTGATGAAGGATTTCTTCAAGGGTCCCAACGCCATTGCAACCTGCAAGAATGACCCTGTCGCTCCGGCAAGAATTCTGGTTAAGTTTGCAGAATCCAATGAAAAGCTTGAGATCAAGGCCGGTACCATGAACGGCAAGGTTCTCACTGTGGATGATATCAAGGCCCTTGCAAAAATGCCGTCCAGGGAGGTGCTCCTGGCACAGTTGCTGTCTGCCATGAATGGTGTTCCCACCGGCCTGGTACGTGTACTTTCCGGCGTTCCAAGGGGTTTTATGACGGTTCTATCTGCGATTGCCGAGCAGAAAGAAGCGGCATAGGCTTTAACAACGACCAAACAACGATTAAATCAAAGTTTTATATAACTCTTTCCAGGGTTATCCAAGGAGAAAATAATGGCTGATGTCACAAAAGACGATGTAGTTGAATTTATTGCAAACATGAGTGTTCTTGAGCTTTCAGAGCTGGTAAAAGAACTTGAGGAAAAATTTGGTGTTTCTGCAGCAGCTCCCGTTGCCATGATGGCCGCAGGCGGAGCAGCAGAGGCAGGCGCAGCCGCCGAAGAGCAGACCGAGTTTGATGTTATCCTTGAGGCTGCCGGTGATAAAAAGATCGGTGTGATCAAAGAGGTTCGTGCAATTACAGGTCTGGGTCTGAAAGAGGCAAAAGCCCTTGTTGACGAGGCTCCCAAGCCGGTCAAGGAAGGGATTGTAAAAGAAGAAGCAGAAAAGATCAAGGAGCAGCTCGAAGCCGCTGGTGCCCAGGTCACTGTAAAATAGTTGGTGATATTACTAACTATCTGAAAAAATTTGAAGTTTTATATACTCGACGCGGGGGCACGGCCTATACGGCCATGTCTCCGCTTTCACGGTTATAATAAAGCCATATTTGGAGATACCATGACCGGGAGCCTTTTGGCAAACAAGCGCATACGAAAAGAATTTGGCAGTAAGAGCAGGGTCGTTGATATTCCGGATCTCATTGGGATGCAACGCACCTCCTTTGAACGTTTCCTCCAGAGAGATGTACCACCTGAAGAGAGGGAAGATATCGGGATACACCTTGTATTCAAGTCCGTACTTCCCATCAAAGACTTCACAGGTACATCATCCCTTGAATATGTCTCCTACTCGTTCGGAGAGACAAAGCATTCCATGAAAGAGTGCATCAGTCGAGGGATGACCTATGAAATTCCCGTTAATATAACCGTAAGGCTCGTTGTTTATGATGTGGACAAGGATGCAGGGGTCACCTCCATCCGGGACATCAAAGAGCAGGAAATTTATTTCGGAACCATTCCTTTGATGACGAAACGTGGTACTTTTATTATTAACGGTACCGAACGCGCTGTTGTCAGCCAGCTTCACAGATCCTCAGGTGTGTTTTTCGACCATGACAAGGGAAAGAGCCATTCCAGCGGAAAAATCATCTATACCGCTCGAATTATCCCTGTCCGGGGATCCTGGATCGATATGGAGATTGACCCCAAGGATATTGTCAATATCCGCATTGACCGTCGTCGAAAATTTCCAGTGACCATCCTTTTCAAGGCCTTTGGATATACCAACGAAGACATATTGAGCTTTTTTTACAAAAAAGAGCATATTGTACGAAAAGACGGCACCCTGTTTAAGGCGTTCAATCCCGACAACCTTAAACGAAACCGGGCAAGTTTTGATATTCTTGATCCTGAAACCGGTGAGGTGGTTGTTAAAAAGGGGCGGTTGTTTACACTCCGTGCCCTCAAGCAGCTTCAGACAGCGGGTCTTGAGTATATCCCCGTCAGTGAGGATGACATTATCGGCAGGGGGTTTGCCTCAACCATTGTCCATCCTGAAACACAGGAAATCCTTGCAAAGGCGGGTTCTTTGATTGACCCCGAGGTGATTGAAAAAATCGATGGTGCAGGGATCACCGAGTTCAGCATTCTCTACGTAGACACCTACAGTTCCGATTCCATGCGCAAAACCCTTGCCGTTGACAAGGTCACCAGCCGTGCTGAGGCCCTGATCGAGATCTACCGGCGCCTCAGGCCCGGAAATCCGGCCACCCCCGAGGTTGCCCAGGATTTTATCGATCATCTGTTCTTTAAGCCGGCCTACTACGATCTTTCCAATGTCGGTCGTCTCAAGATGAACCATCGGCTGGGCATGTCAACGGGCATAGACGTGAGGACCCTCCGAAGGGAGGATATCCTTTTGACTGCTGCCACCCTGGTGGAACTCAAGGATACCCAGGGCGCCGTTGACGACATCGACCATTTGGGAAACCGGCGGGTCCGTGCAGTTGGTGAACTGCTTGAAAACCAGTACAGAATCGGGCTTGTCAGGATGGAGCGGGCTATCAAGGAGCGCATGAGCATGCAGGAAGTTGATGCCATGATGCCCCACGATCTTGTCAATCCCAAACCTGTTTCAGCCGTGGTCCGGGAGTTCTTTGGCACAAGTCAGCTCTCCCAGTTCATGGACCAGACCAACCCTCTGTCCGAGACCACCCACAAACGACGGCTTTCGGCCCTGGGACCGGGCGGCCTTACACGGGAGCGGGCAGGTTTTGAAGTCAGGGATGTTCATCCCTCCCATTACGGCAGGATCTGTCCCATTGAAACCCCAGAAGGACCCAACATCGGGCTGATTGTTTCCCTTTGTACCTATGCACGGGTCAATGATTTCGGCTTTATCGAAACCCCCTACAGGATTGCCAAGGATGGCGTGGTCTCAAGGCAGATTACCCACCTTTCTGCATTCGAGGAAAAGGAACACCCCATTGCCCAGGCAAATGCGGTGCTGGACGAGCAGGGCAACCTGATCAACGACCTTGTTACTTCACGGGTGGGCGGGGAGTTTGAGATGGTTGCCAAGAACGACATTGAGTTCATGGACGTTTCTCCGAACCAGCTGGTGTCTGTTTCTGCCTCGTTGATTCCCTTTCTTGAGAATGATGATGCAAACCGGGCCCTTATGGGGTCAAACATGCAGCGTCAGGCCGTTCCTTTGATTCGAAGCGAGGCCCCCCTGGTGGGTACGGGCATTGAAGGGGTGGTTGCCAGGGATTCGGGCGTGGCCATTGTGGCTGAACACGACGGTATTGTCGTTGATGTGGATGCCAAACGGATAGTGGTCAAAAATACCGAAAACGGTGAAGGTTCAGATGACAGAACCGTAACGATCTACACGGCATCCAAGTTTGTCCGGTCCAACCAGAATACCTGCTTTAACCATCGACCCATCGTAAAAAAGGGTGACGTTGTCAGACGGGGCGAGGTCATCGCCGATGGTCCTTCAACCGAGATGGGCGAGCTTGCCCTTGGCAAGAACGTCACCGTGGCTTTCATGCCCTGGGGCGGATACAACTATGAGGATTCCATCCTTGTGAGTGAACGACTGGTCAAGGAGGGGGTTTACACCTCGGTCCACGTCGAGGAGTTTGAGGTGGTTGCCAGGGACACAAAGCTTGGCAAGGAAGAAATCACCCGTGATATTCCCAATGCCGGCGAAGAGGCCTTAAAGGATCTGGACGATTCAGGCATCATACGCCTGGGTGCCGAGGTCAAGCCGGGCGACATTCTTGTGGGTAAAATCACCCCCAAGGGCGAAACCCAGCTGAGTCCGGAAGAAAAACTGCTCCGGGCCATTTTTGGTGAAAAGGCAGGGGATGTCAAGGATACCTCCCTCAGGGTTCCCCCCGGGGTGGAGGGTGTTGTGACCGCAGCCAAGGTGTTTTCCCGCAGAGGACTGCCAAAGGATGATCGCACAAGGCTGATCGAAGATCTTGAGATTGAAAAGCTTGAAAAGGACCGGGACGATGAAGTGCGGATCATCACGGAAACCATCCAGGAACGCCTTGAAGACCTCCTTGCAGGCCAGGCACTCCAGGCTGCTGTTAAAAAGGGTAAAAAAGTTGTTGTTCCATCTGGAACAACTGTAGTGCCGGGATTGTTTGAGGGCATTGCCCTGACCGATCTCATGGGCGTGACCGTTGAAGACGCATCACTTACGGAAAATGTCCATGTCATCCTTGAAAAGGCTGAGAGTCAGATCAAAAAGGCCAGGGATAATTTTAACACCCAGGCGTCCCGGTATGAAAAAGGGGATGATCTGCCTCCGGGTGTGCTCAAGCTGATCAAGATCAACGTTGCCATGAAGCGTGTCTTGTCAGTGGGTGACAAAATGGCAGGCCGCCACGGCAACAAGGGTGTTGTCTCGAGGATTCTCCCGGTGGCTGATCTGCCCTACTTTGAAGACGGCAGGACTGTTGACATGGTGCTCAATCCCCTTGGCGTGCCATCGAGGATGAACGTGGGTCAGATTCTGGAGATTCACCTGGGGTGTGCAGCCAGGGGCCTTGGCCGCCAGATTGATGATCTGATCTATGAGAAAAAGACCGACGAACTCAGGGCCAGAATCAAGAGAATATTCACCACGCCACTGATCAAGGCGGGTGAACGGGCAAACAAAGAGAAAACCCATTATGACTTTGCTTCCCATTATACGGTTGAAAACACCATGGCCAAACTGAGCAACGAGGAAGAAGTCGAGTTTGTCGATGCCATTGACCATATGGATGATACCGAGTTCATGGAATTTGCCGCAATGTATAAAAACGGGGTCCACATGGCCACACCTGTTTTCGACGGTGCGGCCGAGAGCGAGATCAAGTCGTTGATCAGTTATGCCGGGCTGGATCCTTCGGGTCAGTCGACCCTATACGACGGCCGTACGGGCGAGCCCTTTGACAAGCCCATTACCGTGGGTATCATGTACATGCTCAAACTCCATCACCTTGTGGATGACAAGCTCCATGCCCGATCAATCGGACCATATTCACTTGTAACCCAGCAGCCCCTGGGCGGTAAAGCCCAGTTCGGCGGCCAGCGCCTTGGGGAGATGGAGGTGTGGGCCATGGAAGCCTATGGTGCCGCCCACGCGCTTCAAGAGTTTATTACGGTAAAATCAGATGATATGACGGGAAGGACACGCATGTACGAGAAGATCGTCAAAGGACAGAATGTTCTTGAACCTGGAATGCCTGAATCTTTCAGGGTTCTTACCAAAGAACTCCAGAGTCTGGGCCTGGATATCAACCTTTTAGAAGGGAAAAAATAAGGAGAAGATATTGGAAACCATATACGACTTCTTTGCCAAGCCCAAAGATCCCAAGATTTATACGGGTGTTCAGATAGCGATTGCCTCTTCAGACCAGATAAGAGAGTGGTCCCACGGCGAAATAAAAAAACCTGAAACCATCAATTACCGGACATTTAAGCCCGAGCGGGACGGTTTGTTCTGTGCCAAGGTATTCGGCCCCACAAAGGATTACGAGTGCAACTGCGGCAAGTACAAACGCATGAAGCACCGGGGTGTGATCTGTGAAAAGTGCGGTGTTGAGGTTATCCAGTCCAAGGTGCGCCGGGAACGCATGGCCCATATTGAGCTTGCCTGTCCTGTTTCCCACATCTGGTTTTTAAAGAGTCTGCCGAGCAAGATCGGAAACCTTCTTGACCTTACCCTCAAGAACCTTGAAAAGGTGCTTTACTTTGACTCCTATGTGGTCATTGACCCCAAGGAGACCGGGCTGGACAAGCTTCAGCTGCTGTCCGATGAAAAATACCACGAGGCCATTGAGCTGTATGGTCTTGGATCGTTTGAGGCGGGCATGGGTGCTGAAGCGGTTCTGCAACTGCTTGAACAGGTTGACCTGGAGGCGGTTTACCAGGAGCTCAGGGAAGAGATCGGGACCACCAAATCCGTTGCCAAACGCCAGAAAATGGCCAAACGGCTCAAGGTGGTCGATGCCTTCCGGACCTCGGGCCAGAGTCCCACCAAGATGATCATGACGGCGTTGCCCGTTTTGCCGCCGGATCTTCGACCCCTGGTTCCCCTGGAGGGCGGTCGTTTTGCCACAAGTGATCTCAACGATTTATATCGAAGGGTGATCAACCGGAACAACCGGCTCAAACGACTGGTTGACCTCAACGCCCCTGACATTATTGTCAGGAACGAGAAGCGCATGCTCCAGGAGGCCGTGGATGTCCTGTTTGACAACGGCCGTCACGGCAGGGTGGTCACCGGAACCAACAAGCGGCCTTTGAAATCCCTGAGTGATACATTAAAGGGTAAACAGGGGCGCTTTCGCCAGAACCTGCTTGGCAAGCGTGTGGATTATTCCGGCCGTACGGTTATTACGGTGGGGCCGGATCTGCGGCTTCACCAGTGCGGTCTGCCCAAAAAGATGGCCCTGGAGCTGTTCAAGCCGTTTATTTACAACTACCTTGAGCAGAAGGGGCTTGTCTCCACCGTCAAGAGTGCCAAGAAAATGGTCGAAAGGGAGGAGGTCGAGGTGTGGGATGCCCTGGACCATGTGGTCAGGGAGTACCCCATCATGCTCAACCGTGCACCCACCCTTCACCGACTGGGCATCCAGGCCTTTGAGCCCATCCTCATCGAAGGTAAGGCCATTCAGCTCCATCCCCTGGTCTGTCCTGCCTTCAATGCCGACTTTGACGGCGATCAGATGGCCGTTCATGTGCCCCTTTCCCTGGAGTCCCAGCTCGAGGCAAGGATACTGATGCTGGCCAGCAACAATATTTTGTCTCCCGCCAATGGCCAGCCGGTGATTGTTCCCACCCAGGATATTGTACTGGGAATCTACTACATGACCCGTGGGGTTCCCGGCCTTCCTGGCGAGGGAAGCCGTTTTTCAAGCATTGCCGAGGTCAGGTCCGCCTTTGACGCCAAAGAGATCGGACTGAACGCTAAAATCAATGTGCGCATTGACGGCAAGATGTACAAGACCACCTGCGGCAGGATACTGCTCTGGGAGATCATTCCGGGTGATACCCTGCTCTCCATGAGCCGGATCCGGGTGTCTGACCGGGAAACAGCCCTTGAGGCCCTGCAGATGCTCAAGGGTGCAAAGACCTTTGACGAGGTGTCCGAGCGCTACTGCGATGAAGAAACCCGTTCCACCAAGGGGGTTACCGGGATTCTCACCCGCAAGGAGTTCAAGAACATATTCCAGGTTTCCGAGATAAAGGCCGAGCAGCTCTACGGTTTGAGAAAGGGCCAGTTTTCCGATGTGATCGAGTCCGGCGGGTTTTACAATATCTTCCGGGTGGACCAGCGGGAGACCACCATTCCCTTCCACCTGGTGAATCGCCTCATGACAAAATCTGCTGTCAGGGAGCTTGTGGATTACGCCTACCGAAACATCGGCATCAAAGAGACCGTGGTTCTGGCCGACCGCCTCAAGGACATCGGATATAAACACTCGACCCTTGGGGGACTTTCCATCTGCATCGATGATATGATCATTCCGGACAACAAGTGGGATATCATCCGCGAGGCGGAAAAGAGCGTGGTCGACATCAAGGAGCAGTATTCCGAAGGTCTCATCACCCAGGGTGAAAAGTACAACAAGGTGGTGGATATCTGGGCAAAGAGTACGGATGACATTGCCGATGCCATGATGGAGGTGATGAAGAACCCGGCAAGTGCCAAGAGCTACCAGGGACCTGAAGGGGATATCCTCAACGCCGTTTATATGATGGCCGACTCTGGGGCCAGGGGCAGCAAGGATCAGATGCGTCAGCTGGCCGGCATGAGGGGGCTGATGGCTAAACCTTCGGGGGAGATTATCGAGAATCCCATCACGGCCTGTTTCCGTGAGGGGCTCACGGTTCTCCAGTACTTTATCTCCACCCATGGTGCCCGTAAGGGTCTGGCCGATACGGCCCTCAAGACGGCCAACTCAGGGTACCTTACCCGACGGCTTGCCGACGTTGCCCAGGACTGCACCGTGTCTGAAGACGATTGCGGCACCCTCATGGGGGTTGAGGTTGAATCCCTTCTCGAGGGCGGTGAGGTCATCCAGAGCCTTGGGGAACGTATTCTTGGCCGGGTCACCCAGGAGGATGTAAGGGACCTTTATAAGGACGAGGTCATTGTTGAGAGAAACGTAGAGCTCGACGAGGCCATGGTCGAACGGATTGAGGCCGCAGGCGTCACCAGCGTCAAGATTCGAAGCGTCCTCACCTGCAAGGCCAAGACCGGGGTCTGCGCCCGCTGCTACGGCCGGGATCTCGCCTATGGCAAGACCGTGGATATCGGACAGGCCGTGGGTATCATGGCAGCCCAGTCCATTGGCGAGCCTGGAACCCAGCTGACCATGCGTACCTTCCATATTGGTGGTACGGCCAGCAGAAAGGTCGAAGTTGCCGAGATCAAGGCAAGGGTTGCAGGAACCATAAATCTCAACGAAAACATACAGATCGTTACCACCGCAGATGACAAGCAGATTGTCATGAACCGTAAGGGTGGCGGGTTCTCCATTGTCGGTCCCGAGGGAAGGGAACGGGCCCACGACGACATCATCTACGGCGCTACCCTGCTGGTAAAAGAGGGTCAGGAGGTTGAAGTCGGGGACAGGATTGCCGAATGGGATCCCTTTACCACGCCAATCATCACCGAGGTGAGCGGCCGGGTCAGGTATGCCGACATCGAGGCTGGTTCAACGGTTCAGGAGAAGATCGACCAGGTGACGGGCAAGGTGAGCCGGACCATTATTGAGAGCAAGGTGGCCGATGTACGACCCAGGATCACCTTCAGGGATCAGGAGGGCAAGGGTGTTAAACTGCCGGGCAGCAGTTCGGTTGTTCGATACTTTTTGCCGGTCAACGCCATTCTCATGGTCGACGAGGATGATCAGGTCATGGCCGGCGACATCATTGCAAAGCTTCCCAGGGCCACATCCAAGACCAAGGATATTACCGGTGGTCTGCCCCGGGTTGCTGAGCTGTTTGAAGTCCGGAAACCCAAGGAGCCCACGGTTCTGACTGAAATCGACGGGTATGTCACCGTGTCCAAGGGAACCAAGGGAAAACAGAAGGTTACGGTAATGCCCACGGACGTGGGAGAGAAAAGAGAGTACCTCATTCCCAAGGGCCGCCATGTGACCGTCTATGACGGCGATTATGTCAAGGCCGGTGAACCTCTGATCGGCGGCAGTGCAAATCCCCAGGATATCCTGAACATCAAGGGGGAGGTTGCCCTGGCCCGCTATCTGGTGGACGAAGTCCAGGAAGTCTACCGTCTCCAGGGCGTAAGGATCAACGACAAGCACATCGAGGTGGTCATTGGCCAGATGATGCGCAGGGTCAAGGTGATCGATGTCGGGGATACGGATTTCATCCCGGACGAGCAGGTGGACCGGGCACGGTTTGCCGCAGCCAACCGAGCGGTTGTGCAAAAGGGCGGCGAGCCCGCCAGGGGCGAGCCCCTGATCCTTGGAATCACCAAGGCGTCCCTTGCAACGGACAGTTTCATCTCGGCCGCTTCATTCCAGGAAACGACCAAGGTTCTCACCGAAGCGAGCATGCAGGGTCGTTTGGATGATCTCAAGGGATTGAAAGAAAATGTGGTCATGGGGAGACTGGTTCCGGCAGGGACGGGCTATGTGGCCTACAAGGACCTTGTAATTGAGGCAGCCCCAACGCCTGCAGTCTAGGGTCTTGAGATGCACATAAACAAAAACCTTGACAAAATCAATGCTTATGTATAATAATCTAACATTTTGTCGCACAGGAAGATTCGAAAATATTCGATAAGGAGTGTTATTACGGTATGCCGACCATTAATCAGCTGGTTAGAAAAGGTAGAAAAAAGGCCGAAAAGAAACAGAGTACGCCTGCTCTTAAGGGCGGCCCGCAGAAACGCGGCGTTTGTACAAGGGTCTATACATCCACACCCAAGAAGCCCAACTCGGCCCTTCGTAAGGTTGCAAGGGTTCGGTTGACAACGGGAATGGAGGTTGCAGCATATATTCCCGGAATGGGTCATAATCTTCAGGAGCATTCGGTCGTCCTTGTCAGGGGCGGGAGGGTAAAGGATCTTCCCGGTGTCCGGTATCACATTGTGAGGGGCACCCTGGATACCCTTGGCGTTGAAGATAGAAAACAGGGCAGGTCCAAGTATGGAGCAAAACGGCCCAAATAATCAAAATGACCGGCACGTGACACTGCCTGGAAAATTTTTGAATCAAGATTAGGAATTGGTGGATACATGGCGAGAAAAAAAATAGTATCAGGGCATTTGAAAAATGCCATCAGCAAGGACGAACACATCTCAGTGAAGTTCGTCAACTGCATCATGAGGGACGGCAAGAAAAGCGTTGCAGAACGGGTTTTCAAGGATGCAATGGGAATTGTCGAGGAAAAGCTCGGTGAGTCATCCCTCAAGGTCTTTGAGAAGGCCATCGGCAACATTCGGCCTTCGGTCGAGGTTAAATCCAGAAGGGTGGGTGGTTCAACCTACCAGGTTCCGACCGAGATTAAATCCTCAAGACAGACCGCCCTTGCCTTCAGGTGGCTGCTTCGATTCAGTCGGGGTCGCTCTGAAAAAGGACTGTCCAACAAGCTCGCAGCAGAGCTTCTGGACGCCTATAATGAAAGGGGTGGCGCGGTCAAGAAAAAAGAGGATACACACAAGATGGCAGAGGCAAACAAGGCCTTTGCCCACTTTCGTTGGTAAAACAGCAAAAAAAGAACGTCCTGTTGATATATCAGGGAGGGAGATTTTAAGATGGCTAAAGAAAAATTTGAGAGGAACAAGCCCCACGTTAACATTGGAACCATCGGTCATATCGACCATGGCAAGACCACATTGACAGCTGCAATCACAAAGCATGCAGCCCTTCTCGGCCATGGTAAGTTTATTGCCTTTGACGAGATCGACAAGGCTCCGGAAGAAAGAGAAAGGGGTATCACCATCTCCACGGCCCATGTGGAGTACGAGACAGCCAATCGCCATTACGCCCATGTAGACTGCCCGGGCCATGCCGATTACATTAAAAACATGATTACCGGTGCGGCCCAGATGGACGGTGCCATCCTCGTAGTTTCAGCCGATGACGGGCCCATGCCCCAGACCCGTGAGCACATTCTGCTTGCCCGTCAGGTTGGCGTTCCCAGCATTGTCGTGTTTCTGAACAAATGTGACATGGTTGACGATGAGGAGCTCATTGAACTGGTTGAGATGGAACTCCAGGAACTGTTGACCAAGTACGAGTTCCCCGGAGATGACACACCGATTATTCGTGGTTCCGCCCTCAAGGCACTTGAGGCTGACACCTCGGATGATCCTGCTGCAGCACCCATCCATGAACTCTTGAAGGTTCTTGACGAGTATGTCCAGGAGCCTGTACGTGACACGGACAAGGATTTCCTCATGCCCATCGAGGATGTATTCTCAATTTCCGGCCGTGGAACCGTTGTTACCGGAAGGATTGACCGTGGTATCATCAAGACCGGTGAAGAGGTTGAGCTCGTGGGTATTCGCGAGACTACCAAGACCATCTGCACAGGTGTTGAGATGTTCCGCAAGCTTCTGGACGAGGGGCGGGCCGGCGACAACGTTGGACTGCTGCTGCGTGGAACCAAACGTGATGCCGTTGAAAGGGGCCAGGTTGTTGCAAAGCCCGGAACCATCACCCCCCATACCAAGTTCAAGGCCGAGATCTACTGTCTGAGCAAGGAAGAGGGCGGACGTCATACACCTTTCTTCAGCGGATACAGGCCCCAGTTCTTTTTCAGGACTACGGACGTTACCGGTATTCTTACGCTGCCCGAAGGTGTTGAAATGATCATGCCGGGTGATAATGCGGCCATCGAAGCAGAACTGATTGCTCCCATTGCCATGGAAAAAGAGCTCAGGTTTGCAATCAGAGAAGGCGGACGTACCGTCGGCGCCGGTGTTATCGGTGAAATAATCGAATAGGTAAGAGAACGAGATGATAAAAACCAAAATCAGGATCAGACTAAAAGCATACGATCACAAGCTTCTTGACCAGTCATCCATTGATATCGTTGATACCGCAAGAAAGACGGGTGCAAAGGTTGTGGGGCCGATTCCACTGCCCACACGGATCAACAAGTTTTGTGTTCTGCGGTCCCCCCATGTGAATAAAAAATCACGTGAGCAGTTTGAGATCAGAACCCATAAACGTCTGATGGATATCCTGGAACCCACCCAGCAGACCGTCGATGCTCTTATGAAGCTTGATCTTTCACCAGGTGTTGATGTTGAGATAAAACTATAGCTAAGAGAGCAGGAAGTGATCATGTTTAAAGGAATGTTAGGTAAAAAAATCGGCATGACAAGCGTTTTTGCCGCAGATGGAACGCTTGTCCCCGTGACCGTGGTCAAGTTCGGTCCCTGTGTGGTTACCCAGGTCAAGGCCGAGCAGACAGAAGGGTACAACGCCCTTCAGCTCGGGTTTGACGAGCGGCCCCTGGCAAAATGCAACAAACCCAAGGTGGGCCATTTTTCCAAGAGCGGTTCAACCGGGTTTAAAGTTGTGCGTGAGTTCCGGGTCGAAAATACCGACGAGTATGAAGTCGGTCAGACCATCGGACTTGATGCCTTTGCCATTGGCGATAAAGTCAATGTGTCGGGAACCTCAAAGGGACGTGGATTCGCCGGAACCATCAAGCGCCACGGGTTTTCCCGGGGTCCTGAGACCCACGGTTGCAGGAACCATCGTAAACCCGGTTCCATCGGTTGCTCTGCCTGGCCTGCAAGGGTTGTAAAGGGTAGAAGAATGCCCGGTCACATGGGGGTTGACAGAAAGACCGTCAAAAACCTTGAGATCATCGATATCAGACCCGATGAAAATCTCGTGATGATCAAGGGACCCGTACCCGGCTGGAAAACAGGACTCCTTGAGATCCGGAAGGCAGTCTAACACAACGGCAACAAGCCCTGTGACCTTCCATGGTTCACAGGCGAGTGTTAAACCGGTCCGGGCTGTTCGTTACAGTCCAATCCGGTAGACAAGTTTGTATTGGCCCCATCGGGGTTCCAATACGGTTTTTAAATGCGGCCGTGGGTATTGCAATGATTATCGCAGTGAAGCACGGTCGCTAAAGTTTGATGAGGAAGGATATGGCTGCTGTAGATGTATTAAACAGATCAGGTGAAAAGGTCTCCGAGGCCCTTCTCGCCGATGAGGTATTCAGCATCCCTGTAAAGAAGAGCGTCCTGCATGATGTGGTCAGAATGCAGCTTGCTAAACGGAGAAGTGGCACTGCCAAAACCAAGGGCAGGTCCGAGGTCTCTGGAAGCACCCGAAAACTTTACAGGCAGAAAGGAACCGGTAACGCACGTTCGGGTTCCGTTAAATCCCCCCTTAGAAGGGGCGGCGGGGTCATCTTTGGACCTGCGCCAAGATCCTACGCATACGCGATTCCCAAGAAGGTAAGGGCTTTGGCCCTTCGCATGGCTTTGAGTTCAAAGCTTGCTGCCAACGAGCTTTCGGTTATCGACACCTTTGCAATGGATGCGATCAAGACCAAAGAGTTTGATTCAATTATTGACCGTCTGGGACTCAAGAACACCCTGATCGTCATTGACGGAGAAGACAGAAATCTTGTTCTTTCCGCCAGAAATGTTCCGGATGTAAAGGTGATCCGAACCGAAGGGCTGAACGTATATGACATTCTTAAATACGACAACCTTCTGGTGCTCGAATCAGCCATCAAAGAAATTGAGGGGAGGTTTACACGATGAGAGAGTATGACATCATAAGACGCCCCATCAATACTGAGAAGACCAACCTGCAGAAAGAGATCGACAATCAGATCACTTTTGAGGTCGCAAGAGACGCAAACCGGGTAGATATTAAAAACGCAATTGAAAAAATATTCAATACCAGGGTCCAGGCCGTGAAAACCATGCAGGTTAAGGGCAAGGTAAAACAGCGTGGACGGATTGTCGGAAAGAGGCGCAATTGGAAAAAAGCCATTGTCAAGCTTATGCCTGGGCAGAGAATTGATTTTTTTGAAGGTGTTTAAAAAGAGGTAAACATGTCAATATTAAAGACAAAACCGACATCACCCGGAAGAAGAGCTCAGGAATACCATTCCTTTGAAGAGATTACAAAGACCCAGCCGGAAAAGGGTCTTCTTTCAAGGCTTAAAAAAACGGGTGGTCGTAACGCAAACGGTAGAATTACCAGCCGCCACAAGGGCGGCGGAGCCAAACGCCACTATCGTATCATCGATTTCAAGCGGGACAAGGACGGGATTCCGGCCAAGGTTTCGTCCATCGAGTACGATCCCAACAGAAGTGCACGCATCGCTCTGCTTGTCTATGCCGATGGTGAAAAACGCTACATCCTGGCACCCAGGGAGATCAATGTGGGCGATGTCATTGAGACAGGACCTGAAGCCGATATCAAGCCGGGCAACTGTCTTCCCCTGGAAAATATTCCCCTGGGAACCCGGATTCACAACATTGAGCTCAAGGTAGAAAAGGGCGGTCAGGTGGTCAGAAGTGCCGGTGCCTTTGCACGGCTCATGGCCAAAGAGGGTCATTACGCCCAGGTGCTGCTGCCCTCGGGTGAAGTTCGCATGATTCATCTCAAGTGCAAGGCAACCATCGGAAGGGTCGGCAATGAAAAACATGGCGATCTCAAGCTGGGTAAGGCCGGACGTTCAAGATGGCTTGGCCGTCGTCCGTCAGTCAGAGGTGTTGCAATGAACCCCGTGGATCATCCCATGGGTGGTGGTGAGGGTAGATCTTCAGGCGGCAGACAGCCGTGTAGCCCGTGGGGAACACCTGCAAAGGGCTACAGAACACGGACAAACAAGAGATCTGATCAGTACATCGTTAAAAGAAGAGCTAAAAGGAAATAATAGGTGATCTGATATGCCAAGATCGTTAAAAAAGGGCCCGTACATCGCCCAGGAGCTTTTAAATAAGGTGCTGGTTGCACAGGAAACACGAAGCAAGAAGGTCATCAAGACCTGGTCAAGGAGATCCACCATATTTCCAGACATGGTCGGTTTGACCCTTGCTGTGCACAATGGCAAAAAATTTGTCCCGGTTTTTGTAACTGAAAACATGGTGGGTCATAAACTCGGAGAATTTTCCCCCACCCGTACCTTCTACGGGCACGCTGGTGACAAAAAATCCAAGATGAGATAACCCGGCGGGTTTAAAAGCTAAAGGATATAGAGATGGAAGTTAAATCAGTTACAAAATATGTTCGCATATCCCCGCAGAAGTTACGTGGCCCGGTGGATGTCATCAAAGGACAAAAGGTTGAAGACGCACTGAACATGCTGAAGTTCATGCCCTTAAAGGCCGCAGAAATCATAGCAAAAGCCCTCAGCTCTGCCGTTGCCAATGCTGAGCACAACCATGAGATGGATGTTGACGATCTCAGGGTGAAGAACATTATAGTTGACCAGGGTCCGACGCTCAAGCGTTTCAGGGCCAGGGCTAGGGGCAGAGGCGCACGGATTCTGAAAAGATCCAGTCACCTTACTGTCATTGTCGATGCAACGGTCTAATAAAGGGAGGGCAAAGGCTTGGGCCAGAAAGTAAATCCAATCGGATTAAGATTGAACATCGTTAAAACCTGGGATTCCAGGTGGTATGCAGATAAAAACTACGCTGATTTTGTGTTTGAAGATTACAAGCTCAGGGCGTTTCTCAAGAAGAAACTTTTCCATGCCGGTATCTCAAAGATCGAAATCGAGCGTTTCACAAAGCGGATCAGGATCAGGGTGTTTGCCGCAAGACCGGGTATCATCATCGGGAAAAAGGGAAGTGAGATCGCACTGCTTAAAAAAGAGATCGAGCAGATGATCACCCCCGAGGTGCTCATTGATATTCAGGAAATTCGACGCCCTGAAATTGATGCACAACTTGTTGCAGAGAATATTTCATCCCAGCTTGAACGTCGAATTGCCTTCAGGCGTGCCATGAAGCGAAGCGTCTCTTCAGCCATGCGGTTTGGTGCCCAGGGCATCAAGATCATCTGTTCCGGCCGCCTGGGCGGCGCAGAAATGGCCAGAACCGAATGGTACAAAGAGGGCCGTATTCCCCTGCACACCCTGAGGGCCGATGTGGATTACGGTTTTACCGAGGCAAAGACCACCTATGGCGCCATCGGAATCAAGACCTTTATCTTCAAGGGTGAAGTCCTGAACGTGGATCGAAACGTAAAAGCGTAAATGAGTCAGTTAGGAGATGAATAAATGCTGAGTCCTAAAAAAATGAAATACCGTAAACGGATGAGGGGGCGGCTCAAGGGCAAACCCACCGGAGGTACTGATCTCACATTTGGTGATTTCGGACTCCAGGCCACCGAATGCGGATATATAAATGCACGTCAGATAGAAGCAGCTCGTATTGCAATGACCCGTAAAATCAAGAGAACCGGAAAGACTTGGATTCGGTTTTTTCCAGACAAGCCGGTTACCAAAAAACCCGCTGAAGTCAGGATGGGTAAGGGTAAAGGTCCAACGGATGCTTGGGTTGCAGCAATCAGGCCCGGCAGAATCCTCTATGAAATGGAAGGGGTTCCCCGGGAGCTTGCCAAGGAGGCGCTTCGTCTTGCGGCCCATAAACTTTCCGTGAAAACCAGATTTGTGGAAAGGAGCTAGGCAAATGAAGACAAGTGAAATAAGAGAGATGAGTGCCCAGGATATCACTTTGAAACTGACTGAGCTGAAAAAAGAGTTCTTTAATCTGCGCTTTCAGCATGGTGTTGGTCAGCTTGAAAATACAGCCATTCTCCCCTCCATCCGCAAGGATATTGCAAGACTGATGACCGTCTGCCGGGAAATGAATTTAAACATTAGCTAATTTGAGAAAAGTTGCTGCCATGAATGAAAGAGGAAAAAAACGCGTACTGTTAGGTACTGTCGTTTCAAACAAAATGGATAAGTCCGTCGTAGTCCAGGTGGAACGTCTTGTTCAGCATAAGGTATACAAAAAGTATATCACAAGCCATAAAAAATATGCAGCCCATGACGAGACCCAGCTGTGCCAGATCGGCGATGTGGTCAAGATAACCGAGTCAAGACCTTTGAGCAAAACCAAGAGATTTCGCGTCAGTGAGATTGTCAAAAAGGCAGTTTGATTTGAGAGGAGTTGAAAAATGATTCAGACCGAGACAAGACTAACTGTAGCAGACAACTCCGGTGCCAAGGAGCTTTATTGCATCAAGGTGCTTGGTGGCTCAAAGCGGCGTTATGCCGGTATTGGTGACGTGATCGTCGTCTCTGTTAAAGAGGCCATACCCAATGCCAAGGTGAAAAAGGGCGACGTGGTCAAAGCCGTGATCGTAAGAACCAAGAAAGAGGTTTCCAGACCCGACGGTTCCATGATCCGATTTGATGACAACTCAGCCGTTATCATCAATGCTTCCAACGAGCCCATTGGAACCCGAATTTTCGGACCCGTTGCCAGGGAGCTTCGAGCCAAACGGTTCATGAAGATCATCTCCCTTGCTCCCGAGGTGCTTTAACTGCTCGGTTTTTGGAGAAACCTATGGAAAATATCAAGTTAAGAATTAAAAAAGAAGATAAAGTAAAGGTGCTTACCGGCAAGGACAAGGGAAAGATCGGTAAGGTCCTCAAGGTGCTCAGAAAGAAAAACCGCGCCATTGTGGAAAACATCAATGTGGCAAAAATTCATCAGAGGCCGACTCAAGCAAATCCCCAGGGTGGAATTGTGGACAAACCCATGCCTGTGGACTGTTCGAATCTCATGATCATGTGTAACAGTTGCATCAAGCCGGTGAGAGTCGGTATCAGGCAGCTGGAGGACGGGAAAAAGGTGAGAATCTGCAAACGTTGCAACGAGCAGATTGATGCCTAGGATACCCGGAGGAGCGAAATGACAACGCTTAAAGAGAAATATGAAAAACAGATAGTACCCGGCCTCAAGGAAACCTTTGGTTATAAAAATCCCATGGAAGTGCCGAAGCTGAGTAAGATTGTGCTCAATATCGGGCTTGGTGAGGCCATTAACAATGTAAAGCTGCTGGACTCTGCTGCGGCAGACCTTGCCCTGATTGCCGGTCAGCAACCGGTGATCACCAAGGCTAAAAAATCCATTGCTGCATTTAAACTGCGCGAAGGGATGCCCATTGGTTGCATGGTAACGCTCAGAAGGGAAAAGATGTATGATTTCCTTCAGAAGCTCATCAATATAACCCTTCCCCGCGTCAGGGATTTCAGGGGAATCTCGGGTAAGGCCTTTGACGGCCATGGCAACTACAGCCTTGGCATCAAAGAGCACATCATTTTTCCTGAGATCGATTTTGACAAAACCGACAGTATCAAGGGCCTGAATGTATCCATTGTCACCACGGCCAAAACCGACAAAGAGGGCAAGGAACTCCTGAAACAGTTTGGGATGCCCTTTAAAAACTGATGGTTTTTTGATTCAATGCAGCGGGGGTTGGCATTTTTTGTCCAACCTCGCCGCTGCGTATAGCAAGCATTTTAAGGAGGGTGATTTGGCTAAAAAAAGTCTTATCGCAAAGGCGGCAAGAACGCCTAAATTTGGGGTTCGTGCCTACAACCGATGCCCCATCTGCGGTCGACCACGGGGTTTCATCAGGAAAGCGGGTATTTGTAGAATCTGTTTCCGGGATCTTGCTTCGGCAGGAAAGCTTCCCGGAGTGACTAAATCGAGCTGGTAGTAATAGAAGACCATCGGCGGGCAGGGCAACACCCTGCAGAACAAAAGGTAACGTTCAGGAGAAAATTATGGCAATGAGTGATCCAGTTGCGGACATGCTTACCAGAATCAGAAATGGTGCTAAAGCAGAGTTTGCCAAGGTGGATATCCCCGGGTCAAAGCTCAAGTTGGAGCTGGCGCGGGTGCTGAAAGAACAGGGATACATCAAGAACTACAAGTTTGTCGAGGATGACAAACAGGGCGTTCTTCGTGTTTACCTCAAGTACGTGTCTGACAAACCAGTGATTTATGGCCTTGAGCGGGTGAGCAAACCCGGACGCAGGATGTATACAAAAGCCAAGGAAATAAAATCGGTTTTAAATGGTCTAGGCATATCGATTCTATCCACATCAAAGGGTTTGATGACGGATAAACAGGCTAAACAAGCGAACGTGGGCGGCGAAGTCCTCTGCAACATCTGGTAATATTGGAGGGATAAATGTCACGAATAGGTAAAAAGCCGGTCCAGATTCCTGAAAAGGTCGAAGTGAGTGTGAAGGGAGACAATATCTCCGTCAAAGGCCCCAAGGGGTCCCTCGACCGTTGTCTGCATCCGGCTGTAAAATTGGCGATAGAAGATGGTATGATTAATGTTTCAGTTACCGACGATCAGGATCGAAAGACCGTTGCCCTCCAGGGGCTGTTTCGGTCGTTGGTGGCAAACATGATCACTGGTGTATCTGTCGGGTACGAGAAAAAACTTCTGTTGAACGGTATCGGTTACCGGGCCGAGGTTAACGGCAACACAGTTGTGCTCAATGTGGGTTATTCCAATCCTGTGAATTTTGACCTGCCCAAAGGCATTTCCGCACTCGTTGAAAAAAATACAACCCTCTCGTTGTCAGGTATTGACAAGGAGGTCGTGGGTGAGACTGCAGCAAGAATCCGAAGAATCAGACCGCCTGAACCCTACAAGGGCAAGGGCATCATGTATTCTGACGAACGAATCATCAAAAAGGCCGGCAAGGCTGCAGCTAAATAACGAAATCAGGAATAGACTACTATGGCAAATAAATCCACAAGGCTTGTTTCAAGGCTTAAAAGACAAAAAAGAATCAGGAAGCGGATTACTGGTACCGGGGAGCGCCCCAGGCTCTGTGTATTCAGAAGCTCTGCCCATATTTATGCCCAGGTCATTGACGATGTTACAGGGACTACCCTTGCAGCAGCGTCCACCCTGGACAAAGATTTTATTGAAAAAACGGAGAAGTTGGTGGGAAAGGATGCGGCCACGGCAATTGGACGTCTGGTCGGCGCAAGGGCTCTTGAAAGAGGAATTTCAAAGGTTGTCTTTGACAGAAACGGTTTCCTCTATCACGGACGGGTAAAAGCACTTTCAGACGGAGCTCGGGAAGCCGGGCTGAATTTCTAATAAGGAGGGAGTCCCTTGGCACAAAATCAGACAGATGAAAACCTGTTGATCGACAAGGTTGTTAAAATCAACAGGGTCGCAAAGGTTGTAAAGGGCGGTAGAAATTTCAGCTTCAGCGCCCTCGTGGTTGTCGGTGACGGAGAAGGCAGTGTCGGCTACGGCCTTGGCAAGGCCGGCGAAGTTCCCGAGGCCATCAGAAAAGGCCTTGAAAAGGCAAAAAAATCCATGACTAAAGTTTCCATACTCGACGGCACCATTCCATTTGAGATCGTTGGACGGGCAGGTGCAGGACGGGTGATGTTGAAGCCGGCGTCCCCGGGTACCGGTGTCATTGCAGGCGGCGGCGTTCGTGCGGTCCTTGAGGCAGCTGGTGTTACCGATATCCTGACCAAATGTATCGGCACCAACAACACCCATAACGTTGTCAGAGCGACCATGGCCGGACTGAAGTCACTTGAAACCAAGGATGAGGTTGCCAGACGCCGCGGCCTTCGTCCTGAAGATATTTAGGAAAGGGGCTTGAGATGTCAGGTAAATTAAAGATTACACAGGTCAGAAGCCTGGTGGGCCGCAATGAAAAACATCGAAGGATCGTACGGGCCCTTGGCTTGAAAAGAATGCATATGACGGTTGAGCATACGAATAACCCTGCAATCATGGGCATGGTTAAGAAGATTCCTCATCTGGTTACCGTGGAGGAGGTTTAAATGAAGCTTCATGAACTCTCACCCTCAGAGGGGAGTCGCAAAAATAGAAAACGTGTTGGAAGAGGCCCGGGTTCCGGTATGGGCGGAACTTCAACCCGGGGAAACAAGGGTCATAAACAGCGGTCCGGCGGCGGGACAAGGCCTGGTTTTGAAGGCGGTCAGATGCCCCTTCACCGCAGGCTTCCCAAGCGTGGATTTAAGAACATCCTTGCAAAACGGGTTCTTGTCGTCAACCTTTCAGACCTTGACCGGTTTGATGATCAGGCGGTTATTGACGCGGCTGCCCTCAAGCAGTCCGGTCTGATCAAGGGCATGTTTGACAAGGTCAAGATCCTGGGCGACGGTGAGGTGACCAAAGCCTTTACCTTTAAACAGTGTCTTGTCAGTAAAACCGCCAGGCAGAAAATCGAAGCCGCCGGCGGTTCCATTGAATCATAATCGAATCTGAGGCCTTATAAATGATTGAGCGCGGATACCAGAACATACTCAAACTTCCTGAATTAAAACGGAAGCTTTTGATTACATTTGCCTTGCTGTTTGTCTACCGTGTCGGGGTTCATGTTCCCACGCCGGGCATTGACGGAGCAGCCCTTGCCTCGTTTTTCGATAATGCTAGGGGGACACTCTTTGCGATGTTCAACATGTTTTCAGGAGGGGCTCTGGACAGGCTCTCTGTGTTTGCACTGGGAATCATGCCCTATATCAGCGCTTCAATTATTCTTCAGCTGATGACGGTTGTAATCCCCCACCTTGAGCAGTTGTCCAAGGAGGGCGAGCAGGGCAGAAAAAAGATCACCCAGTACACCCGTTACGGAACGGTTGTACTGAGTCTGATTCAGGGGTTCGGCATCAGTGTCGGTCTTGAAAGCATGACATCACCTGCGGGGTCACCCATAGTCATGTATCCCGGCTGGGAATTCAGGTTGATGACGGTGATCACCCTTACGGCAGGAACGGCCTTTATCATGTGGCTGGGTGAGCAGATCACCGAGCGGGGAATCGGCAACGGGATCTCCCTGATTATCTTTGCCGGAATTGTGGCACGGATGCCCATTGCCATCGCCAATACTTTGAGGCTTGTGTCAACGGGTGAGATGGGTGTATTTGCCCTGATCATCCTGGTCGTCCTCATGGTTGCCGTGGTGGCCGCCATCATCTTTTTTGAGACAGCCCAGCGCAGGATTCCGGTCCAGTATGCAAAACGGGTGGTCGGCAGGAAAATGTACGGCGGGCAGACCTCCCATCTTCCCTTGAAGATCAATACGGCCGGCGTCATACCGCCGATCTTTGCCTCGTCCATTATCATGTTTCCGGCAACCCTTGCAAACTTCATTGACCTGCCCATGATGAAGACGGTGGCTGCGGCCATGAGTCCCGGAACCATAGTTTACAATTTGATTTTTGTCGGATTTATCATCTTTTTCTGCTTCTTTTACACGGCTGTCACCTTTAATCCCGATGATGTGGCCGAGAACATGAAGAAGAACGGTGGCTATATCCCGGGCATCCGGCCGGGTAAACGCACGGCCGAGTATATTGACCGGGTGCTGACACGGATTACCACCGGTGGAGCCGTTTATGTCTCCCTTGTGTGTGTGCTTCCAACCATGCTGATGACAAAATTCAATGTGCCCTTTTATTTTGGTGGGACAGCACTTCTAATTGTTGTTGGTGTATCCATTGATACGGTTTCCCAAATTGAATCCCACCTCATTACACGAAACTACGAAGGGTTTTTGGGAAAATCCGGCAGTGTCAAGTCCAGGCGATAGCCCCGGAGTTTGACATGGCGATAAACAATAGATATTCAAAGGATATTTAAAAAATGGCAAAGGAAGAACCCATAAAGGTTGAAGGGACGGTGCTTGAAACGCTGCCCAACGCCATGTTCAAGGTCGAGCTTGAAAACAAGCACCAGCTCCTTGCACATATCTCGGGCAAGATGAGAATGCACTTTATCAAGATTCTGCCGGGTGACAAGGTCACTGTTGAAATGTCACCCTACGATCTGAGCCGGGGCAGGATTACATACCGCTATAAATAGAACAGGGGCTCCCAAAACAGTCGGGAGTTGACCCAGGAGTATAATAAGATGAAAGTCAGAGCATCTGTTAAGAAAATTTGTAAAGATTGCAAGATCATTCGAAGGAAAGGTGTTATCCGGGTGATCTGTATAACTAAACGTCATAATCAGAGGCAGGGATAGGGGGTAAAAGCGTGGCACGAATTGCAGGCGTAGACTTACCAAGAAACAAACACGTGGAGATCGCTCTAACCTATATCTATGGCATCGGCAGAACCCGATCCCAGCAGATACTGGAAAAGGTTGGGATCAATCCCACACTCAAATCCGATGCCCTGACAGAAGAGCAGGTCAATGATATCAGAAAGGTCATTGACAGCGAGTTCAAGGTTGAGGGTGAACTAAGAACCCAGATTTCCATGAACATCAAGCGATTGATGGATTTGGGATGCTACCGTGGCCTTCGACATAGAAAATCCTTGCCGTGCCGTGGCCAGAGGACCAGCACAAATGCAAGGACCCGAAAAGGTCCTAAACGGGCTGCTGTCAAGAAGAAGAAGTAGGGATAATTTGGGTTAACTATGGCCCTACCAATCAGGAGGCATTGCGCATAATGGCGAAAAAGTCAAAAAAAACCGTTACCAAAAAACGGGTAAAGAAAAATATATCAACGGGTGTGGTACACATCCAGAGCACATTTAACAACACCATTGTCACCATCACCGATGAGATCGGAAACACCATTTCCTGGTCAAGTTCCGGAATCCAGGGTTTCAAGGGTTCCAGAAAGAGCACACCCTTTGCAGCAAAACTTGCCGCTGAAGATGCCGGTGCAAAGGCAATGGAGCACGGAATGAAAAATGTCAGTGTCTATGTAAAGGGACCGGGTGCAGGCAGGGAATCAGCTCTCAGAGCCCTCCATGCCCAGGGATTTAACATCTCTTTTATCAAGGATGTTACCCCTGTTGCTCACAACGGATGCCGACCCCCGAAAAGAAGAAGGGTCTGATCCCGTTTATTGTCGATCCCCACGCCCTTCAAACTGTGCTGGGGATCGAGTGAAAAGATTTTTAAAGGAGGAAGACGTTGTCACGTTATAGAGGATCTGTCTGCCGTCAATGCAGACGCGAAAATATGAAACTGTTTTTAAAGGGCGATCGCTGCTTTTCAGACAAGTGCAGTTTTGACAGAAGGGGCTATCCCCCTGGCCAGCACGGCCAGAGGCGAATGAAGCACTCTGATTACGGCATTCAGCTCCGTGAAAAGCAGAAGGTAAGAAGAATCTATGGAATTGGTGAGAAACAGTTCCGAATCATCTTCAGAAAGGCCGATTCCCTCAAGGGCATTACCGGTGAAACCCTGTTAAGTCTGCTGGAACGCCGTCTGGATAATGTTGTTTTCAGGCTCGGATTTACAAGCTCCAGGACCCAGGGACGTCATTTTGTCCGCCACAACCATTTTACCGTAAACGGAAAAAAGGTGAATATTCCCTCGTATATCATCAAGGCCGGGGATGTGGTTGAACTCAAGGAGAAGAGCAAAAAGGTTCAGGCCATTGCGGATTCCCTTGATACGGTAGTCCGTCGAGGCGTTCCCCAGTGGCTCGAACTTGACAAGGATGGTTTTAAAGGGGTGGTGAAGGGGATGCCTGCCAGGGAGGATATCACTCTGCCCATACAGGAACAGCTGATCGTAGAGCTTTACTCCAAATAGCGGTGGATGAAGTTTGTCCGTAAGATTATACCAGGAGATAAACAATGTCATCAGATGAACTTGTATACATGAACTGGCGTGAGATTATCATGCCCGAAAAGGTTGCGGTTACCACAACCTCCACATACGGAAAGTTTGTATGTGAGCCCCTGGAAAAGGGGTATGGAATCACAATCGGCAACTCGCTTAGGAGAATTATTCTCTCTTCACTGTACGGGGCCGCCATTGTTTCTGTTAAATTCAGTGAAGCCCTCCACGAGTACAGCGTGGTTTCAGATGTCAGGGAAGATGTTTCTGAGATCATCATGAACCTCAAAGAGGTCAAACTTAAGCTTGACGATCCAGGTGACAAGGTTCTGACGATCAATGTCAAGGGGGAGAAGGTCGTCACGGCCGCTGATATTATCAGTGGTGACGGTCGTGTTGAGGTGCTTAATCCGGAGCAGCATATAGCAACGGTTTCCAAGGGTGGTGAACTGATGATGACCATGCTTGTCAAGACCGGAAAAGGGTACGCCCTGGCCGCTGCAAACAAGGATCCCGAGGCCCCTGTGGGAACGATTCCCATTGACAGTGTTTTTTCTCCCATTAAGCGGGTGAAGTATGTTGTGGGCGCGTCCAGGATCGGTCAGAAAACCGATTATGACAAGCTTACTATGGAAATATGGACCGATGGCAGTGTCACTCCTGAAGATTCTGTTGCATATGCGGCCAAAATTCTGAAAGAGCAGATGAATCCCTTTATAAATTTTGATGAGGATATAGAACCTGAGCTGGTTGAAAAAGAGCATGACGGGGCAGCTAAGAATTTCAACGAAAACCTGTACAGAAGTGTTGATGAGCTGGAACTGTCCGTAAGAAGCTCCAATTGCCTTAAAAACGCTCAGATTCTCAAGATCTATCAGCTTGTTCAGAAAACAGACAATGAAATGCTCAAAACCAAAAACTTCGGAAGAAAATCCTTAAACGAGATCAAAGAGGTTCTTACTTCCATGGACTTAAGCTTGGGCATGGATCTGGAAGGATTTGAACCTCCCGAAGAGGATCAAATTAAGGAAGGAGAGTAAAATTTCCCATGAGACATAGAAAATCAGGCGCGAAACTGAACCGTACGTCAAGCCACAGAAAGGCCATGTTTCGAAACATGGTCACTTCTCTTTTTAAACACAGCAGCATCAAAACAACAGAGGCCAAGGCCAAAGAGCTCCGGAAACTTGCAGACAAGATGGTTACCCTTGCCAAAAGGGGTGATCTCCATGCACGGCGCCAGGCCTTTTCCATTATCCGGGAAAAGGATGTGGTTCATCAGCTCTTTAACGATGCTCCCTCAAAATTTGCCTCACGCCAGGGCGGTTATACCAGAATTACCAAGCTTGGGCTGAGATCCGGGGATGCTGCCCCCATGACGACCATCGAACTGATCTGTGATGAAGCATAATTCCCAGGGCTGATTATTCGTCAAGAATGACCGACAAAGGACCCCGACAGGCATTATCAGCCTGTCGGGGTCTTTTTGCTTTTTTTGGTTGCATAGAGCTGCCGGTCGGCAAGCCTGAGCAGGTCGGCAGACCGGTTGATCCCTGGATCTGAAACAGCGGCCACACCCCAGGAAAAATCAATTTGCAAGTACGATTCTTTGATCTTCAGGGGATGGTGTGCCAGGAGGGTTTTCAGCCTCGCAAGATAAGCTGCGGTCTCCTTGCGGGTCGTGGATGGAAGGATCACTACAAACTCGTCACCGGCAAACCGTGCCACGATGTCATTGGTTCTCTGGGCTGCACCAAGGCTTTGGGCAAAGCAGATCAGGGCCTGGTCTCCCTGGTCATGACCAAAGGTGTCATTGATGCGTTTGAAGTTGTCAAGGTCCAGGAAAACAAGGGACAGGGGGGTGCAGTAGCGCCGTGCACGCTCAAATTCACGTTCGAGGATTGTTTCCATTACCCGTCGGTTCAACAGGCCGGTCAGGGGATCGTGGAAGGCCAGGTGCCTGAGTTTTTCATGGGCGGCAACGTTGGACAGGCAAAGGGAAATCTTCAGAGCCAGGCGGGCCAGCAGATCGGTGTCGATTCCCGGCATGAAGCGGTCACAGGACTGGTCTGCCTGGTTGAGGCTGCCGATGCCGTCCCCGTCAAGGAAGATGGGGGCTATGGCAATCGAGCCAATGTCGTAGTTTGCCTCGGGCGGCACCAGGGGGGAAAATCGGTCGAGGTGCTGATTGGCAAGCAACGGCTGCCGGCCCGAGCCGATCAGCCTCAGAAAATTGCGGTGTGTGACAAAGCTGGTGCTTGACTTCAAGACGGCTGAGTCTTCCATTGCCAGGATCTGATCGGCTATGGCGCTCTCCCTGATGATGGATATCCAGACATGGGGAATTTGGAAGGTTTGACTGACCTTTGTGAGCAGCTGTTCGAAGAAGTCCTGGAAGTTGAGGATGGTGAGGAGGCTTATCTCTATGTGATGAAATTTTTTTGCGACCCGTTCGTTTGCCTCAAGCCTTGCAAGAATCTCATCTGGAATTTTCATAAACCTTCCCTGCTGGAAAGTCAGCCGCCAATGGAAAACATCTGGCTGTCGATCCGGGTGAATTTGTCGGTTCCCAGGTTGTGCTCTCCTGGTTTGTTTCGGATGCTCGTTTTGAGGATGGATGACAGTTCATCGTCAGTTGCACCGGCTCTCAGTGGCGTCAGAATATCATACTCCAGGTTGTTGAGAAGGCAGGGTCTGATGGCGCCCGAGGACGTGAGTCTCAGGCGGTTGCATTCATGGCAGAAATGGGAACTCACGGGCGAGATAAATCCGATTTCACCCATGGCGCCCGGAAGTCTGAAACGCCGTGCAGGACCGTCATTCAAGTCCCTTTCCACGGGCTGGAGCGGGCCAAAGGCGTGTTCTATGGTCTCTCTGATTTCAGGGATCAATACCTGCTGCTCCAGGTCAACCCCAGCATTGCCCATGGGCATGTATTCGATGAATCGTATATGAAAGGGATACTCAAGGGTCAGCCCGGCCAGGGCATCTATCTCGTCATGGTTGGTTCCTCGCATGATCACGGTGTTGATCTTGATCGGGTCAAACCCCTGGGCCACCGCCGCCATGATGCCCTTCCACACCTGATTGAACAGGTCCTTGCCCGTGATCTGCAGGAACCGCTCGGACTTGAGGGTATCCAGGCTGATGTTGATGCGGTTGAGGCCACTGGCCCTCAGGGCATGGGCATTCTTTTCAAGGAGTATCCCGTTGGTGGTGATGGACAGATCCTGAATTCCTTCAAGCTTTGCAACCGTTTGGATAAAATCAACGATGCCCCTTCGAACCAGGGGTTCCCCGCCGGTGATCCTCACCTTGGTGATGCCAAGCCGGCATGCGATCTGGATAATCCTCAGGATCTCTTCGTACCTTGCTATATCCCTGTGGGTGAGCAGGGGCAGCTGATCCTTGGGCACACAGTAGCAGCAGGCCAGGTTGCACCGGTCCGTGACTGAGATGCGAAGATAGTTCACCTTGGATTGAAAGGTCATAGATTGGTGCCCCGCTGGCTTTGAACCTGGGCAACAATGGCATCCACAAGCCCTTGAATGGTGAACTCGGTTGCGACGATGTCAGGCCTGATCCCCAGGTCGGCTGCGGTGTCGGCAGTTATGGGGCCAATGCAGGCGGCTATGACGTCAGGTCCCATTTCAAGGATTCCCCTGTCTACCACCAGTTGCTTGAAATTTTTTACCGTGGAAGAGCTCGTAAAGGTGACCATGTCCACCTTTGACTCGGCAATGAGCCTTGCAAGTTCACCCTCATCCAGACTTTCGGAGATGGTCTCATAGGCCGTTACTTCCGTTACCCGGGCACCCAGTTTGTCGAGCTCTTCAGGCAGGATGGTCCGTGCCTGTTTCGCCCTTGGCAGCAGCACCTGTTTTCCCTGGATCGCAACCTTGGAAAACGCCTCCACAACCGATTCGGCCATGTAGGTTTTGGGAAGGATGTCTGAAACAATGCCGTGGACGGCAAGTTCAGCCTTGGTTGCAGGGCCGATGCAGGCAAACTTAAGCTGTCCCAGGGCACGTACATCCATCTGTTCGCCGTACAGGGTGTCAAAGAAATGCTTTACCCCGTTGACAGAGGTGAATACCACCCAGTCAAAATCAGCCAGGTTTCGGACGGCATTGACCAGGGGGGCCCGGTCTTCGGGGGGTACCACACGAATGGTGGGGATTTCAATGCATCTGGCTCCAAGGGCGGACAGGCTTGACACAAGTTCGCTTGCCTGGACCCTTGCCCTTGTAACGACAATGGTCTTGCCCAGAAGCGGTCGGGATTCAAACCAGTTCATCTTTTCCCTGAGGGTTACCACGCTGCCCACAACAATGATGGCAGGCGATTTCAATCCGGCACGCTCTACCTCGGCAACAATGGTGTTCAGGGTCCCTGTCACGGTCTGCTGAAGGGCGGTTGTTCCCCAGCGGACAAGGGCCACGGGGGTGCTGCCGTCCTTGCCGGCCTTGATGAGGTTGTCCGTGATGCTGGCGAGGTTCTTGACCCCCATGAGGAACACCAGGGTTGAACTGCTTCGGGCAAGACACTCCCACTGTATGCTGCTCTCCTGTTTCAGGGGGTCCTCATGGCCGGTAATGATTGATACCGACGAGGCATGCTCCCTGTGGGTCAGGGGGATACCGGCATAGGCCGGCGCTGCAATGGCCGAAGTGACTCCCGGGATGATCTCAAATTCAATCCCTGCATCAATGAGCACCTCTGCCTCTTCACCGCCCCGGCCAAAGATAAAGGGGTCCCCGCCCTTGAGTCTTGCAACGACCTTTCCCTTTTTCCCGAGGTCTGCAAGCAGTTCGCTGATTTTGTCCTGGGTCAGGGTATGGTCTCCCCCCTTTTTGCCCACATAGATGATCTCAGCGTCGGGTCTTGCGTAGGATAAAAGGGCCGGGGCCGCAAGGTAGTCGTAGACAACCACATCGGCCCGCTGGATGGTTTCCATGCCCTTGATGGTCAACAGACCTGGATCTCCGGGACCTGCACCGATCAGATATACTTTGCCTTTGTTCTTTTCCATCAGCTGTTTAAATTCTCCAGAATTTTATCGGCACCCCTTGAAAGGAGTGTCTCGGCAAGGTCGATGCCCGCCTTTTGTGGGTCTTCAGGTGTGCCTGCGACCGTCTCTTTGAGTATGGTCCTGCCGTCTTCCGAGGCAACCAGCCCCGTGAGGATCACCCGGTGGTCTTCGAGCCGTCCAAAACAGGCAACGGGAATGTGGCAACTTCCCTCAAGGCGTCTTAAAAAGGCGCGTTCACCCGAGACAACGGTGTGGGTTTCGCCATGGTCGAGAAAGGCGAGTACCGGGGCGATGTCCCGGTCATCCTGCCTGGACTCGATGCACAGGGCCCCCTGGCCAACGGCGGGGATCATGATGGTCTCGTCAAAATACTGGGTGATGACCGACTTCATGCCAAGGCGGATCAGACCTGCTGCGGCAAGCAGGGTGGCGTCAAACTCACCTGCGGCAAGCTTTTTAAGCCGAGTATCCAGATTGCCCCGTATGGAGGCGGTTTCAATGTCGGGCCTGGCATGTTTGATCTGGGAGGCCCGTCTGAGGCTGCTGGTACCGATCCTTGCCCCTTTGGGGAGCTCTGCCAGGGTGAGGTTGTTGGAGATCAGCACGTCAAAGGGGTTCTCCCTTGCCGGCACAGCACCAATGACAAGACCCGGCGGCAGTTCGCCCGGCATATCCTTCATACTGTGAACCGCAATGTCGATCGTCGACTCGAGCAGCGCCTTTTCAATCTCCTTGACAAACAGCCCCTTGCCTCCGACCATGGACAGGGGCCGGTCAACGATCATGTCACCGGTGGTCTTGATGGTCGTGATTTTGACCTCAAGATCGGGAAACTGACCTTCAATCCGCGCCTTAACATGGTTGGCCTGCCACAGGGCAAGTTTGCTGCCACGGGTTCCGATTCTGATTGTTTTTTTCATGGGTCCTATCCGCTGGTGCATGAAGAGCAGTTGGTTGCGGTGCATCCGCTGCATGCGGATGAGGAGGAAACAGACACGGAAGAATCATCCGACGCGCCGGTGGATCGTGTGACAAAACCGCATTTGGATATGAGCCGAGACAGGTCAGGGCTCTTGCACGACGGGCAGGCAGGCGTGTCACTGCCAAGGACCAGGGTCTCAAAGCAGTGATTGCAATTGTTGCACTTGTATTCGTATATGGGCATTTTTTCACCTCTGTTGTTTTTTAGAATTAAAAAGTATACAGGTTCTGATCTGGTTTTGCAAGAGGTCCGGTGACACCTTACCAATTCCTTTGTCGTATTGTCCGTTCAACAGGATTGCGGAATTCCGTACCGTGTCCCCAGATTTAAGGAGTTATGTAAGGTGTCCCCAGATTTGTACAGATTTCCAGATTTTTTATCCCTCAATGGTTTCAATCACCCCTGCGGCAATCAGGGGGATCAGCAGTTCATGGTGACCGACAATACTGTAACCCCTGCCTCCCTTGAGGGTAGGCCGATTCACCACATTGGTCATGGGCCGGTAATGGCGGATGAAATCAAGGTTTACCGTGGTGAAGTTTTCCGGCCTGTATCCCAGATTCCTGGCAACGGTCAGGGCTTTGAGAAACACCTCGGGCAGAATTACGGCAGATCCGGCATTGATAAATACCCCTTTTTCAAGGGTGGCTACCATTGCGGCAAAGATGCGAAAATCAAGGTGGGAGGCCGCACCGCAGGCAGCCGGGTCAAAGTCCGGGTGCATGTGAATGATGTCGGTGCCCAGGGCCACATGGACGGTGACCGGAATGCCAAGCCGTGCACCCGCGGCTGTCAGGCTCATATCCCTGAACGGCATTTGTTCGTTGTTGATCAGATCCCCCACAGCCCTGCCAAGACCCTTTTTTTGTTCGGCCGCCTCTTTAATCGCCCGGCCGAGTAAGACCGAAGTTTCTTCGGCCATGCCGAATCCGCCGTCACCAATGGATGCTGCAACATCCTCTGAGGTCTTTGCCGTCAGTGCCACTTCAAGGTCGTGGATAATCCCGGCCCCGTTCATGGAGAGCATGGAGATCAGTCCGCGCTCCATGAGGTCGATGAGGATGGGGTTAAGACCCACCTTGATCACATGGGCGCCCATGGCCAGGCAGATCGGCGCATTGTTCGTTTTTGCCTGTGAAATTGCCCGGATGACCTCAACCAGGTCGTTGCCGGCAAGGATGGCTGGAAGGGTTGAAAGGAATCGGGCAAAGCTGTTCCCGGCAACCCAGGGTTTTGAAAAATCGCTGGCGCTCACCTTGCTTTTCCGGTCTTTTACACTGTAGGTGGTTATTTTTGTAAGGTCGATGGGCGTTATGGGGTCAGCCATTGAAAAGCCTCTTTTCTGTCAGGTCGCAGATGATATGGGCAAGGGTAATATGGGTCTCCTGGATCCTTGCCGTGGCGGTTGCGTCAACGGCAAAGGAAAAATCAGCCAGTTCTTTGAGCTGGCCGCCAGGGCCTGACAGGCCCATGACCGTAATGCCCATGGATTTTGCCGCCTGGACCGCCTTGATGACGTTGGGCGAGTTGCCGCTGGTGGTGATGGCCATGGCCACATCCCCGGGGCGACCCAGGGCCTGGAGCTGTTTGAGAAAGATATCCTCAAACGAGTAGTCATTGCCGATGCTGGTGATGACGGAGGTGTCGCAGGTCAGGGCGATGGCTGCCAGGGGAGGGCGTTCGATCTGAAACCGGTTGATGAACTCTGCGGCAATGTGCTGGGCGTCGGCAGCAGAGCCACCGTTGCCGAAAACAAGGAGCTTGTTGCCGCATTCAAGGGCGTCTGACAGGGCAATGACGGCCCGTTCGATGAGTTGTGTGTGGGTTGAGATAAACCGCTTTTTTACAAGCAGGCTCTCTTCAAGTGTGTCCAGTATCTGTTGTTTCATTGTCCTCTCCAGAAGCGTCCGTGTTCAGGCGGATCGTTTGTCCTGTTTTTTTTGGGGCAGGGATGTGTCAACCGCGGTCTGTTTTTCTGCCAGGTCAAACGCGGACCGGGCCAGATCCTCCTGGCCGGTTTGAAGATAGAGATTCCCAAGGCGTGAACGATAAAGGGGGGTGGCAGGATCGATCCGAATGCTCTCCCTTGCAAGGGTGATGGCGATTTTAAGGTTTGTTTTTTTCAGATAAAAGGCCTGGGCCAGGCCCGACAGGGAGACGGCGTCCATGGGGTTTAATTTGACAGCCTGTTTGAATTCAGCAATGGCCCGGTCAACTTTTTGCGTTGCAAGAAAGTATTCTCCAAGGAGGCGATAGGGAAGGCCTGCCCTGGCATTGAGGTGTTTTGCCCGGGACAGGTGTTCAAGGGATGCATCCAGCCTGCCCGCCTTTAAAAGCAGGTTCCCGGCTGTCAGCTCGACCTCAAAGATGGAATTGTCAAGGTGACTGGCCTGTTCCAGGTAGGCCAGCGCCTCTTTGGTTTGCTCGAGAATGTTGCAGGCAAGCCCCATGTTGTAAACCACCATGACCTCGCTGGGATCCTTGGCAAGGGCTGTTGCAAATAATTTTTTTGCCTGTTCAGGATCATGGTTCATGCCGTGGCAGACCCCGAGGCTGTTCAGGAGGTTGATGTTGTCCGGGTTGATGGCAATCCCTTTTTTGTATTCTACTGCCGCCTCGTCCATGAAACCCAGTTCGTAGCGTCTGTCTCCACTGATATTGAGGGAGACGTCTCCAAAGCAGACCCGGCTTCCAGGTCCCAGGAAGGCTGCGTGGTCAACGGCCTTTACGGCATTGTGAAAGGTCTCTTGTTTTGAGAACGCCATGAACGGGTAAACTGCAATCCCGGCAATGGGGTCAATGCCGGCCGCTGAACCCAGCGTTGCTTTGATGGTGTCAAGCAATCGCTCAAGGTCGGCTTTGTTCCACAGCGCAATGGCCATAAAATGGTCGTCAATCCTTTCCCACAGCCCCTGGGCGGGTTTGATGGCTGCTTCAACAAGGGGGCGGGTGCAATCTTCCGTGCAGGGCGCTTGATTGACCACAACGCAGACAAATTCGTGGTTCGGGATTTCAGCCTTTTCAAGTCGGTCCGTGAACCCCTGCATCCATGATTCCTGGAATATGATTCTGTCTGACAGATACTCGTCGGGCTGAAGGTCCGCCTTTTTTTCGGGTTCTGAATCAAACTTTAGAAAATTGATTTCCTTGGACAGGCAGGCTGTTTCAGTTTTCATGGCGGGCGTTTTTTTTATCATTTGCAGGTCTCTGTCAGGATGGCGCAAAGGGTGTTGATGATGGTTTGCGCGTCACCGGGTTGCAGGGTTCTTGGATCAATGATGAATCTGTCATTGTCAATTCTGCCGATGATGGCGGGCTTGGCCATGCGCATCCGTTTTTCCAGTCGGGCGACCGACAGGGTAAGGGGGGTTACGGCAATGCACCGGCTTGGCAGGGCAAGTTCTGGAAAGGCACCGCCGCCTGTTCGGGAGGAAAGGTCTGCAAACGCCACAACTGCAGTGTCTTGAAGGCGTTCTTTCATCTGTTCGAGAATGGGGGTTGCCAGTCGTTTGGTTTCATCAAAGCCTAGGGTCAGCATTCTCAGGGTGGGGATTTTTTGAACGGCCCGGGCTTCGTCCCTGTAGAGTGCCAGGGTTGACTCAAGGGCCGCCAGGGTGAGCTTGTCGATGCGCAATGCCCGGGTCAAGGGGTTGGCCCGGATCTGTTCAATGGCCGATCGGTTTCCCAGGATGATGCCTGCCTGGGGCCCGCCCAGGAGCTTGTCCCCGCTGAAGGTGACGATGTCGGCACCGGCGGCCACGGCATCGGAGACCGTTGGTTCCCGGGTCAGGCCATATTTTGAAAAGTCGATCAGAGAGCCGGATCCAAGGTCCTCCATGACCTTGATTCCCCTTGTTTTTCCAAGGGCGACAAGCTCTGAGACGGAGACGCTTTTGGTAAAACCCTCTATTCTGTAATTGCTCGTGTGGACCTTGAGCAGCAGTCCGGTATTGTCTGTGATTGCGGCTTCATAGTCCTTCATATGGGTCCGGTTGGTGGTCCCGACCTCCCGTAAAAGGCCGCCGCTTTTGGCCATTACATCGGGAATTCTGAACGACCCGCCGATTTCAACCAGTTCTCCCCTTGAGACAATGACTTCCTTTGCGTTGGCAAGGGTGTCAAGGCAGAGCAGCACAGCGCCCGCGTTGTTGTTGACAGCCATGGCCGCCTCGGCCCCGGTCAGTTCGCACAGAAGTTCTTCCACGGCAGAGTAGCGGATGCCTCTTTTGCCCGAGGCAATGTTGAATTCAAGGTTTGAATATCCCGATGCAATGGCTTCCAGGTTTTTAAGGGCATCATCACAGAGCAGTGCCCTGCCAAGGTTGGTGTGGAGGACGACGCCGGTTGCGTTGATGGTGGAAACAAGCCTGGGTTTCAGGGTGCGGGTCGCGGCGGAAATGGCCGTGGTGAGGCAGTCCTGGGGGGAAAGGGGAGGGGTGTCACCCTTGAGGATTCGGCTTCTCAGATTTTCCAGGGTTGTACGTATGGCTGACTTGAGAACTTTTTGCGGGAGTTCATGGGTTGCGCTGACGGTTTCGGCCAGCGCCAGTAGGGCGTCAACCCCGGGAAGCTGCCGAAGAAGATCCTGTTTGCTGGCAGATGTCATGTCAGGGTCCTTGTTTTTAATGATAGCTGACCCTTTGTGTCAAAGGAAGCTGGAGGAATTGAATCAATGATGCCTGGAAGGTCTGAAAGGGTCAGCCCCAGGCGGTCAAGGGTGGGTAAAAGATTGGCCGGCTCCATTTTTTCAAGCTCAAGTCCTGCGTTGAACCGTGACATCAGCAGGTCGGATAGGTGGACAATTCTGACAAGATCCCTGTGGTCTGTTGCCAGTTCCGGCGTGTGGTGGAAGCAGATGGTCTCAATCAGGGCTGAAGAGAAATTCCACTGTCTGGCCAGAAGGGCACCTGTCACGCAGTGGGTGGTCCCAAGGATATTCTGCTCAAGGACAATGGCGCTGGTGCCGTCGTGGTGGATTCCCCTGAAAAAGAGTGGATATACCTTGGCGATCTGCTGGTCGAGCACCACCTTGCCGATATCGTGGAGAAGGCCTGCCGTGTAGGCAGTCTTTGGGGGTTCCCGGCCTGTCAGTTCGGCAATCTTTTCTGCCACCATTGCACAGCCCACGGCGTGGAAGAAAATGCCGCCCCGGCACAGGGAATAACCCGAGTCGCCGGCCTGGTTGAAATAATCCTTGAGTGCCACTGTTATGATCATTTTGAGGAGCAGGGACTCACCGAGCAGAAGCACGGCATCCCGGATGCTTTCTATTTTGACCCTGCCGGAAAACATGGCCGAGTTTGTGATTTTGAGAACCCGTGCGCCCAGTACCTGATCCCTGGCAAGTTCCCGGGTGATCTCCTTGATGTCATGGTGATCTTCCTGGATCATCCTGAGGATTTTGAGTGCCGCCTGGGGAATGGGCTTTAAATTTTCAATGGTTTCGTTGATCTCCTGCTCCGAGGGTGGGGTCAGGCTGAAGGTTTGTTCATTGCCCGTGTTACCCATGGATACGGGTTTAATGGCAAACTGGCCCGTTGCCATGTCAAGCTCAAGGGAGCAGGTGAAGAAGCCCCCGGTTTCGGACTTGGCGATTTTGATTCCCGCCCGATTAAGGGTGTCAATGGCGATTTCCGTGGATCTTCCCCCGATATCAAGGTGGATGTCAAGCTCGCTCAAGGGGGCCACAAGGGCACCGCCTGCAATGGTGGCAGTAAGGTTGCTGGGGTTGACACCCAGGGCGAAGAGTTCTTCCAGAAGAAGGGGAAGGCCGGTTGAAGCGTATTTTTCCGGATATTGGGGTGCCAGGGTTGAAGGCGGTTCCGGAAGGAGGATGTGGATCATTCCTCCGATTCTAGTCACTTCATCATAAAGGGCAACGCCCACACAGGTGCCAAGGAATGCCTGGAGCAGTACGGGTCCTTTTTTTTCAACCCGGAAACTTCCCGAGGGAATATGTTCTCTTCTCAACAGCACCATGTAAAACCCTCCCCTGTGCATATGACAATTTTATTGACCACATGAACTATATTTACTACCATTGTTGAGCGCAAATTTTCAAGTCTAAAGGAGCTTTGAATGAAAAAAGGAAACAGCCGCATCATTTTTCCCCTGGATGTGGATTCGGCAGCCGAGGCCGAGGATCTTGTGAGACTGCTCGATACGAAGGTGGGCATGTTCAAGATTGGCCTTGAACTTTTCATCGACCAGGGGCCCGCCATGGTCAAACGGGTGAGGGCGTTGAGCGATGCCGGAATATTTCTTGACCTCAAGCTCCACGACATTTCAGCAACCGTTAAAAAGGCCATGGAGAGTGCTGTGAAGACAGGGGCGGACCTTGTGACCGTCCATGCCTCATCTTCACAAAAAATGCTTGATATGGCTGTTCAGGGCGGCCAGGGAAAGACCCGGGTGCTGGGCGTTACCCTGCTGACGGATAATGATGCGTCGGTGGTCAAGGCCTGTGGGTTCAGGGATGAGTATGTTGCCCGGACAGAGCGACTGGTTCTTCGACGGGCAGGGTTTGCCCACAGTGCAGGGTGTGCCGGGGTGGTCTGCTCAGGTCTTGAGGCGGCTGCGGTCAAGAAAGCCTATGGCAGGGCGTTCCTCACGGTCACGCCGGGTGTTCGGCCTGCCTGGGGAGCGGTTGAAAATGATGACCAGGAACGGATCTCGACCCCTGCCATGGCCATCGGGCAGGGGGCGGATTATATTGTGGTGGGCCGGCCCATCCGGACTGCAGCGGATCCCTGTGCTGCAGCTGATCTGATAGCCGGGGAGGTTGAACAGGCCCTGGCAGATCGTTACGCCTGATCGGGTTTGTCAAGGCCGAATGCCGCGTGGAGCACCCGCACGGCAAGCTCTGCATATTTTGCTTTAATCACGCAGGAGATGCGGATTTCAGAGGTGGCAATGAGTCGGATATTGATGTTTTCAGCGGCAAGGGCTGAGAACATGGTGGCGGCAACGCCCGAGTGGCTTTTCATGCCAAGGCCGATCACCGATACCTTGGCAATATCCTCTGCCGTGAGGACCTCCTTTGCGCCGATCTCTTTGCCCACCCGTTCAGAAATCTCCTTGGCCCGCTTAAAATCAACCGTGGGCACGGTAAAGGTTACGTCGGTCTCACCGCCCGACCGGGTGTTCTGGATAATCATGTCCACCATGATCTCAGCCTCGGCAAGGGGGGTGAAGATCTTGGCTGAAATTCCCGGCTGGTCCGGCACCTTTTTAAGGGTGATTCGTGTTTCATTCATGTCACAGGTGATGCCTGAGACGACAACGCTCTCCATGTCACTGCTTTCATTGACAACCATGGTTCCCTCCTCTTCGCTGAATGATGATCTGACATGAACGGGCACGTTATACTTTTTTGCAAATTCAACAGAGCGGATCTGGAGAACCTTGGCACCAAGCACGGCCATTTCAAGCATCTCTTCGTAACTGATTCTGTTGATTTTTCTGGCCTTGGCGCAGATCCTCGGGTCGGTGGTGTAGACCCCGTCCACATCGGTGTAGATCTCACACACGTCGGCCTTCAGGGCCGAAGCAATGGCCACGGCAGAGGTGTCTGATCCGCCCCGTCCAAGGGTGGTGATGTCACCGTTGGTGTCGCTTCCCTGGAATCCTGCCACCACGACAATATGCCCATTGTCCACCAGGGCCTTGATTCGTTTGGCTTCGATGTCAAGAATTCTTGCCCTGCCTGCGCTCTTGTCCGTCTTGATTCCGGCCTGGAAACCGAGCAGGGATTTTGATTTGTATCCCATGGATTTGAGCATCATGGCAAGAAGGGCCGCCGTTGTCTGCTCGCCCGTGGCCAACAGCACATCAAGCTCTCGTTTGTCAGGGCTCTCCGACGCCTCCTCCGCCAGGGCGATGAGTTTGTCCGTCACCCCTGACATGGCTGAGAGGACGACCACCAGCTGGTCTCCCCCGTCATGGGCCTTTGCTACCCGTTGGGCAACGTTTCGTATCCGTTCGATATCGGCAACCGAAGTACCTCCGAATTTTTGCACTTTCAATGCCATAGCTGCTCCTGCTTTGAAGGGTTGGATTTTTAAACAAATAGCTTGCTTAGCACTTTTGATACGTCAAGTCCAGAGGCAAAGAAAGATATTTTACGGTTGAATGCCTTGTCCGTTGAAATGGTGATGGCAAGATCAAAGTCGATGGTTCCCTGTTCGATAATCTGCGGCCATTCAATGACGGTCACCCGGTCCAGGGACATCATTTCATAAAATCCGATATAGTCCAGTTCATCGCTTGAGCCCAGTCGGTAGAGATCCATGTGGCACAGGTCAACTCTTCCGGGGTATTCGTTCATGATCGTATAGGTGGGACTTGTAACGTAAAATGAGTCGGGCACCCCAAGGCCCTTTGCAAGGCCCTTTACAAAGGTGGTTTTGCCTGCGCCAAGTCCCCCGACAAGCGAGATGGTGATGCCATGGGTAAGCAGTCTGCCCAGTCGTTCACCCAGGGCAAGGGTTTGTCTGCCCGATCGGGAGATGAGGGTCAGTTCCATGGACCCTCACCGTGGACGGCTGCCGGAATGGTGGATATCAGGTCCGTCGCCACAAACCCCGCCCCCCTGTATTGACGGGCAAGGATGTCGCCGGCAAGGCCGTGGAGAAACGTACCTGCCACGGCGGCATTTTCCGGGCTGAACCCCTGGGCCAGGAGGGCTGCGATCATGCCGGTAAGAACATCGCCCATGCCGGCCGATGCCATGGCAGGATTTCCGGTGGGACACAGGCGGGTTTGACCATCGGGAAGGGCGATGAGGGTTGCCGCCCCCTTGAGAACGACAATGACCTTAAAGGTTGCGGCAAAATCAGCAGCCGCGTCAATCCGGTTGGCCTGGATCTGTTGTGGGGTCGTTTGGCACAGCCTTGCCATCTCCCCGGGGTGTGGGGTCAGGATGAGCGGTGCCCGGGCTTTTTTCAGAATGCCGGGGTCGTCGGCTATGGCGTTGAGGCCGTCGGCATCAACGACCATGGGAAGGTCAAGTTCGGTGATGATTCGTTTGACCAGTCGCCCGGTGGCAGGATCGGTTCCCAGGCCGGGTCCCAGGGCCAGGGCACGTTTCTGCCGTGCAAGGGCTTTGAGGGTGTCAAAGCAGCCGTCGGACAGGTGGCCCGGCCTGCTTTCTTCCAGGGGGACGGTCATGGGTTCCGTCACCTTTATCTCCATGACGGGGTTAAGGGTTTCAGCAATCCCCAGTGTGACAAGGCCTGCACCCATGGCCATGGCCGCGTTGGCCGTAAGGGCCGCAGCCCCGGTTTTGCCGGTGGATCCTGCAACCACAAGCAGATGACCGAAATCACCCTTGTGGCTGTCCTGGGGCCTGGGGGCGAAGAGTGCTGCAACCTCCCGATGTTCCACAACCTTCAGTTTCAACGCCATGGGTTTACTGATGAACAAGGGGATTCCAATGTCGACGATCCTGAGTCTGCCGGTCAGTGTCTTGCCTGGAAAGAGGAAATGGCCTGCCTTGGCAAAGGCAAAGGTTGCCGTGGCATGGGCCTGGATGGCCGTGCCGCGGACCGTGCCGGTGTCGGCATTAAGACCCGATGGGATGTCAATGCTCAGGACCGGACAGGAGAGGGCGTTGACCCGTTCAATCACGGTCTTGAACACTCCCCTGACATTTGAGTTCAGGCCCGTTCCAAGGAGGGCATCAACCATGATGTCGGCCTGGGTCATTTGGGGCATGATGCTGTCAAGGCGTTCCAGGTCCAGGACCTCGGTTAACGTTGCCTGGGGGGATTCTTTGACCAGGGTCTCCACAAGGGTCAGGTTTGCCAGGGCATCCCCTGGGATCTTCTTCCTGGGGGCAAAAACAAACACCTCGGTTTTTACCCCCATCTGGACAAGGTACCTTGCCACCACAAAACCGTCCCCCCCGTTGTTGCCGGGGCCTGCAAGTACACACACTGTTTTTGAACCCAGGTCCGGAAAGAGCTCTTTCAAGAAGTCAAAAGCCCCCCGCCCGGCATTTTCCATGAGAACCCGCCCGGGAATGCCAAAGCCTTCAATGGTCTCTCTGTCCATGGCCTGCATCTGTTCTGCCGTAACAAGGTACATGGTGTCCTCCGTTATTTTCCGCAGCATTTCTTGTATTTTTTCCCGCTGTTGCACGGGCAGGGGTCATTTCTGCCCACCTTGGGAGCGCTGTTCTTCATGGGTTTCGGTTTTACGGGATTGCCGTCCACAAAGAGCCAGCGGTCGTTTTCCCGTTTAAAGAGTGCCAGTTCATGGTGTTTGTGCTCGACGTCCTTTTGTGTAAAACGGGCAATGAATTCCACACTGCCCTGGTTGTCCTCCGGGCCGCCTGCCTCTGTTCCAAGGATTTCAAGACCTTTCCAAAGGGAATTTTCAGACCAGGAGCGGGTTGCCTGCTCGTCAAAATCGGCCATTCCGTCCGGATGTGTGGTCTCCTTGAGATAACCAATTTCCCCCTCTGCATAGGCCGTATATCTGGACCGCATGACCTTCTCAGCCGTGTCGGCTGTGACGGTTCCTCGGATGATGGGTTCACAGCACTGGCTGTAGGGTAGAGTTGAGCAACATGGACATGGTTTCATACGTTTATGCTCCTGCTTGGTTTTTATCTGAATGGTTACAATTTATTGGACATTTCTGCCCGGACAGAATTTTCCCTGCCCGTGCTGCAATTCTGATTCCGGTTGCACCTGTATGTGGCCGTCGGCGTCAGGGTGAATGGTCTGATAATATACCCCCTGGGACCCGGTATAGTCAATGGGCCGGTGGGGTACTATTTTTTTTGTTGGTTGACCGTCGTGGAATCGCTGATTCCACAAACCGATCCAGCAGCGGGTACTGCTGGTTTTAAAATTCCTTGCAAAATAAAAGGCAGGAGCTATATTGGATATTGTTCATTCTTGTGCAGCAGGGATGAATATACGGGGCGTTTAGCCCTCTTTAAAAACAACGTACCAGCCAAAACGGAGGCTGGTGGAAGGCCTCCGTACAAAGGAGGAGGGATGTATTTTAAGCAGATTGCAGTTGAGGGAATGGGATGTCTTTCTTACATCATCGGCTGCCCCGGTGCCGGGGTCGCCTGTGTGGTGGATCCCAAACGGGAGGTAAAGGAGTATATTGATATTGCCCGGAACAACGGCATGAAAATCACCCATATCTTTGAAACCCATATCCATGCCGACCATGTCAGTGGTAACATGGAACTGCGCTCCCGAACCGGCGCTGACATCTATCTGCTGGAGGGGACTCCTGCCACCTATGATTTTAAACCGGTCAAGGACGGGGATTCGTTCATGATGGGCAGTGTCAAGCTTGATATCCTCAGAACACCTGGGCATACGCCCCATGGCCTTTCCATTCTGGTGACAGACACCCTGCGCAGCCAGGAACCCTGGCTGGTTCTCACCGGTGACTGCATGTTTGTGGGGGATGTGGGACGGCCTGATCTTGCAGGAGAAGAGCTGATCGATGAACAGATTGAAAACCTGTACAATTCGCTTTATAATCGGCTTGGCAATCTTGCCGACAGCCTTGAAGTCTTTCCTGCCCATGGTGAAGGATCCCTGTGCGGCAAGGGGATGAGCTCAAAACCCAGTTCCACCATCGGGTTTGAACAGCACAACAACCCGCTGTTGAATTTGTCCAGGGGTGAATTCATTGAAACCTTTAAACAAAGTTTTCCCGAGCGCCCCAAGAGCTTTACCCACATCATTGAAACCAACATCAAGGGTGCCCCCCTGCTTGAACGCTGTCCCATGATGACGGACATGTCGCCCCTTCAGGTCCGAAATCATATGGACCAGGGGGCCGTGATTCTTGACACACGGGATACGGCTGCCTTTGGCGGGGCCCATATCCCGGGCAGCATCAACATCGGCCTGACCAAGCAGACGGCCAACTGGATCGGCATGGTCATTGATCCTGGGGCGGAGCTCATTCTTGTGGTGGACAACGAAGATGCCTATGAAGACATGTGCACCCAGCTCCACAGGATCGGGTATGACAATATTCTCGGTTATCTCTACGGCGGCATCAAGAGCTGGCAGGAGGAGGGGTATCCCCTTGGCCAGCTTTGGCAGTTGTCGGCCGAACGGCTTCACCAGAAGCTTGAAAAGGGCAGTGTGGCCCATTTCTTTGATGTCAGGACCCAGGCTGAAAGAAACGACGGCTATATTGAAAAGTCTGAGCACCTTGCGCTGCCCCTGCTGCTCAAACAGGTCCCCGATATCCCCAGGGACGAAGAGGTCATTGTCTTCTGCGGTGTGGGATACCGGGGAAATATTGCGGCAAGCTATCTCCAGAGCCAGGGGTTTGAGCATGTTCATTCCCTGGCCGGTGGGAACAAAGCCTGGCGGAATGCCGGGTTTTCCGTGGAAAGGGACTGAACCCGGTCCTTGACCCGGCCCGTTAAAAGGTGAGGACCCTGTACCCCTGTTCCATATAGGCTGCAAGGCTCGGGTGACCTTTCATCTCCTTGCACAGCGGTAATCCCTGGGCCTGGGCGGCCTCAACGGCACCCATCTTGGTGGCACAGGCATAGCAGACACAGTCAATCATTCCCTTTTCCCTGACCTCAAGAAAGGGCTTGGAAAAGGGATGGGTTGTGTTGGCCAGCTCTTCAACGAGCTTTGTTGCACTCCCCTCGATCACCACCTTTACATCGTATCCTTTTTCTCGCATGTCCAGTGCATTGAGCAGCACGTGGACAAAGCACATTGACTCTCCGTTGAATGCCACCAGTACCACACGTTTCTCCATGTTTTTCTCCTTTTTTATGGGTATATCTTATTTGATTTCCCCGTATTTGTATTTGAATAATCTTGAAATCACCCCCTGGAATCCCGGATCAAGGGGGGCCGTTATGGTCAGGAGCCCCCCGGTGCCAGGATGGACAAAGCAGAGTTCGCAGGCCGCCAGCAAAAGTCCACCACAGTTCAGATGGGTCGCAAAGAATCGGTTGTGGCGGCTTTTCCCATAAACAGTGTCCCCCACAATGGGGTGGGAGATGTGTTTCATGTGGCGCCGCAACTGGTGGCGGCGGCCGGTTTTGGGCGTCAGCGCCACAAGGGAGTAGCGGGTGGTGGGGTATCGGTCAACATAAAAGGGCAGTTCCACCCTGGCAATGCAGGCGTAATCCGTGATGGCCCCATCACGCTTCAGGGGTTGAACGGCTTGTTTGTGGGCCGGGGGGTGTTTGATGTTTCTAAGGGGGTGAACGATGGTTCCAGTCCCTTTAACATGGCCCCGGACCACGGCGCGGTAGGTCTTTTGAATTTCACCTGCCTGGAACAGGCGGGACAGCTTTGCTGCCATGTCACGATTCCGTGCAAACACAAGCACACCCTGGGTGGGCCTGTCCAGCCGGTGTACCGGAAAAACATGCCCCTGGGTCTGATCCCTTACCATCTGCAGGGCGAATCGGGTTTCACGGGTTGCAAGGGCGCTTCGGTGCACCAGCAGACCCGGGGGTTTGTTTACGGCAACAATATCCGCGTCCTGGTAGAGGATTTCAAGGGTGCCCGGGGCATCGATCCGTGGCGTGGATTTCAAAACAGAGGCCGGGTTTCAAGGCGGCTGTTGAGAATCACAGTGCCCGGATAAGGGTCAGCATGTCCCGTACGGCCTGGTCCATGCCCGTGAGAACGGCCCGTGACACAATGCTGTGGCCAATGCTGAACTCGTCGATTTCATCAAGCCCCTGGAACGCCTTGATGGTGTTGTAGCCGATGCCGTGGCCGGCGTTGACGGAAAGTTTGAGCCGGGTACCGATCTTGGCGGCGTCCACGATCCGTGCAAACTCTCGTTGCCTTTGGTGTTCGATGGTTGCATCGCAAAAGGCACCCGTGTGGATTTCGATCATGTCGGCGTCTATCTTGTGGGCCATCTTGATCTGGTCAAGATCAGGGTCGATGAATATGCTGACCATGATGCCTGCATTTTTGAGTGCTTCCACCGTCTGCTTGACCGACGCGTGGTGGTTGATCAGGTCAAGGCCGCCTTCGGTTGTAATCTCTTCCCTTTTTTCAGGTACAAGGGTTACCGTGTGGGGCTTTATGGACAGTGCGATGCCCAGCATTTTGGGTGTTGCGGCCATTTCAAGAATGAGCCTTGTGCGGATCACCTCTTTGATGACCCTGACGTCTCTTTCGTTGATGTGGCGCCGGTCCTCCCGAAGGTGAACGACAATGGCGTCTGCGCCGGCTGCTTCTGCGGCAAGGGCTGCAGCAGCAGGTTCCGGGTATGCAGCCCCACGGGCCTGTCTGAGTGTGGCTACATGGTCTACGTTAACGGCAAGCTTTGCCATATGGGCTCCTTTTAAAAATAGTCAAGGTTGGGGTTGGCCTCAATGAGCCTGAGAAGTTCAAGGCTTTTTTGTTCCATCTCAACGGCTTCGTCGTCCCCCTGTTCATGGTCAAACCCCACAAGGTGGAGAACCCCGTGGATCATGAGTTGGGAGAGTCGTTCGTCAAGGGATATACCGGCTTCTTCAGCCTCTCGCATGGCAGTTTCCACGGAAATGACAAGGTCTCCCAGGAGCTGGGGTGCAACCGAGGCAAAATCACCGTCAAGCATGGGAAACGAGAGCACATTGGTGGGTTTTGCCTTGCCCCTGTAAGTCTGGTTCAGTGCCATGATGTGGGCATCATCGGTGATGACCACGGAAAGTTCATGGTCGTCATATCCCAAGGCGTTTAAGATTTTGCTGAGCCTTTGGTCGATCCGGGACTTTGACAGCTTTGGCGCTTTTATCTGAATTTGGATCAGAATTTTCTGGGGTTTCATTTTTATCTTTCTGTTTTTCCTGTTGTCGCGTTTCCTGGGGACGTTCCGTGTATTCAATGCGCTGGTGGTAGATGCCCGTGAGGATCTTGTTGAAACTCTTGGCGATCTGGTGGAGGTCCTTCAGGGTTAGTTCGCATTCTTCAAGCTGGCCGTCTGAAAAAATGGCATTGGTCAGTTCCTGGACCCGTCCCTGGATTCTTGCCGGGGTCGGTCGTTCAAGGGTTCGCATGGCCGCCTCGATAACATCGGCCAGCATGACAATGCCCGCCTCCCGGGTCTGGGGTTTGGGACCGGGGTAGCGAAAATCGCTCTCTTTTACAGCATCTTCTCCGTTGAGTTTGATGCTTTTGTTGTAGAAATAACGGATCAGGCTGGTGCCGTGGTGCTGGCGTATGGTGTCGATAATTTCCATGCCAAGCTTGTACTCCTTGGCAATTTCAACCCCTTTTTTTATGTGCTGGATCAGGATCAGGGCGCTCATGGACGGGGATAGCTTGTCATGGCGGTTTTTGCCGTCGGTCTGGTTTTCAATGAAGTAGAGGGGTTGCTGAAGTTTGCCTATGTCGTGGTAAAAGGCGCTGACCTTGGTCTTGAGGATGCTGGCCCCGATGGCAGATGCCGCAGCCTCGGCAAGGCTTGCCACGATGATGCTGTGGTTGTAGGTGCCCGGCGCCTCGATCATGAGGCGTCTCATGATCGGCTGATCAAGGCTTGACAGCTCAAGCAGTTTGATCTCGGTTGTAAAGTCAAACAAGATTTCGATCAACGGGGCAAGGCCTGCGGTGATGATTCCTGCCAAGAGCCCGCCGGAAAATGCCAGCAGGATTTCCTTGGTGATGATGCCGATGTCTGTCTGGGCCGAATAGATGTTAAGGGCCAGGGCAAGACCGGCATTAAACAGGGCCAGTTTCACGCCTGCCGTGATGAACCGCTTTCTCTGTCGGCACTCTTTTGTCCAGAATGCTGCGGTAATCGAACTTAAGAAAAAGAAAATAAAGACCTCAATGCTGTTTGAAAAAATCATGGCACTGAGCAGGGAGAGGACCAGGGTAAAGTGGACGGCAATTTCAAAGTTGAGAAACAGACAGACGGTCATGGCGCCGGCAGCCAGGGGAAGTCCCATGGAGATGGAAATATCCGACAAAGAGACGGGAAGATCCAGGTCCACCGTGGTGGCAAAGGGGGCTGCAAGGCGTGCGATGACAAGAAAGAGGGTCAGAAGGGATGCCAGGAAAATGATGTTCTTGTTGTGGTGGCGCTCAAGGGTTTTTTTCTCCCGAAGGAGGAGCCGGTAGGCCACCAGCAGGACAAAGAGGACGATCAGGGCGGTGCCGGTCTGGGTCATGAGGGAATTCTTTTCCTGGGTCTGGTTCTCCAGGGCCTTGAGTTTTACAAGCCGGATGCCGTCCACCCGTTCGCCTTCCCTCAGGATCATTTCCCCTGCCTTGATCTTGTAGAGAACCGGTTTCACCTTTGACTCGGATACCTGCACCCTTGCTTCGGTTTCGCTTCTGTTCATGGTGATGTTGGGAGCCAGAAGCTGCTGGCAAAGGTCCACAATGAGGTTGGACAGGTTGTAGTCTATTTCCTTTAACAGCGGGTCGCCAACGATTCTCACCATCGTCTTTGCCTGGTCCGGGCCGTAAAAGACCTTGAGATTGTTCAATACCTTTTCGTTTTCGCTGCCAAGGGTCCTCAGGACAATGCCCTTTCCCTCTTCCTTGAGCAGGATTTCCTTGTTGGCAACAACACCGTTGTCCAGGATCGTGGTGAGGATGGCCTGGATTTTCTCCGGGACCACTGGGGAAAAACTGCTGCGGTGGAGCGTTGCAAAGGCGCCCTTGTCAATGGTTAATCCCATTTCCTGTTCAAATTTTTCCTTAACGGCCATGACCGTGGAAAGGGAGGGGGATGCCTGTTCGTCGGTGGTGTAAAATTTTTTGGGAATTTCAAAGGCGCGATTGACCCGGTCTGAAATTTTTTCGGTCAGGGTGGGGTCATAATCATAGACCGTCAGCACAGAGTGCCCGGTTTCTTTTCTGTTGAGCTCGGTGGCTGCTGTGTCTTCAATGAAAAAATCCATGGGGGCCTTGATGTCCCTGTCAACCACATCCCCCAGGCGATAGTTGAAGTTGATGTGTCCTCGTTCCGGATGGAGAACAAGGGTAAGGATGAGGGTGACCACCATGAGAACGACCCACAGAACTGAGCTTTGGGTGCCAATGTACAGGTTGAACGAACGTAATTTTTTTTCAGCTGTCATTTTTTCAGATTTTTACCGGTTTTAGTTGAACGTTCATAGGCCTGGATGATGCTTGAAACCAGCCTGTGTCTGACAACATCTTCCCTTGTAAAGTAAGTAAATTCAATTCCTTCTATGTTTTGAAGGATCTTTTTCGCCTCCACAAGACCGGACTGCTTGCCCCGGGGAAGATCGATCTGGGTGATATCGCCCGTGATGACGGCCCTTGAGCTGTAACCGATGCGGGTGAGAAACATTTTCATCTGTTCGGATGTGGTGTTCTGGGCTTCGTCAAGAATGATGAAGGAATTGTTCAGGGTCCGGCCCCGCATGAATGCAAGGGGGGCAATTTCAATGGTTCCCTGTTCGATGAGTTCCCTTGCCCGGTCAAAGGCCAGCATGTCATACAGGGCGTCGTAAAGGGGCCGGAGGTAGGGATTGATCTTTTCGGCAAGGTCGCCCGGCAGAAACCCAGGGTTTCTCCGGCTTCAACGGCAGGCCGTGTCAGTACGATCCGGTTGATTTCTCCCCGGGTAAATGCGGCCACAGCCATTGCCATGGCAAGGTAGGTCTTGCCGGTTCCGGCAGGTCCGATTGAGAAGACGATGTCGTTGTTCCTTGCCGCATCAACGTAGTGTTTCTGGGCAGGATTCCGCGGGGTGATCGGCCGGTTCTTGACCGTGGTGAAAATAGTGTCGAGAAAAATAGTGGCAAGTTTACAGGTGCTGTCAAGGCGAAGGGCCTTTGCTGCGGATTCGATGTCCGTGGGGTTGAGCGTGTACCGCTTTTTGACCAGCCCGTAGAGCTGGTGGATGATGTTTTCGGCAACAAGGACGTCGGTTTCCTTGCCCCTGAGGTGAAGTTCGTTGCCCCTGACGTCGATTTTTGTTTCGGTGGTATCCGCTATTTTTGAGATATTATCGTTGTGGCGCCCAAACAACTCCTGGGCCAGATCGATGTTGTTTAAAGTTATGGTTTTCATGGCCCCAAGATTGCACTCAATTGACGAAAAGGTCAATAAAAAATCTTGACTGAAAACCTTCCCTGCTGATAGGTAGATCCGTTGAGGATATAAAATTGGGGTAAAATTTTATGAATTTGTTTGATGTTGTCATTCTGGTGGTTGTTTCGTTCTGTCTTGTACGCGGACTGTTCAGGGGGTTCATCCGTGAGGTCTCTTCCATTGTCGGCGTACTTGCCGGATTCTATGGTGCCGGTACCTACTACCCCCTGGTGGAGCCCTTTTTCAGCCAATGGATGGACAATCCAGGGTATCGGAAAATGATTTCCTTTTTTGTGTTGTTCTGTGCCATCCTGATTGTTGTCAACCTTGTGGCAGCCCTGATCAGATACCTGTTGAACATCGTTTTTCTGGGGTGGGTGGACCGGTTGTGCGGCTTGGTTTTCGGGGCTGCAAAGGGGTTGATCATTGTTTCGGTCCTCCTGATTGTGGTGACAACGCTTCTGCCCAAGAACACGGCCTTTGTGGCTGAATCCCGCCTTGGCTCCCATGTGGCAACGGTTTCAGAAGTCATGTCCGTTCTGGTGTCACGGGAGATGCAGAACCAATTACATTTACGGATAGAAGGAATAAAAAAGAGTTGGGAAAAACAGAGAACGACGGCGTCAAAAAAGGTCTGACCGGCCTGATTGAAATCATCCAGACCCTCCGGGGTGAGCAGGGTTGTCCCTGGGATCGGAAACAGACCCCTGAGACCATGTGGAAATGCCTTGTGGAAGAGGTGTATGAACTCCTTGAGGCCATTGAAAAGGATGATGCCGATGACGTATGCGATGAAATCGGGGATGTCCTGTTCCAGCTGGTGTTCATTGCCGAGTTGTATCGGGAAAAAGGAGCCTTTGATATCTTTGACGCCGTTTCAAAGAGTGCTGAAAAGATGATCCGCCGCCATCCCCATGTTTACGCCGATTTAACCCTGGACAGTGAAGATGCCCTGTTCCGACGGTGGGAAAAGATCAAGGGCGAAGAGAAAAAGCAGGCAGGCAAGTCGCCCGCAACCTCGGCCCTGGATTCGGTACCTTCGGGAATGCCGGCGCTTCTGAGATCCTACAAGGTTTCGGAACGGGCCGTCAGATCCGGGTTTGACTGGGACAATATGTCGGGGGTCATTGAAAAAGTGGAAGAGGAGTGGAAGGAGTTTACCCAGGCCCTTGCAACGGGTGACAAGGACGAAATTGCCATGGAGTTTGGCGACATCCTTTTTACCCTTTCCAATGTGGCACGGTTTGCCGGGATTCATCCTGAAACGGCCCTTGCCCGCTCTACGGATAAATTTGAACGCCGCTTCCGGCTGATGGAGGCCCTTGCCGCCAAAGGAGCGGGGGAGATCAAGGATCTTTCACGAACAGAAAAGGACAGTTTATGGGACGAGGCAAAGAAGAGTTATGATAACAATTGTTGATTATGGCGGAGGTAACCTGACCAGCGTTGCCAGGGCAGTCTCTTTCCTGGGCTTTACCCCGTGTATCACAGCGGACCCAGACGAGATAAGAAGGGCCGATCGGATTATTTTTCCGGGTGTCGGGGCGGCTGGCGCCGCCATGGCCGCCATGGAAGGGGGCGGGATTGATCTGGCCATGAAGGATGCCTTTAAAGCCGGGGTTCCCATGCTGGGCATCTGCGTGGGTTGCCAGATCATCATGGATCACAGCCAGGAAAACGATGCCGTCTGTCTCGGGCTGATACCCGGCGGGGTCACGGCTTTTCCCGAACGAATGCCGTCGCCTGAGGGCGGTCATCTAAAGGTGCCCCACATGGGATGGAACGGTTTGACCGTGGTTCGGGATCATCCCCTTTTCCAGGGTATTAAAGGGGATGACGAGTTTTACTTTGTCCATTCCTATTTTCCCGTCCCCCAGGATCCGGAATCTGTGTTCGGCACCACCGACTACGGGGTGTCGTTTACTTCGGCCCTTGGACGGAAAAACCTCTTTGCAACGCAGTTTCACCTTGAGAAAAGCGGTGAGCCTGGTCTTTTAATCCTGAAAAATTTTTGTGTGTGGAAACCATGCTGAGCAAACGAATTATCCCATGTCTCGACGTAAGGGCGGGAAAAACGACAAAGGGCGTAAAGTTCCAGAACAATGTTGAGATCGGTGATCCCGTTGAAATGGCAAAATTTTACTACGAGGCCGGTGCCGATGAACTGGTATTTTATGATATTACCGCCTCCCATGAACAGCGCGGTATCATGATTGATGTGGTGAAAAAGGTTGCTGAAACCATTTTTATTCCTTTTTCCGTGGGCGGGGGCATCAGTACCCTGGAGGGGATGCGGGCCGTGCTGCTTGCCGGCGCTGAAAAGGTGAGTGTCAACTCGGCTGCCGTGAAAAATCCCGATATCATCCGCCAGGGTGCCCGTGCCTTTGGCAACCAGTGTGTGGTGCTGGGCATGGATGTCAAGCACGTGGGTGAAAAACCGGGCATTGCCTCGGGCTATGAGATCGTCATCAACGGTGGAAGGACCTATACGGGCATGGACGCCCTTGCCTGGGCGCTCAAGGCCCAGGATCTTGGGGCAGGAGAGATCTGTCTGAATTCAATCGATGCCGACGGCACCAAGGACGGATACGAGATAAATCTGACCCGCCTTGTTTCAGACGCCGTTGATATCCCCGTCATTGCCTCGGGCGGTGCCGGTACACCCGCCCACCTTGCCCATGTCCTGGACCAGGGCAGGGCCGATGCCGCCCTGATCGCATCCATGGTTCATTTTGGTACCTATACGGTGAATCAGATCAAGGGTTATCTCCACAACCATGGGGTCAAGGTGAGAAAAACCTGGTAGCATCTGCCGCCTATATGTAGTCTCCCCGCTGGAATTTAACATATGCGTTGTTTGCCACCAGGGCACTCTGGACGGCGATCTGTTCGAGTTCGGCGTCCGTGTCCGTGGCGTTCGTGGTCGTTTCAAGCAGGGCAGAGGCACGGTCCCGGATGGTGTCGAGCATGGGTGCAAGGCCCTTGAGGGTCGTCTGCCCGTTGCCAAGGGCGTCGGTGTACTGGTCGAGCAGGTCGAGAAGTTCATCGGTCATGCCCTGGATGGCTGGGGCGTCGGATTCAAGGTCAAACCCCGGGGCCGTGATTTCCTGCAGGACGGATGCCGATTGGGTGGCCTGGGTGCCGGTTGTGTCTGATCCCTTCCGGGTCACAGTTTCCAGGATTTCCTGGAAATCAACCCCCGTTGTCTCTTGTCCATGGCCGCTGGTCTCCACCTTTTTTGACGGGGTAAGGGGGGATGAATTCACCAAATGTATCATGGGTTATGTCTCCTTAGTGGTATTGTCTTAACTCTTAGGGTTAAGCAAGAACCGGGCCATGGTCCTAGGCGGGGGGGAGGTTGTGCGTGTTTGCCTCTTCCATGGGGTTATGGCGGAGGGGAGTGAAGCTGAATCCCGGTATTTTAAACCAGGGGTGGGAAAAAAATTCACACCAGGTGCAACCGCTGCTAGGCAATCTTGTCGATGAAAAAACCTGTCATACGTTCAGCCACCTTGTCCGGGTCAACCGTGTATTGCCCGCTTTCAACAGCTGCTTTCAAGGTTGCGACCCGTTCTGCTCTTTCCTGGGGCTCAACCGCCATTGCCTGCTGAATTTTCTGCAGATCCTGTGTGGTTGACGACAGGCTTACGCTGTCAACGTTCCGGGTCGCTTCGGGTCCTTTTTTTTCGGCTGAAGGGGAGGCGGCAGTCTGGTTCTTTCCATAGGTCTGGTTGACCATGTTTATGTTCTGGTTGGATATTTTCATTCGTTCCTCACTTTGTCGGCTCTGACGTCAAGGTTGTCATGTTGCTGTCGGCTGCCTTTCTTGCAAGCTCGGTAAGTCTGCGTATGACAAATTCCGAATCTTCCACCGACAGGGTCTTGACCGTCTTGACATTGTTGGCATCAATGGTTGTGAAGGAGAATTTTTCTTCTTTTCTCTGGGTGAAATTTATTTTCTGCCCAAGTTCTTTTTCCACCTGGTCGGCAATCTGCAATTCCACCTCTTCCTTGGGTCCCATTGTCGTGATTCGGTCGACAATGGAGGCTGTCACCTTTTCCAGAATGGTTGTCCGCTTGGCCTCCGCAGAGATGCTGACATTGTCACCAGAAGGCTGGGACCTGCCGGCAGCCTTGTTTCTGGCCAGAATTTTCCCCTGGCTCAGCTGCCGGCTGTAGTTTTTTAGGACATTTTGTATCTGGTATGATGGAATTTGCATTTCAATTCTCCTTAACCTGAGAAACCTATCGGCAGCTGCTGCCTGGAACTGAAACTTTTTTTTTAATCATCAAAATTTCCATCGGGTCCCTTGTCTGATTCGATCATGGCACCTTTTTCCATGATCCGTTCCCGGGTCCACTCCTTGGGGTCTTCAAGGGGCTGGGCCTTGGGCCCGGGATCGTGGGAACCTGTTTTCAGGATCTCGTCAAGGGCAATGGATGCCGTTCCCTGGGCATTGAAGACGTCGGTCAACAGGGTGTACACAAAGGCCTCCACCCCCTTGACCATTCTTTCCCGGATTTTCCGGGGTTGGGCAAGGAGGCTGTTTTCAAAGGGAAGGTTGAGCTTTTTGAAATCTCCTGCCCGGATGCCGAGTTCCTCTGCCGTCCCAAGCATCTGCTGCCACACCGCTTCGCTTGCACCCTGGTCTTTTTTCTTGATAAAATTGCCTTTGTCGTCAAGGATGGCGTTGCCAAAGTCGTTGACCTCAACGCCCCAGGAGATCATCTGCAGGGCCGTTGCCACGTTTGCCTTGGTGGTTCGGGTCAGGGCGGCAATTTGACGGAGTCTGTCCGAGCTGTTGCCAGATGTGCCGTGCTGGGCACCCGAGGTGCCGTAGGGGGCAAGGGCCTCGTGGATTTTCCGGGTAAGGGCCACGTCAATGCCGGTTCCGCTGGCTTCGATACCGTGGGTGGTCCCGTTGTTCAGGGCGATCCAGTCAGGAACAATGTTGTGGGCGTTGAGTCCCTGGATGAGAAACAGGGCCTCCTCAGGGGTTGAAAGGCCGGATGCGCCCTTGATTTCGCCGACCTCGGTTTCAAGGCCTGCCCAGGAAGGGACAAAGGGGTTGAGTTCAAGGTTGGCCAGAAGGTTCTGGGCGTCGGGCATGTGGGAGGCATCAATGGCAATGGAGGTAATGCCGGCATCAAACAGTGAAGGGATTTCGGTTTTTGCAAGCGCCAGGTCCTGGGGCTTTTTGATGCCAAAATGGTCCGCATGGACCGCCACTGGAACGGTGATGTGAAGTTCGTTGCAGATGGCGTCAACCTGGCGGGCCATGTTCCAGAGGCTGACCGCACAATAGGCATTGGTGCCGCCCTCGGAGCGGGCGATCTCAATGATGATGGCGGCATCGGCACGCTGGGCTGCCATCAGGGCACCCCTGAGGACAAAACTGCTCCTTGCATTGGCCGCGATGGTCATGGCCCCTCCCTTGTTCATCATGGCCCGGTCAATGTATTTTCCGCTTACAATCAGGGCCTCTGAGTTGGGGAAGAGCTGCTTGATGTTGGGCGGCCTTCCCAGGTCAAGGGCTGTTTTGAAATTTTTAGCGCAGCGATTATTTGCGGTCATGGCAACCTCCATTTATTAGACGTTTGCATCGATGTGTATCTTCTTTTAATTAATCGCAGAGTATACCATAAATGCCGGAGGCTTCTACCAAAAAATGGATGGACGGGAAAATAGGTGTAAAATGAATCGTATCTCATATTTGTTTTTTCAAGGATCTCCAGGTGATGAAAGAATCAATCATCGGTGAGGTTTAAGCGTAACTTATCAAAAATATGGAATATATTAAAAACATATCTTTGGTCGAAAAATATGATAATCCCCTTGACATATGAAAATTATCTTTGATACATTGCTGAATTATAATTCATTTATTCCCTGCATAAAAAACGAGGTAAGCTACCGTGCAAAAAGAGAAAAAAGAGCGCCCTGACAAGTACTACTCGATCTTGAATGCTGCGGGCACCGTGTTTGCCAGATTGGGACTGCACAAGGCCACCATTTCCCAGATCGCCCAGGAGGCAGGGGTGGCCGACGGTACCATTTACCTCTATTTCAAGAACAAGAACGATATCCTTTACCAGTTCATGAGCTTTAAGAGCGATATTTTCTTTGAAGCCATGCGGCGGACAGTGGAGGGTAATGACAGTGCCGACGTAAAACTTCGAAATCTGATTCTCTGTCATTTGACAGAGTTTCAGCAGGATCGGGACATGGCCATTATTTTTCAGTCCGAGGTCAGGTACCGCCGGGACATTGCCTCCCAGATCAAGGATATTTCCAAGATTTACCTTGATCTGCTTACAGAGATCATTGAACAGGGGCAGAACGAGGGTGTCCTGCGCCAGGATCTCTTTATGGGGCTTGTCAAACGGTTTGTACTGGGTGCTGTGGAAGGGGTGATCAATACCTGGGTTGCGGCAGATGGAAAGTATGATCTCGTGTCCATGGCAGACCCCCTGGTGGAACTTTACCTGAACGGAATCAAGGCCCGGTAAATTCCATATAGATGCTGAATGGTCTTTTTACTTGACGCATTGCAGGTTGTCTATTAATGAATTGAAGTCGCATTCATCATTCCAGGTGGGTGCGTCGCATTTATGAACCTTTTTAACGGTTAAGAGGTAAAACATGTCTTCCCTGATTGGCCCTGCAAGTTTTAAGATTTTTGGTTTTTTCCCGACCGCCGTGCTGTCGTTTCTGATACCGGTGGTGGGCGTTGGCTTGTTCGCTTACATCATTGCAAGGAGACTTGCGCCTTTGGTAAGGGCGGCTCCGGACAATCGCCTGAATCGCATCCCGGAACGGATCAAGAACCTTCTGGTTCTCTGGCTTGCCCAGTACCGTCAGCCACGATACCGGACTGCAGGTATTGTTCATATTGTGATTTTTGCCGGATTTCTGGTGCTGTCCATCCGGTCCACCTCCCTGGTCCTCATGGGGATGTTTGACGGGTTTGTTGTGCCTGGGTTTGACGGGATCATCGGGCAGATTTACAATTTTTTTAAGGATTATGCCGCTACCGCAGTTCTTGTGGCCTGTGTGGTTGCCGCGGTCCGCAGGGGCATTGTAAAACCCAAGCGCTATGCCGTTCCGGCCAAATACGGCCACGACCATACGGCCGAAGCCGTCTTTGTCCTCGGGTTGATCTCGACCCTCATGATTTCCGAGAGTCTGTTTGAAGCTTCAAATGCGGCCTTTGAGATGGGCCAGACCGGCCACAGCGAGTTTCTGGCACCCCTTTCCCTGGGCTGGATCTTCCGGGGAATGCTGCTTGGGGCGTCCCAGGCGACCCTCCAGGGCCTGCACATTGTCATGTACTATGTCCATGACATCACCTTTTTCTTTTTTCTCTGCTTTCTGCCCATGGGCAAGCATTTCCATGTGATCACCTCTTTTTTCAATGTTCTTTTCATGCGGGTGGACAAGGGGAATATCAAGCCTGTGAAATACGGGATCACCGAAGAAGAGCTTGACGACCTGGAATCCTTTGGGGTGAAAAAGCTTGAGGACTTCACCTGGAAGCACATGCTCGACTTCTACTCGTGTGCCGACTGCGGACGCTGCTCAGACCAGTGCCCTGCCAATGCCGTTGGCCGGCCGCTTTCCCCGCGGTTCATCACCATCAAGGCAAGGGATCTGATATTTAAAAACTATCCCATGTCCGGCGAAATCTACAAGAGCAAGATGCTGGTCCAGGATATTTACACCGAGGACGAGATCTGGTCGTGCACCACCTGCGGCGCCTGTGAGGAAGAATGTCCCCTTGGCATTGAGTACATTGACAAGATGGTTGACCTGAGAAGGGGCATGGTCGACGAGGGCATGGTACCCCAGTCCCTGCAGAAACCGCTCAAGGCCCTTGAAAAGAGGGGTAATCCCTACGGCACCATGGAAAAGAAACGGGCTGACTGGGCCCGGGAAAAAGAGTTTGCCGCCGAGTGCCCGGTCAAGATCATTGAAAACGGAGACACGGCCCAGACCCTGTTCTTTGTGGACAGCATCACCTCCTTTGACGACAACATCCAGGAGATTGCAAGAAGAACGGCAAAGATCCTGACCCGGGCAGGTGTGGATTTTGCCATTCTCGGCAAAGGGGAAAAGGACAGCGGCAACGAGGTGGTTCGGTTTGGCGAGGAGATGCTGTTCCAGGATTTGAAATCCCACAACACCGATCAGATCCTGGACGCCAATGTCAAGAACATCGTCACGGCCGATCCCCATGCCTACAATGCCCTTAAGAATGATTATAAAAATCTTCCTCCGGTTCAGCATATCAGCCAGGTGATCGCCGAAAAGATCCGGGAAGGCGCCTTGACCTTAAAGCATGCCCTGCATCCGGACAAGGTGTATGTCTACCATGATCCCTGCTATCTTGGCCGTCACAACGGGGTCTATGAAGATCCCAGGGAGGCCCTTGACGCCATTGAAGGCCTGAACCGGGTCGAGCTTGAAAAGAGCCGGGACCGTTCGTTCTGCTGCGGCGGCGGTGGACTCATGCTCTTTTATGAGCCGGAAGAAGAGACCCGCATGGGTGTGCTGCGGGTGAATATGGCTGCAGAAGCCGGTGCCAATGTGATCGTCACGGCCTGTCCCTTCTGCCTTGTCAATATCCAGGACGCCATCAAGGTGGCGGGTTTTGAGGGCAAGATTGAGGCGCTGGATCTCACGGAGCTTATTGAGCAGCACCTTGCCTAGGATTATATACGGAAATATACGAATGATGGAAAACGGATAATTAAAGGAGGTACGAATGGAGATTTTAGTATGTGTCAAGCGGGTTCCAGATACTGCTGAGAATGAATTTGAGCTCAACAGTGCCGGTAATGATCTTGATCGTGACGATCTGGTTTTCTCGGTCAACGAGTGGGACAACTATGCCGTTGAAGAAGCCATTCAGATCGTTGACAATGTGGGCGGAAGCGTCACAGTCGTCACCGTGGGGGATGATGAGAGCGAAGAGGTCCTCAGGCGAGAAATGGCCATGGGCGCCAACAACGGCGTGCTTTTGAGTGATGATGCCTTTGAAGGCTCGGACGGCAAAGGCATTGCCGCCATCCTCAAGGCTGAGGTTGAAAAGGGTAAGTATGACCTGATCCTCACCGGTGCCCAGGCAGATGAGGGTGCAGGTCAGATCGGTGGCATGCTGGCTGCCATGCTGGACCTCCCCTATGCCTCACTGGTCAACAAGATCGAGGCCGGCGACGGTAAAACAGTTAAGGTCGGAAGGGAGATCGAGGGCGGAAACCAGGAGATGAACGAGATTGATCTGCCCTGCGTACTTTCGATTCAGACCGGTATCAATGAACCCCGCTATGTGGGTATCCGCGGCATCCGGAAGGTGGCAAGTGTCGAAATCCCAGTTCGTTCGGCAGCCGACCTCGGCGTTGATGCCAATGTGATCGGTAAGGACAACGCAAAGGTCAAACGGGTAGATTATTTTGTACCGGATCTTGGCGAGGGCGCTGAGATGCTCGAAGGATCCACCGAGGAGATCATTGATGCACTCATTGAGAAACTCAAAAGCAAGGGAGGACTTTGATCATGACCCAGATTTTTGCATATATACCCCACCAGGGAGGCGTTGCCGCCGACATCGCCCTTGAGTATCCGGCTGCGGCAGCCAAAATCGATGCTGCTGCAACCCTGACTGCAGTTGTGACCGGTTCCGGCGCAGATCTTGACACGGTTGCCAATGGGTTGACCTCAATCTATAAACAGGTGATCAAGATTGATAATGCAGCCCTGGCCTATCCCAATGCGGAGGTCGTCAGAAAGGCCCTGGTCAACGTCCTTGATGCCGGCGCCATTGTGCTTGCACCCAACGATACCTTTGGCATGGACCTGTGCCCCGGTCTTTCCATTAAGATGGATTCAGCCTATGTGGCCGATGTGGTTGACGTTGAGGGGATGGAGGGTTCCCTTTTGAAAACCGTTCGTCAGGAGCTTGGCGGGGCGGTTTCCACCCACGTTACCTGTGACACCGCATCCGGCGCCGTCATCACCCTGCGGCCGGGCGCCTTTGCCCCGGTTGAGGCAGATGCTGCCGGCGGCACCGTGGTTGACAAGTCCGCAGATGCAGGCGACCTTGCAGCCAAGCGCCGTTTTCTCGAGGTTGTCGAGGCTGAGGTGGGGGATGTGGATATCACCAAGTCCGACGTTCTTGTGTCCGTTGGTCGCGGCATCGAAGAAGAGGAGAACATCGAGATCGCCCAGGAACTTGCAGAGGCCATGAAGGCCGTTGTTTCGTGCTCAAGGCCCATCGTGGATGCCAAGTGGCTTGAAAAATCCCGCCAGGTGGGTACCTCCGGACAGACGGTCAAACCCAAGGTCTACATGGCCATGGGCATCAGTGGTTCATTCCAGCACATGGGCGGCATCAAGGGAAATCCCTTTATCGTTGCCGTGAACAAGAACCCCAAGGCCCCGATTTTCCAGGTGGCCGACGTGGGAATTGTCCAGGATATCCTTGAGTTCATGCCGGAACTTACGGAAAAGGTTAAATCGCTGTAAAGGGGTTCAACCAGCCGGCAGATTAAATTGCAGCGGGGCATCGGGAGCGTCTATCCTGGTGCCCCTTTTTTATTCGCCCAAGGGCCCTACTTGACCACCAGGACCGGACAGGATCCCTTCTGGAGAACCTTGTGGGCCACGCTTCCCAGCAGCAGCCCCCCAAGGTCGCTGCACCCCCTGGATCCCATGACGATCAGGTCAATATTTTCTATCCTTGCCGCTTCCGGGATCATTCTGCCGGCAGACCCCTCAAGTATTCTTGTTTCAAACTTGACGCCATGGTCTTGAATAATTTCAACAAACGGGGCAATGAGGTTTTCCGATTCCTTGATGATCTGGTTGACGGTTTCCTGGAAATTGGGTTCTGCAACAATTGTAGGAAATTTGCGGTGGCAGTAGAGCAGAACAATTTCTGCATTGACAAGGCGGGCAAGATCGCAGGCATAAACAGTGGCACGTCTGGCGTGTTCAGACCCGTCCACAGGGTTCATGATCTTTTTAAGTTCCATGATAGCCTCCCATGATATCCTAAGGTGATATCTTCCTGGGTTGTGTTCTTCACCATTTAATGATCCATGGTACCATGTAAAGCGGTGGAACGGCAAATTTTTCTGACGGCCAGGGCCGGGCAGAAAAAAACCTTGATCTTTTAACCGCCAGACATGATAAGTGTAAACACTGTTTTGTATCCGGGCGGGTGAACAAGATTCAAGCCAAAAGGAGTTGGTCCATGAACAGGGGGATGGTGTTCAAGAGCATTCGATCCATTGGGGTTCTGGTGGCAGCCTGCCTCATTGCTGCCTTTTTTGTCGCGATCCGGTCCGAGCCTGCCCGGCAGCATCGTGAACCGGCCGTTCCCGTTGTCCAGGTGGTTGCGGCACGACCCGAGGCCCGGACAATGACCGTTGAGGCGTTTGGAACGGTAAAACCGAGGGAGACTTTGAAACTGACGGCCGAGGTGGCCGGCAGGGTGGTGTATGTGCATCCGGAATTCAAAGAGGGGCGGCGTGTGGCCCATGGCAATGTTATTCTCAGGATTGATCAGCGGCGGTTTCGCCTGGATGTTGCCGGGGCCAGGGTGAGAATAACCCAGGCCCGGGCCGATCTGGACCGCCTGGCAAGGGAAGTTGAAAATCTCAAGGCCAATATCGCCCTTGCCGGGGCCAATGCGGCATTGTCCCAAAAGGAACTGCTGCGTATTCGCAAGTTGAACAAGGATGCTTTTGCCTCCCTCACCGCCCTTGACAGGGCAGAGCAGCAGAATATTCAGGCCAGAATGACCCTCCAGGGTTATGAAAACGCCCTTGCCCTCACCGATGCCGCCATCAGGAACGGGGAGGCGGCCCTATCCATGGCTCGGATTGACCTTGACAGGGCGCAGCTTGCCCTTGAGCACACAGAAATCCGGGCAACATTTTCCGGTGTCGTGCTCGAAAGAAAGGTTGAGACGGGCGAGTTCATAACCGTGGGTCAGACTTTTGGCAGCCTCTTCCGCGAGGGTGAGCTGGATGTGGAGGTCAGAATTCCCCTGGAAAAGATGCAGTGGATCGAACCCCTTTTTGAACAGAACAGCGTCCCCCGGGCCGTTGTGGCAACCACGGGTGTCGATTCTGGCCACAGGTGGCAGGCATCGCTGGTACGGGTCAAGGGGTTTATTGACGAGCAGACCCGGACGTTGCCCATGGTGCTGGAGGTGGATCGGTCCGTGGATATGGGGCTTCGTCCCGGTACCTTTGTTCATTGCACCATCAGCGGCACCCGCCATGATCCGATCTATGTGGTTTCCCGCCACCTGCTCCACCCGGACAACACCCTCTATATCCTGAATGGGGACCGGCTGGAGATCCGCCAGGTAACCGTGCTACGGCGGTTCAGGGAGGAGGTGTTTGTTTCCGAGGGGCTCAATCCCCGGGACAAGATCATTGTCTCGCCAGTTGGTAATCCGGTCCGGGGTATGAAGCTTGTGGAAAAACCCGTCAGTGGTGAGGGACTGCCGTCATGAAGGGGGTGGGGCGCTGGTCCGTTGAAAACCGGGTGACCGTCAACCTTATCATGATTTTTCTCATTGTGGCCGGTCTTTATACCATGCTCGACATGCGGCGGGAGATGTTTCCCCAGTTTGCCGTTGACATGATCAACATCACCATCGACTATCCGGGTGCGTCCCCCGAAGAGGTTGAGGAGGGGATCTGCATCAAGGTCGAGGAGCAGCTCAAGGGGATCGAAGACGTCACAAAGATCATCTCCAACGCCTATGAGGGCCGGGGGTCGATTACCCTTGAGATTGAATCCGGGGTGGATCTTGCCCAGAAGCGCGACGAAATTTCCGCCGAGGTGGACCTCATTGATTCGTTTCCGGATGAGGCAGAGGATCCGTTGATCGTGGAGATCAAGAACCAGAACCCGGCCATTACCGTGGCCGTTTACGGCAGCGTGGGCGAGGACCTTTTGCGGACCACAGCTGAACGGATCAGGGATGACCTGGTCGATACGGATACGGTTTCCATGGCCGAGCTCATAGGTACCCGGAACTATGAGATTTCCATTGAGGTGTCCGAACAGAGCCTGAGGCGGTACAACCTCTCTTTTGACGATGTGGCCGCTGCAGTTTCAACCGGGAGCCTTGACCTGCCCGGGGGCAGGATCAAGACAAGGGGAAGGGAGTTCCTCATCCGGGCCAAGGGCCGCCTCTACCATGGTCAGGAGTTTGAGACGATTCCCCTGGTTACCCGCAGGGACGGCACCGTGGTTCGACTGGGAGACGTGGCAAGGGTGATCGACGGGTTTGAGGACGTTGAGATCAAGGCAAGGTTCAACGGCATGCCCGCGGTGCTCGTCCAGGTCAACCGGACCGCCACCCAGGATATCATTGCCATTGCCCGCACGGTCAAGCAGTACCTCAAGGACCATGGAAACAATCAGCCCCAGGGAATAACCCTTGCCTACTGGCAGGACCTGAGTGACATGGTCCAGGGCAGAATTGATCTGCTGCTCAAGAACGGGTTCCAGGGCATCGTTCTTGTCTTTATCGTCCTTGCCCTTTTTCTGAACCTCAGGCTTGCCTTCTGGGTGGCGTCGGGAATTCCCATTTCATTCATGGGGGCCTTTCTGGTCCTTGAGCACCTTGGGGCGTCCATCAACATGCTTTCGTTGTTCGGGTTCATCATGACCCTGGGCATCCTTGTGGACGATGCCATCATTGTGGGAGAGAACATCTTCAGCCACTATTCCATGGGAAAATCGTCAAAAGAGGCGGTCATGGACGGGTTAAAAGAGGTGGGCGGCCCCGTGGTCATGGCGGTCACCACCACCATTGTGGCGTTTCTGCCGTTGATGCACATTGCAGGGATCATGGGTAAATTCATCGCCGTCATGCCCCAGACGGTGATTGCCATCCTTGTGATTTCGCTGTTTGAAGCCCTGGTCATTCTGCCGGCCCACCTGGACCATGCCCTTGGCGGGCCAGGAACAAACGCCCGGGGGATACTTGCGTGGCATGAAATGGTGCGGGGGCGGGTGGACCGCTTGCTTGCCCGATTCATCCGGCAGGTTTATCTGCCCGGGCTTGCCTGGGCTGTGAAAAACCGTTATTTTACCCTCTCCCTTGGCATGGGCATCCTGATCATGAGCATGGGGCTTGTGGCCGGCGGCCATGTCCCCTTTGTCTTTTTCCCCAAGGGGGACTCGGACTGGGTCATTGCAGAGATCGGTTATCCTTTGGGAACGCCCTTTGAGACCACCGAGGGAAGTGTGAAAATGCTTGAAAAAGCGGCCTTTGGGTTGAATGACCAATTCAAGGATTCGGTTGAAGGGGGCAAGGACCTCCTTGTCAACACCTTTGCCCTTGTGGGCGTGATCCCGAGGAGGGACTGGAAGCCCGGCCAGGCCGGGGGGCACTGCGGTGAAGTGTGGATCGAGATCCAGCGTTCGGAAAATCGGCCCGACCTTCCTGTGACACGGGTGATATCGGAATGGCGGGACCTTGTGGGGTCCCTTCCCGGGGTTGAGATCCTGACCTTTGCAAGCCTTGAGGGCGGGCCCGGCGGCAATCCCATTGAGATCCAGCTTTCAGGAGACGATTTCAACACCCTTCGCCGGGCCGCCGATGAACTCAAAGACGAGATCGCCACCTATCCTGGAACCTTTGACATTACCGACGACTTTAAACCGGGAAAGATGGAAAAGCGGATCAGGATCAAGGCGGGTGCCCAATCCCTTGGCATTACCACGGCTGACATCGCCCGCCAGACCCGCCAGGCCTTTTACGGCCACGAGGTGTTAAGGGTGCAGCGGGGGCGGGACGACATCAAGGTGATGGTTCGCTATTCCCAGGCTGAGCGGGAAATGGAGTCGACCCTTGACGAGATGCGCATCAGAACCCGTGACAACAGGGAAATTCCTCTGTTTGAGGTGGCCGATGTCGAGGAAAAACAGGGGTACTCGGTGGTTCATCGCACGGACAGAAGGCGGGTGATAACGGTTATTTCAGACATTGACGAAGCAATGGCCAATGCCGGAAGGATTGTTGAGGACCTTAAAAACGGATTTCTCGTTGATCTGATGGACCGCCATGCCGGGATTTCCTTTGACCTTGAGGGGCAGGCAAAACGTTCCAAGGAGTCCCTGGACAGCCTTAAAAAGGGGTTTCTCATGGCCATCATGGGCATCTTTCTGCTCCTGGCAAGCCAGTTCAGAAGCTATGTCCAGCCGGTCATCATCATGATGGCCATTCCCTTTGGCCTGGTGGGGGCTGTTGTCGGACATTTTGTCATGGGGCTTCAGATTACCATGATCAGCATTTTCGGCATTGTTGCCCTTTCAGGCATTGTGGTCAACGATGCCCTGATTTTGATTGATTTCATCAATACCCGGGTGAGAAGGGGCGAAGCGCTTGAAATCGCCGTAACCCTGGCAGGCCAGAGCCGGTTCAGACCGGTGATTCTGACCTCGTTTACCACCATAGCCGGGCTTTTTCCCCTGATGCTCGAGCAGAGTTTCCAGGCCCAGTTTCTCATCCCCATGGCCGTGAGCATCAGTTTTGGCATGATCGTGGCCACCGTGCTGACCCTTGTTTATGTTCCCTCCCTTTACATGATCGTTCAGGATGTGATCACGCTTTTTTCTTCAGGGGAGAAGCGTTAGGTTTTGAAATCCAGTCGAGCTGAAGCAGCCAGACCGCCCCAAGGGTGAGACCGATGCCTGGAAGCACGGACCATTCCGGGGTGGAAATGCCAAGAATCCACTCAATGGCTACCACGGCAGACGGGGTTAAAAAGGTGTAGGCCACAATTTTGGTGGGGTCAAGGCGGGTTGCCGTGTATCTGAGGATCCAGAAGGTCAGGGCCGTTGACGGACCGGCAAGGTAGGCGATGCCAAGCCAGGTGTGGGATCCTGGAATAAAAAGCCCCCCGGTTCTCACAATGGCCGTACCCATGAGCACCAGGGTTGCAAAAAAAAGGCTGTAAAAGGTGAAGTGGATCTTGGACTCTTTACTGCTTTGCAGCTTTTTCATGGAGAGCATGTACACGGCAAGGCAGAAGGTTCCCAGAAAAAAGATCAGGTCCCCCTGGTTGAAGTCCAGGGAGAGCATCCGGTGCAGGTCTCCCTTGAAAATAACCCAGAGGGTGGCCACCATGGAGATGGCAAGCACCCAGAGCCTGCGGACCTGGAACGGTTCGCCCACCAGGGTTCCTGTGACCATGGTCACCAGGGGCAGGGTGGTGTATATGGTGCTGGTGTTCAGCGGTGAGGTGGTCTTGAGGGACTGGAACATGAGGACAAAAAAGAGTCCATAGCTTCCCCCCACCGTGGCATAGCGGCCCAGGTCCTTCCAGCCGGGAACCGTTCTCCCCCCTTTGACAAAGGGGAGCATGACGCCAAAGATCAGGGTTGCGGCAAGAAATCGCCAGAAGGTCAGAAGCACCGAGTCTGTTCCTGCTGTGATGGCGGCGACCACGGGAAATGAGCCTGCAATGATCATGGTGAAGACGAGCATGAGGATATGGGGCCATGCCGCTGGTGGGGATTGTCTCATTGTCTCTTGTCTGCTGTTGAAAGCCTACCCTTTGGGGACGATAAACTCTTCGAGTTTCTTAAACATGGCCTCGGGCCATTCCTCCCCGTTCAGGAATAGTTCGGTCTCTTCTTCGGTCAGCTGTTCCCTGATATTGGGGGGGAGTGCCTTCAGGGCCATGGCCCTTTCACTGTCGGGTCGCTTGTTTTTTTTTGTCATGGTCGTGCCTCGTTGGGTGTGGTAAGGGGTAATCATGGGGCTCATATATCGGTCAAAAGGGTTGGTGTCAACCTTTTTGGGAAATCCCCCTCCAGGAGATGCCAATCTGTTTTGATGGAAAAATATCATCTTGGTATATTGCACAATTCACGGATATGGGATACCATCCACCCATGTTAAATCAAAGCCAACTAGATGCAATAGACCTTGCCATTGAAACCCACCTGATGGCGGCCGGAATTGATCATGTGATTTACATGGACATGGGGGGCAATACCATTGCCAAGCATGACAACGGCAAGACCCATCTGGATTCCACGGCCTTTGCCGCCCTTGCCGCAGGCAATTTCGCCGCCGTGGATGCCATGGCCAAACTGGTGGGAGAGTCTGAATTCTCCCTGTTGTTCCACAAGGGTGAACGATCGAGTATTCATTTCAGCAAGGTCAACAATGACACCCTGCTTGTTTCCATGTTCAGCAAGGATATTTCACTTGGAATGGTGAGACTGAAGGTGACCGAGACCATCAAGGCGATTAATCGGGTGCTGGCCGACACGACGATTGTATGAGATTTTGAGACCAGGGGGGCAGGGCAAAATCGGTTTGCCAGGCCCTGTGCAGCAAGGGGGAAAATTTGGCGCTCATCAATGTAAAGACCAAAGAAGTTCAGATTAAGATCGTTTACTATGGTCCGGGAAGGGGGGGGAAAACAACAAACCTCGAATATATCAACCACACCTACCGTGACCAGATCAAGACCGAAATGGTCAGCCTTAAAACCCATGATGACCGGACCCTTTTTTTTGATTTTCTTCCCTTTGATGTGGGCAAGATCAAGGGCTTTGATGTCACCATTCAACTGTACACCGTTCCGGGTCAGGTGAAGTACAATGCCACCCGCAGACTGGTGCTCAGGGGGGTGGACGGAATTGTTTTTGTGGCTGACGTTCAGAAAAATCAGCGGGCAAAGAATATCGAGTCCCTGAACCAGTTGTACGAAAATCTGGAAACCTACCATCTTGACCTGTTTCAAATGCCCGTGGTCATTCAGTACAATAAAATCGACCTTGGGAAATCCAACATTCCCATTCTCGCCTCAGAAACCCTGCAAAGGGATTTGAACTCGATCCTCAGGGTTCCTGCCTTTGAGGCAAGCGCCATAACCGGGGGAAATGTAATACCCACCTTGAAAAAAATCATATCCATTACATTGGCATCCATCCAGGACCAGCTATTCTAAGGAGGTTGTTTTGAATTCTCTTGCAACGATCAAACAGATTCTCACTGCCATGGAATCTCAAGTCGAGGGTGATGATGTCGATGCCTTACAATCACAGATTGCAGGATTTGCGACCCGGTTCAGGGACAATCGCCATGCTGCCTCCCTGGTGAAAATGATCCAGGCCGTTGCAGGATATCTGGGGTCCCAGGCAGACGCTGCCCATCCAGACAGTGTTCCGTTGCTGCGCTCCCTGGTCGAACAGCTCGAAATCCTTGTCCAGTCCCCGGGGACCACTTCCGAGGCCGCCGATGGAATCCTGGCCCGGGCCGTTGAATCCTTTAAGGACCTGAAGTCAAAGATAGCCGCAGTTCCCCTGGTGTCGGAAAGGGATATCGAATCATTAAAGGCTGTTATCCTTTCCATTGACTGGGAGATTTCAGACACCACCCTGGAAAATTTTGATGCCGTGGTCAACCGCCTCATGGCAAAAGTCAAAGCCCATAAGATCCATGCCTCATTCTTGAAAATTATCTACAGCATCGGGGGGTATGTGGCCCGGAACAAAGCCGGTGCCCACAGAAATTCCATCGGGCTTTTACGTTCTGCATTTCAAAGCTATGAACGCCTGGTTCGGAATCCGGACATGGCGGCTGCTGAAAAAAAACAGATGCTGGAACTTGAAATTCGCAGATTCCATACGTTCAAGCATGAACTTGGCCGGTCACCGGCTCCGGGTGCAGGCGATGAAGGGGTGATGCCGGCCCTGTCCCACGTTAAGGCTTCCCCTTCAACAGCCCCCCTGGCCCCCCTGAGCAAACTCACCGAATCTGCTGCTCCCGCCTGCCATGGAAGTGGAGGTGATGACGATATCCCACCGGCCCTTGCGGGCAGGAAAAAGGCTCCGGTTGATTCAAGGGATATGATGGATGACCTTTTCACGGCCAAAGGGTCGGCTTCAGACGACCTGCTGGATGCCATACACCTGGGCGGTATCCACGGGCCAGGCCAGGGCCCGGGCATGGAAATGTTCGGAACTGAAGATGGCCGGGATCACCAGGAGGGGGTTAAACAATTCACCCCCCAGCGGGGGGAGCGGGAGCCCATACCGGAAATCGAAAGCCGCCTTGATGAATTCTTTAACCTGGAACTCACGGAAGGGAAGAAACCGCCCGCTGTCCAGGCCGTTGAAGTGGAAATGGACGACGAGCCGGGCCCGGAGGCTGTTGTGCCTTTTCAGTATGAAGATGAACTCTTTGTGGAGGACGAAGATGAACAATACCAGGTCCCGGTGGTTCTGCAACGTTTAAAGGCGGCCTTAACCCCTGACGGCGGTCTGTTGACCGACCCGGCAGTTCTCACGGATTTCATGGGGGATGTTGCCCTTTTAAAATCAAAGTGGCAGGATGATTCAGACAAGGCGGCTCTGCTTGACATGCTGGCATCATTTGCCCAGCATGTCCATCAAGTTGGAAAAGGCCATGGATCGGCATCCCTGGACGATGACCCTGCCCTTTCCGCGGAAAACCAGGAAAAAGCGGGTGCGGTTGATTCGGCTGAACCACCTGCCCGGGGGGTCTGGGCAAGACTCAAATCACTGTTCAGTCACGACTGACCAGTGGGCGGCCAAAGCAGGGTATGGCCTTCGGTACAACGAATGAAAAAATGCCTCTGTTTACAATGCTTCGGTGTGAGGGCAAAGATCCCATGATCTTTTTTTGTGAAGACTGCGGTGAAAAAAACGACCTGGACGGGCCGCCCCTGTTCCATGGACGGGTTGTATTTAAGTGCCGGGCCTGCGGTTATGATAACGCCTATGCCTATAGTGCGTCCAGGGAGGAGGGTTCCCGGGCCGGGGCCGAGATATTGAAAGAGATCTGTTCCTTTGCCGATGTCATCGGCCTGTTTTTATACCATGGAACAAGGGGAGTGGTGGACAACCGAATGCCGGACATCCTAACCCGGGCCGATGTTGAAACCCTTGGCAGGACGTTCACCCAAACCTATGCCCAGGGTCTGTCACGCTACATCGATATCCATGGCCTCTGTGTTGTGATGGCAGACAAACACTTTACGGTTCACCCGGTCCAGGCCGGTCTGTTCGTTGTGATTGCCGCAAGGACCCCATGTCTGCCCGACGGTGTTCGTAAACGCGTGGTTGAACTTGCAACGAAGCGTGGCTGAATGCAATGGAACGTTTTTGATGGAGCAATTGTAATGGATTGGGTGCCTCGCATCTGCTCAGCCATGGGCCGGGCCAAGGGTGTTGACCAATACATTCTGGTGGACAGTCGTGGTGGTGTTTTATGCCATGACATGGAAGAACCCGAAGGCATATCCCGGCTGGTGCACCGGTGCGGCCAAAGTCTCGCAGCCCTGGGCGGGAAGAATTTCATCCATGCCGTTTTTTTAAGGAAAAATAATAGAAATCTTTTAATTTTTCCTGTTGGCAATTATCATCTCGGGGTGATAAAACAAGCGGGTATTGGGAACGCTCAAGTGGCAGACGCTGTAATGGAATGTCTCAATACACATTCTGATAAAAGTGCTTAAATCCGGAGGAATCATGACAGCACAAATGATCATATCTGTTTTCACCCTGGTAATTTATCTGATTATTATTTTTGTCTTTAACAAGGGCCGGCTCAAATACGCCGGAGGAAAAGTGGGAAAGGTCATTAATCTGATCCTGGTCACGGTCTGCCTTTTGTTTGTGGCCGATTATGTTGCGATTCTCGAGCCGTTTCTGGACAACGAGGTCCTGGAAATTATCCGGGCTCTTTTTCGAACAGCGGCCCTTGGATTCCTGGCCTATGGGGGCGGGAAGCTGACAGACTCCTGAGAATGGATAGGCCGATCAGGAGAACAGCGAAAATATTCCCTTCCGGGATTTGCCTTTGCCGGATGTGAACTGTGAACGAAGGGTGTCGATGATGACTTTTATTTCAACAACGATTTTATCCTTTTCAGTGGATCCGGTTTGATATTTTCTGACATACTCCAGCACTTTTTCAATATCTTCCAGGGATTTTAGCAGCGGTCTTGCACCCAGTATGCTTCCCACCCGTTTCAATACTTTTTCAATGTATTCGACAAAACCTGAAATGACCATGGCTTTTCTGCTTTGAACTTGGTCCATGGCATTCAGGGCCGTCTCAATGGCCTGGAGGTTCGACTCCTTTGTCTGTTCCGGATCAAAATTTTCAAACAGTTTTTTCACCGGGGCCCCAAGATCGGATTTGCTCTCCAGGAAGAGTGAATTGACCCGTTCGCCCAGCTCATGGGCGATGTTTTTTCGAATGGACAGGAGGATGTCCGTGAATACCGTGACAATGGTGGCCAATCCGTTTCCGTCGTCCCCGTTGTTGAAATGGATTTCTTCCTTCTGCTCGATCAGCCCGGATGAGATCACCGAGAAGAAGATTTTATAAACGGCAAACTCGTCGTACCCGCTTTCAGTGATCACCTGCCGGACGGACCGGGACCCGTCAATCAGGGAAAGCACACGCCATTCATTGGCGTTGAGCTTGATCTCTTCCTTGGTCTGGACCTTTCCCGACATTTTAAACACCAGTTTGTCGCTGGGGATGACTTTTTTCAGGACAGACAGTTCATCGATTCTCCTAGAGGCTTCAAGGATCAGCCGCATGGGATTGAGCTGGGTGACGATCATGTTTTTCAGGTTCAGCCGGGCGTCTTTGTACTCGAACCTTCCCTTTTCCCAGAAGAGAAGGTCGTAGAGGATGGTCTCCACCTGTTTGGTGTTGTATTGTTTCAGGGTGTCCAGGGAGATATACCCCTTTTCCACCAGGACTTTTCCCAGATGAACCTTTTCCTCCCGGGCCGTGGCGAGGCATTTCTGAAGCTGCTGGGCCGAGATGACGCCGTCGGTGCGCATTAAAAAACCAAGTCTTGCCTGTTTAAGGGAGGCAGACGCATACACGATGGTTCCCTGGTCAAAAAATACCCGGCTCTCTTCATCTTTCCGGGTAACGGCCAGGATACCGGTTTTTTGATCATTACACAGCAGCTGCAGAATACTGGCCAGTGTCAATCCTTCAAAATCGCCCTGAAGATTCATGATCCCCTTTCCTTGTGTCTGGTTAACTTTAAACCCATACTATGCCACAGTCGTTTCGGCAATACAATCCTCAAACCAAGATGGCGGTCAGGCAAAGAGTCGGGAGATAAGAAAGGGAACGGCGGTTTCAACCCGGAGGATGCGGGGGCCTAGCGTGACGCTGGTGAATCCCAGCTGTTCAAATGCGTCAACCTCCCTCTGGATGAATCCGCCCTCGGGCCCCACTGCCAGGGTGATATTTTTCCGGGGGTGGCAGGGGCAGACATCTCTTCCGCCCGGGTGGGCCGCAAGGCGAAGGGTGTCGCCTGCAATGGTGTCCAGCTCCTCCCGGACAAAGGGGGTGAACAGCCGGCGAAGGAATACCCGGGGCATGATCGTATCCTTGGCCTGTTCCAGTCCCAGGATCAGGGCCTGGTCAATCTGCTCTTGTTCCAGGACAGGGGCTGACCAGAAGCCCTTTTCCACCCGCCAGGAGTTGATCAGGTAGAGCTGCTTGACCCCGAGGCCCGCCATGGTCTGAAGGATTCGTTTGAGCATCTTGGGCCTGGGCAGGGCCATGACCAGGGTCAGCCCAAGGGCTGGGGGAGGATCATGGTCCAGGGTCACCTCCATTTCAACCCGCTCCCGGGTCATGGTTGTGATTGTTCCGGTGCCCATTTTGCCGTTGATCATGCCGGTGGCAAATTGATCCCCAACCGATGCCCTATGGACTTTTTGTATGTGATCAAACCTTCTGCCACCCAGTTCAACCCTTGACGGGGATATGAAATCCTGCCTGTCCACCAGTATGAGGTTCATTAAAAATTAATCACCTCGGCCGTTTTCATCATTGTCGTCAGTTCGTTTTCCCAGTCCGTACCCGATGCAACCTCGGCAAGCTCACAGGCAATGTGAACCGGTGTGATGCCAAGGGCCTGGTTGCGGCCCAGCCCCTGGAGGCACGAGGGGCAGTTGGTCAGCATTTTTACGGGAAGGGTCCGGTGGCTGAGCAGATTTTTAACGGCATTCTCTTTTCTGTCGAGCATGGCATTTGAGATGTCGGGTCTGGACATGGCCATGGTTCCGGCTTCAGAGCAGCATTGGGGAACCGCATCAACGGTTCCGGTTGTCAAACCGCGCAGCAGGGCTTCCCCTTTTCCTTCAAGGGAGTCATGGCAGGGGGCATGGTAAAGATAGTCTGCAATGAGGTGCTGGTGCGGATTTATGGAGAGTATGAATTTCGAGACATCCGTTACCGGACAGTCAAAAATGGTTCTGGCGTCCAGGGCTTCCAGGGACTCCTTGCAGGTTCCGCAGCTGATGGCGCAGGCGTCAAAGTCCAGGTCGTTGAACATTTCCCTGATCTGGCTGAAGATGATGGTTGCCCTCAGGGTGAGACGCTGGTGCTCTTTGTCCTTGGCGTTGACCCTTGCCGGAAATCCGCAGCAAAGAAAGGGGGGCGGCAGGATTACCCGTACCCGGTTTTTGACCAGCACAAAGATCGAAGCCTTTCCGATCTGGGAAAATAGCCGTTCCGATCCGCAGCCGGGAAAGTAGAACACCGTTGCCACCGCAGGTTCCCGGGGTTCAATCAGGACCACCTGGCTGGGGCCGCATTTGGGCAGAACCGAGCGCAGGGTTTTTCCAGGAGCTTTGGGCATGGGGCGCTTGAGCATTTGAAGGGTTTTTATTTCCCGGGAGGCTTTGATTTCAGGAAGAACCGTCAGAAACGATGATGCGACCCTCTGAATCTTTCCGCCCAGACCCACCAGCAGTGGACGAACAACTGTGTTTTTTAATTCGTTCCGGGTGCCCAGGTAGTTGAGACTCATGCGTGTGGCAAGGGGGGTGTGCTTGAAGTTGCGCTCGGCAAGGATTTCACGTTCAAGTACGGATACCTCGCCTGAGTCAATGTTCACCGGGCATTGGGTGAGGCATTTGTGGCAGATGGTGCAGTGGTCGGCAAGCTCTTCCAAGTGCTGAAGGGCGCGGAACTTGGTGGACCGGGTGCGCTGGGTGGTGTAGAGCAGCGCTTCGATCAGGGCGCCCACGGCCAGGTTCTTGTTCCTGGGGTGGAAAAAAAGATCCTTTTGGGGGAAAAAGACCGGGCAGCTTGCCTTGCACCGACCGCAGCGGACACAGTTTGCAATGCTTGCGGCAAGGGTGCCGAGGCTGCCGTGGCAGAGGATGTTTGCCTCAAGTCCGAGGAGGTTAAACGAAGGGGTGAAGATCTTGTCCATGACCAGGGGATCAATGAGCTTGTCCGGATTCATGAGACCCGTTGGGTCCACCTCGGTGCGGTAGGCTGCAAATTTTTCCACAACCCCGGCATCCAGGTGGGCAAATTTGGTGATCCCGATGCCGTGCTCGCCGCTCACGGCGCCTTCAAGCTCAAGGGCCTTGGCCATGATCCTGTCGGCGGTCTCGCCGGCCCGTTTCATCATCTTCCGGTCGTTGGAAAGGACCGGGATGTTCACATGGACGTTGCCGTCGCCGGCATGCATGTGGGTGGCGATGACGATGAGTCTTGACAGGGTTTCTTTTCTGATGGTGTGGATGGTTTCCGTGACAAGGGTGTACCCCCTCAACAGTTCCAGAAGCGCTCCAAAGAACTCCTCGGCATAGGTCAGTCTCTCCAGGCTCTCCCGTGCGGCCTTTGAAATCTTAATCCTGGCCTTTGCGGCAAGGGCCCTGGCGTGGCTCACCTTGGCCACAAGCCACTGGGGGTCTTCCAGGGGTTTTGCCGTTTCAAGGTAGGTCATCAGGTCATCCACAAGGCTTAACTGGGTGTGGCGTTTTTCCTCCAGATTGCTTTGGTCCACAAAGTAGGCAAAGTCGGCCAGGGAGGCGATGGGCAGAACAATATCCTCGTTGAGCTTAAAGGCGTTGGTTCTTTTGGCAATGGCACCGAGCCGTTTTCGGTCTCGCCAGAACCGTTCCGCCTCGTCCTCGTTCCTTGCCGGGGTCAGTTCTGTCCTGTGGTAACGGTCAAGGATCTGTTCGAGCCGGTTTTCACCCTTGGACAGCTGGTCCGGGGTCTGGGCCACCATGTCAATGAGGAGGACGGCCTTGAGCCGGTCCGTGGCTGCGGCCTTTGCCTTGTAGTCGATGGCCTTGATATACTCTTCGTCAAAGTGCTCAAGGGCGATCAGGCATGCCTCACCGTCCCGGTTTCTGAACCGCTTTGAGATGTCGCTGATCACCTTGCCGGCCTCGGTCATGTCCTGGCCAAAGAACTCCAGGCAAAAGGTTTTTTTCAACGGAAAACGGGGATGGAGAATAAAGGTTGCCGAGGTGATCACCCCGTCACATCCCTCCTTTTGTATGCCTGGAAGGCCGTTCAAGGTCTTGTTGGTCACGTCCTTGCCCAGTCCCGGCCGTCGGATTTCATCCCCTTTGAGGGTCACCTGCCGTATGAGAGTTCCATGTTCGTCGCTGACCTGGAAGGTCACCTGGTCGTCGGGCAGAATTTTTACCCGGGGATGGTTCATGCGCGCTACGGTCAAAAGCTCGCCGTCGGGCATGGCGATTCGGTAGGCGAGTACATTGTCAAGGGCCGTTCCCCAGAGAACGGCAGTTTTTCCCCCGGCGTTTTCGGCAAGGTTGCCGCCAATGGTCGAGGCCCAGGAGCTTGTGGGGTCGGTGGCAAAAACAAGATTCGACGCCTTGGCATGGGCCATGGCGTCTTCAGTGATCACACCGGCCTCAAGGTCAATGGCGGCAAACGGGCTGCCCGATTCATCGGTCATCTGCCTGATGCCGCGGATGGTGTTGAGCTTTTCCGTGTTGATCATGACGCAGGTCTGGGTGAGGGGGACCCCGCCGCCGGTCAGCCCCGTGCCGCCACCCCTGGGAATGATGTTAAGTCCCAGGGCTTTGATGGCAAGGATAAGGGGGGCCACCTGGGATTCCCGGGAGGGCCTGACAACGGCCAGGGGGGGATACAGCCGCCAGTCCGTGGCATCGGTGGTATGGGCCGTGAGGGTAAAGGGGTCAAAGTAAACGCTGCCCGGTCCTGTAACGGCTTCAATGGCCCGGGTGATCCGCCTGCGTTCCTTTGCGGTTTTTTTGATTCGTTGTACAAGCAACGAGAGATATCCCTTGAGTCTATCAACCACCCAGGAGACTTTGGGATCGGTTGATCCTTTGTCGATGGTGTCCAGGTCCTTTTGGATTCCCTTGAAAAAACTGTTCTTCCGTTTCGGATGGTCGAGCAGTTCCTGGAATATAAAGGGGTTTCTGTCGATGATGAACATATCCCCCATGAATCTGAACAGCAGTCTTGCAGACCGTCCCGTGTCCCTGGATCCTTTCAGGCTTTGAATCTGGTGGACCATTTCCTGTCCAAAAAGGTGGCGGATGACCTGGTCGTCCTCGGCCGATGTGTAGTTGTAGGGTATCTCTCGTTCTTGTTGTTTCATGTTTTCCTAAAGCTCAAATGTGACCATGGAGTTTACAAGTCCCAGGCCACTGATCTCCTCTGCAATTTCCGCTGAAATGGGGGTGTCGGTCTGTAAAAAGATGATGTTACGGTCTCCGTCATCCTCCCGTCCCACCATCATTTTGGCGATGTTGATGTCGTGCTTGCCAAGGCAGGTGCCGATATTGCCTATGGAGCCGGGTTTGTCGATGTTGTGTATCAGGGCCAGGTGGCCGTCCGGGATCACCTCCAGGCGGAACTTGTTGATGCGGATGATTCTCGGGTCATCCTTGCCGAATATGGTGCCGGCAACAAGGTCGGTACCGGTTTCCGTGACCACGGTCATACGGATGAGGTTGAGATAGTTTTCGGTCTCCTGGCTGGTGGTTTCCGTCACCTTGATACCCATGGTCTTTGCAAGGGCACCGGCATTGACCGAATTGACCTCGTAGCTCACAAGGGGGGTGAGCAGTCCCCGCAAAGCGGCAAGGGTGACAGGCTTGAGGTTCAGGTCAAAGAAGTTACCGGCATACTCGATGGCAATCTCCTTGAACGGACCCTTGACCAGCTGGGACTGCATGAGTCCCATCTTTTCGGCAAGGAAAAGGTAGGGTTTGAGCTTGGTCAGCAGTTCGCCCGTCACCGACGGCACGTTCACGGCATTGATGATGGTGTCCCGCTTCAGATAGGCGATGATCTGGTTGGCCACGGCCACGGCCACATTGGTCTGGGCCTCTTTGGTGGACGCTCCAAGATGGGGCGTGGCAATCACCTCGTCAAGGGTCAGCAGCGGATTGTCCCCGGGAGGTTCCTTCTCAAATACGTCCAGGGCCGCTCCTGCCACTTTTTTGGATACAATGGCGTCGTAGAGGTCTTTTTCTTCGATGATGCCGCCCCTTGCACAGTTGATGATCATCACCCCGGTTTTCATCATGGAAAAAGCCTGTTTGTCGAGCAGATGGGTGGTGGCCTCGATTTTGGGCACATGGATGGTGATGTAGTCGCTTCGTTGGTACAACTCTTCCAGGGTGACGCTCTCAAATCCGGCCTTTTCAATGTGGTCGGCTGCGATGTTGGGATCAAAGATGATCACCTGCATCTTGAGCCCCTGGGCAAGTCTTGCAACGATGGAACCGATGTTGCCGAAGCCGATGACGCCAAGGGTTTTGTTGAACAGCTCCCGGCCCTGGAGGTTCTTTTTTTCCCACAGCCCGTTTTTCAGGGTGGCCGTGCCCCTGGGGATATTCCGTGTCAGGGCCATCATCATGGAGATGGCGTGTTCAGCCGTTGTGACCGTGTTGCCCCCCGGGGTGTTCATCACGGCAACCCCGTGCTTTGTTGCCTCCGGGATATCCACATTGTCAAGGCCGATGCCGGCCCTTCCCACCACCTTGAGGTGGGTTGCGGCATCCAGGATCTCCTTGGTCACCTTTGTGGCGCTTCGGATGGCAAGGGCATGGTAATCCCCGATGATCTCCTTGAGTTCCTGGGGGGAGAGCCCCGTGATCACATCAACGTCAATGCCCTCTTCGTTCTTGAAAATATCAATTCCGGCCTGGTCCATCTTGTCGCTGATCAATACTTTCATGGTTAGTTCTCCCGTTCAAAGGTCTGCATGAAATTGACAAGGGCCTCAACGGCCGCCATGGTAGTTGCATTGTAAATGGAGGCACGGCAGCCGCCAACGGACCTGTGGCCCTTGAGACCGCCAAGGCCCTTTGCCGTGGCCTTTTCAACAAAGGTTTTTTCAAGATCCTCCGTGGGCAGACGGAAGGTGACGTTCATGAGGGACTGGCTGTCGGGGGCAGCCGTTGTCCGGTAAAAGTCGCTGTTGTTGATGAAATCGTAAAGCATTTTTCCCTTGGCAATGTTGTGGGCTTCCATTTTGTCAAGGCCTCCCACGGTTTCTTCCAGCCATTTGAGAACCAGCTGGATGGTATAGACACCAAAGCAGGGGGGGGTGTTGTACATGGAGTTCTTGGACGCATAGGTGCTGTAGCGCAGCATTGTGGGAATCTCGTCTGTGGCAAGCTCAAGCATATCCTTTCTGAGGATGACCATGCACACGCCCGACGGGCCGATGTTTTTCTGGGCCCCGGCATAGATCATGCCGAATTTGTCCATTTCAAGGGGCCGGCTCATGAAGTCCGACGACATGTCCGCCACAATGGGCACCCCGTTGGTGTCGGGAAAGGCGTGCCACTGGGTGCCCTTGATGGTGTTGTTGCTGGTGATGTGCACATAGGCCGCATCCTTGTTAAACGGAATTTCCTTGGGAATGTACGAGAAATTCTTGTCTTCCGACGATGCCACCACGGAGTGGTTTTTGTGGAGGATCTTTGCCTCGTTGATGGCCTTGGTGGACCAGGTGCCGGTGTTGACATAATCGGCGGACCGGCCTTCGGTTAAAAAGTTCATGGGGGCCATGGCAAACTGGAGGCTGGCACCGCCCTGGACAAACAGCACATGGAATCGATCGTCAAGGCCAAGAAGTCTTCGGGTCCTTTCAACGGCATCGTTGATTACGCGGTCAAACCAGGAGGATCGATGGCTTATTTCGATGATGGACATGCCTGAACCGTCGAAATTGAGGAACGAGGATTGGATCTCCTGAAGAACCGGAAGGGGAAGGGCTGCAGGCCCTGCATTGAAGTTGAAGATTCGATTGTCGATCATGGTGCTCTCCTTTGCTTGCTGGGGTTATTGTTGAATGTCCTAATTATATTCACGGGTTTTGTGAAATTCGATATCCGGCCACGCTTCAACGGCAAATCCAAGCTGGTACTCGCTTGTGGTGAGAAAGGTGGTCCAGCCTTCAGAATCAATGGCAAGGCTGGACTGGTTCTCCTTGACAAACCGTTTAAAGATCTCGCTGTCCTTGCAGGTGACCCAACGGGCAACGGAAAGGTCCACGGGTTCGGTCCCGGCCAATACATTGTATTCGGCTTTGAGCCTTGCCATGGTTACGTCAAACTGCAGGGCACCCACGGCGCCAAGGATGTAGTCGTTGCTGATGCTGGGGCGGAACACCTGGATGGTTCCTTCTTCGGCAAGCTGGAGCAATCCCTTTTGAAGGGACTTTGTCTTGAGTGGGTCCTTGAGGATCACCCGTCTGAAGTGCTCCGGGGCAAAGCTTGGGATGCCCAGAAATTTTAACGGCTCCTTGTCGGTAAAGGTGTCGCCGATCTTGATGGTGCCGTGGTTGTGGATGCCGATGATGTCGCCGGGGAATGCCTCGTCCACGTTGTTTCGCTCCTGGGCCATGAAGATGGTGGCGTTGGACAGGATGATCTCCTTGTTGATGCGGTGGTGGCGAACCCGCATGCCCCGGGTGAATTTGCCCGAGCAGATTCTGAAAAAGGCAATCCTGTCCCTGTGGGCCGGGTCCATGTTGGCCTGGATTTTAAAGGTAAATCCTGAAAATGAAGTTTCGTCGGGGGATATGGTGCGGGTTGCGGTTTCTCTTTTTCCCGGTGGGGGCGCCATCTCGACAAAGGCGTCGAGCATCTCCCGTACCCCGAAGTTGTTGATGGCCGACCCGAAAAAGACCGGGGTCTGGCTTCCCTTGAGGTAGTACGCCCTGTCAAAGGGGTCGGCTGCGCCCTGGATCAGTTCGATATCGTCCCTGAGTTCCTGGGCCTGGGAGGCAAGTAGCCGGTCAAGTTCCGGGTCGTCCAGGTCGTTGATGACAATGCCGTCACCGTCCGTGGGGGTGTACCCGGGTGCAAATAGCCCCAGTTCTTTTCGTTCAAGGTTGTACACCCCCTTGAAGCGCTTGCCCATGCCGATGGGCCAGGTCATGGGGGTGCATTCGATCTGGAGTTTGTTTTCGATGTCTTCAAAGAGTTCCAGGGGTTCCATCCCCTCCCGGTCAAGCTTGTTGATAAAGGTGATGATGGGGGTGTTGCGCATGCGGCACACCTCCATGAGTTTTTTGGTCTGGGGTTCCACCCCCTTTGCCGAATCAATGATCATGATGGCGCAGTCAACCGCGGTCAGTACCCGGTAGGTGTCTTCGGAAAAGTCCTTATGTCCAGGCGTGTCGAGCAGGTTGATCTCATACCCCTGGTAGTTGAACTTCATGACCGACGAGGAGACCGAGATGCCCCTTTCCTGCTCGATGGAGAGAAAGTCGCTGGTGGCGGCCTTTGAAACCTTTCTTGATTTGACGGCCCCGGCCTGCTTGATGGCCCCGCCAAACAGGAGAAGCTTTTCCGTCAGGGTGGTCTTGCCCGCATCCGGGTGACTGATGATTGCAAAGGTGCGACGTTTTGCGATCTCTTTTGCCGTTCGCCTGTCTATGGTATTGGATGTCATGTAACTTGTTGTTTTCCTCGTATAATGTCAGTGAAACCTACTTTTATAAATCAGTTGCTCCAATTAAGCAAGATCTTTCGTTGTTTTTCAGTTGTTCGAAATTGGGTTCTAACAGGGATGGGGCAGCCGGTGTTTTCCTGCTGAACGGGGAAAGACGGGGGCAGCCGGGTCAAACCCGAACCTCAAAAATACGGTCGCTGCGCTCCCCTCAAACTGTTTGCGCTTTTATCGGGTTTGCCCTGCCCGAAAATCTGTTCCCGCCGTTCCGATTATCGTGAATGATTTTTGTTGAGCGTGGCAAACAGGGTGGCCGAGATAATAATGGTGCCGCCGACAACCATGCGCAGGCCCGGGATTTCATGGAGGAGCAGGGCTGCAAGGACAATGCCGTAGAGGGGCTCAAGGCAGGTGATGATGCTGACCGTGGTTGTCCTCAGCCGTTTCAGGGAAGAGATGAAAAGGGTGTGGGCAAGGGCTGTGAAGATGACGCCCAGGGCTGCAATCAGAACGATTTCCCCTGGGGCGGGAACGGCCTGGGGGGCAAAGGCAAAAACGGGTAGGATGGCAGCTGCGGCAAAGAAATTCTGGAAGAACGCCAGGCGCACTGGCGGCTCAAAGGCCAGGTTTTGTTTGTTGAAGATGGCCAGAAGGGCGAAGGTGAGGCCCGAGACCGTTCCCCAAAGGGCACCCTGGACCGGTTGTTGTGAAAAATTAAACGAGGGCAGAACAAGGATGAGGCCTGCAAACACGACCAGGGCCATAACCAGGTCTTTTTGTTTGAGCCGTTGTTTGAAAAAAACAGGTTCCAGCAATGTGGTGAACAAGGGAAAGGTTGAAAAGGTGAGCAGCCCCAGGGCAACCGTGGAGATCTGGATCGAGAGAAAAAAGGTGCACCAGTGAACGGCAAGAAGGGCTCCCTGGAGAATATAGACCTTGAGTCTGTGGGTATCTGTTCGGAACGGATTTACGCCGGAGGTAAGCACCAGGGGCAGCAGTGCCAGGGCCGCAAACACTGTTCTGCCGAAAACGATCACAAGGGGGGCGCAGGTGAGAAATTTGCCAAACAGCCCGGCGAAGCCGAACAGAACCACGGCCAGGTGGATGGCGGTGAGGGAGCCCATGCCTGGGCTCCCGGATGGTGGGTTTTGATCTCTAGGCAAGGTGTCTGTCGGTCAACGGGTCAGGCTCAGCGGGTAAGCTGACGGTATTTGATGGTTTCCGGCTGGTCTCCCTTGATGCCGAGCCGTTTTTTCCGGTCTGCCTCGTAATCCGAGTAGGAACCCTCAAAAAACAGGGTCTCACCCTTGCCTTCAAAGGCCAGGATATGGGTGGCGATCCGGTCCAGGAACCACCGGTCATGGCTGATCACAATGGCGCATCCGCCAAAGTTTTCCAGGGCTTCTTCAAGGGCCCGCATGGTGTTGACGTCAAGGTCGTTGGTCGGCTCGTCCAGGAGGATAAGGTTGGCCTCTTCCTTGAGTATCAGGGCAAGGTGCACCCGGTTGCGCTCACCGCCGGACAGGATGCCGACTTTTTTCTGCTGGTCGGATCCGGAAAAGTTGAACTTTGAGACATAGGCCCTGGAGTTGATCTCACGGCCCCCGATGAGAATGTTGTCGCTGTTGCCGCTGACACTCTCCCATATGGTTTTTTCCGGATCAAGAACGTCTCTGTCCTGGTCCACATGGGCGATCTTTACCGTTTCCCCGATTTCAAAGGTTCCTGAATCCGGGGTTTCCTTTTGGGTGATCATCTTGAACAGGGTTGATTTTCCAGCCCCGTTGGGACCGACCACGCCGATGATGCCGCCCGGCGGAATGATGAAGCTCATCTTGTCCACCAGAACCCTTTCGCCAAAGGATTTTTTAACATCCGTTGCCACGATCACCTTGTCGCCCAGCCGGGGTCCGGGTGGAATAAAGATCTCGAGGTTTTGTTCCCTTTCCCCTGAGTCCTGGTTCAAGAGGGTGTCATAGGCGCTGATCCTTGCCTTGGATTTGCTTCGACGACCCTTGGGCGACATCTTGATCCACTCAAGCTCCCTTTCCAGGGTCTTCTGGCGTTTGCTCTCCTGCTTTTCCTGGGTCTTGAGGCGGTTCTGCTTCTGCTCGAGCCAGGACGAGTAGTTGCCCTTCCAGGGAATGCCTTCGCCCCGGTCAAGTTCTAGTATCCAGCCGGCCACATTGTCCAGAAAATAACGGTCATGGGTGACGGCAATCACGGTTCCGGGATATCGACTCAAATGCTGCTCAAGCCAGGAGACCGACGCCGCGTCCAGGTGGTTGGTGGGTTCGTCCAGGAGCAGGATATCCGGCTGTTTGAGCAGGAGCCTGCAAAGGGCCACCCGGCGTTTTTCGCCCCCGGAGATCACCGAAACCGGTGTGTCGCCGTCGGGGCAGCCAAGGGCATCCATGGCCATCTTGAGCCTCGAGTCAAGGTCCCAGGCATCCAGGTGGTCCAGCTGCTCCTGGAGGTCTCCCTGGCGCTGAATCAGTTTGTCCATCTCATCGTCGGACATGGGCTGGGCAAACTTTTCGCTGATGGCCTCGTATTCGTTCACAAGGTCCACGGTCTCCTGGACTCCCTGCTCGACAATCTCGCGCACGGTCTTGTCCGAGTCCACCAGGGGTTCCTGTTCAAGGTAGCCCACGGTAAATCCCTTGGACAGGATGGTTTCACCGTTGAACTCCCTGTCGATGCCGGCAAGGATCTTGAGCAACGAGCTCTTGCCCGATCCGTTGAGGCCGAGCACCCCGATCTTTGCCCCGTAAAAATATGAAAGGGAAATATCCTTTAACACCGGTTTTTTGTCGTAGAACTTGCTGACCCGGATCATGGAATAGATCACTTTTTTGGTATCTTCTGACATGTCTTGTTTTACTCCTGATAAAGTCTGGTTTATGTCACCCCGGCAAAGGGGTGTGCCCATGGGCGTCTGTCTGTTATTTTTCAGGTTGCGTTTTTTTTCCTGGCAGGGAGATGGGTTTGTAGCCGTGCTTCCGGGCATGGCGTGGAAAAATGTCAATGGCGTCGTTTAAGGGGATGAACCCTGAAAAGGCCCTGATCTTCATCATCCGGTAGTTTTTGAACGCCCGGCCAAGACCCAGGGGAAGGGCGGCGCCAAATACCGACGGATGGTTTGACCATAACAGGTTGTTCACCCCGAACCGCCGTGTCTTAAAGAGAAGATGAACAATCATCTTCCAGTTTTCAAGGATATAATTAATTTTCTTGATCATTTTTTGGGTCATTTTCTTGATTTTCGTCAATTCCATCTGCTTGGGTTTTATCTTCATCCGGGTCCGTAGCATCCACGACCGGTTCCCTTAATATCAATGCGATTGCCTCAATGGCGGTTGCGGCAATAACGGGAAAGGTGTGTTTGACCCCGGCAAGCTGTCTTAAGTTCTCTGCGGTTCTCAGGATCAGTCGGGCAAGGTCTCCTTCGGCAAAGGCGGTGCGTTTCAGGGTGGCATCCCAGGGCTCTCCTCCGGCCCAGGCAAGCATCACCGATGCCGGCTGAAGATAGAGAAAAGGCGCATTAAATCCCTGTTCCATAAGTCTTGAGGCAAAGGGCTTGAGTCCCTTTCTCAGGGTGAGGAACTGGCGTGTCACCCGTTTGGGCAGCATTCGCCGTTCCATGCTCTCGTCTTCAAACTCTTTTTCACTGACAAACGAAGCCATGACTGCGGCAAGCATCACCGGATCCCTTTCCGGAAGCAGGCCGAGCCTCAGGCTCTGGGCCACCAGCAGCGGGGCGTCCATCCGAAGCTGGGCCGCCCAGACACCATCGGGCGTCAGGGTGTCGTCCTCGGCTACAAAGGCCTCCTGCTTGAGAAATTCCAGGTGGGCCATGAAGTGGTCCCAGAGATGTTCAAGTGCGGCCCCAAAGGCCTTTCTGGCGTAATTACCCCGTTTCCCCTGGGTGATCATGTGGGAGGCAAAAGAATTGTCAAGGAGTAGCCGAATTTTTTCAGGGGTGTGGGAGAGCAGCAGGTTGAGGGCCATGGAAAAGTTGATCTTGATCTGGCTTTTTACGTCAAGGGGAGGGGCCGTAAGCATCCTTGCCGCATGGTTGAGATCCATGAAGCGTCCGGGAATGACAACGGCAAATCCGATCATGTCCATGCCCCGACGTCCGGCCCTGCCCGTCATCTGTTGGAACTCGCTGGCTGTCAGGGGCAGGAATTCGGTGCCGTTGAACCGGTCTGAGTTGAGAATGACAACACTCCTTGCGGGAAAGTTCACCCCGGCCGCAACGGTTGATGTGGCAAACATGGCGTTGAGCAGTCCTTCGGCCATCAGGGTCTCGACGACCACCTTCCACCCGGGCAGCTGGCCTGAATGGTGGGAGGCCGCTGCCGTGTGCTCAAGGATCTGCCGCTGACCGTGGCGGGCAAGGTGACGGTTTGACGCCGTAAGTTCGTCGATGCGCAGGGCAAGCCGGGTTCTTTTCTGTTTGTCCTTTGCCAGGATTTCGCCCGAGCAGCTCTTGATGGCCTGGTCGCAGTCGGCCCTGGATTTAAGAAAAAAGATCGCTGGCAGCAGGTCAAAGTGGTCCAGGACCTTGAGGATTTCGGAAAAATCCGGCAGTCGCCCGGGCAGGCTGATCTGGGGTCTTGGTTTGGCCTTGAGATATTCGGCAACCCCCCTGTGGAGGGTGAGTTTCTTTTTTCCGGTGGTCTGTCTGATAAGGGGGCTGAGGATGCCCGTGGGGCTCAGGAACAGGGGGAACAGGGGAACCGGTCGCTCGGTGGCCTGGATGACACGGCACTCTTTTGCCCGGATAACCGTGAGCCATTCGGCAATGAGACCGGGGTTGCCGATGGTGGCCGAAAGCATGAGAAGGGGAATTCTCACCGGCAGATAGATGATGATTTCTTCCCACACCACTCCCCGCTCAGGATCGCCAAGGAAATGGGCCTCGTCAAGGATGATAAAGTCGGCCCCGAGATCCTCGCCTGTGTGCATGGCATCGTACAGCTGGTTTCTGAGAATTTCCGTGGTCCCGATGATCATGGGGGCGTCCGGGTTTTCTTTTACGTCGCCGGTTAAAATACCCACCTTGTCCCGGCCGAAGCGTCGGACGAACTGGGCATAGATTGAGTTGGTAAGGGCCTTGAGGGGTGTTGCATACCAGATTTTCAGGCCCTTTTCAAGGAATTGCTCGGCCGCAGTTTCTGCGATCCAGGTTTTACCAGCTCCGGTGGGGGCCGTGACCAGACAGTCTGAAGTCTCGATGGCCTCAACGGCCTCGAGCTGGAACGGATCGGGCTCAAAGGGGGAGGGCTTTGGCAAGCCGATTTTTTTAAAGGTTTTTGCAAGCTCCGGGTCTGCCCCGGGTATCATGGTCATGGGCGCTTTTCTGCTGGACGCTTTTTTCCCGTTGCCCTGGCGTGAATTTCGGCCGAAGGGTTTGTCCGGCCCTTTGTTGGATTGTTTTTTCATAGATCATGGTAAACCATAAAACAGGGAATATTACAAGGACTTGCAAAAAAGAAACCAATGGTATATATTATCTCACTTGTCATTTGAAATAACTTCCGGCCGATTCTGTCGGCTATTTATATTTAAGGTAAAAAAATTATGGCCTCTGAAAATTCCCGTGAACCCGATCTCAGTGAATCCGATTGCAGCGAACCCGGTTTCGGCGAAATGGGTTTGATCAAACCTGTATTAAAAGCCCTGGATGACCTGGGGTATGAGACCCCCACCGCCATCCAGGCCGAAACCATTCCCCATATTCTGGCCGGTCGTGATCTCCTGGGCCAGGCCCAGACGGGAACGGGCAAGACGGCCGCATTTGCCCTGCCGCTTTTGTCCCGCATCGATGTTAAACTCAAGAAGCCCCAGGTGCTGGTGCTTGCCCCCACAAGGGAGCTTGCCATCCAGGTGGCGGAATCCTTTAAGGGGTACGGGGCACGCATCAAGGGGTTTAATGTGCTGCCCGTCTACGGCGGACAGGCATATGCCGGGCAGCTCAATCAGCTGAAACGCGGGGTCCATGTGATCGTTGGAACCCCGGGACGTCTCATGGATCTGATGAAGCGCGGTGTTCTGGATCTGACCCATATCACGACCCTTGTCATTGACGAGGCCGACGAGATGCTCAGGATGGGATTTATCGATGATGTGGAGTGGATCATCGAGCAGACCCCTCCGGGTCGTCAAATCGCCCTGTTCTCGGCAACCATGCCCGCACCCATCAAGAAAATAGCCGTAAAATATCTCACCGATCCCAAGGATGTCTTTATCCGGCTCAGAACCGCAACCGCCGACACCATTCGCCAGCGATTCTGGATGGTCAAGGGTACCCATAAGCTAGACGCCCTGACCCGAATACTTGAGGCAGAAACCTTTGACGCCATCATTGTCTTTGTCCGCACCAAGACGGCAACACTGGAACTTGCCGAAAAGCTTGAAGCCAGGGGGTATGTCGCGGTGGCCCTGAACGGGGATATTGCACAGAAGGCCAGGGAAAGAACCATTGACCGGTTTAAAAAGGGCAAGATCGACATCCTTGTTGCAACGGATGTGGCAGCCCGGGGTCTTGATGTGGAAAGGGTGAGCCATGTGATCAACTATGACATTCCCAACGGCGCTGAATCCTATGTCCATCGCATCGGCAGAACGGGCCGGGCAGGGCGTGCCGGTGACGCCATCCTTTTTGTCTCACCACGGGAGCGCTGGATGCTCAGGGTGATCGAGAAAACCACCCGCCAGCGGATTGAAATGATGAACCTTCCCACAACCGAGGCCATCAATGACAAGCGCATTGACGATTTCAACCAGAGCATCACCGATACCCTTGCCTCAAAGGAGCTGGGTCTCTATCTGGACCTCATGGACCAGTATCGCCAGGAGCACGACGTGCCGGCCCTGGATATTGCTGCAGCCCTTGCCTTTATGATTCAGGGGGACAAGCCCCTGCTGCTTTCTGCTCCGAAAAAAACGGTGGCCGCTGCTGAAAAGCCTTTGCCGGCGCAAGATAAGTTCAAGGAGAAGCCCCTTGGCAGGGACGAGGCACCCAGGGGTAAGGCCCCTCGCAAAGAGTTGAAATCCAAGGATAAGCCCGTCCGCAAGCAGGCGAAATTACCAGACAAAGCTGCAGCGAAGAAACCGGCATCTTCCAAAAAGGCAGCGGCTCTGCCGCCTGGAAAGGGGATGGAACGGTTTCGCATCGAGGTGGGCGACGTCCATGGAGCCAAGCCAAAGGATATTGTCGGTGCCATTGCCAATGAGGCCGAACTTGACGGAAAATTCATCGGGGCCATCACCATAGAACACGACCATTCGTTTGTGGATCTGCCCCTTGGCATGCCATCGACCATTTTTGAACTGTTGAAAAAGGTGCGGGTGGCAGGACTGCCCCTCAAGATTTCCAGGTGCGCCAGGTCCTAGGCCGGGTTCAGTTTTTTGTTTGACAAGGAACGCCTGGATATTATAAATGCTGATATTACCCCGTTGATTTGGTTCGATTCGAACAGACGATCCTGCCACGGCTGATCTAACCCAGGAGGTGTCCTATCGTCGCATTTTACAGAAAAATGAAAATAGGTTGTAAGGTCTTGGGTAAACGACAGAAAAGATCTTTCCTTGATCGAAGAACAGGAAGGGATCGTCGTTGCGTCTACCATATCGGCTTTATCGAAACCGTTGGGGCTGAGCGTCGAATCTGTACCCGGGAAAGAAGGGAAGCAGCAGTGGAAAAAAGAGCCAACTGGGTGAGAGTCAATCCCTGGCGCAGCATCTGTGTCAATTCAAACGGGTTGAATTATTAACCCGGTCAGTCAACTAGGATTATCCCTGTAAATCATGACAAATCAAAAACCAATCATACTTGCACCTGCAGGGGATGTGGATTCATTCCTTGCGGCCATTGCCGCCGGTGCCGATGCCGTATACTGCGGCCTTAAAATTTTTTCGGCCCGCATGGAGGCGTCAAATTTCGGCGTTGAAGAGCTTGCACGCCTCACTGCCCTGGCCCGGTCAAGGGGGGTGGCGGTTCACGTTGCCATCAACGCCATGATCAAGCCCAATGAGATCGAAAAGGTTGAAAAAATCATGGCCAAGCTTGTGACCTATGTGCATCCCCATGCCCTCATTGTCCAGGACCTGGCCGTGGTGAATGTTGCAAAGGCCCTTGGTTTCAAGGGTGAAATTCATCTTTCCACCCTTGGCAACGCCTCGTTTGCCGCAGGCCTTGGCGCTGTAAAAAGGGCCGGGTTTAACCGGGTAGTGCTGCCACGGGAATTGAGCGTGGACGAGATCAAGATCATGGCAGAGAACACTCCACCGGGCCTTGATCTTGAGGTGTTCGTCCATGGGGCCCTGTGTTATGGTGTTTCAGGTCGATGCTACTGGAGCAGCTGGTTCGGGGGAAAGAGTGGTATCAGGGGGCGGTGCGTGCAGCCCTGCCGGCGGATTTACACCCAGAAGGGCCAGCGCCAGCGGTTTTTTTCCTGTGTGGATTTTTCCGCAGACGTGCTGGTCAAGGTGCTCAAAAAGATTCCCGAAGTTACCACCTGGAAGATTGAAGGCCGGAAAAAGAGCCCCCACTATGTCTTCTACACGGTCAAGGCATACCGCCTGCTCCGGGACCACGGTGCAGACCCGGATGAAAAGCGCAGGGCCCTTTCGTTCCTCGACTATGCCATGGGCCGTCCTGCCACCCATTACAATCTGCTTGACCAGCGTCCCCAGAATCCGTTAAAGGCCGATGTGGAGACCGGTTCCGGCCTGTTCGCCGGAAGGGTGAAGATGGAAAAAACGCCGTTCTTTGTCACCCGGGAGGCACTCATGCAAGGGGATCTTCTCAGAATCGGTTATGAGGACGGCAAGGGTCACGCCATTCAGCGGGTGACCCGATCGGTTCCCAAACGGGGACGGTTTACCCTGAAATCAAGGCGGGGAACCTGGCTTCAAAAGGGTGATCCGGTGTTCATTGTGGACCGCAGGGAACCCGAGGTTCAGGACCTGATCCAGGGTCTTAAGGATGAACTTGAAACGGTTGAGTCTCCGACTGTAAGACCGCCCAGGCAGATGGGGGGCGTGGCGGCCGGGGTGTCACCCCGGCGCAGATCCAGGGGTGGGGTAACTTCCCATATCACCCTGACCCGGACCCCTGTCCGGGGAAATAAGGCCGGTGACAAGGCTTTGTGGCTCTCTGAACGGGCCATGGCCAAACTTCCCAACCGGGTGGTCCAGGATACCTGGTGGTGGGTGTCGCCGGTGATCTGGCCAAACGCTGAGGCCGCCCATATGGCCCTGATCAAAGCGGTTCTGGCAAAGGGTGCACAACGGTTTGTGCTCAATGCCGTGTGGCAGACGGGATTGTTTGTCGATCCGGGCAGGCTTGAACTCTGGGCCGGTCCCTTCTGCAATATAGCCAATGCATCGGCCCTTGAAATGCTGCAGACCCAGGGATTCTCAGGTGCCTTTGCAAGTCCGGAACTCGGCATGGAAGGCTTCATGGCCCTTGGTACTGCCTCGCCCATTCCCCTTGGGGCGGTGGTCGACGGAAACTGGCCCCTTGCCGTATCCAGGATCGTTTCGGATGAGATCAAGCTGGATACCCCGTTTTCAAGCCCCATGAACGAGCAGGGGTGGGTGTCGCGCAGGGATGAAAACTTCTGGGTATTTCCCGGATGGCGGCTGGATATTACGTCCAAGATGGGCGATCTCAAGCGGGCCGGTTATGCCCAGTTCGTTACCATGGACGAACCTGTGCCCAGGCAGATGACCCTGAAACAGCGTCCGGGCCTGTGGAACTGGGACCACGATCTTTTATGATCGGTTGAAAAAAAACAATTGACCTTTTGCGAAATCTTTACTAAGTCATTCTATAAATTGTATTCATTCTCCGGGTGACGGTCCTAACGGACAGCAGACTTAATATTTTTTAAATATGAGGTTCCGGTCGTGAAAGTACAGAAACGCAAATCGTCATTTTTCATCAGTTTTTTTATCCTGTTCTTTTTCTGGGTTGTCTTTTCCGGTCGATTTGATGGGTTTCACCTTGGCCTTGGCGTGGTTTCCTGCGCCATTGTCTCGTGGTTCGAATCGGATCTTTCAACCCCGGATCCCCGGCCCATAGGCATGCTCAGGCTCTGGTTGAACTTTATTCTCTATTTTCCCTGGCTTATCTGGCAGATTTTTCTGGCCAATCTCCATGTGCTGGTGCTGGTGCTCAGTCCCAACATGATGGATCGCATCGATCCCCATATCGTCAAGATCAAGACCCGGATGCGGGATCGACTGGCCCTGGTCACCTTTGCCAACTCGATCACCCTCACCCCGGGAACCATAACGGTCAACGTATCAATATACGGCGATCTTTCTGTTCACGCCATTGACAAGGAATCCGCGGCCGGCCTTCCAGGCGAAATGGAGCGGCGCGTCGCAAGGATATTTGGTGAATGATGGATACTTATATCTTATACTCGGCGATCGTTCTCAGTGTTTTCATGGTCATTCCCCTTTACCGGTCCGTGGTGGGACCGACTGTCCAGGACCGGATCATGGGGGTCAGCGCCATCGGCAGCAAGACAACGGTGCTGCTGATAATGATCGGCTTTATCTTTGACCGGGTGGACATGTTCATTGATATCGCCCTTGCCTATGCCCTGCTTAATTTTATCGCGGTTCTTGCGGCATCCCGCTATTTCCATAAACGTAAGGGGTTATACCAGGAGATGGATCGATGATTATACTGTCGGCATTGTTGATCGCAATTGGTCTTTTCTTTTTCCTTGGCGGTTCCATCGGCATCATCCGACTGCCGGATTTTTATTCACGACTCCACGCAGCAGGAATGCTCGACACCATGGGGTTGCTGCTGTCCATGAGCGGGCTGACCCTTTATCTGGTGCACGATTTTACCCTGGCCAATTTTCTGTCCGGGCTGAAAATCGTGCTCATCGTCATTTTTGTCTTTATCACAAGCCCCACAGCAACCCATGCCATTGTTGATGCCGGTATCAGGGCGGTTCGGGAGCCGTGGACCAAAAGAAACGGAGGAGGGAACCGCATATGATCTGGCAGCTTGATCTGATCATTATTGTGCTTGTTGTTGTCTGTGCCATAGCGGCCATCAACGTGAAGGATCTGCTGAGTGCCACCATTCTTCTGGGGGCTTACAGCTTTCTTCTCTGTCTCCTGTGGGCCATCATGGGGGCTGTGGATGTCGCCTTTACAGAAGCCACGGTCGGGGCCGGTGTGAGCACGGTTTTTTGCGTGGCCGCGGTATTTCACACAACAAGGAGGACAAAGGATTGAAACTACTAGGAAAATTGACGGTTTTTTTGTGCGGTCTCCTTCTCATCGTGTTTGCCGGTCAGTTTCCCGATTTCGGTGATCCGGATTCTCCTGCGGCAACCCATCTTTCCCCTTATTTCATCCAGCACACCATGGCAGACACTGCCGTGCCAAACATCGTTACCTCCGTCCTTGCCGATTACAGGGGGTACGACACCATGTTTGAGACAACGGTTATTCTCACGGCCGGGCTTGCCTGTTTCTTTCTGCTGAGGCTGCCCGAGGATGACGAAAAGGAGATCTATTTTCGCCACAGGCCCACGGGCGTCACCCTGCGCATCGAAGAGTGCGGGGCGGCCCCGGAGGACTCAGCGGTGTTCCAGCGCATCGACAGCCAGTGGGTGCCAAGCGATATCATCATACGAAGCACCAGCCGGTTGCTTATTCCCTTTATTCAGATTTTCGCCCTTTACGTGGTGGCCCACGGCCACCACAGTCCTGGCGGCGGATTCCAGGGCGGGGTTGTGCTGGGTGCCGCGGTCATTTTATTTGCCATTTCCCAGAATCTGAGGGTGGCCATCGCCAAATTCGGCGAAAAAACCGCCGCCATTTTAAGTGCGGCAGGCGTGTTCATCTATGCAGGTACGGGTATGCTCTGTCTTTTGATCGGTGAAAATTTCCTCGATTACGGTGCCCTGGCACCCCTTCTGGGAACAGACCGGGTCATGGCCCGCTCCCATGGCATTCTCATCGTGGAGATCGGCGTGGCCCTGGCTGTGATGTCGGTGATGATCTGGATCTATTACAACCTGTCTTCGGCAGGCAAGCAGGATGAGGGGTTATAATATGGACCTTTTAAACGTGATTGTGGGTAAGGCAAATTACTGGGCCTATATTGTTTTAATGATGGTCGGGCTGTATGCCATGATTGCAAAGAACAACCTGGTCAAGAAAATTGTCGGCATGACCATTTTCCAGACCGCCGTGATCCTATTCTATGTGTCCATCGGAGCGAAAAGGGGGGCCACCATACCGATTCTTCACCATGGCGAAACCGCCCATGGCGCGGCAGAAGGTGCGGTTCATGCAGCCGCCGGACACGCTTCGGCAGCTGTTAATGTGGCAGACTACATCAACCCCCTTCCCCATGTGCTCATGCTGACGGCCATTGTCGTCGGTGTTGCAACCCTGGGCGTTGCCCTGGCCCTGGCGATTAAAGTTTATAAGACCCACGGCACACTTGAGGAAGATGAGATTAACCAACATTTAAGGAACGGATGGAAGCCATGATCAATACCCTTCCTGCACTCGTCATCATCGTTCCCCTGCTTGCGGCCCTGCTGATTGCAGGTGCAAGTTTCATCGACAGGAGAACCGCCTTTCCCATCGGCGTTGCGGCCCTGTCCATCTCTTTTCTATCCGCTGCAACACTGCTTGTCCAGGTCGTAAACACCGGCGTTGCCGTGGAATACCGGTTTGCCGGATGGGCCGCCCCCATGGGCATCGTCTATGTGATTGATCATTTGAGCGCCCTGGTGCTGGTGGTGATCGCAGGGGTGGCCCTTGTCAATCTTGTGTCCAGCCGCCAGACCATCATTCAGGAATTCCAGGACAAGGAGGGGATTTTTATTTCCCTGTACGTGCTTTTCACGGCAGGTCTTGTGGGCATGACGGCAACGGGCGACGCCTTCAATCTCTACGTGCTGCTTGAAATCGCATCCCTTTCCGGTTATGCCCTGATCGGGCTCGGCAAGGAACAGGCTCCCCTTGCAACGCTTAATTATCTTTTCCTTGGCACCATCGGCGCAACCTTTTATCTGCTGGGCGTGGGCTATCTCTACATTGCCACAGGATCCCTCAACATGGCCGACCTTGCGGCCATTCTGCCGGGAGTAAAGGATTCGGGGATCGTTCTGTTTGCCTATATCATCTGTCTTACCGGACTGTTTGTAAAGATGGCGCTCTTCCCGGTCCACGGGTGGTTGCCCGGGGCCTATTCCCAGGCATCGTCGCCTGCCGCAGGACTCATCGCTCCTTTGACCACCAAGGTGACTGTCTATATCCTGGTGAGGATCTGCCTGTCCGTCTTTTCGTTTGACTACATCTTTAATTATCTGGATGCGGGCAGGATCATGGTGTGGCTTGCCATTGCAACCATTGTGTTCGGCTCTGTGTCGGCCCTTGCCCAGACCAATTACAAACGAATGCTTGCCTACATCATCATTGCCGAGGTCGGGTATATGGTTGGCGGATTCTTCCTTGGCAACCGAACCGGCATGTCCGGTGCCATTCTCCACATTGTCAATGATGCGGTCATGACCCTCTGCCTGTTCATGGCAGCGGCCATTTTCGCCTGGAAGACAAAAACCGATGAACGGGAGGGGCTCAAGGGGCTGTTCAACACCATGCCGTTGACCATGGCCGGTTTTGTGCTGGCAGGGTTGTCCATCATCGGGGTGCCGCCCACCTGCGGTTTCTTCAGCAAGTGGTATCTGGTTTCGGGCGGCATTGCCGCCGGCCAGTATGGATTTGTGGCGGCCCTGATTTTTTCGTCCCTTGTCAATGCCGTGCTCTTTTTCCGCCTGTTCGAGATCTGTTACTTTGAACCCTTTGTCGATCACCACCATGGTGACGCCCACAGCGGCGGTGCAACAGTCATGCAGGAAGCGCCCCTGAACATGCTCCTGCCGTTTCTTGCCGTCTCCCTGCTGCTGCTGGTGCTGGGCATCTATTCGGGCACAATTGTTACGAACATCATTTATTTTGCCATACCTGCGGGGGTAATTTAACATGACAATGGAAACCATTCTTTCGGTCAAACCTTTTCTTGCTGTGCTGATCTCCCTTGTGGCTGTTCCCTTTATTATTTTCTCTAAAACCCAGAACCTGAGGGAAACCTGGACCTTTGTGGCAGGGGCGGTCAAGTTCCTGCTGGTCGTTTCCATGCTGCCCGCCGTTCTAAAGGGCAAGGCCGTTGTCTATACCGCAGCCCAGATCTTTCCCAACCTCGGCATCGCCTTTCGGGTGGATGCCTTTGGCATGCTGTTCGCCCTTGTGGCCTCATCCCTGTGGATCATCACCTCCATCTACTCCATGGGCTATATGCGGGGGCTTGACGAGCACAGTCAGACCCGATACTATGCGTTCTTTGCCGTGGCATTGTCTGCAACCATCGGTGTTGCCTTTTCCGCCAATCTTCTGACCCTTTACCTGTTTTATGAGATGCTCTCCCTTGCCACCTATCCCCTGGTTACCCACCACCAGGACAGGGAGGCCAGAAGTTCGGGCCGCAAGTATCTTTTTTACATCCTGGGCGGTTCCATCGGCCTTGCCCTTCCGGCCATGCTGATCACCTATCACTTTACCGGTACCCTTGACTTTGCAGCCCAGGGGGTGATGGCCGGTCACATCAATTCCGGCCTTGCACTTTTGCTGTCCCTCATGTTTCTTTTCGGGTTTGCCAAGGTCGGGATCATGCCCATGCATTCGTGGCTGCCCGCAGCCATGGTGGCGCCAACGCCGGTTTCAGCCCTTCTCCACGCCGTTGCCGTGGTCAAGGTCGGTGCCTTCAGCGTTGTCAGGGTCTTTACCGGCATTGTGGGGGTGGATCTTCTTGCCCAATACCACATCAACTGGATCATCTGCACCATTGCCTCGATCACCGTTGTAGTGGCGTCGCTGATCGCCCTTTCCCAGGATGAACTCAAGCGCAGGCTTGCCTTTTCCACCATTGGCCAGCTGTCGTACATTGTGCTTGGCGTGACCCTGTTGTCCACCTCGGGCATGACCGGGGGCATGCTCCACATCGCCATGCACGCCTTTGGCAAAATCACCCTGTTCTTCTGTGCAGGTGCCATCTTCTGCGCCACCGGCATCCGGCACATCAGCCGGATGAAGGGTATCGGCCGGCAGATGCCCATCACCATGACAGCCTTTTTGATCGGTTCGCTGTCCGTTGTGGGCCTTCCCCCCTGCGGGGGATTTATCAGCAAGTGGTATCTTGTGGTCGGCACGGTGGAATCGGGTCAGATGCTTTTTCTCCTGGTGTTGCTCACCAGTTCATTTCTCAATGCAGCCTATTTTTTTCCGGTATTTTACAACGCCTTTTTCCTGGTTGATTCAGAATCGATGTTTGAACCCAGGATCAAAGAGGCACCCGTATGGTGTGTGGTCCCCCTGACCATCACCGCAGGCATATCAATAATCCTGTTCTTTTATCCCCAGCCGTTTTTAAATCTTGCAAAGCTTGCGGTACAAACGATCAACGGAGGTTAAATGGAGGCAAACAAGATGAACGAGGAGAAACAAGAGCTGTCCCATGATCCTGTTCCCGGTTATCGGCCGGTGTTCCTGGTGGTGTTTACCATAAGCGTTATTTACCTTGCCATTGTATTTTTAAGCACACTATAGACTATTAAATAAGGTGCCAGGTTATGGAAAAAGAAAAAACTCACCTGTTTGACAAACCTGAAAATGTGAAACGTCTTTTGATCATTTTTTTCAGTACGGTTATTCTGCTGTTCATCCTTGATTTTTTTGTGCACAAGCACGCCCATTTTCCCTTTGAAACCTGGCCGGTCTTCTATGCCATATTCGGGTTTGTGGCCTGTGTCATTCTGGTGCTGGTGTCGCGCTTTGTGCTGCGGCCCCTGGTAAAGAGAAGGGAGGATTACTATGAGTAATGTGATGCCGCCGTTTGTGATCTTTATCCTGGGTGCCCTGGTGATTCCTTTTTTAAATGACAGGGTTCGCTCGATTTACGTGATTGCGCTTCCAGTGGTGGGTTTTATCAACCTGATTCTCATTCCGGCCAACACCCTGATGACCGTCAATTTTCTTGATTATCAGCTCACCCTGGTTCGCATTGACCGGCTGAGCCTGGCCTTTGGCTATATTTTTCACATTGCTGCCTTTGTCACGGCCATCTATATTCTCCATGTCCGGAAAAATCTTGAATACGTGGCAGGATTTATCTACTCCGGCGCAGCCCTTGGGGCGATTTTTGCCGGAGATCTTTTTACCTTTTTCGTGTTCTGGGAAACCCTGACCGTGGGGTCGGTCATGCTCATTTGGGCAAGGTGTTCCAGGCGCTCGTCTGCCGCAGGATTCAGGTATCTCATGGTCCATGTCACGGGCGGGCTTTCGCTCCTTGCCGGTATCGTCATGATGGTCAATGAAACCGGCTCCATCGCCTTTGGCAACATCGGGCTGACCGGGCTCTCCTCCTGGCTGATCTTCCTTGGATTCGGCGTCAATTGTGCCTGGCCGTTTCTCCATACCTGGCTCACCGACGCCTACCCCGAGGCCACCATTGGCGGTACGGTGTTCTTGAGCGCCTTTACCACAAAAACAGCTGTTTACGCCCTGGCCAGGGCCTATCCCGGAACCGAACTTCTCATCTGGATCGGGGTGGTCATGGCGGCCTTTCCCATTTTTTTTGCCGTGATCGAAAACGATCTTCGGCGGGTGCTTGCCTACAGCCTGGTAAACCAGGTGGGGTTCATGGTCGTGGGCATCGGCATCGGCACCGAGCTTGCCATTAACGGAGCCGTGGCCCATGCCTTCAACGACATCCTGTTCAAGGGGCTGCTGTTCATGTCCATGGGGGCTGTGATGTACCGCACGGGCAAGATCAACGCCACAGACCTTGGCGGGCTTTATAAATCCATGCCCTGGACAGCGGCGTTCTGCATTGTCGGGGCCGCATCCATATCGGCCTTTCCGTTGTTCAGCGGCTTTGTCAGTAAATCAATGGTCATGTCAGCAGCCGGTGAAGGCCACATGGTCGGTGTCTGGCTCGTTCTGCTCTTTGCTTCGGCCGGCGTGTTTCACCATGCCGGCATAAAGATTCCCTTTTTTGCCTTTTTCGGACACGATGCCGGCCACCGGGTCAAGGAGGCACCAAAACACATGCTGGTTGCCATGGGGATCACGGCCTTTCTCTGTGTGTTTAACGGCACCTTTTACAAGCCCCTGTACTCGGTTCTGCCCTATCCGGCCCTGTATGAACCCTATACTCTCTCCCATGTGATCACCCAGACCGAGCTTCTTTTTTACTCGGCCCTGGCCTTTACCCTGCTGCTTTTGTCGGGCATTTATCCCGCGGAGATGCGGGCCATCAACATTGACTTTGACTGGTTCTACCGAAAGCCCCTGAACGCCTTTGTCAATGGTATTGCCATGGTTCTCAACGGGTTGAACCGCACCATGGACCGCCTGCTGGTCAAGGAGTTGACCGGTGCCGTAAACGAGGCGGCAACAAATGCCATGGCCATCGCTGCCTGGGGCATAATGGCGCCCTTTGTTAAAAAGGGTGCCCCTCTGGATCCAGTCCAGCCCTCCCTCAAGACCCGGGTTGACCTTGCATTTGCAACCGGTACATCACCCGTGGGGCTGTTTGCCGCCTGTGCAGGGCTTTTCATTGTGCTGCTCTTTGTGTTTATCTAACGTTCTAACCAGTGGGGGATATCCATGGTAACAAGGGATGAGTTAAGAAAAAATATTATCCTTGAGTATCTGACCGACGAAATGCTCGATGCGCTGTCGGCCATCACCATTGTCATCAAGGCGAAAAAGGGCGATGTGATCTATAAGGAGGGTGATTCTGCCCAGAATGTTTACATGCTCAAATCCGGAAAGATTCTGCTCGAGCAGAAAATATCACCAACCATCTCGGTGATGGTCAATTCCATTGACCCGGGTGAATCCTTTGGCTGGGCATTCCTCCTTGACAAGGGGTCCAATGCCCTGACCGCCACCTGTAATGAGGATTGTGAAATCTATGTGATCAGCCGGGACGTGGTGCGTGATCTCATGGACAAGGATCAATCCCTTGGGTATATGATGATGAAGCAGCTTTCTGCCGTGCTCAAGCGCAGGCTGGATCAGAGAACGATTCAGTTCTTGAATTCGGTCAAAAGCCATCCCGATATCAAAGGGCTTGAAGAGTGCTGACCGCCTTGGCCTGAACGGGCATCGAGCTGATAGAACCTCAAAAAATATCCATAGAATTCATTGGCCCATTATCTTTTGATTCAAGATAGTGGGCCGTTTCTTATGCTGAAGTTTATGAACCTGTGCCGCTGATCCAGCGGTTGAATGCTTGTCCATGTCGATACATCTTCCGAAGATTAATCTATGCCGCAAACAAAAAAAGGTCCTTGACAAAAACGTCAAGGACCTTGATTTTAAATGGTCGGGACGGCAAGATTTGAACTTGCGACCACTTGTCCCCCAGACAAGTGCGCTACCAGACTGCGCTACGCCCCGATAAAACACGAGACTTATAGCATCGGGATTTGACCGTGTCAACAGATAAATGCATCTACCGGGCAGTCCGGTTTGATTTTTCCAAGAGACTCGCTTGTGTGGGGCACTCCGGGAAATTAGACTGGGTCTTTTAATAACCGGGCAAGACAGGGGCAGTTCAAAGTTGAACCGTTGAAAAATAAAAAATTGCTTTTTTATAAAAGATCCATTATGTACCTTGACTTAATATCAGTCTGTTTTTAACGGGACTGAATGTTAAATTCGTTTTTATCAGCCCTTTGGGTCTGGCTGGGTTCGGGATGGGGTTGCATCACGGCTGCCATGTCCGGGGAATTGGAATTGTAAAAAAGGAATCAGGAAATGAAAAAATCATTTTTGTTGTGTCTTGCCCTGTTGTTCGCCCCGGTTCTGGTCTGGGCCTCGGGGGGTGAAGCCGTTCATGCGACAATGGATTTAACCAAAACCATTTATGGTTATCTTGGCATCGGGCTCTTTGTCGCGGCCTATGCCCTCGTACCCCTTGAGAATACCATTCACCTTAGAAAGAGCAAGCCGGTTCTCCTTGCCGCCGGTATCATCTGGGTCCTGGTGGCCCTTGCCTATCTTGAGATGGGAGACACCCATACGGCCCACGAGGCCATCAAGGACAGTCTGCTTGAGTATGCGGAGCTGTTTCTCTTCCTGCTGGCTGCCATGACCTACATCAACGCCATGGAAGAGAGAAACGTCTTTCAATCCCTTCGGGCCTTTCTGGTTTCAAAGGGGTTTACCCTGAGGGCGCTTTTCTGGATCACCGGGCTTCTGGCCTTTCTCATCTCACCGGTTGCCGACAACCTCACCACCGCCCTTTTAATGGGGGCCGTTGTCATGTCCGTGGGCGGTGACAACAAAAAATTTGTTGCCCTGGCTTGTATCAACATCGTTATTGCGGCCAATGCCGGCGGGGCCTTTTCGCCGTTTGGAGACATCACCACCCTCATGGTCTGGCAAAAGGGAAAGGTTGCCTTCCACGAGTTCTTTGACATTTTTATTCCCTCTCTGGTCAACTGGCTTGTGCCGGCCATCTGCATGAACTTTGCCGTTGAAAAGAGTACTCCCAGGGCCTTGGACGAAAAGGTCGTTATGAAGTACGGGGCCAAGGTGATTATCGGGCTTTTTCTTTTTACCATCATCACAGCCGTGAGCTTTCACAACTTTCTGCACCTTCCCCCGGCAGCGGGCATGATGCTCGGCCTTGGATATCTTGGCTTCTGGAGTTATCACATCAAGCGCAAAGAAGGCCGGATGCTCTTTTACGACAATATTCTGGGCGCCAGAAAAAAGAGTACGGCCCAGACCTCCCTTTCGGTTCTCCAGGGCAAGACCCATGGTGAGATCACGGAGCTCATTGAAGGACTTCCAACCCCTGCCTTTATCATCAACAGAGAACATGTCATTACCCATTGGAACAAGGCCCTGGAAAATCTGACCGGTGTCTCTGCCCGGGAAAAAATCGGTACAAACGAACAGTGGAAGCCCTTTTACGCCAAGGAGCGGCTTTCCCTTGCCGATATGGTTTTGACCAACGGGTCAGAGGATTTGATCGACAAGTTCTACCATGGTAAACACATGGTCAACAATTTCCTTGACTCTGCCTATGATGTGTCGAACTTTTTCCCCACCATTGGTGAAAAAGGGGCCTGGCTCTCTTTTACAGCGGCACCCCTCAAGGATGAGGGCGGACATATTGTGGGGGCCATTGAAACCATTGAGGACATGAACGAGTTCCAGAAAACCACCAAGAATTTTGACATCATGGAGCGAATTTCCCGGGCGGAGTGGGACACCCTGCTCTTCTTTTACGGGGTAACCCTCTGTGTGGGTGGTCTGGGTCAGTTTGGTTATCTTCATCTTGTTTCTGCATTCATGTACGGCGATCTTGGACCCACGGTTGCAAACTCCCTTGTGGGTGTTCTTTCCGCCATTGTTGACAATATCCCCGTGATGTTTGCCGTCCTTAAGATGGACCCTGTAATGTCCCACGGTCAATGGCTGCTTGTCACCCTGACGGCCGGAGTGGGCGGCAGTCTGCTCTCCATCGGGTCTGCGGCAGGCGTTGCCCTCATGGGAACGGCCAGGGGCGTCTATACCTTTGGTGCTCACTTAAAGTGGGCCCCGGTCATCGCCCTTGGCTATGCGGCCAGCATCCTGGTGCATATTTTGATCAATGCAAGATTGATGTAAATTTTGTTGCCTGTCCGCCTCAAGCCGGGTGACGCCATTGGTGTGTGTGCGCCATCCGGTGCTTTTGATCCGGTACGGTTTGAAGCGGGTCTCTTCCATCTGAGGCAAATGGGGTTTAAACTTCATTTGCCCCCAGGGCTTGATGGGTCAAAGGGCTATCTTGCCGGCCCGGACCTTCACAGGGCCGGCATCGTTAATGCACTTTTTAAAAGTACGAAGATCCGGGCGATTTTTTGTGCCAGGGGCGGGTTCGGGGCGCTGCGGGTGTTGCCCCATCTGGACTTCACTCTGTTAAGGCATCGGCCAAAAATCCTGGTCGGATTCAGCGATATCACGGCTGTTTTATCTGAAGGATTAAAACAATGTGGCTTTCCCATGATCCATGGGCCCGTGGTGACCTCCCTTGCCCGTGCTTCGACCCGAACCCTTGAATCGCTGTTTTGCGCATTGACCGAACCGTTTTCAGGCATGGCCCTGGACAGGGGGGTAACCCTTCGCAGGGGCCGGGTTGCAGGTGTCCTTAAGGGCGGAAATCTTGCCACCCTGGTTTCCATGGTCGGGACCCGGTATGCCCCTGATTTTACAGATTCGATTCTGTTCCTTGAGGATACGGGAGAACCTGCCTACAAGATCGACAGGATGCTGACCCAACTCTGCCTTGCCGGGTGCCTGGCCGGGGTTCGAGGGGTCCTGCTGGGTAACTTTGACCGGTGTGGTGATGTGTCAAGGATCTATGACATTGTGGTTGAACGGTTTGATGACCCCATGGTTCCCATTCTGGCAGGTCTTGATGCGGGCCATGGTGAGACTAATCTCTGCCTGCCCCTTGGGGCGCGTCTCGTCCTTGACGCCGACCGCCACACCCTTGGGACCGCCCTCCCGATCAAGTCGTGATGACAGTTGAACAGGCAATGGCGGATGCCGTCGGGGCATCTGTTTTTCCCGGAGCGGTTCTGCTTGTATCCAGAGGAAGGGATATTCTGTTCCACAGGGCCTTTGGGGTTGCGGATCTTTGCTCCAGGGAGTCTGTGACGCAGGACACCCTGTTTGATCTTGCTTCGCTGACAAAACCCCTTGCTACAACAGCAGCTTTGATTCATCTGGTTCAGACGAATCGGCTTCGCCTTGACCAGACCCTGGGTGATCTTTTGCCGGAAGTTGCAGGCCGTGACAAGTCAGGCATAACCGTTGAGCATCTGCTGCGCCACAGATCCGGGCTTCCAGCCCACAGACCCTATTATGTTCAGATGATGCAAATTCCTGAGCAACAGCGGCAGGCCTGTCTCAGGCAGTTGGTTTTGAACGAACCCCTTGGGTGTCGGCCCGGGGAAAAAGAGCTGTACAGCGATCTTGGATTTATCCTTCTTGCCTGGATCGTTGCGCGCGTCGCAGGCCAGCGCCTTGATCATTATGTTCGGGACAGCATCTATCGTCCCCTGGGAATTGAACGGCTGCACTTCAGGCGGGCAGGCCAGTCCCTGGATGCCGGCATTGCAGCAACAGAGCATTGCCCCTGGCGGGGTCGGGTGTTAAAGGGCGAGGTCCATGACGACAATGCCTGGGCGGCAGGCGGTATCGAAGGCCATGCAGGGCTGTTTGGAACAGCCTTGGATATCGGTACACTTCTTGGGGAGATCATGGGTGGACTTACAGGAAAAAAGACAGGGGTCCTAGAGGGGAGATGGATCAGGCAGTTTGCCGTTAAAGCGGATGGGTTTGAGCGTGTGGCAGGGTTTGACACCCCTTCGGCCAGAAATTCTTCTTCAGGTCGTTTTTTTTCACCCGCGTCCCTGGGACACCTTGGTTTTACCGGGACTTCGTTCTGGATGGATCCCCTGGGAGAGGCCATGGTGATTCTTCTGACCAACAGAGTTCATCCCGTAAGACGCAATGAAAAAATCCGACAATTCAGGCCCTATATCCATGATCTGATCATGGAAGCTCTTTTCAAACGTGGGTGAATCATTGTTCAGTTGATCCTTTTTCTCCTTGTAAAAAAATGGTATTTCTGTTAGCTGATATCCTTTAGTCGACATCAAAGTTTATTGGTCGACCTATTTTTATGCAATAAATCATGAAAGAGGTGGTATGAACCTTATAATAGATTCTCTCCTTGGTGTTTTTTCAAGCGATCTTGCCCTTGATCTGGGAACCGCCAATACCCTTGTGTATGTCAAGGGCAAGGGGATTGTGCTCAGCGAACCCTCAGTGGTTGCCGTCAGGACTGACAAGCGGGCAAAAAACAGGGTGCTTGCCGTTGGGGCCGAAGCAAAGCGGATGCTTGGAAGAACTCCGGGAAACATCCAGGCCATCCGTCCCATGCGTGACGGGGTGATTGCCGATTTTGAAGTAACCGAGGCAATGCTCAAGCACTTTATCCGAAAGGTTCACAACAACAGACGAACCCTGGTTCGACCTCGAATTGTCATTGCGGTTCCTTCGGGAATTACCCAGGTTGAAAAAAGAGCTGTCAGGGAATCCGCCGAGCTTGCAGGGGCAAGGGAGGTGTTTCTTATTGAAGAACCCATGGCTGCGGCCATCGGAGCCGGGCTTCCCATTACCGAGCCCACCTGCAACATGGTGGTGGATATTGGCGGCGGCACCACGGAAGTGGCCGTAATCTCCCTTTCCGGAATTGTTTACAGTCGTTCCATCCGGGTTGCAGGCGACAAAATGGATGCTTCCATCAGTCAGCACATCAAACGCAAATACAACCTTCTTATCGGTGAGAGAACGGCCGAGATCATTAAAACCACGATTGGAAATGCCTACCCAGACCCTGAAAACCTTGAAACCATAGAGGTTAAAGGCCGTGATCTGGTATCTGGAATTCCCAAGATTCTTGCCATTGACAGTGAAGAGATCTGTCTGGCCATTTCTGAACAGATTGATGCCATTGTTGAATGTGTTAAAATTGCACTTGAACAGACGCCTCCGGAGCTTGCCGCCGATATTGTCGATTCCGGCATTGTTCTCACCGGTGGTGGTGCGCTGCTTAAAAATCTTGATAAGTTGCTCAGGGAAAAGAGCGGCCTGCCGATTATTGTGGCTGATGACCCCCTTTCAACGGTTGCCCTCGGCTGCGGTAAAGTCCTCGACCACATCGACATACTCAGAGAGGTTGTGATTACCTGATTTCATGTTTTCAAGAAAGATGGTCCTGTTGATCGGAATTGTTTTTTTTATCACTGTCAATTTCATAATCCTGACGGTGAGCAGCAAGGGTGTGTTGCCTGGGACAGGCGTGGAGCGACTCACCACCTCTTTTGTTGCACCGTTCCAGATGGCATTTTCCCGAACACTGACCCTTGTTGAAGGTATCTGGCAGGATTATTTTGCCACGGTCAGGGCAGCCAAAGAGCTCCCCATCATTAAACGAGAACTGGCAAAGGCCATGGAACGGGCTAACCTTTGCAAAGAGCTTGAGCAGGAGAACATCCGTTTCAGAAGATTTATTCGTTTCCAGGATCTTGAAAAAGAGACCCTTGTTGCAGCCAAGGTGATCGGAAGGGATCCCTCTCCCTGGTTCAGAACCATCATGATAGATAAAGGTGCAAAGGCCGGCCTGACCAAGGGGTTGCCTGTGCTTGTTTCCGAAGGGGTTGTCGGTCAGGTCGTGGCGGTTTCCGGTCGTTATTCCAGGGTGCTGCTTGTGACGGACAGAAATTCTGCCGTGGATGCCCTTGTCCAGACTTCACGGGCCCGGGGGATTGTCAAGGGCAATGATTCCGAACTGTGCTCATTCAGGTATGTGCTCAGGAAAAATAAAATTCAGCCCGGTGAGATGATTGTATCCTCCGGTCTTGACGGGGTCTTTCCAAAGGGGCTGAGGATCGGCTGGGTGGTCGATATCGAGGAAAATACTTCCCAGCTCTTCCAGGAGATCACCATCAAGACCTGTGTGGATTTTGATACCCTTGAAGAGGTTCTGGTTTCGGTCAAGGAACCCATGATCCATGACCTGACTTCCCCGCTGCTGGGCAATGCTGTCAGATGATCAGAGTCGTTTTTTACCTTTGTCTGTTTCTGGTCTTTTTTATTGTCCAGACCTCAACCCTGCACGGTTTTACGGTCTTCAACCAGGCGTTTGATCTGATTCTTGTCATTGTGCTTTCCCTGAGTCTGAAGTTTTCACATGTTGGCGCAGCAGCAGCGGTCTTTTTACTGGGATGTGCCATGGACAGTGTTTCAGGCGGCCCGTTTGGCCTCTATGTTTCGGCCTATGTCTGGATTTATATCCTCGTTCGAAGCCTTAAGTCCCTTGTCCATATGGAGAATATCGTGTTCCTTGTGTGCATGAGTGCCGTTGCCGTGGTCGTGGAAAACGCCTTTCTTGTTTTTGTGCTGGTCATGGGAGGTGGGGTTGATGCCGTCTATCTTAAGGACCTGGAGATGATGGTAAAGCAGGTGGCATGGGGCCTGGTGGTTGCCCCCCTGTTGATTTTGGCTGTTGATGAATTTGAAAGGGCGATTCTGCTGGCGGCAAAGAAAATGACCCGGCAGCATTTTGATCGTGGGTAACGGGGCAGGTTTGATTTGATCAAGAAGGGATGCGACAGGGAGTGGTTGAAACGAAGGCTCATGGGTGGCGCGTTTATTATGCTCATTGCCTTTGCCGTTCTTGGGGCAAGGCTCTTCTATCTCCAGGTGATCCAGGGTGAATATTTTCGCAGGCTGTCCAAGAACAACTGCATCCGTCTGAAAAGCGTTGAAGCGTCAAGGGGGCTGATTTATGACCGAAACGGGGTCCTGCTCGTGGATAATCGGCCTTCGTTTGATCTTTCCATTGTACCCAAGGATGCCGCTCCCGTTGAACAGACCGTTAAGACGCTTTCCGATTTTACCGGAATCCCGGCAGCCGAGCTTAAGGCCAGAATTGATGGGAGCAAGGGGCTGTCAAAGTATACACCGATTCTCCTTAAAAAAGGTATCACCCGGGATCAGCTTGCCGTTGTCGAAGCCCACAGTTTTGACCTTCCCGGAGTCCTGGTCTTGGTTGAACCCAGAAGGAATTATATTTACAGCAAGAGCTCGGCCCATTTGCTGGGGTATCTTGGGCAGGTCAATGGTGACGAGCTTGAAAGCGGGAAATACCCGGGGGTCAGGGGAGGGGACAGCATCGGCCGTTACGGTGCTGAAAAAGTGTTTGAAGATTACCTGAGGGGCAAAAGGGGCGGGCGTCAGGTTGAGGTGGATGCCAGCGGGCGCCTGGTGCGGGTTATCAATACCGTTGATCCGGTTCCCGGGAAAAATATTTTTTTGACCATTGACAACAAACTTCAGCAGATCGCAGAAACCATGCTCCAGGGCAAGGCCGGGGCCGTTGTGGCCATGGACCCTTCAAACGGGGATATTCTTACCATGGCCAGCAGCCCTTCGTTTGACCAGAATGATTTCATCGGCGGGATATCGAGCAAAAAATGGAAAAAACTGCTGGCCGACCCGGACCGGCCCATGTCCAACAAGTGTATCCAGGGAGAGTATCCACCCGCTTCAACCTACAAGATTATTACGGCCATAGCCGGCCTTGAAGAAGGGGTGATTGATTTCAATACCCGGAATTATTGTTCAGGTCAGTACAGGTTCGGCAACCGGATTTACCGCTGCTGGAAAAAGTGGGGCCATGGCGAGCTCAACATCCTTGGCGCCATTGAGAATTCCTGCGATATCTATTTCTATAAAGTCGGAGAAGCCCTTGGGGTGGATACGCTGGCCCAGTATGCAAACGGATGCGGCCTTGGACGGGTCACTGGAATCGAGCTTGAGCACGAACGCCCGGGCCTGATTCCCACATCCGCCTGGAAAAAACGACGCTACGGGGTGCGGTGGCAGCCGGGTGAAACCCTGTCCATTGCCATCGGCCAGGGGTTTGATCTGGTGACTCCCCTTCAGATGGCCGTGTTTACCGCAGCCATCGGCAATGGCGGGACCCTTTATCGGCCCAGGATCCTGAAGGCGATCAAGACTACGGACAACGAAACCATTGAGGTCAAAAATCCAGAGATAGCCGGTGGACTTCCCGCTGGAAAAAAGACCCTGGACATTGTACGAAAGGGTCTGCTTGATGTGGTCCAGGGAGATCGTGGAACTGCAAGGGGGATTCGGATCAAGGGGGTTGAAATTGCCGGGAAAACCGGTACGGCCCAGGTGTTCAGCCTGAAAAAAAAAGACAGGGATAGCGACGGGCAGCTGGACTACCGTTTAAGGGATCATGCCTGGTTTGTCTGCTACGCGCCTGCCGAGAATCCGTTGATTGCGATTTCCGTCATTATCGAGCATGGTGAGCATGGGTCATCGGCTGCGGCACCTGTGGCCGGGGCCATTGTCAGGGCATACCTTGAAGAAAAGGGCATCATTGAGCCCACACCCCCGACCGAGGAGGAGGATCATGTTTGACAGGCGACTGGTTGAGTGCTTTGACTGGGGGTTGCTGATTCTTACGCTGCTGATCTCAGCAGTCGGCCTTGTGGTGCTCTACAGTGCCGTCACCGCAGGCGGGATTACCGAAACCCACGTGCTTTTTAAAAAGCAGGTCGTCTGGATGGGGGCAGGGTTTGCCGTCATGTTTGCCTCACTGCTGGTGCATTATAAATATCTGGACAAGGCAAGCGTGGCCATTTACTGCGTCTGCGTAATCCTTCTTGTCATGGTTCTTCTCTTGGGTAAACACGTGGGCGGATCGCGCAGGTGGCTTGCCCTTGGCCCGTTTACCATGCAACCGTCCGAGCTCATGAAGGTCTCCCTCATCATTATGGTTTCATCCATCTATTCGGGTCTTGTATCCGAACGTGGGCTGGGCTTCCGGGACCTTGTGAAACCGCTGCTCGCTTTAGCCCTTCCTTTTATGCTTGTTGTCAAGCAGCCCGATCTTGGAACGGCCCTGCTGCTGCTTTTCCTCGTTGCCTGTCTGACCCTGTTCGTGAGGGTTCAAAAAAGGGTGTTTCTGGCTTGTGCCTCCCTTGGTGCGGCTGCTGTCCCCCTGGTGTGGTTTGTGTTAAAGGACTACCAGAAGGCCAGAATTCTGACGTTCCTGAATCCGGACCGGGATCCCCTGGGGGCCGGCTACCACATAATCCAGTCAAAGATTGCCATTGGTTCGGGTATGGTCTTTGGAAAGGGGTTTCTCCATGGGACCCAGAACGCCCTTGATTTTCTGCCCGAACAGCACACCGATTTTATTCTGTCCGTGCTGGCAGAAGAGTGGGGACTGGCAGGATGTCTGTTTCTGCTGTTTCTCTATTTCTTTCTGCTTGTATGGGGGCTCAATATCGCCTATTCCTGCCGGAACATGTTTGGATCCATTCTTGCCTTTGGCGTTACCATCATGATCTTCTGGCAGATTTTCATCAATATCGGCATGGTTATGGGGTTGATGCCGGTGGTTGGGGTGCCCCTTCCCTTGATCAGCTATGGGGGGTCGTCGGTGATAACCAATATGGCCGGCATTGGAATTCTGATGAACATCAGCATGCGCAGGTTTGCTTCAACTTGACATTGGATCGCCCCATTTGGATGTTGACAAAAAAATATCCTGATGATACTCAATTTGCGATTCATAGGGTTTATTGTGCACGTATTTTAATTACCCGTTTGTAATACCGGGTAATGATGGGATATAGGTAGTTGGTATATTAATTATTAACTGGCGGAGGGAAGTTTATGGTTAGTGTTGATGGATCCCTGTTTATCCAGATCATCAATTTCCTTTTTCTCTTGTTTGTGCTTAACCGCATCCTTTTTAAGCCGATCCGCAAGGTTCTCCTGGAACGAAAGGAGAAGATCCATGGTTTGGAGCAGGGGGTTAAATCCCTTGAGAACCAGGCTGTTGATCAGGATCAGGCTTACAAGGACGGCCTCAAAGGGGCCAGAACAATAGGCTTGAAAAAGAAAGAAGCCTTTGTTGAGGAAGCATCACAGGAAGAAAAAGAAATTATTGACAGGATCAACAAAACGGCTCAGTCCAACCTTGCACAGATACGTACGCAGGTGGCTGAAGAGACCCAAAAGGCAAGAGTTGCTCTTGAAGCTGAAGTAGAGCTTTTTTCCAAGGCAATCGGTGAAAAGATCCTGGGGAGGGCATGCTGATGAAATTTGCGAGAAGATGGGAGGGTAAAGGTTCTGCAGTTTTTTCTGTTGCGGCTGTTATACTCCTTGGCTTTGCAGGTGCGGCACTTGCATCTTCAGGCGGCGGTCACGAGGCGGCAGCCCCAAAGGGGTGGGTGATCACCGATACATACAAGGTGATGAACTTTGTCGTGCTTGCCGTTGCGCTGTTTTACATTGCCAGAAAACCCGTTAAGGAGTTTTTCTCATCCCGTACAACGGGCATCAAGGAAGAGTTGGAAACCCTTGAGCTGAAAAAGGCTGAGTCTGAACGAATCCTTGCAGGGTATGCTGAAAAAATTGCAGCCCTTGACCAGGAGGCAGATCAGATCGTTGCCGATTACGTGGCCCAGGGTGAGGCGGCAAAGAAACGTATCCTTGCTGAAGCCGAAGCCCAGGCCGCAAAACTTGAGGAAATGGCCAAACGCAATATCGAGCAGGAGTTCAAAACCGCAAAAGAGGGACTCCGGCAGGAGATTGTTGAAAAAGCCCTTGCAAAGGCCGAGGTCCTCGTCAAGGAGTCCATCTCAAAAGAGGATCAGGACAGGCTTGTTGACGACTATCTCACAAAGGTGGTGGCATAATGAAAAGTGTATCTGTTTCAAGACGTTATGCAACGGCATTGATGCTTATCGGCAAGGAGGACGGCAATGCCGACCAGTATCGCAAGGAGCTTGACGACATCGTTCAGTTTTTTGATGCGAATCCCGAGCTTGAACAAACCATTTCAAATCCGCTGTACGATAAAAACGATCGAAAAAATGTTCTGATTGCAGTGCTCGACAAGGGTAAACTCTCCAAGGTAATGAAATCTTTTCTGGTCCTTCTCTTTGCCAAGGCCAGGATCGGCTTTATCAGGGAGGTGAGTGAGTTCTATCACTCTCTGGCCGACGAGCTCAAGGGTGTGGTCCATGCCACCCTTGTATCGGCAACAGAGCTCTCTTCGGATGCTGTTGAAAAGATAAGGGCCGGCCTTGCAAAAAGAATCGGCAAAGATATTGTTCTGGATGTTGAGCAGGATCCAACCCTTCTTGGAGGAGTGGTTACCAAGATAGGGGATCTTGTGCTGGACGGCAGCGTTAAAACTCAACTGTTCAATATGCGGGAAACATTAAAAAGGGGTGAGAGTGCCTAATGAAAATTAAAGCTGAAGAAATAAGCCAAATCATAAAAGAGCAGATCAAGGATTTTGACAAAGAGGTCGAGCTGAGCGAGACCGGTGTGGTTTTGAGCGTTGGTGATGGTATTGCCAGGGTTTACGGTCTTGAAAAAGTAAAGGCCATGGAGCTTGTTGAGTTCCCCGGTAACGTTCTTGGCCTTGCCCTGAACCTTGAAGAGGACAACGTGGGTGTTGCCATCCTGGGTGAGGATAGAAACATCAAGGAAGGCGATATCGTCAAACGTACCGACCGTATCGCATCTGTTCCCGTTGGTGAAGCGGTTCTCGGCCGGGTTGTTTCAACCACGGGCGAGCCCATTGACGGCAAGGGGCCCATTGACTCTAAAGAGTTCAAAAACATGGAGCTTGTGGCTCCCGGTGTTATTGCAAGAAAGTCTGTTCACGAGCCCTGCTACACCGGATCCAAGGCCGTTGACGGCATGACCCCGGTTGGAAGGGGCCAGCGGGAGCTGATCATTGGCGACCGTCAGATCGGCAAGACAGCCATCGCAGTTGACGCCATCATTGCCCAAAAAAACACCGATGTGAAATGTATCTATGTCGCCTGCGGCCAGAAAAAATCCACGGTAGCCCAGGTGGTTGCGGCCCTTGAAGAGCATGGTGCCATGGAGTACACCACGGTTGTCATTGCAAGTGCCAGTGAGCCCGCTGCCATGCAGTACCTTGCTCCGTTTGCAGGATGCGCCATGGGCGAATACTTCCGTGACAAGGGCGAGCATGCCCTGATCATCTATGATGATCTTTCCAAACAGGCTGCCGCCTATCGTCAGGTTTCCCTTCTTCTCAGGCGTCCGCCAGGACGTGAGGCCTTCCCTGGAGATATTTTCTACAACCATTCCAGGCTTCTCGAGCGTTCAGCAAAGATGAACGATGAACTGGGTGCCGGTTCCCTTACGGCCCTTCCCATCATCGAAACCCAGGAGGGTGATGTTTCCGCCTTTATCCCCACCAACGTTATCTCCATCACCGACGGTCAGATCTACCTTGACAAGTCGTTGTTCTTTGCAGGCGTTCGGCCCGCCATTGACGTAGGACTTTCCGTATCCAGGGTTGGTGGTGCAGCCCAGTGCAAGGCCATGAAGCAGGTGGCAGGTACCCTGCGCCTTGATCTTGCCCAGTACCGTGAGCTTGAGGCCTTTGCCGCATTCGGCAGTGACCTTGATGCCGCCACCCAGCGCCAGTTGACCCGTGGTGAACGTCTGGTCGAACTGCTCAAACAGCCCCAGTTCAAGCCGCTGTCCATGGAGCGCCAGGTTCTTTCGCTGTATGCCGGAACCAAGGGCTATATTGACAAGTATCCCAAGGATGCCGTAGGCAAGTACGAAGCCGGGCTTTACCCCTTTATCGAAGCACGTTTCCCCGAGGTGTTCTCAGGTCTTGTTGAGAAACAGGCCATCACGGAAGATCTCGAAGTTACTATCAAAAAAGCACTTGACGCCTATGACGAGGAGTTCAAGGCAACTGTATAGTTAGAGTCGATTCTTGCAGGATATTTCAGGAATTTATTTAATAACATACAGGCTAAAAAGGTAGAACTTATGGCAACGTTAAAGGAAGTACAGCTTAAGATAGGCAGTGTAAAAAAGACCAGGCAGATTACCTCTGCCATGAAAATGGTCGCTACTTCCCGTTTGCGTGGTTCCCAGGATAAGATGGACCGATTCAAGCCCTATGCGTCCAAATTTTCAGAAGTGTTGGGAAGTATAGCAGGAAAGGCCGGGGAAGAGGCAAGTCCCCTTCTTGTGCCAAGGGAAGAGGCAAAAAAGGTGAATGTGATTCTCTGTACCTCAGACAGAGGACTTTGTGGCGGCTTCAATGTCAACCTCATTGATAAGGCCAATAAATTTATCAAGTCAAAGCTCCAGGACAAAGAGGTAACGTTGACCTGCTTCGGGAAAAAAGGCCGGGACTGGGCCAAGAAAACCCCCATGGCAATTGACGACCAGTATATCGGAGTTGTTGGCGGGAAATTTGATTTCAGCGTGGCATCCACTTCCGGTCAGAAATTGATCAACCGGTTTCTTGAAGGGGATGTTGACGAGGTATATCTTGTATATTCCGAGTTTAAGAGTCTGGCCAGGCAGGAGCCAGTGGTCAAACAGCTGCTTCCCATCCCTTCGCTGGAGGAGATGGAAAAGCCCGATGGGGCGGAAGCCAAAGAAGGCGCGGCCTATCTGGCCGAACACATCTGCGAGCCTTCATCGGATGCATTGCTTGGGGCGATGCTTCCCAAGAATATCTTTATTCAGATCTATGATGCGCTCCTGCAGACATCAACCAGTGAAAATGCACAGCGAATGAAGGCCATGGAAAATGCAACCAAGGCGTGCAAGGATATGATCGATGAACTGCAGACCATTTTTAACAAGACGCGTCAGGCAGGCATCACTGCAGATCTGATGGATATTGTTGGCGGCGCCGAGGCCCTGAACTGATCGACCGAATCTCTAGACAAAGAATATAAAAAGAGTTTACAGGAGGAATAATGGCTGAAAATATAGGTAAAATAGCGCAGGTTCTTGGTGCTGTTGTTGACGTAAGGTTTGAACCGGGAAAACTGCCCCCCCTTCTTAATGCCCTCACCGTAACCAATACGGTCATCAGCGATCAGGAGGATAACCTTGTTATTGAGGTTGCCCAGCATCTGGGCGACAATGTGGTTCGCTGCATTGGAATGGATGTCACCGATGGTCTGCAGCGGGGCATGCTGGTAAAGGATACCGGCGCTCCCATCATGATGCCCGTAGGCGCAGCTTCCCTGGGCCGGGTTCTCAACGTTGTCGGAAAGCCCGTTGATGGTCTTGGACCCATCAGTCAGGAAAACATGCTGCCCATCCACAGGCTTGCACCCTCGTTCACAAGCCAGGACACTACGGTTCGAGTGCTTGAGACCGGTGTAAAGGTTGTGGATCTTCTGGTCCCCTTTCCCCGTGGCGGTAAAATGGGCATGTTTGGCGGCGCAGGCGTTGGAAAGACCGTTATCATGATGGAGATGGTAAACAACATCGCAATGCAGCATGGTGGTATCTCCGTGTTTGGCGGCGTTGGTGAGAGAACCCGTGAGGGAAATGACCTTTACCATGAGATGAAGGATTCAGGCGTTCTGCCCAAATGTTCACTGGTGTATGGTCAGATGACCGAGCCTCCCGGAGCAAGGGCAAGGGTTGCACTGTCCGCCTTGACCTGTGCAGAGTATTTCCGTGATGTGGAAGGTCAGGACGTGCTTCTCTTTATTGATAACATCTTCCGTTTTACCCAGGCCGGTGCCGAGGTGTCAGCTACCCTGGGTCGTATGCCTTCGGCCGTTGGGTACCAGCCCACACTCGCCGTTGACATGGGTGCCCTCCAGGAGCGGATTACCTCAACGGACAAGGGGTCTATCACGGCAGTCCAGTGCGTTTACGTACCTGCCGATGACTTGACCGACCCTGCCCCTGCCACCACCTTTGCCCATCTGGACGGAACCGTTGTTCTTTCCCGTCAGATTGCTGAGTTGGGTATCTATCCGGCGGTGGATCCCCTGGATTCAACTTCCAGGATTCTGGATGCCGCCTACGTTGGTGAAGAGCATTACAATGTAGCCCGGGTGGTACAGCAGACCCTTCAGAAGTACAAGGAACTCCAGGACATTATTGCAATCCTGGGTATGGACGAGCTCTCAGACGAGGACAAGCTCACGGTTCAGCGTGCCAGAAAACTCCAGCGGTTCCTGTCCCAGCCCTTCCACGTGGCAGAGACCTTTACGGGCATGCCCGGTAAGTTTGTCAAGGTAGAGGATACTGTCCGTTCATTCAAGGAGATCATTGAAGGAAAGCACGATGATCTTCCAGAAGGTGCCTTCTACATGGTCGGCTCCATTGAAGAGGCCAGGGAAAAGGCCGCCAAGATGGCTGAGTCTAAATAAATCAGGGGGATACGATGGCTGAGAATATTTTTCTTGAAGTGGTCACCCCAGGGGCATCTGTTGTCAGTGAAGAGGCCCAGATCGTCATGGCGCCAGGCTCAGAGGGTGAATTTGGTGTGCTCAGCGGGCATACGACCTTTCTGAGTTCTCTCAAGATCGGAAGTCTGCGCTACAAGGACACCGCAGGCAAAGAGCGTGTTCTCTTTGTCAACGGTGGATTTGCCGAGGTGCTGCCCAACAAAGTGACGGTTCTGGCCGAGTCTGCCGAACGTCGAAGCCAGATTGAGGTTGAAAGGGTCAGGGCTGCTAAGGCAAGGGCTGAAAAACGTCTTGCCGAGCGTTCTGCCGACATTGATCTTGTCCGGGCGGAGGCGGCCCTGAGAAGGGCAATTCACAGATTGTCCGTGATCGAAACGCGATAGTTCAGCTGATTTTGATCTGACGGATTTGTATCGGTTGGATCTGATAAAGCAATGGGGGGGTGCATGTGTCATATGCATCCCCCCTTTCTTATGGGGGAGAGTCAAGGAGGTTTGCTATGGCATTGGGTGTAGAGGTCGGGGTGGTTGTCCTGGCTGCAGGAAAAGGAACCCGCATGAAGTCGGATCGGGCAAAGGTGCTTCATCCGGTGAACGGGCAGAGCATGATCGTCCATGTGGTTGACTGTGCTGTCACGGTTTCGGGGGCCAATGTTGTTGTGGTGGTGGGACATCAGGCAGAACAGGTCAAGGATGAGGTGGCCCGGGCATATCACGTGGAATTTGCCGTTCAACGGGCGCTTCTTGGAACCGGAGATGCGGTAAAGGCAGCTCTTCCCCACCTGGCCAAGGGTGTCGGCCATGTGGTTGTTCTCTGTGGAGACGTACCGCTTATCCGGGCGAAAACCGTTGAACGGCTGGTTGGTTTTCACCTGAACAATGAAAACAGCTTGACGGCCCTTGCAGTTAAGGTTGACGATCCTGCAGGATATGGTAGGATGATTCTGGATGGTCAAAACAAACTTATGTCCATCTGTGAAGAGGCGGACGCTTCCATGGAAGAAAAAAAGATCACCTTGGTCAATTCCGGTATTTACTGTATTGAGAGGCGGTTTTTAGCCTCGGCCCTGAACCGTTTGAACCGGGAAAATGCCCAGAACGAATACTACCTGACGGATCTTGTGAAAATCGGAGCAACCGATGGGGTGAAAATGGGGGTGCTCACGGCAGACGATTCACGGGAGGTTCTTGGCGTTAACACCCTTGTTCAGTTAAAAGAGGCAGACAGGCTGTGTCGGCAAAGGGCGGATGTGTGAATTGTCTTGACTTTGTGAAAGGCTATGAATATAAATGAATAAATGTTTGCGAGGAATGGAAATTGGATAATGAATTATTAGATAATAAGTTTGCCGATATAGACGAAAAAGTCGACTTTTTGATTGAACTCTGCCAGTCGTTTCAGATGGAAAATACAGAGTTGAAGGTTAAGGTCGAGCGTCTTGAGACGGAACTCAATAAGAAGAATGAAACAGAAGAGCGGTATGCTGAGCAACAGGCGGTAATCAGGACAAAAATTGATGGACTTCTTGAAAAACTCAATAATTTTTCCGATACTCCCTAGGGAGGTATGAGTGACAACGGGAGGTCGGTCTGGTAAAGATAATTCATTGGATGAAATCGTCAAAATTGAGCTGTTTGGATTGGAATTTAAGTTCAAGTCCGAAGGTTCAGCGGTTGACTCCAGGGAAGTTGCCGAATATTTAAAGCGTCATGTTGTAAAGGCTGAAGATCAATTTGAATTCAAATCCTCGGATCGGAACAAGATGGCTATACTGCTTCTTGCAGCCATGAACATATCCAAGGACTTTCAAGAGTTGAAGTTGGCGCATTCGAAACTTGAGACCTATGTGTATCAACGGATGACGTCCCTTATCAATAAGATAGATGAGGGTATCAAATAAAGCTCTCTGTAAATGTGTTTAACAAGTTGTACCCCTGCAGTGTTTGTGATTGTATGATGTCCTTTGTCCTAATGCTACAGAACAGGGTGTCCACCCTTACATTGTTGTGCATGTTCCACTTGAATGGAAAAGCCTTAAGGTGTAATTGGAAGCCCGCTTTTTTGAACCCTTGGTTCAAAGACTTAAGCAACACGGCATCATGTGGGGGTACCTGAACAACCATCCTTCTTGTCCCTAGTTTTTCTTTCTTATCCTTCCCAGCATTTTCGTAAATAAGCGGTTTCCAGGCCACTCTTGTCCCCTGTACCCCTGCGGTAATGGCGGTCACGGAGGTGGTTTGCTGCGTTATCCCCAGGAGAACAACAGTCCAACGGGTGACTGATACTAATATTTAGGAGATTGTTAAATGGAATTTATTGTGGTTCTTTCATCAGCAGCAGGGCTTGCATCGGGTTTTGGTGCAGCATACTACCTCACTTTGAAGCGCGCCCGGATAAAGGCCGCAGCCGTTTTGAAAGAGCAGGCATTGATTATTGAAAATGCGGAAAGAAAGGCCGCGACCCTTCTCAAGGAGGCGCAGATAGAGGCTAAGAGCAGGCTGCTTGAGATGAAAAGCGCTTTTGATGTGGAAACAGAGGGGATCCGGGCTGAACTCAAACAGGAGGAAAAACGCCTGCTCTCCAGGAGCGAGACCATTGACCGCCGCCATGAAAAATTTGAACGACGGGAAATGGACTTGCAGGCTAAGGAGAATGATCTCAGTGCCAGGGTCGAGTCTCTTGCCGAAAAGGAAGCCTCCTATGCAAGCCTTGTCGAGGAGACCAGGCGTGAGTTGGAACGGGTGGCAAGTCTGACAGCAGAAGAGGCAAAGGCGATTCTTTTAAAGTCCATGGAAAACGAGGCCAACCATGAAGGTGCAAAGCTTGTCAAGCGAATCATGAGCGAAGCTTCGGAAAATGCCGACAAAGAGGCCAAAAAGATTATCTCCACGGCCATTCAACGGTATGCCGGTGATTTTGTGGCCGAGAGGACCGTCTCTGTGGTTCAATTGCCAGGCGATGAGATGAAGGGCAGGATCATCGGCCGGGAGGGGAGAAACATCCGGGCCCTTGAGGCTGCAACGGGCATAGACCTGATCATTGATGATACGCCCGAAGCGGTTATTCTTTCCGGTTTTAACCCGGTCCGCAGGGAGGTTGCAAGGATTGCCCTGACGCGGCTCATCTCCGACGGCAGGATACATCCGGCAAGAATAGAGGATGTTGTGGCACGGGTGACCGAAGAGGTGGATGCCACCATCAAGGAGGCGGGTGAGCAGGCAGCCTTTGATCTCGGGGTTCATGGCGTAGATCCCGAGTTGATCAAGGTGCTCGGTCAGCTCAAGTTCAGAACCAGTTATGCCCAGAATGTTCTCCAGCATTCGGTTGAAGTGGCCTTTCTGGCCGGGGTGATGGCGGCTGAACTCGGCCTTAATATCAAGCTTGCCAAGCGCATGGGCCTTTTGCACGATATCGGCAAGGCCGTTGACCATGAGGTGGACGGACCCCATGCCTTGATCGGCGCCAAGCTTGCAAGGAAATACGGTGAAACCGATGCCGTTGTCAATGCCATAGCCGCCCACCATGAGGACAAAAGACCTGAAAGTGTCTATGACTACCTTGTCCAGGCTGCGGATGCCCTGTCGGGTGCAAGGCCCGGTGCAAGAAAAGAAACCCTTGAAAATTATGTCAAGCGCCTTGAAGAACTTGAAAAGGTGGCCAACTCGTTTGAGGGCGTTTCCAATACCTTTGCCATTCAGGCGGGTCGTGAAGTCCGGGTGATTGTTGAGAGTGACAAGATTTCCGATGCCAAAGCCGGCATGCTCAGCCGTGACATTGCGGCGAAAATCGAAGAAACCCTGACCTTCCCGGGTCAGATCAAGGTTGTGGTTATCCGGGAAACCCGTTCGGTGGAATATACCAATAAATAAGGATCAGATGAATAAAATGAGTGTTCTGGACATATTGAATCAGCGCGGATTTGTAGAGGCAGTAACCCATGGGGATGAACTAAAGGCGTACCTGGACAAAGAGGGGGCGACCTGTTATATCGGGTTTGATCCAACCGGTCCGAGCCTCCACGTGGGGCATCTGGTGACCATCATGGCCCTTGCCCATATGCAGCGTAACGGCCACAGGCCCATTGCCCTCGTGGGAGGGGGGACCGGTTTGATCGGAGATCCCAGCGGCAAGACAGAGATGCGCAAGGTGATCACCCACGACCAGGTCAATGAAAACAAGCAGAGCATTCGAAAACAGCTTTCACGGTTCCTTGATTTTGAAGCGGGCAAGGCCATGCTCCTGGACAATGCCGACTGGCTCACCGGGCTGGAGTATATCACTTTTTTAAGGGATATCGGCCGTCATTTCAGTGTGAACAAGATGATCAAGGCGGAAAGTTACAGGGTGCGCATTGAGTCCGACGAAGGGTTGAGTTTCATCGAATTTAACTACATGCTTCTCCAGGCCTACGACTTTATGAAGCTGTGCCAGGCCCATGACTGTCGTTTGCAGATGGGGGGCAGTGACCAGTGGGGAAATATTGTTGCCGGAATAGATCTGGTGCGAAGAACCCAGGCAAAAACCGCCTTTGGCATCACCTTCCCCCTGATTACCACCAGCAGCGGTATCAAGATGGGTAAAACCCATAAGGGTGCTGTTTGGCTTGATCCGGAACGAACCCCGCCCTACGACTACTACCAGTTCTGGGTCAACACCGATGATGCGGATGTGGCAAAGTTCATGGCGTTGTTTACCTTCTTGCCCATGGAAGAGATCGACCGGGTCAAGGGGATCGAGGGTGCCCAGATGAATGCAGCCAAGGCCATCCTTGCCCATGCCGCCACGGCCATTGCCCATGGACTGCCGGCGGCTAACGCAGCATTTGATGCAGCGGCCACTGTTTTTGGCGCACCCTCTATTCCGGAGGACCTCTGCCCGTCAAGCTCCATACCCAGGGGTAGGGATGGAAACGACCGAACCGCAACCAGTATGCCTTCCTCCACCGTTGATATCGAACGTTTAAAATGCGGAATACCCGCTGTGGATCTCTTTGTCGAAACGGGTCTGTCAAAATCCAAGGGGGATGCCAGACGTCTCATTAACCAGGGTGGCGGATACCTTAACAATGAACGGATTGAGGCCTTTGATGCCCTCATTCTGGACAGTGATTTCAAGGATGGAGAGATCCTTTTGCGGGCCGGAAAAAAACGGTATCATAAAATAATTGCCTGATTGAAAAAAAGGTGTTGACAGGGGGGCTTGGTTTTTATATAAACAGTCCCCGTTGCAGTTGTTCATGTGACCGACTCCTTTTTTTCTTCGGAAAAAAATTTTGACCGACCGAAAAAAAAGAGTTGACAAGCTTCGGTCAAGCAGATATAAAGACCGAGTTTGTGCCGCTCGAAAGAGTGGCTGTTTTACCAAAAGTGATTGATCTTTGAAAACTGGTTAGTGACAAAAGAGACGAAGCGTGTCTTTTGGGTGCTGTGAAAGCACACAAAAGATATTCAAAGAATTTAACTGGAGAGTTTGATTCTGGCTCAGAATGAACGCTGGCGGCGTGCTTAACACATGCAAGTCGAACGAGAAAGGGATTGCTTGCAATCCCGAGTAGAGTGGCGCACGGGTGAGTAACACGTGGATAATCTACCTTTGAATCCGGGATAACTGTTCGAAAGGATCGCTAATACCGGATGAAGTCATTTGATCTTTGGATTGAATGATGAAAGACAGCCTCTTCCTGAAAGCTGTTGTTTGAAGATGAGTCCGCGCACCATTAGTTAGTTGGTGGGGTAACGGCCTACCAAGACATTGATGGTTAGCTGGTCTGAGAGGATGATCAGCCACACTGGAACTGACACACGGTCCAGACTCCTACGGGAGGCAGCAGTGAGGAATTTTGCGCAATGGGGGCAACCCTGACGCAGCAACGCCGCGTGAGTGAAGAAGGCCCTTGGGTCGTAAAACTCTGTCAATGGGGAAGAAATTACCTTGTATTAATAGTATTTGGTATTGACGGTACCCATGAAGGAAGCACCGGCTAACTCCGTGCCAGCAGCCGCGGTAATACGGGGGGTGCAAGCGTTATTCGGAATTATTGGGCGTAAAGGGCACGCAGGCGGTCTTGCAGGTCAGATGTGAAAGCCCGGGGCTCAACCCTGGAAGTGCATTTGAAACCATAAGACTTGAGTACGGTAGAGGAAAGGGGAATTCCTGGTGTAGAGGTGAAATTCGTAGATATCAGGAGGAACACCGGTGGCGAAGGCGCCTTTCTGGACCGAAACTGACGCTGAGGTGCGAAGGCGTGGGTAGCGAACAGGATTAGATACCCTGGTAGTCCACGCAGTAAACGTTGTATACTAGGTGTAGCGGGTATTGACCCCTGCTGTGCCGGAGCTAACGCATTAAGTATACCGCCTGGGAAGTACGGTCGCAAGACTAAAACTCAAAGAAATTGACGGGGGCCCGCACAAGCGGTGGAGCATGTGGTTTAATTCGACGCAACGCGCAGAACCTTACCCAGACTTGACATCCTGAGAATCTGTTAGAGATATTAGAGTGCCTTCGGGAACTCAGAGACAGGTGCTGCATGGCTGTCGTCAGCTCGTGTCGTGAGATGTTCGGTTAAGTCCGGCAACGAGCGCAACCCCTATCTTCAGTTGCCAGCACGTCATGGTGGGAACTCTGAAGAGACTGCCCCGGTTAACGGGGAGGAAGGTGGGGATGACGTCAAGTCCTCATGGCCCTTATGTCTGGGGCTACACACGTGCTACAATGGTATGTACAACGGGCAGCGAACCTGCGAAGGTGAGCCAATCCCTGAAAGCATATCCCAGTCCGGATTGGAGTCTGCAACTCGACTCCATGAAGTTGGAATCGCTAGTAATCGTGGATCAGCATGCCACGGTGAATACGTTCCCGGGCCTTGTACACACCGCCCGTCACACCATGAGAGTTGATTGTACCCGACGTCATTGGGCCAACCCTTCGGGGGGGCAGGTGCCTAAGGTATGGTTGATAATTAGGGTGAAGTCGTAACAAGGTAGCCGTTGGGGAACCAGCGGCTGGATCACCTCCTTTCTAAGGAAAGAAATACAATACAGAAGATCCGTTTCGATCTTCGTCACTAACCGGTTTTGAGGGATTAATTCTTTTGGGCCTGTAGCTCAGTTGGTTAGAGCGCACGCCTGATAAGCGTGAGGTCGGTGGTTCGAATCCACCCAGGCCCACCATAGTGGGGGATTAGCTCAGCTGGGAGAGCGCCTGCCTTGCACGCAGGAGGTCAGCGGTTCGATCCCGCTATCCTCCACCACTAATTATCCTTTTATATTTGTTCTTTGACAATCTGTTGAAAGTTAAAATGAAACAACACGACCCATGGGAATGGTCGCGTTCAGGCAAGATCTGGACAAGGGATTCCGATGGTGTTGTATCGTACGACAAACAGGAATGAAAGCTTTTGGATTTTTTCAGGGGCTGGAATTTTTGTGACGTTGTATCTGTATATTTGCATTAAAGCGTTTAAACTTAATTTGTGGTTTTATAGTGGCTAAGCTATAAAGGGCAAACGGTGGATGCCTTGGTGCCGGGAGGCGATGAAAGACGTGGAAAGCTGCGATAAGCTTCGGGGAGTTGCTTAACAAACTTTGATCCGGAGATTTCTGAATGGGGAAACCTGTCATGGTAAATACTGTGACATGTTCAGGTGAATACATAGCCTGATCAAGCCAACGGGGAGAACTGAAACATCTTAGTACCCCCAGGAAGAGAAAGTAAGAACGATTTCCCAAGTAGCGGCGAGCGAACGGGAAACAGCCCAAACCTGCCATGTGTGATAGCCCGAAGGCGTTGCATGTCAGGGGTCGTGGGATCTGAATTGTACCGGTTTCGGACGGTGCGGAGAGTTACAAAGGTGATGTGTAGTCGAACGGACTGGAAAGTCCGGCCATAGCAGGTGACAGCCCTGTAGACGAAATGGATCACCCTCTCTTTTCAGACACCCAAGTACTGCGGAACACGAGAAATTCTGTGGGAATTTGTGAGGACCATCTCATAAGGCTAAATACTACCCGGCAACCGATAGTGAACCAGTACCGTGAGGGAAAGGTGAAAAGTACCCCTGTGAGGGGAGTGAAATAGTACCTGAAACCGTTTGCCTACAAGCAGTGGGTGCTTGGACTTTGGTCCGAGTGACCGCGTGCCTTTTGCATAATGAGTCAGCGAGTTATTTAACGTAGCAAGGTTAAGCCGTGAGGTGTAGCCGCAGGGAAACCAAGTCTTAACAGGGCGCCAAGTTGCGTTGAGTAGACCCGAAACCAGGTGATCTAGCCATGGCCAGGTTGAAGCGCGAGTAAAATCGCGTGGAGGACCGAACCCATATAGGTTAAAAACTATTGGGATGAGCTGTGGTTAGGGGTGAAAGGCCAAACAAACCTGGAAATAGCTGGTTCTCTCCGAAATATATTTAGGTATAGCCTCACATGTTTCTCATCGGGGGTAGAGCACTGGATGGGCTAGGGGTCTCACCAGATTACCAAACCTAACCAAACTCCGAATACCGATGACGTAAAGTGTGGGAGTCAGCCCGCGGGAGCTAAGTTCCGCGGACGAGAGGGAAACAACCCAGACCGCCAGCTAAGGTCCCCAAGTCTATGTTAAGTGGGGAAGGATGTGGAAATGCCCAGACAATCAGGAGGTTGGCTTAGAAGCAGCCATCCTTTAAAGAAAGCGTAATAGCTCACTGATCGAGTGGTTCTGCGCCGAAAATGTAACGGGGCTCAAACATAGCACCGAAGCTGCGGATAGAAATTTATTTCTATGGTAGGAGAGCGTTGTGTAAGTATTGAAGCGCCACTGTAAGGTGGTGTGGAGTTTACACAAGAGACCATGCTGACATGAGTAGCGATAAAGGGGGTGAGAAACCCCCTCGCCGATAGCCCAAGGATTCCTGAGTAAAGCTAATCTCCTCAGGGTTAGTCGATCCCTAAGCCGAGGCCGAAAGGCGTAGGCGATGGAAAACAGGTTAATATTCCTGTACCACCTTAGTTATCGTTTGAGAGAAGGGGGGACGCAGGAGGGCAAGTCATCCGTCTGCTGGAATAGGCGGTTCAAGCTGGTAGGCTTAAGGAGCAGGTAAATCCGTTCCTTTTTAAGGCCGAGAAGCGATGAGGAGGGATCTGATCCCATAAACTGACTGCACCCATGCTGCCAAGAAAAGCCTCTATCGAGATAACGGGTGATCGTACCGTAAACCGACACAGGTAGGCAGGGAGAGTATCCCGAGGCGCTTGAGAGAACCCTGGTTAAGGAACTCGGCAAAATGATACCGTAACTTCGGGATAAGGTATGCCCCCATTGGTTAGAGGACTTGCTCTTCAAAGCCATCGGGGGTCGCAGAGAAACGGCGGTAGCGACTGTTTACTAAAAACATAGGACTCTGCAAAGTCGCAAGACGAGGTATAGGGTCTGACGCCTGCCCGGTGCCGGAAGGTTAAGGGGATTTGTTAGCGCAAGCGAAGCTTTGAACCGAAGCCCCGGTAAACGGCGGCCGTAACTATAACGGTCCTAAGGTAGCGAAATTCCTTGTCGGGTAAGTTCCGACCTGCACGAATGGCGTAACGACTTCCGCACTGTCTCAACCAGGGACTCAGCGAAATTGGAATGGCGGTGAAGATACCGTCTACCCGCGAAAAGACGGAAAGACCCCGGCACCTTTACTACAGCTTGACATTGGATTTTGGTACATGATGTGCAGGATAGGTGGGAGACTTTGAAGCAGGTACGCCAGTGCTTGTGGAGTCACCCTTGAAATACCACCCTTCATGTACTATGGTTCTAACGTGGGTCCCTTACCGGGATTACGGACAGTGTCTGGCGGGTAGTTTGACTGGGGCGGTCGCCTCCCAAAGAGTAACGGAGGCGCGCGAAGGTTCCCTCAGGCTGATTGGAAACCAGCCATAGAGTGTAAAGGCATAAGGGAGCTTGACTGCGAGAGAGACATTTCGAGCAGGTAGGAAACTAGGTCTTAGTGATCCGGCGGTTCTGTATGGAAGGGCCGTCGCTCAACGGATAAAAGGTACGCCGGGGATAACAGGCTTATCGCCCCCAAGAGTTCACATCGACGGGGCGGTTTGGCACCTCGATGTCGGCTCATCACATCCTGGGGCTGGAGCAGGTCCCAAGGGTTTGGCTGTTCGCCAATTAAAGTGGTACGTGAGCTGGGTTTAAAACGTCGTGAGACAGTTTGGTCCCTATCTTTCGTGGGCGTAGGATATTTGAGGAGATCTGTTCCTAGTACGAGAGGACCGGAATGGACGAACCAATGGTGTTCCTGTTGTCGTGCCAACGGCATTGCAGGGTAGCTAAGTTCGGAACGGATAACCGCTGAAAGCATCTAAGCGGGAAGCCAACTTCAAGATTAGATATCCCATCACGCAAGTGACTGAAGACCCCTTGAAGACTACAAGGTTGATAGGCCGGGTGTGTAAGCACAGTAATGTGTTCAGCTAACCGGTACTAACAGGTCGTGGGGCTTAGCCACTAACTACAAACCCTTTTAGGTTTGAACGCTTTAATGCGGATATACAGTAAAGACTTTCGACAGATTATACGTTGCCAAGTTTAATCCGGTGGCAATGGCAGAGGTGCCACACCCGTTCCCATCTCGAACACGGAAGTTAAGACCTCTTGCGCCGATGGTACTGCAGGGGAGGCCCTGTGGGAGAGTAGGACGCCGCCGGGTTATCTTTATAAAGCCCTGATCATACGTTTGACGTATGGTCAGGGCTTTTTTGTTTTGTAGTTCTGGGGAGTCTGCCTTTATAACTCTGGGGACACCTTAATTATTTTCCTTAGTTCTGGGGATACTTTACCTGATTATTTTGAACCGGCTTATTCTGTCCCGGGACAGGGAGTAGTCCCCAATTAATCCGGTGGCAATGGCAGAGGTGCCACCCCCGTTTCCATCTTGAACACGGAAGTTAAGAGCCCTTGCGCCGATGGTGCTGAAGGGGAGGTCCTGTGGAAGCGTCGGACAGGATGCCGCCGAGTCATTTTTATAAAGCCTTGATCATACGTTTACGTATGGTCAGGGCTTTTTTATATTGAATTGTGTGAAAAATATGTTGATTCAGTCTCGTCCTTGTTTTTTGAAATGCGCCTGTTAATATCAGATGACACCTAGGACTTTTTTATTTTTAACAGGCAAAAGTTTCCGTGTAACGAACCAGGCTGTGGTGTCGGTTTTACTGTTCAGCAATTAATTTTTTCAAACAAGTCCCACAGGATTGTGTAAACGTTTAAAAAGAGAAAGCATACCTGATATGAAAATCAACCTGCATAAAAATGCCAGAACTACCCCGGCTCAGCGTGCTTTCATCCAGAACGACAGCCGTACGAGTGTTTCAGACCTTGCCGATAAAATTGGTGTAAGTGAAACCACCATCCGGCGATGGAGGAAGCGCAACTCTGTACTGGACAAACCCCACACCCCGAAAAAAATCAGAACAGCAATGACGCCGGAACAGGAGGTCGTGGTAATCCTGCTTAGGATCTGTCTTTACCTTGGTCTTGATGATCTCCTGCAGGTGGTTCACAGATTCGTTTTCCCAGGGTGTTCAAGATCCAGCCTGAACCGTCTTTTAAAAAGATACCATATTTCCTGTCTTCCCCCTTTTAAAAAAGTCCTGTCAAAGGAACACTCAAAAGCCCGATCCAAAAAATTGACCGCCAGCCTGGATGACTGCCGGGGTACATATTTTTATTACAACAAAATAACCATCCCGCGACTGCACGGTACCCAGGCCCCTTTCCACGTGCAGACCCTGCTGGATAGTTCTTTCCGATACTTTTATGCAGACATCAGTGCATCAGTAAAGCCACCGCCCTTGTCTTTTATTAAACAGGCAGTTGTTCATTTTCCTCTGTCTGTTTTGGGAATCATTTTTACTGACCCCATTGCTCTTTTTGATCCTGACATGGAAATGGCGGAGGCTACCCTGCGCCATATCCAGCGTATCAAAGCCTATTGCCATGTTCACAATTTAACGCCACTGCATCTTGAAATTGTTCCAAAACAGACCACAGACCGGCTTAAACAGGAAATAAAGGCCATTATTCAAAATCACCCTCAACAGATAAACCTGTTTGGCTTTGATAATGAAAAGCTGTTGAAACGCATCTGGCTATACAATACCCGGATGAAACTGGCACCCTTGAAACAGAACACGCCCAGTCAGGCCATCCATGACTATTTTATCCGTTTCCCAAACAGTTTTAAAAACACCAAACCAATCCCTTGGGACACCCCTTTCGCCAGAGGCGAACGATAAAAAACTGGCACCTTTTTTGTATGTCCTCTAACAGAATGCCAGGCAGTTGCCTGGCCATGAATATTTAATATACAGAAAAACGAAAGAAGGTGATGTCTATGAATGCGTGAAATGAAATATTTGAGCATACTTTTGTTATTAACAACGTAATGTAAATTTTAAGGAACTAAAAATGAATATTCAAGGAATTGGACAGTCATTTTCAGCCTATCCATCGACGAATATGCGCGGTTCCCAGGGAGCCAGTGGTGGTTTTGAACTCCCCAGTGCTGACAGCATCATGGAAAGTGATGATGCCAACCTGGACGGTGTACTGAGTATCGAAGAAACCCCGATGGATGAAAAGATGTTTGCCGATGCTGATTCAGATTCAGACGGTCTGTTGTCCAGCCAGGAGCTTGAAGATATGCTTTCCAATGGACCGCCGCCAATGATGGGCGGCGGTATGGGCGGCATGGGACCTGGCATGATGGGCGGTGAAGAATCTGGTATTCAATCGATTCTGGAAACGGAAGATACTGACGCAGACGGCAGTATCAGTTCTGAAGAAACCAGCCTGTCCAGCGAAATTTTTTCAGCTCTGGACACAAACCAGGATGGTGTAATATCCCAGGATGAATTGGCCGCAGCCCAGGTTGGCAGGCAGGAAGAAACGAGCTCAATGCAGGAGGGGATGACTTCCAAACAGACTACCGGACAGAACCAGGCAATAAATGCCTACCGCCAGGTCATGGAATCTTTTATGGGCAATTTAACCGGTTCAGGCTATGATGACGCCAATTTGAGCAGTTTCATTCAGACCATGGCGTAATCTTGGTACCAGGCCATGGCGCAATTTTCGTATCAGACCATGGCGTAATCTATCAAAAAGGAGCGGTTTTTTAGGCCGCTCCTTTTTCAACGGGCAAGACCGTCTACACGGCAGCCACGTCCACTGAAACACTCAGCCGGTGCTTACCGCCGCCCAGCACGGTACCCTTCACCGGGGTGACGTCACCGTAGTCCCGTCCCCATGCCAGTGTCAGATGCTGATCAGTGGGGATAACATTGTTGGTGGGATCCAGATCCACCCAGCCCATGCCCGGAATAAAGATGGAAAGCCAGGCGTGGGAGGCATCGGCCCCCACAAGTTTTTCCTTGCCCGGAGGTGGCATGGTATGAAGATATCCGCTGACATAACGGGCGCAAAGCCCCAGGGATCGCAGGCAGGCAATTTCAATGTGGGCAAAATCCTGGCATACCCCCCGTTTCATGTCAAAGGCCGCATCCACCGATGTGGTGGTGGTGGTGGCCCCGGGATCATATTTAAACTGGGTGAAAATCCTGTCCGTCAATGCCAGAACGGCCTTTAAAATGGGCGTCCCGGGTTGAAAAAGATCCCGGGTCCATGCGGCAAATCGTTCCGCCACCGGAATCATGGGAGAGGCAAACACAAATTGAAAGGCCTCTAGGGTTTCAGGAGTGGCATGCTGCCACAATATCTGTTTTACCTGATCCCATGCCGGGGTCTGTTCAGGGTTTATGGGGGGGGGCGGGGTAAGGACTACCTGACTTGTGGCGGTTATTTCCAGGGTGGTGTGGCCCCCCTGGATGGTGGTGGTGGTGACGGTATTGCCAAAAAAATCCATTCGCTGGGAAAAGGTGGACGGGTCCGGGGACAGGGTAATGGCGGTTTTAACACAATTCTGGATGGGTGTCTGACGGGGGGTCAGAAACAGCTCGTTGTGGGACAAAGAGGCCACGTCGCCATGCTGATACCGGGTGATATGGGAAATCTTATACTGCATAGGAATCTCCGGCCAGGGAGGATTTATTTTTTAAAACAGCAGGAGAATCAAAATTTCCCAGCTGTTTTTCCGTTTCAATGCGGCTTAAATAATGCTGGGTGATGTGGTTGGCAAGGGCGATAATGCCCTTGTCAAGACGATCCAGCAGCTGGGTCAGCCGGCCCAGTTCCCCGGCCTTGGTTGTTTCCATGAGCTCCCGGATATCGGCAAGCCGCAGCTGGGTGGTCAGATCCAGGGTGATTTTTTCCTCCCGGGTCTTAAAGGTTTTTGCCTCACCGCCGGGAAGGTTTTCCACATGGTCAAACAGTGCCGCCATCTGAAACCCAACGGCCCGGGGATTTAATTCATCCAGCAAAAGAAGGTCCACAATGGGTTCCACCTGAAGGGTGGTACGGTATCGGGTGTGGTAGGTGATGGTGCTGTCTGCCACCTCAAGCAGGGTTTCCAGTTCCTGGCTGATGGGATCCCGGTCCGATGCAAACAGACTCTGGAGCAGAGAAATCATGTAGCCGGCCCGTTCAAGGCGTCGTCCCATGTCCATGAACCGCCAGCCCATGGCCCGTGTCATGCTTTCCAGTGCAATCCCGGCAAAGGCGGACATGGTGAGAATCATTTCGTTGACCAGTTCCTGGGCTTCACTGATGCGGCTTTGACGGTGGGGCGAAAACTGGGCCATCTCTTTTTCCATGCGCCCCAGAATGTGCCAGGAATCAATGGAGAGTCTGTCCCGGACACTGGCTGCCACCCGTTTGACATTATTGAGGGAACTGATGATGCTGCCGGGACGTTTGACATCAAACAGACAGGCCAGAATTTCCGTCTCTATGGTCTGCATGGAATAGACATCCCCGGGCGGTGAAAAGGAGGGGGCTGTGATCTCCAGGGCCGCCATGGCCCGCAGCAGAAAGGGGAATTCTTCCATCACATCCAGGCGGGTTTCACTGTTCAATCGTGTCAGCACACTTCGAATCACCCGGAGGACGCCTTCGGTACGCTCCACATAGCGTCCCAGCCACAGCATGTTATCCGCCACACGGCTTGGCAGATCACTTCCCCTCTGGATCTCCAGGGGCTCTGTAAAATGGGGCATCATACTCTTATGCTCGACAATATCGTCGGTAAAGCACCAGGTGTCCTTGCTCCCGCCCTGGGGAGCACTGTCATGATTTAAAAGTCCCATGGCATTTTGGGATACACGGGTCAGGGCCCCGGGCATCACAAACACTGAATCCTCCATGGAAACCACTGTTTCAGCACTGGCAAGGGGGGCTTTCCCATGGGTGACCAGGGTAGAAAACAGCCGCATGGTGGCCGTCGCATTTATAAGGGACCCTTTTTTCCATACCGGTAGGGTACAGGGGGTCATGGGTTCCCGGGCCACATAGGCGTGGGGCATGGCTTTTATTTTTGCCGTAAGGGCTGCAATTTTCTCAGGGGGCATTCCCCGGGTGTCTTCCACGTCAATGTCCGGGGATGCAAAGGCCGAAGAAATGATCATGGGATGACCCGGGTCTGATATCCGTGAAAGAACGGTCTCAAGGGCTTTGGGTTGACCGCACCACACCGTGGGTACATCTTCAAGAAGGGAATCCTCACCCAGCAGCAGGCGGCACAGCCCCGGCAGAAAAGGAACCAGGGCCGGGGTTTCCAGAATTCCGCTGCCCAGGGGATTGGCCACGGCCACGTTCCCCGACCGAACGGCCTGCACAAGCCCTGGAATACCGGTGAGGGAGGTGTTGCCGAACACCAGGGGATCGCAGGCAATGTCCTTGAGACGCCTTAGAATCACATCCACCGGGTGCAGACCCTTGAGGGTTTTTAAAAACACCGTATCATTGCGCACGGTGAGATCGCTGCTTTCCACCAGGGTAAAGCCCATATACCGGGAGAGAAAGACATGTTCAAAATAGGTGGGACAGGATGGTCCCGGGGAGAGCATGACAATGCTGGGTTCCCTTTTTTTCAGGCCTGAGATCTCCATGAGGGCATGGTTAAAGGATTTAAAAAAGGGGGCCAGGCGCATGACCTTGCCGGAATGAAACATCCGGGGCAGAATCCGTGAAAGAATAATTCGGTTTTCAAGGGCATAGCCGGCACCTGTAGGTGACTGGGTTTGATGACCAACCACCCGCCATACCCCGTCGGAAAATCGGCACAGGTCCGTTGAATGGAAATGAAAGGCCGGGGTGTCCTCCCGGTAAATGCCATGGCACTGGCGTAGAAATTTTGGATTGGCAAAAAAAAGTTCCGGTGGCAGGTGATTTCTGTGGATCAGCGTCTGGGAACCGTAAATGTCTGCATGGATGGCAGCCAGGAGCCGGATTCTCTGTGCCATACCCTTTTCCAGGGTCGGCCATGTTTGGGCTGCAATGGGAAGGGGAATGGGGTCAAGCTCCCAGGGGCGCTCCAGTCCGGCATCATCATTGAACGCGTTGTAGGCCACCCCGTGCTCATGCATGATCTGACGGGCCTTCTGCCAACGGCGTTCCAGTTCCCGGCTGCCCAGACTGTTCAAATAGGTGATAACCCCCTGCCAGTGGGGATGGGGTGCGCCGTTCGGGGCCACGATGCCGCTGCAGTTGTCTGGAAAGGGAAACATTTTGTGGAAAACCGGATCAACGGTGACGGCATTGTCCTCCAGGGTTGCATCGGGTAAAAGTTCGCCGCTCTGTCGCTGGAAAACAACGGAATTTTGTTGAAGCGGGCTTTCCAATGGATTGGGGGGGGCTGATGTCATAGTGTTATCTTGAGTTTACCATGGTTTGATAATGGGGTAAGGGAGGCCACGGGCCAGTATGTAACCTGAAACCCATATCAGCGCCATGGCCGGAGCAGGGTAGCTGATCCGACCGCAACGAATGATGGAACGCCGTTGTTTGAAATGTTTCGGTGAAGGTTTCATGTGAAATTTTCCAGGCGTCCCGTAAATTAAAAGCAATATTTATACTGTATACGGGGCGCCTGTGCAAGTTATCTTTTCTGCCGGGTCCGCAGGTCAAGGGTGTGGGGAAAGGCCTTGTTCACGGATTCCGTGGGGATGGGGTCCAGGGGTCCCGGGGTGTGTCCGAAACTGAAAAAACGTGAAACCCGGCGGCCCTCGGCCTCATAGGCATTAACGGGAAACACCTCATAGCTTCTGCCCCCCGGATGAGCCACATGGTAGGTGCATCCACCAATGGAGCGTTTGTTCCAGGTATCCACCAGATCAAAGACCAGCGGCCCATGGCTGCCTATGGTGGGATGCAGACAAGAAGGGGGCTGCCACGCCCGATACCGGACACCTGCCACAAACTCTCCCCTTGTGCCCGTGGGCTGCAACGGCACGGGACGGCCATTGCAAAGCACCTGGTGCCGGGAGTCGGTCATGTTTTTCACCACTACCTGCATTCGTTCCAGGGAAGAATCCACGTACCGGGCCGTTCCTCCGCCGCCGGGCTCTTCACCCAGCACATGCCAGGGTTCCATGGCCACCCTTAATTCCATCTCCACACCGGCATGGGTCACCTGGCCCACAAAGGGAAATCGGAATTCAAAATGGGGATGGAAATGAGCGGGGGTCATGGGGTAGCCGTCCCGGGTGAGTTCATCGAGAACTTCCCTGAAATCCTGCCATACATAGTGGGGCAGCATGAACCGGTCGTGGAGGGTGGTGCTCCAGTGAACCAGTTTCTCTTCATAGGGCTTTTTCCAGAATTTCACCATGAAGATGCGCAGGAGCAGCTGCTGGGCAAGGCTCATCTGGGCATGGGGGGGCATTTCAAACGATCGGAACTCCACCAACCCCAGCCGGCCGGTGGCACTGTCCGGTGAGTAGAGCTTGTCAATGCAGAATTCAGCCCGGTGGGTGTTGCCTGTGAGATCCGTGAGCAGATGCCGGAAAAGCCTGTCCACCAGCCATGGCGGACAGGGAAGATCCCCATTCCCGGTCTGGTTTTTCAACTCATCAAAGGCGATCTCCAGTTCATAAAGGGTGTCATGGCGGGCCTCATCAATACGGGGGGCCTGGCTGGTGGGTCCCATGAACAGCCCGGAAAAAAGAAACGAAAGGCTGGGATGGTTGTTCCAGTAGGTCAGAAAACTTCTCAGCAGATCCGGGCGTTTCAGCCAGGGGCTTTCCCCGGGGGTGGCACCGCCCATGATGATGTGATTGCCGCCGCCGGTGCCGCTGTGGCGGCCGTCCAGCATGAATTTTTCCGTTCCAAGTTCTGTTTGCCGGGCCGCTTCGTAAAGTGAAGTGGTGGTCTCCACCATCTCCTTCCAGGTGTGGGCCGGATGGATATTCACCTCCATGACCCCGGGGTCCGGGGTGATGCTGAACCGGTTGAAGCGATGGTCAAAGGGCGGGGTGTAGCCTTCGATGATCACCGGCATCTGTGTGATGGCTGCGGCATCCTCAATGGCGGTGATGAGCTCAAAATAATCCACGGCCCGCTCCATGGGGGGCATGAATACATAAAGCCGTCCATCCCGGGGCTGAATGCACAGGGCCGTTCGGATAATCCAGGCAGCCGATTCGCCCACAACGGGTCTGGGCTCGGCAAAGGGCCGGGGCTGGGGCATCACATCGGCCCGTATCTCCTCTTCGGGCTTTCCTTCAAGGTGATTCTGGGATTGCCGTTCCTCGAGCAATGCCTTGATCTTTTCTTTGTCGGCCTCGGAGGTCAAGGGGTCCGGCAGGGGCTCTTTTTTCCCCATGGGATCTTCCTCCACCACCTGGGGATACTCTTTTTCCGTCACCCAGGGCAGGGAATCCAGGGGCAGGCGCAGCCCCATGGGGGAATCGCCGGGAATAAGAAAAAGCGTTTCGTTTTTCAAATGCCAGGGACCGCTCTTCCATGACCCCTTTTGCAGGGGCAGTACAAAACCTGTGATTGCCCCCACACCCTTTTCAAACACCCGGGCCATGCGGGCCCTGTCTTCGGCATTTTTAAGCTTCGGGTCCGTGGGTTTGACATTGACGGGCAGGCGCTGCTCCTTCCACAGCCAGTGGAAGATGTCCTCGTAGGCCGGCATGATATATCGTGTATTCACCCCCAGCACCCCGGCAATGGTGTCCATGAGTTTTTGGGCCTGGTCCGGGCCGAACCCATAGTCCTTATCTTCATTGCCCAGAAGTGCATCGTCCCGCCACACCGGTTTTCCGTCCCTTCTCCACAGGCAGGTCAAGGCCCACCGGGGCAGGGATTCGCCGGGATACCACTTGCCCTGGCCAAAGTGAAGCAGGCTTCCCGGTGCCCACTGGGCGCGCAGCCGCTTAAGCAGGGCCACGGATAGGGGCTTTTTCGTGGGACCCACGGCCCCGGTGTTCCACTCGTCTCCTTCCATGTCCTTGACGGACACAAAGGTGGGTTCACCGCCCATGGTCAGGGCGATGTTTTCCCGGTGGATCTCTTCATCCACCCGGTGACCCAGGGTTTCAATTTGTGTCCAGATCTCCTGGGGATAGGGTTTTGTGGAACGGGGATCTTCGTGGATCCGGGTGACCTTCATGGTGTGGCTGAACGACACCTCGCAGCGTTCAAGGGCACCGGTCACAGGCGCCGCACTCCTTGGGTCCGGGGTGCAGGCAAGGGGAATGTGTCCCTCCCCGGTGAGAAGACCCGAGGTGGCATCAAGGCCGATCCATCCTGCCCCGGGCAGATACACCTCGGTCCAGGCATGGAGGTCGGTAAAATCCTGCTCCGGTCCCGACGGCCCTTCAAGGGATTTCACGTCCGGAGCCAGCTGAACAAGATACCCGGACACAAACCGGGCCGCAAGGCCCATGTGGCGAAGGATCTGCACCAGAAGCCAGGCTGAATCCCGGCAGGAGCCGCTCAATTTGGTCAGGGTCTCTTCACAGCTCTGGACGTTGGGTTCCATGCGGATGTTGTAACTGATCAGCTTTTCCAGGCCCTGGTTGACCATGACCAGAAAATTGTTGGTGTCCATCTTGCTGCGGTCAATCGTTGCCAGGTACGCCTTGAGTTTTTTTCCCGGTGGTTCCACCTCCAGAAAGGGTTTTAAATCCTTGGCAAGCTCGGGCTTGTAGACAAAGGGACATTGCTCCGCATGGGGTTCCAGGAAAAAATCAAAGGGATTGATGATGACCATCTCCGCCACCAGATCCACTTCAATGGAAAAATGATCGGTCTTTTCCTGGAAATTCAACCGGGCAAGGTAGTTGCTGAAGGGATCCTGCTGCCAGTTGATGAAATGATCGGCAGGTTTGATGGTCTGGGAATAACTCAGGATGGGGGTTCGGCAATGGGGGGCCGGCCGCAGCCGTACCACCTGGGGTCCCAGTTGAATTTTCCGGTCATAGGAATAATCGGTTTTATGATACAGCGCCACTTTAATGGCCATAAAGGGTTCTCCATGGTTAAATTAAATTAGATGTTCAAGCGTTCTTGTTACTGGGATGCTCCGCCATTGGTGAGATGCGGGATGGCCGTGAAAAAGGCGTCGTGGATATGGCATCCCACGGTGTTGATCTTGATTTGGAGATCGTCCAGGTATTCGTGCATGCCCATGGCAATGGTTTCATCAATATCGGAATAATCCAGATCGGCACACAGCCGTCCCAGGCTTCTTTCCGCCGGGTTGACTACTGTTCCCACCGGAGTACCGGAAATTTTGTGCAGGGCCTGTTCCCCTTTTTTCAGGCAATAGCGGATGGAACGGGGAAATTCACTGTCAAAAATCAAAAAATCACACACCTGTCTGGGGATGATCCGGTGAAAGCGCTTGCGGTACATCTCCAGGGCACTGGCGGATTTCAAGACTGCAGCCCACTGAATGGAATCATAGGGTGTGTTAACCTCCCCGGCCTGGGGCAGCAGCATGAAATACTTTACATCAAGAATCCGGGAGGTCTTGTCCGCCCGTTCGAGCAAGAGCCCTGTGAGGGCAAACTGAAAGGCCTCACCATGGGACATGGTGGAGTACAACAAACCGGTGAACATGTGGCCCCGCATGGTGATGATTTTAAAAAATTTATGGGGATTGCGGCTGGCATAGTCCGTGGTGGAGGCCTCTTTTAATTCAAGGTAAAAGCGATTGACCTGCTCCCACATTTCAGAGGAGATGATTTCCCGCACCGACCGGGCATTTTCCCTTGCCGCCCTCAGCGAAGAAACAATGGAGTTGGCATAGGTCTGATCCAGGGCAAGGAAATGGATCACATTTTCTGCCGAATAATCATTTTTATATTTTTTCTCAAACAACAGGTGATCACCGGTGGCCATGACAATGGGCTGCCACTGCCGGCTGGATTCCGAGGGAAAATCCAGGGTCAGGTTCAAGTTGACGCTGATGAACCTGGCAATGTTTTCGGCCCGCTCTATGTATCGTGTCATCCAGTAAACAGAACTTGCAACGCGACTAAGCATGGGCACCTCCTGTGGTATTGCCGGAAATTGAGGCCTGGGATTGAAATTGAGATTGAAAAATTGAACCCGGCTGTCCCGGATCCGATGGTTTTTCATTGCCGTCGCTGTCCCGGTCCGTGATCCAGGTATCTTTGGTGCCGCCTCCCTGGGAGGAGTTCACCACCAGGGACCCTTTTTTCAACGCCACCCGCGTGAGTCCGCCGGGCATGACGTAGATTTCCTCCCCATAGAGGATATAGGGCCTTAGATCCACATGGCGGCCCTCAAAATGATCGCCCACAATGGTGGGCACCCGGGACAGGGAGATGGTGGGTTGTGCTATATAGTTTCGGGGGTTTTTCTGTATCAGCTGTGCAAACTTCTCCCGCTCGGCTTTACTGGCATGGGGACCGATCATCATGCCGTAACCGCCGGATTCATTGGCCGCCTTGACCACGAGTTTGTCGAGATTTGCAAGGACATGGGCCCTTGCCTTGTCCTCCCGGCAGACGAAGGTGGGCACATTGGGCAGAATGGCATCTTCATCAAGATAATATTTGATGATCTTTGGCACATAGGCGTACACGGCCTTGTCATCGGCAATGCCGGTGCCCGGTGCATTGGCCATGGCCACCCGGCCTGCCCGATAGACATCCATGATACCGGGAACCCCCAGCATGGAGTCGGCCCGAAAGGCTTTGGGGTCCATGAAATCATCATCCAGCCGGCGGTAGATCACATCAATCCTCTGGAGTCCCTTGGTGGTGCGCATGTACACAAATCCGTCTGACACCACCAGATCCTGGCCTTCCACCAGTTCCACCCCCATCTGCTGGGCCAGGAAGGAATGCTCAAAATAGGCGGAGTTGTACATGCCCGGAGTGAGCACCCCGATCTTGGGTTGGGCAACGCTTTCCGGGGCCAGGTTTTCCAGGGTGGCCAGGAGTTTGTTGGGGTACTCGTCCACCGGCCGTACCCCGGAATCGGCAAACACATGGGAAAAGGTGCGTTTCAACACCTGGCGGTTTTCCAGCACATAGGAGACGCCTGAAGGACAGCGCATATTGTCTTCGAGGACATAGAACCGGCCGTCTTTGTCCCGGATGAGATCTGTTCCGGTGATATGGCACCAGATGGATTTGGGCGGTGTCAAGCCCTCGCATTGCTTCCGGTAGGCCGTGCAGGTCATGATGAGATCTTCGGGTACCACCTTGTCCTTTAAAATCTTCCGGTCATGGTAGATATCGTGGATGAATTTATTCATGGCGTAAATGCGCTGCTGCAACCCCAGCTCAATTTCCCGCCAGTCCTTGTTGTCAATGATGCGGGGAATGACGTCAAAGGGAAGAATCTTCTCGGTTCCCTCCTCACTGCCGTACACGGCAAAGGTGTTGCCCAGCTGCAGCAGGGCCGCTTCAGCGGAACGCTGTTTGTGCATCAGGTCATTTGCCGGCAGGGATTCAATCTTGTCAATGAGCAGTTTTGCACCGGGTCGGGGAAGATTGTTTTCATCGAACAATTCATCATAAAAGCCCTCGGTGTCGTAGTTTGAAAATTTCATGGCAATTCCTTGTGTGTGATCATGGATAATGGCTCAGACCATGGGTCCTGTACGTTTCCGACATGTGTCCGGTGGCAGGGCTTGCTGCCGGGGTTTTTGCTGGGTTTTATCTCTATATCGCACCCCCGGACCGGTAATACAATACCACAACCTGTATCTTCCCACAACAGCGGCTGATAATGCCGGTGGTTTTCATTCGCCTGGACCGGCAAGTCTGTCAGGGCCGGCCTAGGCCGGGGTTTTTTAATGGGACAGGCGTTCTTTCCTGGACATACGATGGTTTACAGTATATGTATTTAGGCTTAACCAAGTTTACTGCCGTGGCAAATTCCTGGACCTGCGGCAAATGCGTTGAATGTGTCAAACTAACCCTTGAGGAGGAATTAAAAATGAAACCGGTACCAACATGGATCGTTTCCCTGATGCTGGGAGCCTTTTTTCTAGCCGCTTTTCCGGTGCTGTCCGGAAGTGCATCGGCCAAGGAGGTCAACCTGACCTACAGTAATTTTTTTCCCCCAAGCCACGTTCAGAGCAAGCTTGCCCAGTCATGGTGCGATGCGGTGGAAAAACGTACCAACGGCGAAGTCAAAATCTCCTACTACGCCGGGAACACGCTGGTCAAGGCGGCTCAGATTTATGATGGGGTTGTTACTGGACGGACCGACATCGGCATGTCCTGCCTTCTCTATACCCGGGGACGTTTTCCGCTCATGGATGTCATTAATCTTCCCTTTGGGAATCCCAGTGGACGTTTTGCAACGGCAGCGTTCAATGAACTCTACGATAAATTTAAACCGGCCGAGCTTTCCGACACCAAGGTCATGTTTCTCCATGCCCACGGTCCCGGCCTGATCCACACCCAGAAAAAAGAGATCCGGACCATGGCGGACCTTAAGGGGCTCAAGTTGAGATCCCCGGGTTCCGTTGCCGGAATGATCAAGGCCCTTGGCGCCACACCGGTTTCCATGCCCATGCCCGAAGTGTACCAGGCCCTGCAAAAGGGTGTTGTGGAAGGCGCTGTCTATCCCGAGGAGACCAACAAGGGATGGAAAATGGGCGAGGTTACTGATTACACCATCGCCTGTTACCCAACGGCATACTCGGTCGGGTTCTTTGTCGTCATGAACCAGGCCAAATGGGATGCCCTGTCCGATGGTGCCAAATCCGCCATCCAGGCCATCAATCACGAATGGGCCGCCAAACACGGTGCGGCATGGGATGAGAGCGATTACGAGGGGGTGAACTTCTCCCTTGGCCTTGGCAACACCATGATCGGTATTGAACCCGATGAAGCGCTTCGCTGGAAAGCGGCAGTGACCCCCGTGTTTGATACCTATCTTGAAAAGACTGAAAAACGAGGCGTTCCCGGAAAAGAGGCCCTCAAGTTCCTCAACGATCGCCTGGAAGATTATACCAAGGGCGACTTTCAAAGCAGTTATCTCTAAACGTTCCGGCCGGTGCATGGTCTTTGCTTCCGGCCACAGCCCAATTTGAGGCACCTTGAAAATGTCCCCTTAATGGGGATAAAGACAAAGCATTTATTGGATGTAAAGCGGTTTCAGACCCCCATGGATCAGCCTGACTGTATTGTCTGTCGTGTTGAATTTCAGGTTGCGGGTCTGGAGCCGTCGACAGTTTTACAAGGAAAATTAAATGATTAATCGGTTGTCGGAATTTATGAAAGTGGCTTCAGGTTTCATGCTGATCGCCATGATGCTTGTTACCTGTACGGATGTGGCGGGTAATTTTTTTGGCGCGCCAGTGCTGGGCTCAGAAGAAATTGTTTCTCTCATGGCAGCATTGCTCATCGCCTTTGTTCTGCCTGCGGCCCATGGCGAAAGGGCCCACATCGGAGTGGATATCCTTTATCTTACGCTTTCCGACAGGGTCAAGAGAATCGTCAACATGCTGCTTTCGATTCTGATGGTCGGATTTTTCGGGGTCATGTCCTGGGAATGCTTTAATTATGCCATTGAATTAAAACGCATCGGTCAGGTGTCCGCCACCCTTGAACTGCCTACGTTCTACGTGCTTTATGCCGTGGCCTTTGGTTGCGCCGTACTGACCCTGGTGGTCGCGGCAAAGCTTGCAGGCCTTGTTCGGGGGGATTGCTATGAATGAGTTCACCCTGGTGGGGATTATTGGCATCACTGTGTTGATGATGCTCTTTTTTACCCGGCTTGCCGTTGCCTATGCCATGGCCCTGGTCGGGTTTGCCGGGTACTGGTATCTGACCAATTTCAAGGCGGCCATGACCCTTTTGTCCAGGGATATGTTTGACGTGTTCTCCTCCTACAGCCTTGCCCTGGTTCCCCTCTTTGTGTTCATGGGGTTCATTGCCTATTACGCCGGCGTGAGTGCAAAGCTCTATGATGTGGCCAACAAGTGCATGGGCCGGGTCAGGGGCGGGCTTGCCATGGCAACGATCGCCGCCTGCACCGCCTTTGGAGCAATTTGCGGTTCCACCACTGCAACGGCAGCCACCATGGGTACCATTGGCCTGCCTGAGATGCGGCGTTATAACTACGGTCACCGGCTTGCCACGGGGGCGGTTGCCGCAGGCGGCGGCATTGGGGTGCTCATGCCGCCGAGCGTGGTGCTGATCATCTACGGTATTCTCACCCAGCTTTCCATCGGCAAGCTGTTTATTGCCGGCATTCTCCCGGCTTTTCTCATTGCCGGGCTCTTTATTGTGGCCATTGTGGTGTATTGTGCCATCTATCCCGACCAGGGACCCCGGGGCGACGCCTTTCCTGTTAAAGACAGATTTCTTGCCCTTTTTGAAATATGGGAGACGGCCCTGGTTTTCCTTGTGGTCATGGGGGGGATGTTTTTCGGGTTCTTCACCCCGACCAAGGCCGGTGCCGTGGGCTCGTTTGCCCTGCTTGTCATCGCCGTTGTTCAGAAAAAGCTCTCGTGGAAAGACTTTTGCCGTGCCATCTCGGATACACTCAAGACCTCGGCCATGGTGATCATGCTGGTTGCCGGTGCCACCATCTTTGGCCATTTTCTTGCCCTGACCCGGATTCCCATGGAGGGAGCCAACCTTGTTGCCACGCTGAACTGGCCGGGTTGGGCCATTATTTCCCTGATCTGCTTTATCTACCTGGTGGGCGGCTGCTTTATTGATGCCCTGGCTCTGATTACACTGACCATCCCCATTTTCTATCCCATTGTTGCCGGCCTTGGCTATGATCTGATCTGGTTCGGGGTCATTATTGTGCTGATCACCCAGATGGGAATCATTACCCCGCCCGTGGGTGTAAATGTCTACATCGTAAAGGGGCTCTCGCCGGATGTGCCCATGGAGGAGATCTTTATCGGGGTGCTTCCCTTTCTCATCGCACTGATTGTGGGAACGGCGATCATGATCGCCTTTCCCGCCATTGCCACATTTCTGCCGGATATGATCGGGTAGGGGGGTTAAAATACCGATATCAGCATCCGCGTTGCCACCACAAGCAGGAGGATGGCAAACACCCGTTTGAGTTTGGGGACCGGCAGGCTGTGGGCCAGGCGCACACCCAGGGGCGCGGTGAGTACGCTTGCCGATAAAATACCGGCAAGGGCCGGAAGATAAATATAGCCTATGGAATAGGCGGGAAGCCCGACTTCGTGCATGCCGTTGTAGATGTATCCAAGGGTTCCTGCGATGGCGATGGGAAAACCAATGGCTGCCGAGGTGCCGATGGCCTCGTGGACAGGAATGTTACACCACATCATAAAGGGCACGGACAGGGTGCCTCCGCCGATCCCGACAAGGCTTGATACCCCGCCGATGATGTTGCCCACGCCGAACATGCCTGTCTTGCCCGGGATCTGCCTTGAGGGCTTGGGCTTTTTGCTGGTGATCATCTGTACCGCCACATAGTAGAGAAACACCACAAACATTGCCTTTAGAAACGGTCCGGAAAGTCGAGCCGCCACACAGGAACCCAGAAAGGTGCCCGTCAGAATGCCGGGTGTGATCCGCCGGACCACGGGCCAGTGGACCGCCCCCCGCCGGTGATGGGCCATGAAACTTGAGACCGAAGTGAAAATGATGGTGGCCATGGATGTGCCAAGGGCAAGATGCATGATGAACTGCCCCGGGATCTGCTGCCAGGTGAGGCTTGCCACCAGCATGGGAACGATTACAAGGCCACCGCCTATGCCAAGAAGTCCGGACAGAACCCCGGCACAGGAGCCGAGAATGAGGTAGACCATAATAACGCTGAACATAGTAACTCCTTATCTTTAATCTGTTCCATTGGTAGTAAAAACGGGGTCAACTTTTATCATGGTTGACGAAATAATGGTAGCATCAAAGAGTGATTTTTTTGTCACTGCCAGGGCAGGGGATTGTTTGCTTACAAAATTGTAATGAATTATAAAATAATAAAGAAAAAATCTTAATTGCTTGATCTTAGGTCGATTAAAGTGATATCCAAAGAAGTCATTTACACTGCTGTTAAACTGAAATGGAAAACTAATCCCATGATGACTGCTCAAAATATCGCTGACTTTAAAATGGATACGTCCAGGGAGATTCTCACCATCGACTCCCACACTGCCGGTGAATCCACCCGCCTCATTGTCGGTGGTGTGGGGCCGGTTGCCGGCACCACCCTGGCTGAGAAACTTGCGACATTCAAGCGGGAACTGGACCCTGTTCGCTGCCTGCTCACCCAGGAACCCAGGGGCGGAAGCGGTGTGCTTGCGGCCCTGGTCACGGAAGGGGTAACCCCGGGGGCTGATTTCGGTCTGATCTACATGGATGCAAAACGTTATCCCTATCTTTGCGGCCACGGCACCATCGGCGCCGTTGTCACCCTGGTGAAAACAGGAACCCTCAAGGTCGCAGACGGGGAAAATTCCATCATTATTGACACCCCTGCCGGCCCCATGACTGCCACGGCAGTTGTACGGGATAACACTCTTATCTCCGTTGCCATCTCCATGGTGCCCGCCTTTGTTCACAGCACTGGAAATATCGTTGATGTGCCCGGCTTTGGACCGCTTTTGGTTGACCTTGTCTTTGCCGGCGGATTCTTTGCCATGGTTTCATCCAGGGATGCGGGCATTCCCCTTGGGGTTGAAAATGGTAAACGCCTGGTTGATCTGGGGATGAGAATCATTGATGCTGCAAACGATCAGCTCAGGGTCTTTCACCCTGAACGACCCGAAGTCACCACCGTGGATGTTGCCGAGTTCTACGATCCGGACATGCACGAAACCATGGAGGGACGCAATGTCGTGGTCTATGGCGAGTCCCACATGGACCGATCGCCCTGTGGCACCGGTACCACGGCAAAGCTTGCCCTGCTGCATCACCATGGGCGAATAAAGCCCGGTCAGACCCTTACCAACTACAGTCCCCTGAACACCGCGTTTGAGGCCGAGATCATCGACCTTAAAAAGGTGGGTGCCTTTGACGCCGTTGTCGTTCAAATAAGGGGCACTGCACACATAACCGGCGTTCACCGTTTCTTCCTTGACCCGGATGACCCTTTTCAACAAGGATTTATGCTCTGATGACCACGACCGTTGCCCCTGATCTTATTTTCATCAATGCAAGTGTCAGAACCCAGGACCCTGACCAGCCCGTTGCCCAGGCCGTTGCCGTAAAGGGCCGTAAAATTGCCGCCGTGGGAACCACCCAGGACGTAAGGCCCATGGCCGGTGACCATACACGAATTATCGACCTTGGCGGACGCCTCATGCTGCCCGGGTTTACAGATGCCCATTTCCACTATTTTGACTGGGCCCTGAACAATGATATGATTGATCTTTCAACGGCCGCATCCTTTGGGCAGATGGGCGAGATGGTCCGCCAAAGGGCCGTTGCAGCAGGTCCCGGGGCCTGGGTGACCGGCAATGGATTCAACGAAACCGACTGGCCGGAAAACCAAATTCCCGACCGGGACGATCTTGACCGCCAGGCACCGGACAACCCCGTGTGCATCTGGCGGTGTGACCTTCACCTGGCCGTTGCCAACTCCATGGCCCTTGCACTCGCCGGAATTGATGACAAAACCCCGGATCCGCCCATGGGGGTGATTGCACGGGACAAGAACGGCCGGGCCACCGGCGTGTTGCGGGAGATTGCCCCAAATCTAATTAAAAATGTCATTCCTGAACCCGACGAAAAACGTCTGCTTGGGATCATGGAACAGGGGTTTGGATTCCTCCATTCCCTGGGCATTACCGGCATCCACGACATCCGGCTCATGGGCGGCCTTGACGGGGCAGCATCGTTAAGGGCCTGGCAGCGCCTCAGGGAGGAAAACCGACTCAACATCCGGTGCCATGTATCGCTGCCCGGTGAGATGACCAACGAGGCCATAGCCCTTGGCTTGAGAACCGGCATGGGGGATGATCTTTTACGCATCGGCCATCTCAAGTTCTTTGCCGACGGTGGAATGGGCGCCAGAACCGCATGGATGAACAATGCCTACCTTGATGCCCAATGCGGCATGCCCCTGACCCCGGTTGAGGAACTCAATGACAAGATTCAACGGGCCGACCAGGCCGGTCTCAGCGTCATGGTCCATGCCATCGGCACCCGTGCCAACCGGGAGATTGTGGCCATATTCAAGCGCATCCACGACCTGAAACAATCGGCCGTTCGGGTTCCCCACAGAATCGAGCATCTGCAGATGATCGAGCCGGAAGATATGGATCTGCTGGCCACCCTGGGCCATGTGGTTGCATCCTGCCAGCCAAACAACCTGAGCCTTGACATCTCCATGATCGAGCAGTCCGTGGGGGACCGAAGCGGTTTCACCTATCCCCTCAAGCGCATTATAGACAAAAAAATCCCCCTGATTCTCAGCTCCGATGCGCCGGTGTGCAACCCCAAACCGGTCGGCGGCATTTTTTCGGCCGTGAACCGCACCCGCATGAACCGGACGCCTGTGGGCGGCTGGCACATGGAGCATGCCTTGAGTGTTGACGAGGCCGTAAAAGGGTACACCATTGCCCCTGCTGCTGCCGCATGTCAGGATGACTGCCTTGGCAGCATTACGGTGGGAAAATTTGCCGATCTCATCGTTCTTGAACAGAACCTCTATGACATGGACCCCCTTGATATTGCCGATGTCAGGGTGGATATGACTGTTTTCAACGGCAAAATCGTCCATGATCGTGGGGAGAGTAAAAATGAATCGGCACCATATTAAAGGAGTTCGGACAAAAAGATGATGAACAAAAAGAACTGGAAACCATGGGCCCTTCTGTCACCGTCCCTTTCGGCAGTTTTTCTCCTTCTGGTGGTTCCTGTCTGTTTTGTGGTGGTGTACAGTTTCTGGTTAAGGGCGCCCAACGGCAGCGACATTCCTGCCTTCCAGATGGGCAATTACGCCAAGTTCTTTGCCGATACCTTTTATCCATCGCTGCTGCTGCGAACCATCCGGGTTGCCCTTGAGACGGTGTTCATCTGCCTTGTTATGGGGTATGTGCCGGCCTATTTCTTCTACCGGACCGAATCACGTTTCAAGCCGGTGCTCATGATTCTCATCATGCTGCCCTTCTGGATCAGTTTTATCATCCGGACCCTGAGCTGGATAAACATCCTTGGGGATTCAGGGTTGATCAACCATCTGCTGATGAAGGCCGGATTTATCTCAACACCCCTGTCCATGCTCTACAACGAGGGGGCCGTGCTCATGGGGCTTCTCCAGTATCTGCTTCCGTTCATGATTCTCAACATCTATGTGAGCCTTGACGGAATCGACAAGAGTCTCACCGAGGCTGCCACAAGCCTTGGCTGCACCGAGTGGCAGGCCTTCAGGGAGGTGACCCTTCCCCTGAGTCTTCCCGGGGTGTCTGCCGGGTGCCTGCTTGTTTTTGTGCTCACCTGCGGCACCTATCTGCCGCCCATGATCCTTGGCGGGCCGGGAAATGAGATGATCGCAAACCTGATTTTCAAGCGGATCATCGGCACCCTGGACTGGCCCTTTGGGTCGGCCATATCCACCATTCTTCTCGGTCTTCTCGGGGTGATTGTCTATACCTACAACCGTTATCTTGGCATCAACCAGATATTTAAGAGCCTGAGGTGATTTGATGAAATTTTTTTCAGGATGGTCCCTGATCCGGGGCTATACGCTGCTTGTCTATTTATGGATGTTTACGCCCATCGTGGCCGTGGTGCTTCTTTCGTTCAACCCCCAGCAGTTCGGGTCATTTCCCATGGACGGCTTCAGCCTCAAGTGGTATGGAAAACTGCTCCACAACCCCACCATCCTGACGGCCTTTAAGAATTCCCTGGTGCTGGGTTCACTGACGGCCGTTTTTGCCACGGCCATTGGTATCCCTGCGGCCATGGCCTTTGTCCGGTACGATTTCTGGGGCAAGGAGAGCCTCAACACCCTGCTGCTTGCGCCCATCATGATTCCCGAGGTGGTCCTGGGGGTTGCGCTGCTGCTCTTTATTCGGTGGCTTGAGCAGCCCAAGAGTTTTCTGCTGCTGCTCATCGGTCATGTGGTGCTCACCCTTCCCTATGTGCTGCTGGTGGTCCAGGCACGGCTTGTGGGCATACGAAGGGACTATGAGGAGGCAGCCCTTTCCCTGGGTGCAAACCCGTTCCAGACTTTCATGGAAATCACCTTTCCATTGCTTGCACCGGCTGTTTTTGCCGGCATGCTCTTTGCCTTTACCATCTCGTTTGACGATGTTACGGCAACACTTTTCTGGGCAACGGCCCGGAACCAGACCGTTCCCGTTCAGATTTTCGGAATGCTGCGAAATTCCATCAGTCCCGAAATCAATGCACTGGGGGCGGTGATGATTGTTCTTACGGTTTCCCTTCCCCTTGCCGCCGGTTATCTTTCCCGGAAATTTGCCAGGGGCAATTAACCTGTTATGCTCATTGGGGAGGGAGATCCATCCCTCTCCGGCCTGGATCTGAAAGGTCCATTATCAACATCCCAACTAACAAGGAGGTTCTTTCCATGGAAAAAAGGTTAAAACAAGATCTTGATACGGTTCGTCAGGCATTTGACGAAAAAAAGATTTCTCGAAGGGAATTTGTCAAGTACCTGGGCATGGCAGGCGCTGCAGCAGGGCTTGTGGGCGGTCCCTTTGGTGCGGTCAGGAACGCCTTTGCCTCAAAGTCCATCACCTTCCACGGCTGGGGCGGAACCGTGGCCGAGGCCTTTGTCAAGCATGCCTTTACTCCCTACACCAAGGCCACGGGCGTGACGGTGATCAATGCCGCCTTCACCGGCATGGACGCCTTTTTAACCCAGGTCAAGGCCTCCATTCCTCCGGGAGGTGAGTTTAACCTTGCCCATTTGAGCGCCGTATATGATTATGCCCGGTACACGGAGCTGGGATTTGGCGTGGCCCTTGACGAGGCTAAAATTCCAAACCTTGCCAAGGTCATGCCTAAAATGATCAACACCCTCAAGGATATTTCCAATGGAACCCTTTCTGCCGTGCCCTATGATATTGGTCAGACCGGCATTGCCTACAATACGGAAAAAATCTCAAAGGCCGATGCTGAAAAACTGGGTGCCGGGCTGTTATGGGACAAGAACCTCAAGGGAAAGATCTCCAGCTGGGGTGCTGATTTCAGGACAAACATGTGGTATGCCGCCCTTTATACCGGCCAGGATCCCAACAATATCACCGATGTCAATGCCGTGTGGGACGCCCTGAGGGAGCAGAGACAGCTCATTAAAAAGTACTGGGAATCCGGGGCTGAGCTCATGAGCCTTCTGGCCAACGGTGATATCTATGCCACCACGGCCTATTCAGGAAGGGTTGCCACCCTCCAGAAGCAGGGACATCCCATTGCCTACATGGCGCCTCCCAATACCTATTCCTGGATGGAGTATATCTATGTGCTCAAGGGAACCGACCTTGATGTGGCCCAGGATTTGCTTAACTTCATGCTGGAACCCGAGTGCTCCATCGCCGTTGCCGAGGCCCAGGGCTATCCGTCAAGCCTTGATCCGACCAAGGTTCCCATGCCCGAGGCCGTTCAAAAACTGCCGGCCTATGATCCCACGGGCAAACTCGACGGCTTCTTGTTTGCAAAGCCAGGCTACTGGAACAGCCACCAGGTTGAGTGGGCAGAAAAATGGGACAGGGTCAGGGCAGGGGCCTGATCCGATATTCAGTTAGAAACAGGAACCCGCATGTACTTGGGATAGATTTAAAATCGCTCCCAGGTACCGGGGGAAATATTTCCCCCACGGGTTCTGAAGCTTAACCCTTAGCCTGCAATTTTTTGGAGAAAGATGTCGAAAAAAGAGAAAGATCCCGCATTTGTGAAGTTCAAGGGAATTGTGAAGCGTTTTGGAAAGGTGACTGCTGTTCAAACCATGGATCTTGATATCCCTGAGGGGTCCCTTGTGACCTTGCTCGGTCCGTCCGGCTGCGGTAAGACCACCCTTTTAAGGATGCTCGCAGGCCTTGAGAGTCCCACTGAAGGCGATATTATTATCAAGGGGAAACGGGTCAACGATACACCCATCCACAAACGAAATCTTGGCATGATTTTCCAGAACTACGCCCTCTTTCCCCACAAGACCATTTTTGACAATGTTGCCTTTGGCCTTAAATACCGGGGGTTTCCAAAGGATGAGATGAGAACGAAGGTCGTCAAGGCCCTGGAGATGGTGCGGCTGCCCGGGGTGGAAAACCGGATGCCCTCCCAGCTTTCAGGCGGTCAGCAGCAGCGCATCGCCCTTGCAAGGGCCATTGTCATTGAGCCGGATGTGCTGCTCATGGACGAACCGCTTTCCGCCCTTGACGAGAATTTAAGGGAAGAGATGCGGCGGGAGATCGACAACCTTCAGCAGGCCCTTGGGGTGACCACCCTGTTTGTTACCCACGATCAACGGGAAGCCTTGTCCATGTCCGACAAGATTATAGTGATGAAGGACGGGCAAAAGCAGCAGGAAGGCACACCCATTGAGGTGTACAACAATTCGGTCAACCATTTTGTGGCCGACTTTCTGGGCCATTCCAACTTTTTGTCCGCCGTTGTTGAAACCAGTGAAAGTGAGCTGGTAAAGGTCCGCCTCGACGATACGACACACTTTCTGGCCAGGTCTTCGGAACCCTTTCTTGCCAATGACAAGGTCGACATCGTGGTCCGGGCCCAGAAGTTCCTCATTGAACATCGGGCCGACTATAATGGTGCGGAGAATATGAACGTTCTTTTCGGCCGTATCCGGGAGCGAAGTTACATGGGCGGAGAGGTGAGCTACTATGTGGAACTTCCCGACGCCAAGATTATCCATGTGATCAACCTTGTGAAACGAAACCCCTTTAAGCGGGGCGACGAGGTTTATATCTCGGTTAATCCAGAGAACTGCCGTCTGTTAAGGGCCAGGGCCAACGCATAGGTCTGTGGGGTTCAGCCGGAGCAGAAACCCTGCTCCGGCCGTGGCGTTTATTTTATCAGGGGAACCGGTGTCACAGGGATCCCATTGGCATTGCAGCCGACGGTTTCAGGCCAGGTGAATTCCGGATCCATTGCCTTGAAATAGTCCAGGGAAAAGGGCAGAAGTTCTATCTTCACCGTTTCCCTGTCCGCGGTGAATCGTGTGGAAATGCCAAAATCCACCTCACCGAGGTCCGTTCGTATGATATAGCCCGGGATCTCCCGTCCGGAGCCTTCCCGTCTGACCCGGGTGGCAATATCAATGACATCGTCGACTTTAACCTTGTTCTCGCTGTTCATCTGATTTTGGAGTTCAAGACCGGCCACATAAACGTGGTGGAACTGCATGCCGTATCCACGGCTGGTGTATGCAATTTTCTGAATCGCATCTTCATTGTCATTGACCCCTGTGACGAGGGCAACATTGAAATAGGTGGTGATTCCCCTTCGATAGAGGGCCTGGGTGATCCGCTGCTGCCTTGGGGTGAGTTCGTCTGCATGCATGACCCAGGTTTCAATTTCCACCCTCAACGGATTGCCGATGGAAAGAGAGTTGAGCCTGCCAAGGGTTTCCACAAGTCCTGGGGTGTAGGTGTCCGGGGTGTAGACAAGGTCAAGGGACCTGATCCTGAGGCTGTTTACATGCTGGATATCTTTCAGGATTGCGGCAAGCTGTCGTATCCTGGCGGCAGACCGGACCGGATCCTTGGCTTTTGAGACAAGCACCACATCAAAGACGTTCCGCTGGGTTCGGATGTAGTCGATGTCAGCATCGGTGAAATCAACATCCAGCTCCACCCTTGTTTTGTGGACCCGGGCAAGGGTGGCGGAATTGACACGGACAATGGAATGGCCAAGGCCTGAATGCTCAGAGAGCAGGGCTTTTGAACGATCGTATCTTGCCGGGTCAAACACCCTGTCTGCGCAGGATTGGGTCCGGGCCGGGCGGGACCCCATGAACAAAGATTCATCACCGATCTTGGCCATGTATCTGACATCAATGGTTCCCTCCTCGTTCCTGCGGATCACCTCAAGATCGTTTGCCACCGGGGCAAACCGGTTGAAATAATCTGGGGTGTAGGGGGTTCGTAGCCAGATGAAATCGGGGTTGTCCTTGTCCTGTTCAACGGCCCAGCCGCTGGTGTTCCAGTCCATCTTGCCAATGGGGGTTGCCGTGCAGATTCTGGGAATGCTCCGGTCCGATGCATGGGCCCTGAGATAACGACCCGCCTGGATTCCCTTGGAGAGCGGAGACCAGTATACGCTGTTGCCGTGGATGGGGCTGCAGGGGATGTAAATATAGTGGATCTCTGCGCCTGCTCCCCTTAATGCCTGGAACAGGGTGACAAGCTCAGGTCCGTTGTCGTTGCAATCTTCAAGAAACGGGGTCTGGATGTAGACACCAATGCCGCCTGCCACAAGATCGGAGATGATGGAAAGACTCTGGACCGACACCTCGTCCGGATGGATAAAGTGGGTGGCCACCTCGATGCGCTTGCCCTTCTGCATCATTTCCAGGTTTCTGGCCTTGAGGTAATTGAGCCACCGGCCGTTGTCCTTTAAAAACAGCTGGGGGTAGTAGGCAATGGACCGGGTGGCAAGCCTGAGGGTCTCAACATGGTCGATCTCCATCAGTTCCTGGATGGCCCGTTCCATGTTGCTGCGGTTGATAAATGGATCGCCCCCGGTGATGACGATCTCCTTGATGGCCGGTGAATCTTTGACATGGGCCACAGCCCTTGAAACATCGTCGACCCCGGGATTCTTTTCGTTTCTCGAGTCCTTGTGCTTTCTGAAACAGAACCGGCAGTAAACCGGGCAGGTCATGTTGAGAAGAAAAATGACCCGGTTCTGGTACATCTGTTCGAGCAGTCCCTGGTGGAACTGGCCGATCCAGGTGTTGGTGTGGCCCACGGGGTTGAGTTCCTCTTTAAAGGGCAGATACTGGCAGGCAACACTCCTTGAAACCCGCATCTGGCGAACCGTGTGCATGGAGAACCTTACAGGGTAGGTCTCAATGACCTGGTTGATATCTGCCGAGTCTTCCGGGGGAATGACCTGGTTGGCAAGACGCTCTACCTGGGTTTTATCTTTGACGGTAATGAGCTGTTCGCCAGGGATGATTTTTTCAAGAACCGGCAGCAGAACAATGGCCGGCAGTACAAGGCCATTGATGGTGACGGGATTGTCAACGGTTGAGTCGGCCTTTTCAAGCTGGAGGAGCAAGGTTTCGATGAAATCCCGGCTTTTGCCCTTAAACCCGGCAGCACAAAGCAGGTTGTCATAGTACGAAAGTCCCGGTCCCTTGGACACAAGGTCATAAAAGGATCTGCCCAGAAGATTCTCGGCTGTGAAATTTTCCAGAAAGTCGATGATGGCAGTTTCAATTTCAACAAAAGGGATTTCTCGTGTTTCACCTGAGTTGCTGAAGGTTACGCCACAGCAGGTGTCAAGTTGTTCCATTCGCGTTGCTCCTTGTCTTGGCTATTGGGTTGATTCTATTTTCCTATGGCTCTATACTATTCACCTGCTTAAATCAACACAAAATTGCAGCCTTAAAACCGGACATAACCGGCCTGGCCGGAGCATGATATCTTGCCCTGGGCACAACGAAATTTGAAGCATCTCCCTGGGGGTGACACTTTGTTGGGATTTCAGATATAAGGATGAATAACATTCGGATGTCCGTGGCGACATCTGTCAATCATTCGCAGGTCAGCCCGTTCTGGGCCGGTTTAACCTTTAGACGCTTTGGAGGTGCCCATGCGGCAGAGACTCAGTGGTTTTGTTATCCAGTCAATGGTTTTTCTGTTTGTATCCGGCTGCTGTGTTCAGCCCGCCCCTGTTCGCCTGAACGAATCAACGCTCAACTCAACCTTTGACCATGGTTTGGACCTGCCCTTTGCCGTTTACATGCAAACAACAAGGCAGATGGTTGAAAAGACCCGGCAGGATCTTGACGGACCGGACAGAGAACGGATCGTTGCGGCCAACACCCCGTTTGAGCTCGTTCCTGACCCGGTTTTCTTTCCGAAAAAACCGGGTGGCCGTTTTGCCAGGGGGGTCCTGATGATCCACGGATTGTCAGATTCTCCCTACCACATGCGGGCGATTGGTGAGCATCTCAGGGACCGCGGCTTTCTGGTCCGGGCCATCCTGCTCCCGGGCCATGGTTCCGTTCCCGGGGATTTGACCCGGGTCTCATATGAGGCATGGGTCAAGGCGGTTGTTTATGGCGTCGAACAGATGAAGCCCCTGGTGGAGCAGCTCTTTATTGCAGGATTCTCCACGGGCGGCAGTCTCGGGGTTTACCACAGCCTTGTCCATCAGGACATCCAGGGGTTGCTGCTCTTTTCCCCGGCCCTGAAAGTCAAGAGTGCCATGGCTTTTATGACCCCCTGGCTCAAATGGTTTAAGCCCTGGCTTGCGGTTGAACAGGACAGGGATTTTGCAAAGTATGAAAGCTTTGCCATGAACGGTGCGGCCCAGATTTTCCGGTTGACCCGGGCCATTGATCTTCAGGTGAAAAGGGATGATTCAGGGTGCAGGATTCCGGTGTTTGCGGCTTTAAGCTACGATGATGATACCGTTGATGCAAGATTCTTCATGGACTTTTTTAACACCACCATGACCCATCCCCAAAGCAGGGTTGTCCTTTATAGTGGTCACCCCCTGGCAGAATTTGCCGACACTCCCAGGATTATCCGGGTAAACAGCCGTTTAGAGACGGGGGAGGGGTCGTTGATCGTTGACTTTGCCCATACGTCGATTACCTTGCCTCCGGAAGATACCCACTATGGACAGGACGGGGCATACCGAAATTGTCTTCATTATAAATCCGGATCAACCCAGCGGGATCGATGTCTGGGTGTTGAAAGCCGGGTAAGGGGAGAAAAAAGTGATGACAACCTTAAAAGGTATGACCTTCTCCAGCGGCTTACCTATAATCCGCTGTATGGGAAGATGCTGAATCAGATGGATCGATTCCTTGGCCAGGATTAAGGGGGAGGGGCTTGCAACGATTTTTTTTGTTTTTTGGGGAAAACATGAAATTGCCCTAACCGAAATCATATTTCAGTTAAATTAGAGTGTTGTGTCGATCTATATGGTCGCCAGAACCCGGGCTGTCATGGAAAAAAAGGAGGGGACCGAAAAAAACCTTTGACAAGAAGTTCAAAGCCATGTAGAACCGCTGAGTCTTTGTGAGACGCGAACGTTTTTCACAGCGCTTCTGGCAAAGACTTTTTTGTGTTCTGGATCTGGAATAACAGATCCGCAAGTTGATCTTTGAAAACTGGTTAGTGACAAAAGAGACGAAGCGTGTCTTTTGGGTGCTGTGAAAGCACACAAAAGATATTCAAAGAATTTAACTGGAGAGTTTGATTCTGGCTCAGAATGAACGCTGGCGGCGTGCTTAACACATGCAAGTCGAACGAGAAAGGGATTGCTTGCAGTCCTGAGTAGAGTGGCGCACGGGTGAGTAACACGTGGATAATCTACCTTTGAATCCGGGATAACTGTTCGAAAGGATCGCTAATACCGGATGAAGTCATTTGATCTTTGGATTGAATGATGAAAGACAGCCTCTTCCTGAAAGCTGTTGTTTGAAGATGAGTCCGCGCACCATTAGTTAGTTGGTGGGGTAACGGCCTACCAAGACATTGATGGTTAGCTGGTCTGAGAGGATGATCAGCCACACTGGAACTGACACACGGTCCAGACTCCTACGGGAGGCAGCAGTGAGGAATTTTGCGCAATGGGGGCAACCCTGACGCAGCAACGCCGCGTGAGTGAAGAAGGCCCTTGGGTCGTAAAACTCTGTCAATGGGGAAGAAATTACCTTGTATTAATAGTATTTGGTATTGACGGTACCCATGAAGGAAGCACCGGCTAACTCCGTGCCAGCAGCCGCGGTAATACGGGGGGTGCAAGCGTTATTCGGAATTATTGGGCGTAAAGGGCACGCAGGCGGTCTTGCAGGTCAGATGTGAAAGCCCGGGGCTCAACCCTGGAAGTGCATTTGAAACCATAAGACTTGAGTACGGTAGAGGAAAGGGGAATTCCTGGTGTAGAGGTGAAATTCGTAGATATCAGGAGGAACACCGGTGGCGAAGGCGCCTTTCTGGACCGAAACTGACGCTGAGGTGCGAAGGCGTGGGTAGCGAACAGGATTAGATACCCTGGTAGTCCACGCAGTAAACGTTGTATACTAGGTGTAGCGGGTATTGACCCCTGCTGTGCCGGAGCTAACGCATTAAGTATACCGCCTGGGAAGTACGGTCGCAAGACTAAAACTCAAAGAAATTGACGGGGGCCCGCACAAGCGGTGGAGCATGTGGTTTAATTCGACGCAACGCGCAGAACCTTACCCAGACTTGACATCCTGAGAATCTGTTAGAGATATTAGAGTGCCTTCGGGAACTCAGAGACAGGTGCTGCATGGCTGTCGTCAGCTCGTGTCGTGAGATGTTCGGTTAAGTCCGGCAACGAGCGCAACCCCTATCTTCAGTTGCCAGCACGTCATGGTGGGAACTCTGAAGAGACTGCCCCGGTTAACGGGGAGGAAGGTGGGGATGACGTCAAGTCCTCATGGCCCTTATGTCTGGGGCTACACACGTGCTACAATGGTATGTACAACGGGCAGCGAACCTGCGAAGGTGAGCCAATCCCTGAAAGCATATCCCAGTCCGGATTGGAGTCTGCAACTCGACTCCATGAAGTTGGAATCGCTAGTAATCGTGGATCAGCATGCCACGGTGAATACGTTCCCGGGCCTTGTACACACCGCCCGTCACACCATGAGAGTTGATTGTACCCGACGTCATTGGGCCAACCCTTCGGGGGGGCAGGTGCCTAAGGTATGGTTGATAATTAGGGTGAAGTCGTAACAAGGTAGCCGTTGGGGAACCAGCGGCTGGATCACCTCCTTTCTAAGGAAAGAAATAAAATACAAGAGATACGTCAGTCTCGTCACTAACCGGTTTTGAGGGATCAATTTGATTGATTCTTGTTCTTTGACAATCTGTTGAAAGTTAAAATGAAACAACACGACCCAGCGGAGTGGTCGCGTTCAGACAAGGTCTGGACAAGGGATTCCGATGGTGTTGTATCGTATAACGATCGGGAACATCAGCCGTCAGGCAAGTTTTGACAGCAATGGTTCCTGTGACGTTGTATCTGTATATTTGCATTAAAGCGTTTAAACTTAATTTGTGGTTTTATAGTGGCTAAGCTATAAAGGGCAAACGGTGGATGCCTTGGTGCCGGGAGGCGATGAAAGACGTGGAAAGCTGCGATAAGCTTCGGGGAGTTGCTTAACAAACTTTGATCCGGAGATTTCTGAATGGGGAAACCTGTCATGGTAAATACTGTGACATGTTCAGGTGAATACATAGCCTGATCAAGCCAACGGGGAGAACTGAAACATCTTAGTACCCCCAGGAAGAGAAAGTAAGAACGATTTCCCAAGTAGCGGCGAGCGAACGGGAAACAGCCCAAACCTGCCATGTGTGATAGCCCGAAGGCGTTGCATGTCAGGGGTCGTGGGATCTGAATTGTACCGGTTTCGGACGGTGCGGAGAGTTACAAAGGTGATGTGTAGTCGAACGGACTGGAAAGCCCGGCCATAGCAGGTGACAGCCCTGTAGACGAAATGGATCACCCTCTCTTTTCAGACACCCAAGTACTGCGGAACACGAGAAATTCTGTGGGAATTTGTGAGGACCATCTCATAAGGCTAAATACTACCCGGCAACCGATAGTGAACCAGTACCGTGAGGGAAAGGTGAAAAGTACCCCTGTGAGGGGAGTGAAATAGTACCTGAAACCGTTTGCCTACAAGCAGTGGGTGCTTGGACTTTGGTCCGAGTGACCGCGTGCCTTTTGCATAATGAGTCAGCGAGTTATTTAACGCAGCAAGGTTAAGCCGTGAGGTGTAGCCGCAGGGAAACCAAGTCTTAACAGGGCGCCAAGTTGCGTTGAGTAGACCCGAAACCAGGTGATCTAGCCATGGCCAGGTTGAAGCGCGAGTAAAATCGCGTGGAGGACCGAACCCATATAGGTTAAAAACTATTGGGATGAGCTGTGGTTAGGGGTGAAAGGCCAAACAAACCTGGAAATAGCTGGTTCTCTCCGAAATATATTTAGGTATAGCCTCACATGTTTCTCATCGGGGGTAGAGCACTGGATGGGCTAGGGGTCTCACCAGATTACCAAACCTAACCAAACTCCGAATACCGATGACGTAAAGTGTGGGAGTCAGCCCGCGGGAGCTAAGTTCCGCGGACGAGAGGGAAACAACCCAGACCGCCAGCTAAGGTCCCCAAGTCTATGTTAAGTGGGGAAGGATGTGGAAATGCCCAGACAATCAGGAGGTTGGCTTAGAAGCAGCCATCCTTTAAAGAAAGCGTAATAGCTCACTGATCGAGTGGTTCTGCGCCGAAAATGTAACGGGGCTCAAACATAGCACCGAAGCTGCGGATAGAAATTTATTTCTATGGTAGGAGAGCGTTGTGTAAGTATTGAAGCGCCACTGTAAGGTGGTGTGGAGTTTACACAAGAGACCATGCTGACATGAGTAGCGATAAAGGGGGTGAGAAACCCCCTCGCCGATAGCCCAAGGATTCCTGAGTAAAGCTAATCTCCTCAGGGTTAGTCGATCCCTAAGCCGAGGCCGAAAGGCGTAGGCGATGGAAAACAGGTTAATATTCCTGTACCACCTTAGTTATCGTTTGAGAGAAGGGGGGACGCAGGAGGGCAAGTCATCCGTCTGCTGGAATAGGCGGTTCAAGCTGGTAGGCTTAAGGAGCAGGCAAATCCGTTCCTTTTTAAGGCCGAGAAGCGATGAGGAGGGATCTGATCCCATAAACTGACTGCACCCATGCTGCCAAGAAAAGCCTCTATCGAGATAACGGGTGATCGTACCGTAAACCGACACAGGTAGGCAGGGAGAGTATCCCGAGGCGCTTGAGAGAACCCTGGTTAAGGAACTCGGCAAAATGATACCGTAACTTCGGGATAAGGTATGCCCCCATTGGTTAGAGGACTTGCTCTTCAAAGCCATCGGGGGTCGCAGAGAAACGGCGGTAGCGACTGTTTACTAAAAACATAGGACTCTGCAAAGTCGCAAGACGAGGTATAGGGTCTGACGCCTGCCCGGTGCCGGAAGGTTAAGGGGATTTGTTAGCGCAAGCGAAGCTTTGAACCGAAGCCCCGGTAAACGGCGGCCGTAACTATAACGGTCCTAAGGTAGCGAAATTCCTTGTCGGGTAAGTTCCGACCTGCACGAATGGCGTAACGACTTCCGCACTGTCTCAACCAGGGACTCAGCGAAATTGGAATGGCGGTGAAGATACCGTCTACCCGCGAAAAGACGGAAAGACCCCGGCACCTTTACTACAGCTTGACATTGGATTTTGGTACATGATGTGCAGGATAGGTGGGAGACTTTGAAGCAGGTACGCCAGTGCTTGTGGAGTCACCCTTGAAATACCACCCTTCATGTACTATGGTTCTAACGTGGGTCCCTTACCGGGATTACGGACAGTGTCTGGCGGGTAGTTTGACTGGGGCGGTCGCCTCCCAAAGAGTAACGGAGGCGCGCGAAGGTTCCCTCAGGCTGATTGGAAACCAGCCATAGAGTGTAAAGGCATAAGGGAGCTTGACTGCGAGAGAGACATTTCGAGCAGGTAGGAAACTAGGTCTTAGTGATCCGGCGGTTCTGTATGGAAGGGCCGTCGCTCAACGGATAAAAGGTACGCCGGGGATAACAGGCTTATCGCCCCCAAGAGTTCACATCGACGGGGCGGTTTGGCACCTCGATGTCGGCTCATCACATCCTGGGGCTGGAGCAGGTCCCAAGGGTTTGGCTGTTCGCCAATTAAAGTGGTACGTGAGCTGGGTTTAAAACGTCGTGAGACAGTTTGGTCCCTATCTTTCGTGGGCGTAGGATATTTGAGGAGATCTGTTCCTAGTACGAGAGGACCGGAATGGACGAACCAATGGTGTTCCTGTTGTCGTGCCAACGGCATTGCAGGGTAGCTAAGTTCGGAACGGATAACCGCTGAAAGCATCTAAGCGGGAAGCCAACTTCAAGATTAGATATCCCATCACGCAAGTGACTGAAGACCCCTTGAAGACTACAAGGTTGATAGGCCGGGTGTGTAAGCACAGTAATGTGTTCAGCTAACCGGTACTAACAGGTCGTGGGGCTTAGCCACTAACTACAAACCCTTTTAGGTTTGAACGCTTTAATGCGGATATACAGTAAAGACTTTCGACAGGTTATACGTTGCCAAGTTTAATCCGGTGGCAATGGCAGAGGTGCCACACCCGTTCCCATCTCGAACACGGAAGTTAAGACCTCTTGCGCCGATGGTACTGCAGGGGAGGCCCTGTGGGAGAGTAGGACGCCGCCGGGTTATCTTTATACAAGCCCTGATCATCATTTATGATGGTCAGGGCTTTTTTTGTTTGTGGTTGTGGCCAGGAGGAGATCTGTTCCTGGTACGAGAGGACCGGTTTTGTTTGGAAAGAGGCTTCTGCCTTTCTGGGTTTTCCTCCGTGGATGATTTCTGTGCCTTGTCTGTGTCAGTTGTGGATGGATAGGGCAACCAAGCCCCCGGTCAAGTAGGCTCTTCTTAATCTGGTGAGGCCCCAAATTCCCACCAACCAAAAGATGCGATACTTGATTACAGTTTAAAAAAATCCCCAATCTTATTAATAATAAAAGTCCCATTTAAATTTAGCTCAAGACTGATATTTCCAACCCAAATAATCAAGATTGCCATTGATATTCTTAACAATTTCAGGCCCGGTGAAAGTTAAAGATAGGATAATTATCCTTGAGCAGGATAAACCGACTATTCAGGTTTATATATTGTAAGTGTAATGAAAAAATAAAAGAGAGCAGAACCATTTCTGATTCTGTCCTTAAAAGCTGATTCAAATTTTATTTTATTTTTTTCTTCTGCTAACTCCTGCTAACCCCAGAAGTCCGAGTCCAAGAAGAAGCGCTGTCGCTGGTTCAGGAACCACGCTTGGAGTTGGGGGCACTTGTGCAAATGCAATTCCAACTGTTCCAACAAACAAGAAAACCGTGATAATTAAAATTTGAAATAATTTTTCCATATACAGTCCCTCCTTAGATTATTAAAAACAATTAATGATCTTTATATGAAAGTCCCCGCCGTTCCAGGACTTTTCGATACTTCGATTGTGGCGAAAATCCGCCATGTAGGTTATATTCATGATAAGTTGATATATAAATTTATGCAAAAAATGAACCAACTCGATTTTTTCATAGAGACCCTTAATTCATAATACTTCCAGATATTTAATATCTTTTAATTCCTATTGAATAAATGTAACAGTATAAAAAAAAGTAAGTATTATTTATGAATTAAATTACATATGTTTTAAAACAGTGCTCATTTCTATTCGAGAAAAATACGGTTATCTTTTTCAATCCTCAATTTAACCTATTGTCCTGTCGAAAAATAGACAAACTAAAATAGCTAAAGTAATAATTGACAATAGTTGTTGCACTCTAATAGATCCAGAATGCGGTACTCAAAAGAATAATCATAGGAGACCTTCGATAATGTCCCAAAACAAATTCTTTTTTTTCTTTTTTGTCCTTAGTTTGATCATAGCTTTGGTTTTTTTGTTCTATAAGCCCAAAAATTCAATGAATCCTTTGGATAGAAACACGACGGTGAGGCATGTTGTTATAAATGCTAAAACGATAAAGGTTCTGGTTGCGGACAACTATGCGGAACATGTCCTGGGATTAAGTGATAGATCAACGCTTGAGCCGGACTCTGGTATGCTGTTTATATTTCAGGAAAAACGAATTAGAAAAATTTGGATGAAAAACATGCATTTTCCAATTGATATAATCTGGATTGAAAATGAGAAAGTTGTGCAAGTAACTCGGAATTGTAAACCCAACGGAGCAACACCAAGCAAGATGTATAGCTCGACATTGCCTGTTGATAATATACTTGAGGTAAATGCCGGGTTTAGCAATGAGTTTGGGATAAAACGAGGTGATTTAGTGAAATTTAAGTATTAAATCTATTCTCCACCCTTTTCCCTTCGAAATTTCTTTTCTGCTATCTGTCATTCCTGTTTTTACATACTTAATCATAATACCTATGAGTCAAAGATACTTGCATCAAGATTAATTCTATGCCCCACAATAATGGGTTTTGCATTGCTTTGGTATCATGTAGTTTTTCGGCCTCTGAAGACTTATACAAAGGATTATACTTGAGCTGAAGTAAAATGTTATTTCAGCATACTCTGAATAGTTTTTTGCAATTGAGGTAAATGATTCTTGCAAATATCAAATATAATTTCATGATCTACTTTTTCATAGTGATGAGAAACGATATCACGTAATCTCATGATATTGGACCACTTAATTTCAGAATAGTTTTTCAAAAAAGAACTGTCTTGTTTGTCTATTTTTTTTAAAAGCTCTCCGACGACCTGTAGTCTCATCGCAATGGCATCAAGAATGAGTACACCGTTTTCATTTGAAACCAAATCATCTGGATGATTTATTTTTGAGAACCGTTTTGTTACTAGATCAAGCGATTCTGAAATCAAGTGAATATTTTCAACAATAATTTCATCAGGCATATATAACTTCCTGTTCAACACGTTGGAGAAAACGACTATTGGTTAGATTTCGTTTTCGAACGATTTCTATTTTTTTATTGAATTTGACTTCCATATACCCTTGAAGGCTTGCTATCCAGTCGAAACGAGGTTCAATAAATTCAACCAGGAAATCAATGTCGCTTTCTTCGGTTTGCCGGTCTTTTGCATAGGAACCAAATAGGCCGATATTGACAACCCCAAAATTTTCTTTAAGAAATTTTTTATCAGCTTTAATAGTATTGATTATTTCATCTTTAAAAAGCAATCTTTTCATCGTAACCACCCCAGTTTACCCTCCGTATATTCAATACTATATTTGATTTTTACCTTTTCGTCAAATCAAACAACACAGGAGATTCAGGCCCAGTTGTTTATGTTATAACTGGTATCCCCAAAATTTTCAGGGTTCTGATAGGCGGCACATCTGTCTATGATTGTGGGGGCGCAAAATAAATTTATAGCCCAATGATTTGATCTTCCAGTAGTCGCTTTTTAGCCCATTCTAAAAGTTATGATAACTTGCATTGATCAATAGTCTATTCCATCAAAATTTTATTGACGTATGGTTTTGATATTCTTAACATTACAATGCCGATCAGGCAGATGTCAAAACATTTGAACTTTTCCAAGCAAAAGGAGATCCATCGTGAAAATTTCCCAAGGTGTAACCCATTTTTTCAGTTACCAGAGGATGAACGTTAAAAAAAAATACAATGCGGAATTATGAGTTCATCCTCAGCAATTTCCAAAACCATTTCGGGGATGTAAACCTATCATCCATCAACTCCGAGAACATCCTGGAATTCATGTCCAAGGTATCAGATGGAACGAAGCCATCCACCAAAAAATTGAGATTCACTCTCTTGACAGCCTTCTTCAACTTCATCAAAAATTCTGTTGATCCTGATTTCCAGAACCCTTGTGATAATCCTGCACTGGGGAAACTCTTCAGAGCTGGAAAGACAACTCAGTTCAAAATACTGGAGAAGGATGTAGTCGATGAAATCATCTTCAGGACACAAAATCAAAGGAACCGGGTCATGCTCGAACTCATGGCCCGTGGTTGCATGAGGGTCGGTGAAGTCTTGAACCTTACCCCACTGGATATTGAAGACCGGAAAATCGTTATTCGATCACCAAAAAGTGGCAGAGAATCTGAAGCAGTGTTCCTGCCTCAGAAGGTTGCAGACCGGATGAAAAAATATATACAGGATAATGGCATTAAACCCGATGCCAGGATTTTCCCGATAACCTATGCTGCTGCCAGGCTGATCGTGAAAAAAGCCGGGAAATTGGTTGACATCCAGGTCAGGCCTCATGATCTACGCAGACACGCTGCCACTTATGCTTCTCGGTCCGGTACGCCACTGGAAATTGTCAGCAAGATCCTTCTACGTCATGCTAATCTTTCGACCACCCAGAGATATTTGGCTAAAATCAGTGATGTAGAGGCAATCCGGTGGATCGACAATCTTCATGGTTAATACAAGGCCGGGTTGAAATTCTGTCTTTCAGCCCGGCTATTTCAAAGATCGAAATCTAAATCCTGCTCATGAATAGATTTGATATCCTCAAGAAAACAGGCGCTTGAATACTTACGTAAAGGATAATTAGTCACAACTGCAACCAATCCCTCAATTTTTTCTATTATCAGGTTTATTATCTGTTTGATCGATGGAAATCCAACCAACCGAAAAATGTGGTACTTGGGTACAGTTTAACCCCCCCAGACTTTTAATAATAGTCTTCCCTATGACAGAAAAAATCATAGGTTAAAGTGGACCCCATGTCAAGACCGATTTCCTCTTTTTTTAAGCTACATTTAAAATTTAATTTGCCAGATAGAATACCTTTTTTTTGTGTAAAATATAGCCTCCTTTGACCTTTTTTAAAGAAGTCTTTAAATTTTCATTTTTCCCTGGTATCGTTCTCTGCCAGCTCGGAGGATAAGGCCATGCTGGGAAGCAACCTGAGCGCCGTAGCTGGTGACTGAAGCATGGGGGCAGTGAGGTTACACTACGCACTGCCCTTTCCATGCTTTGGTCCTTTAAGCGTTAAATCCCGGGGGGCTTGGGGGGCTGGCCTCCCAAATCTAATCAGATAGAATTCCTTTTATTTCGTTGCATTAGCCATATAATAGATTGATTCAGGGGTCTTGTATTCTAATGACTGGTGAAGCCTTTCCTTGTTATAAAAATTCAAATAAGTTTTTAATGAGCTTTGTGCGTCTTTCATGCTCTGGTAGCTCTTTAAATAGACCTCTTCATATTTAACCGTTCGCCAAAGGCGCTCCACAAAGATATTGTCAAGTGCCCGACCCTTTGAATCCATACTGACCTTGATTTCGTGGTCTGTCAGAACCTTCAAAAAATTTGCCGCTGTGTACTGGCTGCCTTGATCTGTGTTGAAAATCTCAGGTTCAGCAATACTCAAGGCTTCTTCCAGGACTTCCACACAAAAGGTGTTTTCAAGGGTATTACTGAGCCGCCAGGACAAGACGTATCTACTAAACCAGTCTATCACAGCCGTTAAGTATGCAAAACCATTACCAATTCTGACATAAGTTATATCGGTACTCCACACATGATTGATTCTCGCAATATTTACACCCCTCAACAAATATGGATAAACTTTGTGTGCTTCGTTCCTCCTGGTTAATTTGGGCTTGGGATAGATGGCTTCGATCCTCATCTTTTTCATCAGTCCTTGAACCCGCTTGCGATTTACTTGATGTCCTTCCTGCTTCAGCCAGGCCACCAGCCTTCGACTCCCATAAAAAGGGGTCACCGTATGCTGTTTGTCAATTAAGTCCATCAACAAAAGCGTGTAAGGATCTATTGGCCTTGGTTGGTAATAAAGGGCTCCTTTTGAAACTTGCAGCAATTCACATTGCCGGTTTATGCTGATATTTGATAGGGTTGCATCTATCAAATACCTTCTGTCAGCTACTGATTGACTCAACCTTTTTTTTTAGATAGTCATTCTCTACTTCGAGTTGACCTATCTTCATGTATAATCCTGCAACCAGATTTTCATCATCCTTTTTATTTTTTTTTGTCGTTGAAAGAAGTTCCGGCAACCCTTCTATTGCCTCTTTTTTCCATTTCGTAAGCAGTGACCGATGAACTTGATATTTGGATGATAATTCAGCCACGGTTGCTTGTTCTCGAATCATATCAATTGCCATTTTTGCCTTAAGTTTTCCGCTGTAACTCTTTCTCATGGACCTCCTATTCCGGTATGAATTTGAAACTGGCTTTAGCACTTGTTGTGTCTCTTAGCAACTGGTTCAAATTATGGGGTCCATTATAGGTGCAGACTATGAATACTAATCTTCTCCGGTCAAATTTTGATTGCGGCCAGGACTGGAAAAAGAAGTCAACGCCTTTTCAATACAGGCACTGGGTGTTTGATAATAGACATATCTGCCGCCTTTCTATATCTCTGAATTTTGCTTATTCTTTTCCCGTTGTTTAGGATGACCAAACGAAATAGATCACACTCGGGTAATCAGATTTCCTTCGGGGCCTTTTTTAAGGTTGCGAGATTCGAGAATCAGCTCATCCATCTCTGCAATGGTTTGCTTTAAGCGATTCAGCATTGCCTCTTTGGTTTGAGGGAGCATGCCCTGCACGGGCACCACGTTGGAGGTATGCATACCGTAAAAAATGCAATCTTCAACCGTCAAATTTTCAAGCAACTTGATCTCTTCTTCAAGATTTTGACCCAGGGTGTTTTCTACAAATTCACCCTGGTGCATCTCCTCGAACAGTTCACTGCCGGGATCGACATGCAGGTTGGCGATGAAAATGAGATTTGGTTTTGTCTCATTGATCAGAGCGGCGTTGGCACGGGCATTTTCAAGACGCCGCTCCGTGCCCGCCCCGCCGATGATGATGTTCAGGCTGAAGTCGATCTCTGCATTTTTCAATCTTGCCAGTTGGGTTTTAGCGGTTTTAAGGTCGTAGCCTTTATTGAAGTGTTCCATCATGCCTGGCAAACCGGACTCCACACCGATATTGAAATCGTTAAATTTCAGGGCACGCAGCGTTTTCAACTCCTCGTCCGTCTTGTTGATAATGTTGAGGATGGAGGCATACATGGCAATGGTCTTCACTTCCGGCAGAATCTCGTTGATTTTCTCCCCAATGGCCTTTAGTTTATTGGCGCTGAGAGCGAAGGGGTCGGCGTTGAGCAGGAAGATTCGTTCCACATGGGGGATCGCCTCTCTGGCTTCACGCAGGTCCTTTTCGATCTGTGCAAGGCTTTCTGTGCAGAAGCCTACCTCTCGGTACATGGTGCAGAAACTGCATTTGTTGTGACTGCATCCAACGGTAACCTGCAGCAGCAGGGAGTCCGCCTCAAATGGGGGACGAAAAACAGGTCCTGTGTATTTCATTGTTCTCTCCTAACTTATTCCACAGATAATCCAGCCTGATCGGGCTGCTTTCATCTGTATAAGACCGGGCAGGCCGGCCTTATTCCAGATCCGGTAATTGCTCAGCTTAACCGAACAATACACACTGGCTCGGCCCTTTGCCATATTCGTCCATGCAGCCGTTGCACGCTTCGCACTGGGGTTCTATATTCCGGTCTTTGGCCCATTTGGAGATCAGATCCGGTTCGGCCAAAAGGGTACGGGCCATGCCGAAGGCCATGATGTTTTTGCTGGATGCCAGAACTTTTTCCATGACGTCCATGTTCCGGTTACCACCGGTGAGGATCATGGGAATATTCACTTGTTTGGAGATATATTCGGCATCTTCACGGAAGTAGGACTGCTCGTCCTCATCGAATATATCCGTCTGGGATGGATAGGGGCCCGTGACCAGATTGCCGCCGCTGATGTTCAGGGCTGTGATGCCTCTGGCTTTAAGTCCTTTTGCAATATACACCGCTTCATCCCGGGTCATGCCCTGGTTTTCCATATAGTCGTTGCCATGGACTTTGGCCCACACAGGATAATCCGGTCCCACGGCGCTCCGGATGGCCTCAAGCATTTCAAATGCGAACCGTGCCCGGTTTTCGATTGAGCCGCCGTATTCATCGGTACGCTTGTTAAAGTAGGGCACGATGAACTGGCTGACCAGATAGTTATGGGCATAGTGAAGTTCCACCCCGTCAAACCCAGCCTTTTTGGCCCTGACAACAGCATCTGCCATGGCTTTTATGGCTCGTTTAATATCGGCTTTTGTCATTTCTCTGGGGGTGGTGTCGTATACGGGATGGGTGACGGCAGAGGGGCCCATGATGTCCCGCTGATTCACACGATAGTCGGAGTGAGCGCCGGCCAAAACCAGCTGCACCGCTATTTTTGCCCCATGGGTATGGGCGTTATCCGTGAGTTTTTTGTAGTGGGGAATCAAAAAATCATCGTACAGGCCGGTGCCATATTTGCCATACTGATCTTCTTTCATCACATAGGTCAGACCTGTTGTGATCAGGCCCACCCCACCCTGGGCCAGGCGAGTGTGAACGTCAAAGAGTGGCTGCTGGGGAATGCCGTTTTCATCACTCATGTACATTGAGGTGGCGGAACGGACAAACCGGTTCTTGATTTCAAGATTTCCGATTTTTACCGGAGAAAAAAGCGGGCTGTCCGGATGCTTTGCAGCAAACACATTCAAGGGTGAAATCATTGCTGCGGTTGCGGCGGTACCTGTCATGGCCAAAAAATCTCTTCTGGTAATATTCATTGGGTTACTCCTTGTTTGTTTAATTCTTGGTTTCTTTAAGAACGCAGGTGTTGGGTGTGGAGATCCAGCACTGGTTGCATGAGACGCATTTTGGTCTATAGCCCGGGGTCTTTGCCCAGGTGTTGACAAGGTCCGGTTCACAGAGCAGGGGCCTTGCCAGGGAAACGTACCGGATTTTTGTATTGTTCAGGATATCGGTCATACGTTCGACATTCCGGTTACCGCCCATGAGGATCACTGGTGCGCCGACCGTCTCGGCGATTTTCGCGGTGGCGTCCCTGAAATAGGATTGCTTATCAAGGCGGGCGATTTTGGTTCTGGCAGGGGCCAGGCCTTTGCCGGAGGATTCGTTGGTGGCGCTGACCTCAAACAGATCCATGCCCATCTCATCCAGCCGTTTAAATACCTTTAGGGCATCTTCAAATACCAGTCCCTCGTCTTCATCCATGAAATCATTGAAGTTCAGCTTGATCATGACGGGAAATCCTTTTCCCACCCGGTTCCGGACCTCCTCATAGGTTTCGTAGATGATCCTGGCCCGGCTGTGGATATCCCCGTTGTATTCATCGGTCCTGCGGTTATAGTAGGGGGTCAAAAAAGAACTTAGAAAATACCCGTGGGCCCCGTGGATCTGCACGGCGTCAAACCCGGCGGCCTTGGCCCTGGCTGCGGCATCTCCGAACATCTTCACAATCCGCTTGACATCCTCTTTTGAGGCCGCTTTGGGGCAAAGGCCAGTGACCCGGTTTTCAACATCTGAAGGCCCAAAGATATTCATTTTATCCCGGTCCGGGTGGTGGGATTGGGAGCCGCCGAACACGATCTGCAGAGCGATTTTGCTGCCTGCGGAATGGACCTTGTCCGTGAGGTTTTTATATTCTTCAATGAATGAATTGTCATAAATGCCGATCATTCCGGGGTTAGGCTGCTCTTCGTCCGAAATATAAGCATAGCCGGTAATGATCAGGCCGGTGCCCCCCTGGGCCAGTTCTTCATAGATATTGTAAATGCTGTCGTTAAGATGGCCATCGGATTCAGCCGCCTTCATCCAGAGGGCAGAACGGATAAATCTATTTTTAAGGGCCATTCCGTTAACGGTGGTGTTATCGAACAAATTCATTATATTTCTCCTTACAAAATTAACTATTTACCGAATACAATAAACCCTGGTCTTTAATTATTCAAATAAGACGATTTATGGCTTGCTATAAAAATTATAATAGCTTCGAATACAAAAAGATCATTGCCTGGAAAGTTGGAGAAACGCCTGGAAGTATGCATTAACTTCCGGAGGGACAGAGGTAAACCGGACAATCCGGTTGTCATCCTCCCTATGGCCCAGGACTTTGCCGTAAAACCGTTTCCGGGACATGAGATGGTCTGTGATTTTAGGTCCCGGGGGAAGGCCGAAGCGAACCCGGGCCCCTGTGGGAATGCTGCCGGAATAGACAATGGATTTATCTTCTTGGACCGCCACAATGGACCGCATGACCTGGGTGCCGTCCTCCTCTTCCCATAACAGTCCGTATTCGCAGGCCAGGTCCGGATGGCCGTCAATTTTAAGGTACCGCTCTATGATATCCAGAGCGGGAATATTGTCGATGGAATAAAGAATATTTCCCTTGGACCTGGTAATGGTTTTATGGGTGCCGATTCCCCGCCATCCATTGGCTGAAATCCCTTCGACAGATATTTTTTCTCCGTCAAGAGCCAAGACGCAGAGCCCGTCGGATACCGTCTGGTTTTCATCGAAAACAAAAGGCTGGGCCCCCTGGGGATAAAATGAGGGCTCCGCGCCGGCAATACAACCGTATACCTGGGCCCCGCCCCCGGCATGGGATGTAATGCCGTTGAGCAGTTCGTCACCGATGCATAGACTGCCGGCAGCCACAATAAAAAAGATAGACGTTTTAAACTTTTTTCCGGCCCAAAGGGCGACCTCCCGGCCCAGGGCATAGGATGACCTGCCCTGGGCCTCAAACATTCTGATCCCGTATGCCCCCTTTTCCAGGTAAAGGCAAAGGGCTGAAATCGCCTCATCCAGCACCATGTCATCATGGATGACGGCACCGGTGCTTGTCCCATACAGGTCGATGCCCCGGGACGAAAAACAGGTGCAATGCCGGCACCACTTTTCGAGCCGCCAGCAAATGCCATTGCCAGGGAGGGCGATTTGCCTTCTACCTTAACAGCAGCATCAAGGGCGGACGAAACCTCATCCATGGTTGTTCCGGAAATAACAAAGGCTTTCATTGATCACTCCTCCCGATATATTTGTAAATATGTTATGGCAATGAAAATGTTTTTCATCCAGATACCTTCTTTAACACCAGTCCCTTTCAAGGCCCGGCAATTGATTATTATTGACAGATAGTATAGTCAGATGTTTATATTATTAAAATAAGGCTAATTATAGATATGAATCATAATACTAATAGGTGTGTGCCATGATCAATCTTGAGTGGTTGAGAACCTTTAAAACCATTTACGAAAAGGGCAGCATGACAGCGGCGGCCCAAACCTTGTACATCTCCCAGCCCGGGGTGAGCCTGCATTTAAGTTCCCTGGAAAACCATACCGGCCATAAACTCTTTGACCGTGCCCCCAGGAAACTGACTCCCACGGAACAGGGCAAACTGTTGTACAATGCCGTCATCGATTCCATCAGGCGCCTGGAGGAGGTGGAACAAAAATTCCAGAAAAGCTCGGGCAAAGACATCCCCACATTGACCCTTGGCATGTGTTTTGAAACCTTTCAGATCAGCCTTGAAAAATACCTGCATCAACTGCCCTTCAACCTTTTTCTGGAATTCGGAGAATACAGAGAACTGCTCCAGAAACTTGAAAAAGGGCTGATAGACATGGTGGTCACCCCCCAGAAAATTGAAATCCGGAATGTGGTCTACCAGCCCTTTTCAAGGGAGAATATTATCCTTGCCGCAGGCCGGGGAACAGACACCGCAGCTTTTGAATCCTTTGTAAAAGAAGGCAGAAAAAAAAGCATGCTTGAATGGCTGGTCGATCAGAAATGGTACGGTATTGCAGGAGATAATGAACACCTGCTCAGGTTCTGGCAACTCAACTTTAAAGCAGCCCCGGATTTTCGTCCCAACTATATCGTTCCCAACATTCATTCCATCATCCGCAGCCTTTCCAAAGGGACAGGACTGGCCGTGATACCTGATTTTCTCTGTCTGAAACAGATTGCCCAAGGCTCCATTCAGGTTCTGTGGGAAGGCTTTACCCCTCTGTCCAACACCTTACATTTCGCCAGGATGAAGACCACCCGATGTCCGGACCAGATCTGCCGTGTCCAGGAGATCCTTGAAAAAGAACTGCCGGAGATTAAAAAAAACAAATGACAGTTGGGATCTTAGTCATGATGTAATTTATTCAATAAGTGATCCTTCTCTAAAAAAAGCAAATGATGAGTTTAAACTATTTTTGAGTAAGTTTTTAGCAACGAAAGAAGAGAGCAATCATGGTATCAATAGTGACGAGTCAAATTTCAAATTGGGCGAGGACTACCAAAACAATTATTTGGGGCTATGCTTCAAGGCCGGGGTGAAGTTTATAACGTGAAGTCATGGTCTTCCTGAATTAAAAAAAACTGTGGACTATCCTTGTCAGTCCACAGTCGGTTCTGTATGGAAGGGCCGTCTTTCAACGAATAACAAGATGCGCCGGGATAACGGGCTTATCGCCTCCAAGAATTCACATCGACGGGGCGGTTTGGCACCTCAATGTCGGCTCATCACCTCCTGGGGTTGGAGCAGGTCCCAAGGGTTTGGCTGTTCGCCAAATAAAGAGGTGGCACACCCGTTCCCATCCCGAACACGGAAGTTAAGACCTCTTGCGTCGATGGTACTGCAGGGGAGGCCCTGTGGGAGAGTAGGACGCCGCCGGGTTATCTTTATATAAGCTCTGATCATACATTCATGTATGACCAGGGCTTTTTTTGTTTTATCGTTTTGGGGAGTCTGCCTTTATAGGGTTTTTTTCGTGGATGAATTCTGTGCCTTGTCTATGTCAGCTGTGGATGGATAGGGCAACCAAGCACCCGGTCAAGTAGTTCTTCTTAATCTGGTGAGGCCCCAAATTCCCACCAACCAAAAGATGCGATACTTGGTTACAGTTTGAAAACCCCCAGACTTTTAATAATAGTCCACCCATTTAAATCCAGCGTGTGGGGAATTTCGTTATAGACATAGTCAACGGTTGGAAAAATTCATCACTGGTGGCTAAAGTACGCGATATCCTGAAGAACCAAAAAATAACCGAACCTCCTTGCTGAGGTCAGCCCCACTGGCAATTCAAATCGGCGAACGAATAAGAAAAGACCGTGTGATGAACAGAATGGAAATTGATTTTTGTGCCCCCCCAAAGCGAGCCTTGTGCCTATTTTATTTTCCGCGGGTCGGTCATGTTCTCCGGACGTAATATTTCATCAAGCTGCTCTCTGGTGAGCAGCTTTTTTGCCAGAACCAGATCATACACGCTGTCGTTGTTTTTAAGTGCTTCCTTGGCTATAGCCGCTGACAGTTCATAACCAATTACCGGTACCAATGCGGTCACCAGCCCGATACTGGTCTGCACATAGCTCCGGCACACATCCCTGTTGGCCACAATGCTGTTTATGCAGCGTTCGACCAGGGATATGCAGCCGTTTTTAAGGATCATCATACCGTGCAGCAGGTCATAGGCGATAATGGGTTCTGCCATACACAGTTCCAGTTCACTTGCCTCGGCGGCCATGGACACCACCATGTCATATCCCATCACCTGGTAACAAATCTGGTTCATCACTTCCGGGAGAACCGGATTGACCTTACCCGGCATAATGGATGAACCCGGCTGCATCGGGGGCAGGTTGATTTCGTTTAAGCCACATCTCGGCCCGGAGGAAAGCAAGCGCAGGTCATTGCATATTTTGGATATCTGCACGGCTGCCAGCTTCAGATTGGCTGACATGCGCACAAAGATACCCGCATTCTGGGTTGCTTCCACCAGATTCTTTGCTCTGCGCACCGGAAATCCGCTGATCTCTGAAAGTTTTTTGGCGACCAAACTGGCATACCCTGGAGGACTGTTGATACCGGTACCAATGGCCGTCGCCCCCATGTTGACATCAAGGAAGGCCTCGGCAGCCTGTTCCAGGGAATTTATGGCGCTCTCGATCATAACGGCATAGGCTCTGAATTCCTGGCCAAGTGTCATGGGAACCGCATCCTGATTTTCGGTGCGTCCCATCTTAAGTACATCCTTGAATTCGTCGGCCTTTCGTCCCAACGCTTTACGAAGGCTGTGCAGGGCACGAATGAGGTTGCAGTTGGACAGCAGCACCGCCAGTTTTATTGCTGTCGGGTAAGCATCGTTGGTGGATTGAGAACAGTTGACATGATCATTGGGGTGTAAATGCTGGTATTCTCCTTTGTTATAGCCCATGATTTCAAGCCCACGGTTGGCAATAACCTCATTGGCATTCATATTGGTCGAGGTGCCAGCGCCTCCCTGGAACATGTCAACGGTGAACTGGTCGTGCAGCTTACCGTCCAGGATTTCATCACAGGTCTGGCAGATGGCTTTCATCTTGGCGTCATCAAGCGTCCCGAGTTCATGGTTGGTCTGGGCGGCCGCCTTTTTCACCATTGCCAAGGCTTCAATCATATGATTGAAATTACTGAGATGAATTCCGGAAATGGCAAAATTTTCCATGGCCCGCCGGGTTTGAACCCCATAATAAACATGGTCGTAAATTTCTCGTATCCCCAGCGAGTCTTTTTCCTGGCGGAAACCGCTGATCACCACCGGTTCATTTGTCTTGTTCTCGTAGATACTGTCGGCAAGCAGGCGCATTCGACGGTTAATGCCAACGGCAACCTGGGAGACAATCCGGTAAAAGAAATCAGGATTATTTTCCTTCAACCGGTCGATCTTTTCCTGGGATATTTGCCAAATTTTTATCCCGGTTCGGGTGAACGATCCGTTTGAGTGTGAATCACATCCCAAAAAGGCACCTTCGCTGATCATGGCACCTGCCACCATGGTACCCACCTTGCGGGCAGTGCCGTGCAGGCCGCGCATCAATTCGAGCTTACCTTCCAGGATAACCCCAGCCCATCGGCGGGGCGTGGCTTCATGAAATATCCATTCATTTGGGTGGTAGACCTGTTCTTCGCCTTGGGCAAATAAAATTGCCAGATCTTCCTGGTTGATGCCCGTTGATCTTGATGCCAGCTGTGTGATGTTCTGTTTCATTAAAAAAGTCGCAGTCCCTTTGGTTTGTGGGAGGGCAGTTCCTGCAGCCCCAAATTCTTTCTCAAATCATGTTCCAGCTGGGCGTCATGGGTAATGACAACAACGCCGTATACATCTGGAACACGGGTGGTTGGCGTAATATGAAGCTCCCCGTCTGTGGCATCCACCAGGCATGCCTCCTTGTCTCGGGTTACGATGGTTCCCTTGAGGCGATACCACCGGGACTGAAAGGGTTGCAGCCGGCCCAGGAGATCGGCACGGGTTATGCCTGTCGGTGGGGGCAGCACAAAGCTCATGGGACGACCTGCCTCGCCCCAGCCTTGATGCTGCGTCTGATCGACGGTCTGATATGCCCCTGAACGGTTTTGGAGCATTTCAACCAGGTCCACGTTAAGCCCCGCCGGGGAAAATGAGAGGATTGGCTTGTCTGGATATTTGCGGCTCAGGTCCTGGTGCAGCTCTTGTGCATCAGCTGCGGGAACCAGGCTTGTTTTGCTCAACAAAAGCAGGTCACTGGCTTCAAGCTGTTCATGGATAACCATAAGACTTTGCTCAAGAACCCGGTGTCGCAAGGCATCGACCACACTCACCATGCCAAGGCAGGTGAATTTTTCAGGTTCTTTCTGATCGATAACCTGAACAATATCCTTGAGTGTCGATGGTTTGGCAAGGCCCGAACATTCGACCAGAACCAGGTCCGGGCAGATATCCCGGTAGGCAAGCACTGAATTAATAAATGAACCGGAGAGACACGAACAGAAGATCTGTCCCGACTTCAGCTCTTTTATTTGTCCACTGACGTGGGTCTGGTCCAGAAGCGAGGCGTCTACGCCCAGATCGCCGAAATCGTTAACGATAACGCCAAGCTTCAGGTGGCTGTATTGGCGCAGCATCATGTTGAGCAGGGTTGTTTTCCCTGCTCCGAGAAAGCCGCTGACAAAGAGATAAGTGATCATATCAGTTCATCGATTTCGGCAAACAGCTCTGACTGTGCAGGGATAAGCGAAGCGTGTTTCAGTTCGCCATTGATATAAATTGACGGTAGCTTTTTCACGCCCATTTCCCTGCAGCGAGCAATGTTCTGGGGTTCGGTGTACATATATTCAATTACATCAATGGCATCACCGAATTTGTTCTTGGCATCCATGGCAACTGCCAGCATATAGGTGCATGCTGCACAGGCCGTTGAATCCAAGGTGAACACTTCAACAAGGGGTTTTTGCAAATTTTCATAATCCGGGAGTTCCCCTTCAAAAACGATCTCCTTGGACTGATAGTTGGCGATCATTTTGCGCACGGCCTCGGTGTTGTGTGCTGCCTGTTCAGCAGCAATCACGTTTTCCGCAGGTGTTTCAAAAGGCAGATCGCATCCCGGCGCAAGGATGTAATTTTCCGTGGAGGGCAGAGAGTCAAATAAATCGATGGCGCACTTCATATTGTCCTGCTGTGTACCATGGTACATCACGGTGGTCAGGGGAAGATTGCCTCCCAGAACGACATTGTTTTTATCACAGATTTCCTTGGCGACAATCAGATCGACATTTTCATCCACAGAAATGGAGTCGCAACGGGTCTTGCACATGGCGTCGATTTTTTTGGTCGCATCGCCGCAGACAAAGAACGAAGATTTGGCCCCGCCCCCACGGATGAAGTCAAACAGATCGGCAAAGGGTTCGTGCATGAACTTTTTGAAATGCCTGGGTGAAATCTGTGAAATCATCGGGTCTACCACTGCGATAACATCCATACCGGTATCCATCACGTAACCTGCGACCTTTTTGGCAACCTTGTTGCAGTATGCCATGAGCGCCTTCACGTAGTCAGGCTTTTCTACGATGTCCATGAAGATCTCTGTTCCCCGCAGGTGGAGCGCCAGGGTAAAGGGACCGGTGATAAGCCCGTAAAGCGCTGTGGTCTCGCCAAATGCCTCTTTACACCGGCGCATCACGTCAAGTTCAAGGGGCAACCGGCCCATGTCCGCAGTGATCTCTTTTATTTCGATTTCATCGGTTTCGGCAAAGGGGTGGGTTTTGACAGTTGGCGGAGAATCGGGGGCCCAAAGCAGATCGCAACCAAGCATTTCAGCCTCGATCTGCAGGTCAAACATTATCGGCTGGCCGTCGGGTTTATAGAGTTCATTGACCTTGACCAGGGATTCAAAACACTTGTCTGCATCCTTGTAGACTTCATCGGCGTTATAGCCGACCAGTTTTCCGGCATGAACACCGGCAAAAGGCACCCAGGGGATACAGTCTGTTTTTTGGTGGTTGAGTACTTGAAGTATTCGTTCTTTTCCTGTAGTCATAGTGTTTTTCCTATAGTCATAGCGTTTTTTGGGTTAGTTTTATTCTCTTTTGTCCATTGCCTAAAAAGACATACCGCGGACAAATTCGTCCTGGAAATCTTGATGGTTTGACACCGTAATGTGCTGAATAGACACTGCGTCCGTCATTATATCCTTTTGCAGGATCTCTTTGTCACACAGGGCCATCTTTGCCCCTTCCCCGGCAGCGTTGCCCATGGAGATTACCCTGTCGAGGGGGATATCAGGAAAAACACCTATTTTTCTGGCGCTTTCCTTGTTGATAAAATTGCCAAAGGCACCGGCAAGAAATATGCGGTCAATATCTGCAAAATTGACCTTGGCAATTTTAAGAAGGATATTGATCCCTGCTCTGATTGCGCCTTTTGCAAGCTGGAGCTCTCTTATATCCTTTTGGCTGATATAAATTTCTTCTCCGTTATAACTTTCATGGGGGTGGGCAAGGATGACTCTTTTTCTTCTGTTCTCTTTGATTATTCTTTGGGATAAACGATCATTCTCCAGGGTTTCAGATTCAACGATTTTGCCGGTTTTATCGATAATGCCGGTGGTTAAAAACTGGCCCACGATATCTATTAAACCCGAACCACAAATGCCCCTGGCAGGTTTGTTGTCAATGGTTGTGTAGTGCAGGTCATCATCGATACTCACACTGTTTATCGCTCCTTTGAAAGCCTGCATGCCATGTTTTATGCTGGCGCCTTCAAAGGCCGGGCCTGCAGCGGCGGAACACGCATACATCTGCTGGGACGTTGCAAGGACAATTTCACCATTTGTCCCAAGGTCGATGATCAGGGTATTTCCTTTTTTCTGTTTCAGGTCTGAAGCGATAACGGCACCCACTGTGTCTGAGCCGACAAAGCCTCCTATGCAGGGTAAAAATACCACCTTGCCCCTGGTATTCATTCCCGAAATTCCGGCTGTGCCTGCATCGGCGACTATCATTTCTTTGGTTACAGGGGTGAACGGAACCCTTGATAAGCTGATGGGATTGAGCTCCCAGAAAATATGATTCATGGTCGTGTTGCCGACTAATACGCATTCATACACATGCGTTTCTTTGATTTTGACAGCAGCGCATGCTTTGCTCAAGAGGTCACTGATACCCGCTTTTACCGTTTTACTTAAAACCTTTATTCCATTTTTATTTTGTAAACTATAGTTAATCCGTGAGATGACGTCAGCGCCATATGCCGATTGCGGGTTTTGGCAAGACGCCACATGGATCTGCCGACCGGTATTCAAATCCATGAGATAACAGGCGATTGTGGTGGTTCCAATATCGAAAGCGGCGCCAAATTTTTGATCCATGGTATTCTCAAATTCAATATCGATAAGGTCATTACCACACAGGGACAAGGTGATTTCGTTATCAGGAAGTGATCTGTTGGAAAGTTCCCTGATGAGGGACAGGTCCATGTTGATATTCCCGGCTTTCTTCTTAATGCATTCTGTTAACGAAAAATCATTTTTCAGGTCAGGTGTCTCGGCAGTAATTCTGCATTTGGTGATATTACTGTTGGTTGCATATTCCCTGTATGTCGTGATTTTGTCTTTGGAATTGTTCGTAAAGTTATCCCCTGTAATAGAGACCCGGGTTGAGCCAGTTGCGTATGTCCTGCAGGCAAGCCGGATGCCTTTCTCAATCTCTTCAGGTGTCAATAACCGTATCTCCTCGCTGGAAATTTCGCTGACATCTCCATCGGTCTGCACTTTGCATTTACCGCAGATTCCTTTTCCGCCACAGGGGGAATATATCGAGACATTTTCTTTCACAAGTGCGTCCAGCAAGCTGCAAGTGGTGCCGTTATGCGGAACGATCTTGTAATGTTGCGGGATGTCCAATGCTGTATGGGTCATTTTTGTTCCCTCTTTTCACGGTTATGCATAGCTGTGAACGCAGTGATCGCGCATTGAGCCCGGTTTGCCGATGGCTGTAAATTCAAGCTTAGTCTCCACATGGAGCCCTTGGGTGTCTTCGGTGCCATCTATGAAAAAATCTCTATCGTCCAGGGTGATTTCATAATCGCTCACGCCGGCCTCTTTTGCAGCGGATTCAATTTGCAAGTTTGCCATATGAAGTGCGTACTTCCTGGCACTTTCCACATCATGGATTTTTTTTCTTTCCCATGGTGCGTGTAATACAACGCCCTCTTCAGCGTTTGATTTGATCAGTATATCTACCCTTTTGATCCATTTTCCGGTTGCGGCACCCACAGCGTTTGCTACTTCATAGTGATCCGGAATGATAATTTCCGCGTTTATTTTTTTGGCCACTGCGGGAAGATATGCCTTTACGGGGGCACCGACTGCAATGATCGGAAATTGTATCTTTGAGGTGAGTCCAAACGAGTGGTTGTTGTCCGTGCTGAGTATTTTATCAATGAGATACTGCGCTTCGCAACTTTTATTGAGTTGTACGTTGCTCAGATCGTTATCAAGCAGGGTCTGAAAAATTAACTTGCAAAGTTTATTGCTGATATTTTCTGTTGCATGTTCAAGAAACTCTTCAAGATCTTTTCCGAGCTTGTCGGCTAAAATTTGACATCCTATCCTGGACGCATCACTATTCCATTTTACATAGGCACCGCTTGTATGCAGGATATCGGTGGGGGTGAGTGAAATTTTCCTGATTACCCCCTTGCTGAGTAAATCATCAAAACTGAAAAACCGGTACTTCTTTCTCATGAACTGTTCTATGTGTGTGGTCAAATGGGGCCCTGCCGCCAGCAACCCCACGATCTCCCGCTCCTTTTCACCCAAAGAATCACTGCTGCTTTCATCAATGAGCATCAGGCAATCGGCAGGATTGGGTCTGGAAAATGCCTGCCCTGTTTTCCACAGTTCGGTTAATTCATCGACCAGATAGGGATATTTGTGAGCCGCAACACAGAGCGGTATGACCTTTTGGGGGCCAATAATCAATCTTTTACCATTGTCGACCCGGATATAACTGTCTCCGCCCGTACCGTAGGTGTTGATATCAACCGCCTTGACCCGGGTCAGCCAGCCATCCACGGATGCGCCTTCAGGATTTACCTTGGGTATTCCGTTTTGTACAACGGCAATGTCGGTAGTGGTCCCCCCCATATCCAGAACCAGGGCATCTTTACATTCTGTTAATGAAATGCTGCCGGTGATGCTTGATGCCGGACCGGAAAGGATTGTCTCGATGGGCCGTTCTTTGGCCATTTTTTCATCCATTAACGATCCGTCACCTTTGACGATCATCAACGGTGCCTTGATCTCCAATGCGACCAATGCGTTTTTTATTGAATTTATTAGATCAACAATAATCGGAACCAGTTGTGCGTTTAAAACGGTTGTTACCGTTCTCTCGTAATACCCCAGCGAACTTGAGAGTTGATGGGCACATACAACGGGAATGTCTAACAATTCCTTGACCATTTGCTGGATGCACAGCTCGTGCTCAGGGTTACGAACACTGAAATACCCTGAAATGGCTATCGCGCTGACCTTCCCCCTCAAGCTTTCTATGGCGTTACGCGCCTCTGCAACGTCCAGGTCTTCAAGCGCAACGCCTTTGACATCATGGCCGCCTTTAATGACTTGCCATTCTTTTACAGGCAGCGAGCCTGTGGGTTCCCTGCCGATAATTATCAGGCCAACTTCACACCCACACCCCTCAACAATTGCATTGGTTGCCAAGGTCGTGGACAAAGAGACACATTCAATTTTACTAAAATTTTTTGAGCCCAATGAAGATATGCAATTTTCAATGCATTTTGTTAAATCATCATAGGTTGTTAATGATTTCGATTTTTTAATGATACTATTTTTTGATGCATCAAAAATGACTCCGTCGGTATATGTGCCGCCAGTGTCAACACCTAATATTAAACACATTTTGCCTTTTCCTCTTTTGCAAAAAAAACAATCAGTTTTATGACTGCCGCATGGCTTTCGATACGGCATTCATATTTTTGAAATCCCTGGGAATGTAAAAAAGCTCATCGGTGCATCAAAAAATAGTCGGTGCATCAGAAATTCGTAGGTGGCTTCCTGTGTCGGCGACTGACAATTAACGTCAGCCGCCGTTTTCAGACAACCGGATCAGTACAATTCGTCGCCCTTGATTCCGGGGTATTTCTTCCTCAGTTCCGCTTTCACCCCTTGATCAACAGGGGTCGGAATATGCTTTTTCAGAACCTTTTCAACGATTTTGCGCGCGCGCTGCTCCGTCGTCAATGATCCGCCTTCTTCCCATCTGACACGGGTTTGCCTGTCAGCAATCTTGGGCATGAAAAATTCTTTACGAAGATGCTTTACCGTATGCTCTTCGTCCAGGAAATGCCCGCTTGCGCCGACAGACTTAATTACGTCAAGGGCAAGGGTATCTTCATTGACTTTAATGCCCTTCATAACGCGTAACACATTGGCCAGAATTTCGTTGTCAACAATCATTTTGTCGTATGAGAACACCTGGCACATCTCAAGCAGGCCAACGGCATCATGGATAAAGTTACTGCCTGACAGGGCAACGGTCATTGCGGTGATGGCGCTTTCGTATCCCGCCTGGGTATCAATGATTTTTGAATCTGACATACCGGCCGTACCGTACATGGGCAGATCATAGTACTGCGTCATTTGTGAAATACCGGCATTGATCATGGCGGACTCAACAGCACCGGCCATGTAAGTACCTTCCCTCATATCCATGATGCTTGAGGTGGAGCCGTACAGGATCGGGGTCCCCGGATTAATCAGCTGGGTCAGGGTGATGCCTGCCAGCGTCTCTGCGTTGTTCAGTGCAATTGTGCCGGCAATGGTAACGGGGGATGTGGCACCGGCAAGGGGCTCGGACGACACCACAAGCGGCAGCCCTTTCTGGGCGATCTCAATCAGGAAGTCTGAGTAGAGGTCATCCATTACAAGGGGGCTGATCATCAGCACGATAAACGAAGCGATGGGCCTCTCCCGCAGTTTGTCCGCACCACCGGCAATGACTTCAGCGATATCGATGGCCCCTTTTAACCCGTCCATGGTGTACATGCCGCCGGTGACGTGCTTGGTGGTATTGGTCAATGCCCAATAGAAACGATTGATGTCAGCGTCTGAATCAGGCACGTCCTGGGGATAGGTATTGATTACGTAAAACGAGACGTTGTCGCAGTAATCAACCATTCGGGCGATGTCCCGGACATCATGGGTTTGAGATTTTCTTTTCTCTCCGGTTTCAAGGTCCAGGGCGTACAATACGGTGCCACCGGTACCAAAGTGTGTGCGGGTCTTTTCAAGATGGAGGTCATGCTTTTCATTCTGGGCATGGAGCACCACTTTGGACGGTGCTGTTTCAATCGCTTTTTCAACCAGGGATCGAGGTATCTTTACGATTCCGGTTGCTTCATCTACGGTGGCACCATTTTTGGCAAAACATTCCCTTGCCTTTTTATTTTTAATTTTCATACCCGTTTCTTCTAATATCTTCATGGAAGTTTCGTGTATGAGCTTTATGTCCTCTTCACTCAGCAAGCGCAACTGGCCGCCATCAACTGCTGGAAACATTTTTAATTCCTTTAAAATAAGTTATGATATTTATGCAGCAATACCCATTAAGGTGTTGGCAAGTTTAACGGCTGATGACGCATCTGCAGCGAAGCTTGCGCCTATCTCGTCTGCAAAATCGTCAGTGATTGGGGATCCGCCAATCATGACTTTCACCTTTTCATACAAGCCATTTTCTTTGAGTGCTTCTACGGTATCCTTCATGGCAACCATGGTTGTCGTCAGCATGGCAGACATCCCAACGATGTCAGGATTGTGTTCTTTGACTGCTGAAACAAATGTTTCAGAATCAATATCCACCCCAAGGTTAAAGACTTCATATCCAGCACTTTCCATCATCATGCCAACCAGTTTCAAACCAATGTCATGGAGATCGCCCTTTACTGTTGCAACGACACAGGTACCCACTTTTTTAATATCTCCCTCTTTAAGCAGGGGGCGCAACAGTTCCATTCCGGCCTTCATCGCCTTGGCGGCAATCAGAACTTCGGGAACGAACAGTTCACCGTCCTTAAACAGTTCGCCTACCTCGTTCATTCCGGGCAGCAACCCCTTGTTGATAATATCTTTGGGGTTTGCACCGTCATCAAGCGCTTTTTGAGTTAACTCCGCGACTTTTGAAACATTGCCGTCAACAATATTTTCTGAGATTTGCTCGTATGTCATGTCCATTGAACCGCTCCTAAATTTATAATATGTAAAACTTCTTTTAATGGCTCTATTTTAGTTTTTGTATACTTTATGAAAGAAATCATGTCAATAAATTTATTTCGTCATGAAACTATTTATTTCATATTGCATCTGTTAATCTTTTCCTGAATCCATAGCTCTTTAAACTGCTCGGAAAATACCCGCTGTGTATCTATCCGTTCTGTGAAAAAAGATAGTGTTAATAATTTTTTTCATTATGAATGAATCTATTTCATTCATTGGTTGTTTTTTTCTGTTCTTTGCATATGGGGCTGACCATTGCGCCTGAAACCCGGATCAGGTTCTGGATATCCATCCCAATGGTTGCCGTGTTTTTACCGGATCCGCAGAAAATGAATCCAAGGCCTGCAAGACCCTGGTCCAGGATTACCCTGACATTGGGGGTCACCGGAAAGGGGCCAACCCCGCCGATCTGGAACCCAAGCTCCTCTTCTACCTCCCCAGTTGAAATGGAGCGAAGTTTTTTTCGGTTCACCCCGAATGCTGAAGCCAGGGCCTTGTAATCGATACGGTCATCCGCCCCGACCCCGGCAAGTACCCAGTGTCCCTCCTTGATTCTAAAGACAATGGTTTTAATGAGGTTGACCGTAAGGTGGGGGACTTTTTGCCTTGCATCTTCAATGGTGGTTACGGCCGGGTGATCGTAGAGACTGAACCGGTATCCGCTCTGGGTTAAAAGGGTATGGATGATTTCAAAGGCCATGATTTCTAATCTTCACTGATTTGCTGTTAAAAAAAATTGTGCCCGGGTTGGCAGTATCTCCGGACACAGTATGGTGTCAGTCCTGGCTCCAAGAATATTAAATTGCCTAGAACAGGGTCAAGGTCCGTTCGACTTCCCAGGGAGTGACATGGCGCATGAAAGATCCCCATTCTGCCTTTTTGAGCCGGATATATTCGTCTGCTATGGCGCCCAGGCCAGACCTTACGACCTCGTCAGCCTCGAGTTCCTCCACAGCCTCAAGCAGATTCTGGGGCAGCTGGATCATGCCCAGTTTCTTTCTCTCGTCAATGGACATGTCCCAGATATTCTTGCCCACGATGGCCTCGCCCGGATCAATCTGGTTTTTAATGCCATCCAGGCCTGCTGCAATGTGGACGGCCAGATAGAGGTAGGGGTTGACCATGGCCGAAGGGGACCTGTCTTCAAACCGGTTGGTGGCAGGACATCGAAGAAGCTGGGTCCGGTTATTGTCTCCGTAGGAGGCAAATGAGGGGGTCCAGGTATAACCCGAATTCGTGGAATAGACGAACTCCCCGCTCTGGATTCTTTTGTAGCAGTTGATCTGGGGGGAGGCCACGGCAGTCAGCGCCCTGATATGCTTGAGCAGGCCGCCGATGTAATGGATGGCGGTTTTTGACATGCCAAGACCCTTGATATCTTCCTCACCGGATTTCAGGGGAAAAAGGTTTTTCCCTGTTTTTACGTCTGCAAGGTGAAAATGCAGGTGGGCCCCTGATCCGGTCTTGTCTTCAAAGGGTTTTGCAAGATAGGTGGCAATGGCACCGTATTTTTTGGCCACCTGGCTGGTCATCATCCGAAAGTGGATCAGGCGATCTGCACATTCTACGGCAGGGCCCCAGTCGTAGTTGATCTCGTACTGGCCGTTGGCATCCTCATGGTCGCTCTGGTAAATGCCGAACCCCATCTCATTGCCGTATCGGGTAACGTCCTGGAGGTAGTCCATGCTCTGGCACAGTCCCTTGAAATCATAGCAGGGCTTGTCCAGGGTATCGATGCCTTCTGGGTCCCATGGTTTGATTCCGTTCTCATCTTTTTGAACCAGAAAGTGCTCGGGTTCGAATCCGCCGTTCAGGGTCATCCCTTGCTCAGCCAGAAGGCCAAGCATTCGTTTAAGGTTGGTTCTGGGGCAAAAGGGCCAGGGCGAACCGTCCACAAAAAGATCGCTTGCGGCCATGGCCACGTTGGTCTGCCAGGGCAGGATGGTATAGGTGTCAAGGTCGGTCCGGGCCATAAGATCGTGGCTTTCAGGGCCAAGGCCCGTTCCCCAGACTGCCGCTCCGGCAAATCCAGCCCCTGTTTTTGCCACATCCTCAAAACAGGATATCGGCACCTGCTTGACCTTTGGGCAGCCGTGAATATCCACAAACTGGGTGAGGAGAAATTCAACCCCTTTTTCTACAAGTCCGTTTTTGACTTCTTCAATTTTTGCCGATTGTATTTCTGCTTCCGGATAATATAACATTTATATGTCCCCTCTATATTTGGAGAATTATTGTTCTTGAGATTAGGAATTAGAATCCTTCCCGCTTCACAGGGCCTGAGGTCATGGGCAGATCAAGGGCCTTGGCCGTGGGCAGGGTCATGGTTTTCATATCTTCGGGTTCAAGGTTGTGGATGTTGGTCTTTCCTGCGCATCTTGCAATGATGGCTGCCTCCTGTGTAAAGGCCTTGATGAATTGTTGCACTGCCGTGGCCATCTGCTGTTCTGTCATTTCCGGGTCAAATTCAATGGTATCTCCCTTTATGACGCCGCCAAGGCTTAAGCCCATGGAAACGCCCAGGGCCGTGGCTGTACAATTGTAGGCCAGACATTTTGCCGCATCCGTACCCGAGCGCAGTCCGCCGAAACTGATCAGGGCCAGTTCTTCTTCTTTTCCCAGCTGTCTCAGGCGGGACAGGGCATCGCGCATGACCCTGAGATCAAATTCTGGTTTCAGTTCAGGCCACAGGCCTGTGGGGGCGGTGCAGGTGTCCAGAACCAGGAAGTCAAAATTCTTTTCCAGGGCCAGGTCAACGGCTTGAACCACCTGGTCTGTCCCGGTCCAAAGTCCCAGGATCCGGCTGGGATTCTCTTTTCGGGCTTTGGAAAGAAGCCCAGGATCAAAGTCTTTGAACACCAGGCCGGAAGCTTCGGGGCTCGGGGTCGTCTGTTCCGTGATCACCTGGATCCATGGGGCCACTCCCAGGGGACGTTCGCCCATGTATGCGGCACCGCTGGATTCAAGTCCTTTGTCCAGACCCCTTTTAACCTTGTCCGGGGCCGTGTCAAAGCCGGTGGCAATAAGGGGGGTGTCAAGGGTAAGCTGGGGCTGATCCGGATCGGGCTTGCCAAGTCCCATTATTTTTGTGATGCAGGTAGCGGTGGAGCAGTCCTCCCGGTAGGGATCAATGACCAGCCGGGTTAAGGCTGCGGATAAGAAAACCACGTCGTCCAGGCTCGCTCCCCGGTCTTCGGGGAATGGGTTGGGCCGGGATACCATGGCCTGGCGGATGACAGACTCCCGGTGTTGTTCGAGATCATCATCGGACATGGACCGTATCAGTTTAAGAGATGAACGGGGGTAATTGGCAGTCCCAGTCTCTTTGGATTTTCCGGTTTCGGGCTGGACGCTTTCCCTGAGTTCCGGGCAATAGGGCAGGCGGGTCAGTGCTGCAGCCTCCGGGGTCAGGGCCACAAGGTCATCCCTGCACAGGTCATGGACATTGGCATGGCCGGCGGCAAGGGCCACCGCAGCCAGCTGCCACCTGAAGGATTCAAGATAGCGGTGCATGGCAAGGGCCTTGGTTTTGACGTCAAAGCGTTTCACCAGCTTGGGGTCCTGGGTGGTGATGCCCATGGGGCATTTGCCCGAGATGCACTGCATACAGCCGATGCAGCCGCCGGCAATGAGAATGGGGGTACCGATGCCCACTGCGCTTGCGCCTAAAGCAATGGCCTTGGCCGCATCCACCCCGTTCTGGATTCCGCCCATGAGCACGATGGGAAGTTTCCCCACTGCATCAATTTCGTCGAGGCCGTCCACGGCCTCCATGATGGCGGAGATGGTTGGGATGCCCACATATTCCAGGACCTCGTTGCCCCCTGCGCCTGTGCCGCCCTGGAGCCCGTCCAGTTCTACAAAATCAAGCTTGTCCTTGTAGGCGATCTTCACATCGTCGCGGGTTCGGCCGGCCCCGAGCTTGATGCTCACGGGCAGGCGCCATCCAACGGCTTCCCTGAACTCCCGGATTTTCATCATCAGATCGTCTCCACCCAGGACATCCGGGTGACGGGAGGGCGATCGAAGGTCCATGCCGGCAGGGATTCCCCTCATGGCGGCAATTTCCTTGGTGAGCTTGGCAGCCATGAGCTGGCCGCCCAGCCCCGGCTTTGCTCCCTGGGAGATATAAAGTTCCACCCCGTCGGACCGCTGCATGTCGTGGATGTTCCATCCAAGGCGGCCGGACAGACACTGGGCAATGAGTTGTCTTGCCTCGGCGCGTTCCACCGAATACATGCCGCCTTCCCCGGTGTTCTCCGAGATCCCGGACATGGCAGATGCCTGGCCCAGGGCCTGCTTGACCGAAGGGGAGACCGCACCGAAACTCATGGGCGCAATCATTACGGGCATGGACAGGTCCAGGGCCCTTGCCCCATGGCGGTCTCCGATAAAGGTCCGCATGGCAACCTTGTCCACGGCATCGGCTGCAAAGGTTTTCATGGGGTTCTTAAAGGCAATGTCGTTGAAATGGGGGACATGGCGGGAGGCCCCAAACCCCCTGAGACGGTATCTCCCGATATTGGATTTGACCTGAATATCCTGGATGATCTTTTCGTTCCAGTAGGCTGTACCCGGCCCTGAAAATTCGGTATAGGGAATGGGCTTGGCAGCAGGTTCGGGTGTTCCGTAGTTCAGGTCTTTTCCCGCGCACACGATTTTTTTAAAGGAGCCGGAAAATTTTATCCCGTACCGGTCCAGAAAGGCTGTGATGCTGTCGACATCCTCTTTGGTGAGCGTTGTCTCCATGGCGTCTGCGCCAAGGGACTGGACAGTTCCGCCCACAAAGATCTCGCCGCCAGCCATGTTTTCACCGATCTTGTGGCCCGAGTCCCCGAGGATGATGATTCTGCCGCCGTACATCATGTAACCTGCCATGAACGAGGAGTTGCCGCAGCAGCAGAGCGTCCCTTTTTTCATAACCTGGCCGGACCGGGAGCCCATGTTGCCCTGGATGACAATGTCGCCGCCGCGCAGGGCAACCCCTGCAATGGCACCCGCACTGCCGCCGACCTGGATGGTACCGGACATCATGTTGTCCCCCACCCCCCAGGAGACGTTGTTTTCAACTTTTATATTGGGACCGTCGGTGAGCCCTCCGCAGAAATAACCTGCAGAGCCCTTGATGTTTATGGTTATGGAACTGGTTAGCCCCACACCGATGTAGTGCTTTGCATCCGGGTTGATGATCTCCACGGATTCGTGGATGGCCCCGTATCCGCGTATCACTTCGTTGGCCATTCGCATGGGCATATCTGAAAGGTCTATGGTTGCCATGGATATTTTTTCACTCCTCTTGATTTCTTGTAAATTCTTTTTGCTCTATAGGGTTTAATCTGCCATGGACCAGAGGCCGTAGGTCAGGGGTGCAGGTTCTGTTGTTTCCAGGGCCTGTCCCGGAAAAAGCCGGTTAATACCCACCTCTTCGGAACAGATTGCGATCATCTCGTCGGTTTCATATTTAACCATGGGTTTGGCAGCCAGTTTGTCCTTGGCGTATCCAATGGCGTCCTTGGTGGCTACAAGATAGGAAAAGGTGCCGTCCAGGTCGTCCAGGGATGCCTTGAGCGCATCTTCAAGGCCTGCGCCGCAGCTCATCTGAAAGGCCAGGTATACGGCAATGAGTTCGGTGTCGTTTTCCGTCTGGAACCGCATGCCGAACCGCTCAAGTCGGCGCCGCATGATCCAGTAATTGGTGACCTGGCCGTTGTGGACTGTTGCAATGTCTGAGAACCCACAGGCCCAGAAGGGGTGTGCCGTGTCCGGATGGACCCCTGATTCCGTGGCAAGTCTCACATGACCAATACCGTGGGTTCCGTTAAAGCGGTCTATGCCGTAGTTTGGCGCGATTTCAAGGGGTTTTCCCACATCCTTTAAAATGTCCAGGCTCGATCCCATGGATACGGGCCGAAGCTGTTTTTCAACGGCACGGGTTAAGGAGAGAATGTCGCCGTCAAATCTTGCATGGACCCCCAGGGTGCAGCCAAGTTGTTCCGCTGACACAACGTCCACGCCAAGGGGCTTTAAGGTGGCTTTGATCTTTTCAATATCCGCTGCTGCATCCTGTCCCTGGGAGATAAAAAAGCGCATGCGCAGCATCTCTTCGGGCATGGGATTGTATATGGCCCACCCGGCTGAATCCTGTCCCCTGTGCAGGATGGCATCCATCATCTGGGTAAGGGCCATGCCTGTGGTCAGGCCCTGGGGTTTGTTGTCAGTTTTCTGTTTGAATAATATGCCTGCAATTCCGCACATGGCGTTCTCCTTAACTGCTTTTGCTTATGGTGTTCCGGGTTGATATGGGGGATAGAAAATGCGTTTTTAAGGGAAAAGTCTTAAAGCCTGCTTTTTCAATAATAAAAGATTTTTTGCCTTTAGCAGCTTAGCTGCCTGTTGTTGTATCGGCCCTGGCATTGCCATACCGGCAATGCCAGGGTAAAAGGGTCTACATATTGTCAGCCGTGAAGCCGGCATAGGCTTCATTGCCGTGTTCACTGATATCCAGGCCCTCTATTTCCTCTTCCCTGGTAGCACGCAGGCCGATGGTGTGTTTGATGGCCAGAAAAAGGATCATGCCGGTGCCGAATGCCCAGGCAAAACCGGTGCCGATACCGATGAGCTGAGCCGCCAGAACCTTTAAGCTGAAGGTCTCAACTCCGAAAAAGGCATAGGCCAGGGTGCCCCAGGCGCCGCAGACACCGTGAACAGAGATGCAGCCGACGGGATCATCAACCTTGAATATTTTTTCAATGTAGATGACCGAGTAAACAACCAGTACGCCTGCCACGCCGCCGATAATAAGGGAGTCGACCACGCCGACCACGTCAACTGCCGTACAGATGGCCACCATGCCGGCCAGGAAACCGTTGACGGTCATACCCACGTCAGGCTTTTTGAAGATGAACCAGATCGTGGCCATGGCGCATAAACCGCCTGCAGCCCCTGCAAGGTTGGTCATGACTGCAATGCGGGCAAGGTTTCCGTCAAAGGTGGTGGTGGAGCCGGGGTTGAACCCGAACCATCCCAACCAGAGCAGAAAGCCGCCGATCACGGCAAAGGGGAGGTTGTGGCCGGGGATGGCTTTGGGGTTGCCGTTTGCATCGAATTTCCCGATCCTGGGACCGATCACAATGGCGCCTGCAAGGGCCAGCCATCCGCCGATGGAATGGACCACTGTTGAGCCTGCAAAATCGTAGAATCCTACCCCGAGCACACTTTCAAGCCAGCCGGATCCGTCCAGGAGGCTTCCCCAGGCCCAGGACCCGAATACGGGATAGATAAAGGCGCAGATGACAACGGAATAGGCAAGGTAGCCTGTGAATTTGGTCCGCTCGGCAACGCCGCCGGATACGATGGTGGCTGTGGTGGCGGCAAATACGCACTGGAACAGCCAGAAGGGAAATCCCCACTGGGTGGCCGCAGTTGACCCTAAAAAGAACAGGCTTTCGTTGGGCCCTGCGAACATGATGTGAAAGCCCACCGCAAGAAAGACAACGGTGCCGATGCAGAAGTCGCAGATATTTTTCATCATGATGTTCACGGCGTTCTTGGCCCGGGTGAAGCCTGCCTCAACCATGGCAAAGCCTGCCTGCATGAGAAAGACCAGAAAGGCTGCGATGCAGGTCCAAAGGATATCTCCACGGTACTGGAAGATCTCCATTTGGGTCAGGTAGCGGACAATGGTTGTGGTGACTGGTTTGCCGTCCACGGCCACCTCGACCGTTTCTTCAATGGGTGTGTTTTCGTCCCGGTAGGCGCCTGAAACCGGCAGTTCCTTTCTGATCTGTTCCTGGGTCTTGCCCTGGAATAATTCTGAGGGATAGGTGTTAACGGCTGTTTCCACAGCCGTGTCAGATGCTGCGGCCGGCCCCGACGGGACCAGGCAGAAAATGGTCAGCAACGAAAAAAAGATGGCAGATGACACTATTTTTTTCATGGTATTAATTTCTCCAAAAGTTTAGAATTAATATTTTATGTTAATAACAGGGTTAAAGGGCTTGGGGGCCGTGCTCGCCGGTCCTGATCCTGACCACGTCTTCTACGGGAAGAATAATGATTTTGCCATCTCCGATTTTTCCGGTCCTGGCTGCATTCTGGATGGTGGAGACCACGGTTTCGACCCGATCATCATCCACCACAATTTTAAGTTCGACCTTGGGCAGGAAGTCGGTCTGGTATTCTGCGCCTCTGTATACCTCCTTGTGACCTTTCTGCCTGCCGAATCCCTTGACCTCGGATATGGTCATTCCGTTGATGTCTATCTTTGTGAGTGCTTCCTTGACATCTTCAATCTTGAACGGTTTGATAATTGCCAAAATAGTTTTCATAGTCTCCTCAGTTTGTTAAAAGGTTAGCTGGTATTAATGTCTTGGCCCTTGAAAAAGCAAAACAAATGCCAAAACAGGAGATAAATGTCGTTTTTTTGTTAAGCTATTGAAAATAAAAGATTTTTCACCTTATGAATTTTTATTTCATGACAATAAATTTTTGGGTGTAAATTTTTACGGGAGAGAGTGGTTTCAAAAATGTAATTTAAAAAAGAATAAATGACAAAATCGTATTTTTTTCTTGTCTGGCAAATTTCCAGACCTATGTAGGGTTTTTTTCTACAAAAGAAGAGAGGAGGGCGGGTTCGCCGTGGAAGGCTTGGGGTCTTCAGAAACAATGCAGTCAGGGCAGTTCGGGATCAAGAACCGAAGGATCTGGTCCAGATTCTTTGCGTGGCGGTAAAAATTCAAGTCTCCGTTGAAATGGAAAACCACGATATAGTGGCCGTATCCAACGGTTTGGTCACAGAAATATGTAAAGAACAGTCATTGGCCTTTAAATGCAGGTCAGGAAGCACCCAGGCCGTTTCTCAAGGAGACCATCACTGATAGAAAACGGATGGGAAGACGTACCAGTTCTTCAGGACCGTGGGTGACGTTTGCATCAAAGAGCAGAGAATCCCCCGGTTCAAGACGGTAGGATGAATTTGCATGGGTATAGACCATTTCACCTTCCAGCATGTAAATGTATTCCATCCCACCATGTTGAAACAAAGGAAAAACTTCTGATTCCTCATTCAGGAGAATCATGTAGGGCTCCACGGTGATATTCTTACCCAGGCTGTGACCCAAAAGCTGATACTGATGTCCGGTTCGGCTCCCCCTCCGGTCAATTGCAAGCCCTTGGCCTGCTTTGACAAAGCTGGCCTCAGACTCCTCTTCATATTTTCTGAAAAAGGCGGTGATGGGGACATTTAATACCTTAGACAGGGACTGCAGGGTGGACAGTGAGGGTGAGGTCCTCCCGGTCTCGATCTTAGAGAGCATCCCTGATGATAAAGATGCCTGGCCGGCCAGTTCGGAAATGGTCAGACCTATTTTTTTTCTGCAGGACCGGATTTCTCCGCCGATGGAACGTTCAATTGCATTGTCCGATTCTTGGTTCATATGATTGATGTGCCTAATTTTGGTAAGGCCATTTCCCCCTTTTTTATAATAGACAATTCAAATTATTCTTTTTATGAAATAATATTTCTGTTCATGAATATTTATCGGTTAATTTGGACTATCACGGTTTTTTGGAATTGGCAAGCTTCAGTATGACCATTCTTTTTATTCATCGCCGTTAAAAAACAAAATATGCAAAAATATCTGACGGAGACGCTCCAGCAGGGCAACAAATATTGTATATCGATGGTTAATTTTTCAACAGGCCCTTGGTGATAATTCAGCGAAAAAGAATGACGCCTGAAAGTTGTATCTTTTAGGTGACGCACAATGTTATTAAGTTGCTTGACATTCGTTTAACAAGAAAAATATATATTCAAAATAAATTTTTGCGGATCATTTCCAGGCGGGTATGGATAATAAACCATCTTTTAACATAATGGATCCTTGCCAATGGTCACCCGATCCAGGGGGGGGGTATATTGGGTTTTTGAAATAAATGTTGTCAAAAATATTTGTCGTTTATGAAATTTTATTTATCTTTTTTCTTGACTCTATTGATATATCATTGTAGGAATATACTATAAAAATAGATTGTTATAATGATCTTTCACAAAGAAATTTTTACAAAAAAATCTCTCAAAAACAGGCAAAAGAATGAAAAAAACAGGACATAGCCAGTTAATTAATGACATTTCAAGCAAACTTGGCTCCTTGACCCCCAAAGGCCAGATGCTGGGGAGCTATATTATACAGAATCCTTCCAAGGCAGTTTTCATGACCATCAAGGAACTGGCGGAAACCTGCCAAACCAGCGAAGCCACTGTGGTGCGATTTGTCAGCGCCTTAGGGTACAGCGGATATCCGGAATTCCAGGAGGGATTAAAGGATTTTGTCAACACCGGCCTTTCCCTTCCTGAAAGGGCAACCATCACAGGCATTAAAGAACCAGGCATTGACAGGCTCCACATGGGGGTGTTAGAAGAAATAAACAATCTTCAATTCATGTATGAAACCATTAATTTTGAAATCATGAATCAGTTTGTCGATCATTTAAATGACAGTGATTCCGTGTATGTGGTCGGTTCGAGACTGTCATTTACCTTTGCCTATTTCATGGGATGGTCCCTCACCAAAATCCGGAAAGGCATTACCATACTCAAAGGCAGTGACAGCACATCCTTTGATGCACTTGTAAATGCCAATCCTAAAAGTCTTGTCATACTTATTGCGACCACACGCTATCCCAATGAGCTCATCAAGATGAGCAAAATGATCCGGAGATGCGGTCATACGCTCTTAACAATTACAGACAGCAAAATAAGCCCCGTGATTCAATTTGCACATGTCGCCCTCACGGTGCCTTCAAAGTCCATCCCCTTTATCGGGAATACGTCCACCATGATGACAGCAATCCAGTACATTATCCAGGAACTGGCCAGCAGGAAAGGCGAAGAACTGGCAAATCACCAGAAACAATTGGAGCAGGTCTACCTGGAAAACGATATTCTTTTCAATCTTGATTAGGAATCATGATCGTCGGGCTGATCATCGTATTTTTTCCACAGGAGTGCACTACAATTTTATATTAAACACCGGATAAATTATTGTAATTATACGATTTTTAGCATTTATTGTGGTCGGGTAAATGTTATGTTCCGGTCATGCCGGTTATAAAAAGAGATCCAGTGAATTTTCCCATAGACGCCCTTAAAAAAAGAATGTGTGGCCAAAGCAGGGTTCCCAAAGGGGAGCTCTGGCTGGGCACGGAGTTGTTCCTGCATGAAGGCCTGGAAGATACCCCGGATAATCATTTCCGTTTGGCGGAGCGGCTCGGCCACTCCGTGGTCTGCCTGTCAGTGGCAGACGATCCCGGGGGGAAGCCAGATCTGGGGTATCGTTATTTTGGAGTTGGAGATCTGAAAAAGGGAATCAAAACCCGGGAGTGTCCCTTGTTCGTTGTGGTGGACGGACCCTTTCAGGAGATGGTGAATCAGATGGGGCTGATGGATATTCTGAATCGCTGGATGGGAGACCGAGACGAACTATGGACCGCGTACAGGGCCGAAGCGGAAAAGACTTTGCAACTTGTAAAAAGGCTTCTTGAACTTCCCGTCGCCGCCTTGGTGATTGCCGATGACCTCTCCTCAGACAGCGGACCCCTGGTCCGTCCTTCGGATATCGATACCCTCTGCCGGCCGTTTTACAGGGCGGTTGCAAAAGAGGCTGCTTGCCGTAAGGTGCCTCTGTTGTTGCACTGCTGTGGGAAACTTGGGCCGCTGCTTCCCCTGTTTCAGGCCTGGCAGGTTAAAGGATTTGCCGCCGTTCAGCGGCAGCCCAACGATTTTCAAGGAATGTATGACCAGTTCGATTCGGGAATTCTTATTATGGGGGGGATTGATGCGGAGCTACTGGAAGCCGATTCCCTGTCTGCAGAGGCCTTGTCTAACCTCCGGGGGCTTGGGATCGCAAGAAGAGACTCCTGTGACCTCATCCTCGCCTCAAGTTGCGGGCTCTACAGGAGAGAACACCTCGAGCGAATCCGGCAAATCTACGCCATGGTTGATTCCTGATCTCAAGAGTTTCTCTGGTGAGCCATGGTGACCTATGTGCCGAATATGTCCTGGTGGACACAACGAAGCATGAAACACGATGATACTGGGCAGGAGATAGTACCATTCCGCGCCCTTTGGTTACCCTGACCGGAACGGTAAACGTCGGGGGATTTTTTGCCCTTTCAGACTATGGCTGGCCATTGACCGAGACCGGATTGTTGAGGTAATAGCCTATTATAGAGGCTATCCTCTTTAAACGGATAAAGCCTGAAGTACAACTCAAAAATCTATTTTTCTCAAAAAAAACACTGTCAAGTAAAAAATAAAAATCGACTCATTTTTTTCGCGGCTGAATAGATACACTATTTTGTTGACAAAAAGAAGATCCCTGGATTAGTTACATCGTATTATTGCGACAGCATTATTAAATGGTTACGTCAGATCACAATTAGCTAATAAGGAGGCTCTAATGAAATTTAAAGTAAGTTTTCTTTCAGTGATACGATTTATATCATTGGTATTTATGACCTGTATGGTGTTTTCAGCTTCTGTAATGGCGGAAAGTGCCGGAGACTTAGCAAAATCAGCAAATAAATCGATTCGCAATGCTGAACGCGCCATGTATGAAAGAAAAATAGATCAATCCGTAAAACTGCTTGAAGAAGCACGTGTGACACTTGATGCTTTAAAAACATCTGATTCAAATTTTGCGCAGCTTAAAAGTCTGGAAATAAAATATGAACGAATCAAAAAAATGGTCGATAAAAAACTTGGCAGTACCCAGGTCAACCAATCCGCTTCGTCGTCCTCCTCCCCAAGTACAAAAATATCCTCCGGTGAAAAGTTGCCATCAGGGGTTTCCAAACGGTTAAGGGACATCAATCGTGAGTTTACAACTGTAGAGCGATACCTTACAAAAGAAAATGAATCCTCAATAAAGCAGGCAGATTACAAATTAAATGAGGCAAAGAATCTGTTTGACGAAATTGATAAAAATTATAGCAACCAGTTCGATCCATCGCATCCGGATTATTCATCTGCAATTAATCAATTTAATACCTTGAAAGAAAAGATTGAAGCCTCCCTGAAAGCGGTGGAAGAAAAAAAGGTTGGTGCCGAGGCAGCCCGGACAGCAATGGAAAAACAATCGATAGAATGGATACCAAAATTCCAGGCATACATGGCATATCCTGGAAATGAAGGTTACGATCCTGATTTGTTGGTTTACATTCCTGGAACATCGGAACCTGAAAAATTTGATGACGCTAGGAAACGTTATGAAGCATTCAAAGCTTTCTATGGGACTTATAAGGACGTTGAATTCCCCAATGGAAAAAACAGAAAACTGGAAATACTTGCGGACCAGGAGGCGCCTAAACGATTGGCCGATTTTGAAACGCAGTTCGCAGACAGAGTAAATTCGGTTGCAAGTGATGCTGAAAAACAGATTTTACAGGCAATGGCTCAACTTGAAAAAGACAAGACCTGGGAAAAAGATTCTACAATTAAACCAGCTGTTGTGGACAAAAAATGGATGGCCTCCATAAACGATTTGCTGAAAAAGGCCCAAGTCGCTTTAGGAGAAGATAGCCCGGAAATGGTAAAAATCAGCAAGAGCCATGCTGCCCTGGTCGCTAAAGATTCGGAATATCGCAAAATAAGGGCTGATCGTACCTTCCTATCCCCGGATGTTTATGATGGAAAGGATAAGAAAGAACTACTCAAGGAGGTTGGTGCCATTATTTCCAAGGAAAAGCCCGGTTCTGAAATTATGAAAATTTCTATCTATAAAGGTGCCTGGGAAGAAAAAATCGTTGAAGGATGGACAGACACTACAAAAACCAAGTGGGAGAAAAAATTCTTTAAGCAGATTAACGCACAGGTGGCTGCCAAGGATTCAACGGGAGTATATTTATATGTTCTTCACCTTGCAAAGGACAAAACTTCAGAAGGGTGGGGCAATGTCTATGGTCATGTTATGTTTTCAGACCCCATGGTGGAAAAAAATATTTAAAAATAATTCGTACATTGTTCAATCTGAGGATAGATGGAAATTTAAAATCAAGGCGTCCCTCTGCAAGCGGATTGGTTTAATGTGTGCTAAAAAAACGTGTAACAAGGACAACATATGTTATTCTTTATCGACGAAAATACGGGTAAGGTATCTCTTTCCCTTGTAAAAGAGGGTTGTGAACAAAATTATGAATGCACTTTTTCCGCCTGTACGAACCCGGCCTGCACCTGCCGGACCATTGACATCGATCTGATCTGCCCACCGGGTCAGGACAGTGGGGAGCTGCCAGGACCCTGCCGCAGTGTGGGAATTGATCTGGATGAGAGACAAACGTACACGTCACCCAAAAAAGAGTTGCAGCCTGGGGAAAAGTCTTTTGTAGACCTGCTTTTGTCCCAGATGGGGGATGATGATTTTCAATTTTTGGAAATCAAGCATTTTACCTATAAAAATAAGATCACCGAAGCGGCGGATATCAATGAGATAGAGGGTTATTTTGACTACGAGGAAGTCGAACAGAACGGGTTGATGTATGCTTACAATGGTGTTTTGCCCTATGGTGACCAGATTCTGGTCAAAGTAAGGGAAAAGAATTACCTCATTGTGGACCAGTTCTGTCTGCTGCCCAAATGTAAATGCACCGACGCAAACCTGGATCTTGTTCCGGTCGGAGAAGATGCAATGACAGCTGACCCCTGGTGCTCATTTCGATTGAAGTATGCAAAAAAACAGTGGACCGGGATGGAAGAATTTCCTCCTCCCATACCCCTGGAAGAGATTCAATTTGCCATTGAACAGCAGCACCCGGATTTTTACAAACAGCTGAAAATACGCCATGAAAAATTGAAAAAGATCTATTTGATCAACCGCAAAAAAAAATACTTGCCACCACCGCCCGTCAAAGCGCTGAAGGCCGGCAGAAACGATCCCTGTCCCTGTGGCAGCGGGAAAAAATATAAAAAATGTTGTTTAAAGTCCCCCCCACCGGTTGAACTCCCAGACATCCGGCTGGACATTCCCAGCCTTCCTTTTTCTGGAAAATTTAAATTATGACGTTTTTTAAATGATAAATCCCGAAAGTTGAGGATGTAATTTATCGTGGGCGCGTAAAGGTCCTCCAGGGTGAAAGGCAGCCCAAGGATAATCGGATTTTTTAAACGCGCCCTGGTCGTCTCTTTGACGGTCAGGGCGCTTTGCGCTGGTAAAGGCGGTTTCTTTGCCCTTGACTTAAACTCGGCTGGCATGTAATTTTAGTCGATCGTTTGAATTTAGTCGATCGTATAAAACGCTGTTCGCAGTCAAGGAGAGCAAATGGCAACCTATTCCGCCGGGGAAAAGACCCGGGAACTCCTGGTCTCAGCCGCAGGAGAACTTGCGGCAATGCAAGGCTTCTCCAATGTCTCGACCCGGGCCATTGCAGAACGGTCTGGTCAGAATATCGGTTGTATCCATTATCATTTTAAATCCAAACAAAAGCTTTTTGAGGCCGTGCTCCGGGCTGCGACCCGGGAGATGCAGGAATCTTCCTGCACAAAAACCCTTGCCCCGTTTGAGAAGGACCTGGACCAGCCAGAGGTTCAGTCCCGGGTCATCCGGGTCATTGTCAAAAGGGCCATTGCCATCACCTTTAATCCGGATAAACCCTGGTGGCACAGCCGGGTTCTTTACCAGATGATCCACACCCGGGACAGCATGATGAACCAGGTGTCCGACGAGGTTCTGGTGCCGGACCTTGAATGCCTCGGGCGGTTGTTCAAGCAGATTCAGCCGGATCTTGACGATGAGACGGTCTTTCTCCATACCATGCTCATCAATGCGCCCATTATTTTTCACGCCCATAATGTTGAAAGTGTTCTCAGTTTTTTAAAGAAAAAAAAATACAGCAAACGCTATTTAAAGCAGATGGAAGACATGATCGTGCGCCAGACCCGGCTGCTGCTGGGCCTGCCCGAACCTGCCCTTGATCCAAGTTCTTCTTTGCCCACAGATGGATAACTGACAAGGAAAATGACAAATGAAAAACAGACGATTGGTTGTGATAACGATGACAACACTCATAGTGTCAAGCCTGTTCATTGGATCACATTGCCTTGCCCTGGATGGCGCAGCCGGACCCGAATCTGTTAATCCTGCCGATGCCCGGGGGGTTGTGCTCGAAAGGGTCGCCATGACCCATGCCACCACGGGCAGGCGGTATCCGGGAACCGTCAAGGCTTCCAGAACCGCAAAGCTTGCCTTCAGGGTGGCAGGCCCCCTGGTCCGGGTGAACATTAAACCCGGGGATGCCGTTAAACAAGGTCAGACCCTCATGCAGATTGATCCCCAGGATTACGAGGACAAGATCAGGGTGCTAACGGCCCAGAAGGCGGGGGTCGTCTCCCAGCTGGACACGGCCAACCTTGATTTTGCAAGGATCGAAACCCTTTTCAACAAAAAGGTGATTCCCGAGGTGGATTATGACCATGCAAAAAACAACGTACGAAACCTTGTCTCGTCCGTGGCGGCCATTGATGCCCAGCTTTTGATTGCCCGCCACCAGCTTGCCTATACCTCTCTCCGGGCACCCTATGACGCCATCATCACCGCCCAGCTGATTGAAAATTATGAAATGGTCCAGCCGGGCAGGGTGGTCGTGGGGCTCCATGCCATTGATCCCCTGGAGATTGAAATCAAGGTCCCGGAAAATGAGATCATCAGCCATGGGCCCAGGCGGGGGGCAACGGCCCTTGCGTCGTTTCCGGCCAGGCCTGACCGCCATTTTCAGATCCTCCTCTCAGAATTGAACACCGATGCCGACCCCGTCACCCGAACCTATGCCATGGTCTTTACCCTGGCCGCCCCCAAGGATTTCATGGTGCTGCCGGGCATGACGGCCCAGGTGGTCTGGTCCGTCCCCCAGGGGGAAGATTCGTTGGTCACCATACCGGCAAAGGCCCTTGTCACAGACAGCAGCGGGGAATCGTCCGTGTGGGTCTATGACGACGCATCGTCCACGGCCCGGAAGAAAAAAGTTGAGGTGGGCGGCTTGAACGGCGCCTCCCGCATCATAATCAAAAAGGGGCTTACCATTGGAGAGCGCATCGTTGTTGAGGGGAGTGATTTTATCCGTTCAAACATGAAACTTACGGACATTTCCACCAAAGGAAACCTCGAATGAACCCGGCCCGATTTGCCCTGAACCGACGAACATTCATGCTGATCCTGACCCTCCTTTTGATCGGGGGAGGGATTCTTGCCTTTGAACACCTTGGAAGGCTTGAAGATCCTACCTTTACCATCAAAACAGCCCTTGTGATTACCCCCTATCCGGGCGCCTCGCCCCTGGAGGTGGAAGAGGAGATCACTGAAAAGGTTGAAGAGGCCATCAAATCCATGGGCCAGGTCAAGGAGATATATTCGACCTCCCAGGAGGGGTTTTCCTTTGTCTATGTGGAGATGAAGGATGCGTTCAACAAACAAGAACTGCCCCAGATCTGGGATGAACTCAGAAGAAAGGTGGCCGATATCCAGTCAACCCTGCCGCCCGGGGCCGGGCCGTCCCAGGTTAACGATGATTTCGGTGATGTCTACGGGGTCTTTTTTGCCTTGACCGGCGACGATTATACTCCGGCCCAACTCAAGGACCAGGCCGAATACCTGAAAAAAGAGCTTCTCCTGTGCAGGGACGTGGCAAAAATTGATTTCTGGGGAATCCAGCAGCAGGTGCTTTATATTGAGTTTGAACCCAGCAAACTTGCCGGCCTGGGCATCTCTCCGGATATGATTTACCAGACCCTTCATCTCCAGAACGTTGTGGAATCCAGCGGCAAGGTTGATGTCAATACCGAATACATGCGTATCTCTCCCACGGGCGAGTTCCAGAGTGAAACAATGATTGCAGATCTTTTGATCGGCGGGGCCGGTTCAATGGTTCGGCTTGGGGATATTGCCACAATCAAAAGGGGGTACTGGGAACCGTCCAGGAACATGATGCGCTACAACGGTCACCCCTGCATCGGCATCGGGATTTCCACCGTGGATGGCGGAAATGTCATCACCATGGGCGATTCGGTGCGGAAAAAACTCCACGAGCTTGAGGCCCGGCAGCCGCCGGGCATGGACCTCAAGACCATCTACTACCAGAGTAGGGTGGTGACCCGATCGGTGAATGCCTTTCTTGTCAATCTTGGAGAGGCGGTGGTCATTGTGGTGGTGCTGCTCATGCTCTTCATGGGGTGGCAGAGCGGCATGCTCATCGGCATTATTCTTTTGTTGACCATCCTGGGAACCTGCATGGGGATGCTGCTGATGGGGATTGATCTTCAGAAAATCTCCCTGGGCGCCCTGATCCTTGCCCTGGGCATGCTGGTTGACAACGCAATCGTGGTGGCCGACGGCATACTTGTCCGGGTAACCCGGGGCGACAGCAGGGAAAGCGCCGCCATCCAGGTGGTCAAAGAAAACCAGTGGCCCCTTCTGGGAGCCACCTTTGTAGCCATTCTGGCATTTGCCGCCATCGGGTATGCCCCGGGAAATGTCGGCGAATTCTGCCGCTCCCTGTTCCAGGTCATGGCCGTTTCACTGCTGCTGAGCTGGCTTTTTGCCGTTACCATTACCCCGTTGTTCTGCGTGTGGTTTCTCAAGACACCGGAGTCACACAAGGTAAAAGACCCCCATGGTTCACGGATGTTTCGCATTTACCGACGCATGCTCCATCTGGCGCTGCGATGGCGCTATCTGACGCTGGTGGTTGTCTCTTTGCTGATGTTTCTGTCGATCATGGGGTTTCGTTCCATTCCTTCTGCCTTTTTTCCCGACTCCACCCAGCGCTATTTCTACGTCAACTACTGGAAGTCCCAGGGAACCCACATCAGCCACACGGCTGAAGACCTGGCAAAAATTGAAGGGGCTGTCCGGCAGATGGACGGGGTGAAAAACATCACCACCTTTGCAGGCGAAGGGGCCCTCCGGTTCCTGTTGTCCTATGATTACCAGATTCCCAATCCAAGCTACGGCCAGCTCCTGGTGGAGGTTGACGACCATAACCGGATCAACGGCCTTGTCAAGCAGGTCAACGCTTATCTGTCAGCTACTTTTCCCGATGCCGAGCCCTACGCCCGAAAAATTGCGTCCGGGCCGCCCATCACCTTCCAGGTGGAGGCAAGATTTCGGGGACCTGAGATCCAGGTCCTCCAGGGGCTTGCCGATCAGGCCAGAAAGATCATGGCCCAGACCCCAAACACCCGGGACGTAAGAACCGACTGGCGGCAGCAGGTAAGGGTGATACGACCCGAGTTCTCCCAGAGCCAGGCCCGCAACGCCGGGGTGACACGGAGCGAGTTTTCAACGGCGTTGAAGTGGCAGTTCACAGGCGTTGTGGCCGGACTCTACCGGGAGGGGGACGAACTGATCCCCATCGTTACCCGACCGCCGGAAAAACAACGCCACTCCGTGGACGATCTTGACAATGTCCAGGTCTACAGCCATGCAAACCGTTTGTTCGTTCCCATCAATCAGGTCATGACCGGGGTGAAGACGGTCTGGGAATGGCCGCTTATAAAACATCGGGATCAGCAGCGGGCCGTCACGGTCCAGTGCAACCCCGCAAGGGGGCTTGCCGCTTCCCTTCGCCTTGCCATGGCCGAAAAGATCGAGGCCCTTGAGCTTCCGCCGGGTTACAGCCTTGAGTGGGCCGGCGAATTTGAAGCGTCAAACGATGCCAGGGACCCCCTGGGCAGGATATTTCCCCTCTGCGTGCTTGGAATGTTTGTCATTGTGGTCGGTCTGTTCAATTCCGTGCGCACGCCCTTGGTCATCTTCCTGACCGTGCCCCTTTCTGTCATGGGGATTGCAGCCGGACTGCTGCTCATGAACCTTGCCTTTGGCTTCATGGCCATCCTCGGCTTTCTGGGGCTCAGCGGCATGCTGATCAAGAACGCCATTGTCCTGATCGAACAGGTGGAGATCTTTCTCAAGGAGGGGTATCCGCCCTACAAGGCCATCCTTGACAGTTCGGTCAGCCGTATGCGGCCCGTAATCATGGCATCTGGAACCACCATCCTGGGCATGCTGCCCCTGGTGCTTGATCCCATGTTCGCCACCATGGCCGTCACGATCATGGGCGGTCTTTTTGTGGCAACGTTTTTAACCCTGATTGTCGTTCCGCTGCTCTATTGTCTATTTTACCGGATTAAGTCAGAAAAGCGTTATCTATGAGGAATTTATCCATGAAATTTGTGCCCCTTGTTTGTTTTGCACTGATCGGTATCTGCTCGATGGTCGCTGCCGGGGCAGATCTGCCCGAGATTCCCCAGGGATCGTTGACCCTGGACCAGGCGTTTAAAATGGCCGTTGACCAAAATCCAGACATCCTTGAGGCAAAGGCGAGGATCGATGCCGCCCGGGCCGTGGTCCGACAGGCCCGGTCTGCCTATCTTCCCACCGTTTCTTTAACGGGTAATGTCAAGGCCATTGATGCGACGGTCCAGCCGGACTGGATGCCCACATACCGTCTGGACGAGGCCTATAACGAGACCGGGGTCGGTCTTGGCCTGACCTGGCTGATCTTTGACGGGTTTGCCCGAAAGGCCAACGCCCTTGCCGCCAATTACGGTGTTGAACAGCGCAAACAGATGCTGGACGAGACCCGGCGGCTGCTGCTCAGGGCCGTTGCAACGGCCTTTTACCAGGCCCAGCTTGCCGTTGAAGGCATGGTGGTGGCAAGGGAGAACCAGGCGTTCAACCAGGTCCTGGAACGGGATGCCAGGATCCGATGGGAGGTGGGGACCGTTCCCGAGGCTGAGATGCTCAATTTTTCAGTAAAGGCCCTCCAGGCAGAGAGCGATTTTCTGACGGCACAGCGGGATTTCAAGGTCGTTAAGACAGCCCTGGCCCAGCTCATGGCCCTGCCAGGGGCCGTCCTGCCCCGGAACCTCTATCCCGTCCGGATATCCAAGGGCCAGAGACATTCCCCCGACAGCTTTGACGCCGATTATCAGTTTGCCCTGGACCATCGACCGGACCTGAAGGCACTGGACCAGGGGATGTTGGCCCTGGACCAGCGCCTCAGGGCCCAGAAGGGTGCATATTCCCCCACCATCGCCCTTGTCACCGGGGCAGACTACCTCTTCCAGGATGACATCACCGTGACAGACCAGGAAGAGCACGACACCTATGTGGGTATTTTCGCCTCCTGGGATCTGTATACCGGTGGCCGCACAAGGGGGAAAATCGATGAGGTCGCCGCCCAGATTCGCGCCCTGGATCACCAGCGCCAGGGCCTGCTGCTGTCCATCTCCTCGGCAATACACCAGAGCCGGGACCGGGCAGACACGGCCTTTGAGACCTATGAACGCCAGAAGAAAACCCTTGAATTAACCCGGCGGATAAGGGATCATGTGGAGACTGCCTACCGGGCCGGAACCCTTCCCCTGACCCGGCTCAACCAGGCCCAGACCGACCTTGTCCGGGCCTCGGGCGCCGTGGCCTTTACCTGGATTGATTACCGGATCGCCCTTGTCAACCTGATGGCCGAAACCGGCAGGATCAACAACCTGGAACCCTAGGCCGAAAAGGAGAGCCATGAAATACATCGGTGCCCACGTCAGTGCCGCTGGCGGTGTTGAGAACGCCCCGAAAAATGCAGGCCTCATCGGGGCAACCGCCTTTGCCCTGTTCACCAAAAACCAGCGTCAGTGGAAGGCAAAACCCTTGACGGAAAAGAGTATCCTGGAATTCAAGGCGGCCTGCCAGACTCTTGGTTATGGGCCGGGGCAGATCCTTGCCCATGACAGCTACCTGATCAACCTGGGCCATCCCGACCGGGAGAGCCTTGAAAAATCAAGGGCCGCCTTTGTGGACGAGATGAATCGGTGCCAGCAGCTGGGCATTGCCCTGCTCAACTTCCATCCGGGAAGCCACCTGGGCCGCATGGACACAGACCAATGTCTTGCCACCATTGCCGGGTCCATCAACCTTGCCCTAGAACGGACCGCAGGGGTCACTGCTGTTATCGAAAACACGGCCGGCCAGGGAACCAACCTCGGGTTTGATTTTTCCCAGATCCGGGAGATCATCGACCAGGTTGAGGACAAGACCCGGGTGGGGGTGTGCATTGACACCTGCCACAGCTTTTCCGCAGGATATGACCTCAAGGATGAAGCAGGGTTTCACCAGACTTTTGAGACCTTTGACCGGGTGATCGGATTTGACTATCTCAGGGGGATGCACCTCAACGATTCAAAAAAAGCCCTGGGGTCACAGGTGGACCGCCACGAGAGCCTGGGCCAGGGCACCCTTGGCATGGACCCGTTTGAACGAATCATGGTCGATCCCCGGTTTGACAATATCCCCCTGATCCTTGAAACCCCGGATCCCTCCCTGTGGGCGACCGAAATTCAACAGCTCAGGGCCTTTTGCAGCCCCCACCGCTAACCCTGTAACCCCTTGAAAAAAGGACAAAGTCCACCATGACCGAAACCATTGATTTAGCCTCATCCTTTAAACTGCCCTGCGGGGCAGTCATCCCCAACCGGTTTTTGAAATCGGCCATGAGCGAGCAGCTTGGCAACGGCCGCCACGATCCTGTGCCCGGCCTTGCCCGGGTCTATGAACGCTGGGCCAGGGGCGGCGTGGGCCTGAACGTGTCGGGCAATATCATGATCGACCGGACCGCCCTTGGCGAGCCGAAAAACGTGGTGCTGGATCTTCAGAGTGACCTTACCGCCTTTCGCAACTGGACACGGGCCGCCACAACCGGCGGTGCACATTTCTGGGCCCAGCTGAATCACCCGGGCAAGCAGATTCCCTCGTACCTGTCCAGGGAACCGGTGGCTCCGTCGGCCCTTTCCCTGGGCCGGGGGCTTGAAAAGGCGTTCAACATCCCCCGGGCCCTTGACGAATCTGAGATTCTGGCGATCATCCAGCGGTTTGCCACTGGGGCAGCCCTGGCCAAGGAGACCGGCTTTACCGGGGTGCAGATCCACGGGGCCCACGGCTACCTTGTCAGTCAGTTTCTCTCCCCCCGCCACAACCAGCGGGAAGACCAATGGGGCGGCTGCCTTGAAAACCGCATGCGCTTTGTTCTGGAGATTTACAGGGCCATACGCCAACAGGTGGGGGCTGACTTTCCCGTGGGCATTAAACTGAACTCTGCCGATTTCATGAAGGACGGTTTTTCCGAAACCGACTCCATGGCCGTGGTGGATCAGCTCTCCCGGGCGGGCATGGATCTGATCGAAATTTCAGGCGGCACCTATGAGAATCCTTCCATGATGGGGTCTTTAAAAGGTAGGGTCCGGGAGAGCACCCGGAAACGGGAGGCGTATTTTATTGACTATGCCGAAAGGGTGCGCAGGGTGGCCACCGCGCCCCTGGCCGTGACCGGTGGTTTCAGAACCACCCAGGGGATGCAGGCAGCCCTTGATTCCGGGGCCACGGATTTTGTGGGTCTTGCCCGGCCCCTTGCCCTTGTGCCTGATCTGCCGCTCAGGGTCCTGGCGGACAGAAATTACGCCCTTGATCTGGCCACTCCGACCACCGGCATTAAAATGCTGGACAAGGCCCTGGGCATCGGTCTGGTCTGGTTTGAGCAGCAGATCCACCGCATGGCCCGGGGCAGGGCGCCCAAAAAGAACCTTTCGGCCTGGCGGACCGTGTGGATGCAGCTGACTGACATGGGGGTGACATCGTTCAAACGGCGCCGGGCCTGATCGCCCACGGAGGAAAAGGATGGCTGACAAAACAGCGCTTGTTGGGCGCCTTGATCAGATCAACGGCAAGGGGTACAAGGCTTACCAGGTCCTCAAGGGCAATTACCGGTTTGACGGATTTGAACTGTTCATCGACCACGTTCAGACAGACCCCTATGCCAATCCCAGCAGAATGCGGGTTCGGGTGGACCGGTCCGCAACAGGGTTTGGGCCCGGCCTGACATCAAACAAAAGCCGGAACATTGCCCTTTGTGACTTTCTGACCCGAAGCTTTTATGCCTGCTGCCGGAAAAATGCCGCCCAGGGCAGGGGCACGGGCAAGAGCGGCCTGATCACCATTGACCGACCCGGCCAGGAGATCCTTGACCATTCAGCCATGGTGGTGACCCCCGAACATGTTGAGGCAAGGTTCTTCATGGGCCTTCCGGCGGCTGACCGCAGGATCGCCGGAGACGAAGCCGCGGTCATGTTTGTCCGGCTGCTGCCCGACATTGTTGCCGGGTCGCTTTTCATGGGCAGTACCGATCCTGCCAGGGTAAGCCGCCATGTTGAGGCGGCAGAGGACGCTGATTTTCTGCGGTCCAGGCTTGGGGCCCTGGGCCTTGTCGCCTTTGTGGCAAACGGTTCGCTGCTGCCCAGGGCCAGCGGCGTTGACGACGCTCCCCTGAACCACGGGTCCATTGTCCGGTTTACCTCTCCCCCTCGGTTTGAGGTGAGGGTGGATCTTCCCAACCGGAAAGGGGTCGCGGGCCTTGGCATTCCCAGGGGGGTGACCTTGATCGTGGGGGGCGGGTTCCACGGAAAATCCACCCTGTTAAAGGCGCTGGCTTCGGGCGTTTACAATCATGTTCCATGGGATGGCCGGGAGCGGGTGGTGACCGTGGCAGATGCTGTTAAAATCCGGGCCGCTGAGGGCCGAAACATCGAGAAAACCGATATTTCCGCATTTATCAACCACCTGCCCCAGGGGAAATCAACCACGGTCTTTTCCACGGCCAATGCCAGCGGCAGCACCTCCCAGGCTGCGGCCATCTGTGAGGCCCTGGAGGCAGGGGCCTCGGCTTTGCTCCTTGACGAGGACACCTGTGCGACAAATTTCATGGTTCGGGATATGCTGATGCAGCACCTTGTGGCAAAAGAGAACGAGCCCATCACCCCTTTCATCGACCGGGTCGAGGCACTCTACCGGGAGAGGGGGGTGTCCACGGTGCTTGTGACCGGCGGCTCAGGCGACTACCTCGGCGTTGCCGACCATGTCATCCAGATGAGGGATTTCACCTGCCAGGATGTCACGGCCAGGGCCAGGGCCATTTTTGAACGCCACAGGTCATTGAGAGAAAATGAGGCCAGGGGTAAACTGCCCGATCCAGGTGCGAGAATTCCCCTGGGCACGAGCATCAACCCCCTTACCGCAGCGGGAAGAAAACGGATCCGGACCCGGGGCCGGCGGGCCATTCTTCTGGGTGAAGACCTGGTCGATCTGGTGGATCTTGAACAGATCGTTCATCCTTCCCAGACCCGGGCCCTGGCCTGGGCCCTTGTCCATGCCCGAAGCTGCATGGATGCAAAGATCAGCCTCAAGCAGGTAATAACGGCAGTTGACAAGGCCCTTGAACACGAAGGGCTGGACATGCTCATGCCCTTTGTGGCAGGTGATCTTGCAAGGTTTCGACCCCTTGAACTCGCCGCTGCCATCAACCGCATGAGGACACTCAGGATTAAACACGAACCATCGGGAAGGTAGACATTATCCATGACATCAGACATTAAAAAGATCATCATCCCCAGGGAAAAGGCGGTTTTCTGGATGGACAAAAACGGGGTGTGGCACAACGAGCACGGCCGGTTTGAGCATCCAAAGCTGATCGCCTATTTTAACGCCTCCATCCGCAGGGACGACCTGGGCTACCATGTGTACCAGCTCACGGACGAGTTTGAGGAAAAGGTCTATTTCGTTCATGAGGACACGGCGCTGTTTGTGGTGGATGTCACGGTGTCAGACCCGGTTCGCCTGGTGCTGAACAATCGGACAAAGCTGACCCTCTGCCCGGAACAGCTCTACACGGCCAACGATGCCCTTTACCTTGAAACCGGGGAGCACACCATTAAATTCACGGACCGGGCCCTTGTAAAACTGTCAAAGATGATGACGGATCAGGAAGGGCGGCTCTTCCTGACCCTGAACGGTAAAACCTGGCCCATTGCTGAAAAGGCGGGTTCCCAGGGTGAAAAGGGTGATTTATAGGAATCAACCCCGTAATCAACCCCGTAATCAACGGTATGGCCGAAACAGATTGTTTTTATTTGTGGTGGCCCTGCCAAAATGTATTATACCTATCCATTAATTTGAAGAAAAGTGATAGGGTGTGCCGAGTTCAGATACAGCTGCCAAGCGGATATGCGTTCATTTAGAAAGGGAATTGATGTCTAAAATATCATTGGGCATTCGAAGTAAACTTATTGTTATCTTTGTTTTTATTAAAGTTTTGCCCCTTGTTGCTCTGGCCTGGTTTTCCTGGAATGTCATTTCGGAACTGGCCGATACCCTTGGTACCCAGACCGGCAAAATGACGGAAGAAAGCCTCAAACTCGTCAACGGAATTGCCGATATAGCCACAAGCAATTCTATTGATGCACTGGATGAGCGTTCACGGGAAGCCATTGAGCGTCTAAGTACGGATACCGCTCGTCAGGTGGCTGATTTTCTATATGGCCGGGATACGGATATCAGACTGGCCGCCCGGGTGGAGCCGAATATAAAAATATATCAGCGTTTCCTTTCCGAACGTATCCGTTCGGTTGTCCTGGATGACGGGAACTGGAAGATGGATGCGGACAAGAAAAAATGGATCCCGGCTAACCCCCAACCCCAAAATGATCTGCAGGTCACCGCACGAAGCCAAGAAAATCGAAAAAACTTTCATTACCGTTCGCCGGAGCCGGAAGCTATCGTCCAGGAGCGCCCATTGTATCTGGAGATGACCTATGTTGATCTGGCGGGCATGGAACAATTCAAGGTCACCACATCTGATCTTTTGCCGGACAAGCTGCTGGATGTATCGAAAAGGGAAAATACGTTCTGCAAGGCAGAAACCTATTTTGCCGATATAGGCAAACTCAAACCGGGTGACATATATGTTTCCGAGGTGATCGGACCCTACGTCAAAGGAGCGCTGATCGGCGGGCCCTATAGTGAAGATCGTGCTGAAAAGGCCGGGATTCCTTTCAGGCCGGAAACATCGGGCTATGCCGGCAGGGAAAATCCACTGGGAATCCGGTTCCGCGGATTGATCCGGTGGGCTACGCCGGTGGTCGGAGACGACGGACAAATCAAGGGCTATGTGACCCTGGCCCTTGATCATACCCATATCATGGAATTTACGGATCATATACTGCCGACGGATGCCCGATACTGTGTCACCTCCGATGCCGGCAGCGGCAATTACGCCTTTATGTGGGATTTCAAGGGGCGGAATATCTCCCACGCCCGGGATTATTTCATCGTCGGCTATGATCCGGATACCGGCAAACCGGCTGTCCCATGGCTTGAATCTTCTCTTTACCCCAAATGGCTTGAATTGAAGGGCTCCATGGCGGAATTCGAAAAAGCGGTGCCCTGGTTTGACGGGCAGTCTTTGAAAAAGAAACCATCACCGGAGTTGACGCGTCAGGGCTTTGTCGGTCTGGATGGTCGCTTTCTCAATTTTGCCCCCCAGTGTACGGGATGGCATACCTTGACCGAGTCCGGGGGATCGGGCTCATTTGTCATTTTCTGGAGCAATCTCTGGAAGCTGACAACGGCCGCGGCTATTCCCTATCACACCGGTATGTACGGAAAAAATTCCCGGGGCTTTGGGTTTATTACCATTGGTGCCAATGTGGATGAATTCCATAAACCCGCCATGGAAACCGCAGAAAAGATTACCTCCGTCAAAGAAAATTTCGAAAAAAGTCTTTATGGGCAGGAATCCCGCAATCAGGCATATATCCGGGCCAGCCTGAATAATACATCCATTAAAATGACCGTGTACACCCTGGTCATGATTTTGCTGGTCATTTTCATTGCGTTCTGGATGGCCGGGACCCTCACCGGAAAAATTACCCAGATGATTCGCGGCATTACTTGTTTCCAGAATGGGGATCGAACATTCCGGCTGCAGCAAAGCTCCAATGATGAAATCGGTCAATTGACCTCCTCTTTCAATCAGATGGCAGACAATATCCAGCAGTACATTGAAGAAGTCGAGTCTGCCAAAACCATTGCGGAAGAGACCAACACCCTTCTGGAGATGGAGGTGAGCGAACGGCGGACGGCACAGGAAGCACTTTCCCGTCACCGGGATCACCTGGAGGAAATGGTGGCGGAAAGAACCTCGGAACTGGAAAAAGAGATCCGGGAGCGGGAGCGGGCAGAAGAAGAATTGATACACTCTGAAAAAATGGTTGCGTTAGGGCAGCTCATTGCCGGCATTGCCCATGAGATCAACACCCCCATGGGTGCGATCAAATCCAGCGGCGGTAATATCTCAGACTCCATGGGCAAGGTTATCGTTGACCTGCCTGGGCTGGTGGGAAGACTTGATCAAAACAGTCTGCTGCTTTTTTATGCGCTTTTGCAATGTTCACAAAAAGCGTGTCCCCTGCTGACCAGTCGCGAGGAGCGCAAGCTGATACGGACAATCAGCGGCAGTCTTGATACGGTTGGCATAAACAACAGCCGGCAGATTGCTTTTTTCCTTGTACAATTAAACGTTCATGAACATTGGGAACAGTTTCTGCCGCTGTTACAGCACGATGAATCCGTATTCATTTTTGAAACCGCCTATGGACTTCACACCATCACCAGCAATTCTCGAAATATCAACCAGGCTGTCGATCGAATCAGTAAAATCATTTATGCACTCAAATCCTATATCCGGAAAAGCGATTCCAAAGATAAAATCCCAACGGATATTGTTGACGGTATTGAAACGGTGTTGACGATTTACCACAATCAGATCAAACTCAATACCGAACTGATCAGGGAATTTGAATCAATTCCCCTTATTATGGGGTATCCGGATGAATTGAATCAGGTCTGGACCAATCTTGTACACAATGCGCTCCAGGCCATGGACTATAAAGGCATATTGAAAATCAATGTCAAAACCCAGAATGACCATGTTGTTGTTTCCATCACAGATACCGGCTGCGGTATCCCCGAGGAACATCGCGAGAAAATTTTTGAACCCTTTTTTACAACCAAGGAAAAGGGGGAAGGCAGTGGTCTGGGGCTTGATATCATCAGCAAGATTATCAAAAATCATGGAGGGTGGATTGATTTGGAAAGTCAAGTGGGAAAAGGCACGACATTTAGGGTCTTTCTGCCCCAGAATGAGGATGTGTCATGACTGAAATAATCAACGGTCTTTTGTTATGCGTGGATGATGAACAGATTGTATTGCATTCACTGAGGGATCAGCTTTACAAGGTATATGGCAGCAAATACCTCATTGAAATTGCAGAAAGCGCTGAAGAAGGCCTGGAGATATTGGAAGAATTTTCTTCTGATGGTTTCATTCTTTTAATCATTATTTCCGATTGGCTGATGCCTGGCATGAAAGGGGATGAATTTCTGATCGAAGCGCGCCGCCGTTTTCCTCATATCATCATGGTGATGTTGTCCGGGCAGGTGGACGAGGTCGCCGTTCAAAAGACCAAAGATCAGGTGGATATGTTTGAATTCATAAAAAAAGATAAAGCAAATTTTTTTCTGTAAAATTGTCAGGTCAAGATCCTTTTACGCCAAGCAACTGTTGTTAAAGTGTTTCTTTGAACACCACAAATTTTGTAACTACGTTTCAGGATCAATCAAGAAAAAAATTGGTTCCTCCCCTGCGGGGTCCCTCCCATTTTTTTCTTGACTGATCCTTCCACTTCGTTGTGTTTTTTTGTGGGGTTCAAAGGAAAATTATATTGGGGTGGACCGGATTAACTATCTTCTTTGGGAAGATATCTTTTCCCTGTTTCCCATTCTTCACTGGTCTCTGAGAGAATGGCACTTACAAGCCTCAGAAGCGATGCTTCATTAGGAAAAAGTGTGGCTACCCGAGTTCTTCGCTTGATTTCCCTATTCAACCGTTCAACCATGTTCGTGGATCGTAGTTTCTTCCTTTGATTCTCCGGTAAAATAAATACGGTAAATCCATCAGGAATATTGGCTTCCATCCACTCTGATAGCCTTGAAGCTGATTTCTTGTATTTTTCGATGCTCAAATCCAGCAGTCTTTGGGCTTCTGCCTTGTCCGGAGCATTAAAAATATTTCTGATATCATTTGCAACTCCTTTGCGCATATCCATTTTGGGAACATATGGAACCGCATTCCTTTGGAGATGTACCTGACAGCGCTGCCAGGGAACACTTGTGAAAACGGATGCTAATGCAGCTTTCAATCCGCTATGATCATCGCTGGTAATCAGTTTCACACCATGAAGACCCCTCTTTTTAAGGTCCAAGAAGAAATTGCGCCAGTGGACTTCAGCTTCACTCAATGAAACACTGGTACCGAGAACCGTTCTCTTACCATCTTCCATTATGCCGGTGGCAACAAGAACTGCACAGGATAGTACCATTCCATCCTGGCGAACCTTTTCATATCTGGCATCAAGCTGGAGGAATTCAATACGGCCTATTGGGCGGGAGCGCCATTTTTCGAGTTCTTCATCCAAAAGCTTGGAAGCGTTGCTGACCTGAGCACTGCTCATTTCAAGACCACATAATTTCTCAAGTACGGAGGTGACTTTTCTGGTTGATACTCCCTGAATATACATCTCTGCCATAGCATACTTCAATGCCTTCTCACTTCGGATACCCTTCTCCAGGGCCGAGGGATAAAATTCAACACCTCCCCGAACCTGAGGAACGTTGAGATGAAGCCTGCCTAGCCTTGATGAAACAAATTTATCTTTGAATCCATTAGCCTGGCCTGTCCTGTGCTCAGTTCTCTCCCAGGGCTGGGCGTGAAGAACCGAAGACCTTTCGGCCTTCATGGCTTCATTGATAAGGATTGAGACAGCTTCACCCAACCCTTCCATTCCATCTGAATTTATTATTTCAAAAATTGTGCGAATTGCTGTATCCTCTTTGTGCTGGGTCATGCTTTTGCTCCTTTTGTTTTTACTTGGTCGTTTAAATAAAAAGGAACATTAAGTTTTGACCCAGCATTTTCAACCCCAGGATCTCATTTCCTGGGCTTCTGCTGAAAAACAAATTTACAGAAAGACTTTTACACTATCTAAAAAAACCTTGGGATGCCGACAGATTGATTCAGTCCATTGATGAAGGTCTTGAATGTTTTACTCGTACCTCTACAAAAATACAGTAGTTGCTGTCTGGAAAGCAAAAAATGATCAAAAAGCCCTTTGTACAAGTTGCCGTGTTATGCGTGGATGATGAACCGGTTGTCACAGAAAGTCTTCGCACCCTGTTTTCTCAAATGCTTAAGAATGTCGAAATTATTGAAATTGCCCACAGCGCTGAAGAAGCCATGGAAGTCATAGAAGAATTTATTGAAGATGAAATTGACCTGCAGGTTGTGATTTCGGATTATATTATGCCGGGAACTAAAGGTGATAAATTGCTGGTTGATATTCACCAAAAATTTCCCAAGGCAAAGAAAATAATGCTGACGGGCCAAAGCGATATCAGCGGTATTAAAAATGCCATTAACAAGGCCCATCTGTACCGTTTCCTGGAAAAACCATGGAGTAATGACGACATGCTTCTGACAATCCGGGGGGCCATCACCGCCTATGAACAGGAAACGCTCCTTGAACAGCAGAACCGCGAACTCATTCAACTGAACCTGTGCCTTGAACAAAAAGTGATGGAGCGCACCCGGGAACTGGAGGCAAAAAACCAGGAACTTGCTCGAATTGCGATCGTTGATCAACTGACAGGCCTTTTTAACCGGAGAAAACTCGACGAGGTATTGTCCGGAGAATTAACGCGTTCCAGTCGATATGGCAACTCCTTTGGACTGGTCATGATTGATATTGATCATTTTAAAGATGTCAATGACACCCATGGTCACCAGATCGGTGATCAGGTCCTGCAGCTTTTTGCCGATCAGTTGAAACGAGGTGTTCGGGAGGTCGATGTCCTAGGTCGATGGGGCGGCGAGGAATTTTTGATTATATGCCCCGAGACTGAAAGGGAGGGCATGCTTTACCTGGTGGAAAATTTGAGGACAGCCGTGCAAAGCAAGTCGGTTCCTGAAGTCGGGCAAAAAACAGCCAGTTTCGGTGTCACCGTCTATGAGAAAGATGATACCCTGGAAATCCTTGTCGGTAAAGTCGATAGGGCATTATACCTGGCAAAAGAAAAAGGGCGCAACCGGATTGAGTATCTGGTTGGCCAAAAAGTATGATAAATAAGCCGTCCCCAATACTTTGGGGTCTATGTCAATGCATCGTGGAAACGGGGTGGATCTCAAGGTGTCACAGGAAAGAGATCTTTTGCTGCAGGGCCGGTTGATGTTTTAACTGTTGTGAACGATATCATTTGAAACGCTGCTGGAATATAGCTTTACCGTTGGCCACAAAATCATCAAAATCCCAGTCAGATCCATCAAGTTGATTTATGAACCCTGGTTGCAATACATAAATCTCTGCATATATGGTTTCGCCATTGTCCGATACAATATCTACGGACTGGCGATTGTACATCTCACCCTCGTACTGGTCCAAACGATTCCAGGCAGAATCGGGAACATTCAGGTAGACAACACCATTCACGGTACCGTCATTATCCTGCACAACGGCTGGATAAAGTTCTCGTTTAACAGCCCACCTGCTAAAACCTCTTAGTGTCCCGGTTGTATACGGCAGATGACAACCTGAAACATCCACCATAATGTCCTCGCACATTAACGTCCCATATGTAAATAAATTTTTCACTCTTGTTGCCCCATCAAACGTTGACCTAACCGGGTGGTGTGAGATCTTTTTTCGAAGTGTCTCACATTATTCCGTTCCATTTCAGGGAGGTGTTATGTCCTTTTTCTTTGGTTTTGGCAACTCTTTTTCTGTCTATGCCATTAATTTACCCAACCATTGCGCATCTTTCAATTGATCCTGTATCAAAAATGATGGCTTAGCTCTTCTGTACGGCGGTGTTTCGACAGCATCACCCATGAATACTTCTTCAGCGGGCCCGGTGAAACAACGGGTCGTTCGGCAACGGTTTTATCTTGAACGCTTTCAGTGGGACTTGACTTTCCCATTGAGGCAACCTTTTTCCCGGGCCTTCAATTGCTATGAGAGGCGGATTTCGGTCCGCAAGCCCGTTAATTTTTGTCCATAGCGTTGTATCACCCCAAAATTGTGGTGGTATATCAGCCGTCGAAACCGACTGAAAAATTTTATCCGGTGTTTCGCACCCGTTCCGAATGGCGGTGAGGGCAAGGCGTTCCAATTTTCCCAAGCCAGTTATTGAATCAGGCTGTTCCTGTAACCATCGTGTTACTGCGGCTGGGATCCAAGGCAAAGGCGGGTTGGCCATTTGTGACAATTCGGAGAGTAGAGCAATGTCCTGTGTTGCGAATGCTTTATCAACGATGGCTGCAAATCTGAATTGTTCGTTTGTGATCGGCTGCCGTTTATCATAAAGGGAGGCAAATTGCCCGGGTTGTAGTTGCCCAAGCCCATGAAATGGTTCTATTCCGGGAAATGAGCTGATGCAAAGAAGTTCTGCCTTCTCAATTCCTTTGAGGGCTAAGCATGTAAGAATATGGGAAAGCATGGACTGATCAAAAAGGCAGGCATCGAACCACAACACGATACTCCCATGGGATCCTGCTGCTGCTAATTTTTGATATTGATCATGGAGGGTCTTTAATATGTGATCCCTATCCAAACCACCTGCGGTGAACTTATTCAGAAACAGTGAACGAGCTTTTAAAATATGTTCACTCGGCCAACCCGGCTGCCGGGGTCCATCATAAAGGATGTCATGCCAGACGAATATTTCACCCGGTAGACCGGCTTTTGCCAAATTCCCACCAGCGATGTCTCCGCTTGTGATGTGAAACACCTTGCTCATCTATTGTTTATCTCCTGCTGAACGTCATTAAAAAACCTCACACTTCAGGGCAAAGTTTACAAAACCATCAATGCCTGCTCCCGGTCCATCCGGCGGGTGCGAAATTATTTCGACTGCTGCCCGGACAAACTCAAGCCCGAACAGCTTGAGAATTGTTTTGCCGATCTGGTTGAATCACATTCATGGAGCAGCGTCAAGATTGATCGCCTTGGACTTCGGCATTTCTGGAAATTTGTTCTGAAAAAAGAATTGCACAACTCCGCTACCACGACCGATCTTCCGTCGTTCCCCAACATAACCCATGGCTCACCCGCAGCAGACGTTCGGCAAGGAATGCCAGGTGAATCCTTTTGCTGGTGTTTTTTATCGTATTATCAGTATATTAAGCAAAAAGCTTCCCGAGCCACCACAAACTGCCTGCGAATGTGACCGAAACAATTACCAAGATTGAAAGACAACCTGAGCTGTTGTTTGATTGTTTTGGTTCTTTGCTCGATTCTTCGAAAAAAATGCAATCTAACGCATCATCTTCGTCGAAAATGTTATCGTCTTCCATCGTCATAAACCTTTAGATAGTTGCCTCAGGACTTTATTCTTTTAACCAACGGGATAATAAAAAAAATACATGAAACTAAAAAGAAAATACTACCAATTAAAGTTAATACATCTTTATTCCTTATGCTTGATGCGATGAAAAGAACAGCACATACAACAAATAGAATCCAGCCCACAAGCTGTTGTTTGTTCTCCTGTTTACTCGGATCTTCCTGGCTTTTTTTCATATGATCGGGTCTTGTTCTTCCCTATCGTTAACGTCATATAATGTTAATCCCACAAGCTTGTCTGTGGGCAGCGGGCTGTTAACATGCAAGAGAAAAGTGGGGGGTAGCATCATCAACTTACCGCTGTTTTTTTTGCTGTGCTTCGTCCGTCCCAACCTATGTTGAGCGGTCGCGCTGCAGTTTTACAAAGGTAACATGTTCTCGGGCGATTGTCCATCCCCGCCCTTGCCGTCCTTGTTAACGGTAAGTTCACCTGCCGAGCCAATAGCCTCCGAGGAAACCGATGAGCTGTTCGCGGTCCGGTTAAGCGCTGGTTAGCACCTTTTATGATTCCTGCCACCGCCACGGCAGCCATGACGCCCGTATCAGTGTTTAATCAATTCAGGACGATGAGCAAAAGGGATAGTAATATATCCCCTTCTCACAAGCACAGTTCCCTATCAAGACACCTGTAACTCAGGACCAAAGACGGCCTCAATAGCGGAGTGGTCGCTCAATTTCTGTTCCCTCCACGAATGAATATAGTTACAGGATTTGGGACATAGTGCATGTGATGCAAAGATATGGTCAAACCGACGCCCAATAGGACCACGCTTTGAGCGAGCATACCAACTAAATTCGTTACGCTTATATCCATGAAGCAATCGAAAAATATCCAGCAAGTCAAATTGGGCCAAACCCTCAAGGATATTTCGCTCTCCTAAATCCCATAGTATATCCTGTTTTTTTTTGTAAGTCCAATCTCCCGCCTTCGACTCCCTTTGTGCCCATGTCATGATTCGCCCGTCAACCGTTTCTTTTTGTGGGGTATTAAAATCGCCACAGAGAATTCGATACGTCGTTGACGGTGTTGCTAAATGCTTATAAATACCCTCAAGGGTCTTGATCTTAATCCAGCCGTTTGATGCCCCTGGAGGGATATGTGTTGTATGCATGTTAAGCATTCCAAAAGGACTTTCGATCTTGACCGAAAGAACGCTTTCAGGAAAAGGAACCTGTATTTGTTCTTCAACGGAGAATTGGGTAAGCGGCCATCGACTGGCAATCATTCCATTATAATGCCTCGTTCCATGGGATAAGCCACGTTCAACGGTATCTTCGATATAAGGGAGCCCCATTTGTTGCAACCCGGAACGGAGACAATCCTGGCTGCATGCATTGACTTCCTGTAATGCCACTATATCTGGTTGTCGTTGCGAAAGAACCTTTATCTGCTGTTGATTTGACTTTTTTCGTACAGCAATATTCCACGAAATGAGTCGTATCATAATGTGCTACTCATCTTCCGTATTATCGGCTTAGGGCCTGTTGAAAAATTAACCATCTATATATAATATTTGTTGCCCTACTGGAGCGTCTCTGTCAGATGTTTTTGCATAGTTTGTTTTTTAACGGACCCTTTGAAATAAAAATTAAATAAATTGACTGCTATGATGCTTTTCCCAGTATCGCTCTATACTGTTTCAGGTTGTTTTGATCACATTATTGAATTTTCATTCCTTAGAAAAAATTTTGACATCCCTTCTAAAATTTAGCTTTTTTTAAAGGGCTTTGGAATCGACACTTTAATTTTTGATATAAATGTTATTATTTTAAATATTTATATCAAAAATACCTCTGTTCGAAAGTATAGTTTTTCGACAACATCACTCATCGAAACAACACAAAAAAACAGAGGCCTTATGCACACAAAAAAATCAAAAAATATCAGGGCTTTTGTCAAAAAGCAATTGAAATATAATCATCCTCACTGGAAGAACATGAAAAGGAAAGCAAAAAAAAGCTGATCAAACAAGTGATGGATGAAGTAATAAATGGTTGTGATTTTTCTCAAACGGTGACCCTTCCCATCCTGAAAATCGGATAAAGCGTACACCTTAAATAAAAAACACAACACCAAAAACTCTAATTGTTTAAAAAATTATACTTTTTTCTTGCCTTTTAAACGTGTTTGTATTGTATTTGTACGCACACTTTAAGGGGGGGGTACATGCATGGCTAAACCAATAACGGGAAAAACTCACGTCGGGGAACGCCGTGAAAAGCGTCCGAATGGTGACATTTACGTCTATGAACGGATTACGGCCTATGATGAAAAGACCAGAAAAACCTACACGGTCAGTCAGAAACTCAAGGGAAAAATAAAGTCAGGAACACAAGAAATTGTGTCGACTCGTTCGAAAAAACGCAAAGGCAAAGGAGGCCTTGTCGATGCAACACGTCAGCATACCGGCCTCACGGACATTCTGGAATGGGTTGGCAAGGTTTCCGGCATTGATAATGATGTACGGGCTTCATTCAGCGAGGGTGATGCGGCAAAGATACTTTCTATCGCACGCTACTGGATCGGTTCCGGTGGCAACACGCTGCCACGTCTTGAGAGTTGGCAGGTGATGCACCCTCTTCCATATCGTGAAGCGATCACTGAAGACGTCTATGATAGCCTGTTTAAGGATGTTGGTCGCAATGAGGAAAGCGCTCAGTGCTATTTTTCAGCCCGGGCGGCACACTTGGGCGAGTCTCCTATGTTGGCGTTTGACTCTACCACTATTTCGACCTATTCTGAAAATCAGTCGGAGGCACGACAGGGATTCCACAAGGATGGCGACGGACTCAACACCATCAAGCTTTTGACCTTATATTCCGTCAAGGCAGGCGAACCGATAGCTTTCTCGAAGCAGCCTGGTAATATTCCGGATGTCATTTCCATTGAAAACACGTTGACACAACTCAAGTGTCTCAATCTGGAAAAGCCTCTGATCGTCACCGATAACGAATACTACAGCCAGAAGAACATGATGGAATTCGCCTTGCGCAATGTGAAGTTTCTGACGCTGGTTGATCCAAATATTATATGGGTCCGCGAGACAATTGATACGCTCCGTGCAACAATAGCGGGTATGGCCAGCACTTGTCCGTTCGACCCGTCAATCTGCGGAGCAACTTTGCTCAGAATGCACCAGTTCAAACAGACACGCCAGCGATCACGCAACGGGGGGGTTGCAGGTGAGAAAGAAACGTTCACGCGCCGCCTGTATGTGCATGTTTACTATTCTCCGGACAACGAAGCCAAGAAAGAACACGCCTTCCGTAAGGATCTGCTTGAACTGAAGGCGCAAATAGAAGAAGGAGAAACCGAGTTCACGGCATCTGCGCAAAAGAAAATAGACAACTACCTGACCTGTTCCAGAAAGGGGCGTGGGGGGCAGCTTAAGGTGGGCTTCAATGATAAAGCCATTACCGAAGCAAAGAGATACTTCGGTTATTTCACCCTGGTCAGCAATCAGACTATGGACAAATTTACAGCACTTGAAAACTATCGGCTGCGAGAAAAAATTGAAGAATTCTTTGCCGTGCAAAAAGGGAGACTCGACGGTGCACGACCGCGTACATGTTACCCGGACAATCTGCGCGGAAGACAATTCACACAATTTGTCTCGCTGGGCTATCATTGTTTTTTGATGAAAAAAATAAAGGAAGTACAGGCCAAGCTCAGGGAAAATGAATCTGAAAAAACCAAATCACTTATCAAGCTCGAAAAAAAACTGGAAAACTGGCTTGCGCGACGCTCTCTCGCTCAGATCCTGGATTGGTTCGATTGCATTGAAACCTCTAAGGTACAGACTGCCATGGGCAGCTATCGATGGTCCACCGAATCAGTGGCGAGAGACAGACTATTCTTGAAGTACTTGGGAGTGGATCCCGAATAGTGTACTCTTTAGCCGACTTTCAGGTGAATAAATACTAAAACTTTTCCAATTATGATATTTTAAGTTTAAAGTTTTCTCTTATTGCGATAGAATCAACTAAAATATGGAAAGTCAATTAAAATTTCATCCCGACCTAAATTTAAAATTAATGGATTCGGTTCGTGAAGTCTTGCGATACCATCACCACGCATATCGGACTGAACAGACCTATTGTCAACGGATATTGCGGTATATCCGGTTTTGGGGTCGTAACACCCTTCAACGCAATTCCAAGGCCCACCATGTGGAGCGTTTTTTGTCAGATTTGGTGGTCAGAGGTGGAGCGTCTGCATCCACCCAGAGCCAGGCACTGAATGCCATCAAAATCAGAATGCTCCAGAAACCCATGGGGCATGGGGACGTCAAAACCACGGAGCGTTGCACCCATGTGATGGATAAAGACATCTCCCGCATCACAGGCCCCCTTGAAGGTTTAGATCTGTAACGTAGTCTTTTTGGGGGTGCATATGAAGGATGCCAAACAACCTATACAAAATCAACAGAAACCAACTTGTCAGAAAAGTGTTAAAAAATCCAATACGCTAACTGGCCGAAAACCAACTCATTTTACCCACCCCCCCAACGGAGTGGGATTGAGCTCCGCCCTTGTTCAAAACAGGCGCTTCATGGTGTGGGGGATACTTAGTCTGGCCGTTTTTGCCACCCTTTTCACCGTGCGCCTGGGCCTGTTCAAGGGCGGGAGCACAGGGAGGACGGACCTGGGTGGTGGTGGTGTGTCAACAATCGTTGCCGGCGAAACCTATATGGCCATTTTTCAGAACGGGCGGCACATCGGCTTTTCCCACCGAATTCTGGAAAAGACGGACGATGGATACCGAATCCATGAACAAACCGCCATGAAGGTCAACACCATGGGCATGGTCCAGGATGTTGTCGTACGCACGGACGGTGAGGCAGCACCTGATTTAGCTGTTCGGTCCTTTGACTTTGAGGTCATGTCCGGCAGGTTTCAATTCCGGGTGACAGGCGTCGTGGACGGCCAGATCCTTGGGGTGACGACCATGTCCGGCAACCAGCCTCCTTCTTCCCGGATTGAGATCCGGCTGACCCAAAAAACCTACCTCAGCGCCCTCATTGCCCCTGCCATGGCAGGGACTGGCCGTTCAGATGACATTGACGGTTCCGATGAGATTGCGGGTTCAGATGGGCTCGATGGCTCCGATAAGATTGATGGTTCAACGGACAAGGTCTTTTCCGTGTTTGACCCGGTTACCATGGGCGAAATGGCGGTGGAGGTCAGGGTGGTGGGAGAGGCGCCCATGGTGGTCATGGGCCGGGAAACGGCTGTCAGAAAATTGGCCATCCAGGCCAAGGGCATGACCCAGTACGCCTTTGTGGACGCCACGGGCCGGGTGGTAAAAGAAGAGGGGCTCCTTGGAATCACCCTTGTTGCCGCCACACGGGACGAGGCCCTTGAAGGGGTTGTTCCTGGAGATGACCTCACCCTTGTAGCGTCGGTTAAACCTGCCTGGAACCTTGAACATCGGGGGGATGCTCCGGCCAATGATAGGATTGACCCATCCTGGAACGACCGCCTGAAAACCCTTTCAACCATAACTGTTGCGATTTCCGGCATTGATCTTCAGGCCTTTGACCTTGACGGGGGGCGCCAGTCCCTGGACAACAACCGGCTCACCATCACACGGGAGCGGCCTGGGACCGTAAAATCAGGGGACCTGTCCGCCTTGATTGTCGACCCTGGCCTCTTTGATTCTGAACCCTTTCTTGCTGCTGACCCCTTGATTCAATCGGACCATCCTGATATTGTCACCCTTGCCCGCCAGATTGCCGGCAACCAGGAGGCTTCCATTGGAAAAATCCGTGCCGTGTTGACCTGGATGGACAAACATATTGAAAAGCGACCGGTGGTGTCACTGCCCAACGCCCTTTCAACCCTGAACGCCCGCATGGGCGACTGCAACGAGCATGCGGTCTTGTTTGCCGCCCTCTGTCGCAGTCTTGGCATTCCAACACGCATCGAGGCGGGCCTGGTCTTTTTGAACGACAGGTTCTACTACCATGCCTGGAACGCTGTGTTGCTGGACAACTGGACAAGCGTTGATGCCCTTTTCAACCAGTTTCCCGCCGATGTCACCCACATCCGGCTCGGCAAGGGCAAGGGGGGGGAAGGGTTTGACCTCATGGGCATTATCGGCAGGATTAAAATTGAAATTGTGGGGGCAGCACCATGATCGAACTGGACCGGGTGACCAAAAAATACAACCGGCTCGTTGCCGTGGATCAATTGAGTCTTTCCCTTTACCCGGGGGAGATTTTCGGTTTTATCGGCCCCAACGGCGCCGGCAAGACCACTACCATCCAGATGATTGCCGGATTGACCGAACCAACCTCCGGGAATGTTACGGTCTGCGGTATCGACATGGAAAAACATCCCCAGCTTGCAAAACAGAAGATCGGATTCATCCCTGACAGGCCCTATCTCTACGAGCGGCTCACGGCCATGGAGTTCTTGAGATTCACGGCCGATCTGTTTGCCATGGACCCCTTGGGGTTTGAAAAAAAGGCCCTGGACCTTTTGGAGATGTTTTCCCTTGGGCGTTGGGCCGACGAGATGATCGAGGCCTTTTCCCACGGCATGAAGCAGCGGTTGATCATGGCCGCAGCCCTGATCCATGACCCTGAACTCCTTGTGGTGGACGAACCCATGGTGGGCCTTGATCCCTTGGCCATCAACCTGGTCAAGGGGCTTTTACGGCAATTTGCCGCCGACCGAAAAACCGTGTTCATGTCCACCCACACCTTGTCCATTGCAGCTGAACTCTGCGACAGGGTGGGCGTTATCAACCATGGACGGCTTTTGGCCCTTGGAACGGTGGCGGAACTCAAGGCTTTGACCCAATCCGACCATGCCGATCTTGAGGATCTGTTCATGATCCTGACGGAAAATGGAGGGGACAGGGGAACGGTTTCACCCGGGGGACAAATCCATGGCAACACCTGATCTTTTGACCAGGGGCAGGGCGCCCGCAAATGCGATCCTGACCCTGATGCGGCCACGGATTCTGTCGTTTAAAAACAGCATGCGCCAGGGCCGGGGGGTGAAAGACCGGTTGAGCCGGCTCTTTCTCTGGTCCATGGGAATCATCTTCTGGCTGGCCATCTTCTGGGTCTCCCACCGGGTGCTGGTCTATTTTTCCAGCATTGAAGAGCTTGGCAGAATCCTTGCCTTTAAACTCATGGCACTGGTCTTTGTCACCTTTTTTTCGCTGCTGATTTTTTCGGGTATCCTGGTGGTTCTGTCAAAGCTTTATCTGTCAAAGGACCTGCTCCTTGTGCTTGCCATGCCGGTTCCCGGGTACAAGATCTTTGCGGCCAGGTGGCTTGAGAGCCTGGTGGACAGTTCGTGGATGGTGATCGTCTTTGCCGTTCCCCTGTTTGCCGCCTATGGAATGATCTTTGACGGTTCGTGGTTCTATTATCTGACCCTTGGGATGGTGCTGTTCCTTCTGTCCACGGGGGCGTGCACCATCAGTGCCATTGCCATGATGGCGGCCGTTGTGCTGCTGCCGGCAAACAGGATCCGCACGATCTTTGTGTTTGTGGGACTTGCGCTCTTTATCGGGCTCTACGTGGGGGTGAGGGTGATCCGGCCTGAACGGCTGGTGGATCCCGAGGTGTTCACCTCCACCCTTGTTTATCTCCAGGCCATGCAGACCGCTCCCCTGCCGTTTCTGCCGAGCACCTGGGCCTATGATGCCCTGGTGGCGGCCCTGACCGGCCAGCGGCTGACAGCTTTATTCCACCTGGGGCTTCTGGCAAGTTTTTCAGCAGCCATGGGCGTTGCCATGCTCCTTGTTGCGGACGTTCTCTATTTCAAGGGTGTATCCCGGGCCCAGAGCGCACCTGCCCGGTTGTTTAAACAACGGCGGCTTGAATTTTTCGGGTTGGGATTTCTTCCCCTGCCCGTGGCCGCCCTGGTGTTTAAGGAGATCAAGAGCTTTTTCCGGGACCAGACCCAGTGGTCCCAGCTTTTTCTGATCTTTGCCCTGATCGGGATCTACGTGTACAACTTCAAGGTGCTGCCCCTGGAGCGGTCGCCCATGGGCACCGTTTTTCTGGGCAATGCGCTTGCCTTCTTGAACATGGGGCTTGCCCTGTTTGTCCTGACGGCCATTGCCGGACGGTTTGTCTTTCCCTGTGTGAGCATGGAGGGGGAGGCGTTCTGGATCGTCCGAACCAGCCCGGTCACCCTGGGGCAGTTTTTGTGGGTCAAGCACATCATTTACCTGGTGCCGCTCTTTCTTCTCACCCTGGTGCTCATCGTTGCCACCAACCTTCTTCTCGGGGTGGACGTTTTCATGATGGTCCTCTCCCTTGTCAATGTCTGCCTCATGGTGCCGGGGGTGGTCAGTCTTGGCGTGGGGTGCGGGGCGATCTTTGCCGATTTTAAATCGGAAAACCCGGCCCAGACCCTCTCAAGCCAGGGCGGGCTGTTGTTCATGGTGTTTTCAGTTCTCTTTATCGGGGCTGTGATCATGATCGAGGCTGGCCCTGTGTATGCCATTTTCAAGGCCGGATTCCATGGAAGGCCCCTGGCCACTGGCACCATCGTCTGGACCATTGCCTCGTTTGTCCTGGCAGGGGGGGTGTGTGTAACCGCCGTGGTGCTGCCCATGCGCCTTGGTAAAAAACATCTTGAACAGAGGCTTTGTGCATGACGCCCTCCCAGCCGTTGAAAAAAAACATATCTCCCTTTGCCATACCCGACGTCCGGCGTTTTATTGCCTTCCGGGTGCTGTTCAACTCACGGTTTTACTACCCCGTGTTTACCATCCTTTTCCTTGATTTTGGTCTGAGTGTGGCCCAGTTTTCCATCTTAAACGCCGCGTGGGCCGCAACCATCGTGCTGCTCGAGGTGCCATCGGGGGCTCTTGCCGATGTGATCGGGCGAAAACGCCTGCTGGTATTTGCCTCGGCTGTGATGGTGGTTGAGGTGGGCATCATCAGCTTTACGCCGATCCTCTCCCCCCGGGTGACCTTTATCGTTTTTCTGGTCAACCGCATTCTGAGCGGGTTTGCCGAAGCCGCAGCCAGCGGGGCCGATGAGGCCCTTGCCTATGATGCATTAACGGCCCGGGGCAATCCCCAGGAGTGGGGCAGGGTCCTGGATTACATGACCCGGTTCAAGGCCGTGGGATTTATCGTTGCCATGACCCTGGGGGCCGCGGTGTATGATCCCCGTCTCGTTCAAAAATTTTGTGATTTTACGGGCTTCGATCTGGTCGTCTCCCAGTCCGTCACCATGCGGTTTCCCCTTTATCTCACCTTTGTACTGGCGCTGGGTTGCCTGGGGGTGACCCTGGGCATGACCAATGATTCTGTCGCTGATCAGACCCGGGAAACGCAGGGCAATAACCAGGGGGGCAAGGGGAGCTCTGTTTCTGGCATCCAGTCGCTGGTGCAGGCCTTCAGGATCACCCTGGAAGGGGGAAGATGGATCGTTGGAACCTGGTTTGTGCTCTGGGTGATGCTCTTTGGGATGCTGTTTGACGGTGTGATTCGCATGACCATCACCCTGTCCAGCCAGTATTACCGCCTGGTGAATATTCCTGAATCGCTCTTTGGCATTATCGGTTCCGCCGTTGCCATACTCGGGATCTTTATCCCGCGGCTGGCATTAAGGATCGCCGAAACCCGGCCGCCAAGGGACGCCCTTGCCCTGACGGCCCTGTTGGCCATGGTCGGGCTCTGGACCATGAATTTTTTCTGGTCCTACCTGGGCATCATCCCGGCGCTGATCACATCCAGCGCCATGTACTTTAACGGATTTTTTATAAGCTACTACCTGAACCGGGAGACCGCTTCAAAGAACAGAGCCACGGTCCTGAGCTTTAAGGGATTGATCTACAATGTTTCCTACGGGGTGCTGGGGGTTGCCTATGCCCTGGCCTTAAAGGCCCACCGCGCGGCCCTTGAATCTGTTTCCATGGGGGCGGTCGATTCTGCTGGCATGGAAAATCAGGTGTTCATGGACGTGTTTGTCTGTTTCCCCCTGGTGTTCCTGGCAGGGTTGACGGCCATGGTGGTTTTTTCTTTGCTGACCGTTAAAAAAACATCTTCTTAGAACCATCCTCTTCTCTGTATATGAAATCCCTTGCTTTTACGACGATTCTTTGAGATAAATCATACCGTATAGTATGTTTTTTGCGCAAGTATACGGGCCATGGAATTGCAGGTGGGAATAAAGGTAAACCGCCCATGAAAAAAATAGAGCTGAAGAAAAAGTTAAAGTTAAACAGCATCGCCAAAGCTGCACAGGAATTGTTTCAATCCAATGGCTTCATCGGCACCAGTATGGATAAAATTGCCGACAGGGCCGGTGTCACCAAGCAGACGGTATACCGGTATTTCGATTCCAAGGAGGCACTTTTCAAGGCGGCTCTGGATCTGCATCGCCTGGAGGCGACAGGCCATGATTTCCTGGAGGCCCTGAACCTGGAAGATCCTATCGAGGCCCTGGAAACCTTTGCAACCGGGTTCATCGAAAGGCATTTGTCCAGGGAGCATCTGGCAAACATCCGTTTGCTGGTATCCGAGGGCCCCATGGTGCCTGAAATAACCCGTGTCTTTTATGCCATGGGTCCCAGGCGGATGAGAACCCGCCTTTCACAGTTTTTAAACGACAGATTCAACATCAAAGACGCCGAATACGAGATCGGCGTTTTTCTCGACATTCTTCTTTCCCTGCGCATGCCGGTGCTTACCGGCCTGCATGGGCCGCCGTCCCGGGAAAGTCTCCGGCACCATGCTGCCAAAGCCGTCAAGGTTCTCATGAAATTGCTCGATTTATAACGGTCACGGACCATCCCGGGTCTCCCAGGGCCAGGGTTTGGTCCACATGGAAAAATTAAGCGCTGAAAAGAGGGATGGCTGTAAACCATTCAGCCGATGGTAAAAAACTGTAACCAACAGGACAGATATGAATTTATTTCCACTGCAAAATCAAACCGTCTGGGAAGAACTGTGGCAGAAAGAGTTGAAAAATGATCCGGAAACAAAGAAAAGCAAGGACCATATAAAAAAATGGGACCAGCGTGCCCCGAGCTTTGACAAAAGAACCGTCAGTCCGGAGGCTGTTTTACGAACAGAGCGCATCTTTTCCATGCTGGAGGATGCCGGTGCGCTCCATGCCGGAGACCGTATCCTTGATATCGGATCCGGACCGGGCAACTGGGCCATTCCCATGGTGGAAATGGGGGCGGAAGTGGTGGCTGTTGAGCCTTCCGGTGGCATGGTGAAAATACTAAAGGAAAAAATGGCTGCCAGGGGCATTCATTCCGATCAACTCCGCATCGATCAGAGGGCATGGCAGGATGTGGATGTGGAAAAAGAGGGGCTGTCCGGCCGGTTTGATCTGGTCTTTGCTTCCATGAGTCCGGGGGTTCGGGATCCGGAAACATTGAACAAGGCCATGAAGGCCTCCCGTAAATTCTGCTATTTAAGCACCTTTTCCGGTGGGGGGTGGCGGGGCTGTTACAATAATTTGTGGCAGAACATTACCGGACAGGTGCTTGAATCCTCCTCGTGGGATTTTATCTATCCCTTCAGCCATGTTTACGCCCTGGGGTACCGCCCCCAGATCGATTTCAATGTCTGGACCCATGACCGGGATGAAACCATTGATGAAGCAGTCGAAAACATCAGCTTTTTTGTCCAGGGGGCTGTGGATGTCACTCCAGAAATCCGGGAAAAGTTGAAGGCCCATGTCACAAGCCAGGCCGTGGATGGCATTTTTCACCAGAAACAGACCGTTTGCCAGGGGATAATGCTGTGGCAGGTCGCCTAACCCCGGGCCATGGCCGGTCCATCTGATTCTTCGAATTATCATACTGTAAAGTATGACAATACTCGGTATTGTCTGTTTGTCAAGAAAATCATACTTGGCGGTATTGTCTTTTGTAAAAAAATGGGAAAAACCCAGCTACGCCTTGCTGGGGCAACTGAAGGAAGGCTGTTGCCGGTACTCCTTGCAACTTTTAGGTGCAAAATCTATTGGAATCGCATTGGGTTGTATTTCCAACACTGACTGAATATAATCCGTCAGGAGCCTTGACGAAAGCCTTTCTCCCGGCTATTAAATGGGGTTAACTTTTTTTATAATTTTTGCAGAGTGAAATGTGAGTTATACGCTTTTTTAAAAATTTCAGGGGGAAACATGCCAGGTCGCATCAAACCGGATTTAACGCTGTTTTTGAGCACCACTGCAAGGTTTATGTCCCGGAGTTGTCTCAACTGGCAGTCACGTTCTGAAACCCTGGGGGAGATTTAGACGGTCCATGGAATTTAAACGCCAGCGCTTTACCCCACGGATGATTTCTGATCTCAGGCAAAGGTCCTTTGTGGGCACCGGTTTTTATATCGTTGCCCTGGTTGTGGTACTGACGACCAACGGGTATTACCTCAGATATCCCCAGTTCTCAAAACAGTTTGTCATGCTGATTTCAGGGATCTGTCTTTTCCGGCTGGTTCACCACCTCATGGATCGATGGATACCCCCCAAACGATACCGGGTCAGCCTGTTTTTTTTCCTTGGCAGTATTTGCCTGACGGGGTTGATCTGGGGAATCGGTTTTTCCAAATTCATTCTCCAGGCAGGCGAGCAGGATATCCATATCCTCATGGTGATCTGCACCATCGGGCTGTGTTCGGGCGGGGTCGTTGCCTACATGCCCTCCCTTTGGCTTGCAGTGGTGTTTGACCTGTCAATACTCGGGCCGGGCATTGTGGCCATGGCCGTGGGGCAGACGTATTCTTCGTTGATGATTCTGTTTGTTCTCTACCTGGTTTATATGATGTTCATGGCCCTTCGTGGAAACAGGGAATACTGGAATGCCCTTGAGAATGAATTCCTCTTAAAAGAAAAGACCCGGGCGATTGAACAGCTCAGCCGGAAGGATGGATTGACCGGGCTCTACAACCGCAGATATTTTGACGATGCGTTTGAATATGAGTGGAACCGGGCCATCCGCAACAGGACCGCCGTCTCCATGGTGATGTGTGATATTGATCATTTTAAGCGGGTAAACGATACCTATGGTCACCTTGCCGGGGATGCGTACCTGCGACTCACGGCGATAAAGCAAATTTTTTTCTGTAAAATTGTCAGGTCAAGATCCTTTTACGCCAAGCAACTGTTGTTAAAGTGTTTCTTTGAACACCACAAATTTTGTAACTACGTTTCAGGATCAATCAAGAAAAAAATTGGTTCCTCCCCTGCGGGGTCCCTCCCATTTTTTTCTTGACTGATCCTTCCACTTCGTTGTGTTTTTTTGTGGGGTTCAAAGGAAAATTATATTGGGGTGGACCGGATTAACTATCTTCTTTGGGAAGATATCTTTTCCCTGTTTCCCATTCTTCACTGGTCTCTGAGAGAATGGCACTTACAAGCCTCAGAAGCGATGCTTCATTAGGAAAAAGTGTGGCTACCCGAGTTCTTCGCTTGATTTCCCTATTCAACCGTTCAACCATGTTCGTGGATCGTAGTTTCTTCCTTTGATTCTCCGGTAAAATAAATACGGTAAATCCATCAGGAATATTGGCTTCCATCCACTCTGATAGCCTTGAAGCTGATTTCTTGTATTTTTCGATGCTCAAATCCAGCAGTCTTTGGGCTTCTGCCTTGTCCGGAGCATTAAAAATATTTCTGATATCATTTGCAACTCCTTTGCGCATATCCATTTTGGGAACATATGGAACCGCATTCCTTTGGAGATGTACCTGACAGCGCTGCCAGGGAACACTTGTGAAAACGGATGCTAATGCAGCTTTCAATCCGCTATGATCATCGCTGGTAATCAGTTTCACACCATGAAGACCCCTCTTTTTAAGGTCCAAGAAGAAATTGCGCCAGTGGACTTCAGCTTCACTCAATGAAACACTGGTACCGAGAACCGTTCTCTTACCATCTTCCATTATGCCGGTGGCAACAAGAACTGCACAGGATAGTACCATTCCATCCTGGCGAACCTTTTCATATCTGGCATCAAGCTGGAGGAATTCAATACGGCCTATTGGGCGGGAGCGCCATTTTTCGAGTTCTTCATCCAAAAGCTTGGAAGCGTTGCTGACCTGAGCACTGCTCATTTCAAGACCACATAATTTCTCAAGTACGGAGGTGACTTTTCTGGTTGATACTCCCTGAATATACATCTCTGCCATAGCATACTTCAATGCCTTCTCACTTCGGATACCCTTCTCCAGGGCCGAGGGATAAAATTCAACACCTCCCCGAACCTGAGGAACGTTGAGATGAAGCCTGCCTAGCCTTGATGAAACAAATTTATCTTTGAATCCATTAGCCTGGCCTGTCCTGTGCTCAGTTCTCTCCCAGGGCTGGGCGTGAAGAACCGAAGACCTTTCGGCCTTCATGGCTTCATTGATAAGGATTGAGACAGCTTCACCCAACCCTTCCATTCCATCTGAATTTATTATTTCAAAAATTGTGCGAATTGCTGTATCCTCTTTGTGCTGGGTCATGCTTTTGCTCCTTTTGTTTTTACTTGGTCGTTTAAATAAAAAGGAACATTAAGTTTTGACCCAGCATTTTCAACCCCAGGATCTCATTTCCTGGGCTTCTGCTGAAAAACAAATTTACAGAAAGACTTTTACACTATCCTCACGGCAGGTGTGCTCAAGCAGGTGATTCGCCGGGAAACCGATATTGTGGCTCGGTATGGGGGCGAAGAGTTCATTGTCCTCATGCCCGACGATTCCCTGGAAAATGCCATGGACCTGGCTGAAAAAATCAGACAGATGATGGAATCAACGGCCCTCACCTTTGACGGCCAGACCATCCGGACAACGGTCAGCCTGGGGGTTGCTAGGTTGTGCCCCAGGCCCTTTGAGAACAGAGAGACCATCATATCAAATGCAGACACTGCCATGTACGAGGCAAAAAAAAGGGGCCGCAATCGGGTCGTTGCCCATGGGACGGCGTCGGGTGTGGATGGCGAATCAGGGACGAATGATTCGTTTTTAAAGCCCCCTGGGATTAAAGGGGATTCCCCCCCGGAAAAAGGGCCTGTTCAACCTTGACTGCGCGTTTGATCACCCGTTGTTCGAGCATGATCGTTTCGGTCTGCCGCCAGCCCATGACATCAATGTCCCCGATTCGTTTGGGAGATGCTGGGACGACCAGGGTCCGGGTTGCATCCAGCTGCTTGAGACGAAGATCCTCGGGCGTATCCCGGTTGTACTTTTGGAGTACGGCCAGGGCCTGAGCCCTGTTCGCCGGTAAAAGGGCGGCTTCCCAGCCCGCCAGAAGGGCCTTGGCAAAGGCCTGTACCATTTCAGGAGTGTCCGTCAGGGTTCTGGCCGAGGTGACCACCGAGTTTGCCACAAAGGTGATGCCGTGGTCGGCCGGGTTGAAAAATTTCACGGCCTCGCCCTCCCTGGCAAGCTTGTCGGCAAGGGTTATTGCCTGGGCATTGATGTAGCAGGGCCAGGCATCCACCCGATCCTGGTAAAAGGGGGTATAGTCGTAGCGGACGCTGTAGAGGGTGACATCCTTTTCCGTGAGATTTGCCTGGGAGAGCAGCGCGCGCATGATGGTTTCGTCGTTGCCGCCATAGGTGATGCCCAGGACGCGACCCTTGAGGTCAAGGGGGGAGTTGATGGCAGGCTTTACGGTCCGGTAGATCCACTGGAGGGGGTTGACCTGGAACAGCTGGGCGATGACGACCACAGGCGCCCCCTTTGCCCGGGCCCGGATGACCTGGTCGGCCGAGGCAACCCCAAAGGTGGCATGGCCAAGCTCAAGCTCCCGGATGGCATCCCGCTCAGGGCCCCCTGCCTTGACATTGACATCCAGCCCTGCCCGTTCAAAAAAACCGTGGTCCAGGGCATAAAGATCCCCGACCACGCTGGTGTTGAACAGCCATTTGAGGCGGTAGTTGAGGGTTTCTGCGGTTGCTGGGCAGTTGAAACAGCAAATAACCCCGGCAATGATTAACAACGAGGCGATAAACCGATTATACGTCTTCATGGACCCCTCCTTTGGATAAGAACCAGGTCGAGGTGATGCGTTTGCCCGCACTCTCGAGGATCTCCTGGTAGATGGATAAAAAAAGTCCGATGAGAAACAGGGCCGCAAGTATCCGGGCCAGATCACTCTGGTACAGGGCAATGCGGATGCTGTGTCCGATTCCCTGGTTGGCGGCGATGAATTCAGCGACAATGGTGCCGGCCATGGCCAGGGTGGAGCTTCCGGCAATGACCGTGGTGAGCTTGCCCATGTTTTCAAAGGCCCGGATCTTTACCTCCAGCTGCCATCGCATGCGGCCGGTGGCAATGTAAAAATGTTCAATATCAACAACGGGTTCCGCCATGATGCCGATGACCGACAGCAGCAGCGGAAAATAACAGATCATGGCCGCAATGAGCAGCCTTGAGGTGAACCCGTCCCCAAGAAGGATAAAGATGATCGGCGCCACCGCCACAATGGGGTAGGCCTGGATATTGTAGGCCGCAGCCTTGATCAGGGTGCCGGCCCAGGTGCTTCTGCGGGCTGTGATGCCTACAAAAAAGGCCATGAAAATGGAGATGGCCTGGCCGATGACCGCCACCATCAATGTGTTGAGGGTGTCAAAAAAGTATTCCCGGAAAATGCCCCTGCCCGTTGTCAGAATCTCGACCGGACCCGGGATGACGTAGTCGGACAGGTTGAGGGTGTACTTCACCCCCATGAGGAATACAAGGCCCAGGGCAAAGATGAAAAAAAACTGAACAATTCGTCTACCCAGCATTCATGATCTCCAGTAGCACCCGGTCCAGATCCGCCTTTTCGGAAGGGTGATCCAGGCGGGTGTCAAGTCCGGTAAAGGTGATGGCCTGGGGGGATTTGCCCTTGCCCCGGAACAGAAAAATTCGGTCGCAGAAGCGTGCCACCTCAATGAGGTTGTGGGAAATATAGAGAAAGTAGCGGTCGCAGAACAGGGCCTTGATCTTGAGCAGGATGGTCTCCTTGGATCGTTCGTCGACGTTGGCAAGGCTTTCGTCCATGATCATGAGGTCAAAGTCCTGGAGAAGATAGCGAAGCAGGTTGATCCGGTTCTGCTGGCCAAGGGAGAGCTGGGAAAAGGTCTGACCCATGATGGGTCCCAGACCAAATGTTTCCACCAGTTCCTGCCTCAACCCGTCCCTTCCCGGCGGGGTCATGCGGGCAAGATGCCTGTCCACGGAAGACCAGCCGGGCAGACGCTCCTGGTTGTAGGTGTAGAGTACGGTTTTGATCTTTCCCGGGTCAAGATCACCGCCAAACCCGTTGATGTCTCCTGAGATCACCCGGGCAAGGGAGGTTTTGCCCACCCCCGACGGCCCGAACAGGGAGTGGAATCCAGGTCGGTCAAGGCAGAACGACAGATCCTGGAAAACCCACTCGTCAGAGCCGGGATAGCGGTATTCAAGTTGTCGGCATGTCAGTCCCAAAGATAATCCTCTTGGTTCATTGTCTGATCATTCCATGGCCCTGGTCAAAGGCTGTGAGGTTGAGCCTGACCTTGTCCGGGGTAAATTTTGACTTGAGTGTCTGTTCAAAGACCTCTCTGTCAAGGGGGAGTTCTCCGGTGGCGGCAAGGGCACCGGCCATGATGATGTTGGCAAATATGGGGTCTCCGATTTCTGTTGCCATCTGTGTGGCGTCAAAGAACCAGGACCGGGCCGAAACAACGTTGATGGCATTTTCCATTTCCGCCATGGTGGGATAGGAGAGGCGTCCCGAGATGACCCCGATGGGATGGGTGGGCCTTGTGTTGCAGATCACACCGGTATCGGGGTTCCCATAGCTTTCAAGCACCCTGAGGGTCTCCATGGGTTCCAGGGAAACCACCATGTGGGCCTGGTGAATCGGAATCTGGGGGGAGAGGGTGGCGGTTGAACTGATGCGCACATGGCTCATCACCGACCCGCCCCGCTGGGAGGCCCCGAAGGTCTCTCCAATGGTGACCTTAAATCCTTTGGCGGCAAGCATGTTCCCGATCATGCGTGAGGAGATGACATTGCCCTGGCCGCCCACGCCGGTGATGATGAGATTGTAGGGATCATGGTTAAGGGATATCATTGGATCTCCTTTCGCTGGATGGCGTTCTGGGGGCAGATGGCGGTGCAGACGCCACAGCCGGCGCACAGTACGCTGTTGATGGCGGCCCGGTTGTTCGCAGCATCCCAGATCAGTCCCGGACAGCTGAAGACCCGGGTGCAGATGCGGTTGCAGCCGCAGCTTTCTCCAATGCATCTGTCCGGGTCAACGGACACGTCAAATGCCCGGGTGTGGCGTTTCTGGGGGCTCAGGGCGCAGGCCTGTTTCAGGATCAGTACGTTTACCCCGTTGTCGTCCTTGATGAATTCGAGCAGCTGCTGCTGGGTGGCTTTCAGGTCAAAGGGGTCACAGACCCGGGTGGTTGCGCCCATGGCCCGGCATATCCCTTCGATGTCCATGGGCGGTGCCGGTTTTCCGCAGGTGTCCACGGGCAGTCCCGGATGGGGTTGGAACCCGGTCATGGCCGTGCCGCTGTTGTCGAGAATCACCAGGGTGAAATTTGCGCTGTTGTGGATGGCGTTGACCAGGGGGGGCATGGCAGAGTGGAAAAAGGTGGAATCCCCGCAAACGGCCACCACGGGTTGTTCCATGCCGAATTGACGAAGTTTTCCAAACCCGCTGGCAAGTCCTGACCCCGATCCCATGGAATGGAGGGTTTTGAGGGTGAAAAACCCGCCCGGCAGCATGCCCATGGAGTAGCATCCGATATCGCCGCAGGTAAACCCCTGGCGGGAATCGAGATTGAGCACGGTGTTGATGGAAAAGAACGAAGCCCGGTGGGGGCATCCGGGGCAGAACGAAATCTCCCTGGGCGGGATGGAAATTTCAGGCATGGCCGGTCGGGAATTCTCGTCATGGGAGGCCGGCAGCGGCAGGTCAAGGAGGGTGCACAGGGCCTGTGTGACATGCTCTGGATTCATTTCCCCGATCATGGGAATGTGACGGCTGTATTTCCCGTAAAAGGTGACAGCTGAAAGATCAAGGGCGGATCCGGCGGCAACTACCTTGACCGCCTCTTCAATAAAGGGCTGCACCTCTTCGACAAACAGGACATTCTTTGTCTTTGCCAGTCGCTGGAGAACGCATTTTTCCGGAAGGGGCCAGGTGGTGCCGATCTTGAAGATGCCGACCCGGTTGCCGACACCAAGCAGGTTTACCACCTCCCTGCTGTAGAGGTCACAGATGGAGGTGGTGATGATCAAGAGTTCCGGGGATTCGGGTCCCACATAGGTGTTGTAGGGCGAGGTTTCAAACAGCCCGGCCGCCTGTTCAAGTTTTTGCTGCTGGGCGCGGTGCTTGATTGCCACGGGTGGTGTCATGATCGGGCCTTCCATGGGGTCGAGCATGTCGCCGTCAAACCGGAAAAAAGCCTTTCTTTCCGGGGTTGGCAGGTCTCCCAGGGTGACGTTGCCGCTGGCATGGGAGAGGCGGGTCACGGTGCGGACCATGACCAGCATGTTGAGGGCTTCCGACAGCTCAAAGGCCCAGCGGGTCATCTCCTTGGCCTCCTGGAAATTACCCGGTTCAAGCATGGGGATCTCCATGAGTTTTGCATAGAGCCGGCTTTCTCCCTCGTTAATGCTCGACAGCGCTCCGGGGTCGTCGGCCACAAGCAGGACCATGCCGCCCCTGACGCCGGACAGGGCAAGGTGCATGAGAAAATCAGCGGCAACGTTGACCCCGGGCTGTTTCATCACGGCAAGGGAGCGAAGTCCCGCAAACGAGGCAGCCGCCGCAACTTCCAGGGCCACTTTTTCGTTGACGGACCATTCGGTGTAGATGTCGGGGGATATTTTGGCCAGGGTTTCGATGATTTCGGACGACGGGGTTCCGGGATAGCCTGAGGCAACGCTGATGCCAGCCTCCAGGGCCCCCCTGACAATGGCTTCGTTGCCCATCATGAGATGGGTCTCACCTGGGTTGTCCCGGGTCAGTATTGACATGATTTCTCCTTTTATATGAAACGCCCACCGAAGCATCATTCGTGGGGAGTTTCAACTTTCGTTGTGGCCAGGGCAGACATCCTGCTCCGGCCATGCCGGTTATTTGAATCCCATGATGGTCTGTTTGGGTTTTATTTCAAGGGGTTGCTGGAACGCGGCGTCAAGCATGCCCAGTCGTTCCTGGGCAGCAAGGGCACGCTTGCGCTTGTTTGCCGCAGCCAGGGTCAGATTGTCGATGCTTGCTCCGGACATGGGGGCGATCTCGAGCAGTCCGGTTTCAACGGCTTTGTCCACCAGTTTTTCTCCCCGTTCGCTTCTGACAATGAGGGTGTTCCAGGCAGGATCCTCCTCAAAGGCGCCCACGGAAAGATCGCAGAACAGGGCGGTCATGTCCGGGCAGACGGCACACCCGGGCAATACCCGTTTGCGGATTTCGGCAAGGGGCAGGGTTTTGACCTCATTTTTCAGGGTCAGGAGTACATCTTCAGCCGGGGGAGGGGGGATCTCCATGGACAGGACCGAGGCGGGGTCGATGCCCTGTTGATGGAGATAGGTCAGGAACGTTTTGGATTCCAGGGCCCAGGTGCAGAATAGGCCGATGGCCATTCCGGTGATGTCTTTGAAGTCCGGCAGGTCCAGGGGGTTGGTCCTCAATGTGGCAAGGCCGGTCATCTGGCAGGGGGTGCCAACAATGCCCAGATTCTGGTGACCCTCGGCCGTGGACCGGTTCAGGCAGGCCACGGTGGGTGTGGCAATGTATTTGGATGCGGTGCAATCCAGAACCTCCCGGGCTGTTGTGACCAACCTCGGGCGGGGCTCGAGACCCTCGCTTCCCGTGAGCACAGCGCCGTCGATAATCCCCTGTTCCAGGGCGGTCATGACCAGGGCTGAAGCGGTTCCCCCGTTCTGGAAATGTCCCTGGGGGGCCTTGGCGCCCCGTCGGGCCATGTGGATCTTCCGGTAATGTCCCAGGGGCGTGTCCGGCAGGGGTTCCTTAAAATGATACTCGGAGAGTCGGGCTTCATCCGTGCCGGTTTTGGGGCAGGCCGCATAGCATCGTCCGGTCTGTCTGTCGCAGGAAAAGACCCGGGCAATTTTTCCTTCGTGGGATTTGACATAGGGGCACAGGTCTGCACAGGCACCGCAAAGGGTGCACAGGTCCTGGTCAAGAATTCTGTGGGACAATTCCGTGGGTCCTAATATCTGCATTCACCTGCCTCCTGTTCTGGGTCTTTTTTTCGTTAACAACCGTGACCTCTTTTGAAACGTTTTGTCCGGGCCTGTCAACCCTTTTTTTAAAACAGCCGGAAAAATGGCGGTGCCATTTTATTGGTTCGCAGGCGGGCATTCCTTGAAAATTCTGACAGGACAGGACTGGCACACCGGCGCCTCAAGGGTGGAAACAATCCGGGCAATGGCGGTCTGTTTTGAATCAAAGATGTTTGCCTCTCCAATGTCGCGGGTGAAATCGCCCAGGTCCAGAAAATGCCGGATTTTTCGGCTCAGGCTGCACAGGAAGAGCCGTTTTCCCAGGGCCCTGCGCCGCTGGGCCTCCTGGACCAGCATCATTGCCCCTGAAACATCAATATAGCTGATCCTTGAGCCCACAATCAAGAGGTGCCTGGGGATATCCACGTCGATTTCTTCAAAAATCCGGGCAATATGGTTGGCGGCACCAAAGAACAAGGATCCGTCGATGAGGATGATTTTTAACTGGGGACATTCGGGCAGATCCCCATTTTGAATGGGCGTCATTCGCCGTTGGGGAACATCGGGGTCCGGAACCAGGGTATGCACAAAGGGATGTGACATGCGGGTCAGATAAATGGCAAGGGAGAGGAACACACCTGCATAAATGGCAAATTCTATTTCAAACACGAGGGTTGCGCAAAAGGTGGTGCCAAGAACAAAGGACTCTGACCGGCTGCTCTTTAAAATTTCCCGGATGTGGCGCACATCAATGAGTTTGAATGCCACAATGAGAATAACCCCGCCCATGGCTGACAGGGGAAGCCAGGCTGTTAACGGTGCCACCAGCAAGATAATGGCGCCAAGAACGAGTGCTGAAAAAATGCTTGAAAGGGGGGTCTGGGCGCCGGCCTCATAGTTGACGCCTGACCGGGTAAACGACCCTGAGCTTGCATATCCTGAAAAAAAACTGCCTGCAATATTTGACAGTCCCTGACCGATGAACTCCTGGCTTCCGTCAATGTGCTGTTTTGAATTAACGGCAATTGACCGTGCAATGGACGAGGCTTCGATGAGTCCGATAAGGGCAACAGCCAGGGCGCCGGGGGCAAGCATCCGCAGTGTGTCAAGGGTGAAATCGGGTGTTGAAAGGGGGGGCAGACTCCCTGAAAGCGCTCCGAGAAGTCTAACCCCATGTGCCTGTCCATTGATGGCCACGGCAAATAGGCTGCCGATGATCATGGCCATGAGCAGTCCTGGCCAGCGGGGGCGCCATGTTTTTAAAACAACACCGCAGACCAGGGTGACAATGGCCACCCCAAGTTCAGACCAGTTGCTATGGCTGGACGATTTTATGAGGATGGCACAGGTGGTGAAAAACGAAGACCCATTGGGAACCGCTATCCCCATGGCATATTTGAGCTGGCCTGCGGCAATGAGAACGGCGGCACCGGCTGTGAATCCGACAATCACAGAGTGGGATACGAAATTGAGAACCGTGCCAAGCTTTGCAAGACCAAAGACGAGCTGAAAAACACCGGCAAGAAAGGTCAATGTCAGCACCAGCTGCAGGTACGCCATGGAACCGGGTTCCACCAAAGGGCTCAGGGTGGAGAAAATAATGATGGAAAGGGCCGTGGTCGGTCCGCTGATCAAATGCCTGGAAGACCCAAAAAGGGCTGCGATGACCGGTGGAACCAGGGCCGTGTAGAGCCCGTATTCCGAAGGCAGCCCGGCGATCATTGCAAACGAGACCCCCTGGGGAAGAACGATAAAGGCGTTGGTCAGCCCGGCCGACAAATCCGCCTTCAATGAATCGGTGTTGACAAGGGAGACCCACTGCAGAAACGGGAACAGCCGTGTCATGATAGGTGCTTTTCGAACTAAAGGGTTTGAAGGGGGGGTGAATTTCATGTCGATATCTATCCCAGGTTTGCTGTTTTATGCAGATACATTAATTCAGAAGTAATTCATAATTCCATGAAAAAGGCAATGTTTCCAGAAATTGAAATTTTAAAATCTTAAAAAAATTTACAAATCCCATGATTGCGTATATGAATTCAGAAAACCCTGGGTTTGAACGTTTGAACCAATACGGGAAAATATTAAAATAGAACATGGAGGTTTTTGATTTGAGATGCCCAACCAAGACAAGGGGAATGAAAGCCCTGTTTACGGGCCTTGTCTGTTTTTTTGCAATGGCAGCACCTGGTTTGTCTGAATCCGTTTGCCGCCACGTGGACCTTGACTGGATTTCAAGCCAGATTTCCCTGCCCAATGGCGCAAGGGTCGTTCAGACAGAGGAGAGAGGGGCGCTGTGTGAGGTGATTCTCGCCATTAACGGGAGACTTGCCCCGCTCTATGCGGGCAAAGATTTCGTCCTGGCCGGTCAGTTTTTCAAGAACGGCATATCCCTTACCCGGGAAACCCTGAACGCCATGTCCGATGTGGCTGAAAAGGAACGGGAAAAACGTGCTGCAGAAAAAGCCCTGGAAAAAGAGATCCGAGCAGCTTTTTTAAAAAAAAATATCAAGGCACTGGACGACTTTGTGGCCCTGTCCTATAACCCGGGGCAGGCCCGGGATTTCTTTTATGTGGTCACCGACCCCAATTGTTCCCATTGCAGGGCGCTCCTGCCCAAACTTGAATTGACGGCCCAGGAGGCGGGCATGGGAATCAAGGTGATCATTTATCCCATTCTCGGGGACCCAAGCCGGAACATGGCTATGCAGGCCATCTGCAACAATTATTCCTATGAATCATATGTCAACATTAAAGGGGTTGAACCGGTTCCCACCTGCCAACGGGCGGAAAATCAGGTGATGAATACAATCGATTTTTTTCGGTCAGCCGGCCTGTTTTTTGTTCCCCTGGTGGTGGCAGGAGACGGATCATGGGTGGCAGAGGCCAATCACAACACCATGGTCAGAGACTATCTGGGGCTTGAACCCCTTGGCGAAGAAACCGGCCCCCATGCAACCTGCAACTCCGGACAGGAAGAATAGTTGAGCATATCATTGCCGTGATTTGATATTTGCCCTTGCATGACTAAAACGTACCGTTCTTGCCTTGACAGCGAGCCTTTTTTTCCTATATGGATATAGTCTGGTATGATTTGTATTTTTCGTGCGTTGTTACTCTTATCAACACCTAATTAAGATCATAAGGAACGGTTTAAATGAGTAAAAAAACGGTATTCCCTTGGATGGTTATGTGTGTCTTGTCTCTTTTCCTCTCCGGCTGCCTTTCTTCCATGTCAATGGGGTCAAGTGATGCCAAAACAGTGGCAACAGGATCTGCCGGCGGTGCCAATGCACAGAATGCTAACAGTTCCCTTGAGCGCTGTGATGCCTCCCTTGGCACGCTGGCTATTTTTGAAGATCAATCGGAACCATGGTATCACCACCTGACAAGCGAACTAAGGCTGCCCTCCACCATCCCTGTTATTCGTCTGCTGGCCCAGCAATCCAACTGCTTTGTCGTTGTCGAGCGGGGCAAAGCCATGAAGCAGATGATGCAGGAACGTGAGTTGATGCAATCCGGGGAAATGCGAGGCAATTCAAATTTTGGAAAAGGGCAGATGGTTGCTGCCGATTATACGGTTACGCCGTCCATTACCTTCAGTTCCGGTGATACCGGTGGTGCAGGAGCGGTGCTCGGTGGGCTTTTCGGTCCCGTGGCCGGTGCTGTGGCCGGTGGGTTCAAACACAGTGATGCCAGCACCGTCCTGACAATGATTGAAAACCGTTCCGGTGTGCAGCTGGCTGCCGCTGAAGGAAGTGCGAGAAATACCGATTATTCTCTGTTGGGCGGCGTATTTGGCGGTGTTGCCGGCGGTGCCGCCGGTGCCTATTCAAAAACGCCGGAAGGCAAGGTGCTTGTTGCGGCTTTTACCGATTCCATGAACAATTTGATCAAGGCTGTCAAATCCTATAAGGCTCAAACGGTCAAGGGGGGGCTGGGTACGGGTGGTCAGCTCGGTGTCCAGGGAAGTCAAACCGCTCAAGCGGTTGCGGCATCTACTCTTTTTGAAGGCGTGATGACTGAACGTAATTTTAATTCAACCACCAATCTTTACGATTATGCCGTGGTCTTAAAGGACAAGACGCGTAATTTTTCGTTTTCAAGCCCCAGGAAAATTCCCTATAAAAACGACTTGATTCAGTTCTCCCTGATTAACGGCCAGGTCGATGAAGGGTCCATCCAGCTGCTTGAAAGAAAATATCTGCAAAAATACTGGCAATAACCTTAAATAACCCAACTTTCGGATTTAAGCGTGACCCATATACGAACGTTAGGTTAAATAAAAACCGTGGGGCCTCAGTGGCCCGGGCGGGAAAGGATAATACATGTTGAAATTAGGAGAAAAGGGGGCCATCCCCCAGAAGGACAAGGAAACCTACGCCATTGCCCCCCACATTCCCTGTGGGGTGGTGACACCGGATCTGCTCAGAAAGATCGCCGATGTGGCTGAAAAATATCAGGTTCAGGCGTTGAAAATCACCGGTGCTGCCAGGATAGCAATCGTGGGGTTAAAGGAGGAGGATATTGACGGGGCCTGGGAGGATCTGGGCATGGCCCATGGTGCTGCCGTGGGAATGTGCGTCAGGAGCATCCGGGCCTGTCCGGGAAATACCTTTTGCAAGCTTGGCCTGCAGGACGCCCTCAGGGTTGGTGCCATCATTGACGAACGCTACCACGGGGCAAGCCTCAAGGGAAAGTTCAAGATGGCCGTTTCAGGCTGTCGGTTAAGCTGTGCTGAATCCTGGGTCAGGGATGTGGGACTCATTGGAGACAAAAAGGGCTGGAAGCTTGTTATCGGCGGCAATGTAGGGCCGGTTCCCCGTATCGCAAAGGAGCTTGCCGTTGATCTTAGCGACGACGAAGTGCTGGATGCCGTGGACAAGGTGATTGTCTACTACAATGAGAATGCAAAGACCGGCGAGCGCATTGGCAAGATGGTCGAGCGTGTGGGATTGGATCCGTTCAAGGCGGTCATTGCCTGATTTGATGTTTTCTACAGTCGGTTCCCGGCCCGGCAAAGGGGCCGGGAACCGGTCTGCTATTCTTCCGATGTCTGGTTTTTGGGGTTCAGCGGTCGAACGGCCAGCACCGGGCAGGGCGACTGGCGGACGATGCGGTCCGTGGTTGATCCCACCATGAGTTTTTCCCACAGGGTGTGCCCCCGGATACCCAGCACGATCATGTCAATCTTTTCTTCATGGGCATAGGAGATGAGTTCCTTGTAGGGCTCTCCGTCCAGAAGGATTGTCTTGGGCGTACACCAGTTCCGGCTCTCTTCAGGCACCATGAAATAGAGCTGTCTTTCAAGGTCTCTTCGCAGTTTGTCGAACTTTTCGTGCTTCTCGTCCATGGCCCTTTTCTGCATTTCAAAATAATCGCTGGACCGCCATTTGACATAGTCTGCCGGCGTCACATCAATATAGTCGGATGCCTTTAAATAAAGGTGTTCCGTGGGCTTGACCACATGGGCCAGGTAGAGTTCTGCCTGGAATTCCTGGGCAAGGCTCAGGCCATGGTCAAAGGCCAGTTTGGAATCCTGGGAAAAATCGCAGCCCACCAGAATTTTTTTGAGCTGAATTCCATGGGGAATCGGGGGGATGAGTTCAAATTTTTGTGTGTTGAGCACCAGCAGGGGACAGTGAATCGTCTTGAGCAGTTTTTCCGTGACCGAGCCAAGCATGAAACGCTTTATCCCGGAGTTCCCATGGGTGGCGGTGATGACCATGTCCACCTTGTGCGCCAGGGCAAGATCCCGGATCTTTTCTGCCGGATCTCCCTTGGCGACAATAATTTCATGGGATATTTCAGTCGTCTTGACAAGGGCTTCAAGCTGGTCAAAAGCTCTCTTCAGGTGTTTTGCTTGAAGGGCCTCAACATCAAGGGCGATTTCACTGCTTTTGAGAAGGGGTTCCACCTCAATGACCACATGGGTCAGAAAGAGCTTTGCATTGAACTCCCTGGAAAGTGCAATGCTGTAGGAAAGAATGGTGTCTGTGAAATCGGAAAAATCAACGGCACACATGATCCGCTGGGGGTGTATTCTCATGGTATCCTCCTTACCAGATCCTGCCTGGTGTGTTTAGGTGATGACCTTGAAAAAACTCAAAATTTCGCTCCTGGAATAGAAGCGATACCTGATTGTAAAATTGCGATGTCACTGTGTCAAGTAAATATGACGGCCATGGGTCATTGACTGCAGCAAACGGTCGGGTTGGCAGGCAGGTGGGGACGGGAAGCGGTTTGGCAGCCGTTCCCGTCCGCTGGATTTATGCGGGGATCACTGCCTGCGTTTTTTGGGCAGCTCCCACTCTTCAACGGTTGTGGTTTCGTAGATCTCTTCCCACCCTGTGATCATGCCGGAAATATGACTGAAAAGCGAGTGCCCCGTTGTTGTCATGTACACATGGACCAGCAGAAACGAGACGAGCAAAAAACCGATCATGGTGTGGACAAAGGCCACTGGCGCCAGGGGGATTGCAAGGCCGGCCCAGCTGTTCCAGGTATAGTAGAGGATGCCGGTGGTCATCTGGACCGGCAGAAGCAGCAGGGAAAGGCCCAGGTAGGTCAGGCGCTGGAGGGGGTTGTGCTTGGCACCCGGCGATTTCTGAACCGGGTGGGGATTTCCCTTGAAAATACCATAGGCATAGTAGATGACAACGGAAAAGAGTTTTTTTGTCGTTGGCACATACTGCCGCCATTCTCCCGTGGTAAACAGCCAGAATACAAAAAAAGCAACCAGCACAAGCCAGGCAAGACCGACAAAGTTATGGATGTTTACAGCCCGTTGAAATCCCAGCAGGGAAAAGGTGCCGTGGATTTCAAAGCCCGTGGTGATAAGGGTGATGATCATCAGGGCCTGGAGCCAGTGCCAGAAACGCTCAAACCGGGTGTACAGATAGATCTTTATGATTTTTTTATTGTTCATGGTTGTTTTTCCTTCCGTTCCGGGTGAAAAATCTGCCCAATCCATGGAGGCCCACACCGCCCAGGGAGCCTGCGATGATCATCCAGCCCAGGGAGTCCACGGGTGCGGCGCTGTCCCGGCCTGGCATGTAAAATCCAGACAGGCTGGCAAGCCTGCCCGTCTCCCGGACATGGCATTGGGTGCAGGCCAGCGCCTCTTCCCTGGGTGCCACCATGTGGGTGATGGGAAAGGCGTAGGTGGTTTCCACAAAATCAAATTCCCCTGAAAAGTCAAGCCCCAGGCTTTCGCTGCCAAGAATGAGGGACTCGTCCCAGTCAAAGGTGGTCCAATATCCCTTTTCGCCGGAAAGAACCGGTGTGAGAAGTGTTTTGTGCACCTTGTCATAGGGTTGTTTTCCCCTGTGGATTTTAAAGGGGAAAATTCGGGAATCTGGATCCCTGGCGTTTCCCACGGGTTGACTGACCCTGACTATGGATCCGGGATCGATAATATCCCTGGCCGTGGTACTGGTCTGGGTGCCGTTGGACCAGAAGTATTCAGGCGTGACGTTTTTCGCCCAGGTCATTTCGCCCTTGATGGACTTGTAAATATCCTTTCCAAGGTCGCCCTTGATGTCATAGGGCTTTCCGTCCTTTAAATCCCCGGCCTTGGACCAGTCCCAGCTCATCTTGGTGGGATTGATTCTGGCATATTCCGGAATGTGGCAGGCCTGGCATGAGACCTCGTCCGTGTGGTCGTTCATCTTGGAATCGTTCTTGTGGGGCGCATCCGAATGGCAGGAGACACAGGTGATCTTGGGGGCCAGGTCGTCTTCCAGAAGGCTCTTGGTGCTTTCAACGGCCGGGTTGGTGTAGATCCTTCCGGCGATGTTATGGTTGGTGGTGGTGTGGCACCTTGTGCAGGTAAAGTCCTTTCCATCCTTGCCCATGTGAACATCGAGCATCTTGTTGGGGTTGCTCAATGAGGTGTCAAGGTCCCCGTGCTTGACCCCGTCTCCGCCGCCGCCCTTGAAATGACACTCACCGCAGTTGTTCCTGCCGGGAAGCCCTATTTTTCCCACGACCGATGACACTTCTGCCTGGATTTCTTTCATGATCTGTTTTGATTCCGGATCCTCATCTGCCGCAAAGGCCTGGATGTCGGTAAAGGCTTCGGAGTAGTTGAATTTTTCCATGCCGTGGCACTTGAGGCAGTTGACGTCCTGGTCAATCCCGTCCCAGCCTGCATGGCAGTTTAAACAGGCCTTGTCCTCCATGGCATTGGCTGAAATGCAGAAATTGTTCACCGAATATCCGGCCTTTCCGTATTTGCGGTCTTTTTCCTCTTTGGATGCAAGCCAGGTCCAGTGGATGGTCTCGTGGAACTGGCTCGACGCTTCAGAGTGGCAGGAAAGGCACGCCCTGGTTATCTCTTCGCCGGACACAAAGGGCTGCTGCAGGGCTGCATGTTTGGTGTGGTCCGTTGTGATCCATCGTTTGTCCCTCTTGATGGCCTGTTTTGCAAGTTTCCGGCCTGGTGCTTCATCGGTTCCGGAGCCCGATGCCCCAACGGCAACCAGGTGAGACACTGCCAGAAAAAAAATAGATAACAATGCCGCCATGGGCCATGGGGTGCTCCTGTTTTTCATGCGGACCTCCGTTTTTTCCAATGGGGGTTGAGGTTCTTGTCGTGCCGGCCAGGTTGGATGACACCTTTTTTGTTATAGGGCATGGCTGGGATTTCAACCATGCCCCTTTGGAATACTATTTAGTGCCCGACCGAAAACCTGAGTTTTAGTTCAAACACTACTTGCAGGTTGCAGGGGATGGTGAGTCTGCTGCATAGCCATAGAGGTAGGCGTAAATATCCATGATCTCCTCCTCGGTCAGGGCGTTCCATTCCTGGCTGCATTTGAATTCGGAAAAATCTTTGTTCTCAAAAACCCGCTGCCACTGGTCCATGGTCTTGTCGCTGGGGTTGATGTGGGGTTTTTTAGAATCCACTTCCCCCCTTTCAAAACAGGCCTGGTACACCTTCCGATAGGTGTACTTTCCCTTTCGCTTGTTGCCGGAAGGGGCCTCGGCAAAACAGACAGCCGTTGACGTCATTACAAACAAAAGGGCCAGTAGGTAAACCATGATTTTTTTACTCATTTTTTTATTCCTTTTTGATGAAACACCCATCAGGGGACGCCCGGTGGGAGACGTTTCAAATTTCGCTGTGGCCAGGTCCATATCCTGATCCGGCCAGGTTGGTTTGTCGTTTAATCTGCCACACCTTTTGTGGCATCACTTTAATTTAGAATCGCATGGTGGCGGAAGCATAAAGGTCATACACCTCATCCACAATGGGGAAAAGGCCGTCAAACGAGGTTGCATTGGTTATTTTTACAGGTTTACCCAGGGGGTTGCCGCTGCCTGTATATTCGTAATCATAGTACCGGACTCCGAGTTTGACAAAGAAATTTCTGCCAAAGATGGGCTGGATATAATACCCCTCATACACGCTGCCCCTTGTGGCAAGCTTGCTGCCCACAAGCGAATCTTCGGCACCGGTAAAGTTGAACCAGTACTTTGATCCCCAGTTGTACTCAAGGCCGAACCTGGCATCAAAGGGCATGGGGAAAATAGCACCGGCATAGACGCTGTAACCGTCTCTTTTTTCAAGTTGACCATTGGCGCTTAAAAGACCCATGCCCATCATCTCGTAAAAGGGGTTTGCTGAGATGCGGGAGGGGTCGGTGTGACTCCAGGAGGTGGCCAGGAACAGGTCAATATCTTTTTCCGTCTCTTCATAGAGATTTTTTCGCAGAAGAAGGGAGGCTGCATCCCAGTCCCCGATTTCGGTGGAGGGTTGCATTCTGGTGATATATCCGCCGCTGTTTTGGTCAAAATAGTATTCTGATGTCCCATCACCGTTTTGATCGGATTTACTGATTGTAAAGGGCATGACCGTGAGACCGGTAAACCCGTCCGTGATGTCCCAGGCATGGGCATAGTTTAGAATGGCACTGAAGGAATCATTGTCAAACAATGTGGCAATAAAGCCGAACAGGTGGACATCGTCCACATCTGCCTGGCTCTCCTGGAGGGAGTAGGAGTTGCCCCAGTCTCCTTCAAACCCGACACCATAGCAGAGTTTGAATGCGGCACCGGGAATGCCCAGACGGTCTTCCAGGCCAAGGCTGAGGGATGCCCCGTCAAACTGCCAGTTGATGATGGTGGCAAGGGGAGAACCGCCCACCATGTCATATTCGCCATACTCAAGTGGTGGCCCGTTGGTCGCAGGCCTGCGCCCCAGGGAGAAACTCACTGGGAATTCGCCCACGTCCTGATTGTACATGAAATAGGCCCGTTCCAGACGGATGGTATCCCCGTGGGGAAGGGACGAGGTGTTCCCGTCCATGGTCACATCCCCAAGGCTCCCCTGGTTGAATTTAACACCGGACGAGTCGCCCCACACCTTGTAGGCGGCAAGTCTTCCGGCAAAACTCAGGTTTGAATTGACCTTGGCGCCCATGTCCAGGTGGAATTTATTGGTATAGATGATGTCGTTATCCACATCATACTCATCCAGGGGCGGAATCATGTTGTTCGCGGCCATGCTCTGCATGCCCTGCTGGATCTGGGCAAGGGTGGCCCCGTTGAATCCACCGGCCGTTGCCGGGGTGAAAAAAGAACCCATCATGGAACTTGGTGCCGATCGCATGTTGCTGTAATGGAGGGAATCGGCCTTGGATCTTAACTCGACGCCAAGGGAAATCTTGTCCGTTGCCGTATGGAGTTCCGCCTTGTCCAGCCGTTTTCCAAGTTGACTGACCGTCTCCTCCTCTTCAAGTTTGGTTTTCTCCATGGCGTCGATTTTAGCCTTCATCATCTCCATGGTTTTGCTCATCTCCTGGAGCTGTTTTTTCAAAGCCTCAATGTCGTCGCTTCCAAAGGCGGGGGGGATGCCCAGGGCAATGAAGAGGACCAGAATCGTCATAATTGTTTTTTTCATCGTTTTTACCCCTCTGTTATTTTGATTTCAAACCAACCGTCTGTTTTGAATGTACAGGCCGTTAAACCGACCCGGAGCAGGAGGACCCCCGGGGGGATGGTGATCTTTTTGAAATGCCATCTTTGTTTTCTCCTTTGTTTTGCGTTAACTCATAATTTAGGTTGCGTTGAACATCATTAAGCAATACGCATGCCGTTCTCTTTGGGGCGATGGCAAAAAAGGTCAGGGCTTTTCCATGGCGCCCAGAAAAACTGATACGGTTTGGTTTGGATACAGGGATACAATGGCTAACTCGATGCCAATCCGCTGCCCCAGCCATCAATTTAAAAATATAAGTCCGTTAAGACCCTGCGAAAAACAATCGCTCGAAAAGGTGAACATATAAGGCGTTAGATGCCATCTCGCGCATTATTTGAAAATAAAATAAAGGGTCATTCAACTGAGCGCAGGAAAATTTGATTCGGAAGCATGAACAAGATCGTTTTAATAATTGATTGTATAATCAATCGCTTGGATTTTAGATAGTTCGTGTTCGTAGGTATAAACGGTCCGATTTCCCCCGAATCTATTTAATGTTAATAAATCATAAATTATTTAAGAATACAAGCTGTCTTTTAATGTTAGGTGATATGAAAAGCGCTGGGCCGAAGTGTGTCTGATTTACCGGGGGCGATTGCTTTTTTTAGACACCATTTTTGGATATTTTTTTGTGGAGGCCCGATCTGTTGATTGCTTTTTTATTGTTAAGGTTAACACTTTATGTTAACTGCTATGGTTAACAAGTTAACATCTGGAGGTGGCCCTTGGATGTCGGGAAATATTGGCGAACCATCATCGAGTCAGTTCAGGACGGGGTGATCATTGTGGATCCCGGTGGGAATATTGTGGCGGCCAACACAACGGCCCTGTTAATGACCGGGTATACCCATGATGAGTTGGAGGGAAAATCGTGCAGGATACTCAACTGCACCGGGTGCAAAATCATAGGAAAAGGTCCGGGCCGCAACTGGTGTGGTCTTTTTTCCAGGGGCATGATGCGGGATAAAAAATGTCGCATTACCCACAAGCACAACAGGTCTGTGCAGATTTTAAAAAGTGCCTCCGTTTTTTTTGACGACGACGGCAATATCGTGGGGGCCGTTGAAACCCTCAAGGATATTTCAGACAATATTAAATTTGAAAACGAATTGATTTCCCTTAAAAAGACCTACCTCCTGGATGACGGGTTCCATGGCATTGTGGGCAGAAGTCCTGTGATGCAGTCGTTGTTTGAGGTGATTGAGAATGTGTCACAATCTGAAATCCCTGTCATGATACTGGGCGACAGCGGCACGGGCAAGGAGCTTGTGGCAAGGGCGGTTCACGAGACCGGGCCCAGGAAGAACAACCCGTTCATCAAGGTCAACTGCGCCGCTCTCAATGAAAGTCTTTTGGAAAGTGAACTCTTCGGCCATGTCAAAGGGGCCTATACCGGGGCTGACCGAAATCGTATCGGCAGATTTGAAATGGCCCATGGCGGCTCTATTTTCCTCGATGAAATCGGAGACGTTCCCATGTCCATCCAGGTCAAGCTGCTGCGGGTTCTGGAGGAGAAGAAGATCGAACGGGTGGGAGACAATGTCTCGATTGATGTGGATGTCAGAATCATCACAGCCACCAACAGAAATCTGGAAAGATTAATCAAACAGAAAAAGTTCAGGCAGGATCTTTTTTTCAGAATCAATGTCTTTCCCGTTCGCTGTCCGCCTTTGTCCGCAAGGTTGTCGGACATTCCCCCCATTGTCCAGCACCTGGTCCATGTGAATTCAAAAAAGACAGGAAAAAAAATCCTTGGTTTTTCACCCCCTGCCCTGGCCAGGATGATGAGCTATCACTGGCCGGGGAATGTGAGGGAACTCAGGAATGCGGTGGAGTATGCCTTTGTCCTGTGCAACGGCAGCACCATTGGCCTCGAACACCTGCCCGAAAGGGTGGTTTTTCCTGCTGACCCGGGTGGTCAGGACCCGCATAAAAGGGATGTCCAGCCATCCATTTCCCCGGCTTTATCCCCAGCAAACGGGCGCAGCGAGCTAGTCCATGCCCTTAAAAAGAGCAGGGGGAACCAGACCCGGGCCGCTCAGCTTCTGGGCGTCAGCAGGGTTACCGTCTGGAAGCGAATCAAGAAATATGGCGTTGATCTTGAACGCGATCTTGTCTGAACTTGTTGTTTCGGCCTGGTTTTCCGGTCTGTCCTACTTGATGATCTTGTCCGGATCCACAGCTGGTTTTTTATCCTTGTCTGCCACCTGGCAGGCATTTTTCATTCATGTGGAGATTCCCATTTTGGGGAGAATATACGCCTGCAGCAGCACATAAATGCCAATAAACAAAACAACCCAAAGCCCTTCTTTCATATGATGCCTCCATCCTTTTGATGCTCATGGTAATACTTTTTATTTGCGGCACGCTCCATTCTGTTCAGCCTTGTTCAGCAATATCCATACCTTTGCGTGGATAAAATTTTCATTGGCCGAAACTATGATCAAGGCCCTTATACTTTTGCATGAATTTAAAAATAATAAGCACGTATCGCTCCGGGGTCAAATTTGGATGGTTATCGGAAAAATTTGTCTTGACAACTTGACATATTCTTGGTCTAAAAGGGATTCATTGATCATTTTTGGAGTGTTTTTATGTTGAACCATCAATCCCCGGTACCCCTTTATCACCAATTGGCCAAGATCCTGACTGCTGCCATTGAATCGGGTGAATTTGCGCCGGGTACCCGGATTGCACCCGAGGTATCCCTTGCCGCAACCCATGGCATCGGAAGACCCACGGTGCGCCAGGCCATTGACGTGCTGGTGAAACGGGGCCTTGTTCAGAGAAAAAGGGGGGCCGGCACCTTTGTTCTTGCCCGGCGGCGGCAGGTGGATCTCTTTTCCCTGGCCGGCACATCGTCGGCGTTCGAGCAACTGGGCATTGCCGCTGAAAAGCGGATCATTGATCCCATCTGTCTGGCAACGGTGGTTGATGATTCTGAAAATCCCTTTGCCGGAAACGAGGCCTATCAATTTTCACGCCTCACCCTGGCTGAACAGGCGCCTGTTCTGATCGAGGATTTTTTTCTGCACAAGAGCCTTTTTTCCGGTATTGAAACCATGGTGATCGCAGGGGTCTCCCTTGCCCGGGTGGTGGCGGACCGCTTTTATCTTAAACCTGTCAACGGACGCCAGACCTTCAAGGTCGCAACCCTGTCTCCCCGCCGGGCCGGTCTGCTGGAAATAGATAGCAGGGATCCGGTCCTTGAGGTAAGACGGGCCATTGATTTTCCAGATGTTGAAAACGGCGTCTATTCAAAGATTTTCTGCCGTACCGATAAATTTTCATTTTCCCAGACCCTAGGAGGGCATTCAAATGATTAACAGGGGATATTACGGAACCTTTGGCGGTGCGTTTGTGCCTGAGATTCTGGTTGCAACCTTTGATGAACTCGAACGAGAGTTCAGAAAGATAAAGGCCGATCCAGCCTTCTGGGACGAGTACCGTGACCTCATGGGCTCCTACTCGTGCCGGCCCACCCCGCTGACCTATGCTGAAAATCTCACCAACCATTTTAAGGGTGCGCGGATTTACATCAAGCGCGAAGATCTCAACCACACCGGCGCCCATAAGGCCAACAATGTCATGGGCCAGGGGCTTCTGGTCAAACGCATGGGCAAGACCCGGGTGATCGCAGAGACCGGGGCAGGCCAGCACGGGGTTGCAACGGCCACAATGGCTGCCAAGTTCGGGTTTGACTGCACGGTGTACATGGGGGAGGTGGATGTCAAGCGCCAGCGACCCAACGTGTTCTGGATGGAACAGATGGGGGCCACGGTGGTGCCCGTGACCCAGGGAACACGGATTTTAAAGGACGCCATCAACGAGGCGTTCCGGGACTGGGTGACGAACATGGATACCACTCATTACGTGCTGGGAACGGCCTGCGGCCCCCACCCCTTTCCCGAGATGGTCAGCTGGTTCCAGTCGATCATCGGAAAAGAGGCAAGGGAGCAGATCCTTGAACGGGAAGGACGGCTTCCCGCACGGGTCTATGCCTGTGTGGGGGGCGGATCAAATGCCATGGGGCTCTTTGCCGGATTCGCTGATGGGGATGTGGAATGTGTCGGGGTGGAGGCGGCAGGGCACGGTATCGCCTCTGGACAGCATGCCTCAAGGTTGTGCAGCAATGATGCCAGTGTCGGCGTTGCCCAAGGGTACAAGACCTATTTTCTCCAGGACAGTGACGGCCAGATGAACGAGACCCATTCGATTGCGGCCGGCCTTGACTATGTGGGGGTCTCTCCGATCCTTGCCAGCATGCATGAAAAACGAGAGGCCAGGTTTGAGGCCGTGACCGACCATGAGGTGATTGAGGCGTTAAAGCTCACCATGAAAAAAGAAGGCATCATCCCGGCCCTGGAGTCGTCCCACGCCTTTGCCCAGGCATTCAAGGAGGCGCCCGCCATGTCACCGGACGATATCATCATCATCAACCAGTCGGGCAGGGGGGACAAGGATATCTTCACCATTGCCGACGCCCTTGAAGATCCGTCGTGGAAAAAGTTTATCATGGAAAAGGCAGGTGAATACAATGCTTGAAGCCTATATCAGAGAACGGCGCAGACAAAAAGAGATTCTGCTGATGACCCATATTGTCATGGGATATCCCGATTTTGAAACGTCCATGGCGATTGTCGAGCAGATGGTCGAGGCCGGCGTTGACCTCATGGAACTCCAGATTCCCTTTTCAGAACCCATGGCCGACGGGCCGGTGATCCTGGGTGCCAACCAGGCAGCCCTTTCAGGGGGGGCACGGGTTGAGCGCTGTTTTGAGTTTGCAAGGCAGGCAGCGGTAAGATTTGACATCCCGTTTCTGTTCATGACCTACTACAACATTTTATTCAGGCACGGAGTCGAACCCTTTGTGAAGACCATGGCCGACATCGGCATCAAAGGAGCCATTGTGCCGGATCTTCCCCCGGAAGAGGGGCAGGACTACCTTGAAGCCATGGAACAACAGGGGCTTGCACCGGTCCATATCTTTTCGCCCAGGACATCCGACGAACGAATGGAATTTCTCTCCGCCAGAACCCGCGGGTTTGTCTACTGCGTGGCAAGAAAGGGGGTCACGGGTAAAGAGACACGGTTCACAGGTGAGATCGGGGAGTATCTTGCCCGGTGCAGGCAGATGACACGTCTTCCCCTGGCCGTTGGATTCGGGGTCAAGGATCGGTCGGATGTCGCCTTTCTCAAGGGAAAGGCAGACATTGCCGTTGTGGGCTCAGAGACGATCCGGGTGGTGGAACAGCAGGGCGTTGCAGGGGTTGGTGCGTTTATCAAAGGTCTGCTCTAACAAAATGGAATGCCACCTTTCCCGGTTGGGTCTGAAGCATACGAATGTTCGCTGGCCCGGGGTTAAAATTCAAACTTGATGGTAAAAACAGCCTCGGCTTCAGATCCGTTGGTGACAAAACCGATGTCCGATTTAACGCCCATGAACGAGTTGAGCCGCTGGCTTGAGATTTCACAGTTCAACTCGTTTTCCAGGGGATTAAACCGGGTGGAAATGGCAACCGGCGCAAACCGTGTGTTGAGTTCAAGCACAGGCTTTGTGTCGTTGTCAAATTTACCTGTGAACGAGATCCCCGGGGGCATATCGGGTCGTTTGCCGGGTTTTAACGATGCGTTTCCAGGGGGGGATACAATGGCGCCAGGGAGGGTGAAATCTTTGGTGAATTCAAACTGAAAACGGCTGGTCATGGCGCGTTTCAGACGGTTGAGTTTTTTCCCGGTGCGGGTGTTTTCAAGGAGGCCTGTGGCTGTGGATGAGGCAATATCCTTTGCCATGCCCCTTGATTCCCTGTACTGCTCGTGGAACTGCCCGTCATAGACTTCAAAAAAGTTGTCCATCATAAGTCCTTCGGCACCGACTGTATGGGTAAAAATGAACAAAGCCAGGGCCGTCAGCACTGTATGAATCGGTTTATGCCAGGAGTTCATGGCAACCTCCTTGTTCATTTCAGGTGAGGCCCTTGGCGAGCAGTCTATGGGTTATCCCTGTGGCAGGTGCCTGTCAAGGGCCGTCCCTGTTGGTGTTATCAAATAAAATTTTCATTGGGTCGTTCAATTTGGGTCGTTTTTTCCCTTGGTTGCGTTTTTTTAATGACCTTTCCATCGGCCATGGCGTTTTGTTTATTCTGTTTATAATATACTAATTTTTTAATCCTTCCGCAATCTATTAAGTCTAATTTCCGACAGGCATTCCCAGCCTGTCTTGGCGGTTTGGGTTTGACAAATTTTACAAAAACTGATCTTGAATAGACAGTGGCTGAGTGAATATTCTATAGCGAATGAGCGAATCAGAACCTGTCTTTTCAGGGCAGAGGGGTGGCATTGGGACAGTTAGCGTTGATCAGACCCTATTTTTTTGAACGAAGGTTTCACCTTGCAGCAGGGCTCGCCTCCCTTTTAGTGGTGGATGTGCTGCAGCTGTTTATCCCGAGGATTGTCAAACGGGCCATTGACGGTATTGCCGCATCCTCCCTGGATGCCGGGGCCCTTTTACGCTATGGGGGATACATTGTTCTGGCGGCCGTTTTCATCGGGATTTTCAGGTTCAGCTGGCGCTACTGCATCATGGGGACGGCCCGGCGGGTGGAAGAGGGGATCCGGGAGAGACTGTTCAACCACGTCATTACCATGCCGGCGCCTTTTTTTGACCGGGTGAGTGCCGGCGACATCATGGCCCACGCCACCAACGATATCACCAACATACGGATGGCCCTTGGCATGGGATTGGTGGGGATGACCGACACCGTTGTCCTGGGCCTTGCCGCGGTTGCCTTCATGGGATACATCAACCTTGAGCTGACCGTTCTGGCCCTTTTGCCCATGCCCTTTATCGCGCTGTTTACAAAGATTTTAAGCAAGCGGCTTTTTTTGGCCTACATGGCGGTCCAGGAGTCGTTTTCCCGGCTCATGGAATCCTCCCGGGAACGGTTTGCCGGCATCCGGGTGATCAAGGCGTTTAACCGGGAGGAGGCAGAGATCCTCTCCTTTACCCGGGAATCCCAGGCCCATGTGGACGCAAACATGCACCTTGTCCGCCTCAGGGGGGTGATTTTTCCCATGGTCACCCTGTTGACGAGCATCAGCCTTGCCGTTGTTGTGGGCCTGGGCGGTCGAAAGGTGATTGTCGGGGCGATCTCCCCGGGCGATTTTGTGGCCTTTATCTCCTACCTGGGCCTTTTGACCTGGCCGGTCATGGCCCTGGGATGGGTGACGAACATGATCCAGCGGGGCAAGGTTTCCATCGACAGGATCGATGCCATCCTGAACACCTCAGCCACCATCGGGAGCATGGACAATGCCCTTTCACCCCGGACAATTGCCGGAAACATCCAGATCCAGGACCTGGTATTTCACCACGGGTCTGACACGAATCGAACCCGGATCCTGGACCATGTCACGGTGACTGCCGGCCCCGGCCGCATCCTCGGTATTGCAGGGCCGCCCGGGGCAGGGAAAACAACCCTGGTGAGCCTTATCCCAAGGATCTATGACCCGGATTCCGGGCAGATATTAATTGACGGCATGGATGTCAAGACCCTTGACATCCATTGCCTGAGGCGTTTTATCTCGTTCATGCCCCAGGAGCCGTTTCTTTTTTCCGGAACCATCCTTGACAACCTTCGGCTTGCAGATCCGCTGGCCGGGCCGGATCAGATCAATCGCGTCCTTGAAATGGCAGGCCTGACCCGAACCATAGAATCGTTCCCAAAGGGGATCAACACCATGATCGGTGAAAAGGGGGTAATGCTTTCCGGCGGCCAGAAGCAGCGGATCGCCCTTGCCCGGGCTCTTCTCAAACGAGCCCCTATCCTGATCCTGGATGATCCCGTGAGCCAGGTGGACATCAAGACAGCCGCAGCCATCATTTCCACCATCGAGGCGCTGTCCGCCGCCATGACCGTGATCATCGTCTCCCACAGGTTCCAGGCCTTTCGCAGGGCAGACAACATCATTGTCCTGGATCAGGGCAGGGTCGTTGAGGCGGGAAACCATGAACAGCTGGTGGCCCTGGGCGGGTACTATGCCAGGGCCCAGGTCATGCAGTCGGGGGATGAATTATGAAGTCAAGGATTCAAGAGGCACCCGTCAACGGCCGGGACCTGCGCCTGGTCAGGCAGTTCATCCCCTATGTTGCAAGAAACGGGCGGATGATCCTGCTTTCCATTGGTCTGATGCTCGTTCTTTCCCTGCTGGACCTGGCCGTTCCCTATATCACAAAAATGGCCGTGGATCTCTATATTGTTCCAGAACATGGGCATCCGGCTGCTGCGGGTATTCGGCTGCAGGGCGTGGTGGTGGCCGGCGCAGTGCTTGTCCTCATCGCCCTTGTCCGTTTTGCAGGCAGCTTTTTACAGATCCTGGTGATGGAGCTTTCCGGCCAGAGAACCATGCACGATCTCCGCATTGAGGTGTATCGGCACATCCAGAAACTTCCCATGTCGTTTTTCACGGAAAACACCGTTGGCCGCCTGGCAACCCGGGTGACCAATGACATCCAGAACATGCAGGAGATGTTCACCACCATCATTACCTTTGTGATGAGCGATATGTTTACCCTGATTGGGGTTTTGGTTATTCTTGTGTACATGGATCTCAGGCTCGCCATTGCCGTCATGGCCATTGTGCCCGTTGTGGTCTGGATCACCATGGCCTTTTCCGGCCGATCACGGGAGGTGTTCCGGATCATGCGGGCCAAGATCGCTGAGATCAACGCCATGTTTTCTGAATCCTGCGGCGGTATCCGGGTGATCCAGCTCTTTACGGGCGAGGACAGTACCCGGACGAGGTTCAAGCGCCTCAACCACGAGAACTACATGGCTGGAGTGGCTCAGATAAAGCTGTATGGGCTGTTCATGCCCGTTGTGGATCTGTTTGGCTCCCTGACCCTTGCCATTGTCATTTTTTACGGCGGCGGCCGGGTGGTGTCCGAGTCAATCAGCCTTGGCACCCTGGTGGCCTTTATCTCCTATACGCGGATGTTTTTCCGTCCGGTCAGGGATATTGCTGAAAAGCACAATATCCTCCAGAATGCCCTGGCGTCGGGAGAGAGAATCGTTAATATCCTGGACCGGGAAGCTGAAGAGCAGACCGGGAGCCTGGCGCTTGACGGCATTCACACGGTTGAGTTTAAAAATGTTTCGTTTGCCTATGAGTCGGATCAACCCGTGGTTGACAATGTGAGTTTTTCAGTCAAGAACGGTGAGTCCATCGCAATCCTGGGGCCGACAGGCTCGGGCAAGACCTCGCTGACCCATCTGCTTGTGAAATTCTATCCCAGGACCCAGGGGGAAATTCTTATCAACAACAGGGCCATTGACACCTATCAGACATCGTCCCTGAGGGCGAAAATTGCCCTGATTAGCCAGGACCCCTATCTTTTCTCAGGAACCATCCGGGAGAATATCATTCCCCTTGGGCGGCAAGTGGATCCGGCGGAGTTCGAAGAGATCCTGGTACTCTCCCATTTGAAATCCGTTGTGGACAACCTTCCCAACGGTGCTGACACCCGGGTCGGCCAGGGGGGAACCCAGCTTTCCAGCGGGGAGCGCCAGCTGGTCTCCATCGCACGGGCCTTTGCCCTGTGGCCGGACTTGATTATCTTTGACGAGGCCGCCTCCCATGTGGACACGGAATCCGAAGAAAAGATCAGGCTGGCAACGGCCCGGCTCAAGGAGAACCGGATTTCCATCACCATTGCCCATCGCCTCAGGTCAGCCGTTACCGCCGACAGGATCATCGTGCTCAGGCAGGGGCGGATCACCGAGATGGGCAGCCATGACGCATTGATGAAAAACAAGGGGTTTTACCACCGCCTCCACAGCATGGAGCAGATGGGGTGATCGTCTGGGCTTAATTCGTTTCAATCGCTCCAAAGCGATTGCATGGGCTTGCGGGGATAACTATCGAATTGACTGGTCTTTGATCAAAGGGGTAAACAATGGAACGATTTTTTATTGTCCTCGGTGCGCTGTCTGGTTTCATTGGCGTCGCGGCAGGCGCATTCGGTGCACACGGCCTGAAGAGTCGGTTGTCCCCGGAGATGCTGTCGGTCTTCGAGGTGGGAGTACGCTACCAGATGTATCATGTTTTCGCACTGATTACTGTCGCCTGGATGCAGTCAAAAAGGCCCTCCTTGCTCATCATAACCGGCGGGTGGTTCTTTGTCATTGGCACGATCCTTTTTTCAGGCAGTCTTTACCTCATGGCTGTGAGTGGGGTGAAATGGTTGGGTACGATTACACCACTGGGTGGGCTTGCATTGCTGGCGGGCTGGATCTGCATCGCGGGGGCTGCGTGGAGGGAGTGAGGCGCCAACCATGATTGAATCCGGTATTTTTATGGCCTTTCATCGGATTGACTTGACAAAAAGCGTCTTCCTGATTTTTAAAGCCGGCATGACGTTATTTCGTCCATTTGATTTCGCCTTGTACAACATGGTGTCGGCATCTTGAATCATCCGCGTCATTTCAGTATTTTTCTTTAATTGGGACACTCCGAAACTTGCGGTCAGGTTGATGGTGTGACCGCCATATGCAATCTTTTTATTTGAAATTTTAATTCTCAGACGATCTGCAAGCATAATGGCTTTTGTCATGTCTGTTTTCGGCAGAATAACGATAAATTCGTCCCCGCCGTACCGGGTATGTATATCACCCTGATGGTCAGATTTTTTTGGGGGTGAGTGCATATACACTTTTGAATAACAATTTTCCTCTTCTATTTCATAACGCGCAAGATCATCCAGAGTTGATATTTCCTTTGGGGGGCCCAACGGCAATTCAAGGGTCATGCAGGTCAACGTTTTTTTGTGTTTAATGCAGAGGTCTTTTAAGATAAGATTCTCAAAATGATTTTTGTCCACCTCCGGGGCTAACCAGGCATTCAGCCGGTTTCCTTTTTTAAAGACAAAGGCATAGAGCTGGTAATCGAGAATCTCTCTCAGGCAGATTGCCGTTTCATTGATGATTTCCACGGATGATTGTTTCTTGTTAAGTTCAACAATATGCCAGGACAGTTTTTGTAGATTTTCGGGGGGGCGAGTGCTTTTAAAAAACATGGGCACTTTTTCCTTTATCAACTCACAAAAGCGCTGCAGGGACGTTTTCTGGTTTCGGCCGGAGCTGCAGGGGATGATTTTTCTGTCATATGTAAATGCAGGTCCTGCTGGGGAAAGGGAACCAGGATATTTCGCAGCCGAAATTTTCGGTCAATTTTCTGGTAAAGTTCACTTTTTATTTGAAACAGGGTATTGAGTTCTGCAGTCCATACCAGTAATTCAAAGTCCAGAGAACTTTCACCGATTTTTTTGATTTCAGCCTGGTGTCCGCCGATTTCAATATAATCCCCGACTTTAATGGGCCTTTCAAAAAGCAAGATCAGACCGGAGACAAAATGGTTTATGATACCCTGCAGGCCAAAGCCGATACCAACGCCCACCTGCAGCTGGCGACTGGTGAAGATCCCTTCCATGAGCATTGCCTGAACAGTCCAGGAAATAAAAAATGCACCATAGAGAATGGCTGCTGCCATCAGAACCAGTCCAATGGTAATGCGCCGGGATCCGGCAGTGATTCCAAATGACCAGACCGCCTGAATGGCTTGGGCAGGATTGTCGTATACCCCCCCATACAACGAGGATAAATGTTCCGGTAAGGGTTGCTGCAAAGAATCCATTCCAGAAAGCCGTGCAGCATCACTATCAGCATCCAGCCGGCAAGCACGACGAGGATCGTTTTTAGTGAGGATTCCAGCAGGCGTGCTGAAAAGGTACTGTATCCGCCCATTTCCGCAATAACGATCAGCATGAAGAGCAGTGCTCCCAGTCGAAGCGCTTGAACATACAGGGTCGCATTTTTTTCGCAAGCCCTGGCGGAAGAATTTTGACGACAGATGAATAGACCGGTCAATGCCGTAAAAAAGATGTACAACCGGAACAGTGGGAGGGGCAGAGCAAAGATTTCAAACAATCGGGTTGTGATCAGGTATCCGGACAGCCCGTAGACAATCCATACGCTTCTCTTGTAGAGATCTGTTACAAAGGCGTCCACCAGCCGGACAAGGGAGAGGATGACCACACATTGGGATAACAGCCGCCATGTGCCTGGAACAGCTCCATAGAATGACGAGGTAGTGATGGCTGCGACAAAAATTCTGGCTTCAATGGGCCGGTAGGCAATGAAACGCCATTGTTCCCTTTCCAACAGCCGGTTCCGCTGCTGAAATATGCCCATGCTTAGTACCAGAGAAAATAAGATCTGGATAAAAATCAGCCATCCCTGGTGATCGTAGTACCTGGATGAAAACATTGAGCGTGTGGTTTTGTGCAGGAGGTTATCGTTCAAAACCGAGGCCAACTCATCCAGTTCGAGTTCAAGAGAGGAGAGGGTGGCCTGGATTGTCTGTGCTGCCTGCAGCTGGGACAACATGGGTTCTATGGCCTGGGTGATGAGGGTTTGTGACGTTGTGATGGTCTTACTGATTTTGGCAAAGGTGGTTGCCAGTGTTGGTGATGTTACCTGTTTGGACAAGGTCGCCTGCAGATGTTCCCAGCGTGAACCTTCCTCCATCCACTCCTTTTTCCATAGTTCAGCCTGATTGATCGCTTCATTCGCAGACTGAATCAACTCCTGAAGGGCGGCCTTTTTTTGGTTTGTCTGTGCGCTGATGTCGAAAAGCTGGTCAGCCCCATAGCGTTGTGTCTTTTTGAATGCTTTTATATTTAAAGAGAGACGGTTTGTTTCTTTGGCCATCCTGTCAAGTTTTTTCCGATCCGATGATATGTCCGCCAGTGCATTGATTTCGTTTTTCAGCACCATTGAACGATTGGTTATTTTTGCAGACATGGAAATGAGATCGGGGAGATTGTCTGCCTGGGGGGCGGCATCTTTTTCAAATACGTAGGGCTGCGGGGAATGGTTGTCTTTTGCGGCCATGTTGCCGACCCATATCAACACGCCTACCATCAATAGCAGTATCAGCCATGGAAATTTTATGGTTTGAATTCTCATATGGGCCGAAATATGTCATTCAACTGTGTGCTCCGTGAGATCAAACAATGATAATAAATAGAGGATTGGCCGGGAATCAGCTTGTTTTCAGCCCAAAAGGTTGGATAACAACCACAAGCGGTTTTTTTTCCCGGCGGTAAATCTGAAGTGTCTCCCTGTACCCGTTGCAGACCGCATTGTTTGTTGCCTTGCCATTAGGCCCATGATCGGAATAAAATCTTCCAAAACATGGCCTAGGATTTTAAGTCGTATTCAAGGTGCGTTAATGGGGGCATATTGAAATATGTGCCCATTAAGGCAACGAAGAAGACGGCTTAAAAGACACGCCGTGTGGGAGGTTTTATTTTGATTATGGGCCCTATATGTCTTGGTGCAGATGGGTGATCGTCAGGGCGTAAAACAAGAGCGAAATGGAAGGTCTCCCCCCGGGACAGGATTCAACGGGAGGCGTTGGGTTTATTCGTTTTTATCGCATCAAGGGAGATCACCAGATCCTGGGCAAGGCAGTGCATGGCGTGGTAAAAACTGTACACCTGGACAAGTTTGTGAAGGCCAAACCGGGTGGTCACGCCCTTTGAGCGCAGTTCGTGGAGTTTTTTTTCGGTTCTTTCAAGGGCGGCTGCCAGGCTCTGGATGCCCTGGTCCGGGTCGTTTTCAACCATTGCCGTCAATGCCCTTTGACTTGCCCTGGCAAGGTCCCTGAGTTCGTCTTGCATGAGGATGTCAAAACTGCCTTCTTTGGCCACGTTCAGGCTTCGGGCCATGGTTTTCAGGTGCTCGATGACCGTATCCATGGTGGCGACAATGGTTTTCAGGTTTTTGCTGAATTTTTTGTGGTAAATCAAAGCTTCATGGTGCCTGATATTTTCGAACAGTTCGCGGTTTTTCCACACCTTGCTGCCCAGGGGGGCCACCAGGTCCTTGTCAACCGGTTCCTGGCCGTTGAGAAAGGCGTCAACCAGAATATCGTATTTTTCACAGCATTCCTGGACCTGCTGCCTGAGGTTATCCTTGAGGACATCCACCAGCCGGACGGGAAAAACAAGCACAGACACCACAAAGGCGCAGAAGATGCCAATGACGATTTCAATGATTCTGGAAAATCCGAAGATTACCTGGTTTGGCATTGAAAATCCGGTCATGATGACGATAACGGCGGTGATAGCAGCCATTCGGTAGCGTGTGTTGTAATGGGTCATGAAACTCAGGATGCCAACGGGCAGCATGACGGCCGGAAAATGTGCCACAAGGGTGTCCGGGAAGATCAGAATTGAGGCAATGCCCAGAAGGGCACCGATGATGGTTCCGGAGAATCGGTACAGGCACATCTGGATGGAATCTGCCACATAGACCTGCATGACAATGACCGTGGTGATAACGGCCCAGTAGCCATAATCAAGGTTGTAAAGGGTGGTTATGGCCAGGCAAAGCCCGGCTGAAAGGGCTGTCTTGATCCCGTGAATCCAGTGGACCCGGGGAAAGGCACAGGGGGTTTTCGCAACGCTCATTTTCTTTTTTTATTACCTGTGAGAATGTTTTTCTGACCTTCCTTTGCCGTGGGATTACGTTCAACAAATAGTGGTTTGCCCGAAAAGGGGTCAGTTCCTGTGTAGTACATCAGGGTTGAAAAGGTGGAAGGGGTGGGGGTGAAAATCTGGGTCTGTTCCGGCCTGATCTTAAGGGTTGTGGTGCAGAACGCCTTGAGCTGCTTCATGTCCTCCATGGTGGATCCGGGGTGGGCCGCAATGAGATAGTAGGTCAGAAACTGCTGTTTCCCGATGTTCCTGGACAGCCTGTCAAACTGTTCTTTGAACCGGATCAGGGCCGTTGAATCCGGTTTTCCCATGAGCTCAAGGATTTTTGTTTGTGTATGTTCCGGGGCGATTTTCATCTGGCCGGATACGTGGTTCTCCACAACGGTTTTTAAAAAAGTCATGCCATGGCTTTTGTCTGCAAAAATCAGGTCCTGGCGGATGCCCGAACCGATGAAAACTTTTTTGACGCCCGGGACGGCGCGGATCTGCCTTAACAGTTCGATCTGGTTGCTGTGATCGGGTTTAAGACTCGGGCATACCCGGGGGAAAAGGCAGCGTTTGTCCGGGCAGGCCCCTTTGTCGTGTTTTTTCCGGCATTCATACCCGTACATGTTGGCCGTGGGGCCGCCCACGTCGTTGATGATGCCCTTGAATTTCGGATGCCGGGTCAGGGCTTTGGCCTCGCTGATGATGGACGTTCTGCTTCGCCATCTTACGGTTCTTCCCTCGTGAACAGCAATGGCGCAGAAGTTGCACTCTCCATAACAGCCCCGGTGGGTGGGTATGGAGAACCGGATGGTGTCCAGGGCCTTGACCCGTCCGGCCCGTGTGTAAAAGGGGTGGGCCTCCCGTTCAAACTCAAGGTTGTAAATCGCATCCATCTCCCGGGTGTCGGCAAAGGGCTGGGGGGGATTGTGAACCAGGAATCGGTCCCCGTGCTGCTGGACAAGGCCCTTGGCCGTGACAGGATCATTGTTGGCATAAAACAGGCAGAAACCGTCGGAGAACTGCTGTTTGTCCGTTGTGCTTTTTTCAAACGAGGGCATCTGGATAAACCCTTCGGGCGCAACCTTTGAGATATGGCACAGGCCCCTGATGACCGTGACATCCCGGCCCTGGTCCAGGGCCCGGGCAAGCTCGACCACGCTGGCTTCGGCCATGCCATAGGCAAGGATGTCTGCCTTGGCGTCAAACAGGATGGAGCGGCGGATTTTGTTGGACCAGAAGTCAAAGTGGGCGATTCGCCTGAGGCTTGCCTCGATGCCGCCGATGACAATCGGGCAGGTCGCCTTGAAATAGCGGCGGACCAGGTTGGTGTAGGCGATGACAGCCCGGTCCGGCCGGCGGTTGTTGGTTCCGCCCGGGGTATAGTCGTCGCTTTTTCGCCATTTTTTGGTGGCTGTATAGTTGGCCACCATGGAATCCACCGATCCCGAGGTGACGCCCCAGAAGAGCCGGGGTTCTCCCAGCCGTTTGATGTCATCCCCACAGCTGATGTCCGGCTGGGCAATGACCCCGACCCTGAACCCCTTTTCCGTCAGGAGCTTGCCCAGCAGGGCAACACCCGTATAGGGTGAGTCGATGTAGGTGTCGCCGGTGACAAAAATAACATCCAGTCGGTCCCAGCCAAGGCGGCCCATCTCTTTGGGTGTGGTTGGTAGAAACATGGCTAATTGTCCCGGGATTCCATGATTTCCCTGATGTATTTAAACAGGAGGCGGTAGGCTTTTGGCGGTTTTTTTGCGGCAATCTCCTGGGAGGCATTCCTGACCAGCTGGCGAAGCCGCTGGCGGTCGGCCTGGGGATGGCTTTCTAAAAAGGCTTCCATGGCTGAGGCGTCCCCGCCCATGAGATCCTCCCTGATCTTCTCCATGGCCTTGAATTTCGAGCTGGCAACGGCCCGGGCCATGGACAGCCGGTCAATGGCCGCAACAATGGTTTCAGGATCAATGGTCCGCATGATGGATCCGATATATTGAAGCTGCCTGCGCATGGCCCCGTGGCGGGTGATGGTCTTTGCAAATATCACCTCTTTTTTCAGGGTTTCGGGGATTTCCATTGTCCTGATCTGTTCAAGGGAGAGATTGATGAGTTGCTCACCGAGGCGCTGGAGGGCTTCCACCTCAAGTTTTGCCCTGGTTCGGCTCTTTCCTTCGTTATCCTGGTCCTGCCTGTCCTGCGCTTTTCTGTCCCGGCCCATCTGTCTATACCGTCCTTTAAGGTCGATGTTTTGTTAAAACGTATGATAATACAGGAAAAGAAAAGAGAACACAAGCTGCAGATCGTTAAATTTTTCAATGTTCGGCCAATGGCCAGTGTGGGGCCGTGGAATTGTGTAAAACTTTCGTTGGTCCTGTCTTTTAAGTTGACTGAAATCCCAACCATGGGTATGACTGCTATCATGAAACGATATTTGACCCATCCCGGACCTTTTCGGGTGATCGTCCTGTTCTTCCTCATGGGCCTTACCACCGGTTGCACAAGTGTCACGGGAAATCTTGCCGCAAGTCTGACCGCTGCCATCGGCCGGAACAACGACCTTGAGACCATCAAGCAGGGAGGGCCTGCCTATCTCATCATGGTGGATGCCCTTGTCCTGGACAACCCGTCAAACCCGAAACTTCTTGCATCTGCGGCGAACCTGTATTCAACCTACTCCGATGTCTTTGTGGCGGACGGGGAAAGGGCCCTTCGCCTCACAGACAAGGCGCTTGATTATGGGTTAAGGGCTGTGTGCGAGGCGAACAGCCATCTCTGCAGCCTTGACCAGATGGATTTTCGAACCTTTGAAATCCGTATCAACGCTGCGAAAATTTATGACATTGATGTCCTTTACACCCTTGGTGTTTCCTGGGCTGGTTGGATCCGGGCCCGGAGCGGCAGTATGAAGGCCCTTGCCCAGATTCCAAAGATCGAAAAGCTCATGGAGCGGGTGGTTGCCCTGGATGAAGGGTATCAGGACGGCGCTGCCCATCTCTACCTTGGCACCCTTGCCATGATACTGCCGCCGGTTCTGGGTGGAAGGCCCGAGGTCAGCCGGGCCCATTTTGAAAGGGGCGTTCTGCTTGGCGGATCCAAAAACCTCATGGCCCGGGTGCTCTATGCCCGAAACTATGCAAGGCCCATGTTTGACAGGGCGCTCCACGACCGGCTGCTCAGCGGGGTGCTGTCCCAGCCCGTTGAACCCGGCGGTGACACCCTGGTCAATGCCCTTGCCCGGCAGGAGGCAGAACGACTGTTAGCATCTGGCCCGGATTATTTCTGACAATTTCCAGGATTGGCATTGAAAATGGAGAAAGCGCGACTATGATTTATCGAATAGCCTTTGTGATCGTATTGTTTATTGCCGCCGTTGGTTTGACCCCTGCCCATGCTACGGTGTTTAAAATCGCAACCCTTGCACCGGAAGGATCATTTGAGGTGGTGCAGATGCAGGCTGCCGCCGTTGATATCGCCACGACCACCCAGGGGCGGGTGGGGTTCAAGTTCTATACCGGCGGGGTCATGGGCAACGACCAGGGGGTGCTCAGGAAGATCCGCATCAACCAGCTCCAGGGGGGGGCGGTTTCTTCGGGGAGCCTGTCGACCTATTACCCGGACAGCCAGGTGTACAGTCTTCCCTTTGTGTTCCGGTCGTTTGACGAGGTCGATTATGTGAGAAAACAGATGGACAATGACCTTGTAAAGGGGTATGCCGACGCCGGGTTTGTTGTGTTCGGCCTTGCCGAAGGCGGGTTTGCCCGCATCATGTCCAACACGCCCATTGCAACGGTTGCCGATCTTCAGCAGAGAAAGGTGTGGATCCCTGAAAACGATGCCGCAGCCCTTGAAGCGGTCAAGGCCTTTGATGTCAGCCCCATCACCCTTTCCGTGGCCGATGTCAGAACCGGTCTGCAGACCGGGCTTTTAGATACCGTTGCCATCCCGCCCGCCTATGCCATTCTCCTGCACTGGCACACCCAGGTGCATTATGTCACAGAGATCCCCCTCATCTATACCAACGGGGTGCTGGCCATTGAAAAACGGGCCTTTGCAAAGCTTTTGCCGGGTGACCAGAAGATTGCCAGGGACCGGATGGCCGAGGCCTTTGTCCGCATTGACGGGCACAACCGGGAGCAGAACATTGAGGCCGCTGAGGTGTTAAAGCAGATGGGAATCACCTTTGTGGTTCCCGACGCCGCAGCCTATGATACCTGGCTGAAACGATCCCAGGGTGTTCCCCAGCGACTGGTCGACAAGGGGGTGCTTTCCCGGGAAATTATAGACACCCTTAACCGCCATCTGTCGGCGTTTCGGGCAAACTAGGGCCATGGGAGGGGGCCGCATCATAAAGGTGCTGCATTGGCTGGAGGATATGGTGCTTGTTCTCCTGGTGTTTACCATGATGCTCATGGCTGTTGTCCAGATCGTTCTTCGAAACACCACGGGAGCCGGTATTGTATGGGGAGACACCCTTGTGAGAATTCTTGTCCTCTGGACCGGCCTTGTGGGGGCCATGGCCGCAACACGGCAGAACAATCACATCAACATTGATGTGGTGACCCGCCACCTTTCAGCGGGTGCGGCACGGGTCGTAAACGGTGTCACCCTGTTGTTTGCCTCCCTGGTCTGTTTTGTAACGGCCTGGTACAGCCTCGCGTTTGTGCGCATGGAGTATCTGTTCTCCACCCCTGCCTTTGCCGGTGTGCCCACCTGGGCCTGCCAGACGATTATTCCCGTGGCGTTTCTGGTCATGGCCCTTCGCTGCCTGGGGCTTGGCGTCCGATCGTTTACCTTTAACCCGAAATCCTTGTCGTGACGAACCTGACCTTCATTGCCATAATCGTCCTGTTTGCCGTTCTCGGGGCACCGCTTTTTGCGGTGATTCTGGCTGCTGCCTGTGTTGGATTTTATTTCACCGGCATTGATCTTTCAGCCATTGCCATTGAGCTTTACCGGCTCACCGACACCCCGGTCATGTCTGCGTTGCCACTTTTCACCGTTGCAGGCTATCTGTTGGGGGAGAGCAACACCTCAAAACGCCTGGTACGGCTGTCCAGCGCCTTTCTCGGATGGATGCCCGGCGGCCTTGCCGTTGTAAGCTTTGTTACCTGCGCCCTTTTTACCGCTTTTACAGGGGCTTCGGGGGTGACCATTGTGGCCGTGGGGGCCCTGCTGCTGCCGGCCCTGACCCGGGCCCAGTACAGCGAGAAATTCAGTCTGGGCCTTGTCACCACCTCGGGCAGCCTCGGGCTTCTGCTGCCCCCGTCCCTGCCGTTGATTCTCTATGGCATTGTTGCCCAGCAGATGGGATCAAACGTTGAGATCGAGGACCTTTTCCTGGCGGGCATCCTTCCTGCTGTTTTGATGATCGTCCTGCTTTCCGTGTGGAGCGTCTGGGCAACCCGGGACCGGGTGGCTCCCCTGCAGCGGTTTTCCTGGAACGAGGCCCGTGCTGCCGTCCGGGCTGCTGCCTGGGAGATCCCCCTGCCCATCTTCCTGGTGGCCGGCATTTATGGCGGGTTCTTTGCCGTTTCAGAGGCGGCAGCCGTTGTGGCACTCTATGTGATCATTGTTGAGGTCTTTGTCTACAACGAGATCCCCATTGCCCGGATGCCCGGGATTCTCAAGGACGCCATGGTCATGGTCGGCGGAATACTTCTGATCCTCGGCGTCAGCCTTGCCTTTACCAATTTCCTGGTGGATGCCGGGGTGCCCTCCGGGCTTTTTGCCCTGATCCAGGGCCACATCTCAGGAAAGCTGACCTTCCTGATTCTGCTGAACCTTATTCTGCTTGCCCTTGGCGCCATCCTTGACATCTTTTCCGCCATCGTGATCATGGTGCCGCTGCTGCTGCCCATTGCCGAAAGCTATGGCATCAACCCGGTTCACCTGGGCATTATTTTCCTTGCCAACATGCAGATCGGCTATTTTACACCGCCGGTGGGCATGAACCTGTTCATTGCCTCGTACCGGTTTGAAAAGCCTGTGACCGAGATCTACGCCTCGGCCCTGCCGTTCATGTTTGTCATGATTCTGGCACTGTTGATCATCACCTATGTTCCGGCATTGAGCCTTATTTTTCTTTCATAGGAAACCTGTTATGCACAAGCAAAAAAAAGAGATTGATACAGGGGTAAGCGGTATCCGGGAGGTGTTTAACTATATCCGTCGTTACAGACAGAAGACCTTTGTGCTCAAGATCGAGGACAGCCTGCTCGATTCCCCCCTGTTTCCCCTGCTCATGAAGGATATCATCCAGCTCCACGACGTTGGCATCAACATCGTCATTGTTCCTGGCATCCGCCATACCATCGAGCATAAGCTTGACCTGGCAGGTATCCGGACCCGGTTTGTGGACGGGGTTCGCATTACCCCGGCATCGGCCCTTCCCCTGGTGAAGCTTGCCGCAATGGAGGTGGCCGAGACCATTATTTCCCACCTTGGTGCAGGCGGTGCCAACGGCATCATGGGCACCTGGATCCGGGCGCGCTCCCTTGGCGTGACCCAGGGAATTGATTTTGAGTTTACCGGGCGCATCGAGAAAATCCGGTCGGACATTGTGGTAAAACTCATGGCCCAGAATTTTATTCCCGTGCTCTATAATGTCGGCTTTAATTCAACGGGCAAGAGCTACAACGTCAACTCCAATGAAATAACCTGCTGCCTGTGCCGGGACCTGGACGTGATCAAACTTTTTTTCATCGGCCAGGATGAGGGCATTCGCGTTGAGAACCTCAATATCCCGGGAGGCATTGTTCCCCATGCCAGCGGTGTCTTTTCCAACCTGGACCTTGCCCAGGTCGATTATATCCTTGAAAACAACACCGACCAGCTGGCCCATCACTACCGGGAGTATCTGGAAATTGCCCTTGAGGTCACCCGGCCCCAGAACGGGGTGAACCGGGTCCATGTTATCTCCGGCACCCGGGAGGGGTCGCTGCTGACCGAGGTGTTCTCGAGCACAGGGCTTGGCACCATGGTCTACCGCAACGATTATGCCTATATCCGCATGGCCACGCCCGAGGATGTTCCGGAAATCCTTCTGCTCATGGAAGACTACGTGAAACAGGGTAACCTGGTGCTACGTTCGGAGTCCGATATCAACGACCGGATCAACGACTACTATATCTACGAGGTGGACCGGGCCATCTACGGCTGCGGCGCCCTTTACCCCCAGGAGCAGAACCAGGGTGAGATCGGCGCCATTGCCGTTAACCCTTCGTACAAGTGCAAGGGCGTGGGCAAAAAGATCATGCGCTACCTCATCACGCTTGGACAAAAACGCGGGATGAACCGGCTGTTCCTTTTAACGACCCAGACGTCGGACTGGTTTTATGAATTCGGCTTTTATCCGGGAACCCCGTCATCCCTTCCCCTGGGTCGAAAGGTCAGATACAACAACGAGCGCAATTCCCGGGTGCTGCTGCTTGATCTTGGACCCCGTTCACAGGACACAGCTCCAGGGTAAATCCTTCCATCTGATAGATGATCAGTCCGTCCACCCGGAGGATGCCGTCGGCCGTTACCGTTGGATTTTCCCCGTCTGTGACGGACCGGATGTGGGCCTCGACGCTGATCATATTGTTGGCCGGGGTGATCTGTCCCCGGTAGGTCCATTTGTGATCCTGGGCCGTTGGAATCATTTCATGGGTCTCGGGGGAAAAGTCCCACCGTTCTTTTGCATAGGCTGCGACAATCTGTAAAAAGGATTCAATGCCCAGGGAGCCCGGGCAGACCGGGTCCTGGTAAAAATGGGCCTTGAAGAACCATTCATCGGGATCCACCGCTTTTGTTGCCCGGACATACCCGTTGCCGAAAAGGCCGCCGTCCAGGGTGAGGACATCAATCCTGTCGATCATCCTCAGGGCCTTTGACGGCAGTCCCGTGGGGATGGAAGTGTTGTCGTCCCCGGGTGTCAGGGGGGCGTCGTCGTTAAAATCAATGGCGATTGCGTTTTTGAGTTCCGATTTCGACGGTGCCCGGTCAAGGGGGGTTGCCTTGATTCCGGTCTGGTTGGACAGGGCTTCGCCTGTGAAAAAACCAAAGCTGGTCGTGCCCGTGTACAGGGACTCACCGTTGTTGAGCACCACCATGTCAAATTCCTGGATAATCAGGCCACCGGCTTCGGAAACACCGGTCATTCGGGACCGCATGGTCAGGGTACCCATGTCGCAGGTGATGGGGCGCACAAGGGTTGCCTGGCCGCCAAGGTTTCTGAAGTAGAGGCGCCGGTTGCTTTTAAGGGCCGAACCGAGATAGGCGGCAAGCCATCCGCAGGGCTGGAGGGCTATCTCGAGAAGGATGCTGAAGGGCAGGGCACGGCTCCTGGCGGCCTTGAAGTACCAGCTGTCTGCAGGCAGGTCAAACTCGGCCTCGATCCATCCGCCCGGGGTCATTTCCCACGGGGCAGCATCGGTTGCGACAACCCTGTCCATGAAGAAATAGGGGGGCCGTGGAAGGCGTGCGATTTCACGTTCATTGTCAAATATCGTGTAGGGCTTGCCAAAGGCCATGGACGGCTTGCCCTCTGCAAAGGCAAGGATCTGCTCCCGGGTGAATCGCACCGGCTGCTGGTTGTCGGACGGCTTGAATTTTGCCATGAGAGACGGAGCGATCACCGCCTCAAACCCGGTCATTGTTGCGATTATCCTGCCGGTGTCGTCAACAAAGGTAAAGTCTCCCTTGATGGCGTGGGTTGTCTGTTCGTTGACGCAAAGGGTGATGGTGACATCGCCTGTTGAACCGGCAAACGATTCATAGACCCTGAGGCTGTCAAAACGGGACGGCAGGCAGGCATTGCCGGTCTGCCCGTGGTTCCAGATGATGGCGGCCTGGAAGGCAGAATCAAGCAGCAGGGGGTCCATAATCCAGGTGGCGGCATGGGGCTGTTTCATCCAGGTCGCGGGCGCTTGTGCCCGTGCTGCCGAAACCTTAATGCCGGTGGCCCCCGTTCCCAGGATGGCCTTGATTCCCCTGAGTTGGCCCTGGTGAAAGAGAATGGTGTCGTAGGCCTCCTCAACACAAAGCGTGGAGGGAACAAGTCCCCTGGGATCTCCAGGGGGGGCAGCCGGCGCCTGGGGAAGGGTCTCCGCCAGCAGGGTCACCCCGCTTGCGTGGAGGCCGGCCTCTGAGCAGAGTTCTGTTTCAACTCTGAACAGATCGTTGTCCGGCATGCACCTGCCTGTGCTGACGGTTATCCGGGTTGTGTCACTGCCCGGCTTTATCCCCTTGAGCACTCCCATGTCGTCAATACCGGCAAACACCAGGCCGGGGTTTGCGTGGCGGGCACCATGGGCATACCATTCGACCATCAGGGCAAAGGGAACAACGGGCTGGTCTGCGATGCGATGGTCGTTGAGGATGGGAAACAGTGAGGTGCCGACTTCGGTTCCATAGGCCCTGGTAAGGGGCTTTTTGGGTTTGGGTTCAGGCGGTGTGGGTGCGGGTAAGTGGCCGCCAATGACAACCTCCACCGGTCCGTTGGACACCATTTCCTGGACAAGTTTTGCTGCCCCGGCTTTGAGGGGGATGAGATCAATGCCCAGCTTTTGAAACTTCTGCCGTAAAAGCGGGGTGACCATTCCGCCGTCCCAGGGGCCCCAGTTCATGGAGAGCACCTTACACGCCTTGAATCGGTGTGCCAGGTCCTGGGCTGTTTTGTTGAGCACCTCGTTGGCCATGGCATAGTCCACCTGGCCGGGGTTGCCCGTGCGGGCCGCAATGGATGAGAACAGAACCAGGTGGGCAAGACGGCGGGGATCAATGGCCGCCAAAAGATTGTTCAGCCCCTGCACCTTGGTGTCAAAGACCCTGGAAAACTGCTGTTCTTCCTTGTCAAGGATGAACCGGTCTTCGAGGACACCTGCGCCATGGACAAGGCCGGTGATGGTTCCAAATTTTTCTTCAACCTTTTTCAGGCATCGGGCGACCTGGGGGGCGTCCAGGACATCAACCGACAGGTACGAGATCCTGGCACGGGTTGCCCTGATCCGCTCAAGGGTACGGGAAATTTCCCGGTTGGAGACGATTTTCCGGTAGCGGGTGTCAAGGTCCCGGGGGGAGGGGCGCTTGCCTGTGAACTCGTTTTCGAGCAGGGCCCGTTTGATATCTGCCCCATCGACGAGGTCGGTCAGCCATCCGGGTTCATCCCAGGGCTCGGGGGATCGTCCCAGCAGAACAATGGTCGGCTGGTAACGGTCGGCCAGGGCCAGGGCGCATTCGGCCGTTACTCCCCTGGCACCCCCTGAAATGACAAAAATGTCGTTTGAGGTGATTGTGGCCGTTCCGGGGGTCACTTCGGTTGTTACAAGTTCCGGGATGCTGCAAAGGGTGTCCCTGATGCCCATCTCCACAGGACCATGGATCATGGTCAGGCTTGAAATGGCGTCCATGGCGGTGTTGTCGGGCACGGGTTCTGGGGCAAGGTCAAGGCTTCGGCACAGGACCTCGGGCCACTCAAGGGCGGCTGTCTTGGCAAGGCCTGCAAGGCCGCCCTGGAGGGGATCGGCAATGGGACCATCGTCAAACCCAAAACCGCCGCCAAGGAACGACACTGTGGTGAAAAAAGCCGCCTGTTTCCTGCCGGACGCTATAAGGGCCGGGCCGCTTTTCTTTGCCAGGAGAAAGGCTGACTTGAGGAAGTCATGGCCATCATGGTCCGGGTCGTAGACAATCACAAGGCCTGCCATGGCGGGCAGATCGCTGTTTACCCCCTGGGCCATGGAGATGATTTGAGTCTTGATGCCTGCCCGCTTGAACGCCTTGGCCAAGGCCGCTGAAAAACCGGTCGCCCTGCCTGCAATGTACACGGTCTTATCGGCACCGATGTTGAGCTTTGAGCCGTTGTGGAACCTTACCTGGTCCATGGGCAGTTGTTTGAGTTTGACGGTCTGGCGCATCAGACCGGCATGATTGCTATTGGCATGGCTGCTACCGGCATTATTGCTACCGGCATGACTGGTGCCGGTGTCACTGGTGGCGGCATTAACAGGAGCGGCATCAGCGGTTCCTGCGTGATGGTTCCCGGCAGGTTGGGCCGACTGCGGTGTTGGGTTGTTGGCGGCCACAGGAACCGTTGTCTGGGGGGCGTTGCCGTCGATGTGGGCGGCAATGTCGCCAAGGGTTCTCAACTCTGCCATTTTTTCTGCTGAAAAGGTGTCGGCATGGGGCAGTTCTTTTTCAAGCCTTGATAGAATTTCCACCCGTTTGATGGAATCAATGCCAAGGTCTGATTCCAGGTCCATTTCAGGCTCGAGCATTTCCCCTGGAAAGCCTGTGAGTTCTCCGATTACTTTTACAAGGGTGGCCATGGCAGACGTCCCCTGTGGTGGGTTGTTTTCAGTTTCAAGAACGGGTTCCGGTCCGGAGTTGTCCGACGGATCCATTGCCATGGCCGCCAGGATATCCCCAAGGGTCTTTAACGTCCCCATGGCTTCCGGAGAGATCTGGAAGGCATGGGGCAGCTCTTTTTCAAGTTCACTCACGATCTCCACCCGTTTGATGGAATCGATCCCAAGGTCTGATTCAATGTCCATGTCAAGCTCGAGCATCTCCTGGGGAAATCCGGTAAGGCGGCTTACCGTTGCCATGATGGCCTCGGTGGCCCGGCTTGTTCCCGGGGCTGCCTGGGTTGCCTGGGTTGCCTGGGGTGCCGGGGGTACCGGGGCTGTCAGGTCAGCAGCAGGGGGGTCGGGCAATGACATCGGTTGAGCCTCGGGCGGGTGAATCCCGGTCAAAGGCGCGGGGGCAGTTTTTGGCGTCGATTCCCGGTTCAAAGGCCGGGGCGCCCTTTCAGCAGCAGGCTCATGGACCACGGCCCTGGAGGCGTATGACGGGCCGGTCGGGGCAGCTGACCTGACGGGCGTGGGCGCTGTCGGGGCAATAGGGTTGTCGAACCGGGTTTCGCTGAACAGGCGTGTCTGCTCCATCATCTTCTGGAGGGTTTGACCGGCAATGGCTTGGGTTTCAAGGAACTTTTCATGGGCCCGGGCCGTCTGGGACTGGAGGGCCTCCATGGATTCAAGTCCCCGAAGGACGAGTGCCATGGCATCGGACCTGGACGGATTTGTCTGCATCGGGTTTGCCGAAGTCGGGTTTGCCGAAGTCGGGTTCTGTGGCGGTTGAACGGGATGGTCTGAAGACGGCATGGCAGTTCCTCTGGGCGTTTCTCCAGGGGCTGAAGCTGTCCCTGGGGATTCATGGGTTTGGGCGGGTGCCCTTTGGTCGTCTTTGTCGACCATTGGCACGGTTGTCATGGGTTTTGACGGGGGCAGATCGCATCCTGGCCTCGGCCGGATGTTGGCACCGGTCAGGGGAACTCGCATGATTTTTTTTCGGGGCTCATCTGTTTCATCCTCCCAGGCGGTGAGGTCCACGGGAATCCCCTTTGCGCCAAGCTCGCACATCACCCGGGCAAGGTCTTCCATGCCGGACCGCCTTCCGTTTGAGCTGTCAAGGGCCATGGCTGTAACCGTTTTGCCCTTGAGTATGGAACGGGTGAGGCCTGTGAGCACGCTTTTAGGGCCCACCTCGACAAAGGTGGTGGCGTTGTCGGCAAACATGGCTTCAATGCTGTCGACAAAGTTGACAGGGTTGAGGAGCTGGTTGCCGAGCAGGGTGGTTGCCTGTTTTGCATCCTTTGGGTAGGGCACGGCCGTGGTGTTGGAAAAAACCGCCGTTGTTGATGGGGTCAGGCTGAATCCGTTGAGGCGTTCTTTGAACGGCCGGGCTGCATTTTCCACAAGGGGGCTGTGAAAGGCCGCTGCCACAGGAATTTCAACGGCCCTGATCTTTTTTTCCCTGCAACGCTTAAGGGCCCTTTTGATTTCATCGGTGCGTCCCGAAAGAACTCCCTGGTCGTGGCTGTTGCGGTTGGCAAGGACAAGGTCTAAATCCTCGTCGTTGATAAAGGCCTCGATCTCTGGCAGAGTGGCCTTGACGGCCAGCATGCTTCCCTGTTCTCCCTTTTGCCCCGGGGGTTGGGCCATGTAACGTCCCCTTGCGCAGGCAAGGGTGAAAAGCGTGGCCTTGTCCATCCAGCCGGCGCAGTAAAGGGCCGGCAGTTCGCCAAAGCTGTGACCGCAGGTGAGGTCCGGAAGAATGTTGAACCGACCCAGAACGGCGGCCATGGCAAGGCTTACCCCGCCAAGGGCCGGCTGGGCCACATCGGTCTTTCTCAGCATCTCTTCGCTGGTTTTTTTGTCCTGGCGGTGGACGGGCGGGGGGAAGATGTAGTCGCACAGGGGCTCTCTTTTTTTCTCCCACTCGGCGGCGAAGTAATCATTGGCATCGGCAAGGGCCTTGAGTCCTTCGGGAAAGGCTGAGATAAGATCCCTGCCCATTCCCGTGTACTGGCTGCCCTGGCCGGGAAATAAAAAGGCCAGTTTTCCCCTGTGCAGTCCCGACCCGAAATAGATGTTCTCTTTTATCCAGGCGTTATCTTGTTCGGTCTGGACCAGGTCTATGGCCCTTTGGACTGCTTCGGCGGCGTCATCGTTCCGGGTGATGAGGATCAAAAGCCTTGCATGATCGCTGTTTGAGAATGCGCCCCTTGTCTTGAATGCAAGCCATGCCGTTGCCTGTGACCGTTCGGCGTCATCTCCCTGAGCGGATTGGGCAAGGGCTTTGCTGAATTCAAGGAGTTGGGGGGTGATCCCTTCCCGGGTCGGGGCTGAGAAAGCTGCGATCTGAACCGTTCCGTCCCAGGAGACCCGGGATTTTTCAGGTTTATCTTCCTCCAGGACCGCATGGAAGTTGCTGCCCCCGAATCCAAAGGCACTTACTCCGGATCGCCTCGGTCCATCCCGATGGGCAATCCATGGTTTTGTAACGGCGTTAAGGTAAAACGGGGTATCGTTGATTTCAAGTTCGGGATCGGGTTCCTCGGCCTTGAGGGTTGGCGGTAAAACCTTGTGGTAGAGGCAGAGGGCCGATTTGATGATGCCTGCGGCCCCGGCTGCGGCCTTTGAGTGACCGATCATGGATTTCACCGACCCCACGGCACAGCTGGTGGTCTTGTGGGTCTCTTGGGCAAGGGCTTTAAGGGCTGTGAACTCGATCTTGTCGCCCACCCGGGTACCGGTGCCGTGGGCCTCGATGAGGCCGACCGTGGCCGGGTCCACCCCGGAGATATGGTAGGCCGCATGCAGCGCCCTGAGCTGGCCTGCAGCGTTCGGGGCATAGATGCCGCCGGTCTTGCCGTCGCTGGAGGTGCCCATGCCCTTGATGACTGCATAGATTCGGTCCTTGTCCCTTCGGGCATCGTCCAGGCGCTTGAGGACAATCATGCCCACGCCTTCTCCGAGCACGGTTCCGTCGGCATCCTTGGAAAAGGGGCGGGCATCCCCGGAATGGGAGAGAACCCCGGTCTTGGCAAAGCACATGTTCATGAAAATGTCGTTCAGGGCATCCACGCCGCCGGTGATGGACATGTCGCATCGTCCCGAAACAAGCTCCATCATGGCCATGTTAATGGCCGAAAGCGAGCTTGCGCAGGCCGCATCCACCACCGAATTGGTGCCCCCAAGGTCCAGGCGGTTGGCGACCCTGCCTGCGACCACGTTGCCCAGGAGGCCGGGAAACGAGTTCTCCTGCCACTCGGCATACTGTCCGGAGATTCTTTCGACGACCTCGGCGGCCTTTGGGTCGGGAATCCCCGAGTCCTTTAACGCCCTTTTCCAGATGGGATGGCCAAGCCTTGCCCCCAGGGGGATGACAAGTTCCTGGGTGCCGGTGACCCCGAGAATGACGTTGGTTCGAAGTCGGTCAAAGGAGCCTGGTGTGCCATAGCCTGCGTCCCCAAGGGCCATTTCAGCCACAATCAATGCCAGGAGCTGGGCTGTGTCGGTTGCATCAAGATTGTTGGGGGGCAGACCGAACCGTGCCGGGTCAAACGAGACCTCGGGTAGGAAGCCTCCCCGGGAACAATAGGTGTGATCCTTTGAAGTGGGATCTTTGTCAAAATAATCGTTCAAAGACCAGTGGCTTGCTTCAGGAACCTCTGTGATGGCATCTTCCCCGTTGAGCAGCAGACGCCAGTATTCCTTGAGTCCGTTGGCCTTTGGGAAAATACATCCCATCCCTATGATTGCCACAGCGTTCTTGTTTTGCAATTTATCCCCCGAATGACGTTTTTTATGAATAAAAATTAATCATACCCTACTATAGGGGTGTTTTTTTTTACAGGCAGGGGAATGGGTTTGACAAAAGTTTTACACGGCCATGGGGGCAGACCGCCTGCCCCCATCCATAGAGCGGGGTTATGGGGTTTGCGGGTGGGGTCGCACCCCCTTGAACGTCTGTGCCAGAAAATCACAGATTTCTTTGGGATCATCCAGGAAGGATCTGCCCGTGGTCATGCTTTTTTTTGCCGTTGGCGGCAGGCTTGATGCGGGATCAAGAACCAGTACCGGACACCCCTGATTCTCCTGGCCCAGGGCGGCAACGACCGCCTGTCTGGGGCGTTGAAAATCAATGTGCTGGATGTCAATTTTATTCCTGACTCCGGGGGAATAGTGGAAAAAACCTTCCACAACACCGCAGTCCGGGCAATAAAAAGGACCTTTCCCGTCATTGTCAAACCATGGATTTAATTGAAACAAAATATGTTTTCCCATTTTTCTCCTTTGATCGTAAATAACTCAATTTCGAAAGTTGAGTAAATGATCTATTTTCAACGGATCTCCGTTTCTTGTCAATAATTTTGTAACTCTCTGCAAATGCCAAAGGTTCAGCCACCGATCGTTAAACGTCTCCGGCATCAGTAGCGATATTCAAGACCCAGATAAAAAGAACGGCCCGGCATCCAGCTGTCCTCGCTGGTGGAATAATATTCATCAAATAGATTATGAATGGAGGCTTTCAACCGGACATCTCCCCGTGTGTCAGATTTGAAAACACGCTGGCTGCAGTTGAGGTCCACAACCCATGCATCGCCGACATCTTCGAGTCTTGCCTGGGAGACTGTTTCACTGCTTCCGGAGGCGCGGTCCACGGTATACTGCGTGCCGTAATAGGTGGTGTCCAGGTTGACGGTCAGACCGAAGGTCTTGGCGGCAAAAACCAGACCTGTGGACAGGCTGTCCCTGGAACGATCCGGCAGATTCCAGCCGTTGTGGTCTTCAAACACCAGCAGGTGGGTCCAGTGGATGTAGGGTTCCAGCTGGAAATTGTATCCGAGAAAATGGGCCGCATCAAATCTTACACCCATCTCAATTCCCTGAATTTCAGCCGAATCCACATTGTAGTACCAGTAATGCTTGCCATTGTAATGTTCATCGGCGTTATTGTGGGTTTCATATCCGATCATGTCCCTGTAGTCGCTGTAGAACCAGGTGGCAGAAACAAACAGGGAATTCCAGTCCAGATCAAACCCCAGATCAAAGTTGTCGCTTTTTTCCGGTTCCAGGTCCGGATTGCCGACAAAGGGTGTTGACATCATGATGGTATAACCGGTCAGCTGGCGGGGCAGGGGCATTTTGAACGCCTTGGCATAATTTGCCCGCAACTTGAAACTATCCATGGGGCTGTATGCAATACCCAAAGAGGGTGTCACCGTGTCTTTGTCAACATCCCTGGAGACCCTCAGGTCCTCTTTGATTTTCCAGGCATCCACTGAAACATCAAAATCATCATACCGGACACCGGCAGACAGGGTCAGGTTCTTTTTCTCCAACAGGTGCATTTTGCCCAGCAGAAAAACACCGGTATTGTCAAAATCGCTTTGGGCAATATTTTGAGTTGATGAACTGGCGGCCTCACCATCCTGGCGCTGGTCAAACTCGTAGGACATCCAGTCCACACCGGCAACCAGGCTGAACAGGCCGAATTCATGGCTGACCTGCAGCTGGGATCCCTGGAATTCGTTGCTGTTTTCCGACAGCGGCAGCTGGGAGGTGCTCGAGCTGGTGAAACGATTCAGGTCGTAATTCACCTCACCCAGAAAATACCGGGCAAGCCAGGTCGTAGAACCGGATTCGTTGCCCCCCTGGTAGGACAGGTCAATGGTGTGGTTGTCCCTGTTCTGGCGGGTATAATAGTTGTAAGTCCGGGCGGCATCTTCACCTTTGCCGGCGTTGTCGGTGTCCGATCCCTGGACAATCAGACCCAGACGGTTATCGTCATTGATGTTCCAGCCGGTATTCAGGTTGTACCGGATCCGATCACCCATGTCGCTGTTTTCGTATTTTTTCCCATTTCCCAATTCATAGTCGTTCCTTGAATAGTAGGCGGCGGACATGGCGAAATCCAGGGGGCCATTTTTTCCGGACACGCCGGCCTTGTAGCGTTGTTCGCCCCAGGAACCGATACCCGCTTCCACAGAGGCGTTGGGGATCTGAGCCCCTTTTTTTGTGATGACATTGATGACGCCACCCATGGCGGCAGCCCCATACTGGACTGCCCCAGGCCCCCGGATCACTTCAATTCGTTCCGCATTTTCCAGGCCGATATTTCCCAAGAAATTTGAACCGGTGCGATGGCCGTCCACCAGAACCAGAATATCTCCTGCAATATCAAACCCATGCATGGAGCTGCGACCACCGCGAATGACCACACCTTCGTTTCCGTAGCTTGCCGCACCATCCTGGTAGACCTGAATTCCGGCTTTTTTCAGCAGATCCGTCACCGAGGTCGCGCCGGAACCTTCAATATCTTCTGCTGTGAAAATGGTGATATTTTGACTTACATTTCTGAGGCTTTCCTGGGTCCTGTCGGCAGTCACGACCGTTGTGTCTAATTCATAGCTTGCCTGGGGGGCTGCCTGCGAATTTTGTGAAAATCCTGTTGCGCAGCACAGGAACATAATCAAAAACCCCAGCAGTCCTTGTTTTACCCGCTCCATTATAGTCTCCCCTTTGTGTTGTGTGATGAACAAAAAAAAAGATCCCGGGGACATTTCCCCGAGATCTTCCGTTTTTAAAATCTCTCGTTCTATTGTGCTTCTGTACAGTTCAACGCTATACAGGAAGCTGTATTCACAAGCAGGTATTCCGGCTCAGGGTCATTCCCGTTTCTGCGCCTTCCCGTGATTTCACAGTGGCATATGGCAGAACAGGTCACCATTCACGGCGGCGGAACCGCAACAGATTTTCACTGTTTTCCCTTTTAAGGTTCTAAAGTCAGGATTTAGAACCACTTGTAAATTCTTTTTATGACTCTATCTATACGATGGTTACCTGTTCTGTCAACTGTTGTTGATAACAAAATTCGTCAATTGTTGAACAGCGGGCTGAGATCGACCTGGAAGACCGACCCAATCCGCTGTGTCCCAGGCATTGATAGTCCTTTGGGATACCCGGCACTTGACGGGTAAACAGGGCGGAAGGGGTTTACATGGAGATCAACTCCAGGAGCTGTTCCCGGGGCAGGGGGGTGAACCGTTCGATTTTGGAATCCAGACCTGCGCCCTGGCTTCTGAGCCAGCCGGCCCGGGTCAAAACTGCCGCTCCTGCTAGCAGGTTCAGGGCCAGGTCAACCACCCTGCGGTTTTCAGACGGCTCAAGAAAGCTTCCCTTGACCCACTGGTTAAAGGCACCCATGGACGGCCCGCACCAGATCTGAAAGTCCATTTGCCGGTTCATTTCGCCCGTGACGGCCCAGCGCGATGACTGGCCAAGATAGGATCGAAACACCAGGGACATCTTGTGCTTGGGGTCCTTCTCGGCCCGTTCCACCTCTTTGATGTTTCGGGTGAGAAAAAAGGTCCGGGTCTGTTGCCAGGTCTCCTCAAAACTTGCCAGGAGGAATTTGGTTTCGATTTCCCGTTGCTGGACCGGGGGGATCGCCTCAAAGGCGTCGTAGGCCTTGTAGAGTCTGTAGAGCTTTTCCGCCCGCAGGGGAAACATGGTGCCCCGCTTCAGCACCTGGACCCTGGCGCCCAGTTCAAACATGTCGGCCGCTGGCGCCATGGCCACATCTGCCTGTTCGGTTTGGGCAAGCAGCTGCTTGACGCTGTCCGAGGTGGCTGCCTCAATGCACGACTGGTTGATGGATCCCGAAAGCACATAGGCAGCTCCCATGTGAAAGGCAGCCGCCGTTGCCGCAGGGGTGGCAATCCCCCCTGCAAGTCCCACGCAAAGGGGGGCATCATAGGCAAAGCGTTCGTTGAACTCGTCCCTGAGGGCGAGCATGGTCGGCAGCAGGGCAAGGGCCGGGCGGTTGTCTGTGTGGCCGCCTGAGTCGGCCTCGGCCGTCAGGTCCTGGGCCATGGGGATGGACTGGGAGAGCTCGGCCTCCTGGGGGGTGATAAGCCCCCTGTCCACGAGGTCTGCCACCAGTTTTTCCGGGGGCGGAGAGAAGAACTGCCTTGCCACCTCAATCCGTGACACCTTTGCAATCACAAGGTTGGGGGTGACGATGGTTCCGTCTTTGTCCCGGTGAATTCCCTTGATCCGGTAGCAGGCAAGGGCCGGGGTGATGCGCATGAAGGCTGCGGCAGAGATGCGGGTGATGCCGAGTCTGAGGTAGAGGTTGACAACGGCCATCTCAAGGGCGGGGTCCCCGGGCGAATGAATCAGGTTGGCGCCAAAGGGGTGGTTGCCGACCCGCTGTTTCAAATCCTTGAGGGCGGCTTCCACCCGTTCAACACTGAGGCCGCCTGCACCAAAAAAACCGATCATCCCGTTCTCGGCCATGGCAGCAACCATTTCAACCGAGGTGATGCCGTTGGCCATGGCGCCTGCGATGTAAGGGTACCTGATGCCATGTCTTGCCTTGAAGCCCGCGTCCCCCAGGGTTTCCAGGGGCAGGGCAGGGGCAAAGGCCCGCAGGGGGTAGGGGGTTGTCCCGTCTTCCAGGTCCGTTCCCACAATGGCTGAACCGGTGGTTGCTGCGGCCGTCTCCTGTTCCAGATCTACCAGGTAGACGGGGTGTGAAAGCCGCATCAGGCTTTGTTTGATGCTGTCAACGCCCTTTTCGGGCAGGGTGTCCGCCGGCTTCCAGAACCCCTGGCGCATGTTTTTCTTTGTTGTCATTTGATCCCTGTTCCTTATTTAACTTGCCTGGTAAAAATGATGCACCCTACCATGAAAGGGGGATTGTAATCAATTTTCCTATCCCCTGGGATGGTATTTTTTATGCATGTCAACCAGGTATTGCCTTGACACATGGGTGTAAATCTGGGTGGAGGCAATGTCTGCATGGCCAAGCATGGTCTGGACGCTTCTGAGGTCTGCACCGCCCTCGAGCAGGTGGGTGGCAAACGAGTGGCGCAGGGTGTGGGGGGAAACCTTGGATGAGATGCCCGCCCCCAGTGCATATTTCTTTAAAAGTTTCCAGAACCCCTGGCGGGTCATGGGTTTGCCTGCCCTTGCAACAAAGAGATAGCGGCTTGCATTGTTCTTGAGCAGCCAGGGGCGTCCCCATTCCAGCCATTCCATGGTGCGCTGCCTGGCAAGGGAACCAAAGGGGACGATTCTTTCCCTTGAACCCTTGCCAAAGAGTCTGACAAAGCAGGCCACAAGATCCACCTGTTCGGTCTTCAAACCGACCAGCTCTGAAACCCTCAGCCCCGCCCCATAGAGGATCTCGAGCATGGCAGCATTGCGAAGGCCCCGGTGGGTGGTCCGGTCCGGCATTTCCAGGAGGGCCGTGACCTGGTCCTGTGAAAGAAACCGGGGCAGCCGGGTCCCGGCCTTGGGAATGTCAATCAGGCTCAACGGGTTTGACCGGGTCAGATCCTCCAGGACCAAAAAGCGGTAAAACCCGCGCACGGCAATGAGGTGTCTGGCCCGTGAGCGCGGGGAGAGTCCCTTTGACTCCAGGTGGACAAGCCAGGCAAGGATCACCACTGTGTCAACCTGGTCAATGGCTGATATCTGGTTGGTTTCAAGGAAATCAGCAAAGGCTGCAAGATCCATGGCATAGGCGGCCAGGCTGTTCTGGGCAAGCCCCCTTTCAAGGGTCAGGTGTGCCAGGTATCGGTCGATCAGACGGTCCATCTACAGCCTGAAATCCCGGTAGTCCATGGTGTTCAACACCTCTGCACCGGTGTCGGTTACCACCACCATGTTTTCCAGACGGATTCCGCCCCATTGGGGCAGGTAGATGCCGGGTTCCACAGTGATCACCATGCCGGGTTCAAGGATTGCGGTGCTCAGCCTTGAGACCCTGGGTTCCTCGTGGATGGCAAGGCCGACACCGTGGCCCAGACTGTGACCAAAGGTGCCATTGTATGCCGTGGCATCAATGTAATCCCGGGCGATCCTATCTATTTCGCTTGCCGCAACCTGGGGGGCAATGGCGGCAATGGCTTGTTCCTGGGCCAGGAACAGGATGTCGTAAATCTCCTTGAACCGGGTGTCGGGTTCTCCCATCACCAGGGTCCGGGTGGTGTCGCTGCAATACCCGTCAAGCCTTGCTCCGAAATCAAAGAGCAGGGGTTCCCCCTCCTTAAATTGTCTGTCGCCTGGAATGGCATGGGCAAGGGCACTGTTGGGTCCGGATGCTGCGATTACGGGAAAGGAAAGGCCGTCTGCACCCATTTCCCGCATGGTTTTTTCAAGGAGCCAGGCCGCTTCCCTTTCGGTCATGCCCACATGGACAAGGCCTCGGAACTTGAGAAAGGCCTGTTCAGCCAGGGTCAGGGCCGCCCTGATTTTCATGAGCTCTTCCGAATCCTTGCGGGTTCTGAAAGCGCTGAGCAGGTCGTCTGCCGGGGTAAATTCAATGTCAAGATCCGGATCTTTCTTGATCTCTTCACAGAATTTCTGATGCAGTCTGTAGGTCAGTCGTGACGCTTCAATGCCGACCCGATGGGCATTGACGGACTTTAACAGTCCCGGCAGTTCTTTGGTCAGGCTCTCCTTGCAGCAGTGTATGGTGTACAGGTCTGCTTCAGTCCCGGCCTGGGTGTCATACCGTGAATCCGTTGCAAGGATGAGATCGTTCCCGGTAATAATGAGCAGTCCGGCTGTTTCATCGTAGCTTCCGTCCTCTCCGGTGTAGCCACTCAGATAGCGTCTGTTTTCGTCCGACAGGATCACAATCGTGTCATAAAGAGTGGCAAAATCTTGCCTGAGGCGGTGGATTCGTTGTTTGATCATATCTGTTTTCAATGGATCTCCTGATTTTACTTTGGGGTTGTTTTCGTGGTGGATACAGGCAAACACAGGTGTCTGCCGTGGCGGTCACAGGCGTTTTTCCGATATGCACCTGAAACCGATGGTGTTGGATGTGAAATTGGGCCGGAACAGGGCGCGGGAACTGACGGTCAGGTCCGGCTTTGCCGTCCATCCGCCTCCCTTTGCAATGTTGAAGGTCACAGCTTCCCCTGTGTCTGTTTCCATGGTCTCCTGGTCCGTCACCCATTCCATGGCATTCCCGATCAGGTCAGCGATGGTGAATTCGTTGGCATGGGCATCATGGCTGTCAACCGGAGTGGTGTCTGCAACTGAATTTTGTTCGATGTTGCAGGCATTGGGCGTCCACTGATTGCCCCAGGGGTAGCGCAATCCCATGTCTGTTCCGGCGGCCGCCTCCCATTCAGCCTCGGAGGGCAGGCGACGACCGATCCAGGCGGCAAATGCCGCGGCATCATCAAGGCTTACCTGGACCACGGGATGGTTGCGCTTGCCGTGGAGGGAGCTCCCCGGTCCGTGGGGCTGGTACCAGCATGCCCCCCGGGTGATGACGCTGCCAACATTTTTCTTCCACAGGGCCGCCCCCTTGCCTGTTTTGAATCTTCCCTGGTACACCGTGCCTGTGCCTTTTTTTTCAGCCGTTGTGACATAACCCGTATGTTCGACAAAAACCTCAAACAGGGCGTTGGTCACTGGATACCTTGCAATAAAGGCTCCGGGCATTTCAATCTGCCGGCGTTCCCGGCCCGTGGGGGCATTGACATCGGCGCCCACGGTATAGGTGCCTGCAGGAATTTCAACATAGGCGTTGTATTTTTTATCCCGCTGGGACAGGGCATTGTCAAACTGCTCTGCCAGGGCCTTGTCTTGCCTGAACGCTTCCAGGGCTTCAACCTCCTGTTCGTTCAGCGCTTCGATCCTGTCATTCGCGTCAATTTCAACGGTTTCCAGGTCGTCCGCCATGTCCTGGATCTGGTCGTCCGGGTCAATTTCAACGGTTTCCAGGTCGTCCGCCATGTCCTGGATCTGGTCGTCCGGGTCAATTTCAACGGTTTCCAGGTCGTCCGCCATGTCCTGGATCTGGTCGTCCGGGTCAATTTCAACGGTTTCCAGGTCGTCCGCCATGTCCTGGATCTGGTCGTCCGGGTCAATTTCAACGGTTTCCAGGTCGTCCGCCATGTCCTGGATCTGGTCGTCCGGGTCAATTTCAACGGTTTCCAGGTCGTCCTCAACCGCTTCAAAGGAATCAAATTCCCCGGCCATTTTTTCGAGCATTTTTTTTATGGTTTCAATGAGATCAGGGTGGGGGGCGTCATCCCCGGTTTTTTTTTCCATGTCGGCCAGAAACGTTGTGATGGTCTTTAAAATATCCACAACCTGGTTAAGATCCATGTCTTCGGTTCGAACGGCATCGGTAAATGAGTTGAGCAGGTTGTTTTTGGCCTCATCGGTCATGTCAAAGACATTGCCGGGGGTCAGTGTAATGTTTTCCGGGTTTTGATTTTTGGGTGAAAGTTGTTTCAGATCACTGTTTATGGATGATTTGATGCTTGAAAAATTTCTGCGTTTTTTCTGGATGAGAACAATGTCATTACCTGTTTCCCATATGTCCGGGATCAAATCGTCCATGGCAATGGCGGTAAGGCCGGATAGCGACCTTTCATCGGTGTATCGGTTGCGGATGGCGGTGACAACTCGATGTTTAATGGAGTTGTTGCTGTAATTCAAATTGGTTATTGCAGTATCAATTCCAGAAAATGATATGGACCCGGTTCCCAAAGAGGCAGTCTCCCCATGAATGGTTGTTGTCAGTCGTTATTATGGATGAAAACAGCTTTGCTTTCAACCGGGTATTTTTCTGTTTTTTTTATTCTTTTGTGGGATTGAAAAAAACGACGGTTGTGGTAGTGTGTATCCCCATGGGTATAATCATTACAATAGCTGGCCAAAGGGGTGGAAACGGCAGAAGTGTTGCAGCCGTTAATCTGTCTGCCTCCCTTGCCCTTTTTGAGAAAAAAACCTTGCTTGTGGATTGTGATCCCCAGGCCTGCTCAACCCTGATGGCAGGGGTTGATGCCTCTTCCATGGCCTGGGATTTGAGTTCTGTTCTGACCGGAAAAGTCACCCTGAAAGAGGCGGTTTTAAAAACCCGGCTGCGGTTCATGGATGTTCTTCCCTCAAGTCTGTCTCTTTTCCACGCAGCATCCCGGCTTTCCAGGAACGCCGGCAACGAAAGAATCCTGAGAATCTTCCTCAGGGAGTTAACGGATGAATATGATTACATCCTCATTGATCCCCCCGCATCCTACAGCTTCCTAACGGTAATGGCCATGGCTGCAGCTGACTGGCTTGTCCTGCCGTTCCACTGTACCCCGGAGGCCATTGGAGACCTTAGATCGCTTCTCCGGATGGTGAACCATGTCAAGGAAAACTTTCAGCAGCACCTGAAGATCGCAGGGGCCTTTTTCAACCAATGTTGTTCAAGGGGTGAAATTGACCGTTTCCTGGAAGAAAAGGATTTAAGGGGTGTTGAAAAAATCGTTTATAACAGCTTTGTTCCACAGGACGATGCCGTTGAGATAGCCGCTCGACGTGGCAAGCCGGTTGCACTCCATGATATTGAAACCCCGGGTGCAAAAGCCTATCTTGATGTTGCAAACGAATTGATTTCATTCTTTAACTGACGGGATGACAGCGATGAAGATAACCAATCCAGAAACCATCAAAAACAGCGAGAGGGAGTTCATTGACAATATCAATGCAGAGCTTGACTGGGAAGCCATTGAAACCCTGTTGCGTGAAAAGCATAACTTTACCCTTGAAGAGGATGTGGACTACAAAAGGGGAGACCTTGTTGTATTCAACGACCATATAGCCTATCGGTTTGATTTCCATATTAAAGTTCCCCTTTCGGTCATATTCGGAAGGGACGGAAGCTGCCTTGACATATCGACTTCAGGATTTTCTGACAAATCGTCTTGTCCTGCGGTCTCGGTGGAAAATTCCATGCCCCACAGCAGCGGCACCGGGGGCAGCAGCCCTCCGGGCATGGCTTCGACCATTGCTGAACTGATCTCAGATATTAACCAGGGAGATAAATGATGGGTGAAACCGCCTCTCCTGGGAACAGGCATGATCTCCCCTTGGTAAGAAGGACCCTTGACAAGGTCCTTGCAAAGGAGATTACATCGTTACTGGATATTGATTCCACAACGGCCCTGGAGGCCTATAACCTGACCTGCATTGCCTGTATCGTGGTTGCCGTTGACAGGGAAAGGGAGATCATCGGTTTTTCCGACTCCCCGCCCGAACGTTACACCCGTCATTCGTTCATTGCAGAGCTTTCCGAGATGGGTATTGGTTCCGGGGGCGAACTAAACGATGACTTGACCGCTGTAATTGACATGGGATACCTGAGCATCAGCACGGCCGGGACTCTCCAGGCGGAAGCCTCTGCCTATACCATGGTCAGTTTCTTAGACACCATGTTTCCGGGAATGCAGGGCATGAACCTTGTCGCCTTTGTTATGCAGATGAACGATGAGGTGGTTTCCGGTCGAAAATCCCTTGAGATGGCCAAACAGAGTCTTGCCCAGACCTTGAAATCCAGGGGGATTGCCATCACCCGGGAAAAGGCCGAGGCGGCTGTTCGGTCTGTCCAGGCGCCGGGTGGTGGAGTGCATAAATCTTCAGTTTCTTCGGCCTCACCTGTCAACAGGGCCGTCTCCAGACAGCTCAAGGAGACTGCGGCAAAGCAGATCGCAAGCCTCAGGGGCCGGCGGCCGTCGTCTAAACCGGCCGTTTATTCCAACATCGGCCATGATGCTGAACGGTCAACGGTCAAGGATGTTTTTGACAAGAAATCGTCAGATGGTGCCCTTGCGGCCGAGGATGCGGCCCTTGCGGCAGCGCAGGAACAGCAGCAGGCAGCCCATGCTGAACTCCAGGCCCGGCTCCAGGAAGCCGAAGAACGCTCCAGGCAATTGGAGGCCCGGGAGAAGGCTTTGAAACAGGCCGAGGATGCGGCCCGAAAAGCGGAACAACGGGTACGTGAACGTGCGGCGGATGAGGCGGCTGCCATGGCGGAAAAAGAGGCTGAACTCCAGGCCAGGGCCGATGAGGTCAAGGCTGCCGAACAACGGATCCGCCTTGAAAAAGAAGCCATGGAAAAGGCCATCCTCGACAGGCAACGCAAAGGGGTGCAGAACACTGAACCGGAACCGGAACCTGAACCTGAACCTGAAGATGAGGCTGATCTTGCGTCCAGGATTGCAGCCTTTGAGGCCGAGCTTGCCATGCCCTGTCCCATTTGCCTTGATGGAAAGATCGTGCCTGTGACAACGGCCAAGGGCAAGACCTATTATACCTGCTCCAGCAAAGGGTGCCGGTTTGTGAGCTGGGAAAAACCCTATCATTTTGAATGTCCCTTGTGTAAAAATCCTTTTTTGACCGAATTTACAACCCCCCCAGGGGACAAGGGCCTTAAATGCCCGAGGGCCGGTTGCAGCTATGCCCAGAACAACCTTCTGGATCCCAGGCAGAACCCGGCCCCCGGGGCCGGGCCGGCAAAGAAAAAAAAGAAACTTGTGAGGAGGGTAAAGAGGAGATCGTGAGTGAAACCCGAATTTTTCGATAAACGGCTTGAAGCCATTGGCGTAAAACTTGAAAAAAACACCCGCCTCTCTAGAGAGGACGGGCTTGTCCTTTTTGAAACCCCGGATTTAACCGGTGTGGGGATGCTCGCCGGCAGGGTCCGGCAGCAGCGCCACGGCAACACGGCCTATTACGTATACAACCAGCACCTGAATTATACCAACGTGTGCAAGAACCGGTGCCGGTTCTGCGCCTATGCCGTGGACAGGGAGGATCAAGGCGCCTACACCTGGACCATGGACGAGATCGAACAGCGGATCAATGACCGCATTGCAGAGCCGGTCAACGAGCTTCACATTGTGGGCGGGCTCAACCCGGCCCTTGATTTTGACTATTTCATCAATCTTTTGAAAACGGTCAAGCGGGTGAGGCCCCTTGTAAAGATCAAGGCCTTTACCTGCGTGGAAATCGACTACCTTTCCAGCCTTTCCGGCCTCTCCATTGACGATACGGTCGGGGCGCTCAAGGCGGCAGGCCTTGACATGATGCCCGGCGGCGGTGCCGAGGTGATGAGCGACCGGGTCAGGAACGAGCTGTTTCCCAAAAAGATTGATTCAAAACGGTGGCTGGAGATCATGGGAGCGGTCCACCGGAACGGCCTGACCTCCAACGCCACAATGCTCTATGGCCACATTGAAACCATGGCGGAGCGGGTGGATCATCTCCTGGCCTTGAGGGATCTTCAGGACCGGACCCATGGGTTCTCGGCCTACATTCCCCTGGCCTTTCATTCGAAAAACACCCGGCTTGCCCATCTGCCGCCGACCACCGCCGTGGATGACCTGAAGAACATCGCCGTTGCAAGGCTGTTGCTCGACAACTTTGACCACATCAAGGCCTACTGGGTGATGATCGGTGAAAAACTCGCCCAGGTGGCCCTCTCCTATGGTGCCGACGATCTGGACGGCACCATCATTGAAGAGCGGATTACCCACACGGCCGGAGCAAGGTCGGCCAAGGGGCTTTCCAGGGAAGAGATGGAACGAATGATCCGATCTGCCGGGTTTGTCCCGGTTGAAAGGGATTCGTTCTACAGCCCTGTCAATCAAAGCCCCACACTGCCATGATAACCCGGGAACAACATCGAGATAAACATATGAACCAGAGCATGGACATGGATAATACCCCATCCGTTGACCCGGATGTTGACCAGAATATCGACCTGAACATCGACGCAGTTATTGACAAGATAAACGCCGGCCAGAGAATTTCCCCCCAGGAGGGGCTCAAGCTCTTTTACGACGCCGATCTTCTAACCCTGGCACGGCTTGCGGAAAACCGGCGGTTTGAGCGCCATCCGGACAGGATCGTTACCTTTGTCGTGGACCGCAACATCAACTACACCAACATCTGCGTGTCCGGCTGCCGTTTCTGCGCCTTTTACAAGACCCTGGAAAGCGGACAGGGGTATGTGATCACCCGGGAGGTGCTCAAGGCCAAGATTGCCGAAACCATTGAACTCGGCGGTACCCAGATCCTTCTCCAGGGCGGCATGCACCCGGAACTTTCCCTGGATTATTACACGGACCTGTTGAAGTTCATCAAGGAAAGTTTTGACATCCATGTCCACGGCTTCTCCCCGCCCGAGATCGCTTTTATCTCTGAAAAATCAGGCCTCTCAATTGCCGAAACCATCACCCGGTTAAGGCAGGCCGGGCTGGATTCCATCCCCGGCGGCGGGGCCGAGATCCTCTGTGATGGGGTGAGAAAAAAGGTCTCGCCCAACAAGTGCCTCACCGACACCTGGATTGAGGTGATGCGCCAGGCCCATCTCCAGGGCATGCGTTCCAGTGCCACCATGATGTTCGGCCATCTTGAACAGCCCTGGCACATCCTTGAACATCTGTCACGCATCAGGGATCTCCAGGATGAGACCGGCGGGTTTACCGCCTTTATTCCCTGGACCTTCCAACCGGACAACACAAGGATCCAGGTGCCTAAAACCGGGTCGGTGCCCTACCTGCGGGTCCTTGCCCTGAGCCGGATCTTCCTGGACAACATTGACAACATCCAGGCATCCTGGGTGACCCAGGGGGATAAGATTGCCCAGACTGCCCTGTTCTATGGCGCCAATGACATGGGCAGTACCATGATCGAAGAGAATGTGGTGGCTGCGGCCGGCGTTGATTTCATGCTTCCTGAATCCGAGATTAAACGGCTGATCACCACGGCCGGGTTTGAGCCCAGGCAGCGGGACTGCTACTACAACCTCCTATGACCTTGTCCTCCAAGACCTCTGGATTTAAAGGGTGTGAAATCTTTCAGCCCCCGGGGACGGATGGTGTCCACCGGGCCGCCTGGGTGGTTGTCTCCCCCTGGAAGATCCTTGAAAACGGCTATGTCCGTGTTGAAAACAGCAGGATTGTCGAGGTGGGGCGTCACTATTCCGGCACAGACGGGGTCGACCATGGCCCTGGGGCGATCATGCCGGGCCTTGTCAACGCCCATCTTCACCTTGAGCTGTCAGCCCTCAAGGGGCGGTTGTCCTTTGACCAGGGGTTCAAGGGCTGGGTGGCAGATCTGCTTGCGGTGCGGGGGCAACTTGGAACCTTGGCCTTAAGGGCTGCAGCCCGCCAGGGGATTGACCAGGTGCTGGCCACGGGCAGTCTGGGGGTCGGTGAAATATCCACCCTGGGCATCACCCGGGACCTGGTGGCCGATTCCAGGCTTTCAGGGGTGTGGTTCCAGGAACTGCTCGGTTCAGATGGGGATGCCCCAGACCTGGACCTCGGACCGGGTGACCGGCCGGGACTTGGTTTTTCCGTTGCAGGCCATGCGCCCCACACGGCTTCACCCGAACTTCTGGCACGGCTTAAACGAGCGTCCTTGCTGTACAACCTTCCCTTTTCCATCCATGTGGCTGAATCCAGGGACGAGTCAGAGTTCATCCGGACGGCAGGAGGGGTGTGGGCTGATTTTCTGACCGAACGGGGCATTGATTTCTCAACCTGGCCCCTTCCGGCGACAAGTTCTGTTGCCTACCTTGACCGGCTTGATCTCCTTGATTCAAGGACCCTGGCGGTTCATCTGCTGGATGTTGACAACAACGACCTTGACATCCTGGTCGAACGGGGAGTGAAAACCGTTGTCTGTCCCCGGAGCAACCAGAACCTTCATCACAGACTTCCCTGCATCCGGCGGCTGATTGACCACGGGCTGAGCCCGGCACTTGGCACGGACAGCCTTGCCAGCTGCGATTCCCTGAGCATGGCTGACGAGATGGCCTTTGTAGCCCAGCATTATCCCGACCTTTCTGCAAGGGAAATCCTTGCCATGGCCACCTGTTACGGGGCAAGGGCCCTGGGCCTGGACAGACAGATGGGCACCCTTGAACCGGGGCGATGGGCACAGTTCCTCTTTGTCCCGGCCCAGGCCGATACCCCTGAACACCTATTGGAAATCATAACACGCAATGAATAAAGAGACCCTTTCCATGGGGCGGATCGATTATATCAACGCCTCTCCTGTATACTATGGCCTGGACCACGGCCTGCTGCCGCCCTGGATGACCATGACCGACGGCCCGCCCGCCGTACTCAACCGCATGATCTCACGGGGCGATCTTGCCATCAGCCCCATCTCAGCAGGCTTCTACGGTTGCCACCACCGGGATCTTCTGATGCTGCCGGATCTGTCCATCTCGTGCAACGGGCCGGTGCTTTCGGTCATCTTGATGAGCAACGCTCCCATTGAGCAGCTTGACAATAAAACGGTTGTCCTGACCGAGGATTCAGCCACCTCAGCCCTGCTGGTCAGGCTGATCTTTGCCGAACGCGGGGTGCGTCCTGTTTTTGTGACAGGAAGAATGCGGCGTCCCAAAGATATTCCTGAAGATGCCGATGCTGTCCTGGTCATCGGGGATGCGGCCCTGACCCAGCCCTGGGATGATTTTTTCGATCTTCGCATGGATCTTGGGCAACTGTGGTGCCAAACCACCGGGCTACCCTTTGTGTTTGCCGTGTGGGTGGTGAGGCGGGACTATGCGTCACACCACCCTGAACGGGTGGCACAGGCCCTGGCGCTGTTTCATCGGTCAAGGCACCAGGGGTATGAGAACATTGAAACCGTCATTGACAGGGGCGTTGAAAGGCTCAACCTTGATCGAAGCCTGATCGAGCGATACTACCAGGTGCTGCTCTGTGACCTTGATCAACCAAAGATCCATGCCCTTGAACTGTTTTTTGAACGTCTTTACGTGCACAGACTGTTTAACGAACGGGTAACGGTTGAGCTGTTTCAGCCATGATGGGCATGGAGATTAAATAACAACGGCCCGTGCACCTAAAGTGTAAATTTCGCCACAATGGTCTTTAGCTTTTCTCCAATGTCAGCAAGTTCCCCGGAGTTGAGGTTTACCTGATCGGCTGTTTCGGACAGTTCATTGGCCTCCTTGCTGATCTCCACGGTATCCCCTGAAATTTTCTCTGCCAGCAGGGTGCTGGCATGAATACTCTGGTTGATGTCCCGGATCACCTCCGATGCCCTGGTAATGTTCTCAACCACCTCCGACGACTGCTCCTCAACGGCCGAAGCGACAAACAGGATGATCTCATTCACATCATTGATCACGGTGGAAATCTCCATTATCTCCCGGGCGGTGACTGAGGAAGAGCGCTGAACGTTCTCGATCTTCTCCTTGATATCAGAGGTTGCCCTGGCGGTCTGATTAGCCAGTTCCTTGATTTCATTTGCCACCACGGCAAACCCCTTTCCGGATTCTCCGGCCCGGGCCGCTTCAATGGTGGCATTCAGGGCAAGCAGATTGGTCTGCTCGGATATGCCGGTGATGGTTTCGGTAACCATGGAGATCTGTGTTGCCGCACCCCCCAGTTCCTTGATCCGTTCCGACACGGTCTGGCTTCTTGCCACGGCCGTTTCAACAATCCCCCTTGCCTTGGCGGTATTCATGGCAATCTCATCAATGGTTGCGTTCATTTCCTCTGCGGCCGAAGCGACCATGTCAAGGTTGTTTGACGCCTCTCCCGATGCTGCTGACACCGATTTCATGCCGGAACTCATCTCTTCGGAGACGGCGGCCAGGGTGTTGGAATTATCCATGGTCTTGCCCGCACTTGAGTTCATCCGGGCTGAAATGCCGGCAAGGGAGCCGGATGAGCTGCCCAGGGAATCGGTATGGGTGATGATGCTGCCCAGGATTTCCTTGAAACTGGTTCGCACAGTGCTGAGGGATTCAAGCAAAAGTCCCACCTCATCCGTGCGATCGGTCCTGATCTCCCGGCTCAGATCTCCCTGGGACATGGTTTTTGCAAACCTGACACTCTCGGCCATGGGCTTTGTGATTGTCCCGACGGCAAAGAATACCCCCAGGGTTGTCAGAAGAATCACGCCCAGGGCAAAGATCCTTGCCATGGTGGTCCTCTGTTTTACCTGCCTTTCAGTGGCGCTGATCATGGCTTCACTTTGGGTGTTGGCCTTATCCAGGATATCCGCTATCATGGGATCAATGCTGCCCGCAGCCTGGTTCATTGCCAGATCCAGGGCCTTGTTGTTTTCGGTTTCGGTTGTGATGGCCTCAAAGGCCTGTCGGTACTGCTTTACAAGCCCCACCATTCCATCAATTTCCTGGGGGGATACACCGGATTTTTCGAACAGATCTGCCACGGCATCAAGGGACTGCCGGACCTTGTCGGCATGATCCGCATTTCCTTCGGCCATATAATCCGTTACATGGGTCTGCACCGCCAGCACCATGGCCCTGGCGTTTGGAACAAAGAAACGCTTGATCTCATCCTCCAGGTTTTTCCTGATGGACCCGATCTGTTCTGCAACGATCTTTCTTTCATCCTGGGTTGCGGTAAAGCAATGGGTCAGCCACATCACATACTCATCCAAACGGACTTCCAGGGAATTCCTGGCCTCCGGGTTGATGTCTCCCTGTCCCAGGGCCTGTTTTGTCGCTTCAATGCTTTTTTCCACCTGTTCCCTGTTTCTGTCCGTACTGATACTCAGGTATTCGTTGGCCGTGTGGGTAAGGTTCAGGACGGCGAAGAAAAAGTCGGACAACTCAAACTGGGATGCTTTATCAGCCATCATCCGGGCAGCCGTCAGGAACTCACCCCGGAGTCCGGTGCCGGAGTCCAGCCCGATTTTTTCCCAGGATGCCACCAGGGAGGTAAAACTATTTTGATAGATTTTTGCCTGATCCTTTATGGCTTCCGCTGTTCTTGCGATTTCCGGGATTCCGGGGTCTGAAAGTGTGATGATCCCATCGGCCTTTTGGGTTAATTCGGTCAGATGCCCGTTGACCGATGTGGCATGGTCAAGGGTATGGGACAGGATAAAACTCTTTTCATCCTTTCTGCACAGCGCCATGAGCGAGACAATATCAGATGACAATGCGGAAATTTTGAGCTCCCGGTCAATCAGGTCCGTGTAATTTTTCTGGACCATGGAAAGTGCGCCCTTGTAAATCAGAATGGTCACGCCGAACAAAACGATGGTGATGCCAAAGATGATACCAAACTTCCACGAAAGCCTGAGATTCTTCCAAAATAGTGAACTGCCCTTGGTCTTCATTTGATCATTCTTCCTGTGTGGTTTTTTATGGAAAAATTTTATTTATACAGGGAAGCCATCCCCTTATCAAGATTTCGAATTAATTTATTTTAACTGGCTGTCCTTGCTGCCACGGCGGTTGATCCCCGTGGAAACGTCCTGCCGGGCTTCAAGTTCTGCCTGGCAGTCCACACACAGGTACACCCCTGGAATCGCCCGGCGCCGGGCCTGGGGGATTTCTTGTTCGCAGATCCGGCAATGGGTGAGGCTCTCACCTTTGGGTAACCGACTCCTGGCCAGGCTCACTGCATCGTCAATACCTGCATCAATTTGTTCCTGTACCGCACCGTCCTTTGCCCATCCTACGGCCATGGGTGAACTCCTTAAGGCTTTAAGTTGAAAGAATACCCGGCCAGGGTGACAACTTCCTGCCAGGATGAACATCGGACCACGCTACCCCTGTTTCCATATTTAATGCTTGGGTGGACATTTTGTTTGAAATTTTAGTATAATCACATTTTTAGCCTGCCCGGGTCAAATTTTTTTTCCGGTCATGGAGAAACGGTGGGGTGACCTATTCCTATGCTGCGGTCGTTCTTGATCCCGTGGTACCCGTTGAAGTGTCCTTTCGCCCCTTGCCAAACTTAAACCCACTCTGGTATTAGAAGATGCCACGGTTTCCCGGAGTAAGATATCGGAAATGGCAGGGACACTCCGGGAGATTGCGGTAAAATATCGGATGGAGATTGCCACCTTTGCCCATGTCGGGGACGGAAATCTCCATCCAACTATTCTCAATCCCGGTAAAGTTACAGGAGCTAACCCAATATGGCGGGTATGAAAGAACTTGCAAATCGACTCAAGGACCTTGAAGATCAGTTGGTCATCTGCATCCGGTGCGGCATGTGCCAGTCCGTGTGCCCCCTTTTTGAGCAGACCCGAAGGGAGGCTGACGTGGCAAGGGGAAAGCTGGCGCTTCTGGACGGGCTGAGCAAGAACCTGTTCACCGATCCGGATGGCGTCAATGACCGGCTCAATAAATGCCTGCTGTGCGGATCCTGTGCAGCCAACTGCCCGAGCGGCGTTAATGTCCTTGAAATTTTTATCAAGGCCCGGGCCATCATTGCCGAGTTTAAGGGGCTTTCCCCTGCAAAACGCCTGATCTTTAAACGAATGCTGGCCAATCCCGCCACCTTTGACCGCCTCACCGAATGGGCCGGAAAATTCCAGGGCCTGTTCACCCGGGCTGAAAAGAACGCCCAGGGCACCTCCTGTGCTCGCCTGGTCTCTCCCCTGATCCATGATCGCCACCTGCTGCCCATGGCCGAAAAGTCCTTCCACCGAACGACTCCCACGGTTGATTTTCCACCGGGCCGTTCCGGTCTTAGGGTGGCCGTGTTCACCGGCTGTATCATTGACAAGGTATTTCCCCGCATTGCCAATGATCTCCTTGAGGTGTTCCAATACCATGGGGTCGGCACCTGGGTCCCCCAAGGGCAGGGGTGCTGCGGCATACCGGCCCTGGCCTCCGGAGACAGGGCCACATTTGAAAAGCTGGTGGCGTACCATGTCGATCTTTTTAACCATAACGAGTTTGACTATCTTGTGACGGCATGTGCCACCTGCACCTCCACCATAAAAAAGCTGTGGCCTGCCATCTATGGGGGAAAGGCCAGTGGAACCAGGGAAAAAATCAGACGATTATCTGAAAAAACCCTTGATATAAACCAATTCCTCGTGGAGAAAGTAGGCCTTTCTGGTGTTGGGGATGGAACGGTTCCAGGTGGTGAGTCAGTGACCTACCACGATCCCTGCCATTTGAAGAAATCCCTTGGCGTCACCCGGGAGCCAAGGCAGTTGATAAAAGCTGCAGGTAAAACCCTGAAGGAGATGGAGGGTTCAGACAAATGCTGCGGTATGGGGGGCAGCTTCAATCTCTACCACTACGAGGTATCCACCAAAATCGGAACCATCAAGCAGAAAAATATTGCCAATACCGGCTGTACAACAGTGGCTACGGGTTGTCCTGCCTGCATGGTGCAGATCTCGGACATGCTTGCCAAGGCAAATTTGAATATTCGGGTGCGCCACCCCCTTGAACTCTATGCCGAATTTTTGCGCAATCAAAAACAGATATGATGTTTTAGGCCCATGATCAAAATAAAATCTCCCACAGGGTGTGTCTTTTAAGCCGTCTTCTTCGTTGCATCAATGGGCACATATTTCAATATGCTCCCATTAATGGGCCTTGAATACGACTTGAAATCCTACGCCATGTGGAAGATTTTATTCCGATCATGGGCCTTAGATGATGGCCGAACGTGGGCTTGCCCGGGCCATGCAGGTGAGCCGCAGCACCATCGGGGATGCCATCCAGGGCCTTGGCACCATGGGGATAGTGGTTTAAAAGCAGGGCCCGGGTGCCGTGGAACGGTCCTTGGGATTTACAAACTTTTCTCCATGCGCAAAAGGGGCCACCACTGACCTCTGAATTGATGTAATTTTTTCTCGCTGGCCGTTATTTTAAAGCCCAGGGAAAGGTAGCATTTGATGGCTTGAATGTTTTGTTCAAATACGGAGAGTTTTATTTTTTTTGCTCCAAATCGGCCTTGGGCATGGTCAATTGCCATTTGAAGCAGTTCTTTTTCGACCTTACTGCCCCGGGCGGTCTGCTCTGCCATCAAAACCCGGCATAAATGGTAAACTTCGTCCGATTCCCTGATCAGTTCAATAAATCCAATTTTTTTACCTTGGGATTCAACCAGAAATGAGGACACTGCGTTGGACTGCACATGGTGTTTGATTTGTTCGGTTGTCAGGGGCCACTCGTACAATGGGCCGCCCCACTGAAAATTGAACACTGCATCGGGAATCCAACTGACTAAAAGGGCATAATCATCCGGTGTAAATGGAATCAGTTTCATCTTAACTCCTATGTTTTAAACCGGTATAGCCCCTGGTTTTAAAAAAGTAAAGCGTTAAGGCGTCTATAGCAGTTCGCATGCCAAATTCTGCTTTTAAGGAAATTAACCGCTATCGGTCGTGTCGTCTCAGCCCCCATGGGCAAACAAAGGCTTGCTGGCCGGTGTTATCAACCCGGCGCGTTCACCCTTTTCAAAGAATGCTTCAATGGCCGCCTCTCCCTCTTTGCCAAGAAAAGAGGAAAACCCATTCACATAGAGGCTGATGTGCTGGTTGATCACCTGGTCGTCAAGCTCCTGGGCGTGCTCCCGGATATAGTGTCGGCCGGACTGGGGGTCCTTTTCAGCATGGGCGATGCTCTGGCGGATCAGGTCCTCCACCCGTGCGGCAATCCCGGGTCCAAGGTCCCGTTTGATGGCAATGCAGCCCAGGGGAATGGGCAGTCCGGTCTGTGTTTCCCACCACTGTCCAAGGTCTGCCAGACAATCGAGCCCAAGGGTTTGGAAGACAAACCTGCCCTCGTGGATGATCACCCCGAGATCGCTCTCTCCTTTGACGATTGAGGGCATGATGGTCTCAAAGGGCATGGCCACCAGTTCCGCTGTTGTTTCCGGAAACTGCTCTTCAAGAAAAAACCTGAACAGCAGGCAGGCCGTGGTGCCGAATCCGGGCACGGCCACCCTGATCCGGGAACCGGGTGTTATCCTTGTACCGGGTGTTGCCACCACAAGGGGTCCGCATCCCCGGCCAAGGGCTGCGCCGGTCCTGAGGAGGGCGTAGTCGTTCCTGAGGTCGCCCAGGGCTGCAAACGACAGCTTTGTGACGTCAAAACGTCCTGCTCCGGCGTTCTGATTCAGGGTTTCCACATCGGCCAGGGTGATGGTGAAGTCAAGGGCTGGATCAGCCACGAGTTTTGCTGCAATGGCATGGAAAATATAGGTGTCGTTGGGACAGCTTGAATAGGCCAGGGAAAGGGTTCTTTTTGTGTGCAAGGTTCACTCCTTTTTTAATTAAAACGCATCAGGATTGCTATCCCAAGGTCGGTTATCCGGTATTGCTGGTCTTTTGAACGCGATTTGTCCGGATGGATCATCGACCGCTCCCAGTGCCGTACAGGAAATTTAAATCAACGACTTGAGCGTTATCATTATCCAGGAATCATGGCAATGGCTTTGATCAAAATAGGGCCACCCCACTGTGATGGGGTGATGGATGTATTTAAACGCCAGGTCCCCCCAAAGACTGCTGCAACAGTGGGGGGACCCGGCGCAGGGGATCCATGGTATTTAAGGCAGGGCGTTTGGGTGTTACGCTTTATCCAATGTTTTAAAAACATCCGTGACGTTCATCATCGGTTCAAGTTTCCATGTGGATCGTTTGATCTGGCAGAAGGGAAGCATGCGTCTGTTGATTTCCATGAGGGCTTCATCTCCTTTGCCTTTTTCCGCATATATGAGATTATACCCCTTATAACAGCCGTTGCCATCGGAACACGTGAAAACCTGCCATTTCTTCAAGCAGGCGGGCAACGGATGGGCAGCCATTTCAATGCTGCATTTTGTCCACTCTTCGGTTTTGTTGCCCGGCATCGTAAACGTACCCATGAAGATCATAATCTGCCTCCTTTTTTGAAGTTGCAATTGGAACCTGACATTTTGTAAAACTTGCTTTGATTTAAGGTGTGGGCTTCTGATAAGATGCCATTGCTGGGTGGGGAGAAAATCGAGTATCGTTTTCATAGGTTGCCCTTCCATCATATAGGATGGAAAATTTCATTTTGTCAACCAGAGCGTGAAAAAATATGCAGACAGCAACGGCCCACACCTTGCCGGCCCATGTATTGAGCCTTGACTTAAAACCGGTATTTTTATATTAAGCTTTATTGACAACGGCCGTGTGAATGGTCGATCGCTTGATTCAGTATGATTTTTTAAAAATGAACTCCACAGGAAAAATTATGGGAAAGAATGTTGTAGATAAAATTGATGATTTGATCCCCATCAACACGGTGCTTGTGAGCGTATCGGACAAGCAGGGACTTGAACTATTGATCCCGGCCCTGGTTGCAGCCAATCCAAAGGTCCGGATACTCTCCACAGGGGGGACCTATTCAAGGATTCAGGAGATCCTTGGAAAGGAGGCCGAAGGCCGGCTTTCCCAGGTGGCCGATTATACCGGCCAGCCCGAAACCCAGGGGGGGCTTGTGAAAACCCTTGATTTCAGGATTTATCTCGGGCTTCTTACGGAAACCTACAATGACGCCCACCAGGCGGATTTGAAACGAACCTCGTCCATGGCCATTGACATGGTTGTGGCCAACCTCTATCCGTTCAAACAGACCATCGCAAAGGCCGGGGCAACCTGTGAAAATGCCCGGGGCAACATCGATATCGGCGGGCCCACCATGATCCGGGCAGCGGCCAAGAATTTCATCCGGGTGGCCTCCGTGGTTGATCCTGAATCCTATGGCGGTATCATAGCGCGCCTCGGGACAAACAACGGCTGCCTTTCACTGGAGGAGCGGTTCGGGCTTGCAAAGAAAGCTTTTAAACACACGGCCGAGTATGACGCCACCATTTCAGGTTATCTGGACGCCCTGGACATGGACGCGGTCAAGGCCTGTTACACACAAGGAGCGTAAACCATGGTTGAAGATTTGAAAAAAATGTACAAAACGGTCATGGACGACCACTTTACCCCGACCATGGAGATCAGCTTTGTGGAACAGGGCAAACGCCAGACCCTGGTCTATGAAAAGGTGGCCTGGACCATTGACGGGGTTCAAAAGGGATTAAGGTACGGGGAGAACCCCGGCCAGGAGGCAGCCCTTTACCGCCTTGCCAACGGCAACCTTGTTCTGGGCGATGTTGAGACCATCAAGCCGGGCCGCTATCTGGTGTCGGACCTTGAGCTTCTCCAGTCGGGCAAGCATCCGGGCAAGACCAACCTCACCGATGCCGACAACGCCCTGAACATCCTGCGTTATTTTTCAGACATGCCCTGTGCCGTGATTGTCAAGCACAACAACCCCTGCGGTGTTGCCCGGGCTGCGACCCTGGAACAGGCCTATTCAAAGGCTTACATGGCAGATCGGGTTGCCGCCTTTGGCGGGTGCATCGCCCTTAACCGGCCCGTTGACAGGACGACTGCCGAGGCCATTGCCAACCAGTACGCCGAGGTGGTTGTGGCACCGGATTTTGAGGACGGGGTGCTGGAAATCCTGGGCCAGCGGAAAAACCTCCGGTTGATCCGCATCAATGCCATGGACAAGCTTGCCACCTATATCGGCGCCCGGGTTCTGGATTTCAAGAGCCTCATGGACGGCGGCCTTGTGGCCCAGTGGTCGTTTGCACCCACCTCTCTTACCCGGGAGGATCTGACCCTTGCCTCAACGGTTTACAGGGACAAAACCTACACCGTCAACCGCAAACCCACGGACAAAGAGTACAGCGACATGCTGTTCGGCTGGCTTGTGGAGTCGGGGGTGACCTCAAATTCCGTGATTTACGTCAAGGACAATGTGACCGTGGGCATTGGAACCGGAGAGCAGGACCGGGTAGGGGTTGCCGAGATTGCCGTTGACAAGGCCTATCGGAAGCTCATGGACCGCTACAGTTTTGAGCGGTATCAAACGCCGTTTAATATCCTCAAGGACAGGGACAGGCGGGCTGAGATAGAGGCCGCGGTCAAGGCGGTCAAGGGCGGGCTCATCGGGTCGACCATGGTGAGCGACGCTTTTTTCCCGTTCAGGGACGGCATTGATGTGGGGCTCGAGCAGGGGGTCAAAAGCGTGATCCAGCCCGGCGGTTCCCAGAACGACTATGAGTCCATTGAGGCGTGCAACGAGAATGATGCCACCATGGTCTACACCGGACAGAGAAGTTTCAAACATTAAATTCAAAGGGGGATGTTGAAGAAACGTCCCCTATACAAAGAGTGACAGCTGGTCCCTTCTGGCGTCTGCATGCTGGATGGTGACGCTGATCAGGTCCCCTGGCTTTAGGTTGAGTCCTGAAGCGGAAATCCGCCATTCAAGCATGTAATCCTTGAGCATCACCATGTAGAAATCCCTTCGTGAATCCAGAACAATGGCTTCACAGGTTGAGCCCTTCATGGTTTCAAGGTATTTGAACAGCCAGTATCTGCGTCGCTGGAACTGGATTTTTCCCGTGTTGGTGACGGGCTCCTGGATGACCTGGAGAATGGCGTCAAGGGCTTCCTTTGTGTATGCGGGCTCATATCCCAGGGTGCTCCGGATTTGGCGCTGGGTGAGAAGGTCGTAGTACCGCCGGATGGGGGAGGTGGCCGTGACATAGGCTTTGACCCCGAGTCCTGCGTGGTTCTCGGGCCGGGTGCCGATGATGGCCCGGCTCAGTTGCTTTCGCTGCATACAGTTGAGAAATAACGAGGTTTCGATTCCCTGGAACAGCCTTTTTTTCGGGTCGGGCTGGGACCGGAACACGGCCGGAACCTTGTGGGTTGACAAAAAATCGGCCATGAGGGAGTTGGCAAGGATCATCATTTCAGAAACCAGCATGCGTGCGGGGTTTTCACGGTCAACCCGGGAGATGCCGATCTCACCGGTATCTTCGATCCAGATGTTTACCTCGGGCAGGGTGATCTGGACACCGCCGGCCTTGAGCCGTTTTTCCCTGAGCACGGTGGCGGCCTTGTAAAGGGTGGTGATGGGTTCATCTTCACCGTTGAGCATGTTGGCTTCGCTGTAGGTCATCTGTTTGTGGACCTTGATGACGCTTGAAACAACCTGGTAGTCAATGATCTCAAAGAATCGGTTCAGGTGGACCAGGGTTGAGATGCCCGGCCGGATCTCACCCTCCTTGAGGCTGCACAGGTTTTCCGAAAGGCTTGGCGGAAGCATGGAAATCTTGTCGTCGGGCATGTAGATGGAGCTGCCCCTTGTTCGGGCATCCAGGTCAATGGGGTCGTTGTCCTTGATGAAAAAGGCCACATCAATGATGTGGATACCGATGATGTAGCCGTCATCCTTTTTTTCAAGGCTGATGGCGTCGTCATAATCCAGGGTGGACTGGCCGTCGATGGTGATGATGGGAAGGTCGGTCAGGTCGCACCTTAACGGGTCGGATGAGGGATCAAGGGCTGCGTCGATGATGGTTTGTGTCTGGGCCATCACCGAGTCTGGAAAATTTGTGGGAATCTCCAGGCGGATGAGGTCGGTATTCTCGTTGTCGTTCCAGATGCCCGTTCGCACGAGGGCCCTGAAGATCTGATCCGTTGAATCCGCTCCTGCCTTTGCCAGGATGGCCCTGGCCGTGTGGGCGCCTTTACTTTCTTTCTCAAACACATAGTATGTCTTGAGAATATCAAGAATGCCGGGGTCAATCTCCTGGTTGTTGATCGTCTGACCGTCGAGAACCTGTTTCAGCCATGTTCCGCCCTGGTCAATCAGCCGCTCCAGGGCCTCGGCCTCCCTGAGTTGCCTGAGTGAACTTTCAACCTGCTGCTCGGTAAAGGGTGTAAATCCATCCTTGCCGAACTTGAAATAGAGTCTGTCGTTGAAAAAGGCCCTTACCACGGCAGACCCGTGGTCGCTGGTTAACGGCGGATCAAAGCAGAAACTGGTCATGGTGGCAACGTCTATTTCTGTCTGTTCTTCATGGAGAAGTTCCCACATCTCCCTGACCTGGATGGTTGCGGCAAGGCGCTCCCTTGCCAGGGCCGTGCGCTTGAGGGCCTTGATGGTAAAATCTCGGGTGCCTGCCATATCAAGGGGTTCGTCAGAGACATGGGTCAGCCTGCTTGCCGAAAGGTTTACCTCCCGGTTGTTTTCTGTGAGCAGGCGCAACCGGTTCTGCTTGACCTGTAACACAACCGCACAAATCATCCGTTGCTGGTCTATGTATTCTACAATGCTTCCTATATTCATAGCAGAGTACATTACCAGCATGAATGTTTAAAGTCAATCAGGAGGGGCTATCTGCTTGAAAAAAGGGGCGTTGTCGGGTAGGATAACTTTTTGCCTGATAAAAGCGGAGAAAATAAGGGGTCGGGAACAGGTGTGGGTGGGAAAGGATGTTTAAACCCATGAACGGGGTTGCCATTGTTTGCAATCAACAGTTCTGACCCCTTCGACAAAACATTTTTTATCCCGGTATTCGATAGGGGTGATAAAGACTCCCGATTGATTCCCATTAATTGTCGAGTGGCCGGGCTGGTTACCTTGTGGCAGTGGTATCTCTTTTTGAATCGTGCTATACAGGAAATCTACATTTTGAGGTTATGGCTTGTCTTACCCCTAACATAAAAGAGTTGGTCGTGTGAAAAAGAATAAATACAGTATTGATGAAGATATCTTGATCATCAAAACAGAGTGCGGTGACTACAAGTTCAAGATTGATGATGAAACCGGATTGGCCAATGCCCAGCGTGTTGCAGACCTGATGGTCAGTGAAATGGAAAAAGTGGAAACAAATTTTTTGGGAAACAGAGAAAATTTAAGTCCATATGCAGCGCTGCTGATGTCAAACTTGAATCTTTCCGATAGATATGTTCAACTTGAGAACAGGTATAATGCCCTTCTCAGAGAACATGAACAGACAAAGGCGCTTTACCTGGACCAGCGTAAATCGGGTGAGATCTGCAAGCAGATGCAGGAAAAGAAAAAAATATCCCTCAGGGACGCCATTTCAGAAGATTTAAAGCGCATTACAGAAAGCCTCCCCTTTCCCCGGAAAACAGAAAATATTGCAAAAAAAGACGATATCGTTCCTGGAAAACAGGCCGAACCGCTTGTGGAAAAGATTCCGGCACAGGGGGCGTTTCAGGCGCAGGAACCGACTTTCATAAAAGCACAATCCGCCCCATGCCTGAACCGAGCAATGGATTCACAGCCAGAGTTGTTCGGGGAGCCGGTGGCGCAGCCAGAGCCTGGCCCACTCAAAGAAACAATAACCGAAACAGCACCTGGATTGTTGGAAGAAGCGGCGATGGCACAGGGGACAGCGCCGCTGGCAGAACCCGTTACAGCTCCCGGGCCAGGGCCGTTGAAAGAAACGGTAATGAAGCCAGAAATAGCGCCGCCGGAAGCAGAGCCCGTCACACCGCCAGGGACAGCGCCGCTGGCAGAACCCGTTACAGCTCCCGGGCCAGGGCCGTTGAAAGAAACGGTAATGAAGCCAGAAATAGCGCCGCCGGAAGCAGAGCCCGTCACACCGCCAGGGACAGCGCCGCTGGCAGAACCCGTTACAGCTCCCGGGCCAGGGCCGTTGAAAGAAACGGTAATGAAGCCAGAAATAGCGCCGCCGGAAGCAGAGCCCGTCACACTGCCAGGGACAGCGCCCCAGGAAGAGCCGGATACGGTACCATCAACAGCGCCGGTGATCGAACCTTCAACTGTCTTTTCCCAGGAGCCCTTGTCCCAGTTGCGGATCAATACACCGGGAAAAGTTTTTAAAAGTACCATGGCGTCTGCCGGCAGCTGCAGGGATGAATTTCAACTGCCGTCCCTGGATTTTCTCAAAACCGCTGACATGGAGGTCGAGGTTGACCATGAGGCCATACGAAGGGATGCAGAGCTGTTAGAACAGAAACTGGGTTATTTTGGAATCAAGGGTGAGGTCATGGAAGTATCGCCCGGGCCTGTGATCACCACCTTTGAATACAAGCCTGCCCCGGGAATCAAGATCAGCAAGATCGTAAATCTGGCAGATGACCTGGCCCTTGCCTTAAGTGCCCTGAGTATTCGTATTGTTGCCCCAATTCCCGGCAAAGATGTCATCGGGGTTGAAATTCCCAATACAAAAATGAGCATTGTACCGTTTATTGACATTGTCGGTTCCGATGCGTTCAAGAACAATAAATCCAAAACCCCCATCTGCCTGGGCAAGGATATCATCGGCAATCCCGTTGTTGTGGGGCTTGAAAAAATGCCCCATCTGCTGATTGCAGGGGCAACGGGAACAGGGAAAAGCGTTGGGCTTAACGCCATGATCGCAAGCATTCTCTACAAGTCTTCTCCGGATGAAGTTAAGTTTATCATGATTGATCCCAAACGCATTGAGCTTTCTTTGTTCAATGATATCCCCCATCTGCTGACACCGGTGATCACGGATATGAAAAAGGCAAATACGGCCCTGCAGTGGGTGGTCAGAGAGATGGAGGACCGGTACGAGATGCTTGCCAAACTCCAGGTGAGAAACATTGAGCAGTACAATCAGAAAATCATGACAGCTGACCTGTCTGACTATGATGAAGATGAAGCCTTTGAGCCCTTTTCATATATTGTTATCATCATTGATGAGCTTGCCGATCTGATGATGACCGCAAGCAAGGACATTGAATTTTCACTGACCCGCATTGCCCAGATGGCAAGGGCTGCCGGCATCCATCTGATCCTTGCCACCCAGCGCCCTTCGGTTGATGTGCTGACTGGGATCATCAAGGCCAATTTTCCCACCCGGATATCATTTCAGGTCTCGTCTAAAACCGATTCCAGGACCATCATTGACGCCAACGGCGCTGAAACCCTTCTGGGCAGGGGGGATATGCTTTTTGTTCCCCCGGGTACTGCACGGCTCAGCAGGGTCCATGGGACCTATCTTTCAGAACAAGAGCTTGTCACCATAACCAATTTCTTAAAGGCCCAGGGCAGACCCCGGTATGTGATGGATGTGATCACAGAACGGGACGAGGACCTGGCCATGGACAGTGCAGCTATCGGTGATGATGACTATGATGAAAAATATCAGGCGGCCCTGGAGCATGTTTTTGCCACAAGGCAGGCCTCAATTTCCAGCGTTCAAAGGGCCCTCAGGGTCGGGTACAACCGGGCGGCAAGAATCATCGATCTTATGGAGAAAAAGGGGATTGTCGGCCAGTCCGATGGGGTGAAACCCCGCCAGGTTCTAATTGACCGCCTGGATCTGTAGCGGTGCCATGCCGGTTTTTGATGACTTCAGGCACTGGGGGATGTGGATTGGGGTCTCTTTGCTTGAAAAAAGGGGCGTTGTCGGGTATTATGCCGTCCATGTCAGGGGAAAACAGACAAAATAACATGTCGGGATCAAAACGAAGATTGAAGGTGAAGCGCAACCGGAACGGTATTCCTGTCTTTGACAGGGGGGAAGACCTTTTTTTCATGTTCAAGGAGATGTCCGAAGCCGCTCCGCCCCGCGAGCAAAGCAGGGAAACGGTTTCAGCCGTAAGGTCCGGGTCGGGTTCAAGGCCGAAATCTAACCCCAACGACCGGAACGGGTTGCCCATCCTTTGCCGATCCACCAGCCTTTCAAAGCTGTTTGCAAACAAGGCCCAAAAGGGCGAAGATGATGAGGATTTTCCCACCCTTCTTGAACGGTCCCTCAAGGGTAAAAACGGGGCCGCCCTTTTAAGGGATAAAAGGGAAAAAGATCTCCCTGAACCGGTCCCGCTGAAAAAACAGCTGAAACGCTATCCTCCGCCCGAAGAAGAGCTGGACCTGCACGGGGACACGGCTGTCCGTGCTGTTGTACGGTCGGAATCCTTTGTCCGGACCGCCTGGCGGGCCGGGGAGTTCACCGTCAGCATTGTCGTGGGCAAGGGGCTCCATTCGGAGTCTGGGGCAGTGCTTCCCGATGTGGTTGAAGATCTTCTGGTGAGATTGAAAAAAGAAGGGGTCGTTCTCTGGTTTGAATGGGACAGGAAATTTAAAAATCGGAGCGGTGCCGTCATTGTTTATCTCAAGCAGCGCTGAGCCGTTGCCGGATAAAAGTCGTGGAAAGGGCAGAAAAGCCTGCTGCTTGTCCCTTTTTACCACGTTTTTTAATTTTTCACTGCTTGCAACCAATGGCCTGTCGTGTTTTGCCCGTTGTTCATACCCATTTGAACGGCAGCAGATGCCATGCTCCCACGGCAGCCAGCGTTAACAAAGCCGCAAACAACACAAACCGCAGGAACTGGGCAGGGATTGATTTTTTCAGGCGATAGCCGCTGGTCCCATGATATTCCATGGCGGTGACGGCAAAAAGCACGCAAACGCCGATGAAGATGCCAATGGCGCTTTTTTTTTCTCTGGAGCACCAAGGGGATGCAGATTTTTTTTATATTGCCGTTCACTGACATTGCGGCTCTCCTTCCATGCACCTGACAGGTCTTGCCCGTCAGACAAGTGCCTGCTGTTGTCCCGGGAGGTAACAAAGGAGTACTCGATGAAACATAAAACCCGTATATTGTTTCTGTCCCATGGCGGCGGTCCCCTTCCCCTTCTTGGTGATCCGGGCCACAAAGAGCTGGTGCCTTGCCTGCAGGAAATCGCAGCCAGCATCGCCAGACCATCGGCCGTCCTGGTCATGAGTGCACATTGGGAGGAAAATGTACCCACCATCACTTCAGGGGCGACGCCATCCCTAATCTACGACTATTATGGGTTTCCCCAGGAATCCTACAGCATTAAATACCCCTGCACAGGTGAACCCGTGCTCGCAGGCCAGGTCTTTAATTTACTTGAAAATGCAGGGATTGCAGCCAGGCTTGATGAACACCGCGGTTTTGACCATGGCCTGTTTGTGCCGCTGAAAATAATGTATCCAGATGCCGATATCCCCTGTGTCCAGCTGTCCCTGGTCAACAGCCTTGATCCGGGTGCGCATTTGAACATCGGCCAGGCCCTTCAAACCCTGGATTATGGGAATTTACTTGTCATTGGTTCGGGGTTCTCCTTCCACAACATGAGGGCGTTTTTTGCACCGGAGACCAGCGAGTCTAAAATGATGAATGAAGGGTTTGAGGAGTGGTTGCTGGAGACGTGTTCACGTTCGGATCTCAATGAAGATCAAAGGGCGCAAAGGTTCGCCCAGTGGGAAAAAGCCCCTTGGGCCCGATTTTGTCATCCCCGGCAGGAGCATCTGCTGCCGCTGCATGTCTGCTATGGCATGGCGCAGACAAATTGTTCAGAAAGTTTTGAGCTGCAAATTCTCAACAAAAAGTCGAGCATGTATCTCTGGTAAAGCGAATGCCAGCTATTTTCCAAGCTGGTAGCGGCGGACGGCACGGTTGTGCTCCTGGAGGGTTTTAGAAAACTTGTGGGTGGTATCTTTTTTGGACACAAAGTAGAGAAAGTCGGTCCTGGCAGGAAAAAGCGCGGCCTCAAGGGCGTGTCTTCCCGGGTTTGCAATGGGGCCGGCTGGAAGTCCCTTGATCTTGTAAGTGTTGTAGGGGGTCATTGTCTGCAGGTTTTTTCTTGTGATGTTGCCGTTGAAATCCGGAATCCCGTAGATCACCGTGGGATCGGAATCAAGGCGCATTCCCCTTTTCAAGCGGTTGTGGAATACCGATGCGATAAGGGGGCGCTCGCTGCCGTCCCCGGTCTCTTTTTCAATGATCGAGGCAAGGGTGACAATGTCATGGACGGAAAATCCCAGGTCCAGGGTTCGCTGCTCCCATTGGGGGGTATAGACGACATGGAAGCGCTGGACCATCTGCTGGATGATCTTTTCCTGGGGGGTGTCTTTCCTGAAAAAATAGGTTTCGGGAAAAAGGTAACCCTCAAGGGTGGCTGCCCTGACCTTGAGTTGCTCAACAAACGCTGTGCTCCTGGCAAGATCAAGGAAATCTTCCCGGACGCCGAATCCTGCCCGTTCAACAATCGCTGCGGTCTCTTCAAGATTCAGACCCTCGGGAACGGTGATGCGGTGCAGCAGGACCTGGCCTTTGACCAGAATGGCCAGGATCTGTTCCGGGGTCATGGCGGCAGAGAGCCCATACTCACCGGCCTGAATTTTTGTGGCCATTCGCCTGTGGCGCACCAGCAGCCTGAACAGAATATCCCGGGAGATGATGGTTTTGCTGGCCAGCAGCCTGGATATTGCCTTGAGGTTTTTGCCAGGTTCTATGATAATAATCTGCTGTTTCCCGGACCTGTCGGCAGGGGTGTGAATAAAATGGTTCATCTGCCACAGGCCCATGGCTGTAAGGGTTGACAGGACCAGCAGCAGGGCGCCAAGGGCAATGGCGATTCGTTTGAGCCAGTTTTTTTTAATGGGGGTGTCGGTTGTCATGGGGCATGGTTTACCTTGTTTGTGCTCCTGTTGTCAAAGACAATCCCCGGACGGCAGCCCATTGACATTGCCCTTGTGCATGGTTAACTCTATGGTACCCATAAACATGACGACCGGGAGACCCGGTTAAAAAAAACAGGGCATAAACAATGAAACAAGATGAATATTCAGGGTTTGAGCAGGGGCCGATCCGGCCGCCGAGTGAATCCCAGAGCCTTTTGATCCGTCTGACCCGGAACTGTCCGTGGAACCGGTGTACCTTCTGTGCCGTGTACAAGGGCAGAAAATTTTCCCTCAGGTCCGTTGATAACATCATCCAGGACATCGATCTTCTCGCGGGCCATGTCACGGCCATTGTCAACGAGGTGGAAAAAAACGGCAGGGTGGATATGGACAGGATCAACCGCATGTTTGACCGCCTTGAATCCAATGACCGGGCCGCCTTTAATGCGGCCTGGCACTGGTACGCTTCGGGCATGGCGTCAATTTTTCTCCAGGACGCCAACTCCCTTATCATGAAGCCCGACGACCTTGTGACGGTCCTTAACCACATCAAGGCCTGCTTTCCCGCGGTAAAGCGGATCACCTCCTATGCCCGTTCCCACACCCTTGCCCGGATCAAGCCCCATGACATGGAACGGATTGCCAGGGCCGGGCTTGACAGGATTCACATCGGGCTTGAATCCGGGTCGGACAAGGTGCTTGCCATGGTGAAAAAGGGAGCAGACAAGGCCACCCACATCAAGGCGGGGTTACGGGTGCGCAATGCAGGGATGGAGTTGTCCGAATATGTGATGCCCGGCCTTGGCGGTGTTGCCCTTTCAGAAGAGCACGCAAGGGAGAGCGCCGACGCCCTCAACCAGATCAACCCGGATTTCATACGCCTCAGGACCCTGGCCCTGCCGTCGAAAAGTCCCCTTGCCGCCCGCCATGGCGAGGGCCGGTTTGAGCGCTGCACAGACCTGATGATCGCCCGGGAGTTGAGGCTCTTTCTTGGCTGCCTTGACGGCATCACCGCCACGGTCAAAAGTGATCATATCCTGAATCTCATCGAAACGGTGGAGGGCACGCTTCCCCGGGACAAGGATGCCATGATTGCCAAGGTTGACAGCTTCCTTGCCATGGATGCAAAGGACCGGGTTCTCTACCAGGTGGGGCGGCGCATGGGTATGTTCAGGGATCCAGGGGATATGGACGACCCGAGCCTGCTTGCAAGTGTCAAAGAGACCTGCAAACTTCACGGGATCACCCAGGAGAATGTGGACTCAGTGATCGACGGGATGATGAAACGCTTTGTCTGATGTCACTGCCATTTACGTCCACGTTCCCTTTTGCGTTAAAAAGTGCGCCTATTGTGATTTCTATTCCATTGCCGATCTTTCCTTTGTCCGGGGATTTATGGCGGCCCTTTGCAGGGAGATCGCCCTGCAAAGGGATCGTTCTGCCGTTGTTGATACCATCTATTTTGGCGGCGGAACTCCGTCCCTTCTTTCGCCTGGAAGCATCCGGGAGATCCTAAGGACCATTGGCGAAAATTTTACGGTAGTCAAGGGGTGTGAAACCACCCTGGAGGTCAACCCTGGAACGGTCAATGCTGATTATTTTGACGAGATTCGACACGCCGGGGTCAACCGCCTGAACATCGGTGTCCAGTCGTTTGACGATGGCCGCCTTGATTTCATGGGCCGCATCCACTCTGCAGCCGTTGCCCGGCAGGCGTTGCAGCAGGCCAGGGATGCTGGGTTTGACAACCTGGGGTTGGACCTGATCTACGGCCTTCCAGGCGATACCAAAGCGGCGTGGGGAAAAGACCTTGAAAGAGCCCTTGCCTTTCAACCAGAGCACGTCTCCTGCTACATGCTCACCTATGAGCCCGGTACCCCCATGCACCGTCTTGTTGAACAGGGCGCCATCACTCCCCTGGACGACGGGGCCGTGGCCGGGCTGTTTAAACAGACCTCAACCTTTCTTGAAGGGCAGGGATATCTTCACTACGAGATTTCCAATTTTGCGGCAGGACCGGCATACCGGTCAAGGCACAATCAAAAGTACTGGAACCACGTTCCCTATCTGGGGTTTGGGCCGTCGGCCCACTCGTTTGAAAACGGGGTGCGATCCTCGAACCACGCCGATGTTTGTCGTTATACGGCAGATCTTGGCGTTGGGCATCTTCCGGTTGCCGAAACCGAAACCCTGGCCAGGGATCAGATATTGATGGAAATGATCATGCTGGGGCTTAGAACTTCCATGGGTGTAGATTTACAGCGGTTTGATGCTCTTTCAAACCAGGGATTCATGGTGACGTTCGACACGGTTGTCACCGATTGTGAGCGCAACAACTGGGCCAGGGTGGTCGATCACAGATTTTTCCTCACCCTGGACGGCCGGCTTTTCCTTGATTCGATTGTTGCCGCCTTTGCCGATATCCTCCTCGGGCTGTGACGGTCTTATGTTCAACTTGTATCATTCCGGCCTTGCCGGTTACTGGCAGAAAACAACGGAATTCCCAAGGGGCTCCCGGTCGGTTCGGGTGGTGTTGACCGGGGCGGTGTCGTCCTTGTAGCCAAAGGAGATGCCAAAGAGGATGCCCTGCTGGTCCGGGATGTTCAAGCACTCCCGTACAGGATCGGGAAACTGACCCAGGGCGCCCTGGAAGCAGCTTGAAATACCGTGTTCCTCCATGATCAGGGCCAGCGTCTGGGCATAGATGCCCATATCAACGGCCCCCATGATGCCAAGGTAGCGCTCCATGGTCAGAAACAGGGCATGGGGGGCGTCAAAAAAGGTCCAGTTGCGCAGCATGGCAAGCATTCTGGCCTGTTTGTCCTTGCGGTCAATTCCCATGGACGCGTAAAGGGCGTTTGCCGATCCAAACTGGCGATCCCGGTGGATGCCCCTGTATTTGACCCGCCAGTCAAAATCGGGGTTTGGCTCCCTGCCGGTCATCACCGCCTTGACCAGCCTGTCCTTGAGCTCGTCTTTTTTTACTCCTGAAACAACATACACCTGCCAGGGCTGGACATTGCAGTTGGAGGGGGACATCTGGGCCGTGGAAAATATGTTGACCAGGGTCTCCTGGGGGACAGGCCGGTCCAGAAAACTGCGAACCGAACCCCTTTGTTCTAATAGGGCACGCATTGTCATGGTGGATCAATCCTTTGGGTTGTTTAAAACGATTTAGACCATCAATTCTTTTTCCTGAGCTGCCGTGTGTCGCCAACGCGGATGGTCAGGTTGATCGAGTCAAAATATTCGATCAGGGGAATCACATATTTTCTGGATATATTGGTCATATCCTTGAACTCCGGGGTGGTGATCTCGCCCTTGTCCTTGAGGAATGCCACAAGGTCCTTTTCAAGATTTTCAATCGACCGGGCATCAAAGTAGAGGTCGTCCTTGGTTTTGACCAGGATCTTTTCATCGATGAGCATGTGGAGGACATCCGTGGCGTTTTTCTGGTCCACGTCAAGGTCTGTGCATATGGTTCTGAAAAAGGGGGGAGTGAGGCCGGCATTCTGGTAGATGGCGGCAATTTTCTGTTTGACCTCTTCCTGGTCTATTTCAAGGGCCACCTCGTGGGTGGCAAGCCTGACCGTATTCTGTTCCTGTTCAATTTTTCCGTCCTTGGCAAGCCTTGCAATTACCAGGGGAAACAGTTTTGAATCCTTGTCCCTCAAGGCCCTGAACTTGGATTTAAGCTCCTGCTTGGGCATGCCTTCCTTGAGGGGGTTGTTCCGGTGGTACTCGGCAAGCTTTTCTTCCATCTGGGTCGCAAGCAGGTCAAACATCTCGCCATGGACAAAGATGCGCCGGTCCTTGTCTGCCAGAACAATGGTTCGATTGGCAAGCAGCTTTTGGAGCACGGTGTCAAGCTTTTTGTCTGAAATATGGGTCATCAGTCTCAGGTCTGAAAAGGGGGCACCCTGGAATCCGGCCTCGCCGATGAAAAACGAGAGGGTTTCCTCGTCACTGCTGGAAATCAGGCCGGTCAGGCCCTGGATGATTTTTTTGTCAAAGAGCTTGTGCTTCCTGGGCATGGGGTTCAGGACCTGACCGCCGCCAATGGTCTTGATGGGCGAGTAGCTCCTGAGGACAAACCGGTCTCCCTTGAGGCAGCACACCGGGGATTCAAGGCGGATCTGAACACAGGCCGTGTCTCCGGGCTGAAGTTCTTCCCGGTCCAGGAGCACCAGGTTGCCGAGGATTTCGCTGGTTCCGGAATGGAAGCGTATGCGGGTTCTTGCCTTGGCAGGTTTCGGGTTGGTCTTAAGGTAAACAAGTTCGGCATCCACCATGTGGCTCGGGTGCAGGGTGTCGGGGGTTGACAGAACATCGCCCCGGTTTACCGCCTCCTTGTCCAGTCCCTGGAAGTTGATGGCCGTGCGGGTGCCTGCGGCAACCGTTTCCACGCTTTGTCCGTGGACCTGGATGCCCCGCACCTTGGAAGTGATGCGTGACGGGAAAATCATAATGTTCTCGCCGGCATCGATTTTGCCCGAGGCAAGGGTTCCGGTGATGACCGTGCCAAAGCCTTTCATGGAAAATACCCGGTCCACGGGCAAACGGAAGATCGGTGAAAAGGGCCGTTCCGGGATTTGATGGCAGATGCGGTCAAGGGTGGTGCGGAACAGATCAAGACCCTGGCCCGTGGTCGACGAGACCGGCACAATGGGGGCGTCCTCGAGAAAGGTTCCCCGGGTGAACTCCCGCACATCCTCTATGGCAAGCTCCATGAGCTCTTCGTCCACCAGGTCTATTTTTGTGAGGGCAATGAACCCGTATTTAATGCCCATGAGGGTGCAGATTTCCATGTGCTCCCGGGTCTGGGGCATGACCGCCTCATCTGCGGCAATGGCCATGGCAACAAGATCGATGCCGCTGGCCCCTGCCACCATGTTTTTTATGAACCGTTCATGGCCCGGAACATCCACGATGCCGACAATCTCGCCGTTGGGCAGGGTGATGGAGGCAAATCCCAGCTCGATGGTGATGCCCCGCTCTTTTTCCTCTTTAAGGCGGTCGGTCTCAATGCCGGTCAACGCCCGGATCAGGCTGGTTTTTCCATGGTCGATGTGGCCTGCAGTGCCTAGTATGATCTGATTCAAGGTAAGGGCTCCTGTTTACTTTTTGGGTTTGCGTTTTCTGATCATTTCCATGAGATATGCGGCCCCTACCAGTCCGACACCCGTGAGGGCACCTGTAAAAATGCTCCAGTCGGGCCTGAAGATTCTGGCGATCAGAACGCCAAACACAAGTCCGAGTATCAGTCGTACAACAAATATGTAGAAATTGTTCATGTTGGTTTTGTATCCTTATTAAGGGGTGAATAGGAGGAAATCATAGTCAAACTTTGGTCAATGGTCAATATCAAATTCCCCGCAGGCAAGGGGCACCCTATATATTCGGCATGGCCGGAGCATGGTATCTGTCCTGGCCACAACGAAATTCGAAACTCCGCCATAGGTGATGCTTCGGTGGGTGTTTCATATAAAAAACAGGGCCGGGGTTCCGGGGGGGGGGATTACCCCATTTTGATGAGCACGGCGCCTGCAACAATGAGGCAGGCGCTGATGGTTCTTCCCGCAGTCAAAGTTTCCCGGAACACAAGGTAACCAATGGCAAGGCTGAAGATGGTGCTGATTTGGCGCAGGGCCGATGCGTAGCTGGCATAGGCCTCCTGAAGTCCCATTCGAAACGAGACAAACGAGAGCAGCATCACCAGGCCGCCCCCCAGGAGGGTCAGGGGCGCCTGGGTGAACGCTCGGACGGCAAGGCCCATCTGGCGCTGGAAGATCATGCGCAACAGGTGAAACACAAGCATGAACACGGACAGGTTCATGGTGTAGACGGCAACGTTGCTGCCGGTTACGCCGATCTTGTCGGCAATGGCACCGAACGAGTAGAAAAAAGCGGCCCCAAGGGCTGTTATTACGCCTGCCCGGTTGCCGGTCAGTGTCTTTGCATCCATGGAAAAAACGGTGAACCGTTGGGTCTGGAGGGTCACGGCGCCATAGATGATCAAAATGATGCCAAGGGCTCCGCCGGCCGAGATTCGCTCGCCAAGGAACAGGTGACTCCACAGAACAATATAAACCGGCCCGGTCACGGTCAACGGGTAGACCAGGCTCAACTCCCCCTTTTCGTAGGACAGGGCTACAAAATACTGGTAGAGGAAAAAGAAGAAGCCTGCGGCAAGGGCGCTCAACAGCGGGGCCGGGGCAAGGATCTGTGCCATGGGATAGCGCCACACCACATAGGGGGCAAGGCCGGTCACGGTTACCACCATCATCAGGAGCACTGCGCTTGGCTTGTCATGGCTTTTCTTGAGCGTTGAGTTCCACAGGACATGGAACAGGGCGCTTGCAACGATAAAGAGGAATCCTTTGAATGTCATGGAAAGGTTATGGTGGTTTTTGCCGGGTTTGGCAATGATTTTTATGGGCGGTTGAAAAAATAGGTTGCAATCTGTATTCTTAACTGCTATAAGTTAGGGGTTTGTTTGTGGTGGGTGTAGCTCAGTTGGCAGAGCGCTAGGTTGTGGTCCTGGATGTCGAGGGTTCGAGCCCCTTCACTCACCCCATTTCAAATAGATTCACTATGCGCCCGTAGCTCAGCTGGATAGAGCGTCGGACTTCGAATCCGCAGGCCGCAGGTTCGAATCCTGCCGGGCGCACCATGGATCTGCAAAACATAATGCGGCATGTTCTAATTCCAGAACTGCCTGTTTCGCACTTAGGGGAAAAATAATTTGTCGAATAAACACGCATGTGTGACAACTACCTCAAGTTTGGAACAATTAAACTTTATTTCTTAGGAGATTGTCACATGGCTAACGGAACAGTAAAATGGTTTAACGATTCAAAGGGTTTTGGTTTTATCGAGCAGGAGAATGGAGAGGATCTTTTCGTTCATCACTCAAGCATCAACGCCACTGGTTTCAAGTCCCTTAATGAAGGCGACAAGGTAACATTTGACGTAGAGCAGGGCCAGAAAGGACCGGCTGCGGGTAATGTTACTGTAGTTTAGTAAAAAGTATACCGCATTAAAACCATGACTCCTTTGGGATGAATTGGTTTTAAGTGAATATATGTAGGAAAGCCCCTTTGATTGATTTCATTGGGGCTTTTTTGCGTTCATGGTATTGTCATGGCCTGGGACCGGGGCCGACCCGGGGCAGATAGTCACTGAAGGCCGTGCCATAGATTCCCCAGATGGTGATAAACAACGCGGCAATGATCGGTCCGATGATGATGCCGAGCAGTCCGAACATGGCAATCCCCCCAAGGGTGCCGAACAGGACGAAGAGATCGTGCATCTCGGTGTCCTTGCCCACCAGGCGTGGCCGCAGCACATTGTCAAGATTTCCCGCCACAACCCCGCAGAGTACGGCCAGTATGATCGCGCCGGTAAATTTTCCCATGAGCACAAGGATGATCAGGGCCGGTCCCCACACCAGGGCCGTTCCAAAGGCCGGGATGATGGATGTGACCGCCATGATGCTTCCCCAGAACACCGGGCCCTTGATGCCTGCCAGGGCAAAGGCAAGGCCGCAGATGAATCCCTGGACAATGCCGATGATAATGGTTCCCTTGATGGTGGCCCGGGTGACCGAGGTGAAACGCCGCAGCAGCGCCTGTTCGTCACTGTCCTTGAGGGGCAGGAAATAGAGAATCCGATCCAGGAGTACATTGCCCATGGTGAGGAAGTAGAACATCACATAGAGCATGATAATGGATCCGAAAAGGGCGTTCATGGTCATCTTGGTGGCGGAAGAGAGGGAATTGATCAAAAAGGTGGAAATGTTGCCCACAAGTTCCCCTGCCTTCTGGATGATCACGTCCCGGTAGGGCAGGATCTGCTCGTAATAGGGGATTTTTTCCAGGTAATGGGTCACGGTGGTGGGCTCGCTGATGAACGACTGCACCCAGGGCGTGACCGATTGACCCACGTTGATGGCCTGGGCCACCACTACCCCCACGAGCATGGAGAGGGGGACGATAACCAGCAGGACAACGGCTGCGATCACGATCACAGAGGCCAGGTTTTCCCTTCCCCTGAGGCGCCGGGTCAGCCACTGGTGGACGGGGCTTGCCATGGCCGAAAACAGGCTTGCCATGAACATGGGCATGAGAAACTGGTGGATCATGGTCAGAAACAGGGCAGATATCAGCAAAACCATGGTCAGCAGCACGGTTCTCTGAACGATGTCTTTTGTCGTCATCCTTTGGGGCCTCCATCAAAAAAATGTCAGGATAAAACATGCAGCCACAGGGTAAAGGTGATTGCCGACAGCATGGTGCAGGCGCTGATGGCGGCAACGGCAAACTCGGCATTCCCGTTCATCTCCCGTGCCATGACATAGGCAAGGGTTGCCGTGGGCGAGCAGAGCAGGATAAAAACCGGGATAAATTCGTTCTGGTGGATTTTAAAGAACAGAAACAGGATCAATGCCAGCCCGGGCATGAGGATCAGTTTAAACAGGCATGCGCCAAGGACCCAGGACAGATGGGTCCGGATCAATTTGAACGAAAGGGAAGCACCAATGATCAAAAGGGCCAGGGGCAGGGCCATGCCGCTCAGGATGTCCAGGGTTCGTTCCACGATCAGGGGGATGGGAATTTCAAATATGGAAAAAACAATGCCAGATACCGCCGAAAGAATAACCGGATGGCCAATGATTCGCTGGGCGTTGGCCACAAGGGCGTTGTCCCGTCGGCTTTTGTCCTTTCCATGGAATTCCAGTACAAACACCGCCAGAATATTCTGGAAAATCATGATAAAGCCTGCAAATATGCCTGCTGCGGCAAGGCCTGAATCGCCGAGGGCGTAAAAGACCACGGCCAGCCCGACATATCCCAGGTTGCCATGGAAGGCGGTCTGGACGAAGGTGCCCTTTGTTCGTGTGGGGATTTTAAGGGTCTTTGCCACGGCCCAGGACGCAGCTGCGGCCATGAAAATGGTAAATAGAGTGACACAGAGGATGAGGGGATTGAATGCCTCGTAAAACGAGGCCTTGGCCACGGCCCGGAAGATCATGGCGGGAATGGCGATATAGTAGACCAGCTGATTGGCAGGAGCAATAAACCCGTCAGGAATGAATTGTTTTTTTCTGCCCGCCCATCCCAGAAAAATGACGATGAAAATGGGCAGGATGGTTGATATGATCTGCATGTGGTGCGCTTCTCCCGGCAACTTGGTTTCCTGATCCGGACCTTACATGTAATCGGGAGTCGGGTCAATGATAAGATCGTCGGATCCCGGGCAGCCCCAAGTAAAAGATATTGTGGGGTTGGATAAAATCCTGTATGGAAGGTCTATGAAAAAGCAACCCATGGACCTGAAAAAAAATCCCATGTACCTCTATCTCATGGTGCTTGTCATCGCCTCAACGGGCGGGCTCCATGTGTGGCGAACCCTTTTTGACAATTTTGCGGTGAATGTGATCCACCTGGACGGTGAGCATGTGGGGGTGCTGCAGTCGGTGCGGGAGATTCCGGGTTTTCTTTCGCTGCTGGTGGTCTATGTGCTCCTGATCATCAAGGAGCACAGGTTGTCGGCCCTTTCCGTTGCCATCATGGGCGTGGGCGTGGCGGCAACGGGCATCTATCCGAGTTTCTACGGCCTGATGTTAACCACCCTGGTGATGAGTTTCGGGTTCCATTATTTTGAAACCACCAACCAGTCCATGACCCTGCAGTACTTTGACACCCTTACGGCACCCCTTGTGTTTGGACGGTTAAGAAGCCTTGCCGCCGTGAGCAATATCGTTGCCGGCACCCTTGTCTTTGTCCTGGCGCCACTTTTCACCTATGCCCAGCTCTACCTGACCTGCGGGGCCGTGATCATCGGCGCAGGCTGCTGGGCCTTTGCTCGGAACCCCACGGACAGGGAATTGACGGTGCAGCGCAAGGATATGGTTTTTAAACGGAAATACTGGCTTTTTTACGCCTTGACCTTCATGGCCGGGGCCCGGCGGCAGATTTTCATAGCCTTTGCTGTGTTTCTCCTGGTCAAGAAGTTCGAATTTTCCGTCCAGGAGATTGCCGTGCTTTTCTTTGTCAATAACGTGGTCAACTATTTTTTAAGTCCGTTCATCGGGCGATGCATTGTCCGTTTCGGGGAGCGGCGGGTTCTTTCCCTGGAGTATTTCAGCCTGGTCCTTGTATTTCTGGCCTATGCCGTGGTGGATTCCAAGCTGGTGGTGGCATTCCTCTATATCATCGATCACATTTTTTTTAATTTTGCCATTGCCATCCGGACCTTTTTCCAGAAGATTGCAGATCCCGAGGATATTGCCCCGAGCATGGCCGTGGGATTCACCATCAACCACATCGCCGCCGTGGTGCTGCCCGTCATCGGCGGCATGCTCTGGATCGTGGATTACAGAATCCCCTTTGTCAGCGGTGCAGCCATGAGTTTTGTTTCCCTGGTGCTTGTCCAGCAGATCACCGTCCAGCTCAAGCGCCATTCCTGACGGGAATCAGGGCGAATCGGTGGTGGGGGGAAGTTCAGGTCCGGAGCGATGTTTTACCTGGTAGTAAATGACCACACTTTTTTTGCCCGGCTCCACCAGTTTCAAGTTCGGCTGACCCAGATCAAGACCGGTTGAAAGACTGCCTGAGGCGGTAATGCCATCAAGGGGGATGGGTTCAGTGAACAGGGTCGATGTCTCCTTTAACGCAAGGCTTGCCCCGGTCACCATAACGGTTTCCGGAACGGCCCGTGTGGATTCAATAATGAGCCCTTCCTTGAGTTTTCCCGTCCAGTCGGGTTGAACAATAAGGCGTTTGTTGTCAAGGATATCCACGGTGACCTCAACCTGTGACGGTTCCACCTGTTTTAACTGGATACCCGGGGGAAGCAGGACATTGTTTTTTTCAATGGTTATCAGGTTGGGTCCTGGAACGGCTTTGGAGATGTCAACTTTGACCTTGATCTGGTCCAGACCCATGGACTGGATCAGGGGTCTTGCGCCACTGACCAGGAGTTTAACGCTGTTGAAGGACGATGTTTTGATCTCCATTTTGGGTTGAAGGTTTGTGAACTCAATGGGTACGTCCCGGTTTGCCAGGATTTCAACGCCCTTGGAGAAACTGTGCCAGATCCCGGTTACGCTGAAAAGGCAGATCAGGGCGGCAACCGTAAGTTCCAGTGTCCGGCGTCTTATCCCCGTACTGGAGGATTCCGTACCCAGGTCGCCGTTCAACAGCGTTTCAAGGACATGGCTGTCGTTGATGTCGTAGATCCTTTTTTCCTTGAGCAGGGATATTTTCCTTGTCTCTTCAGAGACCACGATGACCCGGGCATCGGTCTGTTCCGCAAGCCCCATGGCAGCCCTGTGGCGGGTGCCAAAATAGGGGGGCAGGTCCTGACGTTTGGACAGGGGTAAAATCACCCCCACATCCGTCACCTGGTTTCCCTGGATGATGACAGCACCGTCATGGACCGGGTTGTCATGCCAGAAAATGCTGACCAGCATTTCCCGGGAGAGTTTTCCCTGCCAGGAAATCCCGCCCTGAACACAGCTTTCAAGTCCCTGTTTCATGGGCAGAACAATCAGGGCGCCGAGCTTTTTCCGGGCCAGTTCATAGACACTTTCAACAATAATGGACACGGGTGTTTGAAATTGATGCCGGGGAATTCCCCAGAAAAAAGACTTAAAGCTTTTGGTCTGGAGGACGCTTGAGATTTCATTCCTGAACACAATGATAATGACAAAGGCGCCAACGGTGATGATTCCCTGTATGGCCCAGCTGGTAATGATCAGCCCCATGGCAAGTGCGGTCTGTTTTACAAACCAGAGCAGGCTGATGACGATGAGCACCCGGATGACATTGGTGCCGCGGAACAGGACATAGAGGCGGAACAGGATATAACTGTTGAATAGAATATCAAAAAGATCCTGCCACCGCAGTCCGGATATGATGTTGGAAATGGCGTCCATGGTGATTAGTCTGAGATACTGAAACGAAGGGTTTTAAGAATAGTTCCATCTGCAGTTTCGATGTCGACCCGCCAGGGTCCCTTGTCAAGGTTTCGAAGCTGCATGCTGGAGAACGAAGACCATTTCGGGGGCTTCAGGGTGAGCTTGGCCAAAGATACCAGGCGGTCCCTTTTGTACCACTTGTGAAAAATATCCGTCGTTTCCGGTACGGGATCAAAGGTGGTAAAGCAGATGATTTTTTCCTGGGCAATGGAAAAGACCACGGCCGGATGGACGGGCAGATAATTTTCAATCTCTTCACACATGACTGCATGGACGAGTGTCGGGGGCTTTCTTTCGGTGTCAGCAAGACATGCGCCGGTGCAGGACAGCAGCAGTATTGTCCCACAGATACAATGAACAGCAAATCGTTTGATCTGTGGGGCGTTTAGGTGGTGTAAAAATTTCGGTGGATCAAAGTCGGCCATGTTTTTAAAGTCAATCTCTGTTTTGTCAACGGTTTAAGTGTTTGCGTCAAAAAAGCCGCTGGCCATTTTGCAAAAGGCCGCGGCTGACAGGGTTAAACAAAGGATTCAGTTACAATTTTTCTCCCAATGCCTTGCCATAGTCCTGGCACGCTTTTAAACCCTCATCGCTTGCGATCAAGGCCTCGGTGAGATTCAAGGGACCCAGCTCGGTCATGCTCATTTTCAGGACATATTCCATGGTATCAAAAATCATGGGTGCGGATTCGCCGCTGTGGGTGTGTGACCCGAAAGCGCCGCCGATTTTGCCGTCATATTTGATCCTGCTGGCAAGAAAGAGAAACTGTTTCATGCCGTTGGTCATGTCCTTATGGTAGGTGGGACAGCCGAAAACATAGCCGTCATACCCATTGATCTCTTTGTCACTGTTAATGGCTGATACCTTTTTTAAAACAGGCTCATTGCCGGAAAATCGAATGCCTTCGGCAATGTAATTGGCCATTTTCTCTGTGTTGCCTGTCCTGCTGACGTATGCAATCAGTACTTTTTTCATTTTATCTCCTTAGTTGTGTGTTGATTTGATTTCTAAACAAAGGAAACGATATGGGAATTTACTGTGATCATAAATAGAGAGGAATCAGATTTTTGTCAAGAAAAATAGCGCTGTTCCGAGGGTGAAGTTGATGGGTGGTCTTGCCATGACAAGGGCCTTTTTTGTTTGATTGAATCGGTGTCTGGAAGGTGGGGTTTATCTTAGATTCCCCTTGCACCCTTGGAAGGCAAAGGCTATAAAAATATTAAAGGCTGGATGTTTTGATTGGGCTTTTATGTATTTCGATCGTTGTACTACTTTGTTTCATAACTGTTAAAAAGAGGAGGGTTTATGGGGGAAGAACTCAGTGCTGGGTGTGCCCGACCCACCGGTGGTCCGGTGGGCGAAGCAATTCCTGAAAAAAAATCTGAAGTTGAAATTGAAAAAAAGGAGGTCTCATCCATGATAAAGGTTGGTAAAAAAGCACCGGATTTTACGGCACCCGGGTACAAGAATGGTAAATTTATTAATGTTAAACTGTCGGATTACCTGGGTAAATGGGTTGTCCTGTGTTTTTATCCGGGTGACTTTACCTTTGTATGAGCCACTGAAATTTCAGCAGTTGCTGAAAAATATTCTACGTTCAAGGATCTTGGTGTGGAGGTTCTGTCCATGAGCATTGACAGCATGTTTGTCCACAAGATGTGGGACGACCATGAGCTGTCCAAAATGGTCGAAGGCGGGGTGCCCTTTCCCATGCTGTCCGATGCTGGCGGCAAGGTTGGAACGCTCTATGGGGTCTATGATGAGGATGCCGGTGTTGAAACCCGGGGGCGGTTTATTATTGACCCGGACGGTGTTGTCCAGGGGTTTGAAGTGCTGACCCCGCCCGTGGGAAGAAATGTCAACGAATCCTTCCGCCAGATCCAGGCATTTCAGCTGGTCAGGGCCTCCAAGGGAACCGAGGCAACGCCTTCGGGCTGGCGGCCTGGCAAGGCAGTTCTCAAACCTGGACCCGACCTGGTTGGCAATGTCTGGAAAGAGTGGAAAACCGAAATGGCATTTGACTAGATAGAAATTGTCCAGGGGCTATTCCCAGCCCCTGGATATCGTTAACCGGTTATTTTTTTTCGCAGCCCCTTTACATGAATGGAGTGGACCTGTTATTATGATAACCATCGTATCCTCCTGGGTTTTTGGCTGAGTCTTTTGCGAAAATCTTTTACAAGAATGTTCGGCGTACAACCTGCTGTTTTTTGCTTTAATGATCAACAAGGGCAATTCAAACAAGAAGCCATTAAAAATATCATGGGGTTGGAGAGCGATTTTTCCACCCAAAGGAGATGCAAATGGAAAACAGTGTTTATAAAATCATCGAAGTCGTAGGGATGTCTGAGAAATCCTGGGAAGACGCTGCAAAAGCTGCCATTGCAACCGTGGACAACTCCGTAAGGGACATTCGTGTTGCCGAGGTTGTCATGATGGACATGCGCCTGGAGGCCAACAGAATTGTGGCCTATCGTACCAAATTAAAGGTTTCTTTCAAACTCGAGAAATAGGACATAACCGTTGGACAGGGCACGGCAGTCGCCCTTGTTTCTGTGTCCTGTTCGTTTAAACAAAAAAGCCATTGGAATCGGTTGAATTCCAATGGCTCTTGTATGTTGGTGCCGAAGGGGAGACTTGAACTCCCACGGGTCGCCCCACACGCCCCTCAAGCGTGCGTGTCTACCTATTCCACCACTTCGGCATTGTTGCTTGAATTGACTGCTGAAAGACTTGATTTCCAAGAACTTCCAACGTTTGATTCGAGGGGTTTATAACTCTAAACCGTGGGGCATGTCAACAAAAAAATGGGGGTACTCAAGATTAATTTCCATGGCTGCTGTTTCCAGGGTGCGGTTTGAACGATCCCCTGCACCCTGTCATGCGGGCATGCTTGCGTGTCAAGGGGTATTGTCTGCATGTTTCGGGTTTAACATTCTGGATGGCGCACATGAAACGACCTTTTTCAGGAGACGGAACAAGCCAGGGACAGACCGGTGAAACCTCGTGTGTGCCGGGTTTTACCCATATGATGTATTTCATCCCCTGGGGGCCGTGGTCCTGGACCCAGACCCGCTCGAGGATATGTTCCAGTCCGGGGGACTGCCACCGTCTGTAGTCTTCGTGGGTGCATTCATTTTCACGGGCAAGATTTTGACAGCAGTGCCCGCACTGGGCGCAGCGGAATTTATCCATGTCGGAGTCAATCCAGATGCCCCGGGTGGTGGTGCCGGGTTTTACCCCGGTATGGGTCTTGACCTGGAAGGTGAGGGCGCAGATTCTGGCAAGGAGCGTCAGGGGGTAGCTGTTTGCGGTCAATGCCTGCCAGAGAAGTTCTCCGAGGGCATCATCGCTGATTCGTCGTAAATGGTTATTTCTTTTCTGTTTGATCCATATGTCGTCCTGCCTGGTGCTGTTCAGTTGAATAACGGCCTGGCCCAGGACAAGGGGGGAGAGTTCGCGAAAGAGCCGGGGCTGGGTCCCGTACTGCTGAAAATCGATGCCAATGGCCCGTTTGGCTTCCTGTTCGGTCAGAAATATCTTTCCGTTGCTGTCCTCCATGTGTACCCCTCTTTAATATTAACGATTAAAAACGGGACGGTTTGAAGTGCTTTTGACGTGGGCGTGTTTGAAAACGAGTTTTACATGGAATTTGTTTTTTTTCAACCGGAAAAGAAGGGGGGGCGGGCAGCCCAAACCCAACGGTCTGGGCTGCCTTGAATCAGGGGTTGGAACTCCCTGGACTATCGATGGTGCTGGGCGGAGCGGGTCTGGCCCGCAGGTCTTTTGCTGCGGAACACGGCGGGCCTGGCCGGCACTTGACGCTCCTGGTAAAAGCCGTCCATGGTTTTTACCGGGATGTTGTGCTTGAGAAGTCTCTGGATATCCTTGAGCTGTTTTTGTTCTTCACTGCAGACAAGGGAGAGGGCGATTCCCGTGGCCCCGGCCCGGCCTGTTCGTCCGATCCTGTGGACATAATCCTCGGGAACATTGGGAAGATCATAGTTGACCACATGGGGCAGCATGTCAATATCAAGACCCCTTGCGGCAATGTCCGTTGCCACAAGGGCGCAAATGCTGCCGCTCTTGAAGTCGGCAAGGGCCCGGGTTCGGGTGGACTGGCTCTTGTTGCCGTGGATGGCAGCCGCCTTGATCCCATCGGTGATCAGCTGTTTGGTCAACCGGTTGGCACCGTGCTTTGTGCGGGTGAACACCAGCACCTTGGTCCAGTTCTCGTTCCGGATCAGGGTGGAGAGCAGTTCCCTTTTTTTTGTTTTTTGAACCGGGTAAACTGCCTGGGCCACGCCGTCTGCAGCCTTGTTGGCGGTCGAGACCTCAATGATTTTTGGATTGTTGAGAAGGCCGTCGGCAAATTGCTTGATTTCGGTCGAATAGGTTGCGGAAAAGAGCAGGTTCTGACGTTTTCCGGGAAGAAGCTTTAATACCTTTTTAATGTCGTGGATAAAGCCCATGTCCAGCATTCGGTCGGCTTCGTCCAGGACAAGGATTTCCACCCTGGACAGGTCCAGTGTTCTTCGTCCGGCATGGTCGAGAAGTCTGCCAGGTGTTGCAACAAGGATGTCGACACCTCGTTTGAGCTTGTCGATTTGGGGGTGAATGCCGACACCCCCGAAAATAACGGTGGACCGAAGGGCGAGGGACCTGCCAAGGCTTTCAAAACTGGCCTGGACCTGGGCGGCAAGCTCCCGGGTCGGCGCAAGCACCAGGCATCGCGGGGTGTATGTGCGTTTGCTGGTTTTGCTGAGCATCTCAAGGATGGGAAGGGCAAAGGCTGCGGTTTTTCCCGTGCCTGTCTGGGCACCGGCAAGCACGTCTTCTCCTCCTAGAACAACGGGGATGGCCTGGGTCTGGATGGGGGTTGGGCTTTTGTAGCCTTCGGCCGCAACGGCACGTAACAGTTCAGCCCTGAGGCCAAAATTTTCAAATGACATATAATATATATTCCTGAATCTGCCCACCCACTACATCGTAATGGGCCAGTCTAGGCAAGGTAAGTTTTGTTGCATGAATTGGGGCTGGGGTGACACAACCGCGATACAGCAGGCACCGACCGGAAGGTGCAGGTGGTTAACTAAAAAAGGCATAGTAACACATTATAAAAATAAATAACAGGGAAATGTTTTTAAATGTCTGGGTCTGAAAAGAGAGGTATTGCAGGGAATTGACCTGAAAAAATGTTTGCATTATTTTTTTTTTAACGGTAAAATTCCCTTCAATTCTAATGCGTCCCTATCCGGGTGCGTCGGTTTCGTTCTAGGGGTTAGATGTGTTTGCTACTGTGGCAAGAACCTTAATTATGGAACGATTAACACAAATATGACAAGGAGATTGTCGCAATGGCTGAAGGAATTGTAAAGTGGTTTAATGACTCAAAGGGATTTGGTTTTATTGAGCAGGAAAACGGTCCGGATGTGTTTGTCCATCACACGGGCATAAATTCAACGGGCTTCCGATCCCTGAACGAAGGAGACCGGGTTTCATTTGACATTGAAGATGGACAGAAAGGGCCTGCTGCGGTTAATGTAACCGTTTTATAACCAATGGGCTGTTGATTCCTGGCACTCCGCCCCCCTTTGCCGGATGGAGTGCCTTTTGTTTTTTTCTTTTTATTTCCCACCCCTTGAGTCGTTGTTCTGATTTTTAAATCCTGAAATAATCCAGTACACTGCCCAACCTGTTGCAACCGGAACGATGCCTGCTGAAATAAAGGCGACGAGGTTGTCTTTCCAGGGCTTGAGTATCAGTGCCGCTGCCATGGGTGTGATGAACGAGAGGATGATGCTGAGGCGCATCCGGCCCGACAAATGAATTTTCCTGCGTTTTGTTGTGTTTCTGACGCGTCCCCCGGACATCATCCTCGGGATGAATATGATTCCAAGGATGATGATCAGCAGTGTGAGAATTTCCTGTATACCAGCCAACAAACAGCTCCTTTCTTTTGTTCATGCATTAAACCATCAGGGGTAAAGCGCTTTGACCTTGTTTCTATCGATGTTGCCGTTTGCATCCCTGGGAAGGGAATCAACAAAAACCACCTGGCTGGGTTTTTTGTATCTTGCAATTCTTGCACCTACAAATTCAATCAGGTCTTTGGCCGTGACCGCTGTGCCCTTGTTTGCGACGCAGACAGCCTTGATGCCTTCCCCGAATTTCGGGTCAGGAACCCCAATGACACAGTTTTCCTCGATTCCCGGATGGGCCTGTATTACAGCCTCCACCTCGGCCGGATAGACGTTTTCTCCCCCGGGCTTTATCAGCTCTTTTTCCGGTTTTCTGCCCTTGAACCAGAGAAAGCCGTCTGCATCAATCTGTCCCAGGTCGCCGGTGTGGTGCCAGCCGTTCTTGAACGTGCTGCGATCCAGCTTGCCCCGGTTCCAGAAACCCTGAAAAACAAGCGGTCCCCGGACACCGATTTCTCCCAGGGTGTCTGGGGGGGATTCTTTATCATTTTCATCGAGAATTGCAAGCCTTGATATCATTGCCTCCCTGCCGGCGGATCCCGGTCGGTCCATGCTGTCCGACAGGGTGACAAAGCCCGATGTCTCACATTGGCCATAGAGAACCCAGAAGCGGGCGCCGGTTGTCCGGGTGAAGGCCTGGATGTTTTCCGGAGAATCAATCCCTGTAATGTTTTTCAGGGATGAAACATCCACCGGGGAATCGGTCAGTCGTTCTGTCAGGGTTGTCAGGATGGGGGGGAAGCTTGCCATGAGGGTGATTCGATCGCTTTCAATCCGGGCCAGGGCCTCTTCCGGGTCGAATTTTTCCATGACCACGTTGCTACCGCCCATCTGTATTGTGGTAAAGGCAAGGTTGATGCCCGTGATGTGGAAGAGCGGCAGCATGTTCAGGTAGATGTCCGCCTGGGTGATGCCCATGGTCAGAGCAGTCTGGAGGTTGCTTGCGATGATGTTGTCGTGGGAAAGGACTGCGCCCTTGGGTGCTCCTGCCACGGCTGCCGTGTAAAGGAGGCAGAAGGGATCGTCTTTTTCAGCCGTGCCCATGGGGGCAGGAGGGTCTTGTTCGTTTAAAAGTTCCTGGAAGGGTCTGAAAGATGCCGGGCCGTCACTGTCAAAGCAGATCTGCCGGCCCTTGAACGTGCACCGGCTGGCGTGTGCTTTATCGGCAAACAGGATCTGTGCGTTTGAATCGTCCAGGATATAGCTGATCTCTTTGTCTGACAGGCGCCAGTTTATGGGCACCACAATGGCGCCCAGGGCTGCGGCACTGCCATAGACGGTGAGGTAATCGTTTCTGTTCATGGAAAGGACGGCCATGGTGTCGCCCTTTGAGATGCCAGCGGCTGAAAGTCCCCTTGCAAGGGCGTTGACCCTGACAAGAAGGGCCTTGTGGGTCAGGGTGCCGTATTTGTCCTTTGCTGCGGGCCGGCCTGGAAAAAGGCGTGCGTTTCTTTTGAAAATGTCATGGATGCTGTAGATACCACAGGTCTGATGGGACATGTCCATTCCTTTCCTCCTGCATAGAGAGATAATATGGGAATATGTCTGTTTTTTTGTAAAATCTGTATCAGGTGTGGGATTTAATATCAAGGAAGGTTTTGGGTTTGGAGCGGGAAACGGGATTTGAACCCGCGACTTCGACCTTGGCAAGGTCGCACTCTACCACTGAGTTATTCCCGCCCAAACGACTCGACTTTTCTACATGGAAAGGGATTCAATGTCAAGGAAAAATTTGCAGCCACGGGTGTTTTTTTTCGGAGCGGACGGTCTGGGCTTTTTTACAAAAAGGTTTTGAAACCCGGCTCTTTTTGTGGTTGAGTATATCCGTAAGTCCAATTCATGAAATCAACCCGTAAAAAAGGATGTAACGGTGGGCCATACAGACCATGAACATGTTCTTGTCACAGGGGGCGGCGGTTTCCTTGGCAGGGCCATAGTGCGGCAGTTAAAGGCGGCAGGTGATGTTGTCACGAGCTTCTCACGGCAGTTTTACCCCGGGCTTGATGGCCTTGGCGTCCACCAGATCCAGGGAGATCTTGCCGATCCCTGGGCCGTGGGACAGGCCTTGAAGGGCGCGGATACCGTGTTCCATGTGGCTGCAAAACCCGGCATATGGGGGGACTTTGACGACTATTTCAGGGTCAATGTCAAGGGAACAGAAAATGTGATCCAGGCCTGTGTTGCAAATCAGGTCAAACGGCTTGTTTATACAAGCTCGCCAAGTGTGGTGTTTGATGGAAACCATATGGAAGGTGTGGACGAGGAGGTGGGCTACCCCGACCGGTTCCATGCACCCTATCCTGAAACAAAGGCCATGGCTGAACAGCTTGTGCGAAGGTCCCAGGGTCTTCACACCATTGCGCTGAGGCCCCATCTCATCTGGGGGCCGGGGGACAACCATCTTTTTCCCGGAATCATCCGGCGTGCCGGGCGGCTCCGGAGAATCGGCGACGGAACCAACCGGGTTGATACCATCTATGTGGACAATGCGGCCCGGGCCCACATCCTTGCCCGGGATGCCCTGAAGAAAAACCCAGCCCTTTCCGGAAATGTTTATTTTATCAGCCAGGACGAGCCGGTTCCGCTGTGGGAGATGGTCGATAACTTTCTGGGTGTGGCAGGCCTTGGACCGGTCAAAAAAACGATCAGCCCGGGCATGGCTTTTTTCATCGGCCGCAGCCTTGAGTTTTTTTACCGGTTGTTTGCCATTGAGCAGGAGCCGCCCATGACCGGATTTGCCGCAAAGGAGCTTGCCACTGCCCACTGGTTTGACATATCAAGGGCAAAACATGACCTTGGCTATCGGCCGCTCATATCAACCGAGGAGGGCCTTTCCCGCCTCAGGCAATGGGTCCGTTCGGGTGAAGAAAAATGAAACAGCTTTCGATGCGGATGAAAAAGAGCCTGGCTGACCCTGCAAAATTAAGAAAAGAACTCAAGGCGTTTTTGGTAAGGGTGTTTTACACTGTGGTTGCCGCAGTCAAAGGGTTTCGCAAGGACAACTGCATGCTCAGGGCATCGGCCCTCACCTTTTATACCCTTTTGTCCATTGTTCCGGTCATGGCCATGGCCTTTGGTATTGCCAAAGGATTCGGGTTTGAAAAGATCCTGAGGGGGGAGATCCTGATACGGCTTGCCGGTCATGAGGAAGCGGCCCAGCGGATCATTGATTTTTCAGCAACGCTTCTTGCCGAGACAAAGGGCGGAGTTATGGCGGCTGTTGGGGTGATTTTTCTGGCCTGGGCTGTGGTCAAGATGCTCGGTCACATGGAGGATGCCTTTAATACCATCTGGCGGATCAAGCAGGGTCGTGCCCTGGTCCGAAAGTTCAGTGATTACCTGGCGCTTCTCTTTGTCGCCCCGCTGCTGCTGATTCTCTCTGGAAGCACCACCGTGTATATTATCACCCGTTTGAAGGTTTTTTTTGACGCTGCCGGAGGGGCGGTTTTTATGGAACCCTTTGTTTTCTTCCTTGTCAAACTGCTTCCTTTTTTTACAATCTGGCTTCTCTTTTTTTTCCTTTATATGTTCATGCCCAACAAAAAGGTGGATCTCAGGGCTGCCCTCATGGGCGCTTTGATCGCAGGGGCTGTATACCAGATCGGCCAGATGATCTATTTTCGTTTCCAGGTGGGAGTGTCCCACTATAATGCCATCTATGGCAGTTTTGCAGCCCTTCCCCTGTTCCTTATCTGGCTCCAGGCCAGCTGGATCCTTCTTCTGATGGGGGCAGAAATCGCCTTTGTCTGGGAGGGCCGAAGGGCCGTGGATGAAAAGGAGGGGGTCTATGAACAGATGAGTATGCGGACCCGTAAAATTCTCTGTTTAAGGATTGCCCTTGTCTGTGTCCAGCGTTTTTCCGGGGGATTGAAAGCCCCCTCTGACAGTGAAATCTCCCATGAGCTTGAAATTGCACTGGGGGTGGTCCGTATGCTGCTGGACGATCTTGTTGAATGCAATATCCTGGCCGAGATCACGACCCCGTCCGGATCCCGGTTTCAGCCTGCCATGGATCTTGAATTCATGACCGTGATGACGGTGATCAATGCATTGGAGGTTCAGGGAAAGAGTGAGGTTGAAATTCCCGGAACCATGGAGTTTGAGGCCCTTTCCCATGCTGTGGACCTCTTTGCCGGGGCAGTTTCAAATGTCCATGGTGATCGTCGACTCAAGGATATTTAAGGCCCATGATCAAAATAAAACCTCCCACATGGCTTGTCTTTTAAGCCGTCTTCTTCGTTGCATTAATGGGCATATATTTCAATATGTTTCCATTAACGCGCCTTGAATACGACTTAAAATCCTGCGCCATGTTTTGGCAGATTTTATTCCGATCATGGGTCTAAAAATCGGTGGTAATTTCAAAAAATTCTTTGATTTGGTCTTCTCGCTTGCACAGCATTTCCACAATGAGTTTAAGGGCATTTTCATTGAGACCCGTCTTTTTGGCGGCATTGACCACGGCCACCGGTACGGGGTTGCCGCTGTGGCCGATGTGGGCCTTGTGGCATAGATAATCGGCCATGTTGATGACAAGGGAGTAGTGACGGTAGGCCATGGGCGATGCTTCTGGATTGTGGTGGAACCTGCAGGGATAGAGGATGTTGTCGGGAAACCGCCACCGTCGCATGAGCAGGCCGGCAAGAATGGCATGGTTCATGCCGAAAACAGAGGGTTCAACCCGGTAGAGGGTCTCCTGCTGTTCCATGGCAGACTCCCTCACTATTTTGTACTCGTCCTTGAAGTAAATGGAAAAGATCACCTTGCCCATGTCGTGGAGAAGCCCTGGAATGAAAATTTTTTTGGCAATGGCCGTGTTGGTGCGGGTTGCAATTTCCTTGGCTGCAGTGGCTGTTCCAATGGAGTGTATCCACAGGGCCTTCATGTCCAGGGTCAGACCCGTTGTTTTATCTGCAAAGGCCGACAGCAGTTTCATTCCAAGGGTGATGCCGATGACCTCATCAAAACCGATGACCGAGATGGATCGCTTTATGGAATCCACCGTTATTCTCTGTCCATAGTAGACGGAATTGGCAAGTTTCAGCAGTTGGTGGGTGATTCCCTGATCATTGGAGATGATCGCTGCAAGTTCTTCGGTGGAGGTCTTTGGGTTTGACGCAGCCCTGATGATCTGGGTTACGATCACCGGAAGGGCCGGCAGGTCGGTATCCCCCCGTTTTACTAAAGTGAGGATTTTTTCTTTGACGGTTGATGGTGAATTACTCTTCATAGTGATTTAAATGGACTTTTTCCAACTCAAGGCTTGCAGCCGGGTGGGGGGATTTTTCTTCGGCAGGATAGCCGATGGCGAGAATGGACGCCACCTTCAAGTTTTCCGGGATCGACAGCACGCCTTTGACGTATTCATCAGAACTGGTGATTTTGTCGTGCTCCCGTCGACGGATCTGTATCCAGCAGCTGCCAAGTCCCAGGGCCTGGGCCCCCAGCTGGATGAGGATGGCGGCAATCGAGCAGTCTTCAACCCATACGTCGCTTGTCTCAGGATCTCCTATTACGACAATTCCCAGGGAAGCTCCTTTTAAAAAGGCTGCTCCATGGGGTTTGGCACATGACAGTTGGGCAAGTACGCCAGGGTCGTCAACGACCACGAACCGCCAGGGATTGAATCCCCTGGACGAAGGAGATCTCAGGGCCGTTTCAATGAGCCGGTCAATTTTTATACGTTCAACCGGAACCGGTTTGAACCGTCGTATGCTTCGTCTTTGTTCAATGAGGTCAAAAAACATGGGGAGTCCTTTCTTTATAAAGCGCCAACCAAAGCATCACCAGTGGAGTGTTTCAAATTTCGTTGCGGCCGGGTCCGATGCCCTGCGCCGACCATGCCGGTTAGTGGAAACGGGTGATGTTGATGCTGCCGCGGGTATTGAGTTCATCAAGTTTTTGTCTGAGAAAACGCTTGAAGGCGTTTCGGGTGACCGGCCAGAGCAGCAGCAGGCCTGCAACATCGGTCAGAAGTCCGGGGGTGATGAGCATGACGCCTGCAACAAAAATGATCAGTGCATCCAGAAGGTCTTCTGTCGGCATGGCGCCCTGATCTAGGCTTGTTCTGACCTTGAACAGGGTGTTCATGCCCTCCATCCGGGCAAGCCATGCCCCGAAAAATCCCGTGGCAATGACCAGTAGAACGGTGTTAAAGCTCCCAAGCACACTGCCGATCTTGATGAGCAGATAGATTTCCACTACAGGTATGAGGGTAAAGCAAAGAAATAATTTTAAAAGCATATCAATAAACTCCCTAAGTATTTTTTTCCCTTTGACAAGGTTAGAATGAAACGACCGTTGTCAAGGAAATAACCCTTTCCAATGTACAGGTTTCGGCAGTTTGTTTCAAGAAGTTTAGAAACCTGGGGCGCACCAGGCGTAAAATTTGGAAATCAGGGAGGGCGCACCGGAAATAAATTCCGGTGCGCCGTTTAATCTGGCGTTGGAGGTGGGGGATTAAATCAGGGGGGGATGAACGGCAATGATCATGCCGTAGCCACCCTGGATGTTGAATGTACGGGTTTTGCCCTTTGCGGCAAGTACGATCTGGGCCTCGTAGGACCGGGGACCTGATCCGCAGAGGATGCAGATATCTTCGTCAGTGGGTATCTCGCCAGTCCTTTGCCTGAGCTCGTCCTGGGGAATGTTGATCCAGCGGTCGCCGTACTTTTCCACAAAGGGATCGGCCTGGATATGGCTTCTGACATCCAGCACCCGGATCTGTTTGGCCTCAAATTTTTTAAGGAATTCAAGGGCGTCAATGGGTTTGTGGGTACCCTCCAAAATGTTGTCAAGGTTGTTTGCCACGTTGTTGATAATATCCATGGCCGAGGCATAGGGCGGTGAGTAACCCGCCTCAAGTGTACATATGTCGGACACCTCTGCCCGGTACTGGAAAAGGGGTGCAATGGCATCCACCCGTGACTTGACGGCATCCCCCTGGGGACCTGCCGCCTCAACGCCCAGCACCCTTCGGGTACGCCTGTCGGCAATGAGTTCCATGTACATGAATTCGGAATCCGGATAAAAATGGGCCCTGTCGGACTGGGCAACGGTGGAATATACAGGATCAAACCCTGCGGCCTTTGCCTGGTCAAAGGTGAGGCCCGCCGTTGCAAACGCCATCTCAAACACCTTGATGCAGAAGGTGCCCACCGTGCCCTTGAACTGCTCGCAGCGTCCGTTGATGTTGGATGCGATGATCCTGCCCTGGCGGTTGGCAAGGCTTCCCAGGGGCATGAGGAGGGTCTGACCGTTGACAAGATTCATCACCTCGACACAGTCTCCGCCTGCATAGATGTCAGGGTCTGTGGTCCGCATGCAGTGGTCCACAAGAATTCCCCTGTTCTTTCCAAGGGCAAGGCCCGCATTTGCGGCAAGTTCAGAATTGGGCCGGATGCCCGTGGCAAGGATGACAAGCTGGCAGGGAAGGGTACCTGCAGTGGTTTCAACCGATTCCACGCCCGTCTCTTCGGTGCCGTTGATTTTGAGGACCCTTTCACCGATGAGCATTTTTACACCGTTGTCAGTGAGCTGTTTTTCGGCAATGGTGGCAATGTTGCGGCCAAGGGCCTGGGGCAGGACCCGTTCTGCCATTTCAACGATGGTTGTATCCACTCCCCAGAGATCGGTAAGGGCTTCGGCCATCTCAATGCCAATGGCACCGGCACCAATGACAACGGCGCTCTCCACCTCTCCCTTTGAAATCATATCCTTGATGGCCTTTGCCTGGTGAAGGTTTGACACGGGAAAAACCTGGGGAAGGGTGACGCCCGGGAAGGGCGGCTGAACAGGGGTGGCACCGGTTGCAATCACAAGCTTGTCATAGGCAAGGTCTTCGTCCCTGTCGTCGTCCAGGTGGCGGATGGTGAGGCATTTTTCCTTTCGGTTGATGGAAACGGCCTCGGCCCGGGTGATCACATTGATCCCCTTGACCGTCTCAAAAAAGGCCTTGTCCCGGACGGCATGGGCAATGGTGGAGTAAAGGCCTTCAAGGTCTGCCACGTCTCCTCCCACATAATAGGGGATCCCGCATCCGCCGTAGGAGATCAGGTTGTCCCGGTCTATTAGGGTTATGGTTGCATCAGGATCAATGCGTCTTAATCTGCATGCGACCTTGGGTCCCAGGGCCACAGCTCCGATGATGATTACGCGTTTGGACATTCGTTCTCCTTAGGGTTGCGCTGGTTTAAAAATTAATGCCGCATGACAGAACCATGGGTCGGTTTCAGTCATTTTTCTCTCCATTGGTGGATACTTTTCTGAGCTGAATTTTGAACCAGGAATGGCCTGGGCCGGTTTCATTCATCTCTTTTGTTTCAAGGATCTCCCAGGAATTTCTGGGAAGAATTTTTTTGATCTGTGCCAGGGTCTCAGGGTTGCTCCACAGCACCTCAAGCACCTCCTGCTGTTCCATGTGCCGAAAGGCATTGCTCACCTTGAGCAGGGTAAACGGTGAGATCCCTTTTCTAAGGTCCAGAAGTCTGTTTGCGGCGTTTTTTTTATCTGGTTCACTTAACATGGAAAAGGTAGAACAGCAATTTAAATGCCACCATGGATAAAAAAGGTGATGGGGCCGCCCTGCTTTTTTGATGAAACGCTGCCCAGCAGCTTCCGGTGTGGAAAAAAACAAGGCTCGCACCGGGTTGACCTGCTGATGCGCAAGCAGGTGGCAATTGATTAAAGGTGTTAAATGTGTTAACAAGGTGAACGGTAAACGTTTAAAATATGAACACAAGGTGTAAAATGTCTGAACATGAACTGAACCGGTATTGGAAAACAGTGGTGGAAACCCTCCAGGACGGTATCATGATCGTTGATACCGCCGGCGTCATTGTATTTGTTAACACGGCCTTTGAAAGAATCACAGGTTACCTCCAGGACGAGATCATCGGACAGCCGTGCACCATCTTGAACTGCAGTCTGTGCAATGTTTCCCGCCAGTGTGATGATTGCAACTGGTGTGTGCTGTTTCGGGAGGGGCGGATGAACAACAAGCAGTGTACCATTGTCCATCGGAACGGCACCCCCAGGCCCATCCTCAAGAACGCCTCGATTCTTACCGGGGAGGATGACCGGGTTCTTGGGGCCGTGGAAACCCTGACGGACATCTCGGCCATTGTTGAAAAAGATGCCAAGATTGCGGGATTTCGCAAGGTTCTGGAATCCATGGAGAGTTTCCAGGGGATCATTGGTAGCTCGTCGGCCATGCAGCAGGTGTTTGACCTGGTTGCCAATGCAGCCTTGTCCGATGCCCCGGTGATCATCTATGGTGAGAGCGGTACAGGCAAGGAAATGGTGGCAAGGGCCATACACGAGATCAGCGACCGGAGGAAAAAACCCTATATAAAGGTCAACTGTGCAGCCCTCAATGAATCCATCCTTGAAAGCGAGCTTTTTGGCCATGTCAAGGGAGCCTTTACCGGGGCAGTGTACGACCGGGAGGGAAAGTTCGAGGCCGCGGGAAACGGGGATATCTTTCTGGATGAGATCGGAGACCTTTCCCTGGCAACCCAGGTGAAACTGCTCCGGGTTCTTGAGGAAAAGGTGGTGGAACGGGTGGGGGAGAATCGATCCATTGATATTGGTGCACGGATCATCACGGCCACCAACAGGGATCTTCGTTCGTTTGTTGCCCAGGGCAGATTCCGGGAGGATTTTTATTACAGGATCAACGTCATTCCCATCTGGATCCCGCCCCTCAGAGAGCGTATCGGGGACATCCCCCTGCTTGCCGAAGCGTTTTTCCGGCGGATCCGGCTCAAGAGCGGAAAAGAGTTTATCCAGGGGATTTCGAGCCAGGCCTTTGAACTTTTAACCCGGTACCCCTGGCCGGGAAATGTAAGGGAGCTTAAGAGCGCCTTTGAATTCGCCTTTGTCACCTGCCGGGAACCCATGATCAAACCGGCCCACCTTCCCATGAACATTACAACCCATGAAAATATTTCCGGAACGCTTCCTGCTGGGGAACCGTCCATGGGGGAGGATCTGGATGCCATCAAACGGACACGGCTGGTCAAGGCCCTGGACCAGGCCATGGGCAACAAAACCCGGGCGGCTAAGATTCTGGGGATTTCAAGGACCAGTGTGTGGAATCAGATGAAGCGCTATGGCATATGATTTTTTATTACAGAAGGGCTGACGCCCACGATTAGAATTGCTTTGGGGGGCGAAAATTGATCGTTGATCCGGGGAGAACAAGTGTATATAATCATCCTTTTGAGGTTGAGATCAACCCCCATAAAACAAAAGGATGCCCATGGCCGAGCGTGATGTACAGATTGAAAGGGAGCCTGTTGAGCTCTATAAAATTTTAAAATTTGAAAATCTGGTCATGAGTGGCGGTGAGGCAAAGCATGTCATTGCCCAGGGCATGGTGACCCTCAACGGCCAGGTTGAGACCCGGAAGCGAAAGAAGATCTTTGCCGGGGATATTATTGCGTTTGGGCAAGAGGTCTTGAAAATTATCCTATAGCGTCACATTCAGCTGAAGCTGGGGCCCATTCCATGGGCAGCAACGGATGAAGAAATAAATTTTTGCCTGAAAGGAACCATAACGGGCACAACCGATTCCCGGGACGTTTCCATGGGGATGATGGTGGTCATGGTCCTCATGGATGGCTCCCCTGGGGACAACTTTAGGGGAGATTTCTGTTGAATAAACAATCCGGTGACCCTGGATACCTTGGCCGAAATGTGCCCCTGGCCGGGTTGAACGACCCGGAAGGCCATGGCGTACCTGCGACCTTGCACCGGGTAATTGACAGCCACGTTCACCTTTTTCCCCGGAAGTTGTTTGAGGCCGTCTGGCAATGGTTTGACCGGTATGGATGGCCTGTGCGATACCGCCTTGGCTCGTCTGAACTTTTGAACTTTCTCTTTGACCGGGGCGTCGACCATGTGGTGGCCTTTCAATATGCCCACAAACCCGGAATCGCAGACGGGCTCAACAATTACATGGTCGAACGGGTGGCTGAGTTCAACGGCCGTGTAACCGGCCTTGCAACGGTATTTCCCGGAGAAGACGGGGCCGTTGACCTGTTGAGAGCTGCCTTTGACAGGGGGTTGAGGGGGGTGAAGCTCCACGTCCATGTTCAGTGCTTTGACCCTGTTTCAAGGGTCATGGAACCCATTTACGCGCTTTGTTCGGCAAGAAAAAAACCCCTGGTGATCCATGCGGGCAGGGAGCCCAAGAGTCCGGCATATGCCTGCGATCCCCATGGGCTGTGCTCGGCAGCCAGGATCGAGCAGGTGATCTCGACATATCCGAATTTAAGGCTGTGCGTTCCCCATTTTGGCATGGACGAGTATGAATCCTACTGCCGGCTGATCCGTGACCATGATAATCTCTGGGTGGATACAGCCATGGCCATTACCGATTATCTGCCCGTTGATACCTGCCTGGACCTTCTGGCCCAGCGGTCTGACCGGATACTCTATGGATCTGATTTTCCCAACATTCCCTACGCCTGGGACCGGGAGCTGAAATGTGTTGAGAGCTCGGCCATTTCCAGGGAGGCGGTCGAGCGGATCACCTGGAAAAATGCAGCCGAGCTCTTTGATATAACCCTGTTGTCCGAATCAAGACGTTAGGCGGCTTTGATTTCAATCTGCCTGGGTTTTGATGCTTCTGATTTGGGCAGATGAAGCCGCAGTACACCGTCCTTGAGTTCTGCATTGACCTTATCAACATCAATGGTCTGGGGGACTGAAAAACTTCTGGTATACTCGGCATCGCCAAACTCAATCCAGTTGACGGCGCCCTGTGTCTCCATTTTTCTGAGGCCTGTCAGGTGAAGTTTGCCGTTGTCAATGTTGATGTTGATCTTGTCTTTTTCCACGCCGGGCATGTCCACATGGAGCAGGATCTCATTGTCATTCTCATAGATATCCACCAGGGGGACAACCTTTGGGGGGATACGTTTCACATCTGGAGTTGCGGATTCTTTTTTTGTAATCTCTTTTGACTCGTTCATTTTAAACCTCCATTGGTTTGGGTGACGGCGTTTAACCGATTGTAATTTTTTTGGGTTTTGCAGCCACAGCCTTGGGCAGTCTCAGAAACAGAATCCCGTTTTTCATGAGGGCTTCGACCTTTTCAGAGTCAACTTCCGCAGGCAGTGTAAAACTTCTTGAAAAATTGTTGAGACCCCGTTCTGCCCTGAGGGGGGTATAACCTTCGGGTGCATCTGATTTTGCCGTTCCGCTGATTTCAAGGTAATTTCCCTGGATCTTGACACTGATATTTTCCTTGGGAAAGGCGGGTATCTCGGCCATGATGTCAAGATTTTCTCCCGTGTCATAGAGGTTGGTTTTGGGGAAATAATCCACAGTCTCCCAAACCGGATTATCCTCATAGAGCCTGCCATAGCCGCTGAATAATCTGTCAAGCTTTCCTTGAAGAAGATCCATGGTTCCGAACATCCTGTCGATATCCTTCCAGTTTGTGAACATTGTGATACCTCCTTTTATTTCAGTTGATGGTTGCTGGGGCGATTCGCCCTGTTCTGATTCTTGCATACAATATTATGCACAAAAAAAGCTATGTCAATAAAGCTCTCATTACTTTTATACTTGTCACGTTTTTTATTACTTTATATGTTTTTTGGGTTATTAGTAATTGGGGTGCTGTGTCAAATCAGGGGTTGGGGAATCAAGCCGGGTTCCTTTAAATTCAGTCAATGGCTTGACTTCACAACAAAGGTTGTCTACAAAGTAAAGTTTATGGCAGATGTTTTCACCGGGAGACGCCTGTCAAAAAAATGGCGGGACAACGGATGATCCCGGCAGGGTTTTCCATGGGAAGATCAAAATATAAAACCGGGTTTAAACGCAACGGTTTGTAATTAAAGGTTTTTTTGACGTTTGTTATTGTTGGCATCAAAGTTGCTTTGACAGGTCGTGGTATTGTATTGGATTGGATTGGATTTTGACATGACTTGAAACTTTGGAAAAGGAAACTAAGATGTTGATGAAACTGAGAACTCCCCGGCTAAAGAAAATGATCAAGGCAACTTTGGAAAACGGCACTGGTATCATCGAGAATATTTCAACATCCGGCGGATTTTTGAAAACCGACTGTGAGTTACTTCAAGACCGGTTTCGTATGAAGTTAAAAGTAATGGGGTGTAAAACAGTAAAGATCAATTGTGAACGCAAATGGAACAATGCATCCGGTGTGGGGTTCAAAATTATGAACATTGAAAATTCCAAGCAGGCACTTTTCAATACCTATCTGGAAAACCAGTTCCACGCATTGAAAGAATATGGAGATAAACGGGTTTTCACAACCGAGGTCCAGGTCACCCTCAAGGATACCAATGTGTTTGGGAATGTTTATTTCAGCAATTTTATTGAATATCAGGGGGTCATCCGGGAAAAATTTTTATTGGCCACGGTTCCGGATCTCCATGAACTGCTTGCCCAGAGCCGGATTCGCCTGGTCACCGTGGATACCTACAACCGGTTTGTGAACAATGCCTATTTTGGGGATACCCTGCTGATGGAGCTTACGGCATCGGATATCAACGGCGCCACCTGTAAATTGAATATTTCGTTTAAAAATAAAGCCACGGGCCAGCTGGTCGGTCAGGGGTATCAACGATTCTGTGTGGTCAGTGCCGAAGGAAAAGTGATCAGAATACCAGAGGTGCTGCTGAATCCATTGGATTTTTTCCAGGAGGTTGAAAATTAACGCTATATGCAATATTTAAGCGCGATCCTCCCGTTATTCTCAGCTGTGTTGTTTTTGTGTCTGGGGGGTAGCGTTTATTGGCTGTCAAAAGGAAAACTGAGGGGGGCCTTTTTAAGGTTCTGCTATATCATTTTTCACTGGCAGTTTTCATGGTTTGTTCTTTTTTCACAGCACAACAGCAGTTATGTTGACTTGATCTGCAGAATTGGGTATTCGGGCATTATCTTTTTGCCTATTATCTTCTATGAGACAGTGGTTTGTTATCTGAACCTGCCTAGAAAATACCTGGCCTGGTTTTATTATCCGGGTTTTGGGCTTTTAGCCTGCCTGTGGACAACGGATCTTTTTATCAAAGGTCCCTATCTACTCGGGTTCGGGTATTACCCCGAGGCAGGCCCCCTCCATGTTGTCTATCTTGCCATGGTGCTTTTCCTCATGGTTCAGGTTCTCTTTTCCCTGTACCGGGTGTACCGGCAAGAGACCGATCTTCTCCGGAAAACCCAGGTGAAATTCTTTTTTATTTCAAGTGTTATTTTCTGTTTTTCCGCAGTTGATTATTTTTTAAATTACCCGTCGTTAGCCGGGGCGTTCAACAACCAGATGTATCCTTTCGGAGTGTTCTTTATCTCCGTGAGTGTGCTCATTTTTGTGTTGTCCCACTTTATTACCCTTAGCTTGACCCTGGAACGACATGTGGCGTTAAAAACAGTTCAGCTAAAAGAGTCCATTACCGCATTGGAAGAATCTGCCCGGGTTGAAAAAGATTTTATTGCCAATATCACCCATGAGTTGAGAACCCCCTTAACACTTATCCGCGGGTGGATCGGTTTGATTCTTGAAGGGAATGTGGGAACCGTTTCTGAAAAGCTGATGGAAACCCTGGACAAGATTGGGCTGCAAACCCTTATCTTGACCAAAAAAATCAATGAACTGCTTAAAATATCCATATCAGATGCCGGCATGGTCAAGCTTGTTTTAACAAAAACCGATATTAATACCTGCATTTTTCAAGCAGTAGCGAGTTTCAAAGGGCTTGTTGAGCAGAGTGGAATACATTTGGCCTACACGGGGGATGCAAGTGTCGGAGAGGTATTTGTTGACCAGGAGAAACTCAAGGATATTTTAAATAATTTGATTCGTAACGCCTATAAATTTACCGAAAAAGGTCAGATCACCGTTTCTTTGCTGAAAAAAGAGGACCGAATGGCCATTACTGTCAAAGATACGGGCATTGGCATGTCCCGGGAGGTCCTGAAATCTATTTTTAAAAGATTTCAGCAGGGAGACAGCTCGACTACAAGAAAATATGAAGGCACCGGCCTTGGGCTTGCCATTGTCAAAGATTGTGTCGAAATGATGAACGGGACCATATCCGTGGAAAGTGTGGTGAACAAGGGTACTGTTTTCACCATTGACCTGCCCGTGGATCTTGAAAAGAGTGAACCCAAATCGGTCCTGGACAGGCGTGCGACAGATCGCCGGGCCGGGCATGGCGGATACAGCGTTGATGATCGAAGACAAAAAGACCGGCGGGTGGCGGATCTGGCCCGGATAGACAGCGAGGATCTTGCACGAATCTGCGCATCGGACAAGAACGCCTCCAGCCGGGACAATATCAATAAAATAGAACCGGAAGATTCCAAGGGTACTATCCTTATTGCCGAAGACAATATCGGAATACAAGAGTTCCTAGCCATTGCATTGGAACGGTATACGCTGTTTGTTGCGTCCAACGGTCAGGCCGCCTGGCAGGCAATCGAAGAGATCAAGCCAGATCTGGTTATTTCAGATATCATGATGCCGATTATGGATGGGTATTCCCTGCTTGAAAAAATCAGAAATAATGGAGGAACATCGACAATCCCGGTGATTGTAATCACCTCGTTGACCGAACAGGACGACAGGATAAAATCCCTTCAACTGGGCGCAGACGATTATCTGACAAAACCCTTCCACCATCTGGAACTCCAGGCAAGGGTTAAAAATGTACTCAGTCTCCATAAACTCGAACGGGAGAAAACCCGTTCCGAGCAGCTTGAAACCTTTCTGATGGTCCTTGCCTCTGCCATTGAATCCAAAGACAAATACACCGGCGGTCACGTGGAGCGGGTTGCAGGTTATGCCAGGGACCTTGCCCGGAAGGCGAGCCTGCCGGAATCCCAGGTCAATGAAATTTTCATGGGCAGCATTGTTCATGATGTCGGCAAAATAGGGATCAAGGACGAGGTGCTCAACAAATCCGGCCGGCTGACACCGGAAGAATTTGAACACATCAAGACCCACCCTGAAATCGGCAAGCGTCTGCTGTCACAGCTTGAAATTGCCCCGGTTGCCGTCAATATTGCCTACTCCCACCAGGAGAAATGGGACGGCACAGGCTATCCCTGCGGCCTTTGCCGGTATGAAATCCCCATTGAGGCCAGGATTTCCACCATTGCCGATTTCTGGGATGCCATCACCTCGGACCGGCCCTATCGAGAGGCCATGCCCCTTGAAAAAGCCATTACCATCATGTACCAGGAGCGGGGCAAATCCTTTGATCCGGAATTGTTTGACCTGTTTATGGATGAACAGGACAAACTGTACCTGAGGTACATCGGCCTTGAGAAAATCAAAACCCTTGGCTGATCAGCGGCTCAAGCCCTAATCCCCTTAACTGCGTCAATCCTTTGAACCGTCCCCACGCTGTTTTATCTTTCCGACCCAGTATCCTGGTTTCAAAAAAAGTTGTACCGGGTAAATTTTGCTGTGTATCACGATGTTCTGCCTGGAGGCCCCGGCATTGCGGTAAAAAAATATTGATTCACGGTTTTTCCTGGTGTAAGGTTGCGCCTGCTGATTAATGCGTATTATTATTTTAATGGTGTTTTTTAAAATAATGTAAACTCCTTGCAAAAGGAGGGGGTATGACAGATAAAAAAATGAAAAAGCCTAGCTTTGCAGCCCTGGAGCTAAGGGGGAAACAGTCCGTCCGGGCCACCTTTAAGCTTTCTGCAAGGGCCATTGATTCCCTGAGCCTTGTTGCCGTTCACCTGGGCATCAAGCAAAAATCGTTGTTTGATCATCTGATCGAGGATGCAGCAGCCCTTGGGGATCTTGCGGCCACCATCCGGCTCAGGCAGTTTCAAAAAATCGACAGGGTTCAAAAGACCTATGTGCTGAGTCGTCGGACCCTGGAGGTGCTCGAGATGATTTCCAAATCCCACGATACCCCAAGGGATGCCCTGGTGGAGTATTCCATAAAACGGCTGGAGTCGGTGATATCGGCGGAAAAAAAACGACATGAACAACGCAAAAAGTTGTTTGACCAGGTGACGGCCCACTGGGATGCGGGCATGGAAATTCTCCACGAGGCAAAGCAAATCCTGGGCGAGGACGATCCCTTCTGCCGCAATGTGGAGCGGGCCATGGCGGCCTGCTCACGGACAGAAAAGGAACTTTCCGCCTTCATGGAAAAGAGCAGATTAATTGAAGAGTATTGATATCCGGGGGACAGCCTTTCCCGGACAATCACAATAACTTTTAGGAGACATACCCATTTAAAAAGGAGGCAGATGTGATACAGGTCGAGAATCTGACCAAGTACTACAACGATTTTTGCGCCGTGGACAACCTCAGTCTCACCATCAACCGGGGCGAGATCCTGGGGCTTCTCGGCCCCAATGGCGCAGGCAAGACAACCACCCTGAGAATGTTGACCGGTTTTTTTAAACCCAGTTCAGGAACCATCAAGGTAAAGGATTTCTCGATGCCCGAGGATACCCTCAGGATCAAGCAAATCATGGGGTACCTGCCTGAATCGGCCCCCCTTTACCATAACATGCTCGTATTTGACTACCTTGACTATGTGGCAGCGGTCAAGGGCATTGCCAGGCCACAGCGTGTGGAACGCCTCAAGGCACTCGCCGATCTTTGCGGCCTTGCCGATATCATGCACAAGACCATTGACGAGCTGTCCAAGGGCTTGAAACAGCGGGTGGGGCTTGCCCATGCCCTGATGACCGACCCTGAGATCCTGGTGCTGGATGAACCCACCTCGGGCCTTGATCCCAACCAGATCGCAGAGATCCGTGCCATCATCCGGAGAATCGGCAAGGAAAAGACCATTATTTTTTCCACCCATATCTTGAGCGAGGCCGAGGCCACCTGCGACAGAATCGTCATTGTCAACCAGGGCAGGATCGTTGCCGATGACACCACCCAGAATCTCAAGAATGTGGATGGTGCCGGGTCAAGCATCTTTCTTTCCCTGTCCAATGCCGATCCTGAAAAGGCTATGGCCCTTCTGAAGGGGGTCAAGGGCGTTCATGGGGTCGATCAGAAAAAGGGCAATGGGGTCGGAGACTGCCGGTTTGAGATCCACTGTAAAGGCGTCCCCGGTAGGGGAGGCGCTCAAACCGATGACCATGATCCGGGAAAAGCCCTTTACCTGGCCGTCCGTGATACCGACTGGATCATCACCGAACTGACCCACAAAACCCGTTCCCTGGAGACCATCTTCCAGGAATTGACAAGGGGGAATTAAACCATGATGCAGATGACACAAATTGCAGCCAGGGAGTTCAAGGATTACTTTATCTCTCCCATCGCCTATATCGTGATCGCACTCTTTCTGGTGCTCACGGGCTGGTTTTTCTTTTCAACGTTTTTTATCTTTGACCGGGCCGACCTCCGGGGCTTTTTTTCCCTTTTGCCCACCATTTTCGCCTTTGTCATACCGGCCATCACCATGCGGCTTTTTTCCGAAGAGATGAACGTGGGTTCCTATGAAACCCTGTTGACCATGCCGGTCTCGTTCAGGGACATTGCCCTGGGAAAATTCCTGGCAGCCCTTGGCTTTACCGCTGCCATGCTTGCCCCGACCCTTGCCTATCCGCTGTTGATTTCCTTTGTAGGCGAGGTTGATCCAGGACCCGTGGCCGGCGGGTATCTCGGGGCCCTGCTGCTCTCCGGCGCCTACTGTTCGCTGGGCATCTTTGCCTCTTCACTCACAAGGAATCAGATCGTGGCCTTTATCCTGGGGGCTGCCATGTGCTTTACCTTGACGGTGATCGACAAGATGCTTTTTTTTGTGCCCAGCGCCCTTGCCGGGGTGGTGGGGTATCTTGGGGCGGATGTGCATTTCCAGAGCATTGCCAAGGGGGTGGTTGATTCACGGGATCTGGTCTACTTTTTGAGCGTCATGGTCCTGGGGCTTTGGGGAACCTATCTTGTGATGCAGGAAAAGAATTAAGGAGCGAAAAATCAGAATGAAGAAACAGAAACAGACATATTTTAAATTCCTTATCTATGTGGTTGTGATCGTTCTTGTCAACCTGGTCAGCACCACCCTTTTCTTCAGGGCAGACCTGACCCGGGACAGGGTCTATTCGTTGTCCCGGGCAAGCCGCACCGTGGTCGCCACCCTGTCCGAACCCCTGACCATCAAGGTGTTTTTTTCAAAAAACCTGCCGGCACCCTACAACAACACCGAGCGATACCTCCACGATCTCATGGAGGAATACGCAAGCCATGGGGGAAAGTTCTTCAATTATTCCTTCAATGATGTTACCCCCCAGGAGGCGGGCCTGACCGATGAGGCAGACCGCAACCGCAGGCTGGCCGAGGATTACGGCATCTCACCGGTTCAGATCCGGATCATCGAAAATGACGAGGTAAAGTTCCAGCAGGCTTACATGGGCCTTGTGATCATCCATGGGGACATGGTCGAGAAGGTTCCGGCCATCACTGCCACGGACGGGCTGGAGTACAAGCTCACCACGGCCATCCAGAAACTCAACAACAAGGTGAGCGCCCTGCTGAGCCTCAAGGACAAGGTCAAGGTCAGAATGTACCTGAGTTCGTCGCTGTTTGCAGTTGCCCCGTTCATGGGCCTTGACACTCTTTCCGCCCTTCCCGAACAGATTACAAAAATGGTTGAAGAACTCAATACCAAGAACCTGGGTGTCATGGATTTCAAGTACGTCGATCCCACCCGGGAAAACAACCTTGATGAGATTGCCCAACGTTACAATATCATGACCCTCAAGTGGCCGGACCTTGAAGAAAAAAATGTCCATGCCGGTACGGGCGGTGCAGGGCTTGTCATGGAGTACGGGGAAAAACGGGCTGAGATTCCCCTGATTTCAAGTGTCAATCTGCCCATCATCGGTACCACCTATCAGATGACGGATCCTGCCATGCTTGGGGATCTTCTCGCCGACACCATGGAGCAGATGATCGGAATCAACCAGGCCATCGGCTATCTGGGTGACCACGGTACGCTTGCCCTTTCCATGCCCGGCATGGGCATGATGGGCCAGCAGCAGCAGACGACCATGAATGCCTTTAACAGTCTTGTCTCCCAGCGGTATACCATCAAGGAGATCTCCCTTGGGGACGAGGAAATACCCGAAGGCCTCAACACCCTGATCATTGCAAGACCCACGGAGAAATTCACTGATTTTGAGCTGTTCCAGATCGACCAGGCCCTGATGCAGGGAACCAACCTTGCCATCTTTCCCGAGGCCTTTAACGAAACCATGCCCGGGCAATCCGCCGGGTTCATGGGCGGCGGACCCGTTTATACGCCCATTGATACGGGCCTTTTCCGGCTTCTTGAGCACTATGGGGTTAAGGTGAGCCCCTCCTATGTCATGGACGAGGCGTGCTACAAACAGATGCTGCCCCAGAACCGTGGGGGAGGAGAGCAGAAGATCTATTTTGCACCAATGATCGACGGGGCCAACATCGACAACACCCCCGGTTACATGAACAACATCAAGGGGCTTGTGACCATGAAAATTTCCCCCCTGACCGTTGACGCTGAAAAATTGAAACAATCCGGCATCAAGGCCACAACGCTGTTCTCCTCATCGGACAAGGCATGGGAGATCAAGAACAACATCAACCTGAACCCCATGTTCATCTCTCCGCCCAAAGACGGGGAGAAACAGTCGTTTGACCTTGCCTGTATGCTCGAGGGTGATTTTTCAAGTTATTTTGCCGGACGGGAAATTCCCCAGAAGACATTGCCGGAGAAAAAGGTGGCTGAAGGGGATCTGACGGACAGTGATTCAGACAAGGCCCCGACCAATGGTGGTGACAAGGATGGCAAAACCGCCCTGGATCTGTCTAAAATTCAGGCATCCAACACCCTGGTGGAAGGGCGAAAGGCCGGCAAGATCTTTGTCATGGCCTGTTCGTCCATGCTTGAGGACAACATGCTTGACAGCGAGGGCCGGAGCACCAATGCCACCTTTGTGCTCAACGTCATTGACCACCTCAACGGCCAGGATGACATTGCCGTCATGCGCAGCAAAAACCAGACCTTGAACCCCCTTGACCCGACAGTGCCCGTCATGAGAAACGTCATCAAGACCGTCAACATTGCCGGCCTGCCCATACTGGTCATTCTGTTCGGGTTTGGTGTCTGGATCCGGCGCAGGTCAAGAAAACGACGGATTAAGGATCTTTTTTCAACCGGTCAAAAGGAGTCATAAACAAAATGAAGAAAGAGTTGCTCATCCTCGGGGCGGTCATTGTCGGCCTCGTGGCATACCTTGTGTTCCATTCCGAACAAAAGAGTCATTACACCCTTCCCGATCTTCCCCGGGTGGATGTTGAAGGCGTCACCTCCCTTGCCGTTGAAAAGAACGGTAAAACCATCACCCTTGACCGGGAAAACGGTCAGTGGACGGTTTCGGACAAACACTACCCGGCGGACACCGACACCGTGAAAAAACTTCTGGATGTGGTTGAAAATCTCCGGGTGTCGGCCCTGGTCTCCCAGAGCCGGGATCTTGTGCGCTACGACCTCACCCCGGAACAAGGCATCAAGGTCACGGCCAGAAAGGGGGATACGGTCGTGCGCAGCTTTGAGCTGGGCAAGGCAGCTCCCACCTACCGTCATACCTTTGTCACCCTTGCAGGCCATGGTGGGGTTTATCATGCCCTGGGAAATTTCAGGCAGGATTTTGACCGGGATGTGGCGGGTTTCAGGTCCAAAAAGGTGTTCGGGTTTGACCGGGAATCCCTGACCTCCCTTGTGGTCGAGAAGGCAGACCTCAAGCGGACCCTTGTTGCGGGGCAACCCGATGACAAGGACAAAGACAAGGTTCAGGATCAGGCCCAGGCCCAGGAGCAGGAGCAGGATCAGGATCAGGATCAGGATCAGGAGCAGACACCCTGGAAGGCCGAAGACGGCAATCCTGTGGATGCCGGCAAGGTTGACGCCCTGGTGGCGGACCTGACCCAGCTTGATTGCGCTTCGTACCCGGATGGGCAGACGGACCTGCCGGATGCCGGCGGCACACCCCTGCTCAAGGTTCAGGTGACCACGGGGTCAGGAGATAAGGCCAGGAACGATGGTCTGGTGCTCCATAAAAAAACGGAAAATGGCGACTATCTGGCCACCTCGTCCCAGACCCCCTATCCCTTTATTCTTAATGCATACCAGGGGGACGATCTTGTCTCCTGGGTAGATTCTGTCCTTGGCATTAAATCAGAGGAAAAAACATCGGAGAACAGGTAAACCGGAAAAAAGGAGCCGTCAACCGAGTGGATGCGATCTTAAAGGCTGTTTATCAACCCTACAAGTGGTTGTTTGTCTTTCCCTTTATGTTGCTATCAACCCTTTTCCACGGGGTGGTCTGCATGGTCGTGGTGCTTCTTTTCGGGGCTGATGCAGGCAATCTGGTTGCCGTATCATGGTCCAGGCTTGCCTGTATCGTGGTTCCCATCCGGGTTAAAATTCTGGGCCGGTATAACTACAGCCGGGAAAAAAGCTATGTGGTGGTGGCCAATCATCAGAGCATGACCGATATCCCGGTGATCCATGGGTGGCTTGGCCTCAGGATCAAGTGGGTCATGAAAAAGGAACTTGAAAAGATACCGGTGTTTGGGCCGGCCTGCCGGAGTCTGGGGTGCATCTATGTTGACCGGGCCGACAGCGGGGCGGCCCTTAAATCCATGGAACAGGCAAAAAACAGGCTTTTTGCCGGGGGAAAAATCACCGGCGGGTCTGCGGTTCTCTTTTTTCCGGAAGGGACAAGAACCCGGGACGGAAGGCTCCTTGCCTTTAAAAAAGGGGCCTTCCGGTTTGCCATGGATGCCGGGCTTCCCGTTCTTCCCATCACCATCCGAAACACGGGGCAGATCCTGCCGTCGGACTCCCTGGATCTGTCACCCGGGGAGGTGGAAATCGTTGTTCATCCACCTGTGGATCTTTCAGACTGCACGGTCGAGGCCCTTGACGAAACGGTCTCCCGGGTGAGACTTACCATTGAACAGGCCCTTTAGGTCGTTGGATCTGGTTGTTTATGGTTTGCCTGTTCCTTTGTTCGGTGTTAATGAAAAATATATTGACTTTCATGGGCGGTTTAAATAAGCCATGGCTTATATTTAACCCATTTTTTAAGGAGCTACCATGAACGTTACAACCCGATTATTCAGATCCCTGACCCTTGCCGCCGTCCTTGTGATGTCGGCATCCCTTGGCGTTGCAGCACCCAAGGGCAAGGTGATCGTTTTCCATGCAGGCAGTCTCACGGTCCCCTTTGACCAGATTGAAAAGGATTTTGAAGCGCTTCACCCTGACATTGATATCCTCAGGGAAGCCGGGGGAAGCACTAAAATGGCAAGGATGATCTCTGAGGTGGGAAAAAAGGCCGACATCATGGCCTCTGCCGACTACAAGGTGATCGACAACACCCTTGTTCCCGACTTTGCCGACTGGAATGTCCGGTTTGCATCCAACCAGCTTGTTCTCTGCTATACCGCGACCAGCCGTTTCAGCGATACGATCACCCGTGACAACTGGTATGATATCCTCTTAAAAGAGGGTGTTGTCTGGGGCCATTCCGATCCAAACCTTGACCCCTGCGGTTATCGAAGCCTCATGGTGTTAAAACTTGCTGAAAAATTCTACAGCATTGACGGGCTTTACGATAGGCTCATTGCCAACCGGCCCCTGAAAAACGTGCGTCCAAAATCCGTGGAGCTGGTCAACCTTTTAAAGACCGGCAATATGGACTATGCCTGGGAGTATCGGTCGGTTGCGGTTCAGCATGGACTTAAGTACATCACCCTTGACGATCACATCAACCTTGGCAACTACAAATTTGACGCCTTTTACCGCCAGGCAACGGTTGAGGTCACCGGAAAAAAACCGGGCACCTTCATCACAAAGACCGGTCAGTCTTGCACCTACGGCATTACCATGATCAAGAACAGCCCCAATCCAGAGGCTGCAGAATTGTTCCTGGCCTATCTGCTGTCTGCCGACGGTGGTCTAAAGACCCTTGAGTCCATGGGGCAGCCCCCCTTCATTCCCTGCCGCGTGCCTTCACAGTCGATGAAGGACGCATTGCCCGAAATCCTTGCTCCCCTTGTGGAAATCAAGGAATAACCGGCACGGGCGGCGCATGAACAGACCAAAGAACAGGGCATCTGCCCAATTTTCGGGTTGACCGTGAATTTAAAAAAACCAAATTTTTTCTGGGGGGGGGCAGTCTTGTTGAGCCTTCCCCTGGTGTTTCTGGTCACCTTTCCCCTGGGCAAGATGCTGCTCATGCCCGAAGTGCCGGACCTTTTGTCAACGATCCGGGAGAGGGTGGTCATCGAGGCCCTGGTCCGTTCGATCTTTACGGCCCTGGGGGCAACGGTGGTTGCCGTTGCCTTTGGTACCCCCCTTGCCTATATCATGGCAAGAAAGACGTTTTGGGGCAAAAAACTGGTGGAGGGGCTCATTGATCTTCCCATCATGATCCCCCACCCGGTCATCGGTATTGCCATACTGAGCCTTTTTGGCAGAAATTCCCTTTGGGGAAAACTGCTCTCCATGGTCAACATTGAAATCATGGGCTCCCTCACCGGGATCGTGGTGGTCCTTGTTTTTGTGGGGGCTCCCTTTTATATCAACACGGTCAAGGCCGGGTTTGAGGCGGTTCCCCTGCGCCTTGAAAAGGCGTCCCAGAGCCTTGGGGCAGGCATGGGAGCCACTTTTTTCAGGGTCACCTTTCCCATGGTGTGGCGTAACATGGTCCTTGGGGCGGTCATGTGCACGGCCCGGGCCATCAGCGAGTTCGGGGCCGTCATCATTGTGGCCTACCATCCCATGACGGCCCCGGTTCTGATATACGAGCGGTTCACCGCCTTTGGCCTGAAATATTCCCAGTGTGTGGCCTTCTGGCTGATACTTGTTTCCCTGGTGCTGTTTGTCATGATGCGGTTCTTTTCAAGGGAAAGACGGCTGCAATGATACGGGTCAGGGATCTTTCCATACGTCTTCCCGGGTTCAGCCTGGAGTCGGTCAATCTGGAAGTCAAAGAACGGGATTTCTTTGCCCTCATCGGCCCCACAGGATCGGGAAAGTCCCTGCTCCTTGAAGCCATCATGGGGCTGATGCCCATTGACAGCGGCAGGATTTTCCTTGGGGACCAGGAAATAACAAAAACGCCTACTGAGCGGCGGGGGCTTGGCATCGTGTACCAGGATTACGCCCTTTTCCCCCACCTGGATGTACAAAAGAATATCCGTTACGGGGTCCGCTACCACGCCATTTCCAGGGTTGAGGCAGACGCCCGGTTTGAAACCCTCGTGGAAACCATGAATCTGTCCCACCTGCTGGATCGTCATCCCCTGACCCTGAGCGGCGGGGAAAAGCAGCGGGTGGCCCTTTGCCGGGCCCTGATCCTCAATCCCCGGTTGCTGCTCCTGGACGAACCCCTTTCAGCCCTTGACCCCGTGCTCCAGGATGACATTAAAAACCTTTTAAAATCCCTTCATCAAACCCTTGGAACCACCTTTGTCATGGTTTCCCACGATTTTTCAGACGTTCTTTTCCTTGCCAACAGGGGGGCCATCATTCACCGGGGGAAAATCGAACAGACCGGCACCATTCAGCAATTGTTTGAACGGCCCGGATCTCCGTTTGCGGCCCAGTTTGTGGGCATGAAGAACGTGTTTCCCATTACCGGGTGCAATGGCCGTGCGGTCAGCATCCAGGGGCTTGAGGTCTGCCATGACCGTTCTGCTGTCCCGGGACGGGGTTACCTTGCCGTTCGACCCGAAGAGATCCTCTGTCTGGATGCAGATCCGGATGGGGGTCCAAACCGGTTTTCCGGAACGGTTCAACGACTGGTCAGCCGCGGATTCTATTTTGACGTTTTTATCCGGGTCAACGGGGTCGAGTTCATGGCCCAGTGGACCCGCAGGCAGGTGCTGGAAAAAAAGTTGAAAAAAGGGGATACGATCGGGGTCGCCATACCCGAAGCGAGCGTGCACACCTTTTAACCCGGGTGATATTTAATTTGATTTCCTGGGCATTCATTAGTATGCTCTTGCCCTTGGACCGGACTCTTCCGGGCGGCTTGTTCCGGCCCGGTTCGGATCCGATTGTTTGGGGCGTTTTCCCTGGGGGGGAAAACCAGAATCATAAAGAAAAGTAAATTCGTATCCTTTGTCAAATGAATGAACATATATCCCTATTCCTCGCAACAACCTTCATGGTGCTGCTTTCGGTCTGTTCCGCCGTTGCTGAACCCGTCATCGTCATGGGAGACCACAATTATCCTCCGTTTGAGTACCTCAATGAAAAGGGGGTTCCCGAGGGATTCAATATCGATATTATCAAGGCTGTTTCCAGGGCCATGGACATGGACGTCAAGATTGAGCTGGGCCCCTGGAACCAGGTCCGGGCCGCCCTTGAAAACGGTGAAATCCATGCCCTGGCAGGGATGTACAAAACCCGGAACAGGGATCAAAAGGTTGATTTTTCCGTACCCCACTATATCTCCACCTACAGCGTGTTTGTCAGGAACGATTCGACCATTGACGGGGTTGATCAATGCAGGGGAAAAACCCTCGTTCTTCAAAGGGGGGATCTTTACCACGATATTGCCGTTGAACGCCAGATCTCAACCCACCTTGTTCTTGAGGATGATTTGCAGGATGTTGTAAAAGATCTTGCACAGGGCAGGGGGGATTGTGCCGTTATTTCTAGGGTTCAGGGGGTGGGTATTTCAAAGAAACTGGGGATTAAGAACATCCGGCCCCTTGCCGACCCCATTTTGCAGGGCAAATACTGTATTGCCGTAGCCCAGGGCGACGCCAACCTTTTATCGAGGATCAACGAAGGGCTTTTCATCATAAAAACCTCGGGTGAATTTGATGCCATCTATGAAAAATGGTTTGGTGCGCTCAAGACTCAGCCGTTGACCTTTGCCACTGTCTTGAAAAAGAGTCTTTGGGTCATTCTTCCCCTTCTGGTGCTGGTGGCGACAGGATTTGTCTGGTCGCTGCTGCTTTTGCGGCAGCTTAAAAAGAAAACAGCAAGATTGTCCGATGAGCTGTTCGAGCGAACCCTTGCCGAACAGCGGCTTCAAAAAAACGAAGCGGAGATAAGGAGCATCTTCCGGGCGGTTCCCACGGGTATCGGGGTGGTTTGTGACCGGGTGATCAAACAGGCCAACGACCAGCTTTCCACTATGACGGGGTTTTCACGGGATGAGCTTATCGGCCGGAGTGCAAGACTGTTTTATCCCAATGAGGCATACTATGACCAGGTGGGGCTGGAAAAATATGAGCAGATAGACCGGGGGGGGATCGGAACCATTGAGACCCGGTGGCAGAGAAAGGATGGCCGGCTTATTGATGTGCTGCTCAGTTCCACACCCATTGATCTTGAGGACCATTCCAGGGGCATTACCTTTGCCGCCCTTGATATCAGCTATCTTAAGGCCAAGGAGTCCCAGCTTGTGGAGAGTGAAAAAAAATACCAGGCCATCATGGGATCCATGAAAGAACCGGTATATATCACCTCTGAAGCTTTTTTAATCGAATACATGAACCCCACCATGATCCAGAGAACGGGGTATGACGCCACGGGTGAGGCTTGTTTTGCGGCAATCCATGGATTTGGAGAACGATGTCCCTGGTGTGCCTTTGATACCATCAAAGGCGGCAGCCCCCAGGAGATGGACATTGTAAGTTTTAAAGACAATCACTCGTTCCATGTGTCGTCCACCCCCATTGCCCATGCCGATGGAACCGTTTCCATGCTCAATGTGCTCAGGGACACCACCCGGATGAAACAGATAGAGACCCAGCTCCAGCAGGCCCAGAAGCTGGAGGCCGTGGGCGTTCTTGCCGGTGGTATAGCCCATGATTTTAATAATATTCTGTCGGGGATTTTTGGGTATTCCAAGCTGGCTGAACGGCATATTGACAACCCTGTAAAGGCAAAGAGCCATATCCGGCAGATCATAAAAGGGTCCCAACGGGCAGCTGAACTGATTCAGCAGATCCTTGCCTTCAGCCGAAAAACAGAGCCTAGAAAGCAGGTGCTCATCCTTTCCACCGTGGTCAAGGAGATTCTCGACCTGATCCGGTCTTCGATCCCTTCGTCCATTGAAATCTGCGAGAAGATTACCTGTGATAAACCCATCCTGGGGGATCCGGCCAGGATCCACCAGGCCATCATGAACCTGTGCACAAACGCCTACCAGGCAATGGCGTCAACAGGGGTGTTAACCGTTGAGATGGACAAGGTGGATGTTTTTCATTCGGCTGCAGCGCCTGTTCCCAATATGGTGCCGGGCCAATACCTGACCATCAAGGTGATGGATACGGGTAACGGCATGGACCCCAAGACCCTGAAGAAAATATTTGATCCCTATTTTACCACCAAAAAACCCGGTGAGGGCACAGGTCTGGGCCTGGCCCTGGTCTACGGGGTTGTTGAAGAGCATGGCGGGTATGTTGCCGTTGACAGCAGGCCCGGTCAGGGATCAACGTTTCAGCTCTTTTTCCCCGTTGCAGATGAACGGGTAGAGTGCCGGACAACGGCGCCAAAATCCCAGGAGATTCCTTCGGGGGATAGGGAACGCATCATGGTGGTGGACGATGAGGAGAGCATTCTTTTGTCGACCCAGGAGCTTTTAAAAGATTACGGGTATGAAATCACGGCCTTTGAAAACAGCGCTGACGCCTATGCTGAATTTGAAAAAGATCCGTTGCGATTTGACCTTGTCATCACAGACATGACCATGCCCCAGCTGTCGGGCGTTGAACTGGCCACAAACATGCTGAACCTGAGACAGGGGATTCCCATTATCCTGTGTACCGGGTACAGTGAAACCTTTAACGAAGAAAAAGCCCTGGCCCTGGGCGTTAAAAAATACGTTCAAAAACCCATAGATACCCAGACCCTGCTGGGGTTGATTCGTGAACTGCTCCATGGGAACTGACCCCGGTTTTCTGAAGAAGGTGCCATGCGTTTGATTGTTTTATCCGATATCCACGCAAATCTGGAGGCGTTTACCGAGGTGCTTGCCTGGGTGGACCGATCGTTCCAGGGTGGGTCAGGGCCAGACCGGATCATCTCCCTTGGGGATAATCTGGGCTATGGACCGGATCCCAACGGGGTGATGGAAATCCTTTGTGACCGAAACATCCCGTCGGTTCTGGGCAACCATGAGATGGCGGTTCTCAACCCTGATTTCCTTGCCTGCTTTAACCCGGTTGCAAAAATAGCGGCAGACCACACCCGGTCCCATCTTTTGCCCGTGTATAGGCGTGTTATTGAGGGGTGGTCCAAAAGTATGGTCGTTGACAACCTGCATTTTGTCCACGGGTCTCCACCGGAATCTCCGTTTGTTTATCTGTTTCAGCTGTCAGACATCATTCTCCAGCGAAAAATGGAAGCCCTGGACCGGTGGGTCTGTTTTACCGGGCACACCCATGATCTGGGACTGATTGTCCTTGACAATGGCACCCTGACCCGCCAGGATCTCGGGCAGGGGGAAATTTTCCTGGACAGGCGAAATAAATACATCGTGAACGCCGGCAGTGTGGGGCAGCCAAGGGATGGAAATCCCTGTGCCAAACTCGTGGTGTTTGACACGGAAACCGGGCGGCTGGAGGTCGTGTTCGTGCCCTACGACTGCCACACCACGGCCATGAAAATCCGCAGGACAGCCATTCCGGACGTGTATGCGGACAAACTATTGAAACGGTATTAAATCAAATGAAATACATTGGAAAATACAGGGTTACCGGGCTGCTTGGCAAGGGCGGAATGGGCAAGGTGTTCAAGGTTGAATACCCGGTCACAGGCAAGATCGGGGCGTTAAAACTCCTTGAACCGGTGCCGCTTTTGACCACCCTCATGGGCGAAAAAGGGGTGGAGGAGCTCTTTGTGGCCGAAGCGGTTACCCTTGCATCCCTCCGCCATCCCCATGTGGTTGAGATCCTTGACTTTGACCGCTTTGGGGGCAAGCCCTTTTACACCATGGGATTTTATTCAAACAACCTTGGGTCCCTCATGGGCGAATCCTATGAAACCGAAAGGCCTTCACGGATCGTCAAGGTTGAACGTTCCGTGGGGTACATCCTGCAGATCCTTGACGGTCTTGCCTGCCTCCATGACCGGTCGGTGATCCACCGGGACATCAAGCCCTTTAATATCCTTCTGGACGACCTTGACAATGTAAAAATTTGTGATTTTGGCCTTTCCAAGCTGAGGAACGAAACATTCCACGGCCATGCAAGCCTCAAGGTGGGATCCCCCTACTATGCCTCACCTGAACAGGAAAAGGACCCGGACAGTGTGGATGAAACCGCAGATCTTTATTCGGTGGGGGTGATGCTGTTCAGGATGCTCACCGGTCACCTGCCTGAAAAAAAGAGCCGGGCCAGTGATCTTAATTCCGATCTTGACAGGGCATGGGACGTTTTTTTTGACCGTGCCATGGCCGTTGTGCCGGACCATCGATTCCCTGATGCCGATACCATGGCCGACGATCTCAAGGCGCTCTGCCTTGCCTGGGTCGAAAAAAAGGAGAAGATCTGTTCGGTGTCCATGGATTGGCTCAACCCGACCGAGCCCGTTCAGCGCCGGATCAAGGTGCGGCAGGTGCCGGAAAAGATTCCCAGGTCAAGGGCCCGTCAGGCCTTTGACCTGGACGATCTCATGCGTCCAAGGCAGGTTCTGCCCAAGCAGTTTAACGTCCTGAACTCCGACCTGGTCATGGACGATGCCACCGGGCTTGTCTGGCAGATCTCAGGCACCCGGTTTCCGGTCAACTGGAAAGAGGGCCGTGACTATGTCCAGCAATTGAACCGGGAACGGTACCAGGGATTTGAAAACTGGCGGATGCCCACGGCAGCAGAGCTGCTCACCATCATAAGCCCCTTGCCCCAGGGAACAGGTCTCTGCCTTGAACCGGTATTTGACCTTCGCCAGCACTGGCTGTGGAGCGCCGACCGGGCCACCTTCACCGCTGCCTGGTACGCAAGCCTGGATCTTGGGTTCATCGACCGCAGCGACTTTTCAAGCTATTACCATGTCAAGGCCGTACGTTCGTCTGACGGGGCATGATTGTTACCGTAAACGGCCTCTGCTGTCTCGTTTTATGTTTCGTTGTGGCCGAAAGCCCTGTTTTGTTTCGGCCGTGCGGTCATTTTGAACGCTTTTTTTTCTTGCCTTTCAGCCATTGTTCGTGGTCTGCAATCAGGTCCCGGACGTCTTCAAAATCCTGTTCGGGTTCAACCACCATGGCGTAGTCGTTCTTTGTGACATGGACCACTTCGACCTTTTTGTTGATAAAGGCCTGGATTTCGTCCAGCCGCTCTCTTTCATCCCTGCTGCAATAGGAGAGGGCGCTTCCCTTTTTTACCCCACGGCCTGTCCGTCCCACCCGGTGGACGTAGTTTTCGGCCTGGTCCGGCAGGTCGTAGTTGATGACAAAGTCCACGTTTGGAATGTCGATCCCCCTGGCGCTCACATCCGTTGCGATGAGGATGTTGATCTCGTTGTTCTTGAACCGTTTCATGACCTGGGACCGCAACGCCTGGTCCTTTTCCCCGTGGATGGTGGAGGCCTCGATTCCCACCCGTTCCATGGCCTTTGCCACCCGTTCGGCCCGGACCCGTGTTCTGACAAACACGATGATTTTGGCGCCGGGGTTGTCCTTGATGAAGTTTTCAAGGAAAAACCGTTTGTCGTCCATCTCCACAAACATCACAAAGTGGGAGACATTCTTTGACACAGGATCGTCCGGGGAGATCTGGATGCGGATGGCCGTGGTCTTGACCTGGGAAAAGGCGAGTTTTTTGATCTTTTGGTTGATGGTGGCCGAAAAGAAGAGGGTCTGATGGCGTTTGACCAGTTTCTGTTTTACATGGTGGATGTCGGTGATGAATCCAAGGTCGAGCATGTGGTCTGCCTCGTCGAGCACCAGGGTGTTGACGTTGTCAAGGTTGATGTGGCCCTGGCTGATGAGGTCGAACATCCTTCCCGGGGTTGCAATGAGGATGTCGATGCCGTCCTGGAGCCGTTTGATCTGGCGGTCCTGCTCGACCCCGCCGTAAAGGGCAAAGGTTTTGACCTTGGTGTGCCGGGAGAGGGTCTCAAATACCTCCCCGATCTGCTCGGCAAGCTCCCGGGTGGGCACCATGACCAGACAGCGGATGCCCCGGGTTCTTTTGCTGGTCTTGGACGCGTGGATCCGGTCGATGACGGGAATGGCAAAGGCCGCTGTTTTTCCGGTTCCGGTCTGGGCAATGGCCAGCACATCCTCCCCCTTGAGGATCGATGGAATCGCCTTGAACTGGATGTCCGTGGGCCGTACAAAGCCCAGGGCAGCTAGGTTTTTTTTCAGATCTTCGGAAATGTGGTACTTTTCAAATTTCATCTATTGTTGGATATCCTTTTAAATTAAACCCCTTAAATACCGTTTTATCCGCAATAACGCAATCTTAATCTTGTTTTTTTGTTGCCCAATCCCCTGGGTGGGTGCTATGGATTTACTTTATTTTAACCGATCCGTTTTATCAGGGGGGACGACCATGCCGAGCAAAGGTGCACTTTCGGGGATAAAAGTTCTGGATCTTTCACGTCTTCTTCCAGGGCCCTATTGTTCCATGATCCTTGCCGATCACGGTGCCGAGGTTATTTCCGTGGAAGACAAACGGTTTAAGGCGGACGGGCTTTTTTTCAACCTCGTCAACCGCAACAAACGTCACATGTGTCTGGATCTTAAATCAGACAGGGGGCTTGAAATTTTTTTCCGGCTGGCAAAGCGGGCCGATGTTATCCTTGAAGGGTTCCGACCCGGGGTGGTTGAACGTCTGGGGGTGGATTACGCCAGGGTTCAAGAGCAGAACCCCAAGATTATCTACTGTTCGATCACCGGATATGGCCAGACCGGCCCCATGCGGGACCGGGTCGGCCATGATGTCAATTACCTGGCCAACTCAGGCGTGCTCGACCTCATGGGGCCGAAGGATGGCCCCCCCGCCATTCCCGGGGTGCAGTTCGCAGATATCGCAGGGGGAGCCATGAACGCTGCCATGGGCATACTCATGGCCCTTGTGGAGCGGTCCACCACGGGCAGGGGCCAGTACATTGATATCTCCATGACCGACGGCATGGTGGGATTTCTCACCCTGCCCCTTTATTTCTCCGGGGTGACGGGCCGGATGCCCGTTCGATCCGACGGCACCTTCTCCCACCGCTACGCATGCTACAATACCTATGGGACGGCCGACGGCCGGTTTCTCGCCATCGGTGCCGTGGAACACCGATTCTGGAAACGGCTGTGCCAGCTTTTGAATGTTCCTGAATTTGCAGACCTCCAGTACGACGACGATCGGCGCGAAGAGATCATCGACGCCCTTGCTGATATTTTTAAACAACAAACCATTGACCACTGGGACAACACCCTTGGGGACCTTGACGTCTGTTACGCCAGGATTAAAACCCTGGCCGAGGTGATGGCGGATCCCATGCTCAAACAGCGGGAAATGGTCGTGGGAGGCGATAAAAAAGACGGGGCCGGGACAAGGGCCTTTGGCATTCCCATCAAGCTGAGCCGCACCCCCGGCAGTGTCAGAACCCCTCCGGATACCTTCGGGGCAAAGGGCCGGGAAATCCTTGGCGAAATCGGTTATACTCTGGAGGAGATCAACCGGTTTGAAGGGGATAATATCATTTGAATTTTCCTGATCGGACCGGTAAATTTGCCTGACCGGTCCGGCCGGAGCATGGAATGGGCTGCGCCACAGCCAATGATACAGGTCCGTGATTGCCATGCCTGGGTGAATCGTTCATATGGACACAGCGGTTTGCTGTCTGGGATTGAAGACAGGGGGAATCCGGGCAGATTTTGATTTGTAAACGGTGTTTTGGGTTGACTTTGTTTGTCTGTTGGATCATCTATAGATAAAAAATTTACGTACAATGGAACAGGAGGAGAGATGAAGATATTAAAAATTGATCACCTGGGAGTTGCGGTAAAGAGTATTGAAGATGGTAAGAACTTCTGGTCGGATGTGCTTGGCATGCGGTTTGCCGGCAGCGAAACCGTTGAAGCCCAGAAGGTGACAACGGCGTTTTTCCCCGTTGGGGAGAGTGAGGTGGAACTTCTTGAGTCAACTTCCGACGATGGTCCGGTAGCGCGCTATATTGATAAAAAAGGTGAAGGCATCCAGCATGTGGCATTCCGGGTGGAAAATATCGAAGAGGCCCTTGCCGAACTCAAAGCCAAGGGAATCCGCCTGATTGATGAAACCCCGCGAATGGGCGCAGGCGGAGCAAAGATTGCCTTTCTCCATCCCAAGGCCACTTCAGGTGTGCTTGTGGAGCTTTGCCAGAGAGACTCGGATTAACCGTCGGCTAACCATCAATCTAAGGAATTTTCAATGTCACAAACGCCTGATTTAAATGCCTGGAAAACGCTTGCAGAAAAAGAACTGAGGGGCAAGTCCCTGGAATCCCTTTCAGTTTCAACAACAGAAGGGATCAAGGTCAAACCCCTGTATACGGCCCAGGACCTTGAACGGGTCGAATTCATGGACAACCTGCCCGGGTTTGAGCCCTTTGTCCGGGGACCCAAGGCCACCATGTATGCGGGAAGGCCCTGGACCATCCGCCAGTATGCCGGTTTTTCAACGGCCAAGGAGTCCAACGCCTTTTATCGCAAAAATCTCGCCGCCGGCCAGAAGGGTCTTTCCGTGGCCTTTGACCTTGCCACCCACAGGGGGTATGATTCAGACCATCCCAGGGTGACAGGAGATGTGGGCAAGGCCGGGGTTGCCGTGGATTCAGTTGAGGACATGAAGATTCTCTTTGACCAGATTCCCCTGGACAAGATGTCCGTTTCCATGACCATGAACGGGGCCGTGCTGCCCATCCTTGCCGGTTATATTGTGGCGGCGGAAGAGCAGGGGGTCAAACCTGAACAGCTCATGGGTACCATCCAGAACGATATCCTCAAGGAGTACCTCACCCGTAACACTTATATCTATCCCCCGACCCCGTCCATGCGGATCATTTCGGATATCATTGCCTATTGCTCTGAAAACATGCCGAAATTCAACACGGTGAGCATCAGCGGCTATCACATGATGGAGGCCGGCGCCGACAGTGTTCTCCAGACGGCCTTTACCCTGGCCGATGGTCTTGAGTATGCCCGGGCCGCCATTGACGCAGGCCTTGACATTGACGCCTTTGCCCCCAGGCTCTCCTTTTTCTTTGGCATCGGCATGAATTTCTTCATGGATATTGCCATGCTCCGGGCCGCAAGGTTCCTCTGGGCCGAGATCATGGACCAGTTCAACCCGAAAAATCCCAAGTCCAAGATGCTCAGAACCCACTGCCAGACCTCGGGGTGGAGTCTGACCCAGCAGGATCCCTACAACAATATCATCCGGACCACCCTCGAGTGCATGTCCGCCGTGCTTGGCGGCACCCAGAGTCTGCATACCAACAGCTTTGACGAGGCCGTGGGCCTGCCCACCGAAACCTCTGCCCGGATTGCCAGAAACACCCAGATCATCGTCCAGGAAGAGTCCAAGATGACCAGCGTGGTGGACCCCCTTGGCGGTTCCTACTATGTGGAATCGTTGACCCAGAACATCATTGATGAGGTCAGAAAGATACTCAAGGAGATCGACGACCTTGGCGGCATGGCAAAGGCCATCGAGACGGGCATGCCCAAGATGCGCATCGAAGAGGTGGCGGCCCGGCGCCAGGCCAGGATCGACCAGGGCAAGGATGTCATTGTGGGGGTGAACAAGTATCAGCTTGACGAGGAAGCCCCCCTTGAGGTGCTTGAAATCTCCGACGAGGTTCGCATGGAGCAGATCCAGCGACTGGAACGGATAAAGGCCGAGCGGGACAGCGGCAAGGTTCAAGCCTCCCTGGACGCCTTGACCCTGAAGGCCCGGGAGGGGGGAAATCTTCTGGCCGCAGCCATCGAGGCGGTCAGGGCCAGGGCCACGGTTGGCGAAGTCTCCGATGCCCTTGAAAAGGAGTTTGGCCGGTTTGTGGCAACCACCCAGTGCATTTCCGGTGTTTACGCCTCCGAGTGCGGCGACTCTGAGATCCTGGCATCCCTCAGAAAAAGAACCCAGGAGTTTGAGAAGAAAACGGGCCGGCGGCCGCGTATCCTTGTAACCAAAATGGGCCAGGACGGCCATGACCGGGGCGTTAAGGTGATTGCCACGGCCTATGCCGATTTCGGCTTTGACGTGGATATCAGCCCCATGTTCCAGACCCCGGAAGAGGCGGCCCGCATGGCCGTTGAAAACGATGTTCACGTGGTGGGGGTCTCAAGTCTTGCCGCCGGGCACAAGACCCTGGTGCCGGCCCTTATTGCAGCCCTTGAAAAAGAGGGGGCAGGGGACATCAAGGTGGTTGTGGGGGGCATCATTCCGCCGGGGGACTATGAATCATTAAAAAAAGCTGGAGCCGTGGAAATATTTGGCCCTGGAACCGTGGTGACCGACTCGGCCAACCGGACCCTCAACGTCATTGGCGGGTGAGCCGGCCCATGACCGAGGCAAAGGCGTTTGATCCGCAATATCTTGTACAGGGGGTGCTCAACGGGGAAAGAAGAGGGATAGCCAAGGCCATTACCCTGGTGGAAAGCTCCCTGGCTGACCACAGGCAGGTTGCCGCCCGAATGATGGAGCGGCTGTTGCCCCACACGGGAAAATCGGTGCGACTTGGCATCACCGGGGTTCCCGGGGTGGGTAAATCCACCTTTGTGGAAAATCTCGGACTCTTTCTGGTCAATCAGGGGCTCCGGGTGGCGGTTCTGGCCGTGGACCCCTCTAGCAGCCGCAGCGGTGGCAGCATCCTCGGGGACAAGACCCGTATGGAACAGCTTGCGGCCCATCCTGCCACCTTTATCCGGCCCTCTCCTTCGGGACGAACCCTGGGCGGGGTGGCGGCAAAGACCCGGGAGACCCTTTTGGTGTGTGAGGCAGCAGGCTTTGACGTGGTGCTTGTGGAGACCGTGGGGGTGGGCCAGTCTGAAACCAGCGTTGCCACCATGGTCGATTTTTTCCTGGCCCTCATGATCACAGGCGCAGGAGACGAACTCCAGGGCATTAAAAAGGGCGTGCTTGAGGTGGCCGATGCCATTGCCATCAACAAGTGCGATGGCGATAATGTCGAACGGGCAGAAAAGGCAAGGCTTGAATTTGAGATTGCCATGCACATTGTCACGCCGGAATCGCCTTCCTGGCGGCCCCCGGTGCTCACCTGCAGCTCAATTCTTGAAAACGGTACTCAAAAGATCTGGGAGACGGTGCTTGAACATCGACGGATCATGACCCAGACCGGGGAGTTTGCCCTGAGAAGGCGCAGCCAGGCCCTCTCCTGGATGTGGACCCTCATCGACGAGGGGCTCAAGAGCAGATTCCATCAGAACCGTTTTATTGCAGAAAAAATTCCTGAAATATCAGCAAAGGTGGAACAGGAGTTGATATCGCCCTCGGCCGCTGCCGAGGCGTTGTTGTCGTTTTTATAAACACATGCAGATTTAAAGGACTGACTATGAAAATACATGAATACCAGGCAAAGGCGTTGTTTCGAACCTTTGGTGTTCCGGTGCCGGACGGCAGCCCGGCTTTTTCCGTGGAAGAGGCCGTGGCGGTTGCCAGGGAACTTGGTGGATATCCCGTGGTGGTCAAGGCCCAGATCCATGCGGGTGGCCGGGGCAAAGGCGGGGGGGTTAAACTTGCCGCATCCGAGGACGAGGCAAGGGGTTTTGCCGGTGAAATCCTCGGCATGACCCTGGTCACTCACCAGACCGGTCCCCAGGGCCGTGAGGTGAAAAAACTGCTGGTTGAAGCAGGCCAGAAGATCGCAAAGGAACTCTACCTGAGCATCCTTGTGGACCGTGCCACGGCCGGTATCGTGATCATGGCAAGCCAGGAGGGCGGCATGGACATCGAGGAAGTCGCCGCCACCACCCCTGAAAAGATTATCAAGGTGAGGGTTGATCCCCTGACCGGCATCCAGGGGTATCACCTCCGCCAGGTGGGGTTTGGCCTTGAACTTCCCAAGGCGGCACTCAAGGAATTTTCAGCCCTGCTGAAAAATTTATACACCCTGTTTGTAGAAAAAGACTGTTCGCTCCTGGAGATCAATCCTTTGATCCTTACCGAGGATGACAGGGTCATGGCCCTGGATGCCAAGGTGGACATTGATTCCAATGCATTGTTCCGTCACAAGGACCTGGTTGAACTGAGGGACCTTGACGAGGAAGATCCCATGGAGGTTGAGGCCTCAAAGTTCAACCTCAACTACATCAACCTTGACGGCAACGTGGGAAATATTGTTAATGGTGCAGGCCTTGCCATGGCCACCATGGACATTATCAAGAATGCAGGGGCTGAACCTGCCAACTTCATGGATGTGGGGGGCGGGGCCACGGCTGAAATGGTTGAAAATGCATTCAGCATCATCCTCCGGGACGACAAGGTCAAGGCGGTTCTCATCAACATCTTTGGCGGAATCCTGCGTTGCGACACCTTTGCCGAGGGCATTGTTACAGCGGCAAAAAAGAGCGGCATCACCATTCCGGTGGTGGTTCGCATGGAGGGGACCAATGTGGAAAGGGGCAAGGAGATCCTTGCCCAGTCCGGTCTCAACCTGATCAATGCCAGGGATTTGAAGGACGCAGCCGAAAAGGTTGCAGCAGCCATATAACCGGCACGGCCGGAGCAAGGTATGGCTGCCGGCTGCAACCAAGCTTGAAACGCCTCCACTGATGATACTTCGGTGGGAGTGTTCCATAACGATGGAGGAAGAAGGTCGTGAGTATATTTGTAAATAAAGAGACAAGGCTCGTTGTCCAGGGAATCACCGGCAAGGAGGGCCAGTTCCACACAAGGCAGTGCATCGAATACGGCACCCAGGTGGTTGCAGGGGTAACCCCCGGTAAAGGCGGACAGCGAATGGACAAGGTCCCGGTGTTCAACACCGTGGCCGAGGCGGTCGAGCAGACCGGGGCCAACGCCAGCATGATTTTTGTGCCCCCGCCCTTTTGTGCCGATGCCATCATGGAGGCCGCAGACAGCGGGGTTGACCTCATCGTGGCCATCACCGAGGGTATTCCCGTGATGGACATGGTCCGGGTGAAGAATTTTCTGGCCACAAAGACCTGCCGGCTCATCGGGCCCAACTGCCCGGGGATCATCACCCCCGGAGAGTGCAAGATCGGCATCATGCCGGGCAAGATTCACATGCCCGGTGGGCCTGCAGGGGTGATCTCCCGGTCCGGGACCCTGACCTATGAGGTGGTGGATCAGCTGACAAAGCTGGGCATTGGCCAGACCACCTGCATCGGCATTGGTGGAGACCCCATCAACGGCACCAACTTCATTGATGTGCTTGACGCCTTTGAGAATGATCCCGATACCCGGGGCATTGTCATGGTCGGTGAGATCGGCGGCAATGCGGAAGAAGAGGCTGCCGCTTTTATCAAGGCCCATGTGACAAAGCCGGTTGTCGGTTTTATTGCAGGGCTTACGGCTCCCCCCGGTCGACGGATGGGCCATGCCGGTGCCATTATCAGCGGCGGCAGCGGCACGGGCCAGGCCAAGATCGAAGCCATGGAGAAAAACGGCATACATGTGTGCAGGAACCTTGGGATTCTAGGTGAGGTGTGCAAATCGGTTTTTTGAGTTGTGGGGCGTGGATGTGAACCCATAGTGTGATACAAAATCTTTAACGTCCGATGGCAGATGTCCCTTAACGGAAGGAGAATCTGTCATCAAGGAGGATAGATGGAAAACTTGATTGTCAATGACCGAATTAAAAAGAGCCGAACCCCGGCAAGGCTTGACCTTGCCCAGAGCGGCACGGGCCTTGTGCTCGGGCTTTTCATGTGGGTTCACATGCTCCTGGTGGCAAGTATTCTGCTGGGAAAAGGCTCTTTTAACTTTGTGGCAAAAACCATGGAACTGTCGTTTTTGTCGAGTACGGGCCATGGGTATCCGTCGGCTGTGTTTATTGCCGTGTTCTGCGTGTTTACCCTGTTTATCGTCCATGCGGCCCTGGGGGTGAGAAAGTTTCCCATCACCTGGAAGCAGCACTCGATCATCCGTTCCCAGATGGGCATGATGAAGCACGGCGACACCAACCTGTGGTACTGGCAGGTAGTCACCGGTTTTATCATGTTTTTCCTGGGGTCAGTCCATCTGTTTATCATGCTCACCCATCCCGGACAGATCGATCCCTACCTGTCAGCGGACAGGGTGTTCTCTTCGTCCATGTGGCCCCTCTACCTTGTGCTGCTGGTCTGCGTCGAACTCCATGGCACAATCGGACTCTACCGGTTGTGCATGAAGTGGGGATGGTTTGGCGGAAAGGATCCGGTCAAGTCCAGGGAACGGCTTCAGCTGCTCAAAAAACAGGCCACAATCTTTTTTCTGACCCTTGGTGGACTAGCCCTTCTGGTTTTCTTCATCATTGGATGGGGCCACAGCGATCGTGCGGGAGAGCCCTATACGAAGAACGGCCATGGCGCAGTCAATGTTGAGGCTGCTGCTCCGGTTAAGGCCCCGGCCCCGGCTGAAGTACAGGCCCCGGCCCAGCCCGCCCATGTTGAGGCTGTGGAAGAAGCTGCGGAAGAGGCAGAGCCCCAGGAAACAGAACCGGCCACCCATGGCGAGGCTGACGGCGCAGATGAAGCTAACGATCACACGACACCAACCAAGGAGTAATAGATGAAAGTCATATATACGGATTCACTGGTCATTGGTGGCGGTCTTGCAGGACTGCGGGTCGCCATCGCATCCATGCAGAGGGGGTATGATACCATTGTCCTTTCGCTCATGCCTGCAAAACGCTCCCATTCGGCAGCGGCCCAGGGCGGCATGCAGGCAAGCCTTGGCGCCAGCATCAAGGGTGAGGGGGACAACGAAGAGGTCCATTTTGAAGACACGGTCAAGGGCAGTGACTGGGGATGTGACCAGGACGTGGCAAGGATGTTCGTGAACACGGCCCCCAAGGCCATCCGCCAGCTTACGGCCTGGGGCGTTCCCTGGAGCCGTGTGAGAAAGGGCGACCGCCAGGTGGTGATCAACGGTAAAAAGGTCACCATCACTGAAAAGACCGATTCCCACGGGCTGATCACCTCAAGGGATTTTGGCGGCACCAAAAAATGGCGTACCTGCTTTACCAGTGACGGCACCGGCCACACCATGCTCTATGCCATGGACAACAAGGCCATCGAGCTTGGCATTCCAGTCCATGAACGAAAAGAGGCCATCGCCCTTATCCACGAGGACGGTGTCTGCTACGGCGCAGTTGTCAGGGATCTTGTCACGGGCGAGCTCATCGCCTATGTGGCCAAGGCCACCACGGTTGCCACCGGCGGTTACGGCCGCCTCTACTCGGTGACCACCAATGCCGTGATTTCCGAGGGTATTGGTTCGGCCATTGCCCTTGAAACCGGGATTGCCACCCTCGGCAACATGGAGGCGGTTCAGTTCCATCCCACGGCCATTGTTCCCGTGGGGATTCTCACCACCGAAGGGTGCCGTGGCGACGGTGGGCTGTTGCTGGACAAGGACGGCTACCGGTTCATGCCCGACTATGAGCCCGACAAAAAAGAGCTTGCCTCAAGGGACGTTGTCTCCCGTCGCATGACCGAGCACATGAGAAAGGGCAAGGGCGTGCCCTCCCGGTACGGGGATCACCTCTGGCTGGACATCACCCTGCTTGGCAAAAAGCACATTGACAAGAACCTGCGGGAGGTCAAGGAGATCTGCGAGTACTTCCTGGGCATTGATCCTGTCACGGATTACATTCCCGTCCGGCCTACCCAGCATTACTCCATGGGCGGTATTAAAACCAAATCCACGGGCGAAAGCCCCACCCTCAAGGGACTGTTTGCAGCGGGTGAGGGAGCCTGCTGGGATATGCACGGCTTTAACCGGCTCGGGGGAAATTCTGTTGCCGAGACCGTTGTGGCCGGCATGATCGTGGGTGAGTTTGTGGCAGACCATTGTGCCAAGAGCACGCTCAACATCAACACCAAACTCATTGAAAAATTTGTAAAACGTGAAGAGCGCAAGCTTGTCAAACTCCTGAACCGGGACACCGGAGAAAATCCTTTTAAGCTCAAGAAGGAGATGCAGGAGATCATGATGGACAAGGTGGGGATCTTCAGGAATCAGGCCGATCTTGAAAAGGCCGTGGAAGAGCTCAAGGTGCTCAACCAGCGGGCAAAAAATATCGCCATCAGAAACCGCATCTCCTCGTCCAACCCCGAACTTGTCGAGGCCATCCGGGTGCCCAAGATGATCAAGCTTGCCCAGTGCGTGGCCTATGGTGCCATGCTCAGAACTGAAAGCCGGGGCGCCCATGCCAGGGAAGATTTTCCCGAAAGAAACGACCGGGACTGGCTCAAGAGAACCCTTACGGCATGGCCGTCCGAGGAGATGGATCTGCCCGAGGTTTCCTACGAGCCCCTTGACATCATGAAAATGGAGATGCCTCCAGGCTCCAGGGGCTATGGGGTCGACAATACCATCCACCACCCGGATACGGCAAAACGGGTTGCCCAGATCAAAGAGATTCGAAAGGCCAACCCAGACGCAGACCGCTTTGAGATTCAGGAACTCCTCAATCCCATTGACATACCGGAAAAATTCAAAGGAAAGAACGAGCGCACAGGGAGGGGATTTAAATAATGAACGACCAGGAAAGAACCTTAAAATTTCATATTCTACGCTACAACCCCCAGCTCAAGGGGGATACCCCCGAGATGAAGACCTACGAGGTGGTAGAGGCCCCGGGCATGACCATTTTTATTGCCCTTAACGATATCCGGGAAAACCAGGATCCCTCCCTTCAGTTTGATTTCATCTGCCGGGCAGGCATCTGCGGAAGTTGCGGCATGGTCATCAACGGTGCGCCTGATCTTGCCTGCAGAACCTTGACCTCCAAGTTCCCCGACGGCGAGATCACCCTGCTGCCCCTGCCCGGGTTTGAGCTCATCGGCGATCTGTCGGTGGACACCGGAAAATTCATGCGCCAGATGAGCGAGCGGGTGGAAAGCTGGATCCATGATAAGTACGCGGAAAACGTGGACCTTTGCAAACTTGAAGAACGCATGGATCCGGATGTTGCCGATGAAATCTACGAGCTTGAACGGTGCGTGGAGTGCGGCTGCTGCATCTCAGCCTGTGCCACCAAACGAATGCGGGACGGTTTCCTTGGCGCCGTGGGGTTCATGCGCCTTGCCCGGTATTCCCTGGATCCCCGGGACAAGCGGTCTGACACGGATTTCTACGAGATCATCGGAGACGACGACGGGGTGTTCGGCTGCATGACCCTTCTGGGTTGCCAGGATTACTGCCCCAAGGACCTGCCCCACCAGACCCAGATCGCCTACCTGAGGCGTAAGATGGCCCTGGTCAAGTGATAAGGAGAGTGTATGACACAATTTAACTATAGGCCCATGTTTCCCCTGGGCAAGGATGAGACAGAGTACAAGCTGATATCCAAGGACCATGTCAAGGTGGAAAGCGTTAACGGCAGGGATTTGCTCGTGGTGGACCCTGCGGCCCTTGAGCTTGTTGCTCAAAAGGCGTTCAAGGACGTGGCCCATCTCTACCGGGCAGGCCATCTTACAAAACTCAAGGGTATCATTGATGACCCTGAAAGCAGCGATAACGACCGCTACATTGCCCTTGAACTGTTGAAAAACGCCGTGATCGCAGCCGACATGGTTTATCCCATGTGTCAGGATACGGGCACGGCCATTGTCATGGGCAAAAAAGGGCAGGGGGTCTGGACCGGATTCGACGATGAAGAGGCCCTTTCCAAGGGGGTGTTCACGGCCTATACCGAAAACTATCTCAGGTATTCCCAGAATGCGCCCATCACCATGTACGACGAGAAAAACACCCGGTGCAACCTGCCGGCCCAGATCGATCTCTATGCGGTCCAGGGTGACGAGTATCGATTCCTTTTCATGGCCAAGGGCGGCGGATCTGCCAACAAGACCTTTCTGTTTCAGATGACCAAGGCGGTGCTCAACTCCGAGGAGATTCTCCTTGATTTCATGACCGAAAAGATGAAGAGTCTCGGCACCGCAGCCTGTCCTCCCTATTACCTTGCCTTTGTCATCGGCGGCACCTCTGCCGAAGCCAATCTCAAGACGGTCAAGTTGGCGTCGGCCCGTTATCTGGATTCCCTGCCCACCAGGGGCGATGACACCGGTCATGCCTTCAGGGACGTTGAGATCGAGAAAAAGGTGCTGGCCCGTGCCCAGAAGCTTGGCCTTGGCGCCCAGTTCGGCGGCAAGCACTTTGCCATTGACGTAAGGGTGATACGCCTTCCCCGCCATGGAGCATCCTGTCCGGTGGGCATTGGCGTCAGCTGCTCGGCCGACCGCCAGATCAAGGCAAAGATCAACCGGGACGGTATTTTCCTTGAACGTCTTGAAGCCAATCCAGCCCAGTATCTGCCGGCCAAAGAGCCTGAAATGGCAGAAGCGGTGCGGGTGGATCTCAACCGTCCCATGGACGAGATCCGGGCCCAGCTGAGCAAGTACCCCGTTGCCACACGGCTGGTTCTGTCGGGCAAGATCATTGTGGCCAGGGACATTGCTCACTCAAAATTCCAGGAGCGACTGGACCGGGGCGAGGGCCTTCCCGACTACACCAAGAACCATATCATCTACTATGCCGGACCTGCCAAAACCCCCGACGGTCAGGCGTCAGGTTCGTTTGGACCGACAACGGCCGGAAGAATGGATCCCTATGTTCCCGTGTTCCAGGCCCAGGGCGGTTCCATGATCATGCTGGCCAAGGGCAACCGCTCCCAGCAGGTGACCGATGCCTGCAAGAAATACGGCGGATTCTATCTGGGTTCCCCGGGCGGTCCTGCCGCAAGGCTCGGGCGTGATTTCATCAAAAAGGTCGAGCTTGTGGAGTATGAGGAGCTCGGCATGGAGGCGGTTTTCATGATGACGGTCGAGGATTTTCCTGCCTTTATCATCGTTGATGACAAGGGAAACGATTTCTACAGCGACCTTCTGTAAACCTTTTTTACCCCATTGACCGGGACAGGGCCCCTGGGTCCTGTCCCGGTTCTTTCAAGAGTTCTGATTTTACTGGAACCTCCCATCAAATTTGTCGAAGAACTTGACGTCATCGAAGAAACATTACCCCACCTTGATATTCGGGATATCCGCAACCAGAACCCTCCAGATAACGTTTCAGACGATATCCTTGAATTGGTCTGTGATGAAACAGGTTCTATAATTTCGGTATTCTTGAATTTTACCTGATTTTGAGATAATCCAATGGCAAGGTAACTGCAAGAATCTGTAAATCAAGGTCCAAGCACATCCTATGTTAAATGGATAAAACAGGTTTAAACGTTTATGTCCAGCCAGGCCAGGCCAGGCCTTGTATTGTTTGTTGATCTATTTTATCCAAAGCAATCAGTTTGTAATTATCGCGTATTCTCTGCGAAAAGAGAGAATGAAACGACTGGCCAATGCGAAGGATATTGAGTTGACTTTTACAATGGATTCATGTCTATTTGTGGCCGGTTATGCGGTTTTCTGATTCTGATGCAACGATATGAGACGGTTTACATGACGAGGTGTATAAAAAATATCAATCGAGCGGTTTTGTTTTTTTTCCTGATCATCCTGCTTCCTGTTTCTGGGTTCGGTGCTGAGCCGGTTCATGTCGGGTCGGATTTTATTATTTCCCAGATCGGCAAACAAACAGATGTTTTCATGGATTCTTCTCAAAACTTGTCCTTGTTTGATATTTTGTCAGAGCCAGATCAGCAGCGGTTTAAACCCCACCAAACCACCGGCTTTAACTTTGGTATGACAAGCGATGTCATCTGGCTGCGATTTAAAATCGCATTTTCCAAAACGCGGGACAAAAATAAAAAACTGGTACTGGTTTTGGACAAGACAACCTATCCCATTGTGGACCTGTACATGCCCGATGGGCAGGGGGCCGCATCTTATAAAAAGATCTTAAATGGGTATTTAAGATCTTCACCAAATCATACCTGGGAATACCGGTATCCTGTGTTCAACCTGGCGTCAAACATGCCTGAAAACCAGTATCTGTTTTTGAGAATTGACCCCAAAATCTCAATCAACCATTCTTCTTCAAACTTTTTGCTCTTCCTTGTCGATGCAGATAGCTTCCGTAAAATAACCTGGTTTGAAATATCCTTTTTACCAGAACCGGTTTTTTCACCCTTGCCGGATTGAGGGGGGTAACCCCCTATGTTTTGTTTTTTGTTTCAATTGCATACATATTTGCCTCCTTGTTTGCCATTAGTTTTCTTGGCTTGAAAAAAAATACACCGAGAATGTATCTGATCTTGTGGGGTCTTATTTTTTTTGCTTTCATGGTGATACCGCTGATCGTTTTCCAGCAGTCTGCCGCTGCGAACAAGCTGATGCATTTGGTGGGGATCGTCGGACCCTTTGCTATCTTTTCCGCCGGGGTAATCCGGTTTCTGCAGGGATATAAACCGGCTCGCTACTATATTGCCGCATGGTTTCTGGCCTTATCCGGGGTCACCTGTTTTGCCCTGGTTGGGCTTGGGGTTTTGCCAAAAAATTTTTTTACCCTTAATGCCCTGATCATTGGGTCAACTTTCGAGGCATTTTTATTGTCCACTGCACTGGGTGATCGGATCCGTCTTCTGGAAAAGCAGAAGAATGCGTTCCAAAAAAAAGAACGGCGGCTGACTGAATTGTCCATAACAGATGAATTGACAGGGCTGTTTAACAAACGATGGTTTTCAAGCAAGCTTTTAAGTGAAATAGAACACAATACCCGGATTGGAGAATCCTTTTCCCTGATTATTATCGATGTGGATCATTTTAAACAGCTGAATGACACCTATGGCCATTCTACCGGGGATCTGGTGCTGGCAAGACTGGGGCAGCTGATTAACGAGAATATCAGGGAGCATGATATTCCGTGCCGGTATGGCGGGGAAGAGTTTGCGGTGATCCTTCCGGCAACAGGGCTTGAAAAAGCCTACCAGACAGGAGAACGGCTGCGAAACGCATTTGAAGCCATGGCGATTCAGCTGGATGACGGGAGGCGTGTACAGGCAACGATCAGTGCGGGGGTGGGACAATTCTCTGAAGATGAACACGAGAAAAACTTTTTTGATAGAGTAGACCGGGCCATGTACAAGGCCAAGGGCAGCGGCAGAAATCGAGTTTTGAGAGCGGTTTAAATGGGAACACCATACCCATCCCCACACGCGGCTGAGCGCCAGTGATGCCTGATATAATGCGTTGGGCTGATATTTTTATATTTTGATCACTATTTTCCCAACATGTTGTTTTTTCAGGAACAGGCACTGGGCGTCACAGATCCCTTCCAGTGCAAAGGATCGGGCCACCACCGGCTTTATCGCACCTTGCTCAATACGTAAAATCAGATTTTTGAACACCTCTGGTTCAAGAACGGTGCATCCAAAAAGACTGAGATCTTTCAGATACAATGTTCTGACGTCTAAATGAACGAGGGAACCGGCGATGGTCCCTGCAACTACATAACGACCACCGGGACGCAACGGCCCATGATCGGAATAAAATCTTTCAAAACATCCAGGTACTGAGGCCACTTGTCACCTGCCACAAGATCAATCACCACATCCATACTGTCTGAGCCGCACAATATCTGGTGTTCAATTACACCCGGTTCCACCTGTCTGGAAAACCGGAGAGATCCACAGGACAACTCCGGCGGCAAGATAGAGCAGGGCTGCCGAGGTGAAAACCGGACTGGCATATCCATTGGTAAAAAATGCCGTTGGCCGGCTCAGGCGGGATGACTGATTATAGAACCCTGGCACCGGCACAGCATGCTGCGCAGGTGTCCGGCTGAGGTCATATTTCAGGCCCTTAATAATTCTTTATACTTCGCCTGATTCTGAATCGGGGTTCCCCGGATAAGATTTTCAAACAGCTGTACAATGTCGGTTTTATCCTTCTTGAGTTTGCCTTGGGTGGAAATATCCCTTAAATCGATGAAAAACCCGGAAAAGAGATTCTGCAGATCAGTGATGATATCTGTATTCATGAAATGGGTATCCTTGTACATACAATGATAGTCTCCCTTTTTTTTATCAATTCTAAGGGAAACCCCTTTCAGGTTTGTAATTGAGGCCGACTTTTCGCACTCTTGAAGACAGTGATCATCAACCCGGGTCTTGTCGCACCCGATGGTCTGGTGAAACAGGCATTGCCGGGTGGTTAGAAGTAAAATCGGATGATAGATACTGTAGTACAGCTGAAAATCATCGGGCAGCACCATTCTTTTGATCTGATTGGGGGTGATTTCGTTTGAAACAAATGAGCCGCAACAGTTGAATTTTTCTTTTATGGCCAGGAGGCTGAAGGAATTGGTGGTGTTCATGTGCGGTCCTGCGATCCAGGGAATGCCGTTCTCATAGGCTTTGAAAGCGATTCCGGTATTGTTTGTTACAATACGTTCCGGCTGCACCTTTTCCAGGAAATCCACTGCCGCAGTATAGTCTTCCCCGATCAGAACCGCTGGGAACCAGGGGATTAGTTTTTGGTTTTTCAAAAAAAGAGTGATCAGCTCTGATTTTCTAGGGTTCAGGCAATCCGGGAGCTTATAATGGATATCTGCTGAAGTGGTCTCGCAAAGATGCAAATCCTTTGGGGAGGAGATCAATACGGAAAGAACGGGTTTGATTTTTGATCTGACCGTTGATCTGGTCTTTTTTTTTAAAATGGGCACTTCAATGGGGGCAATGAGCTCTTTTGAGCCGTTTAAGCGGAATGAAATTTTATTTTTCAATGCAGTGAGCTCATGGAACGGTATAAAAAGATCTTCTTGAAGCTGCTCCAGGTTTATATGGTCAATGTAATATTCTCCATTGCCCAGGCAGCGAAATCTTTTCTCTATGCTCTCATGGTCAAGGGTGTATCGATCGGCATGGTTGAGGGTTGTTTTTGAAAGCAGATCAAATGACCTGTCCGGGGTTACCACAGATATTTTCAGCGGGGTGTTGAGTGCTCCGGAGAAGCTTAGGGTCAAGGCGCTTTGTGAGACGTTCAGGTCTTTTATTTTCTCTTTGACCATGGTTATGATCTCTGTTTTTTCATCATACAGCTCTTTTTTAACTTCCTGGATATCCGCAGCAGCCGTATGGCTTTTTATTTCAAAAAGATGGGTCGCTGAATGATCCCGGGGATTATCAATAAACATCTCTTTATTGATATCACCCTTTAAATATCCGTTTGAAAAATCCCGATTAAAGACCGTATACAGGTCCCTGTTGTCATGATTCTGCCCATCATGGTTATAAAACTTGAGTATCTGCTCTTCCCAGCAACGAACCACGGTATAGACGTAATGGAATTTTTTTATCCTTCCTTCAATCTTCAAGGCGTCAACGCCTGCGTCAGACAGTCCTTCCAGATCAAAGTAGGCTGAATTATCCTTGAGATTAAGGGGGAAATCGCTACCAACGGGGGTGGTCAGGTATCTGTCCCTGCAGGGCTGGCTGCATCTTCCCCGGTTCCCCGAGTTCCCGCCAAGGATGGCGCTGAAATAGCAAAGTCCGGAAAAAGCGATACAATAGGACCCATGGACAAATACTTCCGTTGAGATATTATGGTCATGGGCGGTTCGGGTCAGCGCTTTTATCTCGTCAATATTTAACTCCCTTGAGAGATTCACCCGGGTCGCGGCAAGTTTATTTAAAAAACCTATCTGGCCGTTGTTATGGGTGGTGCATTGGGTGGATGCATGGACCTCAAGGTCTTTAAAGTACTCAGACAACAGATAAAACAGACCCAGGTCCTGAACAATGACACCATCAATCCCTGTATTAACCACTTTATTCAGCAGCCCGATAAGCGCCGGGATTTCACAGTCGAGAATAATGATATTCAAGGTCAGGAAAATTTTGCAGTTGTTTTCATGGGCAAGTTTTAAAACGCCGCTCAGATCCTTAAATTCAATATTGGTTGCCCGGTTTCTGGCGTTAAACTTGTCCAGACCGCAGTATACGGCATTCGCTCCTGCCACAATTGCCGCTTTTATGGAATCAACATCTCCACCCGGTGCCAGTAATTCAAACCTTTCATTCATTGTGCAATCATCCAAACCTTTCTTTTACTTTTTTTACCCTACCCTTGGGTGCCTGTGGAACAAAGTTCGCAGGAAATCACAAATTCACAATAAAAGCCAACTATTTGTGGGGCGGTGAACACCGTGTCAGGAATTAAACTATAGACATCCCCATGGGATTTGATATCTGATTTTTCTTTTACAGGACGATCCTTGACAAAAGAAAGATTGCAGATTAATAGATTATCGCAATGGTAATAATCTATAAGAAACTTGTTCCGAAGTATTGCCATTGGCGGTGTTTCAACGTTCGTTGTGGCAGGAGCCATCCCCCGCTCCGGCCGTGCCGGTTATAAAAAAGGCGATGTATGGGAATGGGTATTACGGCAGATTGTTCTTTTGAACTTTTTTCAAATATTGAGGTCGATGTCACAATTGATGAGGTGTTAAAGGCAATTCCAGGAACGAGACCTTTGGAAAAAATAGTGGCTCCCCTGGAGCAGAGCCTTATGGCTGCCCGAAAAATCTGGTGTTCCCGGGCGGTCTGTTGCTGGCTTGATATAAAACAGATCACGGCCGAAACCATAACCCTTGCCCTTCCCGGAGAGGAACGGTCTGTTACGCTTAGCCCCGGCTTTTCAACCCGTTTTCTTGCAAAGGCTGAAGCGGTATTGGCTGCGGTTTATACCCTGGGACCTGAGCTCGAAGAATACGGTGCTTCCCTGTCTGCCAGTGGCGATTTCCTGGGGGCTTATTTTACAGACATCATCGGTCTTGTCGTGTTGGACAAGGCCGGAGAAAAGATCAGGACCCTGGTTGAAAATCGGGCCAAAGCCCTGGGATGGGGCGTGAGCCCTTTTTTGAGTCCTGGGTCGGTCCACGGATGGAATCTGGATGATCAGTCCCTTCTTTGCTCTTTCCTTCCTTTGGAAACGCTAGGGGTCAAAATCAGTAAGGATGCCATCCTCACCCCTTTTAAATCCATCTCCTGCCTGATTGCCGTGGGGTCCGGTTACGCTTCGAGCCGTGTGGGTTCAACCTGCGAGGTTTGTTCTAAAAAAGATACCTGCACAATGAAAAATCATTAAGGAAATTCCCATGTCTCAAAAAACAATTCGTCTCTTCCCCCATGGCCGGGAAATTAAAACTGTTTCCGGGCGAAGGCTCATGGAATCCCTGGTTGACAATAACATTTTTCTTCGATCCGACTGCGGTGGAAAGGGCAAGTGCGGTAAGTGTCTTGTCAATGTGATTTCCCCGGAACAAGAGGCTGGCTTAAAGCCTGCCTGCACCCTGGAGGTAACCCAGGATATGATGATCGAAATTCCTGAAACTTCCATGCTCTCTGCCCATATCATCACCAAGGCAGGGGTGAGCCTTCCCGATGATTTTCTTGCTGTTGACCCTGGCGCTGTCGATCCCCGGGCCCTTGGCATTGCCGTTGATCTTGGAACCACGACCATTGCCGTTTATCTCTTAAACATCCGGGAGCGCAAAATCCTTTCCTCCCTGGCCGTAAAAAATCCCCAGGCCCTTTACGGCGACGACGTGGTGACCCGCATCGGTGCGGTGGTTGATTCTTCTGAAAACCTTCAACATCTTCAGGGGCTGGTCGTCCGGGCCATTGAGTGGGGGACAAAATCCCTTTTGGATGCCCTGGATCTCGATGGAGAGCTGCTACATCGGATGGTTGTGGTGGGCAACCCCACCATGATTCATATTTTTTGCGGGGTCAATCCCCAGTCCATCGGCGTTTCTCCCTATGCGCCTGCGTTTAAGGATGCCCGACAGAGTTCTTCCCGAAAGATCGGTTTCAGGTTCAGGGAGATTCCCGTTTATACCCTTCCCCAGGTGTCGGGCTTTCTGGGGGGCGATATCCTTGCGGCATCCTTTGCCTGTGACATGGAAAACCAGCCGCTTGGAACTTTGCTGGTGGACATGGGAACCAATGGGGAGTTGATGCTGAGGGGCAGGGACAGGCTCTTTGGGACCTCCTGCGCCACGGGTCCTGCCTTTGAAGGTGCTTCGATTTCAAGCGGGATGCAGGCCATTCCCGGCGCCATTGACAGGGTTGAAATCAGCCCGGCAACCGGCATTCCAAAGTTGTCTGTTCTTAGAAACAGCCACGGTAAAGAGATGACACCCACGGGAATCTGTGGTTCAGGCGTTGTTTCTGTTGTGGCCGAATTGTTAAGAACCACTGTCATGATGCCGGACGGTAGACTGAACAAGGCATTTGTCTCCCCTGCACTTGAGATCAATAACGGATCCCTTCCGGCATATGTCCTCTCGCCTGGAGATCCATCCAGTAATCAACAGGCCGTCACTTTTCTTCAGAAGGATATCAGGGCGGTTCAGCTCGGCAAATCCGCCCTGATCACCGGCATTGAATTCCTCTGCCAGGAAGCAGGTATTGATTGTCCGTCAAGAATCCTCATTGCCGGGGCTTTTGGCTCCCACCTTGCAAAGGAGGACCTGCTTACCCTGGGAATGCTTCCCCCCATTGACCCGGACAGGGTTGAGATGGTCGGCAATTCTGCAGGAACCGGTGCCATCATGGCCCTGTGCGATGAAAAGAGCAGAGAAAAAATAGAGGCACTTGCGGCCCAGGTCACCGTGGTTGACCTTAACCTGAACATTGCGTTTCAGGATCGATTTGTCAAAAGCCTCGGCTTTCCGGAATCCAGGGACCGCGCCAAATCTGTCGGTTAAGGGGTGCAAATGGGGCGGCTGTGTATTGCACCCTTAAAAAAACCGATTGGGGTTCCAACGTCACGCGTCCACAGCCATGGCAGTGGATGGGTGCTGTTTGAGCACAAGGTCGGGCTGGCCCGTAAGGGTGCCCTTGAGAATCCTTTCCATGAAGATGGATTCGCCCGTGGGGGTTCGGATCATTTTGTCCCTGGCTGTGACATCCACCCGGGTGGCTGAAGATCCAGCCTCCCGTGCCAATCGTTGAATTTTCCGGGTCAGTTTTTCCCGGGCAAAAAGATCTGCATCCTGGAAATCCTTGTATACGGGGCTGCCGCTGATTCCTTCCACAATAAATCCGCCCTGGTTGCCGGGAATGATCCTTAGCTGTTTTTTGATGACCACCCGGGAGGTGATGGCACCGATGGCATTGGCCACGTCGGCATCTTCCGGAAGAATGGCCTCGGCACCCAGTGTCTTTGCTGCATCTGTCAGGAAGAATTTAATCGGTGCCCCGATGCCGATGATTGGCCGGTTCATGGTCATGCTGACCCGGTACTGGGTATTGCCCCCGGCCAGCAGGTTGTCCATCAGGGTTCGGCACACCGGGCAGGTATCCAGGTTGTCCGGATTGACTTCATCGTCCAGCTGGCGCTTGAGCAGTTCCAGGGTCAATCGTCGCGTTACGTCCCGGATCAGGAATTCAATCATTTCGTCCATGTCCTGACCGGATATCAGGGCGTAAAGCCGGCAGTATTCCCGGGCAAATTCAGTGTCCCATTTTTCAAATTGTCCTGTGATGTGGAGCAGATCCGTGGGGGTCAGGCCGCACCGCTGAATGAGAAAATTTTCCTCCAGCCGGTCCAGGGGCAGGCTCACATGGCTGAGGACGTTGGTACGGTCCACCAGCTCGTCAATGGACAGGGACCGCTGTTTGAGCAGGGCCAGGATTTGTTGTTCCAGGGGGGTGAGGACCAGGTTCTTGTGGGCTCCGGTGCAGACCAGTATCTGCATTTTCTGGGTTGTGGCTGTATATCTGTTCAGGTTTTGACCCAGGTAAGACAAGGCTTTTCTGGCCCCGGGCCAGGCCTGGCCCAGCCAGGCAATGGGGGCCACGCGCTGGGGGCCGATGGGGAATTTCCCGGCCTTAAATTGGATCAGACTGTCTCCTCCCAGGCCTGTGGTTCGGATTTCCAGGGCCTTGACATGGGTGCGGTGGCCTCCCACATTGGACCCCTTTTTGTTGAGGGAGACCTGGTTGTTACTCAGGGTCGCCGTATCTGTGGTGGTTCCACCCATGTCAACGACCAGGGCATCGGTCCGGCCCGTGAGGTGCAGGGCCCCGGCCACGGATGCGGCAGGCCCCGACAGAATGGTTTCAACGGGGCGCTTTTTAGCCATATCACTGCCCATGAGGGTGCCGTCTCCCTTGACCACCACAATGGGGGCCTGGATGTCGAAATCCCCCATAACCGCTTCCAGGTCAATGAGAAGCCTGGAAAGCCGTGGGGTTATCCGGGCATTGAGCATGGCCGTCACGGCCCGTGTCTGAAAATTCAAAGTATCCGAAAGCTCATGGCCACAGCTGACAAACAGCCCGGTTTCCTGTTCAAGAATCTGTTTGACCTTAAGCTCATGGGCCGGGTTGATGGAACCGGCATAACCGGACACGGCAAAGGCGGTTACCTGCTGGGTGTTCATCATGTGCCGGGCCATGGATCGGATTTGTTCTGGATTAACCGGTGTTTTCTCTTCACCGTTAATGTTGAGTTCCCCCTGGATCACGGCCTTGGGTTCATAGGCGATATTTTTGGCAAGGCCCGGGGGGGGCATGAGGATCATGCCCACTTTCTGACCCTGGTTTTCCACGATGGCATTGGTGGCCAGGGTGGTGGACAGGGCCACCAGTTCCACACGTTTTAATTGTTCCGGAGCAAGTTCTTTCAGGGCCCTGCCAATGCCGATGGTAAAATCCCATTTGGTGGTCAGGGCTTTGGCCTTGGTTAGGGTGGTTCTGGTTTTAAGATCATATACCACGGCATCGGTATAGGTGCCGCCGGCATCAATGCCCAGCCCGGTTTTGACCAGTGGGGTGTCATCCCTATCCCCTGTTTCCGGCCCAGGTGTCGGATCGGGGGACTGCTGTGTTTCTGTTTTTTTCCGACGCCACACCGGATTGGCTGACAGGGTGGCGGTGATGGCGTCAAACCCAATGACATGTTCCGGGGGAACAACCAGAATCTCCCGGGTGGAATGCCCTGCAGTGAGCATCTTTCGGATCAGGGTCTGCTCTCCCTGAATTATTTCAAATTTCCAGTTATACGCCTCGGCCATTTCCCGGGCCTGGGCTTCGTATCCCACCGATTGCCTGGCTCCGGTTTCAATAAAGGCGGCCCGCTGATAATTTTTCTGCCAGGAGTTGAGAAATTTAAAGGTATGGTCTGCCGTTTTTTGCCCGTGGGATTTCACAAGATCGCTGTATTGGATTCTTTCCGATCCAAACCAGGCCCGCTGTTGCCTCTGGGCAAGTGTCTCTTTGTTTTCTTCACACCAGCCTGCAGACAGATAATAGGTCCCGGGATATTTGCGGAACTGATCCTTATATGCCTGGTCCCCACCCAGAAACAGAGCAATGCAGTCATGGACCTTGGGGATGACCAGGGGGAGCTGTCTGGAATGAACACCGATGGTACCCCTGCCGCAGACGCCGTAACCGATGATGATCCGGTCCCCGTCTCCTTTGGCTGATATTTCGTCAATGGCTTTCTGGAGTTTGGTTGAGAGCCGTTTGGGGTTGTTGTGAAGGCCCGCTTCCAGGAATTTATAGTCCAGATCAACTCCAAGGGTTTGGGCAACGTGCTTCATGTCCACGGCCAGAACGGCACAGGCAACGACATAGGTCTTTTTTTTCACGGTGGATCCTCGATGTGTCAAGGGTTAAAAAATTCGTCCATAAAATACACCCAGGGGCAGGGGTGTCAATGGAATATCAGGGAAAAATTGTTGAAAGAGTTGATTTCTGTCGCAACCCTCTCTATAAGAATCAAGGCGTTTATGGCGTCAAGGCGATTATGGCAGATTTTAATTTTCAAGGAGACGTATCGATAATGGGTAAGGATTCAACGACTGAACTGGCGGTTTTTGCAGGGATTTGCGGTTTTACAACAACGATAAAGGTAACGCCGGAGCCGGGATACATGGCAACCCTTTCCCTTGAAAGCCAGTGCCCGAACTACAAGAAAGTGGCAAAGGCCCTTGGGACAGATCCGTTGAACGTGATGGATGAGCTCTTTAAAAAGGGTCAGTCAAAGGTGCTTGGGGCATGCAAGGGCAATATTCCCCATGTGTCGTGTCCCGTGCCGGCAGCCATTCTCAAGGCCCTGGAGGTGGGGGTGGGTCTGGCACTGCCCTGTGATCCAAAGATCACCTTTAAAAGCTGACCCCTGTTTTTATAGTGGCTACTCAATGAACTGCTTTCTGTCCAAATTATATTTCTTAAGTTTGTAGTGGAAACACTGGGGTGAGATACCGGTCATTCTGGCAGCCTTGGCTGCATTGCCCTTGCTCTTTTTTAAAGCACTGACAATAATATCTATTTCATTTGCAGTTTGATTCTCAACAAGATTCAGTTTTGTTTCACATTTGCGGGTGGAGGTTCCTTGGGATGATGTCGCCCCTCGGGCGGGTAACGGGGCTTCCGGTCGGGGCGCCGGGATCTCATTACCGGGCAAGGGTGTATTGAAAAAATACCGCAGATGGGGCGGCAGGTGTTTCACCTCGATTGTTTTGGAACCATTGACAATGTTCATGGCTCCTTCGATGACATGTTCAAGTTCCCTGACATTGCCGGGCCAGCCATAGCCAGTGAACATCTCCATAACCTCTAAAGAGACACGTTCTACTTTCTCTCCAAAACTTTTGTTGAATTTTAAGATAAAGTGCTCGATCAGGTCTGGTATGTCATCCCTTCGATGTCTTAAGGGCGGTATCATGACCAGAACGACGCCCATCCGGTAGAATAGATCCAACCGAAGCAATGCCCTTTTGATTATCTGATGGGGATCCAGACCCACGGTACTGATGATTTTGAGGTTGAGGTCAATCTCCCTTGAGGATCCAAGCCTTCGGACCTTTTTTTCCTGGACCACCCGGAGTAATTTTGCCTGGAGAGAAAGGGGCATTGAATCGAGTTCGTCAAGGAAAATTGTGCCCCCGTTGGCCTGTTCAAAAAGGCCGGGTTTATCAACTGATCCGGTAAAAGCGCCCTTTGAGGTCCCAAACAGTATCCCCTCAAGAAGATTTTCTGGAATGGCTGTGCAATTGATGGGAATGAACCTCTCTTTGGAAAGGGATCTGTAATTGTGAATGGACTGGGCAAACAACTCTTTGCCGGTTCCTGTTTCACCGGACAGCATAATGGGGGAAGGGGAATCTGCAGCCAGTTTGGCCATGTTCACCGCCTCAAGGAGCGATTTTTCCGAACCGATGATTTCGTCAAAGGTGAACCGGGTGCCGTTGCTGAACCGTTGGGGGCTATGAACCAGTGAATCCGATTCAAAAAGGTTCTCAAGCATCTGATAGTCTTTGGTAAAGCTGATGGCGCCGGCCACTTTTTTGTCGTTTAAAAGAGGGAAGACATTGCTGATTGTATTGGCCATCTTACCGAATTTAGTCCTGTAGACTATGACCTCGTTTTTTATCGGCCGGCCTTTGAAGATACAGCGCATGGTCGTGCTGCTGTCCTCATCAAGTTTGTAGAGGTCAGTTACGAGTTTCCCCGTGGCATAGTTCCGGTCTATGTCATCGATCTTTGCCTGGGTTGAATTGTAATATAAAATTTCCCCTGTTGCATTGGTTATAATAACACCCTCATGCAGGTCTTCATAAAAATCGAACATATCAACGTTAAGAATCTTTAATAAGCCTGATAATACCGCTGTTACATTTTTAATCGACATAATCACCTGTTCCAGTTTATCGGGTTGACCCTTTTTTTATTGGCACCTTATATCCTAGTTCGTTTTGAAACAATCAATAAAAATTTGTTTTCTTCGTTTTTATCAAAAAAAATTTATCAAAATTTTTTGATGAAAATTGATTCCTGGAGATTCAATGCCCTTGGTTCTAAAAAAAATACCCACCCCAAAATCCTTGAATTAATGATGTTTCTTGCCGGAATCGTGTTGCCTGCCCCAAAGAAAACATCCTCCGGCATATCTCTTGCTCTGATGACCCATGACGGTTGAAGCGCAGCTGAGATCATCAGTTCGCCTGTTTGTTTGTAACGGAAAATTTTTTATTAATCAGTAAAGGAGTTTGGAGAATGACTAAAGATTTGCCAAGTGTCAAACCAAGAAAAATCGAGCTTGACAAAGCGGTTTTCTGGCCATCGGTTATTATCCTGTGTCTGATCATGATTCCCTGTTTCCTATTCCCGGAAGCAGGGTCTGATTGGGGGAATAAAATTTTTCATTTCATCAGTTTTGATTTTGATTCGGTTTTCGAGTGGTTCACCCTCATCATGTTTCTTTTGGGCCTTGGGCTTTCCTTTTCAAGATATGGGAGTATTAAGATGGGGCTTCCCGAGGAGACCCCGGACTACTCCACCGGCACCTGGGCCTTTATGCTGATTACCGGCTGCTCCAGTGCCGGTCTTTTCTACTGGGGGATGGTGGAGCCCATGTACCATATCACGGCCCCTCCCTTTGGTATTGAGCCGAACTCTGCTGCAGCTGCCACCTGGGGTGTCACCTATGCCATGTTCCACTGGGGACCTGCTCCCTGGGGGTATTATGGTTTTACCGGTGCTCTGGTTGCCTATTTTTACTATGTTCGAAGGGAGCCCCAACTCAAGGGAAGCCTTGCCTGTGAAGGATTCCTCGGCAAACAAACCCGGGGGGCTCTGGGAAAGGTCATTGACATCATCGTCATCATCAGCCTTGCTGCAGGAACGGCTGCATCCCTTGCAATTCTTGTCCCCATGGTCGCTGTCTGGGCTGAGAAACTTCTGGGTATTCCCAGGGGAATTCCCCTGAACATCGGCATCATTGTCTGCTGGGTGGGGTTGTTTGCCTACTCGGTTATTTCCGGCATCAACAAGGGCATGAAAATACTCAGTGATGTCAATGTCTGGGCGGCTTTCGGCTTGGTCGTTTTCCTGCTCGTTTTCGGTCCCGGGGTTTATATCCTCTCTTTCACCACCGAGAGTCTGGGGCAGATGTTCCAGAATTTTATAAAAATGAGCACCTGGACCGATCCCGTAGGCAAGAGCGGTTTTCCCCAGAACTGGACTGTCTTCTGGTGGGCATTTTGGGCGGTTTATGCCGTATTCCTGGGGATTTATGTGGCCAGAATTTCTAAGGCAAGAACCTTTCGTCAGATTTACCTCATGGTTGTGGGGTGTGGCACCATCGGTAGCGTTCTCATGTGCGGTCTTTTGGGAAGCTATACCATGTACCTGACAACGGAAAACATCATTCCCATGGTGGACATTTTTACCAATCAGGGTCCTGAGTATATGATCTACGAGCTCTTCCGGACACTTCCCTTTCAATGGGTTGTCTGGCCTTTGGTGATCATTGTCGGATTCTTAAGCACGGCAACACTTTACCAGTCCTGCGCCTGGACCCTGGCCTCCACCTGCTGTACCAGCCTTTATCAGGATGAAGAGCCCCCTAAATGGCATCGGCTGTTCTGGGCGGTTCTGCTCGGAGCCCTTGCCGTTATGCTGACCATTCTTGGTGGATTGAGTGCTGTCCAGGCTGCTGCCGTAATCTTTGCCGTTCCCGTGCTCCTGGTTCTGATATTCATGCTTCTCTCTTTTTTCAAATGGACCAAGGAAGATTTTGGAGAATCGCTTGAATCCCCGGTATTAAGTATATCCCGAAAAAAGGTTAATAATATTTAGCGAAACATTCAAGGAGATTTATTATGGGTTATTTTGAGTATTTTTCAGCTGCTGAGATGGATGAGATTCATGCTGCAACAATGCGAGTCCTCGAAGAAATCGGCATTGATTTCAGCTATGGACCGGCACGGGATCTGCTGGCAAAGGCCGGTTGCAGGATAGAGGGGAAAAGGGTTTATTTTAAACCTGAATTTGTCGAGACCATGGTTAAAAAAGCACCCTCCGAGTTTACCCTCTATGGCAGGGATTCAGCAAAAAACGTCATTATTGGAGGCGATCATATCGCCTATATGCCGTGCTACGGTTCTCCTTTTGTCCTTGATCTTGACAGGGGCCGGCGGGAGTCCACCATGACGGATTACGAAAACTTTGCAAAACTTGCCTACGCCCTTGAGCCCATGGATATCACGGGCGGCATGATGGCAGAGCCTAACGACATTCCGGTCAAAGAGCGCAACGCAAGGATGATGTATGCTTCCATGCGCTATTCAGACAAACCCTTCATGGGGGCTGGAACCGGTCCCGAGGCTGCACGGGAGACCATCAAGATGGCCTCCATGGTTTTTGGAAGTGAACAGGAGATGGCAAAGTGCCCGCCCTTTGTCAGCATTCTCTGCTCGCTGACCCCCCTTGGATATGATGATAAGATGGCCGGCGCCATCATGGAGTACGCAAGGGCCGGCATGCCCCAGTTGATCTCTTCCCTTTCCATATCAGGCGCCACAGCCCCTGCAACCATGGAGGGTACCCTGGTGGTCCAGAATGCCGAGGTACTTGCCGGCATCACTCTTGCCCAACTGGTTCGAGAAGGCACCCCCGTTGTCTTTGCAGGCTCTTCATCCTGTGCGGCCATGCGCTATGGCACATTGAGTATCGGTGCCCCGGAAATGGCTGTCAATACCGCTGCCACGGCACAGATGTCCCGGTATTACGGTCTTCCCTGCAGGGGCGGCGGAGCCCTTTCCGATGCCAAGATGATGGATTCCCAGGCTGCCTACGAATCCATGATGAGCCTTCAGATGGCCGCCTTGAGCGGCATTAACTTTGTTTTGCACTCCGCTGGAATTCTGGAAGGATACATTGTCAGCTCCTATGAAAAGATTATCATTGATTCTGAAATATGTGGGATGTGCAGACGCATCAAACAGGGCGAAACCGTCAATGCAGAAAGGCTTGCCTTTGATGTGATCAAACAGGTGGGGCCTGGCGGGGAATACCTATCCAACATGCACACCTTTAAGAATTTTAAAAAAGAGTTCTACTCACCCCTTCTGGAAGAGCGGAACAACTTTGAGAACTGGACCGGCAAAGGCTCACTATCCATGGAACAGCGTGCCAATGCAAAGTGGAAAGAACTCCTTGAAAACTACCAGGAGCCAAGCCTGCCTTCAGACGCAGACAAGGCATTGAACAACTATATCGACTCAATCAGTAACTAATTCCAAACAGATAAAGGAGAGAACTATGTCAGAAATAAATGTTATTCTAGAAAATTTAATGGCAGGAGAGATCGATGTGATTCAAGGAACAACCCGGAAGGCACTGGATGCCGGCGTTGCCCCGGCGGAAATTCTCAACAACGCCTTGATCGCTGGCATGGACATCGTGGGTGAAAAAATGCAGAGCGGCGATATGTTCATTCCAGAGGTGCTGATGGCGGCCCAGGCCATGTCGTCTGCCATTGAAATCCTCTCCCCTTTCCTTGCCGAAGGTGATTCTGCAAAAAAAGGCACGGTTATCATTGGAACGGTCAAGGGTGATCTCCATGACATTGGGAAAAACCTTGTCTCCATGATGCTCGGAAGCAGTGGTTTTGAGGTGGTCGATCTTGGCGTTGATGTGAGCCCCGAGAATTTTGTATCGAACATCAAGGAAAAAGGGGCAAATATTATCTGTCTTTCTGCCCTTCTTACCACCACCATGCCCATGATGAAACAGACAGTGGATGCCATTACTGAAAGTGGTCTCAGGGACAGTGTTAAAATTCTTGTGGGCGGAGCCCCGGTTACCCAGGATTTTGCCAACCAGATCGGTGTTGATGGTTATGCACCTGATGCCGGTTCCGCGGCAAAACTTGCAAAGACCTTTATGGTTGCAGCCTAACAAGGAGATCTATCATGATTATCATCGGAGAACTCATCAATGCCAGCCGCAAGGCCGTCAAGGCTGCCATTGAGCAACAGGATGCCGACGCAATTAAAGAGGTAGCAAAGGCCCAGGAGGATAACCACACCAATTTTGTGGATGTTAATGCGGGCATCTTTGTGGGAAAAGAGGCAGATTACCTTAAATGGCTGGTCCAGACGGTTCAGGAGGTGGTTGATATTCCCTGCGCCATTGACAGCCCGGACCCCAAGGCCATTGAGGCGGCTCTTTCTGTACACAAGGGTGCTGCCATGATTAATTCCATCTCCCTTGAGAAAGATCGTTACGAGAATCTTATGCCAATTGTTGCAGGCACCGACCTCAAGGTGGTTGCCCTTTGCATGGGCGACGACGGCATGCCCGAGAGCGTTGACGACAGGATGAAGATTGCCGACAAGCTTGTAAACGCATTGATTCAAAACAGAATTCCTGTTGAAAACATCTATGTGGACCCCCTGGTTCAGCCCCTATCGGTTAACAATCGTTTTGGCGTGGATTTCATCGACACGATTGAAAAAATTGTCACGACGTTTCCCGGCATTCATACGGCCTGTGGCCTTTCCAATATCTCTTTTGGGCTTCCCGGCAGGAAACATTTGAACAGGGCGTTCATGATCCAGGCCATTTCCAAGGGGCTTGACGGTGCCATTGTTAATCCCCTGGACAGGGGCATGATCGCAGCCATTGTCGCTGCCGAAGCCCTTGCCGGAAGGGATAATTTTTGTATGAATTACCTGAAATCCTTCCGGGCAGGAGTGTTTGAATAATTTTGAAGGTATGGCTGTTGGAAATCAGGGGGAGATACCGCCAGGGTATCTCCCTCTGCCCTTAACATTTCCGAGCCCCTTAATTGGTGACAATTTTCAAAAAAGGAGAACAAAGGCAATAAATAGATGGCTGGGGCAAGCTTGTTTTGTTATTGACGCTACCTAAAACAAAAAGGAAGGACAAATAAAAATGGTGGAACATTCCATAGACAAGATAAAGCAAATTTTTTTCTGTAAAATTGTCAGGTCAAGATCCTTTTACGCCAAGCAACTGTTGTTAAAGTGTTTCTTTGAACACCACAAATTTTGTAACTACGTTTCAGGATCAATCAAGAAAAAAATTGGTTCCTCCCCTGCGGGGTCCCTCCCATTTTTTTCTTGACTGATCCTTCCACTTCGTTGTGTTTTTTTGTGGGGTTCAAAGGAAAATTATATTGGGGTGGACCGGATTAACTATCTTCTTTGGGAAGATATCTTTTCCCTGTTTCCCATTCTTCACTGGTCTCTGAGAGAATGGCACTTACAAGCCTCAGAAGCGATGCTTCATTAGGAAAAAGTGTGGCTACCCGAGTTCTTCGCTTGATTTCCCTATTCAACCGTTCAACCATGTTCGTGGATCGTAGTTTCTTCCTTTGATTCTCCGGTAAAATAAATACGGTAAATCCATCAGGAATATTGGCTTCCATCCACTCTGATAGCCTTGAAGCTGATTTCTTGTATTTTTCGATGCTCAAATCCAGCAGTCTTTGGGCTTCTGCCTTGTCCGGAGCATTAAAAATATTTCTGATATCATTTGCAACTCCTTTGCGCATATCCATTTTGGGAACATATGGAACCGCATTCCTTTGGAGATGTACCTGACAGCGCTGCCAGGGAACACTTGTGAAAACGGATGCTAATGCAGCTTTCAATCCGCTATGATCATCGCTGGTAATCAGTTTCACACCATGAAGACCCCTCTTTTTAAGGTCCAAGAAGAAATTGCGCCAGTGGACTTCAGCTTCACTCAATGAAACACTGGTACCGAGAACCGTTCTCTTACCATCTTCCATTATGCCGGTGGCAACAAGAACTGCACAGGATAGTACCATTCCATCCTGGCGAACCTTTTCATATCTGGCATCAAGCTGGAGGAATTCAATACGGCCTATTGGGCGGGAGCGCCATTTTTCGAGTTCTTCATCCAAAAGCTTGGAAGCGTTGCTGACCTGAGCACTGCTCATTTCAAGACCACATAATTTCTCAAGTACGGAGGTGACTTTTCTGGTTGATACTCCCTGAATATACATCTCTGCCATAGCATACTTCAATGCCTTCTCACTTCGGATACCCTTCTCCAGGGCCGAGGGATAAAATTCAACACCTCCCCGAACCTGAGGAACGTTGAGATGAAGCCTGCCTAGCCTTGATGAAACAAATTTATCTTTGAATCCATTAGCCTGGCCTGTCCTGTGCTCAGTTCTCTCCCAGGGCTGGGCGTGAAGAACCGAAGACCTTTCGGCCTTCATGGCTTCATTGATAAGGATTGAGACAGCTTCACCCAACCCTTCCATTCCATCTGAATTTATTATTTCAAAAATTGTGCGAATTGCTGTATCCTCTTTGTGCTGGGTCATGCTTTTGCTCCTTTTGTTTTTACTTGGTCGTTTAAATAAAAAGGAACATTAAGTTTTGACCCAGCATTTTCAACCCCAGGATCTCATTTCCTGGGCTTCTGCTGAAAAACAAATTTACAGAAAGACTTTTACACTATCATAGACAAGAAAATCACAATCACATCAGTGATCGTCTGTGCGCTGTTTATCAGTGCCACACTGGTCTCACCCGAAGGAACCAAAACGGTTTTTGATGATTGCTTTCAATTTTTTATCCAGAATTTCGGATGGACCTACATGGTGTGCGTGGCAGGATTTGTGATCTTCTGTTTTGGACTGGCAGTGAGCAGGTATGGCAACATTAAACTTGGTCAGGATGATGAGAAACCAGAATTTACAAGGATGGCATGGTTCTCAATGCTCTTTGCCGCCGGCATGGGAATCGGCCTTGTCTTTTGGGGGGTTGCCGAACCCATCTACCATTTTGCATCGCCTCCCTTTGCTGAACCCAATTCCCAAGCGGCAGCCTCGGATGCCATGAGGACCGTATTGTTCCACTGGGGGTTCCACCCCTGGGCCTGTTATGCCGTAGTGGCCATGGCCCTTGCCTATTCTCAATTCAGAAAGGGGAATCCTGCTCTGATCTCATGGACCCTGGAGCCTGTGATCGGAGAAAAAAAGGTTCAAGGAACCTTTGGCAAGGTCATTGACAGCCTGGCCGTGGTGATCACCCTGTTTGGGGTCGCCACTTCCCTTGGGCTCGGTGCCCTTCAGGTGACAACTGGGCTGAACCACCTCTATGGAATTTCCAGTTCCACAACCGTTTCCATAGTCATCATTGCAATTGTGACCCTTCTTTACATCATCTCTGCCGTGACCGGCATTAACAGGGGGATCAAGATTTTGAGCAACACCAATATGATTCTTGCCTTTTTGTTGATGCTCCTGGTTCTTGTCCTTGGCCCCACCCGTCACATCCTCAATTCCCTGGTTGAATCCATTGGAAACTATCTTCAAAATATTATCTGGCTGAGTTTCTTCATGGATGCCTCGGGAGCGGTTGAAAAGCATACAGGGTATAACTGGTGCGGCACCTGGACCATTTTCTATTGGGCATGGTGGTTAACCTGGGCACCCTTTGTGGGGGCTTTTATTGCAAGGATTTCAAGGGGACGCACCATACGGGAATTTGTTTTTGGTACCCTTATGGCACCGACACTGATGTGTGCCATCTGGTTCAACATCCTTGGCGGATCGGCCATCGGGATTGAGCTGAATGGTGGCGGCGGCATTTGCGAATCGACCCTTCATGACGTTACCACGGCCATCTTTGTTCTTTTTAATCACCTTCCCATGGGCGGCATTCTCTCATTGATTTCCATGGTGATCGTCATGATTTTCTTTATTACTTCTGCGGATTCCGCCACCTTTGTCGTTGGCATGATGACCTCTGGTGGAGAGCTTGAACCTGGAAGCGCCCTTAAGGTGTTCTGGGGGATCATCTGCAGTACCATCGCAGCCATGCTTCTCCTGGTCGGGGGATTAAAGGCGGTTCAGTCCATTTCATTTGTTGTTTCGTTCCCATTTCTGATTTTAATGGGTGTGATGGCCTATTCCCTGTTGAAACAGCTAATCCGTGAATCCTGATCAACCCCCATAATTAGATCTGTTAATCTTTCCGTACCAGGATTGGTTTGAGCTGAATCTATAATCCCAGATAGCAGAGCAGGGTTTCCAGGATGGTGAAGGGATGGGGAGGGCATCCTGGGATGTAAAGGTCAACCGGAAGGATGGCATCCGCACCATTATGCTGCTGGGCATGACCGGCATAGATCCCTCCGGAGATGGCGCAGGCGCCGGTGGCAATGACGATCTTGGGGAAGGCAAGGGCATCATAGGTTTTTTTCAGGGCGGTTTCCATGTTGCAGGTTACAGGTCCTGTTATCAAGAGTCCGTCCGCATGCCTTGGTGAAGCAACAAAGTCAATTCCGAACCGTGATAAATCCCATCCGATGGTCCCCAGAACATTGGTGTCTGCTTCACAGGCATTGCATCCGCCGGCACAGACCTGGCGAAGTTTCAGGGATCGTTTGAAAATTTTCGGGACTTTTTGGGCCAGGGGTTCGGCAAATCCGGGGCTGCTTTTTTTAATGATCAGGGCATCCCTCTGGGTTGCCGCCATCCTGGACTGCCGTGAAAAGGTGATAATCCCATGGGGGCAGACGGTTTCACATTTGCGGCAGAAAAGGCATTTGCCAAGGTCCATGGAGAGTTCTGCCTGAAAATCTGCTGAAAAATTTGGCGGAGAACCTGCCGGAGAATCTGAATTCTGGTTGTGGGACAGGAAAATCGCCCCGGTGGGGCAGGCGTCAATGCAAGCGGTGCAATTTTCAGGACACGCCCCGTCCATGGTTGGTCGCCCGGCATAGCGGTCGGGCAGTTCAGGGGCAGGGCCCCGGGGCCATGACAGGGTTCGGTATTTCTGCTGAAGGCGCGTTCTTATGATATCAAACATTTTTTCTTCCTCGATATTTAGAGATCATGGCCGCAATAGGAGAGGTTAAAGCTCTTGTTGCACAGGGGAAAATCGCTGATCTGCTGGTTGCGCATGGCAAGGGAAAGGCCGAACCAGTTATGGAAGGAAGGATCAACCACCTTATAGAATGAAAATTTCCCAGAGCTGTCCGTGGCTGCCGTGTGACAGATTTCCCCCCGCCATCCTTCCACAAGAATCGTGGCCATTTTCCCGGGGGAGAGTTCTCCATTCCAGAGGTTGGCAACTTTTCCGCCGGGCAGGTCGGCAAGCAGCGTTCGGATGAATTTAAAACTTTCCTGAATCTCACCCCACCGGATCTGGACTCGGGCAAGGCAGTCCCCCTTTGCCTGGGTGATTACCGGCATGGGGGTCAGGCGGTAGCTCCCGTAGGGATGGCTGGGTCGGACATCCCGTTTCAGGCCGGATGCCCGGGCAGCAGGTCCCACAAGGCCTGTTTCCCGGGCCGTCTGGGTGGAGACGGTTCCTGTATTTTCAAGACGGGCAAGCACCGAGGGTGTTTTGAGCATCAGTTCAATGGCTGAACGGGCATCTGCATGGATTCCATCCAGTCGTTGGCGTATCTCAATGGCCTGTGGGTGGGTGATGTCCCAGGCGGTGCCGCCCGGAATGACCAGTCCCCTTCCAAACCGGTTGCCGCAGATCATGGCGGTCAGGTTGAGGGCATCGCCCCGGATGCGTCCGCAATAGCTCATGGTCGGTAAAAATCCCACATCGCCTGCAATGGCACCCAGATCACCGATATGGTTGGCAATCCGTTCGAGCTCAGCGGCAATGGCCCGTATGGCCTGGCCCCTTGCTGGAATTTGTATGTCTGTTAGGGCCTCAATCATGCGGCAGCCTGCCGTGGCATGGCCGATGGAGGTATCGCCGGCAAGGGTTTCAAAATAATGGAGCGTTTGTTTGTCGGGTCCGCCTTTAAGGGCAGGTTCAACCCCCCGATGCTGGTATCCCAGACTGATTTCCAGATGATAAACGGTTTCGCCATGGCATTGAAATCTGAAATGTCCGGGTTCTATGATACCGGCATGAACAGGGCCCACCGCCACCTCATGGGCCGTTTCTCCATCAATGCTGAAAAAATCGGTTGTGCCTGGATGAAAGGCTTTCCCAGGGGCAGCGCCCAGGGCGGGCTGGGATCGGATGGGTTTGAGCCAGGGATGTCCCTGGGGAAGAATATTCCACTGCTCGTAGATTTCACGTTCAAATGCCTGGACCTGGGGGCAGTCAGGGGTCAGGCTCTGGAAATCAGGGCCGGTGTCTGCTGAAATTACCGCCACTGAGCCTGCATCATCGTTGGCCAGCACGCAGATCAGCCGAATTTTGTTTTCCTGTTCTTGCGTACCGAACAATGCGCAGATGCGGTGATGGTTCTGGATACCATCAAGGATGATGGTGCGAAAATCTGCCATGTCAACCACAGGGCAGTCGTTTATGTCAATCGCTGTCTGTCCGGAAAGCGTTAAACTTTTTTTTGAAAGATTGCCCATTATTGTCCTCCAACATACAGGGTGATGCCGTCAAGGACCTTTGAAAGCCATGGGGGCATGTAGACGCCCAGAACAAGGGAGAAAATGCCGAAAACGGCAAGGGGGGCAACGGACCAGGCAGGTTCCGGATCTGCCTGGAAGGTGTTTTCCGGGCCGGCGGATCCTTCCGGCTGTGAAAATACCATGGGCAGCACCTTTGCCGACAGGGCCGCAAAGATAATTCCCAGGGTCGCAAGATAAACACCAGCGACCCCGTAGCGCCCATTGGTCACCATGGCGCCAAGGATGGTCAGCTCACTTAAAAAGGTGCCAAAGGGGGGAGAACCGATGAGGGCGATGGTTCCGGCAAGCCAGAGCATGGCCGTTACCGGCCGGGTATGGATCAGTCCCCTGACACCGGCAATCTCTTTGGTCCGGCAGGAGGTCATCAGATTGCCCGCTGTCATGAACATCATGCCCTTGACCAGCGAATGGTTGACGGCATGGAAGATGCTGCCGGAGATGCCGATTCCGCCGGCCCCGATACCCAGTGCGATGATTCCCATATGCTCCACGCTGGAATAGGCCAGCATCCGTTTAAAGTCCTTCTGGCCGATGATGAAGATCGCAGCAATGACCATGGATATCAGACCCAGAATCATGAAAAGTCGGCTGCTGGTCTGGCCGAGACCGGCTGCGGTCATGACCACATGGATTCTCAACAGCACCAGGAAGGCGCAGTTTAAGAGCGCTCCGGAAAGCAGGGCTGAAACCGAAGACGGTGCCTCGCTGTGGGCATCGGGCAGCCAGTTGTGCATGGGGGCAAGTCCCATTTTCGTGCCGTACCCCACAAGGCAGAGGACAAAGGCCGCCTTGAGCCATGTGGGATTGAGGCGTGTGGCATTTGTCATAAGCGTGTCCAGGGACAAAAGACTTCCCTGGGCGCCGATATCGGATCCGGCAACAACGATGAAAAAATTTCCCAGCATGGCAAGGGCGATGCCAATCGAGCAGATTAGAAGGTATTTCCAGACCGCTTCGAGGCTGCGGTGGTGACGATGGTAATAGATCAACGGCGCACTGGAAAGCGTGGTCGCCTCAATTGCCACCCACATCAGACCCAGGTGCCGGCTTACCGTCACAAGGGACATGGTGGACAGAAAAAAAAGCAGGCAGCCGGTGAATACCGCATCGTTGCTGTTCTTGAAGAAAATATTTTCTTCCATATCCCGCCGGTGCCCCTGGTCTTCGGTTTTTAAATACCCAAAGGTATAAACCGATGACCCCAGGAACAACAGGCTTGTAATCGAAAGAAACACAAGACCTGCGTCATCCAGTCCGACCCAATCCGACCCCGGGATCGTTTCCCGGTGGAACCACTGCCATCCCACCATCAAAGAATGCAAAACAGCAGCCATGCAGAGCAGATACCGGCACAGGGTTTTGCTGGGAGATAAAAAACAGATGATCCCGGCAGCAGCCGGAACCATGAACACGAGCCATACCATCATAAATCCCTCAAAACGGACAGCCGATCCGTATCCATATGATCAAATTCCCGGGTGATATGAAAGATAGCGACCCCCATGATCAGAACCGCCACAAAAACATCCAGGAGAACACTCAGTTCCACAATAAAGGGTTCATGGATGGCCATGGCCATGCCAAAGGTATAGATGCCGTTTTCCATTACCATATAACCCAGCACCTGGGTGATGGCCTTTTTTCTGGCAATGGTAATAAACAGCCCGGAAAACATGGTGAACAGGGCGACCGGAAGGAACAGGGTTTCAACGATCGTATGTGAAAGATAGAGGGGCCGTGAAATCAAAACACTGAAACCCAGCAGGAATGCCCCGATAATAAGGGATGCCGTGTAGCCCACAATGGGATCAAGTTCCCGTGAAATAGCTGTTCGATGGGCAACACGGTTCAGCATCCACGGCATGGCAATCGCTTTTAAGGCAATATTGACACCCATCAGTATCATCAGGCGTATGTCCATGTTATTCTCATGGGTCAGCCAGGTGACGCAGGTCAGTATCACCGCCTGCATCATGAGGATATGAATACACGGGGTCAGGCGGCTTGAACTGAGCAGCCTGAAATTAAGAAGTATCAGGAGGATTACCAGGAAGTTGAAGGTTGAGGTCATCTTTTTTTACCTTATGATAAGAATCAGGCTGATCAATGACAAAATCGTTGCCCCGACCAGAAGTTGAGGAACCCGTAAGAGTCTCAGTCTTGCCATGATGGATTCAACAACGCCCACCGCCACTGCCACAAGAACCAGGGCTGCCAGGCCTGCAACCAGGGAACTGCCCGGTCCGGAAATTTCCGGTGGAATCAGGAGGCTGGCTGTCAGGGAGGCATAAATCCAGAATTTGAGGGCGGCACCATATTCTATCAGGGCAAGATCCGGTCCGCTGTGATCAAGGATCATGGCTTCATGGACCATGGTCAGTTCCAGGTGGGTGTTGGGATCATCAAAGGGAATTCTTGAATTTTCCGCAAGGAGCACGATGAAGATGGCGGCCGCCAGAATGGGTCGGGTTCCTGTCTGCAGGGAGGTAAACATGGTGTTCAGGGAGGTTTCCCCGCTCAATGCACTCAGGGCACAGAGTCCCAGCAGCATGGCGGGTTCCGCCAGCATGGCGTACTGAACCTCACGGCTTGCCCCCATGCCTTCAAATGCAGACCCCGTGTCAAGGGCTGCAAGTACGGTGGCAAACTTTGAAAAACCCAGCAGATAGACCAGGAGAATCATATCGCCCGGAAAGGTCAGAAGGTTGGGGCCTTTGCCCAGGGGGACAAGCATGACCCCGACGATGCCCGCTGCAGTGCTGATCAGGGGAGAGGCCTTGAATATCCAGGAGCTGGTTCTGCTGTAAACGCTTCCTTTTCTCGATAATTTTCCCAGGTCATAATACATCTGCAGGACAGGCTTTCCTTTTCGTCCTGCAAACAGGGCCTTTACCTTGTTGATGATTCCGGGAATCACAGGAGACAACATCAGGGCAGAGAGAACTTGAATGAGGGTGATAAATCGCATAGGTTTCCTTTGATCAAACCTGCCAGAGCAGCAATACCAGCAGCGTTACAACGATGTAAAGGATGTAAAGCTGGTTATATCCCCGCTGGAGAAAATGAAGCCTTAAGGCCACCCACTCTATGGCATGGAAGATGGGCCTGTATACGAGGAACATAAAGAGGTCTGTTGACCGGGGTTTTATGGATAGAAAAACGGGAAACAGGGAGGGATCGGCTTTCAGGTTTTTCCGGGATCCAAGGGCTGTGGAAAACATGCTGGTGATCGGTTCTGCAAACGAGGAGGCGGTGTATTGCATCCGGGCGGTGGGTGCGGCATATCCGCAATCCCAGGTACCGGTTGTATGCACCGTCCTCTTTTTTAGAAGATAGCGGCGAAGACCGGCAAGTAACAGTATGACGGCCAGGATGATCAGGCCTGCGCGACTGATCATGGTCAGGGGGATGGCGGCAGATTCCAGGCGGATGAATGGTGTGGACCCAAGTCCGTTGAGGACGGTTTCAAAGACCGGCTGGAAGAAATCAATAACAAGGGGGCTGAACAGTCCGACCAGAAGACATAGGCCTGCAAGAACGATCATGGGAATCCCCATGGCAAGGGCGGATTCATGGGCCTCATTGGCTTGGGAAGACCGGGGTTCCCCTGAGAAAACAATGCCTGCGGCCTTTGAAAAGCAGGCCAGGGCAAGTCCGCCGATAAGGGCAAGGGAAACGATGACAAGAATACTTGCCAGGACACTGAAGGTGCCTTTGCCGGCGTACAGGGAAGAAAAGGCACCAAAATAGATAAGAAATTCACTGATAAAGCCGTTCAACGGGGGCAGGGCGCAAACGGCAGCCGAAGCGATCACAAAGGTGGTTCCTGTGACGGGCATGGACTTCATGAGTCCCCCCATCCTTTCCATGTCCCGGGTATGGGTGGCATGGAGCACGGATCCTGCCCCAAAGAATAAAAGGCTTTTAAACAGGGCGTGATTCATTACATGGAGCAATCCTCCTGAAATGCCAAGGGCGCCGATGACCGGGTGCCCCGTGCCCAGAGCCAGAAAACCAAGTCCCAGTCCAATGCAAATGATGCCCATGTTTTCCACGCTGGAATATGCCAGGAGTCGTTTGAGGTCCTGCTGGGCCAGGGCAGACATTACGCCGAAAATTCCGGTCACAGCGCCTGCGATGATCAATGCCCATCCCCAGGACGCTTTTGGGGGTCCCATGAGCATGGAAATTCGGAGAATGCCGTAAATACCTGTTTTTATCATTGCCGCACTCATCACGGCCGAGACATGGGAGGGGGCCGCCGGGTGGGCTTCGGGCAGCCAGACATGGAAGGGCAGCAAGCCTGCTTTGGTTCCAAAACCGATGACGGCCAAGACAAAAACCAGGGTCGCACCCGGGCCTGAAACCTGCACCAGGTTAAAATCATAGGCGTTGTTCTCCCCCATGATCATGAACATCACAAGCAGCAGGGCCGTACCCAGATGGGTGGCGACAAGATATATCCATCCGGCCTTGAGTACACCGGGGCGTTCAAATTCAAAGATAACCAGGAAAAAAGAGGAGACAGACATGATTTCCCAGGCGATCAGGAAAAGTACACCGTCCCATGCCGTTATGACCAGCAGCATGCCGGCCGTCAGAATCAGATAAAGCGCCCAGGTAACACCCAGGTGCTTTCTGGCTGCATAGGCATTCATATATCGGGCACCATATACGGCGGAAAGCCCTGACACCAGGCAAATGACCAGACCAAAATACCCGGACAGCGGATCCATCTTCAAGTGAAAGGTTCCCAACAGGAATCCCCATGGCAGTACCAGGTCAAAACCGTTGCTGGTGACCGCATTGATACTTGCGGCCATGGCCATGGCTGAACCTGCCACTGCAAACAGGGCGCCTGCCGTATTTGCCCGTTTACTGCGGCCCAGGAACGGCAGAAAAACGGCCCCGGCCAGCAAGACAATCATTGCGCCTGTAAAGAGTACCATTGTCTGGAGAATATCCTTTTTCAATGTCTACCTGTTTACTGACAACCACGGCCGGGAACTATAAGAGGGAAAAATATCACTGTCAAGCCATTTATCCCGATGAATTTGATCAACGGGCTCTGCCCGGATGAACTTGAAACCCTATCCGACAACGGTTGTGGCATTCCACCGTCATACCGGGATAAAATCTTTGAACCCTACTTTACGACCAGGGGAAAAATAAAGGCACATGGGATTCACTTTGGTCGTTATCTGAATGGACGGAAAAGAGGCTGGGACAATTCCCAGAAGATATTTTTTGTCCAAGATTCAGCATTTTTTGGGGTAACGCAACAGAACATATTAATTTTTTTTGGATTTAACGTTGTTCAATTGACTCGATAGAAGTAAGATGAGAATCGAATTTGCGTTCTGTATCATGCAGTCGTTAAGAAATAGAGGAGATTCAAAATGGTTAAAAAAATAGAATTTATAGTCGGGAATCAATATGAAAATCGTAAAGGTGTCTATGAAGTGGTTTCATTGGATGCTAAAAAAAAGAAAATGGTGATCCGATGGGAAAATGGTGAAGAAATTGAATCTCCAATGAGGTTGCAAAAAAGAATCATTCGAAATATGCAGTTGGAAAAATTTCCATCTGAGAATCAAACAGATGCAAAACGAAAACATAGTCTTGGGAAAAAGCATGCCAGTAACAGTAAATTTGACGGGCTAAAAGAAAGCGATTTCAAAGATAATGTAAATGGAACGACATGGCGGAGTCGGAATTGCCTTGGGGGTGCTGTGTCAAAATTGTTTTCTTTAAAAGATCTTTCTTTTAAATCATGGGCCATTTCCAGAATTCCCGAGATTCAATGGGCCGATGCCGATCACAGAAAAAAGACCCATGCAAATACACAAGCCAAATTCTACGCACATATCTCTGACACGGTTTTAAAGTATGGATTTAATATTGAACGTTCGAATAAAATTGATGATCCAAATCATGACTGGAAAACATTTGTCTCGTGGTTAGCGTTGGATGAAAATGAAAAATGGTTGCATGATATTTGTAAATCAAATGATTTAAACGTGAACGTAGCAGAGAATGATGATTTGTCTGAAATTGAAGCGAACAAAGATGTATGGGTTCTGAAAAAAGGCAAAAAAGAAATAACTTCATTGTACAATTATCTTGATGAACGAACAGAAAACCGTTGGGTTGAGTTGAATATTGTTAAGACACTTAGTAAAGATACCGTTGTTTCCAAACAGGCAATGATTTCTGAGGAGATTGCCGGTCTGTTTGAGGTTTTAATGCCTCTCTATGAAGTTTCAATAAAACATCGTTAATGAATGTTTTCTGATGCAGTCTTACCATCATAGCGTTGCAAGGTCCTTTTGTTGCAAACAAGACGTCCCTCTACACACGACCCCTTAAGGCTCTGGGAAATGTTGAAAATAAAGACGATGAAAAAGGTCTTTTTGAAGAGGCAACAGAAATCTGTTTTGTGAATTGGCTTGAGGGACCTTCGGTGACCTATGCTCAAAATCAGCTCGATTTTGAGATTTACCCGTATTTTTCAAGCCGGCTTTAATCGTTTCAAATATTTTCTATCCTGCAGTTTCAATATTGCTTTTTTGTCTTAAAAAAAGATGTCACAATATTGTATCTATCTGTCAGATCAAACCTGTCGTCACCATTCAAAAACAGCTGGGATGGGGATTAAAAAAAAGGAGGGTGGGGACCAGGTGTGCAGCCCAGCGGCATCTTGGGCAGGATAGGGAAAAAATGATCTTTTTCATTTGTCCAATTGAAAATCTGGTATTGGAATTGCAAGGCATTGCAGGTCATACATTGAAAAAAGGGAGCCTTGAATTGAAAATGATACGTCCTGAAATCCACTTGAACATGAAAATATCTGAAATCATCCTTAAACATCCAAAAACCGCCGGCGTGTTTATATCCTGCGGAATGGGTGCCCTGGTCAGTGAGGAGGGACTGCGGGTGCTGGCTCCTTTTTTAACCCTGGGCACAGCCCTTAGAAGCCGATTTCTCAATGCAGATCAATTCATTGGAATGCTCCAGGATGCAGCAGCAGAAGAACTTCCCTTGGATGCGCCGGGTCTTTGTTCAATGGCGGGCCAGCGGGATCTGACCCTGCTGGGGTTAATGCCCTGCGGGTTGAAAATGCCTTTTTCCAGGGCCTTTACCCGCTTTATTTCCGATTTTACAGCCCATCATAATATATCTATCAAATATGCGGTTGAAGGAAACGTGAACCAGGAACTCTCCTATTATCCCTATGTGGACACCATTGAACATGAGGATGAACTGCCTGATATTATTGTCTCGGCAGATTTTAACGCCTTTTTCGGCCATCGGTTTTACAACCGGTTTGTGGCTTCCAAACAGTTTACCGGGTATGGCCGGTTTGAGCCGGGCAAAAATTTTGAAGCGGCAGGCATCGTGGATCCCAAAGGAGAGTATGACATCCTCTGTGTCAATCCCCTGGTCCTGGTGGCCAACCTGGATCAGACAAAGGGCAGGCCTTTGCCCCAAACCTGGGCCGACGTCCTGGATCCGGTATGGAAAAAAAGCCTGACCATCCGGGGGGGGGATGGATTTTTCTGCCATGCCGTGCTCCTGCCCATATTTCAGGAATACGGAGAATCCGGACTGGTCCGGCTGGCCGCCAACCTGGCCGGTGGACTCCACCCCTCCCAGATGATCAACCAGATTGACAAAAATACGGCCGGAGCCCTTTATGTGATGCCTGAATTCTTTGCCCAGAGAATACGGCACAAGGAACGGATCAAAATCATTTGGCCTGAAGACGGTGCCCTTGCCAGTCCTGTGTCCCTCCAGGTCAAACCCTCACGGAAAAAAGAACTCCAGCCGATCCTGGACTACCTTACCGGGCATGAACTGGCAACCATTCTTGCCAATGCCAGGTTTCCCGTTCCCCATGCAGATGTTCAGGCCGAGGTCCAGACCCGGCCCCTGCGGTGGCTGGGATGGGAGTACCTTCGCCGCAACGATCTGATAACCCTGAATCGGCAAATTGACGAGACCTTCCTGCCCCTGGCGCCATAGGGGAAAAAATGCCATGTCCACGTTATCCACGCGACTGATCACGGTTGCAGGCCCCCCTTCAAGCGGCAAAACATCGGTAATTCTCAAAATCATAAAAGAGTTGCGCGCTGGGGGAATGAACGTTGGAGTGATCAAGTTTGACTGTCTGACCGGGGATGATCATCACCTTTATGAGAAGGCAGATATCCCGGTTAAAAGGGGGCTGGCAGGCGGGCTCTGCCCGGACCATTTTTTCATTGCAAATATTGAACAGGGGGTCCAATGGGCCAAAAAGTCCGGGTTTGACCTGCTGATCAGTGAAAGCGCAGGACTGTGCAACAGGTGTTCTCCCCATATAAAAAAGGTGATGTCGGTCTGTGTCATTGATCATCTAAGCGGGGTGCATACACCAAGGAAGATCGGTCCCATGCTGAAAAATGCCGATATTGTGGTGCTCACCAAGGGGGATATTGTCTCCCAGGCAGAACGGGAGGTCTTTTCCTTCAGGGTCCGCCAGGTCAATGCCGGGGCAGCCGTGTTCTCAATGAACGGTCTCACCGGCCAGGGCGCCCTGGGACTTTCGAAACTGTTTAAAAAAGCCCCTGAAATATCCTCCCTGAACGGGATGCGGCTGCGCTTCACCATGCCCGGTGCCCTGTGCTCCTACTGCCTTGGGGAAACCAAAATCGGGCCGGACTGTCAGATCGGCAATGTCCGGACAATGGATTTTTAGGAAGGCATATCGGGGAACCTTTAATGAAAGATAACGCCATTTTAAATAAGCCCCTCTTTTCCCTGCTCCAGGACCACGCCTATCTCAGGGACTTTTTCAATGCCCTGTCCATCTCTCTTCCCAGGGAAAATGTCAGTTTAAAATCCTTTATTTCTTCCCAGCCTTTAGACCATCTTTCAACATTTGGCATGGACCATGGTGCCCTATCCTCCCAGGTGAAAGCGTTTATTGCCCGGATGGAAGCATTCAAGGGCCGGCAGGAAACCACTCTGAAAAAGGTGACCATCAAAGCCGGGTTTGACAAGTCCGGGACAAAAGAGCCCATGGATGTGGATCTGATTCCAGGACAAGTGGTCTCTGTGGTCGGCCCCACAGGTTCGGGGAAAAGCCGCCTCCTTGCCGATATCGAATGCCTGGCCCAGGAAGATACCCCGTCCCGGCGCAGGATATTTTTAGACGGAAAGGTGCCGGATGAAAAAAAGCGGTTTTCAGGCGATGGTCAGATGGTGGCCCAGCTCTCCCAGAATATGAATTTTGTCATTGACCTGACAGTGGCAGCTTTCTTGGAAATGCATGGCCAAAGCCGTCTGGTTGACGATATTGATGCCCGGATCGTTCGAATCTTTGGGGCGGCCAAGGGCCTGGCCGGGGAACCCTTTGATCTTGACACCCCTGTGACCGCCCTTTCCGGCGGCCAGTCAAGGGCATTGATGATCGCTGATGTGGCTTTTTTAAGTGCTTGCCCCATTGTATTGATTGATGAGATTGAAAATGCCGGGGTGGACAGGCAAGAGGCCTTGAAACTGCTTGTAAAAGAGGAAAAGATTGTTCTCATGGCCACCCATGACCCCCTGCTGGCCCTTTCCGGAGATCGGCGAATGGTGATCAGAAACGGGGGCATTGTTGATGTGATGGACACCAGCCCCTCTGAGCAAGAAGGGGCGGCCGGCCTGATGAAGGTGGACAAAAAACTGGCCCTGCTCAGGGAAAATGTCCGGTGCGGCAGGCGGCTGGACTTTGACTGGGATCGTTTTTTCAAGGATCTGGGCAGCTGACCCAAGAAACTCGTATCATTCCGGCGACTGCAGGTTCAACTTTCATGCTTGGTTGTGTCGGCCAGGACATGGGATTCATATAAAACACAAAATTGTCATTTACAACACCATTAAATCCGAAATTGTGATTAATTAAAATACAACTTTTTACCTATCAATTTAAACAGGTCCTAAAAACAGTGTGTTATATTTTTTTGCATGTATGGCGCATTCTATGCATCAATAACAAGATAAGATTTAGGGGTATCTTACAATACAACAAGATTTAATCATTAGAGCAATATTATGACGGGTTTTGCATTGACTGTTTGGTGAATCTAAAAAAGCAATTCCCCATTCCCTTAAGACAACCCACCAACACGACCTGGAGTACGATTCATGAAGGAATTAAAAACAGAGTATGGCGTTATTAAGGAGTATTTAAATCTTGAGATGCATGATTCCGGCCAGCCGGCCTCGTTAATGATTACCGGCTACACTGAACTCAAAACACCTTACGGTTTACTGGTTCCCCAATATGAAGTGGAAGACTTCGGCAGGATGGAACATAAATATCTTATTTTCTATCCAAACGGAACGTTACGAAAAGTGCCGTTGCAGGAGAAACAGGATATTAATACCAACTATGGAACGATTGCTGCAGAGATGCTGCTGTTTTACAAGGATGGTTCGCTGAAAAAGCTCTTCCCGCTCACGGGGAAATTGAGCGGTTTCTGGTCGGAAGAAAATGAATTTGCCCTTGCCGAGGACCTTACCCTGAAACTTCCGGTGGGTGAAATAACGGCCAAAATGATCAGCCTTGGTTTCCATAATTCGGGAAACCTGCGGAGCATTACGTTTTGGCCGGGTGAAATCATTTCAATCAATACCGCCTTTGGAAACATTGAAACCAGAACGGGAATTTCTTTCTACGATGACGGCAGGATAAAGAGTCTGGAACCGGCACTCCCGACCCCCGTCAAAACCCCGATCGGAACATTGCAGGCGTTTGACAATGATCCGGACGGTATTTCCGGTGACCTTAATTCCCTTTGCTTTGATCCGGAAGGAGATATTTCTGCGTTATGCACGACCTCCAGCCGGGTGATTGTAACCGTTGATTCCGAAACCCAGGCAACCTATGAGCCCATGGAAAAAGAGAGTTTATGTTCTGAATCGGTCAAAGTGGCGGTGCCGTTACAGATTCAATTCATCAGCGGCAAGGTGCGTTTCAATAAGAACCCGAATGACGAATATGACATTGCGGCCTGCACCTTTAAAATCGAGGCATACATTGCGGACCTGGTCATACCGATCTACGAATGCACCTAATCTAAATCGTCCCCCTCTGTCCGGCCCTGCCCCTGCCTGGGGCAGGGCCGGTAAAACCTAAAGAATATGACGTTGAGATCGAGAAAAAAGTGCTGGTCCGTGCCCAGACGTTTGGCCTTGGGGCCCAGTTCGGCGGCAAGCACTTTGCCGTGGACGTGAGGGTGGTACGCCTTCCTCCCATGGGGCATCGTGTTCGGTGGGGCATTGGCGTCAGCTGCTCGGCCGACCGCCAGGTCAAGGCAAAGATCAACCGGGACGGTATTTTCCTTGAGCGGCTTGAGGCCAATCCAGCCCCCATGAAACCATCGGCTTCATGGATGTCACCGGTGGGATGGTAATCACATCATCGCTTATCGTTCTTGGGAGGCATACTGCACAAACGGTCTGTTTCGGATCAAGAACCATAAAATTCCACTGATCAGACCCATCACGATCTGGATGCAGCCCAGAGCCGGTATGAGGTCATTGGGGTGGAGTGAAACCAGATGCATTCCAAGACTGCCCATGAGCATCCCAAAGAAATTAATCAAAGCGGAGGCTGAACCGGTGTCGTTCTGTTGTTGTTCAAGCATGAGGTTGACTCCCGGTACTCGCATGCCATCTACAATCAGGGTCGCCAGGGCTGCAGATAATGCAAAGGCCCAGGGGGATCCCTGTCCGACCGTGGCGACTGCGATGCCACACAAAATGAAAATGGGAAACCCAGTCGAGAGGATTGCCTGGGATTTAAAATGCCTGGATAATTTCACATACAGCATGGGGCCGATCATGGCAAAAACAGCATTAAAGGCAAGGAAATAGCTGAATTCGCGTTCGCTCAGGCCAAATCCATTAATGTAGATAAAGGACGAGGCCGCAAGAAAGGTCATGATGAACATGGATATGGTGGAGAAAATAGCAAGCAATATTGAAAAATTCGGATTTTTCAGGACGATTGCAAGACGTCCCCAGGAGCGCCATACTGAACCGGTATACTTGTTTTCTATGGTCTCTTCCAGCAGCGCACCCGCCATCAAGGCGGTTGCCCCCACCCCGGCCAATACAAAAAAAACGACTTCCCATGAAACATACTCAAGCAGGAATGCACCGATAACCGGTGCGATAATCGGGGCGATAATCACCATTGACATGACCAGCGCCATGACCTTTTCCCGTTTTCGTCCGCTGTATAGGTCTTTTACCATGGCAGTAGAGACGGCAGTGGCTGCGCTTCCGCCGATCGCCTGGAGGATTCGTCCGGCGATCAGCTGTTCCACCTGTTGTGAACAACCGCAGATGATACTGGCAATAATGTAGATCACCATGCCGGTCATCAATATGGGTTTTCGCCCGTACTTTTCACTCAAGGGCCCCCAGAACAGCAACCCCATTGCATAAAACACAAAGAACATACTCAGCGTGAGATTTACCTGGGATTGTGTTGTGTTCAGGATTGCTTTCATCTGGGGCAGCGCAGGCAGGTACAGGTCCGTTGACAGCGGAGGAAAAGCACTGATAAATGCCAGCAGGGCGAACATCCCCTTGTCTTTGAGATATTTTTGTTTCCGGATCATTCTAAACCGTCTCCAGGAGATGCAGGATGGGTTCCACGCAAGTCATTCAACGCTTTGCCGTCGGCCAGCTGTCAAAAGGTTGTTTTTCGAGTTTCATTGAATCGTCACTGCCCTTGTAGATGTTGATCCAGGCTGAAGCCTGCAGCACCTGCAATTCGGTCTTTTTCTTTGATGAGATGGGTAATTACAATTCTTTCTTTGACGGGGATATTTCTCTCTTTGATCGGTTTGTTAAAGCTTTTGTTGTAAAGGGGTGATTCAAAAAAGCCCCATTCTTTGAGTTCATTGACACGGGCAAGGGAGTGCTCCGCCATTTGCCGGGTGTACACGGGATTGTTCGTACCCAGGGCAGAGCTTGAAACCTTTTTGACGAATTGATCAAGGTTCATTTCGGCCGTTGCCGGGTCATAGGCGAAAATCCCCTTGGCAAACGGTGTCATCCCGGATGAGCCGAGCCTGCCCTTGGAAACCATCAAAACCCGGGAACCGGCATCTGTCATTTATTCCCCACTGATTTTTTTCTGTTTTTTAAACGTATAGGTTGTCAGAACAAGCAAAATTGCGCCTGTTGTCAAAATCGAAATTAAAATAGACATGGAAAGGTTAAAATGGCGGCCAAGATCAATGGCGTGCCATGCGGCAACAGCAATAAACATCAATGCCAGAATGCCATGGAACACCCGCCAGGTTTTGTACTTCATGGGCAGATGTTCCCGTGCAAACGCGGTAATTGCCAATACCAGCATCAAACACCATGCAATGATGCCCAGCACACCCCCCTGGTTCATGGTTGTGATGAGGGTGATAAACGCGTCAAGCGGGGAAACCCCTGACTCAAAGAACCGTGGCACCACCAGGCAGAGCGGATGGAGCAATAGAAGGATGACCAGGGTATACCCCATTGTTTTATGGTATTTTATCAATCGAATCATCTTAAGCTGTCGAACAGCGGTACCATTCATGCGCGTCCAGAAGAACTGGCCGATCATCAGGCAAAAGGCCAGAACCGTGATAATCGAAAGGGATTCTTTCAACACTGAACGCTCCGGAAAATCGCCCATGGCCCAGATCAGCAGCGGCATTCCGGTAAATGCCAGCAGCGTCTGCCTGAAAAAACGGCTCGTAATATAGCTGTTCATTTTTACCCCCATGAAACCACCACCGGAATGGATTTTTCCGGTGAAATGGTGATTGCATCCACCGGACAGTACATCCGGCACAGGTGACATATCTGGCAATCCGCCGGATATGCGATGAACGCTTTTCGCGTTTTTGGATTTTGGCGGATAACGTCGGTGGGACATGTTTCTACACATGTGCCGCAACCGATACATCCTGCAATTTTTTCTATGGTCATTGTTTGTCTCCAATTGTATTAGGGTCCTAATGTTTAGATGTCTAAACCCTAGGCCATGTTTATTGAACGTTTAAACTGTTTTTTATCTGATCTGAGGTTATATGTCTGGATCAGAGCCGCCAAGGGTGTTGCGGACCCTTTCAAGGGGAGGATGCAATCCATGGATCTCTTTGTTGGAAAGTTCTGAGCGGATCTCCCCTTCGATCTGCGCCATCACGTTTTCGGCAAAGGTTGCCGCCTCTCTTCCCTTTGAGGTCAGCGTGACGTTTATGATTCGGTCATCATTTACGTCTCGCCTGCGGTCAATCAGCCCGGACGCTTCCATTTTCTTGACCATGTTTGTGACTGTTGCAGGTTTGATGTGCAGCCCACGGCCGATTGTTCCCTGGGTTAATTCACCATGATGCATCAACGAGACAAGCACCCTTGCCTGGCCAAAATGAATTCCGCCCTCACCGAGAACGCTTCTTAATCTGTCGTTCAGCAATTTGCCGATGTGCATGAAAAGATGCATCAACGGTTTGTCTGAATCGTCATATGTCATAATTTCTCCTGTTTTTTTTTGAGTAGTAAGCTAATAGTTTGATAGCTAAGTGTCAAGTGTTTTTATTCGTATTGTCCCATAATTCCTTGTCCTAAAATTCTGCTGGGTGTGGCCTTTATCAGGGGGGCGGGTTCTTTAAAGAATGATCAATGGACACCTGATTTTAACCTTTGATGCCTTTAAATTTACGATTGTTCCATCAAAGAGTGAAACAAGACCCTTCTGTTTATTTTTTGGGTTTGAATTTTGTTTTCAAAACGACTTCCTTGGTGTAATAGAATAAAGAACGGTCAAATTTCATCCTTTCAACGGACCTGGATCGCAAAGAATTATGGGAAATTATATTCTCGATTTTTTAAAAAGAAAAAAAATTCACCTTTCTGAAAGATTCTGTCAATGGCCCCACTGCTATCCCGATTTTTAATCGGGAAAAACAGTGATGGCATTCCAAGGGGAAAGGGTCAGATCATTCAATTTGTTGGGGAGAGAATGTCTGCCATGGAAACAAAAGAAAATCGTGATTTTGATTTCATTATTGTCGGCTCAGGTCCCGGGGGCGCAACTGTTGCCAAAGAGTTGTCCCAACGGAATAAAAAAGTGTGCATTTTGGAGCGGGGGGATAATGATCCCCTGACCGGAAGTTTTAGATATGGGGTTAAAACGCTCTTTTTCCCGGGCCGCAGCCTGCTTTTGACCCGGCAAATGCTGGGAATGGTAAGGGGGATCACCGCTGGCGGAAGCAGTGTCTATTATTATGCCACCTGCTATCCCATACCCTTTGACATGTTTAAATCCTACGGAATCGACCTTACCCATGAAGCCGAAGAGATGCGCCGGGAGCTTCCGGTTGCACCCCTTAAAAATGAAATGGTCGGCCCCATGTCCCATCGAATCATGGAGAGTGCCCGGGACCTGGGTTACCGGTGGCAGAAACTTGAAAAATTCATGTACCAGGATCGCTGGAAACCCGAGTATCCCTTTGGCCACTATGGAGATCCCTTGGGTGTAAAGTGGAGTGCCAGAATGTACCTTGAACAGGCCGTCACCCAGGGTGCAACGCTGATTGACAGGGCCAGGGTAACCAAGGTCATCGTGGAAAACAGATCTGCCGTTGGGGTTGAATTTACAAGAAAAGGTGAGGCTCTCAAGGCGTTTGCGCCAAAAATTGTGATCTCTGCCGGCGGAATCGGAACGCCGGTCATTCTGCGTGCAAGTGGTATTCAGGGGGCCGGGTACGATTTCTTTTTTGATCCTTTGATCGGGGTAAGGGGGACGGTAAAAGATATTGAAGTCCCCCTGGGCGAAATCCCCATGTCAGCCGGGGTTGATATGGAAGACGAGGGCTACATGATGACGGACATGTCCCATCCCTTTGCCACAACTGCGATTTTTGCCGCCGGAGCATTAAGATTTGATCAGATGTTTGCGAGGCGCAATACGCTTCAGATTATGGTTAAAGCCAAAGACAAACTGGGTGGAAACGTGACCCATAACGGTGGCGTGCGAAAAATTTTAGATCGAGATGAAAAAAAGAAATTGTTCCATGGGTACGAGCGTGCCCGGGCAATCCTAAAAAATGCCGGTGCAAAAAATATTTTTAAAACCGGCTACCTGGCGGCCCATCCCGGAGGCACTGTAAAAATCGGACAACTGGTTGACGCCAACCTTGAGACGGAGTTGGCAAATCTTTACGTGTGTGACGCCTCGGTAATTCCGGAATCCTGGGGCTTGCCGCCCACGTCTGCCATTATCTGCCTTGGAAAACGCCTTGCAAAATATTTGTCAAATTAAAGATTACAGAGGGCTAACCCTTGCCCTGCTTTTGACGATTTTTGTCCGGGTGCCGGTCCTTTGCGCTGAAACGCCCGGCATGATGCTGGCAACGGTTTATGATCGCCATGACGATGTACGGCAGTTCTGGGTGAGTGAAAAGCTTGATGGGGTTCGTGCCCGGTGGGATGGCAGCCGGCTGATCTCCCGTGGGGGGAATGTGTTTGCTGCCCCCCCGTGGTTTGTTCAAAATTTTCCCAGGGTCCCCATGGATGGTGAACTGTGGATCGGCCGGGGTCAGTATGGGGCGGTGGTTTCGGTCGTTACCAGAAAGACGCCCCATGATGGCTGGAAAGCCGTCAAGTTCATGGTGTTTGATCTGCCAGCCCATGGCGGCAGGTTTACCGATCGGGTTAGAGCCATGGAAGGTCTGGCCGCGACACCCTATTTCAAGCCCATAGCGCAGTTTCGTGTACCATCGAACAAGGCCTTGATGGAAAGGCTCGATAAAGTTGTGAGCCAGGGCGGTGAAGGATTGATGCTCCACCGGCAAACGGCACTCTATCAAAGCGGGCGCAGTGGCGATCTGCTCAAGTTGAAACGTTTTGACGACGCCGAAGCCGTGGTGATCGGGTATAAACCCGGCAAAGGAAGGAATGCGGGCATGATGGGCGCCGTTAAGGTTCGCAGGGCTGACGGCAAAGAATTTTACATCGGCAGCGGTTTTACCCAGGAACAAAGAAGGCGGCCGCCGGCAATCGGAAGCCTTGTGACCTATCGATACCAGGGTCTCACCGCCACGAGCATCCCCCGTTTTGCCGTATTTGTAAGAATCCGGAAGGATTAGGTCCCTTTGTCAGTTTTTTTGTTGGGAAGGTAGGGGGGCAGATTTTAAATCTGCCCCCTTTATGGTTCTATTCCGTGTCCGAAGACGGGGAAAGGGTTGCAAGGGCCTCCTTGATCGAAGCAAGTTCCGATTCAAGCATGTCGGCCCTGAGCTTTAAATCCTGCATGGTACCTGTTCCGTCTGGCGCGCCAGCAGCCATGTATGCCCGGCCATAGCCTCTACCCTGGAAGGATCCCATTCCCATTCCTCTGCCAAACCCGGCACCTCTGCCTCTTCTGAATCCCATGCCCATTCCCCGGTATGAAGGGGTTGCCAGATTGGGTGAATCTGCCATGGGGCCGTTTGCACAGATGCCCATACGTCGTCCTGTCATGGGTCCCTGGTTGTTGGGTCCCTGTTGATTAAATCCTGGCATGATATACCTCCTTGATTGATGGTTGGTTTGTCTGGGTCAGCGGTTTCCCCGCCGACAGCTTCCGTCGCCTTTGCCCCGGCCCTGTCCCCGGCCTTGTCCCTGACCTCGGCCTTGACCTTGTCCTTGTCCTCGGCCCTGACCTGTTCCCTGTCTTCTACCCTGGCCCGGGGTCTTGTTCGGGTCATCATTCCTATTCGTGTTTTGTTCCTGCATCATGATCTCCTCCTTGGGTTCCACGGTGTTTCTTGCGCCTCTTTTTCGTCTCCTGTGGGGACCCTGCATCTCATAGCAGCCCCCGGTGACCCGGAGCCGTTTGCCTGTCACAAGGGCCTGGGAGAGGGTGAATCGTGCCTGTTTCAATATTCGCCCAAAGGTCTGTCTTGAGACATTCATCTGTTCTGCTGCCTGGGACTGGTCAAGCCCCAGATAATCGCTGAGCCGTATGGCCTCAAACTCCTCCATGGGGAGAATCGTGTCGCCCGTATGGTCGATTCCATCCGGGGTAAATCCCTGGACGTCCGGGTGGGATTCGATGAATCTGGGTCGTTTCGGCCTTGGCATCCTGGCTCCTCTGGTGAAAGGTTTAATTGGTCATTTGACTATAATGGTAATCGTGGTATGATGGGTTGTCAAGGATAATAATGGTCAAATGATCAAAAAAATAAACGTTTCCCAAAAGGTATTGCATGAAGACTTACAATGACTGTATCCCCTGCCTTGTGCGACAGGCCCTTGGTGCGGCAAGATTTGTGAACGCTGATGAGAAAATGCATCAAACCGTACTGAAGAAAACCCTGGCAGCCATGGCCGTCATGGACATGAACCAGTCGCCGCCCATGATGGCCCGCCATATCCAGAAGGTCATTGCCGAGGTGACCGGCAGCAAAGACCCCTATCAAAAGATCAAGAAGAGATGCAACGATTTTTCCCTTGATCTGCTTGAAGGGTTAAGGGCCATGGTTGAAAGGTCCCCGGTGCCCCTTGACACGGCGGTCAGGCTGTCCATCGCCGGAAATATCATTGACTTTGGTGCTTTTTCAACCCTTGATACGCAGACGGTCTTTGACACCATTGACCATGCCATGGCAAACAAGGTCACAGGCGATATGGACTATCTTCTTGACCGCCTGGTCTCAGCCGATGCCATCCTCTGGATTGCCGACAATGCCGGTGAGATTGTGTTTGACCGCCTAGTCCTCGAGCAGATTGACACGGATCGGGTTGTTTTTGTGGTCCGGGGGGGGGCGGCTTTGAACGACGCGACACTTGAGGATGCTGCTGACGCCGGGATAACCGAATTTGTGACGACAATCGATTCCGGGGTTGCCATTCCCGGCACCGTGCTTGATGCGTGCTCCCCTGCTTTTTTGCAGGCCTTTGACCGGGCCGACCTCATCATTGCCAAGGGTCAGGGTAACTATGAGACCCTGCCCCATGACGATGAACGGATTTTCTTTCTGTTCAAAGCCAAGTGCCCGGTGGTGGCAAGGTCGGCCGGGGTGAATCTCAACGACATGGTGGTCCGCAGGGGGGTGCCTGCCCGTTAGTGGGTGCCTTTTCAGGGAAGGGCAACCTTCATGGACAGACAAGGGACTGCTCTTCAGGCAAGAACAATCTCGTCAAGGTTGTCAGGACAGATGGTCCGTTTGCCTGCTTCGATCTCGTGGATCATTGCTTCGATCTGGCTGTTCACCGGGGTCGGGATATTGTTCTTTTGTCCGTTTGAGGTGATGTAGCCGGTTAAAAAGTCGATTTCGGTTTTTTGTTTACGTTCAAGGGATTGAAGGGTCGAGGATTTGAGCCGTCTGAATTTGAGCCCCATCATCCTGAGGAACATGGTGCGTTTTAAATCGGCCAGAAAACCCTTTTTTTCAAGGAAATTATAATAATTGAGCCGTCCCCCATAGGTCTCCACGGTGATGTCCATGGCAGATGCCACTGCCATGGCTTCTGCCATGATACCAAAGAATATGCGGCGTACCTTCGGGCGCTTGAGCATCTCTCCCAGGTAGAGGCCGCATACCCCTCCCACCGAGGTAATGCACGAATTGATGATCAATTTGGCATAGAGGCTTCCCAGGATGTTGTCCGATATTTCGCAGGGCACGACACAGTTCAATATCTGCCGGATCATATCCAGGCGGGGATCGGCTTTGTTTTCAATGTTTCCAATGACAAATTCGCCCAGGGAGGTCATCTCAAGTTCCAGGGGCCCATGGAGGGTGGCGCCCCATCCGGTGACACATCCGATCACCCTTTTGACGCCAAGAACCTCTGCCAGGGCCTGTTCGCAGATGCCGTTCTGCAGGGAGACCACAACGGTTTCTGGGTTGATTCTCGAAACCAGCCTTGCTGCCACATCGAGCATTTGTGTGGCTTTGACGGCCAAAAGGACAATGTCAGGACCGGGTTCCATCTCTTCAACAGCAGCACAGGCCGGCATGGGAACAAGAAAATCTCCCCGGATCCCGGTGACGTGGATGCCCCTTGAGCGGATCAGCGCTGCCTGCTCCGGGTCGCGGCACACCACCGCCACGTTGAAACCTGCCCTTTTGATGAATCCTGCACAGATGCCGCCAATGGCACCGGCACCCACCACCGCTATTCGTTTTGATTTCAGGCCTGCCTGCATGGGGGTTGTTGCTCCCTGGGGTTAATTTGCGTGTTTTTTGTTTCATATAAACGGATTATCGCCAGGGTGTCAACCATTGAGCCGGATAAAGGTCTGTAAATCCATTTTACCCGTTGATAGGGAAGAAGCGGTATGGTATTTGATAACCTCACAGAAGGAGAGGTCTTTAAACTTGGCAGGATACAATGGCATGATCGAATACTCATCCAGGCGTTTTGAATTCATGAGGTGGCTGATTTTTATTGTCTTCATGCTTTCCTATATCCTTGTCTACTTTCACCGCATGTCGCCGGGCATCATCTCCCATGAACTCATGGGGGCATTTGACGCCGATGGTGTGGACCTGGGCACTCTTGCGGCAATTTATTTTGGCGTGTATGCGGTGATGCAGATCCCTTCGGGGGTGCTTGCCGATACCCTTGGCCCCCGGACAGCAATCGTCCTTGGCAATACCCTTGCCGGAACAGGGTCCATACTGTTCGGCCTTGCCCCTTCTTTTCCCGTTGCCGTGTCTGCCAGGTTCCTCGTGGGACTTGGGGTTTCAGTGGTCTTTGTGAGCATCATGAAAAACAACGCCATGTGGTTCAGCGAGAGGCGTTACGGGTTCATGGGCGGCCTGACGCTCTTTGTGGGAAACATGGGTTCCATCCTTGCCGCCGGCCCCCTTGCAGCAATCCTTGAGACCTTTGTGTGGCGAACGGTTTTTATCGCCCTGGGAATTGTCTCCCTCTGCCTTGCCGGTGCCGGCATCCTCTTTGTCCGGAACCGGCCCGAGGATCTGGGTTTTCCTTCTGTCCGGGAAATGGAGGGAAAACCCCTGGTGGTAAAAACAAAACAGCACTGGATCAGGGACCTTTTGGGGGTCGTGGCCGTGCCCAGGCTGTGGGCCGGATTCTGGGTGCAGTTCGGCATGATCGGCGGGCTTTACGCGTTCATGGGACTCTGGGCAATTCCCTATTTAAGGGACATGTATAGCTTTGATCGGCCATGGGCTGCCCGCTACCTTACACTGATGCTGGCTGCCTTTGCCCTGGGGTCGCTGTTCCTGGGATGGCTTTCCGATCGCATGGGGCGGCGTAAACCCATTCTTGTTTGCGGCAGTCTGGTTTACCTGTTTGTCTGGGTTGCCATGGTGGCGTTCCCATGGTCTGGCGGGACAATGATTTATGTTTATTTCTTTCTGCTTGGGTTCTCCGGATCAGCACTGGTGCTGACCTTTGCCTGTGCCAAGGAGATCATCAACCCCCATCTTTCAGGCATGGCCGTCAGCGTTGTAAATACCGGGGCCTTCCTGGGCACAAGCCTGATGCAGCCATTGTTTGGATTTGTACTTGACATGGGGTGGGATGGAAAGATGATCAACAACGCAAGGATCTATTCTCCGCCCGACTACCGGAACGCGTTGTTCATGATGCTCTTTTTCGCCATTATCGGGGTGATGGGTGCCCTTTGTATTCAAGAGACCCATTGCATGAATATCGCAGACGGCCAGATACCTGTGTTAAACAAGAAAAGATTGCCCGTACAATAAATAAAACCGGGCAGGGGAGCGCGAGCAGACAATGACCATTGTGGAAGAGCTAAAACAGATACAGAGACAAATCAAAATATTGAATGACCGTGCAGCCCAGTTGCTCGAGCAGTTGACAGACCCTTCCGCCCATAGTGTTCCTGCCCCACCCCCGGCAACGCCTGCGCCAGATGATGAAGGATCTTCCCACCAGATCCTTTCCGGGGACAATGGGGCGAGCATCTGCAGGGATTCTCCCATCTCCATCTATACCGATGGGGCCTGTTCCGGAAATCCCGGCCCGGCAGGTTCCGGGGTGGTGGTGATTCAGAACGACACCATTGTCCATGAAATTTCAAAACCCCTGGGGCTTGCCACAAACAACATTGCTGAACTGACCGCCATAAAACTGGGCATTGAATTTGTCAAAGACTTCCATGATACGCCCGTTACACTTTATACCGATTCAAGGTATGCCATTGGCATTCTCACCATGAACTGGAAGGCCAAGGCCAATGTGGAACTGGTCGCGTCCATCAGAACGCTCATGGAGCCGTTCAAGCGGTTAAAGATCGTCCATGTAAAGGGGCACAGCGGCCATCCGGGAAACGAGCGGGCAGACCTTCTTGCCGTTCGCGGCAGCATGGCTTCCTGACGGCGGCCGGTCGATTTTCCTTGAGTTTTACGGCGTAAATGCATATGGTTTGTCGAGCGTATTTCCAGGTCCTTTATAACAAGAACTCGATCAAGGAGGTCGTTATGAAAAAATGGATCACTTTGTTGACTATTTTGTTTGTTTTATCCCTTGCAGCAGGTCCTGCCTTTGCCGGCCATGGCCCTGCACCGAATTTAGGAGACGGCATCAGCGACGGAAGCGGGATGGATTCTCCGAACGGTCCCAAAAATAAATAGCACATAGGAGGTTCATTGGCCTTATTTGCAAAGGGAAGCCCTGTGAGGAATCTGGCTGTTCTGGCGGGGGGGGATGCCTTGGTTGCGCTTATCTCCCTGATGCCCTCTATCCTGTCAGAGGCTCCAGGAGAAGCACCGTTACTCTGGCATTATTGTTTTTTTCCGGTGGTCCTTTTCAGTTCATTTCTATGCGAGGTCTACACCACTGATAAGCTGATTTTTAAAATAAAACTGATACGCTCCGTCCTTGGGGCGGTCCTTTCCTTTGCGGTCCTTTTGTTGTTATTCAGCAGCGTCAGGGGGATTTTTGTTGTGCTTTTTCTGTCGCTGCTGTTTTTTTTGATTCTTCAGAACTGCTGGCAGATCCTTTATCAGAAATCAACGGATTCTCTTTTTTTTGCCGAAAATATCCTGGTGCTCGGTACCGGTTCCGTGGCTGAAAAGGTTGAAAAGCTGATCGCATCATCAAAGGGCCGACACACCCTTGCCGGGTATGTTCAAACGGCCAATGATCCGGTGACCGTTCCCTCCTCGGCCATTGTGGGGACCATTGATGACATTGTTGAGCTGTCCAAGCGCCATAACGCCCATACCATTGTGATTGCCCTGACCGAAAGACGGGGGAACCTTGTCATTGAGAAGCTTGTCACCTGCAAGCTGATGGGGGTCAGGATCATGGACTATCCTTCATTCTTTGAAGTCACCACCGGAAAGATTCCGGTTGAGGAGATCAACCCGAGCTGGCTTGTCCAGAGCAGTGGTTTTTTCATTACCCCGTTTATCCGACTCATGAAGCGAATCGTTGATGTTTTGTTTGCATCAACCCTCCTGGTTGTCACACTGCCCCTGTTACCGGTCATTGCCTGCGGCATCAAGCTTACCTCCAAAGGTCCCGTCTTTTATCTTCAGAAACGGGTCGGTGTCAACGGCAGGCCCTTCACCATTTTTAAATTCAGGTCCATGGCGGACAATGCTGAACAAGGTACCGGTGCCTCCTGGGCCCGGGAGAATGATCCCAGGGTAACGCCCATCGGGGCCTTTATTCGAAAAACACGAATCGACGAACTCCCCCAGCTGGTTAATGTGCTGAAGGGAGATATGAGCTTTATCGGACCCAGGCCCGAGCGGCCTGAATTTGTTGAGAAGATCAGCCGGGTGACTCCATATTACCTGGAGAGGCATGCGGTTAAACCCGGGATTACCGGGTGGGCCCAGGTCATGTATCCCTATGGTTCATCCCTGGGTGACTCCGTTGAAAAACTGCGTTACGACCTTTACTATATCAATAATCTATCCTTTGTCCTGGAAATCTTAATTGTTCTTGAGACCATCAAAGTGGTGTTGTTTCGAAGGGGCGGCAGGTGAAACTATGAAAAACGTAACTGATATCAATCAAAGCCGACGGCTGTTTATCGAACTTGGCACGCCGTTGCTGCTTGAGCCCTGCGACCCTGAACGTTCTGTTTCAAGCCAGATGGCCGGGATGCGGGTGGGAAAATATTTGATCGTTCATTTGACCCAGATCAACTGGACAAAGAGCCAGCTTAAGCAGGGCGACACCCTTCGGGTCAAGTATGTGTGTTCCGATGACGTTTTCGGCTTTGACACCCGGATCCTCACCATGGTTGAGGAACCTGACCGCCTCTTGTTTCTGGATTATCCAGATGAGGTTGAAAGCTGTAATATCCGTTCCCGGCCAAGAATAGAATGTTACCTGACCGTTGAGGTGGTCCTTGAAGATGGTGTCTCCAACCGAAAAGGGGTGGTGCTCAATATCAATGAAAGGGGATGTCTGTGCCTTGTCACTGGTCTCAACCTGCAGGAGATCAGCCGAGGCAGTCGGATATCCTTGAGGTTTCCCTATGCCCGGTTTGATACCCTCGTCACCATGGCTGTGGTTAAAAGCCTGGTGCGTGACGATGATCAACTCAGGCTGGGGCTCATGTTTGAAGAACTTGATACCTATTCCAGGACTGTTCTATCCACCCTGGTGCCGGCATTGAAAGTATAGAAATTATTTTTTTATCTGCTAGGACCGTTGATTTGATGAAAACCTGGGCCTAAATCTATTCATTATCCCTGTGCACACTGTCCGGAGAAAATGCCGGTAAACAAATTGCGATGTATTCTGCGCCGTCAGGCCCGGGCGTGCTATACCGTACCCATTCACCGGCTGCTGCAATAACGGCTTCTCCTGCATGGATATCTGTTGTTCCGTGTTTGGTTTCAATTCTCAGCATTCCTTTGAAAACAACCGTATACTCTTTAAATTCAGGTTGCTGCCCTGGCTCTATCCATCCGGACGGACTCTTCATCCTTGCGATACTGAGTTCGGATGTTCCGGAATTAACCTGACCGATAAACTCTTGAATGATTTTTGTCTTGTTTCCCTGCGCCTCAATAATGGTGGGGGTATTGATTTTTGTTACCATGATTTTTTCATCCTTTTGGGGGGAATATCGCAGCATTTAAACCCGCTGGCTGTCTTGCCATTAAATCCTGCTCAACGATGCGACGGGCATTGGAAGTGTCCACAGATCGGATGCGCGGATACAGACGCCGGCAGTCGTCCATGGTCAGCCCCCTGGAAATACGAATACAGTTTGTTTCATCTGTTAGGTGGAAAAATTTTGCCGGATCTCCATGGTTTTCATGTTTTAGAAGGATTTTGGAGTAGACGATTGAACGGGCGGCCAGCAGTGATTCCCATTTTTCAAGGGACAGATTGGGATGGAAAATATATGCCAGGGTCAGCAGGTCTCCCGGACTATAGGAATGGTGATGGGAATCGGGGGCCTTTAATGCCAAACGGTCAAGGAAAACCGGCTGAACCTTGAATGACCCTGACAGCTGTTTCCGGATCAGCTGCCAAAGCTGATAGTGGATCATGCCGGCCTCCACAAAGATGCGGTCAGACTTGTCTGCCTGCCGGATAATTTCCTGGGCCCGCAGGGAATCGCGCAGTCGGAAACGGGCCGCATCTGCCCGGGCGAATTGACGGATGGCCTTAACGGTATTTTCAAAAGAACCGGTCATTGATGTTTTATAAAAATTTAAAAGTGCAGCCGTTGCATTTCGTTCAGTCAGATAGACAAAATACTGAACGGATCTTTTTTCCAGGTCTTCGGGGCGGTTTCCCAGCGCAAAAAAATCATGGATGGACAATAGCGCCTCAATAAAAGGTTCAACCTGGATCAATCGTTTTCCCTTTGCGTGAAGTCTTCTCTCAAGATGACACATGGCTCGGCTGAATTCCGGATATTCCATATCCAACGGCATCAGGTATTCGTCCACGTCAAGGGTTTTGTCCAGCATTTTTTCAAATCCGGGGGATGGCGGTTCTTCCAGAAAAATGACCTCGTGGCGATCCATTATCTCTTCGGTGACCGGGATTATTTCCGGCCGATGGATGGAAAAACCTACATTGATACGTTTCATCGCTTACGAATTCCAATTAGGGTTACATTATGGATTCAAATAGTGGAGTATAGTACATTATCGGTGAAAGACAAATCGTTTTTCAGATTAACGGTTTGGCAGATTTGTTTCGCAATGAAAAAATGCTATACTTATATCCCAAGCATGGTAGTAATATAGGTGAAGAATGAAAAACGGCTAACGGGGTTTTACCGCCACTCTTTTTTGGGACCGTTCAATTCATCCTAGGGGTAAAGATAAATATAATATGATGTATGTGGATAGAAAAAGAGAAACCGACCTGGCGCTGGTTGTGGACGATGATCCGTTCATGAGAATGGTGATTGCCGCTGCCTTGAAAAAAATCGGGCTTGACATTATTGAAACCGGCAGCGGTTCAGAGGGAATCAACCTTTTTAATTCTGAAAGGCCGGATATTATTCTGATGGATGTGGTGATGCCGGGTATGGATGGATTTGAAGCCTGTGAACGAATCCGCAACGCCTCCGGGGGGGATCTTGTTCAGATCCTGATGGTGACGGGTCTTGAAGATCTGGAATCAGCCAAAAAGGCGTTTAAAATCGGTGCGGACGGATTTCTTACCAAACCCTTAAACCTGCCGGTTCTTTCACAACAGGTAAAGTACACCCTGAGGGCGGGAAGGGCGTTCAGGGAGCTCAATATCAGCCGCAGTCGTCTGGCTAAAACCCAGGAACTTGCCATGATCGGCAACTGGCAGTTTGATTTTAAAACCAATAAATTTTCCTGTTCGCCCGAAGCCTGTCGCCTCATGTGCCTGGCGGGTGAAGCGGAGGATATGAGGTTAGGGTCCGTTAAAGAATTAACCATCTATATATAGTATGCATTGACCCAATATGATATACTCTTTTTATGATAGAACTTGATGAAGTAACAAAGACCAGAATAGCCAGGGTAATGCCCATGCTTGCAGAAAACCAGAGGCGAAAGTTCCTGGGCATTGAGGCACTTGCCTTGGGCCATGGTGGAATTCAGGTTTTGAGCAATCTTACCGGGGCTTCCCGCTCGACTATTGCCATGGGTATTAAGGAAGCGGTCGAGGCAGAATCCGATCCCAAAGCCAGATCTTCCTTGACAGGCACGAAGCGCATAAGGGCCAAGGGTGCAGGAAGGAAAAATGTTGAAGAAACAAACCCTGGTGTCACAAAAGCTCTTGAGGCACTGGTTTCCGAATCCACTATAGGAAACCCTGAGAACCCCCTGTGCTGGACAACAAAAAGCCTCAGAAACCTTCAGGCAGAGCTTGTAAGGCAGAACTATCGCATAAGTCACGTTAAGATTGGGGAACTTCTTAAGGATCTGGGCTACAGCCTCCAGCTCAACAAGAAAGCCCTCCAAGTGGGCGAGACCCATGTGGATAGGGATGAGCAGTTTCAGTATATCAATGACAAATCGAAGACTTTCATGGAAGAGGGGCTACCTGTAATTTCTGTTGACACAAAGAAAAAGGAAAACATCGGTAACTTCAAAAACAACGGTGCCGAGTATGCCCCTAAAGGAAATCCTACTCGTGTGCTTGACCATGACTTCCCTATTCTGGGTTTGGGGAAGGCCAGTCCCTATGGTATCTATGATGTAAGGGAGAACGAGGGGTATGTAAATGTGGGTATTAGCAGTGATACAGCAATTTTTGCAGCACAGAGCATCCGCACCTGGTGGGATGAGATGGGTTGTATTAAGTATCATGATGCAACCAAACTCTACATCACCGCTGACGGTGGTGGAAGCAATGGCAGTAGAAACAAGCTTTGGAAGAAGTCATTACAGGAGTTTTCCAATGAGACTGGAATAGAGATACATGTTTCCCATTTTCCTCCAGGGACTTCAAAGTGGAACAAGATCGAGCACCGTATGTTCAGCCATATAAGCAAGAATTGGCGAGGAAAACCCTTAACGTCAATAGCAGTTATCATCAGTTTGATAGGATCTACAACAACCCAAAAGGGTCTGAGAGTGAAATGCGGTCTTGATACTAACGAGTACGAGAAAGGTATTAAGGTCTCAGATAAGGATCTGCAAGAGCTCAATATCAGCAAGAATGAGTTCCATGGAGAGTGGAACTATTGGGTGTCTCCGTCGGATGCTTTTGCATAGTTTATTTTTTAACGGACCCTTAGATGATTTTTTCAATTCAATTAACGATCCGGATAGAAAACAGATAAAAGAGGCGGTTGAACGTTCCATTCAATCAATAAAACCGCTGAGCCAGCATTGTCTTATCAATTGCCCGGATGGTAGTCGCAAGTATATCCTGAACAAGGCCGAACCCCTTTTTGATGAACGTAAAACCCCGGTTCTGATGCTCGGTGTTGTTCAGGACATCACCCAGTTAAAAGAAGCCGAGTACCGGCTGATAACCCTTTCCCAGGCCGTTGAGCAAAGCGGCAGCACCATCCTGATCACCGATTTGAACGGTGTGATCGAATTTGTGAATCCGGCCTTTACCCATGTCACGGGTTACACGCCTGAAGAGGCTGTGGGAAAACCCACACGTATTTTAAAATCCGGTATGCATCCGCCGGAATTTTATAAAGACCTTTGGGATACGATTATCCGTGGGGAGACCTGGAAAGGTCAAATAATAAATAAAAAAAAAGATGGGGAGTTATACTGGGAATCGGCCACCATATCGCCAGTGATGGGCAGAGATGGTAAAATCACCCATTACTCGGCCGTCAAAGAGGACATTACCAGCCGGAAAAAAGCGGAGAAACTGTTGGAAGAAACCCAGAAAAGGCTTGAGAAGGCCAATGAAAAACTCAAGACCCTTGTTACCTCGGACGGTTTGACAAGGATTGCAAACCGTCGAAAGTTTGACGAGTATCTCGATCAGGAGTGGCAACGGTGTAAACGGGCAAAGGTGTCGCTGTCCCTTCTTATGTGTGATATTGATTATTTTAAGCATTATAACGATACATACGGGCATCAGGCCGGTGACCTCTGTCTTAAGAGGATTGCACAGGCCATGGAAAAAACCGTTGTCCGACCCATGGACCTGGTGGCACGGTATGGCGGAGAGGAGTTTGCCGTGATTCTGTCCGATACCGGTTTAATGGGGGCATGCCATGTTGCACGACGCATCCAGGAGGTTGTAAAAAACTTGAACATAGCCCATTCTGATTCTTCCGTGGGGACCCATGTCACGCTCAGCATCGGGATTACCAGTTTAATCCCGGACGAGGACCTTTCCATGGATTTACTGATTAAAACGGCGGACGAAGCCCTTTATCAGGCGAAGCGAAAGGGGCGCAATCGTATGGAAATGAAGGTCGTGGGTGGGAATCGGTGAACACTGGGATCCCAAAAACAAAAAAGCCCCCAAAAAGGGGGCTTTCGTATTATCTGGTAGCGATGCAGGGAATCGAACCCCGGACACCACGGATATGAGCCGTGTGCTCTAACCATCTGAGCTACATCGCCGTAAAAACCAGGACTATATAGCACCTGAAAACATGGACTGTCAACACCTAAATTATTTTTCTTTGCCTGCCCTGTCAAATCCATCCACATTTACCGTGAAATTTTCTAAATTCTCAGGCAGATCCGAAAAGACAACCATGAACGGTATTGACCGCCCCGGTTGGATGTTGACATTGGATAGATTATTGCCTGTCTCCCTTGCAAGCAGTGCGTTGATCTGATTCATGTCACCGCTTTTCAGCTGATCTTCATCAATGAGGTTGCCGCAGAAGACGGTTTTGTCCTTTGCCTTTACCTTGTCCCTGGTAATGAGAATTCCTTTGATTTTGATGTGACTGCAGATTTCCTTTGAGGTATTTGTCACACTGCCTGTGATCACAAACAGGGTTCCGGCGGTTGTGTTTGTCACAAATCGACCGTTTACGCTTTTTTTGTCAGGCGCCAGGTTGACGGGTACGGGTACAGGGGGTGCGGGCTTGAGAAAATCACTCAAAAAGGGAATGTTGACGGTTGGGATGTAGGGAATTTTAATTCCGTAAAAGATAGAGGCGCTGTAGGCCGCAAGGGCCAGGATTGCCAGCAATAAAATGGCGGTAACGGGCTTGCCAATTTTAACGGGTTTTTTAAATTCCTCCTGGATGCCGAAATCCAGGGGTGGGGGGGCAATGGCCGTTTCGGTCAGCTTTTCCCGGGCAGTTAAAAGGGTCTCTTTTTCTCTTTCTTCTGGATCGGGATCAGCCATGTCTTCTTCCCCGATAAGCTGCCCATCTTCAGGGGGGTCAATCGTGCCAGGGGTGTCCAGTGACATGTCGTCGGCAAGTTGTTCCGGAAGTTCCATTTCAAGGTCGTTCTCATCTGCTTCGAGCACTTCATCAAACTCTGCCAGGTTGATCTCTTCTTCCAGTTCATCCTGCTGTGTCGCTGGTGCGTTTCGTTCCGGAGAAAGGGATTCCATGTCCAGGTCAAATTCAAGTTCCGGTTCTTCCTGGGGGCCATCCATGTCCAGGTCAAATTCAAGTTCCGGCTCTTCCTGTGGGCCATCCATGTCAAGGTCAGTTTCACGTGCCGGTTCTGGAGGCAACGGGTCCATTTCCATGTCCAGGTTAAAATCCAAATCCAAATCCGAATTCGAATCCCCGGAGGGTGAGTCCGACGGAGAGAGGTCTAAATCCCCATAGTCTTCGAGTTCCAGTTCGAACTCATCATCAAAATCGATTTCCCCATCAAGCACAAGTTTTCCGGAATTATCATCCATGTCAAGGCTGTCAATCGGATCTGACGGTTCTGAATCTGTATCCTGGTTCTGGTTTCCATCAAGCTCAAGGTCATCGTCCAGAAAAAAATCGTCGTTATCATCCAGGGCATCGTCAAGGTCAAACGATTCCTCAGCCTGGGCGGTCCCAGAATTCGGGGGATCTTTCAGGTCATCATCCAGGGTTAATTCGTCTGGGTCGACGGAAAAACCAAGGTCCAGTTCGCTGTCCAGTGTAAACTCATCCAGTTCAGCCGCTGGAGAATACGCTGAATTTTCTTTGTCAAGGGGGGTGTCCTGTGGCGGTGCATCTTCAAGGGGAATAGGTGTCAAGGGGGGGAAAACGGTAAACACATGCCTGCATCGGCAACATCGCACCTTTGAGCCCTCTTCCTTGAGGAGGGATTCGTCAAGATTGAATCGGGTTGAGCACTCTTCACAGGTGATAACCATGGTTTTCCCCTTGTTTGCTATAGTTTTAGATCAAATATGGCTGGCAGATTCCTGTAGCGTTCGTTGTAGTCGAGACCATAGCCGACAATGAACCCCTTATCCAGTGAAAAGCAGGCATAATCCACGTCAATTATAGCCTCTCTTCGTTCATGCTTGTCGATGAGGGAGCAGATCTTTATGGATGCCGGGTTTAAAGACTTAACATAGGCCTGGATTGCAAAAAGGGTATTGCCCGTATCAACAATATCCTCAACCAGAAGAACATCCTTTCCCCCAAGATCTAAGTCGGGTGCTTTGGTAAATGTTATTTTTCCTGTTGAGGATGTTCCTGAATAGCTGGAAACACCCATGAGATCAATCTCATGGTCAATGGTAATCGCTCTGGTCAGGTCGGCAAGAAAAATAAAAGACCCTTTCAGGATTCCTGCAAGTACAAGGTTTTTATCCTTATAGTCCCTGGATATCCTTTGTCCTGCTTCTCTAACCTTGGTTTCTATCTCCTCCTGGGAGATCATCGGGATAAGTTGTGTCATAGCTTGGGTTATAATCCAGATTGAGCCAGTTTTTCAACCCATTTTTTTTGTTCTTCGTTGAGTCTTTTGGGCATATGCACATGGATTACAACAAAGAGGTCACCTGTGCCCGAGTCGCTGATCTGGGGAATACCCTGGCCGGCAAGGCGCATTTTTGCCTTGTGTTTGGTGCCTTTGGGGATGTTGAGGCTGATACTTTTGCCCACTGGGGTTTTAATCTGGATTTTTGTTCCAAGGATGGCCTGGCTGAGACGAATCTCTTTGGTCGTATAGATGTCGTTTCCCTCGATGGTAAAGCCCATGGTGTCTATGGGTCTTGACTTGATAAAGAGGTCTCCGGGAGGGCCGCCATGAGGGCTTTCTTCTCCCTTGCCCGCAACCCGTATCCGTTTGCCCTGGGTCATCCCCCTGGGGATTTTGACGTTGATGGTATCCATGGTGGTGCCGCGGTTGATGTTGATGGTCTTGCTCGTGCCGTTGATGAGTTCTTCAAGGGTAAGGGAAAGTTCATACTCAAGGTCTCTTCCCTTTATCTGTCTGGCCCGCTGCTGGCCGCCCATGCCGCGGCCAAAGGGGGACCCGCCCGTGGAAAAACCGCCGCTGAATCTGCGGTTGCCTCCGCCAAAGCCGAATTCCTTGAGAATATCTCCGATGTCAAAATTTCTGAATATATCCTCCTGGGAGTATCTTTGCTGGAAATCGGCAGACCCATAGGTATCGTACTGGTGGCGTTTGTCCTTGTCGCTCAGTACCGCGTATGCCTCGCTGATCTCCTTGAATTTTGTTTCAAAATCCTTGTTCCCGTTGGCCTTGTCCGGGTGGTATTTAAGGGCAAGTTTGCGGTAGGCTTTTTTAATTTCAGTTTCTGAAGCTGTTTTGCTGACCCCTAGAATTTTGTAATAGTCGGTTTCTGGCATTATCGTGGCGTTCCTTATTTTAAATGGCTATCCTAAACTATTGATGGTCTAAAAAATAACTAGGATACCACCAAAGTCAAGTTGAAGATCTTCGGCCAAGGGCCGTTATGGCAATCAAAATTACCGAAAGGGCTGCAGGGGTCATGCCGTCTATGCGGGAAGCCTGGCCAAGGGAGAGGGGTTTTACGCTGGTAAGCTTTTCCCTGAGCTCGTTTGAGAGTCCGTGGATGGCTTTAAAATCGATATCCTTTGGAATTTTAATTCTTTCCATGTCCTTGAATTTTTTAATTTCATTGAGCTGGCGGGCAATGTACCCCTCGTATTTTGTTTCGATCTCCACCTGTTTTTTTACCCTGGCCGGTATGGGTGAAGGGGAGGGGGCAAATGCATCTACGGCAGAGTAGTCGATACCGGCCCGCTTGAGGAGCTGGTCAAGTTTAAGTCCGGTTGTGATGGGCGTGGACCCTGCCCGGTCGAGCCAGGCGTTGGTTTCCGGGGTGGGTTTGACAACATGGGTCTGTATCCGTGACATCTCTTGCTGGGTACCCGAGCTGATCTCCCTGGCTGCGGCAAGGGCATCTTCACTGACCAGTCCCAGTTGATACCCTTTTTGTGCAAGCCTGAGGTCGGCATTGTCTTCCCTTAACAGGAGTCTGTATTCCGCCCTTGAGGTGAACATCCGATAGGGCTCACGGGTTCCCCGGGTGACAAGATCGTCGATCATTACCCCCATGTACGCCTCGGAACGGTCAAGCAGGAAAGGTTCAAGATTTTTCACCATGCAGGCGGCATTTATTCCTGCCCATAACCCCTGGGCTGCTGCCTCTTCATAGCCTGAAGTGCCGTTGATCTGGCCTGCGAAAAAAAGACCGTTGATCCGTTTGGTCTCAAGGGTGGGGTTGAGTTCCTGGGGATTGATATAGTCGTACTCAATGGCATAGGCGGGCCGCATGATCTCGGCCTGTTCAAGTCCCTTGACCGAACGTACCACCTCAAGCTGGATCTCCACGGGAAGGCTGTTGCCAAGGCCCGAGGCGTAGATCTCCTGGGTGTCTGTTCCTTCGTGTTCAAGGATGATCTGGTGCTGGTCCCGGTCGGGGAATTTGACGATTTTATCTTCAAACGAGGGGCAGTACCGGGCTGATCTGCCAATGATGCTGCCGCCGTAGAGGGCCGAGTGTTTGAGGTTCCGGCGCACAAGGTCGTGGGTGTGGGTGTTGGTGTGCCCCATGAAGCTCGGGAGCATGGTCCCTTTGACCGTTGGCGTTGAAAACGAAAAGGGCGTGGGGTCTGGATCTGAATCCTGGCGGCTGAATTGGGTAAAATCAATGGTTGACAGGGCAAGTCTCGGGGGGGTGCCGGTCTTCATCCGTTCTAGAAGAAATCCCTCCCTTTCAAGGGAAGCGGCAAGCCCGATGGCTGAGAATTCACCGGCCCGACCTGCATGGATCTTTGTGGTGCCGATATGGACCACTCCCTTGAGAAAGGTTCCCGTGGCAAGAACCACGGCAGATGCCTGGTAGCCGAATCCAGTCTCTTCCCTGATGCCCGTGACCCGATGGTTTTCAATGACCAGCTCGTTGACCATCATCTGCTTGAAATCCAGGTTTACCGTGGTTTCAACGATTCTTTTCATGGTCGCCTGGTAGAGGCGTTTATCGTTCTGGGTCCGGGTGGAGTGAACGGCCGGGCCTTTTCGGGTGTTGAGTGTTCGGTACTGGATGGCTGACGCATCGGAAACCTTGGCCATTTTTCCGCCCAGGGCATCAATCTCCTTGACCAGCTGCCCCTTGGCCATGCCCCCGATGGAGGGGCTGCACGGCATGGCAGCAATTTTGTCAAGGTCAATGGCCGCAAGCAGGGTTCGGCACCCCATATTGGCAGCGGCTAGGGCTGCTTCACAGCCTGCGTGCCCTGCACCAACAACAATGACGTCATAATTTTTAGTGTAAAATTTCATGGAAATGTACTATATATCCGGTTTGAGTCCGGGTCAAGAAGAGATCTGTTCTCTTCCCCTGCCACAACTGTGCCAGGGGCCGTACACAAGGCTTTTGCTTTTATGGGAACGTTAAATATGACGATCACACGACGCTATTCAGACTACAACTCCTATCTTAGATCGCTCTTTGGACAACGGGTCCAAAAAATTACCGTTGATACGGGGCTGGGGTGTCCCAACCGGGACGGCACCATTGCCCGGGGCGGCTGCATTTACTGCAACGCCAGGGGGTCTGGTTCAGGACTTTTTGACAGGGGATTGACCATCAGCCAGCAGATTGAAAACGGCCGGAAAGCCATGGTCCGGCGCTACAAGGCCAGTCTTTTTCTGGTTTATTTTCAGTCCTATACCAACACCTACACCAGTTGCGCCAACATGAAGGCAATGTACGACCAGGCCCTGGGTGTACCGGGTATGAAGGGCATGGCCATCGGGACCCGGCCCGACTGTGTCGATCCTGAAAAGCTTGATCTGATTGCTTCCTACGCCAAGGATTACCTGGTGTGGGTGGAGTACGGGCTTCAGTCTGTCCACGATGTAACCCTTGAACGGATCAACCGGGGCCATGATTTTGCCTGCTTTGAACGGGCCGTGGCCATGACCCGGGAAAGGGGGATCAAGGTCTGTGCCCACGTGATTCTCGGGCTTCCCGGCGAGGACCGGGCCATGATGCTTGAAACGGCAAGGGCCCTTGGGCGGCTTAACATCGACGGTGTCAAGATTCATCTTCTCTATGTGGTCAAGGGGACGGTGCTTGAAGCCATGTGGAAGCGGGGAGAGTACCGGTGCATGGGGCAGCAGGCGTATGTTGAAACCGTTTGCGATTTTATCGAACTGCTGCCCGAGTCCGTCATCATCCAGCGGGTCACCGGGGATCCCCATCCTGAAGAACTTGCGGCTCCGGCCTGGGCCATGGAGAGAAACGAAACCTTTAAGATGATCCAGGACACCTTTGTGGCAAGGGACTCCCATCAGGGAAAGCGGTTTGAGGAATAATCCTTAAAAGATCCGTCCGGGTTCCGGACAACAATGAGGCATTCAACATTGTCGAGGGTGCTGACAAGGGCAAGGCCCTTTGCCGGCGCCATGACCATCAGGGCCGTTGCAAGTCCATCGGCAAAGGTGCAGGTGTCTGCAACCACAGAGGCGCTGACCACCCCGGTATCCACAGGATAACCCGTGGTGGGATCAATGATGTGGGAAAAGCTTTGGTTGTCGATGGTGACGAAATTTCGATAATCTCCGCTCGTGGCAAGGGCTCGGTCCCTGAGCTTGATTGTCCGGTAAAGGGTGGTCTGGGCTGAGCCGGGTTCCGGTCGTGAAATTCCCACGGTCCAGGCCCTGTTTTTCGGCTTGGTTCCCCGGGTGACCACTTCTCCGCCGATTTCAACGATGAAATTGTTGAAACCCGACCCTTGGAGCAGCAGGGCAACGGCATCAACCCCAAACCCCTTGGCAATGGACCCCAGGTCAAGGGTGATATCGGCCGTCTCTTTTGTAATGACATTTTTTTGGATGGTGATGTGGTGGAACCCTGTCTGACCGACCAGGGCTTTTATCCGTTCCGGGTCAGGCATTTTCGTGATGGCAGACCGGGTTCCAAATCCCCAAAGGTCCACAAGGGGTTTGAGCGTTCCATCCCAGGCCCCGTCTGTAAGCCGGTAGAGTCGGCTGCCCTGTTCCAGAACCCCAGCAAAATCAGGGGAAACGGTAAACGGGGTACGGGCAGGGGTGGCATTGAACCGGGAGATTTCGCTGGTGGTCATGAACATGGACATGCTCTGGTTCACCATGGCAAGCCTTGCATCAATGCGCTGTTTTAACAGCGTTTCGTCAAGGGTCGAACCTGCCATCACGGTAATGGCATAGGTGGTCCCCATGGTTCGTCCCATGAGCGTGTGTTTTTCAAGTGATCCGGCCCAGGCCCGGGTGGCAAAGATGGCAATAACAACGGATGCGATCAGTGATGGAAAGTGAAGGGATCTTTTGGAAGGATACATAGTACAACTTTTCTGCAAGGATTGAACGGGATCAGGCGAGCCTGACCCCGTTGATTGGATTTTACCAGGAGTTCATCATGTCAATGCCCATGAACTTGACCACCTCGTCCTGGAACTGTTTTGAACGGAATCCAACCACCTGGAGCATGTAGCGCATCAGCTTGTAACCGATGGCGGTATCTGCCTCCATGAGACTGGTAAGGGCGGTGCGGCTGATCTTTAGGATGGTGCATTTCCTTGAAACGCAAAAGGCGGAAAGGCGCATCTTGTATGGCGGGATGAAGCAGGACCAGCCAAAGACCTGGGACTCTGGGATCACATAGTCATGGGTGCTGATGGTGCTTTCATTTGTGGGGCGTTTGGCCGATGGCATCTCAAATCTGAGATCCACCTTGCCCTGGGTGACGATATACATGTGGCGGGCAGGTTCGCCTTCGGCAAACAGCCGTTCATCCCTCTGGTACTCCTCTTCTGAGCAGAGCTCTTGCACTTTTACCAGTTCCTCGTCGGTGAGGCCCTTAAAGATTTCCAGGCTTTCGAGTGTCTCAAGGGTAGTCATGGTGTTACCTCCTTATGAAAACAGCTGTTATGCAGATTTAATGTCAGGGTCGTAACAGAGCCTGCAGCAGTTGAGGCAGCGGTTCGCCTCCTCGATGGCCTTATCTTCAGGGAGTACAAGATCAACCTCCACAAACGAGTCAAGCCTCTGGTCAACGCTAAGTTCCGGCATTTTAGCACGTTTTTTCGGGGTAATCCCCTTGACCGTGGTGAATATGGATTCCTTGATCCGCCGATGCTGCAGCGAGTCAACAACCGGTTCCACGGGTTTCCCCTTGAGAAAGAGGTCAATGGACCTTGCTGCCCTTCTGCCGCCGCCAATGGCGTCCACCACAAGGGAGGGCCCGGTTGCAGCATCACCTGCCGTGAACACATAGGGAATCGTGGACTGGAGGGTCTCTGGATTGTTTTCAATGGTGTTCCACCGGGTGAGCTCAAGCTCTGCCATCCTTGGATGGGGATCCTGCTTAAAGCTTGCCTCGGGCGACTGGCCAATGGCTGTGACAATGGTATCCACTTCAAGGCGTGTTTCCGAGCCTTCAATGGGTTCGGGGCGCCTGCGGCCCGATGCGTCGGGTTCCCCAAGCTGCATTTGAAGGTATTCAAGGTGGGTCACATGGCCGTCCTCGTTGCCAATCACCTTTGTGGGGGCCGCAAGAAAGACAAACTCTACCCCTTCTTCTTCCGATGCCACAATTTCAACCTCGTTGGCCGGCATCTCTTTCCGGGTCCTGCGGTAAACCATGTACACTTTTTCAAGGCCGAGTCTGAGCATTGTCCGTGCACAGTCGACAGCCGTGTTCCCGCCGCCAATGACGGCTGCAGTGCGTCCCAGGTCAAGCTTCTCACCGCCGGCCCGTCTCGAGAGCATGTTGATGCCGGTAAAGCAGCCTTCAAGATCTTCTCCCGGGATGCCAAGCTCATAATCCTTCCAGGCACCCACCCCGAGGAATACCGCATTGTAGCCTGCAGCCATGAGGGATCCCAGGCCGAAGTCCACGCCGAATTTCACATGGTTGTAGCTCTTGATGCCAAGGTTGAGAATCCCTTCGATTTCCCAGTCAAGCACTTTGTCTGGCAGCCGGTACTCGGGGATGCCGTAGCGGATCATGCCGCCAAGCTTGGGCATGCTCTCAAAGATGGAAACCTCGTGGCCGATTCGTCTGAGAAAGTAGGCACAGCTCAGGCCCGATGGTCCGGAACCGATGATGGCCACTTTTTTACCTGTGTCAGGGGCACATTTGATGGGAATTCTGGCTCCAGAGAACATTTCATAGTCGGCAACAAACCGCTTGAGCTGGTTGATGGAAACCGGTTCATCCTCAATGCCCCTTCGGCATTCTGACTCACAGGGATGGGGACATACCCGTCCGCAGGCCAGCAGCAGCGGGTTTCTCAGTCGGATGGTCCTAACGGCGCCGAGGTAATCGTGGTTTCGGATCTGGGCGATGTACTTCGGGATGTTGATCTCGGCCGGGCAGGTCTGGGCGCAGGGTGCCAGGGGATCATTTTTCTGGTTGAATTTCAGCAGTTTTTCAGACAGGCTCTTGACCTCAATGATGTCCTTGGGGCATGCCTTCTGGCAGGCGCCACAGCCCACACACTTGTCGTCGTCCACAATCGGATGGCCCTTGGGGCCCATGGTAACGGCGCCGAACTTGCACGCCTTGACACAGTCACCAAGTCCGATGCAGCCGATGTGACAGTCTCTTTTGCCGCCGAATACAACGGCCATGGCCTTGCAGGAGGTGACACCCATGTAGTGGTACTTGTCCGTGGCCCTTGTACCGCCATCACACATGTTGTAAGCTTGGTGGGATTCGGCTGTTCCAGGGTCCAGTCCCATGACGGCGGCCACCTTTAATACCGATTCGGGGCTTGAGATAACACATACGCTGGGTGCTGCCCTGCCAATGACAACGGCTTCGGCAGCTGCACTGCATCCGGCATACCCGCAACCGCCGCAGTTGGCACCGGCAAGGTTCTCTTCGACCAGGGCGATTCTTGGATCTTCATACACGTAAAATATTTTGGAGGCAAAGCTGAGGACAACGCCGCAGACACTGCCAAGGGCCAACATGAACAATAGAGCTTCCGTCATAATAACCTCACATCAGGGATTTAAATCATACTCAACGGTGTTAAATCTAGACCATTCCTTTGAATGCATAGAATGAGAGTGCTATCATCCCAGCCGTTACAAGACCCAGGGAGGTGTCCTGGAGGGGCTGGGGAACCCGGGCAATGTTGATCCTTTCCCGAAGTCCTGCAAACAGCACCAGGGCCAGGCCAAAGCCGACGGCATAGCTGAACGATGCCACGGCAGCCTGGAGAAAAGAGTAATCTTCCTTGATGTTTATCAGGCAGACACCCATGACGGCACAGTTGGTGGTGATCAGCGGCAGAAAGATGCCAAGGCCGGCATACAGGGCGGGGATGCTTTTTTTGAGAAACATCTCGACAAACTGCACCAGCGAGGCAATGACAAGGATGAACGACAGGGTTCGCAAATATTCGATGTTCAAGGGTTTTAACAGGTAGTTGTTGGTCACCCAGGTGATCAGGCCGGCCAGAACCAGGACAAACACAACGGCCATGCCCATACCCGTGGCGGTTTCCATCTTCTTTGATGTTCCCAGGAACGGGCAGTTTCCCAGGTACTGGGCAAGGAGAATGTTGTTTACAAATATGCAGCTGATGGCAAGAACAAAGTAGTCAGTCATTACAGGTCTCCTTATTTTTTACCAATGAGGTTCATGAGGCAGAGCATTAACCCCAGGCAGACAAAGGCCCCGGGTGCTTGAACCATAAAGGTAAACGGCTGAAAATCGGGCCCGAAAACAGGGTTCCCAAGGATGGTGCCGGCCCCAAGGCTTTCCCGGACAAGACCCAGGGCGCCCAGGGAAAGGGTAAAACCAATGCCCATGCCCAGGCCGTCGGCAATGGCCAGATGGGGGGCATTTTTTCCGGCAAAGGCCTCTGCCCTGCCCAGTACGATGCAGTTTACAACGATGAGGGGGATGAAAATACCCAGTTTTAGAAAAAGTTCATAGGTGAATGCCTGCATCAGAAGTTCCACAATGGTCACAAAGGTGGCAATAATGACGATGTAACAGGCGATCCTCACCTTGGCCGGAATAACGGTCCTCAAAAGGCTGACCAGAAAGTTTGAACAGATGAGCACAAAGGTGGTTGCAAGCCCCATTCCGATGCCGTTTTCAACGCTTTGCGTTACCGCAAGAACAGGGCAGAGGCCCAGGACGAGCCTGAACGGGGGGAGTTCAGCCCAGAGCCCCTTAGTGAATTCTTTTGCCATGGATTGAGCCATAACTAGTGTCTCCTAATTGGCCAGATTCGCAATCTGGGAGTTGATCTCAGGTTTCAGTTTTGCATAGAGTTCCTGGGCCTTGGTTGCGGCAAGGCAGACACCCTTGGAGGTGATGGTTGCTCCAGACATGGCATCAATTTCACCGCCGTCGCTTTTAACGGCAAATCCCTTGTCAAGGGCCTTGCCGTTGAACTGGGTCACATAGGTGAGGTTATCCTTGGCTCTGGATCCCACGCCCGGTGTTTCGCTGTGGGTGGTTACCCGAACGCCAAGGAGGGTATCTGATTTGATATCGATCCCCACCATGAGGCCGATGTTGCCCTCAAATCCCTTGCCCTTGGTTTCAAAGGCAATGGAATCGGGTGTTCCATCTTTTTTGCCGACAAAGAAAGTGATCTCTTCTTCGTCGCTGGTCAGTTTGAAGCGGTCCTGCAACGGGTCGTTGGACACATCACTGAGAATGGCCTTGACAGCCGGTGCCTTCTGGAACTTGAGTACCTGATTTTCAATCTTGTCCTGTGTGCTGGTTCTGACCGTTGCAAGTAAACCGCCTGAAAAGGCACTTAAAACCGTCAAAACAACAACCATGCTTATCATTTCACGCATTTTTCACAACCTTTCCCATAGCTTTTGGTCTGATTCTGTCGATGAGTGGGTTTATTAGGTTAATCAAAAGAATCGCAAAAACAGTGCCGTCCGTATAGGCCCCGATGTTTCTGATGAGGATCGTCATGACGCCGCCCATGATGCCGTAGATGATCATGGGTATGAGGTTTACAGGCGAGGATGAGTTTTCCGTTGCAAGGAAAAAAGCAGCAAAAAGGGTGTAGCCGGTGAAGAGGTGGAACAGGGGCGGGGCGTAAAGGGCTGAATTGGCCAGATTGAAGATCAGGGCCGTTCCAAAGATGCCAACGATATAGGCAAGACTGATCTCCCAGCGGATGTACCCCCTGATGATGAGGTAGATGCCGCCAACGATAATACCGATGCCGAAGATGGTGCCGATGGCTCCCACCTGGCTGCCCATGGCAAGGTCCTTTAAGGGGAAAAGGCCAACCGCTGCAACGCCCTGGTGTTTGAGTGCTCCCAGGGGGGCAAGGGCTTTGAAGGTTAGCTCATAGTTTAAAAGGGCCGCATCAAAATCAAAGAATCCCTTCCAGGCAACCAGCAGCACGGCAATGCCGATGACCGCCGGGTTAAATGGATTTGCACCGATGCCGCCATAGATCTGTTTGCCGACCACAACTGCGAAAAAGGTTCCGGTCAGTACAACCCACCAGGGGGTGGTGGCCGGCAGCATCATCCCAACAAACAGACCGATGACTGCAGCATCCAGATCGGCAATGGTGATGGCCCGCTTGGAGATGAAGTTAAATGCAAGCTCCCAGAGCATGGCGGTAGACATGGCCAGGGTCAGAACCCCCAGGGCGGGCGCGCCAAATGTGAGAACGCCGAAAATAGCAGCCGGCAGGGCCGCCAGGATGATGTTCACATTCATGGTTGCGATGGTGTCACCATCATGCCAGAAAGGAGCGTGGGATACGGTGAATTTGTTCTGCTTATGCATGGGTCACCTCCGTTTCCAGTTTTAGCAGCTCGTGCTTTCCAAGTCGAATGTATTGAAACAGGGGTATTCTTGAGGTGCAGACATAGCTGCACATACCACATTCAATGCATGACTTGAGATCAAAATTATCGGCAGCCTCCTCATACATGCTTGCTTCAAGGTATCGAACCAGGAGGTTGACCGGAATGTTTGCCGGGCATACCCGGATGCATTTTCCGCAATTGATGCACGGATAGTCAGAGACATAGGGGATGTCAGCACGATCCTGGACGATGATGGTGTCGGTGTCCGGCTGAACCGGGTGGTAAAGGGTATAGGCGGCAATGCCCTGCATGGGGCCGCCGATGATGATTCGATCCCGATCGTTGCAGGCAATGTTGAACTGTTTGAATATTCGATGGATCGGGGTGCCGATGATCGCCTTGACCCTGTGTCGTATGCCATCCTTGCCAATGACCGTCAGTACTTTGTTGTAAACCGGTTCTTTGAGTGCATAGGCCCGTGCCAGGGAAATGACGGCTTCAACTCCCATGAACAGCACCCCCTGCTCGTGGCAGGGTTTTCCCGGCACCGGTACCACGCCCAGAAGCTCCTTCATGACAATCTTGGGAAGGGCCTTTGTGTACTGGGATGAAACCAGTAAGGCTTTGGCACCATTGAAAAGAAGCGATTCTTTTCGCTCTTCGGGAATTGTGATGGCAATGTCTGCAATGCCGGTGAGCTTTTTGAGCAGTTCGATCCCCTGTTGAATGTCTTCCTTGGCTGTTGTCAGCAGGTATTGCCGGGTTGTGGCGGTAAGATCCGCGTCCGTACCTTCAATTACCAGGGTTTTGATCTGGTGGTCTGTGTCAAGCAATCGGGAAAGGGGAGGCGCGCCGGGCAGGTGTCTGAGGAATTTGTCGGCAGTTGCAAGTTCGGGTACATCGGCAACCTTTGCGAATTCGCTGGTTTTGCTGCTCTTGCCGTCCCTTTCAAGGATCAGGTAGGTGGCAACGGCACCAAAGTCACCCGTGTACGAGGCAATGGCAGTTATGGTGCCCGAGTCAGGGGCGATGGCATACTCAGCACTTTCCTTGTAAATAAAGAGCCTTTCTCCCTGCTTGACCATATCTCCTTTTTTGATCAGCGTTTCCCGTGTACTGTCCAAAGGCTCGTGGATCAGCAGAACAAGTCTTTTGGGAATAGGGATTGATTCGGGTTCCTTGGGATCGGGTTCGATCCGATCACACAAGAGCCTGGGGCCAGTTAATCCGATAAATGATCTCTTTGTCATGACAAACCTTTATCTGGTAAATTAATAGATGCAAAGGGTCAATACACAGGGATGACTCCTGTATTCAGACTATATTGCATGGCATGAGTTGCACTCTACTGGGCCTGATCCTGCATCTTCGTGGCACCCTTTGCACTGGGTATGGAAGGCGTCTGTCCTGCCCGGCATGTCTTCATCGCCGGTTGCTTCATGGCATTCGCTGCAGTTGTAGACCTCGTCGTCTTCAATGTTGTGGTGGCAATCCAGGCATGAAAGGTCATAGTCGGCAATGTGTGTTTCATGGCCAAACAAAACCTTTCCTGCTGCATTGTGAAACATGAGTCTGACGGGTTTCTCCGGTGCTGGTGGTGGGAAAGAGGCATAACAGATTATTCCAGTGATAAGGAGTATGCCGGCCAGGAGTAGAGCGATCTTTAGGTCTTTCTTCGAGGTCATGATTGCTTTGCCCTCTGTTGTTTAGTGGATCGTTAGCAATTATTGAACGAGAAAACGCAAAAAAAACTTGAAAGTTTTCTATCCCAGAACCTTTCAAGTTTCAAGTAAAAACTGTAATTTTTTAATGAACGGCTGTTATTGCGGGGGGTGAATCGTGCTCCTGCGATCAATCCTGACAAGGAAGGGTTTGAATTCCCGGTTTTGGGAAAGTCTGGTGCTGGTCACCCGGATGATGACAAAGGCCAGGGCAAATGAAAAAATACCCGCCATGACCGAGGTCAGGGAGGGGTCCATTCCAAATTGGGGTGCAAGGGTTTCTCCGGTTGCAGCGCCTGCTATCAGGAGGATGATGGGGAAGACATAGAGTATGAAACTCATCTTGAGCAGGGGGGCTGTTTTGAATCCGATTATAACCCGGTCTCCTTTTTCTGCGTTTATGGTGTTGTTTACCTGGACGATCATTCCCATGCTCTTGTCCTGTGACTCGCAGGAGTCACACGCGTCGCAGGATTCACATGATTTGGATCTTACTGTTTCAACCCAGGCCGTTTTTGCGCTGGTGCCCGTGACAATGCCTTCTTTTGTAACCATGTTTGAATTTTCCAATGCTGCTAAAAAGATAAAAGGTTAATGAATAGATCAAAGATTGATGAATATTGATACGCAGTCAAGAAGCTGTTTTACACATATACGCTGATGCCCATGTCCCTTTGTTTCTGTTTGTATTCCTGGTCAAGTCGCCGGCGTTCCTGCTTGTATTCGGATTCGACCTTCTGTTCTTCCGTGTTGCGTTTCTGTACGAGTTCCTCCTTTTTTGTATCGTATTCCTGTTGCAGGGACCGTCTCTGGCTTGATGCCTTGAGCTTGCCTTGTCCATCAATGGTTGTTTGTTCGTCCCTTGCGGCAGTCTGTGGGGGTACCGTGGTCACAGGCTGGGCTGTGACGGTTCGGTAGGACTGTGGTAGTCCCATGCCTGCTGTGATGGTGGGCATTGGTGTCACCTCCTTTGCCGGGTGGGAACGATCAGGCTACAAGGTCAATGATTTTTCTGGGTAACTGGCTGGGGTCTTGAGCACTACCCTGGGTGGCTTGCTGCCCGTTTGTCTGTGCTGTGCTGCCAACTTCCAGGGGGGGAGTGCCTGGGTTGGCCGCCATTTCTGTTTGCTCGGATTGAAGAACTTCCCTTGCTTGATCCGTTATGCTCACCTGGAACGCCTGGTTTGAAAGTTCTGACGGTATTTGATCGGTTCTGTTCCCGGCTCTGTTCTGGCCCTGTTCTTTTTCAAGGGAGGCGACCTGTTCCGTCATTCCTGAATTTTGAGACTGGACATAGGGATTTGATCCGGATACGCCGTTTATAGCCATTGTTTGTCTCCTTTAACAATAATTTGGTACTCAACTTTCGGGCTTGAGCCCTGGTGGACGGGGTCGGGCTTTTTTTATTGCACTTTTTATCAAAAAAATCATTATCAAACTATCAACTAAGGCAATAAGGAAAGCCTGACCCCATTAGGTCTGACCCCATTAGGTCGGTCAATCCCGAAAGTTGATTTTGGTATCACTATATAAGAGAATATACTTTTAAAATTATGAAAGTCAAATTTATTTATTTATTTTGAATTTTTATGTTGACAAGGGGATTGGGAACAGAGTATAAAGCTCGAGTCTTTCACGAATTGAAAGAGGTTCTGCTCCCCAGTAGCTCAGTTGGCAGAGCGAGTGGCTGTTAACCACTTTGTCCGCGGTTCAAATCCGTGCTGGGGAGCCAACAAAAAAACAACTTGTCATGAGTTAGGATATATGTAAAGCCCTGGAAGTTCACTTCCAGGGCTTTATTTTTTTGGTCATAGCTGCTTGACAGCATTGCCTGTTTCAGAATATCTTTTTACCCATGGTCTTGAATCGATTCCAAACCACTTACGTAATTTTCATTAGCAAGGTCTTTGCCCCTGGGCACAACGAGATTTGAAACTTGAGTGTCATCTAAAAAAAATGGATTTTAACTTTGAAATCCACGGGAGTCGACAGTTTGAACGTTGAAATCACCACCAGGATTTTGACCATTGATGATGAAGCCTTTATCCGGACCAGTATTCGCAATTACCTGGAAGATTGCGGATTTGAGGTGATTGAGGCTGAAAATGGACGGTCAGGTATCGACAAGCTTGAAGGGGGACAACCGGATCTGGTTCTGCTGGATCTTCGTATGCCCGAGATGGACGGGTTGCAGGTGCTGGAGATTATCAAGCGCCTGTCACCGGATACCCCCGTTATTGTTGCTTCCGGCACGGGCAACATCTCTTCGGTGGTCGAGGCGCTTCATCTGGGGGCCTGGGATTATATTCTCAAGCCGATCCAGGACATGAGTGTTCTTTTACATTCTGTGAAAAAATGTCTTAAAGAGAGCCGGCTTAAGCGGGAAAACAAGGCATACCAGGAACACCTTGAAAAGCTTGTTAGGGAACGGACCCAGAGTCTGGCAGCAAGTGAACAGCTGTATCGGGCAATGTTTGAATGTACAGGGACGGCCACGGCCATTCTGGAAAAGGACATGACTCTTTCCATGGTGAACACAGGTTTTGAACAGCTGTCAGGGTTGCAGCGCCATGAGATCATCGGCAAGAAAAAGTGGATGGATTTTGTTGCTCCCCCTGATCTTGATAAAATGAGGATCTACCATGAAAATAGAAGAACTCTGGGCTCGGCAGAGCGTGTCCCTGAGCAGTATGAGTTTTTGTTTCTGACTGCAAACCGAGAGGAACGTTCGATCCTGGTCCACGTGGGAATGATCCCGGGAACCGATCAATCCATTGCTTCACTCCTTGACATCACCCATAGAAAAGAGGCGGAACAAAGATGGCAGAGCCTGGAAATCCAGCTCAGAAAAGCCCAGAAAATGGAGGCCATTGGCACCCTTGCCGGCGGCATAGCCCACGATTTGAACAATATCTTGAGCCCTGTTCTCGGGTATGCCGACATGATCATGGGTTCGGCAAAACCGGGGGGGGTCACCTTTGCCAGGAGTGAGAAGATCCAGCGGGCAGCACTGCGGGCAGCGGACCTGGTAAACCAGATCCTGTCGTTCACCCGCACAAGAGAAGAGAAAAAACGTCCTGTAAAAATCCATCCCATTGCCCGGGAGGTGCTGCGCCTGCTCAGGGGCTCCATCCCCTCCACCATCCGGATTATTGACAGGATCGACAGAAACTGTGGCCGAATTGAGGCTGATCTTACCCAGATCCACCAGGTTATTTTGAACCTTTGCACCAATGCCTACCATGCCATGGAGGATACCGGAGGAGAGCTTGCGGTGGCTCTGTTTGAAAAGGTCATTGAACAAAGGGAGACCCTGGCCCACCCGGGACTCATGCCGGGGCGGTTTCTCTGCCTGGAGGTAACGGACACCGGATGCGGTATCCCAGAAGCATATATCGAGAGAATCTTTGATCCCTACTATACCACCAAGGAAGAGGGAAAGGGGACCGGCCTTGGTCTGGCAACCGTTTACGGCATTGTCAAAAGCTGCCGGGGTGAGGTCCTTGTCAGGAGTACCCCTGGGAAGGGGTCGTGTTTCACCCTTCTTTTTCCCATGGTTGAGGTGGTGTCACAAACCGAAACCTTTGAGAGAACCCCTCCGTTTGATGGGCGGCAGGCAAGGGGGCTGGGCATATTGGTTGTGGATGATGACAGGGCCATTGCGGATATGTGCAAAGAGGGGCTTGAGGCCCTGGGATATGATGTTACCGTGTATTATTCCGGTATGGAAGCACTTGCTTTTTTTCGGAAAAATTTTGACAAAATTGATTTTGCCATCACAGATCAGACCATGCCCCACATGACAGGTTTTGATCTGAGCCGTGGTCTGCTTGCCGTAAAACCGGATCTGCCCGTTATCCTTTGCAGCGGCTATCCCGGGGCGGTCAATGAACAAAAGGCCAGGGATGCCGGAATCCGCCGATTTGTAATGAAACCGGTCACAGTGGGCGAACTTTCCCGAACGATTCAAGAGGTGCTGAAAGGAGACCGTCATGGGTGACAACACCGGCATTAAAATTTTAACCATTGATGATGAGCCCTATATCCGGGAAAGCATCAAGAGTTTTCTCGAGGATTTCGGGTTTGATGTCATTGAGGCCGGTGACGGCCGCCATGGGCTTAGACTCTTTGAAAGTCAACGCCCGGATCTTGTGCTCTGTGATCTGAGAATGCCGGAAATGGATGGACTTGAGGTGCTCGAAGCCGTTACCAAGAGCTCTCCTGAAACCCCCATTATCGTGGTATCGGGAGCCGGTAATATCCTGGATACGGTTGAGGCCCTTCGCCTGGGCGCCTGGGACTACATCATCAAGCCCATCCAGGACATGAATGTGCTCTACCATGCCGTGGGCAAGGGGCTTGAACGCGCCCGGTTGATCCGGGAAAAAAGACAATACCAGCGCGATCTTGAAGAGGCCAATGCCCGGTTGAAAATTTCCCTGGAGACCCTTGAAAGGACCCGGGATCAGCTGGTCCAGTCCGAGAAAATGGCAGCCCTTGGTGGACTTGTGGCCGGGGTCGCACATGAGATCAATACCCCGGTGGGCATCGGGGTTACGGCTGCATCATTTTTACAGGCAAAGACCGAAGATCTTCAGCGCCTGTATGCCAAAGGGGACCTTAAACGAAGCGATCTTGAAAATTACCTTGCCACCATTGACGAGGTGGCACGTTCAATTTTGATCAACATGGAGCGGGCATCGGAATTGATCGCAAGTTTCAAGCAGGTTGCCGTGGACCAGTCAAGCCAGGAGCAGAGACGGTTCAACCTTGAGGATTATATTCGAGAGGTGTTGCTCAGCCTGGGGCCGAAATTTAAAAAAACCGGCCACGAAGTTGAGGTGAAAAGTTCGGGTGACGTGGTGGTCGCCTCCTATCCCGGGGCCTTTTCCCAGATCGTCAGTAACCTTGTGATCAATTCGTTGGTCCACGGGTTTAAAAACGGCAGCAGGGGCAAAATGACCTTTGACATCCATCGACACAGTGAGAAAGATCAGGATCAGATCCTTTTTATATACCGGGATACGGGACAGGGCATGACCCCGGAGCAGGTGGCCAAGGTGTTTGACCCCTTTTACACCACAATGAGGGGCCGTGGCGGCACGGGGCTGGGCATGTCCATTGTGTTCAACCTGGTGACCCAGACCCTTGGCGGCACCATCCAGTGCAAGAGTTGTCCGGGCAAGGGGGTTGAATTTATCATGGAAATTCCCGTTTCTTCCCGGGCGAAAGAGCCCGGCCGGGAGTAACCAGACCCTCGTGCAGATTCAGACGCCTTCCAAATGGTATCTTCACCCGGTTCTGATCTTTGCCTGTTCGATACTGGCCCTTGCCGGTGCCCTTGTCATCACCGTGTCCTGGTACATGGAGATCACGGCAGCCCTGGAGGTGATTATCAAGAAGTTCCACATTGATCCAGGGCAGATTTTTCCATCAAAGAGCGGGATGATCTTTCTGGTCTTAACCCTTCTTGTCACGGTGGTCATGGCTGGAATTCTCATGGCGTTTATTTATTACCAGCGAACGGTTCGACTTTTCAGGCTTCAGCACAACTTTATCTATAATTTTACCCATGAACTCAAAACCCCTGTCACCTCGCTTAAGATTTATCTTGAGACCTTCATGCGCCACACCCTTGCCCCCGAGGTCACCCGGAAATATACCGGATACATGCTCGGAGATGTCAACCGGCTGATCGAGAATATCAACGCCATTCTCAACCTTGCCAGGATCGAGAGTCGTAATTACGGAGCGGAACTCAGCCATGAGGACCTGGTCCAGGTGACGCAAAAATTCTGCGACAAAAACAGTTCACTCTTCCGGACGCTCACCATCACCATCCGCAATCCTGAAAATCGGCGTTTTATTTACCCGGTAAATCTTCTTTTGTTTGAGATGATGCTCATGAACATCCTGTCCAATGCGGAAAAGTACAATGAATCCAAAAAACCGGGGGTGGAGATTCTTTTTCGTACCCACAAGCAGCGACTGTGCATCGATTTTTCAGACAACGGAATCGGCATCGAAAAGAAAGAAATTCGTAAAATATTCAGGAAATTCTACCAGGCAGGACGGCAAGACTCTGCCCATGTCAGGGGCAGCGGTCTGGGGCTCTATCTGGTGTTCAGTATTGCCCGCATACATGGGTGGAGGGTGGCGGCCAAAAGCCGGGGCAAGGGGAAAGGTGCAACCTTTACCCTGACCTCACCCAGGGAAGAGACAGGCGACATTAAGGGGAAAAATTTATGGAAGATGCTGAAAAAAAGCGTATCCTGGTAATTGAGGACGAACAGCATATTGCAGAGGGGATCAAGCTCAACCTGAACATGCAGGGGTACGGGGTAAGGATTGCCCCGGACGGGGTTGCAGGCCTGGATCTGTGGCGGCAGTGGCATCCGGATCTCATCATTCTTGATCTCATGCTGCCCGTGATTGATGGGTTGACGGTTCTGAAAACGATCCGCAGCGAGGATGAAAAACTACCCGTGCTCATCCTTTCGGCAAAGGGCAGTGCCGAGGACAGGGTGCGGGGGCTGCGCTGCGGCGTGGATGATTACCTTGCCAAGCCCTTTGACCTGGACGAATTCCTGCTGAGGGTTGATCGCCTCCTTGCCAGAAAATCGTGGTATGCCGGTGAAAATCAGGCTGCAGGGGACAATGATCTGCCCTTTCCTGGCGAAATCTACACCTTTGGTGAAAACCAGGTCAACTTCATTACCTGTGAGGCCGTGTCAATTGCCGGCACCATTGCGCTTACCGAGCAGGAGATCAAACTCCTAAAGGTGTTCATTGCCAACCGGGGAAGACCCGTATCCCGCCAGAAGCTCCTTGCCGCCGGCTGGGGGTACTCAAGCAGTACCACCACCCGGACCGTTGATAATTTCATGGTCCGGTTTAGAAAATATTTTGAGGCGGATTCTAAAAACCCGGTGTACTTTAAGAGCCGGCGGTCGGTGGGATATATTTTTGACCATGAATGACCGGCCTGGCCGGCGCATGCATTCGGCAGTTTTAATTGCAGCGGTCAGCGGACAGATACCGGCTTGTGTCCGGTTGTGCCAATGACAACGGAGAGGGCATAGTCGGTGCCAAGGGGCTTGCTCACCACTGTGACAGGGGCCTTTTTCCCCTTGAACAGGAGGGTGTCTCCAATGACTTCAACCTGGTGGAGGCTCTGGTTGAATCCTTTTTTGATCAGTTTCAGGAACGCCTCCTTCACCGTCCAATGGGTGAAAATTTCCCTGGGCGTGGCGCCCATGGCGTTGATCTCCCCCCGGGTAAAGGCCAGTCCCATGAAACCGGGGTCCGGGGGGGGGCCAATCTGTTCAATATCAACCCCCATGTCCATATCCGCCCGGGTGGTCAGGGCCACCCCTGCATAGTCACCCGAATGGGAGATGGAGATCCTGAGATCGGGATACTCCCTTACAAAGGGAGCACCCTGATCCTGGTGATCAATGGTTGTTTCAGCCAGGGGGGCTGGGGTGTCAAGGGCCTGTTCGACCATGGTTTTTACCAGGAAACGCCCTGCCATCCATTCAATCTGCTTTTTCAAGCTTTTAAATCCGTTGACCGTGGCAAGTTCCGCCATGGAAAGAAAATGTCTGGAAAACGAGCCGGTGTTGAACATGCGGTTTCTTTGTGTGTGAAAATCGCCATAGTCGTTTTTATCCAGGCACACACTGAGAAAAGACGAGATTCTCATACAACAGACCCTGACACCCGGAACCGCTTCAAAGCAGGTTATGACCGGGGTGCTGGTTTGCCGGTTTTCAACGTTTTTTTCCACAACACTCTCCATGGTTCAGACCGAAACGGTTGTTCCAACGGTTATTCTGTGGTCAATCCTGTCCTCCATGGCAAGTTTATTGAGCCTCACCATCTGAAAATCAACCACCTCCACCAGGAGATTGCCCTGGTTGTCCACAAGCTGCAACTGGTAGGTGTTGGTCTCCTGGTCCGAGGCGCTCTTTGTGGTGACACAAAAGTAGGGGGTGTCCTTTTCAACCGTTCCATGGACTGTCATGCGGTCGATGGCATAGGGCAGCACCGTCCGGGACGAGGTAAAGAATTCCAGGAGTCCGCCTGTCTGGAACATGGCATCGATGAGAACCACCGGAGTGATGAGTTTTGGTTCGGTAATCCCCTTGAAAAACGGTCGAACGCTTGAATCTTTGACCGTGGTCACAAGGGTGGTGCCGTCAAACGAGTTTACATCCACAATGGTGTTGAACAGACCGTCCATGAACAGACGCCTGGGGTGGTAAACGATCTCTTCCAGCCCGCCGTCAAAAATTACCGGACAGAACTCAGGCAGGTCGACACGCCTTTTTTCCAGCGGGGCATCCAGGAACCTCAGGGTCCCCTGGTAATGGCGGGTGGGTTCGCCCATGGCCACCCCCTTGGGGTTTTTAAACTGGGAGGTGATGGTGCAGTCAAAGCGGCCGTCCTGGATTGTGGCGGCTGAGATGAGCAATTCCTTGGGGCGTCGTTTGAGAATCTTGATGCCGTAGGGGATCTTGAAGTTGCTCAACTCGGGGAATTTTTCTGACCCCCGGCCGTCGTCGGGAGCAAGGGCTGCTGCCGCTTCCACCAGGGTTTCAATGCCCGTGGCACCCAGGAATACGGGCACATCGCCCATGGCATGGTCCAGGAGAAAGAGATCCCTGTCAAGATCCAGGGTCCGGGTAAAGGTAAGGCTTGCCTCGTCCCTTGACACCATGTTGTCGAGGAAGGGACGTTCCGGATTCAGGGGATCACCCAGCAGGCCGTCCCGGTCAAAATCGTAGTCAAGGCCAGAGATCACCACCTCGGTGTCGGTGGTATCATGCAGGTCTGACATGAAGAAACTGATTCCCCGGTCCAGGGGCAGAAACTGGAGTCCCCGCTGTTCGAGAACCTTCATCACCGTTGGATGGGTTGCCATGCCGGCACCGGACCAGGCGGTCCATGAATAGACCTTGAATTGCCGTTCCGGGTGGCGCTGCTGTTGTTCCAGGGTCAATTTGGTGATGTAATCGTTGGCCGCAGTATAGTCTGCCTGGCCCTCGTTGCCGAATCTTGCCGTGACCGATGAAAAGGCGCAGAAAAAGCGGTAGTCTCTGTCTGCCATGGCCGTCAGCAGGTTGACCATTCCCTTGACCTTTACGTCCATGACCCGTTCAAAGTCAATGAGCGTTTTTTTGGGAATAAACTGGCTCATTTCAACCCCTGCGGCGTGGATCACCCCGTCGATTCTGTCATGGGTGGCAACGGCCCCTTGGACTCCGTCAAGATCGGTCACATCCACGGCATGGTAGGTCACCTTGGCCCCAAGGGATTCAAGAAAGGCAAGGTTTGCTGCTGCCTCCCGCATTTTAACAATCCTGTCGACCCGCTGGCGGATTTCAAGGGGACGGGCCTTGGGCATATCGGTTTTTACACGGGCCATGATCTCGGCGTTGCCGAGGTCTGGGGCCTTGAGCGAAGGATCAAGGGCATCAATGTCGCTGCTGCCGAGGATGACAAGGTCGGTTCCATGGTCCGTGACCACCTGTTTCATGATTTCATAGGTGATTCCCCTGGCGCCGCCTGTGACAAGCAGGGTGCCTCCCCTGGGGATCATGCCGGTGCCTCGGCCGGCCACCTGCTGATCAAGGGTCAGGACATGGCGCTGTTCGCCCTTGAACCCGGCTTCGCACCGGGTGTCCGGGCAGCAAAGCTCGTCCATGAAAAGGGCAATGGTTTGTTCAACCGCTGCTGCATGGGGGGCTGCCGTAAAATCAACAAACTTGACCCGGGTGTGGGCCATCTCCTTGGCAACGGTCTTTAACAGGCCCGAAATTCCGGCAGAACCCGGGTGAATGGGGCCGCAGTCTTTATGATAAGAAAAGATTGCCGAGTCAAACCCCATGCTCGCAATCAGCCCTTCTTTCCGGTCAAGGGAGTCAAACAGGGCCTTGATGATGACAAACAAGGCTTTAACGGACCGGTTGGTTTCAAGGTCGTCAACAAGGGTATGGCCACCCCCCCTGTTAAAGTAATCGTCAAGGTGGGCAAGGTGGATCACGCCATGGACGGATTTATGGCGCTTGGTTAATCCCTCGACTGCCTGCTGTACCTGTTTAAGATCAGCCAGGTCTACCCTGATATCGGCCTTGTCGTTGGGCCCCAGGGTGATCACCCGGCCTTTTTTTGCGGCCACGGCCTTGATTACGCCATCGGCAAATCCGTGGCTGTCAAGGGTAACAACAATGGTTTTTTCCTTAAAGGGGTTGACTGCAGCCTTAGGGGTTGCTGTTTCTTTTGTTCGGACCACAAGGCGTTTGACAGGCCCAAGGGAATCCTTTTTGCCGGAAGGACTTTCTATGTCAAGAACGGGTGCAGCAGCGGGCTGCTCTGCTCCAGGGGGCGTTTCCTTTGACAATGCTTCTTTTGACGGCGCTTTTTCTGCCGTGTGGGTGCTCAACCGCCGGGCCATGTGGTCGGCAAGCTTTGCAATGGTGTTAAGGTCCCTGAGCTTTACATCCTCAGGCACATCAAGGCCAAAATGGCTTGCGGCCTTGGCAAAGATTTCCACCTGCTTGACCGTGTCAATGCCCAGGTCGGCCTCAAGATCCAGATCCGGTTCAAGCATGTCCGTGGCGTAACCGGTCTGTTCGGCAATGATTTTTTTCACCGTTTCAACGGTCTCGGTTGCCGGGTCACTGGACGGCGCGTTGGCTGGAGACGCAGGGGTGTCTTCTTTCGACGGTTTGCCGCCGCCCTCGGGCGGGGTGTCGTCGGGTCCTGCCATCCCCTCAAGGAAGGCGACAAGTTTGGCAATGGTGTTCAACTCCCTGAGCTTTAAATCCTCGGGCACGCTGAGCCCGAAATGGCTTGCGGCCTTGGCAAAGATTTCCACCTGCTTGACCGTGTCAATGCCCAGGTCGGCCTCAAGATCCAGATCCGGTTCAAGCATGTCCGTGGTGTAACCGGTCTGCTCGGCAATGATCTTTTTTACGGTCTCAAGGGTTTTCTGTGACCCTGGTCCGTTCTGGGACGCTGCCGTTGACGCGGTCTCCCGGGCACCTGAAAGGTCACTGTCTACTTGATCCGGGTTGCTGCCAGGCCCTGCCATCCCCTCAAGGAAGGTGACAAGTTTGGCAATGGTGTTCAGTTCCCTGAGCTTTAAATCCTCGGGCACGCTGAGCCCGAAATGGCTTGCAGCCTTGGCAAAGATTTCCACCTGTTTGACCGTGTCAATGCCAAGATCGGCCTCAAGGTCCAGATCCGATTCAAGCATGTCCGTGGTGTAACCGGTCTGTTCGGCAATGATCTTTTTTACCGTTTCCAGGGTCTTGCCGGCAGTCTTTGCTGCTGTTGCCGGGGCTGTTCGTACAGGTTCCATGGGAATCTTTGATTCAACCAAACGATCTTGCTCGGCCGTGCCTGATTTTTCAGTTCGGGTGTTTTGCTGGGCAGGTTTGCCCGTTTCTCTTTGGCCCGTTTTTTCGATGGCAAGATCGGGTGCCGTGCCGTTGTCGACCAGGCAGAGGGTGTTGTCGATGACCTTGAGCTCAGGATTGCTTGATTCGCCGATTCTTTCCAGCCAGGCCGTGTAGGCAGGATTTCCGGTGAAGCTGTTTTCCTGGATGCGTCGGACAAAGACAAAGGCAAAATGGGAACCGAACCCTGCAGCCAGATGAAGGCCGTATTCTGAATCAATGGAACTGTTTCTGCTGAATTTGAGCTCCTTGAAGTGGTCTGGAACGTTCTTCAGGTTGGCAATGGGCGGTGCCTTTCGCTTCTGAAGGGCCTTGACCAGCACCACATCCTCCACGGCCGCCCCAAGGGTGTGACCGGTGAAGCCTTTTGTGTTGGAGATGCAGATTTTTTTTGCATGCTCTTTAAAGGTGGTCCGCAGGGCCGTCACCTCGGCATCGGCGCTGCCGCCCCGGGCCGGGGTGTAGGTCTCGTGGGACATGAACAGCAGTTTGTCTGCATATTCTTCGGTTTTGAGGTTGTGGCGCTGTTCAACCATGTGGATGAACCGCTGCATCTCATTGGCCATGTGGGGTACATCAATATTAAAGGTGTGAAAGGCGCTGTTGGCCATGTGGGTACCGAGGATCTCGGCCTGGCCGTTCATTCCCCTTGCCTTGACCGTTGATTCCCTTTCAACGATGATACCGACGGCCCCGCTGCCGAGGATGGTGCCGTTGCGGTCCGTGTCAAAGGGTTTGGCTGCCTCAGAGACCCGTTTTTTGACCGTTGCAGCCCCAAGGGCGAGGAAGCCCGAGCCCACCCACTGGTTCTGGGCCTTGGAGGTGGCGTTTTCGCCGCCCACCACAAGGACCCGCTTGCACCGGCCGACCCGGATCCAGTCTTCGGCAATGCCCATGGCCTGGGTGGTTGATGCGCAGGCGCTGGACACCAGGGTGTTGGGTCCCTTGGCCCGGATAATCTGGGCCAGGTGGGCCGCACCCAGGGGACAGTGGTTGGCCAGAAAGTTCCGGTCAAAGGTGTAGGCCCCGAGATCCGTGCGTTTGTTCGACTTGATCTTGAAAAACCAGTCCGTGAGCCGTTCCTTGACCGAGATTTCCTTGATCTCCTGCATGAGGTAGTAGTAGATGTTCTCAAAGGCCTCATAGGGCTTGAGGTAGAGCTTGTCGTAGAGGTATTTTTCCATCTCGTTGATCAGGGTCTCGGAGTTGGGAAACAGCGAGGTGATGATGATGCCGGTATCCTCCTGCATCTCCCTGGGCAGGGCAAACCCGTCCGGGATCATCCGGGTCCCGGTGGAGGCCTTTTTATACTGCATCACCAGGGGAATTCCCGCATCCTTGAGGGCCTCAATGCCTGCTGCCACGGCAAGGGACATGCTCACATCGTACTGGGCCTTGATGCCGTACTCGTCGGTGAGGTCAAAGTAGCCCAGCTGGCCGGCCAGGTGGATCACATCCTCGGTCCGGGTGATCTCCATGAACCTTGCATTGCCGTCGGGCTGCTTGAACAGCCGGGTGATGTTCTTGTCTGTGATCCGTTTCTGGTCTTCCAGGTCAAGGGGTTCGATGAAATTGGTTCCGGCAAGGATCTGGTCAAAGTTGTCCTTGGCAAACACCCGTTTGCCCTTGCCCGGAAGGCCCACGGACACCCCTGAGATCACAATGGGTTCCGTGACAAAGTTGAACCTTCTGACCGCATCAACGGCCGCCTCCTGCTGTTGGCGAAGGTACTCGTCATGGAAGAGCTTGTCTGCAAGGGTTTTGTTTTCCAGCTTAAAAGTTTCAAAATCAAGATCCATGGAAATCTGATGGGATCCATGCCGGGGTGCCTTGGCGATCCCGGAGCGGTTTTCCCCGGCTGCAAGGGCCGGTTCCGGCTGATCCGTTGGCTGGGGGGGCTGGGGTGCCAGGGGGCGTCTGGTGAAGATGCTGTTGATGGATTTCAGGTAGCTTTTGCACTCTTTGAAACTTTCAATCTCTCCCTTTCTGGCGTCAACGGCAACGGTCGTCTTGTAATCGGCAATGTTGATGTTCTTTAACAGGTTGACCAGCAGCCGGGAGGGTCCGATTTCTATAAAATGGGTCTTGCCAGCGGCATAGACCTCCTCGATGGAACCGATGAATTCCACCGGGCTCGTGATCTGTCGGGCCAGAAGATCCTTTACGGCCTGGCGGTTTTCAGGGTAGGGTTTTGCCGTAACATTTGATACAACCCGGTCAAAGCGGGTCTCGTTGAACACAAGGGTGTCGAGGAACTCCCTGAGTTCCCTTGCCGCCTCGTTGAACAGTGGCGTGTGAAAGGCCCCTGAAAGATCCAGTCGTTTATGAACCACCCCTTTTTCGGCAAGAAAGGTGCAGAATGCGTCAATGCTGTCTGCCGTACCGGATACGGCCGTCTGGTTCTCGCTGTTCTTGTTGGTGATGTAGATCTGTGACAGAAACGATTCCCGGATCAATGCTGCCGTATCCCGTTCGTTTTTAAAGACCACCATGATCTTGCCGGGATGTTTCAGGCTCGCCTGGCCCATGAGGTCGCTTCGTTTGATGATCAGGCGCATGGCATCATCAAAGTCGAGCATGCCGCTGCAGTAAAGGGCCGTGTACTCGCCCACACTGTGGCCGATGAAAAGATCGGGGTTAAATCCCTGGGCCGCAAGGTGGTGGAACAGGGCCGCAGACGAGAGAAACACCGCCGGCTGGGTGTTTTCAGTAAGGTTGAGCCGTTTTTCCCTGCCAAACATGATCTCAAGCAGGGAATAGCCCCGTTGGTTGCGGAATATTTTTTCACCCTGGTCCATGGTTCTGCGGATGTCGGCATTCTGTTCGTAAAGGTCCTTCATCATGCCCGGCCGCTGGGAACCCTGGCCGGAGATAAGGGCCACGATCCGCTGCTTTTTTCCCTGTTTGTCTGCCGAGTAGGACACGGTTGCTGCAGGGGGATGGGCCTCGAGGTTAATACCCGTGGTGACGGCGGTTGGCTGCGCTGCCGGGGAATTCATTTTTACAAGCGCGGCCGGCAGGGTGGTGATGATGGTGTGGCAGTGGTTGCCGCCGATGCCGTTGACGTTTGAGGCAAACCGAACCGGCCGGTCCGCCTTGAGGGTGATCATTCCATCGCAGTGCTTGAGCGTTTTGCTCTTTGCCATGGTCGAGTGGTCCGGGGAAAAGTTGAAGTCGGGCAGCACCATCCGCCGGCTGTTCATCAGGGCAAGCTTGGCCAGGGCAACGGCCGGGTTGGCAGCCTTGAAATAACCGAACTGGGGTTTGATATTGCCGCAGTAAACGGGGGTGGTAAAGCATTTCTCTGTCACCTGGCGTTCGATCATGTCTCCAAGGATGTTGGAAAAGGCAAACAGGTCCAGGTGGCTGATCTCCTGCTTGCGGATGTTGGTTCGTTCATAGCACTGGTTGATGGTGCGCACAAAGGTGTTTTCCGAGGGTGCCAGCAGATGATCCGGGACGCTTGATTTGACGGTGATCCCGTTCAGCTCGGCCAGGATGGTCATGTTGTTCTCCCTGGCCTTCTTGTAGGTGGTGAGCACATGGATGGCAGCCCCTTCGCCCATGACATACCCCTTGGCCCTTGAATCAAAGAAGTTGCATGCATCGTCGGACAACAGGCCCAGGCGCTTAAAGGCCATGAGCACGGCCGGATAGAGGTTGGCATCAACACCGCCCACAAGCACATAGTCAAGTTCCTTGAACAGGAGACTTCTGGCGCCGTTGCGCATGGCGATCACAGACGAGGCGCAGGATGCGTCAACCACGTAGTTGGCCCCGTTCAGGCCAAAGTGGTTGGCGATTCTGCCGGCAATGATGTTGGATAAAAGACCCGGGGTGGTGTCTTCATTGTTTGCCGGGATGGTTTCCCTTATGGCGTCAAGGAGGGCGTCGGCAACAGCCCGGGCCTTGGACGCTTCAATTCCCTGGCTGTTTGCCACAATTTCAGCCACCAGCATTTTTCTGACCCTCAGGATGTTTTTATTCTGACGTTCGCCAGGGATCGTTCCAAGGATGACACCCGTGCGGTTGCCCTGGACAAGCAGGGGCCCAAGGTTTGACCGGTCGATGGCCTCATCGGCCGCATCCAGCCCGAAAAGCTGGCCCCTCTCAAGGGACCGGACCGTTTTTGGGGGGGTTCGGTATTTGGCGTTGTTGAACTTGAAATCGGTTATCACACCGGCCTTTACCCTGGGCAGGTAGTAGATGGACTCTTTGTCAAAATCGGCATAGGCGTCGTTGGAGAATCGATCTTCAGGGATGGGCGAGAGCTGTTTCTCCCCACTCTCAAGGCGTTCCCAGAACGCTTCGCAGTTGCCGGCGCCCGGAAGGCAGACCCCGACCCCAGCCATGACGATGCGATCGTCGTTGAAGTCATAGTCGGTGTTCTTGAAAATGGCCCTTTCCACGGGCTGGTAGTCGGGCCGGGATTCTTCCACCACCAGGTGGTAGTTGATGCCGCCAAATCCATAGGCGCTGACAGCGGCCTTTCGTGTGGCGTTGTCCCGGGTGATCCAGGGTTTTTGTTTGTCAATAATGTAGAGGTCTGTATCTGAAAGGTCGTGGTTGGGCGAGAGGCACTTGAACTGTCCGTTGGGAGGAAGGATGCCGTTCTTGACGGCCAGGATGGCCTTGGCAAGTCCTGCGGCCCCGGCACCGCCCAGCAGATGGCCGATCTGGGACTTGAGGGAACTAATGCCGGCGTTGCACCCCTTGTAAAATTGCTTGAGGGTTTTTAGTTCCGCCTGATCGCCCATGATGGTACTTGTGCCGTGGGCTTCGATGAAATCAATGTCAGACGGTTTGACGTCGGATTTCATCCGTTCAAAGCAGCGCTCAAGGGAAAGAATCTGGCCGGCCATGTTCGGGGCGGCAATGGCCTTGCCCTTGCCGTCGGAGCTTGATCCCACCGACTTGATGATGGCAAGGATATTGTCGTTGTCCCGTATGGCATCCTTCATTCGTTTGAGGACAAAGGTGGTGGCGCCCTCGCCCAGGACAAAACCGTCGGCCCGCTCGTCAAAGGGAAAGGAACCCTTTGCTGAAAGTGCACCCATCTTGCAGAATCCCACAAACGACTCTGGGGCAAGATGGGTGTTGACACCGCCGACAATCACCTGGTCCACCTCGCCCGACAACAGTTCGCCCTGGGCCGCATCAATGGCGGTAAACGATGAGGCACATGCAGCATCCACCACATAGTTGGTTCCCCTGACCCCCAGGTGTTTTGCCACCCTGGACGCCTCGATGTTGAGCAGCATGCCGTGGATTGGGTCATAGCCGGGATTATCGGCCTCAAGACCGGCCTGGAGCTGATCCTTGATGGTCTTCTTTTCCTCGTCCGTGAGTGCTGAATAGGCGTCGGTGCGCTGGAGCATGGCCAGGATTTCGGGAAAGTGGTATTTGAGCTGAAGGTTGTTGCCCAGTTCGTTGCCAAGGCAGGTGGCAATGATCACGGCCGTTCTTTCCGGGTCCTCACATTGAAAACGATTGTCCCTGCCCAGATACCCCGATGCTTCAACGGCCTGGTAGGTGGCCTCCAGGAGCATCTGCTGGCTTCGTGAGAGCTTTGCAGCCTTTTCCGGGGTGTAGCCGAATCGTTCATGGTCAAAGCGATAGTCTTCCACCTGACCGGCAAGCAGGGTATAGCTCTTGTCCTCGGCACCCTTGTCTGCGTCAAAATAGAGGTCACGGCGCATGCGGCTGTCGGGCATCTCCTGGATGCAATAGCGCCGTTCAAGGACGGAGGTCCACAGCTCTTCAGGGGATCTGGCCCCGGGCAGAACGCATCCCATGCCGACAACGGCAATCTCATCGTTGATGCTGTTCTGGTCCGACGAGAAAATTTCCAGGGCCCCCAGATTTTGGAACAGGCTTTTTTTATGATCAAACAGGGTTGCATGGATGTCGGCCAGGGAAATCGGGGCGTTGAAATAGGCAAGGCTGTCGCCCACAAGGAAGTTGCCCCGGTCCAGGTGTTCGGATCCGTCAAAATAGGTGAAATTGTTTTCCCCGGGGTTTTTAAAATCGGGCAGAAACCCCTTGGCGCCGATGAGCAGCGAGCCGATGTTTTTTTTCTCAAAGGATCGCTTGCGTTGTTCCAGGGGTTTGCGGTTCTGGATCATCTGTCGTTCCGTCTGGATCATCATGCGGGCAAATTCGTTGGGGGCCGTTCTGGAGGCCAGGCCAACGCTTTCACCGATCACCATGGTTTCGTTTTCCTTGGAGATGATCTCCTGGTACTGGGCCTTGATGCTTCCGGTCTCAACGATCTCCCGGGAAAAAAGGTAGGCGCTTCCCACCTGGATGCCTATTTTTACACCCTTTTCGGCAAGAACCGCTGCAAGGCCCGATATGAACCAGGAGGCGTACCGTGTTGAAATACCCCCGGCAAACACAAGGCTCAGGGTGGTAAGATCAAGGGTTGTTCCGTTGAGCAGTCTTGAGACGCCTGCCTCCCACAGCACCAGGCTTGACAGGGAACCGACGTGGCCACCTGCCTCCCTGCCTTCAAGGATGAAACGGGTGCAGCTGTTTTTTGCGGCACTGTCGAGCATGGAGATGGACGGGGTGTGCAGATAGACCCGGGTGCCCTGTTTTTCAAGTTCCTGGGCCTGGGAGGCCACTCCCCCTGCAAAAAGCGCAAACGGGACCCTATACTTTTTAACCATCTCCATGTGGCTTTCGATGGCAGGATTAAAGGCCCTGATGCCCACAAGGCCTGCGCCAAAGTTTTTCACCTTGTCATGGGCGTTGCTGAGCATGGTGTCGGCAAGGGTATCGGGAAGGCTGCCCACGGCGAAAAAGGGCAGGGCCCCTGCCTCCAGCACCTGGTTGGCAAAGTCTGTATTGTCACTGATGTTTGCCATGGGCCCCTGGATCAGGGGTAGCCGGGTGCCGTGTTCCTTTGCCAGGGCGGTGCCGGGTTGTATCGGATCAAACCGGTCCACAAGGTCCAGGTTGCGGCCGATGGTCGTAAAAAAGGTTGAGATGATCGTATCAAGGTCCGTTGAATCCCGACAAAAATCCTTGGCAAAAAAGGCATCCTGGCCAAGGAAAAACAGACTTTGGACCGGGGTTGCCGTGTCATCGTCAAGGGCCGTGAGTTGTTCGCCCATCTCTTTGTATAGGGTCTTGCCTGCATGGTCGTCGTCTGCAAGGACAATGGCCCTTTGCTTGAGGTCCCGGGCAACTTTTGTTCCAAGTTTGGCAAAGACCCTGTACCGCGTATGGTTGTCAAGGATGATCTCAAGGGTGTCCCCTTCATCAACCGTGGCAAGCAGATTCTTGAAGTTTTCAGACAGGGGGCTTTGTTTGCTCAACCATACCTGGCTGTCGAGCACGACACCGCTGACGCCGGCGGCAAACATCCCTGCGGCCGTATATCGACCCACACCGCCATGGACGATGACGGGCCTTGCCTGGTTCTTCAGATACCACTGCATGAGGATAAAGGCGGAAAAATTTGAGACCCTTCCGCAGGCTTCGTTGCCCCTGAGAACAAGTCCGTGGGGATCCACGGTCTCAATGGCATCGTTCATGGCGATTTCCCGGACTTCAAGGATGATCTTTGCCTCAAAAAAACCGTCAAGGTTTTCCTTGAGTTCGGCAGGGTTGTCATTCCTGGCAAAGGGAATTACAAGGCAGTTGAGGCGGGTCAGATCCAACGCTTTTATTTTGCTGAGCAGGGTCTGGCTGGGCTCCACAACTCTTACGCCAAAGAGGATGTTGGCTGTGGCAAGTCTCTTGATCCCGTCCAGGATGGCATGGTCCAGCAGGAATTCCGTGTCAAACACGGGCAGTGCACCGGCCCTGTATGCATTGATGAAAAAATCCAAAGAAAATACCCTGGCAGGGTTGTAGACCATAAGCGGAAGTCTTGAGTTGAAAAGCCTTGTTATCATGGGTTGTCTCTCTCCATTTGTATCTGTTATAAAATGGGGCCAATGGCCCCTGGTATGCCGCAATACATGTTTCACCTGGGGGCATTTGAATACATTTATTGTGCCAGGCCGAACATTAAGATGGTATATGTCTGTAATCATGGGTGTATTTAATGGTTGTCCCTGTCGGTAGTGTGTGCTATCTCTGGTGGGGCTGTGCATTAATTGTACAGGTCTTGTACCTTGAATGATCGGAGGTGGGATGAAAAAAGAGCGGATGAGTGTTGAGGAGCGGGCCTTTTTCAGGATGGTCTACCATGCGGCCTTTGCCAACCCCTTCAGTGAACTGAGGGAGCGGCTGGATTTAAGGATAGCCGGCCATTTTCCAGGTCTTGACAGGGGCGCAACCGCTGACCGCTATATCCGGGAGATCAATCGGCGCATCGAACGTCTGGACCGGGAGGGCAGGGGCCATATTGATGCGTTCAGAGGCCAGGACCGGACCATCATCAAGACGGTATTTCTGTTTGATGTGTTCTACAAGTACCGGGAGCGGTTTGACCTGCTCATCAAAGAGCAGATTCGTTCCGGGGATGAGTCAGTGCAGGTTCCCTTTGCCGACCAGGCCATGGAGATGATTCGCAAACGGGGAATCCCGGAACAGGAGATTCTCCACTATTTTGCCCTTTCCTATCAACTCAGGCGGGCGTTTTTCTTCATTTCCCACTCCCTTGTGGGCAACAGTCAGTGCATGAAGACCCTTCGCCGCAACCTGTGGAACAACGTCTTTACCAATGATATCGGGCTCTATGACCGCTATCTGTGGAACCGGATGGAGGATTTTTCCACCCTCATCCTCGGCGAGACCGGAACGGGCAAGGGAACCGCTGCAATGGCCGTGGGAAGGAGCGGTTATATTCCCTTTGACCCTGAACGAAAGCGATTTTCCGTCAGTTTTACCCGGGCCTTTTCCGCGTTGAACCTGTCCCAGTTTCCCGAAACCCTGCTGGAATCCGAGCTGTTCGGCCATAAAAAAGGGGCCTTTACCGGGGCGGTGGACGACTACCAGGGGGTGTTTGACCGGTGCAGTCCCCATGGGTCCATTCTGCTCGATGAAATCGGAGAGGTGTCTGACCATGTTCAGATCAAGCTGCTCCAGGTGCTCCAGGAAAGATCGTTTACCCCCGTTGGCAGCCATGCAAGATCCCGGTTCCAGGGCAGGGTCATCGGTGCCACCAACCGGTCTGTTTCAGCCATCCACCGGGGCGAGGTGTTCCGGGATGATTTTTACTACCGGCTCTGTTCGGACATCATTGAGGTGCCGCCCCTAAGGGACAGGATCAGTCAGGATCCCACCGAACTTGTGGATCTTCTGTCGTTCACGGTCAAGCGAATGACGGGAACGGCCCCGGAAGAGTTGACCAGCCGGGTGATCCGGGTGATCAACCGGGAGCTGGGGCCTGGGTACACCTGGCCTGGGAATGTCAGGGAGCTTGAACAGTGTGTGAGAAGGGTGGTGCTGCGCAGAAGCTATGAGGGCAGAAAAGAGTCAACCAGCAAGGAGATGGGGTCAACCCTTATCCGGGGAATTCAAGCCGGTGCGTTGTCGGTTCCAGAACTTGTCTCGGGCTATTGTTCGTTGCTTTATCAGCGCCACGGCACCTACGAGCAGGTGGCAAAACAGACCGGCCTTGACAGAAGAACTGTAAAAAAATATATTGACGCCCACAAGGCAAATAACGATACTTTACGGTAAAACGATTTCTAAGGAGTGGTGTCCATGCTTGATTTTTTACCGGGATTTCTAAAGGGAGGACTCTCGTTCCTCTTCTATCTCATCAATACAATTGTGCTGTGCTCGTTTATTTTCATGGTGGCCTTTGTCAAGTTTGTGGTTCCCATTCCATGGTTTACCCGGCAGTGCGACAGGGTTTTGATCGGTATCAGTACGTTGTGGATCACAATCAATTCACTCAACTCAAAAATTTTCAATCGCATTGAGTGGGATGTACGCGGTGCTTCAGATCTTGATCCCAATGGCTGGTATCTTGTTGTCTCAAATCATCAATCCTGGGTGGATATCCTGGTGCTCCAGACGGTGTTTAACCGAAGAATCCCGTTCTTGAAATTTTTTCTTAAAAAGGAACTGATCTGGGTCCCGTTCCTGGGGCTTGCGTGGTGGGCCCTTGATTTCCCGTTTATGCAGCGGTATTCAAGGAAATTTCTTGAAAAACATCCCCATTTAAGGGGGAACGATCTTGAGCGTACCCGCAGGGCCTGTGAAAAATTCAAAACCATTCCCGTTTCAGTGATGAATTTTGTCGAGGGGACACGGTTTTCCAAACACAAGCACAGGGTTCAGGGGTCGCAATTTGAAACGCTTTTAAAACCAAGAGCGGGCGGGGTTGCCTTTGTGCTCGGCGCCATGGGCGACTGTCTCCACAAGGTTGTAAACGTCACCATTGTCTATCCCGACGGGGCCGATTCCTTCTGGGGGTTTATCTCAGGAAGGGTCCGGCGTATTGTCCTGGATGTGGAGGTGCTGCCCGTGACCGATGAGATCACCGGAGATTTTTTCAATGATTCAACCTTTAGGGAAGATTTCTGCCTCTGGATCAACCATCTGTGGGAAGAAAAGGACCGCAAGATCATTGCCATACGTGACGGACTGCGCGTCTCAAAATCAACCGTCAACCAGGGATGACCTGCATTTCCCAGCGGTCCTGAGTCTGGTTTTTACTACCCGGACGGGTCAGCATGATTTCTTTGACTATGGCTCTTTTAAGGTCTCGTTTGACCTGGAGTTCAGCGTGGCGGCCCATGATATTGGTTTTTGCCATCAGGGACCCGGTGACATCCACCTGGGCAATTCCGGGGTTGGCCAGGGTCCATTTTTCTAAATTTTTCAACTCCTGGATCAGGTCTTCACGTCGTTCATTTTGGTCGCCGATGGCCTTGAGCAGTTCCTGTTGTTCTTTGGTGGCCCGTTCAATGGTTTCAAATCCCAGGCAGAGTGCCTCCTGGGCCGCAGCGGCGTCCCGTTTGAGGGTTTGGAGTTTGGTTCGCATCAGGTTGAGTTCATTCTGATCCTTAACCGGGTCAAGGGCAGTCATGTGGATAATGGTTTCTTTCTGCATTGCCATGGATGTTTCCTCTATATGGGCAAGTCGTGAGGCGTCTTTTTGTTCTGCCCTGAGTTTGGCTTCCAGGTGCAGTTTTTTTTCCCCGGCATCGGCGATCTGCTGTTCGGCCTGGATGATCTTTTTTCTGAGAGCGGCCATTTCCTTGGGAACAAAGAGGTCTTCCCCGACTTTCAAGGACGAGGGAATGGAACGTTCCGTACCCACATGCCGGGCCTGAATCCCCATTTTTGCGGTGATGGTTGAGGTGATGATGGTGCCCTGGTTGATGATACAGGCGCCGCCTGTTTCGATGGTCGATTCTACAATTTCCTTGGTCGTGTAGATGTCACCCAGGCAGCGGATGGTTGATTTGTGAATGAATTTGGCCCATACATTTCCCTTTGCATAGATAACGGCTTCATTGATGCCGCCTGCCACGCTCAGGTTTCCTTCGGCATGGATAATGCCGCCGTCAATTTCACCGGCCCTGATATTTTCACCGGTCACTTTGAAGCCATTCCGGATGCACCCCTTGACCTTGACGTTTCCGGGATAGTCGATATGGCCGGTCTCATAATCAACACTGTCGGTCAGGATTTCGTCGAGTACACTGATGCTGCCCGACCAGGATATTTTGGGCTCTCCATCGATTTTGGCGATTATTTTTAACCCGTCCCTGGAAAATTTTGCACCCCGGTCGTATTTGAGTTTGATGTCCCGGGCCGGGCGAAGGGAGATGGCTTTCCCAAAAACGTTTTTTCCGGCAACCCCTTCCATGGGAGGAATCTTTTCTGCAAGGATATCGTCGACGGCCACCCTGGGGATGGCTCCCCTTTCCCTGAAATCCATGTTCCCTTGCGCATCTATTTTTCCGACCTTGAGCCGGTTGGTTGTGAAAAAATATTTGACAACGGCATCCACCGGCTTCAGGGGCTTGATGCCAAGGGCAACCCTGAAGGGTCGTGTTTTAAATGCTTTGGATTTGATAAAACCGTTGATCAGGGTTTCATCCACAATGCCCGAGACAATGTGATGTTTTGCAAGGATTTCAGTTATCTCCCGGGCTGTGATTGATTCGTCAAAATCATCGGTCTTGGTGATAAAGGCGGCAACGGCGTCCTGGGCAAAGGTCAGTGACATTCCTCGATCAAGACAGATGGCAGCGGTCAGGTCGGAACCCTGGGGAAACGGTTGATCTGTTTGCCGGGAGGATTCCGGGGAGAGGGGGGCTTGTTCTGGGGCGTCTGGATTGAGCGCTTTGAGCCGGTTCTGTTCCTTTAATATGTCGTTGCGCTGGCGTGTGGTGATCATGCCGGCTTCCACCAGAATATCTCCCAGACGCTTGGAACGTTTGTTCCGGGTCAGTTCCTGCTTCTGCTGGTCAAGGGCAAGTTTGAGCAGGCTGGTTGAAATGTATCCTTTTTCCAGGGCAAGGGTACCGAATTTTACATCTTTTCTTCGCATCTCCATGGCCCGGGAGGCGTTTGAAATCCGTTTCATATCAAGGGGTGAGATCAGCTGGTGCGCCAGGAGATAGTCGGCAAATGCAGAGACAGGTTCCCTGGTTTCCACGCAGGCTTTCCATGCAAGGTCAAGGGCCTCTTCCGAAACAAGCCCGTGTTTGAGTGCCAGCTGCCCGATTACAGGGTAGGGGAGATCATGGGCTTGGGGATCTGCCATGGGTGTTTCACCTCTGTTTTATCTGCGATGTCTTTCAAGGTAACAGCACCTGCAGGGGTTCACGTTTTGTCCAGGGTTAAATGCCATACACCGTCCATGCCGGTTAGAACATCAAAGACACGATTCCTGCAATGATAAAGTGGGATTCTACAACAATTTCAAGCTGTGTGCCAGGAAGAAAAAAACCTTTTTTGTTCAGGTGGATGGCATAGCCCATGGAAACGGGAACAAGCATGAGCACAAAACCCGATGGCCCGATCAGGCCCGCAAGGGCCGATGCCAGTGTAGACAAAAAGGTTACCGCAAGCACCCAGTTGATGACGGACAGCGTCTTTTGTTCGCCAACAAGGATGGGAAGGGTTTCTTTGCCGGTGATTCTGTCTCCCTGCATCTGGAGCACATCAAAAAAAGCGGTTCTTGCCAGGACAAGCCCCATGGAAAAGACCAGGGCCGGAACGACTTCCATGCCCGTCGGGGTTGAAATGGCTGGAAGGATGCAGGTCACCGTTCCCCATGCGGCTGTTATGAGCAGTGTTCTGGATCCGGGAATGTCCTTGATTCGTTTGATGCCTCTCCCTGTGGGAAGGATCTTCAGGTTGTAGGAAAGTCCAAGCAGGCTCATCACCAGTAGAACGACAAACGAGGCAAGACTTGTGATAAATGCCAGGGCCAGACCTGCACCTCCGCCTGCCAGGGCCAGGCCAATGAGTAGTGGTCGGTGGGCCATGTAAAACATGGCCCGGTCTGGATTGTTGTAAAAATCTGATTTTATCGTAAATAAATTATTAATTACCTGCATGGAAAGGATGTAGAGCATGGCTGTTGTGCCATGGCAGAGGCTGTGGTCAAGGCCCTGGAGCGTTGCACAGGCATAGGTGAGGCAGCCCGCCCCCAGGGCGAGCAGCAGATTGGTCTTAAGAAGAACACGCACAAAGGGACGAAACCTTGCCAGAACAAAGTTCTGGGGCTTGCCCAGCTTGTTTGCAAGGGTTCTGCAGGTCTTGTTGATGATCCAGTTGGGTGTCGACGCACCGGCCGTAATGGCGATGTGTTCTGCCCCTGCAAGTTCTTTGATGTCAAGTTCGGATACATCCTCAATGTGAAAGGCCGGTTTTCCCGTATCCCTTGCCACCTGGGCAAGGCGGCGGGTATTGCCGCTCTCTCGTCCGCCAATCACGACCACTGCGTCACAGGTCCGGGCAATTTTCCTTGTTTCAGCCTGGCGTTTTTCAGTTGAATCGCAGATGGTATCAAACACCTTGTAACCGGGGTGGTCTTGCCGTGCCCAGACCTTGACCTGTTCAAACAGCTGGGTGTCCTGGGTGGTCTGGGCAACGATGATGGCCCGGTCAAAGGACGGCAGTTCTTCCAGGGCAGCCATGGAGGATACGGCAACACCGTTTTTCCCTGCATAACCCAGGAGGCCTTTGACTTCAGGATGATCCCGGTCGCCAAGAATGATCGAGGCATATCCCTGGTCCGTATGTTTTCGGATGATGGTCTGAACCCGGATCACCCGTGGGCAGGTGGCATCGATTACCTTAAATCCAGCCTGTTCCAGCTGTTGTTTATCCTGGGGCGGGACCCCGTGGGCACGGATCAAAACCGTGCCCTCCCCCTTTTCAGGAATGGTGTCTATGCTGGGGATGCCCTTTTCTTCAAGCATTTCAAGGACCTGGGGGTTGTGGATCAGCGGGCCATAGGTGCAGATGGGCTCCCGGGTTGCGTTGGCGGCATCCAGTACCAAATCCACGGCCCTGCGAACCCCCATGCAGAAGCCGGCTGTTCTGGCAATGGTAATCTTCATGGCAGCCGGTTAAAAAGTTCCACAAGCCGCTGGAACTCCTCCCGGGTCTTAAACCCAATTTCGAACCGCCCCGCGTCTCCCTTGTGCTTGATCTTGACGGTGGAGTTTATTTTGCTGGAAAGTGTTGAACTCAGGCGGTCAAATTCGTCATTGCGGGTGATGGGTGGGGGCTTGGGCGGCATGTCCGCCTCTGCCTTGATTCTCTGGACCAGCTGTTCCGTTGCCCGGACAGAGAGCTCTTTTTCAACGACCCTGAGCCAGGCTTTGATCTGGTTCTCTTCAGATCCGGCACCGAGTATGGCCCTTGCGTGGCCGGTGGAAATCTCACGTTTGGCAAGACTCTGATGGATGGCTCCGGGAAGCCCCCGGAGTCTTAACAGGTTGGCAATGGTGGATCTGTTTTTTCCGATTCTCCGGGCGACTTTTTCCTGGGTGTAGTTGAATTCTGATATCAGTCGATGGTAGGCTTCAGCCTCTTCCAGGGGGTTCAGCTCCTGCCTCTGGATGTTTTCAATGATGGAAACCTCGAGCATCTGTTCGTCGGTAAGATCCCTGACCAGGGCCGGGACATGGGTGAAATGGGCTCTTTGTGCGGCCCTTAACCGTCTTTCACCTGCAATGAGCTCGTAGGCGTCATGGTCTTTCCTTACCAGCAGGGGCTGGAGAATCCCCTGCTCAATGATGGATTCCTTGAGCTTTTCCAACTCTTCGTCCACAAAGGTGATCCTGGGCTGGAACCGGTTGGGAACGATATCCTCGATTTTGCACATGAAAAAGTTGCCCGTGTTTTCATCCATGGACTCAAGGTCTGGAATCAAGGCGGAAATTCCCCTGCCAAGTCCTGTCTGTTTTTTTTTCTTACTCATTTTTTAATCACCTTTCAAGAAGTTCCTTTGCAAGGTCAAGATAGCTTTTGGCGCCGATGGACGAGGGGTCGTAGACAATGATCGGCATGCCGAAACTCGGGGCTTCACCGAGTTTGACGTTGCGCGGTATCCGGGTCTTGAAAATCATCTCCTTGAAATGGTTTTCCGCATCTTCAACAACCTGGCGGGCAAGATTGGTTCTTCGGTCAAACATGGTCAGGAGGATTCCCTTGATCTTGAGCCCCGGGTTGAGGGAGAGCTTGATCCGTTTGATGGTGGCAAGGAGCTGGCCGAGTCCCTCAAGGGCGAAGAATTCACTCTGAAGGGGGATGAGGACCGAATCCGCCGCGGTCAGTGCATTGAGTGTCAACAGGCTCAGGGATGGGGGGCAGTCAAGGATGACATAGTCATAGGTCTGTTTCACACTGGAAAGGAGCCGTTTGAGAACCTCTTCCCTTCCCCGGGTGGCCATCATCTCCACCTCAAACCCGATGAGATCCACATTTGCAGGAAGAATGTCCAGATGTTCCACCTGGGTGGGAACAATGATCTCCCGGGCCGTGTTTGCCTGGATCAGACCATGGTACAGGGAGCAGGCAAGCTGGGGTTTGTCAATTCCCGTGGCCGTTGTTGCGTTGGCCTGGGGATCGCAGTCCACAAGAAGGGTCTTTTTTCCTGAAACGGCAAGGGCAGCGGACAGGTTTACCGCTGTGGTCGTTTTGCCCACCCCTCCCTTTTGATTTGATATGCAGATGGTTTGTGTCATAATCGCGTACAGATATCACACTTCCTGGAACAGGGCAAATGTAAAAAAAGGGGTTTGATTATCCCATGGCCTTGCGGCCGCCAGGTTCCTTATTAAATGGGTTGCGCCTGGGAGGAACAGCTTCCAGGGGTTGAAATTTAGAAAATTATCATATATAAATTTACCATGAAATCACTTCGGCATACACGGGCAGGTCAATTGATTGCAGCTTTGCTGGTTCTTTTTATTGCCATCCCCCCTGCGGCGGCACTTTCCGTCAGTGAGGAGAGAAAAATGGCCCGGGAGTTCATGGAAATGGTTGAGCAGCAGATGACCCTGATCCATGACCCCATGGCTTTGGATCTTATTTCCACCATCGGTCGAAGAATCGTCGGTCAACTACCGCCCCAGCCCTTTGATTATACCTTTCATATCGTGGACAGCGACCAGTTCAACGCCTTTGCAGGGCCTGGGGCCAATATTTTTGTCAATCGTGGTTTGATCACCGCCCTTGATGACTCAGATGAACTTGCAGGCATCCTCGGCCATGAGTGCGCCCATGCGGCCTGTCGCCATATTTCCCAGATGCTTGACCGGTCCAAGCTTGTGAGCATTGGCACCCTTGCCGGGGTACTGGCAGGGGTACTGGTGGGGGCAGCAGGCGGCGGTGATGCGGCCCAGGCAGTGGTTCTGGGCTCCATGGCAACGGGTCAGACCTCAATGCTGGCCTACAGCCGGGAAAATGAGGAAGAGGCCGACCAAAAGGGTGTCCAGTATATCCGGGATGCCTCTTTTTCGCCCAGGGGGCTTTTGACCGGTCTTGAGAAAATAAGGGCCAGCGACTGGTATGGCAGTGAGGCCATTCCCGCTTATTTGAAGACACATCCAGGTTCCAAGGAACGGATTCTTTACCTTGAAGCCTGGCTCCAGGATCATGCAAACGAGGCCGTCACGAACAACGGCATTGACCCTTTCCGGTTCAAGATGGTTAAATACCGGCTGGCCGGACTTTACGGTCCGGTGGAAGCCACCGAGGCTCTGCTCTCAAAAATGGTGAAAAAAGATCCGGAAGATGCTGCCCTCCACTACGGCCTTGCACTGGTGCTTGTCAGAAAATCACTGCTGGATCAGGCCCTGACCCACCTGGGCAAGGCCTTGACCCTGAGGTTGTTTGATCCCTTTATTTTGATTGAAATGGGACGGGTTCATCTGTTAAAGGGCTCGCCTGAAAAGGCTCTGATGGTTCTTGAAGGGCTTGACACCGTTGAGGATGTTCGGCTTCCCCTTCTTTTTTACCGGGGAAGCGCAAGGCTTGAGCTGGGCATGCTGGACAAGGCAAAGGCGGATTTTTCAAGGGTGGTTGATGCGGATCCTGATCTTTTTCCAAGGGTTTATTACAACCTTGCCGATATTTCGGGCCAGGAGCAAGAGGTCGGGCTTTCCCACTATTACCTGGGGCTTTATTACCATGCCCTTAAAGAGGCAAGGAATGCCCTGTTCCACCTTGAAAAAAGCCTTGGCACCATGGATGATCCAGATCGGATCGAGCGGGCCAAGGCGCTTGTTTCAGAGTTGAAAAAAAAGAAAAAGGCTCCATCTGCCAAGGGGGCCTAGTTCTTTTGGGGTGTTTCAATCAGGCTTTGTCAAACTTTGAAAACTGCATGGTAAAGGTTCCCCGTCCCTGGGTGGCCGATCGAAGGGCCGTAGAGTAGCCAAACATTCGTGCCAGGGGAACCGTTGCCTTGATGGTCTGCTGATCTCCCCTGGGGGTAAAGGATTCGATTTTGCCGCCCCGGGTGTTCAAATCGGCAATGGCATCTCCCATGCTCTTGTCGCTGACAAACACCTCCACGTCCATGATGGGCTCAAGGAGAAACATGTCCGCCTTTTCCAGGGCGTCCCGGACAGCCATGGATGCGCACACGGAAAAACCAAGGTCCGAACTCTGGGATTCATTGAACGATCCGCCCGTGAGAACAATTTCCGTGTCAACAACGGGATATCCTTTTAAAAACCCACTCTCCAGGGCGTCCTTGATTCCCTTTTCAATGGCAGGAATATATTGCGGGGGAATTTGATCCTCGGTTGCCCTGGATCGAAAGGTAATGCCCTGTCCCCGCTCCAGGGGGCTTAAGCTGAGGGTGACTTCGGCAAAGTGGTTTTTGCCTGAGATTTCACGTTCAAATTTGGCGTGACCCGTGCTTTGGGTTCCCAGGGCTTCCCGGTAGACCACCTGGGGTTTGCCAACGTTGACTTCGGTTTTGAACTCCCTGAGCATACGGCTGATGATGATTTCAAGGTGGAGTTCGCCCATGCCCGACAGAATGGTCTGGCCGGTATCGTTGTCCGTGGTCACGGTGAGGGTGGGATCTTCAATGGTGAATTTCTTGAGTACCTCTTCGAGTTTTTCCTGGTCTGCATGGGTTTTGGGCTCAATGGCAATGGAGATGACCGGCTTTAAAAATTCCATGCGCTCGAGGAGTACGGGTGCCTTTTCCGAGCAAAGGGTTTCACCCGTGGATGTATCCTTGAGACCCACAATGCCGACGATATCCCCGGCAGAGGCGGATTCGATGCGTTCGCGCTTGTTGGCGTGCATTTTCAGGATTCTGGACAGTTTTTCTTTTTTTTTCAGAAACGGGTTGTACACCTCGGAGCCAGAGACAAGGGTGCCGCTGTAGATCCTTGCGAACGACAGTTTTCTGCCTTCAATCATGGAAACCTTGAAAATAAGAGCCGCAAGGGGCGCTGATTTCTGGGGCGGGTATTCGACAATCTCTTCTGTTTCAGGGTGGATGCCACGCACCGGTGGGATGTCCACAGGGCTTGGCAGGAAGGCTTCAATGGCATTGAGCAGCGGTTGAATTCCCTTGTTTCTGAGGGCTGTACCACACAGGACCGGAACCACTTTTCTCTGGATGGTTGACCGCCTGATGGCAGCCTTGAGATTTTCAAGGGGAATGGGCTGTTCTGACAGGTAGAGTTCCATGATCTCGTCATCCACCTCGGCCACGGTTTCAACCATTTTTTCCCGAAATTCTTTTGCATCTTCCCTCAAGCCTTTGCTGATTTCGCCTGTGGTGTACTCCGCACCCTGGGTGTCGTCGTTCCAGGTGATCTCTTCCATGGCCAGAAGGTCGATCACACCCGTGAAACTCTCCTCCCGTCCCACGGGAATCTGGAGAATCAACGGTTTTGCCTTGAGTTTTTTTTCGATGCTCTCAACGACCTTGAAAAAATCGGCCCCGATGCGGTCCATCTTGTTGACAAAGGCAAGTCTGGGAACCTTGTAACGGTCTGCCTGGCGCCATACCGTCTCAGACTGGGGCTCAACGCCTCCGACGGCGCAGAAGACGCCCACGGCACCGTCGAGTACCCGAAGGGCTCTTTCAACCTCTATGGTGAAATCCACATGGCCCGGGGTGTCAATGATCTGGATCTGGGCGTTGTTCCACAGGCAGGTGGTGACGGCTGAGGTGATGGTGATGCCCCGGTTCTGCTCATCCTCCATCCAGTCCATGACTGCCTCGCCGTCATGGACTTCGCCTATTTTATGGGATCTGCCCGTATAGTAGAGTATCCGTTCGGTCACGGTTGTCTTGCCCGCATCAATGTGGGCCATGATGCCGATGTTTCGAATCTGCTTTATGTTGATCTTTTTGCTCATTTTTTATCTTTTCTTGTCCCGGTGATTTCTCGATGATTGCTGCATAAAAGTTTAAGATTAAAAGCAATATTTGATACCGTATTGAATGATCGGTGTCAAGTATAAGCTTTGCCAATCTTTTCTGTAATCACCTTGACAGGCTGGGATTTTTAAATTAAATATATGACTGAGCGCTCGATCGATATCCAATGCCTTATGCCGATGATACGTTATATCTTACGTTATGGGGAGCAAAATATGAAAGAAATGAATACGCTACTTGCAGATGCCGACCATGATCTGCTCTTGAAAATGGTGAAGGATTCTTTCCGCAGAACCCTTGTTCACTATGGTCAGTGGTTTGCCCAGGTTGAACATCAGCTTGGAAGTGAACGGGCCATGGCCGTTGAAGACGCTGTGTGGGAAAAAAGTTTTGGCAATCAGCTGGCACGCCTTGGCAAGACCCTGGGGTTTGAAATCATCGACGGGGTGCCGGCGGCCCTTCACAGCCTGCCAAAGGCAGAACTCCTGGATCTTATCGAGAAAATGGGGGTTAACTGGCTTGCCAACGACGGCATCTGGTTCCAGGCCGTTGAACAGCCGTTTGGCATGAACGATGCGAAACGGTGTAATGATACCTGCTGGACCCGTTACTCACCCTTTGAGGCAGAACGGATCAAGGGACTTCTTGGCCTTCCGGACAACGGTGGTATTCCGGCCCTTAAAAAGGCACTGGCATTCAGGATGTACGCCACCATCAACCGCCAGAGTGTGGAAGATATCGATGACGATACGATTATCTTTCGCATGAACGACTGCCGGGTCCAGGCTGCCCGAAAAAGAAGAGGTCTTGCCGATTATCCCTGCAAATCTGCAGGGATGGTTGAATATCCCTATTTCGCAGCAGCCATTGATTCCAGGATCAAAACCGAATGCATCGGGTGTCCGCCCGATGACCATCCTGAAGACTGGTACTGCGCGTGGAAGTTCACCCTTGTTAATCCTTGAGGCGGGTCTTCCATTGAAAATAAAATCCATGGGCACTAAAATTAATGGTGTGACAGGGGTTATGATACCATGGCGGTAAAGAAGATGAACCATGGCTGTAAACTGCTTCTGGGGGTGACCGGCGGCATCGGGTCCGGTAAAACCACCGTTGCCAACATGCTGGTGGCAAAGGGTGCCAAAATTGTGGATTTTGATCTTTTGGCCCGTGAGGTGGTCGAACCGGGTACTGGGGGATTTGACAGCATTGTCGGTTATTTTGGCACCCAGGTCGTGGCAGAGGACGGCACCCTTGACCGAAAGCGACTTTCAAAGATTGTGTTCAATGATGTGGAAAAACGCAAGCGACTTGAAGCTTTTACCCATCCAGCAATTTTCAAGGCCTTTTTCACCCGGGTTAAGGCCATTTCAACGGCAGATCCAGGCTGTGTGATCCAGGTGGTGATTCCCCTGCTGATCGAATTGAATCTCCAGCACCTTTTTGATTGCCTCATGGTGGTGTATGTTCCCCCAAGGGTTCAGATTCGGCGTCTTGCCCTGCGGGACAATATCACAGCGGATGAGGCGGCCGTGATTTTAAAATCCCAGATTCCCATTGACGAAAAACTCAAGTTTGCCGATTTTGTGGTTGACAATGCTGGAACGCTTGAAGAGACCCGGGAACAGGTTGAAGGACTCTGGAAGGCCCTGAACAAGGTTAATGTTGCTAAATGATCAATCAATTCTTGACTAAGGGCGTCAAAATCTTGTATTCGGTTCAGATACTTTTTAGAGCCGAATCGCCGCAAGTTAAGAAGTAAAAGCATAAATTCATATCAACGATTTCAAAAAAAGGGCAGGTTGCTATCATGGGATTAGTAGCAGACAAGATCAAGGATCTCCAGGAACGGGAGCGGAAAATCCTTGGCATGGGGGGCGAAAAAGCCCTTGAAAAACGACGTGAAACCGGAAAACTCAATGCCAGGGAACGGCTGGATCTTTTGTTTGACAAGGGGACGTTCCGGGAGGTGGATATGTTTGTCACCCACCGGTGTACCAACTTTGGAATGGAAGACAAGGAAATTGCAGCCGACGGTGTTGTCACGGGCCATGGAAAGATCGAGGGGCGGGTGGTGTTTGCCTATTCCCAGGATTTTACCTCAAGGGCCGGCAGCATGGGAGAGATGCAGGCAAAAAAGATTTGCAAGGTCATGGACATGGCCATGAAGGCCGGTGCGCCCGTTGTCGGCATCAACGATTCAGGCGGTGCAAGGATCCAGGAGGGGGTGGATGCCCTGTCCGGATATGGGGAGATCTTTTTCAGGAACGCTTCGGCTTCGGGCGTGATTCCCCAGATTTCGGCCATCATGGGACCCACGGCAGGCGGTGCAGTTTACTCTCCGGCCATGACCGACTGGATTTTCATGGTCAAGGATACAAGCTATATGTTCATCACAGGTCCCCAGGTGATCAAATCCGTGACCGGAGAAGAGATCACCTTTGAAGAGCTGGGCGGTGCCATGACCCACAACGAAAAGAGCGGGGTCGCCCAGTTCGCCTGCGAGTCCGACCAGGATGCCCTGGAAAGAATCCGGCTGCTGCTCTCCTATCTTCCCAGCAACAACATGGAAGATCCGCCGTTCAAGGAGACCGGGGATGATCCTTATCGACTTGCCCCGGAGCTTGATACCCTGATTCCGGACAACCCCAACCAGGGCTACGACATCAAGGAGGTGATCACCTCCATTGTGGACAATGGGACGTATTTTGAGCCCCACGAGTATTTTGCCAAAAACATCGTTATCTGCTTTGCACGGCTCAACGGAAGGGTGCTCGGCATCATTGCCAACCAGCCGAATTTCCTGGCAGGGTGTCTGGACATCAACGCATCGGACAAGGCCACCCGGTTTATCCGTTTCTGCGACGCCTTTAACATTCCCATGCTCACCATTGCAGACGTACCCGGCTACCTGCCGGGCAGCGACCAGGAGTGGAACGGTATCATCCGCCACGGGGCAAAGCTTCTCTGGTGCTATTCCGAGGCAACGGTTCCAAAGCTGTTGCTCATCACCCGAAAGGACTACGGCGGATCCTACCTTGCCATGTGCTCCAAGCACCTTGGGGCAGACATGGCCTTTGCATGGCCCAGCGCCCAGATTGCGGTCATGGGGGCTGCAGGTGCCGCCAACATCATCCATGCCAGGGAGATCAAGGGGGCCGATGATCCCGTTGCCAAACGGGCTGAAAAGATCGAGGCCTATGAAGAACTCTTCTCAAATCCCTATTGTGCGGCAAACCGGGGATATGTGGACGCCGTGATCCGGCCTGCCGACACAAGGGCACGCCTTGTGGACGCCCTGGAAGCACTGGGAAGCAAGCGTGAGATGCGGCCTGCCAAAAAGCATGGAAATATACCCGTATAGGAAGGAAAAATGGATAGAAAAAAAATGGCTGCAGTAACGGCTGCGGTTGTCACCTACATAAAGACCCAGGAAGAGGCGGCCCGGTTTGCAGGATCCCTGGACAGTGCCGTGGAAGGGGCCGTTAAACCGGTAGAAGCAAAGAGCCCCGTGTTTGCCGGCACCTGGGCAATGGCCGGCAGGAGCGACCAGATGCAGGGTCGAACCCTGATGCAGATGCGAATCTTTAAATAATCAACAGCCAGTGATTTAACGCTGATATACAGGAGAGTCCAATGAGTGAGCACGGCAGAATACACATGTGTGAGATTAATTGTGAAAAAGAGAGGCCCAAGGCTGAAAACCCCCTTAAAATAATGGACCTCTCCCTGAGGGACGGTCATCAGTCCCTGTTTGCCACAAGGGGCAGAACCGAGGATATGATTCCCGTGGCAGAACGTATGGATGCCATCGGGTTCTGGGCCGTTGAAGTCTGGGGCGGGGCAACCTTTGACAGCATGCACCGTTTCTTGAACGAAGATCCCTGGGAGCGGATCAGGACCCTTAAACGCTATTTTAAAAAAACGCCCTTTTCAATGCTGCTCAGGGGGCAGAATCTGGTCGGTTATCGCAACTATGCCGACGATGTTGCCAAGGCCTTTGTCAACCGGGCCTGTGAAAACGGCATGGACGTATTCAGAACCTTTGACGCCCTGAACGACTACCGCAATTTTGAGGCTGTGGTGCCCGTGATCAAGAGCTGCGGCAAGCATTTCCAGGGAAGCATCTGCTACTCCCTGACCGAACCCCGCATGGGCGGCACGGTCTACACCCTTGACTATTATGTCAAAAAGGCCAAGGAACTTGTGGAAATGGGTGCCGACAGCATCTGCGTCAAGGACATGGCCGGCCTCATGGCTCCCTACGATGCCTTTGACCTGGTCAAGGCCCTTAAGGAGAACGTGGACATCCCCATCAACCTCCACTCCCATTTTACCTCGGGCATGGCCCCCATGACCCATCTCAAGGCCGTTGAAGCAGGGGTTGACATCCTGGACACCTGCCTGACGCCCTACGCCTACCGAACCAGCCATCCGGCCCTGGAGCCCATGGTCATGGCGCTGATCGGCACGGACCGGGATACCGGCTTTGACATTGAGACCCTGGCGTCGATCAACGAAACCCTGGAACGGGAGATCCTGCCCAAATACCGTCATCTTCTGGATGATACCAAGGTGTCGGTCATTGATATCAACGTGCTGCTCCACCAGACTCCGGGGGGCATGCTGTCCAATCTGGTCAACCAGCTCAGGGATATGGACGCCCTTGACCGGATCGGCGAGGTGTTTGAGCAGCTTCCCAGGGTGAGAAAGGAACTGGGCCAGATTCCCCTGGTTACCCCCACAAGCCAGATTGTCGGTACCCAGACCGTGAACAACGTGCTGTTTGACACCCCGGACGATCGTTACAAGATGATTACAGCCCAGGTCAAGGATCTCTGCTACGGCCTCTACGGAAAGACGGCCGTGCCCATTGATCCTGAGGTTCAGAAAAAGGCCCTCAAGGGGTATGACCGGGGCGAGGAGCCCATCACCTGCCGGCCGGCCGAAGTCTTGAAACCCGAGCTTGAAGCGGCCAGGGCCGAGATCAAGGATCTTGCCGTGGATGAGGATGACCTGATTCTCTATACCCTGTTCCCGGTGACCGGCAAAAAGTTTCTCCAGCGCAAATATGGAAAAGAGGCCGTTCCCGAAAGCATGAAGGCCATCACTCTGGAGGACGTTCAGCGGCAGGCTGAGATCGTTAAAAAGGCAAAGGCCGGAGAGCTTGTTGAGCGTAAATCCACCCAGGACCTTCCGGAAAAGACCGACTGCCTGAGGACCTTTAACGTGTTTGTGGATGAAGAATGCTTTGAGGTCGGGGTGGATGAGGTCGGTGGTGCGCCGGTCATTGCCTATGCCCAGCCGGCCCAGGTCCAGCAACCCCAGGCGGCTGCCCCTGCACCTGCCCAGCAGACAACCCAGGTGCCGCCACCGCCTGCCCGTGCAGCAGCAGCGCCGGCACCCAAGGCGGCAGCACCTGCACCCAGTGCTGGAAAGCCGGCACCTGCTGCGGCTCCGGCAAAGGGCGGTTCAGGTGGGGGCGTCAAGGCCCCCATGCCCGGCATGATCATCAAGTATGAAAAGGGCGTGGGTGATGCCGTGAAAAAAGGGGATACCGTAGTGGTGCTTGAAGCCATGAAGATGGAGAACGCCCTGCCGGCACCGACCGACGGTGTGATAACGGCCTTGAATTTCGGGTCCGGAGACTCGGTATCCAAGGGTGACCTGCTTGCCGTCATAGAATAAAAAAAGCAGGCTCGGGTTAAATCTGAGCGCAAAATGCTAGGATCGGGCGGTTCCGGGGAGTCATTCCTGGGTCCGCCCGTTTTCATGTGGATTGACAACCTAGGGATTCATACTTAGATTGATCCCGGTTAAGACACTTTTATGCCCCCTGGCATTGACTTATAAATTGAGGAGTGAATCATATGGCTTTTGAAACAAAAGAGGAAGTGCTCGAGAAGATTTTAAATATGGAAAGACCCCTTTGCCCCCACTGCAAACAGCAGATGAGTCTTTGGGAGGTGCCGGATATTGCCTTTGGAGATGGTCTTGGGTGGGGAACCCCCTATCTGTTTGTCTGCTTTAACGACGAGTGCTCCTCGTTTAAAAAGGGGTGGGATGAGATTCAGGAGACCATGGAACACGTGGCGTCATATCGCTGCATTAACTCGCCCGGATGCGATAATTTCGAGTACATGCCCGTGTTCAGCTCCATTGGTGGTACCGGCCAGATGCTTGACGACAATGTCCTTGATATGAGGGAGGCCACCAAGGAGGCCATGAAGCAGGGATTTTCCCTGTTGACTGATTTTTACGTTTCCAAGGACTGGGACGAAATTTTAAAAATTCTGCTGGATCCCATTCAGCCTGCCAGGGTAAGACTCAAGGCGGCCGAGATGGTGGGGGAACTGGGTGATGTGGATGCCATTGAGCACCTTGTGAACCATAAGTACAGCTCCCCGGTTCTTACCAAGGCCGTTGAAGATGCCGTGGCCATTCTCCATGAGCGCCACTACACAAGAGAGTGTCCCCACTGTGCAGAGATCATTAAAAAACGGGCCACGGTTTGCAAGCATTGTAACAAGGCGGTTCCAAGGGGCTGATTACCCATTGCAGTCGTCGTGGAATTTGTCGATGTTGTACGAGCGGAAGATGATCATCTCCCGCTCTTTTTTTTCGTCGGGAAAGGGGGGGTATTCAAGGGTCATTTTAAGGGCCTGGTCCTTTGAGGGCACGGCGTCAAGCCCCTGACCCCTTTGTTTGCCCGAAACAACATCCCGCACAAGGGCGTCGAGCCCATTGGTGGCAACGGAAAAAGGGATCTGGAATTCATAGACCAGTCTTGCCCCTGCAAGGATTTCCCTCTCATAGGATCCAAGGGACCCTGCAATGCATCTTACAGCCATCAATGGCCGGTCATTGCAGAAAACCACAAGATCGATGGTAGAGTGGTATGCCTCACCCTGGAAGGTCACGCAGATAGGTTCATCAACCCGGATGTCGTGTTTGTCAAATCCCTTTTCTTTGACCAGGAACCGTTCAAAGGTCTGGCGGCTTTCCTCCGGCCCGACATTGGGAATCGTTTTGCCTGTTATGTAGTCAATCAAAGTTTCTTCCATGGGGTCTCCTCACATATGTTTTTTCAGGGGTTGCTCCGGCCCGTTTCAACGAGGCCCTGGCCGTTGTCAGAAAAGGGGGGTGCCGGTCATCTCAACGGGCTGTTTGATGTTCATCACCTTTAAAATAGTGGGGGCAATGTCTCCGATCACCCCCCTGGAGAGGGTCACCTGGGCCAGGGTCTTCCCGGCCAGAATAAAAGGGACCTCGTTGAGGGTGTGGGAGGTGTGGGGAGATCCGTCGGCCATTTTCATCTGCTCGGCATTGCCGTGATCCGCCGTGATCATGGCGGTTCCCTGGGTCTGCCACACGGCCTCGACCACCGCCTTTACGCATCGGTCAACGGTTTCGCAGGCCAGAACCGCAGCGGCCATGATGCCGGTGTGACCCACCATGTCCATATTGGCAAAGTTGAGCACAACAAGGTCGTATTTTCCGGAAAGAACACGTTTGACTGCCTCGTCTGCAATCAGGTCAGCACTCATTCCAGGCTTTTGATCATAGGTTTTAACCTCCCTGGGAGAGGGAATGAGCACCCTTTCTTCGCCCGGGAAAATCGTTTCGTCACCCCCGTTGAAAAAATAGGTGACATGGGCGTATTTTTCGGTTTCAGCGATTCTGAGCTGGGCAAGCCCCTGGTCGCTGATCACCTTTCCAAGGACATTGTCAAGGTGAACCGGAGGAAAGACAACCGGAAGGTCAAAATTTTCATCGTACCGGGTCATGCACACAAAGGCGGAAAGGGCCGGGCATTTTTTCCGAACAAAGCCTGGGAATCTAGGTTCAGTAAAGGCCCGGGTGATCTCCCTGGCCCTGTCTGCCCTGAAGTTGAAAAACACGATGGTATCCCCGTCCTTGACCATGGGCAGGGTCGAATCCTTTTTTCTGCCCATGAGGATGGGCTTGATGAATTCGTCGGTTTCTCCCCGGTCGTAGGCCGCCCTGATGGCCTGGACAGGGTCACTTTCAAGGGTTCCCGCTTGGTCTGTGTACAGGTTGTAGGCCGTTTCAACCCGGTCCCAGCGGGTGTCACGGTCCATGGCGTAGAATCGGCCGCAGAGGGTGGCAATGTTGACCCCGGGTTTGTCTGAAAGGTGGTTTTCAAGTTCGGTTATAAATTTCACTCCTGAATCCGGAGGGGTGTCTCTTCCGTCCGTGATGCAGTGGACGGCCGTGTCCACCCCATGGTCATGGGCCATGTTCACCAGGGCCAGGAGGTGATCCTTCTGGCTGTGAACTCCGCCGTCGGACACAAGACCCATGAGGTGAAGGGTGGTTTTCGAGTGTTTGACCGCCTCCATGGCCTGAACAAGTGTTGGGTCTTTGAAAAAACGACCGTCCTGGATGGCGGTGTCGATTCTCACAAGGTCCTGGAATACCCTTCGTCCGGCCCCCATGTTCATGTGGCCCACCTCGGAGTTGCCCATGATGCCGCTGGGAAGTCCCACGGCATTGCCCGAACACGCAAGACTTGTGTGGGGAAATTCATGGCGGAGCTGATCCAGAAAAGGGGTCTTGGCCGAGTTTACTGCATTGCCGTAGGAATCGGTGTTAATGCCCCAACCGTCAAGGATGATCAGGGCCGTGACCGTTTTAGTCGCCACTGTAATGCTCCTTTGTCATCATTTTTTTGCAGGGGTTTTGTAGGCTGAAAGGTCCACCCTGGGGGCGTCGCTCCACAATCCTTCAAGGTCATAGAAGTCCCGGGTTGCCCTGTCAAATACGTTGATGACCACATCTCCATAGTCAAGCAGGGCCCAGGTTCCCTGTTTCATCCCTTCGGTGCCGATGGGTAAAATATTGATCTTTTTCATGGCAATGTTAATGTGCTCGGCAATGGATGAGACCTGGCGCTGGGATTGTGCGGTGATGATCATAATGGCGTCGGCATAGGAGGTCAACTGACGCACATCAAGGACGGTTATCTCCTCGACCTTTCGTGAAAAGGCTTGAACAAGGTATTTATCAAGGGTGTCGAGCAGGTCCTTGGTATGATCGGATGGGTTTGTCATAAATAGAGTCCTTTCTGTCTGATAATCTCTTCCACAGGCTGGGGCACGAGGGGTGCCACGGGAAGATGTCGTTTAACTCGCTGTCGAATAAGGGTTGACGATATGTCGATTTCAGGAACCTTGCATACGTAAACGGGCTTTACACCCGAATCTGAAATCGGGTCTGAAAAAAGATCCTCTCCGTTAACCGGTCTGTAATACTTTGATATCACATCTTGAAGAAAGGATGCAACATCCTTTGCCTGTTTTTTCTCTCCCGGTCTGATCATGACAATGGTTGAGATCAGTGAAAACAGATCCCGGCCTTTTTTCCAGGTATCCATTTCAAAAAAGGCGTCGGATCCCACAATCAGTCGAATGTCATCGCCGGGGACACGGGTGCGGATGAAGTGGTTGACCGTGTCAATGGTGAATGAAGGCCCCTTTCGGATAATTTCCACATCCGAGGCCACAAGGCCCTGTATGGCGGCAACCGATCGTTTGACCATTTCAAACCGATCGTTTGCCGGGGCAAGGTTGATTGTGCTCTTGTGGGGCGGTATGGCCGAGGGGATTAAATGGATGGTGTCAAGGTTGAACGCCTTTTTGACGTGGAGGATTACCTCCAGGTGTCCCCGGTGAAGGGGGTTGAAGGTTCCGCCGAATAAGCCCTGGATCATGAGCGCTTGCTATTGCCGGGTCTGGCCCTTGCCGACCACGACAAATTTGGTTGAGGTGAGCTCTTCAAGCCCCATGGGGCCAAAGGCGTGGAGTCTGGAGGTGCTGATGCCGATCTCGGCGCCAAGTCCGAGTTCACCGCCGTCGTTGAACCGGGTGGAAACATTTACGCCCACCATGGACGATGACACCGTGTTCACAAAGGTTTCTGCGTTTTCAGGGCTGTCCGACACAATCACATCGGTGTGGTCGGAGCCAAATTCAGCAATGTGGTCCATGGCCTGGGTCATATTTTTTACGATTTTAACGGCAACGATGAGATCCAGGTATTCGGCGGACCAGTCTGTTTCGTCGGCCGGCAGGGCCTCGGGGATCATGGCAAGGGTGGCGGGGCAGCCCCGGATTTCCACCTTTGCATCGGTAAAGGCCCGGGCCATGCGGGGTAGAAACTGCGGCGCAATGTGTTCATGGACAAGCAGGGTTTCCATTGCGTTGCACACCCCTGGACGCTGGGTTTTGGCGTTGATGCAGATGGCTACGGCCTTGTCCATGTCGCAGGTTTCATCCACATACACATGGCAGACCCCCTTGTAGTGCTTTAACACGGGAATGGTCGAGTGTTTGACCACAAACCGGATCAGGGCCTCACCGCCCCTTGGGATCACAAGGTCGATGTAGGCCTCCTGCTGGAGAAGCTCGGTAATGGCTTGTCTTTCCCGTACCGGCAGCACCTGGACACTGTCCCGCGAAAGACCGGCCGTTTCAAGGGCATTGCCAATGATCCGGGCAAGGATTGTGTTTGAAAAAAAGGCTTCGGAACCGCCCCTTAAAATGGCGGCATTGCCGGCCTTGAGGCAGAGGGCTGCCGCATCCACCGTTACATTGGGTCTTGACTCGTAGATCATGGCAATGACCCCAAGGGGGATTCGCCGTTTTGAAATTTCGATTCCGTTGGGCCGGGTCCAGGTACGGGTGATCTGGCCAACGGGGTCGGGCAGGGCAATCACCTGGTCGAGTCCCTGGACCATGGCAGCGAGGGTTTTATCGCTGATGGTGAGTCTGTCGACCATGGCAGCTGACATGCCGTTGTGCCTGGCTGCCGAAATATCCTTCTGGTTTTCGGTTTGAATCGCCTGCTTTTCACGGGTTAACCCCCTGGCAATTTCGGCAAGAACGGTGTTCTTTGTGGCGGTTGAGGCAGTTGCAATGGACCGTGCAGCCCTTTGAGCCCGTTGGGCGATATCTTTGATCATGGATGCCAGTGTCATGGTTTGTTCCTATTCCCGTTCAAAGGTGATTGCAAGATTGTCCCGGTGGATGACGTCGTCGTAGGGTTTTGATCCGAGAACGTCCTTGATGGCTGCAGTCTTGAGTCCCATGATGCGCCGGATATCTGCCGATGAGTAATTGGCCAGGCCGTTACCGATGGTGGTGTTGTCCGGGGCCTTGATTTCAATTGGCGCACCCATGCCGAATTCACCCTCAACGGCTGTGATGCCGATGGGCAGAATACTTTTTCCCCGGGTGATGACGGCCTCCCTTGCACCCGGGTCAAGGCGAATCATTCCCTGGGGTTTAAGATTATAGGCGATCCAGCATTTTTTTGAGTTGAGCTCTTTTCGTCCAGGGAGAAAATAGGTCCCAAGGGCTTCTCCGTCAACCAGCCTGGACAGGACATTCTCATTCTTTCCGCCGGCAATGATCATGGGTCTGCCGGCCTTTGAGAGCTTCTTGGCAGCCTTGAGCTTGCTCAGCATTCCCCCGGTGCCCAGGTTGCCGGGAATGCCACAGGCGGCCAGTTCCATTTCCCGGGTGATGGTCGTCACCTCGGGGATGAGGCAGGCGTCCGGATGAATCCTGGGATCCTTGTCAAACAGCCCGTCAATGTCGGTCAGATTGATGAGGATGTCCGCATCCATGAGCAGGGTGATCATGGCCGAAAGATTATCGTTGTCCCCGAGTTTGATCTCTTCAATGACAACGGTGTCGTTCTCGTTGATGATGGGCACGATTTTCCAGTCAAGCAGGGTGTTGATGGTGTTCCTGGCGTTGAGGTAGCGCCGCCGGTTGCCAAGGTCGTCCCGTGTGAGAAGCAGTTGGGCCACCCGTTTGCCGTGGTGGGCAAAGGCCGTGTCATAGGAGAGGATCAACCCGGCCTGGCCGACTGCCGCTGCAGCCTGACGGGCGGGAATCCCTTCCGGCCTTCGTTTAAACCCGATCTTCTTGACCCCGGCGGCAATGGCGCCGGACGAGACCAGGATCACTTCACATCCCCTGTCCTGGAGAAGGCTGATCTGATGGCTGATGGTTTCGATGATTTCAAGGTTGAGTCCGTGGTTCAGGGTCAGCACACCGCTGCCGACCTTGACCACAACCCGTTTGGCATTTTTAATGTGCAGACGTTTATGTGTTCCCATGGTCAGTTTTATTTTTCCGGTCAAGGGACTTGGGGTCGGCTATCTGCCGGGCAAGAACCTGGACGAGTTCGGCTGTTCCCTCACCCGTGGCTGCTGACAGGATGTGAATCTCACCCTTACCATAGGCCTTTTTGAATCGTTCAACCTTTTCCATTGATCCGGTAAGGTCAATTTTGTTCAGCACAACCAGCTGGGGTTTTTTTGCCAGGGTTGCGGAGTAGAGGGAAAGCTCTCGGTTGATGAGGTTGAAGGCGTCAAGGGGATTGTCCGGATCAATCTGGGAAACATCAATGAGATGGATCAGGATTCCGGTTCGTTCCACATGTTTTAAAAACTGGATGCCCAGGCCCGTACCTTCATGGGCACCCTCAATGATTCCGGGTATGTCTGCAACGGCAAAGGGTTCTCCAAAATCAGGTATCACCATGCCAAGGGAAGGGGTGAGGGTGGTGAACGGATAGTCCGCTATCCTTGGTCGTGCCGATGATATCCTGGAAATCAGGGTGGATTTACCGGCATTGGGCAGCCCGACAATGCCCACATCGGCAAGTAGCTTGAGTTCCAGGGTAAGCTGGAGTTCCTCGCCGGGCATCCCGGGCTGGGCAAATCTGGGGGCCTTGTGGGTGGATGTGGCAAATCGCTTGTTGCCCTGACCGCCCCGGCCTCCCCTGGCAATAACGACCTGGGTGCCCGGTTCGGTAAGGTCAAACAACACCTTTCCCGTCTCCTGGTCTGTGATCAGGGTTCCCGGAGGGACGGGGATAATCAGGTCAACCCCGTTCTTGCCGTGTTTGTTGCTACCAAGGCCGGGCATGCCGTTCTTTGCCCGGATGATCTTCTGGCGGCGGAGGTCAAAGAGTGTTCGCTTTGATGGGTCAGTCTCAAAAATAACGCTGCCGCCCTTACCCCCGTCACCGCCGTTTGGCCCGCCCCGCTCGATAAATCTCTCCCGTCGGAAACTTACACAACCGGGGCCGCCTTTTCCTGAAATTACAGTGATCTTTGCTTCATCAATGAATCTCACGCTTCATAAACACTCACTCTCTTCTTGTCCCGGCCCTTGCGCTCATAGGCAACAACACCGTCGATCTTAGAAAAGAGAGTATAGTCTTTGCCCATTCCAACATTGCTGCCGGGATGGATCTTTGTTCCGAGCTGTCGTACCAGTATGTTGCCTGCAACAACGGTCTGGCCGCCGAATTTTTTAACGCCCCGTCTCTGGGCATTTGAGTCGCGACCGTTCCGGGTGCTTCCGCCTGCTTTTTTATGTGACATGACCTATCTCCTTAAATACCTGTGAAATCTATATCTGGTAAACCCTATACCTGGATGCTGTCGATTTTGACTGCGGTATATTGTTGTCTGTGGCCCCTGAGGTTTCTGTACCCCTTGCGGCGTTTGAATTTAAAAATAAGAACCTTTTTTCCCTTGCCCTGCTCCAGGATGTGGCCCTTGACAATGGCGTCTTCAATGGCAGGCTGACCCAGGGTGACATTTTCTCCGTCGGAAAACATCAGGACATCGTTAAACTCAATTTCCCCGCCTTCCGTGCCCTCGAGTTTTTCAACCCTGAGGGTGTCGCCCTCTTGAACCTTGTACTGCTTTCCACCGGTTTTGATTACTGCATACATTATCTGTATCTCCTTATATCGCTTTATGCGTACCTCTACACAGTCCTAAAATCCCAAAGCATAGGCTGAATCCCCTATTTTGTCAAGACAAAAAAGCGCGCAAGGCCAGGGCCAGAGTGGTTTACCCCCTGTGCCGGGGCAGTGGATATTTCTGTCTGCCAACGGGCGGTTCACTGACCGATAATCCCGAGGATGGTTCGGGAGGTATACTCGCCAACATCTGCCAGGGCGTCCACCGGCAGAAACCGCTGGGCATTGGCAGAAAACAGGCAGGTGACCGAGGCTGGAAAATCCTCGTCCGCCCCATAGAAAATGTAGCACAGGGCAATTTTGGGCAGGGGGGTGACAACCATGGCAAAATCGCCTCCCAGGCCCTGGACGGATTCCGTGCCGTCGAGAATATTAATAATGTTTCGCCGGTGGTTCTCAATGGTTTTTACATGGGGAATCAGTATTCCCTCGGTGTGGGTGGTGAAGGCACCCACATAGGGTGCAGTATCCGGCAGTTCCTTAAAGGCCTTGAAGGGCGAGGGGATACAGATTTCCGACGTTGCATTCAGGGCGTACAGGGAGATCAGGATCTCAAACACGGACGACATTTTTTCTCCCTCAAGTTCGATGCCGTCGGGCGAGACCACGCATGGCCGCCCAAAGGCCCTGAACCTGAAGTTATCCCCCTGCCTTTGTGCACAAAGTCTGGCTGCAAGGTCATGGGGCAGGTTGCCATAGAGGCGTGCAAGGTTTTGTTGTGCTATCTTTTTGTAGTTGTCTTTCACCTGGGTCCTTCCTTTACCGTTTGAGACACTTTTCATGGGATGTGGGAACATCGCAACTGTGTCTGGGTGTCAGTCCATGCCTTTTTACGGCGTGATTTTAAACGATTATTGACCATAACAGTTTTATCGTGGCGGGGCACCCCTTAAAACGGGCGGCACAATGCGCCTGGCAACCAAAGACCCGGTCAATGATCCCGGGTGTCCGGGAAAATCAGAAACAGTCTTTTTTGTTCAAACAAATTGAGGGTGCTGTTTTCTGAAAGATATTTCACACGGCTATTGACAAAAAGTGTCTTCCTGTCTTAGGAATTAATCACGGTCGGATTAAAGATCAGCGTTTGCAGGCAATTGATTTTCGGCTGGTGGGTTTTATGGCCGGGGCGGCAGGATTTATATTTAGGCAAACCAAATTGGGGAGAGGCAGCGCATGACTGATATGGGCAGGACAATACGTGGCGCAGGGGATAAAAAAATGGCAGATACTATCAACGTGACCTGTGGGGACGGGGTGGCAACCGTCACCTTGAATCGTCCCCAGAATCTGAACGCATTTACCACTTCCATGGTCACCGAACTTGAACAAGCCCTTGCCCAGATTCGCGACAATCCTCAAATCCGGGCGGTGCTGCTGACCGGCAGCGGCAAGGCCTTCTGCGCCGGTGTCGATATTCAGGAAAAACCCTACAACCCGCTGAATGCCCGGATCTTTCTCAAGGATTTCAACCGGATGCTTAAAGCCGTGGAGAGCCTGCCCCAGCCGACGGTCGCCGTTCTGCATGGGGCGGTTGTGGCCGGGGGGCTGGAGCTTGCCCTGGCCTGCACCTTCCGCATTGCCGCCGAGAATGCAAAGCTGGGCCTGCCGGAAATCAACCTTGGACTGGTGGCTGCGGGCGGGGCCACCTACCGCCTGCCCCGCCTGGTTGGTTTTGGGACTGCCCTGGAGATCTGTCTGTTGGGCAGACTGATTACCGGCGCTGAGGCCGCAGCCAAAGGTTTGGTCAACTGGACTTTTCCGGAGAAGACGCTCAGGGCTGAAGCAGCAGCGGTCGTCAGAAAACTGGCTGAACAGCCGCCTGTGGCATTGAGCCTGATCAAAGACGCCCTGTATGCCGCGGCAGCGCCCCATGAAGGCAATGCCTGTTTGATGGAAATTCTTTCGGCGAGCGTCAATCACTATACTGAAGATAAACGAGAGGGTTTAGCCGCTTTTCTGGCCAAACGAACACCCGATTTCAAGGGTAAATAAGTCATCAAACGAGGATAAACTAATGCTTGATTCGCAATGTGGCATTGCTGCCATGGGGTTTTATTTGCCGGAAAAAGAGGTCCCGCTGCTTGAACTGGCCGAAAAAGCGGGCATTCCGGCGTTTGTCGCAGAATTTGCCGGTGCCAGAACGGTCCGTGAGGCCCGAGCGGATGAATTGCCCAGCCAGATGGCCATCCAGGCCGCTGACGCTGCACTTTCAAACGGCGATATCGATCCCTTGGAGATTGACCTGATTATCTATTGCGGGGCCGGGGTTCCCGACTATATTCTGCCGCCTTCTGCCGGCCGGGTTCAGGATGCCGTTGGTGCGGACCGGGCCATGGGGTTTGACCTGTCCCAGGGCTGCTGCGGTATGCAGACCGCCCTGCAGATGGCCAAGGGGCAGATTGCCCTTAACGAAGGTTGTAATACGGTGATGCTGGTCACGGGCGACAAATGGAGTCAGTTTACCCACCATCACACCGCTGATTCTGTTTTTTTCGGTGATGGCGGCGGCGCCATAATTCTCAAAAAGGATTATCCTGACCTGCAGCCCGTTGCCGGCGAAACCATTACCCGGGGCAGCTATTACGATCTGTGGTGCATCGAAGCCGGTGGCTTGCGCCATCCGGCATCCATCAACACTTTGCAGGAAAATATGCATACCTACAAGTGTATTGATCCGGAACGGGCCCGCCATGAATTCAAGGAGATCTACATTCCGGTGATGGTCGAGGCGGTCCGGAAAGCCATGGAAAAAGCGGGAATTACCCGGGATCAGGTCGGTTTTTTTTCCATGGTCAATGCCAATCTCAAGGTTCAGGAGCTATTGCTTGCCCAGCTTGAGATCCCATTGGCGCGCTCATCTGCCGATTATTTAAAGCGTTTTGGCCATTTTGGCTCACAGGATACCTTTTTTAATATGGACCTGGCCGTCAAAGATGGAAAAATCAACAAAGGCGATTACATTGTCATGCTGACCACGGGCATCGGGTTCTCCTGGGGCAGTGCGGTCATCAGGAACTAAGGCCGTCAAAGGGGCGCAGCGCGCTTTTATTTTTGACAGAACAATGGAATGGGTGTACCCTTTGACATGGATTTCTGGTATCCATATCCATCATTTTGCAGATTCCTTCCTGGCCTGACCTCTGATCGTAATTTTTTAAATAAAAGGTTTACCATGGAAAGGCATCCCTTGAAATTGCCGAGTCAATGCCCCTGTGGGGAAGGTTCCCTGCCGGGGCATCGCCTGTGGCCGTTAAATTATCCAACGATCGTCAAGGGAGGTTATCATGGTTATCTTTACCAACGTTACCTATCCGCCGGAATCTGCTGCCTCGATGGCCAATCGGTTCATTGATGCGCCAGAACTTCCTGGTTTCATGACCAAGAAAGGGCCCTATGTCGCCTCGGATGCAGGGGGAATCCTGATGATATCCCTGTACGAGCTTGACAACGGGCAGCTTGCACAGGGACTTAAATTTATTGGCGAGTACATGGCCCTTTATTTTGGTGTGCCGGGGTTCCGCTATGAGATCAAGGTCTATTATGAGATCGCCGAAGGGCTCTCCATGATCGGCATGTGAATCCACGGGGCAGGATAAAAAAAGCGGGGATGCCTGACGGCATCCCCGCTTTTGGGTTTAAACAGGGTGTATTAAATTATCCTCTGACCTCTTCCTTGACCTGGGTTGCAAGCTTGTACAGGATGGTCAGGATGAAAAGGCCTGCGGCATAGATGCCCAGGGTGATGCCGATTTCCTTGACGGTCGGCATGTACTCGGTCACATGGTGAAGCGGGGAGGGAACAAACCCGCCTGCGATCATGCCCAGACTCTTGTCGATCCAGGTGCCGATGATCACCATGACACAGATGTAGGGCAGAAGCATTGAATTGCTTCTCAACACCGGGATGACCAGCATGATGGCAGCCGAGATCATCAGGATCATTGAGGTCCACATCCAGGGAACCATGGTGTTGTGACCGTGGAGTCCGAAGAACAGGTAATCAATGTGGGTCATGTGGCCGGGGATCTTGCTGTAGTAGGTGACAAAGATCTCGCAGAAAAAGAAGAACACGTTTGCGATCAGGGCATAGCAGGCAATCTTGGACAGTGTCTGCATGGCTTCCCAGCCCGGATCAAACCGGGTGAATTTTCTGACAACATAGCAGAGCAGGATCAGCACGGACGGTCCTGCCGCAAAGGCTGATGCCAGAAACCGGGGTGCCAGGATGGCCGTGAGCCAGAAACCCCTGCCCGGAAGGCCGCAGTACAGGTAGGCCGTTACCGTGTGGATGCCGATGGCAAAGGGGATGGACAGATAGATCAAGGGGGTTGTCCATGCGGGCGGCCTGATTTGGTTCCTTTCTGCTTCCAGCACCTTCCATCCGATGACAATGTTCAGAAACAGGTAGCCGTTGAGCACACACATGTCCCAGAACAGCATCGAATGGGGGGTGGGGTAGAGGAGCACGTTGAGCATCCGGATGGGCTGGCCAAGGTCGACCACGATGAATAAAAGACACATGATAAGGGCCGCAACGGCCAGAAATTCGCCCAGGATGGTGATCCTGTGGAATTTTTCATAGTTGTGCAGATAAAAGGGAATGACCACCATGACACCTCCTGCGGCGACTCCCACAAGGTAGGTGAAGTTGGCGATGTAAAATCCCCAGGTGACGTCCCGGCTCATGGCGGTTGTCATAAGACCGTTGATGAACTGGTCCACATAGACAAGAAAGCCTGCTCCGATGACAGCGCAAAGTACCCCAAGCCAGATCCAGTACTTTTTGCTTCCTTTGATAGCTATTTCAAGCATGTTCGCCTCTCCTACATGATGTAATAAACAGAAGGCTCGGTTCCAAGCTCCTGTTTACGTCTGATTGAATATTTCTCGTTCAAGAGTGCCCGGACCTCGGAATTGGGATCTTCAAGGTCTCCCACGGTGATGGCACCTTCGCTCACCTCAACACAGGCCGGCTGCAGGCCCTTGGCAAGGCGCTCGGCGCAGAGGTTGCATTTTTCCACAACCCCCTTGCTCCGGGTGGGGAAATCAGGATTGACCTCGGCAATAAAGGGCCGGGGATCCCTGAAGTTAAAGCTCCTGGAGCCAAACGGGCAGGCCGCCATGCAGAACCGGCACCCGATGCAGCGGTGGAAGTCCATGAGCACAATGCCGTCTTCGCGTTTGAACGTTGCCTGGGTGGGGCATGCCTGGACGCAGGGGGCGTTCTTGCAGTGGTTGCAGGTGACAAGGAACGGCAGTTCCTTGAACTTTTCGGCCAGGAACTCGTCTTCCTTGTCGGGAAAGGCGTTGTGGAAATGCTCTTCCCAGATCCATTTGAGCTCCTGGTTCTGATTCACCGGCCGGGTTTTGGGGAACTTCTCAGGGTCTGGCTCGTGGTGAAAATCAGGTACGTTGTGTGTCTTCCGGCAGGCTTCAACGATTTTTTCTGCAACCTCATGGTTGAGTTTGCTGGTGTCAATAACCATTCCCCAGCGTTTTGCCGTAAGGGCCTCGGGGTTCTTTGTCTTGGTCGCCTGGGCTGCGGCGTGGGCGTCGGATGATGCAACAGCCTTTATTGCCGGAGCAACACCAATGCCCAGCGCAGAAACGCCTGCGACCTTCAAAAAGCTTCTTCTGCTCTTTTTCATTGGTTTATCTCCTTGGGGGTTGTGTGGCACTCCCAGCAATAGGGATCCACGGATGCATAGGTGTGGCACCGGTCACAGAATTTTTCCTTGTCCTCGTGGCATCCAAGGCAGGAATTTTCGCCCGTGGAAAGGCTCATCTGGAACTGTTTGCCGTTGGCCGCATCATACTTTCTGTCCGCATCCCTGACCACGGAATCCCGCCATTCGTCCAGCAGGCTCATGTGGTTTGCCCGCATGTCATATTTGTCCAGAACGCATTTTTCAGCGGCCTTGGCCTTGGCTGAAAGTTCTGGCTCAGGCGCAGCATCTGTGCCGCCGAGGTTGAACCAGAAGGGGAAAAGGGCAGCAATGACGAAGGCCGCCAATCCTGCCATGATTGCATTTTTACTCATCTTCATCCTCCATACCCGGTAAGGGTTCCATGCGCAGATCGGTGGTTCGCTTTTTCTCTCCCGGGAGGATCAAGGCGTTTCCGATCAGCTCGTGCACACCAGCGACTTCAACTTCAGGTACCCAGTATTCACAGAGGGCTGGAAGGGCTGCCCGGTCAATGGCGCAGATGGTTGCAAGGGTATTAACATTGAATTTGTCATGGACAAACTTTACGGCGTTGGCCCTGGGCAGACCGCCTGCCATGCGAAGTTCGATGTTTTCGCCGGCATTGAGTCCTGCGCCTGATCCGCAGCAGAAGGTCTGTTCCCGGATGGTATTTTCCGGCATCTCAAAGAAATTGTCGCAAACAGCCTTGATGCAGTAGCGGGGCTCTTCCAGAAGACCCATTCCCCTTGCCGGGTTGCAGGAATCATGGAAGGTGATGATGCGGTTTGCGTTGCGGCTCTTGTCGAATTCAAGCTTGTTGTGTCGGATAAGGTCGGCCGTGAACTCGGTAATGTGAACCATTTTGGTGGACTTTGCATTCTCAAACTTGGTTCCTGTGATGGGGTTCACAGGTTCTTCAAGGAAATCGGCAGGGCCGTTCATGGTGTCCATGTACTGGTTGATCACCCGCCACATGTGGCCGCACTCACCGCCAAGGATCCATTTAACCCCGAGGCGTTTGGCTTCGGCATACATTTTGGCGTTGAGTCGTTTCATGGTTTCGTGGCTGGTGAAGAAACCAAAGTTGCCGCCCTCGGATGCGTAGGTGCTCCAGGTGACGTCCAGGTTGTACTTGTCCTTCAGATATTTAAAGAGGACCATGTAACCCTGACAGGTGTAGGTGCCAGGATCGGCAAATACATCGCCCGAAGGGGTAATGAAAAGAATGTCAGCACCCTTTTTGTTGAACTGGGGCGCAACATTGACCCCTGTGATCTCTTCGAGATCCTCGGTGAAAAAGTCGAGCATGTCCTTGAAGGCATGGGGCTGAATACCCAGATGGTTACCGGTCTGGTAGCAGTTTGAAACAGGGGTTGCAATCCAGTCGATGTTCAGGCCCAGGAGGTTTAAAAGTTCCCGTCCCATGATGGTGATTTCGGCGGTATCAATGCCGTAGGGGCAGAATACTGAGCAACGGCGGCATTCACTGCACTGGAAAAAGTAGTACCACCACTCTTTTAGTACGTCAACGGTCATGGGTCTACCGCCGGCCAGCCTGTCTCCGCCAGGGACCTTTGAGAGAATTTTACCAACCGTTGTAAAGTCGTTACGATAGACAGATCTCAAGAGCTCTGCCCGGAGAACGGGCATGTTTTTGGGATCACCCGTGCCAAGGAAGAAATGGCATTTGTCTGCACAGGCTCCGCAGCGGACACAGACATCCATGAAAATTTTGAATGTTCTGAATTTTTCCAGACGGTCTTTGATTCCCTCATGGATGATCTGCTGCCAGTTTTCAGGAAGTTTCCAGTCCTTGTCCAGGGGATTCCATTGCCGGGCATTGGGGGCGCTCAGGGTTTCCAAGCTTTCAGGCTTTGCCGCATAGCAGTACATCCCGGGTCTGATCTGGACAGCGGTATTCATCCAGCTGCCCGAGGCAGGGGTATAGTCTACCTTGTCCAACAATTCATCAGGTTTAAGTTCGTCAGCCATCGATTACTCCTTCTTATCCACTGGAAGTCCAGCGTCTATCATTTTTTCCCTAAAGTGATCTTCATACTGCGCATAGGTATGAATCTCCACCGCATAGTTCCAGGGGTTGATGTGCCGTTTTGCCCGGGTGTTGTTGGCCATGTTTCGTGTGGGGCTCAAAAAGACGCCGGCCATGTGCATGAGTTTGCTTACTGGGATATAGGCCAAGAGCACGCTGACCATGAAGAGGTGGGCATAGAAGAGGCCGCCGACGCCTTCGGGGATCACCGGGTGAAAAGTGGCAAGGCCCATTGTAAAGGCTTTGACCCCAAGGATGTCCACCTTGGTGAAATAACGCATGGAGATGCCTGATGCTGCAATGCCGATGATGAGAAACAGCGGAAAGTAGTCGGCCGCAAGGGAGATGTAGCTTACCTTTTCATCAAAGATCCGACGGGCAAGGAGAAACAGGGCCGCAGCCAGGAGTACGATGCCTGACAGGAAAATGCCGGGAAGGCCGATCTGGATGATGCCGTCCAGGTATTCAAGGGCCTTGACGCAGAAGGGTACCGGGTTGAGGAAAAATCGCAGATGCCGGAGAATCACCACCAGGAATGCGTAGTGAAAGGCAAGGGCTCCCACCCAGAGGAAGATCTCCCAGGAGTAGGTGATCTTGTTCTTCTCATTTCTGTTGAATGCGGCCTTGGTGTTCCGAAACAGGGACCTGAATGCACAGACTTCAAGCACCATTCGCACGAATACCCCGGCAGCAGTGTCAGGGTTGTCAATGCGGTTCTGTTTGATCCACGGAAGGGATTTTTGCTGACCGCAGGTTGTGGGAATCCGGAAGGGTACGGCAGACGCTGCCCAGCCCATCACCCGGTAGACAAACCCGGCGATAAAGGCTGCGATCGCTGCGTAGGGTACAACGATTCCAAAGAACCATTGCATCCCGGCGCCCTCAACCCCTGCGTATGCCAGCAGAAAAAGCAGAAAAACGCCTGTCAGGGGTAACATGTACTTTTGCTTCATATTCTAACCACCTCACTATTGAGGCCCTGTAATGGCAAAGCGTTCCAGGGCCTGTTTAAAATTTTGCGAGCTAAAAGAGATCCTTTTCCTTTAGCTCTGTTACTAAACCTGCCCTTTCAAAGGCCGAATGAATCCGTCGTTTGGCTTCAGTTGCCTTTAAAAGGAATATGCTCTCTCGGCATTTCATGTACCGGTTGAACGCTGCAAGGACGATCTGGTCGACCTGCCGGTCAAAGGTTCCATGCAGTTCCGGTTCCATGATTTTTTTTGCGATTTCTTTGAGGTCAAACACAAATCCCACGGCCGATGCCGGCGTAAAATTCTGGACCGCCCGGATGCGGATGATGGGATCCAGGGCATCTTCAAGGTTTGCGGGAGCCATCTCCTTGAGCATTTCTTCAAAAACAGCCTCAAGGCCCTCGTGGGTGGCCGCACCCACAGGGTTGTCAAATTTGTTTTTAATACGGCTGAGAACCCGTGCTGTTTCCGCGGGGTATGTTTTGATGGTGGCATCAAACCACTGGTCGAGGATCTTTTTTTTGTTCGTTTCTAGGCTTTTCTTTATCTTTTTTTGAAAATCCATGCGGATTCAGTACTCCTGTGAATCCCCGGGGGGATTCAAATTTAAAATTAGACAACCTGGTTTTGATAACCTTAGCGATATAACTACCCCTGGGTTTTATGTCAAGGATAAAAGCGGTGGTTCATCAAGTGAAAGGTAGTGATTAAGGGCCTTGAACATCATTTGGGGATCTTTTGTGCCGGTCACTTCCCGCACCGAATGCATGGCAAGGGTTGCGGCCCCGACGTCAACGGTACGGATGCCTGTTTTTGCGGCAATGGCCGGGCCGATGGTGCTTCCGCAGGCAAGGTCGCTTCTCATGACAAACTGCTGAACCACAAGGTCGGCGCCCGTGCAGATTTCCTTAAAAACAGCCCCTGATTCCGAATTGGTGGCATAGCGCTGGGATGCATTGATTTTGAGCACAGGTCCCGTGTTGAGCAGCGGTCGGTGGTTGGGTTCGTGTTTTTCCCTGAAGGCCGGATGGATTCCATGGGCATTGTCGCAGGAGATCATGAACGACCGGGATGCTGTCCTTGCAAGTTGTTCCGGTGTTTGTGCCATTCTGGACAGAACCGAGTGAAGAAAAGAACCCCTGGCGCCTGCCGGGGTTTCACTTCCCACCTCCTCGTTGTCGGTGAGGACCACCATGGCGGTGGCTGAGGCGGATGCCGACCACAGGCTTTTAAGGGCTGCATGGCAGGAGAGAAGGTTGTCAAGTCTGGGGGCCGAGATGATCTCGTGGTCAAGGCCCGTGCAAAAGCAGGGTTCGGCATGGGAGAATGAAAGCTCATGGCCCAAGACTTCAATCGGATCATGGTCCGGGTATTCCTGGCAGACCCGTCTGAGGAGGATATCCTTGAACGAACCGTTTTGTTCAGGGTCATCCATGGGGTTATACAGGGTGAAGAGCGGGGTGGTGTGGAGCTCGGGATTGACTGTTCGGTTGGTGTTGGCATCCCGGTCAAGATGGATGGCAAGGCTTGGGATGATGGCAACGGGCCGGTTGTAGTTGATCAGAAAGCTCTGGATACGTTCTTTTCGGTTTTCAATCGTGCGGCAGGTGACCCTTCCGGCAAGGTTGAGGCCCCGGTCAAACCAGGTGTTGAGCAAGGTGCCGCCATACATCTCGCAGCCAAGGCGGGTCATGGAATCCTGGCGCTGCAGGGGTGAAGGTTTGACCCTCAGACAGGGACTGTCCGTGTGGGCCCCGACCAGCTTTATCCCCGTCTCCCAGGGGGGTGTCTTGCCCATTTTAAATGCGATGAGTGAAGAACCGTTCCGGGTGACATAGTAGCAGCCATTGGCTTCAAGGTGCCAGGCCTCACCCTCGTCAAGGCGGATGAATCCTTTGTTGCCGAGCGCCTTTTCCATGGACCGGACGGCATGGAAGGGCGTGGGTGAGTTGTCAATAAAGGTGAAGAGTTCCTGATTGAATTTTGCCAGGTTGAACTTTTCGGGGGATTGTTTTTCAGGGGGCATGGGTTTGTTCTCTTGGATTAGGGGTTTGGGGTACACAAAAATTCAGATAGTAATATCAGACAACCCTTGTTTAAAACAAGAAATTTATCCGCTATTGCTTTGGTTTTTCCGCCGTGCTATCTGTAAAAAAAAAGCCAATTGCCGCGCCTGTCCGTCGGGATTCATGGCTTGAAACCAGGATCCGGAGGCGTTGAAACCCGTTCTGTTAATAGAACCCAAGGGGGGAAATGATGTTAAAGAGAGTCGATCCTGCCATGACAGAGAGCTGGAAACAATTGACCCGCCATTATGAACGGATCAAGGACCTTGCCATGGGGGATTTTTTTCAACAGGACCCCGATCGCTTTGATCGTTTTTCCATGGCATTCAAGGATATGGTGGTGGATGTCTCCAAGAACCGGATCACCGACGAGACCCTGGCTTTTTTGATGGACCTTGCACGGGAGACCGGCGTGCCCGAGGCCGTTGCCATGATGTTCAGGGGGGACAGGATCAACGAGACCGAGGATCGATCGGTTCTCCACGTTGCCCTGCGCAACCTGTCAGAGACGCCCGTCCTTGTGGACGGTAAAGATGTCATGCCCGGGATCAAGGCGGTGCTCGACCAGATGCGGACCTTTTCAACCCGGGTCTATTCAGGACAGCAGACGGGGTATTCCAACCGACCGATCACGGACATTGTCAACATCGGCATCGGCGGGTCGGACCTGGGGCCAAAGATGGTGGCAACAGCCCTTGCTCCCTATTCCAGAAAGGGGCTGAAGGTCCATTTTGTCTCGAACGTGGACGGCACCCACATTATACAGACCCTGGACGGCCTTGATCCTGCAACCACGCTTTTTATCATCGCATCAAAGACATTCACCACCCAGGAGACCATGGCCAATGCAGCCTCGGCAAAGCAGTGGTTTCTTGAAGGGGCAAAGGACCCAGGATCTGTGGCCCAGCACTTTGTTGCCATTTCAACCAATGCCGTGGCCGTTGAAGCCTTTGGTATTGACCGGTGCAATATGTTTGCGTTCTGGGACTGGGTCGGGGGGCGCTACTCCCTGTGGTCGGCCATTGGACTGTCCATTGCCTGTTACATCGGGTTTGACAATTTTAAACGTCTTTTACGGGGCGGATTTGACATGGACTGCCACTTTCGAGACACGCCCCTTGATCGTAATATTCCCGTTGTCCTTGCCATGATCAGCATCTGGTATGTGAACTTCTTCAAGTTTCCCACCGAGGCCGTTCTTCCCTATGACCAGGGCCTTGAACATTTTCCCGCCTATCTCCAGCAGGCCTGCATGGAGAGCAACGGCAAGTCAACGGACCGTAACGGCAATCTTGTTGCCCACCCCACCAGTCCCGTTGTGTGGGGGGAGCCCGGCACCAACGGGCAGCATGCATTTTACCAGCTGCTCCACCAGGGTACCCAGATCGTTCCCTGTGATTTTCTGGTGCCGGCCACAAGCCATAACCCCCTTGGCGACCACCACGCCCTGCTGGTTGCCAACTGCTTTGCCCAGGCTGAGGCGTTGATGAAGGGCAGGGGAGAACAAGCGGTGATCCGGGAGATGGCAGCAGAGCCAATGGATGATGATCAGCGAAAGCGGCTGCTCGCCCATCGGACCTTCCAGGGAAACCGCCCGTCCAACACCATTCTTTTTGAACGGCTCACCCCGGAGGTTCTTGGGATGATCATTGCCATGTACGAACATAAGATCTTTGTCCAGGGGGTGGTGTGGAATATTTTCAGCTTTGACCAGTGGGGTGTGGAGCTTGGAAAAGCCCTTGCCAATCAAATTTTTCCGGAACTTGCCGGCCATGAAACCGTCGCTTGCCACGACGGTTCAACCAACGGACTGATCAACATTTTTAAGCAGATGAGGAGTGAAATATGCAGGAGTTGAGCAAGAGCCAGCTGGCCCGGCTGGCCATTCGGGAGTTCAAGACCATCACCGACTCCCTGGCTATCCGGGGGTTTTATCGACCGTCCGGCCGGCTGGGCAAGGCCCTTGAGGGGTGTCTGAGGGATTTAAGTCCCGAGATTTATGGTTCCATGAACGATCCCAGGGTGGTGGAACTCAAGGGGCTTGAGTATGTCATCGACCGCCTGCCCCAGGGAATCGAACAGGCCACCAAGATTATCCTGACCGACGAGGACCAGTTTGACGAGACACCCTTTAAGGTTATTGCGCCCCTGCGGCGGCGGCGGGTCTCATACCGGATCAGTGACCGGGAGCTTTGTTTTATTGTTTCACGGGGGATCAGCGAGATCTATGATATTGTCACCCATATGGCTTTTTTGAACATGGAGGCCAGGAAGATCCACCGCCGGATGCTCGATGATTATGGCAACCCGAGGATGGAGTGGCGGGAGCTTGAACGGGTGGTCAGCCGAGAAGACGATCTCTCCGAGACCGAGCTTGACTCGGCCATCTGGAACCTGAGTCTCATTCTGGGGCGTCCCTACTACGAGACCCGGGACGCCTATGACTCGATTGAAAAAAATCGACGGGAGAACCAGAGCAACAACGGACTCTTTTCCCTTATTTACCATCTTGGCTGCCGCGTTGAAAATGAGCATCGGTCAAAGGATGATACCCTGGTGATCTATTTCACCCCGTCGTTGATGAAGGTCATCGGTCACCACCGCTATGGGAAGATCTGGGCCTCCCATATCAAAGAGCGACTGTTTGAAATGGGACTATCCAGCCGTCCCCTTCACATCGTCAGCGCCAACCTTCACAGTGTGGTCAATCTTTTCTATGGGTATGCCGCCGTCAATGGGGTCGGACAGTCGTCTGGAGACAAGGACCTCTACGGCTTTTTGTGCGGGTTGAGGCAGAAGAAGGATGAGATCATTGCCCATGCCCATGCCCACGGTCTGGTGAGCCTGCCCGATCGATCCGGGGCAAACATCGACTGTCAGATCATCGACACAGCCTGCCTTGACACGGTTGAACACCATCCCTGCCTTGAATTTAATCTGCCCGGAAAGATCAGTGAACGTCCGGTCATCCTTGTGATGGATTACGCCTTTGGTGCCCAGGCCTTTGAGTTGATGGAGAATCTTCTCAAGCCCTGGTCGTCAAACAGTGAAACCTCGCTCCTCCATGTGGGTTCGATTTCCATCATGGGCAAGGCCGGCATACTACCCGGTGAAACCGGGGATATCATGCTTGCCACGGCCCATGTGTGCGAGGGGACGTCTGACAATTACATTGTTGAAAATGATCTGACGGTTGAAGATTTTAACGGTGAGATTCCGGTGTATACAGGGCCCATGGCAACGGTCCTGGGCACAAGTCTCCAGAATCGGGATGTGCTTGAGATGTTCCAGAAGGACTGGCGGGCAGTGGGGCTTGAGATGGAGGGCGGGTACTATCAAAAGGCCATCAGTGCAGCCATTATCAAGGGGTTCATACCCAGTGACACCAGAACCCTGTATGCCTATTACGCCTCGGACAACCCCCTCAAGACCGGCAACACCCTTGCCGCAGGCCCCATGGGTGATGATGGGGTGAAACCCACCTATATGATCACCCGGGTGATTCTTGAGAAAATTCTGGCAGATTTCAAATGAGGTTCCATGGCGCGTATCCCCGGCATTGTTAAAACGAAAAAAGGCCCTGCACGCTAAATGGCGCAGGGCCTTACACGCTTGAAACTGGCGGAGAAAGAGAGATTCGAACTCTCGATAGAGTTTTACCCCTATACTCGCTTAGCAGGCGAGCGCCTTCAGCCACTCGGCCATTTCTCCGTTTAAACTGGCGGAGGAGGTAGGATTCGAACCCACGGAGCTTTGACACTCAACGGTTTTCAAGACCGCCGCCTTCAGCCACTCGGCCACTCCTCCCTGATTGACCTGAGCTTTATATCACCTCGGTATTTGAAGGTCAACCCTAAAAAACATATATTTTAAAGTTCATCTTAATGTTGACAGGCGGGATAATCGAGCTATATTTTAGTGTTTGCTATTTGAACACAATCAAAGGTCTATATAGGGGCATGGGAGACAATTATGAAACAGAAGTTTACATTTGAAATTGATGCAAAAAAGGGCAGATTAAAAATTTCCGAATCGGCTGAGTCTGATCCGGGAACCTTTGTGCCCCTCCACTTTGAAGAGTATGACCTTGAGGCGCTCAAGGCTGTTCTGGGAAAAGGCCAGGACGCCTTGATGGAGGTGGTGAGACGGAAAAATTTCTTTCCGCCTAATGTCGTTGCGACAAAGATTTTCATCGCCCTTGCCAGTTTTCTGGCGGACGGTAATGAGGAGATCCTTGTGGTCGATTATGACGATACCGAGACCCTGGAGGGCCTGGAAGGTCTGGAGACCGAAGAGGATGACGAGGATGTGGACCTTGACGGCCTTTTGACCTCGGATGATGAAGACCTGAGTGAGGATGATATCAAAGAGATCGATTCGGATGATGACACCCCAAGATTTCAGGTTGATGACGACTCAGAGCAAGAGAACTAGAGCTGAAAATGAAAGAATTCATAAAACAACTTATCCTAGGCGGTGCCCGACGAGCCTTTGACAAAGGCCTTCTTAAATCCGATGATTTTCCTGAAATGGAGATCGAAGCGCCCCGCCACGAAGCCCATGGTGATATCTCAACCAACTTTGCCATGGTCTCAGCTTCCTCCCAGAAGATGGCTCCACGGAAAATCGCAGAGGCGGTTATCTCGTGCATGGACCCGGCGAGCGTTATCGAAAAAACCGAAATTGCAGGACCGGGGTTCATCAATTTTTTCCTTGCCAGCCGGGCCTGGTATCCAACCCTTGATCGCATTGTAAAGGAAGACGACCGATTCGGCTGTTCTGATTTTGGTGCCGGCAAAAAGGTACAGGTCGAATTTGTCAGTGCAAATCCCACGGGCCCGCTCCATGTGGGCCATGCAAGGGGGGCGGCAGTGGGGGATGCCGTGGCGAACATCCTTTCGTTTGCCGGATTTGAGGTTCAGCGGGAGTATTATATCAATGATTCGGGCCGGCAGATTCGAACCCTTGGACTTTCTGTGTGGTTGCGGCTCTGCCAGCAGCTTGGCCGGGAGGTTGAATTCCCAACGGATTGCTACCAGGGCGATTATATAAAGGAAATTGCAGCGGATCTCCATGGGCGGATGGGCCAAGAGCTTGCTGAAAAGGACGAGGCTGAGGCTGTTTCCACCTGTGCCAAATTTGCCGCCAATGTCATTCTCGAGGGTATCCGGGCCGATCTGGTGGATTTCGGGGTTGAGTACGACCAGTGGTTCAGCGAGGAGAGCCTCTACGCCTCAGGTCGTGTTCAACGGGCCATTGAGGATTTTACGGCCAGGGACGTCATCTATGAAAAGGATGGCGCACAATGGTTTCGGACTGAACGCTACGGGGATGAAAAAGACCGGGTGGTCGTGAGAAACAACGGGATCACCACCTATTTTGCCTCGGATATCGCCTACCATATGGAGAAATTTGACCGGGGATTTGATCGGGTCATTGATGTGTGGGGTGCCGATCACCATGGCTATATCAACCGGATCAACGCGGCCATCGATGCATCGGGCAGACACAGTGACCAGTTTAACGTGATTCTGGTTCAGCTGGTAAACCTTCTCAGGAACGGTCAACCCGTTGCCATGTCCAGTCGGTCCGGTGAATTTGTGACCCTCAAGGACATTGTAGACGAGGTGGGAAAGGACGCGGCCCGGTTCCTCTTTTTGAGCCGAAGCTATGACAGCGGCCTGGATTTTGACCTTGAGGTGGCCAAGCAGAAGACCAGTGAAAATCCCGTTTATTATGTGCAGTATGTCCATGCACGCATTGCAGGGATTCTCATGAAGGCTGCAGCTGAAAAGGTGCTCAACGACGATGAACATCCCTGGGCCGGAAACAAGGAGCTGCTGGTAGAGCCTGAAGAGATTAAGCTTCTCAAGATTCTTGCCGCCTTTCCTGAAACCGTTGAAAAGAGTGCGGCAACCCTCCATCCCCATGTGATCTTTACCTATCTCATGGAGCTGGCATCGGCCTTCCACGGGTATTACAACCGTCACAAGGTCATTACCCCTGACAGGGAACTTTCCCGAAGCCGGATCTTTCTTGTTTTTGCCGTGAAAGCGGTTATCCGGAACGGGTTACAGCTGCTGGGCGTGTCTGCCCCTGAAAGAATGTAGGGGTTGACCACCTTGGACGGAAAGCCACGATTCGCATGGAGATTTATTGCCCTGGCCGTTGGTTTTCTATCCTGCTGCTGGATATTTTTTCTTGGGGTGCTTGTGGGTCGGGGGACCGCTCCTGTATCGTTTGACACCCGCAGTTTTCAGGCACAACTGAAACAGATGGCCACTGTCGCTGAACAACAGGAGAAAAAATTTGAAAAGCCGGCACTTGCCTTTTACGAGGTGCTTAAAAGTCCCGTTCGCACCTCGGGGGTAACGCCCGGGGAGGTGGGAGAGATTCTTCCTGCCGGGGCTGAGGTCCCTGGATCACAGAGCCAGGAGGATAAAAGCCAGCCACTCCTGAAGCGCAGCCTCAAGGTGAGGACCTTTAAAGCAAAGCCTGCATCCGGCCATGGGCGTGCGGACGGGGTGTCGGCTTCGGGCAAAGCCGCTGGAAAAATGACGGAAAAGACGCTGACCTCGTCCGGGGACGGTGAGTATACCATCCAGGTTGCCGCATACCGGGAGCTCAACGATGCCGTTCAGGAGATGGGCCGACTCAGGGCAAAGGGTGTTTTTGCCTATCGGACCATGGGCCGGGTGGGCGATGATATCTGGCACCGGGTGAGAACCGGTTCGTTCAAGGATATGGCTTCGGCGGAAAAAGAGCTGGACCGCCTTCGCCGGGACGGAATCAAAGCAATGATATTGAACAAAAAGGAGTGATGATGAAGATCTCAACGCAGGATGTGGCGCATCTGGCCCACCTGGCCCGCCTGGCCGTGGACGATTCCCAGGTCGAGAGCCTGTCGGCCCAGGTGAGCAATATTCTGGACTATATGGATGTGTTAAAAGAGGTTGATGTGGCGGGCGTGCCCCTTGCCTCGGGCGCGGCCCTTGCAACCAATGTTTTCAGGCAGGACCGGGTGGAACCTTCCCCGGGACCTTCCGTCACCCTGGCCAATGCCCCTGGGCGGGACGATGATTTTTACACGGTTCCCCGGATTGTGGGATAGAGGAGTTTTACAATGGAATTATACGAGCTGACCCTCGACCGGGCAAAGGCGCTTCTTCAGTCCGGTGAAATCTCCTCAAAGGACCTTACCGCCAGCATGCTCGACAGGATCAAGACCCATGATGCAGCCCTGGGGGCCTTTATCACGGTTGATGCCGAAGGAGCCCTTGGGGCGGCCTCGGCAGCCGATGAACGGCTTGCCCGGGGAGAGGATGCGCCTCTTTTGGGTATCCCCGTGGCCCTGAAGGACCTGTTGTGCACCCAGGGGGTAAGAACCACCTGTGCTTCTAAAATTCTGGAAAATTTTGTTCCCACCTATGACGCCACTGCCGTATCCCTGTTGAAGCAGGCCGGGGCTGTTATTGTGGGCAAGACCAACCTGGACGAGTTCGGCATGGGGTCGTCCACGGAAAATTCAGGTTTCCACCTGACGCGGAACCCCTGGAATCTGGATCATGTGCCGGGCGGATCCAGCGGCGGATCTGCCGCAGCCGTTGCGGCCGGGATGTGCACGGCCGCCCTGGGCACAGACACGGGCGGATCCATTCGCCAGCCTGCCTCCCACTGCGGTGTTGTCGGGTTAAAGCCAAGCTATGGCAGGGTGTCCCGGTTCGGCATGGTGGCCTATGCCTCATCCCTGGATCAGATCGGACCCATTACCCGCACGGTCAAGGACGCGGCGTTGATGATGAACGTTATTTCAGGACATGATCCAAAGGATTCCACTTCGGCGGCCATTGACCGGCCTGATTTTACACAGGCCTTTGCCGGTTTTGATGCCAAGGGACTTGCCGGTATGAAGGCAGGGATTCCCAGGGAGTATGTCGGTATGAAGGGGCTTGACCCTGAAGTTGAACGTTCATTTAAGGAGGCGTGCAGGGTCCTGGAGGATCTGGGGGTCGAAATCAAGGCGGTTTCCCTTCCCCATACCGATTTTGCCGTTGCCGCCTATTACGTGCTGGCCCCCTCCGAGGCAAGCGCCAACCTTTCCCGTTACGACGGGGTCAAGTACGGGTTCAGGCAGACCGGGTGTGACGATCTTCTGGACATGTACAAACAGACCCGTTCCAGGGGGTTTGGTCCCGAGGTGCAACGCAGGATCATCATGGGGACCTATGCCCTTTCGGCCGGTTACTATGACGAATACTACGGCCGGGCCTCCCGGGTGAGAAGCCTGATCATGGCGGATTTCGCCAGGGCATTTGAGCAGTGTGATATCATTCTTTCGCCTGTTGCACCGACACCTGCCTTTAAAATTGGTGAAAATGTGGATGATCCCCTGACCATGTATCTGGGAGACATCTTTACCCTTTCGGCCAACATGGCCGGAATTCCGGGCCTGTCCGTTCCCTGTGCCATGTCGTCCACAGGGCTTCCCATCGGACTGCAGATCCTTGGACGGCGTTTTGATGAAATGAGCGTCCTCAAGGCCGGATATGGGTTAGAACAGCGTTGCCCTGGATTGCCCGGGCTGCCGAACCTGTAATCGAACGATCCTGGAGGAACCATGACCCATCCGTTTCCAGAAGGCGAACACCTAAGGGCTGCCGTTCGCTACATTGCTGAACGACGAACGACCAACCCCGGGGCGAGGCTTGCTGCCCTGGTGGACGAGGCCAGCATTCAGTTTGACCTGACCCCGGCCGAGGGAGAATTCCTGCTGCGGTTTGTAAGGGAGTCGGACCAATGATTTCCCATGGCTGACGTCAGAATACTTCCCGATATCCTCACCAACAAGATTGCCGCAGGTGAGGTGGTAGAACGCCCCGTCTCTGTGGTCAAGGAACTGGTGGAAAACGCCCTTGACGCCGGTGCCACTAGGATCGTGGCCGAGATTGAACGGGGCGGCAGGGATCTGATTCGGATTTCCGACAACGGCTCTGGCATGTCCCGGGACAATGCGCTGCTTGCCATTGAGCGGTATGCCACGAGCAAGATCTTCACGGACGAGGATCTTTTTGCCATTCGAACCTTTGGGTTCAGGGGTGAGGCCCTGCCTTCCATGGCAGCGGTCTCACGGTTTACCCTGACCACCCGGGAACCGGCGGGGCATGAAGGCACCAGGATCAGAATCCATGGGGGCAGGATGATTGATGTCCAGGCGGCAGGTGCCCCGGCAGGGACCATGGTCGAGGTGGGGCAACTCTACTACAACACGCCTGCCCGGAGAAAGTTTCTCAAGGGCGTCAGCACCGAGATGGGCCACATTGCCGATGTCTTTTCCGGCATGGCCCTGGGCAATCCCGGGGTCGGTTTCCGCCTCATGCACAACGGCCGACTGGTCAAGGCATTTTCATCATCGGCCACCCTCGAGACCCGGGCGGGCGAGGTGTTTGGTCAGGCCGCCCTTGAAAATCTCAAGCGGGTCGAACTTGTGGTCGACGAGATTGCCATCACCGGTTTTCTGTCCGACCCCGTGGACCCCGCGTTTACCCGGAGCACGGCCCGGAACCTGCGGCTGTTTGTCAACAACCGCCTGGTGAACGACCGGGGGCTTGTGGCAGCCATTTTTCAGGGGTATAGGGGGCGGCTTATGAAGGGCCGCTATCCCCTTGGCCTTGTCTTTGTGACGCTTCCGCCGGACGGGGTGGATGTCAATGTGCATCCGTCCAAGCTTGAGGTGCGGTTTTCCGATCAGCGGCGGATCTTTTCCCTGGTGGTTCGAGCCGTTCATGACGCCTTTTTAAACCCATACAGGGGCGGGACCCCCGTTGTTTCCCAGGTCAAAGAGCCGACCGGAACCCCTCGGGTAGACCGTTCTCTGTTCCAGTGGGGAACACCGGACAGGGATGGTGGCAGCCCGTCTGCTCAAGTGATTGAACCGGAGCCGCTTTTTTCTGAACCGCCGTTGCCCGATCTTTCATTATCTGATTCTGCTGTATCGGATTCCACTGTATCGGATTCCACCATGTCGGATGCGATCGTGTCTGATCTGCCCTTGCATGAACCGGAACGGTCCCTGGTCGAACCGGCGGTTTCCTTTGAACCTGCCCCGGTATCTCCTGGGAAACAACGACAGCAAGGAAAGCCTGACCCCATTATCGTCGGTCAGGTGTTCGGTACCTATATCGTGGTTGAGAACGATGGGGAAATGGTGCTGGTGGACCAGCATGCAGCCCACGAGCGCATCGTGTACGAGGGGCTGAAAAAAAGATCAGACGCCCATCGGCCACCCTCCCAGAGCCTTGTTGTGCCGGAAACCCTGGAGCTGACCTACCGGGAGGCAGACCTGCTTGAGGCCATTCTTCCGGATCTTGGGGCCCTTGGCATGGAGATCGAACCCTTTGGGGGTACGGCCTTTATTGTCAAGTCCATTCCCGCCATCATCGACCACAGGGACGTTCGGCCCCTGGTGATGGATATTGTGGCCAATCTTGTCGAATCCGGCGGGGATGCGGAAGGTGAAGCAGGGCAGTGGCTTGACGACTGCCTCATTCTGATGGCCTGCCATACGGCCATCCGGGCCAATAAACCCCTGAGCCTAAGGGAGATGAAGGCCCTTGTCCTTGAGCTTGACGGCTGTCAAAATCCAGACCAGTGTCCCCATGGACGCCCCACCCGGATCCGGTGGGACATCCATGGCATCGAACGGCTGTTCAAGCGGATCGTGTGATCCTTAATTTCTATGTAGATCCTATGAAATCCCTGTTCTAATAGAATTCTCCTGAGTTGGCGGCGATCCTGTCCTGGGAGTAGAGCCGTGTGGTGTGCTTCTGGTCGACAATGCCGTCGGACCGGGTGATGGCATAGACCAGTTCTTCGTGGCCGTCGTTGTCCATGTCGCCGATGGTGTAGTCGGAAAAGTAGCCGGGAAAGCTTCTGGTTCTGCCTTCAGGCGCCAGACCCATCTCGTCCCAGGCAAGGGAGACAATGGTTCCCTTGGAAAAGTAGCGGGTCTTTTTGAGAAAATTGGTTGAATCTACGTTTTTCACCACAACAACCGAATTTTTTCCGTCACCGTCAAGATCAGCCACAAAAATCCGCTGCTGGAGAAAGAACCGGTTCATCTGATATCCGTCGTCCTTTGTGTAGAGATTTCCCTTGTATTCCAGAAAGTTAGCGCTTCCACCATATCCTTCCGAGCTTCTCCACGATTCACGGCCTTCGGGAGAAAAGATTTTTACCCTGCCGTCAAGGGTGAGGGCTGCGATCATTTCGGTACCATTGTTCATGACATCGCCGTAGGTAAAACTGTAGAGGGTAACGTCCTTTGGAAGCCTGAATTCGGCTTCCGCAAGGGTGTTGGCCTGCCAGGAGAGCTGGAACACAGGGGTGTTGAGCATTTGGCCCTTGTCCTTGGGGATTTGACCGAAAAGAAGCGCGCCCCGTGTCCTTGGACGAATGATCCGGAACAGCCGGGGGTCATTGTCCACAAGGGTGGAAAAACCGCTGCCGTTCCACTCGAGTACAAATGAAGCAGGACGTTTGGAGCGCTCGTCAATGCAGGTGACGTAGATTTCAGCCTTGTGGTTACTGTTGATGTCGCCGGCGTCAATGGACAGGATATCAAGGTTGATGTTGGGCTCAAACATGGAGATCTTCTTGAGTGATTTTCCGTCACGGGCCAGAAGGGTGATTTTTTTCTTTGAGGCAATGATGGTCTCATTTTTTTTATCGCCGGTAACGTCGGCAAGATCCAGGGCGATGATTTGTTCATCAAAGGCCTGGCTGCGCCACAGCGTGGCCTTTGCCGCAGGTTGGCTGGCCAGGGGTTGCGGCACAATCTCGGGTTGCGCCATGGGCTGGGCAATGGCCCCTGGGCCGGATCCCATGCCAAGCACCTGGGTCTTTATCTGTTCGCACAGCAGGTTCACGTGGGTCAGGACATCCCCCTTTGTGGCCCCAAGCTCGTTAAAGACCAGGGCGGGTGCTCCGGTTTTTGTATCTAAAAGCCTTGCATCCGTACTGATGCCGTCTCCAAAGATCAGGATCGTTCCGTTGAGCACATAATCTGCCAGGCCGGCATCGGTGTCCGTGTCAAGTACTGGCGTGCAGGTTCCAGGGATTTCAAGGCGGGAACGGAGCATCTTGAATATTCCCTTTTCAAGGAAGGGATAGGCCTGGTCCGCCTCAATGGTAAATGGTTTAACAAGTATTCGGGTGGTTACCGCCAGGGCTGATCCTGCAAGGCAGGTAAAAAAAAGGAAAATAGCAAGTATAACGGTTGTTTTGCCGGGTTTCAATGGAAGGGCTCCTCTGTGGTGTATTAAGTTTCTTGTGTAGTGTCTTTAAAAAAACCCCTACTTTTTATCATACCCGGGGAGAAAGTAAAGTAAATAAGCGGGGTTGAACGACTGAAAAGAATATCAATCCATGCGAAATAGCTTGACACAAACGGTTTACATTGATATTTATTCCATGCTCGTTTTTAATATGCGAGTGTTTTTAATGGGTTATGCTGTTTGGAAAAATACTTTTGACGGGGAAATAAAAGGGCCCCTTTAAAAGTATTTTCAGCCTGTCCTGAACATGGTGTTCTTCCGACAGGGAAAACAGCAGAATTTAAGAAAAGGAGAAAAAAGATGAAAAAGATGTTGGTTGCAGCACTCATTGCTGTTGTGGGCCTGGCGCTTACAGTTCCTGCTTCTGCACTTGAAAATGAGTTTGGTGGTTATTGGCGTACACGGATGTTTACCAATGACAACTTCAGCGGTAACGATGTCGATTCTTCCCTGGATCAATCCAAGATTGACACAAGAACCCGTCTTTATTACACAGCTGTTCTGAATGACAACCTCAAGTTTGTCAACAAGTTTGAGTGGGATACTACTTGGGGTGATGATGTTGGTGGTGATATCGGTTCTGATGGAAAAATTTTAGAGATCAAAAATTCCTATGTGGACGCAACCCTTGGTACGGTCAATGCCAAAATCGGACAACAGGGCCTGACCCTTGCCCGCGGTTTTATCTTTGATGATGACTACTCTGGAATCAATTTTACCGTAGCTGGTGCAACTTCCCTGGTTTACATGAAAATTGACGAGGCGTTTACCACAAACATGAACGACGACAACCAGGCCTATGTAATCGCCCATGCGTTCAAGGCTGATGGTTTTGCCGTAACACCCCTTGCCCTCTATGCCGATCTTTCAGACGGTGATTATATCTACATCGTTGGTGCGGATGTGGATGCCAACCTTGGCGCTGCTTCTGTCTGGGGTTCTTTCTACTATGAAGGTGGTAATTTCGACGCAACGGATACTGATGTCAGCGCATATCTCCTTGCCATTGGTGCAAGCGTATCCCTTTCCGACATGGTTGGTCTTCACGGACAGGTTTTCTATGCAACAGGCGATGACGATGATGATGATTATAATGCCTGGACCGGTGCTCCCGGACGTTCCTACTACTGGTCAGAAATCATGGGTTATGGTGTTTTTGATGACGCTGTCTCTGCCAATTCCTGTGCTGATCAGATTTCCAACATCACCGCCATTAACCTTGGAACCACCTTTAAAGCATCTGAGAAACTTTCCTTTGATGCTGACGTTTGGTATGCAATGCTGAACGAAGAGGATGCAAATGGTGAAGATGTTCTTGGAACAGAAATCGACCTCAAGGCATCCTATATGCTGATTGACGGTCTTAAGCTTGAAATCATCGGCGCTTACCTCTTTGCCGGTGATGCAACCTACAAGGGTGACAATGATGAGAATCCCCTTGAGTTTGGTACACGCCTGAGCCTCAGCTTCTAAGAATAGATCATTATTGCTTGGTTTAGTTGAGTGAACCTTTGGGCCGGCCGGGAAACAAGATTTTCCGGCCGGCCTTTTTTTGTTGTCCTTCTCTCTCTGTGTTGAATCTTCAAATTTTCCCCGCCATTTAGTTTATCCTTTATTTTTACGCTGTGATTGTATAGCTTGATTCAAATTTAGTGGATCAACCAAAACATAAGGAGTCGTAAATTGAGCAAGAATCGTGGGGTATCCTCTCTTGTGGTCGCCGTATTACTTTTTTTTAGTTGTAATTTCAGCCCGGCTTTAGCCCGGCAGCCTAAAATCGTTGCCGTTTTTCCCTTTGAGGTGCTGGCCCAGGATGACCTTGCCTTTCTCGGCAAGGGCTTGACCCGGATGATCAGTTCCAGAACCGGGGATTCAGGCGAAATACAGGTTCAACAGCGGCAGAAGAGTCTTGAATCCTTTGGTATTGAACTGGGGCCAGAGGTCCTGGAAAGTCTTGCCACTAGCCAGGATTTTGCCGGGCTGGATTTCTTTGTCCGGGGAAGCCTCACCGTCGTGGGAACCACGGTCAGCACCGATGCCGAACTCATTGATGTCAAGCAGGGCAGGGTGGCCTGCACCTTCCACGAATCCGGCACCTCCCACCAGGATATTGTCCGCCATGCATCCGCCATTGCCGAACGGATGAAAACCGTTGTCCTGGGTGGATCCATTCCCCAGGTCCAACCGGAAACCTTTGGTTCAGCCGGATCGACCGTACTTGAAAATGGCGGCCAAAACCCGCCTGCTGCACCTTCTGCAGTCCCACTGTTTCAAGCGTCTGAAAAAAGGTCCATGACCGCTGGGGCGGTTTTCCGGAGCCGGACCTTTGACACCCGGTTCTCCGGCGTTGCAGCAGGGGATGTGGACGGCGACGGTCGTGCCGACCTTGTGCTCTTGGACGATCATTCGGTTAATTTTTTTTCCATTGAGAACGGAGCCCTGGTTAAAAAAGGGAAGTTCCAGGGTCAGCACTACGAAACCTTCAAGGCCGTGGATGTGGCCGACGTGAATCAGAACCAGGTGGCTGAGATCTTTGTAACCAGCGTGGACAGAAAGGCAAATGTGAGTTCCTTTGTCATAGAGTGGCAACAGGGGGCATTCCAAACCCTTGTCAAGGATAGCAATTGGTACTATCGGGTTGTCCGGGAAAATGGCGTTAAACAGCTCTACGGCCAAGAGGGCGGGTATTCCGAACCCTTCAGCGGGAAGGTTTTTTCCCTTGTCTGGGATGGAGCCGGTTATGGGCGAGAAACAGCTGTGCTTTTACCCCCGGGTGTGGATGTCTTCAGCTTTGTACGGGGCGATTTTCTGGGCATGGGGATTGATCAGACCCTGTGGGTGGATCGCGGTGGAATCGTTAACCTGAGCGCTTCAAATGATAAGATCGAGTGGACAAGCCCTAACTCGTTCGGTTCAACGCCCTTTTTTTTGGGCGAAAGGGCAGGCCAGGATCTCGATGATCAGAAAAGGGTATACATCAATTCAAGAATGGCCGTGACAGACCTTGATCATAACGGTCAAAACGAAGCGATCCTGGTCCACAACCGGGATCAATCCAGGGGCTTTCTGGGCAGGTTCAGAAATTTTAACTCAGGTTCCTTAACGGGTCTTGCCTGGACTGCTGCCGGCATGCAGACACTGTGGGAGACAGAACAGGTCAAGGGGTGCATTGCCGACTGGGCACTTGAAGACCTTGACAATGACGGACGGCCCGAGCTCATTTACTGCATAAATCTTGGTGGTGGAACCCTTTTAACTAAAAAACGATCCAATGTGGTGGTGGAAAAATTAGAATAGGGTTTGATCCTTTTTCGTTAGAAACTCTTTTTTGTAGCTGAATTTTCACAATTTTTTACCCGGGTACCCGGGAGCGTGTTAATAGTTTTTATCGTATAACGCTGTTTTGGTGATAAAACGCTTGACAACGATGGGACCAAATGTGTAAGCCATAACAAAGGGTTCACATTCTACCGGCAGATCATGGATAAAATGTGAAAAGTTATGTGGCAGATGCCCTTGGCCGTGGTATTCAACGTATCACGGGATAGTAAGGTCAGGGGCGTTTGCCGAGGCCAATGATGCTTGTCTTTCCAAGAAAAGGGGAAACGTATGAAAAAGATGATGTTGGTGACCGTTCTATTCTGTTTTGTGGCAGGGTTCGCCCTGCCGGCAATGGCAATTGAGGTGGATTTCAGCGGCAGCTTTGAGGTGGAAGGCATTCTAAACTCCAGCGAAAGAATGTACGAGCAAGATAAAACCAGCGATTTCCGCCAGATGCGGCTGCGGGTTCAGACCGAATTTACCGTCACCGATGATCTGAAGCTCATCACCCGGTTTGACGCCCTTGAAAAGATCCTCTCGTCCAAGGATTCAGCCTTTACCACAACCATGAATGATACGGGCTGGGATTCAAATCCCGATGACGATAACATTGATTTTGACAGGGCCTATCTCTCGTGGAAAAGCCCCATTGGTCTGTTTGAGGTGGGCCGCATGATGGGTGTTGTCTGGGGCACCAGCTTTTGCGATGACGAGTCCGATACCGACAGAATCAAGTATGTACTTCCCGTTCCCATGGGAGAGGGCAAGCTCTACATCGGTGTCGTGGCTGAAAAGGTAACTGAAAACGACATGGGACCCGATATCAGTGATGCAGATAATGACAAATACTACATTGGCGCAACCTATGTTAGTAAGACTTACAAGACCGGTCTTTTGACTGCTTTCTACAATTTCAAGACCTTCCAGGATCCGGGTCAGGCCTTTGCTGTCAACGATTTTGCCGACGTATATGAGGGTCTGTCGGTCAGTGAGGCCATCGGATCCTATGTAACCGATCTGACGGCCTATGGTGCAGCCCTTGCAGCAGATGGTTATGTCCCTGGGGCAAATGTAGTCGGATTTATTGGCACGCATCCCGATTTTGCTGCCCAGAATGCAGTGCTTGGAGCGCCTGTTACATTTGGGGGATCTGCCGATGATCCCATGAATGTGATTGCAACCCGGGGGGGTACCATGGCAGGAAAAGTGTTTCTTCTTTCCCCCTATTTTGAAGGAAAATTTGGTGATTTTTCCCTCACCGCCGAGCTTGACTATGTTTTTGGAACCGCTGAATATGACACGGCTGGCGCAGACGACCACGATATCAGGGGGTTTGGTTATTTTGTAGAGGGCGGCTATGATCTAGGGCCGGCCACGTTTCAGCTCGGTTTTGCCCATTCAAGTGGCGATGCCGACTATACCGACGACAAGATCGAGTCCATGGGGTTTGTCTCACCCGGTGTGGACTGGGAAAAACTCTTGATTCTCCATGACGATGTAACCGGCATGAACACCACCCTTGCCGGCGGCATCGGCAACCATGTGGGTGCCGGATTTGCAACCGCTTCAACCGCCATGTGTGACGGCTATCAGCTGCTCTATGCCGGTGTTGACTATGCTGTGACTGACACCATTTCCCTTGGGCTCATCGCAGGCATGTCCTGGGCCGATGAGGTTCCCGACGGTATGGAGTATGACGACGACCAGGGGGTTGAGTATGATGCCTCGTTTACCTGGAATCTTACCAAAAATCTTCAGTACAAGGCCATTGCAGCCTACCTTGACGGCGGTGACTACTGGAAGACAAGGGGCACTGGCTCGGTTGATTCCCAGATTGATCCCGATATTTACACCCTCTATCACAAGTTGATTCTGACCTTCTAACCCTATCCCACAATTTGTTGATCAGGCATCGAGCCCTGGAAGAGTGATCTTCCAGGGCTCGATTGTTTAGAATCCCTCTCCTTGATAGGTTGCACTGTTATTACAGTGGTGTAATAGTTCTTGTATGACAACAATGTTCTTTAAAATTAAGTACTTGACAACATCAGAATCCAGTGTTTATCTCCGATCAGTTCAACTGTAGTTTGCCGTTTTAGGGAAAATTGTTGTTTGAAGGTTAATTCTTTTACTGAAAGGGGAAAACGATGAAAAAAATGATGTTGATGCTCCTGCTCCTGGCTGTTGTTGCAGGGAGTGCTCTACCGGCAGTGGCCATGGAGGTTGATTTCAGCGGCAGTTTTGAACTGGAGGGAATTCTCAACTCCAGTGAAGGAATGGACAAGGACGATGCCACCAGTGATTTTCGTCAGATGAGATTGCGTGTCAAAACAGACTTCACCTTGACCGACAACCTTAAATTGACCACCCGGTTTGACGCCCTTGAAAAGATTCTATCATCCAAGGATTCGTCCTTTACCATAACCGAGACTGATACGGGCTGGGATTCAGACGATGATGATGATAACATCGATTTTGACCGGGCCTATCTCTCCTGGAAAAGTCCCATCGGCCTGTTCCAGTTGGGCCGCATGGAGGGGGTTACCTGGGGTACGAGTTTCTGTGACGATGAGGCTGATACCGACAGAATCAAGTATATTCTTCCCATCTCTTTAGGGGCGGGAACCTTCTACCTGTCGGCTGTGGCTGAAAAGGTCGGTGAATACGACAAGGGGACAGCTGAAAGTGACGAGGACAATGACAAGTATTATATTGGCGCGACCTATGTTGCCAAAAATTACAAGACCGGTCTTTTGACGGCGCTTTACAATTTTAAGACCTTTCAGGATCCGGGTCAGGCGCTGGCAACCGAAGTCTTGTACGCATACGCCGGTTCAGACGCTGATACCATCCTAAACCCTGCAATGAGTGTTACAGAAGCATCGACTTTGGCTGGGACAAGGGGGCTGAGCTGTGAGGGAAAGGTATTTCTCCTTGCCCCCTATTTTGAGGGAAAATTTGGTGATTTTTCCCTTACAGCCGAACTTGATTATATCATTGGTACCACCGAGTATGACACGGACAGTGCCGAAGACGGAGATCTCAAAGCATTTGCCTACCTCCTTGAAGGCGCCTATGATATCGGGCCTGCATCGGTTCAGCTCGGGTTTGCCCGTTCAAAGGGGGATGCCGACTACACCGACGACAAGATCGGATCCATGAGCTATGTCTCTCCAGGCGTCGACTGGGCCAAACTGTTGATCCTCCAGGACGATACCACGGGCATGAACACAACCCTTGCCGGTGGCCTTGGTAACCATGTGGGTAATGGTTTTGGATCCGCCTCAACCGCCATGTGCGACGGGTATCAGCTGCTCTATGCCGGGGTGGACTATGCCGTGACCGATACGATTTCCCTGGGGTTCATTGCCGGCATGTCCTGGGCCGATGAGGTTCCGGACGGCATGCAGTACGATGATGACCAGGGGGTCGAGTATGATGCCTCGTTTACCTGGAACCTTACGAAAAATCTTGAATACAAGGCTGTTGCCGCCTATCTTGACGGTGGAGACTACTGGAAGACAAGGGCAACAGGATCCGTTGACGCTGATATCGATCCTGAAATCTACACCCTTTACCACAAGCTGACACTAACCTTTTAAAAATAACTTGCCCTTGAAACAAGCGAAATTCCGTGGTCAAGTAAAAAGCCCTGGAAGTAAAACTTCCAGGGCTTTTTAACGGGTTTGGATTTGTGTTGGTTCTGGCTACCAGAATTTCCAGAAGGGGCGGTCTTCTTTTTCTCCTTCAGGTATCTCATTTGGGGCTGGTTCTGCTGTGCCGGTTTCAAAGGACTCATCCGATTCAGCACCGTCATAGGTCTTCGGGCTATCCTTTTTCCAGAATTTCCAGAACGGGGTGTTGTCAGTTTGTTCGGGTCGAGGGTCGTCTGATCCCCAGAATTTCCAGAACGGTCGGTCCCGGGACGCTTCATCCCCCAATGTCAAGGCTTTGGGCATGAGCTTTTCAGGGTTTTCCCGGATGTTGAATGTGGCTGCATCGGGCGCTGCCGGTGTGACGGATTCAAGGGCTGCTGTTTTCCGGTCAAACAGACTGTGGTTGATCTTTGCAGCAAGGATATCCAGCTGGGGAATGATCTCGTCCACAGTGGCTGCCTGGCCGAAAAAGGTTTGGATGGTTTGGGTCTGTGCTTTAAACACAGTGGTATCAACGCTGAAGGCTCCGGCAAATTCAGTGACGCTTCCCGAAAGAACATAGTCAGCCTTCAAGGTTAAAGCTGCTTGCGCCATGGCGGTGTTTGCCAGGTAGGGCTCCTGGGGGTCGACAATCTCCACCCGGTCCTTCCACGAGAGCCGTGATGCCAGCATCTGGTGGATGCCGTGGCCCATGTAGGCAAGATCGGTCTTTGAATGGATCTCAAAGGGAAGGATGGCGATGCGTTCCGGGGTGGCATCGGCCGGGAGTTGAACGAACAAAAGGGCTGCTGCCAGTATCGGCAGAAAAAAGATGTTGCCGACAAGGGCGGAATTAAAGCGCTTCATATGGATAAACTCCCTGGCTATGGTTTTTATTTGAGCCGCTGTTTGAGGATCTGGGTGACGATCTTTGGATCGGCCTTGCCCCGGCTTTTTTTCATGATCTGGCCCATGAAAAAGCCCATGAGCTTGGTCTTGCCCCCCAGATAGGCCGCTACCTCATCGGGGTTGGCTTCTAAAACCTCGGCAACGATGCCCTCAAGTGCACCCTGGTCAGACACCTGTTCAAGTCCCATCTCCTTTACGATCTTTCCGGGCATCTCGCAGGTCTTTACCATGCGGTCAAATATGGTTTTTGCGGCATTGGCATTGATCTTGCCTGCTTCAACCAGTTTTAAAAGTTCGGCAAGGGCGTCGGCGGTGATGGGCAGGGAGGTAATGGTCGTCTCCTGGTCCTTGAGCAGGGCCAGTACCGGTCCCATGATCCAGTTGGCGGCAAGTTTGGGTTCGCTGATTGCCCGGGCCGTTTGTTCAAAAAAGTCGGCAAGGGCGATTGAGGCGGTCAGGACCGATGCCTCATAGGCGGTCATGGCATAGACCTCCATGAAACGCTGCCGTTTGGCATCGGGAAGCTCGGGAAGGCTCTGCCTCACCTCTTCCATCCAGTCGTCGTCAACAATGAGGGGCACAAGGTCCGGCTCTGGAAAATAGCGGTAGTCGTGGGCCTCTTCCTTGCTGCGCATGGACACGGTTTTATTGTTTGCCGTATCCCAGAGCCTTGTCTCCTGGATCACCTCGCCGCCTTCTTCAAGCACATAGGTCTGGCGCTGGATCTCATAGGCAATGGCCTTTTCAACGTTCCTGAACGAATTGAGGTTCTTGAGCTCGGTTCGGGTGCCAAAGGCCTCCTGGCCCACCGGGCGCAGGGAGATGTTGGCGTCACACCGAAAGCTTCCCTCTTCCATGTTGCCGTTGCAAACCCCGATGTACCGGACTATGGCGTGGAGTTTTCTCAGATAGCTGCCGGCCTCCTTTGGGGTCCGCATGTCAGGTTCGCTCACGATCTCAACCAGGGGGATTCCCGTTCGGTTGAGGTCCACCATGCTCCTGGGCCGATCCGGGTCGTGGATCAGTTTGCCTGCATCCTCTTCCATGTGGATGCGGGTGATGCCGATGCGCTTTTCCGATCCGTCTTCAAGTTCAATGGTCAGGTGCCCGTGCTCGGCAATGGGGGCTGCAAACTGGGTGATCTGGTACCCCTTGGGCAGATCCGGATAAAAGTAGTTTTTCCGGTCAAAACGGCTCTCGTTTGCCACCTTGCAGTTGGTGGCAAGGCCCGTTCGTATGGCATAGGTGACGGCCTTTTGGTTTAAAACCGGAAGCACCCCCGGCATTCCCGTGCATACGGGGCAGGTGTGGGCGTTGGGAGATGCGCCAAAACCCGTGGAGCAGGAGCAGAATATTTTTGTCTCAGTGTCTAGCTGGGCATGGACTTCAAGCCCGATTACAGGTTCAAACTGCATAAAAATGGTATTCCTGTGTCTGGCCGCTCTCGCAGCGTTAACAATTTGGGTCAGTTAACAATTGGGGTCAGGCTTTCCTTGTTGTCGTAACAATTGGGGTCAGGCTTTCCTTGTTGTCGTAAACAACGCCGGGCCTGCCTGATTGTCCTTGATTTAAGGGCAATCCAATAATTTGACCCTGTTTATTTTTAACAATCTCTTATAGCGTCAATGATTTGATTTATCAATATTATTCTTTATGTTATATTAATCGTTTATTGAAATTCAACCATGGTTCAACCCGGGTGATAACCGGTTGCAACCGTTGAAAAAAGTAGAATCAAGCAACAAGAGGGCAAAGGCGGATGGGTTTTTTTTTGTGTGTGATCGGTATGGTGATGATTGTGGAGGGGCTTCCCTATTTTGCCTTTCCCCGGCGGATGAAAGAGATGGTCCAGGTGCTCCTTGGGCTTCCTGAAGGGGTGTTAAGGCGGTTCGGGTTCATGCTCATGGCCATTGGGCTTGCTGTTGTTTATCTTGGAAGGAGTATTGTCTGATGTATCGTTTGTCTGACTATTGCTACGACCTTCCCCAGGAGAGAATCGCCCAGACCCCCTGCCTGCAGCGTGACGGTTCAAGACTGCTGCGCCTTGACAAAAAAAACGGCGGCGTGACCCACCACGGATTCCAGGATCTGGTGACGCTCTTGAACCCCGATGATCTCGTGGTTGTCAATAACACCCGGGTGGTGCCTGCAAGGCTCATGGGAAAAAAGGCCACGGGCGGGGCCGTTGAGGTGATGATCATCGACTATGCAGTTGGTTTAAGCTGCCTTGCCAGCAACGGATATTTCCAGTGCGATTGCCTGGTCCGGGCTTCCAAGAGCCCGAAACCCGGAGCGGTCCTAAAGCTTGGGAATGAGTTAACCGCCCGGGTGGAGGCAAGGCGGGGCGGACTGTTTGAACTCAAGTTTTCGTGTGCCGGGGATGTGGTCCAGGCCATCAAGCGCCACGGGCAGCTGCCCCTTCCCCCCTATATTCACCGCAGCAACGGGAATGCGCCCGGGGACGAGACCGATTACCAGACCGTTTATGCCGCAAACGAGGGGGCTGTGGCTGCCCCCACGGCCGGGCTTCATTTTACGGATGCCCTCATGGATACCCTCAGGGCAAAGGGCGTTGAGTTCTGTTCGATTACCCTCCATGTGGGGTATGGCACCTTTGTGCCGGTCCGGGTGGACGATATCCGGGATCATCAAATACACAGGGAGTCGTTTGAGATCTCAGAAACTGCCGCTGCTGCCGTCAACCGGGCAAAAAAGGCGGGCCGAAGGGTGGTGGCCGTTGGAACCACAAGTGTCAGAACCCTCGAGTATGGTGCCGATGAAACCGGGAGAATCAACCCCGGCAGTGGCGTGTGCGACCTGTTTATTTATCCGGGGTACCGGTTCAAGCTCATCGATGCCATGATCACCAACTTCCATCTTCCCGAATCCACCCTGCTCATGCTTGTGTCGGCCTTTGCGGGCAAGGATGCAATCTTCAGGGCCTATGAAGCGGCCGTTCAATCGAACTACCGATTTTTCAGCTATGGCGACGCCATGCTCATTGAATAACCGCCATGGCCGGAGCAGGGTGTCTGATCCTGGCCGCAATAAAATTTGAATCCCCCCGTGGTAGCGCCTGGTGGGATTATATAAAGGAGACTATGCTGACATTTGATATCATCAATCAATCCCAGGAAAGCCGGGCACGGACCGGGCGGATCACAACGGCCCACGGGGTGATCGAAACGCCGATCTTCATGCCCGTTGGCACCCTTGGCACGGTCAAGGCGGTCTCGGTCGAGGAGCTCAAGGCGTGCCAGGCCCAGATCATCCTGGGCAACACCTATCACCTGTATTTAAGACCCGGGTGCGAGGTGATGTCCCATATGGGCGGGCTCCATTCGTTCATGAACTGGGACCGGCCCATCCTGACCGACAGCGGTGGATTTCAGTTTTTTTCCCTGGCAAAGCTTGCAAAGTTCAAGGATGAGGGCGTGTCGTTCCAGTCCCACATTGACGGTTCCCGACATCTTTTCACCCCGGAGCGGGCCGTTGAGATCCAGACGGTGCTCGGATCGGACATCATGATGTCCCTTGACTGGTGCATGGGGTATCCGGCCACACGAAAAGAGGCCATGACCGCCCTTGAAAAGACCACCCTTTGGGCGGAACGGGGTCGAAATTTCTGGATTGAACAGGGCCGGGTCAACAATTTGTTTGGCATTGTCCAAGGCGGGATGTTTGCCGATTTAAGATCAATTTCCGCCCGTCAGCTGGGTGACCTTGATTTTCCGGGCTACGCCATCGGCGGGTTGAGCGTGGGAGAGCCCACGGAATTGATGTATGAAATGGCCGACCACACCGTGCCCCAGCTTCCGTCTGAAAAACCCAAATATGTGATGGGGGTTGGAACGCCCGAGAATCTCGTGGAGCTTGCCGGCATGGGGGTTGACATGTTCGACTGCGTCATGCCCTCGAGAAACGCCAGAAACGGCCAGCTCTTTACCGCCACCGGTACCTTGAACATCTCCAACGCAGCCTTCAGGCTTGATGCGTCGCCCCTGGATGCCGAGTGCACCTGCTACACCTGCCAGAATTATTCCAGGGCCTACCTGAGGCATCTTTACAAGTCCAGGGAGCTTCTGGCCTACCGGTTGAATACCATCCACAACCTTCACTATTTCCTTGACCTTATGCAGCAGATGCGTAATGCCATTAACCAGGGCCGGTTCATGGCCTTTAAACAGGAATTCTATCGAAAAAGGGAGCGTTGATCCATGACCATAGCAGTAAAGATTGAAGAGACCCTTTCCAAATCCTCCTGGATCAGAAAGATGTTTGAGCAGGGGGCAAAGCTCAAGGCCGAACATGGTGCCGAAAATGTGTTTGATTTCAGCATCGGCAACCCCAACCTTGAACCGCCTGTGGCCTTCCAGGAGGCCCTTGAACGGGTTGCCGGTGAACGGGGAGGGAACGTCCACGGCTACATGCCCAATCCCGGATATCCCCATGTTCGAAAGGCCATTGCCGACGGTATCTGTGACGAGCAGGGGGCTGTTCTGTCGGCCGATGATATTGTCATTACCTGCGGGGCGGCCGGCGGCCTTAATGTGCTTTTAAAGGCCCTTCTCAACCCGGGCGAAGAGGTGCTGGTCACAAGGCCCTTTTTTGTGGAGTACACCTTTTACGCTGAAAACCACGGGGGTGTGCTGAAAACCGTTGAGGCAAACCCGGATTTCACACTCAATCTTGAGGCCATTGAAAGGGCCATCACCCCGAAGACCAAGGTGATGATCATTAATTCTCCCAACAACCCCACGGGCCAGATTTACCCCAGGGAGAGCCTGGACGCCCTGGGTCGGATTTTAAGGAAAAAGGGCGAAGAATTCGGCACGGTCATCACCCTTATTTCCGATGAACCCTATCGAAAGCTTGTGTTTGACAATACGGTTGTGCCGCCGGTGTTTCCCTCCTATGAAAACAGCGTTGTTGTCACCTCCCATGCAAAGGATCTCTCCCTTCCAGGAGAACGGATCGGCTATCTGGTGGTCAATCCAGCCTGCTCGTTCAGGGATACGCTCATACCGGCCCTGGCCCTGACCAATAGAATTCTGGGGTTTGTCAATGCGCCTGCCCTGATGCAGCGCATTCTACCGCTGATCCAGGGGGCAAGCGTTGACATTGACGCCTATCGAAAAAAACGGGACATGCTGTGTGATGTTTTAACGGATGCCGGTTTCACATTCACTACCCCGCCCGGCGCTTTTTATATCTTTCCAAAATCTCCCATTCCCGATGATGTGCGTTTTGTCGCCCTTCTCCAGGAGGAACTGATCCTGGCCGTTCCGGGAACCGGATTTGGCGGTCCTGGCTATTTTCGCCTGGCCTTTTGTGTGGATGATTTCACCATTGAAAGTTCACGGGCTGCATTTAAACGGGCCATGGCCAGGCTGGAGGTATAGGATGCACGAAATGGGGGTTGCCCAGCAGATGGTTGATATTGCCCTTGCTGCCATTCCTGACGAGATTGAAAATCCAAGGGTTGCCGTGCTTAACCTGAGGATTGGCAAGCTTGCCGCCGTTGTGGAGCACAGCCTGAGGTTCTGCATGGAAGTGATCACACGGGATACGCCCCTTGAAGGGGTAACGCTTGTAATCGAAGCGGTTGATGTAAGGGCAAGGTGCAAGGATTGTAATCACGAGTGGGTGGTTGAAGGACCTGCCTTCAGGTGCCCTGCGTGCAAACAGGGTGCTGTTGAGCTTCTTTCGGGACGGGAGCTTGAAATCTCCTCCCTGGAACTTGCCGATTAATATCGGGGTCAGGCTTTCCTTGTTGTCGTTTTTACAGGCAACGCGATCAACAACTGAATGAGCGTGTCAAGTCCCGTCGCTGATTTTCATTGCAAGGCAGTTCAGGGGGTTGGCAACACGATTTATAACCGTGCCAAGTCGGGCCCGTTGCAAACAAAGTACAATGAATGGGTTGCATTTGACACTAGGATACAGGAAAAGAAATATGGAAATAAAGGTTCAAAAAAGGGTGCTTGAGGCCAACGAAACCATGGCCGACAAGAACAGAAAGTTGTTTGCAGAAAAAAAGGTGTTTGTCCTGAACATGATGAGTTCTCCTGGATCGGGCAAGACTGAAACCCTGTGCAAGACCCTCTCAAGGATCATGCCTGAAATCAGAACCGGGGTGATTGTGGGGGATATCTGCACGACCAATGATGCTGACCGGCTCAAGCAAACAGGTGCCGTGGCCGTTCAGATCAACACGGATCAGTTTGGGGGTGACTGCCACCTTGCGGCCCACCTCATTGAACGAACGGCCGTTCAGATGGATCTGGACAACCTTGACCTGCTCATTGTGGAGAACATCGGCAACCTGGTTTGTCCTGCGGAATTTGACATTGGCGAGGATGCCAGAACCGTTATCCTGAGCGTCACCGAAGGAGAAGACAAACCCCTGAAATACCCCCTGATGTTCCGCCTTGCAGATTCGGCCATCCTCAACAAGATTGACCTTCTGCCCTATCTTGATTTCAATGCCCGAGAGGCCGTGGATAACATGGCCGAAATTCATCCGGGAATGCCCGTGTTTGAACTTTCAGCCAAAACAGAAGAGGGGTTTGAGCCCTGGATCGAATGGCTCAGGTCAAAGGTGGGTTCAAAAGTGTAGTCGTCAATCTGGCAAAAGGAGGGTGTCATGGAGAGAAAAATCGCAGCATTCAAGGGTGCCTGGTATCCTGGCGACGGCCGGGCCTGTGAACGTGAGATTATCCGGTTCCTTGACGAACGAACCGGTTTGCCCAGGGGCGATTATGTGGGCGGCATCGTTCCCCATGCCGGATGGGTGTTTTCCGGTTCCATTGCCTGCCGGGTGATCGCCTCCCTGGCAGGTGGCCTGTCAGGCGATTCCCATGGCAAGGTCGACCTGGTGGTGCTCTTTGGCCATCACATGCATCCCGGGGATGTCCCCCTTGTCATGGACAGGGGCGCCTGGGAAACCCCCCTGGGAGACCTTGCCGTCCACCAGGGGGTTGCCCAAACCCTGGCAGCGGCTTGCGGGGCAACGCCACTGGGGCCGGATACCTTTCCCGATGAGAACACCATTGAACTCCAGCTCCCCTTTGTAAAGTATTTTTTTCCAGGTGCCGCCATTGTGCCCATTGGGGTTCCGCCCTCGGCCCATGCCGAAAAGATCGGCATTCTGGCCGTTGAGGCGGCCACAAAATCGGGACTTTCCATTCGGGTGATCGGTTCCACGGACATGACCCATTACGGGCCCAGTTACGGGTTCGCCCCGGCAGGAAACGGCAGGGCCGCCCTTGACTGGGTAAAGAACGCAAATGACCCCCGGGCAATCAAGGCAATGGTTGAAATGGATGTTGATACCATCCTCTCCCAGGGCCTTGAACTTCACAACCTGTGCTGCCCTGGTGCCGTTGTGGCAGCTGTTTCGGCATCCCGTGCCATGGGGGCTTTGCGGGGTGTTGCCCTGGACTATGCCAACAGTTATGAAAAAAGTCCGGGAACGAGTTTTGTCGGTTACTCCGGGGTTCTCTTTGAAAAAAAAATGTCCCGGATATGAAGAAAAGACGCATTGCCCAATGGCTGACGCTGGCCATAGCACTCCTCGTGTGTGCACTTCCTGTCCATGGGCGGCAGGCAATCACGATCGTTACCGATGAATTCCCGCCGTTCAACTACATTGATGACGGCAGGGTCGCAGGGCTCGGCACGGAGGTTGTCAGGGCCGTGTTGAAAAAAGCGAATATGGACGCCGAGATTAAAGTTTATCCCTGGGCCCGGGCGTATAAAATGGCCCTGTCCCATGGGAATGTCCTGATTTACACCATTGTCAGGAGTCCTGAAAGGGAGCATTTGTTCAAGTGGGTGGGGCTTGTTGCTGAAAACAATGCCTGTCTGTTTGCCCTGGCGGCCCGCAATATCAACATTCACGCCATGGCAGATGCCAGAAAATACAGAATCGGAGCTGTCAGAAAGGACGTAAGAACCGAGCATTTGCTTGCCCTGGGGTTTGAAAATATTGAGCAGGTGAGTAAAAATGAGCTGAATCTGAAAAAGCTTGTCAGTCATCGCCTGGATCTATGGCTTGAAGATGAACTGACCGCCCATTATCTGTTGAAGAAAAATGGATATATTCCCGGGAAAAAAATTAAAAATGTATTTCGATTCCAGGTGAGATACAAGGGATATCTGGCCCTGAGCAGGCGTACCCCGGATGCTGTGGTGGAAAAGTTGAAAAACGCCTACGATAAAATCATAACAGACGGGACCTATGATATGATTTTGCAAAAGTATCCCTAGGTCACAATATGAAAAAACATGCAGGATGGGCAGCGGGGAAAAAGTCGGTGTCGGCTTTTTCCCCGGGCAGGGGTGAACGATAACAGAACCGGGCTGACCCCATTGAAATGAGGACAACAAGGCCGCCCGACCCTGATTGTTCATGCATCCATTCTTTGACCGTTAAGGAATGTCCGACCCCATTTGCCGCATGAATTGGCCAATAACGACAACAGGGAAAGCCTGACCCCGTTTACTTGCGACAACAGGGAAAGCCCGTTTACTTGATTACGGCCCGGATGCGGCCGACCGTCTTGTCCCGGCCCAGGGCAAGGATCATCTCAAAGATGCCGGGGCTGACCGTTTTGCCGGTAAGGGCCACCCTCAGGGGCTGGGCGAGCTTGCCGAACTTGAGGTCGTGGCGCGCCATCACCTGCTTGAAAATCTCCTCAAGGGCCGTTTCCGTGAACCCATCCAGGGCCTCGATGGCGTCTGCGCACTCGGACAGGGGCTGCATGATTTCAGGCTTGAGAAATTTTGCCACGGCCTTTTCATCAAAAGTCAGGGTGTCGACAAAATAGAAGAGGGCTGCATCGGCCATCTCCACCAGGGTCTTGCTCCTTGGCTTTAGGCTTTCAACGGCCAGCTGGACCGCTGCTGAGTTCTCGATGGTGATGCCCTTTTCCGCAACAAAGGGAATCAAAGCATCGGCAATCTCAGCGTTGGATTTTGCCTGGATGTGCTTGGCGTTCAGGGCCAGGAGCTTGTCCATGTCAAACATGGACGGGGACCGCCCCAGGTGCTCCAGGGAGAATTTTTCAATGAGCTCTTGCCGGGTGAAAAACTCCTGGTCTCCGTGGGACCAGCCAAGTCTGACCAGGTAGTTGAGAATGGCGTCGGGCAGAATGCCCATCTTCTGGTACTCGCCCACGCTCATGGCACCGTGGCGCTTGGACAGCCTTGCCTTGTCGTTGCCGAGCACCATGGGAACATGGCCGAACACGGGTGGTTTGGCCCCAAGGCCCCGGTAGATGAGGATCTGTTTGGGCGTGTTTACCAGGTGGTCGTCCCCCCGGAGAATGGTGTTGATCCCCATGGTCAGGTCATCGACCACAACGGCCAGGTTGTAGGTGGGGCTGCCGTCGCTTCTCTGGATGATGAAGTCGTCGATTTCGCTGTTCTGGAACGAGGTCGGTCCCTTGACAATGTCTTCGACCACGGTACTGCCGGTGTCGGGCACCTTGAGTCTGACCACCCGGTTTTCACCGGGTCCAAGGTCAAGGTTCCGGCATTGCTTGTTGTACATGGGGCGCTTGCCGTTTGTCTTTGCCGCTTCGCGCATGGCATCGACCTCTTCCGGGGTGCAGCTGCAGTAATAGGCATGGCCCGATGCAACCAGTCGCTGGATATATTCCCGGTAGATGGGATAGCGTTCTGTCTGGAAAAAAGGACCCTCATCCCAGTCGATGCCCAGCCAGTGGAGGGAATCAAAAATTGCATCCACCGACGCCTTTGTGGAGCGTACCGTGTCCGTGTCCTCGATTCTCAGGACAAATTTTCCGCCGGTCTTGCGTGCCCATAGCCAGTTGAACAGGGCCGTTCTGGCGCCTCCGATATGAAGATATCCCGTGGGGCTTGGCGGGAATCTTGTGATGACTGTATCCATAATTTACTCCGTAAAATAGCGTTGTGTTGTGTCTGAAGCCTGGTTGGTGGAAATACCACAGGCCATGGATTTGGGCAAGGGATATTGGAATTTGCGATTATTATCTTGACAAACTTTGTCAATTAATTTAGATATTAACGTTTATTGGTACACTGAAGTTCATACTATATGATTAAATAAATTAGAAGGTTAGGAGGAGATAGAATGGCAGTCCCAAAGCAAAAAAGCTCTAAGAGTCGAGGCAGAAAAAGACGCACCCATCAGAAGGTTGCAGCACCCACCATCACCACATGTCCCGAGTGCCAGGAGGCAAAACTTCCCCACGCCGCCTGCCCCGCCTGCGGTGCCTACAGAGACAGGAATGTCAAATCGGATGCGGTTGAAGCATAGTCTGCAATTTGCAGTAACCCTTTAAGGAGGCAGTTTTTTAAGCATGTCTGTTGAGGCAAAGGTAAAAAAGATAATTGCAGAAAAGCTCCAGGGTGTGGATATTGAGGATGTGGTTCCCGAGGCGTCCCTGGTGGATGATCTCGGGGCCGATTCCCTGGCCCTTGTGGAGCTTATAATGAGCATGGAAGAGGCGTTTGACATTGATATTGACGACGATGATGCTGAAAAGATGATCACCGTCAATGATGCCATCGAGTACATCAGAAAAAAATCCTAGCAGGAAACGATCTTATGGATATGGCGATTGATACGGCAGTTCCCATTATCATTGGCAGCGACCATGCTGCTTTTCCCTTGAAAGAGAAGATCATCACCTTTCTCAAGGGGTTGGGCATTGAGGTAGAGGATGCAGGAACCTTCAGCCAGGCGTCTGTGAGTTATGTTGATTATGGCAAAAAGGTTGCAAAGGCCGTGTCGGACGGCGATTACCCCCGGGGGATTCTGCTGTGCGGTACCGGCCTTGGCATGTCCATGGTTGCCAATCGGTTTCCCCGGGTGCGTGCGGCACTTTGCAGTGACGTCTTTTCCGTGCGCATGAGTCGGGAGCATAATGACGCAAACATCCTTGTGCTCGGGGGCCGCATCATTGGTGATGCCCTTGCCCTTGAACTGGTCAAAACCTGGCTTGAAACTCCCTTTGAGGGCGGAAGGCATCTTGACAGGATCCAGAGCATGGAAACATCTGTATAGGCATGGAAAAAGGAGACAGGGCAGTGGACATTGGCGCAATTAAAGGGGTTGACCCGGAAGTTTTCGAGATCATCGTGCAGGAGGCGCTTCGCCAGCAGGAGGGGCTTGAGCTTATTGCCTCCGAGAATACCACCAGCCGGGCGGTCATGGCCGCCCAGGGTTCGGTGTTGACCAACAAGTATGCCGAAGGATATCCGTCCAAGCGTTACTATGGCGGCTGCGCCATGGTTGACCGGGCCGAAACCCTGGCCATTGACCGGGCAAGGGAGCTGTTCAAGGCTGAGTATGCAAACGTTCAGCCCCATTCAGGTTCAACGGCCAACATGGCCGCCTATTTTGCCGTGATCAAACCCGGGGATACCGTGCTTGCCATGGATCTCTCCCATGGCGGTCACCTGACCCACGGCAGTCCGGTCAGTTTTTCTGGCAGGTTGTTCAACTTTGTTCACTACGGGCTGTCCGAAGAAACCGAAATGATCGACATGGACGAGGTGGCGGCCCTTGCCGAAAAACACCGGCCCAAACTGATTGTGGCCGGCGCCAGTGCCTATCCGAGGATCCTTGACTTCAAGGCGTTCGCAGACATCGCTCGGTCGGTCAACGCCCTTTTCATGGTGGACATGGCCCATATTGCAGGCCTTGTGGCAGCCGGGGTTCACCCCTCGCCGGTTCCCCATGCCGATATTGTCACCACCACCACCCACAAGACCCTGAGGGGACCCCGGGGGGGGTTGATCCTGTCGTCCAGCGAAATCGGGCCGAAAATTTCCAGCCAGATTTTTCCCGGAATTCAGGGCGGGCCCCTCATGCATGTGATTGCCGCCAAGGCCGTGGCCCTGAAGGAGGCCCTGTCACCGGCATTTGCCGAATACCAGCGCCAGGTGGTCGTCAATGCGGCAACCCTTGCCGATGTCCTCATGGACCGGGGGATGAACCTTGTCTCCAGCGGCACGGACAATCACCTCATGCTGCTGAACCTCACCCAGAACGGCATTTCCGGCAAAGAGGCTGAGAACCGCCTTGGGGCTGCAGGTATCACGGTCAACAAGAATGCCGTTCCCAACGATCCCAGGGGACCCATGGTCACCAGCGGGATTCGGATCGGTACGCCCCTTGTGACCACAAGGGGGATGGGCAAACCCGAGATGGCCCTTGTGGGTGAACTGATCTGCCAGGCCCTTGAAGCGCCGGCAACGGCTGAAACCGTCAGAAAAAAAGTCCGAGCCCTGTGTGCCGAATTTCCCCTTTACCGGGACGATCCGACCCATGGGTGATCTTGTGCGGCCCTCATGGGATGTGTATTTCATGGGCATTGCCCGGCTGGTGGCCACCCGGGCTACCTGCACAAGGCGCAGGGTTGGGGCGATTCTGGTCAAAGATCGCCGTATCCTCTGCTCAGGATACAACGGGGCGCCCACAAATATTCCCCACTGTGATGTCACAGGATGTCTGAGGGAACAGCTCAATGTGCCGTCCGGCCAGAAGCATGAACTCTGCCGGGGGGTTCATGCCGAGCAGAACGCCATTATCCAGGCCGCCTGCCACGGCATCTCCGTCAAAGGATCAACCCTTTACTGCACCCACAAGCCCTGTTCCATCTGTGCAAAGATGATTATCAATGCCGGCATCGTTCAGATCTTTTTTGCCAATGGGTATGACGACCCCATGTCCGACACCATGCTGGCCCAGGCCGGGATAGCGGTTACCCAGATAACAGCGGATGAGGTCCTGCCATGAAATGTCCCTATTGCGGCCAACTGAACAACCGGGTGGTGGACTCAAGGCTGAGCCGCAGCGAATTTGCCGTTCGAAGGCGCCGGGAGTGCCTGGATTGCATGCGAAGGTTTACCACCTATGAAAAGGTTGAAGACCTGCCGGTCATGGTGGTGAAAAAAGACGGCCGCCGGGAGGAGTTCAACCGCGACAAGATTCTTTCCGGCATTAAAAAGGCCTGTGAAAAACGTGCCATCAGCGTCGACCAGATTGAAGAGGTGGTGGATTCGGTTGAGCGCGATTTCAGGGATGCCAATGAAAAGGAAATTTCATCCACGGTGGTCGGCAACAAGATCATGGACCACCTTCACCGCCTGGATGATGTGGCCTATGTTCGGTTTGCCTCTGTCTACCGGGAGTTCAAGGATGTGGATGATTTCATTGAAGAGCTGAAAAGCCTTATTCCCCGAAAATCACCTGGCAATAAAACACCAGACGGATGTTCCGATGATGGATGAAACAACGCATAACACCTTCATGGATCTTGCCATTGGCCTTGCCGAAAGGGGTCGGGGCTACACCGCTCCCAATCCCATGGTCGGTGCCGTGGTGGTCAGGGACAATAAGATCGTGGGTCAGGGATGGCACAAGGGCCCTGGCCTTGCCCATGCCGAAGTCAACGCCATTGATGATGCCGGTGAATTGGCCTGTGGCAGTGACCTCTATGTGACCCTTGAACCGTGCAATCACACGGGAAGAACCCCGCCGTGTACCGAAAAAATTCTCAAGGCCGGCATTCGCCGGGTGTTTGTGGGAACCGAAGATCCCAACCCCTTTGTGGCCGGCGGCGGGATCCGGTTTCTCGAAAAAAGGGGGGTTGCGGTTGAGGTCGGCATCTGCCGCAGGGCGTCCGAGACCCTGATCGAAGATTTCATCTGGTACGTAAAAAACGGTAAACGGCCCTTTGTGGTCTTGAAATGCGCCTCAACCCTGGACGGCCAGCTGGCCACCCGGACCGGGGATTCCAAATGGATCACCAACGAGGCGTCCCGAAGATACGTCCACGGGTTGCGTCACTGGGTGGATGCCATTGTGGTCGGTGCCGGCACCATACGGGCCGACAATCCCTCGTTGACCACCCGGATTGAAAATTTTGACGGCCGTGATCCCCTGCGGGTGATTCTTGATGCCCGGCTCTCCATCGACCCCGGTTCAAAGGTGTTTACCCAGCGCTCCAGTGCTGCAACCCTTGTGGCCACATCCCGACGGGCAGACCCTGACCGTTTGGCCCTGTTTAAACGCTGCGGGATTGACCTGCTGGTCCTGCCTGAAAAAGAGGGGATGATCGACCTTGAGGGTCTCATTGCCACCCTTGGACAAAGGGGGGTGGTGAGCCTTTTGATCGAAGGGGGCGGCCGTGTGGTTCATTCGGCCCTTGCCGCCGGTGTGGTCAACAAGGTCTATCTTTTTTTTGCGCCTAAACTTCTGGGCGGCAACGACGGAGTGCCCATGTGTCGGGGCAGGGGGCCTGAATTGATGAACGATGCCCTGGGGCTGAGCCGGGTTGAGGTCGAGCGGTTTGACAATGATATCCTTATCAAGGGGTATCTGAAACAGGGCATATCTGAAAGCTAATTGCAGGGGGCGTTAAGGTGTTTACGGGAATCATTGGGGGCGCTGGAACCCTTAAAAAAATCCAGCCCAACGGCGAGGGAAAACGGCTTGCCATTCAAACGGAGATGGACCTTGAAGGTACAAAGATCGGTGATTCCATTGCCGTCAACGGGGCCTGCCTCACCGTGGTTACCCTGAAGAACAATCTCTTTGAGGTGGACATGGCCCCTGAAACCGTTTCCAGGACTACCTTTAAATCCCTTCTTCCCGGTGCCCGGCTGAACCTTGAACGCGCCCTTCGCCTGTCAGACCGGCTGGACGGCCATCTTGTTTCGGGCCACATTGATGCCACCGGATCTGTTCTATCCAAAACAGTCAAGAGCAACGCCGTTATCGTTACCATCGGCATTCCTGAAACCCTTGCCGATGAAATAATCGAAAAGGGGTCGGTTGCAATTGATGGAATAAGTCTTACAATAAACAGGTGCAGCCGTAAGGATTTTGATGTGAGCGTTATTCCCCACACGGCAATGATGACTACCATCGGGACGGCCAAGGTCGGGGACTGTGTCAACATTGAAACCGATATGATCGGAAAGTATGTGAACAGATTCTTAAAACAGAAGACAACAGATACAACCGCCGGGACTGGTAGCCATTCAGGATCGATCACCAGGGAACTTCTGGCAAAAAAAGGATTTTTATAAGGAGTGAAATAAGCGTAAATGCCGCAGATTACAATAGAGCAGGCCATCGAAGATATCAAAGCCGGGCGTATGGTTATTCTGGTGGATGATGAGGATCGGGAAAATGAAGGTGATCTTACCATGGCAGCCGAGGCTGTCACCCCTGAAGCGATTAATTTCATGGCAAAATATGGCCGGGGGCTCATCTGTCTGTCCATGACAGGGGAACTGGCCGACCGCCTTGAGTTGCCCATGATGGTGGATGACAACACCTCCCAGTTTGAAACAGGATTCACCATTTCCATTGAGGCAAGGGCCGGGGTTACCACCGGTATCTCTGCAGCTGACAGGGCCAGGACCGTTCAGGCGGCCGTGGCCGACGGGGCAACGGCCCATGACCTTGTCAGACCCGGCCATATCTTTCCCCTTAGGGCCCGGGAAGGCGGCGTCATGGTAAGGATCGGTCAGACCGAAGGGTCGGTGGACCTTGCCCGCCTGGCAGGTCTCAAACCTGCCGGTGTCATCTGTGAGATCATGGATGAAGACGGCACCATGTCGAGGATGCCGTCCCTGGAGAAGTTCAGCCAGGAGCACAACATCGGCATCTGCACCATTGCAGACCTTGTCGAGTACCGCCTCAAGACCGAATCCTTTGTCAGAAAGGCCGCCCAGAGCGTTATTCCCACCGAGTTCGGAGGTGATTTCCAAATCATAGCCTATGAAAACGATCTGGACAACCTTACCCACATTGCCATGGTCAAGGGCGAGATCGATCCTGAACGAGCCGTGCTGGTCCGGGTCCATTCCGAGTGCATGACCGGTGACATCTTTGGTTCCCTGCGCTGCGACTGCGGTGAGCAGCTCCACAAGGCCATGGCCATGATGGACAAGGAGGGCAGCGGGGTGGTCCTCTACCTTCGCCAGGAGGGCCGGGGCATTGGACTTGTCAACAAGCTCAAGGCCTATGAACTCCAGCGCAAGGGGTGTGACACGGTCGAGGCCAACCTGAAGCTCGGGTTTGACGCCGACATGAGAGATTACGGCATCGGTGCCCAGATGCTCGTGGATCTGGGTGTCAGAAAGATGCGCCTCATGACCAACAATCCCACCAAAATGATCGGCCTTGAAGGGTATGGGCTGAGTATTGTGGAACAGGTACCCATTGAGGTTGAGCCCAACAAGTACAACAAGGGGTATTTAAAGTGCAAGCAGCTTAAGATGGGACATATGCTGAAAAAATGCTGATCGTTTTTTTTTAAAAAAGATAAGGAAATTAAGATGCCAGAGATTATGGAAGCAGGCCTGTCGGCCCAGGGCAAGAGATTTGGAATCATTGCCGCAAGGTTCAACGATTTTATCACCGAACGGCTGGTGGGCGGCGCCCTTGACGCCCTGACCCGAAGCGGGGCCGCAGACAAGGATATCACCCTGTTAAAGGTGCCGGGTGCCTTTGAGATTCCCCTTGCTGCAAAGAAAATGGCCATGACCGGCAAATTTGATGCCATCATCTGCCTGGGTGCCGTTATCCGGGGGGCAACCAGCCACTACGACTATGTGTGCGCCGAGGTTTCCAAGGGGATTGCCTGTGTCAGCCTTGACCATGGTCTGCCGGTCATGTTCGGCATCCTCACCACGGAGAGCATTGAGCAGGCCATTGAACGGGCCGGAACCAAGGCCGGAAACAAGGGGTTTGATTCGGCCCTTGCCGCCATTGAAATGGCAAATCTCATGGCCGCCATGGGAGAAGCCTAGACCCCATGGGAGACCGAAGACAGGCAAGGGAGCTTGCCCTCCAGGCCCTCTATTATATTGATGTGGACAAGGGCAGTCCGGACGAGTTGGTTGCACTTTTCTGCACCAATTTTGAAGATCGAATCGATGAATCCATCCGGCCGTTCTTCCTTGACCTGGTCGAGGGCGTAACCCAGGCACGGGCAGAGGTCGACGACCTCATGAACCGCTCTTCAAGCAACTGGAAGGTGTCAAGAATGCCCATTGTGGACCGCAACATCATGCGCATGGCCATTTTTGAGATGCTCAAGCGGCCGGACATTCCTCCAACGGTTTCGATCAACGAGGCCGTGGAGATCGGCAAGCGGTTCGGAACCCGGGGATCCGGTGCATTCATCAACGGGGTGCTCGATAAAATTCGTGTGCTGAAAAATATCGACAGGGGAGAAAAACAATGATCATCAAAAAGCTTGAAGTGGGACCCATCATGGCAAACTGCTATATCCTTGGATGTGACAGAACGGGCAAGGCGGCCGTCATAGATCCCGGGGATGAGGCAGACCGCATACTCATGGCCCTTTCAGAATCAAAACTCACGGTTGAATACCTCATCAACACCCACGGCCACTTTGACCATGTGGGGGCAAATGCACGCCTGAAAGAGGCCACCGGGGCAAAGCTGATGATCCACCGGGATGACGCACCCATGCTCACGGATCTGACTTCGGCTGCGGCAACCTTTGGACTGCGGGCGGAAAATTCTCCTGCCCCCGACGGGTTTCTTGCCGACGGGGACAAGATTTCGTTCGGGGACATCACCCTGACCGTGATCCACACGCCGGGTCACTCAAAGGGTGGGGTCAGTCTGCACACTGAAGGTGTTGTGTTCTCGGGCGATACCCTGTTTGCAGGCTCCATCGGCCGAACCGATCTTCCGGGCGGAAATTACGACACCCTGATCGAGTCGATTAAAAACCGGCTTTTGTGCCTTGACAAAAAAACCATTGTTTACCCCGGACACGGGCCTGAAACGTCCATCCTCCAGGAGGAACGGATGAATCCCTTCCTAAGGTGATGACGTTCGATCCAGGGGATTTGACCGCTCTGCCCCTGCCTTTGATCAAGGGGGTTTTCCACGAAACCCTCGACACTCTGGGCTTTGATCCTATTGCCGCGAAATTTGCATCCCATGGGGGCACGGTGGTTCTCAAGAGCGGCACCGACCTTGACTGTGCCCGCTACAACATCCTTGCCATTGATCCCTGGCTGACGTTCAGGGCAAAGGGCCGTGAATGTTCCATTGGGTTTGACCGGACCACCTCCCGGTTCAGGTGTGATCCCTTTGACCTTTTAGACGCCCTGGTCGCCCATTTTACCCGGGGCTTTCCCAAAGCGGTGAAGGCGTTTGGGCCCGGGGCATTGTCACCGGTTATGGCAGGGCTCTTTGGCTATTTCGCCTACGATTTAAAACAGCACATTGAAACCCTTGCCGTCACCTGCATGGACAACGGTCTGCCTGATCTTTGCCTGTATGCACCCGGGGCCATTGTTGTTGAAGACAGGGTCAGAACAACCCTCACCCTTTTTATCCCCAGGCTTGCCTTTCAGGGTCAGACAGATGAAGCGTTTGTCCAGAAGGTCCGAACCCGGTTCTTTGATGCCCTTGACTTGCCCGGGGCTGATGGGGCCGGATCTGATGGATCCGTGGCCAAAGGGCCTGGCGATTCTGGGACTGGCGATTCATGGGATCCCATGGCGGCTGATTTCCAGGTGGATACACGCGGCCTGCGGTCTAATTTTACCCGGTCCGCCTACGTGGACGCTGTTTTAAAAATCATCGAATACATCAAGGCCGGGGACATCTACCAGGTTAACCTGTCCCAGCGGTTTGAAGCAGGGTTCTCCGGCAGCGCCTTTGCCCTTTTTCAGCGCCTTTTCAGCAAAAACCCCGCTCCTTTTTTCGCCTTTGTCAATGCCGGGGACCACCAGATTGTCTCGACCTCGCCCGAGCGGTTTCTGCGCCGGGAGGGACCGGCCATTGAGACCCGTCCCATCAAGGGAACCTTTCCCAGGGGCACGACACCCGAGGCAGATCGTCTGCTCAGGCAGGGGCTTGAGCAAAGTTCAAAGGACGATGCCGAACTTTCCATGATCGTCGATCTCATGCGTAACGACTTTGGCAAGGTGGCCCAGGGCGGCAGCGTCAGATTAGAGGAGCACAGGCGGCTTGAACCCTATGATAACGTGTTTCACCTGGTTTCGGTTGTTACGGCAGCCCTTGAAAAGGGCAGGAACAGCGTTGATCTGCTAAGGGCCACCTTTCCCGGCGGCTCGATAACAGGGTGTCCGAAAAAACGGTCCATGGAGATCATCGACGAGCTGGAATCGGTGAATCGCCATGTCTACACAGGTTCCCTTGGATACCTCAGCTTTCACCACACCCTGGATCTTTCCATTGCCATTCGAACGGCCACCATTGCTGACAACCGCATCTGTTTCAGTGTGGGCGGCGGGATTGTGTTTGATTCAGTGCCGGAACAAGAGTTCCAGGAAACCCTTGACAAGGGCCAGACCCTCATGGAAATCCTGGAACAGGAGGGTGGGAGAACGAGCAGCCACCGGCCCTGCGCCTGGGTGTGCGGAACCCTTGTTCCTGAGGATGAGGCCATGGTTCCGGCCGCCTCCCCCGGTTTCCAGTATGGCGCAGGGATTTTTGAAACCCTGGGGGTAAAGAACGGACATCCCCTGTTCCTTGCCGAGCACCTGGCACGCCTCCACGGATCATGGCAAACGCTCTTTAAAACCCCACTGCCCGACATCACCTGGTCGGCTGTTGTTGACCAGCTCGTTTGCGCCAACGGGTTTAACCGCGGTGACTTTGCCCTGAAACTTGTGGCAGCTGACCGGGGAAGGGGGCGGCCACCCTTTGTGGCAGCCTTTATCAGACCCCATGTCCACCGGCTGGCCGCAATCGATAAAACGGGTCTTGACCTGGTCACCTTTCCTTCGGTGCGCACCACCCCCCTTGCCGATCACAAGAGCCTTAACTACCACTATTATCTCCTGGCAGCCCGGTTTGCAGGGCAGAACCGGGCAGACGAAGCCCTGATCCTCAACCCGGACGGCAGTGTTTCAGAGACAAACACCTGCAACCTCATGGCTGTCAACAAAAATACGGTGACGCTTCCCCTGTCCCCCCATGTGCTTCCAGGGGTTACCCAGGGGGTGGTTGTCCGTGAAATGGAAAAAAGGGGATACCGGTTCATTAAACGACGTTTGACACCTGCCGGGTTGTTTGCTTCAGGAGAGATTGTCCTTACCAACGCCCTTCTGGGGGCCGTGCCTGCCCTCTCCCTTGACGGAAAGGGGTTGGACCCACCCGCCGGGTTGTGTGATGAACTCAATGGGTTTTTGTTGCTTAATGCCCAGGGAACGGACATAGGCTGACGTCCCATGCTGGCTTCCACAATTAGAATTGCTGGTGCCCGGGGTTTGGCCTTGACAAACCCCGGGTTTGTTTCTATTTTTGTATGTTTGAATCTTTAACTCAACTTTCTGGATTGACTGATTTATATGGGGCAGGCTTTCCTTGTTGTCTTTTTGGATGGTTTGATAATGATTTTTTGATAAAAAGTGCAATAAAAAAGTCTGATCCTGTTCACCAGAGCTTGAGTCCGAAAGTTGAGTTTTTGATGTTTGTGTCAATTTATTAAAAGAGGCGTTTCTACCATGAAAAAGATGCTGTTGACCCTGTTGACCCTAGCTGCCATGGGGCTGGCCCAGGGGGTTAGTGCTGCCGCGCCGGCCCCGGATGCCGTTGTCCTTGAACCTGATTTCAGCTTTGGTGCCATTGCCGAGGGAAAAAAAGCAATCCATACGTTTAAGATTGAAAACAGAGGGGATGCCGAACTTCGAATTCTTCGGGTCGAGACCGGCTGAGGTTGTACTGCTGTCAACTTTGACAGACAAATTCCCCCGGGCGGGGAAGGAAAAATAGTCATTCAGATCAACACCCTCGGCTATGGCGGAAGGGTTCTGGTCAAGCAGGCCAAGGTGCATACGGACCAGGATGGAAAAACCCTGGTTCTGAAAATGAGTGGCAATGTGGAAAAAATTGCCATGGTAAACCCGGAGGTCGTCCATTTTGTCGGGGCACCTGAAGATGCGCTGGAGACAACGATCCGTATTGTGCCGTCTGCAAAATATGATTTTTCACTCAAGGATCAGACCCTTGCCGGTATGAAAAATATTGCGGCGGTTCTGAGACCCTCTGACAGCGGCAAAAAGTCCTGGCAGCTTGTGGTGACCAATACAAGAAAAACGGTGGGGCGCTACTATGAGGTGATCACCCTTAAGACCGACAGCCCGTTTCAGCCTGAGCTGAAAATCCGGGTGTTTGGAAACCTTACAGCCAAGGGCAGTTTGCAGTCGACTGCCCCATGAAGGAAACACAGGCATTGCTGACCCATAGAATCAAGGCCGTGGTCTTTGACTGCGACGGTGTCATGTTTGATACAGCCGAGGTGAACCGGCGCTACTATAACCAGTTGCTTGCCGGTTTTAACAAACCCCCCCTGACCGAGACGCAGTTTGTCAAGGTGCATATGTTTTCGGTAAACGACGCCATTGCCTATCTTTTTCCTGAAAGAGAGGACCTGACCGATGTTTTTGCCCATATGAAGGGTCTTGCCTATGGGAAATTCATCGCCCACATGGTCATTGAACCGGGGCTCAAGGATTTTCTAGACGGCCTCAAACAGAGCGCGTTCATCCGGGCCGTTGCCACAAATCGAACCAACACAATGGCTGAGGTGTTGAAAACCTTTGACCTTGAACATCGATTTGAATCTGTAGTTACTGCGGCTGATGTGAAAAATCCAAAGCCTGCCCCGGATCAGTTGCTGAAAATCATGGATCAATTTAAGCTGACACCCAAGGAGATATTGTTCATCGGGGATTCAGAGTTTGACCAAATGGCGGCGGAAGGTGCTGGAACGGTTTTTGTAGCATTCAACAACACCTCCCTCAAGGCTGATTTTTATTTTAATTCAATGGTCGATATCAAGGCAATGCTCAATATAAATCAATAAATGTCCTTGACAAAAAAGCCAATCACGATTAATTGAAATAAGAATTTTACTTTGCAGTTGAATCCATTTCAAGTCCATGGATGGATCCAAGGCCATGGATGGAAGAATAGGGCATTACAGGTGTTGGTAAACGGCTATCATAGAATTTGTATAAATGTTTGGTAAAACATTTATTGTGGTTAATATTAAACAAGGAGATTGAGTTATATGTCTAAATTAGTTGCACCCCACGGTGGAAAAGGACTTGTATGCTGCAAGCTTGAAGGCGCAGAGCTTGCTGCAGAGCAGAAAAAGGCAGCCGGCCTGAAAAAAATCCAGATTAGCTCCCAGGTTAAGGGCGATTTGATCATGCTGGGTATCGGTGGATTCAGCCCCCTCAACGGTTTCATGACCAAGGCGGACTGGAAAGGCGTTTGCGCTGATTTCCTCCTTGCAGACGGCACCTTCTGGCCTGTTCCCGTCATGCTTGACGCCTCAAAGGCCGATGCTGACGGTATCAAGGTGGGCGACGAGATCACCCTTGAGAGAAACGGCGAAGCCTATGCCACCATGAAGGTCGCTGAGAAGTTTGAGATGACCGAAGATGATAAAAAATGGGAGTGCGAGAAGGTTTACAAGGGTCATGGCGAAGAGTCTGCCGATGACGTATTCTGGAAGATCGCCATGGAAGATCATCCCGGCGTCCAGGCTGTCATGGCAAGAAAAGAGTTCTGCCTTGCAGGTCCTGTAAAGGTCCTTTCCGAGGGAGAGTTCCCCGTCAAGTTCAAGGGTGTTTACCTGACTCCCAAAGAGACCCGTGCCATCTTTGACGAGAGGGGCTGGAAAAATGTTGCTTCCATGCAGCTGCGTAACCCCATGCACCGTTCCCACGAGCATCTTTGCAAGATCGCCCTTGACGTATGTGACGGCGTTCTCATCCATTCCCTCATCGGTAACCTCAAACCCGGTGATATTCCGGCAGATGTTCGCATCGAGTGCATTGATACCCTGATCAAGGGCTTTTTCGTACCCGAGCATGTGGTCAACGGCGGATATCCCCTTGACATGCGTTATGCAGGTCCCCGTGAGGCCCTTCTCCATGCAACCTTCCGTCAGAACTACGGCGTTAACAAGATGATCATCGGCCGTGACCATGCAGGCGTTGGTGATTTCTACACATTGTTTGAGGCCCAGGAGATCTTTGACACCATCCCGACACCGGAAGAGGAAGGCAAGGCCCTGCTTTGCGAGCCCCTCAAGATTGACTGGACGTTCTACTGCAAAAAATGTGACGGCATGGCTTCCATGAGAACCTGCCCCCACGGCAAGGACGACAGGGTCATCCTTTCCGGTACAAAGCTTCGCCATGCACTCTCCCATGGAGAGGAAGTGGTTGACCACTTTGGCCGTGAAGAGGTACTTGTCATCCTCAGAAAGTACTATGCCGGCCTGACCGAGAAGGTTGAGGTCAAGCTCCAGAGCCATGCTGAAGGAACCAAGATGTAGGAACCTTTTGCAATAATGAAGTTCTGATATTGCGAATAAAACGGTGGAGGGGGTTTTCTTGAACTAAGGGAAAACCCCCTCTTTTTTTACCCGTTGTCCACGGGTTAACCTGTTAAAAGAGAGAGTTGGGAAGTTGAAATGGTCAGACCGGTAATCAGTAGACGGGTGGGGTATAAGCCTGAGGTCAGTTATTTTAAGCCCAGGGGTATCCCCATGTTTGATCTCATTGAGGTGTGTCTCACCGTTGATGAGAGGGAGGCCATTCGCCTGGCCGATCTTGAGGGCCTCTCCCACGAGGAGGGCGGTCAGGAAATGGGGGTCTCAAGGGCCACCTTTGGCAGAATCCTGAGAAATGCACGAACCACGGTTGCGGATGCCATCATCAATGGAAAGGCCATTTCCGTCCAGGGGGGGCATTACGAGATCGTCATTACCGAAAGACGCTTTGTCTGCTCGGCCTGCAACCATCAATGGACGGAACCGCCGGGAACCGGCCGGCCCAAGGGATGTCCCCTGTGTGCGAGCACGGAGGTGGACCGTCAAAACGACTGAGTCGTATGCGGTTTAAAGGGTTTCCGGGGTAAAGGCAACCACCTTGTCAATGGTGTCGGCATCGGTGAACAACATCACCAGTCGGTCAACCCCCAGGGCAATCCCTGCTGCCGCAGGCATGGTCCCAAGGTCCCTTAAAAAGGGTTCGGGCATGGGTGTGGCGGGCTTGTTTGCAAGGGCACGCATCCCAGCCTCTGCCTTGAATCGTCGTCTCTGTTCAACCGGGTCGTTGAGTTCTGAAAAGCCGTTGGCAAGCTCCATTCCGCCAATGTAGAGTTCAAACCGTTCGGCAAATGCCGGATTGTCGGGTTTCAACCGTGCAAGGGCTGCCATGGATGCCGGGTAATCCATGATAAAGGTGGGCACCGTTCTGCCCAGTTCCGGTTCAATTTCAAAGGCCATGATTTCGTCAAAACTGCCGTTGGACACTGCCCGTTCAAGGCAGGTTCCGGTGTATCGCCTGAAGGCTGTATCAACGGTTATTGTTTCCCAGGGTGATGCAAGATCAATGGTTTGACCCTTGTAGTTGAGGCAATCTTTTTCCCCTGTCTGCTGTGCAATATGGCGGACCAGCGCTGTGCACTGATCCATGAGTTCCAGGTAGGTGTAACCTTGTGTGTACCACTCTAACATGGTCAGTTCGGTCAGGTGTCTTGGGCCACGTTCATCCCTTCTGAAACATTTGCAGATCTGGAATATCCGGTTATGGCCCCTTGCCAGCAGTCGCTTCATGGCAAGCTCGGGGGATGACTGGAGATACCAGCCGTCCGACTCAAACGAGTCAATGTGGGCTTCGGGTGCCGGGGCCGGGATGCGTATGGGGGTTTCAACCTCGAGAAAGTCGTGGTGGTAAAAATAGCTGCGCATGGCCTGGACGATCCGGGCCCGGCCAGCCAGTATCTCTGAAAACACGTTGTTTAATTTCCTTTTATTTAGTGGCTGACCGAAAATTCGTGTTTGGATGAAAACTTGCCCAGATGCAAGGCGCAAGCAAAGCTGAAACCGGAGCGTACTGTAGTACGTGAGGATTTTAGCTTTGTGCAGCAACGCGGCAGGTGGGTGAGTTTGCGTTCAAACACTATTTTATCGTGTAGGTATCGTTGGGTCTATCCTGAAGAAACGCCTGGCTGTACCGTTTCATGTCGGCCCGTTCAAACATCTCATACCCGGTCTCCCGGCATTGTCGGCAGGCGTTCAGGGGGATGTGGACGCACAGGACATGCTTGCCCGTGGATGCCTGGGAGTCGATCTCAAAGGCACCGGCACAGTGTCTGCATATCCGGATTTTTTCTTTCTGACGTTCAAGTATGCTGTCCGTGTCGTAGAAGATTTCCCGGTGGCGCTGCTGGATTTCACCATGGGTCCCCGCCTTTTCCCTCAACTCCATGCGCTGGTGCCAGTGGCGGTTGATGATCTTTGATGTCTGTTCAATGGTCTGGGTGACATGTTTGGCCTGCTTGAGGTTCTCTGGGTTGTAATCGGGTTCGACCACCCGGCTGAAGTCCATGCCGGCAAGGGCCAGGATGATCCCGAGGTTGACATAGGGAAGGGCGCCTTCAATGGCATATCCCCCCTCAAGAACCGCGATGTCCGGCTTTAAGAGACGGGTGAGTTCAGCATATCCCTGGGCGGAAAATTTCATGTTGGTCAGGGGGTCGGTGTAATGGTTGTCCTGGCCTGCCGAGTTGATGATGATGTCGGGCTTGAACTCGTCGAGGATGGGCAGCACCGTGTTGTTGATCATGTAGAGATAACCTTCGGTGGCCGTTCCCGGGGGCAGGGGAATGTTGAGGCAGCTGCCCTTTGCGTTGGGACCGCCAAGCTCATGGGGAAATCCCGTTCCCGGATAGAGGGTGCGACCGTCCTGGTGAAGGCTGATGAACAGGGTGTCTGGGTCATGCCAGTAGATGTCGTTGGTGCCGTCCCCGTGGTGGCAGTCGGTATCCACAATGGCCACCCGGCCGACACCGTGCTCCCGTCGCAGGTATTCCACCATGATGGCTTCCATGTTGATGTGGCAGAAACCCCTTCCGCCGTGGGCCACCCGCATGGCATGGTGGCCCGGGGGCCTGATCAGGGCAAAACCGCAGTCGATCTCTTTTTCCATGACGGCCCGGGCAATGACCTTGGCCCCCCCGGCGCTGATCAAATGGGACTGGGTGGTCAGGGATGCCTCGTCCGGAACGCAGAAATGGACCCGCTGGATCTCCTTTGCGGTGATCAGGTCCGGCTTGTATTCAACAATACCGCTGATGTCAAAGATTCCCTCTTCCATGACCTGATCCTGGGTGTAGAGAAGCCGTTCCTCCCTTTCCGGATGGGTGGGGTCGATGGCCCAGTCAAATGCCGGAAAAAATACAAGGCCTGTTCGTTTGTTGGTTTTCAGCATTTTGCCCCCGTGGATTCCGTAAAGGATTCCCTGAATGTCTCGTTCAGGGTTGTGTAAACTTCGTCATATCCCTTGATCAACCCCGGTTTGACCTGGAGTTTTGCCCGGTAAATTTTGCCCTGGGTTGAAAATTTGCGGACAATGTTGAATTTCTGGAATTCGATCACTTCGATTTCAAGGTCCTCGGGTTGAGATCCTGCCCGGATGGCCTTGCCGTGGAGAAGGGTGTATGCGGTTTCAATGACATCATCCTCGGTGTAGCCCCGGGGGATGGGCGCGCTGTAATCCTCCTCAGGTGCCGAGGCGATCTTTTGTTCCGTGTCCGCCGACAAAGAGACCTCGCAGGTGGTCCTGGCAAGGGCTGCACCAATGGCATTGGCAACGCTGCTTGCAGGGACCGATATTGTCTCAATACCCGACTGCCGCTCTATTTCAGGTGCAAAAAATCGGGCAGGCCCGCCCAGCAGAAGGATTTTTTGGGGCTTGATCTGGTACCCCTCGAGGAATTCATGCACCGTATATACGGGTTTACTGTTGATCTGGGCCACCATTTTATTGGCCGCTTTGACAATCATGGCGCAGCAGGTTTTGAAGATGACTTCAGCGGCTTGAACCGGTGTGGTTCCCAATTGCCCGGCAATGGCTGTCATTCCCGCCAGGGCTTTTTGTCTGTTGCCTGCGGCCATGATGCCGAGTACAACCATGGCGTCCGTGGGGGTGGGTTCCGGACCGCCAAAGGCCAGGGCAGGCCCTGATCGATGGGGACCGATCTTGACTGTGCCGTTTTTCACCCTGACATGGCTGTCGCCACCTATTCCCCTGGAATGGGTCTTGAGGGAACGGATCAGGCTCTGATAGCGACCCCGGCCGATGCCCACCGGTTCCAGAAGCGGGGCACGGTCCACAAGAATGGCAATGTCCGTTGTGGTCCCGCCAATATCAAGAACCAGCACATCCTCGTTGGCCGGTGCATGGGCAACGGCTCCCATGACACTTGCAGCAGGTCCGGAAAGAATGGTCTGGCCTGGAAAATCCATGGACGCCTCAAGGTTCATGGTGCCGCCGTCCGCCTTGAGTACCTGGATGGGTGCTGTCAGCCCCTTTTGTTCAAGGGAGCCTTTGACGGCATTGAAAAACGAGCGGTGGATGCTGTAGACCGAGGTGTTTAACAGAACCGTAGCGATTCTTCTCGGGAAGTTGAGGTTGCCCGATACCTGGTGGCCGACAAAGACTTTATCAAAATCTTTGTCTATGAGTTCCTTGATCAGCAGTTCGTGGAAGGGGTTTCTGGGAGAAAATTTCCCAATGACCCCCACATGCTTGACCCCCATTTGCCTGAGTTGTTCTGAAATGGCCAGGATTTCATCGGGGTTAATGGGGCTTCTCTCCCTGCCCCGGTGATCAATGGAGCCGGCCACGGGAAAGTAGTATTTTCCCCTGCCAAAGAGCCTTGGGTCAATGCCCGGTCCTGAACTAACGATGATGCCGACCGGTTTGGTCTGGTTCTGCACCAGGGCATTGGTGGTCAGCGTGGTGCTCAGAACGATACGTTTGATTTTAAGTGGGTCGATGCCGTCAAGCAGAAGGTCCAGACCTGAAAGAACCGTATGAAAGAGATCCAGGGAGTTGGTTGGTACCTTGACGTTTCGTTTGAGCCCGGTTTTGTCAAGCAGAACTGCATCCGTGTGGGTTCCGCCAACATCTAATCCGATCAGCATGGGATGTCCTGAATACTGCCCTTTATAATGAACCGTTGTTAAATAGTGAGCCTGACTTTAAAGCAAACCAGAAATGAAAATAGATGTCAATCAGATTTTTGTGCCCAGGGTCCGGAAGTCTGTTTTACGGTATTGTTCCAGGTTTGGGTAGGTTTTTAAGGATTTAATCTTGTGACCTCGTGTTGACTTTCAGGAGTTATTGGCTTAGGAAGATTATAGTTCTCATTTAAACCATTAAATCATTAGACATGGAATAGGGGAAATAAAATTATGGCACAGTTAATTTCAGACCGGAGGGACATTGATTTTGTTTTGCACGAGCAGCTGGGGCTGGTGGACCATGAGCGCTTTGCCGAGTTTAACAAAAAAACGGTTGATCTGATTGTTTCAGAGGCAAGAAATCTGGCTGTAAAGGAGATTTTACCCACCCAGAAACCGGGGGATGAAGAGGGGTGTGTTTTTGATAATGGAACGGTAACCGTGCCCCCATGTTTCAAGCGGGCCTGGGACCTATACAGGGAGGGCGAATGGCTTGCCATGACCGATGATCCCGAGGTGGGAGGCCAGGGCATGCCCAAACTTGTGGGCCTTGCCGCAAACGAGTATCTCATCGGTGCCAATCCCTCGTTCATGCTCTACAGCGGCATGACCCACGGGGCCGCCACCCTTGTGGAGGCCTTTGGAACCGACGAGCAGAAACGGCTCTACATGCGAAAAATGTTCTCCGGCGAGTGGGGCGGAACCATGCTGCTCACCGAGGCCGAGGCCGGTTCCGACGTGGGGGCCCTATCTTCAGTTGCAAAAAAGAACCCGGACGGCACCTATTCCATCACGGGTACCAAAATATTCATCTCAGCCGGTGAACATGACCTTGCCAAAAACATCATTCACCCGGTGCTTGCAAGGATCGAAGGGGCACCAGAGGGGACCCGGGGTATCTCGCTCTTCCTGGTTCCCAAATTCCGGGTCAACGAAGACGGCAGCCTTGGCGCGTTCAACAATGTGGTGTGCACGGGTATTGAAGAAAAAATGGGGCTCCACGGAAATGCCACCTGCACCCTCTCCCTTGGCGAAAAGGGCGAAAGTATCGGAACCCTTCTGGGTGAGGAGAACAAGGGAATGCCGGCCATGTTCAGGATGATGAACGAGGCCCGTGCCTTTGTCGGTCTCCAGGGGTTTGCCGTATCAACGGCCTCGTATATGTATGCCCTGGACTATGCCAGGACAAGAATCCAGGGAAAGAACCTTCTCAAGGCAAGGGAGCCCGGGGTGAAGAGCTGTACCATCATCGAGCACCCGGATGTGAGGCGGCAGCTGCTCAACATGAAGGCCCTGGTCGAAGGCATGCGGAGCCTGATCTACTTTAACGGAAAGTGCCTTGACATTGCCGCAACCACGGAAGATCCAGAGACAAAAGAGCGTTACGGTGACATGGTCGAACTTCTGACGCCCCTGGTCAAGGGGTATGTCACGGACCGCGCCCTTGAGGTGTGCAGCCACGGGGTTCAGGTGTTTGGCGGGTATGGGTATATCAAGGAGTTTCCCGTTGAGCAGCTCATGCGCGATTCCCGGATTTATATGATCTACGAGGGAACCAACGGCATCCAGGCCATGGATCTGCTGGGCCGGAAGCTTGCCATGAAGGGCGGCAAACTCTTCAGGGATTTCATTGATGAGATCCGCCAGGTGGTGGAAACGGCCAAACAGATTGAGGGGGTCGAGGCCATTGCCGCACGGGTTGAAAAGGCCGTTGATAAACTGGCATACACGGCAAAGACCATTGGTGCACGGGCAAAATCCAAGGATGTGATGAACGCCTATGCCTTTGCCCATCCATTCCTTGAGGTGACGGGCGATGTTGCCATGGCATGGATGCTGCTGTGGCGGGCCATGGTGGCTGCGCCCAAGCTTGCCAAAAAGGCGGGCTCCCTTGATCCAGAGGTTGTGGCAGCCAAGGCAGCCGCCAACAAGGATGCGGCCTATTACGCAGGCCAGGTCATGACGGCCGCTTTTTTCATCAATACCCTGCTTCCGTCGGCCCTGGCAAAGATGGACGCCATTGTCGAGGCCGATACCAGCGTTGAAACCATGCCCGAGGCCGCCTTTGGGTCCAGGTAAATTAATTTTTTCAAGGAGGAGCCATGCTTGACTATATGAAAAAGAGTTTTCTGGCCGGTGTGGGGCTTGCCCTGCGGTCCAAAAAAGAGATCGAAGAGCTGGCCCGGGAGTTTGCGGAAAAGGGCAAGATGGACCAGCAGGAGGGTCAACGGTTTCTCGACGAGATCATGGAACGGTATGACGAAACCGTGGAAAAATTTGACCACAAGGTCGAATCTGCCGTGGAAAAAGTCCTTAAAAAGACCGATCTGGCAAGGCGAAGTGATCTGGCTAAATTAAAAAAAGAGATTGCCGATATCAAGGCCATGCTCGTTGAACTCCAGGCTGGCAGTGTCGACAAAGACGCACGATAGGATATGGTCAGTATCCGGAAAATAGGCGGCCTTGGCAGGAGTTACCGCCATTTTTTGCGTTACCGCCAGATCCTCGGAATCATGTTCAAATACGGATTCGGCAACATCATTGATGCCTTGAATCTTGATGAGTACATTGAAATAGGTCTCAAGCTGATCTCCCGGAACAAGGGCGAACGGCTTGAGAAACTTTCCGGGGCCATGCGAATCAGAATGATTTTTGAGGAGCTTGGCCCCACCTTTATCAAGTTCGGCCAGATTCTTTCGTCCCGCCCGGATCTCATTCCTGTTAATCTGTTGACCGAGCTTGCCCGACTCCAGGACCATGTGCCGCCGTTCTCCTTTGACGAGGTGGTCGCCATCATCTCGACCGAATTCGGTCGTCCCCAGGGAGAGATTTTTGAATTCATCGACCATACGCCCATTGCATCGGCTTCCATTGGCCAGGTCCACAGGGCGGGGCTTGCAGGGGTCGGAGAGGTGGCCGTCAAGGTGCAGCGACCGGGCATCCGCAAGATCATCGAGGTGGATCTTGAAATCATGCACCACCTGGCCACCCTTGCCGAGGCCCATGTGGAGGAGATCGCAAACCACAGACCGGTCAAGATCGTTGAGGAGTTTGCTCGAAGCCTTGGCCGGGAGCTTGACTATTCGGTTGAAGCCTCCAATCTTGAACGAATGGCAAGGCAGTTCAGCAGCGATGGAACCGTTCATATTCCCGGGGTGTTCCGGGCGGAATCCAGCCAGCGGGTACTGACCATGGAGTTTATCCGCGGGGTGAAGATTTCTGAAAAGGCGGCCCTTGAGCGCCAGGGCCTGGACATCGGAAAAATCACCCGGAACGGAGCCCAGTTTGTCATGAAACAGGTGTTTGATTTTGGGTTCTTCCATGCCGATCCCCATCCGGGGAACCTGTTTGTGTTGCCTGGAAACGTCATCTGCCCGGTTGATTTCGGCATGGCAGGATTTATTCCCCGCCATACCCGGGAAGCCTTTGTGGATCTTATCTACGCCATCCACAGGAAGGATATGCGCGTTGCCGCCCGATTCCTCCTTGAGCTTGCCGACTATGATGTTGAACCGGACGTTGCTGCCCTTGAAAAGGACCTGACGGATTTTGTCGTGCTTCACCTTGAACGACCGCTCAAGGAGATTCGCATCGGTCAACTGATCAACGACATTCTTGAGATGTCGTCCCACCACAAGATGCGGATTCCCCCTGATCTGTTCCTGATGATGAAGGCCTTTGCCACGGTCGAAGGTGTGGCGAAAAAACTGGATCCGGACTTTGATATGATCAAGGCGGCCGCACCCCATGTGAGGGTGGCAAAATTGTCCAGGCTTTCCCCGAAACGGGTTTCAGAAGAGCTGCTTGGCATTACCCGGGAAGCCCTGCGGTTTGCCCGCCTATTCCCCTCTGATTTCCTTGAGATTCTGCGCCTTGCAAAGCTTGGAAATATCCGCATTAACATCCAGGTTCAGGGATTCGAACGTATGCTTGCCACCCATGATCAGATCAGCAATCGCATATCCTTTGCCATTATCATTGCCGCCCTGATCATGGGATCGGCCCAGCTGATCAACTCCAATGTCCCTCCCACGCTCTTTGGGGTTTCGGTTATCGGGATCGCAGGGTTTCTTGCTGCAGCCCTCATGGGGGTGTGGCTGCTTGTGGCCATCATCAAAAAGGGACGTCTATAGTTCAGCCAATCAGCACAGCACCGACTGACGCCCCCCCTGCCAACTTCCACCATTAGAATTTCTGGCCCATATCTGCCTTGGCTGGAGTTTCACATAAAACCGGCATGGCCGGAGCATGGTATCTGCTCTGGCCACAACAAACGATGAAACGCCCTTGTTTGCAATGCTTCGGTGGGTGTTTCATATAAAACCGGCACGGCCGGAGCGAGGGATGGCATCCGGCCACAACGAACGTTGAAACGCCCCTGTTTGCAATGCTTCGGTGGCTGTTTCATATAAAAGATTGCACTGATCCTTGGTCCTGTGTTAAAAAAATATGCATAAATCTAACTCAACTTTCGGACTTAAGCCTGATAATCCTATAAATCAGTCAATCCCGAAAGTTGAGAATGTAATTTAAGGAGCAATGCAGGCTGGAAATGGAAAAGGGAGGAGGAATGGATGAAAAACCTGTTTTCAGGATCGGTCTGCTGAAATGGGTTGGAGCTTTTTCCATGGGCCGTGCCGGTTCTGAAAGCACCCTGGACCCTTTTTCCCTTGAGCCTGTGTTCCTGGGTTCATGGAATCAGGTTATCGACAGCCTGCGCGACCGGATGATTGACGGCGCATTTGTTCCTGTTCCGGCCGCCATTGACCTGGTGATGTCAGGAACCGATATCCGTCTTTTGTTCAATGGACCAAAGCCGGAGGCTTTTTTTATCAAAAATCAGGGGGCAAACATCAAAACCCTGGCCGGTTTCAGGGGGAAAACCATACTGGTTCCCCATGGGTTGTCCATCTACACCCTGCTTGTTCACAGGCTCATGGCATCCATTGGGTTGCGGTTGGGCAATGACGGTTCTTCGGACGTTGCATTTGAGCCCATGGCCGCCCACTTGATGGCCGAGGCCCTGGCCTATGACGATGACGGCCGAATCGGAGGTTTTATCGGGCCGGAACCCTTTGGAACCATGGCAGTCAAGGCCGGTGCGGGCAGGATTGTCTGCCGGGCTGAGCGACTATGGCCGGGATACCCTTCGGCCGTGTTTGTCCTGGGCTCAGACCTGGTTGAGTCCTTTCCCGATGCCGTGCAAGGGCTGGTCAACGTTCTTTTATCCCCCCGCCGATCAAACCGGGAAACCATAGGGACGGTGGAACCTGACTGGTTGATCGATATCAAGACAGTCAAGCAGATACAAGGGTACATGGGAGGGGTGTTTGGGCCTGTTGCCGGTCACACGGATTTTTCCCGGGCCGTTCAGATGGACTTTGCCATGGAAACAGGAGCTGCAAGTTAAATTTTGAAAATAGAATTTGATCAGCTCACCAAGGGGTATCAAAAATCCGACGGCACCTGGCATCCTGTTTTCAAGAACGTCTCCCTTTCCATTCAATCAGGGAATTTTGTGATGCTGCTTGGCAAGTCCGGCTGTGGTAAGACAACCCTTTTGAATATGCTGGCAGGATTTGACACGCCTTCCTCGGGAACCGTCCGGGTGGACGGCAAACGGGTAACCGATGTGCATCCCTCAAGAAGCATGCTGTTCCAGCAGCCCACCCTGATTCCCTGGCTCACGGTCGAGGAAAATGTGGCCTATGGGTGTAAAATCCGGAAGGATTTTCACCGTCTTGACTATCGGGTGGCCCAATTTATTGAAATTACCGGACTTTCTGGTTTTGAACGATCAAGACCGGGTGAACTCTCCCTGGGCATGGCCCAGCGGGCCTGCCTTGCCAGGGCACTTGTGGGGCATCCGGAAATATTGATCATGGACGAGCCATTTGCCTCCCTTGACACCTTTACCAAGGCCCACATCCAGGAGGAGATGGTCAATCTCTGGCTGAGTGAACAGTTTACCGTGGTGTTTGTGACCCATGACATTGACGAGGCCATTCTGATGGGCAACCGGGTGGTACTCCTTGGCGGTTCGCCCGTTGGCATCATCGAGACCTTTGATATTGATCTTGCCTATCCCAGGGATATGAATCATCCGTTGTTCAAAGGGTACCGGCAGGATATCCTGAATCAATTCAAATGCTCCCAATCGGACAACAGGCGGTTTCTATGAGGGTGAAAGGCCCAGGTGATATTCAACGACGGCGGTTCCTGGGGAAAGCTGCCATGGCCCTTGGTGCCTCGCTTTTTGCTCCTTTATTCACTGCCCACGGCAAACCAGAAACCCTCCGGATCGGATATCTGCCCATCACCGATGCAGCGCCGCTGCTCATTGCCCACAGTCTTGGTTTTTTCCTGGAACAGGGACTTGCCGTACCAAGACCGGTTATGGTGCGGTCCTGGAATGTGCTGACCGAGTCTTTTATTGCAGGAAAATTTGATCTGACCCACATGCTTTTTCCCATACCGGTCTGGATGCGATTCAAACAGAAAATACCGGTCAAGGTTCTTGCCTGGGATCATACCAACGGCAGTGCTCTGACCGTTCGGGGTGATTCCCATATCAGGGGATTTGCAGATCTCGGGGGGTGTCAGATTGCTGTACCTTCCTGGTACTCCACCCATAATCTTATTGTCCAGCTTGCCATCAGAGCCCAGGGCCTTGTACCGGTTATCAGGCCCCAGAATGCGCCCCTGGGTTCCAACGAGGTGAACCTGTTCATTCTTTCACCGCCGGAGATGCCGCCTGCGCTGCTCGGTCGAAAAATAGACGGCTTTATTGTTGCCGAGCCCTTTAATGCCCTTGCCGAGATAAAGCTTCGGGCAAGGATCATGCGGTTTACCGGAGACATCTGGAAGAATCATCCCTGCTGTGTTATTGTGGCCGGGGAAAAACTGATCCAATCAAGGCCGGAACGGGTTCAAAGGGCTGTCAATGCCGTGGTAAGGGCCCAGATCTGGTGCGAACACAACAGGGAGGAGGCGGCCCATATTCTGAGCCGGGACGGTGAGGGGTATCTGCCCGTTCGGGCCGATGTCCTCAAGCGGGTGTTTACCGGTTATGACTTAAAAGCGTACACCACAGGGCCCCTGCCCAGGGCCATTGTCCATCCGGAATGGGAGGTCAATAGAATCGGGTTTCAACCCTATCCCTTTGCCTCGGCCACACGGTTCATACTCGAGCAGATGGGAAAAACCCTTGTTGAAGGAGATACGGCATTTTTGAAAAATCTTGACCTGGAACAAGCCCGGGGTGAACTTGTGGATGATCGCTTTGTGCTCAGGGCCATGGCGGACAACCGAAAGTATGGCGCATTCTTTTCCTTGGATTCGAATCTGTCCCTGGACAGGGAGGAGACGATTGAAATTAACTGATCACCTGCCAGGGCGCCTTTTCAAAAAAGGCAAGGGCGGATATGGACCGCCTGGCAATGGTGGCGAGTCTGGAATGGGGTATGAAGCCCTCGGCATCTTGCTGCTTGTCCTTGTCTGGATACTTGCCGGAACCTTTTTTCTTTCCAGCCGGGCTCTTGAGCCTTTTAACCGGTTTTTGCCCTTGCCGACGCTAAAGGCCCTTGGCATTGCCGTCACCCAGGGGCACTTCTGGGAATCTGTGTGGGCAAGTCTCAGACGGGTCGTCCTGGGGATCACCATTGCATCTGTCCTGGGCATTCCCGGGGGGATTGTCATCGGGTTTTATCCCAGGCTCAGGCGTTTTTCCTACTCGCCCATTCAGTTTCTGAGGATGATCAGTCCCCTGTCATGGATGCCCGTTGCTTTGATCGTTTTTGCTCGATTTGAGTCGGCCATTGTTTTTCTGATTGTCATGGCAACGGTCTGGCCCATCATGCTCAATACGGCCGCAGGCGTTGGTACTGTGAATCCAAGCTGGATACGCATGGCAATGAACCAGGGGGCAAATCATTTTCAGCTGATTCGGACCATTATTGTTCCGGCTGTTTTGCCCAATGTGCTCACAAGCCTCCGGCTGGCCCTGGGCATTGCCTGGATTGTGCTTGTCCCTGCCGAATTTCTGGGGGTTTCAAGCGGGCTTGGTTATCTTATCAATGATGCCAGGGATACCATGTCCTATGACCTGCTCATGGCCATGATCATCGCCATCGGGATTTTGGGTTTTTTGCTTGACAGGGGGATGCAGATGATCCAGGGGATGGTAAGATCCATCTGGAGTGATTATTGAAACGTTGATTGGGCCATGGCCATCAGCGACCGCTGACGGCTGCTGATGGATATAAAAATATAAAGGAGCCTTTTTTTATGGCGGTAGACCCAAAAATAAAAATTCTTGTGGTAGACGATTCCGGCACCATGCGTGTCATGTTCAAACAGATGTTGAACAAGGCGGGGTTTGAGAATATTATCGTGGCGGTGAACGGTGATGATGGTATCGCAAAGGTTGAAGCTGAAAAACCTGATCTTGTGATCAGTGACTGGAACATGCCCCAGCGGGACGGCCTGGAATTCCTCAAGTGGCTCAGGAATCGGGATGAATACAAAGATCTTCCCTTTATCATGGCCACGGCCCAGGCCGACAAGGGGCAGCAGATTCTCATCATGGAATCCGGGGGAAACGGCCATGTGCCCAAACCCTTTGATGCCGACCAGATCAAAACCAGTATTGAAAGGGTGTTTTCCAACGGAAATGAGGCTGTTGCTGAAAAAACACACAGAAAGATGGTTGACGGCAAAGTGGTTCTCAATGTGGCACACATCCAGATCACAGATCACCTTGCCCTGGGTGCGCTTAAGTACAGAATTGACACAGGCGAGGTGACTCCCCGGCATTTCATCCTTGACACGGACCGGAAGCCCGGGTGGAATCCCATCCAGGAAGGACTTGAGAACGGTATGCTTGATGCGGCCTTTGTGCTTGCGCCCATTGCCATGGATCTGTTTGCCTATGATTCGCCCATCCGCCTTGTGTTGCTGGCCCACAGAAACGGCAGCACCTTTGTGAGAAGCCGTCACTATGATCACCGGTATGATTCCCTCCAGAGTTTCTACAAGTACAAGGTTGTTGATATTCCCCACAAGATGAGTGTTCATCACATGCTCGCCCACCAGTTTTTAAAGGAGCTGGGACTCAAGCCCGGGGTCCCCGGGAAAAAAGCCATCAATGTCAGATTTGAGGTTGTGCCGCCCATCAAGATGCCCGGCATCATGAACGAGAACGACGATGTGGCCGGATTCATGGTTGCCGAACCCATTGCCACCAAGGCCATTGCCACCGGGATCGGAGCCCTTGAATTTATCTCGTCCACCCGCTGGGAGAGTCATCCCTGCTGTGTCGTGGCAATGCAGCAGGCGTTCATTGAAGCCTATCCCCTGGCGGCCCAGGAGTTTGTCTCCCTCGTTGTTGAGTCGGGTAAATATATTGAGGCGGACAAGGCAAGGGCAGCGCAGATTGGCGTAAAGTTTCTTGATCCCGACGGCCGAATGGGTCTGAATCCCGGTGTGCTCCAGCAGGTGTTTGCCCAGCCCCAGGCCATACGCATGGACGATCTTTATCCGGTCAAGGAAGATCTGGATAAAATCCAGAGGTATATGCATGACGTAATGGGCATTGGAAGGGTAATTGATCTTGACCGTTTTGTGGACACTCGCTTTGCAGACATTGCCTGCCGTTGATTGGCAGGCTTCCATGGACCTGAAATTGTTTTTTACATGAGGAGATATATGAAGATAACAGATCCGGAAATCATCAAAACAGGAGAACGGGATCTCATTGAGGCCGTTAGGGGTGATCTTGACTGGCAGGCCATAGGAGAGATCATCAAGAACAAGATCGACCTCTCGTCGGTTGACTCAACCGGCGGGGAAATTATTGTCCATGGCAATCAGGTGGCGTTCCGTGTGGATCTTGTGGTTAAGATGGATCTGAGCCTGATGTTTGACCGGGACGGCAATCTCATTCCGGACAAGGCGGATTCAGAGAAGGATTCTGGGGTTGACAGCCCTGAAGCGGCAGCGGTCCAAGAAGAGAACCCGGACCTGGATGGGATGCCGGCCCTGGATGATATTCAGACCCCGGAGGCCCTGAACGACACCGATTCTTCTTCAGAGGCAGAGGCGGAAAAAGTGACGGACACCGGGGTTGAACTGCCGGAGCTTGATCTGGACGATCTGGATCTTACCGGTGACGAGGTGAGTGAGACCCTGGATGACGATATTGATGAGATACTCAAGGAGAGTCGGGATTTCTGGGAAAATAAAAAGACGGATTAGATGGAAGAAAAAAAAATATTAAAAACGGTGAGGGCCCTTGGGCTCACCTCGGGTGGGCTTGACAGTATTTTAAGTGCCCTTATTCTGAGGGAGCAGGGGATTGATGTCACCTGGATCAGTTTTACCACCCCTTTTTTTTCATCCCATGCAGCCCAAGAGGCGGCAGACAGATACAAGATTCCCCTGATGGTGAAGGACATCACCGATATTTATCTTGGGATGTTGAAAAATCCGCCGGCAGGTTACGGAAAAAACATGAATCCCTGCATGGACTGCCATGCATTGATGTTTGCCCAGGCCGGCCAGACCATGGTGCAGGAGGGGTTTGATTTTCTTTTCAGCGGGGAGGTGGCCGGCCAGCGGCCGTTTTCCCAGAACAAGCGTTCGCTGCGGTATGTGGAAAAACACTCTGGGTTTGACGGGTCGATTCTAAGGCCGTTGAGTGCCCGGGTGCTGCCTGAAACAGCGGCTGAGCGTCAAAACCTTGTGGACCGCAGCCGGCTGGGGTCAATTTCAGGCCGGTCTAGAAAAAAACAGATTGAGATGGCAAAACGGTTTAACGTGGTTGATTATCCCGCTCCGGCAGGCGGGTGCAAGCTTACGGACAAAGCTTTTTCAGCAAGGCTCAGGGATCTGTTTGATCGTGTGCCCGATTTTGAAAAGCGGGACCTTTACCTGCTGCACCACGGCCGGCATTTCAGGCTTGACCCTGGGACAAGGATTGTTGTGGGGCGGTCTGAGGCGGACAATGATATGATCGAAACCCTTTATGCCCCTGAAACCGATACCTTGCTGCGCATGGTTGATCTGCCCGGTCCACTTGTCCTGATTCCCCAGGCCGCACCTCCGGATATGGCAAAGCGGGCTGCTGGCATTTGTGCCGGCTACACCAAGGCCAAGGCCGGCCAGGAGGTCAGGGTGCTGGTCCTTTCGCCGGCAGGGGAGCGCATCATTCAGGTCAACGCCCTTGAACCGGCAAGCTTTCAGGATACTCTTGTTTAAGGCTCCGTATTTGCTTTGGCCCTGAGCTGGCCGCAGGCGGCGGAGATGTCGTCTCCCTTGCTTTTTCTCACCATGGCCGTGAGATTGTGGTCGAGAAGCATCTGCAAAAACGCCTGGATGCTCTCCTTTGACGGGCGTTTGAACTCGCTTTGGTCATGCTCGTTGAACGGGATGAGATTCACCTTGGCCCGGATGGGCATCAACAGCCGGATGAGCCGTTTTGCATCATCCATTGTGTCGTTGACGTTCTTGATCAGGATGTATTCAAAGGTGATTTTCTTCCTTGGCTTCATCTGGAAGTTGGCGCAGGCCTTTAACAGTTCGTCCATGGGATAACGCCGGTTTATGGGCATGAGTTTGGACCGGGTTTCGTCCGTGGTGGCGTTGAGGGATACGGCAAGGTTGACCTCTGTGTCGTTGCCGAGCCTTAAAATTTCCGGCACAAGGCCGCAGGTGGACAGGGTGATTCGCCTTGCCGACAGTTTGAGGCCGTAATCGCTGTCCGTCATGATGGACAAGGCCCTTACCACGGTGTCATAGTTTGCAAGGGGTTCACCCATGCCCATGAAGACAATGTTTGACAGGGGGCGAAGCGCCTTTCGTTGGTACAGGACTCTCTTTGCCGCCCTGATCTGTCCGACAATTTCACCCGTGGTGAGGTTGCGGGTAAATCCCCCCTTTGCCGTGAGGCAGAACCTGCAGCCCTGGGCGCATCCTGCCTGGGTGGAGATGCACAGGGTAAAATGGTCTTTTTCGGGGATCAGAACCGCTTCGATGTATGCGTTGTCATGGAGGTGGAACAGAAGCTTTTCCGTTCCGTCCCGGGAGGTCTCTGAACGGTCAGGGGCCATGGCTGACAGGGTGAAATTTTCCTTGAGGCGCTGCCTGAGATCCTTGCCGATGTCGGTCATCTCGTCAAAGGTTGTGGCCTGACGGAGGTAGAGCCATTTAAAAACCTGGCCCCCACGAAAGGAGCGTTCGTTGTTGTGTTCAAACCATGCCCCAAGCTCCTGGCGTGTAAAATCAGTTATCTCTTTCAAAAAAATCTCCATGGGGTGAGAAATAAACTCTTTCCCCGGTTAGGTGTTGGACAGGAGGATTTCAAAACCCTTCCCTGCGCCGGGTGTCAGCAGCGCTTTTTCCTTGACTTATCATGGAATAAGTACTAATTTCAAGATTTTAATCAATGACCAAGGTTTGAAGAGTTCCTATGTTTGACAACTTGAGTGATCGACTGAATGCTACGTTTAAGAAGCTGAAAGGGCGGGGAACCCTTTCGGAGAAGACAATTGATGAGGGGCTTAAACAGGTCCGCATGGCACTTCTTGAAGCGGATGTGAATTACAGGGTTGCAAAAAAAGTTATTTCAGATATACATAGGAGAGCCATTGGTCAGGAGGTGATGGAGAGCCTTACCCCCGGTCAGCAGGTGATCAAGATTGTCTATGACGAATTCTCCGCCATGATGGGGTCGTCCCACGAGGGACTGAACCTTGGTAGTCGGGTTCCGGAAACTGTCATGCTTGTGGGGTTGCAGGGTGCGGGAAAGACGACCACGGCGGGAAAACTTGCCCTCTACTTGAAAAAACAAGGTAAACGGCCGTTTCTGGTGCCCGTGGATGTTCACAGGCCTGCGGCAATTGATCAGCTGAAAAAGTTGGGAAAGCAGCTTGGGATTCCTGTGTTTGATTCAACCCAGGAGATGAAACCCAGGGATATCTGTCGGGCTGCAGAAAAAATGGCCGGTCAGGAGGGGTTTGACACCCTGCTTGTGGATACGGCAGGGCGACTCCATGTGGATGATGGGCTGATGGCAGAGCTTGTCGAGCTTAAAAGAACCCTCAACCCGGTCGAGACCTTGCTTGTGGCCGATGCAATGACCGGTCAGGATGCCGTCAACATTGCAGGTGCCTTTGACAAGGCAATGGATCTTACCGGGGTGATTCTCACCAAGATGGATGGTGATGCAAGGGGCGGGGCCGCCCTTTCCATTAAGGCCGTCACAGGAAAACCCCTGAAGTTCATCGGTGTGGGCGAAAAATCCACGGGGCTTGAGCCCTTTCACCCCGAACGGATGGCCTCCCGGATCCTTGGCATGGGGGATACCCTCTCCCTGATTGAAAAGGCCCAGGAGTCGGTGGACCTGAAAAAGGCCGAGGCCCTTGAAAAGAAGTTAAAGAAAAACCAGTTTACCCTTGAAGACTTCCGGGATCAGATGGCCTCGGTCCGAAGCATGGGGTCAATCAAGGACCTGATGGGGCTTATTCCCGGAGTCAACAAAAAGATGATTTCGGGTTTAAATATTGACGAACGTGAGTTTGTGCGGATAGAGGCAATAATCAACTCCATGACCCCTGAAGAGCGCCGGAGCCATGCGATCATCAAGGGAAGCCGGAAAAAGAGAATTGCAAAGGGAAGCGGGTCCACGGTTCAGGATGTGAACAAGCTTCTTAAAAGTTATACACAGACAATGAAAATGGTCAAAAAGTTCAATAAAGGCGGCATGCGTTCCCTAAGGGGCATGCTTCCGTTCTAAGGAGAAAAAAAGGAAATGTCAGTTAAAATAAGATTGGCCCGGCGTGGCGCAAAAAAGAAGCCGTTTTACAGGATCGTCGCAGCAGATGTGGAGTCGCCCAGGGACGGAAAGTTCCTCGAAAGTGTCGGCACCTATGACCCCATGGTCGAGCCTGCCGCCATTGTTCTCAATGAGGACAGAATTCGTTACTGGATGGGTGAAGGCGCCACCCCCACAACAACAGTGAAGAGTATCCTTAAACAACAAGGCTTTAGTTCCAATCCTGCATGATGTTGTACCGTCCCATATTCTCAACACCCCATTATAAGGAGATGGAGTTATGAAAGAGCTGGTTAAATACATTGCACAGGCACTGGTTGACAATCCCGATGCGGTTGAGGTCTCAGAGGTAGAGGGTAGTCAGACTTCTGTTCTTGAACTGAAGGTGGCCAAAGAGGATTTGGGTAAGGTAATTGGCAAACAGGGCAGATCTGCCCGGGCCATGAGAACAATTCTGAGTGCGGCATCGGCAAAGCTTAAAAAGCGGACGGTGCTGGAGATTGTGGAGTAGACCTATGGAAAAGACTCTGTTTACCCTTGGTGTGGTAACCGGAGTACACGGGTTAAAGGGGTTTCTAAAGGTCAGGTCTTTTGCCGGGTCTTTAGAAACTTTCAGATCCGGGCTCGAAATGGTTGTGCGAAGGCCTGGAAAGGCAGACAAGTGCTACACCATACTAAAGGCGTCGCCCCATAAAAAAGGGCTTCTGATGCAGTTGCCCGGGGTGGACCGGGACATTGCAGAAACCCTTGTGGGTGCAGAGCTTCTTGTTGACAGGCGTCAGTTGCCAGAGCCTGAAGCCGATGCCTATTTCTGGGAAGATCTCATTGGTCTGAAGGTAACGGACAAGACCCTGGGGTTTCTTGGTACAATCGAGTCCATCATGGAAACGGGCAGCAATGATGTGTTTGTGGTGAAAAACCGAGACAAAGGTCAAAAGCGGCAGGAGTTACTGGTTCCGGGTCTTGCCTCGGTTGTGGTTGGGGTGGATCTTGACAGGGGTGAGATGACGGTTGATCTGCCCGAGGGATTATAAAGGGGACCATGAATTTTACAGTTCTGACGCTTTTTCCCGAACTGGTTGATCCGTTTTTTGGCCATGGCATCATTTCAAGGGCCGTGGAAAAGAATATCATCACCGGAAAATCCGTTAACATCAGGGACTTTTCCAGTGACCGCCATAACACCGTGGACGACAGACCCTATGGGGGTGGATGCGGAATGCTCATGAAGCCTGAACCGCTCGGCCTTGCCATAGGCGCTGCAAAGCAGGGCACCGCAGATCCCCGGGTGATTCTCATGACGCCCCAGGGCAGGCGGTTTGACCAGGGGCTGGCCCTTGATCTTGCTGCAAGGTCAGAGGACCTGATCTTTGTGTGTGGCCGCTACGAGGGCATAGACGAGCGGGTCTGCCATTCCCTGGTGGACGATGAGATCTCCATCGGGGATTATGTGATGACCGGCGGCGAGCTTGCGGCCATGGTGATCATTGACGCCGTAACACGACTTCTGCCCGGTGTCCTCGGGGGGGAGACCTCTGCCGACGTTGATTCGTTCAGGAACGATCGCCTGGAACATGCCCAGTTCACCAGACCGCCGGCATTTGAATCCATGGATGTGCCACCGGTGCTGCTGTCCGGAGACCACGGAAAGATCGAGCGCTGGAGAAAGCAGTCATCCCTTAAACGAACCCTTTTAAACCGGCCGGATCTGCTGGACAAACGAGCCCTTGACGGGGAGGAACGGAAAATATTAAAAACATGGTGTCAGGAACTTGAAGCACTTATTGATGAATGATGTATATCTGGCACTTGTCCATCACCCTGTTTCCAATAAAAGGGGAGAGACCATTGCCTCGGCCTTGACGACCATTGATCTCCACGACATTGCAAGGGCAGCGATCACCTTTGGGGTGGGGGGGGTTTTTGTTGTTACACCCCTTACCGATCAACAGGTACTGGCCCATGAGGTGATCGATCACTGGACCCGGGGAAGGGGGGGGGAGTTGAATCCCTTTCGAAGGCAGGCCCTGGAGCGTATCCGGGTTGTCCCGACGTTTGAAGCGGCTGTGGCGGAAATTTTCCAGGAGACGGGCAAGCCCGTGACCACCGTTGCAACCAGTGCTGCCGAGGGCAAAACCACGGTTCCCCTGGCAGACGTTGTCCAGACGATGGGCAGGCAAACGGCACATCTGATCGCCTTTGGTACGGCCTGGGGACTTTCAGAGACATTTATCAATGAATGTGATCTTCTCATGGAGCCCATCAGCGGGGTCAACGGCTACAACCATCTTTCGGTTCGATCGGCTGTAGCCATTATCCTGGACAGGATGGTCTCTTTGCTCGGAATTACAGAACATATTTAAGCACAAATAGAAATATTATTTAGGAGGAAGAAGATAATGAATATAATCGATCAGTTGGAACAAGAGCAGCTTCGACTCGATATGCCCGATTTCAGGGCCGGCGACTCCATCAAGGTTCACGTGAAGATCCGTGAGGGTGAAAAAGAGCGAATTCAGATATTTGCCGGTGTTGTCATTAAAAAGACCAAGGGACTTGCCTCGGCACGTTTTACCGTGAGAAAAATTTCCGGGGGCGTGGGGGTTGAGCGTATTTTTCCCCTTAATTCACCCAGCATTGACAAGATCGAAGTGGTCACCCGGGGCCGGGTCAGACGGTCCAAGATCTACTACCTGAGAAACCTTCGGGGCAAGGCTGCAAGAATCAAAGAACGGCGCATGGCCTAGCCCGCGCATTCCATGTGGACTTTTGAACACAGCGCACAAGCTGCGGGGTACAATTGCATCGCAGGCGTTGACGAGGCCGGCAGGGGACCCCTTGCCGGCCCGGTTGTGTCTGCGGCTGTGGTGCTTGATGATGGCTTTCCCGACAAGGGAATCATGGACTCCAAGAAACTCTCACCCCGAAAAAGAGAACTGCTCTACGGGGTGATCATGGACAAGGCCCTCGGGGTTTGTGTGGGGATTGCCTCCCACCATGAGATTGACAGGCTCAACATCCTCAGGGCTTCGCTGCTTTCCATGCGCAGGGCCGTTAACGGCCTGACCCTTAAGCCGGATTATCTCCTGATCGACGGCACCTTTTCCATAGACTCTTCCATCCGGCAGCAGACCATTGTCAAGGGTGACGCCCTGAGCGTTTCCATTGCTGCAGCATCCATTGTGGCCAAGGTGACCCGGGATCGGATCATGGCAGACATGCACCAGCTTTACCCTGGCTACGGTTTTGACCGGCACAAGGGGTATCCCACCAAGGTCCATAAGCAGGCCCTTGTGGAACTCGGCCCTTCGCCGGTTCATCGCTACAGCTTTAAAGGCGTTGGGCAGCTTTGATGGTGAATCAGAAACAGCGACTGGGACGACTTGCCGAGGATGCAGCCCAGGCCTTTCTTGAGGACCAGGGGTTTGTCATTGTCGAGCGAAACTACAGAACCCGGGCAGCCGAGATCGACATCGTTGCCAAGGAGGCCGATACCCTGGTGTTTGTAGAAGTCAAGGCAAGGGGAACTTTTTCCCGGGGTGGGCCAAGGGAGGCGGTTTCATTGGCAAAGCAGCAGAAGATCGTTCTGGGTGCCCGTTTTTTTCTCATGGAACGGGGCCTTGACGACGTCCGGGTGCGGTTTGATGTGGTGGCTGTTTACGAGGAAAACCACACTTTCAGAATTGAGCTGATCAGAAATGCATTCCAGACCGATTGACACAGACCCTGGAGCGCCAGGGACCCTTTATGTGGTGGCAACTCCCATCGGTAACCTGGAGGACATCACCTTCCGGGCCGTGAGAATCCTTGGCCAGGTCAAGGTGATTGCCGCCGAGGATACCCGGCATACGGCCAAGCTGCTTGCCCGCTACCAGATTAAAAATACACTGATCTCCTGCCACGAACACAATGAAACCCAACGCATTGATGAATTCATCCTGCGGTTGAACCGGGGGGACGATATTGCCCTGGTTTCCGACGCAGGCACCCCCTCGGTTTCAGATCCTGGTTTTGAACTGGTCAGGGCCTGCACCCGGTCGGGTATACCGGTTCTTCCCATTCCAGGTCCTTCGGCCGCAGTTGCGGGCCTGAGTGTTTCAGGGCTTCCCACGGATGCCTTCCTGTTCCAGGGATTTCTGCCAAGAAAACCGGGCAAGCGCCGGGACCTGCTTAAGACCCTTTCCCAGGAACGTTCAACCCTTGTCTTCTATGAATCACCCCGGCGGATTATCCCCCTTTTGACCGAAATGGTTGACATCCTGGGCGATCGACCCGGGATGCTTGCAAGGGAGATCACCAAGATCCATGAAGAGTACCTGCGGGGCAATCTTTCCCATATCATCCAATGCCTTAGTTCAAGGGCCGTTGTTAAGGGCGAGTGTGCCCTTTTTGTGGCAGGTTTTGACAGGGCTGAAATCCCCGCACTTTCCCAGGAGGGACTGGATGAGCTCATCGTTGCCGCCCTTCAGGATCCAACCCTGGGCACTGGAAACCTTGCAAAGGCGTTTGCAAAAAAATTCAACCTCTCCAGAAATTTTGTGTATGAGCGTATTCTTGCACTCAGGAAAGACCTTTAGATTTAACCTTTCTTTTCGGGAATGCCCTGGGCGACAAGTCGTTTCAAGGCCTTGATTTCTTCCCCAAGGGCTGAAATTTTGGATTCCATCCCCTGGACGAGATCCATGAGTTCAAAGACCCCGTTCTTGTCGGGCACCGGTTCGGGTGCCTGGGTTTTGCCATGATTCCGGGCGTTGCGATTTTCAGCAAGAAAATTTAAGCAGCTGTGCCAGAAAAATTCCAGGGATGTGGTTTCTCCCCCCCGGTTTCGGGCCATGAGTTTCTGGGTGACAAGGCGAATGCACCGTGATGCCGATGCATCGGGGAAAAGCGTCAGAAAAGGGGTCTGGGCGATGACCGACATGGGCACATGCCGGTCTTCAACAACAATGCCAAGGGCAAAGAGCTTGATCGTTAAAAAGCGGTTGACCGTATCCCGTAGCTGTCCATAGGCCTTTCTGGCCGTTTTTACGTTTTTCACCTGGTTGACGATCACATTGACGGGGTTGGCATAGGCTCTGTTCGAGAGCAGTTTTAACAGGGCATAGGCATCGGTGAGGGAGGTGGGTTCCTGGGTGACGACCATGAGGATCTCATGGCTTGCCATGCAAAAGGACAACACCTGGGTTGAGATGCCGGCCGAGGTGTCAAAGATGAAATAATCATACTGGTCAAGGGTCAGAAACGATTCAATGAGAAGGGCCGCCTCGTTCCGGGTCAGGTCTGCCATTCTTTCCACGCCGCTGCTGCCTGGAATGATGTCAATGCCCTGGAAGTTTCTGATGAGGATTTCATCCAGGGTATGGGTCCCGAGGAGAACGGATTCAAGGTCGTTTTCCGGGTGAATCCCCGTGAGTATGTTGATGTTTGCAAGACCAAGATCGGCGTCAAAAAGGCAGACCCGCTGGTTTGACCGGGCAAGCTCAAGGGCCAGGTTCAGGCTTATGCTGGTCTTGCCGGCCCCGCCCTTGCCACTGGTTACGGTAATTATCCTTGGGCGGGTCTCCTGCCGGGGTTCTTGCCGGATTTCCTGCCGGGGGGTGGTTTGGGCAGCCTGCACATCCGTTGTTTGATCGGCCGGTGAAGCCTTCGTGTAAAGCAGGTTGAAAAGACGTTTAAATTTTGAAAATGGGATGAAAACGGCCTTGAATCTCAGGTGTAAGAATTTTTCCCTGATGATCCCCAGGGTCAGGAGGGCTGAAGGGTCGGTAATGCCCATAAGAATCACCTGTTCCTGTTTGACCAGGGGAATGATTCCGTTGTCCAGGGCTGTTCGTTCTTTGACCATGGCGGCCAGTTCCCCCTTGTGGAAGGGGTCAAACCGGAAATCTTTGATTCTGCGAAAGGGGATTCGGTAGAGATTGTAGGTCAGTTTCTGGAGTTCAGCCTCTGTGATATGCTTCTGGTCGAGGAGCACTGAAAAAAAAGGGACCCTGGAATTTTTTGACCCCATGCGGGCAAGGGCCACGGTTCGGGGCGAAATCCTGGATGTCTTGACCAGGGCTTCGTCCAGGGTGGCAAGCTTCTGGTTCGCATGGAGCACCAGAAAGTTGTCAAGGGGAGTGATGAGGTTCAGGTCGCACAGGATCATTCCAAACAGCCGGTTTGTGTTGCTCAACGGCCTGGTCCGGCCCTGTTCCTGGATGGCAAGCACCCGAATGACATCCTCCGGGCGGATCAATCCCTCACGTACGAGGATCTCGCCGGTTCTAAGGGCGGTCAGGGGCAGGGAAGGCTGTGTCACATCTTGCAATGGAATAAAACCTAGTATGGAACGTCAAGGTTGTCGGTTGGCATTCCTGGGGGAATGGGGCCTGGTGAATTGACCGGCAAAAGAATGGTGAAACAGGTGCCCGTTGCTGAATGGCTGTCGCAGGTGATGCTGCCGTTGAGGTTCCGGACGATCGTGTGAACAATGGAGAGGCCCAGGCCGGAATTTTCCGTGTTCTTTGTGCTGTTGTAGGGCTCAAACAGTTTTTTTCTGATAGTGTCGCTGATCCCCGGCCCGTTGTCCTGGATGGTGATTTCAATGCTTCCCGGGGTTTTACGTTTTTCATCAATCAGGATTTTGGAAGAACCTGGAACAAACCGGGTTGTGACCGTCACTTTCCCGCCGTTGCCCATGGCTTCAGCAGCGTTTTTTAAAAGGTTGATCAATACCTGTTTGAGACCGTTCTTGTCTGTCCGGATGGGTGGAATCTGGGGATCGGCAATCAGGGCAGACTCAATTTTCCTGGGCATGAAGATTGATTTTTGGATGATGGAAAGAACCGATGCGTACAGTTCGTTGATGTTGATCCGTTCGAACTCGGCTATCGCGGGTTTTGAGAAGTTGGACAGTCTCTGCACAAGGTCTGAGATGCGGTGGATCTCTTCATCAATCACCTTGAGTTCCGATTGTACGGGGTGCCGGTCCGGCAGTTTCATGCTGAGCAGGGTCAGGTAATTGGTGATGATGACGATGGGGTTGTTCACCTCGTGGACGATTTTCTGGGTGAGGGTGGTATAGGCCTGCATTCGTTCGTCATGGACAAGGGATGCGTATTCTGTTCGATGGTTGAACGATTGAATGCACATGGCTGTCTGGCGCGCGAAGAGTTGCAGCAGGGACCGGTTGGTGTGGAGGGTTTCCCGGTGGCTGTTGTCAACTCCCAGTACCATGACACCAATGGGTCGGTCAAAGGCCTGCATGGGAACACACCACACCCCCTCGCTTTCAAGAAGCCTTGTGATCTGTATGTCCGAGATGGCCCCATGGCCGCTGTCCTCGGGGGTAAGGCTGTTTAAGATCTGGTTCTTTGCAAGGGATGAGGTGATAAGGCTTGAGGTGTTGGACATGGGAATGGCAATGGAAGCCAGCAGCCGGTGATGTTTGTCTTCGGGGTTGCACCACCCGTTTAAGAGTTTTTTCCCTGGGTCAAATAAAAAGTAAAACAGTCTTGGGACATTAAAGAGTATCCTGATGCCGTTTTCCGTGGTGGTGAGGATTTCATCGATGTTTTCTGCGTTCAACAGGTTCTGGAGTGTTCCGTGGAAAAGGGAGATCTCCTTGACCTTCATGGCAAGGGTGTTGTCTGCCGCCGCTGTGAGGGCCTCGTCCCTTGACGGGTCCTGGGAATCCGGGATGGGAAGCCCCAGGCTCTCCGCCATGGTGTCGACCTCTTGTTTTGCTTCATGGACAATTTGGTCAATCCTTTTGGCGGTGATTGGAAAAAGCGGGGCAAGGTCTTGACCGTCCGTACTGTTTTCTGCAAGACCATTTGCCATGAACAGGATTTTCACAAGGTCCAGGGCATTGGCAACATCTTCAGGGGATTCGGTCAGGTAGAGCACGGCATCTGCCATCAGGGGGCTTAACCCCCATTGCCTGAACAGCCATGAGCTGACCTCTTCCGTTGTTGTCTGGAATTTTTCCTTTTCCGCTTTTTTTCGATCCAGGGTCGAGGTGCTGCACTGGATGATAATCGGCAGATAATCGGCAGGAAAATTTTGAAGCAGCACCAGTTGTCCGACCCGGTGGAGCAGACCCGCAAGGAACGATTCATCCGGATGGGGATATTTCTGCTCCAGGGCTATTTTTTTTGCAATGACGGCACAGGTGTATGAGCGGCGCCAGTAGGCGGCCATGTCAAATTCGGGAATGGTTCTGTTGATTTTGAACACCTGCATGGCAGAGACGCTGATGGCAATGTTTTTTATCGTATCCATGCCAAGGTAGACCAGGGCAGACTCAATGGTTTTCGGGGCCTTGGGAAGATTGAGCGACGCAGAACCAAAAATTTCAAGAAGCCTTGCGGTCAGTGCCGCATCCGTTGAGATGATTCCGGCCAGTTCCCGGATGTCTGTGTCTTCGTTGTCGCAGGCCTCGATTAGTTTGACGATGACCTGGGGAAGTTGAGGAAGGTTTTTCTGTCGCTCCAGGCGTTGGCCTTCCGGCCTGAACACCCGTTGACTCTTTGCCCCAACGGATTTGTCCTGTAATCCCATTGTGCCCCTTTTCTGTTTTTAACCGCCCGGTTACCGACCGTTTCTTTATATAGGGTAATTATATAGTTAATTTAGCCTTGGAAATCAACCCCAATGTATGTTCCATGGAGAAATTGCTCGAGAAACCAGTCCTGTCCCGGATTTAGTTCGCAAATGGGGTTCATTTAATAAATAAGACTTGACAAACCCCATGGCATTCAACTACTAAAATAGTATTATCCATGAAAATTCGTCAGACAAATCCGATCACTTTACCGGAGGTGTGCCCATGCAGTTTAAAAAGCGGTTGAAAACGGGCGAATTCGCCTGTCTTGTTCAGATTGATCCGCCCAAGGGAACCGATGCGATCACCATGGTCAGCAATGCCGTCAGGGTAAAGGGTGTGGTTGATGCCTTTCTTGTTTCGGAAATGAAAAGTGCGGTTATGCGGATGACCTCCCTTGGGGCGAGCCTTGTTCTTCAGCAAAAGGGGCTTGATACCATCGTTCAGTTCTCGTGCCGGGACAGGAATCGGCTGGCCCTCCAGGGGGATCTGCTTGCGGCAACGGCTCTTGGGGTTTCGGCCGCCATGGTCGTTGAAGGTGAGCCGCCAGCGACCGGCGACCATGTGAATGCAAAGGCGGTGTACGACCTCACCGACGAAGCGCTGGTTGCGGCCATTGCTTCAATGTCAAGGGGCCGGGATCTTGCCGGGGTCGAGCTTGCCGGCAGTGTCGATCTGCCAGCGGGTGTCGAGATTTCCACGGGCCTCAGGGGAGGGGAGCGGGAAAAGGAGCTTGACCGGATGAAGCGGATGATTGATCTGGGGGTCTGTTTTTTCGTCACCCAGCCTTTGTTTGAATTTTCCATGACGGAGCCCTTTCTCAAAATCGCCGCTAAAAACCGGGTATCCCTCATCCCCACGGTTCTTCTGCTGAAATCCCTTGGCATGGCAAGGTACATGGCCCGGAACCTGGCCCACATCATCATGCCCGACCAGGTCATGGACACGCTTCAAAAATCGCCGGACAAAGTCAAGGCCTCAATTGACGTTGCCTGGCAGATGATCCAGGGTGTCCGGGAGTCAGGGTTTGGCGGGGTCAATGTCTCGTGCCTTGGATGGGAGGATAAGCTTCCCGAGGTGCTGGGCGTCATGAAAGGATTAAAAGGGTAGGAGGGGGAAATGGTGGAGAACATAATTTCAAACAACAGCACTTCCGGAGCCGTGATGGTCCTTGGTGGTGGTATTGCAGGCATGCAGTCGGCCATTGATCTTGCAAATTCAGGTTATTATGTCTATCTGGTTGAACAATCGTCTGCCATCGGGGGAATGATGGCAAAGCTGGACAAGACTTTTCCAACCAACGACTGTACCATGTGAGTGATCTCACCCAAACTGGTCGAGGTCGGCCGGCATCTGAATATCGAGCTGTTAACCAACAGTGAACTTCTCAGCCTTGACGGGGAAAAGGGGGCATTTAAGGCCCGCATCCGGAAAAATCCCAGGTATGTTGACCCTGAAAAATGCACCAGCTGCGGTGAGTGTGCCCTGGTGTGTCCGGTTGAATTTCCCAGCGATCACAACCAGGGGCTCAACCTGAGAAAGGCGACCTTCAAACAGTATGAACAGGCCATTCCCTGGGCCTTTTCCGTCATCAAAAAAGACCGTTCGCCGTGCACAAACGCCTGCCCCAACAGCGTCAACGCCCACGCCTATGTGGCCCTTGCACGCCAGAAAAAGTACAAGGAGGCCCTGGAGGTCATTCTGCGAAATCTTCCCCTGCCCGGAACCATCGGCCGAATCTGTCCCCATCCCTGTGAGGATGCCTGCCGGCGAAATCAGGTGGACTCGGCCGTTTCCATCTGCACCCTGAAACGGTTCATTGCAGACCAGGTCAACATCAAGGACCTGCCCGTTCCTGAAATCGTCCCAAGACCCGAGCGGGTGGCCATCGTGGGGGCAGGACCTGCAGGGCTTTCCGCTGCTGCCTTTCTTGCCCGAAGGGGGGTCCAGGTGACGATGTTTGAAGCCCTTTCTGCGGCCGGCGGCATGCTCAAGGTCGGTATTCCCGACTATCGCCTCCCCCCCAGGGTGCTTGAAGATGAAGTGGCCTACATTACCGGCCATCTGGGTGTGGACATTCAGTACAACCGGTCCCTTGGCCGGGATTTCACCGTTGATTCGTTGTTTGCCGATGGCTTTGCATCGGTGTATCTGGCCCTTGGCTGCCATCGGGGCATGGCCCTTGGCATTCCGGGCGAGTCAGCGGAAGGGGTGATCTCCGGGGTAACCCTTCTCAAGGAGACGGCCCTTGGCCGTGGCAAAACGTTAAAGGGCAGGGTGGTCGTCATCGGCGGCGGGGACGTGGCAATTGATGCGGCCCGCACCGCCCTGAGAATCGGGGCCGACCGGGTGAGCATCCTCTATCGGAGAACCGAAGCCGAAATGCCGGCCCGGGACGAAGAGATCGAAGATGCCCTTGAAGAGGGGATTGACATCCAGTTTCTCATTGCCCCCAGGGAGGTGGTCGTAAACGACGGCAAAACCGTGGGGCTTTGCTGTTTGCGCATGGAGCTTGGGGAACCGGACAACAGCGGCCGTCGACGGCCGGTTCCGGTTGAAGGCAGCGAGTTTGTCGTTGATACCGATTACATCATTCCGGCAATCGGCCAGCGCACCGACACCTCGTGCATCAACGAAAAAGAGGGGATCACCATCAACCGCTGGGGCAACATTGAAGTGGATCCCATTACCTTTGAGACCCGCAGAACGGGCGTTTTTGCAGGCGGTGACGCTGAAACCGGTGCCGCCATTGCCATCAACGCCGTTGCCGCCGGCAACGAGGCCGGCATCTCCATTTTAAGGTTCCTTGACCACCAGGACCTTGCCCGGGGGCGTGGACCCGTTGAATACGCCCAGAAGAATTTCAACCCCATCCCGGATACAATAAAAAAGGCCAGGCGCCAGACCATGGAACGAATTCCCATGGAACAGCGTTTGTCAGGCTTTGACGAGGTGGAGATTGGATTCACCGAAGACCAGGCCGTTGCCGAGGCCAACCGCTGCCTTGACTGCATGGTGTGCTGCGAATGTTTTGAGTGCGTCAAGGCCTGCGAAGCAGGCGCCCTGACCCGTGAGACCCATCTGGAACAGCCGGTGGCGCAGACCCTTGATGTGGGGGCCGTAATCATGGCCATGGGCAGCCGGCCCTTTGATCCCTCAACCCTTGACGACATCTACATGTACAAACGGTCACCCAATGTGATGACAAGCCTTGAGTTTGAAAGGATCCTGAGCGCAGGCGGACCCACCATGGGTCACCTTGTGCGGCCTTCGGACAACAAAGAGCCTGAAAAGATCGCCTGGCTCCAGTGCATTGGATCACGGGATACCAATCGGTGCAACAACGGATACTGCTCGTCTGTCTGCTGCATGTATGCCATCAAGGATGCCATGATCGCAAAGGAACATTCACAAAAGAACCTGGACTGTGCCATCTTTAACATGGACATGCGCACCTTTGGCAAAGATTACGAACAATACTATTCAAGGGCAAAGGACGAGGCCGGCGTCAGGTTTGTACGTTCACGGATCCACAGCGTGGACGAGGTCAGGGAGACGGGCAACCTTATCCTCAACTATGCAGATGAAAAGGGTGCCATGGTGAAAGAGGCGTTTGACATGGTCATTCTTTCCGTGGGGCTTGAGATTCCCATTGAGAATCAGTCGGTTGCAAGGCGTATTGGCGTTGACATGGACCCCTACGGCTTTGCCTTGACGTCTCCCTTTAATCCCCTTGAGAGCTCAAGACCCGGGGTATATGTGGCCGGCGTGTTCCAGGGACCCAAGGACATCCCCTCGTCGGTGATAGAGGCCGGCGGTGCGGCCTGTGCCGCAGGCATGGCCCTTGTTGACGCAAGAAATACCCGGGTCAGGACGGTTGAACAGACCGAGGAGCGGGATGTGGCAGGCCAGGCGCCAAGAATCGGGGTGTTTGTCTGCAAATGCGGCATCAACATTGCCGGCGTCGTGGATGTGGAAAGGGTCGACGCCTATGCCAGGACATTGCCCGGCGTGGTATATTCGGAGATGAATCTTTTTACCTGTTCCCAGGACGCCCAGATTGGAATCAAAGAGAAAATCGACGAGTACGGCCTCAACCGGGTGGTTGTGGCCTCGTGTACGCCGAAAACCCACGAGGGAATCTTCATGGATACCCTGGAAAAGAGCGGCCTGAACAAGTATCTGTTTGAGATGGCCAACATCCGGAACCAGGATTCCTGGATGCACTATGATACCCCTGAAAAGGCGACAAAAAAGGCAGAGGACCTGGTTCGCATGGCCGTGGCACGGGTTGCGACCCTGACCCCCCTCCACGAGAAGCAGATCCCGGTGACCCAGAGGGCCCTTGTCATCGGCGGGGGGATTGCCGGAATGACGGCGGCCAAGGCCCTTGGGGACCAGGGGTTTGAAACGGTTCTAATTGAAAGGGACAAGCGCCTCGGCGGTCTTGGCAACAGGCTTGTCTCAACCATCGAGGGGGCCGATGTCAGGGACTATGTGACCCAGCTGGCCCAACGGGTTGAAGCCCATGAACGTATCCAGGTGCTCAAGGAGTCCCTTGTTGTCGGTTTTACGGGATATAAGGGCAATTTCACCACCGAGGTGCTGGTGGGGCCGGGCATGTATGAACGCAAGATTAACCACGGGGTGGTGATCGTGGCCACGGGCGCAGACGAGTACACCCCGGTCGAATATCTCTATCCTGAGACGGACCGGGTGACAACCCAGGTGGAACTTGCCCAGCGCCTCCATGACCAGGGGGCAAAAGATCTGGATCATGTGATCATGATCCAGTGTGTGGGATCCAGAAACGATGAAAACCCCAACTGTTCAAGGGTCTGCTGCCAGTCGGCCGTTAAAAATGCCATAGCCATCAAAAGGCTCAACCCTGGAGCGACCGTGTTCATCCTTTACCGGGACATGCGAATGTACGCCATGCTTGAAGCCTTTTACACCGAGGCAAGGCAGCTGGGCGTGATGTTTTTCAGGTTTGACCGTAACGACCCGCCCGTGGTTGAAAAGAGCGGCAGCGGTCTGACGGTCACCTTTACCGACCATGTGCTGGATGTAAAACTCAGTGTGGAGACCGATCTTGTGGCCCTTTCTGCGGGTGTCAGGGCTGCAGATACCGGGGAGCTTGCCTCCCTTATCAAGGTCGGCCGCGATCCCCAGGGGTTTTTCATGGAGGCCCATGTCAAGTTAAAACCCGTGGATGCCACCACCGAAGGGGTTTTTATCTGTGGAACGGCCCACGGTCCAAAGCTGATCTCTGAAACCATTGCCCAGTCCATGGCGGCGGCCTCAAGGGCCGTCACCTTTCTGTCCAGGGCGTATCTGACCCTGTCGGCCGTGACTGCCGAGGTCGATGCCGAAAATTGTGCGGCCTGTCTCATCTGTGTCCGGTCGTGCCCCTATAATGTTCCGGTCATAAATGCCGAAGGGGTGAGCTACATCGATCCCGCCCTTTGCCAGGGGTGCGGCGTCTGTGCGGCTGAGTGTCCGGCAAAGACCATCAAGCTCAACTGGTATGAGGATGAACAATTGCTCAGCAAGGTGGAAGCCCTGCTGGAGGAGGTGTCATGACAGAGACTTTTTCCCCCATTATCCTTGCCTTCTGCTGTAACTACTGAGGCTATTCAGCTGCGGACCTGGCAGGTTCCATGCGGTTGAAATGTCCGGCGGATTTCAGAATCATCCGCCTTCCCTGCACGGGGAAAATTGACCTGATTCATATCCTGAGGGCCTTTGAACGGGGTGCGGACGGCGTGTATGTGGTCGGCTGCATGGAGGGTGACTGTCATTTTGGCACGGGTAATTTCAGGGCACGAAAACGGGTGAACGAGGCGGCCCGGCTCCTTGACGCCGTGGGGGTCGGAGGAGAGCGGGTTCAGATGTACAACCTCTCTTCAGGAGAAGGCCCGCTGTTTGCAAAGTTCGCCATTGAGATGGATCAGAAAATCAGAGCCCTTGGCCCCTCCCCGGTCCGGGAGGCCATCAAAAAGGAGAAAGCTGCGGCCTGATTCGGGCTGGAACCGTCAACAAAAGGGGTTAGACAATGATAATCGCCGATAAAAAACCCATTGAAGAGATTATTGAAGAGATCAAAGGTTTCAAGCGCATTCTGGTGCTCGGCTGCAACGAGTGCGTTACCGTTTGTGAGGCCGGGGGTAAAAAAGAGGTGGAGGTGCTGGCCTCGCTGCTCAGGATGCATTCGATCAAGGAGGGGGAGAAAAAAACCATAGACGAACGGACCCTCGAACGCCAGTGCGACCACGAGTATATCGAAGAGGTCCGGGATATCATCGACCAGTACGATGCGGTTCTCTCCCTTGCCTGCGGGGTGGGGGTTCAGTTCATGGCTGAAAAATACAAGACCACCCCGGTTCTGCCCGGGGTCAACACCTGCTTTCTCGGCGCCACCGAGCAGCGGGGGGTCTGGACGGAACGGTGCCAGGCCTGCGGTTCGTGCGTGCTTGCAGCAACCGCCGGTCTCTGTCCGATTTCAAGGTGTGCCAAGCGGGTGATGAACGGCCCCTGCGGCGGATCAACCAAGGGAAAATGTGAGATCAATCCCGAGCTTGACTGCGTCTGGCAGCTGATCATCAATCGGCTCAAGGCCCTTGGCCGGCTGAAGGACTATGAGATCGTGGCACCCATCAAGGACTGGTCAACGGAACGGGCAGGGGGCCCCCGAAAGGTCACAAGGGAGGACGTTCAGGTATGAATCCATTGACACCAAGCAGACTTGAAAAGATATTGAGGCTGGGCCATGTTGCCGTCACCAGTGAATGCGGCCCCCCAAGGGGAAGCGACCCCATGGCTGTTATCTCCAAGGGCGAACTGATCCGAAACCACGTGGATGCCGTGAACATCACGGACAACCAGACCTCCATGACCCGCATGTGTTCCCTTGCTGCCTGTATCCATCTTAAAAATCTCGGCATCGAACCTGTGCTCCAGATGGTTACCCGGGACCGAAACCGCATCGCCATCCAGAGCGACATCCTGGGCGCTGCAAGTTTTGATATCAACAACATCCTCTGCCTCACCGGTGATCACCAGAGTTTCGGGGATTCGCCCCAGGGGCAGAATGTCCATGACCTTGACTCCATGCAGCTGATTCAGACGGTCCGCATGATGCGTGACAGGGGAAGATTTCTTGGCGGAGATGAGATCAAAAGGCCCCCTGCCATGTTTGTGGGGGCTGCGGCCAACCCCTTTGCCGATCCCTTTGAGATAAGGGTGCCAAGGCTTGCCAAGAAGGTGGCCTGCGGGGTCGAGTTCATCCAGACCCAGTGCATCTACAACCTTGAAAAATTTGAACTCTGGATGGAGGGGGTAAGGGAGAGAGGGCTTGACAAACAGGTGTTCATCATGGCCGGGATGACCCCCATGAAGTCCGTGGGCATGGCAAAGTTCATGAAGAACCGGGTGCCGGGAATGGACGTTCCCGATGAAATCATCCAACGCCTTGCCGGTGTGCCAAAGGACCGGCAGGCCCAGGAGGGTCTCGACATCTGCGTTGAGGCCATCCAGCGGCTCAAGGAGTGCAAGGGTGTGGCAGGCTTTCATGTCATGGCCATTGAGTGGGAGGAGAAGGTGCCTGAGATTGTGGAAAGGAGCGGGCTTTACCCCCGGCCTGCGGTGTAGGATTCTATTTGAAATAAACGTGACATTTTTTGTCCCCAATCCTTGACAAAAAATGTCACATTTGTTTCTTGATGTTCAACCAACGGACATTGACTGACGCTCCATGCTGGCTTCCACAATGGGAATGGCCTTTGATCCAACGGGGTGTTTGGAAAATCAGATTGGTTTGCACGTTTATTGCATTTACATGTTGCTCGACAATGGAACCAACTGTTATCCCAGAGTCAGGAGGAGATAAAATGGGTTTTGCCATCAACACCGGTGCATCGGCCTTCAAGGCCTTTGGAACAAAAATGGCTGTCTCAGCCAACAATGTTGCCAATGTACGTTCCGATGATTTTAAACGGAGCCGTGCCCTATTCAGCCAAGGTCAGAACGATGCCGTCAAGGTTGACATCTCAACGGTTGACACCGGAGGCCCCGTAGAGGCCCGGATGGTGGATGGTCAAACCGTTGTCCAGGAGTTTTCCAACACGGATCTTGCCGAAGAATTTACCGACCAGATCATTACCCAGCGGGCCTTTGAGGCCAACGTCCGAGCCATTCAGACTGAAGATGAGATGCTCGGCACCCTTGTCGACATCGTTGGCTGAGGGTCTGATATGACCCGGGCTTTTGATTCTCCAAGGGGGCGGTTTGGGGGCTAAATGAGCCTAGGGTTGTTTCAGGGGAAGGATCACCGTAAAGGTTGTTCCCTGGTTGATCTCGCTCTGTACATCAATATAGCCGTTCATTCCGTCGACGATTCCCTTGACAATGGGAAGCCCAAGGCCCGTTCCCGTGATGTATCTTGTTCGTTCGTTCTTGACTCGGTAGAAGCGGTCAAAAATTTTGTCCATGTACTTGGCTTCGATGCCAAAGCCGTTGTCCTTGACCCTGACCCTGAGATTCGTTCCGGTGACCCCACAGTCAACCTGGATGGTGCCCTTTTCCGGGGTGTAGATGATGGCATTGGAGATGAGGTTGCCAAAAACGCTTTCAAGGGCAAGGGGGTCACCCTTGATGGCGGGTATGGGGGTTTCAGGCGGGGTAAAGGTCAGGGTCTGCTGCTTGGCCGTGGCCCTTACCGCCATGAATTCGCAGATGGCCTTCAGGAGTTCATCGATCTGTACGGTTTTGAGCGCCTTGGCACCCATGCCGGCCTCAATGCGCGACAGATCAAGCAGATCGCCTATGGTTGAAATAAGTCCGCCGGTCTTTTCCCTTGCCCGGGCAAGGAGATGTTGGTCATCCCCATCCATGGACTGGCCAAGGCTGCCCAAGACCATTTTGAGTTGTTCATGGATGGTGGACAACGGCGATCTTAATTCGTGGGAAACCTTGGCGACAAATTCCGACTTCAGCTGATCCAGTAGCTTGGTGGTTGAGATATCCATGATGTTGACAACCGTTCCCATGCATTCGTTCTTTTCGCCGAGAACGGGTCGGCACAGAACCAGCAGATAGGTTTCGCTGTTGACCTTAATCTCCTTTGAGGGAATGTCATTATAATCAATATATTTTCCCCGGGAGATCTCCTTTACAAGGGAGCATACCTCGTCATCTTTGACATATTCGCAAATGGATCCGGCAGGCTTTTTTCCAGGATCTTTTTTTTCAGCGTCGATGTGCAGCAACCTGTAACAGGCCGGGTTGAGCAGCACCACCTCTGCCCGACTGTCGGTGACAAGCACCCCATTGGGCAGCGATTCAATAATGGTGTGAATCCGACTCTGTTCCGTGTTAAGGTCGGCAAGGGTTCTTCGCCTTTCCCTTTCATTTCGCTGGGCATTGATTTTGAGTCTTAAGGTCTCGTTGGCACGTTTGATCACAATGCGAAGCTGATCCGGTTCATAGGGTTTTGGGATAAAGTCGTAGGCCCCCATTTTCATCGCCTGGATGGCCGTTTCCACGGTGGCATAACCGGTGATGACGATGACGATGATACCCCGATCCATGGCCATGATCTCTTTTAATACTTCCATCCCGTCCATGCCCGGCATCTTCATGTCCAGGAGTGCGATGGAGATGGGGTTCTCTTTGATGAGCTTGAGTCCTGCTTCGCCCCTTTCGGCCAGGAAAACCTCATAACCCATGCGTGATAGAATGCGCTGGGCGCCTTCCCTGAGACTTGACTCATCATCGATCACCACGATTTTTTCAGGGTCGAGTCTTTCCACCGTTCATGCCTCCCTGTTGTCTGATTCAAGTGCTCGTATGAACTCGCCTGCCTCAACGTCTATTTTTGTCCACAGCAGCAGGGTCCGCCGTGCTGTGTGGGCAAGGGGAGTGAGTCCGTCGATAAATGGAATTCCCTTGGATTGTGCAAGTTTTTTCCAGAAATTGTCTTTATGGCCGTAATTGAGATCCACCACAAGTTCGCACTGCTTTATATTCAGACGTTCTATGGCGGCGGCAAATTCCGGTGCCTCGTCGAAACTTGAGGCGGACGAGGCATTGATGATGATGTTGGCGGCGCAGGGCTCGGTTGTAAGGCGCTTAAATTTTACCGCTTCAGCTTCAAGGGTGGCCAGGAGGGAGTCAATGTTTCTTTTATAGCGGCCGGCAATCTGGACCCTTTCACACCTGAGCCAGTTGAGGATAAAAACAACGGCCTTTGCAGCGCCTTCTGCGCCAAAAATCAGTGCGTTCTTGCCCGCGGTATCAAATCCTGCCTTTTCAAGGGTATCCATGAACCCGATGGCGTTGGTGTTGTACCCCTTGAGGGTTGCATCGGTGCGGACCACCGTGTTAACGGCCTGGATGATGTTGGCACCTTCACTCAGGATGTCCAGGTGGGGCAGGACCGACTCCTTAAAGGGATTACCGATGTTGGCGCCGTCAATGTTGAGACATCGCATGGCCTCCATGGCCTGCCCGATGTTTCCCGGGTTGACCTTGAACGGTACATACACCCCCCGGATGCCGATGCGTTTCATTACCCGTGAAAACATGACCGGGGCCCTGGACCTGAATGCCTGATCATCGCTCATTATGGCAAAAACTTTCATGGGCTCCTCAATGGTGAAGCATGGCGTTTAAAGCGGTTGTCCCGTGGAAAGCCGTACAATGCATGTAAAACGACAGCCTTGGGGTGGACGGTCATCCAAAGCGCCATGCCGGCATGATTGTTTACATGGGTGTCCCTGGTGGGACACCCCGGGTAATTCCACTGCATCGGACCCGTGCGGGTTTTTCAGGAGAATCGAGCGAGGTGTCCCCGGGACCGTTTTATGCGATCAGGCGCTTTATGCTCTTGGTGATTTCTTCAGCTGAAGCGGGTTTGGGAAGGTAATCATCCGCCTCCATGGCCATTCCATCGGCATGGGAGTAACGGGTTGATCCCACATGGTCAGCCACGGCCGTGAGCATGACAATGGGAATATTGCAATATTTTGCGTCTTTTTTAAGTTCTGCACACACCTCATACCCATCTTTTTCCGGCATCATCACATCAAGGACAATGGCGTCATACAAGGCGCCGTCAGGGCAGGATTTTATTTTCTCCATGGCCTCCACACCGTCAAAGGCCACATCGACCTGAAACCCCTCTTTGGTAAGGTTGGTCTGCACGATGGATGCAAAATCAGGCTCGTCGTCAACAACAAGTATTCTTTTTTTTTCGTCCATGCTGGTCTCTCCCTGGTAAAATGGTGAATGATGTATTTCAAGTTTGTACCATAAAACAATGACAGATGAACTAAAGAGAGTGTTGCGAAGTGTTGGTTAAAATATATATGCAGCCCCGGGTCCTGTCAACCGAAAACTCAGTAAATCCCGGGGGTGAGATCTTTTGAAACCGCCAGGGGAAGCAGGATGATAAATCGGGTCCCCCTTGTTTTCCGGTTCTCGGCCCAGATCCTGCCCCCATGGCTTTCAACGATGCCATAGGCCATGCTCAGTCCAAGTCCTGTTCCCTTGCCCACCTCCTTGGTTGTGAAAAACGGTTCAAATATGGTTGAAAGAAGTGCCGGGTCAATACCCGGTCCTGTGTCGGAAATTTCGATGCGAGCCATGGTCTTGTCTACTGAACGTCCAGTCTTGATTTCAAGCCGTCCCTTGCCCTCCATGGCGTCTGCCCCGTTGAGGATGATGTTCATGAACACATGGTTGAGCTGCTGCCCGTCGGCGGGAATTTTGGGCAGGGCCTTGTCGTAGGTTTCAATAATTTCAATGTTCTGGAATATTGATTGATTCTTAAGTAAAAACAGGGTCCTTGAAACGATGGTGTTGATGTCATGGGGTCTGACCTCCCTGTTGGTCTGCCGGGCAAACTCCAGCAGTTCTTTTACGATGGCACTGCATCGTTCGGCATCCTTCTGGATTCTTGAAAGATCGTTCTTTGCATCGTCGGAGAGTTCGTGCTCTTCAAGCATGAGCTGGGTGAACAGGGTGATGCCCCCAAGGGGGTTGTTAAGCTGGTGGGCCACCCCTGCGGCAAGCTTGCCCAGGGACGACATTTTTTCAGCCTGGAGAAGCTGGGTCTGGGTCTTTTCAAGCTCCGCCTCCATGCGCAACGTTTCGGTGAGATCATGGAAAAAACCAATGGTGGCGATTTCCCGGTCCCCCTCGTAGATGACCGAAGCGTTGAGGCTGATGGGCACAGTCGTTCCGTCCCTTCGAAGGGCAAGCTGCTTGTAGGACCGGATGACCCCCTTTTTGCCATGGGAGTCGCCCCTGAGGTGCTCCATGATTCTGTGGGCCTCCCCCTGGGGATAGATGTTCCGGATGTTAAGGCTTTGAAAGGCCTCCTCCTTGGAATATCCTGTGATTTCGGTTGCGGCCCGGTTGAAGATGAGGATTCTGCCGGTCATGTCCGCGGCAATGACGCCGTCCACGGCGCTGTGGATCAAATTTCGCAAAAAGGCGTTGGAGGTGATGCGGCGTTCATCGCATTCGTCCAGGGAGGGAAGGTGAAAGTCGAGCACGACAATGGCACGGGTGCTGGTTCCCTGGATTTCCATGGGATAGGCGTAGAGGCAGACGTTGGTGCAATCATCCATCCTGGGCAGACTGATGGCGGGCTTGCCCGTTCGGATCACCTCCCTGACCGGGCAGTTGGAGCAGGGCTCCTGCAGGTTGTAGAGGGCATTGTGGCAGAGCCGGCCTTTGATTTCCTGACCTGAACCTGGGACCTTACCCGTTTTTGTTCTGGACGCAAGTATTGTGTAATCGTCTGAGATGACGATAATCTGACGTTTGAGGGTCTCAATTGCCCCCAGCAGGTAATCGTTTGTATCCATGTTTACTCTATAAATCATCCCCTTTGAACTGTCAAGAATTTATGAATCAAATTCATAAAGCGATGGGTTTTCAGAGGATAATAACGTAATACTCTTGACTTTTCTGCACGTATCTGGAAAAGATATTTCGGCTAATGCTCTAACCACTAAATTAGTAGTCTGTAAACAGGAGGATCCATGATTGTTGCGGAGAGAAAACCCTTTGATGAGATCAAAAATATGGTGTCAGGCTATAAACGAGTCCTGACCGTTGGATGCGGCACCTGCGTCGCTGTCTGCCTGGCAGGAGGATCAAAAGAGGTTGAGACCCTGAACGCAGAGCTTAACCTGGCCTTTGGCAAGGATAAAATCGAGTTTGGCGCTGAGACCCTTGAACGCCAGTGTGACATGGAGTTTTTGGCAGAGCTTGATTCAAAGGTTGGTGAATACGATGCCCTTCTATCCATGGCCTGCGGTGCCGGCATCCAGTTCCTTGCCGAACGTTTTCCCAGCAAACCGGTTTTCCCGGCTGTCAACACTTCGTTCATCGGTGTCAACCTGGATGTGGGATGGTATGAGGAAAAATGCCGGGCCTGCGGGACCTGTGTCCTTGGCATGACTGGTGGTATCTGCCCTGTGACCATGTGCGCCAAGAGCCTTTTTAACGGGCCCTGCGGCGGAACCAACCAGGGCAACTGCGAGATCAGCAATGATCAGCCCTGTGCCTGGTACAAGATCCATGAGCGTTTGGCTGCCCAGGGACGGCTTGACCAGATAATTGAGATCTCACCACCCAATGACTGGAGCAATCAGAAACCGAGAAAAGTTATTCAACCCGGTTATGAGGAGCGGGTCAAGACCCTGGGCCGATGAGCATCCGGTTTTTGTTTAACCTTTACGATTTGAGGGAGAGATCAATATGAAATCAGGAAGTAAGTTAGAGAGAATTCTTAATGCCGGACACTTTGCCTTTACAGGGGAAGTCGGGCCCCCAAGGGGCGCAAACGTAGAAGCCCTGAAGGAAAAGGTGGCCCATCTCAAGGGCGTGGTGGACATGGCCAACATCACGGACAACCAGACCGCCATGGTCAGGATGTCCAGCTGGGCCGCCTCTTTGATCTGCATGGAGGGGGGCGTTGAGCCCAACTTTCAGATGGTGTGCCGGGATCGAAATCGCCTTGCCATGCAGTCCGACATCCTTGGGGCCTATGCCCACGGCATCCGCAACATGCTCTGTCTTTCAGGCGATCACCAGCAGTTTGGCGATCATCCCCAGTCCAAGGGGGTGTTTGACCTTGACTCCATGCAGCTTATTGGCATGGTGAAAAAAATGAGGGACGAGGGCAAGTTCCTGGGCGGCGCCGACATTGACGTGCCACCGCAGATTTTCATCGGTGCTGCTGCCAACCCCTTTGCAGAGCCCTTTGAGTGGCGGGTCCATCGCCTTGCTAAAAAAGTGGCGGCAGGTGCCGATTATATCCAGACCCAGTGTGTTTTCAACATGGGGCGGATCCGTGAGTGGATCCGCCAGGCCAACGACATGGGATTGACTGAAAAGGTCGCCATCCTGCCCGGCATCACCCCCATGAAGAGTATTGGTATGGCAAAATACATGAAGAACAAGGTGCCGGGTATGGACGTACCCGACGAGATCATCCAGCGTCTCCAGGGCGTTGACAAGAAAAAGGTCGCCGATGAGGGGATCAAGATCGCCTGCGAGCAGATCCAGGAGTTCAAGGAGATGAAGGGCGTTGCAGGGGTGCATCTCATGGCCATCGAGTGGGAGCACAAGGTGCCTGAGATCGCCGAGCGAGCGGGAGTACTGCCAAGACCTGAAGTTTAAAAAACCATAAGGAGTTTGCAATTGAACAGTCAAACCAGAAAAGTGATGGTTGTCGGGGGCGGCATTGCAGGACTTACTGCGGCCTGGGAGCTGGCCCGGCAGAATATCGGTGTCGAACTTGTGGAAAAGAGCTGCTTTCTTGGCGGGCACAGCATCGGATACACCTGCAAGGCAACGGATATGTGCCAGAAATGCGGTGCCTGCAGCGTTGAAAAAATGCTCAAGGATGTTGTTGCCGAACCCTTGATCAACGTTCACCTGAGAACCGAGGTCGAAGGTCTGGACCGCTCAAAGGGGTATCGGGTTACCCTTAAAAAAAGCGCCCCGGATCAGGCCGATGGACGGGTTCTCAAGGGGTTTTCCCGGCACAACACCCCCCTCTATGTTGTGGGGGAAAATGTGACCGAGGCTGCGCCTGAAGGGGCAGTCAAGATTCAGGAGATGGGCAGCGAGTGTGCCCTTGATGTTGACGCCGTTATCCTTGCCACGGGATTTACCCCCTTTGATGCCTCCCTCAAGGGTACCTACGGGTATGGCAAGTGGGAAAACGTGATCACGGGCCTTGAGTTTGAGCACATTGAGCGGGAGAACGCCGGCATTGTCAGGCCGTCGGACGGTCTGCCGCCCAAACGGGTCGCCTTTATCCAGTGCGTAGGGTCAAGGGACGAGCGCCTGGGTCACCTCTGGTGTTCCGAGGTGTGCTGTGCCTACGGATTGCGCATGGCCGGTACGATTAAACACCAGGATCCCGAGGCCGAGGTCTCTGTATTCTACATTGATGTCCAGAATGTGGGCAAAGAATTTCCCGTGTTCTACGAACGGATCAAGGAAAATGTCCGTTTTGTCAGAACCATTCCCGTTGATATCTATCCCGTTGAAAACGATGGCCTCAAGCTTCGCCACATGGCCGAAGACCAGGGAACGCCGACCTTTGAGGAGTTTGACCTTGTGGTGCTCTCGGTTGGCATCATGCCCGGGGCCGACAGCAAGCTCATCTCCGACACCTTTGGCGTGCCTCTGACGGTTGATGGATTTCTTGACGACAGTGTGGGCGATGGCATTTTTGTGGCAGGCACGGCCGCAGGACCTGGAACCATTGCAGCCTCCATGGCAAAAGCGGGTAAAGCTGCCTTTGACGCCGCAAAATATGTTGGGGGTGCCAAATGATAGCGGAAAAAACAACCATGATTGATGTCACCATGAACAAGGATGTACTTGTCGTTGGCGGTGGAACTCCGGGCATTGAAGCGGCTGCGGCCCTTTCAGAAAAGGGGTATACCGTGGTGCTTGCCCATGATTCGGATCAGCCCATGGCGGTTGACGGGGTCGAGGTGATGCCTGGGACCCGGGTGGCGAGCCTTGCCGGAGTTGCCGGAGATTATCGCACCTGCCTTGCCGCACCCGGCAGCACCATTGACCGAACATTCGGCGCCGTTGTTGTGGCACCCGTGTACGGTTTTGAACCCTTGAATCTCGCCTACGGTCTTAATCTGGATCAACGGGTGGTGACCATGACCCAGATGGAAGCCCTGCTGGCGGATGCGGCATTTACGGACAGTCTGGCCAAGGGCGATGGTAAGAGCGTGGCCTTTGTTTCAGGCTTTGGCCAGGAGGGCGACCCCGGTGCAACCCGCCGGGTTCTTGAGGCGGCCCTTGCCGTTCAAAAGCTTGGCAACTCCAGCGCCTACATCTATGCCAACAACGTCAAGGTGGCAGGCCCCGGGCTTGAGCGGCTCTTTACCGAAGGCCGTCATTTGGGCGTGGTCTGCTTCAAACCCCTTGAAAAACCGGTCATTGACCAGGGTGAAACCTTGAAAATCACCATCCATGACCCGGTTGTCCGGGAAGATGTGACCCTTGAACCCGACTATATTGTGGTTGAGGAAAAAACGGTCGTTGCCAGGGACGACATTGACCTTGCAGCAACCCTTCGCATCGACACGGACCTTGACGGGTTTCTGCCCAGCAACAATGTTCACCGCTTTCCGGTCCGTTCCAACCGAGAGGGGATCTTTGTGGCATCCCAATCGGTGGACAGCGCCAACGTGGTTTTGAGGGTTGAAGATCTCCTGGGCGCAGGTGTGGTGACCGTTGCAAAGGATCAGGCTGTTGTGGACGACACCAAATGTGTCATCTGCCTGACCTGCTACCGCTGCTGTCCCCATGGTGCCATTTTCTGGGAAAACGGGGTTGCCGCCATTTCCCCTGTGGCCTGCCAGGGGTGCGGCATCTGTGCCAGTGAATGCCCCATGGATGCCATCCAGATCGGTGATTTCACCGACACCGCCCTCAAGACCGACATTGAAGCGGCTGTGGCCTCTGCCAAGGAGACCCCGTCGATTGTTGCCTTCTGCTGTCAGAATTCCGCCTTTGAGGCCGGACAGGCGGCCAAGACCCTGGGCGTTGATCTGCCCGACGGTTTCAGGATGGTCCAGGTGCCCTGCGCCGGCAAGGTTGATGTGGAGTTTATCATGAAGGCCTTTGTCGAGGGTGCCGATGGCGTCATGGTTGCCGCCTGCCACGAGGGCAACTGCAAGGCCGAGCGGGGCAACACCTATGCCGGGTGGCGGGTGGCCGAGGTTCAGAAACGCCTTGCAGCCATGGGACTGAACAAAGACCGGCTGATCTTCACCACCATTGCTTCGAACATGGCCGAAGAGTTCAGCCTTAAGGTTCGCAAGTTTGCCGAAAAACTCTAATTGGGGTCAGGCTTTCCTTGTTGTCGTTGCTTTCATCGACACACCTGTTAGCGCCTGTTCCCCTATAGGTCAGTTCGGTTAAATCCCACAATCGGCATGGCCGGAGCGAGGTCTCTGCTCCGGCCACGACGATATTTGAAACGCCGTCATTGGTGATGCTTCGGTGGGAGTATATAGTATAAAAAAAAGCGGTCAGGGATTTAGTTCCTGACCGCTTTTTCGTTTGAATCGGTCAATTCTCCATGGGCTGCGGTGAAAATCCAGCGCTTCTATTCACTGTAAAGGGGAACAGTCAGTCCGCCGTCCATGAGAAAGAGAATCTTTGCAGACGTCCCCTTTTTTTCGATGGCCGTGTCAAGGGCCTCCTGGAGGGAGGCAAAGGGTCGGATAAACAGGGGCTCAATGACCTCGGGCGGCACATCGGTTACCCCCCACATTTCGGCCCAGATGCCGATTTCAGCCATTTTTGCGGCCTTGTGGTAGCCCAGCTTATATCCCTTTTCAATGGTGTCAAGCACCGCCTGGGGGGTATCGCAGCTTCCGAGCAGATCGGCAAAGGCCTTGCCGCCGATGCCGCACCTGCATTTGGCCACAAGGATCATGATGCCATTTTCCTTGAGGGCAAGCTTGGCATTGTCGATTCCCTTCTGGGCCTGGTAGAGGTCGATGTCCTGGGGAAACTTGACCACGGATACGACAATGTCGGCCTTCTCCTTGATGGGGGCGGCAAACACCTCGTTGGCACTGTCAATGGCCGCCATGAACGAGTCATGGATTTCGCCTGCGGTCACGGCATAGACCCTGTGGTCCTTGTCCAGAACGGTCATGATGGCAAATATCTCTTTTTTCACCACGGACAGGGCATCCACCATGTCCTCGTGGACGGGATTGCCTTCAAGGGCCAGGGCCTTTGCTGCGGGTACAAGGGCGAGCTTGTGGTTCTGCTCAATGGTGTTAAACCCTGCAATTCCCGGCAGAAACGATTTTCTGCCGCCCGTATAGCCTGCAAAGTAATGGGGCTCCACCGAGCCGATGATGATGATCTTGTGGGCGTCGACCCCGGCACGGTTCACGTACATCTCGGTGCCGTTGCTGCTCGTTCCGAGAAAGACCATGTCCTCTGATCGCTGGGCATCATGGACAATGATGTCATCCTTGATCCGTTCATAGTGATCCCCGAATATCTGGATATACTCCTCATGGCTCGGCCCCCTGTGGGCGCCGGTGGCAATGATGAATTTCACCGGAATTCCGCTGAGCCTTTGGTGGATCAGGTCCAGGACCTGGCGGGTGGGGGTGGGACGGGTGGCGTCGTTGACGATGACGAGAACATCCCTGGCCCCGGCCAGGAAATCCGTGAGGTCGGGGCTGTTGACAGGTTTGCTCAACGCCTGTTCCATGAGGGATTCAAAGGGTTTGATCTCAACCGCGTTGGCCTCCAGAAAGCGTGTATCAAGGCTGTCGCTGAGGGTGGCTGTCTCTTCGCCGTCTCGTCCATAGGGCACTTTTATCTGCATGGTGGTTTCCTTATTTGTTGTTCAGGGGGCCAAGGGTGTCCAGTTTTTCCATGAACGTGTCAATGGCTGTCTGAAATCCGACCTTATCCCCGTGTTTGATCTGTACCAGCTGGAGTCTGTCCGGATCGATATCCATCTGTTCAAGGAGCTCCCGGAGGGCTAGGACATGGGATTTTGCCTTGACGTTGCCGTCGTGCTCGCAATCGCCGTCCGGGCAGCAGGCCACCAGAACCCCCCAGGCGTTCTGGAGCAGGGGTTCAAGCAGCAGGGGCTTTTCAAGCCTGCCCCCGCACATGTTGATGAGAATCTTGTATGGGGGCTCAACCGCCCTGTCCATGGCCGACGCTTGAAAATCGGGGTAGTAGGACCAGTTGCATCCGAAAACAATGGCCTTTGAGGTCTCTTTTTCAAGGAAATCACCGATTTCCCGGTTCAGGTCCGGTCGGCTCGTGCCGTAGCCCAGGGAGGTGGAGATGGCCTGGTTGGGACAGATGTCCACGCAGATGCCGCAGCTCTGGCATTTAACCGTATCCGTGACGATCTTGCCGTTGATGAACAGCCTTGCCTCGTGGGGGCAGGCCCGGACACAGGCGAGGCAGGCTACGCAATCGGTGTTGGTTATCGTGGTGGTACCGCAGGCTTCAAATTGGGTACCCTGGAAATCGCGCTTGGCGTCGGTGAATATATCCATCAGGGGAACACCGCTTGAACAGGCGGCAACACAGCGACCACAGTAGAAACATGAGGCGATTTTGTCTGCGATATAGGCTGAAGGCTCAAGTTTGCCGGCAAGCAGACCGTAGAGCATGATCAGCTTGGCCCTGGGGGCGTCGGACTCCCACCGGGTGTGTTTGAATATGGGACAGTGTTCGTAGCAGTATCCGCAGCGGATGCAGCTGTCCAGGTTGGACTTCCACTTGTCAAGATTCTTCGTTTCAAAGGGACGTGTTTCCATATGAGTGACTCCGTTTGGGTTCAATGTCAATATCAGGCAACCATGTATCTTAAGTCGGTGGCGGTCACCCAGTCTTCAGGGGCATCCATGAGTTTGCCGGGATTGAGAATGTTGTTGGGATCAAAGGCCCGTTTGATGCTGGACATCAGATCCAGGCTGTCCTCTTTTTCGAGCTTGAAGGCCGGCGCCTTTGAAAGGCCGATGCCGTGTTCGGCCGAGGTCGTTCCGTTAACAGACCGGACATAGGTGTAAATTTCGGCCACCGCTTTTTTGGCCGACGCCCACTGCTCTTTCCGGGTCGGCTCCATGAGGATCTTGGTGTGCATACATCCTGAACCGCAATGGCCGTAGGCGGTCATGATAATGTTGTTACGGGCCGCAATCTCGTGGATGGTTTTGGCCGTTTCCGCCATTTTGGAGTAGGGTACGGCCATGTCGTCGGCAAGGGAGGTGCTCGAGAGCACGTCGCTGAATTTTGACAGGGCTGGAAAGAGTTTTTTTCTGCCAAGAAAGATCTTGGCCCGTTCATCGGCGTTGTAACTGCTCACAAGGCCTGTGCCGTTGTTCTTCCGGCATACCTCTTTCATGGCGTCAATCTCGTAGTCCACGGCTTCCCGGACCATACCGTCGGCCTCGTAGAGCAGCACCGCCTCAACATCGGGAAGGCCCAGATCCATGGTTTTGTTTACGGCCTTGATGGCCACGTTGTCCACAAGTTCCAGCATGGACGGCGCAATTCCCCCTCCCATGATGCCTGCAATGGCATTTCCTGCATCTTCAAGGGTGTCAAAATTGGCCATGCCAAGGCACCTGAATTTTGGAATGGGAACAAAGCTCAGGGTGGCTTCAACCACTACACCGAGGGTGCCCTCGGACCCCACGATGAGCTTGTGGAGCTGATATCCGGTTGCCTCAACCCGTGTCCGTGCGCCAAGGGTCACAAGCCTGCCGTCGGGCAGCACCACCTTCATTCCAAGGACACTGTCCCGGGTGGCACCGTACTTTACCGAACGGACCCCGCTTGCGTTGTTGCCGATTTCACCGCCGATGGTGGCGATCCTGCTCGAGGCGGGCGTGGGGGGGTAAAATACGCCAAAGGGCTTTAACGCCTGGTTCAGGTCGTCGTCAACAACCCCCGGCTCGACCCTGCAATAGACGTCCGACGGATTGATCTCAAGGATCTTGTTCATCCGCTTCATGTCAAGGGTGATGCCGCCGTGGATGGGTACGGTCTGACCGCACATGCCCGATCCCGCCCCCCGGGTGATCACAGGAATTCTCTCCTGGTTTGCATAAACCATTATCTGTTGAACCTGCTCGATGTTTTTGGGTCTGACCACCACCCACGGTCTTGCAGAATGAACCGAGGAGTCGGAACCGTAAACAAAGAGGTCTGCTGGATTACTCTTCAGGTTGTCTTCTCCCACTATGCTTATAAGCCTGGGTATATCAATTTTTTCCATTACCCTTCCCCCTTATTATATTTCAAAATACCATCTCTTACGATACCGTATAGGTTTAAGATACCATGTTGCTCTGGTTTAAGATACCGTGCCTCCATGGTTTTAGATTGAACCCGTATTGATTCGAGTTTAATCTGTGTTCAATTTGAATCCTCCTCTTTTAAACAGAAAAAAAAGTTTTAGGTCAATGAAATTTCGAGAATAAACTCAAATGAACATGTTTTTTATTGTTTACCTTGTTTCACCTGTGGGATAAAAGAGGGGGCAATGGGTTAGGGGTGGACGGCACTCCAGATGAGAAGCAAACAGGAGAGAGATAAAATTCTTGCTTTAAGGAGGAAATTGGATGGCAAGGCATATGATTACCTTCCTGCCCCATGACAGGAAAATTGAGGTCGACGACGGTGAAAATCTTATCCGGGCAGCAATGGAGGCGGGTGTCCATGTGAACGCATCCTGCGGCGGCGAAGGGGTCTGCGGAAAATGCAGGGTCATCATTGAACAGGGTCTGGTGGACGATGGCCTTTCAGAGCGGCTCTCTTCTGAAGATATCTCCAACGGCTATCGACTGGCCTGCCTTGCAAAGGTCCGGTCCGACCTTGTGGTGAGAATTCCCGTGGAGTCCGATGTGGATTCAGCGGTACTGAACCTCCAGGCATCTCCCCGCCACACGGCCAGAATCAGAACCTTTGATTTGAACCTGCTCAAGGAGCAGGGGCTTTTTATTCCGCCGGTTGAAAAAAAATACCTGGAACTTCCCGAACCCACGGCCGAGGACAACATCGCCGATGTTTCAAGGTTGCTGCACCACCTCAAGATTGAGCACAACGAACATCGGCTTGTCATGGATTTAAATGTGATGCGAACCATTCCGGATCTTCTGCGCCATGGAAACTTTAAGGTCACTGCAACCATTGTGCGGCCGGTAAGGGAGGATGGGAAAAACAAGATTGTCCATATTGAAACAGGTGATACCACAGACCGAAATTTTGCCGTTGCCATGGACATCGGTACCACAACCATCTATGGCGAGGTGCTTGATCTTAATTCGGGCGCGGTGCTATCAAATTATGGGGATTTCAACGCCCAGATCAGCTACGGGGAGGATGTGATCTCACGGATCGTTTTTTCGGAAAAGGCCAACGGTCTTGCCACCCTGCAGGCAAAGGTGATCGAAACCGTCAACAAGGTCCTTGGACGAATCATTAAACGAGCCGGTATCGCACGGGATGAGATCACCACCATCACCCTTGCCGGCAACTCCACCATGACCCAGCTTCTCCTTGGCATCACTCCGCAATACTTAAGGCGGGCTCCCTATGTGCCGGCTTCTAACTTTTATCCGCCGTTTGCAGCCGCCGACGTGGGTATTGACCTTGCCGCCCATGCCATTGCCCTTGTGTATCCCGGGGTGGCATCCTATGTGGGCGGAGATATTGTTGCAGGCGTCATGGGATCGGGTATGTACCGGTCGGATAAGCTGACGCTTTTCATGGATATCGGCACCAATGCCGAGATTGTCATCGGCAATAAAGACTGGATGGTCTGTACCGCCGCTTCGGCCGGTCCGGCCTTTGAGGGCGGGGGCGTCACCTTTGGCATGCGGGCTGCCAGGGGTGCCATTGAAGATTTTTCCATAGACCTGATGACCCTTGAGCCCATGATCATGACCATTGGCAATGTCAGGCCCAAGGGAATTTGCGGGTCGGGGCTGATTACCATTGTGGCACGCCTGTTTGAAACCGGCGTCATAGACAACCGGGGTAAGTTCAATCAAACCCTGGGACTCGACAGAATCCGTCAACGTGAGGGGGTTTGGGAGTATGTGCTGGTGTGGCAGGATGCCACCCAGATCGACAGGGATATTTCTATCACGGAACCTGACATTGATAATCTGATCCGGGCCAAGGGGGCCATGTATTCGGCTGCCCAGACCCTGCTCGAGGAGGTGGGACTGACCATCGGTGATATCGAAGAGGTGATCCTGGCCGGCGGGTTCGGTTCCTATATCGATCTTGAGAAGGCCATGACCATTGGGTTGTTGCCGGAGGTTGATCCAAATCATGTCACCTACCTTGGCAACAGCTCGCTCCTGGGCACCAAGATGAGTTCGTTTACCAACCGGCTCCGGCGGGATGTGGGTGAGGTGGTTCGGATGATGACCAACTTTGAACTTGCTGAAACCCCTTCGTACATGGATCATTACATGGGGGCGCTCTTTATTCCCCACACAGACCTTGGCGCCTTTCCACGGCTTGCGGCAAGGCTTGAGCTTCTCAAGGGGGTAAACCGGTGAACACGGGACAGGGGGCAGTCAGGGTGGTCCAGGTGCCTGTGCCGCGCCTTGGAAACAATATTGCCGATGTTGAGCGGCTGGCAGCGGTCCTGGAAAAGACCCTGGGTACAGACCGGGTTTCAGTACCCCTGGGGGTGGTGAAACGTCTTCCCGCCCTTTTGCGGCGGTTCAATCACACCGTCAAGGTGCTGGTTTTCAAGGAGGCGGGGGGGTGGCGGGTCACCACCGTTCAGGCTCCGGACTCAACAGATCCTGTGTGCGGGGTTGCCCTTGACATCGGCACCACCCGGCTGGTGGCCCGGCTGGTGGATCTTGAAACCCGGAAAACCCTGGGGGAGAAGGGGTTTGACAATCCCCAGATCGGCATTGCGCCGGACGTGCTGGCGCGGATCCACCATGCACGGGATCCAGAGGGGCTTGAGGCGCTGCGACGGGTTCTGATTGACTCGGTGAACCGCAGTGTAAGCGTTCTGTGTGACCGGGCAGGGCTCAAGGTTGAATCGGTTCATTCCATGGTCTGCGCCGGAAATACCGCCATGACCCACCTTTTTCTCGGGATTGACCCGTCAAACATTATCCGGGAACCCTATATCCCGGCGGTCAATCTGCCCGAACCCATGGACGCCAAGGACCTTGGCCTGTTTGCCAATCCCATGGCCCGGGTCTTTCTGTTTCCCAACATCGGCAGTTATTTCGGGGGGGATCTTGTCTCCGGGATACTCTTTGCCGGCATTCACAAGAACGAACATCCCAGCATCATGGTGGATGTGGGAACCAATGCCGAGGTGGTTCTGGGTACAAGGGAGTGGCTCATTGCCTGTGCCGGTGCAGCAGGCCCGGCCCTTGAAGGGGGGATGAGCAAAATGGGCATGGCGGCAGGTCCGGGGGTGATCGACCGGGTGAAGATTGATCGTGTATCGTGCGCGATCAAGGTTCACACCATTGGGGATGAACCTGCCCTGGGGCTGTGCGGATCGGCCATGATCGATCTTGCGGCCGGACTTTTTCTGTCGGGGATGATGGACATCCGGGGAAAATTTTCACACGAACGGTGTGCCGGGCATCTGGTCTGCGACCAGGGGATTGACACCCTTGTGCTGGTTCCGGCAGCCGAGTCCGGCACCCACGCCCCCATCACCCTCAGCCAGGTGGATCTCGATTCCTTGACAAGCTCCAAGGCCGCCATGTACGCAATCCTCCAGGTGATTGTCGAACAAACCGCAGGGCTGGAGTTTGACGACCTTGAGCACTTTTATGTGGCAGGCACCTTTGGCTCGTTCATTGATCCTGTGTCCGCCATCACCATCGGCATGCTCCCCGACATTCCCATGGATCGGTTCAAGGTCCTTGGCAATTCTTCCCTTGAAGGGGCCGCACGACTCCTGACTGATCCCGATCTCTTTGATGAGATCGAGACCATCCGTCAACGGCTCACCTATGTGGAGCTGAACGTGAACCAGGGGTTCATGAACATCTTTTCAGGGGCCAAGTTCTATCCCCACACGGACCGGTCCAGGTTTCCCAGGGTTAACACAGGAGGGGCCTGACCCAAGGGCGCAGTCGTTTTTCCGGGTGTTGTCTGCCGGATCAGGCCCGAACCTGAGGGGGCTTTTCCCTCCTGGTCGGCCGTTTACTGGGCGGCGCTGACACCCTTGCTGAAATCCACCGGAACCGTTGTCATTCTCCCTGCAAGCTCACGGTCGAGCATCATCAGGCTCCTGGGGTCATTCTTGATCAGCTTGAGCTGGGCAATGATATCGTTGTCGTTCTCTTCTTCTTCCACCTGCTCGAGGACATACCACTGGAGAAAAATCTGGGTGGCATGGTCTTTTTCAGCAATGGCAAGTTCCATGAGATCGTTGATGGACTCGGTGATGAACTGCTCGTGGGCCAGGGTCTTTGTGAACATGTCAAGGGGGGAGTCAAAGGTTGCCGGGGGCTCGGCAATGGCCCTGAGCACAACCTCGGTTCCCTGGCTTGCCAGGTATTCATAAATTTTCATGGCATGGAACATCTCCTCGTGGTACTGAACCATGAACCAGTTGCCAAAGCCCTTGAGGCCAATCCCATTGCTGTGGCTGGACATGGCCATGTAAAGGTAGGCCGAATACATTTCCCTGTTGATCTGTTCGATCAAGGCGTCGCCCATGGGTTTTTTCAGCATGATACTCTCCTTTTATTGGGGTGGTTGATGTTGGTTTGACCCTGTACCCGACGGTCATTGTTAGAATATAACAACTAAATTTTGATTTACAAACCCCCGGGGCCTGGCCCTATTCCCTGAGCTGTTTTTTTCGTTCAGATTCGGTCCAGTCAATGCGGCCCATGAGGCCGCGGATGATGGCCACCTCCCTTTTGTCAAGGCCTGCCCGTCCGAAAATCCGCCTGAAGGTTCTGAGGAGGTGCTCCGGGTTCTGGGGGTTGAGAAAATCGATGTCGCACAGGCTCTTTTCCATGTGGCCGTACATGCCTTGCAACTCCTCGCCGGTTGCCGGCCGGCTTGAACCGGTTTTAAGGGGAACGGTCCGGCCAAGGGCCATTGAGATCTGGTAGAGGAGAAGTGCCGTTGCATGGGACAGATTCATGGACCCATAGGTGCTTTCCGTGGGAATGGTGACAAAGTGCTGGCAGCGCTCAAGCTCTTCGGTGTACAGCCCATGGTCTTCCCTTCCCATGACAAGGGCGCACTGGATGTGGTCCGGTCCTTGGGCAACCATTTTGCCCAATCCTTCAGGGGTTAAGAAATCCTGGCGGTATTTTCCAAACCGACGGGTGGTTCCGAATGCCAGGTGGCACTCCTTGAGGGCCTGGTCCAGGGTGTCAACCACAACGGCCGTTTCAAGGATGGGCAGGGCGGAAAGGGCCATCTTCTTTGCGTCAAGGTTGTTGAATGTCCTGCACGGGTTGACAAGGCAGAGGCGGCTGAACCCGAAGTTCATCATGGCCCTGCACACAGAGCCGATGTTAAGGGGACCCTGGGGTTCCACAAGGACCACGGTGATATCTTGTTTGTTCATTGGCAATCGGTTTCCTGGGTTTCCTGGGTTTCCCACAGGTAGCGTCTGGGGGGGTGAAAATGGGTTGTAAATCCGAGGTTGCAAAGGGTGTCAACGGCCTGGTCCATGTGGTTGCCGACATCACCCACCCCGTGGGAATCGTCGCCTGGAACCACCCGGATGCCCATCTTCCCCGCAAGTTCAAGGATGGGGGCTGAGATATAGGGTTCATGGGCCCCCTTGGCAAGTGCCCTCAGGTTGTAGTCCATGACGATACCCTGGTGCTTGATGCATTCTAGGTTCCGCACGATTTTCTGCCAGATGGCAGGTTTTCTGATCCTTGAACCATAGTTGTCGTCAAAAAGCCGGATAAGGTCAAAATGGCCCGCAACCGCCGGATTGATGGTTTTAAACATCTCGTACTGAAGGTCAAAGTAGCCTTCGTAAAGGGCGTCCATGCCCCCTGACCGGGCGGCTGTTTCAAGGTATTGTTCCCTTGAAACGTCAAACCCCCGGTCGTTGACATGGTGAACGGAACCGACAATGTAATCGGGTCTGAACTGTGACACCATTTGCGGCACAAAGGTGTCATAGCCCGAACAGGTTTCAATTTCAAAGGCTGTGAAAATGGTGATGCGTGAGCGGTATTTTGTTTTCAGGCGGTTGCATTCCCGGATATACCCTTCAAAGGTTGCAAGCATCTGGTCCGGGGTAAGATTTGCTGCGACCTCGTCCGGGTACATGAATTTTTGTTCCCGGGCCGGAAGATGCTCGGTGATGCCCACCCAGGCAAAGCCAAGTTCAATGTAGCGCTTTACCATCTCTTCGAGGGTGTCCCTTGCATGGAGGCAGAACTGGCCACTGTGGCCTCCGTGGACGGATACGCGCCATGGTGTGGATGGGCCCTGAATTACGGCGTCCGGGTTGATGCCCTTGCTGGTGTTGATCATTTTAAGGCGGTTTTCCCTGTTGGTTTTTTTATTGAACCAAACTATACGATCAATCCGGTCGGAATGCAAGAAGGACCGGCTGGACAGCCATGGCGGGTCAAGCGTTTTCAGCAGACAGGGGGGTTACAGCCGCTGGATGATGTAGAGAAAGGTGGGAAGGTGGCTCAGGCACTTGAGACGGTTGAAGGCGAACAGCATCTGCCGTGACGGCCGGTTGATGGAAAGGGGGGAGAGATAGATACTCCCCTTGGGCCTTGTGTGGGGAATCCGGTCCCTGACAAGGCGCAAAAAGGCCGGGATGTGATCCTTTGGAAGGGTGTCATCCATGACAAAGTTGGCTGTGATTTCAATGTTCGGGTATTGGGCGTTGATCTCCTGGATGGTGTCAAACGCCCGGACCACCTGGGCAACCTGGATGGGTTTGCCTAGAAAATCCAGGGTCTCCTGGTCGGCGGATTCAAGGCCGATGTTGATGTAGGTTTTTGAAACCAGGGTGTTGAGCCGGTCGAACAGCTCCGGGTCCGTGCCACGCAAAGAATCCACGCTGCCAAAGAGCAGGAGGTTGCTTCCCTCCATGTTTCCCCGGTCAAGTTTCAGGATCTCCAGGGCCTTTTCAACGGCAAACACGATCAGCTCTTTTCCAGCGGCAAGGGCATCGTGTTCTCCAAGGAAAAGTGAGTTAAAGTTGGCAAGATCCTGGCCGTAGAGGGCCTTGAGCCCATGGATCTGTTCAACAATTTCATCCCTGGATTTAAGGGCAAAGGGGTGTTCTGTCTTGATCCGGCAGAACCGGCACTTGTAAAGGCAGCCAAGGGAGATAAACAACGGAATGATGTCGTAGTCCATGTGCCTTGCATCGGGCGGCATGACCGTCACCCTTCCTCCGCAGATGGAGAACAGCTGGTTTGCCTTTGTTTGAAGGCTGTGGGGTGTTTTTTCAACGGCCTGGTCGAGGAACCGGCCCGCAGGGCCGGGCAGGTTCTTTGCCGACTGGCGGATGGCGACCAGGTGGCTGTGCCAGTTTTCGACAATATCGCTTACGCAGGGCTCGTTAAACGGTTTTCCCCCGATAAGGGCATTGGTGGGGTATTGCAGATTGGGCAGATAGTACTCACCCGTGGCCTCAAACACGCCGGTGTAACCGCCATTGGAATAGTAGACCCAGTCGTTGCCCGGGGTGCGCTTGAGCCATTCGTTGGGGTGAATCCATTGCCGGGTTCTGCCGACGGCCCGGACAATCTCGTTGTTAAGGTTGAAGTGGAACAGGTGATCCGGTGTTCTGATCTGTTTGAAAATCCCGTACCGAAGCGGGTAGCTGATCTTGGTGTAAACCTGTGACCCTTCCACGTCAAGGGCGATGGAAAGGTTTTTGGTCGTGACATTGTTTTCCATTCCGGAAAATTTATCTCCGGCAAAACAGGAAGTCAAGGTGAAACCGCTGTTTTTGCGTTTTTTCTTGAAAATTATTCCCATTGCTGTATTCTTTAATATTTTAGGACATCTTTTAATTCTAATGATAATTATAGGAATCTATCTATGAACTGGGACTGGGATAAGCTCAGAGAGAAGAAAGAACAGTACGAACATCGCCAGAGCGGGGGGAATATTCCAAAACCGCCACAGATGGACGAGGTGCTCGCCAAATTTAAGAATTTCAAGTTTCCCGGCGGAATCCTTTTGATCGTGGTTCTCTTTTTCCTCTTCTTTGGAAGTTCGCTGTTTTTCACGGTCGGCGTGGATGAGGTGGGGGTGATCCAGCGGTTTGGAAAGTACGACCGCATCAGCCAGCCCGGCCTAAATTTCAAACTGCCCTCGGGAATTGAACGGGTGACAAAGGTCAAGATAAAAAGGGTCTACAAGGAGGAGTTCGGTTTCAAGACTTCCCCTGCGGGCGGCTCACGGTTTGCAAATGAAAATGAAGATATCGGTGCCGCCCTCATGCTCACCGGTGACCTGAATGTGGCGGTGGTTCCCTGGATCGTTCAGTACCGGATCTCGGATCCCTACAAGTATCTGTTCAAGGTTAAGAACGTCAATTCGATCCTCAGGGATATGGCCGAAGCCACCATGCGGACCGTGGTGGGAGACCGAAGCATCAACGAGGTGATCTCCAAGCGTGAAGAGATCGCAATTGCGGCAAGGGAACGGCTCCAGGAGGAGTTGCGCCAGGCTGAAACAGGGATTCACATCGTCACCATTGAGATGAAGAAAACCAATGTGCCTGAACCGGTACAGCCGTCGTTCAACGAGGTGAACGAGGCGGTCCAGGAAAAAGAGCAGCTCATCTACAAGGCAAAGGAAGAGTTCAACAAGGCCATTCCCCAGGCCAGGGGTGAGGCAAGAAGGGTGGTCAAGGATGCCGAAGGGTATGCCCTTGACCGGGTCAACCGGGCCAAGGGTGACGGGGCACGGTTTACATCCGTATACCAGGAGTATGTAAAGGCAAAGGATGTCACGGAAAAGCGTCTCTATCTTGAGGCCATGGCCGAGATTCTGCCAAAGCTTGGCGGCAAGTACGTTGTTGATTCAGATCAGTCCAACCTGCTTCCGCTGCTGAACATGGGCCAGGGTTCAAGCGTTATCAGTGGGTCCAGCAAGGAGGGGGATAAAAAATGATGAAGTTTAAGGGTATTATTATAGGCGTGCTGGCCCTGGCCGTTGTCGTGCTGTTTGCATCGGCCTATGTTGTTGATGAGACGGAACAGGTGGTGGTGACCCAGTTTGGTAAGGTGGTTGGAAAACCCGTGACGGAACCGGGATTGAATTTCAGGGTGCCCTTTGTGCAGAAGGCCACCTATTTTCCGAAAAATTTACAGGAGTGGGATGGTGACCCGGGCCAGGTGCCCACCAAGGACAAGACCTTTCTCTGGGTGGATACCTTTGCCCGCTGGAAGATTGTGGATCCCATCAAGTACTTTCAGACGGTGAACAACATGGTGAGTGCCATGGGGCGACTGGACGACATTATCGACCCTGCCATGCGTAACTTTCTGACCTCATTCAGGCTCGTGGAAACCGTCAGAAACAGTGACCGGCCCATGGATACCTTTGACGCCATGGATGGTGGGGATGGTGATCAAGCCTCCCAGTACCGCATAAAGGTGGGCAGGAGTGAAATTACACGACGGATCCTTGAGCAGGCCCAGCCAAAGCTTGAGCCGTTCGGTATTGAAATCGTGGATGTAAAGATCAAGCGCCTCAACTATGTTGAAAAGGTCAGGGACGCGGTCTACGGCCGGATGATTGCCGAACGAAGGCAGATTGCTGAAAAGTATCGTTCAGAGGGCCGGGGTGAGGCAAGCAATATCAAGGGTGACAAGGAAAAAGAACTGCAGAAGATTCGTTCTGAAGCCTACAAGACGGCCCAGGAACTTAAGGGTACGGCAGACGCTGAGGCGGCCGGAATCTACGCCAAAGCCTATGGGGTGGATACGGACTTTTATTCGTTCGTCAGAACCCTTGACGTCTACAGGGAGGCCCTTGACAGTGCGACCACCCTTGTGCTTTCAACGGACTCAGAGTTTATGAAGTATTTCAAGAAGATCCCGACCAATTAAAACGGCCGGTTAAAATGATTGCGGGGCGGTGAACCTGTTCTTGATCCACAACCCCGCAATCATATTTTCGAACCCGCTTATTTCCCCTTGCGCCTCTGGTGCCTTGTTCGTGCAAGGAGTTTTCTGTGCTTATGCTTTCTCATCTTTTTTCTTCGTTTCTTTATAACACTACCCAAAAAAATCACCCCCTTTATAGGATTTTTCTATCTGATTTTAACTGTTTGACCGTATGATCTGTTAATCGTTATACATAGCACACCCCACTTGAATCTGTCCATTGTTTTTTAAAGGAGACCCATGGGATGAAAGAGAGGCGAATGTTTGATCTGTCCCAGATCACGGCGGTTGAAGATGCCGTCTGTCTGGCCGAAGAACTGGTGAGCAACCATTTTAAGATGTCGTCAAGCCAGTGGTTTAAAAGTCGCTATGATGTGAGGACGGCAATAAATCTGGCCGACCATGAACGGGTGTCAGGACCCTTTGCCCAGGTGGTCGGGTATGAGGCAAGGAAAAAGGATGTGCCCTTTGGGTCATCATCGTTTAATTTTTACCGGATCTGCCTCCAGGACGGGGCCATTTTAAAAGCGGTTGAAGAAAAAGAGGGGTTTAGGCTTTTTCCCTTTGCGCTCTATGTTGTGGTCCATGAGCTGGTTCACATTGTTCGGTTTACCAAGTTCCAGCAGATCTATGAAGCTGCAACCACCCATGAAACAGCCATGGCAGAAGAGCGGCAGGTCCATGGGATTACCCTTAAAATTCTTGGTCCGGTACGCCTTGAGGGGCTTTCGGTCATTCTTGATTACTACGGGGAAAGGTCTGTAAAACCAGGCTTTGACAAACTGGTTTAAATTTTAACCATAACTCCTTGACAAGGAATAAAGACTGACTACTTTATCATTGTTTTTGAGACACACGAACATCAAATTTATTTGGAGAACAGATTAAAATGCCGATTTATGAGTATGAATGCCTAAACTGCAAAAGGGTTGAGGAGGCCCTCCAGAAAATTACGGATGCGCCCCTTACCACATGCAGCCATTGCCAGGGAAAACTTCAGAAACTTATCTCCCACAGTTCATTTCATTTAAAGGGTTCGGGCTGGTATGTCACGGATTACGGCGGATCCAAGTCCGGCGGATCAATCACTCCAAAAGAGACGGAGGCTTGTGCGAAAACCTGCGAAGCCCCCAAACCGGCCGTTAAAAAGGACGAGTAACTCCCTTTTTTCATCCCCGGAGTTGCCACACCATAATCGTTAAACGTAAATTAATTATTTGTTAAGGAGAATCAGATCATGAGTTTAAGACCTTTGCAGGACAGAATTCTTGTTGAGCGAGTTCAGGAGACAGAAAAGACCAAGGGTGGTATCATCATTCCCGATACCGCAAAGGAAAAACCCGCCGAGGGCAAGGTCGTTGCAGCAGGCAACGGTCGTGTGGGTGAGGACGGAAAGCTGATCCCCATGGATCTCAAGGTCGGAGATACCATTCTTTTCAGCAAGTACGGCGGAACTGAGGTTAAAATTGACGGAGCTGATTATCTGATCATGCGCCAGGATGACGTGCTTGGCGTTATCGAGTAGATTCTGACTCCTTTCGCAGAACAAGATAGAACCGACACATTAAATTAAACTATATATTATGGAGGAACCAATAGATGGCTAAAGAAATCAAATATGCTGCAAAAGCCCGTGAAGCAATGCTCAAGGGCGTTCAGACCCTTGCTGATGCAGTGGTTGTAACCCTTGGACCCAAGGGCAGAAACGTTGTTATCGAGAAATCCTGGGGATCTCCCAATGTCACCAAAGACGGCGTGACCGTGGCCAAAGAGATCGATCTTGAGGATAAGTTCGAAAACATGGGCGCCCAGATGGTCAAAGAGGTGTCCAGCAAGACAAGCGATATGGCCGGCGATGGAACCACCACGGCCACCGTACTTGCAAGGGCCATCTATGAAGAGGGTCAGAAACTTGTTGTGGCGGGCAACAACCCCATGGGTATCAAGAGGGGTATCGACCTTGCCGTGTCCAAGATCATTGCAGAGCTTGAGACCATCAGTAAACCCACCAAGGACCAGAAGGAAATTGCCCAGATTGGAACCATTTCAGCCAACAGTGATGAGACCATTGGTAACATCATTGCCGAGGCCATGGGCAAGGTGGGTAAAGAGGGTGTCATTACCGTTGAAGAGGCAAAATCAATGGAGACCACCCTGGATGTCGTTGAAGGCATGCAGTTTGATCGCGGTTATCTCTCTCCCTACTTTGCAACCAATGCAGAGAAGATGGTTGCCGAGCTGGACAACCCCTTTATCCTCATCTGCGACAAGAAAATCTCCAGCATGAAAGACCTTCTCCCGGTGCTTGAAGAGGTTGCCAAAATGGGCAAACCCCTGGTCATCGTGGCCGAGGATATTGAAGGCGAAGCCCTTGCGACCCTGGTTGTGAACAAGATCCGCGGTACCTTGAACGTTGCAGCTGTCAAGGCCCCTGGTTTTGGCGACAGAAGAAAGGCAATGCTTGAAGATCTTGCCATCCTCACCGGCGGCCAGGTTGTTTCTGAAGATGTGGGCCTCAAGCTTGAGAACGTGGGTGTAAATGATCTGGGTCAGGCCAAGTCCGTTGTGATCGACAAGGACAACACCACCATCATTGATGGTGCCGGTGCCAGGGAAAACCTTGAGGGAAGGGTCAAGATGATCCGTGCCCAGATCGACGAGACATCCTCTGACTATGACCGTGAAAAACTCCAGGAGCGCCTTGCAAAACTCATCGGCGGCGTTGCCGTTATCAGCGTGGGTGCTGCAACCGAGACTGAGATGAAAGAGAAGAAGGCAAGGGTTGAGGATGCCCTCAATGCAACCCGTGCAGCCGTTGAGGAGGGTGTTGTTCCCGGCGGTGGCGTGGCCCTTGTTCGCTGTATTCCCATTCTTGCCGGCCTTGGCGAGGGGGAAGAGGAAAAGCTGGGTGTTAAGGTGGTTGCCCGGGCAATCGAAGAGCCCCTGCGTCAGATTGCAAACAATGCTGGCGTTGAAGGTTCTGTTGTTATCAATGCCGTCAAAGAGGGTACGGGTTCCTTTGGTTACAATGCAAGGACCAACGTGTATGAGGACCTGATCGAAGCCGGCGTTATTGATCCTAAAAAGGTGGTCCGTTTTGCCCTTCAGAATGCGGCAAGCGTGGCATCCATCATGCTCACCACCGAGGCCATGATCGCTGACAAGCCCGAAGAGAAAGATGGCGGAATGCCCGGCGGAATGCCCGGCGGCGGCATGGGCGGCATGGGCGGCATGGGCGGAATGATGTAGTCCAGATCACCTGAATCGTGTTACGCAAGCCCCTGTGCAGCCTTTTGCGCAGGGGCTTTTATCGTGGCGCACTTGACATTTGATCGCAGCTCATATATTTAAACAGTTTTGAACCCTGACACCTGTAACGTATAGATGTGGACACCTCCATGACTCCTGAAACAAGCGGAATTTTTCATATGCTGAGCAACGCAGGGCTTGTTGTCAAGCTTGTGCTTCTGCTGCTCTTGTTTTTCTCCATCACTTCCTGGGCCATTATTTTCATCAAGTTCAGGTATGTAAAAAAAGCCTATGGTGAATCTGTCGACTTTACCGATCTTTTCTGGCAGTGCCGGAATCTTTCAGACGCCTTTTCAAAGGCCAGGGTATTGAAGCAAAGCCCTGTTGCCCGGGTGTTTGTGGCCGGATATCTAGAGATCAAAAGAGCCGCTGAACCCAACGGGGAAGGAGAAGGGGAAAAAAGGTCCACGGATGTGAATTTCATGGGCCTTGGGAATGTGAAGCGGGCATTGAGGCGGTCCATCAATCTTGAGGTCAGGCGGCTGTCCCAACTGGTGCCCTTTCTTGCCACGGCCGGCAACACCGCCCCTTTTATCGGACTGTTTGGAACGGTATGGGGCATCATGAACACCTTCCACGGGATCGGTACCACAGGGTCTGCAAGTCTGGCCGTTGTGGCGCCGGGTATCTCCGAGGCCCTTGTTGCCACGGCAGCAGGGCTTGCCGTTGCCATTCCATCGGTGATTGCCTACAACTATTTTATTGACCGCATCCGGGTGTTAGACTCGGAACTCCAGAGCTTTGCCGCAGACCTTCTCAACATCATTGAGAGGGACATTCACAAGCAGAGGGGGGCGTGATGCAGTCCGGTCCCGGCAGTTTCGGCAGTGACCAGCTCATGGGCGAGATCAATGTGACGCCCTTTGTCGATGTGATGCTGGTGCTGCTCATTATTTTCATGGTGACGGCCCCCATGATGGTCCAGGGGATTGATGTGAATCTTCCCCAGGTCAGTTCCACCCCCCTTGCCAAGGAAGAAGAGTCCCTTGTGATTTCCATTCGAGTCGACGGCCAGGTGTTTATCAATGACCAGGTTGCGGATCTTGCGAACCTTACCGAAAAGCTCAGGGCCATCCTCGGCAATGTTGAAAACAGGGGTGTTCTCCTGAAGGCAGACCGGGAGGTCCCCTATGGGGCGGTGGTCAATGTCATGTCCCTGGTACGCCTTGCAGGGGTAACATCCCTGGGAATGATCACCCTTCCTGCGGACGACAAATCCTGATTGACTGAAATGGATGCTTTTTATCTATCATCGGGCTCACGGGAACCAGATCCGGAAGCGTCTGGTTTTAATGGCTTTTGGGGCGTTACGCTTTGTCTGTGCTCCGTGTTTGTTCACCTTGGCCTTGGCGTGGCCCTGTTTTTCATCCAGGGCATCCCTCCCCGGCGGGTGATACCACCGGTTATCCAGGTTGATCTGGTCTCCCTGGCCCTGCCGGGTGATGTTGCAGCCACACCGGGTAATGCCGTGGAAACTGCTGCCAACGAGGAGCGGGTGACCCCGCCTGCTCCCAAGCCTGCAGCCGTTAAACCGCCTGTAAAGGAGGTTGTTAAACCGCCGGTAAAGGAGACGGTGAAGATTCCGGAGCCTGTTGTTTCCCCGGAACCTGTGGGCGTTGCAGAAAAAACAACTGAGCCGGCAAAGACTGCCCAGCCCGTGAAGGTTGCTGAGCCGGCCCTGAAACTTGCGTTAAAGAAAAAGACATTCAATGCGGACAAGGTGATGGAGAGCGCCAGGGAAACCATTGAGAAAAAAATCGCTGGGAAAAAAGTGGACGCATCTCCCCCCCCGGCCGAAAATACCCTTGAAAAGGCCTTTTCAAGGCTTGAAAAGGCCGTTGAAGCCCAGTCCGGTTCAAGGTCCGTGTCAGGTGTGGCAGGGGTTTCAGGTGTTGGCGCAAAGGGAGACAGGACAGCCTATGGGGCCATTGATCTTTACAATGTTGAGCTGATGTATCGAATCCGTCAGAACTGGGCCTTTAACGAGCGGCTTGCAAATGCCGAAAAGGGAATTCAGGCACGGGTACTGATCAAAATATTACAGAACGGACAGATCAGGGATGTGTGGTTTGAAACCCGGTCCGGAAACCGCTATCTTGACGAGTCAGCCCTGAAAGCGGTTAAAAAGTCAAACCCGTTACCGCCGCTTCCAAAGGGATATGTCACCTATGATGTCGGCCTTCAATTTACACCTTCCGGGTTGAAATAGATATTCCATGGATAAAAAAAGACAACTGTCAAGGGTCGCTTTTTCCCTCTTTTACCTTGTGCTTGCCTTGCTCTTGTTCGGGCAGCCCCCGGAAATCCGGGCACAGCAGGTTTACATCAACATCAGTGATCCTTTTCTCAGAAAAATTCCTGTGGCCGTACCTGTGTTTAAACCCCTTACGGGCGGGGCGGTTGAGGAGCGCCTGGCCGGTGAGGCAAGGGCTGTTCTTGTCAATGGCCTTGAGTTTACCGGTTATATCAGCGTGCTTGACCCGATCTCCTATATTGAAAATCCAGCGGTCAAGGGAATTACCCGAACGGACCTTAACTTTAAAAACTGGACCGTCATCGGGTCCGAGCTGGTTGTGACCTGCGGCATTGCCGAGTCCGGCGGTGACCTTGAGCTCAAGATGAGGCTCTTTGATCCCTTTACCGAGCGACTTGTCGTGGGAAAGGTTTACACGGGCAAGGTCAGTGACATGCGGCGGATGATCCATCGTTTCTGCAGTGAAATTTCGTTTCAGCTCACCGGCAAATGGGGTGTGTTCTCAAGTCGGCTGGCCTTTGTTTCCACCAAGGGGAAAAACAAAGAGATCTTTGTCTCGGAGTTTGACGGCCACAATCCACACCAGGTTACCCGTTTGAACAGTATTTCCATTTCACCGGCCTGGTCTTCGGACGGACACTGGCTTGCCTATACCTCCTATGCCGGTGGTAATCCGGATATCTACATAAAGAATTTGATCCAGAACAGGGGGGCAGTGGTCAATTTCAAGGGGATGAACATAACGCCGGCCTGGATTCCCGGTAAATTATCCCTGGCTGCGACATTGAGTCTTGGAGATGACCAGGAGATCTATCTGTTGACCGGAAAGGGAAAAATCATCAAGAAGTTGACAGACAGCTGGGGAATTGATGTCTCCCCTTGTTTTTCTCCTGATGGGAGTAAGATGGCCTTTGTCTCCAAAAGGGCCGGAACTCCCCAGGTTTACATTCAGGATATGGAGAGTGATGGGGTTCGACGCCTGACCTTTACCGGGCGCTACAACACCTCTCCATCCTGGTCTCCCGATGGTGATAAGATCGCATACGTGGGTATCGCCAATGGAGAAATTAATATATATGTTGTCGGGATTGACGGAACTGGCCTGGTTCAACTGACCCGCAATACCGGGGATAATGAAGATCCCTGCTGGTCTCCGGATGCAAGTCTCATCGCGTTTACCTCAACCCGTGAAGGTGTTGCACGGATTTATGTGATGACGGCAACCGGCGGCGAACAGCGGCGCCTTTTTTCCATGGATGGCGCCCAGACCAATCCCGAATGGTCCCTTGGGAATGAGAACAATTGAGTTGTAACAATACTAAATCGATTAACGGAGGAATGATGAAAAAGCAAGTGTTTAGGCGTTTGGTGTTCGCCCTGATGGTGGTGGGTCTTGTGTTCACTGTTGCATGTGCAAAAAAACAGGTGGTTTCTGAACCCCAGGGTGCAGCCCTTGAAGGGGCCATAGACCCCGATGCTGCAGCCAAGGCTGCAGCCCTGGCAAAGCAGCGGGCAATGGAAGAGGCGATGCTCAGGGAAAAGGCCCTGAAAGAGGCGGCCCTCAAGGATGCTGAATTTGCCCGGCAGGCCGCTGCCAGAACAAGATTTACAACCCAGAATATTCATTTTGCCTTTGACAGTTCAGAGCTGAACCCCATGTCCCGGACCCTTCTCAAGGAAAAGGCCCTGTGGCTTGGAGAAAACGCTGGCGTCACCGTGGTGATCGAAGGCCATTGTGATGATCGCGGCACCATGGAGTACAACCTTGCCCTGGGTGACAGGCGCGCTTTTTCCGTCAAGAAGTTCCTGGTGGACCTGGGCATTGCTGAATCCAGACTGTCAACCATCAGCTATGGTGAGGAACGCCCCCTTGATTCTGCCAACAATGAAACAGCATGGGCCAAGAACAGGCGTGCCCAGTTTGTCATCAAATAGATAGACGGCTTGGCTCAACGGGTTTAATTCTATGATTTTCGGGCGCAGCGGTCAGGAGGGTTTGACTGCTGCGCCCGTGTCGCATGGGGGTCAGCCAAAATCCAGTTGTTTGTCAATCCATCGTAAAAAGGGTTTGACTGCTGCGCCGGTATCCCATGGGGCAAAACGCGTTGGTTGCCGGCCCTGTGGTATAACAGAAATGTCAGCTTTTGGAGTATTGCCATGACCAGTAAACTTTTTTCCATCCTATGCCTGTTGGCCCTTTTCCTGGTGTCGGGCTGTGTTTCGTCCCAGGAGTTGTCCATGCTTGAGAACCGGGTCGCCGTCCTTGAAAGTCAGGAATCAGAGCGGTTTGCCAGGGAGAACCAAAAAACCAAGGAGATGGCCCTGGTTGTCAACCGTGTGGAATCCGATCTTGAAACGAGCAAACGCACCGGTCGTGAAGGCTATGCTGAGCTTAAAAATCTTGTCGAAGAAATCAGGGCTGAAAATCGACAGCTTGCCGGACGCATGGAAGAATCTGAGCATATGTTTAAAAATGTTGAAGGTCAACCCTCGGGTGGGGAAAAAACCGACTTTGCAAGGCTTGATGCTGCCGTGTCCAGAAATTTTCAACGTATTGGCGTTCTGGAGGAATATCTGGGGCTTGAGCCCTTGGACGTGGCGGTAAATGCGCCGGTCCAGGGGGAAAAAACGGTCGAGGATACCAGTGAACAAGGGCGCTATTCAGCGGCAAAACTGCTGCTGGACAAGGGAGAGTTTGAGTCTGCCCGCAAGGCGTTTGAAGCTTTTCTCAAACCCTATCCCGAATCTGACAATGCCGACAACGCAAGATTCTGGATTGCTGAGAGCTATTACAGGGAAAAGTGGTATGAAAAGGCCATCCTTGAGTACCAGAAGGTGATTGAGAACTATCCCAAGGGGAACAAGGTGTCGGCCGCCCTTTTAAAACAGGGGTATGCCTTTGCAAATCTTGGCGAAAAGGCCAATGCCAGGCTGATCTTAAATGAACTCATCAAAAAGTTTCCCCAGAGCAACGAGGCCAAGATTGCCGTTGAAAAGCTCAAGACCCTTCAATGATGGAAGCATGGGGTCTGTTTAAAGGATGCGGCTGATGGTCAAGGGAATCGGTTTTGACCCCGGTTTTGCCGGAACAGGTCGCGGTGTGATCAAGGGGAGTCGTTGATGGTCAAGGTAATTGGTCTGGATCCTGGCCTTGCCGGAACAGGGATCGGTGTGGTCGAAGGTGAGGGCACCGGCATTGTTGACTACTCGTTCGGCAGCGTTTCAACCCATAAGGATGATCCCACCCACCTCCGGCTGAACACTATTTTCGACCAGGTCAGTTCGTTTCTCTGCCGGGAAAAGCCGGATCTTGTTGTGATCGAGGACGTCTTCTCCCTTGAAAAATATCCAGGATCGGGTATTATGCTCGGGAAAGTTTCCGGCATTCTGCTTGTTGCCGCATTCAAGGCAGGCGCCAGGGTTGAAGAGTTGTCCGTCAGGGAGGCCAAGCGGGTGGTCACGGGAACGGGCAGTGCCGATAAAAACCAGGTGGAGAGATCCGTGAGAAACATACTGAATCATCCAGAGCCCATCCGGCCGTTCCATGCCGCAGACGCCCTTGCCCTTGCCCTTGCCGGGTTTTACCGAAGGCAGAAACAGCTATGATCGGGTTTCTCCAGGGAAAGGTGCTGAACCTTGAGGCGGACCAAGTTCTCTTGCTCGTCAACCAGGTGGGGTATGAGGTGCTTTTGCCCGCCACCGTGGTTGCAACGGTCCAGCACAAGCTCGCGGACGAATTTATAGACCTTTACATCTACTACCACCAGACCGATCGACAGCCAAAACCGGTTCTCATTGGATTTGACTCCCAGGAGGAAAAGGACTTTTTCCAGCTGTTCATAACCGTTGATGCCATCGGTCCCCTCAAGGCTGCCAAGGCCATGGAGCACCCTGTATCAACCATTGCCAGGGCCATTGAAGAAAAGGATGTGGCCTTTCTGGCCACCCTCAAGGGGATCGGTCGAAGAACGGCCCAGAAGATCGTTGCGGCCCTCCATGGAAAGGCCGGTTGTTTTTTCAAGGAGGCGGATGCAGTCGCGGCCCAGGGGGGGGCTGGAACGACAGGGACCCATTCCCTGTCCATCCAGAAGGTCATTGACCAGGTTGTGGAGGTCCTGGTGCAGCAGCTGGGTCACACCCCGGGGGCTGCCAAGAAAATGGTGGCCCAGGCCCTTGACCGGAATCCGGAGATAATGACGCCAGAAGCCCTGTTTGACGAAGTTTATAGGGGGGATGTGGATCAATGAGCGACGGCATTCTTTCGTTTTCCTCCAGGAACGACAAGCGGGGTGAAACCTCGGGCAAACAATTGATCTCCCCGTCCAGTCAGCCTGCAGACACCGCGTCCGAGGTGGTTTCCCTGCGCCCGGATCGATTTGAGTCCTACGTGGGCCAGGCCGACACGGTGGAAACCCTCAAGATCGCCATCCAGGCGGCCCGGATGCGGGGCGACTGCCTGGACCATGTGCTGCTACACGGCCCGCCAGGGCTTGGAAAAACCACCATTTCCCATATCATTGCCAATGAAATGGGCGGAACCCTCACCGTCACCTCGGGACCTGCCCTGGAAAAGGGCGGAGATCTCATCGGTATGCTCACCAACCTCGGCAGGGGGGATATCCTGTTCATCGACGAGATCCACAGGCTTCCCAAGACGGTTGAAGAGTTCCTCTATCCCGCCATGGAGGACTTTGCCGTTGACTTTGTTTTTGACAAGGGACTCCATGCAAGGAGTCACCGATACCGGTTAAAGCAGTTTGTTCTTGTGGGGGCCACCACCCGGGTCGGCCTGATCTCTTCTCCGTTGCGGGATCGGTTCGGTATTTTTCGAAGTCTTGATTTCTACACGGATGAAGAGCTGGTGACCATTATTGGCCGTTCGGCCGGGCTCTTAAAGGTTGTTTTGGATGATGGCGCTGCCCTTGAGCTGGCCCGTCGTTCCCGGGGAACCCCGCGGATCGCCAACCGGCTGTTAAAGCGGGTCAGGGATTATTCCATGGTTCGTTCGAGCGGTGAAATCACGCAAAAGAGCGTTGCCGCTGCCCTGAGTCTTGAGGGCATCGATTCCAAGGGGTTGACCGTGCTTGACCGCAGTTATCTCAAGACCATCATCGAGTTTTACAGGGGCGGTCCGGTGGGCATTGAAGCCGTTTCCGCGACCCTCCAGGAGGAGACCGACACCCTGGTTGATGTGGTTGAGCCCTATCTGTTAAAGATCGGCATGGTGATGCGCACCTCTGCCGGCCGCAGGGCTTCGGTCGGGGCCTATGAACACCTTGGCATCAAGCATCAGATGGAGTTGTTTTAAGCGTGATCCGTGAATTTCATACCCAAACGGGTATCGGCCTTTTCCCGGCAGCCGTGTTTCTTCTGGTACTGCTGGGGGTGCAAATTGTTTCTGGGGCGGTCAACGAATCCGGTAAATCTGACAAAAGACCCGAGGGCCTGGTCTGTTTGCCCATGGGGATGAATGCCGTGATTGTTGAAAAAAGTTCCCAGCAGCTGTTTTTGTTCTCGTCCGACACCCAGGGGGTGTACGAACGGTTTCGGGTACCCTGTTCCACCGGTGCCGCTCCTGGGCGAAAGTCGAGGTCCGGGGATCGGAAGACGCCCGAAGGGGTATATTTCTTAACCGATGAGTACGAGGATCGTTACCTGTCTGCGGTGTACGGTGAAAAGGCCTTTCCAACGGATTACCCCAATTTGATTGACCGCAGAAAGGGCCGGGCCGGGAGCGCCATCTGGCTCCATGGTACCAATAAACCGCTGCGGCCCATGGATTCAAACGGTTGTGTTGCCATGAACAACCGGGATATTGTGAGGATAGCTCCCTATCTTGTGCCCGGCGTAACACCGGTGGTGTTGACGGACACGCTCTTTTATGCAGAACCGGCAACGATCGACCGGGAAAAACAGGCGTTGCTCTCCCTGGTGTTGGAATGGGAACAGGCCCTTGAGTCGGGCACTGACCAGGCGTATCTTCTGCTCTATGACCCGGATTATCCTCCCCAGATTCAGTGGTGGAAAATCTGGTCGGCAATGCGCCAGTGTGCGGCCCAGAAGAATCTTAATTTCAATGTTTCCATTGATTCTCCCGGCATCTTCAAGGAAGGGGCGCTCTTTGTTATTTTTTTCAATATGGAACTCGTCCTTGGCGACCAGCATCAGACCCTGGGCAAGCGAAAGTTGTTTGTTGAAAAAAAAGGCGCGGATTACAGGATCACAGGTGATCTGTTCCAGACCTTTCCCAAGGGAGAGATGGGGGATATCGGGATCCTGGCCGAGGCAGCTGAGTCCCTTTACTTCAGGGACGCTTCCGCGCCTTTGCTCCAGGGCGATCTGAACAAATGATTACTGGCATGGATGGCAGCTGTTCGGAATTTTAAGGAAAAATGCATGGCAGACACACCCAGGGCCCTTGAACGAGAATTGAGGGTCCGTTCACGGCCGGTTTCGGCAAAGAAAAAAAACAGGGCAGCGTTTTATCTCATTGATGATTTTGGAAAGGTTGATCCTGCCCCATGGGTTTCCCGTTTGATGGTTGTCCTTGTCTGTTTGACCCTGGTCTCAACGGCAACGGCGGCCATCACTTTCTGGTATCTCTTCCATGGAAGGACTTCCAGGGCCGACCTGGTCCTCCAGCTTGATGCCCAGGAGCAGACCATACAGGGACTTGTCGGCGACAAGGAGATCCTGATGGCCCGCCTGGTTCTGACCGGCAACACGACTGACCTGGACGTGGGGGCGGTCCGGGAACCAACATCTTCTGGAAAAAAAAGTGTCCAATCCCAGGGGAGAATGGCGTCTGAAAAATCGGAGGGGCTCCCTTTTTTTGATGGTTCCCGTGGGATCACGCCGGAAAAGAAACCTTTGGATCTGTCCGGAGCAACATCAACGCCCGGGCTGACTAAAACCAAAGAAAACGCCGGGTTTACTTCGTTGGGAATTGTTGCAATTGAAGGGATCCGGGTGGGTACCGACAATGACAACGGGGATCTTCTGGTTCGTTTTAACATCAAAAATATCTCTCCTGATAGTGACACCGTTGCAGGGTATGTCTTTGTTGTTTTAAAGCCTGGGGGCGCGACCGTTTCGGACTGGCTGGTCCTTCCTGCCGTTGCCGTTGACAAGGGCAGACCTGCCCTTTATACCAAGGGGCGTTATTTTTCAATCGCCCACTTCAAACCCATCAACTTCAGGGTGAAATCAACCCGTTCCCCTGATGCCTTTAACCTGGCAACTGTTTTTGTGTATGACGGCCAGGGTGGCCTGATTTTCATGGAGGATATCATGCTTGCAGAAACAGAGGGGTAACCATAAAACGCCAGGAGACGTAATGTGGGAAAAAAAGAACGATTGATCCTGTCGATCATCGACAGGGAGGTCAAAATTGACGGTTCCATTGTGAGCCGGGGAAAGCTGATCATCAAGGGCAGTCTCCGGGGTGCCATTGAAGGGGAAACGGTTGTGATTGCCGAGGAGGGGGATGTGCGCTCGGATGCAAAGGTGGTCAGTATGACCATTGGCGGCCGCTTTGAGGGAGAGATCCATGCATCCAGGGAGCTGATCATTCTTTCAACGGGCAGCTGTTCCGGAAAGGTTGAATGCAAGGACCTCATTGTTGAAAACGGCGGAATTTTAAATGCCGAGGTCAGTTGTACAACGGCAAAAGAAATGACCCTGGACGGCCGGCAAGACGATCAGACAAACCCGGTGCCCAAGGACGGCAGGAAAATTGAACTTTAAAATAGAACTTGACAGGCCCGGAAGAATAGAGTAGATATTCCAAATTATTTTACGAACAGGAGCGTGAAGAAATTGAAAAAATATACATATAGCGCAAAAAGATCCGACAACCAGGAAAACTGGTGTGTGGTGGATGCCAAGGACAAGGTTCTTGGACGGGTTGCTTCGGAAGTCGCCGCAAGAATTCGCGGTAAGTATAACCCCCTTTATACCCCCCATGCAGATACCGGGGATTGGGTTATTGTCGTTAATGCAGACAAGGTTCGGCTCACGGGCAACAAGTGGGATCAGAAGACCTATTATCGCCATTCCGGTTACACCGGGAGCATCAAGGCCATTACGGCAAAGGAACTTCTGGTAAAAAAGCCTGAAGAGCTTGTCAGGAAGGCTGTCAGGGGAATGCTTCCCAAGAACAGACTTGGCAGGAAGCTTAACAACAAATTATACGTCTATGCTGGTGAAGAGCATCCCCATGCAGCTCAACAGCCCAAGGCACTTGAAATTTAGTCGAGAAAAGGGACTGGAAATATTTTATGGAAAACAATAACAGCTATTATGCTACCGGTAAGAGAAAGTGTTCTGTGGCAAAAACCTGGATGAAGCCCGGAACAGGAATTATCACTGTCAACAACAGGGCTCTGGAGGATTACTTTCCTCTGGGTACGGCCAGGGAAGCACTTGGACTTCCCCTTGTCCTGACGGACAAGGCAGATGCATTTGACATCAAGGTGACTGTTCTTGGCGGTGGCATCATGGGTCAGGCCAAGGCGATCCGCCACGGCATCACAAAGGCCCTTGTTCTGTCAGATCCCGATCTCCGGGGTATCCTTAAGAAGGCGGGTTGTCTTACCCGTGACGCAAGGGTTAAAGAGCGTAAGAAATACGGCCAGAAGGGTGCAAGGGCTCGTTTCCAGTTCTCCAAGAGATAAAATTCATATGGGGATGCTTCGTTGCTGGATGATGGAGCATTCCCATTGTTTTTTGTACCCATGAAAACCTTTCTCTTTTATGATATTGAGACAAGCGGGCTCAATCCTGCCTTTGATCAGGTTCTCACCTTTGCCGCCATTCGAACGGACATGGAATTACGGGAGATAGACCGAACCGCCATCACCATATCCCTTCGAAACGATGTTGTCCCTTCCCCGGGCGCGTTCATCACCCACAGACTCACCCCTGAAGCGTTAAAAGACGGACTTTGCGAATACCGGGGCATCGCCCTGATTCACCGGTTGCTAAACACGCCCGGCACCATCAGCATCGGTTATAACTCCCTTGGGTTTGACGACGAATTTCTGCGATTCGCCTTTTATCGAAATCTTCTTGATCCCTATACCCACCAGTATGCCAATGGTTGCGGTCGAATGGATCTGCTTCCCATTGCCACCCTCTACCGGATTTTTAAACCGGACGGTATTGATTGGCCCGTGATCGACGATAAACCATCCATGCGACTTGAGTTGATCAGCGAAAAAAACAACCTGGTTCAATCGGGCAGGGCCCACGACGCCATGACCGATGTTGAAGCGACCCTCTCCCTTGCCCGACGACTCTCTGGACAAACGCCCATGTGGCGATATTGTCTTGATTTCTTTGATAAAAAAAATGATCAGGCACGTCTGGACGCCGTGGATGAGGTGTTTCAGTCCATATTTGGCCGGCACAGGCTCGGTATCATGGTTTCGGTATCGTTTGGCAGTGATTTGATGTATATGGCACCGGTGTTAAGCCTTGGACATTCAACCCCCTATGCCAATCAAAGTCTCTGGCTCAGGCTTGACCGGGAACCGATTCTGCCGTTTAACCCTGATTCCGACGACAGGCCCTTTGTGATTCGAAAACGATACGGCGAGTCAAAGATCGTGCTGCCCGCCCTGGATCGTTTCTGGAACCGGCTTACCCCCTCCCAGCGGCAGGTGTGTGGGGAAAATATTGCCACGATCAAAGAGACCCAGGATGAATTCCAGAAACTGGTTGTTCACCACAGGGCGTTTAAATATCCCTATGTGCCGGATCTTGACCTTGATGCCGCCCTGTATCAGGACGGTTTTTTTTCCGGGGTTGAAAAAAAAGAGATGGCTCTCTTTCACAGGGCGGTCAACAATGAAAAAACGGCGGTGTGCGAAACCCTGGTTTCGCCACGGATCAGGGGGCTTGCCCGGCGGATCATGGTGAGGAATTTTTATGACCAGGCCTCCCCCGGGGTGCGGGCCGACCATGACGGGTATATGGCAAAAATTCGTGACCCCCTCGGGGCTGACCCGGTAAAGGGGTATCGGAATGATTTGAAACTCACCTGTGGGATGGCTGCCCGGGAGTTAGCATCGGTCAGGTCAGGTCAAGGGCTGGATTCTGAACAGAAGGCCATCCTGGACTGGCTTGACGCCCACATTCAATCCATGTGAACTTTTCCAGGTCAGGGACAACGGATGGAATATAAAAAATTGCAGGCAGCACTGTAGACTTTTACAGGTGCTGCCTGTAATCGGCTGATATGAAGCTGAAGTCGCGTTATTTTACAGCGTCTTTGAGTGCTTTGCCAGGAATGAACTTCGGGACATGTCTGGCCGGGATGTCGATTTCATTTCCTGTCTGGGGGTTTCTTCCTTTTCTTGCTTTTCGCTCGGCTGTTTTAAAGGTTCCAAAACCTACCAGGGTTACAGACTCTTTTTCAGCAAGGGCCTCGGTTACTGTTGCAAGGATGCAGTCCACTGCAGTCTGAGCGTCTTTTTTGCTGTTAAGGACTTCAGACACCTTGTTGATCAAATCACCTTTGTTCATTGTAGCTCACTCCTTTTTGTCGTTAGCAGGTTACCAGAATTATATAAACCTTTAGTTAAAACAGTCTTGGGTATTAATACCAGTATGCTTGAGCAAACTGACTTGATTCCTTTATGGTATATAACTTGGAACGGGTTAATAAAAATCAGCTGAGATACAGCAATGAAGGCGTGCATCAGCTTTTTTTCGTACGTTACGTGCTTGCAAAGGTGGTGTCAAGCATTTATTGGGATTTTTTGTAATTAATGGGTTGCACCGCCCGTTAAATGGGCTTACAATCCATTTCACAAAGGAGATAATATGGATGCTGCAATGGTAAACCCCTTTATTGAAGGGACCCTTTATATCCTCGATACCACGGCTTCTGTAAAGGCCATGGCCGGGACCTGCTACGTTAAGACAGACACCCTGACCCCGGGTGATATCTCAGCTGTTCTGTCGATTACCGGGGATCTGACCGGGTCTGCCTGTCTGTGTTTTACTGAAAAAAGTATCCTCGGGATCGTTTCTGCAATGTTTGGTGAGCCCATGACCCGGATGGATGAAGAGATCGTTGATGCCGTGGGTGAGATCGGCAATATGGTATCCGGGCATGTGACCACAAAAATGACTGAAATGGGTAAAAACGTCGGGGTGAAGCTTCAGGCGGTCAAGACCGGCAGGGAGCATGGTGCGGCCCATGCCGGCCGGGTCCTGGTGCTGCCCTTTAAAACCACAAAGGGCGATCTGTTCATTGAAGTTTGTTTCCAGGGGGCAGCGGTCTAGAGCAGGGTGAAGTACCAGCCGATGAGGGGCTCTCCGAAAAAGATGTAGACAAGGCTGCCGGCGGACAGAAAGGGACCAAAGGGGATTTTGAGTTTGACGTTTCCAAACCGGGTGAGGGCCATGATGATGATCCCGCCTGCCGTACCCATCAAAGAGCCCGTGAAAAGCGTGAAGGCCACCCCCTGCCAGCCGACCACACCACCGATCATGGCGAGCAGCTTGATGTCACCACCGCCCATGCCCTCTTCTTTTCTGACAAGATAGTAAACAAGGGCGACCAGGTAGAGGGTTCCTCCGCCGGCGGCAATTCCAAGGATCGTGTCCATGAAATCCATGTGGGGTAAAAACAGAAAAGCCGATGCAAACACCAGGATGCCGGGAAGGGAGATGACGTCCGGAATGATCTGAAAGTCAATGTCGATGAACGAGATGACCACCAGGGTGGCGGCAAAGGCAAAGTAGAAAAGGGCGGCCGGGGTGATGCCGAACTTTGTCCCAAGGGCCAGGGCTATGAAACCTGTCAGTGCCTCCACAAGGGGGTAACGAAGGGAGATGGGCGCCTGGCAGAATCGGCATTTTCCCCTGATGAGGATATAGCTTAAAATCGGTATGTTCAGGTAAAAGGGCAGGGCGGTTTTACAGCGGGGGCAGGCCGAGCCCGGCCGGACAATGGACAGATGAAGGGGAATCCGGTATATGCAGACGTTTAAAAAACTTCCGATGCATGCGCCGGCAATGAAAATTAAAATGGTCAGGTCCATGGGAATGGTCATAGGGTCTCCTTATTGTGTTGTATCCCCTATAGTTTTTTTTCAGTTCCAAGTCAAGTCGGGCAGCCATTCCAATTAAGGGTTTAAACTGTATGGGGGCAGCCAGCGGACACCGACCAACGCCCCATGCGGATTTCCACAATCAGAATAGCCGTAAGTCTGGTCTGGCATGAATAAAAAAAATGAAATGATGTTGTAAAGCGGTAAAAATGAATTATTGTTAGTGCTACAATAATTAAAGTAAACCCAAAAGGAGTTCAAATGGCAGAGACCGATATGGATGACCTTATCGAAATAATAGAAAAAGAGGGAAGCCTTGAAGATATTCCCTTGACCCTTCCCATGATGCCCGTCAGGGATGTTGTTATCTTTACCGACATGCTTCTGCCCCTGTTTGTTGGCCGGGAAAAATCCATCAAGGCCGTTGAAAAGGCCATGGTCAAGGATCGCTATCTGTTTCTTTGTGCCCAGAAGGATTCAGAGGTGGAAAATCCCAAGTCGTCGGATGTGTATGAGATGGGCACGGTGGGCCGGGTTCAGAAGATGCTCAAGCTGCCCGACGGCAGGATAAAGGCCCTTGTCCAGGGCATCACCAAGGCCCGGATTCAACGTTTTGTCAAGAAAAGGACCTGTTTTGAGGTCGAGATCGAACTTGTCAAGGATCTGGAGCTTGAGGCGGCCACCATCGAGACCGAAGCCCTCATGCGCAACGTAAGGGAGAGCAGTGAAAAAATCCTTGCCCTGAGGGGAGAGTTGTCAGGTGATGTGGGGTTGATTCTCGAGCACATTGAGACACCGGGAAAACTTGCCGATCTTGTGGCGGCAAATCTCAGGCTCAAGGTCGAGGATGCCCAGATTCTGCTGGAAACTTCGGACACGGTCAAGCGTCTGACCAAGGTCAACGATCTGCTTGCAAGGGAACTTGAACTTTCAACGGTCCAGGCAAGAATCCAGACCGATGTAAAGGATGAAATATCCAAGAGCCAGCGGGACTATTTCCTCCGGGAACAGGTCAAGGCCATCCACCGGGAACTCGGGGACGGGGAAGATCGGTTTGCCGAGGCTGAAGATTACAAGGCCAAGCTGAAAAAGGCCAAACTGCCCCCCGATTCCCTTGAAGAGGCCTTCAAACAGTTGAGGCGCCTTGAGCAGATGCATTCGGATTCGTCCGAGGCGTCGATCATACGGACCTATCTGGACTGCATTGTGGAGCTTCCCTGGAATCGTTCCACAAAGGATTTTTTGGACATTGAAAAGTCAGCCCAGCTCCTTGACAAAAACCATTTCGGCCTTGACAAGGTCAAGGATCGTATCCTTGAGTACCTGAGTGTCCGGAAACTCAACCCCGGGTTAAAGGGCCAGATCATCTGTTTTGCAGGGCCTCCCGGGGTTGGCAAGACCTCCCTGGGCCAGGCCATTGCAAAGGCCATGAAGCGAAAGTTTATACGGATTTCCCTTGGCGGCATCCGGGACGAGGCTGAGATCCGCGGACACCGGCGGACCTATATTGGCGCCATGCCCGGCCGGATACTCCAGGGCCTTCGCCAGTGCAAGGTCAACAACCCTGTGTTCATGCTCGATGAGATCGACAAACTGGGCAACGATTTCAGGGGTGATCCCTCTTCGGCCCTGCTTGAAGCCCTTGATCCCGAGCAGAACACCGAGTTCAGCGACCACTACCTGAACATGCCCTTTGACCTTTCAAAGGTGCTGTTTATCCTTACTGCCAACATGACCGACACCATTCCGTCGGCCCTTCTGGACCGCATGGAGGTGATCCGGATACCCGGCTATACGCGGGAGGAGAAGCAGACCATTGCCGCCACCCATCTGTTTCCCCGCCAGCTCAAGGAGAACGGCCTGGGCCGGCGTCACATCACCATCAGCCCCGGCGCCCTTGAATCGGTGATTTCAGAGTATACCCTAGAGGCCGGGTTGCGGGAGCTTGAACGTCAGCTGGGTGCTGTCTGCCGGAAGATAGCCAGAAAAATTGCCGAGGGCATGAAGGGCAAATACGCCATTACAAAGCAGAGCCTCACCGCCTTTCTCGGGCCGCCGAAATATGTTGACGAGCTTGACCAGGAGGAGAGCCAGGTGGGCCTTGTGACCGGTCTTGCCTGGACAGAGGTGGGGGGTGAGCCGCTCTACATTGAGGTTGCCCTGTGCCACGGCAAGGGCGAGCTTTCCGTGACCGGCCAGATCGGGGATGTGATGCAGGAGTCTGCCAGGGCGGCCCTGACCTTTACCAAGGCCAACATGGAGCGGTTCGGCATCAAAAAGGAGGCGTTTGAGGAAAATGATATCCACATCCACGTGCCTGCCGGTGCCATTCCCAAGGACGGCCCTTCGGCGGGGATTGCCATGGCAACGGCCCTTATTTCGGCATTTACCGGAAGGGTGGTCCGCAATCAGGTGGCCATGACCGGTGAGATCTCCCTCCGGGGCAGGGTGCTGCCCATTGGCGGACTCAAGGAAAAGGCCCTGGGCGCCCTGCGGGTGGGCATACGAAAGATCATCATTCCGGAGAAAAACCGCAAGGATCTGTTTGACATGCCCAAGAGTGTCAAGAAAAAGATTGAATTCATCTGTGTCAAGGAGCTGGATCAGGTTCTGGACATTGCCTTTGAGCCGGATGAGAAGTCCCGGCCGGACAAGGAGACAGATGGGGTGACTGAACGGCCATGAAGATTGTTGCCCTCAACACCTCCGAGACAAGTGCAAGCGTTGCCCTTGTTGAGGATTCAAGGCTCGTGTGTGAAGAGTTCTTTTCAAGCAGGGTCACCCATTCCAGGGTCATCATGGAAATGATTGATCTTGTGCTCACCACCCGGGCCGGCCTGCCCCTGTCAAAAATCGACGGTTTTGTGGCGGCAAGGGGGCCCGGCAGTTTTACCGGGCTTCGCATCGGCATCAGTGTTGTAAAGGGGCTTGCCTATGCCGCGTCCAAGCCGGTTGCCGGAATTTCAAGCCTTGACGCCATTGCATGGCAGGTGTCAACCTCGGAAAAAACGGTTTGTGCGCTGATGGATGCCAAAAGGGGAGAGGTGTACACGGCCTGTTACCGTTTTTCAAAGGGGCGGATGATCCACAAGTCGGACGAGGTCTGCGCTACCCCTGAGAAGGCCGTTGCCCTTGCAGGCGGGTCTGCCCTCTATGTGGGTTCCGGTGCCGTGGCATACCGCAGGGAGATCGATGCCCTTGACCCCGGGCAGGCTTCGTTTGCGCCGCTCTTTCAGAACCCGGTCAGGGCATCGGCATTGGCCCATGCCCTTTTCCAGGCACCGGATCTGCTGTCAAAGGATCCGTTGTCCCTTTTGCCCGTATATATCCGGCGGTCGGATGCTGAGATAAACTACGACAGGCACCCCGACCGCTTTTGTTGACAAGGGGGTCTCTCTCTGGTATCTACATGAGGATGAAAGCCAAGAATATTCAAAAATGGCCTGAAAAGGCGGATTTTCCCTTTGCAAGACCCGGTTGGGTGTACATCGGTTGCGCCTGTCTTGTAACGGCCCTGATTTTTTGGGGGGGCTGGTGGGTTCCAGGTTTTGCAGCATTGGCCCTGACAGCCTTTGTCTGCTGGTTTTTCAGGGATCCGGACCGGGTGATTCCCGGGGATGCAAATGCCCTGGTGTCGCCGGCCGACGGCCGTGTGGTCAAGGCGGAAAAGGTGATGGCCAACGATTATGTTGACGGACCCTGTATCATGGTCAGCATCTTCATGAACGTATTCAACGTCCATGTGAACCGGGTGCCCTTTTCCGGAACGGTGGAAGGTGCCGTCTATTATCCGGGCAAGTTCTTCAACGCCTCCCTTGACAAGGCATCCAAGGACAATGAACGAAATGCCCTTGTTCTTCGGACGGACCAGGGCAGTCTCTACGGGGTCGTCCAGATTGCAGGCCTTGTGGCCAGACGGATCGTCTGTGGTGTAAAACCAGGAGACCTCCTTGTCCGGGGGGATCGGTACGGCATGATCTGTTTCGGGTCTCGACTCGATCTCTACCTTCCCACGGACACCCGTGTCTGTGTTAAGGTGGGTGAACGGGTGAGTGCCGGATCTTCGACCATCGGGTATCTGGCGTAAAGCCGGATTCTGCCATGCAGGGAAAAATAAAGAAAAACAGGCGCCTGTCCATGGCAGGCTTATTTTTAATAAGGATATTGCAGGAAAGTTAACAACATCGTATAACCGGCGCGGCCGGAGCAAAGTGTCTGCTTCGGCCCTAGAGAGACATGAAACGCCGCCACGGGTAATGCCTAGGTGGTCATTTCATGCAATGATTGTTTGTCCATCCCTCGGCCTACATGGGCAGGTCCGGCGATGGACTATTTTGTTTTTTATATTAGATGGAGAAAAGAAGATCTTGGATCAGATACCTATCACAACAGAAGGGTATGCAGCACTAAAGGAAGAGCTGCATAGACTTAAAACAATTGAACGTCCGCAAAACATCAAGGCCATTGAGATTGCCCGGGCCCATGGCGATCTTTCGGAAAATGCTGAATTTGATGCTGCAAAGGACAGACAGTCCTTTCTTGAGGGAAGAATCGGTGAACTGGGGTACAAAATTGCCAGTGCAAAGGTGATCGATCCTGCTACGGTGGCCAAGGATCGCGTCCGTTTTGCCTCCAGGGTTGTTATTGAAAACCTTGATTCTGGAGAAGAGGTTGAGTACATGATCGTCGGTCAGGAGGAATCTGATATCCGCAAGGGAAAAATTTCTGTCTCCTCTCCCCTTGGCATGGCCCTCATCGGCAAGCAGCCCGGGGACGAGATCGTTATCCAGGCGCCCGGCGGCAAGAGAAACTACGAAATTGTAGAAATTTTATAATACTGGAGGTTTGTTTTGGCAAGAGTTACCATTGAAGACTGTTTGAAAAATGTACCCAGCCGGTTTGCCCTGGTGCACATGGCAGCCCAGCGGGTCCGCCAGATTCGGGAAGGTGCTGATCTGCTCATTAAATCTTCAAAAAACGAAGATGCCGTCATGGCGTTGAGGGAGATTGCCGCCAACCGGATTGTACTGAAAAATAAACCTGACAGCAAAGGGTAGCAGGCGGATCGTTGCAGGGGGTCTATAAAAAGGTTAACCGTGCCCTGGGTCGTGCCGTCCATGACTATGGCATGATTGCCCCGGGTGACAGGATACTCGTGGGGGTTTCAGGCGGCATGGACAGCCTGACCCTCCTGAGGATGCTGGTTGATCTTAAAAAAAAGGCTCCCCTGGAATTTCATCTTGTGCCGGTATATGTGGACCCGGGGTTTGAACCCAGCCCTGCAGAGGGACTCAGGGCCTTTGTGGGGTCGCATTTTGGGCCGTTGATGGTTGAACATACCGACCACGGCATTGTTGCCCACAGTGACGAAAATCAGGAAAATCCCTGTTTTTTGTGTTCACGCCTCAGGCGAAAACGGCTTTTTGAGATTGCAAGGGACCAGGGATGCCGCACCATTGCCCTTGGCCACAACAAGGACGACCTCATTGAGACGCTCTTTATTAATATGTTTTTTTCCGGAACCATCGGGACCATGAAACCCAGTCAGTCTTTTTTCGACGGAACCCTTGGGATCATAAGACCCCTTGCCTATGTTGAAAAAAGACGCATTGTTTCGTTGTCCAGGTCTCTGGGGTTTCCGGCTTTCAAGAATTCCTGTCCCAGTGACGGGTTCACAAAACGGACAGCGGTCAGGCACCTGCTTGAACGGTTGTACGCTGGGAACCCCCACATCAAGGGAAATATCTTCAGAGCCATGGGCCGGGTAAAAATGGATTATCTTTTAAAGCAGACATTATGATTGATATTCAAAAGCAGCGTGACTACCGGAACATCCCCATTGACAAGGTGGGGATCAAGAATCTTCGCTACCCCATAAAGGTGATGGACAAGAACAAAGGCGTACAGTCCACCATCGCAACCATCGGCATGTTTGTGGATCTGCCCCACCAGTGCAAGGGTACCCACATGAGCCGGTTTGTGGAACTGTTGAACCTTTTCCGGGAGCAGGTCTCCCTTGATTCCCTTGACAATGTCCTGGACGACATGAAAACCACCCTGGGCGCCCAGAGTTCCCACATTGAGATCACCTTTCCCTATTTTGTAGAAAAGGTGGCTCCCGTGTCCGGGTGCAAGGGGTTGATGGATTATACCTGCTCCATCCACGGCTCATCCACGCCTGAACGTAACCGGGACATGGTTCTCAAGGTGGCCGTCCCCATCACATCTGTCTGTCCCTGTTCAAAGGAGATCAGCAAGTATGGCGCCCATAACCAGCGGGGCGAGGTGCTTGTCTCCACCCGCTTCAAGCGTCTCATCTGGATCGAGGACATGATCGAGCTTGTGGAGGGGTGCGCATCCTGTGATGTCTACTCGGTTCTCAAGCGTGAGGATGAAAAATCAGTCACCGAACGGGGATATGAAAATCCAAAGTTTGTCGAGGACGTGGTCAGGGACGTGGCACAGATTCTCAACGGGGACGAGAACATTACCTGGTTTTCGGTGAGCGCTGAAAATTTTGAGTCCATCCACAACCACAGCGCCTATGCCTACATTGAAAACGGTGACCGAACACGCCTGTAATCCTGGTTTCTGGCCGTGACACCGCCGGGCAATCGGTCTGTCCTGGCAATGATACCGGGCATGGGCCCTTCTATCGAACCCTGGACTTTAGGCGTTTCTTTATCGTTTCGTATCCCTGGCCCTGCTGATTGACCATGATGACAAAGGGAAAGAGGCCGTTGTCCCTGCCTGAAAAATACCCGACCCGGGTACGCACCCCGTCCAGGGTGCCTGTTTTGTAGAACTCGTTGTCCTCGTGGTTCATGAGTGAACAATGGGGTTTGAATGCCATCAGCACCTTGAGCATTTCCCGGGGGGAAATTGTATTGCTCCTTGAGATGCCGGAGCCTTCGGCAAGGGAAAGGTTTTCAATGCCAAGGGTATTGACGGCGTAGGTTCCGAGGGCCTTGATTGATTTCTCAAGAGTTGCCGGGGGTGAAAAGGCCGTTGCTCCGGCCGTCAGGAAAATCTGGTTTGCCATGAAGTTGTTGGAAAACTGTAACAGCTGCTGTACCTGTTCTGCCAGGGTGAGGGGTGAGACCTGGGTATAAATGTGTAAATCCTGCTGAACGACTTGACCTTCTCCTACCCCGCCTGCCACCTTGATTCCCTTTTTTTCCAGAAAAAATTTAACCAGCTGACCTGCATAGGTCCGGCTCTCAACACCCGAAAGAACGATTCTTCCCCGGTCAAGGCCTGATGCCAGAATCCTATGCCGTGTAAACGCCAGCAGGGGCGTCTGGGGTTCCCCGCCCAGGAGTTGACCGGTGTCGCTGAACCTGAACGATACGGTGTTGAAATTGGCGCTCAGGGCGTTCACCCCTGCGTCATAGGGGTTGGTGGAGCCGCCTGTGCCCGGGACATGGATGTCCGGCTCAAAAAAAAGGTTGTCAACCGCTATGGCATTGATCGTTGAAACGCCTTTTTCCAGAAGTATTCCTGCCAGGTCACAGCAGGTTTTTTCCAGGCGTTCCGAGGTGATCAAGGGATCTCCGGAGCCCTTGATCTTCAGGGTCCGGTCCGGACCCAGGAAAAACTTTGTCCTGAACCTGAAATCTTCTCCCAGGGTGTTAAAGGCCCCCAGGGCCGTGAGCACCTTAAGGGTGGATGCTGGTACAAACGGCTGGTCCGGGTTCAGGGCATCCAAGATTTTTCCGTGGCTGTCGGCCACCAGATACCCGATCCCGGATGTTTGGGCAATGGCCCCGGGGGCGAGGACAAGGGCCATTGCCAGGACGAGCAGGAAAACCCGTTTATGCAAAAAAAGCATGGTATCCTTTGAACGTCATGTAGATGTCGGCCTTGCTTGCGATTTCAAAGGGTGAATGCATGGAAAGAACGGCCGGACCGCAGTCAAGGATCTCCATTCCCCGCAGGGCAAGAAATTTTGCCAGGGTGCCGCCGCCGCCCTGGTCGATCTTGCCGAGCTCACCGGTTTGCCAGACGATGTTGCTTTTATCAAATAGGGCTCTGATTTCACCGACAAATTCAGCACTGGCATCGCTTGAACCCGATTTCCCCCTGGCGCCTGTGAACTTGGTCATGCAGACGCCATGGCCGATTTTTGCCGCGTTCATTCGTTCATGGACCTCTTTAAAATTCGGATCCATGGCGGCATTGACATCTCCCGAAAGGGCACGGGTGTTGATCAGGGCCCGTCTGACCGCCTGCTCGGTTACCGTCCCCGTTGTGAGACGGATGAGGTCTGAGACAAAATCGGCCATAAAGGCTGTCTGGGCACCGGTGTTGCCTTCGCTGCCGATCTCTTCCTTGTCAAAGAAGAGCCCAAGGGCAGTTCGCTGGGGTGTCTTGGTCGCCAAAAGTGCGGTAAGCTCGGCAAAGGCACAGATTCTGTCATCCTGGCCGTAACCGCCCACAAGGGAGCGGTCAAGGCCGATGTCCCTTGACCTGCCGGCCGGTACGGCTTCTAACTCCGCACTGACAAAATCCGCCTCGTTTATTCCGTACCGCTGGTGAAAAAGGTTGAGCAGGGCAAGCTTGAACCGGTCGCTGACGCTGTCATTGCCCAGGGGGCGGCTTCCGGCAATGAGGGTGAGCTTTTCACCCTCAAAGGCTTCCGACAGCTTTTTATCCTCCTGGACCTTGCCGGCAAGGTGGGGCAGAAGATCAGACACGACAAATACGGGATCATCCGCTGCTTCACCAATGGTGATGTCCATGATTTCGCCGTCGGCCCGGATGATCCTGCCGTGGAGGGCCAGGGGGATCGACATCCACTGGTACTTTCGTATGCCGCCGTAGTAGTGGGTCTTTAACAGGGCAAGGTCGGTGTCCTCATACACGGGATTCTGTTTGAGATCCAGGCGTGGTGAGTCAATGTGGGAGGCAATGAGGTTGATGCCGTCTTGAATGGGGGCCTTGCCCACCACGGCCAGGGCAACGCATTTTTCCTTGAAGATCGAGTAGATCTTCTGGTGGGGAACGAGCGAACCCTGTTTGAGGGCGGCGTCCATGCTGATAAATCCCTTGTCCTTGGCCCTTGCAATGATTTGACCTGCCGCCTCCCGCTCGGTCTTTGAACGGTCAAGGAAAGTTTTGTAGTCTTCGGCCAGGGCAAATACCCGCTCCGTTTCTGCTGAAGCAAGTACGTCCCAGGCCAGGCGGTCTTGTTTGAAGAGTTTTTTTCTGAGCTGTTCAATTTCTTTTTTATTCATGCTGTTCCTATGGGTGTTAAACGTTAAAACAATGAAACCATATCCTGGAAAATTGATTTTAACGTTGATTTAAATTTAAGCCATTTCCATTGGTCCGGAAAGGCAATGGGGCTGAACCTGACCAGAAAAACAGCGGTAAAGGCGCCTTTCTGGGGAAGATAACCCTGCTCCACAATCTCAATGGGGGGAACAACTGCCCCCTCATAGCTGACCACCGTTTCCATGGCGGCTGTCTGGCCGGAAAATACCGATGACCGGGTTGCAACGGACTTTAATCCCCTTTGCTCCAAAAGCTGCTTCAGGGCATTCTCCTGTGCACGGGCCAGACTCTGTTCGGTTGAATCCCCTGGAGCTGCCGTGGTCCCTCCCCCTGCCCGCAGGGTGGAAAAAACTGCAGCCCGGAACTCCCGATCGGCCGGGACCATGACAAGGGTTGAATCCACAATGCGGTTGTTGGACGACTTGATATCGTATCGGATATAGTAGCAGCCAATCCCCTGTCCTGCCAGGGCATCGGGGCAGACAAGCATCTGAACCGCCACGAACAGGGTGGCAGCCCTTAAAAAGAGTTTTGTCTGTTTGATCAAAGGCATTGTTGTTGTGTCTCTTTTGTAAAAAATATCACCAAATATGGGAATTAAGTAAGGTGTTCCCAGATCTCCAAGTAAGGTGTCCTCAGATCTCCCCAGATCTGTCATGCACCGGGATGTACATTACCATGATCGGTCCGACAGAATCAATGGCTGACAAAGGTCCGGGGTATTTTTTAAGGATTATCCTTGCCCATTTCAGATGCTTTGTGCTAAAGCAGATCTATGCAAAAATATCATCCACAAAACTACGTGTCGGTCCTTTGGCTGTGCGCTGTCCTGGTGCTCAGCGCCTGTTCGGGTGGATCCTCAACACGACTGCCCCTGGACAAAATCAAGGCCGATCTGGCAGACGAGCCCACCTACTCGGTGGTTCTTGAGGATATGCAAGAGCAGGGCACCTTCTTTAAAACCTATTTACACAAATACCTTGTGGTCAAACCCGAAGATTCCACGCAAACCGACTGGCTGGAAGTGCCTGAAAGCTTTTACCGTCAGAACCAGGAATTCCTCGGCATGGCCCTTGTCTCGAAAAAGGACGGGACCCTTGACAACCAGGTGGCGCCACCGGGTTATAATTACGTGGGAGACCCCAAGTACGGGGCCTGGCGCCAGGATTCCCAGGGGGGATCGTTCTGGGAATTTTACGGAAAGTACGCCTTGTTCTCGAGCCTGTTCGGCGGATGGAACCGGCCCATTTACCGTAACGACTATGCCATGTACAACCAGTCCCGATCCATGAACCGACCGTTTTTCGGCAGGAACAACGAATTTGGATCTTCGGGCAGCGTTGTAAAGACCAAGAAACCCGGGTTTTACTCCCGGCGCATGGCTGCTGCAACTGCGGCCAAGAGTTCGTTCAAGCAAAAGGCGGCAAAACGGGTGGGCAGAACCAAAACCGGTTTCAGAAGCAGGTCTGGAGGAATAGGCAAATGAATTTTGATCATCTCTTGACCGGTCTCGTCTATATGGCTGTTTTTTTTGTTTTGTTTGCCCTTGGCAAGGGGGTCTACAACCTGCTCCACCGTGATTTTGATCTGAACCGGGAAATGGTGGAAAACGACAACCCTGCCGTCAGCCTTGCCGTGACAGGGTACTATGCCGGCCTTATCCTTGCCATTGGTGCCGCCATTGTGGGACCGTCTGCAGGGTTTACGGCAGACCTTATGGATCTGATAATCTACGGAGTGCTGAGCATCGTTCTGTTGAATCTTTCTTCGTTTGTCTGTGACGGGCTGATTCTGTCCAGGTTCAAGGTCCGTGATGAACTCTTAAGGGACCGCAACCAGGGCACGGGCGCCGTGGTGTTCGGGACCCTTGTCGCGTCGGGGTTTGTGGTCTATGGATCGGTTTCCGGATCCGGGGGCACCATCTGGACGGCCATGGGGTTCTGGGCCCTGGGCCAGGTGCTGCTCATCGTTGCCGCCCTTGTGTACAATTTTATCCTACCCTTTGATCTGCACCAGGAGATCGAACGGGACAATGTGGCTGCAGGCGTTGCCTTTGCCGGTGCCCTGATTGCCATGGGGGTGGTTGTGGGGCTTGCTGCCGAGGGCGATTTTGTCTCCTGGGGTGAGAGTCTTCCCGCATTTTTGGCCTATGCCCTGATCGGTCTTGTTTCCCTGCCCTTTTTACGGTTTTTGACGGATCGGCTTCTCCTTCCCGGGGTCAGACTTTCCGACGAGATCGTGGGCCTTCGGCCGGACCGCTCCAAGGAAGAGCGGGGACCCAACGTGGGTGCCGCCTATGTGGAAGCCTTTGCCTACATTGCCGGGGCCTACATCATCTACTGGTGCATCTGATTCAGACGAGTCGACCGTGACAGTCACAAGGCATTTTTTCATCTTGACTGGCCATACGCGAACCCTTTCTGTGATTCCTTGTTTTTGGGAACGACAGTGAAAGATTCCTCCATGAGTCCCGGCCACACCCGTACCCTCCAGGTGGCCATGTTTGCAACGGGCTGCTCGGGCATTGTTGCCGAGTATGTGCTGTCCACCCTTGCCACCTATCTCCTTGGAAATGCCATTTTTCAGTGGTCCATTGTCATGTCCATGATGCTTTTTTCCATGGGGGTTGGCAGCCGTGTCAGCCGAAGCTTCAGAAACAACATCCTTGACACCTTCATCATCATCGAGTTCAGCCTTTCCCTGTTCTGCGCTGCCTCGGGTGCCATTGTGTTCGGGTTTGCCGCCTGGACCGAGGCCAGAATTTTCATCATCTATTCCCTGGCACTGGTTGTGGGCCTTTTCATCGGCATGGAAATTCCCCTTGCCACCCGCATCAACAGCGATTACCAGGCGCTTCGGGCCAATATTTCAGCGGTCATGGAGATGGACTATTTCGGGTCCTTGCTGGGCGGTCTGCTGTTTGCCTTTCTCCTGCTGCCGTTCCTGGGTCTGACCTACACCCCCCTGATCCTCGGCGCCATTAATTTTTCCGTGGCCGGGTTCCTGGTTCTGCGGTTCAAAAACCTGGTTGTGGCAAAGCGGTTGATCTTCACCCTGTTTGTTGTTGTGCTTGTGATTCTCATTGCCCTCAGCGCCGCAGTCAGCCCCATTGTGCGCTACGGCGAGCAGAAAAAGTACAAGGACCTGGTGGTGCTTTCCCGGCAGACCCGATTCCAGAAGATCGTCATGACCCGCTGGAAACAGTGGTACTGGCTCTACATCAACGGCGACGAGCAGTTTTCCACCTATGACGAGGAGCGCTACCACGAACCCCTGGTCCACCCGGCCATGAAGCTTGCCCTGAACCCGGAACGTGTCCTTGTGCTTGGCGGGGGTGACGGCCTTGCCGTCCGGGAAATTCTCAAGCACCGGGTTGTCAAAAAGATCACCCTGGTGGACATTGACGGGGTGATGACCGACCTTGCACGCCATCATCCGTTGTTCACCCGCATCAACCAGGGCGCCATGGACGATCCCAGGGTGACGGTGCTGAACATGGACGCCGCCTCGTTTCTGGACCGGGACGAGGGTCTTTACAACGTGATTTTCATTGACCTGCCGGATCCGGATTCCATGGACCTCATGCACCTCTACGCCCGGGGGTTTTACCAGGACCTTTTACGACGCCTTGCCCGGGGAGGGATGATCGTAACCCAGGCCTCAAGCCCTTTTTTTGCCAGAAAGGCCTTTTTGTGCATCGACAAAACCATGGCGGCCGCGGGCCTTGTGACCCTGCCCTATCACAACCAGGTGCCCACCCTTGGCGAGTGGGGTTGGATCCTTGGCACAAGGGCGGGGGACATCACCGGCGAACGGCTTAAGGCTCTTGCATCGGGTCTTGAATTCGACGATATAGAGACCCGGTTTCTCAACCCCGACGCCATGCAGGCCATGGTTCTGTTCGGCAAGGGGTTGTTTGACACTCCGGATGCCGATTCCATCAAGATCAACACGATTTCAGACCCGGTGCTGCTTCAATACTACCAGGAGGGCTCCTGGGGGGTTTACTAGAATTCTGAGCAAATTCTGGGGACACCTCAAATTCTGGGGACACCATACTGAATTTTTCTTATAAACCGGCACGGCCGGAGCGAGGGATGGCATCCGGCCACAACGAACGTTGAAACGCTGCCAACGGTAATGCTTTGGAACGAGTTTCATATCTGAATGATCGTCGCGCATTGCCCCTGGGGGGTATGGTGTGCAGAATTATCAACGATGGTGTTGTCATTTAGGGGGCTTCAGTGTATATCTTTTAAGCTGGCGCTGAACCGATGGTGGTCATTTAGGGATGCTGGGTTTAAAGATTTTTTTTTATATGGGGAAACCTGATCAAGACTGGAATGAACAATGGAGAATCTGCTTTTCCAAGGGTGATTGAACTCTTTTTGATGATGTGTCTGCTCTTTGGCGCACCTGGAAATGCAGGTGCTGTTGAACACAGTATTGCCGTGGTGGTCTCAGACCGGATAAAACCCTATTTGCAGGTGTTAAAAGGGTTGGAACAGGGGATTGAAAATGATTCCCTGGAGGTTTTTTATCTATCTTCCTTGGAAAACAACGATCGATTGTCAGCGAGTCTTATCAAGGGGGAATACGATCTGTTTGTAGCCATTGGCCCTGAAGCTGGAAAACTGATCTGGTCCCTGGATACCGTAAAAGGAAAGGGCAAAATTTATTCGGCCATCCTTGACCCCCACAAAACCCTGGATTATAAGAACGGGGAGTGCGGTGTCTCCCTTCAAATTCCCGTTTCCATTCAGCTGGCGGAAATATCAGACGCCCTGCCCGGGGTAAAAAAACTGGGTCTTCTTTTTGACAAAATCCACAACAGCACTTTTTTTGAGCATGCGAAGATTTCCGGTAAGGTGCTGGGCCTGGATCTCATTGCCCTGGCGGTTGATTCAAAAAAAGATATTCCAGGGATTTTAAAAAACTACCTGGCCAGCGTGGATTGTATCTGGATGGTGCCGGATCGAACGGTTATTTCGGAAAAAATAGTTCAGTACGTTATCAAACAGGCCCTGTACCGGAAGAAAGGGGTGATTGGTTACAACTCTTTTTTTTTAAAATCCGGGGGTGTTTTTGCCTTTGAGTTTGATTATATACGCATCGGACTTCAGACTTCTGAAATGGTAACAGCCTATTTTGACGGCAAGGGGTGTAAAACCCCGGTGCCGTTTTTTCATCGAGAAATCAACATCAAGGTGGCCAGAACCATCGGCTTCCAGGTGAAGGAGTTGCCGTAAAATGACTCTTTTCAACCGAGCCGGAATTCATGCCAGACTGCTTGCAGCGACTATTCTTGTAATCATCTCCTCCACCTTTATACTCGGGTATTTTGGGCTTAGTATGGTTAATCGCCTGGTGTCTGAGCGCTTTGACCAGCAGATTGATTACATGGCCCAGCACCTTGCTGCCAATGCCGAGCTTGGTATTCTCATCGACGGGTATTCCCTGCTGGATGGGTTGGCAAGGGGGGTGCTCAACCAAAAGGATGTGGCGGGTGTGGAAATAGAAGACCAGGCCGGCCGGCTCCTTGCCGACCAGTCCCGGGACCTTGACGGGCCGTTTATCGTGGTTGAAAAAGAGGTGCTCCTGAGTCGGACTGATACGGGTGTTGCTGATCTTGAAATCATTGCCGGCAGCGCCAGTGGGCGACAGATCGGGCTTGTGCGAATAAAATATACCCGGGAGGGGATCAAGGGGCTTGCTGCGACCATGGCAAAACAGTTTTTTTCTCTGTCCCTTGGACTGGTGGTTGTATTCTGCACTATTTTTTTCTTTATTTCCCGCTCCCTGGTGTTGCCGGTGGTTTCCCTTGCCCGGGTGGCAAGGCAGGTTTCCCGGGGGGACACCACTGTGCGTGCCGTTGTTGGACGACTTCCTGAAACCAATCGGCTTGCCCTTGCCTTTAATGAAATGCTCGATTCCATTGAACAGGGAAGAACCGCATTGATACAGGCCCAGGAAAAATTAAGCCGGCAGGCAGCCCTGGCAGAGGTTGGAAAATTTTCCATGATGATTGCCCATGAGGTGAAAAACCCCCTGGCCATTATTAAATCTTCCCTGGATATGTTGAAAAAAGATATGAATATTCCGGCGGACAACCTGATGCTGAATTATACTGAAGAAGAGCTGACTCGACTCAACAATTTGATTGAAAGTTTTCTCATTTTTTCCAGACCCACCAAACCCAAGCTTGTTCCCACCGATCTGAACCAGGTGATTGAGCAGGTGGTTCTGGGGTTTAAACTTCAATACGATTCAGGTACCCTTGCGATCAATTATTCCGTTCCCACAGGGGTGTGCATTGCCATGGCCGATGCCGATCTGCTGTCAAGGGGACTCAGCAATATCCTTAGAAATGCCTGTGAAGCAATCAATAACAGGGGCAGCATCCATGTGGATGTGGAAATCGAATCGTGTTTTTGGACAGTCAGCATCAGAGACAGCGGTAAGGGCCTTGACCGGGAGGGTCTGAAAAAGATATTTGAACCTTTTTACACCACAAAGGCAAAGGGAACCGGTCTGGGACTTGCCTTTACCGACCAGGTCATAAAGGCCCATGGCGGAAAGATTATTGCCAGGAATCATGAAATTGGGGGGGCTGTTTTTTGTGTAAACATTCCCCTTGAGTTGAAGGAGACGCAACAAGGGGATAGGACGGTCAATGGCACATATATTAATAGTTGATGATGAGGATAAGATCAGGCATCTTCTCTCTATGATGCTTGAAAGAAAGGGTCACACCACGGACCAGGCTGCAGATGGAGCCGAGGCCTTTGCCAGGCTCAACTCAGCTGATTTTGATATGGTTTTTTCAGACCTTCGCATGCCTGAAATTGATGGCAGGGAACTGATCATGAAGATGAAGGCGGCAAACATCGCCGTCCCTGTGGTTTTTATCACGGCCTTTGCCACCGTTGATTCTGCCGTGGAGATGATGCGCCAGGGAGCCGCTGATTATATAACCAAACCCTTTGATGAAGAAAAAATTATCCTGGCCGTGGAACGAACACTTAAACTTGCGTCCCTGATGGCAGAAAATCAGGCCATCCGTCAGGAACTGAATCGGTCAGAGGAAAGATATACCCTTGTGTATGGTTCAAAAGCCATGCAAGAGGTGGTCAGTCTTGCCGAAAGCGTTGCAGGCCTTGATACTGCCGTGCTCATTACCGGTGAGTCAGGTACGGGCAAGGAACTCATTGCAAGGTATGTTCACACGAAAAGTACAAGAACCGGTACCCGGTTTGTGCCGGTCAACTGTGCTGCGATTTCTCCCAACCTTGTTGAGGCAGAGCTGTTCGGCTATGAAAAGGGTGCATTTACCGGCGCAGGAAAGACCAAAAAGGGTAAATTTGAGTACGCTGACCATGGAACCTTGTTCCTTGATGAAATAGGAGACCTCCCCCTGGAATCCCAGGCAAAAATGTTAAGGGCTCTCCAGGAAAAAAAGTTTCAACGGGTGGGGGGTAACGCCGAGATTCCTGTGGATGTCAGAGTGATTTGTGCCACCAACAGGGGACTTGAAAATATGGTAAACAGGAATAAATTCCGCAAGGACCTTTTTTTCAGGATCAACGTTTTTCCCATTGAGATCCCTTCCCTGCGCCATCGAAAGGATGATATTGTTCCCCTTGCCAAACATTTTTTAAAGACCATCACGGTCAATGATAACCATGAGATTACAGACGGGGCCTGCCAGAAGCTGTTGGAGTACCCATGGCCGGGTAACGTTCGTGAACTTGCCAATGTCATAGAGCGGGGGATGATTTTGACCCTGAAGACCGGAAAAATAACCTCGGACACCCTTTCTTTCCTCAGGGTTCAGCAGCCAGGCCGAGGGGATAATGCGATTATCAAGCTTCCGCCCAACGGCATCCAGCTTCACATGCTTCAGGTCAGCCTTGTGAAGCAGGCCCTGGCGGCAGCCGGGAACAACCAGACATCTGCGGCAAAACTTTTAGGGTTGAGCCGGGCAAAATTCAGGGTCCTGCTGAAAAACATTGAGGACTCAAAGGAACTTGAAAAAGAAGGTAGCCCTCAGTGAGAAAAACCACTAAGCGTCACATTCGGGATTCAAAGGGGGCTGCGGAGCGGTTTCATTTCTGGGTGAACAGGGTGAAATATCCCGTTTTGCCCCTTGTCCTTTTTATCAGCCTGGTTCTTTTTGGGGTCTGCCCGGGTTTTGCGTCTGATACCATGCTGATGTTTGTTGGGGAGGACCTTGAGATCCTTTCCCTTGCGTCAAGACGGGAGGAGGCAGCTTGGAATGCACCGGCCATTGCCCATGTGATTACCTGGGAGACCATCGACAATGCAGGTGATGCAACCATTGCTGATCTCCTTGAAAAAACCCCAGGATTCTATGTCAATGAAAGGGAACAGGGAAGCGTTCCCTATCTCAGGGGTATTCCGGATTCAGCTCTTTTTCTCTTTGACACGGTGTCCATGGGGTCTGGAGCCAATAAGTCCTATCACAATATTGACAATGAGGTGTTTTTAACCTCCGTAAAAAGAATCGAGATCGTTCGGGGAGCCGGGTCTGTTCTGTGGGGGCCCGACGCCTTTGCCGGGGTGGTCAATGTGGTTCCCTTTACAGGCGCAGACTTCCAAGGGGTTGAAACCGGTGTGGGGGGGTCATCCCTGGATGAGTCCCGGTCGGCATTTGTAAAATACGGTGTTGACAAGGGGCGGTGGAGTTCCTTTGTCTCGGTTTCGGCACGCTCGGTCCAGGAGGATGACGACACCTATAATGTGGTCAAGTTCTGGAACGATGGGGGAACGGCCGCTCCAGAACTTGAACGGATGGGCAGCGACACCCTGGATGATTCCCAGTATTATGAAGTCTATTCGAGCATCTCCTTTGACCGGTGGTTGACCCTTTCTGCACGGGTCAGCGATGCAAACAAGGTGTACACGGTTTCCGACGGGACCGGGGATTACACCTGGAAGGAAGAACGGTCCAATCCAACCCGAACCTTCAAGGTTGAAGCCTCAAAATCCACGGGGATTGATTCGGGAATCCGGTTTACAGGGTATTATACCGACTATGATCTGGACCTTGATATTATCGATAAAGCCTTTGACCAGTCCGAGCAGTCCCTGTATGGCGAGTTGATTTATGATCAGTCCCTGTTTACCGGGGACGGCCTGCTGACAACCGGGGTGTCATGGCGGGAGAATAAATTCAGTGATACCCTGGTGTGGAAAAGCTTCATGCCGAATTACCTGGAGGAAAATGAGTCAAACTGGCTTCCTATTTTTGAAACAAAGGACTATGAAAACCGCCTTGGATCGGTGTTCGGCCAGTACCGGCACCGGTTCTCAAGCCTTGAACTCTGGGCCGGGGTTAGAAGCGATGACCATGATCAATTTGAGGATAAGGTCAGTTACAGCCTGGGGGCAGCCTGGTCGTTTTCTCCCGGGCTTCTTTTAAAAACCATCTATGGAACAGCCTATCGAACGCCCTTTGCAAGCCAGGTAAGTCAGGACGATGACATTGCTCTGGAGCATATCAACAGCACCAATGTTCAGCTGGCCTGGATGCCTGGAAAAGAGACAAAAGTGTCGTTGACCCTTTTCAGGAATGAAATCGACAACCATGTGGTCGAGGACCGCTACGAGGGTGTCGGGCTCTCGAGTCCAAACAGCCAGACCATTGACGGGGCTGAACTTGAGTGGGACTTCAAGCTTACGGACAGGCTTTCCTTTGCCGGAAATGTGACGGTGCTCAACAACAGCGGTTCCGATGAAACCTACCTCTACAGCTGGTATGATGTGGGCGATGATCCCGTTTATACGATCCTGAACTACGATTATGATGCTGGCGCAGAAACCATGGCGAATCTTTCGTTGAACTGGCGCGTGACCGACCACATCACCGTTGTTCCTGAACTTCGTTATTTTTCGAGCACCCAGTTCCATTATTTCAATGAAACCGGCCCCTCTGACATTGAGACCATAACCATCCAATGCCCTGAAGTCTGGCTCATGGACTTTCACCTTAAAATCAAGGATATCTTTCCTTTTTCCCTTGATTTTTTTGTGGAAAATCTTTGGGATGAGCAATATTCTGTGCCGGGGATGTACTCTGTGATACAGGGTCAGTCGTTCAATGCCGGTGTCCTCATCAAAATGCGGTGGTAGCCCGGGCTGTTTCCATGCAGGGTTGGTTATATTTGAACACCCGTGGGTTATTTCAGCCACGGAGGCGCCCAGGCCCGGAAAGGGAAAAACAGTGGCGCTAGAGCACCGGTCAAGGGTTTTAAAAATTTATTTTTGGCTCGTTAATGACTGGCCCGTTTATTGCTTAGAAATATAATCATGAAACGATTTGCAAACATAATAGTGATTTTAATGGTGGCCATGGCGTTTCAGCCAGGATATGCCCAGGATGGGATCCAGGGGGTAATTCTGACCGATGATCAATCCTATGCCCTTGCCCTTGTCAATCAGATCCGGATGGATCCCCTTGCATATGCCGAATCCCTCGGGTATGACCGGGATGCGCTGCGCCAGGAACTGCCGTGGATGACGGATATTCTTGACAAGGGGCTGCCCCCCTGTCATGCCATTGACGATTTAAATCTCCTGGCCGAAGAGAAAAATTCATCGGCACAACAGAGTGTGATTGAAGAAACCGTGCAGGAAGCGGATGACGCATCGGTTGAAACGCCACCCGCATTGGACCTTGTCTTGACCGGGGAAATGGGGGGGGTCGTCTCTTTTTATAATTACATGTCTGCTGAGTTTGCCTGGGAGATTGTTATTCGAAACCAGTTTCTGCAGGAGTTGGAAGCGGATATGGAAGGTTCGCTTTGCATACTCAACCCCGGGTTCGATTCCATGGGTATGGCCTTGGTGGGCGGAACCAACGAGGTGAATGGTGAGACTAAAAACGCTTATTTTGCAACCATCTGTTTTGCCTCCTCCCGGCTGAAATCCGAGGCCCAGGTGTTGAACCTGGTCAACCAGGTTCGATACAATTCCAATTCCATTGAGACCTACCTTGAGTCGAGTCTTATCAAGCTTTTAGATTATAATCTGGTTTCCCTTTCAAAGTGGTTTTGGCTCTATACGCCCTTTAAAGACGGTTCGACGCTTCCGCCTCTTTTTGAGAACCTGAATCTCCAGGAATCTGCCAGGTCCCGGGCCATGGGCCTGCTGACCCCGGGTGATTTTTCTCAGCAGGAGATGGATTCAACATTCCCGGAGGATGGGATGGACGAAGACGATGGGGCGGACAAAGTTGAAACGGGCGAGAATATTGACGAGTCTGTTGCTCTGCCGGTGATGGTCCCCACGGATGTAACCTCTGATCAGCTTGCAGCAGCGGTTTTTCGAGAGATGCTGGGTTCTGAACTTCGCAACTTTTCCACCCAGGGAGCCATCTTTTCCATTGGAACCAATCAAGGCGGGGTCGGGATTGCCCTCGGGTCAGGTGGTGATATCGAACAGCCGGCCGGTGTGGTGCTCCATACCCGTATCGCTTCTGGTGATGATCTGTCTTCAATTGATGGCGTCTCGTCGGTTGAGGATAAATATTCGGCAGATGAAACTTCAACAGATGAAACATCAGCAGATGAAACATCGGCAGACGAAACATCAACAGATGAAACATCGGCAGATGAAACATCGGCAGACGAAACATCGGCAGACGGCGCGGATCAGGTGGATGTCAGCCGGGTGGGCATCTACGGGGTTGTTTTTTCAGACATCGATGGAAATGAAATCTATTCCCCGGGCGAAGAACAGGTGGGTGTCTGTGTGGAGGTGTTTCGAACCTCGGACAACATCCGGGTCGCCAGGACCTTTACCGATGGTGCCGGTCATTTCACCATGAATCTTGACATGGACCTGGAGTACCGGTTTGAGCTTTCTGCCGGACAACAATCCCTGGTCTCTTTTTCTAAGGTGGTTGACAAAAGTTTGTATGTGCCGGTGGATCTTTCCCCTCATTACCCTTGACATTTCTATGTCCTAATCGTATAAAAATCAGGATTTTAACCCCCCCAAGGAATAGGCTGGCTGCCTATTCCTTGTGTGTTTTGTTTGATACCCTTTTAAACAGCCGGGAAAGATAATGAAGACTGCAATCATATTCGGTGTTTCAGGGCAGGACGGCGCGTTCATGGCCGAACTGCTGTTGGAAAAAGGTTACCGGGTGGTTGGGGCCTCAAGGCAGGTCGGTCGGTCCTGTCCGGTTAATCTCTGTCGGTTGAATATCAACGAAAGGGTCGAGCTGGTCGCCTGTGATCGGCTCGATGGTGAATCCCTTGTTCAACTGTTGCAGCGCATCAGACCCCATGAGATATACGACCTTGCCGGACAAAGTTCCGTGGCAATCTCCTTTGAGCGCCCCGTTGAAACCCTTGAAAGCATAACCCTTGCCAATCTCAATCTTCTTGAAGCGATCCGTTGCCTCGACTTTCCCGTTAAGCTTTTCAATGCAGGATCCAGCGAGTGTTTTGGCGATACCGGGGGAAAACCTGCAACGGAAGAGACCCCTTTTGCCCCTAGGAATCCCTACGGGGTTGCCAAGGCTTCAGCCTGTTTCCAGACGGCAAATTATCGCCGGATCTACGGACTGTTTGCCTGTACCGGGATTCTTTTCAACCATGAATCCTTTTTAAGGCCCGAAACCTTTGTGACCCGGAAAATAGTCACCACTGCCTGCCGGATTGCCAGGGGCAGCAGGGAGACCCTGGTGCTCGGTAATATGAACATTGAACGGGACTGGGGCTGGGCGCCGGAGTATGTTAAAGCCATGTGGCTCATGCTCCAGCAGGAGACGCCCGAGGATTACGTTGTTGCAACGGGAACGACGAGCAGCCTTGGCCGATTCGTTGACCTGGTGTTCGATCAATTGGGCCTTGACTGGACAAACCATGTAAAAACAGATAAAAGGTTTCTGCGTCCAACGGATGTAATGGCTGTCAGGGCCGACCCTGGAAAGGCCCTGTCAAAACTCAAATGGAAGGCTGAAAATACGACCTGTGATGTGGCAAGACTCATGGTTGAAGCTGAGAATAAAGGAAGATAGGATGAAAAAAGCGTTGATCACAGGCATTACCGGCCAGGATGGAGCTTACCTGACCGAATTCCTATTGGACAAGGGATATGAGGTCCACGGCATAAAACGAAGGGCCTCTCTGTTCAACACCCAGAGAATCGATCACCTTTACGAAGAGCAGCATGTGGAAAATCGCAGGCTGATTCTCCACTACGGGGACATGACCGACTCGTCCAACCTGGTCAAAATCGTTCAACGGGTTCAGCCCGATGAGGTGTATAATCTGGCGGCCCAGTCCCATGTTGCGGTTTCCTTTGAGGAACCTGAATATACGGCAGATACCGACGCCCTTGGCACCCTGAGGTTGCTCGAGGCCATTAAAATCCTGGGTCTTGGGGAAAAATGTCGTTTTTACCAGGCCTCCACTTCCGAGCTGTTCGGCAGGATCCATGAAATGCCCCAGACGGAAAAAACACCCTTTCATCCCCGCTCCCCCTATGCCGTGGCAAAGCTTTACGCCTACTGGATCGTGGTCAACTATCGAGAAGCCTACGGCATGTACGCCTGCAACGGTATTTTGTTCAACCACGAATCCCCCCTGAGGGGCGAGACCTTTGTGACCCGTAAGATTACCCGGGCGCTGGCGCGCATCGTTCTTGGCCTGAAGGATTGCGTCTACCTGGGCAATCTGGATGCCCGGCGGGACTGGGGCCATGCAAAGGACTATGTGCGGATGCAATGGCTGATGCTCCAGCAGGCCAAGCCCGATGATTATGTCATTGCAACCGGCGTGCAGCATTCGGTCAGGGAATTTGTTGAGCTTGCGGCAAGGGAGGTTGGGATCTTTTTGCGATGGGAGGGAACCGGGGTCCATGAAAATGGCGTTGTTGACCGTGTGGAGCCGTTTGAACTAAAAGGCCGGCGCATGGAGGACGGGCCGCTTTCGACCTGGGAAAAGCTTCCTGTGCCCGGGGATGTGATCGTCCGGGTGGATCCGCGCTATTATCGTCCGTCCGAGGTGGAAACGCTGCTCGGGGATCCTTCAAAGGCAAAAAAAGAGCTGGACTGGGAACCCTGCATCTCCTTTGACGCCATGGTCAGTGAGATGGTCCGCAATGACCTGGAAGAGGCCCGGCGTGACGCCCTTTGCAAACAGGCGGGGTTTTCCGTGTGTGATTTCCATGAATAGGGTTCAGGGAATTTAGGTCAACCATGTCGACGCTGAATGCCTCTTTTATCCTGGAGATAACCAGGCGTGATTTTGCGGAACGATTTGCAGGTTCTGTTCTCGGCTCCCTGTGGGCAATCATCTGGCCCATAGTAAATCTGTTTATCTATATTGTCATCTTTGGCAAGATCATGGGGGCCCGACTTCCAGGAACTTCGGAGATGAATGCCTATGGGATCTATCTTGCAGCCGGCCTTATCCCCTGGACTGCCTTTGCAAGCACGGTAAGCCGGTCCGCATCGGTATTTATTGATAAAAAACACATCATCACCAAGGTCAACACCTCCCTTCCGTCGCTTCTGGTACATATCTGTCTGTCAGAAACCATCACCTACCTGATCTCCATGGCGGTTTTTATCATCATTCTCTGCTTCCAGGGCCATGAATTTCACAGGGGCATGATTCTGCTGCCCTTTCTCTATTATCTTCAGCAGCTGTTTGCCATGGCCCTCGGGCTCGTTGCTGGGGTTCTGAATGTGTTTGTTCGTGACGTGCGTGAAATAACCGGGGTGATTCTCCAGCTCTGGTTCTGGTTTACCCCCATTGTGTATGTGGCTGACATTCTGCCGGGGGTGGTTCGCAAATTCATTGATTACAATCCCATGTATATCCTTGTGCAATCCTTTCAGAGAATGTTTGTGTTCAACGATTATCCCCCCTTTCATGCCCTGTTCCTGTTGACGGTATTTGTCCATGCCATGCTCTTTTTTTCGTTTGTGCTTTTCCGCAGCCTGGAAAAGGATATAAGGGATTTTCTATGATGGAACTGCTGTTTCTCGTTTGCTGGACTTGCCTGTTTTTGATGGGGTTGTTTTTTATCTGGCGTAAAATTCTTTCCCGCAACAGGCTGTTTCTTATGTTGACACTCAATTTCGTTTTCCTTGCAGGTGTTTTTTATTTTTTTGAGCTATGGGTGGGAGGGCGTTTGTGAAAATTTTAGTGGATGCAATCCCCATGACCGGACTTTTGACAGGCATTGCACGCTACCTGCGCAATCTCTATGGCGCCATGGATCGGATGAGCCAGGCCGAGCTGTTCTACTTTGACGGCAATCAAACCTTTGACACCATGCCCTGTCTGGCAGATTCGGGAAGGTGGCAGCAAACCACAACGGCAGTCAGAAAATTGCCCGATCCGCTTGTCTTTGGGATGCGGGCCGCCCGCTGGTTAAAGTATGAGTACAATCTCAACCGGGTATGTTCCAGAAATAGATTCAATGTTTACCATGAAACTGCCTTTACCCCGGCTAAATTTTCTAAAAATCCAACGATCTTTTCCATTTATGATCTGTCCCTTCGCCGTTACCGGGAGACCCATCCCAGGGAAAGGGTCTGGCTGTTTGAATATTTTATTCGAACACGGCTCCGGTATGCAAGTCATATTCTGACGATCTCTGAGTTCATACGCCGGGAGATCATTGATGAATTCAACGTTTCACCGTCAATGGTAACGGCCGTTCCCCTGGCCCCGGACCCGTTGTTTTCGGTATGTTCAACACAAGAGCGGGGGCGGGTTCGATCAAAGTATAATCTTCCGGCATCCTTTCTCCTGTTTGTCAGTTCCCTTGAGCCCCGGAAAAACATCGACCTGTTGATTCGCGCATTGGAAAAAACGGACACGGATATCCCCCTGGTTCTTGTGGGTTGGCAGGGGTGGGGTGAAAAGCACTGGCTTGAAAAAACAAAACAGATAGACCTGAAAAACAGGGTCCTTCTCCTGGGCCATGTGCCGGACAATGATTTACGGGCCATTTACAACAATGCCCAGGCCCTGGTTTATCCAAGTCTCTATGAGGGCTTTGGCCTGCCGATTGTTGAGGCCATGGCCTGTGGGTGTCCGGTCATCTGTTCGAATACCGCAAGCATGCCCGAGGTTGCAGGGAAAGCAGCTGTTTTGATTGATCCTGCAAAAAGCGATGATCTGGCCCAGGCAATTGACACCCTGGTCTATGACGCTTGTTTCCGGTCAGATCTTGTGCACAAAGGGTTCAGGCAGGCAGCCGGGTTTACCTGGGATCAAACGGCGGGCCAGACCCTTGATCTTTTCAAGGCGGTGGCCGGATGATTGCTGTCAGAAATATTTCAAAAACTTTCAAACTTTACCAGAAGCCTTCCGACCGGTTGAAGGAGATCGTTTTACACGCCTGTTATCACAAGGAGTTTAAGGCGGTTCAGGATGTCAGCTTTGATGTCAATCAGGGGGAAACCCTGGGCATTGTTGGACAGAATGGTGCGGGCAAATCCACCATTCTTAAATTGCTGACCGGTATTTTAATCCCTGATTCAGGCTCTGTCCAAGTGACCGGAAAGATCACAGGACTTCTGGAGTTGGGCACGGGATTTAATGCGGATTTTTCGGGCATTGACAATATCATTCACAATGCAACCTACCTGGGACTGTCCCGCCAGGAGATAGATCAACGGCTCGACAATATCATCGCCTTTACCGAGCTGAATGCCTTTATCCATGAGCCCATCAAAACCTACTCTTCGGGTATGGTCATGCGGCTTGCCTTTTCAGTTGCCATCCATGCGGACCCCAGGGCCTTTGTGGTGGATGAGGCCCTTTCCGTGGGAGACGCCTATTTCCAGCAGAAATGCATTAAAAAGATCAAGGCGTTCAAGGAAAACGGTGGTTCCATCGTGTTTGTCTCCCACGACATGAATTCCGTAAAGGTCCTCTGTGACAAGGCTGTTTTGCTGGAAAAGGGCAGGGTGGTTGACCAGGCTGATCCTGAAACAATCATCAATCAGTACAATTTTCTGATTGCCCGCAAATCAAAGGGTCAAGAAATTCGATACCATGAAGAAGATCCTTCTGCCGGATATGGCAATCGCAGGGTTATGATCGAAAGTGTCGCTTTACAGGATGAAAATGGTATTGTTTCAGAAATTTTTGTCAGCGGCCACCCGTTCAAGATCGTTGTTCGTCTGGTCGGTCAGGAACGCGTGGAAAATCTGACCCTTGGCATTTTAATTCGGGACAAGTTCGGGCAGGATATGTATGGGACAAATACCCATCATCTGAACCAAGAGATGGAGGTTCGGCAAAACGAGGCATTTTTTGTTACCTGGGGATTTGAACAGTTTAACCTGGGACCGGGGAAGTATTCGGTCACCGTGGCTGTCCATACCGGTTCAACCCATATCGATGAATGTTTTCACTGGGTGGACAAGGGTGCTGAATTTGAGGTGGTTTCCGGGGAAGGCCCTGTCTTTACGGGGTTGCTGCGTCTGGAGCCAAAACTGTCCATAGAGAAGACAAGGTGAAAAAGGGTAAAAAAGGTCGCCAATGATAGAAATAGATACGCCAGAGATCAGTACCGGTGAAATAATGGCTCGGATCCGGGAAGAGGTTCAAAAATACAGGGATGACGCCTCTTTTGTAACCGGCAAAAACGGTTTGTTCCCGCCATGTCCCCGGTTCCCGGGATGTGACGACGCCGTGCAGGGTGTCCCTTTCTCCCACCACAGACAGCGTTATGCCCTGGGTGATTTCCTGGGGTTCCATGGGGCCCAGTTCGTTGACAACGCCTATCTTGCCATTCTTCAACGCCCGGCCGATCCAACGGGCAAGGGAGAATATCTCGCCAGACTGCAGAACGGGTCGTTTACCAAGATCGATGTTCTTGGACGGTTGCGTTATTCCAGGGAAGGACGCAGCAAAGGGGTATCAATCAAAGGGCTGTTTGTTCCGTTTGCCGCCCAGACTTTTTTCAAAGTGCCGGTGCTGGGACGGATATTGCGAATTTTCACCGGGATTTTAAATCTGCCCACGATTTTAAAAAACATGCAGGTCATGGAAGGGGCTTTTTTTGAACAGAATCGACAGACCCGGGAACAGGCGGAAAAGACCCGAAGCTATATTGTCGAATTAAGGAACCATGTGGCGGGGGTGACTGAAGAGATCAGCCGGGTCATCATTGCCGAAAGGGAGGCGCTCCTCACCCGGATAGATACCCTGTCAAACGAGCTGGCTGGGACAAAAAAACAGGCGATGGTTCAAAAACTCAATACTCTGGAGATGCAGCGCCGATTTCAACTGCTCCTGGAGGAGGCCCGAAAGGGGGGGGGCGAGGCCAGGCCTTTGCAATCGTCAGAGGTCCTGAACGGTGAACAAGAGCATCTTTTTGATGCATTGTACCTGAGCTTTGAAGATCGCTTCAGGGGAACCCGTGGGGATATCAAGGAGCGGGTCAGGGTTTACCTGCCCCATGTCAAACAGGCGGTAAAGGAGACTGGGAATCTACCGGTGCTGGATCTGGGATGTGGTCGCGGTGAATGGCTCGAACTTCTCAAGGACAATGGTATCAACGCCCAGGGCGTTGATCTGAATCGGTTGATGGTCGCCCAATGCCGGGAGTTGGGGTTTGATGTGATAGAAGCCGACCTCATCAGCCACCTGAGGGGGGTGCAGGCAGGCGCCTTTTCTGTGATAACCGGTTTTCACATTGTTGAGCACCTGCCCTTCAGAACCGTTATTACCCTTTTTGACGAGGCATTTCGCATTCTCGGGCCGGGTGGCATTATCATTTTTGAAACCCCGAATCCTGAAAATCTGCTTGTGGGGGCATGCAGTTTCTATACAGACCCCACCCATGAACGACCGATTCCTCCTGCTACCCTTTCCTTTTTAATCGAGGCCCGGGGGTTTGTTAATGTCCAGGTGTTGAGATTAAATCCAAATTCATCAATTCACAGTGAAGATCCCTTTATCAACCATTATTTCACCGTTGGGCAGGACTATTCGGTTATCGGGTTCAAGGCATGATGATCTGCATTCTGGTTAGCTCGTTGCTGGAAAATGATGCCATTGGAAACGACGTCTGCCACCAGTGCCTGGTATTGAACCGGGGCGACCGACCCACGGTTGTCCATGCAGAGGAGGTGGCCCATCCCGCCATGGACCCCTATCTGGTTGACAGAGAAAAGGTGTTTGATCTCATCAATGACCCTGAAAACCTGTTGATCTATCACCTGGGGGGATGGTGGCAGGTCGGCCTGGAAATTCTAAAAAAAGCACGCTGTCCAATCGCTGTAAAATTTCACAATATTACGCCGCCTGAATTCTACGAACCCTATAATACAAACGCTGAAGCGTTTTGCAGGCAAGGTCTGGAACAGGCAAAAGCCATTGCTGTGCTGCCCGGGGTGTTTAAATTTTTATGTGCGTCGCCGTTCAATGCCCGGGATCTTCTGGGGTTCAATGCTGACAAGGACAAAATAGAGGTCTCTCCTCCCTTTCACAGGCTGGATGACTTTAAGGCCGCCCGGGTCGACCAGGGGCTTGCCCGGACCCTTGGTGACGGAAAAATCAATGTTCTTTTTGTCGGACGGATTGTGCCCAACAAGGGGCATAGACATTTGATCCGGGTCATTGCAGCCTATGTTGCCATGTACAACTCAAACATCCGGCTGATCCTTGTGGGCAGTGGTGGTCCAGGCATGGGCGCCTATGTTGACGAGTTGAATCGCCTGATCCTGCAAAACGGATTAAATAGCATCGTCGAGAAAAGGGGGCATGTCTCTTTTGACGAACTGCACACCTATTATTGCCATTCCCATGTGTTTTTATTGATGTCCGAGCATGAGGGGTTTTGTCTGCCCATCCTCGAGGCGCAGTTCCACGGTCTGCCCATTGTCGCACTGGCCGGAACAGCGGTTCCCGACACCCTGGGGCAAGATCAGATCCTTTTTGATGCGCCCGATTACACCGCCTTTGCAGCGGCCATCCATGTCATTGCAGAAAATGGCAAGTTCCGGGCACACCTGGGGAAAAAAGGAGAACAAAACATCGGCCGGTTTGCAAACAGAACACTGGAGCCTGCTTTTTTGAAAAGCCTGGGGTTTGAGTCATGAGAAAGATTGCCATTCATCAATTTCACTCGGGCTGCGCCTGTGGAGATGCCATAACCAATTCAATGTTTCTCATACAAGGGATGCTTTGCCGGTCAGGATTTGCCAGCCAGATTTACGTGGAACGGGTCCCGCCCCAACTGGCTGGGCGGCTTAACCCCTATAAACTGTTGAAGCCAGGACCCGATGATATCCTGCTGGTCCATCATTCCATGGGCCATGACCTGGTTGACTGGATCCTGGGGCTTGCTGGAAAAAAAATCCTTGTTTATCATAACATCACCCCTGCCCATTTTTTTCCTGAAACTTCTCCCCATCGTTATTATTCAGCCCTGGGGCGCAGGCAGCTTGACCAGCTTCTCCCGGCCGTGGCATCGGCGATCTGTGTCTCTGGATTTAACCGTGACGAGCTCCTGGACCGTGGATATACCGATGTCCAGGTTATTCCCCTTTTGCTCGATGTGGATGCGCTTTTGACCCGGCCCTGGGATGCAGCGATTGCGGCCAAGGCCGCCAGTGTTCACACCGTTGTTTTTGTGGGTCGTATCTGCCCGAACAAATGCCAGGATGATCTCATCGAGGTCGCCCGGCATTTGAACTATATGATGGAACATCCCTTTGAACTTGTTCTTGTGGGGGGATATTGCGAGGCTGACCCCTATTACGGGAAACTACTGGGGTTGATTGACACCTTTGGTTTGAGGGGACGCGTCCGGTTCACCGGCAAGGTGTCCGATGCCGAGCTTTATGGATGGTACCGGGCCGCTGATCTTTTCTTGTGCATGAGCGAACACGAGGGGTTTGGTGTGCCCCTCATCGAGGCCATGGTCTTTGACCTTCCCGTGGTTGCCTACAAGAGCAGCAATGTCGCCAACACCATGGGCGGGGCAGGCATCCTGGTCACCCGGAAGGACCATCAATCCATTGCAGCCCTGGTCAAGATATTGTCCGGGGATCGTCCGTTGAAAAGGGCGATGGTGGACAAGCAGAGACGCCATGTTTCAACCTTTAAAAGGGAACGGCTTGAACGCCGGCTGCGGGACTTTTTAAGGGCCCAGGGGGTCAAACTCCCGAAAGGCGAATCCGTTGAAACGGCCAGGTGCTGCAGGCGTCTCGCCTATCAGGTGGAGGGCCCCTTTGAAACCTCCTACAGCCTGGCCCTTGTCAACCGGCAACTCGCCCTTGCCCTGGAACAGATGGCGCCGGGCCAGGTGGGGCTGTTTGCCACCGAAGGGCCCGGGGACTATGAACCCGATCCCGTGGCCATCCGATCCATTCCCGGACTTGAGGCACTTTGGAAAAACGGAATCAGGGGCAGCAGGGCGGATGTGGTTGTCCGTAATCTATATCCCCCCAGGGTTGCTGGCATGGACGGGCAGATCAATATGCTCTATTTTGCATGGGAAGAGTCCATGCTTCCCCCGGACTGGGTTCAATCGTTCAACCTTTACCTGGACGGTTTGCCGGTGTTGTCGGAATTTATAAGAAAAATCCTCATTGACAACGGTGTATCGCTTCCTTCCACTGCGGCCGGGTGCGGGGTTGACCACCTTCTGCACCTCGAACCGACACCGCTTCCCCTGGCCGTAACGGCCGGGTTTAAATTCTTGCATATCTCCTCTTGTTTTCCAAGAAAGGGGGTTGATCTGCTGCTCAGGGCCTTTGCCCGGACCTTTACCCGTGGCGATGATGTCTGTCTGGTCATCAAAACCTTTCCCAACCCCCATAACAGTATCCACGACCAGGTGGAAGATATCAGAATCGAATTTCCAGGCTGCCCTCCCATTGAGATCATAAACAAAGATCTGACCCCTGGGGAGATTGCGGGTCTTTACCAGAGTTGCCATGCCCTGGTGGCCCCCTCCCGGGGTGAGGGGTTTGGGCTTCCCATGGCTGAAGCCATGTGGTTCGGACTGCCCGTCATCACAACGGCCCATGGCGGGCAGTCCGATTTCTGTACGGACGAGACCGCCTGGCTCGTGGATTTCTCGTTTAAGCCGGCCAGATCCCACATGGGGCTCTTTAATTCCGTCTGGATGGAGCCCGACCTTGATCACCTCGGCAGGCTCATGCACGAGGTTTCCCATGCGTCCCCGGGGCAGCTTCAACCCAGATTAAACGCCGCCAGAAAACGTCTGGCCGCTGACTTTACCTGGGAACGTTGCGCAGGCCGGTTGAAAGAACTGGAACAGCAGATCCACCGGACAAAACCCTTTGCCCGGAGGAAAAAAAATGTTGGCTGGATCACCTCCTGGAACTGCAAGTGCGGCATTGCCACCTATTCAAGGTTTCTTGTGGATGCCCTGGTCGACGAAGGGTGTCAGGTTCGGATTTTTGCCGCAAAATCCGAGTCCACGCCAGGCCCCGACGGCCCCAATGTGGTTCGATGCTGGACAGATTGTCGGGGGGGGGTTGATGAACTCCTTGAAACCATGGCCGGACCGGGTCTGGATGCCCTGGTGGTTCAGTTCAACTTTGCTTTTTTCAGCATTCCGGATCTTGAACGAATCATCCATTTTACCCTGGAGCACGGCATTGTTTCGATCATTTTTTTCCACGCAACGGCGGATGTTGATCTGCCGGATTTCAAAGCCTCGCTGCAGCCGATCCAGCGATCCCTTGCCCGGGTGGATCGACTCCTGGTCCATGGGGTGGAAGACCTGAATCGGTTCAAGTCCTGGGGGCTATGCACCAATGTCGCCATCTTTCCCCATGGGGTTATTGATCGAAAAAAGCCTTTACGGCCGGATCCAGCAGACAAAGGGCCACAAATAATAGCAAGCTATGGGTTTATGCTGCCCCACAAGGGGCTGGAGCAGTTGATACAGGCCTTTGCCCTCATGGTCCAGGGTTATCCAGACCTGCAACTGCTAATGGTCAATGCCCTTTATCCAGGAACGGCTTCCAGGGAAACGGAACTGCGCTGTCGGGACTTGATCAAAAAACATGGCCTTGAGGATGCCGTCACCATGGAAACAGACTATCTTGAGGACAAAGCAAGCCTTGCTTTGCTTGATCGTTCAACCCTGATCGTTTTTCCCTACCAGACGACGGACGAGTCATCCAGTGCCGCTGTAAGATGGGGGCTGGCTACCCATTGCCCGGTGGCGTGTACCCCCCTGGATATTTTTTCCGACGTGGGGGATGTTGTCCATTTTCTGCCTGGAATTTCCCCGGAGGAAATTGCGGCTGGTATCGGAAAATTGCTTGAACGACCAGACCTGTTGAACGGCAAACAGGCTGTCCAGGATCAATGGTTGGCCGCCCACTCCTGGGCAATTCTTGGAAAACGTCTGAACGGAATGATAGGGGCCCTGATCGGGCGGAACAACTAAATATGGAGAATTGTTATGGTATGTAGAAAATCGATATTGATCGGGAACTTTATTGCGGCCTTTTTGGTTGCGGCCTTGATAGGCCCCAGGTTTGCCGGGGCCGCTGAAATATTCTCCCTGGACGAGAGCATTGCCTTTGGGCTGAAACACAGTCCAGTGCTCAAGGAGGGAGAGATCAAGGTTGACCAAGCCGATATGGACATAAAATCCCAGCGGGGACAATTTTTGCCGAACATCACCACCGGGTACGCCTATAATCAGGTCTTCAGCGAATACAGGTCGGGGTATGAAGAATCTGATTTCCTGGATCAGGAAAACAACACCCTGAGCCTCCGGGTGAATCAGCCCCTGTTTGCAGGGTTTGAAAACAAAAACCGGTTTGACCGGGCAAAGCTTGGCAAAGCGTACCAGGCGACCCAGCTGGATCTCCAGCGCCTTGATCTTGTTTACCAGATCAAGACGCTCTTCTATGAAATTCTGAAGATCAAATATGATCTTTCAACCATTGCCCAGCGCATCAAACGCCTGGAGTCGGATCTTGAAGTTGCCAGGGCCTTCAGTGACAACAGGATCGCCCCCTATGTCTATGTGCTCCAGGCCGAGGCTGATCTGGAAGAGGCAAAACAGAATCTGTGGCAGTCCCAGACCCTGCTTTTCAAGAATTCGGCCCGGCTGAAGAGTCTTGTGGGACTCTCCCGTGACCAGGCCATGGTTGAGTTTGACGACAGGTTTGACGTGCCCATTGACCCGGTTGCCCAGGACCTTGATGCCTGTATGGACAGAGCCCTTTCCCACCGGCCTGAGATGCTGCTTTTTAACCTGCAGACCCGAATGGCAAAAAAGGATGCAGATATCCAGAAGGGTCAATATTATCCCCGGGTGGACCTTGATTTTGGCATCTATGATACGGACAAAGAATATGATGGCCTGTCAAGCTACGACTACCATACTGACTATTGGACGGTGGGGGTCAATGTCCGGATGAATCTGTTTGACGGGGGAACGGCCTACTATCAAAAAAAGCGCTATCTGCTTGAGATGGACCGCATTGCCACGGAAAAAACAAAACTTAAAATGGAGATAGAAGAGGCCGTGGGCGTGGCTTTTAATTCCCTTAAAGAGGCACGCAAAAGGCTGGTGTCCATGGAAAAAGGCCTTGCCGCATCCCAGGAGAGTTATAACCGTCAGAAAAAACGATTCAACGCAAGGATCGGAACCATCTCCGAGGTGCTCGACGCCCAGTCCATGCTTGCCAGGGCCGAATCCATAAAGAGCCAAACCCTGCTCGACTGTCGAATTTACATGGCCCAGCTGTACCACGCCATGGGGCTTGGCCAGTCGCCATCTGACCCGTCAGCGCCTGGCCCGTCCGGTTCTGGTCAGATCAAACCAGAAATGGACAAATAGAACCAGGGAACAGGGGACCATGTTCGGATATCTCAGGTTCATACTTGCTTTTTTTGTGTTGATTTCCCATGTGGATGTCCGTTTTTTCGGTCTCAACCCCGGGGTGGTGGCCGTGGTTGTTTTTTATATCCTGGCCGGTCACGTGGTGGCCCGTTTATGGCGGGATATCATCCCGGGTGGAAGGGGAAAGATCCTGCGATTCTACACCGATCGCCTGCTTCGTATTTTTCCCCTCTACCTTTTTGTGGCGTTTTTGACCCTGTTGTTTTTGATTGCAACGGACTATGGACAGCCCCAAATTTCCCTGTTTAAACTTTTGGGCAATCTGGTTGTCATTCCCTTGAACTTTTACATGGTGATGGACACCACCATACTCACAACCCCCAACTGGTGCCTGATTCCCCCTGCCTGGTCCCTGGGGGCCGAACTCCAGGCCTACCTTGTCCTGCCCCTTGTCTTTGCATGTCCCCGGCTGAAACTGCTGCTTGTGGCAGGTTCCCTCGGTATCTATCTGGCCGCCAGTTTTTCAATCATCCATCCTGATTACTTTGGCTACCGCCTGGTTCCCGGGGTGTTTTTTATTTTTGCCCTGGGCTGCGCCCTTGAATCCACCCGGAAGGAGAATCATTACAGCCGGTTCGATATGGTTTTTCCCTGGGCTATATGGGGAGGAATCGGGAGCCTTGGGATACTCTTGCTTGCGCTGAAAATGTTTGGCGGGGGATACACCCGGGAGACCTTTATCGGGTTGCTTGCGGGCATTCCCGTTGTCTATGCCCTGGGCCGATCCTCCCTGAGGCTGCCTGGAAACGCCCTGATGGGGGGATTGTCCTATGGTGTCTTTCTCTCCCATTTTCCTGTGATCTGGTGGCTGGACTACACGGGTTATGTTCAGCCCGCAAGCGTTGCCTATGTTCCTGCCGTTACCCTGGGGGCCCTTGGGGTCGCAGGCCTGGGGATGATCCTGGTGGAGAGACCTGTGGAAGGGGTAAGACGAAATAGAACTTGGCACGATCTTTGCTTTGAAAGATTAAAGTTTTGAAAAGGATTATCCCCGCGTTTTGAAGGGGATAAAATAATTGTAGTTCAGATTGGTCGGTAGTTGACTAAATTCTAAATCTAAATTCCTTTAAAGGAGGAAAAAATCAAATGGCTTTAACTCAGACCCAGGTATCACAACTTTATGTTTCTGTCTTTGGAAGGGCATCAGAAGGAGAGGGTAACACCTATTGGCAGACAAATCAGGATTCCATGGTAGAAACAGCCGCTGTCATGCTGGATACAGATGCTGCCAAGGATTACTTTGGAGACACCCTGAACGACAACCAGGCATTTATTGAATTTATTTATGAAAACACCCTTGGCAAGACCGTAGAAGACGATGCCGACGGTATCGCTTACTGGGTCGCCCAGCTTGATGCTGGCACTTCAAAGGCAGACGTGATCGTTGCTTTGATCGATGCAGCCCAGGATCCCGTTAACGCGGGTGCAGCCCAGGATCAGTTCAACAACCGGGTTGATGTATCCAACTACACGGCAGACTCGATCGCCCAATTCACTGGCAGCTATGCTGACTTTGCTGCCTATATCGATGGCGTGGATGACAGTGCTGCAAGCGTTGCAACTGCCATGGCAGCTGTGGACGAGGATGCAGACGCCAATCAGCCTGTTGCCGGAGAAAATATTTGGCTTACGTCAAGCTCCGACTACCTGACCGGTACTGCCAACGATGATTTCTTTGATGCCCCGATCACCCAGAATTCCTGGGCAGGCGGTGTGTCCAACTCCCTCTCCACTGCCGACCGTATTGATGGTGGTGCCGGTACCGATACCCTGCATGCGGAGCTGGTGCCTGAGTTCTACGGCGTAACCGGCGACAACGAGATGGACGTTCAGCCGCGCATTCAGAGTGTTGAAGATATCAAGATCGAAGCCATGGATGTTGATTCGGCCTTCAATGATAGCTCTGTTATTGTCGATGCCAAAAACATCACCGATGTTGATAAGATCGGTTCCTACTACTCCGACGGCGACCTGCTGATTGAGAACCTGACCACCCTGACAGCCGATGGCACAGCCCGCAATACCGATACCATCACCATCACCATGGATCATACCGATAACTTTAACCACGATGGCGATGCTTCTGACCTGGAAGTGTACTTTGACGAGGATTACCTGCTCTCTGATCAGAGTGTCAATTCCCAGGCAATCTACTATCTGCTGGATCAGGATGCCGACATGGACGACACCGATGTTGATGGAGACGGCGTTGTGGATCTGCTGGCCAATATCAACACTAACGGTCTGATTTTCACCATTGATGGTGGTGAAGAAATGGTCATCTCGTTTGACCAGGCGCTGTTGACGGATGGTACAATCCTCAATCATGAAGATTTTGTTGCTGCCCTGCAGGATTCCCTTGATGATTTGATCGCGGCAGGCGACGTCCCGGCTGACACCACCCTGACCGTGGACTACTCCATGACCCGGACCACCTACCTGGATGACGGCAGTGTATCTTCTCTGATTCCAGCCATTGTCATTGAGTCCGAAAGCACCACAGGCCTTGAGTCTGTCGGGTTTGCATGGGTGGAAGATCTGTCCGGCGAATTCAACGTCTACGGACGTCTGGATGTTGATGAGGGCGTTAACGTCAATCCCGTTGCCATTAACGTTGAACTGGAAAAGGTCGGCCGTGACAATGACGGTGGAGACCTGATCATCGGTGGTAAGCACGATGAAGGAATTCCAGATTTCTATGTGTCTGTTCTGGGAGAAGATGACAAGCCGAGCAGCCTTGGCACCATCACCACCAACACAAATGATCTGGAAAATGTTTATATTTCGACCCATGAAGACTATGTGGATGGCGAAACCTATGCCAGTCTGACCATCAGGGACGGTTTTGTTGATCAGGCCTCCGTCGACCTGGTGGACGCAGACAACTTTCTGGGTGATTTGATCCTGGGTTCCGACACCCCAGTTAATGATCTGATCGTCCTCGAAGCCCGGGGCGGTGGTAACGTCAGCTTTACCGGTCTGGTTGATGGTACAACGGCCGGTGTTGATGATGTTCTGGCCAATGACGGTCGTGCCTACAGCTACTCCACCGGCAGCGGTAACGACACCTTTGCCGTGGTCCTGGACGGTGATGCGATTGATGCTGGCGGGGTTAATCCTGAAAGCTTTGCCATCAGCACCGGCAGTGGAAATGATGTGGTCGGGATAACCAGTACAGGGGGTGTGTCCCAGCAGACCATGTTCATCCTCGACAACCTGTCCATCAATACCGGCAGCGGTGACGATCGCGTCACCATCAACGGTTATGAGCGTTTTGACATCGCCACCGAAGCGGGTGATGACTATGTTGAAATCACCTCTGTCAATCCGGCTGACGGCTCCACCGGCCTATGGAATTTCGGTGCCACCACCGGCGTTCAGCCCTTTGTGGACCGCGTTCTCTACCATGCGGAACTGACGGTTTCTTTTGCAGGCTTTGAAAGCACAGTTATGGTTGACACCGACGCTGCCGGCAACTTTGTCGCCGACCAGTTGACCATCAACGCAGCCATCATTGACGCCATTGATCAGAGCGACGTTCTTTCTGAACTGCTCGACTACGATCTGGGTGCCAGTGACCAGTTTCTGCAGATCACTTCCGACTTTGACGGCGCCAACGAACTGTCCATCGACCTGTTCCAGCCGACACTGGTGGCTGCCGATGCTGATGCCGGGGAAGTTGTTCTTTCCACCAGCGACCTGACATCCATCCGTCAGGGCATCATCAACACCACTGTTCTGGACTCTGCTGATCTGGAAAACGCGACTGAAATTATTACCGAGTTCAATGACGGCACAACAGCCAACCTGGGTGACGGTTCCCTGGGCCAGACCGGTAACGACATCAGTGCCGCTCAGTATGACTATGCGTTCCTGGATGCTGATGCCGATGCAACAGCCGATGCAACGCTTGAAGAAAACTACTCGGTCATCAATACCGCAACCGGTGACGACATCGTTGTGCTGCATTCCAACGACGTCAGCGCCAACACTCTGGTCTTTGATTCTGTGTTTAACTCACTGACCGTTGTCAACTTTTTCGATGATGCAGACCGTACGGTGACGGGTAACCATATTCTTGACTTTACCTATTACCTGAACAACGAGCAGGATCCTTCGGATGCTCCTACCGGTAACACCCAGTCCGTAGTTGCCATTCCGGTTACCTACGACGGTCCGGAAACTGCTGCTGCAGGTGATGACCTGGTCGGAAATGAATTCACCGTTGTCAAGGCCACCTTTGACGCTGATGATACCTTTGCAGGCTTGACTGCATCCAACTTCCTGGCTGCCATCAACGATGATGACGGCAGTGCAGACTATGCGGACATCGACAACGACACCCTGGATGCTGCTGACTCTCCCTACGGCGACGACTTTGTCGGTACGGTTCAGGATAATATTGTTTTTGTTGAGAATAATCTCAACCCCGGTGAGTACAAGGTCTTTTATCTGACCTCTGATCTTGATGCCGACGGCAATGTTGACAATGATGATGGCGATTTTGCCTCAGCTGATCTGCTGGGAACCATCGACTTTGGCGCCTCAATTACCGATGATCCCATCAGTGAGGCCAACCTCTGGGGCAGTGATGATCCCACAGGCGACGGCACCACCACCTGGGGCAGCTTTTACCTGAATGATGTTATTACCGGTGATGATGTTGTTATTCCTGGTGACGACGACGATGACGACGATGATGATACCCCAGATGATGGTGACGATGATCTGACTGAAGTAGATATCACCAATGGTTCGAGTGTAGACGCCGATGGTGATGACTATCAGTTCAATGCCACACTGGGTGACACAGATATCTTCAGCGCCAATATTGCCAATTTTGAGGCTGGTGATGTCCTCAACATCGATGATGAGTTCCTTGGATCTGCAAACCTGTTGTTTGATACAACCGGTACCACAGAAATCAACTTTGCATTTGGTGACATGGTTGATTACACGCCATCATTCACGATTAACTTGACCGGTTTTGATGCAGCAGTTGTTGCCGATGTGGAAGCCGCTGCAGATTCCCTAGAAGCTCTTGGTATCCTGGATGCCGCATTGGGAACAGATTGGTTGATCTAGGTCTAAATCAATTTTTTGATTGATAGAAGATTTTAAACCTCCCACATATAAATGTGGGAGGTCCAAACATTGAGGAGATGAACAAATGGCTACAATGACAGGAGCAAATCTGCTAGCATCAATCATAGAGAGTACGGGTGTTGAGGTGAATGCCCTTATCTCTGCAACTTTGACTGCCAAGCTGCAGCAAATGATTGATAATGGTACCTATAGTAAATTGGCAGCAAGCATTGCCATGAGCGCTTTCAGTACAGTGATCAATGACGCAACCGAGATCAATGCGCTGAGCGATGCAATTGAAGCAAACGCAGCTTTGATTGCAGATGCAGCTGAAGGTGAAGTTGATCAGATCGTGTTCCCCCCCATTGGCGGAGAGGTTGTTGAACCGGTAACTTTCACGCTCTCTGCAGGCGCGGACAGCATCAACGAAGGCGCTGCCAACACCTTTACGGTAGAGGCTTCCCGGGCTGTTGATGAAGATACGGTTGTGACCTTTCAGCTGAAAATAGACGCTGACGGCGACACTGCACAGCTTGCAGACTTCAATGCAGGTGCGTTCAACGCCAAATCCGTGACCATCCTTGCCGGTGAAACCACGGCCACATTTGATGTGACTGCCATCACCAATGATGGTACCGAGGTTAGTGAGAAATATACAGTTGAGGCTACTGTGGGTGGCGAGACCCTAGCCAAGCAGGTAACCATTCTTGATGGTTCTGCTGGTGCCGGTCAGACCTTTGTTCTGACAAGCGCTCTGGATGTTATTCCCGGTATGAATGGCAGCAACGGCAATACCGTGACATCTGGGAATGATACTATTGTTGGTTCCGTTGACGCTGGCGGTACCACTACTATGAACGTCACTGACCAGATTGATGCCGGAGAAGGCACCGATACCCTGAAAATTATTGTTGGTACAAATCTTACCGATTCAATTATGCCCAACATCGAGAATGTTGAGATCTTTGAAATTAACGGTGCGGGTACGGCCACGATTGACCTGGATACCTCTGCCCAGGAAGGCCTTGATTCCCTGCTTGTGACCGCTGCCGGCGGTGCCGTGGATTTGACGGGTGCGGATACGACCGACATCAGTGTATCGGGTGCTAAGGATGCAATTACCGTTGATGGCGGACTGGATGTTACCGTAACCGATAAGACTGCTGGTAAGAATATTGCTATCGGCCTAACCACCGCTTCTGCAGGAACCGTTACGGTGACTGACAGTAACCAGGGTACTGGTAATATTGCAATTGATGGCGGGACGGATGTGACTGTTGTAGCCTCTTCTAAGGTCGCCACCGGCACGATCGTCATTGGTAGTGCAGCCGCAGACGCAGCCACTGGCGCAGTTTCTGTCACACAGAACTTGACCTCCGAAGGAGAAGCGCTGGACAATAGTGCAGGAACTATCGACATAATTGGTGGCACCAACGTCGACGTAACCATCAATGGTACAATTACAGCTGATGAAGATGCTGAAAGTAATTCACTGACTGCAGGTGCAGTAACAGTAACCAGTGATGGCAACACAACCGACGTTAATGTTGTTCAGAACCTGACTGCTAACGACTACTCCAAAGATGCTATCGATGATGTTCCGGCAACGCAGGTGTTGACATTTGATGACTTGGCCCTGGGTGAAACAGTTATTGTTGACGGTCTTACTTTCACCGCGTCTATGGCACTGGACGCTGAAGATGTCGCCGCCGCTTTTGCTAACTTGGGTGTAGATTCAGGTGCAGGTGCTACTCCGTCAGCTGGAGATATTGTATCTGCAGGTGGTCCTGTTACTAACGGTTCTTTCACAGGTGCAACTTCTGGAGACTGGACCAGTGTTGCTGCTGACGGAGCTAATGTAACATTTACTGCTGCTCTGGGTACTCCTGCGATGACTGTTGATACAGGCGACGTCACACCTGCCTCTGACTATGATGCAGGTACTGATAATTCTGGTACTGCTGAATCAGGTGATGCTTCTGTTGCATACGGTGTAGTTGTCATTGATGAAGACGGTACAGCTGACGCCAGCATCGAAAATATCACCGTCGATGGTTATGGAGACTCTACTATCGGTGATACTAATGCTGTAGATGCCCTTGAAACCCTGTCACTCGCTAACAGCGCAGGGACAATGACTGTCACCACAGCTGCTGCGTCGTTGGAGCTTACCGTTGACGATGTGGACGATACTGTCACTCTGACCGCAGCGTCTCTGCTTGATCTTACTCTGAATGCAGTGGGTGGAGATTCCGATTTTGCTCTGGTGTCAGCTGACACAACCGACTTGACCATTGATGCAACGGCCGATCTTGATCTGACTGGATCAACCTTCACAGCTCTTGTTGACGTCGCCATAGCTGGTGCAGGCGCAGTCATTCTGGATGGCCAGGTTGCAGCAACGCTCGAAACTCTCGATGCATCTGACAACACTGGCGGTGTAACAGCTTCCGTTAACGGGGATGCTACAGAAGTAACAGGTGGTGACGGTGACGACGAAATCACCGTTCTCAACGCAGATACAGCAATCGACCAGGAAATTGCTCTGGGTGCTGGCGATGACACTGTTGATATTTCCAATGGCGGCACAGTGACAGCTATTGCACCCACCTCTACTATTGATGGTGGTGATGATACCGATTTGCTCGTTATGGATTCTGTAGCTGCAGCTGGTGCGAATGCAGCCTTTGCAGCCCATTTTACCAATTTTGAGCAGCTTGAGATTGCAGAGCAGGTTGATATTTCAGCTGGTGATGTAACAGTTGATCTGTCAGTGCTTGATTACGATTACGTTGTAACTAATGGTACAGAGTCTGGTGCAGTTGCAACATCTGATGGGACATTTGCAAATGCCCTTATTTTTGAAAATGTTGCAAATGGCAGTACTTTTGAATTGAATAAAGCTCAGATTGCTACAGGAGCAGTTGGTTCGGATATTGGTTCTATCAAAATCAGCCTTGACGACGCAACAGGCGAGACAGACAGCCTGAACCTGATCACTGCTGCAGATGCTGGCCTAGTTGAAGCACAGGGCGTTGAAACCATCAATGTGACTGGTAAAGACAGTGTTACTCTTATGGACACTGACTTGATTACTGTTACAGTGAATGGTAACGATGTAGCTACCACTGATTCAGACGGTAATCCTCTGACATACTCAGCAATCAGCGTTGTTCTGGATGCTACCAGCACCAATGTTGAGTTGGTTGATGCTTCAGACTCAATGGGTGCATTCACCTTTGATTCTCTTGATGATACCACTGCAACTGTTATCAAGGGTGGCGAGGGTGATGATGAGATCAGTGTCTCTGGTCAGAACGACGATGTGTATGCCGGTGCAGGTAATGACACCATCACAATAGCTGCTACTGCTTCTGCCTCCATGGTAGAAGGTGGCGATGGTAACGATCTGTTCGATATTACCTCAGCGACATTAGGCAAAGAAGCGTATGCGACTATAACTGACTTTGAGTCAGGTGATCAGATCGAAGTTAACGCAGCCTCCTTCGAGGCACAGGGTGTTGTTGTAACCGATCCTGACGAAATGACCCTGACAGACTGGTTTACTGCGGCCTTTAATCAGACAGATGCAGGTGAAGCCATCTGGTTCCAGCATAATGGCAATACCTACATTGTAGATAATGTCAATACAGATGATTTTGTAGCGGGAGATGACGTAATCGTCAAGCTGACTGGCTTGGTGGATCTTGATACAGCATCATTCAACGATTCTGGTATTATCGAAATGGCATAATCACAACTACCCCCCCCCCCTCAAATTACCGAGGGTCATGGAGATCCGGTGACACCATGGATCCGGGATCCGGGAACACCATACTTAACTATTATGGTGACCGAGATGAAAAAATGGGGGGATGTTTTTACGGAAATGTCCTCCCATTAAAAATGAAAAAAGGAAATTGATCTGTTTGTCAAAACAAAGATAAATAGATCAGAGCCCTGGTAAACTAAAGGCCCTCATCACTTCGGTGGTGGGGGCTTTTTGTTTGTACGCTCTGGTTCAACTTCACACCAACCCAACCTTCTTCCTCATCATTTATAAACTCAATCCCAGCCTCTTCCAAAGCCATGGTAATCAGCTTCATGGTTCCCTTTCTTGAGTCTACAACCTCCCTTTCCATTCTGCTTACCGGTGTCATTGTCAGGCTGGCTTTGTTTGCCAGGTCTTCCTGGGACCAGTTGAGCAGGGCTCTTGCAGCCTTTACCTGTGCGCCTGATATCTTTTTCATGTAGGTGTCCTTTATATAATTCTTGCTCCTGCGTCTCTCCTGAGTTAAACTAATAATAATAACAAGTTAGTTAAATAATAACAAGTTATTATTTAAAGTTTGGCAAAAATTATGTTTAAAATCAATAAAAAGGAGTGTCTATGGCAAGAGTGAATTTAACATCAGGGTTTGTCCAGAGCCCGCCACCATGCCCTGGGGGTAGGGTGAAGGTTGATTATTATGACACCCAATTATCTGGGTTCTTGCTGGAGGTAAGATCCACCGGCAAGAGCACCTATTATCAGCGTTACCAGGATAAATACGGACGGACCAAGCAGGCCAGAATAGGTTATGCCAACAGTTTGACCCTTGAAGAGGCCAGGGGCAAGGCCAGACAGATTCAGTCCCAGGCGCTGATGGGCATGGATTTGAATCTTGAGCAGGAAAAGTTAAAGGCCATGCCAACCATGAATCAGTTTATGGAGGAGCAGTACCTGCCCTATGTAAAGGGCTATAAGCGATCCTGGAAGACAGATGAAAGCATGTACGTAAACAGGATCAAGCTTGTGTGGGGCAATATGAAAATGTCTGAGATTACCAAACAGGACATAGAGTTGTTCAGAACCAATTTTAGCAATGCCGGTTTCAAGCCCGCAACCGTCAACCGGCACATGGCATTGATTAAGTATATATTTTCTTTGGCAGAAAAATGGGAGGTGATTGCAAAGAGTCCTGCACGGGATATTTCCCGGCTGGAGGAGAACAACATAATTGAACGTTACCTGACAGCCACAGAGACCCAGAACCTGTTAAAAGAGCTGAAAGCCTGCAAGCATAACACTGTGTCGGACCTTATTGAATTTTTAATAGTGACCGGGGCAAGAAAAAGTGAGGCCACACAGGCCAAGTGGAGCTACATGGATTTGGAGTATGGTGTCTGGACAGTCCCGCTTTCAAAGTCAGGCCATTCAAGGCAGATTATTTTGTCACAGGCTGCCATGGAGATACTGGGTAGAAGAAAGGGTCTTGTTAAAGACAGCGAGTATGTGTTTGCCAACTTAAACACCGGGCAGCCCCTTAATAACTTTTATAGGATATGGGACAGGATTAGAAAGGCTGCTGGTATACCTGACGTAAGGATAAAGTGGGCCCCATGTCAAGACCGATTTCCTCTTTTTTTAAGCTACATTTAAAATTTAATTTGCCAGATAGAATACCTTTTTTTTGTGTAAAATATAGCCTCCTTTGACCTTTTTTAAAGAAGTCTTTAAATTTTCATTTTTCCCTGGTATCGTTCTCTGCCAGCTCGGAGGATAAGGCCATGCTGGGAAGCAACCTGAGCGCCGTAGCTGGTGACTGAAGCATGGGGGCAGTGAGGTTACACTACGCACTGCCCTTTCCATGCTTTGGTCCTTTAAGCGTTAAATCCCGGGGGGCTTGGGGGGCTGGCCTCCCAAATCTAATCAGATAGAATTCCTTTTATTTCGTTGCATTAGCCATATAATAGATTGATTCAGGGGTCTTGTATTCTAATGACTGGTGAAGCCTTTCCTTGTTATAAAAATTCAAATAAGTTTTTAATGAGCTTTGTGCGTCTTTCATGCTCTGGTAGCTCTTTAAATAGACCTCTTCATATTTAACCGTTCGCCAAAGGCGCTCCACAAAGATATTGTCAAGTGCCCGACCCTTTGAATCCATACTGACCTTGATTTCGTGGTCTGTCAGAACCTTCAAAAAATTTGCCGCTGTGTACTGGCTGCCTTGATCTGTGTTGAAAATCTCAGGTTCAGCAATACTCAAGGCTTCTTCCAGGACTTCCACACAAAAGGTGTTTTCAAGGGTATTACTGAGCCGCCAGGACAAGACGTATCTACTAAACCAGTCTATCACAGCCGTTAAGTATGCAAAACCATTACCAATTCTGACATAAGTTATATCGGTACTCCACACATGATTGATTCTCGCAATATTTACACCCCTCAACAAATATGGATAAACTTTGTGTGCTTCGTTCCTCCTGGTTAATTTGGGCTTGGGATAGATGGCTTCGATCCTCATCTTTTTCATCAGTCCTTGAACCCGCTTGCGATTTACTTGATGTCCTTCCTGCTTCAGCCAGGCCACCAGCCTTCGACTCCCATAAAAAGGGGTCACCGTATGCTGTTTGTCAATTAAGTCCATCAACAAAAGCGTGTAAGGATCTATTGGCCTTGGTTGGTAATAAAGGGCTCCTTTTGAAACTTGCAGCAATTCACATTGCCGGTTTATGCTGATATTTGATAGGGTTGCATCTATCAAATACCTTCTGTCAGCTACTGATTGACTCAACCTTTTTTTTTAGATAGTCATTCTCTACTTCGAGTTGACCTATCTTCATGTATAATCCTGCAACCAGATTTTCATCATCCTTTTTATTTTTTTTTGTCGTTGAAAGAAGTTCCGGCAACCCTTCTATTGCCTCTTTTTTCCATTTCGTAAGCAGTGACCGATGAACTTGATATTTGGATGATAATTCAGCCACGGTTGCTTGTTCTCGAATCATATCAATTGCCATTTTTGCCTTAAGTTTTCCGCTGTAACTCTTTCTCATGGACCTCCTATTCCGGTATGAATTTGAAACTGGCTTTAGCACTTGTTGTGTCTCTTAGCAACTGGTTCAAATTATGGGGTCCATTATAGGATTCACGATATTCGTCACAATTTTGCCTCTGTTTTAGTCAACAGTGGCAGGAGTCTGTACGAGGTTCAAAAACTGCTTGGGCATGCAGATATGAAGACAACCCAGCGGTATGCTCACCTTGATAAAAGTACCCTAAAAGAGGCTGTAGAGCTGGCGCAGAGTAGGATATATGCAGGTGAAAATGGGGGGTAAATGATTGAAATGATAGGGGTAGTGTTGGCGGCGGGTGTTGTCGCTATGTAGGATATACGCAGGTGGTTTATTTCGCCGCAGGTGGCTAAAATTAAAATGCTTTAATATCAGTGGGTTAAAAAGGGGGTGTGATAGTGCATAGGGGCGTTGAAAGGGTAAAAAGGGCTGCAACGGGTAGTACCACGCTGATGCCGGGTGCTACAGGAAGCAACAGGACGATGTCGGATATTTTGAGCAGGGCGTCAAGCTGTTGTCTGATATTGATAGCTTTTAAGGAGGAGGTTTGTGATGCTAAGGGATGAAAAATACATCACGTTGAAGAAAATTGCTGAGGTTTTGGAAGAGAACTACAGCACCATTCGACATTATAAGAGGAGATTTAATGTGTATTTAGATGCACGGGTATTTGGCCGGCAAGTCAGGTACTCCACGCAAAACATTGAATTGTTTAGGGAAATTCTGGACTTTAAAGAGGACGGGTACACAAATGATGATGTAGAGGCAGTTTTGATGGACAAGAAGATAATAAGACAAGGAGATAACGAGGTTATGGAACAATCGGATAAGGAAGTAAGTGAGCAAGTAAGTCAGCAAGCGGGTGAGGGAGTAAGTAAGCAGGTGAGTAAGCAAGTAGGTCAGGAAGTAAGTGGGCAATCGGATGAGGAAGTAAGTCAGAAAGTAAGTGGGCAGGCGGGTAATCAAGTAAGTGAGGAAGTAGGTGAGCAAGTAAGTAAGGGAGTCAGTAAGCAAGAAGTCAAAGAAATATACCAGGCAGTTTACAAAGAGATCAAGGCAGGGGTCTACACAGAAACCCAGAGCTACTTTGAACGGCTGGTCCAATCCTTAGAAGCCAACCTGAACGATCATTTGAGAAGCCTGACAGAAAACATAAGCACCTCCTTGGCAATGCTGAATGAAAACCAGCAGACCTTACACAAGGCCATCACCCAGGTCAATGAAAGGGTTGTTTCCATGGAGTCAGAGCTTGGGCTTGAGTCAGTGGAAGAGCATCAAATAGGCTGCCTTAAAACTGGGGACCTAAAAAATAATGTGGGGGAGCTTGCCTTGGATCTGCCTTTAATGGAGGAGACCATACATGGGGAAGAGGGGCCTAATCTGGACCAAGATTCCTACCAGGACGAAGACCCCACACAATGCCCTACCTTAGAGAAAGTATTAAAAAGCATTACCAACGGGGTCTCTGACAAGGTAGCTGTGGTTCAATGGCTAAGTACCATGCGAAGCAAGACTAAAGTGGACCCCATGTCAAGACCGATTTCCTCTTTTTTTAAGCTACATTTAAAATTTAATTTGCCAGATAGAATACCTTTTTTTTGTGTAAAATATAGCCTCCTTTGACCTTTTTTAAAGAAGTCTTTAAATTTTCATTTTTCCCTGGTATCGTTCTCTGCCAGCTCGGAGGATAAGGCCATGCTGGGAAGCAACCTGAGCGCCGTAGCTGGTGACTGAAGCATGGGGGCAGTGAGGTTACACTACGCACTGCCCTTTCCATGCTTTGGTCCTTTAAGCGTTAAATCCCGGGGGGCTTGGGGGGCTGGCCTCCCAAATCTAATCAGATAGAATTCCTTTTATTTCGTTGCATTAGCCATATAATAGATTGATTCAGGGGTCTTGTATTCTAATGACTGGTGAAGCCTTTCCTTGTTATAAAAATTCAAATAAGTTTTTAATGAGCTTTGTGCGTCTTTCATGCTCTGGTAGCTCTTTAAATAGACCTCTTCATATTTAACCGTTCGCCAAAGGCGCTCCACAAAGATATTGTCAAGTGCCCGACCCTTTGAATCCATACTGACCTTGATTTCGTGGTCTGTCAGAACCTTCAAAAAATTTGCCGCTGTGTACTGGCTGCCTTGATCTGTGTTGAAAATCTCAGGTTCAGCAATACTCAAGGCTTCTTCCAGGACTTCCACACAAAAGGTGTTTTCAAGGGTATTACTGAGCCGCCAGGACAAGACGTATCTACTAAACCAGTCTATCACAGCCGTTAAGTATGCAAAACCATTACCAATTCTGACATAAGTTATATCGGTACTCCACACATGATTGATTCTCGCAATATTTACACCCCTCAACAAATATGGATAAACTTTGTGTGCTTCGTTCCTCCTGGTTAATTTGGGCTTGGGATAGATGGCTTCGATCCTCATCTTTTTCATCAGTCCTTGAACCCGCTTGCGATTTACTTGATGTCCTTCCTGCTTCAGCCAGGCCACCAGCCTTCGACTCCCATAAAAAGGGGTCACCGTATGCTGTTTGTCAATTAAGTCCATCAACAAAAGCGTGTAAGGATCTATTGGCCTTGGTTGGTAATAAAGGGCTCCTTTTGAAACTTGCAGCAATTCACATTGCCGGTTTATGCTGATATTTGATAGGGTTGCATCTATCAAATACCTTCTGTCAGCTACTGATTGACTCAACCTTTTTTTTTAGATAGTCATTCTCTACTTCGAGTTGACCTATCTTCATGTATAATCCTGCAACCAGATTTTCATCATCCTTTTTATTTTTTTTTGTCGTTGAAAGAAGTTCCGGCAACCCTTCTATTGCCTCTTTTTTCCATTTCGTAAGCAGTGACCGATGAACTTGATATTTGGATGATAATTCAGCCACGGTTGCTTGTTCTCGAATCATATCAATTGCCATTTTTGCCTTAAGTTTTCCGCTGTAACTCTTTCTCATGGACCTCCTATTCCGGTATGAATTTGAAACTGGCTTTAGCACTTGTTGTGTCTCTTAGCAACTGGTTCAAATTATGGGGTCCATTATAATTTGAATCTTGAGCAGGAAAAGTTAAAGGCCATGCCAACCATGAATCAGTTTATGGAGGAGCAATACCTGCCCTATGTAAAGGGCTACAAGCGATCCTGGAAGATAGATGAAAGCATGTACGTAAACAGGATCAAGCTTGTGTGGGGCAATATGAAAATGTCTGAGATTACCAAACAGGACATAGAGTTGTTCAGAACCAATTTTAGCAATGCCGGTTTCAAGCCCGCAACCGTCAACCGGCACATGGCATTGATTAAGTAGTGGCTGACCGAAAACCCTTTTGAGATGTCTTCGGATGGCCTCATAAATTCTCGATTTTCATCTCTTCAGAGGGCTATGCGAGATGCAATGTTCTTTTTTCGCTGATCTTTGACAATTTAACCTGACTTTGGGCGTGACTATCCCTTTTTTCTTAAATCGGCCTCTTTTTCTGCTACTTTGGTTTAGCCTGATTTACGTTGAATCCGTTTTAGCTCTTTCTGTTGAATATGATGCCCGATAATCTGAAGGTTCCTTGCCAGAACCGACAAACTGACATACCGCTTAAAACCATGAATACCATGATCCGGGCACCTATCCAGACCATGGTTTTCTAATCCGTTGATGGCGGACTCAACTGCCGAGTGTTTTCTCTTGGATTTGCGAAACTCCTCGGCTGTTTCTTCTGCAAATTCAGCTTTGTTTCGCTTCCCTTTTTTTGGAAGCACCAGGAGGGTAAGATTCTTTTTTAAAGTTTTCTTGTTTTCAGGACTGTAGAAACCCTTGTCAAAACTGCATCCTTTGAGATTTGGAAACTTGCTTTGAGCGGCATCGACCATGGCAACTGCCACCTTGTCGTCAGTTTCTTTTTCCATCACCTGATGATGCAGAATCAGGCCGTATTGATCTTCCAGGATACAGACTCGCAGCCCCAATTCTTGGGGAACACCGGCTTTCCCTTTGGAGATCCATTCCGTATGGGGTTCAAAGAGCGAGAAGACCTTTTCATTATGCGGGATTTTTTCACCCTTTACAACACGCCGCCTAATTTGATCAATCTGCCGATTAGCATGATCGATATACGTTTTCAACTCTTCTATTTTTGCCAGACAGACGGGATCATTTGAAGCAACAAGTTCTATGGTAAAATTTGCCGTTTTGACAAAAGCCTCTGCAGATTCGATATAATTGATGTGGGCTGCAATGATTAACTGCTTCTTTTCGGCCTTCTTTTTTTCATCCTTTGAAGTAGAATGTTTCAATTTTTGGGCAGTGCGAAAGAGTTTTTTAAAAGAACGTATATTAAAATCGTGCTGTCGCCAAAGGGTCATACCCAGATCCTGGCTGATCATGGTGGCAATTTGAATCATTTTTCGGACAGCGTCGAATAAAAGGTTTATATCGGTTGGGTAGTGTACATCCGTCTCAAGAACAAAGGAATCACAGCGTCCCATCAACGTCTGGTCTTTTTTTTTACCAGGAGTTTATGACCTTCTTTGACCACCAAAGTGTTTATTCTATCAAGGACTTCCGGGGTTAAAAGCGAGACGTTATCCTTCAAAGTTTGAAGCGGGTATGTTTTGTCGTCGTCCATCATCCCGTGCCCAAGCATCTGCCGCATGGTTTTATGGTTGTTGGCAATTTCTTGAAGTTTGTCATAATCCCAGTTGCAGTTAAGCCGAATGGTTCCCATTACAAGAATTTTCCATAAATCCATTCCAGGACGGCCGTTTTTAGAATCAACCCTCTCCGGGGTTACGGTTTCAAGAATGTCAAAAACTGCTTGGCGAAGTTCTTTATCACAATAGATATGTTTCAGCCCCAAAAGAAGCTTGGGGATCTCATCCCTGGATCTCATATCAATTTTGATATCCTCGATGGGAGTTTGTCCGAATGTCAGCTGTGGGTCGAAAATTTTACGCAAAATAACCTCGAAGATTTTGTAAAACATTAAAACGGCAAGATATTTACTGATTAGTAATATCTTGTGTTATTATCATATAATTCAAGGTGTTTATCATAAATTATTGAGGAGTAAAAGTCAAGAGTAAAGTGACGTTTAAGAAAGAACTTCAACTTACGCTATGGTTTATAACGCCCCTAAAGACAGGGGTTTAGAGGTTTTCGGTCAAACACTAAGTATATATTTTCTTTGGCAGAAAAATGGGAGGTGATTGCAAAGAGTCCTGCACGGGATATTTCCCGGCTGGAGGAGAACAACATAATTGAACGTTACCTGACAGCCACAGAGACCCAAGAAGGCAAAACCAAGGTAATTGGTTAGCCATGCTGTATCAGTGATGAGAGTAGGCCTCTCGGTGTCGTCTATCAGGAGAAGATACCAAACCGCCTTGAGCTGCATCCGTAAAGAGCGGTTGTGGTGAGCGTCAAAGGAAAAGGCGGGAATAATCCCGCAAGGTATGAACGAAGGAGACGAATACAAGTGAACCATCGAAGAAGTGTCGATAATTGCAATCGATGTCAAAACCGGGATCTCGTCATTATCCCGGGACAAATCAGACGGACACCTGAGTTCTGGTCTGGTGGCATCCGGCATAGAGGTGGCGTGAACTTCGTTTCAGGCGCTGATATGGAACTTGGGAAGCTGTCGTTCCGATGCTAAGGGAGCCGGTCAAGCAGAGAACCTGCAAGATCCAGAGTACCAATGCGGAACACAGTGGCGGAGTCATGCATAGTAGTGATGAGAACGCTGTAATGGCGGTAGAGCGAAGGCATGACCTTATTCGGCCAAAGGAGGGTGACAACTGTGAGACAGGATGATCCCCGGCCCAAGGCCAAACCTTTTGAGATCCCCAAACGCTTAATCTATGATGCCTGGAAACGTGTGGCCGCTAACAAAGGTGCGCCGGGCGTGGATAAAGAAAGTATACAGGTATACCAAGCCAATTTGGGAGGTAATCTTTACAAACTGTGGAATCGTATGAGTTCTGGCAGTTATCACCCCATGCCTGTAAGGCAGGTCCTGATACCGAAAGGAGATGGATTTCGCTCTTTGGGTATACCAACTGTGGCTGATCGAACAGCTCAGATGGCGGCAAAAATGGTCATTGAACCCAGGCTGGAACAGATATTCCATCCGAGTTCATATGGCTACCGCCCCGGGAGGGGAGCTAAAGATGCGGTTGCACAAGTGCGTCGAAATTGCTGGCGGTACGATTGGGTATTGGACATGGATATCAAGGCTTTCTTTGATACCATAAACCATGAACTCATGATGCGGGCAGTCGAGAAGCACGTTCCAGAGAAGTGGATACGGATATATATACGACGTTGGTTGGAATGCCCGATTCAGTTAGAAAACGGTGAGTTGCAAAGTAGGTCTTGCGGAACGCCGCAAGGTGGTGTGATAAGTCCGCTGTTAGCGAACCTCTATATGCACTATGCTTTTGATCACTGGATGAGACTGAATAAGCCCGGCATACCGTTTGCGAGGTATGCTGATGTGAGGGGCGACCTGAAAGTGCCATATTCTTCCTGGTTTGAAGATGTACCCTTCTTCTTTTCATTTTCTTCCTGATTTCAATTTTTTTAAACAGATTTTCTTCATCTTCTTCCCGTTTCACTGACAATCTTTTTCAGGCATAACCATATCTACATTTTGGACGATGATATGTGGAGGCTGGTTGTGAATGAAAAAGAATGAACAGCGAAAGTGCCATAATTGCAATGAATTGTTTCCCCCCGATCCCAGGAATATCAACAAGCAAGGATATTGCCGAAAGCCTGAGTGTCGAAAGGCCAGCAAGGCGGCCAGCCAGAAAAAATGGTTAGCCAAGCTCGAGAACCAGGAATATTTTTCTGGTCCTGATAATGTTGAGCGGGTTCAAAAATGGCGTGAAAAAAACCCAGGTTATAGTCGGCGCAAAAAACCTTCGATTGCGTTACAAGATCACTTATCTTTGCAACCTATTGAAAACAAAGAGGATATTTCCACACAGTCATCTTATACGTTACAAGATCACTTAACTTCACAACCAGCTGTAATCATAGGCTTAATATCCATTTTTATCGGTTCAACGTTACAAGATGACATAGCCAGGACCCTCCTTCGTATGGAACAATTCGGGCAGGAAGTTTTATTGTTCCAACCCCAAAACAAAGGAGATAAGCATGATTGTAAAAGAACCGGTTATGAAAAATAGAATTCGTAAAATTCCCAAAAGCTTCAGCTGGATCGATCACCGGTTGGTCCGGCAGCGGTACATTGAGTCATGCAGCCATGAACAATTGGCCTTGTATCTGTTCCTGGTCTGTGTTGCGGATGCCCGGGGGCTGAGTTACTACGCGGATAAATCCATAATGAAGCAGCTGAACATGGATATGAATACCCTGCGGCAGGCCCGGTCTGGTTTGATAAAAAACAACCTGATTGCCTGGCAGGAACCGATATACCAGGTGCTCAGTCTGGAACCCCGGGTTATTCCCCGGGGTTCGGGTCAGTTGATGAGCCTGGCAGAAGTGTTGGCCGGTGCGGCAGGAGGTGGCCGATGATTGATTATGAAACTTATGTGCAGATCAGAAATTATTACACCCGGGATCATCTGAGATACAGCCAAGTTGCCGCCAAACTGGGCCTGGATCAGCGGACCGTGGCATTCTGGGCGAATGAAAAAAAGTATCATCCCAGAAAAACTGCATTCAAAACAAGCAAGCTGGATCCGTTCAAGGACCAAATCATCCGGCTACTGGAAACCCATCCGTACAGTGCCAAGCAGATCTTTCAACGTATCAGGGAAGACGGGTTTGAAGGTGGTATCACCATTGTGGAAGATTATGTCAGGAAAATCCGTCCACCCAAAGTAAAGCCCTTTTTGAAACTGGTGTTTGCACCGGGTGAATGCGCCCAGGTGGACTGGGGATCATATGGTTCGGTCCGTGTAGGGTCCACCTTTCGCAGGTTGAGCTTTTTTGTCATGGTGCTGTGTTACTGCCGGTTGATGTATCTTGAATTTACCTTGTCCCAGACCATGGAGCATTTTTTGGGATGTCATCAGAATGCGTTCCGTTTTTTTGGTTTGGTTCCCGAAAAAATAATGGTGGATAATCTCAAATCCGCTGTGTTGAAGAGACCCCTCGGAACCAGTCCGGTGTTCAACCCGGGTTATCTTGATTTTGCCAGTCATTATGGATTTAGAATTGTGGCCTGCAACGTGGGCAAGGGCAATGAAAAAGGCCGGGTGGAAAACGCGGTAGGGTATGTCAAAAAAAATTTATTGAGCGGCCTGGATATACCGGACTTCAGCGTATTGGAGCCACTGGCGAAACAATGGCTGGATACGGTGGCCAATATCAGAATTCATAAAGAGACCGGCAAGCGTCCCATAGATAGTGTTTGACCGAAAACCTCTAAACCCCTGTCTTTAGGGGCGTTATAAACCATAGCGTAAGTTGAAGTTCTTTCTTAAACGTCACTTTACTCTTGACTTTTACTCCTCAATAATTTATGATAAACACCTTGAATTATATGATAATAACACAAGATATTACTAATCAGTAAATATCTTGCCGTTTTAATGTTTTACAAAATCTTCGAGGTTATTTTGCGTAAAATTTTCGACCCACAGCTGACATTCGGACAAACTCCCATCGAGGATATCAAAATTGATATGAGATCCAGGGATGAGATCCCCAAGCTTCTTTTGGGGCTGAAACATATCTATTGTGATAAAGAACTTCGCCAAGCAGTTTTTGACATTCTTGAAACCGTAACCCCGGAGAGGGTTGATTCTAAAAACGGCCGTCCTGGAATGGATTTATGGAAAATTCTTGTAATGGGAACCATTCGGCTTAACTGCAACTGGGATTATGACAAACTTCAAGAAATTGCCAACAACCATAAAACCATGCGGCAGATGCTTGGGCACGGGATGATGGACGACGACAAAACATACCCGCTTCAAACTTTGAAGGATAACGTCTCGCTTTTAACCCCGGAAGTCCTTGATAGAATAAACACTTTGGTGGTCAAAGAAGGTCATAAACTCCTGGTAAAAAAAAAGACCAGACGTTGATGGGACGCTGTGATTCCTTTGTTCTTGAGACGGATGTACACTACCCAACCGATATAAACCTTTTATTCGACGCTGTCCGAAAAATGATTCAAATTGCCACCATGATCAGCCAGGATCTGGGTATGACCCTTTGGCGACAGCACGATTTTAATATACGTTCTTTTAAAAAACTCTTTCGCACTGCCCAAAAATTGAAACATTCTACTTCAAAGGATGAAAAAAAGAAGGCCGAAAAGAAGCAGTTAATCATTGCAGCCCACATCAATTATATCGAATCTGCAGAGGCTTTTGTCAAAACGGCAAATTTTACCATAGAACTTGTTGCTTCAAATGATCCCGTCTGTCTGGCAAAAATAGAAGAGTTGAAAACGTATATCGATCATGCTAATCGGCAGATTGATCAAATTAGGCGGCGTGTTGTAAAGGGTGAAAAAATCCCGCATAATGAAAAGGTCTTCTCGCTCTTTGAACCCCATACGGAATGGATCTCCAAAGGGAAAGCCGGTGTTCCCCAAGAATTGGGGCTGCGAGTCTGTATCCTGGAAGATCAATACGGCCTGATTCTGCATCATCAGGTGATGGAAAAAGAAACTGACGACAAGGTGGCAGTTGCCATGGTCGATGCCGCTCAAAGCAAGTTTCCAAATCTCAAAGGATGCAGTTTTGACAAGGGTTTCTACAGTCCTGAAAACAAGAAAACTTTAAAAAAGAATCTTACCCTCCTGGTGCTTCCAAAAAAAGGGAAGCGAAACAAAGCTGAATTTGCAGAAGAAACAGCCGAGGAGTTTCGCAAATCCAAGAGAAAACACTCGGCAGTTGAGTCCGCCATCAACGGATTAGAAAACCATGGTCTGGATAGGTGCCCGGATCATGGTATTCATGGTTTTAAGCGGTATGTCAGTTTGTCGGTTCTGGCAAGGAACCTTCAGATTATCGGGCATCATATTCAACAGAAAGAGCTAAAACGGATTCAACGTAAATCAGGCTAAACCAAAGTAGCAGAAAAAGAGGCCGATTTAAGAAAAAAGGGATAGTCACGCCCAAAGTCAGGTTAAATTGTCAAAGATCAGCGAAAAAAGAACATTGCATCTCGCATAGCCCTCTGAAGAGATGAAAATCGAGAATTTATGAGGCCATCCGAAGACATCTCAAAAGGGTTTTCGGTCAGCCACTAGATATGTTTACAGAAGAAAGACCCTATCTTCAAAGTTTGCCGGTCTCATCTTACGATATCGGTCAGACCAGCCAGGTTCGTGCATCTGTTCAGTACAGGGTCAGCCTTGACGACAACCGGTACACGGTCCCTGCCCAACTGGCCGGTGTCAGACTCACCTTGAGAAAATATCCGGATCACCTGGGCATCTACCATGATAATACCCTGGTGGCCCGGCATGCCAGAAGTTATGACAGGAAAAAAGATGTCCAGAACCCAGATCATTCCAAAGTACTGCTGGAGCAAAGGAAAAAAGCGGCAGACCAGGCTATTTATATGCGTTTTATATCCCTGTCTGACAAGGCTTCAGAATATTATCAGCAGTTGGGCCAGCGGCGGTTGAACCCCTTCCATCATATTCGTAAAATTGTTGCCCTCAGTGAGATCTATTCCAAAGAACAGGTCGCCCTGGCCATTGAAGATGCCATTAAATTCGATGCCTTTTCAAGTGAATACATAACCAATATTCTGGAACAGAGATCCCGTCTGACCCATGAACCCGGTGCACTACATGTCACCAGAAGCAGTGATCTATTGAACTTGACCATTGATCCACCGGATCTGTCTGTATACAAAACAGGAGGTGACCATGAATGAGTTTGAGATGCACCTGGCGTATCTGAAGCTTCCCTATATCAGGAAAAATTATGAAGCTGCAGCAACCGCAGCCGCTCAAAAACAATGGACCCATGTCCATTTTTTATCAGAACTGATCAAACAGGAGGCTGGGCTACGAAAGGACAAGGCTGTCCTACGTCGAATCCGCCTGGCCCGGTTCCCGGTTGTTAAAACAATGGATCAGTTCAACTGGTCATGGCCAAAAAAAATCAACCGGGTTCAGATTGAAAACCTATTTCGTCTAAAGTTCATCGAAGAAAAAAGCAATGTCATCCTCATTGGGCCCGTCGGGGTGGGAAAATCCCATATTTCTATAGCACTTGGATACCAGGCCTGTCTCAAAAACCAGAATGTGTTGTTCACATCTGCCATCGATGCTGTGAACAATCTTGTGGCAGCACAGCATGCAGGCCAGTTGAAGCAGGAGTTGAAAAAATACCTCAAACCCTCTTTGCTTTTGATAGACGAACTGGGGTACCTGCCTATCGATAAAACCGGTGCAGACCTGCTGTTCCAGGTTATCAGTCAACGATATGAACAAGGGTCGATCATTATCACCACAAATCGTGTGTTTCAGGACTGGCCGGCTATCTTCAACAACGACAGCACACTTACCTCTGCTTTGCTCGACAGGCTACTGCATCATACCGAGGCGGTGGTCATCGAAGGAGCGAGTTACAGAATGCGAAAAGAAAAAACTGAATAAATCTTATGGCCGGCAGACCCAAAAAGAGGGATCCGCCGGCCATTTTTAAACATACATTTTCAAACCGGGCATTCTATGACATTTTCACGCCGCCGCTAACATGCTGATGATGTAGTTTGCCACTGCCGGACCAAAAGAGAGGCGGAAACTTTGTTGGTTGACCTGAAGGAGAGACTGGGAAACTGTAAATTAGAATTACATCCGGTCAAAACGAAACTGGTCTATTGCAAGGATAACAATCGGAAGGGAACATACCCCCTGACCCGGTTTGATTTCTTAGGTTTCAGCTTCCATGGAAGGACAGTACAGGATCGAAAAGGTAATCTATTTACAGGCTTCAACCCCGGAGTTAGTAGAAAATCCCTTAAACGCATGAATGAAAGTCTTCGAGATCTCAAGATTAATCGCAGTACGCAATCAACATTGCCGGAGTTGGCTGTAAAAATCAACCCAATGGTAAGAGGATGGATTGCCTACTACGGAACATTTTATCCAGAACCTTTGAAAAGGTTCCTGATAAGGATTGAGTTAAGACTTGGGCGTTGGGCCAGAAATAAATATAAGCGACTGCGTGGACATAAACGCCGGTCGTGGAACTGGCTGAAGAGATACCGGGCCACATCTCCAAGAATGTTTGTACACTGGGATTATCTGTTCATGAAAGGTCTTGGATAAGAAGAGCCGGATGAGCCGAGAGGTTCACGTCCGGTTCTGTGAGAGCCTGAGGGGGAGGTTCCCTCGGGCCACTCGACCACAATAGAGGCATGTGTTGTGGTGACTCATGACTTAATACCTTTTGGTATAGTAGTCAACTTCAGGCAGGAAAGGGGGACTTCCATATCAAAATGGCAGGCGGGGTAAACGGGGTATTATTAATCTCTTCCTGGCGGGGTAAGCGGGGTCTGCTTACCCTTTTATTTTTGGACATTTCATCCAATTATTCTGAGACTTAGCAGAAGCGTATGCGACTATAACTGACTTTGAGTCAGGTGATCAGATCGAAGTTAACGCAGCCTCCTTCGAGGCACAGGGTGTTGTTGTAACCGATCCTGACGAAATGACCCTGACAGACTGGTTTACTGCGGCCTTTAATCAGACAGATGCAGGTGAAGCCATCTGGTTCCAGCATAATGGCAATACCTACATTGTAGATAATGTCAATACAGATGATTTTGTAGCGGGAGATGACGTAATCGTCAAGCTGACTGGCTTGGTGGATCTTGATACAGCATCATTCAACGATTCTGGTATTATCGAAATGGCATAATCACAACTACCCCCCCCCCCTCAAATTACCGAGGGTCATGGAGATCCGGTGACACCATGGATCCGGGATCCGGGGACACCATACTTAACTATTATGGTGACCGAGATGAAAAAATGGGGGGATGTTTTTACGGAAATGTCCCCCCATTAAAAATGAAAAAAGGAAATTGATCTGTTTGTAAACACAAAGATAAATAGATCAGAATTCTGCTAAACTAAAGGCCCTTATCACTTCGGTGGTGGGGGCTTTTTGTTTGTACGCTCTGGTTCAACTTCACACCAACCCAACCTTCTTCCTCATCATTTATAAACTCAATCCCAGCCTCTTCCAAAGCCATGGTAATCAGCTTCATGGTTCCCTTTCTTGAGTCTACAACCTCCCTTTCCATTCTGCTTACCGGTGTCATTGTCAGGCTGGCTTTGTTTGCCAGGTCTTCCTGGGACCAGTTGAGCAGGGCTCTTGCAGCCTTTACCTGTGCGCCTGATATCTTTTTCATGTAGGTGTCCTTTTCCTTTGCTTTAGATAATTCTTGATCCTGTCTTGTTCGTAGGTTAAACTTATAAAAAATAACAAATTAGTTAAATAATAACAGGTTATTATTTAAATTTGGCAGGAATCATAATCATAATAATAAAACGGAGTGACCATGCAATGGCAAGAGTAAATTTAACATCAGGGTTTGTCCAGAGCCCGCCATTGTAAGTTTGCCAAGTACCAGTACCTCGTCTTGAAGTACCTGGTGGCTGACAACTTCAAAGCTCCAGGCTGCGTCAAAGGCATCGTTAAGCCTTTGTATAACGGTGTGGGCTTCTACATAGGCCAGCGTATTGCCGAAGTTGCCCTTTCTGTGTTTGACCTGGTCGGGTCTGAATGGGGTTTCTAAGAGTTCATGGTTCATTTTTGGGGCCTCCTTTGGTTGGTTTTTTTGGGAGTGGTGAGATTTTGGGATTTATTGAGGGGATCTTAATTTCTTATAACAAGAATAGGGGGTAGATTTTGAATTTTGGGGGTGTAGGGGCAATTGTAGTTACTGATAGTGTCTTGAATATTATTTCATTTTTATAGGCATTGCCGGGGGGGGCTTTCTCAAGGATCTATGTCTAATCTACGATAATACGATTCTCCCTTGACGACCTGGTTTTAATATGAACAGATGCAGCAGCTACAACTTATATGTAAATGCCAAATTCTGAGAGATCAGAGGACGGAAAGCCCCAGATTTTAAGAAGATAGCCGGGTTTCCACTGAAGAGATACTGTTTCTTTTAGCAATGGAGAAAAATTATGCACCATAAAACACTTTCAGCTATTTCAATTTGGATGTGCCTGTTTTTAATTCTAATTTCTTATGGCCATGCAGCAAGTGTACGTCAAGTTGCCATGGACGAAATGCTCCAGCAGTGTCAGTTTGTGTTTGAAGGCAAAGTATTGGCCCTTGACGCCAAAGAAAATAGCCAGAAACGTATCCATACATATGCGACTTTTAAAATACAAGATATCATTAAAGGTGAATATTCAGGTGACACCATTACATTGAGCTTCCTGGGCGGTACTGTCGGTGATGTGACCATGAGTGTCAGTGACATGAAGGTTCCACAAGTGGGAGAACATGGAATTTACTTTGTTGAATCCCTGGAAAGATCACAAGTGAATCCTTTATATGGCTGGAGTCAGGGGCATTTTCTTGTACAATCTGACGACACAGGCATGGACAGGGTAATGACCAGCAATGAACAACCTGTGACAGAGGTTGTGAAAGATACGTATGTTGAGCAGATGAATTCTATCCAGAAAACTGACCCGTTACTTAGTAAAGGGGTAGCGAGTGGTGTTAAGTTCGCACCAAAGGACAATAACAATAAAGGCTTGACTGTAGAAGAATTCAAAAAGATTCTGCGTGAGAAAATTGGAGTAGGTCAATGAATCAAATTTCTAATTTACACCTGATAAATAAATTTAAAAACATCAGTCTTTTAAGTTTCCTAATGTTGCTCGTGGTCCTTAGCTGTATATCAACAGCCAATGCTTATAATCTATCAGGCAATAAGTGGCCTCAACCCTCAACTACCTTTTACGTAAGCATCCCGGGTGAAGACGGCTTATGGGATGATGCTTTTGAGGGAGCCATGTACGAATGGAGTGCTGCTACAGTATTCCAATTTTATATTGTCAGAGAGACATATTCTGACCCGTGCAATTCGAATGATAGCAAGAATGGAGTAAAGTTTTCATCTACAGACTGTGGAGACGCTTGGGGAAGTTCAACCCTTGCCGTATGTCACACGTGGTATAATACCTCTACATCTGAAATTACCCAGACTGATATTGTTTTTAATTCCAATGAATCTTGGAATGTCTATTCGACCTCCTGGCAATATTCGGTGAATGACTTCAAGCGTGTAGCTATACATGAGTTAGGGCATGCCCTTGGCTTGAGTCACGAAGATAGTGGACCTTTAAGCATTATGCGGGCATATGTAGGAGATATTACCACTCCGCAACAAGATGACATCAACGGCGTTGCCGCAATATATGGGTCTGCATGCACCTACAGCATATCACCTTCAAGTGGTAGTTTCACATCCAGTGGTGGAACCAGCTCTGTCTCTGTCATGGCTTCAAGCTCAAGCTGTGCATGGACAGCATCTGAAAGCCTTTCCTGGGTAAGTTTGTCAAAAGCCAGTGGAACTGGAAATGGGTCTGTTACAATAACGGTCAACTCAAATACAGGTGTTGCCAGAAGTGGTTCAGTTGTAATAGCAGGGAAAACATATATCATCAGTCAATCAGGTGTTCCTTCAAAAATAACTGCTGTCTTGACGAGCACGTCCCCAAACCTCACCGTCATCGCTGGCACAGATGTCTGTGTATATGGCACAGCATCATCCAACCAGATTAACCTTGAAAGTGGTGCTCAAGCGGAGCTATTTAATTTTCCAGGAAGCAACGCCATAAAGATTCAAGCTAATTCAAGCCTGTTTACTGTATCCCGTTCCGGTGCCACTGTGACCTTTGGGGGATCAGACGGGACTGTTTTGAAAATACCGGCTACGGGTTCTGTCCAAACCATTTCTTTTAATGATCAAACGTTGACGCTGAAGATTGATAATGGCCAGGTGATGTTGGATGACCAGGTAATCCGGACAGACAAAACCTCTATCAATCAGGTTGAAAATATCAGCCAACAACCCTCTGCTGCAATCCAGATAAGTCCCTCTGGTACGACGAACATCACCACACCAACCTACACATGGAATGCAGTATCGAATGCTAGCCATTATTATTTATTTCCCAATGATTCAACATCCTCTATCCTCTATTCTGCCAGTGATGCAGGTTGTGGTAGTGGCATGGGCATCTGCTCCATCACTACAGGCATTACCCTTGTCAACGGTGGGTATACCTGGTATGTGCAGCCGCATAATAGCTACGGCGATGGGCCGTTGAGCAGCGGCATGAACTTCACCATTTTGTTTTCGCCAGGCTGGTCTTCAGGTACACCTATGCCGACTGGACGCTTTTGGACGGCTAGTGCAATTGTAGGTAACGATGTTTATGTCATCGGTGATACAAAAACTGTTGAGAAATATAATACATTGACTGACTCATGGACTTCACTTTCATCTATGCCGTTTTCGGATTTTGCTTTAAGGGGTGCTACAGTTGGCGGGAAAATATATGTTTTTGGAGGCTCTATGCATAATAATATTCTCGTCTATCGCTTCGATCCAGCATCAGAAAGTTGGACGAGACTTAACGATATGCCAGAGATGGAATGGATGGGAGCGCCTGCCGTTGTCAACAACAAGGTGTATATCTTTGGAAGCTATACATCCAATAATGCATCAAACATGGCATTGGAGTATGACCCCTCAACGGATACCTGGACTAGTAAAGCTTACATGCCCACTGATCGTTACGCCCCTGCAACTGCGGTATACAATAATAAGATTTATGTGATGGGCGGCAACTATGGAAACACTAAAAATGAGCTATACGATCCCGCAACCAACACTTGGCAGACTAAAGCTGAACTTCCTTTTCGTAACTATGGATGGGGGGTTGCCGGTGAGATAAACGGAAAAATATATTTTGTTGATTCAGATACTGATAAAATGGCTATTTATTCGCCAGCAACCGACAGTTGGGTATCAACTGGTGGGCTCAGTACGCCAAGGGATTATTTGACAGGAGAGGTTGTAAATGGAAAGCTCTATGTCTTTGGTGGTAAGGGAAATTTAGATCTGGTTGATATTTATACACCTTCGGACTCACAGTCAGCATTTTTGCAATCACGATCAGCTGTCTTTAAGAAAATTGAAAAAGAGGAACCGGATAAGAGCGATTATTATTACAGGAAGCACCTTAATGATGAAAAAGCGGCTATGGATTTAAATCAGGAATAGGCTCTTCTGGTAATCGAGAACCTCTAATTTTGGAATAAGAGCTCACAAGGCAGGGTCAGCTATGGCTCTGCCTTTTTTTATACCAACATACCCTGCCTGATAAACCTAAAAGTTATAAAGTGTACCTTTATAACACCATTGAAAATCATGTCAAAAAGGTTGTTTTTTATAGTTGTTAACACTGATATATAAAATATCATTGGTTCTTTCTGACAAGACTTTAACCAAAAGGGGCAATGGTGCCGTGTCAGATTACACTGGCAATAGTTCTTTGTATTTGTAAATTCTTTTTCCATTCTGGCTTGCAATCTGTTATTTTGAATATGGGGACCAACATGGGCGGGCAGATGCTGCCAGGCCAAGGGGCAGAAGCTGGGGGTGGATTATGGAAAATAATAGGGAGACGCATGGATGGCTAGCCTGACAGGAGAGAATCTTTTAAATTCCATCATTGTAACGACCGGTGTTGAGATTAACGCCCTTATATTCAATACCTTGTCTGCGAAACTGCAGCAGATGATTTATAATGGCACATACAGCAAGCTGGCTGCCGCCATCGCCATGAGCGGTTTCAGCACCGTGATCAATGATGCTACGGCGATCAGCGAATTAAGCAGTGCTGTTGAAACCAATGCAGCCCTCATTGAAGCAGGATCCGAAGACACCAACAATGACACTGCTGATTTATTGACAGCAGCCCAGGGCAAAGGTGCCACAATTTCTGGCATAGACTATGATACGCTGGTGCCCCTTGACAGTTACATTGTATCGGCTCTGTATGAAGGCGACAGCTGGTTGAATTTCCAGGATGCAACGGATCCTGTTACCTACAGCTTCAATGAAACCCTGCCCCCGGAGTATACTTGGCCGGATACCCGTGACTGGCAGCCGCTGACTTCCCCTGTGCGGGATGTGGTAGAAGAGATCATGTCCATCGCCGACGGGATTATCCTGCCGGATATTGAAAAAATTTCCAGCAGCGGCGAGATACGGTTCAATCGGGTGGAAACCGATGCAGGTACATCCGCCTATGCCTATTATCCCGGTTCTGGAATCGGAGGCGATATCTTTCTGGGCCTTGATATCGGTACGGATACGGTCAGCGACAATATAGAATCCTACGGTGCCGGCCGCAGCGATATTGTCCATGAACTGGGCCATGCCCTCGGGCTGACCCATTCCTTTGAAGGGGCATCCATATTGCCCGCCAGTCAAGACAACAGCGCCAACACCGTGATGTCTTATACGGACTTCCGGCTGTGGGTGCCGCAATTTTCAGGTACCCGGACCGAATCCGGCAGTGAGGTGGCCGTTTCCTTTGACAGCGTGACTCCGGATCATTTCATGCTCTATGACATCGCGGCGCTCCAGGCGATTTACGGCCCTGACACAAATTATCAGACATCCGACAATACATATATCTTTGGTGATGTCCCTTTTTATACCACCATCTGGGATGCGGGCGGGGATGATCTCCTGGATTTTAGCGGTACTGAATACTATAATGTGATAGATCTTACTCCGGGCACCCACAGCAATATCAATTTTCGGGATATTGATACTCAGATCGCCGATCAGCAGGCCGTGTACCAGGACCAGTTCGGCAACAGCTATTATGACGGCTGGGTGGCTGATGTAATCACTGGCGAAAGTTCCGATATTTACACCGGTGAAAACGCCCTGGCTATTGCCTGGGGTACCATCATTGAAAAGGTGACCGGCGGTCCTGCCGGCAACCTCATTACAGACAATGCCGTGGACAATTATCTGACAGGCGGTGCAGCCGACGATCTCTTCTACCTGGGTGCGGGCGGATTTGACACGGTTGTGGGCGGCGGCGGATATGACCTGGTGGTGCTGGAAGAGTACACCAGGGATCAGGTTGAATTGGGGTCTTACGAGGATTCTGTGCTCCTGGCAGGAGATGACTTTGCCGTTCAGATGCTGGGCGTTGCCGGAGTCCAGTTTGCGGATCAGCTGTACACTCTGGTGTGACGACAGAACAATCCTTTCAACAAAAAGGATGTGCCGGAATCCATTATAATTTCCTTAAAACGGCCGGTTCAGCCCTGAAACACATCAAAACCTATTTTTAATTTGACTTTTAGTTTTATTTTGTTTTAATTTAATACAATCATCCGAAGCTTGTCTCTTTACCCTTGATGTTCAAATTCTTTCCGGTCGGTTTTGCGAAGACAGGGTTCCTTTGCGGGCCCTGATCATTCAATGGGGGCCGTGGAGATTTCCCATAGAAGTCTGTCCAGGCTTTGGAAACCATCTTAAAACATCAAATTCTAAAAAAATGAGGGTATCATGATGACAAAAAGAATCTTCTTCGGTATCTTTAAGTTAATTTTATTGATTGGTGTGTATTGTGCGGCCTTAAATGCTTACCCAGGAACAATTATTGGCGCGACATTAAAGGGACCATTGACCCTCCTGCCCTCTGGTGGTTTGATTTTACCGGATGGCGCCCACGAGGAATGGCCGGGCGTTGCTATTGCTCAAAACGGTTATGATACTGCTTCAGATTCTCCAGTTGTCTCTGTGCTGACAGACAGTTCGGAACATATTATTTCCGGCGAAACGCTGAATATAGTCTATGGGTGTGAAGGGCAGAACAATTTGATAATACGAAGTAATGCCGTGGGAAAACTGATTAATTTTCCAGGTCACAATGTGATTCGTTTTGAATCAGACTCTGATATTTTCACTGTTTCAAGGTCTGGGGCAACGGTTGAATTCCAAGGAACAGACGGAACCGCCCTAACCATTCCAGCCACCACCACTGCCCAGTCAATCATTTTTAACAACGGTACCTGGAATCTTGCCATTGTTTCAGGAAGGGTCATGCTCGGAGAAATGGAAGTTGATCAATCCCCCAGGGCGTTGACCACTGAAACAAATTATTCCATCAGCGGTACGATTACACCGGCAAGCGGTTCCCTTACCGATTCTGATGTCAATGATCCCAACGCCAGTTATGCCTCCAACGACGACATAAACCAAGGACAGGCCATCTCAAACCCTGCAATTGTGGGAGGCTATGTCAACGATCTTTTTCAAGGAGAAAACGGCAGATCCTTTTATTCCGGAGACAGGGATGATTTTTATCTTGTCCAGTTAATGGAGGGAGATGAGGTCTTTTTATCCATTTCCGATTATCACGATACCAGTGTTGATCTGGATCTTTATCTTTACGATCCCACAACCGAAGAAATAATCGATGGCTCATGGGGCGTATCTGATGCTGAATCCCTTATCGTTGCCCAGGAAGGTTATTATGCCGTTAATGTCTACGCCTATGAAGGTGGCTCCAACTATGTATTATCCATTGGCCGCCCGTCCGGGAATGCAGCGGTTGACCCGTTACGCCTGAGCAGTAATTTTGTGCCGGGGGAAATTATTGTCAATTTCAAGGATTCGTTCAAAAGTTCCATGGCTGCATTATCCACCTCTGCCATGGCCGAAAATATTGGTATGCAATACAAAGCTGGAAATGCCCATCGGGAAATGTTGATGACCCTCGGTGATGATGCCGGGAAGAGTAAATCCTTCAAGGCACTGGGCATAGAGACGAATGCGAAAGCAATGGCAGTTGCAGACGCAACCATCCAAAAAAAATTAGATACCATATATGCAATAAAAGCCCTTCGTAAAAAACAAAATATTAAAAGTGCCAATCCCAATTATCTTCTTAAACCCTGTACCACCCCCAATGATCCGTTGTACCAGGATCAATGGCACTATGAACTTATCAACCTTCCGGATGCGTGGGAGATAACCCGGGGAAGCGCCTCTGTGGTGGTGGCGGTAATTGATACCGGTGTATTGCTGGATCACCCGGATTTACAGGGGAATTTGACCCATAACGGTAATTCCGGGGATGGATACGACTTTATCCAGGATACAGATATGGCCCGGGACGGGGATGGCATTGATTCCAATCCATATGATGTGGGGGATCTTGCGTCTGGCAGCCAGGGAAGCTCGTTCCACGGTACCCATGTCGCTGGTACGGTCTCCGCCGTTACCGACAACAGCCTTGGGGTTGCAGGGGTGGGATGGAACACCCGGATCATGCCCCTGCGGGTTCTGGGTGTCGGTGGCGGAACCAGTTATGATATTGTCCAGGCCATTCGATATGCCGCAGGCCTGCCAAACGATTCAAATACCCTGCCTTCCCAGAAAGCTGACATCATCAATTTGAGTCTGGGAGGCGGCAGTTACTCACAGGACGAACAGGATGTATACACCCTGGCAAGGAATGCAGGGGTCATTGTTGTTGCTGCTGCAGGCAATGAGAACTCTATTCAACCCAGTTATCCGGCATCCTATGATGGGGTGGTATCCGTGAGTGCCGTGGATATGAATTCAAATATCGCACCCTACTCCAACTATGGTCAGTATATTGATGTGGCAGCACCAGGAGGAGATATGAGCCGGGATTTGAACGGGGATGGCTATACAGACGGGGTGTTGAGTACCCTTGGAAATTCCAATGGCCCGGATTATCGTTTTTATGAGGGTACATCCATGGCAACTCCCCATGTGGCCGGCGTGGCAGCTTTAATGAAGGCTGTTCATCCGGATCTGACCCCCGACCAGTTCGATGCTTATCTGCAAAGCGCTGAAATCGTCAATGACATAGGAGCCACTGGCCGTGACAATCTATATGGTTACGGCCTTATTGACGCACTCAAGGGTGTAGAGGCTGTGCAGGGGGGGGGCACCACCTCTTCATTGCTGCAGGTAAACCCGGCTGTATTGAATTTCGGGTGGGCCAATACAACCGCATCATTGACCACGTCCGTTATCGGAACAAGCGCCATAACTGTCACAAATGTCACAGACAATGCCTCCTGGCTCACTGTCGCAAGTGAGGGGGCCAGCAGTTACAAAGTAACCATAAATCGTTCAGATCTTTCAGACGGCTGGTATAATGGCGAAATTACCTTTGTATCCACGGAGAACACGGTAAAAATTCCAGTTACCATGCAGGTCAGCCTCACATCCGAACCTGCAAATGCCGGCTATCACTATATCTTGCTTGTCGATGCAGAAACCCGGGAAACCCTTGTGGAAGAAACTGCATCACCCGTTAATGGTATTTATTCTTTTACCTTTACCGATTTGACTCCTGAAAAGAGCTATTTGATTTACGCTGGCACAGACTCTGACAATGATTACTTTATCGGGGATGAGGGAGAGGCCTTTGGCGTGTATAGAACCATTGATCAACCAAGCAAAATCATGCTGGACAGCCCGATTACCAATATTGATTTTTTCACCGGATTTAACATTGTTCTTCCAGGAACATTGCAGACCAATGAAAGCTTGCAGGATCAAATAGACCCGGCAATCCCCAGGAATAACAAAAGATCTATCTGCCCTTAAAAATTCCGGCAAGTCCGGCAAAGGGGGTATTCACAAAATTCTTATCCGGGGTTCCACTGCAAGGATTGCGTTTGCTGGCACCCCTTCTCTACCATACAAAAAACAAAAAGACCGCCAGTTTTGCCGGCAGACCAGAGCACAATTGCTTTGGTCTGCCAACGTATTTATTCATTTATAAACGTTCTTTTTGTATTGGGTTTAACCTGTTTATTCAATCGCGGCACGCTCATTCATTATGACCTGATTGCCAAGCATAACAGTGCCTGAAACGGTTTTTAAAGCAACCGTTTGATCGTTGAAAATGATGGACTGCGCCGTTGTGGTAGCAGGCATTTTCAACACGGTGCCGTCGGTACCCGTAAATGTCACTGTTGCGCCGGACCTGAATACGGTAAACAGGCTCGAATCGGACAGGATGGTTATCGTGTTGCTGCCAGGAAAATTTTTCAGCCCGGCAACGGCTCCGCTTTCCAAAACAACGGCATTGGCTCCCTGGCTGCCGTAAACAATGTTGTCACTGCTTGAAACCAGGGTCACAGGAGTGTCATCGCTTAATACCAGGTACCTGGGTTCTGCTTCCTGCTCAACAAAGGTGGCTGTGACCTGGCGGTCTTCTGACATGGTTAGAACACAAGTGGTTGCTGTACCGGAACAATCTCCGCTCCATTCTTTGAACGCCATTCCACTGTTCGGCGTGGCGGTTAGCGTAACCTGTGTACCGCTGGAAAAACTTTGCGAGCAATCCCCCGGGCAGCTGATGCCGGCCGAGCTGTCTGCAACCGACCCGTCACCGATTACCTCCACCGTCAGTACATGGGAATCGGTATCCGATGCGAGCTGGCCGACCCGAACCGCATGCTCCACCCTTGACAGGGCCGTGGCGTCCGATACCACAGCATCAAAATCAATGATGGTGCCATCAATGGTTGCGCTGGCCACCGTTGGCGGAAGGGTAACGGTTTTTTCGCTGCCTGCCAGAAGCGTGCCCAGGTCCCAGGTTACAAACTCTCCAAACTCAACAGAATATCCGTAGGAAGCGTAACCGTCGTCACTGACAAGGTTGTTAGACAAGCTGTCCAGATACAGGGGGTAACGTAATTTCAATATGACATCGGAACGGTCAAAGAGGCTGGTGTTTGTCACGGTTAGCCTGGCATCCAGCTGTTCACCGGCTTCGGTGGGATCAGGTGTCACCTCCGTGGCCAGCAGGAGGGGAATATTTTCCTCAATTTTGGTGGTCACTTCTGTACGCACAACCTTGTCCAGCTGACTGACGGATCTTAAAACGGCCTGTGCATCAAGCAAGCTGCCGAATCCTTTTGCCGGATCCACAGCTACAGTAACCTGTCTGCTGTCCACCTGCCCCGGTTCTAACGTTCCCAAAGGCCATTGTACCGTCCCACTGTCCAGGGTGCCCCCGCCGCTTGCCGAAACAAAGCTCACATCATCGGGTAATGGCAATTCCAATATCGTATCAAGATTGCTGACAGATGTGGCCCTGTGGCCATAGGAAAGGGTATAGGTCAACAATTCCCCGGGGGATATGACATCCATACCCGTGTTTAGTGCCAAATCGAAAACCCGTTCATTTTCTACGGCAATGCATCGGTTTATGGTCATTTTACTGCCTGAACTGTCTGAAACCTCAGGTGTAAATTTAATCAGCTCCCCGGCCGGCGTGCCGGTCGTCACCCTGGGCGGCAGGGTGACTGTTTTTGTACTGCCCGCCAAAAGCGTCCCAATATTCCACGTCACAAACTCGCCAAACTCAACAGAATATCCGTAGGAAGCGTAACCGCTATCACTGAGTCGAGTGTTGTCCAGGCTGGCCAGGTGTTCGGGATAACGAAATTGCACCACCACATCCGAACGGTCAAAGAGACTGGTGTTGCCCACGGTCAACGCCACATCCAGGTATTCACCCGCTTCAACCGGCTCGGATCGAACCGCAAATGACAACAAAAGCGCAGTTTCAGCTTCGACCTGGGTAACGGTATCTGCCCGGGAAATTATATCCGGCTGGCTGGTCGACCTTAATACGGCCTGGGCCTGGAGCAGACCGCCAAGGGCCATGGAGGCATCCACAGCCACGGTCAACTGAACCCTGCCGATCTGCCCGGGATACAATGTGCCTATATCCCATTGCACGACATCATCGGCCAGGGTGCCGCCACCAGTGGCCGAAACAAAGCTCACACCATTCGGCAAGGGCAGTTCCATCTTCATATCGGAAGCCACAGCAGAAGTTGCGGTATGGCCGTAGGTGAGAGTATACTTGAATTCTTCGCCGGGCGGCACAGATTCGGCATCAGCCGTGGCCACCAGTTCAAGCACCCGGTTGTTTTCCACGGAAATGCAGCGGCTTATCCGGCTCAATTGTTCGGAACTGTCATATACACATGGAGCGATTTTGATCAATGTTCCGGCAGGCGTATCAGCCTCTATCATGGGCGGCAGTGTAACTGTTTTTGAGGTTCCTGCCGGAAGTGTTCCCAGGTTCCAGGTGACAAACTCGCCAAATTCAACAGAATATCCGTAGGAAGCGTAACCGCTATCACTGAGTCGAGTGTTGTTCAGGCTGGCAAGGTGCTCGGGATAGCGGAATTGCAATACCACTTCCGAGCGGTCAAAGAGGCTTGAATTGCTGACGGTTATCGCCATATCCAGATATTCACCTTCCCCGGCCGGCTCAGGAAGCACTTCCATTGCCAGTAAAAGGGGATTGGCTTCCGCTACCCCTGTGACCGTATCTGCACGTGCAAGAATATCCGGCTGGGTTGTTGAATAAAAAACGGCCTGGGTCTGAAGCGGGCTGCCAAGGGGTGTTGATTCATCCACAACCACGGTTACCTGGGCCCTGCCAATCTGGCCCGGCGCCTGGGTGCCTAAATCCCATTGTACGATATCATCGACCAGAACGCCACCGTTGGTTGCAGAAACAAAACTCACCCCATCCGGCAACGGCAGTTCCAACACCGTATCAGGGGCTATTGTAGAAGTGGCGGTATGGCCGTAGGTAAGGGTATACCTGAATGGGTCCCCTGGCTGTACAGGTTCCGCATCTGCGGCCACTACCAGCTCAAGTACTCTATTGTTTTCTACGGAAATGCAGCGGCTCAGGCGGCCCATGGTTTTGGAGTCATTGTATACCCATGGTGCGATCTCAATCAAAGTTCCGGCAGGCGTGTCAGCCCCTATCATGGGCGGCAGGGTGACTGTTGTTGAACTGCCTGCCGGAAGCGTGCCCAGGTTCCAGGTGACAAATTCGCCAAATTCAACAGAATATCCGTAGGAAGCGTAACCGCTATCACTGAGCCGGCTGTTCTCCAGGCTGGCCAGGTGCTCGGGATAACGGAAGCGTAACATCACATTCGATTGGTCCAACTCACTGGGGTTGCTCACCGTCAATACCACATCCAGGTACTCACCCGCCTCAGCCGGTTCGGGTAGAATTTCCAGTGACAGTAAAAGGGGAGGCACCTCCTCCACCCTGGTGACCGTATCCGCCCGTGCGATCATATCCGGCTGACTGGTGGAATTTATTACGGCCTGGGTCTGAAGCAGGCTGCCAAGGGCCGTTGATCCATCCACGGTCAAAGTCACCTGTGACCTGCCGGTCTGCCCGGGATCCAAGGTCCCTAAATCCCATTTTATTGTATTTTCGTCTAAGATGCCGCCATTGGTAGCCGAAACAAAGCTCACCCCATCCGGCAACGGGAATTCCATCACGATCTCAGGCGCCACGGCAGACGTTGCCGTATGACCGTAGGTAAGGGTGTACCTGAATTCACCACCTGGCTGTACAGGTTCCGCATCCGCCGCTGCCACCAACTCAAGCACCCGGTTGGATACCACGGTTACACTGCGGGCTGCCGTGGTCTCTTCTCCTGAACTGTGTGAAACAGAGGGGGTAAATTCAATGATTGTTCCAATAGGCGTGTCAGCCTTTATCATGGGCGGCAGGGTAACGGTTTTTGAGGTTCCTGCAGGAAGCGTATCCAGGTTCCAGGTCACAATCTCTCCAGACTCAACAGAAGATCCATAGGATGCGAAACCGCTATCGCTGAGCAGGCTGTTGTTCAGGCTGGCCAGGTGGTCGGGATAGGGCAATGTCAAAACAACATCGGTCAAATCGTCATGGGTGTTGGTGTTGCTTACCGTCAATGCAACATTTAGGTAATCCCCCGCAGCAGCCGGTTCCGGATTGATCGCAATGGCTAAATTCAGTGACGCCATGGCTGTAAGGGGAAAAAGAATCAATACTGAAAACAATAAAACTGTAAACAACCATGAACGTACGGAGAATTTAGCCCGTTCACACGGCGATTTCAATACGTTATCTGGTTGGCGCTCTAACCCATTCATTTTATTCCTCCTGAATTTTAGATTTGCTGAACGAAATAAGGGACATATCAAGATATAAAAGGCCGCCTTGCTCCTGGTAAAGCCTTTAATGACATTTCATCAGCTATACAAAACATCGCTATACCAGTGGTTTGTATAACCGGCATGGCCGGAGCAAGATGTCTGTTCTGGCCACAACGAACGTTGAAACGCCCCAGTTTGTTATGCTTGGATGGGTGTTTCCTATAAACCAACCGGCAGAGGTATACATATGTGAATTGAACTTCATTTTTCATAAACTAAAGAGGGCCCCATGTCAAGACCGCGTTTTTCTTTTCTAAATCGTTGTTTGTTTATGACGGTTTTTAAAACATGAAATCCCCGTTATAAAAATAAAAAGTTGAATTATATGAGCCCTATGAACCCATCCCGAAAAAAATCATACACGATAATATTCGCCTTAATATGGAGTGGGAAGATCGCAGCTTTTTTGTATTTACAATTTTACAAAAACTGGTTTATGTTATAGATCAAAATTAAGAATCTGTTTTTATCCACACCTGTCGTCAAATTTTACATTTTCTTGTGCCAGTCAGGGCGGTCGTCTGGGGTGGGGGATGATGTCATTTTTATTGTTCGTTGTGTCCATGGACCGATGTGGCGATTATCTAACATGTTTTTTGCCTATTTGTTGGAAATAATCCATAAAATAAAAATCTGGTGCATGGATTGGGTATGGTGTAGATTGCCCATAACCTGTGTCCATGTTGTAATAATATATATTATAAATGGAGGCGATCATGAAACTAGTTGAAAAATTTTGTTATCGGTTGGTTTTAAATCTTTTAACCATGTTTTTGTTTATGATGCTCAATTCTGCCTTGGCAGCAGACTGGACAACTGTTAACAGCGGAGTGACGGTCCATCTATATGACGTGTGGGGAATTTCTTCAAGTGAAGTTTATGCGGTGGGGGAAAATAAGACTATTTTGTTCTTTGACGGTTCTTCCTGGACCCAAATGGATGCAGGCGACGCAGTTGTAACTGACCTGTTGACCATATGGGGTACCTCTCGCACCGATATCTATGCAGGTGGTGAGGGTGGAATCCTCATGCATTACGATGGTACAGAGTGGACAGAGATCGACCCTGGAATCAACAGGGAGTGGAGGGGAATCTGGGGAAGTGGCGAAAATAATATCTTTTTTGGCGGAACCTCATCAAGCCTTATGCACTATAGTGGAGGCACTTTTACCGAGGAAATAACGGGTTCCGCAGCCTATTACGACCTCTGGGGAACGGCAGGCAACAATGTTTATGCTGTGGGGCAGTTGGGTACAATTTCCCATTATAACGGTTCAAGCTGGAGTCAAATGGAAAGCGGGCTGACAGGCCATGTCATTGCCGGCATATGGGGCAGTTCTGCCGCTGATATTTTTGCAGTGGCAAGTCTGGGAAATATACTCCATTGCAATGGGGGGGCGACCTGGACCGTCATGGACACCACAGGTTCTTATCGATATAGTGACGTATGGGGTACCTCAGGAACCAATGTCTATGCGGTTGGTAACTCAGGGGCTGTCATGCATTACAATGGTACTGAATGGCAATTGGTCAAGAGTGCAGCAGAGGATTTGAACGGTGTGTGGGTATCTCCGGACGGGGTTGTTTTTGTTGTTGGGCAGAACGGGACAATCCTGCAAGATGGCGAGAGCAGTTCCGAACCCCCTGTAACATCGGGCACCTATGAACAAGGATATGAGGACGGATATGCAGATGGCCTTGCAACCTGTGCTGGTGATTACCCCTATACGCCAGTAGACCTGGATATTGAAAATCCAGATGCCTATTTGGTTTTGACCAACGAGGCACCTTATCTGCTCATGTCAGGCACTTGTACACATTTGTATGGCTCATCTGGGGAAAATAATATCATTCTAAAACCCAATTCAGGAGCCCGGGTCTATAATTTTATTGGGAACAATACCATCACCATTGAATCTGACTTTAGCCTTTTTACTGTTTCGAAATCCGGCTCCACCGTAACTTTTGAAGGCACGGACAACACCGTTCTGGTTATTGCTGCCACAACCACAGCTCAGACAATTGTATTTAATGATCAAACCCTTGAATTGGTCATTGCATCCGGGAATGTAATGCTGGGGGGAACTATAATTCAATAGCTACCTGTTGCTATGGGCTCGAAAATATCTTTACATATACTTTTTTGCAGTATAACGATAATACAAACGTCAAAAATATTAGACCCTAACCATTAAGGAGGCAAACAAATGTCTATCATGACGGGAAGAAATCTATTAGAATCAATCATTCAAAGTACAGGCGTGGAGGTTAATACACTCGTTTCAGCAACCTTGTCTGCTAAGTTGCAGCAAATGATTGACAATGGTACCTATAGCAAATTGGCAGCTAGTATTGCCATGAGCGCTTTTAGTACAGCAATTAAGGATGCGGCTGGTATTGGAGCCTTGAGCGATGCAGTTGAAACAAATGCAGCGTTAATAGAAGCAGCTGCTGAAGGTGAGGTTGACCAGATTGAGTTCCCCTCCATTGTTAACGATGATGATGGGACCCATGAAACAACCACGTGCAGTGTTGATGTCGGTTCAGTTTTGGAAAATGATAAGCATTATTTTGACGCGGCAGAGGGCAGCTTTGTTTTTACCGATGATGCCTCTGTTGCAACCTTTGTGGAAATTTCTAATTTCACCGTTGATGATCAGATCCAGATAAGCAACCTGCCAGCCGAAGGTTCCTATATGTTTTCGTCAGATGGAAATGATGTGGATATCACCTATAACTACGTTGATGAAGGAGTGGTGAATTACATAAAATTGATTGGCGTGGGGAATGATGATGTGTTTGATGATGAAACCGGCTTTGAGAATGCAATAGGGTTTAATGCGATTGTATTTGCATAAAAGGGGTGATCGGTTGGCTCTATTTAAATGAGAAAAGTATAAGTCCGGTGAATGGAAACAGATATACCCTATTGTTAGTGCTTGCAGCCCGTCCATGGGCTGCTGCAAGGGAAATTGAAGCGCCTCCATCGTCCATGCTGAACGCTGCGATTTAACCTGCTTCGGGAGATATCGGTTCCCGTACTGATTTCAAAAATCGGAGTGGGTGGAAAATAGTTTTATTGATTGACATCTGAGCCTGAAATAATATAAATTTTAGGCAGAGTCTGTTTACAAGCTGTTGAACACCAGCATAGTGATCATTTCCATTAGCAGCTTGTCCATTAATATCTTGATACCAAAATTTATTTTAACAAAAAGAAGAGGAGAAATGTCAGATGTCAAACATGATCTTTTTTAAAAAAAAGTTGGAAATTATCTTATTGGTTTTCGTATTTTTTTTCCTTTATGCTTTTACAGCCTGGGCTGGCCTATCAAAAACTGAAGTATCACAACTCTATGTATCGATTTTTGGTCGAGCATCGGAGGGTGAGGGCAATGCCTACTGGCAGACAAATCAGGACGATATGATCAGTACTGCAGATACCATGCTTGCTACCAGTGCTGCCAAAGATTATTTTGGAGACAGTTTAAATTCAAACCAGGCATTTATTGAACATATTTATCTTAACACCCTCAGCAAAACTTTGGCAGATGACCCTGATGGTATTGCCTATTGGGTTGGAGAGTTAAATGGAGGCAAGACCCGGGGAGAGGTTGCTGTTTCCCTGGTGGGCGTAATCAAAGATTATGCTCCGGGTGGCCCCTACTACAATTCAGAAGATGCTAAAACCATTGCTGCCTACAATCAGTTTACAAATCGTGTGGAGGTGTCTAACTTCATGGCAGACACCGTGCAGAATGCTCCCGGGGATTGGGCAACGTCAACCTCTTTTACGGGGGATTTGATCGTTACCGATGATCCTGCAACCCTCAGGGCGGCAGAACAGACCGTCGGAACCCTGGGGGGAACAACGAACAGCCTGAACGACGATATCGAGTACTACATGGCAATCGTCTCTTCTGTTGACGATCTTTCCCCCATGGTTTCTGAAGTCAGCGTTCTGTTGGAGCAGATCATGGCAGGCGATTCCTCAGTTGTTACCATTAATCCGCCATTGGAAACTTTGGATTTGAGTAATATTCCCTCTACCATTACCATCTCTGTCAATTTTGGTTCCGGGTACACACCCGAGGGCACCACCTCGGTCTATACCGGCCAGGCTGTGGTTAATGTCACCAACATATCTTTTTCCGATACAGGTATTACTGCGAATGTCGCCCTGACGGCCACTAATGTGAAACGCGATGGCGAGTTGATCCTCAACGGCGCCATGGCCCTTTCCCTTGATGCAGGAATGTCAGGCAGCGATATCGCTATTTCGGCCAGCATGAATTTTACTAACCTGCAATCCCTTACGGAAAATGTGAACGGTGGAGCCTCTTTGAGCATGCGTGTCACCAGCGATGGTCAGATATCCCAGCCCATAACCCTTACCATCAATCAGCTTACCGCCACGGAGTTCCAGGTGTCTGGAACCGTTACGATGACCCCCGTTGGTACGGACAGCTATGATGCTTTGTTTGACCTTGACACAGACAAGGGCCCTGTTGAGGGAACCGTGCGCATGGCTGGTATAACCGGGGATACCATCGTTATTTCAACACCGGGCAGTCCCCTGAAGGCTGCAGATATCAACATGGATATCAATGATGTGACCATGGATTCGAATCTTTGTCCGGAGAGCCCCAGCAGCGGCAATATCTTGTTTACCCGGGGGGCTGAATCAAGCACCATGACTTTCAGCAGCAATTGTACCTATACCCTTACCGATTAATTCCGGGAATGGCATCCTTATAAACAGGCAAATAAGGATGCCATTCTTCCAATCTCTGGACATTTTTAATCGGTTCCTGGCCTAACGAAAAAATCGGGAAAACCAAGACGCTGGAATCGGTAGATTCAGTGGGGTAATCTCCTCAAGTAGATTGCTATCCATGATCAAAGAGGGGAGCACGACGCCGGATTCTTCGGTGTTGTCACAGGGATAAACATGGGGTGCTTCGATTATCGCCTTGAATCCAAGGTCCAGCATCTGCCAGACAAAAATTTTCCCCGGAAAGGGACTGACCTCAGGAGGGACGTAGGTTAAGGATCCCTGGGGGTCATTGCGAAAATAGTCTTCCATCTCGTTGACCCCCATTCTGACGTTTTTAATGCAAAGGTTTGCGTAGGTTTCAAAAAGAGTGGTCCAATAGTCGGAACAGCTGGCTCCCCCCTCAAACCCATCATCCACCAAATAGATGTTATGATCCACCAGGTTGCCTGAATGCTCGATTTCCAGCTGGTAAGGAAAACCCATGATCAGGTCATCGTGGAGCCTTGCAAGGAGTTGCTCCTCATTTGCCGTTAATTGTTCACGGGCAGAATCGATGAGGCGTCGGGCCCATCTATGGGTCATTTGGCTTCTGTCTTGCATATAGCCTGTGTCTGGATGGCGAAGGATGCCAAAGTCTGATCCCAGGCAGATCAGCGACAGGGCACCGCCTTGTTCCAGTGACAAGATGTTTAGTTCAATGGCGTAGGCCAGCCCCCCTGTATCCTTGCCCATGTAAACCATCATGTGGTTAAAGGGGCCCGGGATCAGATGATTGATGTTTTCTTTATCTATACTGTCTGTTGGACGGTTGATGTGATCCCCTGTAAAAATCAGGTCCCATTTTTTCAGGGGCAGGAAAATCGTTTCATCACTGGGTGAGTAGTTTGCTGGAAAGAAATAGGTCTCATCCTGCAGAAGGTAAAGGTCGACGCCCTCCATGACTGGTGTCAATTCCTGGGGGTTCAGGGCATGGAGGGGCGGGATCCACATGAACGAGAGTAGCATCACCGGAATAAATTTGAAAAATTTTGTCATAGGGGGTTTTCTGACCTCTTGATTTATCGTTGATTCAGGGAACCGCTTCAGGGCTGAAAATTACTATTCGGCAAGCCGAACCTTGATTCTATAACTGAATATATGCTAAAAATCGTGGGTGCTTAATACTTTAACCTGAAAGGGACTTTTTTGCAACGCTAACTGTTTCTTTCAACTTGAAGGAGAATCTTTTTATGGGTTTAACCCAGACACAAATATCCCAACTCTATATTTCAGTTTTTGGTCGGGCCTCGGAGGGCGATGGCAGTGAATACTGGATGAACGATCAGAATGATATGGCGACCGCCGTTGAGGTGATGCTGGCAACGGATGCTGCAAAAGAGTATTTTGGGACCGCCTTGGATACCAATCAGGCGTTTATTGAATATATTTATGAAAACACCCTTGGGAAAACCTATGCCGATGATCCTGTGGGGATTGATTTTTGGGCAGAGTTGCTCGATGGGGGCGTGTCAAAGGGGCAAATTGTGGCCAACCTTATTGAAGCGGCCCAGGAGCCTGGGAATGCAGGCGATGCCCAGGACCAGTTTTTCAATAAAACCCTGGTGTCCAATTACGTGGCGGATAAAATGGCCACCTACACGGATCAGGCCCTTTTTGAAGATTTTATTTCCGGGGTCGATGGGACCGAGGCAAGCGTTGCAGCGGCAATGGCTAAAGTGGATGCACAGGGTTCGGGTAAAGGTTTTATTCTTACAACAGGGGTCGATCTCTTTGATGGTACCAGCCACGGAGATATCTTTATTGCACCCTCTGGCACCCTTGGTCCGAATGATAATTTAATCGATACAAACAACGATGACAGTGATGTTCTTAATGTTTCCCTGGCAAAAGATATGGATGGTGTCAATGAGCCGGTAATTCAAAAAATTGAAACCATTAATGTCACCTATGACCACCTGTCGGGCGCTGTCACAGCCTTTGATGCAAGTAATGTCGTGGGCGCAAACATCAACATGCTCATTGGCAGGGCGATAGACGGGACCGCCATGGTTGTGGATGCGGGAATGAACAATGTGGGGGCAGGAGAAGGGGTAGAAACCCTGATTGTCACCAATGTCGCCAATGGTGTGGTGGATGTCGGCGGTGCCACCACCCTTGTTGTGGATGATGCCGAGACAGATTCAAATCGCATTACCATTACCGTTTATGACGATCTCGATCTGAAGGTCACCACTGGTGCCGTCGGCCGTTTGACCATTAATTCCATGGCTCCCCTTACCTTGAACCTTGCTTCCAGTGAAGCTGGAACGTCATCTTTTTTTTCAGAGACAAATCTTATTTTTAATGGTGCGTTTGAACTTCTGGTTAATAACGCCCAGCTGCTGGATGGGCTGGTCACCACGGATCAGACAGGGCAGGGTGATCTTGTTGCCCAGATCAGGGGAAATGCTTCGGTGGATGCCGTTGGCTGGTCCTTTGACAGAATTATTCTCTCCACAGATTTAAGTTCGGACGGGGCTGCTATCCTGGGGGTGAAAAACAACCAAACCATTGTTTTGGACAATACCCAGACGGAGACCACTATTCTGGAAAATGAATCGGAAACCCTTGCCGCAACCATCAATGTCTCAACGGGTGAAGATCATACTTCCCTGCTGTTTGGTTCGACAGACGGCATTGCTGGTGCCTTTACCGTGAACCTAAACGCCACTTCTACCATTGCACTGGGCAATGTGACAGATATGGGGGCTGAAGGGACGCTGGTAATTACCGGTGACCATGGGGTGACCATTGGGGCGTCTGATTTTGCCAATGTTGATGCGTCTGGTTTGATTGGTGAGTTTGATTTCACAGCTGGCGCTGATACCTATATCACAGGTTCTGCAACAAAGGATAACAGTGTTGATGTGGGTGCCTTTGATGTGATTTTTCAGGGTGGGAAAGGGGTCGATCTGGTTGATGCCCGTGCTGCTGAGACGGTTACCATAATAACAGCCCTGGACTATGGAGATGACCTGCTTATGGTGGATGATACCCTTGCCGGGGGAAAGGTGACGGTGGATTTTGGCCCGGGCACTGATACCCTGTGGCTTGGGAACAATACTGAATTATCCGGTGTTTCTGTGGGCAATCTCGCGGGTGGGGTTGCATCAACCCATTCCTGGTCGAATCTTGAAAGGATTGAACTTGAGAATATTTCAAGCGATGGCGATACTGTTCGCGCCACCGTCAATGGCAGTGATGTTTCGGGAAAAACCATTGAAATTTTTACGGATGATGCAGCTGATGTGGCAGAACTGGGCATTTATGGGGACAGTTTATCCACTGACCTGTCTGGTTTGACCCTGACCAACATTGATAGTGTGTTTATCCTGGGCAGCGGTGAAAAACAGAGTGTCATTGTATCGACTGCTGCCGATGATACCATTGACACGGGCAATGGGAGTCTGGCTGTTAGCGCAACCATAACGACGGGAACTGGAGATGATACCGTGGTTTTTGACCATCTGGGCTCAGGGGTCTCTGCCAAAGATCTCTTTGATGGTGATGATATGGTTTCTCTGACCGATTATTCTGCTGCCGAAGAGAGCTTGGACAATGACATCCTTGATTTACCGGGTGAACTGGCTGTTCTTACCAATATCTCCCTGACCGATGGCCTGGATCTTGCCGATGCCACAGATGAAGTTGAAACTAAACCCCTTTATGGAATTGTTACCGATGGTATTTTGACCCTTGATGATGCTGGTGAACAGACAATAAACATGAATACCCTGGCTGAATGGGTTACAGCGGCAAGTTTGGCCCTTGACTGGGATGATACCGATGCAGCCAATTATGATGTGGTGGCCTTTGAATATAATGATAACACCTATGTTGTTACCCATGATGATTCAGGTGGCGCCCTATACGATGCCACCATTGACAATGTTATTGAATTAATGGGTTTGAAGGGTGTCATTGCAGTTTCCGATATTGCCGGGGCAGATACGATTCTAATCGCATAAAGGGTCGAGGCGTAGAGGTGGTGGCAAAAAAGCATTTGAAAAATCCGATACAGGCGTTTATAGAGTGGTATCATTCCCTTGCCATGGGGCAAAGGCAGTATCTTGCCCACATGTTTATTGCGCTGACGACCCAGAACACCACAGACCTTGCCATGGCAAAGGATACCTCACCGGATCGATTTGAACACCATGTCATGGAAAAAGATTTTCCCGTTAGGATGGTTGCAAGAATGGTTGTGATTCGGGGAATCATTGATTTTATTTTCCTGAACAAGGATCAGCTTGTTCAGGAGATTCCCGGTGCGCCGGCCATTGTGGATATTTCGCAAAAGCAGTGGGAAAAAGGGCTTGATTCCTGGAGGACACTACGTGGTGTGGAATTATCAGATCTTTATACCCGATTGTGGTTAAAATCAGAATTAGAGAGGCTTGGTTTGTAGGGGGGAGTTTGTTGTTCCGTACCCCTTTGGGTTTGTGCCATTGGCGGTAATCGCGCAAACCCAAAGGGGAGTTACAGGTGATTGTTCGTTGGTTTTGAACAAAAGCAGAGACCATGCTTTGGCCTGCCGCTTTTGTTAAATCATCCCTCCCGCAGAGCCCGATCAGCGTTGATCAGAAGCGGTTCCAGCAGGTAGCTGATTACACTGCGCTTTTCGGTTGTGATGTAGCAGGCAGCCGGCATTCCAGGAGAAAGGTAGGCATTGTTTTCAGTAAGATCCTTCTGGGTCACCTCAACATGGGCAATGTAGTAGCTCATGACCCCCTTTGGGGTCTCTTCAGTGATTAGATCTGCTGCAATATAGGTAACGATACCTGGCACAGGGGGGGTTACATTTCGGTTGAATGCGCTCAGCTGAACCTTTGTGGTCTGACCCTTGTGGACCCTGGTAATGTCCTGGGGGCTCACCCGGGCACTGATAATGAGTTTAGAGTCTGAAGGCACAATATCAAGGAGTGGCATGCCAGGTGTTATGACACCACTGTCTTCTGAATGGATACGCATGTTGATCACTTCCCCACTGATGGGGGCACGGACAGTAAGTCGCATTTGTGTATCCTGGGCCGGTTTGATCTGTTCTTTGATTTCAAAAATCGCATCCTTTGTCTCTCCCAGTTGGGTAATTGCCTTTTCACGATACTGATTTTCCATATCAACGATTCTGAGTTTATACTCTTCGATCATCTGCCTGTATTCGGCCATGTCCTGTTTCAGCTTTCCCCTGCGGCCCTTATGCTCTGAAAGCCTTCGCTGGAGTTCCATTATTTCAGGTTTGCCCATATAGTTTTCCTGGAATAATTTTTTTTTAAGCTCAAGTTCTTCTGTGAGGTTGGCAATGATATCTTTTTGGGTAATGAACTCTTCGTCTGCGCCATCGATTCTGTTACCAAGTTGTTTTATCTGGGAGTGATACAGGGAGATTTTTCCTTCCAGATCAGATTTGCGGGAGATGAAAATATCTTTTTCTAAATCCATTATTTTATTTACATCTCTATTGTTTTTTTCATTGATCAACTCGTCTGACCAGGTGATTTTCTTGGCCATGGCAACTTCGGCAGTCAGTCGGTTTAATTCGGCAATTTTTCCATACAGCTGGCCTTTTAAAAGGTCCACATTTGCCTTTACCCGTATGCTTTTGAGGCGGATAAGAATATCTCCTTCCTCAACCTTGTCGCCCTCTTTGACAAGGATCTGATCAATCATCCCACCTTCCAGGTGCTGAACGATTTTTCGTTCTCCTGAGACCTTCACCGTTCCAGGAGCAATAACGGCACCTTGAAAAGGAAAATAAATTGACCATGCTGCAAGACCGCCAAAAAAACAAAGGATAACCAATATGCCGGTAATAATATATTTGGTTGGGTTTGTATTTAAAATGTTGTTTGTATCTTCCATTGCTTTTCTCCTGATTAATTCTGCTTGATTTGCTCGAGGACCGGAGTTGCCTTTGCCTGCTGCTGGGGTTTCGCACTAGCCTGTTGCTGTGCATTAGTCAGTTTTGCAAGAATCTCCTTGCTTGGACCAAACATGGCAACCTGCCCGTCTTTAAGCATCAAAAGCTTGTCTGTGTTTACCAGTAGATTGGGTCTGTCCGTAACGATTACCACACTTTTTTTCTCTTTTTTCAATATCTGTAATGTCATGAACAACGCCTTGAATCCGATATCATCCAGGTTAAGGTGGGGTTCATCCAGAACAATTACCTGTGGGTCGTTATAGAGTGCCCTTGCAAGTGCAATCTGCCGGCGCTGACTGCACGAGAGGTTCTTACCTGTATTGTCAATGATATAATCATATCCCTTGGGCAGTTTCAGGATCATTTCATGGCAAAATGCCTTTTTTGCGGCAAGGATTACTTGTTCAGAATCTATTTTTTCCAGCCTTGAAATGTTTTCACCAATGGTTCCTGGAAAAAATTCTGTTTCCTGGGGCAGGTATCCCAGGTGTTTTCCCAGGTCTTCCCGTTGCCATTGGCCTATTTCTGCGCCATCAAGGCGCATTTTGCCGGCAATTGCTGGCCAGACCCCCAGAATCATTCTCACAAGGGATGTTTTCCCAGCTGATGAAGGACCAAAAATACCCAGGGTTTCTCCAGGTTCAAGGGAAAAAGATATATTACGAAGTAGGGTTCTGTTCTGGACCACAAGGGTTAACCCTTCTGCCTGAAGTTTTCCCTCGGGTCTGGGAAGGGAGAGGGTTGAGTTGGTTGTATTGGTCTCAATAAAATGGGTGAGGCGTTTATAGGCCGAAAGGGCTTCAATGGAAGATTTGATTGATTCAAAACTTAAATCAAGGGGTAAAAAGAGTCTGACCATTATGATAACCGCAGCTAAAATGACGCCAACGGTAATTTCATGGTTAAAGAACAGGTAGGTTCCTGCGCCAAATAAACCTGCGGTAAAGAGCGCCTGCAGGGTCAGCTTTATTGCACCAATGGCGCATCTATTCACTTCAGCCTCATATCTGTACTTCTGGATGTTTTTGTCTGCCAGACTGTGCTTTTCTGACACATGGCCAAGCATGCCCATTCCTGTTATGAGCTCGGCATTCCGGATTGTTGCCGATAGAAAATTTGTCTCTGCTGCTAATCCCGCGCTCGAAGCCTGGTATCGTTTTTTGTTGAGGAGCCTGAGTAAAAGTTGAAAAAGGGCAACCATGAAAAGGCCAATGGTTGCTACAACCCCTATTATCGGATGAATCCAGTAAAGGATGGCAAGGTAAATAATCATCCAGGGAAGTTCTAGGAACTTTAAAATTTTAAAACTGGAAATAGCCTCCCGAAAGAGCATCAGATCTTGCAATCCACCTGAATATCCTGGTTTGTCAGTGGCTATGGCGTTGTTGTGCATTGTTGCGATAACCTGGGGGAGTATTCGTTGTTCCAGGTCAAGGCCTGCCTGTAACAGCATTTTTGAACGGACATAATCCAGGAGCCCCATGATGACGAGGGAAAAAAATGTCAAAAGGCTCAAGGTCATGAGTGTTGCCGTACTGAAACTAAAGAGCACACGGTCATAGATAATCATCATGTATATGGGAATAATCAGGTAGATAAGATTTATGCACATCCCAAAAAAAGAGATAAACGCAAAATATTTAAACCAGGATTTCAAGTTGTCACGCATTTGTTTTCTCCGTCATTTTAAATTTCCTGTCAAAGCCCTTGCAAACACCTCATCCCTGTTGCCAAAGTCTGGTGCCGCTCCTTGCCTTAAAACAAGAATTTTGTCTACACTGGATAAGAGGCTTGGTTTGTGGGTAATCATGATTACCGTTGTTCGCTGGGCCTTTAGTTTTTCCAGGGCATGAACCAGGGCAATTTCACCTGCTTCATCCAGGTTTGAATTGGGTTCATCAAGTATAACCAGGGAAGGATTCCCATACATGGCCCTTGCAAGCCCGACCCGTTGACGTTGCCCGCCTGAAAGACTCAAGCCTGCTTCTCCAATATCTGTTTCATATCCCTGAATAAACCTAAGAATTACCCCATGGGCACCTGCCATATTTGCTGCCTGAATTACTTTTTTTGAATCAATGGTACCCATGCGGGCAATGTTTTCGCTCACAGTACCTGTGAAGAGTTCAACATCCTGGGGAAGATAGCCGACAAAGGGTCCCATGGACTCGGGATCAAGGGTTGAAGCATTCTGGCCGTCCAGGAGGACCTGGCCTGAGCTTGGTGACCAGATTCCTAGAAGCAGTCGGCATAGGGATGTTTTTCCTGCGCCATTGTGGCCCATTAATCCCATGCTTTCTCCCGGTGTAAGGGTAAAGGATAGATCCTGGATAATGGTCTTTTCTTTGATGGTGAGGGTAACGTTTTTAACCTCTATGCCCCCCTTGAGGGTTTTAACCTTGATCAGTTTTTCCTGATTCGAGGCTTTTAACAGGCTGTTGAGGCGATTGTAGGAGGCCTTTGCGCCTATGGTCTGCTTCCAGGCACCAATTCCCTGCTGCACAGGCGCAAGGGCCCGTCCCATGATGATGGATGCGGCAATGATGGCTCCCATGTTGACTTGGTTTTTAATGACCAGGAGGGCCCCCATGCAATAGATAAGTACCTGCATAAAGGACCTGAAGCTTGTACTGATGGCATTGAGCGTTTGTCCTTTTTTGTTTGCCTTTTCCTGGACCTTCATCTCTTCGTCGTTGATTTTGTTCCAGTGCGTGGCTGTGGAGCCAAGCATTCCCATGCTTTTTAACATTTCAGCATTGCGAAGGCTCTTGAGTAAAAAACGTCTCTCCACCCCTTTTAGCTCATTTATTTTTTTAAATTCATGTTTTGTTAGAAAATTTTGTAATAGTCCCAGGATCAAAATAACAGCTGCACCTCCTGCGGCGGTAAGGCCGAGGACGGGATGAATAAGGTAGATGACCCCCAGGTAGACCGGAATCCAGGGCACGTCAAAAAAAGCAAAAATAGCGTTGCCGGCAAAGTAGTTCCTGAGCACATTGATGTCTGAAAGACCCTGGGTATACTGAGGAGTGTCTATTCTTGAGGAATCCCTGAGCATATCCTTTAATACCCTTCGTCCAAGAAGGTCGTCCATCTTTATGCCAACCTTGACAAGAATTCTGGATCGAAGAAAATCCAGGATTCCCAGGACCACAAGGGCAAGTACGGCACCGATGGTTATGGTGTAAAGGGTTGAAAAGCTTGAGCTTTCAAGAACCCTGACATAGACGGCCTCCATATATATGGGAAAGGTCAGGTAAAGGGTGTTGATGAACAGGCTGAATATTCCCGCAAAAAGGAAATAATTAGAACATTTTCGTAAAAAGTATGCCATAGGTTATATCGACCTTGTCGCTCCTGTTGGTGCTGTTGCAGGTTCAGGCTGCTTTGCTCCTGCAAGTTTTGCAAACACCTGGTCTTTGGGACCGAAAAGGGCGATCCTGCCATCCTTCAGTACCAGGATTTTGTCCATGGCGTGGAGCAGACCAGGCTTGTGGGTTACCATGATACAGGTACACGATTTTGTCTGTTTGATGGCGCTGAGGGTGTTTAAAAGGTCCTGCTCACCCGCTTCGTCAAGATTTGAGGTAGGTTCGTCCAGAACAAGCAGACATGGGCTGCCATATATCGCCCTTGCCAGCCCCAGCCGTTGTTTCTGCCCGCCGGAAAGCTGTCCCCCCTCCTGGCTGTCAAGCAATGTGTGGTATCCATCGGGAAGGGTTTCCACCATTGAATGAAGTCCACACAGTTTTGCCGTGTTTTCAACCTGATCCATGTCCACCGGGCCAAGCCTTGCGATATTTTCTGCAACGGATGCAGGAAAAAGTTCCACCTCCTGGGGTAGATACCCGATGTTTTTACCCACCTGTTCCTGGTCCCACACGAAGAGATCTGTACCGTCAAGATAGGCCTTGCCCATCATGGCGGGCCAAAGTCCGAGAAGTACCCGGCACAGGGTTGATTTGCCTGCACCGTTGGGGCCTATAATCCCCATGAACTCGCCCCTGGCAAGTTCAAAACTGACCTGTTGGAGAAGAAAACGTTCTCCAATTTTGAGACTTACCTGGTCCAGTGTAAGATTACCTCTGGGGGAAGGCAGGGGCATCTGTTCTTTGTTTTGCTCAAGAAAGGTGACAAAGGTGTCCAATCTTTTGTAGGCTTCCCTTGCCTGGAGAATGAATTTCCATGTGCCCATGACCTGCATCATGGGGCCCAATGCCCGGCCCATTATAATGGAACCCGCAACCATGAGACCTACATTAAACCCCTGGGTCAATGCATAATAGGCACCAAAAAAATAGATCAACACCTGGAGAAGTGTCTGCAGGGGCTTGATAATCGATTGGATTAAACCTGCGTGCTGACTGCTGATAGTCTGGTTCATGATGACTTCTCTGTTGCCGGTTTCCCACCGGTCAGTTATGGCATCAATCATGCCCATTCCGTTTACAACTTCAGCATTGCGTAAAAAAGAGTCGATAAACCGCTGGTTCTGGCTATTTTTTATGTTGGCATTTTTCATGCTATCCCGGACAAGGAATTCTTGAAGGATACTCAACCCGAGCATGGCCAGGGCGCCTGCCGTTGCAATGATGCCAAGAAACGGGTGAAAAAGAAAAATCAGGGCAAGGAAAAGGGGGGCCCAGGGTGCATCAAAAAGAGCTGAAATCCCGGGGGTTGTAAAAAAAATTCTGACGGTTCCAAGGTCGTTGAGTATTTGTAAAGACGCCTGCTTTTGTATGCCGGTATGGTTGTTGAGCATACCGGAAAAGACCTTGTTTCTAAATCTTGAGTTCAGATCATTGCCAGCAGTTGCCAAAAGCCGGGATCGGATATAATTAAAAAATCCAAGCATGACCAATGCAAAAACGGCTGCCACGGTAAAGGTTACAAGTGAGTTCATGCTGCTGCTTACACAGACATTTCCATAAATAATAAACATGTAAAAGGAAAAGGTCAGCTGGAGAATGTTGATAAAGCAGCTCAAAAGGGCGGCAAACGTGAAGTGCCTTTTCCAGTCATCTATAAATTTGTTCATAAAAGGACATCTTCATCGGACCAGAGGGCCGGGTCTTTTTTTGCCATTTTTCTTATGGGTATTGTATTTACTGGGTCTAATGGGGGGTCTTTTGTTTGGCCCAGGGAATCAAACAATACATATAATGCATATAGAACCAGGGGGCCCATAGTCAGGTAAAGAAGGGTTACATCTAATGCGATCAGCATTCCTGGGCTTAACATGGTGCAGAACCTTATTTCTGAATAATTGAAAAAATTTTTTTTTATATTAGAGGCGTCTGCCAAAGTCAAGGTTTAAAAAAAGGGGGTTTTCTGGAGACACCTGAAGGTCTTTGTTGATGAACCCTTAGCTTTCAGGCAAGGGTCTTAAAGTTGACCAGGGATTGTAAATGGGCATTGATCAATCCGGTCAGACCGTTGCGTACCCAATTTGCAAGCACGCTATCTTCAAGTGCGTTGAGTTTTTCCATGTCAACGCATCTGAACCCGCCAAAGGCCGTTTTTTGTCCGCCTTTTTCAAAGTTTATTTTTTTGTCAGCCAATACACCATGCTTTTCAAGTTCCTGGCAGGCCCTTTGTGTGACCTTGAGTTCATCCTGGAATTTTTGAAGGAAATTAATTGCATTTTGAGTGATGTCAGAAGGGGTTCCTTCTGCTGTAAAAAGGGGGTCTCCCTGGTCGGAACGAAAGTGGGGGGCGTCCCTGTCAATGCAAACGACAAATTTTTCTTTATTTTTCTTGTCTGAATTGGCAAGCGTAAATGGGTATTTTCTTATGTGTGCCGGTATGTAGGGAACCTTCCAGGAGCCTTTTTTGTCCACATAGCGATTTTTATTCTGATTTAAAGCAAGGAGCACAATGGGGGTGGTTTCTTTGTCGGGAAATACAATGGGATAGTAGCGCGATGCCATGGTAAATTCAGATGCGGTCAAGGGTGAATTTGAAACCGCTGATGCAAAATTAAAATCGTTGGTTTTGGAGAATCTTAGATCCTGGTGTGCTTCACTGCTCAATGCTTCAATTTTTTTAAACATCTTTTCCTCATCATTTGGGTTCGTAGGTCATAACTAATTTTTAGAAACTAAGACCGAAAAATAAAAAAGCAACTATGTAACTCCTTTTTTTAGTAAAGAATTGTAAATACGGCTGTATTTCCACCCCTGGGAAGCCTGGGTGAAATGAACCCGATAATGGGTCAGGGTGTTGGCTCTGAATCGGCTGTAAAGTTGATTGTCGCTGATCAGCCTGTTCATTGCCGTGGTAAGGGCAAGTTTTGATCCAGGTGTGACAACAAGGCCCGTAAGGTTGTGCCGGTTGACAAGGCTTGTTCCTGTGCCGAGTTCCGTTGAAATGAGCGGTTTTGAAAAATAAAGTCCCTCAAGTAAAGCCTGGCCAAAGGCTTCGGCTGCAGATGTGGAGGGAAGAACAATGAATCTTGATCCCTGTATCAGGCATTTAAGATTGTTGTCTGGCTCAAATCCCATGAGGTGAACGTTGGAAAGGCCCTCTTGTTTTATTCGAGATGCCAAATGGTTGTATAGAGGGCCTCGTCCAACAATGACAAGATTGCCCCTAAACGCCTTTGAGGCATCCAGAAGGGTGTCAAGCCCCTTGTACCACCGCAGAACACCAACAAAAAGCCCATAGGGTTGAATTGTGGTTGTTAATTTAACGATATCGGAATCGGGTTCTGCCAGGTTTTTGAACCGGTTTTGGTCAAACCAGAGGCACACCTCTTCTGTCTTGGCCCTGAATTCCTGGAGGCAGGGGGTGTTCACCAAGAGATTCCTGCTGGTCACACAGATTTTGTCGGCTTTTTTAAGAAATTGTCTGACAATGGGCTGGTAAAGGGTTTTTAAAAAACGATTTTTGTGGATATCACAGTGAAAGGTTACCACCATGGGGCGTTTGACCTGGAGGGCCAGGGCGAGGATTTCCGCCGTGGGCCAGGTAAAGTGAAAGTGAAGGATATCCGTTGATTGACAGATGGTAATGAACCTTTTCGCAAACGAGAAACTTACGGGATTGGAGTACAGATCAAAGCTGCATTTGTGAAATTTTGTTGTGATGCCGTCCGGACCTGTGGTTCTAAAAGTGCGCCTGCCAACAGTAACCACTTCAACCTCAAATCCGTCGCTTACCCCATGGCGTCCGATCTGGCGTATGGCTTCTTCAAGTCCCCCGTTGGTTTCGGGAAAATAGGTCTTGAAAATATGTGTTATCTTTGTCATGAAGGGATCTATATCACAGTGATCGGCTGATTGAAACTGTCTGCCTGCCAATTTTTTGCGTAAAAAAAACAGGATGAGCCCATTGCATAAATTAAACATCAAATCCCGTTTCAGCCGGGTTCTTGTGACAGGGGCCACCGGCGTTGCAGGCCCCGCCCTTGTGAACCTGCTGCTTGAAAAGGGGTATTGTGTGAGGATCTTTTCCCGGCATTGTTCGGGTGTTGATGCCCTGCCCGATTCCGTTGAACGATTTCAGGGAAATATCATTGATCCCCGGGCTGTATCAATGGCCTTGAAGGGTGTGGACGCCGTGTTTCACCTTGCTGCAAAACTCCATGATACAAAGGGGCGTTGCAAAGGGGATCAAATAACGCTTATCAATGTGCAGGGTACAAAGAATCTTGTTGACCAGGCCCGCATTGCCGGGGTCGTTCGGTTTGTTTTTTTCAGCACCATCAACGTTTATGGCCCTTCGCACCAGGATCAATGTTTTACGGAAACATCCCCGGTTTGTCCCCAGGATTGCTATGCCCGGTCAAAGCTTGAGGCTGAGCGTCTGGTGCTGGCCCGGGGAACACAGGACCCGGACGGGTTTTCCCCGGTGGTGCTCAGGGTGGCGGCTGTTTATGGACCCCGGATGAAGGGCAATTACAAAACCTTGATGCGCTATCTGAAACAAGGTGGTTTTGTCCTGCTGGGTGACGGAAAAAATTTGCGGACACTTGTCTTTGATCAGGATCTGGCACAGGCTGCCCTGCTTTGCCTTGAGCATCGGGACAGCCATGGACAAATTTACAATGTCACAGATGGTGCTGTTCACCCCTTTTCCCATATCCTTTGTTCCATGTGCCGCGCCCTTGGTCGAAAAAACCTGTTTTTGAGGATTTCTGAAAAAAAGGTGGTGTGGATGCTTGATCGTGCCAACAGAATGTTTCGTTTCCAGCGGCTGGCCCAAGTGACCCGGATGGTGGAGAAACAGACGGAGAGCCTGGGCGTTTCAGGTGAAAAACTGCAAACAGTGCTTGGCTTCATGCCCGTGGTTGACCTTGATCAGGGATGGCGGGCGGTTGTGGGAAAAGAACGTTGAGTTTTAAACCCTGTTCAGATATAAGGTAACAATCAAAGACACGGCCAACCGGCCTTGGGAAAACCTGATTTAAACAGAAGAGTGGCTGATAGGATTATGACCCTGCTGAACATTGGTTTTTTGTTTCTGGCCCTTTGCCTTGGTGCAGGGGGCGCCCTTTTATTTGTTGTCCACGGGAATGCAATGGGATTTGTTGATGAACCCAATCATCGAAGTTCCCACAGCAAAAGTGTTCCCAAGGGCGGGGCCATCGGTATCCTGGCAGCCTTTGCCGTTGCGTCGGTTTTTTATGGGCTGACCCCGGGAATCTGGCTGCCCATTTTTCTGGTCAGTCTTCTTGGCCTTGCAAGTGACCGGATAGAACTTTCTCCGTTGCTCAGACTGGCAGTTCAGCTCTCCCTTGGGCTGGTTTTTTTTGCATCCGTTGGCAATGCTGGATATTCTTTTACCTATTATATGATGGCTGCTTTTTTCTGGAGCCTTTTCATCGCTGCAACCACCAATTTTTTTAACTTCATGGATGGCATTAACGGTATTGCAGGCATCTCTGCTGCCATTGCACTTGCCTTTTGCTGCTGGTTTGTTTCGGATATGGAAACCCTGACCCATTTTCAAATGGTGCTGGGCTGTGTGGTGCTGGCCTGTCTGGGGTTTCTTCCCTTTAATCTGCCTGTTGCCAGGGTGTTCATGGGAGATGCGGGCAGCCTTTTTTTGGGGTTTCTGTTTGGGAGTCTGGTCTGTATCTTTTCCCGATCCCCCTCGGATTTCGGGGTGTTTGTTTGTTTTTTGTTTCCTTTTTATGCCGATGCCCTGTCAACCCTGATGGTGAGGATCAAGGACGGTGAAAATATTCTTGTGTCCCACCGGCGCCATCTTTATCAGCTCCTTGCCAACGAACTATCCATGGAGCATTGGCAGGTTGCCCTGCTCTATGCCGGTCTTCAGATCATTTCCGGGGTAAGCGGTATTGTGGCCGGCAGGGCAGGTGCCTGGCCGGTGTTCGTGTTGCTGGGCCTGTTTTTCATGGTTTTTTGCATGGTGTCCTGGCATCTGAGAAGGCGGGTTGAATCAACAGACCTTGGTGTTCGAAAAATCAGACCCCAGATCCTTTCCAAAAATATTCCCCTGGTTTTACTCGTGGACCTTGTCCTGGTTCTTATCTCCCTGTGGGGGGCGTGCATCATTCGGTTTGACCATGCAATCCCCCCGTTTATTGCCGTTAATCTTAAAAATATTCTTCCGTTGGTCGTTATTATAAAGTTGTCCGTGTTTTCCTATTTCGATCTTTACAGGGGGATGTGGCGCTACACCTCGGTTGCCGACCTGTTTAGCGTTGTCAAGGCAGCATTCTTTTCCACGCTTTTGATCGTCTCAACGGTGCTGTTTCTGTTTGGCTTTGAAGGGTTTCCCCGATCGGTCTTTGTGGTCGATGGTGTGCTGACCGTGTTTCTGGTCTCCCTGTTCAGGCTGTGCGTTAGATTTTACTATGAGCGGTTGAACAGCGGATTCAGCTTTGAGGAATTTTCCCTGGCAAATTTTTGGAAAATCGTTGTTCCCAGCAACGGTTTTCGCAAGAAATTATTGATCATCGGTGCAGGGGATTGCGGAGAAAAGATCGTCCGTGAGATTCAAAAAAACCCGGCTGTCAAATACCAGGTGGCAGGATTTATCGATGACAATCCTGAAAAGATAGGCAAAAAGATCCATGGAATTCTTGTGCTCAACTCGGTTGAGCACCTTGATTCAGCCGTCAAGCGGGTGGGTGCAGAGGAGTTGCTCATTGCAGCACCGTCTGCAACGGCATTGGAAATGAAACGGATCGTGGGGGCTTGTGAACAGAGCGGCCTTAAGTTCAGGACCATTCCCACCATGGGGGAATTGATCAATGGCACTGTCACGGTCGGTTCCATCCGGGAAGTTTCGTTCAGGGATCTGCTGGGCAGAAAACCGGTTCAACTTGACCAGGAGCGGGTGGGCGCAAGCCTGAACCACAAGCGAATTCTTGTGACCGGGGCAGGGGGGTCCATTGGGGCTGAGCTGTGCCGGCAGATCTGCCGTTTTAAGCCTGAATCTGTGATTGCCCTTGACTGGGCCGAAACCCCCCTGTTTGATATTGACTATGAACTGAAACGCCATTTTCCGAAGATTCATAGCATTCCTGTGCTTGCAGACATCCAGGACAGGGTTCAGGTTGAAAGGGTTTTCAAGGATCATGCGCCCCAGGTCGTATTCCACGCTGCAGCTTACAAGCATGTCGCAATGCTGGAAAAGCAGCCATGGAAGGCTGTGATGAACAATATTTTTGGAACCGTAAATCTGTCAGAGGTTTCCAAAGAAAACTGTGTGGAACGCTTTGTCCTTGTTTCAACGGACAAGGCCGTGAGCCCCACAAGTGTCATGGGCGCGTCCAAGCGAATTGCCGAGATTTATGTCCAGAACCAGAATCGATGTGATACAATCTGCTGCACAAAATTCATGACCGTTCGATTTGGAAATGTGGCCGGAAGTTCCGGAAGCGTGGTCCCCCTTTTTAAGCGTCAGATCCGGGAAGGCGGACCGGTCACCGTTACCCACCCGGATGTAACTCGATTCTTCATGACCATTCCTGAAGCCTCCCAGCTGATCCTCCAGGCCGGCGCCATGGGGGAGGGTAATGAGATTTTCATCCTTGACATGGGACGGCCGGTCAAGATCTTGACCATGGCAGAAGATCTCATCCGGCTCCATGGATATGAACCCGGTGTTGACATAAAGATTGAGTACATCGGCCTTCGAAAAGGGGAAAAAATGTTTGAAGAGCTTGTGTCCGATGGTGAGGCTGTCCTTTCCACAGCCCACACGAGTATCATGGTTCTAAACAGCAAAGAGCGATCCCTTGATATCATTAACGGCAGTTTTGCCGCCTTGAACCGGTTTGCCCTGAACAACGATGGGGTAAAAATAATGGCCGAATTTCAAAAGATTGTTCCAGGGTATACACCCTCAAATGTGGTGGATTCGTTTTATCCCCCGAATTAGACAGGAAACCCTTTGATGGAAAGGGCCTGCAATGGAGAAAAAATATGAATGTTCTGGTGACTGGGGCCGCAGGGTTTATCGGTTTCTTTCTAAGCAAAAAACTCCTGGAAAAGGGTCACACCGTGGTTGGGGTGGACAATCTCAACGATTACTATGACATTGCCTTGAAAAAAGGACGGCTGGAGATTCTCAATACATTTAAGGGATTCTCATTTGAGCTCCTGGACATCTCCGACAGAGGCGGGGTTGAACGATTGTTTGATGTCAACCCCTTTGACGGGGTGGTCAACCTTGCAGCCCAGGCCGGGGTGCGTTACAGCATTGACAACCCCCATGCCTATGTGGATTCAAACCTTGTGGGGTTTGCCAATATCCTTGAGGGGTGCCGCCACGGCCGGGTGGCCCACCTGGTTTATGCCTCCTCAAGCTCAGTCTATGGTCAGAATCGAAAAATGCCCTTTTCCGTCGCAGATCCGGTGGATCATCCGGTGTCTCTGTATGCTGCCACAAAAAAATCCAACGAGCTCATGGCCCACGCCTATGCCCACCTCTATGGGATTCCCGTGACCGGATTGCGGTTCTTTACCGTGTATGGCCCCTGGGGGCGCCCGGACATGGCCTATTTTAAGTTTACCCGGGCCATTCTTGCCGGACAACCCATTGATGTGTATAACCACGGCAATATGCGCCGGGATTTCACCTACATTGATGACATTGTCAAGGGGGTGGTCAAGGTGATGGAAAAACCGCCTGTGCCGGGAGGGGCCCTGGCCGACGGTGGAATCTCTGCCCCATACCGGCTCTACAACATTGGAAACAACCAGCCCGTGGAGCTGGGGCATTTTATTGAGGTCCTGGAAAGACATCTTGGACAAAAGGCCGTAAAAAACATGCTCCCCATGCAGCCGGGGGATGTGCCTGAAACCTATGCCGATATTGAAACCCTTGTCCGGGATACCGGGTTTGCGCCTGAAACCTCCATTGACCATGGACTGGGCTGTTTTGTTCAATGGTATCGAAAATTTTATCAATAACCGGCAAGGCCGGAACAGGGTATCTGCCCTGTCCACAACAAAACTTAAAATGTTGCCACCGATGATGCTCTGGTGGGTGTTACACATATAAAAAAAGTTGTAAAGGATCTTTCGATGAAGATTACAATGATTGGAACCGGGTATGTCGGGCTTGTCTCTGGGGCCTGTTTTTCTGAGATGGGAAGCCGCGTGACCTGCGTTGATGTGGATGAAAAAAAAATTGAGAATCTTAAACAGGGGATTCTGCCCATCTATGAACCCGGACTTGAGTCCATGGTGGTCCAGAACCATGCAGAAGGTCTGCTGGATTTTTCCACCTCCCTTGCCCGGGCCATGGCGTCGTCGAGTATCTATTTTATTGCCGTTGGCACCCCCCAGGGCGAAGATGGGTCAGCCGATTTAACCTATGTGCTCAATGTTGCCTCTGAAATTGGAAAAAATCTGGACAAATATGCCGTGATCGTTGACAAATCAACGGTTCCCGTGGGCACGGCCGACAAGGTCCGCGCCACCATCCAGGGGGAGCTTGATGCCAGGGGGGTTGATATCCGGTTTGACGTGGTGAGCAACCCTGAGTTCCTGAAGGAGGGGGCCGCCTTAAATGATTTCATGAAGCCTGACAGGATCATTGTCGGGGCAGATACTGAAAGTGCACGCAAGGTTATGCGGCGGCTCTATGCACCGTTTTCCAGGAATCGGGACAAGGTGATCTTCATGAGCGTCAGGGATGCTGAGATGACCAAATATGCGGCCAACTCCATGCTTGCCACCAAGATATCCTTTATGAACGAGGTGGCCAACATCTGCGAGTGCCTGGGTGTGGATGTGGAAAATGTAAGAAAGGGGATTGGGTCCGACGCAAGGATCGGGTACTCGTTTATCTATCCTGGATGCGGTTATGGCGGGTCGTGCTTTCCAAAGGATGTCAAGGCGTTGATCCGGACCAGTTCGGAAAACGGTTTTGAACCAGAACTTTTAACTGCCGTGGAACGAAGAAACGAACTTCAAAAGCAGCGGCTGTTCCAGAAGATCGTCCAGCGTTTGGGAGATGATTTGACCGGACAATCCGTTGCCGTGTGGGGACTGTCGTTCAAACCGGGGACGGATGACATGAGGGAAGCCTCTTCCGTGGTTCTCATCAATGAACTCATCAATGCCGGTGCAGTGGTGCGTGCCTATGACCCCGTGGCCATGGTCGAAGCGGGTCGGGTCTTTTCCCGGGCGTGGTTTGACGATGGGCGCCTTGTTCTGGTCGACCAGTCCTATGAGGCCCTTGACGGGGTGGATGCCTTGGTGCTCGTGACGGAATGGAAAACATTTCGCCAGCCTGATTTTAATGCCATGAAGGCCCGCATGGCAAAACCGCTTATTTTTGACGGACGAAATCAGTATGACCCAGAAGAGGTAAGGGATTTTGGGTTTGAATATTTTGGAATCGGACGGTGATTTTTTTCTTGACATTTTTTGCCGGGTTGTCAAGTATGAAGATTATACTTTTTCGACCTCGCCTGTTACGACGCATCTGTTGTGATTTCCAGTCAGCCATACAAAGCGGAACGGCCGGAGCATGGAGTTGATCCTTGGCCTAATCCACGATGAAACGCCACTGGGGCTCAAGCCCAGCGATTGTTTCACAAAAAAATGGTTGAAAATCTTATTCGGACGGACGCTGTTAATTCGACCTTTCAGGTAAATCTTTCCTTTTGGGAAGTCGAATCTATACTGTTAACGCCTTATGGTAAGATGATGGGAGGAATCCTATGGAACAGAAAAAGAAATGTCTGGTGCTGTTTGTTGCAGCCGTTGTGCTGTTGTCATTTACCCTTCCGGCGATGGGGACAGCGGGAAAGGTAAATATCAACACGGCAACTGAAAAAGAGCTGTGCACACTTAAACGGGTGGGACCCGAATATGCCCGGCGAATCATTGAGTACCGTACCGAGGTGGGTGCGTTTAAAACGCCCCAGGATATTCTGCTGGTAAAGGGGATAGGCCCCCAGACCTTTGAGGAGAACAAGGCTGTCATTGTTGTCAAGGACGACAAATAGGACAAAGGTTCGGGTTCGATTTCCCAAAAGGTTTATCTTCTTACTTGAAACTCATTGGTATTGTATTATTATTAAAAACCATGCTGGCTTGTCAGCGTGGTTTTTTTTGATTATATTCGGGCACAACAGACAACATAAACCACAGGAGACTATAAAATTTGGATATGTCAAGGAAGTTTGCACAACGATCGTTTCTGGTGATCATCGGTTTCATGGTGCTCTTGATGCTGGGGGTGGATGCCGGTGTCTATTTCGGGGTGGAAAAACTGATGCATCTTCTATCCGCCGATTCCTGGGACGGGGTCAGGCTTCTGAAACTGGTGTCGGTCAATTTCTTTCCCTGGTTTGTGCCCGTGTCCGGAGCTGTTTTTTTGTTGCTCAGCCTTATCCTGTGGATGATGATCAAGGGCAGTGCGGCATTTGTTTTCAAGGGAAGGGCGAGTGAGCCGCCTTCTGAAAAAGAGGGAAAAAAAGATGCTGCAGACCACAGGATAGAGCAGGAACGGCGCCGGCGGGTTTTTCTTCATCTTCTTTCGGTTTTGCAGCGGGAAGGGCGCCTGCTTGATTTTTTTGATGAAGACCTTTCCCTTTACGAGGATGAAGAGATCGGGGCTGCCGTCAGGAGCATCCAGGAGGATTGCAAAAAAACCATGGCCAAATACCTTGCCCTCAAGCCTGTGATCGACAAGGCAGAGGGTGAAGAGATCGTGGTCGAACAGGGGTTTGATCCCGATGCCATCAAGCTTACGGGAAACGTGACCGGGAATCCACCGTTTAAGGGACTTTTGAGGCACAGGGGCTGGAAGGCCGGTCGAAGAGAGATTCCAAAGCTTTCCGATGTTCTGGACGCCGCAATTATCGTACCGGCAGAGGTTGAGATCGATTAGAGCGACAGACCCCGAGCGTTTTTTTTGTTTTTTTATATGAAACGCCCACCGAAGCATTGCAAACAGAGGCGTTTCATCGTTCGTTGTGGCCAGGGCAGACGTCCTGCTCCGGCCGTGCCGGTTATATGAAACGCCCACCGAAGCATCATCAGTGGGGGCGTTTCATCATTCGTTGTGGCAGGAGCCTATACCTTGCTCCGGCCATGCCGGTTTATATGGAACGTCCTTTGAAGCTTCGCCAGTGGCGGCGTTTCAAATTTTGTTGTGGCCGGGAGCCAATACCCTGCTCCGGTCATCCCGGTTATTTACAGGTTTAGAGAAGACGGAGTGATCTTGTGAAAAATGCCCGCTACATTGTCGGTATTGATCTTGGAACAACCAACAGCGTTGTGGCCTACACCGATACCCTGCCAACCGATGCCTCTGAGATAACGGTTTTTAAAATTCCCCAGCTGACAGGATCCGGGGTGGTTGAATCCCGGGAATCCCTTCCATCGTTTTTATATCTGCTTGAAGCCTATGAGGCGTCAGAAACCTCCCTTGACCTTCCCTGGGGGCGTGAGGAAACGATAATGGCAGGCGTTTATGCCAGGGAACGGGGCAGTGAGGTTCCCCAGAAGCTTGTCAGCTCAGCCAAATCCTGGCTGTGCAATGACCAGGTGGACAGGGAGGCCCCCATTCTTCCCTGGGAAGGTACGGCCAAGGTGGACAAGATCTCCCCGGTCCAGGCGTCAAGCAACATTCTTGTCCATATTCGAAGGGCGTGGAACTTTGAAATGGCAACGGACGACCCGGAGCTGGTGCTTGAAAACCAGGAGATCTATCTCACCGTACCTGCCTCGTTTGATGCCGTTGCAAGGGAGCTTACCGTCAAGGCTGCCCATCAGGCCGGTTTGACCGATGTCACCCTGATTGAAGAGCCCCAGGCAGCTTTTTATTCCTGGATTGACAGGTCCAAGGACGAATGGCGGGACAAGGTGGAAAAGGGAGACCTTGTGCTGGTTTGCGATGTAGGGGGGGGGACCAGTGATTTCAGCCTCATCGAGGTCCAGGAAGAAGACGGGAACCTTTGCCTTGAACGACTTGCCGTGGGTGAACACCTCCTTGTTGGGGGGGATAACATTGATCTTGCCCTGGCCTATTTCCTTGCTGCAAAGTTGCAGCAAAAGGGAAAGAAACTGGATCCCTGGCAGATGAGGGGGCTTGTCCACTCGTGCAGATCAGCCAAGGAGTCGTTGTTCGCCGAAGACGACACCTGGGGAAAGTATCCTGTGACGATCCTTGGCCGGGGTTCAGGGCTGATCAAGGGTACCATCAAGGCAGCGCTTGAATACGAGGATGTGGAAAATATCGTGCTCGCAGGATTCTTTCCTGAGACCGCCCTTGACCAGGAACCTTCCACCTCAAACATGGCCGGTATCCGGGAGTTTGGGTTGAACTACGAGGCAGACCCCGGAATTACCCGTCACCTTGCAAAATTCATATCCAGCCACAGGGATGAACACGGTCAGGTCCGGCTGCCAACGGCAGTTGTATTCAATGGCGGGGTGATGAAATCGCCGGCCCTCAGAAATCGAGTCATGGCGGTTCTGTCCTCATGGGCCGTGAATGGTCAAACGGGCGGTATCCGTGAGATCGACACCGGGGATTTTGATTTAAGTGTGGCAAGGGGCGCTGCCTACTATGGCAGGGCCACAAAGGGCGACGGTATTCGGATCCGGGGCGGGCTCGGCAGTTCCTATTATCTGGCCGTTGAAGCCGCCATGCCGGCGGTTCCGGGCATTGTCCTTCCCACCCGGGCGCTTTGCATTGCACCCTTTGGCATGGAAGAGGGAACCGGTGCCGAAAACAGGACAAAATTGTTCAACCTGATCGTGGGCGAGACGGTTCGATTTAACATCATGACTTCGACCACGCGCAACAATGACCAGCTCGGGGAGATCGTTGACAACTGGGAATACGAAGATATCCGGGACCTGACCACCATCGAGACCCGCCTTGAGGGGGATGACGATAATGCCGTTATTCCGGTAACCTTTGAGGTGCGGCTCACCGAGGTCGGCACCCTTGAGTTCTGGGCCTGTGCCCGGGACAGCGACCAGCGGTGGAAACTGGAACTGAATGTGCGGCCCAAATAGAGGAGTTGGCTTTGGATTTTCAGGATAAACATTTTGTCGTTGGCATCGATCTTGGTACGACCAACTGTGCCGTCTCCTATGTGGATCTCACCGCCCTGGATGCCGGGGCCGACAAAAAAAGTATTAAAACCTTTAACGTGCCCCAGCTCACGGGCAGCGGAGAGTTCTCTGCCATTCCGGTCCTGCCGTCCTTTCTCTATATCCCGGGCGAGTATGATGTATCGGAAAATGCCCTCAAGCACCCCTGGAAAACCGAGGACGACCGGTTTGTCGGCACCTTTGCCAGGGATCACGGCGCAATGGTTCCCTCCCGCCTGGTCTCGTCTGCCAAAAGCTGGCTTTGCCACGCCCGGGCCGACCGGGAGGCCAAGATTCTTCCCTGGGGGGCTGAAGGGGTGGATAAGGTGTCGCCGGTCACGGCAACGGCCCTTTATCTGCGGCACATCAAAAAGGCGTGGAACCACGGCAAAAAGGATGAGGATCTTTTCCTTGAAAATCAGTTTGTGGTGATCACCGTTCCTGCCTCGTTTGACGAGGCGGCAAGGGAGTTCACCCTCAAGGCTGCCCGGGAGGCGGGGTTTGGAACCAGCGTTACCCTGCTTGAAGAACCCCTTGCCGCATTTTATGCATGGCTTGTTTGCCATGAAAATGACTGGAGCAGCCACGTCCGGCCAGGAGAGCTTATCCTGGTTTGCGATGTGGGCGGCGGCACCACCGACTTTACCCTGATTACCCTCAAAGAATCCGAGGGGACCCCACGGTTTGAGCGTCTTGCCGTGGGCGATCATCTCATCCTTGGGGGGGACAATATTGACCTTGCCCTTGCAAATCTTGTGGCCTCAAAGTTCAAGCGGCGTGATTCGTTGACCCAGGATCGCTGGAAAACCCTTGGCCACAAATGCAGGCAAGCCAAGGAAAAGATCCTGGAAGGGGGTGAAGATTCTGTCAGGATTACCCTCAAGGGTCAGGGCCGATCGGTGATTGCCGGAACCCTTGCGGCAGATCTTACCCGGGAGGACCTTGAAACCATTCTGTGCCAGGGTTTTTTTCCGGATGTTGACCCCGGAGAAGCAGCCCGGAAACCTCCTGGCAAGGCCATTGCCGAGTTCGGTCTTCCCTATGAGCAGGAGCCTGCCATAACCCGGCACATTGGCTGGTTTCTGGAAAAGCATCGCACCGAGGTCAAGCAGCTCCTTGGAAAAGAGCCCATGCCCGACCACATCCTCTTTAATGGCGGCTCGTTGAAACCCGCCCTTCTCCAGGAGCGGATCAGAACCGCCATCCGCCACTGGTTTGGTTCCCGGGATTCAGCGATTCCTGCATTGCTTGAAAACAACCATCCGGACCTTTCCGTTGCCACGGGTGCCTCCTACTATGGACTTGTCAAGCAGGGAACGGGTGTGCGGGTGGGCAGCGGCAGTCCCAGGAGCTATTACATCGGGGTTGCCACCGCCCAGAATCCGGCTGGTGCTGAAACGCCCAAGGCCCTGTGTGTGGTCGAACGGGGCCTGGATGAAGGATCGGTAATTACCTTGCCACGGATGGCCTTTGAGGTGCTGACCAACCAGCCGGTCACCTTTGACATGTTCAGCTCAAGCTTTCGGTCCGGGGATCGAAGCGGTGACCTGGTGGATGTTGATGACACCCTGTCCCCCATGATGCCCATGCAGACCATTGTCAAGTTTGGCAAAAAGGGTGAACAAAGAAGCGTGCCCGTCACCATTGAACCTGAATATACGGAGATGGGGTCCCTTGCTGTCTGGTGCCGTTCAAGCATTTCCAACCATCGGTGGAAACTTGAGTTTCAGCTCAGGGACGAGGCCGTACCCCTGGCCGGCTCGGAAACCGAGGTGCTTGAATCCTCCCTTATTGAAGCCTCGTGTGCCATGATCGACTCAGCCTTTGCAACGGAATCGGATCAACGAGAGATTACAGGACTGGTCAAGGCCCTTGAACAAAAAATTGAGACCCAGAAAAACGCATGGCCCCTGTCCCTGTTGCGGACCATGGCAGACCAGCTCATCCAACAATCCGATGCCAGGCAACTGAGTCCTGCGCACGAGGTCCGGTGGCTGAACTTAACGGGATTTTGCATCCGCCCCGGGTTTGGTGACGCCTTTGACGGCGAAAGAATGCGTAAACTCTGGAAAATTTATCTTGCCGGGCCTATCTTTCCAAAGGTGAAACAGAATGTCAGTGAATGGTGGATCTTCTGCCGCAGAATTGCGGGGGGGATGAATGCCGGGCAGCAGCGTCAGTTTTTCCAGGACGTCACCCCCTTTCTGCTTGGAGGTAACGGTCCTAAAAAAAAGGTGTCCCCCCAGGAGTTGACTGAAATCTGGATGGCTGCGGCAAATATGGAGCGATTGCTTGTAAAGGATAAGACCTCCCTTGGCCGGGCCCTTGGTACCCTGCTCAATCCCGGCAAATCCCCGGCCCAGCTTTTCTGGTCCCTGTCACGCATCGGCGCAAGGGAGCTTCTCTATGGTTCAGTTGACAGGGTTGTTCCGCCCAGGGAGACCGCTGTATGGATCAAAAAAATGATCAAAAAACAAACCCGGAGGGACCTTCCCCTTGCAAAGGCCCTGGCACAGATTGCAAGAAAGACCGGAGACCGGACAAGGGACCTTGATCCTGAAACAATTGCCGCCCTTTTGGCGTGGTTTGACCTGACCCAGACCCAGAAATGTTCAGCCATTGTCAGGGAAAAAATAGCGATCAAGGCCGTTGAGACATCGGCTATCTTTGGCGAGAGCCTTCCCCAGGGCCTTGTGCTGAAATAGGAAATTTTTTTAGATTATATTAAAATAATGTTTGACATTTGTCAGGGATGCAGATATATTGTTTGAGTCTTTGGGGAACACCGCTTCCGCAGAGACATTTTGACCTAAAAATCAATTTTTTATTTTTTGATCTTTGAAAACTGGTTAGTGACAAAAGAGACGAAGCGTGTCTTTTGGGTGCTGTGAAAGCACACAAAAGATATTCAAAGAATTTAACTGGAGAGTTTGATTCTGGCTCAGAATGAACGCTGGCGGCGTGCTTAACACATGCAAGTCGAACGAGAAAGGGATTGCTTGCAATCCCGAGTAGAGTGGCGCACGGGTGAGTAACACGTGGATAATCTACCTTTGAATCCGGGATAACTGTTCGAAAGGATCGCTAATACCGGATGAAGTCATTTGGTCTTTGGATTGAATGATGAAAGACAGCCTCTTCCTGAAAGCTGTTGTTTGAAGATGAGTCCGCGCACCATTAGTTAGTTGGTGGGGTAACGGCCTACCAAGACATTGATGGTTAGCTGGTCTGAGAGGATGATCAGCCACACTGGAACTGACACACGGTCCAGACTCCTACGGGAGGCAGCAGTGAGGAATTTTGCGCAATGGGGGCAACCCTGACGCAGCAACGCCGCGTGAGTGAAGAAGGCCCTTGGGTCGTAAAACTCTGTCAATGGGGAAGAAATTACCTTGTATTAATAGTATTTGGTATTGACGGTACCCATGAAGGAAGCACCGGCTAACTCCGTGCCAGCAGCCGCGGTAATACGGGGGGTGCAAGCGTTATTCGGAATTATTGGGCGTAAAGGGCACGCAGGCGGTCTTGCAGGTCAGATGTGAAAGCCCGGGGCTCAACCCTGGAAGTGCATTTGAAACCATAAGACTTGAGTACGGTAGAGGAAAGGGGAATTCCTGGTGTAGAGGTGAAATTCGTAGATATCAGGAGGAACACCGGTGGCGAAGGCGCCTTTCTGGACCGAAACTGACGCTGAGGTGCGAAGGCGTGGGTAGCGAACAGGATTAGATACCCTGGTAGTCCACGCAGTAAACGTTGTATACTAGGTGTAGCGGGTATTGACCCCTGCTGTGCCGGAGCTAACGCATTAAGTATACCGCCTGGGAAGTACGGTCGCAAGACTAAAACTCAAAGAAATTGACGGGGGCCCGCACAAGCGGTGGAGCATGTGGTTTAATTCGACGCAACGCGCAGAACCTTACCCAGACTTGACATCCTGAGAATCTGTTAGAGATATTAGAGTGCCTTCGGGAACTCAGAGACAGGTGCTGCATGGCTGTCGTCAGCTCGTGTCGTGAGATGTTCGGTTAAGTCCGGCAACGAGCGCAACCCCTATCTTCAGTTGCCAGCACGTCATGGTGGGAACTCTGAAGAGACTGCCCCGGTTAACGGGGAGGAAGGTGGGGATGACGTCAAGTCCTCATGGCCCTTATGTCTGGGGCTACACACGTGCTACAATGGTATGTACAACGGGCAGCGAACCTGCGAAGGTGAGCCAATCCCTGAAAGCATATCCCAGTCCGGATTGGAGTCTGCAACTCGACTCCATGAAGTTGGAATCGCTAGTAATCGTGGATCAGCATGCCACGGTGAATACGTTCCCGGGCCTTGTACACACCGCCCGTCACACCATGAGAGTTGATTGTACCCGACGTCATTGGGCCAACCCTTCGGGGGGGCAGGTGCCTAAGGTATGGTTGATAATTAGGGTGAAGTCGTAACAAGGTAGCCGTTGGGGAACCAGCGGCTGGATCACCTCCTTTCTAAGGAAAGAAATAAAATACAAGAGATACGTCAGTCTCGTCACTAACCGGTTTTGAGGGATCAATTTGATTGATTCTTTGTTCTTTGACAATCTGTTGAAAGTTAAAATGAAACAACACGACCCAGCGGAGTGGTCGCGTTCAGACAAGGTCTGGACAAGGGATTCCGATGGTGTTGTATCGTATAACGATCGGGAACATCAGCCGTCAGGCAAGTTCTGACAGCAATGGTTCCTGTGACGTTGTATCTGTATATTTGCATTAAAGCGTTTAAACTTAATTTGTGGTTTTATAGTGGCTAAGCTATAAAGGGCAAACGGTGGATGCCTTGGTGCCGGGAGGCGATGAAAGACGTGGAAAGCTGCGATAAGCTTCGGGGAGTTGCTTAACAAACTTTGATCCGGAGATTTCTGAATGGGGAAACCTGTCATGGTAAATACTGTGACATGTTCAGGTGAATACATAGCCTGATCAAGCCAACGGGGAGAACTGAAACATCTTAGTAACCCCAGGAAGAGAAAGTAAGAACGATTTCCCAAGTAGCGGCGAGCGAACGGGAAACAGCCCAAACCTGCCATGTGTGATAGCCCGAAGGCGTTGCATGTCAGGGGTCGTGGGATCTGAATTGTACCGGTTTCGGACGGTGCGGAGAGTTACAAAGGTGATGTGTAGTCGAACGGACTGGAAAGTCCGGCCATAGCAGGTGACAGCCCTGTAGACGAAATGGATCACCCTCTCTTTTCAGACACCCAAGTACTGCGGAACACGAGAAATTCTGTGGGAATTTGTGAGGACCATCTCATAAGGCTAAATACTACCCGGCAACCGATAGTGAACCAGTACCGTGAGGGAAAGGTGAAAAGTACCCCTGTGAGGGGAGTGAAATAGTACCTGAAACCGTTTGCCTACAAGCAGTGGGTGCTTGGACTTTGGTCCGAGTGACCGCGTGCCTTTTGCATAATGAGTCAGCGAGTTATTTAACGTAGCAAGGTTAAGCCGTGAGGTGTAGCCGCAGGGAAACCAAGTCTTAACAGGGCGCCAAGTTGCGTTGAGTAGACCCGAAACCAGGTGATCTAGCCATGGCCAGGTTGAAGCGCGAGTAAAATCGCGTGGAGGACCGAACCCATATAGGTTAAAAACTATTGGGATGAGCTGTGGTTAGGGGTGAAAGGCCAAACAAACCTGGAAATAGCTGGTTCTCTCCGAAATATATTTAGGTATAGCCTCACATGTTTCTCATCGGGGGTAGAGCACTGGATGGGCTAGGGGTCTCACCAGATTACCAAACCTAACCAAACTCCGAATACCGATGACGTAAAGTGTGGGAGTCAGCCCGCGGGAGCTAAGTTCCGCGGACGAGAGGGAAACAACCCAGACCGCCAGCTAAGGTCCCCAAGTCTATGTTAAGTGGGGAAGGATGTGGAAATGCCCAGACAATCAGGAGGTTGGCTTAGAAGCAGCCATCCTTTAAAGAAAGCGTAATAGCTCACTGATCGAGTGGTTCTGCGCCGAAAATGTAACGGGGCTCAAACATAGCACCGAAGCTGCGGATAGAAATTTATTTCTATGGTAGGAGAGCGTTGTGTAAGTATTGAAGCGCCACTGTAAGGTGGTGTGGAGTTTACACAAGAGACCATGCTGACATGAGTAGCGATAAAGGGGGTGAGAAACCCCCTCGCCGATAGCCCAAGGATTCCTGAGTAAAGCTAATCTCCTCAGGGTTAGTCGATCCCTAAGCCGAGGCCGAAAGGCGTAGGCGATGGAAAACAGGTTAATATTCCTGTACCACCTTAGTTATCGTTTGAGAGAAGGGGGGACGCAGGAGGGCAAGTCATCCGTCTGCTGGAATAGGCGGTTCAAGCTGGTAGGCTTAAGGAGCAGGCAAATCCGTTCCTTTTTAAGGCCGAGAAGCGATGAGGAGGGATCTGATCCCATAAACTGACTGCACCCATGCTGCCAAGAAAAGCCTCTATCGAGATAACGGGTGATCGTACCGTAAACCGACACAGGTAGGCAGGGAGAGTATCCCGAGGCGCTTGAGAGAACCCTGGTTAAGGAACTCGGCAAAATGATACCGTAACTTCGGGATAAGGTATGCCCCCATTGGTTAGAGGACTTGCTCTTCAAAGCCATCGGGGGTCGCAGAGAAACGGCGGTAGCGACTGTTTACTAAAAACATAGGACTCTGCAAAGTCGCAAGACGAGGTATAGGGTCTGACGCCTGCCCGGTGCCGGAAGGTTAAGGGGATTTGTTAGCGCAAGCGAAGCTTTGAACCGAAGCCCCGGTAAACGGCGGCCGTAACTATAACGGTCCTAAGGTAGCGAAATTCCTTGTCGGGTAAGTTCCGACCTGCACGAATGGCGTAACGACTTCCGCACTGTCTCAACCAGGGACTCAGCGAAATTGGAATGGCGGTGAAGATACCGTCTACCCGCGAAAAGACGGAAAGACCCCGGCACCTTTACTACAGCTTGACATTGGATTTTGGTACATGATGTGCAGGATAGGTGGGAGACTTTGAAGCAGGTACGCCAGTGCTTGTGGAGTCACCCTTGAAATACCACCCTTCATGTACTATGGTTCTAACGTGGGTCCCTTACCGGGATTACGGACAGTGTCTGGCGGGTAGTTTGACTGGGGCGGTCGCCTCCCAAAGAGTAACGGAGGCGCGCGAAGGTTCCCTCAGGCTGATTGGAAACCAGCCATAGAGTGTAAAGGCATAAGGGAGCTTGACTGCGAGAGAGACATTTCGAGCAGGTAGGAAACTAGGTCTTAGTGATCCGGCGGTTCTGTATGGAAGGGCCGTCGCTCAACGGATAAAAGGTACGCCGGGGATAACAGGCTTATCGCCCCCAAGAGTTCACATCGACGGGGCGGTTTGGCACCTCGATGTCGGCTCATCACATCCTGGGGCTGGAGCAGGTCCCAAGGGTTTGGCTGTTCGCCAATTAAAGTGGTACGTGAGCTGGGTTTAAAACGTCGTGAGACAGTTTGGTCCCTATCTTTCGTGGGCGTAGGATATTTGAGGAGATCTGTTCCTAGTACGAGAGGACCGGAATGGACGAACCAATGGTGTTCCTGTTGTCGTGCCAACGGCATTGCAGGGTAGCTAAGTTCGGAACGGATAACCGCTGAAAGCATCTAAGCGGGAAGCCAACTTCAAGATTAGATATCCCATCACGCAAGTGACTGAAGACCCCTTGAAGACTACAAGGTTGATAGGCCGGGTGTGTAAGCACAGTAATGTGTTCAGCTAACCGGTACTAACAGGTCGTGGGGCTTAGCCACTAACTACAAACCCTTTTAGGTTTGAACGCTTTAATGCGGATATACAGTAAAGACTTTCGACAGATTATACGTTGCCAAGTTTAATCCGGTGGCAATGGCAGAGGTGCCACACCCGTTCCCATCTCGAACACGGAAGTTAAGACCTCTTGCGCCGATGGTACTGCAGGGGAGGCCCTGTGGGAGAGTAGGACGCCGCCGGGTTATCTTTATAAAGCCCTGATCATACGTTTGACGTATGGTCAGGGCTTTTTTGTTTTGTGGCCAGGTTTGCAGTTCCGAGTTCTGGTGAGTTCTGGTGAGTTCTGGTGAGTTCTGGGGACACCTTACTTAATTATTTTGCCAGGTTTGTCCTGTTTTATAGATTCTCAATCGCCGACCAGGGGACGCTCCCTGTTGAGTGTGAAATAAACAAGGAAAAGATCTTCATCGTCCTCCACCGGTTGGCTTCTCCGCTTGAGTGAGTTGCGGGACCGTTTGGTTTCTATTTTTCGTGGGCCTAGGCGCGAATATATGATTTGGTTGAGGAGATCTGTTCATAGTACGAGAGGATCGAAATGGACGAACCGATTGTGTTCCTGTTGGCATTCCACCGGCATTGCAGGGTAGTTAATGTTTGAACAAAAACTCACCCACCTGCTGCGTTGCTTCACAAAACTAAACTCCTCACGTACTACAAGTACGCTCCGGTTTCAGTTTTGCTTACGCCTTGCATCTGGGCAAGTTTTCATCCAAACACAGGTTTTCGGTCTGGTACTATTTAAGTTCGGAACGAATAACCGTTGAAAGCATCATCGCTAAAATCCAACTTCAAGATTTGATATCCCATTAGGCAAGTGACTAAAGACCCCTTGAAAACGACAAGGTTGACAGGCCGGGTGTGCAGGCACAGTAATATGTTCGGCTAACCGGTACTAACAGGACGTGGGCCTTCGCCACGAACTACAAACCCTTTTGGGTTTGAACGCTTTAATGCAGATATTCAGAAAACAGGAAGCAAGTCCGCAAATCATATTCGGAATTGAAACGTTTGATGAAGATATGAAAATCTTCGCATACCAGATGTCTGAAAAGGGGAGTGAATCCCCCCTTTCAGAGATATGCGGGCTGATTCTATTTGATCAGCTTTTTACTTTTGAGCCAATCCATGGCCACATCGTGAACGGGTTTGTGGTCTACATCCACGGCCATATTGAGCTGCTGCATCATTTCCGTGGTCAGGTTATCCGCAAGGGGTTTTAATAGGGCTTGTATCTCCGGATACGTGTCAAGGATTTCCGTTCTGACAACGGGTACGGGATTGTACACTGGGAAAAAAGATTTGTCATCTTCAAGGTTCACAAAGTTGAAGGCCGCGATTCTGCCATCGGTGGCAAAACCCATAGCTGAACTGACCAGCCCTTTTTTCAATGCCTGGTAGGTAAGACCAATGGACATCTTTTTGACCTGTTTGGCAGGAAGTCTGAAATTATACATTTTCATAATACCTTTAAATCCGTCAGGACGTTCCCAGAATTCCGAATCCAGGGCAAATATTAGTTTGTCTGGATTTTTAGTAACAAAGGCTCCCAGATCGGAGATACTCTTGATTCCGAGTTCTTCCGCTTCTGCCTTGTTCATCATCAGGGTATAGGTATTGTTGAACTTGACCGGATCAAGCCAGGTTAGACCCTTCTCGGAGTCGGCTTGTTTGACCCAGTCGTAAACCTTTTCAGGATTGGTCATTGTTTTTGTATCTTTTTGCTTGTAATACAGCGTGTATGCCGTGCCCGTATACTCATAGTAGAGGTCGACCTGGGCACTCTCCAGAGATTTCCTGGCGATCACAGAACCGACCCCTGTCTTCAGCGTAACATCAAACCCTGCCTGTTCGAGGAGGATGCTTGCGAGTTCTGGAAGAAGGAATTGCTCAGTAAAGTCTTTACCGCCCACGATCAGGCTTTTCTTCTTGGCAAAGACACTGCCTGGTAAAAGTAACGTCAAAATAAGTATTGCCGGAAGAACACGTTTAAATATCGTTTTCATGTCATACTCCTTTTAGGCTCTTGACTGAATGCCATAGAGTTCTAATTTTAGAGGCTGTGAACAAAAAATACCTTGCATTGTTTTTATTCAAGTCCCTGGTTAATTGTTCATTTTTTGTGCAGAAAATCAAAAAAAACACACCGTTCTTACTCGGAATGACGCAGCCCCCTTGAGATCAAGGTTAGTCCTAAAATTCCAGACAGAAAATCCGCAAAAAGTGCCAGTAGCGTTACTGGAATGGCACCGGCCAGCAGCTTGTCCGTCTGCATAAGGTTTATTCCAGTGAATATGAGGTCTCCCAGGCCGCCTGCCCCGATGACATAGGCAAGCGCGGCGGTGCCGATATTTATGATCAGGGCTACCCTGAAACCCGTGAGAATCACCGCCATGGCATTGGGTACCTCCACCTCCATGAGAATCTTCATGGGAGGCATTCCCATGCCTTTCCCGGCATCTATTAGTTCCGGGGGGACCGCAGTAATGCCGGCAAGGGTATTTCTCGCGATGGGAAGTATGGAATAGATGGTCAGCGCAAATACCGCCGGCTTTACGCCGATACCCAGGAAACTCATGGCCAGTGCTAGAACGGCAAGGGAGGGGATGGTTTGTCCCAGTCCGATAATGTACATGCAGACCCCGGCGTACCTGCGAAACCGATGCCTGGTAAGCACAATTCCTGCTGTTACGCCTATGATCGTGGCAAAGACCATACTTAAGGTTACCATGTACAGGTGCTGGACGAACAAATCCATGATAACGGGATATTCGTATGGGTCTGAGAGTAGTTCTATAAGCCCTGTCCGTTCAAATGTCACACCCGCGATCAGTATGATAACCGCAATGATAATCCTGTATAATTTTGTAAAAAAGTTGTTCATCGAGAAATCTTCCTTTGCACTCTGATGCCTTCAGGCGTCGCAATCCTTTCCAGCAGGGCCATCCCACCGTCGACGATTATGGCCAGAAGAGAGACAAGTATGGCACCGCTCAGTATCATCTCCGGATATACACGGGCAATCCCCTGCTGAATATACACCCCCAGCCCTCCGGCTCCGATATAAGTGGCGATAGCTGCAACGCCTATGTTCATGACGGCAGCCGTTCTCAATCCCGCAATAATTACCGGTGTGGCCAGTGGGATTTCCAGTTCTCGCAAAAGTTTCCACTTGTTCATGCCCATACCCCTGCCTGCGTCCACCAGGGAAGTGGGAACATTCTTTATAGCCGTATAGGTGTTTCTGATGATGGGAAGTTGACTGTATAGAACCAGTGCTATGACAGCAGGAACTTTTCCCAGGCCCATATTAACGATGGCAAGGATGGGAAGCATCAGCCCAAACAGGGCAAGGGAGGGGATGGTCATCAGTATGTTGGCACCGTTCAAGACCCTGGAAGCAAACTGCTCGTGCCTGGTAATGACGATACCCAGGGTCACGCCGATTGGTGTGGCGATAAGAAGAGCTATCCCCACAATCCATACATGCTCCCAGGAGAGGTACAGAACCTGTTTGAAATTATCCGTTATGAACTGCAATGTACTCATGACGATACCTCGGTTTCTATATTTTCTGTTTCGTCTGCGTAACTTGCTTTTACCGCTTTTTGTATGTCGTTGTATGTTACTGTCCCTGCAAAGTTTTTGTCTTCGTCCACAACGCAGAAGGTTGGGGTTGAATACATCAGCATGGAGGAGAGGACATCCCTTAGTGGGGTTTTTTCTCTCAAGAAAATGGGGTAGGGTTCCACCACGTCCCGTACCGGTCCTTCTTCATACTTGAGATTCTTCTGGGTAACAAAGCCTATGGGTTTGTTTTGTTCGAGCACTATGCCGTAGCGAGATTCCTTTGTGTCCAGAAAATGTAGTGCTTTCTGGGAGGGGTCGGCTCCCTGGATGATATTCTTTGGATTCCGGTTGATAATATCACTTACCCGCATGAGGCCAAGGACTTTCAGTGCCCTGTCGGCACCCACGAAGTCGGAGACAAATTTGTTTTTGGGCTGGGTCAGAATAATCTCGGGTGTGTCGTACTGTATCAGGCGTCCCTTGTTGAAGATGGCAATTCGATCGCCCATTTTTATTGCTTCGTGTATGTCATGGGAGACAAAGGCCACGGTTTTCTTCAGCTTTGCCTGGAGCTTGAGGAATTCATCTTGAATCTCTTCTCTGTTTATGGGGTCTATGGCACCAAAGGGCTCATCCATGAGAAGTATGTTGGGGTCTGCGGCAAGTCCCCGGGCAACCCCCACGCGCTGTTGCTGACCCCCGGAGAGTTCTGCGGGGTAACGGTTTCTGTACAGTTCAGGGTCCAGGTTCGTCATTTCAAGCAGTTCATCAATGCGTTTGCTGATCCGTTCTTCGTCCCACCGTAGAAGTTTGGGCACAACCGCGATGTTTTCGGCTATGGTTTTGTTCGGGAAGAGCCCGATGGCCTGAATGACATACCCCAGGCGCTGCCTGAGTTGGACGACGTCGATGTCCATGATATTCTGATCTTGTATGGTTATGTTTCCCCGGGTGAGAGTTTCCAGTCTGTTGGTAAGACGCAGGGTGGTTGTTTTGCCGCATCCCGAGGGGCCGAGAAACACGACTACTTCGCCCTTGGGAATGGTGAAACTTACATTATCAAGGGCGGTAACGGTATTGGTTCCCTTTCCGAATATTTTTGTTACAGATTCATACGTTATCATTTGATGCCTCTTTGTTCTTTCAATTGTTCTCCTCTATTTCAGGTTATTGACTCAACTTTCGGATGTAAGGCCTATGATCGGAATAAAATCTTTCAAAACATGGCGTAGGATTTTAAGTCGTATTCAAGGCGCGATAATAGGAGCATATTAAAATATGTGCCCATTAAGGCAACGAAGAAGACGGCTTAAAAGACAAGCCATGTGGAAGGTTTTATTTTGATCATGGGCCTAAGTTTGACGCCATATAAAAACAGTCAATCCCGAAAGTTGAATTATTGATATAATCGCATGGCCGGAGCATGGTATTTGTCCTGACCACAACGAACGATACACGCCTCTGATTGCAATGTGTCGGTGGGAGTTTTATCTAAAAATCGGCACGGCCGGATTGGGGTATAGGCTTTTCCAAAACGAACAATGAAACGCCTCTGATTGCAAAGCTTCAGTGGACGATTCATATAAAAAACTCTTATAACGATTCTGTAATTTTATGCCATTTATAGGGCAGAAGGATGCTGTTTGTCAAGGACAGCTTAAGTTTTGTGTACTGCATGTCCATTCAGGAGAAACGCCCATCGGTCATAATGGCCCATAGCCCATGCTGAAGTGTTTCAACGCATTGTCTTTCTGTTATGCCCAGTCGGTGCTGGTTACTGATGTCGACCACATTGTCTTCAACCCCTGTTTTTTCCCCGTGGGTACCCCGGATCTGGAGGTGGTATTTTTTTGCTGTTTCATGGAGCTGCCGTTCCTGTGTTTTATAGCCGGGTAAACACACATGAACACCGGCCCGCATTCCTGTGCCAAGGTTGGAGGGGCAGGATGTGAGAAATCCGCGGTGGGGGTCACAGGCAAATCTCAGGTTTTGTTCAAGGGCTGCCATGGCCCTTGAAAGGCGGTTGTATGTCGTTTCAATGCCCTTGGATCGGGTCCCCTGGGGGCGATCCATGGAAATGACTCTCAAATGGTCTTCCTCATTGATCCACACGGCAAATTTGTGATTGTCTGCCACAAAGATTCCCCTTGAAGCGGGCCAGGATCTGTTGATTCCTGCAGCTTCCATAAACCGATCCCCGCGTCCAAACAGCAGATGCTCGTTTTCAAACGTCATCCGTTGGGATTGGGTTAATTCACCCAGGGGGAAATACCTGCCCTTGAGGTCTCCTTTGAATTTTAAAAGTGCATTGACCGAAAGTTGTTCAACCCTGGAACGGTCAGCGTTGCTGGCAAGGGGGGGGAATGGAATGTCTGCCAGGTTTCTTGCAATGCGAATTCTATAGGATAGGATTCGGTGGTTAAAGGGCGGTGTGGATTCATCGTCCATGGGGCTCAGATCCGAGGGGTGGATCTCGTCAATTGAAACCCTGTGGTAGGCCTCAATCACGGGTTTGAAAATTTTGTCAAAAAGCTGGTAGGATTCACCATCTCCGGCATAGATTCCGATGGATGAATCCGGGTTTCTAAGGCCAGATTCAATGGCCTGTTCCAGGGTGAATCCGCTGTTTGTCCGGAGGTGCTTGAGCCCATTGAAAAGTTCCGGGGTCAGGTACTGCTTCACAAGGGAGGGGGGTGCTTCAGGGGGTGAATCCTGTCTGGGTATCACAGCGTTCTACCGAAAGGACGATCGCTGGCAAGAGATGCCACGGGCGAGGAGCGTTCTCACCGTGTCAAGCAGCTTGCACTGGTCATGGCATTCGGGAATGCGTTTATTTTCCCTGCAGGTGAGGCAGGGGCTTCGTTTGAGATACCCCAGCTCAAAGTCAAATACATCCCTTTTCTTTGGATCATTACCCATCCTATTTTTTCCTTCATAATGATAGAATTCATCCTTCGCTTCAATCCCTTGACAACATAGCAGTCCTGCTGGCATCCTGTCAATAAATCAATGTCCTTTGTAGGGTCCCTTTGACTGTTCCTGACCTGACCGATCCTTTAAAATAGACTCCTATTGGGCTTTTGTTCAGCCGCGGTTTTTTGTTGTTACTTATTAAAAACAATGATAGGTGTTCTTTATAAATATCAACATTCTTGCTTTGATGCACAAATTTCAGGGAGGCTTCCAATGAATACAGAATCAAGGTTTGCAGAATTAAAGGAAAAGGAGCGGGAAGCAAGGAAACAGATTATTATTGAATCTGCGCTGTCTCTTTTTTTAAAAAAACCTTTTTACGATGTTGGCATGCGGGATGTAGCAGATGAGGCAGGCGTCTCTCCGGCGACCCTTTATCGCTATTTCCCAAGCCAGGAGGATCTGTTCATTGAGGCGTTTCTCCAGGACATCTCTGCGGTGAGCAAACAGTTTAAAGCCCTGGTCAAGGGCGATGAACCCGCCACCATCGAGGATTTTGCAGTGACCTTTGTCGAACATCTTTTTGAGAACGAATCGACTTTCCAGATGATGACCTATCTCATGCTCAAGGATAACCTTGCAAATCCGGCCATGGGCAAGTTTGACTCGGTCACCAAGATCTTTTTTGACGGGTTTGCAGAGTTCCTTGAGCGTCGCGGCGTAAAGGAGAATGCAAGGATTTACTCCCATTCGTTCATTGCCTCGATTACCGGAATTATCATGACCTTTAGAAATCATCCTTTCAAGAAAAAAGAGCTGGTCCGGGAGCATATCTTGAAACTGACCCGGGCCACGGCAGATATGTATACCAGGCAACTTTTGAAATAATCGATTGTTTTCCCCCATTCTGTTTTTCTGATAGCCCAAGCCTGCCTTGACACCTGCGCCTTCCGTTTATATATTACCTCAAAATTATGAAACAGCAACGTTTGCCTTTACTGCCGGGGAATTATGGAGCATCTTAAACAAGAGATTCAAGAACAGCATCAATTTATCAACAGAATACGACAGGAAATAGCAAAAGAAATCGTCGGCCAGACCGAACTTGTGGACGGACTTCTGGCTGGTATCTTATCCAGCGGTCATATTCTCATTGAGGGGGTCCCGGGACTTGCCAAGACAAGCGCTGTAAAAGCCCTTGCCTCAACCATCCAGGCTCAGTTCAAACGCATTCAGTTTACCCCTGACCTTTTACCGGCCGATCTTATTGGTACTGAGATTTATCGACCCAAAACCGGGGATTTTGTCACGCGAAAGGGGCCGCTGTTCAACAACATCATCCTTGCCGACGAGATCAACAGGGCGCCTTCAAAGGTGCAGTCCGCCCTTTTGGAGGCCATGCAGGAAAATCAGGTGACCATCGGCGACACCACCTACATGCTGCCAAAGCCTTTTCTGGTTCTTGCCACCCAGAATCCCATCGAGCAGGAGGGAACCTACCCGCTGCCGGAGGCCCAGGTGGACCGGTTTATGCTTAAAATCATCATCGACTACCCCGACCGGAGCCAGGAGCTTGAGATTCTCAATAAATCCGGTTTCAGTGCCAATGATCCGGTTGAGCCGGTGATAGATCCTGCCCGGATCGAACAGATGGCCGGTCTGGTCCGGCAGATATACGTAGATGATAAACTCAAAGAGTACATTGTAGACCTTGTGCTTGCCACCCGGCAGCCCCAGAAATACGGGATGAAAATTGCCGAATATGTTCAGTTCGGCGCCTCACCCAGGGCCACGATATTCCTGGCCCAGGCGGCCCGGGTCAGGGCCTTTCTCCAGGGAAGGGCCTATGTGACCCCCCAGGATATCAAAATTGCCGCACCGGATGTTCTGCGCCACAGAATCATCCTTTCGTTTGAGGCCGAAGCCGAGGATATTACAACCGACGAAATCATAAAAACAGTGTTTGATTTTGTTGAGGTGCCTTAACGTTCCATGATTCCAGGCGAGATAATAAAGAAAATAAAGCGGGTTCACATCAAGAGCCGACGTTCGGTCAACACGGCCATGGCCGGACAGTATCGATCTGTTTTCAGGGGTTCTGGCATCGAGTTCGAGGAGGTCAGGGAGTACACGCCCGGGGATGAGATCAAGGCCATTGACTGGAAGGTGTCGGCAAGGCTTGGACGCCCGTTCATCAAGCTCTACAGGGAAGAGCGGGAAAGCGTGGTCATGCTGGTTATTGACATGAGTGCCTCCCAGGGGTTTGGCACCTTTTTCGGCCTCAAGCTTGAAAAGGCCGCTGAAGTGGCCTCGGTCCTTGCCTTTTCCGCCATCAAGAACAACGACAAGGTGGGCGTGATTTTTTTTACAGACCAGGTGGAAAAGTATATTCCGCCCCAAAAGGGCACAGGCCATGTGTGGCGCCTGATCAAGGAGATCTTCACCTTTGTTCCCCAAGGCCGGGGCACGGATATCTCCGGGGCCCTGGACTTTCTCGCCCGGGTGTCACGAAAACGAACCACCACCTTCATGATCTCGGATTTTCTGGATGCCCGCTTTGACCAGCGCATCAGGCGGGTTGGTCAACGCCATGAACTGATTTCGATTCTCCTGTGTGATGACGGCGATTTTGAACTGCCGGGCCAGGGCATTGTGACCCTTTCGTGTTCTGAAACTGGAAAAACCGTTCTCCTGGACGCATCGAGCAAGGCGACCCGGGCCCTGTACCGGGACCAGCAACACGCCCGCCATGGAATCATCCTTGAGACGCTCAAGAAAAACAAGGTGGACTGCATTGAACTCAAAACAGATGCATCTGTTTCAGACACCCTTCAACTCTACTTCAGGCGCAGGGAACGGAGGATGCGATAAATGCAGGATATCCATGATATCAGGCCGCCGGTGCTGGTGGGGATGGATCCCTTGTTTCTTCGGGTTGCGCTGATTGCCCTGGCCCTGTTGCTCCTGGGGGGAGCAGCTTTCCTTGTTTACCGGTACCTCAGGCGGAAAAAGTCGGGAGCAAACTCAAACCTGCTGATGCTGCCCATGCCCCTTGCTCCCCTAGAGGCGGCTCTGAACGAGCTGGGCCGCCTGGATGATTCCATGGGAACCCATCCCAGGCAGTATTACTTCCGGCTGACTGAAATAATCAAACGGTTCGTGGGCAGACAGTTTAACATCAAGGCCCCGGAGATGACCACCCAGGAACTGGTGCCTGTTCTCAGGGACCTTGGGATCGACAGGGAACTGTTTGCTGACACCCGGGACTTTCTGCTCTTTTCAGACATGATCAAGTACGCAGGCCAGGCACCCTCCCTTTCGATAATGAACGAACATCTTGCCTTGGTCAGAACCTTTGTTACCCGGGTTGGAACGAATGACGAGGAGAAAAACGTGGAGGCAAGGGATGTTTAGGTTTGCCTCACCGGCGTTTCTGATACTGCTTCTCTTTGTTCCCCTGGTGGTCGCGTTCCGGGCAAAGCGATCAAAACCGGTCAGCATCAGGGCCTCGGATCTCTCGTTGCTCAATGTGCCCACAACGACCCCTGCTCTGATGGCCTCAAGGGTGCTGCCCCTGGTCAAGTACTTCGCCCTTGTGCTTTTTATCATTGCCCTGGCACGGCCCCAGTGGGGCACCAGCAAGATGAATGTCAAGACAGAGGGAATAAACATCATACTGGCCCTGGACCTTTCCGAGAGCATGGCGGCCCTTGATTTCAAGCTTGACGGCGCCATTGTCAACCGTCTGGATGCGGTCAAGAGCGTTGTCAGGGATTTTATACTGAAACGCAGCGGGGACAGGATCGGCATGGTGGTGTTCGGATCCGAAGCCTTTACCCAGATGCCCCTGACCCGGGATTATGACACCATTGCCTTTGTGCTGTCACGTCTCACCATTGGTGCGGCAGGCCCGAGCACGGCCATTGGGGATGCCATCGGGATTTCCCTCAAGCGCCTTGAGGATGTCAAGAGTAAATCCAACATCGTTATTCTGCTCACCGACGGCAAGAGCAACAGCGGTGAGATTACGCCCGGTGCCGCTGCTGACATTGCAAAGGAACGGGGGGTAAAGGTCTATACCATCGGGGTCGGGCAGCGGGGCAAGGCGCCGTTCCTGGTCAACGATCCATTGTTTGGCCAGCGCTATGTTTACCAGATGGTGGACATGGACCATGAAACCTTGAACAAGATCGCCGACAAGACCGGGGGGGCGTTTTTCGCTGCGGCCGACACCGATTCCCTGAAAAAGATCTATGACATGATCGATTCCCTTGAAAAAACCGAGGTTGAGGTCAAGGCCTTTGCCGAGTATGATGATCTTTACCGCTGGTTTGCCGGCATCGGCCTGGCGCTGCTCTCTTGTTTTGTCGTTCTTTCAAATACCAGACTGTTGAGGATTCCATAAAATTTAAGATGAAGCTTTCAAATCCCCATATGCTCTACCTTGTCTGGCTCGTGGCTGTGCTGGTCGGGGTCATGGTCCATGGCAACCTGAAGCGGGCCAGGATCCTGTCCCGGTTTGCAGCACCCAAGGCCCTTGACACCATCGCCCCCGGCATCTCCCCCGGTATCCGATGGGCCCGGATTGTTTTAACCGCCCTGGTTCTTTTCTGCGTTGTGGGTGCCCTGGCCGGCCCCCTTGCAGGGTTCCGGTGGCAGACGGTTGAACAAAAGGGGGTTGACATCATGGTCTGCCTTGACTGTTCCCGGAGCATGCTGGCCCAGGACATCAAACCCACCCGGCTGGAACGGGCAAAGCGGGAGATCATCGACCTCATGGGCATGATCCGGTCCGACAGGGCAGGGCTTGTAGCCTTTGCCGGCCGGGCCATCCTGCAATGCCCCCTGACCCTGGACCATGGCGCCTTTAATCTTTTTCTGAACGCCCTTGAACCCGATTATCTGCCCGTGGGAGGAACCGACCTTGGCGGCGCCATTGAAACGGCCCTGAACGGGTTTGAAACGGATGTCGCGTCTGAAAAGGCCATTATCCTGATCACCGACGGGGAGAACACCACGGGGGATGCCGTTGAAATGGCAAAAAAGGCGGCCGACCAGGGGGTTAAAATCTTCTGTATCGGCGTTGGCAGCCCCGAGGGGGCCCCGGTTCCAGACAGTGACGGCGGGTTTAAAAAGGACGGTACCGGCAAGATCATCATTTCACGGGTGGACGAACCGGCCCTTGAAAAAATCGCTGCCATGACCCGGGGCGTTTATGTCCGTTCCGTTGCAGGGGACATGGACCTTGACCGGATCTACGACCAGGAGATCCAGGGCGGAATGGAGAAAAAGACCCTCAAGGGCGGCAGGCAAAAGGTGTGGGAGAACCGGTTTCAATGGCTCCTCGTCCCCGGGATTCTTCTGCTCATGGTCGAGATGGTGCTCGAAAATAACCGCAGGGGAATCTTTTTTTCGATTCTTTTTATGTCAGCACTGCTGACCCTGAATCCCGGCGTCTGTTATGCCGGTGCGTCGGCAAGTGTTAAAAGCGGTATAGAAGCCTATGGTGCAGGCGACTATGACAGGGCGGAAAAACATTTTATAGATGCCCAGCTGGACAGGCCGGACATGGATGAACTTTACTACAATATCGGTGGTGCCGCCTATAAAAAGGGGGATTTTGATGCGGCGGTCAAAAATTTCACCCGGGCAAGGCAGACGGAAGATCCTGGCCTTAAACCCAAGGCTATTTACAATCTTGGCAATGCCCTGTATCGTTCAGGCGACCTGAAGGCGGCCATCAAGGCCTACGAGGAACTGGTCTCCCTTTCACCGGAAGACCAGGAGGCCAGGGAGAACCTTGAGTTTGTAAAGAAAAAACTTGAAGAGCAGAAAAAAGAAGACCAGAAGGGTCAGGACCAGAAGGGTCAGGACCAGAAGAGCCAGGATCAGCAGGGTCAGGATCAGCAGGGTCAGGACCAGCAGAGCCAGGACCAGCAGGGTCAGGACCAGCAGGACAAAGACCAGAACGACAAAGACCGGCAGAACAATTCCCGGCAGGATCAGGGACAGAAAAAAGAGCCCCCAGGGGATCCGGCGGTAAAACCTGAAGCGTCTCGATCCGGGGAAGATGGGCAGGAGAACAAGGACCAAAGCCCCGGACAACGGGAAATTCAATCCCGTGAACGGATGCTCAACCGTCTCAAGGATAAACCAGGACGGGCCATGATGCCGGCCTACGGCAGTGGCACGGTTACCAAGGACTGGTAAAAAATGTTTCAAACAATCGCTCAAACCCAGTATGGAACCCGGATGAAACCGTTTGTTTTTTTTGTTCTGCTGCTGATGCTCATTCCGGCCCGGGTGTTTGGATTTTCAGCCGAGGCACGGGTGGATGCAAACCAAATCTCCCAGGATCGTTCCCTGACCCTCAATGTGGTTGTCAAGGGCGGAGACGCCCTTGTGGATACGTCGGTTATCAAGGGGTTTAAGGTGGTTCCCAGGGGAACCAGCACCAGCGTGAGCATCATCAACGGGGCATACTCAAAGAGCGTGACCCACCAATACCTGCTCATGGCGGAACGGCCGGGCAGCTTGACCATTCCTCCCCTGCCGGTCACCCTTGACGGGGAGATCGTCTACACCGATGAAATCCGGGTTGAGGTTGTCAAGGGCCAGGTGACCCAGACCGCTTCCAGGGATGTTTTTGCACGTTCAACCCTTTCCAGCACCACCCTGGTGCCCGGTCAGCAGGCGATTTACACCTTCAGACTCTACAGTGCCGTGCAGGTGGCAAATCCCCGTCTTGCCCATCCGGAGTTCAGGGGGTTTTCCGTCAAGCAGGCCCCCAACCAGGAAAGCTTTAACGAGACCGTTGACGGCCGTTCCTACACGGTTACGGAACTGACCTATGTCCTGGTTGCGGAAAAACCGGGGGAACTTGAAATCGAACCGTCGATTGTGACCTGCGACATACCGGCTGCCGGCCAGAACAGCCCGTTCAGCGATCCATTCTTTGGTAATCGCCTCTTTTCCAGGGGGCGCCATGAAACCCGGCGGTTTAGAACCGAGTCGTTCAAGGTAACGGTCAATCCCATGCCGGCGCCAGAAAAAGGGGTGAACTTTTCAGGGCTTGTGGGCCATTTCAGCCTTGGGGCCGGACTTGACCGTGCATCGGTGCGGGCAGGGGACTCGGTCACCCTGACGGTGACGGTTTCCGGGACGGGAAACGTCATGGATGCCGCAATCCCGGTGGTGACCGTTCCCGATTCGTTCAAGGTGTACGACGATGTTCCCCAGGAGAAGATCACCCTTACCCAGGAGGGGTACCAGGGGGACAAGACCTTTAAGCGGGCAATCGTGCCCATGGCGGCAGGTGATTTCAGCCTTGAACCGGTTACCCTCACATATTTCAACACGGATACGCAAGATTATGAAACCCTTTCAACCCCCCCGCTCGCCCTTGCGGTTGAGCCTGCGGCCCAGGGGAGTGCCCCTGCAGCCCCGGCGCCTTCTTCCATGGGCCCTGAACAAGGGGTCCAAAAACAGACGGTTGAATTTACCGGCGACGATATCCTTGCCCTCAAGGAGGGAACCGGTGTACTTGTTGACCATCGTTCCCTTTCACTGGGGCGCTTTGTCCTGCTGCTTGCACTGCCCCTTGTTCTTTTGATTGTTTTCCGGGTTGCAAATTATTTTTTCAAACAGGAAGAGTCCTTTGCTTCGCTCATGGAACAAAGGGCAAGGCAGGCCCTCAAAGCTGCCGGGAAGCCGGATCTGCCGGATCATGAATTTTTTCGAAACCTTTACACGGCCCTGGTTGCAAAGGTTCGCTCCAGGGCAGATCTGCCGGGCGAGACCATCACTGCCGGGGAAATTTCACAGATCCTGTCAGGCGCCGGCTGCGGTGACGGGCAGATACAAGAGGCCATAGCCGTGCTCAACGACATTGAATCGGCCCGGTATGGCGGTGCGCTGTTTGATGCCGGGTTGAAAAAAAATCTTCTCCAGCGGGTCAAGCAACTTGCCCTGTGCCTTGTCTGCCTGGCCCTGTTTGCGGCCATGCCCGGGCCGGGCCGGGCCGATGATTCAGGCTCCCTTTTTTTCCAGGGAGTCAACCTGTATAAGGCCGGGCAGTTTCAGGATGCGGCTGCCACGTTTGAACAGGTTGCAGCCAACGGCATCAAAAACGGCCAGCTGTACTACAATATCGGCAACGCCTGTTTAAAGGCCGGAGACCTCGGCCGTGCCATTCTCTGGTATGAGCGGGCCCTTAAACTGACGCCCCGGGACCCGGACCTGAGGTACAATCTTGACCATGCAAGGGGCCTTGTTAAGGATGTTCCGCCGGAACGAACGATTGATCTCCTGGGGCTTGTTTTTTTCTGGGACGATTATCTCTCCCCGGAGACGGTCGCCCAGGGTGCTGTGCTGCTGTGGTTCTGTTTCATTGCCCATGCAGGGGTTCGCATGTTCCGGAAAAAGCGGGTGTTTACCCTTGCCGGTTCGATCCTTTGCGTTCTGTCGGTGGTGGTGGTTGCAACGGCATTTTTCAACTATTACCGCCAGTACCTAGAGTCCCATGCCATCATCCTTGCGGGTGAGGCACCGGTGCGGTCGGGCTACTCGGACGAGGCGACGGAACTCTTTATTCTCCACGCCGGAACAAAGGTGCGGGTGGAACGGGCAGAAAAGGCCTTCCTGAGAATTTCGTTTTCAAAGGACAAGGTGGGCTGGATCAGGGCCTCCCAGGCCGGCATTATTTAGCAACACTTTTATCGGTAAAAAAAGGAATACAATGAATACAGGTGTCGACATCAACGGTGTCCAGCTGGAAAACCCCGTGATCACCGCATCCGGGACATTTGGATATGCCGCAGAGTATAAGGATATGATCGACCTTAACGCCCTTGGCGGCATTGTGGTCAAGGGGGTGTCGTTAAAGCCCTCCACCGGCAATCCCATGCCAAGGGTGGTTGAAACCCCGGGCGGCCTCCTGAACGCCGTGGGCCTTGAAAATGTGGGGATCGAAGGTTTCATCAAGGACAAGCTTCCCTTTCTCCAGGGTCTTGCCTGTCCCGTGTTTGTCAACATCTACGGAAAAACCGTTGAAGAGTATGCACAGCTTGCCGCAATCATAGACACGCTTCCCGGCATTGCCGGTGTTGAGGTGAACATCTCCTGCCCCAATGTCTCGGCAGGGGGGGCAGCCTTCGGGGTTGATCCGGACGCTGCATTAGCGGTGGTCCAGGGGGTCAGGCAGGCCACCTCAAAGCATGTCATGGTAAAGCTCAGCCCCAATGTGACGGACATCACCACCATTGCCCTTGCTGCTGAAAGGGGCGGGGCCGACTCGATCTCCCTGATCAACACCCTGACCGGTCTTGCCATTGATGCTGAAACCGCAAGGCCCATGCTTGCCAATGCCACGGGCGGACTTTCAGGGCCTGCCATTAAACCCGTTGCCCTGAGAATGGTGTGGCAGGTGGCAAAGGTGGTCAAGGTGCCGGTCATCGGCATCGGGGGGATCATGACGGCAATGGACGCCCTGGAGTTCATCATTGCCGGCGCAACCGCCGTCCAGGTGGGAACGGCCACCCTGGCCGATCCCGACGCCCCGTTAAGGATCGTAAAGGGAATCAGACAGTTCATGGAAAGAAAAAAGATTGCGCGACTTTCCCAGATCAGGGGAACGCTCAGGGTTTAATCGCTTTTCCCGCCATCTGCAGAGGTCGGGAAGGGTATAGCTACAGGGGGATACCATGTTTGAAATCGATCGTACCGTTCTGCTGCTCATTGACGTCCAGGGCCGGCTTGCCGAGATGATGTATGATAGGCAGGAGCTGTTTTCCAGCCTTAAAAATCTGTTAAAGGGGATGGAAATTCTTGATGTTCCCGTGATCTGGATGGAGCAGCTGCCTGACAAGCTGGGCAGCACAACCCCTGAAATCGCGGAAATTATGACAGACCAGGCTCCCATTGCCAAGCACAGCTTCAGCTGCCTGCTCAACCCTGAATTCACCCGGCGGTTTGAAGCCCTTGGCCGCAACCAGGTGCTCCTCACCGGCATCGAGTCCCACATCTGCGTATACCAGACCGGCATGGATCTCATTGAGAAGGGATGTGAGGTTCAGATCGTCACCGATTGCGTCTCTTCACGCACCCAGGCCAACAAGGAGCTGGGTATCCAGCGTATCCGGGATGCCGGCGGTCGTGCAACCAGCTGTGAGATGATTCTTTTTGAGCTGATGAAAGAGGCCCGGGGAGAGGCGTTCCGGAAAATCGTAAAACTGATCAAATAACCGCCCGGCATCAGACTTATGCGCTGATGTTCACCCCTGTTCCCCTGGTGGGCGTGTCTGATGCCATGTCGGCATAGGCCGTTGCCGCAACGGTGCCGTTGGAAGCTGCAGCGCCAGCCTTTGCACTGGCGCTGTTCTGGGCCGTCACCAGGGCCATGATTTCAGCGGCAGCCTTTGCTGCAAGGGCCGTGGCAGTGGCAGCGACCTTCCGGTCCTGGGCCGAAGGGGATGCCGGCGCCAGGGCTGCGGCCTTTATTTTCTGCATTTTCTGGGCCGTGGCCCCAGGATCGCCAGGAATGGGGGCGGTGTCAATGGAGACTTCACCTGCAACGGCGTAGTTTACGCCGTCCGGCCCCCGCTGGTATTCCAGTTTTGCCCCCGAGGTGATGTATTGGCCGCCTGCTGCAATGTGGGCCATTTCATGGGCCCTGACTTCGGTGTCCGTTTTCTTCAGTGCCTGGATGAGCTGCAGATCCCCCTGGGTCAGGGCCTGGGTGCTGGATGGAGACGTTTCTCTGGTTTGGGACGGATCTACCGCCCCCTGTTCCTGTTTTTTGTCGGACGCGGCAAGAGGATCGGCTTTGTCTGAGCCTTCTGCCCCCATGGAAGGGGGAAAATAGGATGAAACAGCACCATTTGGGCGAAGGGCCTTTGCAAGGTCAATGGCTGCCATGGTTTAACTCCTGGAACCGGGTAAAAGATTATACCCATCATACAGGGGAAAGGTCTTGTTTTTCAAGGAAAAAATAAGGATGGGATTTTTATTCCATGGGCGGCTCCACAACCAGAACGCTGGATGCCAGCTCCTCAGACACCCGCTGTTCAAGGCCGTCGTCCTCAAGCCTGAGCCGTCGAAGTTCAGACGGTTTGGCCCCCCGGGGAAGCTGACCCAGGTTGCAGATGGGCTCTCCCGGGCTGATGGCCGGCAGGCTTGTCATGCCCATTACCACCGATTTAAACGGGGCATGGACCGTCTCCTGTTCCTGGCCGAGAATGGTCGTGTTGGTTGCAAGGGGGGTTCCCTTTTCGATGATATCGCCAGGTTTTACATGGAACTGCAGAAAACCACCCTGCTCGGCCCGGATCCATTTTGATTTGTTGATGAGAATCTGATAATCGGGGGGCTCAAGATCGCCGTCGGTCATGTTCAGGCTTCGCAGGACGTTTTTAATGCCCCGCACGGTTGTTTCAACAATGCCCGGTTCAACCTTGAGCACCTCGCCGCCCTCCATGATAATGGTCGGGCATCCGGCAAGGCAGGCCTCCCGGCGAAACGATCCCCGGGGGCCTTTGGTGTTGAGGATGATTTCAGTACCAAAGGCTTTGGCAAGCTTTTTAACCGGGGCCTGGGTCAGGTCTCCCCTGACATTTGGATAGTTTGTACGCCGGGTCGCGGCCGTGTGCAGATCAATGCCGTAATCACACCGTAATACGATTTCGTTAAAGATGGTGGCGGCCAGGCGGCTTGCCAGGCTTCCCTTGGGGGACCCTGGAAACGACCGGTTTAAATCCCGACGGTCCGGCAGATACCTTGAATGGCGGTCAAAGGCCAGCAGGTTGAGAACCGGAACAAGGATCAGGGCACCCCGGTCCAGGTGGAAATTTTCGTCCTGGATCAGCTGGCGAACGGCACCGGTGCCATTGATTTCATCCCCGTGCAGGGCTGCGGTGACAAAAACCACCGGGCCGTCTTTTTCGGCACGCCGAATGTGTATGGGGATCTCAACGGGCAGGCCGGTGTAGCTTTCACTCATGGCAAGGGTGACGTTGTGGGCGGAACCCGGAAGAATCTGTGTGTCAAACCATTGGTCAATGGGTTTTCGATTTTGCGAAAGTGTCATGGTCGGTTAGTCTTCCTCTGCTTCCTGGGGAAATATCGAGGGAGGGGTTGATTTTCCCTCTTTGAAAACTTCGTCAGCCACGGGTAAAACCGGCAGATCCTTGACCTTTGGACGGCGTTTGCGGCGGACCTTTGCCGGGATAAGATCCCGCATCAGGTCAAGCTTGCCAAAGCACAGGAGCCGGTCACCGGCCTGGAGCTGGCGATGGGATCGGGGGTTCGGGATGACGGTGGTTCCCCGGTAGAGGGTCAAAACGGTGATGTCCTTGTCCCGGAGTCGGGATTCCTGGATGGTTTTGCCGATGTATTCCGAGCCCACTGGGATGTAGATCTCTGCAACGCCATAGCCCCGGCTCACGGTGAGTCGCTGGCGAAGGTCGATTTCGGGAAAATTAATCTGGGCGCCAATGTAGTCGATGATGGCGCCTGCAATGTCAAGCTGGGTGCATGCTTCAATGCCCTCAAGTCCGGGAGAAGAGTTGACTTCCACCACCTGGGGACCGTTTTTGCCTTCGAGCAGGTCAACGCCTGCCACCCTCAGTCCCATGATCTGGGCTGCCCGGACAGCGGTTTCGCGGTACAGGGCATCCAGGATAACCGGTTCGGTCAGTCCGCCCCTGTGGACGTTGCTGCGGAATTCCTGGCCCTGGGCAATGCGGCGCATGGCACCGACGACCTGGTCGCCCACCACAAAGGCCCGGATATCCTTTCCCTTGCTCTCGGCGACAAATTTCTGGATCAACACACTCTGCTTCTGGCTCTGGAGCAGCTCAATGATGGCTTCGGCAGAGGATACCGATTCTGCCAGAAGTACACCAATCCCCTGGGTTCCTTCGATGAGCTTGATGATGACCGGGGCGCCGCCGACCCTCTCGATTGCCGGGAGTACATCTTTTTTGTCCCGGACAAAGGTGGTCTGGGGAATACCGATGTGGTGCCGGCTCAGGATCTGGAGGCTGCGCAGTTTGTCCCTGGAGCTTGAGATGCTGGCCGATGAATTGGCACAGAAAACATCCATCTGCTCAAACTGGCGGACGACTGCCGTGCCGTAATAGGTGATGGAAGCACCGATTCTTGGCAGCACCGCATCATAGGGGGTGAGCCGTTTCTGGTGAAAATAGAGGTCGGGTTTTCCCTGCTCAAGGTCAATGGCGAACTTGAGGGTGTTGAGTACCTTGACCCGGTAGCCCCGCTGTTCCGCAGCTTCCTTGAGACGCCGGGTGCTGTAGCAGTTGGGGCTGCACGATAGAATCGCAAGTTTCATGTAATTTCCTTAGGATGTCTGTCCGGTTGGTTTCGGATCTGCTGTCGGACAAATCTCTTTTTTTAAGTCGGTTCTATCCATTTTTTTGGGCTTTACACCGTTCTTTCTGGGGGGCTTTCCGCCATAGTAGGATCTGCCTGCATCAACAAGGAAGCGGCTTCGAAACGCCTCCCGGCCAAGCAGCATGCGAAATCCCATGTCACAGCGGTTGGCAAGGGTGAGTTCCACGGGCCAGGTGACACCGAGCAACGCCACATTGGTTACAATGACGGGTCGCAGCTGTGCGATACCGCTTGAACTGCGAACGGATCTTACCTCAAGCACCCTGGCCGTAACTTTCACGCGCCGGTCTGTTCGGTTCTGGACGGGAATTACCGTGAAGCGCACCCAGTCTGTACCATCCTGCTCAAACAGTTCAAGATCCAGGGCGTGGAGGGATGACGACCGGGCGCCCGTGTCGACTTTGGCCTTGATCCGTCGGATGCCAAGATCCGGCAGGCCCACCCATTCCCTCCAGCCAATGACGGGCAACCCAGGTTTTTTATGTTTTGCCATTTCCGTTATCGGGTTTTCTTTTTTTCCCGTTTGGCTTCCTTTTTTTCCTTGGCCGTTTTCTGGGGTTTTTTCTTTACGGCTTTTTTTGTATCTTCTGATTTTGACATGGGGAGTTCTCCTTGGGTGAGTGGTGAAAAAAGGGCAGAGAGCGCTGCTGCCGTCAGGCAATCGGGCATAAAATTATTGACACCGGATGGGGGATGATTGTATAATTTAAAAATCCGCACTTAAAATGACAGAGCTCTTTATTGGAACCAATTACATATAACAGCAACCGGGAATATGCAAGGTTAATTTCATATGGATCGAACAGCGACAATAGACCGCAGAACAAACGAAACAGAGATTGAGGCAGGGTTCCAGATTGACGGGTCCGGCAAGGCCGACGTCTCAACGGGCATTGGATTCTTTGACCACATGCTCACCCTTTTCACCGTGCACGGTTTTTTCGACCTGACCCTCCGGGCCAGGGGGGATCTTGAGGTGGATTTTCACCACACCGTTGAAGATGTGGGGATTGTTCTGGGCCAGGCCCTTTCCCGTGCCCTTGGCAACAGAGAAGGAATCTGCAGGTATGGCCAGGGAGCCGTTCCCATGGATGAAGCCTTCGCACGGGTGAATGTGGATCTTTCCAATCGACCGTTTCTTGTGTACCATCTTCCCTCAACCATCCGTTCCCAGGGCACCTTTGACGCCTACCTGGCCAAAGAATTTTTCAGGGCCTTCAGCGTTCACGGGGGGTTGAACCTTCACATCAATGTTGATTATGGTGAGAATGAGCATCATATACTGGAGTCGATTTTCAAGGCCCTTGGACAGGCTTTGAATGTGGCTTGCAAACGCCATGAAGGGGTTACCGGGACCCTTTCCAGCAAGGGGCTTCTCTGATTCTGTATTGACATCTGGTTATCCGTTATTAATTTGATATTTTCATAAATTTAACATCCGGTTGGAGCCTGCCTTTCTTAAATGCTAATTCCCCAGGAGAAAATTTCAGAGATTATAAATGCCTCTGATATTGTGGATGTCATATCCGAGGTGGTGCTCCTGAAAAAATCGGGTAGAAATTATTTCGGACTGTGTCCCTTCCATTCCGAGAAGAGCCCGTCGTTTTCCGTGAGTCCGGAAAAACAGATTTTTCACTGTTTCGGCTGCAGTGCCGGCGGGAATGTGTTTTCATTTCTAATGCGGCACCACGGGATTTCGTTTCCAGAGGCAGTCAAGATGGCTGCCGCACGTTATAATATTGTGGTGGAAATGGAATCGGTCGACCCGGAAAGAAAACAACGGATTGCCCTCAAAGAGGAGTTGTTCCGGCTTAATTTCCGGGTGATGGGTCACTATGGCCAGATTCTCAACAACAGTCCCGGGGCCCAGGGGGCAAGAAACTATCTCGGGGACCGGGGGATCACCCCTGAAACCATTGACACCTTTTGCCTTGGCTATGCAGAGGATCGCTGGGATGATATGGTCCGGTTCTTCAGGCAGCTTAAACTGGGCCGAAACCTTGCCGAGCAGTCCGGGCTTGTCCTTGAAAGGAAATCTGACCGGGGGGGCAAAAAAGGGTACTATGACCGGTTCCGGAACAGGATCGTCTTTCCCATTGTGGACACGAACATGCAGGTGGCAGGCTTTGGGGGCCGGGTCATGGACGATTCCATGCCAAAATATCTTAACTCTCCCGAGACACCTGTTTACAGTAAGGGACGGATTCTTTACGGGCTTCATCTTGCAAAGCAGTATTGCAGACAGGAAGATTGTGTTTATATTGTAGAAGGATATTTCGATTTTCTGTCGCTTTTTCAGAACGGAATAAAAAACACGGTGGCAAGTCTTGGCACGGCATTGACCGTTGACCATGTCAGGCGGCTCAAGGGGTTTGCCACCCGGGCGATTCTTGTGTTTGATTCGGACAACGCAGGTATCAATGCGGCAAAAAGAAGCGTTTCAACCTTTGCCGCAGAGGGTGTTGATGTAAGGATTCTGGTGCTTCCCAAGGGACATGACCCGGACTCCTTTGTCAACGCAGAAGGGGCAGATGTCTTTAAGCGGTCTGCAGACCAGGCCATGTCGGTGATGGACTTTCTGACGGACACGGCCATGAAAAAACATGGTTCTTCCGTTGAGGGACGGATTGCCGTTCTCGAAGAGATGAAACAGCCCCTTGCCCGGATTGAGGACAGTGCGGCAAGATCCCTGTATGTGAGAGAGCTTGCCGAGCAGCTTGGGATTGACGAATCAGCCGTTCTTGAGCGGGTTCGCAATGCGGTGTCAACCCCCGGGGCAAGGCAGCCCGTGAATCTGCCCGGCAGTGGCAACCTGTCTGACCCGGGTGATTCAGGTGAAACCCTTGAGTCCTACAGAAGGGAAGAGCAGATGCTTGCCATGATGATTCAACACGCCGGGGTCAGGCGTGAAGCTGTAAACCAGGGGGTGCTGGACCATTTTTACAGTGAACGGTTCCGACGGATCGGCACTATCGTTGCAAAATGGGATGAAAACAAAGAGATGATGGCAGCGGATCTGATGGCGGCCATGGCAGATGATTCGGACCGACAGCTTGTGGCGAGTCTTGCCATGATGGACGGTGGTCTGGACGATGATGTTTTGGAAAAGTCTGTTTTTTTAATGAAAAGAATTGTCAAGGTGAGGGTTAAAACAGAAAACACCCTGGCAAACCAGATAAGAAGAGCGGAACAGGGCGGCGATTCCCAACTTCCCTTTGAGCTTTTAAAGAAGCGGCAAAGGGAGATCAGGAAATTGCATGGTTATGAATAATAAAAAGCCTTTTGGAGGCATTTTTTATGGCAGCAGAATCGGTTGAAACACAGGAGAATAAAGCTGTTTCTAAGGAAGTTTTAAAGAAACTGATTGAACGGGGAAAAAAAGAGGGTTCTCTCTCCTATGCCGAAATAAATGAGGCCATTTCGGAAAATTTGAAATCTTCGGATCAGATTGATGATATAATGGTGATGTTCAAGCAGCTGGGTATTGACCTGATTGACACGGACAAGGGGGAACAGCCAAAGAAGAAAAAAGCAAACAAGGCCAGGCCTGCTTGCTCGAATGATGATAGTGAGGACAGCGACGACGATTCAGGGAGCAGTACTGGGAAAAAATCCAAGTTTGGCAAGGCAACGGCCGCTGACATGGAATTTGGAACGGTTACTGACCCGGTCAAGATGTATCTTCGCGAGATGGGCATGGTCACCCTGCTCAGCCGTGAAGGCGAGATAGAGATTGCAAAAAAGATTGAGGCGGGTGAGCGGGAGGTTCTCAAGGGACTTCTGGCAAGCCCCATTGCCGTTGATCACCTCCTTGCCCTTGGTCGTCGGATGGAAGCCCAGCATAGCCGGGGGGAGGACAGCAGGCTTCGGCCCAAACACATTCTAAGGGATGTGGACGAGGGTGACGGCATGGTCGATGAGGTGGTCAAGCTTGAAAAGTTTCTGGCCTGTCTGGATGAGATCAAGGCACTCCATCTGCTGAATCAGGAAAAGAGAACCCAGATCCTGGCCGGTGGGCTTGAGCCCCAGGCGGTCCGAAGGATGCGGGACGATATCCGCAGCAAAAATGAAAAGATCTATGAGCTGCTCAAATCCTGGCGGTTTGAGAGCGGGGTTGTCGATAAGATCGAAAAGAGCATCCGGGCCAATATCCGCTGGTTTGATACCATGGATGATCTGTTGAAACGTTGCTCTGCATCGTTCAAGGCCCGAAGGGACGACATGGTTGATCTGCTTGAGGATCCCGATGACTTTGTTGCCTGGGTGCTCGAACGTTCTGAGATGGAAGAGGCCCGGGCCCGGGTGCTTCACCAGGACCTGTGTGCCATCACGGCCCAGATCAGCGTCCGAAAGGACAATGTCAAGGGGGATGCAGCCACCCTTAAAAAGATCATCAAGGGGATCGACAAGGGCAGAATGGTGGCAAAGTATGCCAAGAGTGAGCTTGTCCGGGCAAACCTGCGGCTGGTGGTGAGCATTGCAAAAAAATATACCAACCGGGGGCTACAGTTCCTGGATCTCATCCAGGAGGGAAACATCGGGCTCATGAAGGCTGTGGACAAGTTTGAATACCGGCGGGGGTATAAGTTCAGCACCTATGCCACCTGGTGGATCCGCCAGGCCATCACCCGGGCCATTGCCGACCAGGCAAGAACCATCCGGATTCCCGTTCACATGATCGAGACCATCAACAAGCTCATCCGGACATCCCGCTACCTTGTCCAGGAGATGGGCAAGGAACCTTCCCCCGAGGAGATCGCCGAAAAGATGGAGATTCCCCTTGACAAGGTGAGGCGGGTATTGAAGATTGCCCGGGAGCCCATCTCCCTTGAGACCCCCATCGGCGAGGAGGAGGACAGCCATCTGGGGGATTTTATTGAGGACAAGAAATTTTCCCTGCCGTCGGAGGCCGCCATTAATCTCAACCTTGCCGAGCAGACAAGGAAGGTACTGGCAACCCTGACCCCGAGGGAGGAAAAGGTGCTTCGTATGCGGTTTGGCATCGGGGAAAAGGCCGATCACACCCTGGAAGAGGTTGGCCGGGATTTTACGGTAACTCGGGAGCGGATTCGGCAGATCGAGGCCAAGGCGTTGAGAAAGCTTCGCCACCCGACCCGAAGCCGTAAATTAAAGAGTTTTATCGAGATTTAGAACTTGACATACTCGGATCAATCTATATAATGCTTGAGTTTGCTGATGGGGATGTTCGGGCCCATAGCTCAGTTGGTAGAGCCACCGGCTCATAACCGGTCGGTCCCTGGTTCGACCCCAGGTGGGCCCACCATCACCGCAGCTGCTTGAGGTTGTGTTTAATGCCATAATGGATAGATATGCATATATGACTTTGTCATTGAAGACCTGTTTTAAAAAAGTTTGCCTGGGAGCGTGGTACTTGATACCACGCTCTTTTTATTTTGATCTGTCCATCCATGGAACGGGGGTGAAATGAAGCCATCAATAACGGATCTGCTCGACCTGATCGATCGCATGGCACCCTTTTCCCTTGCCGAGGCATGGGACAATTCCGGGCTCCAGGCGGGCAGCCGATCATGGCCGGGATCCAAGGTTCTCTTGGCCCTTGATGTAACGCCCCAGGTCATGGCCGAGGCCGTCTCCTGGGGAGCTGATCTTGTTCTCACCCACCACCCGCTGATCATGGGACCCCTCGCTTCCATTGATTTTTCTTCGATTCAAGGTTCGATCATCGCCCTTTGTGCTCGCCACAGGATTTCCATTGTCTCTGCCCACACAAATCTGGACAAGGCCCGCCAGGGCCTGAACGATTATTTTGCAAGGCAGATCGGTGTTTTTCCAGGCCCCGGCGTTGAACCCATGATTCCGGAAAACGAGGATGCCGCAGCCGGGACCGGCAGAATCTACACCCTTGAAACCGGATTGACCCTCCACAGTCTGGTCGAGCAGATCAGATCAAAGCTCGAAACCTCCAGTATAAGGTATGTCGGTGACCGGGATCTCATGGTCAATACCCTTGCCGTGTGCACGGGAAGCGGCGGTTCCCTGGTGGGAACATTTCTTGGGTCAGGGGCCGATGTTTTTATTACAGGGGATGTCAAGTACCATGAAGCCAGGGACGTTGAGCAGGCCGGTCTGGGCCTCATTGACGTAGGGCATTTCGCATCCGAGCACATGGTTGTAGCGCTCCTTGCAGAGCGCCTCAGGGCATGGGCGCAAACAACGGGATTTGAGATCAAAGTCAGGGAGTTCGATGGCGAGAAAGATCCGTTCATAACAGTATAATAATGCTTGCCGCTGGAACCATGGGGGAGCGGCTGCCACAGGGGAAGAAAAGATGCAGGAGATAACCAGGGAGGATGTCAATATTCTTGTCCAGCTTCAAAAGGCTGAGACAGAGACCGTTCGTATTGAGTCTTTTCTCGAAAAAATTGAAAAAGAAAAGATCGGCGTGGAAAAAGAGCTTGTTGCCTTTAACACAGCCCTTGAAGAGCACAGAAACGCATTGAGCCGGGCCGAGGCCCTTTGCCGGGAGACCGAGGCCGAGATTCAGCTGCTGGGTGATCGCATTGTCAGGAGCAATGAAAAGCTCAGGCAGGTCAAGACCAACAAGGAGTATCAGGCACTCCAGCGTGAGGTGGACGACAACCGGAAACGCAAGGAGGCCCTCGAGACCAGTTTTATCCAGATCCTTGAGGACAAGGAGGCCAAGGAGGCCCTTGTTGCGGAGCGGGAGGCTGAACTTGCCCAGTTGTCTGAAAAGATACGGGCGGATCAGGTCGAGATTGATAAAAAGGGCGAAGACGACCGGGAGCTCCTGGACCAGTACCGCCAGCAGAGAGAAGAGATCGGTAAAAAGCTGGATCCTTCACTCTACCGGCAATTCAACCAGATTTCAGATGCCAGTGGCGGGCTTGCCGTGGTCCAGGTAAAAGAACGGCTGTGCCGGGGGTGTTTCATGAGTATTCCCCACCAGCTTTATATTGAGGTGCAGCGCTGCAATAGCTTGATTTTGTGCCCCCAGTGTAATAGGATTCTCTACTATGCTGAGCCCGAGGAAGACACGGTCAAGGCAAATTAGAGGAGCAGACAAGAAAGACCGATAAACAAGATTCAGACAAAAAAAGCATACGGTCGGACCAGACTAGACGATCGCGGGATCGAAAGATTTCGAGGAAAGTCCGAACACCGCAGGGCAGGACGCTCCATAACGTGGAGTCGCAGCAATGTGAAGGAAAGTGCAGCAGAGAATAGACCGCCTGGCACCCCTTGGGGTGTCCGGTAAGGGTGAAACGGTGCGGTAAGAGCGCACCAGTTTTCCAGGTGACTGGAAAAGCTTGGTAAACCCCGTCCGGTGCAAGACCAAATAGAGAAGCGTTTGAGGGCTGCCCGCCCGAGCTTCCGGGTAGGTTGCTTGAGGTGCACGGCAACGTGCATCCTAGATGAATGATCGTTGCCCCGGTATCGGGTAACCGTGCAGGGGTACAGGATTCGGCTTACTGGCTGATCCGGCCGTATTTTTTTTGAAAGTGTTGTTTGGGGCCGTATTTTTTAAAAGGCTTATGAGGATGAATTATGCTAGTGATTGAGGAGCTTGGGGTCGAAATCGGCGGAAAGGAGATTCTCCAGAACGTTAATCTACACGTTCCCTGGGGAGAGACCCATATCCTGTTCGGGCCCAACGGGTCCGGCAAGACCTCCCTGATGATGACCATCATGGGTTTTTCCGGGTACAAAGTGACCCGGGGGCGGATTCTGTTCAAGGGTGAAGATGTCACCCATATGCCCGTGCATGAACGGGCAATCCTTGGCATCGGCGTGCTGTTCCAGCGGCCTCCCACCATCAACGGGTTGTCCACCCGCCGCATGGTGGAAATCTGCGGCAGGGGGCGGAAGATGGATGTGGATGCCATGTCTGAAACCCTGAACTTCAAGGATTTCCTTGACAGGGATGTGAACAGCAACCTGTCGGGCGGTGAGATCAAGCGCAGTGAACTTCTACAGCTTTCGGCCCAGGCGCCGGACCTTCTGCTCCTTGACGAGCCGGAATCGGGTGTGGATCTTGAGTCCATTGTCCTGCTGGGTGAGAGTATTAATGAACTGCTCAACCGTGGAATCAAAAAACAGCCTGCCTGCCACAGGATTACCATCAACGACAATGCAAAATCAGCCCTGGTCATCACCCACACCGGTCATATCCTTGATTACATCACAGCAGACAGGGGCCAGGTGCTTTACCAGGGTCAACTTCGCTGTTCACGCAATGCCCGGGAAATTTTAAAGTGGATCAGGGAGTATGGATATGAGGAGTGTGTCAGATGTTCAGCCTGAATGAGCCCAAGTACGACCCAAATGTAGTGGATTTCTCCAGATATACCACGGAAGCCGAAGTCCACGGTTTCCAGGAGCGACTGGATGGTATTGATCCGGTTGATGCCGATGAGTTCATCAAGGTCGGCATAGAGAAGCAGACTTCCCTCAGATCGGGTTCGTTTATTCAAAAGGACGCCTCGATCGTCCATTGCAGCCGATCCATGGAGGGGGTTGAGATTTCGGGCATTGCCCAGGCCCTGGAGCAGGACCCGAGTCTTGAACGGTATATGTGGTCCCTGCTTGACCCTGAAAAGGATGAACTGACCCGGGCCGCTAAAGATTCACCCCTCCAGGGATTCTGCATCCAGAGCCGGAAAGGGGTTCGAACGGAAAAACCCCTTCAGACCTGCCTCCACATTGCAAAGGAGGGGTATGCCCAGCGGGTTCATAATCTCATCATTGCTGAAGAGGGCTCCGAGCTTCACATCATCGCCGGGTGCTCCACCTCCAGTCATCTTCAATCGGGCCTGCACATCGGGCTTTCCGAGTTTTTTGTGAAAAAAGGGGCGACCCTGAAGTATACCATGATCCACGAGTGGGGCGAGAACGTCACTGTCCGGCCCAAAACAGCCGTACATGTGGAAGAGGGCGGGGTTTTTATTTCCAACTACATCTCCCTCAAACCCGTTGGTTCCCTGGTGACAAATCCTGTGACCTACCTTGAAAAGGACGCCACGGCCAGGTTCAACTCGATCCTGGTGGCCGGTAAAGACTCGTACATGGATGTGGGGTCGGTTGTGGAACTCAGGGCGCCGGGTGCAAGGGCTGAGATTATCTCAAGGGCCATTGCAGCAGGCGGTACCATCATTTCCAGGGGGCATCTCAAGAGCATGGTTCCCGGCGTTAAAGGACACCTGGAATGCAAGGGGCTGATCCTCAAGGACGGCCTTCTCCACGCCATTCCGGAGCTTTCCGGTTTCACCCCCGGGGTGGAGCTTTCCCATGAGGCAGCCGTCGGAAAGATTGACAACCGTGAGATCGAGTACCTCATGGCAAGGGGTCTCGACGAGGAAGAGGCCATTTCCACCATTGTCAGGGGGTTTTTAAACGTGGATATCGAGGGACTTCCGGCAGAGCTTGTGGCCCGGATGGACAAGGCGGTTCAGGAGACTGAACAGGATATGATGTGATTCGGATCTGGGGCTTAAATATCTTCCATGGCAATCTCATGCGAAATTTCGTTCAAGGAAAAGGCAAACCTATTCTCGTTTGAATACCTCAAGTGCATCCGTTTCATCGAAGGGGTGGATTCAGACGATTATATCCTGACCAAGAAGCTTTACTCCAAGCTGATCACGGCCTCCCATCTTCTCGAGGATTTCCTTGATTTCCACGGGGCAAAGAACAACCGGGAGTGGGTGTTCTACCGGGAGCTGTCGGCGGCCATGCGTCACCTTGCCCTGGCAGGCTACTCCCAGAAGCATATCCTCAACCGCATCGGGTTCTACGAGCTGAAAAATACCCATCGGTTCAAGCTCGAATCCACCGACACCCTGCTCATGATCCAGGATTCGTTAAAGCTTGCAGCCCCGGTCATCCTTGCCGAGGCCGGCAAGCTGGGCATTGAGATTCCAAGCTTTGGTTATGATGTCCGGTTTTTTCCCGGCATCATGACCGGAGAGCAGCTCGAACACAACATCGATGACCTGGACGACCGGGATCGCCGGCAGCAGAACCTGACCAGCATTGCCAGTGAATTTCTGGATCTGATCAAAACCTTTGAAACCTTTTCCTTTTATGAACGCTATGACAGCCGGACGATCCGGGAGCTTGTTCCGGCCAAGGTCAACGAGGTGGGCATCCGTCGTTTTGAGATGCTTTTGCACAACCTCCAGAGTTCGTTTGATTCCTATGTGATCCATGGCGGATTTTTCCACGGCAATCGAAAACTCAAGCAGCTCAGGAGCCATTTTTCCATTGTGTTTCATATCCTCCAGGTCATGGGCCGGCTGCTTCATTTTTACGAACGCCACCTCCACGATGTGGGGTACAAGGACATGTACAAGACCGTCAGTGAATCCCTGGCAAACCTCATCGATCCGGACCTGCTCCTTGACCGGGCCATCAACTACGGCCTTTTTTACGCCTGGCAGTTTTTAAGCTCCGGCAAAGAGATCTCTCTTGAGGTGTTGAACGAATACATTGATCGCTCGTCCATCTTTGTTGGCATTCCCAAGGAGCGGGGATTCCACAGCCGGCCCAGCCTGCTGGTGGCAAAAATCGTCCAGCACTACGGGGGTGAAGTTACCATGCGCGTGGGGGGGGACAGCTTTGACGCATCCAGCGTTCTTGACATGCAGTGGGCCGGGGGTAAGATAAAGAAAGAGGATGTGGAACAGGTCGAGTTCACTGGGGATTCAAGGGCCCTTGCCGACCTTGAAGTGCTGGCCCGGGTCAATTATGGTGAGGACTCCATGGGCAAGGGGGTTCCCCTGCCGCCGGAACTCTCCTACCTCAGGTAGGCGGCTGCCATGGCTGATCTTCCCCTGCATGACCCCGATGTTTTTGCCGTTATTGTGGCCGGCGGCAAGGGGCTTCGCATGGCATCCTCGGTCCGCAAGCAGTATCTTGATCTTCTGGGCCTTCCGGTTCTTGCCCGCACCCTGAAATCCTTTGTCGCCTGCAAAGAAATTAAAGCCATTGCTGTGGTTGTTCCCCGCCAGGACATGACCTTCTGCCATGACACCATCCTTATGCCCCAGGGGCTTGACGCCAGGGTTCACCTTGTGGCCGGGGGCAGTGACCGCCAGGAATCGGTGAGAAACGGGCTTTGGGCTGTCCGGTCCCTCGGGGATGGCGGCAGGTCTTCACTGGTCATGGTACACGACGGGGTGAGACCCTTTGTTGACCACGCCATGATCCAGCGCTGCCTTGGGGCGGCCCGGGAGCACGGGGCGGCCATTCCCGTTGTTCCGGTAAAAGACACCCTGGTCAGGGGGGATGAAACGGGATTTGCCGTTAAAACCATTGACCGAACCGGTCTGTTCCAGGTTCAGACTCCCCAGTGCTTTGACCTTGACCTGGTGCTGGCCGCCCACGACCATGCCCTTGTCACCGGTTTTTCAGGAACCGATGACGCCTCCCTGGTCGAGCACATGGGCCACAGGGTATTCATGACCCGGGGAAGCGCAGCAAACATCAAGATCACCACCCGGGACGATCTTCGTCTTGCCCGTGCCCTTGCTCGTCTGGAATGTTCGGAAGCCTAGTCTCCTCTCCCCTGTAGTTCCGCAATCGATACGATTCTTCTGTATTTTCAATCATATAGTCGTTGCCCATGAGGGGGATCTTGCCGATGTTTGTGGCAATCACATGGGTCGGGCGGGCAAGGCCCGTGGTATGGCCCTGGAGGCCGTCCCGGATCAGTTGGGATCCCTTTTCAACCCCAGTTCTGAAATGGTCGATGCCGGGTGCTGCCTCACAGTAAAACAGGTAGTAGGGCCGGATTCTCGTATAGACCAGCCGCTGATGGAGTTCCCTGAAGGTTTCCACGGTGTCGTTGATTCCCTTGAGCAGCACGGCCTGGTTGCCCACGTTGACCCCGCACCGGAGAAGGTCGAACACGGCCCTTGCGGTCCTGTCGGTGATTTCCTTTGCATGGTTGCACTGGGTGTTGACCCAGATGGGCACCCTGTGAAAATCGCCAAGGATGGCCATGAGATCCGGGGTGATGCGATGGGGAAGGTTGATGACAGTCCTTGTGCCAAACCGGATCATTCGCACATGGTTGATTTGTCTGAGCCGGGTGATGAGTTCGCCCAGTTGCTGATCAGACAGGAGAAACGGATCTCCGCCCGTGACCAGGACATCCCGGATTTCGGTGTTTTTTTTGATCCATTCAATGCCCTGGTCAAGGTCAAATCTGAGCTTGAGCTGTTGGTCAACCACCACTTCGCGTCTGAAACAGTGGCGGCAGTAGGATGCGCAGGTGTCGGTCACTGTAAAGGCCACCCGGTCCTGGTACTGGCGGGCGATGCAGTCGGGTCTTTCCGGGTCAACGGTTCTGTTTTCGTGGAACACGAGGTAATCCTTGATGCCATGGGTGTTTTCAAGTTCCTTGAGAGACGGGATGATCTGCCTTCTGACCGGGCAGCAGGGGTCATCTTTGTCCATGAGGGCGGCAAAGTAGGGGGTGGCTCCCCAGCGGGTGTCAAGGGTGTTGATGGCCGCCTCTTCTTCAGGGGTGGGGTTGATGATCCTGCGTAACCTGTCAAGGGTGTTGATAAACCCCTGCATCTGGGAAATCCATTCTTCCATTTTGTGTTGCTCTCTTTTTCAGGTTGCTGTGATGTCCGCCCGTATCGGGAGGGTAGTCACTACCAGGATTTTGTTCCATTGTAAAGGGCGGGCTCAGCAATTCTAATTGTGGAAATCAACATGGGAAGGGCAGTCGGTATCTGCTGCCACCTAAAAATACAGCCACAATTCGAATTGCTTGGCGGGGAGGATTTCGTCTAAAATGGTTGACACCGGGATGCGTAAAAGATATCCGTTTGAAGGGAAGAATAATGTTTAACCTTATCGTCAGGAGGAACGCAGGATGGTGGACTTTTCATTAAATGGAAAAATAGCGGTGATTACAGGGGCGAGCCGGGGCATTGGCCGGGCCATGGCCATGGCCTTTGCCGAACATGGTGCCCACTGTATTCTGGTGAGCAGAAAATCCGATCTCCTCGAAGGGGTGGTGGGTGAAATTCGGGAAATGGGGTTTGATGCCGAGGCCATTGCCTGCCACATGGGGTATGAGGACCAGATTGACGGGCTTTTTAAAACCATCCAGGATCGCCACGGCCGGGTGGATATCCTTGTGAACAATGCCGCCACCAACCCCCATTTCGGCAATATGCTCGATGCCGATGCCGGTATGTGGGACAAGATCATAGACGTCAACCTCAAGGGGCCGTTTTTCATGATCAAAAAGGCAGCGCCCATGATGATGAAAACCGGGGGCGGCGCCATTTTAAACATTGCGTCCATCAATGCCAGGCGTCCGGGGCTCATGCAGGGGGTCTACTCGGTGTCCAAGGCGGCCCTTGTCTCCATGACCGAGGTGTTTGCCAAGGAGCTTGCACCGTTTAAGATCCGGGTCAACGCACTGCTTCCAGGGTTGACCGATACTGATTTTGCAAGTGCCCTGATCAAGAACAAAGAGATCCACAAGTTTGTGGTCAACCAGATCCCCATGGGCCGCCATGCCGAACCTTCTGAAATGGCGGGCGCGGCCCTTTACCTTGTGTCGGATGCTGCATCCTACACCACTGGCGTCAGCCTTGCCTGTGACGGCGGCATATTAATATAGGAGAAGATATGGGAACTTTTGATTACAGAGTCCAGGGGGCCGTTGGGTATCTTACCCTTAACCGGCCTGAAAAGTATAATGCAGTCAACAAGGAGATGATGGAGGAACTCCACGCCTTCTGGCTTGAGCGCCGGGCAGACGAACAGACCCGGGTGATCGTCCTTGACGGCGGGGATGCCAAGGGGTTTTGCGCAGGCCTTGACATGGATTCCCTGGGGGCCTCGATTTTTGGAATGACACGGGTACAGGCCTATAACGCCCAGGCCAGGCTCTCCCGGCTGCTGCTGGCCATGCGGGCTGCTCCCCAGCCCATTATTTCGTGCATCCATGGAGCGGCAGCAGGCCTGGGGTTCTCGTTTGCCATGGCCTCTGATATCCGCATCATCACGGACGATGCCAGGTTCTCGGCCGCCTATATCAATATTGGCCTTGGCGGGGCAGACATGGCTTCAAGTTATTTTCTGCCACGGATTATCGGGTCGGGCAGGGCCAACGAGTTTCTGCTGACGGGCAACTGGATGAATGCCGATGATGCCATGGCCCTTGGGTTTGCAAGCAGGAGAGTTAAAAAGGAGGATCTTGTGCCAACGGCCACAGAACTTGCTGAAACCATGGCGTCCAAGGATCCCCTGGGGCTGCGGATGACCAAGGAGGCGTTGAACATCAATATCGATGCCGGCGGCCTTGAGGCGGTTCTCCAGATGGAGGATAGAAACCAGATGATGGTTCTTTTTTCCCATAGAATAACGCCAAAATAGGAGGGAACGGGAAGGGGTCTTAAACCTTTTCCCGGTTTTCCTGTTCCGCCAGGGCCATGAACAGCGTTTCCACCATGTTGCCAATGCGCTTCATGTGTTGTTGACGCTTCTCGTCGCTTCTTCCCGGATAGTTCCTGAAAGCAATGAGGATGCCGCTCAGGCATGAAAAAAGGGTGTGGGCAAGAAGCCGGGTGTCAGACTTGAACCCCAGCTGGTTGAACACCTTCTGGAAAAGGTCCAGGACCTGCCTTGCCACGGTGTCGAGTTTTTCAACGGCGCTCGTTTCCCGGTTGCCGTGGAGGGCAAAGTGGGTGGTCATGCGCCACTGGGCCTCGTGGACAAGGTAGTAGTCCAGAAAGAGGTCGATGACGCCCCGCAGGGTAAGTTTCTCCGGGGCTTCACCTTTGATGTGCCGGTCAAGGGCAGTGATGAAGTTTTGGGTGTCCCGGAGGGTGATTTCCACATGGAGTTCTTCCTGGTTGGTGAAGTAGGTGTATATGGACGACTTTGAGATGCCCGCCTTTCGAGCAATTTCCACCATGCTCACCTTGTCGTAGGTCTTTTCCCCGAAAACGGTTCTGGCGGCTTCAATGATGAGATCCTGACGGATTTCGCGTTCCTTGGCCTTTAATCGGCTGAGGGTGTTTTTTTCCATGATGTTTTGATTTTTTCCTTGGATTAAAGTTGCAACAGGACTTAGCATTTTTTATGAATTATATCAAGGCGGTTGACGTGATGATCGCTGTTTCTTGTTGAAACCCATGGCCTTTGTGTGGGTGTCATGATTTCAGGCCGTTCCTGCAGTCGCTACAGCCCAAGGGAACCTGTAACGGCCGGTCCCTGCCGGTCCCCCTGGTCCTGAACGATGGGCAAGGCCGGAAATTCCTATTGACACGGTCAAGAGACATCCCTTATAGTGGCGGTCCATAGGGGCAAGATTGAGTGCTGGACATCTGTGACAGCTTGGATCAAAATTTGGAGGTAGATATCATGGCGGACAAACCCATTTTAAAAATTGGGCATCTAAAGATCACAGATCACCTCATCCTTGGCGTTACCGATCTCAAGCTGAAAAAAGGCATGGAAACCTTTGATCACTGCGGTATCCAGACGGTTCTGAAAAACGGGTGGAACGAAGTTGCCGACGCCCTTGCCACCAAGGCCCTTGACGGTGCCCTTATCCTGGCCCCCACGGCCATGGATCTCTACAAGTCCGGGGTTGGCCTTAAGCTGCTTTTGCTGGCCCACCGTTCAGGAAGCATCCTGGTCAAGAACAAACGGGCAAACATCCAGAAGATCGAGGATTTTGCAGGCAAGACCGTGTTAATCCCCTACCAGCTCTCCATTCATAACATGCTGTTCCATAAGCTGCTGTCGGAAAAGGGGTTAAAGCCGGGCAGGTCCGGTGAAAAGGATGTGGATGTCATCCTTGAGGTTGTGGCACCCTTTCAGATGCCCGAAGCCCTTCAATATGACGAAGATGGCGAAATCGGCGGCTTTATTGTTGCAGAACCCATTGGCTCCCAGGTCATTGCATCGGGGCTTGGCGAGGAGTTCTATCTTTCGAAGGATCTGTGGCCGGGACATCCCTGCTGCGTTTTTGTCATGCGTGACGAGATCATTGAAAAGCATCCTGAAGCAGTCCAGGAGTTGACCACAAGCTTTGTCAAATCCGGCCTTGCCATTGATGCACAGCCAGATCCTGCCGCGGCCATCGGGGCTAATTTTCTCTCCCAGGAAAAGGCGGTCATTCAAAAGGTGCTCACCGATCCCCCGGACCGCATTACAACCAACAGTCTGTTTCCCGTTGTTGAGGACCTTGACACCATCCAGCATTACATGATGGACAAGATGAAGGTCATGACCAGCCTCATTGACCTTGACAACTTTGTTGATACCCGTTTTGCAAAGGTTGCCAGGGCAAAATAGATAACGATATCCTCCCCGGTCTTTCATGCCTGTAATCTAAGGTTGCCGGGGACGGTCCTATTTTTTTACGGCATCGATAAACCGGTAAATCTGATCGATGGCCCGGGTGCTCCACCGGGGTTTGCCCGAAAGCGTTACAACACCATCGGCGTTGAATCGCTCGGTTGTTTCTGCCACGCTTGATCCCTGGTTTTTCAGCTGGATGATGATGTTGATGATTTCTGATTTGTATGATTCAAAGTTTTCATCCGGAGTGATGTTGGGTTTGATGGAGGCTCTCTCTTCTTCTTCAACCAGCATGCCCAGATTATCCAGCCCGGCATAGCGCTCGTTTCTGGATTCATCTCCAGGTTCGTCCACAAGCCGGCTGAGATCGTCCATGGATTCATCTCCAGGTTCGTCCACAAGCCGGCTGAGATCGTCCATGGATTCATCTCCAGGTTCGTCCACAAGCCGGCTGAGATCGTCCATGGATTCATCTCCAGGTTCGTCCACAAGCCGGCTGAGATCGTCCATGGATTCATCTCCAGGTTCGTCCACAAGCCGGCTGAGATCGTCCATGGATTCATCTCCAGGTTCGTCCACAAGCTGGCTGAGATCGTCCATGGGTTCATCTCCAGGTTCGTCCACAAGCCGGCTGAGATCGTCCACGGGTTCATCTCCAGGTTCGTCCACAAGCCGGCTGAGATCGTCCACGGGTTCATCTCCAGGTTCGTCCACAAGCCGGCTGAGATCGTCCATGGGTTCATCTCCAGGTTCGTCAACAGGCCGGCTGGGATCGTCCATGGATTCATCTCCAGGTTCATCCACAAGCAGACTGAGATCGTCCAGGTTGAGGTCATTGAATCCCAGGTCCTGAACCGGCTCATCCTTGAAAAGGGAAGACAGGTCGTCAATGGCCGGATCGTCAAGTCCCGGCCCATTTTCCTGGGGGGGCGACATCGCCTCCCGGTTCTGATCTTCGGTTTTCAGTTCAGGTACGGGGGGATGGGGGAAAGCCATTTCCGGTTTTGGCTCAATTTCCGGTTCCGGGTCAGGCCCGGGAGATGACGCCCGGGTCGCTTCGGGCACGGTTTCCCCTGGCACCCCCTTTCCCGGAAGGCCCTGATTCATTCCGTTGAGGGCTGCTGCAATGGCATTCATGGCAAGGGCCTTTTGTTCTTCGGCCGCAGCCCTTCTCTCCAATGCCCGGGCCTTTTGTTCGTCGGCCCCGGCCCGTCGTTCATGGGCCGTTGCGATTCTCTCCTGGAGGGTGGCCATGGTGCCAAGTAGGGATTGAATCCTGTCCAGGTTTTTAGTTACCGTTTCATCAATCGTCTGCATCTTATTTTTAATTTCAGCCTTTTTCCCGGCCGCAAGGGTGCTGTCTTCAAGAAATGCCTCAATTTGCGACGGAATCATGCCGTCATCGATTTTTTCAGCAATCAATAAAAGGGTGGCAATGGACTGCCTTGGATATCGTTTCTGTCCCCTGTCAACGGTATGGGGAAACCATGGGCTGAAACGGTTCAGCCAGAACTTTACTGAGGATTCTCCCTGGTTTATCTCCCTTGCAAGGGCTGCGGGGGTAAAAAAATCATTTAAAGGCATTGTCACCTCTGCGTGGGTGGTTGAAACGCTGTTATGATATCACGGCCATATCCAAGTTTTGAAAGATACAATATCATATCCTAAACCCGGGGTGAACTTTTATTGTTGAATAATTTGACAGGGTAATATTCCCCCTGATATAGTCATTTCAACAAGTAAATTTTCATAAAAACAGTGTTAAGCGACACCTCTTTACTCGATAAAGGCTTCTTCTTAGTTTCAGGTTTCAGATACTTCAACCAGGTTTTGCAGCACAATCTCCGTTTGTGCTGTTAGGGAGGAAACAATGGGTGAAAGTAAAGATCAAAAATCTTTGATGTTTCATATTGATGGGGTGAAAACAGGGACGCGGATCTTTGAGGACGCCTTCCAGGGAGTCACACGGATGATCCTTGACAGCGGTGTTGAAAAGGTGAGCGTAAAGGGTAAAACCACCTATCATTTTGACATCTTTCACAAGGGGCAAAAGCACCTCATCGGCATGTACGATGAAATCAACAGTTTTGTTTCGTTTGTCAAGGACGCCTCCGAGGGGGGCTCTTCAAGGGAGATGGCCTTTGTGCTTGTTGGCGAGCCCGGCAATGGCAAGACCTTTTTTGTGGATTACCTTTGCGAGCAGTACCGGTCTTTTCTCTCCCGGCCGGAGAACAGGAAATACACCTTTCGGTTCAAGAACCTTGACAAGTTAAAGGATTACGGCAGGATAACGACCATCGAGTCCCAGACCTATGAGGATCCCATGATCCTTGCCATGGGGCTGTGCGAAACCATGGACGAAACAAAAACCTATCTTGCCAAAAACGCCAGGCTGTCCGACCCGGAGATCGATGCGCTGTTTGCGAAATATCGTCCCCTTGGGGCCTGCTCAAGTTACATCTGGAGCCAGATCCGGGAGTATGCCGATGCTGACATGGACGCCATGCTCTCGTTCATCGATATCGTGCCTGTTCCCCTGACCGAGAGCCTGGGAACCATCACGGGCAAGTATCCTGCAAAGGATAAGATCACAAGCTCTGCCGTGGACCTTTTGGGCGAAGAATCCATCCAGCGCCTGCTCCATATTACCGACACCAACAACCCCTACCGGTTTGACTTGCGACGGGGCGCCCTTGCCCGGGTGGCCGGCGGCGGGATTCATTTTTCCGACGAAATCTACAAGAACAAAAAGGACCTTGTCCAGGTCTACCTCGGGGTGATCCAGAACCGGACCATTGAGATCGACGGTTACAAGTGGCCCATTGATACCCTGATTGTCGCCACCAGCAACAACTCCGAGTTTGATTCGTTCCTGGCCGAAAGGGAAGAGGCGCCCATTGTGGACCGCTGCCGCATCTGCTACGTGGCCCACAACACCGATTACAAGCTCCAGCAGGAGTTGACCCGCTACGCCATCGGCAGTGATGTCAAGACCACCCTGAACAGTGACAAGCTCCACCAGGATCCCAACCTCAACTATGCGGCATCCGTGGGTGTGGTGCTTACAAGGCTGCCCAAATCGGAAAAACTCACCCCGGTTGAAACCATGAAGCTTGCCGCAGGCGAAGTGGCCGGCGAGAAGAGCCTCAAGACCCTGGCAGAGCTCATCGACACCCTGAACCAGGGAACCGACATCACCAAGCGGTTCGGCCAGAAAGGCCTTGGCCAGCGGAACCTGGGGCGGTCCATCCAGCTGCTGCTCGAGAGCAGTGAAACCAACGAGGGCAACTGCATGTTTGCCCTGGACATCTTCAACACCCTTGAGCGGGTGGTCCTCGACTATGTCACCGATCCTTCGGACCGCACCAAGTTCATGGATGACCTCAAGATCGGAAGGGGCCTTTACCGGGAACGGATCATGACCGAGATGTTCAACGCCTACATGGACGAGCCCCTGGCCATTAAAAAGGATGTGATGAATTACATCAACATGATCATCGGGGTGGATGCCGAGCACCTCGGTCCAGACATGATGTGGAAGTACAAGGATCCCCAGACCGGCGAACTCAAGGCCATGAAAATCGACGAGCGTTATATCAAGAATGTGGAAGAACGGCTCGGGCTCAAGACCGAAGAGCAGAGGGCCTCGTTTCGCAACTCCATCCGAAAGATCTATGGTCAGAAGATCTCCATTGATCCCAACTATGATTTCATGGACAACCTTGAACTGGTCAAGGCCATCACCGATGTTCGGCTAAAATCCGACATTGCCGGCGCAGGCAGCCTGGTGGGGGCCCTTGCCAACCGAACCAACGAGGAGAACCAGAAGCTCCATGACCGGATGATCAACACCATGATGGAAAAACTGGGCTACTGCAGGACCTGTTCCACCAAAACCATTGAGTACTTTTGCAGCCAGGAGGATGATAAATAGATGATAACTCTGGACGAACTCCTTGAACGGGATAAAAAGCGTGAAAATGACGGATTTAAGCCCAAGATCCGCATTGGCCGCATTGTAAAGCCCGGCCAGGGCAGCCGGGACAGGGTCGTTGTGGTGCCGACAACCGTTGAGGAAAAGTTTGTCCACGATGAGATCCCTTCGGAGCAGGAGGGAGAGGGCGAACCCACGGGCGGCACCGGAGAGGGCGAAGAGGGCGAGGTGATCGGAGAGCAGCCCATTCGACCCGAAGGTGAGGGAGAAGGCGGGGGTGAGGGACCCGGAGAGGGCGGCGGCGGTGAACATGAGATCGAATCCAACGCCTATGAACTGGGAAAGGTCCTCAGCGAAGAGTTCAAGCTGCCCAACCTCAAGGACAAGGGCAAGAAGCGAACCCTTGCCCGCTATGTGTACGAACTCACGGACAAGCACCGGGGCTTTGGCCAGGTGCTCGATAAAAAGTCGACGCTCAGGCGCATTGTTCAGACCAATATCGCCCTTGGCCGGCTGTCAGACGCATACGATATTGACACGGCGGGGTTTCTGATTTCGCCAAGGGATATGGTCTACCGGGTGCTGTCCAGGGAAAAGGCCTATGAATCCCAGGCCCTGGTGTTTTTCCTCCGGGACTACTCGGGTTCCATGGGGGGCAAGCCCACCCAGACCATTGTGTCCCAGCACGTGATGATCTATTCCTGGCTGTTGTACCAGTATAAACGCCAGGTGCTGACACGGTTTATTCTCCACGACACCGAGGCAAGGGAGGTGGAGGATTTCTATAAGTACTACTCGTACAAGGTGGCAGGGGGCACAAAGGTGGTATCGGCCTACCGGCTTGTCAACCAGATCGTTGAACAGGAGAGCCTTGCACGGGACTACAATATTTACGTGTTCCACGGCACGGACGGCGATGACTGGGATACCGACGGCAAAGATGCCCTGGTCGAGCTTGAAAAGATGCTTGGCTATGCGGCAAGGGTGGGGATCACCATTGCGGAACATCAGTACGCCCGGGCCAACCAGACCGAGGTCGCAAAGTATATCAGGGCATCGGGCCTTCTTGAGAAAAAGAGCGCATTTTTTAAAATGGACACGCTCAAGGAGGATGCCGATGATGCAAGGATCATTCAGGGGATTAAACAACTGATCTCCTAATTTATCTTCCAGCGGAGATGCCATGGAAATTGTTGACCAGCATGTGAAACAGATCATGGAGGGGTGCAAGAAAAGGGCAAGGGACAAGGGGCTTGTGTTTGACGACGAAACCCTTGAGTACATTGTCACCAATCGGGATTTGATCGAGCTCGGTCCCAAGGTGATGATTCCCAACCTGTATGATTACTGGGTCCACGACGTGAGGGTGCTGTCTGAACGGGGAAAATACGAACTCTACCCGAACAATCCCTATGAAACGGTCATCAACACCCGACCGGCCATCTCCTTCTACAACGACAACAACCCGGACTGGCTCAATGTCATGATTTTCTACCATGTCCTCGGGCACATTGATTTTTTCCAGAACAACCTTTTTTTCCAGCACACCTGGTCCTATGATTTTGAAGGCCAGGCCCTTGCGGACAAGCGGCTCATCGCAAGGTATCGCTCGGAAAAGGGGCGGTGGGTGGACTATGTCATCGAGTTTGCCCGGGGAATCGACAACATTGTCGGGTACCATGCCACGGTCGCTGAAAACATCACCCCGCGAACCCGCAGGATCGAGCGTATCGATTACTATTTTGACATTTTTCTCCAGCAGGAGAAGAAGGCCGGAACCAACGCCTATCTAAAGGAGATCGATCGCTACAATGCGCTCAAGAAAAGCGGCACCTACACGGACGAGCTGTTTTTTTCCGAGGTCATTTTAAAGTATCCCGAGTTTGATGCCCGTTACCAGAAAAAGAAAGAGGTAAAAGAGAACTTCCGGCCCGACGTCATGCAGTATATCCTTGAACATTCGCCGGTGCTGAAAAAAGATGAAAACACCTGGATGAAGTCGGTCATTGAGGTGGTTCGCAACACCTCACTGTTTTTCCAGCCCCAGATCAGGACCAAGATCATGAACGAGGGATGGGCAAGCCTGTGGCACGAGATATTGTTCATGGAGGATGACAGGATCAAGGGGCATGAGGTGAATTTTGCCAAGGTCAATGCCGGGGTCACGGCCATGCCCAAGGTGGGCCTGAATCCCTACGCCCTGGGCATGCGGCTTTTCTACCACATCTGGGAGATGGAGGACAGGGGGTGTTATACGTTGGACTATTTTTCCCTCAAAGACCAGGGCCTGCGGAAAAAGTTTGATCTTGAACAACACTCGGGCAGGGATCTTATCTTTAGCATCCGGGAGAATCTGTGCGATTTTACCTTTATCAACCGGTACGTGGACCAGGAATTCATGGATCGCCACCGACTCTTTGTGTCGGGAAAACGGATCAACCGGGAGCGCAAGAGCCTGGAGTACTATGTAAAGTCAAGAAAGGCCGAGGCGTACAAGGAGATGGTTATCAACACCCTCTACCATCCCCCAAAAATTCGTGTGGACCATGAAAAGACCCTCAAAGGGGAACTCTACCTGGTCCACTCCTTTGAGGGCAAGCCCCTGAAGGCGGATTTTATTGAAAATACCATGGTCGGCATTGAATTCCTCTGGGGCGCTCCGGTGCGCCTTGAAACCTGGGAGTACATCCGTTCAGACACGGCTCCCCAGGTTCCTGCCAACTTCTGGGATCCTGTGGCGCCAAAGGATTTACTCAAGGAGGAAGAAGGATTTACCTGGAAGCGTTTCATGTATGTCATGGAGAATCGCAAGCTCCACAAACGGGAGATATAAATGGAGATGGATAAAAAATCCCTTGGTATGGCAAGCGATGAGACGCCGGCAGAGATTGCGGCGGCTTTTTTAAACCGGGATGGTGCCCGCCTTGAAAAGCGAAAACCCCTCACCTTTATCCAGTTTCTGGATCTCATAGAAAAGCAGCCGGCCCGGGTGATCCGAAATATTTTTCAGGTGTTCTACGATATGATGGTCTCCCACGTCAAGGTTGCAGACAGCGACCTTCCTGAAGATCTGGGAGAGGCCAGTTTCACCTATTACGACTGCTCAAGGCTGTTTGTGGAAGGGTCTGAAAACCCCTATTTTGCAGACCGATTGTTTGCCAACCGCATGATGAAGCACATGGAGGGACTTCGCCATGGTGCCCAGCAGAACCGCATCTACATCTTCCACGGCCCCCACGGCTGTGGAAAGAGCACCTTTTTGAACAACCTGCTGAAAAAATTTGAGTCCTATGCCAACACCGACGAGGGCATGCGGTACGAGGCCCTGTGGCGCATTGATGTCAATCGACTCGGCCAGCCGGGGATGACCGAACGGACCAGCAGCATTGACAGGCTTGTGCACATCCTTGAGCGGCACTATCCCGACCTGATGGACCAGGAGGTTGAGGAGGAGCTGAACCATGGGGGTGACAATGCCTGTCTGGAGATTCCCTGCATCTCCCACGACAATCCGCTTTTGATCATTCCCAAGCACCTTCGCCGGGGGATGCTCGACAAGTTGATCAAGAACGATGAATTCAAGTGGCGGCTGTTTACTGAAAAAGAGTATGAGTGGGTGTTCAGCCAGGAGGCGTGCACCATCTGTTCGTCGATCTACCAGGCCCTTTTTGAGCGCCTTGGCACCAGCGAAGCGGTGTTCAGCATGCTCCATGCCCGACCCTACTTTTACAGTCGCCGCATGGGCATGGGCATATCCGTGTTCAACCCCGGGGACAAGCCCCTTAAAAACAACGTGATCACCAATCCCATGCTCCAGACCCGGATCAACAATCTGTTCCGTGACAGCAACCTCATCCACTACGTCTATTCAAGATTTGCCAAAACAAACAACGGCGTATATGCCCTCATGGATATCAAGTCCCACAACGTTGAGCGCATGGTTGAGCTTCACAACATCATCAGCGAGGCGATCCACAAGGTGGAAGATCTTGAGGAGAACGTCAACTCGCTGTTCCTTGCGCTGATGAATCCCGAGGACAAGAAGAACATCAGGGAGTTCCCCTCGTTTTCCGACCGGATTCAGTACATCAACATTCCCTATGTCCTGGATGTGGAAACCGAGGTCAAGGTGCTGACCAATATCTTTGGCCGCCATGTCATGGACAGCTTTCTGCCCATGGTCATGGAAAATTTTGCAAGGGTGATGATCAGCTCAAGGCTCAAGGAAAAGTCGGAAGTGCTCGTCGAATGGATTGGTGATCCTGCAAAGTACCGGCGCTACTGCGATGAGAACCTTATGCTGCTCAAGATGGAGATCTATTCGGGAACGCCGCCCCAGTGGCTCCAGGACGATGACAGAAAGGCCCTGACCGCCAAACTCTGGCGGAAGATCATTGAGGATTCAGAGACCGAAGGCAGCAGCGGATTTTCAGGCCGGGACTCCATCCGCATCTTTGATCAGTTCTATTCCATGCATGCAAAGGAGGACAGCCTCATCACCATGCCGGACCTGTGCCGGTTTTTCCGCAACCTCATGAAGGTGAGATCGGGCCTGATTCCTTCCGGATTCCTCGAGTCCCTCCTGCGAATGTACGATTACAACGTCCTCCAGCAGGTCAAGGAGTCCCTCTATTACTACAATGAGGATCGCATTGCCCTGGACGTCAAGAACTATATCTCGGCCGTGAATTTTGAGATCGGATCCACGGCAAAGTGCCTGTTCACCGGCGAGGTCCTTGATATAACCAACGCCTATCTGGAGAGCATAGAAAACAGGCTCTTTGCCGCCAATGTGGATCAGCAGCGGCGTGAGATCATGCGCATTGATGTGCTCAAGGAGTATACCACCAACGCCCTGAGCGTTGAAATGATGGTCGAAGGCAAGGATATCACCGATACCCGGCTGTTTAATTCGCTGCACGAACGCTATGTGCATAATCTTAAAAAAAGGGTGCTCGAACCTTTTCTGGACAACGAAAATTTCAGGAGCGCCATCAAGGATTATGACACGGAAGGCTTTAAAACCTATGACCGGCGTATTCGCAGCGACGTGGAGTTTCTCATCAACAACATGATGGTGAAATTCAACTACACCGAGCAGGGTGCCAACGAAGTGTGCATCTATGTCATCGACTCCAACCTTGCCGGTAAATTCATATGACGGGAAAAAAAAGGTGAAACCGGGTTCCCCTGCCCGGTTCACTCTTAACAAAGATCTCCCCCCCGTGGTCCTTGATAATGCTGTGGACCAATGCTAGGCCAAAGCCCGTTCCCTGGCCTGTTTTCTTTGTGGTAAAATAGGGTTCAAAGATTCTTTCCATGGTACCGGCATCCATGCCATGGCCCGTGTCGGACACGGTCAGTTCAAGATAATTTCCCGGCACAAGGGTGGCAAACATGGGGGTGGGCGTGGTAATGGCCCGTTCTGCCAGGGCCACGGTCAGGACGCCGCCGGTTTCTGCCATGGCATGGAAGGCGTTGGTGCAAAGGTTGAGCATGAGCTGGTGGATGTTTGTGGGGTCGGCCATGATCGAGGCGCTGGAAAGGATGCGGTCCTTGATTTCAATGTTTTCAGGGCAGGTTGAACTGAACAGTTCCAGGGCCTCTTTGACCACATTATAAATGGGCATGGCGATTTTATTGTGGCTGGTTCGTCTGGAAAACGATAATATCTGCCCCGTGAGATCCGCAGCCTTCTGGCCGGCCTTCTGGATCTGCTGAATATCGTTTTTTGCCCTTTCCGGGTCTGAAATATGGTTGATTGCCAGCTGGGAATAGGCAAAGATGGCCGACAGAATATTGTTGAAATCGTGGGCAATCCCCCCTGCCATGGTGCCGAGGGCCTCCATTTTTCCGGTGTGGGCAAGCTTTGCCTTGATCTCTTCCTTTTCCTTTTCCATGGTCACAAGGCGTGTGACATCAAGGATCAGGGCCAGAATAAAGGTCATGCCTTCGATTTCAACGAATGAGGACCGGATGTCGCAGGTCATGGGACGTTTGTCCTTTGACTGCATGGAAAGGTGTTTCAGGGATGTCGGGTGCTGGTTGCCATGGTCCGGGTTCGTGGAATTATTTTCCTGCTCCGGAAGGAGCCCGGCCATGACCGGTTGCTGGTGACCCGATGCTGCAAGGTCATTAAAGGTCAGTTGTTCCATCTCCTGGGCTGAATAGCCGAACATCCGCTGGGCCGTGTGGTTGGCAAGGACAATGGCCTTGCTCTTCGGATCCACGAGGACGATGCCGTCGCTTGTACTGTTCAGGATTTCGCTGAATTTACGTTCGTTTTCCTCGGCCCGTTCCTTGGCCAGTTTGAGCTTTTTGATCTGGTTCTGGAGCTGGGGGTAATAACTTTTTCGAATGGAGGTATCACCGATTCCCAGGATTTTGTTTCTGAGCCTGATCTGTTCTTGTTTGTCCCTAGAATTTTCCGGCATAAATCTCCTGGATCTCTTTGCGTGTGGGCATTATGGGGTTGGTTACAATGCAGGGGTCTTTAACGGTAAACTCGGTAAGCCGGGCAAGGGTGTCGTTTGTAACATCAAGTCTGCATGGGGTCCCGGTTATGCCAAGGGCTGTTCTTAAATTTCCCAGGGCCTGACCCAGGGCCTGTTTTATCTGGGCCCTATCCTGGAACGGACCCAGTCCCATGGCCGTTGCAAGATCCCGGTATCGTTCCCGGGCGTGGTTGAAGTTGAAATTCACCACGGATTCCAGCAGCAGGGCGTTGGTCTGACCATGGGGAAGGTCAAACCGTCCCCCAAGGCTGTGGGCCATGGCATGGACAAGGCCAAGGCTTGCGTTTGAAAAAGCAAGCCCGGCAAACAGGCTGGCCAGCATCATGTTCGACCGAAAGGTAAGGTTCTGGGGATTGTCAAATGCCAGTTTCAGATTTTCCGTGATCAGGGACACGGCCTTGAGGGCATTGATGTCCGTGATGGGAGAGCTTGCATTGGACACATAGGCTTCAAAGGCGTGGCTCAGGGCATCCATGCCTGTTTCCGCCGTGAGTTCCCGGGACAGGGTGGTGGTGGTGACCGGGTCGATAAGGGAAAGGTCCGGCACCAGGGTTTTGCTGATGATGGTGACCTTGATTTGCTGTTTTGAGTCGCAGATGATGGCAAACTGGGAGATGTCGGCGGAAGAGCCTGCCGTTGTGGGCACGCAGATCAGGGGCGGGCCGGGTATCTCAATCTGGTCCACCCCCTGGAATTCGAGGATGTGTCGCTGGCCGGAGCTGACAATCCCGATGCCCTTTGCACAGTCAATGGCGCTGCCGCCTCCCACGGCAACAATGAGATCACATCCGGTTTCACGAAAGCGCTCTGCACCGGCCATGACCTCATGGTCCCTGGGGTTGGCGGAGACATCTTTGAACATCACCGTGTCAACGCCCCTGTCCCGGATTGACGCTTCAACCTTTTGCGGCCAGCCGGCCTCGAACACGCCCGGGTCCGTGACCACAAGCACCCGTTCCGCGCCAAACTGACGGGCATAGGCGCCGGTTGAGTACAGGGCGTTTGGACCGATAATGAATTCAGGGGCAATAAATTTTCTAAGTTCGTCCATGGTGTGTTCCTGTTACATTTATGAAATCGGCGATTACGCCCAGACTATTCTATCGAATACCCCCGTTTTATCAAGGGAAAACTAAACCGATCCCGGCACTGGCATCTGACGCCCCGGGCCGATAGAGCAGTCGTCTGGTTGAAAAAAAGGTGTAACAGGCCTGTGCAGCGCGGGCAGGTCTGTTTTTGAACTGCGACGGGGATACCCTGAAAACCACCATGGAAAAATAGGGTATTGACCTTAAAAAGGTTTTGTCGGTATAAGCGTAAAATGTTTTTGAACAGGACAACTCATGGATATGGTATTTCACATGGAAAATATAATAAAGGAGTAAACAATGAAAAAGGTCGGGATTGTCGGCTGGCGGGGAATGGTCGGGTCTGTTCTCATGGAAAGGATGATGGCCGAGGATGATTTCAAGGGATTCACCCCGCTGTTTTTCACCACCTCCCAGGCCGGGATGAAGGCGCCGGATGTGGGGGTGGATGCGCCGCCCCTGGTGGACGCCCATGACATTGACGCCCTCATGGCAATGGATATCATTCTCTCCTGCCAGGGCGGGGCCTACACCGAGGCCGTGCGGCCAAAGCTTGCGGCCAGCGGCTGGAAGGGGTACTGGATCGATGCGGCATCAACCCTGCGAATGGACGACAAGAGCATCATCGTGCTCGATCCGGTCAACCGAAAGGTGATCGACCAGGCCCTTGACCGGGGAATTAAAAACTATATCGGCGGCAACTGCACGGTGTCGCTCATGCTCATGGCCCTTGGCGGGCTGTTTGAAAACAATCTGGTGGAATGGATCACCTCCATGACCTACCAGGCCGCTTCCGGAGCAGGGGCGAAAAACATGGAGGAGCTTGTGGCCCAGATGGCAGCCATTGGCATCCAGTCCGCCGACCTGCTCGCCGATCCCTCCTCGGCCATACTCGACCTGGACCGGAAGGTTACCGCCACCATCCGATCCAAGGCTTTCCCGACCGACAACTGGGGCGTTCCCCTTGCGGCAAGCCTGATTCCCTGGATCGACCGGGCCATGGACAACGGCCAGACCCGCGAAGAGTGGAAGGGGTTTGTCGAGACCAACAAGATCCTGGGCCGGTCGGACAATCCCATTCCCATTGACGGACAGTGCGTCAGGATCGGTTCCATGCGGTGCCACAGCCAGGCCTTTACCATCAAGCTCAACAAGAAGGTGCCGGTGGGTGAAATCGAGGCCATGCTTGCCGCCAACAACGACTGGGTCAAGGTGGTTCCCAACCGCAAGGAGACCAGCATCACCGATCTCACCCCTGCGGCCGTCACAGGCACCCTGACCGTGCCCGTTGGCCGCATCCGCAGGATGAACATCGGCGACGACTATATCACGGCCTTTTCCGTTGGCGACCAGCTGCTGTGGGGGGCTGCTGAGCCGTTGCGGCGTATTCTGAATATTATCCTGTAACCGCCATGGCCGGGGCATGACGTCTGCCCTGGCCACAGCAAATGATGAAACGCCACTGTTTGCAATGCTTTGGTGGGGGGCATATAAAAACAATCTACACGGCAGAAGGGGATGGGCCCGGGGCGGCATACCCCGGGCCCTGCTTTGGCTGTGCAGGTTGTGACAAAGAGGCGCTTTGGGCATGGATGGTCACAATCTGGATTTAACAGACCAGCTGATGGAAAGTGCGGAAGCGCTTGTGGAGACCGAGGCGCTTTCGGACTGCTGCGGCAACATGAAAACGAGTACATCTGCGGACAACTGCTTGACCGCAAGGACCGTTCTGATTTTTCAACGCCCCTGGACATGCCCGACCAGACCCCTGTCAAAGGGGTGATGGTCAAAAAAAAGATCGTGGTGGGAACCCGGCTGGAACTTCCCCGTTTGAAACCGGGAAACATGGGGCAGGTCCGCCTTGTCATTGAATCCTGCTCGGCTTTTAACCCTGCCGACCCCTGCATCTGAAAAAAATTTTCCCGCCTGATGTTCAACCATCATCTGTTTGCCGGTTCCGGTAAAGGCCTGCTCAACTGGTTCGGGATCGGGAATGAAAAAAATGCCTACTGGATGTTCCTGGCAAAACTGTACCCGGAAGTGGTGGGCCATGTGTTTTTGACCAAAAATGCCGCGATTCGCAATACCAGAGAACAATATCCTGATCTTCACGGTTTGTGCCGCGAAGATGTTGATCTTTTCAACAAGGCCCTGGTTCTGCCCGCAAAAGCGGGTAAGCCCGAAGACCCTTTTCCTGAAATTCTGCGCATGTTTCAAGGTTGCGACAGCGAACAGCAGACCCCTGAAACCCTTTTACTGCTCAAGTAACAGATCGATCACTGTTCTGCCATTATGGAAAGGATGGATCAGCGGACCCGGCAGATTGTTCGTCTGAAATTCGGCCTTGAAGGTGAAGTCCTGTCAAACAGTGAGCTCGCCGATTTTTTTGATATTTCATACGAGCGTTTACGGCAGATCCTCTTTAGAGTATTTAGAATATTCAAGTTTCACATTCAAAAGCTTGAAAAGCGTCCCATGCTTTTCAAGCAATAGTTTCTTGATTCTGATTTCAAACGCGGACCGGGAATTGTCGAAATGCCCCTTTGATCCATCCCCGGGCGCAGGTGCTGCGGCAACAATCTCTCCACAGAACAATCCTGTGTGAAAGCGCCTGCTAAACCATTGTTATGGCGAATCTCTGTCGTCATTAATGTCCAAATCAGAGTAATATTTTTTTACACATTCCTGGCAGATACCATGACTGAATTTTGCGTCAGTATGTTCATGGATATAAACTTCAATCTGATTCCAATATCCTTTATCATCCCGGATTTTCTTGCAATGGGAGCAGATAGGGAGAAGGCCGCTTAATGTTTTTACTTCTGATAAGGCCTTTTCAAGTTTTTCCTTTTTCTTTCTCAGCTTATTTTCAACGTCCCTGATCTGTTGATACCTTTTGGCATTTTCGATGGCAAGGCCGCATACATTTACCATTGACAGGGTAAGATTCAGATACCGGTCTCGATGTTCCGGGAACTTTAGATCGTCTATTTCAAGAATTCCCAGTTTCATGTCATTATATTTGATCAACACCTGGAACCCGGTGTCAGATTCTGTCCAGGAATATTTTTTGTTAAAATGAGACAATCGACTTTTAATTGATTCCGTGTCTTCTTTCAAAAATAATGAAGAATAAACATGTTCAGGCTGGGTGTTTATTAGAGAAACATAGAGCACTTGCTGTGGGGAGAAAAGGGTCTCAAATATCTGAAGAAGACTTTTGATTGTCTCTTGTTCAGTGCATGAATGGGTTATTTTAGACAAAAGGTCAAACGCCATGGCATATTCTGATACCTGCTTTTTTAGCTTTGCCGGTTCGCCCTCTGACTCAAAGTCGGTATGGGTTTTCATTTAACAAAAGACGCCTTCTGAATTTTGAAATTAATCCTTGTCGATGGCCCATTGTAATGGATATCGACCCCATTTATGGACAGCTTCAGATATTGACATTAAAACCTCATCCGACACTTGCCAGGGGATCTCACCATGATTGTCCGACAATATCAATCCCCCACCGATCCCGGCCTGGGAGATGCTTTTTTTAACCTGTTCTTCAACATCCGCTGCATTCCACCGGCACATCTCAATCCCATTCAAATTCCCGAGTATGGTCAGTTTGTCTTTACAGGCACTTTTCAAAAGTTCGAGATCCTCAAGGGCACTGACACCCAATATTGCTGTCCCGGTTTTTGCGATATCATCAACAACCGGCAAACAACTGCCGGAAGCCATGTGGGTGGCTGTTGGTCCGTTTATCCTTGATAGGGTCCTTATGGCAATTGGGTATCCTGTTTTCAGATACATTTCCCTGGTTGTTATCGTTGTCGAAGATACCGGATCGAAATAGCAAATGGCTGTTGCCCCCGATTCTAACTGTGCATTTGCCCAATTGACACAAAACTCTTCATTTATTTTCATGAGATGCCAGAATAAATCCGGTTGTTCATACATCAAATCAAAATATTTATCAAAGCCCATCTGCATCACAGGTAAAGAAAACGGAGACATCACAACACCGATGATGGGGGCCTGGTCTCCGATTTTTTCCTTGATCATTTGAGATGATTTTAACACGTTGCCCAGACATTTCGTCGTTTTGACGTCAGGGACCTTGAGGTTTTTAATATCCTGAAATTTTTTTATGATGGGCTCACCGGAATTTGGGGGACCATCATCGGAATATATAACTTCCCCTCCCCAGGCCTCAACTTCCAAAGGCGCATAAAAAAAATTGTAAATACAGTCGTGTCTGTATTTGTCCCGTAATCTGAGCTGTCCTTCAGCTACATTTTCAGGGGTTGAAAAATAACTTTTTATGGATAGCCCCAGTTCCTTGGCGCCATGAAGGGTAACCAGAAGGAAAAGAGGGACGCGATCGGGTTCTTTATGTCCAAGGGTTGTTAAAACTCGCTGCATTGATGTGATGGCCTGCTGATTCATACCCGGCCTCCCATTATTGCTTCTATCACAGATGCTGCTTCAGACGCGTCTTTGCACATGGCGTCAGCCCCCACCATTTTCCATAACTGGTCATCAAATCTGAATGGCGCCCCGCCTACAATTATTTTGATATCAAGACCTGAATTTTTAAGCTTTTCTTTTAATGTTTTTATCTTCAAAGCAGAGGGGAGCATCAAAACAGAAATTAATAAAACTTCAATTTTGTCTTCTTTAGCGCGTTCAACAAGATTTTCAACCTCCATGACTCCGTAATCTGATACATCAAACCCGTTTGCTCTTAAAATAGAATATACAATAATTTTTCCAAGTTTATGATGATCGCTGAGAATACAAATGGCTAATTTGGGTTGATTCTTTCTATTGGGGTCCCCGGGAGGAAGCAGCTCGTCAACGATATCTTCACAAATTCGACCGGCCATATAGACTTGGGATAAGGCAACTGTTCCGTCCTGCCATCCTGCACCGATACGTTCCAAGGCAGTGACAACAACACGCTCAATAAATTTTATTGGTGAGGCATCATGGACATTCTTCTCTAAAATCTGATTTACAACCACTCTATCCAACGATAGGAGCGCTTGAGTGAAATCATTTACAATGTTTTCCATAAAATTTTTTTTCCCTAGCACTTCCTTTGGTTTGGAGATAAGGCCCTATCTTGTTTCATAAAATAATAAGACGGTCAAGGAGAGTTCTCGTCCGTGGGCATTTTTTTCGATCACATTTCCCTTTTGGCCAAAACATGGGGTCAGGCTTTCCTTGTTGCCTTTTTCAAAATATGGGGTCAGGCTTTCCTTGTTGCCTTTTTTGATGGTTTAATAATGATTTTTTGAAAAAAAGTGCAACAAAAAAAATGCCCCCGTCCACCAAGGCTTAATTCAGCAACGCTTGTATTTAAGGGGACGCTTCACTGAAGCGCCCCGTGACCTCCGCTATCGGCAGGAAAAGGGAAACATCCGTTCGATGGAAAACGCCTTGTCCTGGAAAAGGGCATCCAGGGTCGGGGCATTTTCCAGGGGGGCAAAGTGATCTATATTAAGGCGCCTGGCAGCGGCCCTGATGGATTTTTCCATGGATTCAAGATCGTTGACGGGCGTTGAACCGCGGGTTTGGAAGAGTTCGTAAAGGGGAATCAGGGCCATGACGGTTATGGCCGGGCCGCTGGTTGCTGCCATGGAGATCTTGATGCTTTTCATGAACAGCGCTTCAGCTTTTTCTGCCTCGTTGTTGTTCCTGGCAATGCGCCCACAGTTGCAGTACCAGAGCTGCCAGGGGTGGGCAGGGGCCGTGATGACCCGGGGAACGATCTTGTCAAGGTATGTCCTGGCCGTTGCCCGGTTGTCCGTATCGGCAAAAAAACGTGCAATGGCAGCATGGTGCCAGCAGGTGAGGCGATCCGCCTGATCGATGATTTCTGCCAGGCGGTCTGTCTCCAGGTAGCGGCAGAGCATGGTTTCAGCCCGTGCATCCATGCCGGCATCCAGGAGGGCGTATACGGCATAGCTGTACTGGCGGAGCCATTCGGTTCTATATTGTCCCGAGGCGTCCAGCCCCCGGCCAAAGCAGCCCAACGCTTTTTTGTGCCACAGGCAGAACGCATCGATAAATTGCGGCCCGCAAAATCCAAAATGCTGGGACAGGGTGCCGCAGAACCCGCCGTACACAGGATCAATGGGCGAACCCATTTCCACCTTGATTTGATGGGCTCTTTCAAGTTTATTGCTGAACGCCAGGGCCGGGGGCGCCGGATCAAACCTGTAATGATTGTGGCAGGAGACCAGCTGGTTGTTGAAAAAATTCGCCCGGGTCTCAGGCCGGATGTCTGAAGAATGGTTTATACACTTCATTGCCCTGGCTGCAAGGGCGTCGCATTTGACTGTTTCTCCCCTGGTGTTGGCGGTATGGATGAGAAAGGTGATGAATTTCACCACCGCGTCTGCCCCAAGGAGGCCGTTGTCTGTGATCCGGTCAACGTTTACAAGGGCGCAGAGAAAGGTTTTCTGACCCTGGGAGAGGTCATCCATGGCCAGGAGCTTGCCGGCGAATGTTTTAAAGGCGGTTCGATCCTGTTCCAGTTCCTCGAGGGCTCTGTCCATGAGGGCTGCTTTCACAGCACTTTCCAGCAGGTCAAGGTCGCAGCGTCCCAGGTTTTCGGCAAAGGCTCTGCCCGACCCCATCATCTCCCGGATTGTGGCAATGGCTGAATTGCCGGCGGCTGAAAAAGAGGTCGCCGTAAACCACGCCTGGTCAAGGGTTGAAACCGCTGCTGTCTCGATTTGAGTGCCTGGTGGGGTCACCCCCGGAACACAGGTCGACAGGAACAGTTTAAGATTCCTTGATTCGGCCAGGGCCAGTTTTTCGTTTATGCCGCCGGTGTCATGGAGCTGCCTGTGCCCGTCGATTCTGCCCGTGGCTGTGATTCCCGGGTGCAGGGGTTGGTCCTTGAGAAGGGAGAGAAACAGCAACGCAAGGGGCAGACCCAGGGAGGCCCCGGTGATCTGCACTCTGCCGGTGGGGGGCAGCAGCGGATAGACAACCAGTGACCCTGAAGCCTGTGGCACCAGGGTGCGGGCGGCCGTTTCCGCCGTTTGAATGGCCGTTCTGCTCTTTTCGTCCAACAGGGGAATGGCCCAGTCCGGAACAGGATCGATCCCTTTTTCCGGGGTGAAGGTGGCCGCCAGCATGCAGAAGTCCCCGGGGGTGTTCTGGCCCGTCACCAGGGGCAGGAACATCTGTCTCCACACACTGGTGCCTGAAAAATCAGGATCAATGTTTTCCTGTATCCACGGGCAGAGCCAGGCGGGCGTAGTTTCCTTAAAACATCTGGCCTCGGTGACAAGGGCAAGGGTGACAAATTCCATGAGAACGGGGTCATGGCTGAGCAAAAGGTGAATCCGATGGAAAAAGCGTTCAAACCCCTGCCGTGGCATCGTTCCCCAAAGCCCGGGGCGTCCGCTTTTCAGCACGGACCGTACCTGTTCGAAAAGTTGGTTCTGGGCAAGGAAAACCAGATGCCGGATTCTGCCCGCCATTCTATCGCTTGTGACAGAACAAAGCGGTCTGGATGATGCCTGCCAGGCAGTCGTCTGCCTTAAAGGCTGCAGACAGCGACCGGTATTCCATGGCGACCTTGATCTCAAGGGGGGGGATTATCTCACCCGATCCGAGCTTGAGATAGGAGTATCCATACACCCCTTCCCAGGGTACGGGAAGCTCGGGCAGAAAAATGGAAAAGGCGATTCCGGCGGTGGTTTGTACGCACTCGGCTTCGGCCCTGACCGTACGGATTTCCCTGATTTCCCCTTTTTCATAGATATACAGGTTCGCATGGTAATACTGCAGGTCCTCGTCAGCCGCAGCCATGGGGTAATAATCGTCAGGAAGTTCTGCCACGGCAAGGAGCTCCCACAGATTTCCAGGCGTATCGTCCCAGTGGATTCCAGGGGCCTTGTTCTCCAGCTCGACCATGAGGGCGTCCTTGTCCATGAAATGGAAAACCGGGGGAATGGCTCTGTTCGCGTTGAAGAAGGCTGCGGTTTCGTGTTCGTATCGCCTGAAAAGTGCCCTTGGTCCGCCGGGCCTTATCGGAACCAGCAGGGGGGCAAATTCCGGGCTGTAATCCGGATCTTTGTGCATGGCCACAACCGCATCCACAACCGGCTGGTCCCGGCGGTCCACCAGGAGACCCAGGGCCTGGGGCTTTACAAGGAGAATGTTCCAGGTTTCGATGCACAATGAGCCCGCATCCCGGTCCTGGATGACCAGGTCGCCCGGGCCTGCCAGGTCCGGATCCGAAAAGGTCTGGGCAACGGGCACGTACCCTTCTGAAGAGCTGTTTTCCTTGAGTACCATGACCTGGGGGGGGTGAAAAATAAAACCCATTGTCCCAGGGATTGTCTCTGGTTTTGAGAACCCGGATTTCCCCCGGTTTAACCCCAGAATCCCTGTCCGGCTGTGTCAATATCTGGCTCTCTTTTCCCCCGTCAGGCAACGGGCGGTCTGGAAAGGCTTGTGTAAAACGCTGTGCAAACATTTCCCAGGCCTCGAGATCGTCCTTGGGACCGCGTTCAGGGTCAGGCTCGCAAAAGGGGCAGATCCGGCAGTGGGCCTCATACTGCTTTTTCCATCGGGACGTCTGCTGGATGGAACGGGGCGGGCAGCGCCTCTGTCGAATGGCATATTTCAGGGCATCCCTGCGTGATACCATGGCAATTATCCTTGTGTTGTCATTTTATCGGTTCTGTCCTGTTAAACGGCTTTGAAAGACGTTGTTCTAAATTTTTGTGACAGTATCCGGCAGAGTTTTTCAATAAAGAGTGAGAATGAACCGCTGTTCTGCTCCCAGGAGAAGGGCATTAAAAATTCTGCAAGTTTTGTTCTGACCTGCTCTTTCTGGTGGGTGGCAAAGGATTTTCGGTTCATCCGCAGCCTGACTTGTTCGTGGGAAAGTCCCTGGCAATGGTATAGAAAAAAGACCTGGGCCTCGACTTCCACAAGCCGGTTGGAAAATGCCGCAGCGCAGCTGAATGCCTCGGTTTCATCCCCCTGGTCCGGATCCGGTTCTTCGCGGTCATAGGGGGCGCAGGAAAAGGCAAGGGGGGTGTACCGGCTTATCCAGTCAATGAACAGGTTCAGGGGAATGACGGGGGAACTGCCGTTTAAGATCTCCTCCACCCGGGAGATAAAATAATCTGCAAGGGGGATCAGAATTTTTTTCTGGTTCACCAGGGCATAGTCAGCACCTGGACAGATGGCGTCGGGAAAGGGAATCTCGCGTATATCGTCATCCGATAGAATAACAGGTTTTGGCGAAGCAACATTTTTTCTCCAAAAGCTGAACCCCACCTTTCTCCTGTTTGAAGGACTGTCCGGGGAACTGAAAAGATCGGATTCCCTTATACCTGCCTGGGCATTCCGATAGAGTCTTCTGTAATCGTCTTTTTTCCTTGCCTGGTCAATCAGATCATTTATAAAGGCCTGCTTGAGTTCTCTGGCCATGGAATTTTCATTTTTCCGGATAATCTGATGCACCCTTTCCGTCTCTGCGATAAAGATAAACAGACGGCTCAGTATCTCATTGACCTTATCGTCTCTGTCCTGGTGCAGGCAGCCGAAAAAAAGCAGGCCCTCGAGTCCCCTGGCCGCTATCTCCCTGAGGGAGAAGGCTGCAATTTTTCGCAGAAGAGGGATGGTTTCATTTTTTATTTTGAATGCAACTCCTATTCTGGAAATGGAAAATATCGCTGGAGAAGTCAGGGCTTTTCTTGAGCACGGTTCATCCCGTAGTCTTGCAGATCGTTTGAAAAAACTTGAAGATAAATATACTGGAGAAATAAAAACCGGTATTCACAGGGATCATCCGGGTACAGGGGGTAAGGAGTTTTCTGAAATATTAAGCAGAAGGAAGAAAAATCATCCCATACTTCAATATCTTTGCATCAAGAATGATCTGGTGAAGTTTGGAGATCTTATTGGTCTCAACTATACGCCCGGTGCGGCGGATTGCATCCGCCGCCTTTGTGATCTCTCGTTAAAAGCCTCCGAATCCCTGGATGGTGAGATGTTACCCGTTGCAAAAGCGTTTTCCAAACTCAATGGGGAGTTGAATCAATATTTCCCTAACGAGGACAGGCCATTGTGGAAATGGCATGGTGCAATTGCCCGCTGGTGTCTGAAAAGAAATTTTTTACAACAGGCCCTGACCCATGCCAATGAATTATTGATAACCCGTTATTGCGAAGAAACCGGGCTTGATCCGCTCAACGGAAAGAACCGAAAAGAATTACCCGGAAAGGTATTGACCCAAAACGGAAGACCCCGGAAGGGACTTTGTGATCTATGGCTTAAATTGGTCAAACAGGACTTGTCGTTGAGCAATGAACGTAATTATGTCAACCATGCTTTTTGCCGTAACAGCACCATAAAAATTGATCAATTCTCTAAAACTGTAAGACAAAGAATCGAAACTCTTCTGGATCTCCATATGGGCCTGACGGAACTGCCGGAACTTAAAAAAAAGACTGGGGAGGGGCTGGTGTAAATATATTTCAATAGTATGGCGCAGAATCTCTGTTCATATTCAAGGCACATCATAAAATACGTACTTTACCTTGATTTGAGCCTTTTCTGAATGCCCCATTCAAGCCTGTGGATATCGGATTCCGGAACACGATATCGCTGAAACACACCTTGCCAGCCGGAAACAGCTTGATACACCTCATCCATAATCTGATCTGCATTTTTGATATTATGGAGATTTGCCATGGTTTTTAAACGTTCTCTATCCGGCGGCAGGTAATTCAGCCCAAAAGAGAGTGAATGTTCTCTTTTTTCATAAATATCGGGCAAAACATCGTAGACCGGTGACAAATAAAACCCGGTTTCTTTGTGAAGCATACAGAAATTTTTCAAATGATCATCGGTATTTCCAATGGCCACATTGAAAACCATCTGGCGAAATAAGGCGGGAATATCGATAGAGGGCTGGCAACTGTGGGCATTTACAGCCCTGAACACATCATTGTAACTTAAAAAATAATATCCTTCAGCCTGCAACAATGTCTGCAGGCTGATCATATGATGACGACCGCCCTTGTTTGAAATATCAAACCGATGAACCAGCAAAACGTTTCTACCCCCTGCTTTGTGGAGTTCAAACCTGGGTACAATTAATCCGGAAAGTTTTGCCAGTTCAAGGGTTGCTGCTTCTATGGATATCAGATCAAGCTTGTCGTTGCAGCTTGGAAATTTTGCAATCCAAAGGGAACCTGTCTCTTTTTGGATGAGGGCCTTGGGCCGGGCACCACCGGGGGAGCTTCCGGCACGAAACAATAATTGCAACTCCTCATCTTTCAATTCAATGCCTGAATCATATCGGAAAGCAGCGTTCGTGAGCAGATTTAAATTCACCATGTCAGCCCAGGAATTTTCATCCGGCAGATTTTCTTTTGAAAAAAAAGAGAGGGCTCCCAATCCGTTGGCACCTAATACCTCAAGCAGCTTGGGAATTGTCTGTTCTCCCCTTCCCAGTTTTGCCTTTTGAATCAGCAGTTTTCTTCCCCAGTCATCGGGAAGTGCATCTTCAAATACGGCATGAACGCCTGTTGACCGGGTTACTGAAAATTCTTTGGAACTGAGGGGCAGCGTTACGGGGTCTAAAGGAAAGGCAAGGGGATGTTTAAGATATTCTTTATAATATCGGAACGCCCCTTTGACCTTTCCCCTGGGATCCGGTGGTGTGGCAATAATTTCACCGCAGGGCAATACGGTATTGTCAGGCAGGGTGACCTTTACCGTTAATTTAATCATGTTTATGCCGTGTTGCCCGATGACGCTTTCTTAGCGTTTTAAGGGCATCATATCTTTCAAACAAAGATTCCCCAGGGGCAATTAATTGATCGAGATCATCGAGTTTGCCCAGCACGGAAAGGGCTTTTACCCAGACCCCGATGGAAACGGATGGATTCCCCTGTTCCATTTTGTATAAAGTCGGAATAGATACGCCGATCCTGAAGGCAAATTCTTTTTGAGGATCGTTGCGCACAAGGCGTTCTTCCTTGAGGCGTTGCCCTAATTTTTTTAACGCTTCTTTTTCTGTAATACCAATCATCATTTGTTTATAACACGTTAAGTAGAGATAAAACAAACAAATTGTTGTATTAATCGACAAGCCTAACCGCCACGGCCGGAGCAGGAGTTCTGCTCTGGGTCACAACAAATGATGCACGTATCTGTTTGAAATGGTTTGGTGGGCGTATCATTTCCAGGTTCTTTGAAATGCCCTGAACCTTTGTTTCAAGCCGGTCCAGCTCCCCCTGCAGGTCAAACCGTGATCGTTTGCCAAGTCGCTTTCTGCAGAAATGGACCAGGATTTTTATGGGAAGTTTGATGACATCAATGGTAAATCCATCGGTTTCTTTGTCACCGGCACTGCGTTCAAACAAGCTCAGGGCCGTCTCAAAATCGCCTTTTAACGCATAAATAACCCCGAGCCACTTCATACAAAGGAACGTGGGGTATTCAACCCCGTCTTCACCGTCCAGCAGCTGGATTTTAAGGTCTCTTCACCGGTAATGTCCATGTTTTGACTGAGGGCAAGGGCACAGATGCAGAGCCTGTGAACAAGGGTGAAGCTGCTTTGCTTTACCTTGGTTCGTTTTCCAAAATTTCCGGTTTCATCGATAAACAGATGATATCTCATACCCTTGCCCTGTGTGTTGTCATGGCGTTTGCCGCAATTTTGTTTTTTCCGCACCCCTGTTTAACTTTTTTTTGAAAAAAAGAAAACCACGGTCGTATGCACCCCTGTACAAGTTAGTTAAACCATTGAACTTTACAAGGGGTATTTTATTCATGATCAAAACCAATGGCGATTTTGCGAATATTCCAGAAGACATCTGCAGACTGCTTCCGGAAACCCATGAGGCGCTGGGCAATTTTTATCAGGTGCAGGACACCCTGAACTATACCCGGGAACAGCTGAACGGCTATTTTTATAAATATTTCCCGCGAAGCTACACCGAAACCTTTGACATTACTGCCGGGTTATTTGGTTGTTCTGAAAATTACCGTACGGTCTTTTCTGCGAAACGCCACCTGACCATCCTTGATATCGGGTCGGGAATTGGCGGCAACATGGTCGGTCTGCTCAAATATATCAGTACCGCCTTTCCACGGGTGCAGACGGTTGAAATCGATTCCGTTGACGGCAATGAAAGGGCCCTGGATTACCAGGCATATATCCTCAAGAACATAGAACTTGATTTTTCCGTCACATTCAACCCCGTTCATCATGTCTTCTCTCCTGAGACCCTGATCGAGGAACTTTCGGCCCTTGACTTGAAAAACAAGGCCTATGACATTGTCATGGAAAGTAAGTTTATCAACGAATTTTACAGAAAAAAAACCGATATCCAGGGGCTGTACGCTCAGTTTATTGGGTATGGCGGTGATCTGCTCAAGCAGGACGGCATCCTGATGATCACCGAATTGACCGATCCCTTGCCCGGCCGCGGGTACTTCAATCGGGTGTTCAACCGGGAGACCCGTGCATACTACAAGGACTGCTCCACTCCCCTGAATCAGATTTTTCCAATCCAGTGCCATTTGTGGCGCAATTGCTGTGAGGACGGAAACCGTTGCTTTGTTCAGCAGCGGTATCTTTCGGGCAAGGCAAAAGTGTTTACGCAGTTTTTCTGCCGGGAATCCCTTGGCAGTATCTTCTATGGCGTTCAATACCTGAATGAGCAGAAACAGGCGCCGATCCGGATCAAGGATACTGGGTGTTACGGCGGTTATTACTGCTTTCAGGGCAATCTCAGTGACACTGCTGACCGATCATGATAGATTGCAAAACAGACGATGACCCTCAAATGCAAGGAAAACCATGAGTATTAAATGGCCCAAAACCACGATTGACACCCCTGAAGGTCCCAAAACCGCCATTGCCCCCTGGATCATATCCTCCAGCAGGGCCACGGACATCCCCGCCTTTTACGGCGAATGGTTTTTTGATAAACTTGAAAAAGGGTATGTGCAGTGGATCAATCCCTTTAACCGGCTCAAGCCCCAGTATGTATCGTTTGCCAATACCTGCGCCATTGTTTTCTGGACAAAGAACCCGGCGCCCATGCTGCCTCTTTTGAAACAGCTCAAGGAACGCGGTATTGCCTGTTATTTTCAGTTTACCCTCAACGACTATGGGGCAGAGGGGTTTGAACCCAACCTTCCGGACCTGAACCAGCGCATCGAAACCTTCCAGGCCCTTTCTGAAACCCTTGGAAAAGAGTGTGTCATCTGGCGGTTTGATCCCCTTTTCCTGACCGACAGAACCGGTCCGGATCAGCTGATCGCCAAGATAGACCGGCTGGGGAAAATCCTTTATCCCCATACCGAAAAACTGGTGTTCAGCTTTGCAGATATTACAAACTATAAAAAAGTGACCGCCAACCTGGACCGGCAGGAAATCCGTTATCGTGATTTTGACACGGCCACCATGACGGACATGGCCGGCAGGATCAGTCGGCTAAACAGGCCCTGGGGGCTGACGCTTGCCACCTGCGGTGAAGCCATTGATCTTGATCGTTTCGGCATCGAGCATAACCGGTGTATTGACGATCAGCTGATCCTGAGACTCACCGACAGGCCGGGCCGAAGCATCGGGTTTGAAAAATTTCTTGGGTATGAACGACAGAAAGATCTGTTTGCCGACAGCATCCCCTCTGGAACAAAGAATCTCAAGGACAAGGGACAGAGACGGGAGTGCGGCTGTATCTACAGCAAGGACATCGGAAGCTACAACACCTGCCCCCATGGATGTATTTATTGTTATGCCAACAGTTCACCGGCGGCCGTTGAAAACAACCGGCGAAAAATCCGAGTTGAAAATGCGATGCTTGTTCCCTGATTACTCAAGGAAAAGGTCACATTGCCCGTCCGTCCCCTGGTTGTGGGGGGGATGACATTGTGGTGCTTTGCCATTGTGCCTATGCCTTGACCTTTGTCAAAGAGGTGGTGCATGTGTTTGAACTGGGCAGCAGAAAAGAGAGTGACCTGTGGCCCGCCACAAACGGAAGGCTCACGATTACCGCAGGGATTCTGTTTGCCCCTGTGACACTTCGGCTCCATACGGCAATTCCCTATTCGGAATCGCTCCTTGCAAGTGCAAAGAGCCGCGGCCGGAAAAATGTAAAACAGGGAGAGGCGTCCCCGGCCTGTATCGACTGGGAACAGATTACGAAACGGTTGTGGACACCCCTTCTGCCAAACGGCAGAGGGAGCTGCTTTTTTTTGATCAAGAGATCGATCGCAGGGTTAAATTGACCCAGAGACCCTATACCATGGAAGCGTTTTTCAACCGTTGAAAATCTGGCCCAGCGATACGGTCATGACCGGCAGAACAGGCTGCCAAGGCATCTTCGCCACAAGATCCTGCCTGCGTTGCAAAAAGGCTTTGCTGAAAGGCTTGCCTTTGCCGTCCAGATAAAAAAGAACCATCCAGACCTTATTTTGTGCAATCAATGAGCTTGACATGGCAAAGAGTGGCTAGGAATGCAATGGGGATCAAGACGAACAGTCCTTAAAGCTCATTGATGCGTTAATGCTGCTTGAAGAGGACAGCCGCATGGAAAAGGAGACCGTGTAATGGGCCGAATTCATTTTACCATAACGCTTACATCGGACGCAGAACCCGCAAGCGGGTTTGGAACCGAACTGATAGATGCGCTTCTACCCAGGCAGGTCAATGGCCAGGTTATTCTTCCTTCCACCCATATCAAGGGGTTGATTCGTGAAAACCTTGAGAATCAGCCCGATGAAATAGTCTCCCTGGAAACCATTGCTGAACTTTTTGGCAAAGAGGGGGATACTGCGGCCCTGTTCCATATTGACGATGCGGTTGCCCCTGAAAATGCAACGGTTATGACGATCACCCGGACAAGATTGAATGCGTTTGGGATAGCAGAACAGGGCGCGTTAAGAACCAGTGAAGCCGTTGCCGCAGGGACTGAATTTGCCGGAAGCATAAGAACCCATCCCCATCTTTCTAACGCCTATGAAGACCTTCTCAAGCTCGGTCTTCTTTCCCTTTTTGCCGTTGGCGGTAGCAGGAACAGGGGCGCAGGGGCCTGTTTTGTTACCCTTGGAGAAGAATCGGGAACCCCTGGATCGGTTCTGAAATCCCTTGCAAGGGTTGATTTTAATATGACCCCTGCAACAGTCTCTGTCCATGAACCAGAGATCGCCATTGTTGATGAACCGGTCACCTTGAAGCTTGTTTCAGGGCAACCAATCCTGTTTGCGTCCCTGAAACGCCCATTGTAAAAAACAATATCATATCTTCGGGGTTTTCAATCCCGGCAAGTGCGGTGCAGGGTGCCATTCTTCACCGGATCAACGACATTTCAGAAACAATTGCCACTGCCTGTTATGGGAATAAACATTTTCGGGCCAGACCCCTGAATCCCGCGGACCGGGCAGATTCGCTTTCCCTTCGTGTTTCGTTTACACACAAGGTCAGCAAACTGAAAATGGATGACAGTGATAATTACCATTTTGAAGATGAAACCATAAGACCCTATGACTGGGATAAGGTGCCCAGCAAGTCTCCCCTCAAGTCAAGTGACGGGGTATTGCTGACCGACGGCACCCGTGTGAAATTGTGGAAATCGTCGGACATGGCCCGCATCGTCACAGCCCACGGGGTTCACAACGGGGAGCGTGGCGGGTCGGCCGGCGGTCAGAAACGCAACCTTTTCACCGTTGAAGCCATGGCCCCCGGCCTTTTTACCGGAATCGTTTCCATACCAAAGAGCGGTGCAGACCTGCTGCTGAAGAGTCTTCAGGAGAACCCCTTTGTTCAGCTTGGAAAGTCCCGCTCTGTGCGGGGCGGCGGAGAACTGGGTGCCGAAATTGTGGATTTTTCAGTCCTTTCCATAATGAAAAAATGTGATCCCACCGTTTTTATTGTTCAATCCCCCATTCTTGTGCCCCGGGATCTTGTTAAAAAACCGGTTGAAGAGATCATCGCCAGGCTTGTGGCAGATGCAGGCTTTGGAAAGGTGACAAAATTAAGTGGGTCCACAACCACCCGGTTTGGCTGGAACAGGACAGTGAGCAACAAAAAAACAGCCAACGGGTTTCTTGGCGCCAAATCAGTGATTGTTCCGGGTGCTGTGTTCAAGCTTGATGCGCCTGTGGAAAATCTGACGAAAAAATTGATTGCCGGTATCGGAGAGGGAAGGGATAACGGTTTTGGGGCTGTGCTCCCCCATCCAGGGGTTGCGGAACGGCTTTTTCCTGAAGAACCCGTACCCAGAAAGATACCAAAGCCGGATCAAAATTTTGCATTGCAGGGGTTTGAACTCTGGGAACAAGCAAAGGCCGGCGGGCTTTCAGCAAGCCAGGTTTCCCGGGTGCGAGAACTTGCAGGTCTGGATGCAGACAAGGCGATTGCCTACCTGGATCGCCAGGTAAAAGAGCGGTCCGAATCGATCTGGCTTCGCTGGAGAAGCATCAGCAGCCAGGTCCGGGACGGAATTAAAAAGGATGCCCACCATATGGCAAAGGTGCTCAAGGTGTGCCAGGATCTGCTTGTGGCCGATGGGAAGGAGGATTACGATGAATAATATCTATAAACTGACGGCAAGGGTCGTGCTCCCAGAGGGTGTGGCGCCAGGCGCCGGAACAAGCGCCAACAAGGGTGTGGTTGCCAGGAACGGCAGGGGCGAAACCCTGGTCCGGGGAAGTGCCCTGGCCGGTGTTTTAAGAACTGCCTATGCCCATAAAACCGGTGTCGCATCCGGGGATCCTGCCGTTGCCCTGTGGTTTGGCCAGGGTGCCGCCGATGATTTTGATACCCGTTCGTTTGTCCAGGTGGCCGATGCCGTGATCCAATGTCAATCGGTCGGCGAACGAACCCATAACCTGGTCAACCGCCATACCGGGGCTGTATCCACGGGAGCGCTTTTTTCCCTTGAAGCGGTTTATCCCATGGCCCAGGCAGGGCTTGCCATCACCCTGAAGCCAGAGGGGTGCGAGCCTGAAGCGTGCAGGGCATTTCTTTCTGATCTGGTGGAGATCGTTGGCAACAACCTCATTGTCGGCGGCAGCAGCAACCGGGGCATCGGGCGCATGGCCCTTGCCGGTGATGTCCATGTCCGCACCTTTGATCTTGACACGGTTGACGGCGTGGCAGATTACATGGATGCAACCTATGAAGAGAGAAAAAAAGGCCTGGTGTTCATGGGGGAAAAACAGAAAATAACGGAAACCCGGGACCGGCTGACACTGGCCTTTGAACTTGGCATTGCCCGGGGGGAAGACCTGCTGGTGGGCGACGGCCAGGAAACCGACTATGCTCTGCAGCCCCAGTCGGTAATGTTTGCCGACAAGGCGGAACACTGGCGTATCCCCGGGTCCTCGCTCAGGGGGATTTTTCGCGCATGGATGACGCGGCTTGCCGTTCGTGACGGTCAAAAGGTTTGCGACACGGTTGAGCAGTGGTACGAACTTTCTGACTCAAAGGCCTATAAACCCCATCACGGGGGGTGGGGTTTTGTTGAACCGGAAAACCGAGACAGGTATCAAAAAAATCCGGGACTGCTCGAAGATCCCATTCTTGACCTGTTTGGCAGCATGTACAAAAAGGGACGCATCCATATCACCGACGCCTTTTCCAAATCGCCGGCCCGGGAGCAGGATCGCCAGGATCGCATGCATGTGGCTGTTGACAGGTTTTCCGGCGGCGCAAACGAGGGGGCCCTCTTTAACAACCAGGTGCTTGCAGGAGAGGGGCTGAGATTTCCTGTCACCGTTTCCATTGACCGGCCCTCAGCGGATGAAATCAAGTGGCTGGTGAAAACACTTCGCGCCCTTCACCTGGGCATACTTGCCGTGGGCTCGAGCAAGAGTTGCGGCCGCCTTGAAATTAAATCCAATTCGGCAAAAGGCCGGGGGGCAGACGCTGTAACCACATTTGCACAGGAGTTGAAATAATATGGCTGCATACCATGGAAAAACATACGGCAACAGAAACGTTCACCAGGAAAAGGGAAGCAACCAGAGGGCGGCTTCAGCAGCAGGTATCGGACAGCCTTTTCACAATCCCTATACCTTTATACCTTTTCCGGACACGGTGGAACGATTCCTGCCAACGGCCCTGACCGCTGATGAGCATCCCCGGGAACGTCATCGCGTCAGCGGCGTTCTGGATCTTGAGATAAAAACCCTTTCCCCGCTTTTGACCTGCAGCCCCGTGCCGGTTTCAACCGAGAACGAGCACAAGGTGTTCAGGGCACTGACCATTGGCAATGATGTGGTGGTGCCGGCCACGGGCGTCCGGGGGGCCTTGCGAACCCTGATGACCATCCTGAGCGGCGGAACCCTCGGGTACATGGACGAAAATCTGTGGCTCACCCAGGGGCGTGACGCCCAGCTTGGACCGAGCACCAAGATGGCGAACGTTCCAGACCACGCATTCCTGGCAGAGGTGGTATACCCGGGAAGCGTCAGGTCTTCCGGTGTGGTTCGGCTGGGTGAAACAAAACTGGAAAAGGTCGATGTTCTGAAACGGCAGATCCGAAACCTGGACAGCGAACGCCCCACCAATGGAAGAAAGCAAACCTTAACCTATGAGGATTCAAAGGGTGAGGTCTGGAAGGTGAAGTTGAGCGGTCACCCTGTTAACCCAAAGGCAAGAAAGAAGGTCTGTTCAAGGCCAATGGAGACGAGCTTGAGCTGCCGGAACATTTCTGGAAGACCTACCAGGGCCGCCATCGCCATTCGGCCGTGCCCGAGCTGAAAAAAGGTGATCTTGTCTGGCTTGAGCCCATGGAAAAGGACTGCACCCGGATTACCCGTGGGGCAGATGTCAAGTCCATTCAATGGTCCCGCTGGGGGCGATGCGGGGTTGCACTTAAACATACTATTCCTCCCCAGGTGCTTCCCGACAGCATGCGAGGGGATGGCGGTGTTGATATGGTCACGGACCTGTTCGGTCAGATTCCCCAAAAGGGAATTGCTGCTGCAGGGCCTTTTGCCGCCCGGGTTCGTCCGGGAAATCTGATCTTTCTCGATGCAAGGGATAAAACCACGACCGAAACCCTGGCTCCCCTTGCCGCTCCCCATCCCGGCTGTACGGCCTTTTACAGGGACCAGGAAAATCTTGACAGGATCGATGGGAATTCTCCTTTAAAGGGGTACAAGGTGTATCGAAACACCCGGGAACGTGGGGATCATGCCCCGTGGAAATATTCGGTTCAAGGGGTGTACCAGGAACAGGGCAGTTTGAAAATGCCGGCCCAGCAAAAACTCAACAAAACAGCAGAACTTTTAAACGAAGGACTCACGGGCAAACTCAGGATCTCCTTCCGGGCGCTTGAGGCAAATGAACTGGCCCTGCTCTATGCGGCCTGTTCCGTGGACTGGAAACTGGGCGGGGGCAAGCCCCTCGGGCTGGGCCACTGCCGGGTGACAAAGATCAAAATGATCGATGAGGATGGAAACGACTCAATACCCGTGGAAGCGTCGGAAACGGGCGAAAATTTAAAATTGCTTCCTGGGGATTTAAAACGGGTCGCCCATCTTGAAAAGCGGATCGATCTCTACCGGGCGTCCCAGGTGCCGGTTGACCATCTTCGATATCCCAGGGCCGTTAAACAGGACAAAAATATAAGCCGCCGCGCAGGTCTTTCCTGGTTTGCCCGTCACGCCTCACCCAGGAAAACCGGTCCAGGGCTTGAAACCATCTGGACCCGGGGAGAGTTGCAGCAGAAAATGAATGCCACCCAGATCAGGGCCCAGGCCCTTCCACGACTTGATGCAGCCGATCGCACCGCAGACCTGCTGTATGGATATGACATGGTTGAGCTTGATGTTGATACATCCGATCGCAAGCAGCGAATGGTCGGCCGCATGGAAACATTTGAAACTGCGGACCATGCCCTGCCAGATGAAAAGGCCGGGCCCAATACCAGTCAGAATCGTGGAACGCGCAGGGCTGTCAAATCTGAAAGATCCCATGAAACGGACAAGCCCTTGCCCGAGATCACCCCGGATAATATTGTCACTTTGATTGCTGAAGCGTTTAACCAAAAAACGCCGACGCCTGAAATGGCAGGAAAATTCCTTGAAAAATTGAGAGAATTGGGTATTAATCGAAAAAAGAGCAATAAGTGGGGCAAGCGTGTTAAGCTTCTTGAGGATATTATTTCAAAGGAACCGGATCCTTTGAACAACCCGTAACAGGCGCCTTTGTCTATATGTAAGGTAGGCCGGTGGCGCCAATACCATGGGTGGTATTAAGGCGGTTGAATTCTAAGAAAAACACGGTTCTTTGACAATTTGTGACGTTTTCAAGGGGACGGATCTTTTGGTGCAAGGGGTAAGAAAAGCCCATATTGTAAAGAATGTATATAAATTTCAGATAGTTACTTTAATATGTTCGCCATGGAGGTCTGTCCGGAGAGGATGTGCTTGTATTCCAGCGGGTTACACGATTTTGGTCTCGAAAAAAACTAGGGACTTTTTTTCCGAACCCCGAAATCGGGGTAGGTCTGTCCGAATGCCCTTGAAGAGCCGCGCCAGTCCTGCAAAAAAACTACCCAGAGTCAGAACGACTGCCCCGATTAGAGGGGATAAACCTTTATCTTCGTTGACGCTGATTTTTTTGCAATGTCAAGCGGCGATGAAGGTCTGTTTATCGTATCGGTTCCAAGGGCTGGACCGGTAAAATAGGGGAGTTTTGGGCAGGAAGAGATCAATGCCATGATGGGCAGCTGTTCTGGCGTGAGTGACGCTCGAGAGCCATACCCCCCATGATGAACTCAAGCATCAATGGGGGGTAAAAGAGCAGGCTTTGCCCGGCGGTCTCCGGTTATTTTGTAAAGGCCGCCACCATGGCGTCAACGGCTTTTTCCAGGATGGATCTGGGGCAGGCAATGTTGACCCGCTCAAACCCGGCCCCGTTTTCTCCGAACCAGTCGCCGTGATCCAGGGCCACCTTGGCATCCTGTTCAATCTTCTGCACGGTTTTTTCCGGTGACAGCCCCAGGGGCCTGAAATCCACCCAGGCCAGATAGGTTCCTTCAAGGTCAAATACCCGTACCCCGGGCAGCTGGTCTTCCAGGCGGGTTTTCAGGTAAACAAAATTTTTATGCAGATAGACCAGCAGATCCTCCAGCCAGGGTTCTGCACCGTTGTAGGCCGCCTGGGTGGCAACGGCGCCAAACAGGGTGCCGCCGCCCCGGGGGCCGACCCCAAGGGTTTCAAAGTAGATGGACAGTTCACTGCGAAGCCGGTCATTGGGAATGATGAGGCTTGACTGCTGCAGTCCTGCCAGGTTAAAGGTCTTGCTGCCGGAATTGCCGGCAATGGAATGTTCGGCAAATTCCCGGGAGATTGACTGGAAGCAGGTGTGCCGGAATCCTGGCATGGTCAGGTCGCAATGGATTTCATCGGCAAAGATCAGGACATTGTTGTCAATGCAGATCCTGCCAAAGCGTTCAAGTTCTGCCCGGGTCCAGACCCGGCCCACGGGGTTGTGGGGACTGCAGAGAATGGCCATCTTGACCCTGGGGTCCCGGGCCTTTTTTTCAAGATCATCAAAGTCCATCTGGTATTGGCCGTCCACAATTTGCAGGGGATTGTCGGCAATACGTCGCCCGTTTGTGGTAATCGACTGGGCAAAGGGATAGTAGACCGGTGACTGGATCAAAATCTTGTCCCCGGGCATGGAAAACCGCTGGATCAGATAATTGGTTGCCGGAACAATGCCCGGGCAGGTCATGATCCAGGGGGTGTCGATCTTCCATTGGTGGCGGCGCTGGTACCAGGCGATCAACGCGGCATTGTAGCCGGGGTCGGGCATGGTATACCCGTACACCGGGTGGGTCAGGCGTGTCTCCATGGCCTGGACCACGGCCGGGGGGCATTTGAAATCCATGTCCGCCACCCACAGGGGCAACAGGTCTTCCCGGCCTTTTCCGAATTTTACCTCCAGGACCCCGGGCTCCCATTTCATGGAACCGGTATTGCTCCTGTCAATGATTTCATCAAAATTCCATTTTTGTTCGATTTTCATTTTTCCTCTGGTTCTTAATTGGTTGTGTTTTTGATGGGATAGATCATTTCATGCCATTCAAACCCGCCGTGGGTGGAGGTGGATATTCCCCCATAGGTGAATCCTAACTTTTCATAAAATGGAATCAGGTCTGTCTTACAGAGCAGCAGGATTTTTTCCTTGTTCAAGTCCATGGATCGGTTTACAAACCGGGCCATCAGGCGTGAGGCAATCTTTTTCCCCTGAAAATCCGGGGCAACCGAAACAGAGAAGATCACGATGTTTTTTCCGTTCTCCCTGTGGCCGATCAGTTTTTTAAATGCCTCATCGGTGATGTCATCACTGTCGGTTGCACCGCTGTTGATCATGCCAACCACCCGCTGGTCAAGCTCTGCCACAATAAATCCCGACGGATATACCCTGGCCCGCTCTTTGATGGATTCAAGAGACGCAGCTTCACTTTCGGTAAAACAATGCTGTTCAATTAAATGGCAGGCGTCAATGTCCTTTGCCTGCACCGTTCTTATCTTCACGTTTCATTTCCTTTGTCTGGGTTCCACGGCAAATCGGGGCCCAGAGTAAAAATTATTTCCAGAGAATACAATGGAAAAATGAGTTTGAAAGGTCTTGAGATTATGGCTTTTCGATAAAAAAGATATCTTTCATGGAAGCCTGGGGTAAACGGGCGGGGTTCCCCGCGGCCCTGGCGGTTTGGCCAGGCCACGGGGGCGTCCTTGGTTTCTATGCAACCTCGATGAATTTGCTGCCGGGCACCCTGCAGATCGGGCACTTGTCCGGTACGCCGCCTTCAACGGTGTTGCCGCACAGGGGACAGACATGGATGGTGGTTTCCGGAAGATCGCCCTTGCCCCTGACCGCCTCCAGTGCCTTGGCGTACAATCCGTGATGGATCTCTTCCACGGCCAGGGCATAGGCAAACGAGGTTTCAGCCGGTTTTACGCCTTCTTCCCGGGCCTGGGCCAGAAATTTCGGGTACATCTCCTTGAATTCATGCCCCTCGCCTTCAATGGCGGTTTCCAGGTTTTCCAGGGTGGTCTTAATACCGCCCATGGCGCTTAAATGGGCGTGGGCATGGATGGTCTCTGCAGCAGCAGCTGCCCGGAATAGTTTTGAAACCTGGGGCAGGCCTTCTTTATCGGCTTTCTTGGCAAAGGCAAGGTAGAGTCTGTTGGCCTGGCTCTCGCCTGCAAATGCTTCTTTCAAATTGTCCTGTGTTGTCATGTGATGCTCCTCCGTCAGGGTATCGGTGCATTTAATTCAGATGCCCTGCACCTGGATTTGGGTTGTTTCTTTTACTGTAAAAATCATTACAGGCCCTATTCGATCAAAAATAAACCATGACCGCTCACCCTAAGTCAAGGGATGTTTTAATGATGGGGGTGGCATCAATAAATATCGCTGTTGCGAATAACTTGCTTGACAGCCGTTGGTATTTCATCTTAGTTTCTTTCTTGTAATAAATCGCATTTAAAACAAATAGCGTCTCTAAATGGGAGATGGGCCCGTCTGTACGATTTTCCAGTATGCAAATAACGAAAGGGGGAAAATTGTTGATATACCAATCAGATCTGGATCAAAAAGGTTTATATCGCCGTTGTGTAAAAATCCTATGGGGTGTTGTAGTCGTTGGGGTCTTTCTCTGCTGTCCGGCAGCTTCCTGGGCTGAAAACTCGGATTTGACCGGCATGAGCATTGAAGACCTGATGGGAATCAAGGTGACTTCGGTCAGTAAAAAAACCCAGTATCTTTCGGACAGCGCTGCAGCTGTTTTTGTCATCACCAACGAAGATTTAAGGCGTTCCGGGGTGACCAACATTCCCGATGCCCTGCGCATGGTACCCGGACTGAATGTGGCCCGGATCGATTCCAACAAGTGGGCGGTCAACAGCCGGGGGGCGACCAGCCGTTTTGCCGATAAGCTTCTGGTGCTGATTGACGGACGCAGTGTCTATACCCCCACCTACTCGGGTGTTTATTGGGAAGTGCAGAACGTGATGCTGGAAGATGTGGAGCGCATCGAGGTGATCCGGGGACCGGGCGCCACGCTCTGGGGAGCCAATGCCGTCAACGGTGTGATCAATATCATGACCCGGAATGCCGAGGAGACCCAGGGCGGCCTGGTGAGCATGGGGGGCGGCAACAAGGAACAGGGCTTTGCCAGTGCCCGGTATGGCACGACGCTGGGGAAGAATACCTTTGGTCGAATTTACGCCAAAGGTTTTGAAGTGGATGAATTTAAACTGTCCCAGGGGGGGGATGCCGGTGACGACTGGGGAATGCGCCAGGGGGGATTCCGTCTGGAGTCAAATTTAAACGCCAATGACAGCGTTAAACTCCAGGGGGATATCTACCAGGGGGATATAAATCAGCAGATAACCCTTCCCAGTGTGACCGCGCCCTACAGTATTGAGGTGGATGACGATACCGAGGTGTCGGGGGGCAATCTGGTGGCGCGCTGGCAGACCATATTATCGTCGACCTCCGAGTTTTCGTTCCAGGCCTATTATGACCGGATTGAACGAGAAGAAGCCTTTATCCATGAACGACGAAACAGCTTTGATCTTGATTTTCAACATCGGTTTTCCCCGGGCAGCCGCCATGACATTGTCTGGGGTGCCCGATACCATCACACCAGCGACGATTTCGCAAATGTTCCGGTGCTCATCATTGAGCCAGACAGCACCGAAGACGACCTGTACAGCGCCTTTATCCAGGATGAGATTTCGCTGGTGCCCAACCGGTTGCGCCTGACCCTGGGATCAAAATTTGAGCACAATGATTACACCGGCCATGAGGTGCAGCCCAGCATCCGGCTGATGTGGCTGCCGAGCCCGACCCACAGGGTGTGGACATCGGTATCCCGTGCGGTGCGAACCCCGTTCCGGATAGAAAAGGACGGCTCTTTTCTCACCAGAGTAATTTCGCCTTCAATTCTCTCGTATAATCTGCCCGTGGCCATAATGACAATTGGAAACTCAAATCCCGAATCAGAAGAGCTGACCGCCTATGAAATGGGGTACCGGTATGTGCCGACCCAGGCCTTTTCCCTGGACATCACCACATTCTACAACGATTATGACAACGTCCGCAGCCTTGAGAAAGGAGACCTTGAATTCAAGGGAACATACCTTGAGCAGCCCGTTTATTTTGGCAACGAATTTTCAGCCCATACCTATGGTGTTGAGATTTCAGGAACCTGGCAGGCGGCCCAATGGGTGAAGCTGGACCTGGCCTACGCCTACCTTGTCAGTGACATGGAAGAGGGCGGCCAGGTGGGCGACGAGCCCCAACACCAGGCCTCGTTACGTTCGGCCTTCACGTCTGGAAAAGACCTGGACCTGGATATCTGGCTTCGGTATGTGGACGATGTATCCTCCATCTATTCCGCCCTAGACAGCGGCCTGTTTGAAATTGATGCCTATCTCACCCTTGATGTCCGCCTGGCCTGGCGTCCTGCTGCCAACTGGGAGCTGTCCCTGGTCGGGCAGAATCTGCTGGAACCCAGTCATTTGGAGTTTGTCCAGGAAAGTTTTACCCTGCCCACCGAGGTCGAACGGAGCATTTATGCTAAATTAGCCTACCAGTTCTAGGAATCTGGGATGAAAAAAGACAAGGAACTGGTGAGACGATTGAAATGGCTTTGTGAAGCAACTGTTTTTTTTCTGCTGTTTTCGTTTTCTGCAAGGGACAATGCCCTGGGGCAGAGCACGGAGGAATATGCTGTAAAAGCCGCCTTTGTTCTCAATTTTGCCAGGTATACCCAGTGGCCGGAAGACGCCTTTGGCAGTCCGGTCGAACCTTTCAAACTCTGCGTTATCGGCAAGAGATCCATTGTGTCGGCTTTTCAGGCATTGAACGGTAAAAAGATCGATGCCCGCACACTTGTTGTGTGTTCCATGGTCAATGCCGAGGACCTTGAATCGTGCCATCTGATCTTTATCAGTGAAGGTGTTGATCGCACCACCCTCGTTGATACGCTTGCAGCGGTAAAGGGTAAACCGGTGTTGACCATCGGGGAAACAAAGGCGTTTACCAACAGCGGGGGGATTATCAATTTTTTCAGCCGAAAAGGACGACTGCATTTTGAAATCAACGAAACCATCGCCCGGGAACATCATTTAAAATTGAGCTCCCGTCTTTTAAAACTGGCTATTATCGTGGGGGACAAATGAACAAGGGCCGGATGACGCTGCGGTGGGGGAATCTATCCATCCGAACCAAGCTATTTATCCTTTTCTGCCTGACGGCAGGACTTGCCCTGCTGCTGGTTTCCACCGGGTTGATGGTCAACGAAAAATGGACAGCCCAGAAGAATCTGGTGGGAGAGCTGTGTTCCATCGCCGACGTGGTTGCCCTCAACAGTGGTGCCGCCATGGCTTTTGATGATGAACAGGCGGCAGCGGAGACCTTGAATTCTCTGGCGGCAAAACCTGAAATTGCAGCTGCCATTCTGTATGATAAAAATGGCAATCCCTACAGTAAGTACAATCGAAGGGGGGGGGATGCAGATTTTCTGATCACCGAGTTAAACGCTGTCTATCCCGGCAGACAGGATATTCTCAAGGACTTGGAAACCCGGGGGGTTATAACCCGGGTGCTCCACGGTTATATTCATATTATCCGGCCGGTTCTGGCAAAAAATGTCCTGGTCGGTGCGATTCACCTGGTCGATGATATGCAGCAGGTACGCAGCCGGCTCCACAACTATTACAAGGTTGTTTTGCTCATCGTGGTCATTACCCTTGTGATCGTGTTGTTTCTATCGGCCAAAAGCCAGAAGTTTTTTACAGGCCCGTTGTTTGAATTGATGCAATCCATCAAAGAGGTGACAATAAAAAAGAACTACCATGTGCGGGTAAGAAAGCAGGGACAGGACGAGTTCGGCACCCTGATCGATTGTTTTAACGACATGATTGGTGAGATTCATACCCGGGACGAAGATCTGAAAGTTTACAGTGCCGACCTGGAAAAAAGGGTTAAATTACGCACGGCAGATCTTTCCCGGGCAAAAAATGAGCTGGAGGCCATGGTGGTCTCCCTGGAAAAGGCAAAGGAAGCCGCCGAAGAGGCCAGCCGCGCCAAATCCCAGTTTCTGGCAAACATGAGCCATGAAATCCGCACGCCCATGAACGGTGTGCTGGGAATGACCGAATTGTTGCTGGATACAGATCTCACCGACGAGCAGCTCCGGTTTTCCCGAACGATTCAGAGTTCGGGCAGTTCACTCCTGGCCATCATCAATGATATCCTTGATTTTTCGAAAATCGAGGCAGGCAAACTTGAACTTGAAGCCATCAATTTTAATCTGCAGATGCTCATTGATGATGTCATGCAGCTGCTGGCCTCCCGTGCCCATTCAAAAAGGCTTGAACTGGCCGCCCTCATTCCCCAGGAAACCTGTATTTTTTTGAATGGTGATCCGACCCGGCTTCGGCAGGTTTTGACCAACCTTGTGGGCAATGCCATCAAGTTTACAAAGCAGGGCGAGGTCGTTCTCCGGGTGGCGACGACCCGGCTCGATGGTCATCGCGTAAAACTGCATGTTTCAATCCAGGACACGGGTATCGGCATCAGCCTGCATGACCTTGAACGGCTTTTCACCCCCTTTTCCCAGGCCGACGGTTCGACCACCCGAAAGTATGGCGGGACCGGACTGGGTCTGGCCATTTCCAAGGAAATTGTTTCACTGATGGGGGGAACGTTGACCTGTGAAAGTCAACCCGGAAGCGGGTCCAAATTTTCGTTCACTGCGGATTTTGGAATCAGTCCTGAAGCTGAAAGAAGACAAACCCGGCCCAACACTGCCAGGTTAAGGGGGCACCGGGTGCTGGTCATTGATGATAATTTGACAAACCGGGAAATCCTGCAGCGGCAGACGATTTCATGGGGGATGCAGCACCAGGACAGCGATTGCGGTGAGGAGGGGATCAAAGCGCTGCGTTCGGCCCAGCAGGAGGGAGAGCCCTTTGATCTGGTTCTCCTTGACAAGGACATGCCGGGGATGGACGGGCTGGAGGTGGCCCGGAGAATAAAGGCGGATCCGGCCATTGCCGACACACAGTTGATCATGCTGACGTCCATGGGGGCGGGCAATGATGCTGCAAAGGCGAAAAAGAACGGGATTATAGCATATTTGAGCAAACCGGTTCCCCAATCAGATCTGTATGAGGCAGTGCTCAGTGTCATTGGGGATCAGCCGAGAACCCCATCGGAACAGACGATGGATTCAGCCGGGATCGCTCAAGAGCAGCAGGTCTATGACATTGATGTCCTTGTTGCTGAAGATAATCCAACCAATCAAAATGTTGCTGCCGCCATGCTCAGAATTTTCGGGTGCAGGGTCGATATGGTTTCAAATGGCGAGGAAGCCGTTGAAGCTGCGTCCGGGAAACACTATGATATGATTTTCATGGATTGCCAGATGCCCGTGCTGGACGGTTATGAAGCCACGGCAGCCATTCGACGGATTGAACGTCAAAAGGGCCTGGGAAAAAACATCCCCATTATTGCACTGACCGCAAATGCCCTTGAAGGGGACAGGGAAAAATGCCTGAAGGCCGGCATGGACGATTATATGAGCAAACCGTTTTTAAAGCGTCAAATGCTGCAGATTCTTAAATTATGGTCACCGTCACGGATAAATGACGATGCGGGTGCGCGGGGTGAAGATCTGGCAATGAACGAACCGGTCAAACAAGGTGGAAACGGTTCCGGATCCATTGACCGGCGCATGCTTGTTAAGCTCCAGGAGCTTCAGATTGAGGGAGAACCCAGTATCCTTGATAAAATTATCACGGCATATCTGGAAAGTTCAACGGTTCTGATATCACAACTGCACAACTGTCTTGCCGCAAATGATGTCCAGGTGTTGCAAAAGAGTGCCCACAGCCTTAAATCAAGCAGCGCCAATGTGGGAGCGGTCAAACTATCTGAAATGAGTAAACTGCTTGAACAAAAGTGCAGGCGCAGCCAGCTTGAAAATATTGAGGCGCTGATCACATCAATTGAATATGAGTTTGTTAAGGTCAACGAGGGGTTGAAAAAGGAGTCGTTGATAGATGATTTACGATAAACCCACCCATAAAAAGCCCCAGGCCCTGGTCGTGGACGATGACTTTTCTTTACGCCTGACCATGGGTGCCGCACTGACCAAAGCCGGTTTTGAGGTCTTTGAGGCAGAAAATGGTCAAAGGGCGCTGTCTGTGTTTAAATCCAGAAAACCAGATCTTATTCTGCTGGATGTTGTCATGCCGGAGATGGATGGTTTTGAGGTCTGCATGACCATTCGCAATTTTCCCGACGGTAAATATCCCCAGATTCTCATGGTTACCGGAATGGATGATACCGAATCAACGGCCCGGGCCTTTGAAGTCGGCGCAAATGATTTCATCGCAAAGCCCATCAACTGGGTCATGCTGGGCTACCGCGCAAAATACATGCTCAGGGCCGGTCAGGCTTTTCGGGAGTTGTATATCAGTGAGAATAGATTGATCAAGACCCAGAAGCTTGCCAAGCTGGGTAACTGGGAGATTGATCTGGCAAACAATGGGTTTTCCTGTTCTTCGGAAGCGTGTTCTCTGCTGGGATTGAACCATGGGGACAAGGGGGTGGACTTTGATGATTTCTTTGCAACGGTCATTGCCAGTGAGCAGGACAGGGTCAAGCAGAAGATCATCCATGCGGTCAAGGCGAAAACAAATTTCACCGTCAATTACCAGGTGATGTATTCCAGGGGCATTCAAAAGCATATTTTGAATCAAGGGGAAGTTTTTTTCAACGCGAATGGCGTTCCGGAAATCATGCTGGGCGTTGTCCAGGATTTGTCTCAATTGAAACAGGCCGAAGAAAGAATTCGTTTTCTCGCCTTTTATGACGGGTTGACCGGTCTGGCAAATCGAATGCTATTCATGGATCGCCTTGATATGCAGATTAAAAAGGCAACCCGTTGTGATCAAAAATTTGCCCTGTTTTTTCTTGATCTTGACCAGTTCAAGAGAATCAATGATACCCACGGGCACCATGTCGGTGATTTATTGTTAAAAGCCGTGGCGGAAACACTCAGAACCTGTATTCGAAAAACAGATACGGTTGCACGGCATGACAACGACGAATCCGGTTCCATGATTGCAAGGCTGGGAGGGGATGAGTTCACGGTTCTGCTGTCTGACATCAAAAGTCCCGAAAATTCGGCCATGGTTGCCAAACGCATTCTCAATGCGATTCCCACGGCCTATCATTTTGACGGTAATGACGTGTCCGTGACCACCAGTATCGGCATCAGTGTTTTTCCAGCCGATGGCTCGACCGCAGAAGCCTTGTTGAAAAACGCAGATTCTGCAATGTACCACGCAAAGAACCGGGGAAAGAACAACTATCAGTTTTATATGGAATCCCTTAATCGGGCGGCAGTAGAACGGTTTTCCATGGAGAGGGATCTCAAAAAGGCATTGGAGAATGATGAATTTGTTCTTTTCTACCAGCCCCAGGTTGATTTTCACGATCGAAAAATTGTCGGGGCAGAAGCACTCATTCGATGGATTCATCCCAAAAAAGGAATGATCATGCCCGATAAATTCATTCCCCTTGCCGAAGAAACCGGTCTGATTATTGACATCAATAAATGGGTGCTCAGCCAAGCATCTAAACAGAACCATGAATGGACAACGGCCGGTTTAAAATCCATCCGTGTTGCCGTGAACCTTTCCGGATATAAACTTGCCAGCCAGGATATTATGCAGAATATCCAGGAGGCCCTTCAAACGGTAAGGCTTGATTCAAAAAAACTTGAACTGGAAATTACCGAAAATATTCTGATGCAGGATGACGTTGAAACCATCGAGATATTCCGTCAGATCAAGGCTCTGGGTATCAGTATTGCCCTGGACGATTTTGGAACCGGTTATTCCTCGTTGAGTTATTTAACCTCTTTTCCCGTGGATACGATTAAAATTGATCGCTCGTTTATCATGGGAAGCACCGTACAGAAAGATAATCGTGTTATCATCAAGGCCATTATCGCCATGGGTCACAGTCTGGGCAAATCAATTGTCGCCGAGGGCATTGAAAGCCGCGATCAGTTTGACCTGCTCAAAGGTTATGGGTGTGATCTGGCCCAGGGGTACTATCTGAGCCCGCCTGTGCCTGAACATGAACTGGCTAAGATTTTGGCCATGGGCGTCTTATAAAACACGGATCCCTGGGTTTTTCCCCTGTATTTACTTGACAACCAATCTGTTTCACCTTTACCATGAATATTATTCATTTTCTATTGTTGATTTAGATTTTTGAATGGGATTTCAAGTTGCAATCATAAACGATTCAATGGAGGGAAAAACCATGACAAAAATATTCAACCCAGACGGAACCCTGATTATCCCCGACCCCCGTGACTCCCATTGGGAGGCGCCCGTCGCCAGTAAACATAAAATATTCATCACCTCGGCCTGTTGTCCCAACGGTCACAACCTGATGAGCGATGTGAAGATCGATGACCACAGGGGCATTCATTTCCTATACCGCGGACGTAAAAGCAACCGGGAGGCAGACATTGTCATTTCCGCACAGGTGGGTGATTCCACCAAGGTCTATCTAAAGGGAGACCCCTTTGACGACGGTGAAATCGTGGCCATATACTGTCCTGTCTGCCGCAGCGAGCTGCCCGTCCACGGCGACTGCGAATGCGGCGCCCACGATTATCTGGTTTTTCTCAATGATCAGCTTGCCAGGGATTGCGCCCAGACCTTTTGTTCCAGGATCGGGTGCGGAAAAGCCAGTAAACTCCATGTGGCGGATCAAGATTCCCCTGTGATCCACAAAGAAGAAAAAACCGTGGTCACCCAGGCATACTGCCACAATGGGCACAATTTGATCAGCGATGTTAAAATTGATCACCACAGGGGGATTAATTTCATCTATACGGATCGAGAAACAAACCAGGAGGCCGAAATTGTGGTCAGCGCCACGGTGGGAACGAGCAAAAAAGTCATTTTGACCGGCGAACCATTCACATCCGGCCGGATCATTGACGTGTATTGCCCCCTGTGCCGGGAGAAACTCCCTGTGCTGATGGATTGCGAATGCGGCGCCCCCATTTATGTTTTTTTCCTCGACAAAACCAGGAATTATAACTATTGCCAGTCTTTCTGCGCCAGAATCGGGTGTGCAAAAAGCAGCCGACTCCAGTTGTCTGAACAAATGCTCCGGGAATTTATGGTGCAGCACTGTTAGACTTTTCTTTGTCCGGCGCTGCCCTTTCCATGGAAGGCGCGGCCGGGGGCGTTGTGCAAATACGCCTCAATTCTTGACTTTTTCCTTAAGCATACACATTTTCGTAACATGTATCGCTGGTATACCGGAACCCGGACTGAATATCAAATTTTGAATACGCCCACACATGCCGGTGACCACAAACAAAGGAGACAAAACCATGAAAGAAAAAGCACAGGACATGGTCATGGCATCCCTTGCTGCGGATTCCCTGGCGCTGGGGGTTCACTGGATCTATGATGCAGAAAAAATCAAATCAGATCACGGTGTGGTGGATCATCTGCTTGCCCCGCACCCGGATTCCTACCACTCGACCAGGAAAAAAGGGGAATTTACCCACTATGGAGACCAGACCATGGTCCTGCTCGAATCAGTCGCTGCTTCCGGCGGGTTTGACCTTGGCGATTTTTTTGTGAGGTGGCAGGCGCTGTTCAAGGAATATGACGGTTACCATGACATGGCCACCCGGGCGACGCTCAAGAAAATGGCCCAGGGAAAGGGTGCAAACTGTTGCGGTTCGAATTCAAATGATATTGCAGGCGCTTCAAGAATTGCTCCCCTGATTCTCAGTCTCAGGGACGACCCAAATGAACTGGTGTCTGCCGCCCGGGCCCAGACCATGATGACCCACCAGGATCCCGCAACCGTGGACTGTGCAGCGTTTTTCTCCCTGATGGCACTGGAATGCCTCAGGGGAACCGCCCCGTCCCAGGCCGTTCAGGATATCGCCCAAGAGTCCTTCAGCGATTCTCCCATTGTCCAGTGGACCCGCCAGGGCATTGAAGCCCGGGATGCAGAGAGTGTTCCTGCAGTGATCCGGTTGGGTCAGTCCTGCCACACCGCTGATGCCTTTCCGGGAATCATCCAGATTGTTTCAAAATATGAGGGCGATCTGGCCCAGGGGGTGGTTCAGGCTGTGATGGCAGGGGGGGACAATGCTGCCCGGGCAAGCCTTGTGGCATTAATTCTGACCGCCTACCAGGGATTGGACACAAAAACCAGGGAATGGTTCCAGGGACTTGGGCAGAAACAGACCATTTCACAATTGCTGGACCGGATCGGCTGACCGTGTGGGCAGGGGGTGTTTTTTGATGATGAAAAGTGAGAAGCTCCGGAACAGGGGCCATCCTTTTTGGCCGATTTGTTTGTAATGCCATGGTCCTGCCTGCCTGTTTATTCCTTGTTGAAAAGGTTGTTTTAAGGTATGGAGAAGGAGACAAAGAATAGACTTGATCGAGAAAAAGGAGGGACATGGGCGGCATTCTTTCAATGATTCTGGCAGGCGGTGAGGGTACCCGTCTGTTTCCATTTACGAGTCTCCGGGCCAAACCCGCCGTACCCTTTGGCGGTAATTATCGTATTATTGACTTTGTTCTGAATAACTTCATCAACTCAGACCTGCTCCAGATTTTTGTACTGACCCAGTTTAAATCCCACTCTTTGATGAAGCACCTGAGTCAGGCATGGCGAATCTCCGGCCTGACCGATCATTTCATCGATCCCATACCGGCCCAGATGCGCATGGGAAAGCACTGGTACAAGGGAACTGCCGATGCCATTTATCAGAATTTAAACCTGATTGACAGCTATGATCCTGAAGTTGTCTGTGTGTTTGGTGGTGATCACATTTATAAAATGGAGATCCGGCAGATGATTGATTACCATCGAAACAGGCAGGCAGCATTGACCGTGGCGGCCATTCCGGTTCCCGTTGAAAAGGCCGGTCAGTTTGGCGTGATAGAGGTGGATGAAAATGGCAAAATGATCGGGTTTGAGGAAAAACCAAAACAGAACCCTAAAACCATTCCCAATCGTCCGACCCATGTTCTTGCATCCATGGGCAACTATGTTTTTGACGCCGATACCCTGGTCAATTACCTCCAGATCGATGCTGAAGACGACAACTCCATGCATGATTTCGGCCACAGCATTCTTCCCATGATGTTTCCCCGGGGCAATGTCTATGTGTATGATTTTTCCACAAACGAAATCCGGGGAGAGCTGGAAACGTCCAGGGGGTACTGGCGGGATGTGGGGACAGTGGACGCCTATTATGAAGCCAGCATGGATCTGATTTCCGTGACCCCGTCGTTTGATCTCTATAATCGTTACTGGCCCCTGAGGAGCTACACACCGGCTGTGCCGCCTGCAAAATTTATCCACAATGAGCAAAACAGAGTCGGCCATGCCATTAATTCTGCGGTTTCTTCGGGCTGCATCATCAGTGGTGCCGTTGTCAACCAGAGCATTCTCGGGTACAGGGTTCATGTTCACAGCCACAGCAGCATCGAGCAGTCGGTAATCATGGGCAATACCGATATTGGTCCGGATTGCCGCATCCGACGGGCCATTCTTGACAAGGAGGTGGCGGTGGCGCCGGGCACGATTATTGGCGAAGATCCCGAACTGGACAGACAGCGGTTTCAGGTTTCTGAAGGCGGCATTGTCGTGATTCCCAAGGGCGCAAGGGTGGGGTTTGTGTGATGAAAATCCTCATGATCATGTCGGAGATGGACGGGATTGTCAAGACCGGCGGCCTTGCCGATTTCGGGGCGGCCCTGTCCAGGGCCCTGGCAGACGGGGGGCACGAGGTGAGGGTCGCGATCCCCAGGTACAAGGGTGTGGCATTGTCCGCACCAGACCCTGTTTCCCTCTATTTCAACCTGAACCATCACCAGGGGTATGGCTGTCTGGTTCATCCGGTCAAGCTTGGCCCGATTGCCGTCAGGCTGGTGGAACACCATGATTTTTTCAGCCGGGACGGCATCTATGGATACGATAATTATTCCTATGCCGACAATGTGCTCCGCTATGCTTTTTTCTGCAAGGCCGCACTTGAAGACTGTCTCCATTCCCGGTGGATTCCCGATATCGTGCACTGTAACGACTGGCAGACGGCCCTTGCACCCTATTATCTCAAGGAGCACTATCCAGATCTTGCAGCCTTTGAGCATACGCGTTCGCTTCTGACGATTCACAATGGCGAATTCCAGGGAAAAACCGACAGAAAATGGATCGATGCCATCGGCATCCGGCCGGACCGGTTCACCAGCGAACTCATGGAGGAGTATGGCTGTCTGAATCCGCTTAAATGCGGCATCATGTACGCCGATGCCATAAATGCCGTAAGTCCCGGGTACTGCCGGGAGCTGCTTCTGCCCGAGACATCCCACAATCTGTGGCACTATCTGAACAGGCGCAGGGACGATTTCCAGGGCATTCTCAACGGCTGTGATTATACCCAGTGGGATCCGGAAACAGACCCGTTTATTCCCCACCATTTTTCGGCCCGGGACATGACAGGCAAGGGGCTTTGCAAAGCCGCCCTCCAACAGAGAATGGGGCTTGAGGAAAACGGGGAAATTCCCCTGCTGGGTCTTGTCAGCAGGCTTGCGGCCCAGAAGGGGTTTGACTATCTGATACCGGCCCTGGAAAGGCTTCTGTACGAAGATGCCTCTGTGCAACTGGCCCTGCTTGGCTCTGGGGAACCTGAATATGGTTCCTGGCTCCACCATCTCCAGCAGCGATATCCCCGGCAAATGGGGTTTGTCAATGGCTATGACAATGGCCTGTCTCATTTGATCGAGGCGGGATCCGACTTTTTCATGATGCCGTCCCTGTTTGAGCCCTGCGGCCTGAACCAGCTTTACAGCCTGGCATACGGCACCCTTCCCATCATCCGGGAGACCGGGGGATTGAAAGACACGGTTGTGCCCCTTGGCAGGGACGGTGCCACGGGTGTCGGTTTTATTTCCCCCGACATTGACAGCTGTTTCCATGGACTCCGACAGGCGGTAGCCCTTTATACCGATAACCGGCCCCTTTACCTTGAACTTCAGCAACGGGCAATGGGGCAGTTGTTCACGTGGCAGGAGAGTGCCAAACAGTATGGGGATCTGTACCAGAACCTGTTGAAAAAGCGACCTTAGGTGTCCAGGGGGGTAAACAGTCTTGAAAGCCGGACCGTCCCGTGGTAAAAATTTATAAAGATTAACGATGGAGGTATTGATGGCTGCAGGCCGGATCCGGCGAAATTTTTTGTGTCAAATCCCCATGGTGTTGATTCTTCTGTCGGTAATCAGCCTGTCCTGGGGCGGTGCTGCCCTGGGTGCTGAAAAAAATGGCAAGCCCGGCCCGGTTGCTGAAAAGACAGACGCCCTTGATTACAAGGGGATTTATGATAATCTCACCCAGGATCTGGCCCGGGAAAAAGAGACCCAGGTCCTTGATGAAGCCCAGTGGAAAATCCTTCGTGACAGTCTTGACCAGTGGGACCTTCAGACCAAAGGATACCGGGTGCAGCTGTCTGCCCTTGCAAAATCCTTGATTTCCGAAACCCAGGATTTGAAAAAAATCGAATCGGACTGGAATCTGCTCAAACCCATGATCAGCGGATTGGAAGATCCGATCCGACAGGTCCAGAAGCTGATCCAGACCCTTGGGGAAAATCTGGCCCGGGTGGAAGAAAAGATTTCCCTGAACAAAGCCTACTCAGGCGAGGTGCGGACGGCAGTGGATACCTCCAATTCTGAAGCTGCCCGGCTCAAGAAAAATTTCCAGGAACTGGATCAGATCCATCAAAAGCGAAAACAGACCATCACCGCGCTCCTTGACGCCTGCAATAAGAGCCTTGCCGATATGCAGGCAATTAAAACAGATTCTGAGGTGTTGTCTGAAAAATATGCCCAGGTGCTTGTTGATCGAAAAAAAGAGGTGCTGTTTGAAAAGGGGGAAACGCCCCTTGGGAGCATCTCTGTCATGGGCATGGCCCGGGCGATTATTGCCCTTTACCCCCAGACCCTGGAGATGCTCAAGGGGTATGCCGCTGGTGAAAAGGGGTATGGCGTTATTGCCATGAACCTGATGGTGTTTGCCTTTCTCATAATCCTCTGGCTGTTTATGCTGGCTCGCCTGCGCGCGTTGCTGGATGATCTGGCCGCAAGGGGGAGGCTTGGCACGGGACAGCCCCTGGAGAACCTGTGCGCCATGGTCCGTCGGTCGATCCTTCCCGCGGGTATTGTCTTGTATTTTACCGTCTATGGGTGGATGGTGGATGCGGTCCTGTACAAGGCGCTGCTGACCCTGTTTGTCCAGTTGACCACGGCGTTTCTGATCATTGTCTGGCTGATTCATTTCATGGAACAGGTGGGGCGTGCCAGGGAGTTGATCGATCCCAGGCGGCTGGCCTTCTGGAATCTTTTCCTGGCGGGGCTTTTGCCCATTATCGGTATCAACCTGGTGTTCCACCTCGTCTATGTCTACAACCACATGATCCCGGTTTTTTTAAGGCTCATACTCGGGTTGTACCTGCTGGCCGGTTTTTTTGTGATGACCTTCAGGCTTAAATTTTCCACCCAGGATGACCCGGGCAAGGCCGCAAGGCCCCAGGTGCTCAAGCTGGTTGTGGCCCTGGGGAACCTGATCCTCCTGGCAGGTCTTCTCATGGAGCTGTTCGGCTATGGCGCCCTTGCCATTTTCTGGTACCTGTCCTGGGTCTATTCCGTGGCGGTTTTCATATGGAGCTGGCATTTTTTTTATCTGCTCATGGATTTAAGGTCAAAGCAGAAAAAAGAGGTCACCCGGGACCCCTATTTCAGCCAGGTTTTGAGTTATGGTCACCCGGTAAAGTGGTTTTTTCTCCAGGTGGGGTGGGGGGTCTGGTTTGTCATCACCCTGGTCCTTGTGGTGCTGGTCTGGAGCAGTGACTGGACCGTGGTGGCCCGCATCTTTTCGTTCCTGAACCATTCCTTTGTCGTGGGCAGCCTGACCTTCAGCATCATGAACCTTTTTTATGCCGTGTTTACCGTGGGCGCCACCCATGTGGCAACCCGGTTGTGGAAACATCTTCTTTTGACGAAGATCCTTGTGGACAGCGGATTTGAGCAGAGCGTTCAGAATTCGATTTCCATGATCACCGTTTATACCATGTGGCTGTTCGGCCTTCTTCTGGCCCTGCATGTCTTCGGGCTTGGGACCACTTCGCTGACCGTTGCCTTTGGCGCCCTGGGCATTGGTCTCGGGTTCGGGCTTCAGAATATTTTCAACAATTTCATCAGCGGCATTATTCTGCTGTTTGAGCGGCCCATCCAGGTGGGCGATGACATTGAAATCAACGGCACCTGGGCCAACGTCCGAAAGATCAATGTCCGATCGACCATTGTCCAGACCTATGACAACGCGTCCCTCATTATTCCCAATTCCGATTTCATCAGCGCCCAGGTCACCAACTGGACTTTGAAGGACAAACGCATCCGCATCAAGATCAATGTGGGCGTGGCCTATGGATCAGACATCCATCTGGTGCGCGAGTCCCTGCTTGAAATTGCCCGGTCCAATGCCAATGTTTTGACCATACCCCAACCGGACGTGGTGTTTGCCGATTTCGGGGCCAGCAGTCTTGATTTTGTGCTCAGGGTCTGGACCAATGTGGATCAAATGATCCGGGTGGGCACCGAGATCCGTTTTGAGATTGACAGGATGTTCAGGGAGCGGGAGATTTCCATTGCCTTTCCCCAGCTGGATGTTCACCTGGATCGCCAGGGATGAAACACACGAGGATTTACCATGGAAACAGCATTTGATCATACCGTATTGATCGTTGATGATAAAGAGCAGTCGGCCAAGGCCCTTGCCCTTATGGTCAAGCGGGTCGGCGCAAAATTCATCTATGCCGGAGACGGGCAGGCCGGGCTTGACAAGATGCACAAGGTGGCAAGACCCTTTTCTCTGATCCTTTTGGATCAGTGCGTGACAGGAATGGAGAGCCTGGATTTCCTTGCAAGGGCAAAGGCGATTTCTCCTGATACCATTCGGTTTGTCATCAACGATGCAACCGAGGTTCAGTCCATCATAGATGCCGTGAACAGGGGGGCCATCCATCGATACATCCCAAAGCCCTGGAAACCCGGGGAGTTGATGGAAAGCATAACCAAGGGGCTCAAGGAGTATGAACTGGTGCTGGAAAATGAGCGTCTGTTCGCCCTTGCAAAGGAACAGAACCTCAAACTTTATAAATTCAGCAATCACCTGGAAATAAAGTCAAAGGCCCATCAACGAGAGATGGCAGCCATTGACCGGGAAATCAGACAGCTCAGGGAAAAATGTGACCGGCTGCAGGACCAGGCGTCCAGGCAAGCGGAAAACACCACGGTGAAAATCCAGGAATTGTTCCAGCAGTACAATCTCAATACAGGCGAGGCAATCAACTCTTTTTTTGCCCTGACCCTCAGGGAGTTATACGAACAGTTCCACGGGATTGCCGCTCGAAATGATTTTAAAATGCCGGATGAGTATTGATGGAGACCCCTATGCCTGACAATCAAAAACCCGGAATCCTTGTGGTTGACGATGAAGAGATCATCCTGAACGTGCTCAGGCGCCTTCTAGGCAGGCAGGGATTTCAAACCGTGGTAACGGCACTCAACGGATCCCAGGCCCTGAAATTTATTCAGGAGTCTGACAAGCCTTTTTTCATGGTTATTTCCGATCAGAACATGCCGGGCATGAGCGGCAGCGAATTGCTGGAAAAAGTGGTGGCCCTGACGCCGGATACCCGACGGATTCTCATGACCGGGTATGCCGATTCAAAGGCGGCTGTTGAAGCCGTAAACCGGGGTGCCATCCACCGTTATATTCCCAAGCCGTGGGAGAACGATGAGATTGTTTCAATTGTTTCGGATCAACTGTCCCAGTTCCTGAAGGTTGAGGAAAAGAGAAAGCTCACGGAACTGATAAAAAAACAGAATGCCCGGCTGTATAAATTTGCCCGGGCAAGGTCCACCCAGAACAGTGAATTCCAGGAGGCGATTCGATTAAAGCTTAAGGAAAAGGCCCGGCTTGAAAGGGAGGTGGAAGCCCTGGCTGCAAAAGCCGACACCCGGAGAACAAGCCGTGGCGTTGAAGCCTTTCTTGCCCAGACCAATGTTATGGGGCCGGAAACCTTTGGCATGGCCTTCAGGCAGATCCGTGGGCAGCTTTCCCAGTTGATTTGGGATGCTTCAACCTTTGCCGGCGTGATAATAGATCCCATTTTTAAAACCATTGGGTATGAAGCGCTCAAGGGGCAGATTTACGATATTGAAGACGGTCTGTACAATGCCGTTGACAGGGTGATTGAACAGGCCTGCCTGCTGAGTGAGCCGGCCCTGGTTGATATGGGTATTGCCGCGGTTTCCGATACCGGTTTTGACGACTACGACCAGGTCCCGGGGATTGTTGAACTGGGTTTTAACGACGGTTTTTTTTCCCGGCCTGGGTTTGAGCTTGCCATGGCGGCCGTTGAAGCCCTGGGCAATGAAGATTCAGACAACGCCATCCGCGCTTTGCTGATTGATCGCGGGTTGATTTCAAGAACCGATCTGAGCCGGATCATGGTCAAGCGATCCCTGATAAAAACACGGTTGCAGGACCGCGTTTTAACTCCGTCCCTCATGGCCGGGGGGGTATCGCAAAGGGATATCGACCGGGCGTTTGGTTCCCAGATCAAACGCTTCCAGGATGAAGGACAGATTGTTTCCATTCGACGGATTCTGGCTGATTCCGGCCATCTGTCCGGGGAGGACAGCATCGGGCTGGAAACTTTTCAGACCCTGGTGCCTGGCAGCGAAACCCGAACGATCGGCCGGCCGGGTCTTACCGTACCGGACGCGGATAAGGGGTTTGAACTCTGGGTTTCAGAGGACAGAACCCGGGTTTATCTTCGCATGGAAAGGCCTGCTGATGCCACAACAGATAGTCTCCTCGTAAAAGAGCAGCTTCAGCAGATGGGTGTGACCTTTGGTGTGGTTGATGATCTCCTGCTGGCAGGTTTTTTAAAACATTCATCCGATACTGACAATCAGTTTGTGGTTGCCATGGGAATTGCCCCTGTTCCAGGGACAGATGCAAGAATGGACTATTTTTTCAACACAGATTACCAGCAGCCCGGCATTGTTGCAGCCGATGGCACCATCGATTTTCGAGATCGAGGCGATATTCCCTTTGTCCGGGAAGGAGATCTGCTTGCCAGGAAAATCCCCTTGAAAAAGGGCATTCTGGGGCGGGATGTATTTGATCATGCCATTTCTGTGGGTGCGGTTAAGGACATTCACCTGAGGGGGGGCAAGGGTGTCTTTTTTTCCGATAACGGGCTGGAACTGTATGCAGAAACCGAGGGAAAACCCTGCCTTGACAGCCTGGGAATTATTTCTGTGGCCCAGGATCTTCTTATCGACGGCAACGTGGATTTTCAGACAGGGCACGTCAATTTCCAGGGGAATGTATTTGTTTCAGGCTGTGTGAACGAAGGTTTTAAGGTCTGCTGCATGGATCTGACCGTGAACGAGATAAATGGAGGCGAAATCGATATTTCGGGGGATCTCAATGTTTCCAATGGGATCGTCAATGCAAAGGTTAAAACCCTGGGCAGCATTCGGTCGAAATTCATCAACCATTCAACCATCGAGTCCTTTGGCGATGTCGAGGTGATGCGTGAAATCATGGGGTCTGAAGTGATTACCAGCGGTAAATGCATCAACACGGGCGGACGGGTCCTTGCCGCCACTGTTTGTGCCAGAAAGGGAATGATTCTTGGACAGATCGGCTCAGACCTTTCCCAGCGATCCACGCTCAAGGTCGGGGTCGATGACTACATGGACCGCATCAAATCAGACTTGGATCAACGGATGGACGGTTTGAAACAGGCCATGGCTGAGCTGGATTTACAGAAGCAAGCCCTTGAAGAAAAGAACTTTATTCTTCACAAGCAGGTGGCTGATCTGGCATTTACCCAGGATAAGCTGTGCCAGCGGTTGGAGCTGCTGAAAAAACAATGCCATGAACCGTCGGTGAAATCTTCTGAAGGCCTTGCCCTCCAGCGGGAGAAAAAAGAACTTGAACAGGAAATCGCCGGCATGGACGACAGCCTCAAGAATATTTTTGACGAGCAGGACAAGCTCATGGCATCCATTGAACTGCTGGAGACGACCTTGAACAAACATGGCAACACCTGCCAGGAGGTTCTTTTTAAACGCGATACCATGAAGAACATCGTTGAATCTGAAAAAGCAGTCCCCCTTGTGAAAATTTCAAAAAAAACCATGGCCATGACCCAGGTTGTGGGCCCCAACGCGTCAATGATCGTCAAGGAACCCTTGGGACCCTGCAGAATTATTGAGGTCAGGATCCATGACTCAGATGAGCGGAAAATGGTCGTACAACCCTATTGATGGATGTGATGTCCGTTTAAGGAGGTGTCCCATGGCGATTGTGTGGCGAGACCAGATGAGTCTGGGCAATACCCTGCTGGATAACGATCACAAGTATCTCATTTACCTGATCAACTCCTTTGAACGGTCCATCCATGTTTTTAACAATTCATCCAACCTTCTTGTTGCCCTGAAACTGCTGGAAGACTATGCCAGTCTCCATTTTCAGCGTGAAGAGCAGCTCCAGGAGCGCCTGGGGTTTCCCGGCCTGGACCACCATCGCAGGTGTCATATCAAAATGAAGGATGAACTCAAGACCTCCATGGACGACCTGTTATCGGGTGAGTCCATGGGCAGGAAAGGGATGGACCAACCCCAGTTTATTGAATTTCTGAGGCACTGGATGCTCGAGCATATCATCAAGGAAGACCTCCTGCTAAAGCCTTACCTTAAAAGCGAGTAAGGGTCACAGTCCGTCAGGCAGATGGGCCAGGGGCGGGTCCGGGTCTTGATGGTCTGCCATGAAGCAAAAGGGATCTTTGTCCCCAAGGGGGTTGAGCCCGCAGCTGTGGGTGATGGCAGCACAGCCCCGGCAGACAGCAAAGAGGGGGCACTTCTGACAGGCAAGGCTTCCCCTGCGATGGGCCCTGGCCCGGTCTGACCCATAGATCTCCTTGATCGTTGAAAAACGGGTGTGGCCAATGGGCGAGGGAAATTTCCGGCAGGCGTGGACTTCGCCTTCGGGCAGCAGGGAGACAAAGTTAAAGGCCGCCCCGCAGCCAAACCCTGTGCATCCGCCAAACAGGGGGCTGTCCCCCTGCCATCGGATGATGTTCAGAAGATTGTCCTTGAGCCCGAGCAGGGGGGTGGTGCGGGCCTTGTTTTCATATTCTCGTAAAAAGGTTTCATATTGTTTCTTTTCAGGCATTTTCAGCCGGGCACCCTCGCCAATGGTTGCAAGCCTGGTGAACGTAAAATGGTCGGCACGATTCTGGAGAATTTCTGCCAGGGGCAGCACCTGATCGATGTTGTCCCGGGTGAGGGTGAGCATGACCATGGTACAGATGCCAAGCCCCTTGAGCTGTTCCAGAAAGGCAAGGGAGCGGTCAAAATGGCCCTGCCCCCGGATGTCGTCGTTGTGAGGGGCAAGCCCCTCAAGGCTGATCTGGAAAAAGCGGGGCAGGGCAATCTTGACCAGCCGTTCCATGAACGCCATGGGTGTGGGGTTGCCGAGGATGGCAAGGGTGAACCCCTTGTCCCGGGCTGCCCGGTAGATATCTAAAAAACGTGGGTGCAGAAAGGGGTTGCCTCCGGTAAAGGTCACCTGGCCGTGCACGTTCATCTCCCGGCAGAACAGGTCAAGATCGTCAAGCACCTGGAGTGCCATGGGGTGGGACATGGCTTTGCGATTGCTTCGGTCGTAGCAGTGCTTGCAGTGGAGATCACAGGCCTGGGTGATGTGCCACTGGAGGGTAAACACATCGGCCTGAACAAAGGGTGACACCCCTGGAACGTCCTGGCATGGCAGAAGGTCCCTGCGAATCCGGGAGGGGGGTGTCAGAATAATTCCTTTTTCAACGGCCTGGTCCAGGATGTTCTGGATCCGGTAGATGGTGGTGTTGCCCTGGGCTGCGGCCTCAATTTGTGGAATTTCTTCCACAACGATTTTCAATGCCAGCAGATCCTCGTTTGTTGCCTGGGCCACCCGAGTTCCATGGCCGTTCGGGTCCTGCCAGACCATGGCATGGCCTGGACTGGGGCGCCCCATGGTGCCATGATCTCCATGGACTTCACCCGGGGAGAACAAGGCGACCAGATGGCTGAAATCAACGGGGATGAGGGTCAGATTGGGGTTTACCATGATCCTGTCGGGTGGTTTGCCGGCAGGGGCTGCCTGGTTTATTCCATGGCGGGCCAGCTCAATGCGGGCAAGATCGACAATAGGGTCGGGAAATTCATGTCCTCCGGTTAATTGTGACGCTTGCTTTAACCGGGAGAGGGCGGGGATGAAGTGTTGGGGCAGACTATCCTTGTCCAGGGCCGCCATGACCCTTCCCCAGGTAATGGTACCAAGGGCCTGGCGGCTTATGGAAAAGATGGAAGAAAAATTATTCAGGTGTGGTTCAAACACGCTTCACCTGTAACAAAGGTGTTGTGCATGCAGACTGCATGCAGTCCTGTCAGCTTCAGCCACTTTTTGCGGGGGGCTTTTGGTTCGGGTCGGTGCCACCGGCACCGGAGCTGCCGCCGCTTCAACCGCTGTGGGAACTACCTGCTCCCTTGTCATTGCCGCTTCAGCCCGACGAGCAGCCGGAAAAGGTGGCCGCTGATCCTGTAATCAGGCCGGCAACACAAAATCCGGCCAGAATCAATTTGAGATTGTTGGCATCCATGGGTGTCTCCTTTCTGTTTATGGGTAAGGGACGTTTTCCACCTGGGGCGGGAGCAAACAATTCAGACACGGCGCCTGTCGCGCTTTTTCCGTCTATCATTTTCAAACGAGAGGGAAACGATGACGCCGTTTCTCACCTCCTGCCTGCGATCTGCCCTTCTTCTGCGCCGATTTTGTCTGAACTTCAGAGGGCTGGATTTTCTGCTCTGGTTGAGGGTGATACTGTTTACCGGCACAGTGGGTTCAACGTTTTTTTTCAGGACAGGGAGTATGATGGGTCGGCTTGGCATGGCAGCTACCTCCTTTTAAACCATATACTAAAGATCGGCAGTTCGTCAAGATTCTTGACCTCAATATTAATCCTGACCGTCAGCATGGGGCGTCCGTCGGTGCCCGCTGGCTGAACCAGGAAAGTCGGGGGCTTGTTCGTGTCAAAAAAATGCCCATGGCCTCACCCCTGGGCAGAAGCCCATGGATTCCCTTTGATTTGGAACTTGCTTTTTAAAAGTCGGCCGTGCTACGTTTATGCCAGTTGCGTAAATTTGTTCAGGAGCCCCTCATACTCTGGGGGGCTTTTTTTATATCAACCGTTTAGCCGCTATTTAATGTTTGTTTGCAACCTGTATCTGGGCTGAATAGCAGTCATAAAAGGATAATTCCATGGCCAGAAAACCAAATTACAACTATGAAAAACGCCAGAGAGAACTTGCCAAAAAAGCCAAAAAACAAGAGAAACTCATGCGTAGACAGGCAGAAAAGAAAACAAACGCCACGGATGAAGAAATTTCTGACGCAAACAACTCCCTTGGGGACACCTCGGAAAATAATATCCATGGAGCGGATTAGTCCCTCTTCCATGGCCTGACCTTTAACCGGTCTTGTCTCCGGAAACGTTTTTTCAGATGGCTGTCCATGGTTCTTGTATTGTTTTGGCAAGAAAATCACAGAACCCGTTTGGTTCTGGTTAGTCCCGGTTCTGCGTATAAAAAAAACAGACAGTGAATTCGGGCTGGATAAAAAAACTTAACCTGGCGCTTAAAATCGTGTATGTTGCACAGGTTTTGCCTTTGGAAAAGGCAGGATGCAGGCAGAAATTTTAGATGATGGTATTAAGGGAAAATGGGATTCAGCAGGGAAAGATTCAAACGCACGGAACTTCTTTTGGGGCGGGATGCCATGGAACGACTTGAACGGTGCACCATAACCGTTGTCGGGCTTGGTGCCGTCGGCTCCCATGCCATTGAGGCCTTGGCAAGGAGCGGGGTGGGAACCCTGAGGATCGTGGATTTTGACGCCATTGGAGAGAGCAATTTCAACCGCCAGCTCCTGGCCGTGGAGCCCAACCTTGGCCGGCTCAAGACCGAAGCTGCCGAGGAACGGTTAAAGCAGATCAACCCTGCAATCAGGGTTGAAACCTTTAACATGCTCTGCCACAGGGAGTCGTTTGACGAGATTTTCAAGGAGAAAACAGACGTGGTGGTGGACGCCATTGACAGCCTTAATCCCAAGGTGAATATGCTGTTTGAACTGGTCCGTCACAACATTGACGTGATTTCCTGCATGGGGGCGGCAAGGAAAGTGGACCCCTCAAAGATTACCACGGGAGATCTTTCCGCCACCCTTTACTGCCCCCTTGCCCGCTCGGTCAGAAAAAGACTCAAGCGCATGGGGGTGGATGGGGGAATCCACTGTGTCTATTCCACGGAAGTGGTTGCAAAGGAAACGGTCTCCGACACCCTGGAACCCAACTATCTGGATGCAGGACGCCTGAGAAACCCCATGGGAAGCCTCTCCATGATCAGCGGCATATTTGGTTATGTTGCCGCCCTTGAGGCGTTAAAACGGATTTGATGGCCCGTGAAATTCCAATTCCATGATTTTTATCTGATCGGGCGGTATTTACACCACCGGCGATGACCTTGACAGGAAAGAGATGAAAAAAGACAGACTGTTTGCAACCCGAAAAGAGCCGGTGCCGGCCTTTGAGTTCAATGACGCCGTGGCATCTGTATTCAGTGACATGCTCGAGCGGTCCGTTCCCATGTACCGGGAGAGCATTACCCGCCAGGCCGAGCTTGCCCTGGATTTTTATCGCAATGGGACCCGGATCTATGACCTTGGCTGCTCCCACGGTAATTTTGGCATGCTTGCAGGAAAATGTTTTGGAGACCGGCCCTTTTCCATGGTCGGGGTAGACAGCTCAGCCCCCATGATTGAAAAATACAGGCAGCGGCTTGAACGGGAGTCGTTCCGGGAAAATATCGCCCTGGTCTGTGACCGGGTCGAGAACCTCTGCCTTGCCAACGCCTCGGTGGTGGTTGTGAACCTGACCCTCCAGTTCCTTAGTGTGGGTCGGCGGGATGCCCTGATTTCAGATATTTACCGTTCCCTTGTTCCCGGTGGAATCCTGCTGCTCACCGAAAAGGTTGTGGCCCAGGATCCTGCAATCGCGGCCGTTCACCTGGATTATTACAGCCGTTTCAAGCGCAGGAACGGGTATTCCGAACTGGAGATCAGCCAGAAGCGGGAAGCCCTGGAAAATGTCCTTGTGCCTGAAACCCTTGAGGTCCACCAGCAGCGGCTTGCCCGGGCAGGTTTTGAACGTATGGATGTCTGGCTCAAGTGGTTTAATTTTGCCTCGATGATTGCCGTTAAACATGAACACCCCGGAGCTCTGACCCGTGAATAGAACAGACCTTTTTAAAGGGTATGAACGCCTTGGCAGTCAGTTTGAACTCCAGGGCATTGACGAAATGCTCGCAGCCCTTGCGCCTGTTTTTGACCATCCCAGGGGAAATACCCTTAAATACACCCAGGCCCTGGAGGGGCTTCCAGAGATAACCGCCTCACGCGTGGATCTTGACCGGGACGCTCCCCGGATCGGAGTGCCTTCCGATCTTGCAACCGGGGAACACCAGCAACTGTACCAGTCTCTTTTGACGCTGTGCCCCTGGCGAAAGGGTCCGTTTGATGTTTTTGGCATCGACCTTGATGCCGAGTGGCAGTCAAACATCAAATGGGACCGTTTTGCAGGCAGGATTTCGGCGTTGACCCATCGCCGGGTCCTGGACATCGGGTCGAGCAACGGCTATTACATGTTCAGGATGGCCGCTCAAAAACCCAGGCTGGTCGTGGGACTTGAGCCCCAGCACACCTTTTATTTCCAGTTCCATGCCGTGAATCAATATGCCGGTCAGGCGAATCTGTTTGCCCTTCCCATTGCCTTTGACGCCATGCCGGTCACCCGGCGATTCTTTGATACGGTCTTCTGCATGGGGGTGCTCTACCACAGGCGCTCTCCCCTGGGCATGCTCCGGAAAATCCACGATATGATGCAGACCGGCGGCGAGTTGGTCCTTGAAAATCTTGTTCTGGAGAGCAGAGAGGATCTGTGCCTCTTTCCCGAGGATCGCTATGCCAAGATGAGAAACGTTTTTTTCATTCCAAGTCTCAAGGTGATGGAATCCTGGCTCAAGCGGGCCGGGTTTGACAAGATCCGCTGCATTGACATCTCGTTGACCACCCCCGGGGAGCAGCGCAAAACCGCCTGGATTCAGACGGAGTCTTTGGATGATTTTCTGGACCCCCGGGACAGGAGCAGAACGGTGGAGGGGTATCCTGCCCCTGTCAGGGCTGTTTTTACGGCAAAGGCCATCTAATGGTCGACCTAAAATCCGGGTTTGGGCGAAAAATTAAAAGACCGTGCTCCACCCGGCATTTGCAAAGGCAAACCGTTCTTTAAACCGGTTGTAGCAGATGGCGGCTGCCTCATTGCCCGTGCAGTGGGACACGGCAATGAGATCGATCTTGAACCGGTCAAAGGCCTCAAGGGATTTTTCCAGCTGTTCGCCAACGCCCATGAACCCCAGGTGGGTGCCGCCGATGACTGCATGGAAGGTGTCGTGGCCGCTCTTTTCTCTGAAATGGTTCATGACGTTGACAATGCCTGCATGGGCGCAGCCCGATAGGATCACCGGCCCCTTTGCCGTCTCGATGAGCAGAGAGGCGTCGTCCAGAAGGGGATCAACGGCAAAGCCGGCGTTCTCCTTGACCAGAAGGTGGGTGTCCGGGTGCTCAAACTCCGTGGTCCTTGGCACCTGTCCTGAAAAAAAGATGCCGGGTGCGATCTCCTTGTATCCGGTCTGGAAGTCAAACTGCGCCCCAAGGGTTGCTTCAAGAAATTCCCGCTGGAATTTGATGCCGATAAAGGCCTGGGTTTTGCCCCTGGGCGTCTGGACCTCTGCGTATTTTTTGTCAAACACCCCCGGGTGGGCAACGACCCTGACGCCCCTGGGGGGAAAGAGTACCTGGGGAAGCCCTCCTGTGTGGTCATAGTGGCCGTGGCTCAGTACGATGGTGTTGACTTGCTTGAGATCAATGCCCATGGCGTCGGCATTGGGTTTCAGGGTCATGCCCTGGCCCGTGTCCACAAGGATCTTCTGGTCTCCCCTTTCAATGAGGGCGGCAAAACCGTGTTCGCCCGTGATGCCGATCACCCCGCCCGCCCTGTTCTCGCAGAGAACGGTGATGCGTGTTTTGTCCATAACATCTCCTTGTCTATGTTGTCCGGTGGTTGTTTTTTTGGGAAAATTTACACCGGTCTATAATTGTCTGGGTGCCTGCTGATGGTTCATTATAAAGTGTTTGCCCTTTTGCTCAAATACAACAACGCTTTCCAGGAACTCGATCTTGCCGTGGGTCTCAAAGTCAAGGCCCAGCTTGTGCTCCTTCAGGGGATAGAGGTTCCAGTCGTGGGAGACACAGATGGCAATCCGGCCGGGTTCGAGGCTGTCAAGCTTTGTGCGCATGAAATCGGCCAGCACTTCGGCCGTCTCTTCTGAATCCTGCATCATGTCACGGGCAAGGCCCTTGTCAAACCATGATCGCAGAAAAGTGTCGTTCCCAAGGTCCTTAAAGGCGTTAAAGGCGGTTTGCATGTCCCGGATATAAAAGGGGGCAAGGGTTGTTTCAAGGGTGTTGTGGCCCTGGAACCGGCAGTGGCGCTGGTTGTAACCCTTGTCCATGAGGTAGGCGGTCTCGATGCAGCGGCCAAAGTGGCTTGAATAAAAAACAGGGCCCGGCTCCGGGTCCAGGGACTGGCCGAACTCAACGGCATAGGTCTTGCCTGTTTCGGTCAAGCCCAGGAAGGGCTCCATCTGGGGGTCTGTTCCAAAATGCCGTGCCGAATGGCGCATGACAATGGATATCTTTTCAACCCCCTGACGGATAAGGTCGTTGATCATCAAAAGGGTCTCTTTGCTTCGGGTTGTTTCCTGGCTGGGCATTCTTTCCGGCTCCTTAAAGCGCTTGTTTCTGTTTCCTGGGATATGGTATAAACCCTAATTAATCAATCATAAATATGGTTTAATGACAAGGAATAAAGGGGTATTGGATGAACAAAGAGGTGAAGATCATCGGTGTGCCAATGGATTTTGGTCAGCTGCGAAGGGGCCTTGACATGGGGCCGGCTGCTGCCCGATATACGGGCCTTGTGTCGGCCCTTCGCACCCTGGGGCACCATGTGGAGGACCTGGGCGATGTTCGTGTGCCCGTAAGAACCCCCGTGGAAGAGGGGGATGCCACTGATTATACCGAACAGATCCGGGGCGTGTGTGAACAGGTGTACGACCAGGGCAGAATCGCGGTCAAGGAAAACGCCTTTCCCCTCTTTATCGGCGGGGACCATTCCATTGCCATCGGCACCGTGGGCGGCGTGTCCCACGACCGGCCCACCGGCCTTATCTGGATCGATGCCCATGCCGATTTTAATACCCCTTTGACATCCCCGTCGGGCAACATCCACGGCATGCCCCTGGCCGTTCTCACGGGCGACGGGGACGACCGCCTGGTGAACCTTGGAAGGCCCGGGGCAAAGGTAGACCCTGAAAATATCGTCATGATCGGGATCCGGGATGTTGACAGGCTCGAACGGGAGCGGCTGAAAAAGAGCGGCATCACCGTCTATACCATGAGCGATATTGACGAGCAGGGCATGAGCACCATTGCTAAAAAGGCCCTGATGAAGCTGATTCATCTGAAACGGGTTCACCTGAGCCTTGACATTGACGCCCTTGATCCCGTGGAGGCCCCGGGTGTCGGCACACCGGTTTCAGGCGGGCTGACCTTTCGGGAGGCCCATCTGTTCATGGAAATCATCGCCGATTCAGGCAAGCTCACCTCCATGGACCTTGTGGAGATCAATCCCATTCTGGACCAGGCCAACAAGACGGCAAAGCTTGCCGTTGATCTGATTGTCTCGGCCCTGGGCAAGAGCATTTTGTGACCCTTGCCCATTACCTGAACGCCCTCAAGGGATTTAAGGGGCTTGCCCCGGATCTTGTCTGCCACCGAACCATTGCAGCCAAAAAGGGTCGTTATGGTGACCTTCTGGATTCGGATCCCGTCGGTCAGGTGTTTCAGGATCAGGGTATCCAGAGACTCTATGAGCACCAGGCAAAGGGGGTGGCGCTCATAGAAAAAGGGATCCACACCGTTGTTGCAACCCCCACGGCAAGCGGAAAGAGCCTTGTATACAATCTGCCCGTGCTCCGTGCGCTTTATCAAAACAGCGCAGTCCGCGGGCTTTATCTCTTTCCCCTCAAGGCCCTTGCCCGGGATCAGCTGGGCACCCTTGAGACCCTCATGGCCGGGGTTAATGCAAAGATTTCGGACCCGCTTACAGCGGCTGTCTACGACGGGGACCTTTCTGCCTACCGCAAGGCCAAGGTGCGCAACAATCCCCCCAATGTTCTGCTGACCAACCCTGAGATGCTCCACCTGGCCATGCTTCCCCACCATCATCTGTGGGAGTCGTTCTTTGCCAACCTTAAATTTGTGGTGGTGGACGAGGTGCACACCTACCGGGGGGTGATGGGGTCCCACATGGCCTGGGTATTCAGGCGACTTCTGAGAATCTGCCGCCACTATGGGGCAGAGCCGGTGTTTGTCTTCTGCTCGGCAACCATTGCCAATCCAGGAGAACTTTCAACGGCCCTGACCGGTCTCAGGGTGGAGGTGGTGGATGCCGACACGGCCCCTGCCGGAAAAAAGGATGTTCTTCTCATGAACGGCGCTTCAGGGGCGGCCCAGACAGCCATTCTTCTCATGCATGCGGCCATTCATCGGGGACTTCGCACCATTGTCTACACCCAGTCCCGGAAGATTACCGAGCTGATCGCAATGTGGGCATCCCAGCGGGCCGGGGATCTCGGCCGGCGGATCAGCGCCTACCGGGCAGGCTTTCTTCCCGAGGAGCGGCAGAAGATCGAGCAGCAGCTCGCGTCGGGAGAGCTGCTTGCCGTTGTCACCACGAGTGCCCTTGAACTTGGCATTGATATCGGCAGCCTGGACCTTTGCATCCTTGTGGGATATCCCGGAACCATCATGTCCACCTGGCAGCGGGCGGGCCGGGTGGGCAGGGACGGTTCAGACGCTGCAATGATCCTTGTGGCCCACGAGGATGCCCTGGACCATTTTTTTGTGAATCATCCTGCCATGCTCTTTGAGCTTCCGCCGGAACAGGCCGTGATCAATCCCTTGAATCCGGTGATCATGGAACGTCACCTTGAGTGTGCCGCCGCCGACCTGCGCCTTGACCGGAACGAAGAATTCATGGACGATCCGGCCGTTCAAGAGGCCCTTGGCCGCCTGGAGGCCGATGTCCGGCTCTTAAAATCCCGGGACGGCCGTTTCTGGTACGCTGCCCGGCAAAATCCCCACCGAAAGGTGAGCCTCAGGGGAACGGGCACGAGCATTCCCATTTTCCTTGGGGATCAAAAAAAGAAGCTCGGGGATGTGGATCGGTTCCGGGCTTTTTATGAGACCCACTGGGGGGCGGTTTATCTCCACCACGGCAGTACCTATCTGGTGACGGAGTTTGACCATGAAAACGGCAGGGTTCAGGTGGTTAAAAAGCGAGTGCCCTATTTTACCCGGGCAAGATCCAACAAATCCACCGAGATTCTTTCCATCGTCCATACCCGCCAGGTGTGGCAGACACGGGTATGTTTCGGACGCCTACGGGTAACCGACCAGGTCACGGGCTTTGAGCAGCGAAGCGTCAACAACCAGCGTTCCCTTGGCATCGTTCCCCTGGACCTTCCCCCAATTGTTTTTGAGACCGAGGGGGTGTGGATCGAGATTCCTGAACGGGTACGGGATGTCATTGAAAACCAACGCCTCCACTTCATGGGGGGGATCCATGCCCTGGAGCATGCGGCCATCGGAATACTGCCCCTGCTTGTGATGACCGACAGGAACGACCTTGGCGGTATCTCCATTCCCTTTCACCCCCAGGTGGGAACGGCGGCCGTGTTTGTCTATGACGGCACTCCCGGGGGCATCGGACTTGCCCGTCAGGCCTTTGAACGGGCCGAAATCATGCTGGCGAGAACCTTTGACGCCATTCGTCTGTGTAAATGCGACAACGGCTGTCCGGCCTGTGTCCACTCGCCCAAGTGCGGGTCGGGCAACCGGCCCATTGACAAGGGGACGGCCCTGGAGATTCTTCTGGTATTGAAAAATGAAAATTCCGCCACTCCCGTTGACCAGACCCGGATTGATCCCATGGAAAATCATCAAACGGAACCGCGATTGCCCCATGGAAGTCCGCCCCTGGTTGATATGTTGAATGATGAGTCAAATGATCTGGCCAATGCTTCCCCCGATGGTTTGCCAAAGCCATGTTCAAGGGCTGTCAAGCGGTTCGGGGTGCTTGACATTGAAACCCGGCGATCGGCACAGGAGGTGGGCGGGTGGGGCCGTGCTTACCGCATGGGGGTGAGCTGCGCCGTGCTCTTTGATTCGGGGATCAACGATTTTCGAGTCTACCTTGAGGCGGAGATCGAGACCCTTGTCCAGGATCTTCAGGCCCTTGATCTTGTCATTGGTTTTAACATCAAGGGGTTTGACTACAAGGTGCTCTCCGGGCTGGTCTCCTTTGATTTTACGACGATTCCCACCCTTGACCTGCTGGTGAAGGTTCATGAACGCCTCGGATACCGACTCTCCCTTGACGCCCTTGCCCGGTGCACCCTGGGCCGATCCAAGAGTGCCGACGGCCTTGCCGCCCTGGAATGGTGGAAACAGGGGGAAATCCATCGGATTATCGAGTACTGCAAGCAGGATGTGGAGGTAACCCGGGATCTTTACCTGTTTGGCCAAGAGCATGGCTATCTTGTGTTCCAGAACAAGGCAAAAAAAGAGGTGTGTCTGCCGGTTGCCTGGTAACGTCCCGGGTCAGGCGTGCAGATGAAATAAGTTTGACAAAGATAGCGCCGGAATCAAAGGGACATTCCATTTTGCGCTTTTTTCATTTTGTTTGATATTGAAAGAAGGCCATTGACAGAACGCCAGTTGGCGTTTTATAAGGACTTTCGTTGGGAAATGCCCATTGTGCATCACCCGTGGAGGCGGTTCAAGTTTCAATTTGGCCAGAGTTGAGGTCCTGCTCCGGCCATGGCGGTTATCGGAGGTTGTTGCTGGGATCTGATTCTCAGCAGTGTATCATCATTTGTTGTGGCCAGGGCTGACGTCCTGCTGGGGCCATGGCGGTTATAGGGGAGAAAACCGATTAAACTATTTATAAGACCCATAAAGCTAAAGTCGCTGTTTGTTTGTTTTTTTCTCTGCTGTTTGGTTTTTTTCGGCACCGGTGTCTTGCCAGGAGAAGTGGGGGCGAACGAGCGCATCTATGTGGGCTCAAAGACCTGTGAAGAGTGCCATGCTGTTGAGTATAAAAATCATATTGAATTTTCCAAAAAAGCAGGCTCCTTTGAGAGCATCAAAGGGATGGAGCAAAAGCTTACCGCGGCCGAATACAAGGGCTGCTTTGAATGTCATACCACAGGCTATGGAAAGCCCGGGGGGTTTGTATCGGAAGACCGGACCCCGGCGTTGAAAAATGCCGGGTGCGAGGTGTGCCATGGTCCTGGGAGCCTCCATGCCCAATCGGGTGATCCCGATGATATTGACCACGACCTCACCCTGGACGCCTGTATTAAATGCCATAACCCTGACCGGGTCGAGGCCTTTGACTTCAAACCCCTTCTCTTTGGTGGCGCCCATTAATTGTCTTTTGCTTGAATTCAAAAAACGATAAAGGATAACCTATGATTTCGTTTGTAACGAGCCGGCTCTGGCTTCACCTCATGGTATGGATTTCAGGTGTGGTGACCATTGTCCTTGCCGCGGTGATTTTTTCAAATATACTCTCCCAGAGGGATCTTTCCACCCGTCAGATGACAATGCAGAATACCATGCTTGCGGGTGCCGTGGAGGGGGGGATGTTTGACGCCCTTGCATCGGGTGACAATGACGTAGTCAGGGGGCAGTTCCAGCGGTTGCAAAACACCCTGCCCGGGCTCAAGGTCTTTGTTTATGACTTTAATGGGAAAATTTCCTTTAGCACAGACCCGGGGGTTGTGGGTGATTCTGTCCGATCGCACCTGGGCGAGGATCCTGCCGGGGCCATTGAAACTATGATGGCTGAGAATCGCAACCCCGAGGGTATTGTCCATGCAACCTTTGGCGATCAGCGATTTGGTCTTGTAAACAAAGTTATCCCCAATGAGGAACGCTGCTTTCACTGCCATGGTTCGTCCCGGGCTGTACTTGGAGGGATTACGGTCGGCTCTTCTGAAGATGAAATCCTGGCCTCCATTGACATCAACCGGAACAGAAGCGTTCTTATGGGCGTTTGCGGTATTGCCGGTATCATCGTGCTGGTATGGTTTCTTTTCCATACCCTGGTGAATCGTAAAATTGCCATTCTTTATGGGGCAACCCGGAAGCTACGCCAGGGAGATTTTTCCGGTAAAATTGAGGTTCGGGGAAATGATGAGATCAGTCATATCCTTTCACGGATCAACCTTGTCAGCGAGAACCTGAGCACCATCATCAGTCGTGTAATCCATGAAAGCGCAACCCTTTCCCAGGCAGCCACCGGACTGGGTTCAATTTCAAAGGCCCTGCTTGAAACGAGCACCTCCACATCTTCCAATGCCCATGCCGTGTCTGCGGCCGCAGAGGAGCTTTCATCCAATCTCAATTCCATTGCCGCATCAATGGAAGAGACCACATCCAATCTCACCCTGGTGGCCGATGCATCCGTGGAGATGAACGACACGGTCAACGAAATATCCAGAAATGCCGGCGTGGCCCGTTCGATTCTGTCCAAGTCGGTCGAAGAGTTCACCCAGATGGGCACGGTGGTGGATGAGCTTGGTGCTGCAGCCAGCGAGGTGGATCTTGTGACCGATGAGATCCGGGCCATTGCCGATCAGGTGTCTCTTCTGGCCCTGAACGCAAAGATAGAGGCTGCAAGGGCCGGGGACGCCGGAAGGGGGTTTGCCGTGGTCGCCCAGGAGATCACTGAACTTGCAGCCCAGGCTGCAAGTTCAACCCTGAAGGTTGATGAACGGCTTCGATGGATGCAGGACAAGGCCGGTCACACAGCCTCGGGCATCAAGCAGTTGACAACAACGGTCATTGCCTCCGATGATGCGGTTTCAGCCATTGCCACAGCCGTTGACAAGCAGGCTGCAACTACGGGTGAGATTGCCGACAGGATTGCCCAGGTTGCCGAGGGGGTGGCCACGGTCAATGAAAATGTTGCCCAGGGGGCCTGGGCTGCCCAGGAGATGGCAAAGGAGATTGCCGCCATTGATGGGGCTGCAGGGGCCATGGACGCCAACAGCAGTCAGGTCAACGAAAATGCGTCATCCCTGAACCGCATGGCAGACGAACTCCAGGAGATGATGAAAAAATTCACCGTGTAAATTTCGGGTTAATTTAGAAACTCCTTGACACCGTTTCGTTAAAATCATATCCTTTTGCCTTTTTGTTTGTCTGGGAGAGGATATGACTTCAGTGTGCGGGCTTGATTTCGGGACATCCAACTCCTCACTTGCCGTGGGTTGCAGCGGGCAGGTGAGGATGGTGGATGTGGACCACAAAAACAGTAATACCAAGTACCTTAAATCGGTTCTCTATTTTTACAGGGATGAGCGGGGCGACCGGGTCTACACGGGTGATGACGCCATTGAGGAGTATCTCCTGGGCGGTCTGGACGGACGCTACATGCAGTCCATCAAATCCTTTCTCCCGGATGCCACATTTACCGAAACCTTTATCCATGGACGTCGGTATACCATTGACCGGCTGGTTTCCCTCATCCTCAAGGATCTCAAGGAAAAGGGGGAGCAGGCCGTTAACGCACCCCTTGATTCCGTGGTACTGGGCCGGCCGGTTGTTTTTTCCGAGGACGGTGAAAAGGATCAAATGGCTGAACAGCGGCTCGGGTCAGCGGCCCGGCTTGCCGGTTTTAAAAACGTTGCCTTTGAACTTGAGCCCATTGCAGCGGCCCTTGCCTATGAGCACTCCCTGGAACAGGGCAGGGAGGAGCTGATTTTTGTGGGCGATTTTGGTGGCGGCACCTCGGACTTCACCATTATCCGCCTCAGGGGCGGTAACCCCAACAACTACGACAGACAGCGGGACATCCTTGCCCTGGGCGGTATCTATATTGGCGGCAACACCTTTGATTCAGATCTCATGTGGGATAAGGCCGCCCCCCACCTGGGTAAGAATGTCAGGGTCACCCTGCCCATGGGGTCGAACAGCCTGTCCCTTTCAACGACCATCACACGAAAGCTTAGGCTCTGGAACTGGATTCCCCAGCTCAAGGATCCCAAGTTTGTGCGATCCATCAATGAGTTTAAAGCCTTTGCCTCGTATTCAGACAAGGGGTTGATCGAAAACCTCCAAACCCTGATCCAAGAGAACCTGGGGCTCAATCTCTATCAAAGCGTGGAGCGAACCAAGTGTGCCCTTTCATCAAAGGATGAGGCCTTGCTTGACTTTAACGAGCAGGGAATCTGCATGGCAGAGCGGGTGCTGAAACACGAATTTGAAACCATCATTGCCCCGGATGTTGCAAGGATTGAGCGAGCCATGGACAAGACCCTTGAACGGGCCGGCATCACCCCCCATGGGATAGACAGGGTCTTTCTGACGGGCGGTTCTTCGTACATCCCCATGGTGCAGCAGGTGTTCACGGAAAAATTCGGACCAAAAAAAATAACCCAGGCCGACGCCTTTTTAAGTGTGGGCCACGGCCTGGGGCTGTCTGCCCTGCGCATGTTTGGTTGACCTGGAAAGAGCTTTAAGTTCGTTTCAGCCTGCCGGGCCGGTGCCAGGGTGTCGGGTGGATCCGTCTGCCGGGCCGCATTGCCCGGGTGATACCGCGGTCCGGCTAACGGGGCGGTTCAATGGCCTCCGGCAGGTGTTCAAGATACCATGCCATGGGGTCGATGAGTTCAAATCCGATCTCCTGGAGTCGTTTCTTGACCCGGACCACATTGTTGGTGCGAAGATAGACAAACACGGCCCGTTTGCCCTCGTCCCAGTATCGGGCCACAAGCACAGAGCCAAACGAAATTTTTTCTTCGGTCACCACGTCCACGATTCTCTTGAGCTGGCCCATCCTATCCTCAACAATGATGCCGATGAGGGTGCCGGGTTCTCCAATGCCCATGACATTCACAAAGGCCCGCAAAAGATCCCTGACCGACAGGATGCCCGTGAGAACCCCCTTTTCATCCACAACCGGAAAGGCACCGACCTTTTCCCGCTGGATCAGCAGAAGGGCATCCTGGATGGTGTCCATGGGGGAGATGGTCTTGGGGTCAGCGGTCATGATTTCGGCCACGGTGAGTTTTTTTATCTTGTCCAGCTGCAGGTTGCGCTCTTTTTCATCAAGGAGCAGAAAAGGCATGGCACTTCTGATGTCCCGGTCCGTTATAATGCCCTGAAGGTGGTTGTCCTTGTCCACAACGGGCAGGTGGCGGATATCGTTGGCCTCCATGATCTCCTGGGCCTCGATCACCGACCTGTTCTTATCTATGGTGATCACTTTTTTTACCATGGATCTGCTTACAAACATAAAAACCTCCAAAATCCTTTTTATCGTTTCCTAACCTGGATCTTGCCTGAACCTATCCCTTGAGCAGGATGGATACGTGGTTGGCGGCAAGCTCGGGCAGCAGTTTCAGGGAATATCCCCCTTCGAGAATTGAAACCACCCGTCCTTGGGCATGGTGGTTTGCAAGGGCCATGATGGTCTCCATGATCCAGGAGAAACCCTCGGTGGTGAGATTCATGTCTGACATTTCGTCGTTTACATGGGCGTCAAACCCCGTTGAAACCAGAATGACTTCGGGCTTGAAGCGTTCAAAGGCCGGCAGGAGATCCCGGGTAATAAGGCTCTTGTAGTTGTCATCCCCGCGGCCCGGAAGCACGGGTGAGTTTTTGGTGAAACCAAAGCCCTTGAGTGTTCCTTCGTCAAAGGCCCTGCCCGTTCCAGGAAAGGCAAATGAGGGGTGTTCATGGATCGAGTAGTAGAACACGGAGGGGTCCGATTGAAAAATATGTTCTGTGCCGTTGCCGTGGTGGACATCAAAATCAACAATTCCCACCCGCTCAATGCCCCACTCGGACTGAAGATAGCGGGCGGCAATGGCAATATTGTTGAAATAGCAGAATCCCAGGGCCTTGTCGACCTCGGCATGGTGGCCGGGCGGCCGTATGGCGCAGAATGCATTGTCTATTTTTTTCTCCATCATCATCTGCACGGCATCAAGGATGCCGCCCACGGCCAGGAAAGCCGTTTCAAAGGTTTCAACACAGATCTGGTTGTCCTGGTCGTCAAAAAAGCGGTTGCCCGCAAGACATACCTCTTCAAATCGCCTGACATAGGCGTGGTCATGGACTGCAAGGATCCATTTAAGGTCTGACCGTGAGGCCGGGATGATGGTCAATTGTTCCAGAAGGCCTGCCTTGCGAAGGCCTTCGTGGATGACGATAAGCCGATCGGACATTTCGGGGTGATAGGGTCCTGTGTCATGGAGAAGATACCTCAGGTCATGCACATAGCCGGTTTTTTTCATGGGCCCCCCATCCAGATATATTAGATTGTCAAGGCGATGCTGTTGCCTTCGCATCAAAAAAGGTCGGCGATAAAATCGCCCATGCTTCCCCTTGGTTCTAATACCGGCAACCGCCGGGTGTCAAGAAAAAAACAGTTGGCCCAGTTTTCGTATGAGTTTGTGGTTGAACCGGTTGATCTCCTGAATTTTGAAAAGATGCCCAGCACCTGAAAATACCAGGACAAAGACAATGCCGGTGATGATCGATACCCAAAGGGCGCCCCCGAGGGTGGATGCATTGATGACGGTTCTCAGGAGGGCCGTTATTTCGAACAGAAGAAAACCCGTTCCCAGGCTCAGTCCTGTCATGGCGAACAGGAATCGATAGACCCCTTTCTTGCCTGTGTTCCGGCTTTTCCTGTTCCACAGTTCAAACAGCAGCAGGGTCTGGGCCGTTGCTGCAATGGAGAGGGCAAGGGCGATTCCTTCAGCGCCCATGGTTCCCATCAAGAGGTAGAAGACCGGCAGGGTAAGGATGACGGCAAGGGTGCTGAAAAGGGCCGGAAACCAGGTGTTCTGCATGGCGTAATAGCCGCGGACAACAACGGTCTGGGCTGCAAAGGCAAAGGTTCCACAGAGCAGGAAGGGCAGGATGCCGGCCGTTGTCCGGGTGGCGTCGGGGCCGAATCGTCCCCGCTGGAACAGGATGAGGACGATTTCGTGGCGCAGCACCATGAACAGAACCGACACCGGAATCACCAGCAGCAGGTACTTGAGGGTGGTGTTGAGCAGCGTGTTGAGTTCTTCTGTTTTGCCCTGGGCTGCAAGTTTTGCCATGAACGGATAGGAGGCTACCCCCACGGCCTGGCCAAAGAGTCCCACAAGGATGAACATGATCCGTAATCCATAGTTGAGGGCTGCAATGCTTCCCTCGGCAAGATAGGATCCAAAGTATTTTAAAAGAATTTCGGTTGAAAACGTCATGGTCAGGCCCACCATGAGCGGCAGGGTCAGGACAACATACCGGACAAGTTCCGGATGGGTGATGTCAAATTTGAACCCAAGGCCCATGCCTGTCTTTTTTGCCCCGTAATACTGGAGCAGGAAATTTCCGGCAAAGGCTCCGCCAAGCACCCCCCAGGAAAAGCCCTCCATGCCCAGGAACGGTCCCAGGGCAACGCCGCCAATGATGATGCCAAGGTTGTAGATCAGGGGGGCAAGGGCCGGGATGAAGAATTGTTTCTTGGTGAACTGGACCGCCATGAAAAGCCCGCCTGAAAAAAAAAAGAGCTGGGCCGGGATGATGATCCGGGTCATTCTCACCGCCTGCCTGAACAGGGCGGGGTCATCAAACCCCGGTGCAAGCAGCGCCACAAGTTCCGGTGCAAACCAGAGGCAGGCCAGTGTCACGCCTGCAAGGAGCAGCCCAAAGGTGGTAAAGACAAGGGAAAAGATCCGCCACCCCTCGGCCTCCTCGTTTCTTTCAAGGTAGGCGGCAAAGATGGGAATAAAGGTGATCGAGAGGAATCCGCTTGCAACGATGTGGTTGAGGATTTCAGGTACGATGAATGCCACCTGATAGGCATCGACCCCACCGCCTGCTCCCCCTGAAAAGGCAATGGTCATTTCCCTTGCAAGGCCGATGATGCGGCTTGCAAAGACAGACGCCATCATGATAATTGAGGCAAAACCCACCTGTTTGAATGTTGAATTATTATTTTCCATGATTTTGGAGGCAAGAATTACCACAAAGAACAGATAAAGAAAAGCGAAAACCCCTGGAAAGGGTTTGACTTGGGGGGCCTGGTCAGAATATATTATGGACCATGGAGTGGTAAGACCGATCCCGGCACCCGTCAATACCCCCGGTGGAACCGGGAGGGTCAGATTGACGGGTAAAAATACTTAATGCCATGGACTGCAGACAATGAAAAAATTCAACCTGGCCGGATCTGTCCTGGGGGCAGGGGGCGTATTAGTCCTCGGGTTCCAGGCAATCGCTGCCCTGATGCACACCGACAATTTCTGGAACGATCTTTCCCTTTCAACGGCAACGGCCCTTGACCTGGACAGGTATATAAACATGGTCCCCTTTGAGTCCCTGCAAAACGGTTTGGTCTACCTTGTCCGGGATCTTCCCCTCTACCAGCTCCTGATCGCATCAGGGGTGATCTGTTTTATTATTGCTTCTTTTTCAAGGAGATAGTCCTATGATCTTTGATACCCCAATGACCCGCCGCAGGTTTATAACCGGCTCCCTTGCATTGGGTACGGGCTTTGTCCTGGCCGGCTGTGCTGTAAATCCTGTGACCGGCAGAAATCAGTTGATGATGGTCACGCCTGAGCAGGAGATTTCAATGGACCGCACCCAGTCTCCCCACCAGTTTTCGGCCGACTATGGAGCGGTTCAGGACCCGCGGATCAACACCTATATTTCCGAGATCGGCACCAAACTGGGCGCGTTGACCCACAGACCCGGGATGCCCTACTCGTTCAGGTGCGTAAATGCCACCTATGTCAATGCCTATGCCTTTCCCGGTGGCACGATTGCCGTGACACGGGGGATTCTCTTAAAGCTCGCCAACGAGGCCGAGCTTGCGGCCCTCCTGGGCCATGAGCTGGGCCATGTCAATGCCAGGCATTCGGCCCAGCAGATTTCGAAATCAACCCTTTCGTCGATCTTTATCAGCGGGATTGCCGCAGCCGTAGGCACCCAGGGCCAGGGGCTCGGGGATGTTGCCCGGCAGATCGGCATGCTGGGCCAGGGCGCGCTCCTGGCCCGCTACAGCCGGGACAACGAGCGGGAGGCCGACGCCCTTGGCAACGAATACATGGTCAAGGCCGGATATTCGTCCATGGGGTTTGTGGGGCTCATGGGCATCCTCAACACCCTCAACAAGAACAAAGCCTCGTCCACGGATATCCTTTTTTCAACCCACCCCATGAGTGACGAGCGCTACACTACTGCCGTGGCAAAGAGTCGCGACCCTTACGGGTACTCGTCGAAATTTGCCTTGAACACGGAGCGTTACATGGACAGCACCGCATCCATCAGGGCCGTGAAAACAGCCATTGAGGCCCTTCAGGCGGGCGATCAATACATGGCCAAAAAAGAGTACCCAACGGCTGAAGCCGAGTTTAAAAGGGCCATATCCCTTGCCCCCGAGGACTACACGGCCCATGTGATGATGGCAAAATGCCTGCTTGAAACCCGCCGTTTTGAAGGGGCCGCAACCCATGCAGACCTTGCCGTCGCCCTGTATCCGGCCGAACCCCAGGCCCGGTATGTGGCGGGTTTTGTTCACCTTAACCTCAAACAGTATGCCAGGGCCTTTGAGGGGTTTGACCGGTATGCCACCCTGCTTCCCGGAAATCCCGGCGCCATCTTCTTCAAGGGCTACTGCCAGGAAAAAATGGACCATGTGGCCAGCGCTGCCGGGTTTTACAAGCAATATCTGACCGAGGTTCAACAGGGAGAGTATGCAGTCCATGCCCAGGGGCGACTCAAACAATGGGGCTATCTGTGATCCGGATGATTTCGGGATGAATCTTCAGGCCATGGATCTTGTGCAAACCATTAAGGTGATGACCCTTGCAACCGGGTCTGATCAGGGGGGCTGGTCCGCACCGGTGTTTTTCCTTTACCGGCCCGGCGGCTTTTATTTTTTTTCATCCCCTACCTCCCGCCACATCCGGGAGGCCCGGGTCCTCGACGGCCTGTGTGGTGCCTCGTTGTTCCATGACACAGAAGCCATCAACGAACTCAGGGGGGTTCAGATGCAGGGCCATATAGAAACGATGTCCATGACCCCTGGAGCCCTTGCAGCAGCCGGGGGATATGTTAAAAAATTCAGCATTCCGATTACCGGCGATAATGTTCTGACCGCCATTTGCGGCCGTTTCAGGGCAAAATTTTACCGGTTTGTTCCCCAGGAGGCCCATTACATGGACAACCGCCTGGGCTTTGGATCAAGAATAAGGGTAGATTTATGAGTTTCTCAAGTCTTGCAGGCTGTATCGATTTTTTATCAAACCAGAAGGACCTTGTAAGAATCCGCCAACAGGTGGACCCTGATCTAGAGATGGCCGAGATCCACAGGCGCGTGTTTGCGGCAGGCGGTCCTGCTGTTTTATTTGAACGGGTCAAGGGTTCCAGGTTTCCTGCCGTGTCAAACCTGTTTGGCACCCGCGCCCGGGCCGTCAGGATCCTGGGGCCTGGGCTTGAGACCGTCAAGCACCTGGTGCGGCTTCAATCCGATCCGGGAGGGGCGTTGCGATCTCCCGTCAAGGCCCTCAAGGCCCTGCCCGGCCTTGTCCATGCCCTGCCCAGAAAAAAGCGGACCGGCCCTGTCCTCGAATCCCGGACAGCCATCAGCGAGCTGCCCATGATACGATCCTGGCCCATGGACGGGGGCGGGTTTATTCTCCTTCCCCAGGTGTGCTCCCAGGACCCGTTGCGGCTGGGGATTTTTCGTTCAAACCTGGGCATGTACCGGGTGCAGCTGTCCGGCAACGATTATCTTCCCGGCAGACAGATCGGCCTGCACTACCAGATTCACCGGGGGATCGGTAACCACCATGCCAGGGCCCTTGAACAGAACCAGCGGCTCCGGGTGAGCATCTTTGTGGGCGGTCCTCCGGCCCACACCCTTGCCGCGGTCATGCCCCTTCCCGAGCACCTTCCCGAGGTCAGTTTTGCAGGGGTCCTTGCCGGCAGGCGGTTTGGCTACACCAATCAAAACGGTTATCTCATCAGCCTGGATGCGGATTTCTGCATCACCGGCACCATTGCCATGGGCCGCACAAAACCCGAAGGACCCTTTGGGGATCACCTGGGATACTATTCCCTTGTCCACGACTTTCCCTATCTTGAGGTGGAATCGGTCTTCCACCGAAGGAATGCAATCTGGCCGTTTACCGTGGTCGGCCGGCCTCCCCAGGAGGACTCGATCTTTGGTGAACTGATCCACGAGATGACAGGACCTGCCATTCCCGTGGTCATTCCCGGGGTGACGGCAGTCCATGCCGTTGATGCTGCAGGGGTTCACCCGCTTTTGTTTGCCAAGGCCCGGGAACGGTATGTGCCCTATGAAAAAAGAGAGCCAAGGGAACTGCTGACCCATGCCAACGCCATACTTGGAGCGAACCAGCTTTCCCTTGCAAAATACCTGTTCATCATGGCCCATGAGGATGCCCCTGATCTGGATATCTCGGATGAAAAGGCCTTTCTGGCCCACTGTCTTGCCCGGGTGGATTTCAGCCGGGATCTTCATTTTTACACCTCATTTACCATGGACACCCTGGATTACAGTGCCGACGGCCTCAACACCGGATCAAAGCTTGTGGTGGCAGCTGCAGGAGAGGCACAACGAACCCTCGTGGCCCACGATCCCGTCCGCCTCACCCTTCCCCCGTCTTTTTCACTACCTCGGCTTGCAGGGCCGGGCATGGTGGTGGTCAAGGGCCCAGTATTCACCGACTATCCACAGGCTGAACAGGAGGTCGGCCTGCTTGTTGAGCACCTCGGGGCATCCGATGACCTTGAAGGGCTTGCCCTGGTTGTGATTGCAGACGACCCGGACCTTGCCACCCGGAATTTTGACACCTTCTTATGGATCACCTTTTCACGTTCCAACCCCTCCCACGACATCCACGGTGTAGGATCCTTTGTCCGTCACAAGCACTGGGGGTGCAGGGGGCCGTTGATCGTTGACGCGAGGATCAAACCCTTTCATGCGCCGGCCCTTGTTCCGGACCCCGATGTTGAACGGCGGGTGGACCGGATGGGCCAGAAAGGAGGGGAACTCCATGGGGTCATCTGATAAAATTTGCGAAAAAAACACCATGCTCGCCTATTATAAGGGGCTTGCCACCTGTTCAAAGGAGCTGATATCCGGTAAGCCCAATGCCTTTGTGCGCGTGTTGCGTGAACTCCTTGGGGTAACCGGGGTTGATCGCGTTGTTTTTTATGAAAATTTTATGGATGCTGATGACAGACTCTGTGCCCGCAATGTTCATCTGCTCATGAATCAAGGCATTGAAGGGCCTGACAGGTTGACTGCAAAGGGCTGGTTTGCCTATGAAGACCTTTCACCTGAATGGGCGGCGTCCCTGGGACAGGGAGAGATCGTCATCGTTGACCAATGGGATGGCGGCAAATTTGAAAAGGAAAAAAACAATGGGATTAAAAGGGATTTCTCCCTTCTGGTTCCCCTGTTTACCGGTACCCACTGGCATGGATTTATCGGGTTTGAGGCGTTGACCCCCCGTTCCTGGCAACCCATGGACATCGACTTTCTCACCACGGCAGCCGAGATGGTTGGCGGTTATATTGAAAAAGAATTTTATATTTCCGCCCTGATAAAGGGAGAGGAACGTTACCGGTCGATCATCGAAAATATTGATGAAGGATACTATGAAATAAATCTTCTTGGGGTTTTCACCTTTGTAAACAGGCGGTTGTGCCGGATGACCCGTCGAGCCCGGGATGGCTTTATTGGAACAAACTTCAAAGAGGTTGTGGATCCTGAAACCGCCCGATTGATCAAGGAGGTGGCAAAAAATGTCTACGAAACCGGGGTTCCGTCGGGCCTTAACCAGACCCGGGTTATCAGGGAGGATGGTTCCGTTGTGGTTTATGAACATTCCATTGCCCTGATTGAAGATGCCCAGGGAAGGAAAAAGGGTTTCCGGGGTATTGTCCGGGATGTGACCGAGACCCTTGACCATGAGGAAAAAAGAAAGGCCCTTGAAGAGAAGTACCTTCAGGTGGAAAAGCTTGAATCCATTGCCACCCTGGCCGGTGGCCTTGCCCATGAATTCAACAATCTGCTCATGGGCATCCAGGGTAACACCTCTCTGCTGTTGGTCAAGTACCATTCCCATCCAGAGATTGCAGACAAGGTTCGAAATATTGAGCGGTGCATCAAAAGAGGGGCTGAGGTCACAAATAAACTGCTCGGGTTTGCAAGGTCAGGGAAATATCAGGAAACGGAATTAGACCTTAACCTGCTTCTCAACGGGGTGTGCGACCTGTTTGGCAGAACCCGGAAGGACATCCGAATCTTCCAGAATTGCAATGGGGAGGTCTATCCGGTCAGGGGCGATTCTGCCCAGATCGAACAGGTTTTTCTTAATCTTTTTCTCAACTCGGCACAGGCAATGCCCGGTGGGGGAGAAATTCATATCACAGTCGAGAATCATCCAGTGGATGAAGCCTTTGCCTTTCTCCACGATGCCGAGCCTGGAGAGTACGTCAGGATAACGGTTGCCGATACCGGGACCGGTATGGATGCGGCGACCCGAAAGCGGGTGTTTGAGCCGTTTTTCACCACCAAGGAGCGGGTCAGGGGAACTGGCCTTGGCCTTGCCTCGGTCTATGGCATTGTCAAAAATCATTCAGGAATGATTACCCTGGATTCTAAACAGGGGGAGGGTACCTGTTTTATAATTTACCTGCCGGCAAGTGTCCACGGGCAACAGGCCCGTTCGGCCGAACCAGATTCTTCTGACAAGCAGTTGTCAACCATTCTTCTGGTGGATGATGAAAAAACGGTTCTGGAGATCAACGTTGAAATTCTTGAGGTGCTTGGTTACAGGGTTGTTGCCGCAGAGAATTCCTGGGATGCGGTTGAGCTGTTTGTAGAGAATCTGGAGACGGTTGTTCTTGTGATCATGGATGTTATCATGCCCGACCGAAATGGATTTGAAACAGCCCGACTGTTGCGGGAAATCAAGGAGGATGTAAAGATCCTCTTTGTCAGCGGATTTCCCAAGGGCCACGATCAGTTTGAAGATGCATTTAAAGCAAACGAGCAGTTTATTCAAAAGCCCTACACCCTGGAAGAGTTGGAAATCGTTCTCAACAGGGTACTGGACAACCGGCGTTGATGGGCGCCTGGCCCTTTGTCCGGTTTTCCCCGGCTATCCTGATATAAAATTAAACAGGGTTGTGAACACAGGCGATAAATAGACGTCCAGGAGATTACCATGGGTCAGTTTTATCCATACCAGGATGGCCACAAAAAGGTATGGGACCGCATCAAAAATCAGGTTGGACCGGGGGGAGGGGTTAAACTGTTGCGGGAAAAAGAACGAGACAAGGGACGCACCTGCAAGGGGGGGGATGGGAATAAATCCGGTTACAAACATAATGATGTTGACGGCTACAACAATGGGGAATACCTGGTCCTCAACCCCCCAGTTACCCATGATCCACAGGATGCTGCCAGCGATGGAGGCAAGCATGAGGTTGGCAAAGGGTCCGGCAAATTTGACAAGGATGAGGTAAAAACCGGGGTGTTTAAAGTTTTTTGTGTGTATCTTCGGCTGTTTTGGCCAGCCAAAGCCTGCCACGGCAAAGCACAGAAGGCCTGACAGGTTCATGTGGCCCAGGGGGTTGAAATGAAATCGATCCCGGGCCTGGGTCTGGGCATCACCCAGGAGGGTTGCCATGAACGCCTGGGCCTCTGCATTCACCGTGATGGCAAGGAGAATGGACACGATGAAGATGATGGTGGTGTCAAATTGAAGATTCGAAAAATCAAGTATAAACGGCAGGTGAGTCAGGTTCGCATATTCCATTGCCTGTCCTTTTTAAGCGTTTTTCCAGGGGGCGTTTCCGGGGCATGACAGCCTGTGATGTCATCCCCCGGAAGCCTGTATGTTCTATCCGTTATACTGGGGCTTTGTGGTCAGTTTTGCAAGGATGACGCCTGCAACCAAAAGGCCGCCTGAGATGTAGAAGGCAAGGTTCAGACTGCCGGTGATATCCTGGATAACACCGCCGACCCTTGCCATGAAAAATCCAAGTCCCCATCCAATGAACACAAGACCATAGTTGAACCCAAGGTTCTTTGCACCGTAAAAATCCGCCGTAAACGAAGGCATCAAAGAGAGTCCTCCGCCGTACTGCCAGTAGGCAACGCCCACAACGAGGAACAGGAGAAACAGATTCTGGGTTGAGATGACAAAGGGCAGGGAAAAGAGGCAGAGGGCAGAGATACCGCAGTTAAGGCAATAGGCATTGAGACGTCCGATCTTGTCCGAATAGTAGCCCGTGCCCACCCTTCCTGAAGCATTTACCAATCCGCCATAGGAGACCAGGATCCATGCATTTGCCATGAAAAAGGGCATACCCTGGGCTGTTTTCATCATGAGTCCCTTGGCCGAACTGATGATGAGAAGGCCTGACTGGGTAGTGAGGATGAACATGAAGACCAGGGCGTAAAACTGCCAGGTTTTTAGAACATCGGCCGCTTCCCAGTTATGGGTTTTTTCCGTGGCACCCGAGTGGCCGGCGTTGGTCACATTGGCCGGGGGAACATATCCTTCAGGCGGAGCCTTGAGCATCTGACCTGCAATGACAACGACAACGGCAAAAAAACTGCCAAGGACAACAAAGCTTCCCGTGATGCCGTAGAGGTCAATGAGTTTCTGGCCAAGCCACCCGATGTAGAGGGCCGCACCGCCATAACCACCCACCACAAGGCCTGCCACAAGGCCGCGTTTTTCCGGTCCAAACCATTTCAGGGCCGCAGGGGTGGGCGCTGCATATCCAATGCCCATACCTGCGCCGCCAAGGATGCCAAAACCGATGATAAGCCCTGTGTAGCTCTTCATCAGTCCCGCAATAATGCAGCCGGCTGCCAGGAGAAGCCCCCCGCAGGTGGCGCCGAATTTCGGGCTGATTCTATCCTGGATCCGTCCGCCAGGGATCATGAGCAGCGCAAAAATAATGACGCAAAGGGAAAAAGGGGTTGCGGCCTGGGCATTGGTCAGGTAAACCCAGCCTTCATTGATGCCCGTCATCGTTTCTCCTGCCCTGTCAACATTGACCAGGGCTGATTTCCAGATGCTCCAGGCATAGAGAATACCAAGACAAAGATTTATGGCAGTTCCGGCAAAGGTTGTTATCCATGCCTGTGCCGGGACTTTCTCGATTGCTTGCTGGCTCATTGTCTGCTCCTCTGTTGTGGGTAAAATTTAAACTTCGGATTATTTTGAGGCCTTTTTTCCATATCCGATGGCACCCAGACTCTCTTCGATTTCATCAAGAATGGCAGGGTCATCAATGGTGGCCGGTACTTTGTACTCCTTTTGGTCGGCAATGCTTCGCATGGTTCCCCTGAGGATTTTGCCGGACCGGGTCTTGGGCAGGCGTTTGACAATGGTGGCTGTCTTGAATGCCGCCACCGGTCCGATCTGATCGCGAACCATCTTAATGGCCTCCCGGATAATCTGATCGTGGTCAACGGTAACACCTGCTTTGAGCACCAGAAATCCCAGGGGAACCTGGCCCTTGAGCCGATCCTCAACCCCCATGACCGCACATTCAGCAACCATGGGATGGCAGGAAAGCACCTCTTCCATGGCCCCGGTGGAGAGCCTGTGGCCGGCAACATTGATGATGTCGTCCGTGCGGGTCATGACATAGATATATCCTTCCTCATCGATATACCCTGCATCGGCTGTTTTGTAGTATCCGGGGAATTCCTCAAGATAGGCCTCAATATACCGCTGGTCGTTCTGCCACAGGGTGGGAAGGGTTCCCGGAGGCAGGGGCAGTTTGACCACAATGGCGCCGATTTCGCCCGGGGCAACCGGTTTGTTGTTGGGATCGACCACCTGGACGTCCCAGCCGGGAACGGCCTTGGTCGGAGAGCCCGGTTTGACTTCAAAGTGGTGCAGCCCCATGCAGTTGGCAGCAATGGCCCAGCCCGTTTCCGTCTGCCACCAGTGGTCGATGACCGGGACCTTGAGGTTGGTTTCAGCCCATTTCAGGGTGTCCGAATCGGTTCTTTCGCCTGCCAGGAACAGGATCTTAAAGCTTGAGAGGTCATAATCCTTCATCAGCTTGGCCTCTGGGTCATCCCGCTTGATGGCCCTGAAGGCCGTTGGTGCGGTAAACAGACTCTTGACCCCATGGTCCTGGATCACCCGCCAGAACGTTCCGGCATCCGGGGTGCCAACGGGTTTACCCTCAAACATGATGGTTGTGGCACCCTTGAACAGCGGGGCATACACGATGTAGGAGTGGCCCACTACCCAGCCGATATCACTGGCCGCCCAGTATACATCCCCCTCATCAATATCGTAGATGGCCTTCATGGTCCATTTAAGGGCCACAAGGTGGCCGCCGTTGTCCCGGACCACCCCCTTGGGTTGACCTGTGGTGCCCGAGGTGTAGAGAATATACAACGGATCGGTGGCCTTTACCGGGACGCAGTCATGGGGTTTTGCATCGCCCATGAGGTCGTCCCAGTCATAATCCTTTCCAGGTTTGAGTTCAGCCTGGACCATGGGCCGCTGGAACACGATGCAGCTCTCGGGCTTGAACCCGGCAAGGTTGATCGCTTCGTCGAGCAACGGTTTGTAGGGAATGACTTTTTTAACCTCAATACCGCAGGAGGCCGTGACCATGACTTTTGGCTTGGCATCGTTGATGCGGGTGGCAAGCTCGTTGGCTGCGAAACCGCCGAATACAACGGAATGGACCGCACCCAGCCGTGCGCAGGCAAGCATGGCAATGGCGGCCTCGGGAATCATGGGCATATAGATGATGACCCGGTCTCCTTTTTGAACGTTCTTAGCCGCAAGGACCCCGGCAAACTTGGCCACTTCGTCCCTGAGTTCATTAAAGGTGTAATCCCGTTTGATACCGGTCACGGGGCTGTCGTAGATCAGGGCTTTGTTTTCACCGATGCCGTTGTCAATGTGAAGGTCAAGGGCGTTGTAACAGGTATTCATTTCACCGCCAACAAACCAGCGGTAAAACGGCTTGTTTGAATCATCAAGAACTTTGTCCCATTTTTTATACCAATGGCATTCTTCTGCAATAGGTCCCCAAAAGGCCTCAGGATCGTTGATGGACTGGTTGTAAGCCTCTTCATACAAGTTTGACATAAAAGTAGGTCCTTATTTCGGGTAAAGGGTTTAAGCCGGCAACAGGGTTTGACCCCTGATGCCGGCGGGTCAGGAATTATTTGTGGGTTACCATCTCCTTGATGGTGTCAACCACTTCCGGGTTGGCCAGGGTCATGACATTGCCCACATCACCGTTGTTTGATATGGCACCAAGCACCCGGCGCATGATTTTGCCGGATCGGGTTTTCGGCATGTCTGGAACAATCCATACCTTTCGTGGCTTGGCAATTTTTCCGATCTGCTGGCATACGGCGTCTGAGATTTTTTGGGCCAGGGCATCGGAGGCGGTGATGCCGGGTTTAAGGGCGATGTAAAGATCGGGTTCTTTGCCCTTGATTTCATGGGCCACCGGAACAACGGCCGCTTCGGCAACTTCATCAACCACAAGGGCTGCTGATTCAATCTCCTTGGTGCCGAGCCTGTGTCCGGATACGTTGATGACATCATCAATGCGGCCCAGGATCCTGTAGTAGCCGTCCTGGCTGCGGGTGGCAGCATCGCCTGCAAGATAGGGCCAGTCTCTCCAGTCCTTGCTCTTGGGGTCTTTGCAGTAGCGGGCAAAATAGGTCTCAACAAACCTCTCCCTGTCTCCCCAGATGGTCTGGAAGAGTCCCGGCCATGGGTTCTGGATGCAGATGTTGCCGGCGATGCCCGGCTGGGTGACCTCTTCGCCGTTATCGTCATAGATGATGGGGTGGATACCGGGAACGCCGGGGCCAGCACTGCCAGGTTTCATGGGGGAGATGCCCGGAACCGTGGAGCAGAGGAAGCCGCCGGTTTCCGTCTGCCACCAGGTGTCAACGATGATGGCCTCTCCCTTGCCAACGGCCGACTCGTACCATTTCCACACGGCCGGTTCAATGGGCTCACCCACGGTGGTCATGTGCTTGAAGTGGTAGTTGTATTTGGCCGGCTCGTCAGGACCGATTTTTCGAAGGGCCCGGATGGCTGTGGGGGCGGTGTGGAAGATGTTGACGTCAAGCTCCTGGGCGATTCTCCAGGACCGGCCGGCATCCGGGTAGGTGGGAACCCCTTCGTAGATGACGCTTGAGGCGCAAAGGGCAAGGGGGCCGTAGACAATAAACGAATGGCCCGTGATCCATCCGATGTCTGCCATGCACCAGTAAACATCCTCTGGATGAATGTCCTGGATGTACTTTGACATGGCCGTGACATAGGCAAGATAGCCGCCGGTGCTGTGCTGGCATCCCTTGGGCTTTCCCGTTGTTCCGCTGGTGTACATGAGAAACAGTGGGTCTTCGGCAAGCATTTTTTCAGGTTCAATTCTTTTGCCGTAGTATTGTTTTAATACATCGTTGACAAAGAAATCCCGACCGTCGACCATGGGGGTCTCGGTGGAGCTTTTGCCCGGGTACCGCTGCCATACCAGGACTTTGTCCACGATCTGGCCGTCTTTTTTAGCGATGGCAACGGCCTCGTCGGCATTGATCTTGTGGTTGAGCAGTTTTCCAGACCGGTAGTAGGCATCCATGGTGATGAGTACCCTGGAGTTTGAATCCACGACCCTGTCGGCACAGGCGCTTGCCGAGAAACCGCCGAACACCACCGAATGGATTACGCCGATTCTTGCACAGGCAAGCATGGTGATGGGCAGTTCCGCAGACATGGGCATGTGGATGGTGACCCGGTCACCGCGTTTAAGCCCGGCAAAATCCCGGAGAAGGGCGGCAAACTCGTTAACCCTTACATAGAGTTCCTGGTAGGTGATGTGTTGAACATTTTCTGTTTCTAACTCCGGAACAAAATGAATGGCGGTTTTGTTTTTGTTCTTTGCAAGGTGGCGGTCAATACAATTGTAGCTTGCATTGATCTGACCGCCCTTGAACCATTTCCAGCAGGGTGCATCGCTGGTGTCAAGAACCTCATCCCAGTATTTGTACCAGGTCAGAAGGTCTGCAAATTCTGTGAAGCAGTCAGGGAAATTATCAAGGCTGAAACGCTTAAAAACATCTGGATCCGTCAGGTTCGCCTGGCCAATGAATTTTGTTGAGGGATAGTAGTACTCTTCTTCCTGCCAATGTACTGCGATCTGCGCTTCGGTGGTCTCTTCTACTTTTTTGTCACCCATTGATTCTCTCCTTGGATTCTAGTTGAATTGCCATGGTGTTAACGGTCGTTCAAAAAGTAAAAAAACGGGTAATATCACCTCCTTTTATATGAAAAGAAGATCCATTATTGGTATTTTTACCATGCTGCAAGGAGCATGGCTGTTGGAAAAAGAGAGACCGGTTCCGTGTTCATCGCATCTTTACTGTACTCGTATAAGCTTGGAGAAGTCTTTGCTGTGCATCAGAGTGAATATCAAGTCAATTGTGGGAACCATAGCGATGGAATGAATCTTATTCATATCGTATATGCGACTATAAAAAGGAAATTTTCTTTAGTCAATAGAAAAAAATAAAAATACCGTTAAAATAAAAAAAAATGTCCCATTCACGTTGTTTTTATATATCGTTACCCGAACAAGTTTGATAAGAGTAGTATCATTATTTTAATGAAATGCCCACCGAGGCATCACCAGTGGCGAAGTTTCAAATGTCGCTGTGGTCAGGGCAGATACCATGCTCCGGCCATGGGGTTACAAAGGAGGTATTTGAACCGTGAAAAATCCAGTGGATGTTTTTTGGAAACACAGTCTTGCCCGGGTCGCAGAAAAGCTTGAAAAGAATAATTTTGAAGTTTTCTGTGTCGATACCGTTGAAGCGGCAAAAGCTCTAACCCTTGACACAATCCTTCCCGGGTTGAACGTCAAAAGCGTCTCCTGGGGTGGTTCCATGACCTTTGTTGCCACAGGTCTTTTCCATGCCCTTAGGGATGATCCTCGTTTTACCGTGCTCAACACCTTTGATAAAACGCTTGGGCCCGACGATCAGATGACCCTCAGGCGAAATTCGCTGCTTGTGGACCTTTTTATCACAGGAACAAATGCCATCACCTGTGACGGCCAACTGGTCAACCTTGACATGATCGGTAACAGAGTCTGCGGCATCACCTTTGGGCCCCGCCATGTCATCATTATTGCCGGGCGAAACAAGATATGCAGGGATCTGAACGAGGCCATGGACCGGGTTAAAAATTATGCTGCACCGGTGAATGCAATGAATCTTGACAAGCGAACGCCGTGCAGGGAAACCGGGGTCTGCCAGGACTGTTCAAGTCCGGATCGAATCTGTAATACATGGACGATTACCGAACGGTGTTTTCCTCGAAAAAGGGTTAAAATAATTCTCATCAACAAGGATCTGGGGTTTTAGCACTCAGCGTTTGATCGCTGTTTGAGAAAAAGGGCAGCAGGTTGTCCAGGATCTGCACGTCCTGATGGGCTCAAGGTTGCCGGAGGGAAAACGAGAACTGCTTGAAAATAATGATCGGCTGTTAACATTACAAAGGAGGATTTATGGCGTTTAAGGCGTATGACAATTTCCATGCAATGCTTTGCGAGACCATTGACAAATATGCAGACACTCCGGCATACCGATGGTTTGATGCAGACACCACCCCCACGTCCGTCACCTGGAGGGCGTTCTATGACGGGGTAAAGGCGGCATCAAAAAGCCTTATTGCCCTTGGTGTTGAAAAGGGCGACAAGGTCAATATTTTAAGTTACACCTGCTATAAATGGATGTTGACCGATGTTGCCAGCATGTCCGTTGGGGCGGCAACGGTTGGTATCTATCAGTCGAACCTTGCGGCTGACTGTGAGTATATTATCAACCACTCCGATGCGGTGCTGGTTTTTGTTGAAAATCAGACCCAGCTGGATAAACTTTTTTCAATCAGGGAGCAGATTCCGAATGTCAGAAAGGTGATCCTGTTCAATGGGGAGGCCCCTGAAGATGACTGGGTCATCACCTATGATGCCTTTCTCGCCCTTGGTGCGGCGATCCCTGACGCAGATTTTGACGAACGTACCCGCAGCGTAACGCCCCAGGATACGGCAGGGCTTGTCTACACCTCGGGAACCACCGGCGTACCCAAGGGGGTGGTCCTGACCCATGACAATATCACCTCGACCAGCCAGTCCGTGTTCCAGTCGGGAAATTTCAAGGCCGGTGAGGAGATGTTTGTCTTTCTTCCCCTGGCCCATGTTTTTGCCAGAACCTGCTGCTATACGGGCATCAAAACCGGTAACCGGACAAGCTTTGCCCGGGGGGTGGATACCCTGCTCGAAGATTTTGCCCTGGCCGCGCCCCACTGGTTTGTGAGTGTTCCCCGGGTGTTTGAAAAAATTCACACCAAGGTCATCAGCGGGGTTGAGGCAAAGGGCGGCGCTGCTTTGAAAATTTTCAACTGGGCCTGCGGTGTGGGGCAGGAGGTGAGCAAACGAAAGATGGACCACCAGGAAATTCCTTTGCTGCTGGGGCTTAAATACCAGGTGGCCACCCGGCTTGTTTTTTCAAAGATCCACAAGGCCCTTGGCGGCAATGTCAAGTGGTGTATCAGCGGGGCCGCCCCCCTGAACCCGGAGATCGCCCGGTTTTTCCATGCTGCAGGCCTGTTGATACTCGAGGGGCTCGGCATGACCGAGAATACCTCCTTTTCCCATGTGAACCGGCCGGACAGCTATGCCTTCGGTGTTGTGGGACCACCCGGTGAAGGCCTCTTCCATAAGATCGCCGAAGATGGCGAAGTGCTGACCAAGGGGCGCAATGTGATGAAGGAATACTATAAGATGCCCGAAGAAACAGCTGAAACCTTTACCGAGGACGGCTGGCTCAAGACCGGGGATATTGGAGAGATTGATGGGAACAATGTTCTTAAAATAACCGATCGAAAAAAGAACATCCTCATCACTGCCGGTGGTAAGAATATTGCCCCCTCCCGCATCGAAGGGATCATGACCACATCCAAGTACATCAACCAGATTTGTGTGGTCGGGGATAGAAGAAAATATTTGTCCGCCGTTGTCACCCTGGACAATGAAAATGTCAAGGCCTATGCCGAAGCGAACAATATCGCCTTTGGCAGTGTTTCAGACCTTGTGGAGCATACGGAAATAAAGCGTCTCATTGAGGGGGAAGTGGAAATGAGAAACAAGGCCCTGGCCTCGTTTGAAACCATTAAAAAGATCACCCTTGTGCCCGAGTTCACCATAGAAAACAGTATGATGACCCCGACCTTTAAATTGAAAAAGAATGTCATTTTCAAGAATTACGGGGATCGGATCGACGCCATGTATTGATGGGTGGGGGGGCAGATGCCATATCTGCCTCCGGGAAAAAAAGATCGAAACGGGTTCCATGTCCAGGCTTGCTTTGGACATGGACCCTTCCCCCCAGTTCTTCCATGATGCCGTGGACCATGGACAGCCCCAAGCCTGTGCCGCTTCCCATGGGTTTTGTGGTGAAGAATGGTTCAAAAATATGGGCCATGGTCTCGTGGGACATGCCATGGCCGGTATCGCCGATCGTGAGTTTTACATAGCTGCCCGGCAATAGATGTCCCTGCTCCTGGGCCGTTTCCCGTTGGATCAGTTCCCTTTGAATGGAAATTTTGAGAACCCCACCCTCCTTGTTCATGGCATATCCTGCATTGGTGCATATGTTCATGACGACCTGGTGTACCTGGGTGGGATCGGCCTTGATCATCAGGGTCTTGTCCATGGACGCCTCGTTGATCGTGATGTTTGACGGTAAAGTGACCCGGATCAGCTTTAAAACTTCCCTGACTACGGGGTAGATCTCAATGGTTTGAAGAACCCTTGAGTCCTGGCGGCTGAAGGTCAAAATTCCCTGGACCAGATCCCTTGCCCGGTCACAGCCCTTTATTATCCTGTCAAGGCGGTGGTACATACGGGTCTGTCTGTCGGTTTCATTGATGGACAGCTCCGCATAACCGAGTATGGCCCCGATGATATTGTTCATGTCATGGGCAATGCCGCCGGCAAGGGTCCCGATGGCCTCCATTCGCCGGGACTGGTTGAGCTGGATTTCAAGGGCCCGATTCTCCGCTTCCGCCTTTTTTCTTTCAGTAATATCCCGGCTGACACCGATCATTTCAATGGGGTTGCCCTGCTTGTCCCGGACAAAGGTGGTGGTGGTCTCTGTCCAGAAAATCTGCCTTGCTTTGTTGTAACACTCAAGCTCGATGGTAAAGGCGTGCCTGGTTTCGTCGTCAAGGGAGGCACTTTTTTGCATTCCCTCCCGAATGGCTTTCCAGGCATTTTTTCCAGCGTTCCGGGGCAGCATTTCCTTGAAAATAAAACCTTCCGCCTCCCTGGGCGTATATCCCATCATCTCTTCCACGGACGGGGTGATATAGATCAGTTTCATGGTTTTAAGATCAAGCCGCCAGATGACATCCTTTACATTCTCTGCAAGCATCCGGTACATTTTTTCCGATCGGTCGATCTCTTTGAGAAGTTTTTCGCGTTCAAGTATCATTGCATTGATATTGTCCACCAGGGCAAACGAAAGAAGCATGGCCACAAGGGCTGATGAAACCGGTATCATGGAATCGGTAAACAGGTTGTTTTCAATCAGGCCAAAGGATTTTACGACCATTAAAATGGCGGTGACGATAAAGGGGGACCATGCCAGCAGATAAAATCCGGCCCTTCGAATCTGTTTGGAGAAAAGGATTATCCCTGTAAAAATCATGGATAGCCCCACAAGGCAGACTATGACCACAAGGGCCCTTGTCATGAACGGATAGGGCACAAAGAATGAGATGCAGACAAGGACGACAGACCCTGCCATGAGGGTTTTAAGGATGGTGTCAAACCGGGGGAGGTGTTTGTTTGTGTGGAGAAATGAACGGGTAAATAGAACGGCGCCAGAAACGGCTGCCAATCCGGAAAGGGGGTGGCACAGGTTGGCCCATTTTGTCGATTCAGGCCAGAAATATTGAAAGGCCAGGCCCGTATGGACCAGGGTAAAAAGGGTGATGGCAGAAACAAAAAGGGATAGAAATAAAAAGGCAGGCTGACGCATGGAGACAAAGATCAAAAGGCAATAGATGATTGTTGCCAGCATGATTCCGCAATAGATCCAGTTCAGTGCAAGATCAAGGGTTCTATGGTGCTCAAAGGCGCTTTTACCCCATGCGGTGACCGTTGAAAAGATGGCACCCATGGAATGAATTTTAAAGTAAAAGGAGTGGGTTCCTGGAGGCAGGGTGACCGGAACCACCATGGTCCTGTAATCCACGGGGCGTAGGGAAAAGGGGTGAAGATCGCCCCCCACGGTGCTTGTAAATCCCCATGGACCGGGGTGGAAAAATTCAAAATGATCCACCACTGCATAGGGATACTCCAGGAACCAGGATATGGTTTCTGTTGATGGGTTGTTTGCTGTAAATTTGAACCAGAAATGGGTGGTTGAATACCCAAAGTTTGATCGCCCGTTGACGGATTTAAACAATCCATTGTCCCGGGGGGCGATGATGTCTGCGATATCCAAGGTTTGTGAATCATCCCGAAAGACAGACAGAAAGGGTGTCAAGTCTTTTCTGTCTGTCTGTTGGGTGATCTGGATGGTTTCAGAACCTGAACATACGATACCAGGGCAGAGCAAAAGCATGGTGCCTGCAATGAGAAAAAAGATGCAATAACAGGTCAGGCCCTTGTTCATTAAAAGTCACCTGGTTGAAAAAGACAGTTTTAAGTGTTCGCAGGGCTATTTGCCGAGCATTCCGTCCCTGAGGCCTTTGTCTCCTGAAAAGGCATCGGTTTCAAGAAGCCATATGGCAAAAAGCGCTTTTTTGAATTCAAGGCCGCTGATGGTTGTTGCAAGTTCATCATTGTAATAAATAGCAGTTCCCTTGCCCGGTGTATAGTGATATTTCCAGATGTCTTTTTTCTCAGCCTTGACAACGGTTCCAAGAAAGGCGTCGATGTCTGGTTTCAGACTGTCATAACTGGTCCCGGCCCCATATTTGAAACCATCGGAAAATGTATCTTTGACCTTGTCAATGGGACCACTTCGCTTCCAGGTCATGGTGATGGCCATGGGCTGATCGGCATTGATGATGTCCTGTGAAACATGGGTTACGGCCTTAAGGTAGAGCCCTGCTGCATACACCTTGAAACCGAATTTTTTACGAATCCCTGTTCCGTTGAGCACAAGTTCTTCATTGCCGATGCCCATGGTGTCAGGGATAACAACCCCGCCTGTTTCAACGGCAACAGCGGTCGTTGCTGCAAACGACAGTGCAAGAACAACAAATAAAATTTTTTTAAACATAATGCCTCCTCTTTAATGGTATGAAATGGTTATGGGACTATACCTCAAACTGACTCATTATACCTTCCAGTGTTTCAGCGATTTGCGCAAGCTCCCGGGCGCTCAGGTTCAATTGGGAACTGCTGTCGCTCATCCGGCCTGCATCCAGGTTGACCCCGGAAATGTCCATGGAAATTTTTGAAGCCCCATGGGAACATTCTGCCACATTCTTTGTCACTTCATTGATGCCCTGGGAACCCTGGGCCACATTCATGCTGATCTCCTGGGTGGCCCTGGACTGTTCCTCAATGGTCTTTGCAATGGATAAGATGATAGCGTTGACGTCGTCTATGATGTCGGATATTTTTTCAATCCCGTGGATGGTGCCGGCGGTGGTCTGCTGAACGGTTTTGATCTGAAGGCTGATGGCCCTGGTGGCCTGTTCTGTTTGGTTGGCAAGGGCCTTGATTTCGTTGGCCACAACGGTAAAACCCTTACCCGAATTACCGGCCCGTGCCGCTTCAATGGTGGCGTTGAGTGCCAGAAGATTGGTCTGTTTTGAAATGGCCGTGATGGTTTCAGTTATTTTTCCGATATCCTGGGTTACGTTGTCAAGACGTTTCATGTCGTCGGCGGTGGCTTTTACCTGGGTAACGGCCTGACCGGAAATCTGCCTTGCCTGGTCCGAGTTCATGGCAATTTCATTTATGGTGGCGGTGTTCTCTTCCGTGGCAGCAGCAACTGTGGTGAGGTTGGCCGAGGTCTGCTCTATGGCAGCGGCTATGGTGTTAAGGTTTGTACTCATTTGCCCTGTGGCATCGGAGGCGCTGTTAAATTTGCCAGAGGTGCAGTCGGCAGCCTTGGATACCTGCTGTGAGATATCCTCAAGATTTATGGCGGAGGCTGATAGGGTCTTCACATGGGTTGTGATCTGCCTGACCAGCGCCCCGAGGTGGGTGACAACAGCGTTCAGGGCCTCGGCAAGGTCTCCGATTTCGTCTCGCTGGTCGATGTCAAGGGTGCGGGTGAAGTCTCCCTCGGACATCTGCTTAGAAAATGCAACGGCCCGGGTGATGGGAATGGTGATCATTCGGGTAATGAACATGGAAAGTGCAAATCCGATGATGATGGCTCCCAATCCCAGGGAAAGCGCCAGTCTGGATTGTAGGCGGGCATCCTGGGTTACCTGCTCCATTTTTGTTGCCGCAATGGCCTGGGCATCCCTGTAAAGCTCCTGGACCAGGGGTTCCGCACCGTTGACGGCATGGATCATTTTGCCGTAGAGCGCTGCAATTTTAAGATCCTCATCCACAAGGTTTTCAAAGGCTTTTTTATAAGCGGCAAGATATTTGTTTGAATTCTTCTTGTAGTCTGGGTCAATGCTGGAACCTTCAATGGCGGAGAAAAGGTCGGCAATTGCCTGATTCACCCGTGTGACATAGGTTTTGCCGCCATAGAGAAGGTAATCCTTTTCCCTGCTGCTGATTTTCAGTAAAAGAGGGGCCACATTGGGAAGATAGGTGATGCTGAACACCATGTTTATTTCTTCAATGGCCGCTTCCATTTCGGTGAAAAGGGATTCTCTTTCCTGGTCGGTTGCAGCTGTTTTGATCTGCTCAAGGGCGGATCGGTAGTTTGTCAAAACATCTGTAAGGGTGTCTTTGATCAGTTCTGCATCGGCCCTGGAATCTGCAATGACCTGGGTATAATCATCCAGCAGGGTTTCAAGTCCTGAAAGGGCATCTGGATCATTTTCCATGCGGTAGCGGTCCTGGAGTACCTTGATTCGGAGCATATGCAGATAAAGATCCTCCACATTCACATAGGCCATTTCAGCCTCAAGGCGGTCTGCCGAACGGTGAAAATCACCCCTTAGACCTGAATCGGCGTCAAGGCCCCTCACCCCGTAAGCATTGCTCAGGGCGTGGAAACTCTTTGCATAGGCTTCGATATATTCGGCCGCTTTTTCGTTTGTACGTGCCAGGGTGCCGTTGTCGGCAGCCGTTGCCCTTGTGACGATTTCACGGGTGCTGGCCATGATCTGGTCGATGTTGGTTTGAATCTGCTCAAAGTAGCGGGGGTCCAGGGAGGCAATGAAGTTCTTTTCATTGATCCGGCACTCTTTCATCAACGTTTTTATCTGGGCGGCCTGGTTTGCAATTGCCACGTTGATCTCCATGACACCCTCGAAATTTGCGGCTGTGGACCGGACCGTCACATGGTAGATTCCCATGACACAGGCAAACAAGAGAAGAACAACACCAAAACCACCCACAAGTTTTGCCCCCATTTTAAGATTTCTAAAAAAACGCATTACAGATGTCGGTTCCTTTATTTCTGTCGTTGACTACATGTCTTTAGTGGGAACAGTGATCATTGATGGAAAACAAATTTATATTAGAGAGAGTCGGATTGATAGTCAAGTTAAAATTGCCTGGGGCAAGCCTGGAAATCTATTTTAAAGAGGCAGACGTAATCGTCTTTGAACCGAATCTGCGGGAAATTTTGTCCACGGCCCTGTCCAGGACAGCCCATCGTTCATCCCCTTGGTCAACAGGGTCAAAGAGTTCCAATTGTACAGGGGTGTCCGGGGTTGAAAATGATGACACTCCAACGCCCAGAAGTCTCACCTTCCGGGGAAGGGCCGTTCGTTCAAACAGGGAACAGGCCTCCCGGAAGATGGCTGTTGAAGCGCAGATGGGCGCAATGAGTTTGTTCTGGCGGGTAATCTGGGTGAAATCAGAGAATTTAACCTTGATGGTGATGTTGGCGGCAAGGAGTTCCTTGGCCCTTAACTGCCTGCCCACACGCTGGGCATGGGCAAGGAGGTGTCGTTTAATGACGGCCATGTCCAGGGTGTCGTTTTCAAGGGTGGATTCACTGGAGATGGATTTTACCGGTCCGACCGTTCCAATGGTTGACGGGTCAATCCCCTGTGAAAAGTTCAAGAGATCAACGGCAAATTTTCCGAATTTCTGTTCAAGGATATGGGGCGGGATACGGCTGATATCACCGAGGGTGCCTAGGCCGAGCCTTTCCATCTGGCCCATGGCACGCTCGCCGACGCCGGGCACCTTTTTGAGGGAAAGTGTCTGGATGACCGATAGTGCCTCCGATTGTTCAATAATATGGATACCGTCGGGCTTGTTCATGTCCGAAGCGATTTTGGCAAGGAACCTGAGGTGGGATGCACCAATCGAACAGGTCAGGCCGGTCTCCTGCTTGATTCTGCCTTTGATGGCAGCACAGATCCTTTCAACGGATCCAAACAGCCGTTCACAGCCTGAGATGTCAAGAAAGGCCTCATCAATGGAAACCGGTTCAACCAGGGGTGTGAATTCATTGAGAAGGGTCATGATCTGACCTGAGACGGCTGCATACTTGGGTTTGTCCGGAGGAATCACGATCAAGTGGGGGCATTTTTCCAGGGCCATGAACATGGGCATGGCCGAGTGGATGCCAAAACGCCTTGCCTCGTAACTTGCCGTTGCAACAACGCTTCTCGTTGAATTGCCGCCCACCACCAGGGGACGACCGGCGAATTCCGGATGGTCTCGCTGTTCGATTGCGGCAAAGAAGGCATCCATGTCCATGTGCAGAATCATCTGGAATAGCGCCCCTCCCGGAGATCCTTTTTCTGCTTGAGCAGAAGGAAGCGGTGAACGGCTTCGGTCTGTTCGCCGTCGAGCGTTTCAAACACACAGTGACAGATTTTGTGCCGGTCAATGGACAGGATTTTGATAACTATGCAAAGCGTATATTTAAATCGGATCTCCTCGTCTTCCAGGTGCAATGTGATCCTGTCCCTGTCTGCTGCCTTAAATCCCGGGTCTTTGAATGAAACTCCGCCAGCGCTGATGTCAATGAGTTCAACCCGCTTGTTGCGAAATTCAATGACAGGCCTACGGGCTAAAGCAAAGGGGTACCGGTAGGCGTCCCGCTTGTCCGGCGTTTCATGGATCAGCCTATCGGTATGGGGTTGTCTTTTTTTCCAGAACAAATTCCACCCTCCTGTTGATGGCCCTGTTGGTTTCAGATGTGTTCGGAACAAGGGGATCCATGTCTGCATAACCCGTGGCAGTCAGCCGTTGGGGGTTGATTCCCCTCTGGATCAGATGTTTGAGAACGGTTGTGGCCCGGATTGCGGAAAGTTCCCAGTTGGATGGAAACTGTTCCGTTGCAATGGGAATATCGTCGGTGTAGCCTTTGATGTTGATGCTGTATTCAGGGTACTCCGACACAACGGCCGTGATCCGGTCTAGGATGGACACCGCACCCGGTTTAAGCACGGTAGATCCAGAATCAAACAGGGCCTGGCCGTTGACGGTGACAATAACTTTTCCGTCCAGGGCATGGGTCTTGATCGTGTCAGGGTTTTTCCTGTCGATGACAGATCTGTTCACCTCGCTGATGAGGGTCTTTTCCCTTGATCGAAGGCCGGTGATGTCTTCGATGGTGATTTTGGTGTCCATGGTGTCCGGAATTTCCATGAATTCCATCATGCCCAGGGGGTCATTTTGCAGGTTGATTTTGACCTTAACGGTTTCAATGGCCGACTTGTATCGTTCGCGATCCACATTTGACAGGGTAAAGAGCAGCACAAAAAAAACCAGGAGCAGGGTCATGAGATCCGCATATGTGACGAGCCATCCGGCTTCGTCATCTGGGGATAAGAGGGAATCGGATAGGGTTCTTCGCTGCATGGTTATTTTTTTCTCACCATTTCTTTCATGGGCTTTCGAAGCCTTGCAGATATGAACGAGCTCAGCTTTTCATACAGGATGACAGGGTTGTTGTTGTCCAGGATGGAGATGGAACCTTCGAGCATGATTTCAAGGTTGATCACCTCAAGAACGGTTCTTGCCTTTAATTTCCCGGATATGGGAAGAAAGAACATGGTGGACAGCAACGATCCGTAAAAGGTGGTCAAAAGGGCTGTCGCCATTGCAGGTCCTATCTGGGACGGTTCCTGGAGGTGGCTGAGCATCTGCACAAGGCCAATGAGGGTACCGAGCATGCCAAAGGCCGGTGAATACAGCCCCATTTTCCTGAATACGTCCTGGACGATGAAATGACGCATCTTTAACGATTCAATTTCTGTGATCAGGGCATTGCGGATCACATCGTTGGATGAACCGTCTGCAATGAGTCCGCAGGCTTTTTTAAGGAATCCGGAGTCTGACTCGATCCTTGAAAGTTCCATGAGACCCTGGCGCCTTGAAATCTGACACAGGCTGATCATGGTTGCCACGGCTTCGTTGGGGTCTTCCTTTTCCTTGGAAAAGACAAAGTAGGCTGCCTTAAAGGCGGCAAATACATCCCTGAACTGAAAGGTTAAAAGGGTGGTTGCAAGGGTGCCGCCGCCAACGATCATAAGGCCTGGAATGTTGATGAAGTTGTGGATGTCACCGCCGATAAAGATTGCGCCGACGATCAGAAAAATTCCAGAGGCAATACCCAGAAAAGATGCAATATCCATTGACAGGTTCCAGCTTAACGGTTTACATCCAGGCAGAAATTTGATGCTATCTGCAACTGCTTACTCATTGCTCTACCCATATATGAATATCCCATGGGGGTCAAGGATTGATGCGCCAGGGGGCCCTGTTGATTTGATGAACGCCGCCTTGTTCCCCTTGAATGTCGCCCCTGCAAACGGGTAAAAGGAGCCCTTGATATGAAGGGGTTCAGGTGGTATATCTGGGGGCAGTTTCAGATCCAAGGAGGAGTCAATGAAGAGAACAAAATGGGTATGCCTTGCAGCCGTCCTCTGGATGGTTCTGCTGGCGGGGTGTACGGACAGCGACAGCACCACCGGCAAGGAAACGGATCCTCCCCCAAAGGGCCCTTCAGCGCTGCCGGCCCCGGCCGCCCCCCGGCCGCCCCTTCCTTCAGGCATCCATTGGGAGACCAACGACCATGATCCGGTTTATGCGTCTTCCCTGGCCGTCAAGGGCGGCACCTTTCACACGGCCCTTTTGAGTTTTCCCAGAACCCTTCGCCTTGTGGGCCCCGATTCCAACGGCAGCTTTGCAGGCCCCCTTCGTGCCAATAATCTTTCGCTGATCAACATTCATCCCAACACCGGCAACATCATTCCCGAGCTTGCCACCCACTGGGCCTTTGATCCAGACAACAAGACCATGTACTTTAAGCTCAACCCCCTGGCAAGGTGGTCCGACAACGTTCCGGTCACGGCCGCTGACTATGCCTATACCCTGGAATTCATGCGGTCGCCCCACATCATTGCCCCTTTTTACAATGACTATTACACAAGGGAGATTGAATCCGTGGTGGTGTATGACGATTACACCATTGCCGTCAAAAGCACCAAGGCCATGCCTGAACTCTACCTTCGCCTGGGCATCTCTCCGACACCCCGGCATTTTTTCGGTACCCTTGACGGCAACTTTGTCGAAGGGTTTAACTGGCGCATCATTCCCAACACCGGCCCCTACCAGATTTCAGCGTTTAAAAAGGGAAAGCGCATCCGGTTCGAGCGCAAAAAAGATTGGTGGGCAAAGGATCTGAGATATTTTAAGAACCGCTTCAACCTTGATGCCGTTGTTTTCACCGTTATCCGGGACTATAACATGATCTGGGAGTACTTTAAAAAGGGTGATATCGATGTTTTTGACCTGACCATGCCCAAGTACTGGTACGACAGGGCCGATACCCGGGTGTTCAACCGCGGATACGCTAAAAAGATCTGGTTTTTCAACGACACCCCGGTTTCGGCCATGGGCATGTGGCTCAACCAGGACAAGGCGATCTTTGCCGATCCCGGGGTCAGGATGGCCTTTGCCCATGCCATGAACGTGGACAAGGTCATCAAAGAGGTTCTCAGGGGGGATTATTACCGGCTGGCCCAGGCGTTCATGGGGTATGGTGAGTATACCAACAACAATATCCGACCCAGGGCGTTCAGCATCGAAAAGGTCGAGGCCCTCATGACTGGGGCCGGTTGGCAAAGGGGCCCGGACGGCATCTGGCAGAAGCAGGGGCGGCGATTTTCCGTTGAGGTAACCTACGGGTTTGACGAGCACACCCCAAGGCTTGTGGTGTTAAAGGAAGAGGCCCTCAAGGCCGGCGTTGAACTGGTACTCCAGAAGCTTGACAGCACAGCCGCGTTCAAGAAGTTCCTGGAGAAAAAGCACGACGTGGCCTGGATGGGCTGGTCCACCAATCTGCGTCCCTCCTACTGGCAGGGATGGCATTCAGACAATGCCCACAAGACCCAGACCAACAACATCACCAACACGGACGATCCGGAACTTGACCGGCTGATTGACCAGTACCGATCAAGCCTGGGCGAAGATGAACGAAAGTCCCTTTCCCGGACCATCCAGCAGAAGATCCACGACCAGGCCGCCTTTGTTCCCACCTTCATGGTCCCCTATGTCCGCCAGGGGTTCTGGCGGTGGTTGCGGCTTCCCCAGTCCCACGGCACCCGTGTCTCAGGGTCATTGTTTGATCCCTTTGACTCAACCTATGGCGGTCTTTTCTGGTTTGACAAAACCCGGTACGATGCAATCCGCACGGCCATGAAAGACAGCCGGTCGTTTGAACCTGAAACCCTTGTGGATCCAACCTTTAAACCCGAGGCACTCAATTGACATCCAGTCCGATTTTAACCGTCAAAGACCTTGTGGTCTCGTTTACCGTGGAGGGGAACGCCACCGTGGCAGTTGACGGGGCTGGATTTGAGCTCTTCCCCGGAGAAACCCTCGGGGTAGTGGGGGAATCGGGCTGCGGAAAGAGTGTCACGGCGTTGTCCATCATGGGGCTTCTTCCCCGTCCTGCAGGCAGGATTGAATCCGGGAGCATCGACTTCATGGGGCAGGATCTGGTGACCCTTCAGCGATCCGCCATGCAGCAGATCCGGGGGAAAAAAATCTCCATGATTTTCCAGGAGCCCATGACCGCCCTCAATCCCGTGCACCGGATCGGCAAACAGATCAACGAGGTGTATCTTCTTCATTTTCCAGGCATGACGGCAACCCAAAGAAGCGGTCAGGCCGCCGGAATGTTGACAAAGGTTGGCATTGCAGACCCGGAAAAGGTGCTCAGGGCCTACCCCCATCAGCTTTCAGGTGGAATGCGCCAGCGGGTGATGATCGCCATGGCCCTTTGTGCAGAACCGGACATCCTGATTGCCGACGAACCCACCACGGCCCTGGATGTAACGGTCCAGGCCCAGATCCTGGATCTGATCAAAACCCTGCAAAAGGAGATGTCCATGGCCGTGATGCTCATCACCCATGACCTTGGCGTCATCGCCGAGAACTGTGATAATGCCGTTGTGATGTATGGGGGCCAGGTTGCTGAAACCGCTTCGGTGGCCCAGCTTTTTAAAAACCCCGCCCATCCCTATACCCGGGGGCTTTTAACATCCATTCCAGGGCTTGCCGCAACGCCTAAAACCATTCTTCCCACCATTGACGGCATGGTCCCCTCCCTTGAGGACATGCCCCGGGGGTGCCGGTTCAGCACCCGGTGTCCGTTTGTGTTTGGGCCGTGCAACACCACGGCGCCCAGGCTTGCCCGTGTCGGCGTCGGTCATTTTGCCGCCTGTTATTATCTGGAGGTCGAGTAATGGTCGTTTCTTCCCAGGCACCCATCCTCAGTGTGGACAATGTCAAGAAATACTTTCCCGTGGTCGGCGGTGTTCTTCTAAGGCAACAGGGAAAGATCCATGCCGTCGACCAGGTGAGCTTTGCGGTTCATCCGGGTGAAACCCTGGGGCTTGTGGGGGAATCGGGCTGCGGCAAAACCACCCTGGGGCGGTGCATCATGGGGCTATATCCCATCACTTCGGGGGCCATTCGATTCAAGGGGCAGGATTTGGCAGGTCTTGACCGATCCGCCCAGCGGCGCATGCGCCTGAAGATGCAGATGATCTTCCAGGATCCCTTTGAATCCTTGAACCAGCGTCACACGGTCCGGCAGATCCTTGGGGAAAAGTATTGGATACACAAGAAACGAGAGCCGGACCTTGACCAGACCCTCGGCCGGCTGCTTGAAACTGTGGGACTGGGCCCCAGGGCCCTGGATCGGTTTCCCCACGAATTCTCCGGGGGCCAGCGCCAGCGGATCGGTATTGCCCGGGCCATCAGCCTTGGGCCTGAACTCATCGTATGCGATGAGCCCGTGTCGGCCCTTGATGTCTCAGTCCAGTCCCAGATTCTCAACCTGCTGTTGACCCTTCAGCAACAGATGGGGCTGACCTATCTGTTTATTTCCCATGATCTGTCGGTTGTAAGGCATGTGTCGGACCGGATTGCCGTCATGTACCTTGGTCGCATCGTTGAGATGGCAGACCGGGACGATCTTTTTTCCAACCCCTCCCACCCCTACACCCGGGCGCTGCTTTCGGCCATTCCCGTTGCCGACCCGTCGGTCGTGCGCAGGAGAACCATCCTCAAGGGTGAAATCCCCTCTCCTGAAAATCCGCCCCAGGGATGCCGTTTCCATACCCGCTGCCCCGAGGTGATGGCGGTGTGCAGACGGGAAGAACCCCGGTTCAAATTGATCGATCCGGCATCAAACAACCATTTTGCCGCCTGTCATCTGCTCCAGGACTTGGCTTTTTTAAAAAAATAACGTATGGATATTATTATGCTAAAAAAAATAATTTCAGGCGGCCAGACAGGGGCTGACAGAGCAGCCCTTGATACGGCCATCAAGTTCAACATCACCCATGGCGGGTGGGTTCCCCTTGGCCGATGCGCCGAGGACGGGGTCCTGCCCGATCGTTATCTCATGGATGAGATGCCCACGGACAGCTATCCAAAACGGACCGAGCAGAATGTCAAGGATGCCCAGGCCACCCTTATCATCACCCGGGGACCCCTTACGGGCGGGTCTCTTCTGACTAAAAAACTTGCCACCCGCCACAATAAACCCTGCACCCACATCAACCTTGCCACTGTGGACGAATTTGAGGCGGCCGTGATCCTCAATTCCTTTATCCTGGATTACACGGTTGAAATTCTCAACGTGGCAGGCCCCAGGGCCAGCCATGATCCCGGCATATACAGGGATGTAAAGGCCATCCTTGAGACCATGATCTATATGCAGCTCATGGAAACCGGGCCCGAGGATCTCAAGGGCGAGGAGTTTATCCTGCTAGAGCGAAAGGCGTCAACGGCGGCAAAAACCGTGGAGGGGGCAATCCGTTTCCTTGTCAAGGACCTGAACCTTCGCACCCGATCGTTGATTGCCAACTCAAGGGACGCCAACATTGCCGCCCTCTATTTCTCCATGGCCGACTACCTGAAGGTCAAGCTCGCCCTGGATGCCGGTAATAAGGCCCTTATACGTGATTGTGCCCGCATTGAGGGCAAGGAGAACCTGGACGTTGAAGATGCTGCCATGGTGATTTTAAAAAAACTCAAGGGCCGCCTTGAAAGGGATCATGTACTGAGGGTCGTTCCATGATTCCCATCCGGGACACCACCCCTTCAGAGAGTGTTCCCGTTGTTACCTATGCTGTCATTGCCCTCAACGCCCTTGTGTTCCTGGCAACCCTGGGGCTGTCCCAGGGCGAAGTGACCCAGTTTGTCTACCGATACGGGCTGGTCCCGGCCAAGTTCACCGTGCCGGAAATATCGGCCTGGTTTTCCCTGCCTTCCCTCGTATTTTCTACCGTATCCTACATGTTCCTCCACGGCGGCCTGTGGCACTTTGCCGGTAACATGTGGTTCCTCTACATTTTTGGGGACAATGTGGAAAATCACCTTGGATCCCTGCGGTTTGCGGGTTTTTATTTTCTGAGCGGCCTTGCCTCGGCCCTGCTTCATTTTATGCTCAACCCCATGTCCAACGTTCCCACCATTGGCGCAAGCGGTAGCATCGCAGGGGTGATGGGGGCCTACTTTATCCTGTATCCCCGGGCAAAGATCCTGACCCTTATTCCCATCATCATCATTCCCTGGTTTGTTGAGATCCCGGCCTTTCTTTTCCTGGGATTCTGGTTCGTGATGCAGTTTTTCAACGCAGCCGGGGGCGGCAGCTCGGGAATTGCCTGGTGGGCCCATGTGGGCGGGTTTGTGGCCGGCATGGTGATGGTGAAAATGAGCCCCAGAATACCTGCCACGGGTGCCGGGGCAAGATTGAAAAAGGTGACGGCAAGAAAGCGGACTCCCCAGCTCCAGGTGATTCATCCAATTCCCTTGGGCCAGACCCCGGATCTTTCCGGTGAAATCGTGATCTCCTCTTTGGAGGCCTTGACCGGTACCCGCAAGATTGTGAACATTCCCTGGGGGTTTTACAAGCGCCTCTACCAGGTCCGGGTTCCGGCCGGGGTAAAGCAGGGCACAAAGCTGAGGCTTGCGGGCATGGGACGGGTGGGCGGCATGGCAGAAAGGGGGGATATGTACCTTAAGGTTGTGATCAAAAATGCCATTTAAACACACGGCCAAACGGATTTTTTTCCCTGTTACCGCTGCAGCGGTGATCCTTGGTGTGGTGTGGTGTGTTGCCCTGCCGTTCCTTGTTGAACGTCTGGTTGGTCAACGGGTAAGGCAGGAGCCGGGTCTTGAAGGCTTCTGCTTTGATGTCAGGCATATCGGGTATAGCGGCCTGGATATCGCAAACATTACAACTGGGAAACGTTTTTTTGTCCAAGGGGTCCATGTCGATTTCTCTCCAACGTCTCTTCTCAAAGGGCGCATCCTGGGCGTTGAGGTGTCAGGCCTTGATGCAAGGGTTGAAGTCTCTTCCTCGGGGGGAGTGTTTACTGATTTCTCGCCGATGTTAAATGCTCAAAAACCAACTGAACCATCGTCCGGGACGCCCCTTGATGCCGCCTTTTTTTCAATGGTTCCGGAATCCGTCCTGATAAAAAATTCTGTTGTCACTGTGGTTACGGACAACGGGAGGATCCGGATTCCCCTGGAACTTTTTCTGGCGTCCCAGAACCAGGGAGACCGTCTTTTTTTACAGATGAAGCTCTTTCCCTTTGGTCAAACCCTTGAAGGGTCCGTAACGGCAGGGGCTGAAACTGGGGTTGAATCGGTTGAATTCAAGGCTGCCGGATTTGCCCTTGCCCATATCCAGGAAATCGTGGACCGCGTCGCCCCTGGCGTTGTCTTAAAGGGCCGATCTGACCTTGTCCTGTCCCGGGCAGGGCAGGGGGATTGGACAATGACCCTTTCCGCCCTGGAGGTTTCAAGCCCCGTGGATGTGAGGATCAGGGATTTAAACTGCCGGGTGGCAAGCCTTTCACCCCTTGGGGTTTCAGGCAGGTTCCGTGTTGATCATGGCTTTGTCAGTGACCTTGCCGTGGATTTTGACGGTGGATTCGGTCCGGGCCAGAGCTGGCGGTTGAAGGCCGGCATGGGCGGCAGCCAGGCCCGATCCTTGAGCCTTGCCCTTAACGGGCAATCCGTGGTGGTCACACGGCCAGAGGTGACAGTGTCGCTCCAGGGAAAGGCCGGGATCGGCAGTGTTGATGTCTCGGGTAAAATTGATGCCTGCCGGTTCGCTGCCAGGGATTTGCAGAACCTGCCCCCGGGCCAGACTTCACATCCGGCGTCACGTCCGGCCGCCAATTCAGCCTCAGCCCTGGCCCCAAGCGCGGCCGCGGGTGTAATTTCCAGCATCACCCTCAAGGCCAGTGGGGATTTCAACCTCCAGGGCAGCCACGATGTTCTGGAGATGGGGTTCACGGCAGCCAGCGGCCCGGTGAATTTTGAAACCAAAGACGCTTTTGTTAACATTCCGGCCGTCACCATTCCCGGTCGTTTGATTGTGGACGGCAAATTTGCCCCAAGGGTGACCCTGACCCCCACGATCGGGGGGGCCGCGGCTGGCTCTGTCACCCACAAGGTCGAAGCCCGGGATATTGCGTTGACCCTGCCGATTTTTCTGCCCCTGGATCACCCCGGCAAATCAGGCGACACCCGCGGCAGTTTCAGTGTGCCAACCCTGATCCATGACCGCCAGAACATTGGACATCTCAAGGGAACCATCGATCAGATGGATGGCGGGTTCACAGCCCGGGCCACGATGGCTGTCCAGGCCAGGGTGTCGGATGTTGATGTTTCGTTTGCTGCCGATGCCCTTGCAACCCTGGGGTTTAAAAACAACAGGACCCGGTGCGGTCTTGACATGACCCTCTCCCGGGGCAGGGCGGCAAGCAGTAATAAAAATTTTGAGGTGAGCGGCATCCAAGCAAGTTTCGGGTCGGATGACCTCTTTGCCATGGAAGCCAGGCCCGGTCAGGTGGTGACGGCCGATGCCATCCGAATCAACGACATTAAACTGACGGACGCATCCATTGGGTACACCCTTGAGTCCCTGGATTCCCTGCTGGTTGAAAATATCGGATTCAGCTGGTGCAACGGCCGGGTGACCACAGAATCCATGCGCGTCCAACCCCGGAAAAAGGCCTATAATCTCACCCTGTTCTGTGACCGGCTCAAGCTGTCTGAAATATTAAGGCAGGTGGGCTCGTTTGAGGCAGAGGGGGAAGGGACCGTCAACGGACGGATCCCCGTGACCTTCGCCAATGGCGATCTGTCGTTTAACCGGGGGTTTCTTTTTTCCTCACCCGGCCAGGGTGGCAAGATCAGTGTCCAGGGAACGGAAATCCTTATGGCAGGCATACCCCAGGGGTCGGCCCAATATACCCAGGTGGATCTTGCCCGGGAGGCGTTAAAGGATTATCAGTACCAGTGGGCCAAGCTGCTGTTCAACACCGACGGGGAGACCCTTATCGTGAATATGGCCTTTGACGGAGAGCCTGAAAACCGCCTGCCCTTTGTCTATAAAAAGGAGATTGGCGGATTTGCCAGGGTGGACGCCTCAAGCCCCGGATCAAAGTTCCAGGGCATCCGGATTGATGTCAACCTGGCACTTCCCTTGAACCGGGTCATGAAATTTGGATCCAGGCTGAACAAACGGATCCAGTGATAACAACTGCCACGGCCGGAGCCGGGCATGGTTTGGGGTCTTGAAAAATAATGGAGGAAAATGACAGGAATGGAGATGGACAAAGGCCGGGTGGGTCGTGGACAGGGGGTGTTGCTGGGCCAGCTTGCCGGGGATGCCCTGGGAAGCCTTGTGGAGTTTCAATCAAAGGATGAGATATTTGGCCAATATCCAGGTGGGGTAAGACGGCTGGCCAACGGTGGAACCTGGAAAACCATTGCCGGTCAGCCCACCGATGATTCCGAAATGGCGCTGCTGCTTGCACGGATGCTGGTCGATAAAAAGCGCTATGATGCAGAAGGGGCGCGCAATGCCTATCGGTTCTGGCTCAATTCCGGACCCTTTGACTGTGGCGCGACCATTGCTGCGGGTCTCGCCGGCAGGGTCAATCCAGACAGTCAGGCCAACGGGGCCTTGATGCGCATCTCACCCCTTGGTGTCTTTGGATGCAACCATGAACCGGAGCAGGTTGCTGCCTGGGCCGTTCAGGATGCCCGGCTGACCCATCCCCACCCGGTCTGCTGCCATGCCAACGCCCTTTTTGCCATGGCCATTGCCCATGGCGTTGGATTGGCTGTTTCACCGTCAGAACTGTATGGAAAAATTGTTGTCTGGGCAAAAGAGATGAATGTGGAACCGGCCTTATCAGCCGCCATTGAACGGGCCGCCTATGACCGTCCGGCCGATTACCTTGACCACCAGGGGTGGGTGTTGATCGCCTTTCAAAACGCCCTGTGGCAACTGGTCCATGCCCCGACCCTTGAGGAGGGGGTGGTGGATACGGTGATGCAGGGCGGTGACACAGATACGAATGCCGCCATTTGCGGTGCGCTTCTGGGGGCTGTTCATGGCCAAAAAGCCGTTCCATCCCAGTGGGTGGACTGCCTGCTGAACTGCCGGCCAGGGCCGGACGATCCCCGGGTGCGGCATCCAAGACCGGAATGCTTCTGGCCCGTGGATGCCCTGGAACTTGCCGAGAAACTGGTCAGCCCCTGACGACGTATTCAGTGGTTGACCTGAAATCCGTGGTTGGGGAAAAGCACTATTTAACGGGAAACTTCTTATCAAGGATAAGGTTCCACTGGTCGACCATCTCCTTGCATTGTGCCATCACCTGACTGGTATCCCCTTTAATGGTGACGGAAATAATCTTATCTCCCTTTTTGACGGCATTGACCACCGCCATATCCTCGGGGCTGACAACGCTGCCGAAGATGGTGTGCTTTCCGTTCAGCCAGGGCGTCGGCACATGGGTGATGAAAAACTGGCTGCCGTTGGTGCCCGGGCCGGCATTGGCCATGGACAGAATGCCGGGTCTGTCATGGACAAGATCCTCGTCAAACTCATCCTTGAAGGTGTATCCCGGTCCGCCCCGGCCCGTTCCAAAGGGGCATCCGCCCTGGATCATGAAGTTGTCGATCACCCGGTGAAAGGTCAGGCCGTTGTAGTAGCCCCGGTTGGCAAGATTGATGAAATTTGCAATCGCATAGGGTGCCTTTTGGGCATAAAGCTCGAGAACAATGGCGCCCTGGGTGGTCTTCATAATCGCCTGGACCGGGGCTGAAGGGGCGTCAGCGGCCCTGGCCGTGTCAAAACCTGCAGCAGCCATAAGGGTGACGATGAAAAGGATGATCAGTCGGTTAAATGATGCCATGGGTGTTTCCTTGTGTGTCGGGTTTAATGGGAGGGGCAGGTGGTTGAAACCCCATGTTTCACGGCGATTTTTTCAAACATGGTGACAAGTCCTGCGCCAAGGGTGTAGACCTGCTGGATGTTGAGGTTGTCCTCAACGGTTTCGTCAAAAAACAGGTTGAGCTCCGACGCCATCTCCTCGTCGGGTTTCCAGTAGCAGATGAGAATCGGTACACGGGGAAGGGGATGGAGCACAAGGGAGATATCGGACTGGTAATGGTCGTTGACCTGTTGTCCGTTGAAAAGCACCATGAGATCCTCAAACAGGTCCGGATAGGTGTCAGCCAGGTGCTTGAGGGATCCTTCACACCGCTGTTCAAACAGGCGATACCGGTTTTTGCCGCCTGGAAGCTCCCGAAAGGGAGACCATACGCCCGTTGGCAAGGTGCCCTTTGCGTTGATCACGTAATCCATTAACGGTGCGGCAATCCAGGCATTGACGTGGATGTCGGTAAATATTTTGCCCGAAGTATCAATGGCAACGTTTTTGCCCATGACCTTGAGGGTGAGCCTGTCTTTGGAAAAGGTACCCCCTGTGGGGATGGCCCGGGATTTCAGGTCAATGCCGGCAACCTGATTTTTCAGGCTTTTGAGCAGCTTATCCTGCTCTGTCTCGATTGAATTGTTTGGGTTGCTGTTCTTCTTTAGAAGCGCAATGCTCTCTTTGTCAACATAGGGGCATTCGTCAATTTCTCGATCGCCCTTGAACACCAGGGCCGCAAAGGCAAAACAGGAGTTTGCCCGGCATTCCTTGCAGTTGGTTTTTGGCAGAAGTTTGTATATCTCCGGGGTTGTCAGCGTCATGGGTTACCTCCTTACTGGATTTTCAGTCAGTCAAAAGATACCCCTAAATCTTTAAAAATGCAAATCCTGATTCAGGATTCAGGCTTGAACTCAATGACATGGTCGGAAATGGCCTTTATCTGATCGGGCCCGTGGGAGACCATGACCAGGGTGCAGCGCTCTTTGAGTGCCACCATGAGATTTTCGATCTTCTCACTTGACGCCGGGTCAAGGGATGAGGTGGGTTCGTCCAGGAGCAGGATCTCGGGCGCCATGACAAGGGCCCTTGCCATGCACAGTCTTTGCTGCTGTCCGCCCGAAAGGACAAAAGCCTTTTTTTCAAGCCGGTCTTTGACTTCAGGCCAGAGTCCGCAGGCCTGGATGGCTCGTGTGACCCGTTCTTCCACCTCGGCCCGGTCTTTTATGCCGGCAAGTTTCAAGGGAAATGAGACATTGTTGAAGATGCTCATGGGCAGTGGGTTGGGGATCTGAAAGACCATGCCCACGGATCTTCTGAGCTGGATGGCTGAAAAACCAGGGGCGTTGATGTCGGTAAATGCATCGTCCGGGTTGCCTGAAAACCGAACAAGAACCCTGCCCTTAATTCTGGATCCTGGAATGTTTTCCCAGAGCCGGTTAAACAACGAGAGAAAAGTGGATTTTCCCGCCCCGGAAGGCCCGACAATGGCTGTAATGGCATTTTCAGGGATGGTTTCGTTGATGCCCGAGAGAACCCGGTGGTTGTTGTAAAAAAAATCCAGGTCCCTGATCTTAATCTTTGAACGGTTCAATGGATGGGGGCTCCTAGTGGGTGTACAAAAGAATGTGCCGAGTCTTTTTCTGAATCATGGCGGCAAGGATGAAAAGGGTGGCACAGATGATCAGCAGGACAATGCAGGCACCAAACCCCCGGGCCAGTTCAGTTTCACTGGTATACTGGGAGGAGGTGTAATAGATGAAAAAGGGCAGGGCTTCAAACCCCTTGAACAGAGAGTTTGGAACACCTCCCGATGCCACGGCCCCCGTGAGCATGATAACTGCCGTGTCCTCGGCGCACCGGCCCACGGCAAGGATAATTCCTCCGAGCAAGGTTGAAAGCGACTGGGGTATGAGGCAATGGATGATGTTCTGCAGCCGGGTTGCCCCAAGGGCGATCCCGGTCAATCGAACGGTCTGGGGAACGGTTTCAAGGGCAATCTGGGTGGTCCTCACAATATAGGGCAGCACCAGAAAGGCAAGGGAAAGGGCTGACACCACAAGGGAAGGAACCAGGGTCTGGCTTACGTGGTGGTGGAGAAAGAGGATGACTGAAAAACCAAACAGCCCCACAACGATGGAAGGGATGGATGAAAGCAGGTCAAACAAAAAGCCGAACACGCTTCGGGTTGTGGCGTTGCTGTATTCTGCCATGTAGATGCCAGCCAGCAGCCCCATGGGTACTGCCGCACCAATGGCAAGAACGACCAGTGCAAGGGTGCCTGCCATGGCCGGAAAGATGCCGTCAAAGACCTGTCTCCTCAGGAGCAGGGCGTCAACCATTGGGGTGGATCCAAATATGAGGGAAAGGTTGAGGGCGCTGAATCCCTTGTAAACAAGGTAGCAAAGGAGAACGGCAAGCGTTCCAAAGAGAATGGTGCAGCTTAAGACCGATAGGGCATATACCGCTCTTTCTCCCCATTTATTCATTTGAACCCCTTGAATTCTTTTTTTTCTTGCCTGTTCGTTCCATGGTTCTTGCCACAAGAATTACAATGGTGGTGATGAAATAGAGAACGGTTCCGCACAAAAAGATGGATTTGAACTCCATGCCGTCAAAATCTGCGGCACTGACCAGGGCGATGTGGGAGGTAAGCGTTCGGGCAGAGTCAAACAGGCTGTCGGGCTGTTGCACGGCATTGCCTGCCAGCATGAGGGCCACAAGGGTATCCCCGATTGCCCTGCCAAAGGCCAGAACTGTGCCCGTGACAATTCCCTTTTTACAGGCCGGGACGATGATATAAACAAGGGCCTGAACCTTTGATCCCCCAAGGGCATCCACTGCGTCAAGCCAGGCCGAGGGCACGTTGTCAAAGCTGTTCATGAAAAAAAGGATCATGGTGGGGGCGATGAGAACGGCAAGCACCAGGCTTGCCGTCAGGATGCACATGCCGCTGCCCGTGCCCCCGAGGTTCCGGATGAACGGCACCAGGAGGAACACGCCGGCAAAGGCGTAGATGACCGTTGGAATGCCGGTCATCATCCCGACACATCCCTTGAGGATGGCTGTGACGCGATGGGGACCCAGAACACAAATATAGCTTGCGCAGCCAAGTCCCAGGGGAAAGGCGATCATGACGCCCAGGAACGAGATCCAGAGTGTGCCCAGCACCATGGGTGCGATGCCGTAGCTTTGTTTGGCCGGATACCAGGCCCCTGTCAGAAGGTCCATCCACTGGCTGTGTTCGAGCAGGGGAAGGCCTGTCAGGACCATGAATCCCAGTATGATCAGAACCGTCAGTGAGCAGGCCAGGGCCGATAAAAAGAAAAGGGTCCTGGCCAGGGGCTCCTGGTGACGGTATAGGGGTTGAAAAAAAGGGGGAGGCATGGCTATTTTACCGCAATGAACCCCTTCTCCCTGACAATGGACTGACCCTCCGTTGAGAGCAGGTATTCAATAAATAGTTGGGAGAGTCCGGTGGCATCCCCCCGGGTGTTGCTGTAGAGTCCCCTTGCAATGGTATATTCTCCGCTCCGGATGGATTCAATGTCGGGTTTGACACCGTCAAGGGCAACTGCGGTAAGACCATCGTCCACAAATCCTGCGGACATGTAGCCGATGGCATTGGGATCATTTGCAACAGCCGTTTTCATGGCACCGTTTGAAACAACAAAGTTGGCAGACAGGGCAATGTCTCCCTTGCTGATGGCCTTTTTCCAGAACACCTCCCGGGTGCCGCTGGCTTCATCCCTTGTGTACAGGTTGATCTGCCCGTCGTTTCCCCCGATTTCCGCCCAGTTGGTCGTCTTTCCTGAAAAAATGTCGACAAGCTGCTCCTTGGTAAGGGCTGTCACCTTATTTTTCGGGTTTACCACCACGGCGACCCCGTCAATGGCCCATCGGTACAGGGTTAATCCATAGGTCGAAATCTCTTTGTCGCTGGGTTTTCTGCCCGAGTTGCCAATGTCAATCAACCCCTCACCCACCTGTTTGATGCCGACACCGGAACCGCCGCCTGCAATGGTGATCCTGATGTCGGGGTTGAGGGTCATGATCTGTTTTGCCGCCTCTTTGACCACGGGGATATGGGCGGTTCCTCCGGCAATCCTGAGTTCTCCGGACACACCCTTAAACCGGTCAAGGTCATTGGCATGGCCAGGCGTTGCCCCTGCAAAAGCAGCCAAGAAAGCAAAGATTGTCACCACAAAGCCCTTGATCATCAATTTTCTATTCATACATTTTGTCTCCTTTCTGAAAATCTAAAATATAACCCTAAACGACAGATGGGTTCCAATTGTTTGTTTGGATGATTTCTGGCGAATTGATTGTTATTTTCAATACCCCGGTCCGGCAATTCTGATTGTGTTTAATCGGTATGCGTCCGTCTGTGTCCGAATTACTGTGTTCAGCGGGTTTGACTTGACATCCCTTTAGTTTCCTGGAATAGAGGACCTTTGGAGCGTATACAACCAGCAAGGCCGGAGCGGGATAGGGACCTATGGCCACAACCCAAGATAAAACAACGCTGATTGTGATGCCTCCACAACTGTTTCGTAAAATAAGGAGGGGACCATCGTTAGAAAAAGCGCTCCATGGGCACCCATGGTCTGGTTTGTTCTGCTGCTCTGGATGGTTGAGATTCTCAATCTGGTGACGGGACATGCCCTTTTACGGTTTGGCATCTTTCCAAGAAGGGTCTCAGGTCTTTCAGGTATCTTGTTTGCTCCCTTTCTCCACGGCAGCATCGCCCATCTTTTAATGAATACCCTGCCGCTTTTTATCCTTGGCAGCCTTGTTCTTGTCCATGGCAGGCGAACCTTGTTTAAAATTACGCCCTTTATCATCGTTGTCAGCGGGCTGGGGGTCTGGCTCATGGGGCGGTCGGCAATCCATGTGGGGGCAAGTTCACTGATATTCGGCTATTTTGGTTTCCTTGTGTTCCGGGGTCTGATCAAAAGAAGCCTTGCCGCCATGGCAATATCGATTCTGACCATTGCCGTTTATGGCGGGCTTGTCTGGGGAATATTTCCGGGTGTTCCCGGGATCTCCTGGGAGGGACATCTTTTCGGGTTACTGGCCGGTGTTGTCTGCGCAAGGATGGATGCATAATGGTTGAGCACGTATTGATCGTTAAGGGCCATTTTATCCATACACCAACCGCTGATGCCTATGCGGTTCATGGGAACAGCTGCCTGGTTTGTGTGGATGGACGAGTTGAGGGTATTTATCCTGTTATCCCTGACCGGTTCAAGGGGTGTCCGGTCCATGATTACGGCAACCGCCTCATCATTCCCGGTTTTGTCGATCTTCACCTGCATGCTGCACAATTCCTTCAGTGCGGCATGGGAATGACCCGTCAACTCCTGGAGTGGCTGGGGGATTACACCTTTGACCTTGAACGACAATTTCAAGACAGGGCGTTTGCCAGAAAGGCATACACCTTGTTTGCGGAAAAGCTTGTGGCCTGCGGCACCCTCAGGGCCTGTATCTTTGCATCCCCATCAACGGCTGGAACAGAGGAATTGTTCGAGGTGTTAAAGGAAAAGGGAATCGGGGCCTATGTGGGCAAGGTCAATATGGACCGGAACGCCCCGGATTTTATCGTTGAATCCACCCGGGCATCCCTCGAAGGAACGCGTTATCTGATCGAAAAATACATGGGTGAACAACGGGTCAAGCCCATTATCACACCGCGGTTTGCTCCCACCAGTACACCGGACCTGTTAAAGGGGCTGGGAGACCTTGCTGTAAAATACCGTCTGCCGGTTCAGTCCCACCTTTCCGAAAACCTGGATGAGATCCAATGGGTTCAGGCCCTATTTAAACAATCGAAAAACTATTCGGACGTCTATTTTAAAAATAATCTGTTCGGGCAGACCCGGACGGTGATGGCACATGGTATCTACCTGGGTGATGATGAGAGGGATCTGGTCAAAAAAATGGACGTGATGCTGGCCCATTGTCCTGATTCAAACATCAATGTACGCAGCGGCATCATGCCGGTCAGGACCTATCTGGATCTGGGGCTCAGGATCGGCCTGGGCAGCGATATTGCAGGAGGGCATCGGATGGGCATCAATGAAGCCATGGTCCGTGCCATTCAATTGTCGAAACTTGTGAATCTGGCGGATAAGGGATTGAAACCCTTGACCGTTGCAGAGGCGTTCCATATGGGAACCAAAGGCGGCGGTTATTTTTTTGGTAGAACAGGCAGCTTTGAAACAGACTTTTGGTTTGATGCCCTTGTCATCGAGGATGATGCCATGATCGCCCAGCGGTATTGCCTGGAAGACCGGCTTGAACGATTCATTCATGTGGGAGATGACCGGCATATCTGTGCCCGCTACCTTGAAGGTGAAAAGCTATAATGGGCCAGGGCAATGCCCAGACAGTGGAGACCATGGTCAGAACGCCCTGGAAATAAAATCAGGGTTGAAATTTTCAATTCCATGGTGTAGAAAACCCCCCGAACAAAACTCGGATGAACATAACAGGAGAGATCTTGTCCATGGTTTGCAAGGTGGACAGGGCACCGAAGAAGTAAAGCTTTCAGGTAAAAGGACTGTTATGGGACGAGCCTCTGGAGAGTCTCATTATGGGCGCCGAAGGAGCAAACCGGTCTGCTGCCGGTGAAACTCTCAGGTACAAGGGACAGAGTGGAACAGATATTTACGGGCGTTACTCCTTGTTATTTTTTCCGCAGTATTACTGTTGTTGCAAGCAGGATTTATCCCCCTAGGTTTAACTCGTTTTTCTCTCACAGACCACGACCTATCCGGTTTCAAATTTTAAGATTATTATTTTTTAGGAGAGGAGAACACCTTGGAAAATTTTGCATTGTTGCTGGGACAGGTTAATTCGTTTGTGTGGGGACCGCCCCTGTTGATTCTTCTCGTGGGGACGGGTATCTATCTTACACTGGGACTGGGGGTCATTCAGGTGACCCGGCTTCCCCTGGCATTAAAATATGTTTTTTCAAAACACGATGACACCAGTCACCAGGGGGACGTGTCAAGCTTTGCCGCGCTCTGCACGGCCTTGAGTGCAACCATCGGTACGGGCAATATCGTAGGGGTTGCAACGGCCGTAAAAGCTGGCGGGCCGGGAGCCATTTTCTGGATGTGGGTGGCTGCCTTTTTCGGCATGGCCACCAAGTATGCCGAAGGCCTCCTGGCGGTGAAGTACCGGGTGATCGACGCCAACGGACAGATGTCCGGCGGGCCCATGTATTACATCGAACGGGGGCTCAACAACCGCATTCTTGCCAAGATATTTGCCCTGTTCGGCATCGGGGTTGCCTTTTTCGGCATTGGGACCTTTGCCCAGGTCAACGCCATCAAGGATGCCGCGCACCTGACTTTCCATGTCCCCGTTCTGGTGATTGCCGGGGTACTGACCGTCCTTGTCACCCTGGTGACCCTTGGGGGCATAAAGAGCATTGCCCGGGTTGCCTCCAGGCTCGTTCCTTTCATGGCAACGTTTTTTATCCTTGGATCTTTCATTGTCCTTGCGCTGAATTTTGGAAAGATCCCGGCGGCCGTGGCATTGATTGTGGAGAGTGCCTTTAACCCGAGCGCCGCCTTTGGCGGAGCCGCCGGCATTTCCGTTATCATGGTCATGAGAAGCGGTATCGCCCGGGGGGTTTTCTCCAACGAGTCCGGACTTGGCAGTGCGCCCATTGCGGCAGCCGCAGCCAAGACAAACTCGTGTGTCCGCCAGGGGCTGATCGCCATGACCGGCACCTTTTTTGATTCCATCATCATCTGCACCCTGACCGGGATCGTGATTGTGATGACCGGCACCTGGAACGATCCTTCCCTTGCCGGTGCCGCTCTGACCAATGCGGCTTTCACTATTGGGCTTCACTCGTCCATGGGACAATACCTGGTGACCACGGGTCTTATCTTTTTTGCCTTTACCACCATTCTCGGGTGGAATTACTATGGGGAACGCTGCACTGAATATCTTTTCGGCGTCAAGGCCATCAAACCCTATAAAGTCATCTATATCGTGCTTGTGGCGTCCGGTTCGTTTCTTAACCTGGGTCTGATCTGGACCCTTGCCGATATCGTGAATGGGCTCATGGCCATTCCCAATCTTATCGGGCTTGTTGGATTGAGCCGGGTGGTCTTCGCCGAGACACGGCGCTATTTTAACGAGTTGTCAGACAAACAACTGGTGCTTGAACAGGAATAACCAACCAAATCTGCGGATAGGGTTACGGTATCGGGAGGGGCATGGCATCGGTTTTGTCAAGGGCAATTGCCAGGGGGCAGGCGTCTCTGGCGACGGGTTCCCCGGCCCGGTATCTGTCGAGGATGCGTTGGGAATCCCTGGCCAGTTGCTGCCGGATCTCCCGGCGTCTTCCCTTGATTCTGGGAACGGCCATGGTGTCGTAGCAGGTGGTTTGGTGGCGCATCCAGGCAATGATGGCCGCCCTTGCCCTCTCTTCCACGGGAATTCGTTCGGTTCTTGCAACGGTGTTGCTGCCCACGGGAACAGCATGGGCGGTGACGGCCGTTGCAAGCTTCCGGGCAAGGGCAGAGAATTTCGGGTGGAAATCAAGTTCGGCCAGGACGGTGTTGTAAAATTCAACGGCATAGGCTGCCTGCTTTTTTTCCCGTCTCAACCGTCCCTGGTCCAGCCGTCGCTGGTAGGCGGGATCGGCCCTGAGTTGCCTGATGTATGCTGCAGCCTCCTGGATGCTTGATTCAGGGGCCCAGATTCCCTTTGAAAAGATGCGTCTCCCCCGTTTGACCTGAACCTGCCAGTGGGGGCCGGCCTGTTTCACCCGTCTTGTCAGGGCTGCATCGCCCGGCGGCAGAAGCGCCCACCCCGCTGGGACGGTTAATGAACGTCCGTCAAGGGTTGTTATTGTCTGTTTCGTCTTTCCGGGCAGAACCGTCCGGATCGTGTCGGGCATTTCATTCCTCCGTTGGGGCTGAATGTGAAAAGCCAGGACTATACATGGAATGATCATTATTTTCCACGATATTTTCCACACGTTTTTTCCAGGGCGATGAACGGTTTTTTTTCCTGCTGGGATCGCTGTCCCCAAACCCCTGCTTTACACCCGCCTGAAACCTTGCTATTATTGATATGATTTTCAGTAGCCCCCCAACGTCTATTTAACGTCTACTATTAGATAATGAATTGATGCTAACACATGGGACCTCTCTTCGCCTGAGTCGCGCCATCTCTTTTTCCCCCGGGCTTAATCGCCGTCTGCCTTGCATTTCAAAGAGTTATAGTGGGTTGGGGCAACGTATCAACGACCCTGCAGCATCCCATTGAAGCATATTCCATGGGATAGAGACGGAGGTGACCTATGGCAAAAGAAACTATTAAATTATCTCGAACCCAAAAGAGTTCGTTCAAGGATATGGTGATGGGACTGCTCCCGGACGGTGGGAATCTCAACGCCTGCCTGACCTGCGGTGCCTGTGCGTCAGGTTGTCCGGCCACGGGCTTTGACGGCATGGATCCGCGAAAGTTCCTGAGGATGGCAGCCCTGGGTATGGATGATCAAATCAAGGAGAGCCGCTGGCCCTGGTACTGCACCATGTGCACCCGTTGTGTCCATGTCTGTCCCATGAAGATCAATATCCCCCAGCTTGTTTTTAATGCACGGAGGCTTACGCCCAGGGATCAGAGACCCAAGGGGATCCTGGGGTCCTGCGACATGGCCCTTGCAAAGCCGACCAATTCGGCCATGGGGTGTTCCCAGGAGGATTTCGAGTTCGTGGTGGGGGACATCCTTGAAGAGATCAAGGAGGCGTACCCCATATGGGAGGAGCGCAATCTTGTGGCGCCCATTGACAAGCAGGGTGCCGAATTTTTCATTAATCAGAACTCCAGGGAACCCATGATTGAACCCGAGGAAATGGGACCCTTGTGGAAGATCCTGAATCTTGCCGGGGTGGACTGGACCTACGGAAGCGTGGGGTGGGCCGCGGAAAACTATTGCATGTTCATGGCCGATGACGAAGGCTGGAAGGAACTGACCCTGAGGAGCGCCCAGAAATGCGATGAACTGGGGTGTAAGACTTTTCTCAACACCGAGTGAGGCCATATTACCTTTGCAGTCCTGTCAGGACTGAAAAAATTCAACATCCCCCACAACTTCAAGGTTGAGACCATGTATACCCTGTATGCCCGCTGGATCCGGGAAGGCAAGCTTAAACCCGATTCCAGCTGGAACGACAACCTTAAGATCAAGTTCACGGTCCAGGATCCCTGTCAGATCGTGAGAAAAACATTTGGAGATCCAGCGGCCGAAGATATGCGACTGGTTGTCAAGGCCTGTGTGGGAGAGGATAACTTTATCGACATGACCCCCAACCGTTCCAACAACTTCTGCTGCGGCGGCGGGGGCGGCTTTCTCCAGTCCGGGTTCAAGGAGCAGCGGTTGATGTACGGAAGTACCAAGGATGCGCAAATCAAGGCCACCAAAGCCACCTACTGCGTCACGGGCTGTCACAACTGCCATGCCCAGATCCATGAGCTGGGTGAACATTTTGGCGGCGGATACCATGCCCTCCATGCATGGACGATCCTGGGGCTTGCCCTTGGCATCCTGGGAGAGAGCGAACGGGTTCACCTGGGAGAGGATCTTCAGGAGGTGAATCTGCCTGAAAGCAGTGAATGATGAAAAGCCATGATTGAAGGGTGTCGCAGATTCAATGTGCATGAACCTTGATTTTTATGTTTTGGGAGTTATAGTTGTTTTAATACATTCATCAACCACTCAACAGTGCTTTGTTTTTTCATTTCCAACCCCTTAATGAAAAGGAGTATAACATGAAAGAAAATGAATGCCTTCCCGAAAGATTGTCTAAATTAATGATTGGTTCTCTGCTTCTAGTCGGTGCCGTTGTTCTGGTTCTTATCGGCTTTACCCTCCTGCCCCTGGCTGGATTTATTCTGGCGATTCCCGTGGCCGCACTGGGAATCTATTTTATCAAGGTCCATTTAAACGAGAAATGTGAAATAGAAACCAAACAATAACGACACACTGGGGAGCCTGTAACCCATGGAATCCTTCTGTGTCAGGATAGTAGATCTTGATCCATCCAATGAACATTAACAACTGGAGGGGTAAGTGTTGACTGTTTAAAGAATTCGGTCGTTTGTGTTAAGGGCTGCCGAATTCTTTAGACATTAATTTAAACTACGGAGGAAACAAGGATGAAAACCTTAGGGAGGGTATTGTTGCTGATGGTCTTTACCATCGTCGGAAATTGTCTTATCCTGTCCCACCAGGCGTTGGCACACTGTCAGATACCATGCGGAATATATGATGACCACGCCCGGGTTCAGTCCATGCTGGAAGATGCGGCTACCATAGAAAAATCAGCCAATTTGATTGCACAGTTGTCAGGCAAGTCGGATGCCCAATCTCAAAACCAAATGGTTCGCTGGGTAATGAACAAGGAAAAACATGCCCAAAACATCATCTCTACGATCAGTGATTATTTTTTGACCCAGCGGGTTAAACCGGATCAAAAAGATTATGCGGACCGTTTGATAAAACACCACGCCGTAATTATTGCCGCAATGCAAACCAAACAGAATGCGGATGTGGCATACGTGAAGTCTCTTAAGACAAGCATAGAAGCCCTTTTGGCATATTATCCTGATCACAAGGATTAAATCCATACCCCCTTGCACAGGATTGGTTCAAAGTTTGCTGAGTGATGAATCGGCACCACTGAACGTTCGAAAAAGATAGAATGGGGACGAACAACGATTATCTGGAGCGTCCACCCAGGAAAGAACCCATGATCCCTCGAACAATCTGCCGGCCGATCTGGCTGCCAATGGCACGCACGGCACTCTTAATAAATGCCTCCCCTGTGCTTTGTCTTTTTCTGCCGCCTGAAGTGTCAGCTTTTTCTCTGGTTGTTGTTTCTTTAACTTCGTCGTTTTGGGCCTGAATCTCTTTGACCCGTTTTTTTAATATTTCGTATGCGGATTCACGGTCAACGGCATCATCGTAGCGACCCTTTAACGGCGAGCGTTGGATACTGTTCTGGCGGTCACTTTCAGAAAGAGCCCCGATCTGGGATTCAGGCGGGCGAATCAGGACCTGCTGGACTGGCAGCGGTCTTCCTTTGTCATCCAGAACAGAAACAAGGGCTTCTCCGATGCCCTGGGCCGTGACGGCAGTTTGGGTATCAAACTCCGGGTTGGGGGGAAAGGATTGAGCTGCGGCCCTTATAACTTTCATGTCCCTTGGGGTGAAAGCCCTCAGTGCATGTTGAATCTTGAGTCCCAGCTGGCCTAAAATTTTCTCTGGAATATCCAGTGGTGTCTGGGTAATAAAATAGATGCCTACGCCTTTGGATCGAATGAGCCGAACCACCTGTTCGATCTTGTCCACAAGCATTTTGGGGGCCTGGTCAAATAAAAGGTGTGCCTCATCGAAAAAAAAGACAAGTTTAGGTTTTTCAGGATCACCAATTTCAGGAAGTTGTTCAAACAATTCAGAGAGCAGCCAGAGCAGGAAGGAGGAATAGACCCTTGGTGCCTGCGCCATCAAACGGGTGGCATCAAGAATGCTGATGACACCATTGCCGTAAAAGTCAACCTGCATGAGGTCCCTCAGCGTTACAGCCGGCTCACCAAAAAAATGTCCTGCCCCCTGTTCTTCCAGGACGAGCAGTCTGCGCTGGATCGCCCCGATGCTGGCACTGGAGATATTTCCATATTCACTTCGCAGTGCTTTGGCGTTGTCACCCATCCACGTCAGCATGGAACGTAGATCTTTTAAATCCAGAAGCAGCATTGCCTGGTCATCGGCAATCTTGAAACAGCCGTACAAAATACCTGACTGCGTGTCATTTAATTCCAGCAGGTTTGACAACAGTAATGGTCCCATTTCAGAAATGGTTGATCGTATGGGATGGCCCTGCTTGCCAAAAATGTCCCAGAATACAACCGGATAGGGGCGCTGCATATAACCTTTTATCGGGATCTTCTGCAATCTGTCATCAATTTTAGGGTGGGCGGTACCGGCACGGCATAATCCGGAAAGATCTCCTTTGATATCAGCTGCAAAGACCGGAACGCCCGAGCGGGAGAAACTTTCTGCAAGAACCTGCAACGTAACGGTTTTTCCCGTACCCGTTGCTCCGGCGATGAGGCCGTGGCGATTGCTCATCTTGCAAAGCTGTTCAACCAGAACGCCTTTTGAACCACCGATAACAAATCGTTCAAGTTCTCCCATGATATCCTCTCTTTTTAAGTTGCTTCCCGTCTTTCCGCCACATTGCTGTTTTTACTATTTCCACGCCAATGCATTATTTTTCTCCAATCCGTTTGTGCTTTTAGACGGCGGAATATGAGTTTTAGGGCAGCACTTTTAACGATATCTGATTTGACAGGCAGGTGGTGATTGGTGAATACAAGCACAATTTCAGATAGTTGAAAAACTATACAATGCAACACAAGGAAAGATCAACAAAATTATCAGACCTGGCCAAGAGTTTGAAAATCATGATTCTGGCGAGAGTCAAACAGGGTGCATGGTAAAATTCTCCTGTTGCGCTCATACAATAAACGGGGTAAAAAGCAATCAAAAAATAATGCGATTAACGATTGAAAAGGTCATGGTATATGGATATTAAATATTGCACTGGCTGCGGGGCCCCCACAGAATTGAAAATTCCGTTGGATGATGATCACCCCCGGGCCGTTTGTACCCGCTGCGGGCGGGTACATTATGACAATCCCAAAATGGTGGTGGGCTGCGTTCCTGAATTAAACGGGCAGGTGCTGCTGTGTAAAAGAAATATTGAACCCCGCAAGGGCAAATGGACGCTTCCGGCAGGATACCTTGAAAACGGTGAATCGGTACAGGAAGGAGCCGTGCGTGAAACCCGGGAAGAAACCCTGGCAGATGTTGAAAATGTTGAACCCTACCGCGTTTTTAATATTGTTTCTGTCCATCAAATTTATTTCATGTTCAGGGCAGATCTGATATCCGACAACTTCGGCCCCACAAGTGAAAGCAGTGAGGTCCGCCTGTTCCATGAACGCGATATTCCCTGGGATGAGATTGCCTTCAGCTCCATCCATAAAACCCTTGAGCATTATTTTGAGGACAGGAAAACAGACAGATTTCCATTCAAAATTTTTGATGTCTCCTGATCTGTACGCTGAGAGTGTCCGTGACTGGATAGCAGATCTCCTTGAAAAATTATCATCACAACGGCAAAGTATCCATTGACATAATTTTTCATTGAACTATAGTGCCTGTGAATTCTCAGGGCGGGGTGAAATTCCCCACCGGCGGTGATTTTGATTCAATCAAAAAGCCCGCGAGCGCCTGCTTTTTTTGCAGGGTCAGCAGATCTGGTGTGACTCCAGGGCCGACGGTTAAAGTCCGGATGGGAGAGAACAAAAGGCTGTTAACATTTCCTTGAATGGAGCTGCGACCTTGTGCCGTTGAATAAGGTCTTTTACCGTGTGGTGAATGCCGTCCATGGGCAGTTACCTGTGGTTCCATCCCCCATCATCTCCCCTGATATTATGGTAATGCAGTATAATAAAAAGGGAGTTTTGTATGAATCAAGTGTCAATTTCCAAATTTGGTAACCCCATGGAGCGGGTAAATCGGGCCATTGATGCCCTTGTTTCTGGCCGGGGTGTACTGCTTGTGGATGACGAGGACCGGGAAAACGAAGGGGATCTCATTTTCCCTGCCGGGAATATCACCCAGGAGCAGGTGGCCCTTCTTATTCGGGAATGCAGCGGGATTATCTGTCTCTGTTTGCCTCCTGAAAGAATAAAGCAACTGGGCCTGCCCCAGATGGTGACGTGCAACACCTCTGCCTATCAGACGGCGTTCACCATATCCATTGAAGCAGCAGAAGGGGTGACAACGGGTGTTTCTGCGGCGGACCGGGCAACCACCATACGGTGCGCTGCTGCTCCGGATGCCACACCCGAAGATATTCACAGCCCGGGACATGTTTTTCCTTTGCGGGCTGTTGAACAGGGGGTGCTGGGACGCAGGGGACACACCGAAGGAACGGTGGATCTCATGCGGCTTGCAGGGCTTGCCCCGGCAGGGGTCCTCTGTGAATTAACCAATGTCGATGGGACCATGGCCAGGCTGCCGCAGATCATTGCCTTTGCCGATGAACATGGATTTCCCGTGCTGAGTATCGAAGACATCGTGGCCTATCGCTCACAGTCCATGAAAAAGAGCGCCTGAAGGCAGCCACGGAACAAGCGACGGTAGGTAAGTTTGTGTAAGAGGGGTGAAGCGGATGATTGATTGTTTGTCGGCTTCACCCCCTTTGTATCTGGACGTCTCCCCATGGGTCAACGTCAACCGCTGGTTTGTTCTGCCATGGTTTTTAGCACGGTATATCGGTTGGTGTAATCCTTTTCAATCTTTCAAGCTCTCTGGCACTTCGTTTTGACAAGTTTGCTCAGGGGCATGTTCCATATCAACCGGCTGCATAACCCTGGAGGCTTTCGGTGGTGGTGATAACACGCTGTCAGAGGGGTGTCCAGATTCAAGGAGGCCCTTAGGCAGGAATTTTTAAAAAACGCCTATTGGACAACCCAGATGGTGCAGTTTTTTCCTGAATGAATAATTTTGTTGGATACACTTCCGAACATGAACTCCTCGGCTTTGGACACCCCCCTGCGGCCGATAACCACCGTTCCAAAATGCGCATTTTCTGCCACATGCAAAATATCCAGGGCAATGCTTGTCCCCCTGCTGCAATAAGAGGGCTCTTCTGCCAGCGGTGAATGACAGCTTTTGATATAATCGGTGCACACCCTCTTTGCAGGAATACCGTAATCTGACATCATCTGTTTGTTTTCAGACAGAAAAGTTTCTATTTTTTGGCGGTGCGCAACACATTCTTTTTTCCAGGCATCTTCATCGGCAAAAATATCACGGTCAGGCAGCCGCTCAATATGCAAAAGCGTAATCTCAAAATTACGGCAGTCTTTGACGATATCTGCCACATATTCAACCGCCCGTTTTGAATTTTCAGATCCATCAATTGCCACCAGAATTTTATTGGTATCCATTAAGAACCTCCCCTCGGTAACACTTTTTTTTACGCGATTATTTTTACGCACATCCGAACAAAAAGATTCTACAATCATTGTATCCATCACCCCATTTTTTTCAAACAGGGCCGCAGGTCGCTTAAAAATTCATCCACTGTTTCATAGTAGACACTGGCGCTGGACGAAAAATGCATCAGGACCCAGTTCAGCTCTTTGGGAATATAGTGAAAAATTTTATGTAGGTTGGCCAGCCTGTTTTTGAACACCAGCAGAAAATCTCCTGGCTCCACATCCGGCACTTGCTTTTTATAGCCAAAAATCCTGATTATATCTTTCTGGGAATAAAACCCCTTGCCAACAATATACAAAAGCAGGCCGCCAAGCCCGAAAACATCCAGTCCATAAGGATTCTCATGGAAATCATAGGTATAGTCAAAATCAATCCACACATAATCACCGCTGTGGGTTTCCCGCCATAGATGATCCCGCCTGATATCCCCGTGCTTTTCACCGTTTGCATGTAAATATTGAATTGCTTCACAGGCGGCAATAAATTTTTCCAGAATCCGGGGAAGATATTCAAAAAAATAGGTTTTGTGATCCACATCAAGCCCATGTATCCAGTTGTCCAGCCTTTTGCCCTTCACTACATCCAGCACACGTATGGTATTTCCCTTTTCATCCTCTGCAGAAAATCCCTGCATAAAACGGGAATTCCCCCTCACCAGGTCAAGAATACGGGCTTCTTTGCGTGGACTGCGATAACACTTGATTTTAATTTTTCCCATCTGAAGAAAAAATTTTTCATAAAATACCAGTTTGAGCAGGCGGCGTTCTCCCGATTCAAGATGTCTGCATCTTTTGACCCAGTATTTTGGATCCTCTATTCCATAACTTCTTTCGACTTCATCGCGTAAAACCAGATAATGTCCGTCTCCAAGAATAATCACATCTCCGCCGGTAATGCGCATGAAATCAGAGGTGTCAGTATAAATTCTGCCCTGTCTGCCCATGTATGCATCTGATTGAAAACGATTCAGGATTTGCTTGACGCTTTCGGACATGTATGCCTCCATCGCTTATTCAATTTTTTTCGCGGTTTTTTCAATCTGGTTCATTATCCAGCCGGCAAGAAATTTCTGGGCTGCGGTGCCTGTATCCTTCCGGTTATTGTCCACCGAGGCAAGATCCATCAGTCCGGATGCAACAAGCTGGATTAATGTCAGGTTGTCCACGGGGCTGATGCGGATGAAATGGGTGATGTTCACTTCTGATACCCTGGACCCCAACAAGCGCTTGAACGCCAGGGTAGAGGCGATGGCATCTGGATCTGCATTGATGACCATCAATACTTTTGCATAGGTTTTGAACTGATTGAAAAACCGTTTGATATTTTTCCTGTCGTTGTTCATAAACCCATCTTTTGTGTAGGGTAGCTGCTGAAAAACAAAAGAAGTGAAAAAATCATACCCGATACTTGTCAGAATGGCAAATAAATATAAAAGAGCTATCAGAGCATGAAAGATGCCTAAAGTTCATTAAAAACCTATCAGCTGCGGCGTTCCGGTTGCTTCCCAGCAGAGCCTTATCCTCCGAACTGGCAGGTTAGGACACCAAGAGAAAATAAAAAATAAAAGACTTCCTAAAAAAAGGCTAAAGGAGACTGAATAGCAAAAAAAATGTATCTATTCAGCCTCGAAATATAGTTCCCTGCTGTTTTATCGAAATAAAACAGCAGGACAATTTCTTAAATTGGCTAACTTGTTTGCACATGGAGAGATAGCTTCGAACCCGGCAGGAAATATCCACACCCTCCTCGAAACGGAAATACCCGGATATCTTTCGTACATATCCAAGGTGGTTACATTTGTGGTGCGGCCGGTGAATTGTCCCACTCGGGGCGGTCCTTAGTCAGGTTGATGTTCAACTTGAAGACCAGCTTCTGGCCGTGGTACTCGTTTTTCAGCACCAGCGGGCCGTCTGGATCCTCGGCGTAGTAGCTTTTGCTGTCCAGCCAGAATTCGAGCCGGATTTCGTGGTTAAACACCGGTGCAAGGGCGTTGTTTGTGGCAGGCATCTCCCAATGGAAATTCATGTCCGGGTATTCTTCCACAATTTCCTCGGATGAAGGGTCATAGCGCACTAGGCGGGGGCTTGACAATAGGTACTCGGTCTTGCCGCGCCCATTCCAGGAGACTGGGCTACCCGAGAAGCGCGAGGCACTCACGTTCACCGTACCGCTAACCACAGTGGCTTCGCTTTGCTTGACATCGTTTATGCGCAGAGATTTGCCGGAGTAGTCATTGCCGGCAGGGGCAATGATATCGTTCAGCACAACGTAGGGATCTTGTGCGCCCTCGAGTTGGCCGTTGATGGAAACGGTGAACTGCACTTTTGCATCCTCATCCAGTGAGGTCGGGAACGGGCCGAAGTCCATCTCGAAGCTGCGCGAAATGTTGATGGGAATCGTGGCCGCCGTTGGTTCGAAAATTACATTAATATACTGGAAATCCAAATATTTCCATTTATTATCCACCTTTCCCATAACATGGAAACCTAAAAGATTATCTCCAGGAATCAGATCCGTTTTCCATTCTGCATCAAAGGGGAGTTGTTCGCCATCTCTGTAAATAACAATCCCTATGCTTGTCTCTCCTACTCCAGAGCCTTTAAAACTAATCTTGCTTTCATTAAAGACCTGATTCTCTGCAAGAATTTTATATTCACCACTTTCCCCATCCAGATATTTGATTTGATAACCTGGAAAAGAATCGTTTCCAATGGTGCTATTCCGAACCTCTTCCCACCGTAGTGCAATTTTATCCCAAGGCATTAGCGTGGATTTTGATAGATAAAGGATATGTTCATAGTTCTTGCCCCGACCCGCATTGATTTCTTCCCAATCGTCTCCTGAAGGGTATGGATCAAATGCACCATTGCCGTAATAAATCACTCTGTTCAAATCTCCCGGATAGTTCGGATCTGCAATGTGCAGGGCATCCTGGGTTACGGCATATACAATCATGGCATGGCCACCGCCTGAATCACTGTATATCCCCACAAACTGTGGCTCCCTCTCAGTTAAAAGCATGGACAAGGCAAACAGATTTCGAGTTGCTTCAGGACCGATGGCAGGCACCTCAACCAATTCCCACTGGTTGTTGATGAGACGCCAGACACGTCCCTGGGTTTCCAGCCAGAAGTCCATGGAAAAACTGTTCCAGTCAATATCCTTCTGAAGCATTGAACTGAATCGGTATGCATAGGAATCATCCTGCCAGAAGTCCGGACTCCTCCAATCCCGGAAGTTATTGTCATATTTTCCCCACAGGGGCTCGTCCCCATCCGGTTTTACGGTAAAATACCAAAGTGCACCAAGGGATTGGCCGGCACAATGACCACCGGGCTCAATATAAGAGCCCCGATTTATATAACTCCAATCATCGACTCCTGGAGAAAAATTCGAACGAATTCCTTCTGCCAGGTAAGCGTCAAGAACCGATTGGGCAATACCGGTAACAACAAAATTGGAAAAATGACGGGTGGCGACGATAATGGAATCCGTTCCCACGGATATCAGTTGCATCGGTTCGAGCTTTTCCTGGGTTTCATTGTAGAAAAAGGCCATGGCAAACTGGTCCTCCGGTATCTGCACCGGGATTTTCACCATCATGGTTTCTTGAGATTGCTCTCCACCATTTTCGATGATGATCATGGGAGTGAGCGGTTGAAACAGCTCGCCAAAGCTATGGCTGTTGATCGGTGCCGAGGATATCCGGAACGGCTTTGTTTCATTGTAGGCGCCTGGCGGTACAATGATTTCCATGGAATGAAGCGGATGTCCTGGACTGTTGAAAGTGATCATGTCGCCAGTCTGAAGAATATTCTGAGATAATAGCTCTTCAGGATTTCCCAAAACCATAGGACTATTGCTTGTATTTGTAATTTCAACAGGAGTCAGCTCAACCGTTTGACCGCCCAGCATTATTTGCCCGGAATCAATTATCAATGATGTCGTAGCATCATCAAAAACAATGGTTTGGGATGCCATGGTTGCAGGGATTTTCAAAACAGTACCGTCTGTTCCTTCAAAAGTAACGTAGGCACCAGAGCGAGATACCGTGAACAGGCTTGAATCAGCCTTGATTGTTACAAAGTTATTTCCTGGAAAATTTATCAGGGTCGCTTTTGCACTGCTTTCAAGAGTGACTTGATTTACCCCGGAGGTACCATACACTTTATCTGTGGCTCCAGCTGAGATGGTGGCATCAGGAGTTGTCTCAGTAAGAATAATAGTCCCCTGAGCCCCACGAACGTCTACAGCTACCATAAAGAGCAGTACCAAACCCATAGATAATACAATAAATGGTTTCATTATAAATACTCCTTTAATTATCCAGAATTCAGAGACAGCGTTGTAAAAAAAGGTTTTGTCGTGAGCCATACTTTCACAACAGGTATCCTTTGTTCTTAGCCCCTGCTGTATCTGTACATATTAAAATTAGATCGTCAAGAGAGATCGTATTATCATGGATTCAGCATAGATCCTTGAAAAGGCATAACCCGACCCGTTTTAACCAAGCTGTTCTGTTCTTCTTTACCCTCAAGAACGAATATATGCGCCAAAACAGAAAAAGGATTACAACATACACTGGATGTTCAATAATTCAGAATTCGGGAGTACCAATGGGCTGATCCCGGCCAGAAGACGCCATACGTCAACCCAGGCCTATCTGACAACCGGCGATCAGAGAAAAACGGTCAACAGCAGGGGAAAGAATGGACCCTTGTCTCCAGCCCCGATTGCCGCTGAAGTCGCAACAGTGCATTGTGCCGTTGTTTTCCTTTGATTCGGCCCTGGTTGTTAATCGACTCGTCTCTTTTTTTTACAAATGGTCGTTGCATTGAAAAATACATAGACCGCCATGATGGTCACAAAAGCGCCGATCATCTGCGCCCGGCTGAAGGTCTCATGCAGGATGAAGAAACCGGCAAGCGTGGTGACAAAGGGCTGAAGCAGCGTATAAATAGTGATTTTGCTGACCCCGTGGGTATTGATGAGCCGGTACCACAGGTAGTAAGCCAAGACCGAAGAAAACAGAACCACATACAGGGTGGCCAGCGTGCTTTTTACGGTGAACACCTCGTGGAGCGGCTTCAAGTCCCCTCCGGCAAAATAGACCAGAAAACAGAACGGAGACGTGACCGCACCGATCCAGAAGTTGATGGTAAGGGGTTTTATGTTGTTTATTTTCCTCACCTGCAGGTTTCCAAAGGCCCAGATGGTCATGCTCAGGAGCATGAACAGGGCACCGAGGCGAATTTCAGGGGTCTTCTGGACCAGGATCGGTAAAATAGCCCCGGCAGCAGCCACAAACAGGGCCCCCATCTGAAGATGGGTCAGCCGTTCGTTGAGAAATAAAAATGCGACCAGGGATGAAATCGGGGCACCCAGAATGATGATCATGGCTGCCGTGGCACTGTCCACATAACTCAAGGCAATGCTCAGAATCAAAAAGTGGCCGATCCCCATGGTCAATGACAGCTTGAGCACATCCTTCCGGTTTTCTCTGGGAATTTTCCTGAAGGGAAACAAAAACAGGGTTAACAATAGAAAGCGCATGGCCGTAAACAGGGCCGGGGTCATATCCTGGACCGCAATTTTAATCATACACACATTGATGCCCCAGATACAGATTACCATCAATGCCGGTAATGCCGGGGCGGATCCTAAATATTTCAACCTGTTGTCCTTGGTTTTAATTTTTATTTTTGAGCATGTTCCGGAGGGCAAGCCGTATCCATGTTCGTTCTCCCTAATTCATGATTCTCGGGTCCTTTTTAACAATAAGGACGTCTAATGACCCTGTTCGTCAAGGAAAAAAAATGCCGTCTATATTTTACGCGGGTAATTTTGTAGGCCCCCGGCGTCTGCCATGGCCATTTGTCTGAAAAACAGGCTTGTATTCATATCAGCGACAACGGCATCATCACCTTTGATGGGTTTGACCCGAACAACAGCCTTGGTCTTTTTCAGGTCAGCATTGACCATTCTGATGATGAGCAGCTACAACGCTGCTGATCCTGAAATTTTACCGGCCCCTACCGGTTGGACCTGTTGACCGTCCTCTATAATATCGTTCAGGCCTCCTTTCAGACCGTTCTATCACACTGCCGGCCCTCACTGCCGAAACCTTTAATGCCTGGGTTGCAGAGCTTCTGGGCCCCTATCCGCAAAAGGTCACAACCCTTTTATTGCAGACCTGCGAAAATGCCCTGGCTGACCTTCTCACCTGCTGGGGTAAACTGCCCGATAACGTCCGCGTCTGGGCCCTTGGTCAAGGGGTGAAGCAAGGCGTCAAACTGGCTGCCTTTCTGGTTCGTGAAACGATTTGGTTTGAACGATCTGATGCGCTGCTGCAGACGGCCTTGACCTGTCTTAAGCGTCTGTTGCCGGAAGACCAGAATGAAGCCTTGATTTGCCTCATACCACCATGGGAATCCTGCAATACGGGCAGCGGCTGTCCTGGTCGCTCTGGCACCCGTATCCATGGAGGCGTTGTATTTTATGCTTTCGGGCACGTATCAAGGGGTCAGGGGCGCTGCGGCCCAGGCCTTGCTCAGGCGCGGTGAATGAGATTGGATTGCAGAGGGGGTGCACGGATCCCGGGCGTCAACTTAAGTTTAATTTTTCAGGTATTGATCTATAATTCTTCTTCTGAAGTCAGAAACAGATTTAAAATCTTCCACCCGGGTTAAAAGACAGCCGTCATGATTTTTTTGTCATGGCGCGAAAAACAATCGTATACATTATCATCAATTATCAGAAATGGCAGTATTGATATGTTTTATACCTGTAGATTTGCGAAGAGGATTTACCGCTGCACAGGTGGAAAGATTCAGGGGGGATTGGTGGTCTCGGTTTAAAAAACGAACGTTCGTTCTTTTTGATTGACATTTCTGAATTCGGCTTTTAAGCTGATTTGGTTAACAACACTTGAACAGGGGGATGACATGGAAACGATGACAAGCGATTATGTGATTGTGGGATCGGGTCCCGGTGGCGCAACAGTGGCAAGGGAGCTTGCCCGGGCCGGCAAAGAGGTTCTTCTCCTTGAAAAAGGAAAGCGCCACACGCTATCTAAAAGCAAAATCAAGGCCTATGGAATTTACGACAAATATGCGGTTTTTTCAAGGTCAAAGGAGGGGGTCATCATCGACAGGGCTGTGACCCTGGGAGGATGCAGCGTTGTTTTTTCCGCGAACTCCTTTGATCCGCCCCCCTGGTTTGAAAAAGCCATGGGCATGGATTTTTCAAAAGTCATTCGGCAGATCAAGGAAGAAATCGGCATCAAACCGTTTTCCGAAGAGTTCACCCAACCCTGGGAGGCGACCAACCGGCTTCGTCAGGCCTCCCGGGATCTTGGTATGAACCTCAAGCCCCAGTCAAAGTTTATCCATGAGGAACGTTGCCGGAATGATTGTGACGGCTGCATGACCGGCTGCCGCAACGACGCCAAGTGGACGGCCAGAGAATGGGTGGACGAGGCAGCCGCCCTTGGCGGTACCGTTATGGTTGAGGCAGATGTCAAGCGGGTGATCGTTGAATCTGGCAAGGCCGTTGGGGTCGAGGTAAAAACCCCTGGAAAACGGTTCCAGATACGTGCAAACCATGTGGTTCTGGCGGCGGGGGGGATCGGCAGCGCCGTCATTCTCCAGAATTCCGGAGTGGAAAATGCCGGCAAAAATTTTTTCATGGACCCCATGAACATCCTTTTTGGCATGACAAAAGAGAAGGTGAGTAAACATACGGAAATGACCTTTAATTGTGCGTGTGAGGATTTTGCAGACTCAAAGGGATTCATCCTCGGCAACGTGAGCGGCAAGGGTGCCTGGGTTTCCCACATGATGCGTCCGCTGACCTCGGGCAGAAAAATTCTTCACCATTACGGCAAATGGGACAGGATGATGGGGATGTTCATCAAGGTTGCCGATTCCAACACCGGGCGGGTCTACGCAAACGGCACCATGTCAAAGCCCCTGACTGTCGAGGATCGCCGCAGGGCAGACGAGGCAACCCAAATGGCCGCATCGATCATGGTAAAGGCCGGTGCCATGCCCGATTCCATCCGGGTCACCACCAATATCGGCGGCCACCCCGGCGGAACCGCTGCCCTGGGTTCGGTGGTTGATGGGAATCTTCAGGTCATGGGAATAGACAACCTCTTTGTCTGCGACACGGCTGTGTTTCCCTGCTCACCGGGAAGACCGCCGACACTGATGCTCCTGGCCATGGCCAGAATTTTTGCGCAGAAGCTTCTCCTTTAAGGCAGGGGTGAGGCAAGTTTTTTCTCAAGTTTGACCTGGCTCGGGTCAAGCCCCATGGCAATTGAAGTTCTGAAATATCTGTACAACTCTTTAAAATGCCTGTACAATTTTTTAAAATATTGTTACGAAATATCTGATCGGTTTTAAAGCTGGTCAGATATTATTCAAATCGACAAGATATACTGACCTGCAGATTAATTTGTTCGCATCTGAACCCATGAATAACCTATTTATGGATGAGATAAGCATGATCAATATTAATAGTATGTGTGTTTTGGCGATGGTCGTTATACTTTCGGTTACCACACCCTGTATTTTCATATCTTTTGCTGAAGCGATACAGCCATCCGGCATGGTTTTTGAGATAAAAAATGAGCCGCGGGAACACGCCTTCACCATTAAGGTGCCAAAAAACTGGCTTATGGAAGGCGGGGTATTTAGGTTGTTGGCCCATGAGATCGGGGGACCGTTAAATGCCACAGAATCAAAATGTGATTTGACATTAAAAAGTGATTCCATGGGCCGTGTTTACTTCAAAATTCTGCCCGACATTGTCTATGCCCATCCTGGTATAGGCGGTGGATTTTTTCCAGTAGGAAGCGGCTATCAAGGCGCTGAAATAAAACCGTTTGTGGATGCTCCGACCTTTGTAACACAGGTTTTTACTTGTCTGCATCCCAATGCAAAAGCAATTAAAATCTTGAAAATTCAACGGCTTGCTGGAGAAAAACAAGCCCTTGACCAGGGGATGGCCCATATGAATCAGATTTTAAATTCTGTTGGGTTGCAGTCCAATCAAAGTGATGTGGCCGGTGGTGTTTTTGAATATAGGGAAGACAAAACCATGTATCGGGAAGTTATTCTCTCTGCTGTTTTGAATATGCCGGCGGCGATTATCTGGAAAAACACACGTACCTTTGCTTTCAGAGCGCCGGCCCAGGAATTTGATCAATGGCGAGCAACTATGGATATCATTCGTTTTTCTGTCCGAATTAATTTAAACTGGTTGATAAAGGAGTTCCAGGGACAGGATCAGCTAGCACGAAAAGCAGCCAATGTGTTCAAGGAGATGAATCGCATTGATCAGGAAATTATGCAGAAAAGCAACATCAACCGTAGCGAAATCATGAACGATAATTTCCTGGCACTGACGGGGCAAGAGGAATTTGTCAATCCCCAAACCGGAGAGATTGAAACCGACACGGATGCATACCGATACCGTTGGAAATCACCTGGAGGCGATATTTACTATACCAATAATGAGAATGAGAATCCCAACATATTTCTGCACCAGACAGGGTTTGAACTGACCCCCATACGAAAACGAAAAAACAAATAATCCATAAAACTTAACAAAGGAGAGCAAAGATGACGACCGGTCAAAAAAAAAGAAGATTTAAAATAATGTATGTTATCGCACCCGTCTTTGCTTTGTGCTTGATAACAGCAGTTCCCGCTTTTGCCCTGTTCGGCGGTAAGATAGATAATTTTTCAGCAGATAATGTTGAAATCGATCATAGCGGCAAGGTGGTGAATACCAGCAAAATTTATATGACACCGGATGCTTTGAGAATGGATGGCATGCCGGGTGGGGGCGGAAAAGGAATGCCGAAGATGAATATGACCCTGCTGGTATTAAAAAATCAGGACAAACAATATTTTTACAACCATGACAAAAAACTGGTCTTTGAGTCTGGTATTGATGAACAAATGACCAAAGCCGGATACAAGGCCATGGATAATATTGAATCTGAAAAGGTGCTGGGCAAGGAAAAAGTGTCGGGTTACATTTGTGTTAAAAAAGAGATAACAACCAGCATGACCATCATGGGGCAGACCATAAAAAATAAATTGATTATTTGGGAAAGTGACCAGTTTGAAATGCCACTGCGGACCATGGATCAAGATGGTGGGATCATGGAAATGAGAAATATTGACACCGGCAAGCCGTCTAAGAAAATGTTCCATCCCATGCCCGGATATAAGAAAGTAGACAATTTGATGGCGGTCATGGGTATGGATTTTGGTGCCATGATGGCACAGGATCATGCAGGCGGGTCGAAGAAATCGTCACAGCAGGCCATGGACGAAGCGGAAGGAGCCCAGACCATGCCGGATCCGGAAAATATGGATTTCAATGAGATGATGGAGCAGATGAGCCAGGCCATTGGCGAGAATATGATTCCTGAGTAAAAAGAGCAGATTGCAGATCCTTTCCCAGGCCGTGGCACAGGCAAGCCAGACAAAGGGTCTATTTGGGGGCAGGCTTCCCTTATTGCCCTTTTTGCTGATTTAAGGCCCATGATCAAAATAAAACCTCCCACATGGCTTGTCTTTTAAGCAGTCTTCTTCGTTGCATTGATGGGCACATATTTCAATATGCTCCCATTAACGCGCCTTGAATACGACTTAAAATCCTACGCCATGTGTTGGAAGATTTTATTCCGATCATGGGCCTAATAGTGGTTTTCTGGCAAAAAAATGGCAAAATCGAAGATACCAACAAAAAAGACTTTCAACGAAAATCGCTGAAAGCCTTGTTTTTAATGGAGCCGATGAGCAGAGTCGAACTGCTGACTTGCTGATTACGAATCATGTACCTGATGTAATAAAAATAGATATTTATATAGCGAGTGGGTGCATTTTGGGTGCAAAATGCCTTTTCATTTATCGAAATTATACTTCAATTTTACCATTTCTTTCTGCATTTGTTCAGCCAAAACTTCTGCGTAAATTTCCGTTGTTCTGATGTCTGAATGTCCCAAAATTTCTTTGACTGTTTTTAAGTCAATTCCATTTTTTAGCATGTGTGTTGCAGCAGTATGTCTCAGGTCATGGAATCTTGCCTTGACTCCAGTGGATCGGGTAATTTCCCTGAAATAATTTGACAGGGTTGAAACGTGCCGATAGGGAAAAATAAACCCAATATCTTTCTTTTCTATCCCATCAATTGCCCCAGGCAAAAACGGGATTTTTCTTTCTTTGTCACCTTTGCCGATAATCCGGATCGAACCATTCCTGATATGCTCCCATTTTGCCATGACAATTTCGTGTCTCCGGGCTCCGGTATAGAGTGCGAACATAATGACATGATACATAGGGGGTTTGTCTTTTTTAGCTTTCTCAAGGATCTTTTTTATATCATTCATTTCAATGGTATGATGGAGGCGCTTGCCTGTTTTAATCATTTTGATTATAGGGACTTCTTTAATCAACCCCTCATCTTTTGCCCAGTTCAAGCCTGCCTTGATGTGTCGCAAGTAGGTATTGACGGAATAAGGAGAAAGCCGTTTTGCTGTGAGGTCTTTAAACTCTTTGATTCTCCCCCGGCTGATGTAAGCAAGTGGGACGTCTCCGATGGCATCCTTTAAATTATTGAATGCCAGGGCGTCGGCCCGGTGGGTGCTTGAGGCCAAACCTTTACGGTCTGCATCTGATTCATAACACTTTATAAATTCAGAAATAAGAATACGATCGCTTTTATCAAGGATATGGAGTCGGCCTTCAAGTTGCTGTTTTTGCAATTCTTTAAACAGTCTTTCGGCCTGTATCTTATCCGAAACCCCCAGGGATTTCTTTTTCCCACGGGCAATTTGGACGTAATAAAATTTCCCACGCTTAAAAAGTTTCATCTCAAACATTTAAAATAACCCTTTAAACTTGGCAAGGATTTCTTTTTCTTTTGCAGTTGAGAATTCAAGGGGAGATAGCCTGTATTGATCGATGCTTTTTCTGTCAAAAATCCAGTCACCCCTTTTTGATTCTGGGTCGGCATATCCTTTTATTTTTCCTTCTTTTGCAAGTCTTTTCAGTTTCTCTTTGCCAAGCCTGGCATAAACCACAGCTTGTTTGACTCCAAGCCAACGTGGCTGGGCTGTTAAGTACTCTGCAATTTTTGCGGCCAAAATATCAAGATCGTTGCTGTTCATTTTTTTTCTTTGTTTAATTTTATCAAAACAGGGCATGCCGTCCGTTAAAAATGGCATGCCCTGTTCATCAGGACAGAATCTTGCCTGTATTACATCGTTTCCCTTTCAGGTTCAGGCTGAGGTAAGGGTGCAGCCATCTTTCCAAAATCCTGGATAGCCTTTTCAAACTCTTCCACCGTAATAAGTTTTTTGTTTACCAGCACTTGGAGAAGGGATTCCATGGCCACGTTGACGCCGCCGACGATATACGAAAGATCAGTCATGTTTTTGTATATTCGTTCCTGGGCCGTCTTACGGACTTCAATTTTTTTCTGACGGTTGGCGGTCCTGATTTTTTTTGACTGTTTTTTCATATGTTCTGCTCCTTACACTCAAATGTGTTCTCCAACGGAATTTCCCATGGAATCGATATGGAATCAGTAAGGTACCCGGCAAGGTTTTTGGCTTTTCCTTCCAGATCCTCCAGGCTTCCGCCATTGTTAACGATGATGTCATATTCAAAATTAAAAACATTCTGGTCAGCATGATTGCCCGGAATATGTTTGACCCTGTCCTCTGCGGTAACCAAGACGGTTACACAATGCCTTCCAAACTGTCTTTTTAGTCTGGCAATTTCTGGTGGCTCTCGGACCATGACGAACAACAGGGGATGTGAATAAAAATTGTCTTTTTCCAGGTCGGACGCTGCAATCATAAGCTCACGGAACGGGCCGTCATTGTAACGGGTCCAGGCATCTTTCAGATCAGACCAAAGCCGTCTTTCCCTGTCCCCTTTATGGATAGTTTCATCAGCTCCAAAGTACTTGGATGCCAGTTTTACGGTACCCACTGTTGAATGGGACAGGCACGGCCCAAGGTGATAATGGGCCGTAACGAATTCAACCAGGGTATCTTTGCCGGATCTGCCAGGGCCATTAATTACAACAACTCGTACCATTATTGTTCCTCAAGATTTGCGATGTAATTATTGATTGTGATTTCAGTCCAGAGTTCCAAATCTTCCCGGGAGATCCCTGAGAGATCTTTAAAAGACAAGAACTTGCCTTCCAGAACATCCTTTTCAGCCACTTCCACCGTTGCAGCCAGGGGCAGGGTGACATGATAGACAATCCCCACGTGAACTGAACTTACCGGGTCAGCGGATGAATTTATCAAACCGACTATCTTGGTAAGCATTGGGGCATCTTCCGGGCACTGAATATTCAGTTCTTCGTTCAACTCCCGGAGCATGTTGTCCTTGATTGAATCGTGGAAGGAGGCCGGGATTGGATCAATACCGTACCGGGCAGGGTTCATGTGTCCGCCAACACCGATGGAATACTTGCCGACCAGGCGTTCGTCCCCGCTTTGGTCCAGTCTGCGGTAGGCAAAAACTTTGTCATCTTGGGTCACGACACAGTAGGGAATAAGCTGTTTGAAATTTTGGTCGTTCTCACACAAGCCCCGGTAGGCAAAACGCTGGTTGAGCCCTATTCTCATAATTGTGGAATCCACGGCTGGTGTTCCCAGGAGGATAAAATCTGAAAGATCATTGCGGATGATTCTGTCAAAATCTGTTTTGTGAATTCCGATTACCATTTCATAGAATTTTTTAGCGTTCATAATTTTCTCCATTTGGTATGAGTAAGATTCTCCATCGATGACTATTGGGGTACGGTTTGGTAATCACCAGCGGGGTCAATGGCCGGTGGCGAGTACCGATCATGGATTAGATCAAGGTACCTTTGGAATTCAGCCAGTTCCTTACAATCCTTTGAACATTTCGTTTTGTCTTTACTGATACATTCAGGTTTGGCGCATGGGCTGCGGAGTTCCTTTCCCGGCATATTGGCCCCCCTTTTTGTTTTTAAAATTACACAAATAAAGTAATTAATTACTTTGATTAATGGTGGAAATTAACCACATTGGGAGCCGCATTGTGGGCAAAAATCACATCCATCATGTTTTCCCATGACGCTGTTACATTGGGGGCAACGGACAACAGTTTCCCTCATCACCGGGGTATCATTGGGGCATTCCTCGGCGGGTGCCAGGGGCGCTTCCCCTTCGTCACAATAAAATCGGCGGAGAATTTTGCCCATGGCATCGGGAATACTGGTAATTGGTACAGATTTGGTATCCGCTTCACTGATCCGGTCCCAGGCTATGGTCCCGTCATTAATATTTTCAATGGTCCGGGCAATGTTTTTCACGGGTACCCCTTCCTGTAGGGCAATAGATACCAACCGTCCAAGGGCCTCAAGGTTTGCGGCGCTCACAGACCCATTTTTAGCCCCATTGGCAAAAACTTCTACTGGCAGGCCCTCTTCATTGGAATTGACTGTTAAATATACCTTTCCATGGCCTGTATTGATCTCGTGGGTGTTTCCATGCCGGATCTTTTTGAGTTTCAAAGGGACGTTTTTAATGGAATCAGGGCCGGCCGGTTTTTCCTTGGTTTTTCCAAAAGAAACGGGCTGGAATTCAAGGCAGCCATCACGGTAGACGGTCAAACCTTTAAGGCCTCTTTTCCAGGCGGCTAAATAGATGTCACCGATGGTTTTGGCTGTGGCGTCGTTGGGCAGGTTCACGGTGGAAGAAATTGAATTGGATATGCCATCCTGTAAAGCCGCCTGCATATCAATTCGGGCCTCCCAATCAATATCATGGGCTACAGGCCAAAGTTCCTGGACGGCTTCGGGAATACATTTAATGCCTTGGCAGGAACCATGGTTCTCAACAATTTGGGGCAGGGCCTCTGCAAACCACTCTTCCCCCTCATACCATTTTCCAAAAAGCGGGTTTACGAATGTCCAGGTTTCGTTGGTATCAGAAAGTATTTTGTCATAACAGATCCCGAAAAGAGGTTCCATGCCCTGGCTGCAATCACAGGAAATGGAAACAGTACCCGTCGGGGCAATGGTTGTCCATTGGGAATTACGAAGGCCAGCCACCTCGATCCGTTCAAGGATGCCCCGATCCTCATCAAAATCCTTATCAAGGAAGTACCCAACAACCTCCAGGGTGCTTTCACGGTTTGTTTTCCACAAGGGGAAAGCCCCTTTCTCTTCCGCCAGTTCCAAGGAAGCCTTAATGGCGTACTTGGTAAGTTTCTGGCTCAGCTCTCCGGCAAAGTTAAAGGCTTTCTGGCTGTCATAGGGCATGCCCATCATGATCAGGGCATCAGCAAAACCCATGATTCCCAAACCAATCGGGCGGCTGGCCAGTGCCATTTCGTTATAGTCAGGAGTGGGAAACCCTGAAATATCGATGCAATTGTCAATAAAACGGACGGCATTGGTGACAATGGCTTTAAACTTGTCCCAACCAAATTTTACCTCACCGCCTAACTCCCGAGGAACCAGGCAGGAAACCAGATTGATTGCACCCAGTGCACAGCATTGACGGGGGAGTAATGCCTGTTCCCCGCATGGATTAGTGGAAACGATTCTTCCGTAATTTTTTAGGGTATTATCCCTATTGGACCTGTCAATAAACCAGAACCCGGGATCACCACTTTTGTGGGCATTGGTGATAATCAGATTGAAAAGATCCCGGGCCTTCATGGTCTTTACAACGGCCCCATCAACAACCCTTTTCAGTTTCCAGTCTCCGTCTTCCTCAACCGCCTGCATAAAGGCATCGGAAGCGGCAACGGACAGGTTCATTGAAGCAAAGGTCTGGTCTTTCCCGTCTTTCAGGGTGATAAATTTTTCGATGTCCGGGTGGTGGTCAAACATCATTGCCATGTGGGCTGCCCTGCGGTTTCTTCCTCCTGATTTCACGGCTTCGGCGGTTGCGGCCAACTTTTTCATAAAGGCGAAAGGCCCGGAACTTGCCCCACCAGTAGAAAGGGGAGCCTCTGCTTCCCGGAGCATTCCATAATTACCACCCAGGCCGGACCCCTGCGCATAGATAAAACCGGCTTCACGGTCAAAATCAAATATCTCGGTCAGGCTGTCACCCAAGGCGCCAACAAAACAGGCGGAAGTCTGTGGGTTCGGGACAACCCCGGCATTCATCATGGTAGGGGAGTTGGGACGGAATTGGTTTTCATCCAGCATATTGAAAAATGTATTTTCCCAATATGTTTTGCCATCGTCATCCAGCTCTGCTGATGCAGCAAATTTGGATACCCTCAGATGGACTTCATTGGGGGTTGTTTCACTGAAACGTTCGGCAAAATAGAGGCGGTTATAAGCATTCAGTGCATTTTCGGATAAATTCATATTAAAACTTCCTTTACAAAGTAATCATTTACTTTGATTGTAGTCCAAAAAAATAAGGGAGCATTTCCCATGAACTATGCCATATTATGGTGAAGGTATGGATACCAGCTCTTTTGATATAAATCAAGTAATTAATTACTTTGATTTAATGTGGATAAAACCCGATTTTTTACGATCGGGGGAAAGCTTTTATGTATTAAGCTTGCCAAAGGTCAAGAATAGGATAGTTAGTCATAGTTAAGGATCGGTCTCAAGATTTTGCGCTTTATTGTTTTGTGTTTTTTTGCTTAGGGTCTGTTGAAAAATTAACCATCTATATATAATCTTTGTTGCCCCACGGGGGTGTCTCCGTCAGAGAATTTTGCACAGTTTGTTTTTTAACGGACCCTTAGAGGTGTGAGATTGTACTTTTCTATTGAAAAACTAATGGTATTTTGATAGCAACTGAATTCAGTCCATAAAATTTTTGTTAAAATAGTGTCTCAATATAAAGAAGCGCTGAAAGGTCAACATCTTGAATATTCGTAAAATTATAGCTGAACGGCTTTATTACGAATTGGAAAGGCGTGGTATTCCTTTGGTTGATATAGCCAACAAAGCTAAAATCAATAAGAAAAAACTTGAAAGATATCTCGATGGAAATACTGAAATCAAAATTACAGAGATATTGTCAATCTGTGAATCTATTGGAGTGAATGCTGTAAGATTTTTATATTCTAAGGAATATCCCAAGCCTAAACTATCATTCAGGAATGCAGATTTTGACGTTCAGTATCTTGCATCACAGATTGAAGATAGTTTTATAACACTCAGAAATGCTTACCCTAAAATTAATCCAACGGTCTATCAAGAATTCGAGCGAAACGTTAAGGACACTGGATTCGATGCTGTCATTATTGCTGCGGCCGAGTCTGCGAAATTAGTCAGAAAGAAGTTCTCAACACCCGAAGATTTTATTATAAAAAATAACATTCCGGTTTTTCCAATCAAAGCAAGTAGCAATGGGTTTGACGGTTTCTTAATATCAGTTGGGCAACATCAAGCCATATGTGTAAATGAAAACAAGCCACCTCATCGCATACGATTCACTTTGTGTCATGAAATATCACATCTGTTGTACGATCAAAATATTAACGTCCCTATAGATACATTTTTTTCTCACCTTTATCGAGACACCTATAACCCCGATGAAATTCCGGAATTTTTTGCATATAAATTTGCCCAATTTTATTTGTTACCATTTAGCGCCCTGAAAAGACACGTAATTTCAAAGTGGCCCAATCTGGATAATGAAAAATTGCAAATGTTGCTTGAGAAGCGAGGAGCTTCAGTGGAAGTTTTGATAAATGTTTTGTTTGATATCATAAGGCTAAATGATGGTTTGCAACCAAAATTTGAAAAATTAAAATACCAATATCCATCTTCCGATTACCATAAACCCAAAAAGGGAGATAGCCAATTTGACCGCATGGATTATGAAGATGGGCGTGATGATAAATGGTCAGAAGAACATGTATGGTATGACCAACCTCAAATAACGCAAAAAACAAGTAGAAATCAGATCAAACAATATTGCAGCAACTTCAAATCCAGCACTCGGGCAAAAAATATTTATTCTTTTTTAAATAGATGTAACAACAAAAACAGAATGCTTATCAACAAAACAAAAAGTGACTATTCCAAAGAAGTTCTGAAATTTATATTGGAGACATTACAAATTGAACTCTGAGATTCCAAAATTTATTCTAATAGATGCATCTTTTGTAAGTCGGGTGCGACAATTTGACCCGACTTGTGATCTTATCGATTATTTTAGTGAATCTATAGATAAATCAAAATGTATAATCACAGAGCAGTATCAAATTGCACCATGCAATCACCATACCCCATATTGTGATAAATTAGAAAATATATTTTCTGATGAAAACGCAATCATGGCAGGTATGAGTACCCAACTTAATGTAGATGTTGATAAAATTTCACGAGATCCAGTTGATATAAAAATTTTTTTTTGGGCAAAAAGTACTGAAAATTCATTTGTATATACGTGTGATAAAAATTTACTTGAAATTTGCTGTAAGTATAACATTCAGCGTTTATGTTTCAAAGCAGCAATAAAAGCATTAGATGTTTGGTTTGAAGGTGCACTACTAAATGTATAATGGACCCCATAATTTGAACCAGTTGCTAAGAGACACAACAAGTGCTAAAGCCAGTTTCAAATTCATACCGGAATAGGAGGTCCATGAGAAAGAGTTACAGCGGAAAACTTAAGGCAAAAATGGCAATTGATATGATTCGAGAACAAGCAACCGTGGCTGAATTATCATCCAAATATCAAGTTCATCGGTCACTGCTTACGAAATGGAAAAAAGAGGCAATAGAAGGGTTGCCGGAACTTCTTTCAACGACAAAAAAAAATAAAAAGGATGATGAAAATCTGGTTGCAGGATTATACATGAAGATAGGTCAACTCGAAGTAGAGAATGACTATCTAAAAAAAAAGGTTGAGTCAATCAGTAGCTGACAGAAGGTATTTGATAGATGCAACCCTATCAAATATCAGCATAAACCGGCAATGTGAATTGCTGCAAGTTTCAAAAGGAGCCCTTTATTACCAACCAAGGCCAATAGATCCTTACACGCTTTTGTTGATGGACTTAATTGACAAACAGCATACGGTGACCCCTTTTTATGGGAGTCGAAGGCTGGTGGCCTGGCTGAAGCAGGAAGGACATCAAGTAAATCGCAAGCGGGTTCAAGGACTGATGAAAAAGATGAGGATCGAAGCCATCTATCCCAAGCCCAAATTAACCAGGAGGAACGAAGCACACAAAGTTTATCCATATTTGTTGAGGGGTGTAAATATTGCGAGAATCAATCATGTGTGGAGTACCGATATAACTTATGTCAGAATTGGTAATGGTTTTGCATACTTAACGGCTGTGATAGACTGGTTTAGTAGATACGTCTTGTCCTGGCGGCTCAGTAATACCCTTGAAAACACCTTTTGTGTGGAAGTCCTGGAAGAAGCCTTGAGTATTGCTGAACCTGAGATTTTCAACACAGATCAAGGCAGCCAGTACACAGCGGCAAATTTTTTGAAGGTTCTGACAGACCACGAAATCAAGGTCAGTATGGATTCAAAGGGTCGGGCACTTGACAATATCTTTGTGGAGCGCCTTTGGCGAACGGTTAAATATGAAGAGGTCTATTTAAAGAGCTACCAGAGCATGAAAGACGCACAAAGCTCATTAAAAACTTATTTGAATTTTTATAACAAGGAAAGGCTTCACCAGTCATTAGAATACAAGACCCCTGAATCAATCTATTATATGGCTAATGCAACGAAATAAAAGGAATTCTATCTGATTAGATTTGGGAGGCCAGCCCCCCAAGCCCCCCGGGATTTAACGCTTAAAGGACCAAAGCATGGAAAGGGCAGTGCGTAGTGTAACCTCACTGCCCCCATGCTTCAGTCACCAGCTACGGCGCTCAGGTTGCTTCCCAGCATGGCCTTATCCTCCGAGCTGGCAGAGAACGATACCAGGGAAAAATGAAAATTTAAAGACTTCTTTAAAAAAGGTCAAAGGAGGCTATATTTTACACAAAAAAAAGGTATTCTATCTGGCAAATTAAATTTTAAATGTAGCTTAAAAAAAGAGGAAATCGGTCTTGACATGGGGTCCACTTTAATGGTAGTGACTATAATATTAGAATATTTGTAGAAAGTGACGACCCATTCATTAATTTCGAAATTGATAAACGGTGTAAAACCCATTGCAACAATGATTCATGTATTTGCTTACGCAATTAGGTGATTTATTCATAACAAAAGTGACATTGGCGTCTATTATTATGGGGCAGTAAAAAAAGAATTTTTACCCGCCATCTCTTTTTTTAGGTTGTCGCTTTGAGTCGAGTCTAACAGTCAATTATCCTTGCATACTTAATCCGGATCAAATTTACCGTAACTTACGGGGCGAGTTTTTTTGCATTCCAGTGTAGTAAGTTTTTAGATGTTATACTCATTTGAATAGCTTTTCATAATCCATTTTAACATTTTCAAATTCATTTTTTTCATTCATTAGATTTTGAACTCTTTTTAAGTTGTTTTCATCTAATTGGTCTTCTTTGCCGGATATACAGGATTCTAATAACTTCTTCACATCACTGTCTGTAATTATCCAGTTAATTTGATTATTGAGTAAAGCCGCCCGAATTAAATCGTCTGCCTGTGATACTGTAAAATCAGAATACAAACTTAATTTTTCAACGATAGAGTGAGTTTGAATGAAGCTATTACTCTCACGGAGCTCTTTTAGTAGTAACCCTTTCTCCACCTCACTTGCTAATTTTATCTCGGGAAAGTGCATTTTAAAGAATGATGATAGCCTTCTGTAAAAATGAATAGTGGATTTTTTTTCTTCCTCCCACTCAGTATTAAGGTAACTTTTAATACAATTCTCGTCTAATAAAGAATAGTAGTCTTTATCATCAGCAATGAAATAAAGATCCTCAAAGATATCAACTTTCTCTAAAACAGTTTCCCAATTAATTGCATCTCCTAAAGAACCATTTTTCCCCGGTGGGTTACCAAGTGAGACCCTCAATTTTGCTTTTTCAATAATCGTTTCATTGTAATCGATGATTCTTGAATTGCGAAAAAGCTCTTCAATTATGACATCTGCTTTCAGCTTATGATATTTGATATCGTTACCTAACTTATTTATAATATCTGAATGCTTTTTTGAGAATTTATTCTGAATTTTTCTTAATTCAGCATACTCAGGATAATCTTTGCATATTTGCGGATACTGTGGTTTTATTTTTACATCTTTCAACCTTTTGAGAGAATCCTGGATTTTATTTTCTCTATTCCTTTTGAATTCATTTACAACTTGTTTCGGTAGAAGAAGATTGATTTTATTGCTATTTATTAAAGCACTAAGTTTTCTAAGTTCTTCTAAATCGTCATTGGTAAGGTGGTAAAAAGATAGAAGTATGTTTGTGTCTATAAATAAATTCATATTTTCCATAATATTTGCATGGTTCTTTTATGTCTCTTAAAATTTCTACAGATCTAATCTGATAACGGTTCGAGATATCATGATATCAAATTATAGGTCCTTATTTAATCAGAAATTCAATATCATTATTCTTTTTAATATGCAAAATCATTGTTTCCAATAGTTTGGGTAGCCAGGGCGATGGCAAGCAGGATTATGGATAATGCCAGTCTGATTGTTGTGGGTGAGATTTTGAAATAGTTCTTTGTGCTCATTTCTGTCAAGATCCTTTATTGCATTTGTTGTTATTCCGGTGTATTTCATCATGACAAACAGTGCAAACGGTTATTAAATTTTTAACCGTGTTTTCACCTTTTTCAACATGGGGCTTTACGTGATGTAATTCCAGGTGTCTGGGATCGGATCTATTCCATTGTTCATGTGACCAGCCGCATATGGTGCATTTATAGCCATCACGTACCAATACCTCGACTTTAACCGTATCCGGGATCCTTCTGTCATGAGGTGGACTTTGCCGATCAGCCTCCAACACATATACACCGACTTCCAACTCGGGCTTTCCTGTGTTTCGTGTAACAATGGGCCAGCCGGATTCAGTTCTCAATTCACGAACTCTTCTTGCCCATTCTGAGATATCATTGGCCACGTATTTAAGCTCTTCACCCGTTATCTTTTTCCCCACGTTTTCACGGAAATATTTCAGCATCTTGTCTCGAGAGGAGATCTTTTCTTTTCTAATCTCATTTGCCAGGTGCCATCTATGTGCGGCATCCCTGTCTTGCTCGGTGGAAAGCAGAATATAGTCTGACGGGCCCATCGATTCAACATCGACATTCTCTATCGAAAATTCTGATTCTTGGGCCATCTGTTTTGCGGTAAGGCCGCTCATGACGCTCCAGCCGAACTGAACTCTTAATTCCCTGATCCGCCTGGCGTATTCCTGGATACCGGAGACTACCAGCAATTCATCACCACTGATAATCATCCGAGGATATTTTTTCAGGTAATATAAAATTCTGTCTCGAGCGCTTTTTGCAATTTTTGCCGGGATTAGGGATTTCCCCAGTTCCCGGAGGTGATTAAAGCAGGGGACTAAAGCAAGGACTTTTTTTCTAAGATTGTTGGATTTGAGTTCCTGTTCAAAGTTCGATAATAGCGTCTGTAATTCCTGTCTCAGCTCTGCCGAATTCATGTTTTACTCTCACTCCTATTCTTGTTTTGAAGAAACGCTATCAACTTTTGTTTCAAAGTATCAGGGTGTTTGACTTCACAGGACCAAATGACTAAAAACCTCCAACCTAATGCCGTCAATTCTTTTTGGTTTTTTCTGTCTCTTTCAATATTTTTGTCGAGTTTTTCATTCCAGAATCTTTCATTCGATGTCGGTCGTTTGGCCTTCGGGCAGCCTTCATGTCCATGCCAGAAACAACCATGGATGAATATCCCTGTGTTGTATTTGGGAAGAACGATGTCCGGTGTCCCGGGGAGGTCCTTTCTGTGAAGCCTGAACCTGAACCCCAATTTATGGAGAAGTGATCGAACTGCTATTTCAGGTTTTGTATCTTTGCCCCGAATCCGAGACATGACCTGGCTTCTCTTCTTTTGGGAAAAAACATCCATTATTTTGGCTTATACTGGAGCAACAGGACCACGACGTCTGCTACCCTGGCTGCTAGTTCTGGGGGAACAGCATTGCCTATCTGTTTGGCAATTTCGACTTTAGATCCCAGAAATTTGAAATCATCAGGGAAACTTTGAATCCGAGCAGCTTCTCTATGGGTTATGGGCCGGTGCTGTTCCGGGTGAAGATATCTCCCTTTTTCCGGCTTGAAAAATTCTGTCCGGATAGTCACAGAAGGGCGGTTCCACCATAGTCTTCCAAACAAATCAGTTCCACCGGATTTTTTACGGATCCAGCATTTGGGTGTCAATTCAGGGGCAAGCCGCTGCAAATCGAATCTGTTCATCCCTTGTTCGGGGATCGTCTTATATCGTTTCTTGCTTAATTCGGTGGGATTGCGGCCGAAATGCAGATCGAGAGGTGGTTTTACATCCCGGATTTCCGTTCCCTCTGGAGCTGGAAGTTTGCCGATAGCGTGTCTTACGGTCTTCCATTTTTTGGGGGCTGGCAAATAGTCTTCGGTTGAGGGGGTACTCCCATTTTTAAAACCATTATCATTGGGGTTGAAGTGGGTTCTTCGAGGCGGGAAAGCAACTGAAGGATCTGTAAAATTGCATCCGACAATGAACGCTCTGGTGCGGGCCTGGGGTACCCCATAGTTAGCTGCAATCAACTTGTCATGGCAGACCTGGAATCCAATCTCCTCGGCAGCCTTAATAATCTCTTCGTGTTCTGCCGAGCCCAGGAGCTGGGGTACGTTCTCCATCACGAAAATGGAGGCCTTACTTTTTTCAACTACTTCTAAGAACGGACGCCAAAGGGCCTTTCTCGGATCGTTCTCTCGGTTTTTGTTAAGTAGGCTGAATCCTTGGCAAGGGGGGCCGCCTATGACCACATCGGCATGGGGGACCTCAAAACCGTTTTGCTCCAATATCTCGACAATATCCCCGTAAACGCATTGGTGTCCGAAGTTTGCATTGTATGTGTTTGCACAATACTGATTAAAATCATTGGCCCAAACGTGTTGAAAGGGGTGCCCGAATTTTTTGGAAAAACCCAACGACATGCCTCCAGCACCGGAGAATAAATCTATCAGTTTATACTTTACACGATTATTTAAAGATTTCGAACAGCGTTTTCTATATATTGATTCTTCGATTTCTAAAACTGAAGAACGATCTAACGATTTCATCTTTTTTAACAATTGCATCCAGTGCCTTTTGATAAACGTATTTAAAAATTGAATATCATACCATAATTGATTGGATTTGTAATATGATTATTGAGAACGCTAAATTTGTGTAAATGAGGCATTTCTGGAGAGTTGGGATCTGTCTGGTTAATTTTACGCTCTTTAATATCTATTATCTCCATATCCCGTTATAAAGAGCCTTATGGCCTTTATTTGTCGGTTGGCGAGAAGTGTAGGGGTGGAATTTAACATTAAGCAGCTATGCCTTTACATATCCCAGATTATAAATGGTTAGATTGATGTTGATAGATAGATCAAACAGATCGCCTATGAACCCAGCCCATCAAGACTCTTCCACATTCAGATTTCAGAATCAATTTTGGTTGGTAATCGCGGAGCCAAAATATCTTTAACCTCTCACAGAATATTGCCAATCGATAGCAATGGCGGCTATTTTCTTCTCAGGTATGAATTTCTTTGAGAAAGGCATTTTTCTTCGAAACGTTTAACCTCACTGAAATCGGAACATTATCAAAAATAACATTATCCTCTCCTACCAAAATTAAGCTGAACCGAGTGCCTTGGGATTGAAAGGAACTCCATGATTTTATATCTCCCTTTGTAGGATCAATGGTCCCTTTTATGGTGTATTCTCCATTGTCTTCTGTGATGGTATATTCAAACAAAAATGTTTTATCAAAGATACTGCACAGGCCACCATTGTTTATGCACCACATATTGTGATTACGATAATCTACAGTCCTACCGACGTATTTTTTATGACCTACACAGCCAGTCATACCTATACATAACAATATCATAATTAGTTTTTTCACAACCCCTCCTTTAAAATAAAAAAGCCGGGAACCCCAACGATCCCGGCTATTAACCATAATTTGCGCTTACCATATAAAAGATTCACCATCACAAAAGCTTCCTAAACTCTTCAACCGAAAGCCCGGCATCCTTATCGATTCCGCCCGAAGTACAGGCATTGATCGGGTTTGCTCGAGGTCTGGTCAATATCCTTACTCCATTGGTCATGATGATATGTTTGCTTTGCCAGGCATCACATGACCAAGTAGGTTTGCCTATGAACGGGGCAAAAGATGTGGCGAGAGTATATTTGACAAAATTGTTTGCGTGTTTTTGGGGTAGTGTGTATGTCATTTTTCGACGTTTTTTTGTTATTGATTGCTCCTAACAATGACTTGAACAATAGAATCTTGAATCTTTGGTATTATGTCTTCAAGTTTGGAATTTGTTACTTTAATTATTGGATAATCAATTTTCGGCAAAGAGGAGAGTAATGCCAATACATAAGCAGATTTGATAGCATAATTAACATTTTGTGGGATATCTACACCGCGTTCTGAAATTATAGGCCGCAGAGTAGATGTTGTGATGCCAACAGCTTCACCATTCATATTGAGCAAGGGACCACCACTATTTCCACTTTGTATGGCAACAGTTGTTTGGATAATTCTGGGGTCATCATGAATGCCTGATAACGAGCTGATAATACCATTAGTTACTTTTGCATTATTGCCCATAATACTCGTTTGGGGATAGCCAATGGTAAAAACATTTTCTCCGATACTGGGTAATCGAGATGAAATTGGTATGCCTTTAACCGAAAAATTTACTGGTTGTTCTAATTGTAAAATTGCAATGTCATTGTGTTGATCAGATAAAACGACTTTAACCTCGTATGTTTCAGATCCTTTGCTGTTAAAACGCACTTTTGTTTCAATGTGTCCATCGACGACATGGTGGTTGGTTATTATATAACCACCTTGAGTTACCCAGCCGGTACCTGTATAAATGTTGTATTCTGTAGCTGGAGCATTGCTTTCAGTTGGTGGTTTAACCGGTGATAGTATTGCAGACCTTATCAACGTTTCTATAGTTAGAAAATTTTTAGAATGTGCAACTGTAAGTGCATCAACGCCATTTAATTCGATAATAGTTGGGTCAGCAGAATTTTTTAAAAGAATTTTTACGATATCTATATAGCCCTTTGCAGAGGCATGTAATAATGACGTACTTCCGTAATTATTTCGAAAGTTGACATCTGCCCCATTTTCAATAAGAGCTTTAGTGATGGCTATATTATTCAGTTCTGTGGCAACCATAAGAGGGAAGGCACCACTAGCCGTATGAATGTTGGGATTAGCTCCTTTTTTGAGTAAGATATTTGTATTTATTGTTTGATTATTAGCGACTGCGGTAAATAGTGCAGATTCTCCTTTTTTAGATTTGTGATCAAGTTTTGCGTTGTGAGCAATTAAGTTTTCTAAAATGTCAGAATTGCTTTTAGAAGCCGCAAAGATTAATGGTGACACTCCGTGCTTATTGGCCAAGTCTGGGTTAGCACCGTTTTCAAGTAATTCAGTTACAATTTGAGAATGTTGAGAAACTACAGCTTCAAGTAAGGGCGTGATGCCATTATTAATGTATACATTTGGTGAGGCACCTCCTTTTAACAGAAGACTAAGTGACTCCTTGTACCCCTTTGTGCTTGCTACCATTAAAGCTGTTTGACCAAAGTTGTTTTCTTTGATCTCGGGATCTGCTTTTGCTTCAAGCAATATTTGAATGATTTTAGGATGGTTTTTTGCCGCTGCCCACAGCAAGGGCGTTTGGTTCATAGAATCAGTTAGATTTGGGTTCGCATCAGCGTCCAGTAGCGTTTTTACGATTTCAGAATATCCTTTTTGGGCAGCGATGATTAATGGCGTAGGGTTGGTTTTAAGATTTTCCTTTCCCTCAGAAATTGTTTTTTTCAATAAAAAAATGTCATTTGTAGATGCAGCTCTATTGAAGGAAGAACAAGCTCCTATAAGTGGCAATAGGAAAAATATAAATATGTAAATAGAATAGTTATAGGGTTTTTGCGTCATTTTCTTCCTTTATGTGGGGTCAATCCGGTTATTAAACAGTGTTTCGATCTCCCGTAGGTTTATGTATTGTTTTACCCAGAGGGAAACATATTTCAGGTACACCCTGATTCGAAAAATAGCAAGTGGCCTACAATTTAAAACACAATTTGTGACCATCAGATGAAAGCGGTTTTAACTGAAAAACTATAGCTTATTAGTGGGTCAGGCAAGCCCGTTTTAAAAGTACCTCTCGCCCCAAAACATGGCTTATGTGGCTGCTCTCAACAATCTGGCAGGAAATATCCCTTTCAAAAGACAAAACCTGGGTTTCCTTGCCGGCAGCCTTCCACTTATCTAATGTCGGGATAAACCCATGGTCCCCGGATACCATTATCAGCCCAGGATGGTACGGCATAAGGGCCATGGCATCGACAATCATTTCATCATCCCAATTTGTGTTGAACGGTACCCCGTCACGATGCCACATTAATTTCATCCGAATATGGTAACCGATCTTTTTCAACCGTTCCAGGAATGCCTCCTGATCCACAACCGGATCAGCCACCAAGTAAATGATGGCATAAACGGGACCACCTGCTTTCTGTTCCAACACCTTATAAAGCCGTTGGAAATCAACCGGAGCTTTATAAATAAGCTTTGGTGTGTAATAAATATTTTGTGCATCAATCAGACACAGTGTGTCTGTTCCCTCTCTACCCATGGGTACCTCCCAACAATTCTTTTAAACAGAATTTTGCACCCAGGGCGCCTTTAATATCTGTGACATTCTTCCCCAGGCGGACACAATGGTTGTTATAGATATAGGCTTTTTGCGGAACTACCAACCGGCCTTCGACAAAGGCAATTCCGGCGGGTGTAATCCGCCACATACCGGCTGCGGTTTCAGATGCTTCCAAAAGACTCCAAAATCTTAGTTTGGCATAATCCCGGCTGACATGGTGATCAAGTTTATCTATCATATCCTGACTAACATTTACCCAACGGGCTTCCGGCAAATCGGTTGCTGTAAGATTATATAAATCAACCATGAAAAGGGCCAAGGGAGATGATAGGCTCCTGGGGTATAATTTGGCGGTTTGCCCACAAACGGGACACTTACAGGCTTTTATTTCCAAAAGTGTCGATTTTAGCCATTTTACGGCTTCGGTAATGTCGGTAATTCCTTTGGGCAGCAGTTCTTTTCCCATTACGCACCCCCATAGATTTTGGCAAGATTCCCGTTGTCCTTGAGGTACATGAAAACGCCCATGGAATCGGCAATATGTTCAAAGCGGGTGGTTCCAAACTTCTGCCCACAAAAATGATAGGTGTAGACGGGCTTTTTTCCATCCGGATGATTTTTGGATACCCGGCATTTTTGGTATTTGGTGGTCTTCTTCCCGGGAAATTTTTTAATGATAAAATCCATAATTTCCGGTTTGGTGGCGCTCAGGTTTCCGATGGTGGCTTTCTTCACATCATTGGGGGTGCAGAATTCCGCCGGTAATTCTTTCAACCGGCAAAAAGTAGCCACAATTCCGGTTGCCATGTTCATCTGGATGGCTGCCCTGGAGCTTTTTGCCCCCCCGGACGGTAATTCTCCCAAGATGCCTTTGATGCCAAAGGTCTTCACCACTTCGTCCAACTCGGTGGCAATCTTAGTTGAACGATTAAAATAATCGTTGGAAACCAGGATGCCTTTCCTTTTGGTCTTCTCTGTTTCGATCACGCCACACGCTTCGGGTTTGCCATCATTCAGGGCAACCCAACCAAAATGGGTAAAGGCAATATCACAAGTTAAAAGCATCTTTTTGCTCCTTATCATCACATTTTTTTGTTCTCAAAACGACCAGGGGGAACAGATCCCAGTATTCACGTTCGGGTGTGGTATTGAATTTGTTCTTTATCTCTTCCTGTGCAGCAGGGGTAAGGTCATCGAAATAGATTGCTCTTTCAACCATAGGCAACCTCCTTATGCAGCCAGGTGGCTGAATTCGTCTTTATCTTTGATGACGGTGATGGTCTTGGTGAAAGCGGATTTCATTTCTTCATCATGGGTGACCACGGCCACGCTCCCAATCTCTTTTTCAATGGCCGAAAGCATTTCAACCACGCCACCGACCCCGGCGGAATCAAGGTGTTCAAACGGTTCGTCATAGAACACGATGTCCAACGGGTTTTTCCCATAAGACCTGCAAAGATCCTGCATGGCCTGGGCTATGCACAGATCCGCCCTTTTCCTTTCCCCTCCGGATATCTTTTTGTAGTTGGAGCCGCCCTTGGCATGGGTAACGGCGATTGAAAATTTCTCCCGGATCTTTCCGGTTTTGGTCCGGCTGGTGGTGGAGAATGCAATCCGTATTTCCCCATCACAAACCATGGTGGCATAGTGGTTGGCCCGTTCATTCAAGAAGGGCACAACCATGTCAAGCAGGAAGGCCGGAATACCGGAGTAACCGAACATGGTTTCCAAATACTCCAATTCCGCTATTTTAATGGCCTTTTTTTTGACCAGGGCATCAAGACTGCTTTTTTTGCTCAAACCTTCTTCTATCAGGTCATTTTCCTTCTTAATCAAGGGGGCAAAAGGGCTTTTCTCGATGGCTTTCCTTTCAATTTCTGTTTTGATGCCATCAATGGTCTTGTTGATAACCGGGATCTGATCAATGGCAAATTCCATCCGGCCGATTTCAGCGTTGATTGTGTCAATCTCATCCAATGTGGTGTTGACGGCATTTATCTCTTTGTTCAGCCCTTCGATGTGTTCGTCATATTTGCCGACAGCGGATTTGGCCTTTTCCATCAGCTCGGCCATTTGGGATGCCTTTTCCCTCAACTTGACCACGGTATCCACAGAAGCCTTTAAGACACCGCTGACATCCTCTTTGGTGATTGTTTTTCCGCATTCACCACAATCAGTGCCAATCCTATCTTTGATATTCTTGGCCTCTTTGGCCTTGGCTGTGAATTGCCGGGTGATGTCATTGTATTTCGACTCAATGATTTTAATGTTGGTGGAAAGGGGGTTCACCTTTTCTACGACGGCTTTTAAATCATCGCTGGCGGTGGAAGCATCAACGATTTTGTGCTTTTCCTCCACCTGCTTTAACAGTTCCTCCCTTTTTGCTGCCATGGCTTTACGGGCTTTTAATTCGGTTCCCTGTGCCTCCAACCGGGTTTGCAGGTCTGCCAGACCACGTTTCTTTTTGCCGTCAAATTCCTTTTCCTGAGTTTCACAATTTTCCAGCCGGATCCGGGCTTCCTCGATTTCTTCCTCCACCCTGTTCTTTTTCCCCTTAACCAGATCATGTTCTTTACGGACGGTTTTCAGATCCAGACGGACATTTTCAAGTGCAGTAAAGAAACGGCTTAGGTCCAAGGCTTCGACCAGGGCTGTTTTCATCTGCTTATCTGTAAACAGGGAAAACGGTTTGATATTGTTCTGTGAAAAATAAACGGAGTTGCAGAACAGGGTGAAAGACCCGCCCATAAAATTATCGATTCTATCCTGGGTAGCCTTGGCATCAACACCAGCCAAATCGGTGATTTTTCCCTCTGCATCGGTATATTTGAAATGCAATTCATTCCCGAACTCATTGTCCTTGCGGTACCGGGTGATTGTCCATTTCTCCCCGGTATCCGGATTGCCAATTATATTGCGGACCATGCAATTCTTTTTGATCTTGTCATTGACCACATCTTCAACACCGACGCCCTTTGTGGTCTGCCCATAAATTCCATAAGGGATGCTTTCCAGCAAAGTCGTTTTCCCTGCACCATTACTGGATGCTGATTTGGCTGCATTATTTTGTCCTTCAAAAAGGACCAAACCTATATCATCCCATTCCTGGGTGGTTTCTTCTCCAAAAGACATGAAGGACCGGACAGTTGTTTCAAGTAGTTTCATATGTTGAATTTAGCCTCCTTTTTGCGCTGCTCCACTTTCTCCAAGAATTCTTTGGCCGCTGTTGGATCTTTCTTTTCCCTTTTCATTTTGCGGGATACGGACACTTCCCCGCTTTCGCTTGATGAAAATTTGCTTTTGAATGAAGAATGGTAGGGGTTCACAATCTTGCAGAACTTGGTAATCATCGTCGGCTCAATAACCAGGTCATCACCCCGGTAAGAACACACAATGTTATAATCAACCCTTTTGCCCGTTTCAATGCCGGTAACTTTCAGTTCCTGACCTTTTTCACAGGTTTGCATCTTGTATCTTTTTTTGCCGCCGCCAACGTTGTACCGCAGGGGTAATTTGCAAAATTTGCTGATGCTCAGGATAGGGTAAACCCCAAATTCTTCTTTGAACGCATCCACATAAGGTGGGTCAATGTCCAGGTCTTCAAAATCAATATACAATTCGGGATCATCTGGATCCGATACCGGTTCTTCTACTTTGGGCTTAGGCCTGATTTTCTTTTTCACAGCTTTTAAGGATTCATCAAAATCGCTGGACTCAACAGGTTTGATAGGTGTGTCAAATTCATCTGTTTCATCGGCTTCGGCTCTCACCACCCCGGCCTTTGGCTCTTTCGTTGCCTTGGCTCTTTCAGATTTACCACTTTCTTCCGATTTGATTTCTTCTGAAAAATCCCATGTGCCTTCCCGTTTTGGCAATTTCATAGGTCCCCTCCATTTATACACATTTTTCAAGATATTCAGTTGCAAGGGTAAACAACCGGTCTTTGTTCAACTCAGTTTCACAATATTCGGAATCCAGGAATTTCTTTAAAATCTCGCTGTCCTTTGCCCCGGCTTCCAGATCCAGCCGTTTCTTTTTCGGGGTTTTCGGAATCAACTCAATGACAACTGAAGCGGCCCCGGCTTCAACCAACTCTTTTTTTGCCCGTTCCCCCTCTGCTTTGGTGGAAACCCGGCACCGGATAAAACTCCCGGCAGCCTTATCAGCAGAAATGGTTTTTTCACCATCAAAAGACCAGAATTGGCGGCATTTAATTGGGACATGCTCAATTTCTAAAGTTTCGGTGTCGATTACAGCAAACCCCCGGGTTTCCCCTATGTCATTGAAGGTGTGTTGTATCGGTGCTCCGATGGATAGCAGTTTCTTTTTGCCCTTGGTGATGGTGTCATGGATATGGTGGTGCCCCAAGAGGACCAAATCAAAATCCTCCAGAAGATCCTCCCCCTTGATGTCCCCCAGGACGCCCAGGTGTTTACCCATCAATTCATGGGTGAAACAGTGGCTCAACAGAATACGGGTAAATCCCTTATAATCAGGTTGCTCCTGAATTTCGGTAAGGCAGGTATTAAACCCATCCACGAATTTGCGGTCATTGAATTTGCCATTAACCATTGGGAATGGAATGGCTGCTATGACAATGCCATCCCATGGGGAACAAACGGTAGGCTCCCCGAAAACCTTGCAATCCCCTTCATTGAAAACTTCCAGTGCATGGTGCTTACCATCGGCGGTTGCCATGTCATGGTTCCCGGGGATCATGATATCGGTCAGACCACCATTATCAAACCGACGGGAAATGATTTTATAGATTTTATTGAACCCTGTTACCGGCAATGTCCCTTTAACCTGGAACATATCCCCGCCAAAAATCACCGGAGCCCCGATTCCTTCGGCATATTCATAAACCTGTTCCACGGCTGCGGCCACATCTTCAACCCGGCTGTTCAGCCCGTCCTCGGTCGTCCAGGCATGGGTTTTATATTCATGTTGGTGTGGATCGGAATAAACGACAATTTTCAATTTCTTCTCCTCATTTTTGGTGGAATTTGAAGGCTATCTCTTTGCCTCTACTCTTATGAATAGCCTCCAAATCCCTGTATTCTCAAAAGTTATTGGCCGTTGTAATGGGCTTCTAAATGCTGAGCCATATCCCGTTGGAGTCTTTCATTTTCCCGGGTCAGAAATTTATTTTTTGTCAGCAGCGCCGCCAGATACCTTAGAACCAAAATTCGCCATCTTATCTCTATATTTTTTGAGTTTTTCATCGATAATCTCCTTTGCCATTTTCTCGAATTTTGCCCCAAGGGCGGGATCTTCCAAAGCCATTGTGTAAAGCTCTTTTTGACGGCGCTTTTTTCCATCCCATTCAAGGTATCCGCTTGTAGAACCGAACACTCCGCAATCTTTGGATAGGAAATCAATTGATTCCCAAAGGGTGTCAATGCCACGGTCAAACCAGGTCACATACTCAAATTTGCCAAATGGTTTATAGACCTTGTTTTTGGATACCCATACCTTGGTAATGATCCCTTCCGGTTCATCCGACTTGACCGGGAAGGTACCTCCCTGGACCATTTCAAGGGTGATTGAGGAGTGGAAATCTATGGGGTTTTTGCCTATGTAGGTGGTAGGGGAACCATAAATAACCCCGATCTTTTCCTTGAGCTGATTCACAAGGATGAAACAAACATTCATTTCATCAACTATTGGCATGATCTTCCTGAATGCCTGTGACAAGATCCGAGCATGTTTCCCCATGCCGGCTTTCCCCACATCTGATTCAATTTCAGAAGCCACAGAAGAACCGGCCACGGAATCCAGCACAACACCCATAAGAGTATCAGGGGAACTCCGGTAAACGACCTTTAAAACATCTTCCATGATGTCAAAGGCCCCTTTGACTTTTTCTTTTTTCCCGGTCTTGAAATTCTCCCGTTCAAAGGTATCAAGGGATTCCGGTTGGGTGGCCAGGTACCTTTCCATGTCCAGTCCTTGGGCCATACAACGGGATCTCAGGTTTGCCCTTTCCGCATCCAGGCCAATGGCAAGACCCATCATTTCCTGAACCCTTCGGAGAATGTGGACGGTCAGGGTGCTTTTCCCAACCGATTTTTTACCGATCAAGGTGGACAACTTCCCGGCAGGGAAACCACCACCCAGGGCCAGATCCATCCGGGGAATACCGGTAGGAATCCAGGTTTCAACGTCCTTCAATATGGTCAGTTGTGAACCAAGGGTGGCTTTGACATCTTTTAAAAGGGCATTAAAATCGGTTGCCGGTATTGCTTTCTTTGGTGTACGCTCTGTTGCCATTGGCTATGCGGCCTCCACTATTTTGTTGAAATGGGAAATCCAGGTGGGGAAATTCAAATAAAAAGATTTCAATTCATATTTTTTGAAGAATGCCTTTAAGGCGTTGGGGTCGGTTTTTCTTCTCAGCATTTTGACCCCGGAAAGATCCCCGGCGGGGTGATTTAGGTCCATCATTTTAATGTTGCGCTCGATCAGGTCTTTATTTTCCAGGATCCGTTTTACTCTGGCACCAACCTTGGTTGGGCTGTCAGAATTTTGGTCATCAATGAAATTTTGGATGTTGCCAAATTTTTTCATAAAGTCCATGGCGGTCTTTTCTCCAACCCCGTTGACCCCTACAATGTTGTCCGACTTGTCACCAAGTAAGGCTTTATACTCCAGCCATTGGTTAGGTGGCAGCCCACGGATTGTTTCCATGTTTTTCAGCGTGGTGTGGCGTTCCCCTTTAACCAGGGTATTAATTGAATAAACGGAAACGTACTCATTTATAAGCTGGTAGAAGTCAGCATCTGAGGAAAAAATGATGGCTTCTTTTTTTGATTTGACTGCCATTTTAGCGACAACGGCGATAATATCATCGCCCTCAATGCCCCATCCCCGGCAATTGTAGGCACCCAAAAGAAAAACTCCCCTTTGGATCTCCGGTATCTGGATCAGAAATTCTTCAAAATCCATCTGGGCCTGTGGGGTCTTTTCTTTTGCACGGTTCGCTTTGTATTCGGGGAAAATTTCCATCCTTTTTTTTGATTTGCCACCATCCCAAGCCACGAAAATTTGGGTTGGGTTGAACAATCGTGCATATGATTGGAGGGAGTTAAAAAAGCCCTTTATCGCCTGCGTGGGAAAATCATCTTTGGTATGCAGCCGCATCACCATGTTGGACGAAAAGGCAAGGTTGTTACCATCAACGATAAAAATCATTTATTACCTCCTTTACAAAAAGAAATGCCCCCGGCAGGATACCGGGGGCAGGGGGATCAACCTTTATCAATGGCGCTCTGGAGCTGTGCCATTAGATCATCCACATCATCGTCATCATCAACAGCAGGTGCGGCCGGGGCGGCAGCAGGAGCAGGGGAAGCGGCGGGAGAAGCGGAAGCGGCAGGAGCCGTGGCGGCGGCCCGCTCTTCTTCCATTTTTTCTTCACAATCGTCCTGTTCCACACAATTAAGGCATTTTTCGTTGTCTTCATTGAAACTACCGAAACATGCGGGAAGGCCGGCATGGATCAATTCGGTGACATTGGTGTGGGCATCTTCAACTACTTCGCCTTCAATAACTCCGCTCTCTCCGGCGGCGGTGGTTTTGACATCAGCAACAGTGGTTGTGGTGGACGGTGCCGGGAGTGATTCAGGGGTTTTTCCTTCCCAAATCATCCTTAGATTGGCATAAGATTCGGTTTTGACAAAAGTATCCAGATTCACCAAGGCGGGCTCATATTCCAGCTTGTTAATTGGGGAAGGAGCCCTTTTTGCTCTCACACTGTAGCGGGTACCAATCCCTTTGCCGGTCTTTTCAATGATCAGATCAAACCCTTTGTCCCAATCGGTGATATCACCCAGGCCGGTATCTTCATCAACCATGATGTTCCAGATTTCTTCCAGAACGGTCTTTGGAAGTTCCCCGATCTGGACCCCTTTTTCAAGATCATTCAAATCAACCAGGTTGACATAGTACCGCTGGCTGGCCCCAACATTCTTGAGCCATTCTTTGGTGGCATCATCCGGTTTGGTTTTCCAGATTTTGTCCAGTTCCTCACAAATGGGGCAAGGGCTCCCTATGGTATGTTTGGGGCAGTACACACTTAATTTCCCCTCTGGCCCAAGGTTCCAGTGCTTTCCCATGGGACGGGAAAAATCGTCTGCACCTTCCCAAGGGGGAAGAATGCGGACGATGTTCCGGCCAGACTGAAACTGGAAATAATTGGCGTTCCGGCGGGAGGCCTCTTCCTTGGCTTTTTTTCGGTTGTCACGGATTTTAGCAAGATTTAATGCCATGGTGTTTTCTCCTTGAGCTATCTCTTAAATGAAGTAAGCGTTTACTTTGATCAGAAGACGCAGAAAAGCGAATATTTGCCTTCCGATCAAAGTTTTAAAATGGGGTGAAGGGCAGTTTTTAAGAGGCTTTGAGGGCGTCTTTGGCTTTCTCATGAAGGGAAATGCCAATCTGCTCTCTCTCCGACCGGGCGTTTGTGCCAAGCTGGACCAGCATGTCTTTCCGGTCTTCATATGATTTCAGCAAACCCTTGAAAAGGGTGTATGCTTCAGTGGCATCGATGACGCTCTGCTCGGCTGCCATCCATGCCTTATCTGTATAGACTTCGGCATAAATGGCTTTTTCGGTGGGCTTTGCAATTCCGCCTTCAATCAGTCCTTCTCTGTGCTTTTTGAAAAGCTCAGCTTCAACCGCCTTTTGCCTGGATTTGGCAGTCATCATCTTGGCGTTGGCAGTGGTAACCATCACCACGACATTGGCATGCTTCCCGGCTTGTTCCACAAATTCCTGTGACAAATTCGATTCAGAAATTTTCAGGCCCGTCAACAGGGGAGAAACGTCCCCTGACGGTGCTTTCATTTTTGTTTTTTCATCACCACCAATACCGGCTGGTTTTTTGGGCATCCGCTTAATTTCTGGCGGTGCTGTCGACTCAGTGGCGGTTTCGGGCGGTGCGGCGGTTATTTCAAGTTCTTTGGCCGTGATCATTTCCTCCAAATCTTCCACAGTATCTGTCTTATTGTAATCGACACTCAATGCTTTTGCCCGTTTTCTCAGTTCTCGAAGATTTGCCATTTTGTAAGTTCTCCTTAATGGTTTTTGGCGGGTAATCCGCTTTTTTAAAGGTGGCTTTGTGTTATTAAAAAATCACCTTTATCATTCACTAATAGACTCCAATTTCCTGTAATCTCATCTGCGGACATTTTTTTTAATAATCGTCCAAATAATCTTTCAGCATGTCCACAGCTGTAATGAACATTTCCTCCTTTTCCCCGGAAGAATCGAAATAAATTTGTGCAGGGTGGATAGCAAAAATTACCAAGGCTTGATAATCCGGTAGCCACAATTTGGTCCCATTGGCAGAATTTATTCCGTAAGTTTTCCCGGTAAAAAATGTGTGTGCGGCTCCACCCATGGCAAAGATGACTTTGGGCTCCGTGGCCCTGATCAGTTTATCCAGCCAGATTTTTGCACACGCTGTTTTTTCCAAATGTTCTTTGGTCAGTTTGTCCCCCGGGGGACGGCATTGAAAAATATTGGCTTTCAGGAACTTTCCCGGGGACAGGCCCAGGCGTTCTTTGAAAATATCCTCGAGCCAGGCCCCGGTCTTTCCAACCAGAGGTTTATCTGCCATTTCCTCCCGGGAGTTCACTTTTTGGGAGACCAGAAGGATTCGGCTGTCACGGGTAAAGTGGAAGGGGACAGCCCCGGAAGCGGAATGTAATTCGCATTTATCACATTCCCGGATTTGTTCTTGGAGCATTTCCAACACCGGTTTATCAATTATCATTTCAGCTTTCACATCGATGTCATCACCTGTGAAGACCCCGGGGATGTTTTCAATTTTCATGGAATCTTTTTCCCGGGGATCAAAATCCCGGTAGCTCCTTGGCTCAGGGACATCTGCCAAAGCCTTGCCCCCTTTGACAAAGGTGGGGTACCAATCAATAATCCATTTTGCATTGGGACAAATGGATTCAAAGGCTCCTGCCATGGCAAGAGCAGACACAGCTTTTTTGTTAACGGTTCTACGCTCGGTTTTATCCATAAAATTTTGGAAGGATTCAAACCGGCCCTTTTCCCGCCGGGCTTCCTGGATCTTCACGGCAGCGGCCGGCCCAACCCCTTTAACGGAAGAAAAACCCACCATGATGGAATCCCCAACAACTGAAAAGGTGTTTTCCGAATCATTGATATCAGGAGCGACCACCTTCATGCCCAGGCGGTGGATCTCTTTTATATACGCCCTTGTCTTCTCTGCATCACCTGTGGCAACCCGCAAAAGGGAACACATGAACTCCGCCGGATAATGGTACTTTGCCCAGGCGGTAAGGTATGAAATTAGTGAATAATCAGCAGCATGGGATTTGTTGAACCCATAAGAACCAAACCTTACAATCTGATCATAAATGGTGTTTGCCTTGTCTTCGGGGATATCGGAATTCTTGGCACATCCTTCAATAAAGACAAGGCGTTTTTCCTCCAACTTCTCAACACCTTTGGACTTTGAAATAATCTTCCGCATGGTATCTGCTTCCGGCCATGTAAACCCGGCCAGGTTGACGAAATAAGCCATAATTTGTTCTTGGAAAATTGGTAGCGCCAAAGTGCCCTCGGTAATAGGCTTTTCCTTTGGGTGGTAATAGGTAATGGCCTCCTCTTTCCGGTACCGCCTGACATAGGATTCAACCATTCCTGAATCCAAGGGACCAGGACGGTTGAGGGCATTGATATGGATCAGGGTTTCAAAGCTGCTTAAAGGTGCCAATCGTTTACACAGGGTAGTGGCTCCCACAGACTCAAACTGGAAAAATCCCATGGTGTTTCCATCGGAAAACTGTTTCAGGACTTCAGGATCATCAGGTACAACGCTGAAATAGTCGATTTCTTCCCCGGTTCTGGCCTTAACAAGCCTTGCCGTGTCATTCAGGACTGAAAGGTTATTCAAGCCCAAAATATCAACTTTCAGCAAACCAAACCTTTCAACCTCATCCATATGCCAGTTGATAGTGGTGGCCTTCTGCCGGTATTCCAGAACGCCCCGGTCGTGAAACCCGCCTTCGGTGATAATAACGCCACCGGCATGAAGCCCTTTGGAACGGAGCTGACCATCAAGGCGTGAAGCAAACCGGACAACTTCGGGGTTTTTCTGCATGAAATCATTAAGGACAGCATCATTTTCAAAGTTTTCCATCAATGGGATATCATTATCAATCCGTTTGGAAAGCTCATTGACCTTTAAAAAGGGGATTGCAAAGATCCTGGACACATCCCGGAAAGCAGTCTTCCCGTGCATAATGGACAGGGTGGAGATATGGGATACATTGTCTTCCCCATACACATCATGGATATATTGGATGATCCGGTCCCGGTCCTTGCCTGCAAAGTCAAGATCGATATCAGGCATATCGATACGGTCTTCACGGAGGAAACGTTCGAAATACAGTTCGTGTTTCAAAGGGTTCAGACCAACAATACCCAGCAGGTAAGCCACCAAGGAACCGCCGGCTGATCCACGGCCAAACCCACAAAGGATATCCATATCCTTGGCCTGCCGGATAATGTCCCAAACAATCAGGAAATACCGGATGGCTCCGATTTTGGAGATGACCTTTAATTCATGCTGCAAACGGGCCTTATAAACTGGGATTTCTTCGGCGGTTAAATCAAGCCGCTTCCATCCTTCCATGATCCTTTCAATTAAGAAGTTTGATTCATCACCTGCTGTTAAGCCGTTTTTCCTGAGCATTGGAATTGCAGGCAGGGTAAAATCAAGAGTCGGAATTTCAAGGCCGGAGCATTTGGCAGCAATATCATTGGTGGCTTTAAACGCTTTGGCAACGAAAGCCAGATCAAATGTTCCATCCTGGATCAGGGGTTTGAAACTGTGCATCATTTCCGTGGCATTTTTAAGGTAAAGGCCCGCCAAGGGTTCATCCCCTTCAATGAAGGAAAAAAACTTTTCATCAGTTGGGCGCCGGTTGGTTTGGATCGCTAAAAGGATGTCATGGGCCAAGGTGTCTTCCTCGTTCGGATAATGGCAGTCATTGGTAGCCACCGGGGAAATACCGAACGTATTGCACATTTCAACGGCCCGCTCATTAACGATTCTCTGGATCTCAATGGGATGGGGCATGATTTCAAGGTAGAAATCATCACCATAAGTTTTGCGCATTGTTTGGACGATTTTCTTATATCGGGGATGGGCAAGGATGCCCACGGCGCATGCTGACATAACAACGCAATTTTCAAAGTCATTGCACTGATCCAATGACAGGACCGGTTTGTAATAAAACTGGCTGTTCGCCAATGACAACATTTTAAAAATAGATTGTAACCCTGCCCAGTTCTTCGCAAGGACAGTCAGGTGAAAACGGGGTGGCCGTTCGTTCTTCTTTTTGGGGCGGTATGCCGGGTCATCGGTAACATAGAACTCAGTTCCGACAATCGGGGTAATACCGGCTTCTTTGGCCACTTTAAAGAATTCAAGGGCAGCACTACATGACCCATGATCTGTAATGGCTAACGCTTTCATTCCTTTGTTTGCGGCGGCTTTAATCCATTCATCAGGACCGCCCAGGCCATCTAAAAGACTATGGCTTGAATGACAATGCAGGTGAATAAAATCCAAAACTTACCTCCTTTAAAATTTAGGGCAACAAGGATGTCCTTGTTACCCCTGTTGCCCTAAATTTTATTGCATCTGAAAAAACTTTTGACGGCCTTCCTTCCGGGTTACCTTGGCAATGCCAAAGAAATGTGCACCAGAAAGGACATCAGCGGCACGGTTCATCAGGGTTGCATCTTTTTTTTCGGGAAAAACACTTTTAAGGTGATTGAAAGCATCCCTAAAAGTGATTTCATTGCCCTTTTTAAGGAGGTTGAAGGCTTCGGCGGGGATTGATCCATCTTTGAAAGGATTTGCCCCTGAATTGGCATATTCGACAAGATTCTTTTCATGATAAATTTGTGACTTGTAAACATGGACACCATCATCATCAACCTGCATATAGGTTTTCTTTGTCTTGTCATCAACAAAGGATGTGATTTTCCCGGATTCCACAAGCTCCTTAAAAGGCTTCCGGTTTTTTACCTCAACCACGTTTGCCTTTTTGGCAGGGGCTTTGGCAGCCTTTTTGGCCTTGGTGGCAGGGGCCTTTTTTACAGTGGCGGTTTCCGTGTCAAGATCCGTTGCCACTGCGTCAAGGTCAATAATATCATCCTCTTTTACCTCGGCGGTCAAGGCGGCTGCGGCTGCGGCTTCCAGGTCTTCATCAACTCCCTGGTCAATCGAGTTGGGCGAAATAGTTATTACTTTACATTCCTGCCCAAAAACGCATTCGCCACAATCTTTTTCATCGTAAAGTTTTCCGAAACAATCGGGTCTGCCATCATTCTTTTCTGTTGTCATATTCGCCTCCTGTCTGCAAAGAAAGTAATTAATTACTTTGAAACATAAGTTTAATCAAGAACTATTTACATATAGACTCCAATTTCCTGTATTCTCGCCATAGATATTTTTACAGGATTGCCTTTGAAAGGTTTTCCATTAACACCCGTGGCAAATCTTTCAGGTCATCAATTAGCACATGATTCCGGTAAAACCGTTTGGGGGCGTTCGTCTGGATACCGAATCCACAAAGGAAAAAGTCAGGCATTGCCTCCAATTCCTTGCAAACCTGATTTAAATGGGGTGACAAAGCACTGCTATCGCAATAACTTGCAGCAGGTTCTCCATCGGAAAGAACAAACATAACTTTTTTCCGTTCAGCCCTTGTTAAAAGGCGGTTGGCAGCAAACCGGACACTTTCACCGTCATAGTTCTGTGCCTGTGATCTCATGGACCCGATCCGCTTTTTGGTCAACTGGTTTAGCCCTTCATTGAAAAGTTTGAAATAAAATATATCCAATGATCCGTAACGGGAAAATTTGGTTAAATCACTACCCCGGTGCCTGGATGAATAAGTATTGTCACCGGAAAAACCAAGAATTTCAAATGGGATATTTGCAAGGTTCAGCGTTTCCGCCATCAATACCGATGTTTCAGTAGCTTTCCGCATTCTCGTTCCACTCATAGAACCGGATAGGTCCACCAGAATCGTAACAGCAGTGTTTATTCTGGCCCCTTCTTTTTTCACCCTGAAAAGTTTATCGGATGTGCCTTGGACAGCCATATGCAATGTAGCCGGGTTAATAATTCCATGCCTTTTTCCGCCCAACCATGTGGCCCGCTTCTTTGACATCAGAATCCGGTTCAAACGGTTTTTGAGCACGCCAACAACCCCATGGGTCTTTTTCCGGTAGACTTCATATTCTTCAAGGCCGGTTGAAGTCCCGGGCCATTCCTTGAAGAAATCCTTTTCGGTGGTCAACACCCGGTACCCTTTTAAAGAACGGGTAACTTTAATGATGTCCTTACCAAGGGATGGAAGAACTTTGGCATCATCAGATTCAAGGGATTTACGGAGACGTTCAAGGACTTCCTCGGGGACGGGCGGTTCCTCTTCCTCCTCGGGGACGGGTGGTTCTTCCTCTGGTTCTGGTTCGTCTTCCTCCTCTTCCTCGGGTAGTTCGTCTTCATCCTCGGATGATTCTCCCTCTTCCACAAGGGATTTTTCCTCTTTCTCCGGTCCAGTTTCGGGTTCTTCTTCAGTGGCGCCACCGGATTCCGCGTATCCACCTTCGCCGGATTCTTCGGCAGCGACCTTGGGCTCTTTGGGCTTTTTATCCTTTGGCCCCGTTTTTGGTGCTTCTACACCGGAACCATCACCGGAACCATCACTATCACTGGCGGCAGAACCACCACCACCGCCCCCACCAGCTTTGGGTGAACTCTTTTCCTTTCTTTTGGGTGCTGGCATGGACATCATCCGGTCAAACTCCCGGACAACGTGCTCAATCTTTTCCAGAACCCTTACGGCCAAGTCATATGCCTCTTTGGTACTTTCAAGGGTTTGGGCTTCCTCGATTTCATCAGCCATTTCATCAATAATGGGCATGTATTCAAGGCTATGTTTGGCCAGGATAGGGACATCATAGCCATACCGGGCTGCTGAAATGAAAAGGATGAATACTTTGGTTACAGCGTCATAATCTTCCCATTTGATCCCTCGCTTACTTTTTGGATCGACAATTTTTTCAGTAGTCATTTCATGAGCCCGTTCAAAATTGACTTTGCACCCCTTCCAGATATCTTCCATGGCAATTTCGATTCGGATATCCTCAATGGCATTCAAAGCAAATTGTTCTGTCTTGTTTTTTGGCAGTTTCCGGTATGCTTTGAAATCGGTGAAAGCGATGTGACCCACTTCATGATCCAGATATCCTCGGAGCATCATGATCATGTCTTCGGGTATTTTATCCGGAAGGGATGGCAGGGTGATTGTTTTGCCGTCTGTGTGGCATTCATCACCATAGAAAACGACCCGGACGTCATGGGCTGCGGACAATGCTTTTGCAACGGTTTCCAATACATAACGCGCAATAAGTGTGGACATTTTCATTCTCCAAAAAATAGGGACCGATCCGCTCGGCCTGTGGTTTTAGCTGAATACGCGTTGGACGATTTCTGAAATAACCTTTTCATCGGTGTATGGGAGGATTGAGGTACAGGAAAATTGCATGGCCTTTGAAGCGTCACCAATCATCAAATAAAGATCGACCCAATTGATCAGATCTCTGACGGAGTAGGGGACATTCAATTCACCCGCTTCAAACCGCTTACGGATTAGGTTTGCCACCTTTGCAAATCCGGTTGCTTCATTTTCGGAAAGGGCGGGAAATTTCTTCTCCAAAAGCTCAGCTTCTTGCTTCTTGTCCATATAATCCAGTTTCACCCGGAGCAGGAACCGGGAAACAAACGCAATATTCTGGACTTCGGTACCCTGGTAATACCCCTTATCATCACCCAGGCCGGTGGTATTGGATGTGGCAATGATACGGAAGAATGGGTCAGATTCAATCCTTTCACCACCATTGGCAGTCAGGACAAGGTTACCAAGGCGGCTACCGTCTGACTTCCGTTCCAAAAGGCTCTGATAAAGCAGGGCAACTTCCGGGTTCGTGGCGTCCCATTCATCCATGATCAGGATCATGGGCTGCCTCATGGCTACCGGGGCAGGGCCATATTCAAAGGCAGTTTGGCCGTCTTCAATCTTTTTCTGTCCGACGATATCATAGGAATACATGTCCTTGTGATGGTTCACCCTCATGACCGGGTAATTGATCCGCGCGGCGATCTGTTCCACACATGATGATTTACCGCTCCCCGTCGGGCCATGCACCATAGTCGGGCGGTTCGTCTGCAATCCAAGCAGGATGATTTTTGTGGCCTCGGGCGGAAACTTGTATTCCGGATCGATCTCCGGTACCGCCGGTGTCCGTTCCACAAACCCGGTCACAAAATTATCTTTGCCCATACTCAATCCAAAAGTTTTGGAAATGGAAAACTTTTTAGGAGTTAGGGCATTCAGCTTTTTCTTGGATTTTAGTTCGGCCAGTTTTGCCTTGAATGCTTCGGAGACCACTTCTTCATCAGGGTATTTTCCCTGGTATTCATCAAGAGCCATTGTGCATGAGGGACTCCGGCCACCAATGAAATGGGGCTTTAAATCCGGCGCTTGGTGCCCACATGCTTTGCAAGTGACCAAAATTGATTTTTCTTTTCCCATGGCTTCTCCTTTGAAGTAATTGATTACTTTGATTGTTGAATATTAAAGAATGAATCGTGCTTCTTTTTTATGCTTGTACAGCATATCCTTTAAACGGGTTGTGCCTGTCGGCTTTTCAAGCCTACCGCCTGTTTTTTTTGTTCATTACAAATATTAATAGCTTCCAGTTTCCTGTATTCTCATGGAGACCGGATGCTATTAAATTAGAATCAATCAGTTGCGGAGTAGTATAAAGTTTCGATAACAGCCAAAAGCTGTTCAGGGGGGATATCGCTGGCTAAACGCTGTAAGATTAACCCATCTATTTTAGGGACGATAATTTGGTAATGCTCTTCGTTAACCTCAACAAAAATCAACGTCACTAAAGAACCCTGGAGAAAAAGCGTTTTTGCATTACAATCAGGCTTTCTGCCGACCTTTAATGAACTATCGATTGTTTCAATAAATTCATAATACTCATCCGGTTGGACTTTTCTTACAAACAAGTGAGAAGCGTAATTGTTTTCCATTTACCCACCCTTTTAACTTTGAGAAATAAAGTAATTAATTACTTTGATTTTATTGCAATAAAACAAACGACCTGTGGGAGTATATTTCACCAAGTTGCTTATTTTATAATTATTATTTTTTAAATTCTATCAGGTCCAGCCAATCCGGTTGGTATTGTTCCAGCCATAACCTAATAAATTTTTCACGGGGAACCCCAAGGGCATCAGCAAAAGGAATGACCTTTTCACGGGGGAATTTAGCGATGCCAGTTTCAACCATCCCAATAAAATTTCCATGGGTATATCCAAGTTCTAATGCCAAATCCAACTGGCTTAAATCCTGTTCTAATCTTTTTTCTCTGACCAAGTTACCGATAGCGGTGTCGTGGAAAGCGCCTTTTCTTGCCATAATCCCTCCTTGAGTAATGGTAAAAAATACTAAGGCCAAGTATTTTTTATTCATACTTGGCCTTGTGTCATATTAAAATGATGGCTTGATGTCAAGAGTAATTAATTAATTACTTTGGTATTTAGCGTTAATTTTCTCTTCAATAGTCACCCTCAGAAAATCGTTTGGTAATTTGTGTTCCGCCCCTGAAGTCGCAAGGATCGGTGTCCGCTTTAAAACCGGAGTTTTGGCCAAGGTTGTTTTTTCTGCTTCCAGAATTTTTCCCCCTTCGATTAATTCGTCTCGGTCTTCCACCATGGTATTAACGGCAGAATACCGTTTGGGCTGCTTTAATCCGATTTTATCGGTGCCGAATGCTTTAACTGCCCGGCTGAATAAACATTTTGAAGTTTTACAAGGTCTGTTTTTACAGGCTTCCCACGGAATAGCTTTCTCTTTGCAATACAGGATTAAAGAATTTGCCACAGTAGTTTCTCCTTCTCTTAATTTAGATCGATGGTTTCCAGTTTAATTTCATGTGGAATTCCTATGAAATGGGTTAAAAATTTTGGGTGTAAGCATTGTGTCGGAATTATTATTGCCGGCCACAAAGATTCCCCGAAATTTGGCCACATATAAATTGAGAAATCTTCTCGAATACAAACGGCTATCATCTGTGAATCGTTAACCACTTCAAATATAAAACGGTAATATCCCATTATCTCGGGGGATAAAAGATCAAAACGCGGGGCGTCAAAACCTGGGTTTGCAAAACAGGAATATTGGGTGTCAGGTTGATCCTCCAATTCATAAACATATGGGCTATCAAATTTTTCTATAAAAATAGGTTTTGTCCCACATGATTTGTGACCAGAATTAAAGACTTCCGAATCAAAAGCGAGTTCATCAAAAAAATTCTTACAACACACAATCCGACTATGGTGAAGACCATCGGCTTTTGGAACAAACATCTTCATTTCATCATCAGTGAATGAAAAATATAACCCATCTGACAAATAATCTTTAATGAGATCCGGAACTGAGCTTAAAGCCTCACTTTTGATAATTGAAAATTCTACCATTTACTTCACCTTTTAATCTTAGTTTCTTAAACTTAACAACCTTTCTGAATTATACGGATCTCATGCGTGATTCACTCACAAAAAACTATAAATTTTAGAAAAGCAGTAAAAAAAACTTTAAATAACAGCTGTTTGGCTTTAAGCATCTATTGTAACATCTAAAGCATTGTGCTTAATGAAATCTGCCCGGGTTTCCGGGGAATTACCCATCAATATGGTAAACGCCTGATCTGCTTCGGCACCATCGGTAATTTCCACCTTTATCGTTTTGCGATTTTCCGGGTCCATGGTCGTTTCCCAAAGCAATTGTGGCGGCATTTCTCCAAGTCCTTTATAACGTGAAATGATCGGTTTTCTTCCCCCTACCGGAAGGGCATCCAGGGCTGTTCTCAATTCAGCATCCGTGTAAAGATATTGAGTGCCACCTTTGGCTTTCAATTTGAAAAGGGGCGGGCAGGCCAGGTAAATATTACCGTTAAAGATCAATTCCGGCATATGACGGAAGAAAAAAGTTAGGAGCAAAGTGGTAATATGGGAATTATGCACAAATACCCCTGATCCTTCCCCGGCACAGACCAGGAAATTATGGTATTTATCCACGGTGATATCATAAACCGGGATAGTATCAGCCAGGGTGACTAAACGAACAGAAACAACCTTGTGGCTATCCCTATTCTTCGGCCAAAACATACCCATCAAGGGCTGATCTGATTCCAACTCATCTGCTCTAACAAATTCTCCTGTCCGGAGCATGAATGGATGGTTTTCGGTAGCTTCAATGACTGCGCCACCGTCAAGTTCCACTTCATAAATTTTATCAACATACCGGGTGATTCTGGCTGAGTGGGCCTGTGCCGGAACATGGCGCCCCGTTTCATCATTGGCCCACACCCAAAATTTATCGGATTCACCGGGATATTTTTCGGCCAGTTCTGCTATTGTGGGGAATGTTCCATCTATGAGTTTCAAACGGGTATCTCCCGCCAGGCAGCCATCAACATCAGCGTCTGTCATGATAATGATCTTTCCATACCGGAGACTTCCAAGATCAAAACTGCCCCCTCCTATACCGGTTCCAATGGCCGCAATTAGGGTCTGGACTTCTTTGCTTTTGATTATGGTTGATGTCTTCATGTTTTCGGTATTCAGAATTTTGCCTTTAAGGGGCAAAATAGCCTGATACACTCGATCCCGCCCCTGTTTGGCAGAACCGCCAGCGGAATCCCCTTCAACGATAAAAAGTTCGTTTTTGGCGATGTCACGGGATTGGCAATCGGATAATTTGCCTGGCAGAATATCTACACCCAGTTTGGCCGCCTTCCGGGTAGCATCCCTGGCCCTTTGTGCCGCTTCCCTTGCCTTCGCTGTCAAAACAATCCGGGCAGCCAGGCGCTCCCTTATTTTGTCATTCTGGTAAAAGATTTCAGCTAATTTTTCATAAACGATCTTTTGGACAATTCCTTTGACGGCCGCCGTGCCCAACTTAGTTTTGGTTTGCCCCTCAAACTGCGGCTGCGGAACCCGTACCGATACAATAGAAGTTAACCCCTCCCGGACATCTTCTGGAATCGGTTTGCACTTGGCTTTAACATTTTTCATGACATGCTGCATAACGGCAGTGGAAAGAGCCGTTTTAAACCCGGTCAAATGGGTTCCGCCCTCATGGGTGTTTATGTTGTTGCAAAAGGAAAGCTCCCTGCCAGTGTGGCCTGCGGTCCATTTCAGTGCCACGGTAACCTGTATGTCCTGTGATTCCCCTTCGGCAGTTATTATGTTGGCAATTCCTTCAGCAGGTTCCAGGTAATCAATATAATCAGTCAAGCCATTTTCCGATTTGAACTCTTCCACCTTCTTACCCTTTTTCAAGGTGAAAGATACCCCGGGATTCAAAAAGGATAGTTCGGTAATCCGGGTTTTGATGGTGTCATAATTAAACCGGATATCAGGGAAAATATCGGGATCAGGCCAGAACCGGACCATAGTTCCCCGTTTTCGTTTCTTCCCCTTTGGGATGAGGTTGGTGGTGGCTACCCCACGGGAAAAGGACATGAAATATTCTTCATTATCCCGCCATACTGTTATATCAAGATCCTTGGATAGGGCGTTTACACAAGAAACTCCAACACCGTGGAGCCCGCCGGACGCCTTGTATGCCGATTCGTCAAACTTTCCGCCTGCATGCAGTTTGGTCAAAACCACTTCGACGGTGGGGATACCTTCAACCGGGTGGACATCAACCGGTATGCCCCGGCCATTATCCTCGACGGAGATTGAACCATCCTGGTGCATCTGCAAAATAATTTTGTTGCAGTGCCCGGCCATTGATTCGTCTATGGAATTATCAAGCACCTCATAAACACAGTGGTGGAGCCCATCAAGGGTTGTAGAACCAATATACATACCGGGACGCAGCCTGACCGCTTCCAGCCCTTGAAGAACCCTTATTGACCCTGCGCCATATTCTGCTTCTACCATTTTATTTTGCCTCCTTTCTATCTGATCTCGGTAACCTGGGTTTTTTCCCCATTTCCATCAGGCCTTTTTTTATGAGCTGGTGAAACATTGCCAACCCGATTGTGGTAACAAAGGTTTGGCTCCGGGGATTGCCCATGGAATCTTCGGAAACCTTCATATCAAACCATCCTTTATCCAAATAAGGTTGAAAGGGAAAATTTACATTCTTTCTTTTAAAAAGGATTTTGACATCACGGAGTTTGGCAATAAAAATATTTGGTTTTACACCCAGTTGTTTACCGGCCTCCTGTAAGGTAACCAAACCTTTTGTGCTGATGAATTTGTCATAGCTTTCGACCTTGGGTTTGTCCTTTTTGCGCTTTAGTTCCAGGGCCTTTAATTTTTTATCCGATTTCAAAACAGCACGGGCCAGGATAACGGCCTTTTCGCTATCAGTTTTTTCGGTGACATCATATTTACCGGTTCTCCGGATTGACGGCAGAACTTCATCATAAACCCAGTCCTGAAATTTTTCGGCAGCCTCTAAACCGGATCTCATGACCAAACGGTAGATGTCCTTCTCGGGGATGATCTTGATTCCACGGGGTGAAAATGTCAAAGGGGATGATTCGTCACCTTTTAATAATACCGAATACTTACAATGCATTGTGATTGCTTTTTTGGGATCTGAATAACCAAGTGCTTTAGCAATTTCATTTGCAACAAACCAAGGATTCCCCTCACGATCCATCACCCGAATTTTACCAAACATTTCATGTTCAAAAACCTGCAATTCTTTATTCAATTTCTCTCTCCTGCTTTTTCGGTATTTTTTGGTCTTCTGGAACATCGCAACAACGGGTATACCCATGATCCTGGGCCGTTTCTTTTGTATATAGGTCTCTGTCACTGACATAAGCGGCTTCATCGTTCCATACCCAATCGGCTTACCCACACTTTCACAGCATTTTTTTTGCTACCATATGGCTGATCATCTTGTTTCATCAGGTGCATATTTTTTTTGCCATGGTTTCTCCTTAAATAAGGGGCCGGAATAAACCAGCCCCTTACTTTTTAAGCAGCGTCCTTATGGCGGTATTCCCGGAGTTCATTGGATATGGAATGCCGGGCAGTTCTGTTATCATTCCGCCTCATGAATTTCCCGTATTTCAAACCATTTTCCCGCGCTTTGCTGCTTTGTCCCTTCCGCGTCCGCGTTGCTTTACTCATAATGAAACCTCCTATTAAAAAGTAGAATGTAATTAGGGCATCAAGTTATCCCTACTTTCTAATAGCCTCCAATTTCCTGTATTGACGTCGTTCTCTCTATAGCTTTGCTTTTAATTCGCTTTCTGTAATGCAGGTGACCCCGAGCCCTTCGGCCTTGGTTTTTTTACTGCCAGCATTTTCCCCATAAACAAGAAAATCCGTTTTTTGGGATATGGAACCGGTCACTTGGCCCCCATTGTTCTCAATTAGCTTTTTAATGGCGCTACGTGGCTCAGACATGGAACCGGTAATGACAAACTTTTTACCGGCCAGGGCTTCCCCGGAATGCTTCGTTTCCTCCGGGTAAAAAATTTCCACCCCTGAATAAAAAAGTTCATCTACCAAGTTGACCACATATGGATCATTACCGATCCGGTTAACGGCCTGGGCTATTTCAAAACCAAAGCCGTCCAAGGCCATTATCTGTTCGATGGAAAGTGCTTCCACTTCCTCCAGGGACTTGAATTTGTTTGCCAGAAATTTTGATGCGGACTTACCAAGAAGGGGAATGCCCAGGCCATAAAGGAAACGGTCAAAGGGGATCACCCGGCGGCCCTCGATGGCGTCAACCAATTTTTCGGCAGACTTCTTACCCATGCGGTCCATCTTTTCAAGTTGTTCCGCTGTCAGGTGAAAAATTCCACCAACAGAAGTGATCACTTCTTCTTCTACAAGCTGATCAGCCAGTTTCACGCCAAAACCCACGATGTCATAAGCATCCCGTGAAACGAAGTGTTTGAGGCGGGCCTTGAGTTGTGCAACACAATTGAAATTCAAACACCGGAGAATTGCATCCGTGTGATTTATCTTTCCAACTTCACCACCACATGCCGGGCACTCAGTGGGCATCATAAACGGCATTGTTTCAGGAGGCCTTTCCTCCAAAATAACCCTGACTACCTCGGGGATCACGTCCCCGGCCCGCTGGACCACGACAGTATCACCCAAACGGACATCCTTCCGGGCAAGTTCCTGGCCGTTATGTAGGGTGGCATTGGAAACCACCACACCACCCACAGAAACCGGTTCAAGGCGGGCAACAGGGGTTAAGGCACCGGTACGGCCCACTTGGGTATCAATCCCCAGGACAGTAGTGGTGGCCTGTTCAGCGGCGAATTTATAGGCCAGAGCCCATTTGGGGTAACTGGAAGAAAACCCAAGTTTTTCCTGATGTTCATAGTCATCTACTTTAAGGACCACACCGTCTATTTCACAGGAGAGACCGGGACGCTTTCCCTTGATATAGGCCAGGTACTCGGTGATTTCATCAATACTCACCAAGGCTTCCCCACGGGCGATGTTACTTGTGGTCTGGAAATTAAGGGCTGATAAAAGGTTCCAGGCTGCTTTTTGGGATTCAACCCTTTCAACATCATGGATTGAATAAGCATAGAACCGGAGCCGCCTGGCCGCGGTTTTCTTTGGGTCAAGCTGGCGGACACCACCAGCCGCAGCATTCCGGGGATTTGCCCAGGGATCTTCCCCATTGGCAACCCGGATTTTGTTCAATTCTTCAAAATCAGAACGGGGCATAATCACTTCCCCCCGGACTTTGAATGGGGTTTTTATTTCAACCGCTAACGGGATGTTTTTAATGGTTCGGATCTGGTTGGTGACAATTTCGCCCACCAGACCATCACCACGGGTTGCAGCGGTAACCAGAATTCCGTTTTCATAGATCAACTCAATGGCAAGACCATCCAGTTTTACATCAAGGGTATAAACAGGATTTACCACCGCCTTTTCCATCCGGGCCATCCATTGTATGATTTCCTCTTCGGTGAATGCCTTATCAATGGAATACATCTTGGTTCCCCGGGCGATTTTTTCAAACTTGTCAGAAGGGGGAGCCCCGATCCGGTGGGTGGGGGAATCAGGGGTTACCAGTGCCGGGTAATCCTTTTCGATCTGAACCAGCTCGGCAAACAATTCATCAAATTCCAGATCCCCGATTTCAGGGTTATCAAGAACAAAATAACGGTGGTTGTGATAATTGAGTGTTTCTCGAAGGGTGGCTGCTCTCTTGAGTACTGAATCAGTAGGTATTATGGGCATTTTGAAAACTCCTTCTATTCTTGGTTATTATTATGCAGTCGGTAGGAAGAAATGATGATAATTATGCAAAAGGTGGCCGCAGCCATTACGTTAATCCAAGGCCGGAAAGGCTCACTGTCAGCCCCGGCAATCATAAGGGCCATGACGGCAATAAAAGCGATTGTGTAACGGGTAATCATTTTCTTCATGGGATCACCTATAAATTCGGCTGACCTTGGTGGGGTTACACCTCAGCATTTCAGACAGGATAAACCGGGACTGCCCTATGCACCCATTCTCTTTCAGATATTTGCAGAATTTGACCGCATCAATGGAAGCATCCCCCATGGCATCCAGGAAATAGAAACAGGCCCTGGCAAATGGCCTTGGCTCTGCTGAAAGTTTGGCGGTTTTGGCACACACTTCACACTCTAAAGCTGAATCAATGGTTTCCATGGCTACACGGTGGTCATAGGGGATTGTGGTGTCGGAAGTTGTTCTGATTCTCTGTAGACTCATTTTTAAAGCTCCTTTTTTGTGGGTCATTTCAGGCCCGCGTTTTAACATAAAATTGATATTGAATAAAGTAATTAGTTACTTTGATTCAAAGGCGCTGTTTTATATTCCAATTTGGGGTAAAGGATTGTTTCTAAAAAGGGTTCGGTCAGTGGTTACGTTTGTACTATAGGCTTGTTCTCCCTCGAATTCATCAGCAGTCTTCTTTTCTTTGGCGGATAAATCATTATACTTTTTTGACCCATAATCTTCCGGCAGCCAGGATTTCCCTTTACAAGCCGTCACGTTAAAACGCCGGAGGATACCTTCATCGCGAAAGGTCAAATGGATGGTACCCTTTTTAAAGACAGTGATTTCAAAATAGGTGGATAATACCTTTTTTGTCTGATCGCTTCTAAAGGCGGTTGTTAAAGCATTCACAATGGATACATATTTTGTCTGCCCATCAAAATAATTGGCGACTTTATCAATATCATCCAGTTTGGGTTTTACTGTGTAATCAACACTCCAGCGCCCATTCCCATACCTGTCATCAAAAAATGCCCAATCATAAAAAGGCAGGATCACTTTTTTATTTACGGAATAGGCTTTGTTGGTCTTCCACCCGGAAAAATAATGAATGTTTTTCAAGTGCAAGTCTTCGTGCCAGGCGTGGGAAACCGTCATCAATTCAAAGGTGTCCAGCACGGCATCGGTAAGGATTTCTTCATAGGAATTGACCAGATTCAAAATAAAGGTCCTGATGTTTGATTCAGTAAAATCCATGTAGGTGTTCTCCTGCAACGATTTATTGAATTCCGCCAGCTTCTTAACTGTCATTCGGTCCCGGACCTTATCCAGTTGAAGGGTCTTTCTCCAGAAATCAGTCCGGATTTGTTTGACCAGCTTGTTTAGCATCCATTTCATGTTTTCGGTCAAACTGGCCTCTGACAGGGTGCCATTGTCCCTATCTGAATCTTTCACAGTAATATCCATATAGGGAGAAACATGGTGGTAGTTTTTAAAGAAATTAAGCAGGGTTTCCGTTCCGATTTTTACGGCTCGGTCATACTCAGCTACCAGATTTTTGATGCTGCTCTTTTGGGTGATTTCCCTTTGTTTATGGGCATCTCTATAAACCGGGGTTCTCTCAATGGTTTCGGTGACTCCATCAAACAGATCCTGTTCAATTTGCCGGTCAACATGGATATGGACCAATGCCACTTCCACCCCCGTTTTCCGTTCGGCGGTGATAAATTGATTTCGGAGATATTCAACATCAGCATTCAACTCATCCAACTTTTGAGCCAACATTTTTCGTGTATTTGAAAACGGGTTTTTAAGGGTTTCGGCATTCAAAAGATAAATAATGTGACCGCAATACATGATGTTAATGGCTTTCAGCAAATGTTTGTCACCTTCGGAAAAAGGCGGGTTCCCAATAATGACATCATATTTATCCGGCCCATTAAAATTAAGGAAGTCATAGTCAACAACCTGAAATCCTTTGCCCCTCAAAGTGGCAGCCAACTCCGGGTCTTTTTCAATGGTGTGGATGGTTGTTCCTCTGTACCTGTTTTTATCCCTGATAAATTCGGCAATGTCACCGGCGCCGGCCTGGGGTTCCAACCAGTATCTTACAGATTGCCGAAAATTTTTGGGGAGTTTGTTATACATCCGGATAATCAGGCTTTCAGTGGTAGGGTAAAAATCAGGGTTATCTTTAAACATTTTTCATTCCTTCCTTGTTCCTAAAAAACGGACCATGTTAATCATGGTCCTGAATCAATCATCCTTTGAATTTCTTGTTCCAAACATAGAGAAAATAAATGGCAACCAAATCAGCGGTGTTCCTGCCACCCATAAATTTGCAGGTGTCATTCCAGGATTTTTCTGTGATCCACGGCACATCGCTTTTATTAAGTGCAAAAAACACGAATAGTTTTTTTCTAATGATCTGATCTGTTTCATCTTCCCCAGTGAAAAAATTATGAACTTTTTCAACTTCATTAAGCCTTTCAAACAGTTCAACCAAAAAATTCATTTTTTTCTCCTTGAAAATCATAGTTTGATTTAGAATCCGGCACCCGGTGATCAATCCAGACCAGCCAAAAATGAAGCCGCTCTTTGATGCACCATGTAACGAAGATCCGGAGACGTCGGGACATCCAATGGATCTCTGAATACGGGTTTGACATGAAATACGGATTGCCCAGGGAGCTATCCATTTTTGTTCTTAAAAGTTTCAGGTTCATTCTTGTTTTTCCTTGGAAATTGGAGTTTATTTTTTTGTGCTCTATTCTCTAATAGCCTCCAATTTCCTGTATTGACGAAAAATTATTTTAAACGTGCCCCTCGTAACTTTTTTTCCAGCGGTGAAAGGTTTTTCACTGGGCGTGCATAGGCAATATACCGGGCTGGCTCCGGGCAAGTGTCCGGCTCCATTCCATCCGGCACCTCTACGGCCCGCACATCAATAAAATCTACCAAATCCCCGGCAGTTTTATAGGTTTTGTCTATGGCTTCACCATCCCAAAACAACACGACCCTTTTGGTTTTTGAGTTATCAAGGATCAGCCGGCGTTGTTCTTTTTTTAGGGCTTTTCCGAAAGTACCAGCCACGTTGTAAATGCCTTGGACCCATAAACGCCACATATCTGTGACACCCTCAACCAGCACCAATTCCTCGTATTCTTTGGCCTGGTCCCAGTTGTAAAGAACGGACTGAAACTGAGACGCCCCTTCCCGGGGGAAAAGGTATTTGGGCTTTACCCCGGCATCCAAGGCACGGGCCTGGAAGGTAGCCACCCGACCATCCACACAAACCGGAATGATGATCCTGCGGCCATATGGGCCTGTGGGTTGATACCTCAAGCCAAAGTGGTCAATGACCGCTTTCCCAAAATCCCGTTTTTTCAAATATTCATAGGGTTCCGAACCGGGCTCAATGGGCACACTGAAAGGCAACTTGACTGATTTGTCGGTTTCGGTTACCGGCTCCGGTTTTTCCTCCGGTTTTTTCATAAGGGCATTTTCTAAACGATTTGGACCGAATGTCCGCTTAACTCCAGCTTTTACAATCTTCATGGCTTCAAATTTGGAAATGCCCTCGACCTCTGCCACAAAATCAACGGGCCTGTAAACATGGCCGCACTTAAAACAATAAGCGACTTTCTTATCTGTGTTCACAGACATTTTTTTATTTTTGCGCCAATTGTCGCTACAATTAGGATTGATACAATCAATCATGATTTCTTCCGACTTTGATGCCTGCTGCCGGTAGTCCAGATTTTCTTCGATATAATCCTTGAAATCGAACATGATTTTCTCCATTTGCTAAAACGCGTTTAAACGCCCCAAATTTTGACATGAGGGAAAAGCGCTTACGATTTATCCTGATAGGGGGGTGAAACGCTTAAAAATATATTTTTTGCTCATTCTGGACTATCATCAAGCCGCTACGGGGAGGCGAAAAGTCGGCGAACCATAAAAACGCCCGTCCGTCTCGTCCCAGTCTTCCATGGACATCCTCATCCGGGTAAAGTCGGTCATCACTCTGACCGTCACGGCCTTTTTCCCGTTTCTGTTCTTACCGAAGAACAACCGCATGGTCCCGGTACCCCTACCGGAAATCCGTTCCCCTTCCTCCACCTTGGTTTGGGAAAGGCCAATTACATAATCCGCTGTAAATGCTTTGGAGAAGTCTTCTGACAGGGCGTCAATATCAACATCGGATTTTCTCAATGAATCCCTATTGGCCTGTGAAGCGGTCCACATGGACACCTGAAACTCTTTGGCAACACCACGGAGCTGTTCATAAACATCCCCATGCTCAAGGCGGCGATCATCAATTTTCCGGTCACTTGCCATGATGTCTGCATAATCCACAACAACCCGGTGGATTTCTTTTCCTTCGGAAGCATACCGCCTTAAATCACGGCGGATCATGTTCGGGGTCAAGGTTCGTGGTGGTAGATCAACAATATCAATTTCACCCAAACTTTTTTTGGCTTCCACCATATCCCAACGTTCATCGATCGTTGAAGCCCCGGAATAAAGCTCCACAACGGGTACCCCTGTCAAACAAGCATCCGTCCTGGCCTCCACAATTAAACGAGCAACCTCCAACGTGTAAAACAGGGTGTTTTCCCCGTCTAACATGCCCTGGACGGCTGAATTCATGAGGATGATTGATTTACCACGGCCGGGGGAGCCACAGAACACGATCATTTCCCCCAGGGCAACCCCTTTGGCATACAAGACAGCATCCAGTTCCCTAATCCCGCTTGCATGGCCCCTGATCTTTGACATGGCGTCCGGATCGGCATAACGTTCAATTCTTTCCTTTCTGCCTTCTCTCAGGGATGCCCGGGGCCTGGCATCCGTAACATTCATGGCTTTGTCATGGGCAGCCTGAATTCGGGTAACAATTTCTGAAAAGGCTTTTTTTTCCAGCAGCTCAACAGAATTAACAAGTTCCACCTCAAGGCTTTTTGAACACACAAAATCCCGGATCTCTTTTTTGATCCAGTCTGCGGCTTTGGGGATTGGAATAATGCCCTTGGCAAAACGGGCAATATACGTGGGGAGGTCTTCTTCCTCGATTTTTTTCTTGGCTTTTAGCTTTCTCAGCTCTGCCACCACAACTTCTTTGCTGATTGGATCTTTGAAGTATTTGCCATAATCCAGAAAAATCTCGGCAAACACCGCGTCAATCTTTTCGTCAAAATGTTCCGGTTGAACAGCACCGACCACCATTTCCAGAAATTTTGGATCGTTATACATCAGTGACAGGACATACCTTTGGAAATCAGGTGTATACCCCTCAAAAGGTTTTTCTTCGGGCATAAATTTCTCCTTGAAATCAGGAATAAATTTCGGTATCAATGGGTGATTAAAGTTTGATCAGGTATCTTGCTTGTTTTAATTCCGGCAGATTGTGGTGGGTGCCGTAACCCATAACCCAGTCTGCCGGAATTATTTTTTTGCAGATTGCTTTTTTGGCCAACTCCAGAATATCCCATCCTGAACTACCGTGTACCCGCAGCATATCCGCATAGATATAATCCTCATACAACTTGCATTGCAGGTCATATTCACGGCGCTTTTCCTGATTTGTTTCAGGATTGTTATCCCTGGCCTTGGCTTTTTCCAAATGACCATCAGCATGGAAGTTTTCAGGCAACAGGCAGGGGATGCCTATTGCTTCAAGTCCGGCCCTGTCATAGGTGATATACTCCTTGCCATTCCCGACACTCATGAAACCGCACCAGATTTCCCAATGCTCCCTCGACGTCAGGTAGTGGGGGGTTGGGTATGGCACATTAAAATTTCGTTCCGGGGACCAGAGCTCAATCCGGGCTTTTATCCATTCCTCATACCGGGCGCCGTGAACATCAGCTTGGACTCGGGAAGCATGGATGTCTTTCCGGTTATCCACACAATTTTTCTTCCGGGGCCTGCGGAACCGGTACATGCTTTCGGTTCCCAAAATTTTGGTATACGTTTCCTTGAGGTGGCTGGAGACTCGGCTGACAAGATCCACATAAATTTTTGCGAACTCAAAATCCCGTTCGTATGAATCCATCCCCCAATAGTTTGGGTGCATCCTCCCTTCCGCCACCACTTCATCCTCTTTGGTGATGGCAGAACTCCTTGGCAGGTCCACCGGGGGTGTTTCCTTTTTCACGCCCAACCCCATTGGTTTTTTGAACGGAACCTTTTTCACGGGTGAATTTTTCAAGGCGGCTACCTCATCGGAGGGGGTTCCCTCAATTTCACCGGAGGGGATCTCTTTTTCTTCACCGGAGGGAGGAGGGGAATCAAGCAAGACTTTTAAAATGATTTTTCCGAACAGTTCTGATTTTTCCGAAAGGGTTTTTTTCTCTTTCCCGGGGAGGTGAAATAATATTCCCTGGAATAGGGATTTAAATTCTTCCATGAAAACTTTTACACCCTGTGTCCCAGATTGGGACACGCCTCCTTCGGCCTTATATATATTATTTATAATATTATTTCTAGTATACGTATAATAAAGGCCAAAGGCATCGTGTCCCAATTTGGGACATGGCCCTTCCATTCGGCCTTTAAGGTCAAAGGCGTCGTGTCCCAATCTGGGACATGGCGTATTCCCTGTATTTCCGCCTTTATGGTCAAAGGCATCATGTCCCAAATTGGGACACGGTCCATATCCTGGACTGTGTGACATTTTGTCACTCAACTCAGATTTGGGGTCTGATTCCTTCGGTTTTAACAACATTGCTATCTTACCCGGGGAAAGCTCCTCCCCTGATTCTTCCGGGATTAAAAAGGCCAAATCTTTCCAACTCATTTGATAAACCTTTTTCAAACTCATCATTTCATCGAAATCAAAAATCCCGGATTCAACGAAAGTTTTAAACGCTTGGGTTTTGTCTGGTTCCCCGGAAGAAGAAAATTCGCTCACTCCTCCGATTAAGGTTTCCATTTTCGACCTGAAATCTTGTGCAACAACAGGCGGGATATTTTTCGGGATGGCTTTGTATAAGATTCGTGTTCCCTTTACATCCGGTTTTTCATATTTTTTTATAATGTTATTTGAAATCATTTTGCTTATGGTTCTGTATAAATCACTTCTTGAAATCCCGGATTCTTCCCTCAGGGCATCTGGTCCCATAGGGCCATGAAACAACATCAAATTAATTATTTTTTGCTCTTTTAACATCTATATCCCTCCTATTTGTCCATCTCATCTGGCAAAATAAATTTTTCCCAATTCTCGTCATAAATACCGGCCAATATTTTGATCTCACGAATGGTTAAAATCCCAGAATCTAAAAAGGCTCTGGCAAATCTGGTATGTTCCGGCCGTTTGGCCCTTGAAAATTCAGCTATGGCCCATCCTACATATTTCAACGACAACCTGATTTCTGCGCCAATTGATTGAGGAATCATGGTCGGGATCACCCGGTAAGAAACACGGCGTCCTGGGGTAAAATCATCATCTGCTCTTTCAACGATACCCGATTTAATCAACCGCTTAATCGCCAGGAAAAAAGTTGATCTTGGTATGCCCAAACCATTGATGATTTCCTCCGGGCTCAGCGGCCCCTCAAACAATAAATACTTGATAATATTTCCGTCTTTGGTCACGCTTCCCTCCGGATCAGGCCACAGCCCGTAATAAAGTTTTAAAATCAGGAACAATGATAAATCCCGGCTCACTTTTGAAGACTTCCAACCGGCTCATGGAATGCTTGGCAAGGTGCTTATTGGTTAGATCTACAAAATCGATTACTAAACACCTGTTTAAGCCCTTTTTAGGCCGCATGGCGCGACCTATGCGCTGATACAGTTTGATCGTTGATTTCATGCCCCCTGCAAGCACCACAGCGGATATGTTTGGGATGTCCACGCCCTCATCGGTAATGGTTGAAGAAATCAGGACATTGTACTTGCCTGCCTCCAACTCTTTCAGGGCGGTGTCCCTTTCTTCATCACTTTTTGAACCATGGATAAAACGGGTTTTAAGGTGGGTATAAGGCTTGAACATGGCTTGAAGGCGCTTGCCATGGTTAATCTTGCTTATCAGGATCAGAACGGTTTCCCCGGCAGCCGCCAGCTCCAAAGTTTCCTGCACCACCAATTCATTCCGGCGGTCATTCTCGGTAACCCCATATTTGTAGGCAGACTGATAATTTATTGTTCGTCCTTTGGGGTCTTTGAAAAGGTTTGGGGTGGTAATCTTAACCAGCTTGATATAGGGCTGTGCCAACAATCCCCGGTCAATCAAATCTTTCAAGGTAATTCTGTAAATAACATCCCCGGTGATACACATCAGCTTAATGTCAGATTCAATCCCCTTCATCAGCGGGGTGGCAGTCAAACCGAATCGATAAAAGGCATTGGTACAGGCTGCAAAGGTTTGTTCAAAACTGGTGGCGTCTCCGTTGTGACAATTGTGAACTAAGACTTCATTGGCAAAATAGGTATGGGATTTTTCAACTTCAAAATCATAGAAATTTACATAGTTTTTACCGTTGACCTGATAACTTTGATCGTTGATCTGAAATCGTTCATCACTTTCTGGTTTGTAAATCTCAACACTTTCCACCCTAATTCCGCTAATTTTTTGTCCTTTTTCACATCCAAAAGCTTCCTTTTCCCATTGTGGCTTCTTCCGTCTACTTCTATGGCAAGACAAAGCTTTTTGTTTCCAAGATCCACTTTGTAATGAGTTGGATAGCCTTCTCTCCGTTTTCCGAGTGAAATAGCAACTTCCATTTCCCAATTGGCTCCTAATTCTTCGGCCAACATTTTTTGTGGTTTTGTATAGTGCCCATTCCCACCACGTTTGGGGGGTGCTATGTTCAATGTTCCGTTGTCTTTTTTTGTGGAAAGCATTTTCTCGACATTTACCGAATCTTTCATTGGATTCTGCGTTTTCATCCTCAATATTATTTCTTCTTGATGCTCTTGACGCACTTTCGCCATATTCTTCGACCAAACCTTTTTGGCTATCGGTGAATGATGCCCACATTCTGGAGAACAATATTTTTGGTTGGCATTTCTTCGGTGAAAAGCTTTTCCGCAAAACAAACAAATTTGATTGGGTTTCTGTTTTGATGAAACAAAACATTCTCTTGAATAATCCTTCCCAGTTACATAGTGTGGGGTGAACATTTTTCCACAGTTCAGACAAGAAATTTTCGGGCCGTGATATACTTTCGCCATAATTCACCTCCGGGAGACTTATTAATTTTTTGCCAGATAAATTTTTTGCTTCGACCCAACCGGATTCGGTTGAAAAAAGATGACTTTCAGAACAAATTATGAATTTTTCATTTGAAAGATTTAAACGGACGATTCTGTCAACATTGACCGGGTTTACAAACGTATTAGTGACAATTGAGGTACCACCATCACAGTATACACGGTCACCTCTCCTTACATTTTCTATTGGAATGTAACCGGAAACGGTGCTGATTAACGTACCTTTCTTAAAACATTCGTCAAGGATCAGAAGGTCCACAGATTTCAGCAGGGCTTGGATTTGTGGATCAGCCGGTTTGGTTACCTGGCCCCGTTCATTCTTCTTTTCAAAGCCCGCATAAAGGGTCTGGACCGTTGCCACATTGACTTGGCGGATCACCCGTTCACCATCACCAATAATCCCGCAATCAATCCCGGAGCTGATAAAACTTTTCCGGGTCTGCCGGAGCAATTCTTTCCGGTTCACAATGAAAAGGCTTTTCAATCCCAAATGCTCAAGACCAAGTTTTATAATCCCGGCCGCAATCACTGTTTTACCGGAGCCGGTCGGGGATTGGATCACCCCTCGGGTTATTTCAAAGGCTCTCCGGATAGCTGATACTTGGTAATCCCGGCAGGCTTTACCCTCCAAAACATTGGCAATAGTTTCATCAGAAAGGGCAGGGAGGCGTTTATCCTGCGGCCTCATGTCTACCGACTCAACATCCACACCCTTTGCATTCACAATCTCAGTTACCCACCGAACAAGGCCAGCAGGGAAGGTCCAGTTAACCCGGTTAAAAAGACAAATTTTTCCATCCCATCGGCCCTCCTTAAACGCCCTGGTAAACTCATACCCTGGCCGCCTGTAAACAAGGCTGTCATACACGGCATTCAATACTCTCCGGTCTTTGGTCACCAATTGTGCTACTTGATTATCAAATTTTATTTGGTTCATTTTTTCTCCTTTGTCATTTCAATAAAAAATAGAGACCTATCAATACTTAATAGAGCCCAATTTCCTGTATTCTCGAAAAGACCAATGGATTGACAAAATTTATAAAAGGTGGTTAAACAAAGTAATTACTTCCTTTGTGATTGGTGTACAAAAAAGGAACAATACAAATACCGAAGACTAAAAAAAATTATAGGGTCATATCTTTTTACCATCTTTTCAAAGTAAACGCTTACTTTGATAGATGGATTGAATAAAGGAATAAACCACTTTGGTCAAGCAAAAATTTTAAGGGTGGCACATGGCAATCAAAATCAAAATTAATGAAAAAATTGTGGATATCGACCTGTTGGTACCGAATTTATGGAACCCAAATGAAGAATCCGGCTTCATGCAGGAAAAATTAAGCGGCAGCCTGGAAACCTTTGGCCAAGTCGCAGAAGTTTTGGCCAGGGAACTACCGTCTGGACAATATGAGATTATTGACGGGGAACATCGGTGGAACCGGATGAAACTGGCCGGTGCCAAAGAAATCCTCATCAATAACCTGGGTAAAATCTCTGATGATGACGCCAAAATGCTCACCATGGTTGCCAATGAACTCCATGGTAATAGGAACCCGGTCAAGCTGGCAAAGATCCTGCGGGAACTGGAGTCAGAAGCGGATTGGAAAAGCATTGCCTCCCTCATGCCCTACAACGATGTGGAGCTGGTTAACCTCCTGGAAATTGACCCGGACGTACCGGAGCCCCCTGAATTTTCATCCGGATTCGGGGAACGAACAGGTGGAAGTGCATCCCCGGCAAAGTCATGGGTGGATCTTAAAGTTTCGATTCATAGGGACCGGTGGCCGGAAGTGGAAGCCATGTTGGCCAAAGCACGGAAGATCCTGGGAGTAGGCAAACGGCCCAGTAAAGAACTCCAGCATGGGGAAATCCTGAAAAAGTTGGTCACCATTTCAAAATAGGGCAGGGCAGATCTATGATTGCAACCTGGAACTGGTCAAATCTTTTTTTGTAAATTAATATCAAAGTAATTAGTTGCTTTGTGTGGGGATGCATTATGAAAATAAACGGAAAACTAATCACGGTGAACGTCGACCAGGTGGAACCGAACGATTACAACTTTAATGTCATGACTCCGGCCCTGCTTGCGAAGGAAAGGGAATCACTTACCCGGTTCGGCATGGTCAAGCCACCTCTGGTTTGGGAACCCATTACCGGCCATTACATCATCATCGACGGGGAACACCGGTACTCAGTCCTGAAAGATGCCGGGGAAACTGAGATCACGGTCCGTAACCTGGGCAAAATCGAACTCAAGGAAGCTAAACAGCTCACCATACTCCTCAATGAGATCCGTGGGGAACCTGACTACACCAAACTGACCAGCCTATTCGGTTCCCTTGATAGTTTAACCGTCGAGGACATATCCAAAATCCTGCCTTATTCAGCGGAAGAAGTCACAGCCATGGTGGACTCCGCAGGCTTTGATTGGGGTGAATACGACTTTTCAAGAGAACCAGAAGAACCCAAAAAACCATCAGCCGAATACGTCGAAATCGTATGCCGTATTCCGGATGAGGACGTGGGCCCCATCAAGGAAAAAACGGATGCCCTGTGTGAAAAGCACGGGTTCTATGACAAATCAGCCCCGGTCCAGCTCGGGAAACTCTTTGATCACATGCTTATCAACACACAGGAGGCGCCAGCCGAATAATGGAAAATTTAATCAACCCTGCCAAAGAACTCATTGAAGCACTCAGGAAAATGCCGGCACTCCATGGCCTGCCCGGAGCCCTGGAACTGGAAAAACAATTGGTCACAATGGGAGCCCTGGAAGAACAGTTTGAGTGCTCTACCAGTGAAAACGACTTCACAGTGGTGGACCTGAAAAAAGAGGTGGCACCCCTTTACTGGATTGGCCTTTTTTCTATTCCAGATCCGGATACAGGGAAAGATATTGAGATGCCCTTGGCATTCAGCACACCTGAGCAAAGCCCCGGGAACCCTGTAACTTCCTACACAGCAGACATTGAGAACATCCCGAGCCTGATCAGGGTTTGCAATACCATTGCCCGGACCCTTGAATGCTCTTGGCGGTTAATCGAATACCGGGCCGTTTCTGAATGGGACAAGAACGTGTTCATGGTCCCGAATACAGACACCGTTAATTAGGGGCAGGCCATGACAAATGAATATCTTGAAGTCTTGGACAAAGCCTGGAAAGCCCACATGGCCCCCAGGGAAAAAGACGCCCCTACGGTTATATCCACTTTTGCCGGCTGCGGTGGCAGCTCCCTTGGGTACTCCATGGCAGGGTTTAAAGAATGCCTGGCCGTCGAATGGGATGCCCATGCCGTTTCTACCTTTAAACTGAATTTCCCAGAAGTCCCGGTATTCCACGGGGATATAGGGGCGCTTACCGTTGAAGGCGCCCTGAAAATGACCGGGCTGGCCCCAGGGGTATTAGACGTGTTTGACGGATCCCCACCGTGCCAAGGGTTTTCTACCGCCGGCAAACGGATGGTGGACGATGACCGGAACCAGCTTTTCAGGCAATATGTCCGGCTGATCAAGGGGTTCCAACCTAAGGTCATCGTTATGGAAAATGTGTCCGGCATGATCAAGGGAGAACACCGGCGTATCCAGGGCGAAATCATGGATGAACTCCGGGGTGCCGGGTATAACGTGTCCTGCAAACTTCTTTCTGCCCACCTGCTCAATGTCCCACAGAAACGGCAACGGTTAATCTTTATCGGCACCAGGGAAGACTTGGACGTCACCCCGGTCCACCCCCGGCCACTGTCCGCCCCGGTGAACTGCACCAAGGCATTTGAAGGCTTACCCTCCGATGATTCCAAAACACTGGAAGGGCAGGGCCTTTATCTGTGGCAAAGGGTAATGCCAGGGCAATCCTTTTCAAAAGCACACCCGAAAGGCCACTGGTTTAACGCCACAAAGGTTTCCCCCAGGAAGCCGGCGCCCACCATGACCAAACTTTGCAGCCCGAAAGCCATTGGCCTTTTCCATTGGGCGGCCCCCAGGGTGCTAAATATCGCCGAAGCCAAAAGAATCAGCTCATTCCCCGACAACTACCGTTTCGAAGGTAAATTCACCGACCAATGGGCCAGAATGGGGAACTGTGTCCCACCCCTCATGATGAAAGCCGTGGCCGAAACCATCAGAACTAAAATCTTGGAGGAATTGAAATGATCCACGATACCGATGCAATCACACCCATTCAGGAACAAGACGGCTATTACATCAAATGCGACAACCTTTTCGGCCTCCCCGGGGAACTTGGATTATACACAGGGACCAAGACCCGGGTGGCCGCCATCCTGGCAAAGGGCGAATCCGGTTTAACAACCATCCATACAGATCAACACCCCCAAGGCCCCCTGGTGGCAGCTGTGGCAAAAGCGGAAGGCATCCCATGCCGGATACACACCACAGAAAGGGCAGCCAGGACCATGTTCGGTGACAAACCCCACGGGGCAACGGTCATTATTCACAGATCGAAAGAAGTCATACATATCACCACCATGTCAGACGCTAACCTGACCGGGTTCACCTTCATGCCCGTGAACATGGACTGTACCGAAGCTCTGGAATCCATCAAAAAACAATGTGTCAACCTCCCCGGTGACACCAGCCGGATAATCGTTCGGGCAAATGATGATGGGGCCGTGGCTATGGCAATCTTCCAGGGGATGGAAGCACACGGCAAAAAAATAACCATGGTAGTGCACGGCCCGAATACCAATGGGATCGCTGCCCACTTCCGCCTATTTGGTCCGGACACCTGGCATGAATGGGTGCATATCCAGGCGGAAGCCCCTACCCCAATGGGAAAAGACTTGGTTTGGATGGATTAAGGATATGTTTAAGGGCTTTTTATCCAGTTCCAACACAACCATGAAAACAAATCCCAATAGGCCATTAAAAAGCAAAAATTAAACCCGGCAACCAAACTTAACAGGAGTGAGCATGTGTAAAGAAACGTTAACGGAAATCAACAAGGATTAACAACTATGGCAAAGAAAATGACAAGGGGCAGGGCGGCAATGGAGAAGCTACGCCTTAGGGCCCGGACAAAATACTTGGAAAGCGGTGGTTCCCTGTCAATGGTGCAGCTAAGCGCAGAGGTAGGGGTATCAAGGCAGACGGTTACAAAATGGAAACAGGTGGATGAATGGGAGAAAGATCTGGCAGAGGTGCGCCAGGAAGTTGACAGAAAGGTGAAAAGCTCAGCAGCGGCCAACCTATTTGAATCTCTGGCCCCGGAGTATCAGGAGATCACGGCCAGCCTCCAGATCATAGACAAGATTGTCCCGACGTATTTTTACAAGACCGATTCCAGTGGTAACACCCTGCGGGATGCAAACGGCAACCCCCAAATCCAAAAGCCAGAAGCCAAAGACCTCAGACACCTGGCAGCGGTCCTGGCAAGCAATGCCAAAACCATGCGCCTGCTCACCGGGCAGTCCACAGAAAATATTGATCAGCATACCCAACACTCCGGCCAGGTTGAACATACCCAAGCCGCCCCGGGTGTCCTCGATACCTGCATGGAAAAAATGGCTAACGGTGAATTGTCACATGATGAAGGGCAGGAAGCACTCCAGGATCTTGCAGAAGCATTTCAGAGTTTCAGGGGGAAAGTTATCAATTGAGTTCATCGATTTCTCAGGAACAAATAAAAGCCTACCCGGCTTTTTGGGGAATGGCATACCGGCAGCTTAGGGGGCAACAATACGGGTTCATAGGTACCCGGGATGTTCCGACCAGGCACCGGCCGTTCCTCATGTTTCCCCTTATGAAGAAATCCAGGGTGAAGGGGTACAAGAAATCCAGACAGGCAGGCGTATCAGAAAACTCAGTAACAGAAACCCTCTGGATGCTGGACCAGCACGCCATCAACGCGGTCTACACCTTCCCCTCCCCCAAACAGGTAGAGGACTTTTCCAATACCCGTATCAAAACGGCCCTGACCGATTCCCAGGACAATTCCTTGGAAGGGCTCATGGGCGACCCCCAAAATGTAACCCTCCGGAAGATCGGAAAAGGTTACCTGTACCTCCGGTCTGCCACCAACGCCAAACTCGGTGAAGGTATCGATGCCGATTTGGTTGTATTCGATGAGATCGACCGTATGCGCCGGAATGTCGGAGTTGCCTTTAAGGAATCCCTTTCGGCCTCCCGGTTTGGCTGGCACAGGGAAGTCTCCACCCCAACCCTGCCCAACAGGGGTGTGGATGAACTCTGGAAAAAAGCCAACCAATGGCACTGGTTTGTAAAGTGTGAAGCCTGCGGCAAAGAACAGGTGCTATCCTATCCGGACAACATCCTGGAGCTCAGGGATATCCCGGCCTATGAAAAGATCATTCCCCCGGGCAGCTATACTTTTTGTTGTTCACACTGCAAATCCGAAAAGATCAACCGGTGGGACGGCAAATGGCGTTTGACCAGGCGGGTGCCCTCCGATGACCATGACTGTTTCCAGATCAACCAGCTCATGTGTAATTGGATTTCTGCGGACCAGATCATGCAGAAGAAACGGGATTACCGGTTCCCACAACTTTTCTGGAATTATGTCCTGGGCCTGGAGTACGCCTCCGACAATATCCTGATCACCGAAGCCCACATGCTCCGGTGCATTGATACGGGCCTTTACAACGGGGTAGGGCGGTCTTCCCATTATGTCCGTTACTCAGTCGGCATTGACTGGGGAAATCTCTCCTGGGCGGTTGTATTCGGCATGAAAGAAGACGGCAGGGTAGACCTGCTCAATATCCTCATGGTGGAAGACAGCCCCGAGCCCCTGGCATCCACCAAACAGATTGCCGAATTCATAAGGCCTTTTGATCCGGACATCATCGTGGCAGATACTGGGTATGGCAAGGACAGAATCGCCTATCTCATGAAACAGTTCCCCGAAAGGGTGTTCGGTTGTTCTTACGCCCAAAACGCCAAGGCCATCGAACCCAGGTTCACGGAATCCAGCCATTCGGTCACCGTGGATAGAACGGCCTGGCTCAAGGGCACCGCACAGGAATACAGGGAGGCAAAGATCCGGATGCCATCAGCGGAAAGAATCCCCCTGATCCCTGAGTACATAAAACAAATGATAACCTCCGTGGTCATGCTTGAGGAGGACGATGATGGAAACATTGTCGAACGGATAGAGGAAACCGGAGATGACCATTTTTTCCATGCCTCCGGGTATGGGCTCATGGGATTCGCCTACTTTGGTGGCGGTAGTGATTTTGGCTTTGAATTTGTATAGAAGGGGACTGCTATGGATGGGGAAAAATATCCTAAAATTCATTCTAAGCGGGTATTTTCTCCGTTCAAACTTCGGTCGCATCTGCCAAGCTGTCAGGAATTCTTGGCCTATAAACCTTCTAAAATCTTGGGAGGGAAAAGCATGTGTGAAACCTTTGCCATTGGAAGTTTGAGAGGTAAAGATATGATTTTGAAAGATTTCGAAAGATATGATATATCATGATATGATATGGTATGGTATGGTATGGTATGATATTAAAATATTGACAGGGCCATTCTATGAAATGCGGATACTGTGGTCCTGCTAATGAACCCCTAACTTGACAAAGCATTAGATTACGGGTAAAAAGCAAAAAACTGCCCTATTAGAAACTTAAACCAGTACCCCTCAAGGGCAGAATAAACCCCGGCAACTCATCCTTGCCGGGGTTTTGCATATGCTGAAACGCAAAGAACAAGGTTTATATCTGGCTTTTAATAGTCTCCAGCCGGGAATTAAAGAGTTTGGTACATGATTTGAGATTACAGACCGGTAGCTCAAGGAATGAAATTTATGGCTTTTCACATTTCCATATTTTTTTATTACATAAAAAAGATATAGAATCTAATTCATCCGTTATTTGTAAATATTTAGGCAATACATAGATGTCTTTTTACAATATCATTACAGGGTAACGGTTTTGATAAACATTCTTGTTATCTTCCCATAAACATAGAGCCAAAATTTGGTCAAGTGCTTCTGTTTAGATTATTCTACTATCCCCCAAGTTCCATGGACAATACAATGGTCTTTTAAAATCCCGTTTATGGTTATTTTTGAATCAGATCTATCAATTTTTAATTTTAGAATAGGGGGAGTAGATCCAACTGGAATGTCTATCGTTGGTCCGTCTGAATTAAAGTATTCTCTTGGAACATCCAAAATCGGTCTGAACAGTTGTATAGGGATTTCCACTAATTCATAAAATCTTTTGTTTGAGAAATATCTTAATTGGAAGATAGTCCCTACAATATTAATGTATTCGGTGAATAGCTCTTTTGTATATTGTTCCCTCATCGCCGCCGTTCGGCAATCTTGAATCCAAGCAGCCTCGGTCAATTTGCTGATTTTTAATTTTTTTAGATTAAGGGCCGCTTCTTTGGTTGATTTTAAACTTATCCGAAATCCGTCAAGTTCAAGATCCCAGAATCTTTCTCCGGCAGACGCTTCGTTGCATTTTTTTCCACTTGCTTTTAACGCAGCAATAAAGGCAGCATCAAATGTATCTTGGAAAAGAGGTCTATGCTGAAATGCGTGTTGTGTAAGTATTCTTGAACGAAATTCTTCCGCAAATGGCTTGTCAACATATTCTGAATTTTCATTTGTCCATTCATCTATCGGTCTTCTCAAGACATTGATGAAGTCATTAACCCTTAATTGCTGGGCTCTATTTAAATTTTCAATTTTCTTGAAAATGTCGTCCAACGGTGTGACAACTATATTTAAAAATTCACCTACTCTTTGTTGCTGCGATTGGTTTAATCGTTCAATATGTTTAAACAGCTTCTTCATATTTTTCAGTCTCGTTTTCAATGTCAGTCAATTGCAGGCTGGTGTTATTTAAAATGATGTCTTCAATCTGAGGTTTTTGCCCAGATAAAATCCACCTCACAAGATTTGCGAGTTGGTATGAGATTAGCGGTGGAACTGCATCACCTATATGTCTGTATTTATTTGAAAGAGAATTGCCTGAAAATTTGTAATCAGTTGGGAATCCTTGGAGCACTCCCATTTCTCTTACTGTGCACAATCTATTTTCTTTAGGATGTGCATATCTTCCGTTTCCAACATGACAGCATTCTCGTTTGATGGTTCGAGCGGGCTCATCCCAAGCCATTCTGCCATAGGTGTCAGGGAAAGATCCCTTTTTACCTGACAGGTATAGTTTTTTCATCCCTTCCGTAAGATGATGGAAAGTCTTTTTTTGTCGTGCCAAATCAATCCATGACCCTCCGTCTTTAGGAATGGCGGCCATTCTATTTTTCACTGCTTCTGTTTTGAATTCAGGTGCTACATTTTGCGGGTCGTTAGTATCATCTATGATCGAAAAAGCATGCCTAACTGTTGTTGAATCTGGATTGACCTTATATCCTTCCCAAAGATCACTTATCGTTCTAATTTTTAAAGGTTTTTTGACGGCGAGGATAAGTGACCGTTCTCTTAATTGTGGGAGCCCATATCTGTTCAAAAAATGAACCGATCCGTGGATTTCATACTTGTTTTCTCTCAGAATCGATTCAAATTTTTCAAAATGGTGTTTGAAATTACCGTTTAGCAACTCCCTTGCATTTTCCATTATAATTACAGATGGTTTCAATGGCATTGCCAGTAGTGCCGATTTTACCACCAAAGAATTTCGTGGATCATCTTTAATATGGTTTGCGGGATTTGTCCTGCTAAAGCCGGTGCAAGGTGGACAAGCGATGAATACATCAACCGGACTATAGATCTTTGCCTTTAGTTCTTCCGGGGTTATCAAACCGAGATCTACATTATGTGGTGTAATACCCATATTGGCAGCATACGTCGAATTACATTTGAGTTTTCCCATGCCAGAACTTGGTTTTCCTTTTTCTGCATCGAAAGCTGCAATCATTTTAAAATTTTTATGGGCGTGGAAACCATAACTCATTCCACCTGCCCCGGAAAATAGATCTATTGTTTTCCAAAGGGCTTGTTTCATAAATTACACCTTTTTTTCTTTATGCTAATCATTTTTTGAATACGCCGAACAATTTTTTTTTCATTTTTTTTCTTCAATTCGAAGTCCCAAATTCTTATGACGGACCATTCTTTTTTCCGTAATTCTTTGGTGACTTTTCTATCCCTTTGTTTGTTTTTATTTATTTTGTTTTTCCAAAATGAACGGTTGCTCTCAGGTAATTTGGAATTTTTATGTCCATGCCAAAAAGCCCCGTCAATAAAGATTGCAATTTTTAAACTTTTAAAAACGAAATCAGGTTTGCCTAAAATATCAAAATGTTTTTCCCAACCAACAATCCTGTGCTGCATCAATATAGTCTCAAACCTCATTTCTGTGGACTTATTACCTCGACTTTTCACACGAGACATTATGTCAGATCTCTTCTGTTGGGAATATAAATCCATGCCCTCAAGTACCATACAAACAAAGAAAATTAAATGCATATCTATACCCATTTCATCGGCTAAAATTCACTTGGGGCTAAGACTCAGGCACAATCATGCTTATGAAATATTTAGTGCTTTATTTACAAAGTAAATAATTACTTTTAAAAAATATTGCCAAGAACTATGCTTGTAATTATAATCAAAGTAATTAATTACTTTGATAATGGAGTAACCATTGAATTGTCCCAAATGTGGCTGTCAAGCCAACACCCCGATCAACCTGGAAAATACATTCTTTGAATGCGTGAACTGCCGGAACCGGTTCCACATCCACGGGGTAAACAATGTGGACGTGGATTATATCCTCGATGAAAGTTCGGCCATGGCCGCTGATCTGACCTATTCGCTGAAATATTTTAGACCTAAGGATTAATATGGCTGACGATAATTTTAATTTCCTGCAAGAAGTCGGAGAACTCATCCAGAAGACCCTTGAAGCTACTCAGGACGGTACCTTGTCCAAAGCATTGGTGCAAAAGGGTGATAAACCCAAATATGCTGAACCCCAAGCCTTCTTTGTCAATCCATATGATTACAATACATCGGGGGCGGGCCTTTGGAAGGAAAGAAGAACCTCAATCACCTGGGAAACCCTTCGGACCATTGCAGATAAAAATCCGATTGTTTCCGCCATCATCAACACCCGGATGAATCAGGTATCAGCCTTTTCTTCTCCGGCCAGAATGCAGGATTCCGTCGGCAATGATTCCCTCGGGTTTAAAATCGTTCATAAAGACAAGACCAAAAAACTGTCCAAAGGGGAAGAACAAACGATCATCGACTTGGAAGACTTTATTACCCATTCCGGCGACCCTTCCAGTTTTAGCCTTTATGCCCGGGACGGTTTTGATACTTGGCTCAGGAAAACGGTCAGAGATTCCCTTACCTTTGACGCCGCAGCCACTGAGCTGATCCCCACCCGAAGGGGAAGCATTGCTGAATACCATGCCATTGACGCGGCCAGCGTCCGCCTGGCGGTGGTTAAACAGGAACTGACCGGCCTGGAAGAAAAAGCCTTTGTCCAGATACTCAATGGTCAGGTTGTGGCAGACTTTGAAGCCAAAGAAATTATGTATGGCATCAGGAATCCCACCACGGCCATGAAAAACAATGGCTATGGGGTATCCGAGATTGAACAGCTCATTTCCACGGTAACCAACATCTTTAATGCCATGACCCACAACGCCATGTTCTTCCGCAATGGTGCAGCCAATAAGGGCCTGATCAATATCAAACCCAGTTCCAAAGGTGGCGGGGCTCCTTCTAACCAGCTCGAAGCATTCAAGCGGGCCTGGTCAACCATGGTCACCGGAGCACAAAACGCATGGAAAACCCCGATCTTGCAGGCCGACGGGGTGGAATTCGTGAACATGGGCTCAACCAACAGGGAAATGGAATTCTCCAATTACCTGGACTTCCTGGTTAAGCTCACCTGTGCGGTCTTTTCCATAGACCCCGGTGAAATCAACTTTTACATGCAGTCTTCCGGTGGTGGGGCTTCTTCCATGTTTGAATCCAACCAGGAAGCCCGGCTAAAAATGTCCAAGGACAAAGGTTTAAGACCACTGCTTTCCGCCGTATCGCGATGGATCAACCAGTTCATTATCAATAAGATCGCCCCTGAATTCTATTTCTCGTTCACAGGCATCGATTCCAAAGATGAAAAAGAGATCATCGAACTTAGGACCAAGGAGGTTGCCTCATACAAAACAGTGGATGAAGCCCGGGAAGAAGCCGGCCTGAAACCCCTTGGCCCCGATAAGGGCGGTGACCTGATACTCAACCCACAATACATGCAGTACAAGCAACAGCAGGCCATGGAGGCAATGCAAGGCCAGGGCCAGGAGGGGCCAGAAACAGATGAAGAAGAAGTTCCGGAATCAGAGCAAGCGGAGACGGCGGAGAAAGGACAGAAAACTGATGGCAACCCGGAAAACGATGAGCCAGAAGAGGATGAATCAGGCAATGGCAAAATCGAAAAGTCGCTTCAAGTTTCTGTTCCTACCAAGTTTCTGAGAATCACGTTGGAGGATTAATGGAAAAGCACGGATTCTTCGAAGACAATGACGGCAATCGGTCCATGAACAGATTGCTGTCCTTTGTGATCGTCGTCGTCTTCTTAATCGGGTGGGCCATTACCTGTATTGCAAAACATGAATTCCTCCCATGGAACGAAGGGCATGTCTTCGGCCTTCTCGCCGTCACAGCCCCCAAAGTGGTTCAAAGTATCTTCGAAAAAAAACAGCCTGGTATTTTTAAGGAAAAATGATGGAAAAAGTTAAACTATTCAGGGCAGAAACCAGCAGGCAAGGAACGTTCGGGATCTTCTCGCTCCCCAATGGCCTCATATTGCATACGGCAGAACCCCCATGGAAAAATAACCGGTCAAACGTATCGTGCCTCCCCGAAGGTGAATACACGGTAAACCGTTACATTTCCCACAAATTTGGCCATGTTTACCGGCTCAGTGACACACAGACTTCCCCCAGGTCGGCTATCCTCATTCACACAGGAAACCTGGCTGGGGACATTGAGGACGGGCTTATCTCACATACGCATGGGTGCATCCTTCCGGCCATGAGAATGGGCGTTTACAAGAACCAGAAAGCGGTTCTGGCATCCAGGGTGGCACTGAATAAATTCATTGATGTCATGGGTGATAACTCCTTCATCCTTACAATCGAAAACTTATTTAAACTCTAAAAAAAAGGAAGTGGATATGCTTACATCTTTACTCTCAGGTGGCCTCCTCGGGGTTCTCGGGTCAATCTTCACTAACTTGTTCGATTTTTTCAAAAAGAAGCAGGACGACAGCCAGGCACTTGCTTTGCGCAAACTGGACATGGAAATGATGGATAAGGAATACTCCTACCGGGAGAACCTTGCCACCACGGAAATGGAAACAGAGTTGCAGAAATCAGCTGATACCTTGGTCGCAGCTTCTTTTGCCATGGATAAATCCACCTATGCCAATAAAAGCAAAATGGGGACGTTCGGTAATCTACTTATGGTCATTGTCGATTTTTGCAGGGGAATCACCCGGCCTGGCCTGACCCTTTACATGGTTTGGGAAGTAAGGTGCCTGCGGGTTGATACAGAAAGCATTATCCAGGCCGCTGGCATTCAAGCTATCGACACCGCCCAAGCCCTGGCAATCTATAACAACATTGTCGATATGATCCTATTCCTGGCCTGTGCCTCCTTTACGTGGTGGTTCGGCACCCGGATTAAACAGGGGCTCAACAAAAATAAAGGAGCATAAACATGCTTATTAAAATTCTCTTGGTTTGTATCTTCATTTGGTTCTGCGCTGGAATGATCTATTTCTTTCGCAACAAGCAGGACTTGGGTTGCGTGGCCATTGACATGAATTACAAACCCGATCTTCCAGGGTGGTTGATTGTCATTTTTGCCTGCCAGATTTATTGGCCTTTTAAATTATACGACACCATCATGGACTCCCTGAAAAACCGCCTGGGTGACCTTTGGAAAAAAATTAAAAGATAAATCAGTTTAGCCCCACCAACCGGGCATGCCATCGTGCAGGCCAGATTCGCTACCTTGGGGTGACCCCGGGCATCTATTGGTACGGTGCTCGGGGTTTTTCTGTATTACAGGAGGATAACTTCTATGTTTGCAAAAGCCGGCGGAAGCCCATTAAGCATAAACACGGTCCTTGCAAGACTCTTAACCATTGACGGCCATGGTTCAGGCCTGGATGCGGATTTACTCGATGGGTATGAAGAATCGGCCTTTCTACGCCTGGCCGCCGGTGGCACCATGACGGCAGATTTGGCCTTTGCCACCGGGAAAACCCTCACGGTCCCCAACCTCATCATACCCAATACCGGAACGGCCGGCGGATTCGATGTCCAGGCACCCATAAAATACAGTGGAACGGAAATCCTGCGTTTCTCCGCCCTGGGCATAACCCTGGTTGAACCCGGCACCTGGAACACGGCAAAGGGCAACTCCCCAGTCCTGGACCTGGCCGGGTGGGACATATCCAATATCAGCACAGCAGATTTCAAATCCACCGGGGCAGGGCAGGGCCTCCTCTGGACAGCATCAGCCAATGGGTGGGCACTGGATGTTTCCCCTTTAACCCGGGAAGATTCAGACGGGAACTTCAATATCTATGGCACAGGTCAAAATATTGCCCTCTGGCGGCCCGTCCTCTTTGTTTACGACAATGCCACGTATATTACTGCAAACTGCGATTCTGGCGGCATTTTGCAAGTCTCAGGGGCAGTCACATTGGCCGACCTGCTCACTGTTCCCAAGATGAAATCCACCGGGGACATTTCTTTGCAGACCGGCGCAGGCACTGACGCCATTCTCACCATCCAGTCCGGCACCGGCTCATTATGGCGAATTCAACAGAAGGACGGCACTGATGACCTTCTGATCACCGTCGGGAACGAAACTGAAACCTCGGTCATTACCTTGGGCCCTGACGGATCTATTACCACGGCCGGCACGGTCAATGGCAGGGACATGGCAGCAGACGGGGATGAAATTGACAACTTTCCGGGCATGATCACTGACAGCGAAGGATATGCCACATCAGCATCAAATTCGGCAACGGCGGCGGCAGACTCGGCAACGTCTGCGGCATCCAGCGCAACATCGGCATTAAACTCGGCCACGGCAGCTGCATCCAGTGCCACGTCTGCCACTGCAAGCGAAGAGTCTGTTGCCTACGACAGGACTATCTGTATCGCCAAAGCCAGTGCAGCGGCCACCAGTGAGAGCAACGCAGCCACTTATTCATCTGATGCAGAGAGTTACAAGGATCTGGCCCTTGGTTACTCCACGGCCGCTGCCACCAGTGCGGAAGAGGCTGCCACCAGCGCTTTGTCCTTTGTTAACTGTGGAAGAGGTATCAGTGTCCTTGACTATGGAGCCACAGGCGATGGAAGTACTGACGACACCACTGCCATACAGGATGCCATTGACGCCCTTGCTACTACAGGTGGGTTAATATGGTTCCCTGCCGGCACCTACGTTGTATCCAGCACGTTGACCATCTACACAAATCATATCATGCTGGCAGGGGAAGGCCCTCAGGCTACCGTTATCGAATGCAACTTTGCTGATGGTAATATTCTGGCGATAGGCAGCACAACCACCAATGTATATCAAGGACGTGTGACCGGTATCACATTCACATCCTCCGTGGCAAAGATCGGCGGTGCTGCCATCAAAGTTACCAATGCACATCAGATCTATCTCGATTATGTGCAATTCTACCAGAATATGTATCACTGCGTTCAGTTTGAAGGTGGAAGTTATGGTGACGGTCAGTTTCTTTACTATCTCCAGAACTTTGAAGTGAACTCAGGTGTCACTGGCATCTTGATAGGCTATGACGGTTCCCTTGTCCAGGATGTGTGGATCAGTAAAGGTATCATAGCAGGGTGTACTGATTGCGGTATTCTCATCAAACATGGCTCCGGCATCTATTGCGATAATCTTGATATCCTGACATGCAAGAACGGCTTCGTTACATACCCTGTCACGGGGCACAATGCTCAGGCTATATTCTGTACTGCTGTTATTTGTGACACCTGTGACAACTATGGGTTCATGATTGGTAACGGTGGTGGTACTGTAGCAGAGGTTAACCTTGTCAATTGTTGGGGGGCTTCCTGCGGAGAAAACGGGATAGTTATTGATGCCAGCACTGGAATAACATCAGGGATTAACCTCACTGCTTTCAGAGCGATCAACAACTGCAAAAATGGTATCAACATACTCGGTGGTACGAAAATTAGCATTTCTAACCCACAGGTTCTGTCTAATGGCACTGACAACTCAGGGTTCTATGCCGGTATTATTGTTGGTGCTGGCGTTTCTGGATGGAGTATCATTGGTGGTGTCTCTGGCAATGGTGGCTTGTTTGATGGTTCTACACAGGGTTATGGCCTGTATATATCTACAGGTGCAAGCGAAAACTTTGTTGTAAGCGGTTTGAATGTAACAGACAACGCAACACAATCCATAGAAAATCATTCAACCGGCGCAGGTAGTATAAGCGAGTGCCCGGGGTACAGGGTGTACCAGTCAGGTGATATATATTTCTCCGCTACCAATTCTGCTGATGAGTCTATATCGTCTTCCAGCGCTTATCAATCCCTTGGATTTGATACAGTCAACAACCAAGACTTAACTGCATCAATGTCAGGCGGGGTCTTTACTGCTCCTGTGGCTGGTATGTATCAGTTTAACTTGTTTCTCAGATATACAAATATAACAGATTCAACAGCTTACGTAATACCATTAATTGTGATTGGTGGTACGTATTATTCTGCTGCACAGACACCGAGCAACGGTACTGTCTCCGGGGATTGGATAGCTTGTCAGGTATCCGTCATGGTCTATATGGACGAGGGTGCCACTGCTCAGGCCAAGGCGTATCAAGGGTCAAAAAATGGCTGCTTGATATCTTCAACTAATAGCCTTTTTTCCGGCTATCTTGTCAAACAGTTATCATAAAAGGGGATTATTTCAATGTGGGTAACCGCTTTTTTCCAAAGTGAAGGGGTTCCGGTTACAGGTCTGGCCCCTTCCATTACCATAACAGACATTGATACCGATACCGTCGATGTCTCTGCTGCCTCAATGACAGAAGTCGGCAACGGCCTTTACAAATACGATTTTTCTGGCTTCAACCAGGCAAAACGGTATTTCACCATTTGCGATGGGGGGGATACCTTGCTCGATCCGGACAGGTACGCCGTGGCTGATAGCTTTGATTATGGGGAAATCAACCAAATCCTGGAAGATACCAATGCACTCCAGACGGACCTCACCGACGGCGGGCGCCTGGACTTACTTGTCGATGCCGTCAAGGAAAGAACGGATAACCTCCCGGATGACCCGGCATCGGACGCCAATGTTGAAACGGCGATTTCCGATTCAGAATCAACCATCACCACAGCCATTTCAACCACGGGATCGACCATTACCACGGCCGTTTCAACCACGGAGTTAAACATCAGAGGAACAGATTCTGATACCCTGAAAACCCTTTCCGGCCAGTTGGATACCATCGAAGGTAAAGCCGATGTCATAGGCACTGTGGCCGATACCATCCAGGAAAGAACAAGCAACCTCCCTGACGATCCGGCATCTGAATCAGCCATTGCCACGGCTATATCCACTACAGAGTCCAACATCAGGGGCGCTGACTCTGACACACTTGGCATTTTGTCCGGCCAGCTCGATGCGAATTATTCTGCCATTGCATCTATCCAGAACAATACCACCCGGAGGATTGATATCCCCACCAGGCTTGTGGTCCCGGATGAGGGAGAGGATGATGTCACTTACCGGTTTATCCTGGGCCTGTATGACACAACAGGAAATCCGGAGATACCCGATTCCACCCCGACGGTCCAGGTTGAAAATCTTTCCGGCATCGAGCGCTTGGCTGTAACCAGCATGCTTCAGTTCTATGAGGATGACGGGGAAACCCCACAGGACGGCCAGTATTACTATGATTACACGGTCACCTCTGCCACGGACTTGGAAAACCTTATTGTCACCGTGAAAGTTCTCGAGGGCGGGGTCACCACCTATCACCGCAGAACCACGGAGGTGACGGAGTTTGAAGCAGATTTAACCGAAATGCAGGCCGATGTCACAGAGATAAAGTCCAAAACCGACTACCTCCCGGCGGACACTTCAACAAAACTCACCACGATTGGTTCCCAGGTCACCACGGTGCAAAACACTCTGGAGAATGCCACCACTGGCCTTGCCCCGATTAAAACGGCCATTAACACTGTTGACACCGTGGTGAATGCCATCAAAACCAAGACCGATCACCTCCCGGCAGATACTTCCGGAGAACTGGATAATATTGACTCAGCTATTGCAAATGCGCAAACAGCAACCACAGATGCAGAGGATAATATAACGGCCCTGCTTGGAAACGCCACGTATGGCCTAAATGCCCTGAAATCCCTTTTGGACGCTATTGACACCAGTACTGAGTTGTCGGCCCGTTTTGAGGAAATTAAGGGGGATGGCTGGACCTCTGAAACCATGGTCCAACTCGATGCCCTTCTGGATGCCATCAAAGCCAAAACCGATTACCTGCCATCGAACACCGCCCAAGAGTTAACGAACATTGACACCGAAATTGCTGCCACACGGGAAAGAACAGATAATCTCCCGGACGACCCGGCGAGTCAGACTGAGGTAGAAACCGCCATTGCCATCACAGAAACCAATATCAGGGGCGATGAAGTTTCTAACGGGGTACATGGCACCATTAAAACGGTCTATGACCGGGTAACCGCCCATGACGAAACCATCCAAGCCGCCATTACCACCCATGAAACAAACGTATTGGCCGGTATTGAAACCCAGGGCATCGATTTGAAAACCTTTATTTCCACCCATGACATCGGTGTGAACACAAAACTGGATACCATCCAGGCTGCCACAGACAACCTTACGGATAATCCTGCTGACCAGGCATCCATCGAAGCAGCTATTGCAGCGGCAGAGGAAAATATCAGGGGCGGTGTGCAGACCCTGCAAACCATCTACAGCAAATTGGGTACCCATGACAGTAATATGGAAAATACCATTGAAGTCCTGGAAACCGCCTTACGGGGTACCAATAACAAGGATTTGTCTGTATTAAGCAGCCAATTGACCCTGCATGATAATAGCATCCATTCCGGTATCACTGACATCACCACAGCCATTTCAACCACGGAGTCCAATATCAGGGGAGGGGACCAATCCCTGGAAACCATAAAAACCAGTCTTGATGCTGCCCGGGAGGATTTAACTTTCGTCAAGAATATTGAAGGCGGCCGTTGGAAAATTAAATCCAACCAAATGATTTTTTATGCCGCTGACAATGAAACCGAAGTGGCCCGGTTCAACCTCTATGATTCCGGTGGAAGTGAAACGTCAACCAACGTATACGACCGGCAGAGGGTAACACCATGAGTTTAATCACCAGGGGATTCGGAGCGGCAAGTGGGGAAGTCAAAGCAATTACCAACATAGATCTTGAATTGGCTTCTCAATCTTATGTGTTTGAGATTACCAACACAACCATAGCCATAGCCATAGAAATCACTGATGACGGAGGAATAATAGATATGATTTCCATCAAACAGGGCGAAGCCAAAACTCTCACGTTCACTATTACCGAAGATGGGGCGTCCCTGGACTTGAGCAAAGCCACATTGAGCTTTGCGGTTAAGGAACAGAAAACGGACACAGAATACATTATTGAGAAGACCTTGGGCAATTTTGATATTTCCGGGGCCTCAAGCGGGAAAGTATCAATAACCCTTTCAAGCTCTGACACAGCCGTTGCTCCTGAATCCTATGTGGCTGAACTCCGGGTTGAAATTGATCCAAGCAATATTTACAAAAGCGATGATATTGATTTTATCGTTGAAGAATCCGTTTTTAATTAAAATACAAAGTAAACGATTACTTTGTATTGAAGATTTGCCGGAGGGTAAGTTATAATCAACCTTAACGGCAAAAACTTACAGGGGAAATAAATGTTTCAATATGTCATCACATTAGAAAAAGCATTCTACAAGCTCCATAACCGGATCACCTTTCAGGATCTTAAAATATCCATTGAAAATCGCAAAGGTTCAATCCGCTCTGGTGTGGACAAGGACGGCCATAAATGGCGGTCAAAAATGCACTGTGATTATGGGTACATCCGGATGAACAAAAAGATTCGCCGGATGGGTGCTGACAAAGAAAATTTGGACGTATTTGTCGGCGATAACCATGACAGCAACAATGTTTTCATCATCCACCTGAACCGGGCTGATAACGGCAAATTCGATGAAGACAAGGTTTTCCTGGGATTCAACTCCAGAAAGGAAGTCATGGCTATGTTCAATAAATGCTATGACAAAATCGGCCAAAAACTTTATGGCGGCATGATTACCATGAACATGGAAGCCTTCAAACGACGCCTTGGGGTACAGACCCACGGCATGATCAAAAGCATGCCCCATGTTCTTGTCATGGATTTGATTAAGGCTTCCAAAAATTCACGTTAAATCCCATTCCAGGCGGACACCCAAGAACGGTTTGTTATACATCAAAATTTTTAGAACACACCAAAGTAAATAATTACTTGCTTTGATAATTGTAAGGGACTCAACATATGCTAAAACAATTTCAAATCATTGGAATGGGCCATACTCTGGATTCCCTTGTAAAGGCCCATGTTAAAGCCCATTTCAGACGAGACTCCAGAACCGGGAAATTGGTTTTCATCCAGAATTATGATTCCAAGGTCCATGGGAAAGCTGATCAAGAGATCCATGCCGGCAAAACCATGGTTATTGACAATCCAAAATCCAAACACCACGGCAAAAAGGCTGTTATCCGAGGATACCATGTTCCATCAAAGGGGAACAGAAAACCTTATGTAGCCTGCACTGTCAATGGTGTCCGGGCAGATTTGCAGCCTGAACATTTCAAACCGTTGCCAGGCGGATCATCTACTCCGGTAAAAACCGCACAGACCCAAAAGGCCCCTACGGCTACCCCCGGGGCCGCCCCGGCCGCCCCCAGTTTCAAAAAGATCGCCAACCTGGATGATGCCAAAAACGAGTTGGGCTTAATGGGGAAGGGGTTCAATACCCCGGAAATGCAGCGGGTGATGGCAACGCTTGATAAGAAATACCCGGCTTCAAGTTGGATAAAGGCCCTTGATAATGTGAAAGACCCCCAGGATCTTTATAACAAATATCGGGCCATCGACCATTACATCGCAACCAAAGGCGCCAGCATTTTTGGTTTCATGGCCCCGGTCAAGACTAAGATTCAGGAAATGATTATTCAGATGGCCCAGGATAAGGTGGACGGGAAAACCACCGCCCCTGCCGTCACCCAAAACACCCCGAAAACGGCTCAAACTCCTCCCTCAATCACAGCTACGCCCTCACCGGTCCAAAACAATGCTCCAGGCAGTAATAAACTCTCTGTCGGGGATATTGTAGAGATTCAGACCGGTAAATATGCTGGCAAAAAGGGAAAGGTCACTCACATGGGTGGCAAATACGGGGTCAGGGTCAGGGTGGACGTGGCCGGCACCGGTGCTTACACCAAAATTGCCGAATACAAAAATCCGGACAAATCCTTCAAAACTGTGTCAACTGCCCCTGCCACCCCCGATCCCAAATCGGACAAGACCCGGGGCAAGGACAAGAAAAAACGGAAACCCCGCTCCGATAAGGGCACCGGTAAACCGGATGAACCCGATACTTCGAAACCCAAACCTCCGGAAGATCCCAAGGCTTTTCTCAAGGATCGAAACCTTGCTTATCAGTTCGCTGATGATAAACAAAAGAACCTTGGGAAAAAGCTCGGTATTCTCCCCATTGATGACAAATCGGCAGAATACATTCAAAGGAATATGTCCCTTCTTAATCAGCAAAACAATTGGGTTAAAACAGCTCCAAATCGTTCTTCCGCCGGTAAAATTCCCAGGTGGGCATCGGCATCGTTTAACGATCATTTGCATATGGCACAAACCGATGAAGTGATTAACAGAAGTGGTAATGCAAATTCTCCTTTAAAAGCTGTTTTAAGTGCATCCAAGGCAACCTGGGAAAATGCTGGGTATGACTACAGCGATGTGGAAAGCGATGTCAAAGAAATCAAGGGGTACCTTGATGAAGCAAAGGACTTACATAAAGACTCCAAGGCACTAATGGTCATAAACCAGTTCCTTGCTGCCACGCTTAAGCATTCGGAAAGGGAAAACTTTAACATCAGGCTTTCTTCCTATTGGGGTGATATCTGCGACCATATGAAGTCCAAAGGGTACACGTCCAATACTCCCCTTTCTGTGCTGTTGGCTGATTCAACATTTAAAGACAAAATTGGGGTTTACCCAATTGAGGGGCGAACGGATAAAGATATCCTTAAAATGGCCAAACTATTTGCCTTCGGGGTAAATAAAGACGAATCCGATATCTCCTTAGTTGATCTTCTCAAGGCCAAAGTCGATTTAATAGAAGGCCAGTCCTCCTTGGATGCTGAAAAAGATATCAGTGCCCTCATTAACAGCCCATATGCTACAAAATTGCACGAAGCAAGTCAGGGGAACGTATTGTCCCGATGGAGATCCTTACTCAATAAGGATTGGGTAAAACAAAACCTGCTTGGAACGTCATATTATACTACTAGCTCAGTCAAACAAACATTAAATCTGCTTAACGGTGATAAAAAGGCATACGTTCCTGGCCCTTTTGGATCGGCGACTGAGATGTTTCGTAATAACCTTAGTTCAGCAGCTTCTTTTAATCGGGACAAAATTTTTAAAGTTGCCGATGGTAATCCCGCTATAAAAGATCAAGTTGAAACCAATGCCGTAATGAAGCGGGGTTTTGATAATTACCGGACTCGTTGGCATGATACTTTTAAACCCCTCCTGGTCCATAAAGAGGTCATCAATAACCATACCCCGGCTTATGCTGGTATCACCATTGCCAGGCGTAAGGGGACTGCGGAAGAAATCAACGCCAAATTGGCCAAAAAATATACCAATGCGGCCAAAAAGGCTAAGGCAAAAAAAGGCGCCTTAACGGATACTGCTGATAGTGCCGGGGTTAAGGCTGTTCTCAAGTCTGTTGATGACAAAACCTTCAAGATGGTTGAAAAACGCCTGCAAAAATCCTTTGACCGGTCCACCCACGGCGGTTTCGGAATTAAGGTAAATGGTGTTTTCCAGGTCGGTGGCATGGACGTTTATGATAAACATACCAAAAATGCCAAGGATTATGGAAACGTGAAATTCATGTACCATGGCACTGACTACGCAGCAGCCTCCAACATTGTCAAAACTGGGTTTGCAGTTCCTAAAGCGGCGAAGGCTGGCCGAATGCTTGGGAATGGGGTCTATGTCACCCCTTGTTCTTCAAAAGCGGCTCAATACCTTTCCCCGAATTTCACACGTCAACATGGCACAAAAGGTGTTATGCTCGTGAACAAATGTGTCATGGGGAAACAGTTTAATGCACCACAACATCATTACCCTGGGGCTACTCCGGGGTACCAAAGTATTTACGTTGGGAAGGGGCAGCATGGCATCTTGAACGAAGAACATTGTATCAGAGATCCAAACAGTGTCATGCCTACTTTTTGGGTCGATGTTGAGTTGATTAAACCATAGAATCATGTAGAATGATATGATATAGTTTCATACCATATCATGTCATACCATACCATCAGAAAGGAAAGCACACATGGCAAAAGTTAATCATTTGAACTACATCCCATCCAGTGGGAATATTTATTGTGAAAGGCTTCGGGATATAGTGTCTTTCGATAATGTCCACGTTATGCAGCACTGTAATGAGTGCAGATTTTACAATGGGTCAGTCCAGGGTGAAGGTGTTGAATGCCTTTATGAAGACCCGGATGCCGGGGACAATTCCTTTATAGCTTTACGGGATGATATGGACAACCTCATGCTCTGCAACAGGCGTTTAAAAAGATTCAACGAACAGGACTACGGTAAAAAATAGGGGGAGAGATTATTGTCCCACATTAAACAACATACCCGGGTAAACCATAAGACGGGGAAAGTCTTCATTGTCCATGAGTATGACGACAAGCGCAGGAAAGATACCAAGGGGAAATCTCATTCCACGGCAGGCAAAACTCCGGTAAAGCATGTCATTAAGAAGGTGGACCCAGGTATGATTAAAATGCGGGAAACCATCACTGATTTACTCCGGACGGAAAAGGGCAGGAAAGAACTCACTGAAAAAATAAAAGCCGGTGGGTTTGCCAAGGCCCTGCCCGAAGTCCTGAGCCTGTACGGGGTAGAGCAGGGCGCACATCACCCACTCCCGGATGCCTTTGATCATACCATGGAATTATTCAAGCACTTGCCCGATAATGCCAGTGGTAATGTTCTATGGGCAACACTCCTGCATGATATCGGGAAAACCGAAACTCAGAAATTCCATAAAACCCGTGGGATCGTATTTGATGGCCATGAGCATAAGGGGTATCAAATGGCACAAAAGGTTCTTCGGCGGTTGGGTTTCAATAAGAAAGATTCCGATGAGATTTCTTATATAATCCACCACCACGGGAATCTGCGGACACAAATCCTCCGGTCTGATACCGCAGATGCCCATAAGTTTATCAACCACCCCCATTTTGATTCCCTTCTCATGGTGCATAAAGCGGACGTATTGGCTTCCGGGAGAGATCCCCACGAAGTCGTTGACCGCCATAAACTCCTGAAACAGACAGAGGGATTTAGGGAATACCTTTATGACCATGTTGCCAAAGTCCTGGGCTCCGGAAAATCCAAAGCCGTTGAATTGAATGATGATGGCAGCATCAGCCTTTATCTTGGGAAAACCAAAGTTCTGACCAATGGTAAGGGGAACGTGGACCCCAAGGTGGAAAAGGCCGCAGCCAAGGCCCTTAAATCAGCTGGCCCCAAGAGTTGGAAAGCATATACTGATTTTGAACCTGGGGATGATTGGGTTGCTGTCCACTTTGAGCCCAAGGGTTAAATTTTGTCCTGTTATACAGGTAATTAATTACTTACTTTGATGGAACGACGCATGACACAAATTTTAATGCTGAGAAAATCCGATATATTATCACTTGATGATTGCCTGGGCATGGAAGGGGATGACCTGGAAAAAGCCCTGTTCAAACATGCTTATTATTCACAACTGGTCCCGAAGAAAATTATCGGGAAGGACGGTGTTGAACGAATCCATTGGGTCAATCCAGACAAGGGTAAAAAATCTGCCAAAAAAATGCACTTGGTTGCCCATTTCCATGAGGGAGCCCAAAAAGAACATCATGCCAAGATCAAGGAAGACAATGAGATTGATCTGAACCACCTGCATCGGTTTTCCCACGGGGATAAGGTTAAAATTACTGGTGGTCCCTACAAGGGTCAGACCGGGGTCTTTGTCGGCAGCCATGGCGTCAAGTCCAATCCTGCGGCCCGTGTTTCCGTTAAATTTGAGGATAAAGATGGCCTCTGGAAAACCGCCAACCCCATTGGTGCAGGTAACCTGGAACTGGTTCATCGGGCTACTGATTCCACGTTGGAAGCCGTTGCCCCGAAATCCCAGGAATACGTCAATCGGAAAGGCCAAAAGACGGTTGCATCCAAAGCCTGGCTGAAAAAACGTGTTCCCGTTAACCACCAGACGTCAAAGGAACGCCATGAAGAACTCGGCAAGGGGCTTGGCAAAGGGGTTATGTTCCAGCGAGGATCAGATGGCACCCAAATTTTCATTGTCGGTGAAAAAGGGGATAAACTCCATGTGAAGATCCTAAATGCCCCCGCCGGCCAGAAGAAAACAGAAGGCTACATTGAAAAATCCCGGTTTGAAAAAATGGTCAATAGCGGGTCTTACCACCGTGTAATCGCTTCAAAACTTGGGTTAGATACCAAAAAGAAAACTACCCGCATGCTGGAAACCGGAGAACTCCATGCCAATGGTAAAGCCGGTTTTGATGACAAAGGGAATGCCACCATGGATCCACAGGTCGTTAAAGATATCATTTTTGAGAATTGGGATCTTGTAGAAACTACAGTCCAGTCCGAAGCCTCCAAATACCCCTCGGTCGATCCGGCAGAAATCTCGGGTGTAGATATGTGGAGCCAGATGTCCAATGCAATCACCACCTTTGAACCCTATCTGAATAAACCACTTGCGGGCCGCCTGCGGGATTATGTGCAAGATACCGCCAGGAAAAAGGCTCAGCAGATCCACCAAATCAATGTCTTACGGGATAGAAATGATATTGATGGGAACGGCAGCGATGGAAGTGCCACAGGTGCCATAGCCCATGAGGAACAACCCGGAGAAATCACCGGAGGTGCTTTTGTGAACCCCTTGGACTCCATGATCTTCCATGAAATCCTGAATGATGAAGCTGACATGATGGAATGGTTTGCCGGCAACGGTGATTATGCCGATGTCCTGATGCGTATTACCGGCATTGGTACTGGGGAGGCCTCTATCACTCAGGCAGAAGGGGCCAAGGAACTCTATGGCAAGATGTTTGATAACTCAGGGAAACCAATTAGCGTCCCGGTCATTAGAAAACGCCTTTCCAGATCGGTTATTGAGATGATGAAAACATTCAGTGACGAGGCCAAGCAAGATCCTGATTTTGCCGCCACCCTGAGACAGGCGGTCATGTACCGAAATAAAATGAGCAGGGAAAGGGATAACATGGAAGTCGACGCCAAGGATCTTTCTACCATAAGAGCCGTTCAGGGCAAATATGACGGAGGAAGGAACGCCAAGGCAGACATCGCCAAAAAACTTATTAAAAACGGCTCCAGTGTCAACGACGCGTTCAACCTGGTCAGCACAGTTGAACACATCGTTGACGGAAAGCTCATGCCCCATGATTACCGGGCAAAAATTGCGTCCGAAGACCATGCAAAAATTATCACCCAAACCCTCAAGGACATGATGCCCTCGGGTACAGGTAACAAAATCCCGGAACGGTTCCATGTTTCTGACTGGTATAAATATGACCCCAAGGCAAATATTGAAAAGCCGTCCAATAAATGGTTGTTGGGCACTAAAAAAGCCGGTAAAAAAACACCCGTTAAACGGACGCCAATCAAAAGAACCCCCGTTAAAAAATAGGAGAGGCGAATGACAGACACTGAAAAAACACTGGAAGATTATGAAGACGAAGCATTTCAAAAACAAATGTACCAGTACCTGAAAACAAAACATGATGCGGATCCGGAGTCCCTTTCTGAAATGGAAGGGGGCCTGCTACTGCTTTGCATCGCTAATCGCCATCTGCACTTACAGGAACGGAAACGCAAATACATTGAATATTACCGTGGCCAGTATGAGAAAGCCAAAGCCCTTGTCGAACAGCTTGAAAACGGGACATACCCCGGCACATTCCTTGAATTCGATGATGCTTATATGACACTCATGCCAGCCGTCACTGATCAGTATGTCCGGAACCTTGGCGAAATTGATTTGCTCATAGCCATGAATGATTTGAGCGCCCGGTATTTCAAGCTGAAAGACAAATACTTTCCCTTGCGGCCCAAGACAACTTTTTCCCCAAAGGAAATCACCTGCATCAATGAAGAGCATGCCGCCCTGATAGCCGCCGGGTATCCTGTGGATAAAATCGAAGCCGAAGCGCAGAAAAGGGGAACATTCAAGGCTGCCTTCGGGGCAGATAACCTTCCTCCAATCAGGTTGTAACAGCCATGGCAACTGTGAATATTGAACATAACTTAACAGATTATGAACTTGAAGAAACCCTGGAAAAGGCCCTCAAGTCAGTTCGTCTTAACATCCAGCGGCCGGACAGGAAATTTTCAGATCCGATTCTGGAAGAAATTGCCACAGGTGCAACCCGGGTGTTCGCCAACCAGATGAATGCCCTGGTTGCTGATATTACGGAGGTGATTAATGGATAAGGATGAATTCCGAGGTATCGTGGAAGAAGTTAGGTTGAACAATAAACGCCTCCAGGACTGCCCCGGTCCCCATGATTTTGTTTTGGAAAAGGGCCAGGAGCCCATGCCATTGTCCCGTAGGAAATACCGATGCACCCGCTGCAATGGTACTGTCGATGCCATAACTCTTTTATGGTACTCAAAAGGGCTTGAACACGGGAGAAAAGCATGCTGACACCGGCGAAAATCGAAGAAATAGCCCGGATCATTCAGGAACGGGTTGGAATCTCAATTTATATGACCACCGGGGTTGCCCTGGGCGGCCTGGACATATCTGGCCTGACGAAGAAAGGGCTTATTCCCGGTGCCCCCGGGACTGCCATTAAGGACGCCTACTTATACGGCATCCTGGCCACCCTGGACCCCGGCCTGGCCACGGCCCCTTATTCAGTCATTAAAGCAGCCATCGAGGCAGCTCCGTTTTCCAACATTGAAAAAGAAGCGGCCGCCTGGCTCAGTACCAATGCCGGGATCTATTGCAAGGGCCTGGGGAACACTTTAGACGCCACCACCCGGCGGATTATCCAGGATAGCACCAAAGAACTTGCCATGAAGGGCAAGATCCAGAAAACCCTTTCTGATGCGGCCAAAGAACGGAGAACCCGCACTGAAATGGTGACCCTGCTGCGGCGGGCCACAGAAGACGTCCAAAGGGACTGGCACAGGATCGTGAATACTGAAATCCATTCCGCCAGGACCCAGGGTGTGGCCCAGGGATTGAGAAAACAGTTTGGGGATGATGTCACGGTCATTGTCCGGCCACACCCCGATTGTTGTGACCTATGCAAGCAGGCATACACCAAGAACGGGGTACCCAGGGTATTTTCTCTGGAAGAACTTTCCAGCCGGTCAAACATCGGGCGTTCTGCCGCCGAACTTAGGAAAGCCCCTGGGCTCCCCGCACTCCATCCACATTGCTTATGCGAAGTCATGAAATTTGACCCAAATACTCAGACCTTCGATAAAGAAGGACGGATCACCTTTAAAAAACGGCTCACCCCTAAAGCCAGAAATTAAGGAGGATTTATGGCGCAAACGCTATTTAAATGTCCCAATTGTGGCGGTGAAATGATCCGAGACTATAATAATAAGAAAAAAATGAGGACAAATATCCTTGTTTTTGAAGGCGGGAAATGTATTGCTAAATGTTTGAAATGCAAAGAAAACGTTGAAGTCCCTATCACGCTTAATTTAAACTCTCCGCCACGTCTCCGCAAAAGAAACCTGCGCCATGTAATTATTGGTGTTGACAACCACTAACTCTTGGCTTTATTATCAAAGTAATTAATTGCTTTGATTGTTGTTGCAAGGTAATTCTTCCAATTTGGTAAGGCCATTTTAAGGGTCATTAGGCTCCATTTCACAAGGGAGTAATCAGAACGGGCATTCGCCTCTCCGTTCGGATTACTCCCTTTTTTTGTTTGATGAGGATTTGTTTATGCACGACACGGAACTTGGTTTAAGCAAAGACGGCAGATTCCGGTTTCATATTCCTTTTAACCTGAAAAAATCCAGGGAAGGGCGAGTTGAAATTGAAGGCATCGCCTCTGTTCAGTCCCCGGACATTGCCGGGGAAACAGTTATCCAGAAAGGGATGGATCTTGGGTATTTCCTTAAACGGGGATTCTTCAACGATAACCATGCCAAAGATTCCGGCGGAAAGGTCGGGGTTCCCACGTGCGCAAAACATACTCCAAACGGACTCCATGTCAAAGGCTACCTCCTGGACACCCCCAGGGCACAGGGCATTGTCGAACTGGCCGAATCCTTGGAAAAATCAGGCAATGACCGCCAGCTCGGCTTTTCAGTTGAGGGAAAGGTAAAACGCCGTAACGGAAAAATCATTGAGGAATCATGGATCAAGGACATTGCCATCACGGCTGAGCCTGTCCATCCCGAAACTTACATGAATATCTGCAAATCCCTTTCGGCTGAAATCGAAGAAGCCGGAACCACAGAGGGCAGCCCCAAACAAGAGATTTGGGCCAAGATTGAAGATGCCATTTCCGATTCCCTGGCCCAAGCCATGCAGGATCTTAAAAAATCCCTTCCGGATATGGATTCCATTGAAACCACGGAAAAATCCCTGGAAGCCGGCCACCAGAACCCGCCCAAAGACAACGGATCAGCCTTGCGTAAAGAATCATTGGAAGCAGACTTGAAAAATCAGGACATACCGCAAAAGGAGGAGAAAGAGGATGAAGAAACTGACTCTGGTCCAAAAGATCTGAAAGCAGCCAAACCTCTTAAAAAGTCCCAGGCTGTCGGGCTTGTTATGGCAAGGGGCTACAGCGATACAGCGGCTAAAAGGGTAGTTGATCTTCTTTTTAACGACCGCTTCTCAAATTTTATTAAAGACATCCAAAATTAACGAAACAGGAGTTTTTTTAGAAATGAAAAACGAAAATGAATTCGAGAGTGTCGAGGAAAAAGATTTTTTGAAATCACTTGATGCCCTGGAAAATTTGGCAAATGGAACCATCGGCAATGCTCTTGATGAAGTCCCCGAAACCATCGAAGAAATCGACGACGAACTGAACAAGGCCCTGGACGGCCAGCCTGATGTGGTTACCGAGGAAGACTTCCAAAAAAGTGATTCTGGCGACGATGACGAGGATGATAACGGTGACGATGACGAGGATACTGAAAAGTCCTTTGCCGAAAAAGCCGCAGAAGGCTCTGAAAACATCGAAAAGGCCATTGAAGTAAGTGATTTCCTTGCTGACCTGGTTGACCAAGTGGGCTTTGCCATTGATTCCATGCAGCAAAGCGTCAACGACCGGATGGATGCCATGGAAAAATCTCTGGCAAACGTGGCCACTTTCAACGGTGAACTCGCCAAATCCCTGAAAATCAGTTTCATGGAAATGGACAGTGGCCTGGAAACCCTCAAAAAGTCTGTTGATGGGATGGGCGATGCTCCGGTCCATGGCCGGAAAAGTGTAACCACACTCAGCAAATCCTTTGCCGGAGGTGATGACAACAGCGCCGGAAAGGTTCCTGGCAGAAAAGATATCATTAAGGCCCTGGACACCGCCCTTGAGAAATCCGTTGAAGGCGTGAATCCCATGGATATTGTCCGGTTTGAAACCACCGGTACCCTGTCAAAATCCGCAGCCGAAGCAATCGGGATGATTGGCTTGGCTGAATAAATTCTTTTGATCTGCAATCAAAGTAAACACTTACTTCATTCTTTCTACGGAGGAAATTCATAATGGATAATATTATATCCCTTGCCCAGTACGAAGATGTAAACACGCTCGGTATCTCCAACATGCGGGAAGTCGAGTCCCTGAACAAGGCCCTGGAAGCGGGCCATGATATTACCCCCTCAACCGGCGGTGGCGCACTCAGGGTTGAATCCCTGGAGTCTTCTTTGAAAGTTTTGACCCACCAGGCCAAACATTGTGCCTTCTGGCAGAAGGTTCCCAAGCTCCCTGCATACTCAACTGTTGAGGAATACAATCAGTTGACCCAGGTTGGCGGTGACACCGGTGCATTCCTTCCAGAAGGTACCTTGCCGGAAACAGAAGACAGTTCTTACAACCGTGCGGTTGAGTTGGTGAAATTCATGGGTACTACCAGGAGTGTTACCCACCCCATGACCCTGGTTCGTTCCAGCATCGGGGATGTCATTGCCCAGGAGAATGCCAACGGTATCCTCTGGATTTTGAAGAACATGGAGAAGCACCTTTTCTCCGGTAATGCTGATATGTGTTACCTTGGTTCTTCCACCAATTCAGACCACCGTGAAGGTGTTGAGTTCAACGGCCTGGACAAACAGATCGACTCTTCCAACATCATTGACCTGAAAGGCGCGGCCCTGACCGAGGGCAATTTCGATTACGCTTCACAGATGATTGCCAGCAACTATGGTAACCCCACGGACGTTTTCTATTCCTACGGCGCCCATGAGGCATTTGTCAAAACTCTGCATCCTATCGAACGTACCAACATGCCTGTTGCGGGCGGTACAGCGGGAATCACTGTCGGTACCAACGTAACCGGGGTGAACACACCCTTTGGTCGGGTCCAGCTCAATCCTGATGTATTCCTGAACTCCAACCTTACTGCTCCGTCGGCCGCCAGCCATGCCAAGGCACCTGAGGCACCAGCTTCTGTTGCCGCCGCTGTAATGGACGGTGACGATGGTGTATGGACCACCCATGGCGGAACCGGTACCTACAGCTATGCTGTGAGCGCCACCAACCGTTATGGCGAGTCTGCTGCAACGGCTATTTCCGCTGACTTAGTTGTTGAAACCGGTTCTTTGGGTTCCAATATCACCATCACCAATGCGGCTTCCATCACCAACGCCCCTGAGTATTTCAATATCTACAAGACCGAGGCTGACGGCACCGTCAAGCATTTTGTCAAGAGGATTGCCGCTGCCTCCATCGCTGCCTCCGGTACGACCGTCTGGCGTGAAACCGGCGAGAATATTGCCAACACCACTACGGCTTACATCGGTGAGCTTTCTCCCCAGGTCTTGGCCGTCAAACAGCTTGCACCCCTGATGAAGATGGACCTTGCCACCCTGGCCCCGTCCATCCGCTGGATGATTCTTTGTTATCTGACCTTCATCCTCTATGCCCCCAAGAAGTGGGCAAAGATCATTAATGTAGGCCAGTAATAGCCTTTTAACGGCCGTTAACAAGTGATAGCAAAAGGCCGGCCTGGCTTCCCGGTCGGCCTTTATTAATTCCAAGCACAGGAGAAAACGACGATGGCAAAAATAACGACTATCCATAGCAGCAGATACCAAAACAGGAAGGTGATTGCAGGTGCCTGTGAGCTGAAATTTGACGGAAACGGGGACTGCACCTGTGATTCTGAATTGGCCGAAAGACTGTCAAAAATGAAGGGCTTTTCCATCCCTGAAAAAGCCAAACTTATCAGGAAGCCCGGAAGACCCAAGACCAAAAGAAATGAGCCAAAGGAAGACACCACAGGCGAAAACGAACAACCTACCGCCCAAGAAGAATCCAAATAATTTTGGTCAACGGGATACCTGTATGCAAACGAAAAAAGAAATTGCAGATTGCCTGCGGAAGCTGGACGAGATCGAGGAAGGCTTTACCAATAGTCCACACGCTTTGACATTAGAAATGCTCTTTCAAACCGGGGTCCTAACCGATTGCGATACGGTCCAAGCCGGTGATTTCAACCTTGTAACATGGTCGCATTCTTCTGATGGGTCATTTTCTGTGGGTGCCCTTGAAAGGGTACGTTACGAGAACCAGGCGTTCCCCAGGCATGAACACGACCAGCGCCTCTGGCTTTTATGTTCCAAAGGCGCCGCCCAACTTACAATGGAGACAGATCAGAAAATTGATTTGAAAATTGGTGAATACACAGTTGTTGAACCGAACATCAAACACCTGATCGAGGCCAAAACAGAGGAATGTGTCCTTTTGATAGTGACCCTTCCGGCAGACCCGGGAATGAATCGTGGCAGAATTGGACAAGAATAACCAGCTTGCGGAAATGATGTTCAAGGAAGTTTCCCGTTTTTCAGAATGGAGAGGGGCTGTCAAGGAAACATTGAAGCACCTTGCTGATGCCATGGATCGCCGTGAAAAACAAGAGGACAACATCTTCACCCTGATCAAGGACGTCCAAAACGACCAAAAAACATGCCGGGAACGGTGTGATTCAGTTGCATGTACCAAAGCTGGAAAAGACGATGTTGATAATCTGAAAAAATCACAATCTGATCAGGAAAAACTCCAGATTAAGCAGCAGGTTACATTGGGTTTCTACGGGCTCATCGGCGGGGCGGTTTTTACTATGCTTATGGCTATTTTCAATTTTATCCTCAAATTTGTGGAACGGTAAATAATGAAGATCCCAACTGCACGACAATTGAAAAGTGATTACCTGTTCGGCATCACCCTTGAAGATGAGGACGGAAACGAATATCCGAACGCCAATATCGATAACTGGATCGAGAAGGCTGTTGCATGGATGGAAAACCAGCTGCAAATAAGCATTGCGCCGACTGTAATCACGGCTGAAAACCATGATTACCAGATTAATGAATACATGGCCTTTTGTTATATCCAGCTCCACCAGTTTCCGGTTGTTTCCGTCGATTCCATAAAGGCCAGCTATGCCGGCCAGGATGTCATGGATTTCCCTTCTGACTGGATCCAAATCTATAAGGAGTCTGGCCAACTTCAACTGGTTCCATCCACTGGCACCCTGGGGCAGGTTTTGCTTGGCCAGTGTGGCGGCCTTTTATTACCCATGCTCAACAGCCGGTACAGCAATATGCCCCACCTGTTCAAAGTTACCTATACGGCTGGCTTTGAAACCAACAGTGTTCCGGGGAACATTGTGGACCTCATTGCCATGAAAGCCTGTATTGGGGTCTTGAACATCATGGGTGATATCCTGCTCGGGGCCGGTATCGCTTCCCAAAGCGTTTCCATTGACGGCCTGTCCGAGAGCATTGGCACCACCCAATCGGCCGAGAACTCCGCTTACAGCGCCCGGATTAGGCAATATGAAAGGCAGATCAAAGCGGAGCTACCGGAACTGAAAGCCTATTACAAGGGCCTGAGATTGGCTGTGGCGTAATGGCAAACAAACGAATTGACTTCACAACGGGTACCTTTGACAGCCTCATTGAAAACCATGGCCTTGATCTGAAACTTTACCATGGCATCCGGTGCCCCTGCCTGGATCCGGAAACCGGCCAGGCCGACCCCAATTGCTCTTACTGTGCCAATGGGTGGCAGTATTACGGGAAGGAAGAAATTATTGGGGTGGTCCAGGCTATCAATGCCGAGAAACAGTTTGCCGAAACTGGCGGGTTCCTGCTCGGTTCCATGATGCTCACGGTAAAGGCAGAAACAAACCTGGCCTACCATGACCGCCTTGTCCACATGGATTCCGTTATTACCCACAGTGAAGTCATTACCCGGGATGATGACGGGCTTGTCGATTCAGCCAGGTTCCCCATCATTGATACCCTCCGGGTAATCGGGAAAAATGGAGTGATCTACCAGACCGGAACAGATTTCAGCATCGATTCTGACGGGAATGTTGAATGGCTTGAAACAGGGGAAAAACCTACTGCCGGGGATTATTATTCCATTGCTTATCAGATGAACCCGACTTGGCTTTGTATGCAGGCCCCACATTCTGTCAGAGATACCAAGATCAAATTCCGCAATTCATCAGCGGTACATACCAGACTCCCACTCCAGGTCATGTGCCGGATGGAAATTTTTGTGGAGGAATAATGCCCATTCAGATCGACATATCAGGCCATTTGCCGTCCGTTGGGTATGATTTTGATGCCATGCGTGAACGGGTGGCCGCCCTGGCTGAAATGACCCGTTCCGAATGGATCCGACTTGCCCAACAGAACCTGGGTACCTCCGCCATAAATTACATTGGTGGCATCCAGCCGGTGGAAGTGGACGGAAACTGGTGCCACATCCACTTGGTCGGGGAGCTGCCAAACGCCATTGAAAATGGCATGGCCCCCTATGATATGAAACCTGGGTTACTGGCTGGTCCCAATGCAAAAGTGAACCCCAAGACCGGGACACGGTTCAATACGGTTCCTTTCAGGCACGGAATCCCAGGGACCACTGGCAAACGGGTCGGAATGCCCATGCCCTTCACCGGGACAACCAAAGCCGGGAAGCCCAACAGCATTATTTACAATGCTGCCAAAAAACTCAAAGTTTCCTCCGAGCTACCTACCGGAAAGACCGCCTGGGGAGGAAAAACAGGCGATTTCGGCGGGTATGGACAAAGAAGCCAGTTACCGGTCAAAAAAGGTCGGCCAGGGGCATATACATGGAAATCCAGCCCCTATGCCGGGATCTATCGGATCGGGAAGTTTTACAGCCAAAAAACTCAGTACCAATACACCAGTTTCCGCCGGGTTTCAGATAACAGTGACCCGAATTCCTGGTGGCACCCTGGGATACGGCCGAGGCACCTGGTCAACCAGGTCCATTCTTATATCAACGGAATAGTGGAGAATCTTGTTTGATGGGAATTTTGTTACCGGAAAAAATAATCATGGCGGTCCTGGCATCAGGCCTGGAAACCATCAAAGGGGATACGGATGAGTATATCCCCAAAGTGTTTGATGAAGACACCATGGGATCGGATTTTATCACCAAAGCGGCCCAGTATCTCACCGGCAATAAAGTGAAGATTGCCCAGGGGTACAACGTGGATGACGCACGGCTGCCCGGGTGGTATGTGGTTCCGGCCTCCGTGGCCCCGGCAGAAGACTTCATTGGTGATTACATCACAGAAGACGAATACACCGGGGAGGAAACTGAGGGCTCCATTTACGAAGGCATCCACAACAATTTCCAGGCCCGGGTGGTCAGTGCCAGCGCTAACGGCGATGCCACCATGATCCTGGAAGCCCTGGCCCGGTATATCCTTTTGTCGGCCCGGGAAACCATGGGGGATAAATACGGGCTCCATGAACTCAATGTGACGGCCACAGACATGGATCCCATTTACCAGTTCATGCCCCAAAACCTCTATTACCGAAGCACCGTTCTATCTTTCCGTGGGCTCAATACATGGGAGAAGGAATTCACCATAATCAAAACTGTTGAAATCTTCGGCAAATTTAATGCTGACGAAGATTTCGTGGAAATTTAGGAAAGGAGTCACCTTATGAAAATCTCTATCACTGAATACTGCAAAAAACTTTCACTCAGAGACAAGCGTATGGAGTTAATAGGCGGTTTTCATTCTTGGATGAAAAACAAGAAGAAAATTATCAAGGCAACAGAGGCTGAATTCAAAAGCCATTTCGACAATTTCTGTAACATGCCGGCTTAATCATCAGCCCCCAGGAGGAATAAAATATGTCAGTATTTTTTAACGGAAAGTTGCTCACCACGCCCACTGTCGCAACTAAAATTGATGACAGTGCCATGGCCGCCCAGGGCCTTACCGTGGCCAATAACCTGGCCATCATCGGCAAGGCCACCGGTGGGAAGCCCAAAACAGTCTATAAAATCAGCAGTCCTTCCGAGGCTGCCGATGAATTCACCTCCGGGGATCTGGTAACTGCCATTGAAAAGGCATTTTCCCCTTCATCCGAAACCGATGCTCCCCAGTACATCTATGCCATGCGGGTGCAGCCGGCCTCCCAGTCCCGGCTTGTCGTGTCCCAGGAAAACGCCACGGCCGAGGTGGGCAGTTTGCAGGCAGATGATAGCTATGATCCCCAATCACAGGTCATCCTTGATGCGGCTGCCACAGGGGCCACGGACGGCTATTACAACGGGTATAAGATTGTAATGACCTCCGGGGACGCCGAGGGGGAAACCAACCTGATCACGGCATTTGATCCTGATACCAAGTATTGTGATCTGCGGTATGCATGGACCAATGCCCCGGCCGCTGGTGACAGCTATGAATTGACCCCAGCCGCCCTTTGCCTGGAATCAACGGATTACGGCGATCATGTGAACCGGGTCAAGATCAAATTCCAGAATGGAACCACGGACGGCACCAAGTATGTGTCCACCAGTTTCGACGATGATGAGTACCTGGTGGACAACCTGGGGTACACTTATTTCACCATCCAGTACACCGGGGATGAAGCCGAAGCCCTGATCACTGTCACGGCCACCAAAATCACAGTTTACGCTGGGGATACTGATGCATCCACTGAACTGGTTTCCTGTGATTTGACCGTCTATGACACCATCGGTAAGGTGGTTGATTTCTTCGATTCTCAGGCGGATCTTGAAGCAGAACTCGGCGACCCCTCCTATGAGGATCTGGCCCCTTACGCCGCATTTGACTATGTGACCGGAGTGGACATCCTGACTGCCAAAACCAATATCACCGCAAACCTCCAGGCTGTTGTGGACTGGATCACCGGCCTGAGTGAACCCAATATGGATGTTTACCGCCCGACGGAAGCCGGGGCCGTGCCTGAAAACATGGTTTACACCTACCTGGGTGGCGGGTCCACTACCACGGCCACCACCTCTGACTGGCAGGATTGTTTTGACGGTTTCCAGACCGAGGATGTTCAATGTATCGTGCCCCTGACTTCTTCCGAAGCAGTGCACTCCATGGCGGTCAGCCATTGCGAGTACATGAGTGATAACGCCCAGATGGAACGTAGGTGCATTGTCGGTGGGGCTTTGGATGAATCCGTGAATGAAGTCATTGAAAGGGCCAAAAACCTGAACAACGACCGGTGCTACCTGGTGGCTCCCGGGTACAAGGACTATGACGATGACGGCACCCTGGTCAGTTATGCCCCCTACATGGCTGCGGCCATGCTCGGCGGTATGATCACCGGATCCGACCCGGGGACTTCCCTGACCAACAAATCCGTTGAGTGCAGTGGCTTTACACAGAGTTTCCGGAACCCGGCGGATACCGACGACCTCATTACCGGCGGTGTCATTGCCATGATGGAAACCAGGACTGGCTACAAGGTGGTCCGGTCTGTTTCGACCTGGCTGGCCAACGACAATTACAACCGGGTTGAAATGGGTACCGGTTACGCAGTGGACTATGTGGCCCGGAGCGTAAGGGAAACCCTGGAAACCCTGATCGGCAAAAAGGGAACACCAGCCGTCCTTGGCAAGGCCGTTTCCCTGACCGAAAATGTCCTGATTACCCTGGCCAAGGCGGCCCCCATGGGTGTTGAGGTAATCACCGGGGATGATGACAACCCCGCTTACAAGGACATCACGGCCGAACTCAATGGGGACATACTTTCAGTGTCTTTCCAGTGTTCACCCGTTGTTCCGGTCAACTACATCCCGGTGACCATTTCCATTGTACCCTACAGCGGTACGGCCACTTCCACGACCAGCGCTTAATTGAAACAACTATGGGGGTCTTATGCCTCCATTAACGGAGGAAATACCATATGAAAGAGAATTTGAAGACCAGATCAGCCAACCTCGCCAGGGTTATTCTTGATGGCGAGGAAGTCGGCCTGCTCCAGAACATCACCATGAATGATGATTACGGCCCTGAGCCTGCCTCCGGTATCGGGGATATCCTGGTCCAGGAGCATGTCCCGTCCATGGCCCGCCACACCATTTCCGTGGGCAAGCTGGCCCTACGGACATCTTCCCTTTACAAACTTGGGATTGTCCCGGAAAACGGTGAATCGGTTCTACAAGGGAATGTGTTTGATTTTGAGGTTTTGGACAAAAAAGACGGCAATGTTATCAGAAAATATCTGAGCTGTTCCTTCGCTTCCGGCTCCATTGAGATTCAGAAACACGCCATTATTTCTTACAACTGCCAGTTTAATGCCCTGGATGCTTCTGGAAAACTGTAATCTTTTTGTAAAATAGCCCCCGGATACTTTCGATCATCCGGGGTACATTGAATTTCCGGTGAACTGATCGGGGATGCAATATACTGAAATCGGAATTCTCACATTCAATTTATTAATGTATTAAGTTACATATGGCTATCTTGAACAATTCTGCTATATGTTGTGCCCCCCCCATCCAACGAAATAGATTGCCTTTATTTTAACTAAGATTTGAATGATTGAGTTTTCAAAAGCTAAAGGATAATGCAGTATCCTTAATTCTCCACTCTTGAGTTCCATATGTTTAAAAATGTGCTTTGATGGTTGACAGTAGTGTCTCAAGAGAGTAGCAGTGTTAGTGTAAATTGGTGATAAGCTCTACACTTTCAGTATAACTTTTATAGGTTTAAGCGCTTGTCCAATACTCTTCCATACACTGCACCAAGGTTTAAGCCTAAAGGGCTAATCAATGTCATATTCGCTTCCAGTATTTAATTCTTTTGCAGAAGCAATCGGTTTTGCAAAATGCAATCCCAGTATCACTATTGTTCGTTATACTGCGGGTGATAGATGTAAGACGCTTGTATGTCATGGTAATGATTCTTTAACGAGACTGCCAAGTCAGGAATTTTCGCTTCCAGTATTTAATACTTTTACAGTGGCAATTAATTTTGCAAAATGCAATCCTGGTGTCATTATTGTTCCTGAAAGTGATGAGGGGAACGGCTGGAAAGCGGTTGGATATCAAAGTGATGATTCATTAACGAGACTGCCAAGCCAGGAATTTTCGCTCCCAGTATTTAATTCTTTTGTAGAGGCATCCGATTTTGCAAAATGCAATCCTGGTTTTATTATTGTTCCCAAAAGTGATGGATACGGCTGGAAAGCGATTGGATATCAAAGTAATGATTCCTTAAGGAGACTGTCAACCCAGGGAGTTTCACTTCCAGTATTTAATTCTTTTGAAGAGGCATCCGATTTTGCAAAATGTAATCCCGGTGTCATTATTGTTCCTGAAAGTGAGGGGAATGGCTGGAAAGCGGTTGGATATCATAGTGATGAGTCCTTAACAAGACTGTCAATCCAGGGAGTTTCGCTTCCAGTATTTAATTCTTTTGAAGAGGCATCCGATTTTGCAAAATGTAATCCTGGTGTCACTATTGTTCCTGAAAGTGAGGGGAACGGCTGGAAAGCGGTTGGATATCAAAGTGATGATTCATTAACGAGACTGCCAAGCCAGGAATTTTCGCTCCCAGTATTTAATTCTTTTGTAGAGGCATCCGATTTTGCAAAATGCAATCCTGGTGTCATTATTGTTCCTGAAAGTGATGAGGGGAACGGCTGGAAAGCGGTTGGATATCAAAGTAATGATTCCCTAATAAGGTTATCAAATTGGGAATATTTAGCAATATACGCATCTCCCCCATCCGAATACGAGGAAGTCTCTGATTGTGAGGACATCTATGGCTACGAAGATAACGATGAGGACGCGTACAGTTACGAAGGTAACGACGAGGACGCATATAATTACGAGGATAACGATGAGGACGTATATAACTACGAGGATAACGAGGAGTCTTTAATATGGAAAGATTTAATGTCTGATGCAGATGATTACGCTCGGTCAGACAGTGAAGGTTGGTTTTATTCTCATGAGTAATACCTGTAGCAAAAGACAGTTCTTCAGTCTCGATGAGACTGACACTAAAATCAGGCATTCAGAATGAATCATTTTATAACGATTATTCAATGTATATAAAACTTGAATAAACCCTCACCGAATTAAAAATTACTATCCCTATTCTTGAGTTCCAGAAAGAGTCTACTTGTCAAGAATCCCACCTTTAAAAGTGATTTACCCAAAGCACAAGATGTTGTACTTGTGAATCTACGTATTGATTCAATTTTATTGGAGATAAGCTTGGATTGTCCACGTGCAGTGGCTTGCTTACCCCCCCCCAAAAAAAAGCTCCGCAACATCCAGCCCACCTTCATAAGAAAAACCTCCAAGGAGTAGCTCCCGGAGGTCTCTTTACCATTAACTTATTTCAGTAGATTGTACTGTTCAGCAACCAACTCATACAAGCCTAATTCTTTTAACTTATCAACTGGTACTCTAAACGTTGCGGTAACAACACCTGGTGCTCTTCCTATTTCGATGTTACCCGTGATTGTACATCTATTCATTACTTCCGGCACGGTCATGCCTAAAAGCTTTCCAGCTCTATTGAGTGCAACTTCAACGGCATGGTTTAAAGTCTTACCACTACCAACAAATGCAAGTGGTGCAGATTCCTCAATAGGAACGTTCCACTTCTCTGATTCTACTTTAGCAATAGCTTTCTCTTTCTTGGATAATGGTCTTGCCAAATAAGGTAAGTCTTCATAAATCGGTATAATTATTGGGCCTTCAATGTTTAAACCTTTAAGAACGGTTACTTGCATTGTAACAACTCCGGATACATCTGTGGTATGTCCAGCAATTTCACCATCGCCTTGCATAGCATGCATATCACCTACGTAAACCCCGCCGCCTTTAACACGAACTGGCGCAATAACAATTGCACCTTGTCTTGCTCTGGCTATATCCATGTGACCATCTGTAACTTGCAACTCTTCATAATCTTTTATACCAAATTCATGAGGTGCACCAACTAGGAAAGCGCCAAAATCACCGGCATTATGGGAATCCGGTCTATCTACCGCAGGCACAGTACCTAACTGACCAACAAACGGTTGCATTCTAGCAACAACACCTGGGATATCATGTGGTTGCATAGCTACTGCTGGATTTTGAATGGAATTGTCAGGAGTATGCATATAATGCTTAGCATTACTTGCAGTCTTTTTGGTTGCTTCTTCATTAAGTGTTAGTCCAATGGTTTTTGCTTTATCAAAGGCTATTGTATATCCATTAGAGAATTTAAATGGCGAGCAAGGTTTTCCACATATTTTACATATGACACAATCCTCGCCAATACCAACTACTTCTGTCGGCGGATAAATCGTGCCACAATTTGGGCATTTCCCCGCTACGTAGGGGTCACCAACGCATCTTTCAGGGTCCGAAATATCGTTACCAGATGCAGTAACGTCAGAAGTTACCGCTATTGATATTAACCTAATAGCAATTGCATCTCCTACTTCAGCATTCTCAACCAAAACAGGGGAAGCTACTTCATGCCCACCATGAAGTTCAGGTGTAATCATCGGCCCCCAACAGCCTGCCGCTGTTTGGGCAACGATAAAGCCACCATCGACTACCGGCCCTACCATTTTAGCACTCGGCCCTATCACCCCATTGGTAAAAGTATCTACAAATACTGTTTGCTCAGCCATTTTCCATCCCTCCCATATGCTCTGTTTAATCAGAATCTATAGCTATCCGACTTTATCTTCAAAAGCTGCTCATTGATCATTTTCTTGGAATAGGGGCTCATCTTCTCAAATTTAATAGCAATTCCATCTTCTTCCACTCTAACAACGGTTCCCTTCAATTTTAAGGTGATATCTGCGTCTGGAATTGCAAAAACAACCATAGCATCTTTGCCCATTTCAACTGTACCTGCTGTGTTGATATACACGCCACATGCACTGATATCCCGAGTATCGCTCTGGATAACCTTGTCATTCACCACAGCATCAATATTCATTTTGTTCGGTAGGCGTGGATATTCTCTTTGTTGCCCTTTTTGAAGGTCTTTAAGATGGTCAAGAAGATCTTTTTGTTGATCAAGGGTAAGATTGTGAACTCTTCTGATAATTTCATCTGAAATTTTCATAGTGCCTCCATGATATTTGCCATAATAAAACAGGTGGCCTTTTAATCAATCCACAAACCTATTCCGATTTCCCTGCAATTTTTCAATCCGCCTACACCGTTCCCGCTCCCAAGCATCTACTGGATCTTGCTTGGCCCAAGCCTGAAACAGCTTTTTATTTTTCTTACTGATAATACCACGACCCGGGTAAGCATCATCCATGTAAAAATAAGTCCGGGCGATATCCCCACGAATTTCCGGCCTGGGCTCTGCTTTCCGATTTTCAATCTCCATGTCACAGTTCCCGAAGCACCGGGGTTCCCCAGAGATCATTGCATAGCTGTAATTCGATCGTAAAGCATTAACTTGGCCATTGGCCGGCACAAGGTTATACATATCCGCCTGCATGTGCCGGTACTCCATGTTCACCTTCTCAGCACAATTTCTTCCCTTAAATGGCTTCCCCTTCTTATCGACACACCCTGGGGCTCCGTCCCTCCATTCTGAAAAACTATGCCCAAAAGCCTCGGCAGGAACAACATGCTCCCATTCAACCTTCCTGGATCGTTTGACGTATTTGGTTGACGGGCAAAATTTGTCTGACGGGATTATCTGTTTGTCTGCGGTAAAGGGGCAGCCGCAATAGAATGTGGTCCGATGGTCATAGCATACCTGCTTCAACAACAGCTTTTTGGCCTTGGAGAACGAATAAATTTTGGTGTTTCCACCGGCATAAGCCTGGGTGATGGCAAGCAAGATTATGGATAATGCCAGTATGGCTGTTGTGGATGAAATCTTCGAATAAATTTTGGTGATCATTCTTATAAAAATCCTTTTAAACCTTAAAACAATGGAATTCTACCCAACTGGTGGCCACTCACCCTTCCATCCAACAACAACCCTCTCACACCCAGGGCACATAATCCTCATACCCAAAATCTGCCCGGTGTATTCGATCAAAGACTTCCCACAATGAGGGCAATATAGGACTTCTGCGTCTTCGATATTTCTGACGGGCTTTTTTTTGTATGGTGTTTGGTCTTCTGCCATGGTGCTGTAGCTCTTTAGTCGAATGGGCCTGGTGGTTAATTAGTATGCCGGGGTTCTGAAAAAGAACCAACCGCTCAATACTCTACATTCCGATTAGTCTTGGTCCATAAGTACCCGATGCAATAACAATCATACCAAGAACCTGAATGGCAAAGGGCTTTTTTGCGTCGTTCCAATAGAAAATTAGATAAAGCAAATTTTTTTCTGTAAAATTGTCAGGTCAAGATCCTTTTACGCCAAGCAACTGTTGTTAAAGTGTTTCTTTGAACACCACAAATTTTGTAACTACGTTTCAGGATCAATCAAGAAAAAAATTGGTTCCTCCCCTGCGGGGTCCCTCCCATTTTTTTCTTGACTGATCCTTCCACTTCGTTGTGTTTTTTTGTGGGGTTCAAAGGAAAATTATATTGGGGTGGACCGGATTAACTATCTTCTTTGGGAAGATATCTTTTCCCTGTTTCCCATTCTTCACTGGTCTCTGAGAGAATGGCACTTACAAGCCTCAGAAGCGATGCTTCATTAGGAAAAAGTGTGGCTACCCGAGTTCTTCGCTTGATTTCCCTATTCAACCGTTCAACCATGTTCGTGGATCGTAGTTTCTTCCTTTGATTCTCCGGTAAAATAAATACGGTAAATCCATCAGGAATATTGGCTTCCATCCACTCTGATAGCCTTGAAGCTGATTTCTTGTATTTTTCGATGCTCAAATCCAGCAGTCTTTGGGCTTCTGCCTTGTCCGGAGCATTAAAAATATTTCTGATATCATTTGCAACTCCTTTGCGCATATCCATTTTGGGAACATATGGAACCGCATTCCTTTGGAGATGTACCTGACAGCGCTGCCAGGGAACACTTGTGAAAACGGATGCTAATGCAGCTTTCAATCCGCTATGATCATCGCTGGTAATCAGTTTCACACCATGAAGACCCCTCTTTTTAAGGTCCAAGAAGAAATTGCGCCAGTGGACTTCAGCTTCACTCAATGAAACACTGGTACCGAGAACCGTTCTCTTACCATCTTCCATTATGCCGGTGGCAACAAGAACTGCACAGGATAGTACCATTCCATCCTGGCGAACCTTTTCATATCTGGCATCAAGCTGGAGGAATTCAATACGGCCTATTGGGCGGGAGCGCCATTTTTCGAGTTCTTCATCCAAAAGCTTGGAAGCGTTGCTGACCTGAGCACTGCTCATTTCAAGACCACATAATTTCTCAAGTACGGAGGTGACTTTTCTGGTTGATACTCCCTGAATATACATCTCTGCCATAGCATACTTCAATGCCTTCTCACTTCGGATACCCTTCTCCAGGGCCGAGGGATAAAATTCAACACCTCCCCGAACCTGAGGAACGTTGAGATGAAGCCTGCCCAGCCTTGATGAAACAAATTTATCTTTGAATCCATTAGCCTGGCCTGTCCTGTGCTCAGTTCTTTCCCAGGGCTGGGCGTGGAGAACAGAAGACCTTTCTGCCTTCATGGCTTCATTAATAAGGATTGAGACAGCTTCTCCCAATCCTTCCATGCCATCTGAATTTATTATTTCAAAAATTGTGCGAATTGCTGTATCCTCTTTGTGCTGGGTCATGCTTTTGCTCCTTTTGTTTTTACTTGGTCGTTTAAATAAAAAGGAACATTAAGTTTTGACCCAGCATTTTCAACCCCAGCATCTCATTTCCTGGGCTTCTGCTGAAAAATAAATTTACAGAAAGACTTATACACTATCGAAAATTAAATACAGTACTGCAACTGGGGCCACCAAGAGACAACCAAAACCCCACAGTAAACTTGTTCTGAATGCAGCAATCAAATAAGAAACACCACCTAAAATAAAAATGCCAGCCCCTATAATTGTTAAAATTTCATGAAGCCCCACCTTAACCTCCCTATCTTTGGATAGTCTTTTTTTTGTTTGTTCTGATCAGGCTCTGTCACCTTCCTATTTGAATATTGCCTTGCTGGACCAATGCTTCCGCAATATTAATTTTACTTTCAATACATGTTCTGTCTGGACGTTCTACCTGTTTTCCATGCTTTTTTATTCTAACATACCGTGTGCAATCTTTTATTTCATTGATTTTTGAGACAGCCTTTCTATATTTGTCCTTAGCTTCATTTATGCTTTTTTCAGACCCTCCACCCATTCTTAATTCACAAGCTGTTGAGACATCATTAAATATCCTTGCAATCCGATAATTCTGATAAAGATCTTCTTTTGCCCATTTTTCTGCTATTCTATTATACTTTCGCACCATGTCTTTCAGGATGAGATCCAATCTGTGTTGATTGGTTGCAGTGGTTCTTTCAGTATCAATTCTACGTATTTTTTTATGATTATTTGCCGGCAGTGGTTGATATATTTGCTTAGATTGAAATTCTTTGTGCTTTTCAATATTTGTTTTGCAAGGATCAGGAGGTTTTTGGTTGCTAAAGACCTTTATTCCATCCTCACCTAACCACGAATAAACGTCTGCATGAATGACAGGGACAATTGATAGTACGCAATACACACAAATAATAAGACATCTCATTTTAAACAGCCTTCCGCCAGAGTTCACCCCTCAAAGCTCCGCCACATCCAAACGCCCCGGCTTATCAAGTCCACCTTATCAGTATATTCCCAAATTTAAATTGTAAAGCAGAATTAAAACTAATTCCGGATTCCCAAAAAGGTTGCTTGCCAGGGGCAGTTGTGAATGTGGCAGATCCTGTTGGATGGGGTGGCAAAAGAATAACAGGATTGTGGCGGGTGGATGGATTACGTTTCCCGTGAATGAGATTAACCTTTAACAACCCCCTGAGCATGTAGTCTGTGTCCAGGGGATTCTTTTTTTCGTTTAGAATTCTATGCCTTCCGTCTTGCGGCACAGGCCAGGCCAAGGAGACCAATTTCAAATAAAACTGCCGTTGCAGGTTCCGGTGTATGGGATGGAGACGGTTGGGAAGGATCTGCTAATGTGATCTTATAATAAGCATACCCACCAAAATCATCGTAAGCATTCTTAAGATAGTTTAAGTTAATGGTAATAGTATCTGCTGTAAAACTGTAATCTGTCAGCAAAGTAGACCCTGGCGTAAAATCATCACCATTCACTAATTCAAATCCAGTGATTACATTATCAAATCCACTGAAAGTGTAAAAACCTGCCATTTCTATAACATTAGAATCGTCTTCCCAGTAAAAATTTAATCCAGCTCTGTTGAAATCAAAAATGAATAGATATGGGGAAGAATCATCGTTTGTGGAGTCATAGGAACTGTTCTCGACAGTAAATTCCTCACCTGAACCGTCATTTACAACGGCTGTAGAATTATTTAAGCCGAGGCCGGTTCCCGTAATCTGATCCCCAATAAGAGTAGTGGCCTTTACCGGTCCTGACAAAAAAATTCCCCCTGCTAATAATAAGAACATACAAATTAATTTACCCAATTTAGAAAGAAACATAACGATCTCCATTTAGAATTTAGAACCTGGTTTCAAAACATTCTGTTGGCATCATGCAAATATTATACCGAATCCATGCCGTAGCTTACTGTTTAAAAATACATAGAATAAATTAAAATTTTATGTGAGAGAATTGAAAAAAAATAGTAAGGTCCGGTTAGGTTTTTTGCTGGCCTGTCTTTCTTTGGCTCTTTGACAGTATTGTTCACGTTTGGAATATTCGGGTTTTGATTCTGTCCACTAATAAGTTCATTCAATATTGTGGTCCGTAATTCCTGTACTCTTTTGATTGAAACCTTTTTATTGAACTGTTCCCGGCAATATATGGCCATCAACAGGTATGTGATGAAACCTCCGAGTATTTGAACCATGAAACCATATTTGTTTTTGGCTATCAGATGGTAAACTTTTAAGTGTTATTTCATAAATTTAAAGAAGTTTTCAATGGTTCATCTAAGCTTGCACACACTTGCCATCTGTTCTGCTGTCAAATCCTGTCGATCTGTTGCGATATAATAATTTATGCCGGAAATCTGATAGTTTACAATCCGGACAGGATTTTTTTGTTTGGTTTTGATTTGGTGTACCAAGGAGCACCAAGGCATCATAGAATATATAACTGTCGGGGGTGATATCATATCGTTTGACTATTGTTATAGTTGTATTTGCCTTGATACGGCATACAAAATGTTTGCTTTCTTCTTGGAGGAGATCAAAATCCTTATGGGATTGATAGCCCCAGTCCATAGTGCCGTTTTGCCCCTTAGAGAGGGTACGGGGTATTTTATTTCCTGCGCTCCTTTTTGAGTGAAATTGATGATGGATATTGTGGATACAAGATGTTCCATCACGGCAATTATTGTGCCGTTGTGTGATGTTTTACATCCCCATATGACAATCTTTGTCATTAATTTATAAAAAAAATTACAGAAAAAATAGATAACTTTATGAAAAAATATTCCTATTATATAGGAAAAAAATAACCTTGTCGCTGATTAAGATGTCAGAAAGTGGTTAAGATGTAATAAAACACGCAGAAATAAAAAGGATCGATAAACTGTAAATGAAAGATATAGGTCAATTAAATTGGAGATAAAGATTAGTTTCGAATACCCTTTTTTTATTCAAATTCACACATAATAAAAAATATTTTCAGTTTCATTATCATTGATGAAACACCTTTTTCAATTGATCCCATCTCACCAGAAAAATAATAGCAGAGTCAAAAGAAATGGTAGAATGAGCAGCCGCTCGTGGTGGTGAAACCTACAAAACTCCTTGAAAAAATACAGAAAAACATGTATGTATTCCTCAATATTTGATATTTTAAAGGAGGCTACCCCACCATTGAATAAACTTGAACTTATCCAGGTACTCAAAAATAGATCAGACCTAACCAAACAAGAAGCTGCTGATGTTGTGGAAATTTTCTTTGAATCCCTGATTGATGCACTGGCAAATGATGATAGAGTTGAGATCCGGGGGCTGTGCTCTTTTCATGTCAATGAATACAAATCATATACCGGCAGGAATCCAAAAACAGGGGAAAGAGTTCAGGTTCCCGGTAAAAAACTACCCTTCTTCAAAGCAGGGAAAGAATTGAGGGAGCGTGTTGACGGTTAAGAGTCTTTTGAATAATACCCGAGGTGAGCCCATGAACACATTAAAACAAGCAGTATGGTTTGTGATTCTGGTTTTTGTGGTTTGTTTATCCCCTGGCTATGCAGCCGGCCAATTAAATGAAAATTATTGTCATGATGAAGTGTCTTGGGCTGATTGGGATAAACTGGTTCAAAAATACCCTGAAGATACAAGCCTACAGATGCTCCATGCCCTTCGTATCGGTTTTTGTAAAAAGATTGAAGATGGGACAATTTCATTTGAGAAGGCCAGCATGATTTTCAATAAACTACATGACCAGGCCATAGAGGAGACCCAAAGGGAAAGTGAACTCCGTAAAGACAATAAATCCCTTTAATCAGTTCCGTTATAAAAACCGTTTCCCGGGCCGGAAACGGATTGATATAGGACAGGGATAAACTGTGAGAAATTTCCAATGAAGGGCAAAACTTATAACTGACCAAATTTCTGAAAAGGATACCCCCCCTCATGAGCAAATCGAATGATTCTCAAGACAAAGAAGTTGATGGCCGTTTTGTACGGTTGGAATTGACAAGCGGAAATGCGGTAACTGGCCAGATCAACCTCAAAAGAGGTGATGGCTATGATAGGGCAAGTGACTTGATTTCTGATAGCTTTGAAAGATTTTTGGTCCTTTTTAATGTAACAGTTCATCCCAAGGATAGTGACACCCCTATAAAATTAAAAACTATGTTGGTGAATAAAGACCATATAGTCACGGCAACTCCCGAATAAACGCCTGGAAGGATAGATATATAGGGCTGAAGCAGTTTGTTTGTTAAGGCCATGCAGAACTTCAAGCCTTTTCTTTATGGCTTATTTTCAACCAAGGATACCCCCTTCTACACAGAAACCACAGCAGGGATCTGTGGGATGATGAAGATCTCCGGGGAGGATACTACGAAAGAGGACTATTGTCGCCTGTAATCGGTTTTTTAAAAATCAAGGATAATGCAAGTCTTGTTGACCCTTAGACAACCTCAAATTCAAGGAATTGTATATGGATCTCTTGCTTCAACTCTAAGACGCCACTCACCTTTGTTCCCTTTAACCGAATAATCGCCTATCATACGCAGATCCGAAGAATAGAGTTCTTTCTTTCGTGAAATAAACTGTTCAATTAAGGAGGATTCCATTGGATACCCTTCTAAAGTTTCCTTGAGCATTGAAATATATTTTGTACCACCTTTCACAGCATCCAAAACTATTGCATTCCAGACCGAGAAAGTGATTCTGAGTGCTTTTTCAATTTGTTGAGGAGTTACCCCTTCTCCAAGGGAGTCAAGAAGAGGTAATGAAAATTCAAGGAATACTTCTGATATTTTCCTTTGGGAAAATTTTATCTTGTTCTTTTTCATTTTTTCTATCCAGGCTACTGAGGCATATGATGGACCAGGTCAATCGAACCTGATAAAAATGTGTCATTTCAGTTCAAATACATTTTAAAGTTCAGAAATAAGGCCTATAAGACGGTCCCTATCAAGCCGAAAAGTTTTAATATTATATTGATTGACAATTTCCGGGTCAACTCGTTCCAATAGCCCTTTTGTTATTTGGTAAACTCGTTCTCTGCTTATATCATGTAGTATTCCTACATTATCATATGTCATGCCTTTTAAAACTGAAATTGCAATCTGTTTGTTTCTTTTTAATTCCATTGGTGAATAATAATCAAATCTTGATCCTCTTTCCATTACGTTTATCCACAGTTGTGAATGGGATATGCTGTGGATTATTTTCAAGGATACCAAAAATATACCTTCAGGACAATTTAAGAATTAGGATTCAATCTAAATGCAAGGATAGTTGAGTAGCCTCTAATCCACTTTATCTCCAATATAGGTTAATGAGCTTTTGGTTTTTTTGGTCATGCAGGTTTCATAAAATTGAATTTTGAATCTGAGACTAAAAAATCTACCCAGAATATATCTTTGTTCTTGACTATGTATACTTTATTTCAGTAATGTCCGGTTAGGTTTTTGCTTGTGCCCGATTTTGGTTTTGTTCTTTGAAAATTTTCGATTCTGCATCCCATTCCCCTGATTCCCTCAGTTCATTTTGGATTTGTAATCGTAATTCTCTGACCCTTTTTATGGTAACCGGTTCTCCATGATTTTCGTGGCAATGAATTGCAAGCAGTAAATAGGTGATGAGACCTGCCATAATTTGAACCATAATGCCGTAGGGACTTCTTGCTATCAGGTGATAGACACGCAGATGGCGTTTCCACCAGGCAAAGAAGTTTTCGATATTCCACCTGAGCTTATAGATTTCAGCAATTTGTTCGGCTGTCAAATCTCTACGATCCGTTGCTATCCAATAATCTGCACTGTCGATATGGTATCCGACTAAGCGTACCGGTGTTTGTGATTGGTTGTTGTTTTTTTCTGTTCCAAGCCGTACTTCAGCGTCGTAAAAAACAATACTCTCGGCTTTGACTTCATTTTTTTGAACAACTGTTTTGTTTGTCTTGGCTTTAATCCGGATCACAAAGCTTTTACCGTTAGCCTGGAGGGAATCAAACAAAGAGTGTTTCTGGTAACCTCGATCGGCTACTACAGTTTGTCCTGGTAAAATAATGGGGGTCGACAAATTGTCTTTCAGCGCCTTTCCCCTCTGTGAAGAAAATTTTCGATGGAATTGCATGGTTCAAATTAAACCCCAGGTGGATTTTGGCTTTGTTTGACCCTTTTCGATAATCTGCCCAGTGCATCCCAAGTGTTGCATTTATCAGTGAACCATCAAGAGCAACAAGATTGCCTAATTCAGAATGTCGGTTGGGGAGTATCCCGGAGGCTTTTTGGCTGAGTTTCTTAAATATGATCATGAGTTGGTCCAGTCCTCGTGAATTGATGGCCTCTGAGAAACTGCTTTTTTTGATTCCACCTTGAGGAGCAATATTTTCACGGGCAAAGTCATCCTCCTCAAGGACCTGGAGCATATGACGAGCTGAGACATGCTCTTCGAGATGGTAAAAAACCAAAACTTTAAGTTGATCTTCGATGGTCATTTGAAGTGGTCTGTCTCCACGGGCTTTAAGCATAGGTGTCTGGAGGAGCGTATTTTTAACTGGTTGAAAAAATTGAACAAAGGAATTTGAGCGAAGTTTCTTTTGACCTGGTTTAAATGATCGCGGCATGCATGTAACTCCTTGTAATAACAGTAGATATTACAAGGCGCCGCGATTTTTTTTGTATACTTGTCAAGGAAAAAATTCATTTTTTTTACTTTTTTTTTAATGCACGCCAAGCATGCAAGAACCTAACCGGACATTACTGACTTTATTTTACATAAATATATGTAATTTTTTACACAAGATTTCCTGTTTGTCTGATTCGTCATTTTACTAAAAAAAACCAGGCGAAATAAATCAGTTATTCAGATAATCATTAAGGTTGGCCTATTTCATGCTTAATATCTATCCTTAAATTCGGCTTAGAAAGAACATATTAAAATACTTAAAAATGGAGGTTGACTTGAAAAGACTCTCTTTATTGCTGCTCGGAATGTTTTTTTTATTAATGACATCTGGTTTAGCCAATGCTAATTTGATCACAATTGGTACTGCTACTTATACTACGGCTACCCACACAGCTGACAATACTTCACAATCGGTTACAGAGAACGTGTACAACCTTATTTGGAATGATAGCAACAACGGAAATTCGGTAGTATGGCTGGATTATACAAACGATGCCTCAAATTGGTACGCACTAAATAGCTGGGCAGCAGGACTTGATTCCGCTTTGACCATCAATTTGAATGCAGGCTATTCGGTGGACTGGGGGGCTAACTCATGGCGGCTACCAAACGCAGAGGGGACGTGGGGTTATGATATGACTGAATCTGAGATGGGTTATCTGTATTATACTGTGCTTGACAATCCTCAATCGTCTGGTTTAAATACCGGAGATTTTGTTAATTTATATGCTCGTTCGTACCAGTCCGCAACAATGTTTGGAGGCGGCCCGGACGGCCCGTCAGTATGGACTTTCCAAATGTACGATGGCTACCAGAATTCTAATAAACTGACCAATAACGCCGGGCCGCAGACCCCTTACAGCGTCTACTACCCCTACTACGGGTTGGCCGTTTGCAGCGGATTAGTTTCAGCGGATCCCGTTCCTGAGCCAGCGACCATGCTTCTCTTTGGTATCGGTCTCTTAGGACTTGCCGGAGTTAATAGAAGAAAAGTATAAACCACGTTCCGTGAACACATAAGAAACGTAGAGCGCTATGACAGACTCTGCGTTTTTTTGTTGTTCCCCTCCCACATACCAAAGCCACCCTCAACCCACCCTATCCACCTTGAAACGTACTGCCCAATGCGCAATGAATCCGCACCTTGCTCATAAAGCCGGGTCATACGTTCCCTAAACTTTCCAATAGTCTTTTCTGCAACTAACAGTCCATCAGACCTGAAATGATACCCAAGAAAATCAAACCCTCGTTCTATCCTGCCTATCAATGTCTTGTCAGGGTGACCGTATCCGTCCAATCTCTTTTGAACCACCAAAAGTCTGAATCAGGCGGATGCTTTTTCCTGCATTTGCATAGCCATTGGTAAGCATTTGTGAAACCGACAACAAGACTTGCAGAAGGATAAATCATAACGACTTATATCATGAAGAAGATATTCATTACATATGGCTAAAAAGATTTTTAAATTCAAAACTTTCATTCAATTATATGACCCCGAAACAGCATTATAAGCCATTCTTCCACATTCAACGATATAATATATAAACATGAACGAACCAGCAGATCTAACTCAAGTATTATTATCTATTCTTAAGTTTCGGACAGTGCCTAATTGTCAATAATACCACCTTAAGTAATTTGCCCTGCTCACAAGATGTTGTGTCCGTGATTTCAAGCACTCCATTCAGCTTTCTTGGAAATGTCGGTTGTTCTGAAAAAAATTGCAGGCGTATTCTTTTATACCTCAGAAGATTTATTTAATGTCGGCCTTGGGACAGGGAGTGTCTGGAATCAACTATATCTCTAATAAGCTGTTTTTCTTGTTCTTGAGGAAAAAACTTGGTGCATACCAGATGGCAGGAGAAGTTTTTTGGTGAAAATGAGCCACCCTAAACGTTTTATGTTGCGAGTGGCCAATAAAATAAGATATATATTTTAAATATGGTTCAATAACAAAGTGGCTTCCCTTGTCTTATTAAGCTTGGTAGTGGTCAAATTTATATTTATTTTAAAGGTTTGAATAATGAAGATAACAATTACAGTAGAACTTGATCAAGAAGCAGCTCAGATGATCGCAAACCCTTTGGAAAGCATTTCACAAAAGATAACCAAAATGATCGAGTCTTTTGAAATACAGAGCCCGGTAATAAAACCTACTCCGGAAAACCCAGTGGTTCCAACGGTTGAGATAGAAGAAGAACCTATCCAAGAGACTGCGCAAACCCAAGAAGATCCAGTTAACAACATATCCGACAAAAAAAGTATTAAAGAAACCATATTAGAGGCTATTCAAAGCAAAAAATCCGGAATCAAGGCTAAAGATATTCAGGAAATAACCGGTTTTACGGGTAAGCAGATCTCGAACAATATTTTTCATCTTAAAAAGGAAAAACTTGTCAAAAAAACACCTAAAGGCTTTTTTGTTTATATTCCGCCCAAAGAACCCAGTATCAAATCAGACTTGGAATCAGAGTAGATAACCGGTTCTTCTACAGTATATTGTGGTCTGAAAATCATAGATGAAGCGAGCTATTACAGGGATAGTGGGGGATTATTGAATTCTGAGAAGCCAAGGCTAACCAGTCTGCTGTTCTGAGTTCGTTTCATATTATAAATATTATTGAGTGTAATGCGAGGTGGTTAAACGCTGGTAACATTTTATAATGTATAAGCTTTGGTTGCGTGTGAAAAAAGTTGAATCCTTGGCACCACAAAATATAGTATCAAGCTTGCCAAAGGGGATCTTGATAATTTGGGTTTCTGACAAAGGTCAAGCATAGGATAATTAATCTTGAGTTGCGCCAACAGACTCATTAACCTTTTTATATTATAAAAATTAATACGGGAAAAATGGGTTTTGATGTCGTGTCTGGCTCATATAGATTAATTAAAATTTTAACGATGAAAAAACGTCATCTACCATTTATAATGATTTTTCAAAACTTGTTTAGGACTGAACCCTATAAATCAAGTCTTAGCTATTGCAGTTTGAAAATAATTACTGAAAAGATTCAATAGTCCCACCATTTAATTAACAATTATAAAATTCCACGATTGATCTGGTAAGCAAGCTGTAAGGTGCCGTATATAGTGAACAGTTTTTCTCTTCAATTCATTCGATTGTCTTCTATCTTGAGAGTAGGGGGTTGTTTATTTAAGGAAAGCCAGTCAAGATATTTGTCTTTGTCTTGTTCATTATTTCAGCGGGGATAAGTGTCTTTTTATAAGAAGTTAGATGATATGAAATATTTATAAAAGGTTTTTCAACCAAATAATAGGTTATTGCACTAAAAGCTATTGAAAGTGCAAAATTAACAATAAGATATACTATTAAATTCAATTCAGTTAATGGAGTTGGTGCGTAGTTTCTTAACCACCAGAAAAGAGTATAAAAAACAATAGGGTGAAATAAATACATAGAATAACTTATGGTACCTATCCAAGCTATAAATCTATTTTCAATTTTTATGGTGTTCGACAGTATTAAAAACAAGATTATTCCAATACTATGTGACAGACCATGCTGAATATAATTAAATTCATCGCTTAAGATTCCTTTGACCAAAGAAAGCATAGGAACAAAAAGGATAGCTAAAGTTAAAAGTAAAACTAAAAATTTAATTGGAACTTTTTTATCAAAAACATTAATTTTTAATTGTGGATCATCATAAAAATTTCTAAATAGACCACCCCAAAACATTATAGATAGTGTTTGACCGAAAACCTCTAAACCCCTGTCTTTAGGGGCGTTATAAACCATAGCGTAAGTTGAAGTTCTTTCTTAAACGTCACTTTACTCTTGACTTTTACTCCTCAATAATTTATGATAAACACCTTGAATTATATGATAATAACACAAGATATTACTAATCAGTAAATATCTTGCCGTTTTAATGTTTTACAAAATCTTCGAGGTTATTTTGCGTAAAATTTTCGACCCACAGCTGACATTCGGACAAACTCCCATCGAGGATATCAAAATTGATATGAGATCCAGGGATGAGATCCCCAAGCTTCTTTTGGGGCTGAAACATATCTATTGTGATAAAGAACTTCGCCAAGCAGTTTTTGACATTCTTGAAACCGTAACCCCGGAGAGGGTTGATTCTAAAAACGGCCGTCCTGGAATGGATTTATGGAAAATTCTTGTAATGGGAACCATTCGGCTTAACTGCAACTGGGATTATGACAAACTTCAAGAAATTGCCAACAACCATAAAACCATGCGGCAGATGCTTGGGCACGGGATGATGGACGACGACAAAACATACCCGCTTCAAACTTTGAAGGATAACGTCTCGCTTTTAACCCCGGAAGTCCTTGATAGAATAAACACTTTGGTGGTCAAAGAAGGTCATAAACTCCTGGTAAAAAAAAAGACCAGACGTTGATGGGACGCTGTGATTCCTTTGTTCTTGAGACGGATGTACACTACCCAACCGATATAAACCTTTTATTCGACGCTGTCCGAAAAATGATTCAAATTGCCACCATGATCAGCCAGGATCTGGGTATGACCCTTTGGCGACAGCACGATTTTAATATACGTTCTTTTAAAAAACTCTTTCGCACTGCCCAAAAATTGAAACATTCTACTTCAAAGGATGAAAAAAAGAAGGCCGAAAAGAAGCAGTTAATCATTGCAGCCCACATCAATTATATCGAATCTGCAGAGGCTTTTGTCAAAACGGCAAATTTTACCATAGAACTTGTTGCTTCAAATGATCCCGTCTGTCTGGCAAAAATAGAAGAGTTGAAAACGTATATCGATCATGCTAATCGGCAGATTGATCAAATTAGGCGGCGTGTTGTAAAGGGTGAAAAAATCCCGCATAATGAAAAGGTCTTCTCGCTCTTTGAACCCCATACGGAATGGATCTCCAAAGGGAAAGCCGGTGTTCCCCAAGAATTGGGGCTGCGAGTCTGTATCCTGGAAGATCAATACGGCCTGATTCTGCATCATCAGGTGATGGAAAAAGAAACTGACGACAAGGTGGCAGTTGCCATGGTCGATGCCGCTCAAAGCAAGTTTCCAAATCTCAAAGGATGCAGTTTTGACAAGGGTTTCTACAGTCCTGAAAACAAGAAAACTTTAAAAAAGAATCTTACCCTCCTGGTGCTTCCAAAAAAAGGGAAGCGAAACAAAGCTGAATTTGCAGAAGAAACAGCCGAGGAGTTTCGCAAATCCAAGAGAAAACACTCGGCAGTTGAGTCCGCCATCAACGGATTAGAAAACCATGGTCTGGATAGGTGCCCGGATCATGGTATTCATGGTTTTAAGCGGTATGTCAGTTTGTCGGTTCTGGCAAGGAACCTTCAGATTATCGGGCATCATATTCAACAGAAAGAGCTAAAACGGATTCAACGTAAATCAGGCTAAACCAAAGTAGCAGAAAAAGAGGCCGATTTAAGAAAAAAGGGATAGTCACGCCCAAAGTCAGGTTAAATTGTCAAAGATCAGCGAAAAAAGAACATTGCATCTCGCATAGCCCTCTGAAGAGATGAAAATCGAGAATTTATGAGGCCATCCGAAGACATCTCAAAAGGGTTTTCGGTCAGCCACTAGATAAGAAAAAGGGTAAGGAGACTAAACCAATATGTTGCGTATTAGAAAAATGAGCTATTCTTGAAACAATAAAAAATCCTAAGAAGAATATTGAAACTATAAACAAATTTATTGGGTTATGTGATTTGCCGACCATGAACAATAACCACCCGATACAATAGAAAAGTATCTCTGTCTCCAAAGTCCAGTAAAGGCCTAAAATCATTTCTTGATTTAGAATTTGTGGTAACATTGTAATATTAGCGACAAGCATTCCAACTGAAATCTTTTTATCCATTAATTCCATAACAAAAAACCCTAATAAAACAGACACCCAAAAGGCAGGATATAGTCGAAAAAATCGTCTTGTCCAAAAGGTTTTTGTTGCTCTCTTTCTATTACCTTTTATGCTTTTTAACAGTACGAACCCGCTGATGGCAAAAAAAAGAACCACACCAATTCTTCCTGAGTTTATATACCAAGCAAAATCATATAAAAATGTACTATGCGCCTTTACAGCAGGTGACAAATTTATATACACCTCACTCACATGTAGCCATATAACTAATAAAACAGCAATTCCTCTTAAAGCATCGATATGTTTAAAACGAGAACTTGAAACCATGGAAATATCCTTGTTCAATTTTAAAATATTCTAAAAATCAATTATTGTCCGGATTGTCTAAAAGATAACAGCAGAGTGAACTACATATGAACCCGTCTTCAGTTACATATGCCCATTGTCATGTCAAGTTTTTTTGTTTATGTATGGTCAAATGAACGGCATATTCAAAACCGTTCATAAGAGCAGAATTATGTTTCGACAGCGACATTTGTATATACGAATACCTTGTGAAATACCTTGTGATTTACTTGAACGATTTATTTTTGTCTTCGTTCATTAAATTGATACGTTAAAAATTTCATGGAATAACTTTTTAAGTGCCACCTATAGAGGATTATAACGTGTAGGTTTTTTTTTGAAATTTTTTCCGGGTACAAGATGTGGTATCAACCTTATTTCTCTTTCCAGATTCATGATTCCATTATATGGGACAGGTCAAAATTAAATTGCCAAATCTTCCAATCAACATAATAGGAGATAAACCTTAATATGAAGACTCAACCATTCTTGCATCAAGATTAATCCCATAACCGACAATATCAGGTTTTGTATTGCATCCGTATCATAAACATTTTCTACCTCAAAATTGTCAGGAACTATACTTGAATTTTAACGACCAAAACAGCGGTGCATTTATTCCTGCCTTCAGAACTTTCCATCTATGAGTTTTCGGAAAAGGATTGTAACTAAAAAGGCTAACGTTTCAAACCCTACGAAATCAGTTGCAGATGCGTCAAGTAATATGCTGACACCAGCACTGAACTCATCATCACCTGGATAAAAAACTAGTTTAACGGGAATGTGTTTTAATGGCTCAAATATGTAACTTACACCACCGGATACCGCTTCATTGTCTATTTTCGCACCAAGTTTTAACGACCTGATTTCAAGCCTTTCAAGATCGTTTGAGAATTTTTTATCCATAGGAGTCAAAAACTCATTGGTAAAATAACTGCCAATTCCTGACCCTGGCCCTGCCAATTGGCCCATGCTCACAAAATTCCCCTTAGGTCTTGAGGTTGTATTGCTTAAACAATACTGGATTAAAAGTGCTGAAATAATTTGAGAGGCGCATTCCCCGGATTCTTTAAAAACACCTTTATTGGTGACCACATAAGATTGCAATAAAAAATCCAGATATATCCCTTCATCGTATTCAAGCTCCAACCTATCTGCTGACACTTTTAAGTTCGCCTTTGCAACGTCTTCCATAGCTAATTTAAAAACAGGTAAAGTAGAGTTCTTCTTATTCATTGGCACCTCATAACTTTTTATATATGTATTGCCTAACCTGAGATAATCATCCCTGGTAACAAAAAGCAACAGGAAAACTAAATACAGAACTTGGCTCTGTCCAGTAGTTACGGACACTTACATTCATGACCCACCCGACATTGAATAATTCAAGTCGTCACCGGAATCAAAATCAGCCTACCCCACAACATGTGGTATCGAAACAATTTAATCTGAAGACTTAGAAATCAAACTTTATTGGAGATAAGCTTGAATAGGCAAACTTCATGGCCGACTCGTTTCACCAGAATTAATATTGCAATGTATTATCTTTATAGCTCACTTTCTACTAACAAATATTTCATTGCACAGCAAAGCAAACATTGACGCAATTTAAATTATTAAGGTACAATCAAAGTAATTAGTTGCTTTGAATTAGTTGTTGTAAATACCAAAGGAAAAAGGGAAAATAATGCTCAATCCTACAGAAAAACAGTTCACGGAAACCATTGATGAAGTCGGTACTTTCACCTTCAAGTTTCCCACCCTGATTAATGATCTGGAAGCAGATGCAGCCGCCTCAAAGCTCCTAGCCGGGAATGATACCCCTACCGTTGTTGCGGGGAACATTGCCACCATGATGGGTACCCTTTCCGCAGTCATTGTTGAGAAACCAGATTCCTTCGACTTAAAAAATATTTATTCCTACGAAGAATTGGAAGCTGTTTACAACGTCTTTACCGAAAAGGTGTCATCCTTTCGTAACCAGTCTGCGGTCGCAAAACAACTTGGAGATAAAAAAACGGGCACTGGAAAAGGCTAAAACTCTCCGGTATTGGTTTCGGCAAAAGTATAATCTCCCCCCAAAAGATCCACGGTACCTTGAAATGACAGATATCGAAATTGAGGAAGAGTATATGGCCGCCCAATACCGGGAAGTTTTGGATAAAGGGCGTGAACCTGCTTTGGACGAATTTGAAACCACAGAGGTCGATGCTGCCTTGGACGAATGGGCAAAAGAGGACAATGACATTCTGGACGTCTTGGCTTCCAGGAATGACCTGGATGAATGGGAGGAAGTTGACATTTAATGCGGAATGAAAAAACCACAATCAGCCTTGGTTTCAAAAGCGATGTTTCGGAGCTTAACCGGGCCGGGGCCAAAGTCAGTTGGTTAAAAGACCGTTTTGATCAGCTTGCCCATTCTGTCAAAGGGGTTGCGGATAAGGGGGCTGGTCTTCGGCAGTTATCCAACGCCCCGGGGCATGGCCCAAGGAGTCTTCCATCCCGTTTAGGGAATCGTCACCCTGCGTCAAGAAGGAATTCTAACACCGATAACCGGGTTAAGCCCAACAATCGCCCGGCCCCGGGCATGGGGCTTTCTGCGTTACGGAAATTTCGTTCAGTAGGAGTTGGCACCACCCTGGCAGCCGGGGGCGCCCTGGGCCTGGCCTTGACTATCGGGAACGCAGCTTCCAAGGGGGTAACCCAGGCAAAAGCCTATATGGATGCCATTTCTCCCCTGAACAAACAACTCAGCCTTTTGAATGACAACCAGAAAGCCTTTGTCGGCCACATTTCAGAAACAGCCGTTTCCCTTGGTATTGCCCGGGCAGAACTGCTCCAGTACACAAAAGCCTATGTTGGGCAGGCCGGAGCCCAAAACGGCAGGGTCGGAAAACAGGTAAGAGATATCGGGTATTTTGCTAAGGGCATGGGCATGGATAAAGGAACCACCTATGCCCAAATGGGAGGCCTAGCCCAGGCTGGGGCTTTCGGCGCCCTGGGCGGGATGAGGGCCAAGCAGTTTGCGGCCATGATTGCTGATGCCGTCTCCAGCGGTAACATGAAGGGCAGGGAAGGGGAACTCCTTTCTTCAATCAATTCCCTTGTTAATGTCCAGCTCCAGACCCTGACCCGGCCTGGGGGCATGGCGGGCATGATCAATCTTATGACCGGCATGAACAGAACCGGTCAACCCGGCTTGATGGGTGCCAGGGGTGCCAGTGTTCTTGGCCGGATCAACCAGGGCATCATGAACCCCGGGGCCGGGGATTATGGTGAAATGTTCATGTACAAGGCACTTGGCGGCGGCGACTTTTATGATTTCAAAATGCGCCAGGAAGAAGGGGCCTTTGGGCCACACAACAATTTCCTCCGGGTCATGGGGAATATGCGGAAATCCTTTCCCAATGGCAAAGCCCGTTGGTTTGCCATGAGCAAACTTTTTCCTGGGCTTTCCATGCACCAGGTCCAGGGGCTGGAAAGCGCCCTTGGCAAAACAGGTAATGGTTTTGGCTTTATTGAAGCGTTAACCAAGGCCAGCGGGGGCAATCTTGAAAATATCAGCACCGAAAGCTATGGGATACTTGCCCAACTTTATAATGCCAAAGACGGCAATGAAAGGATGCGGGTTTTAAAAGGGGATTCCCGCTTGGGTGGCCTATCCAATAGCTTTACAAATACCAGCTCCAGGGAAGCAATGATGAGGGCAGTATTGGGGAAAAGCCTTATCCAGACTCCGGAAGACCAGACCAATTCCCAATTGGCTTCGATCAATCAGACCTTGGAAAAAGGTGGAATGGAAGCCATTGCAATATTCAGTAAAGGTTTTAAAACCGTGGACGACATTTACGCCGTTTTAAAACCGAAGGAAGACGACCGCAGGCCCATGGATGTTGGGAATAGTCTTTTTCTCCTCAATGATCCCAATGCTGCCATAACCCGTAAACCCAATAATCCTTCCGGCGGGCATGCGGAGAAAACCGGTGGGACCGCCAGCTTGACTGCCTTGGAACGTTCCACAGCCAATCTGGATTCCGTAACACACAATCTGGAAAAGTTTATTGGTAAAATTCTCCCCGGCTACAACCCTGTTGTCCCACCATCCCAAAGCGGGACCGGGAACACAGCAAGGTAAGGGGGCAAAAACATGGCAATTAATACATACAAAATCAGGGTTAAGGTTACCTTGCATTCTTATCTGGAAGGTGGCAAAAAACTTGATTTGACCCCCTGGATCAAGACCATTAACACCGACAAGAACATCAATAATCCATCGGGCAGTTTCCAGATTACCCTTTTGCCGGTTACCGAAGGGGAAAATAGCTTGTCCTGGTATTACCGGGTCACTCCCATGGATTATGTTGAAATCCGGTTCACCCGGGATTCCACCCTGACAAAGATACCCATTGTCATGCGTGGGTTCGTGGACAGCATTACCCGCACAGCATCGGTGGATCAGAACGGATCTCCATTAAGGGGGTACACCATCACAGGCCGGGACTTTGGGAAGATCCTTGAATTGACACGGATCTATTACCTGAAAGAGGTCATGGCTGATGTTGTTCTTTTGGGGTTGCCGGATTACGAGAAACTGAAAGAAAAATATGAAGCCAAAATTGAAGGATCTCCGGTAAACGTAATTGGAACGATACTTGGGATAGCACAAAACCAGCTTGGTTTGATCAGTGACGAACAATCGTATATCCCGTCAATAGAATACATCGGCAGCTCCACCATTAACGGATACATAAACCAGTTCTCCTTGACCATGGAAGACGGCAGCGCATGGGATTTGATGCGGTACTTTGACAACACCCCATGGAATGAGCTTTTCATACTGGATCTGGATGACGCTCCGGCCTTGGTTTTCAGGGAAACGCCCTGGAAGGATTTTGACAATTCAAATGAATATATTCAATCCGTCGATGAAACGGTTGAAACATATACCCTTGAGCCTTCCATTGAGATTGAACCCTCCAGTATTCAGTCTTTCAACCTTTCCCGGTCCGACAATGAGCTGAAAAATTATTTTTTCACTTATCCATCACAAATAATGCTGAATACCAAAACATCGTTTAAAGCTTATGCGTTGGGTGAAGTTAAAGCCGAAACCGACCTGCATTCCAATCCATACTTAATTGACAGTGAAGATGGGAATGCCGGACTCAATCGCTTTGGTTTCCGGCGGTTTGAAAATACCAGTGAATATTTCAGTGAAAGTTTTTCCACCACCGAAACCGCTGCCATGGCCAAAGAGCTTAACCTGGCACTCGTCAAAGCCTTCAAATACAACGGCCTTTATGAATCCGGCACATTCACCATTAAGGGGAACGCCACAGCCCGCCCCGGGAGATACGTCACCTTCCAGACAAACAGGAGCATTGACCCCGAATTCTATGTGGCAGGCGTTACCCATGATTTGAGCCTCCAGGAAGGGTCAGAACACTTTTTTACCACTTTAACAGTCCAACGCGGCGATGGGTTCCTGAAAACCCGGAAACAGATTGATAGTACCGATGTGGATTACAAATAAGGGGGCCTTTATGAACCAATTGCAGCGTGGATATGAACGGGGACCAAGATCCTCCCTATCAAACCGGCACAATGTTTTACGCATGGGGAAAGTCATAAAATCAAACCCCGAAGCAAAGACGGTGGATGTCACCATGATAGACTGCTCAGGCACTTACCATGATGTCCCCGTCCTGGCACCGTTTGCTTCCACATCTTCAGGTATCAGCCATCTTCCCGCGCCCCACAACCCAAAGGATGAGGATGAAAGCGGATACAGCACCCCCATTGGTTACGACAAGAGGGACGTATACGCCATTATTGGCTTTGTTGAAGGGGAATGGGTACTACCGGTCGTTTTGGGTTTTAAGTACCCTGAAACGAACCAAATGAGCTTTCCTGATTCCATCGGGGCCAACCAGAAGATTGACCGCCATGAAGGGGACCGGTACCACCGGATCACCGGGGATACCGTTTCTGAGAATGGTGGGGAAGATGTTTCCAGCGAAGAAGAAATCAGGTATCCGGACCACAGCTATTTCAAGGTGGTTAAAACCGACGGCACCAGGGAGTTGACTGACCTTTCCAGTTCTAACCGGGATGCAGAAGATACCCCCTTCCAATTGAAAAAAGAAGGTAGCAAGGGGTTCTATTTTCAACATTCCTCCGGCACAAAGGTTTATATCGGCCATTATGGGGAAATCAAAGTTTCCCACCAGGCAGGCGCCTGGATCTCAATTGGACCGGATACCGGGGATCTGGCTGCCGCCACCGCCGGTGGAGCTACCATTGACAGCAAAAATGATCCGCCGGCAAATCCGGACGGTTCCACTCCCCAGGTCCATATCGGGCATCCTTCCGGCACGTACCTGACCATTGATATCAGCGGGAACATCACCCTTAACTCGGGCGGTTCCACCACGATCACATCCGGAACTGTTTTTGTGGATTCTTCCGATGTCACCGTTGGGAACGGCCCGGCCCGGGCATTGTTGGATGAAAGATCCCATACATACCTTGGGGCTTTTGTGGCTGAATTGAATGCCTGGTTAAATAACCATACGCATCCGGATACTTCAACGCCAAACCAAACGGCTGCCCTGCCTTCACCGCCAGTGATTACGGAAGCGGCCACTGTAAACACCGTTGCATCTTGAGGGAAAAGTAAATGTCCACGACCATCACCAGCTATTATTCACAGTTATCAAGTGTTACGGATTTATCAAAATCGCTGCAAAGCAATAGTGATTCTTCTTTATCCAGTACCCGGACATCCACGACCCCAAGACATAGGCAACACCAGAAAACGGTTATTTTACAGCTTTATACAAACGGTACCCTCGACGGGAACCTGGCCACTGATAATGAGTTTGTTTTTCCGATCAATCCTGAAGAATTTTCCGTCAATTACCACCACCGGGTCCAGATAGTTCAAACCCTTGGCGACCCGTTTATTGATGAATTCGGGATCGGGGTTCCCACACTCAACATGAAAGGCACCACCGGTTGGAGAACCAGGCCAAACATCCAGAACATTGACGGCCATGAGGCTTTTAAAAAATTGCGCCGGGATTTTATCAACAAATATTTTGCACTGCGGTTGGACCGGCACAATAATAACCAAGATCCGGATGATATCATGCTGGTGGTTGTCAACAGCGTGGACGACCTTGCTTATCAGGTTGTTCCGGTAGATTTCAGGCTGCTCAGAAGTAAATCCAGGCCATTACTCTACCAATATGATCTGGCCTTTAAAGTTGTTCTTGACCTGAGTGACCTTTCCAAGGCGCAGGCCCCAAACAACACCAACAAAATTCAATCGGAAAACTGGCTTGACGCCCTGCAAACAAGGGTAGCCCCATTGGTGGAAAAGGTTACCAGTTTCAATGCCCCGGTTTGTCAGGCCGTGGGAACTTTTTTAGAAGAGACCGTTGAAATCCTTGTTACAGCAAAAACCGGGGTAGGGGATGTTGCTAGCTTAATCCACGGAGTCACCAGCACGATTGAAAGCGTTTTGGATGCTGTCCAGGATACGGATTTATTCATTGATAATCTGGCTTTGGATGGCATTGTTGAATTGAACTGCCTCATCAGTGTTATCGGGGAATTCAACTGCTACCTGTCCAACGCCTCCAGCGATTTCTTTATACCGGATTTTTCCGGGGTACAGGGCATTACCGATTGCGCTGCCACCCATGGCATTAAAGCTGGGAAACAAGCTGATAACGCAGATAATGCCCTGGAATGGGTGGATGGAATAAATGAGCTTGCCAGACAAAACGGCAGTTCCTCTTTAATCGCCGTATCACACACAACGGACAATCTTGCCGATGTCTTTAATAAAGCGGATGCAGCCGTTGTTGTCAGCAGTGGCATAGATACCAACTTAGCCGCATTGACGGATATTGCCAGGGATACCTCCACCGTTGATACCTTGGACAATGTTTATACTGCCATTGCTGATACTTTGGACAACATTTCCTTCGATGTTGACAAGGTACCGGATGAGGATGACCTGGAAGATGATCTGATAGAGCTTACCCGGTTCAAAAGCGTGGTCGTCAAAAAGGGCCAAAGCCTTATGGACATTGCTTATCAAGAATATGGGGATGCGGACCGGTGGACAGACATTGCAGCGGCCAATGATATTGTCATTGAAAATTGCGAAGAAATCTTGGCTCCTTATACGAGCTTCACCATCAGCAGTTCAGTGTATGCCGGCCAAACCAGTATGAATCTAAAATATGATGTCCCCACTGAATATGCGGTAGCAGGCTGCACCCTGAAACTGAAAGATGATGACGGGCACCAGCAAACCCTCCAGGTGAAATCCATTGTGGGCAAAACAATCAATTTCTATGAAACGGTCAGCCGGAGCTTGCAGGCACCCATTTCAGTAATCCGGTACACCAACCTGGCCGAATATGGTGTTTCAATCGGTACAACCCAGTTGACCACCTCTGTAAATGCCGGTCTGAAAATATATTACCTGGATGATATCAAAGATATTTACCCAGGGTTTGTTCTTTTCATTTCCGGGGAAAGCGAGGGCCGGGCATACACGGTTTCATCCATAAATTACCTGGAAAAATACGTTACGGTCGATGAAAGTTCGATTGGCTTCAAAGCCGGTGCCCAAGTGGAAATTTTCAACACTGAAACGAACATGGTGCATTTGGTCCCGGGGACAGAAATTGAAGTGCCGATTATGTCCGATGACAATTCCAGCACCGCACAGAATGACAATGAAATCTATGGCAGCGACCTGACTTTGGACTCACAGGGAATTTTTGAGATTGTCGATGGGGATCTCACCTTATCCGAAGGATTGGACAATCTGAAACAGGCCATCCTCCACCGGATTGTAAGTGAATACGCAAGCCTTGTTATTCACCCAACATACGGCTGCGGCCTTTTGGCCATTATCGGCAAGAAAAACACTCCAGGGACAAGGACATTGGCCAGGGCCGCCCTGGTCGAAGCCTTACAACGGGAACCCAGAATCGACAGAGTTTCCGAACTTAATGTGGTTACCAAGGGGGATATCGTTCAATTTTCCGTCAAGGTGGAAAGCGTCGGCAGTAATACCAAAACTGATTTGAATTATGTAATTGGGGTATAGACAATGTTTCAAATAAAATCACGTACCAGTATTGTGGCTTCCATGATCAACAGGATCACGGCCCTTTCCGATGAACTGACCGATTTCAATATTGGATCAAAGATCCGGACCATTCTGGAAGCCGTTGGCAGTGAACTCGATGAATTCTATCAGGCATTGCTCAAAGGTCTTTATGAAGCCATCCCTGTGGCCATATACAAAACGTTTGCATTCAGCAGGGAAGAAGCAACGGCATCCAGCGGATATGTCACATTTACCCGTGTCTCAGGCACCATAAGTGAAATCAATATCAGTGAAGGGACCACAGTGGCCATCCCGAATACAGATTACCAATACACCACGGTTGGAGATTACACCTTAGCCTCTGATGAGGACACCATTGATGTCCTGGTTGCCTGTACCACTACTGGCGATGGAACCAACTGTCTGGCCAGCACCATCACGGAAATTGTTGATTATATCCATGATGACATTGCTTCTGTCACGAATAATTCAGCCTTTACCGATGGAACTGACATCGAAAACGATTCTGATAGGAAAACCCGTTTCCAAGAATGGTTAAACACCCTGGCCCGGGCCACAAAAGAATCCATTGCCTATGGCGCCGGTACCGTCCAGCTAACCAATGATGCCGGGATTGTCACCGAAGAAGTCAAGAACGTCATTGTATGGGAGCCCTGCATTGATGGAGACGATGATACCAAGGTGGGGTATGTGGACGTGCATATTTGGAACGGGGTGGACGGGGCCAGCACCGAATTGATTTCAAAAACGAAGCAAGTCCTTTATGGGTACACCGATGATGACGGTAATAAAGTCCCGGGGTGGAAGGCTGCGGGGATTATCCTTTCAGTTTATGCCGTTTCCACAGACAGCATCGATGTCACAGGGGAAGTCACCCTGGAAGATGATTATGAAGAAAGTAGTGTTGAAACGGATTTGGGAATTGCAATCGACGAATATTTTAGCGGCCTTGAAATTGGGGACACACTGATTTGGGGGCAACTCTATGAAAAAATGATGGCGGTTGACGGTGTCGAAGACCTGACTCTGATCGACCCGGCAGCCAATACAGTCACCACCGATTGGAATTACATTAATATCAAAGGGACCGTCACTCTGACATTCGCATAGGGATAAGATATGAGCATCTTAACCAAACTTCTCAATTTCCTCCCGACCTGTTTTAATATCAAACCGGAACAGGTTTCGGTTTTCACACTGGCATATGATGACAGTAAGGGCAAACTTGAATACACGGTGGAAGACAATGTTTTTTCCTGCAAAACTTTTTCCAGTTTCACCAATGATCTTGAGATTGACCTGGAAGGCTTGACCATAAGTGACTTGGTAGAAAAAATTAACACCCGCTACAATTATTCTGCAACCCTCCATTCCATGGGAAGTGCCAGCGCCATGAGGCTTGCAGAAATCAATGGGTCCACAGGCAGCAGAGTCTATGCCTTTACATCTAACACTTGGGCAATTTTTAAAACCCTGGCCTTAGAATTAAAAGATGTCAAAAAAATGATAACGGAAACCCTGAAACAAATGAGTATCCAGGGCTCAACCGATTATATCACCGATTATTGGTGTGAGTTTCTCAACAGTTTCAGGAAAGCTGATGAAACGGACATTTCTTTTGCCGTCCGGACCGTTAATAATATCGGCTCTCCAAGATCAAATAACGTGGCCTTGGAAATCATTCTGGAAGAATATTATGGCTATTCCATCGATGTCATCGACCTCATTTTTGAGCAAACCTCAATCATGTATATGAATGACACCAATACCCCTATGCACAACCAGAATTATCCGATTGCTAATTCAGATTCCATTGAAAAGGAGCCTGGAACTTTTGCCCTGATCTTTCCGGATAACACCATTTCAAATTGGGAAACCGAAGACATTGACGAACTCAGGGCGCTTATTTATGCAGTCAAGGCAGCGGGAACCCGGTGTAAGGTGCTTTGGTCTGATCTCCCTGACGATCCCTGGATGTATATGAACGATACCGATACCCCGTTCCATGATAGTGATTTCATCCTGCCTTACACCAAAAGCAGCGAATACTTTTCAATTTATCTATAGGAGGACTTTCTTATGTCATTTTCATCACAAACAGGTTTGGATTGGGGCGGTGAATACAGCCGCTGGAATTTTGATGAATCCAAAGCGTATCAAATGGTCGCCAAGATGCAGCGGGAACCCGGAACCTCCAACGGGATTCCCCTACTCGATTCGGAACTCAATGAAAACAGTGAAATCCTTTTGACCTTAATCCGCCGGCTGATTTACCGTATCCACGGGGACGGATCAATGGGGGACGGGTTTAAAATTGTTGCTTCCAGCAGCAGCCCAAACAATAACTTCACCATAATGGGCGGTGACGGGACATCGGCAGGCGCCGGCTATCTTTTTGTCAATGGTTGGATGCCGATCAACCTGACAAATTTGGAGTACACCGACCAAAGCTTTGGCCCGGATTCCCTGACAACCCCTTCGGCTGACCGGACGGATGAGGTGTATATTGACGTTTATTACGAGGAAGTTTCATACGAAACGGATTCTGCTATCAAAGACACGGATATTGACTTGGAAACCTCCAGGCGAATAGGCCTTGTTTGGGAAATCAAAGTGGCCGAAGGCGGCACCACTCCCTCAAATTATGTTGACGGAAATAACGTCCAGCATTGGTGCTACCGCCTGGCCATTCTGAATCGTTTATCCGGGGATTCTTCCATCGATTCTGACATGATCGTCGATGTAAGGCATTCGGCCCGCCTGATCAAGCGGGAATACCTCCACAGCCAGGGCACGGCTTTCGATAGCTGGTCCATTTCCCATTACCTGGGAAGCCAGAATCTTATCATAAAAATTTCTGATGATGCCGGGAATGAAATGGATCCGGACATTACCTATGATGATAACAATAACATCACCCTTGATTTCAACGGGAACAGCGTGACAGGAACGGCTTTAGTTCTGGCTGTTGACGGTCAGTAATATTGACCAGGCTCTTTTTGAGGTTTGTAATTAAATGAATTAATTACTTTGTTTTTGAGGAATCAACATGACAAAAAAAATATACAATGGCTATGAATTCAACGCATCCATGAAGATCCAGGATATGGACGAACTTCCAGAATGGACCGTTGATGATAAACGACGGATCCTTAAACTCAGGGGTGGTGGGCTATATTTTGGAAATGACACAAAATGGACACAGGTTGAGGCTTTTGAAACCGGCACCAGCATGTTGTTCAACCAGGCAACGGCCCCGGTTGGGTGGACCAAAAAAAGTGATTGGGATGATAATGCCACTTTGATCGTGGGCAATGATTATGGAACTGGTGGTAGCGATGATCCGTTATCCTGGACAACTGCTATCGGGGATCATGCTCTCCACACCCATACAGGGCCGAGCCATTATCATTCAACCGACGGTCATGCACTTACGGAGGATGAAATACCGGCTCATGCCCATACCTATTTAAAGGCATATGGGTCAACAACCGGCGGTTTAGATATCAATGCGGGTGGCGGTATCAGCGGATCTACAACAAATACGAGTTCTGTTGGTAGCGGCGCATCCCACAGTCATGGCAACACCGGAGAGAATGGGACCGGCAACACCGGTTCTGGCGGCCCGACGACACATACACAAGACACATATACGCCAAAATACGTCATATCAATCGCAGCAATAAAAAATTAGGAGAGAAATAAATGGCACTTAAAAATTTCATTGCAAACGGGTATTACACAAGAATAAGTGATTTACAGTTCAATAAAGCTTTCTCCAAAAAAAAAGTTTTTTGGGGAAAGCAATGTCACTGCCTGCGCCTACGACTGGAACAAATCAATGCCTGCATTTACGGGTGTATCGATGCCTAAAAAGCTGAGCCCGCCATGCCTGCGGAACATCGACAGGTTTAGAAAAACTGGGTGTCCCCAAAAAGGATGGGACGGCCAAGAGGGTTGCCCGGCATGGATTGAGAGAACGTTTCCCAACGAAGACCCTGCAAAACCGCCCACAATCATCAAGGCATGTATGGATTTGATTTCTTTCGATTATCAGTTAGAAATGTTGAGGTTGCTCGAAGGCAACCAGCAGGCCACGGAGTCTTTCAGAAACGGTATGGTAGAGAACGTTGACGGCAAGGTTTGTCCTAAAATGGACCGTGCTACTATTGCATTGGTTAACATATTGGAGGAAGAACGGCAAAACCGGTTTTTGCAGGCAGGGCAGAGCAGACCCCATACAATAACAAAATCATAAAGGTGTTGGAGAAAACACATGACAAAATATTATACTTATTCGGAACTCCACTATGGGGAAAGCATTGAAAACTTGACCATTGGTGCCACTGAAACATCCGATACCCGGGAACTATCCCGGGCCAGTAAAAAACTTTTGGTCCGGAACAACGGCTCCAGCAGCGTTTATCTGGCATTTGATAAAGACACAGCAACCGACGAGGATTTCCTTTTGGAACATGACGATGGCCTAGTTGAATTGCCGGTTCAGTGTAAAATGGTTTCAGCGGTCTGTGGTGCCACAGAAACCACTGAAGTCCGTATCACCAGTTGCTATTGATCTCTGTTCAAGATGTGTTCCAGGGGCTTTAAATCATAAAATAAAACCCCAGAATTCAACATGGTTAAAGATTGGATTCTGGGGATTGGCAAGATTTTGTATGTACGTCCTAAAGGATAGTTAATGTAACAAGTTGCCTCTTGTTATTTTAAGCGGTGCTACTATATATTGTGCCTGCTATTCAATAAAAAATATTGCCGTTGTTTCAAATATAATTCGAATTTTTGAGTTTATAAAAGTTCAAGGATAATGCAAGAATTGATAACTTCCACCCAATCAACTTAATCTCCAATAAAGTTTGATCCAACCTATTCAATTTTAGTATGTATTAAGTTGAATGTAGCTATCCTTCATAATTTGTTACTTTCTTTTCTCTGTTTGTTACTTTTTTTTCTCAATCTAACGTTTTTATCCTTAATTTTGATCCTCTAATAAAAATTGGCTGGATAATCTTAGGGGGTTGGGGTGGGCATCTAACTCATGATATTACAATCAATTTATTTAATATCTATTCGTAGTTGAATGAAAAAGTAAGGCTGGCATTATACTTGCTTTACAATCTCAATTATTAACATAAATAAGGAGACAAAATGAAAAGAAAATTTTTAGTGATTAGCACGGTAATGTTTTTTTTATTTGGAATAATTGGAATATCACAAGCAGTAACATATACTGAGGTCGGAGATGCCGGTGAACTAACGGGGACTGCTCAAAGTATCGGCGGTGGATTTGATACAATTGCCGGTTTTTTAGGTAGTGGTTCAGATTTATTTGCTCTGCACCTTTCATCTGGAACTTTTGAAGTTTCGGTTACTTATGATACATTTGACCCTCAAATATTTTTATTCGATTCTACTGGAATGGGCATAGTTGCTAATGACGACAGTGGTAACACATTGGCCTCCTTTTTTTCAACTATCCTTTCAGATAGTGGCCTCTATTATTTAGGGATATCTGATTGGGATTATGATCCAGTAAGCATGACTGGAGAAATTTTTACTGATAATTGGACTGGTATCGCTTATCCTACAGGGCCTGGAGGGGCAAATTCTCTAATTGGTTGGTCAACCGGCAATAGTTTAGGTGAAGAGTATACAATTGAACTTTCCCAAACAACAATGGCACCAAGCACAGTTCCAGAGCCCACAACTATGCTACTTTTCGGAATGGGTCTACTTGGTCTTGTAGGCGTTAACAGAAGAAAAAAATAGTTGCAGATATAAAAAACTATCTTTACGGGCAGGGTCGAAAGTGACTCTGCCTTTTCTATTTGATATTACGCTTATTAATATATAGACATTAATGGGCAGGTTAATCCGACTCAAGTATCATTATCCAAGTATGGAGTATAGAGGGGCTCAAATTATTAAGAATACCAAGACAAATCAATACATGTTTTGAATAAAAGATTGATTCATGTTGATGCAAGAATTCTAATAAAAACATAGGACTAAAAATGCCACATATTGTATTGGAAAAAGCAAAGAGCGTAGAGAGTTGTTATAATATTGTTGAGCGAGATGTGTTTAAAATAGAGGGTGGGATACTCAAAATAACAGATAAATATATCAATGCCACAGGAACCTCGGCACTCATAGAGAGTGTTGCTGTAGAAGGTGGGAAGGCTCAGACATTTTTTATCCAGCTCTCTATCAAAGGCGAAGCTGTAACAGTGAGACTACTCCCACTCACAGACCCCGAGAAGAGCAAAGGGGTCAAAACACTTATGGGACTGGTAGCCAAAAAGATCAAAGATGCCAGTGCAGATATAAGCTACGGCAAAACAAACTTGGATGACTTTCTCCTCTAAACGGTTAGACAAGCACTCTGGTTGATTCTCCCCCGATATTTTGGGCACTCAGTTAAACAACTTTTTTATCATATGGAAGTATTTTAGAGGTCAATGATTATTATCCATTACGTAAGTATTCAAGCGCCTGTTTTCTTGAGGATATCAAAACTATACATCAACAAAATTTTGAAGAAAAACACTTTAGAGCGCACATGGAGCGTAAGTGAAACGCATATTTGTACCAACTGAAACTGGCACAGACTGGCAACGTCTACTCGGAAAACCAAAAATTCACTGGAAGAAGGGGCGGTCTGCTATGTCCGCAGCAGCTTGCTGGGAAGAAAGCCAGCCTCAGCTTCCCTCTGAGATAATACAAGTTCTCGAAGGAAGTAGGGAACAGTCTTTTTCTAATCTCCAATTACTTGTAGCTATTCCAGAATGGGAAGTTGAGTTGCCTGGCGGTAATACCACGTCACAAACCGATATCCTTGCTATTACAAGGAATAATTCCGGTCTGGTCATCATAGGAGTAGAGGCAAAGGTCGATGAACCATTCGGCCCAACTTTGAAAGACAAGAAGTCTGATGCCTCCGAAGGCCAACTTGAACGAATAGCCTATCTCGAACAAGAGCTTGGTCGTTCTGTACCTTTTCAAGATCATATTCGTTATCAGCTCTTGCACAGAACTGTTTCTGCACTATTGACCGCCCGAGCATTTCATGCGCCTGTTGCTGTAATGTTGGTCCATTCCTTCAGTATAGTTTCGAAGTGGCGTGACGATTTCGAAGCTTTTTGCCAAGAACTCAAATGCACTTCTCTGAGTCAGGATTTACGTGAGGTCCCGAATATCCAGAGGACAAGATTGATCCTTGGTTGGTGCAAAGGCAATGAAGAATACCTTGGTATTGAGCTACCGAGCGCGCTCTAACAAAAATCCCTGCACTGGATTTTTTCTCCGCTGCGCTCCTTTAAAACCAGTGAGTTCAAACGTTATATAAACAAGATCGGTTGTTGATATCGTTCAGTCAATAATAATTATCCTAATCTTGAATTCCGGAAAGCGCCTAATTCTCGATGTTACCACCCCTAAAAAAATACACTGATCACAAGATGTTGTGCTTGTGAATCCATGCATTGATTCAAGTTTGATTGGAGATAAACACTTCTTGCCAGAAAAGACCAAGAGGATTTATTATAGCTTGAATTTTTACCAAAACCTGGAATGCCTCCAGGCACATGTTTTTTTGTGAATTATGATTCTAATCTCGGTTTATAGGGGAACTCGATAATCTTAGCAGGCTTCTTCACGGGTTTGATCAACAACTTTTGTTCCTTGATCATGTTTTTCACTGCGGTTTGAAATTCCGGTTCAGCAAACAGCCCCCCATAATCATGCAACTCGAATTTCCTTTCCTTCTCCAGGTACCTTAATTCAAGGTTATTCCCACAGGTCGGGTTTTCACAGAAATACATGGTGAACTCTGGCAGGGCAATACCAGAACATACCCTTTTGCAGTCCAGGCATCGGACCTTGATCACCCCGGCCATATCAACAATGAATCTGTTATTTGCCGCTGAGAAATTTTTCTTGGTATCGTTTTTGGATTTCATCATAATTCAATGTCCCATAAATATCATAGGTCGTTTTAAAACTTTTGTGCCGGAGTAGGCCCTGTACTTCCTCTACCATCATACCGGAGTCTTTGCAAAGCCTGGCAAAGGTATGTCTGAATAGATGCGGCGTTATATTCCCGGTTTTGCTGTTCGGGTTCGGTGACTTAATCCCCGCCCGTATTCCAATCTCTGCCACAATACGGTTTATTTGGGTCACGGTCAAATGGCTATTTTTCAATTTCTTGGCCGGGAAGAGGAACCCGGATTTTTTGCCTGCCAGGAAGAACTTAATATCCTGGAGCAGGTCAGGCGGTACCGGAACGATCCCGGCCAGCCTCCCTTTTCCAATAAATGAAATCCGGTCCCTGGCCCAATCAATCTTTTCAACCAGAATGGAAGCCACTTCTTCCCGGCGGAGCCCGCAATCAGCCATCAGTCGGATGATAATTCGTTCCCGCAATGTTTGGCAATGGAATAGGATCTGCTTTATCTCTGATTTTTTTAAGGTGTATTTCCCATTGGACATATCAACCTCCCTGATATGATATGATATGGTATGACATGAAATGATATGGTATTTCATAAAAGGGGAATAAAGTCAAGGCGATGCCTTAAAACACAAAAAGAACCCCAGCGCATGGCCGGGATATTTTTGGTTAATTAAAACGATTTCTTGGAATGAATAAAATTTATGGATGGTCCCACAAACCTTTCATTTTTGAAACTTTTGATCTATAGTCCTGAAATTTTTTTAGGAAATAGTGACAGGGTGTCTGACTTGATCCGTTATGAAAACAAAAGGGAATTTTTTAAAACGGAGGAAAAGATGAATTGTGAAAATGTACAAAAAATTTTGGATGGATATGCCAACGGCAGTTTGTCCGCAGAACAGACAAAACTTGTGGATGAACATTTGTTAATCTGCAAAGAATGCCTGCTGGAAAGCATTGCATTAAAGGAATTGTCTTTAACCATTAAGTCAATCCCAAAGGCATACCCGTCGAAAACCTTCAAAAAGAAAATTCTGGGTAGATATGAGGCCGAAATCAAAAAGAAAAAAAGTTTATTCGGGGCGGTGCTTCTTAGTTTACCTCCAATTTTTATCACAATTTTCTATTTTTTATTCATGATATTCCTCCATCTGATGAATTTTCCTGATGATGTTGAATCCATGATTTTTCAATTCTAAAATTGCTTAAAATTGCTATTGAACAAAGGAAAATAGATAATGAAGATTCTACTGAATTTTTTGGTTTAATTGATAACAAATCATACGTGTTAATTTTGTGAGGCAAAAAGCTGGTTGCCGGAGGTATAAACTATTCTTTGCATCCAAAAAGATACTCTCATTTTTTAGCCTGACAATGCATGGTGATGGAAGAGAGACACTCTGATGTGTATTACAGCAAAACTTAATTTTTTAGTTGTCGGCTATACCAGGAAAAAAGATGCTGAACTTGTGGAGTTGGTTGTAAAAGGGGATCATAAGGCTTTTGAAGAACTTTTGAACCGTTATCAAAATGCTGTTACCAATTTTGCTTTCCGTATTTTACAAAATTCGAGTGAAACAGAAGATATTGTCCAAGAAGTTTTCTTAAGATTATACCGAACGGTAAACACCTATAATGAGAGTAGTAACCTACAAACCTATCTTTTTACGATTACAAAAAACCTTTGTATTGATTACTACCGGAAAAAAAAGCCGATGATAACTAATGAACCACCAGAAGTTGCGTATCATGATAATACTGAGAAAAAAATTTATTCCCTTGAAATGAGGGATCGGGTGGAAAAAATTATTGCCGGGTTACCCAAAAATCAGCGGGCAGCCATTCACCTGTGTTATGAACATTCAATGAGTTATCAAGAAATTTCTGAGGTGATGGGGGTAACGGTAAATTCTACCCAATCATTGATTTATAGAGGGAGAAAGAAAATCAGGGAAGAACTTTCAGCCTTTTCTTAAACCATATGCCCTTGCCACACAAACAAAAAAAGAAGGGGAAGGCGTTTCCACCTTCCCCAGTTGACGCTTTATATATAAGGTCAATCCGAATCCAAAAAATCACGGATGCGCTCAACGGTGTCTTCCACATATTCCATGATCAGGTCCTGGTCCATATCCGGATCATAGGGAACTCCACGTTCTTCAGCTATTTCCACCAAACTGGCCAGAAAATTATTGTCATCAGAAAGATCGTTCAAGACACTTCCGATTGCCTGTTTTGCAATTGCCATGGCTAAAGTGGACCCCATGTCAAGACCGATTTCCTCTTTTTTTAAGCTACATTTAAAATTTAATTTGCCAGATAGAATACCTTTTTTTTGTGTAAAATATAGCCTCCTTTGACCTTTTTTAAAGAAGTCTTTAAATTTTCATTTTTCCCTGGTATCGTTCTCTGCCAGCTCGGAGGATAAGGCCATGCTGGGAAGCAACCTGAGCGCCGTAGCTGGTGACTGAAGCATGGGGGCAGTGAGGTTACACTACGCACTGCCCTTTCCATGCTTTGGTCCTTTAAGCGTTAAATCCCGGGGGGCTTGGGGGGCTGGCCTCCCAAATCTAATCAGATAGAATTCCTTTTATTTCGTTGCATTAGCCATATAATAGATTGATTCAGGGGTCTTGTATTCTAATGACTGGTGAAGCCTTTCCTTGTTATAAAAATTCAAATAAGTTTTTAATGAGCTTTGTGCGTCTTTCATGCTCTGGTAGCTCTTTAAATAGACCTCTTCATATTTAACCGTTCGCCAAAGGCGCTCCACAAAGATATTGTCAAGTGCCCGACCCTTTGAATCCATACTGACCTTGATTTCGTGGTCTGTCAGAACCTTCAAAAAATTTGCCGCTGTGTACTGGCTGCCTTGATCTGTGTTGAAAATCTCAGGTTCAGCAATACTCAAGGCTTCTTCCAGGACTTCCACACAAAAGGTGTTTTCAAGGGTATTACTGAGCCGCCAGGACAAGACGTATCTACTAAACCAGTCTATCACAGCCGTTAAGTATGCAAAACCATTACCAATTCTGACATAAGTTATATCGGTACTCCACACATGATTGATTCTCGCAATATTTACACCCCTCAACAAATATGGATAAACTTTGTGTGCTTCGTTCCTCCTGGTTAATTTGGGCTTGGGATAGATGGCTTCGATCCTCATCTTTTTCATCAGTCCTTGAACCCGCTTGCGATTTACTTGATGTCCTTCCTGCTTCAGCCAGGCCACCAGCCTTCGATTCCCATAAAAAGGGGTCACCGTATGCTGTTTGTCAATTAAGTCCATCAACAAAAGCGTGTAAGGATCTATTGGCCTTGGTTGGTAATAAAGGGCTCCTTTTGAAACTTGCAGCAATTCACATTGCCGGTTTATGCTGATATTTGATAGGGTTGCATCTATCAAATACCTTCTGTCAGCTACTGATTGACTCAACCTTTTTTTTTAGATAGTCATTCTCTACTTCGAGTTGACCTATCTTCATGTATAATCCTGCAACCAGATTTTCATCATCCTTTTTATTTTTTTTTGTCGTTGAAAGAAGTTCCGGCAACCCTTCTATTGCCTCTTTTTTCCATTTCGTAAGCAGTGACCGATGAACTTGATATTTGGATGATAATTCAGCCACGGTTGCTTGTTCTCGAATCATATCAATTGCCATTTTTGCCTTAAGTTTTCCGCTGTAACTCTTTCTCATGGACCTCCTATTCCGGTATGAATTTGAAACTGGCTTTAGCACTTGTTGTGTCTCTTAGCAACTGGTTCAAATTATGGGGTCCATTATAGGCTTTCTTTGCTTTCATTTTTTCTCCTTCATATTTTCCAGAAGTTCAATCAGAACATCCCCATGGCAGGCCTTTGGTTTGCAACTGCATCCAAGTGTTTTTCCCTCCAGCTCATGAAAGCTGGCCATCAATTCCGGTTGTGTCTGTATCCATTCACGGAATTTTTCGATGACTTCTTCCCGGGTTCCATCCTGGCCGATAAGGAACGGGTTGCCCCACTTACTCCCACGGCCAATGTAAATGTCGAACCCAGGCACCCGGTGCCGGTTAACAAGGCGAGTTCTCATATTTTATTCCTTTTTTGAGATCCCCCGGTTTTATGGTCTGCACAATACCTTTTTCCCATATCCGGATATCCGGATACACATCGAGCAACATATAATAAGGTAGGTATCCTCCATTTAGTTCTGCGTTACCCCATTGGGCAAATTCAAGCCGTTGGGCAGTTTTCTTTTGCTGCGCTTCAAAAATGCTGAGGTTTGCCGGGACACACAGCCTCATTCCAATATTGCCTTCGGAAATATAAACCCTTTTCATGACGTGGGCCTTTGTCATTACCGGAACATCATATATTTCCTTATCAAACCAAATCCATCCGCTCTTATATTTTCTTGTGAAGTGTTCGGTGAACGACCCAAGTAAATAAAATCCACCATTCTCAGAAATGATTTTATGGGCTTTGGCCGGGGTCACGGTCAAAATTTTGCCCTCCCCATTTTTTCTTGTATAGAGGTTCATTTATTCACCATTTTATATGGGATAAAAAACCGGCGGGCAACCGGCGGACTGTTCTTGTAAATACCTATACCCACCAGTTTCCCCTTGGCAAGGAAATTGATCCGTTCATCATTTATTTTTTTGTGGATCCACTCCGGATCTTGTCTGCGGAGGTAGGCTGCAAATTCATGGTCAGTTGCCCGGACTTCCTGAAACCCTTTTCTGATTGCTTTCATTTTTGGTTGTCTCCTTTTTGGTTGTCTGAAATTTTATTGTCCTTTAGTGGCAGTTCAAAAATTTTGAGGATCATTGTGAGTGTTTTCAATGGACCCCTCTGAAACGCAAAAATTCGGCCTCGCAAGGTCAAAAAAACAGGTTTTGTAACGATAATTTTTTTCTGTTACGTCTATGTAACGATTTCAGTTTTTAAGTGATAAACGGGGGCCATCCAGACCCCCGTGGAATAATTTATGTAACAAAACTGTGAAAGTGTGACTTAAAGTAATTACTTACTTTGAACGATGGGCAAATTAACGCGGATTGAACCCGGCATTAGTAAAACCATTTCGAACCCGGAAATGTGCATCCCGAATCAAGAATGCTTCCTCATCATCAATGGCATTCTTTCTGAATTCTTCCCACTCCACCCTTTTTAGAAATTGGGCAAATGCCTGAGCCTGATCATCGGGTAACTCAAATGTGATTGTCGGTATCTTTCATCCAATAAAGTAATTAGTTACTTTGAAAGCTCTCCAAAATTTTTTCGACCAAGGAAATTTGGATAGAAATATTCCTGGCATGGGTCACACTATAAACGGCACACTTTTCAGAATTGTAAATTTCGGTTTCTAAACATTTTTTTGCCGGGCATCCGATTTTGCATCCACCCTGGCCGCCACAAGTGTATTCCAGAACTTTATAGATTTCGTCCTCGGGCACCTTATGGTACAGGAACAGCTCAGCGGAAATTTCTTCCCCAGTCCCGATTTTTTTGGCCACCCCTCCGGAAACTTCAATGTAAATATGGTTGGTATGTTTTTCGATTTCCAATAGCAACGATTTCAAATCCATGGACCCTCCCTTAATTTGTCAACTGATCCAACAGTGTTTTTGTTTTTTTGATGAACCACAAGGGAGCCTTTAAAATTCCGTTAATAGTTTCGCCCATGGTCCCGCCATCATTACCGGTAGCATCCCAGACCCATTCTTCTGCGGTATGGACGTGCTTGACATCGAGGCACATGGTAACAGTCCCGGGGAACATGCTGCCATCGGTCAACGCAATGGCGAAACTATCACCCTCGGGGAAGTCTGCCAGGGTTTCTGTGTCAATGATGGTGGTCACAACTGTTTTATTTCCAAGTTTCCGGATGAATACCGGATGCTGAGTTGCCATGATTATTTCTCCTTTTTTCATCAATAATTTGATACATTGCAATCATCCTTTCCAGCTTGTCTTCAAAATCAAAAAAGGTCGTTGTGACAACGGCCGGCATGTCCGGTTTTAGTTTTTCCAGTTCAACTTGAAATTGTTTTTTAAAAGCTCTCAGCTCTTTAAGGAACTCTGCCATTCAATTCTCCCGTGTTATTTAGATTGGTTTTCTATTCCCTCATAGTGGTCAGTTCCCTGTATTCTCATTTTCTGACAAAAAAAACCCTCGGCACCTGACCGGGCTGTTGGGTTGAATTTCAAATTCAGGCATTTTTATTCCCTTTGTATACGTGGACGTAAACCAGTTTGTCCCGTTTTCTCATGGCCCCGATCATATGCCTTGTGCCCGAGGAACTTCCGTTCCACACTGCCACCAGGGCATCTGCATAGTCTGCCATTTTATTGTTGCGGTAATGACCTGCATAACGGCCGATCTGCCAATTTACTGGAAATTTTTTAACGGGGATCTTATGTTCCCCGGCAATGTCCTCTCCGATGGAATCCACCCCTTTGGCGCCTCCAGAAACAATCTCGGTAATAAAAGTATCAGGGCCGAAGGTTTCCACACCTTCACACAAGGCGTCCCAAACAGCGGCATGGCCTTCGGTCCCGGCAATGTCCCGGCTGCCGGCAATGATCAGTTTCATTAGCAATTGCACCATCCACAGTTCCGGTTCCACCGGTTCCCTTTAACCGGCTTTCCACCAAATTTTATATTGGTTTTCATTTGTTCCCCCCTGGGGCAAATTCCACGAAAGTATGGTCCACTCCTTCAAGTTCCCGGTCAATAATGCCGGAGATCCTTCCCCAGTCCCCACCGGCCAGTCCAGCACCTATGGCCGGGTACCCGATTTTCTTTTTGGGAAAGTCTTTTGCAATCTTTCCGAAAACCTGGGCAATTGCTTCATAGGATACCGGTGGATGGCCTCCTTGACTGAAAGCGTAGTGGTATTGGGTATAGGCATTGACGATGATCAGGCTGTTGGGGCCTTTGGCCCAGGTGTAATTTCCAAGTTTGCTTTGGTCCCCGACCTCAGTCTTCTGGTCAGCCAAGTATGCTTCCGGAAAGACTGTTTTAATCTGCTTGGCAATCCCGGCACCCATGGTGCAAAAGCAGTTGCAACCATGAATAATGAGGTCAAATTTTCCGTCCAGGGCCAGCTTTACAAGATCACCTTTAACTTTTTTCATTTGTTTGTTCCTTTATCTTCATTATACGGGGAATGCGGGCAGGGAGAGTTCCTTGCCCGTGGTTGACCGGTGGGTTAAGCCATTTTTCTAAATTCAGCCATGGACCGGCCCCGGATCGCTTCGGCAATTTCGAATACATAATCATAAATGTGGAGCCCCTTGGAGCTGGCAATGATTTGTCCATTCTCCACTCCGATCTGTGTGGCGCAATACTGCTTCATCATTTCAATGGCAGCCAAGTTGGCAGGGAACCCGCCGAAAAGATCCCAGGACCGGAAATAAGGGAAGAAATGGAGCTTGCCATCCTGGATCCGGGTATCGATATGCCGGAGGCAAGGCGGATCTTGAAGGAGCATGTCATCCGGCTGCCCCACCTGGAGAATCATCTGGTTGTTGCGGTGGCCCTTATTCTTGTAGGTCCAGATCATAAGTTCCATCTGATTCAGGAAATCCCTTGAAGGATGAGTCTTATGGATAATGATGTTGGGGTCATCATAGGGCTCATCCTCCTGAATCAAGATTTTTTGAAACTCAGGGCAGTTCTTGGTGGCCTTTGGGGCAAAACCAAGGTGGGCTTCACAAATCCGTTGGCCGTAGGTGTAAGATTCTCCTTCCTTTTCTTCCCCGGTCATCAGATACGGCAGGTAATCATCCAGGTAACTCTCATCAACCGGATCAGGGAAACCGAGCATGGGATTGACCTTCGGCAGCAGCGGGGTCACCCACGGCTGGTTGATCTGGATGATGGCAAAATCGAATTCAAGGCGTTTCTGTCCGGCAAAAGATCCCCGATCGATGATAAATTCCCGGCCCTGTTCGACACACCGGTAAAGTGTTTGAAACCACGCATCAGAAAGGGTGGTGGCATTAACAAAAATTGGGTTTATATCATTCATAGTGTTTATCCTCTCTTTTAGATTTAATATGGTTTAACGACCTAATAATTAAGGTAAAAGCTAATAACTACCAGACAGATAATGGGGTCAATTACACACCAAAATGAAAAAATTCTCACGTTAAGCAGCTCTGCAAGGATAGAAACGGTTTTGCCTGCACAAAGAAACAGCGGTGGTATCATTATGACACATCCTCCTTTTTGGCAAAACACCATTGCCAATAACCGAGCCTGGTTTCATCCGCTTCAACCTCTGCTTTCCAGTCGGCAACAGGGAAATCCGGATTCTCTTCCCAATGGGTCGTCATAAGGGGCGGGACCATTTCCGGGCGTTTATACGTTATTCCCTTTGCCCCTTCTTCCTTAGCCCAAACACCATCTTTCGGGCACCAGTAATAAAAGACACAAGCCCCATCCATCGTGGCAGTAGAAGCAACATTTTCCATATCGATCCCGCATACAGGGCATCTTTTCATCATTGATACGTCCTCCCATAACCCTTTGATTCTGCCAATTAACCCATTTGGCCAGGATTCTTTAATTCTCCTTTTCATTTGCTTCTACTTCGTCGATATCAATGACAGGTGTTCTTGTGATTTCCGGGGCATCCATTTGAAGGTCCGGCAGTTGATCGGGCAGCAGTCCCTTTTCCCTGGCAGTTTCAAGGCCAAGGGATCGGATTTTATTTTCGTAAAACGCCTCGATTTCTCCACGGGCTTCAGTCACGGTCTTTTCCGTTGCCCGATCGAATTGGGAATGGATGAATGGGACGTTGCTCCTTATTTGCATTTCCAGCTTCCGCAATACTTCGGCAATGGCCTTTCGATCAGCGACTTTTAAGGGGCCGCTCTTGGTCAGGATCCTTTTTGCTTCGTCAAAGTCATGTTGCATGTCATCGGTGAGCTCTTCCATGTCCTGTTTGAATTCATCCTTAAATTTTTGGCGGATGTTTTCATTGGGGCAGGGCGGGGTGTTTTTCCCTTCCAGTCGTTCAATGGTAACCGGAATCGGGGATGAGCCCATGGTGGAAATGGCTTCGGCAAATTGGGTGGGTGACATTGAAACTCGGATAATTTCATCCTTGGGGAAATACCAAGTTTCATTTAGATTCCTGTGCTTTTCGGAATGGCTTATTTCAAGGGTTATTGTGTTGTGGTGCCTTATTGAACTGCCGTAAAGGTTCCGGGCGGCGCCAGAAGTTGTCCGGTAAAATCCCATTTGTCCATAACAGGGGTGTTCTTCTTCGATTTGTTTTGCACCGTATTTCCCTCGCTCCAACGACTTAAATTTATTTTCGTTCATGAGTTTTTCCTTTTGATGGTTTCCATCCTTTCAAAATAAAACCTCAGTCTACTTTTCAGTGAACCGGGGTATAATACAAACTCATCGATTACTTTGTAAAGTAATTAATTACTTTGTTTGAAAGGCTTAAATTATTTGGGTTTTCTTTTATTTGATTTGGCCGCATTTTGCCCTCCTTGAGTGCCATAGGTTGCATAATCTATAGCTTGAGATTTTTATCTTGAATGATTATCATTCTGAAAGGCATTAAATTGTGAAAAATGTTTTTTAACATGCATGAAAGCATGGATAAGGTTCTCCATTACTGTAAGGAGCATAAAAAATGGAAATTAGCGGGACTAATATTGGTGCAAGTACCTATGCCATGAAGAAGGCTATGGAGATGCCGAATCTCCTTATCGGTCTTGTTCAACAAACTGCTGATTCAGGGAAGAATTCCCTTGAAATGAAAAGTCCTTTAGGATCTGAGGCCCTGGACCTCTCATCAACAACAGGCACAGGAGCCATTATCGATATAACAGCATAGTTAATAGTGGGAAATACAGAAAAAGGGTAAGCATTTATTTTGCTTACCCTTTTTCAAAACCTGCATTCCCTTAGGGGGATCAACCATGCCAGGGAGAATATCCATAATTTACATCTGTTTTTTTCTGGTCAAGAATCCCTTCTGTGTCTAATTCTTCAAAAGAATTGTCAAAGGCCTTACCGAAACTGGGGCAGGATCCCAAATATGTAATGTCTTCAGTCCAGAATTTTTTGTTTTCGTCTTCACGCATAAAAGTTTCAAAATCATTGTAGGTAGCCATTTTCTTCTCCTTCTTATTTTAGGGTTGGAATTTTTTTCTTTCGTTGTTCTATTCCCTAATAGCCTCCAGTTTACTGTATAGACGGATTTAAAATGGTATGGTATGACATGATACCATTTCATACGGTATTATCTTAATAGGAGGGGCTATGATTCTGTTGTTAGGCGGGGAGAAGGGCGGCACAGGCAAATCCACTATGGCAACAAATTTGGCTGTCGCACATTTGAAAAACGGGAAAGATGTAATCCTGGTCGATGCAGACAAACAGGCATCCAGCGCAGATTGGGCAGCGCTCAGGGATGAAAACGAATTCACGCCCCGGGTGCCCTGTGTTCAAAAATTTGGGAAAAAGCTCCATGTCGAATTACAGGAGCTGGAAAAAAAGTATGGGACAGTCATTGTTGATTGCGGCGGCAGGGACTCGATAGAGATGCGTTCGGCCATGCTGGTGGCTGATAGGTTCTTTTCCCCTTTAAAGCCCTCTCAGTTCGACGCCTGGACACTGGAGAATCTTTCCCCGGTCATTGAACAGGCTCAGGTTATTAATCCGGATCTGAAAGTGGACATTTTTATCAATCAAGCAAGCTCGAACCCCAGGATAAGGGAAGTTCAGGAGATCCAGGGTTATATTCAGGACTTTGCTGAACTAAACCTGGCTGAAACGGTCATAAGGGAAAGGATTGCTTTCCGGAAGGCTGCATCAGAGGGGAAATCCGTTTTGGAAATGAAAGATGATAAGGCAATAAGGGAACTCATCCAATTATATAAGGAGATATTCGATGAACGGAATTAAAAGAAAGCCAATAAAAAGGAGGGAAGCTGATCAGGAACAAATTGAAAGTTTTATTGAAGGGGCTGAAAAACCACCGGGGGAATTTGAACCGGTAAAGACAAAAAAATATCCATGGGACAATGCCAACCCTGAGATTATAAAAACTTTCAACTTGAGGGTTCCACAACCATTGAAAATGAAGTTGGATTACATAGTTGAACGGTCCCCAAAATCCATGCACAAATTTATTATGGATGAAGTGGAAAAAGCGGTGAAACGGGAGTTGAAAAAAATTGAAGAATAAATTTTTTTGGTATGCAAATGGTCTGTAAAATGCGCACTGAAAACGGTGGGTGCAAACAAGTGGGTGCAGTGGGTGCAAACAGTGGGTGCATATTGGGTGCAAAAGTGGTCCAAAAGTGGTCAAAAATGGTCAGATTTGGTCAGATATTAAAAATCAGAAAAAACGCTGAAAGGCTTGCGGGGCGGGGTTTTTAATGGAGCCGATGAGCGGAGTCGAACCGCTGGCTTGCTGATTACGAATCAGCTACTCTACCAACTGAGTTACATCGGCCCTCAAAAAAACTTGTTCTATATACCAGGGTTTTTTCCCGGTATCAAGTAAAACCTACAGTAGCGCCCTGATATCCTCAATTTTTTCCTTGACGCTGATGTAGCCTTCTTCAATGACATGGGCCACATGGTCAAAATCCATCATCTTGGTTGCCCCCAGGCGGGGTTGGATCAGGATGTCTGGTGGGTCTACGGCAATGTTGATCCGGGTGATCCTGTCCTGCATGATGCCTATGGAGTTGGTCAGGGTTTCCATGATGTCGGGCATGGTGGGATCCGTGCCCAGAAAATCGGACATCTTTTTTTTGATGCTTGTGCCGGCGTTTGTGTAGAAATCCGAGAGTTTTCTGGCCAGCTCTCCCTTGGGAGCCTGGGGGAGATTTTCTTTTTGCTCTTCGGGTTTTTGTTCCCCGGGTTGGGCCGGGCAGTGGCTTTTGTTGCGGGAAACAATGCCGCTGTTCAGATCGACGGCAATAACGATGTCGGCCTCAGTGGCCCTTGCGATGCCAACGGGGATGGGATCCACAAGTCCGCCGTCCACAAGCCAGCGGTCCTTGATCTTTACCGGAGCAAACAGGCCGGGATAGGACATGGTTGCCCGCAGGGCTTCCATCAATTCACCGGATTTCAAGACCACCTTATCACCGGTGTCAATATCGGTTGCCACCATCATCACGGGTATGGAAAGGTCTGAGAAAAGGGTGGCGCTGGTGTGCATGGAAAAGAGTTCCTTGAGCTTTTTAGTGCCGTTCAAAAGGCCTGAGTGGGGCACCACAATGTCAAAGTAGGAGAACATCTTTTTGCCGTCCATGCTCAGGACAAACTCCTTGAGATTTTGCAGACCGTTGCCGGCATAAATGGCTGCCACATAGGAGCCCACGCTGCATCCGACAATGAAATCAATGGGAATGTTTTCTTCCAGAAGGGCCTCAATGGCCCCGATGTGGGCCCACCCCCTGGAAGAGCCGCTGCCAAGCACCAGCGCCACCTTCTTTACTCTATCCATGGTTTTTTCTCCTTGACACCTGTAGGGTCTCCATATAAAAATGTTTGAATTTGTTGAATAAGAGTGACTTGCCTGCCAATGATAAAACAACTACTTGATACCATTGCCAAACGAGATACAAGCATCGACCTGACCGGGGTCCACGGCTCAGGGTCAGCTTATATCACAGCAAAACTGTTTGCAAGCAACGATTGCTCCCTGGTCGTTGTACTGCCGGATCGAAAAAGAGCCATGGCGTTCATGGATGAACTTGAATTCTATCTGCCCGGGGGCAAGCGCCGTGTGATCTATTTTCCCGGGTACAATATTCTGCCGTTCAAGGCCCTCTCGTTCCACAGCGAAACTGCAGCAAAAAGAATTGCAGCCCTGTACCGGATGTTCTCAAGGCGGGAGCACAATCTCATTGTGACCCACGTGGACACCCTGCTCCTGAAGATGATTCCCCGAAAGCGGCTGGCCAATGCCGCTGACCTGGTGATCAACAATGAAGAGATTGACCGGGATCTGCTGGTGGCGCGGCTCAATGCCGCAGGGTATATCCGGACCTCCCTTGTGGAGGAACCGGGAGACTATTCGGTCCGGGGCGGAATCCTGGATGTCTTTTCTCCCTCTGCCAGTTTTCCCGTGCGGATAGAGCTGTTTGGCGATTATGTGGAATCCCTGCGGTTTTTTTCTCCCATCACCCAGCGGGGGATAAAAGACATTGAAGAGATCGAGATCGTTCCCGCCAATGAGGCGGTGATTGACCCGGCTGATCTTGCAGAAATTCTGGGGCGCCTGAGAAAGGCCGGGGCCGACGCCGGGGTAGATCCTGCCGTGATTCGCGGCCATGTGGACAAGATCCGGGAGGAGGGGCGGTTCCCCGGCATGGAGGGGATGCTCTCCATTGTTTATCCTGAGCTTGACAGCTTTATGGACTATGTGCCTGATCACACCCTTTTTCTGCTTGAGAATCCCCTGGACATCGAGGCCAGTGCTACGGAGTTTGAACAAAAGGCCAGGCAGAATTATGCAAGTGCCCTTGGCGAAAACCGGTTATCAGTCCCCCCGGACGCCCTGTACATGGACTGGTCCCAGGTCAAGTCAAGGCTGTCTGAACAAAAACCGGTCTGCTTCAAGCGTCTGACCATGGACCGGCGGAAGGGTGACGGTGCGGTATTCTCGTTTGACATATCCGACAACACCTTGCTGTCCGCCACCCTCAAGGGAGAGGGAAAATCCGAGAACCTGTTCCAACCCCTGGCAGACTGGTTCCTTGACAGGAAAAATGACGGTTTCAGGGCTGTTGCCGTATGTTCGAGTACGACCCAGTCCCAGCGGCTGGTCGCCATTTTAAGGCCCTATGGGGTTGAGCCCACCTTTTTAAAGGGGTTTGAAGAGGTGGAAGGCCAGAAACCGGGAGTCTACTGCATCCCGGGGTACGCTGCCGGGAACCTGACAAAGGGATTTGTTTCCCCGGACCAGGGGATTGCCCTGGTCACAAATCAGGAGATTTTCGGGGCAAAGCGACGCAGAAGCGCTGGCGGAACCAAGCGGGCCAAGTCCCAGTTCATCACACCCGAGGAGCTCAAGGAGGGGGATATCGTGGTCCACCTTGAGCATGGTCTGGGAAGGTACGAGGGCCTTGTGACCCTGAAGCTCGAAGGCATCTCCGGCGATTTCATCCTGATCTCGTTCCGGGACGACGACCGCCTCTACCTGCCCGTGGACCGCATGGAGATGGTTGAGAAGTACATCGGGGTGGACGGTTACGTCCCGATTCTTGACAAGATCGGCGGCAAGACCTGGCAGAAATCCAGGGCAAAGGCCAAGAAAGAGGTGGAAAAAATGGCGGGCGAGCTGTTAAAGCTCTATGCCGAGCGACGGGTGGCCAAGGGGTTTGCCTTCAGCCGGCCGGACCATTTTTTCAACGATTTTGAAGCCAGCTTTCCCTTTGAAGAGACCCCGGACCAGCTCAAGGCCATTGATGATGTCCTGGCAGACATGGCGTCGGAACGCCCCATGGATCGCCTGGTGTGCGGGGATGTGGGGTATGGAAAGACCGAGGTGGCCATCCGGGCCACGTTCAAGGCGGTGACCGATGGAAAGCAGGTGGCCATTGTTGTTCCCACAACCATTCTGGCTGAGCAGCACGTTCATACGTTCCGGGAGCGGTTTGGCAGCTACCCCATTTCCGTTGAAAGCCTTTCACGGTTCAGGACCAAGGGCGAGCAGACCCGAATTGTCAACGAGCTTGAGCAGGGAAAGCTTGATGTGGTCATTGGAACCCATCGGCTGCTGCAAAAGGATATTGCCTTTCAATCCCTTGGCCTGCTGGTGATCGATGAGGAGCAGCGGTTCGGGGTCAAGCACAAGGAGGCCCTTAAAAAGCGGCGCAGCTCAGTGGATGTGCTTGCCCTGACAGCAACTCCCATTCCCAGAACCCTGCACATGTCCCTGACGGGCATGCGGGACATCAGCATCATTTCCACCCCGCCTGTGGACCGGCAGCCCATTGTCTCGTACATCTCTGAATACGATGACGCCATTGCCGCAGGTGCCATCCAAAAGGAGCTTGAGCGTGGCGGGCAGATCTTTTTTATCCACAACAATATCAAGACCATTTTTAAAACAGCGGAAAACCTCAAGAAGCTGGTGCCTGAGGTGAGGATCGGTGTGGCCCACGGGCGGTTGAACGAGGCAAGTCTTGAAAAGGCCATGCTCCAGTTTATCAACCGTGAAATTGACATGCTGGTCTGCACCACCATTGTTGAGTCCGGGCTTGATATCCCTTCGGCCAACACCATGATCATCAACCGGGCCGACATGTTCGGCCTCGCCCAGATCTACCAGCTCAGGGGACGGATCGGCAGGGGGGAGGAACAGGCCTATGCCTACCTGTTTGTACCCGAAGAGCACCGCCTGACACGGGACTCCCAGAAGCGGCTTGCGGCCCTCATGGAGCACCGGGACCTTGGGTCGGGATTTCAGATCGCCATGAAGGACCTCCAGATCCGGGGGGCGGGTTCCGCCCTTGGGGGCTCCCAGTCCGGCCATGTGGCAGCCGTGGGGTATGACATGTTTTTAAAGCTTCTGGACGAGGCTGTGGCAGACCTCAAGGGTCAGCCGTTGACCGACCCCCTGGAGCCTGAGATCAACGTGACCCTGTCCACCTTTATTTCAGACGAGTATGTCCAGTCCATTGAACAGCGCCTGACCATCTACCGGCGGCTGTCCCAGATGACCACGGTCAAGGAGGTTGCCGCCATGCAGCAGGAGCTTGTGGACCGGTTTGGCAAGCTTCCGGAAGCGGCGGGTAACATGCTGTTAAAGATCATGCTCCGGGTGCTGAGCGTAAAGGCCGGGGTCAAGAAACTCGACCTGACCAACACCTCGTTGACCCTTGTGTTTTCGGCCGTTCACCAGCGACGGCCCCAGGCCCTTGCAGGCGGTGTTTCAATGATCAACGCCCCCCATGAATTTACAGCCGAGAATACCCTCCGGTTTTCCATTGGCGGCAAGTTCAAGCCCGTCACCCGGGCCCTTGGAGAGGCCAAAAAAATCCTCCAGGTCATTGCGCCCCTTGTGAACCCATAATCCGTTGGTTGTCGGCCCGGGGGCCAGTCCCCCGGGGCATCAACGGTCACCCCCGGCCCTTGTTTTTAACCTGCACAGGCTTTGCCGTGCCCCAGAATCTTCTTGAAAACCGGCCCATTGCGTGGTAACAATTCATGATTTATGCAAAGCAAAAGCCCTGAAGCTGTGGCAAGGAGGGGGGGACCCGTGGTCGGTCGATGAGAGTCGCTTTTTTCCTGATGGTTGTGTTGACTTGTTTGATACCCTGGTGTTGGCAGGATGGGGAGGTGCGGGACAAAACCGGGGCCTATCTTTTGAAATCCGGGGACCTTGTCATCACGGACAGGGAGTTCAGCGAGGAACTGGAACTCAAACGGGCTGCCTACCCCTATGGCATTCAGAAGCGTCCGGACGCGTATAACACCCTTGTGGTCGAGCTTGTGGATCAGCTTTCAGAGGAGCTGGTGCTCAGATGTGCGGCACGGGACAGGGGCATCTATGTGACCGATCAGGACGTGCAGGCAGCTGAGGCAGCGTTCAGGCAGGATTATCCGGAGGATTCATTTAAAAAAATGCTCGTTGAAAATGCCATTTCTCATGGTTTCTGGCGCCATAGACTGAAACTCAACCTGCTGTTTGACCGTCTGATGGACAAGGATTTAAGGCAGAACATAGAAATAACCCCCCAGGAGATGATTGCCTGTTATAATGATTTGAAAAACAGCTCTGAAGGGCTGCCGGATGAGGCTGAGCTGGTAAACAAGATTCGCATGGAAAAGGCTGAAGCTGCTTATCCCGGCTGGATCGAAAATCTGGAAAAGATTTACCCGGTTACCATGAACCGGGTGAAAATTGACCGTTATTTAAAAACCATGAAAGCTGATAAAGGGGATTAACCTTTGATAATGAGAAAAATCAATCAGGGACTGACAATCGGTGTTGTTGCTCTTTTTATCGTGTGTGGAAATGCATATGCCGAAATTGTTGATCGAATTGTGGCCATTGTCAACGAGGATATCATCACCCTTACTGAGTTGAACACGGCCCTTAGGCCCTATGTTGATAAAATCGATTCTGCCGGCTACACAGGGGATCAGAAGGAGAAGATCCTGTTCAAGCTCAGGACAGATATGTTAAGCCGCATGGTTGACAGAAAGCTGACGGACCAGGAGGTTAAACGATTTAATATTACGGTGACGGACAAGGAGATCGACGCTGCCATCGAACGGTTGAAACAGGCCCAGCTGATGACCCAGGAAGATCTCGAAACGGCCCTTGAAAAGGATGGCATGACCTTTGCCGATTACCGGGAAAAGATGCGCCTGGAGATCATGCGGCCCAAACTGATCAACTACAGCGTCAAATCAAAGGTGATCGTGACGGACAAGGAGGTTGCCGACTATTATGCCGAACATCGGGCCGAGTATGCCGGGGTCAGGAAGTTCCGCCTGTCAAATATCCTTGTGAACGACAAAAGCACGGCGGAGACCGTCTGGAACCGCCTTGAAACGGGTGAAGATTTCAAGACCCTTGCAGGGGAAATGTCCAAGGCTCCCAATGCCGAAGAAGGGGGTGACCTTGGCAGCTTTGCCCTGGAAACCCTTTCGGATCCGTTAAAGGTCGCCATTGGGAAACTTAACCCGGGGCAATACACCAATGTGATCCCAACGGACCAGGGATTTCAGATTTTTTTCCTTGACGAGATTGTTGAATCCAAGGGCAACAGCCTTGAGGAGGTAAAGGACGAGATTCAGAAAGCGATTTATGACCGGATTGTCGAAGAAAAATTCAACTCATGGCTTGAATCCCTGAGGGCAAAATCCCTCATTAAAACAATGCTCTGATGTTCAAGTTCGCAAGGGGAGGAAGAAGATGACCAGGGACCGTAATGAAATACTGTTGGAGAGCATTAAACGACTCTTGAGGCGGGGCGCTACAAAATCCCTGCAAAATATCGTCCGAAAAACCCATGCGGCAGATCTTTCCATTGTTTTCAGGGAGTTGTCGCCGACAAGCATGAACACCCTCTTTAATCTGATCAAGGATATTGATAAAAAGGTCGTTCTCTTGTCGGAACTTGAAGAGACCACCTTTCTTGATTTTGTGAAGGTGATTGCCATTGACGATCTGGTCCAGGTGTTTGAGCAGATGCCGGCCGATGATGCAGCCGAACTTCTCGGCTGGCTTGACGAGGGCATGGCCGACGAGATCCTCAAGAAGATGAAAAAAGAGGACTCCCTGGAGGTCGAGCACCTCATGAGCTATGGTGAGGACACGGCCGGCAGTATCATGATGCCGGACTTTATCGCCCTTAAGGAGGATACCTGTGCAAAGGATGTCATCTCAGCCCTCCAGAACGAGTTCCTTGATGTTGAGATGCCCTTTTATGTCTATGTGATCGATGAGTACGGCAGGCTTGTGGGAGTCAGTTCCCTCAGGCAGTTGGTGGTTGTCCAGCCGGACCGGCCCTTAAAGGAGTTCATGGCCAAGGACATCGTGTCGGTCAAGACCTACACGGACAGTGAGGATGTTGCAAAGCTTGTGGCAAGGTACGATTATCTTGCCGTCCCCGTTGTGGACAACGACAACCGCCTCGTGGGTATTGTCACCGTAGATGACGTCATTGACATCATCAGTGAGGAGGCCACCGGAGACATCCTCAAAATGGCCGGTGTGGGTGAGGATTACATTGAGACCCAGACGGTCCTGAGGGGAACAAGAATCCGTCTTCCCTGGCTTTTTACCAGTTTTCTGGGAGGAGTCGGTGCCTTTTTCATCATTGGCGGATTCCAGGAGAGCCTGGCCAAATTCACCTATCTTGCCGCCTTTATCCCGGTGATCATGGGCATGGGCGGCAACATCGGCACCCAGTCGTCGACCATCGTGGTTCGTGGGCTTGCAACGGGCAAGATCAACACCCGGGATCTGTGGGCGGTTGTGTCAAAGGAGCTGACCATCGGGCTGATCCTTGGAATTGTTTACGGGGTGTTCATCGGTATTGTTGCCAAGATAAGATTTCACACCGAACTCCTTTCCCTGGAACTTGCCTTTGCCGTGGGACTTGCCGTGCTCGCATCAATGACGGTTGCGGCCCTGGTGGGCTCCCTTGTTCCCATGCTGTTTGAAAAGGCAAACATTGACCCTGCCGTTGCAACCGGGCCCTTTGTCACCACTTCCGTGGACATCGTCAGTGTGTACTGTTATTTCATGATTGCAACCCTGCTGCTCGGAATTTAGAACCCATGTCCGGTTTTTCAACAGACGGCATTGTGCTCAAACGGATAGAATACGGGGACAACGATCTTATCGTGACCTTTTTTACCACGGCCATGGGTCGGATTTCCGTGATTGCCAAGAACGCAAAAAAAAGTGTTAAACGGTTTGCCGGTGCCCTGGAGCCCTTTTCCGTCATGAACCTGGAGTGCACCTGGCCCCGGCGGAAAAATGCCCTGCCCCTGCTCAATGCCGTTGATCTGAGCCATCCCTTTGCAAAAATCAGAACCAGTACCGCAAAAACCGGGTATGCCTGCTACTGGCTTGAGCTGATCAACTCCTCGATTGAGGAGGGCAGGCAGCAGGCAGAGCTCTACGAACTGCTGTTTTTTGTGCTCCAGGCCCTGGATGCCGGTTCCATGGACAAGGAGATTCTAAGTCTTCTGTTCCAGATCCGGTTCATGAATCTGTCGGGCCTTTCTCCGGATCTTACCTGCTGCGGCACCTGCTCAACCCCCCTGGACGGGATTGCACAACACCGCATCACCTTTGATTTTGCCCAGGGATGCCTGGTCTGCGATGCCTGTGCAAAGGGGGTGGTGGGCCATGGCATCACCGTCTCCAAGGGGACCTTGAAGCAGCTGTCCTGGATCAACAACACGGATCTGTGCCGGGCCGACCGGATCCGGTTTTCCCCCTGCGCCGTCCGGGAAGGCGAACGCCTGCTTGAGTCGTTCATTCCCTGCCACCTGGGCCGGGAGGTTAACAGTCTTGTTTTTTTACGCAGAATCAGGGAGGTCGGATGAACTATCAGCAGCAACTTGAACAACAGGAGGTCAGGGCGAGCGTGCCCTGCCGGATTGATTTTGGGGGTACCCTTGACCTTGCCACCTTTTATCTTCCCCTCAACCGGGTAAATCCCTCCACGGTGAACCTGGCACTTGATCTCAGGACGTCGGTTACCCTTTCGCCCTGGCGCCAGGGCCACATCCGGATTTCTTCACGGGGGTTTGACAGTGCCGAGTTTGAAGCTGATCAGGCCCCGTTCAATCACCCCATGGGGCTGATGTTTGCCTGTGCGGCCTTTTTCGGCGCCCAGGGGGTTCATATCCAGATCCACTCTGCCTCGCCGCCCAGGAGCGCCCTTGGCGGATCATCCGCAGCAGCCGTTGCCATTATCGCCGCCTTTCATTCCGTTCTAGGGCGGTCCATTGACCCTGGCTCCATTGCCATGGCGGCCCACTGCCTTGAATCGAGCGTGGCCGGGGTTCCCTGCGGGTCCCAGGACCAGCTGGCCGCAGCCTTTGGCGGGGTGAACCAGTGGTACTGGCAACTTGCCCAGGACGGGCCGGGTTTTGTTAAAAAATCCCTTGTTGCCCCCGGCAGCGGGGCAGGGGGGCTTGACGCCCACCTGCTGGTGGCCTATTGCGGCAATCCCCATGAATCCAGGGATATCAACCGCCGCTGGGTGGACGCCTTTCTTGCCGGTCGCCATCGCAGGGTCTGGGTGGAGATTGCCCGGCTGACCGAGTCGTTTGCCGCAGCCCTCATGGCCGAAGATTACGATCTTGCCGGCCGGTTGATGATCCAGGAAACCCGGCTGAGGCTTGAGATGACGCCGGATGTGCTCGATCCCATTGGCATCAGCCTGTTTGAGCGGGCCGAAGCAAACGACTGCGGTGCAAGGTTCACCGGTGCCGGCGGTGGCGGATGCATCTGGGCCCTTGGCAGCAGAGACCGGCTTGCAAACCTGAAGGCGGACTGGCGCTCGATTCTGGCGCATGATCCAGAGTCCGACCTGTTAAAGACCAAGATTGATCCCATTGGAATTATAATCAGCTAAAAGTGAGAGATTAACCATGAATTTTCAAGACGTTATTTTGACTTTGAACAACTTCTGGGCCGAAAAAGGGTGTGTCCTCATCCAGTCCTATGACACGGAGGTGGGTGCCGGGACCTTTCATCCCACCACCCTATTAAAGGCCCTGGGGCCGGAGCCCTGGAAGGTGGCCTATGTCCAGCCTTCAAGGCGGCCCACCGACGGCCGTTACGGTGAGAATCCCAACCGGCTTCAGCACTACTACCAGTACCAGGTGATCATCAAACCGTCGCCGTCAAACATCCAGGCCCTCTACATCGAGAGCCTTAAAAAACTGGGCATTGATCCCCTGGAGCATGACATTCGTTTTGTGGAGGACGACTGGGAGTCTCCGACCCTTGGCGCCTCGGGCCTTGGCTGGGAGGTCTGGCTGGACGGCATGGAAGTGACACAGTTCACCTATTTTCAGATGGCGGGCAGCATTGAACTCAAACCCGTTTCCGTTGAAATCACCTACGGCCTTGAACGGCTGTGCATGTATCTCCAGGGTGTTGATTCCGTGTATGACCTCAAGTGGAACGATACGGTTACCTATGGGGATGTCTACCACCAGCAGGAGGTTGAGCAGTCCACCTATAACTTTGAGGTGGCAGACACGGACATGCTGTTTGACTTTTTCAACAAGTACGAGTCCGAAGCCCTTCGCATCATTGAAAGGGGGCTGGTGCTGCCGGCCTATGAGTTTGGCTTGAAGTGCTCCCACACCTTTAACCTCCTCGATGCAAGGGGCGCCATCAGCGTTACCGAACGGACAGGGTATATCGGAAGAATCAGAAAGATCGCCCGGGCCTGCTCAAATGCGTATGTGGCCCAGCGTGAACAGATGGGCCACCCCCTTTTAAACCGGTCCGTCCAACAGGAAAGAAAGGTGTCAAAATGAATAATTTACTGATTGAAATCGGTGCGGAAGAGATTCCAGCCGGATATATTCTTCCGGCCCTGAACGCTTTTTGTGACCGGGTGACGGCAGCCCTTACCGGGGCCAGGATCGACCATGGCAAAACAGCCGTTTTTGGCACGCCACGCCGTTTAGCCCTGCTGGTTGAGGATGTCCAGCCCGGGCAGGCGCCCCAGCAGACCACCCTCATGGGACCGCCCCAGCGCATCGGCTTTGACAAGGAGGGAAAACCCACCCTTGCCGGGGTCAAGTTTGCCGAAAAGGCCGGGATCGCTCCTGAAGATATCGTTATTGTGGACAACGGCAAGGGACCCTACCTTTCCGCCGTCATCGAAGAAACCTGCCAGCCAACCGAGGCCATACTTGAAGGGGTGCTGCCCGACCTGATCCAGGCCATTCCCTTTCCCAAGAGCATGCACTGGGGGGATCTTGACGTCACCTTTGCCCGGCCTATTGTTTCCCTGACAGCCCTTCTGGGCGAGACGGTTCTCAACTTCAAGATCGGCGACATTGCTTCGGCATCGTTTGTGTTCGGCCATTCGTTCATGGCACCGGAAAAATTTGAACTCCCATCCGCCGATGCCTACCTTGACACCCTGCGAAAGGCCGGTGTGGTTGCAGACATTGGTGAGCGAAGGACGATCCTGAAAGAGAGTATCAAGGCGGCTGCCGACAAGGCCGGTGCTGCCATCATCCCGGATGAGGAACTGGTGGACATTGTCAACAACCTTGTGGAGTACCCCTATCCCGTGGTCGGTCATTTTGACGAGGTCTTTCTGGAGCTTCCCGACGAAGTGCTCATCACGGCCATGCGGGAGCACCAGAAATACTTTGCCCTGGCCGATACGGCCGGGAAGCTCATGCCCTGTTTCATTGCCGTCAACAACACCCGGGCCCGGGACATGGATGTTGTGGCCAATGGCCATGGTCGGGTGATCCGGGCGCGCCTTGCCGATGCACAGTTCTTTTACCACGTGGATCTTGAGTCGACCCTGGATGACTTTGTGGAAAAGCTCAAGGCCGTTACTTTCCAGGCAAGCCTGGGCTCCATGTACGAAAAAACGGACCGGCTGGTGGTTCTGGGCGAGTTCCTGACCGAACAGCTCACTGCTGACCCGGGCTTGCAGAAAAAAGTGATGCGGGCTGCAAAACTGTCCAAGGCAGACCTGGTGAGTCAGATGGTCATCGAGTTTACAAAGCTCCAGGGAATCATTGGGCGGGTGTATGCCCAAAAGGGCGGAGAAGATCCTGAGGTGGCCATGGCCATTGAGGAGCATTACCGACCGGTCTATTCGGGCGGAGATCTGCCCCGGACCGATACGGGAAAAATCCTTGCCATTGCAGATAAGATCGACACCCTTTGCGGCTGTTTCTCAGCCGACCTGATTCCCACCGGGGCCTCTGACCCCTATGCCCTGAGGCGCCAGTCCATTGGAATTCTCCAGATCATGCTGGAGGCAGGTTATGATATCTCCCTACGCGCCCTTGTTCGAAGGGGGGTCGCCCAGTACCAGACCGATCCTGACACGAAGAACGAGATCTCAACCCAGATTCTGGAATTCCTCAGGAGCCGGATGACAAACATGCTTGTGGACCAGGGATTTTCAAGGGAAGCCGTCAATGCGGCCCTGTCCGTTTCGTTCTACAATGTGCCCGACGCCTTTCTCAGGATCAAGGCCCTTGACGCCCTCAGGCAGGCGCCCGATTTCGAGCCCCTTGCGACTGCCTTTAAGCGGGTGGTCAACATTCTTAAAAAGGCGGGTGGGGATGAAAAAACCAGGGTAAACGTCAACCTTTTTAACAAAGATGCGGAAAAAACCCTTTACCAGGCGTGCGGCCAGGTGGCCGACCGGGTTGAGGCCTGCATACAGGCAGGCGACTATGGTGCGGCGTTGAAGGAAATCTCGACCCTTCGTCCCCATGTGGATCAGCTGTTTGAGGATGTCATGGTCATGGCGGACGATGTTGCCCTTCGCACCAACCGCATGGCCCTGCTGTCGTCTGTGGCTGCCCTGTTCAGAAATATAGCAGATTTTTCACAAATATAACCGGCACGGCCGGAGCGGGGGATGGCTCCGGCCACAACGAACATTGAAACGCCCCTGTTTGCAATGCTTTGGCGAGTGTTTCATATTAAACCCGATTCAACAAATATGGTAAGGAGGTATCATGGCAGGTTATGATCCTGAAAAGGACAAGAAATTAAACGAATGGAAGTGTGAAGAGACCGGATTGATCATATCCATCCACCAGTATGCCGATGGCGAGCCAAAGCTTCAGATCGGTCCCAGGGTGTTAAAGAAAAAAGACGGCACAGACCGTGCACCCTCCAAGGCAGGCCGGCTGAGCATCGAAGATGTGATGTGGATCTACGATATCATAGACGAGGTAAAGGATGAGCTTTCCGACGTGGTCGGACCTGAATGATGGGGCAATAATCCAGCCCTATGGAGCCAGACCGGGTTTTGAATCCGGGGCTGTGGCCGTGATGGTGAGTACGGCCCCGGATTTTAATTATCTCAAGTCAACGGCAGGGGGTAACACCTGCTGCCCCATGTTCATGGGCTCTGTTTTTACCGAAACAGAAAAGGGGGCCACATTTGCCGGCCCCCACATGGGGGCACCCTATGCCACCATGGTCGAGGAGTCCCTGATTGCCAGGGGCGCCCGCACACTCGTTGTCTTTGGCTGGTGCGGCTCCCTGTCAACGGATCTATCCATTGGTGACATTGTTCTGGTGGACGGTGCCATTGCAGACGAGGGAACCTCGAGAAATTACATGGAATCGGGCGAACCTTTTCCCAGAATCCTGCCCGATACGGATCTGCGGGCAAGGCTTGGCCGTGAGCTTGATGCCCGGAAAATTGCCTTTAAACCGGGAACCGTCTGGACCACGGACGCCATCTACCGGGAGACTGCCCACAAGGTTGAATTCTTCAGAAACAGGGGGGCTGCAGGTGTTGATATGGAATGTTCAGCCCTTTTTGCCGTTGCAGGGTTCAGGCGGGTGAAAATTGCCGCCATCCTGGTGGTGTCCGATGAACTGGGCACAATGACCTGGAAGCCGGGGTTTAAATCCAAATCGTTTAAAACCGCAAGAAAACAGGTTGCAGATCTTTTGATTGACCTTTGTAAGAGAGACACCCTATGACCGACCCATCATCATCGTTTGACAGGATCAAAAAAGAGGCGCGCAAGCTCCAGCAGCAGCTCCATGAACACAACATTAATTACCATGTAAACGATGACCCGACGATTTCCGATGGCGAGTATGACCGGATGATGCAGCGGCTGATCGAAATCGAGGCCCGGTACCCGGAGCTTTCCACATCCGATTCTCCCACGCGCAGAATCGGGGCAAAGGCGTTGACAGCCTTTGAAACGGCCGAACACGCCATACCCATGCAGAGTCTTGACAACGCCTTTAACGACCAGGATGTGATCGACTTCCATAACCGAATCGCCCGGATTCTAGGTACCGGTGATATCCGTTATACTGTGGAGCCCAAACTTGACGGGGTGGCTGTCGAGCTTCGGTATGAACAGGGCAGCCTGACCCTTGCCCTGACCCGGGGAGACGGCACCATGGGCGAAGTGATCACCGACAATGCACGGACCATCCCTTCTGTTCCGTTGAAGCTCGTTGCGGCTGGCAAGGGAGTGGTTCCCGGCATGCTCGAGGTAAGGGGTGAGGTGATCATTAATTCAAAGGATTTTGAGGGGCTGAACCAAAAACGCCTGGCAACGGGCGAGCCCCTGTTTGCCAACCCCAGGAATGCCGCAGCCGGCTCGCTGCGCCAGCTCGACTCCAGGGTGACCGCCCGAAGGCCCCTGGAGATTTTTGTCTATGGCGTGGGGCGGGCGCAGGAATTGATGGCTGATTTTGACATTGGTTCCCATTCGGCCCTGCTGGAGGCTCTGAAAACCCTTGGCTTTCGAATCAACCCCCTGATCCGGACCGGCCTCGGCCTTACCGAGGTGCTTGACCGGTTCAAGGCCCTTGAAACCCTGCGTCCGGATCTTGACTATGAGATCGACGGCATGGTCATCAAGGTCGATGATATCGATTTTCAGGAGCGACTGGGCACAAAGGCACGCAGCCCCCGCTGGGCCATTGCATACAAGTTTCCCGCCATGGAGGAGACGACCGTGATCAACGACATCATCGTTCAGGTGGGCCGGACCGGAACCCTTACCCCCGTTGCCATACTCGAACCTGTGAACATCGGCGGGGTAATGGTGGCAAGGGCAAGCCTGCACAACCAGGATGAGATTCACAACAAGGACATCCGGATCAATGACACGGTCCTTGTGAAAAGGGCAGGGGACGTGATTCCCAAGGTGGTCAAGCCGGTGATTTCGCTGCGCACCGGTGCTGAACGTGAGTTTATCATGCCCAGCCATTGCCCGGTGTGCCACAGTCCGGTACGCCGCCTTGACAACGAGGCTGCGGTCAAATGCATCAACGCCTCGTGCAAGGCCCAGCTCAAGCAGCGGCTCAGGCATTTTGTCTCAAAGGGTGGGTTTGACATGGAAGGCCTTGGGACAAAGCTCCTTGACCAGCTTGTGGACCGCAGCCTGGTGGGGTCCTTTGCCGATCTGTTCACCCTTGACCGGGAGACACTGGCGGCCATGGATCGCATGGGCGAAAAATCGGCTGCAAACATTGTCCAGGCCATAGAGCGTTCAAAACGTATTCCCTTGAAGCGGTTTCTATTTGCCCTTGGCATGGCCCATACCGGAGAATCTGCGGCCCAACTGTTGAGCACCACCTTTTTCACCCTGGAAGCCCTGTTCAAGGCAACCCCGGAAGCCCTGGCCGCCATCGAAGGGGTCGGACCCAAGACCGCAGCATCTGTGGTGGCATTTTTTTCCAACCCGGACAATCAGAGGAACATGGCCCGGATGATCGAGAACGGCGTGGTCATTGAAGACCACGCGGCTGTTGAACCTGCTGCCCGGGACAAGGCCACTTTTTTCAGTGAAAAACGGGTGGTTCTGACCGGAACCCTTGGGAGTTTGACCCGGTCCGAGGCCAAGCAGCGGCTTGAACAGCAAGGCGCCCGGGTGGTCTCAAGCGTCAGCAAAAACACCGACATCCTGGTTGCCGGTGAAGCTTCGGGCAGCAAACTTGCCAAGGCCCGCTCCCTTGGCGTGACCGTCATGGATGAACAGACCTTTCTTGAGCACCTTGACAGGGGGTAGTGGGTCATCCATTGTGATCCTCAACCCTTTCTTTGCAGCAACGCCGCAGAGGGGCAGGTTTTCGTTCAAACCCTAATTCAAATCAAGGACCTGATCAAGGCCTCGACGAAGGCCAGCAAAGGTATTCACCTTTCGGATCGCCAGCAGTGCACCATCCACATAGGGTTGTGCGCTGGCGCCTGCATCGTGGCGGAGGGTCAATCGTTGATCGGGCATTCCGAAAATGATTTCAGCACCAATGGTGAAGCCGGGCAGTCGCACGCAATGCACCTGTGTGCCTGCCATGCTTGCGCCCCGTGACGCCTTGGGGCCATGGACCTGGTCCAGTGGGATGGTCACCGTTGGCCGGCGGATTTTTGAGAGTCGATGGGCCAGTTCCCTTGCCGTTCCACTGGGTGAATCCTTTTTATCATCATGGGCATAATCAATGATTTCCCACTGGGGGATATACCTGGCTGCTATCTCGGAAAATTTTTGCAGCAAAACCACGGTCAGTGCAAAGTTTCCAACGGCAAGGACCCCCAACTTCTTTTCCAGGGCTTTTTCATTGATTTGCGCATAATCCTCGTCCGTTAACCCTGAGGTTCCCACAACCACATGAACCCCTGCCGCTAGCGCTGTCAGAATGTTTTGTTTGGCCACTGTGGGTTTTGTGTACTCAACCATGACATCACACCCTGCAAGGGCGGCTTGATTTACAGATTCTGAAATGACAATGTCTGCCCCATCAAGGCCAAGCACGGCTGCTACAGTTTTTCCCCTGTGCTTCCTTGAGACCGCACCGGTAATTTCCAAGTCTTCTGCCAGATGAATCCCCCGGGTCAATGCTGAACCGGCCCATCCAGTAACCCCTGCCACACAAACTTTCAAACCCATTTTGTTTCTCCTTTCTGATTGATCTGGCCCTTTGCCGGGGTGTTCCGATAGGGCGATCAACTCCTATTCTTGTTTGCCCATGGTTTCCGATGTCAGGGTGTAAAACATCCCGATGAGGGCCAGGCAGACACTGCACAGGATAAAAGCGCCCTTGAACGCCCCAGGTCCAAGGGAGGTGCCAGGATAGAGAAATTTCATCAAGGATCCCAGTCCCTGTAAGAAAACGGCCACCCCTGCCATGGTGAAAAAATTAATTCCCGTCATTGCCATGCCTGCATTCTCAATGGGCACCTGTTCCTTGATGTGTGCGTACATCACCTGGCCTGAACTGCTGAGCAGACCAAACCCGAAAAAAAGAAGGGAGAGCGTTATTTTGCCTGCATTCTGGGGAAGAAAGATGAGGATTCCGAGGATGGCTGCCATGCCGAGCAGGCCGGGAACAATGACCCGTTTCCGTGAGTTCAGGATCTGGTCGGACAAATGGCCGCTGATGGGGCTGCCGATGATCATGCCGATGCCCATGAGCAGGATAATATTGCCCGTGGCAACACCGGACAGCCCGGCCACATTGATCAGGTAAGGGCCTGCCCATAAAGACTGGACCGAGGCAAAGATCCCATAGCGGCAAAAGGTGGAAAAAGAGATGATCCAAAAATCCCGGCGGGCGAAAAGGGCGCGCCCCCGTTGAAGGGTCTGCCTGACACTGGGGTGAGTGGTTTCTCGGTCCTTTGTCGTCGTGGGTTGTCCGGGGCGGTCCTTGACCAGGACAAAGAAAAAAAACGCCATGAACAAGGAGACCCCGGACATGGTCAGAAAACTGTTTCTCCACCCCATGGCTTGAACCATCAGGACAAGGGGGGTAGCGGCGCAGATATTGCCGGCAGTACCGGCCGATACAATCACGGCCGACAATGTGGCAAACTGGTTGGGTTTAAACCAGATGGTGATCAGTTTCAGTGTTCCCATGAAGTTGCAGGCCATGCCGATGCCGAGCATGGCCCTGCCAAGGGCAAGGCAGTGGTAGGATTCGCCCGTGGCAAACAGGAATGCCCCTGCCACGGAGATCAGGGTCAGGGCGGTCATGGTGATTCTCGGGCCGATGGTGTCAAGGAACATGCCCACGGGAATCTGCATCAGGGCAAATGCATAGAAAAAGGAGGCTGACACGGTACTCAGCTCCCAGGCGTCAAGTTTTAAATCCGCCACCAGATTGGGCGCGATCACGGCCACGGACGACCGGTAAAACTGGGAAAGAATAAACAGGCTGCCGGCAAGGATCAAGATGAGCCAGCGCCGGGACGGCTTACCCGATGATAATGATTGTGATTGGCAAGCCAATGATGAAACGACCTCTTTTGACTGGAAATAAGCGCAGTGTTAGCCGCGGAAAACCCGTCACCCCTGGGGTCACGCCGTGGCCTCCGGAGGCGTTTTTTTTGTTGTCCTGGGCTTGGGTTCGGACTTGGCAGGTGCTGTTTTTTTCTTGGCTGAAGCCTTTGAAGGCGTTGCCCCCCTCAATAGCGCTGCCACGGTATCACGCTGCTGGGCCAGGAGCATGGAGATCTCCTCATTCTGGTCTTCACTGAGTTTGATGCTGCTATCCTTTAAAAAGGCAGAGAGATTGTCGGCAATATCGAGCATTTTGTCATGGGCGTCGGCTTCTTTTTTTGTCGCAAAGGTCATTTTTTCGACTCCGTTTCTGACAACAATGTACTGAACAACTACGGCCATGGTCTGCTCCTTTAATCAAACAACGCATTGATGAACAACTGGGAGTTAAAGTCCTGAAGATCGTTGATCCCCTCGCCCAGGCCAATATACTTCAACGGGATTTCCATTGTGCCGGAAATGGATATCGCAATGCCGCCCTTGGCTGTTCCGTCAAGCTTGGTCAGGGCAAGGGCGGTAACACCCACGGCCTCGTTAAACAGCTTTGTCTGGGAGATGGCGTTCTGCCCGGTGGTGGCATCAAGGACCATGAGCACCTCGTGGGGGGCACCTGGAAGCCGTTTGCCAATGGTGCGTTTGATTTTTTTCAACTCTTCCATGAGGTTCTTCTGGGTGTGGAGCCTTCCTGCCGTATCAATGAGAAGGACGTCCATTTTCCTTGCGATGGCGGCTTCAACACCGTCAAAGGCGACGGCTGCGGGGTCAGCACCGTCCCTGTGTTTGACAATTCCGACATTGGCCCGACGGGCCCATTCCGATACCTGTTCGATGGCGGCGGCCCTGAAGGTGTCTGCGGCGGCAATCAAAACCGTCTGACCCTCATTGGTGAATTTCATGGCCAGTTTGCCAAGGGTGGTGGTTTTGCCCGTTCCATTGACGCCAACGACCATGATGACCCTTGGTTTTACAATTGCGGACGGGTCCTGCACTGTTGGCTGTGCAGGAAACAGGGCCTGGATTTCAATCTTTAGAAGCTCTTTGAGTTCATCGGCCGTTGAGAGATTTTTGCTCTTTCTGGAGACGTTTTCCATGACCTTCAGGGTGAGGTCTACCCCAAGGTCTGCCATGATCAGGCTCTCTTCTATCTCTTCCAAAAGGGTGTCATCAATGGCCCTTTTTCTGGAAAAGAGATCGTCAATATCGGTGAAAAGAATATCCCGAGTCCTGGAAAGTCCCTGCTTGAACCGTCCCAATATGCCGTTGCCGCTCTCTTTGGTCGGGGTTGCCTTTTTTTTGTTGAACAGACTCATCGCCACAATTACTAATTCCTTAAATAATGATTTAATCCGACTTCTTTTTACATAATTATGCCGGGTTAATCAAGGGTTAAACGTATCTCAGGAAGGCACTTGCCAAAGGAGAGGCAGCATGGTAATTGTTACAGCGGATATCAGGCTTGGACAGGCATCGGTTTTCAGGACATACTTTCTGAGGTAACTTCATGGATAATAAGGGCGATAAAAGGCAGATCTATGAATTGAGGGCCAGGATTGAACGTCTGGAGTCCCAGAAAAATATTCTCCTCAAGGAACTCAACAGCAATGAAGAACGTTTTGAAGCAACCCAGCGTCTATACAGCCGTTTTGTTCCCCTGATAATTAATCTTGTGACAGAGAAAAACAGAGGGGTAGCATTCGTGCTCAAGGAGCTTTCAACGGAACTGAAAAACAATGCCTCAACCGACAGGATTGAGGAACTGTTCCAGAAACTCCACCAGGCCATACTCAATGAAGACCCGGACACTGGCAGGGGAAAAGGCAAACCTTTTTTTTCAGGCCTGTTCAAGGGGTCTGGTGATCATTTGATTAAGGCCTTTAAACAGGGGTATCTTGACATTATCGATACCTTGTATGCGACCCTTGAATCAACCCACCTGAACGACCTTAATCAGCTCGCAGACAGAATTGCCAAGGCCGATGATCCTCAATCCATCGGAAAGGTCCGTGATGACCTGTTTCATCTTTTATTCGGGCACATAACCGATATTGGCAGGGATCGGGAAAAACTGACCGTATTTGTAAAGGATATTGTCAGGCAAATTCTTGGAATGGAAGAGATTATCCGGTTGTCGTTTGATCATTTTGGCACAATGTTCGATCCGGGGGATGCCTTTGATCTGGTGGTGAAGGGCGAGATCGACCACGCAAGAAAAGCCCTTGATATTGCGGGAAATCTGGATGAGGTCAAGGTCCGGGTTGCAAGTTCCTTTGCAACCATTGAGGGCGCCTTGAAGCAGAAGGTGACCGCGGAGACGCAAATCAAAGAATCTGCAGCATCAAATCACCAGAATTTTGAAATTGAATTTGAGAAACTGAGAAAAGAACTTGTCCAGGCAACAGAGCACTCCAAGGCCCTTGAACGTAAGATCAATCAGGATCCCCTTACCGGGGCCTACAACCGAAGGGCCTACAACCAGCGGATTGGCGATGAGATGGAGCGGTTCCTGCGGTATGGGACCCTTTTCTCCCTGCTTTTTATTGATGCCGATCATTTCAAGAACGTTAATGACACCTATGGCCATGCCATCGGGGATAAGTGCCTGCAGGAGATCATCAAAAGAGCCTCTAAACTGATCCGCAAGAGTGACATGCTGGCCAGGTACGGGGGAGAAGAGTTTGTGCTGGTCATGCCCGAAACCAACGCTGCAAATGCAAAAAACGTTGCAGAAAAAATAAGAGAAACCATTGAGAACATCGAGTTCATCTACAAGGATGACGCAGTAAAAGTGACGGTGAGCATCGGCGTTACCCAGGTTCGAGAAAACGATGCAGTGCCCCAGGATGTTTTGGAACGTGCCGATGCTGCCGTTTATCAGGCAAAGCAGGATGGAAGAAATCGGGTGGTGCTGAATTAAAAAAATGGAGATTTGAATGAAACATTCATCCAGGATAGATATTGAGACGCTGCTGAACCACGCAAAAACCGAAAGCGTTATTGCGGATACAAACCGTGAGGCCATTGAGCGGCGTGCCTTTACACCCAAAAAATGCAAGGTGTTTTCAGAAGGATTCACCGTGCTCGAAGACCAGCCCCAATACCGATTTTCCAAGGACCGGGAGGCGGAAAAGGTACTTGCCGATATCATTGACAACCATGTTCAAAAGATCGTTCCCGGAACCCCTGAACATTCCAGGGAACAGGAACGCTACTTTAAACGCAGAAACATCGGCATTGTTTTTTCAGGCGGTCCTGCGCCTGGCGGTCATAATGTTATTTCCGGGATCTTTGACGCAGCCAAAAAGGCAAATCCCGATTCCAGGATTTACGGGTTCATCCTGGGACCGGCCGGAATCCTTGAACGTTCCTATGTTGAGATCACCGAAAGCCTGGTGGACGCCTACCGGAACATGGGCGGTTTTAACATGATCAAAACAGGCCGCACAAAGATCGATGTTAAAAAGAAAATGGATCTCTCCCGGGCCACCTGCAAGGCCCTTGAACTGGATGCCCTGGTCATTGTCGGAGGGGATGATTCCAACACCAATGCCGCCTTTCTTGCCCAGGAACTCAAGGCGGACGGTGTTCAGGTCATCGGTATTCCAAAGACCATTGACGGTGACATCCGGGTGTCCACCGAGGATGGGGAGGTGCTCTGTTCGACGTCGTTCGGGTTTCACACCGCTGCAAGGGCCTTTGCCCAGAATATCAGCAATCTGTGCACGGACGCCTCAAGCGACATCAAGTACTGGCACGTGTGCAAGGTGATGGGACGGGTGGCAAGTCATCTGGCCCTTGAGGTGGCCCTGCAGACCCATGCCAACCTTACCCTTATCGGTGAGGACCTTGCCGACTATGTGGACCAGGATCGCCTCAATGCGGCTCAAAAGCGGGGTGAAATTGATTATACGGCCTATGGCATGACCCTTCGCCATCTTTCCCGGCTCATCTGTGAAACCATTGTAAAAAGGGCTGCCAGCGGCAAAAACTACGGGGTGATGATCATCCCCGAGGGGGTGCTTGAGTTCATCAATGAGATACAGATTTTCATTATCAAGCTGAGCACCATCATTGCCGAGTTCAACAATGTCCATGACCTTGACTTCCACGCCTCGTTTCCCACCCTGGATGCAAGGCTTGACTACTTGAGAAGACTGTCAAGGGGGATCAGCGACAGGGCCGCATCCGCGATCTGGAATCTTCGTGATGACGAGCTGTTCAACGACCTTCCCGCGTTCTTCCAGGAAGGGCTGCTGGTTGAGCGGGACACCCACGGTAATTTTCAGTTTTCCCAGGTAAAGACCGAAAAGATCATCATGGACATGGTCAGGGATTATCTTGAAATTCTAAGGGAAAAGGGCCTTTACAAGGTCGGGATCAGCAGGCGTTCCTACGCGTCGGTCATGGAACTGGAAGGACTTGATGCCGAAGGTTTTGGCCGGGCCATGTTTAAGAATTATGACCAGAATGGTTACCTGCTGGTCAAGGAGTCGATCATCTCCCTCAAGACCCTGACCCAGACGGTGATGGCCGCAGGACTTATAACCGATGAAGGGGGCTTGCCCGGGTGTGTGGTTGATATCTTTAAAAAATCCGTTCCCAAATTCAGCCTCCAGACCCATTTTTACGGGTATGACGGCCGGGGAAGTGATCCCACCAAGTTTGACTGCAACTATACCTATAATCTGGGCTTAACAGCCTTCAGTCTTATTGCCAACGGGGTGACCGGCCAGATGGCGGTCATCAAGAATCTGGAGCACAAGTTCTGCAAATGGGAACCCCTGGGCATTCCCATTTCAAGACTCATGCACCTTGAGGAGAGAAAGGGAAAACTCACCCTGGTCATTGAAAAGAGCATTGTGGATGTGGAATCCAACGCCTTCCGGGTGGTCAAGGCCCTCCGGGAGAAGTGGCTTGCAGCAGAACCCGGGGATGACTGCTACCGCAGGCCCGGACCGGTCCGGTTCACCGGCAGCAGTGAGGAGGACCGGCCCATCACCCTGATGCTCAACTCCATCAAATAGAGATTTAGGGTTGCACGGGGGGACAGGGGTCAGATTGGGTGCTTGCTGAAAAATGCATCAATGGCAAGAACGAAAACCTGACCCCGTTGAATCCTCAATGGCAATGGGGAAAGCCCCATTGACTATTTGCCGGGCTGGTAGGTACACAGGGGCTCTTCGGCCATGTAGTTGCCCGTTGCCTCGTAGGCACGGGCCCTGCAGCCCCCGCATACCCGTGTGTACTCGCAGGTGCCGCATTTTCCCTCGTAGTTGTCTATCCTTCGAAGGCGGTTGAACACCGCTGAGTTTTCCCAGACGTCTTTAAAATGGGTCGTTTTGATGTCTCCGCAGGTCACATCCAGGAAACCGCAGGTCTGAACCCTTCCGACGTGGGAGATGAAACAGAAGCCTGTGCCGGCAAGACATCCCCGTGTCACGGCATCGAGGCCGTGGGTGTCAAAGTTGACCTTTTTGCCCTCCTGCCTGGCCCGCTGACGCAGGATCCGGTAGTAGTGGGGGGCACAGGTGGCCTTGAGCTGAAGGGATGTCTTTTCCCGCTGATCATAGAACCAGTTCAGGGTTCGTTCATACTCCTGGGCATTGATCTCCTGGTCCACGATGTATTTTCCCCGGCCCGTTGGAACCAGAAGGAAGATGTGGTGGGCCACGGCCCCAAGGGATTCTGCCAGGGCAAGGATGGTGGGAATTTCCTTCAGGTTGGTCTGGGTGATGACCGTGTTGATCTGAAAATCAATCCCTGCCTCTTTGGCACGGGTAATACCGTTGAGGGCCCCGTCGTAGGCGCCCTTAACGCCCCTGAACTTGTCGTGACTTTCCCTGGTTGCACCGTCAATGCTGATGCTGATCCGTTTGATGCCCGACGCTTTCATCTTCTGGGCATTTTCCCGGGTGATCAGGGTGCCGTTGGGTGCCATGACCATTCTCAGTCCAATGGATGTGCCATAGGTGGCAATGTCAAATATATCCGGCCGGAGCAGGGGTTCGCCGCCGGTGAGGATAATGATGGGTTCGCCCACCTCCCGGATCTGGTCAAGGAGCTTGAACGACGCCTTGGTGTCCAGTTCATCCGGGTAGACATGGTCCTCGGCAGCAGCCCGGCAGTGGACGCACGAGAGGTTGCACCGTCGGGTGGTCTCCCATGCCACAAGGCGTAGCACGTGGGAATGTTCGTTGGTCAAAACTTTTTTTTCAGGATGCATGGGCCTAATTTTCCCTTGAGTTAATGGCCTTGGCAGCTTCCATGGCCGAGTAGGTCAGGATCATATCGGCACCGGCACGCTTGATGGACAGAAGCGTTTCCATGACGACCTTTTGCCCGTCAATCCATCCCATGATTTCTGCGGCCTTGATCATGGCATACTCGCCACTCACGCTGTAGGCGGCAATGGGAAGATCAATTTCATCCTTGAGCCGGCTGATGATGTCAAGGTAGGAGAGGGCCGGTTTCACCATGATGATGTCGGCACCCTCTTCAATGTCCATGGTGGCCTCCCGGATTGCCTCAAGGGCGTTACCCGGGTCCATCTGGTAGGTTTTCCGGTCACCGAACTTAGGGGCGGACGAGACCGCATCCCGGAACGGTCCGTAAAAGGCCGAGGCGTATTTTACGGCATAGGACATGATGGGGGTATTGGAAAATCCCTCTTCGTCCAGGGTCTGGCGGATTTCACCCACCCGGCCGTCCATCATGTCCGACGGCGCCACCATATCGGCTCCGGCCCGGGCATGGGAAAGGGCTATCCGTGCCAGAAGGTCAAGGGAGGAGTCGTTGTCGATCCTGCCGTCTTCGACCATGCCGCAATGGCCGTGGTCCGTGTACTGACACAGGCAGACATCCGTGAGCACGGCAATGCCGGGAACGGCGTCCTTGACCGCCTTGATGGCCTGCTGGACAATGCCTGACTCGGCATAGGCGCCGGTGCCCAGGCTGTCTTTTTTATCGGGCAGTCCAAAGAGCATGACCGCAGGAATGCCCAGGTCATGGGCCTCTTTTACGGTCTTGACCAGCATGTCGCAGGAAAGATGAAACTGACCGGGCATGGAGGGGATGGGTTTTTTGACCCCCTTGCCGGTCACGGCAAAAAGGGGCAGGATCAGGTCATCCACCAGCAGGGTGGTTTCCCTGATCATCCGTCTGAAGTTGGGGGTTTCCCTGAGGCGTCTTGCTCTGTAATCCGGAAACAGCATGATCAATCCTCCTTTTTGATTTCCTGGTCGGTTAAGAAACATGCCGGATCCGTGTCCCAGGGGTCGCCGGCAATGGATTCAGCCCTGGCCCTGAAATTTCCGGCGCAGATGTCAAGCCAGCGGCAGTCGGCACAGCGGCCCTTGACGTAAAGCTTCTTTTTTTTGAGCTTCATGAGGTATTCGTTGGTTTCGTCCATCCAGATTTCAGAAAAGGGTCGTTTCCTGACGTTGCCAAGGCTCTTGTCCCTTGAAAACTGGTCCGGATAGACCTCGCCGTCCCAGGAGATGCAGCCAAAACCGCGGCCCGAGTTGTTGCCCTCGTTCATCTGAAGCAGTTCCAGAACTTCGGCTGCCCGCTCCGGATCTTCCTTGAGAAGTTTTAAATAGAGGTAGGGGCCGTCTGCATGGTTGTCAACGGTGAGGATTTCCTTGGGAAGGTTCCGGTCATGGAGGTCCTTTGTGAGGGCCATGATAAGATCAAGGGCCTTCCTTGTCTCTTCATGGGAGAGATCCTCGTTGGCAATGCTCGATCCCCTGCCCGAATAAACCAGGTGGTAAAAGCAGGCCCTGGGGATGTTCATTCGTTCAAGAATGTCAAAGATGCCCGGGATTTCTGTGACGTTGCGACGGTTGATGGTGAATCGAAGCCCCACTTTGATGCCGGCCTCCTGGCAGTTTCGTATGCCGGTCATCGCCTTCTGAAAAGCCCCTTTCATGCCCCTGAAACGGTCGTGGGTCTCTTCCAGGCCGTCCAGGCTGATGCCCACATAGGAGAGGCCGATCTCCTTGAGCGTCCTGGCCTTTTCCCGGGTGATCAGGGTGCCGTTGGTGGAGATGACAGCCCGCATGCCCTTGCTTACCGCATATTCTGCATACTCGGCAAGCCTTGGATGAACCAGGGGTTCGCCGCCGGAAAACAGAATGACAGGTACGCCAAAGGCGGCCAGGTCATCGATCATGGCAAGGCTCTCTTGCTGGTTAAGTTCGTTGTCGTAGGAGAGATCTTCAGACTGTGCATAGCAGTGTACACAGCGCAGGTTGCATCGCCTTGTCATGTTCCACACGACCACGGGTTTTTTGTCTATGGAGAACTGAAGCAGATGCGAGGGCAGGGTGCCTGAGTCGCGGGAATACCGCAATGCATCTGAGGGTTCCACGGTTGCGCAGTAAAGCTTTGAAATTCCGATCATGATATTATTTTCCTGATAAGTTCAGCAAGAAATGCCTCCTGGTCCAGAAGGGCTTTTCTTGGAATAAAGAACCGGTTTGTTCCGGATTTTTCCCGGATCAGATTTAGGCCATCGTAAAAATCGTTGTAAATTTTAGCCATGAGGTCATCGGTGGTGATATCGTACTTGATGAACTGCTCGATGAGCAAGTCAACGGCATCCTCTTCAAACACGATGTTGAGGTCATGCTTGTGGTAGAAATCCACCTCCATCTTTCGGATGGATTCGTAATACTCCTTGATGGATTGAATGGCCGTTCCCAGCTCTGTGACATGGGTGCAGAAGTACTGTGCCACAAGATCGCTTCTCTCCTTGGACAGGGTGAGACCGTGGCGAAGGGAGAGATTCTTCCAGTTGTCAAGGATGTAGGTGGACAGGGCCTGCCTTGACCTTTGGGTTGCCTCAAGAAAGTCTTTTTTCAGCTGGTCACGGTTTTCATCGGCCAGGATATGGGCAAGCTGGGCCTCTGGGTCTGTGATCACCCCGGGGGTTACCACAAATCGTTTGACATCTGAAGAGGGAAGCTTTTCTTCAAATTCAAGAAGTGCGTTTTCAACAACGCTCACAAGCCCCCTTGCACCGGTGTTTTCCTTGAATGCCCTTTGGGCAAGGATGTCCAGGGCCTCGGGTGTGAACACAATATCAATGCCATAGGCCGCAAAATCCAGCCGTTTTCCAAGGATGACAGGATTGTTGGGCATGGTGAGTATGGTATAAAGGTCGTCCTTGGAAAGGGTGTCAAGAATGCACCGCACGGGAAGTCTGCCGATGAACTCGGATTCAAACCCGAATTCAACCAGATCTTCGGCCGTGACCTGTTTGAGGATGTCACTGTTGGTTTGTCTCTTGACAAGGGATGAGCCAAACCCCATGGCGTGGTGGGTCACCCGCTTTGATACAATTTCATTGAGATCGGAAAAGGCGCCGCTCATGATAAAGAGGATGTTGGCTGTGTTTACCCGGCGCTGGCTTCTTTTGCCGGTCCGCTGGAAGCTTTCAAGCTCCTGCATCATGGAAACCGGGTCATGGGGCACCTTGAGGTCCACATCCGTTTCTTCCATGGGTTTTAACAGGGCCCGCTGAACGCCGGTTCTGGATACATCCGCACCCCTGAAGTTGCTGCTTGCGGCAATTTTGTCGATTTCATCCAGATAGATGATGCCGCACTCGGCAAGTTCAATGTCATCGTCCGCCTCTTTGACAAGATCCCGGACAAGGTCATCCACGTCACCGCCCACATAGCCGGTTTCAGAAAATTTGGTGGCATCGGCCTTGACAAAGGGCACCCCGATGCGTTTTGCAATGAGTTTTACAATATAGGTTTTGCCAACACCGGTGGGTCCGAGCATGAGGATGTTGGATTTGATGCTTCCCGTTATCCTGACGTCTGAATGTTTGGATGTTTCAAGGTGCTTGATCCGGTTGAAGTGGGTACAGATCTTGGTTGCAAGGACGGACTTTGCCCGTTCCTGTTTTACAATATACTGGTCCAGATAGGCGATTAATTCCCTGGGTTTTATGTCAAAATTGACGAGCTTTTTTCTGCCCGAAGACTTTCCCTTGCCTGGGATGGGCGCTTCGTTTGCGGCCAGGGAGGGAGAGATGATTTTGACGGTGCCGCCGAATTTCTTGTTGAGAAATTCACCAAGTTCTTTTTCTATTCTTTTGGGGTCGGGTATGTTTTCATTTTTTTCGTTCATAGTGGCCTAAGATAAACATGGGGAAGGAGAAATCAAGTTTGTTTGGGCGTTGCGGGTTGCTTTTTTTTGAAGAGCAGGCAGGGTTTGCCCGTGGACCGGCGTACCACGGCCGAGGGAATTACCTTTGATTTGAAGCCCATTGCCCGGCACCCATGGGGTTTTGAAGGCTCCCAGGTGACAAAGTAATAGCGGCATCGGTGGCAGTTTATCCGTTGTGTCTTCTCCATGTTCGTTTACCCAGTGTATTAAAAGATGCGAAGCCGCAAACATCTGCAATGATTGCGGCTTCGCATATCTGGTGCCGAAGGGGAGACTTGAACTCCCACGGGTCGCCCCACACGCCCCTCAAGCGTGCGTGTCTACCTATTCCACCACTTCGGCTGGATGTACATTATTTGCTGTCAGTCGTTGCAGGCTGCTCAACCGGTATCTTTATGTCAGGCATGATGGATGTCTGGGGCTTGTGGCTTGACATATAGGCAAGGGTCAAAGAGGTAAGCATGAAAATCACAGCAACCCCTGTGGTTACCTTGCTCAGGAAAGTGGCCGGTCCTGCGCCACCGAACAGGGCCTGGCTGGATGCACCGCCAAAGGAGGCACCCATGTCTGCACCTTTTCCTGTCTGGAGCAGAACAATGAGAATTAAAAGAATGCAGGCAATTACATGTGCAATTACAATCAGGGTTGTCATGGTCAGTTATTTATACCTTATTATCTTGATGAACGTATCTGCATCAAGGCTGGCCCCGCCAACCAATGCGCCATCGACATCGTTAATTTCCATTAGTTCTGAAACATTCCCGGGCTTGACGGAGCCACCATATAGTATACGAATGGACATTGCAAGGGCATTGCCAAATTTATCGTTGACAAGTTTCCGGATATATTCATGCACCTGGGCCACCTGCTTCGGGGTTGCTGTCTTGCCCGTTCCAATGGCCCAAACCGGCTCATAGGCGATAACAAGGGGCTTGAGTGCATCAGAACCAAAATTTTTTAACCCATTTGATACCTGTTTGTCAAGCACAGAGAACGTTTTTTCCCCATCCCTTTGGGCCCCGGTCTCACCAATGCAGAAAACAGGGACAAGATCGGCCTTAAGGGCGGCGGCTATTTTTTTACCGACGGTCTCGTCGGTCTCGCCAAAGAACTGGCGGCGCTCTGAATGACCGATAACGGCATAGTCTGCACCGGCCGCCTTGACCATGGCGGCGGACACCTCGCCTGTGTAGGCGCCCTCATTCTCATAGAACAGATTCTGGGCTCCGACCTTTACGTTTGATCCTGCCACGGCCTGGGATACAAGGGGAAGGCTCAAAAAGGTGGGGGCGATCATGATATCAGTATCAACAACCTCCGATGCAAGCGCAACAAGTCTTGTAGCGGTGGCAACGGATTCTGCGCCAGTCTTGAACATTTTCCAGTTGCCGGCGATTAACGCTCTTCTACTCATAAGGGTCTCCTCATTAGTGTTTGAACAGAAAATCACCCATCTGCGGCGTTGCTGCAAAATTCTGCTACCTCACGTACAGTCGTACGCTCCGGTTTCATAATTTTTTGCGCCTTGCATATGGGCAATTTTGTGAGCACAGCTCCTCTTCGAGCCGCCCAAACACAGGTTTTCGGTTAGCCACTATTTTTATTAGAAACTCGCTTCCGTCGGGCAAGTGCAGCGGAAGCTGAGTTTCGGGGTCCGTTGTGCCCGATGGGGTGATGCGATTACAGGGACTTTCCCACCAGGGCTGCCAGGTCAATGAGACGGTGGGAATACCCTGATTCATTGTCGTACCAGGCGTAAATCTTGACCATATTCTGGATGACATCCGTGCTCATGGCATCGACAATCGAAGAAAAGGGGCTGCCGTTGTAGTCAATGGAGACCAGGGGAAGGTCGCAGTAGTCGAGAATTCCGGCAAGGTCGGACTTTGACGCTCTTTCAAGGGCCTGGTTGACCTCTTCCCGGGTGACGTTCGCCTTTTCAACGACCACCACAAGGTCAACCAGGCTCACATTGGGGGTGGGTACCCTGACCGACAGGCCGTTGAGTTTTCCCTTGAGCTCCGGAAGCACCAGGGCAACCGCCTTGGCAGCACCGGTGGTGGTGGGAATCATGGACAGCGCTGCGGATCGTGCCCGGCGCAGATCCTTGTGGGGAAAGTCAAGGAGTCGCTGGTCCCCGGTATAGGCGTGAACCGTTGTCATCATTCCGCTCACAATGCCGAAATTTTCAAGAATCACCTTTGCAACCGGAGCAAGGCAGTTTGTGGTGCACGAGGCATTGGAGATGATGTCATGTTTTTCAGGATCATAGGTGTCATGGTTGACGCCCATGACAATTGTGTTGTCCGGATCAACCGCAGGGGCTGAGATGAGAACCTTTGCGGCACCGGCCTTGAGGTGCTTGCCCGCACCCTCCCTGTCCCGGAAGATGCCTGTGCATTCAAGTACAATGTCAACGCCTGCATCCTTCCACGGAATCTGTGCCGGGTCCTTGAGGGACGTGACCTTGATGGTGCGATCATTGACGACCATGGTGTCCTCGGTCGTTGTGATGGTTGCGTCGAGTCTGCCATGGACCGAGTCAAATTGCAGCAGATGCGCCATGGTCTTTGTGTCTGAAAGGTCGTTGATGGCGACGACTTCAAGGTCTGATCGTTTCAATGCAGCCCTGAACGCCAGTCTGCCGATTCTACCGAATCCGTTGATTCCAAGTTTAATTCCCACGATATTGTACCTCCTGAACGTTGGTCGTATAAGAAACACCTGCAGGGAAGCCGGGTAGATATTTAAAACGGGTGATCATACCCGTTTGCTTCCTTTTAGAATTCCGCTTGCAAGGGAAATGCTTTTTTTTCCCTGGGCCACAATGGTTGCTGCCGCCGTTGAAAGTTCCTGTTTGTCCCGTATTGAAATCGCCTTGAGCAGAATCGGAAGGTTCACCCCTGAGATTACCTCAACGGCCCCTTCTTCCAGAAACGAATAACTCAGGTTGGAGGGGGTTCCACCAAACATGTCGGTGAAAATGATGACCCCTTTTCCCCCATTGACGGTTTTAATGCCCGCCTTGATCTTTTTGATCAATGCATCGGCTGGTTCCCTGATGTCAATGGACACAAAGTCGATGTTTTTGATCGGTGCATCCAGGATTAGTTGTGCGGTTTCAATCAAAGCTTTTCCAAGTGTTGAGTGGGTGACGATTAAAATTCCTGTCATGACTCTTTTATATCCCTGTCTAGGTCTCTGTGGGTGATGCCGGGCTCAAAGCCCTTCTGGCTCAAATGTTCAAAAATGTTTTCAGCAATGGCAACGCTTCTGTGGCGTCCGCCGGTACACCCAACAGCTATTGTAAGATACGCTTTACCCTCAAGGGTGTAAAGCGGAATCAGATAGTCGAGAAGGTTCAGATATTTTTTTAAAAAGGTCCTGGCCTGAACGGTTTCAAGTACAAAATCTCTTACTTCCTTTGTAAGGCCATTCAACGCCTTGAGCTCCGGCACAAAAAAAGGGTTGGAAAGGAACCGCATGTCAACCACAAGGTCTGCATCCGTAGGCATGCCATACTTGAATCCAAACGAGAGCAGGTTGATCTTCATGGACACGGGTTTGTGGGCATGGCGCTGGGCAATGTTGCGGATTTCAGCTTTGAGCTGATGAACATTGTAATGGCTCGTGTCAATGACCCGTTTTGCGATCTTTCGGATGGGAAGCATGAGGTTCTTTTCAGACTTGATGCTTTCAATCAGGCTTTTGTCCTGGCCTGCCGGATGGTGGCGCCGGGTCTGGCTGTAACGTTTTAAAAGGGTGTTTTCATCGGCCTCAAGGAAAATAATTTCAGGAAGGTGTCCGTTTTTTCCCAACGTTTCCAGTATTGAGGGAAACTGGGATAAAAATTGCTTGGCCCGGATGTCCATGACAAAGGCAAAACCGTTGATGTCGGTGTCGCTGTCCAGGGGGAGGTCAAGGAATTTTGGCAGCAGTTCAATGGGCATGTTGTCAACGCAGTAAAAGCCTGCATCTTCAAATGCCTCCATGGCCGTGCTCTTGCCTGACCCGGAAAGGCCGGTGAGTATAAATAGGGTCTGTCGGTTCATGGATTAAAATTCTTCATCAATGTCAAAGATGATTTGCTGGATTTCGTCAATGGATTCGGCCCGTATCAAACTTTCCTTAAACTGGTCCTTTTTAAGCAGTTTTGAAATCTGTGCCAGAACTTTCAGGTGACTGCCAGTGGAGTTCTCGGGGGTGATCAACAGGAAAAAAATATGAACGGGTTTGTGATCAAGGGAGTCAAATTCGACTCCCCTGCGACTCAAACCAAACCCGACAACAATGGAGCTGACAGAGGCAAGTTTGCCGTGGGGAATGCCGATTCCGCCACCGATACCTGTACTGCCAAGCTGCTCTCTTTCCAGAAGAACCCTTACAATCTCGTCGCTCCCGGTTCTGGCCATGGGAGCGACGGATATTGCAAGCTCTTCAAGAACGCCTTTTTTATCCTTTGATGCTAGGTCAGGGATGATGGCATCCCTGGGTAGTAGTTCGGATAGTTTCATAATCTCCTGGAAATTTTCTATCTGCGGGGCTGGATCAATCCAAGCTTACCGTCGTTACGCCTGTAGAGAACATTGACACGTTCTGTTCTTGCGTTGCTGAACACAAAAAAATTTTCCTTTCCAGAGTTGAGCTCCATGACGGCATCATCGATGTCAATGGGTTTTACGTCAATGGCCTCCATGATCACCTCCGGAGTAGCGGTATCCGGGGCGGCCTCGGGGGGGGTAAGCAGAATATCATTGTCCTTGATGCTTGCCTTGTTGCCCGACATGTGGCGCCGCATCTTGTCCTTGTTTTTCTTGATCTGGCCTGCAACCTTGTCCATGAGGATATCAATGGACGAGTACATGTTTTCAGACTCTTCCTTTGCATGGATCTTCAAACGGTCGCACACAAGGGTTATCTCGGCAATGTGTCTTATCTTTTCAACGGACAGAACCACATTTGCCTCGGCCGGGCTTTCAAGCATTTTGTCAAATCGGTCTACCTTTTTCTGTACATAGGATTTTAATGCATCGGAAGGATCAATCTGTTTAAAAGTAACGGATGTCTGCATAAAAAAACCTCCCTAAAATTGTTTGCGTTTACTTGACGGAAGAATGTGGAGCATCTCCCTGTATTTGGCTACGGTTCTGCGGGCAATGTTAATATTTGCCTCTTCTAAAATCTCTGTGAGTCGCTTGTCACTGTAGGGGTTTTGGGGATCCTCCTTTTCAATAATAAGCTTGATTTTGTCCTTGACGCTTGCCGAAGCCATTGAATCTCCATCTGTTCTTGAGATGGAACTGTTAAAAAAATATTTCAGTTCAAACAGCCCCTGGGGGGTGTAGGCATACTTGTTGGTTGTGACCCGGCTGATGGTTGATTCGTGCATTTCGATATCTTCGGCAACATCCCTTAATATCATGGGCTTTAAATGGGTGATCCCGTTCAGGAAAAATTCCCGCTGGAACTTGATGATGCTTTCCATGACCGAATAGATGGTCTTCTGGCGCTGGTGGATGCTCTTGATGAGCCAGGACGCACTCTGCATCTTCTCGTTCAGGTAGGTCTTGGTTTCCTTTGATATCTTGGTGCCCTTGGAGACTGCCTCCTTGTATACCCGGTTTATTCTCAGTTTGGGCAGACCGTCGTCGTTCATGACAATTTTGAAATCATCCCCCTCCCGGTAGACATAGATGTCCGGAATAATGTACTGGGGTTCTTCCGTGCTGAATTCCCGGCCGGGTTTGGGTTCCAGGCATTTGATGACGTTCACGGCAGAGACAACATGGTCAAGGGTGATGCCAAGGTCCTTTGCAATTTTTTTGTAGTTCTTGTTTTCCAGGTTCTTCATGTGCCGGGTGATGATCCGTTCGAGCATTGGATCCTCGATGCCAAGCAGTTTGATCTGGATGAGCAGCGATTCCCTGAGATCCCTTGCACAGACGCCGGGAGGGTCAAAGCTTTGCAGGGTTTTGAGCATGGTCTCAACGGCCTCAATGGCAAAGGGGCCGGATTCGGCAATTTCTTCAACCGTTGCGCAAAGGTACCCGTCAACGTTGAGGCTGCCGATGATCATGCTGCCGATCTGTTCCTGTTCAGGGGTCGGGCCGTTCATGAGAAGCTGCCACTGGAGGTGATCGTCAAGGGTCTTTTTGGCCGAGGTAAATGCCTCATAATTGGGAGCTTCCTGGAAATCTCTTTCCGTGTGGGTCCTGCCCGTTGAGTTGTACTCGTTGATATAGCTTTCCCAATCCGTGTCCTGGGATAGCTTTTCTTCGATGGTGACCTCTTTCAGGTCCTCGTTTGGGTCTTTGGCGTCTGTTTCACGTTCAATCTCCCGGGCCTCTGCCTGGGTGATCTCCTGGATGCTCTCTTCCAGGGCCGGGTTCTCCTCAAGTTCCTGTTCGATCATTCCGGCAAGTTCCAGGCGGGAGAGCTGGAGTAGTTTTATTGCCTGCTGCAGTTGGGGGGTCATCACCAGCTGCTGGGTGAGTATTAAGTTTTGTTGTAATCCTAGAGCCATAATCAGAGCCTAAATTTATCTCCAAGGTAGAATCGTCTTGCAATTTCGCTGGAGGTGATTTTTTTCGGGTCTCCCGATTCGATCACCTCGCCCTGGTTCATGATATAGGCGAAGTTGCATACCCCAAGGGTCTCTCTCACATTGTGGTCAGATATCAGAACGCCGATGTCAAGTTCGGTCAGGTGGATGATGATTTTCTGTATGTCTGACACGGCCAGGGGGTCAATCCCGGCAAAGGGCTCATCCAAAAGGATGAACAAAGGGTCGGTTGCAAGCACCCTTGAAATTTCAAGCCGTCTTCGCTCTCCGCCTGAGAGTACACTTGCCTTTTGATCGGCAAGGCGGGCAATGCCCAATTCTTCCATGAGTCGGTCTGCCTTGGCATTGACGTTGGTTTCAACATCCGGGCGAACCTCAAGGATGGCGGTAATATTCTGACGTACGGTGAGTTTTCGGAATATGGATGCCTCCTGGGGAAGATACCCGATGCCGTTGCGTGCCCTCAAGTACATGGGATAGTCTGTTATGTCATTACGGTCAAGGAAAACCTGACCCTTGTCCGGCTTGATCATTCCCACGGCCATGTAAAAGGTGGTTGTCTTGCCGGCACCATTGGGGCCCAGCAGGCCGGTCACCTGTCCCGGGTTGACCTCAATGTCAACGCCATTGACCACCCTTCGACCGTTGTAGGTCTTAACAAGATTTTTCAAGGCAAGTCTTGTCATTCACCCTCTTTGTTTTTCTTCATGTCCGCAGCGTTGAACATTGCTTCGACCCGTTGGTCTTTCCCACTCTCCACAACCACCCGTCCATTGCTTCGGAACAGGGTTATCTTTTTGCCGGTCACATAGTTCTTCCCGGTGGTTACCCTGGGGGCGTCGCCCGTCAGTATCAGTATCTGGGTTGCTGTGGTGTAGACGGCCTTGTCTGCATAGGCCTTTTGATCCTGGGATGTGAATGTCATATTTCCCGTGGCAACGATCTCTTTGATATTCTGCTCGTCGGTTTTGTTTAATTGCTTTTTTTCATCTTCCGTGTACAGGAAGACCTTAATGGTATCGGCATGGATGACAGTGTCCCGGCTGGTTGCCACGGCATTGCCGGTAAACGCCACAAAGGCATTGTCCTTTTCAGCTATCATGGCGTCTGAGGTGATGTGAAGGCTTCTGTCCCGGAGGGAGTCATCTGTCTGGGCTGAAATGACACCCGGGCTAAGAACCGCCGCCCATACCACTAAAAAAATCAAATGTTTCACTGAAAGTTCCTTTAACATTTCCCCTGAGCCTGGTTGTGTTGTTGTTCAGGTCCGTCTCCATTGTGTCCGCTTCAAGGCTCGATTCACCGTCCATGATGCTGATATGAACATTTGAATAGAGTATATGTCTTTTCTTGTCATAATGCAACTCAGCAGTTTGCAGGGTGTACTGGTCATCGGTGACAACAACATTGTCGGAAAAGGTCATGTCATGGGTTTTGGTGTCAAGGACCCCCTTTGCCGAAGAAAGGTGGATCTCCTTTGCCTTGTCGGTGAAAAAAACCACATGCACGTCGCTCATCCAGGCTTTGTTTTCATCCTTTAAAAGCCTTGCAGATGAAGCGTCAAGGGTCCACTCCTTAATGCTGTTGCGCGTTGAGGTCTGGTGTATTTTGTTGAGCAGTAAAGCTGCCTGGGAGTCCACGGAGATTTTTTCCAGAACAAGGTCTCCTGAAAAAAACCGCTGCTTATAGTAGACTCCGGCAATGGCTGCTGTCAGAAAAAACAGCAGCAGCACAAGGATGATTTTAATCCGCTTGGGTGTGATGGATTTATGTTTCATCAAAGGATGTCATCGGGAGAACCGGATGATGATCTCATTCCATTTCCCCCTGGCTTTGAGTATACGTTCGCAAATCTCCCGGACGGCTCCGCCTCCCCCTTTTTGCCGGGTTACCAGGTGGGCCGCCTGTCTGACCTCGTCTGCCGCGTCAGCCACGGCTATGGCAAGACCAACCCGTTTCATCACGCAGATGTCGGGAAGGTCGTCGCCTGCAAAAGCGGTTTCAGATGCGGTGAATCCGGTTTTGTCAAGTATGGTTTCAAGTGCAGCTACCTTGTCTTTAACCCCGTCGTACAGGAGGTCGATTCCCAGGTTGTCACACCGTGCGGCAAGGGCACCGGATTTTCGGCCCGTGATGATTCCCACCCGGATGCCCGCATCCATGAGCAGTCGCAGGCCAAGTCCGTCCTTTACATGAAACTGTTTGATCTCATCGCCCTGGTCTGTGTAGATAACGGCACCATCGGTCAGGACGCCGTCCACGTCCAGGAGCAGCAGATTGATCTGTTTGAGTGAGGCTTCGAGGCTGAAGGTTGTTTCAATGGCCATGTCCGGCGTCCTGGGTCAGGGGGGCCACCACCGTTCGGATGGCCACAAGGGGTTTGAGGAACGCCTCCATTCCGGCAAGGGGGACGGAGTTCGGCCCGTCACAAAGTGCCCGGTCAGGGTCGGGATGGGTCTCGATGAAAAGTCCGTCGGCACCTGCTGCAACGGCGGCCCGGGCAAGGGTGGGAGCAAATTTTCGATCCCCTGCCGATGCGGTTCCTGCACCGCCTGGGAGCTGTACGCTGTGGGTAACATCAAAAATTACCGGCACACCCAGGCCCCGGATGATGTCAATGGCCCTGAAGTCCACCACAAGGTTGTTGTATCCAAAGCTTGAACCCCTTTCGGTGATGCTGATTCGGCTGCATCCGGCTGTTTGGGCTTTTTTAATGATATTGCGGCATTCCAGGGGCGCCAGGAACTGTCCTTTTTTGATGTTCATGGGTTTACCGGTTCGGGCCGCGGCAGTGATGAGGTCTGTCTGACGGCACAAAAAGGCCGGAATCTGGAGAACGTCCAGCACCTTTGCCGCAGGTTCTGCCTGTTCGGGCAGGTGAATGTCGGAAATGACCTTTACGCCGAGCTGCTTTTTTATGGTTGCCAGGATTTCAAGTCCTTTTTCGAAACCTGGTCCCCGGAACGAATCAATGGAGCTCCGGTTGGCCTTGTCAAAGGATGATTTAAAAATAAAAGGGATGCCCAGTTTGTCGGTTATGGCTTTAAGATGGCTTGCCGTTTGAAAGGTGGTGTCATAATCTTCAATCACGCAGGGGCCTGCCATGAGAAGAAATGAATCGCCGGCATCGGGTATCAGGGTGGAAAAAAAGTTGTTCATTTGTAACTGCTCCATGGTAAATGTTTTCCCTAGGCTATCTTTTGGCGGTTGAAAAGTCAACAATGGAAAATGCCTTGATAACTTGGTCTATTGCTGTTATTTTACCCCAACTTTCATTGAAATTTAAATTTTTTGATACATATTTGACACATAGGTGTGCTGAGTGAAAAAGTTTTTTCTGATTACGTTGATGCTGGTGGTTGTGCTGCCTCTGGGCTGGTTTTTTTTCAGCGAATTTGAAGGCAAAGCGCCGGTTGTTGAGGTGGCGCTTCCCTCACCCTATCTTAAGCAGGACTACATCGTTTCCCTCAGGGCCACGGATGCCGGAACCGGCCTTCGCCATTTGTCTGTAGCCCTTGTTCAGGCGGGCAAGGAAGTGACCCTTCTGGACAAGGCGTTTCCGTCCCTTGGGTATCAGGGGCTTTTCATGGGGTCCCAGGTGCTTGACCAGGCCGTTCAAGTGCCGGTGGCCTTCAAGAAGTTCGGAATGCAGGACGGTGAAGCTGTTTTAAAGATAATCGTCTCTGACTTTTCCTGGCGGGGGTGGAACAGGGGCAATACCGTGACGGTCGAACGAACAGTGACCATTGATACCCGGCCGCCCCGGATTGAGGTTTTGACCACCAAGCACAATGTGACCCGTGGTGGGACAGGGCTTATTGTCTACAGGCTTTTTGAAGACAAGATCACAAGTGGTGTTGAGGTGGGGGATAATTTTTTTCCGGGCCACCCCGGTATGTTCAAGGACAAGAATGTCTTTGCCGCCTTTTTTGCCCTGAGTATCGAGCAGGGCCCGGGAACAGAGATGAAGGTCAAGGCCGAGGATCTTGCCGGGAATGTTTCCAGACGGGGGTTTTTCCACTATATCCGGGACCGGAAGTTCAAGACAGACACACTGAATATTTCGGAGAACTTTTTAGCCGACAAAATATCCGAGTTTGACATCAGCGGCGCGACCTTTGACTCAGCGGAAAACCCGCTGCTTGCAAAATACATCCACATCAACACCGTGGTAAGAAAAGAGAACGTTAAATCAGTGCTTGAACCGGCCGGGGTGTCCGAGAGCACCCTGTTCTGGAAAGATTCCTTTCTAAGACTTCCAGGGTCTGCCAACCGGGCAAATTTTGCCGATCACAGAATATACAAGTACAATGGCAAGGAGATTGACCGGCAGACTCACATGGGCATTGATCTTGCCTCGGTTTCAAGGGCACCTGTTCCTGCCGCCAACAATGGACGCGTGCTTGCAATTGAGAATGTGGGCATTTTCGGCAACACTGTTTTACTTGACCATGGATTCGGGCTCACCACCCTGTACGCCCATCTAAGTGCCGTTTCAGTGTCCAGGGGGGATACGGTCAAACGGGGCGATATCATCGGAAAAACCGGCGAAACCGGCCTTGCCGGCGGAGATCACCTTCACTTTGGTGTGGCCGTCAACAATGTGTTTGTAAATCCTGTGGAATGGTGGGACACTGCCTGGATCAAGAACAATATTATGCACAACATAAACGAGGTTGAAACCCAGTTGAAATAACCGGCATGGCCAGGGCATGGTACCTGCTCCGGCCAGTGTAATGATACACGCCTTTGATTGCAATGCGTCGGTGGGCGTTTCATATGAAACAGGGTCAACAAAAACATTATCTCAAACAGAGGCATCAGTGAAATGGGTGATTATAAGATCAACAAGACCTATCAAGAGATCAACGAACGGATCAGGAACGGCAAGGCTGTGGTGGTAACAGCCGAAGAGATTATCGATATTGTGAAAAATGAGGGTCCAGTCGAGGCTGCCAGGGCCGTGGATGTGGTTACCACCGGAACCTTTGCGCCCATGTGCTCTTCAGGTGCTTTTATCAATATCGGCCAGTCAAAGCCCCTTGTTCGAACCACTGAGACCTGGTTTAACAAGGTGCCGGCCTACTCGGGTCTGGCAGCGGTTGACTGCTATCTCGGCGCCACCCAGACATCCGAGGATGATCCGTTAAACAAGCTTCACCCGGGTGAGTTCAACTACGGCGGGGGCCATGTGATCCAGGACCTTGTGGCGGGCAAAGAGATCGAGCTTGTGGCCAAGAGCTATGGAACAGACTGCTATCCCAATCGAAAAATTGAAAAGATCGTGACCCTCAATGATCTTCCCAGCGCAACGCTTTGCAACCCGAGGAACGGTTACCAGAACTATAATTGTGCCATAAACCGTTCCGACAGAATCAAGTACACCTATATGGGCACCCTCAAGCCCGATATGGGCAATGCCAGTTATTCCACCGCCGGGGCCTTAAGCCCCTTGTTCAACGACCCCTATCTCAAGACCATCGGCCTTGGAACAAGAATTTTTCTCGGGGGCGGTCAGGGGTTTGTCACCTGGCAGGGAACCCAGCATAAAACAGCCGTTGACCGCACCCCGGGCGGGGTGCCGGTAACGCCTGCGGCAACCCTCTGCCTCATGGGGGATCTCAAACAGATGTCACCCGAGTGGCTGGTGGGACAGAGTATCCGGGGGTATGGCGTTTCTCTGTCCGTGGGGCTTGGCATTCCCATTCCCATTCTCAACGAGGAGATGGTCAAATATACGGCCGTGTCCGACGATGAGATTTTCACCCAGGTGGTGGATTACGGCCATGACTATCCCCTGGGAATTTCAAAGAGCTATGGCCAGGTAAGCTATGCAGAACTCAAGAGCGGAACCATCATGATCCAGGGCCGAAAAATTCAGACCGTACCCTTGTCGAGCATGGTCCGGGCAAGGAAAATAGCTGCAATGCTCAAGCGCTGGATCCAGAAGGGTGATTTTTTCCTGGGTGAGCCCCAGCGTCTTTTTAACAATTAACCGGCATGGCCTGGGCATGGTACCGGACCATGGTATCTGATCTGGCCACAGCGAAATTTAAAACGCCGCCAATGGTGATGTTCCAACGGCCGTTTACCCAGAAAGAAGACAATTAAATGAGCATTGAGAAGAAAAAGAGCAGCCTGCGCGAGAATCTGGAAGCCATCATCATCGCCGTGATCCTGGCCCTGTTCATCCGAACCTTTATTGTCCAGGCGTTCAAGATTCCTTCGGGATCCATGAAAAACACCCTCCTGATTGGCGACCATATCCTGGTCAACAAGTTTATCTATGGGATAAAGATCCCCTTTACCGATGGTAAAACCCTTGTTCACATCACCGATCCTGAGCGAAAAGATATTGTTGTATTCAAGTATCCGGAAGACCCGAAAAAAGATTTTATCAAACGGGTCATCGGTGTTGCCGGAGACACGGTTGAGATAAAGGACAAGCAGCTCTATGTGAATGGTGAACTCCAGGAAAACGAACCCTACGCCATTCACAAGGATACCCGGATTATTCCGGTTCAGTTTACCGTAAGGGACAACTTCGGGCCGGTCACCGTTCCTGCCCATTCGCTTTTTGTCATGGGCGACAACCGTGACAACAGCCATGATTCAAGGTTCTGGGGATTTGTGGATTTAAAGGCTGTCCGGGGAAAGGCATTTGTCATCTACTGGTCGTGGAACAAGGAGGCCTTCGGGGTTCGCTGGGATCGACTTGGAGATATTTTAAGATAGCAGACAAAACATACTCAAGCTAAAAACAGGGGATAGGAACGAGCAAATGCGTTTTGAACATAAGGATATCCTTGATATGGAATCCCTGTCGGTTCAGGATATTTCCATGATTCTGGACACGGCCGAAGGAATGAAGGAAATTTCAAAGAGACCGGTTAAAAAGGTGCCGACCCTCAGGGGCAAGACCATTGTTCTTCTGTTCCAGGAACCCAGCACCCGGACACGAAGTTCGTTTGACATTGCGGCAAAAAGGCTCAGCGCCGACTCAATCTCCCTGTCCAAAAGTTCCAGCAGCATTGTCAAAGGCGAAACCCTCATTGATACGGCCAGGACCCTTGAGGCCATGAACCCGGATATCATTGTTATTCGCCACCCGTCATCGGGAGCCCCCCATTTGATTGCAAAGCATGTAAAGGCATCGGTCATCAACGCCGGCGACGGCATCCATGCCCATCCCACCCAGGCGCTGCTCGACCTCATGAGTGTGAGGGAAAAAAAGGGAACGTTACAGGGGCTCAACATCTCCATTGTGGGGGATATCAGTCACTCCCGGGTGGCAAGGTCCAACATTACAGGCTTTACCATGATGGGGGCCAATGTCACGGTGGCGGCCCCGGCCACCATGATTCCAAGGGGGATTGAGGCCCTTGGCTGCAAGGTTGCCCCGGACATGGACACCTGCATTGAAAATGCCGATGTCATCATGATGCTGCGCATTCAAAAGGAGCGCCAGGAGAACATCCTCTTTCCAACGGAACGGGAATATGCGGCCCTGTTCGGCCTCAATGCCCAACGGCTAAAGCTGGCAAAACCGGATGTGATTGTCATGCATCCCGGTCCCCTGAACCGGGGCGTTGAGATTTCAGGCCCGGTGGCCGACGGCAGAAACTCTGTTATTCTAGACCAGGTGACAAACGGTGTGGCCGTAAGAATGGCCCTGTTCTACCTGGTTGCAGGAGGTAGTCGAAATGCTGATACGATTTAAGGGTGCACACATTGTTGATCCGGGTAATATCAATGAACCCAAGGATCTTCTGGTAAAGGACGGGCTCGTCCATGCCCTTCTGGATCCTGGGGCCGCTGATCCTGAACCCGGGGTTGACACCGTGGATGTCTCAGGGATGATCCTTGTTCCCGGTCTGATTGATCTCCATGTTCACCTGAGGGAACCCGGCCACGAGTACAAGGAAACCATTCAAACCGGTCTCATGGCTGCCGCAAAGGGCGGGTTTACGGCTGTATGTCCCATGCCCAACACCTCCCCCGTGAACGACAATGCCCAGGTGACACGGTTTATCCTGGACCGGGCAAAGGCGGCAGGTCTCAGCCGGGTCTATCCGGTGGGGGCCATCACCCTTGGACTCAAGGGAGAAACCCTTTGCGAGTATGGGGAGATGAAACAGGCGGGCATGGTTGCCATCACCGACGACGGCCGGCCCGTTGAAAATGCAAGGGTGATGCGCCGGGCCATGGAGTATGCCGCAGGTCTCGGCCTTCCGGTGATGTCCCATTCAGAGGATCTCTCCCTTGCCCGGGACGGGGCTATGAACGAGGGAACCTTTGCCACACGGATCGGTATCAAGGGCATCCCCAATGCGGCCGAGAGTATCATGGTCATGCGGGAGATCGCCATTGCAGAACTCACCCAGGCCCGGGTACACATCGCCCATGTGAGCTGTGAAGAGTCGGTGGATGCCATCCGCCAGGGCAAACGACGGGGGGGCAGGGTGACCTGTGAGACCGCTCCCCACTATTTCACCCTCACGGACAAGGCTGTGGCTGATTACGATACCCATGCCAAGATGAACCCGCCCTTGAGAAGTGAGGCAGACAGGCTTGCCATCATCAAGGGATTGCAGGACGGCACCATTGACTGCATCGCAACGGACCATGCCCCCCACTCTGCCCTTGAAAAGGCGGTTGAGTTTGACCAGGCAGCCTTTGGCATCATCGGTCTTGAGACCTCCCTTGTGCTCTCGTTAAAGCTGGTGCAGGATGGACACCTTTCCATGGAAACCCTGATCGAGAAGATGTCGAGGAATCCCGCCCGTTTTCTGGGTATAGACAACCGGTTGATACCTGGGAATGCCGCCGACATCACCGTTATTGACCCCGACAGGGTCCATGAGATTGATCCTGAAACCTTTGTTTCAAAGAGTCGGAACACCCCGTTTTCCGGCATTGCGGTCAAGGGAGAGGTGCTGCTCACCATGGTTGAAGGGAGAATCATTTACCAGAGGGGGATTTAGGTGGTATCTGAACGGCCAAAAATTCTGGTGGTCGACGATGAGTTGAGCATGCGTGAATTTCTGGAGGTACTCCTGGTTCAGGAGGGGTATGGCGTTTTCCTTGCAAACAACGGCAAACAGGCTGTCGCCCTGATTGAGAAACACAGCTTTGACCTGGTTCTTTCCGACATCCGTCTGGGGGATTTGACCGGGCTGGATGTATTGCGGGCTGCCAAAAAAAAAGATCCTGAAACCGTAGTTGTTCTTATTTCCGCCTATTCCACAACGGAAATCGCAGTCGAGGCCATGAACGAAGGCGCCTTTGATTTTGTTCCCAAACCCTTTGACAACACTGAGCTTAAAACCACCCTTCAAAAGGCCCTTGCGCTGAAATTGTCTGGGGATAAAAGACCACCCCAATCCAAAGAACCTGAAATTTGTCTGCATTTTGGTAAGATCATCGGCAACAGCCCCGGCATGATGCGCATTTATGACATGGTCAATCAGGTGGCAAAGACAAAGACCAACGTTCTGATTTCAGGCGAGAGCGGAACAGGCAAGGAGCTCATTGCCAGGGCCATCCATGACATGAGCGACCGTTGTGACCGACCCTTTGTGGTGGTTAACTGCGGCGGCATTCCCGACACCCTGATTGAAAGCGAATTTTTCGGCCATGTCAAGGGTTCGTTCACAGGGGCTGTGGCAGAGAAAAAGGGATTGTTCGAGGCGGCCCACACCGGCACCATTTTCCTTGATGAAATCGGTGAGTTGCCCCCCATGCTCCAGGTGAAACTGCTCAGGGCAGTACAGGAGACGGTTGTGAAGCCCGTTGGCGGTACCCGTGAGATTACGGTTGACGTGCGGATCATTTCTGCCACCAACAAGCAGCTCGAGCAGGAGGTGATTGAGGGAAATTTCAGGGAGGATCTGTTTTTCCGCCTCAACGTGATTCCCATTAAGGTCCCGCCCCTGCGGGACAGAAAGGGTGATGTTCAGCTTCTGGCCAATTTCTTTACAGAAAAATACGCCGGAAGAATGGGCAAGGATATCTCAAAGCTGTCGTCCTATGCCATTGATTTTCTGAACAAGTACAGCTTTCCCGGTAATGTCCGGGAGCTTGAAAATCTGATCGAACGGAGCGTGGCATTGTCTTCCACCAACATCATCCTGCCGGAAAGCCTTTCGATCTCGTTGCACAAAAAGCGGCGCTGGGTCGAGGGCATCAAAGGATGCCGGTTCGACCTTGAGGATGTGTCCCAGGGGGTTGATCTTGACAAGATTCTTCTGACCATTGAGGATGCCTACCTTAAAAAAGCCATGGAACTTGCAGGTGGATATAAAAACAAGGCGGCAGAGCTTTTGGGCCTCAGCCTCAGATCCATCCGCTACCGGTTGAGCAAGCAGGAGGAGGAAAGTGATTGATGAAATCGCCGAAAGTACCGGAACATCTTGGTATGGGTCTTCTGCACATTCGCTATCGGTTGAGCAAGCAGGAGGATGGTGTATAAAACGGCAACCCGGTTTTTTACTTCATAGCCTTTTTTATGAAAGTGTTGTTATCGTTGGATTCGGTATCTGAAAGAGAGTTCTCACCCGGTGCAATCTGTGTATAAAGATAGGTTCCATCGGATTTGATGTAATACCTGATTGTTATAGTCGTACCGGTGTGAAAATCGGTAATATCACTTTGAATTCCAGGATAAAAGATATTTCCTCCCTTGAGGGTAATAATATTGTCTTTGATATTGGAAATTTCTCCCGTTGCGGTGTGTACCTCAGCCATAAGCTTTGCATCAATGTTTTCGTAAGTTGCACACAAGAGAATTAATAGAATAAGAATCGTTTTTATTTGTCTGTTTTTATTCATGGAAAGGACTCCTTTTTAATTGGTGTCAGAATATAGATTTAAGGTCTTTGGCTGTTACCTTCACGCCAGTAATAGAGTTCAAGGCCCATGCCGGGACTTTTGATCTTAAAAGTGCTTCCGCCCTGGGGGCCGACCACATTGCTGCCCATCATTGCCATGGCCCCAGCCTGGCCTTTTCTGGTTATAATGGCAAAGTCAGACGGAATTCCAAAAATATTGTTCACCTTGAGATATCGATCAGTAACGTCCAGAACGTAGCTACCTGCAGGATCATTGAGTGTGCTGAGATTATAAGCCGCCGTTGCATCGCAATAGTTGATGGCATAGGAAAGACCGTTACCCTGGGGGTTACACGGGTCATCAGTGGAAGGTTGGTAGCTTGTAAAATAGAGAATGCTGGCATAGAGATCTGGCTTGCTTAATATCTTTTCTCCATTGTGATTATCCCTTGAACTTGTGGTAGCATCATCAATTGTGCCGGGATATTTACAGTGATTGCATGCCAAACTGTCTCCCTGGTCTTCAAGGATGATATACCACCCCTTTGCATCATCTTCATGGGTTCCATCCTCAAGGGTTAAAACCCCTGAAACATCATAGGTGGCATCATCCTTGAGAAAACTTCGCATTAGAGGCTTTGAAGTTCCGCTCACAACGGTGGTTTCATCAAGTTCCCCGCAGGTGAGGTTCAGAAGGTTATTTTCAAAATATGGTGTTGTTGAGACTGTTACATCGGCAATTTTGTTACCATTTATGTCAACTGTCATGGCTGTAATTGATGTGTCATCAAAAACTGCGTAAAATCGGTTTCTTATCATTGTATATGTCGGATGTTCCCGGTCTCCTGTCCCGAAGTAGATGGCGGCGATATCTTCAAGACCTGAAAACAATGTTGAGTCAAAACTGTAATTTCCCATGTCAAAAAAATCACAGGCGCCACCCCAGGAAACAACCGGTGAGTAAAAGGTTTTTCTGCCCTGATCTGCAGTATCCGTTCCCGCTCCAAAGGAACTTGATACGCTTGTACTGCCAGGGTTCCCTGAAAACACCTTTGTGACGTTCCAGCTATTTGTTGCAGACCAGGTCCAGCTGGAGGGCGTCTCTGTGGGCTTTGTTGTGTCAGGCGAAAAAGAAAACTCTATTTTATAGATATTTGCATAGATGTCAGATCCATAGACGGCTCTTAAAACATTGCTTTTAATGCCCCTGGTAAGAGTGGTTCCCGAAAGGTAGTAGTAGGTACTGACTCCTGAGATAACGGAAGGGGATGCCGGAAAACAAAACTTCATTGAGGTCAGTTTTTGATCGGTTCCGGTTGTTACTTCATCCGCAAGATTTTGGCACCAGGTAACTGAAAAGGGTAGAACTCTCTGTCCAAGATGATCGTTAACTATATTTGCCGGATTATCGATATCAACGATATAAATACCCCTTCCATGTTCATTTTCATCAGGGTTATAAAGATCATAAAGATTGTTGTTGTTGATATCCTGGGCTGCATCGGTTTTAGACCATTCGCTATTGTCAATTTTTCCAATGGCAGTATATGGAGACCCACTGTTGTCAATGTCCAGGAAAGGTTCCGGATAGTTGTCTTCCTCAGGATCATAACCTCCGGACAGAACAAGAACATCTTTAAAGGTAATTTCTCCTGTGGATGTGTTAATGGATACTGGAATTGAAGCTATTTCCGGGTTGGACCAGGATTGCGTCATTTCACTGTTTGAATATTTCCATGCAACGGACCAGTTTAATGGATTCTGATCAGTAACATTGAGCGCCCAAAAGGTTTTACCTCCTCGTCGCTCACCGAATATAAGGTAATGGGGCTTTTTATCTTTTCTGTAAAGTGAGATCCCTCCGTCCACACCGTCCACAAGGCTCTCCTGGGATATGGGATATAGGTTTGGGAGGATATCTTCGGGAACAAAGGCAAACAACTCCTTTCCGTCGGCATCGTCAAACACATGGAGCATACCGTCATTGGCACCCACGGCAATATAGCGTTTGAGCAATATGCTGATGTCTGAAGGATCGTAATAGTCGATGACGACGGGCCTTGAATGAACAATGCTTCCAAGGGCCCAGTCCCTTACCGCCACGGGGGCATGCGTTACAGGGTCTGCGTCAAAGGTATAGCCATATGCATAGTTGATGGTTTTGTCCCGGAGAATATCGTCGGCAACATTAAGGCTTTCAGCTGAAACAGTGTCCCATTGAAGCTTCTTCATTGTTCCAAGAGTTGAATCATAGGTGAAAATGGACCTGTTCCAGTAATTTTTCGCTGCAAAATCAGCAGCAAGACTTTCGGTGAGCACTTCGCCCGTGCCATCCTCCCTTACGTCTGAAACGCCGTAATTGTCTGAATCGTTAGGGTCGTTATCATCTGCCCAGAATGCAGCAGTGTTGTCCTTGAACGCTCCGGTACTGTTGATTGCCTCGTTGTTGGCTCCATCATAGATCATCCAAACCTTTGGTCTATCGGCACTTCCATCCCCCAATCTGTATTTTTTAAGATTTCCCATCCATGACTTGTTATCCTGGGGAAGAAAAAGACCGAGGTAGAGATCATCGCCATTCTGGATCTTGTTTGTAGCATCTACTGAAACTACGGGGGCTGTGAAGGATACGGCTTCTGTCATCTGGAGGGCAAGGGCATAAAAGGCTGCCACAAGCTGTGTCTTGTTGTAGGCTGCAATATATTCGCCACCTGATTCTCCTGCGGCATCCTTTAAGAGCGGATGGTCCATTCCAAAGGCAATGTGGTGGGTCGTCACATTAAAATAGGAGTTGGCGGGATCTGTCACCTCTGTCTTGTCAAGCCAGGAGTGGGTGTACATCCAGTGTCCCACATCGTCATAGTAGTTTGCCGGAGGATTTGTGTACTGGTAGGGATCTGCTGTCCAGTTATCATTATCCCAGTCACTGAAGGGCAGATGGGGATCGGCCGTGGAGTCTGAAATTCTGTTCCAATCCTCATCACCGGATGGAAATCCGTCTGTAACGGAGATGATAAAGTTTTTACGGCAGGTCAGGTTGTCAAGGGCGTGTCTCTTGATCCAGTACCCCTCTTCAAAGACATCCTGAAGAGCCTCTCCAAGTGGGGTCCCATACTCTGGCTCCACGTTCAGAACATGCTGTCTGATGGCGGCCCTGTTGGCATCATCGGTAAGGTTTGGATTAAGGGCGCTGTGGATGGTTGCACCGTTAGGATTTGTTCCATTGTATTGAAAAGTTGCAAATCCCCAGTTCATCTTTCCATGGAACTCGTCAAGGGCGTAGAGCATGGCATCCTTTGAAACATCAAGGCGGTTCTGCATGAGATACGAGTCGCTGTAGTATGTTACACGAATTTTATCGATCTCATAGCCTGACCCAGTAACGTTCCCGTCCGAGTCAATAGCGATTTTTACACTGTCCCCATCGATTGTGGGAGACCATCCATCACCATTGGTTGGGTTGTTGTCGTTGTCATATCTGGCGACAAGATTGCCTGATGCATCACGTATGGCAAGATAATCCTCGTTCCATCGGGAAACCTTACCATCATTTGCCACATCAAAGTTTGAAAAATGGACCTGGATCTGGACAGCTCCCGGATGGGTGATGGTTTTTTCAGTATCGCTTTCATTGAGATTGTTTGCATAGTTGCCACTTAAGGGATATTTAAGGGGGTGGGCAAGCTCGGACCAGGCAGAAGCACCCAAGGGTACCAGTTCGTATTGCCAAGCCGGATCTCCAGTTGAAGCACCCTGGGGGGTTGGATTGTTGGTCGTATAATGAAGGTTATACATGGCCTGCATGTTCACCCAGTTGCCCGTGACAAAAAAATAGATGTCCTGGTCACCATCCTCTGCAGAATTCAGATTGCCATAGGTGACGCCCTCATATCCGCTGAAATAGTATCCCGGGGCGTTTAAAAGGCCTCCAAAGCCGCTGTCAATAATACTTCCGTCATACAACGTCACGGGTGAGTGGTGTTTTATGCTTCTTCCCAAGGGAAGGCGAAGATTGTCCAACAGAATATAACCTTCATTGTCAACGGTGATTCTCTGGGTACCAATACCGTCTCCGGATAAATTACCGGAGGAGTCAATTATTGTGTGGGTGTCCACAAGGTCATTTGTAAACCAGAGATAGTCTGGATCGGCAGCATCCCCTGTAAAGGCTGTATCAGTTTCATCCACATTGGCTGTGGTCACACCGATCCTTCCCTTCCAGAGGTAAATTTTACTTATCTCCTTGTGATTGTTGTAAAAGTAATTGCTATTGTTTACCGTGTCGTAGATATAATCATTAAAATCCCCGGCAGGAGCATCGTTTAAAGTAAACAGATAATCAAACATGGCGCCGTAATCGACATTGGATTCATAGACTCCAAAATCCATGCTGCCCGAGTTGTCAAGCAGGATATAACAGTTCTGTTTGGTGTTGATCTGGTAGATATCAGTATCTTTAGCAAAAACCGGAGGAATAAAAAGGAGAAGAGATAGGATAATATAAAAGCGCTGATAAACCCGCCTGGTGTAAAGAAATGAACTCAATGTTTTCATAGTCTCTCCTTTAAATCCCTGTTTTAACCCCGACTTTGGTACCGCCAAGTTCTATCTCAACCTGTTTTTCACCATTTATTCTGAATTTGTAACCTGAAAAGGTTGAGGCATCATAACCCTTGGGTGGTGAATCCGGATAAAGATAGGTGACAAGGTAGGCATAATCATGCTTATTATCGGTTGCGTCCTGCATGAGATTATGGTGCGGCCATGATTTTGGGTTGCCAGCATCAAAGTCATTTGGAAAATTGCCTGCAATGGTGATATCCGTGTACGGATCATAGGCTGCCTGGGGAGGGAGAAGATTCTGGTTAAATACCGATGGATCAGAAATCTCATACCAGCTGAAACCGCTTATTCCAGATCTTGCATACCCAACATGGGTGGCCTCAACTTCTGTTCCTCCCTCGCTTATATTAAAATCTTCCTCCCATTGCTGTTGATTGCCGGCGATTTGAATCTCTATGACAGAGGTGCTGACGGCAAGAATTCCCAAGGCAGTCAGAATAAGCAGGGCAAGAATGGCTGAAATAAGCGCCAGGCCTTTTTCATTGCCAAAACAGTTTTTTAAAGTACGTTTTTGGGTGATAAAATACATGTGTGATTCCAGTTTACAGGGTTATGTTATTATATTTGTAAGCTGTCAGTTCCAGATGATTTGTGCCGGAGCTAGTGTTCCAATACATGAAAAGTTTTATTGTACAAAAGGGAATAAAACTATCCGTGCCGATGATAACAGGTGTTTTGTCAACGTTCCAGAAAATCTGGTAAATTGTTCCCGAGTTGTCCACAAGGTTGGTTCCATTGATCTGATAGATGTTGCTTAACAGGGGGAGTTGGAGAGGGGCATAGAGATGATCTGCATTGTTCGGTATTGGTGGTGCGCCTGCAACCGCAGCCCCTGCATTCAGATTTGCCCCTGCGTTAAGATTTACATCGTTAAATGGTAGTCTTTTCAGCTCTTCAAGAACTGAGAGTGCTACGGCGTTGGCCTGGGAACGCATGGAAGCATCACCGTTTCCTCTTATTGCCTGAATCTGCATTGTCATTACTGCAAGTATTCCAATGCTGAATACTGCCATTGCGATAATAACTTCAATAAGGGTGAATCCCTTTGTATCCTTTCCAATAGTCATGTTTCACAACCCCAGATTTCTGCACTGGATCGTCGTTGCAGCAAATCTACGTCTAAAGTTGTCGTTAAAAGGCCCCCAAACAGTCCCAGATGCCGTTGTGTATGAATTTGTATTCATGTATTTTGTATCCACTCGCTGGGATCTTACAAGCATGGAAACCTGAACTGCTCTTATATTATTGATTATGGATGGTGACGGTGCTGTTGAAGAGGTACCGTCAGACAGGATATAGTTGAATTCAACCGCATCGACATTTTCAGAAATGGGCTGAAAACCGCCCCCAGTATTTGTATCCCTGCCAAAATTTCCAGCCACACTCCAGTCAGCACCTGGGGTTCCACCGTCTGAAATGCCGTTTCCGTCAACATCTAAGGCTGTTGAAAATCCAAAAGTGATGTTTTCATTCGTATCATCAAGAGCCCCATCCCCATTGTTTGGTGCTGTCGGATCTCCTGCTATATCCCTTGTAAACTGGATCTGTCCCATTGTTGCTGTGATAATGCCAGCATTTGCCGATTCTGTTGGATCACACCCGGCTTCCCTTATATCCCTTGTCATAACCATCATGGCAGATCTGATGTTTTGCTGCATCACAGCCACCTGCTCTTGCGCAGTGTAACTTTCCAACTGGTTTGAGTAGGCGGAATATATTCCCGCAATAACGACGACAGAGATCAGCATGGCAATCATGATTTCAATAAGGGTAAAACCTGATTCTGCATCAGGTCTGCATCCATTAAACAATTTTATATTAATTCCAGGTGCCATTGCTTCCATCCGTTGAGTTGGTGCTGATTGCCAGGTTTATATTTCCTGCAAAGGAGAGCGCTATCCTATACCAGCGGCTGGTGTTATTCGCTCTTCTTAAAACAACATTTCCCATTGTGCTGCTTAAAGGAAGTCCTCTGGATGTGAATCCCGGGGTCGTGCTTCCAAATGAAAAATTGACACTGTGTATTATAACAAAAGGGCTCATGGTTTCAGAGGCAATGATATCTTCATCTCCATTTAAGATCCTGTCACCTGCTATACCCGTTGTTCCTCCGTTATCGATAAATGCTGTGTAGTTGTTAGCAACTGCATTAAAGGATATCACCGCATTGCTGTTGTTTCTGATGGCCATCATTTTACTCTTTTGCATGGTTGAAAAGAGTTTGTTTGCATCGCCTCTGAGTCTATAGTTCTGGTTCCATTCTAAAAAATTTGGAAATGCGATTGCCGATAAAGCAGAGATGAAAAAAAGGACTATTATCAATTCAAAAAGGGTGAAGCCCTTTTGATCCCAAAAATGTTTTTTTAAACCATCACTTAAAAGATGAATTTTAAAAAAGTTGGTACTATTATTTTTGTGTGATTCCATGATCTGTTCACCATATTAAAAGATTAATATCTTTATTAAGATGCAAAAAAAATACCAAGATTTGTAAACAAATGGTTGTTGTTATACACAACAGGTGTAAAATATCTGATCTGCTTTATGATAAAACGGATTGAATCTATTTAGAAGCGATAGTTAAATAAAACTGATTATATTTCATATAAGATGTCTATATTCAACCATACCTTTTTATTTAAGTTCAGGAAATGTTAGAACTCGGCATGGGGGCGAATTAATCTTAAAACCGGAGGCTTCCATGAAAGGGCAAATCCTTGTTCAATCTTTGGAATCTCCGGAATAAAGTCCGGCACAAGATCATTAAGTTTGTTTGGAGGGCGATTAAATAATTCACTGTATTTCTGAACAGCTTGCAGAACCCGGACTGCATTTTCAAAAACAATAATCTCTTTTTTATAGAGTTCCTGTATTCTTTCATCTTTTTCGGTAGCCAGCATTGCTTTTAGCCATATCAGGCCTGCATAAATATCACCCCCTTGGGCGGAAAGTATGCTTGCCAGGTGCCCAAGCCAAACGGGTGCGTCTGTTATCTGGGAGGCTTTGTAAAGCGTTTCTGCGGCTTTTTTCGGTTCATCAAGATAACGAAAATAGTTAAAACCCTTAAAAAAGGGAAGTATCCAGTTGCCAGGGTTTGCTGCTATTCCCCTTTCAAGAACAGCATTGGTTTTTTGGGCACAATCAGAACCAAGGGATGAAAGACTTGACTCGCACATGAAATAAGTATCGATAAAATCAGGGTGAAGCGTGGATATAACTGAAAAGTGCTCTGCAAGATTTTCAGCATAGCTTTGGTGCTCCTGACCAGGTTTGCGCCCTCCCAGGAACACTATTGTTTTTATATAGAGCATTTCGGCCCAGAGTTGATACATGTAACCTGCCGCTATTTTATGAACCCTTGCCGGCAGAGTCGGGGTAAGATGGGGTGGCACATACTGGATCTGCAGTTCCTGAATAAAAAAAGCTGATAAATAGAATAAAAGAATTGACACAAAAACAACAATTTTAACCATCATTGTAAATCCCTGCGGTTATAAACGGCACAGGCAAACCATAGTGCAAGAGTTATATACCCAATGGTCAGGCCAAAATTAACGAACAGGGTTGTCAGGTCTGGCCAGGCCTGGGTTGATGATAGCAACAAATTTTTGAAATCCAGGCGGTTAAAGTCAGGAAAAACAGCTGTCATCATTTGTAAGAGCCTTGCTGAAATATGGCTGTCCGTGTCAACCCCAGCCTGCTGGGAGATAGACGCCCTGACCACAGGCATTCCTGAGCAGATGGCATAAAAAGAGATGGAGATCAACAAAACTGGAAAACTGCCCCGGATTAGACCTGAAAATAACATGATAACAGAAAGCATCATAAGTTCCATGGAAAAGAGGCCTGCCCATGTCAAGAGATAAAAACCGGGCGATAGTTGGCTGAAATATTCGGTGGATAAAGCGCCTTTGATCCAGACAAGGGTCAGCCAACCGATACTTCCCAGCAATAGATTTAAAAGTACCATTAACGTTGCCAAGCCGAAAAATACTCCCAACACATATTCAGCCCTGGAAATCGGTCTTGCCAATAAATTATAGATGACATTGCGATCTTCATCCCAGGCAACCACCTGCACGGCATGGAAAAAAAGAAACAGAGAACCTGAAAACCAACTGATGGAAAAGATAAAGTCATTTGATGCCCTGCCAATATCCCGGGCGATGAAATCAAAAAACAGTAAACCGCCTGCCTGGGCAGCAATTGAAAGAAATACCAGACCAAGAAGGGCATGACGCCGGACCCCATCCAGAACAGTCAGCCAAGCCAGGGCAAAAATACGGTTAATCACTGAAACCATGGCTCTCCTTTTTATCGATCAGATTCAAAAAAGCATCCTCAAAATTTTCACATCCCTGCTCTTGACAGATGATCGAAGGCGGGCCATGGAAAAGATTTTGGCCTTTGTGCAGGATCAGTACATCATCCGCCAGACGATCAATATCCTCCAAAAGGTGGGAGCAGAACAGTATTGTTTTTCCTTTTTCCTTTAATTCCTTGATCAACCGGATAATATCTGCACGACCGATGGGGTCAAGGCCACTCATGGGTTCATCAAGGATCAACAGGTCAGGATCATGGATCATGGCAATGGCGAAACTTGCCCGCTGTTGCATCCCCTTTGAATAGTTGCGAAGAAGGTTTTTTCTAAAGTCCCAAAGATTTAATCTCTGTAACCATTTTTCTCCAGATGTGACGATGTCTGATTTAGACATGCGGCACGTCTGTCCGACAAATTTCAGCATGTCAAGAACGTTTAGATTAGGTGGGAATGCTGTCTTTTCAGGAAGATAGCCAATCTTTAGTCTTACTTCTGGATCATGGGGTGGTTTTCCAAAGACCTGGATGGTCCCATGGTCAGGGCGGATAAAATCCATGATAAGGCAAATGCTTGTACTTTTGCCTGCACCGTTTGCCCCCACAAGGCCTAGGGTCTTTCCCAGATCCAGGGAAAAGGAGACGTCATTCAAAGCGATATGGGCCTTTGAACCCACTTGCTTTGGATAAGTTTTTTTGATCTGGCTGAAATTAATCATTTTATCATCGCAGGGCAGTTAGAGGTTTTTCGTAAAATGGTTTTATAATGGAGTAAAACCGGCAGCCACTATGTTGTCAACATTAATCGTTGAAACCGGGCAATCTCCCGCTACTAAAGCAGTTCCGCTGGAACCAGGAAAATAATATGTGGCTGAAAAATCACTGTCAACTCCGAAATAACGATTGCCCTGCAAATGTTTTCCCACGGCAGTAAAGCTTGATCCCATCACATCGGTCAAGGATTCAAGCCTGACGCCATTGCTTAAGCTGATCGGTATCTGATTGGCGGCATAGCCGATATTTGTTGCTGCACCGCCGGGCCCTTCAATCACTCCTGGAACACCTGCGGCATCACAGGAGAAACCAAAGATCTGCCAGCCGGAAAAAAAGATTGCCTCTGATTTTTGAATATTGACCACATCCGATACCGCTGCCGAGTTGTAGGCGCGTATGCGATATGTTGCAAACTGTGGAATGGCTATGGCTGCAAGGATTCCGATAATGGCCACAACGATCATAAGTTCGATAAGTGTAAAACCGTTATGGCAATCAACTCTTTTTCTTCTTCTCATTTCAGCCATCCCCCCGGCTATCGGTTAAATCTGTTGAAAAATACTTCAAATGAGTTCTGCACAAAACATATGGGTAGGGTTTGAAATTTTTTAACAAAACTCATTTTGTTCAAGATTCAGCAGTTGATCACTCAAGTCTTTTTTTTCTTTTTAATTAAAAATGGGGAGAGGTTGCCCTCTCCCCATATGTTGCAGTAAATTAAGCCAAGGGGATCATTACATTGCTGTATAAGTTGCTACGAGTTCATCGGCACCAGCTACTGCAGCAGGACAATCTCCAGCGACCAATGCAGTTCCGGCGGCAGCTGCTATGAAATATGTGGCTGTAACATCACTGTCAACCGCAAAACGACGAGTGCCCTGGAGATGTTTTGCAGCAGAATTAAAGGCGCTTCCACCTGCATTAATAACGGCTACAAGGGTAACATTATTACTCAAACCAATCTGCATCTGGTTGGTAGCGTTTCCAATGTTTGTTGCCACACTGCCAGGTCCTACAACGACACCTGCAGCACCTGCGGCGTCACACGAAGGACCAAATGTCTGCCAGTCGGAAAAAAAGGTTACCTCTGATTTCTGGATATTAACCACATCAGAAACTGCCGCAGAATTAAATGCACGGATTCTGTAGGCTGCAAACTGCGGGATGGCAATGGCAGCAAGTATACCGATGATGGCAACAACGATCATAAGCTCAATCAGGGTAAAACCTTTCTGGTTGTTTCTCATCTCTTTAATCATTTCGTCCTCCTAAAAATTAAATATTTAACAACAACAAAGAATAACTAAACTTTAAATTGTGCTAAAGCAAAGCGTATGCCAAACATGAAACAATCATTTAAAATAGTCTCCATGGGCCTGTTGCCTGGTTAATCTCTGTTATTGAAAACCCATGGCAGGTTTATTCGGTCTGTATTTGTTTTGATCAAGTTAACATATTTTGTAACGACAGTGACAAAATTTGTTTTTATCAAAGGCCTTTCGGGTATTTGACTTTTTCTACAAATAGTTTTAGAAGATATGTTCAGTTTCTCAACTATTTGTTTCTTTAAAAGCAGGTAAAATTTGAATTCACCACGGAGGTATCATGAAAAATAATCAACGTTGCAAAGCTTTTGTTGAAACCTTTTTTGTACTGTTAATTGCCCTTTCAGTTTCAGGATGTTCCGGCCTGAACATGGGAGGCGCTAAAAATGGCTCAAACGCCACCCCGGCCATGACCCGGGAAACAACGGCTGTGTACTATGATTTCAAGGATGTCCTGATTCCAAAAGAATTAAAGGTGCTGGATGATGCAACCGTTGTGGTGAGCACTCCGGGTTACACTTCGGGAATCATCTCCCTCAAGGGCAGGATCGAGACCCGGTCCCTGTTTAATTTCTTTTCCAACAACATGATCAAGGACAACTGGAACATGATTTCAAACATCAAGAGCCCGGCTTCCACCATCATGATATTCCAGAAAGAGTCCCGCTGGGCCGTCATCACCATCCGGGAAAAGGATTTCAACACCTATGTTGAGGTGGGGGTGGCGCCGACCATTGGCAAGGTTGAACAGGCTTCGGAATCCAATCTTTTCAACTGATGGCATCCATGACGCTCAAGGGAAAAAATGTTATCCTTGGGGTGTGCGGCGGCATTGCAGCCTACAAGGCCGTGGAGCTTTTAAGGCGTTTAAAAAAAGCCGGTGCCCGGGTCCGGGTGGTGATGACCCGGTCTGCCCTTGAGTTTGTGGGGGAGACCACCTTCAGGGTCTTGTCTGAAAATGACGTGTGTACGGGGCTGTTTAACACCAACGAGTCATCGGTAAGGCATATTGAGTGGGCAACCGAAGCAGACCTGATGGTGGTTGCGCCTGCCACGGCCAACTTTATCGGAAAAATGGCCCACGGAATTGCCGATGATGCCCTGACCACCATGCTCATGGCCGTGACGGCACCCGTGGTGGTTTGTCCGTCCATGAATACCCATATGTACGAGAATCTTGCCGTCCAGAGAAATCTGGACATCCTGGAGGGGGACGGGGTGTCGATCGTGGAGCCCGGCACCGGGGAGCTTGCCTGTAAAACCACCGGAGCAGGGCGATTGCCCGACCCTGCCCTTATCCTTGATCGAGTGGTTGCAGCCCTTACGAAAAAGGATCTTAAGGGGAAAACGTTTCTAATATCGGCAGGCCCCACAAGGGAGGCCATTGATCCTGTGCGCTACATCAGCAACCACTCGTCGGGCAAGATGGGGTATGCCATTGCAGCGGCCGCAGAGAAGCGGGGCGCCCTGGTGACCCTGGTGTCAGGTCCTGTGGCCCTTGAACCGCCCGTTGGGGTTGATCTGATAAATGTCGTGTCTGCCAGGGAGATGGCCGATGCCGTGCTTGACCGTTTTGACGGTTGCGATGTGCTTGTCAAGGTTGCCGCGGTTGCCGATTATCGCCCCTGTGACCCGCAAACACGAAAGATCAAGAAAAACGCTCAGAATCACAACACCGAACAATCGCAGCAGCACCTCACCCTTACCCTGGTGGAAAACCCCGATATCCTGAGGCTTGCAGGCCAGAGGAAAGAGCGTCAATTTGTGGTTGGGTTTGCCGCGGAAACCAATGATCTTGAGGCAAATGCCCTGGTAAAAATCGAGAAAAAAAATCTTGACATGATCGCTGCCAATCTTGTGGGGGTCGAAGGTTCGGGGTTCGGCAGTGATTTCAACAAGGTCAAGCTTTTCTTCCGGGACGGCACCGTGCGGGATATTCCTGCCATGGAAAAGGAAGCGGTGGCCGACCATCTGCTTGACGAGATTCGATCCAGGATATCGGGCAAGACCGGCATGGAACAATGAATCTTTCCAATTCCAAAGCCGCCATGGGGCATGAATTCCTTGAACTGATTAAAGGGGCCAAAGCCTACCTGATGTTCAGGCAGGGGATCAACGCCTGTGATCTTGACCTTTCCAGGCAATCCCTGGAGATCGTTCGTTCCTGGGACCCTGCTGCCAGAACAGCTGGACCCCGGGTCCCCAAAGGGGGTGTTCCCGGTTTAAGGGGAGAGGGCGATCCCCATGCTGCCCTGTTTATTGTTATTGAGCAGCGCCAGAGGGGTCTTTCCCCCTATGCCGGTGATGCCGGCGAGCTTTTCATAAAGATCCTGGCTGCCATTGATCTTACCCGGGAAACGGTTTATATCACAGCGCTTCCCGCCTCGGGTCCCATGGTCGGGGCCCTTGAACGTATCAAAAGGGAAATCAGTCTGGTCAAGCCCGTGGTCGTCTGCACCCTGGGCGGCCGGGCCGCACAGGCCATGCTGGGCCGGAAGGAGCCCCTTCAGGAGTTGAGGGGCCGGTTCCATGATTTCAACTCCATTCCGCTGATGCCCACCTTTCATCCGGCCACCCTGATCCGTGACGCGGCGCGTAAACGCCCGGTGTGGGAGGATATGAAGATGATCAAGGCAAGGCTTGGAGCCTGACATGGTGGTTGCTCAGTTCCTGCAGACGCTTTCGTCGGAAAAAGGGTATTCTCCCCACACCATCAGGGCCTATGGGGGTGACCTTACCGCTTTTCTTGGATACTGCTTCCCCGGCAGGTCCATGGAGGCCATCACGGATGAAATGCTGCTGGCTGAAATTAGCAACGGCGGGACAAACCCGGTTCGTGGGTTTCTAATGGATCTTGCAAAGAAAAAGGTCACCCGAAGAACCATTTCAAGGCGGCTTTCAGCCCTTAAAAGTTTTTTCAACTATCTGGTGGTCGTTGGAAAAATCGAGGTGAATCCGGCCCTGGGCGTATCCGCACCCAAACTGCCCCGGTCCATTCCCCAGTTTCTGACGGTGGACGAGCTGTTCACCCTCCTGGATTCCATCAAGACACGAACCGAGGTGGACAAGAGAAACCGGGCCGTGTTTGAACTTTTTTATTCCACGGGCATGCGGGTGTCGGAGCTGTCCGGCCTCAATGTCGAGGACATTGACCCCGACAGTCGCCTGGTGCGGGTCCGGGGCAAGGGAAACCGTGAACGACTGGTGCCGGTGGGTGATCGGGCGCTAAAGGCCGTGGACGACTACCGAGCCTGTGTTGACGGTGAATCCGGGGCGCTTTTCCTGAACCGGGACGCCCATCGACTCTCCGACAGCTCCATTCGCAGGGTACTTGCCGGGCTTGTCAAGGCGTGCGGGCTGGGTGTGCCCGTCTCACCCCATACCCTTCGCCACAGCTTTGCAACCCACATGCTGGATGCCGGGGCTGATCTTCGGGGGATTCAGGAGATTCTTGGCCATGCCAGCCTCTCGTCCACCCAGATCTACACCCATGTGACCTATGCACGGCTCATGGAGGTCTATGACCGGGCCCATCCACGAAGTTAATTTTACGAGGTAATTTCAATGACAGATACATTCCATGGTACAACCATACTGGCCGTTCGCCACAAAAACCGGGTGGTCGTGGCAGGTGACGGCCAGGTGACCCTTGGCACCATTGTCACCAAACACAAGGCACGAAAGGTGCGGCGGATCTACAACGATAAGATTATCACGGGGTTTGCCGGTGCCACGGCCGACGCCCTCACCCTTTCTGAGAAGCTTGAACAAAAACTTGAGCAGTATAACGGCAACCTCACCCGCAGTGCCGTTGAGCTTGCAAGGGAGTGGCGTACGGACAAATACCTGAGACGCCTCGAGGCCATGATGATTGCGGCCGACGAGAACAACACCTATCTGCTGTCGGGCAACGGGGACGTGATCGAGCCCGACGACGGAGTGATCAGCATTGGTTCGGGCAGCACGGCAGCCCAGGCTGCGGCCCAGGCCCTGGTGGTTCACACGGATCTTGACGCCCGGACCATCGTGGCCGAGGCCATGAAGATTGCCGCAGCCCTGTGCATCTACACCAACAACCACATAACCATCGAAGAGATAAAATAATGAGCGACCTTAAGCCCATGGAGATTGTCCGGGAGCTTGACCGGTACATCATCGGTCAGAAAAACGCCAAAAAATCCGTAGCCATTGCCCTTAGAAACCGGTGGCGCCGCCGCCAGGTTCCCGAGGACCTGAGGGACGAGATTGCTCCCAAGAATATCATCCTCATCGGACCCACCGGAGTGGGAAAGACCGAGATTGCACGGCGGCTTGCCCGGTTGACAGATTCACCCTTCTACAAGGTTGAGGCCTCCAAGTTCACCGAGGTCGGGTATGTGGGACGGGATGTGGAGTCCATGATCCGGGATCTTGTGGAACTGACGGTCAACAACCTCAAGGGCCGGCAGCAGGAAGCGGTCCAGGAAAAGGCGGCAGCCATGGCCGAGGAGAGAATCCTTGACCTGCTGCTGCCCGAATCGGGCGGGGCAGAAGGCACTGCCCTTGCAGAGCCCCACCTGGAGGTCGTTTCATCGTCCTCGTCCAAGTCTTCCACCCGGGAGAAACTGAGGAAGATGCTGCAGAGCGGCAAGCTCGATTCCCGGTTTGTGGACATTGACGTGACGGGGAAATCCTCACCCATGATCGAGATTTTCTCGAACACGGGCATGGAGGAGATGGGGATCAACATGAAGGACATGCTCGGCAATCTGCTGCCCAAGAACACCAAACGGAGGAAGGTCAAGGTGTCCGAGGCCATGAAGATCCTTACCCAGGATGAGGCGGCCCACCTGGTCGATATGGAAAAGGTGACCGCCGACGCCGTTGAAATGGTCGAACAGTCGGGCATTATTTTCCTTGACGAGATCGATAAGATTGCCGGCAAGGGTAATTCCCAGGGGCCGGAGGTGTCCAAGGAGGGGGTACAGCGGGATCTTTTACCCATTGTCGAGGGAAGTTCAGTACCCACCAAGTACGGTACGGTCAAAACCGATCATATCCTGTTCATTGCTTCCGGCGCCTTTCACATTGCCAAACCGTCGGATCTCATTCCTGAACTCCAGGGCCGCTTTCCCATCCGGGTTGAGCTGACAAGCCTTGGCAAGGATGAGTTTGTAAGGATACTCACCGAACCCAGGAACGCTCTGATTCTCCAGTATATTGCGCTGTTGAGAACCGAAGGGATTGAGCTTGAGTTCACCGAGGATGCCATTGATAAAATTGCCTCCATTGCCGTTGACGTGAACGAACGGACCGAAAACATCGGCGCCAGAAGACTGCACACCGTCATGGAAAAGCTCCTCGAAGAGATCCTGTTCCATGCCCCGGATGTTGAAGAGAAAAAAATGGTTGTGGACGCAGGCTTTGTGGATGATCAGCTCATGGAGATTGTCAAGGATGAGGATCTTTCGAGGTATATCCTATGATGACCATGAACGTTGCCGACATTTTGATCGAGGCCCTTCCCTATATCCGGCGGTTTGCCGGTAAAACCATTGTGGTCAAGTACGGCGGCCATGCCATGGTCGACCAGGGGCTTAAATGTGATTTTGCCCGGGACATCACCCTGTTAAAGTACATCGGGCTCAATCCTGTGGTGGTCCACGGCGGCGGTCCCCAGATCAACCGGGTCCTTGACGCCATGGGCATCACATCGACCTTTGTCCGGGGGATGCGCTACACCGACGATAAAACCATGGACGTGGTCGAGATGGTTCTGGGGGGCAAGGTCAACAAGGAGATTGTGTCAGGGATCAACGCCCAGGGCGGCAGGGCCGTGGGCCTGACCGGAAAGGACGGGGGACTTATCACCGCTGAAAAGATGACCATTGTGGATGCGTCCAACACGGAAAAACCGCCGGAAATCATCGATCCCGGCATGGTGGGACGGGTCACGGCCATTGATCCTGAGATTATCCACACCCTTGCCAACAAAGGATTTATCCCGGTTATCGCCCCGGTGGGGGTCGGCCGGTCGGGCGAAACCTACAATATCAATGCGGACCTTGTGGCATCAAAGATTGCATCTGCCCTGAAGGCGGAACGCCTTATCCTGATGACGGATGTGGACGGCCTGCTCGATGGGTCGGCCACCCTGATTTCGTCGGCAGGGTCAAAACAGATCCATGCCATGATCCAACGGGGAGAAATCAAGGGCGGCATGATTCCCAAAATGGAATCGGCCCTTGACGCCCTTGAAGGCGGTGTTGAAAAAACCCATATTATTAACGGAACAAGACCCCATGCCCTGCTGCTCGAGCTTTTTACCGATTCAGGCATCGGCACCCAGGTCTTTTTACAGGGCCAGGAGGACTAAACAGACGACCCATGGATACTATTAAAAAAACCGACACCTATGTGTTTAACACCTATGCCAGAATTCCCACCGTTTTTGTAAGGGGGGAGGGCGCAACCCTCTGGGACGACGAGGGGAACGCCTATACGGACTTTCTTGCGGGCATTGCCGTTGCAAGCCTTGGCCACTGTCATCCCGACGTGACCCGGGCCATTGCCGACCAGGCTGCCACCCTGGTCCATGTGTCAAACCTGTTTTATACCGAACCCCAGGCCGAACTTGCCCGTCAACTGGTGGAAAAAAGCTTTGCCGACAAGGTCTTTTTCGCCAACTCCGGGGCCGAGGCCAACGAGGCTGCCATCAAGCTTGCCCGGCGCTATTTCAAGGAAAAGGGTGAGCCGGAACGGGTCAGAATCATTACCATGACCCAGTCCTTCCACGGCCGAACCATGGCCACCCTGTCCGCCACAGGCCAGGACAAGATCAAGCAGGGGTTTTCGCCCCTGGTGGATGGGTTTGTCCATTGCCCGTTCAACGATATCGCTGCCCTGGATGCCCTGGTGGACAACACGGTTTGCGCTGTTATGATGGAGTGCATCCAGGGGGAGGGCGGTATCATCCCTGCGGGTCAAGATTACATCCGGGCCGTACGCAGGCTGTGCAATGAGCGAGGGATTCTGCTTATCTTTGACGAGGTTCAGACGGGTATGGGACGGTGCGGCACCCTGTTCGCCCACGAGCTCTTTGATGTTACGCCCGACATCATGACCCTTGCAAAGGCCCTGGGCAACGGGCTTCCCATCGGGGCCATGCTGGCCACCGGGGAGGCGGCCACGGGATTCACCTTTGGCAGCCACGCCACGACGTTTGGCGGAACGCCCCTTGTGACCCGGGCGGCCCTTGAGGTTTTAAAAATCATATCGGATCCTGATTTCCTCAGCGAGACAAGGGCCAAGGGGGCATACCTGAAACAGGGACTCACGGCCCTCATGGCCCGCCATAAAACCATCCGGGCCGTCCGGGGTGAGGGGTTGCTGGTGGGCATGGAACTCGACGGAAACGCAGCAGAGGTTGTGGTCGAAGCCATGAAAAAAGGCTTTATTCTTAATGCGATTCAAGGTAAAGTTATCAGATTTGCTCCTCCCCTTGTGGTCACACGGGAGGAAATTGATGCCGTTGTCAACGCCCTTGACGACCTGATAGAATAAGGAGAATTTTTATGAAAAAAGATCTGCTCTCGCTTCTTGATCTTGAGAAGGACGACTTTATCCATCTGTTTGAGCTGGCCCTTCAGTTTAAAAAAAGGTCCCGACAGGGCATCTCTGACAGGCATCTGGCCGGCAAGAGCCTGGGCCTGATATTTGACAAGAAATCCACCCGTACTCGGGTCGCCTTTGAGACGGCCATGATCCAGCTGGGGGGGACGCCCATCTACATGAGCACCCAGGATACCCAGATCTCAAGGAACGAACCGGCCTGCGACACGGCCAGGGTGCTTTCCCGCTACATCGACGTCCTTGCCATGCGAACCTTTGACCACGGGCTTGTGGAAGAGTTTGCAGCCTCCTCGACCATTCCTGTGATCAATGCCCTGACCGACCTTTACCATCCCTGCCAGATTCTAAGTGATATCATGACAGTGATCGAGCATCGGGACGGCTACCAGGGCAAAAAGATTGTATGGGTGGGCGACGGCAACAATGTTGCCAATTCGTGGGTCAATGCGGCGGCGGTTCTGGATCTCCACCTTGTGGTGGCAACGCCCGAAGGGTATGGAATCCGGGAAGAGATCAAGGCAAAGGCCCTGGAACGGGGCGGTCGGCAGATCGTTTTTACCCATGATCCCAAGGAGGCTGTGACGGATGCCGATGTGGTTTACACGGATGTGTGGGCCAGCATGGGCCAGGAAGAGGAACAGGCAAAACGGATTACCGCTTTTAACGGTTTCCAGGTGAATCGATCCCTTCTATCCAAGGCAAAGTCCGATGTGACGGTCATGCATTGCCTGCCAGCCCACCGGGGGGAAGAGATCTCAGAAGAGATCCTGGAAGCGCCCGATGCCGTATTCTGGGATCAGGCCGAAAACAAACGCCATATGCACAAGGCCATCCTTGAAACCCTGATACTCAACAACGGAAAATAGAAAGATTTATCATAATAATAAAGGATATTTAGTATGTCTGACATAAAAAAAGTGGTCCTTGCCTATTCAGGTGGCCTGGACACATCGGTAATCCTGAAGTGGCTCATTGAAACCTACGACTGTGAGGTGGTTACCCTTACGGCGGATCTCGGCCAGGAAGAAGAGCTTGACGGGCTTGAGGCGAAGGCCGTTAAAACCGGTGCTGTCAAGGCCTATGTCGAGGATTTAAGGGAAGAGTTCATTCGCGACTATGTGTTCCCGGCCTTCAGGGCCAATGCCATCTATGAGGGGCAATACCTGCTGGGAACCTCCATTGCAAGACCCTTGATCGCAAAGCGGCAGATCGAGATTGCCGCAGCCGAAGGGGCCGATGCCGTAAGCCACGGTGCCACGGGCAAGGGCAACGACCAGGTGCGGTTTGAACTTAGCTACTTTGCCATGAATCCGGCCATCAAGATCATCGCCCCCTGGCGGGACTGGGACCTGACCTCCAGGACCCGCTTGATGCAGTTTGCAAAAGAACACAACATCCCGGTGCCCCAGACCCCGTCCAAGCCCTACAGCACGGACCGGAACATGCTCCACATCAGCTATGAGGGCGGTGTGCTCGAAGACCCCTGGGCCGAGGCCACCGACGACATGTACACCATGTCCGTCAAGCCCGAGGATGCCCCGGACAAGCCGGAAATCATCGAGATCGACTTTAAGAACGGCGACCCCGTGGCCATCAACGGCCGGACCATGTCCCCTGCAACCCTTTTCAAGGAGCTCAACACCCTGGGCGGCAGAAACGGCATCGGCCGCATCGACCTTGTGGAAAACCGTTTTGTGGGCATGAAATCAAGGGGCGTCTATGAGACCCCCGGCGGCACCATTCTCAGATTTGCCCATTTAAACATGGAGTCGATCACCCTGGACCGTGAGGTGGCCCACCTCCGGGATTCCCTGATTCCCAAGTATGCCGAGCTTGTGTACAACGGGTTTTGGTTTTCCCCTGAAATGGAGCTGCTCCAGAAGATGGTCGATGAGACCCAGACCTGCGTTTCAGGAACGGTAAGGATCAAGCTGTACAAGGGCAACTGCTACCTCCTGGGCCGGCGTTCCGACCAGAGCCTGTACGACGAATCCTTTGCTACGTTTGAGGATGACAATGTTTACTCCCAGAAGGATGCAGAAGGGTTTATCCGCCTCAACGCCCTTCGTCTTAGAATCAGAAAGATTGCCAAAGACAGGAGAAAGGTGTGACATGGGAAAGAAACCGTGGGACGGCAGGTTCACCCAGGATACGGATGCCATGGTCGAACGGTTTACCTCGTCCATTGACGTTGACAAGGCGCTCTACGCCTATGACATCGAGGGCAGCATTGCCCATTTGACCATGCTGGCCCATGTGGGGATCATCACCGAGGATGAGGCGGCAGCCCTACGTGCGGGACTTGGACGTGTCAAGGCGAAGATCGACGGTGACGCCCTTGAATTTTCCGATACCCTGGAAGACATCCACATGCATGTGGAGAGTGCCCTGGGTGACGAGGCCGGAGACGTGGCAAGAAAACTGCACACGGGAAGAAGCCGTAACGACCAGGTGGCCCTGGACATCCGCATGTATTTAAAGGCTGAAATCAAGGGCCTCATTGCCCGGCTGACAACCCTTCAGCGGGTCCTGGTTGAAATGGCAGGGCAGTACCGTGCCGTGGTCATGCCCGGCTACACCCATCTGCAGCGGGCCCAGCCGGTTCTTTTTGCCCACCATCTCTTGGCCTATTACGAGATGTTCAAGCGCGATCAGGAGCGCATGGCCGATTGCCTCAAGCGCACCGATGTGATGCCCCTTGGCGCTGCCGCCCTTGCCGGCACCACCTTTCCCCTGGACCGGGAGTATACCCGCAAGCTGCTCGGTTTTGCAAGGGTGTCGGACAACAGTATGGACTCGGTGTCTGACCGTGATTTTGCCATGGAGTTTATTTCGGCAGCCGCCATTGCCATGATTCATCTGTCTCGATTTTCCGAGGAGCTGGTGCTCTGGTCTTCGTCCGAGTTTGCCTTTATCACCATTTCGGACGCCTTTACCACCGGGTCGAGCATCATGCCCCAGAAAAAGAACCCGGACGTTGCAGAGCTTGTCAGGGGTAAAACGGCCCGGGTGGTGGGCAACCTGATGGCCATCATCACCCTCATGAAATCCCTGCCCCTTGCCTACAACCGGGACATGCAGGAGGACAAGGAGCCGTTGTTTGACACGGTCAACACCCTCAAGGCCTGCCTGGACGTCTACACCCGGATGCTGCCCAACATCCAGGTCAACAAGGAGACCATGCTGGCGGCCTCGGAAAAAGGATTTCTCAATGCCACGGATCTTGCCGACTATCTTGTTTTAAAGGGGGTACCGTTCAGGCAGGCCCATTCCATCTCCGGCCGGGCCGTGGCCTTTGCCCTTGAACATTCAAAGGAACTCCATCATCTCACGGTCCAGGAGTTTAAAACCTTTTCCGATGTCATAGAATCGGATATCTTTGAGTACCTTTCCATCGAGCACATGATTTCACGAAGGGTGACCCATGGCGGCACCGGATACGATAATGTGCTCAAGGCCATTGAACGGGCAACCCGGGATCTTGACGAACTCGCAGCAGGAACAGCGGAATGAAATCATTTTCAAGCATCGTTTTCAGGGTCTTTGCTCTGTGTTTGTGTGCCATGGTTCTAACTGTAACCGGTCTGGGCTGCGGGAAAAAAAGGCCGCCCCTGCCGCCCGTTCAGGAGATGATCGCCCCGCCCATCAATCTGGCATTGTCCCTTGATGGCACAACGGCAACCCTTTCCTGGTCCTACAGGGTCAAAAAGGGGGCTCCGCCCGTTGCCGGGTTTGAAATCGATCTGGCAACCCAGGGGGGAGGGGCCGACGACTGCAAGGGGTGTCCCCTGCGGTTTACCCCCCTGGATACCACCGGTGCTGAAATTTTTGAATTTTCCGTTGAAATAGCGCCCGGTACAAGCCACTATTTTCGAGTCAGGGCCTATACCGGCTCCGGGGTGTTCAGCGAATCTTCCAACACCGTCCAGGTGGAACTGGAAAAGTGAGCCCAATGGAGACCGCATATCTGTCCATCGGCTCTAATCTGGGTGATCGATATGGCAACTGTATCCGGGGCAGGGATCAGGTTGACACCCTCGACCAGACCCGAGTTGTCTCGGTTTCAAATTTTTACAGAACCGAGCCCGTGGATTTTCTCGACCAGGCATGGTTTGTCAACGGCGCCCTCAAAATCGAAACCCGCCTTGATCCCTTTGCGCTCATTGACGGATTAAAAGCGATTGAACGGTTTATGGGGCAGGGGGAAAAACAGGTGCGCTTCGGCCCCAGGATCATTGACCTTGATATTGTCTTTTATGGGCAAAGGATCGTCCATACCGACAGGCTCATTATTCCCCATCCGCGGATGCACAAAAGGTGCTTTGTATTGAAACCCCTTTGTGATATAGCTCCAGGTATTTCCCACCCCACTATGGAAAAAACCATGGAGCAGATTTTACAACAAATAGAAAACGACCCCGGCCAGGAGGTCAGGGCTTATACCAGAGGAGACGAACAATGAAGTTCTTTATCGATACAGCCAATATTGACGAGATCAAGGACGCCCATGCCATGGGCATGGTTGACGGCGTCACGACCAATCCGTCGCTCATCGCAAAAGAAAAGGGCGAGTTCACCGACATTATCCGGGAGATCTGCAAGATTGTTGAGGGACCTGTCAGCGCAGAGGTGATCAGCCTGGACTATGACGGCATGGTGGCAGAGGCAAGGGAACTTGCCAAGATTGCCGACAACATTGTCGTCAAGATTCCCATGACCGTTGACGGTCTTAAGGCGGTTCGGACCCTGACCGATGAGGGCATCAAGACCAACGTTACCCTGATCTTTTCAGCAAACCAGGCCCTGATGGCAGCCAAGGCCGGCGCAACCTATGCAAGCCCCTTTGTGGGACGGATCGATGATCTTGCCCTTGATGGGATGAACCTGATCGAAGAGATTGCCGAGATCTATTCAAACTACATGTTTGACACCCAGATTATTGTTGCAAGCGTCAGGAACCCGTTGCATGTGCTGAGCTCGGCCCTGATCGGGGCTGACATTGCAACCATACCCCACAAGGTGTTGAGCGCCCTTGCCTCCCATCCCTTGACTGACAAGGGCATTGAATCCTTCATGGCAGACTGGAAAAAAAAAGAGAATAAATAACGCCTATGACCTGGCAGGAAAAGATAAAAAAAAACGTGGGGCAGTGGTCGAAAAAATTCAAGAACGCCCTGGAATGCCTGGGCAGCAGGTTCAAGAACGCCATGGGGTGCTGGACGCGCAAGCTTTTGAAAATCGTCATGAATCCCAACTTCATGACCCTGTCAAGGATTGTGGCTACCCCCATTCTTGTGGGACTTTTGATGTATCCGGGTAGAATGACGGCATTTCTGGCGGCCCTTGTATTTTCCCTGGCAGCCATCACCGACTATTTTGACGGATATCTTGCAAGGCGGCTGGGGCTGGTCTCAACCCTTGGAAAGATCCTGGACCCCCTGGCGGATAAATTGCTGGTTTCATCGGCATTTATCATGCTGGTTTCCCTGGGGTTCATGCCGGCCTGGATCGCCTGTGCCATCATCGGCAGGGAACTTGCCGTCACAGGTCTTCGATGCGTCATCATTGAGCAGGGAGAGGATGTGGCTGCCTCCTGGCTTGGAAAGTACAAGACCGGCTTTCAGATCGCCTGTATCATCCCCCTGCTTATCCATTACCCCTACCTGGGAATCGATTTCCACGCCATCGGCATGGTGCTTCTCTATGGGGCCTTGGTCTTTACCCTCTGGTCCGGGGCGGATTATTTCATCCGGTTCAGAAAACTGCTAACCTTTTAGATTTATGGGTTGACAAAGCCCGGGGATAGGGGTATAAACCTCTTGTTTCAACGCTGAGCGGGAATAACTCAGTGGTAGAGTGCGACCTTGCCAAGGTCGAAGTCGCGGGTTCAAATCCCGTTTCCCGCTCCACCCAATGGCGGCTTGGCCAAGTGGTAAGGCGACGGCCTGCAAAGCCGTTATTCTCCAGTTCGAATCTGGAAGCCGCCTCCATAATAAAATCAAGGGGTTATGATGAAAATCATGGCCCCTTTTTTTATTGCTTTTTTTCAATTTCACCCCCTATTTCACCCCTTCAGCCGGTAAAACAATAAAAAAAACCACCTCCCCGGCAAAGGAAAATGGCCTTGATTATTTGATGGTGTTCATGCGGGAGTTGTATAAACCCGGTTCAATCCATAACGGCATACTCCAGGACCACATCAGAAACACCATTGCTGCTGTCTCTGTGGTTTGGGTACCCCCCCAGGACCTTAATCAGCAACCATTTAACCGTTCCATAAATCCCTGGTGCCTTGCTTTCCCTGGACCCTGCCACGTTCAAGATCCGGATATCCCATTGATCAATCGAATCTTTAACCATGGTGACTGGATCTTTTTCAATATTCAAGTCAATATACAACTATGGCTTCTGGTACTTCTTTGCAAGCTTGACGGTCAAGGCTGATCCGGTCGAAAACCTGCCATGGAAAAAGATGACAATACCGTCGGAATTAAGGATGTTCTGCTATGTCTTCTTAGAATAGCCTCTCCGGGTAATGTTCTGCATGGCTGAATCTCTTTCCGCTAAGGCTCCTTCCTCTATCTAATCATCCCCACAGGCGTGGGGAAAAGCTCAAACGTATCTGTCAGTAACAACTCCAGGGCGGAACATCCCCACAGGCGTGGGGAAAAGCCCCAGGCGGCCTAACCCTGACAGCCTCATCACGGAACATCCCCACAGGCGTGGGGAAAAGTCGTATCGGCCATCAGCCAAACCTCCTGAGCACGGAACATCCCCACAGGCGTGGGGAAAAGGGGAAATTTCAGCAGGAACAAAATCATATGCCCGGAACATCCCCACAGGCGTGGGGAAAAGAAAACAACAAAAGAGGCATTGGGTTCAATAGGCGGAACATCCCCACAGGCGTGGGGAAAAGGCTGTTCCGGTTGTAGGACAAGAAATCGTAATCGGAACATCCCCACAGGCGTGGGGAAAAGTTTTGTATAACGTGTTTCCTCGAACGTGACCTCGGAACATCCCCACAGGCGTGGGGAAAAGTCGTATCGGCCATCAGCCAAACCTCCTGAGCACGGAACATCCCCACAGGCGTGGGGAAAAGAGGAGAAACTCGCCATTTTCGCCGTCTTGACGCGGAACATCCCCACAGGCGTGGGGAAAAGGAAGCAACATCCGCAAAAAAACAATCCGCGCACGGAACATCCCCACAGGCGTGGGGAAAAGGGCCCCAGACCCATGGAAGCAAGCTTGAACCGCGGAACATCCCCACAGGCGTGGGGAAAAGGGGGATATAATCCGATCAATGATATTCAGGTGCGGAACATCCCCACAGGCGTGGGGAAAAGTTTTGCAAGGGGTTCTTGCCTGGGTTCCGGGTCGGAACATCCCCACAGGCGTGGGGAAAAGGACATTTTAACCGGTTTGCCACCGACCTGCTCCGGAACATCCCCACAGGCGTGGGGAAAAGAGTTTCATCTTATGCCTTTCTTTTGCGGTTAACGGAACATCCCCACAGGCGTGGGGAAAAGCATATCACCGGTAACCCGTTGCCGTTTCAGGGCGGAACATCCCCACAGGCGTGGGGAAAAGGGGTAGCGGTTTTTTCTGCGGCGGTCATTCATCGGAACATCCCCACAGGCGTGGGGAAAAGTTCTTCCACCTCGACCACCAACTCCTCGATCTCGGAACATCCCCACAGGCGTGGGGAAAAGTCTTTTCTCCATGCGGTACGAGCTTCTTTTAACGGAACATCCCCACAGGCGTGGGGAAAAGCCGAGTCTGGCAGATTTTATCGACTCAATTGAAAGGAACATCCCCACAGGCGTGGGGAAAAGTTGCAGGGCCTCATTTTTCCCGAAATACGTTTCGGAACATCCCCACAGGCGTGGGGAAAAGAAAGGGTGGGACCCGAAATGGCAAAAATCAAGCGGAACATCCCCACAGGCGTGGGGAAAAGTGAACCAGGCTACCGTAGCAATGCGGAAGTTGCGGAACATCCCCACAGGCGTGGGGAAAAGTGATGACGTTCTGCATACACCGTATTGCCGCTCGGAACATCCCCACAGGCGTGGGGAAAAGTTTACCATGGAAATCCCAGCCCCGGCGGTCAACGGAACATCCCCACAGGCGTGGGGAAAAGGACCAAAATAGAGTCCGGGGTTAAATCCGCCAGGGAACATCCCCACAGGCGTGGGGAAAAGCCGAACGCAATTGTTCAGGTCGTTGACAAAGCCGGAACATCCCCACAGGCGTGGGGAAAAGCCACCAGTACGTTTCCTCGGTCATGGACATATCGGAACATCCCCACAGGCGTGGGGAAAAGCAATGACCACCACGGGCATCAACCCGTTTTCCCGGAACATCCCCACAGGCGTGGGGAAAAGCACCTCCTTTTGTGATTGGTTGCTGACCCGGCCGGAACATCCCCACAGGCGTGGGGAAAAGAAGTGAATTACTCCAGTATTAGGGCCGGGTTGCGGAACATCCCCACAGGCGTGGGGAAAAGTTTCCCTGGCCGATGGCGGGGAAGATTCCAATCGGAACATCCCCACAGGCGTGGGGAAAAGTCCCTATGGGTCAGGGATCTTCCCCCAGGGGCCGGAACATCCCCACAGGCGTGGGGAAAAGTCTCGGTGAAGTTGTCGGCAAGATTGCGATTTCGGAACATCCCCACAGGCGTGGGGAAAAGAACAAATCATGAAATCAAAAACATACCGGGAACGGAACATCCCCACAGGCGTGGGGAAAAGTGTGCAAATCAGGAGCGTCAAACATCATGATCACGGAACATCCCCACAGGCGTGGGGAAAAGGCCAACCTATAGTACTCGTAAAAAACACACCCTACAGTATATTGTAGAGAATACCCATGCCACAAATAAAACAAAAAAGACAACCGGTTATTACAAATTTTCAAAGAACATTATTTTTAATATGCTTTTCCATCAGCACTTGATTTGAAATACTGCTCTTTAATGGTAAATGTATAGGAAAAGTTTTCATCACCAGATCGTAGGTCTTTATTGCCAGTTTTTCCAACATGAAAACATCTTCAGCATTATACAGGATTAATTGTTTCAATGAGGTAATATCATGTTTTTTTTGCCAGTAATCCCACAATATGACAGCGTCTTTGCCGGTTGTTCCTTTTGAATAAATTCGTCTTAAGTTTGCGATTTTTTCACATTTCTTCTGCCCACCGTAGTATCCTAACGGCTTTAATACCGGCAATAAATCCAAATGCGGTATTCCTAAATCTATTGAAAAAAACCTTCGGATAAAAGGAAGATCGAACCGGGTTCCATTGAATGTAATCAACAATTTTACATCTTGAATTATCTCAAAAAACTCGTACAAATTTATACCTTTTACAAATAAGTATATACCGCCATTTTTTAATACGGCAATACTCGTGATTTCATCCCTGGAACTCAACCCGGTTGTTTCAATATCTATGACTGCCGTTTGTTGCTGAAATTCGCTCAAAACTCGAATTTTGTCAGGATTTAACAACCGATTTAAAAAATAATCCGGCATTCCCGCTTTCAGCGCCATTTGCGCCTGTTCAATCTCCAGCAAAACACTCGCAGTCTTTTTTTTTGAAAATGTCTTATCCGGCAAATAGTTAAAATGATCCCATGAGAGACAGCCAAGCTCCCATATTTTTTGTTCCGCAGATCGGCTAAGTCCCTTAAAGCAGGAAAACGAAGCTGTTAACACTTCTCATCCTCATCCCATTTTTCAGCAATTAGATAGTGTCCACCGTACTGAACGGGAATTCGATTAGTTTCTCCATGGGAAACAATTGAGAATCCTTGTGAATTTGAGGATGTTGATAAAATTAACATCCCTAATCCAGGTGCATTACGTCGAATGTATTCTACTGTTTTCTCGCGGGTCCTACGATTGACAGTACCGACAAATACATTAGGCTTGGGTTCAACAAACCAGCGTTTTAGCATCCCCCTGATTGCGGGAGGCGTATTGTTGCATACAATTACCATCATAATTTTCCTATTCTGCCAGCAATTTACCAATGTCCCTGGGCATTCGATAGAGCAGCCTTGTCTGTTCTATAATCTGCTTCAGGCGTGTTAACGCATCCTTTTCATTGGCTTTGGGGTTAATGCTAATGGTCTGAAAAGCCGCCTTTAGAGTCGTTTCCGGTTTGTAAATATCTGCTATATCGAAAACAAACGGCAATGTGCCTGCCGAATGGATAAATCCCAGTTGAGGTAAATATCCCATGGAGGTAACCACGGCTGTAGTCAACGCATATAACGATGCATTGGCAGCCGATATCGCCTTGTTCAACTGGTCCGCAACCACCCAGTTGTTTGGGTTGTAATTACGTCCTTTCCAGGTGACACCATATTTTTGCCCCATGGTGACGTACAAATCTTTGACGCGCTGCCCTTCCATTCCCATAAGACTTTTTACCGTTTTGCCCTTGACGGCAGTCTCATCCCCAAAACGCATGGTGAACATACGTCGGGCTATTTTTTCCCTATTTTTTTTAGAGGTATATAATGCAGCCTGTTGTCGGGCGCGTTGATTGTCATGGGTTGGTGTAACACCAAAGGCATAAAAGCGCATCCCTTCAGCTCCGACCCAGCACACTGGCGTATTACAGTCTGCACAAGCTTTGATTGCCGCATGGGTCACTGTTGTTCCGGGTCCAAGCATCAAAGCGCTGACCGTGGCAACCGGAATACGCAGAACTGTTCTATCAGCACCGATCCATTTCACACTGGAGTCATCCACTTCAAGCCTGCCATGCTCAAGATAGATGGGGGTCCAGCGCTCTTTGGCAGGAGTCAATGTTTCCAGTGGCGGTTTTTCAAAAATCGGCATGGATTTGTTTCCTCTATGTCCGTATTCTTCGCGGCCCGTAAAGCCGTTTTTCATAATTAAGGGGCATGTCACTGATGGTGTCACTGCCCTCTTCAAAACAAGAGGCTTCCTCCACAGTGCGCCGAACCGGCCCCCCGCAAAGTGTTGACAAATGCGCTTCTGCAGCTTTATGATCGGCAAAAATTCCCTGACACACCGGGCTTGCCGGAATGCACGATTTTTTTCCCAACCAGATGCCCCAACGGGGATTGATCAAGGCCTCTTGAATCTTTTTTAACATACTCAGTTGTCCCTGAATAACCACCCCGAACTTAGTCCATTGAAGATACTCGCGTCTGGTGATGACCGTATTGCCGGCTTTGCCCTGGGCTGTCTTGACAATATTGCCGGGAGCGGTTTTCTTGTCCCATCCGCCGCCGACTGTATGGAAATCAATCAACCGCCCATGACTTTGAAACATCAGCATTGTCATTGTCAAATCGGCAAATTTTTTTAATGCCCCTGTATCACATCTATCAAACCCCATGGCGGCACAGATCATTCCAGTAATACCGCTTCTGGTCGGAAATGAAAAACTGGTGCGTCTGTCAAACCGGCTCTGGTATCCCCAGCTCTGCAATGGGGCATCAAGGTAGAGCGCCAGACATTTATTCTCAGCATTCATGGCTGAATTCCTTTCTGCATCAGGGTGGATATAAAATCATTGAGATTGATTCCCGGCATGGAGGATTCAGCCATTACGTGATCTTTCAAACAATATGTTTCCGCAAGTGTTTCCCACTGTTTTTTCATCCGTTCAATGCTCTTATCGATAAAACCGTTGGATGATCTTCTAACGGGTTTTTCAAATGCATTTACCAATGATAGAGGTTGGCCGGAACGCTTTAATCCCAAAACATAGGCAGGTGGATTAAAGGCAAACATGGAATTTTTGCGGGCAACAGGTACTGCCATAATGGATGATTTTAAAAAACTTTTCACTACTTGATTAAATTCCACATCGTTGAAATGGCCCAGGTGATGATCATCTTTGAGCATATCCATGTTCAAACCGATGTATCGGTAATAACAGGCGGAGTTGTACTCAATGGTTCCTATATGCCCTGCGCCCGCATCATCGTCAGTATTATTGTCATCAACCGCACTGAAAAAATCGATCTCATTGGCAACTGAATGGGTGGATAATGCATGACTGAAAAGGCCTGCGCCTTCGACCATCAACGAATGATCATCGGCAACCATGCGACCGAAAACAGCAATGTCGGCATTGTCTTTTACCTTGGTTTTCAGAGATTTAGATGCCTTGTCTGTAATTTTTTTCAAAGCTTTTTCCGCCTTCTCCCGCTCTTTGTCTTTACTGCCCTCATCGGCTATGGTTTTAAGCAGTTCCGAATAATGGCTGCTTAAAATTTCATTGACGACATTTTCAAGTTCCAGAGGTGAGAAATAGAGAAGCGTTTTAACATTTCCTTTCTCAGGATCATCCAATTTTCCAAGGGAGTCGGCTGTAGCAACGGCAAGGGTTTTTGCGGCTGCATCGTCAAGGCCGTTGTTTTTATAACTCCTTTCCAGAGATCTAATCACAAACCGGGTTCTTTGACCTGCAAATAATTCCGGGGCCTCCTGCTTTGCCATGGATCGGATGGGGCGCTTCCAGGACTGACTTGAGACCCTGGCCCGTTGACATCCTCCGAAATAAGCAGTTTTAGGGGCTCCCACATCATCTCTGTTGAGACAGGATACCGGAAAAGACTGAAGAATATGAAGTTCGATTAAATTCATTAGGTTTGCCTCCTGTAATAGATATAAAGATATCTATCAAAATTTTATTATGGGCTAATGGGAATTAGATTTGAATGGGTTGCAGCATCAGCATGCCGTACCCAAATGATTTGGCCGATCCAATACCGTTTTCAAACCCCTGCTTAAAATCGGTTTTGTCCGTGACTTGCAATGTCCCTTGAAAATCCACGGCAACATGTTTGCCGCGTATTCTGTTTCTGACAAATGTCTCATCCGTGGGAGAGCCGATGATTAGAGCCTGGTCCAATAGGGTAAAACCATTCTGTCCGGCCTTTCCCATCATCCATTGATGAAGTTTTTCTTCCGAATAGATGCCAAGACGTCTGCGATCAGAAAATCGGCGCATGGTTGGATTTGCTTTGACCTGAAATCGATAAATATCGTGTGACAAAAAGGATGGGGCTATGGATTTACTGTTCCATTGCCCAAGGTCTGTAGAAACCGGAGAAACTGCCGAAAGCATAAGAATTCTAAAATAACGTCCGGCATCATCAATGCGGTACAGAAAATGTCGTTTTTCTTTATTATGATCCGGAAAACTTTTCCAGATCATTTTATGCCAGGCATAGGAATCACTCAGCCGCCTGCGGGCAGCATCTGATTTGTTGACAACAAGCTGGGAGAGTTTTTTCATTTTTCCTTGTCTCCTTCTGATTGATCTCTCTCCCCAGTTGCTTTATCATTTCTGCCCATACCGGTTTTCTCATCTTCCTCCCCCCAGTAAGATGCGGCCCATCGAAGTTTGGCCTGTTCTCCCCAGTAGTGAAGGTCGATAAAGAGAGACTCAAAATCAATGGGAATGTTATTTTTATTTTTTGCGGCTTTGATGATTCCGGGAAGGCGTTCACAGATCTCAACTGAGGTGTCACAGGTCAGAAGCCTTCGGAATCTGGCATCAAATGATTTCAGTGCATCCTCGGCAGTCCCATTTGCACCGTCAAGGGCCAGGCGTCTCATTGTTGTGCCGAGGTTACCCCCTTTGATCGTGGCCCCATGGGTGGCAAAGCCTGCAGCAATGGTCTGCCAGATGATCCGTTCCCGGTCTCTGGAGAGATCACAGTACCGGGCAATATAGGGCCAGCATCGATTTTCAGTTCCGGTACTGAATCCCCGCCGCAAATCAGCTAATACGCCCCGATTATTTGATGAGACCTTCGCCTGGGCCCATTCGAGAAATCGGTGTATTTTAGTTTGAGAAGTTTCCGTCATAACTGAGTTCTCCTGATTTTCAGAATGCATTGATTGTGAAATTTTTTGCAAAAAATTATTTTTCTGGTTTTTTCAATCTAAGTTTTTGTCTGGCCTTTGCAAAGGCCAGAATCTGGCGTGGTGTCGTATGGGGGCAGGCATGAGAAAATGCAGCATCCATGGTCCGACGTATAACGGAAAACCACTTTTGATCAAGGGATGTGGATTCATTAACGCAGTTGATCAATACCTCATACCGTTTATCCAACTCCGACCAGTAAAAAATCTGCGCTTTTTCATAGGAGATACTTTTTGGATCAACGGCCAGGGCCAAATGCCAGGCCTTAACCGCTTCCTTCATACCGAACTCCCCCCTCCGGGCCAGATCGACCCCTTTTTCATAAATAAGCAGTTCAGTCTCGTTCAGCAATTCAGTAGGAAGGGAAAAATTCCATCCGGCAACATCCAGAATTTTCCCTTTGTCGGCAGCCATTCCTCCAGTCCAGATATCCACCCGGTCAGATTTAATATGACGAAGATGAGTAAGACAGAGTGCACCCCCAGCTACTAATGCCCGTTTTAGAGACAATACTGAAGCAAGCTCTCTCCAGGGATGACGGGAAAGATTCACGGCAATATACATATCTCGTTCATTTTTCCCTTTGCCACGCCTGACCACAGTTGCAGCAACCTCACGCTGTGCGGGGAGTTTCGGATAAGCAAGGCCGTTTGCCAGCGTGAAGGTCAACTTACCAGGATGCAGAGCAATCGCCCGTGAAAGAGGCACCAGACGTCCAAGATAAGATTCTGTGGATGAAGAGACTGCATCAAGATCGCCCTTTGATATCTTGGAGTTCTCCCATATGGGTCTGCCAAAAGTCATACCTGGAAGCGCCTCAACCATTGTCTTGGTAAGCAGATTCATCCAGATCGTTGTCAAAAGATCTTCTCCCCGAATAAATGTATGTAGAGATGATCCTTCAATTGCCGGGGCATGTTCGCTTGTTCTTGTGGTTACCTTACCTCCCCAGCTTGTTGTACCAATCAGGCCGCCTGGTGAAAAACATTGAAATGTCAGCAAAAACATTGCACACCATGAGGCTGTATGGCTTCGACCGGATGGATCGGCCCCATGGTCGTACAAAGTGGGGTTATTGCCTGCTGAAAGATTGAAATCCAGCTTATCAAGAGTTGCATTATTCAAGGGTTCGATATGGGTTGCCTGTAAAAACGGTTTTTTTCCGTAAAGATCAAAGACCCCATGCCATTGTTTCAAATACGCTGTGACGTTTTCTATAATCCTACCTCTGGAAACGAACCACGATTCTTCATCTTCAGGTCCGTCAAGTGCTGCCTGGGTTATGCAGATAAACAGACGCATTAAAGCGATTCGCTGGGGAGGGGGTACGGCCAGATCCCGAATCTGTTCACCTTTTTGAAATAAAGTCAACAAGCTGATCATTTCCTGCTCGCCATCCTGTTTTACAATGGGAATCCAGGGTGTGTCTGTGAGGTTCATGGATATTTATTCCTTTTTTTTCTCTCTCACCAGTCAAATCGCGATTTGTCAAACACATCAATATCTTCATAATCAGATAAGTAAATGTCGTGAATTTTTTCTCTATTTTCCAATTCATTAAACGTTTCAGGCTCATGGGAAATAACCGGAGCTTCCCTGAACAGGCCCTTCATAGGGGTGTACTTGAAATCACTATGTCTGCTGTTCATGGTAATTTCACTGCTGATTTCATCCCACAGCAGAACCGGTGTGGTTTCGTAAAAATGTTTTGTCAAAAAAAGCGGCGTTTCAGGAACATCAATCCTACTGATGAGCCAGGTCGGCACGTTTATCAGGTTGAGGTGGAGTTTTGCCGTTACCGCCATATTCGGCTGGAACCTATTGACAGAGACTCTCTCTCCGCTGAGCAGTGTTAATTCGGCTTCATCCCCTGTGTTGTCTATTTCCTTAACCAGCAGCGCCTGGGTTGTCGGCAAATCACTGTACCGAGTTGCACATGCATCGTGGTCGTCCCACACTGGCATTGAAGTGACTGTTGACAGATTTGCTTCTGCTTTGCATGCCAAAGAATCCCGCATACTTTTAAAATGCTCATACAGCTCTTCTACCAGAGAAGAGACTTCACTCTCTTTCCCCTGTCCATCATAGGTAGCTTCCAGCAAAATTCTGATGTCCGCGGGAAGTTCTACCTTTATGAGATTCCCCCAGACCTGCCAGGTCCGCCATAGAATCCAAGGGGCGTACACCTTACAGTTGGATTTTCCAAAGGCATCATACACACCTTCGATTGAATCACTATCTGTAGGATCTCCTGATATAATAAGGACTTCAGGCATTATACAAGGACGGTTTTCCCTCAGATGCCTCCACTCCCTTCCCATTCTCTGCAAAAGCATATCCGTGGGGGCAATCTCCGTAATCAGATAATCGGCATCTATATCCACACTCTGTTCCACAACCTGGGTGGCGATCAAAATACAGCCATCCGGCCTTCTATTTTTTTTTTGTTGATCCCCATCGTTTTCCTTTCCCAGGCGCTCCATCCAAATATTCTCAATCTTAGATCTTTGGAATCCTGGGAATTTGGAATGGAGCAATCCGATGGGAAACACCCCTTCAGGTGCTTCCGCCGACACTGCATCATACCAGGCCTGGGCTTTGGCAACTGTATTCGCAATGCAGAGGACACAGTGGGCCCCCATGGCCTTTTCAACCGCACGCTTTGCCAGAGCTATATCTGAGATAGCCTCAACGCAAACAGCATAACTCAGTCCGGCAGGCGCAGCGGCAGGTTCTGAAAAAAATTTTCCGTTGATCGTTTTCCCAGTGATTAACGGATAGGCGTTAGAAAAATCGCTACCGGATGATCTCTGTAAATTTGGTGATTCTGGTGCCTTGTGTAATTTACTGAAAAAAGCGAAACGCCGCTCTCCAGTCAGGGTTGCGGAAAGAATAATGACCGAACACCCAAGTGTAGTCAATTGGGAAGCCATGTTTTCGATCAATGTGCCTGTGTAGCCGTCATAACTGTGAACTTCATCAAGGATAACCACCTTTCCGGCCAGCCCGAATGTCCGCACAAAATGGTGTTTAACTCTAAGAATACTCATCAGGGCCTGATCAATGGTGCCCACGACAAAAGGATGCAAAAGCGCCCGTTTACGCGGGTTAAACCAAGAGTTACCCGGGGATAACTCTTCCCCGCCGTGTTCAAATAATCTGAGAGCATCACTTCCATCATTTTCAAAAAATTTCAACCACGCAGTGCCGTGGGCCAGCCTGGCAGTTGTAACAGGTGTACATATTTTTTTGAGGAAAGCATCTATCCGTTTATGAATTCGGTCACTGGTCAGGCGGGTTGGCAGCCCGAAAAAAAGCCCCTGATTAAGGCCCTTCGACATCAGGAGATAAGCCGCGTAGAGTGCTGCTTCAGTCTTCCCAACCCCCATGGGAGCTTCAAGAACGTAGATCCCAGGCTTATTAACTAAATTGCCAAACTGTTCCTGAATGTCAAATGGCGGGAATCCGAAAATATCCTCAAAAGACAATCCGGCAATCAATTCCGGCGTGCAGAGACCGCATGCAGAGACGGCGTTCCGGGCAACTGCGTTGAGATCGGTTCGGTCTGGAAAACCATGGGGGGGAAAAAATGTCTCATCCGAACCGATCCAGTCCGAAATCGTCACCATGCCAGCTATGAAATCCCTTTGCGCTGTAGACATGAATGTGAAATCCAGTGATCCGTACAGTGTTTCCATCTCTTGAATAAGTTGTTTACGCTGTTCACTCCACGCTTTTCCTCCCAGAGGATTTACAGTATCATCCGGGGCCGGAGCGACTCTGACGCTACCATGATGCATGGCGACAATTTGTGCGATCGCAGGGCAATGAAAAGGATCTTCAGCTCCTGCGTAAGCCCAGAGGGCACAGGCTCCGATATGAGAATGATCCGTAGAAAACTGGCTGTATACTTTATCTGAAAATTCTGGAAGACTCTTTACCAGAGAGTCTCGGAAATATTTCAGCTGGAATCCCGGAGATACCTTTCCAACATCATGAACTGCGGCTGATTTTTTGGCAAACCCTCCATCTTCCTGAAGCGATAACGGAAGCTGCTGCTGCAAAACATGGCAAACCGCAGCAACATTGAGAAGATGCTGTTTGACGTTTATCCCGGCCCTTCCCTTTTCATCTGTTTTTGCATAACACCTGTCATATTGAAGCGAGTGTATTATGTTTTGTGTTTTTTTAGAACGTGAGAATAACAAGTTTAACCTCTTTAAAAAAATAACAAACAGTTAATTCCATACGCTCACGAACCGGATAAGGCAAGGCAAATAAGGATTCCTTAATATCAGCACCCCAATTTTAGTAAAGAAGTTCTTGGGATCTTATGAAGGATGCCAAATTCTTAATATAAATCTTCCTGGTTCCTATCATACGGCCATCAAAGGAGATTTCTTCAGAATAAGTCGGAGTCCTGGCAGGTATCCAGCCAAAGAGATTGACCATGATCTCCCGGGTGGTGATCTGTTGCCTCCATTTCGGCCCAGCAAGGTTCAGGATGCGCCTTTATAATCTGAACGGCCCCTTCACCTTCAGATCCCTCCATGGAGTTGAGATTCATCCAATAACCCTTCTGCAACTTTAATCCCTTTGCAGGTGAGAAACAGCCTCCGGCGATTTGAACTGAGAGGAAATACGCACTGTGGATGATCATTTTTATATATTCCATTTAAGACCACAAATTATCTTTTAAAAGATTATGACATTCAAAGGAGGATTGCCATGTCCGGGTATCTAAAAAAATGACGATACGACAATCTTAGACGATTTGACAAGGTAAAGGGGCATTATTGGATCTGGGCTTGTGGGATTCTGGTAGGTTGAGGGCGGGATGAGACTGGCCTGGGCAGGTTGACTTTACCCTCCAGGGTTGAATGGGTTGGTGCTGGCTGGTCAGTGGTGGTTGACCGATTGGCTGGCAAAAAGAGCTCTGGGCACATCACTTTGGATTGGATGATGGATACCCCTCCAACTGATCCAGCATTTCTTCATGAGTAAGGCCCACATTGACATTGCTATCAACGTGTTGAGTATCTGGCCAGCGCTGGCGATTCCTATTCCTGAGCCAGAAAATCTGAGCTTTGACATCACCAGCACAATGCTTTTTGACTTTTTTCCTAATAACGAGTTGGCCATCATCGTCAGTCTCTTTGATGATCTCGTGATAATTGTATCCTGTCGCTCTTTTCAGAAGAGATTTCTCGACATTTTCTGTATCGAAAATCTCTTTCCCCTCTCTGACAGCCTCACCGAATTCCGAATATTCCCGCTTCCAAATAGTTATGGTCGCCTTGCAGACGTTGAAAAGCTTTGCGAGACCCATGTCCGTGAGTCCACCTTCCTCACAAGCTATTTTTGCCATCCGCGGGTAATCATAATTATATTTTGTCGGAGGGCCTTGTCTTCTTATAATTTTATCCATAATCACATTCCTTTCTGAATAATCCCCCTGATGGAGGCTATTAAATGGTCAAGGTTCAGGTTAATCCTTTTTCTATCAACCTAAACAAATCTTAGCATATCATGGGGGTCGTTTCTTAAACCCATTCAAAGCTGACCGTTTTTTATCTTCAGTAGTAACAGGACCGGTGGACAAACCACCATGGATCCGGCACTGGTCAGATGGATAATAGAGGTGTGCCGGGGATGACGAACAAAACCTGGAACTCCAGTTGGGAACTCTTGATCGTTCGTTCGGATAGATAGCCACTTCGTTGCCTCCTATAGGAAGAGATTACTGACATAGGGTCTGTGCAGATTTTCAAATACCAAACCTATACCATAACATATTGTTTTTATAGATTTTGATTTAGGTGTATAGTTATGGATAGGTTTGCCACTGTCAGCTGTATTTAGGACTACGTGATGTTTTAAAATAAAAAAAATAATCTTAATCTCAAACTTTCAGGGTAGGAAACAAACCTAAGCACAACTAAACATTGCCAGTTAACATTGTTATTTCAATTGCTTGTAGTATAGTTATGGATTTCTTCAAACCTATACCCTTGAAATAAACAATATCGATATTCTCATATAAATCAAGATCTTGAACGTATAGCTTTAGCTTTTTTATCAAACCTATACATCATCAACCCTAACGACTTTCCAACACATTTTGTTGACCTGGGCTCGAGTGGTACCCTTGTTTGATTCTAATCGGTACCCTCCAATAACCCTACCTTTCAAATTGCCCAGCCATTTTCCTAAACTTCTGGTCGTTGGCAAATTGCCATTAAAAATATCCTGTAATGCTTCACTAAATTCATTTGCGGCGTTACTGTGGGCATCTAATCTTATACTCCTCAAAACGTCTTTCGCTGTGGTGGAGGTGTTTTCAAACAAAGCATACCAAGCTTCAAGGAAATTTTTCTGCCCTTCAAGTTTTGGGTCTCCAGCCTTATTCCGCTCAAAGAGGTCTCCAACATCAACACCACTTATCTGAAATATTGGTGCCCGAACAAATCGATCCCATTCAGTATACCTCGAAGGCGTGATGCCACAGTTAACAACATTCCTTGATAGAATGATAGTCATGCAGGCATGGATGATTCTTTTACGGTTTTCCATGCACCACGTCCCGATATCTAAGCGCTTAAATGTTCTTTTGTCCGGATCCGCCATGTTTGCATCTAATCTTATTTGCAGTACTCTGGTATTAAAATCTCCGGCTATTGCAATGTTGTTTCCGGTGAAAAGCCACAAGACTTGACACGGGACGGTGACAGTTTTATTTTCGCCCAATAATCGTTTTGAATATGTTTGGCTCGTCATTGCCCTTGCAAGCTCATCACTTTCCAAAACGGTACCTTGAGGTAGATTGTCAAATAGTACGCAGCTATGACCTTCCCTCAAAATACCCAGAATATGTTTGCCAAGCTCTTCGTCTGAAGAACTCCAACTGGTAGCGGCAATTGGCCGATTATAAAGGGCGTAGCTTACAGTTTGAGCCAACGCTGTTTTTCCAGTTGCTTGAGTAGGTGCATCTAACTCGTAGCCAGGGCATCCAGAATCTCCCGTTATCATTTTCCGTTGCATCCCCGTCAACAACATTGCAACAGCACCTGCTTTATCCAATGGAGTTGCAAAAGGAAAATCAGCCAACACCTCATCCGTTAGAAAATGATATTCTGCTTTTGCTTGGTCGATTGTAGGTGTCTTTTCAAAGTTCGAGACCAGATCCGGAGAGAATGCCATATATAATCCAGTTTTAGGTTCATAGCCCTGTTGAGTTACTGGATTGAAATCAGCATCTATATAAGGGTGTTCACAAATACCTGTTAATGGCCTGTCTAAGGTGGTTGGCGTATCCATTAATCCACGGATAAGAAGCCTTGGAAACATTATAGATTCTTCGCTTTCTTCATTCATATTTTTTTGAACACACAAAGCTACTTTCTCCAGTTCATGCCTGGTTGTTTCAACGGTAAGAGGGAAGATGCACAGCATTGAAGGATATGCATTGTCATGGTCATGCTGTTGCTTTACCATGCGTATTGATGACGGCCTGGCTTCGACTACACTGGCCAATGCAGAACCGTGCCGGAAAACATTAGCCGATTTCCTAAATGCGATCGCCATTTGCTTTACAGCTTCCCCCGTTGCGGTTTCATCGTAATTAATTTTTGTGATACCGAGTTCCTTGAGCTTTTTTGATTTTTCCTTCTCGGCTTTTTTCTTTTTCTCTCGCTTCAACTTCTTTGCCTGGTGATCTCTATCCTTTTTGAGTGCCTGTTTACCTGCACCCGTTTTTTTACTAACAGCCTCTAAACATAAATCAATGATCGCTTCGTTCATACCTTTGGTCTGGTTGAACCAATTTTCAAGAATCTCTTGATTATCGGCTGCGAGTCCTAACCATTTGTTGAAGTCTTCCAAAGTCAAAGTAACATTTTTGTCTTGTAAATAATAATTACGCCCACCATGAAGAAAGCTATGTATAATAGGCCTTCCATTTTTTTTATCATTATTGGCATAAAACATGGCCTTACAGCGGCCGGCTTCCGGTTCCATTGGATCTGCCAAGGTTTTGCCATCGTATTCTTTTAATTTTTTTAAAACATCAGTGACGGATTTTGTTACCCCAAAGTCAAACTTTAACGGAAACTCTCCTTTTAGATTTCTATCGTCGCATGCAGCTTGAATTGTCTTCTCGCATTCTTCCAGAGAGATGTCATTTTTTTCTTGTGTTGATTTTTTTTCATATAAATCGAGACCACGCTTTTTTATATATTTCTCTTTGACATCATTAGCCTTGTCAGATGCTTCAAGTTTTGCTTTTTTCTTTAACTCTTGAAATTGAGACCTTTCACCATCGGTAATGTCTGGGATTGCAGACACATCGAAAACGGTACCTTCGATATATTCAGGTGTTGGCCGTTGCTGAGTAAAGCCCTTTGGCAAGATAGCCCCTGAAACAAAGTCCAGTCGCTCGGGGCTTAGAACATATTTATCAAACAATTTGTTTCTTGTTAGAATTGAACCACTTTTTGAGATCATGGCATATCCATATCCAGACAACCAAGTCCTAACAATAAATATGTCCCTGAATTTACCTATGTCGGTCCCAGGTGGCATCAATGCATAAATATGATAGCCCGCGCCTTTACCTGTAACCCTTTTTCCATGCTCATCATTGATACAGGCTGAAGTGCTGTAGGTAATAACCTTAGCAGTTGATCCATACCCCGGAAGAATGCTGTCAATGATATCGATGAGTTCAGGAACTGACAAAGCTTCTTCACCTTTAGGCGGATCATAGTCGATCATCCATATAAAATTGTTGTTAGAAGAATAGTCAAAGTATTTTTTTGTTCGGGTAATAGCACCCAGGCCTTCTTTTAAATTTTTTTCTGAAACAATCTTGACTGTTTCAGGCATGTCTTCAGGATGAACACCGTGAACTATAGCCTGGTGTGTATTCATCTTGGAAATTATGGACGGGAAGTCCGAGAATAAGCAATGTGTTCTGGTAGCAGTTCCATTTGCAATAAAGCATTGGCTACTATCTTTTTTAAAGTCACCCTTATCATCGACAAAGCATCGTTTTGTAATTGGTCCGTTGCTTTTTTGTATTATAGAGAAAGAGCAGGATAGCGGTGTTGTGAGAGGTGATAGGCTCTGGGATTCCGCATAATTTATTTGACTCTTTTCACTTAATGTCTTATTACCGTACATAAATTTGTTCTACTCCCAGCCCGTTATCCCTGATAGGTGCGGGCTTTTTTTTATTGGTCACGGCCGGTTTGTATGTCTTCATCAGGATGTTCTTTTTCATACTCACCCGGTATGACCGGCATACCCGAGGCCCGAACAATCGTCCCTTGATCATTGCTTTGCTGGGACACTTTTTTTATTTTGCCTTCGTTTAGGTGGTATGATAGATATTTTGTCACCACGCTGGAGAAACTGTTCAATGGTTTCGGACTGGTGGATGGAAATATGCTTGTCGATGTGTTTGTATTGGGTCGATATGATTAACCCCACCCTAATTGCCCAGCTGGACACGATTGGAATCTATGAACCGGTCGAGATCTGTAGCTTGATAACGCGGTGCAGAGCCGATCATGACATAATCAGGTCCTTTTCTAAGGTGTCTCCAGTTGTAAAGGGTTTGGATTTTAATACCTAAGTACCGTGCGGCCTCTTGCGTGTTCAGCAGTTGTTTTCCGATCCCAAAATAGCCGGGAGTATTCTCATGATTGGTTGGTTTACTCGTTTGTTTCATAGTGACCTCGCGATTAAAATTGGTGTAAAATAAAAAAGCCATAATTCGATTAAGGGAACCGAATCATGGCTTGAGTATACAGGGACAAATTATGCGCTGTCGTGTCTACGAAACCTACTAAAAACGACTTTTTTTAGTCAGTTTTATATGCTTGTCCTTCGCAATTCCTTTATCCTTTTATAAAGTTTCTGAGAATCTCCCGCAATTTTAGATTTCGAAGCGATATCTAACCTCATGGTATATATCATATTTTTAGCAATGCCCCCTTGAATATCTCTTGTATATTGGTCTGTCCCGTAAGACACGCCATGGAGATGATTAATCTTTAGATATTCAAAATCACAATCGAGATCAATAAATAATTGTTTGGCGTCTTCTAATGATGAATTTAATATTCCACCGTTCTTCTTCATGTGCCTTACGAGACACCTATAAAATGTGATGAGATCATTATCTATAGCTATTAGTAATTGATCAACCTGCTCTTCTATGGGAAGTTTTTCATCAATCAGTGATTTGCTGGCTTTTTCGAAGTAACCAGGTCTCGAATATAAAACCAATCTTGTCTCGGGTCTGAACCATTTTTCAGTTCCAGTGTTATACTCTTTTATGTTTTCATCAACTAATGCGGAAAACCACATCCATTCGGCTGGATTTCCTTGCTCTTTTTTTAAATAATATTTTGGAATATGTCCTGATATCTGTGAACAGTCGTTAGCCGCCCAATTGTAATAGGAAATAATATTATCTGTTTCCACGTCTTCATCAGTCCATAATGTTTCGTCTGAATTCGGTTTTTTATATGGCAATTCTGGAACGGTGGCGATTAAACAATATTCAAGTTTGTCATATTTGAATTGATTGTCTTCATCATTCTCATCTTCGATACCAGTGAATAAATCCGGTTCGTTTTTTCGCTGGATGAATGATTCCGTCTCAATGTCCTCTGTGTCCACTTCTCCACCCGCTCTGCATAATGAAATAGAACAGATACAAGGAAATCTTTCTCCCCAGTTGTGTGTATGAGTCTTCAAAAGTGGGATGTTCAGTTCTGGATAGCGATTTTTTGTCATTAATCAAGCTCCTGTAGCTTTCCTGATGGAGAACCCTGGGAAGGGCGGTCAGGATACCGCCGGTTCAATCAGGAGAGCGACCCCGGATCTATCCCAGGAAAGGATCTATTTTATATTTACCACGTTGCTTTTGTTAGATTTTTTTTTATTCATGGCCCTGGCCATGGCATTACCTGCTGAGTTCCCCCCTTCCTGTAATCGTTTATCCGCAAGGTGTGCATATCGTTGCAGCATCGCCGGAGTCTTATGTGTTGTCAGTTTTTGAAGGGTATAAAGGTCTATCTCCCCGGAGCTTATCGCCATGGAAGCGAATGTATGCCGTAGGGAGTGAAGCGGCCTTATATGGGCAGGTAGCCCGGCTGCTGTTTTTATTTTATTGATAGACTTCTGCGCATTTGTTCTTTTCTTGCCACCTCTTCCAGGGAAAACATATTCACTTTTTGTTTCTGTATGGGATTCAAAAACGGCCCTTGCCTGGTCATTCAATGGTATGGTCTGGTCCTTGCCGCCCTTTGGGTCACGGATCGTTATAAAACCACGCTCAAAATCAATATCAGACCATTTCAAGTTGAACAACTCCCCGCGCCGCATCCCGGTGAAAAGGGCAATCAGCATAATAGGCCCGGCTTGTGGATGGTCATCCTTTTTGATTGCCTCCACAAGGGCTTGCAACTGCGTTTCTGTAAGTGCATCATCTTTGATATTATCAACCTTTGGCATTTCGATGGGAAAGGGCAGGGCAGGGCATAGACCTCGCTTCACGCCGAAATTTATAAGCCTTTTGAGTAAGGCAAGAATATGTTTGGTTGTCTGGGGAGAATGAGTCTTGAGATATTTTAACCGCACCCGGTCAACATCCAGGGGATAGATATCTGTGGTTTCTTTTTTGGCAAAGTGAGGTTTGATAAATTTCTCGTATCGGTTCCGGTCCTTATGGTAGTTCAGGTTTTTGGTTCTTTGGTTTGAGTATTCATTCCATAGGCGGTCAATGGTATAGCGATTGTTCTTAGATTCTGCTTCTGCTTTGGCTTTTTCTCGTTTTTCTTTCCGTGTGATTTCTCGGCCTTCGATTAAATCTTTTCTAATGTTTGCCGCTTTTGATGGGGTCATCTGGTCCGCGTACTGCCTGCCTACTTTGGTTTCAATCTTCTTTCCATCTTTCTTATAGGTGACGTAATAAATCTTTTCTTTACCCGAACCACCGATCCTTTGCCCGATCCGATAGAACACTCCTGTAATCGGAATTTCAACCGTTGTTCTCTTATTAGCAATTCTCCGGCTTTCTGTCCTCATTGCTTGGATTTTTTTCATTACTGCCATATCTTCACCCCTCGATGGTCCAAAATACGAAGATTAATTGACGAGAATGGTTATTGTTAAAGGGGATAGGGTCTTTTCAATTTCACCCCCTATTTCACCCCCTCAGCATGAATATACAGGTATTCTGAAGTATGTCAATAAATATTGAATTGAATTATTTTATAATAATTCAAGTATGATAGTATGAATGGGTAAAATAAAGTAAAATAGAGGAAAAGCCTTTAAACGGCCTGCAAAGCCGTTATTCTCCAGTTCGAATCTGGAAGCCGCCTCCAAAATAAAATCAAGGGGTTATGATGAAAATCATGGCCCCTTTTTTTAATTTCCAACCCTATTTCCAACCTCCGGCCGGTAAAACAATAAAAAAGAGCGCCCCCCTGGCAAAGGGCAAGCGGCCTGATTGTTTGGTAAATGTGGGCTTTAAACACTCGTCTCAATTTTGGAGTGAGTTGCCTCCATTACCCACCGCCATTAATGGCTTTTCATATCTAATAATACACCGCTCCCGCTTCCAATCACCCACCGGATCTTGCTTTGCCCAGGCCTGAAAGAGCTTTCTGTTCTTTTTGCCGAAGATCCCCCGTCCCGGGTACGCACCATCTATGTAAAAATAGATCCTGACAATACTCCCCAGTAATTTGTTCGGCAGATGGTCTATCAGTAACCACGCCCATAGCAGATCGTGCATCCTGGTGTTGATCTCTGGGTCGAGCAGATCCTGTGTCATTGTCTTGGAATCCCTGTAGGTAAGCCAGGGTGGTATGAGGTCCGGGTGTGACCACAAACCGATCTTTTCAGCCTTTGCCTGGGCTTCAAAATCTGCCCATTCCCGGCAGATACTATCTTTGCATTAGCTATTGTAAACTCATGCCAGCCCGGCCCTGACAATCTCCTGATTGATACAGGTCTTTCCGATGAAGACCATGTCCACAACCCTACCGTATCTGTTCATGTCTTTTTGAACCACCTGTACCTGCTTCCCGTGCACCATATCAGAAACAAACAACTTGACCTGGTTTCGTAAGTCCTGGCCCTTCTACAAGGTGTCAATGCCAAACTGCTGGATCTTGTATTGGGTACGGATCTGTAGAACGGTGAAGGTGTCACCTCCGGCTAAACCCACCACCTTCTGCGTAATGGTTTGGGCATGGAGGCTGCCCAGTAAAGAATCCTGGCCCAGAGGACCAGGCTTTGGGGAACCCCTAAAAGGGGTTTGTCTGCCTTGCCCCCAGAGGAGGCAAGGGAAGTTGCCCCGAATAAATTTTAGTTAAACAAATCCAATTGCTCTGCCATTTTTTCTTGCCGTTCTTGATATTTTACATACTTTCGTATCATTTCAGAATCCAGACCGACCTTATCCACGCAGTATCCACGTGCCCAGAACTTATTACCCCAATAGGGTTTCTTCTTCAAACGCCTGAACTTATTGAACACCCTGATTGCTGTTCGTCCCTTCAAGGTCCCAACAAAATTTGATATAGAAATTTTTGGAGGAACCATCACCAGTAGGTGAACATGGTCGATCTGTACGTTCAATTCTACAATATTGCAGCCCTTTTGATCTGAAAATGCTTTGATGCAATTTGTCACTTCCCTGCCAACCTCACCATTCAAGATCCTGAATCGGTATTTGGGGACCCATACAATATGGTACTGGCAATGCCATATTGTATGTGATAACTATTTGGAATAGGCTCATTCGCCGTTACTCCTTATTTGTTTGTTGTGGGGACAACTTCAAATATTGAGTAACATTGAGCCGTACAGAGGGCAAAGCCTTTGCACTCTAACTTGGCCCTGAGGACCAGGGTTTCTACGTCAGACTAAAAATTATGATTCTATAAACAGATTAATGATGAATCAGACTATCGGAGCAGATTGTGTCGGGCCGAATATTTTACTCCATCGGGAAAAATGTATTTGAATCTCCCCGTACTGTTATCACTTTCATGACCATTGTGATTGCAATCACAAGTCTTTACGTGTTTAACCTGAGAATCGATTCGTCTCTTGATGGATATTTAAAACCTGGTTCACCTGATCTCCGGGCGTATCAAGATTTTCTATGACAGCAAATAACGGTTGGATTTTTGAAAAGCCCTGCCAGTAAACCCTTTCCAGCCCAAATCCTTATCAGATAAAGTATGTGTTCTTCAAAAAACACACCCAACTATACCCCTTTAAGCTAAGAAAACCCAAATTTAAAGAAAAAAGAGCTTTGAATCTCCCCTCTTTTTTGATAGAGTGTGTGTAATTTATATTAAATAACACATACTTTATCAGCTGGAGGGGCGATGAAAGAATATGATGTCCTGGTAAAATTCAGACAAGATAAAATTATGACCATTGAAGAATTGATGCATGTACTTCAATGCTCTGCGATAACGGTGAGAAGAAGATTAAAAAAGTGGGAAGCCTTCACCAGTATAAATCAAAATGGGCGTTACTACACATTGCCTGAAATTCCCGAATTTGACAGTAACGGGTTGTGGAAATATAAACCTGCTCTTTTTTCTAAACACGGCAATTTACGGCAAACAATTATTGAGTTGGTCAGAAAGTCCCAAAAAGGGCTTAGTGCTGCTGACATTTCCCAAACTATTGAAATTCCATCAACCAGTTCCTATTTTTCACAAATCAAAAACTCGGATGGGATCAAAAGAGAAAAATATCAAGGCCGGTTCTTTTATTTTGCAGACTCACCAGCCAAATATGAACAACAGAAAAGGGGATTGGGACAGCAAATAACTGATAGCTGGATCACTGATGCCCAAGCTGTTAGAATTTTAGTACACTTGATAAAGAATCCAGGGATTGAAGTTGATCGTCTCGCAATTGAATCAGCCCCTTCGGGTAAGCGGTTTGACACAGCTGCCGTTAAGCAATTTTTGGAATTTCATGACCTGTTAAAAAAAACTTCGGATACAGAGCAATAAAATGCCTCACCGGATATGTCGCTAAAATAACCGATGGACTTTGTTCGCAGAATTTATTTCCCAAAAAACCAACCATTTATTTTTTTCCCAAAGGAATAAATCATCAGGATTTGAGAGTTCTCAAAACCCGGGAAAAGACAGTCGTAACTTTAGATATAGGATCTTTTTGTGCCAAGGAAACGGTTCTGGTTGATCCGACTGACAACACAGTTCATCAAAGCCAACAGCTTCGTTCTCTGACTCCATATCGGTGTACATATGGGTATGACGTGTTGGTTTCTGTCGGGTATGGCCTTTTTGTCCATTGCCTTCCGGAACAGCAAATTATTGAACAATTAGCTGGTAGAAATGTTGCCATTTCTCAACGGGAAATTGGCTTTCTTGGGAAAAAATTTATCGCTTATCTCGCCATAGCTCATCGGCAAGCACAGCAACGATTAAATCAGCTTATGTCTCGCAGAGGCGGATATATTTTGCACATTGACGGAACTTGTGAAGGCGGCAGTCCTCATCTTTTTACCGGGATGGATGGTATTGCTCAAATTGTATTGGACAATATCAAATTGCCTTCGGAAAAAGCGGAATCAATCATCCCCTTTTTAGAGGGTTTAAAAAAGCAATACGGCAATCCAATTGCCTTGGTCCATGATATGGGGAAAGGTATTTTGTCTGCAGTGGCCGAAGTGTTCAAAGGTATCCCGGATTTCATCTGTCATTTTCATTTTTTAAGGGACATCGGTAAAGATTTATATGAGGCCGAATATGCTAAAATAAGGACCCGTTTAACAAAGCATAAAATCAGGGCTGTTCTCCGGGCAAAGGCAAAAGCATTAGCATCTCTGATGGATGATGATACTCAGGTTGGGACCGACCTGTTGGAATGTCTTTCCAATGGTCAGCCCAATTTAATACCCGCAGATAAATTAGCTGTTGTTTCATCATATATCATGATCCATTGGGCTCTTGATACAACGGGGCAACTGGAAGGGTATGGTTTCCCATTTGATTGCCCACATTTTATTTTCTACCAAAGATTGAAGGTCCTGCATAAAATGGTGAATACAGCCGAAGATAAGCAGTTTGACAAACGATTCTTCAATCTTTTGAACCCCCTCAACAAAATTGTCAATGACCAGCAATTAAAAAGTGCTGCCAAGCAAATTGAGAAAAAAATGGGAACGTTCAAACAACTTCGAAAAGCCCTATCCTTAACCGTTTCTGGAAAGAAAAAAGGCCTTAATGATGATGGCGATGATTATACCAACATGAAAAGTATTGCCCAGAAGGTGAAGCAATTTCGAGCTGAAATAATGACTGACGAAAAATTATCTCAAGTAGGTTCATATAGAAAAATGATCAAACAGATTGACACCTACTGGGACAAACTTTTTGCCGATCCAATTACAATCGAAACATTCCATGGACAGGTCATCATTCAACCACAGCGTACCAATAATATTCTGGAACGATTTTTTCGGGATCTGAAACGCAGAAACAGGAAAAGAAGTGGAACGATATCGTTGAATAAAAGACTTAAAACCATACTCACTGACACTCCGTTAATCAAGAATCTCGACAATTCAGAATATATGGAAGCCATTCTTGATGGGAATGACAACTTGGAAGAACGGTTTGAAAAAATTGATGCTAATCTGGTAGCTGAAAAATTGAAGGCCGAACAAAAATCACATGAAAAAATCAGTCCTGAAATGAAAAAAATAATTCAACGCCCTGATTTGCCAGACGAACTGATTTCATTATTGGCGGCCTGAAAGCAAAATTAATACCAACCGTTATTTGCTGTCATAGAAGATTTTCGATCTATCTTTGGCGATAATCCCAAAATATTATATGGCATATCAGGCTTAGATATTTTTTCTTCCGGATTTTTAAATCGACTCAAGGCATTTCAAAAGGACATCGCAAAGGAACTGCCTTTTGTCTCCGGTCAGGAAAGTCTTCTTAACCTCAAAGTGATAAAAGAACAGGATGGCCGCTTATCTCTGTATCAGCCATTCAGAGATATTCCAGAATCATGGGTCGAAAAACAAAAACGGGTGGAAGAGATTCATCAGGCGAAAATTTATAACAACTTATTTTTTTCAGATTCGTCGGATTTTACCATTGTTGTGGTTTCCATTGATCCCTGTCTGTCATCACAATATAAAGAAACAGATGAATTTGAAGATTTTTCAGACAATCTAACCAACGTCGACGGCTTGAATAAACTTGTAAGCACAGTCTCCCCTTGCACATTGACGTCAGAAGAAACAAGAGAACTGGTTCGGAAAGCCCATGCAATTGCCAGGGTCAACTCCAGGGATGGAATAAAGATTCATGTGGCAGGCGTACCCATATACCAAGAATTTGTAAAACAGACGTTGATGAAGGATGCTGTAATCTGTGTCGCTTTGGCAGGTATTCTTGTGCTCTTTTTTTTATATGTTTTTTTTCGGCGGATTACCGGAGTGGTTTTCCCATTTTTGATTGTTTTTTTTTCCATGACTACAACAATGGGTATCATGGGGTTCATGGAGAGCCCGGTGAAAATACCCACCTCAATTCTTCCAACCCTTATACTCGTAGTGGGAATCGGTGACAGTATCCATGTATTGGCGAGATATTTTAAGGCACTCGATACAGGGGCTGACCCGAAGCATGCCATATCATCCGCACTGGCCGGAGTAGGAAAGGCATTGTTTCTAACGTCTGCAACAACTTCTGCAGGTATTGCATCGTTTTCAGTGGCAGATATCGCACCGGTGGCTGCCCTTGGCATATACGGCTGCATCGGTGTGGGGGTCTGTTTCATTTATACCATTATTTTGCTGCCTGCCTTTGCCGCCATATGCCCCGGATCGGTGCAGGGCAGTAAAAAAAGAACCCTGTTTTTATCCTTGGACAGCTTTTTTGAGTCCATTGCTGTCTTTGCCTGTACGCATGCAAAAAAAATCGTCGTGGCAGGTATATGTATCTGCCTGTTGTGCACCGGTGGCATACTGAAACTTAAGGTAACCCATAATCCCATGGTCTGGCTGCCCCGGAACGCTGATATAAGGATCGCGTCGGAAACAATTGATAAAAAATTGGGGACAATGGCGAACATGGAGGTATTGGTTGGTGTGCAAAATGTTAAAAAAGATGCCCGTCTGACAGTACTGCAGGGCATGGAAGAGCTGCACAGGCAGATCGAAGAATCTCCAATACCTTCGGTGCCGGTCAATCAAATCCGGTCTGTTGTTGACGTTGTGACGCTGGCGGGAAAAGCCCTTGGAAGAGAAACGAATATGAACCGTCTGCCCACAGACCCGGATCAGCTCTCCCGTGATATCGCGCTGATGGAACTCTGCGCCCCCATTCTGTTAAGAGAATTTACAGACCATAGGATTCAAATCATGCGATTCACCATTCACCTGCCTTGGATGGATGCTGTGGTATACGGTCCTTTTCTGGACAGGGTCAGGTCCATTTGCAAAACACTTTTTAAAAACGGTGAAACAATAGCCATCACAGGAAGGATACCCCTGCTGGTAACAACCCTGAACGTAACGATTGGCAGTATGGTTCGAAGCTATCTGATCTGTGGACTCGTGATAAGCGGTATGATGATCCTTTTGATGAAAAATGCCACACTGGGCATGCTTGGCATGATTCCCAATATTATACCCGTCTGGCTGTCACTGGGAATAATGGGATGGGCTGGCTTTCCATTGGATATGTATACCCTGCTGGTGGGCAGCATTGCGCTGGGATTGATTGTGGATGACACCGTCCATTTCATGCACTATTTTCAGTCCTGTAGCAGGCAGGGTCAGAGCATATCCCGGACCTGTATCCTGACGCTGCAGTCTGTCGGTCCGCCCATGCTGATGACAACCATTCTCATTGTTTCAGGCGCCCTGGTCTTGCTATCGGCAACAATGAACAGCCTGAAGTATTTTGGGGGGGCCATTGCCGGCGTCTCGTTATTGGCACTGGTCTGCGATTTGATTATGGTTCCGGCTATAATGACCCTTGTGATGGGCCGGGTGAACACAACAAAATATCCTCGCCTGTTTTTAAGCGACAATCGCAGGAAGAGTTGATATCGTCTGAACAAGGAAAAGAATCTATATGGGACTCAAACAACTGATATTTTTTTTCTTTACACTGATTGGGTGTCTTTTAAATGATTTAAACGGTCTGTATGCCGAATCAATGTCCGCAAAGCAAATAATGACCAGTGTAGAGATGAACCATCCCGATTCAAACCGCAGATATGATCTGTTCATGACGTTGATAGACCGAAATCAAAATCGCCAGACAAGGGAGCTGCAGATTTATTCAAAGTCATATCAAAATGTAAAAAAACAGATTATTGTTGTAAACAAACCGCCAAAAATGAAAAATATGGGATTTTTGATGTTTGATTACATAGACAACGGCAGTGAGAGCGATCAATGGATTTACATCCCCTCTGCAGGCAGGCCCAAACGGATTGCCTCGTCAGACAGGGGGGGGAGCTTTATGGGATCTGACCTCAACTATGCCGATTTGGTATCAAAACCCCTGGGGGATTATACTTTCAGGATCATCAAGGAAGCACGTGTCAAAGAACAGGATACCTGGCTGATCGAATCATTACCCGTTTCCGAGGAGGTGATCCGAAAAACCGGTTACCTGAAATCCGTACTTGCCGTAACAAAAAACACCTTTGATGTAATTCGAATCAAATTGTGGTGTGAAGATGGCCATACCGTAAAACTCCATGATCTCAATGATTTTACCGAAATGGATGGTATCCGGATCCCTACGGATATCCTTGTGATCAAAAAGCGAGGCAAGATAACAATGCACATGACCCACATGAAAATCAGCAATCTGAAGATGGGGCATCACTTGGCCGACGAGCTGTTCACACTCAGGCAGCTGGAAAGAGGACTCAGCAGTGAACAGGTCTACCCGTGACAGTTGTCACATAGGTGTCGGTCTGTTTGTTCAATGCCTTTTTTATTTTATGATGCAGGTGTGGACAGCTCAAGCCGGAACAACCCAGACAGTTCAATCAGGTCCTGACTACCTGGATGATTTTGAACGTCCTGTATCTTTTCAGGTCGAAATGGATGAAAGAATTTCCGGACTGGACAGTTCAACCGGCTTTCTCCCTTTTAAATTATCGGTATTCGGAACGTTGAAGCAATCGGTTTCAGTCCATTTTGCCCATGATGAAGATGAATCAACAAAAACCGATGAAAATGGTCTCAGCTCTCTAAAGACCAGTTTTCTTTTGGGAATGGATGCTGTTTTTTCCTCCTCTTTTTTAGGCAGAATCGAGGGGTTGGGGTATTATGATGGAATCTATGCACTTAAGAAGCGCAGTGAATTTGAGTCTGAGCTGTTAGATGAAAATGAGTCCGGGGCTGAAATTAACAACGCCTATTTTGACATCAGGCCCATGTCCCGGGCTGATTTAAGATTGGGGCGGCAGGTTTTGACATGGGGGGTGTCAGACAATTTCCGGGTCACAGATACGCTCAATCCCATTGATTACACGGAGCCCGGCAGAAAAGATTTTGCAGAATCAAGACTGCCGGTCTTGATGGCCAAATTTGATATCTATTTTGATGATTATCATTTGTCATCAGTTTGTGTTCCTGAACGCCGGTGGAATCGATATCCTGTTTATGGTTCAAGCTTTTACCCCTTTGTCATTTCAATACCAGTTAATGAAGGCGAAAAGCTAACTTCCAGCGATATGGATCTGGCCGGAAAAATCAGCCGCTCCTTTGAAGGGTGGGATGTTGCCTTTTACACGGCTCGATTCAGAGACAAAACGCCGGTGTTGGAACAACAAAATCCCTATCTGCCTCTGTTCACTATTATCCGTCCCAAAATATGGATGACCGGCGCCAGTATTTCCACTGCCCGTAAAAATCTGTTGTTTAAGGTCGAGGCGGGATATTTAACAGGTATAAAATTTTCGGATCAACCTAAATCTTTATTTGAAACAATCCGGGTTGCGGACAGGTCATACGAAAAAACCGAATTCATGTTCGGAATTGATTATACCGGAATCAAAGACACTTTTGTAACTATTGAGACCCTGAACAACTTCATACATGGCCATGATACAAACCTTGAACAGGCAGGAATAAAGTCACACCAGTTCCAGGCAGCTGTGAAACTGATCCATTTTTTTGATGATAGTAAAGGGACTTTAACTCTCCAGTCAGCCTTCACAGGGGAAAAAGGCCAGGGTGGATCAATTCACAGGATCAAACTCGGTTACGATTTGTCAGACAGTGTTAACCTGTCCTGCGGAATTATCTTTTACGAATCAGGACAAAGTGTATTGTATCAAAATTTTGGTGAAAACGACATGGTCTTCCTTGACATTAAATATTGTTTTTAAATTCAGAACGTAAGAATGCAAATCAGCTATCTTTCTTGAACCGCCGGTGAATATGATCATGCGTTTTTCAGCTTGTGTTTTGAGAATGCTGTTTTTCTTAGGTTCTTGTTGACAAAATAAAACCGGACAACTATGATTTTCCGACCTGTACCATCTGTATTTAGGAAAGATGTGCTGTGTTTTGAATGAAAGAGGGCGATATCGTTAGACTTTTTTTTATAGCACTGTTTAGTCCGCTGGCCAGATACATGGCGGGGTGGAATCCCAACACCTTGACTTATATTGCCTTAGGAGCCAGCTGCCTAGCCGGTGCCGGTTTTTATCTATCTTTTCTTTCTCCGTGGTTTTACCTGGTGAGCGGTTTATTGATCGCCCTTTCGGGCATCTGTGATTGCCTGGACGGGAGTGTGGCCCGGATACACGATAAAATTAGCCTGAAAGGCGATTTTCTGGATCACTTTTTTGATCGTCTGTCTGATGTGGTTATTCTCCTGGGACTGACCTACTCACCCGGTGCATCCCAGAGTATGGGGATGATCTGCATTATACTGGCGCTGCTTAATGCATACCTTGGAACCCAGATGGAGGCCACGTTTCAGGAACGGTTTTACAACGGCATGGGTAAGGCTGAAATGTTTGTCGGCCTGGTGTTTCTTTCAGTCGTTTTATGGATTTTTCAAGAACCTTTATTTCAATTTTCAGGGGTAGATATAACCATTGTCAATCTTTTTTTCTGCATCTTGGCCTGTCTGACACTGTTGAGTTTTTACCAGCGCTACCAGCGATTGAATGAGCTGTTTGAAAACCATGGAAAACAGTCAAAATGACCAAAGCACAGATTGCTATGAAAGTGTTTGGACTGTGGATGTTGCTTCCTGTGATCGGCCTGCCACTGAGCTTGTGGTTCTGGCACAAAGGGAGCCGGATTTTCCTCAAATCCCTCGGGGTCTGGATGGTTTTAATCCCAGTTGTTCTGGGTGCTTCCTACTTTGGCCTCATAACCTTTAGTGCGCTGGTAGTACTGGCCTGCATTCAGGCATGTAAGGAACTGGTTCAGATTAATCCGGAGTCCGGAAACAGGGGCTTGGATCTGGTCATTGCCCTTAGTATATCTCTTTCACTGCTGGCCATGGTATATCATTTCAAACCTCATTTTTCTATGCCCTATGCATTTGCAGGCCTGCTGGTTCCTCTGGTCATTTTTTTTATTCATAGGTTTCAAAATCGACCGGTTCCAATCTGGACACTCGCATTGTCTCTGGGATGCAGTCTGACCATCTGGCTGGTGCTTCAATCGGATGACAATGGATTTAATTACGTACTCTGGGTGTTTTCTGTTGTGATTATCAATGATATTTTATCTTTTGTATGTGGTAAAATATTCAAGAGCCCAAAACCCTTTCCGAATCTGAGCCCGAATAAAAGTATTGCCGGGTATATTGGTGGTGCATTGAGTGCCATGTGTGCCGGGATGCTGCTCCGATTTGTCCTGCCCTGGTTTACCCCTGCTCAGATTCTGACGGCTGCTCTTCTTATGGCCCTTGCCGGATCAGCCGGAGACCTGTTTGCCTCCCATGTGAAGCGGATTAACGGTGTAAAGGATTTTGGTACGGTTCTGTACACCATGGGGGGGGCTCTGGACCGCCTGGATTCGCTTCTGGCTGCGGGATGGGCTTTTTTTCTCTATCTTAGATTTGTGGTGCGGTGAAACTCTTTATCCGGCATTTTTTTAACCGGTTTGGCAGTCCCCTGGTATTTGGACTGCCCCGGTTGGCCTCTACCTTTTTTAACACCTGACTGTTTGTCCTGACCCTACCAGTGATTGTTAATCAAGCTGTGGGGCCTGCTGATAAAGGTCTCCATCTGGGACTGATCAGCGGTGCCGCAGCATTGATAAGTATAGCTGCGGTATACTGCGGCGGGCTATTGTCCACCAGGTTGCTCTGGCCTGCAAGAATGATGGGTAAAAAAGGCTATGAGTCATTGTCAAACTGGGTCAGGGTGTGAAGTTCTGCAAAAACGTCCATGTGCAGCAAAGAGGCTTCATCAATGATCAGGACTATCTTCATTTTTTTGCCGATGACGGTATCCTTGACTTGCTGTTTGATTTGCCGGGTCATGCGGGTTCTTGAACTGCCCACAGGTTCCAGATCAAGTTCCCCGAGAATATTGCGATACAATTCAAGAATAGACCCATGAAACAATACGGCACCGAGCAAATATTTTACCACGGTGCGTACATGCTGCTGGAAATCGGTATTGCTGCCGCCATATTTCATTTGCCCCTAACTGTGAATTCTGTCTGGTCCCAGGGCAGCCAGGGCAGGCCTTGCTTTAATCCTTCCCGCATGCGGTCGGCAGATCCCTGGCGATAGCCATACACCCTTAATCCGAAAATATGCATCATCAGGCTGGTGGCGCGCTGCCGGCTTACTTCGGGACCGAAGGCTTTTTCAAGATAACTTTCATAGAGTGCTTCGATGACACCTAATTTTTCAGATGCCAGTTGATAAAGTTTGTTTCCTTCGGCAGCCAGCTCAAGCTGGGTTTTAATCAGGAAACAACTGCAATAATCTTTTCGGGTTGATTCTTGAACATAGTTCTCAAGAATCATGCAGATTCCTTCCCCGGCACTTGGTGCCGTATCCAGTATCTTGCGGATTTGCACAAGCCCTTTTTGGGCATAACTGTCCAGGGCTTCCCGGAACAGGCCTTCCTTGTTACCGAAGGCATGGTAGATCGACCCGGGCTTCAGGCCGGTGGCTTGCACAACCTGCTGCATGGATGAGGCGCTGAAGCCGTTCTGCCAAAACAATTGGATGGATTTATCGATCACATCATTTCTATCAAACAGGGCTTTCGCCATATATAGACCTCGTTTTTTTGTAGTTCCGATTTTTTCAACTGAACCTATTTTAATACTATTTTAGCATTTTACAAGACTATTTTGAATAATTGTTCAAAAAGTCGTTGACATGGGATTCTTCGTGGCTTATTTTGAACGTGTATTCAAAATTTATTTTTGTTGCACGAAAAACAAAATCGATAAATTTTCTAATTATCATAAATGAGCCTTCAGGCGGAAACGACATGACAGAAAAAAATAAACTGACCATCTTGTGGACCAACGACAATGTAATTACCGCAGAAAAAATGGTTTTTATGTACGGGATCAATTCAAAGTCAAGGGATTGGTGGGATGAGGTTACCATCATCATCTGGGGGGCCACCGTGAAACTGGTTGCCGAAAACAAGATGATACAGAATCTCATCGAACAAGCCAAACTTGAAGGGGTGCATGTCACCGCCTGCAAGTCATGCGCAGATCAGCTCGGTGTTACAGAAATACTGGAAGGCCTTGACCTTGAAGTTATTTATCAGGGGCTCGTTTTGACTCAAATTCTTAAGGATGACGAGAAGTTGATCACCATTTAAAGACCGGATGGGTGTGATCTGTCTTCTCTCCAAAAAATTGCTTCACATAAACACATTGGAGGACAGTATGAAATTAAAGGAAAAGCTCTATGCAATGAAACAGGAGTCCATCGCGACCAGACCGCCAGAATTAATCGGTGCCCTGCTTGAGCAAACAGAAGGGCTGGTAAAATCCGGAATCGCAGACAAAGCCATCAAGGTGGGTGACCTGCTGCCCGAGTTTATGCTGCCCGATGTAACCGGCAACAGGGTCAGCTCCAAAGTCCTGCTTGCCAGGGGGCCCCTGGCCATAAGCTTTTACCGGGGGATCTGGTGACCTTATTGTAATGTAGAGCTGGCAGCTCTGCAGGAGGTATACGGCCGGATTCAGGAAACCGGCGGTTCTCTGGTTTCCGTTTGCCCGCAATTGCCCAGGTATTCCAAGCAGGTGGTGAAAAAAAACAAACTCACCTTTCCGGTGGTCACCGACCAGGATAACCAGTATGCAGGCAAATTAAATCTGGACTTTGTCCTTCCGGAAAAACTCCAGGAGATATACAGGTCCCTGGGCATTGATCTGGTACGGTTCAACGGAAATGACTCCTGGGTGCTGCCCATGGCTGCAAGGTACATTGTGGACAGAAAAGGCATTATCAGAAATGCCGAAGTGAACGTTGACCATACACTCCGCCCGGAACCGGAAGAGATTATCGATATCATTAAAACATTGAATTAACATCGGCGGTTTTGGGCTGGGCCTTTTCGGGCTCAGCCCAAAACTTTTTCTCCCCCCCATCAGATCGACTTTATCTTCGTACGAGGGCGTATTCAGGTGACAAAATCGGTATTCTACAAATTAATTTCAAGAATGTAGCAGATGCTACAGACGGGTTTATAAAATTTTCATATTGTGTGAGCCTAAGCAGTTTGAACGATACCTGTATATTAACCAATTATAAGGAGATCAGATCATGAAAGTACTAGTCGCTTATTACAGCCAGAGTGGAAACACGGAAAAAATTGCCAGAGCTATCTGCGAAGAAGCAGCAAAGGCAGGCGATGCCGACTTGAAGAAACTTGAAGAACTCACCCCTGATATGGTCGCTGAATACGATTGCATTTTCATGGGTTCGCCCCTGCATTCAGGCAGCCTTGCAGCCCCGGTAAAAGAATGCTTAGGCGTTCTCAAGGCAACCTCCGGTCAGCAGATGGCAGGTTTTATTACACACATGGCTCCAGCTTACCCGGAACAGGATATGGAAGCCTTTGCAGAACCCATGAAAGCCGCATGCAAGGAAAAAGGCATCGAATACAAGGGGTGTTTTGACTGCCAGGGCTTTCTGGCTGAAGCCATGCACGAGCCGGTTCAAAAGAAATTGAATATGGATGATGATCAGTGGGCGGATATGATTAAAAAGATGACCGGCCGTCCCAGCCAGGAAGATGTGGACAATGCCAAAGCCTTTGTAAAAGAACTCTTTGCATAGAAGAAGCATCAGGTAAATCTGCTTTATAAACTATGGTGCATATTTCGATATGCACCATTAGTGACCTCCCTTTTTAGGGGAACGACTGCCACAACGACCTTTCCTTTGTCCAACCCTTTTTTACGTGAGCAACAACTCTGAGTACCACCAATATCTTGTGTATCATTCAGGATTTTTTATGACTTTCCTCGGTATTGTTCTGTTCTTTTTTTGCAGGGATCCGGCTGATGAAGTGTTTCTGATCAATTATAATCGGTTTATTGCGTTTTTGCCATGGAAACGAATTTTGAGGCCAGGGCCGAAATTTCTTTATAGACCCTTTCGTTTTCACTAAAATCAGCATAGGGGAAATCAGCAACTGTCAGGTCTGGGTCGTTTTTGATTTTCCTCATTTTATGAAGGGCGTTTGTTTTGCATTCCTCACCTTTTCCGCAGGTATTGCAGGGTATCTTTCCGGTAAGGGTGATCTGGCCTAGAAGATTTACCCGGTCGGATTCTGTCAGTTTTTTGGCCAGGGCGTTGTTTGCTGTTTCAAGGGCAGCAGGGCCCAGGCCGTTTAAAACCGTTGCACAGGGTTTGCCCGCAAGCAGGGTGTTGTCGTGTTTCATGCACCACAGCCTTTCAACAAAGGCCCTGGTAAAGTCAACTCCGATTATGCACGACAGGTCGGCATTGTATTTACCCTGCCCGAAGAGCTTTGCTCCATCAATAAAAGTTTTGGAATCAATGTTGAGAAGCATAATGGCAAAGGGCAGTTTGACCTTCCCCATGCTGCCACCTTTGTTGTAAACATCCATGGAACAATCGCCTGTGCATTTGTTGAGGCTGATTATACGTTGCGGGCAGAACTGTCGGATGTTGTTGAGGTGCTTCAAACAATCGTGTAAGACCTTCTGCAATAAACCTAAAAGTTGCATTTTTTGTTTTGAGTTTTGCAATATACCTTTGCAGATCGTCCGGAGGCTCTTGAGGCAGCGATTAAATCAGGGAAAAATATTGCAGAAAAGTTGCAGTCAAAATAGTGAGGGACCTAATGACACCACTGCCATGGACGCGAGGGGCTCATGAAACTCAACACAAGTAAAAATTTTCTTGAACAGTAACGCTGAACTGAGCCTTATATCTTGATCTCGTATTTTTTAAGCAGACTGTAGAAATGGGATTTTGACAGCCCGGACCGTTTCAGGATTTTCTGGACATCCCCCTGGGTTTCAGCAATTATATTTTTGAGATATTTGATCTCCATGAGGTTTTTAAACGCCTTAAAGGTGGGGATGGTGCTGTCTTGTTCCTCCTGGTCCATGGGGAGCGTGGGGGCCGACCCCATCTGGATCGAAGCCTTGGCCGCCTGAATGCGTATTTCCCGGGGCAGATGCATGGGATAAAGGGTCTTTTCGTATCCGGATGCCACAAATGCCGTCTCCAGAACATTAAAGAGTTCACGCACGTTGCCCGGCCAGTCATGGGCGTTGAGGGTGTCAAAGAATCCCTGTTCAAACCCCTTGTTGGGAATCTGGTACTCGTCACACAGCCGGTTGATGTGAAAGATGGCAAGCTGTTTTATGTCTGTTCCCCGTTCCCGCAGAGGGGGGATCCTGAGCTGGATGGCGCACAGCCGGTACAGGAGGTCCTGGCGAAATTCTCCTTTTTTGACCATGGATTCAAGGTCACGGTTGGTTGCGGCGATCAGCCTGAAATTGCTGTTGATTTCCAGGGTGTCCCCCACGGGCCGAAACCGTTTTTCCTGGAGCACCCGCAGAAAAGATTTCTGGGTGGACAACGGCATCTCGCCCACCTCGTCCAGGAACAGGGTGCCCTTGTCCGCCAGCTTGACAAGACCCGTGCGTTTGTCTGCCGCGCCCGTGAACGCGCCTTTTTTATGGCCGAACAGGGTACTCTCGAGCAGGGACTCGGTCAGGACGGCACAGTCCACCACCACAAAATCCTGGTCCCTGCGGACACTGTTTTCATGGACGGTATGGGCAAAAAGCTCCTTGCCCGTTCCGGTCTCACCCGTGATAAGCACCGGGGCATTTGACACGGCGGCCTGGGCCAGTTTTTCAAAACATTGCTTGATAACAGGCGATTCGCCGATGATCCGGTCCAGGTTCATGGCCAGGGTCTGCTGTTTGCTTTTCTTCTCCTCCCGGTATTTCAATGCCCGGGTCAGGCTGAGCTTGGTCTGCTTGATGGAGGTGGGTTTGACAATATAGTCCCACACCCCCCCACGGATGGCCGCCTCGGCACCATCGGGGTCACCCAGTCCCGTCACAATAAAAATTTCCGGGTTGGAGATGCTCTTTTCCTTGATTTCAGGAAGGGACAAAAGACCGTTGCCGTCGGGCAACCGGACGTCCAGGAGCAGGATATCCACATCCCGGGATCCAAGGATCTCCATGCCCTGTTTGAGGTTGGAAGCCTTGAGGCTGTCGTGTCCCATGCGTTGGATCAGGCTCTCCATGGTCCCGCAAAAGTTGTTGTCATCATCTATGATCAGTATTAATGCCATAATCCTTTAATCTAAGGATGGATTTTCATTTAGCAACAAAAACATGAAGTCACCAGTCATCCAGGTGCTCAACACCGTAAACCGGTTCACCCCAGGAGGTACAAATCACCAAGGACATCAGTCATCCAGATGCTGCAACACCCCTTTAACGGCTTCTGAAATGATCGACTTGTTGTAGGGCTTGATAACAAATTTTCGGATATTGTCCGATTCCTGGACACAAAAATCCACGTTCCGGCCCGATACCATGATCACGGGAAGCTGGGGCAGGCTTTTTTTGATCTGCTTTGCCAGATCCAGGCCGCTGGTTCTGGGCATATCATAATCCGTGATAACAAGATCATAGGTTTCAGATCCGTCAAACAGCCTGACAAGGGCCTCATCGGCATCGCTGACCGTGGTGACCCGGTACCCCAGTTTTTCAAGGGTCCTTGGCACGGTTTCCCGCTGGCCGGCATCATCCTCCACAAACAGGATCCGCCCCTCGCCCCTCTGGGAGTTGTTATCGCCCAGGGCTTCGTCCTCGTCCACTTCATCGATCTGGGGAATCAATATGGTAAACTGGGTCCGTTCAAAGGGAAGACTTGATACCGTAATGGTTCCGTTGTGGCCCTGGACAATACCGTGCACCATGGAAAGCCCCAGCCCTGTGCCCATGTTCTTACTCTTGGTGGAAAAGAACGGATCAAAGATCTTGTCCATGATGTCCGGATCAATGCCGGGACCGTTGTCTGCCACGGTCAGTTCCACATAGTTACCGGCCGCAAGATTAAGGATTTCAGCCTGGTCGGCAACCAGTGTCCTTTCCCGAAGTTTGACCCAGAGCTTTCCCCCGATGCTGTTCATGGCCTGGAAGGCGTTGGTACAAAGGTTCATGACCACCTGGTGAATCTGGGTGGGATCACCGTGGCAGTTAGACCGGATGCTGCTGATGTCCGTGATAATCTCAAGGTTTCCGGGAAGGGAGGTTTTCAACAGCTCCATGGCATCGTTGATCAGGCGGGTCATGTTCATGTTCCGAAACTGCATGTGCCCGGGCCTTGAAAAGGTCAGGATCTGCTTGACCAGGTTGCTGCCCCGGTTTCCGGCGTTCAATACCCGCTCCAGATCCTTGAAGGTCATGGAGTCCGGCGGCACGTCTTCCATGGCAAGTTCCGTGGAGTTGATGATGGATGTCAGTATGTTGTTGAAATCATGGGCGATACCGCCCGACAGTATGCCCAGGGCCTCCATTTTCTGGGCCTGGGTCAGCTGTTTTTTCAGGTTGATCTTTTTGGTGATATCCTCTGCCGTGCTCAGCACCCCGATGGCATTCCCTTTGTGATCATGCAGGGGGATCTTGTTCATCTCGACCCAGATCTGTTCACCGTTGCTTCGGGTAATTTTCCAGTGATAGGAGTAGCAGGGCTTGTTGGTCTGCAGCACACGGTTGCCAAGCTTTGTTGAGATCCTGGGCGCATCTCCCACGTTGGGAATGGACGAGATATCCCGGCCAATGATGCTTTTTTTATCGGCGACATTGAAAAACTTGAGAAAAGAGGTATTCACGTCAATGAATTTAAGATCCCTGTCCTGCCAGAACACAAGCTGGGGAATATTGTCCAGAATCAGCCGCAGCTTTTTTTTAGACTCTCCCATGGCAAGGTTTGCCTTTTTCTTCTGGGCCGTGTTCAGGATCAGAACAATCACCATCAGCGAGAGCAAAACAACGCTTGCGATGATGACCCAGAAGATCTGCCGGTTGAGCCGGTAAAAGTTATAGGGCTCGTTGATGAGAATACTGCCCCTGGGCAGCAGCGCCTTGTTTATATGAAACCGTTTGAGCACCCTGTAGTCAAAGATATAGGTGTGACCGCCCCGGGAGACCACAGGAATCCCATCCGGGTCTTCTCCGTTCAGGATGCGTACCGCGACGCTGGCGGCTGTTTTGCCGTGCTGGAACCCGCTGGCAAGCTTGCCGCCCACGATACCCGTACCGGTCAGAAAATCCCAGGAACTGTAAACAGGCAGGCTTGTGGCCTGGCATACGAGCGTGCTGATGTCTTCGGGTGTGTAGAACACGTTACCGCTTGTTTCATGGGTGGGCACAATGTAAAGCAGCGAATCCCTGGGTATGCCTGCCAGAAATGACGCTTTGCCGGCCTTGAGATCACTGGTCTTGAATCCTGTGACAAACGACACCTTGAAATTGATGGATTGATTTTCAATGGTCTCTTTGATTTCACGGATGATGGCAAGGGAGGTCACGGTGGTGTTTCCGATGACCACCATCTGTCTGGCATCTGGATGGAGGGTCCGGGCGATTTCAAGGTTCTCCTTAAAGTCGACACTCTCCTCAATGCCTGTGATTCCCGTTTGACCCTGGCGCATCCCGGGATCATAACTGTTCAACCCGCAGAACACGATGGGAACCCCGGGGAACAAAGATTTTCTGTATTTCAAGGCAAACTCAAAGGCGTTGTTGTCCGAGGTGATCACCACATCGAAAACATCGTTTCTAAACTTGTACCTGTAGTAATCGTGGAGCATGGTCTGGATCGTAAGATCATAATGTTTCTTGGAATCCATGAATTCCACCTGGAGGTCCAAATTTTCGATTTTGCTGGACAGCTCGGTTTTGATGCCGTTGAGGATCTCGTCAGACCAGGCATAACCGTTCTGGTATGAGTTCAGGTAGAGGATGCGTTTGCCCGGCAACGCAGCCCTGGCCGAACCCGATGCCGCGGCAGTAATCGTGATCATTATAAAAAGGATCATGACACTGATGGTTTTCAATCTGTCTTGTTTCATTCCTGACCTTATCCTGTCGGCAGTTTATTTTCAGCAATTATGGACGAAATCGATTAAACTGATAAATCATTAAGCAACTATTATACCATAAAAACCATGATTTCCAGGAGTTTCCACCTGCCCCTGGGGGTGAATGGCGGGGAATATTAAAAACGATTCCGATTTCTTTCCCGGTTTCACCCCGGCGGGCGGGCAAGTCCTGAAAAAAGGACTGCATCCACAACCAACTGAAAAACAACAAGAAAAACACCACGACCGCCACGCCTTTACCCTTGGTGATCCGTTTTTTCAGACTCCGGCCTGGTTTTTTCAGGCGATTGGGGTCTGAAAAAAAGGAAGTATCAACCCTATTTCCTGTAAATACAGGCAGATAACGCCAATGGCACGCAAATTGAAATACAGGCAGCCAGAGAGTGTTTTTTTATAACTTACGTGTCAGGAGGATTCAATGTCTTTAGGTTTGCTTGCCTTAATAGCGTTTGTACCCATCGCGATTGTACTGGTGTTCATGGTCGGCCTGAGGTGGCCCGCAACAAAGGCAATGCCCCTTGCATGGCTTGTCTGCGCCGTTCTTGGCGTTGCCACCTGGAAAATGCCGGCAGGTCTTGTTGCCGCAGCCACCCTCAGCGGTTTTGGCAGTGCGATCAACGTTTTAATAATTGTGTTTGGCGCCATCATCATCCTTTATACCCTGCGCGAAAGCGGCGCCATGGAGACCATCAGTTACGGGTTTACCACCATATCCCCGGACCGGCGTGTCCAGACCATCATCATCGCCTTTTTATTCGGTGCCTTTATTGAAGGTTCCGCAGGGTTTGGCACCCCTGCCGCCATTGGCGCACCCCTCCTGCTGGGGCTTGGATTTCCTGCCCTTGCCGCCGTGTGTGTCTGCCTGATTCTCAACTCAATCCCCGTCACCTTTGGTGCCGTGGGGACACCGATCTGGTTTGGACTCAAGACCCTTCGAACCAATGTTGAAGCAGCCATTGCAACCAGCGGATCCGATGCCACGGTTGCCTCGTTTGATGCCTTTCTGAGAACCGTGGGCGAGTTTTCCGCACTGACCCATTCGGTGATGGCCATTCTTCTGCCGCTGTTTGTTGTCTGCTTCATGACCCGTTTTTTCGGCCAGAACAAATCCTGGTCCGAAGGCCTGGGTGCCTGGAAATTTGCCCTGTTTGCCGGAATCGCCTTTTCCGTTCCCTATCTGTTCACCGCCTTTGTCTTTGGTGTGGAGTTTCCTTCGCTCCTGGGCGGACTCATCGGCCTTTCGGTTGTAGTGGCAGGCGCCAAGAAAAAAATGTTCCTTCCCGAAGATGTATGGGATTTTCAGGAGCGCTCAAGCTGGGAACAAGAGTGGGTGGGTGAGATTGAACCCGGAACAACCAAGCTCAAGGCCCGCATGAGTCAGACAAGGGCCTGGATGCCCTATGTCCTGATCGCAGCCCTGCTGGTGCTCACGAGGATCGGCACCCTTCCCTTTAAAGGCTGGGTTACGGCCTGGGTGATCTCCTTTCCCCAGATCCTGGGGTATGAGACCGTCAACTTTGCCATGAAGCCCCTCTATCTTCCCGGTGTTGTTCCCTTTATGCTCGTTGCCGTGATCACCATCTTCCTTCATAAAATCCCCATGGCCAAGGTCAAGACCGCCTGGATAGACTCGTTTGTCAAGATGAAGAACCCCACCATTGCCATGTTCTTTGCCGTGGCCATGGTCGAGATCCTCAAACAGTCGGCCCACAACCCCCTTGGGTACGCATCCATGCCCTTGACCATGGCAAGCTTTGTTGCCGGGATTGCAGGATCGGTATGGCCCATGGTCGCCTCCTATGTGGGAGCCCTGGGCGCGTTCATCACCGGCAGCTGCACGGTTTCCAACCTCTTGTTTGCCGACTTCCAGTACGGCATTGCCACCAAGATCAATGCCAGCCACCAGGTTGTCGTGGCCATGCAGTCCGTTGGTGCCGCCATGGGCAACATGATCTGCGTGCACAACGTTGTTGCCGCATCGGCAACCGTCGGACTTGTGGGAATGGAAGGCACGATAATCCGGCGGACCATGATCCCCTGCATTCTTTACGGAATAGTGGCAGGATTTCTGGCCCTGGTTTACATCTATGTGCTGTTTCCTGGAGCATTTTAACCACCATTGAATCATGCATTGTAAATGCACAAGATACGTTTCACAACCTACAACCCATAAACGTTGGGAGCCAATATGATTTCAAAAACAGTAATCAACGAATTTAAAAATATTGTCGGCGAAAAAAACGTCATGACCAGTGAGGTCGACCGCCAGAACTATGCCTATGACGCTGCAGTGCTCGAACCCGAGGTGCCCGGAGCCGTGGTAAGGCCCGCCTCGGGCGAAGAGATCGGACAGATTGTAAAGATCTGTAACGACAACGAGATCCCGATCACCGTGCGGGGTGCCGGCACCAACCTGAGCGGGGGAACCATCCCCCTCAAGGGCGGCATTGTCCTGCTGACCAACCGCATGAACAAGATCCTGGAACTCAACGAAGAGGACATGTATGTCCGCGTGGAACCGGGCGTGGTCACGGCAAAACTTGCGGCAGCCGTGGCCGCAAAGGGCCTTTTCTATCCCCCGGATCCGGGAAGCCAGGCCGTGTCCACCATTGCCGGCAATGTGGCTGAAAATGCCGGCGGCCTTCGGGGCCTCAAGTACGGGGTGACCAAGGATTATGTCATGGGCATGGAGTTTTACAACGCCCAGGGCAACCTTGTGACCAGCGGTGCCAAGACCGTCAAATGCGTGACCGGATACAACCTTGCAGGACTGATGCTTGCGTCCGAAGGAACCCTGGGTATTTTCAGCGAGATCGTTCTGAAACTTGTCCCCCCCCCAAAGGCCTCCAAGGCCATGATGGCAATCTACGACAGTGTTGAGGCGGCCACCGAAACCGTGGCTGCCATCATTGCCGACAAGATCGTTCCCTGCACCCTCGAGTTCCTGGACAACTTCACCATCAACGCCGTGGAAGATTTCTCCAAGGTGGGCCTTCCCAGGGACGCCAAGGCCATGCTGCTCATCGAGGTGGACGGCCACCCGGCGGAAGTTGCAGAAGATGCCCAGCGGGTGGAAGAAATCTGTAAAAGCCGCGGGGCAAACAGGATCCAGATCGCCAAGGATGACGCGGAAAAGGCCAAGGTCTGGGAAGCGCGCCGTGCGGCACTTTCGGCCCTTGCCCGCCTGAAACCCACCCTGATCCTTGAGGATGCCACCGTTCCAAGGAGCAAAATCCCGGCCATGGTGGCTGCCATTGAAGACCTTGCCGTAAAGTACGATGTTCCCATCGGCACCTTCGGCCATGCAGGCGACGGCAACCTCCATCCCACCATCCTGACCGACAAGCGGGACAAGGCCGAATGGCACCGGGTGGAAAAATGCGTGAGCGACCTGTTCGACGTGGCCCTCAAGCTCGGAGGCACCCTGTCGGGAGAGCATGGCATCGGTATTGCCAAGTCAGGATTCATGGTCAAAGAAGTGGGGCAATCCTCCATTGATTTTTCAAGGGCCATGAAGCAGTCCATTGATCCCAAATGCATCCTTAATCCCGGAAAAATCATAGGGAGGTAACATGTCTGATTTAAACGAACTCGCACTGCTCATCAAGGAGATCGAAGATCAGCTGGCAGACTGCATGAAGTGCGGCATGTGCCAGGCGGTCTGCCCGGTGTTTGCCGAGACCGGAGACGAAGGCGATGTGGCACGGGGCAAGATTTTCCTGCTCGAACGGCTCGGGGACCAGCTTCTGACCGACGCAAAGGGAGCCAAACAGCGCATCGAAAAATGCCTGATGTGCGGCACCTGTGCTGCAAACTGTCCCAGCGGTGTGAATGTGCTTGAGATTTTCCTCAAGGCCCGGGTCGCCCTGACCGACTATGTGGGACTCTCCCCTGTCAAGAAAGCCATATTCAGGGGAATGCTCAACAACCCCAGGCGATTTACCCAGCTGGTCGACCTGGCATCAAAGGTCCAGGGGCTCGGCATTTCCAAGGCCACCGCCCACCAGGGGACCTGCTGCTCCAGGATGATGTCGGGCCTGATCGGGGACCGGCATTTCAAGCCCCTGGCAAAAAAACCGCTTCATAAAACTTGCCTCGAACTTGACACGGCCCGTGGCAAATCCGGCATCAAGGTCGCTTTCTTCCCCGGCTGCGTCGTGGACAAGATGAACCCTGAAATCGGAGAAGCCGCCCTCAAGGTGTTTGCCCACCACGGTGTGGGGGTCTTCATGCCGGCCAATCAGGCCTGCTGCGGCATTCCCGCCCTGGCCTCGGGTGAAAAAAAGACCTTTGAAAATCTCCTGGATCACAACGTCTCCCTTTTCCGGGACAAGGATTTTGACTATATCATCACCCCCTGCGCCACCTGCACCTCGACCATCAAGGAGATCTGGCCCATGATGGCGGGCAGCAAAGATTCAAAGCACTATCCCCGTGTAAAGAAGCTGTCGGCAAAGGCCATGGACATCAGCCAGTTTCTGGTGGACGTGCTCAAGGTCAGGCCCGCCGACATCAATGGCAGGGCAGCGCACCGGGTCACCTACCACGACCCCTGTCACCTGGGAAAATCCCTTGGCGTTTACAAGCAGCCAAGAACCCTTGTTTCCGCCAATCCCGATTGTGAGCTTGTGGAAATGAACGAGGCAGATTACTGCTGCGGAAACGGCGGCAGCTTCAACCTGCAGAACTATGAACTCTCCTGTGAAATCGGCATGAGGAAACGAAAGAACATTGTTGACACGGGCGCGGATATTGTTGCGACCTCCTGCCCGGCCTGCATGATGCAGATGACCGACATGCTCTCGAAGAACAACGACCGGGTGACGGTAAAACATGTTCTTGAAATCTATGCGGACACACTAGAATAATCTGAAAAGAGGCAATGGAGTTATAAATGACGAAAAAGATGGTAACAATCGACGGAAATACAGCGGCAGCCCACGTTGCCTATGCCATGAGTGATGTGGCTGCCCTCTATCCCATCACCCCCTCAACCCCCCTGGGAGAAGTGGCCGATGTGTGGGCGTCCCAGGGCAGGAAGAACATCTTCAACCAGGTGCTCAACGTAAAGCAGCTCCAGTCCGAGGCAGGCGCGGCAGGGTCAGTCCACGGTGCCCTTGCCGCAGGGGCCCTGACCACCACGTTTACGGCGTCCCAGGGCCTTTTGCTGATGATACCCAACATGTACAAGATTGCAGGCGAGCTTCTCCCCTGTGTCTTCCACGTGACGGCAAGGGCCCTTGCGCCCCACGCCCTTTCCATCTTCGGAGACCACTCCGACGTCATGTCCGTCCGCCAGACCGGCTTTGCCATGCTCTGCTCAAGCTCGGTCCAGGAAGCCATGGATCTGGCCCTGGTCTCCCACCTTGCGACCCTCGAAGGCAGTGTGCCCTTTGTTCACTTTTTTGACGGGTTCCGCACCTCCCATGAGATCCAGAAGATCGAAACCATCGACTACGACGACATGGCCGGGCTGGTCAACTACGAGGCCCTTGACGCCTTCCGGGCAAAGGCCATGAACCCTGAACACCCGGACGTGCGGGGGACGGCCCAGAACCCGGACATCTACTTCCAGGGACGGGAAGCGGCCAACACCTATTATGAACGAATCCCCGGGGTGGTTGAGCACTACATGAACAAGGTGGAAGCCCTCACCGGAAGGGCCTACAACCTGTTTGACTACGTGGGAGATCCCGGAGCCACCCGGGTCATCGTTGCCATGGGGTCATCCTGCGAAACCATTGAAGAGACCGTGAACAAACTGGTGGCCATGGGAGAACGGATTGGACTTGTAAAGGTCAGGCTCTACCGTCCCTTTGTCAGGGAGGCCTTTATGGTGGCCCTTCCCCAGACAGCCGCCGCCATCACCGTCCTTGACCGTACTAAAGAGCCCGGCGCCCTTGGCGACCCCCTGTATACGGACGTCTGTACCGCCTTTATCCAGGCCGGCAAGCTGCCGACCCTGCTCGGCGGCCGTTACGGCCTGGGTTCCAAGGAGTTCACCCCTGCCATGGTCAAGGCGGTTTACGATAACATGAACCAAAAAGATCCGAAAAACCACTTTGTCGTGGGCATCACCGATGACGTGACCCACACCTCCCTTGACTATGACCCGGATTTTGATGCGGCCCCCGAGGGCACGTTCCGGGCAAAATTCTGGGGCCTGGGTTCCGATGGAACCGTCGGTGCCAACAAGAGCGCCATCAAGATCATCGGGGACAACACTGATCTCTTTGCCCAGGGCTATTTTGCCTATGATTCGAAAAAATCCGGCGGTATCACCGTGTCCCATCTCAGGTTCGGACAGCGGCAGATCCGGTCCACCTACCAGGTGGATGCGGCAGACTTCATCGCCTGCCACAAATCAAGCTACGTGAACCTCTACGACATCCTTGACGGCATTGTTGAGGGAGGAACCTTTCTTTTGAACTCCGGCTGGAACCAGGCCGACATGGAGCAGAAGCTGCCGGCAGAACTCAAACGGATGATTGCCTCAAAGGGGCTCAACTTCTACAACATTGACGCGGTAAAGATCGCAGCCAGGGTGGGACTCGGCAACCGCATCAACATGGTCACCCAGACGGCCTTTTTCAAGCTTGCCGGCGTCCTTCCCTTTGAAACGGCCATAGAACTGTTAAAGGCGGACATCAAGAAGACCTACGGCAAGAAGGGTGACAAAATCGTTGCCATGAACATTGAAGCCGTGGACATGGCCCTGAGCGAACTTGTCAAAATCGAGGTGCCGGAACGCTGGAAGGATGCCAGGGGCGAACGATCCGTTGCTGCAACGGGCAACGCCTACGTGGACAACCTCATGCGGCCGGTCCTTGCCCAGAAGGGCGACAGCCTTCCGGTGAGCACCTTTTCAACCGACGGAAGAATGCCCGTTGCCACGGCAAAATACGAAAAACGCGGCGTTGCCATCAATGTGCCCGAATGGATCGCAGACAACTGCATCCAGTGCAACCAGTGCGCGTTTGTGTGCCCCCACTCGGCCATCATTCCGATCCTTGCAACCCCGGAAGAACTTGCCTCGGCCCCGGCCGCCTTTGGCACCCTGGATGCCAGGGGCAAAGAGCTCAAAGGTCTCGGGTTCCGCATGCAGGTCAACACCCTTGACTGCCTGGGATGCGGCAACTGTGCGGACATCTGTCCCGCCAAGACACCCGCCCTTGTGATGCGGCCCATGGAGACCCAGACCGAGGTGGAAGTGCCCAACTTCGATTTTTCCCAGACCATTGCCCCTAAAGACACCCTCATGGCCCGCAACACCGTCAAGGGAAGCCAGTTCCAGCAATCTTTGATGGAATTTTCAGGAGCCTGTGCCGGGTGCGGCGAAACCCCCTATGTCAAGGTGCTGACCCAGCTGTTCGGTGAGCGCATGACCATTGCCAATGCCACGGGATGTTCGTCCATCTGGGCGGCTTCGGCACCCTCCACACCCTACACCGTGAACAGGGACGGCCATGGTCCTGCCTGGGGCAACTCATTGTTCGAGGATGCAGCAGAGTTTGGATACGGCATGCACATCGCCACAAGCCACCGTCGCTCGAAGCTTGTGGACCTCATGGCCCAGGCCCTTGACCAGGATATTTCACCCGATCTCAAACAGGCCATGGCCGGGTGGATTAACGGAAAAGACAGTGCCGAGGCGTCCAGACAATACGGGGACCGGCTCAAGGCACTTCTCGGGCAGGCGTCCAGCAACCCGGCACTCTCCGAGATTGCCAGGGCTTCAGACCTGTTTACCAAGAAATCCCACTGGATCTTTGGCGGCGACGGCTGGGCCTATGACATCGGTTTTGGCGGTCTTGACCACGTGATCGCCTCGGGTGAGGATGTGAACATCCTTGTCATGGATACGGAAGTATACTCGAATACGGGCGGCCAGTCGTCAAAGGCGACCCCTGCCGGCGCCATTGCAAAATTTGCGGCCTCGGGCAAACCCGTGGGCAAGAAGGACCTGGGGCGCATCGCCATGACCTACGGCTATGTCTATGTGGCCTCCATTGCCATGGGTGCCAACAAGAACCAGACCATGAAGGCGTTCCAGGAGGCCGAAGCCTATCCCGGGCCCTCTGTCATCATCTGTTACGCGCCCTGCATCAACCAGGGGATCCGAAAGGGAATGGGCAAGACACAGGAAGAGCAGAAGCTTGCGGTAAACGCCGGCTACTGGCCCCTGTACCGGTACAATCCCATGCTTGAGCTGGAAGGTAAGAATCCCTTTGTCCTGGATTCAAAGGAGCCCGACGGCTCCCTCCAGGCGTTCCTGGGCGGTGAGAACCGGTTTGCCCTGCTTGAAAAGCAGTTTCCGGCCGAGTCCGAGCGGCTCAGGGCAAAGATCGAGAAAGATTACACCAACCGTTACGCCCTGCTCAAAACCATGGCAGAATAAACCCGTGGTTGACGTCGTCCCCATGGGGCGACGTCCAGATAGACGGGGGGAAAGCCGACAACTCATCGTCGGGTTTTCCCCCCTTTGCCCCTTGCCCGAAACAAGGGCATCAATGGCCTGATTCACCCCACTCAAATCCGTTGGACCAACCGCTGTCAATGGTGGACAACATTATGATCAAGGCCGGAAAAACCACGAATCAGGAGACAAAAACAATCATTCGAAGGACCTCAAACCAGTCGGTGTTTTCAAAGGCAATCTTTCGGGGGGAAACCTGCCGGGCCCCGGGATAAAAGGCGTTCTCGTAGGCGTCCTTTACTTGGGTATAGGTGATCTGTACTTTAAAATATTCGGGCAGGTCAAGGGCCTTGACCCCCAGGGGCTGTTCAAGGGCTTTTCTGGCACCCTGTTTGATTTTTTCCACGGCCGTGTCCGGATGAATGTTCACAGTTGATCCGCCAAAACCTTCCTTGACAGCCACGGTGGTAATGTTCGGCACAAGCTTGCCTGCAGACGCGCACAACTCCTTGTCCCCTGTTACCATGACCACGGGCACGCTTTCCAGGGCCGCAGTATAGGCATTGATCAAAAACTCGGAAGCATACTCATGTTCGTTGATGCGAATGCCTGCAATCTTGCTGGAACTGATGGTATGGGCCAGGGGATTCCCGCTGGCCCCGGCCATTGTGTGGTAGCCGATCATCATGGCGGCATCAAAATGCTTGTCAATTCCCTGCATCATAAAATAAGGATGGTTGCCCCAACCGTAGATCAGGCGAACCTGCCGGGGCAAGAGCCCTGCAATCAGGTTGCGGGCGGTGGAGTGGGCGTCCTTGATCAGAATCTCTGTGGCACCGGCCTCAAGGGCGCCTTCGCAGGCGGCGCAGACCTCACGGGTCAACTGTTCCCTGTATGTTTCATAACCGTCCTGCCCTTTGGTGACATTACACCATGCCGTGGTGCCGGTCACCCCTTCCATGTCTGTGCTGATAAATACTTTCATACAAAAAATTTCCCCAGGGTTTTTGTGCTGTCATGTCAGCGGGGGCCCCATCTCAAATATAAAATCTGCAGCCTTTGCCCCGTGCTTTCGTAAATTTCGAGTTAAATGTTTCTCGGGTCTCCTTGTCAATGTTTTTTTAAAAAATAGTTTAGGCCATTGAGTTCCAGGCCGGGCTTGCTGCCGTGGGGTTGATCACGTCCTGCCGCAATCAAATAGCCCATAAAACATCAAGGAAAAAATTACTATTTTGTAAATATTCTATTGTTGTATATTTTTGTTGACACTTATTTTTGATCTGGCTTATATAGTCAATTTTAAACTGTTAACAATTTACTAACGGAGTCATCATGAAAAAAATTATTTTTTTGTTTGCCGTCCTGGCCATGACAACCCTGGCCGTACAGCCGCCCGCCTTTGCCGAAAGAAGCGGAGGGACCCTGAATTTCATGGCCCCCTACGGCGGCAGTCTGTCCAGTTTGAACCCCTACATCACCAGTCGGTACCAGGACTATCTGGTTTCCATGAACATCCATCGCAGCCTTTACCGGTGGGATGCGGACAAAAGCATTCCGGTTCTGGATCTTGCCGAAAGTGTCACGGTTTCCGATGACGGATTGACCTACACCTACAAGCTGCGGCCCAACATTAAGTTTCATAATGGGCGGCAGTTGATTTCTGATGACGTGATCTGGAGCTACACCTATATTGCAGCCATGCAGCCGGCATCACCTTCATTTCAGTATATTCAGCCCGTCAAGGGTGCCATGGCCGTCAACAAAGGCGAAGCCGACACCGTCAGCGGACTTAAAAAAATTGATGATCTGACCTTTGAAATTACCCTGGAAAACCCCCTGGACCTCAAGTTTTACCTGTGGCTGCCAGCTTTGGCCATTCTGCCCAAGGAAGAACTGGCCGGTAAAGAAGACTATTTTAAAAATCATCCCATTGGATGCGGTCCTTTCAAGTTCTCAAAATGGGTCAAAGGATCCGAGGTCATCCTGGAAAAATTTGATGATTTCTTTATGGAAGGAAAACCCTACCTGGACAAGGTTGTATACAAGATCATGTCCGAAGCCGCCTCCCGGGACCTTGCCTTCAAGGCAAAGGAACTGGATGCCACCATTGTCGGTGCGGTGAACTACGCTGAATATTCCGCAGATCCTGTGATATCCAAAAATATGATCGAAGTGGCCGAGATGTTCACCCGTGTTGTGGGGATGAATCCTGATTTCAAGCCCTTTTCCGACAAGCGGGTTCGCCAGGCCATCAATTATGCCATTCCGTCTGATCTGATCATCGAAAAAATCCTCAAGGGAAAAGCCTTTCCTGCAAGGGGATATCTGCCCTCTACTTCGCCGGCGTTTAATCCGGAGGGAAAGAAATACGAGTATAACCTTGACAAGGCCAAAGCGTTGATGAAGGAGGCCGGCTATGAAAAAGGGTTCACCATTGAGCATGCCATCGGCACCGCCAATAAATCCTGGGGAACCGGCATTTATGAAGCCATGATGCCCTTTTTGAAAAAGATCAACATAGCGCTTAAAATCGAACAAATGGAAGGGGCCACCATGGACGAGCGTATCCGGGACAGCAAATACCAGATGTTTATCTGGTCCCTGGATTCCGGTCCTGATTCCCTGGGCGCATTGATGAGATGGTATTCCACAAACCCTGTGGGCTCGGGCAACTACGTCAAGTACAGCAATCCTGAATTTGACAAATTGCTGGATGCCGCTGCCAAAGAACGTAACCCTGAAAAACAGAATGCGTTGATCAGCCAGGCAGACGGTATTTTAACCGAAGATGCACCGTTCTGGTTCTTTAACTACAACAAGGCTGTCATGGCATTCCATCCCTGGGTCCATAACCTGTCCAAGGTGGCCCCTGAAATGATGTTCCAGGATCTGACAAACGTATGGGTGGATGACTCCTCACCCCGCGCAAAATAAGAATTAATTCAGCAGATCATTTAAGCCGGGAAAGGTTTTATAATCTTTCCCGGCTGATTTTATGATCCCAAGTCTGCCACTTTTTTTAAGGATAGCCGATGTTTGCTTACGCCCTGCGCAGGGTTCTGCAGTTTATTCCCACTGTTTTGGCCATTACCCTGATCATGTTTGTGCTTCTCAATGTCCTGCCCGGTAATGCCGCCCTCATGGCGGCCGGTGACCAGGACAGCGGAACCATCACCCAGGAGTACATCGATCAGATGAAAAAAGAATGGGGTCTGGACAAGCCCCTGTGGCAGCGCTATGGCATTTACCTCAAGGATCTTGCCAGGGGTGATCTGGGCCGATCTTTTCTGCGAAAGGAACCGGTTACCCGGCTGTTGGCAGACCGGCTGTGGCCCACCTTTAAACTGGCGGTGGCCGCCATGGTCATCGCCCTTGTCTTTGGCATCCCCTTGGGCTTTTATTCCGCCCTGCGCCAGGGCCGGCTTCCAGATACGCTGACCATGATGGGGGCGGTGTCCGGGGTGTCCATTCCCCAGTTCTGGCTGGGCCTTCTTCTGATGTTCCTGGTTTCGGTCAAGCTGCACTGGCTGCCGCCTTTGGGGTACGGGGATGGATCCATAAAAAATCTCATCCTTCCGGCCTGCACTCTGGGGGTAGGCTATATCGGGCTTCTGGCCCGAACCACCCGGGCTGCTGTCGTGGAAATTTTATCCATGGACTATATTCGCACGGCCCGGGCCAAGGGGTTGTCTGAATTCCTGGTCAACGGCAAACACGTGCTGAGGAATGCCCTGATTTTAATTTTGACCACAGCCAGCCTGCAGTTTGGAGAACTCATTGCCAATACGGTGATTGTTGAAAAGCTGTTTTCATGGCCGGGGCTTGGCTCCCTTCTTGTGGATTCCATTTTCCAGCGGGACATCCCCATTACCCAGGGGTGCATTTTGGTCGTTATTCTCTCGTTTTTATTTGTTAACCTCATAGTGGATATGCTCTACGGGGCAATTGATCCCAGAATCCGAGCCGCATATAAATGAAAAATAATAAGATATTCAAGATCATGGCCCAGACCAATTTCATGGCCGGCGGCATCATCACCCTTTTTGTGATCGTCGTTGCCGTCTTTGCCCCGGTTCTGGCACCCTACCATCCCGTTGACGATGCAGACCTTATGGTATCTGAAGAGCCGCCTTCGGCAGACTACTGGTTCGGCACCGACATCCAGGGCCGTGACATCTTTTCCCGGGTGATCTATGGTGCACGGATTTCTCTGGCCGTGGGCCTGATCAGCCAGGTGATCAACACCATCATCGGGGTGGTCCTGGGGCTGAGCGCCGGTTTTTTCGGCGGATGGTGGGATGATTTTGTCATGGGGCTGACCAACATTATGCTGTCCATTCCAGCGTTGATCTTTGCCCTGGCTGTCATGGCCCTGCTGGGCCCGGGCCTGCTCAACGTATTTCTGGCCCTGGGATTTACCAACTGGTCCTATTCCTGTCGGATCACACGGTCCCAGGCCCTGTCAGCCAAGCACCTTGATTATGTCAAGGCGGCCAGGGCACTGGGGTACGGCCGTGTCCGGCTGATGTTCACCCAGATTCTGCCCAATATCATCGGTCCCATTCTGATCATCGGCACCCTGGGGGTGGCCGGTGCCATTCTGCTGGAAGCCGCCCTGTCTTTTCTGGGACTGGGGGTGCAGCCCCCCACCCCTTCCTGGGGAGGGATGCTGTCTGCCGCCCGTGAGCAACTGTTTACGGCCCCGTGGATTTCAATTTTTCCCGGCCTTGCCATTTTTATCACCGTACTGGGTCTCAACCTTCTCGGCGACGGGCTTCGAGACCTTCTGGATCCCAAGACCCTGACCCGACGCAATTAAATTTAAGGAGTTCTCATGTCAAGTTCGGCGTTTGCCATATATTCTGCCAATGTTTTCACCGGCATACCCCATATGCCCTGGGTCCAGGCCGTGGGTGTCAAAGACGGGCGCATAGCTGCTGTGGGCAGCAATGAACAGGTTAAATCCCTATTGCCGGGTGCAAAGGCCGTTGAACTGCCCGGCCGCCTGGTCACCCCGGGCCTTGTGGATGCCCATTGCCATTTTATCAACTATGGGCAAAGCCGGTTGATGGTGGATCTGACAGGCCTTGACAGCATCGGTGCCTGCCGGGAACGAATCAAAGCCGCTGTGTCAAAGGCAAGCCCGGGAGAATGGGTCATCGGCAGGGGGTGGAACCATCATCACTGGTTTGAGGATCGTGAACCCACCCGCCATGATCTGGATGATATCAGCCCGGACAATCCGTTGCTGATGACCCGGGTGTGTGGCCACAGCGAATGGGTCAACTCAAAGGCCCTCGACGCCGTCGGCATCACGGAGGAATCAAAAGCCCCTTCGGGTCTGCGTTTTGAACGGGATGACAAAGGCGCACTGACCGGGCTGCTCCACGAGGCCCGGGATCTGATGGAAACGGCCATGCCGGCGTCCACCCCGGCCCAGGTGGAAGCCGCCGCCCGTGCAGCCCAGCAGGAATACCTCAAATGCGGAATCACAGGCCTGCATTCCTGTGAATCCCTGGCCGAATGGAAGATCCTTGGCAAACTCGATGCTGCCGGGGAACTTTATTTAAGGGTGCATCACCTCATGCAGGCCCATGACCTGGAACAGGCCGATGAATTGTCCCTTAAATGGCTTGCAGGCACCCCGCATCTGTGGAACGGGCATTTAAAACTCTTTGCCGACGGCTCCCTGGGTGCAGGCACAGCGCTCTTGCACGACCCCTACACCGACGAACCCGACAACAGCGGCATGCACTGCCTATCTCCCGATGAACTTAAACATTATGTATGCCAGGCTTACAAACGCGGATTCAGTGTGGCCATCCACGCCATTGGAGACAAGGCTGCCACCCATGCCCTGGATGCCATTGCCCATGGCAGGGCCCAATACCCCGGATTATGGCGTGACCAGGTGGAACATATCCAGCTGTTTGCACAGCCTGATCTGGACCGATACCTTGACCTGGGCATAACCGGGTCGGTCCAGCCGGTGTTTGTTCCCTCGGACTGGCAGCTGGCCCAGCGCCGCTGGGGCCAGGAACGATGCACCCGGGCCTATGCCTGGAAAACCCTGCTGGACAAGGGTGTCCCGTTGCAGTTTGGAACCGACGCCCCCATTGAACCCATCAATCCGATCCTGGGCCTCCAGGCCGCGGCGTTGCGCAAGACCACGGCAGGACAGCCCCAGGGGGGATGGACCCCAGGCCAGTGCCTGACCCTGGAACAATGTCTGACCGGGTATACCCGACAGGCGGCCTGGACCGCCGGCAAAGAAGACCGGCTTGGTATGCTCAAGCCCGGATTCCTTGCGGACATCACCGTGTTTGAAAGGGATTTGACGACGGTTCCTGCCGAAGAATGGCATCGGATCAGCGTTGAAATGACCATTATTGACGGTAACATTGTGTATGGCGGGTAGGCGTGCACAAAAAAAGGATAAACCCTTGTGAATGAAAATAAACCCATCCTGACGGTCGACAGCCTTCAAACCCATTTTTATACCCAGGAAGGAATTGCAAAGGCCGTGGACGATGTCTCTTTTTGCGTCAGTCCCGGTGAAACCCTTGGGATTGTCGGGGAATCGGGCAGTGGGAAAAGCGTTTCCGTGCTTTCGGTCATGGGTCTGATTAACGACCCTCCAGGGCGCATTGTGGGCGGGCGCATTGAGTTTGAGGGCACAAATCTGCTGGATTTGTCCGAAAAACAGATGCGCCATATCCGGGGACAAAAGATCTCCATGATCTTCCAGGAGCCAATGACCTCCTTGAATCCTGTGTACACCATTGGCAACCAGATTGCCGAAATGTTCATGACCCATGGCAATGAGAACAGGAAAACCAGCTTTGATATGGCCGTGGACATGCTCGAACGGGTCAAGATTCCGTCTCCTGAAAAACGGGCCGGGGAATATCCCCACCAGCTTTCCGGGGGGATGCGCCAGCGGGCCATGATTGCCATGGCCCTGGCCTGCAACCCGAAAATTCTCATAGCGGATGAGCCAACCACTGCCCTGGATGTCACCATCCAGGCCCAGATTCTGGATCTGATTCAGGAGCTGAAACACAGCAATCAGACCGCTGTACTCATGATCACCCATGATCTGGGGGTCATTGCCCAGATTGCCCGGCGGGTGGTGGTGATGTATGCTGGCAAGGTGGTGGAACAGGCCCCGGTCAAAGAGTTGTTTGAAGATCCAAAACACCCGTATACCATTGGCCTTTTGCAGTCCGTTCCCATTCTGGGCCGCCGGGCGAAATCAGGCCGCCAGCGTTTGACGGAGATCCAGGGGGTGGTACCAAGCCTCTACGATCTGCCCTGCGGCTGTCATTTTGCCCCGCGCTGCAACAGACGAATGCCGGAATGCGAAAAAACCATGCCGCAGCTTGTGCCCCTGGGCCATGACCGCAGCATCCGATGCCATCTGTATCAAAGGAAGAATTAATTGGAACCTTTGCTTCGCGTAGAAAATCTTAAAGTTCATTTTCCTGTCAAAAAAGGATTGTTCGGCCGCACTAAAGGATATGTCCATGCCGTGGACGGCGTATCCCTGACCCTTGAAAGGGGTGAAACCTTAGGCATTGTGGGAGAGAGCGGGTGTGGTAAAACCACTACGGGCATGGCCATTATGAACCTTGAAACGCCTACCTCCGGCAAGGTGTATTTTGAGGGCATTGACGTTGACCTGATGACGGCCAGGGAAAGAAAAGCGTTGACCTGCAACATGCAGGTCATTTTCCAGGACCCTTACTCCTCTTTGAACCCGCGCATGACCCTGAACCGGATTCTGGGGGATCCCATGCGGATTCATCGCCTTTATCCGGAAAGAGAAATCCGGGAGCGCGTGGCCTTTCTCCTTGAAAAAGTAGGACTGTCCCCGGACCATGGCCGCAGGTTTGCCCATGAGTTCTCCGGCGGGCAGCGCCAGAGAATCGGGATTGCAAGGGCCTTGTCCCTGAGCCCCAAACTTGTGATCGGTGATGAACCGGTGTCAGCCCTTGATGTTTCGATCCAGGCACAGATCATCAACCTTCTCATGGATCTTCAAACGGAGTTTCACCTGTCCTATATCATTATCTCCCACGATCTGGCCGTGGTCGAGTATATCTGTGACCGGATCATGGTCATGTATGTCGGCCAGGTGGCTGAATTCACAACCTATGACCGGTTGTATGAAACCCCGAAGCATCCCTATACCCAGGCCCTGCTGTCGGCCGTGCCCAAACCCGTCCCCGGGGTGGATTCAAACCGGATCATTCTCCAGGGCGACGTGCCAAGCCCCATTACCCCGCCACGGGGTTGCAGGTTTCACCCCCGGTGTCCGAGGGTCATGGATCTCTGCCGGATAAAATCCCCCAAGCTTGTTGAGGTATCCCCCGGGCACAGGGTTGCCTGCCACCTGTATGAAAATTCTTAACAGATTATAGGTTTACTCAACTTTCGGACTTAGGCCCTGGCGGGTTGCCCGGGGGGATCTTGATCCTGGCAGGGCAGGGGGGAGGATTTCCCTTGCAGCCGGTCAATTCCTACCCGCTGCAAGGTTGAACAGAAATCAGCAGTTGTCATACATTCTGATGATCTCTCCGGTGCCCGCACCCTCAACGCTTCTTACAAACCCGTTGACTACCTTTTTCATGGGAATGGGATTGTGACCGGGAAAATAGCTTTCGTAATGTTCCACTGCATCTTCAACCAGTCCGGAGGAAACCACATTGATCCGGATATCGTTTTTCAGCTCCAGGCAGGCTGCCTTGACAAAACTGTGGATCGCTCCGTTGACCATGGCCGCGCTGGTGGTCAAGGAAACCGGGTGATCGGCCAGGATGCCGGTGGAAAGGGTAAAGGAGCCTCCCGGGTTCATATGCGCTTTCCCGATTCTGACCAGGTTGACCTGCCCCATGAGTTTGCTTTTGATGCCGATATAAAAATCTTGTTCGGTCAGGGCGTCAAAAGCCGCCCATTTGGCATCCCCGGCCGTGCATACAACGGCGTCGACTTTCCCGGTTCCTTCGAACATGGCCTTGATGGAACGGCTGTCTGCCATGTCCACATTCACATCACCTGAATTTCTCCCGGCAACGATAACCTCGTGTTTTTTGGAAAAATGGTCCCTGACCCTTGATCCGATTGTCCCGTTGCCGCCGATGATTATAATTTTCATGCTGCCTCCTTGTTTTACGCTGTTCAACTGTCGGACTTAAGCCTTGGTGGACGGGGTCGGGCTTTTTTATTGCACGTTTTATCAAAAAAACATTATTAAACCATCAACAACGGCAATACGGAAAGCCCATATACATCGGTCAATCCCGAAAGTTGAGTAAATTATCCTTGTCTGATAGTTTAAGAAGGGGCTATGTATCTGTCAAATGAATTGTTTTGATGTCAATAATGAGAAAATGTGATAATAATGGCCTGGGACCGCGCATCTCAAGCTATGAATGCATCATCTTCCAGGTGCAGGCAGAATAGGGCTGATCCTGGCCCGGAGACCGGATTGAAATTTGATTTTCCTACAGGTAAGGGGATGGCAGTGGCGGGCCCTTACCGTGCCGGCCAGGGTGATGGGGGGCCAGCCCAACATCGAGATCCGGCTGACCCTGCTCATTTTTAAGATAGGTTAAATATCGTGTGTTTGATGGCACTGAAGGCAGTCCATTTTGCCCCGGGTATACTGTCCTGCTTTAAAATCCTTGCCTTTAAAATGACATTCCCTGCAACCGGCCACCTCGGGTGACGATGCATAGACTGGCTTGAATTTTCCTTGTGCATCCAGGTTTAACAACTCCACGGCATAGGCTGCCACATCCCCTGCAACCCGGGCACAGCGTTCGCTTCGCTCTTTGGAACCCGAAGCCAGGCCCGAGGCTTTGCACCAGTTGGTTACGGACACATGGCAGAGGGTCGATCGGGCCACGCTCGTTGCCAGGACTTTATCGCTTTTATATTTTTCCACTGCAAACTGATGCGTGTTGGCATATTCATTGGATTGGGGGCTGGGGAAACTGGCATTTTCGTACCAGCCCATGAGTTCATTGATAATCGGATCGTAGTTTTTGGTTACCAGGGTGATGGCTGCGGCTGCGCCGTTTAACGCCCCGCACAGGGTGGCCCAGCCAGCGACGCCGCCTGAGCCGAAACTCATGATATTGGGAGGCTCAATGGGAAAGGAATCGTAGGGAAATCCGATTTTTTCGCGCAATTGCCAGAGAACCCCGTAAAATGCACCGGCGCTGCATTCATTCTTGTAATACCCCAGATGACCCAGTTTCCTTGCCGCCTCAACATCCAGCTCTTGATATGGATAGGGCAGGGCAGCCAGGGTGTTTTCCTTGGCAATACCGGGAACAGCCGTTGCTCCCCCGATTCCCAGGGCCAGCCCGGTTGCCAGCAACCCGGACTGCTTGAAGAAATTCCTTCTGGACACGGATGGTTCATTGTCATTGTTCATGGATTTAAGCTCCTCATCGTTAAATTCAAGTGGATCAGGTCCTTGGACGTAAGACAGGTCTTCAACCTGATACCCAATCAATCAACTGTCTGTTACAGACATTAGCAAACCCCATGCCATGGTGATGTATTGCTTAACCTCTTGTTATCAAAGGGTATTGATGGCTGGTTGCTCGAAGGAGTGTAGCCTTGAGTTTACACCTGTGCATACCCGGGGAGTCGGTGACCATGGGAGTGCTTGCTATTTGCCGGGGGATTCTTTATTTTGACTCCAGGAAACGTAAATGGAGAAAACAAAATGCCGTCAAAAAAGCTGAACCTGAGATTCAAATTCATCACAGGCCTTGTTTTGTTTGCCCTTGCCCTGGGGTTTTGCATCACCATCATCATCTATTTCCATTTTAATTCCATCATGAAGTCAGAAATCAGCCAGAGGGCAAGGATGCTTCTGGCCATGTCCACGGGGATCCAGGATTATGTGCGAACCGACCTGAGGCCGGCCATGTTTGATACCCTTCCCAGGGGCCGGTTTGTTTTAAAGGCCATGTCATCCTCCTATATTTCAAAGCAGGTGATGGACCGGATCAGCGACCAGGACGGATCCCGGTACTATTACAGGCGTGTCTCCATCCGGCCCAGAAATTCGGAATCTGCAGCCTCCCCCTTTGAAGCAGGCCTTATCCTGATGTTTGACAGCAATAAAAACTTAAACACCTGGGAGGACGACACCCGGGTCGGCGACAGGCAATACCATCTGGTGGCCCAGCCCGTTACCTATACGGCGTCGTGCATGCAGTGCCATGGCGATCCAGGAGAGGCCCCCATTGAACTGATCAATATTTATGGGCGCACCAATGGGTTTCACCATCGGGTGGGGGAGGTGGGTGCCGTGGTGGTGGCAGGCTTTCCCGTGGATATGATCAAACGGCCGGTCATGGATGTCACCCTGAACTACCTGGGCCTTTATCTCCTGGGTATCATGCTGTTTGCAGGGCTCATCAGCCTGTTCTTTGATCGCCTGGTCATGAAAAATCTCCATGAACTGACCCATATCTTTAAAACACGGTTTTCAGGCGACCGGGAGCAGGGCATCATTGAACGGCTCGGCCGGAAAGGCGAGATTGAAGGACTGATCGAAGGGGTTGACGAACTTGCCGTCTGCCTGTCCAAAGCCCGGAACGAACTGGAAAATTATGCCCTGAACCTTGAAAAGAGAGTGGCGGAAAGGACCCTGAAACTCCATGCCGAGGCTGACAAACATCTGCTGGATGTCCATCTGTTTGTCCGCCTGCTGTCGGGTTTCAGCAGTTCGCAAAACGCTGTGCAGCTTATTTCCGATGTGATTGAAAGCGTGGGACAGCGGTTTGACGCCAGCAGGTCGTCTACCACTGCATTGTTGCATCGGAAAACCACTATGCCTGGAAAGAAGATACGACCATCACCCGGCTTGACAAAAGAATTCAGGATCTTTTGTGGAAGGATGAGGTGCTGTTTGAACGACATAACTTGTATATTCCGGTAAAATCACCCGAAACCCACTGGGGTATTTTCTGTATCTCATGGGATTCGCCGCCCGATGTCCGGGATTTTGATCCGGTCATTCTCCTGGCCCTTGGACACCAGATGGCTATCCTTATCGAAAATATCCAGGCTTTTTCAAACATGCGATTTCAAAAGGATATGCTTCAATCCATCTTTGAAGGCATTCAAGATCCGCTGCTGCTGATTGACGGTGACTGCCATATCATCGTTGCCAACAAAGCAAGCCAGCAGATTGTGCCCCGTGGCAACCGGAACCATCAGGCAGAAGAATTAAAGGAATTTCTCTGCCCGGCATCGTTGACCCGCGGGGAATGTGATCTGCTTGACCCGGTAACCCAAAACGAGATGCCCGTGGCAAGGGAGATTAAAACACCGGACAACCGGTATTTTGCCGTTGACCTGTATCCATTACCCCGCCAGGAGCAGATGGACTTGAGCATTGTTGTCTATGCCCGGGATATCACCCTTGAACGGCAGATGGTTGAAAAAATGCAGCAGACCGAACGACTGAGCGCCATTGGAAAAATGGCGGCCGGGATTGCCCATGAGATCAACAACCCCCTGGGCGTTATTCAATGCTATACGGACCTTGTAAAAGATGCGGTTGTCGACCCGGGTACCCGGGATGATATTGACGTCATCTCAAAACATACCCGCACGGTTCAAAAGGTGATCCAGAATCTTTTAAACCTTTCCAGGCCCAAAAAGGTGATTTCAGGCAGATGCAGCATCAACGCTGTGGTGACGAATACCCTTGAGCTGTTCAGGGCCCAGGGCGCCTCGAAAAACATTGCCGTCTCTTCAAGCCTGGAAGACAATTTGCCGGACATAAAATGCGATGCAGCCATCCTTGAACAGATTCTGACAAATCTCTGGCTGAACGCCTTTGATGCCCTGAATGACCAGGACGGAAAAATTGATATATCCACCCGGTTATCATCCCCGGACCAGGTCGTGCTGTGCATCCAGGACAATGGCCAGGGTATCCCCCAGGAGATGATCGCACAGATATTTGATCCCTTCTATACGACAAAGGACGTGGGCAAGGGAACGGGGCTTGGGCTCTCAGTGGTTTATGGATTCATGAATGAGCTGGGTGGAGAGATTGATGTGAAAAGCGACGACACCACGCGGTTTTACATCTCATTTCCCATTGCCGGGCAACAGAGAGGGGAGGGATCAGATGAAGGCATTTTCCATACTGGTGGTTGATGATGATAATGATTTTCTGCGGGGGATCATCCGGCACCTTGAAAAAAAGTTTAAAGGGATAACTATCGCTGGAGCAGCTTCGGGAGATGATGCCCTGGAGATTCTTCGCACAAACGAGGTGGGCGTGATGCTGTCAGATCTTCGGATGCCCGGAATTTCAGGCCATGACCTGCTGCTCAAGGGCCTTGAATTAAATCCCCACCTCTGCGTCATTATGATCACCGGGTACGGCACCATTGAAAATGCCGTCACGGCCCTTAAAAAGGGGGCCTGGGATTTTGTCACCAAGCCTGTGGAACGGGAGGCCCTCTACCATACCGTTGACAAGGCGATCAAGCATTATGCCTTGTCCAGGGAGAACAAGCGTCTCCAGCGTATCATCCGCTCATTGAGTTCGGACCCGTCAGGCCATTGGCAAAGCCAGGCCATGAAGCAGCTCCACGAGAAAATCACGGCCATTGCCGTGACCGACTACACCGTGCTTGTCACGGGGGAATCGGGAAGCGGCAAAGAGTATATTGCCAAAAACATCCACAAACTGTCCAAGAGAAAAGAGACCGCCTGCCATACCCTTAACTGCCCTGCCATTCCTGAACAGCTCCTTGAAAGTGAACTGTTCGGCCATGTAAAAGGGGCGTTTACAGGGGCGGAAAGAAGCCGTGAGGGCTTTTTCATGGCGGCGGACAAGGGGACCCTGATCCTGGATGAAATCGGGGAGATCAGCCCCTTGATCCAGGCAAAGCTGCTGAAATTTCTCCAGGACAAGGAGGTCAAACCCGTGGGCAGCAGCACCAAGAGGATCGCTGATGTGCGGATCATTGCCCTGACAAACCAGGACCTTGAACAGAAAATCCGTGACGGCAGTTTCCGCAAGGACCTTTATTACCGGCTGAATGTTCTGTCCGTAAAGGTTCCCCCCCTAGGGGAAAGAAAACAAGACATCCCGCTGCTGGCCAGAAAATTTATCCTGGAAACCTGCCGGGAAATGGGGATAGATGCCATGGAAATCGACCCCATGGCCCTGGGGGTCATCTCCAGGCGCTCCTGGCCGGGAAACGTGAGGGAACTTTTAAATTACATCCGGCGCCTGGTGGTCTTCTCCAATGGCCATACCATTGATCTTGCCTTGATCAACCTGGTGGAGGGCGGTTGTGACACCCCCTCCTCCCTGCCCGGGGGCCACACCCTTTACAAAGATGCCAAAAAGGAAACCCTGGACCTCTTTTCAAGAAACTACCTTACCCGCCTTTTTGAGAAAACCCGGGGCAATATTGCCAAAACATCGAGGATCAGCGGACTTGAACGGGCCTCCATCCAGAAAATCATCAACCGCCTGGACATCGATATCTCTCAATTCAGGCGCTGAGGTCCCTTACGGGATGGATTCACAGAAATGGCCGGCATCACCGATTCTGCCGGAAAAGGGGCGGTTCAACCGGGGTAGACTTTGCCTGCCCCTTTACGAACCGCTGTTTTTGCATTATAACCGGCATGGCCAGAGCATGATATCTGCTCTGGTCACAACGAATGATGAAACGCACCGACGCTGCTGCTTCGAGGGGCGTTTCATATAAACCCACATGTCCTGGCGGACACAACGAAGCATGAAATACGATGATACAGGGCTGGCAATAGTACCATTCCGCCCCCTTTGGTTACCCTGACCGGAACGGTAAACGTCGGGGGGATTTTTGCCCTTCCAGACTAAAGCGCAGGAACTGCGGGCTAAAGTCCTCAAACAGCCTGCGCTTCTTAACGCCTGGAAGGGCAAAAATCCTACCCCCTTTGGTTTACAATGTTCCGGTCAGGGAAACCAAAGAGGGCTCGAAAGTCGAGACTTTCACAATGATGTTTCGACAGGAGTTTCTTATAAACCGGCATGGCGGAGCATGATGTCAGCTCTGGCCGCAACGGAATTTGAAACCTGAACCTTCGACGGAATGACACGGCTTCTTACAAAAAAAAGGTGGGGCGGAACAGCTGTCTGGGCTGACGCCGGGATTTTTAAAATCAGTGGACAAGGGGCTTTGAGTGTTATGGGAAAAAAATGTCTGGGTGTTGTTTTTATCTGCTGGATGGGCTTAATGACGGTTTGCAACGGCCATGCCCACACTGTTTCTCCGGATGAAATCACCATAACCGTTCCCCGCAATGTGATCGTCAATCTGGTTCAATCCGCCCTGCCGCTTAATCTTGAAAAAGGCGACTATTTAAAAGGCAACCTGTGGATTCACGCCATTGATCACGTGGCAATCGGCTCTGACCGGGTGACGTTTGAGATGAATATCCAGGGCGAAAATATTCAGTTTGGAACCCGCCTGGGCAATCAGGTTTTGATGATGGATGTCGGCAGTTTTAATGTTGATTACAACTGCCGGATATCTTTTCGTTATGATGGGACCAAGCGGTTGCTCTATGTTACGCCCTATCTGCTGCAGAAAAATAATGACAACCCGGAGAATAAATTAGCGGCAAACCTGCTACAGTTGATCTCCCTTGCCAACGGCGTGGAATACCCCGTTGAGATCGCCAGGATTGAGCCTGTTTTAACCCGGATCGGCCGTGACAAGTTTCACATTGATATGGATATTACAAATATTTACACTGAAAAGGGCAGGCTCTTGATCAGCGGCCGGCCAAAGCTTGAAAAATTAAAATAGACCGTCCTGCCAGCAACATGCCTGCCCGATTCGGGTGGGTGTACCTTTTTCGCCCAATGGGGCTACAACTCGACCGTGGTCTCCTGGAGCATCAGCCCCACTCCCCGGACAGAGGGTATTCTTTCCGGTATTTCCTTGATCAGCCGGGCACTTTCCCGGTTTTTTCGTATTTTTACGTGGTAGGCATAATCCAGGCGCTCTCCCTGCTGCATCTCCCTTAAGGTGATCAGGACAAAGGTTTTGCAATATTTTTTCAGCAGCGCTTCCAGTTCGTGTCTGTTCTCATCGTTGCTGTTGATGTTAAAGCGCAGCATGCCGTCAAAGGTGCTGGATTGCCCCAGGGGCGTAACATGGAGTAAAAATGCCGTAAATACGAATCCCAGGGTGCCGACAACCGCAACGTTGAATGCCCCGACCCCGCAGCCGATTCCCGCGGCCAGGGCGGAAAACATGAACAGGATATCCCTGGGATCCTTGAAACTTGTCCGGAACCGGATGATGGCAAGGGCGCCCATCATCCCAAGCCCGCGGGCCAGACTGTCACCAATGGCATAAACAACTGTGGCTGCCACGATGGAGCTCAGGATCACGGACTGGACATAGGTTCTGGAGTAGGACAGTCCCCTGAAGGTTTTAATATAGGTTATTCCCAGGGTTACCGACAGGAGGAATGCCACAAACATGGTATAGATGATAATCAGCAGCCCGGAATGGGATGTTGCCGTTTGAAGTGTCAAAGTGTCTAACATGGTGTTCTCCGTATTTCATGGTCAGACGGGTATCCCGTCCAGTGGGGAAGAGCTGATCCCGAATTTGTAGTTTTTTATAGGAAACACCCACCGAAGCATTGCAGACAGGGGCGTTTCAACGTTCGTTGTGGCCGGATGCCATCCCTCGCTCCGGCCGTGCCGGTTATAAGAAACATCCACCAAAGCATTGCAATCAGGGGTGTTTCAACATTCGTTGCGGCCCGGGCAGAGGTCCTGCTCCGGCCCTGCCGGTTATAAAACTGCCGAAACCCTTGAATCGTCATCATGGCGGTGGAGCACCATGAGTTCGGATGCCCCGGTCAGGTATTTTGAAAAACTGCGCCGCTCCAGGTTGAAAAATCGAATGAGGTCAATCATCCACAGCGGAACCCGGGAGGTATAGCATTTCAGCTCCAGAACCACGGCACATCCGGGATCAAAGGCCAGGGTATGATCACATGAAACCATCTGACCCAGGCCCGGAATCGGCCGGTATTCGGTCTCCTGTCGGAATCTCAGGTCAACGTCAAAGGTGATCCGCGCATAATCGTCCACATCGCTGATCCATGCCTTCCTGAGATATTGCGTCAGGATTTTAGGGGCGGCATTGTAGGTGAATACCATACGTTCAAACAGTTTCTTATTGAGCTGTTCTTTTTCTCCCTGTCCCTGATGCTTAAGTTCAAAACCAGGTTCCGTATACACCTTGTACCACTCTTTATCCGTCACTGGGGCCCGGTATTTTCTGGCCACCCCGCCGGTCTTCTGTTTGATTTCAAGGAAATACGGCAGTTCTGGATGATCCCCATAGGAACGAACGCGCATGTTGAACCGGTTCTGTACACCCTCAAGGCGCCTTCTCAGGAACAGATAGTCGGGTGAATCAAGATAGATGCTGTTCACCCGGTAGAACCCGCCTGCCGCATTCATGGCGTACTTGTCCAGGGAACAATAAACCGATGCAAATTCGGAGATGGGATCCACCATCTCAATGGGAATTAAATATTTCAGTTCATACCGCTCAAGTAACGCAGGAATGGCTTTTTGTTCGTGGCTGCCCAAGAAAATAAATCCTTATCAGATAATGTAATTTTGAAACGGCTTTTCAGGAAGTTTTCCCATCATATCCATTAATTCAATAAACCGGTAACGGATATTAAACGCTGTTTTTTCAAGCTGAATGTCACTTTTGATGATGGATTCCCTTATTTTCAGAATGTTCAAAGGATCCATGCCGTCCATCTGCAGATAGGCTTTGAGGGAAACTTCGGCATTCCCGTCCTGTTTGTTTGCCTCAAGCAGGGTGTATTGACTGATCAACCGGTCCAGTGAACGGGTCAGGGAGATTCTTTTTTCTGCAATCGCTCTTAATTCCTCATTGTATTGCAGGCGTTCTTTCATGTAATCTATTTTCTTCCGGTTCACCCCGTCCCGGTCGGAATTGATAAACGGCAGCTTGACTGCCAGTTCAATGGAACAGGCCTTTTCCATGTCATCATAATCATCGCTGTCGTAGGCGAGTTCAAGATAGCTTAAATAATCCCGGTTTTTTGCCTGTTCAAGCCGGTATTTGCTGTCTGCAAGGTCCATTTTGTTCTTCTGGTCTTCGAGCTTGACGTTGTTGAATGAAGTCTCTTCGGGCAACTGGTGAATCTGTTTTTCGATTGCACGGATAGGTAAGAGGGGTGTCTTGTCAAAGGCAACAGGCAATTGTGAATCTGCTGCAACGGCGATCTGGTGCTCGATCCCGGTAATTTTATTTTCAAGCCCCACAAGTTCCAGCCGCAAATCTGTGAGCAGCTCTTCGGCCGAAATCAGGTCACTGATATCAAATGTGACACTTCCGCTGCTTTTTTTCTTGAGCACATGGATTCTGTCCTCGCACACGGCGGCCAGTTGCTGGTTTAAATCGACCATGGCCCGGGATTCAAGATAATCCAGAACCAGTTCATAGCGCAGCCTCAGGGCCTTGTTGTAATAATTGCGCTCCTCGGTCCGGCAGGATTGGCTGGCAAGTTCGGTCACCTGGCGTGTATACCGGGTCTCACCCCACCCCTTGGGGTAAAGTCGAAGGGAATATTTCTGCTTTTCCAGGTCGAACTCCTGGGTTTCGGTTCTGAACTCCATGCGGTCAACGTAGGGGGTGCTCGAAGGCGCCTTGTTCAGATACCGGGTCATTTCCTGCTGATTCTGCAGTTCCAGGTCATTCTCGGCTGTGAGGATGAAGCTGTCAATGGTCAGTTCGTTCATGCCTTCAATGGCCTGGGCACTGCCGGATCCTGCAAGGGTTGAAAACACAACCGCCAGGATGATACACAGATTTTTCATTGGTTCACCTTTACATTGCATATTTTTGATTTTGTTTTTTTGCCCTGGTCAAAACAGATGACCAGGGTGTCCTTTTCTTTTCCAGGAGAGATCCCCTCGGGCTGAAAATCGATGAAATGGGTGAGGCAGACGGGTGTCCCGGTTGATTCATCAAGCTTCCAGAGGCTGCCGGACCGGGATCCTTTGCTTTTTATCAAAGGCGTTCCCGTAAGATAAAGTGATCCGTTAAAATAGAGCAGGTCTGAAATTGCCTCCTGCAATTGATCCTCCCCATCTCTCAGGCAAAGCGTTTGCCAGATGGAGATCTGATGGGGGTTGAGGGTTCCGGTTTCCATGGCACTTTCAATGGCATCTATCTTGAGAATAACCGATTGTTGATCCAACAAAGGGGCTTTGAAACCCAGGAAAAGTGCCCCCTTCTGGTACATCATCCCTTCCAGATCAAGGGTCTTTTCTGAAATCGCCCCAAGGATAAAGTTTGCCCATGGTGCGCCAGGCGTCTCCTGGGCGCAGGTTTTGAGCTGGGAATAGAGATCCATGGTTCCAGCAAGGGAGAAATGATTTCCCTGTCGCTGAACCGAAACAAGACGTTTCCTTGCTGCTTGGATTTTGCCGTGGTTGCCGGTGCCAAGGGATGAAGCAATGTAGAGCATTCCCTGGTCTGTCTGGGCCACGGATTCCATGTCATCGATTCGGTCTAATCCGTCAATTGCGGTTTCCCTGGTGATGCGGCCATGGGCGTCCATGAGCATCACAAGTGGGGCATTGCCGGGGGTGTCATCACTCAACACCATGTATCTGTCAATATCTTGAAGATACAGGATTGCTGAAGCTTCAATCCCCTGGGTGTCAAGGGGAATGATGGGCAGGATGTTTTCGTGGAGTAAAAAATTCCGGCAGGCCTGGAAAACATCTGCAATGCTCTCTGAAGGGGCAAGCAACCGTTTTAACCGGTCAAACCCCCCTGGCTGTTTTACAGCCGAGGTGATCAATACCTTTTCACCCAGGATAAACTGGTTGTTCGCAGGTACCTGGATGACCACTTCCCGGCCCCACATCTGCAGGTCAGGATGTCTTCTCAACCGTTCGGGATAGGCCACGATGCGTGCCCCGATGCCCACCACTTCACCTTTGATATGCCTGTTTGCAATGGCAAGGGAGGCTACGTTCACCTTTTCGCCCACACCGATGTCGGCATAGGCATTTTCATAAATATACCCTTTTACAAATGAAGGGGTTCGTGTATGGAGTGTCAGGATCGGGGCAAAGGGGGATACCTTTGCCCCGGGCTTGAAGTTCACCGAACCAATGATACCTGAAATTTGCGCATAAATATTTAGCTTGCTGTTTTCATTCCTGAGCAGGGTCAACTCCCGTTCGAGTCGTTCAACCTGGATTTTGACGGGATCCTTTGCGTTGGCCAGGGTTTTTTCAAAGAGTTCAATCTGGATCGCAAGGGGATCGACGCAGAGCCGTAGTTCCTCTTTCAAGTTCTTGATCTTCATCTCCATTGGGTTGCTGCCTTGGGTATCGCCATACCCGATGTCACCGGGAATACTTTTCAAATCTGAAAGCAGTGACTTGTTTATCCTGTACTGATTTTCAAGTTGTGCGATCTGGTTTTTAAGCTCATTTTCTTTGGCGGCCTTTTCGGCCTTTAACTGCCTCAACCTTGACTGGATTTCTGATTTGTCCACCCCCTTCTGGGCCTTTAACTGGTCCAGCTGGTGCGAGATGTGGTTGATCTTCAACATCAGGTCCGGGCTGTTGAGCTCAACCAGCAGCATGCCCTGTTCAACGGACTGACCTTCGGTGACATTGATTTTCTTGATTTCAACCGCACCTTCAAAATTAACCACAATCTCACGTGTTTCGGCAATGCCGTAAAAATTTGAACTCTCCACACCATAGAAACGAGGGATGGCAACGGTTGCAGCCAGGACAATAAACCATACCGCATAAAGCAACCCGTTTCCTCTGTTTTGTCTGCGCAATTTCATCTCTCCTGGGATTTGATCCTGTTTGCTGAATATGGCCTTGACCCCTTCTGATGATCAAGGATTAATAAGATAGTCGGTCACGGCATCCTCTCTGTTTTCAACATGGGTGTTGAGATACTCCAGGCTGTTGATAAAATCCTGGGGGGAGCTAAGCAGGGTATAGCCCGTCTGTTCACCATCCTCTCCCACAACATAATTATAGATAAGATTGTGGGCATCCTCATAAAGAGCCTGCATGTTTTCCTTGTTAAAGTAATCCGTCACCGTGGTTTCACAGTATTGCTGATACCTGGCTTTGTATTCCGTCTGTTCAAGCACCCGGCTGATCAGGGGCCAGGACGTCAATGAGGCTTCATCCAATTCAAGGGAAAGGGGAGACTGGATGGCAAGGTCCGTATCTTTGAGAGCTTCATTGTTGTCCCAGGGAATCCATTTCAGTACGCCGGCATCGTTGTAGAGATAATAGTTGTGGGTCATTTTGCCATAGGTGTCCCAGTTTTGGATAACCGTGTTCACCGCAAGCCAGTTGAGAAATTCATCCACATCAAAAACAGACTCAAGGGTGCTCTTCCAGGTTTCATCGTCCGTGAAGGTGTCGTTGACGGCATCATACAATGCGTTGACATCACTGTAATCGGCCTCGTCCTTGTTGGTCTCCTTGTCAAAATCTTCCTCAGAAAGGGCGCCGGCCCCGAAACTTGCCGTGGTGCCATCGGGTTTATAAAGGTTCCCGTCTGAAGTTGAAAACTGTGCCTCGAGCATGGGGTCGGCTGGGACTTCAACCATTGTATAGAGACCGAAATATTTGCTCCCCTGCCCATCGCCGCAATCAACAAAGAGCCGATAAAAGGCTGTCCTGGGCGCTGGAACGCCAAGACCCCTGAAAATATCTGCCACCACTTTTTCCCTGATCAGGCTGTCATCCTTATATCCGCTGGAAAGGGTGAGTTTTTTAAACCCGTAAAATCGTTGATCATCAATTTCAGGGTAGGTGTCTTCAAATTGATCAAAATCAAACCGGAACGGCATTTTGTAAATGCCGGCGGTCCATGCATCCTTTAACGAGGAGTTGCCCTTAAAACGGACCCCCACATAATTCCAGGTGATTCCGTTAAATTCAAGTGTGCAGGGGACCCAGACGGGATTTTCAGACAGTTCCTCCAACCCTGCGTTCCTCCCATCTGCGGGGGCCATACCATCTGTAAGGGTCGTATCAACCGGGGGTGCCATACCATTCGAGAGCGCCATACTGTCCGAGAGCGCAATACCGTTCGTGGGCGCCATGTCACTCGTGGGTGTTGTACCTTCCGTGAACTCCATACCATCCGGAGGGGTCATACCATCTTCGATTTCAGTTTGATCCGGGGTTGTCGTTTCCATGCCTGTGGCGGATTGTGATCCAAACGAACCATAGGCAGACACAATGTTTTCATCGGTCATCATCGCCTCCCAGTCCGAGGCTGATATGGTCAGATCAATACGTCCCACCCCATCATCATTGAATACCACCTCATAATTTGCGGCAGCCTCATCCCCGTGGGTCAGGTCTGTCCAGCCTTCGGGCCTGGAGGTCGCATCTTCACTGGTTGTGGTTTCTTCGGTTGTGGTCTCTGTGATGTCGGTAGTATCGTCGCTGCTCGACGATCCACCGCTCTTACAGCCACCCATTAACATGGCCAGACAGATCAATAAAATTCCCATGGAAAAAATTCCCATGGAAAATGTCGTTCGTTTCTTGTGCATGCTTTTTTCTCCTCAGTTTTTGATTTAAAGTTGTGTCAGCCGATAGGGTGCTACGTGTTGTCGCTTTGCTCAGTGTTTATCTATACCCAAGAATATAGAGACAATCGGGATGACATTATGTGGAAAAAAAGAGGATTCCAAATGCAGGTTGAGCGGTAAGAATTTTGGCCGGACGAATTCGTTTCCATGGGGTAGGCTGATCCATCCAAATCATCATTTGTCCACACATTTTGCCTGTATGGAACACTTAATTGGGTGTTACCCTCTGTTTTGATTCGAGAATCAAGGCAATTGCCCATAATAAAGGAAGCTTGAAAAAAATTATGATCCAAGGAACACCTAAAATGAATCTTATGAAAAAAATCGCCATCCCATTTATTCTGCTCTCTTTTTTTAGCTCATCCGTTTTTGCCGCCGGTCCCTTTTCAACGGCCAAAACAAGGCGGGAACACGTCCGCAAGGTGAATCCTGCCGTTGTTTATGTAAATCAGGCCAGCCAGGCGGTCTCACCAGACGGATCTTCGTGGTTGACGGCCTATGCGTCCCTGGCAGAGGCACTACTCAGTGATCTTACAGGCAAGAAAGAGGTGTGGGTGGCAAAGGGAACCTATTACCCCACCCGGGAAAAGGATCGAAATGCCAGCTTCACACTGGTTCCCGGAATCGGAATTTTCGGGGGGTTCCAGGGCGGTGAGGTTCTCCGGTCACAACGGAATTGGAACAAAAATCCCACGGTGTTGTCCGGGGAGATCGGGGATCCCCTGGATATGGCTGACAATGTGTATCATGTGGTTACCGGGTCGGATGATAGCGTCATGGACGGGTTCACCGTTCAGGACGGATATGCGGTATTAGGGCCCTATGAGATTGATAACAGCGGCAGTCTCGTGGAGGTTCCTGAAGCTGCCGAAGACATGGAGATTCTTCGCATTGTGACAAACATAAAGTCATCATCAGGAGGCGGGCTGTTAAATGTGCATGCTGGAACCCTTGCCCGGAACTGCAAATTTTATAACAATTATGCAAGGAAGGGGGGGGCGGTCTATAATATGGTCACCCGGTACTGGGATCCCAATGACGGGGATGCTGCAGTTACGGGTGAGATGCCTCGTTTTCAAAACTGTGTCTTTGAAAACAACCATGCCATCGGAAGGGGCGGGGCCGTGGACAATGATTTTATGACGAGTTCGACTTTTGTGAGCTGTGTTTTCGCCAATAACAGCTGCAGTGCCAAGGGTGGTGCATTGTACGCGGATATGGGCAGTCCCGTCTATCTCATGAATGTCCTTTTCTGCCACAATGAGGCCGAGCGGGGAGGGGCACTGGTGGCGGACGGATCCTCTTCACACAGAATGGTTTTTACGACCTTTATTGGTAATATGGCCTATGATGTCGGCGCAGCACTTTACCAGGGAACCTATATGGGAAACCAGAGCAACGGGAGTTCTTTTGTCGGCAACGAGGTCCACCTTTATCGATCTGTTCTGATTTCAAATATCAGCATCTCCTCCCCTTCGTCCATCAGCAACTGGCATGATTCCCGTGTAACCTGCGACAAAGAATCCATTGTGGAGTATACCGACGGCACCCTGGCCGTTGCCGATTACCTGGATGAAAAAAGCTATATTACAAAGTCCCAGGAGTTCGGATTTCACCCCAATCGAAAGGTGGATGTCAAATACTGGACAGAAGTTTTTGATTGTGATGAAAACCGTTTGTACACATCATACGACTATGACACAGGGGCCGCAGCCGGCACCCCGGGAACCATATATGTGGATGACGATGCCGCAGAAGGCGGGGACGGTACATCCTGGGCAACCGCCTATGTTGACCTGAACCAGGCCCTTGGGCATGCGGTTTCAGGCTCACAGGTATGGGTGGCCCGGGGACGATATCTGCCCACGGACGGAACCGATCGCTCGGCTGCCTTTGTCATGAAAAAGGGGGTCTCCCTGTATGGCGGGTTTAACGGCACCGAATCCAGCCTTGAAGAACGGGACTGGGATGCCAATGTCACCGTCCTGTCCGGGGATATCGGGGAAATCGACTCCCGGTCAGACAACGTTTTCCATGTCGTTTTTGGCGCATCAGACAGTGCGCTGGATGGGTTTGTGGTCGAAAATGGTCAGGCAGATGGTGATTTTTACCACAGCAGGGGTGGGGGACTTCTTTGCGAAGGGGGTGCATCTCCCCGTATCGTGAACTGCATATTCCAGGACAATCAGGCCTTGGCAGGGGGAGCCATTGCCTGTAATGAATTTAGCGCACCCACGTTGACCAATTGCCTGATTACAAAAAACAAGGCCCGGTCCGGGGCCGGGATTCTTTTCAGGACAGGTCCGGACTCAGAAGATCTCGGGGCCAAAATAACCGGGTCCTATTTTCTGAACAATACTGCCGAAGACCGGGGAGGGGCTGTTTATATTGACTACGGTGCCTGGCCCACCTTCACCGGATGTACCCTATCCAGCAACACCAGCAGTGGAAACGGGGGGGGTGTTTATGTGGACAACAACTCGTCCCAGCTTGCCGGGATCAAGGCAAGATTCAACTCCTGCATAGTGACGGAAAACGCAACCGGTCTTCGGGGCGGAGGCTTTGCCATTTATGAAGGCATGGTCATCATCAATGACTCAATCATCAAAGCCAACTCGGCCGTTACCGGAGGCGGGGGCATTGCCGTTGATTTTCTGGGCGATTATGCGAATGTAAACAGTACGTCAACAATTGAAAACAATACCAGCACAACGGGTGAATCTGACATAGATAACGAGAGTGATCCCGGGTTTGGACCACCCCCGGACGCCTGAGACAGATTTGCCAACGGGCCAATCCGAAATCAGCGACCGGTTGCATCCCGGCCGGTCGCTGATTTTTTTTGTCTGAAACTTGATCATGGGCCTGTGCTTAAAAACAGTTTGAACTATGTGGCAAACAAGATTAGGATGGGAAGCGATCCGTCACATCTGTTCCAGGGGGGGAATCTTTCTGGTGCCATCCCTGCCAGGAAAACCCATTTGATAATTGGGGAAAGCCATGGAAACCGGAAATCCCATACAGTGGAGAGATCGCGTTGTCAGCCCTGAAGCGGTTATCAGGAAGATAACACCGGGCATGACCATTTTCATCGGAACCGGTGTGGCAGAACCGCTGACCTTGTTCAAACACCTGAAAGCGTCTGAAAGTTCCAATATCCTGGATCTGGAGGTCTTTCAGCTGGTCAGTCTTGGCAATGCCATATCCATGCAGGAAAAGCATTCTTCACGATATCGCCTTAAAACGTTTTTCTCGGGATGGGATGCCGATGAAGCCATTATCAAGGGGTTGGCAGATTTTATTCCCAGCCGCTACTTTCAGATTCCCGAACTCTTCAGGACCAGACAGATCCATATTGATACGGTTTTTGTCCAGATCACGCCGCCCAACCAAGCCGGTTTCTGCAGCCTGGGCGTTTGTGTGGATGTCGCCCGTCTGGCAATGCAGCAGGCATCACTGGTGGTTGGCGAGGTGAACAAATGGATGCCGCAGACATTTGGCGACACCTTTGTTCATATCTCTGAATTTGACATGCTGGTTGAAGCCCAAGAACCGCCCATCTATTTTAACCGGTGGCAGTTTGACCCGGTGTACAGTAAAATTGCCGAGAATGTGAGTTCACGCATTGAAGACAAGAGCTGCATCGGTTTTTCCATCGGCCCGCTTTACGAAGCACTGGCTGCCCATCTGATCCACAAACAGGATCTCGGAATCCATACTCCCTTTTTCTTTGATTGCCTGATGGACCTGGTCAAAAGCGGTGCGGTCACCAACCAGTACAAGCAAAAATGCCGGGGCAAATCATTGACCTCCTATGCCATTGGAACCCCCGATCTCATGGCGTGGCTCGACAACAATCCCATGGTTGAATTTCAATCCATTGATCAGGTGTTCAACCCCTTTCAGATCAGTAGAAACCCTAAGTTTTCAGCGGTATTGTCGGCCCGCAAGGTTGACTTGTATGGCCGGATTGCCCTTCATACGGGCAGGGGCAATGTTGGAACCGGACCGGGTGAGGTGATTGATTTTTTCAACGGTGCCCTTCTTTCAGAAGGCGGGTCTGCCATCTTTGCCCTGCCAAGCCGCAATCGCCAGAATGAATCAAATATCATGGCCTCTATTCTTGCGTATCCCAATCAATTCAGCCAGTGGGAATCTGTATCCATGATCGTAACAGAATACGGCATCGCCGGCATCAGCGGCCGGACCGTGCGTGAACGGGCCCAGGCATTGATTGATATTGCCCATCCAGACGATCGTATGCAACTGGTTGAAGCGGCCAGAAAAAAAAGAATCATCTACCCGGATCAAATCTTCATCAACCAGGGATCCCATTTATACCCGTCTGAAATCAAGACAACACATACCTTTAAAAATGGTCTGGAAGTCTGCTTCCGGGCCATCAAGCCTTCGGACGAGGAAACCATGCGGCGGCTGTTTTACCGTTTTTCCGATGAATCGGTTTATTACCGATACTTTAGCTGCATACGTGCCATGCCCCATGTGAAAATGCAGGAATACGTGAATATCGACTATGGAAAATGCCTGTCCATTGTCGCTGAAACCAGGAATGGACAGCTGATCGCCGAAGCCCGGTTCGCAAGCCTTGAAGCCGAGGAAACCCATCCTGAAATCGCCATGGTTGTGGATGAAAATTACCAGAACCTGGGCCTTGCCACCTTTATGCTCACCATGCTCATGCGGCTGGGCAAGGAAAGAAATATAAAGGGGTTCAAGGGCGTTATTTTGTCAAGCAACCAGAAAATACTCAAGGTGATTGAAAAGATTGACTGGCAGGTCAATGTAAAACTCAACAAGGGCAACTACAACGTGACCATTGATTTTTAAAACCATCTCCCGTGGTCTGGTTGCCGCTTTGCCTGAAAGGGCCGCCCATCTTGGGGGGCAGCTGAAATTTAAGATCCACTTTTGATTTGAACAGATCGGTAAATTGCCAGGACCAGGGGGCCGGAACCCGGTTTCCAGACTTGAACGATGCCTTTTTGATCGCTGGGATGGTGTGAAAAAACAGGCCTTGAATTTGGAATTTTCTCAACCGGTTGATTTATTAATGCCATTTTGATATGACAGGTGGGGATCTGTTGATTGACAGAAACCTTACTGTGCCTGGATAAACCGGCTTCGCCGGAATTGAACCAATTGAACCGTTGATAATATTGATTTTGAACCGTGTCCATGGGAGAGGTTAAACCTGTTGAATTTGATAAATAAGTATGTTCACCTGATATGCATTGTGCTTTTGTTGGCCGGTTCGGTCGTTTTTTTATCGTCGAGCGTTGGCATCAGCAACATCCCCCCTGTTTCAGAAAACAACAGCACCCCGATGAATATGGTTGACGACAGTTTAATTGAACCAGAATATTCAGGTCGTGACATGGACGCACTCCCGACCGATGCCAGTGGGGACGGCGCTTCGGTTGATGATGAATCCATTCAACCGGATTCAATGTCGGTTGCGCCCGATATCCAAGGGGAAATCGGCAGGAACAACACCGTGTATGGCAAACTTGTCTCCTGCGGGTTATCCCCCACCCAGGTTTTGAATCTGACCCGGGCCTTTAAGAAAACCTTTGATTTCAGATCGGCCGGGCCCGATGACAGATTCCAGATCTATTTTGCCAAAAACAATCAGCTTGAAAAATTTATATACACGCCTGATCCGTTGCGTGAATTTATTGCAACGCGAAATGAAACAGGCGGCTTTACGGTCTCCCGGCAGGATGTGATTCCAGAAAAAAAGGTCGAAGCAATGGATGTTACACTTGACTCATCCCTTTGCCAGGCCATTTTAAACAACGGGGAAAATCAGTGCCTGGTCGATCAATTTGTGAAGATTTTTTCCTGGGACATTGATTTTTATCTTTTCCCAAGAAAGGGTGACCGGATAACAATTCTCTATGAGAAATATTTTATCGATGACAGCTTTATCAAGTATGGTAAAATCCTGGCTGCAAAATATGCCGGACAAAACGGCACATTCTCCTGTTTTCTTTTTGATGGCGGATACTATGATGAGCAGGGTGATCCATTGAAAAAAATGTTCCTGCGCATACCGGTTGAATTTGGTGTCAAAACCTCGGGCTATTCCATTAAGCGGTTTCACCCGGTACACAAAAAATACAAACCCCATACCGGTATTGATTATGGTGCCCGGACCGGGACCCCTATTTTTTCAACAGCCCAGGGTAAGGTGCTCTTTTCCGGCTGGAAAACCGGGTATGGCAAGGTTGTCATTCTAAAACATCCCAACGGATATCAGACCTATTATGCCCATTGCAGCAAACTCATTGTAAAAAAAGGTCAGTTTGTGGACCAGGGTCAGACCATTGCAAGGGTTGGAATGACCGGTGTTGCCACAGGTCCCCATGTTCACTATGAGGTGCGTATCAAGGGCAGACCCGTTGATCCAATGACCATAAAGAATTTCAAGGGTGCCCCCCTCTCTTCCCAGAAGCTTGAACAGTTCAGGGCAACTGTGCAGTCTCGGCTTCTGCTGGTGGAGGAAAAAAGCCGGCAGAACAGCAGCGGGAATCTCCTGGTGCGTGTCGACACGCCCGAGTAATCGTTCAATCCCAGGCAGAATCTGCGGTTCCCCCGGGAAAGCGCCATCCCCGAATTTATACGGCTGTGGCAGCAAAGGCAGTCCAGGCGTGGAGGTGTGCTGTGAAAAATTTAACCCAAATTGAATATCTGAACCGGGTGGCCCGGAGGTACGGCCTTGAACTGTGCCGTGTTCATGGGGATGGACAAATCCTTGGTAGTCCGGCGCGTAGCCTGAACCGAACCGTGGCGGAAGACAGGGCAGGGCAGTCATACATTTTAGAAGAGCTTGACCCGGATAAATTCGAAAAAAAGCAGCAGATTGGGGAATACCAGCACGCCTTGAGGGATCTTGCGGTCTCCCATGTCCATCCCCCCCTGAGAAACCGTGACGGTGGCGTGCTGACCGAGCTTGACAGACGGTTTTTCCAGATCACCCCATTTGTTGCAGGTGTAACACTGCCCCGGCCCGGTTATGTCATGGACGCCTGGCGGGGCGGGGCCCTGGCGGATTTTCTGATTTCGCTCTACGGAAAAACCTGCGGCACCCAGGTGGTCCAACACAAGGAACCGGCCGGTCCGGGATTTTCAATCGCCGGGTATGTACAAAAGATAATAAGGGACATTGATCAGAAAAACCCCGGAATTTCAAGCCGGGTTCGGCCCGTGGCCGCATGCCTGACCGACCGGTTCATGGCGGTTCATGACAGGGTGCCCCAGGTGTTCTGCCACGGGGATTTCCATGTGATGAATGTAATCTGGGGTACGTCAGGCATTGCCGGTGTAATCGACTGGGAGTTTTGCGGTCTTCGCCCGGATGTGTACGATACGGCCAACATGATCGGCTGCATCGGGATTGAGGATCCCAATGCCCTGGGTGGTCCCCTGGTGACCCGTTTTCTGGAAAAACTCACCCAAAGCGGCCTGATTTCCAGGCTGGGCTGGGAGAACCTGGCGGAATTCATCATCGCCCTGCGGTTTGCCTGGCTTGCTGAATGGCTCCGGAACAATGACCTGGAGATGATCGAGCTTGAGCTGGTTTACATGACGCTTCTTGGGGACAACCGGGCGACCCTGTTCCGGTAAGTTGCCCCGGTCCGGTCCGGCAGCCAGGTCCCTATTGGGCCCCCAGCGGGATCGGGCCCAGTTTTGGCGGCACGGGGTTCAACGGTTCCAGGCTTGCGATCAACCGGTCCACATGGAAATACCCCGGAACAAGGGCCCTGTGCTGAACCAGCGGGGGCAGTGCCTTGCCGGCAAGTCTTACTGCCTGTTCCAGGTTGCCTGCCTCAAGATGGACGTATGCGCCTGCGGCCCGGATTAATGCCTGCAGCAATTGTTTTTCCGCCCCCCTGGATTGAAGCCATTTTGATTCAATCCATTCGTGGACTTCAAAGAACAGCCCCTGATTCCACAGCAGGATGGCAATGGCATGGGTGTCCTGGACGGAAATGCCTGGGGACTGGATCCGGGCCATGACTGCCTGGTACCGCATGATACGGTCTTCGATGTACCGGGCCATGACCGGTTCACCATGATCCTGCAGCAACCTTTGTGCTCCAGCCTGCAGTGGGCCTATCTCTTGTTTATGAATTGAGTCCATGAGGCTTTTTGACAATGCATTGCGAACCTGCCGGCATGAATGGTTTTCAAACGGGTCAAACGGGTTTGTTTTGTTTAAATCAGGTCTGGACATCAGGGTGCCTTCCATAAAAATAATCAGATAATAAACTGCGCTACACCTTACCCCGGCCGTGCCCGGGAATCAAACCCTATTCCCGGACAGGCCTGAATTAAAGGACAAAATTATACTCTTTCCTTGAACTTGTCCCGTGAAAACGGTAAGTAAGGAGTCAAATCCTGATAATCGGTCAGGATTCTTTAACGATAAAAAATGGAGACAAACCCATGATGGATAGCGGTGGAGCACCTAAATTGAATTTTGAGGTCGATAAAAAAAACCTTTACCGGGAAATATCTGTGACCGATTTTAAAATCGCCAGTATCCGGCAATTGATCCCGGTAACGGTTGACGGTGAAGATGATCCCAGCCGGGAAGCAATTTTTATCGGCAGTACCCAGCTGGGCACCCCCCAGGGGCCCATTCCCATGCAGGCGAAATTAGAGGCTGCCACCCTGGAAGAGGCAATGGACATGTTCCCCCAGGCCATGGAGGTGGAAACCCAGAAGATGATTGAGAATTTTAAACGTATGGAAGCCCAGCAGAAAAAAGAAAAATCCAATATCATTGTGCCGGGAAGGAATTAGCCGGCCCTTTTTCCCGGGATCAGTTCAGGCCAGGCGTGAACTGATCCTCTTTATCCGCCTTTGAAACCAGGTTAGGACCGAAGATAAATAAAATCTGCAGTCCTCATGCCTCCGGGAACGTCTTGAATACCAGACAAGAAATTGAACAGAGGGATCTGCGCCTCATAAAAAAGTTCAGAACCATTGTTAAAAGCAAAAAAACGGCACCTGTAAAAAAAACGGCCCGACAGGCAGGCAGGTTCAGGTTGCCCCTTGTTTGTGCCGGGGTGGTGTTGATCGTGGCGGGTGCCATGGTCTTCAGAAAACAGCCGGTCGTCCCTGTGCCAGAGACCCCGGACCCGCCTGCCATTGCTTTAGAAATGCCGGCCGTTGCCCTTGAAAAAAGGCAGGCGTCTGCCGCCAAGGTTGTCGTTCCCGTTCCAATGGCAGAAGAGACCCTGTCCCAAAGGACGGCGTCCAAACCCATTAAAGGGCCTTTAAATCCAGCTGCGGCACCTGTAGCAAACTCAGGGCGTTCAGCAGAAACCTTGCCACCCTTGCCCCCAGCGCCGGCAAAACAAAGCCCCGTCCGCCATGACATTCAAATTGCAGAAATTGTCTCGTGTACTAGCGTCAGCCAAAGACAATATGTTGCTGCCAAATCTGTTTTTTCCCTTGAGCAAGATGCAGCACCGATGGTGTGGATGACCGTGCTGTCTGACAACCCGCCGTTGGTCCTGACCCATGTCTACTATTTCAACGGACGCAGGTATTGTGAGATACCCCTTGAAATAAGGTATCCCCGCATGCGCACCTGGAGTTATGTAAACCTGGATCCCCAGCACCATACTGGTCAGTGGCGGGTTGAAGTGATGACCGGAAAAGGTGAAAAACTGGCCCAGGTGGAATTTGCAATCATAGAATAGGGACGGGCGTCAAACCGCTTCAGCCCAGCATGGGCTTTTGCCCGTCCCTGAATGGATGGCACCGTAACCGAAACAAAGTGAACACAGCTGGGGTCGGCGCCACCCACACCGACATGGAGATTGACTGCTGTACCAGGGATGGCCATGGGCCACGACCCTGGGAAAATTAGACAGTCAAATCAATGCATCGCTATTTTACGGCGACGAGTTCAACCGTGAAAATCAGGGTGGCGTAGGGCTCGATCGTACCCCCGCTTCCGGCTGCACCATAGGCAAGCTCAGATGGAATATACAGCTCGTATTTTGAACCTTCAGCCATGAGTTGAAGCGCTTCGGTCCAGCCTTTGATTACCCCATTCAGGGGGAAGGTTGTTGTCTGTCCGCGTTGGTATGAGCTGTCAAAGATGACCCCGTCAAGTGTCTTGCCCTCATAGTGGGTTTCAACGGTATCCGTGGCTGCGGGCTTTTTTCCGCCGCCCTGGGTAATCACTTTGTACTGAAGCCCGCTGCCCGTTGATTTAACGCCCTCTTTTTTACCGTTTTCTTCAAGGAATCGTTTGCCGGCTTCGATATTTTTTTTGCCCGCTTCCATCTGCTCTGCCTGTTTTTTGTCCTGCATTGCCCGTTGAAAATTCTGCATAATGTGCTGCATTTCACCCACAGGCATTTTAGATTGTTGCCCGCTGAACGCTGCCATGAATGACGCTGCAAAAATTTCAGGATTAATTTCAAAACCCTGTCTTTTAAAATCGCCGCCCACACTTTGTCCCAGAACATAACTGACCTTGTCTAAATCAACTTTCATTTTAATTTCCTGTATGTTGAATGTTTGATAAAAATTTGGTCAGTATACACCAAAACAGTCCCGATTTCATTAATAAAAAAACAGCTTTTTGACAGCACTCGTGCATCGGGTTTGAATCTGATTCTTCCCATGACGCCTTTACGCCATCCCGTTGTGTTCCCTGCCGCAGCATTTTACGCCATTGAAAAATTCACAGGTAGAACATGCCAGGGATTCAGGTGACCGCAGGGCAGGGGGGCTGACCGGCAGGTATGGGGCAAGCAGTTTCCGGGCCCGGACTATCCCCGGGATGTCAACGTTCACTGTATGACCGGCCTGGGTCAGTGCCGCAACAACCGCCTCTGTGGACACATTGCCCGTGGCGCCCGGTGCAAAGGGGCACCCGCCGAGCCCGCCGGTACTGGCGTCGACCACCCCGATTCCGCAGGAGACCGATTCAAGAACGTTGGCGATTCCCCGGGCGTAGGTGTCGTGGAAGTGGACAGCAATCCGGTCTGCAGACACCCTGGGCAGCAGGAGATCCAGCAGCCGGGCCACCTCTTCCGGGGTTGCCTTGCCAATGGTATCTGAAACCGAAACTTCGTCGATACCCATATCCATCAGCCGCTGGGTCAGTGTCACAACTGGGCCAGGGGCGATTCTGCCTTCAAACGCACACCAGAACGCAGTGGAGATATACCCCCTGACAGGCAGGCCAAGTTTTTGGGCCTGTTTGACAACGGGCCGGAACCGGTCCAGGGAGCCGTCCACGGTGGTGTTGATATTTTTCTGGTTAAAGGTTTCGCTGACCGCCGTGAATACGGCGATCTTTTCGACACCGGCTGCAACGGCGCCTTCAAATCCCTTTTTATTGGGCACCAGTGCCGAGTAGACGACCCCTTTTTTACGGCGGATCCTTTGAAAGACGTCGGGTGCATCCCTGAGCTGGGGGACCATCTTGGGCGAGACAAAGGCGCTGACCTCGATTTCACTGACGCCGGTTTCGGAAAGGGCATCCACAAAGGCGACCTTGGCGCCTGGCGGAACCATGGCGGTTTCATTCTGCAGTCCGTCCCTTGGGCCGACTTCGACAATCTTTATCGTGGGCATGTCCCTCCCCTTTGGTTGCCAATGCCCGCTTCGAAGGTTTCCAAAGCAGCCATGGCGCGATCCGCCTTTTCTTTTTGTACAAAAATATGGTCGTGATAGTAGGCCGCAATCACATTGGCACTGATGCCCTTGGAAGCCAGCCGGGACGAAACTGCTGCTGTTAACCCGACTGCATCCAAACTGGAATGAACGGTCAAGGTGATTTGCCGATAAACCCCTTCAAAGGCCAGGCCTTTTTTTGCTGCAGCGTTTTTGTTCAATACCAGTGTAAGTCCTTCATCCTCTTGAAAGACGGCCAGGGGATCCAATTTTACATAGCTTGAAAGAGCACCGGGGACCGTACAGAAAACAAATTCGCCCTCCTGGAGCCTGGGGTGCATTGATTCAAGCAGCGTTTCAAGTTCTGTAATACCTGCCATGGTCAAATGTTCCTTATTCGTTCAACTCAAAATTGCAATCGGCACTTCCCGCCTGCCAGGTGCCCTGGAATAAATCCTCCAGGGCAGGAAGGAAAATGCCCACCAGGGTCTGGTGGACCCATTCATAATAGGTGTCAGAGTCCGGGTCCAGGTGCAGGAGCCAGGCCGCACTTTCTGGGGTTCCCAGGTAGTAAAACAGCAGGGCATTAAAACTGTCCGAGAACCGGCAGAGATCCCCGTGGGGGGCCTTGAATCTCAGGGATTGGACCAGTTGTTTGCGCACCGATTCAACCGTATCAAGGAACCGGGTTCTGCCCGGGACGGTTTCCACGGTTTCGGCTGACAGGTTCAGCAGAAAAATCCTGAAGGTCCATGGGTTGTTCCGTGAGAATTCAATGAGGCGGCTGACATACCGGGAAAAGCCCTGGGTTCGCGCCATGGTCCGCACCTCAAGGACAGCCTGTTCCGATGCCCGGCAAAGTTCGGCGCAGATGCTTTGGGCTGCAGCATCAAACAGGTCTGCCTTGGTGGAAAAATAATACCGGATCAGCGCATGGGGCACGCCCCCCTGGTTTGCAATCATCCGGATTGAGGCAGCGGTATATGACTTCTGGGCAAAAACCTGGATGGCGGCATCCAGAATGGCCTGCCGGGTCTGGTTTGAATCTTTTTTCTTCATTTTTTACTTTTTCTCCAGTTTCGGATATTTCAATCTAACACAGGGTGCCCGGGGCTTCAACTTTTTTGTACGGTCGTACAAAATTTCAGTTGACACGGATCTTGTTCCATGGGAAGTTTTGTACGATCGTACAAAAGAACCTAGGAGAAAAATATGGATGACACGATTTACACCCGGCTGCGCGAACACATCGACAGTATGCCGGCGGGATACCCGGCAACGCCATCCGGGGCAGAAATCAAAATGCTCAAAAAATTTTATACCCCCTTACAGGCCCGGATTGCCATGGCCGTAGGTATGGTTCCGGAAACAGCCGAAACCATTGCCCAGCGCCTGGATATGGAACAGGCCGAGGCGGTCAAAGAGATCCACGCCATGGCCTTTCAGGGGAGCCTGTTCAGGATCAACACCCCCAAGGGTACACTTTTCCGGCACCCCAACTTTATCATGGGGCTCTACGAATGGCATGTCAATGCCGTGGACAGGGAAGTGGCGGAACTGGCCGACGATATTTACGAGGGGCTTTTTGAGCACCACTGGAAAAAACGCAAAACCAAACAACTCAGGGTGGTGCCCGTTGAAACCGCTGTGTCGGGCAAGGACACGGTAAAAAGTTATGACATGATACGCAATCTTGTCAAAGGTTCGGGCAACGGTCCCTATGCCGTGGCCCCCTGTATCTGCCGGGTGGAACAGACAAAAAAGGGCAATACCGTAACCCGGCCCATGGAGACCTGCCTGGTTTTTGGCCTGGTGGCCCAGTACTACGTTGAAAACGGCATTGGCCGTTCCCTGACCCGGGACCAGCTCATGGAAAAAATAGATGAGTGCGAAGCCGCATGCCTGGTGCCTTTCAGCACCAATTCAAAAGAGATTGTCAACATGTGCATGTGTGACAAAGATTCGTGTCAGCTGTTCAGGAACCTGGGAAGATTTCCCAAACCCGCACAGGAAGTGCATGCAGCCTTTCACGCGGTCATTGATGGGACTGCCTGTAGCGGATGCAAAAAATGCACACAAAAATGCCAGATCGATGCCATCCTTGCCACGGATCTTCCGGCCCTCAAGAAAACCTATGTCCACCAGGTGGACACGGACCGTTGCATTGGATGCGGGCTTTGCGTGGGGGGCTGCCCCGAGCACGCGATTTCCATGGTGGAAAATGAAGTGTTTCCCGATGTACCCGATAATGCCATGGAGATGAGTGTCCGCATGGCAAAGGAACGCATGGCCCTGGTTGCTGCCCATCAGCATTAAACACACGCCACGGGCATGGTCCACGGTGGAAAGGGTCGTGCCCTGGAATGATGCTTTTTTCCTTTATGCAGGAGGATAAAAATGACAGACCCTGTTTTCAGAACATTGCAACAACGACTGGATCACTATTCCATGGGATTTCCGGCCACGGCGTCCGGCATTGAAATCAAAATCCTGGAAAAACTGTTTACCCTGGCAGATGCCGGGGTGTTCCTGGCATTGAGCCCGAAACTGGAAACACCCGAAGCCATTGCCCCGAGAATCGGTGAAACGCCTGAAAGGGCAGCCGGGATCCTGGCTGACATGTCAGACCGCGGGTTGCTGTTTTCCCTTAAACGAGGAGATACGATCCGGTACGGGGCCATCCCCTTTGTCCACGGGCTCTTTGAATTCCAGATCAATAAGATGGACAAAGAACTGGCCGCCATGGTCCGCCAGTACATGACTGAAGAGTTCAAGGATGCCATGTCCGCGTCCCTGTCCAGTTTTCTTCGGGTGATTCCCGTGCATAAATCCCTTGAAACCCGGACCCGGGTGGCGGCCTATGACGATGCCATAAACATTCTTGAAAAGGCAGACCCCATCGTGATTTCTGAATGTTCATGCCGGAAGTCATCCACACTCCTTGACAAGGCCTGCGGCAAGCCCCTTGAGGTCTGTTTCATGCTCGGCTCCATGGGGCAGTACTATCTGGACCATGACATGGGACGAAGGATTGATATCAAGGAAGCTGGAGAAATCCTGACCATGGCCCATGACGCAGGCCTGGTCACCCAGCCGGCCACCTCCAAGAATCCCAGCGGCATGTGCAATTGCTGCGGAGACTGCTGCGGACCCTTGACCTCCCTCAAGGGCCATCCTAAACCCGCGGAAATGGTTTTTTCAAATCATTTTGCCCGGGTTGACCCGGATCTTTGCACCGGGTGTGAAACCTGTCTGGAAAGATGCCAGATGGATGCTATTTTACTTGACCAGGACATGCACGCCGTGGTCAACCGGGACAGATGTATCGGATGCGGTCTCTGCGTCACCACCTGTCCCACGGATGCCATCACCCTGGAGCAGAAAGAGACAGACGTATATCAGGTCCCCCCGGAAAACAGTTTTGAGCAGATGATGATCATGGCACAAAAAAGAGGCGTTGTATAACCCGATAATGCAAAGGAGAGAAAATGACCCAATTGGACTGGCAGACCCCCTATTGGCCCAAGGGCGTATCCCGCACTGTAAAAGAGTATAAGTTTCCTTTGTTCCACCTTCTGGACCGATCCGCCCGGAAATACCCGGACAATGTCTTTACCATCTTTGCCGGGGCATCCAAAACCTATGGCCAGGTCAAGGACACGGCTGACCGGGTTGCCAATTTCCTGGCCGGCAAAGGCATAGGAAAGGGGGATAAGGTGGCGATCTTCCTTCCCAACCTTCCCCAGTTTCCTGAAATTTTGTTCGGGATACTCAAAGCCGGTGCAACCGCCGTCAACTGCAACCCCATTTACACGGCCCCGGAGCTCAACCACCAGCTCAACGATTCAGAATCCAAAATGGTATTCTGCATGGATCACCCGGAATTTTATAAAAACACGGTGGCTGCCGTCAAGGGCACGGGGGTTGAAACCGTTGTGGTCTGCAATATTAAATCCTATCTGCCCAGACTCAAGGGATTTGTCGGCGGGCTTCTGGGTAAAATCCCCAGGGCGGACAGGATCGAACCGGGCCATCTTCAGTTTGATGATGTGGTGGCCAAGGCCTTGCCCTCTCCCCCTGAGGTCTCCATTGATCCTGAAAACGATACGGCCATCATGCTCTATACCGGCGGGACCACGGGGCTTCCCAAGGGGGCTGAACTGGTTCATACCAATTTTACCTACAATGTCCTTGCCTCCCTTGAATGGTGCCGCCTGGTCCAGAAACCCGGGGGGCAGCCAGAAGCACTCCGGGAAGGTGACACCCATTGTATCCTTGGCGTTCTGCCCTGGTACCACAGTTTCGGGCTCACCGGTGCCCTGCTGGTGGCCTGCACCCTGGGGGCCAGGATCGTGTGCATCCCTGACCCCAGGGCCGGTAATCCGCCCTTCACCGAAGTTCTCCAGTCCGTTCAAAAATATAAAACAACCTTCATGTCGGCCGTTCCCACCATTTTTGTGGCCTTTGCCAACCACCCTCACTTGAAAAAATACGATCTGTCGTCGTTCATGGGATGTATTTCAGGCGGTGCGCCGCTGCCCCCTGATGTATGCCGGGAATTTGAAGACAAGACCGGTGCCATTATCTTTGAGGCATACGGATTAACGGAAACCGCTCCGGCCCTGACGGCCAATCCCACCTTCACCGAAACCCGTAAAATCGGATCCATCGGCTTTCCCCTGCCGGAAACCGACGTGAAAATCCTGAATATCAACGACCCCACCCAGGAGATGCCCCGGGGGGAGGACGGCGAACTTGCCGGCAGCGGCCCCCAGGTCATGAAGGGGTACTGGAATCGGCCCGATGCCAATGAAGCCAGCTTTGTCCACATTGACGGACGCCGCTATTTTCTCACCGGGGATATCGGCCACATTGACCAGGACGGATATGTGGTCATCACGGACCGGAAAAAGGATCTGATCCTGGTCGGCGGATTCAACGTCTACCCCAGGGATGTGGAGGATATCCTTTTTACCCATCCCAAGGTGGAACTGGTGGCAGTCATCGGCATCCCCCACGAAAAAAGCGGGGAACAGGTCAAGGCCTTTATCAAGCTTAAGGACGGTGAAACCGCCACCCAAGAGGAAATCATGGCCTTCTGCAAGGAACACATGGCCGGTTACAAACGGCCCCGGCAGATTGAATTCAGGGATGAAATTCCCATGTCCAATGTGGGTAAGATCCTGCGAAGGGTGCTGCGGGACGAAGAATTGAGCAGTTAAGATTTCAGCCGGATCATCCCTTCGGGGGGTCCGGCTCTGCCACAGGCGCATTCCCACTCCCATGAACAGATCCCCGGCAGCCCGGCTGTATCCTGGGGAGCTGTGTCCCTTGTGCAAGGTTCAACGGGAAACAGTTCAACGATGGCATCGGTGTCATCATCTATGATTTTTTCTCTTCGGTTCGGCCGTTCTGTGAAAGAGTTTAAAGTGGCTCCGTTGTGGCTTTGTGTATTGTTGCTGTCCTATTATCTGATCGGGGTAAATGGGTTGGGTCTGGTTCTGCCTGTATGTATCCTTGCGGCAAATATTCCCCAGCTTCGGGTCGCATACAGGGAATCCAACCTTTCAGACTTATCCCTCGGGACCTGGCTGTTGTCCATGTCAGATGGACTTGTCTGGGGAATCTATTCGTGTTTGCAGTATGATTTTTCAATCATGACATTCGCTTTTTTTCAGCTGTCCGCCAGTGGAATGATTGTCGCTCTAAAAGCCTCAAGAAAAGCAGTTTATTGACTGACAACTGCGTTGTTGGCATCGTCCTTTGATTGAAATTTCCCTTGACGTGAAATATTGATATGGTTATAAGCGGTTAAAAGGTTCAAAGGCGGGGCTTGACAGCCTTGAATAAAAAAAGCCGCGATCAATTCTCCCCAGGAGAGTCTGATCTTCTTTGGAGAGTCTTGTTTTTCCCGGTTGACACCTCATACGGCGGGCCAGTATGGATTGTTTTACCACCTGCCTGTGAAATCAGCCGATGTCGCGACATGCTGATGATTGTTAACTATTACTAGCTTCAGGAGGAAATTCTATGGGACACGGATTTAAACGTATCGCTCTTCTGGGTGCCGGCCTGATACTGGCCGGAGGATTGATGGCAGCTCCGTCCATGGCTGCAGACAAGGTCATTAAAATTGGAACATTGTTTCCCCTTACCGGACCCTGTGCGCTGGCGGGCCAGCGATGTCAGGCATCCGTGGCCACAGCGGTGGATGTGATCAATAATGTCCATGCAGATATTGATGTACCCCTGGCGGGCAAGGCCGGGCTTCTGGACGGTTACAAAATCCAATTGGTACATGCCGATCACCAGGGAAAGCCGGATGTGGGAAAATCAGAGGCGGAACGCCTGTTTAATCAGGAAAAGGTTTATGCCATCATCGGCAGTTACAACAGCGCCGTGACCAAACCTGCAAGCTTTGTTGCCGAGCGCCAGAAAAAAATCTTCATGTGCGGATGCTCGAGTTCTGCTGCCCTGACCAAACGCGGATATAAATATTTCTTTCGCATGGCGCCTACGGACGAAACCGAATCCCTGGAATTTGTCGAGGTCATGGGCTGGCTGAACGAGCAGAAAGCGGGCCTGAAAACCGTTGGCTTGATCTATGAGAACAGCGAGTTCGGCAAGCATGCCGCAGACGAGGGGAAAAAGGCCGCAAAGGAACACGGATATGAGGTGGTTGTGGATGTACCGTTTAATCCGGGTGCCACAAACCTCAACAGTGAGGTGCAGACCCTGAAGGCCAAAAATCCCGATGTTGTTTTTGGCGCCTGCCTGGGTGGAGATTACACGTTGTGGGTGAAAACCATGAAACAGATGAACTGGCTCCCCAAGACTGCCCTGAACTATTGTACCGGATATCAGGACCCCATGATCACCCAGCAGCTGGGGGAAGATGCAAACTACTTCATGGGCGGTACCGGATATTCGCCTGAATTTGCTGAACTGATGCCTGCAGTTGCTGCAGTGGAGACGATTTACAAACAGAAGACCAGCCCGAGTGTTCCCTTTGACAGTGACAGTATCCAGGAAGCTGTTGCAATGCTGGTGCTTGCCCAGGCCATTGAAAAGGCCGGGACTTTGGATTACGAAAAAGTGGCAAAAACCCTGTACGACAACACCTGGGAATCCCCCCTTTCCCTGGGCGGTAAGGTCGCATTTTCACCCGGTGGGCAGAATATAAAGGCCATGAGTCTGGTCACCCAGCTCCAGGGCGGTGCCTACAAGCGGATTTATCCCCTGGACCTTGCAGATACCACGCCCGTGGTCCCCATGACAGCCTGGGACAAGCGGTAGCGATTAAGCGGTTCACCATTGCCAACCCGATCAGCATACCGGAAACCGGGCAACTGCTGAACACCCCCCGGATGAATATTCCGGGGGGTATAGCCATAATTTATTAAATTTTGGGTTAAATCCAATGACTATACTTTTTCAAGTCATTCTGGACGGACTGATGAACGGCATGCTCTATGCGTTGGTTGCCGTGGGATTGAGTCTTATCTGGGGTGTTATGGACGTGATCAATTTTGCCCATGGCGAATATCTCATGATTGCCATGTATGTCAGCTACTGGCTTGGATTTATTTTCCACGTGGATCCTTTGCTTTCATGGATGGCTTCCGGGGTGTTTGTTTTCATGGTGGCGGCCCTGACCTACCAGCTCATTATCCGCCATACGGTGGGCAAGCCGCCGCTCTCTTCCCTCCTGGCCACATTCGGCCTGGCCATGGTGCTGAAGAATGTCTGCCTGAACCGCTTTTCTCCGAATTTCAAGCTTCTTTCCGACACTTTCCTGGGTGGAAAAGCCCTTCATATCGGCGATGTGATCGTATCCATGCCCCAGCTTGTCACGGCGGTTTTTGCCCTGGTGGTGGTGGGCCTCATGTATGTGATCATCCACCAGACCCGCCTTGGATGGGCCATCCAGGCCACGGCCATGGACAAAGAGGCTGCAGAGCTGATGGGGATAAACACCGAGCGGATCTACCTGCTTGTTTTCGGACTGGGTGGCGCCTGTGTGGGGGTTGCAGGCGGTCTCATGCCCTCCTATCTTTCCGTACATCCGGAGGTGGGCACCCTGTTCGGCCTGATCGCCTTTGTCATTGTTGCCATGGGGGGATTCGGCAGCATTTTCGGCGCCCTGCTTGCCGCACTTCTCATTGGTCTTGTGGAGGCCCTGAGCGGATTTTATATCGCACCCGTGTTTAAATATGTCGCGGTGTTTGGTCTGTACCTGGTGGTCGTGATGATCCGGCCCAGAGGCTTTTTTGGATGGTAACGCCATGAATAAAAAACGATTTGAACAAAAAGATATCATCTGGTTTGCCACGATAGCGGGGTTTGCCGTTCTTCCCTTGATTCCAGGTGTCTTTGCAAGCTCTTTTACCCAGCACGTCTTTATTCTGATCCTGCTTTTTGCCTGCATGTCCCAGGCCTGGAATATCATCGGCGGATACTGCGGCCAGGTTTCCTTCGGTCACTCGGTGTTTTTCGGCATCGGTGCCTATGGCGCGGGAATGGCCGTGGTTACCTATGGTGTTTCGCCATGGCCGGGGGCTCTCCTGGGAGCGATCCTGGCGGCGTTGACTGCCGTTGTCTTCAGTTGGCCGGTGTTCAAGCTTTCCGGGCATTATTTTGCCATCGCCACCTTTGCAATGGTGGAGATCTTCAACCGGCTTTTCATGGTGTGGTACTGGGTCGGTGGGGCTATGGGCCTTGACTATCCCTTTGTGGACGAAGGGATTGTGAATTTCATCTGGTTTGACAGCAAGATTTCCTATTACTACGGCGCCCTGGTTTTATTTGTCATTATTTTCGGTGTGGTGAGATGGATGGAACGCCACCGCATCGGGTATTATCTCAAGGCGGTGAGGGAGGGCCAGGAAACAGCAGAGTCCCTGGGCGTAAACTCAACCCTGGTCAAACTGATGGCCATGGGGGCATCGGCCTTTCTGGCGGCACTTTGCGGTGCGTTTTTCGTTCAATACAACTTCCGTGTGGATCCGCCCATGGTCATGTCCCTTGACATGTCCATGAAATTTGTTCTCATCACCATCCTGGGGGGCTCTGGAACGTTTTTCGGACCGCTTTTGGGGGCGGCGGTGCTCATCCCCCTCCAGGAATACAGCCGTGCCTATCTGGGCAGCCTGGGCAGCGGGGTGGATCTGATTATTTTCGGCGTGCTCATTGTGCTGGTGGTGATCAAGCAGCCCAGCGGCATCATGGGGATTCTGTCCGGTCTTGTAAAGCGGAAAAATATTTCGAAAACAGAAAACCGCAATGAAAACAGGGGAGGGCAGTGACATGGCATTGCTGACTGTGAAACATCTTACCATGGCTTTTGGTTCTCTCATCGCCAATAACGATGTCTCGTTCGGTGTGGACAAAGGGGCGATTGTGGGGCTTCTCGGCCCCAACGGTGCCGGTAAAACAACCCTTTTTAACTGTATTTCCGGATACTATCGGCCCACATCCGGCCAGGTTCTCCTGGATGACGACGACATCACCACGGCACCGGCCTATCGGGTCGCCCGCCTTGGTGCGGTGCGGACCTTTCAGGTGGTTCAGCCCCTGAAGGAGCTTTCCGTGCTGGAAAATGTTTTGATCGGTGCCTTTTTAAAGGAAAAAACAACTGCAAAGGCCATGGATATTGCCCTGGAATGCATTGAGATGTGCCATCTTGATGCCTACCGGGATGCCATGGCAGGAGAGCTTCCCATTGGTATTAAAAAACGGCTGGAGATGGCAAGAACCCTGGCGACACGTCCCAAGCTTCTCATGCTGGACGAGGCCATGGCCGGTTTGACTTCCACAGAGATCAAAACCGCTGTGGAATTGATCAAAAGGATCCAAAAAAGCGGGGTGACCCTTCTGGTGGTGGAGCATATTATGGAAGCCATCATGCCCATTGCAGACAAGGTGGTGGTGCTCGAGGGGGGTGAAAAAATCGCCGACGGTCCGCCCCGGGAAATCATTGAGGATGAGCGGGTGATCAAGGCCTATTTCGGAGAAAAATTCAGTAAACGCATGAAACAGGAGAGGCAAAATGGCAAATCCCCTGCTGACGGTCGATAATATTCATTGCGGGTATGACGGGGTTCCCGTTATCCACGGCATCTCCCTAACGGTTTCCCCGGGGGAGCTTGTGGCCATTGTCGGTACCAATGGTGCCGGTAAAACCACCATGATGAAAACCATTGCCGGCCTGATCAAACCGACCCGGGGCAGCATAACCTTTGAAGGGGAGGATATCACCTCGCTTCCGGCCCACCAGACGGTCAAGCGGGGTATCAGTTATGTGCCCGAAGGCCGGCGGTTGTTCGGCAAGCTGTCCGTCCGGGAAAACCTGGAACTGGGTGCTTACATTGCATCGGACCGCGGAGAGATTGATGCACGGCTGGATGAGGTTTTTGCACTTTTTCCCATTCTTAAATCAAGGGCCGATCAGGTGGCTGAAACCATGAGTGGCGGGGAGCAGCAGATGCTCGCCATTGCCAGGGGGATCATGTCGAAACCCAAGCTGCTCATGCTGGATGAGATGTCCCTTGGGCTCATGCCCTCCCTTGTGGAGAAGATGATGGAGACCATACAGACCATCCACAGGGCCGGAACCACTGTACTGCTGGTGGAGCAGATGGTCCAGGAGGCCCTGGAAGTCGCCCACCGGGGCTATGTCATTCAAACGGGACGGATCGTTATCTCGGGTAGTTCAAAGGCGCTGTTGGATTCCGATGCGGTTCGAAAGGCCTACATGGGGATGTAGACAGGATCCGGAGCAGCTACCAGGTTCTTTTCTTGCCTGTGTCGATGTGAACAAAGTCAGATTTCGGGTAGAAACCAACGCCGCCTCGGTTAACTTTGACGGCCAGGTCCCGCAGCGTCTTTGTCTCAACCCCCGTCAGCCTGATGTCCATGGCCCTTCCCTGGAGGTGGTAGCTTTTTTTTGCAACGCCGCTGCTCTTTTTGCGCAGGGCCTCATTGGTCTTGGGAGACCGGTACCCGGAGATGATCTCATAGCATGAATGGTTGCCGCAGCGTTGTTGAATGGTGGCAAGAACATCAAGAAGGCGCCGGTCAATGGGGTGAACCTCATTGGTTCGAAAATCACGGAGAAAGTATTCAAATGACCTGCGCAGGGAGCCTTTGAAGGTCTCAGGTGAATAATCCAGTGAGATCCGTTCACCGGTATGGGTGTGATAAAAACGCAGTGGCCTTGGTTTTGACGGTACCGCCAGAACAGATGACGGGACGATTACCCCTGCGGCGATTTGGGCCGATGCCAGCAGAAAAGAACGCCTGCTTATTTTTTTTCCTTGGTGTTTACCCGGATTCAAGAACGTTTTCAAAAGTGTCAACGGTCTCCTTATCTCATAAATAGTGCTTTATATAATTTTTTATCCCTTCCATAAATGTCGCTATTAAAGATAATTTGGTTGTCTTTGTCAACCCATGCTGTTTGATATGTGATATGCACAGGGACCGGCTGATCAATTCTCAGCACCTTGCGCCTGCCCTGACTGATCAGATCCTTAATCTGCTGTATGTCCCATTCCCCGCCCTTTTCATCAAGAAGAAAGACCGCCAGTTGTTCCGGTTGTGACACCCTGATGCATCCATGGCTGAAGGATCGTTTCTGCCTGGAAAATAAATTTTTTGCCGGGGAATCATGGAGATAGACCGAATAGTGGTTGGGAAAGACAAACTTTATCCTGCCGAGGGCATTGGCCGGCCCTGGATCCTGGCGCAGCTTGAACCCTGCCATTTTCGAGGCCGTGACCCGGTTCCAGTTGATGGTGGTTGAATTGATCTCAACGCCGTCCTTCTGCCAGCTGGAAAAGAGCCGGACGTTTTTTTCAACAAGGTAGTAGGGGTTCTTTCTCAGTTCCGGCAGTTCTTCCTTTACGGCAATGCTGGTCGGCACATTCCAGTAGGGGTTGATCTCAAGGTATTTGATCCTGTCACTGAATACCGGGGTCTGGTGCTGGAATTTTCCGACAATCACCGGCATGCTCAATTTCAGCTCGCCTGCATCAAAGGCATAGAGCCGGTAGTTTGCAATATTAACCAGGACATACTTGTGCCCCAGCTCATGATCCTGCCAGCGCCATCTTGCCATGTTGAGCTTTATCTGGGCCAGCCGGTCCTGGGGAGACTTGTTCAGCGCCTCCAGGGTATTGCGGCCGATGATGCCGTCCGGCTCCAGACCATGGGCCTGCTGAAACAGAACCACCTTTTTCACAAGTTTATCGTCATAAACCAAAGGATTGCCCGTCTCTGGATTGTCCACGCTGCTGTTTTCCAGCAGGGCGATCCTTTTTCTGATTTCAACAATTCGTGCATCCCCATCCCCCGGTCTGATGCTCTGTGTGTCGGACAGCACCTGCCACTTGCCGCTGTAATTCAGGCGGCCATAGTGAACCAGGCCGTTTCTCAACCCCCTGTATTGACGGTGCTGGGGGGGCAGGGATTGAAAAAATGCGTCAAGATTTTCTGTGGTAAGGACGGTCTCAACCATTTTCAGGGGGTCAAAGCCTCTTTCCCCGGCCTCGGCAAAGAGTTCCGGGTTGTCCAAGTACGACTTGAGCTGGCCGAAGCTGACATCATGGATATACTTGACCATGTTATAGGTCAGAAGCGTATCAAGCTTTGCAAGGGATTCAAGGCCTGGATCCGTCCACAGTTCCAGGATCTTGTCCACCAGGTAATCCGCCGGATCCAGCCCCTCACTGCCCGCATTTTTTAAATAGCTCAATATCGTTTCAGCCCGCTTCCCGGGCCCATTTTCGGAAACCCACAGCGGTTTAGCCCCCAGTTCGTGGTAAATGGCAGCAAGGCAAAGATCCTCACTGGCGATGGAGGGCCTTTGATCCTTGAAACTGAGGAGCTCCACAGGATAGCACTCAAGGTGATCCACCATGGCCCTGGCAAGATCTTGTTCACCTGCGATGCCATTTGCAACAGGCAACCAGAAACACAGCAACAGCACTATCCTATAAATTTTCATAACGCTCATTTTGACCGGCCTTGTCTAATTTTTATTTTCTTGCTTGAAATGGGCTTGTAATTCTATTGCACACCTTGATTTTCTAACGGCGTATATACCATAATGAATTCCGGACAGCTACAGGTTATCCATTTTTCTCCTGGGTTGGATCGGTTTTGTCCCTTTTTTTTATTCGAAGGGGCAAAGCGTACCAGAGGGTCGGGCGGGTAAATTGCTGCCAGCCCCATTTTAAAATTTCCACGAGCCAGAACGAGAGCCACAGGGACCAGGCAAGCATTGAAATCCTGTAGAACAGCATGGGGATTGACACGACCCATGTCTGGGGCAATGTGGAACGGCTTACATCCTGGTACCATCTCAGCAGTCCGCTGTTGGAGCCATTTCCGACAATGTTCATGTCAGGATGGCCTAAAAGCCCGTTGGAAACGGCGAAGACCATGGCCCCCGTTGCAGCAAGGGTCAGGGCAATAATGCCGATCTGAATAAAATTAAACCGTTGCCCGCTCAAGTGTTCACAACGCTTTCTGCGATCCAGTGCAATGAGCCAGGCCACGACGATGAATCCTGCGGCCAGATGACTCATGGACAGTCCAATACCCAGCAGAAGCCACTGATGAAATTTCAGATGCGCCCAGCCTGTCCTGGACAATCCCCCGGCCACAGCCACAAGAATGATGATAACCGACCAGAACAATACTGCCGGCCCAGCCAGGGGATCTCCTCCGAGCAACAAGGGCCATCGGTCTCCGGGCAGGTAGATGTCAATCCCTGCATTTACACTGGGAACACCAAGATCAACACGGGAACTTGTGTAGCCTGTGGTCATTCCCCTTGATTCAATCCATTTGAGCGCTATCTCCTGCTGACCCGGGGTGACGGGAAGGGCAACATTCTGTCTGTCCTGGCGTACCGGATGACGTTTTCCCATGATGTTGACCTCCTGCAATGCCGCAGAAGGTGGAAGGGTGATGGTATGCTGCCCCCCCTGGCTGCTTTTGATGGACAGCCTCAGCCTTGCAGTCGTGGTTTTTTGGCCTGGCCGCAATTCAAGATGACTTTTTTCAATGGTCAACGTCTGGCCCTTGATTCCGGCCGGACGGGAAATGTCCAGCCTGACGCTCTCTCCGGGCCATGGATGCCATGTCGGATACCACCGGGTTCCGGTCTTGTGCAGGATTACCGGAATGCCCCCATGGGTGAGATGGAATATCGGGCTGACATCCACCTTCCATATCTCAGTCCAGGTGCTGGTGGGTTGATGGGTCAGGAGGATCTGATCTGCGGGTTCTAAAAAAGATTCCCAGGTGATGGACTGCTGGTCAGCAGCTAAATTGATTTTGGCAAGGCCGTTTGTGACCCTGATTCCTTCTGTGGTAACCGATTCCCCCGGTATCAAAGGGATGTCAAGCAGGATCCCGGCACCGACGGGACTCAGGCGGGTGAGTGTGGTTTGAACTTTCCAGACAAGGCCTAGCAGCAGGGTTCGTTCAACCTGGACAAAGGATGGCAGGACCCCTGTTTCCAGGACATCCGGGAGTCTGCTGTCCCGGGCTGCAATGCGTTTGAACTGCAGCTGCCCTTCAAGCGTACCGTCCGGGTGCATGCCCTCCACGGACCAGCCGTCTGCAGTGATGACGGCGGCATGGGGGGGCAAGGGAAAGGGCAGCTGCAGGATATTCTGCTTTCGAATCAGCCCTTTCAGGGTAATGATATGTTGACCCGGGGGAACCATCATCCATAACCCCTTATCCCGTCTTAAAAGACCTTGGGCTTGAATGCCGTCGATCATTACCCCTTGGGGCAGCCAATGTTTTATGTGCCCTGGGACGGGAATGGCGGCTGACAGTTTTGAGTCGACCTGGGCGTCGATGATCAGTTCATCCCCACGGATCGTGATATGAACATTTGAAATGTTCGAACAGGAAGGAAAGCAGTCATCTTTTTCAAGCAGCCTTGCCTGCAGGGCATCAAGCATCTGCGGGGAGGGGATTTCAGCGGCTTTAACAAGGGCCGGGCTCAGCCAGAACAGCACCAGCAATGAAAATATCTTTAACGCCTTGATGCCGGTGAAATTAATGCCCGTGCCCTTTTGATACCGGATTCCGAACATGCCCATGGCGAGCAGCAGGATCAGCAATACACGCACAACGCTCAGAACCAGGTTTGTTTGCGGACCGATCAGGGTAAACGAGACGGTCTGATCCCGGGTTACCGGTCCGGCCCAGTTAAAATGGATGGTTTCAAAGGGGCGCCACCGGGGCATGCCCGGTCCGGTCTGGGTGAGGGCTTTCGGATCATTCTGCATGACCTGGGGGGCATGATAGGCGGCTGGCGAGCTTCTCATTCCCGCTGCCTTGCCGGTTACGGACTCAGCCTTGGAAAAAAGCATCGCCTGGGGAGCCATTTCCTGTTCGCTGTCCGTCTGTGGGGCCAGGGGGGATGCCGGTGGGGTCTGTGAATCGTATTCAACCATGGATGTCCAGGGCCTTTCCAACTGGGGATACATGCCAATGCGCAGCGCCTGGACTGAATAAGGGATGACAATGGCAGCAAGGGATAACGCGGCCATTCCCTGGTAGAATTTCACCATTTTTTTAAATTTTCCCTCGGGCAGGTATTTGAGCAGTGCAAAACCAATTAACAGCGCCAGCCAGACATGGACCGGCGCACCCGGTTCGTGGTAGATCAGGACCAGGGTTAAAAAGGCAATTCCGGCCAGGGGTTTTGAAAAGAGCCGGGCAAGTGCAATGGTGAAAATCAAAACAATGAAAAAATCCAGCAAGGTCCATTGCTTTGTCCAGGTGCGGGAAATATTATCAATGCCGGTTGCATTCACCAGTTTCCAGCCCGGGGGAAGGAACAGGCGTCCCTTTACCGCTTGAAAATCATGATCCCATCCTGTGGCAGGAAGGTCTGAAATTTTTCCCGGACAGACACTGTCTGCCACAAGATTTATCCGGCCGTTACGAAGTTCAATACCGGCCCTGCCAGATTTTTTCTGCCGGGTAATCAATTGTTCGACGCCATCCACAGCAACCCTTCCAAGAACGATGGACGGATCAATCTCCAGTCGCCAATGGGTATTTTTCTGCCCCTTGATGGTGTCCTGAATGGTGTAGCCCGTGCCATCAAATCTCAGCCAGAGACTTCGGTCCAATGTCAGCTGATCGGGTGCCGGGTGGGGGTCCCCCCGTTTGATCTGGGTAAACTGCATGGATTCACCGGGTAATATCCTGTAGGCGGGGAAGGCATGCCACTCTGGCGGCATGGCGGTCTGGACCGGATCAATCGACGGTACCCCACTGATTTCTACAAGCCTTAAATCAGGTTGTGCCTTGAATGACCAGATTTCCTGTCTGGGCCACAACCCGTCATCCAGGGGATCAAACACAAGGGACTGCATCGGCCCTGAATATCGCAGGTTCAAGCGGACATGGTACTGCCCGGGCCGCACCTGCATCTTGAGCCGTCCATCCTGTTCAAGCTTTGCCGGCAGGGGGCTTTCCATTGACAGCGGGGTGAACTTTTCCGATGGGTATAGGGGGCCCAACGTCACTTCCCTTGCAGACCCAGACACCTCCAGGGTGAAATAAACGAGCACCTGGCAGGGAATTGAATCGGTTATCAGGCGGAAGCCCTCGATTTTTAAACGGTCTTCGATTTTTTCTTCGGTCGGGATGCTTTTCAGCCAGAGCCTGCCTGCGGCATCAAGGTTTGGAAAGGCGATCTCTTTGTTGTTGACGGTCAAGGAAACAAGGGCTGATTCCTGGGGAACCTGGAGTTTTTCGGGCAGTCCGGACCAGGAAAAGGTTCCAGTTATCCCATGTATTCCCTTTTGAAGAAAGATGCCGGGAATATTGTTCTTCTCAACGAGGGTACTGACCGCTCCATTCACCTGAACCCTTTGCGGCCACTGGGTGCTGCTGCCCGGCAGCGGCACCCAGGTTTCATGGTGTATCAGCCAGGACTGGGTGAACCTTCCGCCCTGATCCGTCAGGGTCACCGAAAGTTTTGAGGGCCAGGCGCATTCATATCTGCCGGCATTGTTATAGTGCGGAATGCATTCCAATTCCTCCGTTTTGCCATGGAGTACCCATTCAACCCAGGGTTGAAGCAGTTCAGGAACATCCAGGGCCTCTTTTGCCGAACAGGGGTGTATCAATACTATAACAAAAAAGAAAACCCCTGCCAGGCCCATGGCACTCCAGATAGATCGATCTGTTTTTTTCACAATATTTCTCCATTCCTAGGCCATCTGATACTTCAGCATGATATCCTGGAACAACGGGTTCAATAAAGATTCACCCGCTGAATTAAGTTGATCGGGATCTGCCCTTTGCCGAACCCACCTTGGCCCCGGCTAGGGAACGATTAACCAACTCCTTGGGGGCAGGGCCGGCCTTGTCTGCCATCTACATGAACAGCGACTGGGTCAGATCGGAAAGATCCTGAACCGTCTGCATGATCCCCTTGCCGCCGGTGGATTTTTTAATCACATCATCCCACTGGCCGGGTGGGATATCTGCTTTGCCAATGGCGTTGAACCCGTCTTTCACCTTTGTAAATGTTACAAGGGCCTTTTCCAGCCGTTTAATATTGTGTCTGTCCGACGACGTCAGCTGGGACGGTTTCATATCTTTGAGCTGTTTTAACCGGGCATCGATAAAAGGAAGAAACTTGCCGTCAAGGTCTTTTGCGGTCCCCCTGCAGGCTTCCCTGACACCTGCCAGGCGGGACAGGCTCTTGTCGTTGCGCATTTCACGGGGAGCGGAACGGGCGTGAATTCATGGCGTGAAAGCTTCCTATCCGTGAGTCCTGTTAATAGGGATATCGTTAGCACAAGTGCTTGCTGAAAACAAGGGGGGAACCGTGAAGAACCCTGTCGTTATGTGTTCTTCCCAATCGGTGCATCCGCCGTTAGCATAGGCGCCAACCCAACCCGCAGCGGAGGGTAAAACCAGAACCCTTTTGAATGCAATGCCTGAATCAGCTGGCATTACCATTGACGTTTTTTTTGTTGAGCAGATGTTGGATTGTAGACACAAAATCATTTTGACTGATCGGCTTGATCAAAATAGTCTTTAATCCTTTTATTGACCCCGTATCTTGATCAATTTCCCTGCTGTAGCCTGTACATAGAACACATGGCATGCCTGAACGGATACTCTGTATCTCTTTTATCAACCGGTCTCCTTTCATATCTGGCATTGTCATATCGGTTACAACGACATCAAAATCATCCGGGTTTTGGGAAAAAATTGTTAATGCTTGCCTGGGATGATTTGCCGTTGTGACTTGATAGCCGTAACGTTCTAAAGATCTTTTAGCCAGTTTTGTGATTGCAATTTCATCATCGACAAGCAATACATGTCCCTGGCCTTGAACTATTTTATCCGGAACAACGGCTGAAACACGTTTTTCTTCATCTGTTATGGGCAAGAATATCTTGAATGTTGTCCCCTGATTGATTTTGCTTTCAACCTTGACCATGCCTTTGGCTTCTTTAACAATACTTTGAACCATCGCCAGGCCCATCCCGGTTCCCTCTTCAGGATCTTTTGTCGTAAAATACGGCTCAAATATGCGATCCATGATTGCCGTGGGGATACCTGACCCTGTATCCGATACAGTAAGTCTCACATATCTTCCCGGAGCGATATCGTCCCGGATTTTAATCTGGTAGCTGTCAATCGTTGTATCTTCGAGGGTTACCTCTAAAACGCCGCCTTCGGCATTCATGGCATGGCCGGCATTGGTACACAGATTCATGACAATTTGATGAATCTGGGTTGCATTGGCCATGACCTTTGACTTGCTGACAATATTATCTTTGATACCAATATTGGCAGGTATGCTGGATCTTAAGAATTTAAGGACTTCTTTAACGATGATATCCAGCCTTATCGACATCTTTTCCTCTTCTGATTTTCTGGCAAATGTTAAAATCTGCCGAACCAGTTCTTTTGCCCGTATGCCAGCGTTATAAACTTCATTGAGATCTGCTTCAACGGCTGTTCCCTTCTGGGCATCACTTAAAATAAGTTGGGTATACCCCAGAATACTGGTGAGGATATTGTTGAAATCATGGGCAATGCCGCCGGCCAATGTCCCAATGGCTTCCATCTTGTGGGCTTGAATTAAATCTTTTTCAAGGCGTTTTCTCTCTGAAATATCCGTCATGATGTGGATGATCTGTTTGAGTGCTCCCTGATCATCAAAAATCGGGGTACAGGACTCGATAAACGATTTCTCCAATGACTCGATATACAATTCAATGGTGTTTTCGCCATTTGAATTTAATAAATTTTTTGCAGGGCAGCCAACATGGGGTGCATCGGACAGATGAAAAATTTCATAACATTTTTTACCAATTAATTCATCCGGTAATCGTCCCGTGAGTTTGACCGTTGATTTGTTCACCGCCAGTATTGTTTGATCTTTATCTAGAACCATGGCCATCTGGCCGATGGCGTCAAATATCTCTTTCCATTCCTGTTTGGCTTTCTGTGCGGCCTGTTCTGCTTCTTGTCTTTTTTCTATTTCCAATGTCAGGGCCATATTTTTCCGGGTCAACTCGGCCGTTCTCTCGTTTACCTTGTCTTCAAGCTCGTCTTTGGCTTTTTTTAAGCCTTGTTCAAGCCGCTTTCGATCCGTAATGTCCCGTATGACGCCAACGGTTCCCAGGAATATTTTATTTTTATTCTCAATTTTATCTGAATAAAAGCCCGAGCTGTTGACTTCAACCACAATCGAATTTTGTCCGATGTTCTCTAAAACCCCAATCAAATCACTGCTGCCGATTTTTGAGATCAGCCGTATCTCAAGTCCGGTTGTTTTTCTTTTTCCTGTTCTTCTTTCATCAAACAGGCCAATTGGTCCTTTAATCCGTTCCTGTGACTCCTGCCGCGATTTCATGACCTCTTTCCTAGAGGCAGGAAGTACATCCGTCGGTAAAATAATACTGCTGAAATGGATGCCGATGAGTTCTTTGGGTTTATAGCCCAGTTTTTCGATGGCTTCGTTGACAAAGGTAAAATTACCTTCCGGATCAATTCTGTAAACAATGTCGGGAACGGTATTGACAAGGGTTTCAAATCGTAATTCCGAAGCCTTTAAATTATCATACTGTTCCCGGATGAGATGTTCTGATCTTTGCAGTTGCCTGTTCTGGTGATCCAGCTTGATAAATACATTGACTTTGCCCAAAAGGATTCTGGCATCAAAGGGTTTTACTAAAAAATCAACCGCACCGGAATCATATCCTTTAAAAACATGGTAGTCGCTTGAATACACCGCAGAGATAAAAATGATGGGCAGCTTTCTTGTTTTCTTTTCCGACCGGATAAACTCGGCAAGTTCATATCCGTCCATGTCAGGCATTTGAACATCAAGAAGGGCAAGGGCAAAATTGTGGTTTAAAATGGCAATCAACGCCTCATTCCCGTTGGATGCACTGATGACCTCAGCATTGGCTTCTGCGAGTATCTGTTTGAGGCTGAATAGATTTTCAGGTTTGTCATCTACAATTAAAATTTTTGAAATTTCTTGCATTAAACCACCTCTGATTTTATAAAATTCCCTATCTGTTCAACAGATAAAATGGTATCCACATCACCGGTGTCGATTGCAGCCTGGGGCATGACAGGATATTCAGCTGAATCCGGGTTTTGTGCTATGGTATGGCCCCCCATTTTTTTTATGGATGAAATTCCCTTTGCGCCGTCAGGATTTGCACCTGTCAAAAGAATCCCGATTAATCGATCCCCATAGACAAATGCCGCACTTTCAAACAAGACATCAATGGATGGTCTTGCATAGTTGACCTTTGGATCAACCGTAAGGGAAAAGGTCTCATCCGGTTCCACCAGCAGATGGTAATTGGCCGGCGGAAAATAGACATGGCCCGGCAGTATTGGTTCCTTGTCATCGGCTTCTTTTATGGTAAGGGGGCTCTGCTGGCAAAAGAATTCCACCAGGCCGCCATTATCAAGGGGGTGAACATGGCAGGCGATAATGATCGGCAGTCTGAAGTCGTTTGGCAGGCTGGAAAAAATTTCTAGGAACGCCCCCATGGATCCTGCCGACCCTCCCATGACAATGGCCTTGTAGCGGGTCGTTTTCATCGGGCTGTTTTCTGAAAAATTTTATTTTTTTGATCAATCACCCTAAACTTGTTCTGGTAATTTGAAAACAACAGGCTCTCTTTCATTCCCAGACATAAAAATCCCCCATGCACGAGGCTGTCGTAAAAAAGCTTGAAAACCCGTTCCTGCAGTTCTTTGTTAAAATAGATCATCACATTCCGGCACAGAATAAGATGGGTTTCACTGAAAACCTGGTCCGTCACCAGGTTATGGTTGGCAAAGGTGATATTTTTCCTTAATGAATGCGCGATTGCCATTGCCCCATAATGGGCATGGTAATAATCGGAAAACGAGCCTTTGCCGCCGGATAACTGGTAGTTCCGGGTATACTGTCTGGCCTGATCGATCTCCAGTATGCCCTCCTGGGCCTTTTCCAGCACCTGATTGTTGAAATCTGTTGCAAACAAGGTGGTTCTTTTGTCCAAGGTTTCCTCTTTTAGTATGATCGCAAGAGAGTATGCCTCCTCCCCGGTTGCACACCCTGCATGCCAGATTTTGATAAACGGATAACTTTTTAAAACAGGCAGAACATTCTGTCTGAGGGACAGAAAGGTTGACGGGTCTCTGAACATTTCTGTAACGGTTATGGAAAACTCCATGGCCATTTTTTCAAAATATGCTTGGTCGTGAATTACCCGGGGAATCATTTCAGAGATGGATGTCGCCCCGGATGTTTGCATAAATTGAATGATTCTCCTGCGCATGGAGGACCTGGCATACCTTCTGAAATCATAACCATACCGAAGGAAGATGGCATCCAGTAAAAGTCCTATCTCAATGCTTTCAATCTCATTTGATTTCATCAACCACCCGTTCCATTGTTATTGGTTATCGATACAGCCATACCCGTATCATGGACAAGAGACGGTCGATCTCCACCGGCTTTGCAAGATAATCATTGGCGCCTGCAGCAATACAGTCTTCCTTGTCCCGCTGCATGGCTTTGGCGGTAAGGGCAATAATGGGCAACCTGTTGAATCGGTTCTCCATCCGGATTTTTTTCATGGTTTCATAGCCGTCCATTACCGGCATCATGATATCCATAAGGACCAGGTCCACATCGTTTCTCTGGGAGAGTATGTCCAATGCCTTGATACCATTTTCCGCTTTCAGGGTATTGGCACCTTTTTTGCTCAAGACTTTAGACAATGCAAACACATTGCGCATGTCGTCATCAACAATGAGAATTGTACGGTCTTTAATGGCCTGGTCTGAATCATGGAGAATTGAGATCATTTTCTTCTTGTCTTCAGGCATTTTATCGATCACACGATGGAGAAACAGGGCTGTTTCATCAAGAAGTCGCTCTTCGGACCGCACGCCCTTGATAATGATGAAGTCTGAATATTTCCTCAACGTGTTCTCCTCATCAAAAGTCAGTTCTTTGCCCGTATAGACGACCACCGGGGGCAATTTAATCAAGGTATCTTTTTCCATTCTCTTTAATAGGTCAAAACCGGTCATATCCGGTAATCCCAGGTCCAGTATCATGCAGTCGAATTGCTTTTTCTGGAGCACGGTAAGGGCGTCTTCACCAGTGGAAACCTCCTGTATTGCCACGTCATTGTCACTGATAAGCTTGCGAATGGCATACCTTTGATTGGCATCATCTTCAACCATAAGCAAATCCTTCATCGGCTTGTTGATCATGGCGTTCAGGCCGGCGATGGCTTTTTCAAGGCTTTCAAAGGTCGCCGGCTTGGTCAGATACCCCACTGCACCCTTTGAAAAGGCCTTGGGAACCGGGTCGTCCGCCGACATGAAATGAACCGGTATATGCCGGGTGGATGGATTTTCCTTGAGCAGTTCAAGTACTGCCCAGCCATCCATTCCCGGCAGATGGATATCCAGGATAATGGCATTAATATTGAAGGATTCAGCAAGTTGCAATCCGTCTTCACCGGTAAGGGAGATCAATCCCTTGAATCCCTTTTCCCGACAGATTTTCAGCAGTGTTGCTGCAAATTTAACATCATCTTCAATAATCAGAATGGTTTTATCTTCCGGACCGATCTGTTTGCGGTCATCTGTAATAACCCGCGGTAATTGTTTGCTGCAATGATCCCTGCTCTGATCCTTTGTCTGGGCAGGTGTATCTATCTTGCCTGGCGCATGGGGTGTTTTGTTTTCCGGGGGGGCCGGTATTGCAACAGGTTTCTGGGCAGCACCCTTTACCGGTAGAAAGAGGGTGAAGGTAGAACCTTCATTTAAACGACTTTCCAGATGAATCTCTCCGCCAAGGAGGGTTGCAAGTTCCCTTGATATGGAGAGTCCCAGGCCTGTCCCACCGTATTTTCTGTTACTGCCGCCTTCTACCTGCTGAAACGCCTCGAAAATAATTTTCTGTTTATCTTCGGGAATGCCGATCCCAGTGTCCTTGACATCAATGGCAATGGTATCTGGGTATCGAAGGTCATTTCGCATGAAGTCAATTGACTTGTCTGGTCGGTAAAACTCAACCCTGACCCCACCTGTTGATGTAAACTTGCAGGCATTGGCAATGAAATTTTTCAGGATCTGCATGATGCGCTGCTGATCACTGACAATCATTTCTGGTAGATCCGTTGTGATGGAAATGTCCAGGGAAAGGCCTTTCTCCTGGGTCAGTCTCCTGAAGTTCGTGTCAATTGCCTCGCTTAAAGCCGTTAACGGTATTGCATCGGGCATCAGCTTCATCTTTCCGGCCTCAATTTTGGAAAGATCCAGAATTTCATTGATCAGGGCCAGCAGGTCATTGCCGCTGTTATAGATGATCCTGGCCGATTCAACCTGATCGGCCAGAAGGTTGTTCTCTTTATTGTCAGCCAGAAGTCTTGCCAGGAGCAACAGGCTGTTCAGGGGGGTTCTGAGCTCATGGGACATATTGGCCAGGAATTCAGACTTGTATTTGCTGGCAATGGTCAGGTCTTCTGCTTTTTTTTCAAGGTCTGCGCTCAAAAGTTCCAGGGCCTTGTTCTTTTCTTCAATGTTCTTTTTATTTCGCTCCAGATACTGGGTCTTTTCCTCCAGTTCTTCGTTGGCAGCCTGAAGTTCCTCCTGTTGCTCCTTTAACTTGGCCTCAGAGGCCTGAAGCTGCTGGGTCTGTTCTTCCATTTCCTCATTGGCGGCCTGGAGTTCCTCCTGCTGTCTCTGCAGTTCTTCGGTTTGCCGTCTGGTTTGAACCAGGGCCGTATTGAGTTCCTGCCTAGACCGGGCAACTGCAATAATCACAGCAATATTGTCTGCTGTTTCTGCGATAAAATTGTTCTGTTGTTCCGTAAACGGTGCAAGAGATCCCAGTTCCATAACCGCTTCCACCTGATTGTTAAACACAAACGGGACATGGATCAGATGCTCTGGGACCTTGTTTCCCAATCCTGAGGTTATGGAGAGATAATCGGGCGGAAGATCGGAAACAATCAATGTTTTCTTTTCCAGGGCCGCCTGTCCGGGCAGGCCTTGTCCCAGCCGGAAACAATCGGAAAAATCCTTTCCGGGCGTGAATGCATAACCTGCAGCATAATGATAACTACCCTTGCCGTTATGGGCATAGATCAGACCCACCTGTTTATTCAGGTACCCGGCCATGAACGTTACGACATTTTTGCAGACGCTCTCAAGGGAAAGGTCACCCCTGAGCTGTTCATCCAGTTCCAGCATCCCCTGCCGGACCCAGTTGAGCTGGTCAGCCTTTTGCTTTGAATCTTCCATCTCCTGGGCCATGGTATTAAATGACCGGGTGACAGCGCCCAATTCATCTGAAGTGGTGGTCTCAATCCTGTGGGAAAGGTTGCCCTTGCCAAGCAGTTGGGCTCCGGATGCCAGCCGGTTCAGGGGCCGGTTAAGCTTGATGATAAAGTATCCGGCCATGAGGATGGCGGCCACGAAAACAAATGCCAAGGTTGTGATTTCCCGGACAGTGATCTGCGCTACGGCGGCCAGGGCTTCTTCAACCGACTGGACAACAACCACCAGCAGATTCATTTGCTTCACCCCATGGACATTGGTCAATAAATTCATCTGCTGTGCATTGGTGTAGATCTTGTTTGCCTCTACCACTTTCTGACCGGAAACAAAATCATTAACCAGCGGATTGTTCAGAGTGTTTTCATTTGCCAGTACCACACTGTGATCTGGGTGGACAAGGATTTTGCCCCGGTCGTTGACCACATAAACATACCCTGTTCTGCCTACACGCAGGTCGGCAACAAACCCTAAAAATTTTTCGATCTCAATTTCAGCAGCAACCAAGGCCACGACTTGCCTGTTGATCGGGTCTAGTATGGGGATGAAAAGGTCAAAAAATACGGCGGTTCGGGTCGCAACATACTGGGGTCCGATGACCGGCTTTTTGTCTTCAATGTTTGAGAAATCAGGCAGCCGGATCTTCTGTTTCAACTCTTTTGGGCCATAGATCCTGTCACGGCTGATTTTTATCCTTTCCCGGCCATCCATATCTATAATTTTCAAGGCATGGAGATGGGGAAGACCCTTGATCAGCATTTGCAGAATCCATTCCTGGTCAGAAACATCCAAGGTTTCCAGTTCATTACTTTCGATAACAAGCTGAATCCTATCTGCGGTATTGGCAAGGGACGATTCAATCCTTTCAGCGACATTTAAGGCCATGTTACCATGGATCTGCTCTACCGACAGCAGCTGGACATTTCGGATGTCCTTGATCGTGAATATACCAAATCCTGCAAGTGGAACCAATGCCAGGACAAGGATAAAGATCGTCAGTCTGTAACTCAGGCGATTCCACCAGTTCATCGTGCCTTCTCCCATGGTTAAAATTGGATGTCCACAATTTGATCTGCCATCCGCCATACCCGGTTGGATAGCTTCAGGCCCAGCCTGTCTACCAGGTTTTTGTTAATCACCAGTTCAAGCTTTTCAGGCGTTTCCACCGGGATATCCCTGGGTGCAATTTCATTAACGATTTTATGGACCAGGCGGGCAGCCTGCTGGCCAATGGCATAGCGAGAGCCTGAATACGCTGCAAAGGCACCTTTTTTCATGCTGTTTTCGCCATAACCGAAGATGGGGATTTTTTCAGCCATGGCCCTTGGAAAAATGATGGGTTCCATGGCTCTGTCAATGGGGGCAACCGGCAGCAGGAGAATCACATCCACATTGTTCCTTGACAGCGCTGCAGTCGCATCCCGGATATCGGATTCAGACTCAACCGCTGCCACCATCAGTTCAAATCCCAGTTCCACCGCTGTTCTTTTTGTAACCGCCAGGGACTGAACAGAGGGCACAATGGACGGTACATGGAAACAGAAAATCTTTCTGGCATCAGGCAGCATTTTCCGGATAAACCAGAGGCGCTTGGCCGTCAGCTGGGTATCATTGGTGTCAATGCCGGTAAAATTATTGCCTGAACTGGCCATGCTGGCAACGATGCCCCGGTCAACAGAAGAAGCGCAGGTCATAAAAACAACCGGGATCCGGGTTCCGGCCGAAGCTGCGTGAAGGGCATCTGCCTCTATTCCCCCGGCGGCAACAACAATATCGGGTCTTTCAGCAATGATTTCTGCTGCCAGCCCCGGCAGTTTAGTACGGTCCCCAGCAGCATTTTTCACCTTGTAGATAAAGGTGTGCTTCCCTTTGGCAGTATGTTCGATCAGGGCATCCTTTAATCCGTTTACCTCATTCTGCCGGATATCACTATCCTCAAGAATGGCTATGGTTATCGTTTTTCCAGATACAACCGTTGCCCATATGAGCATGATGAAAATAACCGGTACTGCCGTTATGAAAATAGTCGGCATTCCATGTGATTTTGCTCTTTTTGTATCCATGGCGTTTTCCCTTGTCAGTATAAATTTTAATTCCCGACCGTGCATGGAATCAAAATGGTTAAAACCATATGCTCAACTTTCGGAATTAAGCCTTGGTTGCCTGACCCTGTAATGGGTGAACCCATATACGAAAGTTGCGTTATCTGCTTTTTATAGAGGAATATCCGGGTAAATACAATGCTGGATTATTTCGGGGGAAATACTGGGAAATAACCCGTACTATCAAATATATTTATCGCTATTCCCCATCGCCGTCCGGGGAAAGCCCCTAAATGCCGAAAACTGCTTGATGACAAGGCCCAGATCGTTTTTAGAACGTGTTGTTTCCCTCCACACGGCGCATTTTTTAACCATTTATGAACTGGGATAAAAGAATAGGAAAAAAAGAAATAAACGATCGGCCTGTGACCTTCTATGATTTTTTGCAAGGATTCGTCCCGGCACAGGAATAGGCTCTGGTTGTGTTGTTTCTGATCCTTTGGACCCATGGAAAAAACCTTGCAAATTTATTTTGTTGGTGTATGTTTCTGCGAAAAGAAACATTTACAGGGCAGAGGGGGGCCATGAAGGTTGAAAAAGAGCTGTTAAAGGCTGTAGTGGCCATTGCGCGGCAGTCGGACAATCTGGAGGAGCTTGATCTGTTCTTCCAGGAGATTTTCACCCCGGGTGAGCTTGCAGATTTGTCGCTGCGCTGGAAATTGTTGACCGATCTTGATAAGGGGATGACCCAGCGCAAAATTGCTGAAAAATACAGTATCAGTCTCTGCAAGATTACACGGGGATCCAAGATATTGAAAAAAAAGAATTCGATTGTCTTCAAGATTTTAAGACAGGCTGCAAAGGCAGAAGATAAAGGAGAAAAGAGTGACACAGGAAAATGAGCGCTCCCTTGTGCTGGGCAATCAAGCCCTGGCAAGGGGGCTTTGCGAGAACGGCTGCCGGATGGCGACGGCCTATCCGGGGACGCCGGCATCCGAGATCCTTCCGGCCGTTGCGGCCCTTAAAAAATCAGAGGGCCTTGACTCCCTCCATGTGCAGTGGGCCATAAACGAGAAGGTGGCCTTTGAGATTGCCTATACGGCTAGCATTGCCGGCCTGAGGAGCGTTGTGGCCATGAAACAGGTGGGCCTTAACGTGGCATCAGATCCGTTCATGAGCGGGGCCTACCTCGGCGTCAAGGGCGGATTCCTGGTGATCAGTGCAGATGATCCAGGACCCCATTCATCCCAGACAGAGCAGGATTCAAGGCTCTACGCCATGGCGGCCAAGGTGCCGGTCCTTGATCCAGACTCCCCGGAGCAGGCAAGGGAGATGGTGGGCATGGGGTTCAGGCTGTCGGAAGCCTTTGAAATCCCCGTGATGGTGCGGCCGACCACAAGGGTGTGCCACGCCCGCCAGGACATTGATTTAAGGGCGATCCCCCCAGTAACGGCCGAGGCACACTTTGAAAAAGATCCTGGCCGATGGGCCGCAACCCCCAAGTTCCGGCTCAAACTCCACAAGGCGCTCGAGGAAAAGCTTGCGGGTATCGCAGCCTGGCCTGAAACCGCTCCGGTACGCCTCAACCCCGATTGCGGCAATCCCCAGCGGGCCATCGTGGTGGCCGGTGTCAGCTGCGCCCATGCCAGGGATATTGTTGCCGATCTTGGCGTGGAAGACCAGGTGGCCCTCTACCAGGTGGTGCAGCCCTATCCGCTGCACACGGCCTTTATCGCTGAGATCCTCGAGCGTCACACCGACATCCTGGTGCTCGAAGAGACAAGGGGCATCATTGAGATGCAGCTTGCACGAAGGGACAAGGTCAAAGGAAAGGAGAGCGGCCATGTGCCCCAGACCGGCGAGCTGCTGCCTGAAATCATGGAAGGCATCATTGCCGGGTTTACAGGCGTTAAACCCCTCTCCCACCTGCTGGAGCCCGTTCCGGGCAGGCGGCCGACCCTGTGTGCGGGCTGCCCCCACCGGGCAAGCTTTTTTGCCATTAAAAAGGCTGCGCCCAAGGGGATCTACACCAGCGACATCGGCTGCTACACCCTGGGCATGAACCTGATGGCCGTTGACACGGTCCTGTGCATGGGAGCCGCCATCAGCCAGGCTGCAGGATTTGCCCACGCCTTTAGCAAAGAAAAACGACCTCCCATTGTTGCCACCATTGGCGATTCCACCTTTTTCCATTCCGGGGTGCCGCCCCTCATTGATGCGGTGGTTCAAAAGGCACCCATTGTTGTTGTGATCCTTGACAACCGCACCACGGCCATGACGGGCAATCAACCCACCCCGGCAACGGGGATCGATATTTCCGGGTGCGAGGTGGGCACGGTCAGTATTGAAATGCTGGTAAAGGGGTGCGGCATCACCTACTGCCGGACGGCCGATCCCATGGACACCCGGGGATTTATCCTGGAACTCAAGGAGGCCATTGCCCTGTCCAGGACCCATGGGCCCTGTGTGCTGATCTCAAGATCTCCCTGCGTGCTCAATCTTTCTAAAACAGAAAAGGCTGACCGGTACAAAGGGGTTGAGGTGACCGACGACTGCGACGGGTGCGGCTATTGCGTCTCACACTTTGAGTGCCCGGCCCTTGTCCTTGACAGCGAAAACAAACGGGTGGACGTTGATCCCGGACTTTGTACGGGCTGCGGGGTGTGCACGGCGGTCTGTCCCAAGGGGTCCATCGTTCATGTCAATTAACCGGCATCGGCCGGAGCGGGATGTGATCCACGGCCACAGCAAACCATGGACGCCCTTCAATGGTGATATGTCTGTTGGGCGGTTTACATAAAAAACATTGGAAAATCAGATGAACTATCAGATCGTAATCAGCGGTGTGGGAGGCCAGGGCGTACTCTTTGTGACACGGGTGCTTGCCCAGGCCTGCATGGATGAGAACAAACGGGTGCTCACCTCCGAGACCCACGGCATGGCCCAGCGGGGCGGGACGGTGATCTCCCACCTGAAGGTCGGCACCTTTTCCAGTCCTTTGATCCGGCCGGGAAGTGCAGACCTTTTACTGACATTGAAACAGGAAAATTATCCCCAGCACAGGGGGTATCTCAAACCGGGTGGCCAGGCCCTGGTCAATTGTCCAGCCCCGGGTGCTGAAGGAGAAGAGTTTACTGCAATGGACGGGGAGAAAATGGCCGCAGCAGACAACAATGCCCGTTCGTTTAACCTGTACATGCTTGGCGCTGCCATCGGACTTGTACCGGTCTGTTCCCTTGGGGCGGTCAAAGCCCGGGTTGAAAAAATATTTTCGTCAAAAGACAAGGCCGTCAGAGCAAAAGCCCTCCTGGCCGTTGAAACCGGCTACAACAGCATCCAAAAGGAGGGGTGATGGGGTTTATTCCACAGGGTTTAACCAGAGAGGACATTGAAAGAATTCAGCTTAAGGGCCTGAAGTGGACGGTGGATCACGCAGTGACCCATTCAACGGTTTACCAGAGGACCTTCAAGGCGGCCGGAGTTTCGCCAGGGGATGTTCAATCCTTAAAGGATCTCCAGTCTCTGCCGTTTCTGGAAAAAAACGATCTCCAGGACGATTACCCGCTGCCGTTGAAGTCCGTGCCCGAGGAGCAGGTGGTGAGAATCCACGGTTCGTCCGGAACAACAGGCAAACGCAAGGTGATGTGCTACACCCAGCATGACATTGACACCTGGGCCGACATGTTTGCCCGCTGCTATGAGCTTTCGGGCATGACAACCCGTGACCGGGTTCACATTGCCGTGGGGTACGGGCTATGGACGGCCGGGGCGGGATTTCAGCTGGGGTGTGAACGCTTTGGTGCCATGGCGGTTCCCATGGGGCCGGTGAATACCGACATGCACGTGGAGATGCTGGTTGACATGCAGAGCACCGTGTTCTGTTCGACCGCATCCATGGCCCTTCTCATGGCCGAAGAGGTGAAAAAAAGAGACCTCCGGTCCAAGATCAACCTCAAGCGGATCATCCTCGGGGCCGAGCGCCACAGCAATGCCATGCGGACCCACATTGGCGAGCTTCTCAATGTCAGTGAAATCCACGACATTTACGGCCTGACCGAACTCTACGGGCCGGGCACCGGGATTGAATGTAGTGCCCACCATGGCATGCACTACTGGAACGACCTTTTCATCTTTGAAATTATCGATCCCGATACCCTGAAGCCCGTGCCCGAGGGCGAGTTTGGCGAGCTTGTGATCACCTCCCTTCAAAAGGAGGCAAGCCCCCTGATCCGGTACCGCACCCATGATATCACCCGGTTCCTTCCCGGGGACTGCCCCTGTGGATTGTCGTTTCCACGCCATGACAGAATCCAGGGCCGCAGCGATGACATGTTCATCTACCGGGCCGTGAACATCTATCCCCAGCAGATCGACCTGATCCTTGATCCCATACCAGAGGTGGGCTGCGAATACCAGGTTGTCCTCGATCACCAGGAGGACGGCCGGGACATGATGACCATTCGGGTGGAACGGTCGGAATTTGCATCCAGCTCGGACGACAAGGCCCTTATCGCCATGATATCGGACCGGGTGAGGCGGAAACTCCTTGTCCGGGCTGCGGTTGAGATAACCGATTACCACACCCTGCCAAGGTCCCAGAAAAAAAGTCAGCGGGTCTTTGACAACAGAAACGGCAACCGCCGTTAAAGGAGAAAAAATGAAAAGAGCGTTCAAGCCTGTTATTGGATCAATCCTGGGAACGGTTGCCATTGCTTTTCTGGTGATGATTGCGGGTGTCTTTGTCTGTGCCCCCCCTGTGTCGGCCAAAACCATTTCCCTTAACTATGCCAACTTTCCCCCGGCCCCCACCTTTCCCTGTGTCCAGATGGAACAGTGGAAAACCGTGGTTGAAACCCGGACCGAGGGTGCGGTCAGGATCAACACCTTTCCCGGCGGCACCCTTCTCGGGGCAAAGGAGATGATGGACGGGGTGATCTCGGGCCAGGCCGATATCGGGTGCCTGTGCATGGCCTACCAGCCGGGCCGGTTTACCGTGACCAACGCCGTGAGCCTTCCCCTGGGCATTCCCGATTCAAGGGTGGGAAGCCTGGTGCTGACCGATCTGTTCAACACATACAAACCCAAGGCCTTTGATAAGGTCAAGGTGCTGGCGATGTTCACCACGGCCCCGGCCAACATCATGTCACGAAAACGGGTGGCAACCCTTGACGATCTCAAGGGCATGGATTTAAGGGCCTCTGGCGGGGCGGCTGAAATCCTTAAAATCTGGGGCGCCAACCAGATCGGCATGCCCATGTCCGCAACCCCCGAGGCCCTTCAAAAGGGTGTGGTCCAGGGTCTTTTTTCTTCCCTTGAGGTGATGAAGGACCTTAAGTTTGCCGAAGAGTGCCCCTATGCCACCATGACCAACACGGTGGTCTATCCCTTTGCCGTGGTCATGAACCTTGACCGGTGGAACGCCCTGTCTCCCGAGGTTAAAACCGTGATGGAAAATCTTGCAAGGGAGCAGGCCGTGTGGACGGGAACCTACATGGACAACCATGTCAAAGACGCGGTTGAATGGTCCAAAAAGACCCACAACGTCGAGTTTGTCGAGCTTGACGACACGACTGCCGCCACCTGGAACAAGGTCCTCTCCCCCATCACCGAACGCTGGATCACCACGGCTTCGGAAAAAGGGTTTGACGGTAAAGCCATTGTGGAGACCCTCCAGCGTCTGATTGACCAGCATGCAAAGGGTGAGTGATGAAGCGATTTCTGGCTGGACTTACTAGGGCTCAGACCCTGATTGCCGGTGTGTTTCTGATCCTGATGGTCCTCTTGACATCGGCAAACATCGTCGGCCGCCAGGTCGGCATTCCCGTCCGGGGAACCTTTGAGATCATGGGGTTCCTGGGGGCTGCCGTGTTCGGGCTGAGCCTTTCGTTTTCCCATTCAAAAAAAGAGCATCTCTACGTGAGCATCCTGTTTGACGCCTTTCCCAAAAAGGTGCAGCAGGCGGCAAGGTGTGTGAGCAACCTTGCTAGCATTGTTCTTTTTTCATTCCTCGGGTTTCAGCTGGCCAAAACAGGGCTTAACCTCAAGGCGGTCAACGAGGTGTCGGAAACCCTGAGGATTCCCTATTACCCGGTGGTGCTGATCCTGGCATTCGGGGTGGCCGTTCTGGTGCTGCTGCTTGTGTATGAACTGTTTACCGTTTTTGGAGAATCTTCGTGAGCCTTACCCTGGTTGGCATCGTTGGTATTGTCGTGCTTTTAAGTGTGCTGTTTTTTCTGGGAATGCCCGTGGGCTTTTCCATGGCCATGGTGGGGTTCCTCGGGTTCTCCCACGTGATCAACCTCAACGCCGGCATGAACATGGCAGGCTCGGTCTTCTGGTCGGTGGCCTCCAAGTACGGACTCACCGTGATTCCGCTGTTCATCTTCATGGGGCAGATCGCCTTTTATTCAGGGGTAAACCAGCGGTTGTACCGGGCGGCCCACTACTGGACCGGCCATATCCGGGGCGGCCTTGCCATGGCAACCATCATGGCCTGCAGCGCCTTTGCCGCCATCTGCGGGTCGAACACGGCAACGGCCGCCACCATGAGCACGGTGGCCCTGCCGGAGATGAGAAAATACGGATACTCGACCATCCTGAGTACGGGCGCCATTGCCTGCGGATCCACCCTTGGGGTGGTGATTCCCCCAAGCGTGGTGCTCATCATCATCGGTCTTGCCACCGAGCAGTCCATTGCTCGACTCTTCTACGGGGGCATCGGGGCCGGCGTGATTCTGACCCTTTTTCTCATCCTCACCGTTCGGTTCTGCTGCCGGCTTTATCCGGCCTGGGGCCCGGTGGTTGATAAAAAACCGTTGAGGGAGCGCATGGCGTCCCTGTCCGGGGCAGGGGAGATGCTCCTGCTGTTCGGCCTGGTCATGGTCGGGTTGTGGGTGGGCTTTTTCACCCCGTCCGAGGCCGGGGCTGCCGGGGCTTTTTTTGCCCTGGTCATTGCCGTTGCCGGCAAGACCCTTTCCTTTGCCAATTTTAAACGGGCCGTGCTGGACACCCTCCGGATCTCGTGCATGGTGATCATGCTCATTGCCGGAGCCATGATCTTCGGGCGGTTCCTTGCCGTTACGCGCATTCCCTTTGACCTTGCAGCCATGGTTGCGGCCCTTCATTTTCCAGCCTGGGTCATCATGGGGTGCATCTGTCTGATCTACATCCTGGGCGGCGCCATCATGGACGCCCTGGCCCTGTTGCTGATCACCATTCCCATCTTTTTCCCCCTGGCCCTGCAGATGGGGTATGATCCCGTGTGGTTTGCGGTCACCATCACCGTTGTTACCACCCTCGGGGCCGTGACCCCGCCCGTTGGCGCCACCACCTATGTGGTGGCAGGCGTTGCCGGTGACATCCCCCTCAAGGATGTTTTTAAGGGAGTGGCCCTGTTTCTTCCCGCCTACATGGTCACCATTCTGCTGCTGATTCTCTTTCCGTCCCTGGTGACCTTTCTGCCCGGTCTGTTGGGATAGGACCCGATTGACGGTTAATCCTATTTAGTATATAATGGCTATTTAGTTATAACGCCTGGGATTGATTTGACAGCACCGTGGAGGAGAATTTAAGTTTGATGATATTGATCAGGAATGGAGAGCTCTTTGCGCCAGAGGCAAAGGGAATCAGGGATATTCTCATTGGCGGCAACCAGATTCTTGCCATTGAAGGGACCATTGATCCTAAAACCCTGCCAGGAGAAATCCGGGTCGTTGATGCCACCGGCATGATCGTCGTGCCGGGATTTATTGACGGTCACCAGCACTTTACCGGGGGCGGGGGAGAAGGGGGCTTTCATACCCGGACCCCTGAGATGCAGCTGTCCATGAACATTGCCAACGGCGTGACAACGGCCGTGGGTCTTTTGGGGACAGACAGTCTGACCCGGACGGTGGAGAGCCTCTATGCCAAGACCCGGGCGTTCAATGCCGAGGGCATGACCGCCTTCATGCTAACGGGTTCCTATTGGCTGCCGTCACCAACGGTGTGCGGAAGCGTTGGCCGGGACCTGGTCTACCTGGATCCTGTCATCGGGGTAAAACTTGCCATGGCCGACCAGCGAGGGCCCCATTTTGATGGCCATGACCTTGCCCGCCTTGCCTCGGACGTGAGGGTGGCGGCCCTTGTGGCAGACAAGCCCGGGATTATCACCGTCCATGTGGGCGTCAATCCCGATGCCCTGGATCTGATATTTGAGGTGGTCGAACACCACAATGTGCGGCCCGATATTTTCATTCCCACCCACATTAACCGGAAAAATACCCGGGCCATGGACCAGGCCCTTGCCCTTGCCGAACAGGGGGGCGTGATTGATGCCACCTGCATGGCAACCATCCCCGTGGACGGGCCTGGGCGTCAATCGTCGGAAAAGCTCTGTGCCGCCGACTTTGCCATGATTGCCGACGGCCATCACCTGTTTGACCAGGTGACCTTCAGCTCGGACGCAGGTGGCTCTCTGCCCATATGGAACAAGGACCGAAGCCGGATCCTCGGCATGGGTATCGGCACACCTGAATCCTTGCTGGTTGAACTCAGGCACCTGGTAAACACCCGGGGCATGGCAATGGAAAGGGCCCTGAAACCCCTGACCACCACCCCGGCCCGGATCTATGGTTTGACCGGGAAAAAGGGCACCATACAGGTCAACGCCCATGCAGACATCCTTGTTCTTGATCCGGATGACCTTGGGATCCGGGACGTTGTTGCTAAGGGCCAGATCATGATGAACAACGGCAAACTTGAACGAAAGGGGTATTTTGAATAATTTAACGCCCCGTTCCCAGGATCCGAAATCCCCAGGAGAGTTGTCCTCCGGGCCGGCCACGGCCTTGAACGAAGATGAGATCCTCTCTGTCCAGGACCTGAGTTTGAGCTTTCCCACCTACGAGGGGTTTACCCAGGTGTTGCACGAGGTCTCTTTTTCAGTGAAAAAGGGAGAAACCCTTGCCATTGTGGGAGAATCCGGATCCGGCAAGACCGTTACCATGCGAAGGGTCATGCACCTTTTGAGCAATGTCAGGACCGATTCCGGACGGATCGTGCTCCGAAAAAGGGACCAGAGCGTCCAGGACATCACCCAGCTTTCCAAGGGTGAGGCCAGAAAGATCAGGGGGTTTGACATGTCCATGATCTTCCAGGAGCCCATGACCTCCCTCAACCCGCTGTTCACCATCGGCAACCAGCTGTCCGAAGCCCTGCTCACCCATCAGAATTTTCCCCGGCAGGAGGTGGAAAAAAGGGTGGTGGATCTGCTGGAACTTGTGCGGATACCCGACGCCCGTAAACGGTTCAGCGAGTACCCCCACCAGATGTCCGGGGGCATGCGCCAGCGGGTGATGACGGCCATGGCCCTTGCCTGCAATCCCCAGCTGTTGATTGCAGACGAACCCACAACGGCCCTGGACGTGACCATCCAGGCCCAGATCCTGGCCCTGATCCGTTCCCTCCAGGCAAAATTTCAGATGTCGGTGATTTTCATCACCCATGACATGGGGGTGGTGGCCGAGCTTGCCGACCGGGTGGTGGTGATGTACAAGGGCAGGGTGGTCGAAGAAAACGACGTGTATTCCATATTTGCAAGACCCGCCCACCCCTACACCCGGGCCCTTTTAAAGGCGGTTCCTACCCTGGGCTGCATGCGGGGAAGGAAAAATCCGGCGACCCTGCCCGTGCTGGAGATGGAAAAAGAACTCAACCGCACCCAGGGCGAGCCTTTGCCCCAGGAAGAGGAGATCGACACGGCAGACCTTACCGCTGATCCCATTCTTGAGGTGAACAATCTGTTCACGCATTTTGTCTCAAAGAAAAGTTTTTTTGGCAAACCCACCCACCTGGTCCATGCCGTTGAAGACGTGAGTTTTAAGATCTATCCCGGGGAAACCCTGGGCATTGTGGGAGAATCTGGCTGCGGCAAGTCAACCACGGGGTATGCCCTTTTAAAACTGGTTCCGGCCACGGGTGAGGTATTGTTCCAGAAAAGGGATGTCATGGCGATTTCCAACCAGGAGATGCAGGCGCTGCGCCAGGATATCCAGTTCATCTTCCAGGATCCGTTTGCCTCGTTAAACCCCAGGCAGACCATTGGCACTTCGATTGGCGAACCCATGGTGATCCACGGCATCGGCGACAAACGATCCCGCCAGGCCCGGGTGGCAAGACTGCTTGAGCGGGTGGGCATCCCGGCCCGCCATGCAAGCCTTTACCCCCATGAATTTTCAGGGGGGCAGCGACAGCGCATCGCCATTGCCAGGGCCCTTTCCACAAAGCCCAAGGTGATCATTGCCGATGAGGCGGTCTCGGCCCTGGACGTTTCCATCCAGGCCGTTGTTCTCAACCTCATGCTCAGGCTTCAAAAGGAGATGAACCTGTCCTATATGTTCATCTCCCATGACATGGCCGTGATCGAACGGGTAAGCCACCGGGTGGCGGTCATGTACCTTGGCCAGATCGTTGAGATGGGCACCCGCCAGCATATCTTTGAAGACCCCAGGCACCCCTACACCCGGAAACTGTTGTCTGCCATCCCCATTGCAGATCCAATGAAAAGAACGGATTTTGGCATGCTCACCGGAGAAATCCCGTCACCCGTGAGAAAAGTCAATGACCCGCCCCCCAAAAAAGTGTTAAATGAAGTGGCACCGGGTCATTTTGTCGCTGACCCGGTTGCGACTGTGTAAACGAGCTATTAAGCTGAAAATCAAAAAAAGGAGATATTCAATGAAGAACGCATTTTTGACCCTGCTTGGGTTATTGCTGCTTGCATCACCGAGTTTTGCCGAAACCCGGGACATCGTCTACGCGTCCGAGTCCACGGTTAAATCCCTTGACCCCCATGACACCTCCGACACCTATTCGGGTGCCATTGAGCGGGCCATCTGCCAGGGCCTCATGGGCTTTGACGAAAACCTTAATATTGTTCCCCTGCTGGCCGAAAGTTACACCTTTAACGAGGCTGCCACCCAGTTTACCTTTAAGCTCAGAAAGGGCATCAAATTCCATGACGGTGCGGATTTCAATGCCCAGGCTGTGAAGGTTAATATCGAGCGCATGATGACCGGTAAGTACAAGCGCTCAAGCCTGATGAAACCCGTGGAATCCCTTGATATCCTGGACGACTACACCGTGCAGTTCAATCTCAAGGAACCCTTTGGCGCCTTTGTCAACGCCATTGCCCATCCCGGTTCCCTGATCGTGAGCCCCAGGGCCCTTGAAACCTACGGGGACGAGGTGAGCAAGCATCCGGTTGGCACAGGCCCTTTCATCTTTGACGAGTGGGTATCGGGCAACTTTGTAAAGATCAAGAAAAATCCGGATTACTGGCGGGGGGATGTCAAGGTGGATACCATCACCTTCCGGCCCGTGCCTGAAAGCGGGTCCAGACTTGCCATGCTCAGGGCCGGCCAGGCCCACTACATCTATCCCATGCCAGCGGAACTGTTGAAGATTGCCGAGCGTGATGCCAATATCGACGTCATCAAACAGCCCTCTATCATTGCACGCTACCTGATCATGAACACCCAGTTTAAGCCCTTTGCCGATGTCAGGGTCCGCCAGGCCATCAACTACGCCCTTGACAAGGAGGCCATCATCAAGATCGCCTGGGGCGGTGCTGCCACCCAGGCCGATTCCATCATTCCCCCCAACCTCCAGTTTTACAAGAAGCAGGCTGTCTGGCCCCATGACCTTGAAAAGGCAAAGGCCCTCATGAAAGCGGCCGGATATGAGAACGGGTTTGAGGTGGTCTTTTTAACCCCCAACGCCTCCAACCGGTTAAGGGCAACGGAAATGGCCCAGCAGCAGCTCAAGAAAATCGGCATCACCGGCGGTCTCCAGTCCATGGATGTGGCAAGTTTCTACAACAAGCTTGAGGGCCACAAGGTGGATGATGCCAACCAGGTTCCTTTCATCGCCTTTGGCGGCTGGTCAGCCTCCACCGGGGATGCAGACTGGGGCACAAGACCCTTGATCTCAACCGAAGCCTTTCCCCCGGCCATGTCCAACTTTGGCTTCTTTTCCGACAAAAAGGTGGATGGGTTCATCACGGCAGGCCTTGCCTCGGCCAATCCCGATGCCCGGAGAAAAGCCTATGCCGACCTCCAGGATTATGTGTGGGACAAGGCTCCCTGGGGATATCTGTTTGTAGATACCATGGTGGCTGCCAAGTCGAAAAAGCTCAAGGGCATCTTTCCCATGCCCGACGGTGCCTTTTCCGTGGAAAATGCTGAACTAGCCGAGTAACAATGATAAAATACTTTTTCAAACGCTGTATGGCCATCCTTCCGGTGCTGTTTGTGGTCTCTGTGCTGGCATTTGCCTTTGTGCATCTGCTGCCCGGGGACCCGGCCCGGATGATGGCCGGAGATGATGCGGACGAGGCCACCATTGAGATGCTTCGAACCGAACTGGGCCTTGACCGCCCCTTGCCCGTGCAATACCTGAATTACATGGGCAAGCTGGTCCGGGGGGATCTTGGCATGAGCCTTCGAACCAACCTGACCGTGTTTGACGAGTTGAAACTTCGGTACCTGCCGACCATGTACCTTGCCTTTGCCGGCATGGCATGGTCGGTGGTCATCGGCATCTTCTTTGGTGCCGTTGCCGCCATCTACAGCGGCAGGTGGCAGGATTACACGGCCATGATGGTTTCCGTGTCGGGCATTTCAGTGCCCCAGTTCTGGCTGGGGCTCCTGGCCATCCAGCTGTTTTCCGTTCACCTGGGATGGCTGCCCGTGGCAGGATACACCGGGAAATTTTCAGAATTGATCCTGCCGTCGTTTACCCTTGGGGCCACGGTTGCCGCCATCATGGCCAGATTTACCCTGTCCGCCTTTCTTGACGTGCTCGGCGAGGAGTATATCTCAACGGCCCGGGCCAAGGGCGTGAGTGAAACCCTTGTCATGTGGAAGCATGCATTCAGGAACGCCCTGATCCCGGTCATCACCATGGTTGGGCTCCAGTTTGGATTCCTCCTGGGCGGATCGGTGGTGGTCGAGACGGTGTTTGCCTGGCCAGGGTTAGGGCGGTACATGATCGAGGCCGTTGCTGTCAGGGATTATCCCGTGCTCCAAGCCCTGCTGCTGCTCTATTCGTTTCACTTTGTCTTTATCAACCTGGTTGTGGACATGGTCTATGCCCTTATCAACCCGGAAATCCGGTATGAGTAAAAGAATTTTATGACTAAAAAGATAACCCCTTTTGCCATTTTCTGGCACAAGTTCAAACGGCGGTACACGGCCATGGTGGCCGGTCTCTTTATCGTGCTCCTGGTGCTGGCGGCCGTGTTTGCCCCGGTGGTTGCGCCCCATGATCCCTTTGAGACCGATTACAGCATCTCCATGATGCCCCCGAGCCTGTCCCACCTGGCAGGAACAGACCTCTATGGCCGGGATATTTTAAGCCGGATCATCTACGGCGCACGGATTTCCCTGGCCGTGGGATTCACCTCCGTCTTTGTGGGCGCCCTTGTGGGGGTGACCCTGGGGCTGGTGTCCGGATTCTTTGGCGGCTTTCTCGACGGGCTGATCATGCGGACCTCGGACGTTCTGTTTGCCTTTCCCGGCATCCTCCTGGCCATTGCCATTGTGGCAATCCTGGGGCCGGGACTGGTCAATGTTGTTGTGGCCGTGTCCGTGTTTTCAATGCCCACCTTTGCGCGCATCGTCCGGGGCAGTACCCTGGCCCTCAAGGAGAGCCTCTATGTCAGGGCCGCCAAAAGCGTGGGCGCCTCCAAACGACGGATCATGTTTGTCCATATCCTGCCCGGCACCCTGAGCGGCGTAATCATCTATTTTACCATGCGCATCGGGACCTCCATCATCACGGCGGCAAGCCTGAGCTTCCTGGGTCTTGGGGCCCAGCCCCCAACGCCCGAGTGGGGGGCCATGCTGGCCGAAAGCCGCGACTATATCGGGGTGGCCGACCACATGACCATTTTTCCGGGCATTGCCATCTTTTTGACGGTTCTGTTTTTCAACCTGTTCGGCGACGGGTTACGGGCGGCCCTGGACCCTAAAACCAAATAGACCCATTCCCTTGAATTTTAATGGTGAACTTTTTATGAAACCCATGATCGGCATGGTTGCCAATACGTATTTAAACCGGTTTAAGCTGCCGGCTTCCACCGTTCCCCTGGCCTATACCCGCACCATTGAAAAGGCCGGGGGCATCCCCGTGGTGCTGCCGTTTACAGGGGATGAACAGAATATTTCAGACCTGGTCCATCTCTGCCGTGGCTTTGTGCTGCCCGGCGGCAGTGATGTGGATCCCGGGCTCTACGGCCAGGCCCCGTCACCCCGCCTCGGCGAGACGGACCGGGCCCTGGACGATTTCCAGATTTCGGTCTTCAGGGCGGCCATGGCCCTTGAGCGACCCATCCTCGGAATCTGCAGGGGGAGCCAGGTCATCAACGTGGCCCTTGGGGGGACGCTCGTCCAGGACATTCCCACCCGGTTTCCCGATTCAACCCTCTGCCACATGCAGGAGATCGTCACCTTTGAAACCGACCACTGGGTGAACCTTGAACCGGGCTCCAGGCTCCACGATCTGTGGGGGGGGCGCATCCGGGTCAATTCCCTTCACCACCAGGCGATCAACACCCCTGGACGGGATCTTGTGGTTACGGCACGGGCCGACGACGGCGTGGTTGAGGCGGCCGAACACACAAGGCTTCCCATCGACCTTGTCCAGTGGCACCCGGAACTGATGATGCAGAAAAACAATGACATGCTCGGTCTGTTTCAATCTTTTGTGGATCGTTGCAGACGTTGACACTCAAAACCCTGGTCCGCGATTGGGCAGGGTCAAACCGGAACAATCAAATCCGTTAGGCAGGTGTAAAAAATGATCGTATATTTCAATGGCAGGTTCATGGACAAGCAAGAGGTGGTCGTCTCTCCCGATGACCGTGGTTTTTTGTTCGCCGACGGGCTCTACGAAGTGATCAGAAGCTACCAGGGAATCCTTTTCAGGCCCATGGATCATATTGCCCGTCTCAACCATGGGGCAAAACATCTTCGGCTTTCCCGGACCGACTTTGCTGATTTTGTTCCAATCGCCCAGGCGCTGATCGAGAAAAACGGGCTCCTGACCTGGGACGCCACGGTCTATTTCCAGGTGACACGGGGGCAGGCGCCCCGGTCCCACGCCTTTCCCTCCCCCCTTCCTGAACTGACCGTTTATGCCTTTGCCTCAAGGTTTGACGCTGAAAGGGGCGAGAAACTCAAGGCCCAGGGCATCAGTGCCATCACCGTGGCAGACCAGCGCTGGGCCCGGTGCGACATGAAAACAACCGCCCTTACGGCCAATGTACTTGCCAACCAGGCAGCCGTTGAACAAAATGCCAAGGAAGCGATTTTTGTCAGGGACGGGGTGCTTCTCGAAGGCACCCATTCCAATTTCATGGCAGTGAAGGACAATGTTCTGGTTACGGCGCCCCTGTCAAACTATATCCTTGGCGGCATTACCCGGAACGTCATTGTTGAACTGTGTGAGCGGGAAAACATCCCCCTGACCTTCGGGCCGGTTTTTGAAAAGGACATTCCCGGATTCCAGGAGATGATGGTGGTGGGAACCACCCTGGAGGTGACGCCCGTTGTCAAACTCAACCATGCGCCGGTTGGCGATGGCAGACCCGGAGCCGTCACAACGAAACTTCAGGCCCTTTTAAAGGGTGAAACAGCACGAAGGTGATTCAGGGCCTGGGGACAGTAGGTTCAGGTCTTTACAATTTTACAAAAAACTCCCGCAGATGCATCATCAAAGGGGGCGTTTTTAATTTCGCTGTGGCCAGGGCAGATACCATGCTCCGCCATGCCGGTTATTTCGACGAGGTGTGAATGCTTTTTCATGTGGCAAAGATGATTTATCGGATATTGGGATGGCGGATTGACCGGGACAAGGCACGCATGCTTTGGCAACCTAAAAATGTCCTTGTGGGATTTCCCCATACCTCCATGAAGGATACGGTGCTGACCATGGTCGGCATGCACCTGTTACAGAAGCGCTCCTACACCTTTATCAAGCAGGAGGCCTTTTTCTGGCCCCTGTCCTGGTTCTTGAAGCTCAACCATGCCATCCCGGTGACCCGGAGCGCCCCCGGCGGCATTGTTGCAAGTATTGTGTCTGAGTTTGACCGGAACAAATCCTTCAGCGTCTGTATTGTTCCCCAGGGAACCCGCAGGTCCGGCTCAAAATTGAAGACCGGTTTCTGGCACATTGCAAAACAGGCCAATGCATCGGTGCTCTGCTGGTATTTTGATACTGCCGGCAGGCATTGCGTTTGCGTGGGCAGCTTTCGTCCAAGTGATTCCATGGACGAGGACCTCAAGCGCATGCAGAAACTCTACGATACCGTGGGATATAAGATTCCAGTCGGGGAGTAAACCCCAACTGGGAGAGTGAATTTCACCATGGACCCAGGATGAAATTTCCTGGGTACCATGGGGTGGATGAATCAAAGGAATGAGGGTCTTTAAAGGGGGGAGATCTCGTCAAAGGCCTTGTTCATGGTTTTAACGGCAAGGCGGATGCAGTGCTGTTTCTGGTCCGGGATTTCCACAAGACGTCTGAAAATATCCCGGTCGGTTATTTTTCGGGCCTCTTCAATGGTCATACCCTTGATCATCTCCATGGCAACCATGGCAGCGGATATGGCACCCGGACAGCCCAGAACCTGAATTCTGGCATCCTCGATGATGTTATCGGTCATTTTAAGATAGACCTTCATGGTATCGCCGCACTGGCCAGTGAGTTCGCTGATCTGGTTGGCGTCGGCAAGGCTTCCCATGCTCGGCTGCTGGATGTAATAATCTATGGCCGTGTCTGAATAACCCGATTCTGAGAGCATTGCCCTGACGTTATCCTTGGTGTCTGTCGCTGATACGGTTTCCACTTCTATATTTCCCTCCCTAGTGTGCGCAGCTTCCGTCTATGGTGTGACCGCTGCATGTCTGGTCGATGGTGAATTCAGAAAGGTCGCCTGATTTAAGAAGGCCCAGGTTGTGTTCCACTGTGCCTTCAACCGCCCGGTGGACCTTGATCTGGGCTGCCGCAAGTTTGTTCAGGGCGCCTTTGCCGATGCCTCCGACAACGATGACGTCGGCCTTTATGGCGCCAAGGGCCTTTAGTGGCTGACAGTGTCCGTGGAGATGGTCCTTGTCATGGTTGACCACGACCTTATGTTCGCCTGAGTCTGTATCCACGAGAACAAAAAAAGGGGCCGATCCAAAATGCCAATAAACGGCACCTGAAAGTCCAAGTTCACTGTTTGTCGGAAAAACTGCCTTCATTCTAACTCCTTGTTGCATCTGTTGGTCTACTGCGTTGGTCTTAACTGTCTGCTTGAAAATAGATGCAAAGTAGTGCCGATCTGGACTGCTGTCAAGTTGCTAGGGGGCCACTTTTTCCTTGGGAACCGAGAAAAGACAGCTCAGAATGAGCATATCCTCATCATACTCTGTGCTCACCGCATAGGGAAGGGTGTTAAAGAGTCTGATCATGCCGCGATTCTGGGGAGAGGTATAGGCCACAAGCCCCTTTATGCCGTTGAGCCGGGCGGCTTCGGCAAGTTTTGTCTGCAGCAGCCTTGCAATGCCCTTGCCCTGCCACTCCTTGGATACGGAAAAGGCGATTTCAGCCATGTTTACCACGGGGTTTTTCAGATACTCGCCAACGGCAATGATTTTGCCGAACCCCACTTCGCCCACAATTGCCACAATGGTCAGATCGTTGATGTAATCGATCTCAAAGGTTCTGTCGATCTGATCGTGGACAAAGCTTTTCTTTTCATGGAAGAATCGGGAGACCACATCCTTTCGGTTCATGGTATAGTAGTATTCCTGGATTCGTCGTTCATCAACGGGCTTCGCCGGCCGGAGGGTGACGGGAATGTTGTCAATTTTGACAACCTCTTCAAGCCTGAGGGGGTAAACCCCCCGGATGGAATCCTTGAGTTTCCGGCTGATGTCGATGAAGTTGCGTTCCTTGGCCTGTTCAAACAGACGATCCCTGAAATCAGGGTGGGCAATACTGATCAGAGCCATGGCCCTTTCCTGGATGCTTTTGCCGAAAAGGTTTACAATCCCGAATTCAGTGACCACATACTGGACATCCCCCCGGGGTACGACAACTGCCGAGTCCTCGAGAAAGGGAACGATCCTGCTTTCTCGTCCCTGGTCTGCCGTGGCCGTAAGCATGAGCACGGATTTGCCATTGGGAGACATGGACGTTCCCCGGATAAAGTCCACCATGCCGTTGACGCCGGTGAAGTTGTTGTAGGGAAGGGCGTCGGCCGACACCTGGCCTGTGAGGTCGATGGCCATGGCCGTGTTCATGGAGACCATGTTGTTGTGGCGTGCGATGATCCTGGGGTCATTGACATAGTCCGAGGGGTGGAACTCAATGGCCGGGTTGTCGTCTAGAAAGTCGTAAAAGGTGGTGGAACCAACGGCGGAGCTTGCCACCAGTTTGCCGTCGTTAAATCCCTTGGCCCGGTTGGTCACCACCCCCATGGACACAAGGCGCATGATCCCGTCGGTGAGGTACTGGGTGTGAATGCCCAGATCGTTTTTATCGGCAAGGCAGAGCAGGGTGGCGTTGATGGTCGCCCCAAGGCTTGTCTGCAGTGTTGCACCGTCTTCAATGACCCGGGAAATGTGGCGGGCAATGGTGTCGGCCGTTTCAATGTCAGGCATCTCCTGGATGCTGAGCAGCTCCTCCTCAAATTCCACAATGTGATCCACATCGTTGACATGGATGAAGCTCTGGCCGAGCACCCTTGGCATGCGCGGATTGACCTGGGCAATGACAAGGTCTGCCGACTCAGCTGCTGCCTTGCTGATGTCAACGGCGATGCCAAGGCTCATATACCCGAAATCATCCGGGGGCGATACCTGTATCAGGGCCGCATTAATGGGAAGCCGCCGGGTCTTGAACAGCTTGGGAATCTGGGAGAGATTGATGGGGGTGATGAACCGTGTATTCTTGCTGATCAGTTTGGGTTTCGCCGATCCCAGATAAAACGACCGGATGTTGAACTGCTGGGAGTGGGTGCGGTTTGCAATGAGGGTGATGGGCGTACTTTCAAGGGAGAGGAGCCTTACGATTTCAAGGTCGGTAAACCGTGACGAAAGATTTGACAGCTCCTTGACAAGATGCTGGGGCTCACCGCAGGACGAAGAGATGAAAACCCGCTGCCCGGGACGGATCTTTGATATGGCATCCTTTGCATCACACAGTTTATCCACATAGCCATCGGCCCAATAAATCGGTTTTGCCATGGTGCCTCCTTGGGTTTTTGATAAGTATACTACAAAAGCCTCTAAGGTCAATCAAAACCCAGATAAAACACTTGTGTGGCCGATCAAAAGAGTCTACACTTGTCAGTAAAAATTTTCCAAGGGGAAAGGACAAGACAAATGCGAATTTTAATTTGCGGCGGCACAGGGCAACTGGGACAGGACTGTACAAGGGTTTTTAACAAAAACCACACCGTTCAATCCCTGGGCCGGCGCGACCTTGATATCACTGACCACGATTTTGTTGAACGAACCATCAAGGAACTTGCCCCCGAGGTGGTGATCAACTGTGCAGCCTATACCCGTGTGGACGCCAGTGAGGATAATCGGGAACTTGCCTTCCAGGTCAATGTTGTGGGTGCTGAAAATCTGGCCCGTTCCTGCCGAGCCGTTGATGCCCTCATGGTTCACATATCAACGGACTATGTGTTTGACGGCAAAAAGGCCCCCCCACTGACCTATGCTGAAACGGATCCGACCGCGCCCCTGGGCGTGTATGGCGCAACCAAGCTCGAGGGCGAAAAGCGTGTGGCAGCCCTTCTGGAAAAGCAGATGATTGTCCGGACCGCCTGGCTTTATGGCGCCCATGGCAGCAATTTTGTCAAGACCATGCTCAAACTGGCCCTTGGCAACCCCGGGAAAACCATCCGGGTCGTGGACGACCAGTTCGGATCGCCCACCTGGACCCTGAGGCTTGCCCTTCAGCTTGAACGCCTTGTTGAGGCGGACGGCCGGGGCCTCTTCCACGCAACGGCCGAGGGGTATTGTTCCTGGTATGAATTTGCCGCTTATTTTTTAAAAAAAATGGATGTAAGTCACAATATTACGGCCTGTACCACACAGGAGTATCCCCTGCCTGCGGCCAGGCCGTTCAACTCGATTCTTGACAATGCAAGGCTTAAACGGAAAAACATGAATCGCATGACCGGCTGGCGCCATGGGGTGGATCTTTTTGTTTCAAGATTCCGACAGGAATTGCTCGACGAATGCGCTTCATCACTGGAATAGTGTCTCTTTTTTCGACCTTAATTTTATCCATTTAATATTAATTGATATTTAGGGGTGACACCCATGAATAAAATTGATCTTTCCGAATTTAAAACCGCCATGTGTCAGTACCTTCGTTATGTGCGGGGCATAAGGCTTGAAGATGCCGGTCAAAAGGATCTGTTCAACGCCGTCTCATCGGTGGTGAGAATGCTGCTCATTGACGTTACCATGGAAACCGAGGATCGATACCGGAAAGCCGATGCCAAAAGAATGCACTATCTTTCCATTGAGTATCTGCCAGGAAGGCTGTTGTCCAACAACCTGCTGAATCTTGGCATCGAGCGAGAGTGCAGAAACATCCTTAAAACCATGGACATCAATCTTGACGACCTCCTTGACGAGGAGCACGACCCGGCCCTTGGCAACGGGGGATTGGGCCGCCTGGCCGCCTGTTATCTTGACTCCCTTGCCAGCCTTGACATGCCCGGCTTCGGCTACGGCATCAACTATGACTATGGGCTTTTCAAGCAGACCATCATGGCAGGAGAGCAGCGGGAAAATCCGGATTTCTGGCCCAACCGATCGTCACCCTGGTTGCTTGCCCGGTCGGATGTGCGGTGCATGGTTCCCGTTTACGGCAGAATTCAGGTCACCCAGGACAGGGATGGTGAATACAATCCCATGTGGGTGGACTGGAAGCTGATCCTCGGACGGGTCCATGACATTCCCATAGCCGGTTTTGGCGGACGAACGGTCAATCGACTCCGACTTTTTTCCGCCTGGGCAAGTGAAGATTTTGACATGCAGGTCTTTAACGAGGGGGATTATTTCAGGGCCGTTGAGGAAAAGATTCAGTTTGAATCCATCTCAAAGATTCTTTACCCATCGGATTCCATGGCGGCTGGCAGGGAATTGCGCCTTGTGCAGGAGTATTTCCTGGTGGCCTGCTCTGTCCAGGATATCTTTAATATTTATCTGAAGGACCATGCGGGGTTTGATCAATTTCCCGACAAGGTGGCCATCCAGCTGAACGACACCCATCCTGCCCTGACTGTGGCGGAACTCATGCGGGTTCTGGTGGATGTCCATGGCCTTGAATGGGTTCCTGCCTGGGACATCACCACCCGAACCCTTGGTTATACCAATCATACCCTGCTGCCCGAGGCCCTTGAAACCTGGCCGGTCTCGATTTTTGAACGGGTGATTCCACGCCATCTCCAGATCATCTATGAAATCAACCGACGGTTTATCGAACTTGTCAAACAGCGGTTCCCAAACAATGCCCGCCTGGTAAAATCCATGTCCATCATCCGGGAGGGGGACGAGCAGCGGGTTTTGATGGCCAACCTTGCCATCATCGGCAGCCATTCCGTGAACGGGGTGGCGCGGATCCATTCCGAACTTGTCAAAAGCCACCTTGTTCCTGATTTCTACCGGCTCTGGCCCGAACGGTTCAACAACAAGACCAACGGCGTCACACCGAGGAGATGGATCCTCTCGGCCAATCCCGGCCTTGCAGAGCTTGTTACCGAGGCCATTGGCGATGGCTGGATATCCGACCTTGATCAGTTAAGGCATCTGGAACCCCTGGCCCATGACAGTGCATTCCTGGACCGGTTTGCCCAGGTGAAACGGGCCAACAAGATTGATCTTGCCGAAATTATCGGTGAATCCACCTATGTGGAGGTTGATCCTGACTCGATCTTTGACGTCCATGCCAAACGAATCCACGAGTACAAACGCCAGTTTCTCAATGTTTTAAACATTGTCCACACCTATCTGAAAATAAAAGAGGACAACCAGATTCCCGGGGCACCCAGAACCTTTATTTTTGCAGGTAAAGCCGCTCCCGGGTACATCAATGCAAAATTGACCATTCGTTTGATCCATGGGGTTGCAGACGTTATCAACAATGATCCTGAGGTCAATCCCTGGATCAGGGTGGTCTTTATTCCCGATTACAGGGTCTCCCTTGCCGAGGCAATCATTCCTGCGGCCGATGTAAGTGAACAGATTTCCTGTGCCGGCATGGAGGCGTCTGGAACGGGTAATATGAAATTTGCCATGAACGGCGCCCTGACCGTTGGCACCCTTGACGGCGCAACCGTTGAGATCGCCGAGCGGGTCGGCCTGGAGAACCTTTATATCTTTGGCCTCAAGGTCGATGAAATAGCGGCCATGAGAAAAGAGTACAATCCCCGGCATTACATTGAGAACAATCCGGACCTGATGCGGGTCATGAAGGCCATCCGTTCGGATTTATTCTGTAAAAAAGACCCGGGCATTTTTAAAAGACTCCATGACGCTGTGGTCGATTTCGGGGACTACTATTTTAACATGGCAGATTTTTTTGCCTATGTTGAAACCCAGAAGCAGGTGGTGACTGATTACTGCAATAAAAAGCAATGGGCAGAACGATCCGTCTTAAATACGGCCAGGACCGGATATTTTTCAAGTGACAGGGCCATCCGGGAGTATGCGGATCATATCTGGACGATCAAGCCCTTTTCCTGACCGGTGGAGCCGTTTTTAAGTGTTTATGAAGAAAAATTTCTTTGCCTGTCTGTTTTCTCAAAGTTTTACTTGCGATTTTTCATGTATGGCTGTATTAAATAAACCAATTTGTATAGACTAAATCGTGTTCAAAGTATGATGGGGAAACGCATGGGCATTCATGAGCGCAAAATCAGAGAAAAAGAAGAACGTCGCAGGCAGATAATGGAGGCTGCAAAGCTTGTCTTCTCTGCCAAGGGGTTTAACCGGGCAACCATGGAGGAAATTGCTGGTGAGGCTGAGTTGAGTCCGGGTACCCTGTATCTTTATTTTAAGAATAAGGAGGAGCTGCATACCTCCCTTTCCATTGATATCCTCAAATACCTCACCCGGCAGATGCGGGAGTACGTGGATGAACGGACCATGAGTCCCGAGGCAAAAATCTATGCCCTGAGGGACGCTTTTATCAATGTTTACGAGTATGATGCCATGGTGTTGATCAATCTGTTTCACCTTCAGTCCGGGGAAACCCTGAAGAATTTGTCCGGCGAGGTGCTGCAGCAGATCAAGGAGACGTCTGCCGACGCTTTGGGGGCGATCACCTCCATTGTGCAGGAGGGCATAGATCAGGGGGTGTTTGTTGACAAACATCCGGTTGCCCTTGCCGATATCATCTGGGCAACCTATTCGGGCGTGGTTCTCTGGGTGGACAGCAAGCGTCTGCTCAACAATGAAAAAGATTTTGTAAAGCAGACCCTTGAGACCGCATTTGACCTTATTGTTGCAGGGTTGAGAAATCTATGATGCCTTGCAGAGTCTGTGGATGGTCTGGGCATGCCAGTCCCCCCTTCCTGAGAAGGTGGGAATGCCCTTGTCCATGAGGGCCTGGGCAATTTCCGCAAAGGTTGACCTTTTTTCCCGCATGGCGCGGATGATTTCAATCACCTCATCCTTGGTGTGATGGGTTCCGGAGGCATAGCTTGTGGTTCCTTTGTGGACGGTTTTTGACTGGCTTGCAGCGTCCAGGGTAGGCACGACCCTGGACATCAGAATCTGATTGAGGTTTTCAAAAAAAGTGCCCACGGATTCGTGCTGTTTGATCTGTGCCTGCACGAGACTCTCCTGACTTTCCGCCATGCGCTCCAGGCTTTCGGCCATGGTGGAAAGGCTTTCCTTTATGATGGGTAGATATTCTATTGCCTCCTCGGTCTGCCTGTACTGGCTCTGGGGAGGAAATGGACCCCTCCGGTCCGTAACTTTTCTACGTTCATTTCCCAGGCCGTATCGATCCCCAATCTCCTTTCGGGTCGGTCCGCTAGGTCTTGGGGGTGACCCTCGATGGGTGCTTCTCAGGTTTTTTAAAAAATCGCTCATAATGCCTCCTGAACTATCCGTTTAAATAACCCCGTGTGTAAATTTAAAACTTCTGGTTTGTCCCGGATTGAATTCCTTTTAGTGGATTGACGAAGATTCATGGGGTTAAGCACATTCTTTTTAAAAATCGTATACAGATATTGTATAGCACTTATTTGATAAGTCAACAAGGAAATGGCGAAAATTAACTGACAAGGTGTGTTGAAAGGAGGGGGGGCAAGGGGATGTGAAACAGGGGATGACAAGGGATGGTGTTGCCGCAAGAACGGGTTCTACACGGTTGAACAGACCATCCCGAAGGTGATGATCCCGATGGCGAACTAACGGGCTTTTTCCATGAGGGCGGCTGTCTCTTTTTGTATGCAAAAGTAAATATCTTCATCGCTGCCAAAGATATCAATGACATCCTTGTGGTTGATGAGGGTCTCTACAATGTAGGCGGTTAGGTAGAGGCTTACCACGTTGGGGCTTGCCACAAGGGTTCGGAACGGAGCAATTTTGAAATCAATGTCAAACATCTCTGCCCTGCACAAGGTATCAAGGCATTTTGCAAACTGCTCCTGAATGGCATTTTTACTGACTGTTTCCACAAGACCCGTCTCCACAAGCCGCATGGAAACCTTGTTGCTGAAGGATTCAATATTGTCCCGTACGGCGTTTATGGCACGGTCCCTTTCCCGTGTTTTGGAGGATTCAATTTTCGAAAGCAGCTTTGATTCCCGGTTTCCTGCACTGAATGACTTGGCCATGGAATATCCTTATATATCTGCGTTAAATGATTGGTACGTTCTATTCAAGTTCATTGACACTTATCCCCTCATTTATAATCTATAATTCAATTGTGTTTCAAGATAAAAATCATGATGACTCAATAATAATTTGCGGAGAAAACCTGCCGTTAAACCGGTTCATTCGTATTCTGAAAGCAATTCGGTCAAAGTGGTCGGGGTGATAATCCGGATCATCAATGTTGAAATGAACGGCACTGATGCAGGGCCCGGAAGTGTCTGTTTGTTTAACCAGTTCCATTTTTCTATGGTGCATCCCGATGGGGGTCGACTGGACTACTTTAATATTCCTGCAGTAAAACAGGGGTTCAGGATTGCCCATTCCAAAGGGTCTCAAGCTGTCAATGGCCTCAACAAGCTCCTTTGTAATGGTATCGATTTCAAGGGCGCAATCGAGTTCAAGTGTTTGTTTCCTGGGTTCTCCGTTAACAATGGATCGTATGGTCTCCTCAAATTGACGGGAAAACCCAGCCACATTTTTTTCCTGGATTGTCAGCCCGGCTGCCATGGCATGGCCCCCGAACCGTTCAAGGAGGTCGCTGCATTGTCCAAGGGCATTGTGGATGTTGATGTTGTTGACGCTTCTGCAGGAGCCTGTGGCAGGTGAGTTTGCCGTGGAGATGAGCACCACCGGGCAGGCATATTTCCGGGACATTTTTGATGCAACAATGCCAAGGACCCCGGGATTCCAGGACGAATCCCACATCACCAGGGCTTCCTTACAGCGTGCGTCGTTTTGGCGTGAAAGCCGCTGTTCGATGTCAGCGCCAATGCTTTGTTCGGTCTGCCGGCGTTTTTTGTTGAGCTGGTCCAGGAGGTCTGCCTTTTGTTCGGCTCCCCGCAGGTCACGCGAGCACAACAGGTCAATGCAGATCCTGGCGTGGGCCATTCGTCCTGCAGCATTGATCCGGGGCGCGATCCTGAAGGCAATATCGTCGGAGTCGATAAGGGCCGGGTCGATCCTTGCCACGTCAGCAAGGGCTGCCAGCCCGGGTCGTTTTCCCCGTCGCATCACCTCTATGCCCGCCATGGTGAGGACTCTGTTCTCAGCAGTCAAGGGTACCATGTCGGCAATGGTGCCAAGGGCCACAAGGTCGCAACTTGCCATCAGATTGGGCTCTGTAAATTGCTGCCACATCCCTTGTTTGCGCATTTCCATTCTCAGGGCAATGACAAGATAAAAGGCGACCCCCACCCCGGCAAGGTGGTCAAGTCCTGAACAACAATCCTTTTGTTTGGGGTTCACAATGGCCAGTGCCCGGGGGGCGGGGTCCGGCACCTCATGGTGGTCGGTGACAATGACGTCAATATCCTCAATGCGTGCAAGATCAACGGCTTCAAAGCTGTCAGAACCGCAGTCCACAGTGATGATAAGATCAATCTGCTGTTCGGCTGCCATGGCAATGTGCTCGGCCTTGAGGCCGTACCCCTCTTTACTTCTGTGGGGGATATACCAGGAGATTTCCCCATTGACATGGGTTAGAAAATCGTTGAGAACAGCCGTTGCCGTGACCCCGTCCGCATCAAAATCGCCAAAGATGAGTATTCGCTCATTGTTTTCAACGGCCTGGATAATCCGCGCCACTGCCCGGTCCATATCCTTGAGGGCAAAGGGATTGGTAAGGGTCTCCATGGCCGGAGCAAGGAAGGCCATGGCGGCATCCGGGGTTTTTATCCCCCTGTTTGCAAGAAGGGTGGCAACAATTCGATGGCATCCCAGGGCCTGTTCTAGGGCTGCAATGGTGGTTGAGTCCGATCTTTTCTCTTTCCACTCTGTTTCCATACCTGTCCAATAAATTATTCACCATATAGTAGGGCAGGAGAAAATGTCAAATCATTCCCAGCCTTCTGCTCTAAAAAAAGCATGGTGGGTATTAAAGACTCAGGCATTCTGGTTGTGATTTGCACAGATATTAACAAAAACACGCTATTTGAATTACCAGGGATAACAGGGGAACCTTCTTTGTGGGGTGGGGCAGGGAGCAATGGTTACCGTCTTGCCAAACCGAATTTCCTTTTTTTGTTAAACAGTGTACTTCGGCTGATGCCAAGTTTTTTGCAAACGCTCAAATAATCCCAATGGAGTTCTTCCAGGGTGTTGAAGAGGATCATTTTTTCATAATTGGCCAATGCCGTGTTTAATCTCATATCCTTGTGGTCAGGGTAATTTCCAGCAACGGTATTGCAGTTGTTACCATTCGATAATCGAAGGTTGACATATTTACCTTTTGATAGCAGGACAGAGCGGGCCAGAACGTTTTTCAATTCCCTCACATTGCCGGGCCAGTGGTAGGAAAGGGCCTGCATCTTAGCTTCCTGGGTAAGGTGCTTTTGGGGTTGTGAATATTTTTGTCCAAAATAGGTTAGAAAAAAATCAATTAAAGGAAGAATGTCTTCTTTTCTGTTTTTGAGGGAGGGAATGTCAATATTAATTACATTCACCCTGTAGTATAGGTCTTCTCGAAAAAGTCCGTTATCAACTTCGTAACGCATATTCTTATTGCTGGCACAGATGAAACGCACATCCAGAGGAATGTTTTTGTTGCTGCCAACTGGTTGAATCGATTTTTGTTCAAAAACATGCAATAATTTAGCCTGCATTCCCAAAGATGCTGAAGAAATTTCATCCAGAAAAAAAGTTCCCTTTTGAGCCTCCACTAATTTTCCAACCCTATCCATTTGCGCGCCGGTGAATGAGCCTTTCACATGACCAAAAAGCTCACTTTCCAGAAGTGTTTCATTCAAAGATGCACAGTTTACTTCAATATACGGATTGCCTCTGCGGGGGGAAAGATCGTGAATCCGACGGGAAAGCATACTTTTTCCTGTGCCGGATTCACCGCTGATAAATACAACCTCATCAAACTGACTGATGAGATCAATTTTCTCCATGATTGCCTTCATGGTGCGATTCTTCATAACTGGTTCCATTCTTGCTCCATTTGTATGCACTATATTTGTCTCTGTTCTTTTTTAGAATCGTTTGATGGATCGAAAAAATTGTCGTTTTTTTTTATAAAGCACTGAATTCATGAGCTAAAATTTAAACTGGAAATGTGCTTTTGGGCTCGGGTGCTGTATCTATGTGGAGATGGGGATAGGCGTCTACGGTTTGTGTTGCCATTTTTACGTCTTAAGTTCGTTAACTGTTAGAGGTATTCGCTACCGTGCCCAATTTGAAGTTTTAAGATTGAAAATTATGATAGACCACGTAATGTCTTTTGGAACTTCACAATCGGCTGAATTCTGATGGCGATGATTTTTAAGGGTGGAATCAACCACGTAGAAGCACCATTAGTTATAAACAAGCAGGTATCATGCCATTCGATCCAACAGAATGTTAATATGGTAAAATATACTTTAATAATGGTGGGTTATGTGGTTTTCTTGCAATGGGTTGTGGGGCGTAAAATTAGTTGTTGTTACATAAATTACATAGTTTTAACGCATGTTTTATATACCTGATTCCAAATTATTAACCCTCCGTGTTTATAAACCTATGTGATGCCTGAGAGGGGTATGTGATCGGTGAAACATCTGGAATGATCTTGGGGTGATCCAATGTTGCTTTTGTTGATGAAAAAAGTTCGGTTGTTTTTCCGGATTTTACGTCAACAATGCAAATTGCTGTTTTGTTTGGTGCTTTTCTTGTGAAAATAATTTTTTGCCCTTCAGGTCCCCAGGATGGTTGCATATCCATTGGCCCTTTAGTTACCTGGAAAAAGGTCAAGGGTTCAATTCGGGCAATCCATAGGGAACTCTCCTTCTGGACGGTGTCGTAACTTACGAAAGCAATTTCCTTGCCGGTGGGCGACCATTTGGGAGTATCTACGATGAGGTCTGTGGGTAAACAGAACAAGGTAGTCCTGGTCGTGAAATCATAACATTTAAATTTATGAACCGGGGAAAGTTCCATTTTTCCTGACTTGAGAGTACTTTTAACCGTTTTATGAACATAAATGATTTGATTTCCATTCGGTGACCATTCGGGTGACAACTGATTCTCACCGTTCCATGGATCGTCAAGGGCACGTCTGTTGTTTCCATTTGAGTCCATAAGGAAAATTCGCCAGTTGTTATTTTTTTCGTTCAATTGTTTCGAGCAAAATGCAATTGTTTTTCCATCGGGGGATGCTACCGGAAGGCTGTCCAGGGCTGAATGATCAGAAATACATGTTGTTTCTAAAGTACTGATATCCAGTCTGGCAATTTGATATAGGGTTTGTGAATCGTAATTCTGGGCGGTTTCAAAAAAAACCGTTTTTCCATTGAGGGGCACGCTTGGTAAGACGGCAAACATATCATGGGTCAGTTGTCTGATTTTTGTTCCAGGGCCAGTAACATAAAGACTATAGGGTGCAACTCCTTGTTTCGCTTGAAAAAGTATTTGATGGACGAGTCCTTGTTGATAAAAATTCAGAGTTAAAGCCGAAGTTAAATTGGAATCAGCAGCAATTAGAGGTTGAGACAAACATAAAATAAGGGATAGCGTTATAAAAAAATTAAATAGGCCGATTGTTCTTATGTTTTGTGTTTTGTGAAACGCTATTATCATGAATTACCCTCTTCCTGATTTTCTCAAATGTGTATTTAAAAAGATTACCATGGCAGGTTGATATTTGAGCTACCATGGCAATCCTTTTGTTTTGGCTGGACACCTCTGTGGTGAGATTACAGTGCAAAAACGTCAATTTGGAATTAACTATGGAACAAGAACCTTTAGAGTCGATGTATCTATCTCTATATCCTCATTAATCTCGACATCTTGGTTCGCAGCTCGAGGTGGGAAAGAAAAAACGGTTGTCCCTGTAAATTGCAGCTTTAAAAGTCCTCCATAAAATTCCGGTTCCCATGTAGCCTTGAGTTTACCATCCTGTGCGACGTTTTTGGCTTTGATACTAGGATCCGTCAGTACAAAATATCCAGCTCCATCAGTATAAGTTGTTCTATTCGCATTTGCAAAGCCCGTTGGTTTTTTTTGGAGAAATACTTTGCAGTTGTCAGCAACCAATCCTGATAAAGATACATGGCCATCAATTGTTACAGGCCCCGTTTGAGCCGCTGCTGATGCAGTTCCCGAAAAAGAAAGAACAAATAATCCGGCAATCAAAAGCATGAAAAATCGTTTCATTGTTTATCTCCTTTCTAATGAATTGTTGTTTTGTTTCGTGCCCAACCTAAAAAAAGATGTAGCAAAGATTATTCCACGGTATAACCAACTGTTTTTTATGTATTATCTGTTTTTAACGGAAAGGATGGTGTAATCTCGTGTATCGATGTTTGATTCGTTTTTTTTCCAATATGCTGAAATATAAGATCTTTTTGCCTATCTAGTGGCTGACCGAAAACCCTTTTGAGATGTCTTCGGATGGCCTCATAAATTCTCGATTTTCATCTCTTCAGAGGGCTATGCGAGATGCAATGTTCTTTTTTCGCTGATCTTTGACAATTTAACCTGACTTTGGGCGTGACTATCCCTTTTTTCTTAAATCGGCCTCTTTTTCTGCTACTTTGGTTTAGCCTGATTTACGTTGAATCCGTTTTAGCTCTTTCTGTTGAATATGATGCCCGATAATCTGAAGGTTCCTTGCCAGAACCGACAAACTGACATACCGCTTAAAACCATGAATACCATGATCCGGGCACCTATCCAGACCATGGTTTTCTAATCCGTTGATGGCGGACTCAACTGCCGAGTGTTTTCTCTTGGATTTGCGAAACTCCTCGGCTGTTTCTTCTGCAAATTCAGCTTTGTTTCGCTTCCCTTTTTTTGGAAGCACCAGGAGGGTAAGATTCTTTTTTAAAGTTTTCTTGTTTTCAGGACTGTAGAAACCCTTGTCAAAACTGCATCCTTTGAGATTTGGAAACTTGCTTTGAGCGGCATCGACCATGGCAACTGCCACCTTGTCGTCAGTTTCTTTTTCCATCACCTGATGATGCAGAATCAGGCCGTATTGATCTTCCAGGATACAGACTCGCAGCCCCAATTCTTGGGGAACACCGGCTTTCCCTTTGGAGATCCATTCCGTATGGGGTTCAAAGAGCGAGAAGACCTTTTCATTATGCGGGATTTTTTCACCCTTTACAACACGCCGCCTAATTTGATCAATCTGCCGATTAGCATGATCGATATACGTTTTCAACTCTTCTATTTTTGCCAGACAGACGGGATCATTTGAAGCAACAAGTTCTATGGTAAAATTTGCCGTTTTGACAAAAGCCTCTGCAGATTCGATATAATTGATGTGGGCTGCAATGATTAACTGCTTCTTTTCGGCCTTCTTTTTTTCATCCTTTGAAGTAGAATGTTTCAATTTTTGGGCAGTGCGAAAGAGTTTTTTAAAAGAACGTATATTAAAATCGTGCTGTCGCCAAAGGGTCATACCCAGATCCTGGCTGATCATGGTGGCAATTTGAATCATTTTTCGGACAGCGTCGAATAAAAGGTTTATATCGGTTGGGTAGTGTACATCCGTCTCAAGAACAAAGGAATCACAGCGTCCCATCAACGTCTGGTCTTTTTTTTTACCAGGAGTTTATGACCTTCTTTGACCACCAAAGTGTTTATTCTATCAAGGACTTCCGGGGTTAAAAGCGAGACGTTATCCTTCAAAGTTTGAAGCGGGTATGTTTTGTCGTCGTCCATCATCCCGTGCCCAAGCATCTGCCGCATGGTTTTATGGTTGTTGGCAATTTCTTGAAGTTTGTCATAATCCCAGTTGCAGTTAAGCCGAATGGTTCCCATTACAAGAATTTTCCATAAATCCATTCCAGGACGGCCGTTTTTAGAATCAACCCTCTCCGGGGTTACGGTTTCAAGAATGTCAAAAACTGCTTGGCGAAGTTCTTTATCACAATAGATATGTTTCAGCCCCAAAAGAAGCTTGGGGATCTCATCCCTGGATCTCATATCAATTTTGATATCCTCGATGGGAGTTTGTCCGAATGTCAGCTGTGGGTCGAAAATTTTACGCAAAATAACCTCGAAGATTTTGTAAAACATTAAAACGGCAAGATATTTACTGATTAGTAATATCTTGTGTTATTATCATATAATTCAAGGTGTTTATCATAAATTATTGAGGAGTAAAAGTCAAGAGTAAAGTGACGTTTAAGAAAGAACTTCAACTTACGCTATGGTTTATAACGCCCCTAAAGACAGGGGTTTAGAGGTTTTCGGTCAAACACTATCTAAAAGATTGGATTAGCATCCAGGGACTTGGACTACAATAAATCAGGCAGGTTTGTCAGGTGCTTTTTCCGGTAAAGCGTAAGTTAATAAAAAGAAAATGATTTGTATCTATTCAGCCTCGAAAAAAAATGAGTCAATTTTTATTTTTTACTTGACAGTGTTTTTTTGAGAAAAATAGATTTTTGAGTTGTACTTCAGGCTTTATCCGTTTAAAGAGGATAGCCCCTATAATAGGCTATTACCTCAACAATCCGGTCACGGTCAATGGCCAGCCATATGGGATAAAAACAAATGTAACCGGAGGCAACCTGAAGCGAAAAATTTGTCTCTGAAAACCTGTGTTATAATACCTCCATAAATAAACGATGTACATGGAGGTTCTTGTTGGGAATAAAGGTGGATTCGATCGACGTTGTTAAGTGCCACGTTAAATTGACTTGATGAAGGCCAAAATTTTCAAAATGTCTTGACCTATTCGAAATTTTATCAGATTAAATGACCCATGGTAAGGGCTTTTTTTATGCAAAAAAAAGGCGGAGAGAGTAGCCGCTCTCATCCGCCCATAAAACAAGGGGGCTATTTGCCCTCCCAAAAACATAAATATGATACAATTTGTGGCGGTTATACTCAAGGATATTTTCGATAAAGAACGTAATTTTTTGTGGGAACGACCTTCAAAGTGCCCCAGATGTGGATCCTTTAAAGTCTGGGGGCATGGATTTGTTCCAGCCCTTTTTGATGGTTTTGCAGTTCCCCTGTTTCTAAAGCGTTATCGTTGTCCTGACTGTGGTTGTGTCATTACAATGCGACCAGAAAGTCATTTCATGCGTTTTCAATCTTCCCGAGCTACCATCCGTTCTGCCCTGGAACACCGGATAAATAATGAAAAGTGGCCACTTGACCTCATTCCGGGCCGGATGCGCCACTGGATGGCGAACCTGCATCGTCAAATTAAGGCATATTTACCCCAAAATTGGAAAGCCGGTTTGATGGAGTCCTATGACCATCTTCAAGATATGGGGAAGGTGCCTGTGAGCAGGGCCATTTAGTCTGCCATAAAAACGGTTTAACCCCGGCCCTACCAATGGCTTCCTTTGAAATGGGATTTGATAGGTTGTATTTAGGATCAAACCTATTTCAGAGGAGGATTTATGGAAGAAAAACAGAAAATTGATGTAGCTGTATTCAGATACACTGTAATTCAAGACTTTGTATGCGGTATGACGCTTGATCATGGAGAACGAGAGCGATTACTAAGGGAAAAGTGCGCCCGCAAATGGCAGATCCCCCACTCTTACAGAACAAGTATCAGCCGCAGCACCATTCAACGATGGATAAAACTTTATGAGTCGAACGGGAAGCAGGTTGATTCTTTGTGTCCCTTGGATCGAAATGATAAAGGGAACATCCGTGTTCTGGATGAAGAAACTTGCCTGATGCTCAGGCGGTTGAGACAAGAGATGCCGGATGTAACGGTTCCCTTTATCATGAAAACCATGAAAAAGCGTGGGATTGCTCCCATCGGTCTGTCCCAATCAACTGTGTATCGTTTTTTTCACCATGAAAATCTTATGAAATATCGCACTCCACCTGAAGACTGTCGTAAATTTGAAGAACCACACCCGAATGAGACCTGGCAAAGTGATGTCATGCACGGTCCCCATGTAGAAATCGACGGCAAACTGCACAAAACCTATCTTATTGCTTTTATTGATGACCATTCACGGCTGATTGTATATGGGCAATTTTATGCCTCAGAAAATACCGAGTCCTTCATGCATGCCCTTGAACAGGCTTTTCTCAGGCGTGGCCTGCCACGTAAACTTTACGTCGATAATGGCAGCGCTTTTCGTTCCAAACAGCTAATGCACACGATGGCATCTCTTGCCATTGCACTTATCCATTCAAGGCCATATAAGCCCCAGGGACGAGGAAAAATTGAAAGATTTTTTAAAACTGTTCGCTCACAATTTCTTCCAGGCTTTTCCGGCACCACCTTGCAAGAGATTAATATGAAATTTCAAGAATGGCTGGATCATGATTACAATGTACACAAACATTCCGCTACCGGTAAAAAACCGCTGGAACGCTTTATTGACAGTATTGAATGCATTCGATCCACTCCGGACAATCTAAAGGAACATTTTAGAAAAACGGTTCGACGAAGAATGAATAAGGACCGAACCATTATTCTTGATAAACGGTTATATGAAGGACCGGTGGCGCTTATTGGCAAACAGGTGGAATTGCTTTTTCATCAAAATGAATATGACCGAGTGGAACTCAGATACCAGCAAAAATCCTGGGGCTTTTTAAAGCAGGTGGATCTTAACGTTAACTGCCGTGTAAAGCGTGGAAAAAACAATGATTCAATCATTTCGGTTCAGGAAACCACCGTTGCTAAAACCGGTCAAATGTGGGGAGGTAAGTGATGAGCACCTCCCATCGTATTTTTTTCCAGCTCCACAGGGAGCCCTTTGTTGCCGACATTTCCCACAGCGAAATTCTGATAACCCCTGACATCAAGGGTGCGGAAGATCGTATTTCCTATGCCATCAGTCTTGGAAGCGTGGCATTGATCACCGGAGAAATCGGCAGTGGCAAATTCACGGCCCTGAGATATGTTTCAGGAAAGCTTCATCCCTCAGAATATCGCATCATCCATGTCACAGCGTCCAATGGGTCTATTCTTGAGTTGTATCGTAATATTCTCGGGGAACTTGATCTGGAACCTGTGGGCAGTTCAAGAACCCGCATGACCCGGCAAATCAAACAGCAAGTCAAGGATACCGTCATCGGCAAAAAAATGAAGATAGTCCTGATCATTGATGAAGCCTCTTTGCTGCGCATGGACGTTTTTGCAGAACTTCACACCCTGACCCAGTTTGACAATGACTCAAAGCCTTTTTTACCCATCATTCTTGCAGGCCAGAGCAACCTGGTGGACAACCTTAAATATCGTTACTCCATGTCCCTGGCATCACGGGTAGTGGGCCGATGTCATCTCCAGGGTGTTGACCGGCAGGGAATGGAGGACTATCTCCTTCATCACCTCGCCATCGCAGGCAGGCATGAAAATTTGTTTGAGCCGGCAGCCATCACTGCCATCCATCAGGGTTCAGGCGGGTTGTTCAGAAAGGCCAACCATTTGGCACGCGGAGCCATCATTGTGGCGGCCCAGGCAAAATCGCCCCAAGTGACGGCAGACCATGTCCGTATTGCGGCCACGGAAATTTTCTGACGGCCATCGGGTTTAGATGACTATAATCCCAGGCAAAGGCAATAGCCTTTGCCTGCGGGATCTCTTCCATGGAAAAACTTTTTTACAAACTGCATCGTTTTTTTAAGGGTTACCACCTGGCTGTGCTGGATATGAATGCTGGCAAGCGTTGGATTGTAAAACCTGAATCTTCCCATATCGCTTACCTTAAAGCTGAAAACACCCAGGGAAAACACATTCTCATCCAGCCGGTTGCCCAAGGCTGTTATTTAATGGCTGACGATATCGCAGTTCAGTTGCTCCATCTTCATCATCGGTTTGACAATGGCAGTTGGAAGCCCGGAAGAATGGTGATTGAGACATCTCCAGGCAATTATCAGGTGTGGATACACGCAAAAAGGCCTCTGGGCTTGGATGAAAAACGCTATTGGCTCAAAAAAATGTTCTCAGATCCTGGTGCTGATCCTTATAATCGCTGGGGTCGCTGCCCCGGGTTCAGGAATAGAAAACAAAAATATTGTGATGCCTCCGGTAAATATCCACTGGCAAAGCTCATCTGGATTGACTGGAAACAACAAGCCGATGTTCCAATGATTAATCTGCCAACACCGACAACCAAAGCCCCACCTCTTTCCCCTCTACCCCTGGAGGGGGGCGTGTGCCATGTTTTTAACATTCATAGGCATCATTATAATCATGGAGATGAATCTGCGACCGATTTTGCCTATGCTCTGGCTTTGTTCAGAAGAGGAGTTTGCCAAGAGGAAGTTCGAAGCAGGATACTTGAGCAAAGAAACGACTGGAAAAATCATTCTGGTCAAAAAAGAAAAGAGGCATATCTAAAAAGGACAATTCAACGGGCAAAATCCTTGGTAGAGTTGAACCGAAAATAGTTGTCTGATGCGCACTAAAATTTGATTTTTTGAAAAGTGTAATTTAATTTGAAAATTTTTTGGAGTTGTTCAAAATAATCAGACAATTTGCGTCAAGACAATTTGGCAATCAACAGACGTAGATGAAACAGTTAAGACAGCCCGAAAATTGCTGGAAGAGGAACAGATTTCTCCGGCATTGAAAGCTGCACTTGACGTCTTGTTTTTGTTGGTCACTTTATTGTGTAACCGCCTGGGCCTTAACAGCAGTAACAGCAGCAAGCCACCCTCTTCAGATCCCAATCGAAAAAAGACAAAGAGAGAACCGGGGGTAAATAAGCCCGGCGGACAAGCTGGGCATATCGGCAGTACTCTGGAAAGAGACCCGAATCCTGATTTCGTTGAACCCATAACGGTTGACAGAGCCACCCTTCCCGAGGGTACCTACAAAGAGGTAGAACCTGTTGTCAGACAGGTGATTGATATCGACATTACAAAAATCGTGACGGAATACCGGGCTCAAGTACTTGAGGCTGAAAATGGCAACCGCTATACCGCTGTTTTCCCTGAAGGTGTCACCAAAGCCGTTCAGTATGGTGTCAGTGTGAAGGCCTACGCCACATTCTTTTCTCAATATCAGCTGATTCCCTATGACAGGGTAGAAGAAACCTTCAGGGACCAGTTGGGAATTTCCATCAGCAAAGGGTCAATATATAATTTCAACAAAGAGGCCTTTATAAGGCTGGAGGAGTTTGACCAAATTGTCAAACGCAGACTGTTTCAGTCGCATTTATGTCATGCCGATGAGACCGGCATCAATATAAACAGTGTCAGGCGCTGGCTGCATTGCACATCCAATGCGCTCTGGACCTATTTTTACCCCCATGAAAAAATAGGCAATGAGGCCATGGATGAGATAGGCATTCTTCCCCTATTCAAAGGCATTCTCTGCCACGATCACTGGAAACCATATTTGAAATATGATTGTCAGCATTCCCTTTGCAATGCTCACCACTTGAGGGAGTTAGAGCGGGCATGGGAACAGGATAATCAGACATGGGCCAGGGACATGAGGGATTTGTTGAAAGAGATCAATATTGAGGTGGATGATGCCGGTGGCCAACTCAATCCGGCAAATTCTGAAGAATACCGAAAAAAATATCGGGATCTGCTGGAAACAGCCCAAAAGGAATGCCCGCCACCTGATGAAAGCAAGAGGAAAAAAGGACAACGGGGCCGACTCAAGCGCTCTAAATCAAGAAGTCTTCTTGAACGATTGGTGGACTATGAAACCGAAACCCTGAGATTCATGGACAACCCCTTGGTACCCTTCACTAATAACCAGGGTGAAAATGATATCAGGATGACCAAAGTTCAGCAAAAGATATCCGGGTGTTTCCGCTCCGAGGAGGGTGCGAAAATTTTTTGTCGGGTTCGAAGCTATCTTTCCACGTGCAAAAAACATGGGATGATGGCAAGCGAAGCATTGCGCATTTTATTTGGAGGCAAGTTTCCCGATTTTTGCTATGAAGATTAGTCAAGTTAAGGAATTGCCCTGCTGTTTATTTCGATAAACAGCAGGGGGCTATATTTCGAGGCTGAATAGATACAATGATTTTTAAAATAATTGTCTGTTTCGATTGGTTTTATGGCAACTTGTTTTTCCTTTCCAGTAGGATGGGAGAGCTTCACCTGGGGTGATGAACGAGGGCCTGGCCGATGAAAAATTCCTATTCCCAAACATTACTACAAATGTAGCATGCAGTAAATTCTGATTGACCCCAATTCTCCACCTAAAAAAAAGAAAAACCCCGTTGCGCTTGATGGCTCAAGCAGATAGAGTCTTTGTGCGAACAAAAAACTATCATCAACGGGGTGAAACAAGTTATGACACAAGGCGTGCTTCCATTCAAGTATGAAGAAGAAAAAACTCAGACCGGCATGACCGCATTGGCTGGCCTGCCCGTCTATCTCGACTTGGCCAACGTAATCGGGTTGTCCAAATCCATTCAAAAACATCTGAAGGTAAGAGAGAACTCGCAAGGCTGGACGGATTCCCAGATGGTTTTGTCTTTGGTGCTGCTCAATCTCGCCGGAGGAGACTGTGTTGATGATTTAAAGATACTTGAGGCGGATGAAGGGTTTTGTCAAATATTGCGGAAATCAGAAACACATGGTTTGAGTCGTAAGGTCCGTCGAGCTTTAGAGAGGAGGTGGCGGAAGGAAAAAAAACGTTCTGTACCATCCCCGTCAGCTGTTTTCAGGTATTTGTCCAAATTTCATGATGCTGAACAGGAGGACGCCCGAAATAAGTCAGATGTTAAAGCATTTATCCCCGCCGCCAATGACTTCCTGAAGGGGTTTGGAAAGATTAATAAAGATATGATCGCTGGCTTGAATACAGTAAGCGTCGAGACAACGGCCACCTTGGACATGGATGCCACCCTGGCTCAAACCATGAAAGAGACAGCATCTTATTGTTATAAGGGGTTCAAGGCTTACCAGCCTTTCAACACATGGTGGTTTGAGCAAGGAATTATTCTTCACACAGAATTCCGGGACGGTAACGTGCCGGCTGATTATGAACAGTTAAGGGTTTTTAAGGAAGCCTTGGACTGTCTTCCGAGCAATGTGGAAAAGGTGAGACTCCGTTCAGATACTGCTGCTTACCAGCACGATCTTTTACGGTACTGTGAAAAAGGTGAAAATAAACGGTTTGGTAGAATCGAATTTGCCATCGGCTGTAATGTGACCAAGGCATTCAAGATAGCGGTAGCTCAAGTGCCGGATGACCAATGGCAGCCGATCTATAAAAGGGAGAACGGTTTACAGTTAAAAACCGGCAGCGAGTGGGCTGAAGTGTGCTTTGTTCCCAACGAACTGTGCTATAGCAAAGATGCTCCGGTATACAGGTATCTTGCCAAACGGCAACGCCTGGTTGAACAACAATCTTTGCCCGGTATGGATGATGATAAACAGCTTAAGCTTCCCTTCCCGACAATGGAAATGGATGAAAGCCGATACAAGGTATTTGGAGTCGTTACCAATATCAAATACACACAGACGAACGGGGAGGATGTGATCCACTGGCTTCATGAACGATGCGGTAAGAGTGAAGAGGTTCATGCGGTGATGAAAGACGATCTGGCCGGTGGAAAACTGCCCTCATCAGACTTTGGTACAAATGCTGCGTGGTGGTGGATCATGATAATCGCCTTGAACCTGAATGTGGTGATGAAAAATCTGGCGTTGGTTCCTTCGATGAAGACGAAACGAATGAAGGCCATCAGGTTCTCAGTTATCAATATCCCGGGGAGAGTAGTTAGACGATCCCGCACTCTGTTTTTGCGTTTATCTAAAGGGCATCCATCTTACGACCTCTTGGTTGAGGCGCGCAGAAAATTGCAATGCTTTTCGGTGCATGGGCACCATCTGGATAACTATATGACAAGGGTACACGCTAAAAATTTAATTTTTCCGGTCCACCAAGGGATATCTATGCCCAAAATTTGCCCAGATCAGAGGGACGGCCACAAAAAGACCAAGCCCCCGCCGGAATAAGCTCCTGCCGCGAAAAAAAATCCCCCGAATCGTTTTTGGAGGGGTATAGAAAAAACAGGCGGTGGATTTGGGTTGAAATTTTAGGTTGAAAAAGGATCGTTAAAGGTGCTATAAGTTAAGGTTCGATTTTATTAATTAAAAGGGGTTTTGAATGCAGACCGTTCATAAGTTGTACCGGGTGGAAAAGAGCAGGATCGGATTTCTCAAGTTTATCTTTGAGGGATATGACAATCTTGCAGTTTTGACCACCCTTGATTCCGCAACGGGTCTTGTTCGGCTTGCCATCGCCCCTGGCTGTTCTTCCGAGGCGTTTGCCGTGATGGAAGACTTGAAAAAGGATATCATGATCAGTGATGTTTAAAGAAAAGACCCATATGGAAACCCCCAGGGGATACGCATACATCTACACCATCGGGTGTCAGATGAACACCTATGATACGGAACGGCTTTTTTTCATACTCGGCGGGCTTGGGTATGCCAAGACCGACGTTCTGGACCGGGCGGACATCATCGTCTGCAACACCTGCTCGATCCGGGAAAAGGCCCAGGAAAAGGCCTTCAGCTTTCTGGGTCGGGTGCCGCCCCTGAAAAAGACCAGGCCCCATTTGATCACCATCATGACCGGGTGTGTGGCCCAGCAGGAAGGCGAGGAGGCTTTCAAGCGCAACACGGCCCTTGACATCGTTCTTGGGACCCAGGCCTTTTCCCGGCTGGGAGATCATATTCATTCAGTCCTCAACGGCAGGAGCCAGATCACGGACGTTGAAGACTCGTCGGCCATCTATGAGGCCATGCCCGATTTTTCGTTGATTGACAACGATAAGGTGTCGCGCTTTGTCACCATCATGCAGGGATGTGACAATTTCTGCACCTATTGCGTGGTTCCCTATGTCAGGGGAAGAGAACGAAGCCGCACCCCTGAGAGCATTGTCGAGGAGATCAGGATCCTTGCCGATGCCGGTGTACGAGAGGTGACCCTGCTCGGTCAGAACGTTAATTCCTACGGTCAAAAAGAGCAGATCTGCTCGTTTCCGGATCTGCTTGAAAAGATCTCCCGGGTTTCGGGAATTGAAAGAATCCGGTTTGCCACCTCCCACCCCAAGGATCTTTCGGACGAGCTGATTTACGCCATCAGGGATCTTGACAAGGTGTGCAACCAGCTGCATCTACCGGTTCAGTCCGGATCAAATCGGATATTGAAAAAAATGAACCGGGGGTATACAAGGGAAGAATACCTTGAACGGGTTGCAGCGCTCAGGGAACATTGTCCGTCAATTGCCCTTTCGTCGGACATGATCATTGGGTTCCCCTCTGAAACCCGGGCCGATTTTGACGAGACCATGGACCTTGTGCGACGGGTTGAGTTTGACGGGATCTTTGCCTTTGCCTACTCGGACAGGCCCCAGGCCCCAGCCTCAAAATTTTCGGACGGGGTTGACGAGGCTGAAAAGATGGAGCGGCTCAACCATCTCATTCAGTTCCAGGAAGAGATAACCCATGGGAAGAACCAGGCCCTGGTCGGCGGCTGGGAGCGGGTCCTTGTGGAGGGATTGAGTCAAAAAAAGAGACACAATGAGGGGAAAAATCTGTCCGATCTTCCCCAGATGACGGGTAGAACCGAATCGGGAAAAATTGTCCATTTTCATGGAGAAAATGTCTGTCCCGGAGAGATCCTGGACGTAAAAATAGAGCATGCCTACCCCCATTCCCTGTGGGCAGTGCAAGGGAGATGAATCAATGAAGACCCAAGGAACAAACAGGCGCATTGGCAGGAACACTCCCTGTCCCTGCGGCAGCGGGAAAAAGTATAAAAACTGCTGCATGAACAAGGAACAGGTGTTGACCCTGAAAGAGGCATACAAGCGCAAGTACGGCATTATTCTCAAGGAGCCCAACCAGATCGAAGGCATCCGCAAGTCCGGAATTCTTCTTTTGTCGATCATGGACAAGGTTGCCGCTATGATTGCCCCGGGCATCACCACCGACCAGATCAATACCCTGGTTGAAGAGGAAACCAGAAAGGCTGGGGCCATTGCTGCCCCCCTCAACTATCGCGGATTTCCCAAGAGCGTTTGTGTCTCGGTCAATGAGGTGATCTGCCACGGTATTCCCGGGGATCGGGTGCTCAGGGACGGCGATATCGTGAATGTGGACATCACCCCCATCCTTGACGGTTATTATGCCGATGCAAACAAGACCTTTTTTGTCGGAACCCCGGGGCCGGATGCGAAAAAGGTGGTATCCGTGGCACTGGAGTGTTTGAGACGATCCATTGATACCGTGCGGCCGGGTGCCCATCTGGGCGACATCGGCCATGCCATCCAGTCCTATGCTGAATCCCAGGGATGTTCGGTGGTTCGGGAGTTTGTCGGCCACGGCGTGGGCCTTGATTTCCACGAACACCCCCAGGTGCTCCACTTTGGCCGGAAGAACCAGGGAATAGAGCTTGTGCCGGGCATGGTCTTTACCATTGAACCCATGATCAACCTTGGGGCAAGGGATCTGCACATTCTTGATGACAACTGGACGGCTGTAACCAACGACGGTTCCCTGTCGGCCCAGTTTGAGCAGACCATCGCGGTCACTGAGACCGGTTGGGAAAGCCTTACGCCCTATTAAGACGATGGATCGTTGCCCCGGGTGGTTTGATTCTTTTTTCGTTTGACGGCTTTTTCCGGATTAGCACTTGACTTTTTTTTTTCCAGGTAGTTATTAAAAGCAGCTGACTGTCCCTGGGATAGTTGCGACAACCAATATAACCCATGCGGTCCTGGTGCCGCAGACGAAAAAAGAGGGGTGTTAAATGAGTGCTTTGCTGATCATGGTCGCATCATTTGCCGGTTATCTGTTGATGTACAAGCTCTATGGACGGTTTATCGGCGAAAAAATTTTCAAGCTGTCTGGAACGGCTTCCGCACCTTCGGTGTCCATGGAGGACGGAATTGACTATGTGCCCACCAACAAGGAGGTGATCTTCGGCCACCACTTTACCTCCATTGCAGGCACTGGACCGATCGTTGGACCGGCGGTTGCCATCATCTGGGGGTGGGTACCGGCCCTGATCTGGGTGTTTGTGGGCAGCATCTTCATGGGGGCGGTCCACGATTTTGGTTCGCTGATCATCTCCATGCGAAATCAGGGAAAATCCATTGCCGACTACACTGCCAAATACGTCAACAATCGAACCAAGTTCCTCTTTTTTCTCCTGGTTTTCCTTGAATTGTGGATCGTGATTGCCATCTTTGGCCTGGTCATTGCCGTTGTTTTTGCCATGTATCCTGCAGCCGTCCTGCCCGTATGGTTTGAAATTCCCATTGCCGTCTACCTGGGCTATCTGATCTATCAAAAGGGAAAGAGCATTGTTCTCTGGTCGATCATTGCCGTGGTTGCCATGTATGTTACCGTTGCCATCGGGGCCTACCTGCCCATTACGATGCCCGACGTGGCCGGTATCCCTGCCACGGGTGTATGGACCATACTTCTTCTGATTTATGCCTTTATCGCCTCAACCCTGCCCGTGACCACCCTTCTCCAGCCCAGGGATTTCATCAACTCCCACCAGCTCCTTGTGGCCATGGCATTGTTGATTGCAGGCATATTTGCCTCGGCATTCGCAGGCAGCCTTGAGATCGTTGCCCCGGCAGTCCAGATGGCGCCTGCCCAGGCGCCACCCATGTGGCCCTTTTTGTTTATCACCATTGCCTGCGGCGCCATCTCCGGATTTCATTCCCTGGTATCCAGCGGCACCTCATCCAAGCAGGTGAGAAGCGAGACGGATTCGCTGTTTGTGGGGTATGGTTCCATGCTCATGGAAGGGTCCCTTGCCACCCTTGTGATCATTGCCGTTGCCGCTGGTATCGGCATGGGGTATACCACCAAAACAGGCGAAACCCTCACGGGAATCGCCGCCTGGTCAACCCATTACTCGTCCTGGGCCGCAGCCGCAGGACTTGGTTCGAAGGTGGCCGCCTTTGTCAATGGCGCTGCCAACATGATCGCCGCAACCGGTATCTCATTTAAAATTGCCCTGGTGGTCATGGGCGTATTTGTCGCATCCTTTGCAGGAACAACCCTTGACACGGCAACACGTATCCAGCGTTACATCATCTCTGAACTTTTCACCAGCGTGCGCATGGATTTTCTCACGGGTAAATATGTTGCCACCTTTATTGCCGTTATAACGGCCCTGGCCCTGGCCTTTGCAACCGGTGCCGGCGGCAAGGGTGCCTTGAAACTATGGCCCCTTTTTGGTGCAGTCAACCAGACCCTGGCGGCCCTGGCCCTGATCATCATCACGGTTTATCTCAAGGGCAGGGGCGGAATGAAGTGGCTCATCTCCGGAATTCCCTCTGTTTTCATGGTTTTCATGACCGTCTGGGCCCTGGTGCTCAACCAGACAAAATTTGGTACCCAGCACAATCTGCTTCTCCAGACGGTCAACCTCATCATTCTTGTTATTGCCGTGTGGATATCCATTGAGGGTGCCCTGAAGTTTTTCAGCATCGACGGTGTTGTGGATGAGGACCTTGAATTTACATCGGCTGAAGGTGATGTAAGTTAGATGACATTGGTCGATCGTTTAAAAAGAACGTATTATTGGATGACAGGTCCGGCCCTGGCCGGGCTTGTCGTCTCCGGGGGGGGCAAGACCCTTGGGCTTATCCCGTTGTGGCATATGGGAAAAGGGGTTCAGGTGTTGCTCCTGGTTGTTTGTGCCGTGACCTGTTTTGCCGCCCCCCTGATGATGAGAACCCTGTTTGCCCATTCCCTCAAGGATCGCCATGGCGCCCAGGCGGATCGGTTTTTAAGGTTTCAACATCGCCTGTTGCTGGTATCCCAGCTGACCCCCTGGTGGACGGTGTTTGTCCTGGTGGCGGAGTTTGAAAAATTTTATGGTTCCGCCATTATTCTCATGGGGCTCTACGCAGTTTATTACTACTATCCCTCCCAAAGGCGAATCGCCTTTGATCAAAGAATTTTCAGGGTGAAATGAGATGAACATCCCGTTTAAAGACCTTGTCCTGAAAGCGAAAAAAAACCTTGTCGCAATGTATAAAGTTGCTGACGAGGTGGCAAGGGGCAAGGCCGTTGATGCCATTGAGGCCGAGCTTGAAGAGCTTGAGCATGTGTTTGCCCTGCTTGTCCAGGGGGCCTTTGTGGGCATTCCTTCCCCGCCCATGCAGATTTCCCTGTCACTTTTACCCCTCATGGAAAGGGAGATTCTGTTGATGACCGAAAAGCTTGACACGGCCAACGAGCCCCTGTCCCATCTTTTTTCCACCTTTGACGTATCATGATGGTGTCGTGTGAATAAAACCGCGCTTGTGTTTTACATGGGCAAGGGTGGAACCGGTAAATCAACGGTATCTGCCATTTCTGCCATGGTGCTGGCAGGGGCCGGGAAAAAGGTTATGGTGGCAAGCTTTGATGCGGCCCACAACCTTTCGGATATTTTCAAGATCCGATTGGACCACACACCCCGAACGATCCTGCCGGGACTGATGGCCGCCGAGATTGACCGGGAACGCATGATCCAGCTTTTTTTAAAGGAAACAAGGGATTCCCTGAAACAAAGCTATTCCTATCTCACGGCCTTTAACCTTGACGGGTATTTCAATGTTTTAAAATTTTCCCCGGGCCTTGAGGAACACGCCCTGGTCCGGGCCTTGACCGAGATCATGGACGGTTTTCCCGACCTTGACTACCTCATCATTGACATGCCGCCAACGGCCCTTTCCGTGAAATTTTTTCTCCTGCCGACCCTTTCCCGGATCTGGATCCAGGAGCTTGAAAAGCTGCGCAACGAGATCAACAAAAAAAAGAAGATCGTTTCAACGGTGCGTTATGGAAACAAGGACCATGGCCGGGACAAGATTCTGAACCGCATCCTGGCCCTTAAACAGGAGTACATGGATCTTGAAGCCCTGTTCAGGGATCCTTTGACCACCACCCTTTCCGTGGTGGTGAACAACGACAGCCTTTCAATTTCCGAGACAGAGCGCATTGTCGACGATCTTGGCGCGAACAGCATCCCGGTCAAGAGCGTTGTGTGGAACCGGGTGGACAGCACCAGGGGACTGCCCGGGTTTTCCATTGCCGGTTCAAGGCCGCTGTCTCTACCCCGTTCGGCTGCCCCCCTCACCGGGATCGACACCCTGAACGGGTTTGTTGATTCCTGGGAAGTTGACGCATCCACCCTTGTTGACCGGGTGACCGGGTCAAAACTGCTGTAACCTTTTTTTAGGCCTCTTTTTCAAGCTGTGGAAATTTGACAATGGGAATCAGGGTGATGAGCGGCACAAAGGCGGTCCAGAACAGAACGGTCTCGATGGAGTAGATGTCGGCAAGCTTGCCCACAATGGGTGAGGCAAGGCCCCCAAGGCCATAGGCAAGCCCCATCATCAGGCTTGAGACCATGGATCGTCCCTTGGGCGCAAGTCGCTGGGCCATGAGCACCCCAAGGGGCATGGTTGCCAGGGCGAAAAAACCGCCGATGAACGCGCCGGCATAGACAAAGGCACCCGGCAGAAAGAGGTAGGCCAGCAGCGCCGGGGTCATCAGCAGGTGGGTGACAAAGAAAATCCGCTTGAATCCCATGCTGTCCGACAGCGAGCCTGAGATAAGGCCGCTCACGGTACCGGCCAGGATAAACAGGGAAACAATAAACCCCACCGAGATGAGATCATACCCCTTGTGCACCAGGAAAACCGGCATGAAGGTCATAAACGACTGGCCTGCAACGGCCCTGAGCACCATGACGATCCAGATCAAAGAAATGGGTTTCCATACATGGCCCAGGCTCTCGTTGAGTGAGCCCCAGAAACCAGAATTCTTCATTCCTTCGCTCACGGGCATGGGAATGGTCCGCAGGCAGACCAGGATACTGACAAATCCCAGAATCATGGTCCAGGGCATGGCTTCAAGGCCGAAACGGCCCACATACCAGGAGATGAACACGGGGCCGATGGCAAACGACAGGGTGCCGCCCGTGTTGAATATGGACATGCACAGTCCCCTTCTTGTGCCAGAGTACAGGGGAAGCATGCCCGTGACCGACGGATGGAACATGGATGACCCGACTGAGCCTGCCGCCAGGACTGCCATGAGCACATAAAAGTTCGGGGCAATGCCGGAAAAGGGGATGCACGAGACCGCCAGAAACACCCCCCAGAGAATAAAGGCCCGGGTCTGGTACCGGTCGGCAAGATACCCCACGCAGGGCTGGACCACAAAGGCCAGGAGCCGTATCATTCCCGTCAGCAATCCCACCTGGGCCATGGACAGGGCAAGCTTGTCCACATACACCGGAAGAAGAGGGCTGGTGAACGAGCTGTAAAAGTCCCCGGTAAAATGGACCAGTGTCAGGGCTGCAACCACCTTGACGTTCAGTTTTGTGTTTTCAGTCATCTTGTGCTCATCCGGCCATGTGTCTGGGTCTTTGTTCCATTCCGGCTGTTTTAAACCCTGTCTAATTCTTCAGGCTGTGGATGGGGGCGGGGATTCTTCCGCCGTGGCCCACAAACGAGTCCCGGTTGGTGGCATGGGGTACGTTCATGATTTTTGCCTCACCCAGGAGTCCGCCAAAGTAGACGCTCTCTCCTGCCTTTTTCCCGGGAACGGGAATGATCCGGGTGGCCGTGGTCTTGTTGTTGATCATGCCGATGGCCATTTCATCGGCCATGATGCCGGCCAGGGTTTCTTCGGAAATATCCCCGGGAACCGGTACCATGTCAAGCCCCACCGAGCATACACAGGTCATGGCTTCGAGCTTTTCAATGGTGAGATACCCTTTTTCTGCGGCCTCGGCAATGTTCAGATCCTCGCACACCGGAATAAAGGCCCCGCTCAAGCCGCCCACATGGGAGCTTGCAAAGGCCCCGCCCTTTTTCACGGCATCGTTGAGCATGGCAAGGGCTGCGGTTGAACCGGGGACACCGATGCTGGTGAGCCCCAGGGCCTGGAAGATCTCGCCGATGCTGTCGCCCACCGTTGGCGTGGGGGCAAGGGAGAGGTCCACCACCCCAAACCGGGTGCCAAGGTTGTCTGCAACTTCCCGGCCGATGAGTTCTCCCACCCGGGTTACCTTGCAGGCCGTGTTCTTGATCACCTCGGCAATGCGGCCCAGGGTGAGATTGGGTCGTGCCTCAAGGGCCCTGTCAATGGCCTTCTTGACCACGCCCGGTCCGCTGACCCCCACATTGATGACCGAATCTGCAACCCCGACGCCCAGGTAGGCACCTGCCATGAACGGCATGTCCTGGGGAATGTTGGCAAACACGCACAGCTTTGCGCAGGCAAGGCCGTCGTCCTGGGCCGTAAGTGCCGCAGCCTTTTTAATGACCCTTGCCATGTCCAGTACGGCATCCATGTTGATGCCGCTCCTTGATGTGGCAACGTTGACCGAGGCGCAGATGCGCTGGGTTTCGGCCAGGGCCCTGGGCAGGGCGTCCATGAGGGCCCGGTCACCGGTTGCAATGCCCTTTTCCACAAGGGCAGAAAAACCGCCCATGAAGTCGATGTTGACCTCCTTGGCAATGTCGTTGAGGCAGATGGCGATTTCAACCATCTGGTCGGCATTGAACGGTGCGCCCACAAGGGCGATGGGGCTTGTGGAAATACGCTTGTTGACCACCTGAATTCCATATTTTTCACCAATGGTGTTGCACACAGACACAAGGGATTCGGCCCGGGTGACGATTTTTTCCCTGATCTTGTGCTTGAACACCGAAAGGTCGTGGCTTACGCAGTCAAACAGGTTGATGCCAAGGGTGACGGCCCGGACGTCCAGGTGTTCGTTCTTGACCATTTCAATGGTGGAAAGGATCTCTTGTTCGTTAAACATGGTTCGCACCTTATCCTAAATTTTGTTGATGGCCTGGAAGATGTTCTTGTGCTGGATGCTGATGTCCAGCCCAAGACCTTCAGCCTTGTCCCTCAGGGCTGAAAAAAGCGCCTTCTGGTCGGTGTCAGGGGTGACCAGCACCTCATAGACCATGATGTTGGCTCCGGGGGTGTCACCGCCCTTGAATACGGCCCTGAGGTTTGTAACATTCACATTTGCATCGGCAATGATTCTTGTGAACCTTGCCACAAGACCCTTTTGGTCGGGTCCGATGGTGGTGATAATGAAATTTTCTCCCCCATCTTTTCCACCGCCGTTGGGGGCCGTGTCGGCAAGATTCACGTGGATATAGAGGCCTGTGCCGGCCAGATCCTTTTCAAGGGTTGTTTTGACGGCATCCAGGGTAAGATCCGGCGGGGGCAGAACAATGAAAATGCCGGAAAACTGATTCTGGAGAATGACCTGGTTTACATTCTCAAGGTTGCAGTCAAGGTCGTAGAGGCTCTTGGCTGTGGCCGCAATAATTCCCGGTCTGTCCTTTCCAAGGACCGTGATGATCAATCTGTCCATACGTGTATGCTCCTGATTCTTCATTCAAAAGGGTGTTCATAGTATATTTTTGGGTGAAGGTAAACCAAAAACATGGTTTCGCCCTGACTGAACCCATTAAAATATTGATGTTTCAGCAGGCAGTGATTATAATACCAGCGTTTTTGCGTTGGAATCCAATTTGTGTTCAATTTAGAGGGGGACAAAAAAAATAGATGGGATTTAAGAGCTGGTCAGAGCATCTCCAGGAGCACAGGGTGCTGCTGGTGATCGTCATTGTTGCCTTTTTTGTAGTTGAACTTGAAGTCTTTGTCCTTGCCACCATGCGCTCGGGACATCAATCCTATATGCAGGTGATTGATGCAAACAACGAGGTGGTATACGAGGTCAAGGGCGCGACCATGACCAATTTCAATAAATACTACTTTGAAAATACCTTTGGTCCCTTTGAAAACTATCGGGTCAAGCTTGTGTCAAAGGATATCCCCTTTCCCTTCAGGGCCTGGTTCTCTGCGGCTGTGGGTATTCCAGTGGGGATGATTCTGCTCCTTGGATTTATCCTCAAGGCCGTGATGGCCTTTTTGGGGGGGGATGACCCGCCAGTGGGGTCACCCGAGGACAAGGACCACCCCAAGGGCGCCAATCGAGTCGAGGCCCTTTTTTTCAGAATCAGCCGGTTTAACATCTTTGTCATCGGTTTTCTGGTGTTTGCCGCCGTGTTCCTCTACTGGATCATTCCCAATCTCATCACCTTTCTTGCCCGCACGGGCATTGAGACCATTGTTGATTTCAAGTGGTTTTTCGTGGCTGCAGCTTCCGCTGTTTTTGTTCTCTTTGCCTGGTTCATGTACATGAAGTACCGGCTTGCCCACAAAAGCATGGAGGTTCAGATCGAACTGAGAAAGTATGAGCTTGAACTTGAGTATAAGAGGGCGGAAGGAACAGTTGACCGCCTGGGTTATGACGATACCCGGGGGCAGCGGATGCTCGGGTATGTGGAGCAGGGAACAGAACCTGAAATCCAGTCCAAAAATAAAAAGGACGAACCATGAAAATCATCACCACACACAGGGGAACGGACTTTGACGCCCTTGCCTCCCTTGTGGCGGCAAGTGTGATTTATCCCGGGGCCATGCCCGTACTGCCCAAAACCATCAATCCCAATCTCAAGGCGTTTCTGTCCATCCACAAGGACCTGTTTGATTTTTATTCGGTCAATGAGATTGACCTTGACGAGGTCAATACCCTGATTGTGGTTGACACCAATTCCTGGTCCAGGCTGGAGGGGATGAAACCGTTAAAAGGCCGAAAGGATCTGAACATTATCCTCTGGGACCACCATGTAAAGGGCGATATTGAGGCGGATGAGGTGGTCCGGGAGGAGATAGGTGCAACCATTACCCTTATGATTCGGGAACTGTTAAGGCAGAGAAAACTCATCACGCCCATCCAGGCCACCCTGTTTCTCATGGGACTTTATGAGGATACGGGGAATATGACCTTTCCCTCCACCCTTGCCGAGGATGCAAGGGCGGCGGGCTACCTGCTTGACAGAAAGGCGGACTTGAACATCCTTGGCACCTTTTTGCGCCAGGCCTATGGTAAGAAGCAGAAGGATATCCTGTTTCGAATGATCCAGAACGCAGAGCGAAGGCAAATTTCCCATTTCAACATTTCCATCTCAAACATGGACATTGAAGGCCATGTTCAGAATCTTTCGGTGGTGGTTCAGATGTACCGGGAGATTGTCAACGTGGACGCGGCCTTTGGCATCTTCCGGGACATTGAGCGGGATCGCTGCATGGTCATTGGCCGGAGCAACCTGGATGAACTGAACATCGGGGTCATCATGCGGAGCATGGGCGGCGGCGGCCATCCCGGGGCGGGTTCGGCCCTGTTGAAATCCACCAATCCCGCTGTGATTGAAGAGATGCTCGTTGAGATGATCAAGGGCAATCAGCAGACCTCGGTGATGCTCAGCGATATCATGTCCTACCCGGTGACCACGGTGAACCAGAACACCGAGGTGGGCGAAGTTGCCATGCTGCTCCGGGAACTTGGCTGTTCAGGGCTTCCGGTGGTGGACGACCAGGAAAACCTGGTGGGGGTGATTTCACGCCGGGATTTCAGAAAGATCAGAAAGGCCAACCACATGCAGTCCCCGGTCAAGGCCTTCATGAGCCGGGACGTCATCTCCATCACGGCCGAGCGGAGTGCCATTGATGCGGCAAGACTGATGATCCGCCACGACATCGGCCGCATCCCGGTCATGGACAACGGCAGGATCATCGGCATTGTCACCCGGTCGGACGCCATGCTCTATTTCTACGACCTTCTGCCCGACTGAGAAGGATTCCCCGGCCACGGTCCATACCCCGCAGTATGGGTGGTTCCTTCTGGCTTTTGTCCCGATGGAAAAATCTTTAGAACCCGAGTTTCTTGGCGGCCCACACGGCAAGTTTTTCCCTGAAAATTTTGGCGTTGTGCCGGATGTCCACGGGAAATGACGGGTGGATCAGGATATGTTTGATCCCGCTTGTCAGGTCATGGGATAGGGCAAGGGCTTCCAGTTCCTGGACAAGATTTTTTTTGTCTTTCAATCCTGGAACCGGTTCAACGATGATTACGGGGGTCTGCATCTGTTTGGGGCCGACGCCCACAAGGGCGCTCCGGAAAACCGACTCGTGGTTGTTGAAGATCGCCTCGCAGGGAATGGTGAACAGGTTGTTTTTCCCCAGGACCACCCGGTGGCTTTTTCTGCCGCAGAACCAGATTCTTCCCTTGGAATCCTTCCACCCGAGGTCTCCCATGCGGTGCCAGAACCCTTCCCCGTCCTCGATTTTGGACAGCATGTCGGCCTCGGGATTGTTGTGGTAACGGCGGGTGACAAGGGGCGCCTTAACAATGATCTCACCCACCTCGTGGTTGTTCACAGCAAGATCTTCGGAAAACTGTTTGATGGGATCATCACTGAGGCGAATGACGGCAACCGCCGTGTCGCAGATGGGACGGCCGATGCAGATGCCGAATCCCTGTTCGGAAAGGGCCCTTGTCTCGGTGAGGATTTCGTTGCTTTCAATGGATAAAATGGGCACGGACTCGGTTGCGCCGTAGGGAGTATGAATCTGCGCGTCGGGTTCAAGCATTGACGAAAACTGCTCGATATTGGCCGGCGTAACAGGGGCCCCGGCCGAGATCACCCGGCGAAGGCAGGGCAGTCTGACACCGTTGTCCTTGCCGAACTTGCCCACCCGGTTGAGCAGGGCCGGGGAGGCAAACATGTTGGTCACCCCCTGGTTGAGAACGGCCTCAATGATCCGTTCCGGGTTGACAAAGGCGGGCTTGGTCGGGTCCATGTCCGGGATCACGGCCGTCATGCCAAGGGCCGGGTCAAACAGGGCAAACAGGGGGAAGGTGGGCAGATCGATCTCATCGGGTCCGATTTTAAAATGGTCCTGAATCTGAACCAGCTGGGCGTGGAAGTTGCCGTGGGTGTAGACCACCCCCTTGGCAGGTCCCGTGCTTCCCGTGGTGAAAAGAATGGCCGCAGTTTCGTCGGCCGTGGTCTGTGCCACCGGAAACGGTTCGTCGGCCCTGGCCATGAGCTGATCCAGGGTGGCGCCGTTCCAGAACCACCTGCGGCCCACGGTGACCCACACCTTGACGGTTTTAAAAAAACCGCGTTTAAGTATCCGCAGCACATGGGCCTTTTCAATGCCGATGAACGCCTCGGGTCTGCCCTGCTCAAAGCACGAGAGCATGCGGTCGATTCCCATGCCCGGATCCACGACAACGGGAATCGCCCCGACTTTGAACATGGCAAAGATCAGGGTGAAGAACGCCATACCGGGCGGCACCATGAGAATGGTCCGGGTGCCACGGGTGATGCCCTGTTGTTCAAGGCCAAAGGCGAGTTGGTCACTCTGCTGTTCCAGCTGCAAAAAGGTGAGCTGACTGTAGAGAACCCGCCCCTTGCCGTCCCTTGACGCGGGATAGACAACGGCCCTTTTGTAGGGATGCCTGGCGGTGCTCTGTTTCAGCCAGGATGAGATGTTGACATGGTCATTCATGGGATTTACCTTACCTGTTCTGGAATGATTATTATCAGTGAACCTTGTTAACACAGGCTGCAACTGAAAACAAGGGCCAGATGAAGCCGGCACACACCAGGGGGCAGTGGATTTACCTGCCCAGGCCCAGGCCGTGGCGTTTAAGGGCTTGACCGATGGACCATTGAACGGTAGATTGATCAAAAAATAAGCCCCATGACAGGCTGAACCCTAACACAAGTGCAGGCATATGAAAAAAAAGTGGACCATCGGTGATGTCATCGACCTTGAATATCTCCTTGGCCAGGACAGCAGGGTTGCGGATGAAAAGATCCTGGCAGAACGGGACCGCCGTCTCTACCTTGAAAAGATAGAACCCCTTGTGGCCCAGAACCGCACCTTGCCCCGGCACCTTGTCCGGCTATGGCTTTTTTTCATGGGCCAGGATACCGGTATGCTGCCAGGTGTTCTGGTTGATGGCGGATTCAGGCTATTACGGGGTGTGTTCGTTGCCGGGGGCGTGATGACGGGGTTTCTGGCCTGTCTGTCGTTGTTCTCCTATACCGGAAGGCTGCCGTTGAACATCAGTTATTTTTTCGGGGTGATCCTGGTGCCCCAGACCCTGCTCTTGCTGATTACCCTGGCAGGACTTCTGGTGATGGCGCTCCGCCCGGACAAAGGGTTTGGGTTCGGGATATACCCGGTGCTCGGCCTTGCTGTGGAGCGGGCGCTGACCCGGCTTTTCCATAAAACCCTGGGCCGGCTTTCACGGGAGAAACAGGATGCGTTGATATCCGCCCTGGGCAGTTTCAGACGATCCGGGCATGGTCACGGTCATCTGTTTGTGTGGCCGTTGTTTGTTCTGATGCAGTTTTTTGGGGTGGGATTCAACCTGGGAGCCCTGGGGGCAACCCTGGGGCGGGTTGCCTTTTTTGATACGGCCTTTGGCTGGCAGTCCACCCTGAATTTGAGCTCTGATTTTGTCCACCGGGTGGTTTCCATGGTGGCGCTTCCCTGGTCCTGGGCTGCGCCCGAAGGGGTGGGGTTTCCCTCTGCTGAACAGATCCAGGGCACCCGGTTGATCCTCAAGGATGGTATCTATGGTCTTGCCACGGCCGACCTTGTGTCCTGGTGGCCTTTTCTCTGTTTGACCGTTGGCGTATACGCACTTTTACCCCGGGTTCTGCTCCTGGTGGCGGGTGTTGTGGCCCAGGAGCGATGCCTGAAGCAATTTTCCTTTGACAGCTGGGCCATCCAGAAACTGGTTCGTCGCCTGGTCACCCCCAGGGTCACCATGGTGCCCGCTGCCCCGGAATCTGAAATCCCGGAAGTGTCCCATGGGCACGCCAGGGTTGCCATGGCGCCCGGGTCCCCCCCGGTTTCAAGGCCGGCATCTGACCGAAAGGCTGCCCCAGACCTGGACAGGACCAGGGCAGCAGACAGGACCCGGGACCCGGATGGGGAGTTGCTCCTGGACCCAGGCGGCCGGGAGATGGCCAAACCTTTTCTTGTCCTTGTCCATGATGATATCTTTGATGTCTGCAATACCGACGAATTTAAAAAAAATGTGGCCCATCGCCTGAATCGCCGTGTTGCCACGGTCCTGCGCGTCGGACTGGATATGGCCGCTGAAGTTGCTGCCATCTCCCCCTTGGCCGCCAGCGTTGCAGGCATTGCCATGGTCCAGGAGGCCTGGATGCCGCCCATCCGTGAGATCCTTAAATTTATCGTCAATATCCGAAGCCATGCACCGAGCATTCCACTGGTGGTGGTGCTGGTTGGAAAACCCGGACCTGACACCCCATTTAACCTTCCGGATTCCCTGGACCGGAAAATCTGGACCATGAAGATCAATGGCCTGGGAGACTCCCTTGTCCATGTGGAGGACCTGGTACAACCATGAAAGAAAATCAGATTCCTGAATTTGCCATCCTGGGCCATCCCAACGAGGGGAAATCCTCGGTGGTATCGACCCTGGCTGAGAACGACCGGGTCCGGATCGGTCCCTATCCCGGTGAGACGGTTGTCTGCCAGACCTTTCCTGTGACCATCGATAAAACCGAGGTGATTCGTTTCACCGATACCCCCGGGTTTCAAAATCCCCGCCAGACCCTTGGCTGGTTTAAAGCGTATACCGGTCCCCAGGAGAGGATGGTCCAGGCCTTTATTGATGCCCATGGGCAAGATCCTGATTTCAGGGACGAGTGTGAACTTCTGGGACCCGTGGCAAGGGGAGCCGGTATTATCTATGTGGTCGACGGGTCAAGGCCGGTCAGGGGAGATGACAGGGCTGAGATGGAGATTCTGCGCCTGACCGGCCGGCCGCGCATGTCCATCATCAACTGCAAGGGCGGAGATACCACCTACCTTGAATCCTGGAAAAATGAGTTCAGGCGAACCTTTAACAGCATTCGGGCCTTCAACGCCCACAGGGCAACCTATCGGGAGCGCATCGAGCTGCTCGAATGCTTGAAAAGCGTGGACCAGGACTGGCAGGAGAGCCTTTCCCGGGTGATCAGGGCCTTTGAGCAGGACTGGGACCATCGCATCAATCTTACGGCCCTGATCATGGTTGCCATGGTCCAGGAGATCCTGTCGGCCACCATGACCGGCACCCTGGGTCCGTCGGTCAGCCCCGAGGATCTGCGTGTTGCCCTTGAAAAAAAATTTCTGGACAAGGTCAGGCTGATCGAACAAAAGGCCCACAATGATATTCGAAAACTCTTTAAACACAATATCTTCAATCTGAACCTTCCCCAGAATTCCATTCTCAACAATGACCTTTTCAGCGAAAAAACCTGGCAATTCCTGGGGCTTTCCCCCAGGGAGGTGGTTGTTGCGGCAGGTGTGGCAGGCATGGGTGCCGGTGCCATTGTTGATACGGCAGCTGCCGGACTGACCTTTGGGATTTTTTCCGCCCTTGGGGGAGTGGCCGGTGCTGCCACGGCAATGCTTGGCGGCAGCCGCATGGCCGGGCTGAAATTCAAGGGAATTCGCCTTGGCAGGGACCAGATTACCATCCGGCCCATGAATTCTGTCCAGCTCATGTACGTTCTGCTGGATCGGGCCTTTATTTTTTACAGTTCGGTGATCAACTGGGCCCATGGTCGCAGGGATTATCCTGGTGCTGAAAACGAAGGGGCTTCCCCCGTGGTCAGCACCCCCCCCTGGGACAAGGAGACAAAAAAGATCTGCAACGCATTTTATTCAAGGGTGGCAACCCGGGGACACGAAAGAAAAAACCAGAACCGGATTGCCATGGTCGATGCCATTGCCCGACGGTTAAGGCAGGTGGCCTAGTCTTCGCATTTTTGAATCAACAGGGGTGGGCAGGGGACAGCCGGGCGGGTTTGATCCCATGGCGAAATCGGTCAGCTGAACAGATGTTTGATCGTATAAATGATTCGTTTGACCCATCCGTTGCCAGGGGGCTGTCCGGTTGTTCGAATCCGGTCCGTCAGGGTCAGGACCGGTTCCAGTATTTCGACGGTTTGCTGTAAAAGTTCCTGCCGTTCCTGGTCAAGCCTTGCCCTTCCGGTTTCCGGGTTGACCTGGACGGTTACATAGACCTGCCTGATCCGTGTTTCAATCTTTTCAAAGCTTTTAAGGCTTCGGGCCCTTGCGCCGGTCCAGATTTTTTTTTCCCGATCAACTATGGCAGACTGGTCAGGATAGGCTGCGGCAATGGCTTCCATGCGCTGGATTTCACCGTCAAGGCGTATCATTTCACGGCTGAATTGCTGGAATCCATTGAAAAGGTCGGGCAGGTTGTCAAAGCAGAACTTCATCATCTCCGGTGGCAGGGTGACATGGGAGAGTTCTTGTTCAACATAATGCCGACCTGTGCCCTTTTTTAGAAACAAGGTATACCCGGCAAATCCGCCCCCCCCCAGTATCGCCATAACAAGGACCGCAAGGATGATCTGTTTGAGGCGTTTTCGAAATTTCGGCGACCTGGGGGCGGTTTCCGCTGTCCCAGGTGATTCCCCCGGTGGTGGCAGGATGTTTTCAGCCGGTTTCTTCGGGTCAGCCCCTTTGTCCGATTCAACGGCATGTTCTTTTTTTTTTCCAAACATACTCCGTTCATACCCGAGTGTCTGGAAAAAGTCAAAAAAAACTTGTTGCATTTTTTAATCATTCGTGGGATGGAAAGAAACAACAGAACCAAAGGAAATCCATGATGAATAAAATAGACGGCTTAATCGGGCGTATTCTTGAGGTGACCGGGATTCGTTCACAGTCGGAACTTGCCGATGCCCTTGGCATCAACCGGTCTGGCATTACCCATGCCCGCAGGAAAAATGAGATCCCGGACCGCTGGATCGTAAAGCTCTATCGCAAGTTCGGTCTGAACCCCGTGTGGATCGAAACCGGCGCCGGCAGGGTCTTTCTCAATGCAGAGACCAGCCAGGATATTGAATTTAAAATCATTCCCAAGGTCAAGGCAAGGCTTTCCGCCGGCACAGGGTCGTTTGAAACCCTGTCGGATGTGACGGACTTTCTGTCGTTTCAGTCACGATGGCTGTCACGCAAGGGGGCGGCAAACGCCATGGTTGCCATGGAGGTTTTTGGCAACAGCATGGATCCGGAATTAAGGGCCGGAGACACGGTGTTGATCGACCAGTCCCAGACGGAAATCCTGGCCGGCGCCATTTATGCCCTGGGTGTTGAGGATACCATTCTTGTAAAAAGAATTGAAAAACACCCCAACAAGCTGGTGCTGACCAGTGAAAACCGGGATTACCAGCCGATTTTTCTGTCCCTTGACGAGGTTGAAAAGGTGAGGATCATCGGCAAGGTGGTGTGGAGCTGCCGGGAGTATCGATAATAAAAATTTTATCCGTCTTGTTTAGTTTTTTCATCAATTAGGTTAAAAAACAACACACATGGAGGAAACAATGCAACTTGACAGGCAGAGGATTAAAGCGCAGGCAACAATTGCATCAACGGGTTTTTTATGGGTCACAGGGCTGCTGCTGGCCGGCAGTGACAACCCCTTCATGCCCTGGACCAACCTTGTGGGGCTTATTATCTTTTTAGCGGCAACGGTACTGATGGCAAGGGTGGGAGCCCGGTTTGAACGAGAACCGGTGACAGACCCTTCCGATGCAACTTCTGGCGCCTGTAAAAATATCCTGTTTCCACAAACACCTAAAAATGGTATTCATGCCTTGAATTCAACACGGACACCACCTTTAAAAGATAGGAGAAATAAATGGAAGCACCCCAGAGAAATCTTGCCCTTGACCTTGTAAGGGCAACTGAAGCGGCAGCCCTTGCATCGGGACGCTGGCTTGGCAAGGGGGACAAGGAGAACGGTGACAGGGCGGCGGTCGAGGCCATGCGCATCTCGTTCAAGACCCTGGATATGGATGCCACCGTGATCATAGGTGAAGGGGAAAAGGACAAGGCCCCCATGCTCTACAACGGGGAGCGACTCGGCAATGGCAGGGGGCTAAAGTTGGATATTGCCGTTGACCCGGTTGAGGGAACCAATCTGCTTGCCTTGGGAAGACCCAATGCCATTGCCGTTGTCAGCGCGGCCCCGGCAGGAGCCATGCTCGATCCAGGACCCAGTTTCTACATGGAAAAATTCGTTGTCCCGGCCCTGGCAAAGGGGTGCGTGGACCTTGATGCACCGGTGGGTGAAAACCTGATCAAGATTGCCCGGGCCCTTGACAAGGAGGTTTCAGACCTTGTGGTTTTTGTCCTTGAAAAGCCCAGGCACCAGGGGCTTATCCAGAAAATCCGGGATGCAGGTGCCAGCATTCAGCTCCACACGGACGGGGATGTGGCAGGTGCCCTCATGGCCGTGAACCCCGATTCCGGGGTGGATCTGATGATGGGTACCGGCGGCACCCCCGAAGGCGTGCTTGCGGCCTGTGCCATCAAGGCCCTTGGCGGCGAGATGCTCTGCCGGTTTGATCCCCAGCTTGAAGCGGAAAAAAAGGCTGTTCTGGATTTCGGACTGGACCTGAAGACTGTTTTGACGGCTGACACCCTGGTAAAAGGCGACGATGTCTATTTTGCCGCAACTGGGATCTCGGGCGGCACCTTTTTGCGCGGCGTCAGATATACGGGCGGCGGCGCCACGACCCACTCCATTGGCATGCGTGGAAAGACCGGTACCGTACGTTTCCTGGAATCCAGGCACAACTGGGAAAAACTCATGGGTTTCAGTTCGGTCAAATACGATTCCTGACCGGTAAATCTCCCGGTCAGTTTCGGGCTATGGCAGCAAAAAAATACACCATACAACGGGTGTATATTAATATTTCCATAGCCCCTAATCCTGGGTCAGTTTTTCCCTGAGGTTTTTGTACTTCACCAGGGCCGCCAGGGCCCTGGCACCCCGTTCCGGGCTTGGCAGTACAGGTATCCCCCGGTCCTGGAGCGCCCGGATCAGGCTTGATTCCTTCCGGGCCAGAAATGAGAATCCCACAATCGGTTTTTGGATCTGTTCGCCCAGTGCCGCAATGGCATCTGCCTGCTGGCGGATGATTTCTTCGGCCTTTTCGCCCGAGATGTCTTCGGGAACGCCTAAACCCTCCAATACCACCTGGATCATCCGGCTCGTTGCCAGAAAATAGACCAGCAACGCATCTGCATTCGCATCGGCCGACAGTATCTGGGGAATGGTCTGGAAGAAATCAAGGGGTGTCTTGGTAAAGGTTAAATCCACGGGGTTTGCCACGCTTGCCGTATGGGGCACATGGGGTTTTAACCGTTCAAGGGTCGGGGCGGACAGGGCCGGAAGAACAAGGCCGTTTCGTCCGCAGGCGTCTGCTGCTGCGGCACCAGGGCCGCCTGAATGGGTCTGGACGATCACCCGGTTGCCCTTGATGGGGGGGCAGGCCCCAAGGACATAGCAAAAATCAAACAGCTCTTCAATGGAGCTTGCCCGGATGACCCCGCTCTGGCGAAACACGCCGTTGTACAGGGGGTCGGGTCCGGCAAGGGCGCCTGTGTGGGAAAAACCGGCCCGTCTGCCTTCATCCGAGCCCCCCACGTAAAATGCCACAATGGGTTTTTTCGGGACAATGGCCCTTGCCGTTTCGATAAAGGCCCTTCCCCGGCGGATGGATTCAATGTAAAGGGCGATCACTCGTGTATTGGGACATGCGCCCAGGTATGCCATGCAGTCCACAATGTCCACATTGGCCTCATTCCCGATGCTGAATCCGGTGCTGAACCCCATGCCCAGGCGGCCCATGTGGGGAGACATCTGGGTGATAAAACTGCCGCTCTGGGATGCCATGCCGATATACCCCTTGCCCGCTTCATAGGGCAGAAAGGTGGCGTTGAGGTTGCGGTGGGTGTTGATCACACCGATGCAGTTGGGCCCGAGGAACCGGATTCCATACTTTTCTGCAACGGCCGTGAGTTGGTTCTGCAGCTGTTTTCCCTGTCCGCCCACCTCGTTAAATCCTGCAGAAACAATCACGGCATGGCGGATTCCCAATTGACCGCAGGCTTCGAGGGTTTCAACGACAACGGGGGTGGGAAGCACAATATAGGCCAGATCCGGTACCTCGGGCAGGTCAGACACCCTTTGAAAGGACTTAAACCCCTTGATCGTGCGATCCCGTGGATGAACCGGGTAGATTTTTCCGGCGTATCCCATGGCGCAGATGCAGCCCAGTACGGTTGTGCCCATGGCGGCCAGGTTGTTCGAGGCCCCGAAAAATGCAATGCTTCCAGGGTTTGCTATGGGATAAATTTTGCTGTTTTCAATGGATGAACAAGTCATTTTATCGATTTCCCAAAACCACCAGGGCGTCAACGGCTGTAACTTTACCCTGGGGATCAATGATCAGCGGATTAATGTCTATTTCTGAGATTTCAGGGTGGTCAAGGGCAATGGCTGCAAGGGCCATGAGGCAGTTGCACAGGGTGTCCATGTCGGCCCGGGCCTGGCCTCGAAAGGGGCCAAGCATGGCCGCAGCTTTCAATTCCCGGGTCATGTCGACCGCCTCCCTGCGGTCAAAGGGGGCGACCCGGAACACGGAATCCTTAAAGATCTCGGTTGCGATGCCACCTGTTCCCAGCATGATGCAGGCCCCAAACTGGGGATCCCGGGTCATACCCATGATCAGTTCCCGCTGACCGTGGATGGTCTCCTGCACAAGGATGCCGTCAATCCCAGCGTCCATGGTCTCCATAATCGAATCATGGGCCTTTTTGACCTGATCCGGGCCTGCCAGGTTCAGCCGGATGCAGTTTTTTTCGCTCTTGTGCATCAGATGGGCAGCGCAGGCCTTTAAAACCACGGGATAACCCAGGGCGTCTGCAGCTGCAACGGCCTGTTGGCTGCCCTGGACAAGGATTTCGCGTGTTGTCGGAATACCAAAGGCCGCCAATACTTTTTTGGACTGATGCTCTGAAAGTGCGGGAATGCCTCGTTCTATAGCCGTTTGAATAATCTCCATGGATTGTGGTGCCCCCTTAATCTGTCCCGGCGTCGGGATTCCAGGCCCGGCAACCTGTGTGAATACGGTAAAGAACGGGTGCCGGGAGGATCCTTGTTTTTACCCTTTGGGGTAGCAGAGGAAATTTTCCTTGTCAAGGGTAATTAAACAATGTTCTTTTCGATGACTCTGCGTTGATTTCACCTGGATGTTTACTCTTTGAGTGAAACCATATATGGATATATGACAACTGCCTGCTGATTCACAGGTAAAAACGAAATACCCATATCATTATAACGAGGTCATGGAATTGGAAACGCCGGCGAACGAACAACCGTTGCAAAAGAGGGCCTGTAAAAGGGACGTAATTGAACCTTCGGATACCGGGCATCTGCTCGAAGCCCATATCCAGGGCAGGAAATATCAGTTTAAGGTGTTGAACATCTGCAGGGGAGGGATCGGCATGCTTGTGAAGGCGTCCCAGCAAGGGGTGCTGGCCTTTTTGAAACCCGGTTCTGCCATGGACATGGATTATATCAATCCCAAGGGCGTTCTTGGGATTAAGGTCGAAATTCGCCATGTCACCCGGTTTGATGCAGACCCTTATCGAGGTGATTATTGTGTGGGGTTTTCCATGTCGATTTAAACGGCAGGGCCAAGCATCCTTTTGCAGATTTTAAGTCATGGTGAAAACCGTAAAATTTACAGGAGTTCCTATCCTTTTTTCCGGTGAGGTGATATATCCTGACAAAGCATGGAAGATAACTTTTAAACCTTAAAACGATAATGGGTTGTTGATTCTTAGATGGATAAAATAGAGATTCAAGGCGGAAAGCGCCTGAAGGGTGAGGTGAGGATCAGCGGTGCCAAAAATGCAGCGCTTCCCCTGATTGCATCGTCCATCCTGGTGGATGGACGGATGGAATTCACCAATGTGCCGGACCTTGTGGATATCAGAAGCATCAAGATGCTGTTGACGGATCTGGGTGCAGGATGCGAGGAGGGCGAGGGAACGGTCGTCATCGACGGCTCGGGCATCCATAAAATTGAGGCGGCCTACGAGCTTGTCAGAAAAATGCGCGCCTCCATCCTTGTGCTGGGCCCCCTGGTGGCCCGGTTCGGCCATGCCAGGGTGTCCCTTCCGGGCGGGTGCGCCATTGGCGCAAGGCCTGTGGACATGCACCTAAAGGGGCTAAAGGCCCTTGGGGCAACCATAACCATCGAGAACGGTTATATTGAAGCCCGGGCCGACAGGCTTGTGGGCAATGAAATCTATTTTGATATTCCAACGGTAACCGGAACTGAAAACCTCATGATGGCGGCAAGTCTTGCCACGGGAACCACTGTCCTGAGAAATTGTGCCAGGGAGCCTGAAATTACGGCCCTGGCCGATGCCCTCAACCAGATGGGGGCATCGGTGACCGGGGCCGGAACTGCCGTCATACGCATCAACGGGGTCGACCGGTTAAGCCCTGCAACCATCCATGTGATTCCCGACAGAATTGAGGCCGGAACCTTTATGGTGGCTGCTGCGGCAACAGGCGGTGATGTTCTTGTCACGGGGTGCGAGCCTGAAAATATGGGCGGCATCATCAACAAACTTCGCCAGACCGGTGCCCTTGTGGAGATTTCAGACCAGGGGGTGAGGGTGTCGGGGGGAAAGGCAATCGTCAGCACGGACATAAAAACCCTTCCCTATCCTGGTTTTCCCACGGACATGCAGGCCCAGTTCATGGTGCTCATGGCCATTTCCCAGGGCAACAGCGTGATCCATGAGACGATTTTTGAAAACCGGTTCATGCATGTCAACGAGCTCCAGCGAATGGGTGCAGACATCTCCATATCCGGGGGAAACTATGCCATGGTCCGTGGCGTGAAGGCCCTTAGCGGGGCTGAGGTCATGGCATCGGACCTGAGGGCCAGTGCCTCCCTTGTGATTGCAGGGCTGGTTGCCAGGGGCAGGACCACCATCCACCGGGTGTATCACATTGACCGGGGATATGAGGCCCTGGAGAAAAAATTCTCAACCCTGGGAGCGGATATCCGACGGATTAAATAAAGGCTGACCCAACGGCCCGGGAGGAAATCATGGCAAGCCCCTGACACCTTTTACCCTTCCGCCCCTTGTGCCGGTTGCCCTGGCCCTTGGCTGTGGTGTTGCAGCGGGCAGGCAGATTCCCGGAATCAAGGATGTGGAATTTTTCTGCTGTGCCCTTCTTTTGCTGGCCCTTGTGGTGCGGGTGTTACGCAAAGAGCCCCTGGGAATCGTTCCCGTGGCTCTTTTTTTTGTCGTGGGTCATTGTCTGATTCAATTCATTGTCTGGCCGGTTTTTCCAGAAAATCATATTGTCAATTTCTGTGATCAAAAAGGGGTGTGGATCCAGGGGCGGGTCGCTTCGGTTCCTGTGGTTTCAGACCGTCGGATCCGGTTTGATCTCCATGTTGATAAGGCAGGAACGACCCGGTCAACGGTGAAAGTCACTGTGGGAAAGCTGAGGCTTTCACTCTATGGCCCTTGTCCGGATGGTTTAGATGCCCTGGGGGTCAATGACCGGATCGAGAGTCGGTTCGACCTCAGGCAACCCCGTAATTTTAACAATCCCGGCGGGTTTGACTACAGGGGGTATATGGGGTTAAGGGGCATTTACTGCACGGGCTGGGCAAGGGGAGACACCGTTGTTCGGTTGCCCCGGCCCCGTGAGTTCCAGCCCGTTGCCTTTGCCGTCAATCGGGTTCAAGCCTGTCGCAGGCAGTTTGCCCGTCATATCAGGAAAAATGTCGGGGATCCGGATGCGGCAGCAGTCTTAACGGCCCTTGTCACAGGGGATCGGCAATGGATTGATCCGGACCTGAAAAATCTTTTTTCACGGGCCGGGGCCAATCATATTCTTGCCATTTCAGGCCTTCACCTCTCGATTGTCGCCATTGCCTCGTTCTATCTCTTTGACGGTCTGTTCTGTTTTTTTCCTTTGCTCATAATCCCAGGGATTGCCCGGAAACTTGCCGCTGCGTTTACCCTGGTCCCCCTGGCCTTTTATGCGGTTCTTTCAGGTCTTTCTCCTTCCACCCAGAGGGCCTTTACCATGGTTGCCATGGGGATAATCTGCCTGACCATTGAAAGGGAAGCCGATGCGGTCAATGCCCTTGCAGCAGCTTTCATTGCCATCTTGATGGTCTGGCCGGGCGCCCTTTTTTCCATATCGTTTCAACTCTCTTTTTTTGCAGTTCTCTTTATCCTGGGGGGGATGGCCATTGTGAAAAAACAGACTGCAGATGCAGATATAACCGCTTGTTTTTACACCAGGGCAACCAAGGGGATGGTTATGTTCATGGCCGTCTCTTTGTTCGCCATCCTCGGCACCCAGCCCCTGGTGATGCACTATTTTAACCAGGTTTCGTTTGCAGGCATCTTCACCAACCTGATCCTTATTCCAGGGGCCGGTTTTCTGGCCCTTCCCCTGGGGCTGTCTGCCCTTTTTGTCCACCCTTTTTCCGTGGGGCTGTCAGCCCTTCTGGTGACCATGGCAGGTTTTGTTCTCAAGATTTGTATTGCGTTTCTGGAATGGGTTTCTGCCCTTCCCATGGTCTGGGTCCATACCGTTACGCCGGATATCGTCGAAATTTCATGCTATTATCTGGTTTTTTTCGGGCTCTTCATGGGGTTCAAGGATATGAAAAAAAGAGGGGTTTTGCTGGTGGCGTCTGCCCTTGTGATCTTTTCTGCAAGGGAATTTTTTCTGATGCGGGACCGTTTTTTTAATAAAAATGTGAATGTCTTTGTCCTTGATGTGGGGCAGGGCAGTGCGGCACTGATCGAAGCGCCCCAGGGAAAGCGGGTGTTGATCGACGGCGGCGGTTTTTCCAGATTTTCAACCTTTGATACCGGCCAACGCATTGTTGCACCGTTTCTCTGGTTTCGACGAATATTGACCCTGGATGCCGTTGTGCTGACCCATCCTGAATCCGACCACATGAACGGTCTGATTTTCATCATGGACAACTTCGAGGTCGGTCGGTTTATCAAAAATTCTGAGCAGGGGAAGTGGAATAATTACCGGGATCTCATGGCCGTGGTCAAACAACGCAGGATCAGGGTCGAAACCGTTCCCGGGTTTGATCGTTTCAACCTTGGCAATGCCTACCTGGAATTTTTATACCCCCTGGGCCGAAGATCAGAAAATGCCAACAACAACTCCATTGTGTCAAAATTGACCCATGGTAAAATATCCGTTCTTTTTCCCGGGGATATCATGGAAGATGCCGAGGAAGAACTCGTCAGGGCAAGGGGGCAAAGGCTTTTATCCACCGTTCTTGTCTCTCCCCACCATGGTAGTTCAAGTTCAAGCAATGGTTTTTTCCTTGATCAAGTTCAGCCCAAGAGTGTAATTATATCCTGTGGATTGAAAAATCGGTACGGGTTTCCCCATGCCGATGTTATTGAACGCTATACCCGCCGGGGGTACCGTCTGTTTCAAACAGACCTTGCCGGCGCGATTCAGATTATTTCCACGGGCAGCAGCTGTGAAATTTTGACCTCAAAAGGAAACTGACCTTGTTTTATTTCTATTATCTGTTCACCCTGACAGCAGCATTCGTGTTGTTCGTCTTTTTTTGTCTGGAATTTTTACCGGGGCATCACCCGTGGCGAAGTTTCAAATTTCGTTCTGCCCCGGACCCGTCCCATGCCCAGGCCATGTCGGTTTTTCCCAAAAAGTGTCCCCTGTGGTCGGTCGTTGTTGTTTTGTTTGCACCGGTTACAGCACCTTATTTCTTTTTTCAGGCAAATCCGGGAATACGCCTGAAAAAGAGGATTGTCGGTGCAACGGTGTTCTACCTTTGTTTGTTAACGGTTTGTACGGGTGAGTTCTATCTGTTTTTCCAGGAGCAGGGCCGCCTTGCCATGGTCCACCATTCGCCGGTGGAACGTCGGATGATCCAGGTGAGTGAAGAACTCATGGCGTCCACCCGGGCCCTTGACGGGGCCATCAAGGAACTTGAGTCCTTGAGCAAGGTGATGTCAAAACGCACGTCCATTGGGAAAACCCTCTCGTTCATCGGAATTGTCCGGGTCAAGATAATCAGAAACCGAAACGATGTTGACCGGTTCACCGCCTTTTGCCAGGGGTACCGAGGGCGCTTTGAAAAAGAGGGGTTCAAGGATTTCCTTTTTGTTGAGGATTTTTTTATCAATCCCGTTGTCAAGGCCTATCTCAAGGGGCTTGAAGATTATCTTGCCGATTTTGAAAGTCTTTTGAATTACACCTTTGACAATTTTGAAGGCATTGATGCAAAAAATCCCCTGCAACTTAAGAACTATGATGCCTATTACCTGAAGTACAGGCGGTCGGTGGACAGGTCTAACTTTCTTAGCACCCAGCGCATCGCGTTCCAGAGGACCTTTGTTGAAAAGCACCCCGGCCTTGAACGATACCTGCCCACCATGCTTCAGACCGACTTTTTCAAGGTCTGGGAGTCGTCGCGCCTGCCTGAATAGGCAAGGAAGGGGATGATGACCTGGTTTTTGTTTCCGCCAAGGGCGTCATAGGTGAGGCTCAGCACCGGAATTCCCGTCTTTTTTTCAATGGCGCCACCCATGGCTTCAGTAACAAGACCGGGACAGCAGTAGGAGGGGTTGGTCTGGACAAACAGTGCAAGATCCGGATGTTCCTTTGTGATATAGTGGATCTTGAGCAGGTTGTCCATGGATTCACCCGTGTGCTCGGGCAGAACGCCATAGTCGTCAAGCACCTGTTTAAAATCGTCATTGTAGGCCATCTCAGGCTCGTTTAATAGGGGCTGGAAATACCGATAATAGCGTTTTTCCAACTTTTTCATGGTGGCAAGCAGTGCCCGGGTTGAAAGCAGGCTCATGTATTTGCCCTCGTTAAACCATTTTTTAAAGTAGGGCTCTGCGATCATCTTGGCAAACCGGTAGTAGGGGGTGGTAACGACCTCTCCGCCGTTTGCCTCAATGAACCGGACAAGATCCTGGTTCATTACAGTGTTGTCCCGGACGTAAAAGTCACCAAAAACGGCAACCTTGGGCCGTTGTTCCTTTTTAACGTTCACACAGGCAAGAAGGCGCACTGCCTCGGCAAGGGCGTCCTCTTTTGCGCGCTTGCCTTCAAAGGCGGGGACCAGTATCTCAATGGCCCTTGAAAGGGCCTTGTCCGTTGCGCCTTTGACCGTTTCATAGGGTCTGAGCTTGCAACCCGTGCACCTTAAGAGGCCTGCGAACATGTGGGCAAAGTAGCAGTTGATCGCAGCTTTTATACTGATATCCGTGAACGAGAGTTCTCCCCTGTAAATTCCGGCCTTTTCCATGCCGTTCCCGGCCCGGTTCACGATGGTCTTGATGTGGTGGGCATACATTTTTATGTTGCAGGCGATATCTGATTTGCTCAGCCATAAAAGGGTGTCTGCCGGATCAAGGCCCCTGTTTTCAATGGTTTTGATGTACCCGCTTGCAATGGCATTCAAGGGAATGCACTGGCCTGTGTTGGTGGCAAGGCTCTGTTTGATGGTCTCCTGGGTTTCGTCCATGAGGATGGCCTTTATTCCTTCTCCCCGGAGTGTGGCTGCCAGAAAAGCGCCGGTGATGGCGTCCCAGTTGGGAACCACCAGGGTCTTTTTGCCGGGTTTGTCCACAATATCCGGATTCAGGGGCCCAAGGGCAACTGCGGCGGGCATCCTGCCGTGGTGGCCGTGGTTCCTGAAGGCGCGGATGGCTGCCTCGATCCGGGTTTCATACCCCACGCTTGAATCGTGCTCATCAAGCTCCAGCACAAGGTAGGGCTTGTCATGGGCCTCCATGATCCGTTTAAAATAATCAACAATGAACGAATCCGGCGAGCACTTGAACGAGGTGACAAACACGGGATAGAGGTTGTCTGTTCTGGCCGCCAGAAGGGTTGCCCTCAGGATGGTTGACGCATGTTTCCAGTGGATCTCCCTCAGGAGAGGGGCAATGGGGCTTACATCCACCGGGTCAAGGTCGACCATGTCCTGGAAAAAGAGGTTGACCTTGAGGGATGAAAAAATGTCCGGAATCCTTGCATTCAGGGAATCGGAAAGCACAGTATAGGGCCTTCCAACCAGAAGTACGTCAATGTCGGTCCCCCTGGCGCCATTGTCTGTGTAGATTTTCTTCAAGGCTTTTTTCGCGGTTTCCTTCCATTCAACGGCCCTGTCAAAGGCCGAGGAGATGTCAAAAAAACTGATCCGCTTGGGTGAAATCCGTTTCAGGGCCTTGTAGAGTTCAAGCTTGGTGTGAAAACTTGTGTAAAGATACTGAATCACCGGTGACACCAGACGGTTTTTGTCCATGCCCGCTATGTTTGACACCACGCTTGGCAGATACTGGGTATAATAGCAGTACTGACGTCTTGCGGATTTATCCTTTTCCGTCTTGTTCTTGTCCTCAAAATAAAAGGGCAGAAAAATATAGTCGGCCTGGGTCATAAGATGGGCAACATGGCCGTGCATGGCGGTCATGGGCGTACAGAACTCGGCATTTGCAACGCTTCGTCCAAGGGAGACGTCGTTCTTGAAACCCTTGCTTGTAACGGTCTTGATATTCAAAAGGCGGAAAAACAATTGCCACATGTCAAGGTCCTCCACAAGGTGGAGACCGGCTGGAATGCCCAGGGTGAACCCGGAATCGGGGGGGGGGAGTTCCGGCAGTTTCAACGCCGGTTTCCTGGACCGGATCAGATGGAAATGTTCCTGCTTTGCCACGTAGCGGTCATCCTTGTAATCCCTGCCGCAGAGAAAACCAAAGGCCACGGTCTCATGGTTGATGTCGGCAATGGTGAGCTTGCAGCGGTTCATGCACAGCTTGCAGGTCTCCTGGCGGACGGGGATGGGAGTCTTCCAAAGATCAAACCCCCTGAATTGTTTCCGATCAACACCCTGGTCCATGAGTGTCAGGGCAACCCCCAGTGCACCCGTGAGGTGGCAGTAGCGTGAGACATGGATGGGCTTTTTAAGCTTCTGCTCAAATGCGGCCACCAGGGCCCGGTTTTTTGCCGTTGCTCCCTGGAAAAGGACGGTGCTGCCGATTTTGCCTATGGATGCCACCTTGGTGAGGTAGTTGTCCCTTACCGAGTGAAGGGCCGATGCCAGCACCTGGTCCACGTTGTACCCTTCGGATAAAAAGTGGTTCATGTCCCGCTCCATGAAAACCGTGCACCGGTCGCTGGATACCGGAGATGAGACCCCCTGGGTTCTCGTTGAGTACTGGTCAAGGGGGCAGCCAAGTTTCAAGGCCTGTTCTTCGATAAAGCTGCCCGTGCCTGCTGCACAGACCGTGTTCATGAACGAGGAGGTAACCATGCCGTTTTTCATGGTGGTGAACTTGGCATCCTGGCCGCCGATCTCGATGATGGTATCGACATCCCGGTTGAGTTCATGGGCTGCCCGTGCGTGGGCTGTGATTTCATCCAGAACAAGGTCGGCATTGATGATGCCGCCCGACAGTTTTCTGCCCGATCCCGTGGTGCCGCACCCGAGAATGGTAACCGACAGGTCGTGGTCATGGATGAAGGCGTCCATGGCCCGTATGATTTTTTGAACCGCATTGACGGGCTTGGATGCGGTCCTTGTGTAAAATCCGGCAACCACGGTTCCGTGGTCGGAGATCAGAACCGCCTTGGTGCTTGTGGATCCCACATCCATGCCAAGGTAACCGGTTTTTATCTCCACGGTTTTTGGATCGACATAGATGTCGGTTTCAACCCCGTTTTGAACAAAACTTTTAAAGCTTTTAAAGTCCGGATAGTCCGACAGGGTGAGATCCAAAGGGGGATAGGTGTGGTGATCAGATCCGGTTGAGGGAATGAAAATATCGGATATCCCGCCATAGGGGTGGCTGCTTGTTTTAATGAAGTTGACTCTCGCAAGCCCTGCCAGGGCCGCCCCAATGGCACCATAGAGGTGGGAGTTTTCATCACACACAAGGGGGGCCTTGATCAACGATGACAGATGGAAACGGACCGATTCGTTTTTGGAAACCCCGCCGCAGAAGACCACGGGGGTCCGGATGTCGTTGATTGTAAACACCGTGTTGAAAATGTTTCTGCTGAGTCCCTGGCAGAGCCCCTCTGAAATCTGGGCAATGGAAAATCCCTCCTGCTGGGCATGGATCAGGTCTGTTTTTGCAAATACGGCACACCGGGTGGCAATGTCAGGGATTGTCTCTGTGTTCCGGCTTGCAGCCCGGCTTAATCGTTCGGCTGTCTCAAGCTCCAGTCTGCGGGCCTGCTGGTCGAGAAAGCTGCCGGTTCCTGCAGCACACGAGGTATTGGTCCTGGATCCTGAGTAGTTGCCGTTTTCATCAAAAAGGCTCAGGGAAAATTTCTCACCGCCAACGTTGAGAATGGCGCCAATTTTGCCGTGGATATGTTTTGCAGCCCCAATGATGGCCACCTGGTCGTCGATCTCAACATCCCGTTTGATGGAATGGGGCGTGGATGTGGTTGCAGCAATAAGGGCGACCCTGGAAAGATCAATGGCTTCAAGGGTTTTTTCAAGGGCGGTTGGAATGTCTCCATGGTGGAAAACAGATGCTGAACCGGTCACTTTACGGTTGGACCCCATGGTGACGATGGAGACCGATACGGACCCGATGTCAATGCCCAGAACGGTAGATGCATTCATTTAAAGTTTCTCCTTGATTTCGTTCCAGAATTCAGTGATTCCCCTCTGCCACCCCTGGATAAACAGTCGTGCGTGCTTGTCCGTGAGATGCTCCCGCTCAATGATGGGGGCAAAACAGTGGGTAAGTCGATCGTCTCCGGCCAGGGCCGTTGCCGAATCAAGGGTCAGGGCGTACATGAGGTCATCGTAGTGGGCGCTCTTTGCCCATTGAAACCCTTCGATTCTGCCGTTTTCCAGGAAGTTTCCCTCGGAGATTCTTTTTTCCCGCCTGAGCCGTTCAATGGTCTCGGACATGGAGGTGTCCTCCTGGAACCGGCGCTGGAACTCTTCTTTCTTGAGAATGGCCTCAGCAAGGGCATCCTGGAACATTTTTGAAAGGTTAAACGATTGCCGCCACTCTTCCATTTTTTCGTGGAGCAGGTCGGGTATGCTCAAGGTTATCTTACGTGCCATAATTCTAATCCGTAGTGTAAGGTGTTCGTTGCTGTTAAATTGCGTTTTTATTGTGTGATTGTGCTTATAGTATGTGCTTTATTTTTATATACGTAATCTAAAACGAAGGTGGTGTCAATGGGGATTGCAGATAAATACGCTTTTGTTTTGTGGCTGGATCTGCTATATGGTAACCTGCTTCATTCGAAGATCGGCAAGGCATCCATAGGCCGCCGGCCGCTGAACATTAATACAACCCAATAAACGGGTGAGAATGGCAGGAACTCCCATTGAAATCAAAGGTGAATGAACTTACTGACAGGGTCGGGGCCCTTGGAACAATTACCCTGGGCGCGGTTCAAGGCATTGGAAGGGCCTGGTTGTTTCTTTTCCAGGGTCTGTTCCAGCTCCTGATACCGCCGTTTCAACTGTCCAAGATCGTCGAGCACATCTGGTTCATCGGCATGAAATCCATGATGGTGATCATTCTGACCGGAATTTTTACCGGCATGGTGCTCGGCCTCCAGGGGTACTACACCCTTGTGCGGTTCGGCAGTGAGGGCATGCTGGGTTCGGCCGTGGCCCTTACCCTGATCCGGGAACTCGGACCTGTGCTGACGGCCATCATGGTGACGGCCAGGGCCGGGTCTGCCATGGCTGCAGAATTGGGGGTCATGCGCATTTCCCAGCAGATTGATGCCCTTGACACCATGGATATCAATCCGGTCCGGTATCTGTTTACGCCACGGATCATTGCTGCGGTCATCAGTTTTCCGCTGCTTACGGCCCTGTTTGATGTGATTGGAATTTTTGGCGGCTACCTGACCGGTTCCCTGATGCTCGGCATAAACCCGGGCATTTACCTGTTCAGGGTCAAGGAGAGTGTTCTCATGACCGATGTCACGGGCGGTTTTGTGAAATCCCTGGTGTTTTCCCTTGTGGTGACCACCGTCTGCTGCAGCCGGGGATATTTTACACATTTACACGCCGGAGGAGGGTTTGGCGCCAAGGGGGTGAGCTTTTCCACCACCACGGCTGTTGTCAATTCCTGTGTTTTTATCCTTGTGTGTGACTACGTTATAACCTATCTATTACTCTAGGAACATCATGGTAAAACCCTTTATTGAATTTAAGGATGTCAGGAAACGCTTTGGTTCCAACCCGGTGATGCAGGGAGTTGATCTTGCCATTTATGAGGGTGAGATCACCGTTGTTATCGGAAAGAGCGGGTGCGGGAAAAGTGTTCTTTTAAAACATATCATCGGCCTTGAGGTCCAGGATTCAGGATCCATCATCATGGCGGGTGAAGATCTGTCGGCCATGGGCAAGGATGCAAGAAAACGGTTCAAACGGAAAACCAGTTATATGTTCCAGGACAACGCACTCTTTGATTCATTGAATATCTATGAGAACATTGCCCTTCCCCTGACTGAAGGCATGGGGCTGTCCAAAAAACAGACCCGTGAACGTGTGCTGTCACGCATGGAACAGCTTGAAATTTCGGGCATTGAGGGTCGTTATCCCGCCGAGCTTTCCGGCGGAATGAAAAAACGGGTCGCCCTGGCCCGGGCCCTTGTGACAGAACCCGACGTGGTTCTGTTTGATGAGCCCACCACCGGTCTTGATCCTGTGAGGAAAAATGCCGTCCATGCCATGGTTCAGGAGTACCAGCGCCGGTTCGGGTTTACCGCCGTTGTGGTGAGCCATGAAATCCCAGATATTTTTAAAATAGCCCAGCGGGTGGCCATGCTGGATAAGGGTCGAATCATTTTCCAGGGCAGCCCGGACGAAATATGGGATTCGACCCTGGATGAGGTGAATTCCTTTATCAATGGCAGAGGAATGGAAGAGGATAAATGAACGAGGAGCAAAATTAGATGAAAAAAACAACCATTGAGCTTTATGTGGGATTCTTTGTGATCGTCGGGCTCGCCTGCTGCGCCTACGTTGTGGTTCAACTGGGCGGATTGAGACTTAATCAGGGGGATCGCTATATGCTCAATGCCTACTTCAGTTCGGTGGCAGGGCTGAAAACCGGCGCAGATGTAGAAATGGCGGGTGTTGCCGTGGGGCAGGTGGCCTCAATTTCCCTTGACCGGGAGCGTTATGTGGCAAAGGTTGAGATCAGCCTTGATAATAAAGTCCTTTTAAGTGACGATGTCATTGCTTCTGTCAAGACCTCCGGAATCATTGGTGACAAGTATATCAATCTTTCTCCTGGGGGCTCTGAAACCGTCCTTTCTCCGGGGGGCACCATTTTTCATACGGAATCGGCCCTGGATCTTGAATCCCTGGTGAGCAAGTATATTTTTTCCGGCAAAGAGTGAAACGCTCTTGTATCTTAAAACAATGGGAGCTGAAATGATTAAAAAAAGTATTTATATCATAGTCATGGTGATGATCTGCGCCGGGTTGACCCTTACCCGGGTCCAGGCCCAGGAACTGCCGGACGTTGTTTTAAAACGCTGCATTGATGATATTATCCTGATCCTGAACGAGCCGGTTGAAACGGATGATGCAGGTTTGGCCCAAAGAAACCAGCGGCTTTTTGACAAGGCCGGCGAGGTGTTTGATTTCGCGAGTCTTTCCATGGGCGCCCTTGGCAGTAACTGGCGAAGATTCAGCCCGATTCAGAGAACCGAATTTATCGGTCTTTTCTCCCATGTGGTGGCGGACAGCTATCTTTCACAAATGGAAGGCCATGATTTTGCCGATGTTTTGATCGCCTACGATGAGGCGCAAATGCTGCCGCCGACAAGTTCGGGTGTGCGCCGGGCGGACATTCCAACCCTTGTCACCCACAACGGGGTTAAAACCCCGGTGGTCTACAGGATGCTTGAAAAGAATTCTGCCTGGAAGGTCTATGATGTGATCATTGAAGGGGTGAGCATGGTGGCAAATTATCGGGAACAGTACAAGGCAAGGTTCATGGATACGCCTGAAAGCATGATCGCAGAACTCAAAACAAAGGTCGGCAAATGAGATATCTTATCCTTATGCTGTTGATTGTTGCCCTGGCCCTTCCTGTTTCGGCCGTGGCCAAGGATCAGGATGTGGGGGATCTGTTCGGGGATTACACTGAGGTTGAGAAAGAGCAGTCCGTGGCAGACCCCCTTTCCGGGTTCAACAAGCTTATGTACCGGTTCAACGACAAGGTCTATTTCTGGGTGTACAAACCCGTGGCAACCGGCTATGGCCGTGTGGTTCCCCAACCGGTCAGGATCGGTATCGGCAACATGTTTGACAATCTGATGTTTCCCGTCCGGTTCGTGAACTCTGTGCTCCAGGGAAAAATCAAGGGTGCCGGGTCCGAGGCAGGGATCTTTTTGATCAACTCAACCGCGGGACTTCTGGGGTTTTTTCCCGTGGCCCAGGACCATTTTGATTTGAAAAATTCAAAGGAAGATCTGGGGCAGACCTTTGGCGTTTGTCACATCGACGAGGGATTTTACATTGTTCTCCCCCTTCTGGGGCCTTCAACCCTCAGGGATCTGGTGGGTGACGTGGGTGATCGATTTATTACCCCGTTGGCCTATGTGACCCCGTTGGAAGCTTCCCTGGGGCTTACGGCCTTTGAAACGGTCAACGGTCTCTCCCTCAGGCTGGGTGACTACGAATCCTTTAAAAAGGCGGCGGTGGATCCCTATGTGTCCATGAAAGACGCCTATATTCAGCTTCGACGCCAGCGGATTTCACAATAGCCCCACCATTCGGGTTAGATATCCTCCCGCCGGTTGGGCAGAAAATAACGCATCCGGTGTCCTTTGATCTGTTCGAGAAGGGCATTGTCAAGATCCACCATCAGCAGTTCATTTTTGTCTGACAGCAGGTGTGAGATGATGTTTCCATCCGGTCCAATGGCCACGGCAACGCCTGGAAAACTGCGGGTGTTGCCGTGGGTACCCACCTGATTGCAGGCAAGCACAAACACAGCGTTGTCAAAGGCTCTTGCCGTGAGGTGACGCAGCCAGGAGTCGAGTTTGCCCTGGGGCGTTCCCCTGGGCGATGCATGGGGGAAAAACAGCACTTCAGCCCCCTCCAGGGCCATGCGGGTGGAAAGTTCAGGAAAATGGGCATCGTAGCAGATTTGAATGCCGAAGTTGACGCTGTCGGTGTGAAAGGTGGTAACGGCCGTCCCCGGAGTAAAGATCTTTTTTTCCGGTGGCGGGATGTGAAGCTTTCGGTATACCCCGAGTGTGCCGTCGGCCATGGCTGCCACATGGGTGGCGAACAGTCGCCCGGCATCGTCCTTTTCCGCCATGCCGGCAAGAAGGGTGATCCGGTTTTCAACGCTTGCGTGGCGCAGGGCCTCGGTCAGGGTGCCGGGAATGGTTGAAGCGGTGGATCTGAGCCGTTGGCCGAGGGTGTACCCCGTGAGGTTGAGTTCTGGGAAAAGGACGATCTCAGCCCCCTGCCGGGCCGCCATGCCGGCAAGCTCAAGGCAGGCGTCAAGATTGGCACCAGGATTGCCCGGATCGGATTTCTGGATGGCAAGGGCTGCCCTGACGGGTTTCATACCTTGAATTTGGCGCTGATCTTGAACATATGGGTGGCGGGAAGGTTGAGAATATCGGTAACGCCCGTGGCCTCTGCGATCTGTCTGAGGCTTTCCTCAATGGCCTCCCTGGCAGGGGCGATAAAGGTGAACCAGACGTTGTAGGTGTGGTTTCTCATGTAGTTGTGGGTGACGCCGTCGTAGGCGTTGACCGTTCGGGTGAAAAGGTCCAGTTTTTCCCGGGGCACACTTGCCGCACAAAGGGTCGAGTAGAATCCCAGCCGGTCCGGGCTGAAATTGCCGCCGATGCGTCGAATAATGCCCTGTCGCTTGAGGTGTTTAATCCGGGAGATGATGTCCTTTTCTGTCAGGCCAAGCTCGGTTGCAAGGGTTCTAAAGGGCCTTGGCTCAATGGGGAAGAAGTCCTGGATTCTGTTGATGATTTGTTTGTCAACCGCATCTAACTGGGTCATGTGTGGGCTCCTTAACTCAAAAAAGGCCCTGCATGGGAATGCAGGGCCTTTTAGCGGTCATGAATAAATCTATCAGATCAAATCTTTGATTCTATACACATCCGGTAGGCTTGGGAAGTCCGGCCATCTTGCAGGCGCCCTTGCCGGGTCCTGAGGGGAACAGCTCATAGATGTGTTTGAGTTTGTATTTGGTGAGCTTGGAAAGAACCCGTACCATGGGGGCAATTCCGTTTTTCTCATAGTAGTCCTGGAGAACGTTTACCACTTTCCAGTGCTCGTCGTTCAACTCATCAATTCCTTCCTGCTGACGAACATACTCAACCCACTCTTTGTCAAAAGTTTTATAGTCAAGCAGAAATCCATCTTCATCAATCTCGAATGATTTTCCATTCATCTCAACTGTTGCCATGAAACTACCTCCTGTAAAGAATAAAAAGTTTTCTATAAGCAAGACTTGCCGTCTCTTTAGAATTTAATTTTTTGACAATAGACCACCAACACTCTATTGTCAATATCAAAGATTGACGGAGTTGTAAAAAAATAGATCAATACTCCCTGGGGGTGCGATTGAGCTCCTTTAGGGTAAACACAGGTCCGTCCTTGCACACCAGCTCTTTGCCGATATTGCAGCGCCCGCACATGCCGATGCCGCACTTCATCCGATTTTCAAGGGACATGATGATCTGCTCGTCCCCATAGCCGAGTTTTTCAAGGGCAGGCTGGGTGAATTTGATCATGATGGGCGGCCCGCACACGATGGCATAGGTGTCGGGTGACGCCTTGGGTGCCTTTTGTTCGACTATGGACGGCACAAATCCCACATTATAACCCCAGTCGGGATCATCGGTGCCGTCCACCGTGATGTGCATGTTGATATCGTCCCGTCGTTCCCACTCAAAGAGCTCGTCCCGGTAGAGAAGCATGCCGGGGGATCTTGCCCCGTAAACAACGTCTATATTGCCGAATTTTGCCCGGTTGGCAGGGTCAAGCATGTAAACGATGGATGCCCTGAGGGTGGTAAAGGCAAACCCGCCGCCGATGATGACCAAATTTTTGCCTTCAAGTTTGTCCCAGGGGTAGGAGTTGCCGAGCGGTCCCCGGATGCCCATGATGTCACCAACCTTCATGTTGTGAAGGTAGGAGGTGACTACCCCTGTCTTGAACACGGTGAATTTGACAAATCCCTTTTCCGTAGGGGATGAGGCGATCCCAATGGGGATCTCGCCCTTGCCGGGAATGGACAGTTCGGCAAACTGGCCGGCCCTGTGGGAAAACTTCTCCCCGTCCTCCTTGTTTAGAAAGACAAACTTGAACGTTTTGAGGGACTTATCCTCGGTTGCGATCTCTATCTCATCGATGCGCACGGGATAAGGCCGATATGGATTCTCCATTTTTCCTCCAATTGTGCCCTATTTCTGCGGCTCGTATGCGTTCATTTTATTGCAGACCTGGCGGATGTCGATGTTGACCGGGCATTTTTCCACACACCTTCCGCATCCCACACACATGGTTCCGCTGTCATATTTGTCCAGAAAGTACTTGAGCTTGTGCATGAACCGCTGGCGGACCCGCTGGACTTTTTCATTCCTTGGGTTGTGGCCTGAACCGTGCTTTGTAAACAACGGTGACATGCAGGTGTCCCAGTTGCGGAACCGTGCAGCGGTTTTGCCCTTTGCCTCATCCTGGATGTCAAAGCACCAGCAGGTGGGGCAGACATAGGTACAGGTGCCGCAGTTGATGCAGGTAAAGGCAAGGTCTTCCCAGAAGGGCGCCCCATGGAGATCAAGGATCGTCTTTTGTTCAAGTTTGTCAGTGAAAACGGCTACAGGTCCCATGGCTGCCTCGGCCCGTGCCTTTAACTGCTCTATCCGTTCAAGGCTTTCATCGGTGTCGGCAACCGTGTCAAATCCGGCTGCACTGAAAAAAGCCTCGCCCTTTGGGGTCAGCACCTTGGCAAGGTAGTGGTCGCCCGTGTCCACCAGCAGGGCGTCCAGGCCCTCTTCGGCAAAGGGTCCGCTGCCCATGGCCGTTGAAAAATCCGCAGCAGAGGGGTGGTTAATGGCAAGCCCCACAAAGGTGGTTGACTCGTAGGCGTCGCACCAGTAGGGGTCCCGGTATTCCGGGGTGTCAAAGTTGAGTTTCACCAGGGCCATGGCCCTTGCATCATAGGGTCTAATACCGATGACAGCCCGGGGCGAATAATCGGTTGCCGGCCGTTCCATGATGTGGTGGTTTTCAGCGGCTGGATCAAGGGTTGCCCCAAGAATCTTTTCCGTCTGGGGAAAAAGAACCGACTTGGGTGACATGATCGTATCCGGCCGTTCCATGTCCGGATATTGATCCTTGTCAAGCTGTTTAAACATTGACTGGTTGTTGTCGGTCACAGGACCAAAGAGCTTGTATGCCTTTCTGGATGCATCAACGCCCCTTTTCCAGTCGTTTTTATCAATTTGTATGACTTTCATATGGATACCTTTTATAGATAACTCCCACCAGGATGTTGAAATTAAATGCGTTTTAAAAATACCATGTGCCGGCCAGGCCGGTTACTTGATAAATGCATCGGGATCATCGGGTTTGAATGTATCCAGGGGCGGCCGCTGGTCAAGGGTGAGCCCGGCTTCCCATCCGTAGATTTCAAAGCTGTCCTTGACCAGTTTTCGGGTGAAGTCCCTGACCTTGATATCCATGGGGCAGGCCTCCTCACACGCCCCGCAGTCGGTGCAGCGCCCGGCACAGTGATAGGCCCGCAGAAAGTGGAAGGTTCTCACATCCGTGGGATCCTGGCCCTTTCCAACCCACTGGGGATTGGATTCATCCACAAAGCAGGTGGGGCAGTAGCACAGGGGGCAGGCGTTTCTGCAGGCATAGCAGCGGATGCAGCCGTCCAGAAGGTTTTCAAAGTGATTCCACCGCTGGTCGTCATCCATCTGTTCAATGGCCTTGACATCCTTGAACGGATCCTCAAGGGTCTGCTCGACCACGGGTTCGGCAACCAGCACGTCGTGGATGACAGGGTTGCGGTGCATGCAGGTGCGGCAGTTGGCCCTGAGATAATCCTGTTTGTCAATTTTGAGTTCATTTTCAAGGGTCTTGACCAGAAGGGACTCTCCCTCTTCCTTGAATTCGGTGATCTCAAGGTCAAACAGGGCACGGATGGCGGGTTTGTCAACCATTCCCGTGCATGGCACCCCAATGATGTACAGCTGCTCCCTTGAAATTTTGTTCTCAACTATGTGGTTGACAATATTTCTAGCGTCGCATCCCTTTGCAACGATGCCGATCTTTTCCGTCCGGTTGGTCAGATAGTTGGCAAGGTTAAGACTGCAGTTGGCGTCCCAGACAAAGGTGGCTGCCTCTTCAGGGGTTCTTGCAATGGCAGGCACGGTGGCCATGGGCACGGTGCCCTGTTTGAAGCCAATGACCAGGTCCACCTTGCCCTCCTGTAACAGGTTTGAGGAGAGCTCCCTGATTTTTTCAGTATATGCGTTCATTTGACTTTCCCCTAACCCGCTTTTTTGACAAGTTTATGGTTGGGTCCAAGGGCGTTGACTGCCTTGGTCACCCGTGTGACAACGTCCACAAATTTAGTGGCTTCTGCCGAGGAGATCCAGGAGAAGTGGAGTCTGTCCCGTTCGATACCCATGTGCTCGAGCAGATTTCCCATGAGTGCAAATTTCCGGCGTGCATAGTAATTACCTTCCAGGTAATGGCATTCACCCGGATGTCAACCGGAAACCCATACCCCGTCGGCACCTTCCCTGAAGGCGCTCAGGATGAATTTCGGGCTCATTCTTCCCGTGCACGGTATCCGGATCACCCGGACATCGGCCGGGTACTGCATTCGGCTGACGCCTGCAAGATCGGCGGCACCATAGCTGCACCAGTTGCACAAAAAACCGACGATCTTGGTCTTTTTTTCTGTCATTATCTCGTTCTCCTTTATACTGCTTCGTCCAGGGCAAAAATCTGGGCGAAAATCTGATTGGTGTCAAAACCCTTGAGATGAAGGGCACCCGACCGGCAGGAGGCAACGCACAGTCCGCAGCCCTTGCACAGAACCGGGTTGATCTCAGCCTTGCCCTTGAAACGGCCTTCAAGCGCAAAGGCAGGGGCGGAATAGGGGCAGATGCTGACACATACGCCGCAGGAACTGCACACCATGGGATCCACGGTTGCAACGTTACCGCTCATGGAAACGGTCTGGCGTGCCAGAAGGGTCACGGCCCTTGAGGCTGCGGCCTGTCCGTGGGCAATGGCTTCATCAATGGGTTTGGGATAGTGGGCAAGCCCGCACAGGAACACACCGTCGGTGGCAAATTCAGAGGGTCCAAGTTTTGCGTGGCGTTCCACAAAGAAGCCATCCTCGTTGAGGGGGACCTTGAAGAAGTTTGCCAGGCGTTCGTCCCGGTTGGGCACAATGGCCGATGCCAGGGTCAGGATGTCCGTCTCGATTTCAAGGGGGATGCCCAGTACATGGTCGGTGACCGTGATTTTGAGACTCTCTTTGTCGGCCTCGACCACGGGTTTGTTGTCCAGGCTGTAGCGGATGAAGATGACGCCCATCTCCCTTGCACGCTGGTACTTGTATTCCCGTTCGCCATAGGTTCTGATATCCCGGTACAGAATGTAAACGTCCATGTCGGGATTGATGGTTTTAAGTTCAATGGCATTGTCAATGGAATGGGTGCAGCACACCCTTGAGCAGTAGGGACGGTCTTTGTCCCTTGAGCCCACGCACTGGATGAAAACCGCCGAGTTCAATTTTTTAAGATCCTCGTCCCGGTCGATGAACCGTCGATCAAGCTCAAGGCTTGTCAGGACCCGCGGATCTTCGCCATAGAGGTATTCGTTGGGTTTCAGGCCGGTGGCGCCGGTGGCGACAATGGCCACACCATGCTCAATGGTTTCAGGTGTACCGTTTGAGAGAAGGGTGGACTTGAAGTTGCCCACAAATCCCTCCACATCGTCAAGGGTGGTGTTCAGGTGTAGGTGGACCTTGTCGTTGCCGGTCACCGAGGTTACAAGGTCGGTGAGCCCCTGTTGAATATCCTCCTCCAGGTAGGTCCGGTACAGGTTGTTGGCCTGACCCCCGAGTCGGTCGGACTTTTCCACCAGGTGAACCTCATATCCCTGTTCGGCAAGGTTTTTAGCGCTGGTTATGCCTGAAATGCCGCCGCCGATGACCAGGGCTGTCTGGTTGACGTTGAGTTTTGCCTCCTTCAAGGGTTCCATCAGGGCCACCTTTGATACCGCCATGCGAACCAGGTCCTTGGATTTTTCCGTGGCAAGCAACGGGCTTGCCTTGTGGACCCAGGAGGCGTGGTTCCGGATGTTGGTCATCTCAAAGAGATACTTGTTGAGGCCGGCATTGATAAGGGTCTCCTGGAACAGTGGCTCGTGGGTCTTGGGGGTACAGGCGGCCACCACGATCCGGTTGAGGTTGTTCTCCTTGATGATCTGGGTCATGGTGTCCTGGGTGTCCTGGGAGCAGGTATAGAGATTGTCCGAGCAGTACTCCACATAGGGAAGCTTTGCCGCATAATCCCGTACGCTTTCCACATCCACGATGCCGGCAATGTTGGAGCCGCATTTGCAGACAAACACCCCGATGCGGGGCCGTTCACCCATGACGTTGGTTTCCGGGATCTCCTCGGCCTTTCGGGTCATGGTGTCCCGGGCGCTTGAGAGCAGGGCGCCTGCCTCTGCTGCTGCAGCGCTCGAATCAACAACGGACTGGGGAATATCCTTGGGACCCTGGAAGGCACCTGCCACAAAGATGCCCCTTTGGGTAGTTTCCACCGGGGCAAAGCTTTCGGTGCGGGCAAAGTTGCCCTCGGTAAGTTCGATGTCAAGCCGGTTGGCAAGATCCACCACCTCCGGGCTGATCTCAAGACCCACGGACAGAACGATCATGTCGAATTCTTCAGACGTCATGCCTCCCATTTCGTCAACATAATGCACATTGAGGCCGTCGGTTCCAGCCACGGGATTGACCGTGTGGACCCGGCTTCGGACAAACCGGATGCCCAGTTCTTTGGCCCGGTTGTAGTAGCGCTCAAAGTCCTTGCCATGGGTTCTCATGTCCATGAAGAAGATCGTACATTCCAGGCTGTCGCCGGCATGTTCCTTTGCAATGACCGCCTCTTTCAGGGCGTACATGCAGCAGACCGACGAGCAGTACTTGTGGTCGCACCGGTTCATGTCCCTTGATCCCACGCACTGGAACCAGGCGATTTTGTTGGGTTCCTTGTGGTCGGAAAACCGTGCAAGGTGTCCCTGGGTCGGGCCTGAAGCGGACAGAATCCTCTCAAATTCCATGGCCGTCATCACATTGGGGTGGTTGGCATACTGGTAGTTGTCGAGTCCTTCGGGATCAAAGGCCGTAAAGCCCGGGGCCAGTATTACGGCGCCTGCATCTATGGTTTCAATCCCTCCCTTTTCAAGGTGGGTCTCAAGGGTCAGGGCGCCTGCGCCGCAGGCCTTGACGCATTCATAGCATTCGCAGCACACCATGCAGTCAAGGCAGCGGTTGGCCTCGGCAACGGCCTGGTCTTCGGTGAATCCCAGCTCCACCTCGTCAAAGCCAGCCAGGCGCTGTTCCATGGGGATTCGTGCCATGGTGTGGCGCTTGACCTTTTTGATCCTGTCCGGGATGGGATTGAAGTTCTTCTGGGCGTATTCAACGGGTTCACGCCCCAGGGCAAGGTCCTCGTGGTCTAGGAATCTCAGAATGGAAACGCCTGCCTGGTTGCCGGCGGCAACGGCATTGATGGCAATCGAAGCACCGGTTTCAGCGTCACCGCCTGCAAAAACCCCCTTTCTTTGGGTCTCAAAGGTGAGGGGGTCCACTTCAATGTTGCCCCAGCGGTTGATGGTGACCCCCTCTTTTTCATCAATGCAAGAGGTGTCGGTTTTCTGGCCGATTGCCGGGATGATGTAATCGGTATCAATGACATAATCGCTGCCTTCAACCGGAACCGGCCGTCGGCGACCGCTCTTGTCAGGTTCCCCAAGTTCCATGCGAAAACACCGGATACCAACGGTTTTACCGTCCTGGGCAACCACCTCCTTGGGGGCGGTGAGAAACTGGATGTCAACCCCCTCTTCAAGGGCATCCTCAATCTCTTCGTCCCGGGCCGGCATTTCGGTTTCAGTTCTCCGGTAGAGAATGCTTACCCGTTCAGCCCCGATTCTAAGTGCTGTTCGGGCCGCATCAATGGCCACATCACCGCCGCCGATGATGACCACCTTGCCCTTCAAGGGCTTGCAGGTGCCAAGGGCCGCCTCCTTGAGCAGCGTTACCCCGGAGATCACCCCGTCAAAGGCCTCGCCTGGAATGCCAAGCTCCATGCCCCGGTGGCAGCCAAGGGCCAGATAAACTGAAGCAAATCCGTCGGCAAACAACGAATCAACGGTGAAATCGCGGCCCAGGGATCGGTTGTACTGGATCTCAACGCCTAGCTGACCGGTAATGTAGGATACCTCATCTTCAAGTATCCTTGGGGGGAGGCGATAATCGGGAATACCGACTTTGAGCATGCCGCCGGCCACTGGAAGGGCTTCAAAAATGGTGACCTTTATCCCTTTTCCGGCAAGAAAGGCGGCAGCGGAAAGTCCTGCAGGTCCTGCCCCCACAATGGCCACCCGTTCGGGTCTCGGGGTGATTTCAGGGGCGGGAAGGTCCCGGATGTTGACCTGGTCTGCAATGAATCGTTTCAGGGTGCAGATGGAAACGGCAGATTCCACCTGTTCCCGTCGGCAGGCATCCTCACAGGGGTGGGGACAGATTCTGCCGATGGATCCGGGCAGCGGAAGGTTCCGCAGGATGACCTCCATGGCCTCCTTGTATTTTTTCTTGCCTGCAAGGGCCACATAGGCGTGGGCATTGACGCTGTTGGGACACGCGTTTGTGCAGGGGGATTTATCCTTTTTGGTGATTGAAAAGGCACCGGGCACTGCCTGGGCATAGGGCTTGTATGTGGCATGCCGTGTCGCAAGTCCCTGTTCAAAGAGACTTGGCAGGGTTACGGGGCAGGCATCGGCACATTCGCCGCAACCGGTGCACTTTGCCGTATCAATGAACCGTGGGGTTCGGTCCAGGGTAATCTGGAAATTACCAGCCTCTCCCTGGATTGATTTCGTTTCGCTGAGGGTGTGTAACTCAATGTTTAAATGCCGGCCGACCTCGACCAGTGTTGGTGAAATAATTCACATGGCACAGTCATTGGTGGGGAATGTCTTGTCCAGCTGGGACATGACCCCGCCAATGGATGGGCTTTTTTCAACCAAATGGACATAATATCCGGAATTGGCAAGGTCAAGGGCCGAGAGCATACCGGAAATACCCCCACCGATTACCGCCACCGAGCCTGTTACATTGTTTGTCATTTTTTCTCTCCTATATGAAGTTGATGAAAACTGTTCATCACTTAAATTTTACTTTTAGGGCTAAAACACTTTTAATTTTATAGTTTTCATAATATGTTACTTGAATTCTTGAACAAGGTACATGGTGGACCCATTAAAACATCCATATTTTATATGGTACTTAGAGTTTAAAAAATACGATGTCAATGAATTTATGAGGTTGAACAGGATTCTGTTGCTGAATGGGATGTGAATGAAAGAGAAAAAAATTATCCTTGTCTGCGGTCCCACGGGTGTAGGCAAAACCGGATTTGCCATTGATCTTGCCACACGGGTGGATGCCGAGATCATCGGGGCTGATTCCATGCAGATCTATCGTTACATGGACGTTGGAACGGCAAAACCCGATGCCAGGGAACGGTCCATGGTCCGTCATCACCTCGTGGATGTGGTTGACCCGGATCAGGATTTTGATGCGGCCCGTTTTGCCCGTATGGCGGATTCTGCCATTGAGGGGCTCCATGGAAGGGGGATGGCAGCCATTGTGGCCGGCGGCACAGGCTTTTATTTCAAGGCCCTTGTGCACGGGCTTTTCCGTGGAACCCAAGCCGATCCAGCTGTCATTGCGGCCCTTGAACAGGAGGCGGCAGAGGGGGCAGACCTCCATGCCAGACTTGTGGCTGTTGATCCGGATGCAGCGGCAAAAATCCATCCCAATGATCTGTTCAGGGTCATTCGGGCCCTTGAGGTGGCCGTGACCCAAAACACCACCATTTCATCCCTCCAGGACGCCCATGGATTTGCAGGTGAGCGTTACAGGACGCTAAAATTCGGGCTTTACATGGATCGTGAAAAGCTGTACCAGAGGATAGAAAAACGGGTGGACATGATGCTTGACCAGGGGTTGATCCGGGAGGTCGAAGGGCTACTGGATCGCGGATACAGGTCGGATTTGAAATCCATGCAGTCCATCGGGTATCGGCATGTGTGTCAGTACCTCAGGGGAGACACAGGGTTTGATGAAATGGTGGCGTTGTTAAAACGCGACACCCGCCGTTATGCAAAACGGCAGTTTACCTGGTTCAGACGGGACAAAGGGATGGTCTGGCTCATGCCCCAGGAGGTCGAGCGTGCCGTATCCCTTACCGCAGACTTCCTTGTCGACCGGGATTGACCAGAATCGACCGGCATCGGTCGGGAATTGACAAAGGTTCGGAATTAATGAAAATGAGAAACAACAGATGGATTATCATGTCCCGGGTGGCGACCATGCCCGGGGTGGGGGTGGTGTTGCTGGGTGCAGTGGCGCTGGTGATGCTCACTTCGTGTGGGGTAAAACCCCCCCTGGCGTCACGGGTTGAAATTCCCGAACCCCGGGTTGAGGAGGCCCAGACCGTTGAGCCGGAACGAACAGAGGCTGAGACAGCCTTAGCGCTTGCCCGGGGGCTTGAAGAAAAGGGGGCAGTCGTTGAAGTCCTTCGTCTGTATGCCAGGGCCCTTGAATCCGCCCCGGAACAGGCAAAGGATCAGGTTCGGTCCCATCTCAACCGATTTCTTGCCAGGGTTGATACCGCCGAACTTGAGCGTCTGGCCGTCTCTGGAGAAGCGTCGATCCCAGGGGCTGAGATCCTGTACCGTCTGGGCCTCAGCTATGGTTCCCAGGGGAAAAATCAGCTGGCCATTGACACCCTTGCCCGATTTATCCAGGACCATCCAGATCATCCGGACGTTGAAAATGCGCGGCAGATCGTCTCGCTCCTGGCGGAACATCTGTTCAAGAAAAACACGGTGGGTTGCCTGCTCCCCCTGTCCGGAAGGTTCAGTACCTTTGGCGAACGGGCCCTCAAGGGGGTTGAGCTTGCCGTTCAGGATCTGTCAAACCAGTACCATGAAAAGATCAACGTGGTTATCAAGGATACCCGGTCTGACAACGACCATGCCGTCCGCTGTGTTCAGGGGCTGGCTGCTGAAAAGGTGGCAGGCATCGCCGGACCGATCATAACCGCCGAGGCGGCCGGCCAGGAAGCCCAGCATCTGGAAATTCCCATGATTGCCATGACCCAGAAGACCCAGGTGGCCCGGGATGGAGAGTATGTATTTTCCAATTTCCTGACCCCTGAAATTCAGACCCAGGCCCTTGCCTCCTACGCCTTGCGAATGCTTCAGGTGAAGAAGTTTGCCATCCTGTACCCCGATGATCGATATGGGAGAACCTACATGCGTCTGTTCATGGACAGGGTGGTTGAGATGGGGGGCGAGATCGTGGGGGTGGAATCCTATGGAACGGATCAAACCGATTTTTCAGATGCCATAAAAAAACTCACCCGGCAGTTTTCTCCGCAGGTCAGTGCTGTCAAAAGCCAGGAACCCCTTGACAGTCGGGATCTGGACGAGGATGTTGACGTCCAGGGTGACACTTCATTTTCCCACAACCGGCTGCCGACCTTTGATTTTACGGCAATTTTCATTCCGGATTCCCCTGCCAAGGTGGGGATGATTCTTCCCCAGCTTGCCTACCACGATGTTACTGGATGCTATCTTCTGGGAACCAACCTCTGGCACGATGACTCCCTGATCGCTGCTGCAGAAAAATACGCCGCCAATGCCGTCATCACCGACGGATTTTTTGCCAGGGGAATGAATTCAAAGGCAAGGGACTTTGCCGAGCGGTTTCGATCGCTCTACGGTGTGGCGCCCGGATTTGTTGAGGCTGCAGCCTATGACACCCTGACCATGCTTGTCCAGGTGGCCATGGAGCCGGGCGTCAACTCGCGGGGAGACCTGCGGGCGGCACTGGCAGGTAAAAGAGTGTTTGAGGGCGTTACCGGTCGAACCCTGTTTGACCCGGACGGAAACGCCCAGAAGGAGCTTGTCTTTATCACCATCAAGCAGGGTGAGTTTCGTGAGATTGTCCGTTGATCAGGGCGCCCTGGCCTGTGGCCTCCAGGACCGACTGCCACAGTTTCCCCTTGGGGTCCACATATTTTCGTTGACCGGCCGAGGCCTCCATGGGAATGTGGACATAGTGGTTGTTCCAGTGGCTGACCAGCAGCTTGGTTTTGCCGGCCATGCCCGCATGCACGGCGTCCCTTCCCAGAAAACCGCAGTAAACACAGTCGTTTGCATTGGCAGGCAGGCTTCGGATTATGTAACTCGGGTCGATGTACTTCAGGGTTACGGGGTTGTTTCGCTCTTCAAACCACCGGGATATCTTGTCTTTTAAAAAGATGCCGATATCCTTGAGCTTGATGTTGCCCGACGGATCATATTCTACGGACTGATTGTCAAAGAACCGCTGGCCTGCCCCCTCGGCAACCACGATGACGGCGTGTTTTCTCTCCTTGAGCCTTCGCTCCAGGGCAGCCAGAAATCCGTTTTCACCGGTGAGTTGGATATCTATCTCGGGGATGAGTACAAAATTGGCATCCTGCTGGGCAAGGGCTGCCGTGGCAGCCAGAAATCCAGAGTGGCGGCCCATGAGCTTGATCAGGCCGATACCGTTGGGATATCCCCTTGCCTCGTTGTGGGCACCCTTGATGGCGATGGTTGCGATGTCAACGGCCGTGTCAAACCCGAAGGTCCTGGAAACCAGGTGGATGTCGTTGTCGATGGTCTTGGGGATGACGATGATGCTGACCTTGAGGTTTCGTTCGGTGATGGTTTCTGCAATTTTTTTTGCAGCCACCAGGGTGCCGTCACCCCCGACCATGAAGAGGATGCCGATGTTCATACGTTCCAGGCAGTCGACAATGGTGCCGAGGTCCTGGGTGCCCCTGGAGCTGCCAAGTATGGTGCCGCCCGTGTCAAGAATGTTTGAAACCGAAGCCGGTGTCAATTCCATGACTTCGTGGCCGAACTCGGGGATAAACCCCTGGAGGCCATGGCGGATGCCGTAGATGTTTTTTACCCCATAGCAGTGGTAGAGTTCAAGGACGACCGACCGTATGATGTCGTTGAGTCCCGGGCACAGTCCGCCGCAGGTGACAATGGCGCATTTGAGTTTGCTCGGATCAAAGTAGATTTTTTCCCTGGGTCCTGCCTTTTCAAAGCTTGGCGGTTCAATGTTGTTTCGGATGGCGCTTTTAATTCTGTTGAGGTCCACATCAATGAGGACCCGGTCATTATCGCGGACAAACCGTTCCGTGTACCCGCCCTTTGTCTTTGTTCCAAGGGGGGAGAGGACCTTTGCCTCTCCAAGGGTTTCGATTCGGGTGGTGATTGTTTCTGTTTCCATGGCGCTCTCCTCCTGGGATGCTTTTTTGGGGGGCGTTTTTTTCACGGTTCAGGCACCGTTGAAGCTGAATGCGCCTTTGCCGAGGATGTCGTGGAGATGGATAATCCCGCACAGTTTTCTGCCGCTGTCGGTTACCGGGAGGGCGGTTATCTCATTCTTTTCCATGATGTTCAGGGCGTCGTACAGGGGGGCATTGGGCAAAATGGTATAGGGGTCGCAGCTCATCAGGTCCTGAACTAGCATATGGTCAAAATCAAACCGCCCCCTGGCGATGGTGTGTCGGATGTCCCCGTCCGTGATGATGCCTAAAAGGGTGTTGTCTGTGTCCGTGATGAGTACCGCGCCGAGTTTGAACTGCTCTATGACGCCGATGGCGCAGGTGATGGTGGTTCCCATGGCAACGACCGGAGGGCTTGTGTCGTGGTCCATGACCTCTTTGACCATGCACGACAGGCGCTGGCCCAGGGCGCCGCCCGGATGGGAGCGTTTGAAGTCGCTTTCCTTGAAGTTTTTTTCTTTGATGAGGACCACGGCCAGGGCATCTCCCATGGCAAGCTGTGCCGTCGTGCTGCAGGTGGGGGCAAGCCCCAGGGGGCAGGCCTCTTTTTCAACGCCTGTGTCAATGACCATGTCACACAGTCTGGCCATGGTGGATTCCGGATTGCCGGTAAAGGCGATCATGGCGCAGCCCAGGGCTTTGATCGAGGGTAAAAGAACGTTGAGTTCTCCTGTCTCTCCACTGTTTGAAATGGCGATGAACACATCCTGTTCAAGCACCATGCCAAGGTCGCCATGCATGGCTTCAACCGGGTGGAGAAACATGGCATTGGTTCCCGTGCTGGTTAGGGTTGCAACTATTTTTTTGCCGATCAGGCCGGATTTTCCGATACCGGAAATGACGACGCGTCCCTTGGACGAGAGGATGGTTGTGACCAGCTGTTCAAATTCCGGGCCGATTTTTTCCGTCAGATGAAGGACGCTTTCGGCTTCTTTTTTCAGCACCTCTTTTGCTGCTTCTATTATCATTTATTTCCACTTCTTTGGGTTTAGGGGTAGGGGGTCACGGTTGGCAGGTTGCGGCGGTGATCTGCCCCAGTTTAAGGATTACAGGCTATTCATGGCAGTTTTTCGTGGAAAAATCAAGGTTCAAAATCAATGGTGTTGAATTAATGGAGTTGACAAAGCAGGGGAGGGTGATATAGTAACAGTTTTGAAAAATAAGTTTTTCAAGCACAGGGCGGAAATCAATTATGGTTTCCATTATTTTTGGGAAATATAGACGGGGTTTTAAAAATGATCTGTACAACAATCAGAAAAGGTGACGAATGTGTTTTCATGGCAGCCAGTGGCTGCAAATATAACGGTGGCGCTTGTAAACCTGTGGTAGAAGCCTGCGAAGGGTGCCAGCGGGTTGCAACCTATGAGACCGGGAACTATTGTACTTCAGCACCGGATCCGGCGCTCAAGTGGAAAAATGGTAACTGCAACCTTGCCACCCATGTGAAATCGGTTGTCGAGGTCCAGAAGCAGAAGGTCAACCCGATCAAGGCTTCAAAACGGCGCTAAGCTAAAATTTCCCTTGGACCCGGTATCTCGATTGGATGCCGGGCTCAGGGGCATTCTCCTTCCCATGATTTTCAAAAGGAAAAATTCAAGATGAACCCCCTTGCCCAGGAACTCAACGGTGTAATCCAAACTCTCAATCCCCACGTCCTTGAAATGCTTTCTGATATGGGGAGAAATCTTTTTTTCCCAAAGGGAATACTGAGCCAGAGCGCTGAAGCAAAGCTCAAGGCTGACAAGATCAATGCAACCATCGGCATTGCCAGGCAGGGAGGGGTGGTGATGAACCTTCCTTCGGTTGCAGGCCTTGTCAGCGGCATTGACCCCAACCATTTTCTTCCCTATGCACCCTCGTTCGGCATTCTTGAGTTGAGAGAAACCTGGAAACAGTCACTCTTTGTGAAAAATCCTTCACTTGGCAATGCTAAAATCGGACTTCCCGTGGTCACCTCCGGCATCACCCATGCCGTTTCCACCTTTGCCGACCTCTTTCTCAACCCTGGAGACAGGGTGATTCTTCCGGACATGATGTGGGGAAACTACAACATGACCTTCGGCATCCGGAACCGGGCTGAAATCGTTCAATACAACACCTTTAACTCCGACTTGACCGGTCTTGACCTCGACGGCTTTGAAACCGCTGTCCGTGGAGAGGCGCAAACCAGTGACAAGGTGATCGTTCTGCTGAATTTTCCCAACAACCCAAGCGGGTACTCGCCGACGGTGGACGAGGGCAAAAAGATCGCTCAAATACTCAAGGACATCGCCGTGGGCGGCACCAACGTTGTTGTGGCCTGTGATGACGCCTACTTCGGGCTTTTTTTTGAACAGGAGACCATGGCGGAATCCATGTTTGCCCTGCTGGCCAATGCCCATGAACGGATACTGGCTGTCAAGCTTGACGGGGCCACCAAGGAGGACTACGTGTGGGGCCTGAGGGTGGGCTTTATCACCTATGGGACCCGGGCCGCAGACAATCAGAATGATCTGCTGTACGAGGCCCTGGAGAAAAAGACGGCCGGATGCATCCGTGGCTGTATCTCCAACTGCTCCCACCTGAGTCAGTCCATTGTCCTCAAATCCATGGCAGATGAGAATTATCCGGTCTATAAACGGGAAAAGTTTAGCCTTCTCAAGGAGAGGGCACTTAGGATCAAGGAAGTACTCAAGGATCCCAAATACGCATCTGCCTTTGACGTCTACCCCTTTAATTCAGGCTATTTCATGTGTATCCGCCTCAAGGATGTGGATGCGGAAACCCTGAGGGTTCACCTCCTCGATACTTATGGAACCGGCGTGATTGCCATCGGGTCAAAAAACATTCGCGTTGCATTTTCCTGCCTTGAGCTGGGGGACGTAGGTCTGATGTTTGACACCATCCTGAGGGGAATAAACGATCTAACAGCATAGGGGGGATGACAAGGGGTGTGAACAAGCTATTCTTCGGGATGATAAAAAGGGTAAGATCTCCGGACATTGCCGTTGCTGGGCGCTGGCTTTTCAACTTTATCCTCATCGGGATCATCGCAGGGCTTGGATCGGTGATTTTTCAATACCTCTGCCAGCTGGGGCTTCATTTTTTCATGGACGTCATGGCCGGGTACAGACCGGCCCCCCCTGCCGGTGAACATCATCTCTTTCCCCCCACCAATACGGTTTTCAACCGATGGATACTCCTGGTACTGCCGGCTGCCGGTGGTATTGTAAGCGGCTGGCTGGTTTACACCTTTGCCCCGGAAGCCGAGGGACATGGCACGGATGCCGCCATAGAGGCCTACCATTCCAAGGGTGGTTTCATCCGGGCCAGGGTGCCCTTTATCAAGACCCTTGCCTCGGCCATCACCCTTACCACGGGCGGTTCCGGTGGAAGGGAAGGGCCCATCGCCCAGATCGGTGCAGGTTTCGGGTCGTTCCTTGCCACCCGCATGAAACTGTCCGACAGGGAACGCCGCATCATGATGGCCGCAGGCGTCGGTGCAGGCGTCGGCAGTATATTCCGTGCCCCCCTGGCCGGTGCCCTGTTTGCCGCAGAGGTGCTCTACAGGGACCCCGAGTTTGAATCAGATGTGATCATTCCTGCCGGTATCTCTTCGGTGGTGGCTTACTGCATCTTCTGTCTGGTCTTTGGCTGGGGCTCCCTGTTCGACTCTCCAGGGTTCAAGTTTCAGAACCCCCTGGAACTCGGGCCTTATATGATCCTTGCCCTTGTGCTTGTGGCGACCGGCATTTTTTACGTCAAGACCTTCTACGGGATTGCCGGTTTTTTCCACCGCTTGAAGATTCCCAATGCATTGAAACCCGCCATTGGCGGACTTGCCACCGGCATCATCGGTTTTTTTCTTCCCTACACCCTTGCCTTTGGCTATGGCTATGCCCAGCAGGCCATTTTCAACGAGCTGTCCATCGCCATTTTGTTTGCCCTGGCCATTGGTAAGATTTTCACCACCTCATTTTCCATTGGCTCCGGCGGCAGCGGCGGGGTGTTCGGGCCGTCCATCGTCATTGGCGGTGCCATGGGAGGGGTGGTGGGCAAGCTGTTTCACATGGTGATCCCCTCGGTGGTGACCAATCCCGGAACCTTTGTCATCGTGGGCATGGCAGGCTTTTTCACTGCGGTTTCCAACACCCCCATTTCTACCATTATCTTTGTCAGTGAGATGACCAACTCCTATCACCTGCTGCTGCCTTCGCTGTTGGTCTGCTCGCTGTGCTATCTGCTGGCAAAACCCTGGACGATTTTTCACAATCAGGTGAAAAGCCGGGTAAACTCCCCGGCCCATGCCGGTGAGTTTATGATGGATATCCTCCAGACCATCAAGGTTCAGGATTTGATGGGGCTTGTTAAAAAGGTCATTTACGTGAAAGAGAGCATGCCTTTTTCTGAATTCAAGACCCTGTTTTCAAAGACCAAACAGCACTATTTTCCGGTGATGAACCAGCACAACCGGTTCTGCGGTATCTTTTCCAGCACCGACATCCGGGAGGTGATCTTTGCAAGTTACATTGAGGATCTTGTGGTGATGCGGGACATCATGGTTTCTGAACTTATCGTGACAACGCCTTCCGAGGACATCAATACCGTTCTCCAGAAGCTGACCATCAAAAATATCGATGCCCTGCCCGTTGTCAAGGAGGATGACCATGGGACCCTGCTCGGGCTTCTATACCGGCGGGATGTCATTGCCCACTACAACCAGTACCTCAAAAAGATGAAGGGCCGTTGAGCCAGGGTCGGGTAAATCTGTTTCAATACGAGACCTCCACGAGAAAGAGTCCGCATGGCGGGGCGGTTGCCCCTGCAAGACTTCTGTCTTTCCCTTTAAGAATCGCCCTGAAATCTTCCGGCGTGATTTTCCCGGCACCTGCAAGGACAAGGGTGCCCACGAGGTTTCTTACCATGAAACGCAAAAAACCGTCACCCCTGACCTTGAAGGTGAAACGGTCTTTGTCCGTTTGTTCAAACCCTGCCGAAAAAAGCGTCCTTACCGTGGTGGATCGCGGGCTTCCAGAACCTTCAAACGCCTTGAAATCGTGGGTGCCGGTGATGATCTTGCAGCACGCCTCCATGGCCGGGATCGAAAGCGGTGTCCGGATATGCCAGACAAAATTGCGGCCAACCCCGCAGGGGTCCTCCCGGTTCAGAAAGTGGTAGTGGTACGCCTTTGCCCTGGCACTGTACCTTGAATGAAAACTTGGATCCACCCGGGTGCATTCATGCACCACAATAGGCCCCTTGAGAAGGCTGTTCAATCCTCGTTTGAATTGATCTGCCCCAATGGTGGTGTCTGCCTGGAAGTTCGCCACCTGACCCAGGGCGTGAACCCCGGCGTCGGTCCTGCCGGATCCGCTGATGCGGACGGGCCGGTCAAGCATCCGGCCGAGGGCGTTTTCAATCTCTCCCTGGACCGTTGGGCAGTTGTTTTGCACCTGCCAGCCCGAATATGGGGTGCCGTCATACTCCAGGGTGAGCTTAAAGTTTGTTTTCATAATCTGTTGCAGGGGACATTGGCAAGCTGTTCTTCAAAATAGTCATCCATTAACACTTTGTAACTTTCCCTGGGGATGTTTTTGCCGCAGGACCTGCAGCAGATATCAATTTGGGTTCAAGTGCGTTTGATCAGCAGTCTGCCGCCGCACGAGGGGCATGGCGGGGTTCCAATGGGTTTCATTATTGTTTTTCCATGTTTGCGGTTAAAAATCAAAAATGAAAAATATGACAGAACCAGAAAAAGTCAAATTCTGACCCCGGCATTCAACGTTCAAACGATCCAGGAAAGGATCCTGGGGCCTTTCGGGTTTTCCGGACGGATCAAAACGGCGACTCGTGCCAATGGAGTCGGGTTTGGGCCTTGGTTATTGCAGATGCCCTGGGCATATAAATACATTCCTCAAATCAAAAAAGAGTTTAAACTTTTCTGCCTGGGTGTATAATCATCATTCCCATTGGGAACTAATCGTATTGTTGTCTAATTTGTTTTATTAAATGAAACCCTTACCGATGCATTGCACTCAGAGGCGTTTCATTGACCGTTGCGGCCGGGGGCAGATATCCCGCCCAGACCGTGCCGGTTCCATGAAACGCCCACCGGGGCATCATTGGTGGACCGGTTTCAAAATTCGTTGTGGTCAGGGCAGATATCCGGCTTTGGCCATGCCGGTCAGTGGAGATATGAATGAAAGGTTTTAAATTTAACGGAATCAAAGCCGGGATCAAAAAAAAAGATGCCATGGATTTTGGCATCATTTTTTCTGAAAAACCCGCCACGGCAGCAGCGCTTTTTACACAGAACAAGGTGGTTGCAGCACCTGTCGTCCTCGGCAGGGAGCGGATCAAGGCGGGGTTGTGCCAGGCCATTGTTGTCAATTCAGGCAATGCCAACTGTTTTACGGGGAAAAAGGGGGTTGAGGATGCCGAACAAACGGCCACCCTTGCCGCCCGCGCCCTGAACATTGCGCCTGAGCTTGTCATGGTTTCATCAACCGGAGTAATCGGTGCGCCCCTTCCCATGGATCGTATTGAACAGGCCATTCCCGATCTTGTTGAGGCCATGGAACCGGACCGGGTGGACGCCTTTGCAACGGCAATTTTGACCACCGACACCCTGGCCAAGATTTCGACAAGGGAATGCAGGGTAAAGGGCGGCAGTTTCACCATCACAGGTGTTGCCAAGGGGTCCGGGATGATCAAACCCAACATGGCGACCATGCTGTCGTTTGTCATGACCGATCTGGATATATCTTCGATTCTGTTGCAGTCTTGCCTTAAAAAGGCCTGTGACCGGTCGTTTAACCGGATCTGCGTGGACGGCGATACCAGCACCAACGATACGGTGATCGCCCTTGCCAACGGTATGTCCAAGGCCGTTCTCGAGGACAGTGACGATTCGATTGAGTTCCAGAGATGCCTTGACGCGGTGCTTCTTGAGCTGTCCCGAATGGTTGTAAGGGATGGTGAGGGGGCCACAAAGCTTGTCAAGATCCAGGTTGACGGGGCCGCCACTCCAGAGGATGCCCTGAAAATCGCAGAAACCGTTGCCCAGTCCAATCTGGTGAAAACCGCGGTTTACGGTGAAGATCCCAACTGGGGCAGAATCATTGCTGCGGCAGGAAGGTCCGGGACCGCAATGGAACCTGACACCGTGGATCTCAGGTTTGGTGATGTCTTCCTTGTCAAGGACGGCACCTGGCAGGGAACGGCGGCTGAGGTTGAGGCGGCAAAGGTCATGCAGGGCAGTGAAATAGAGATTGTTCTGGATCTTAAAATCGGTCAGGGCAGGGACTGGTACCTTTTTTGTGATTTTTCAGAAGAGTACGTTAAAATTAATGCCGATTACAGATCATGAGACTCCAGAAGTTTCTGGCCCACGCAGGGGTCTGTTCCAGGCGGCGGGGGGAGGCCTACATCCTTGAAGGAAGGGTCCGTGTCAATCACGAGGTGGTCCGCTCCCTTGGAACGAAAATTGATCCTGAAACAGACCTTGTGGAGGTGGACAAAAAAACCATTGTATTGGCCAATGACAAGGCCCGGATCTACATTGCCCTGAACAAACCCATGGGGGTTGTGAGTTCGTGTTCCCATCCAGGCGAAAAGGTGGTGGTTGATTTGATAGCGATCAACGAGAGGGTCTACCCCATCGGCCGTCTGGACAAGGACTCTGTGGGGTTGCTGCTGTTGACCGATGACGGCGAACTGCACAACAGGCTCTCCCACCCCTCGTTTGACCATGAAAAGGAGTATGTGGTTGAAACAGCGACCCCCATCAATGACGAGGCCCTAGCCCAAATGGCCGCAGGAATTGTCCTTGACGGTAAAATAACCCGGCAGGCCCGGGTGAGGCGGCTGTCTGACAATTGTTTTAACATCGTGCTCAAACAGGGAATCAACCGCCAGATCCGGCGCATGGTCACCGCCGTTGGGAACCGGGTCCAACTGCTCAAAAGGGTGAGGATGGGCAGTGTCAGGCTCGGAAATCTCGAAACTGGGAAATGGCGTTACCTGACCGATACCGAGGTCCGGGCGCTCAAGGAATAAATCCGGGCAAGATTTTCTTTCCCGGACACGCGACGTGTTTTCCTGGTCACTGCCCTGGCATTGTTTTGATTCAAAACCGTCATAAATAAAGCGTTGCTGTTTGATTCACATTTGAATTCGATTAAAGATATGATATGGCAGAACCAGAACGGATATCCCGACCACCTCTATTTTTTGTGAGCATTTATGTTTGAATTTGATTATTGGAAGTTGCTGGCAGGATTGGGAATTTTTCTGTTTGGCATGCAGCTGCTTGAAAATTCAGTCAAAGATTTGTCCGGGAAGGCATTTCGACGAATCATCCGTGATTATACCAACACCCGGTTCAAGGCCATTGCAAACGGCACGCTGGTTACGGCGCTGCTGCAGAGCAGTTCGGCAGTGTCACTCATGGTTCTCGCCTTTGTGGGTGCAGGCATCATGAGCATGGAAAACGCCATCGGTGTAATTCTCGGTTCCAATATCGGTACCACGCTTACAGCATGGATTGTGGCCACCCTGGGATTTAAAATCAAGATAGAAACATTTGCCCTTCCGTTCATCGGTTTGGGTGCGGCCGGGTTGATCTTATTTAAGCCCGGAACCCGGATGTATCACATCAACCGCCTGGTGATCGGTTTCGGTTTTTTGTTCCTTGGTCTGGATTACATGAAAACCAGTGTGGAGAATTTTTCACAAAATTTTAACCCAGGCCAGTTTCAGGACCTGGCTTTGTGGATGTGTCTGGTTATCGGAACCGTGATCACAGCACTTATGCAGGCAAGTGCTGCAACCATCGCAATTACCCTTGCCGCTTTAAACAGCCAGTTGATGACCTTTGAAATGGCAGCAGCCATGGTTATCGGTGCCAATATCGGTACAACCGCCACGGTTCTTCTGGGTGCCATTGGTGGATCACCCCCAAAAAAACGAGTTGCTGTCAGTCACCTGGCCTTTAACCTTGTGACCGGTATCATTGCCTATGCCGCACTGCCCGTAATGGTCCTGGTCGTAAAAATGTTTATAGACGTTACCGTTAACGGCCCGGTAGGACTCGCCCTGTTTCATACAATATTTAACATCACCGGGGTGTTGATATTTTTACCCATTGTCAAAGTGATGACCACCTTTCTTGTTCGATTTTTTCCCGAGCGGAAGGCCCAATTGTGCGTTTATATCATTGATACCCCGGCAGAAGAGGTTGAAGCGGCCGTTGTCGCCCTGAAAAATGAAATTATTCACCTGCTGCAGGAATGCCAGCTATATACCTTAAAATCCCTTCATATAGACAAGACACTCGTATTTGAGGAGCCACTGCCCTTTGAAAAAGGGAAAAAGAAACACGTGTCAATGGAGGCTTTTTATGATGATATAAAAGAACTGCATTCAGCCATTATTGCCTATTATTCACTTATTCAGACCCAGAAACTGGATGAGACCGTTTCCCAGGATCTGGAACGGGCAATTCTTGCATCCCGGAATATCATGAATTCAGCAAAAAATTTCAAGGGTATCAGGCCGGATTTTGATGAATTTGAATCATCTGATTCTGCATTCTTAAACCGTCAGTATGACCGGTTCAGAAAACGGTTGGTTACCTTGTACCATGAGATCAATACGGTGCTTTCATTAAAAGATGAAAGCTTGCAATTTACGACAATCATTAATGCATTTGGCCGTGTGGAGCAGGCGGACAAATTGTTTATTCAGACGATTGTTCAGGCATCATCGGTCAACAAAGGCGAACACCTTGACCTGTCCACCCTGTTTCTTGTCAACCGTCTTTTTACCCAGGCATGCAGAATGTTCATCTTCAGCATGAAAGACGTGCTGTTGTCCCAGGAGAAAACCATTGCGTTTGACAAAGCCGTTGAACCCTGATGCCCTTTGCCAAGGGGGGCGATTCTTCGAGGCGCGGGGGGGCTCTCCTGCAAGCCCCATGGGGCCAATTTGAAACACCCCCATGGGGGATGCTTCGGTGGGGCTTATGTTGAAAAAAACGGAATCAAGCAAGGTATGGTCGGCCAGTTACAGCCGCTGTATCCCAATGGCTGATCGGATTTTCTCGAGAAATGGGGTTGCATACTCCCTGGCCCTGAGGGCACCTTTTTTCAGGATGGCATCCATGTCACCGGGGGATTCAACCAGTTCGTTGTAAATTTTTCTGGGTTCTCGGAGAAGTTCGTTCAGGTATTCAAACAGCTCCTGTTTGACCGTGCCCCAGGCAATGCCGTTTAAATATCGGGTTTCCATCTGTTGTACCTCTTCCGGGGTTGCAAATGCCTTGTAGATGGCAAACAGGGTGCAGGTTGCTGGATCCTTGGGTTCTTCGGGCTCAAGGGAGTTGGTCTTGATCTTCATGATCAGCTTTCTGAGGCGTTTTTCCGGCTCAAAAAGGGGAATGGTGTTGTTGTAGCTCTTGCTCATTTTTCTGCCGTCAAGGCCTGCGAGAACGGCGGTTTGTTCATCCACCACCGCCTCTGGAAGTTCAAACAGGTTCCCATAGGTGTTGTTGAACCGGCCGGCAATGTCCCTTGCCATTTCAAGGTGCTGGATCTGATCGCTGCCCACGGGAACTTTCAGGGCGTTGAACATCAAAATATCGGCTGCCATGAGAACCGGGTAGCAGAAGAGCCCCATGGTGATATCCTTGTCCAGATCCTTTCTGCCCCGGGCCTCGTTGTCGGCCACCGAGGCCTTGTAGGCGTGGGCCCGGTTCATCAGCCCCTTTGAGGTCAGGCAGCTCAGTATCCAGGACAGTTCCGGGATTTCCGGAATATCGGTCTGGCGGTAAAAGACGGATCGGTCTGTGTCAAGTCCCATGGCAAGCCAGGTGGCCGCAACTTCAACCACGGATCGCCTGATCCGTTCCGGGTCCTGGCATTTGATGATGGCATGGTAATCGGCCAGGAAATAGTAGGAGGTTTTGTTCGCTTGTCTGCTTGCATTGATTGCCGGGCGGATGGCCCCCACATAGTTGCCAAGGTGGGGGGTTCCGGTTGTGGTTATGCCTGTGAGTAGGTCTGCGCTTTTTTTCATTTTTACCCTTACGTGTTTAGATTTCAGATCAGGAATCGGGATTAACAGAATCCAAGGGATTAATCAACGATTTTGTTCTGGCGGATATATCCCCTTGCAAAGTCGATTTCGTTTTCAATGGTGGTCACCCGGTGGTCCAGACGGGCCTTGAGGACCGCTGCCATGATTTTTTTAAATGCCGGACCGGGGCGGACACCCAGCTCTATGAGGTGATTGCCCCGGATCAGAACCTTTGTATGATTGAGTTTGGTGTAGAACAGGGAGAGCGCCTTGCGGGTCTCGTCCCGTTTGGCACAGGCCATCATGTAGAGTATCAGCTCCGTTTTAAACGGACTCAGAATGCTGTACAGACGGCTGTTTTTCTGGGGCGGATACGCCTCAATGATCTCAAGCCGCTGCTCCGCCTTGATTCTCTCCTTGAGGATGATCCGCTGGTGTGTGGGGGAAAACTTGAGCCTGTCGGCGATCTCCTGTACGATCCTTGGGCTGCACAGCCGTATCATGACCATGAAGTAGATGGACCATCTCAGGTAGGGGGTGTCAAGGAACAGAAGATCGTGCCAGGCAAGGGCTTTTTTCACCTCTTCAAGCAGGTCAAAGGTCTGGGGAACAAAGGCGAGGCTGGGGTGGATCACCCGTTCAAGGCCATAGGTCTCAAAGGTTTTAATGGCCGGGATGGGATCGTCCTCTTCCAGGATCTGTCTGAGTTCGGAAAAGACCCTCAGCCCGCTCAGGCGCTTGAAAAAATCGACCCTGACGGCGTTCTGGATAAGGTTTGAAGTCAGTTTTCCAATGGTGAAATCAAAGCGGTTGGCAAACTTAATGGCCCGGAATACCCGGGTGGGGTCTTCCACAAAGCTCAGGTTGTGGATGGTTCGTATGGTTTTGTCCTTAAGATCCCTCTGGGCACCGAAAAAATCGATCAGGGTGCCGAATTTTTCCAGGTTCAGCTGGATGGCCATGGTATTGATTGTGAAATCCCGGCGGAACATGTCAAGCTTGATCGAGCTCATTTCAACGGTGGGAAGGGCAGCCGGGGATTTATAGTATTCCCGCCTTGCCGATGCCACATCCACCTTGAACCCGTCGGGCAGAACAACAACGGCCGTGCCGAATTTTATATGGGCGCTGCAGCGGCCCTTGCACAGCAGGGCAAAGGCCTTGGCAAAGGCAATACCGTCTCCTTCAACCACAATGTCCATGTCATCAACCCTGCGGTAGAGCAGAAGATCCCTGACAAAACCGCCGACCACAAAGAGATTTACCCCGAGTTTATCGCCGGCCGCGCCAATTTCGCGTAAAAGGGCGGCCTCCTTTGGGGCAAGCCGTTCATCAAGCAGCCGTTTGACGTTCCGTTTCCTTGCATGGTGACCGTAGCCCTCTGCATCCTTTTGAAAGTTGCGTGCGTCCTTGCTGTCCTGGACAAGGTAGTTGAGAAGGTCCGTTCGGGTGACGACCCCAAGGAGGATATCGTTTTCGATCACAGGCAGAAGTCGCTGTTTTCCCCCGATGATTTTGGCTTCGATTTCCTGGATGTCGGCCCTTGGGGAGATCGTTGAAATTTCCGTTGTCATGTACTCTTTTACGTCAAGGTCTTCAAGCTTGTGGTAAAGAACCTTGTCCATGACAGGCCTTGTGGTGTAGCCAAGGATGCGGTTTGTACCGGATTCAAGCACGAGCAGGGCATTGACATTGTAACGGGCCATGGTGGTTGCCGCTTGTTTGCACGAGATGTGGGATTCAATGGTGATGGCCGGCGATGACATCAGCTCCGTTGCCACAAGGGAGGCCTTTACCGTCTGCTGAATCGTATCAATGAGCTGCTGTTCGATCTGGGCAAGGGGGATGTCGTTAATGTTGGCCGATGCGGCAAAGGGGTGTCCGCCGCCGCCAAGGGTTGAGAGAATTTTTCCCACGTCCACCTGGGGTATCCTGCTCCTGGCAATGATGTGGATCTTGTTGCCCATGAGTGCAATGGTGAAAAAAACATCCAGGTTTTCGATCCTGACCACCTTTTGAACGATTGCGGCAAGGTCTGAAATCCAGTCCGGCGAGGAGATGGTCGAGATGTTGATGTCGTACCCGTTGATCTTGTGGCAGGTCATTTCGTTGAGCAGATCATTGATCCAGGTGATCTGGTCCGGGCTGATTTCTTTGGTAACAAGGTTTGATATGGTGTTCAGGTTTGCCCCTGAAGAGAGCAGAAAGGCAGCCATTTGAAAATCGTGTTCAGTGGTCGAGGCAAAGGTGAATGAACCGGTATCCTCGTATATCCCAAGGGCCATGATGGTGGCCTCATCCGGGGTGATGGCGATCTTTCGTTCCTGGATGATTTTGCTTAAAATGGTGACCGTGGCCCCGGTTTGTCTCAGGTGTTCAACTTCGCCCCGGATGTCGCTTTCAAGGGCAGGGTGGTGGTCGTAGATGTGAATCTGTATGCCCTTTTTGTCGATCAGTTCTTCCACGGCCTTGAGGCGTTGTCTCTGGCGTGTATCAACAATGACAAGTCGTTTCACCGCCGAGAAATCAATGGTCCCGGCATCGGCCATGTTAAAGAGATAACTCATGGACGAGATGAAAAAATCCCTGAGGTTTTTTTCCTGGGAGCCAGGAAAGAGAACAACGGCCTCCGGGTAAAGTTTCTGGGCCGCAAGCATGGATGCCACTGCGTCAAAGTCCGCATTAATGTGGCTTGTGATAATCGTTTCCGCCTTGATCTTTTTTTTGCCCATGCCCGCAGGTTCCGCCTTTTGTCTGTTTAAAGTGATTCCTCTTACCACCAATGGCGGATAAAACCAAGGCGATCCTTTGATTTACAGTGGCTTTTTTTTAATTTTTGCAAGGGCCGTGGCTTTTTCCGGGTGTTTCCCCGTGATGCCGCTGTAAAACGACTGAATACGTTCCATGTCTTTGTCAAGATTGCCCGTTGGAAGGATGACCGGCCCCAGGCCGCCGATTTTTCGCCTGTAGTCAAGAAATCCCAGGACAATGGGGACCTTTGCCCCCATGGCGATGTGGTAGAAACCCGTTTTCCAGTAAGTGACCTTTGCCCGTGTCCCTGAGGGGGGGATGGCCAGGGCGAACTGCGCCCTTTTGTTGAACTGTTCAATGGACTGACCCACAACACTGTTTGATCGACTGCGATCAATGGGAATACCGCCAAGCCATTTGAACAGGCGCTTAAAAGGCGGTTTGAAAATGGTATCCTTGCCCATCCAGTGGATGTTTATTTTCATGGCAAAGGCAATAAAAAGGGTAAAGGGCAGGTCCCAGTTTGAGGTGTGGGGGGCAGCAATGATGACCATCTTTTTCATGTCCGGCAGTTTACCTTGAATGCGCCATCCGCTGAGTTTCAGGCAGATCCTGGAAAAAAAGCCCATGAACGATGCCCATGAACGGGTATCAAAAATCGTGTGGTTCAATGAATCCATCCTTTATAATTGCACTGTAAAATTTGAACTATATTCGCCAATGGTCTATGGCTGTAAAGGAAAAAAGATCGTTTTGCAAAAGTTTTACATTGGGCCGGGTCAGAACAGGTGATAAATTTGTTGTTCGCTCCCTTTGGCTATGCTAATAAACAGTGTCTGAGGTCTGCTCCTGACCGCAGTTTGTTGCTGATAACCTGAACAGAGAGGATTCGATCATGGTTGCCTATCTATGGAAGGGGAAAAATCCTAAAAACAGGGTGGTCAAGGGGGAGATGGAGGCCGAGAACGTTGAACAGGTGCGGTCAAACCTGGTTCGTCGAAAGATCACCCCGGTCAAGATCAAACCCAAACCCAAGGATCTGTTTGAGAATATTTCGTTTCTTCAACCCAAGGTCAAGGAATCGGATGTCATCATCTTCTCAAGGCAGTTTTCCACCATGATCGATGCAGGCCTTCCCCTTCTCCAGTGCCTTGACATTCTCCACGCCCAGCAGGAGAACGCCACATTCAAGAAAATTTTGAAAAAGATCAAAGAGTCCGTGGAATCCGGTGAAACCTTTGCCGATGCACTGGCAAAATTTCCAGATATTTTTAATGAACTTTTCACCAACATGGTTGCGGCTGGTGAGGCTGGCGGTATCCTTGATATTATCCTCAGACGGCTTTCCGCCTATATGGAAAAGATGGCAAAGTTGAAAAAGCAAATTAAGGGTGCCATGACCTATCCTGCAATAACCCTTGCCGTTGCCGTTATTGTTGTGGGGATTATTTTGGTTTTTGTTATTCCGGTTTTTGCCGAGATGTTTGCAGATTTCGGCTCCACCCTGCCGGCTCCGACCCTGATGGTGGTTTTTCTGAGTGAGTTTGTCATTGCCAATATTTTATATATTATTGGTGCGTTTATCCTTGTGGGCTTTATCATCCGGCGGATCTATGCCTCGGAAAAGGGCCGTATTCTTATGGATGAGCTGTTTTTAAAGCTGCCTGTGTTTGGCATGCTGATTCGAAAGGTGGCGGTGGCTAAATTTACAAGAACCATGGGCACCATGATGTCTAGTGGTGTCTCGATTCTGGAAGCCCTTGATATCGTGGGTAAGACCGCAGGGAACAAGACCGTTGAATTTGCCATCCATGACGTGAAGCAGGGTATCTCAGAGGGACGCTCCATGGCCGATCCCCTCCTTGAAAGCGGGGTGTTTCCCTCCATGGTCTGCTCCATGATTGCCGTTGGTGAATCTACGGGTGCCCTTGATAACATGCTTGGGAAAATAGCAGATTTCTACGATGATGAAGTGGATCAGGCCGTGAAAACCCTCACCGACATGATCGAACCCTTTATGCTGGTGTTTCTCGGGGTCGTCATCGGCGGCCTTGTGGTTGCCATGTATTTGCCCATATTTAAAATGGCGGCGGCCGTAGGATAATCTGGAAACAGTGAAAAATTTAACCGGGTCAGATAGCGTTGATGCAGCAGATATGGAAAAAAGGCTTGGCTGGCTCATCGTCTTCAGGGTGGCCTTTGCAACCCTTCTTGCCCTTTCAACCCTTGTTTATAGCACAGATGAGCATCTTTCCTCCAAAGAGCAGCCCTTTGTCGTTCTTTATTCTATTTCTGCCCTTCTTGTTTTTTTATCCCTTGGTTATGCCGTTGTTCTCAGGCGGGTGAGGCGAACGGTGCTGTTTGCCTATGGGCAGATTTTCCTTGACAGTCTTTTCATAACGGCCCTTATTTTTGTTACGGGCAGTTCCGAAAGTATTTTTACCTTTCTTTACCTTGTGGGCATCATTGGGGCGAGCATGTTGCTCCCCAGGGGAGGAAGCATGGTGATGGCTGCCTTTTCCAGTGCGCAATATGCCGTTCTTGTTGTTTTTGAGAGCCAGGGTCTGCTTGGTTTTCTGGGCGGTCAGACCGGCGTTTCAGTGGTGGCTGACTGGCCCCAGATGATTTACCGGATCGTCATCATTGCATCTGCCTGTTTTGCCGTTGCCTTGCTCAGCGGGATTCTGGCGTTCCAGGCAAGGCGGGCCCGCCGGGATCTCGGGGTGGTTGAACGCCATCTCAAGCGGGTCGAACGTATGGCGGCCATGGGTGAAATGGTTGCCGGCATGGCCCATGAAATCAAAAATCCCCTTGCCTCCATATCCGGATCCATTCAGCTTATGGCTGAGAACACGGAACCGGGTTCACCCAATCTGCGGCTTATACAGATCGTTCTGCGGGAAACCCAGCGATTAAGCGCCATTGTGACGGATTTTCTCTTGTTTGCAAAGCCAAAGAGCGGCACGCTCAAGGCGATGCGACTGGATCTTGCCATTGGGGAAATCGTGTCCCTTTTTCGACTGGATCCACTGTGCGGCGATCGCATTGAAATTGACCTTAAGCTGGACTCACCGGTTTGGGTCGCCATGGACCCGGGCCATTTAAAGCAGGTGCTTTGGAACCTTTTGAAAAACGGTGCCGAGGCCGTCGAGAAAACAGGCACCCTCTCAATCCGTCTGGAGGTTTCCAGGTCGGATCGAATTTATCTTACCATATCCGACACCGGATGCGGCATCAAAGAGGCGGATCAAGAGACCGTGTTTGACCCGTTTTTTACCACCAAACCTTCGGGTTCAGGTCTTGGGCTTTCCATTGTCCACCGGATCATTGACAGCTACCAGGGTGTGATCGATCTTGAAGCCAGGCCGGGAAAAGGGGCGATATTCACCCTTATCCTCAAGGGATCCTCCCAGAAGCCTTCTGCATAACCGGCACGGCCGGAGCGAGGTATGGGAATTGATGCCCCAATGTGGGTTTCATAAAAACACATCCGACCCGTATGCGCTCCTCCTTTGCCCTAAAATCAACAAATTAAATACCTTGTTTCGGATCAATAGAAACTAACGATTTGCTTCTGTTGGAAGGCTCATATAAGCATGATGTCACGCGGTCTTTGTTTGCAGACCCTTTGCAAAAAGGCCTATGGCACTTTTGAATTTACATTTTACTGGAGAGTTCCATGCATCCTGTTTCTGGAAAATACTGACGGACCCTGAAAAGGACTGCCCGTGCGTGGCAGGTGCTCACCGTCCAGGAATTGTGAGGATGATCAAGGATTTCGGTAAAATGTCCCCCCCTTAAAGGCTATTCTTTGGCCCTCCTCTGCCTCGGATTGAGCACTACAATCAAAAAAAATGCAGAGGAGATCGACCCATGTTGGATCAATTAAAAATTTCATACACCACAGACGGAATCAAGGACAAGGTCAGGGCGTTAATCCCCCAGGGTGATTTGAGTGCCTGCCTTACCTGCGGTGCATGTTCCAGTGGATGTCCTGCAACCGGTTCCATGGACATGGATCCAAGAAAATTCCTTCGAATGGCTGTATTGGGTATGGATACGGCACTTGAGCGCCATCCCTGGGTCTGGGTCTGCACCATGTGCAAACGCTGCACCGACCTTTGTCCCATGAATTTGAATATTCCCCAGTTGATCTACTATATTCGATCCCAATGGCCCAGGGAACAAAGGCCCAAGGGCATTCTCGGTTCCTGCGATCAGCACCTTCGATCCAATGGCGGGGCCATGGGGGTTCCCCTGGAGGATTTCAAATTCACCGTTGAAGATCTGGCAGAAGAGTGCCGGGAGGATCAGGATACATTCAAGGCGCTTAAGGCTGACATTGACAGGCAGGGGGCTTTTTTTGCCCTGAACCAGAATTCCAGGGAGCCTGTGACTGAACCCGATGAACTGTTGCCCCTGTGGAAAATCCTCCACACGGTCGGGGCAGACTGGACCTATTATTCGACCATGTGGGGAGGTGAAAATTATTGCATGTTCCTTGCCGATGATCCCTCCTGGGAGCATATCATTCGAAGCCAGGCAGAGCACATCGACAAACTGGGCTGCAAGGTGCTGATCAATACGGAGTGCGGCCATTCATTTTTTGCCCTGTGGGAGGGGCTCCAGCGTTTTAAAATACCCCATTCCTTTGAACTTAAAAGTATTGTGGAACTCTATGCCCAGTGGATAAGAGAGGGAAAACTTCCGGTCAATGCCAATTGGAACACCCAGGGCGTTAAATTCACCGTCCAGGATCCCTGCAATCTCATCCGCAAGTCCAGGGGGGATGCCATGGCCGATGACCTTCGCTTTGTTGTAAAAAAAGTTGTGGGTGAGGAAAATTTTATTGATATGACCCCGAACAAGTCCAGCAATTTCTGCTGCGGTGGCGGTGGCGGGTCACTTCAGGCAGGTTATAATGAGGAACGGCGCAATTATGGCCGTATCAAGTTTGATCAGATCAAGGCAACCCAGGCCGACTATGTCATCACGCCCTGTCACAACTGCCATGCCCAGATAGAAGATCTCTCCCACCATTATGACGGCGGGTATTACACGGTTCATCTGTGGACCCTTATCTGTCTGAGCCTTGGAATCCTGGGAGAAAATGAAAGAACCTACCTCGGACCTGACCTTGTGGAATATGGCTTATAGGCGGCTGCCTGGAGCGCAATATGGTTTTTGGATACAACGCGTTTAAACAACGGCATCAAGGAGGTGCTATGAAAAAAACAGAGGGAAAAAGTTTTTACGAACGACTGGAAGAAAAAGGGGTGTCACGGAGGGATTTTCTCAAGTACTGCACCATGATGACGGCCTCCATGGGCCTGTCGGTATCCTATGTGGGAGAGGTGGCAAGTTCCATTGAAAATGCTGCTTCAGGGCCGAGACCTCCGGTTGTATGGCTTCATTTTGGAGAATGCACGGGCTGTTCCGAGGCATTTTTACGTACGCCCAATGTTGGCGCCATCATCCTTGAAACCATTTCGGTTGAATACCATGAAACCATTATGGCAGCCGCAGGTCATCAGGCGGAAAAATCCCTTGAACAGGCGATCGAAACCCACAAGGGGAAATTCATCTGTGTTGTGGAAGGTTCCATTGCAACTGCCTATAATGGTGCCTATGGCAAGGTGGGGGGAAGGACCTTTCTTGAAATTGCAAATGATGTGATCCCTAAAGCTGCGGTCACCATTGCCCTTGGCACCTGTGCCGCCTATGGCGGCATTCCTGCTGCCGTTCCCAATCCCGGCGGTTACAAGGGGGTAAAGGATGCCATTGGGGTTGCCACCATCAATATTTCGGGATGCCCGCCAAATCCTTTGAACCTTTTGTCAACCATCGTTAAATACCTGAACAATGAAACCATCGAGCTTGACGAGCAGGGCAGGCCTTTGTTTGCCTATGCCGAGACCGTCCACGACCGTTGTCCCAGGTTAAAACATTTTGAGAACGATGAGTTTGTGGAAGAGTTTGGTTCCAAAGAGGCAGAGCTGGGCTATTGTCTCTATAATATGGGATGTAAAGGGCCTGAAACCTACAATAATTGCCCGACGGCCAAGTTCAACGACGGCACAAGCTTTCCCATCCAGGCGGGCCACCCCTGCATCGGGTGCAGTGAACCCGATTTCTGGGATGCAATGACTCCATTTTACAAGGAAAATTAATCCATGGGCAAACGAATAATGATCGATCCCATCACAAGGATCGAAGGACATTTACGGATCGAAGTTGAGATTGAAAACAACCGGGTAAAGGATGCCTGGTGCTCGGGCCAGATGTTTCGGGGAATCGAAATGATGTTAAAGGGCAGGGACCCCAGGGATGCCCACCACTTTGTCCAGCGCTCCTGCGGCGTCTGCACCTATGTCCATGCCCTGTCGTCGGTCCGGGCCGTGGAAGATGCCTGCAATATCACCATTCCGGACAACGCCCGTATCATCAGAAATCTCATCCACGCAGCCCAGTTCCAGCACGATCATATTGTCCATTTTTATCATCTCCATGCTTTGGACTGGGTGGATATTGTGGATGCCTTGAAGGCTGATCCGGTAAAAACGGCAAAACTTTCTGCCAACGTGAGCGGAAGGCCGGAATCTTCCGAATATTTTGCAACAATCCAGGATAAATTAAAGACCTTTGTGTCAAGCGGTCAGTTGGGGCCTTTTAACAACGGTTACTGGGGCCATTCTGCCTATGCCCTGCCTGCCGAAGCCAATCTCATGGCCGCAGCCCATTACATTGAGGCCCTGAAACTCCAGGCCAAGGCTGCCAGAATGCACGCCGTGTTTGGCGGCAAAAATCCCCATCCCCAGTTCCTCGTGGTGGGCGGTGTCACCTCGGTCCGGGATCTCAACACAGACAGGATCAAGGAATTTGAAGATATCTGGAAGGAAACCAAGGCGTTTGTGGATGAGGTCTACATTCCCGATCTTATGGCCATTGCCTCTTTCTACAAAAATTGGGGTGCCATTGGCGGCAACAATGAGGCCTTTCTTGCCTATGGCGATTTTGCTGAAAACAGCTCGGAAAGTCGTCTCCTTATGCCGTCCGGATTTATCCGAAAGGGCCTTGGTGTGGAAAATCTGGATGTTGACCTTATCACCGAGGATGTTACCCGGGCCTGGTATGAGAACAGTGCGCCAAGCCATCCCTATGCCGGAAAGACAGAGCCCATCCAGGGTGAGGTCGCCTACGATACCGATGACAAATACTCCTGGGTCAAGGCACCCCGGTACGACGGGCTCGCAGCCGAAGTCGGGCCCCTGGCAAGGGTTCTTGTTGCCTATGGCAAGAAGGATGCCACGGCAAAGGGTCTGGTGGATCAAACCCTTAAAAAACTGGGTGTGGGAGCAGACGCTCTTTTTTCGACCCTTGGAAGGACGGCCGCCAGGGGACTTGAAACAGTTATAATCGGCGATGCCATGGGCAACTGGCTGGATGAACTCAGGAACAACATTGCAAAGGGGGACAAAAAAACCTATCAATCCTGGACCATGCCGGACAAGGCAAAGGGTTTTGGTTTGAATGATGTGCCAAGGGGTGGGCTTGGCCACTGGATCGAAATCGAGGACGGCAAAATTAAGAATTACCAGTATGTGGTTCCCTCCACCTGGAACTTTGGACCTGCCGACGCCCAGGGTAACAAGGGGCCGGTGGAACGTTCCCTCATTGGGACCCCCATTGCAGATCCCCAAAAGCCCCTTGAGGTGCTCAGGACGGTTCACTCCTATGATCCCTGCCTTGCCTGTGCCGTCCATGTGATTGATCCCCATACCAATGAAATCTACAAGGTCCGGGTGGTTTAGTCCCTGTCCTTGATTTGAGAAGCTCTTTTTCTGCCCCCCGTCAAAAGGGGGCAGAAACATTAAACATTAAACTGACCATGGAGAACCTGCATGACATCTGAAATTATCATTCTCGGCGTTGGCAACATTCTTTTTTCCGATGACGGACTCGGCATCCGGGTGGTGGAAAAACTGCTTGAAGATTATCGATTTCCGGACCGGGTTACCGTGGTTGACGGCGGTGTTCTGGGGATCAACCTCCTTGGGGTTATTTCCCATGCCCACCATCTCATTGTGGTGGACACCATTTTAAACAGGGGAAAACCAGGGGATCTCCATCGCCTTGCAGGTGGGGATATCCCCAATCGGATTCTTGCCAAGAATTCCCTGCACCAGGTGGACCTACTAGAGGCACTTACCCTATGTCAATTCCTGGACCATGTGCCCCAAACGGTGATTGTGGGGGCGGAGCCCATGGACATGGAAACCCTTGGAACAGAGTTGACTCCCACCCTTGCCGGCCAGGTGGAAAATGTCGTTTTAATGGTGCTCAAAGAGCTTGAAACCCTTGGCGTCTCCTGGAAGGAAAGAAAAACCTGCAATAGTTGCCATCATCCATGAAACCGTTCGGAACAAGACCCCCTTCCACGCAATGTCTCCCAGGCTCCCTGTCAGTTCCCTTTGCCGGTTTGAGGGACCACCGTTTTTTCATACTTAAAAGGCCCATCCCCCGGCCCTCCACCATTGGAAGATAATATCCTTCTCTGACTTGGATAAAACGCCTGTGCCACACCCGTCATAGGCGTTTGACATCGTCCTATTGCTAACAAGATCTTGACACTCGGCCATGGAATAGGATAGTTTAGTGAATTTTATTGATCATTAACCCAAATATAAAAGACAGTGAACGTATGGATGAAACAAGCGCACTATTGACGGCAAGAAAAGAGAAGCTGGCGGAGATCCGGAACAACGGTGTTCCTCTCTATCCCAATGACTTTAAGGTTTCCCACACCATGGAAGCCCTGCAGATCGTCATTGCTGAAAATCCCCAGGGGCTTGGGGAGAATGGACCCGTGTTTTCGGCTGCAGGAAGGATGATGGCAGTCAACAAGTTTGGAAAGTCATCGTTCATCCGTTTCAAGGACAGGACCGGCCAGATCCAGGCATACATCCAGAAGAACAGGGTCGGTGATGGGGTGTACGATCTGTTTAAGAAACTTGATATCGGTGATTTTGTCGGAATTTCCGGCACTCTGTTCCAGACAAGGACCGGCGAGTGGACCCTTCTGGCTGAAACCTTCCGGCTTCTGTCCAAATCCATGCGGCCCCTGCCTGAAAAATTCCACGGCATCAAGGACCCGGAAAAAAGATACCGCCAGCGTTACCTTGATCTGATCATGAACAAGGAGGCAAGGGATATTTTCACCCGGCGCAGTAAAACCATTCGCCTGATGCGGTCGTTTTTTGAACAGAGGGATTTCATGGAGGTTGAAACCCCCATGATGCAGCCCGTTGCCGGCGGCGCCGAAGCCACCCCCTTCAAGACCTGGCACAACGCCCTGGGCATGGAGCTTTTTCTGCGGATTGCCCCGGAGCTTTACCTCAAGCGGCTGGTTGTGGGCGGATTTGAACGGGTGTTTGAGATCAACCGCAATTTCAGGAATGAAGGGGTGTCCACCCGGCACAATCCCGAGTTTACCATGGTTGAGTTCTACCAGGCCTACGCCACCTATGAAGACCTCATGGACATGACCGAGGTGATGTTCAGGCATCTGGCACTGGAGGTGACCGGATCTGAAATTATCGAGTACCAGGGCGACACCATTGATTTCTCAAAACCCTGGGAGCGTCTTCCCATGATGGAATCCCTGGTCAAGATCGGCGGGGTGGATCCTGCCATCCTTGAAGACCGGAAAGCCCTTCGAACCTTTGCAGAAAACAACAGCATCAAGATGACGGACCAGGATCGCCACGGAAAGATCCTGACCAAGCTTTTTGACCTGCTGGTGGAACCCAAGCTGATCCAGCCCACCTTTATCACGGGATATCCCGTGGAAGTGTCGCCCCTTTCCAGAAAAAGCGAGGCCAACCCCGAGCTGACAGACCGGTTTGAGCTGTTTATTGCCGGCCGTGAGATTGCCAACGGATTCTCAGAAATCAATGATCCGGTTGACCAGCATGAACGGTTCCTGGGTCAGGCTGCCAAACGAAGCAAGGGAGATGTGGAGGCCCATGTCATGGATACCGACTATGTGGAAGCCCTTGAGTATGCCATGCCGCCCACGGCCGGTGAAGGCATCGGCATTGACCGCCTTATCATGCTTTTAACCGATTCTGCCTCCATCCGGGAGGTGATCCTGTTTCCCCACATGAAAAATATTGCCTGATCAATGCCCCTTGAATTTTTCATAGCGGCCAGATATCTCAGGGCAAAGCAGCGGGAGGGGTTTATCTCTTTGATTACCCTTCTTTCGGTTGCAGGGGTGACCGTGGGCGTCATGGCCCTGGTCATTGTCATTGCCGTGATGAGCGGTGCAGAATCTGAGTTCCGGCGGCGGATTCTGGGTGTGGAACCCCACGTACTTGTGATGAACCATTCGGGAAAGGCCTATGATGTGGACAGCACCATCAAAAGGGCCCTGGCCGTTCCCGGTGTTGCCGGGGTATCGCCCATGGTATTTGCCCAGACCATGGTCCGGACGAGTCATTCACTTTCAGGCGCCGTGGTCCGGGGGGTGGTTCCAGCCGTTCCCTTCAGTCTGGTCAAGGGGTTCACCCCGGATGAACTTGACCGTTGCCTTGCCCGGGACGGCAATGGCGTTATTTTGCCTGGAATTATTCTTGGCAAGGAACTTGCCAAAAATCTTGCCACTTCGGTGGGAGATAACATCGTTCTCATCTCTCCCGGCGGCATGATCTCGCCTGTGGGCCATGTCCCGGCCCTCAAGCGGTTCCGGGTGACCGGTATTTTTGAATCGGGCATGTACGAGTATGACAGCGCCCTTGCCTATGTTCACCTCATTGAGGCCCAGAAACTCATGGGCATGGGGGAGAGGGTCTCTGCCCTTGGTGTATGGGTCGATGATCTATTCAAGGCAGACCGGGTCAAGACCGCCCTTGTGACGGAATTGGATTATCCCTTTTATGCCCGGGACTGGATGGAGATCAACAAGAGCCTGTTTGCCGCCTTGAAGCTTGAAAAAACCGCCATGTTCGTGATTCTGACCCTGATTGTCCTGGTGGCCGCCTTTAATATTGCCTCGGCCCTGATCATGATGGTGATGGAAAAAACCCGGGATATTGCGGTTTTAAAGGCCATGGGCGCCACAGATGCCCTGGTTCGAAGGGTGTTCATGGTCCAGGGAATGGTCGTTGGTCTGTTTGGCACCTTTCTGGGAACGGTTTCAGGGGTTGGCGTCTGCCTGTTGCTTGAACGGTATAAATTCATTGAACTTCCCCCGGCCTATCCCTTTTCGACCATCCCGGTGCAGCTTGAATCCATGGATGTTCTTTTTATTGTCCTGTCTGCCATTGCCATCTGTTTTGTTTCGACGATCTATCCGGCCCACAAGGCATCCACAATGAACCCAGTGGAGGCCCTTCGCTATGGTTAGAAAAAAAGGCGATCGGCTCATGGTTCTTGAAGGCATCTCCAGGGGATTTAACACAACAACCACACGCATCGACATCCTCAATAATGTGGATTTCACCATTTCACAGGGGGATACCCTGGCCGTAGTGGGGGCTTCAGGTATTGGAAAATCCACCCTGCTTCACATCATCGGCACCCTTGACCGCCCTGACCAGGGCCGACTGATCTTTGACGATGATGACCTTTTCAGCCTTGATCCGGTGGCCCTTGCACGGTTCAGAAACCGGTCCATCGGTTTTGTGTTTCAGTTTCACCACCTGCTCAGGGGATTCACGGCACTGGAAAACGTCATGATTCCCTGCCTGATCGACCGGATCAAACGACCGGACGCCAGGAAAAGGGCCGCAACCATCCTTGAACGGGTCGGTCTCAAGGAGCGACTTGACCATCGGGTCGAAGATCTTTCGGGTGGTGAGCAGCAGCGGGTCGCCCTTGCAAGGGCCCTTGTCATGGAACCCATGCTGCTCCTGGCCGATGAACCAACGGGTAACCTTGACCGAAAAAATTCAGACGCCGTTCACGAGCTTCTCGTGGCGTTAAATACAGAACTTGGCATGACGGTCATTGTGGTGACCCACAACACCGACCTTGCCGCTCTAATGAACCAGCGGTTGACCCTTAAAGACGGTCAAATAGTGGCCGTAGAATGAACGATAAACCATACAACCCCCAAGTTGAGACTGAAACTATGAATACAGGTATTTTTAAACGAACAGCCTTGATGGCAATGCTTTTTGTTGTTTTTTTCAGCGTTACTGTTTCTGCTAAAGATAAGATTACCATTGGAATTCTTCCCTTTGCCGTTCATGCCGACAAGGCCCTGGATCAACTCGAGCAGAGCCTTCCCCGGATGCTGTCTGAAAAATTCAAAGCCGACGGGGCTGAGACGGTTTTCATTGACAAGGTGCCGGAGGGGATTGATCTTGGTTATAAAAAGATCAAGGAGCTGGGGATTCAATACGGTGTGGATCACCTGGTGTGGGGCTCTTTGTTCAAGGCCGGCGGCCGATTGAGTGTTGATGCACGCCTGGCCGCAAGTTTTGATGCACGGCCGCCCGCTTCCTTTTTTGCCGAAGCAGAGGGGCTTGAAAATCTTTTTTCAGCTGTCAACCGACTCTCCAGCGAAATATCCAGTGTTGTTTTTAAACGACAGTTTGTCACTGAAGTCAAACTTGAGGGAAACCGCAGGATCGAGTCCGATGCCGTTCTGAGGATATTGACGGTCAAGCCGGGAGAAATTTTTAACCCAGCCACCCTTTCGGACGACCTTAAAAAAATCTATAAAATGGGCTATTTTGACGATGTCAGGGTGGAGAGTAACCAGCAGGACAAGGGTGTTGAGCTGGTCTTTACCGTTGTTGAGAAACCCAGTGTCCGAAAGTTGAAGATCAAGGGAAACCGGATTTACGAGGAAAAGGAAATTACCGACGTCATCAGGACCAGCACCGGATCTATTCTCAATATTTTCAAGCTGGATGCCGATGTGGCAAGGATCAAAGCCCTGTATACGGAAAAGAACTACCATAACTGTGAGATTCGTTACCAGACCACTCCCCTTGACAACAACCAGGCCGACATTGAGTTTGACATTGAAGAGGGAAACAAGCTCCGGATTGAATCCCTTGTGTTTGAGGGCAACAGCTATTTCTCAGCCAAACAGCTCAAAAAGGAGATGAAGACCAAGGAAAAAGGATTTTTCTTCTGGGTCACCTCGTCGGGAGACCTTGACAAGAACGAACTTGACCAGGATGTGTTCAGGCTTGAGTCCTATTACAAGGACCAGGGGTTTGTGGATGCCAGGGTCTCTGATCCTGAAATCGTGTATGAACAAAAGAGCATTTCCGTTAAATTCAAGGTCGATGAAGGGATTCAGTATCGCATCGGTACCGTTGATTTTAAGGGGGATCTCATCGTTCCGGTTGAGACCCTGACGACTGAAATTAAATCACGGGGGGCCGAGCTTTATTCGAGAAAGCAACTCAGAAGCGATGTAATCTCACTCACCGATATCTATGCCGACAAGGGGTATGCCAATGCCGAGGTTGCCCCCCTCATTGACCGGGACAGGGAAAAGAAGGTGGTCAACATCACCTTTAACATTGAAAAAAAGTCGCCGGTTTATTTTGAGCGTATCATCATCAGCGGGAATACCAAAACCCGGGACAAGGTGATCCGACGGCAGATCAAGGTCTATGAACAGGAGCTTTATTCCATGTCAAAGCTCCAGGCCAGCGTTAAAAATCTCAGAAGAACCGATTATTTTGAGAATGTCGAGGTCAGCACCTCCAGGGGCAGCAAGGAGGACCGGCTGGACGTTCACATGAACATCACGGAAAAACCAACGGGTGCATTTAGTTTCGGCGGGGGGTACTCGAGTGAAGATTCCATGTTCGGCATGATTTCCGTAACCGAGCGCAATCTTTTCGGCAAGGGTCAGATCGCTTCGGTCAAGGCAGAGATTTCCGGTTCGTCCAACCGGTACACCCTAAGCTTTACAGAACCGTGGCTGTTTGATATTCCCTTGAGTGCAGGATTTGACCTTTACAACTGGGACAAGGAGTATGACTACTACGACAAGGACAGCAAGGGTGTGGCCCTCAGACTCGGGTACATGATATTTGATTTTACCAGCATTGGTATCAAGTACGCCTTTGAAGATTTTACGATCACCGATGTGGATGAGGATTACACCTCGGTGGATGCGGGCAATTATGTGACAAGCTCCGTGACCACCACCTTGAAATACGATTCAAGGAACAAGAGTTTCAATGCCACCGAGGGAATGCTTCATTCCGTATCCATGGAGTACGCCGGCAGGTTTCTGGGCGGTGAGATCGATTTTACCAAATACATCGCTGAATCCGGGGTCCATTTTCCCATTTTCTGGAAGCTGACCGGTCTGCTCCATGGAAAAACCGGGTTTCTGGATGACCAGTCCAGCGACGATATTGATATTGATTATGAAAAATTTTACCTGGGCGGCATCAATTCGGTTCGTGGGTATGACTGGCAGGATATCAATGCCGGTGAAAACAGTGAGGGCAATATCGAGGGTGGTGTCAAATTTGTTCAGTTCAATTTTGAACTCAATTTTCCCCTCCTGGAGGATGTGGGGCTTGCCGGTGTTCTGTTCTATGACTCAGGGGATGTGTTTGACTCGGATGAGGATATTTCGTTCAACGACCTCAAGTCAAGCTATGGGGCAGGTATCCGGTGGTATTCGCCAATGGGGCCCATCCGGATCGAATATGGGATCACCCTGGATGACACGGATGAGTCCAGCGCAGGCGACAGCCGGTGGGAATTTTCCATGGGTAGCTCATTTTAACCGGTTAGTGTATAACCGATCATATAAAGACGATATTATTTACAATAAAGCAGGGAGGGCACTATGAAAATCATGACTAAATTGGCTTTAACAACGGCGGTTTTGTTTGTCTGTGGTGCGGTTTCGGCCTTTGCCGCAGACAAACCCAAGATCGGCATCATTAATTTCCAGAAGATCCTTGTCTCTTCTAATTCCGGAAAGATAGCAAAGGAAGAGATCAACAAAAAGGGCAAGGAGATGGAAACAACCCTTAAGGCCAAAGGTGAGGAGCTTGAGGAACTCAAAAAAACCATTGAACGTGAAGCCCTTGTCATGAGCAAGGAAAAACGGGATGAAAAAGAGCGTGAGTTCCGGATCAAGGTCAACGATTTCAAGACACTGCAGGCCCAGTACCGGGATGATTTTAAAGCCTTTGAGGCAGGGTTCATCAAAAAAATCAACAAGGATGTGCTGGCCATTGCCCAGACCATGGGCAAAGAGAATGGGTATACCCTTATCTTTGAGCAGAACGCTGCAGGAGTCGTCTATTTCGCCGACGCCCTTGACATGACCGACAAGGTTATTGAGGCGTTTGACAAGAGCAGCGCAAAGTAGGCATAGTAGACCGTATCCATGAAATTCATTTTTAAATTTATGCTAAAAGACCTTGCCGCAATGTTTGACGGTGAGGTGGTGGGCAACCCACAGCTTGATGTCACGGGTTGCGCTTCCTTTGGGGAGGCAACCTGTCATGATATCACCTTTGCCGATGACCCCAGGTTTTTGAACCGGCTGGATCAGACCCGGGCCGGTGCCGTCATCGTTCCCTGGGATTTCACCGGTTTTAACGGTGATGGCCTGACCTGTTCCCTTGTCCGGTCAAAAAATCCCAGGCTTCATTTTTTCAGGATCGTTGAACGGTTTCATCCTGTGAAAACGACCGTGCCCGGCATCGCACCCACGGCCGTCATCGGTAAAAATTTTACCGGCGGAAAAGGGGTCACCATAGCCCAGGGTGTCACCATTGGCGACAATGTCACCCTTGGCGATCATGTCCATCTCATGGCCGGGGTCTTTGTGGGTGATGATGTCACCATGGGCAGCAACACCCTTGTCAAACCCAATGTCACCATCATGGACAGAACACGGATCGGTCAGGGTGTGATCATCCATCCGGGAACGGTCATCGGCAGTGACGGGTTCGGATTTACCCCAAGTCAGGGTGTCCATGAAAAGCTTGTCCATGCGGGGTTTGTACAGATCGATGACCAGGTGGAAATCGGTGCCTGCAACACCATTGACCGGGGAACCCTGGGGCGAACCTGGCTGCAAAGGGGGGTCAAGACCGACAATCTGGTTCATATTGCCCATAACGTGGTCGTTGGTGAAAACACGCTCATCGTTGCCCAGGTGGGCATAGCCGGTTCGGCCGTGCTTGGAAAAAATGTCATTGTTGCCGGCAAAGCCGGAATTTCCGGCCATCTTACCATTGGCAACAATGCCATTGTGGGGCCGGGTGCAGGTGTAGTATCGGATGTTCCTCCGGGTGAAATCGTTTCAGGCGTTCCCCAGATGCCCCATAAACTCTGGCTCAAGGTCGGTCGAATAATTCCAAGACTTCCCGATATCAGAAAGCGGCTTCTGGCCCTTGAAAAGCGGGTCAACAGTAAGGAGAGTACCCCATGAATGCTTCAGCGCTTATTCACCCAACGGCAATCATAGATCCCGGAGCCGAAATCGATGCCAACGTCACCATAGGTCCCTATGCCATCATCAAGAACGACGTCTGCATCGGTTCAGGCACCCAGATCGGCCCCTATACAACCATTGATCAGTATGTCACCATCGGGAACGATTGCCGGATCTTTCAGTATGCCTCCATTGGTGCGGCCCCCCAGGATCTGAAATACCATGGTGAACGTACCTACCTCAAGGTCGGCCGCAGGACAGTGATCCGCGAATTTGTGACCATCAACCGGGGCACCGAGTTTGGCGGCGGGGTGACCGAAGTGGGTGAAGAAAACTACCTCATGGCCTACACCCACATCGCCCATGACTGTAAAACCGGTAACCGGGTGATCCTTGCCAACAACTCGACCCTTGCCGGTCACATTGAACTTGGGGACAACGTCACCGTGGGCGGACTTGTTGCCGTGCATCAGTTTGTCAGGGTCGGTGATTTTGCCTATATCGGCGGGAAATCGGCCGTTGTGAAGGATATTCCTCCCTATGTGATTGCCGCAGGCGACCGGGCGACCCTCCACGGTTTGAACAACGTGGGGTTGAAACGGCACAATTTTTCCAAGGCCACACTCCAGGAACTTAAAAAAGCCTACAGAATTGTTTTTCGCATCGGGCTCACTGTGAAACAGGCAACAGAGCGGGTCAAGGCCGAGGTTGAACAGATTCCCGAGGTGGTCAACTTCATGACCTTTATCCGGGAATCCAACCGGGGCGTGACCCGATAACGCCATGAAGATCGGACTCATTGCCGGGGGCGGTCAGTTCCCCCTGTTGTTTGCTAAAGAGGCAAAACTTAAGGGGTATGAGGTCCATGCGGTTGCCTATGTTAACGAGGCGTCAACAGCCCTTGCTGGCCATGTGGAAACCATCCAGTGGATGCACCTGGGTCAGGTCGGACGCCTGTTAACGTTTTTTAAACGCCGGGGCATTGACCAGGCCGTCATGCTCGGCACCGTCAAAAAAACCCGGATCTTTACGGACATCAAGCCGGACCTCAAGGCCCTGGCCTTTATCGCACGCATGGGCCATACCCACGATGATTCCATTCTGAGGGCCTTTGCAGACCTGCTTGAAAATCAGGGGGTTACTATCAAACCTTCGACCTTCCTTCTGCCCGAGCTTGTTTCCCCTAAAGGGTGCTGGACCCGGCGCAGTCCGGGTAAAGCGGAAAAAAAAGACATTCAAACCGGCTGGCGCATTGCCAGGGAGATTGGCAGGCTGGATGTGGGCCAGGCCATTGTCATCGGAAACGGGACCGTGCTCGCCGTTGAAGCGGCAGACGGAACCGATGCCACCATCCGCAGGGGCGGGCTCCTTGGCAGGGGGGGGAGCGTTCTTGTTAAACTTTGCAAACCCGGCCAGGATCAGCGGTTTGACCTGCCCTCCACCGGGGTTGAAACCATCCAGGCCATGGCAGAGTCGGGGATTTCCGTCCTGGTGATAGAAGCTGAAAAAAGTATATCCTTTGACCGCCAGCAAATGATCGACCTTGCCGATGGCCATGGGATATCCATCGTTGCCATGGATGAGGCAGAGTTCCAATGACCCCATCTGCAAAAGATGCAAACCCGGAACCCAGGCCCTTTCATGTCATGATTCTTGCCGGGGAACCGTCCGGGGATCTCCATGGGGCAAACCTGGTCCGCGCCATGAAACGCCTTGACCCCTCCCTTGCCATCACCGGCATTGGCGGAGACCTGATGGCGGCCCAGGGCATGGATCTGTTTTTTCACATCCGGCGCCTCTCGGTCATGGGGGTAACCGAGGTGATCCGTCAGTTCCGGGTCATCAACAGGGCCTTCAGCTGTTTCAGGCAGCGGGTCGCAACCACGAAACCGGACCTTGTCATTCTCATTGATTATCCCGGGTTTAACCTCAGGGCCGCGGCATTTGCCAAGAAAAAGGGCGTGCCGGTTCTCTATTACATCACCCCAAAGGTTTGGGCCTGGAAACGGTCGCGCCTTCGAACCATGGAACAGGTGGTGGACCATGCTGCTTTGATTTTCCCCTTTGAACTGCCCCTGTTTAAACAAGCCGGCATTGCCGCAACCTTTGTGGGTCATCCCCTTCTGGACTGTTATCCTGAAATTACGTCAAGGCAGATTCCTTCAGATGACGCCCCCTTTGTTATCGGACTTCTGCCCGGTTCAAGGGAGAATGAAATTTCAGCCCTGCTGGCGCCCATGGTTCAAGGGGCCCTGCTGATTCAAAAACAGGATAAACAGGTCCGATTCCTTGTCTCCCTGGCCGCAACGGTTGACCCGGGCCGGATCCTTGAAACCATTGATGCCGCCAACAAAGAATTTTCCGGTAAACAGCCGCTGTTTGTGGCGGTCAAAGGACCCTGTCAGACCCTTTTCGACCAGTGTGATCTCCTCGTTGCCGCCTCTGGAACAGTCACCCTGGAGGCGGCCATCTGCGGTGTGCCCATGATTATTGTTTATCGGCTTTCCCGGTTGAGCTATCTCATTGCCAGAACCTTTGTCCGGATAAAGCATGTGGGCCTTGCAAACATTATTGCCAACCGGCAGATTGTGCCTGAACTTCTCCAGGACGATGCAACGGCTGAAAATATTGCCCGCACGGCCCTGTCTCTGTTGAACAGACAAACCCTTGGGCAGGTTCGAACACGGTTGTTGATGGTCCGAAAACGCCTCGGGGGGCAAGGCGCAGCACTCCGCACGGCAAGGCTTGCCCTGGAACTTTTAAGATCCCGTAACCGGACGGTCGGCAAAGGGTGAAGCATCGGTGTTTGAAAGTCATTGTTTTTTTTCGTTATTTTCTGATATAACCATTAAACTGGACCCGGGCGCCAGGTACACAACTGAATTTTATGCCTGATTTAAAAAATAGGAAGCGTTAAACCCATGACCACCCAGCTCATTTTTCTTGTCGTCTGTCTTTTACTGTCCGCTTTTTTTTCGTCTTCGGAAACAGCGCTCTTTTCCATCTCCAAGGTAAGGGCGCTTCACCTTGCCAAGGAGGGCGGGAAACTCGACCAGCTCATCCTTCGCATGAAAAGGGACTCCCACAGTCTGTTGACCACCATCCTCATTGGTAACAACCTTGTCAACATCGGCGGATCATCCCTTGCCACGGCCATTGTAATGGAAAAATTCAGCTCCAATGCCGTGGGCATTGCAACCGGCGTCATGACCTTTCTGATTCTCGTGTTTGGAGAAATTTTCCCCAAATCCTTTGCCACCCATAACAACGTGGTCGTGGCAAGGATTGTCATCTATCCATTGTTCTGGCTGTCAAAGATTTTTTTTCCCGTCATTGTTGTCTTGAATTTTATTCCTAAGGTGCTGGGGCCCTATACCAATAAGCCTGCGGTAACCGAGGATGAGCTCATGACCATGGTGGAGGTGGTTGAAGAGGGGGGCGAAATCAAAGAGGGGGAACGGCAGCTTATTTCAAACATCTTTGAATTTGACGACACCTGCGCGTCAGAGATCATGACCCCCCGGGCTGACATGTATACGATCGATATTGAGGATCCCGTTGATATCAAGGCGATCATTCGATCGGGTTTTTCAAGGATTCCTGTCATCGAGGAGAGCATTGATAATGTTGTGGGTATCCTCAACATCAAGGATCTTTTTGCAAGCTACCACGAACATTGTGCGTCCAACCACAGCTCCTCGTTTGACGTCAAGGAGATCATGAGGGAGCCTTATTTTGTTCCTGAATCCAAGAAAATCGATTCCCTGCTCCACGAGTTTAAATTGAAGAAAAACCACATCGGCATCGTCATTGACGAGCACGGCGGGGTTGAAGGGCTTGTCACCATGGAGGATGTACTTGAAGAGCTTGTGGGTGAGATCAGTGATGAAACCGATCGCCTGGATCCCCATGTGGTAAAACTCAAGGACAAACGTTGGGTGGTGCTTGGAAAGACCGATATTGACGAGGTCAACAAAAAACTGGGGCTCTCCATTGAAGAATCAAACAACTATGACACCTTTTCAGGTTATATCCTTGAACGTATCGGAAGAATCCCGGAAGTCGGGGAAAGCATCAATATCGATTCCTACACGGCAACGGTCAAGGAAAAGGACGGCAACCGGATCAAGACCTTTGTGTTTAAAAAATAAACCCCCAAAGGGGTTGACTTTATTCAAAGGTGCCTGTAACTTGCTTTGAACAACTACACAAATGCAGACGAATAAATCGTTGAAGGAAAACAAACTTACAGTGAACACTCTTTTTACAGGCATGGTTTATTTTTATTTTAGGGGCTTTTTTGATAGGGGTCTGCCTGTGGTGCACTGAACGAGACGATATTCATCAGAATCAAAAGTGATAAGCCGCAGCAGACCAAAGGTCTCTGCGGCTTTTGCTGTTTTTAAGGAGGAATCATGCCGGGTATTGGCGGATCAGACCCTGTTTCCATGGGGCTAAAAAAAGAGCTGGCCCAGTTTCGGGTCGAAATTGATGCCATCGATGAAAAAATGGTCGGGCTTATCAATCATCGACTTGAAATTGGAAAAAAAATCGGTGGCATCAAGCAGAACATGGGGTCTGAGGTTATCGATCAGCAGCGGGAGAACAAGATCCTCGAACGACTTTCCCGCATCAACCAGGGACCCTGCGACGACGATCTGCTTCGTCATATCTTCAGCGTCATCATGACGGCAACCCGCCAGATACAGCGGAACCGGCGCATTTCCTTTCTGGGACCGGAGGCAAGCTACACCCACATAGCCTCGTTGAATCATTTCCGCCATTCCGGGCAGTTTGTCCATGAGACAACCATCCGGGATGTGTTTAAACAGGTGCAAAAAAAAGAGAGCAACTACGGGGTGGTCCCGGTGGAAAATTCCATTGAAGGTGCGGTCAATTACACCCTGGACCTGTTCTACGAGTTCGACCTGACCATTGAAGCCGAGCATTATGAGCCCATATCCCACGATCTTCTCTCCCTGTCCGGTGATCTTAACAGCATCAAAACCGTTTACTCCCACACCCAGGCCCTTGCCCAGTGCCGGAACTGGCTCCAGAAGCGATTGCCGGGGGTTGCAATCGTTGAAACCACCTCCACCTCCCATGCTGCAAGGATAGCTGCAAAGGAGAAGGGGGCGGCTGCCATTGCAAGCTCCAGGGCGGCCCACATCTATAACCTTCAGGTGGTCGAGTCCAGTATTGAGGACCTTACTGGCAATGTTACCCGGTTTCTTGTGATCGGCCGGGACCGGGTGGAACGAACGGGCAGGGACAAGACATCGGTGATGTTTGCAACTGCCCATAAGCCTGGATCCCTGTTCAAGGTGCTGGAACAGGTCAATCTTGCCGGGCTCAACATGGCAAAGCTTGAATCCAGACCCACCCGTCACCAGAACTGGAGCTATTATTTCTTCATGGACATTGAGGGGCACGTTGACGATGAAATCGTTCGTACCACCATTGAAAAGATGAAGGCAAACTGTCTTTACCTGAAGCACCTGGGGTCCTATCCCGTATTTAAAGCATTATAAAACATAAGGTCGTGAGCAAAAATGTTGAATTCAAATACGCGTTTGTACGCCCTTTTCGGAGATCCGGTTGCCCATTCCCTTGGGCCTGTTATGCACAATGCCGCCTTTGAAAAGGCCGAGATCAATGGGGTTTACCTTGCCTTTAAGGTGCCACGGATTGAGGATGCAATGATCTCCATGAAAGCCCTTGGTATTGCCGGCGCATCCATCACCATTCCCCACAAGGAAACCGTGATCCCCCTGCTTGACGGGATTGACCCCCTTGCCCGGGGCATGGGGGCGGTTAACACCATTGTTAACCGGGACGGCATGCTGTTTGGCCATAACACCGACTGCATGGGGGCCGTTGACCCCCTTGAGAAGGTGTGTGACCTGAACGGTCGGCGGGTGGTGATTCTGGGGGCGGGCGGGGCTGCCAGGGCCGTGGCCTTTGGGGTCAAACAACGGGGGGCGATTCCCTTGATCGTCAACCGTTCCCAGGCACGGGGCAGGGCCCTGGCAGACGAGCTTGGGGCCGAATTTATTCCCAAGGCGGATATTGCCTTTGTGGATCCTGATATTATTGTCAATGCAACGTCCTTGGGCATGGCCCCTGACAGCGACGCCATTCCCATTGATCCTGAAATATTGAAACCCGCCATGGTGGTCATGGACATCGTGTACACACCGGTGAAAACCGCATTGATCAAGGCTGCCGTTGAACGCGGGTGCATTGTCATCGACGGCATGGCCATGTTTGTCAACCAGGGGGCCTTGCAATTTGAACTTTTTACCGGCAGAAAAGCACCCATTCAAACAATGAAGTCTGCGTTGCTCAAGGCTTTGGAGAAAAGATGAAACAGATACGAACAAGAAAATTGAACCCATGTTCGGTGACGGTCCCCGGATCCAAGAGTATTTCCCATCGAATGGTGATCTGTGCGGCCCTGGCTTCCGGGGTGTCGACAGTCGACAATCTTTTAGACAGCGAGGATATCCGGTTGACCATGGGCGCCCTTGCTTCCATGGGAGCCTCGTTTAAAAACATGGGCGAAAATTCCCACGTAATCACAGGGGTTGGCGGTGCACTTACACCCTATATGGATCCCATTTATCTTGGAAACTCAGGGACGTCCATGCGGCTGATAGCCGGGATTGCAGCCCTGGGGGATGCTGCCTATCACCTTTGCGGGGATGAACGCATGTCCCAAAGGCCCATTGGGGCCCTTTTATCTTCGTTGGAAATGATCGGCATCGAGGCAGCGTCCCTCAATGGAAACGCCTGCCCCCCGGTGCTCATCAAAGGAGGGGACCGCAGGGGCGGTTCGGTCACCCTGGACTGTTCGACCAGCAGCCAATACCTCTCATCTTTGATGATGATCGCTCCGTTTTTCAGGGATGGACTCGATATCACCCTTACCTCCCCGCCGGTCTCTTCTCCCTATATTGATCTTACCATGGCGGTCATGGACGAATTTCAGGTTAAGGCCCGGCGGATCTCACCCACACGGTTCAAGGTCGAAGGCGGGCAGACCTATATGCCCGGGCATTTTTCCGTTGAGCCCGATCTGTCCAATGCCAGTTATTTCTGGGCGGCAGGAGCTGTTACCGGCACCCCTGTAACGGTGACCGGTGCCACACGACGTTCATTGCAGGGGGATCTTGCATTTGTCGATATCCTCGAACGTATGGGCTGCAGGGTGGAGAGATCCGACAGGGGTATCACGGTGCAGGGTACAAATTTAAAGGGAGTTGAGGTGGACATGGGCGACTGTCCGGATGTGGCGCCCACCCTTGCCGTTGTTGCCGCCTTTGCCAGGGGGACCACCCGGATGGTTAATGTTGCCCATCTAAGGGCAAAAGAGTGTGACCGCATTGATGTGGTTGTGTCCCAGCTCAGGCGAATGGGGGTCCAGGCCGACCAGGGCCCTGACTGGCTTTCGGTTACCGGCGGTGGTTCTGGAAGCGGGGCAGGGTGCAAGGACTCCGGCCAGAATGGTTCCGGCCCCGGATCTTCAATCCACGGCGCATCCATCGACACCTTCAACGACCACAGGATCGCCATGGCCTTCAGCATTGCAGGTCTCATGGTTGACGGTATTGTCATTGAGAATGAATCCTGTGTGGGCAAATCCTTTCCAACCTTTTGGGAGGTATTTGAAACCCTGCAATGAATATCATTCTGATCGGATATCGATGTACTGGAAAGAGCACCACGGGCGAGGCCCTTGCCCGCACCATGGAGATTCCCTTTGTGGATACGGACCGTCTGATTGAACAAACCATGGGGTCAACAATTGCCGCCATTGTTGCCGACCATGGCTGGGAGCGGTTCAGGAAAATTGAATCCCAGGTGCTGAAGGGGGTGCTGACCGCTGAATCCATGGTGATTGCAACCGGCGGCGGCATTGTCCTTGACAGTGAGAACGTCCGGGCCATGGGGGCTGCCGGGACCGTGGTCTGGCTCCGGGCGTCATCGGAAACCATATTAAGGCGGATGTCCCAGGATGACGCCACACCCGGGTTGCGCCCGTCCCTCACGGACAACGCCCTTGAGACCGAAGTGGCGGAAACCCTTGCGTTCAGGACTCCCCTGTATAAAGGTGCGTCCCACATGGAGATTGACACAGACCTGGCGGAACCGGGTGAAATAGCCGCAACCATAAAAAGGAGACTTGAAAATGGCAGGTAGCAGTTTTGGAACATGCTTCAGGGTGACCACCTGGGGCGAATCCCATGGCAGGGCCATTGGCGTGGTTGTGGACGGCTGTCCTCCCGGGATCCGCCTTGATGAGGCCAGAATCCAGAAGGCCCTTGATCGCAGAAGGCCGGGCCAGACATCGGCAAGCACCTCAAGAAAAGAGCCGGACATTCCCGTTATCCTCTCAGGGGTGTTTGAAGGGGTTACCACCGGAACCCCCATCCTGATCGAGATAAAGAACAGGGATGCAGATTCAAAGGCCTACTCAGACATTGCCCGGATGTTCCGCCCGGGCCACGGAGACGTTACCTACCATGCCAAGTACGGTATTCGTGATTTCCGCGGAGGGGGGAGGGCTTCGGCCCGGGAAACGGCTTCAAGGGTGGCGGCAGGTGCCGTGGCCCAGGCTGTTCTGGACGATTACGGCATCCGGATCAACACCTGCACCCTGGCCCTGGGCGGGGTAAGGGCTCAGCATATCGACTGGGATGAAACCTGCAGAAATCGGTTTGAATGTCCGGATCCCGGGGTGGTTGACGCCATGGAGGCCAGGGTCAGGGAGGTCAGAGGGCAGGGGGATTCCATTGGCGGGGTTGTGGAGATCAGGGCGACCAACGTTCCCCCCGGCCTTGGCGAGCCGGTGTTTGAGAAGCTTGACGCCATGCTTGCAGGGGCGCTCATGGGCATCGGGGCGGTCAAGGCCGTGGAGATCGGGGCAGGCGTTGAAGCTGCCCAGTTGACAGGCTCACAGAACAACGACCAGATGTTGAGTAATGTCCAGTCGTCTGGCGGTGATGGTCTGGAAGGAGATTCCGGTATTTACAGCACCAATGGGGGGCCTCGATTTGAAACCAACAACAGCGGCGGCATCCTTGCCGGGATTTCCAATGGGGATGAAATCATAGCCAGGGTCCATGTGAAACCCATTCCTTCGATCACCAGGGAGCAGAAAACCGTTGATGAAACGGGCCGGCAGACCCTGATCTCCACCCGGGGCCGCCACGATGTGTCTGCCATTCCACGGATCAATCCCGTTTGCCAGGCCATGGTGGCCATTGTGCTGGCAGATCTGCTGCTCCGGCAGAAAGCCCTTAAGTGAGATGTGGTGGCCCGTTTAATCGACTGATTCCGGGCGTGTGAATCTGCATTTCGGTTTTTTATCGGTTTTTTAACTGTTTTATTTCAGGAGGATAGCTGTTTATATTATTTTTCGATTAAAAAAGAGTTGACAGAATAAACGAATCCATGTACTTTTGCTGAGTCTTTGGGGGACAGCGGTTCCGCAAAGGCATTTTTCATCTGTAAGGATTGAAAATATCTGACGGTTAAAAATATTGATCTTTGAAAACTGGTTAGTGACAAAAGAGACGAAGCGTGTCTTTTGGGTGCTGTGAAAGCACACAAAAGATATTCAAAGAATTTAACTGGAGAGTTTGATTCTGGCTCAGAATGAACGCTGGCGGCGTGCTTAACACATGCAAGTCGAACGAGAAAGGGATTGCTTGCAGTCCCGAGTAGAGTGGCGCACGGGTGAGTAACACGTGGATAATCTACCTTTGAATCCGGGATAACTGTTCGAAAGGATCGCTAATACCGGATGAAGTCATTTGATCCTTGGATTAAATGATGAAAGACAGCCTCTTCCTGAATGCTGTTGTTTGAAGATGAGTCCGCGCACCATTAGTTAGTTGGTGGGGTAACGGCCTACCAAGACATTGATGGTTAGCTGGTCTGAGAGGATGATCAGCCACACTGGAACTGACACACGGTCCAGACTCCTACGGGAGGCAGCAGTGAGGAATTTTGCGCAATGGGGGCAACCCTGACGCAGCAACGCCGCGTGAGTGAAGAAGGCCCTTGGGTCGTAAAACTCTGTCAATGGGGAAGAAATTACCTTGTATTAATAGTATTTGGTATTGACGGTACCCATGAAGGAAGCACCGGCTAACTCCGTGCCAGCAGCCGCGGTAATACGGGGGGTGCAAGCGTTATTCGGAATTATTGGGCGTAAAGGGCACGCAGGCGGTCTTGCAGGTCAGATGTGAAAGCCCGGGGCTCAACCCTGGAAGTGCATTTGAAACCATAAGACTTGAGTACGGTAGAGGAAAGGGGAATTCCTGGTGTAGAGGTGAAATTCGTAGATATCAGGAGGAACACCGGTGGCGAAGGCGCCTTTCTGGACCGAAACTGACGCTGAGGTGCGAAGGCGTGGGTAGCGAACAGGATTAGATACCCTGGTAGTCCACGCAGTAAACGTTGTATACTAGGTGTAGCGGGTATTGACCCCTGCTGTGCCGGAGCTAACGCATTAAGTATACCGCCTGGGAAGTACGGTCGCAAGACTAAAACTCAAAGAAATTGACGGGGGCCCGCACAAGCGGTGGAGCATGTGGTTTAATTCGACGCAACGCGCAGAACCTTACCCAGACTTGACATCCTGAGAATCTGTTAGAGATATTAGAGTGCCTTCGGGAACTCAGAGACAGGTGCTGCATGGCTGTCGTCAGCTCGTGTCGTGAGATGTTCGGTTAAGTCCGGCAACGAGCGCAACCCCTATCTTCAGTTGCCAGCACGTCATGGTGGGAACTCTGAAGAGACTGCCCCGGTTAACGGGGAGGAAGGTGGGGATGACGTCAAGTCCTCATGGCCCTTATGTCTGGGGCTACACACGTGCTACAATGGTATGTACAACGGGCAGCGAACCTGCGAAGGTGAGCCAATCCCTGAAAGCATATCCCAGTCCGGATTGGAGTCTGCAACTCGACTCCATGAAGTTGGAATCGCTAGTAATCGTGGATCAGCATGCCACGGTGAATACGTTCCCGGGCCTTGTACACACCGCCCGTCACACCATGAGAGTTGATTGTACCCGACGTCATTGGGCCAACCCTTCGGGGGGGCAGGTGCCTAAGGTATGGTTGATAATTAGGGTGAAGTCGTAACAAGGTAGCCGTTGGGGAACCAGCGGCTGGATCACCTCCTTTCTAAGGAAAGAAATAAAATACAAGAGATACGTCAGTCTCGTCACTAACCGGTTTTGAGGGATCAATTTGATTGATTCTTTGTTCTTTGACAATCTGTTGAAAGTTAAAATGAAACAACACGACCCAGCGGAGTGGTCGCGTTCAGACGCTGTCTGAACAAGGGATTCCGATGGTGTTGTATCGTATAACATTCAGAAACAATGGCATTGGAAATATTTGTTTCCTAGGCTAAGGTTTCTGTGACGTTGTATCTGTATATTTGCATTAAAGCGTTTAAACTTAATTTGTGGTTTTATAGTGGCTAAGCTATAAAGGGCAAACGGTGGATGCCTTGGTGCCGGGAGGCGATGAAAGACGTGGAAAGCTGCGATAAGCTTCGGGGAGTTGCTTAACAAACTTTGATCCGGAGATTTCTGAATGGGGAAACCTGTCATGGTAAATACTGTGACATGTTCAGGTGAATACATAGCCTGATCAAGCCAACGGGGAGAACTGAAACATCTTAGTACCCCCAGGAAGAGAAAGTAAGAACGATTTCCCAAGTAGCGGCGAGCGAACGGGAAACAGCCCAAACCTGCCATGTGTGATAGCCCGAAGGCGTTGCATGTCAGGGGTCGTGGGATCTGAATTGTACCGGTTTCGGACGGTGCGGAGAGTTACAAAGGTGATGTGTAGTCGAACGGACTGGAAAGTCCGGCCATAGCAGGTGACAGCCCTGTAGACGAAATGGATCACCCTCTCTTTTCAGACACCCAAGTACTGCGGAACACGAGAAATTCTGTGGGAATTTGTGAGGACCATCTCATAAGGCTAAATACTACCCGGCAACCGATAGTGAACCAGTACCGTGAGGGAAAGGTGAAAAGTACCCCTGTGAGGGGAGTGAAATAGTACCTGAAACCGTTTGCCTACAAGCAGTGGGTGCTTGGACTTTGGTCCGAGTGACCGCGTGCCTTTTGCATAATGAGTCAGCGAGTTATTTAACGTAGCAAGGTTAAGCCGTGAGGTGTAGCCGCAGGGAAACCAAGTCTTAACAGGGCGCCAAGTTGCGTTGAGTAGACCCGAAACCAGGTGATCTAGCCATGGCCAGGTTGAAGCGCGAGTAAAATCGCGTGGAGGACCGAACCCATATAGGTTAAAAACTATTGGGATGAGCTGTGGTTAGGGGTGAAAGGCCAAACAAACCTGGAAATAGCTGGTTCTCTCCGAAATATATTTAGGTATAGCCTCACATGTTTCTCATCGGGGGTAGAGCACTGGATGGGCTAGGGGTCTCACCAGATTACCAAACCTAACCAAACTCCGAATACCGATGACGTAAAGTGTGGGAGTCAGCCCGCGGGAGCTAAGTTCCGCGGACGAGAGGGAAACAACCCAGACCGCCAGCTAAGGTCCCCAAGTCTATGTTAAGTGGGGAAGGATGTGGAAATGCCCAGACAATCAGGAGGTTGGCTTAGAAGCAGCCATCCTTTAAAGAAAGCGTAATAGCTCACTGATCGAGTGGTTCTGCGCCGAAAATGTAACGGGGCTCAAACATAGCACCGAAGCTGCGGATAGAAATTTATTTCTATGGTAGGAGAGCGTTGTGTAAGTATTGAAGCGTCACTGTAAGGTGGTGTGGAGTTTACACAAGAGACCATGCTGACATGAGTAGCGATAAAGGGGGTGAGAAACCCCCTCGCCGATAGCCCAAGGATTCCTGAGTAAAGCTAATCTCCTCAGGGTTAGTCGATCCCTAAGCCGAGGCCGAAAGGCGTAGGCGATGGAAAACAGGTTAATATTCCTGTACCACCTTAGTTATCGTTTGAGAGAAGGGGGGACGCAGGAGGGCAAGTCATCCGTCTGCTGGAATAGGCGGTTCAAGCTGGTAGGCTGGAGGTCCAGGCAAATCCGGATTTCCTTAAGGCCGAGAAGCGATGAGGAGGGACCTGGTCCCATAAACTGACTGCACCCATGCTGCCAAGAAAAGCCTCTATCGAGATAACGGGTGATCGTACCGTAAACCGACACAGGTAGGCAGGGAGAGTATCCCGAGGCGCTTGAGAGAACCCTGGTTAAGGAACTCGGCAAAATGATACCGTAACTTCGGGATAAGGTATGCCCCCATTGGTTAGAGGACTTGCTCTTCAAAGCCATCGGGGGTCGCAGAGAAACGGCGGTAGCGACTGTTTACTAAAAACATAGGACTCTGCAAAGTCGCAAGACGAGGTATAGGGTCTGACGCCTGCCCGGTGCCGGAAGGTTAAGGGGATTTGTTAGCGCAAGCGAAGCTTTGAACCGAAGCCCCGGTAAACGGCGGCCGTAACTATAACGGTCCTAAGGTAGCGAAATTCCTTGTCGGGTAAGTTCCGACCTGCACGAATGGCGTAACGACTTCCGCACTGTCTCAACCAGGGACTCAGCGAAATTGGAATGGCGGTGAAGATACCGTCTACCCGCGAAAAGACGGAAAGACCCCGGCACCTTTACTACAGCTTGACATTGGATTTTGGTACATGATGTGCAGGATAGGTGGGAGACTTTGAAGCAGGTACGCCAGTGCTTGTGGAGTCACCCTTGAAATACCACCCTTCATGTACTATGGTTCTAACGTGGGTCCCTTACCGGGATTACGGACAGTGTCTGGCGGGTAGTTTGACTGGGGCGGTCGCCTCCCAAAGAGTAACGGAGGCGCGCGAAGGTTCCCTCAGGCTGATTGGAAACCAGCCATAGAGTGTAAAGGCATAAGGGAGCTTGACTGTGAGAGAGACATTTCGAGCAGGTAGGAAACTAGGTCTTAGTGATCCGGCGGTTCTGTATGGAAGGGCCGTCGCTCAACGGATAAAAGGTACGCCGGGGATAACAGGCTTATCGCCCCCAAGAGTTCACATCGACGGGGCGGTTTGGCACCTCGATGTCGGCTCATCACATCCTGGGGCTGGAGCAGGTCCCAAGGGTTTGGCTGTTCGCCAATTAAAGTGGTACGTGAGCTGGGTTTAAAACGTCGTGAGACAGTTTGGTCCCTATCTTTCGTGGGCGTAGGATATTTGAGGAGATCTGTTCCTAGTACGAGAGGACCGGAATGGACGAACCAATGGTGTTCCTGTTGTCGTGCCAACGGCATTGCAGGGTAGCTAAGTTCGGAACGGATAACCGCTGAAAGCATCTAAGCGGGAAGCCAACTTCAAGATTAGATATCCCATCACGCAAGTGACTGAAGACCCCTTGAAGACTACAAGGTTGATAGGCCGGGTGTGTAAGCACAGTAATGTGTTCAGCTAACCGGTACTAACAGGTCGTGAGGCTTAGCCACTAACCTCAAACCCTTTTAGGTTTGAACGCTTTAATGCGGATATTCAGATTTCATTCTTCGACACTTTCAGCAGATTAGGGTCAGATTCAAAATTTGTCCCGTATATTGCCAAGTTTAATCCGGTGGCAATGGCAGAGGTGCGACACCCGTTCCCATCCCGAACACGGAAGTTAAGACCTCTTGCGCCGATGGTACTGCAGGGGAGGCCCTGTGGGAGAGTAGGACGCCGCCGGGTTATCTTTATATAAGCCCTGATCATACGTTTACGTATGGTCAGGGCTTTTTTTTTGGAAAGAGACTTTTGCCTATTTGGGGTTTTCTCCGTGGATGACTTCTGTGCTTTGCGTGTGTCAGCTGTGGATGGATAGGGCAACCAAGCACCCGATCAAGCAGGTTCTTCTTAATCTGGTGAGGCCCCAAATTTCCACCAACCAAAAGATGTGATACTTGGTTACAGTTTGAAAACCCCCAGACTTTTATTAATAGTCCGGGCCTTTTAAATCCAGAGGTGATGGAAACCCATAATAGACATAGTCAACAGTTAAAAATATTAAGAATACCAGACCACCCTGTCGATTGCAGCCACGGTCATGGTGGTATCCGTGAAGATCTTGTCCCACTCGCTAAACGGCTGATTTGAAGTTATAATCAAGCTCCCTGTTTCATACCTGTGGGCGATAAGTTCAAACAAGACCTGGGTCTCCTGGTCACTTTTTTTCACATACCCGAGGTCATCAAGGATAATAACTGAATATTTATCCAGCTTTGCCAAAAAAGTTTCCAGTTTGAGTTCTCGCCTGGCTTCCTGCATTTGTTGAACAAGCGCCGTGGTAGAATAATATTTTACACGAACGGATCGTTCAATCAAGCCATACCCGATGGCTGCGGCAAGGTGGGTTTTACCAACTCCGCTGGGGCCAAAAAATAATATATTTGTTGCATGATCTACCCAGTCAGTACTGTTGGCCAGGGCGTTTATTTTTTTCGGCTTTAAGTTGGGGGTATATTCAAAATTAAACGATCCCAGGGTCTTACCCGCAGGAAGTCTTGACTCCTTTGTAAAACGGGCGATCCTTCGGCTGTAGCGCTCCTGAAGTTCGTATTCGCAGAGCGCTGCCAGATATTGGGCACCATTCCATTGTTCGGCATCAGCCTTTAAAAGCGTGGATTTCCATAGCTGCCCCATGGTTGAAAGACGCAGTTGTTTCAACAAAACAGGTAGAGTGGCTTCATGGGTCATGATCGCCCCTCCCCATCCGATGATAACGATGGAATCAATACATCGTAATCCCCTCCGGCAATGGTCTGAATATGAACATCAGGGATCTCAATTTTCTTGGGGTTAAATTTTTGTTTGAGCTCATGCAGGACCGGGAGTGTTTTCGTTTCCTTGAGGTGTAACAGGTAATGGCCCAATTCTTCTTCACAATCCGAACGGTTCGCCAAAGCCAGAATACCCACGATGCTCTTGCAGGCAGCCCGAGGATCCATGACCTCATCAAGCCAGATCCAGATCCTTTTATAATCTTCCGTGGGTAAAAATTCATCCCGCAATTGTGAATATCTAAAGGCCTGGGGTTTACGTTCCAGGCTGTCTATGACGTGCCGGTAGTCCACATTCCGGCCTCTTTTGTTCCCTTTGCCATAAACCCTTTTAGTTGAAAAAACATGGGATATACCTAGGTAGAGTTCCAGCCTGTCATGGTAAAGATGCACCCGCAATTTCTCGCCGATCAGACGGGAAGGAACCGTGTACAAACTCCGCTTAACCCTTATGTTGCTTGACGTATTCACACAAACTACCTCTTCAGTGTAGTCAATGGTTTTATGCAGCGGGAGGGCTTGCAGATGCTTGTGTTCCTCTGTTATTTTGTCCCGGTTATTGCGGTTGATGCTGCGCACAATGCCATCCAGGAATGCCTGATACGTCTCCACGGAACTAAAGTCGTTGGAATCACGCAACAACAGGGCCTGTTTAATCCTATTTTTTAGATGACCATGGGGGGATTCAATCCCTCCATTTTCATGGCTTTTCCCCTTGTTGTTGCGGCTTGTTTTGAGTTTGTAATGGGAAAACAGTTCCTTATAACGATTCGTAACGTCTTCTTTTGCGTCTTTTGTCATGTTTTTAAAGGCTGCAGAAAGGCTGTCGGTCCGGTGCTCCAAAGGGGCACCTCCCAACCGCAAAAGGGCATCCTGAAGGCCTTCACTCAATGCAGAAAAAGATTCTCCACTCAAGATGACTTTAACATGGCACCAGCCACTATATGCCAGGCGGAAATGATAAAGGATATGGGACAGGGCCTGGCCGTTGACTGTAATGGTCACCTTCTTTATGGTGGTGAAGTCCGTTAATCCCATACGGCCTGGAATTTGGCGCTGTAAAAACATCACTTCCTTGCCTTTTCCATACTGACTCTTCCATTTTTTTACTTTTCGTTGAAACGTTCGCTCTTTTGAATTGTCATACTTTCCGGGGTACTCTTTTTGAAGGTATTCAAACAGGGTCTTTGGCTGTAAATCTGGCGCATTAGAAAGCATTGGGATTATTTCTGACTCCCAGGCGTCTATAAATGGATCCTTCCGGGTGCGCCAATGTCGTTTGTTTTTTTGGTCGGGGACTATTTCACCTTTTTCAATTCGTCGACCTGATCTCTCACAGATTCCAGCCTGGGCTGCTGCCGTGATCTGTTGTTTACCTTTGGCTCGTAATGACATGTAGATCCTTTTTTGATTAACATTGATGGGTTTGCCCGACATTTATTTTTCCACGAAAGGGTTGGTAAAATGTCGAACTCGTATCACATAATCAACCGGACACGTTAATTGTCGTCACCGGACAAGGTAATTGTCGGTGTGCCAAGAAGGCAAAACCAAGGTAATTGGTTAGCCATGCTGTATCAGTGATGAGAGTAGGCCTCTCGGTGTCGTCTATCAGGAGAAGATACCAAACCGCCTTGAGCTGCATCCGTAAAGAGCGGTTGTGGTGAGCGTCAAAGGAAAAGGCGGGAATAATCCCGCAAGGTATGAACGAAGGAGACGAATACAAGTGAACCATCGAAGAAGTGTCGATAATTGCAATCGATGTCAAAACCGGGATCTCGTCATTATCCCGGGACAAATCAGACGGACACCTGAGTTCTGGTCTGGTGGCATCCGGCATAGAGGTGGCGTGAACTTCGTTTCAGGCGCTGATATGGAACTTGGGAAGCTGTCGTTCCGATGCTAAGGGAGCCGGTCAAGCAGAGAACCTGCAAGATCCAGAGTACCAATGCGGAACACAGTGGCGGAGTCATGCATAGTAGTGATGAGAACGCTGTAATGGCGGTAGAGCGAAGGCATGACCTTATTCGGCCAAAGGAGGGTGACAACTGTGAGACAGGATGATCCTCGGCCCAAGGCCAAACCTTTTGAGATCCCCAAACGCTTAATCTATGATGCCTGGAAACGTGTGGCCGCTAACAAAGGTGCGCCGGGCGTGGATAAAGAAAGTATACAGGTATACCAAGCCAATTTGGGAGGTAATCTTTACAAACTGTGGAATCGTATGAGTTCTGGCAGTTATCACCCCATGCCTGTAAGGCAGGTCCTGATACCGAAAGGAGATGGATTTCGCTCTTTGGGTATACCAACTGTGGCTGATCGAACAGCTCAGATGGCGGCAAAAATGGTCATTGAACCCAGGCTGGAACAGATATTCCATCCGAGTTCATATGGCTACCGCCCCGGGAGGGGAGCTAAAGATGCGGTTGCACAAGTGCGTCGAAATTGCTGGCGGTACGATTGGGTATTGGACATGGATATCAAGGCTTTCTTTGATACCATAGACCATGAACTCATGATGCGGGCAGTCGAGAAGCACGTTCCAGAGAAGTGGATACGGATATATATACGACGTTGGTTGGAATGCCCGATTCAGTTAGAAAACGGTGAGTTGCAAAGTAGGTCTTGCGGAACGCCGCAAGGTGGTGTGATAAGTCCGCTGTTAGCGAACCTCTATATGCACTATGCTTTTGATCACTGGATGAGACTGAATAAGCCCGGCATACCGTTTGCGAGGTATGCTGATGATGTAGTTTGCCACTGCCGGACCAAAAGAGAGGCGGAAACTTTGTTGGTTGACCTGAAGGAGAGACTGGGAAACTGTAAATTAGAATTACATCCGGTCAAAACGAAACTGGTCTATTGCAAGGATAACAATCGGAAGGGAACATACCCCCTGACCCGGTTTGATTTCTTAGGTTTCAGCTTCCATGGAAGGACAGTACAGGATCGAAAAGGTAATCTATTTACAGGCTTCAACCCCGGAGTTAGTAGAAAATCCCTTAAACGCATGAATGAAAGTCTTCGAGATCTCAAGATTAATCGCAGTACGCAATCAACATTGCCGGAGTTGGCTGTAAAAATCAACCCAATGGTAAGAGGATGGATTGCCTACTACGGAACATTTTATCCAGAACCTTTGAAAAGGTTCCTGATAAGGATTGAGTTAAGACTTGGGCGTTGGGCCAGAAATAAATATAAGCGACTGCGTGGACATAAACGCCGGTCGTGGAACTGGCTGAAGAGATACCGGGCCACATCTCCAAGAATGTTTGTACACTGGGATTATCTGTTCATGAAAGGTCTTGGATAAGAAGAGCCGGATGAGCCGAGAGGTTCACGTCCGGTTCTGTGAGAGCCTGAGGGGGAGGTTCCCTCGGGCCACTTGACCCTCAAATGAACATTCATAATTGGGGGTGTTGAGGTGATGCAGATGGGATATTCTATCAAAACAAAACAAGCTGTGTTAAAAAAGGTCTTGTTGGGCGAGAAAACCCATACAGAAATAGCAAAGGAGGCCGGGATTGGTCGATCAACCCTTACTTACTGGCTTAAAAACAACAAACAAGATGGGAACATAACATTGAAAAAACAGGAAAAACGGCCCCAAGACTGGACTTCTGAGGAACGTATTGACGCATTAATCAAAACAGGGTCTATGTCAGACGAGGAACGTGTTGCCTGGTGCCGGACAAAGGGTATCTTTGTTCATCATCTCAAACAGTGGAGAAAAGATGTCATTGCCTCAGTAAACCCAAATTCAGGCAAAAATAAACCCAATGAAACCGGTCTACTAAAGAAAGAAATTCTTAGCTTGAAAAAAGAACTCTCCCGAAAAGACAAGGCCCTTGCGGAGACGGCAGCGCTGCTGATTCTAAAAAAAAAAGCCCACTTTATCTGGGGGGACCCAGAGGACGATTGATTTCAGAAGACGACAAAATAAAGGCTTTAGATTTAATATCCGAAGCCTGTAACGCAGGGGCCCGAAAGCGTAAGGCTGCCTGGTTGCTGGGTTTACCTATTCGCACCGTACAGCGCTGGGAGGAGCACGGTTTATCTGATAACCGCAAAGGTTCCCGTGCAGTTCCTGCTAACAAGATTTCTGAAGACGAAAAGAAGAAGATTGTGGCTGTGTTGAAATCCCCTGAATTCGGTGATTCTAACCCCAACCAAATCGTTCCTAAACTTGCTGATCAGGGTATCTATATGGGATCTGAATCAACTATGTACAGGGTCTTGAGGGATTTAGGGTTGGACAAGCATCGTCAATCCAGCCAGCCTGCGACCCGTGTACGCCCTGAACCCTATATAGCTACTGGACCTAACCAAGTATGGACTTGGGACATTACGTTTTTGCCAACAGAGCTAAGGGGCTCTTTTTATTACCTTTATATGGTGATGGATGTATACAGCCGTAAAGCCGTGGCATACCAGGTTTATGACCGTGAATCGGGCGATTTAGCTGCCGACCTGATAACGGATACCTGTATAAGGGAAGGAATTGCACGCGATCAGCTGGTTCTTCATTCTGATAATGGAGCCTCTATGAAGTCAGTCACCATGCTTACAAAACTCCAGGAATTGGGAGTTATGCCATCGTTCAGTCGTCCCTCTGTCAGTAATGACAACCCATACTCTGAGTCTCTGTTTCGAACGTTGAAATATCGGCCGGAATACCCGGAGCAACCTTTTGAAGAAATTAACAATGCCCGGGGGTGGACCGATCGTTTTGTTCATTGGTATAATGATGAACATCTCCATAGTGGCATTCGTTTTGTCACCCCTGCAGATCGCCACCAGGGTAAGGATGTTGAAATCCTTGCACAGCGCCACCAGCTCTATCTGGATGCAAAAGCCAAGAACCCAGAGCGATGGTCTGGCTCAACACGTAATTGGAGTCACATCAGTGAGGTGGCGTTGAACAAAGGGAAGCCCACGAAGACTGCCCTACCAGAGGCAATAGTGGTCACATGATTAGGGCTGAAGCTAAAAAAGTTAACCTTGGAAACAAGAGCAAAAAGTTTTCCATGCCCGAGAATGGGCCCCCAAAAGCTCGTCGGAGGGCATGGAAAGCTTTTGCGGACAGAAACGATATTTTTATGATGAACTAAAGAAAGCATTTTTTAAGTAGAGGCGACAACTTGCTTGACATCCACCGCAACTCTGAATCACCAGGATCGTCCATTTCAAAATAGGTGTTGGTGGTGTCAAAAAATATCAGATCCACTGTAAGGTTCAACAGCTGAGCCGTTGCCCAAAAAACCTTCTCCTAGATTTCAACTTCATGCTTGAGCAAAAAATCCATGCCCCGGTAAAGATGCTGAACCTGGATGGGCTGCTCAATATCCAGGTGAACATCTTTGGCCGCCCATTCCTCAACCGCAAGTTTTGAACACGGTGATAGCGCCCGGTTGGCGACCATGGCAAACAGTGCGTCAGCAATGGGGGCTTTGAACCCCCTGTCGCTCAACGCCTGAGCAAGGCAGGTATCAATGCCGAGACGTTTCCACAACCCCTTAAGGAGGAGAGCCCCGCCAGCCGGTTGTCTGGATATGAACTTCAGCCCTGTGGTCTGGTTCTCCAGCGCCTGCACATCTTCAGGGCTTATGAAGCGGCTCAGGCTGCTGACCAGGCTTTTGAGAGCAGCGACATCAAGTGGTCCCGCCGCCCGAACGAGTAGACGACCTCGGCCCGGGAATAGCCTTTTTCAGGGTGACGAGTGTTGTGGGCCAACTGAATATACTCAACCTCTGACCCATCCTTATTCTTGCGTCTTATGGTGCGTACATACATGCCCATATAAAGAGCATGTATTTCCATGCCCGTCAAGGATAAAATCAGTATGGCGTGTGCCTACAAGTTTTGACGCCAAAAATGATGCTTTTGCCCGATTTTATTGACTCTCAGAGCCAAAATCAGAAAAAATCTACCTACAACTGTCGAACATGAGATTATATACGGGGTTAGAAAGGAATCATCAGTTTTTCCAGAATGGTGTGGGCTGACATTTTTTTAAAGGGCTTCCTGGTAGACAAACCGGGCATCGTCATAATATTTTTCGCGGATCCCGCCATTTTTATACGGAGAGTCCATTTTTTGAGAGTTGTTTTTTGAATAACGGATATACAGTGCAGCCTGTTCAATCTGGGTTTTGTGCAACAAAATTTTTTTCAAGGATTTTCGTACCCAGAAACATCGCTGTTGATTGGCCGAATATTTAGAGGCCACCCCAAAAAAAACTTTGATAGTTGAGCCTGGTGTTGATACATTAAGTAATTTTTTTCATCATTGTATGAAACTTTTGTAACAATATTACATTTATTTCATGAGAAAAAAATTACGATAATTGACTGTAAATGTTAATAGACAAGGCTTTTGGATCACATAAAAACTGGTGCATTTCTTGCATATAGTTATATAATCGAGATGCAAAATCAAAGCTTTCAAAAGATTGAAAAGAAGGCCGATGAGCTATCCTTTGATTTTAGTTAGAGAAATCTTGATTTAATAGCAACGCAACAATTGAAAGGAAAATTTTATAATTTTTGTTGAATTGATGTTATTGTCCTCTTAGTTATTTCAAATGAAAAAAGTTGTCTTTCCACTTGACATTGACGAATTGATATTCCTGTTTGTATTTTTCCTATTAAATTTTTTATATAGTTCATCCAAAAACTATATTGAGTATTTTCGACCTTGGTGTCAAGTTGCACATTATCTTGGCAGAAATTGTCTAATTATTTTGACCTGATTTTAATTTTTTCAAATTATATGAAACAAAAAACATGGCTCATTCCGTGTCTTTTTCAAGTTTTTAATGAAATGACACACGCCCCCCTCCAGGGGTAGAGGGGAAAGGGGGTATTACTTTCGTATTCTCACAATACTAAGGGTCCGTTAAAAAACAAACTGTGCAAAATTCTCTGACGGAGACACCCCCGTGGGGCAACAAAGACTATATATAGATGGTTAATTTTTCAACAGACCCTAAGCCTGTTTATGGTCAATTAAGTTGACATAATATCTTCATTTGCAACAAAAGTGTGGCTCGTTCAAAAATATATGGGTTATTTATTTGTTTGTACATCTAAGAAATTTGGGTGGATTTTTCCAAAACAAAGGTCCAAATAAAATGACGATTTTTTTGAGTTGGTCAAGTTATTCTGACAATTTTTCCCGTTTTCAGGTCAATTTAATGTTGAAAACAACACTTGGTAATCATTACCACCCTGATGCAGTGGTAAATATTATGGACTATGAGTCTAAAAAGATGGAATTGGAGGCACCATTTTAAAAAAACCGCTTTAATTTGAATTAGATATCGTCAACTTATTTTTAATAAGGAGGTAGAATGAAAAAAACGAATTTATTAGTATTTTTTTTTCTGACTTTATTGTTTGTTGTCTGGGGAGGTGTTTCTGGTGCAGCAACGCTGACAATTGAAACCAGGCCTATTTTTGCAGATGTAGGCGCCGGGACTAACATTGTATATGGATCATACAATGCAGTCTATAGTGAATCCTTTACTTTTGGGACACCTGTCAACACCGGCCCTCTATCTGACTATGATGCGACTCCACCGCTTAATTTTGGATTGAATTATTGGATCAAATCCCAGGCTGGAGCCTTTGACCCTTCGACAAACCAGATGGTGATTCAGATTGAAGGGGCTGATAATGGGTTTAACGGAGGCATGTTTGATATTATGAATAATGTTGATAAATATGATACGTCTCAACCCATTCCAGCAGGAAAAGAATTTTGGGGTGATTATTTCAGAATCGGTGTATATGATATTCTTTTTCCTTCAGAACCCACAGTTTTAACCAATTCAAGAATACAAAATTATGTTACGTTTGGTGGGTATTTAGACCCGGGAACCATGACACTGGACCCAAACTCAGCGAATTGGCAAAACATTTTTGAAGATCCAACTTTTGGTGGTGGACTTCCAGTTATTCAATCTACTTGGGATGCCAGCGGCCTTGACATTTTCTATGAATTTTCAGGATCATTGTACTGGGCTGATGCCCTTGAAGATCAAGCACTGAGAATGGTAACCTTTTTTGAAGGTGATTTGCCTGGCGGTAACGGTCCTGACCCTGACCCTGACCCATTAGTCCCTGAACCAACCACTCTTCTCCTTTTCGGTTTTGGCCTTTTAGGACTTGCAGGAATGAATAGAAAAAAATAGGATCTAATTAATTTGTAAAAAATTTTGAAGGCAGGGTTAGTTATTTGACTCTGTCTTCAAACGCTCCTTTTTTAAACCCAAAATGCATATATTTAGAAAAGATACAACTGTGATTACTCCAATTCCCTTTTTTTGCATCATAGATGATCTCCCCCCAAAAAAAATCATTATTTTTGGAATCAAAAGACAAGCGAGAGCACGGGAGTTTAATGCTAAAAGTATTAAAAAAAGAATTCGTCTTTAATCTGCTACCGAATAGATACAAGACCGAGCCATAGCATGAATTTGGGTAAATGGATTAGGAAGTGCTTCGCGCCTTGATGCTATCATCGGTAAAAAGCTGACCCACTTTTGTTCTTTTAGTTGACCCACCCATTCGTTGCGTGTTCATCAAGTTTGGATTTTTTTTCACCGTTTTTTTTCAATGTTATCGTAAGACAAACAAGTCCCTTTATGGTCTTTTTTTCTTCCCATAAATGGCTTTATAGCCCTTGGATTTTCTTCCTGGATTTTCTTCTTTTTCTTGTTTCTTCTATTCTTTTTCAGTAATGTCCGGTTAGGTTTTTGCTTGTGCCCGGTTTTGGTTTTGTTCTTTGAAAATTTTCGGTTCTGCATCCCATTCCCCTGATGCCCTCAGTTCATTTTGGATTTGTAATCGTAATTCTCTGACCCTTTTTATGGTAACCGGTTCTCCATGATTTTCGTGGCAATGAATTGCAAGCAGTAAATAGGTGATGAGACCTGCCAGAATTTGAACCATAAGACAGTAGGGACTTCTTGCTATCAGGTGATAGACACGCAGATGGCGTTTCCACCAGGCAAAGAAGTTTTCGATATTCCACCTGAGCTTATAGATCTCAGCAATTTGTTCGGCTGTCAAATCTCTACGATCCGTTGCTATCCAATAATCTGCATTGTCGATATGGTATCCGACTAAGCGTACCGGTGTTTGTGATTGGTTGTTGTTTTCTTCTGTTCCAAGCCGTACTTCAGCGTCGTAAAAAACAATACTCTCGGCTTTGACATCATTTTTTTGAACAACTGTTTTGTTTGTCTGTGTCCCTTCGGCAAATCTGCGTGGAATTCCCAGAAGGGCATGATATCGTACGCTCAAGAATAGTATGAAAAAGAGATGCCGTTTTTTTTGATCTGTCAAAACAGCGTAACGAGTACGTGGGAATGAGCAAGATATAGGGTTTGGAGATACTCACACTTGGCAGATCCAGCAATATTGTCAAAACCGTTAAATGCTGGGACCGAATCCGCCGTATATAAAAAAGAGAAAAGGTTTGAAGAGTCTATGTCTCCATGCTGTCCATGGTTACTTCATAATTCCAAGGCATCCACGAGGAGGGATTTTTAAACACCTGGGCAGAGCATTTTTGAAGCGCTATGAGATAATTGAAAGCATTGACTTTCATCAATGATGGTTGCTAAGTCTCAGAATAATTGGATGAAATGTCCAAAAATAAAAGGGTAAGCAGACCCCGCTTACCCCGCCAGGAAGAGATTAATAATACCCCGTTTACCCCGCCTGCCATTTTGATATGGAAGTCCCCCTTTCCTGCCTGAAGTTGACTACTATACCAAAAGGTATTAAGTCATGAGTCACCACAACACATACCTCAAACAAAAAAGAGGGAACACTTATGACTTACACCAAATCGATGGCCAAATTCAAGTCCCTACTTCTATCATCAGCAACTAAAGAGCAAATTCAGCATTACACGCATTTGGTAAATCAAGGTCTTGTGCCCTGCTGACTGCCGGATTGTCCGCGTTGCGGGGTTGAATCGCGCCTGTTCAAACGGCACGAAAAGCGTGAACGCATATTTTACCTGATTATTGAACAAACTGTGGAGTCCGTGAGAGGCTTACTGTTGCGCTGGAAGTGCCCAGGCTGTAACAAAACAGCAACAGACTACCCCGACTTTGCCCTTCCGTACAAACGCTATACCCTGCCCACTATCCTGGCATTCAGTCAGGCCTATATCCAGGATCCGTTTAGTTCTTATCGTCGGTTGATAGATGTCTGCCCGTTGCCGTACAAGATAAAATCGGACCATGGAAGCAGCCAGGAACCAATGATGGAACATTCCACCATCCACAGGTGGATCAGTACCTTGGGCGGGTATTCCCGCCTGGTTCAAAATGCAACGGATCTGATGCTTCAAGCTGATCCCACCACATCCCTGTGCCGTGATCTGGCAGGCCTGAAAATTTCCCCCAGAAAATACATGTCTTTCACACGAAAACAGATACTGACCACCTGCTTTCAGCTGGTCACCCTTGTGCCCCTCTATCTGGCTCAATTTCAGGCCGCCATCTTCCCCAAGTTGGCAACCCGTTCCGGCTATACCTGACGTATAATCCCTCCAGGATTCAAAAACAGGAGGTGTTATGGACAAAAAAAACGAACAATGGGCAGTTTTCTGGTGTGACCTGCTGCGACCGATTCTCTATTCGGAGATATCGCCGGAGGAGACGCACCGGTATCTGAAAACCCTTGCTCAAAAACCAGTGGTCTATCCGGACGGGAAGTGCAAAATACCTTCCCTTTCCACTCTGAAACGAAAATTGTCGGCCTATCAGACCGGAGGATTCGACGCTCTGGGCCGCAAAAGAAGGAACGATCAGGGAAAAAGCAGAAGCGCTGCTACCGAGGTGATCAAAGCGGCCGTCACCATGAAAAAAGAGCAGCCCTACCGGTCGGACATTACCATCAACCGGCTTCTTGAGGAACAATTCGGGACCACCATTGCCCGCTCCACCCTTTATCGTCATTTGAAAGAGGCCGGGGCGACCCGTCTTAAACTGGGGGTAACGATCAAGCCGGTGCGTAAACGCTGGACCCGTGAAACCGCCCACGATCTATGGGTCGGTGATTTTGAGGAAGGGCCTTATGTTATGAACGGTCCAGATGCAGTTCCGACGTACCTGTCGGCGTTTATTGACTGTCACAGCCGGTATGTGGTTGCAGCACGGTATTACTTCCGGCAGAATCTGGACGTTCTGATCGACACATTGTTACGCGCTCTGGCAACCCATGGGAAGCCCCTTGGCCTGTACGTCGATAATGCAAAGGTATACCATTCCAATGGCCTTAAGGCAGCATGCTACCGGACAGGTATCCGTCTGTTGTATCGAAAGAAAGGAGACCCTGAAGGCGGCGGGATCATCGAACGGGTCTTTCAGACAACCCAGGAACGATTTGAGGCAGAGGTCCGTGCCGGCGATATTCTGAGCCTGGACGAGCTGAACCATGCCTTTACCGCCTGGCTGGCACAGGATTATCATAAAACCAAGCATACAGAGATCAAAACCACACCGGAGGCGGCGCTTGAGCAAGGTACTCGTGTCATTCGCCAGATGGATTTAAATGCCTTTTGTACCTCTTTCATGCAAACCGTCAAACGATCGGTTCATCCCACCTTTTCTGATGTTCAGCTCCACAAAAGGTATTACAAAACCGATCCCCGGCTTCGCGGTGACCGGGTGGAAATTCGATACGATCCCTTTTCAAGTCAGGATACCGTCCAGGTTTATTCTTTAAAAGGGGTATATCTGGCAGAAGGCCACCTGCACCATCGAACCTCAGTCGATCCTGCCCCACCGGTAAAGGCCGCTGGGAAACCGGAAAATAATTACCTGGCCGTTCTTGAGCGCCGGCACCAGCAAGAACTTGCATCCAAAACCCAGGGAATTGATTATCGGAAAACTGTTCATCAACGCCCATGGCCATTCTACGAATTTGCCAGGATGATTGCGGATCTTCTTGGGAAAAAAGGGGGACTTGGCGCATTTAATGCCGAGGAACAGGAAGTTCTTAAAAAAACGTGGAACATGAACGCGGCCATCAATAAATCCATGGTCCGGAAAGCCTGCGCAGCAGCAGGCCATAAATCCATTCCCTATGTCGTCCGTGAACTGAAAACCCTGTTTAATCAACAAGGAGAATAGCCAATGTTTTTAACCCATTTTAACATGAGTGCTCACCCGTTTGCTGAAAATCCTCCCATTGAGTGGTTGTTGACCGACAGTCGGTTTGAACAGGCATTGGCCCGGATGAAATTTTTTCTGGAACAGGGTCGTCTTGCCCTGATTACCGGTCAGACCGGCGTTGGGAAATCGTCCTTACTTCGCATGGTCCGGCAGGCCATGCCCCACAATCGCTACACCCCGGTCTATCTGCATTTAACCAGCGTCAGTCCAGGGGCTTTTTTACGGCTCATTGTAACACAACTGGGAGAGGCTCCCAGGTTTGGCAAAGATCGACTTTTTCTTCAAATTGCTGAGCGCATTAAAAAAAATGACACAGAAACCGTTATGATCATCGATGAAGCCCACTTGATCTCTGTTCAGACACTCGTTGATCTCAGGCTTCTGATCAGCACTGGTGTTGATGCTGATCTGCCCCTGAAAATTATTTTCAGCGGGCAGGAATCACTGACGACGTTACTCAAACGTACAAGTCTTGCTGACCTGGTTAACAGGATCAGCGTTCGTTATCATCTCAAATCCCTGACCCGAGACCAAACCATCGCATACATTGATCATCGGCTCAGGCGAGCTGATGCAGCAGACAAGTTGATGACACCGGATGCAAAATCTTTGATCCACGATTATGCCGGTGGTGTGCCCAGATCGATCAACAATATTGCCACGGCATGCCTGATCAATGCTGCATCCAGAAATGTCACTGTTATCGATGAGACCATCATCAACGAAACCATGGCAGAGTTCCGCCTGCCGTAATAAGGAGAAGAACCATGACACAACGCTATCCAAAAATATTGCTCCAGAGACTCAGAAACGATATCCCCATTGACCGGGTCATTGCTGATATCCTCAACCAGCCCAATAAAATATCAGAAGGCTACTTTCGATTTCTATGCCCGATCTGTTCCGAGTTCACGACGGCAATCAATCCGAAAACCAACCTTGCCAGGTGTTTTGCGTGTAAGATTATGCCGAGCTCGGCATAATCTTACTTATCCCGAGTAATTTATTATCCCAAGTAACTTTTAATATCTTGATAGGGACTCTATCTTGATAGTCAATCGCTCGGCATAATAATTTGATAATATCTCCTTTATAAGCAACCCGTTACAAAAAAGGAGATATCATGGAAAGATTATTTACTTACCCAAAAGTAATTCAACGTATGCGAGAGGGCCCAATAGGAGCCTATATTGATTCATATGTGGATTATTTGATCAGAAATGGTTTTTCAAAAAAAACCTCCTGTCGCAGAGTTCGGCTTATTGCAGACTTCAGTCGATGGCTTGAACGTAAAAATTTATCAATAAATGGCATAACCGAACAGACAATAGATACATATCTTAGATATCGAAAATTAACATCATATATAAATGATTATGACAAACCAGCTTTGAGAAGGTTGCTAAGATTATTACGTGAATTAAATGTTATAGATAAACAAGCTATTCCTAAAATTGATAAAACTCGAGCAGTAACCATTGAAGAAGAATTTGCAGTTTATTTACGGCAAGAGCGAGGGCTATCATATAAAACGATTGTTAGTTATATTCCTACTGTAAAAAATTTTATAGTTGTATGTTTCGGTGATAACAGTATTCGATTTAATAGATTACGCTCTAAAGACATTACCGAATTTGTACAACGCTTTGTTAATAAATCAAACAGTTCATCTTCTTCAGAAAAAATGACCACAGCATTGCGGACTTTTTTGCGATATTTGTGGCATAAAGGTGAACTCACTACTAATCTGGCATTGTGCGTACCCAGTGTTGCAAAATGGAAATTAGCCTCCTTGCCGAAATTTATAAATTCTGATCAAGTTCAAATTGTTTTACAAAGCATCAACCGGCAAACATCTATAGGGAAACGAAATTATGCCATCATGCTCTTATTATCGCGGCTTGGCCTCCGTGCTGGTGAAATTGTCGCTTTAAAAATAGAAGACATAGATTGGGAAAATGCTGTTATCACCATATTTGGTAAAAATGGACGAAAAGATCGGTTCCCAATCCCACATGATGTTGGTGAAGCAATTGCTATATATTTGAAAAGGGGGCGTCCAAATTGTTTAAGCCGCTGTGTTTTTGTCAGGCATAAACCTCCAATATTCGGATTTAAAAACTACATGGCCATATCTTCAATGGTTCATAGAACCCTTGACCGTGTTGACGTCGGGAAGGACTTACCCTACATAGGAGCCCATTTATTTCGCCATACTCTTGCAACCGAAATGCTTCACCAGGGATTTTCTCTTGGAGATATTGGTGAAATTCTGCGTCATCAAAATCCAAACACAACAGCCATTTATGCCAAGGTTGATATTAATGCTTTAAGATCATTAACAAAACCATGGCCAAAGGAGGTGTAGGATGAAGCCGCTTAGATATGCCGTAGAAGGATATATCAATATGCGACGTGGGCTGGGCTATAAACTTAAATACGAAAGCAAAGCTTTAACCGATTTTGTTTCATTTTTAGAACGGGAAGGCTCAGATCACATTACAACAAAGTTGGCGCTAAACTGGTCAACAATGCCTAAAAATGTTCAGCTTAATTGGTGGGCAAGGCGACTTAGTATGGTCCGATGTTTTGCAAAATACATGAACACCATTGACCCCAAAACAGAAATCCCCCCTTTAGATCTCTTACCTTCTCGCAAACAGCGCCCAACGCCCCGCATCTTCTCTAATGACGAGATTCTCCAAATACTAAATGCCGCAAAAACATTACCACCAGCAACCGGCCTACGTAGATGGACATATTATTATTTTTTTGGTCTCTTATCGGTAACAGGTATTCGACTCAGTGAAGCGATCAACCTTGACTGTGAAGACATAGACCTTTGCAAAAATATTTTATCCATTCGTGATACTAAATTCATCAAATCACGCATAGTGCCTATTCATACCTCAACGAGCAGCAAACTAAAAGAATACATACAGCGCCGGGATACTTTTTTCGGAAGACAACCCGGCAATAGTTTTTTTGTATCTGAAAATGGAAAGCCATTAAAAGTGCAAACTGTTTTATGGACATTCCGTAAAATTTCTGAACAATTGAATTTAAAAACTCCTTCAGGCAGTAGTGTATCTCGCACGCACAGCTTTAGGCATACCTTCACAGTAGACACATTGATGAAATGGTATCAATCCGGAATGGATGTAGAGTTGTGTATGACTCGCTTATCAGCTTTTCTTGGACACACCTGTGTAACGAACACCTACTGGTACTTGTCGGCAGTTCCAGATTTATTATCATTGACGTCTGCTCTGTTGGAAAAAAGAGAGGAGGAGTTATCATGAAAAAAGAATCAACTTTTCCATCTTTGCTTGAATCATTCTTTACCGTTCGTCTTATGAAACAAAAGGGTGCAAGTCCAAATACAGTCGCCTCGTATCGAGATTCCTTTCGTTTGTTATTTGAGTTCGCACAAAAGCAATTGAAAAAATCCCCGACAGACCTAACCATCGATGATTTAGATGCTTCTTTCATAGGGTCATTTCTTGACTATCTTGAAAACAACCGCAAAAATGGACATAGCAGTCGTAATCTTAGATTGGCGGCTATTCGTTCTTTTTTTAAATATGTGGCACTGGAGGAACCCGGTAAAGCAGCTCATATTGAGATAAAGCAAATTTTTTTCTGTAAAATTGTCAGGTCAAGATCCTTTTACGCCAAGCAACTGTTGTTAAAGTGTTTCTTTGAACACCACAAATTTTGTAACTACGTTTCAGGATCAATCAAGAAAAAAATTGGTTCCTCCCCTGCGGGGTCCCTCCCATTTTTTTCTTGACTGATCCTTCCACTTCGTTGTGTTTTTTTGTGGGGTTCAAAGGAAAATTATATTGGGGTGGACCGGATTAACTATCTTCTTTGGGAAGATATCTTTTCCCTGTTTCCCATTCTTCACTGGTCTCTGAGAGAATGGCACTTACAAGCCTCAGAAGCGATGCTTCATTAGGAAAAAGTGTGGCTACCCGAGTTCTTCGCTTGATTTCCCTATTCAACCGTTCAACCATGTTCGTGGATCGTAGTTTCTTCCTTTGATTCTCCGGTAAAATAAATACGGTAAATCCATCAGGAATATTGGCTTCCATCCACTCTGATAGCCTTGAAGCTGATTTCTTGTATTTTTCGATGCTCAAATCCAGCAGTCTTTGGGCTTCTGCCTTGTCCGGAGCATTAAAAATATTTCTGATATCATTTGCAACTCCTTTGCGCATATCCATTTTGGGAACATATGGAACCGCATTCCTTTGGAGATGTACCTGACAGCGCTGCCAGGGAACACTTGTGAAAACGGATGCTAATGCAGCTTTCAATCCGCTATGATCATCGCTGGTAATCAGTTTCACACCATGAAGACCCCTCTTTTTAAGGTCCAAGAAGAAATTGCGCCAGTGGACTTCAGCTTCACTCAATGAAACACTGGTACCGAGAACCGTTCTCTTACCATCTTCCATTATGCCGGTGGCAACAAGAACTGCACAGGATAGTACCATTCCATCCTGGCGAACCTTTTCATATCTGGCATCAAGCTGGAGGAATTCAATACGGCCTATTGGGCGGGAGCGCCATTTTTCGAGTTCTTCATCCAAAAGCTTGGAAGCGTTGCTGACCTGAGCACTGCTCATTTCAAGACCACATAATTTCTCAAGTACGGAGGTGACTTTTCTGGTTGATACTCCCTGAATATACATCTCTGCCATAGCATACTTCAATGCCTTCTCACTTCGGATACCCTTCTCCAGGGCCGAGGGATAAAATTCAACACCTCCCCGAACCTGAGGAACGTTGAGATGAAGCCTGCCTAGCCTTGATGAAACAAATTTATCTTTGAATCCATTAGCCTGGCCTGTCCTGTGCTCAGTTCTCTCCCAGGGCTGGGCGTGAAGAACCGAAGACCTTTCGGCCTTCATGGCTTCATTGATAAGGATTGAGACAGCTTCACCCAACCCTTCCATTCCATCTGAATTTATTATTTCAAAAATTGTGCGAATTGCTGTATCCTCTTTGTGCTGGGTCATGCTTTTGCTCCTTTTGTTTTTACTTGGTCGTTTAAATAAAAAGGAACATTAAGTTTTGACCCAGCATTTTCAACCCCAGGATCTCATTTCCTGGGCTTCTGCTGAAAAACAAATTTACAGAAAGACTTTTACACTATCCATATTGAACGAATTTTAGCAATTCCCAAAAAAAAAGAGACAAGAACTTTAATCGACTTTTTAACCCGTCCAGAAATTAATGCATTATTAGCAGAACCTGATAAAAGCAAATGGGCAGGCCGTCGTGACTATGCCATGCTGATGCTTACAATCCAAACTGGCCTACGTGTTTCAGAGTTAATAAATCTTCGATGTCAAGACATAAATTTGGATACAGGAGCTCATGTTAGATGCCATGGTAAAGGACGTAAGGACCGCTGCACTCCGTTAACAAAAAAAACGGCTCAAGTAATGAAAGCCTGGATTTGTGAACAATCTGATTTATCTCCAAAAGTTCTATTTCCAAACGCTCGGGGCAGAGCCCTAAGTAGGGATGGCGTTCAATATATACTTTCAAAATACATAAAAATCGCAGAGGATAATTGTCCTACCTTAAAAGCCAAGCGTATTACACCTCATAAACTCAGGCACACCGCTGCAATGGAATTGCTTCAAGCTGGCGTTGACAGATCCGTAATTGCCCTTTGGTTGGGTCATGAATCACCAGAAACAACACAAATATATTTGAAAGCGAATTTAGCCATGAAATGAGAGCGGACTCGCAAATTGATAGATTGGTGGTCAATAAAAATGATGGATCAGAAGACGAATGCGCTACGCGCATTGGTATTGGGTTTTTTAAGGCATGGGCAGAAGGGCTTGAATAATGGTTAAAAACGCGAGGAGGAGCGGCACTCGATAACCACTCCTCCCCCATCATTTAGGGCATTATTCAATGCCTCCTGCACCCGGCTATCCCTCGGCAGGTTGCTCCCCAGCAGAGCCTGCATCCGTTTCACCGGGCAATCGGTATTCCCCTGATGACCAACACACCAGCAATCAGAAATGATCTTTCTGATTTTGCCGGGGCCTGGATCTACCAGGTGAGAATAATTGGAAGAACAAAGTTTCGTCAATCATAGGCAGTTCTTTTATGGCTGCAGCATTAAGCAATTCAGCCGCCATTTGGTTGAGAACTCTGAGATTGTTGGCAGAATGGCTGGCCAGGGTACGAATCAATTCGTCGGACATCAACCGATTGTTTCCTGCCTGGTCCAGTGCAAATCGCAGATAATTTTGAAGCTGCTCCGGGCTCATGGGTTCAAGCACCAGCCTTGGGCCGATTCGGCTTCCAAGAGGTAACAACTCCGGCGACCGGAACCTTTCCGGGAGTCTGTTATCGCCGCATAGAACGGTAAACAACAAATTTTGTGAGTCAAATTGGTTGCTTTGGAGTATCCGCAGTTCTGTCAGACATTCATCCGAGACATGTTGAGCCTCATCAATAAGCAAAACCGGTTTGAACAATGTGGATTGGCAGTGGTGTACCCACCGTTCACGTAGAATCTTGAATCCGCCATACCGATTGGCGGGAGAAAGCGCCACGTTAAACAATTCACCCAATTCCCGGTAAAAGTCCCCCAGTCTGCTTTGGGGCCGCTGCATAACACCTACGGTCAAATCGGGGATTTTTTCCAGACTACAGGCAATTTTATGTAGGGTCTTGCTTTTGCCGAGCCCCGGCTCTCCGGTAATCAGAGCAAAGCCTCCTTGTTCTGCCATGGAACGTATCCGGAGTTCAAACGTTTCCGAACCCGGCAGAGTATAAAGCGCTTCTTTGGGAATATCGGGCAAAAAAGGGTTGTACTTCAAGCCGTACAGGCTTTGGATATCGATATTATTCAATGGAAATTTCCTCCTTGGGAAGATAAGCAGGGGGCAGGCCCGAGGCTGCATAATCCGCCATCCATTTTTTTAACAGAGCAGGTTGTTCATGGGTCTCAACAGGGTTGGCTGGAAGACTTTCGGACGAAACGACTCGGCGTCTGCCGGAAGCATTCGCCGTTTTATCCTGGGGTAAAATTCGGGCAAGAGGAGCATCGGTTTTTTCATCAACCAATATTATCTGGCTTTTATCCCAGCCGGGTGCCCGCAGGACCACCGATTCCATATGGGCAAACCGAACCGGCAATTCATACCGGATGCCGGCGACGGCCACTGTGGCGTCGCTGTGCCTTGGCTTTCGCGTTATCCTGCGTGTAAACGCAAGGCGCAGCGCTTCGCTGTCAGGAACCTTTCTGGCAACACTTTTATGGTTCATGAGACGGTCCAATGGCGTTGTTTGCATTTCCCGATTGCATCTGCGGTGGTAATCCTGCTCCGCCCAGGCTTGTCCGGCCTGGTTGAGATAGGAAAGCGTCAAGTCCTTTTTCTTACGTAAAAGCTCGAGAAGACGCCCTTCAAGCTGCCCCCAGAAGACCTCCTGCTTCCCATTTTGATACTTATGTGGCTGAACACATAAGTATCATTATGTGGTGTTGAAACTTATGTGGTGCTGGACCTCAAAAAATTGAAGGCCCAGCGTCGGGTTCGAAGTGGACACCACATAAATTTTAGACTACAACTCTTGTAAAAAAGTCATCAAGCCTGGATTGTGCTTCCATGGTTTGATCTTGGCTGTTCCTGATTCCGGTGCACAAGTGGCCAGGGCTCGAGCTTTAGTCTCAAGGTCGGTCTCTGCATATATGTTGGTTGTGTTAATCGAGACATGACCCAGCCAGGCCCGAATAGTATTGATATCGACACCCGCCCGTAACAAATGGGTTGCAGTGGTGTGACGAATCATATGCGGACTGACCCTTTTTGTAACAAGGGAAGACGCTTGCGTAGCAGCAATTAAAGAGTTACGTTCGACCATCGTATGAATGCCAAAGCGGGTTGTAGGTCGTCCATTTCGATTGAGGAACACTGGTTGTTCTGAACCACGCTGACCAGCAGCCCAACGAAGCTGTTCCATTGTGATGAGCCACAAAGGGCAGATTCGATGTTTGTGACCCTTGCCAATGACCCTGACACTTTCCCTATACCAATCAATATCAACGATCTTGAGATTAGCCGCTTCACTTGCCCTCGCCCCAGAGTTGTAGAGGAAAAGCAGCATGGCATAATCGCGTTGTCCTTGGGGTGTACGACGGTTGGGTGCGTCTAAAAGCGCATCCATCTCGGGTTTATCCAAATAAGTTATAACTGGTTTTGTTGTCTTTTTGAACGGGATGAGTCGAATTTGTGTACACCACTCGATGTGCTCTGGACTGCTCTCGCCGATAAACCGTGCTAATGCGTGGAGGGCCGCCAGGCGTTGATTACGGGTAGTGATGCTGCATTGTCGGTCTTGTTCCAAATGATTAAGGAATTGACGGATTAATTTCGGAGACAAATCGGTTACCGCTAAACGATCAACGGATTTCTTGAGGTACCCTGTTGTATAAGATAGAAGCAGCACTAACATATCTCGATAACTGGAACGGGTATTGAGTGCAAGGTTACGTTCTTTCACCAGATATTCCAGTAAAAAACGCCGGATCCAGGAACCCAGCAACGTGATATCATTCATGGCCGCCCTCCTATTGCGTAATCTTCGAACCTCTGACTTGCTTGTTGCAGTAATTCCGGGGTTAACGTCAAATAGTGTTGAGTTGCGGATAGATCTACATGCCCAAGATAAGTTGCCAGCTTAGGTAGCAATGTCTGTAGGTCTTCACCGCTACGGTACCATGAGATAAGCCGATGAACGGCAAAGCTATGCCTGAGATCGTGCAGACGTGGTTGGTGACGGGGACCGCCTTCACAGTGAACACCGGCGTACGATCGCATACGTCTAAAAACATTACGTGCGGCCGACTGGCTCAAGGATGATCCGTCTTGAAAACAAAAGAGAGGGGCCTTCGACTGTAGCACATAGCCTCCATGATGAATGTTGAAAACGTATTCTGTCAGAACCCTGTTTAAATCCTGGCACAACGGAACCAAACGACTTTTGAAAAACTTTGTATTGCAGACATGCAACAATGCCTGGTTCAAATCTACATCATCCAAGGTAAGCGCCAATGCTTCCCCAATGCGGAGCCCTGTACCATAGAGCAGCAGGAAAAGGACCCTGAAAACCTTCTTATCGACAGGTGATCGCTCCCCGCATGCGGCAGGAACAGAATCAAGAAGCCGTTTGAGTTCTTCACGGGAGTAGATATAAGGAACGAATGTAGAGATCGGCTTCGGATGAGTGCGCGGTAGGGGTGAAACCATGACCCATCCCCGGATCAGAGCGAATTTATAAAAGCCTGAAAGTACCCTGTATTTTTTCAACCAAGTCTCGGTGACAGGCCCTCCTTTTCCGTTGAGAAAAGAAAGTACAGTCTTTGTTTCAATGTCTTTTATAGGTCTATTTCCTGACATCTTGCAAAATGACCGCAAAATAGCCTCTTCACTACGATACTTCCGCCCTAACGCACGTTTATGGGAAATATATAAAGAGATGATTTTTAAGATTTTCATAACAGCCCTCCCAGATCAAATTCTGACACCTTCCGCAAGCTGGCAAGATCAATTTTAGTATATTTTAACGTAGAGTTTGCAGTACGATGTCCAAGATGATCCCCGATTTGTTTAAGTGTAAATCCAGAAGCCAAAAGGTGGGCAGCGCAAGCGTGGCGAAGGCAATGGGCTCCATAATGGGGCAAGGCTATCTTTAAGGCCCTCAAGCGTGAGCGTACAATGGGAGAAATGCTTTCAGCTGAAAGAGGTCGAATTGGGGCAGTTAGTGTTAGAAACAAGTTTCGGTATTTGGAGCAAGGTCGTACTTCAAGCAGATAGCGCAGAATAGCCTCCCCGACTTCATACAATAAAGGATAATATTGGATGTGGCGTTGCTTAGGCCGCGTGACCATAATCTGTTCACTAATCCAGTCAAGATCGTCTAATTGAAGCCCGGCTACTTCGTTGCGACGAAATCCATAAACGGCAAGAAGCATCAAGATTGCATAGGCTCGAATGTCGTTGTGACAATCCCCGCTGGCACTCGCCAATAGTCGCTGAACATCTTCCCAGCTGGGCCCTTTGGGAAGCCCTTCTAAGGTATATATTCGTGGAGACTCTATAACTTCAGCAATACCCGGAATGCACCAACCCTTGCCTTCAGCATAACGAAAGAACCCACGCAAACTGCTTGCTAAACTGGATAGTGATGAACGCTTCCAGCCTTGCTTGCCCTTTGACTCAATGAAGGCATCCACATCGGCAATTGTTATTTTATCAAGGGAGGTTATCGATGATTGCAGGCTTTTGAAAAACCAAATCAGCCGCTCACAAGAAGTTGATATGGTAACTGTTGACAGACCTCTTTCTTCACGTAAGTGCCGGGTATATGCTGTGATCTGGACTGTGAAAGCCCCCTCAGCCTTACTGGGCGCTTCAAAACAGTCAAGGCTGCGTATCCATTCGGTCACTATATGAATAAACAACTGGCGAGTACTTGCAGGGATCTGTACATTTTGCTGACAGCCCCTGTAGTGTATATGCTCATCTACAGCCTGTTCAATGGCACGTGGTGTTACTTTCCTGTTCTTCATGTCGATTCTGGGAGCTATCGAATACAGTATCCAAGCAATTTTTTCCAACATGGCATGGGAGTATCCCTTTTTATGACATAATTCGAGAAATTGCTCTCGGGCTTTTGAAAATGGAGCCGCACGGTATCGGGCTACTGTTGTTGATCTTTTGAATAAAGTTTCAAACATGATGGACCTCCTTTTCTTCTATGGTTAAATGGAGACTCATCATCAAACGAAAAATTATGTGGCGCAATATAAGCTGATTCCTTTTTGGCTAAAGAGCTTCCCCATCTTGCACCACATAAGTTTCAACACCACATAATGATACGGTGAATAAGGCAAAGTCGTTTTATGCACGATGCCCAGACGTTCTAACCCTCGGGTGGTCTCTTCTGCCAGCATGGCAGACCCGTTGTCGGTCATCAAAGCCCTGGGGAGTCCTCGTTTCATGAATGCCTGTATTAATCCATGGACCAGACATTCTGCCGTTTCAGCCAGGTAAAACTGCAGGTGGCAGCAGATGCGGGAGTGGTCATCAAGGACAGCCAAAGCCATGGGCTGGAACCAATTGCCAGAGGCATCCAAAATGCGGATTTTTGCATAATGAAAATCCAGATGCCATAGCCCATGGACATAGGCGACTTCAAAACCCCTTATCTCCCTTTTTTCCCGGCGTTCTGAAGCCCACTTTTGTCCTTGTGTGGGTTGGGCCGGTTCATGGGAGCGCAACCAGCCGTTATCCCGCATGCAGCGTAAAACAGTCTTATAGCTGGGCAATTTGCCCCATTCCGGCTGTTCTTTTGCCAGAACCTTCAGGTTGTCGTAGTGTAGTTGGACGGTCCAGCGGGGATAGGTTTGGTATTGATTTTTCAGCGCGTTGAACAGCGAATCGGACATGGACCAGCGAATTCCGGCATCTGATCGAATTTTTCGGCCCAGAGCAGCCACTGGATCATCGGCATGCCTGGCCTTGTAGTACCAGCGTTCAATGGTTGACGATCCAAAAGTAATCTTCCGGCTTTCTTCGATAGGATGCTGGTAAATTTTTTGTGAAAGCCGAGCGATGGCCTGCTGCAGGTCTCCCGAAGCAGGGGGACTGGACAACAGGTCTCCGATCACAGCATGCCGGAACTGACCCCAGCGCTGCCAGGTAGATGTTTGAGTATTACCCATGAAGTCTCTCCTTTCGGTTTGCTTCCTCCGACCCCCTCCATGGGAGCAAACGGGGGCAAACCGCAACAGACTTTTTCTAACACACAAATTGTCGCCTGCCAGCCGTCCAACTTCTGCGTGACCCTTTCCTGAGAAATCGTTCCCTCACCAATTATGACTGTCACGGCCCATGGATAAGCCCCTGAAGGCAATTGACCAGGGCGGTTTCTGGGGACGATACCCGTTGACTGAACTCGGCTAATAAATCATGGAGCAAGCAGTCAGATGCCTGAAGCATGATGCGTCCTGACAGAGGATGTCTGCTCCATTCTTTGGGGAAAATGTTCAGAAAATAGTCTCTCCACCGGTTGACGGTGGAACGCCATACGCTGCAAAGACCTTTTAGCCGTTCAAGGGTGACGGCAGGGTTTTTTCCCTGACGTAGTGCGGTGACCAACACTACTACAGGGGCCCAGTAAACCCGCCGGCCCCAGAATCGAACCGACGGGGGCGTGGTTCGACGCCGACAGCCTTCACGTCCGCAACACAGGCTGAAACGAATTTCAAAAACCTCTTGCAGTTCAGGAGGGCCGCCCCGAGGCTTGCGCTGATAGTTGGAAAAATGCAGCGGCCCCCCGCAATAGGGCAGCAAGCTTTTTTTACTTGTTCCGCCAATTTTTTGTCTATTGCATAAAGAAGGGAAAATAATGATTGGCGAGTAAGGGTATCCAGTGGTATCATTTTTCCTGCCATTTAGGGTTATTGTGGCAGGAGCCTCCATCGACGAACTGGCCAAGGAACGTGAGGGGGCTCCTTTATTTCTCCCTCACTGTTCTGGACTATTTTACACTTCTTTTCCATCATTTTTTTTGTCCGCACTCACTCAAGGCGGTTTGGTATCTTCTCCTGATAGACGACACCGAGAGGCCTACTCTCATCACTGATACAGCATGGCTAACCAATTACCTTGGTTTTGCCTTCTTGGCACACCGACATCTATCCTGACACAGATCTATCCTGACACAGGGGGGGTGCTGGCATTTGGTAAGTCCAAGCATAAGAGAAATGATTTGCCCCAGGTCACCATTGGTTTAGCTGTTACACGGGAGGGGATTCCGGTTCGATGCTGGGTCCAGCCCGGGAACCAGAACGATTCCAAGTGCGTTGATCAGGTTCAAAAAGACCTGAATGACTGGAAGCTTGGGAACGTGGTCTGGGCTATGGACCGCGGCATGACCAGTGAAGAGAATCGGCGCAATCTGCAAAGAGCCGGAGGTCAGTACATCCTCGGAGAAAAGCTCAGGGGCACAAATATAAATGAAGAGGCTCTGAATCGGGGTGGACGCTTTAAGGTCATCAAAGAGAATCTCCATATCAAGGAGGTCTTTGTGGGTGAAGGCAGTGGCCGCCGTCGATTTATCATTGCGTATAACCCGGAACAGGCCGAACATGATAAACATATTCGCAACAGAACTCTGGAACGGATTGAAAAAGAACTAACCGCCCTGGACAAACAGTCCGGGAAAGCACAGCTCAAAACGAAATATGCCCTTATGGCCCATAGATCCATGGGTAGATACCCAAGGAACTTAAGTCCGGCAAGTTGAAGGTGGACAAGAGTAAGGTAAAGCATGAAGAAAAACTGAATGGCAAATATTTATTGAGCACCAGCGATAAAAGCCTGTCTGCAGAAGATGTAGCCCTTGGCTATAAACAACTCATGGAGGTTGAACTGGCCTTCCGCACACTAAAGTCAACCTTATCTCTCAGGCCGGTGTATCACACCAAGGATGATCGCATCCGGTTCCATGTCATGCTTTGCTGGCTCACCCTGCTTCTGATCCGGATTGCGGAGCTGGAAACCGGAATGACCTGGCCCAGGGTCCGCACTGAGATGGAACGCCTTCATTTAGGAAAATTTTTGCATAAAGATGGCCATATACTACAGTACACAGAATTGACCGTTATTCAGCGTAAGATACTTAAAGAACTGAAGATAACTCCTCCTAAAAAGATAAAATCTATCTGATATACCCCCTGATTTTGTAGGCACTACGCCATTATGAGTGGATAGCTGTAACCCTTTACTGGCAAGGGTTTTAAAACTTTGTGTATCTACCGCTGTCGAACACGAGGTTAATGGACAGGTTAATCCGACTCAAGGTTTATTATCTAAGGATAACTGCAACAAAACATCAAAAATATCAATGATACCAGATCAAATCTTGATAATATTTTAGGCGTTGACTACTGGCTATAGTTCGGTCTTTCCTGAATTCAAAACGGCCCATAGACTTTCCCTGTCAGTCCACACTCGGTTCTGTATGGAAGGGCCGTCTTTCAACGAATAACAAGGTGCGCCGGGATAACAGGCTTATCGCCTCCAAAAATTCACATCGACGGGGCGGTTTGGCACCTCAATGTCGGCTCATCACCTCCTGGGGTTGGAGCAGGTCCTAAGGGTTTGGCTGTTCGCCAAATAAAGTGGTACGTGATCTGGTTTTTCCCGATTTTATAAAGGGTCGTGAGACAGTTTGGTCCCTATCTTTCGTGGGCGTAGGATATTTGAGGAGATCTGTTCCTAGTACGAGAGGACCGGAATGGACGAACCAATGGTGTTCCTGTTGTCGTGCCAACGGCATTGCAGGGTAGCTAAGTTCGGAACGGATAACCGCTGAAAGCATCATCGCTAAAAGCCAACTTCAAGATTAGATATCCCATCACATAAAGAGACTGAAGACCCCTTGAAGACTACAAGATTGATGGGCCGGGTGTGTAAGAACTATAATGTGTTCAGCCAACCGGTACTAACAGGTCGTGGGGCTTAGCCACTAACTACAAACCCTTTTAGGTTTGAACGCTTTAATGCAGATATTCAGAGAAGACTTTCGACAGATTCTATATTGCCAAGTTTAATCCGGTGGCAATGGCAGAGGTGCCACACCCGTTCCCATCTCGAACACGGAAGTTAAGACCTCTTGCGCCGATGGTACTGCAGGGGAGGCCCTGTGGGAGAGTAGGACGCCGCCGGGTTATCTTTAGAAAGCCCTGATCATGGAAACATGGTCAAGGCTTTTTTTGTTTGCCCGGCAAAGCCGGCAAACCCGTCCGTTTGAAAGAAAACGGAGATACCCGTCTGAGGGGAAATCAATCTGAATCGCAAGGGCGTTTCTGGTAACGGAAGGGTCTGAAGGAATCGATAGGAAGTGAATGGTACATAGCGAAAGCGAACCTGATTCGGCTGAGGCAGTGGGTAAGCCTGCAAAATAGGGCGAAGCCCGATACTCAGACAGACTGCTTGAGTGCTTGAGGATGGGATCATTCACCGGGACCGGAAATTAACCGGGGAAGCCCAGCAGGGTTCCCATAGAAAAGGGATACGGCCTGACGAGAAGAGATTCAAGAAAGGCAGGATGCCTTGCAGGGTGGCAGATGAACCCGTAGTAGTGATGAAGTTTCCGCCTATTAAAACGGAAATGACCTGTGACCCGGTTTGCAGGGGCTGTCGGAGAGCCAAAAGCGTCGACAGTTGTGAAGGGGTGAAGTTTATTCGAAAATCTTGGAGAGCCATACGAATAAATCCGCAGAGAAGAAACCGCCTGACGAAGCGGGCAAGTACCAAGAGGTTCCCCTGGGAATAGGGATCTTCAAGGAAACTGCTCTCACAGGAGTAAGCACAGAAACACGGGCGTATATTGCCGGAAACGGATAGAAGGCGAACATGTTGGGCTGAAGAACCTGAATGCCGTGTTTATAAGGATGGAGAGAAAAGACGAAGCAAAGGAGAGAAATGTCTCGAGTCTGGTACAGTCTGTATGACAGGCTACTGCATCGGCATATGCTGACAGAAGCCTTTCGGAAAGTGAAAGCGGCGAATGGAGCTCCCGGAATTGACGGGCAGTCCTGCAAGGCCTTCGCTAAAGACCTGGACTGCAACATTTCAAAACTCTTACATGAACTGAGTGCAAAGATCTATCAGCCGCAACCGGTAAAGCGAGTAGAAATCGATAAACCGGATGGCGGTATTCGAATGATTGGTATCCCGACTGTTCGTGACCGGGTGGTCCAACAAGCACTAAGAAACATTCTTGAACCCATTTCGACCCCGGGTTTCATCCATCGAGTTATGGGTATCGCCCAAAGCGGGGAGCACACAATGCTATTGCCAAGGCAACGGCTTTCATGCGTGAATACCGCCTGAGATGGGTCGTTGATATGGATTTGAGCAAATGTTTTGACACTTTGGACCACGACCTGATTATTCAATCAGTACGGAAGAGGGTGAGGGACGGTAGTGTTCTGAACCTGATTCGAATGTTCCTCGAGAGCGGCGTGATGAAAGCCGGAGGCTTTGAAGCGACCACAGTTGGAAGTCCCCAAGGCGGCGTCATTAGCCCGCTTTTAGCCAACATCTATCTGGATAATTTCGACCAGTTTATGATGGCCAGGGGACACCGGATAGTACGATACGCTGACGACATACTGATTTTTAAGACGAGTAAAGCAGGGGCCGAAAATGCCCTGGAAGTAGCCGGTAAATTCCTGGAGAAAAATCTTAAATTGACGGTGAATCGACGGAAGACACACCTGACGTCCCTGAAACAGGGTGTCCGATATCTTGGTGTGGAAATTCATTCGACATACATCCGCATTCAAGACAAGAAGATCAAGGCTTTCAAAGAGAAGGTCAAGAATTGTACCCAAAGGAATCTACCGGTGAATCTTGAAAAGGTCATCAAAGATCTGAACCCGATTCTTCGCGGGTTCGTGAACTATTTCAAGATCACAAACAGCAAGGCGCGGTTTTAGCTTTTTATGTCATGGATACGCAGGCGACTTCGAGCAATTCAGATGAAACTGTGGAAGAAGCCAGGCAAGCTCCACCGCCGTCTCAGGCAACTGGGATACAAGGGGGAGTTTAAATGGATTAGAATGGCTTCATGGCGTAATGCCTCTTGTCAGTTAAGTCACTGGGCCATGCCCAATAAATGGTTTGAAGAACTTGGGTTATTCGCAATGGATAAGGTCAAAACAGGTGAGCTTCACCCAATCAACCGGGGATAAGAATAAACAGGAGCCGTATACGAGGTCCGTACGTACGGTTCTGTGAGAGGGATGAAGCGGGAATGATCATTCCGCTTCACCCTACTCGATGTTTAAAAAATCACCTTAGCCACATCCTTGTAAATTTTGGCATAATGGACCGTGACCCCCTCTTTGATATGGTCCGGCAGTTCGTCAAAATCCTTTTGATTTGCCTGGGGCAGAACCAGTTCAAAGATCTTTACCCGTCTTGCAGCAATGATTTTTTCCCTGATGCCCCCGACCGGAAGGACCTGTCCCGTGAGGGTCAGCTCGCCTGTCATGGCAAGGGCTCGTTCGATCTTTTTTCCGGTTGCCATGGACAAAAGGGCCGTTGCCATGGTCACGCCGGCACTGGGTCCGTCCTTGGGTGTTGCACCTTCCGGCACATGGAGGTGGACAAATGCGTTGTCAAAATACTCGGGATCCACCTTGAATGCCTTCAGGTTCGCTGAAATATAGCTGTAGGCAATCTCGGCCGATTCCTGCATCACATCTCCCAGCTGGCCGGTGAGTTTAAATCCCTTGGTCTTTGAATGGACCCTTACCGCTTCAATGCTCAGGGTAGCACCGCCAAGGGCGGTCCAGGCAAGACCGGTCACGACCCCCTTGCCAGTGATGGATAGTTCCTTTTGAAATACAGGCTTTCCAAGGAGATCCTCAAGGTTTTTCAACGAGATCTTCTGCTCAAGGGTCGGGTCTTTCAAGAGTTTGACAATGGATTTCCTGACGATTCTGGCAAGGTGTTTCTCAAGGTTCCTGACCCCAGCCTCCCTGGCATACCCTTCGGCAATTTCACGAATGGCAGCATCGGTGATTTTCAGCTGTTTTGATTTAAGCCCTGACCGTTTTAACAGCCTGGGCCAGAGGTGATGCTTGGCAATATCCACCTTTTCCTTGCTGATATAGCCCGACAGCCGAATGGCATCCATGCGGTCAAGCAGGGGTCCTGGAATGGTGTCTGGCTGATTGGCCGTGCAGATGAACAGCACCTTGGACAGATCCAGGGTAAGATCCAGGTAGTGGTCAAGGAAACTGTCGTTCTGTTCAGGATCCAACACCTCAAGCAGTGCAGAAGCCGGATCACCCTGGTAGGACATGCCTATTTTGTCAACTTCATCGAGCATGATAACCGGGTTCGCTGTTTTGGCATTCTTCAGGGCATGGACAAGCTTGCCCGGCAGTGCACCGATGTAGGTCCGCCTGTGACCTTTGATTTCGGCTTCGTCCTTCATGCCACCGAGGCTGAATCTGAAAAATTTACGTCCCAGGGCCTCGGCAATGGATTTTCCAATGGAAGTCTTGCCCACACCGGGCGGGCCCACCAGTAAAAGAATGGAACCGGAAACTTCCTTTTTATAGGCACCGACTGCCAGGAATTCAATGATCCGGTCCTTGACATCATCCAGGGCGTCATGGTCCCGCTCCAGGATTTTCTTGGCAAGGTCAAGATCAAGATTATCCTTTGAGTAGACCCCCCAGGGAACAGAGGTGAGCCAGTCAAGGTAGTTCCTTGTGACCCCATATTCGGCTGATCCTGTTTCAAGGATCTGGATCTTGCCTATTTCTTCGTCGATCTTTGCCTGGACATGTTCCGGTACGGTCATATCCTCGAGGCGTTTGGTGAATTTTTCTATCTCAGCGGTCTTGTCATCCTTGGAGAGCCCCAGCTCTTTTTGAATGATCTTGAGCTGTTCTTTGAGGAAAAACTGTCGTTGATTCTCACTGACCTTGCGGTTGACCTCCTGGCTGATCTCCTTTTGCATCTTGAGCATCTCAATCTCTTTTTTGAGCAGGAGAAGCACCTTGTCCATGCGTTTTGTGATCGGCAGTATCTCAAGTATCTGCTGGAGTTCCTTTCCCGTGGCCGAGGTGATGGTTGCTGCAAAATCAGCCAGCAGGGAGGGCTCATTGGGGGTGAATCTAGCAAGATATTGCTTGAGCTCTTCGTTGTACAGCGGATTCAGGGGCAGAAGATCCTTGATTGCCTTGATCACGGTAATCGAGTAGGCCTTGAGGCGCTCCTCATCCTCTTCCGGGCTCTTGGGGTAATTGACAAGGGCCATGAACGGCGGTTCCTTGCTGATCCACTGAATGATCTTGAACCGTTTTAACCCCTGGGCCACAAATTGAATCTTGTCCTCGACCTCCTGGATCTGGTGGAGCTGGACCACGCACCCGATTTCAGGGAACATATCGGCTGAAAGTTTTCCCTCTTCGAGTTTTTCCACATAGCAGAGTCCCAGGACCGCGTGACCGGTCATGCCCACACGCTTGATGGTCTCCTTCCATCGTGCCATGTTGACCATGATGGGTTGAGCCTGGGCAGGGAAAAAGGGTCGTTCAAGCATGGGGAGTATGTAAAGCTTGTCCGGCAGTATATTCTGGGGCAGCGCCAGCGTTCCTGACTGGTTTTTGGTCTGGTTCTCGTCTTCGTTATCTTCGTTGACAACTTCAGGAATGATGGAGTCTTGATCACCCATGGTCACCTCACTTGGAAAAAATTTAACGGTCAAATATCTTTGGGTCATGATTTCAGACTGAACATGAAGTAGAGTAGTCATGCATAAATTGTGTGTCAAGTAATTCTTGTGCACGACCCTGTTTCCAGATTCAAATTTGGGGCGGCAGGCAAAGAAGCGGAGATGAGCCCTCCGCTTCCCTGGGGTTGATAAAAAAGAAGATTTGTTCTGGGAAAATTTATTTCGGAACGATGTCGGACTCGAGTTTCTTTGAAATTTCAATGGCCTTGTTCAGGGCCTCGTTGATTTTAAAGAGCTGAATTTTGAGGGTTTTTAAAGATGCAGGGGTGGTGGTGATGGATTCGGTTCCGTTAAATACTTTGGCAAGTTCCTGGGAACGTTCTGAGAACTGGACAAGTTTATGGGAAAAGGCGTCTATCTCAACGGCCCATTTTTTTCGTTCTTCACCTGAAAAGCTGATGGGCGCATTTCCGGTTCCCTTGATCAGATCGTCAATTTGATAGTCTTCAGGATTTGCGATGATTTCGTACATGGTAGATTCCTCCCTAAAGGGTTTATTGCCATGGTGGATCTTGAGTACTCCTCATATCTACGGATAAATTATATTTTCATGGACGTTTGAAGTCAAGGCCGAATATGGGGTATGAAAATTCTCATTTTGCAATGGTCATATCAATCGCGAAATCGCTGTTTTCGGTTGGACGTGAAACCTCTGCCCTGGATTACTGCTTGACACTGCCCAAAAATAGATCTAATTAACGAACTTAAATATAGAGCGGGAGCAAGCTGTTTGCTGAGAGGGGAATCAATCCCGACCGCATGACCTGATCCGGGTAATGCCGGCGTAGGAACCGAAGACCTCTGTCAGCCATCACCGGTTCTTTGTGTCACCAGGACCAGGGATGGTTTTTTTATGTTTTTTATCAAGGAGGGATTCTGATATGATATCCAGTGTTCGTACATCCCTGTACCGACCGATTTGTGCAGCCGTTTTCGCGGCTATTTCAATGTTGTTGATATTTACTGTGACCGGCTGTTCAAGGGAGGATTCAAACCACAAGGCCGTCAAGGCCGATGGAATCCAGGAAATCACCCTCATGACCCATGACAGCTTTTCGGCAAGTACCGACGTTATCCAGGCCTTTGAACAGGCCAACCGTGCTAAAATCATCTTTTTAAAATCAGGGGATGCAGGCGAGGCCCTGAACAAGGCGATTCTTTCAAAAAACAACCCCCTTGCCGACGTCTTTTACGGGGTGGACAACACCTTTTTGACCCGGGCCCTTGCAGAGGATATCTTTGTTGCCCATGACTCTCCCCTGATTGACCGTCTGCCTGAACCCCTGCGGCTTGATCCAGAGAACAGGCTCGTTCCCGTGGATTTCGGGGACGTGTGCATCAACTATGACATTGAATGGTTTAAACAGAAAAACATGGAGCCCCCTGCCGGCCTTGAAGATCTTGTGGCGCCCAGGTTTAAAGATCTTGTTGTGGTGGAAAATCCGGCCACCTCATCCCCTGGCCTGGCTTTTCTGCTGACCACGGTGGCACGGTTCGGACAGACAGGCTACCTTGATTTCTGGAAGGGGTTGAAGCAGAACAACGTGATGATCACAAGCGGGTGGAAGGAGGCCTACTGGGGGCAGTTTACAGCCGCGTCCAAGGGAACAAGGCCCGTTGTGATCAGCTATGCCTCAAGCCCCGCAGCCGAAGTCTATTATGCCAAAACTCCCATGGACCAGGCCCCCACCGGGGTTGTGGTCAGCAATGGGGCAGCCTTTCGCCAGATTGAATTTGCAGGGATATTAAAGGGTACAAAAAAGCCTGAACTTGCCGGAAAACTCATGGATTTTCTTGTATCAAAAACCTTTCAGGAGGATATTCCCCTGCAGATGTTTGTCTTTCCTGCAAACCAGGAGGCCGTTCTGCCCGATGTGTTTAAAAAACATGCCGTTATCACAGATGAACCGGCACGTCTGGACTATGACACCATTTCGAAAAACCGGGAATCCTGGATAAACAAATGGACAGAATTAATGCTGTAAACAGAATCAAGGGGTTAAGGGCTGGGGTTCTTGTTCCATGGGCAGTGGCTTTGATTCCCTTCGGGTTCCTGGGGCTCTTTTATTTTTATCCCCTGGCCGGAATTTTCGTCAGAAGCTTTTTCCAGGACCAGGTGTTTTCCCTGGCGTCGCTGGTTGACCTTGCAGGATCCAGACGGATTATGGGAATTGTCTGGTTCACCCTGTGGCAGGCCGGGGTATCAACCCTCTTGACCCTGGCCCTGGCCCTGCCGTGCGCCTATGTCATGGCAACCTACGGGTTCAGGGGCAAAAGGCTGATCATGACCCTTGCCACCATCCCCTTTGTGCTGCCGACCATTGTGGTTGCAGCGGCATTCCAGGCGTTGCTGGGAGCCAACGGACTTGTCACGGTCGTCAACCTTGAACATACCCTGGCCATGATTTTCCTGGCCCACGCCTTCTACAACTTCAGCGTTGTGCTGAGGATCACCACGGGTTTCTGGTCGTTTTTACAGCGTCAGATGAGCGAGGCTGCTGCCATGCTCGGGGCAACGCCTGCCCGGATTTTTTTCAAGGTAACCCTGCCGCTGTTGCGTCCGGCCATTGTGGCATCGGCCACCCTGGTGTTTATCTTCTGCTTTTCAAGCTTTGGCGTGATCCTCATCCTTGGCGGTGCCCGTTTTTCAACGGTGGAGGTGGAGATTTACCGCCAGGCAGCCCACCTGTTCAACCTGCCGGCGGCAGCCATTCTGTCATTGTTTCAGATCTGCTGTACGTTTGCAATGATGTGGGTCTACACCCTTTTACAACGAAAGGTTCCCACCTTTACGCCCCAGGCTGCGACCTTGTCCCTGAAACCGGCCAAATCCCTGCACGAACGGGTCATGGTTGCAGGCTGCGTCGTGTTTATCCTGACGTTCTGCCTGGGGCCCATGGCCGCCCTGGTCGTTAAATCCCTTGTGCTGGAAGGCCGTTTCTCCCTGGCTTTTTACCGGGAACTCTTCCACAACACCTCGGGGTCCCTTTTTTATGTATCGCCCGTGCGGGCCGTTTCCAATTCCCTGATGTTCGGGGGTGCCACCCTTGCCATGGCCGTGGTTGTGGGCGTGTGTGCGGCGGTTGCCATCCACCGGAACAGGCACCGGTTCGCCTCGATCCTTGATCCGATTTTCATGCTGCCCCTGTCAACCTCGGCCGTGACCCTGGGGTTTGGCATCATCATTACCCTTGACCGGCCCCCCTTGAATTTAAGAACCTCGGTGATGCTGGTGCCCATCGCCCACACCCTGGTGGCCTTTCCCTTTGTGGTTCGTTCGGTGCTTCCGGTCATTTCGTCGATTCCCCAATCCCTGAGGGAGGCGGCAGCCCTTCTTGGGGCCGTGCCTTCCAGGGTCTGGTTCCATGTGGACCTGCCCATCATGGCACGGGCCGTCACTGCCGGGGCCGTGTTTGCCTTTACCATGAGCCTTGGCGAATTCGGGGCCACCCTTTTTATTGCACGGCCTGAAATGGCCACCATGCCCGTTGCCATCTACCGTTTCCTGGGACAGCCAGGAATAATGAACTACGGCCAGGCCATGGCGGTCTCGTCCCTGCTCATGGGGGTGACGGCCGTGGGATTTTTTTTCATTGAACGTTTCAGACCCTTTGGCCATGGCGGATTCTGATGGAACAGTTTGTTTTAAGTCATATTCACAAGAGCATGGGCGAGTACGGCGCCCTTACCGACATCACCCTGGCCGTCCACGGGGGGGAGCGTATCTGTCTGCTTGGCCCCTCGGGCTGCGGCAAGACCACCCTGTTACGGGTGGCGGCAGGCCTGGAACAGCCCGATGCAGGGGATGTGATCTTCCAGGGAACGAGCATCAAGGACCTTCCCCCCCACCGGCGCAACTTCGGCATGATGTTCCAGGATTTCGCCCTTTTCCCCCATCGAAATATCTTTGACAACATCGCCTTTGGCCTTGAGATGAAAAAACAAAAAAAGGCCGTGATCCACCGCCGGGTGGCCCAGATGCTGGAACTGGTCAACCTTGAAGGTTACGGCCATCGCCGGGTGGACGAACTCTCCGGGGGAGAGCGCCAGCGGGTGGCCCTTGCACGAACCCTTGCCCCGTCCCCGGACCTTGTGATGCTCGACGAACCCCTTGGATCCCTTGACCGGCTCCTCCGGGAGCGGCTGCTGGCAGATCTGTGCCACATTCTCTCCCAAACCGGGGTGACCACTATCTTTGTCACCCACGACCAGAACGAGGCCTTTGCCGCGGCAGACCGCATCTGCATCCTGATCCAGGGGCAGGTCCAGCAGATCGACACCCCTGAACAGCTGTACAACCATCCGGAGAACCTGGGGGTGGCCGATTTTCTGGGATTCCAGAACCTGGTTGCCGGGACGGCCGATTCCGTCCATGGATGCTTTTCAACCGGCCAGGGACGGTTTGTGCCGAATGCACATCTGCCTGAAGGCAACGCCTTTGATCTTCTTATCCTGCCCTGGGCCGCACGTCCCATTGCTGAACACAAATGGTTGAACCTGACGGAAAACCGGTTGTCCGGAAGGGTCCTGGATCTTTTTTTCCAGGGAAGTATGACACGGCTTGTGGTTAAAACAGCAGACCATCAGGCGTTTGCCTTTGACATCCCGTCTATAAAGCAACTTCCCCGGCCGGGGGAAGCGGTCTTTGTCGAAATTCATCCGGACGGATTACGATTCGTCGGCAAGGAATGAATAAATATCTCCTTGAATGTACAGCATTTCAAGCCTGGAAAGGGCATGGGTATAGGTGGCATCGGACAGTCTTCGCTGGGCGGTTACAAAAAGGGTGTTGGCGTCCATCATGTCGACGCTGTCCGCCGTTCCATAGTTAAACTGCATGGATACGGCATCAAGATTCTCCGTTGCCGCTTCAAGCTCGTGGTGGAGGGAGACAAGGCTGCTGGTGGCCGTTTGAAAATCAAGCCATGCCTTTTCACAGGCGAGCAGGATGTTTTTCTTGACCCGGGCAAGGTCGAGTTCTGCCTGCTGCTTTTTAGCCAGGGCCTGGCCGACCTGGGCAGTGATGAGCCCGCCGTCAAAAAGGGTGAAATCAAGTCTTGCCTCTAGGGAATAATCCCTTGTGTTGGAGACGCCATGGAAGGGGGTGTCAAATTCGCTCCTGGCGTCGGCATAGGTGCCCTCAAGGGTGAGGGTGGGGAAACGGTCGCTCCGTTCATACTTTATGGTTTTTATTGCCATGTCAAGGTTCCTCTGGAACGCCTTTATTTCAGGCCGGCCTGCCAGGGCTTGGGATTTGAGATCCCCAAGGGTCAGGGGGGGATCCATGATTTTGTTGAATTCAATCAGGGTGAACGACGCTTCAAGGGGAACCAGGACCTTTAATGACGCCCGTGCAAGGGTGACGGCGTTCGTTGCCCTTACATGTTCGGTCTGGGCCTTTGAAAGTTCCGCATTTGCCCGGAAGAGCGCCGTTTTTATGGCGTCACCTAACTTGAGGCGTCGTTCAACCGATTCCTTGTGCCGGGTCAGTCGATCGACATCCGTCTGTGCAATGGCTTCAACGCTCTGGGCGCTTAATATCCGATAAAACCGTGTGGCCACCTCAAAGGCCACATCATTCCTGACGCCTGCAAGGTTAAATTTCGCCTGGTCCATGGCGTCTTCGGTTACATCCAGGGCGATGAGTTCCTTGCCGTTGAGGGTGAACGACTGGTTCACCCGGATGCCCATGGTGTCAAGGTCAGGGGCGTTGCTGTCCGGATCGTCATAGATTCGGGTGCCGGCAAAGGCCGTGGCCCGTGGCATGAGCACAGAAAGGGCCCGGCGTCGTTCCAGGCGGGCAATGGTCTGGTTGTGTTTTGCAGACAGAATATCTTCAAAGGTTTGAGCGGCCATGGTGCACAGCTGATTCAGGGAGTATGCCGGCGGGGACGGATTTTGTGTCAGGACCGGTGAAGGGGTCTGTGCCAGGGCCGGGGATAAATAACAGACAAGGTTAAAAAAAAGGACAAGCCCGGTAAGGATGGAAAGGGGCGAGTCTGTTTTAAACGGACAGTTCATGGTTGAGGGCTCCTTTTTATCCTTGATTCATGGTTGAAACACATACAGGGAGATGGAAAACAGGGCCAGATTGCCGAGGGCGTGGATGATGATGGGGGCGCCAAGGCTTTTAGAGTGTTCAAAGGAAAGGGCAAACACAACCCCGCCCACCACCTGGAAAAGGGGCAGGCCCGATCCCCTGTAGTGGAACCCGGCAAATATGAGCGTGCTTAGAATCAGTGCAACAGGGCGGTTCAATTCCCTCAGCTGGGCGTATAAAACACCCCGGAACAGGATCTCTTCGGCAACAGGGGCAATCAATACGCCGGTGACCAGGAAGAGCCCAAGGGCCGACCCCTTGACGGGCAGGGGGGATGCAATAAGCCCCAGAAGGTTGATCTGGTTCACAAGGAGGATGCCGCCTGAAACGGCAACCACCATGGCAAAAACAAGGGACCAGACCACTCCGGTTCGAAGGCCCAGTGGAAGGGTGGCCACGGATATACCGGCACGGGACAACCCCCTGGGAGTGAAGCTCAACACCGTCAACAGGCAGATGATTTCAAGGGTTCGCATCAGAGCCGTTGTTCCAAGGGGCGAGAGGACCTGCATGAACACGGGGGCCATGGCTTCAATGGGAATAACGGGTAGGAGCAGTTTCAGTAACATCGCTGCCATAGCCTTTAACCAATAATATAATTTTCCGCAAGTTTCAAGAAACCATGGACCTGGTCGTCTGCCCAGGCCTTGTCCTTTTTCAGCTCTGCTGCCATGATGGCGGCCACCCTGGGCGCAATCTCCATGCTGGCCCGGGCATCAAGAAGCAGGGCACGGGTTCTTCTGGCAAGCACGTCTGCAAGGGTCAATGCATATTCATGGCGGACGGCCCAGACCACCTCAACCCCGGTGTAGGGCAACCGTTTGTGCAGGGGCCGGGCAAGTTCGGGCGATGCCAGGGCAAGTTCCTTTACCGTGTCTGCATGGCTGCCGTAGACATGCATGTGATCCCTGAGGTCGGCTTCCCGGGTCCAGCCGTGGAGGTGAAGGGTCTGGGTACCCGAGGGCCTGAACATCAGGTTTGCCAGACGGGCCGCATTGTCTATGGTATCCTCGGCCATTTTCCGGTAGGTGGTCCATTTCCCGCCGGCAATGGTCACAAGGCCCGTTGGGGAGATGGTCAGGTGATGGTCCCGGGACAGGGACGAGGTGTTTCCCTGGGCGTGTTCCCCCGAAATCAGCGGTCGAATTCCGGCAAACACACTCAGCACATCCGTTGCCGTGGGAACCTTTGAAAGATAGCGCGCCGCATGGGTCAAAAGAAAGGTGATCTCATCCGGACGGGCGACAGGCTCCATGACCGGTTCCTTGATGGGGGTGTCCGTGGTTCCGACAATGACACGGTCGTGCCAGGGCACAATAAAGATCACCCGGCCGTCGTCGGTGTGGGGCACCATGATGGCCGAATCCCCCGGGGCAAAGGATCGGTCAAGGATAAGATGAATGCCCTGGCTGGGAGAGATCATGTTGACCGAGGTGGCGTCGTCCATCCTGCGGATCGTGTCCACAAAGATGCCCGTGGCATTGATCACCACCTTTGATTTAAGGGCGTAGGTTTGACCCGTGACCTGGTTCCTTGCCATGACGCCCTTGATGAATCCGCTGTTGTCCTTGATCAGGGATTCCACCCCCATGTGGTTGACGGGAAACTGGCCCAGATCCTCCATGGTTCGGGCAAGGGTGACGGCAAGCCTGGCATCGTCAAACTGGCCGTCGTGATAGATTACACCGCCCTTGAGACCGTCGGTTTTCAGGGTGGGGATTCGTTCAAGGGTCTCTTGTTTCGATAAAATCCGGGAGGGGCCAAATCCCAGCTGGCCTGCCAGGGCATCGTAGAGTTTCAGACCAATGCCATAGAAGGGCCGTTCCCACCACCTGTAGTCCGGAACCACAAAGGCCTGGTTGTACACCAGGTGGGGAGCGTTCTGGAGCAGAAATCCCCTTTCCTTTAATGCCTCCATGACAAGGGCGATGTTGCCCTGCTGGAGATAGCGCACGCCGCCGTGGACCAGTTTGGTGCTTCGGCTTGAGGTTGCCTCTGCAAAGTCCGCCTGTTCAAGAACAAGGGTGCTGTATCCCCTTGATGCGGCATCCACCCCTGAACCAAGACCTGTGGCACCGCCGCCGATGATGATCATATCCCATCGCCTGGATGAATCATTTAATGCGTCGATCATGGTCTTGCGTTTCATTTGGGGCTCCTTTTTATCTGAAATTCGTTTTATTCTGGCAACCGGGATGGATTATTTAAGTTGTGCCAGTATCTCCCGGGCCTTTTGACTCTCTTTGAAACCCTTGTCGATTTCAAGGGCACGTTCAAGGGCTGTTCGGGCGTTTGCATAATCCCATTTTTTGTTGTAACCCAGGCCCAGGTGGTAGTGAAACATGGGATTTTCCGGATCCTTTTCAATGGCCCCCTTAAATTCTGCAATGGCCATGTCGTAGAGCTCTTTTTTAAAGTAGACCCATCCCAGGGTGTCCATGATGGCAGGGGTGTTCGCACTGTTTTGTTTTGCCCGCTGGGCAAGGTCCAGGGCCATGTTCAGGTCTTTATCCTGCTCAGCATAGAGGTATGCAAGGTTGTTCAGGGCCGGAATAAAGTCCCTGTCGATTTCAAGGGCACGTTTATAGTGGGCCTCTGCAAGGTCAATCTCTCCCTTTTCATCGAAAAGAGTGGCAAGCAGATTTTCAGGTGCGGCAAGTCCAGGCCGTTTATCGATGAGTGCCTTGTATTCGGTGATGGCTTCATCGGTCCGGGACTGGAATTTCAAGAGACCTGCAAGGGATAGATAGGGCTGGATGAATTGCGGATCACTTGCGATGGCTTTTTTTAAAAAAACTTCAGCTTGGGTGAGGTCTTTTGCTGTCAAAAAGAGGTTTGCCTTTATGTTGAAGAGCATCGCCTCGGTTAAACGAGTGAGGTTGTCTGCCTGCAATCTTTTGTCGCAACGTTCCTGGGCCTGGTCGAATTTTTTCTGGGACACCAGAATGGCGATCACGTTTGAAAAAACATCCATCTGGTCTGGGGCCATGGCAAGGGCCTGTTCAAAGTAGGACAGGGCAGCGTCAGTGTCCCTTTTCATCCCGGCAAGTCTTCCAAGGCCCACCAGGGCTTCGGGTCGATTGGGATCAAGGTCCATCATCGCTTTGAACGTTTCTGTTGCCTTGTCGGAATCACCCCTGGCCATGTAAATATTTCCCAGTAATATATTTGAGTTGTAATGCCGGGGCAGGACTTTGAGAACCCGTAAAATTTCCCTTTCTGCCGGTGCAAGATCCCCCTTTCTTAAATAGATGTTTGCGTATAAATACCTTGCCTGGTGAAAGTCGGGGTTTTTATCCAATGCCTCGGATATTGAGGCCATGGCCTGGTCTACCTTGCCTTGTTCAAGCAGGGCCGAACCCAGCAGAAAGTTGAACTTGGGAGAATCGGGTTCTTCCTGGACAAGGTCCCGGAATATGGAAATCGCCCCGTCATAATCTTTTTTCATTGCCAGAAGTTTGCCCTTCAACTCTCGGGCCGGTGAATAGTTGGGCCTTTGTTTCAGGATCTCATCCACCAGGGCCTCTGCCTGTTTATTTTTTTGGTGAAGGATGTAAAACTCTGCATAGGCGTTTTTCACAGCCACGTTTTCCGGGTCAAATTCAAGGGCTTTTTGCATTTGAACTTCGGCCAGGTCGCTTCGGTCTGTGGCGTTGTAAAGCCTGGCAAGAAGCATTCGGGCCTTTACATGCTTGGGATCAAGGTCAATGGCCTTTAGGAAGGCTTCTTCTGCCTGGTCTAACGATTGCCTGCCTGCATAAAAACCGGCCAGCATGACCAGGGGTTCCGGGTCATCCGGTTTTTTTTCGACCAGGGATTTAAGGGTCTTTTCAGCAGCGTCAAGGTTTTTTTGGGAAAGATAAAAAAAGTACAATGTCGTATGGATCCGGCTGTTTTCAGGCTCAATGGACAGCGCTTTTTTGATGCTCTCCTCAGCCAGGTCAACCTTTTTTTCGACCATGTAAAACCTGGAGAGACTGAGCAGGGCCTTTGTCTGGCCGGGATCAATTTCAAGGATCTTTTGATACCGTTGGATCAGGGTGTCAGCGGGTTCCCGTTTCAGGGCAAGGAGTCCTGCTTCAAGGTACAGGGCCTCGATATTGTTCGGATCTATTTCTAGAACGGCATTGATTCTGCGTTCTGCTTCAGGCTGTTTTTTCCCAGCAAGGAAAAAGGCCGCCAGCCGGTTCAGGGTTTCAATATTGCCGGGTTCCATCTGTTCGAGTCTCAGGTATTCCTTGAACGCCTCCTGGCCGTTTCCAAGATTTAAATATGTTTTTGCCAGAAGTTTGTGGGCCTCAACGGAGTCCGGGTTTGATTTGACCGCATTCATCAGCTGAATTTTAGCATTGTCATACGCCTTCTGGTCGAAGTAGGTTTTACCCGACGACAGGTATTCCCCTGCTTTTTCCTTTTCAGACGTGCAACCTGATGAAATAAGAAGAATGATCGAGAAAAAAAGGGTGATCACGTTAAGGTGACGGCGTGTCATGATATATCCTCCAGGGTAAGTGGTGACCGTATGGATTTAATGATTCTCGATCAACGAAATAACACATAAAAACAGTGTTGGCGATTCTTTTTTGCAGGAATATGCCCGGGCTGAAATATCTGAAAAGGGGTGTTGGGGATTGTAAATTGTTTATATTTTGTTTAATTTAAAATTAAACGCTTGATGGGGGGCTGCTAAAAGGGGAATCAATCATGATTGACAACGATGATCAGGGGCGGTTGGACCACCTCCAGGACCTTGTAGGGTTTCTTGCAAAGGTCCCCCTGTTTTCTTCAATTCCCCTGGTTCACATCCAGGAGACGGCACAGCTGTTTAAAACCGCTGAATATCGAAAAGATGCCGTCATCTGCCGCCAGGGAGAGCCCGGTGATACCATGTACATCATACGCTCCGGCGTGGTCTGCATCTATGGTGAGAACCCGGCTGGACCGGTCTATCTTTCAGATTTGAGACGGGGCGATTTTTTCGGCGAGATGGCCCTTTTGTCGGACGCACCCAGGAGTGCAACGGTAAAGGTGGCCCTGGATGCGGTGTTGTTTTACCTGTTAAAGGAAGATTTCCAGGCGCTGTTAACCCAGAATAAAAGCATGGGGCTTTTCCTGAGTCGTTATTATGCACGGCGGATGGCCCTTGCCCATGATGGAACAGGCAAGTCAAGGGCGCCGATGTTCTATGCCGTTTCTGCAACCCATTCCGGCCTTGGACTGTCACACTTTCTCTATTCAGTTTCCTTCCACGTTGCCACGGAATCGGCTAAAAGGGTGCTGGTGGTGGAACCCCACCTTGAGTTGTCCCCGGCCATGAAACGCCTTGGGCTATACCGCTGTCCCTGTCCGGATCCCGGTCTGTTTCGTCTTGTGTCGCCGGGAATTTACGGAGAAAAGGATTTTCGCTGGTTCAGGCATGGGGCTGGTTTTTTTGTGCTCCAGGTTGACCAGGGATTTTCTGAAGGTTTGTGCGCAGCCCTTCCCCATCTTATGGAGGGATTCAGGGATCGTTTTGACCTGGTTTTTTTCAGCCTTTCCCACCACCTGAACCCACTTGAGCGGCTGCTGATTCGCCTGTGCGATAAAAACTATATCCTCATCAAAAACACCCAGGAAGCCCTGGAACGGGTTCGGGAGCGTCTGGCCCTGGTTGATCAGATTGCAGGACCCGGGCTTGACCGGGTCAGGGCCGGGGTCAGCCACCTTTCAGGTACAAGGGGAATCCCCAGAAAACAGCTCAAACAGGCCCTTAATCTTTCTGAAACCCCGCGGATATGGGTGGATCGTTCCCAGGCCGCCTTTGGAATGGAAATTGATATGGAAAAGAAAATGCCCATCCAGGGTGCCAGGGCCGTTGCAAGGGAAATTGCCGGTGTCCGGGTGGGCCTTGCCCTGGGGGCAGGCGCGGCAAGGGGGTGGGCCCATCTGGGCGTCCTAAAGGTCCTTGAAGAGGCGGAAATTCCCATTGACATGATTGCAGGCACCAGCATGGGCGCCCTTGTGGGCGGCATATATGCTGCCAGTGCGTCGCTGGATCATCTGAAAAAAGCCACCATTGACCGTTTTCCCTCAAAAAAAATCGCCCAGAAAAAAATCTTTGATTATACCCTTCCCTTCCAGGGATTGCTCAGGGGACGAAAGGCCATGCAGCTTGTGGCCGACGCTGTTGATCATGCCGATTTCATGGACCTTTTAATCCCTGCCTATTTTGTCGGGGTGGATATTTTAAACGGCGAGGAGGTTCTGCTGGAAGAGGGGGATGTGGCTGCAGCCATCCGGGCAAGCCTCTCCATTCCCGCCATCTTTGTTCCTTTTTTTCACAGGGGAAGATGGATGGTGGACGGCGGCCTGCTCAACCCCGTGCCCGTGGACGTTCTCGAACAAAAAGGGGCGGATCATCTCATTGCCGTGTGTGTGGAAAGCCCGGGTCAGGGCAACGGCGCAAATTGCAAACGACCGGGTGTCCTCAAGGTCATTTCAAGGACCATCAGCATTGTCCATGGCAGGGCCATCAACAGTTTTTCCAAGGCGGCCGATGTTGTGATCTATCCAGACGTCCAGGGATTTGCCTGGGACGATTTCCACAGGGGTGAGATCCTCATGCAAAGGGGATGTGAGGCCTGCCACAGGGCACTGGGCGATATTAAAAGGTGTCTGGCCCATTCAGGAGGGTCGCACCATGGATGAATGGACGATTGTGTTAATTGACGATGAACCCGATATCAGGGAGGTGGTATCCCTTGTGTTAACGGATGCCGGGTTTACCGTTGAAACCGCTGACAATGGCCAGGCAGGCGTTGAACTGTGTGAAACCCTTTGTCCCCAGATTGTAATCACGGACATTCGAATGCCGGGATTGGACGGAATCGGTGTTCTCGAGCATCTTAAAAAAAAATCGCCGGACATTGAGGTGATTGTGATCACGGCCTTTGGCGAGCTGGATCTTGCCATCCGGGCCCTTCAGCTGGATGCCTCGGACTTTATCACCAAGCCGGTTTCAGACCAGGCCATTCACCTTGCCTTGAAACGGGCCATGGAGCGTTATCGGTCAAGGCAGCAGCTCAGGGATTACGCCCGGTTTCTAGAGCAGGAGAACATCAATCAGGCAAAGCTCATGCACCGGGACAAACTGATTTCCCTTGGCCGGTTGAGTGCCAGCGTGGTCCATGAAATCAACAATCCCCTGGCCGGCATCCTCAACTATGCAAAGCTGATGATAAAAATGCTCGAAAAAGGCCGGCTCGACGATCCTATGGCAGGCCGGTTCACGGCCCATCTCAATCTTGTGGCATCGGAGGCAGAAAGGATATCAACCATTGTTTCAAGCCTGCTGGCCTTTTCACGGAAAACCGATTTCACCATTTCAGATGTATCCATGGATGCGCTTGTGGAACGATCCCTGGTCCTGGCCCGCCACCGGCTTGAACTTTCAAACATAGATCTCCATGTCTGTGTTGACAGGGGAATTCCACTGTTCAAGGGCGATTTTAACCTGCTTCAACAGTGCCTGATCAACCTTATTTTTAACGGGATAGACGCCATGGAAGGGGGAGGGCGCCTGGGGGTGACGGCCGCCTTTTGCCCGGAATCAAGCAAGGTGTCCCTCAAGGTTAGTGATTCCGGAACCGGCATCGAACCTGAACATCTTGGCCATATCTATGAGCCGTTTTTTACAACAAAGAATGAAGGCCATGGGGTGGGGCTGGGGCTCTCCATTGTCTTTGGCATCATGGAACGCCACGGGGGCGGTGTGACGGTTGAATCAACCCCGGGCAGGGGGAGTACCTTTACCCTGGAGATACCTGCCTGAGCCTTGTCTCCTGTAATTTATTGCCATGGGAAAAAAGCCCCCCCTTGTTCATGATTGCCCCCATGGCCATTTTTTTTGATTTTTATCCAAGGAGTGTCAGATGCAGATTATCGTCAAAACCCATGCCAGAACCGAAATGATTGATATTACCTCCCAGGTGCGCCAGGTGGTTAAAGATTCGGGAATCGCCAACGGCCTTGTCCATGTTTTTTCCCTGCATACCACAGGGGCCATAACCATCAACGAGAACGCAGATCCTGCCGTTGAAACGGATATCCTCAATACCATCAACCGGGTGATTCCCTGGGATGACCATTTCAAGCATATGGAAGGCAATTCCGCGGCCCACATCAAGGTCAGCCTTTTTGGGCCTTCAGAATTGATCGCCCTGGAAAAGGGTTCCCTGGTGCTTGGCACCTGGCAGGGGATATTTTTCTGCGAATTTGACGGCCCGAGGGATCGGCGGGTCAATGTAAAAATCCTGGCCGATTTATAGCTTGAACCTCTGTTCCTGAATTTTCTATAGGTTTATCCCCGGTTAATCTGTGGCAATAATCATAAAAATGGCGTAGAAATAGACCATGACAGAATTGATACTGACAGAAAAATTCTCCGTGGCCTCGGATTTTGCCAAGGCCCTGGGGGTGAAGAATAAAAAGGACGGCTTTTTTGAGGGGGAGGCCCATGTGATTACCTGGGCCGTAGGTCACCTGGTGGAGCTGTTTGAGCCGGATGATTATGATGCCAGCCTGAAAAAATGGCGGGTCGAGACCTTGCCCCTTATTCCCGAACGATTTCGGTACAAGCCCATCACGAGAACCCTGCAGCAGTTTCGGACCATCAAGACCCTTCTAACCCAGCGGCAATTTGACCGGATCATCATTGCAACGGATGCGGGACGGGAGGGGGAGGTGATTGCCCGGACCATCCTCCTTGAGTCGGGTTTCAGGGACAAGGAGCGGATCATGCGCTTCTGGACCAGCCAGGCCCTGGTGCCCAGGGTGGTCCGGGACACCATGAACCAGCTGCGCCCCATCACCGATTATGATCGCCTGTGGCATGCCGGGTATTACCGCCAGGTGTCGGACTGGCTGGTGGGCATGAACCTGACCCGTTTAATGACCGTGAGGCTGGGTGATCTTTTTTCCGTGGGCCGTGTGCAGACGGCGGTGCTGGCCCTGCTCGTGGACCGGCGGAACGAGCGGGAGCACTTTGTTCCCGAGACCTATTGGAATTTCAAGGTGCTGTTTTTCGGTGACAAGGGGCGCTGGACCGGGCGCTGGTTCAAGGAGAAAGAGACCCGGATCACGGACAAGCCCCGGGCGGACACACTTCTTGAACAGCTCCAGGTTGAGAAGGCCCCAGGGGTTGTGCGCTCCATGAAAAAAGAGACAAAAACCGAACCGCCTCCGTTGCTCTTTTCTTTGACCGATCTTCAGCAGGAGGCCAACAAACGGTTTGGATTTTCGGCAAAAAAGACCTTGGCCATTGCCCAGGCCCTGTACCAGGACCGAAAGTGCCTCTCCTATCCCCGCACCGATTCAAAGGTGCTTGGCACCACCAGCCTTGGCCTTGTCAACACGGTGTTGGCAAAACTTGGCCAGGCCTGTCCCGACCTGTTCTCGTTTGTGGACCCCAGGCGGGTGAGCCTTTCCAACCGGCGGGTGTTCAACGATGCAAAGCTCACCGATCACCATGCCCTGATACCGTTCAAGCCCATTTCAGATGGGGCCAGTCAGGATGAGAAGCTTTTGTTTGACCTGGTGGTGCGGCGGTTTGCTGCGGCATTTCATCCAGATTGCCGGTTTGAGAGCACCCGGGTGGTGACCCTGTTTGCAGGGGAGACCTTTCAGACCCGGGGCAAGGTGATCCTCGATCCCGGCTGGCAGCGGGTCTATAGTACCGGTATCCGGGACACGGCTGAAGTCGAAATCATTCCGCCCCTGGTGGAGGGGGACAAGGGTGCTGCCGAAAAGATTGACCCGGAGGAGAAACTGACCACCCCGCTGCCCGCTTATTCAGACGCCCTGCTCCTCAAGGACATGACAAATCCGGGGCGGTACGTGGCCGAAGAAGAGATCAAACGCCTCTACCGGGGAGACATCGGTATCGGCACCCAGTCCACAAGGGCCCAGATTATTGAAACCCTCATCTCCAGGGGATATGTTCAGCGGGCGGGCAAACAGCTTGTTGCCACGGACAAGGGGGGATATCTGGTTACCCAGTTGAGAAAATGTCCGGTTTCATCAGTCTTGACCTCCCCCGAGGAGACGGCCCGGTGGGAGATGCAACTCAACACCATTGCCCTTGGCGAAGGGTCGGACATTCGGTTTCTCGATCATATCAAGGCCTTTGTTACCGATGCCGTTGCAGAACTGAAATCCGCAGGGCTCAACGTGAAACAGTTCAAGGCCGAACGTCCCCAGGCTGCCGTGATCGGGCTCTGTCCCGCCTGCGGCAAGGCGGTCCGGGAAAACTCCAAGGCGTTTTCCTGCGAGGACAGGGGATGTGAGTTTGTGATCTTCAAAAGAATCGCCGGCAAAAGCATCTCTGCCAAAATGGCAACAAACCTGCTGCAATACCGTAAGTCAGGTCCTTTCAAGGGATTTGTCTCCAAGAAGAAGAAACGATTCTCTGCTTTGCTTAAAATTGTCAACGAGGACGGACACTGGAAGGTTGCCTTTGATTTCAACAACCAGGGGAAAGCATCCTCAAACAATGGGCCATCCGGCCCTGATCCAAGGGGAAGCGTCGCGACCGTTGAGCGGTTCAGGCCGGAACCCAGGGCAGCTGAACCCGTGTCCGTGCCCGGAAGTGAACCCATCCAGAATGCTGGAAAGATACGCTGTCCCCTTTGCAACGGAACCATCATCGAAGGCAAGCGGGGGTTTGGATGTTCCAACTGGCGGCCGGAACATGGGGATTGCCGCTTTGTGATCTGGAAGGAGATCGCAGGCAAGACGCTGACCCTTCAAAACGTGGAGACCCTTGTTGCGGGTAGGAGGACCCGGCCCTATGTGCTGAAAAGCAGCAGCGGTGACAAGTTCAGGGCCAGCATGAAGATGGTCAAGGCCGAAGGCCAGGGGTTTGCCATCGCGGTCGAACCCCAGGAAGCCGGTCAGGGATTCAAGGTCCTTTGCCTGCGATAGTGTTTTTAAGTCTCTCCCCGGCATTCTGATGGTGCCTTTTTCTATTCTCGTCTGTGAAGCCGGCTTTTCTCAAGCATTCGTTTATAGCGTTCGCAGGGGTCCTGGTAACTTACCCGCTGGGTAAACCAGATGTAATCATGGGCAGGGCAGGGCGCATGCCCCTCAAGTTCCAGGGGGGCCAGGTAGTCATGGACCGGTGACGGGGTGGGGGCGATCTCGACGAATCCCACATTGACCTGGGAGATGCCGGGTCTGAGGTGGCGCACCCGGTCAACCACTCCGAGGTTATGTTCGGTGTGGCCACCGCCGATGATCACCACCACGGGCCTGTCCGGCTGGGTGTCATGGAGCTCGGCAATGGTGTGTGCCATGGTGTCGTTGCGGGCAACCCAGGTGTCATAGAGACGTGACTGCATTCCGGGGTTTTTTATACCGCAGTGGACCTGAGAAAAAATATTGTACATGTAATTCTGGTAGATCTTGTCATCAAGGTGGGTGGAAAAGATCGACCGTTTTTCAATTTCGGTGAGTTTGTCCCATCCCTTTCTTGAGATGCGCCGTTTCTGGGCGTCTGATAGATCCAGCCCCGCAGCCAAAAGGTTCTTCTTTTTTGCAAGGCGCAACAGCTCAAGGTAATAGGACCAGAGGGTGTCGGATTTGTCGTCCCAACCCAGCTGTTTCCTGAGCATGGCTTCCACCCGTTTTTCAACAACATCCGAGTGATGTGCCCGTTGGGAATCTACAAAATCCAGTAAAAGGGGGGTCTCGCTTGTCGAAAAAAATTCAAATCCCAGGTGGGGATGCCTGCCCTTTGCTATCAGGGCCTGGATGATTCGACGCTGGAGTCTGTGGTGTTCGGGATTATCATGCTTTTCTCCAAGGTAGATCACGTCGGCCTGGAGCAAGTCGTCCACCAGGTCGTCCATCTCGATGATTTCCCCTGTGGCGGTGTTGATCAGTTGTCCGATCAGGGGATCGTTCCTGAACGGTTCCACCGGTGTCATACCGCAGGCCTGGGTAAATATCCCCATTGCCAGCAGCAGGATTGATTTTAGCATTGGTCGCAATTTTCAGCTCCTTTCGCGGCTGTAGCAGCCCCCCCCCCCCTTGATTCAATCAACCATGGGGTGGGGCAGGCTTTGCATTATCGATATTTCTAATGATCCCAGACCTGTGTGCCCAAACGGTTGGGTAAAAATACACTAACATAAACCTGACTTCTTGGTCCACTCCCATATCATTATCATGGATGTCCCGCTATTTGTTTAGATTATGTTTGAAATCCATACCTGCTTTTTGGAAAATCTCTATGTCTGAACACATTTTCATCATAAGACGCCCTTATTTTTATTGTAGGTAATATCTATCAAATCGTCAGGGCATCGATTTATAGGTTTGCTGTGCCGGGCATTTATTGAATAGATGCGAGGGGATTAAAACTGCTGGAATTCAAAAACTCAACAAAAAGGAACTGGTCATGAAAACGTTTAAATTTCTATCAATCTTGTTTTGTTTAATTCTGTTTGCAAACTCAGTTTATGCGTTATCGTTTGGAATTGACCTCGACGGTGATGGTGATCTTGATACTGACAAATACTCAAGTTCTGGTTACATAGACGAAATAGATTACAGTAGTTATGGCGTGGTTGATCTTTTAATAAATAGCACAAGCGATGGTGAAGCCTCTGGTACATTCCAAGAACTTGCTGCGATTATAGTTAGTTCGGATGAGTTTGCAGATGATTTTGATTATGAACTTTATTTCAATGAGATGACCATCATTTTCGAAGGATCTGGCACCTTCACAGCGGATTATGACGGTACTACATTAGGAGATCAAGAGTTTACTTTTACCACCGGTACGATTTCAATTTATATTGATGATTATGAATCGGATAGTAGTGAATTTGGAACTACCTCAGATGATGATTCATTCTTCGGAGCAGATGATGGAAGTCTGGTTGCTGTTTTTGAGCTAAACGATGGTAGCGGATCTCTTCAAACAACTTCAGGGCAAAAAGACAATGTGGATATTTGGGGCTTAAGTACTTCTTTAGAGGCAGGATTCTTTTTTTTCGAAGGCATGAAAGACTTTGAAGATGTATTTAATGTTCTTACAAGTACTTACATACAACTCTATACAAATGATACCAACGAAGTTTTAACAGATCAAGGTATCATTAGTAATCTGGAATCTGAACTTGCTGAAGTTATGGAAGATGGAAATTACCTTAATATGGGTGGTGATGGAACCACTCGTATTTATGTTGAAACCGAAGGTTCAGTTGAGTTTAGCGTTGTTCCCGAACCTAGCGCAATGATTCTTTTGGGTTTTGGACTGCTTGGTATTGCAGGAATCGCCAGAAAAAAAATCAGTGCCTAACTGTTTTTCAAATAAAGTTTAGATAAGCCGGTCAACTAATTTTTGTTCATCGGCTTTATGTTTGCCCGTCAAAGCCGGAAAACCCTTCCGTTTGAAAGAAAACGGAGATACCCCGTCTGAGGGAAAATCAATCTGAATTGCAAGGGCGTTTATGTAACGGAAGGGTCTGGAAGAAGCGGTCGGAAATGAAGGGTAAATAGTGAAAGCGAATCTGATTCAGCTGAAGAGTTATACGCATATCAGAATATGAAATTATCATTTTTTCTTCGGGAGCGTTCCCTGCGGCAGATCCAGCCCACCGTGGTGATGTAGGTGTAGCCTTTGGCTGGCTCTCGCCTGCGCTCGTTTGCTCTTTTTTCGGCTGGAGTTGGCCCTTTTTTCGGGGAGGATACTTGGTTGGTTTTCATGACTTCCTCCTTTTGTGGTGTTTACCCGGAGGGGTAATCGGATAATGCTTTAATATAATTATTATTATGGGTTTGTAAAGGTTAAAATGTGTAACCAAACGAGAAGTGGATCTGGCCCGGGCTCTCGTATTCGCCTTGATTGAGTTTGTAGCCGTAAAGAAGGCTGATGGGGCCGATCACCGTGCCGTAGCTGAAGCCGCCGCCCACAGAGGATCGAAACCCTTGATCTACAACTGCACCCGTTGTCTCACCAAGCCTGCCGCTGTCCAGGAACATGATCCATTCCAGTTTTTCAGTCAGGGAAATTCGGGACTCCAGGCTTGCTGAAACCATGGACATTCCCCCCACAGGGTCCTTGTTAAGGTCATGGGCAAGGAGGTTCTCCTTAAACCCCCTCACGTCCGATGTGCCGCCGAGAAAAAAAAGCCGGTCCTCTGCAATGGCATCTGGGCCGGAAATGGGCTGGATGTAACCCAGGCGGGTGCGAAGGGCAAAGGTAACCCGTTCCATGGGGGTCAGGTATTGCCTCACATCAAGGGCGTACTTGATGAAATCGTCAAGGTCACTGTTAAACCCCGTGTAAATATCCGTTGTCAGCGAGGAGAACGTTCCGGTCCTTGGCCGGACCACTGAATCCCGGGTGTCATAGGCCAGGGCCAGGGAGGTTTTAAGAATATTACGGGTATCGTACTCATCCCCTGGATCCGTGGCCAGATTGAATTCTTCTTCATCGCCAAATCGGGCACGGTTTTCGTAGGTCAATGACAGACCTGCGTTGAGGTGGGGCAGAATCGGTTTTGTGAGATTGCCTGTGATCCCCCATGCCTTGACACCAAAATCATTGTTCAACTCTTCTTTTTCCTGGACAAACAGGGACAGGGATGCGGTCATGTCTGTTTTCAGGAAAAAGGGGTCTTTGATCCCTGTTTCTCCTTCAAACCCGATGCCGCTGATTTCAGCCTTAATCCACGAGCGAATGTCCCGGCCAAAACTGTTGTTGTCACCGGTCTGGGCATTAAAGTAGAACAGTCGTTCCGTGTCATGGCCAAGGGCTGTTTCAACATAGTAGGGTTTTTTCTCGGTGACGATCACCTCAAGGTCGGCCGTTGCCTGTTTCTCCTTGAGGTTGTCGGCCTGGATCCGGACCGTTTGGATGGCTCCTATTTTCCTCAATCTTTTTTCTGCGTCAACGATGTTCTGGAGTGAAAAAGGGTCATCGGTTTTGATTTCAAGAAGGTCCTGGAGCATCGATTTCTTGAGCCGGGTGTTGCCCGTGTACCGGATTTCTCCCACGCGGACAAAGGGTCCTGGGTCAACGGTGAACACGAGGTCGACGGCGGTGTCGCCCATTGTTGTGGTCTTTGCCTTGACTCTTACGTGGGGGTATCCCTTGTGTGAAACCAGGACAGCAATACTGTTTTCATCACTCTTGACCATGTATTCCCTGAAGGGGGCACCCGGTTTAAGGGTAAGGGTGCGGATCGTATCCTGCTCATCCAGAAGGGGGCCACCGCCTCTGATGGAGACCTCTTTTACCAGAACCGGGTCGTGTTCATTGATGTTGATGCTGATATGTACATCAATTACGGTCGGTTCTTCAATGGATCCATTGTCTTCAAAGGTGAGGTCACTTTTGATGCCGGCATTTTTAAACCCCTTTCCCAGGTAGAGACGCTTGATGGCCTTGATATCATCGTCGAGCTGGTGCTGGCTGAACCCGTCATTTTTTAAAAAGCCCTTTTCAGACAGACCCATCTCTTTGCGAATGGCATCGGCTGAAATGCTGCGGTTTCCGTCAATGGTAATGGCGGCCACCCGCATTCTTGTTTTTTCGGTGATGGAGAAAATGACATCCCAGTATGTTCGGTTCCTCAGGGTCGTCTTTTTCTTGGTAAATGTGACAGTGACATCCTTGAATCCCTTTTCATGGTAGCGTTTCCGAATGTTCATCACCCCTTTCCTAAGGCCTGCATCCTGGAGGTTTCCCCGTTCAAAGATGGGGATTTCGCCCTTGAGCTGCCAGGGATGAAAAAAATTGGCACCCTTGATCTCTATCCGGTATTCAAGCCCTTCATCAATGACCAGACAAAGGGTCTGACCGCCGTCATGGGGGATGATTTCATGGGTGACCGCAGCATCGGCAAATCCGTTTTTACGATAGAACGAAACAAGATCCTGCTTGTCTTTCCTCAGCCAGTCAAGGTTAAGACAAGGCTTGGTAAAGGGCACCAGGGTGGTTGACCACAGTTTGGTTCTCAGTTTGAGACGCAGGGTTGAGAACTGTTCGTTGCCTTGAATATCCATCTGTTTGAGCTCAATGCAGGGCCCTGGATTCTTGGGCGGGTCTGCTGAAAAACAGGGGATGACGCCTGAAAACACGAACAAACAAAGACTGATTAAACACTGAACGCCTTTTTTCATTGAAACTCCAGCCGGTACCGGATCTCAGCACCATAGTGGCCTTCGGTGTTCTGAAAACCCGACAGGGTGAATCTGTCCGACAGTTTATAGTCCGTGGATGTCTTCTGAATCATCTCCCCCTCCTTTGTTTCCATGCCGTAGGTGACGGTGATTTTGTCGGTGATCTCCTTGCCAAGGGTGAGGTTGACATCACTGAGGGACGAGCTTGAACTGCTCTGTCCCACGCCAACCTCAAAGGTGTCTATGCCCACGTTTTTTTTGAGTCGGTCGGCCAGGGAGGTGGCTGCCAATCCCGCAACCAGGGAGGCGGGTGATGTGGTTGTGCCCCCTTCGGAGTGGATCAGCTCGTTAGCGGTTTTGCCGGTTAAAAGAAGGGACAGGATGTCTGTATGCTGTTCCTCGGGCACGGATGAAAGTGCCAGGATCAAGTTGTCAGGGGGACCGGTTAATTTCAGGAGAATCTGCCGGTCCTGAATTTGATGCTCTGCCAGGATGTCAAGCACGGGCGCAATGCCATAGGGATCAATAAAATCCACAATTCCCGTGGTGAGTTCAAATTCTTTGCCATTGTAGGTGATGGTGCCGGGAACAAGGGTGGCCCGGCCCGTGACTGCAGGACTGCCCATGGTCCCGCCAATTTTCAGGTTGGGGGTCACCCAGAGGTCGGCAAGGTTGTTGCTGATGGAAAACGGGGCATCTGCCCGGACAATGAGGTCAAGTTCAATGGTATCTAAAAGGGTGTCTGACCTGTCATCAGAGGGGGTTGACCGTTTCTGGCCGGGCTTCAGGATTCGTTCAAGGGCGGTTTTTTCCAGGTTGAAATCAGCGGTCCACTCGCCCGATGAAAGGGTTATGGCGCCGCCCAGGGAGGACTCTTTCAGGGTGCCGTTGAGGACAAGGTCTGTCTGGAACAGGGCTGTCATCCTGTCGGGTACCACAACGGGCAGATCCCGGCCCTTGAGTCGGAAGGTAAACCGGTCCGGGGAAAAATCCACAATGCCCATGTCTCCGGACAGGGTGAAACTGCCTGTATCCAGTTGCCCCGAAAGGTTCTGGATCTGGATCTTTCCACGGTCGGCAAGGATTAACCCGCTAATGGCGTGGAGTTTCTGCCCGGTTTGATCAATCACCATGGCGATGTTGACAAGTTCCACCCGGCCGGTGACAACACTTTTCTGGATCTCTTTGTCCACAATGGCATGGATCTGAATGGCAACCTCTCCTTCAGCATTGATAATTTCCCGGGTAAAGAGCTGTGCGGTCCGGGCAGGCATGGTTCCCGCGGCGTTGATCTCGATTTTCTGTTCAAGGCTTCCCTTTGCCTGGACCGTTGCCGCCATGCTGCCCTTGACATCCGCTGTCCCGGCAGGGTCAAAAAAAGTGCTCAGGTCCGATTGCCTTACCGTCATATCCGCCTCGACCTCCATTTTTTCAAGGGCAAGCAAACGACCGTTGTCCATGAGGCGGATGCGGCCCCCAAGGGTGAGATTGGAATCTGGATTGGCAAGGGAAAATTTTTTGATGTCCAGGTAATCATCTGAAAAGACCAGCTCCATGGCGGCATCGGCCCTGGGCAAGTCTTTGTATCCGGCATCGATGGCCGTCAGGTGCAGGGTTGCCCCCGGGCGGTTCAGGCTGCCCGTGAGCGTTGCGTCAATCGAATAGTTGCCGTGGACGACCGGGAGGCCATATTGTTCAAGCAGGGGCTGCAGGTTTAAGCGGTCTGCCGTTACTTTCAGGTCTGCTGATATTTCGTCCGGGGCAAGGAAACGGCCATTGTCCATGAGCCGGACCCGGCCCGTTGTAAAGAGGCTGGCGTCTGGATTTTTTACGGATAGGTTTCTGATGTCCAGGTAATCACCTGAAAAGACCAGGTCCATGGCGGCATCTGCCCTGGGAAAATCTTTGTACCCGGCATCGCTGGCCGTCAGGTGTAAGGTTGCCGCAGCACGGTCCAGGCTGCCCGTGAGCCTGGTGTCAAATGAAAACTGACCGTGAACGTCCTTGATATTAAACTGCGAAAGAAGGAGTTGGGGTTCAAAACGGTCTGCCGAAAGTTTCAGGTCTGCGGATATTTTTTCAACGGCGACGTCACCGAACAATCCCTGGGCAAGGGCCCGGGTGAGATTGATCTCTCCTTGTCCGGATACCTGGCCGCCCGCCAGGATGACCAGGGCTTTTTCAAGGGTCAGCATCCGTTCGTTAAGGTGTAATTGAAGCTGAGCCTGAACCTTGTTTGCGGGATTTTCCGACGGGGGGCGTCCGGGTTCCACGGGCTGGATGTCTCGTCCGTCAAGGGACAAAACCATTGCAGGATTGCCCAGGGGACCCTTGATCGAACCCTCCAGGGCAAATTCACCCTTTATGACCCCTTTTTCGAGAATCGTCCCTGGAAGAAAACGCTCAAGGAAATTTTCAAGTATGATCCGGGTTGAACCAAAAGAAAGATCAGCCACGATTTGTTCCGGAGGAAGAAGGCGCCCTTTTTCCAGGGGCTTGATCTGTCCGTTGAGGGTCAGATTGGAATCAAGAAGGTTAAGGTCAAACTGCTTGATATCAAGGCGGTCATCAGAAAAGGCAAGGACCATCCGGGTGTCTCCCCTTGGAAGGTCCTGATACCCCGCATTGGTGGCCGTAAGGTCCAGGGTTGCCCGGATCTTTTCAGCCAGCAGGTTTCCGAAGAACCCGTCGGGAAAGGCCCGGGTCAGATCAGCACTGGCCGCTGCGGATATCTTGCTGCCGTCAATGGTGGAGGTGAATCGATCCAGGGTCAGCACACGGTTTTTAAGCTGACACTTGAGGTCTGTCTGTTTAAAGGGGAGTGCGGTTACCCTGCCGCCGTCCGAGGTGATTGAAAGATTGATTCCAGGGTCGTCAAGGGTGCCGGTGAGGGTTGCAAAGGTTTTTACCGTTCCTGCCATGGCAATGGGGGATGCCATGGCCGTTGATACCTTCCCAAGGTCTGCCACAAGATTCACGGCAAGGTCGGCCCGGGGGGTTTGAAACAAGTCCGTCACAGCCCCCTTGATTCCAAGGGCCCCAGGGGGTGAAACCACAGACAGGTCAATGTCTGACAGGGCGTTGTCTGCAAAGGACAGGTTCAGGGCGATTCGGTCGGCCCTGAACCTTTCATCCTGGTTCAAGGCAAAAGAGCAGGATCGGGTAGAGAACCTAACCCGGGCGTTTCGGGCGTTCAGGTTTCCCGATCCAGACAGGAAGATATCCTCTGCTTTGAACCGGAGGTTTTCGGATTCAACGGCCAGGTCCAGAAAACCCCCTTCAAGCAGAAAATGTTCAACAATGATGTTGACGGGCAATGGAAATGGCGAGGCCGTCGAGGGGGGGGATTCAGCCGATTCGTCTGGATCCATGAAACAGGCAGCAAGGTTGAGTTCACCGTTGGTCGCCTGGTCAAGATAAAAACGGGGGCCTGAAATCTGAACCTGTCTGAGCATGATTTCATGATCCAGCAGTCGCGACAGGTCAAGGCGAATCCGTATTGTTTCCACCGTTGCCACCCTTTGAAGGTCCGGATCTTTGATCTCAAGCCCATGGATTTCAACTGTTTTTTCGGCCAGGGAAACGTCCAGGGCGCCAATGTAGATTGATCCGGGAATCCGGTCGTTGACCCGTTTGAGCAAATACTGCTGTCCGCCGGGGGTTGTGACCAGGAGGCCCGTTGAAACGGCTGCCAGGACAAGGACGAACAAAAGGGCTGAAGCAGCGCCAAGGAAAAGTTTAAGTGCTTTTTTCAACCAAACACCTGTTGACAGCCCTGGCCTGTGACCTGAGGATCATATCAATATGTTCTATGCCCTCATCGTCATAGGGTGATCCCATTGGGGTAAATCCAAAGCCTTGATAAAAATTAATGAGGTAGGTCTGGGCCGAGATGAAAATATCCATGCCTGGATATTCAAGGGTGCATTTTTCGATACAGGTCTTGACCAGCTGCCGTCCAAGGCCCTTTGAACGGAAGGGTTCCAGGGTGAGAATCCGCCCGAGGGCAGGCATTCGGTACTTTTTTCCAGGCTGGACGATCCGGGCGTAGGCGGCAAGAGCCCCGCTGCTGACACGGCCCAGAAGGTGCCAGGAATGTGGGTCCAGTTCATCGGCATCCTGGTATGCACATGCCTGCTCCACAACAAAGACCCGTTGCCGTTCAACCAGGATCTCGTGCATTTCAGGGCCTGATATCTCGTTGAACCTTCGCCAGTGCCAGGTGATGTTCATGCGTTTCTGCCTTTCCATCAATCGATCCCAATGGGCAGGCGGATGAAGAATGCAGTGCCCTGATTGGGAGTCGATTCCACCTGAATGGTTCCTTGGTGCTGGGATACGACCTTGTCGGCAATGAACAGGCCCAGGCCGGTTCCCTTTTTTTCTTTGCCGGAATGGAACAGGGTGAACGCCTTTTGGATTTCCGTGTCTGTCATGCCGATGCCCGTGTCCGTGATGGTAAATTCGATCCAATCGTCTTGCCGGGTGATGCCCAGACCGATCCGCTGGGGGGGGGAAGACCCTTCAGGGTCGGCTGCCTGTTTGGCCTGGCAGGCGTCAATGGCGTTGTCCAGGATGTTGACAAGGGCTGCCTGGAGGGGGGTGGAATCGGCCATGAATTCGATTCCCGGGGCAGGCAGGTGCTGCTCAAGCTCGATGCCGGCACGGTCCATGCGCTGCCTGACCGTCTGGACGATCTCGCCTGCAAACTTGCCTGCAGTAAGCCGCTCTTTTTTAAGCTCTCTTTTTTTGGTGTAAAAGAGAATGTCAAGGATCAGCTTTCTGATCTTTGAAGTCATGAGCTTCATTGTTTCCAGGCCTTCCTGGGCCTGGTGCTGGTTCTCTTTTTTAAGGGCCGAATCCAGCAGGTAGAGCCCGCCGTCAAGTCCGGTGAGAAGTCCCTTTATGCCGTGGGAGACAGACCCGATCATGAGGCCCAAAGATTTCAAATGATCCTCAATGTCCACCACCTGGCTGATGTCCGTTGCCATGATCATGATTTCGTTGATCGTTTGTTCCTGGCTGTCAGACAGGGCGCTTGGGGCAGGGGGTAGGTTTTGCTCAACGGGAGTTGCCCATGCCAGGAACGAAACCTCGGCCCGCTTGTCTGTCCTGTAGGTGACCTCCGCCTGGGCAGGTTTCCCTGACATGAAACTTTCAAGGGCCGGGCACCCCTCACAGGGAACGGCAGAACGTCTGCAGATTTTGTGGCAGAAATCATTGGGATTGCCATTGAACGCTGTCTTCCCGAACAGCGCCTTGAACGAGGCATTGGATGAGGTGATTTTAAGTTCCCGGTCAACGCAGAAGACCACCAGGGGCAGCGTTTCCATGATGGTGGCAAGATCACTGGTCGATTCCCGGTGAACCGCCTTGAGGGCTTCGCTCTTTTTCTGAACCAGGCGCTCAAGGTTGTGGGTGTAGTCAAACAGCTGCCGTTTTACCACGATTTTTTCCTTTGCCCGGTCAATGGCAACCTCCAGGGTTGTCACATCAACGGGTTTTGTGATGAACTCCACGGCCTGGTTTCTGAAACTCTCAATGGCCAGATCCATGTCCCCATGGCCGGTGATCATGATGATCTCGGTTTCCGGTGCCATGGTCTTGATCTTTTTCAACAGCTGGATTCCGTCCATGACCGGCATCTTGATGTCGGTGAGCACAATGGGGAATTTATGGGCTTTAAACAGTTCCATTGCCCTCTGGCCGTTTTCCGCAAGGGTCACCTCATACCCGAGATCCTGCAGGGTGATGGCCAGCACATCCCGGATATCCTCCTCATCGTCCACAAGGAGGATTTCTCTGATTTCAGGATCTTTTACCATGGTTGTCCTGCTCCTTTGACCGGTACGCCGGAAGAATGACCTGGAAGACCGCCCCCCTTTCCGATGTTTCCTTGATGGCAATCTGACCTGAACTCTCCTTGATGATGCCGTAGCTGATGGACAGTCCAAGACCGGTTCCCTTGCCCACCTCCTTGGTGGTGAAAAAAGGCTGAAAGATTTTATCTGCAACATCCGTCGGCACCCCGGTGCCCGTGTCCTCGATTTCCACATGGACCATTTCATCCAGGAGATAGCCACGGATGGTGATTGTTTTCTCAAGGCCGGAATCATTATGACAGATTTCCGCCTTGGCTTCAATGGCATCCCTTGCATTGATCAGAAGATTGATGAACACCTGCTCAAGCCGACCGGGATCTGTCATCACAGGGGCCAGGGGAGGGGTGATGTCCCAGACAACCGTGATCCCCCTGACCTTGAGCTGCTGGCTGAAAATTTCACAGGCTCGCTCCAGGATGTCGACAATATCCACCGGGACCAGTTTAACGTCGGATTTGCGGGCAAAGTCACGCATGTGGTTGATGATTTTGGATGCCCGGTCCACGTTGGTATCGATCTTTTGAAGCAGGGTGGTGAGGATTTCCGTTTTTATCTCCTGTTTTTTTCTGATCTTTTCCATGCAGAAGCTTGAGGCGGTTTTAATGACCGAAAGGGGCTGGTTGAGCTCGTGGGCCACCCCGGTGGCCATTTCACCCAGGGTGGCAAGCTTTGCCGCCTGGAGAAACTGGGCCTCTGTTTCAAGTCGCTCGGTGATGTCCGAGGTGGTGACCAGGAGAACCTTCTGGCCCGGATATTGTGACGGGGAAATCCAGATGTCCACAAACATGGGCCGATTGTCGGCCTTGCGGTGTTTCACCGAATTGATGATCGACGTGCTGCGCACAAGGGTATTGATCTCCCGGGTGGGCTGGGACGGGTCAAACAGGAGGCTGAAGGGTTTTCCCACGATATCGGACATGGCATACCCGTACACCTCGGTGACGCTCTCGTTACAGTCAAGGATGACAAGGGAGTCATTGTCAAGGACAAACACCGGGTTGGGGATGTTGTTGAAAATGGCATGGTATTTTTTTTCAGAAAGTTCAGCCCGCTGTTCAAGCTCCTTTCGATGGGTGATGTCCAGGTTGATCTCCATGGCCGCAACAATTTCACCTGCTGCATTCTTGACCGGGCTGGTTCTAACGATCCAGTGCTCCATGGTGCCGTTTTTACCGATGCCCTGCTCTTCAGAATAGTGGGATTTTCCGTCCTTGAAAGTCTTTTCCACGGGGCAGTTGCTGCACCGGGAGGTTCTGCCCTTGTAGGTGGCATAGCAGAAGTCCCCGATTTGGGGATGGTATTTGTTGTAGAACTCCTTGTTGAAATTGATGAGCCTGAAATCCTTGTCCTGGACCGTGATCAGGCAGGGCACCCGTTCAAACAGGTTCTGGTATTCGTTTTTCTGTTTGGTCAGCTCCTTCTGGTGGTGGTTTATCCGCTGGCGCATGGTGTTAAAGGCCGCTGCCAGCTGTCCGATTTCAGATTCCCGGTGGGAGTTGACCCGGGTGATTTTAGTGGCGCAGGTGATGTGCTTTGTCTCTTCGGTGAGTTGGCGAATGGGGCCGATGACAAATTTGTAGACAAACAAAAAGATGAAAAAAGAGGGGGCAACAAAGATGGCAAGGGCCAGAAAAACAATGCTTTTTTCATATCGGACGATTTCCGCATCGGTCTCCTGGAGGGAGATCACAAGCTCCATGGAGCCCAGAACCCTGGCCTTTGCATCGTGGAAATGGCATTGTTCACTGCATCCGGGTTCGTTGTAGATGGGCGTGATGATCCCCAGGACCCGATGGCCTGAATCCGTTGCAAAAATCCGTTTCCTTTCGTTGAGGGTCAGTTTGACAAGGGGGGGGGTACTACGGTGGCAGATGATGCATGCCTCTGAATCGGGAAGGGATTTTGTATCAACCTCGGAGGCGATGTTGGAAAACTTGATAAACCCCCGTTTGTTGTAGATCCTGACATTTTCGATTTCCCGCTGGGTTGCGGTGTTCTGGATGATCTGGTGGATGTCATCCCGGGCGTTGAGCATCATCGAGTAGTGGGTGCCAAGGCGAATGGTCTTACTGATGCGGTCGGCAACACCCAGGGTGTCACCGACCGCCTTGTTGCGCTGGTAGTTGATGCTGAAGTAAGCCCATACCGAGATTGCCACAAAACAGATGAAAGCCATGATCATGATGAGCTTGAACACAAGGCTGTGGCGGATCTTGTTCAGAAGCATGTCAGGAGTCCGTTTGATTTTTCCTTGTGGCCGAAGCCAGAACCGCTGTTTTGGCCGGGCCAAATTTATCCGATGGTATTCTTGACAATGCCAATGAGTTTTTCAGGATCAAAGGGCTTATTCAGCCAGGTGATGGCCTTGTCAATGCTCAGATGGCGGCTGGCAAGCCCGGAAATAACGATCACGGGAGTATCCTTGTAGGCCTCGTGTTTGGAGAGCCTTCTGAAGAACTTGGGTCCCCATTCCTTGGGCATCTCAAGATCCAGTGTAATCAGATCGGGATTCTCCTGCTTGAGTATCTCAAAGGCCTCTGCACCGTCATTGGCCGTACAGGTCTCATAGCCGTTGTCGTTGAAAATGTTCACAAGGTATTTAACAATGACCGGGTCATCATCCACGACAAGTATTTTTTTTGTCATTTTATCATCCTATTTTTTTTGTATCTTTAAAGGCGTAAGGCGTTCCTTGTCGGCCGGTTTACCTGGATTTCTCGTGGCAACCCCCACAGGTGATCGGACCCGCTTTCCGCTCAAGGTGGCAACTGCGGCACCTGTTGTGATAGGTTGCGATGAGTTTAAACTGTTTCGGGTCATCCTTTGCTGCATGGCATTCAGAGCAGGCCATGTCTTCGCTGGTTTCACCCTCTATAAGCTTGCCATCCTCATACACATGGTGACAGACATCACACTCCTCAATGCCTGCATTTTCATTGTGCTCGTCATGGACAAAGCAGACAAAGGGCCTTGTGTTTTCGGCAAAGACCGCCTCGTCAATGTTCATGCAGTCTTCACCTGTAACGGTGAGCGGTGCAAGAATCAATGCACATGCCAATATTTCAAAAATATATTTTTTTAATGTGTCAGTCAACAGAACATCCCCCTTTTAGTACGAAACCCATACCACGGGTAGGCCATGGAAGCGGTTTCAGATTTCGTTGCGGCTCAGGGCCGGTTATATATGAAACGCCCACCGATGCATTGCAGTCGGAGGCGGTTCATTGTTCGTTGTGGCCGGATCAGTCGCCTTGTTCCGGCCATGCCGGTTATTCGGGTATTTCCATGATTTCATAGATAATGTCACCGAGGAACTTGAGTTCCATGTCAACCCCGTAATGGTGGATGATGTCTTCAAGGCCACCATGGCAGTTGTGGCAGGGGGCAATGACCACTTCGGCACCCTTTGCCTTGGCGGCAAAGAGCTGTTCGGCTTTTGCCTTGCTGCTTTCCACCCTGTCATTTTTAAAGGGAGGGCCACAGTTGATTACCCCGCCACCGGCACCACAGCAGTAGTTGTGCTCACAGTTGGGCGTCATTTCAATGAAGGTCTTGCAGGTGGCGTTGACCACTTCCCTTGCCATGTGGTGGAGCCCCCGTCCCCGGACAATATTGCACGGGTCGTGGAGGGTGACGGGTCGGTCAAATTTTTTCTTGATCTTGATTTTTTCGTTGGAAAAAATTTCGTGGTAATATTCAATGGCATGAATGATGGGAATGGGGGGCATTTTCCAGCCAAGGGCACGGTTGCCCATGTCGTAGACCGATCGAAAGGCATGGCCGCATTCACCCATGACGATTCGTTTGGCCTTGAGGCGCAGGGCTGTCTCAAAATGGATCTTTTTAAGCCGTTCCATCATTTCATAGTCACCGGTGTACATGCACATGTCTGAGTTGTCCCAGCCCGGAGAGGACGGCATGGTCCAATTTTCCCCTGCGGCCTCCATGATCATGGCGGCCTGGTATATGAGCTGGGCCCTAAACTTGGGTTCAGGTCCGATGACCGAGTAAAAGGTATCGCTGCCTTCAACGTCCAGGGGGATTCTCAGATTGGGCACCTCGTCCCTTGCCTCTTCCTCCTGCCACATGAGGGTATCGATCCACTCGTCGTCCTTTACCCACATCTGGTTGGCCGTGACTGAATGGCTGTGGGCCGTGTCCTGGATATACAGGGGAACCACACCCAGCCGGTGGCAGATTCGTCGCATAACCGACATCACATAGGCAATGTCAATGCCAAAGGGGCAGTACATGGCGCAACGCTTGCACATATTGCACTGGGTGTAGGCAACCACGGCTGCATTTTGTATGAATTCGGGCGAGACCCGTCCCCGTTTACGCATGATTTCCCACAGGGTCTGTTTGACCTTGCCGGCCGGAGAAAATTTGGGGTCCCGGTCCCTTGAGATAAAATAGTGGCAGCCTTCGCTGCAAAGTCCGCAGTGGACACAGGTGTCCACGTAGACCTTGAGCTTGGCCCCGGTTTCCCCGGTAATAACCTGGTTGATGACCCGTTCTATTTTTTCAGGTGAGAGCTGTTCCACTCCCGCCATGATACCCTTGTCGTCGATTTTGTTGTCTGTGATTGGTTTTGAATCACTCATGGAAAACCCTTATGTAAATAATGTTATTGACTGTTATTACAAGCTGCTGTTGGCGCCTCTACCAGTCCTTGGCCATTCTGACGCTGCCGAATTCTGAGCCGATATATCCCCGGATAAAGGGGAACAGAAACATGTGAAACAGCTTGGTAAAGGGAATGATGGCAATCATGAGTTCTCCTGAGACAATATGAACCAGGGTCATGGTTTGAAAGCCTGCCCATTGGTGAACGACCCAGAAGCCTGTGAAAAAAGGTGCGGCAACCGCCACAAGAATGGCTATGTCCACCCAGGTGGTAAGGTATTTGACTTCGGGCAGGAACATCCGTCTTCCGGCAAAGAAAAGGCAGGAGAGAACAACGATAATCGAAAAAATGTCAGCAACAGCGTTGGAAAGGGTTGGGAAATGAAAACCAAAGCTTTCCTGGATGAGAATGACATGGGCAAACAGGAAAATAGGTGCGATAAACAGACAGAGGTGAAAGGCAAAGGTGACAACGGTCATGGCCGGATTAAGGCGCATGTTCCGGGTGGCAAAGGGGGTGAGCCAGTGGGCAATGGAGCGCAGGGCAAACTTAAGGTTCATGTACTCAAAAACAGCACCGTCCTTTTTCTTTGCAAGTCTGTATAGACTCGTAAATCTGAAAAGGCTGCCGCCTATAAACAAGGCAAAGGAGAACCATGCCAGGGGGCCTGTAACAAGGGTGTAAATGTCATGCATAACAACGTCTCCTTATGGTTAACCCAGGTCAATAATTTCCCGGTAAAAGATATTCTTTTCAATGCCCTTGACCAGGATGCGCTGGCCGTCGGGGCTGAAAACAGGCATTTCAAGCCTTGAAAAGCCCCGGTCAAGGGGTTTTCCATCAATGACAAGGGTATATTTCCCGTTGGTTTCAACCTTGGCCGCCACGTGGGTTGCGTCGGTGTTGAAAACAGGCTGCCAGGCCATGTCAAACCGTTCCTGCCAGGGTTTGCCGTCCACGGCAATGCCCCATCGGCCGTCGTGTTTGAAAACGCATCCTGCCCGCTGGCCGTCCAGGGAGAGTGCAAGGTCGGTAACAAGTTCGTTAAATCTTGCCTCCCATGCCCTGCCGTCCACGGCCACGGTCCAGAGGCCGTACTCGGGTGACACAATGGCGGCCAGGCGGTTGTCTTCACCGGCATAGGCCGGGTGCCAGAGCTGATAAAACGAGGTGTCCCAGACCCGGCCGTCCTGGTTTGCAAGCCACCATTGTCCGGTCTCCTTAACCGGCGCCACAACCTCATTTGTGCCAGGGCGGAAGATAGGTGCCCAGACAGAGCTGTACTTTTTTTCCCATGCCTTGCCGTCAACCACAATGGTGTAGTCCTGGTAGGTTGATCTGACCGATGCCGCCACATGATTGCCGTCGCCGGAAAAACACGGCTCCCAGACGTTCATGAACGACTGTTTCCATGGATTACCGTCAACGGCAACAGCGTAGCATCCCTTCCGGAATTTGAAGATTTCAGCCTCCAGCAGCGGTTCGGTTTCAACAACCGCTGCCGAATGCAGACCGTCGGGGCTCAGGGCCATGGACGTGAGCCGTGGGAATTCCTTCGCCCATGGCGTGTCATTGACGGCAACGCCGTATTGAAGGTCCTTTTGGGTGGAGACGGCAACATGGCCGCCGTTTGGGGTGACGGCCATGTCCCAGGCAAAGTCAAAGGTGTTTTCCCAGGGGGTGTCGTCGGTTGAAACCGTCCATTCGGCCGTGTCCGAGATAAGGGCTGAAAGCCTTCCATCCGGTCCATATCGGAGATGCCACACCTTGTCATAGGCGTTTTCCCAGGCGGTTATGTCACCGGCTGAGGTTTGGGTTGCAACGGTAAACTCCTCGTCATCGTTTCGAACGATGGCGGCAACGCTTTCCCCGTCCAGACGTGCACAGGGTTCTTCCTGGTAGGAGAAACGCTCCTGCCACGGGGCAAGGTTTGCAACTTCGCGTCTCCCAATATCCCAGTCCCAGTTTTCTCTATCCATAATTTTTCCAGTACCTGTTTAAGAAATTAAAGTTTGTATTGTATTTGATTAACAGCAATATCTTATAACCATAGCTGTTTCAATGTTTGAATGTCAATTATCATATGAAAATTTTATTGCAAGGCTAATTTATGGCGTTCGGAGTCAGGGCTGCGCCATATCCATATATTGGGTATGGAAAATTCGGTCAGATTATGATAATTACGGGAAAATTAACCTTAACTATGGTGTTGTATTGGGGGATATATTTTAAACATTGAGGGAGGTCTTTAATGAATAATGCGGTTCTTGAGACACAGTTTCCAGAGCTGAACCTTGTCAGAAAGGGCAAGGTCAGGGATATTTATGACACGGGTGAGGCATTTTTGATGGTCACAACGGACCGGCTGTCCGCCTTTGACGTTGTTCTTCCCAATGGAATCCCGGGCAAGGGAAAGGTGCTGACAAAAATTTCGGAATTCTGGTTCAACCAGATGGCGTCACTTGTGGGCAATCATCTGATTTCAACGGATGTGGCTGAATTCCCAGACGTCTGCCAGCAGTATGCAACGGTGCTCAAGGACCGGACCATGCTCGTTAAAAAGGCTGACCCCCTGCCGGTGGAGTGCATTGTCCGGGGATATATCTCCGGGTCTGGATGGAAATCCTATCAAAAGAGCGGCACCCTCTGTGGCATCACACTTCCCAATGGTCTTGTCGAGTCCGACCGGCTGCCCGAACCCCTTTATACCCCGTCGACCAAGGCCGAGGTCGGGGACCATGACATCAACATCGATTTTGCAAAGACCATTGATCTCATTGGGCGGGAACGGGCTGAAAAAATCAGGGATCTGAGTATTCAGATCTACCTGAAGGGTGCTGAAATGGCCCTTGCGAAGGGAATTATCATTGCCGATACCAAGTTCGAGTTTGGACTGGTGGACGATGAGATCATCCTGATTGACGAGGTGTTGACTCCGGACTCATCCCGGTTCTGGCCCATGGACACCTATACACCGGGTGGTGGGCAAAAGAGCTTTGACAAGCAGTTTGTCAGGGACTGGCTCATCGCGTCGGGCTGGAATATGAAAGCCCCGGGGCCCGAGCTTCCCCAGGATGTCATTGCCGGAACCGCAGCAAAGTACCAGGAGGTACTGGAACTGATCACGGGGCAAAAATAGGGGAGGGGGCTTTAGGCTGCCTGGCAAAAGTGCCGTTGATCCTTGCAGCCTAATTACCCCATCTTTTTTTTAAACCAGCTTTGGTCTCCGTAAAGTGCCTCCATGCAGTCCGGACAAATGCCATGGGAGAAAACAGCCTCCGTGTGGGTCTGGATATAGCTTTCTATCTGTTCCCAGTATCCCTCGTCACTTCTGATCTTTTTGCAGTTGGCACAGATGGGTAAAAGCCCGCTTAAAACCTTTACATTGTTGACCATGGCCTGGAGTTCAAGGATCAGGGCATCTTTTTTCCGGGTTTCCGCTTTAAGCCGTTCGTTTTTAACCATAAGGTCCTGCTGCAGGCGGCCCATGTGAATCTGGGTCTTGACCCTGACCAGGATTTCCTCTTCCTGAAAGGGCTTGGAAATATAATCAACGCACCCCATGGCAAAGCCTTTGATTTTGTCTTTAACATCATCCAGGGCTGTAATGAAAATCACAGGAATGTGCCGGGTCTTTTCATTGTTTTTAAGATGTTCACACACCTCATACCCGTCCATGGCAGGCATCATGACATCCAGGAGGATGAGTTCCGGTGGTTTTGCCTCAATGGCGGCAAGGGCTGTCTGGCCCCCCGTTGCCGGGCGAATCTCATACCCTTCTTTTTTCAGGGTGGTGGACAACACCCGCAGGTTGTGGGGATTGTCATCAACGATCACGATGTCGGACCGGTTTTTTTCCATGGCTGAGTCTCAGTTCCCGTTGTGCGGTGCTTTAGTTGTGCGGTGCTTTAAAAGAGCACCAATCTGGTTGTAACCAAAGATGTCGGCAAGCTTTCCAAATCGATGGGCAAGCGGTTTATTATATCTGCCGATCTGTCGAATAATCAAGCTGATTTTATCCATCTCTGCCTTGACCACGGCCTGTTCAAGGTCGTCAAGGAGGCGTGGGGGGATTTTTTCAAACAGTTCCGGTCCGATGTCCTCCAGAGGTTGCCCTTCTTTAACCGACTCTGGTGAAGAATCATTCCCCACAGGGGTGAATTGTTTTTCTTTAGAAAACAGCTCCCCGTCTGAAAGGATTTTTACGGGAACAACAAAGGAAAAAGTGCTGCCCAGGCCCCTGGCACTCTCAACTTTGACTCGTCCGCCCATGAGGTGGATATAACTGCGGCAGATCGCCAGCCCTAGACCGGTTCCTTCATTGACTCCCTGGTTTGCTGCCAGCTGTACAAAGGGATCAAAGATCATTGCCTGATCGTCCACGGACACCCCGGGACCGGTATCCCTGATTTTAAACAAGAGGGCCGGGGAGTCATCTTTTTCCACAAACACTTTTACCCCGCCTTTGGCTGTGAATTTAATGGCATTATTGATCAGGTTGATAAGAATCTGCCAGAGTTTTACATCATCCACCCGCACTTTTGCGGGGAGGTCCGGATGACAGATCAGTTCAAAGGAAAGGGATTTTTCTGCCGCTTTCATTTGAAACATGGCATGGATATCCCCCAACAGGTCCTGGAGGTCTGTTTGTTGCTCGTTTACCTGGGTTTTACCTGCCTCTATCTTGGACATGGTCAGAACGCTGTTGATGAGGGTCAGAAGATGATTTCCGCTGTTGCTGATGATGGAAAGGTGTTTACGCTCTTCCGGATTCATGGCCACGCTTTGGGCGATATGATTTGAAAACCCAATAATGGCGTTTAACGGGGTTCTGAACTCATGGCTCATGTTGGCAAGAAAGACGTTCTTGGCCTGGCTGGCCTTTTCAGCCTCTTCCTTGGCCAGGGAAAGCTCGTCCACCCGTTGCTCCAAAACGGTGTGTAATTGTTTCAGGTTGTCCGTGGTCAGGTTGATGGCCCTGGATATCTGGCTTAACTCATCTTCACCGGAAACTTGAAGTTTTTCTGAAAAGTCGCCTTTCCCGATGACCTCCATGGTGTGGTGGAGTTGCCTGAGATAGGTTTCAAGCTGTCGAAGAAAGGATACCAGGATCAGGGAAACACAAACGGCAATGATTCCCCCCAGGATGGCAATTTGCAGAACGAGGCGAAAGTTTCGGGTTTCTATCTCCTGGTCCACCATCATGGTCAAACGGGTGAGTTTTACCTCAAATTCAGACCTTAAATACCTGAGCAATGCGTAAACATTATTTCTGTTTGTCAGATTCACATAGGTTCGTTCCTCCAGGTATTGGAGAATCAAGCCTTCCTTGGAGTGGTCTCGTTCATTTACAAGGGGTTCAAGATTTTCTTTCACCTCGTTTAGTTTCTGCCGTGTGGCAAGCCAGAAGGCGTACAGAGAGTCAACAACACTTTTCTGGTTTTGCGTTGCAACCATCCTGTGTACCTTGTCAGAGCCGTTCAGGGCCTCAATTGCAACATGAAGATCCCCATGGGCCTGGCACCACTGATCAAAGGTGGCATCCAGGTCGTTTGTGGACAGCAGTTCAGCGCTTAACAACTGGAGTGCTTTTAGTTTATGGAGGGTGGTATTGCATATGGCGTCTGCCTGCCTCAGGGTATCGATTCGATAAACAACAAGGCAGGCAAGTCCCTCGATGCTGAAAAAACCCAGGATGACAATGAAGATCACAATGAAAAATCGGGTTTTAATTTTCATGGACAATGTCCGGTTGCGGCTGTGGGGTGCTGGCAAAATAATCCTGGGAAAATCTGTCGATTTCAGACAAAACCTGGCCGGCTACGGTGGGATCGAGGATAAACACACCCAGTTTATTGACTGCAAACTCACAAATGGGCGTGGGGGAGGCTTCCCAGTACCGGTTGAGTATTCTGTATTGTTCATCATAGATTCTGGACAGCAGTTTTTGCTTTGCCCGGGGCAGATAGCTTGGGTCTGCCTCGCGGTTGGGGGAGTAGGATTTCAGCAGCCGGGAAAAATGAAGGTTTCCTTCGGACCCCATCCACCAATCGGCAATCTTTCGGGCCTCTTGATTCCGGGGTGAATGGACCGCTGTAAAAATGGGGCCTGTTTCCATGGCAATGTTTTTGCCGGCCCCTTGATTGTGGGAAGGAAGGATGAACACGCCAATGGTCTCTTCGTTTACCTCCTGGGGGATAAGAACCGTTGAATAGTACCAGGATCCGCACAGAATCATTGCAAATTTTTCCTTGTTCCAAAGGTGTCCGCCATTGGTGAACATATTGGCGCCGGGATCGGTAAAATAACCCTTTTCAATCATGTCTTTCCACACGGCCATGGCCTTTTGGGCCCGGGGATCCAGATAGCTTGCTTTGCCCCTGCACAGGTCCACGTAGAAATCCGGATCCTGGCCAATGACCAGCTGCATGAACCAGACAAAGGCGTACCACTGATCCTGGAGGGAAGAGAGCAGGGGCGGGATGCCGTGGGCCTTGAGGGTTGCGCAGACGGCCATGAATTCAGCCCAGGAACGGGGTTCCTGAAGGTTTAATCGTGTAAAAATCTCTTTATTGTACCATACTGCCCAGTATTCGATGGAGTAGGGAAAACCATAGACCCTGCCGTTAAAGGTGTAGGCGTCTCGAATTGCCCTGTCATAGTTTTTGCCGTGTCTGTCCCACAGATCGGTCAGATCTTCCACCAGGCCTTTATCCACGAGTGTTTTTACCCTGGCGGTTGACCACCATGTAAAGAGTTCCGGTGCCTCCCGGGTGGGAAGGGCTGCCATCATCCGGCTGACAAAGAGGTCTGTTGTCTGGGAGGATATCGGGACAAACCCGGTTCCCAAGGCCTCTTCTGCAGCTTGTCCCTGGCAGGCAAAGATTGATTGAAACATGGGTATAATGCCCTTGTCATGGGCAAGAACAAGCTGTCCCCCGGTATCGGGGTGACCATTGCCTGAAAAACGGTCAACGGAAAAAAACAGGGCCAGGGTAATCAATACTGTCAGCAGGACCTGTAACCACATCTTCATGGGCAACTCCTTTTCAAACATCGTTCACCGGCACCTGAAAGGGTTCAGCGTTCCGGACAAGACCACTGGCTCTATCCGTGATGGACGTCGGCCCGCCCGAATCCCGGGCCGATAAGATTGTGCCATAGCACAGCCTTGTTCTGCGGTCAACGATCCGGGTGTGAATGTCATATGATATTGCACTCCCCCCGGGTATGTGTTAAGGATGGCTCCACTCTATGCAACCCATATATTCAACAATACCATGTCTGTTTTAAATGCTCCGGGTTTAATCGCCAACCGTCGTCTTTTGATGGGGCTGCTCCTTGCCTTAACACTGGTGATGATGGTGCCCATGGCAAGGGTAAAGATCGATTCCTCGGGGGTGTCGTTCCATGGGGGGGGCGATGGGGCGGATTTGAATGGAAGTCGGTCCTACCGGGGGTTTGTTGACTCGTTTGGAACGGACGATTATATTCTGCTGGCCGTGGAGAACACCCTTGGGGTGGCGGATCCCGGGCTGACGGATAGAATCCATCGCATCCACGGACAACTTTCGGCAATGGATGGCGTCCTAGGGGTCCTTGACCTTGAAACCATTCGATCGTCCGATTTTTTCAAGGCGGTTCTGCCCCCCGGGATATCGGGAGAACAGGCTTTTTCACAGGCGGTTAAAATCGTTCCTGGGTTCAGCCGCCTGATCTCAGCGGATATGAAGACCCTTGCATTTGTTGTCAAGGTTGACAATGAAGTCCTTAACGGCTTTCATCTGGAACGCTGCGTCAAACAGATGAAACAAATCATTTTAACGGCCTTTCCTGAACAATCCCGCTGCTATGGGGCCGGCATCCCGGTGCTCAGGGCGGCCTTTGAGCGGCACAACCTTGAAAACGCCCTGGTGTTCGGAGCGCTTGGCCTGGTATTCGGCGTTCTCATTGCCCTTTATATTTTCAAGACCCTGGGCGCTGCCCTCATGGTCCTGGTGTCAAGCCTCTGTGCCATGGTGTGGACCCTTGGCTCCATGGGCGCCCTGGGTATACCCCTCAATCTTGCCACGGGCCTGGGTTTCGGGTTTATCCTTGTGGTCTCGACAACCACGGTTTTCCATATTGTTTCAGCCTATTTTCAATCCGGGAAAACCCGCCGACCGGACCTTGCAATGATCCAGGCGCTGGAAAAATCTCTGGGGCCGTGTTTCATGTGTGCACTGACCACATCTGCCGGATTTTTGAGCCTGACGTTCAGCCCGGTTCAAATGGTTCGCCAGGCAGGGGTTATCATCTCCCTGGGCGTGGTAACGGCCTTTGTTCTGACCCTTGTGATCGTTGATTTCTGGGTGCCTTGTTTCTTTGGTCCCGGCAGCAACGATTTCGGGGACAGCAACCAAAATAAAACCACCCGTGATCTGCTGGACCGTGTGGTCACACAGTATGCCGATGTGGGATTTAAACGACCCGTGCTCTGCCTTGTGGGCGGCCTGGTGTTCCTCGCTGCCATGATTGCCGGCATTGGAAAAATACAAACAATCAAGCACTTGACCCATTCGCTGATCCAGAATACACCGGAATCCAGGGATCTTGAATTTATCACCCAGAGGTTATCCACGGGGGTCTCGTTCTCCATTGTCCTGGAACCCATTGACGATCCGTTTAAGTCAAGAAAATTCTGGTACGACATGTTTGAATTTGAACAAAAGATCAAGACCTTTCCCGGCATTGAAGACGTTGAATCGCTGGCAACGCCTGTTTTTTATCTGGCCCGTAAATTAACCCCGATGGGGGTGATGCCCGAATTTGTCTTCCGGCAGATGGCGGCACAAAGCCGTGGAAAGGATCTGGTTCGATCCTATTTTGATCCGGGTTTGAAAAAACTCAGGCTGGAGGTTCATATTCAAAACCAGTCGTCGGATCAGATCGAGGCCATCCTTGCCCAGGTCAAGGCCCGGGCCGATGAACAATTTTCAACAACAGCCCGGGTTGAACTCCAGGGACAGCTGATTCACCTCAGATCCCAGACCACGCAACTTGTTTCCTCCCAGCTTGTTTCCCTGGTTCCGGCACTTGCCGTGATCACCCTTTTGATGATGCTCCAGCTGGGATCTGGGGTGCTTGGCGGGTTGAGCCTGATCCCCAACATCTTTCCTTTGGCCACCATCTTTGGCGCCATGGGGTGGCTGCATATTGCCCTTGATCCCCTGACTATTTTTGCCGCAGTGATTTCGTTCGGCCTGTCCGTGGATGACTCGATCCATTACCTGACCCAGGTGAAAACCGAAATCCTGGGATCGGATCCCGGAACCAGTGTGGCCGTGTGCCTTGAACGGGCCTATGATAGGACGGCCCGTGCCCTTGTTTCCACGACCGCCGTGCTTTTTCTGTCTGCATCGGGTCTGCTTTTTTCATCTTTTACCCATGTCTTTTCCCTGGGGGTGTTGATCTGTCTTGCATCCATCAGTGCGCTTACGGCCGACATTGTATTCATGCCGGCCGTCATTGTCCTGTTTAACCCCCTTGAACGTTATCGGAGGCGCCAGTTGAACGGATGATCTGTTTTGAAGATTATTTTAACAGGAAAAATCTTTATTGTTTCAACAACTGCTGGAAGATTTGTGCACCTGTCTGCCAGGTATGGAACGGGCTGACCCATCTGGACCAATGGCCTGAATGGTTCCATGGGCTGGAGAAGATTCAGCCTTCAGCCCCGATTGTCTCCCTTCAAAGGGGGCAGGCCGTTGAATTGATGATACGGGGGCATCTTCCCTATTCCCTTAAATTTGAAATGGTTGTAAACGATTTTATTGCATGTTCCTTTGTATCATTTACGGTGACAGGTGATCTCAATGGCGAGGGTTTTTGCCAGGTGGTGCCGTCTGAAAGCGGGTCTGTCGTTCATTTTACCTGGAATGTTTCGCCCGCAAGATTATGGATGCGGATGGGCGCATCGTTTGCCAGGGCGGTTTTCATAAAAAACCATGACCAGATAGTGGACCAATCGATCAACGGCTTTAAACGATGGATTGCAGAACAATCCATTGCAGTAGCCCTGCCCGGGCAGGGCCTGGGCCGGTTTTAAATAGACATTTATAAAAGGAAAACAAACACCATGAACCAGAAGGAGCGTCCGGCAGAAAACCAAATTCAGGAACAACCCGATAATCCGGCAAATCAGACAGCCCTTGTAACCGGCGCAAGCCGGGGCATTGGTCAACGCATTGCCCTGAAGCTTGCCGCGGCCGGCAGGTACGTTTATATCAATTATGCCACAAACAGGGACGGTGCCCTGGAAACCCTTGCCGCCATTGAGGCGGCCGGTGGCCGGGGCGAATTAATCTGTTTTGATGTTGCAGACCCGGCCCAGGCCGAAGCCGGGGTGGCTGCGATTTTAGAACGCCACGGCCACCTGGACGTCCTTGTAAACAACGCCGGTATCACCCACGACACCCTGATGGTGCGCATGAAGCCCGAAGCCTGGCAGCGTGTTATAGACACCAACCTTACAGGATTTTACAATGTCACACGCCTTGCCGTCAAAGCCATGATCCGGAAACGGTTCGGCAGGATCGTCAACATCACATCTGCCGCAGGTCAGATGGGTCAGGCAGGCCAGGTCAACTATGCCGCATCCAAGGCAGGACTCATCGGTGCCACAAAGGCCCTGGCCAGGGAGGTCGCTTCACGGAACATCACCGTGAATGCCGTTTCTCCCGGCTTTATTGAAACGGACATGATCCGGAACCTGGCCCTTGACGAGGCAATCAAGGCCATTCCAATGCAAAGAACAGGAGATCCCGGGGAGGTGGCTGCTGCCGTGGCTTTTTTCTGTTCGGCGGAGGCATCCTACATTACCGGACAGGTGCTCGGGGTAAATGGGGGGATTGTCTGAAATGGGGATCTGCCGGAGCTGATATTCAGCTCCGGCAGACCCCGTGGATTATCTACTCTTCACGCTCTGCAAGGATTTTTTCCACCACCTTGGCGGAAAGGTCACCCGGCACCTCGTCATAGTGGTCAAACGCCATCTGGAACGATCCCCTGCCGCCGGTCATGGAGCGCAGATCCGGCGCATACCTTAAAATTTCCGCCATGGGAACGTTGGCATTGATTACCTGTTTTTCACCCTCGGTGTCCATGCCGAGGACCCGGCCCCGCCTTGAGTTGAGATCGCCCATGATATCTCCGGTATACTCTTCAGGCACCATGATGGATATCTTCATGATGGGTTCGAGCAGGGTGGGTTTTGCCCCTTCGGCCGCCTTTTTAAAGGCCACGGATCCCGCCACCTTAAAGGCCATTTCAGAGGAATCCACGGAATGGTAGGAGCCGTCGTCCACGGTGACCCTGAAATCCACACAGGGAAAGCCTGCAAGGATGCCCTTTTGGGAGGCTTCTATAACGCCCTTTTCAACGGCCGGGATATAGGTCTTGGGAATGGAACCGCCAACGATCTTGTCCACAAATTCAAATCCTGATCCCTTGGGAAGGGGCTCAAGTACGATCCAGCAGTCACCGAACTGGCCGTGGCCTCCGGACTGCTTCTTGTGGCGTCCCTGGACCCTGATCTTTTTCTTGAAGGTCTCCCGGTAGGGAACCCTGGGCGTTGAGATGGTCATTTCAACGTTGAATTTTCGTTTGATTTTTTCAATGGTGGTTTCAATGTGCACCAGGCCCCGGCCCGAGAGGATGGTTTCATTGGTTTCGGCTTCTCTTTTCAGCTGAAGGGCCGTGTCTTCTTCCATGATTTTTCTCAAGGCCCCATGGATCTTGTCCTCGTCGCCCTTTTCCTTTGACGAGACGGCAAAGGAGATTACCGGAGGCATGGGGGCAGGGGGGGTGATTTTGAGGTATTGGTCCACGGTAAGGGTGTCGCCGGTTTTGGTCTCCTTGAGTTTGGCAACGGCCACAATGGCGCCTGGAAAAGCTTCCTGGATGGGTTTCTGCTCTTTGCCCAGAACTTCCAGGAGCTGGGTGTACCGCTCCTTGGTGTCTCTGTTGACATTGAGAAAATTGCCCTCCTTGCCAAGGGTACCTGAGATGACCCGGATCAACGACAGTCTTCCGGCATAGGGGTCGACAATGGTGTTAAAGACAAACCCGCAGAACGGGGCATCTGGATCAGGAGCGATTTCAACGGCATTGTCGTTTTCATCAAGGGCCACCCATGGGCTTCTGTCCAGGGGAGAGGGCATGAAGTCGTTGACAAAGTCAAGCAGAAGATCAACACCCACAAGCTTTGTTGCAGCCCCGCCGATGACAGGGACGAACTCTGCAGCATGGAGTCCTTTTGTAAAGGCTGCTTTAAGGTCTTCCAGGGGGATGGTTTCACCCTCCAGGTAACGTTCAAGCAGGTCGTCGTCCAGTTCTGCCACATTTTCAATGAAGGTCTCTTTGGCAAGGGCCACATCCTCAGCCATTTCCGACGGAACGTCGACGACTTCAACCTTGCCTGCGTCATCGTAAACATAGGCCCGGTTGGCAATGATGTCCACCAGCCCTTTAAACGTTTCAGCAGTGCCAATGGGAAGGTGGGTGATGACGGTCTTGAGTTTTAGAGCCGAGGCTGAGGCTGCAACGGTTGCCTCAAAGTCGGAACGTTCCCGGTCAAGCTTGTTGATGAAAAGTATACAGGGAAGCTTGTCGGCTACCACACAGGCGGCTGCCTCTTCGGTCATGGCAGAAGGGCCGTCAACACCGTCCACCACAAGGATGACGCTGTCGGCCGCCGGCATGCAGGTCTTGGCAGATGAGAAAAAGTTCTGGTCACCCGGGGTGTCCATGAGCGTAATGGAATGTTTTTTCCAGGAGAGTTTGTGAAAGGCCGAGCTTACGCTTTGCTGTTTTTTCACTTCTTCGGGCTGAAAATCCATGGCAGTGTTACCCTCTTCCACCCGTCCAAGACGGGACAGAACGCCTGCCTTAAAGAGCATTGCTTCAGCCAAAGAAGTTTTACCCGCACCTCCATGACCAGCCAGGGCTAGATTTCTCATTTTTTTGATTTGTTCAGTCATTAGAGCTCCTTTTCCAGTTGTTAATGAATAACATTATATCTTGTTACATATATCATCTAAATACCGCAAGGATATTATAAACTCCTGGTTTCCCTTTGGGCCTGGAACAGGGGAGGGGATGACCGCTCCTGTTTCATATCCCCGGGTGGTAAAAAAGTCCCTTATTTCTTGTACGATTTCCTGCCGGACCTTTGGGTCCCTGACAACGCCGCCCTTGCCGATTCTTGACCGGCCTGCCTCAAACTGGGGTTTGATCAGAGCCAGCACCCGGGTTCCCTTGTGCATGAATTTTTCAGCCGCAGGTACCACGATTTTCAACGATATAAACGAGGTGTCCACGGTGACCAGATCAACGGTTTGCCCGATTTTGTCAAACGCCATGTAACGGATGTTGGTCCGCTCAATGACCGCAACCCGTTTGTCCTGTCGAAGGGACCAGGCCAGCTGGCCGTATCCCACATCAACGGCATGGACAAAGGCGGCGCCGTTCTTGAGCAGACAGTCGGTAAAACCGCCGGTGGAGGCCCCGATGTCAAGGCAGACAAAACCGTTGACACTCAGCCCCAGGTGACGGATGGCATGGTCAAGTTTAAGTCCCCCCCGGCTCACAAAGGGGATATCCTCGCCCCGCAGGACAATGTCGGCATCGGTTGCAACCGGGGTTCCGGCCTTGTCAACCACACGTTCGTTGACCCGCACCCGCCCGGCCATGATAACGGCCCTTGCACGTTCCCTTGACTGGACAAGGTTGCGTTCCACAAGCAGCAGGTCAAGGCGTTTTTTTAACGTTTGGTTTGTTTCAGCGGTCAAACGATCTCCCTTGCCGCCCGGACAATGGCGGCTGCATTTACCTGGTATTCGTTCCTCAAGGTCTCCTGGGGGCCGTGCTCGACAAAGGTGTCCCGGATGCCGACCCGTCTTACCCGGCAGTTGAATAGATCGTTGTCCGCCATCAGTTCCAGGACGGCACTGCCGAATCCGCCGTCCAGGACCTGCTCTTCGGCCGTTACAACTGCCCCTGTTTTTTTGATGGCTTCAAGGATCAGGGTCTTGTCCAGGGGTTTGACAAAGCGTGCATTGACAACCGTGCACGAAATGCCCAGGGCCTCAAGTTCAAGGGCCGCGTTGACAGCCTCACCGACCATGCGGCCAACGGCAAGGATGGTCAGGTCACTGCCGATCTTCAGAACCTCTGCCCGGCCAATGGCAATGGGTTTTAGATCCGAATCCACGGTTACCCCCTCACCCTTGCCCCGGGGATAACGAAGGGCAATGGGCCCGTTGTGATCAATGGCGGTTTTCATCATCCGGGCCAGTTCGTTTTCATCCTTGGGTGCCATGAGGGTCATATTGGGTATGTTTCTCAGATAGCTGAAATCGAACAGGCCGTGGTGGGTCGGACCGTCTTCGCCCACGATGCCGCCCCGGTCAAGGGCAAGGACAACGGGCAGGGACTCCACGCACACATCGTGGAGAATCTGGTCGTAGGCCCGCTGCATAAAGGTCGAATAGACGGCCACCACGGGTTTTAACCCTTGGCTGGCAAGGCCTGCCGCAAAGGTGACGGCATGCTGTTCGGCAATGCCCACATCAAAGAACCGGTCCGGAAAGAGTTCGGCAAACCGGTTGAGGCCGGTGCCTTCAGGCATGGCAGCGGTTACGGCAACAATCCTGTCGTCGTTTTTTGCAAGATCAACCAGGGTGCAGCCAAAGATGTCCGTATAAGAGGGCAGGGCGCCCCCTTTTTTTACGCAGCTGCCCGTGTCGATATTGAATGAACCGACTCCGTGGAAGTAGACCGGGTTTTTCTCGGCCGGAGGATATCCCTTGCCCTTTTTGGTGGTGACATGGAGGAGCACGGGTTCATCGTGCTTTTTGATGTTTTCCAGGATGTCGATCAGATGGGTGAGGTTGTGCCCGTTGATGGGGCCGAAATAGTCAAAGTTAAATGCCTCAAACAGCATGCCCGGCGTGACAAAGGTTTTAAAGGAATCTTCGGACCGCTTTGCAATTTGATAGATCTCATCCCCGATGCCGGGCACTGATTTTAAAAAGGTTCCGAAATCTTTTTTCAGGCTCTGGAGGTATTTTGAGGAAAAGGTGCGGCTCAGAAATGACGACAGGGCTCCCACATTGGGGGCAATGGACATGTCGTTATCGTTGAGGATGACCAGCAGGTCCCGCTTGGAGTCTCCGGCCTGGTTGAGCCCTTCAAAGGCAAGGCCTGCGGTGAGGGATCCGTCTCCAATGACGGAAATGACCTTGCCGCCTTTACCCCTGAGGTGGCGGCCCATGGCTATGCCGAGGCCTGCGGATATGGAGGTGCTGGAATGGCCCACGGTAAAACCGTCACAGGGGCTTTCACTCATCTTGGTAAATCCGGTGATTCCCTTATGTTTTCTAAGGGTGTCAAACTGATGTTCGCGCCCGGTTAAAAGCTTGTGGGCGTACGCCTGGTGACCCACATCCCACACAAGGGTATCAAAGGGGATGTCGAACACATAATGGATGGCAAGGGTCAGCTCCACGGCGCCGAGGCTTGACGCAAGGTGGCCCCCGTTTTTAGAAACAACAGAGATGATTCTTTCCCGGATCTCCTGGGCCAGGACCGGCAGTTGTTTTTTTGAAAGCTGTTTTAAATCCTGTCCGTTCTTTATGGTTTTAAGCAGGTTCAAAGTTTGGTTTCTCCTTGTCCTCAACGTTTGCGTTGAAGGATGTACGCTGCAATGGCCTTAAGGGGCAAGGTCTTTTGTTCGTCAAACAGGGCAAGGGCCTTGACCGCGTCATCTATGATTTCCTGGGCATATTGCCGGGAAGCGTCAAGGCCCATGAGAGAGGGAAAGGTCATCTTTCGGTTTTCAACGTCGGATCCGGCAGGTTTTCCCATGACCCTGGGGTCTCCCTCCACATCCAGGATGTCGTCCACAATCTGAAAGGCAAGCCCAATTTTTTCCGCATAAACGGCAAGGCTTTCGGTCATGGCAGTGTCGGCCCCAGCTGAAACGGCACCTGCAACAACACTTGCCCGGATCATCCGGCCGGTCTTGAGGGAATGAATTTGTGTGAGAAGTTCGAGGGAAGCCACGGTTTTGTCGGTGTTCTGCAAGCCCATGTCGAGCATCTGGCCCTCGACCATACCATTGACCCCTGCGGCATCTGAAATGATGGCCACAAGTTCAAGGCGGACACCTGGATCAGGAAAGACAGAGAACAGGTTTTCCGGCCGTGACAGAATCTGAAAGGCGTGGGTTAAAAGCCCGTCACCGGCAAGGATGGCCGTTGATTCGCCAAAGGCCACATGGCAGGTGGGGGTTCCCCGCCTCAGATCGTCGTTGTCCATGGCCGGCAGGTCGTCGTGGACAAGGGAATAGGTATGGATCATTTCAAGGGCACAGGCCGCCGGCAATGCCGGGTCCAGCGGTTTTGAACACGCCTCACATGCTGCAAGGCAGAGGATGGGCCGGAGCCTTTTTCCACCGGCCATGAGGGAATGGCCCATGGCGCAGGTGAGTTCCCGACGGGCATCAAGGGAGGCAAGAACCGCCCCAAGGCGTTGGTTGACAAGGGCTTGCCTGGTTTTGAGGTAGGCTTTGAAGTCGAAATCACCCATTGTTGAACGGCTCTTTGGTGATGTTGCCCCTGTCATCCTTCATGAGAAGGGTGATCTTTGCTTCGGTTTCGTCCAGTTTTTTCAGGCAGAAATCCGAAGATTTCATTCCTTGCTCAAAAAGAGCCACCGCCTTTTCAAGGGAGAGGTCGCCCGATTCAAGCTCTTTTACGATCTGCTCAAGTTCGGCCATGGCCGATTCAAATGTTTTTTTCTTTGCCATTTATCTCTTTCACCTGGCAGTAGAGCCTTCCCCGTGCAAGGATCACCTCCACTGTCCTGTCTATTTCAATCCCTGTTGAATCCATGAGAACGTTTTTTTCCGGATGGGTTCGTGTGATGCTGTACCCCCGGTCAAGCACTCCCATGGGGCTTAAGGCCGCAAGCCTTGCCGTTAATTCATTCGTTTGTCCCCGGCGGTCCCCAAGGGTCTTGTCCATTGCCGTTATAAGGTGGGTGACCCGGGTTTCGACGTTCTGTCTCTCCGTTTTAACCTGCCGTTCAGGCGAGTTGGCAAAAAGGGCATGGGTGAACCAGTCAAACCGCTCCCGGCAGGCGGCTGCCTTTTTCCCTACCAGGCCCGCCATCCTTGATTCAAGATCTTCAAGCTTGAACCGAAGATCATCCACGGACCGCTTGGGATCCTTTAATCTTGCGGTAAGTTCAAGGATGCGCTCCCGGTTCACGGTCTGTCGCTGTCCGATTGCCCGTAATAGGAATGCCTTGAGTTCAGTGAGCCGGGAGAAGAGGGCGCTTTTTTCGGGCAGGGCAAGCTCTGCTGCGGCAGACGGGGTCGGCGCCCGTACATCGGCAACAAAGTCGGCAATGGTAAAATCGGTCTCATGGCCCACGGCTGAAATTATTGGAATGGCTGAAGCAAAAATAGCCCTTGCCACGGTTTCCGAATTAAAGGCAACCAGATCCTCAAGTGAACCGCCGCCCCTTGCCACAATGATCAGATCACTTGCGGCCCGCTGGTTGACCAGGGCGATTGCCGCTGCAATTTCAAGGTCTGCGCCTGCACCCTGGACCTTTACCGGTAAGATTTCAAGGGGAATGCTGGAAAATCGGCGCCTTGAAACGTTGATGATATCCTGGACAACAGCACCGGTTGGAGAGGTGACAATGCTGATTCGTTCCGGCAGAAAGGGAAGCGTTTGTTTTTGTTTGTCATCAAACAGCCCCTCAAGGGCAAGTTTGTTTTTAAGCTGTTCAAAGGCTGCCTGGAGGGCGCCTGCGCCTGAAGGTTCCATGTGTTCAAAGATAAGCTGATAGGACCCCCTGGGTTCGTAAAGGCTGAGCCTGCCCATGCCGATGATCTTCATGCCGTTTTCAGGGTTGAATCCAAGGCGCCGGAGTTGATTTCGGAACACGACACCCGATATGACGGCATTGGCATCCTTGAGGGAAAAATAGGCATGACCCGAAGCCGGCAGGGAAAAATTGGAAATTTCACCCGTAATCCACACAAGGGGAAATCGTTCCTCAATCAGGGTCTTTATTTCCCTGGTGAGTTTTGAAACGGTGAATATCTGTCTAAACTCTTTTGCTTGCGCCATTATTCCTGTTTTTCTTTTTTCTGATGGGTCAACAACGTCCTGTTAAGTGACTGACCGAAAATCCTTGTTCGGACAAGCACTATTTATAGAACAGGCGCCATAGAATAACAATAACAAATGGTGGAAGGGGGAATAAATCAAACCGCGTTGCTGGATCTGATTATTCGATAATATATATTATGTAAACTTTTGTTCCCAAAACCCAGCATTTGGGGTCAGCATTTGGGGTCAGGCTTTCTTTGTTGTCGTTATTGTCTCCCCTTGTGTTTGGGATCAGGCATTTGGGGTCAGGCTTTCTTTGTGCAGCATTTGGGGTCAGGCTTTCTTTGTTGTCGTTATTGTCTCCCCTTGTGTTTGGGATCATGATAGGTTGGAAAAATCACGGTCGACCCCTGACCGAAAGACTTGAAATGTTATTTGCCTGTGTTATATTCCAAGGACTGAAACTATAATCGTCAGTAATAACCGTAATTATCAGGAGATTTTAATTCATGAATACCCAGTCATCGTTCAGCAATGCAACCACCCTTGTCAGGGTGAACTCATTCATCAGAAGCGTCTACAACTGGATGGCAATCGGGCTTGCACTGACTGGCTTTACCGCCTTTTACGTGTCAGGAAATGAAACCCTCATGAGGACGATATTCGGCAATCCGGTACTGCTTTTCGGTTTGATCTTTGGCGAGCTTGGCCTAGTTTTCTATCTGAGTGCCAGGGTTCAGAAAATCCAGGCATCAACGGCAACGGCTTTGTTTGTCGTTTATTCGGTGCTCAACGGCGTCACCCTGTCGTCGATCTTCATGATCTACACAAGTTCCTCAATTGTCTCGACATTTTTTATCTGCGCCCTTACGTTCTCGGTATGCAGCATCTACGGCATGGTCACCAAACGTGATTTGACCTCCATGGGCGGATTCATGATGATGGGACTCATCGGCATCATTGTGGCCACCCTTGTGAACATGTTTTTCAGAAGCCCAGCCATGTCCATGCTGATTTCCTATATCGGGGTAATCGTCTTTGTCGGCCTTACGGCCTATGATACCCAGAAATTGAAAAATATGGCCATGACCCAGCCTGCCGACCTGTCTGGATCCGTAGTCAGAAAAGGCGCCATCATGGGCGCACTGACCCTTTACCTTGACTTTATAAATCTTTTTCTCATGCTGCTTCGCATTTTTGGCGGTTCAAGGGATTAATCATTTTCGGGTCAGGCTGATTCCAATAACGACAACAAGGAAAGCCTGACCCCAATTTTGCAAGGCTGATTCCAATAACGACAACAAGGAAAGCCTGACCCCAATTTTGCAAGGAAAGCCTGACCCCAATTTTGACTCAATTTTGACTATGAAGAGAATGATAAAAGCGTTTAGTGAGTACATGAAAAAGGCTAAGCAGGAATCTGCCAGGCATTATTCGGTTCCTGCTGCTCAAACAACCGATAAAGCCGTTTCCCAGGGGTGGATTGGGGTTGATCTTGACGGTACACTGGCTAATTCTGACGGGCATATGACCCTGGCAAAGATCGGTGAACCGGTTCAAAAAATGGCCGAATTAGTGCATTCCATGGTAAAGAGCGGGGTCAGGGTTAAAATATTTACTGCCCGGGCCGGTGATTCCGAACAGGTTCAGCTTGTTAAGGCGTGGCTGCTGAAAAACGGTTTTCCAGATTTTGAGGTGACCAATGTCAAGGATTATGACATGATACGACTCTACGATGACCGTGCCGTCCAGGTGATTGCAAATACAGGAGAGCTTGTCAGAGATTCCAGGTCCCTGACGGGTTGAAAATACAGGTGTCTGCAGGTGTCTGCCCTGCCCCGGCCCGACACCTTCAACCGTTCAGGTTAACGGCCCGGCACCGGTTCAGGTCAAAATTTTCCCCAGGGCCGGACAATGGCCTTGACCGATTCTTGTTCAACAAATCGTTTACAAAAAAGCTGTGCTTTGTTTTCATCGTTAAAAAGCGCAAAGCGTACCAGGTACCAGGTTCTTTGTTTGTGGTCCGCAATGGATAGAATATGGGCGTCCACGACCCCCCTTGTTGAAAGCAGATGCCTCATATTAACGGCATTATTTTGATCCAGAAATGCTCCGGCCTGAATTTCAAAGCCGGGTAACATATTTTGCAACTGCATGGCCCCGGCAAAACCAGGTTTGAGTTCAAGGCAGCGTTGAATGTCGACCATGGCAAGCATCTGATGGTCTAACTGCATCCTTGAAAGCGCCCGGTTAAAGTACGAAATATAGCTCGCCGGTGTTCGTTCTATTTCGTGACTGTAATTTATGACGGCTTTTTCATAGGCCTGCTTATAGTACCAGGCAGCCCCCAGGTTGCTGTAGATGCCTGGTAGATCAGGATTTAACTCCAGGGCCCGTTCAAAATCCTGGATGGATAGATCTACCTTGCCCAGTTTCAGCAGGGCGACCCCCCTGTTCTTGAGTACTTTTGCATTGCCCGGTTCAGCCATGATCAATTCCGTAAACAGATCCACCGCCTTCTGGGGATCATCTGTCTTCAGCGCGTCAACCCCCTGGTTGAAAAGTTCCATGGGCGACTCTGCCCGGGAATATGGCGCTGTTCCGATGTTTAAGATAATTAAAAGGACCGCAGCCAGCAACAGGTTAATATCTCTTTTTTCCATGGGGCATTTATGATATTAAATTAGCTTCGTTGTCAATTTATTTTACGACCATGGGGGTTGGATGAAATACATCTATTATACCATTGGTATCCTTGTTCTGCTGACTGCAATTCTGGCTTTCCCCTTCAACTATTTCAGGGTCGAAGTGTCAAAACCGGCCATTGTGATCAACGACAGGGTGATATCCGAGAAAGAACTTGAGGGTCTTTTACGCGCATCAACCAGCAGCAACCACACTGCGGACGCTGTTGATGCGGTGATCACAAATGAACTTTTGATCCAGGAGGCCCTTGCCCAGGGTATCAACAAAGAGGAAAGTTTCAGGGCATCCGTGGAGAATTTCTATGAGCAGTCTTTGATTAAAATTCTGATCGACAGAACCTTTAAATCCCTGGCTCCAGAAATAAGCGAAAAAATGGTTGAACGGTATGCCGGGCTTGCAGGCCGGGATCTGGTTTGTACGAGAATCGTCTATGACTCCCGACAGGATGTTGAAACCGGTAAAATAGCCTCGGTTGAAACCATTACAGCCAATTTTGACGACCTGTCCGAAGAACTCAAATATATCCTTGTCAAGGTTGATCCGGGCGAACACTCTGACCCGGTAAAAAAAGGCAACCAATTTGTCTGCTACAGGGTTGAGTCGGCAACGGACCCGGGCAGTGCCGATGCCGGGGACACGATCAGCAGGGATATGATCCGTGAATTTTTGATGCATCAGGAAAAAGGTGCCATGTTTGCCCGCTGGATGGAGGGGCTGACAAAAAAAGCCCATATCCAGATCCTGACAGACCGGTCCGTTATTGGGGAGGAAAAGTAAATATGGGATTCAAGCGCAGAAACTATTTTATCAACAAAGAGCTCCAGGGAAAATATATCTTTAAATATTTTCTGCTGGTTGCCCTGGGAAGCGCCCTATTCTCTCTGATTTTCAGTTTTTTGTCGTCAAATTCGCTGTCCATTGTTTATGACAATTATCACCTGAAACTGGGCACCACACCCGGGATCCTTTTCAACCGGATCCTCAGCACCCAATGGTTTTTTGTTGTTATCGGGGGATGTATCACCATTGTTGTCACCCTGTTCTTAACCCATCGAATTGCCGGACCCTTTTACCGGTTTGAAAAAACCCTGGATGCCATGGGCCAAAAGGATCTGTCCATCACTATTGTCCTTCGTGAAAAAGACGAAGGAAAAGCCCTTGCCGAAAAGATAAACAGTTTTAACCAGATGGTTTCAAAGGAGTTGAATGAAATACGTGTCAGCTCTGAATCCATCATGCGGATCTGCAGGCAAACAGATGATACCTCCCTGCCCGGTTCAGCCCTGTCCGAGATCGAAAAGATCAATCAACGCACAATGGAACGATTGAATGAATTCAGCGTGTTCAAGGGGTGATTGCCCATGGGCCGCATATCCATAACATTCCTTGCAAAAAACCTTGTGCTGGTTTTTATTGCTGCTGGAACCTTGTACGCCCAGGATACTTCCACCGTAACCCCTGTGGAAATTTTTCAATCACCATGGGCAATAAATCCTGAGGCTTCCTCGATCATCACTCCGGCAGTGAATGCTGATCCACCCCCGGCAACACCCCCGGCAACACCCCCGGCAATCCTTCCAGCCATGGACCCGGATCTCCGAACGATCCGGACAAGATATGTGACCATCACCTATTGGGATGTAAAGGCCCTCAGAAAATTCAACAACAAGCTCTATATGGGAAACCTGAAATACCTGCTAAAGGGAAAAAAGAGCGACACCATTGAAGATGAGGTGAAAAATAAAATTGACCTGATTGTTGAAAAGGTTGAAACGGTCCTGGACATGTATCCGGCAACCCTCAGGTTCAACATTGTCATCCATGGGTCAACCAGGGGTGTTCAGGAATCCTACCAGCGGCTTTACAATCGAACCGTCAACTACATTGCCTTTTATTCGCCGGGCGAAAACACGGTCTTTTATTCGGCCGACCATTCAAAATTAAGGGTAGTCACCCATGAAATCGGCCATGTGATTGCCGAAAATTATTTTGCCATCTCCCCTCCCCCGAAGATCCATGAGGTGCTTGCCCAATACGCTGAAGCCCACATCAACGATTGAGCTGAAGCCCGGTCTACCTCATCACAGGGCGGCCCATCAGCGATTGAGCCGCTGTTTTGCCCTTTTGTTGTCCGGGTCCAGGAAAAGTGCCTGCTCATACTCCTGTTCCGCCCGGTAGGAGACCCCCATTTTTTGATAAATATCACCCAGGGTGATTCTGATGCCTGCATCCATGGGCAGCACCCGTGCGGCCCGTTGCATCACCTTCAAGGCGGTTTCTGTTTTTCCCCGCTGCTGGAAAAACCGGTAAACCCTGTAAAAGCCCCAGCTTTTTATCTCCTTTTGTTCTTCAATGTAATCAAGGGCCTTGAGGTATTTTTGTTCACCCAGTTCCCTTTTGCCCCTGCTGTACAGAAAATTGGCCCAGGCAATATAGGGACCGGGAATTTCCGGTACGGCCTTTTCCATGTCCGTGTCGTTCAGTTCCCAAATGGCCATAATGGTCAGGGCCCTGTCGATCATCTCGGGTTTTCGTTCAAGTGCCCTTCGAATATACACTGTTCCCTGGGTCACCTGTTTTGCCGATAACAGCCAGGCACCGTACTCCATGGCATAGTCCGGGTCACTGATGTCATGTTCAACGCTTGCCCTGAGAAGCTTTTCCGTGGTGTCACTATGGCCCTTTGTGTGCTGAAGGTACAATCCAAGCCTTTGAAGATAGATGCTGTTTGCAGGACTCAGCACAATGGCGTGTTTAAAGTTTTCAAGGGCAGTCGGGGCATTGTTTAGATAAAGGGCTGAATTGGCAAGGGCAAAGACGTAATCGGCATTTAACGGGTCAAACTTTGCTGAAATATTAGCGATTTTGTTGATTTTTTCTAGGGAATCAACCGGGGTCTCACTGCCCATGGTCATTTGTTTGATGTGGGAAAAATAAAAATACCCGGTCAACAGGGACAGATTATAAACCGCCCCCCCGGCCATGGTGAGAACAGCAAGTACAACCCCTGCCCGTTTAAACAAATCGGACCGGACGGGCACAAGCCGGGTTGAGGGTGACGGGGATCTCATCTGGGTGTTGGCGGCGGATACGGCAATCCCTGCCATGAAAAAAAACCAGAGGCCATTGGCTCCGATTTGAATATTAAAATCTGTAAAGCCATGGAAAAGAATGGCTAAAAGCCCGGTAATACTGCCCATGTAAAGATAAACGCAATATGCATCCTTTCTTTTGAGAAAGGATGCATAGGTTTTTGTGAACAGGGTGATAATAAAGAGTGCGGCAAGGGTGAATCCCACCAGGCCGCCCTGGACCAGGGTCTCGATATAGTCATTGTGGGCATGGTCAACGGTCAGATCTCCGTTTACGGTCTGGTAGGATGGATAGATGTCAATATAGGTGCCGAATCCGGATCCTGTCATGGGAAAATCCCTGATAGCATTCAGACTGTCCTTCCAGAAATCAAGGCGGGATTCGTAGATTACGCCCTGGGCATTTTTAAGTTTTGCAAACCGTTCAAAAATATGGTCCCATCCAAACCAGCCAATGGAAAGGGCTGTCATCACAATGACAACAATGATCAAAAAGGTGTTGCCCCGGCTGATTTTCCGTTTAAACAGGAGAAGGGTGAAGAAGACAAGGGAGAGGCTGAGGCTGATCATTCCCCCCCGGGAAAGACTCACGAACACGGAGGTGACAATCAGCAGGGCTGCCATACCAATGAGCAGGTGAATGTTGGCCTTTTCCTGGGTCAAAATCTGAATAAATCCCTTGAACAAAGAGGTGTTGCCTATTCTTGGCCGGTAAAAAAAGAAAAGGGCAAGCACAACGGGAAAGATTATCTCCATGAGACCGGCATAGTGGTTGTGGCAGATATAGGGGCCGACAATCATGGAGTTTTTGGGAAAATGCCAGAACCACAGGGCCATATCCCGGGTCAGGTAAAATTGCAGAATTGATGAAAACGATAGAAGCGCACCAAAGAGGGTGACGATGACAACGGTCTTTTTGAGCATCTCCCTGTCTTTGAGGAGCTGGACAGTGAGAACATAAAAGGCGCCATAGGCAAAATACCGTAAAAATTCGCCAAGGGTGGCCCGGGGATGGATGGAGAGGGTCATGAAAGCACCAGGGGCTGAAAAGGCTTCTGCGTTGGAATGGATTGCAAAGGCAGAAGGCGAAAGGAGCTTTACCACCTGGGAAGGGAGGGGAAGAATCTGAAAAAGGATAAACAGCAGAAAAAGAGACAGGGGCAGGATACCCGGTGGCAGATAGAGCGCCCTCCCCTTTTGAGTCGTTTTCAGAAGGTAAATCCCCAGGGCTGAAAAACAGAGGATCTCCATAATGGACAGGGACCAGGGATGAACTGTACCAAAGACAAGGGGGGCGACGACAATGAGAAAATAAAAAATAATGTTCATATCGGGGTCAGGCTTTCCTTTTGGATGTGCGCCTCACCATGTTAAGCGTCTGTTGATGAGTAGTAATAATCTCCATACCCATAGTAGTACCCGCTTTTTCTGGCATCAAACCGGTTGATCACCATACCCGTAACCGGAACTGCATTTTCGGTAAGAAGCTTCAACCCCTTGGTCAGCATCTCATAGGTGGTAGACCCGGCATGGGTGACAATTGCAACACCCTCCACAGATCTGCCCAGGATCAGGGAATCGGTTACGCTGATAAGGGGGGGAGAGTCGATGATGATCATGTCATAGATTCCCGAGAGTTTTTGGATCAACTTCTTGGCACGTTCCGAACTTAAGAGTTCAGAAGGGTTCGGTGGCACCGGACCGGAGGTGATGACATCAAGGTTCTCCATCAACCCTTTGCAGATGAGATCCTTTGAACAGACACCGGCCAGAAACGAACTCAATCCCGAGGTGTTTTCAAGGGCCAGATTCTTGTGCTGGACCGGCCGTCTCATGTCTGCGTCAATGAGCAGGGTCTTTTTTCCGGTTTCAGCAATGGTTGCGGCAAGGGCGGCGCTGATGGAAGACTTGCCCTCACCGGGGGACATGCTGGTCACCAGAAGGGTTCTGGGCGGGGTGTCGGCAGACGAGAGAAATACGGCGGTTCTCAGGGATTTAAAGCTTTCTGAAAATGGGGACTGGGATTTTTTAAATATATTTTGTACAAGGGTTTCGTCCTTGCCCTTGAATATTCCAATGGTGCCGATTACGGGGACGTCAAACCGCTCTTCGATATCCTCAGGGCTTTTCACCGTGTTGTCCAGGTATTCAAAGAAAAAGGCAAGGCCAACCCCTCCGAACAGCCCCAGAATAACGGCAAGGAGAATATTTCGTTTTTTCTTTGGCGTTGCTGGTGTTTTCGGCAGGACAGCCCGGTCGATCACCCATACATTCACCGTCTGATTCTCCTCAGTGATTCCCTTTTCCTTCATTTTTTTTACCAGGGAGTCGTAGAGGTATCTGTTGGTTTCAACCTCCCTTTTCAGAATTTTCAGCTGGATATATTTTTCATTCAGATTGGTGGCATCAAATTTTGTCTCGTTTAACAGGGCCTTTAAATTCTTTTCGTTGGATATGGCCAGCTCATACTGGTTCCGGATGGTCTGGACAGCCTTTTGAATGGCGATTTTCTTTTTGGCCCTCAGCCCCTTTAATTCATCGTTGGCCGTGATCATCGTGGGATGTTTTCTGCCATATTTTTTAGAAAGTTCCGAGATCTTCTGCTCAGATGCGTTGATCTGTTTTTTTATGGTGTCAATGGACTGATTCTCTGCAATGGCAGGTATGGTTTCGAGCCGGTCCTGGCTGATGTTCTGGATCTGATGGTACACGGCGTCAAACTCTTTTCGGTCTGTTTGCGATTTGGTCAGCTGCCGGCTCAGTTCAGATAATCTTTCAGGAATGACTGTCATCCGGTCTTCAATGGTGATAATCTCATTGTCCTTCTGATATTTGGTCAATGCCCGTTCGGATTCTTCCAGCTTTGTTCTCTGGGTCTCAGCTTTTTTTGTCATCCAGCTGATGCTGTAACTTGAGGTTTCCATGCGCATGTCAAGGAGCTCTTCAATGTATGCCCTGGCAATGGAGTTGGCTATTTTCATGGCAAGGAGGGGATTGTCCGACATGAAGCTGATTTCAATCACCCTGGAGTTTTGAATCGGTGCGACATTTATTCCCCCCTGGATGAACATTTCCATCACCTCCGCCTTTGTGGGGGGAACAGCCATGCTTTCACTGTTTTCTGCTGCGGGTGTCAATTTCTCAATGCCGATCATTTTTTTGAACGAGGCGTAAACACCCTTTAGCCAGGCGGCAGGGACCGAATAAAAGGGAGGCTTTTCATCTGTTTTGCTGAAAAAGGTGTCATACATCTTTTCAACGTCAAAGCTTTCCACAACCTTTTTGGCCACGGCAGCACTTTTGATGATCTGGTACTGGGTTTCAAGAAATTCAGGGTCGTAGGGGGTGTAGCTTGACATGCCGTCAAGGGCGCTGGAGGTGTTCTTTTCAACCATGACCTTGCTGGACGCAAGGTACCTGGGCGTGGTTGTAAAGGTTGCAATGACAACAACAATAAAGGTAATAAAAAAAAAGGTGAAAACCGTGTTTCTACGCTTATTGACGATTCGCAGATAATCCCTGAGGTGTATTTCCCGTTCTTCCATGGTTAGAAAAAGCTCTCGGGAACGACAATGACGTCATCGGGCAGAACCGGTACATCCATGTTGACATTTTCCAGTAGTTGTTTTTTCCCTTTGATAATTCTTATGATCCGGACCTTTCCCCTGGATGCAATCTTGGAAAATCCGCCGGCCCTTGTAATCGCTTTGATTACGGTCATGTCGGAATCCAGTTTGTAGGAGTCCGGTTTGTTTACCTCTCCTGAGACATAGAAAATATCCGCCTTTGCAATGTAAACACTGTCCCCGTCCCGTATGGAAAGATTAAGGGAGGTGTCACCCTCCTTGATCAGCTGGTCAAGATCAATGGTGATGCTGTCCTCCTGACTTGCACTGGCACTTTTGCGCTTGATGGTTGCCGTGTTCCCGGCATCCATGAGTATCCCGCCGGCCTTTGAAATAAACTCCAGGAGAGAGATTTCACCCTGGAGTTCAAACAGGCCCGGATTTCGAATCTGGCCCAGAATGGTGGCCTTTTTGCTTCTGTACTCCTTGATAAACACATCCACCTGGGGATTGACCAGGTAGCCGTCGGCAAAAAGGGTTTCCAGTTTTTTGGACACCTGGGAGACCGTCAGGTTCTTTACGCTGACCTCACCGATCAGGGAAACACGAATGGTATTGTCCGCCGTTACCCGCACCGTGGTTGAAAGGTCTTCGTTCTCATAAACGTTAATGGCAAGAACATCCCCCTTACCGACAAAGTATTCATTTGCAGATAAAACAGGCACCACCATTACAGACACAAGAAAAATCACAATCAGGTTTATTATCAATTTCATCATGGGCTAAATGGAAAGATCGATCCTGAAAAACAGGGTGTTATTGTCATATTCAAAAAAGGAAAAGTTTGAATTTCTCCGGGCAAAGACATAGCCCAGATCAAAGCTCATCCATTTCCTGAAATCATACCGAACCGCCGGTGAAAAGGTGAAAAGATCATCATCCCTTTCGTCTGTAATGCCATTAAAGGTTGTTTCTTCCCTGTATTGATCATTGGAAAACCCAAGTGCCAGGGTTCCCGACCATTTTTCAGTAAACCGCTGGAGCCATGCGGTGGAAATACCCGTTGTAAGATAGGTTGATGCGTTAATCATGCTCGATTCGTTGAACCGTCGAAATCCAGTGACCCGCAGGGCCCTTTTGGGGGTAAAGTTATGCTGGGACTGGATTTCAAAGGAAAAGCCATCCTGATCATCAACCCCACTGCTGTCAAAATCCTTGTCAATATAACCGACCTTTACACGCCCCCTGGTCTTTGCCGTGGCATCCCACTCAACCCCCACATAGAACCTGTTTTCAACACTGTCGGAATCGGAATTGGTATCAAAGGAAATATCAGAAAATTCATACTCCACAAACACCGAGGTTTTGGGCTTTACCCGATAAAAAACATAGGCAGAAATGGAATTATCGTTTCGGTCCATGTAATTGTTGATTGTGTCATCATAGTTAAGGTCATAATTGGAGTAATCAAATCTTAATCTGAATTTTTCAGACGTATCGTAGATCATGATATAATCCAGCAGATTGTCCCGGTATTCGTTAATTCCCTTTTCAATCCCATTGTCATTGACTTCGCTTCTCTGGTTGAATTGATCAATCAGATCAATGGAAAGCCCCATGTTAAAGTTATACTGGAACATTCCCTCTGCCCTGTGGTTGGTGGCATTGTGTTCGGAATTGTTGGAATAGACGACAAACTCAGGGGCATAGAGTAAATAGCCCTGGGCCCGCCTTGTGCCCTCGGGTTTAATCCGGCTCAGGTTCAGCCCGCCTGGAGATGAGGTTGACAGACCGATTTCAAGGAGTTTTTCCCGGTTTCCCGGCAATGCCACCCATAACCCCGGGCTGACGGTGGTTATAAAATCTTCATCTTCATTGGTATTGGTGTTGTAAAGATTGTCGGTATATTGATGTTCAAACAGCAGAAAGGGGTGAAGCGTTCCTCCTTTTTTACCAAAGATATCAGCCCCGATGACCGCCGGTTCATCCGGCAGATCCACTTCACTCTGGCCCATGGGAGGCGCAGATGCTGCCATCGAATCTCCACATAGAACAACAGCAAAAGTCAATATCAGAATCGAAATTTTCCACCGCATGCCAGCTCCTAGTGTGCTTGAATTTCAGGGTGTTTAAAAAGCATGTAGAATATAAACACTGCCTTAAATAAATTGTCAATAAAAAACCCCTGCAGCGTTTACTCCTGCAGGGGTTTTATGATGGGGAGTCATGTCAAACCGTATCAGGCTGTACCATGCTTAAAGAACTGAAATCTTTTGTGCTAATTACTTTGAGACGCTCACCAAGGTTTGGTCTTCCGCAGAAGCTGTCCGTACGGATTTCATCTGTGAAAGGGGCTTGGAATAGGAAGCGTCCTCTTCAACCTCCGGGGTGTAGGCCAGTCCCTCCTCTCCCTTAAGGCATTGGCATTGGCTGACTTCATCCCGGTCAAACAATGCCTCCCCGGTCGAAGAAATGGCATCCATGGCAGCCTTTGCAACAATGGCTTTCATGATTCCAGCTTCGGTTGCGCACATGCACAGCTGATCAAGTTCAACATCGCCACCGGCTGAGTATATGGATTTGAGAACCGAGTAAGGATTATATTCAAGATCAATGGCTATTTTCATGCACTCACAGATCGGTGCATTCAGTTTAATTGCCTTTGAAACCGCGTCCATGAGCACCTGTTCTTCAGAGGCAGTATAGGCAAGGCCTTCACCCCTGGCCTGGGCCGTGGTTGCAGTTTTTCCATCTTGAAGGGCCGTTACAAACGGTATGCGCCAGTCTTGCTCAGCAGCAAAAAGCAATGAGCTTAAGCAGGTAATCATAGCCAGTGCAGTCAGGACAGGTATTCGTTTGTTCATTGTGTCTCCAGTTCAAATATTACGGACGCTATGTCCTGTTTGTCCATGGGTAAAAAACCAACATGATATTTTTTAAGCAAAATCAATGCCAGATTTTATACAGACACCCGTCTGCCTGGGTTGTATACTGTCCTGTACAGATTCCCTTTTGCTTGAAGGGTCCAGGATACTTGAAAGTTCATCCACCAAAATGATTTCACCATTCCAGAAAAAAACTGTCAATGGCCATAGTCTGCCATTGATCAATATCGGATTTTTATTCGTTTTTAAACCTCCGGACAAGGATGGTGTCATATATTGACGCAAAATTGTCAAACGTACGGTCATTTTTTGTCTGTATGCCTGCCTGTCGTATAATATGCATTTTGTCGTTTCGGTCAATGGCGCCCAAAAGAATATTTTCCCTGGCAGTGTGGATTTGCCAGGGCTTTTTTGCCAGGCCAGGGCAATTATTTCTCCCCTTTTGAGGATAAAATTTAAATTTTATATTACCTTTTATTCCCTTTTTTAGTTATTTTAGTAAAAAAAGTTCACAAGACAGGGTCGTTTTGCCCTTAATAATGCCAATAAGCCAAGCCTGACCCCCTGCTGCTTAAAGCAGGTGCTGGTGCCGCAACCTGGGCGGCCAACAGGGTGAACAACAGCGCATTGGACGGGATCTGGAGGTTAAAGTCACTGATACTGTGCACCAGTATGGCTACAATTCCACCCATGGATCCCAGCGTAATCCATCGGGTCTGCCGGCTTGGATGACCCAGTTTCTTGAAGCCTTCTTTAAATAAACTGATCACAAGCCAGAGCGCCAAGGGGATAAACAATACACCCATTTCTGCTGTGAATTGCAGATAATCGTTGTGTGCCTCATAAAATCGTCTTTTTATTCCTGGTGGTTGAAACTGAGGATAGATAAGATCGTAGTTGCCCGGGCCGACACCTGTCCAGGGATGGGCTTTTATCATTTCCAGGGTCCCTTTCCAGATGAAGGTTCTTGAAGATAACCGATCTGATCCATTTTCCTCTTCAACCATGGTCAGGCTTCTTTTAACAACAGATGCGCTTCCCAGCACACCCATTAGAAGAAGGAAAATAATTCCTGCTGCCATGATCGGGACCTTTTTAGGGACATTGAACCGATTGGAAAATATACAGGTTATTAGGATGAAAATGCCACCTGAAACAGTTGCGATCCATCCCCCCCGTGACAGGGTCAGTATCTGGGTCAACACCATGACTGCAAGTGTGGTGATCATCAGCGTTGAGATTGGAAGGGATCGTTTTTTGATAAAAAAAAGACCTGTGAACAGAAGAAGGGCCATTTCCAACCATCCGGCCATGTGGTTGTGATTGGCAAATGTTGCGCACAGCATGCCGTTTTGGTAAAAATGTCTAAATTGCCATGAAGGAAACAAAAAGAGTCCTAGATGGATCATCAGTCCATAGAAGCAGAGAACAATGGTAAGAATCGTTATGAAGCCTATAATCCGTAACTGTTCAACCCGTTTTTTTGCAATGGAAATAAAAACATAAAATCCACAGATACAGCTTAAAAACTGGACAACAGCATTAAATGTTGTTGCTTTGCTCATGGTAAAAAAGGAGATACCCAAAACATAGCACAGCAGCACCAGTAATTGAAAATCCATTAACGACCGTTCAATTAACCGCTTTCCTGATATCTGCCGGGATGCAAGGTAAAAGAAAAAACTGGCAAATATCAGGGTCTGGAGTAGGGTTTTACGCCAGAATTCCTGATAGCTGCCGTCACTGACGATACTGAATGCAAAAGCGACATATAAAAATCCAAAGCTGATGAACCACAATATCCGTTCAATACTTAGTTTTTCTTTGAGTTGATACATTCTCTAGCTTTTTTGCGTTGAATTTCAGCCTGGACTTTTTTCCCCTGACGGGCCAGAGCCTTTGCAAAAATAGAATAATACTTACAGTTTGAAGGTGAAAGCAGGGTGGCCCTCTGGATGTTCAACTCCATATTATCCCAGTCTTTTTCCTTTTCCCCGATCAGGGCCAGGAGGGAATAGGCTTCAGGATTTTCTTTATCAGCAATGATCTGCAGCAGCCGGGCCCTGGCGAGTCCAAAAAGGCCAAGTTCAATCCTTGCTTTGGCAATATAAATACCAAGATCCCCTGACAAAACACCCACATGCCCCATCCTGTCTGCAAAGGTTAAAAACGTATCAAATTTTTTTCGGGTTTTAAATATGTGATAAATTCGCCGAATAAGACCGTCTGATGCCGGAAACGAGTTGGCGACCGCTTTAAACGTTTTAATGGCCGGTTCAGTAAGGCCGGCATCAAGTTGCATCCTACCCAGTTCAAGGTAGGGATGAATGCTGTTTCTGCCAGTCCTATCAGACAAACCTTTTTGGTAATAGGCAATGGCTTCTGTGTAATTTTTTTCGTCCCTGTAGAATTGGCCCATGGCAAAATAGGCCTGTTTTAAATTAACAGAATTACGGATGGCGGATTCTATACCCTGTTTAATGGCGGGTTTTAAGTCTGGCGAAAAGAAGTCCTTTGTTTTTACCCGGCTGTAGTCAGCCGGGTAAATGGCTATTAAATGAGAGACGGTTTCGAGGAGTCTTTCCTTAAAATCTTTATAATGAAAATAGGCTGCAATAGAATAATGGCTTTCAACATCGTTGGGGGTCATCAGGGCAAGCTGCTCAAAAAAAGGCAATGCATTGAACGATCGATTTCCGGTTTTTTCCAATAGAAAGCCGACTTCAGCGCGTCCTTTCAGGACATCAATATCGTAGGGGTTTAGTTCAATAGAAAGTTGATAATGATTTTCTGCCTTGATTAAAAGATCTGTATAATCTGAGGGAACCTGGCCATCCGCCTGTTTTGCCATGCTTTGATATATTTTCCCAAGATAAGCATGGATATCATGCTTATCTTGATCATTCGTAAATGGAATCAATTCAACCGGCAAAAAATTTATAGCTTTTATAAAGCCAGGTACGGATAGCTGGTCCTGGTCATTACCAAAATAAGTAAGCTCGTTTTTGCCGGTAGCAACCATGAAAATATAGCGTGATATTGAGAGGGATACCATATTATAAAGGATAAATATGCTGAAAAGCACAGATAAAATAAAAAACAGTTTTCTCACAGGTTGCTATGCCAGACTCTTTGTTTCATGTCTTACTTATCAGTTAATCGCTATTGCAACCAAGAGCAGTTTGGCAGGCCGCCACACAATCACTGTGTTTAGGATAACCGTAATCATTGTTGTCATGACAAACTGTTGAGCATTTGTTACAACTTGTCCAAGCGTAGGTAGCTGCCAGCAGATAAGAATCGTCCATATTAATCGCCAATCCCTCTTCTTTCTCGCAGGGGATGCAGTTTTCATCGGCCAAGGTTATAGTATTTCCATCTGGTACTGTTAAATTAAATTTTTGTTCAAGGACTGGACTTACTGTACTGGCACTCACAACATAAGCACCGACTAACGCAACAACCAATAATACGGCAATGGTGATCACTTCTTTTTTCAATGATTTCATTTTTTTCTCCTTTTTGATTATATTACATTTTCATGCGATTCTTTTTAATAAATGCCTCAAGTCTGGTGTCAAACCTTCTCATATCAGACAACACAATCAGGATAATATTCGAATGCAATTGGGGAATTTTAAGCATCCACTAATACGCTTACATCCGAAAATCCGACTTGTCAACACTCTGTCCAAGTAATTTGGGGTCAGGCTTGGCTTATTGGCGTTATTGCACCGCAGATGTAAGAATAACACCAATAAGCCAAGCCTGACCCCGCTATTCGGTGCAGAATTGCAGTTTGCAGTGGTTGTAGGCTGCCATGTAGGTGTTGATGCGCTCTTTCTGGTGGGGTGGGCATTGATCTGCAAGCTTTTTTAAAAAATTGCAATTTTCACACCCCAGGGGATGGTCCATGACTGACAGGCAGGTTTTTTCGACCTGGGTTTCGCCACAGACAACAAAGGTTCCTACCAGGGCAAGGACCATGAGTGTCACCAGCACAAGGGTTTCTGATTTGAGTCTTTTCATCTTTTTTCCTCTTTATGGGGTTCAACCTGGTTTATTGGCACTATATTGCCCTTGTTCTTATACTGGAAAATTTCATCAGTATGATACCCCAGAGCCCACCTATGGCATCAATGGCAAAATCTCCGACCATGGGGGATCTGCCGTCAACATAGAACTGGGCAAGCTCTGTTGCGCCTGCCAGCAAAAGAATGTGGGTCATGATCAGAATGCCCGATTCCCCGGTCATCAGCAGGGAAAGCGCCAAGCCGAACAATACAAAAAAACAAAAATGCCCTGCCTTTGACAAATACGGAGCCACTGCCGGCTCAATTAAATTGGTGATGCCTTTGCTGAATGTGTCACTGGCTGCATGGATCTGGGTTGCAACCTGTTTGAACACCAGGTTTTTCATGCTCCCGGGCATGGTGGTGCCGATGATGATGGCAACAAAGGCAAGCACCAGCATCACCTGAAGGGTGGATTTTTTGTTGCCATAAAAAAAACACGAACCCATTAAAAAAATCAAAAAAAGCCCCCAGGAGACAAGAATGGCGATTTTAATCCACGAGTAAATTTGTGTCTGGGTCACAGGATAAAGGTGGATATTTTTAAGCCAGAAGGATCCCGTACTTTGGCTCAGTTGTCCGACAACCCGGATTGTTTCTGTGGTCGGACCAATGGTGAAACATTGGCTGTAAGTCTCCCAGTCCCTGGTCCCGGTTAAGGATGCCACCAGGTGGGGAGAATTCCATCGGTTTTTCTGCCCATCCTGCTGAACCAGCAAAAGCCTTGCCAGGTGCCAGGATTTTTTCCCTGGCTGAATGTCCTTGCATTTCATATCCGCCGATAATTTCAGTATGATCCCTTGATCGAACGAACGGATCTTCTGGTCCATGGAGACATTCTTCTTTTGTTCAGAAGCGAACAGAAAAAATTCGTTCGCCGTGTCCCCTGCCCTGGCGTTTTCGATTCCCCTCATCCGCCAGTCGCTGGTGAGCATTTCAGGGCCGCTTTGTTCGTATTGGTCAACAAAAGTATGGCAACCAATGGTCACCAGGGCCAGAAAAGCAAAAAAAAATATTGGGGTCAGGCTTGGCTTATTGGCGTTATTGTTGCGGTCAGTTCTTCGATTATGTCTTGGATACTGGATAATTTTTCCCTCTGCCGTCGTAATTTGCTCACCTGTTTACACAAGGTTGTGATATCCCGATTCAGATATCCGGCCACATCCTTAAGGCTGTGTTGCGTGTTGTCAACGGCCAGGAGTGCAATGATGGCCCGAGCCTGGGTGGTTTTTCGACACCTGCTGCTACTCAAAATATCGGTATCCGAAACCGTCATTTTTTCTGCCACGATTCGGGTCAGGGTGTTCAGGCCCATGTCAGACACCCCGGGTGTGTCCGATTTATCCAACACCTTACGAGCAAACTCAGCATCCCCCAGAATACGACCCTGCTGGTTGCCCTTTCGTAATGCATCCAGGCGTTCCTCATCCACGGGTTGCCCCATGAAATGAAGATAGCGGGTCTGGGCAGCCGATTCAGTGGAATCAAATAATTTAAGGGCCGGATCAACGCAAAGCCAGGCCACGGAACGATTCGGGTCAAGATAGGCACCATGGCTGCTGTTGCCATAATCTGCAGCGTCAGAGACCAGCCCGGCACGTACAGGATTGAGGTGAATATAACGAATCAACTCCAGCAGATATCCCTGGTCGTCCACCAATATGGCTTTATATCGTCCCTGGAACAGATGCCCCACCCGGTCGTACCGGTGATTGAACCAACGGGTATAACGCTGGGAAAGGGTCTGCATCATTTTGGGCAGCGGGATTTCGGCCACCTGCAACGCCATGTGGACGTGGTTCGGCATCCAGCAGTAGGCATAAATCCTCAGGTCGTACTTTTCCACACCCTGTTCAAGGATTTTTTCAAAACGCAGGATATCGTCCTGGCCTCGAAAAATGGCCTGTCTGGCATTTCCCCGGAGAATTACATGGTAAAAGGCGCCAGTATAGTGAATACGTGGTTTCCTGGCCATAAACCCTCCTCAATCTCTGGGTTAGAGAAAGGTCACAAAAAAGCAATAACACCAATAAGCCAAGCCTGACCCCAAATTGGGTTTATCTGCCGGAGCCCATGAGTACGGCTTTAAAGGTCAAGACCAGGAGCTTGAAATCCAGGAACAAAGACCAACGATCGATGTATTCCAGATCCATCTTCATCCACTGGTCAAAGGTGAGGTCGTTTCTTGAGGGAGCAATCTGCCAGGAGCAGGTCAATCCCGGCTTCATGGACAACCTGCGGCGCTGCCACATGGCGTATTCATCCACCTCTTCGGGTATAGGGGGTCTTGGTCCCACAATGCTCATCTCTCCCCTGAGCACGTTGAACAGCTGGGGAAGTTCATCCAGGCTGGTTTTCCTCAAAAAGGTGCCCACCCAGGGAATGACCCTGGGATCGTTTTTGATTTTAAATGCTGGGCCATCCGCCTCATTGTAATCTTCAAGTTCTTTTCGAAGCTCATCTGCATTGTTGACCATGGTTCTGAATTTATAGACCTGGAAGGTTCTTCCGTTGAGTCCAAGCCTTTCCTGGGTGTAGAATACAGGGCCCTTTGAAATGAGCTTGATGGCAGATGCAATAATTGCAAACAACGGCAGGGCGAGGATCAAAAAGACAAACCCGCCCAGGTAATCCAGCACGGTTTTAACAAAGAGCTTTCCTTCGTTCTGGGGGGTGGTCTGGAGGGACATGGTGTACACACCCAGGAAATCCTCAAACGCGATCCTGGCAACCCCTGGCCGGTACATGAGATAGTTGATCTGCCAGTCCGGCACGATTCGTACCTTGACCCCCAGGTTTTCCGCAATGGCCAGGTATTTATCGGCATACATGATTTTTTTCAGGGGCATGGCAAAGACCAGCTCATCTACCACATTGTTCATCAGGAACTCTTCCAGCCCACCAATGCTACCAATCACCCTATGGCCGTTGCCCACGGTATTGCCCACCTTCTCCCCATCCACATCAAAGCATCCCAGGATACAGTATCCTGACGATCGCTGGCTTTCTATTGCCTGAATGGTCTCGATTGCCCTGGCCCTGCTTCCAACGATCAGAATATTCCGGGTGTTGTACCCCTGGGACCTTACTCTCTGGAGTGTCTTGTACACGATGAACTTAGACAGGGTGAGTCCTGAGATGCAAATCACCATAAATAGTCCCAAAAGCAACCGGCTCACCCCCTGGATATGCATGAAATACATTCCCATGGTCAAAAGCACCATGCCCAGGAAGCAGGATTTGAGGATGGTTGTAAAAAACTTCCAGAAGGATTGATTCCGGTAGGACAAATACATACCCATCCATTTAAACGAGATATACCAGGAAATGATGATCAGTAACAGAACGATGTAATAGTTGGGGTCGTTGGAAAGGCTTTTAAAGGGTTTGGGCAATAAATGCAATTTTATAAAATAGGCGGCAATGAACGAAGATGCAGTTATCCCGATATCCAGTATTTTCTGAAACTCTGTTATTAATGAGCCTTGTTCCCTAAGCATTTTTCTTCATCACCCCTTGTTTTATCAGTCGTAAAGGTCGTAATCCATAGTGAAGGAATGATAGTGCAGCTGGAACGGGAAAATAGAGCCACTCCTTATTTGTCGGACAAAAAATTATTCTCAAGGCATATATTAATTTATCTAAAAACGAATCCCTTATCTTAAGGTGGAAAACTGAAAATCGACCTGTAATGTGCTTCGTTTTTACACTGGAAGTTTGACAGCGCATGACCGCATATACTGACTCCTGCAATGTTGTTATTTGTTTGTCTTTATTGATTTTCTCCATCATAAATAAAGGAACTGGTGCAGTGAGGTGTAATTGAGCGAGGCTGAGCCCCTGATAAAGCATGCGGGTACACCGCCATTCTAAAGCCAGTTGTTCCACAAGGGACCAGTTGATGGTTTTGTTTGTTTTTAAAATTTCGGCCACACAACAAATTTGTTCAAGGCTTTCCCACCCATGCTTTGCGCCATGTACGCACAGATAAACCAGCTGATCTTCCATGGACAGGGAAGAAACTTCTGTGCCCAGGAGGTCGGTTTTTACCAATCGATCTTTTATTCGTTCAAGGGTAAGGGGCGATGATAAGTATAACCCCGTTAATTCCCAATGCAGTTCAACCGCTATTTTGTTTTTAAAAAACGATAGATTATCTTCGGTTTTTATGTACTTTGTTCTTTGTTTCGGGGTGAGGTTCAGTTCAGGAAGGAATTCATGGGAGATCAGGAGGTCCCAGGCTTTTTCAGCATCTGTTACAGATATCAGGATATCGAGATCTGCAAATTGACGAAGATCCATGCTGCCATAGATCTCCTGGGATAAAACAGGGCCTTTAAAAGGAACTGCTTGAATGGTATGGCTTTTAAGAAGCGTTAAAACATGGGTTAAAAAAGAGGTGAGCTGAATATTTCTTGCAGCATTGGCAATATAATGGCGTTTTAGCCTGCTTAACATCTGCTCGGGTACTTTGTCTGGAGCAATATGCTTCAGGGTCCGGTATAAGAAAGGATACACCTTTTGGTCCATGGCTATTTTATAAACAAGTTCCCAATCAAGACCAGCGTCTGCTGCGTTTGTTATTTTTTCAAGTCTTTCATCATCAGGTCCTACACAAGTGCACAAACAGACAAATTCAAATGCTTCACCTTGTTTCATTTTGTGACAACAGAAGATTTATGCAAAGCCTTTAAAAGCATCCAACAAAAGACGGGGTTTGTTTTTGCGTATCGTTTCCACATCCTCCGGGGTTCCTGGTAGATGCGATATGCCCATTCAAGTCCTGCATTCTGCATCCAGACAGGAGCGCGCTTTGTTCTTCCCGCCACAATATCAAAACTGCCACCAACACCCATGCAGAATGGCACCTGCATTTCAGGCGTCCAGTGATTCAAAAAGTTTTCCTTCATGGGTGACGAAAATCCGACAAAAAGCATATCTGCCCCGCTTTTCCGGATCATCTCCGCAATCTCTGGTTCTTGATCTTTGGAGTAATAGCCATTCCTGTATCCGGCAACCTCAAGATCGGGATACTTTTTCTCAAAGGTTTTAACCACGTTTTCAACCACAGACTGTCTTGCACCAAAAAAGAAGGGTTTGTACCCTTTCTTGCTGCAGACTCCAATCAGTTCCTGGAAAAGATCCACCCCAGCAACCCTGGACGAAAGGGGAAGACCAAGGAATTTTGCGGCCCAGACCAGGGGCATGCCGTCGGCATTGATGATGTCGCATTGCTCAATGATCCTTTTCAAATCCGCATGTTTTTGCATTTCTACAAATTTTGAAACATTCACGACAACGTGCTGGCATAATTTGCGCTGCTGAATATAAAGTTCAATTTCCCGGATGGTTTGTTCCATGTTGAAGGTATCAACCGGACAGCCCATGATCTTGATTCGTGCCATCAGATTTCCTTTGGGGTTTCTACTTTAGAAAGATGCCGGATATAAAGGGATAAGGCATAGTACATCCAGGCCTGGGCCCAGCGGATGTATGGTGTTTTGTTGGTGAAATATTTAGTTTTTTGAAAATAAAAATAGCCTTTGGGTGATTGCATATTTTCAATGGCCCACCTGGCAATCTCCCTGGCCTTTTTAAGACTTCTGGGATGGTATGACTCAAGTTTCAGGCAGGTCACAATTCCCTGGGCTGAACAATGGATATCAACGGGATAGAGAGAATTATTGTAATACCGGGGGCAACCGGATGCAAGCCAGAAGGTGTTTAAATAATATTCATATGCCTTTGTTAGTTGATCTTTCCAGGTCCAGTCCTGGGTGTTTTCCATCCACTCCTTTAATGCCACCAGGTTAAAACCTGTATGAAAATTATCAACAAAACCATGGTGGTGGCGTTCGCCATAGGGCCAGGAATAATCCTGGCCCAGGGCGGCCATGGAATACACCATGGCTTTTCTTGATTTCTCAAGGTAATCCCTATTCCCGGTATGGGAATAAACCCGGCCCAGCAGGGCAGCGCCCAGCATGTTAGCATTATGTACCCTTGCCCCTTCACCGGGAATATAAGCAAAACAAAGGCTGTTTTCATCTTCAAATTGTACAAGATGATTTAATATGAATTCACAGGCATCAATACCAGCATCAAGGGTTGTGGTGTCTTTTGAAACCTCAAAATAGTCCAGAAACGCATTTGCCACAAAAACTGTGGTGACCATATTGGGTTTACCCATGGGAACATAAAAGGCTCTTGCCTGCCAGTCAAAATTATATCCCCAGGATTTACCGGAATAACCGGTACACCCCATTTGCTGAAGCTTAGTTAGAAGAACAGATGCCTCATTTATTTTCCCGCCATGGATCAGGCCAGAAGCAAAGAGTCCCAAACCTTTTGCATTATATCCCTTTGGAACCTGTGCAATCTGTCGCAGGTTAAGTGGCGATCGTTTAAAAAACTGTATCCAGATCAGCCGCAGCAAAGGATATTGATAAAAGAAATTTTCCTTGAAAAGTTTTGAGTTGAGCCCGTCAAACAGATCCCAGCCTTGATATTCTTGTTGCTGGATATATTGTTCCAGGCGTTTAAAGGAATTTTGGATCATATGCCCCATTTATATTTTTACCGGCAATCTTGTGCGGATCGATTCAATAATGCCAAAGCAGACCTCGGCTGTATTAAAGATTTCTTCTATTGAAATTGGGGTAGCAGTTCCCTTTTTGATGGCATCAATAAACAGCTTTACTTCCTGCTTTTGTCCCTTATCCTGGACCAGAAGTTTTTTTGCATAAGGCTTGCCAGTACCATATATCTTTAATTCCTTGTAGTCGTTTAGGACTGCTGTGCTACCATGCCCATAAATTTCAACATACTCTTTTGGAAATGATTTTGCCCCATTTGAATAGTATGAAATGGTTCCAATGGATCCATTCTGATAGGTTAAAGAAACATTCAATACATCATTCATATGGGAAGGATCATCCATGACTGTCCCATAAACAGATACTGGCAGGGAACCATTCATGAAGGTCAAAAAATCAACAAAATGACACACTTCTCCCAGAATCCTGCCGCCGCCGGTTTCAAGATCCTGAATCCAGGAATCTGCAGGGATATTACCGGCATTGATCCTGTAAAGCATGGACATGGGAGCGGTTTTGATCGTGTCCTTAATTTTTTGAGCCAGGGGTGAAAACCGCCTGTTGTAACCGACCATTAAGGACAAATCAGAGGTATGGGTCTGTTTAATGGTATCGAGTTCAGCAGGGTTCAAACAGATGGGCTTTTCAACAAATACGTGTTTGCCAGCTTTTAATGACTGGATCACAAACTCTGCATGGGTATTGTGCCGGGTTGCAATAAACACTGTATTAATGTCTTTATTTTCAAAGATATCGTTTTCTTCACCTGTGCAGAAATTAAAACCATATCTTTCAGCTACAGATCTTGCACTGGCACTGGTTGCGGTCTTAACACCGATGAGTGCAACATCATTGTCTTTTGTAATATTCGGTATCAAATGACTTTGGGCGTAGGAACCAGCGCCAATAAACCCGATTCCAACCCTAGCGGTTTTTTGTTTCAAGGTTTTAATCAGGATCGGTTTTTTTTCAACTTTCTTTGAGACATCGTACTCGATCAAAAGCCCTATAAAGGGTTCTGATTTTTCCATTATCATATCATAGGCCCTGGGAGCCTCTTCAAGCTTCAGGCAATGGGTGGTCAGATAGCTTATGTCGATCCGACCGGATTGTATAAGCGCCTGAAAGGCCTGCATGTTACGATTTTCAGTCCAGCGCACATAGGCAAAAGGATAATCAATCCCTTTTTCTTCATACGCTGGGTCGTAGCGTCCAGGGCCGTAGGAACAGGACATTTTGATTTCTAACTCTTTTTTATAAAAATAGGGCTCCCTGTCAAATCCTGCGGGAACTGCTCCTAAAATGACAATTTTTCCCTTTTTGCGTGCAATAGCCCCTGCAAAATTTATGGGGTCAAGGGATGAAGATGCGGCGGCTATAATGACGCAATCACATCCCATGCCGCTTGAAAGCTCAAGGATAGTCTGTTCAATGCCTGCAGCATTTCTGTTTAGTGCCAGATCAAGGCAATGTTTTTGTCCTGCCTCCACCATGGTCTGGTCTATATCCACACCCACAACTTGAACACCAGACGCCTTCAGGAAAATGGCTGTAAGCTGGCCAAGCAGTCCTAATCCAATAACAGCGCAAGTTTCGCCAAGGCGAAGATCTGCCTGTCTGACGCCCTGCATGGCAATGGCACCTAAGGTGTTGTAGGCGGCCTGTTTCATATCCGCATCAGGTTTTAACTTCACACAGAGATTTTCAGGCACACTTATGATTTCGGCATGGCAGGCTGTAAGCCCACCGCAGGCAACAAGATCGCCTGCGGAAAATCCAGTGACATCCGAGGCCACCTCAACCACCTTTCCTGCGCATGAGTAACCAAGGGGGGAATAGGCATCGAGCTTTTTCATAACAGCACGGTAGGTTTGAACAGGGCCTTGGGCTTTAAGTGTTTCTATCACCTGTTTTACCTGTTGGGGACGTTCCTTGGCTTTTCCAATATAACCTTTCCGCGCAGCTTTTACTGTGCTTGCTTCTGTGCCGGCACTAATTAAAGAATAATAAGCTTTTATTAGTATTTGTCCCTTCTGAAGTGAGGGAACTGGAGTCTCAATTATTTCCATTTTACCGTTTTTTAATTTCTGACAAAGTTGATGCATTTTGTTCCTTTGAAAATTAAAATTCCAAATTGAGAGGTTGTATGGGATGAAAGCTTTCAAAACTTGTAATTCTTTCTATCCGAATCTAAACGGAATTTTTTGTATTGTTAAATTTATATGTTTTTAATGCCTGGAGTCCTATTTAAAAATTCAATTACCTTTTTAACATTGTGTTCCCAAGTATATTTTTTGATAACACATTCCCGTGCATTATCTGCTACTTTTTTTCTCAAATCAGCATCCTTTGACATTCGAAAAATGGCTTTTGTCAAAGCTTGAGGATTATTCGGTTCAACCAGCACTGCAGTTTGGTCATGGTCCAAGATTTTACCGATTTGATCCAGGTCACTTGCGATAATTGGCTTTCTGCTTGCCATATATTCGAATAATTTGGTCGGAGAACCAAAAAATTTCTGACCGTCTGGAGATTTAGAATGAGGAGAAAGCAAAAGATCACAGGAAGCCAGGTATGCGCCCACTTCCCAAGGTTTTACAATACCGGTGAAAATGACCTGCTTTTTGGAATCTCCTTTATTAATAGCATCTTCTGCAAATTGTTTCAGCCTGCCATCCCCAATAAGCACAAAAAAAATATCATTATTTTTTTTTGTTACTTCAACAATACTTTCAACCAGGGTCGGGATACCATGCCACTCACCAAATGTCCCTACAAACCCGGCGATGATTTTATCTGGACCTATATCAAATTTTTCCCGCACCCTTCTTGCTTCATTTCGTTGTTCAGTTGTATCAAACTCATTTTCATTTACACCGTTATAATTAACCAAAATTCTATTTTTAGGATAACCCAATTCATAAAGGACATCACGCATTTGCTCAGAAATTGTTACAATTACGGAAGAGCCTATCATCTGATTTCTCTCAATGGCGCTGCATAACCGGCTAAAACGAAATTTATCCCAGTAAGTACCTTTAACTTTAGAGCTGTTACACTCAATAACCAACGGTATTTTTAAGAAAAATGACAATAAAATTCCGGAAAGGTCAAATTCACACATCCTCTGATAAATCACATCAGGCTTATATTGCTGTAGTACAGGTATTGCTCGCAATGCAAAGGCGATACTGTTTATAATATATTCGGTCTCTCGAAAGAGACTGAGTCTGCGAGTTCTGGGGAATGGAATTACTTTAATATCATCAAACTTAAGCCAGTTGGCATCCTCATTGGATAAAACCAAAATTTCTTTATTATTGCTTTTAAACCCCTTGATCACCCCTCGCGTATGGGTAACTGATCCTCCGGCCTCAAGGAATAATGCAAAACTTGTTTTAAGATAAGCCACTCGATTGAAATTCGGATCGATCCCATAACACCCCTTAATTTTATCTTTTCTTAGCCATAAGACGAATCGTAAAAGGATATTAAATAAGAAAAAACCTCCTACTAATAACAAAGCTCCTACTAAGGAAAATATAAATTTTGGAAACAAAAAAAATAAAAAATTCAGCCTTGTAACAATCTTAATACTATCCTGGCGGTTGCCAACAAATGCGAACTTATCCACTCTTGTCAAAAGTCCTAAAATTGTAAAAAGCATCTCATCGTTTATTGCATCGAGGTCATCCACCGCAATAATAAACCAGTGTGATCTGACTTGCCTTGCAGCTTTTAACAAACCGATACTTCCCTTTTTCTTCCAGTCATTTTTTGATATTTTGTTAAAACTGCTACCAGGGAAACGATTTTTTAATTTTTCCCACATAGGTTTTGGGTTACGAGTTAAATCTAGAACAGAAATTTGAGATTTTTTTTTCAAAGTGTTCATAATAAATATTTCACCACTCTCTAATATTTTATAGATAGTAAATATCCTGGCCCTACCTGGGGGGACAAGGTTTCTATGTTGGACTAAAAGTATTATGTACAGTTTTGGTTTTTTGACCTATTTCCAGAATTCGAAATAATAAGGGCCAGTATAATAGAGAGAAAAGCACTAAATGGATAATTAGTAAATGAAGCATCTGTCATCTGAGTTATCATAAAAAATAATAATATCGGAAAAAAAGGGCTCCCTCTTTGAGTCAAACATTTTTTAAGAACCGCCCATATTAAAAAGAAAATAAAAAAAAGTCCGACAAAGCCTCTCATAACCACAGTGTGAATAATGAAGTTATGGGGGGTTACAACCTTGCCAAAAAAAATATCGCGAAATTTATAAGGCTTATATATTTCACCAAACAGATATGTTGAAAGGTCATACTGTGTCAAATATTTTTTAAAAAAATAGTTGTATTGATACTTTCTGTCAACGATAGTAACATTTTTTGAATCTGAAAGGCTCATAGCTCTATCAAAAAAAGGTTTGGTCTTTGCAACGAATCTATCGTTGTTGGAAATAAGACTAAGGCTAATTAATATACAAAACACAAGACCATGAATAGCAGCGATTGATTTAATTGTAAGTTTTATCCCCCGCTGTTTTTTCTGCCATATTAACGCATAAAGTAAAAGTACCACCAATGAAATGTAAGTTATCCGATGAGACGTCATTATCACCAGAACTATGGGCAATAATACAGTAGGGCTTAGGAGCGGTCTTCTATCAATCACCAAGAAATAATAGATAGATAGAAGACAAATATTTCCACTGATAGCGTTTACCAAAACAGTGCTTCCTTGGCCACTAAGAACCGACCAACCGATATGCGTATAGAGTATTGATTCCATCGAATTTAACCATGGGAAATAAATAATTACTACAGCAGCAAAAAGAGTAACCAGGTTAAAAAAAATTAATACCCGCCCAAAATATTTTATCCCCTTTTTGTCATCTAACACATCCATTAAAGTTAAAGATAGTAGATACATGAACGCACCAGACAAGCCCTGCCTTAAAAAATATGATTCCATGCCGTGGATTTGGTAGGCTACAAATACCTGGATCAAATTAAGCGCCAAAATTAATATCACTGCAAAAAGTATTTGTCGATTTTTTTTTATATGACTTATCGTAGCGGAGTCTGTTAGAAGGTATGGAACAAGAACAATAAGAAGCAAGTCCTGCGGGTAAACTAAACTACCCGCAACCTGAAAAACAAAATATGCTTTGAAGCTTGAAGGCAGACTGTATATATTAAAGGTCAGAATCAAATAATATAATATAAAAAACCGGTTTTTAAGGATCAACACCTGATAAAATAGATATGAAATCAATAATACAGAAATCATCTTATACTCATTTGTTTATTAAAAATTAAGAAGTAATATAATAAAATCAGTCCATGCATAACAACGTCCATTCTAACTTTTGTGAAAAAGGCTTTAAGATCATGGGGCACTCCTGAACACTGCCATAACTGGAGGAATATTCGGTCGTTTCAATTATGAAATCATTTAAATCTGATGCCAAAAGCAGCCTGGTTTTTTCCCTTTGGAACATGACACCTTCGGATATTTTTTCTGCCGTCACATCAGGGTGTAATATCCAGCGCATTGTCCATTTGCCTTGGCCGGCAGCGTAACAGCACCGCAAGGTCCTTTTTCCCAGTTGCATTTCCATCCCGAGTTCGACACCATACCCGTGATGCATACCTCTAAAAAATAGCGGATCAAATTTCTCAATGGATGCCCGACAGTTATCTTTTAAGGTAAAAGCTCCAAGGAGTCCATTGATAAATGTGTTCTGCTCAAATTTTCCACACTGTGGAGTTGAATGCGATGCAACGGAACGAAATTGATTCCGGGCTTTAATATCGGATGTGTACACATATGAACCGGGGTCTACAATAAAAGGTAACCCGTCAACAGATAGCTCAATTGATAGTTTATCATTATGGGCATGTCCACCATTGCCGTTCTGCCCGTTGGGCCCACATGAAATGACTACATGGTATCTGTCGTTCCGTAGTACAGCCCAACCAGCATCTTTAAATAGGTATGACCCTCTGCTGTGCCATACTTTCGTAATACCTTCTGGACCGCAATTATGGTCTATCCACATCAGCAGAGAGCGATCTGCCCCGCGCGGAAAGCACTGGTGTGGTTTTTCAAAAAACCATTCACTAAGAGGGAGTAGATAATCCATTTTAGTAGACAAAGCATCTGAGCATTCAATGATAAAAAATCTACCAGAATCGTTATCTCCAATCTGGGGCATTTCTCCGTTATTATGCAATAAGGTTCTAATGGATGCAAACATTGATTCGAGCCGCTCAAGATACTTGTCAGAAAAAGGAGTTCCAATACGCTGTGAAAGCAGAGCCGGATAAAAAAAGAGTTCAGTAACCAATCGATGATAATATGTCGAAGCCTCAAAATCGCAGCCATCATTATAAACTTGTTTTTCAATTTCTATTTCAAGTTGTGATCGTGTAAAAGACCGCCATTGATCTGCCTCGGGTAGTTTAGGACAACAGTTAGAAATAAAGAAAAGCCCTGCAATATCTGAGATATAATGGTTGCTTGTCAGCCACGGCGACCATTCAAGGTGAGTGCGAATAAATTTACCATGTTGAAAAAGTGATTTTGCTATTTCCCACAGAACAGTATCGGTCAAAGATTTTGAATCACTTATCAGAGCAAGTGAAGTTATCCAGTTCGCCCCACGTATGGCTATGTCCATGACACATTTCCAGTTGGGCCCGTACCCCTTTGGGTTGGCAATAATCCAGTCAATGATTTGACAGACGATCTCCGCGGCGTACTCTTCTTTTCCTGTCAACCTGAACGCTTGACCGAGCCGAATACTATGCTGAAATCTTGAAAGCTCCCAAGGAATTTTAATATCGGTACCCGGCTGACCTTTTATGATTTTTGTATACCAGGTCTCTGTGTTCCATCTATGACCGGAACGAAAATCTATGAGCCAGTCAATAGGTTGATAATCCATACCAGAGATGTCAAAGATTTGGTTTATTTTGGCCATTTGTGACTCAGCAGCTTTCACTCCTGGCATCATATTGAAACAATACCCTCCAAATCCCTTTGCCATCATTGTATAAGAAGGGATTACTGGCCCTGAGCCAAGCAGATCAAAAATATGATCCTTAAAAAGTTCAGCCTGTTTTAGAATTTGCTCTTTTGGTATATTTAACTTACCGGGAATTGACCAAATAATTTCTTCAGAGAAAATTGTTTTTTTTGTCAACTCATATCTGAACTCTTGAATCCATACCTTTTGTCCCTTTTCTGTAATCTTCAATAATTTTTGGAACTGATTATTGCTTATATTTGATCCTATAAGAATCATCTGATATTCTTCGATTAGCTCTTTAACAAGTTTTATGATTTTCCGAATTGCCTTGTATATAAAGAGCTTAAGTGACATGCTTCTAAACTTCTTCCAAACAGCTATCAAAAATCCTCCAGATTATGTCATTCTTTTTTGATCTTCTATCTCTTTCAGTGCGACGTGATAATAATAGACCTGAAGATATAAAGAAGCTAAATATGATAAAATTGTCGCAAAAGCTGCCCCACCAGCACCCCATAAAGGGATAAAAATAAAATTAAGAATGATGTTAATAGGTGCGGTGAATACTGATTTTTGTCGTAAGAACCGACCATAGCCATTACAGTTCAGCCAGGCATTATAAGGTTGAAAAGCTGAATTTAAAGAGACTGCTATTACTAAAAGAATTATAAGGTAAAAAACATCATGGTACGCCACACCAAGATATAAGTATACAATGCCCCAACCTATCCCAAGGATAATACATATTCCTATTACCACCCAGGCAAGGTTAAATAATAACATTTTTTTTGAAATTGGTTCTCCATCCTTAAATGATTTAAATTTTGATGAGGCAAGGCTTTTGGAAAAAGTACTGATTGGCGAAGCCATAGAAAAGGCAAGAGAATAAAACCCAATACTTTGCATATCAATGAAATATGAAATCAGTATCTTGTCTAAATGAAAAGTTGATACATCTATAACTCGTCCAATATAAGATTTTATTCCGAATATTTTATTTTCTTTGTTTAATTTTTTTATATTATATTTCATTTCATTAAAGGACGGTGAAAGTCTAAAGAATAATACTAAAAATGCTGCCAACAGAGTACCTGAATAGACTAACAAAATAAAAACCGGAACCAATGCATTGTAGTAGTACAAAAGTCCAACTGATAAAATGAATAATACCTTCCATAAAAAATTAAAACTTGCAAAATTCTCAATATGGTTTGTTCCCCGTGTGATTAAATTCATGAACAAAGGTAATATAAATGAGAAAGAGGTGACCGAAGAGATTTGAAGGATATAGCTGACATGATTACTGAAAAAAAAATCAATCACTAATGAAAGTAAAAGGATAGAAACGACAAAAGCAAGGGAAATACCTGCAGCAACAATTAGTAAAGCTCCCAACAAGTCTTTTTCTTCTTTATCATTTTCAACGGTTGCCAGAAGTCTTGACCCACTCGCAAAATATCCAAACTCAAAAAAGATAGCAACAAAACTCAACACAGCAAATGCAAACGAGTACAAGCCGTAGCTTTCCGGTCCCATTGTTTTTGCCATTAGGATATTGGCTATGAACATAATTCCCATTCCAAATATCTGAGCAGAAAAGGAAAAAATTGTCTGTAACAACGTTTTGTTTTTAAGAAGGTTAAAAAAAACAATCTCCTGTGTCAAATACTTAGTGTCTATTTTAGTGAACCGAATCAATTTTAGCCTCATCGTTAGTTTTATTTGATCCTTTTTTAGATGTCTCAAGTGCTTTTTGAAGTTTATAGCTCCAAATTCTGATTCCTTTAGGATTTAAATGGATACCATCACCGACATGATAATCTGAAATTAGATTCCCTTGATTATCTGATAAAAATGATCCAACTTCTACATAACGATTTTTTCGAGATAAGCATAACTCTTTTAACTTAGTGTTCAATTTTTGAATTCTTTTGTTTAAAATCTTATATTGATTATATGGTTTGCCTACAGGAAGGACCCCACTAAAGATCAAATCAGTATGTTCTGATATGACCTCTGATATCTTAGTGTAATTCTTAAAAATTTCTTCGTTGTTCCTCCTTCTTAGATCGTTAAATCCAACGGCAATTACAACAGCCCTTGCCCGTTTAAAAGAATTATAATTGGATATCCTTTTTAACACTCCAAAACTTGTGTCGCCTCCGATACCCAAATTAATGCTCAAGGGGGTAATCAGACAAACAGCAAGTGCTTGTGTGTTTGAGTCTCCGATAAATAAAACAGATTTCTCTGGAATGTTTTCATCCATTATTCTGTGATAGCCCACCATTCTATAGTAAAATCTCGTTAGTTCCGGTCGTCCGCTTACTCCCTTTAACTTGTTTTTTATGACGGGAACAAAGCCTGATTTTATTATGACAAAGAATAATGCTACATGGATAAGAATAAAATACGTTATAATCAACTTACTTTTCATACTTTTCAGCAGTACGTCACCTGTTGTAGGGCCTGACAACTATTTATTGATCATTTTTTTTGCAGGTGTCTATTGACACAATAGACTTATTTCAGTCGTTTCTAACATGCTCTCAAAGGAAATGGGCCAATTGTCGGCCTCTTTTTTCAGCGTTTTTGCCAGTTCTTTTAATTCCTCAAACTGCCCTTTATCAGGAGTGTCTCTTTTAATTGACTGAACACTAATATCATAACCCATTATTTTTTTATAATCATCCATTTCGATAGTTTTCCCATCAAAATGAATTTCAAACTTTTCTTTAGGTATATTTTTTGATCCAATGGAAAAATAATCCAGCGTTGCCACTGATCCATCTTCGTATTCAAGAAGTAGGCATTTGTTGTCAGACTGACTGATATGATCAGTACTCGGTCTCAAACCTGCAACCGAATAACTTTTTACAGGTGATCCGACTATATAGGAAAAAAGATCAATAATATGGCAGGCTTCGCCTACGATTCTTCCCCCGCCTTCATCGCCATGGACCCAGTGTTCCAAAGGGATATGCCCGGCATTCATTCGATAATACAATTTTAATGGATTTGTCCGCTTGGTCACATGCTTTTTGATTTCCCGTGCATAAATTGAAAACCGACGGTTAAATCCAACCATGAGAACCGGCTGTAATTTCCCTTTGTAAAAAACTTTGATCGCATCAAGTTCTTCTTGTTTTATACAAAGTGGTTTTTCAACAAATGTGTGCTTTCCTGCCTGGAGAGACTCAAGGACAATTGGACCATGTAAATTGTGACGAGTGCAGATCATAACCAAATCTATATTTTCATCTTTAAGAATGTCATGATAGTCTGTCGTAGAATAACAGGCCCCGCATTGCTCAGCAATTGACTTTGCATTCGCACCGCTTCGTGTGCAAATCGCATAAATTTTGTATATTTTTTTTAATTTTTGCAGATTTGGGATATGCATTCCCTTCGCAAACCCACCTGCTCCAATAAAGCCGACTCGAATCCTTTTATCATTTGATATGTTTTTTTTGTTTTCAATTTTGAGATTCTGGGTTTTTCTAATCAAGCAGGAATATTCATCTGGTAATTCATGACCGTAGCTTAAAAGAACAATCAATGGTTTTTCTTCAGATTTTAGGGAATCAAAAGCCGTTTCAACGTCCTTTATATCATATGAGGCCTGGATAAGCCCTTTTAAATTGATTTTTCCTGAATCTAACAGGCGTAAATACTCTTCCATGTTTCTATTTTCGGTCCAGCGAATATATGCATAAGGATAGTCCAACCCTTTTTTTTCATAGTTTTCGTCATAACGACCGGGCCCATAAGAAGTGGAAATAAAAAAATCAATCTCTTTTGCATAGATATCCGAACGTTTTAGTTCTTTTCCCCATACACCTATCACCACAACCCTTCCTTTTTTTCGCGTCATTTTAAAGGCTTGTGACAATATTTCAGAATTATTTGTGGCTGCACAATAAAGAACAGCATCTGTACCCTTGCCGTTGGTATAATTTGTGATTTCTTTCACAATGTCTACGTCTTGCGGATTGAAAATTTTTTCTGCTCCGTTTTCTTTTGCTATATCTATTCTTTTTTGGTCTAAATCAATGGCGAGAACCCGGGCACCTGATGCTGAAAGCATCTGTATCACAAGTTGACCCAATATCCCTGCACCAATCACAACAATAAATTCTCCCAGTTCCGCTTTCGCACGTCTTACCCCCTGCATTGCGATCCCTCCAAGCGTAACTGTCGATGCATTTTTAAAATCAAGGTTTTCTGGAATTCGCATTACAAGATTTCGAGGTACATCTACAAATTCGGCATGGTTAGCAATTCCAGCCCCTGCTGCCGCAACCCTGTCCCCAGGTTGAATGTCTGTTACTCCTTCCCCGACTGATAACACAATACCTGAGATTGAGTATCCTGTAGGGCTACCTGAACCAAGCTGATTGCGTATCTTTGAGAACGTTTTTAGTAAGCCATCGGAATGGACCATATTCAAAACTTTTTTAACATTGTCAGGCTGTTCCATTGCTCGTTTAGCGAGATTCATACCACTTGTTTTAACTGAAGAAAATTCAGTCCCCGCTGATATACACGAATAAACGACCTTAATATAAACTGACCCGGGAGAGACAACCGGTGCAGGGACTTCCACGGGTAAAACCCGCCCTTTCTTAATAATAGCCTGAATCAAAAAAACCTCCTGATGACAATAAATAGTTATTAGTTTAGCGTTTTTTTTTATTTCCCCAAATCATTTGAATAAAATCGACAAGTGCTTCTGGTTTGATGTGATAGGGATCATCAAAATTATCCCGATTTTCTGTGATTCCATTGTAGGTATCAAAATTATAAACAACATTAAGTTTTTTTAAATCTGAGATAAACCTTTCCCGGTCTTTTTCGAGCTTATAAAACTCAATCTTTTTCTGGAGAGAAGTGTGCGTAGGGGGAATAACAAAAGTCAATTGTATATGATTTTTTTTACAGTATTCATGAATTTTTTTAAATTTCAAGTAGAGAAGGTTAGGATATCCATAATTTGCATAGCGTTTATTAGCAGTAGTGTTTAGCTGATATTTCCAGAATTCATCCGGATCGACAGTCGGCTTCTCGATCGATATTTTTTGCCCAGTAACTTTTTCTTTGATCAATAAAAAAGCAGCCTTAATCACATTAGTATTAAGAAAATACAATGCAGGATTTTCCATAATATTTGTTGAACCGGTCATCCTATTCGCTGAACTTGCATATTTATTGTATAAATCAAAATTTATCCCGATATAAACGTTTTGCAGATCAATTTTTTCTACTGCAAACCAGAAGGCATCAATTATTTCGGCACTTGTTCCTCCCCCAAAAGCGAAATTAAAGTGCGCAGTATTCGCTACAGTGTCTATCATTTCTGCTTTAAAACGCCCAATTCTCGAGTCACCCAAAAGGATATTAGGGCAAGGATTACTTTTGAATTGTATTACTTTCCAAAGTGAATAATTTAAACGATATGAAATTCTTTGTTTCGCATCATCCTGAATTACATCAAACAATTTAAAATAATTATAAGGATCTACTATTAGAATTGCGGTAAATAATATAACAAATGGCAAACATAATAATATAGTTTTATTTAAAAATTTTCTCATTTCTCACTTTTCAATATACTACCCAATGGCATTAACTTAACGGATCGGCTGATATCCATAATGAAATCTCCCGCTCCGGTTGTTGAAATTCCTCGGGTATCTTCGCCCTGGCCTTATTGGTTCAATGGTTCTTACAATGATTTTATGAATGTCTGAAATTAGATTACAAAGTGATTCAGACGGTCTGATAAATAATAGGGGGATGATATCTTTTACCTTTGAAAGGGTTTGGGCAAAATTCCTTTTGTACCGATAGTGACAATTTTTTGTTTTCCGGTCAATTACGGTTTGAGTCTGGAAAACCAACGCTGACGTTAAATTTTTTGAAAATACCTTTGCATGAAAATCTTGATAGACGGAAAGGACTGATTTACCAGAAAAATTTTCTATCTCAATCCAGTGTTTCATTGTCTTGTAATCCTCTTCCACCGGCCACCTTAAATGATAGAGTTCGGCAAATTGGTCTCGTGAATGAGTTTGTTGATCCAGCAGGGATGTAATAAGGATTTCAGTTCCACCGGTTTCCAACTCGACTCTGATTAACCGCAATTTCAAGGGTTTCAAATCAAGGCCCATATCTTTACAATGCTTAACAGAGCTCGGGAACGCCGATAATGAAATAACTTTTTCGTGTTTGCCTGAAGTATAGAATTGACGAACAATTTTCCAACGCTTCTGTTGAATCCGTGCACAAAAATTGGCACCACGAGAAATGATGAGGTTAAACAGCCAATACGCTGGATAGCCTCTGTCAAGGAGGATCAGGTCATTTGGCATCAGTTTTAAATAGTGAAATGCCGCAAGTTCTTTTTCCCCTGTGATTTTCGGTTCGATAATGGCATCAACTGTCATCTGGTTAAGCGGATCAAACATTTGTGACACTCGGGCCATGGGGCACTTGTCCCCTTGACGGGGGTGCCATGCTCCAAAATGCTTTGTAATGGCCTCTATTCGTGGTAACTGCACAGTGGTCCCATCTATGGCAAGGAGAGTGAAACCATTCCATTTTAACGGCCTGAAATTTTCATAAAAATGGTTGAGGAGATGGTCATTGAGGCCAATAAAGGCCTCATATTTTAATTTCATCCTTGCTTTTGTCAGGGCAGCTTTTGAAATAATCCGTTTGGATACATCAAATCTGAATATGGCTTTGAAGAAATGGTCGAGCTCATCCTGGTAGGATCCCTTGATCAAATTCATCAGGAAGAAAATCAGGGTCGAAAATGGAAGTTTTCTTTGTCGGATAAAATTGGTTGGGTTTTGGCGGTGTTGCTTGATAAAAATATCGGAATTGATGATTTCTTTAAGACATTCGATCAATCCGGCACAGATTTTGGAAAGCAGGTTCCATGCCAATGCTACAAGATTTTTTATTGAATTTCGACATAATATGCTCCTTTCTTTTTAAAAACCACCCGTTATCATCAGGATCAAGCTTACCATGTTAATGTCAACAATTCAACATAAAAACAGATAGTTATTGTTTAAATTGTTCTTAAGTTAATGCCATTGATATACTACCTATAAAAAATCTATCTCAGACATTTATTTTAGAATCGATCTTGGTTAAAATTGAAGGTAAATAAAATTTTGAGATGAATTAAAACCACCCCCAAATAATATAATGAGTACTAAAGCATAGTATGCAGTCCATCTTATCCAGAAGGGTTGTGTTGCAAATTTATTGTTTGCATCGGGACGTCGTTGAAAAAACTGTACAATTTCAAGGATTCCTAATGTCAGAAACAAACTAAAAAGATCATATTTTGATAGGCCCAGTTGTATAAAAATATGACGCAGATAATTAATATCTGAAATATTTAAGATCATCTCCCCAACCCCGGAAAATAAATGCTGTGCAATGTATAATGCATCGGAGAGGTTGTTTGCTCTAAAAAAAAGCCACGCAAAAGCCACAAGCATGAAAGTAGATAGTATCTGGAAAAAATGATTTATATATGGTATTTTGTTTATACCACTATAAAGAACAATCTTGCCTCGTAGCCCTTTTGTCAAGAGGCTAACAAGCATATACGTCCCATGAAGTCCCCCCCAGATAACAAATGTCCAGTTAGCACCATGCCATAGACCGCTTACAAGGAAAACAATTAAAATATTTAAATACCATCGCCATTTACCTCCCCGATTTCCGCCCATTGGAATGTATAAATAGTCTCTAAACCAACTCGTAAGGCTTATATGCCAACGTTTCCAAAATTCAGAAACAGACCGAGCAGCAAATGGATGGTTAAAATTTAATTTTGATTCAAAGCCAAGGATTTTTGCTGTACCAATTGCTATATCTGAATAACCTGAAAAATCACAATAAATCTGGAAAGTAAAGAAAATAGTGGCAATAATTAGAGGTAACCCACTGTATTCGTAAGGATTATCATAAATTAAATTAACAGTAACTGCAAGTCGGTCTGCGATCACCACTTTTTTGAATAACCCCCAGGCAATGAGCTTTAATCCGTTTGTTACCCTGTCATAGTCAAATCGATGTTTGATTAAAAATTGAGGTAAAAGGTTTGTTGCCCGCTCAATCGGACCTGCCAGTAACTGAGGGAAAAAAGAAATATATAAAGCAAAAGTGATAAAATTTTTTTCAACTTCAATATCTCTGCGGTACACATCAATGGAGTAAGATACTGCTTTAAATGAATAAAACGAGATACCAACAGGTAGCAGGATATTTAACTCTGGAAACCGATATGACACATTATAATAATTTAATATCCCACTAAAAGAACCCATAACAAAATTGTAATATTTAAACAAAAAAAGAATGCCAATATTCCAAATCAGGCTTGCAGCAAGGTAATTTATCCGGCAATTCTTTTTGGGTGAAATCATTATTTTATTACATAATGCATGTGTTATTACTGTTGACAATAGAAGTATCAAGCCGAATTCAATATGCCAGCACATGTAAAATACATAGCTGGATATTAGCAAAAAAGCAGATCTATATTTAAACGGGCACCAGTAATAAATTGAAACAATAATTAAAAAAAAAGTGGCAAATTGTAGAGAATTAAATATCATAGATATCTTGCAATATACTCAATTTTATAATTAATCAAGGGTAAACCCCCGGCTTTTCCGGGGAGACTCTCAAAGTTTGACATTTGCGGAAATATAAGAAAGTCTCACAAAACTGTGAACCGCTTAAAGATTACAGAAAAGGAGACTTTCAATGAACAACAATAGAAAATTAAACCATACGACCTATGATTGCCAATTATGTTGAGCTGCACATAATTGGCATTATGTGCAGTGAGTTATTATGTGGAGCCACAATAGCAATATACTTAAATTACTATGTCTTTTCATCAGAAACTCAACATAATATTCTCAAACTTACGGCACAAAAAACGATCAAATCATGCTCATTATGCTGAAAAAAGCACTCTGAAACAAGAAAAATGCAATAAAATCAAGATTAGTTGTTGAATCTTATGTGCAGCAAATCAACGTTATAATCCCGTGTTGAAAGGATATTTTCATTTTATTCAAAAAAATATTCTGGTGCACATAATGCAAGTATCATATCGTTTGGATTCCAAAATATCGAAAAAAAGCAATATAAAAGGGTAAGGATATAAACAAGGATATTCATCAAATTAGCAAAAGACAAACTGCTCCTGAAGTGGCTTAACTCTGTATGATGAATTTGTTCTTTTGTACCTAAACAATGCAAGCGATACATGGTTTTTTTGAGTAAAAAGCTTCCATAATTATTATAAATACAGTATTATAGCCCTATAAAAGGGTGTTGAAACGATTCAAACTTTTGGCAATCAGACCTCTAAATTTGGCTTGCCACCTTATTTTTTTTGAATTACTGCCCATTCTTTTTTGTTTCACCGGCCGAGATTTTTTTTATCCAATCATTTTTTGCAAATTTGGAGTTACTTTTAAGGCCAGTGCAACAAAAAAGAAACAGCTATCCATTAGATATCTATTGATTAGATTTAGAACTATTTTTAACTAACCAGTTTTTTTAAACAAGTCCATCTGATCATCCTTTTTGTTTTTCTTTCTTTGTTTTTTTCTCGTTCCCATCATTTCTATCAGGAGTGTGGCAATTGTTGTAACTGTGGATCGAACCACAACACCCTGCTGACTCCTTACTCTTGTTTCCTCTAAGCCCTCCCTTTTTTTCATAAGATTGAAAGCTCGTTCACAATTTTTCGACCTGTGCAATTAGTATTTCCTTTAAAATCAGGCGGCCAACTTAAATTGCAGCTCTTTTCTCTCCAGCCAAGCTGAACTCTCTCCGTTTAGCTTGGCCGCAGTCAGGGCAGCTAATGCCAAGGATCCTTTTTTCGACCAACTCATGCCATTATGCTTCTGGCGGCTCGATACAATCAAATCGTTCATTTTTTCACCAATAGCACTTGAATTGCATAACCCGAGGCGTTTACGTAGTGCATAACAAGGAATCATCTCGTTGTTTCTCTCAAGATAGGCAATGAGTTTGGCTAATTTTTCATCATTTTTTATCTTGCTGTGTTCGATTTGTTTCAACTTTTCTATAACCTGGTCCGTGAGCCCATGCCATAAAAGAGGCATGATATCGGATAAAACTTCATTTCGAATTATGCGCCCGCTCAATGACATACTCAAGAGCTCTTTGCATTTTTTAACCAGGTGGTACCAATCCAGAATGATCCCGAAGTTAGAATACCATTTGAAACCATTACGAATGGTATTGTTTAATACCGTATGCCCGTCGGTAAAAAACTGGAAACGCTTTCCAGTCAGGTTGTTAGAAAGCAAGAAAGCCAGCAAGTACCGTAGTGTCACTTTCATGCCGCTGCCAACAAGTGAATAACGCTTCCCATCATGATTGATCCTTATCACGGTATTGTATGCAGATTTACGTTTTTGGGGTTTGTCTGAATCAGCAGGAGTTTGATTACGGGTTTCATTTTGCCGTTTTACGCCCACATCATCCATTGCGATATTAACACTGCTGGCGGGGTTTTCAAAGCATATCGGATTGCTAAGAAGATCGGACAGCAAATAGTCATCACTTATACTCTCGGAAGCGGAAATAACCTCTTGTTCTGAGATTATAATCGGATCGTTTGAATCGTTAATTTCCGAATCTCCTTTATATCTACTACCATCTTCCGAAAACCTGTGCTGTTTTAAAATATGGGTAGTTTTGGTTTCGAGATAATCAATAAGATTTGTCCCCTCTGATTCTGTATTCGCCTGCAAGGTGCGGTATGGTGTCCCATCAGTTGGTTGATAACGTACGCGATTGATTAATTGTGTTGTTGTGCGATATGAATGCACCACGTCACCAAGAATGAATGCTATTTCTTTAAATCCAACTGTTCGATACCACTCATTCCCCTTAAGCGGACGGAAAAGATCGGTGGCTGTATTGTATGTAACCCCGCTGTGGTCCGTTACTTGGTGGGTCGTAAAACGGAAACGGCCGACCTCACCGTCAACCCTATAACTTTTTTCGATTACCTGGATTTCTTGCTCTGCGGCTTTTTCAAGGCTTTTTTTTTCGAAAGATTCTCAAGATGCATAGCTAGTGGCTGACCGAAAACCCTTTTGAGATGTCTTCGGATGGCCTCATAAATTCTCGATTTTCATCTCTTCAGAGGGCTATGCGAGATGCAATGTTCTTTTTTCGCTGATCTTTGACAATTTAACCTGACTTTGGGCGTGACTATCCCTTTTTTCTTAAATCGGCCTCTTTTTCTGCTACTTTGGTTTAGCCTGATTTACGTTGAATCCGTTTTAGCTCTTTCTGTTGAATATGATGCCCGATAATCTGAAGGTTCCTTGCCAGAACCGACAAACTGACATACCGCTTAAAACCATGAATACCATGATTCGGGCACCTATCCAGACCATGGTTTTCTAATCCGTTGATGGCGGACTCAACTGCCGAGTGTTTTCTCTTGGATTTGCGAAACTCCTCGGCTGTTTCTTCTGCAAATTCAGCTTTGTTTCGCTTCCCTTTTTTTGGAAGCACCAGGAGGGTAAGATTCTTTTTTAAAGTTTTCTTGTTTTCAGGACTGTAGAAACCCTTGTCAAAACTGCATCCTTTGAGATTTGGAAACTTGCTTTGAGCGGCATCGACCATGGCAACTGCCACCTTGTCGTCAGTTTCTTTTTCCATCACCTGATGATGCAGAATCAGGCCGTATTGATCTTCCAGGATACAGACTCGCAGCCCCAATTCTTGGGGAACACCGGCTTTCCCTTTGGAGATCCATTCCGTATGGGGTTCAAAGAGCGAGAAGACCTTTTCATTATGCGGGATTTTTTCACCCTTTACAACACGCCGCCTAATTTGATCAATCTGCCGATTAGCATGATCGATATACGTTTTCAACGCTTCTATTCTTGCCAGACAGACGGGATCATTTGAAGCAACAAGTTCTATGGTAAAATTTGCCGTTTTGACAAAAGCCTCTGCAGATTCGATATAATTGATGTGGGCTGCAATGATTAACTGCTTCTTTTCGGCCTTCTTTTTTTCATCCTTTGAAGTAGAATGTTTCAATTTTTGGGCAGTGCGAAAGAGTTTTTTAAAAGAACGTATATTAAAATCGTGCTGTCGCCAAAGGGTCATACCCAGATCCTGGCTGATCATGGTGGCAATTTGAATCATTTTTCGGACAGCGTCGAATAAAAGGTTTATATCGGTTGGGTAGTGTACATCCGTCTCAAGAACAAAGGAATCACAGCGTCCCATCAACGTCTGGTCTTTTTTTTTACCAGGAGTTTATGACCTTCTTTGACCACCAAAGTGTTTATTCTATCAAGGACTTCCGGGGTTAAAAGCGAGACGTTATCCTTCAAAGTTTGAAGCGGGTATGTTTTGTCGTCGTCCATCATCCCGTGCCCAAGCATCTGCCGCATGGTTTTATGGTTGTTGGCAATTTCTTGAAGTTTGTCATAATCCCAGTTGCAGTTAAGCCGAATGGTTCCCATTACAAGAATTTTCCATAAATCCATTCCAGGACGGCCGTTTTTAGAATCAACCCTCTCCGGGGTTACGGTTTCAAGAATGTCAAAAACTGCTTGGCGAAGTTCTTTATCACAATAGATATGTTTCAGCCCCAAAAGAAGCTTGGGGATCTCATCCCTGGATCTCATATCAATTTTGATATCCTCGATGGGAGTTTGTCCGAATGTCAGTTGTGGGTCGAAAATTTTACGCAAAATAACCTCGAAGATTTTGTAAAACATTAAAACGGCAAGATATTTACTGATTAGTAATATCTTGTATTATTGTCATAAATTCAAGGTGTTTATCATAAATTATTGAGGAGTAAAAGTCAAGAGTAAAGTGACGTTTAAGAAAGAACTTCAACTTACGCTATGGTTTATAACGCCCCTAAAGACAGGGGTTTAGAGGTTTTCGGTCAAACACTAGCTAAGGCCTTCCGAATAGCAGGATAAGTCGTTTTCAACAGTGCCCTTTCGCTATTGTCGATGCTGATAGCGTCTTTTTCATTGATAACCATGGTGAAACTTCCATCAGTTTGCTGTTCAAGCTCTTTTTCATTGCTTTCTTCAGATTCGACAATTTCTACGTGGACCTTGACCTTGAAGTTGCTCATTTGATGGCTCCTATTTTTGTTGATTATAAGATTCCATCAAACAATGGCATGATATCAACTGTTTGTCCAGCATCTTGGATGTTTTTTCTCAAATATTTCTTGGATATGAAACAATTTGCTGAAAATATTGTGATTTACTAATTGCACAGGTCGCAATTTTTGCGTATTTCAATTGCTTTTTCTGCCATGGGGCTTGAAGCAACTATTGGCTGAAAGAAACCACTGTCAAAAGGAACTATTCTGCTTTTGGGGCAGCAAGATTCATAGGCACATTCTCCAAGCTGAGAATCACAACGATATTCATGACCTTTATCTGAGCATCCTAAATTCACCATAGGTGTTTCACAATATTGATTACAGGTAACCCGCAACGGAAACTCCAACACGTTATCCGGCAAATTAACTTTTTTAGAGGGAGGAGCAATTACATGGGTACCGGTCTCTTTGTAAATTGAACCATCTCCGTCATGATAGGCTTCATCTGCTGTAAGCAACTCAACGTTTATCCCCATTGCCTGTGCCAATTTAATTAAGGGTTTTACAAACAATTTGTCATGATGATTTCCTGCACTGATAAGGGAGACCAGAGGGAAGCTATGGCCAGTTGAAGGGTTGATCACCGTTAAAGTATGCATGCGGTAACCAATAAAATATTGCGACAAATTTCTTTTGTTACGTCGTTTCCCACAATCACAATCTATATCCGAATATATTCGGATTTTTTTACCTTTGACCTCAATTGTACAAATTGGATAGTTGAATTCCATTGGAAGTTCGCTTGAATCAATGGCATGCAAAACCTGATTTTCCAAACATCCAGATGAATAAAAATGATGAAGAAAATACACAAGAATATTAATCGTTTGAGTGAAAGACATATTACGTCGAAAGTGGCAAAGTTCAGTATGGTCAATAATTTCTTTTGTGTTTAATGGCAGTCCAACAAACCTCCTGTTTTGTTTTCTTTCCATACCGAAATACTCCTCGGTGCAATATTTCCTGTAGCTGATCTCAGGGTACTTTAGAACTTTTAAAAGCTCCATTCTGAATAACTGATACGGAAAGATGTCCCTCATTTGTGGAGAATAACCTTCATTCGCAAGCAGGCTGTTTATTATTCCATTCTCTATCTCAGGTCGATTTTTTCGGGTTGCAAGATCAAAGGCCTGGCATTTTCTTTCAAAGATCAGGCAGACATCCGGCACCACACCTCCTCAGGCCATGGGATCAAGCACAAGGTCGCCGGGTTTTGTGTAATAAAACAGGGTGTGGGCAACCAGCTGGGCCGGTATTCTGCCTGGCCAATCCTCTCCGAATCGCTGGTCACATTCGTTAAACGACCACTGGTCCCAGGTGCGAAGTCCCCATCCAAGGGCTTTGAATTTTTCCTGGTCTTTTTTACCCGTAAGCCTCAGGGCCCAGGCAAGGGACAGGTCCATCTGGAAATGCCGGGCAATATATTCCATATCATGGCCCTGGGCGATCAAATTATCGAAATTACCAAAAATGGTATTTCCGATAATTTCGGATATGCGGTTTTGTCTCACACCCATTACGTCAGAAATTTTTTCCTGAATCCATCCAAGGCGACTTAAACGGAGAATCGTGCTGTTCCGGTTTGTTTTCTGCCTGGCACGGATATCTGAGATCCACCCATTCACAGTCTGTTGACGAACACCGAGTTTCTCTGCCAGGGCAGACTCCGTCCATTTGCTCTCCGGGTCACTTTCTGCAATCACACGGGCCGTCCGTTTTTTATCGCTGGTGTTTAAACGATCCCCATGGCTGATATTGCAGACAGCCGATTCAAGGAGAAGGGCTGTTTTGTGTACCTTGTAATCAAGGGCCGTAGTCTGCCACTCAATAACTTCAATCTCCTTAATTCCCTTTTCCTGAAACGCAAACCAGCGGTGGATGCCGTCTATGACCAGGGTGAAGATGGCTGATCGATCACCATCGTCATAATTAGACACCCTTTGAACCTTAATGGGCGGAAATTGAGCCCCGCTCCCAAGGGCTTCAACATAGGCAGTGATGGTCTTCTGGCTTTTGTTTGCCCTTGGGTAGATGAACGGGTCCCAGGTTAAGTCAGATACTTTCATGTTGGGGTCATCATGTTGGGGTCAGGCTTGGCTTATTGGGGAAAGTGGAAAGTGGGGTCTGACCCCGCTAAGTATTTGTTGTTAAAACAGAATCGTTCCAAAAAACTGTATTTTCACCCCTTAAAACCCACTTTTCAAGGGTCAAAACAGCATTGTAAGCATTTTGTGATTCATGGATCGCATAATCCTCAAGGCGATCTTCGCCCAGGGTAAAAATTGTCCGTGAAGTTGGGATCAGATGGCAGAAGCCTGTTACATTGTCTTTTGTACCCAGAGGGGGTATTTTAATCAGGTTTGTCATATCTTTGTTCTATCCGCTTTGAGGCAGATCGATAAATCTCTTTGTCTCTTCTGGGGCCTACCGCCAAAACAAAAACGATAACTTTTATAGAAATCACTTGATACACAACTCTAAAATCAGCGATTCCCAGTTTTCTGAAATGCTTAAGGTTATTTGATAATGGTGCACCATATTTTTTGGGTGCTGTGGTCAGTTTTTTATCAATTATTTGGATGATTCTTTTTGCAGCAGCAGGCCCAACACTTTTAAGGTCATCATCTACGCTTTTATGATAGATAACTTCCCAGGTCATTTGGTGTATTTCTCCATCATTTCTTTGTGAGAAATTGTCTGGGTCGAGTCAAAGTCCTGGATTCTGGACAGGGCAAGCGCAGTCAATCGCAGATCTTCAATTTCTTCTTCCATTGCCTCGTAAGATTCAAAAGACATAAGGATCGCTTTGGGTGAGTTGTTTTTCAGGATAATTAATTTGTCTGTCTCTCCTGACTCTAATGAATTGAGTGTTGCGGCAGTATGTTTTGCCAAATGAGTGGAGGATAGATATTTTTTTATTGGCATAATACCTCTCATCTTTTATGTATAATTAGACCTACTGAATCTAACTTGACCATATCGTTGAACCTTAAAAGGCGGGGCAGGAAGCATTTTTATTTTATATCGTTTTCCAAATTTATCCAGATTTTGTTCGATATACTCGCGACTTCCTACCGCCAGATTTTTTGTCCATATGCTTTCCCGCTTTAAGCTGCCATGCTGTAACGTGTACGCCACCAAATCTTCATAATACGCCCTGAATGCATCCGGATATGAAATTCCAGAACAATGAAGCAGTGCTTTCCGATCAATCAATTGGTACCGCCTGGGAGGGTTTAAAATTTCATTGTATCCGCAAAATTCCCAATCCTTCGGGTGCTTCACCGCGCCGGCCCGCACCATATTCAACTCAATATACGCCATGCATCTCAACAGGTGAACCCCACTTTCAATGGCCGTGGTATAAAAACGATCTTCCCAAAAAGCACCCTTGCGATTTTTTCGGGTATTGTACGCCTGCCCCGTTCTGCCGGATAACAGCTGCATGCTTTGGGAAAAAATGTCCTTGCCACTGTCAACGGCCAGCAGGTGGACGTGATTGCATGTGACAGCATAGGTAAGCACCTTGAGACCAAACTGTTTTTTGGCTTTAAAAAGCCAGTCTCTCCACACCTTTCTATCTTTTTCAAATTTTAAAAGGTGTTCTTTTTTATGACATCTATGGGTGATATGCCATAAAAAGCCTGGTAGGTGGATTCTTTTTCTGCGTGGCATAATAATAATATAGCAGGGTCTCCTGGCTTATTACAAAGGTCTTTAACCCGAATCTTTACACAAATTTTAAGGGCAGAAACAGTCTTGAGCTGTTATCACTTAATTTGGCAAATCCATATTGCTCATAAAAGCTTTTAGCTTCATTGCTAATTGCATCCACAACCATAGCATAGTTCATATTGGGGTCAGGCTTGGCTTATTGGTGTTATTGGGGGTAAAGTATCTGGGTTCTTATTTTGAAGTTCTATTGTCTTCAAAAGATTTCAGGGGTAAAAAGAGTCTTGGGCTGTCATCGCTTAAGCGATTAAACCCGAATTGTTCATAAAATTCTTTTGCAGTGTCGTTAATAGCGTCCACAACCATGGCATAAATTGCGATCTGTTCACTGACCGACAGGGTGCGCTTAATAGCATCCACCAGCATCATTTTACCAATGCCGCGTCCCTGAACATTTTTACTGACCGCCAATCTGCCAATTAAAGCAGCAGGAATCGGATGTTTTGGTAACTTTCGGGTCAATGTTTCAGGCAATTGGGTGAGTTTTATTGATAATGTGCTCAGGCTGTAATAGCCCAATATTACTTCTGGTGTGTCAGGAAGTGATGCAACGAAAACACGATTGATGCGGCGTTTGATATCCTGCCCAGCCTGTTTGTGGATATAATTATCCAGCGCTTCTACGTTACAATGGAATCCTGGTCTATTATGGGCGGTATTCAGCGGCGTTATAATCAGATTCTGGCAATCTGTCATTTGGTGATGACGCGTTTATCATATTCTTCAAAGGCCGCAGTCAGCTTTTGATTAAAACATACCGGATCATCCAATGCATCAAAGAAAATTCTTGAATTTTCTGCATTCAATGTCATTGTCTGATGTTCCTGTACTGTTTTCGCTGCATGCTTTAAGGCACTGGTCAGTATAAAATTACTGACTGTTTTGCCCTCAAAACCTGCTGCAAGATCTATGAGGCGCTTTGCGCTGCTTTTCACACGGAGGTTTATCCGTTCGTTTTTATTTTGAGTTTCTGCATCCATGCTAATAATCCCCTGCGTTTTCATTAATACATCACGAAATTGTATGTCATAATGGTGCCTTTGTCAAACGAGGGTCAGGCTTGGCTTATTGGTGTTATTGGGTTTTATCCATGGCAGGGGAATCAAATAAACCCCTTTTGGCTGATATAAAGCATGACCTCCTGGGCGGCCTCTTCCGGGGTGAGGTTTGTGGTGTCAATGCGAAGTTCAGGATTGACGGGATCTTCATAGGGATCATCTACGCCGGTAAACCCCTTTAACAGCCCTGCCCTTGCCTTGGCATACATGCCTTTTCGGTCCCTTTTTTCGCATTCGGCAATGGGGGTTGACACATGGACTTCGACAAAACCGCCGTGGGCCTCAATGAAACGTCTGATTTCAGCGCGTGTCTTTTCATAGGGGGCGATGGGGGCACAGATGGCGATTCCCCTGTTTTTGGTTATCTCTGCCGCCACAAATCCGATTCTTTTGACGTTGATGTCCCTGTGCTCCTTGGAAAAATTGAGTTCCGAAGAGAGGTTTCGCCTGACAATGTCACCATCGAGCAGGGTGACAGGTCTGGTGCCCAGTTCCAGGAACCTTGAATAAAGAATTTTGGCAATGGTGGATTTACCGGCACCTGAAAGTCCGGTGCAGAACACGGTCAGACCCTGTTTTGACGGGGGCGGGCAGGACTTCTGGAGTTCGTTCAGCACCTCCGGGAAGGTGGCCCAGTCCGGGACGTTTTTGCCTGCCCGGATTCTTTGCTGGATGTCGGTGCCGGTCAGGGTGATGGTGGCTGTTTTTTCCGGCACCTGGCTTGCGATCTTATATTCATCTTCAAAGGGCAGATAGACCATCTCCTCAAAGGTGATGGTGTCCACCCCCAGTTCCTGGGCGGCGCCGTGGATAAGTTCCCTGGCGGCTTCTGACTGGTAAAAGGGGGTGTTGTTGGCGTCGTTGCCAGGAGACGCGTGCTGGTGGCCGATGACAAAGTGGGTGCAGCCATAGTTCCTGGCAATGATCATGTGAAGGACAGCCTCCCGTGGGCCGGCCATTCGCATTGCCAGGGGAAGAAGGTTCAGCAGATAGGAATCGGGCGGATAGTGGGCCGCCACCTTCTGGTAACAGCGCATGCGGGTAAAGTGGTCAAAGTCGCCAGGTTTTGACACCCCTGCAATGGGCAGGAGCAACAGGTTGGCTTTGGCCTTTTGCATGGCCTGGATGGTCATTTCAAACTGGGGCCGGTGGATGGGCTGCCGGGTATGGAAACCCACCACCCGCTTCCATCCAAGTTTGGAGAAGATGTTTTTTATCTCGGCCGGGGTGTTCCGGATCTGTTTGAAATCAGAATGGATGGGAAGGCTTAATGCCTGGATTCGGCCGCCAACATAGTATTTGCCTGAATGGTTGTACAGGTAATCCACACCCGGATGGGTTCGGTCCAGGGTGTTGTAAATGGCCAACGCTTCCTTTTCCAGGTCCAGGGGCCAGATGTCCTGGATGTCCAGGATGCCAAGGAGAAAGCCTTCCGGATCCCTCAGGGTGACGGACTGGCCGGTTTCAAGGCTTGCGGCAAGGTTTTCCGGGATGTCCAGGCAGATGGGGATGGGCCACAGCTCGCCTGACCCGAGTCGCATGCGGTCCAGCACGGATTCATAGTCAATCTGGGTCATGAATCCGGTCAAGGGCGAGAACCCCCCCGTGGTCAGCAGCTCGAAATCGCAGATCTGGCGATGGTTCAGGATGATGTCCGGCATGGTGGACGATAGTTTTTTAAGGATTGCCTGGCGTTCTTCTGAAACAATAAGATCAACGGTTGTCATGGGGGTGGGGCCCTTCCCTGTTTACGTTATTGCGGGGGGTTGTTGTTGCCGTAGTAGGCGGCGTAGTATTTTCGGTAATAGCGGTAGTACTGCTCTTTTTTCATGTCCACCCTGTTGAGCAGGGTGCCGAGGATGGCGGCCTTGCTGGATTCCAGCTTGGAAATGGCCTGGCGGGTAATCTTGCGGTTGACATGGCCCGCCCGGATGACCAGGAGAACACCATTGGTTTTGGGGGCCAGGACAAGGGCGTCGCTGGCCGGCATGACCGGAGGGGTGTCAATGATGGTCAGGTCAAACATTTCAGACAAATGATCCAGGGCAAAGGCCATGCGCTTTGAATTGATCATCTCCGAAGGGTTCGGGGGAATGTTGCCCGATGGCAGCAGGAACAGGTTCTCCTGATCCATGGGAAGGATCGCTGATTCCAGGGCGCCAGTGATGTAGGGGGTCTGGGCGTCGTCCGAGAGAAATTCCTTGAACAGCTTGTCAAAGCTGATATCCGGTGACAGGTTCCCCTTGACTGCCCTGGCCGGTCGCTTGATAAAGGCAAAGGATGCTTCATACATGGTTGCCGCTCGTTTAAAGGCTTCAAACACGTGGATGGACAGCTGGCGTTTGAGATCCTTTGTGGAGAGGAACCCCATGGTGGTCAGGATGTTTCCCAGGCGGTGTTCAGATTTTTTCTGCTGGCCCAGGGCCATCATGGCCTGTTCCTTGGTCAACAGCTGGTTTTTCACCAGGGTGGCGGCAAGTTTTTTCTCTTCGGGCCTGTTTTTCCAGAAGATGTCCGTGACATTGCCGTTAAAAAAGCTGATCTCCACCTGGTTTTGTGTGTCGTCAAGGGCCAGAACCCCAGTGCGGTTCTGGAGGCTGTAAAGGGTGAGCAGGTCGCTGAGGCTGAAATCCCGGGTGTTCCCTTTGGGAACCATGGCACCCAGGGCGTGGGAGAGAAGTTCCGTCAGGCCGGGTCGTTTTTTCAGGTCGAACCGTGCGGTCAGGCCGGGTTTTCTTAAATCGGCATCAATCATGAGGACCCGGCTTCCGGCCTCGGCCATGGTGTGGGCCAGATTGATCACGGTGTTGGTCTTGCCCTCTTTTTCCACGGCACTGGTGATGCAGACGGACCTGAGTTCCTGGTCCATGGCGGAAAACTGGAGGTTGGTTCGAAGGGTGCGAAAGGACTCCGCATAACTGGATTTGTCTGAAAGGTCCTTTACAAGGAATGATTTTTCCGGCCGGTGCTTTTTTGATCTGAACAGCATCTAATAGGTTCCTCCCGTTGGCGTGATCGCTGCATCTGGTACCACGGCCAGAACAGGATATCCCGTATATTTTTCGGCATCTTCTTCGTTTCGGATGGACTGGTCCAGGTATTCAAAGAAAAAGGCAAGGCCTGCACCGCCAAACAGCCCAAGAAGCATGGAGAGGAGCATGTTTCGTTTTTTGTTGGGCTTGACAGGGTTCTGGGGAACGTCCGCCTCTTCCACAATGCGGAGGTTGGAGCTCTCCCCTGTTTTCAGGATGTTTGATTCCTTGATCTGGGACAAAAGCGTGTCGTAGAGGTATTGGCTGGTGTTGACATTGCGTTGAAGGATGTTGTAGTCCAGCCCCTTTTCATCGGCCTTGAGGGCGTCTTCCTGGAATTCCTGGATGTTTCGCTTCATCTCATTTTCCCGGGTGACCAGCATTTTTTGCCGGGTTTTCAGGGAATCGAGCTCCTTGGCCAGTTCCACCCTGAGTTTGTTCCGGGTGGCGTCGATTTTGGATAAAATTTCCCGGATTTTCGGGTGCTTGGGCTTGAACACCTTGGACAGTTGCTGGCTTTCCAGCTCCTGTTCCATGAGCATGCCATACAGGTTCTTGACCACGGGGTTGTCCACCAGGGCTTTTACCTGGAGCAGGTCTTCCCCGGATTTAAGGGCTGCGGCCAGGGCCCCCAGGCGGGTGTCAAGCTCCATACGTTCGTTTTTGGCGTTGAGATATTTGGTGTTAAAGTCGGCTATTTTCTGGTTGATAATGCCCTGCTGGCCTTCCAGGGAAAAGATACTGTTGTCCTGGCGAAAGGCCATGAAATCGCGCTCGGCATCTTCCAGCCGCTTTTTGACACTGTAGAGTTCATTGGTCATCCACGAGAGCTTGTCCGTGGAGGACTTGAGCCGGGAGGCAAGGTCAAACTCAATGTATTTGGCAGCCAGGGTGTTGGCGATGCGCCGGGCCTGGTCCGGGTCCGGATCCATGACGGAAATTTCCATGATCCGGGTGGACTCCACCGGGGTAATGGTGATCCTGGACAACAGCCGGTCCAGGGTGTTGTCCACGGGCGCTTCGGGTATGGGATAGCCCGGTTCCAGAGCGGCGGGCAGCATTCCCTTGATGTATTCTTTCACGGTTGACTTGATGAGGCTGAGATTGTCCTTGACCCTTGACACATAGGCCTTGAAAAATCCCATGGCCGGCAGGGTATCCCGGGCGTTGGCGTCAAGGTCAATGGCCTGGGCCACAAGCTTGAGTACGGGCTTTGAGGTGATGAGTTTAAAGTGGGTGTTAAAGTTCATCTCCTCGGCGTAAAAGCTCTCATACCCCTCCACCCGCCCGGACAGGGACGAGGACTTGGCGTTGCTGCCAATGACCAGTTTGGCGGCGGCCTGGTAGATGGGCGTGGCCGTGTAGGTGAAAAAGGCGGTTACAGACACGGTGATGAGAAAGAACACAGCAATCGTTCCCCGGTGGGCCAGGAGCACCCCCAGGTAGTCGGATAGATGGATGCTGTTTTCCTCGTGGTTATCAGGTTCCATGGGGGCTCCTTAAAGCCAGGTTTCGGGGATATGGAGGCGGTCCCCGGGTTCCATGGGAACATCCGGTGCCTGGCCATTGGAAATTTTCTTCAGGTCAATTTTGATGATGGTCTGGGTTTTGTCCGTCATGCGGACGATCCTGGCCCGGGAGATGGCGGCATATTTGGCAAACCCGCCGGCCATGATGCAGGCGCCAAGGGCGGTGAGGCCGGGCTGGTACTCGTACACGCCGGGCTTGGCCACCTGGCCTTCCACATAGATTTTAGTGGATGCCTGGTCCAGGTTGCTGGCGTGGGGGATGTAGATGATATCCCCGGGGATCAGGGTAATGTTGCAGCCCATGTCTCCCTTGTCGAGCAGGCCAATCAGATCCACCTTGATGGTGTTACGGTCCTGTTTGGCTTTTTCCATGGTTTCCTCGGAAAGGTCCATGCCATGGTGTTCCCGCAGCACATAGGCAATATTGCCCCGCTCGGGAAGCACCCCGCCGGCCTTGGCCAGAAGTTCCAGAAAAGCGGTTTCCGAGGTCATTTCGTACTGACCCGGTTTTTTCACGGCACCGGATATGAAAAAACTGATGCTGTGGTACTCCTTGACCTGGATGTTCACCTGGGGTGAGACAAAATAGTCCTTTTCCAGGGGTTTCAGGATCTTTTTTTCCAGGGCCTCAACGGTAAGGCCCTGGGCCGTTACAAAGCCGATGAACGGCACATTGATCCGGCCCTGTTCAGACACGGTGAGTTCGCCCCTGGACTGTTCCATGCCCCCGGCAATGATGGACAGGACAAGTACATCCCTGGGGCCGATGTGGTAGGCCCCGGCCCGGACCCATGGCGCCGTTGACACGATCACCAGGACCGCCAGGACAAGAATACCGGCGTGGATTTTTCTGGCTGTTTCGATGATGATTTTACCTGCTTCCCAAGTTATAGTTTAAATTAACCCTGCACAGCACATAACGGTTGCCGTAGTCATAGACCGAAAGGGAAGAATCCCGGGTTTCATACCCCGCCTCCAGGGTGAGGATCATCCACTCCTTGAACAGGTAGTCCAGGGCTGTGGAGAAAAACCAGGTGTCATCACTTCGATCCTGGAGGGCATTTTCATAGTCGCTTCGCTGGAAATAGGCCGTGACGCCCAGGTCCAGTTTTTCCATGAACCGTTTGCCGGCAGTCAGGGTGATGCGGTTTGCCGTGTAGTACTCGTTGTTAAATCCTGTGGTGTTGAGATTTTCGGCATAGGCAAGCTTAAAACGGCTCCGGGGCTTTTCATTTGAGCCGATTGGCAGGTTCTGACCCAAGACGGCAATATGCCAGACGGACGTGTCAAGGTCGTTGATTGCGGGGTCGTCAAAGTCCCGGGTCTGGAACCCGACGCCGGCAGTGAATCCGAAATATCTGAACTGACTTTCCAGGTTCAAACTGTATTGCTCCGAGGTGTAGTCCGATGAGGTCTGGTTGTAATCCATGGCCTGGATCTGGTATTCCAGATCCAGGGTGGTGAATTTACTGAGGCTGTAGTAGAGCTTGAGCGTTCCCCCGTTTTCACTGCTGTCTTCAACCCCGGCGTTTGCATAGTCGATGTCAACGTTTCGGTAGGCCACCGAAGCGGCAAGGCGGTCCGTGATGGCGTATTTCAACCAGGGGCTGAAGCGGTTGATCGCATATTCGTCGATGGAGACGGAGTTGGCAAAGGCATCGGTTTCAGAGGGGTTTCGCGTGTTGATCCAGGTGTCGGTCAGGCCCGTTGTGATGCGGGTAAACAGGGCGGTCTGGGCGGCGAGTGCCAGGTTGTGACCCGTATAATCATTTTTATCGCTGTCCTGCCCCTGGTAGCGGGTGTCGGTTAAAAAGGCGTTGAGCGAGACGTTGCTCCGGGGCGTGCCATAGCCGAACTTGAAGCCCGGCTTAAAGGTGAGTGCGGTTACCCGCTGTTCGTCCACATCGGACTTGTAGAAATTGGAATCAAGGCGGTACTCGGTCTCGGCAAAGGGAATGAGGGTGAATTTCTCTTCGGCCTGAACTTGAGGGACAAGGACGAAAAACACGGACAGACCGGAAATCAACAGGTGTTTTAAAAAAAGTTTCATTGGAAAATTTCTTGTTCTATTTCCTTGGGTTCAGGGGGCCTTCCCAGAAGAACCGGGGCATGGGCGAGGAGTTTACGGGGATTTTCAAACATGATTTCAAAGGCTTTTGCAGCGGTTGTCAGCTTTTCAACCCGTTTGACTACCTGGCCCAGGACGGGTTTTCTGTCCCGGGTGTCGTGGCCGTCCGAGGCCACATAGGTGACCTGGCCCGCCGTTAAAAGTTCCCGGGCTATTTTGGCCGGCACTGATCCAAACCGGCCTTCAAGGCTCGATGCCGTGATCTGGAGTTCCACACCCATGAATTCAAGTTCAGCAAGGAGTGCCGGCTTTTTCACCAGGGTTTTGTTGCGCTCGGGATGTGCCAGAATCGGTGTGATGCCAAGGTCGTTTAACCGATGGAAGGTTTTTAAAATGGCTGCCGGTATAAACAGATCCGGAAGCTCAAACAGATAATATTGACCCGTATCGGCAAGGGAGGGCAGCAGGCCCCTGGAAAGCTGGATCACCGTGTCATGCGCCAGCCTGATTTCAGCCCCTGGAAGGAGAGACAGGCTGCTTTCCTCGTCCCTCAGTTTATTTGCCAGGCATTTGCAGGCATGGCCGGTTCGGGTCGTGGAATTGGGAAAGTGGGGGGTTGCAATGATAATGTCCGTGCCGGATTTTGCTGCTGCGTCTGCCATGGCCATGGCTCGATCAAGGGTTTCTGGACCGTCGTCAACATCGGGCAGAATGTGGCAGTGGATGTCTATCAGCTGTTCAGATGCCATGGGATTTCCGGCATAGCTCCGCCCGGTCAGTTACAAGGCGTAATCCTGACGTGGCTGAAATCAATGGATACCTACGGTTCTTACGGATAATGCTTTGCATGGTGCGATCTCCTGAGAATACGGGTTAACAGGAAGCGTCATACATAGCCGCAGAAATGGCCTGATGGTCGTCAGGCCATTTCTGCGGGCAAATCAGAAGTCTACTATGGGATTGTTCGTTTGATAACTGTTTTGCGGCCGATGCCTGCTGCACCAAGGAACCCAAAGGCCACAAGAAGCAGGGTGGACGGTTCAGGTACAGCAGCCATGTCTGTGTCAGCCAGGAAGGAGAAATTTGTCACAGACGATTTAAAGTTAATGGTCAGTTTGCCGAAAAGATCCCCCTGTGCATCAGAACCATCAAGATTAACAGGATCACTGAAGATCCAGGAATAATCAGTTGTGTCGCCTTCAAAAGTTTTGTCCGGCGTTGAACTTATATTCGCAGATGGATCTTGAAATTCAAGTCCCTGCCACCAACCGCTGTAGGAACCGTCAGTGTCAGGATAGTTGGATGAAATTATATAGGGAATGCTAGGATCATAATTTGCATCATCAGAAGGAATATAATCGGGGTTGTTAATGAAACCGGAAAAAATATCAAAAAAGATACCACCGGTTGCTGCATCAATGACCAGACTGGTAATCTTTTCTGTGGATTCCAAGGTCCAGCTTGTAGACGTGGAAGGCCAGGTATTTGATCCAGTATAGGTCAATTCCCAGTCAGTTCCAGAAGCACCACCTTCATCTCCGGTAAGAGATTCCCAGGTTTGAGTATCGGAAGAATTGCCTTCGAAAGTTACAGATATTTCCATACCGGCCATGTCGGAACCGCTGACAGTGGATATAAGTCCATAATATACAGGAGTTGCCTGGATTGGGGATGAAATCAACAAGAGTGAGAAAAATAGTAAAAAGATAATTTTTTTCATAATTTTTCCTATAATCAGCTGTTTGCTATTAATTGGGTTGGTTCGCCAGTTTCTTTTGAACAAGTTGGAAATCCGGTTTTGCAAGCAGACAGTACGTTCTCTTCTGATCTGCATCGAATGATAACCACAAGTTCTGGTTTGGTCCACTCTTTTTTTGATCTGGTTTGATTCATTTTTTCTCCTTTCTGGGGGCTTTGGGGGTCAGGATTTCCCTGGGTGATCCCTTAAATTTGATTTTTATCGAACTAAATCTTATGCAAATAGCATGCTGAGACATTATAAAATGTTATTTTTTTTAAAATATTTAAAACCATTTGAAATTATAGATCTTTTTTATGGATGAATGGAATTCATTATTGGGCTATATTTGTTCCTTTGATAAAAAAAGGTATTTATTGGCATAATATGTATAATTTTTTTCTGGGAATTAAAACTTTTTTTACCCAATCGAAGGCTGTCTCCATCAATAATTTTCAAACCGAGACCGGGCTATGTCACAGAAAAAGGGAACGTGACAGTCAAGGTGCCCTGTTTCCAGGTCACAAAGTGCCGGACACCACATGCACAGATCATGAAGTCTGCATGATCCACAGGTTTCCTGGTAGCTCCTGCGGGCTGATCGTAATCCACGTACCCTGGGTAAAAAAAGTTGCCACCCCTGGGTTAATGATCCGGCGTTCAGATCGTAGATGCAGTCTTTGTGGGTCAGGGACGAACAAAGCTTCAGGGTTCCGTCATAGGCGATGCAGCAGGAATTGATCCCGGCAATGCAGCGGAAAAGTTTGCCCGGGTCATCTTGCTGCCCTGCCTTTGGGCCTCGCAGATCAGCACACTGTCTCTTTAATGCGCTGAATCGGGCTGGATCATCGGCCTCCAGTTTTAAAATTTCAGGGATGGCCAGTCGCTGGGCCATGATTTCCTGGTTTCTGCCTGGATCCCTGTCAAGGCGAAGGTGCAAAAAGGGGTCAAACCGGAAACTCAGGTCTGAATGGGTTTTGCAGAATGCGGTAATTTCCTTTAGTTCGTGGTTGTTGGCGCGCATTAGGGTCGTTTTCAGGACAAAGGGAATGCCCGCAGCCTTGAGTTTGTTGATGCCGTTTAAAAAGGCGGCAAAGGTATTTTTCCGGGTGACCTGCCGGTGTGTCGCCGGGGTTGCCCCATAAACGGAGATCTCGATTTCCCTGGGCGGATATTTTTTGAACAGGGCAATATGTTCGTCTGAAATCAGTGTGGCATTGGTGAAAACAGAGACCAGCATGCCCTTCTGCTTCAGGTAAAGATAGATTTCAGTAAAATCTTCCCGCAACAGGGGTTCTCCCCCGCTCAAAAGGACCCACAGTGTGCCAAGGCAAACGGATTCGTCAATGATCTCCTTGATCTTTTCCAGGGAGAGTTCTGCGGCCTTTGCCTTTGGGTCATTGGCCGGAAGGTTGATATAACAGTGGGCGCAGTTGTTGTTGCACCTTGCCGTGAGTTCAAGGGAAATGGAAAGAAGGGTTCTTCTCTGCCTTGCCCGGTCCCAAAGGGGATGCTGAAGGATGGGAATGGTTTTGATCATGCTCATGGAAGGTGCCTCCAGTGGGCTTTTTTCATGCGCCGTGCAGACCGGAGGGTTGGCAGGAGAAATGTCTGGAGCAGTCCGGTTCGGGATAAAATTGCTACAATGCGGTTGAACAGGGGAAGATTAAACAGGGCTCTGAAGTGTTTTTTATTGACGAACGAGACAACTCCCAGCAGGTCGTTTCGGGAAAACCATTCGTCCGGCCCAGGAAGGTTATCTCCCCGGGTCTGCACAAGCGATCCAGTGCACCGGATGACCCGGTGGATCACCACTCCCCCCTTTGCCTGGGCGACTGCCGCCACAATATCCCCGGGCAGGATTATCCGGTTCGGATCCAGGGAATTAAGGGTAACCGTTTCACCATTCCTTATACAAGGGGCCATGCTGTAACCATGGCATTGGACTTGAATCCCGGATATGGGTCTTTTGTCAAGGCCCCATGCCAGCAGCTGCTTAAAGGCCCTGTTCTTCAGGGTTAGATCCCTTGTGATCAATCTTTCGTGGACGATCGTTTAACGATCATGTTTTTAGCTTCAAGCTCGGTCAGAAGGGAGAGGACATCCTGTTTGATGGTTTCAACGGGTGCGTTGTATACATCGACAAGGGCTGTGATGATGTCATTGACACTGTTTTTACCGTCGATCAGCTGCCAGGTTGAATACCCTGTATCGTTCAGGGAAAAAATGTCGTCCTGATTTTCAGTCAGCCCGTCTTCAATGGGAATAATGAGCAGCTCGTCCTCAATGGTCCTTGTGACTAATTTTTCGGAAATGGTATATATGGCGTTCATATCAATCATGGGAATTCCTTATGAGTTGGGCAATGTTTCCGGTTTTCGTGAACTGCAGGTTCCAGCAGGGAACGGATCGGGTCAGATCCTCGAGAAGATCCAGGGAGAGGTTCCACCATTGCCGGGTGGTCAGCGGGCGGATCAGGCAGGCCAGGAGTTTTGTGAATGCCGCTTTTTTGTCATGGACAGGTACCAGGGTATTTTCCAGGGACTGGTTGAGAAAAAAAATGCCGCCAAGTGGGGCTGAATCGGACGATACATCCGGGACATCCCCATGGCTCCAGGTGCCAAAGGCGTTGAATCTGCCGTTGATTTTCCGTGCAATGTTTCGGTCGTCGCACAGGATCCGTACACTGGGCCTTAATATTTCTGCCATGGTGGACTTGCCGGCGTCTGAATGCCCCACAAAGAGATATCCCTCTGCATCCAGGATGACCCCAAGGGAGTGAAGAATGCAGCCCTGGTTATAGGCCAGCCAGCGCCCCAGGAGGATCTGATCGCTGGGGAACATGGCAAGGCTTGTCAGGTTGCCCAGGGTGAATCTTTTTTCCATGTCCCCGTCATTGTAGATATCAAGCCGGGTGTGGTCCTCGTTGGTTACAACCGTTCGATAGTAGGCTTTATAGGGTGGGTCCGCCGTTATCCACTCATAGATCCAGCTTTCTCCTCTGTGGAAAATGGCCCAGGGAGGATGGCGGTAGACCAGGTCTCGTTCCTGGTATTTTTCATCGGCAACATTGGGAAGGAAATGGTGATGGATGACCAGATCAGGCCTGGCCGTGGCCTGGGCTTTGAAATCATTAAATTTGGGATGAAAGGTTGTTTCCCGGATGGGAAGGTCCGATCGCACCACAATGACAGCCCCGCCGATTTTAAAGAATTTTGAGTCCATACAGGTCCTGGTGAAGAATTCTATTGTGATTCATTCGGGTTTGCATAGCTCCGCCCTTTGGATTACATGGGATCAACCAAGAATCCACTGGCAAACGGGTCATTGCTGGAAACTAAAAAATGGATTAGTATAAAGACTCATTTCTTTTTTTGTCAATGAAATATGGAAAAAGTGGGAAAAAGTTATTGTGGGTCAATTTGAGTGTATCCCTGGGCCTGTTTTTTAAAAAGAGCCGCATAACTCCCATTTAACGCCATGAGTTCACCATGGGAACCGTTTTCGGCAATGGTGCCGTCCTTGAGAAGCAGTATCCGGTCGGCCGTTCTCACGGTGGAGAGCCTGTGGCTTATGATCAAGGCCGCCTTGTTTTCCACAAGGGACTTGAATCTTTTGAACACCTCATATTCAGTATTCACATCAAGGGCGCTGGCCGGTTCGTCCAGGATCACAATATCGGCGTCCCTGAAAAAAGCCCGGCTGAGGGCCATCATCTGCCATTGGCCGACGCTGAGCGCCTGCCCTCCCCTGAAAACCCTGCCCAGGGGGGTTTTGTACTGCTGATCAAACCCCTTTATCAGTGGATGGATGCCGGCCTTTCGGGCTGCGGCTTCAATCCCGGGTGATGTTTGGTCCCCCTCAATATTGCCCAGCCAGATGTTCTCCCCGGCCGTAAGGTTGTACCGGATGTAGTCCTGGAAAACCACACTGATCTTCTTTCTGTAGGCCTCGACACTGAACGCCCTTATGTCCTTTCCGTCCAGGTAAATGCCCCCTTGAACGGGGTCGTAGAGACGGCAGAGCAGTTTTACCAGGGTACTTTTCCCTGACCCGTTCCTGCCCACCAGGGCCACCACCTCACCGGGTTTTATCTCAAAGTTCAAATCCTTAAGGATCTCCTTTGCGCAACCCTCGTAGGTAAAACTGAGATTTTCAACAGCCAGGCCGCTTTTCAACACCCCGGGTAGGGGTTCCGGATCCCCGGGGTCTTTTACCGAAGGTTTCACGTCAAGAAATTCGTAAAAATTTAAAAGGAACAGGTTGTCCTCGTAAAGGCCTGCCACCCCCTCCATGAGAGAGCCAAGAAAGGCTTGCCCCCGCTGAAACGCCTGGAAATACATCACCATATCGCCCATGGTGATGTCTCCTGCCACTGTTCTGGCGGCAATATAGACAAACGAGCCAAACACGGCAAGGGTGGTGCTTGTCTGGGCCATGAACTCTCCCATGGACCGTTTTTTTTCAAATCCCAGTTTTTCCGTTCTCAGGGTTTGCCGGAGTCTCTTAAATCGTTCAGCAAAATGGTCGCCAAGCCCAAACAATCTGAATTCACGGGCGTGGGCGTCCCCCGTGAGCATCCAGTTCAGGTAGCCGGCCATTCTTTCATCCTCGGTCCGTTTGTTCTGCCAGGCAAAGACCTGGTCCGAATACTTGAAGCGGAAGATCACACCGGGAACGACGGCAAGGACCATAAGCAGGGGCAAAAAAGGGTTCAGGAAAAGGAGCAGGCCGGCCACGGCCACCAGGGACGCCCCATTCTGCCCTGTGCTGACAAGGCCCTCAACAATGCGGGTGGGCCGGTAGGGACCCTCCTGCTGGGCCCTGTGAAGGGTGTCCCGGTGGCTGGGCGATTCATAATAGGCAAGATCCACTGCAATGGATTTTTTGTGGAGCACAGCGTACATGTAATCGGTGACGGCCTGGGTCTGACCGGTCTTGATATACCTGGAAAGGCTCGTGGCAAGGGCCGTTAAAAGGGCAGCCCCCCCGGCAAGACCAATGTAAAAGGCCACCCGGGAAAACCCCTGCGCTCCTGTGCCGGCAGACACAAGGCCCGACACCGTGTCAATGATCAGCTTGATCAGGTAAAGCGAGATCAAAGGAAGCCCCCCCTGAACAACAATCAATCCCAGGGATGCCAGGGTCCATCCCGACCCGGCCTGCCAAACAAAGCGAACCGCCCTGTCAATCCGCATTGCATTTTTAAGCTTCTCATACGGGGTCAGGCTTGGCTTATTGGCGTTATTTGTCATAACAGGCTTGTGTCATACGGGGTCAGGCTTGGCTTATTGGCGTTATTTGTCATAACAGGCTTGGCTTGTTGGCGTTGTTTGTCATAACGGGTCAGGCTTGGCTTGTTGCCAATCTGTCTTTATTCTTTTCAAGGGCCTTAAGCAAGTCAAGAATTTCCATTGGGTTCTCCTGCTTGTCATTGCCATATGCATTAAACGAAACTCCGTTCTGGTATCGATAGCTTTCCTCACGATTTCGGGATACCCACCGCAGGACTGCCTTTATCTCCTTTGGTTGGTCAACGCCTGGAAAATTAACCCTGAGGGTAAGGGGTGAACCGGGAGAAATTTTGTGGTTGCTGAGAAACCTCAGCCCCCCCCGGCTCATGTCCAGGACTGGAAAATAGTCTTGGCTGAATTTTCCCCTGCCCCATAAGAATGATTTTTTCCGGTAATAAAGGGTCATACCTATGACACTGAACCTTTTACAGCTTCGTTTTTTCAATGTTTTTCCCCCTGGATGGATACTTAAGTGGACGCCGACCGGATGGCATCACAGATGTCCTGGCAGTAGGTCTTGGTTCTTTCAAGATCCGGCCCCTCAACCATGACCCGCAGAAGGGGCTGGGTGCCGGAATATCTGACCAGTACCCGGCCTGAGTTGTTCAACGCCTGTTCCACCCGTTTGATTTCATTTGCAATGGCGTCGATCTTCATGAAGTCGGGCCTTGAGGGATCCACCTCAACGTTCATGAGCACCTGGGGGTAAACGGTCATGATGTCGGCAAGGTCTGAAAGGGATTTCCCGGTATCGAACATCACCCGGATCAGGCAGAGGGCGGAAAGGATACCGTCCCCTGTGGTGTGGAATTCGGAAAAGATCATGTGCCCGGAATCTTCACCGCCCATGACGGCGCCCGTGGTCAGCATTTTTTGGAGAACCTCCCGGTCGCCCACACCGGTTTTAACATGGTCAATGGCCAGTTGCTCCAAGGCCTTGGACAGTCCGATGTTGCTCATGATTGTGCTGACCACCAGATTGTGGGTTAACCGTCCCTGGGACTTGGCATGGCTGGCACAGATGGCAAGGATTTTGTCACCGGTCAGCTTGATCCCCTGCTCGTCAACGGCCAGGAGGCGGTCTGCATCCCCGTCAAAGGCAACGCCTAAATCCGCACCCGTTGCAATCACCTGTCGGGCAAGGGTTTCTGTGTGCTGGGAGCCGCAATGGTGGTTGATGTTTTTACCGTCCGGGGTGTCAAATATGAATTGAGCATCAAACCCAAGGGTTGAAAACACCATGGGCGCCACCCTGTACGCGGCACCATTTGAGCAGTCCACAACGATTTTCAAGGGTCGGCGGGGTTGGCTGCTATCAAGGCCCCGCCGAAAGCAGGATGCAAGGAAATCGGCATATTGCGCTGAAGCGTCAGCAATCGGGGCAATGGTTCCCGGTTCAACCGCAGAATCAGGATCCTTTGGCCCACGATTGCCAGAACCTGTCGGGTTTGAATCTGCATCAAGGATATAGGCCTCGATCTTGGCTTCTTCGGGATCCGTCAGTTTTAAGCCGCCGGATTTAAAGATCTTGATGCCGTTGTCGTGGAACGGGTTGTGGGAAGCTGAAATAACCACCCCTGCCCCTGCCGCCTCTACTGTTGCGGTTAAAAGGGCTACCCCTGGGGTGGGGATCACACCGGCCGTAAGGACATTGATGCCCATGGAGGAAATCCCTGCTGCAAGGGCCGCTTCGAGCATCTCTCCTGAAATCCGGGTGTCCCGGCCGATGATGACGGCGGTGCCCCCCTGTTGTTTTGCAAAGCGTGCCACTGCCTGGCCTGTTTTCAGGGCCACCTCAACCGTCATGGGGTAAATGTTGGCAAATCCCCGGATGCCGTCAGTACCAAATAGTTTTCCCATTCATAGACCTGTTGTTTGCCGTTGTTAAGGGCCATGGCCCTAAAGTTTGATTTTTTCCATGATAGTCAGTTCAATGGTTTGAAGCCAGTTGCTCCCTGTCAAAGCCGTGTCGGTATCAAGGGCCTTGATCGCCTCAATGTAGCTGTTCTTGTCTGTGACGGCCCTTAAGAAAGGCTCAGGCAGGGTGTTGCCATGGTCCTGGCAGACTTGTTCGGTTAGGATTTCCCGGGTTCGGTGTCGTTTCTGGATGATGGCGTCGTGGACGCGGATCAGCTCGGTTGTTTCTCCCCTGGACCTGGACAGCAGGATCTCCCTGGAATCCGTGAGCCGTGTGCAGAAATCTTCGAGTCTTTTGACGCGTTCGTCGATGCACGCCTGGAGGTTTTCCTCCATGCCTTGAAACAGCGCTTGTGAAAGATGGTCTGTAACAAAAAGGGATCGGATGTGCCGGTACCAGTTCATCAGGCTGATCAGCCCTGCGATGTAGCGGCAATTGGCGGTGTAAATCCTGCCTGCACTGGTGTAGACCCCAGCCCGTCTGGGAATGGAACCTTCTTTCATGCCACCGCCAAACAGAATTCGATCGGGTCTTGTTTCGTCCCTTCTCCAGATGGTGCCGGCTGCCGTGACCGTTCCAAAGGCAAGGTGGCAGGGTCCCACAAGACCGCCCTGCCCGCCCAGAAACACAGGTCGCTGGTTGAGCATCACCCCCTGGTGAACGTTGCCGAGCATGGAGGGGGTGGCCTTGTCCTGGTTGGGGGTGTAGTTGAAATGGATGAACGAACTGCCCACTTCGCCGTGGTCCCGGCGGCTGGTGCCGCCGGCCATGAGGATGTCGCAGAAGTTGATCAGGCTTCCCAGGGTTACAAAGGGAAAGAGGATGGTCTGCTTGAGGCCCACGGTGTGGGCGGCCGATGCCTCTTCTTCAAGGATGGTGCCGCCCCGCACATGGGCGCCCGCTCCAAAGACGTTTTTTCCGGCAAATACGGCCTCCTGGAAAAAACCGCCCTTGAGACGGGTGTCGGGTCCCACCCGGGTATTGTCCAGGGTTACGGGCCCTTCGGATCCGATGTCGGCGCCGGCCATGATCAACGTTTTTTTTCCGATAATCCGGGTGCCCGGATGGAGGGTGACATTCGTTCCTGAGATCCGGTCGATGTCCACATTGTCGCCAATGTAGACGGAGGCGGGATCAGGGATGGTGACCCCCCGCTCCATCAACAGTGCTGTTGCCGTTTTCGTATTCATATCACATGAACCGGTAGAGGACCCCTCCCCAGGTAAGACCGGCCCCCAGGCCGAGGAAGAGGACGGTATCGTTTTTCTTGCCGATCCGGTTCTGTTCAAGGGCCTCATCCAGGGCAATGGGGATGCTTGCGGCCGTGGTGTTACCGTAGCGCTGGATGTTGTTGAAAATCTTTGCCTCGTCAATGTTCATGGTCTGCTGGTAGGCCTGGTTGATCCGCAGGTTTGCCTGGTGGGGAAAGAACATGTCAACCTGATCCAGGGCGGTGCCGGTTTTTTCAAGGACTTCCTTGGTAACCTCGGGCAGTTTGCGAAGGGCTTTTTTAAAAACCTTTTTACCATCCATGCTGGGAAAGTAGCGGGGATCACCCACGGGGACATCCAGGGGCATCCGCTCGGGCAGGCGGGATGCCGGCAGTTCCACCATCAGGGAATCTGCACCCGATCCGTCGGTGTGCAGGCAGGCCCCGAGCACACCGACATTCTCGTCGGTTTCCACACCTTCCACACACACGGCACCGGCGCCGTCGCCAAAGATGACTGTCACATCCCTGCCCCGGGTGCTCTTGTCAAGGCCCGTGCTGTGAACCTCGGCACCAACCACCAGGACTTTTCGGGCAAGCCCGCTCTTGATATAGGCGTCGGCCGTGGCAAGCCCGTAGAGAAACCCGGTGCACTGCTGGCGGATATCCAGGGTGGGGGTTGAGTCAAGGCCCAGTTTTGACTGGAGGAGACAGCCCGAACCTGGAAAGAAAATGTCCGGACTCAGGGTGGCAAAGATGATGAAATCAAGGTCTTCAGGGGTCCATCCGGCCCGTTCAAGGGCAATTTTTGAAGCGTCAAGGCCAAGGTCGGATACTCCCATTTCTTCGCCTTCCGGAATCCAGTAGCGCTGTTCAATGCCGGTTCTCTGGCGGATCCACTCGTCCGAGGTGTCCATGATTTTTGTCAGGTCTTCGTTGGTCACAAGGCGGGAGGGGATGGCCCTGCCCGTTGCCCTGATGATTGATTTCTTCATATATGCTTCCCTTTGCAATTGGTATTTGGTATTTACTGAGTTTAATCCAACTTTAGGGCTTAAGCCCTGGTGGACGGGGTCATATAAAACCGTCAGTCCCGAAAGTTGAAGATTTTATTTATTACAACAGATCGTTGTTCAAGGCAATAGCCGGGCAACATTAACGCAACGAAAAAAAGGAAAAACAGTGCTGATTGATGTTGGAGTTTTGTTCGTAGGACTGGTTCTGCTGTATGCAGGGTCAGAATTTCTGGTCAGGGGGGCTGCCTCAACGGCCCTGCTGCTCTCGATTCGGCCGGTTGTTGTGGGGCTCACGGTCGTGGCCTTTGCCACTTCAGCACCCGAACTTCTTGTCAGCCTTGTGGCCTCGGTCAGGGGGGCAGGCGGAATCTCTGTGGGCAATATTCTGGGCAGCAATGTGATCAACATCGCCCTTGTCCTGGGTATCAGCGCCATGATCAAACCCATAACCATCAACCGGCAGATCGTCCGGTTTGACTTGCCCTATATGCTTTGCAGCAGTCTGGTTTTCTGGATTCTGTGCATGGACGGTTATATCGGGTATGGTGACGGGGTGGTTCTGCTGGTTCTGCTGGTCGTGTTCCTTTTTATCGGCATCAAAAATTCCAAGGAAAAAAATGGACAAAAGCGTATTCGGGAATCTTCGCCAAGGGCCATTTTTATCAACTGCCTGATCATGGTTGCAGGCCTTGCGGGATTGGCCAAGGGCGCTGAAATGGTGGTTCAGTCGGCCATTGTCATGGCTAGGGGAATTGGGCTTTCCGAGGCATTTATCGGCATCTCGGTGGTTGCCCTGGGCACCTCGCTGCCTGAGCTAGCCACCTCTGCCGTTGCCGCATCCAGGGGCGAGAGCGATCTTTCTGTGGGCAATGTGATCGGCAGCAACCTTTTCAACATCTGCCTGGTCATGGGCGTCGTCGGTATCCTGAACCCCCTGCCTGTTGAAAAAGATCTGTTGACCTTTGAATTTCCCTGTATGGTCGGTATTGCCATGCTCTTTGCCCTGATTGCCATTCTTAAAGGTCAGATGGGACGGAAAACCGGGGTGGGCCTTGTGGTCTTTTTTGTCTGTTATCTCCTTATCTCCTATTTCAAATAACGGCATTTTATAACAGGCCTGACTTTAATTAATCAAAATTCCTGTAACTTTTGCTTGCTAAGTAGAATTTATATGTATAAAAGGTGACAATCTATATTAACAAACAAAAGAGAGGCTTTCATGGCTCAACCATACAGGCTTCTGATAGTCGAAGATGACGAGGATATCCTTCTGTCATTCAAAGAATTTTTTTCGGCCCTGCCCGGGTATGACGTTAAAACGGCTACCAATGGCCTGGATGCCCTGAAACTACTCAAGCAGGATTCAAAAATTTTTCATGCCCTGATCACCGATCTTGTGATGCCCCATATCAGCGGCGTGGGACTGATAACCATTACTCGGAAAATGTCCCCGGATACGCGGATTATCGCCATTACCGGCTGGGGAGATCATCCGGGTGCCCTTGCCTCGGAAGCGGCCGCGGACATGGTTCTGAACAAACCCATTGATCTGTTTGAGATAGAACGTCTTTTGATGAAACTTCTCACGAACCCTAAATCTGCAAGACAAGACAAAAAATGAATCCACCCATCATAGGAGTAAGCAGACAGATACAGAAGATCCGGGAGTTGATCAGCCATGTAGCCGATACCTGCCTTAACATTGTCATTACGGGTGAGACAGGGGTTGGCAAAGAGGTGGTGGCCCAGGCATTGTTCCGGGAATCCCCCCGGTCAAACAACGCCTTTGTAACCGTCAACTGTGCGGCCCTTCCCGAAACCCTGCTCGAAAGTGAACTCTACGGTTTTGAAAAGGGGGCCTTTACCGGGGCCCAGAAAAAAAGAAGGGGCAAATTTGAGATGGCCCACAAGGGGGTCCTTTTCCTGGATGAAATCGGGGATATGCCCCTGGCCCTCCAGTCCAAGATCCTCCATGTTCTCCAGAGCGGAGAATTCTCCCCCCTGGGATCTGAACAGGACATTAGCACCGACGCCTGGGTGATTGCCGCAACCAACTGCCAGCTTGAACAAAAGATCAAGAACAAGGAGTTCCGGGAGGATCTATTTTACCGGCTCAACATCATCAAGATCGAGATTCCGCCGCTGCGGGAGCGACCCGATGATATCCCTCCCCTGATCGACTATTACCTTGAACTCTATGCATCCCAGTATCCCGACCGGGTCATTGACCGGCCGGACGCGCAAACCATGGAACGCCTGTGCGCCTTTCCATGGCCCGGCAACGTGCGGCAGCTCCAGAACAGCATAAAAAAACAGGTGGTGCTCAACAATTGGAATCTTGTCATAGAGGAATTGACATACACCAATGCAGACATCCCAAATCCAATGGTTAATCCCGGGGGGGTCAACCATCCCATGTCCCCCCTTTCCCTGGTGTCTGAATTCCTTGATGTTTCAAAGAGCGCTGAGAGCATTTTTGAGGACCTGTCCCTCAAGAAAATAAAGAAAAAGGCCGTGGACCAGGTTGAAAAGGAAGTCATCGGCTATGTGCTCGACAAAACCGCCTGGAACCGGTCCAAGGCCTCGAGAATTCTTAAAATCAGCTACAAGACCCTGTTGTACAAGATCAGCGAACTGGGCCTTGAGCCGCCCAAAAAGAACCTATGACCGGGGACCCAGGACCAGTCGTGTATTCCCGGGGTCAACGGTAAAGGTTGCCTTTTCTCCTTCCATGATTGTTCCCTTGAGAATTTCAAGGGACAGTGGATTTTCGATCTCCTGCTGGATCACCCGCCGGAGGGGACGGGCACCAAATACGGGATCAAACCCCTTTTGAGCGATAAATTTCATGGCTGCCTCGTCAAGGGAGATGGTGATTTTTTTTGCTTCAAGCCGCTGGTTGAGATTTTGGATCTGGATGTCTGCGATGGCCCGTATATGTGCCATCTCAAGTCCGTGGAACACGATGATCTCATCGATGCGGTTTAAAAATTCAGGCTTAAAGGTCTGGGCCAGGGCCTGGCTGACCTTGTCCTGGATGTCCTTTCCCCCGGATTCCTGGATCATGCGGGACCCCACATTGGAGGTCATGATGAGAATGGTGTTGGTAAAATCAACCGTTCTGCCATGGCCGTCGGTCATTCGTCCGTCATCGAGCACCTGGAGCAGCACGTTGAACACATCGGGATGGGCCTTTTCAATCTCGTCGAACAACACCACGGAATAGGGCTGACGCCGGATTGCCTCGGTGAGGTAACCGCCCTCCTCGTAACCCACATAACCCGGAGGTGCACCGATCAGCCTTGCCACCGAGTGTTTTTCCATGTATTCGGACATATCGACCCTGACCATGGCATCCTTTGTGTTGAAGATGAACTCTGCCACGGCCTTGGTCAGTTCAGTTTTACCCACGCCCGTGGGGCCCATGAAGATAAAGGTCCCAATGGGCCGGTCCTGGGGTTTAAGGCCTGAGCGGGCCCGGCGCACGGCATCGGAAACTGACCGGATGGCGTCCTTCTGGCCGATGACCCGTTGTTCCAGGGCCGCTTCCATGTGAATCAGTTTTTCCCGTTCCCCCTTGAGCATGGTGGCAACCGGGATGTGGGTCCACGCGGAAACCACCTCGGCAATGTCCGACTCTTCCACATCCTCCTTGAGCATTCTGCGCTCGGTCTGGAGGAGCCCCAGTTCTTTTTTCTTTTCGTCCAGCCGGGCCTGGAACTCGGCAAGGGTTGAATAGCGAATCTTTGCCACAAGGGCAAGATCCCCCTCACGCTCGGCACGTTTGGCCTGGGTTACAGCATTGTCCATCTCTTCCCGGATTTTGCCGATCTCCTGGATCAGCCGTTTTTCGTTCTCCCAATGGAGGCGCATGGGGCGAATTTCTTCGTTGATCTCGGCAAGTTCCCGGTCAAGTTTTTCCTTCCGGGCCTTTGACGACGGGTCGGTCTCTTTTTTCAGGGCCTGGCGTTCAATCTCGATCTGAACCATCTTGCGCTGGAGTTCGTCAATGGCAACGGGCATGCTGTCAATCTCGATCCGGAGCCTTGAGGCGCATTCGTCGATGAGATCAATGGCCTTGTCCGGCAGAAACCGGTCCGTGATATAGCGCTTGGACAGGGTGGCTGCCGCCACAAGGGCTGAATCCTTGATCCTGATTCCGTGGTGCACCTCATACTTTTCCTTGAGTCCCCGGAGGATGGAAATGGTATCTTCCACCGTGGGTTCCTTGGCCAGGATCGGCTGGAACCGCCGTTCCAGGGCCGCATCCTTTTCAATGTAGCGCCGGTATTCGTTGAGGGTGGTGGCACCAATACACCGCAGGGTACCCCTGGCAAGGGAAGGCTTGAGCATGTTCGACGCATCCACCGATCCTTCGGATGCCCCTGCCCCGACCACGGTGTGGAGCTCATCAATGAACAGAACCACCTGTCCTTCGGCCCGCTCCACCTCTTTTAATACGGCCTTGAGCCGCTCTTCAAACTCTCCTCGAAATTTTGCACCGGCAAGAAGCGCGCCCATGTCCAGGGCCACCACCCGCCGGTTCCTCAAGGTTTCAGAGACGTCGCCGGCAACGATGCGCTGGGCAAGTCCTTCGATGATGGCGGTTTTTCCCACGCCGGGTTCGCCAATGAGTACCGGGTTGTTTTTACGGCGTCTGGAAAGCACCTGGACCACCCGCCGGATCTCATCGTCCCTTCCGATCACCGGATCAAGTTTTCCCAGGCGTGCAAGTTCGGTCAGGTCCCTGCCGTACTTTTCAAGGGCCTGGAAGGTGTCCTCGGGATTGGGGGAATCAATGGTCTGGCCTCCCCGCATCTCCTTGAGAACCGTCAGGATCTTGTCCTTGGTGACCCCCTCATTGTTCAACAGTTCCCGGGGCTTTTCCTTGGCCGTGGAAAGGGCAAGAAGGATATGCTCCTGGCTCACATACTGATCCTTCATCTGTTCCGCCTCAACAAAGGCGGCATCCAGGACCTTTTTTGAAGGAACCGATAGAAAAAGATTTCCTCCCCCTTCGACCCGTGCAAGGGTGTCAATGGCCTGGTCCGCAAGGGTCATGAGGCGTTCGGTTGACGCACCGATTTTATTGAGGATGGCCGTGGAAATGCCCTGATCATCCAGTAAAATTGCCTTGAGGAAATGTACGGGATCAATGGCCTGGTTGTTTTTTCTAAGGGCCAGATCATGTGCGGTCTGGACCAGTTCCTGGGACTTGATGGTGAGTTTGTCAAATTTCATGGTGTCTCCGATTTTTATTGTATTGAAAGCATGAGCTTATGTAATCCTTTATCAATAGTAATACGCCCTGGGTGGGTGTCAATCGGACAAAAGGTGCCAAAAATATATTTTTTTATGTTTTCGTGATAATCGAGTCGCTAAATTGCGTGGTTCATTGTTTGATGGATAAATTTTTATTGGGTTTTTAAAAATAAATTATTTGTCAAATCCCCTGGAAAATCGGGTGAATCATATTTGTGTTGCCTTGAAAACCCCGGTATGGTATCCGCTAAAAGTCTTTAAACGACTAATTTTTGGCGCTTATTGGTGATAACTTAATTTATTTTAAAAGACAAGGAGGTAACATGAGGAAACTTGCGTGGTTGGCAATGGCTTTTTCCGCCGTTTTAATGGTGGTTTCAACGAATGCCTGGAGCTTTGGCAGAAAAACAACGATTAAAATCGGCATCAACGCACCCATGACCGGCGATATCCCCAAGGTTGGCGAGGGTACAAAATTTGCCGCCATGATGTGGCTCGAGGATATTGAAAAAGCCGGCGGCCTGGTGGTTGGCGGTACAAAATATCCCGTGGAGCTGGTCATCGAGGACAACGAGTCAAAGGCTGAGTCCGCAGTAAAGGCCAACACCAAAATGATCTCCCAGGATGACGTCCTTGTCATCGTCGGTCCCCAGTCGTCCAAGCAGGCCGTTCCGGCAGGCGATGTGGCCAACAACTACGAGACCCCCATGATCAGCCCCTGGTCCACCAATCCCGCAACCACCAAGGACCGGCCCTATGTTTTCCGGGGCTGCTTCCTTGATCCCTTCCAGGGTCCTGTTGTGGCAAATTTCATCACCAAGGAGTTCGGGTATGACAAGGCCGCCGTGCTCTACGACGTGGCCAGCGATTATCCCAAGGGCCTTGCCGAGTTTTTCAAACAGTCCTGGGAAGAACTCCACGGTGCAGGGTCTGTGGTTGCCTATGAAAGTTTTACCACCAAGGATACCGATTTCAGCTCCCAGCTGACCAAGATCATCCGGTCCGGCGCCCAGGTGCTGTTCACCCCCCAGTATTACAATGAGGTTGCCCTGATTGTTCAGCAGGCCAAGGCCCTTGGATGGAAAGGTCCTATTGTGGGAAGCGATTCCTGGGGATCTGCCGAGACCATCGAGCTGTGCGGCGAGGCCTGCTATGGTCAGTTTTTCAGTACCCACTATGCCGCAGCCGGTGCCAAGGGCGATACCAAGGCCTTTATCGATCGGTATAACAAGACCTATGGGTATGTACCCGATGACGTAGCAGCCCTGACCTGGGATGCCCTCAGACTTGCCCAGGCTGCCATTGAAAAGACCGGCAAGATCACGGGCAAGATTAAAGCTGACCGCAAGGCGGTTCGTGATTCCCTTGCCACCATCAAGGATTTTGCAGGCATCACCGGCAACATGACCTTTACCGAAGAGGGTGATCCTAAAAAGTGTGCCGTCATCGTTCGCATCAGTGACAAGGGTGAGTATGAGTTCTACAAATCCATCTGTCCCGAGTAATTAGAAACATCCTGCTGCCGTCCGGCCGGAACCACGGCCCGGCGGCAGTTTTTACGTTTAGAAGACCTTAAATTTTTTACGAATCAACAGGAGCCGGTCAATGGATTATTTTCTTCAGAACCTGATCAACGCCCTGCAGTGGGGAAGCTTCTACGCCGTGATATCCATTGGATACTCCATGGTCTACGGCGTCCTGATGCTGTTTAACTTTGCCCACGGCGATATCTTCATGGTCGGGACCTATATCGGGTTTGGTGTGGCAACCCTTTTTCTGACGCTCTTTTCCGCCATCATGCCGGGATGGCTGATCTTCATCTTTACCGTGGTCATCACCATGTTCCTTGCCGCCTTTGTGGGCGTGTTTGTCGAAGTTGTGGGCTATCGGCCCCTTCGGGGCGCACCCAGGGCCTCGGCCGCCATCACAGGGCTCATGATCGGTATCATCTTTGAGACGGGCAACCTCATCATTCTCGGGGCAAAGCGGTTCAGCTTTCCGCCCCTGATCGAATCGGTCACCTACAATTTTGGCGGCATCTATGTCACCAATGTCAAGGTGATGATCGTTGTCATATCCCTTCTTCTCATGCTCGGTCTGCATCTTTTCATCCAGCGGACCAAGTGGGGCATGGCCATGCGGGCAATGTCCTATGATTTTCTTGCCGTTCCCCTCATGGGGGTTTCCCTCAATGTCATTGCCCCCCTCACCTTTGCCATTGGCGCAGGGCTTGCCTCGGTTGCCGGAATCCTCTACGGCCAGGCCTATCCTGTCCTTGACCCCTACATGGGCATCCTCATCGGATGGAAGGCCTTTGTGGCGGCCATTCTGGGTGGAAGGGGCTCGATCATGGGTGCAGCCCTTGCCGGCTACATGCTCGGGTTCATTGAAATCTTCGTGGCCATGGTCTTTCCCTCAACCTTCAGGGATCTGATTGCCTACTCGATCATTCTTGTCATCCTCACCTTTCGACCCAGGGGATTTTTTGGAATGGCCCACAGCGCAAGTCTAAGGCTCTAACCCCTATTCAACAGGACAGCAAATGGAAACCATAAAAAAAATAAAGAGAGCCCTTGCAACGGTGCCGCTTCTGGGGTGGATACTGGGCGCTTTTGTTGCGGCAACCCTGGAATATTTCCTCGGCGATGCCATCTCCTACTACCTCTATCTGCCGAAGATCCCGGCCATATTCGGTACCCTGATCATGTTCAAGGATCCCATGATGATCCCCAGCGTCATTGCCTATGATCTTCTGATCTACATTGTGCCGGTCACCCTTGTGGCAAAACTGACGGCCCCGCTGACAAACCGCCTGGCAGGACTGCTTGAGCATCTTCCCCTGGTGGTGGCAACCCTTGTTCATCTTGCGGCCTTTTACGGGGTGCTTCACATCTGGGCAGACATCAACGACTATCGGGTTCTGGTCCTGAAACTGACCATGGTGTCGGTGATCCTGACCATCAGTATCAACATCATCAACGGGTACCAGGGCGAATTCTCCTGCTCCCACCCCGGTTTCATGGCCCTTGGCGCCTACACCTCATCGGCCCTGACCCTGCTGCTCTTTGCCGATGACAAGCTCTATGGGGCAGCACTTCTGCCGGCCTGGCTCGGGCCATGGATGTTTCCCTTGATTCTGATTGCCGGCGGCGTCGTGGCCTCCATCGGATCTTTGATTGTTGCCATTCCCTCGTTTCGAACCCGGGGGGATTACCTGGCCATCATCAGCCTTGCCTTCATGTTCATCGTCAAGAGCGCCATCGAGAACCTGGAGATCCTGGGCGGGCCCCGGGGGATGAGCAGCCAGCCCAACTACGCCTCACTGCCCGTGGTGTTTGCCTGGATGGCCATTTCCATCTGGATCATCAACAACTTTGTCAGTTCCACCATGGGAAAAGCCCTGAACGCCGTCAGGGACAACGAGCCTGCGGCCGACTCCATGACGGTCAACACCCGCAAGACCAAGATGACGGCCTTCATGTTCGGCGCCTTCTGGGCCGGGATTGCAGGCGGGCTGTTTGCCCATGTGCTGCGCTATGTCAACCCTGCCACCTTTGGCATTCAAAAGCTTGCCGAAATCCTTGCCATGGTCTATTTTGGCGGCCTCAATTCCATCTGGGGATCCATTGTGGGGGCCGTGAGCATCTCGGTTCTTGGCGAAGCGTTGCGACCCCTTGAGCTGTTCAAATGGATCATCATCCCGTTGATTCTGATTCTGGTCATGCTCTTTCGTCCCCACGGCCTGATCTCGTTTACGGATTTCAACATCAAAGGCCTTATGGGATCCAGAAACAATCAACCTGGAAACAATCCGACCGGAAATGTCCAGTCAAGCCAAGGAGGCCGCCGATAATGTCACCGCTTCTCCAGGTCACAGACATGACCCATTACTTTGGCGGACTCAGGGCCGTCAACGACTTTAACCTCACCATTGAACCGGGCCAGATCAACGGGTTGATCGGGCCCAACGGGGCCGGCAAGACTACCATATTCAACCTGATCACCGGGGTGTATACCCCCACCGAAGGGTCGATCCTGCTCAACGGTCAATCCATCAAGGGGATGGAGACCCATCGGATTGCCTCCCTGGGTCTTGGCAGAACCTTCCAGAACCTTCTTTTATGGCGCCACATGAACGTGCTTGACCACATCAAAATGGCCCATTTTTCCCAGCTCACCTATGGCCTTGTGGGTGCCTTTTTCAATACCCCGGCCTGCAAACGCCAGGAAAAAGCGGTTGAGGAAAACGCCTTTCGGCTCCTTGAAATCTTTGATATTGCCCAGTTTGCCAGGCAAAAGGTGGGTAACCTTCCCTATGGGGCCCAGCGACGGGTTGAGATGGCAAGGGCCATGGCCATCAACCCCAAAATTTTATTCCTGGATGAACCCACGGCCGGCATGACCCCGGACGAGCTTGTCCGGATGATTGCCATCATCCGAAAGGTGCACCAGGAGTTCAAGGTGGCCATCTTCCTGATCGAACATCGAATGAAATTTGTGATGGAGCTTTGTGAGTACATCCAGACGCTGGTATTTGGCGAGATCATCGCCGAGGGACCGCCCGAGGAGATCCAGAACAATCCCAAGGTGATCGAAGCTTACCTTGGCAAGGAGGATTTAACCTGATGCAGCTTGTTGTAGAGAATCTGACCGTCGCATACGATAACATCATGGCCCTCCACGGCATCAGTTTTTCCGTGGACAAGGGGGAAATCGTCACCATCATCGGGGCCAACGGCGCAGGTAAAAGCACCACCCTGAGGGCCATCTCAAGGATGATCCCCTCATCTCCCGGGTCGGTCATAAAATTCAATGGCGAAAACATCCTCAATTACAGCACGGACAAGGTGGTTTCAAAGCTTGGCATTTCCCACGTCCCTGAAGGAAGGATGATCTTTGGCAACCTCACGGTGACAGAAAATCTGACCCTGGCCTGTTTTGCAAGAAAGGACAGGGACCAGATGGTCAAGGACAAGAAATGGGTGTTTGATCTTTTTTCACGCCTTGACGAACGTAAGAATCAGCTGGCCGGAACCCTGAGCGGCGGAGAGCAGCAGATGCTGGCCGTGGGCCGGGCCTACATGAGCGGCCGGAAGATCATGATCCTGGACGAACCCTCCATGGGGCTTGCCCCCCTTCTCATGCTTGACATGTTCGAGGCCTTAAAGGAGATCAACCGCCTGGGAACCACCATCCTGCTGGTCGAACAGAACGCAAGGCTTGCCCTGAAGTTTGCCCAGCGGGGCTATGTGCTTGAAAACGGCAACATCGTGCTCGAGGGAAAGGCCAGTGATCTGCTGGACGACCCCGAGGTGAAAAAAGCCTATCTTGGGGCGTAAATTTAAATTCGGGACAGCCAGGGTTCACGGCATCTTCCCCCTGGGGGGTGCCGTGACCCTTTGAGAGTGAAATGAAAATAGACAAGGTCAACATCCAGATCATCAAGGAATTAAGGGAGGGCCGCAAATCCTTTAAGGCCATTTCCGAGCTGCTCAACATTACGGAAAACACCGTGCGGGCAAGGGTTAACCGCATGACCGACGAGGGGATACTCGACATCTGCGGACGGATCAACCCGTCGGCCATTCCCGGACATAACACCGTCATCATCGGCATCAAGCTCAAAGAGATGGACCTTGTCAAGAAGGGCGAAGAGATTTCCAATCTTCGGGGGGTCATTTCCGTCAGCGTTGTCACCGGCCGCTACGACCTCATGGTCCATGTGCTGCTGAAACCCGGGTTCGGGCTCCTTGAATTCTACACCGATGAAATTTCCACCGTCGAGGGGGTCGGTTCCGTAGAAACCTTTGTGGTCTACAAGTCGTTTAACATGAAGGTTCCCTATGTGCTATAGGCAGGGAACGATAATGCCGTATTTACGCATGCACCTTTCTAGGCAATCCCTCGAAAAATGAAGTAGGCAGCCCCAATAAGGCAGAGGGCCGCCCAGAGGTAATCCATCTTGACCGGGTGTCCCATGACCAGAATTGAAAAAGGGATAAAGATCAGCAGTGACATCCCAACCTGGAGAATCTGAAGCTGGGACAGCGTCATTACCCTATGTCCGATGCGATTGGCTGGGATGTGGACGGTATACTCAACAAAGGCAATGCACCAGCTGACCAGGGCCGCGATATACCAGGGCTTGTGGGGCAGTGTCTTCAAGTGAAGGTACCAGGCTGTCAGCATAAAGACGTTTGATACGACCAGCAACAGAATTGTACGAATTAAAATAGACATGGGCGATTAAATGATAATTGTCCTATAGGGTTTTTCATCCGTGGATGGCCCTGCCCGTGGCCTTGAGTGCCAGTTCGGACACGATTTCAGCAAGGGTCGGATGGGCATGGACGGTTTCGGCAAGGTCTGAAACTGTGAGACGGTTTTTCACGGCAAGGGCGCCCTCTGCAATAAGATCGGTGGCATGGGGGCCGACCAGGTGAAGGCCGAGCACCCTGCCCGTCGGCCGTTCAATCACGATCTTGGCCTCTCCGGCTATTTCCCCCATGACCTGGGCCTTGCCAAGTGCCCTGAAATTAACGGTAAAACATTGGGCGTCAATCCCTTTTTTTTCGCAGCCTTGCTCTGAAAGGCCCACCGTTCCGATCTCCGGCATGGTGAAAATGGCGTTGGGCACGGCGTCGTAGGACATGGTCCGGGTGGCTCCCATGGCATTTTCTGCGGCCACCAGGGCTTCATGGGTGGCCACATGGGCGAGCATTATCCTTGAGGGGCCTGTGATGTCACCGATGGCATAGACGCCCCTGACCCGGGTTTCCATGGCGTCGTTGACCGGAATCCATCCCTGTTTGTCGGTTTCAAGACCAATGGCTTCAAGTCCGAGATCCGTTGAAAGGGGGGTGCGGCCGATGCAGACCGCCATGGCCGACACATCGATCTTGACAGGCGTAACGGGTGTACCGGCGTTCGGAGTTGAGAAGGGTGAGGTGCCCACCATGACACTGACACCTGTATCATGGGACTCACACGAGGTGACGCTCCGGTCAAGGATCACCTTGATCTTTCTCTTTTTCATCTCCCGCAGCAGGAGTTTAGAGCAGGATTCGTCAACGGAATCAAGGGGCAGCAGCCGGTCCATGGCCTCCACAACCGTGACGGCGGACCCGAGGGCTGCAAGGATAAAGGCAAACTCGCATCCGATCACCCCGCCGCCAACGATCAGGATCGATGGGGGAATATGGGTAAGGGATAGAAGGTCGTTGCTCGAAAGAATGGTGGTTGCATTAAAGGCAAAGGCCGGAATATTCTGGGGAATGGTGCCGGTTGCAAGAATCAGGCGGTCAAAGTTGATCTCAGCAGGGGTACCGGAATCGTCGGTTACCGTGATCGTGCCCATGGCCTTGATCTTTGCCCTGCCGTTTAAAACAGTGACCCCGCCCCGCTTGAGCAGCGACAAAATGCCCTGCTGCTGGGTCTGGATAAGGGTCTGTTTCCTCCGCATCAGGGCAGCCATGTCAGTGGTTGTTGTACCCTGGACCGTGATGCCGTACCTGTGGGCTTCATTGATCTTCAACAGCAGGTCTGCCGAGGTTTTCATGATTTTCGAAGGGATGCACCCCCAGTTGAGACAGGTGCCGCCCACCCCTTCTCGTTCAACCAGGGTCACCGCTGCCCCAAGGGCCGATGCCCGCAAGGCTGCTGCATAACCGCCAGGGCCTGCACCAATGATCGCTATCTGATCGGTCATTTTTTCTCCTTGTTTTTCAGGAGGATCAATAAAAAAATATTAACAACAATACGGCTGAATAAATCAATTTTAAACGTAATTATTTAGCTATATCTAAAAAATAAAATATTTAATTGACTATAAGCTAAATAAGTACCTATATTACCCCATGGGGTCGAATATTTAAACGCAATTGCTATTTTTTTAATAAAATGTTCTTATTTTATAAATACGCTACAGCGAAATGCTTTAAAGATCAAACCCAAATTACCAAAAAAATCAAAAAACAGCGAGGTTAACACCATGGGAAACGCGCTTAAGACCACCCCGTTGAACCGCTGGCACAGGGCGAATAACGCCAATATGGCCGATTTTGGCGGCTTTGACATGCCGCTCTGGTACGCGACAGGGGTCAAGAACGAACACCTTGGGGTCCTTGAATCGGCGGGTATTTTTGATACAAGCCACATGGCCTGCGTGACGGTCAAGGGCGATGATGCCCTGGACCTTCTCCAGCTGTGCCATACCCGGGACCTTGCCGGTCTTGCCCAGGGGCGGTGTGTGTATGGCGCCATCCTTGACGAACAGGGCCATACGATTGATGATGCCATTGTCTATTGCCTGGCACCCGGGGACTATCTGGTCTGTGTCAATGCAGGCATGGGTGCAACCGTGGCAGCCCATTTTGCCGGGCATGGAAAGAAACTTGCCGTGTCCATTGAAGACCTCACGGGCAGGCTTGCCAAGATTGATATCCAGGGAAAAAATTCGTTGCGCATTCTCAGACAACTGATCCGGTCACCCGAACAGGTGTTTGACAAAATGCCCTACTTTTCGTTCAAGGGCCATATGGACCCGGCATCCACAAGTGCCTCTCAGGTGATGCTCACCGACGGCACCCCGGTGCTGCTTTCCCGGTCGGGCTACACCGGTGAGTTCGGCTTTGAAATTTTCATTGCACCTGAAAAGGCCGTTGATCTCTGGACGGGCATCCTTGGGGCGGGCCGGACCTTCCCTGTCATCGCCTGCGGACTCGGGGCCAGGGATTCGTTGCGGGCAGGAGCGGTACTGCCGCTTTCCCACCAGGATATCGGACCGTGGAAATTCATCAACCATCCGTGGATGTTTGCCCTGCCATTTAAACCAGACATGTCCGGATTTACCAAGGCGTTCATCGGCGACAAAGCCCTGCTGGATTCGAAAGGGGCCTTTTACACCTACACCTTTGTGGGCGAGAATCTCAGAAAGGTGTCGTCGGGACAAAAGGCCCGGGTATTTGATCTTGATGGCAGCCTGCTGGGCACGGTGCTGACCTGTGCAACCGACATGGGCATCGGGTGGATTGACCGGAAAATCGTCAGCATCGCCTCCCCTGACCGGCCCGAGGGGTTTGTTCCCAAAGGGCTCAGCTGCGGTCTTGTCCGGGTCAACCTTCCCCTGGAGATGGGCCGGAAGGTGGTGCTCAAGGAGAACAAACGAACCCTGACCGTGACCCTGGTAGCGGACGTGCGCCCCCATCGTACGGCACGTCAGAAGATAAGTAATTTTACATAAAGGAGGTAAACCAATGAAGGAAATCAATGAACTGAACCTGCCGGAAGACGTGCGTTATACCGAGGACCATGAGTGGGCAAAGAACGAGAACGGGATGTTCACCATCGGCATCAACGACTATGCCCAGGATCAGCTCGGGGAGATTGTTTTTGTGGAGATGCCCGAGATCGGTGCCACCTTTTCCAAGGGGGATGAATTTGGAACGGTCGAGTCGGTCAAGGCGGTTTCAGAGCTCTACATGCCGGTTTCAGGTGAAATCACGGAGATCAATCCGGGGCTTGAAGATGCGCCTGAGCTTGTCAATTCGGACTGCTATGGCGCCGGATGGATCATCCGGGTCAAGCCGACCGACACCGCTGAGATGGACCTTTTACTGGACAGGAAAGCCTACCTTGAATCTTTAGAAGGATAAAGGATAAAACCATGCGCTATCTACCCCATACAGACCAGGACATCCAGGAGATGCTGGCCGTCACGGGCATGGACTCTCTTGATGATCTTTTCACCGTCATACCCGAAAAGTTCAGGCTGCGGGAGCCCCTTGATCTACCCCCGGCCATGGACGAGTGGGCACTGAACGACCACATGGAGGCCCTTGCCGGCTCCATGGGGGCTGCCTCAAAGGCACGGGTGTTCATTGGGGCCGGCAGCTACAGCCATCACATTCCTTCGGCCCTCTCCTATCTGATTGGCCGGTCCGAGTTTGCAACGGCCTACACCCCCTACCAGCCCGAGGTCAGCCAGGGCACACTCCAGGGAATCTATGAGTTCCAGAGCATGATCACAGCGCTTCTGGGCATGGAGATCGCCACGGCCTCCCACTATGACTGCGGCACGGCCCTTGCCGAGGCCCTTTTGATTGCGCTCAGGAAAAACAAACAGACCCGGACTGTGGCGGTTTCAAGCCTGGTTCATCCCTTTCACCGGCAGATTATCAAGACCTACCTGACGCCGGCAGGCTATTCCATGGTCGAGCTTGCCCACAATCCCGACGGCACCACGGACTTTTCCTTGCTCGATACAGTTGATGTGGCCGGCATTGCCGTACAGAGCCCCAATTTCTTTGGCTGTATCGAGGACCTTGCCCGGGTTAAGGATATTGCGGATTCAAAAAATGCGTTGTTTATCACCTCGTTCACCGAAGCCCTGGCCTATGGGCTGCTGAAAAATCCCGGAAGTTTTGGCGCAGACCTGGTTGCCGGCGAAGGCCAGAGCCTGGGCATTCCCCAGAGTTTTGGCGGTCCGGGCCTTGGCATCCTTTCATCCACCAAAAGTCTCATGCGCGCCCTGCCCGGCCGCTATGTGGGCAAAACCACGGACCTGACCGGTCAACCCGGATTTGTGCTGACCCTTGCCACACGGGAGCAGCACATCAAACGGGAAAAGGCAAGCTCGAACATCTGCTCGAACAACGGGCTGAACGCCATGGCAGCAGGCATGTACATGGCCTTTACCGGCCGGGTCGGCATGCGTAAAATCGCCCAGCTCAACCATGACAAGGCCATGTTTTTAAAGGCTGCCCTCCAGGATTCAGGCCTTGAGCCGGCCTTTGACCGCCCCTTTTTCAATGAGTTTGTCGTAAAGGTCGGTGATGGGTTCAAGGAACGGCGAGAGATCCTTAAAACCCGTTACAACATGGTGGCAGGCCTTGACCTTGAACCCTATTATCCGGCCCTGGCCAATCACTATCTGTTCTGCGCAACCGAAGTCTTTTCCAGGCAGGAGATGGAAACCCTGGCACGGGAGGTGAAATAATGGAAACCCAGAATAAAACCGGCACAAAACCTGAAACCGGCAATGGCACCCAGGGTCTGATTTTCACGGAGCCCCTGTTGTGGGACAAGAGTAAACCCGGCCGGTGCGGGATCTCCATTCCGCTCCAGGATGTGGACGTCTCTGCCCTTGACCCCGATCTTGTGGGCGAGGCGCCGGCGCTGCCGGAACTCTATGAGCTCGATGTGGTCCGGCACTATACCCGGCTTTCCCAGTGGAATATTGGCATTGATTCTGCCATGTACCCCCTTGGATCGTGCACCATGAAGTACAACCCCAAGACCAACGATGTCCAGGCGGCACGGCCCGGATTTGCCGCAGCCCACCCCCTGGCAGATCCGGACCTGTCCCAGGGTGCCCTTGAACTGATGCATACCCTTGAGGGCTATCTTGCCGAAATTTCGGGCATGGCCGCCACTACCCTGCAGCCAGCCGCCGGTGCCCATGGCGAACTTGCCGGCATGATGATCATCCACGCCTTTCATGCAAAGTCCGGACGCCAGCGCACAAAGATCCTGATCCCGGACACGGCCCACGGCACCAATCCAGCCAGTGCGGCCCTGTGCGGATATGCGCCCGTGAACATCACCTCTTCATCCCGTGGCATGCTTTCTCCCCGATCCATTGCCGATGCCATGGACGAGGACACGGCAGGGATCATGATCACCAACCCCAACACCCTGGGGCTGTTTGAAGAGGACCTGAAAGAGATCTGTGACATTGTCCACGGCAAGGGCGGCCTTGTGTACGGAGACGGGGCCAACATGAACGCGGTCCTCGGCATTGTCAAACCCGGCGATCTTGGCATGGACGTGGTCCACTACAATCTGCACAAGACCTTTTCAACTCCCCACGGGGGCGGCGGGCCCGGGTCCGGACCGATTTCCGTGGTGGAAAAACTGGTGCCGTTCCTGCCGGGCCCCCGGATTGTCAAGGATGACAAGGGGTTTTCCTTCCAGGAAAAGGGTCCGGATTCCATTGGCCGAATGCTCACCTTCTACGGCCATTTCGGCATCCTTGTCAGGGCCTACGCCTACATCCGCTCCCTGGGACCCGGCGGGCTGAAACGGGTCAGCCAGCTTGCCGTTCTCAACGCAAATTACATCAAGGAGAGCCTCAAACATACCTTTGACCTTGCCTATGACAGGCCCTGCATGCACGAATGTGTGTTCAGCGACAAACGCCAGGCCGCCCACAAGGTGACCACCCTTGATATGGCAAAACGGCTCATGGATTACGGGTTCCATCCGCCGACCATCTATTTTCCCCTGGTGGTCCATGGCGCCCTGATGATCGAACCCACGGAAACGGAATCCAAGGAGACCATAGACGGGCTGATCCGGGCCCTCAAGGCCATTGCCGAAGAGGCCCGTACCAACCCGGATCTGGTTCGCTCGGCACCCCACCTGCCCAAGATGCAGCGGCTGGACGAGGTGACAGCGGCAAGAAAGCCATGCCTGTGCGGTTAGACAACGGTCCGGCCAATGGACGAGCCGCCATTGGCCGTCCGCCGGGTCCGGACAGCCATGACAGCCATGACAGCCATGTCATAGAGATCAGCGAGGTTAACAAGGTGGAGCAGTTGGGTCGTGCGGTTCCGGATTGCCGCCGGTTTCTGGACCTGGGCCTGATGGACTACGGAACTGCCTTTGCCCTTCAAAAAAGAATTGTGGATCAAAAGGTTGATGACCCGGGACGGCCGGATGTGATCCTGATCGTCGAGCACCCGGCCGTTTTCACCCTGGGCCGAAGGGGGGGCAGGGAAAACCTCATTGTGGACGACGCTTTTCTTGAAACCCGGGGAATCTGCGTGATTGAAACGGGCCGGGGCGGCAACATCACCTATCACGGACCCGGCCAGGTGGTGGTTTATCCCATCATGGACCTGGCAAGGGCCAGAATCGGGGTGGCTGATTTTGTCCACACCCTGGAACAGGCCATGATCGACACCTGCCAGGATTGTGGTGTCAGGGCCGGCCGGAACCCGAAAAATCACGGTATCTGGGTCGCAAGCCAGGGCGTTCAAAAAAAGATCGGCAGCGTGGGCCTTGCCATCCACCGCAATATCTCGTTCCACGGGCTTGCCCTGAACGTCAATCTCGAACTTGGCCCCTTTGCGTGGATCAACCCCTGCGGTATGACCGGTGTCTCCATGACATCCATCCAGCAGGAGCGCGTCGGTCAGAAAAAAACCGACGGCCGTGGCGGTTCTTCTGTGCTTGAAAGGGCCAGACAACGGCTGATTCACCACATGGAAACCCTATTGTGAGGAAAAAAATGAACACGCAAACCACTGCAAAACCTGCCTGGCTCAAACGCTCGCTGCCCAGGGGGCCTGAATTTGAACGGGTGAGAAAACTGGTCCAGGGCGCACACCTCCACACGGTATGCCAGGAGGCAAAATGCCCGAACATGTGGCACTGTTTTGCAAACCACACGGCAACCTTCATGATCCTGGGCGATCTGTGCACCCGGAACTGCCGCTACTGCAACGTTGCCCACGGCACGCCCCTGCCCCCGGACCCAGACGAACCCAATTCCGTTGCCAAGGCAGCCCTTGCCCTTGGACTGACCTATGTGGTGATCACCTCGGTCACCCGGGACGACCTTGACGACGGGGGGGCGGCCCATTTTGCCCGGACCATAAAAACCGTCAGAGAGACCCTGCCTGGTTTGATCGGGGTTGAGGTGCTGATTCCCGATTTTTCTGGCAGGGCGTCGGCCCTCAGAACCGTACTGGATGCACGGCCTGAGGTGTTAAACCATAACATCGAAACCGTGCCCTCCCTTTACCCAAAGGCACGGCCCGGGGCGATCTACGATCGTTCCCTTGAACTGCTTGGCCGGGCACATCGGATGAATCCATCCATTCCTGTAAAATCGGGATTAATGGTGGGGCTGGGTGAAACCCGGGACGAGCTGCGCAAGACCATGAAGGACCTTGTGGCCACCGGGTGCAGTATCCTGACCATCGGCCAGTACCTTCAGCCGTCCAGGGCACACCTTGCCGTGGATCGCTATTACCCGCCGGACGAGTTTGATGACCTTAAGCGTCAGGCCCTGGACATGGGGTTTAAAACCGTTGCATCGGGTCCCTTTGTCCGAAGCTCATTTGAGGCCCAGACCCTTTTTAATCTGTGTTTGAACGAAAACGCACCCATCTGCGGCGTTGCTGAAAAACCCTGCCAAATTGATAAAATCGGCCTCACGTAGACAAGTATGCTCCGGTTTCATAATTTTCTGCGCCTTGCACATGGGCACCGTTTTGCCCAAACCTGGGTTTTTGGTCAGCCATCAAGCAAATTGACGCTCCCAACCTTTTACAGTTCAACGGGTTGATTTCGGTGAAACTGTTTGTGGATTTGTCTTTATTTAATCCGCTGGATGCGCTATATCATCATTAGATATTTTCCCGCTGAATTGTTTGTTGACATCTACTTTTGAGAGGAATTTAAAATGTACTATGAAGCCGTCTATACCCCAAAAGAGACCAAAGGCCTGGGCGACAAGGCATTAAAATTCGTTGGAAAACTCATTGCCCTTCAGGATGGCGGTCAGGAAGAGCTGACACCGGGCAAATCAACGGTGGTTTATATCGCATCCCCCAATTTTGGTCTCATACCCAACCACGATCTTAAAAAGATCACCTCCATCCCCTTGAGCCGATGGAATACCCTTGCGGAACAGAACAAGCTGATTCTCTAGCATCCCCTTGACATCATTTTTTTGGCCGTGCTGATCTCAATGTAAGAGGCGCCATGTTCTGATCCAAAGTGACCGGCAAGAACCGTGATCAGGGTGTCTTCCTTGAGGACGCCCTGGTCAATGAGTCTGAGGATTGCCTTTCTAAGGGGAATGGTGGTTGCCTCCTCCCGTTGAATGGTATCGGCATGGACCCCGAAGCTCAGGGCCAGTTCACGCATCACCCGCTCATCATAGGTCTGGGCATAGATGGGATTGTCCCCCCGATAGGCGGCGATGGCACGGATGGTGGTACCTGTGATGGAATCGGCAACGATGGCCTCGGTGTTGAGGCGGATGGATGCCTTGACCGCCGCCTTTGCCAGGTAACCGGTTATTTTGTTGTCAAGGGCGTAGGGGGTGTCCATGTAGGTGCTCCGGTTGGTCTCGACCTCGTTGGCGATTTTTGCCATGGTCTGAACGGCCAGCAACGGATATTCACCACTGGCCGTTTCCCCGGAAAGCATGAGGGCATCGGTGGAGTCAAGGCAGGCATTGGCCACATCCGACACCTCGGCCCGTGTGGGTCTGGGGGAGGTCATCATGGAATGGAGCATCTGGGTGGCCACAATCACCGGTGCCCGTTTTTCAATGCAGCGCCGCACCAGGGACTTCTGGACCAGGGGGATCTTTTCGGCCGGGATCTCAACGGCAAGATCGCCCCTGGCGATCATGATGCCATAGGCCACTTCAAGGATCTCGTCGATGTTTTCAACCCCGTCGCTGTTTTCAATTTTGGCAATGATTTTGATGGTACTCTTTTGTTCGTCCAGGATTCGCTGAACCGCCAGGACATCCTCCCGGTGCCGGACAAACGAGTGGGCAATAAAATCAACCTGATTGTCCGCGGCAAACCGGATAAACCCCTTGTCCTTTTCGCTCAAGGCGGGCAGCTTCACATGGACGGCCGGGATGTTGACGCTCTTTCTGCCGTAAATGATTCCGTCATTTTCCACCGAACAGGTCAGGCAGTCTGCGTTCTTTTCCTTGACGGTAAGGGCAATGGACCCGTCATCAATGAGGATGGTGGTTCCCACGGGGACATCCTTGACAAAATCCGGGTAGGAGACACAGATGACATTGCCCGAGGAGCGCTCATCCGGCGCCCCCTTGATGCGGATTAAATCCCCATAGGCAACGGTAAGGGGGGTATCGGCCCCGCAGGTCCGGATCTCAGGTCCCTTGGTGTCGATGAGAATGGCGATTTTGTCCGAGATTTTCCTGACATTTTCAATCACCTTCAGGGCGTTTTCATGGGTCTGGTGGGCCGTGTTCAGACGAACAACGTCCATTCCTGCATCGTAGAGCTGTTTCAGAAATTCCGGCTCACAGTTCCGGTCCGATATGGTGGCCACGATTTTGGTCTTTCTACGCATTTCTCTCTCCTTTTGTGCACAACCAGAGGATCAGGTTGTCAAGCACAATTTCAGGGTCATTGGCCGAGCGCTTCATCTTCATATCCACCTCGCTGAGCCGTGTTGTTGCCTGTTTCAGCTCATCCAGGGAAAAATTGTCTGTTTTCAAAAAGGTATGGTACACCGGATAGGTGTTGTTTTTGTTAGGGGCGATTAAAAGATCCGTCAGGTTTTTACTGGTTTTGGGTTTGCCGGGTTTGCCAGACGGTGGGGGAGGTGCCTGACCGGCAAGTGCCCTGTCCCATTCTTCGGCCATGGCCGCAGTTTCTGCATCGGCCTGTTCCACCATGGGCATGGTGTGCTGCTTGAACCGGTTGTAGGGGGTGTTGGCCTGCCAGCAGGGAACACCCTTTTTACGGCAGGCTTCAATGAATAATTTTACAAGCACGAGTTTTCTGAGCTGGTTTGACAGGGCCATGACGATCTGGAGCGGATGGAATCCGGCATCTAAAAGGGATTTAAGATAAAACAGGGCGGTTGCGGCATTGCGGTCACAGACCGCATTGGTAAGTTCGAATATGGCATCCTTCCGGGTTCTTTTGACCACCTTCTGCACATCTTGAACCGTTATGGAGACCCTTTGGCCGATGAACGAAACCAGTTTTTCCAGGTTGTCGCTCAGGGTTGCCGGGTCAAAGCCGGTGCGGTCCACAAGCATGGCAAAGGCGTCCCCGTCAATACCCTTGCCCGTTTTGCTGAGAATCCCTTCCATAATTTGACGTAGAATGGCAGCCTGCTGTGTTTTGTCGGCCTGGCGACTTCCCTTGGGAACCGTACAGTCGATCACCAGACCCACTTCCTTGATTCCCTTGAAAAGGGCCCGGCGTTTGTCAGCGGTATCTGTGGTAACAACCAGGAAATGGCCGTCGGGAAAGGGTTTTTTAATGAACTCCTGGAAGGCGTCGATATCCTCCTTTGAAAATCCGGCAACCCTGGGGGCGGTGGGGGCGGAAAACAGCGGGGCATTTTTCAGTCCCAGGACCATCAGCGGTTCAAACGAGTAGGTGGCGATGCGTTCCTTGACATTGGCAAGGGATGCGTCAATCCCCTCTAAAAGTTCATAGGAGAGTTCCCGTCGTTTTTCAGGTACCAGGGCAGCAACGATCCTGTCAAAGGCCCTGCGGGTGAGGAACTCTTCACCAAAGGCCAGAAAGATGCCCGGCAGGGGTTCAGAGTCAAGGTGTTTTGACAGTGCATTGTAATTAATTTCCGGCATGTCGTGCCTGCCTTGACAGGAAAAAAAGCATACAGGCGGCAAACAGGGCCATGGCAATCCCGATGGCCTGGGACACAGAGAGGATGTCCAGGAAGAAATTGCCCCTGAAATCGCCCCGGAAGGTCTCGATGGCGCTTCTTGCCACCCCATAGAGGAGAATATAGGTCCAGAAGGTCCGGCCCTTGAATCCCCTGCCCTGCCCGGTTTTTTTGCGTTCCATCAGGATCAAAACAATGAAGATCAACAGGTTGGAGAGCATCGAATAGATCTGGGTGGGATGGAGGGGCACCTCCCGGGGGGCAAGGGAATCGATGTTGTGGAATTCCATGGCCCAGGGCAGATCGCACACCTTTCCATAACAGCATCCGGCAAACAGACAGCCGATCCTGCCTATGGCGTGTCCTATGGCAATGGGCGGTGCCAGAACGTCGGCCGTCTCCCACAGGTCGATGGACCGTCGTCGGACAAACACAAGGGCTGATACCAGGGCAAAGAGGAACCCGCCGTAGAAGACAAGGCCGCCGTTCCAGATTTTGAACACTTCCAGCGGATCGTGACTGAACTCGGAAAAGTTGAGGATCACGTAGAAAAACCGCGCACCGATCAATGATGAGGCAAGGATCAGGAAAAAAAGATCTGACACGAGTTCCGCCTCGATTCCACGGTGTTCAGCCCGGCGATTGGCAACCCACAGGGCGGTCATGAACCCCAGGGCCACAAACAGCCCATAGGTGTAGAGGGTGACGTTCCCGATTTTAAACAGGACAGGGTGCATGGAAACTCCTATAGATCCGGGATCTTGTTGAAAACCACATGGTAGACAAAAACCACCATGCCGATGGTGATGGCGGAATCGGCAACATTAAAGGCCGGCCAGTGATATGCGCCCAGGTAGAAATCAAGAAAATCCACCACCTTGCCAAACCTGAATCGGTCAATCAGGTTGCCCACGGCCCCGGCAAAGATGGCGGCAAGGCCGAAGGAGAGTGTCCGGTGGGTATGGGCTGTCTTGCGGTAGAGCCACAGGATCATGAGGGCCACAATGGAACTGACAAACAAAAAGAAGAACCGCCGTATTTCAGGGGAATGTTCGGCAAACAGTCCAAATGCCCCCCCGGGATTCATGATGTGGGTCAGGTTGAAGAATCCCTGGATCACAGGAACGCTTTCATGGAGAACAAGGGCCTTTGCAACAAGGGCCTTGGTGGCCTGGTCGAGCACGACAATGACGGTGCTTACCAGACAAAGCCTGACCAGGGCCCCTGTGTTGTTCATGGAGCTATCCTTCAATGGCTGCAATCTTTTCAAGGGCTGAAGAGCATCGCTTGCAGGCGCCCTCACTGCAGGATTCAGCGCCCACGGTCAGGTCGTACTTCCAGCATCTGGCGCATTTTTCCCCCGACGCCTTGACCACCTTGACAGCAAGGCCTTGGATTTCGCTGCTTGCAAAGAAATCCCCTTCCAGGGTGTCGGTCACTTCGGCGGCGGAGACAATGAAGATGTCCCTGAGATCTTCGCCAAATCCCTGTAACAGATCCTTGAGGGCCGGGGTCGGGACTTTGATCTGGACCGCTGCATCCAGAGGATGGCCAATGCGTTTTGCCGTTCTTGCCTCCTCAAGGGCCTTGGTCACTTCGGCCCTGAGTGCCCGGATCTTTTCCCACTCGCCGGCAAGGACATCGTCCGTCCATGCGGGGTTGGCGTCGGGACGACAGGCCAGGTGAACGCTCTCAGGCCGTCCCTGGACGTCGGGCATATGGGACCACACCTCTTCTGCCGTGAACGGCAGGATGGGGGCCATGAGCCGTGTGATGCTGTCAAGGATCAGGTACATGGCTGTCTGGGCGTCCCGCCTTGCCGTGTCCGTGGCCGGCGAGGTGTAGAGTCGGTCCTTGATGATGTCAAGGTAAAAGGCGGACAGATCCACCACGCAGAAGTTGTGGAGGCTGTGGTGGATGGTGTGGAACTCAAAGGCGTCATAGGCCCCAAGGCAGCGGTCAAGCACCCGGTTGAGTCTGTGGAGGATAAACCGGTCAAGGCCCTCCATGGTTTCCACGGGTCTTGCATCCACGGCCGGGTTAAAGTCCGACAGGTTGCCGAGCATGAACCGGCAGGTGTTCCGGATGCGGCGGTAGGCGTCGGAGAGCTGATTGACAATGTTGTCTGAGATCCTCACATCGTCCCGGTAATCGGCAGAGGCCACCCACAGGCGGAGGATATCTGCCCCGTGGGTCTTGATAATTTTTTCAGGCGCCACCACGTTGCCAACGGACTTGGACATTTTCTTGCCCTGGGAGTCAACCACAAACCCATGGGTGAGAACCGATTTGTAGGGGGCCTTGCCCGTTCGTCCAACGGCCGTTAACAACGAGCTGTGGAACCATCCCCGATGCTGGTCACTGCCTTCAAGGTAGAGATCGGCCGGTCGCTGGAGGCCTTCCCGTTCTTCAAGAACAGCCGCATGGCTTACCCCTGAGTCAAACCAGACGTCAAGGATGTTGTGGTCTTTGGTAAATTGATCCTTGCCGCAGCTTTTACACACGGCACCTTCGGGCATGAGATCCTTTGCCTCCCACTCAAACCAGATGTCGGAACTGTGGGTGGTGAAGAGCGAATGGATTTTGTCCACAGATTCCCTTGTCACATAGACCTCACCGCAGCTTTCACAGTGGAACACGGGAATGGGAACCCCCCAGGATCGCTGGCGGGACAGACACCAGTCCGGGCGGTTTTCGATCATGGAATAGATCCTGGCCTTACCCCAGGCCGGAATCCAGTTGACATTGTCGATCTCGGCCAGGCTTTTTCTGCGAAGGTCAAGCTTGTCCATGGAGATGAACCACTGGGGTGTGGCCCTGAAAATCACGGGTTTTTTACACCGCCAGCAGTGGGGATAGGAATGGGTGATATTTTCCTGCTTGATCAGGGCACCCAGATTGTCCAGCCGCTCGACAATGCCCTTGTTTGCCTTGAGGATGAACTGGCCCTTGAATTCTTCGACTTCATCTGAAAAGCAGCCGTTGTCAAGGACCGGAGAGTAGGGCTCAAGGCCGTACCTGAGGCCGACAATATGGTCATCGGCGCCATGGCCCGGGGCCGTATGGACACAGCCTGTTCCCGCCTCCAGGGTGACATGCTCGCCCAGGATCACAAGGGAATCCCGACCGTAAAGGGGATGGCTGCATTTTGTGTTTTCAAGGTCCCTTGCCTCAAGGTCCCCGAGAACGGTGTAGGTCTCGATGTTAAAGGCAGCCATCACCCGTTCCACAAGTTCCTTTGCAAGAATCACCACACCCTGATGTTCGGTTTCAACGGCCGAGTAGATAAATTCGGGATGCAGACAGACCCCGAGGTTGGCAGGAATGGTCCAGGGGGTGGTGGTCCAGATGACAAACGACGTCTCTTTACCTTCAAGGGCGGGCAGAACACGGGACAGGTCGTCCTTGACGGCAAATTTAACATAGATGGACGGTGAGCCTATGTCCTTGTATTCGATTTCAGCCTCGGCAAGGGCTGTCTGGCAGGAGCAGCACCAGTAGATGGGCTTTTTACCCAGGAACATATCCCCCTGGAGGGCGAACTCGCCGCATTCTTTGGCGATCCTGGCCTCATAGGCGTTGTTCATGGTCAGGTAGGGCTCATCCCATTCTCCTGCAACTCCGAATCGTTTGAACTCATCCCGCTGGATATCCACAAATCCCCGGGCATACTCCCGGCAGGCCTGTCTTACCTGAACCGGGGTCATATCGGCTTTTTTGGAACCCAGTTTTTTGTCCACATTGTGCTCAATGGGCAGCCCGTGGCAGTCCCACCCTGGCACATAGGGGGCGTCAAATCCCGCCATCTGTTTGGACCGGATAATGATATCCTTCAGGATTTTGTTGATGGCGTGGCCGATGTGGAGGTGGCCGTTGGCATAGGGAGGGCCGTCATGGAGAATGAACCTGGGTTTTCCCTTTGAGGACTGTCTGATCTTCTGGTAAAGCCCGGACGCCTCCCAGGCATCAAGCTGGGCAGGTTCGCGGTTGGCCAGGTTTGCCTTCATGGCAAACTTGGTGGATGGCAGGTTCAGCGTCTTTTTGTAATCCATGTATCCTCCAGGAATCGGAATGTAACTACATATATGTAAATGGTGTATTTAAAATATCAAACCCTAAATTTAAGCCAATACCCATGTAAAAGTCAAGGTCAAAAGCCCGGCATTGGCAAATCTAAAGGTGGATTTAAACGGTAAGCGTCAGCCGGTGTCCGTTGGCTGACGCCCCATGCTGATATTCACAGATATAATTGCTATTTCTCCGATTGCCTGAATCCCCCCGTCGTGTCTGTTTTAAAGGGGTTTGACCGAAACAATGGTGCGGGCGTGCTCGTCCAGGGGAAGCAGGTAGGAGATGGTGGTTACCTGATATTCCGATGCGGGAACGGTGCAGGCCTCGTCCGTACCCGCCCTGCCCTTCATGGCAAGGATAATGCCGGTGGGCGACAGAAAAGGCACTGCCAGTACCACAAACCGGTCAAGGGCGGTAAAGGCCCGGGAGGTGACCACATCGAAACTGCCGGCAAAAGCCGCGTCTTCGGCAAGGACCTCTGCCCTGGCATGGATGGCGGTAATTGATGTGAGTCCGGACAGACTTACCAGGCGGTTGAGGAACGAGACCCGTTTTCTGGACGCATCCACCAGCACAATATCGAGATCCGGCCGGACCACCGTGAGGGGAAATCCGGGAAAGCCACCCCCCGACCCCATGTCAAGCACCCGGGCATTTTTTGGAATGTGGGGGGCAATGGCAAGACTGTCGATAAAATGTTTTGTGGCCATCTCCCCGGGGTCGGTAATTGAGGTGATGTTGATTTTTCGGTTCCACTTTAAAAGTTCCGTTCCATGGAGCGCCATGGTTTCAAGATGGTCCGGGGTAAGGACAAGTCCAAATTGATTTGCGCCTCTTTTGATCGTCTCTTGCCAGGCCTCACCAAAGGGCGGGTCATGGGTATGTTTTTTACTTGACATGATTGGCTTAATTATTTAGTATATTGGAATTTTTTTAAACAGTGTACCACCTTAATCAAAACACTGATACTAACAGAGCCGATACCAATTTTCAATATTAAAAAGCGGCAACATTTATCCATTATTCGTTGATAATGGGGTGTGCATTAATTTCAGTCAAAGGACAGTTTCATCATGCTTAAGGACTTAAAAAGGGTAAGGAATATCGGAATCAGCGCCCATATCGATTCGGGTAAAACAACACTTACAGAAAGGATTTTGTTCTATACCGACAAAATTCACCAGATCCATGAGGTCAGGGGCAAGGACGGCGCAGGTGCCGTCATGGACTCCATGGAGCTTGAACGCGAGCGCGGCATCACCATTGCTTCGGCCGCCACACATTGCGAGTGGAAAAAACATGCCGTTAACATCATTGACACGCCCGGCCATGTGGATTTTACCGTTGAGGTCGAGCGATCCCTGCGGGTGCTTGACGGCGTTGTGCTTATTCTCTGTTCCGTTTCAGGGGTTCAGTCCCAGTCCATCACCGTTGATCAGCAGATGAAGCGTTACCAGGTTCCCTGCATCGCCTTTGTCAACAAGTGTGACCGAAGCGGTGCCAACCCCTACAGGGTGGCCAAACAGCTTAGGGATAAACTGGGTCACAACTCGGTGCTCATGCAGATTCCCATCGGTCTTGAAGACCGGATCAAGGGTGTTGTGGATCTGGTTGCCATGAAGGCCTATTATTTTGAGGGAGACAACGGCGAAAAGGTCATTGTCAAGGAGATTCCAGCTGAACTTGCAGACGAGGCAGCCGAGAAGCGGGAAATCATGATCGATGCGGTTTCCGAATTTTCAGATACGCTGACCGACGCCATTCTTGAAGAGACAGAAATCACCGAAGAGATGATCAAGGAAGCGGTCCGCCTGGGAACCATTGCCCGGAAGATGACCCCGGTTTTCATGGGTTCTGCCTACAAGAATACGGCTGTTCAACCCCTGCTTGACGCTGTTCTGGACTATCTGCCCTCCCCCATTGATGTTGAGAACGTTGCCATTGACCTTGATAATGAGGATGAGACGGTTACCCTTGTGAGTGATTTTGACAAGCCCACGGTAGCCCTTGCCTTCAAGCTTGAGGATGGCCAGTATGGTCAGCTCACCTATATGCGGGTTTACCAGGGCTGTTTGAAAAAAGGCGACACCGTGGTCAATTCCAGGGACGGCAAAAAGACAAAGGTCGGCAGGCTCATCCGCATGCACGCCTCTGAAATGGAAGAGGTTGATGAGATTCCAGCAGGCCATATCGGCGCCATGTTCGGCGTTGACTGCGCCTCCGGCGACACCTTTGTGAGCCCCGGCATCAATTATTCGCTGATTGCCATGCATGTCATGGATCCGGTTATCTCCCTATCCCTTCAGCCGGTTGACAACAAATCCCAGATCAACATGTCCAAGGCCCTTAACCGGTTTACCAAAGAGGATCCCACCTTCAAGACCTTTGTGGACAAAGAAACCAACGAGACCATCATCCAGGGCATGGGTGAGCTTCACCTTGAGGTCTATGTGGAGCGCATGAAGCGTGAGTACAAGGCCGAGGTGATCACCGGCAAGCCAAGGGTTGCCTACCGTGAGACCATTACCCGCAAGGCAGAGTTCAACTACACCCACAAGAAACAGACCGGTGGTTCAGGCCAGTTTGGACGGGTCATGGGTTATGTGGAGCCCTGTGAGGAGGAGTTTGAATTTGTCAACAAGGTTACTGGCGGAAGAATTCCCACCCAGTTCATCTCTTCGTGTGAAAAAGGGTTCCACAATTCAATGGACAAGGGGCCCAAAATGGAGTACCCAATTACCGGGGTCAGGGTGGTCCTTGAAGACGGCGCCTACCATGCCGTGGATTCGTCTGAAATGGCTTTCCAGGCTGCGGCAAGGGGTGGTTTCCGTGAAGGATACCTCAAGGCGAAACCGGTTATCCACGAGCCCATCATGAAGGTTGTCATCGAGACACCCAACGAGTTCCAGGGGTCTTGCATGGGGCTTATCAACCAGCGCCGGGGAATTATTCAGGGTTCCCAGGAAGAGGGTGTCATGTCTGTGATTGAATCCAGCGTTCCCCTTTCCGAGATGTTTGGTTTCTCGACTATTCTTCGATCCGCCACCCAGGGAAAGGCCCAGTTTTCCATGGAATTCTCAGCCTACAAGCAGGTACCCCAGTCGGTTGCCGACGAGCTTGTAAAGGTAAAAGAAGAAGAAGACAAAAAGAAAAATTAAGCATCCAATACAAAATAAAGAGAGGGAAATATGCTGAAAAACGATCTCATTCAAAGAAGCCCGGCGATCATTATCATGGGCAGTGAGAATCTTCACCAGGGCAGATTCGGTGCCGTGCTGTCAAGGGCCGGTGTCGGCAAGACACAATTCCTGGTTCAGATAGCAATCTCAAGGCTTCTTGAGGGGGAGACGACCCTTCACATCAGCCTCCGTGACCCCATGGACAAGATTAACGTCCGCTATAAGGAGGCGTTTACAAGTCTGGTGGACAACATCGGCTATGTTGATCCCCTGAAGGCCAACCGCCTGTGGGAAGACATTGAACCCTGCAAAACAGGGATCAGCTACAACGAGTTGACCTTTACCGCAGAAAAACTCAGGGATTACCTGAAGACCCTCAGAAAGGGTGATATCCGGATCCCGGCCATGATCATCGTCGACGGCCTGGACTTTGACATGGACCTTGTCGATCTATTGGATGAACTCAAGGCCATTTCCGAGGATTTCGAGACCGCCTTCTGGTTTTCCATGCAGAGCCACAGGGAAGAACCCCTGACTGAAGTGGGTTATCCCAGGCAGCTGGATCAGGTAAAAGACCGGTTTGACAAGGCTCTTTTTCTCCAGCCCAAGGATGAAAAAATTGATGCAGTGGTCCTCAAGGATGGAGACCGGTCAAATCAGCGGTTTACACTTGATCCTGCAACGTTGATGGTAATTTAGACAGTTCCCAACCGTACCAGCTATTTGTCAGGGCCGGGTTTTAAATCCGGCCCTGACAGCATCAGATCGTCGTTCCTAGTTTCCAGGGATTCCATAAAATCGGCAATGATCCTGTAAACCCGCTGGGCTCCCCTGCCCAAAAGAATGCCGTGGCGGTCAAAATCCAACAGATAAAATTCTTTGATTGCGCTGCCCAGCTTTTTAAACAGCCGGGTTGTCCCATCCGGGTTCACCATGGGATCTTTCCTTGACTGGACCACCAGAACAGGGGTCGTGATGCTGCCAAGTTTGGGTTCAAGGCTGTCCATGAACTTTTCAAGCTGCCGAATCCCGGCAACCGGGTTGCGAAGATAGTCAATCCCGGGATTTTCAGTCTCGTGGCGGATAAATTCCTTTGCAATATTGCCCAGGTTTGCCCGTCGCATGAGCTGGTTCCAGATGTCCATGGCCGGTGCAAAATAGGCGCCTGAATCCGGGAGTTTTCTTGGCGGCGCCACGGCAAACACCCCCTGGAGTCCCTCCACCCGGGTTGCCAGATCAAGGGCGATCCCTGCACCCGTTGAAAACCCGCCGATGAAGATTCGGTCACACAGATGCCTTAGAACGGCATACCCCTCTTCGGCCGATTCGATCCACTCCTCGTAACCCACCACTGCCAGGTTCTCCGGCCCGGTACCGTGGCCCTTGAGTCTGGGGGCATGGACGTTGTATCCCCTGGCGTTGAAAAATTGAGCCAATCCCTTCATCTCAGCCGGGGTTGACAGGTATCCATGGATGAGAAGAACGCCCCTGTCTGCGCCTGTATTTGAAGGAAGAAAAATTGATCGGCCGATGCCCTTTGGCTTTGATTCATTTTCCATAAAATAGGCATTGTAATCGTTCTCAAAATCCGTTCTAGCCTTTTGGAGCAGCCGATTTTTGACAAGGATGGAAATTTCCCGGGGCGTTTTCCGGGCAAGTTCAATCAGAAAAAGCTGTAGGTCGGTCAAGGGTTCAACCTCGTTGGCCATGACCGAGACCGGGTCTTCAATTCGGACCCTGTGGAAATTAGGATTTGTGTCAAAGGGTTCGTCGTTTTTCAGGATGTTTCCATCCTTGAGGGTGATGCGTCCTGTATCAACGGCTGTCTGGATAAAATCGCCAAACCGGTTGTGCCGGTCATCGGTCAGCAGATGAATCTGGTTCAGGTATAGACTCCCATGCAGGTTCTGGTCTGATTCCATGACCCTGCCTGTTATGGCCAGAAATGCCCTGCATTTAAAGTCATAAACCCCGATGACAGGGCCGGGAAAATATTTGAGAATCGACGCAAAGATATGGTCGTAATTCAGGGTGGTCATTCCATAGACCGATGCCATGTAACGTTCCATGATCTCAATGGAGATGGCTTTCATGGCAGGCCTTGAGGCCATGGTGTTCGAAAAGAGAATTCTTCTTCTCGACGAAAGATCGCTTTCAATCAGCCAGTGGTTCAGATGGCCTGCAATGGGGATGGGCCTGCCAAACCGGATGTCAACGTCAACACCGGAAAGCAGCATGGTGCCCTCGGTCATGAGCTCGTCAAGGACCCTCTGGGAGGGTTCGGCCATAAGGTTAACGGCAATGGAACTCAGCAGGTTCTGCCGGGCCCGGAGTGGGTAATAGGTGATGTTCACCGGCACGATAAAGGTTTCTGTTCCCAGCACCTTTCCAGGATCACGGATTTCCAACACGGACACAAGCCTGTTGAACTCATGGGGATTGATCGTCTCCATGCGCCGGAGCCGTTGCCGGTAAAATTCGGTGGTCAGGGCGATGATGGCAGCACCGGTGTGGGGCCGGGACACCCCACTGTCATGGGTGATCCTGAACTCGTCGGCCTGGACAAGCTTCTTGTTCTTCACCATCATGCCTTCCGGGAAAATAATGCATTGGGCATCGCCGGATATGAGGTTCTTGACAATGACCCGGTCCCGGTCCGGGTCCTTTGTGGAGACGGCTCCCATGCTGGTGAGAACCCCCTTGAGTGCCCCATGGAAAAGATCGCTGCTTGCAAGGGACCATACCGGTTTTTTAATGAGATCATGGATGTGGTAGGGCAGGAAAATGGTTTCCATGCGGGTGAAGTGATTTGCCGTAAAGATCACGGATGCATCGGGAATATTTTCCTGACCATGTATGGAAATCCGGGCCTTGGAAAAGCCTGAAAAGGCCTTGAGGGTATACCCGGACATATAGTAGGCAAAACGGTTCAATTGCCCATCCCGGGGTTCATTTACATTCCCCGTTCTTTTCGAATGGCATCGTAGGCCTCCTGTATCTCCCTGAACTTGTCGTTGGCAAGCTTGACAAACTCGTCGGGCAGACCCTTTGCCTCAATCTTGTCGGGATGGTACTTGGAAACCATGGTTCGATACTGTCGTTTGACCTCTTCGTTGGTGGCGGTCTCATCGATTTTTAAAACCGAATAATAGCGGTTGACCGCCTTGACGTATCTGGACTTAAGCCTTGCATAATCCGTGTCTGAAAGGTTGAAGGTCCGTGCTGCGGAGAGGAGCAGATATTCTTCTTGATCGCTTATGGCACCATCGGCCGCAGAAACACGCAAAAGAACATCCATCATCAGTTCAATGATCCTGGGCTGGTTTCTAAAGGCCCCATGGAACTGACGGGCAAAGGCTTCAAAGTGTTCGTTTGAATTCAGGGCCTGTCTGAAGATATTGATGGCAGAGTTTCGGCTCTCAGGGTTGAGGTTGAGGTCCTGGCCCATGAAGTCTTCAATCGAGGCAATTTCTTTTTCACTGACCATGCCGTCGGCCTTTGCGATCTTTGCCAGCATGGAAAATGCTGCCACAAAAAAAATCATCTGGGACTCTTCATCCGTTGATAGTCGCTGTTGATACTGACCTTCCGACAGGTAAATGGCCTCTTTCTTATCAAATGTGTGGCCAAAGGCTGCTCCTGCAACGGCACCAATGGGGCCTCCTAGGGCAAAACCAATGGTTCCCCCAACCACTTTTCCAAGCCAACCCATAACATTTCCTTTTCAATTAATAATCTTGTGTAAAATTGTAAATTTCACTATATATAAGCATATGATGAAACGTGGCGTCAAATTTTTTAAAAGAACCTTGCGAGTATAACACAATGACCGCAAAGAGTATAACCGGAATTATTATTTTGACCCTTAACTTTGCCGGGATCTGTTTTATGATTTTCATGTTCTTTGCCGGCCGAGGGCAAAGGAAAGAGCACAGCCCCGGGATGGATCGGGTTGTGAAGGGACCAAAAATGCCCCAGGGGGGTGAATCATATCCCATGGAAATTGAAGCCTTTAACAAGGCAGACTATCTGCTGGATGATTTGGATTTGAGTGAATTTGATGACCTCGATCTTGACGATGACGATGAAAAGTAGGAGAACAATGTTTATGAATAGGAAATTTCTGGGCATCGGCCTTGGGTTGTTGCTCGTTTGTGCCGGTTGCGGCCCCGCCATTGTGGGCACGGCAGCTGTTGGAACATATAAGGGTGCAACCGATGAACGCACCCTGGGTCACATGGTCGATGACTCAATGATTACCGGCCGGGTCAAGGCAAGGCTTTTATCGGATGAATTTTCCAGCGGGTTAAAGATTGATGTGGATACCCTGGAGCAGGTCGTAACCCTTACGGGTGTGGTTCGTACGGCTGGGGAACGGCGAATTGCAGGGGATATTGCCCTTGCCACACCCGGTGTCCGACGTGTGGAAAATCTGCTCACCGTGGGCAGCAAGAGCGCAGGGGACAGACTGGACGATACGGTGATACTGAGCAGAATCAATACCGCCCTCATGAAAGAGCCGGGCGTTAAATCCCTTAACATTGACGTGGATGTCAACCAGGGACACGTTACCCTCACGGGCATTGTGACCTCTTCTTCTGAGCGGGACCGGGTTGTGGACATTGCAAGGACCTGTCCCGGTACGATTTCTGTCCGGGACAATCTCACCATTAAATAGCCGGTTTCCATTCATTCGGTTCGGACGATGTCTGTTTTCGGAATTACCGGATTTCGGATATCTCCGGTTTCTCGATGGCCATGGCCCCGGTTGCAGCCGGGGCATTGGGTCATGCGTTGGCCGATTGCCTGTTGTTCTGCCACCGTTTTTTTCTTTCCCGCTGTTTGACCGGAGCGCAGCGCGTCTCAATGGCGTTGGTTCCCAAAAGGGCTTCAACCTCTTTGAACAAAAGGGGGTCGGGGGAGACCAGTTCATCCTGGGACAGTTGGATGACAACCGACGAACCGTCGTCAACTATAATCTCAAGAAAGGCGCTGCATGTTCCGGCGAACCGGTGAAGCAGGGCCTTAAGGCGTTCGAGATGGCTTGTATCGACCTTCTTTGCCTCCATGGTGATGACGATGCTTGCCGTCCACTCGGCCTCGGCCTTTTCAATAGGAACGATCTGCTCGGCAAGGAGCTTGACGTTGTTTTCCCTTTTTTGCACCTCAGCCTGGAGGATCACCGGGGTATCATCGTTCAGGAGATAGTGCACCTCCTGGTAGAGTTCCGGAAAGATCACCACCTCCACACTGCCCTTTTTATCCTCAAGGGCGGCAAAGGCCATCATATCCCCTTTTTTGGTTTTTAGGACCTTCAGGGGCCTCAGGGCGCCGCCCATGCGGATGCTCTGGCCTTCGGGGGCCTCGCCAAGGGTCTCGGAATTGACATTGGCAAACTTCTTGATCATCTCTTCATACCGGTCCAGGGGATGGCCGGTGATGTAAAATCCCAGGGTCTCCTTTTCCATGGCCAGCAGATCGTTGTCGTCAAGCTCCGGGATGTCGGGCATGGCCGGGACACTGACCGGCAACGATTCCCCCCCTTCGGTATCGGCAAACAGGTCCATCTGGGCATCGGCCTTTTCCCGCTGGATGCGGTTGCCATGGTCCAGGGCGTCCTCGAGCACGGCCATCATCTGGCTCCGCCTGCTGCCGGTGCCGTCAAAGGCGCCGCATTTGATCAATGCTTCGAGCACCCGTTTGTTGACCTTGGTCAGATTGACCCGCTCACAGAAGTCATAGATCGAGGTGAAAGGGCCGTCCTGGTTTCGGATTTCTACAATGGAATCAATGGCGGCAGACCCGATGCCCTTGACTGCGGCAAGGCCGAACCGGATGGCAGCAGGTGCAACGGTGAATACGGATTCGCTCTCGTTCACGTCCGGGGGCAGGATGTTGATTTCGTGGTTTCTGCACTCGTCAATGAACTTGACCACACTGTCGGAGTTGCTCATGTCACTGGTCATGAGGGCGGCCATGTACTCAAGGGGATAGTGGGCCTTGAGATAGGCCGTCTGGAAGCAGATCAGCGCATAGGCGGCACTGTGGGATTTGTTGAACCCGTACCCGCCGAATTTTTCCATGAGGTCAAAGAGCTCTGCGGCCTTTGCCCCGTCCAGGTTGTTCTCCTTGGCTCCCTTGAGAAACAGTCCCCGGTGCTCTTCCATCATGGCGGGGATCTTCTTGCCCATGGCCTTTCTCAGCCCGTCTGCGTCGGCCATGGAGTAACGGGCAAGGACCCCGGCGATCTTCATCACCTGCTCCTGGTAGAGAATAACCCCGTAGGTCTCCTTGAGGATGGGCTCAAGCTCGGGAAAAAGATAGACCACCTCTTCCCTGCCGTGCTTTCGTTCCACATAGGAGTCGGCCATGCCGCTGTCAAGGGGGCCGGGCCGGTAAAGGGCCACAAGGGCCACGATGTCGCTGAAGCAGGCGGGCTGGAGCCTTGCGATCAGCTCTTTCATGCCCGAGCTTTCAAGCTGAAACACACCCGTGGTGTCCGCCCTTGCCAGAAGTTCGTAGGTGGGCGGATCATCCATGTCGATCTCAAGGAGATCGGGCACCGGCTTGGACTGCTTTTTCAACAGGTCCAGGGTGTTCTTGATGACCGTGAGGTTTCGAAGGCCCAGAAAGTCAAATTTCACCAGTCCCAGTTTTTCCACAAAGTTCATGTCAAACTGGGTGACCACCTCGCCCTCTTTGCCCTTGTAGGTGGGCAGGTACTCGACCAGGGGCTTGTCCGAGATTACAACGCCACAGGCATGGGTGGATGCCTGGCGGGGCAATCCCTCAAGGAGCAGGGCAATGTCGATGAGTTCTTTTTTGACCGGGTCCTGGTTGACAAGCTCCATGATTCGGGGCACATCCTCCATGGCCTGGCGCAGGTTCTTTGCATTGTCTGGAATCAGCTTTGCCAGGACATCCACCTCGGGCAAGGGGATGCTCAATGCCCTGCCAACATCCCGGACAACGGCCTTGGCCTTGAGCTTGCCAAAGGTGATGATCTGGGATACATAGTCTGATCCGCCGTACCGGTCGATCACATACTTGTACACCTCGTCCCGTCCTTCAATGCAGAAATCCACATCAATATCCGGCATGGAGATTCGGGAGGGGTTGAGAAACCGTTCAAAGATCAGGCCGTGTTCGATGGGGTCAAGGGCCGTGATCTCCATGGCATAGGCCACCATGCTGCCTGCGGCAGACCCGCGTCCAGGACCCACGGGAATGTTATGCTCCCTTGAGTAGCGGATGAAATCGGCCACAATGAGAAAATAACCGGGAAACCCCATGTCCAGGATCACGCCGATCTCATAGGCCAGCCGTTCCCGGTACAGGGCTTCATCAAGGTTTGGGTTTTTCCGTTTGAGCATCTTAAGCCGACGTTCAAACCCCTCCTGGGCCTGGCGCTTGAAAATTTCCCCGGCGCTTTCAACGGGATCTGTTCCGCTCTCGTCTCCCTGGGCACTGGTATACCTTGGAAAGTGGTACACCTTATCGCCAAAGACCACATCGCACCGTTCGGCAATTCGCACGGTGTTTTCAATGGCACCGGGATAGGCTTTGAAATCAGCGATCATCTCGTCCGCAGACTTGAAGTAGAGTTCATCTGAATCAAACTTGAACCGGTTGGCGTCGTTCAGGGTGTTGCCCGTCTGGATGCACAAAAGGGCCTCATGGGCCCGGACATGGTCCCGGGAAAGATAATGGCAGTCGTTGGTGGCAACCATGGGAATGGACAGCTGTTTTGAAACTTCCCACAGCCCCTGGTTGACCTTTTCCTGAATTTCCATGCCGTTTTTCTGAATTTCCAGGAAAAAATTATCTTCGCCAAAGGTGTCCAGGTAGTAGCGGGCCGAATCAAGGGCCAGGTCCATGCGGTTGTTGATGATTTTCTGGGGGATGTCCCCCTTCAGGCAGGCGGACAGGGCAATCAGTCCCTTGCTGTACCGTGTTAAAAGCTCCCGGTCGACCCTGGGCTTGTAATAGAAGCCCTCAAACTGTGCAATGGATACCAGCCGGCACAGGTTGGCGTACCCCTCCCTGTCCTTTGCCAGAAGAACAAGGTGGTTGAGGCCCTTGTTGTCCTCGGCCGTTTTGTTGCGTATGCTCCTTGGTGCCACATAGATCTCGCACCCCAGGATCGGTCTGATGCCGGCCTTTCTTGCCTTTTCATTAAAGGGTGCCGTGCCGAACATGGTACCGTGGTCGGTGATGGCCACGGTATCCATATTGAATTCCTTGCACCGTTTGAGCAGGGCATCCAGTCGGATGGCCCCGTCCAGAAGTGAAAACTCCGTGTGAACGTGGAGGTGGCAAAAGGGTGAAGGGGTATCCATCATTGTTTCATGCTGTCCACGCTGTAGTTGGGTGCCTCTTTGGTAATGATGACGTCGTGGACATGGCTTTCCCTCAGTCCTGCAGCGGTGATCTTGACAAAGCTGGCCTTTTCCCTGAGTTCCTCGATGGTTGAGGCGCCAAGGTATCCCATGCCGGCCTTAAGGCCGCCGATCATCTGGACAATATTTTCCTTGACCGTTCCCCGGTAGGGGATACGGCCGACGATGCCTTCGGGTACCAGGGTCTCGTCTTCTTTGGAATCCCGTTGGTAATATCGGTCCGAGCTTCCCTTTTTCATGGCCTCCACAGAACCCATGCCCCGGTAGGCCTTGTAGCTTCGTCCCTGGAAAATAACGATTTCGCCCGGGCTTTCACTGGTGCCGGCAAGCAGGCTTCCAAGCATGACGGTGTGGGCGCCTGCCCCGATGGCCTTTGCCACGTCCCCGGAAAACTTGATACCACCGTCTGCAATGATGGGAACCCCGGTTTCATCGGAAATCTCCTTGCAGTTCTGGATGGCTGTGAGTTGTGGAACACCCACACCTGCGACTATTCGGGTGGTGCAGATGGATCCGGGGCCGATGCCGATCTTGACCCCGTCGGAACCGGCGTCGATCAATGCCTTGGCGCCCTTTGCCGTGGCCACATTGCCGGCAATAATCTGGCAGTCGGGAAAGGCGTGTTTGATGGTCTGAACCGCTGAGATGACATTCTGGGAATGGCCGTGGGAGGTATCAATGACCAGGGCATCCGCCCCAGCCCGTAAAAGGGCTTCGGTTCTTTCCATCATGTCGGATCCAACCCCGATGGCGGCCCCGGTTCTGAGTCGGCCCATGGAGTCCTTGCAGGCGTTGGGGTACTTTCTGATTTTTTCGATGTCCTTGATGGTGATCAGCCCCTTGAGCTTGCCCTGCTTGTCCACAACAAGGAGCTTTTCAATTCGGTGTTTGTGGAGCATTTTCTTGGACTCTTCAAGCGAGACACCTTCGGGTACAGTAACCAGGTTCTCCTTGGTCATGACGGCGCTGGCCGGCTTGCCAAGCTCTGTCTCAAACCGCAGATCCCTGTTTGTGACAATGCCCACAAGCTTGTCTCCCTGGGTCACGGGAATGCCGGAAATGCGGTAGGTTGCCATGATGCTGAGCACCTCTGAGATGGTAGCGTCAGGCGATATGGTGATGGGGTCAACGATCATGCCGCTCTCGGATTTTTTGACCCGGTCCACCTCGATCACCTGCTCTGGTACCGTGAGGTTGCGGTGGATAAACCCCATGCCGCCGGCCCTTGCCATGCTGATGGAGGTCAGCGCCTCGGTCACGGTGTCCATGGCTGCACTGACAATGGGGATGTTCAATTCAAGCCTTCGGGTAAGCCGGGTTGCCGTATTCACCTCGTCGGGTAAAATTGCTGAGAACTCGGGCACAAGAAGAACATCATCAAAGGATAAACCATCACTGTAAATTATATTTGCCATTAAAGGACCTCCTGCCGGGGATTTTTAGTGTATAAATGTGGGCCGGCCGCCATCATGGGTCCCCTGGGCGGATCAATGAAAAAGCCGGTCATGGTGTCAAGATTATATAAGCATGAATAATTATCAGATTAGCCGCTTCAACGCAATGCTTATCTTAATGGTTATCCTGTTGACATTTTCCGGATATGCAAATAAAGTCTTGTGTGCCGACAAACGCAGGCCCCCTTGATCTCCGAATTGATCTCCAAGTTGATTTCCAAAGATCCGGCGGGTAAAATAAAAAAAAATTCAACGGAAAGTTAAGATGTTAATATATGTCAACCCTGACAACCCCCAGCCAAGACTGATCAGCCAGATCGTCGATGCCCTCAGGCAGGGAGGGATCATTGTCTATCCCACGGATACCCATTATGGTATCGGCTGCGACATCATGAACAAAAAGGCCATTGAAAAGGTCTATCAGATTAAACAGCGATCCAAAAACCAGCCGTTCAGCTTTATCTGTTCGGATTTAAAGCATATCAGCGAATATGCAAAGGTGAGCACCCTGGCCTATCGAAACATGAAGCGACTGCTTCCAGGGCCCTATACCTTTATTCTTTCAGGCTCAAAACTTGTGCCCAAGATGATGCTCACCAAACGGAAAACAGCCGGTATCCGGGTGCCGGACAACCCCATTGCCCTTGCCATTGCCAAAGAACTTGGCAATCCTGTCCTTTCCACCAGCGCAACCGGTCCCGACGATCAACCCTTTGAAAACCCATCCCTTCTCCACGACTGGTTTGGCCAAAGGCTGGAACTCGTGGTTGACGGTGGGCCCGTTCCCGGCACAGACTCGAGCGTTGTCTCGTTAATTGATGACATACCGGAAATAATTCGATACGGCGCCGGTGATGTCAGCCTGTTTGAGTAGGGTTGAAACCAGTTCCTTGAACAAGCCAAGGCGCTTTTCCCTTGGATAGACCGGTTCGACCTTGCCCTTGATGTCCGCCATTTCTGCTGCCCAGGCAACGGCATCCTCAAGGTTGCCAAGCCGGTCCACAAGGTGGAGGTCAACGGCGGTTTCTCCGGTATAGATCCTGCCGTCGGCAAGTTTTTCCACCTGGCCCTGTTCAAGGCTTCGACCGGCGGCTACATCCCGTACAAACTGATGGTGAACCTCGTCGGCAACCCCCTGGAGAATTGCCCTTTCCCTGGGGGTGATTTCCCGAACAGGTGACCCCATATCCTTGAACTCACCGCTTTTGATCACCACGGGTGTCAGCCCGATTTTTTCCATGATTTTCTGAAAATTTGCATACTCCATTATCACCCCGATGCTTCCGGTGATGGTTCCGGGATTGGCTACAATGGCATCGGTGGCAGAGGCGGCATAATAGCCTCCGGATGCCGCAACCGAACCCAGGGACGCAATAACCTTTTTGACCTTCCGGGTTTTAATGATTTCTCGGTAAATCTCCTGGGAGGGGCCGACACCGCCGCCGGGTGAATCAATGCGAAGAACAATGGCCTTGATTTCCGGGTTTTCCCGAAAGTCCCTGATCTGCCGGCTTACCTCCTTTGACGATGCAATCACTCCGACAATCTCGACAATGCCGACGTTTCCCTGGTCAGTATTGAATGGGGCGGTCATGGTTGAGGAAAACAGGGCGGTGGTACCCATCACCATTGCCACCGTCAGAACCAGGGCAAAGGCTGCGATGCAAGAAAGGGTCAATGTGAAAAACAAAAAAGGATGTCGTCTTGAAAACATGATTTTTCCTTGATGGTTACACGTGGCGTAAAAATAAAAAGGGGGCCGGATTCAGAGATATACTCTGGAACCGACCCCCCTCAGGTTCTAACTTTCCATGGGATGGAACAGGCTGGGCCTGTCAAGGATAGAGACGATCGCTCACATCCTATTTATCCTCTTTGTTCTCCTGGGAGGCAATCTGCTCCTGGAGGTTGTCCCGGAGGAGTTCACCAAAGGATGAGGTGGCAGGCTTCATGTTCTTGGCAAAATCCTTGAGGATTGTCTCTTCTTCATCCTCATCAAGTCGCTTGATGGACAGACCGATGCGGCGCTCATCGCTGTTGATGTTCATCACCCGTGCGGTCAGGGTGTCGCCAATGGCATAATGACCCGCCGGAGTCTTGATCTTTTCCTTGCTGATTTCGGAAACATGGACAAGGCCTTCAATGCCCTCCTCAAGCTCGACAAAAACACCAAAGTCGGTGATGTTGGTTACAATGCCGCTGATCTCGGTACCCACCTTGTAGCGTTCCTCAACGGTTTCCCAGGGATCGGGCTGAATCTGTTTGATGCCAAGGCTGAAGCGCTCGCTGGCCTTGTCAATGTCAAGGACAACGGCCTGGACAACATCATTCTTCTTGTACGCCTCGGACGGATGCTTGATTCGTTTTGTCCAGGAGATGTCTGAAATATGTACAAGACCGTCGATGTCATCGTCGATTCCAATGAACAGGCCAAAATCAGTGATGTTCTTGATTTTTCCCTCGATTACGGTACCCACGGGATATTTCTCGCTGATGACTTCCCAGGGATTTTCAACGGTCTGCTTGATGCCCAGGGAAATTCTTCTGTTGTCCGGTTTGAGGTCAAGAACAACCGCCTCGATCTCTTCACCAACGGATACGATCTTGGATGGATGGCGAACCTTCCGTGTCCAGGACATCTCAGACACATGGATAAGTCCCTCAACACCCTCTTCCAGCTCAACAAAGGCACCGTAATCCGTCAGGCTTACCACCTTTCCAAGGACCTTTGAACCCACGGGGTACTTGTCCTTGGCCGTGGTCCACGGATCAGGGGTCAGCTGTTTGAGACCCAGGGATACCCGTTCTTTTTCAAGATCGTAGGAAAGGATCTTGACATTGATCTTGTCTGCAACGGAAAAGAGTTCCGAAGGATGTTTGACCCGGCCCCAGGAGATGTCTGTGATGTGGAGCAGTCCGTCCACGCCGCCAAGATCAACAAACACACCATACTCGGTGATGTTCTTGACAATACCTTCCATGACCTTGCCGGTTTCAATGGCTTCCAGGGTATCCGCCCTGGCGGTTTCACGCTCTGTCTCAAGGATGACTCTCCTTGACAGAACAATGTTGCTTCGCTTTCTGTTATATTTAAGGACTTTGAACGTGTAGGTCTGGCCGACCATTTCATCCATGTTGCGGATGGGTCGAAGGTCTGCCTGGGAACCGGGCAGGAAGGCAGGCAGTCCAATGTCAACGGAAAAACCGCCCTTGACCCTGCTTGTGATAACGCCTTCAATGGTTCCGTCTGCATCGTAGATGTCTTTGATGGCATCCCATACCTTGACCTTGGCAGCCTTTTCCTTGGACAGAATGACCGTCTCGGCCTCTTCGTCCCACACTTCAACCATGACTTCAACCTTGTCGTAGAGTTTGACATCAAGGTTGCCGTCTTCGTCCCTGAACTCGTGAATAGAGATCTGGCCTTCTGATTTGTAGCCGACGTCAACCAGGACATGGTCCTTGTCCACCGCTATTATGGTACCGGTGACGACCTGACCCTCTTCAAAACTGCTGAAGCTCTCGTCGTAAATGCCCATCAGCTCTTCCATGGTCTCTTCGCCCGTGATATTCGCCAGCGGATCCTTGTCCTGATGGTCATTCTCTGGTGTTTCTTCGGGCTCCTGGCCTGTCTCTAATTCTTCACTGTTCATTTCTTTGTTCTCGCCTGTTTCAGCAATGGTATTCATTAATAAAAATTCTCCCTAGACAAATTTTACCCTGCCCCAAGGGCATGGATAATTTTCCCTTTATAACAGAAACAAAACAGGGAAATCAATAAAAATATAATAAAAATGGGGAAAAGCAGTCGGTTAGTGATTTATTCGATCCATGATTTGTGCGACAACCGCCTCGATGGTCAGGGTGGTTGAGTCGATGATAATGGCGTCGTCCGCAGGTTTCAGGGGGGCCACTTCTCGTTCTGAATCGTTTTTATCCCGTTTCGCCATATCTCGTTCAACATCGTCAAGGGACTGGCCCGGGGTTTCCTGGAATCGCCGCAGGGCCCGTGTCGTTAGATCTGCCTGGAGAAAAAACTTGTAATCTGCCCCTGGAAAGACCACTGTACCCATGTCCCTTCCTTCAAAAACGGCATTCCTTTCAACGGCAATGGACCGCTGTATCCCGAGCAGGGCTGCCCTTACCACGGGTTTTGCGCTCAGGGTTGACGAAAGCATGGTTATCTCCGGGGTTCTTATTCTGTGGGTGATATCGCATCCTGAGCTCAAGAGTTGCATGGACTTACCTTGTGTCACTATCGTAAAACAGAGACGGTCGAGCAATGACTGCAGCGCCCCGGGGTTTTCGTAGTCAATGTTTGCAGCTTTCACCTCAAGGGCGACCCCCCGGTAAAGGGCGCCGGTGTCAACGTAGATCCAGCCCAATTGCCGGGCCAGCAGCTTGCTGACCGTTGTCTTGCCCGATCCTGCAGGTCCGTCAATGGTGATGGTCTTTGGTTTCATTTTTTGGGACTCCTCCGGACAAGAACCTTTTTCAGTGCCTGGATAAAGGCCCTGTTTTCCGACTCAACCCCGGCATTGACCCTGAGGCAGGTGTCAAATCCATAGGCGTTCATTGCCCTGACTATGATGCCCTGCTCCAGGAGTGCCTGGAACACCTGGCGGGCATCCTGCCCCACATCCACCAGAAAAAAGTTGGTCTGGGTGGGATGGGTGACAAGTCCCATGGTCTCAAGTTCGGCCCTGAGAAAATCCACCCCCTGGTGCATGGTCCGAATGCTCTTGTTTAAAAAATCGAGGTCATCCAGGGCTGCGGCAGCTGCCACCTGGGCAAGGGAGTTAACGTTAAAGGGCTGCCTGACCCTGTGGAGAATGTCTGCCACGGATTTATCCATGATGCCGTACCCGACCCTGAATCCGGCAAGTCCATAGACCTTTGAAAAGGTCCTCAACGATATGATCCTGGGATCGGACAACGGATGGTCAAGGGCGTTAAAGGTGTCCGGATCCCTGGCAAATTCGATGTAGGCCTCGTCAACCACCACCAGGACATCCTGGGGTATCTTTTGGATAAACCGCTGAAAGTCGTCCTTTGAAAAATGACTTGCCGTGGGGTTGTTGGGGTTGGTGAGAAAGACCATGCGGGTGCTGTTGTCAACGGCTTCTGCCACGGCGTCAAGGTCAATTGAAAGGTGGTCCAGGGGTACCCTTACCGGGGTTGCGCCGGCGGCCCGGACCGATATGTCGTACATGAGAAACGAGGGAAAGGGCATCACGGCATTGTCGCTGGCCGAGAGAAAACCATGGCATAGCAGGGCAATGATGTCGTCTGAGCCGTTGCCGATGATCACGGTTTCAGGATCCACACTGAACCTGTCTGCAATCTTCTGCCTCAGCCGGTGCCAGGAACCGTCCGGATAACGATGCATCTCACCGAGGCATTGTTTGACCGCTTCAACGGCCAGGGGGGACGGGCCAAGGGGGTTTTCGTTTGAGGCAAGCTTAACGCTTTTTTGAATCCCATATTCACGTTCAATCTCGTCAATGGGTTTTCCCGGTTCATAGGGGGCAATGGACAGCAGTTTTTCAGGTATCTTGAGTTTCATGGGTTTGGTTCTCTCCTTAAATTTAAGCCCTACTTAGTAGTTTGAATTTGATGTTTTGTCAACTTTTATGGTAAACGGGGTCGAGGCTTTTTCAGGCGGTTCCATGGCCGGGCAAGCCTGTTAAAAAAAAACAGACAGGAGGACACAGATGAAACCCGTTACCCTGACAGGGCTTGAAAATTTATGCCGGACCCCCCTTGACCTGCCCAGGGGGTGCAGGATCGGTCTGTTATCCAACCCGGCTTCGGTGGACAGCCGCCTGAACCACGCAGCCCACCTGATCAACCGACTTTACCCGGGTCAGCTTACGGCCCTGTTTTCACCCCAGCACGGGTTTTATGCAGAAAAGCAGGATAATATGGTCGAGTCTGCCCACACCCTGGATTCCGAACTTGGAATTCCCGTGTTCAGCCTGTACAGTGCCACCCGGAAGCCTGAACCAGCGATGATGGATTGCATAGATCTGCTCATGATTGACATCCAGGATGTGGGAACCCGGGTTTACACCTTTATCTACACCATCTCCTATTGCCTTGAAGCGGCAGCCCGCCATGGGAAACCGGTCGTCCTCCTTGACCGACCCAATCCCCTGGGGGGTGTTGAGGTCGAGGGAAACCTGCTTGAAAAAAGCTGCCGATCGTTTGTGGGACGGTATCTAATTCCCATGCGCCACGGCCTGACCGTGGGTGAGATGGCGCTTTTGTTCAACAGGACAGCGGGTATCGGGGCAGATCTCAGGGTGATTCCCATGGTTCACTGGCGCCGGAATATGGGGTTTGAATCAACTGGGCTTCCCTGGATCGCGCCGTCCCCCAACCTGCCGACACCGGCATCGGCTGCCGTCTATCCGGGCCAGGTCATATTAGAGGGTACAAACATCAGTGAAGGAAGGGGGACGACCCAGCCCTTTGAATTGTTTGGGGCCCCCTTTGTTGAATCCGGGAAGGTCCTTGAACTTGTGGCGGGAAAGATTTCCGGCGCCACGTTAAGACCGGTATGCTTTCAACCTTGTTCCGGAAAGTGGCAGAATCAGGTTTGCCGGGGATTTCAGATCCATGTGACATCCGGGAGCTACAAACCCTATCGAACCAGTCTTGCCCTTGTCCAGGCCATGATTCGGCTGTGGCCGGATGAATTCCAGTGGAAATCGCCCCCCTATGAGTATGAGTTCGAGCGGAGGCCCATAGATCTCATCCTTGGCAGCCAAACCCTTGCAGACAGAATCGAAAACATGGAAGATATCCATGCCATAGCAGATGGCTGGAAAAAGGATGAGGCTGAATTCAAGGCCATGTCAAGTGAGTTCTGGCTCTATGGGTGAGGATCGACCCGATACGGCCATGGGGGGCTGGAAGCGGATGAGCTTCAAGGGTAACAAGGTGTGGGCTGCGGTTTCAGACGATGGCGCCCTTGCTGTGATCCAGGGAAAGGTTGAAATCCGGTATAACCTTGACCAGGCGTACGCCTACAGGGTAAAACCAGAAAATCTGGGGTCTGAAAGTCTTGTCCGGGCAAAGAAAAACCTGCCTGAACAGGATGGAAAAAAAACGAGCCCAAGATCTTTTATGCCACGGAAAGAAGATGCTTCCCATGCATTGATTCCCAAACCACCCTGTGGTGTCATTCAGATCTATACAGACGGTGCCTCTTCGGGCAATCCCGGCCCTGCAGGCCTTGGTGTGGTTCTTCTTTACGGTGACCATCGACGAGAGATCAGTGAATCCATTGGCAGGGCAACCAACAACGTGGCAGAACTCAAGGCCATCAAGCGTGCCCTGGAGTTGCTCAAGCGGTCAGACCTTCCCGTTGAGATCCATACGGACTCCACCTATTGCATCGGGGTGCTGACAAGGGGATGGAAGCCGGCCATGAACCAGGATTTGATCCATGGCATACGGGAGTTGATGGGGCAATTCAAGCACTTGAGGGTGTTAAAGGTCAAGGGGCATTCAGGGGTCCAGGGAAATGAACGGGCCGACGCCCTTGCAACTGCGGGGATCAAACGATAGACGGTGCCGGAAAAGAACCGACCCCAAGGGGCCGGTTCTTTTCCCGGTAGTCCAACGTCTGCAATCAAAATTATTTTTTCAGTGATGCAAGCTCTTTTTCAAGCGCTTCGATTCTCTGCTTGTCATCCTGCTCCGGCGCATCAACGCCCTCGTCCTTCTTCCATGAATCTTTCAGTTCGTCAAAACCCAGGTAGAGGGCCAGCCCGCCACCGAGCAGAAGAATCGGAGGTAGAGCACCGGCCAGAAGCTGCAAAAATGCCCCGAACCATACTGCTATGCCGATAATGCCAAGAAGTACTGCAACAGCACCGCCAATCAAAGTTTTCATAACCTGTTCTCCTTATCGCTTTAGTGAATTCACCTGTTAATACTTACATCGTCTTTAAAATAGTATACCCGTCACATGCCCACTGGTGTATCTTTTAACAGTGTCACCAACTATCATATGGTACAGAGTAAATCAAGGCAATTTTTAAAGGAAAACTATTCTGTTGCCTTCAAAAACCACCTCTGTTAAAAATAGGGTTTTATGTTGTCATATAAAGGAAATAAAGATGAAAATTGTCACTCCCCTGATCCATACCATAACCCAGGTTAAAGAGGCCCTGGTCAATCGCATATCAACCTTTCTGGACAGTCAGAACGACCATTTTTCCTGCTTTTACCCGGGCATGGGCAGCCCTGTGGGGGCTGCCATCATTGAAAAGGTCTTCGCCCGGATCCGATTTGATCACCAACGGCTGAAAAAGCTTCACAGGCTCAATGAACAGGGAATGGTCGTCTATTCGGTAAAATATAAAAATCTCTTTGAATTTCTCTTTCTTAACTGGGCCATGAAAAAAAAAGGCCTCCCCTACCCTGAGATCGGCATGGACATGGGGTTTCTTTCCATCGTTTCCCTGAAGCAGGTGGTAAGAATCGCCGCCTGCCAGGTGGGGTATTTTTTCCGTCATTTCCGGTTCAAGGATCCCTTTCACAGTGACTACATTACGACTGAACTCTCCAAGGGACGCACCGGATTTTTGTACCTTGTCGAGAATGAGGCCTTTTACCAGCGATTTGTCAAGTCAAAACCCGACCCCCTCCATTGTTTGATTGCGCTTCAGAAAAACAGCGAGAGGCCTATTTTTTTCGTTCCCCATACCATTGTTTTCTCCTCAAAACCGGTCCGGAGCACGCCGACCCTGTTTGATATCTTCCTTGGCAGTAACGAAAAACCGGGTAAAATCAGCCGGATCGTCGCCTTGATCAAGCGGCCTGAAAAGATCAGCATTGAAATTTCCGATCCGATAAATTTAAAGACCTTTCTGCAGGATCCTGCCATCAGTGAACTTGAAACCCAGTTCCAGGCCCATTATCTGCGCAACCACCTTGTGGATATCCTCAACCGTCAGAAAAGATGCGTCACAGGCCCTGTGCTTAAAACCCGTGATGAGCTTTTTGAAGATATCCTCACGGGCAAAGCCCTCCAGGAGTTCATGCGGGCCCATTCAAAATCAAAGGACGAACCCCTTTTCAAGACAAGGAAACGGGCCACCGCCTACCTGGAAGAGATTGCTGCGAACTATAACCTGAACACCATCTACATGTTTGAAAGGGCCTTAACCTGGGCGTTCAAGCATATTTTTGAGGGACTTGTCATTGATCAGGACGGACTTGACAGGGTCAAGGAGGCCTCCCAAAAGGCACCCCTGATTCTGGTGCCCTGCCATAAGAGCCATCTGGATTATCTGCTGCTCTCCTATGTAATGTTTAAAAAATCCATGCCCTGCCCCCATGTTGCCGCCGGCAACAACCTGTCGTTCTGGCCCCTGGGTCCCATCTTCCGGGGGGGCGGCGCCTTTTTCCTCAGGCGGACCTTCAAGGGGGCCGTGCTCTACTCGAGAATTTTCTCAGCCTATATTGAAAAGCTGCTTTCAGAAGGGTTCAACCTTGAGTGCTTTATCGAAGGGGGACGATCCCGGTCGGGAAAACTTTTATCACCCAAGCTCGGATTTTTGTCGATCCTTGTCAAGGCACAGCAGAACAGGGCGTGTGAGGATCTGATGTTTGTTCCCATCTATGTGGGGTACGACCGGGTCCTTGAAGAGGACTCCTACCTCCACGAGATTGAAGGGGGCAAGAAAAGTCCGGAAAACCTTTCCCAGCTCATCCGGGCACGCCGGTTCCTCAAAAGGAAATATGGAAAAGTCTATATTAATTTTGATGAACCCATTTCCCTTCAGCACTATATCCAGGAGGCCATTCCTGCAGGCACCGTCCCGATTGAATCCCTTGATTACAAAAAAGATCCTGGCCAGGTCAAGACCCCAGGTTTCAGGCTGGACGACGAAAGCCAGCGGCGCATCTGTCTGGGCATGGGGTATAAACTGATCCATGCCATCAACTCCATTGCCATTGTCACCCCCCACGGCATCATGGCAAACTGTGTTCTCAACTCTCCGGGAAATCGTTTTTCCTACAGGGATCTGATGTTCCGGGCCGAGGTTTACATGGGGCTGTTGAATTTTTTTGATGCCGAGCTTTCCGATACATTGACCATGGATTCGGATCTTGCCTTTCAACAGGTGATCCATAATTTTGTGGCACGCAAATTCATAGAGCTTGCCGATGAATCAGACCCTGAAATCACCGACACGACACGGTTTATCGTCAAGGACAACAAGCGCCCGATCCTTGACTACTATAAGAACAATGCCATCTCTTTCTTTGTCCCGGCGGCCTATACGGCCATTTCCATCCTGCAGAAAGACACCTTTCAATTTTCATCCCAGGACCTTTCTGCAACCTATGCCTTTCTCCAGGATTTTTTTGTGGACGAGTTCTCGTTTGACGAAGAAACCAGCTGCCAGGAGCACACTGACCGCTGCCTCAAGGCATTTGTCGAACAGGGAATTATTGTTCCCAATCCCCTGATGCCCGACACCTTTAATATCACCAGTGAAGGATTTAGAAAGCTGAAACTCTTTTCAAGCCTGCTCAATCCGTTTCTGGAATCATACAAGGTGGCCCTGCTGTTCTTTGAAACCCATCCGGCCGATAAATTCGATGAAAAAGAGCGGATTAAAAAGATCCAGGCCCTGGGCGTAAAGATGTACAAACGCCAGGAGATCGTGCTCAAGGAATCCTTGTCCAAGATCAACTACATCAACGCCTGCAACTGTCTGTTGAACAAGGGTATCCACGGCTCAGACGACCTTGAACTGATCAAAGGCTACACCAGGATCATAGACCCGCTCCTGGATCTTGCAGCGGTGAACCGGCCATGAAGGCGCTGATTCTTGCGGCCGGATTTGGAACAAGGCTTCTGCCCCACACCCGAACAAGACCAAAGCCGCTGTTCACCCTTGCCGGGACAACCCTTCTTGCAATTGCCATTGAGCGGTTGATCCAGTTCGGATGCACCGAGATTTTTGTCAATACCCACCACCTTCATGATCAGATTGAAACCTGCATTGCCCAGGCAGATTTTTCCATCCCGGTCCGGACCATCCATGAACCCCGGATCCTTGACACGGGCGGTGCCGTCAAAAATGTCAAGGCGTTCATGGGATCCTCGGATTTCATGGTGATCAACGCCGACATCGCAACGGACATTGATCTTGAATCCGTGTGGCAGTTTCACACGGCCGGGAACTGGCCTGTAACCCTTGTGGTCCATGACCGCGCCGCATTTAACCGGGTTGAAGTTGACCCCAGGGGCTTTGTCTGCGGTTTTTCCGGTCAAAGCGGTTCGACTGCGGCTGTGGCGGAAAACAGGTGCCTGGCCTTCACGGGCATCCAGGTGCTCTCCCCGGAAATTTTTGATTATATGCCGGAGAACAAGGTGTTTTCAAGCATCGATCTGTACCAGACCCTTGCCGACCAGGGAGCGCTGGTCAAGGCCCAGGTGGTGGACAACCATTTCTGGGAAGACATCGGAACCCCGGTGGCCTATGAACGGGCGGGCCTGCGCTACCTTGCCCAGAAAGCCTTTGGGGCGCCGGATCGCCGCATCGTTCTGAAGGATATTGACATTCGGCCCATCTGCGGGGATGGTTCGGATCGAAAATGGTTCAGGGCCCTGTGGAAGGGTGAATCCGTTGTCGTCTGCGCCCACGGCATTTCAACCGATGACACCGTCTGTGAGATAGACTCGTTCATGGCCCTGGGCGATCTTCTCAATTCCAGAAACATTGCGGTTCCAAAGATTGTTGCAAGGGATCGTTTTTCAGGCCTTTTGGCCCTTGAAGACCTTGGGGACTGCCGGTTTGAATCAATGGTTGCATCAACGGCCACAGGCACCCAGCGACTCCACTGGTACTTTCGGGCCGTTGACGGCCTCATCGGGTTTGCCACCCGGGGAATCCAGGGGTTTGAACCGGAAATGGCCTTCCAGACCCCCGCTTACTCGAGGGATCTCATCGTTGAAAAAGAGTGCCGCTACTTTGTGGATGCCTTTTTAAAGGGCTTCTTGAATCAGGAACCGCCCATGGAACAGCTGTTGCCTGAATTTGATTATCTTGCGGACAAGGCCCTTGTCGGGGGGGTCATGGGGTTGATGCACCGGGATTTTCAGTCAAGGAACCTCATGGTCAAAAACCATGAATTATTCTTCATTGATTTTCAATCGGCAAGGCAAGGTCCCCTTCAATATGATCTTGCCTCTTTGTTGATCGACCCCTATGTGGACCTTGATGATGGCGAAAGGGATGAGATCCTGGCCCATTGCATTGCATCCCTTTCAAGCACCATGACCATTGACCGGAATTCGTTTGTCTCGTGCTTCCGCCACTGCTGCATCACACGGAATCTTCAAATTCTGGGTGCATTCAGTTACCTTGGCATGGTAAAGAAAAAGAGGATGTTCCTTCAATACATACCCCCAGCCGTTTCATCCCTTAAAAAGGGGATGACGCGCATTGACAATGAAAAACTGCCCGCACTCACTGCCCTTGTGGAACAATTGCAGTGTGGGTGATGGAAACATATGAGGAGTTTTTATGGAAACCCTATGCCTGATGATCAATGGACTGCCCGGAAAGGTGGCCATGACCATAGCATCCCACGCAATGGGCGACGACAGGTTCACCCTTGTCCCCTATTCCCTTACCGGACCTGAGATCCAGGAAGCGTTTTACACCATTGGCACACAGACGATCAGGCTGGTTCGTCCCGGGGACCGCAACGACCTGATCCAGGAGATCTGCAGCAGTTATCCCGGGCTGATCTCCATTGATTTTACCCACCCCATGGCCGTGAATGACAACGCACGGTTCTACGTTGAGAATCGTCTGCCCTTTGTCATGGGAACCACCGGCGGTGACCGGGATGAGCTTCTGGAAACGGTCGGCAAGGGATCCATCCCCGCCCTGATCGCACCGAACATGGCCAAGCAGATTGTGGGGTTCCAGGCCATGATGGCCTTTGCATCCACCACGTTTCCAGATCTGTTCAAGGGATATACCCTCACCGTTGAGGAGAGCCACCAGAAGGGCAAGGCCGATACCAGCGGAACGGCCAGGGCCATGGTCGGCTATTTCAACGGGCTCGGCATCCCCTTTTCAGACAAGGAGATTAAAATGGAACGGGATCCCGGGGTTCAAAGGACGGAGTGGAAAATCCCGGAAGCGTACCTGGACGGCCATGCCTGGCACACCTACACCCTGACCTCCCAGGACGGGACCGCCTGTTTCCAGTTCAAGCACAACATCAACGGCCGGCAGATCTATATCCAGGGTACCCTTGACGGTGCGCTTTTTTTAAACGAACAGGTCAAGGGCCGGCAGGCCGGAGAATCCACGTCCGGTCAAGGCAGAATCTACACCATGATCGATGTGCTGAAACACGCAAACCAGGCTTGATGTCAATACCTTGAGTACCTATAATAAAATGTTGCTGGCATTGATTGCCCTGGCCTACCTGATCAGCCCGGTGGATTTAATTCCGGATCTGCTTCTGCCCTTTGTGGGGTGGATTGATGACGGCCTCCTCGTGGGTCTGATCATCTACTACCTGAGGTTCAACAGGCTGCCTGGGATCTTCAACTGGCGATCGGAAGCCCGGGACTTTGAACAGGGCGGTCATTCAACCCATGGCCGGGAAGATCAGGAGCAGCCCAGGGCCCGCGGTCAGCAGCCGGGGGCTTCCACGGATAAAAAGCCCCACGAGGTTCTCGGGATTGATGAAAACGCAACCCGGGACGAGATCCAGGCGGCCTTCCGGGCTGCGGCAAAACAATATCACCCGGACCGGGTGGCAAGCCTTGGAAAGGAGTTCCAGGACCTTGCAAACCTTAAATTCATTGAAATCAAAGAGGCCTATGCCCGGATGATGGCAGGCAAATCATGAACATCCCCTCACCGGAACGATGTCTTGAGCTGATGGAAACCATGGAAATGATGAGCCATATCATTGACCACTCGCTCATGGTGCAACGGGTGGCCAGAACAATGGCCCTTTGTTTAAAGGACAGCAATCCCCGCCTCAATCAGGATCTGATCCTGGCCGGTGCCCTTCTCCATGACATCACCAAGACCCGAAGTTTTGCCACCGGGGAAAAACATGCACAAACCGGGGGGGCACTGCTGGCACAGCTCGGGTATTTTGAGGTGGGCGAGATCGTTCGCCAGCATGTGAACCTTGATCCCACCCTTGACCGGGCAGCACCAAGCGAGGCTGCCGTTGTCAACTACGCCGACAAAAGGGTGCTCCACGACCAGGTGGTTCCCCTGGAAGAGCGCCTCGGGTACATCATGGTACGCTATGGCACCTCCCAGGCGGCCGTGGTGCGGATCAAACGGATGTGGAAGGAGACGCTGTCCCTGGAGCAAATGCTGTTTAAAAATCTTGAGATCACGCCCGACGGCCTGGCGGACCTGGTGTAACGGTTTTACTTCTGTTCCCGGACAATCATCACGGAACAGGGTGCCTTATGGGCAATGCGCTTTGCAACGCTGCCAAAGAGAACCAGCTCCACCCCTGAAAGACCATAGGCCCCGAGGACGACAAGGTCTATGGTTTCGTCCAGAAGATAGTTGAGAATCTCCGATGAGACATGGCCGTCCTTGACTGAAATCACATGGTTCATGGAAGGGCTGATCCGTTTGGCATACACCTCCTGCATCCGGTCTTCAACCTGCTGGACCAGGGCCGTGGACGACGCTTCCGGGATAGCAATGTTGATGTCGGTGATCAGCGGGTTGACAACGGGCGGGAGTACATGGAGAAGATGGAGTGTCGCACCATATTTCTCAGCCATGTCCATGGACACCTTAAACGCATTTTCAGCATTGGATGAAAAATCCACACAGCACAGTATTCTCTTGAACGTCATTTCGGGACCTCCCTTGGCTATGGTTCAATACTATGCCCACCCTCAGTTTAAATACCTGACAGGCAGGCTCTCAATTTTTTTGACGATTTCCGTAAGTCGTACGGCCATGGCGTCCAGGGTTCTCGACTGGGCTTGTTTGCTCTCCTGGTCCAGTGCAACAACCTTTTCCATGGTTTCGATCTCCACATCACAAACCCTGCATTGTGCGACAAGTTTATCCTTGAAATCCCTGGAAACAGCCCCCAGCAGGGGAATGAGATAATCGCGGGTCACGGATGCCCGGTAGGTTTCAAGGTGGTTGACCACGGATCTGAGGGCCTCATTCTTGATCTTTCTTTCTGAAGCTGAAAGGGCTGATGCACCGGGGGTGTAGCGCCGCTTGTTCATTAGTCTGCCAAAAATGTCCCCAAGGGAAAAGAGCCCGTATCTTGCCATGGCACTGATCCTTATCCGTGCGCTGTACCTTGTGGCAAAGGCTTCTGGCGGAAGGCTCAGGCCGAGTATTCCCTTGATGGTCCTCAAATCAATGGGGACAATGGGATCATTCGTTGGTGCAGGGACAGCCCCGGACCGATGATCCAGATTTTTGTCCTGGGAAATTTCAAAGGGGTTGATGTCATAGGAGCGGTACAGGGTTTTAAAATAGCCTTCAATGGCTTTTTCCCGGTCATGGACAAACCCGAGCACCTGTGCATTTATTGTCTGGGTCATAAATGTGTCAAGGGTTGATTTGAGCTCCTGGAACATCAGGTACAGGGTGTTTTCAAACCCGTTGTGCAAAAGTTTTGACTCGTACAGTGACATATCAATCCTGCATCCTCGGAGAAAATGCCCAACTTCTTTTGCAATGGTGCCCTGGAGGGGATCAAAAAGGGTGTCTGCCTCTTTTTGAATTTCACGTTCAAGCAGATCAACAGCACCCGCAATGGTGTTGTCCATGATGGCCTCAAGCTTTTTGCCGGTATCAAGCTTTTCTGCCAGTCGGTCCATGGCACCCCTTGCCTTGGAAAGGTCCTGGGAGAGAAGATCGGAAAAAAGCAAGTGCCGCTGCCGGACCATCAGGGCAATCTGCCGCAGGCGCTCAATTGGGTTGGCCACGGTCAGGTAAAACCGCTCACTGGACAATCTTTGGTTGAGTCTTGAATTGAATTGTTTGGTCATGCCCGCCAGATACCCGGCAGTTTTAACATCCTCGTTCCACAGGTCAAGGATGATCTTGTTTTTTCTGGACAGGTCCGGGGCAAGGTCGCAGAACAGGTTGTAAAGGGATGAGAGGGCATAGAGTTCGGGATCTTTTTTAATGTAGGTCAGTTCCTTTTTGACCCGCTGTTCGACCGCCATGAGGTCCTTGAGGTTCTCATGCTCGTTGAGATCAACATTCAGCACAAAAACAATATTTTCCATAAGGCCCATGGTCTCAATCACCCTTAAGAAATTCATGTCCGCCTGGCGCAGCCCGGTCCGGCTGCTGATCAGGTAGATGATGAGGTTGGCCTGGGTCAGGTAATTCTGAATCTGGACCATGTGGAACGGATTGGTAGAGTCGCTGCCCTGGCAGTCGGCAATTTCGACGTCCGGTTCAAGCCCGGGGGAGGTTACCCCAAGGGCAACATCCCTTACAAAAAAGGCCCTGGAATCGTTGCCTGTAAACCTTTTGTGGGTTTCAAAGAGGGGACCTGAAAATTCAAGGATTGATCGGTCCGGTTTGATCAGATCCTTGACCGCTTCGTACCCTTCAACGGCCCGGGTGATGGTCACCGACTCTGGCCTGAGGCCGGTTTCGGAAATCGAGAGATCTGAAAAGATATCCTCGTTAAAGGCGTTTAGAAACCGTCTGTCCCGCTCCCGTCTTAAATCAAACCCCGGGCCATCCTTGTCCGGGTTCCACTCTTTTTCCGGGAACATGAACAGGGCCTGTTCGATTTCCTGGTTGATATCGTCCCAGGATTTCAGGAATACCCGTGCCGTAAGTGTCGCCTGTCGTTGTAACCGCGTCACAATGGCGGTGACGACCCCGGCGCCCCGTTTTAACAGGTCATCCTTGAGCCAGGCGTTGATAAAGGTGGTTTTGCCCGATTTAATGGCGCCAACCACGGCAATTTTCAGGGAATTGGATCGAATTGTTGCCGGAAGGGTGCAGCACTGTTCCAGGGCTGTATCGGCTGAACTGTCATACATGCCGGGAATGTCCCGCATTGACTCAAGGGTCAATCCGAGGTTTGCGGAAATGGTTTCAATGTCGTTTAAGATTTTTTCGGTCATTGTCATAAAATCAGGTTCACGCCTTTCCAGAGTCATCAGAATGATTGCCCGACACGTTTCCCATCTGCATCATGGTCATCTCCCACTTCATCTTTACGTCGGTTTTAAAGAGGATCTCCTGGGAAATGGGGATGGTCAGCCATGCATTGTCATTGATTTCATTGTCCAGCTGGAGCGGTCCCCAGCCGGCACAGCCAAGGAGGATTAAAAAGTCCACAGGGCCTTCCTGTCGTGCAACGGCTTCGAGGATATCCCGGGTATTGCTCAAGCCGAGCCAGTCGTTGATTTTCATGCATCCATGCCAGTCAAACGGAGGGCCGTGGAGGACAAACACACCGCTTGGCTGAACCGGGCCGCCCAGGTGAATATCGATTTTTTCTATGGCCGGGCTGCTTGTTATTTTAAGATCCTCAAACAATTCCTGGCCGGTCAGAAGGGGGTGTATCCGGTTAATAATAAATCCCAGAGCACCGGTTTTATTGTGTTCACAGATGCAGGTCACGGTCTGTGCAAAATTTGGATCAGGCAATCCAGGTATGGCCATGAGAAAATGACCTTTTAACGTGCTGCTGCTTGTTTGGGACATAAATTTGCTCCGTATTTATTCTTGACATTAACCCCTTACCTGTCAGATTATTAAACAACGGATTAATTATCAATGCTTTTTGTTATTTATCGGCCCTGGACATTTAAAACAGGGGGAGAACACCATGGAAGAGATAAACAGTAATGCCATCGGTTCCGGGAGGCTCATGCCCACGGCGCCTGGGAACAGGCCAAAGGCTGAGGGGGCTGCTCCGTCCAAAGCGTTTGATGCCGTCCTTTCAAAGGTCTCTGATCCGGGCATTATTGATGAGTCAACCGCCAATGGTTCCGCCTCCCTTCAGGAGCTGTCAGCTCCCCTTCCCCTGATCCGGGAGCAAGAACAGGGCATGGACCTTTCATCCGAGATCGAGACGACCCTTGATCTCGTTGACCAATATGCCCGTCTTTTGGAAGACCCCTCAAAGGATCTCAAAACCGTTGATTCAGCACTTGCCGCGCTTACCCAGAAGGCCCAGAACCTTGCAGAGGGAACAGATCCGGACAGCCCGGTTCCCCAGGCCCTTGGCGCCATTATTGACCAGGTGGTGCTGACGGCCACCCTTGAGCGGTTCAAGCTGGATCGGGGCGATTACCTGGACCCCTTGACAGGCAGTTAAGCCTATTGTTTCAGCCTGCCGTATACATCCTCGAACCGTACAATATCATCCTCACCCAAATAGGTACCGGACTGAACCTCAATGAGTTCAAGGGGGACCCTGCCCGGATTTTCCATCCGGTGCATCACCCCCAGGGGGATATAGACCGACTCGTCCTCCTTGAGGAGAAACTCTTCTTCGCCCTTGGTGATGATGGCGGTTCCTGAAACAACCGTCCAGTGTTCGGCCCTGTGGTAGTGTTTTTGCAGGGATAATTTTGCACCCGGTTTTACCGTGATCCGCTTGACCTGGAATCGTTCCGAATCGTCCACGGACTCGTAACACCCCCAGGGCCTGTATACCTTCCTGTGGCCCAAAGCCTCAATTCTACCCTGGTTTCGCAACTCTCCCACAAGGGCTTTCACATCCTTGACCTTTTCCCTTGACGCCACGAGCACGGCATCCTTGGTCTCAACCACCACCAGATCATCAACACCCACGGCGGCAACCAGACGGCTTTCGGCAAAAAGATATGAATTTTTAACGTCCGAGAGCAGCACATCGCCCTTGATCACATTGGCGTTTTCATCCTTGGTACCGGTTTTCCACAGGGCATTCCAGGAACCCAGATCGTTCCACCCGGCCTCAAAGGGAATCATCACCCCCCGCTGGGTGTGCTCCATCACGGCATAATCAATGGAGTCGGACGGAGACTGTGCAAAACTGTCGTTGTCAAGCCTGAAAAAATCAAGGTCCTGAACCCCTCGTTCCATGGCCTGCCGGCAGCTTTTAACAATTCCAGGCGCAAAATGTTCAAGCTCACCGACAATGGCGGATGCCTTGAACATGAACATGCCGCTGTTCCAGCAGAAATTTCCTGAGTCCAGGTAACCCCGGGCCGTTTCAAGGTCTGGTTTTTCAAAAAACGAGTCCAGAACAAATGCCTGGGAAACATCGCCCATGGAACGCCCCTTTTTAATATACCCGTAACCGGTTTCAGGGGAATCGGGCACAATGCCAAAGGTGACAAGGTCCCCCTTGCTGGCATGGGCCCCTCCCCGTTCAATGGCGTTGTGGAAATTGGAGATATTTTCAATCACATGATCGGCCGGCAGGACCAGAAGCACCGGGTCCTGTCCATGGGCAAGGGCGTGGAGGGCTGCCACGCAGATGGCCGGGGCTGTGTTCCTGCCCACGGGCTCAAGCAGGATGGAAAAGGGTTTGACTTCGATCTGGCGGAGCTGTTCTGCCGCCATGAACCGGTGCTCCTGGTTGCAGACAATGATGGGGTCTTCAATGGAATTGAGGTCTTTAAGTCTCAAAAGGGTGTTCTGAAGCATGGTGTGTTCATTGGTCAGACAGAGCATCTGCTTGGGGTAAAGTTCCCTTGACAGGGGCCATAGCCTTGTGCCGGAGCCTCCGGCAAGAATAACGGGTGTGATCATGTCAACTCCTTATTATCTGTGTCAAAAAGTCAGCCCCAAAATTAATCTATGATGAGGTTTACGCGGCAGGGCGGGGCATTGTCCTTGAGTTCCACAAGTCCCTGGTTTGAGATGTGCAGTTCTCCGAGCACCACAAGGCCCAGGAGACTCAAGGTCATCTCCATGGACGGGTGGGCACACCCGGCCTGTTTGAGTGCCGCTTCCACAAGGGTGAGCTGGTCGGCGGTTCGTTCAATGCTGTCAAGGCCCATGAGTCCTGCCAGGGGAAGGGCAATATGGCCTATAACTTGATGGTCAACGACAACGGCAATGCCACCCTTTGACTCAATGATGGTATTGGCAGCCAGGGCCATGGCCCCATCGTCGGTTCCAACCACAAGCAGGTTGTGGCAGTCATGGGAGATGGTGGATGCATAGGCAGCGCCTGGTTTCATTCCCGTTCCAGATACAAACCCCAGGGCTTTTAAACCGTCGGATTCCGGGCTTTTGAAACCCGCCTGGGGCGGTTTGTCCGGGTGGGCGTGGCGGAAGAACATTCCCACCTTGGCGATATCCTGATCCGGACACGCCCCTAATCCGCCTGATTCCGGTACCATTACGGCGGTTTGTGACCGGGTATAAACCATGCCGGGAACCAGGCCGATCACCCGGACCGTTCGGGGGGTATTGTCCGGAACCGGTATTGAAAAATCCGTCCGGGTGAGGGGGGCCATATGGACTGTGTTCAATGCCCAGTCCGGGTAGACATGGGGGGTGATCTCAACGGTGAGCCTGCCGTCCCTGGCAACCGGGATCCCGTCGCTGATGACCCAATGGATGTGAAAGGTCTGAAGATCATCCACCACCAGGATATCGGCAGACCGGCCAGGGGTGATGGAACCGATCCAGCGGGATTTTTCCAGAAGCTGGGCAGGATTTATGGTCACCATTTGAATGGCCTGGATCGGGGAAATGCCAAGGCTGACAGCCTTTCTTAAAACCCGTATCAGATGGCCCTCGTCCCGGATGGTGGCAGGGGTGACATCATCGGTGACAAGGGTGAAGAACCGGGTGTCTATCCCCGGGTTGTCTGTGATGGCTGAGACCAGATTGGGAAGGTCGAGCCAGGCCGACCCGTATCGCTGCTGCACATACATCCCGAGCTGGGCCCGTTTCAGGGCGCCCCGTGCATCCGTGGTTTCATGGCAGGCGGTCATGCCCGAGGCGATAAAGGCATTCAGCCCGGCGTTAAGGTCATCACCTGCATAGTGGCCGGTCAGTACACGATTGGCACGGATGCCCTCTGCGGTGATGTCATGGACCATGGGGTCACCAAAGATGACCCCTGGAAAGTTCATTTGTTCACCCTGGAGTTCGGCCCAGCCCTGTTCATAGCCGGTTCTCACCTCAACGGGTCCTATTGTTGCGCCTGCATCTTCAAATCCCGGAAGGGAGGGCACACACACCGGCATGGCCGTCAGCACCTTGAGGGGAAGCCCCTCTGCGCTTTGTTTGAACAGTTCCACAGCCCTTAACCCGAGCACATTGGTCATTTCGTGGTTGTCCGGGCAGATGGTGGTGGTGCCGTGGACAAGAACGCCTGCGGCAAACGAACAAAGATCCACCATGGAACTTTCAACGTGCATGTGGGAATCGATAAGGCCCGGTATGAGATAACGATTTTCAGCCTCGATAATCCGGGTGTTTTCATCGATCAGGATGTGGGATGCGTCACCCACCAGGGCGATATACCCCCTGTAGATCGCAATGTCCGTGGCTGGCTGGACCTGGGCCGTTATCACATTGACAAGGCGCCCCTTCCGGATAATCAGGTCGGCCGGACATCTGCCCATGGCCACGTGGGCAAGCTGTCGTGCAATTTTTTCATAGGCAAAACGCCTGGATTTTTTTAACATACGCTTCTCCATTTGAATCAAATTGCCTGTCAGCCCCGTTGCTGCCAGGGTGGCACCACTCTCTTACCACGGGGATTGTTTTTTTTCATTAAAAATTGAACAATCAGGCCAATGTGTGGTAAATCCTTTAGATTAAAAAATTTAACACCCCCTTTACATTTGTCAAACAAGAGGAACAGCCCGTGCCGATGATCACATTTAATGCATTTTCATTTCTGCAGAAAAAACTCAAACAAAAAAACATTGCCTATTCAAATGCAGCCATGGAGCTTGCTGCAGGAACCCGCGTGTCGGACCTGATCCTTGGGCTTGGTCTGGACCCGGGCGATGTTGAGGTGGTTTTCATTAACGGCAGGGTGTCGTCAAAGGAGATGATTATTGCGGATCAGGACCGGGTTGCCCTTGTTCCCCACGGCACTCCCGGCCCCTACCGGGTTCTGCTCGGTTTTAAGAACAAGCAGTCTCAATAGCCCATGGGAGCAAATAACCTTTAGGGAGGGAATGCGTATGATGGATTTTATTCAACAGTTTAGCCCTGTAAACCAAGCGCTTGTGGCGACCCTCTTTACCTGGGGCGTTACTGCCGCAGGTGCGGGCCTTGTTTTTTTTACCCGAACGGTCAACCCCAGGGTCATGGACTGCATGCTCGGGTTTGCCGCAGGCGTGATGATTGCGGCAAGCTTCTGGTCGTTGCTTGCCCCGGGGCTTGAAATGGCCGAACAGATGGGGCAGATCGCCTGGCTTACAGCTGTCATCGGTTTCATGGGCGGAGGAATCTTCATGCGGATTACCGACATGCTGCTGCCCCATCTGCACCTGGGCATGGATCTGGACCACAGCGAGGGGATCAAGACCTCATGGCAGCGAAGCACGCTCCTGGTTCTTGCCATTACGCTGCATAACATTCCTGAAGGACTTGCCGTGGGTGTCGCATTCGGCGCTGTGGCAGCCAATCTTTCGTCCGCTACCATTGGCGGTGCCATTGCCCTTGCCATCGGCATCGGTCTGCAGAATTTTCCAGAGGGCGCTGCGGTTTCCTTGCCGTTGAGAAGGGAGGGGCTGAGCCGGACAAAAAGCTTTCTCATGGGCCAGGCCTCGGGCATGGTGGAACCTGTTGCAGGGGTTATCGGCGCCATATTTGTTGTCCACATGCAGGGGTTTCTGCCCTATGCCCTCTGTTTTGCGGCCGGTGCCATGATTTTTGTTGTTGTTGAAGAGTTGATCCCCGAATCCCAGCGGGAGGAGGCGAATATTGACATTGTCACCATGGCAACCATGGTGGGGTTCAGCGTTATGATGGTTCTTGATGTGGCCCTGGGCTGATGAATAACGTTTCTTTTTACAGATGGAGGCTTTGTATATGCTTGTCAAACACTGGATGACCAAGAAAGTTATCACCGTTGATACGGACTGCACCCTTGAACGGGCCATTTCCCTCATGAAATCCAACAAGATCCGAATGATGCCCGTGCTAAAGAACGGTGCACTGTCGGGCGTCATCACAGACAGGGATCTGAAGCGTGCCTCGGCTTCAGATGCCGTCAGGGCAACCCATGTGGACCTTGCCACCCTGGCCAACATGAAAATAAGCACCGTCATGACAAAAAATCCCATCCGTGTGCCCTATAACTACTCGATCGATGAAACCGCAGAACTGCTGCTCGAACACAAGATATCGGGTGCACCGGTGGTGGATGATATGGATAATCTTGTGGGCGTGATCACCCAGACCAACGTATACAAAGCCCTTATCTCGTTGACGGGCAAGCGGAAAAACAGTGTCCAGGTCGGTGTGGTGATCAAGGATACCCGAAATGCTGTTCAGGAAATTGACGAGCTCCTTGAGCACCATGGCGGGCGGATCATCAGCATCCTGACTTCGGACGACAACATGCCCAGGGGATATCGCAAGATGTTTGTACGACTGGGCGGGATCGACCGCATCAAGCTTGAATCCATAATTGACGACATCCAGACAAAGGGCGAGCTCATCTATGTTATTGATCACCATGACAATATCCGGATGGTTTACAAATAATGCCTGACATCCCTTTTCCCATGGGCCTTTTTCCGGATATGGGAACCTCCTTCTTTGTCCATGCCTGGCAGTAAAACAGGTTCAGGCAGACCCTGGATCATTGGCGCAGCCCTGGTGGCACTCTTTCTGGGTGCCCTGGATGCCCTGATCATGTCCGCTGCCATGCCCACCATTATTTCCGACCTTGGCGGGTTTGATCTTTATGCATGGGTCTATTCGGCCTATTTCCTGGCAAGGGCTGTATCTTTGCCTGTGTTTGGAAAATTGTCTGATCTCTATGCAACAAAAAAACTGTTCCTGACTGCTGTAATTATTTTTATATCGGCCTCGGCCCTGGCAGGCGCCTCGCCCTCCATGGGCGTTCTAATCCTGGCACGGGTGTTCCAGGGGCTTGGCGCCGGCGGTATTTTTGCCCTGGTCTATGTGGTGCTCTCCGATGTCTCTTTGCCGGGTCAGCGGGGCAAAACCCTCTCCCTTGCAAGCTCTGTATGGGGCGTCTCAAGCCTGATCGGTCCCACCCTGGGCGGCTTTATTGTTACCTTTTTTTCCTGGCGCTGGGTCTTTTTCATCAACCTGCCCCTGGGACTGTTTTCCCTTGTGGGTATTGCATTTTTTTTCAAGGAGTTCAGGGAAAAACCCAAAATGGTTCACCTGGACTGGGCCGGCCTGACCCTCATGTCCGGATCAATTCTCGGGCTTTTGATTCTTGCCATGGTCGGCGGGCGGGATCTTCCCTGGGATTCTTTCCAGATCATCGCTCTGGCCCTTGTGACCCTACTCCTTGGTGCAGGTTTTTATGTGGCGGAAAAAAAGGCGGTCGACCCCATCCTGAACTTTGATTTTTTCAGGTACCCTGGATTCGCCCTTGGCAACGCCATTGCCTTTTGCGCAAGTTTTTCCATTTTTGCCCTTTTTGCCTATGCCCCCCTGTTTCTCCAGGGGGCCCTTGGACACCCCCCCCTTGAGGTCGGATATGCAATGCTCTCTTTGAGTCTTGGATGGTCCCTCGGGTCTCTTCTGATGGGAAGAACCATTCATCGCCTTGGCCATAAACGGGCGGCCATTGCGGGCATACTGCTCCTGGCAGCAGGTTCCGGCATGACCCTTTTATTTTCAAGGAACACCACCCTTATCCACTGTTTTTTCATCTTTTTAACAGCCGGATTTGGCATGGGGTTTACTACCCTTTCCACCCTGCTTGTGGTTCAGGACAGCCTTCCGGCAGAGCATCTGGGAATTGCCACCTCGCTTCACCAGTTCTCAAGAACCCTAGGCGGAACCATTGGGGTGGGCGTGTGCGGAGCCGTTGTCACCACCCGGCTCCTGAATGGCCTGGAGGCTGCTGCCGGTAACTTTCCAGCAAACATGTTGCCCCGCATCAAGGAGAGCATGGAAAACCTGTTCCAGGCAGATTTCCTTGCCTTGATTCCCAGGGACGGTGAGGCACTCCTGCGCCAGGCCGTTGCAAACGGGGTGCTTGCCGGCTTTGTCGTGGTGTTTATCGTCGCATTGATTCCCCTGTTGCTCTGCATTTTTCTGCCGGGAAGATCAACGGATTTTTCTTGACAGACATCCACCTTAAAATGCTAATGTGAAAATACCTTCAGTTTGATCGTCCACGTTTTTATCAACATTTTATTCTAAGAGAATGTTTGCCGGATGTGGGCCATGGAAAAAAAATTTCCGAGCATGGACAAATTTGAACGGGCTGTTTTTGAAAAACGAGATTCTTTTTCAACGCTGCTTGGTTTTTCAATCGACCTGATGGGTGCAAAGCAGGCCGGACTGCTCTATGGAACAAACCACAGCCATGAACTGTTCGTCTCACCGGACCAGTGGGACCGGGGCGTTATCCATCGCTTTAAAGGCAGGGGACTCACCGGGATTTATCTTCGATTGCTCGGCAAGGCGATCATCCGGTTCAAGGGGTTGTCGCCCGTGCCGCTGTACATCCACGAAACACCGGGAAGGATCGCCAACAATGACGGTATTATTGCCTACCTTCTCCGGAACTATCTGGATTTCTATGAGAATGGAGTAAAGATCGTCATTGTCCGGGAGATTTCAGGAGGGGTCAGGGATGGTGATTTTTTAAACCTGCCGGTTCTCTCCTATGACGGCAAAGGATTCAATGCCCTTTTCGACCTTAAGGTCAATTCGGCCATCACCACACAGTTCATTGTGAAAAATTTCATTGGGGCCTATGTTCCTGATTATGGCGCGCTGATGGTCGATACGGTTGATCCTCGTCTCCTGGAGTGGAAATCGGGTCGGTTTGCCCATGAACTTGAGCTCAAACGCCGCCTGGATTGCTTGATCCAGGCCATTGAAACTGCCTCCCTTGCCTGCCTCAGGCATGTGACGGGGCAAAGGGCCGTTGAAGCGCTCTGGCGAAAGGAAAAGGCCCTTAGAACACTGGCTGCTGAGCTTAAAAAAAAACAGGCCGATGTTGAGCGGCAGAAAAGTTATCTCATGGCCGTGGGTGCCGTTACAGAAGCCATGGTCAACATGGAACCGGTCAGGGTCGACGATGGGGTATACGCCTTTGTGGATATGGTGGGGTCCACCCGGATACGGGATTTCTACTCGGCCAGGGACTTTTTTTTCATGACCAATCAGTTCAGGGAGATTGCAGCCAACCTGACCGCCTGCTTTGCCTGCCGCCTGGATAATTTTATCGGTGATGCCGTCTGTCTGCAGAGTGTCTCGGTGTTTGATTCTGAACACCTGGACTATGCGCCTACGATCCATGAGCGAACGGTTCTGATGACCCTGCTTCTGGTCTCTTTTTTCAGGGAGATGGATCGGCTTGTCCAGGGGGGTCACCCCATGGACCCCCATCGGCGGGTGCAAAAGCTCTTAAAGCAGGAGAAGCGCTGTCTTGAATTCCGATCCGGGGTTGAGGCAGGGCCGGCAACCATCGGGCCCATCGGAAGCATGAAACGAAGGGTGGTAACGGCCATTGGAGAGGCGGTGGACCGTGCTGCACGGCTTGAGTCAAGCGGTCTGCCAAACAAGATCCATTTGAGCCCCACGGTGATGAGGCTTTTAAACGAGGCAACCATTTCCCCATCAACAAAACTTGTGTATTCCCTCCTGGGTGGCTTTTCTCCGGAAGTTGAGCGCATGTATGAAAGGGAAAGAACGCTTCTTGAAACCTCCGGCAGCATCCGGTTCATGGATTTCTACCGTGCAGGGTTTCCCTCTTCCCAGCCCGTTGTCACAGAGAGAAACCATGTTCAGTACAAGGAGTTTTCAAGCGAGCGAACCTATCTTCTTGACTGGAATAAAAAATCTTTGTCCCAGAACCTCTGCCTTGGCATCTGATGCCTAGGTTTTCTGGAAATTTGAGGTGTGCCCATTCAACGCCCGGATGATCTGTCGGGTTTTTTCTCCGATATGCCCATCCCCAATGGTTGTATCGTCGATCTTTACAACCGGAACAACCCCCTTGTTGGTTCCGGTAATGAAAACTTCCTGGGCGCACAGCAGTTCTGCCAGGGGAATGGGCCTGAGTTCCACATTCATTAATTTTCCGGCAAGGGAGAGGATCACCTTCCGGGTGATGCCCTTTAACACCTTTTCCGCTGGTGTGACAAGGCATCCGTTGACGACGGCAAACAGATTGCTGGTGGTGCCCTCCTTGACAAAGCCGTCCCGGTCGACATAGAGGGCTTCGACCGCCTGGAGGCCTTTGGCCTTTTTCAGGGCAAGGGCTGCAGGAATATACGAGAGACTCTTGGCTTCGGGCACTTCACGTTCCTGGTTGACGGTGATCACCTTGACCCCGTTCTGATACCATTCTTTGGGAAGGGGCGGAATCCGGGTTACCAGTACGAGCAGTCTCGGGTTGCCCTGGGGGGTAATGAAGTCTGAGCTTGATCCGCCTGTGACAATGATTCTGATGTTTGCCTCGGCCATCTCCCGGTTCCGGTCCAGGGTTTCAAGGACAATGGCCTCAATTTCGTCAAGGGACCATTTTAGAGCAAGATCCACTGCCCTGGCCGATTGTTCAAGTCGTTCCAGGTGTTCCCTTAGAAAATAGGGTTTCCCCTGGAAGGTCCGCATGAGGTCGCACACCCCGATCCCCCTTATAACGGCAAGGTCGTCCACCGGGATAACTGCTTTGTCAGACGGTACAAACTTACCGTCAACGTAAAATATTGCCAACAGAACTCTCCTTTGAATCAATTTTAATCTGTAACATTGAAAATCTCTGCCCGATAGTATACATGAACAAGGGATGAAAATGGAATAGAAAGAGAGGAATATTGATGGATCTGTTCAAAGGGCTGATGTTCAATCTAAGGGGGCTTGTCCTTGGCCTTCGGACCCCCCGACTGCTTTTGCTCGGCATATTGAGATTTTTGATTGTTGTGGGGCTTGCACTGTTTTTTTCGGGCGTGATTCTTTACTGGCACCAGGAGGTGTTGAATTTCGTCTGGACCATGCCGGAACCGGGTTTTATGCTTTTTCTGTGGAAAACGGTCTCATGGCTGCTGTCTGTGTTCCTTGCAGGGGTTGCCTGCCTTTTTTCCTACCTTGTTGCTCAAATTTTTTTCTGCGTATTCTTAATGGATATCATGTCCCAAATAACGGAACGCATGGTCACCGGCGGTGAAACAGCGCCCCGCCATGTTTCAGCCTTTACCATGGTCGTTCACCTGCTTTTGCAGGAAATCCCCCGGGCTTTTATTCCCCTTGCAGCCATGGTTGTGCTCATAACCCTGGGATGGTTGACACCCTTTGGGCCGGCAATCGCGATTGTTTCATCCCTTGTTGCAACCACCTTTCTTGCCTGGGACAATACCGATCTTGTCCAGGCCCGAAGGCTTGATCCGTTTCGGGTACGGTTCGCTCGGTTCAAGGAAAATCTGCTGTTTCACATGGGATTTGGACTCTGGTTTTTGATTCCCTGGGTAAATATCATCTTTCTTTCATTTGCTCCGGTGGGGGGAACCCTTTACGCCATTGAGGCCCAAAAAAAATAGTATCTTGTTGGCAAGCACGAACAACGAAAAAGTATCCGGCAATAAATTTCGTTGATTAAATCCATCGGGTCTGGGAACCTATAACGCCGAAGCCACGACATTCTTGCAGAGACAATTCCCGATGAACGCTTTTATCTTGCAGCAGTTAAGGGGCGCATTGGCCGCGATCATATCCTTAATTATTTTTCCCCTGTTCTGGATAAGGTAAGTTGTTTTTGCCGAGGCATCCCTGCCGATTTCCGATAGAATCGTATACTCGGAATCCAGCAGATAGAGCCTTGACTGGTAAAAGGCGATTTTTTGATCAATTTCCGAACCATAGATGGCTGTTTTTTTATTCATTTCAGAAGAAGTATCGGAATATGCCACAGATACCATGAGTGTTAAAACAGCCAACACGGTCAAAAAAAGGGTTTGCCTTATCATGACGACCTCCTTTGCCTTGTTTTTTATCGCCGGATACAGTAAAAATTATTTTAACGGGTTTAAAGGGAAATACTATACAGTTTAGGTTGATTTCTGGACAAAGGCAATCGGGGATAACCTTAATTTTTTTTTCTGATTTTAACCCAAGGGTAGAGACGATTTCATCCAGACCGTTGCGTTGTGGGGTCCATGGGGATTATATTCAATTTAGGCTATTTGCCCAGGTGGGTAAAAAACGGGGCATTCAAATCAGGCCCCTTTTCTTTGCCTTATTAAACGCATCCCTTCGATTGGCTGCCTTTAGTTTTGAATGGATGTTTTTCACCTGGTTGTGGACCGAATGGATGCCGAGACAAAGGGCGGCAGCGATTTCCTTGTAAGTGAGTCCCTGCTCCATGAGTTTAAGGACTTTAAGTTCCCTTGGGGTCAGTTGTGATTTCTGGATGATCTGACTTGCGTGGAGATGGTGGATGATGATTTTTGCAATTTTAGGTGTCAGGGGAACCCCCCCGCTGTACAGGTCATGGACCGCCTCCAGAAATTCAACCGGGGGGCCGCCTTTGATCAGGTAACCGCTGGCACCGGCCCTGAACGACTGAAGGACCGTTTCGGGATCATCCGTTGCGGAGTGTACAAGGATTTCTGTTTCCGGGTAACGGCGTTTAATGGTTTTTATCCGTCCAATGCCCGCTTCCGCCTGTTTTCCAAGGCAGGTGATAAAGATATCGATCCTTCCGGCCTGGAACGCCTGGATTGCCTGCTTCAGGAGCGTGCATGGGGTGACCGATTTTATATGGGGATCGCTGCTGAGAAGAATGGTATAGTACGTGAGAAGTTGACGCTGATCCTCTACGACGACTATTTTCATGGGAATCTCTTGCGTTTAATTTGTATTGTATATTATATTCATATATTCCGATGGATTTCAACAAAAAAAGAATGGGGGACAGAGTGCTGTTTCTTCGAGACAACCAGATAGACCATGGGGTTGTCCGTCAGGTTCTGGGCAGCAGCAAACCACAGGCTGCCAGCCATGGGGCTGTGTTATGCAGTTTCTGCTACAGTGCCGTCACCGATTCGGACAATTGCATTGCCGTGAATGGTTCCCATTCCCATATCTTTGCAAATCCCCACGGGTATATCTTTGAAATAGGGTGTTTTCAACGAGCTTCAGGGTGTGTTGCCATGCAGGCGCCGTCTGTTGAATTCTCCTGGTTCAGGGGGTATCACTGGCAGGTTGCAATCTGTAAAACATGCTCAAGCCATCTGGGATGGTATTTCCAGTCAAACGAGTCGTCCTTTTTTGGACTGATCCAAAAATATCTTATTGGCTTATCGTAAAAGGTCCTTGGGAATAGTTAAAAAAACATTTTGACACAACCGGATAATCATATATAATATTGGGTGTCGACAGATAGGCTGAACAGCAACTTGAATGCGGCAAAAAAACAATGTGCTCTGCAACCTGAGTTCCAGAAGAGTTGTTCCTGAATCCATCCCCCTCCATCGTTCTTACGTCACGTCGGGTTGTCGACAAAAGGGACAAACCAGGGACAGAACCACTGTCCACCTGGTTCATCCCTGACATTAACTTGACAGGATTTGGCAAGTCCCTGTTAAAAAACAGCAGCGGAGTGTGAAAATGGAGAGCACCCAGAAAGTTTACGGAAAACGATCGATAACGGATCGAAGATCCCCGGTTGACAGGCGTATTGTAAACCTAGGCCCGCAATATCCGAGCCCGGACACAAGAAAAAACAGTGACAGAAGACAGGGATGGGAAGACAGGAATGGATGGGAGCGGACAAGCCGGTGGAGCAGCGCCCCCATCTTTTCAAAGATTCCCTGATGTTTACATCGTCCCGTTCAGGGCCTTTGAAACGATTTCGTAAACATCCCTTGAGGGTTTCTGGATCGTAATAATACGTTTTAATTCCTGCTGCATGCGCATCTGTCTATTGTTGTCATATCTTTTCCAGTGGTTAAAGCCCGAAACCAACCGGGCGGATATCTGGGGGTTTGACCGGTCAAGGGCGATGACCTGATCGGCTACAAAGGCGTAACCTTCCCCGCCAGGAGTGTGAAACCCCATGGGGTTTTGAAAGGCAAACGCTCCCACCAGTGACCTCACCCTGTTGGGGTTCTTCAGTGAATAATCCGGGTGTCCCGCAAGCTTGACCACATCATCAGCGCCATGGTCGCCCCTTGCAACGGCCTGAACCGAGAACCACTTGTCAATGACCAAGGGATCTTTTTTCCATTTTTCGTAGAATTGCCCAAGGGCCGTGGCCCTGTGATCCGACGTCATGCACGAAAGTGTCGTCAGGGCAGCTATCTCGTCGGTCATGTTGTCGGCCTGGTTGAATTTTTCAACGACAAAGTCTGCAGCAGCCGGCGTGTCAAGACTGCCCACATAGGCGATCAAAAGATTCTTAAGGCTTCTTTTGGCCATGGCGGCAAATGAAATATCCGACGCCCTGGCTGACGTACATTCTTCGATCATTGCCATGGCTTTTTTCTGGATATTGGCTGCAATCTTCTGTTCAAGAAATCGCCTTACCCTGTGAATTCCCTCCACATCCATGGTGTCGTAATTCTCACCGATTTCATTTTCATCGGGAAGGGTGAGGATCTTTGCCCCAAGGGCCCGGTCCTCGTGTGCCGTATCCAGGGCCTGGTCAACGGCCGCCAGCACATGGGCCGATACGTTGAGTGACTCTCCCTGCTGCCTGCTTTTCAGCAGGCGGTCGATCTCCCTGAAGTAGAGCTGCTGGGCCGCATCCCATCGGTTAAAGGGGTCTGTATCCCTTGCCATTAAAAAGGCAAGATCCGTGTCTGAGTAGTTGGTTTTAATCTTTACCGGTGCTGAAAATCCCCTGAAGATCGAGGGAATGCATTTTTCCGGCACATCCTTGAACGTCAGGGTGTCGGTTTCGGTCGTCAAATGGAAGAGACCGCAACTGGCATGGTCTATTTCATTCCCCTCCTGGTCCACCAGCCCGACCTGCACGGGAATGTGCATGGGCAGCTTTTGCTGCTGGTTTGTGTCTGGGGGTATGGACTGGGAGAAAGACAGGGTCAGCGAGCCTGTCCCGGCGTCGCGGGTCTGTACCATCTTGACCCTTGGCGTGCCGGACTGGGAGTACCAGAGGCGGAACTGTCCAAGGTCCACGCCGCTAGCCGCTTCCATGGTGGTAACAAAATCTTCGGTGGTGACGGCCATGCCGTCAAATTTTTCAAAGTAGAGATCCATACCCTGCCTGAAACGCTCCGGTCCAAGGATCAGGGATATCATGCGGATCACTTCAGCACCCTTGTCATACACGGTCATGGTGTAGAAGTTGTTCATCTCCATGTAGGATTCAGGCCGGACCGGATGGGCCATGGGACCGGAATCTTCCGGAAACTGGCCGGCCCTGAGTTTTCTGACATCGCTGATGCGCTTGACGGCCCTGGAGTTCATGTCAGACGTAAACTCCTGGTCTCTGAAAACAGTCAGGCCTTCCTTGAGGCTCAATTGAAACCAGTTTTTAAGGGTCACCCGGTTGCCGGTCCAGTTGTGGAAATATTCATGGGCAATGACGCCCTGGATTCCCATGAAATCCGTGTCCGTTGCCGTTTTTGTGCTGGCAAGGACAAACTTTGAGTTAAAGACGTTCAGGCCCTTGTTCTCCATGGCACCCATGTTAAAGTCGTTTACCGCGACGATCTGGTAGAGATCAAGGTCATATTCTCGTCCGAACTTTTCCTCATCCCATGCCATGGCTTGTTTAAGAGCTGTCATGGCATGGCCGCACTTGTTCCTGTTTTCATGCTCCACGTAGATTCTGAGGGCAATCAGTCTGTTGGAACAGGTTTTAAAAGTGTCTTGGATGCAGACAAGATCCCCTGCCACAAGGGCAAAGAGGTAGGAGGGCTTTTTAAAGGGGTCCTGCCAGTGGGCGTAGTGCCTCCCGTTGTCAAGGTCGCCCGTTTCCATCAGGTTCCCATTGGAGAGAAGAATCGGGTATTTTTCCTTGTCTGCCGTGATGATACATGAATAGGTTGTCATAACGTCGGGTCGGTCCGGGAAACAGGTAATTCTGCGGAACCCCTCTGCTTCGCACTGGGTGCAGAAGGTTCCTCCCGACCGGTACAACCCGGACAGGGCCGTGTTCTCCTGGGGCTTTATCCGGGTGGTAATTTCAAGTGTAAATGTTTCAGGGGTCCTGAACAGGGTGAATTTATTGTTTTCATGGCCGTATTCGCCAGGGCACAGAAGCATATCCTCGGCAATGACCGAGACAATTTCAAGGGCCTCACAGTCAAACACAAGCGGGGTCTCTGCATCTGCGGTTTCATTGTTTCGCCTTATCTTCATCAGGGATTTCACCAGGGCGTGGTCCTCATGAAGATCAAACTGAAGATCGATGCTGTCGATCCAGTATTCCGGTTGCCTGTAGTCTTTAAGGTATTTTATCGTATGCGTTTCCATTTGAATCTAATAGTCCTCCATCGGTTTTTTGTCAATAGTGGGGAATGCGGTTTCCAGGGGGAGTTCGTTGTTGATAAATGGAATCTTTTTCTATATAGTGGCCCCCATCTTGAGCATGGAATTAACGGGGATTATCCTTGTACATTAAACAGCCGATAAGGAGAGGTGTAAAATGAACGATTTATCTCAAATCACTTTTTACAGCGGGGGTCACAGGGGGGCTGAGGCCGAGTTCGGCAAGCTTGCCGAGCGTTTTGGAATCAATGAGGTTAACTTCAGTTTTGAAGGACATGTGGCTGAGCGACAGGCAGGTATAACCGTCTTGACCGCGGAAGAGCTTAAAAAAGGCGACGTGAGCATGGATATTGTCTCAAAACGCCTGGGCAGAAATTTTTCAAAGGTAGAAAAAATCCGCAAGGTCATTCAGTCCATTTTCCACATGGTCAACAAGGGCTACCAGGTCTTTGTGGTGGGATGGATCCTTCCGGACAACACCGTCAAGGGCGGAACCGGATGGGGGGTTGAACTTGCAAGACTCTTTAACCGGCCGGTTTTTGTCTATGAACAGGACAGAAAAGCCTGGTTTTCCTGGATCGACAACGCCTGGAAGGAGGTTGCCCCGACCATCTCCCACAAGACCTTTGCAGGAACCGGAACCCGCAATATCACCGAAGATGCCAAGGCTGCCCTTGCCGACCTGTTTGAACGGTCCTTTAAATAGGATCGAGCAGACGCGATAACAGCGGCACCAACCGCCACGGCCGGAGCAAGGTACCTGCTCCGGCCGTATCACATTTCAGAAAGACCCCGTCATGATCACTTGTTATGCATTCAAGACCAAAAGGACCTTTGTAATTCCTCTGTCACGGGATTATAAATTTTTCCTTGAGCCATGCCTTTGCCTTGTCGTTGACCCCCATAATTTTTTGTGGGCGACCCTTTAAAACTCCCTGGATTTTAAGATCCGCAAGACCAAGGGGATCCACCAGGGTTCGCACGTGGCGGAATTTGATCATTAGGGGGGCTTTCCGGCAAAAACCAACGATTTCACCATAATTCCAGGCCGTTCTTGTACCAAGAAACCGGACCGCCCCAAGGGGACAGGAGGCAACAAGGGTTTCCTGCACCACCCCCATGGCTGTGATGGCACAAGGCCCCTTTGTGCGATAGATCAGGAGGGTGTCTCCAGGGGTAAGTTCTGCTTTTTGGGTATTGAACAGGCAGACTCGCTCCATGGCATTGCCCTGGGGGCCAAAACAGGGGAAAAGCGTTAATTGCATTTCAAGTTCCGGAAAAAGCGCCCCATGGGTAAGGGGCGACAGCGGCAGTATCCAGGTATTGGTTTCCATCAATGGCATCACCTGGATTGACATGGAATCTGTCCCCTGGAACCCAAAGGATTGCACCAATGCTGCAATTTTATTGTAACCGGGGAAAACGGAAAAACGGATCTGCTCCTGCCCACGGGCCGTTGCCCTGTCAAAAACAGCCTTGAACAGCAGTGCCCCATACCGGCTGAAGGGATAGGGATCTGCCACATGGAAAAGGGGTATGGCAACACCCTCGGATGTCTGTTCAACCACACAGATGCCGGCAATCCGGGATTTATTTCCATCCCTGAGCACAAAGGCATTGACATGCTGTTTTCTTAATTTTTCAAGCAGCGCTTTAAATGAGTCATCTTCATTTTTCCGGCTGGCCATTGACCAGAAAATCGGGTCTTGTTCATGGATCGATGAAAAGCAAACTTCTTCAACCCCTGGAAGGTCAAGAACCGCGGTTTCAAAGAGATCCTTGACCAGGGCAAGGGCATCGCTCAGGTACAGGACCCGCGTGGAAAGCCCGAGGCGCCCTGCCCTGGCATGCAGGGAAATTTTTTCCGTTACCAAAAAATCTACTCCATCGGTCTTGACCGTTGCCAGAAATGCGTTCTCAAGGTAATCGGCAGACCCTTTTTTCGGAAGCCCCACCTGGTCCTGTTCAAAAACAGACAGCGGGGCCAGTTCATCGACCCGATCATAGGCGGCCATCTTCTCTTTTACCTGACTTGCCCTGTCTTCCGGATCCCCCGGATCCACGGCCCCAAGGGACAAGGGGTGGACAAACAGGGTGCAGCCATGTTTCCTTGCAAGGCGATGAAAACATGCCGCTGAATAGGGATGAACCCCCAGGTCCTCGTCACCGCCAGGGCCAAGGGAGAGAACGATGTCAGTGTCAACTAGGAATTTCATTTTAAATTATCACGGGTTCGCCTGTTTAAGCTTTTGTTCAAGGCTTGATCGAATGGTTTCCATCCGTTTCCGGTTGACCCCAAGATCGCTGTACCCTTTTCTCGCGGCAGACCTCACATGAATCACAGGGTGTTCCGAAAAATAAAACTCCACATCATCCACAAATCCCATCAAGGCCGTGGTGAATGTTACCCGAAGGTAACGTTCTTTTTTTTCCATTATTCTGCTTCCTGCCATGGCCTGGACGGTTGATACAAGGGTGGCATAGGCTTTTTCGGTTGTTCCTGTGTAGATCAGGGGGGGGATGAAATGGGTTTTGTCAGTGGCATCTGCCTGGCTGTTAACGCAGTTGGGTGAACCCGGGCAGGATTTTAATTGACCATTGACGGCGCCCAGGTCCGTTGGATAGGTTCCGGTACACCCTCCCATAAAGCCCAGGGCAAGGGCTCCCAGCACCATGAAATGGCTGAACTTCATTGTCATCCCCCCTTGTTTTTGAATTCATTTCTGTTGACCTCCATACTTACCCTATTCTGCGGCGTTTGAAAAGAAATAGCCGGCGGAAATTACAATGACGGGTATCCATCAATCCATCTTTACAACAATACCCTTACTTGATATAACCGGCATGGCCGGGGCAGGACCTCTGCTCTGACCACAACGAAGCATGAAACTTGAACCTCTGGTCGCCGGAATGATACGATTTTCATGTGAAATTTACCCAGGATATTTTTCGGAGAGCGTTTAAATGAGAAAGCGACAAAAGGAAGCAATTCTAGTCTCTTTTCTTAAGGAAAAGGAACGGTACGAGAAACTTGCAGAGTATATCATTCAATTCTTCAAGGATGATCCGTCTTCGCCCAAGGATAACCTCCATACCATTCTGTATCGAATCAAAGAAAAAAAACGATTGATCGAAAAAATCGACGAAGAGAACAGACAGCTTGAAACGGGTGCTGTGCCGATTACACAGCACAATTTCCAGGAAAGAATCAATGACCTGCTCGGCATCAGGCTGATCTGTCTTCGTCTTTCAGACATTGATAAAATCAAAGCATACCTGGAGCTGCTGGCTGAAGAGAAAATTTTGAAATTTCTTCGAAAACCAGACCACAAACGATCATTCCTTCTGCCCGTTGATCGTGGGGAGAGCATTCCGGATGGGCTTTCCCTCAGATACAGTGGGTATTCATCCATTCATTTCCAGGTGACACTTGGAGAGCTTTCAGACGCGCCTGCTGAACTCAAAAAGCTTCAGATTGAGTTCCAGCTGCGCACCATACTTGAAGAGGCCTGGGGTGAAATTGACCACAAGTACCGGTATTCCTTCAGCCGAAGCGGCGTCAAACTTCCCGATCACATCCACACGGGGTTCCAGAACCTGAGTGCCTATCTTCAGGCGGCTTCCCTCCATGCAGAACATTTGTGCCGGCAGACAGAGGCCCACCAGTTGGTGACCACCCGGAAAACAAGAAAAAAGAGTGTGACAAGGGATAAATCCATCCAGGTGGCATTGCCACCGGCCTTTCCCGTTCTCATGGAACAGACCTTTGGTTTCAAGCCAACGGTGCGAACCCTTACCTATCTCTTGAAACGCCTGGATGAGGCCGGTTATGCCGAAGAGCCCCGGGTGGTTTTCCAGAAGGTGCTCACACGGGAGCGGTTGACGGAATTCAGCACTATTTTTCAGGAAGTGGTCAACCGGAAACCCTTTGAGGATAAGAATAAAAGAAACCTGGATGCCATAAATGCCGTTAACTTTGCCCTGTCCAATGAGGTCCAGGGCAACCGGGTGGCCGTTGAAGGGTTGAAATCCATTTTACGGAAAAAGAAAAAACGCTCCAGGTGATACCTTCTCCAGGGTCAACCGCCCTCTTCCACGGGTTTGAATTTCATGCCCACAAGGGTGGCAAGGATGACCAGGGCCGTGGAGATGAAGATCATCATGATTCCCAGGGCCGAAAGCTGTCCCCACAGGCCGTCCTCGGCAAACCGGAAAATCTGAACGGCCAGTACTTCCGTGCCCGGTCGTGACAGCACCACGGACAGGGTCAGTTCCCTGACAAACATGGTGGCCATGAGGATCCAGCCTGAGACGATGCCGGGAATGAGCAACGGAATGACAATGCGGCGCATGGTGGTGAATGCCCCGGCCCCGCAAACCCTGGAGGATTCCTCCAGGTGGCTGTGCACCTGGACAAACGCACTGGTCAGGGGACGGACCCCATAGGGCAGATAGGTCGCAATATAGCCGATGAGCAGCGCCCAGATGGTGGCATACAGCGGGGTGCGCACAAAAAACCACATGAATCCCACCCCAATGACGATTCCGGGAAAGGAAAACGAAAGAAACGAAAGCATCTCCAGCAATCCCGAGGCATGGGAGCGGACCTTGACAATGGCGTAGGCAACAAAGATAGACAGGGTCACCCCGAGGGTCGCACCGGTCACGCCCAGAAACAGGCTGTTTTTAAGCGAGAGGATGGAGATGGGATCATTGATCACCTCGATCCAGTGCCGCCAACCCATCATGGAAAAGGCCCGTGCACTGGGAATCATGGAATAGGGAACCAGGGAGGTGTAGAACAGCACCAGTACCGGCAGCACAATCAGGACCATGGACAGCACACAGACCATGGCAAACAGGGGGTACCTGGCCCGTTTAAGTTCAATGACCGAAGGACGGTATCCACGGCCGGAGATGGTCACATACTTTTCGCCTGCCGACGTGAGATAGCGATAAACAAGAATCAGGGTGATGGAGGTGGCAAGTACGCTCATGCCGATGGCTGCCGCCTTGCCGAAATCTGCGGAAAATCCGGTTGAAATCGACTGGTAGATGTGGGTTGCCAGAACATAGATGCGCCCGGGCATGCCAACCACCGACGGCACGGCAAAGGATGCCAGGCTGCGCACCAGGGACAGGATGAACGCCGCCAGAATGGCAGGCCTTAACACGGGAAGCGTCACCCGGAACAGGGTGCGCAAAATGGACCCGCCGCACACCTTGGAGGATTCTTCCAGGGCAATGTCAAACGAGGCCATGGCCGGTGCCAGGATCAGGTAGGCAATGGGCAGGTCAAGGAGCCCCTCGACCAGGATCATCCCGGGCAGGGAATAGATGTTGATGGCCAGATCCTCACATCCGGGAAACTGGCGTAAAAAAAGGTTAAACAGCCCGTTGGACGGATTGAGCAGCAAAACCCAGCTGACGGAAAACAGAATATGGGGAATCATCATGGGAATGATGGAAATGATCCTGAACAAAAATTTAAAGGGAATGTCCGTTCGGGTGTTCAGGTAGGCCAGAAACAATGCCAGACCCGTGGCAACGGTGGAAGAACCCACCACAAACACGACGGTGTTCAAGATGATTGCGGTCAACTCGGGGTTGGCATAGGCCTGAAGGTACTTGTCCAGGGTGAACTGGCCAAAGGCACCCAGGCCCGTGGAAAAGCTTCCAAAGATCAGCATGACCACGGGGCATACGGTCAGAAAGCCAACAATGGCGATCAAGGTCAGGGTCAGATAGGATCTGTTCTGGGCCATTGATTATTCCTTTGCTAACGGGTGACCAGCAGACAATGGGCCGGATCAACGGTGAAACTTGCAATATCGTCTACCCGTATGTCCGTGTCCGACGCCGTCTTGATGAAAAGCCGGGTGTCGTTGATCAAAATTTCACCCTCAAACGCCTCCCCGATGAAAACCAGGGATTGAATCCGGCCGCTGAAAACGTTCTGTGCCCGGGTGGCATCCCCGGGTTTCAGGCGGATGAATTCCGGGCGAAGACAAAGGGTCACCCCATCCCCCGGCAAAAGATCCGGGTGCTTTTGGCAGACCATGCTGCCAATGGCGCATTCCACCTTGGTGGTTGACGTTTCCTGGGCCGTGACCCTGGCTTGGATCAGATTGGTCCGGCCGATAAAGTCGGCAACAAACCGATGGGCTGAGTTGAAATAGATATCCCGGGGCGTGCCCATCTCAATGATCTGTCCCTGGTTCATCACGGCAACGATATCGGACAGGGCCAGGGCTTCAATGCGGTCATGGGTTACGTACACGGCCGTAATTTCAAGTTCGGTGAGAAAGGTTCTGAGTTCCTCCCGGGTCTCTTCCCTCAGTTTTGCATCCAGGTTCGAGAGCGGTTCATCAAACAGGATCACCCGGGGTTCGGCCACCAGGGCACGGGCCAGGGCCACCCGCTGCTGCTGGCCCCCGGACAGTTTGGTGGCGGGCCGGTCTTCAAACCCTTCAAGCTGAACAAATTTCAGGGTCTTGGCCACCTTTTTTCGGATGATATCCCGGGGCAGTTTCCGGGTCTGAAGGGGATAGGCCACATTGTTGAAAACGTTCATGTGGGGCCAGATGGCATAGGTTTGAAACACCATGCCCAGCCCCCTGTTTTCCGTAGGAACAAAGATATTTTTCTCCCTGGACCAGACCACCCCACCGCCGATCTGGATTTCACCGGTGTCAGGGGACTCAAGACCCACAATGCAGCGTAAAAGCGTTGTCTTTCCGCATCCGCTGGGTCCCAGAAGGGTAAAAATCCGGTTGGCCGGAATGGTCAGGTCGACCTTGTCCAGGGCCTTGATGGTCCTGCCGCCGGAATAATAATACTTGCTGACATTCTTGATGTAAATTTCCATATTACCTTTCCATGCCGGTTGGGTATCAGCCGAATATCAGGGAAGGGCAAATATCGCTTTGAACGTTGCCCCCCACTCCCGGATTTCGTCATCGGTCATGCTCCGGAGGGGAATGACCCTGGCTTTGTCAATGTCTTGGATGGGGGGAAAAACCCCCGGTGCCAGAACGTATTCGCCGACATCGGCAGCCAGCATCTGCATGGCAACCTTTGAGAGCCAAAAGTCCATGAACAGTTTTGCTGCATGGGGATGTTTGGCGCTCGAGGTGATGGCCATACCCCGGGGGGTACCGAGCAGCGGCTGTTCCACCCGGGCCCAGCCAAGGGGAGCCGGTGCCTTGGTAATGATATACTTGGGCATGGAAATGGCGATGGCCTTTTCGCCGCTTTCAACGGGTGCCGGTGTCGGCCCAAAGGACTTGACCAGCATGGGCCTGTTGGCAGCCAGCCCCTTGACAAAATGCATCCATTCGGCCTCTGTGGTATAGACATTTTCCTTGAGCCCCACGAGCCAGGCAATGGTGGTCGCATGGGAGGCGGGGTTGGCCATGACGATTTGGTTCTTCCATTTGGGGTCAATCAGATCCTCATACCGTTTGGGCACATCGGCCTCGGCCACCCGTTCCTTGTTGTAGATCAGACCCACATACTCTATGCCAAAGGCCTGGATCTGGTCGTCTTTACCGGCCCAGTCCGGATAACCTGCTGCCGCAGGTGACCTGTAGGACGCCAGTACTCCACGGGCCTTGAGCATTTCCATGACTGGCATTGGTGCCTGAACCACATCGGCCATGAGTTTCCCGGCCTGGAATTCGGTCAACACCGTGGGAAGAAATTTTGAGGTGGAAATGCGTGTATATGTTCCTTCAAGACTGGTCTGGAGGTTGAACGCGTCCATGATCGGCTGAACTGCCGTGATGTTGGCGTAGAACGATACCTGACCTTCAGCCCTGGCTTTTTGAACGAGTTCGTTTTCTGCGGCAGAGGCCGCTACTGCAAAAACCAGACAAAACATGATAATCAGAATTCTTTTCATCGACGTTTCTCCTTTGTGTTTTTTGCAAAATTGTAAAAAAACAATGAACCCGACCATGATTTATTCACAAACCCATTTGTCCTGTCAAGTAAATAGGTTGCAGGCGGATCGTGGGGTTAAATTTTTATTCCTATTTTCCAATGCATTGGGTAAGATCAAACGTTACGATTTTTGTGTTTCCCCACCATACCACTAATTCCCGGAGGCCCATGGATATGCCCCAGAACCTGAAAAAACTCATCATTAACGCCGAAAAAGCATGCAGACAGGGGTGTCCTGCCCGGGCCGTTTCCCTTTATAAAACCATTCTTTCGCAATACCCGGAAGATCCGGAAACCATTAAGGTTATTGGGGAAATCGACTTTAATCTCACAACGTTTTCCGATGAGAATCTTTGTTTTGATCTTGGAAACATCATGGCACGGTTTGGCCGGATAAAAGCCGCAACAACCTGCTATCGTAGAGCCATTGAAATCAATCCGTCGCTTGGGAAATTTTATGTTCATCTGGCCTCCATGCTCAATATCCTGAATAGAATTGATGAGGCTGTTTTTTATTTCAGGGTCGCTTTGGAGATTAACCCGGACAGCATGGTATCAAAACATATGCTTGCAGCCCTGACAGGGCGGACACCCCCAAAGCCCCCCGATCATTACGTCAAAAATCTTTTCAATCGATTCTCCGCCTATTTTGACACCCAGATGCAGGTAAAACTGGAATACAGGGTTCCCGGGTTGATGATTGAGCTGATCGATTCTGTGTTACCCCCTGGGTATGGATTTGATCATGGGTTGGACCTGGGGTGTGGCACGGGGCTTGCCGGAGAAAAATTCCGACCCCGTTGCAAACATCTTTCGGGCGTTGATATTTCACCCGGAATGATTGAGATGGCAACAAAGAAGTCCGTCTATGATCGACTCCATGGGGATGAAATCATGGTCTTTCTCGATCAGACAAAGACCGTATATGATCTTTTCATTGCCGCCGATGTACTGGTTTACCTGGGTGACCTTTTACCGCTTTTTCAGGGGGTTTCCAGGTGCTCGGCCCAAAGAGCTGTTTTTGTGCTTTCCCATGAACTCATTGAGGGATCAGGATATGTACTTCTCAAAACAGGTCGTTACGCCCACTCAAAACAGTATGTGATTGAAAAAGCCCATGGGTGCGGATTTAAACTGTCCGGATATCGACAGGCAGGTATTCGACTTGAAAAAGGCAGTTGGGTCCAGGGTGGAATCTATTGCTTTACTTTTACACGGCACGTATGTTTTAAACGTGTTAAAGGGAGAATTCAATGAAAGCCGATTTACCAAAGAATGAAGCAGAACGGCTGGCAGATCTAAAACGGTGTGAAATCCTCGATACTGCCCCTGAATCTGCCTATGACGACCTTACAAGGCTGGCTTCCCACATCTGCGGCGTGCCCATCTCCCTTATCTCCCTGGTGGACAGTGACCGGCAGTGGTTTAAATCCAAAATCGGCCTGGATGCCGATGAAACCCCCCGCGATCAGGCATTCTGTGCCCACGCCATCCTTGAACCCGACATCCTGATCGTTCCGGACGCCACCCAGGACAGCCGTTTTTTGGACAACCCCCTGGTCCTCAAGGACCCCCGTATCCGGTTTTATGCCGGTGCACCGTTGATCACGCCCAGGGGCAACGAAATAGGCACGTTGTGCGTGATCGACCAGAAACCGCGCCAATTGACGCCCGAACAGGTTGAACTTCTGGGCATACTGGCACGCCAGGTGGTCACCCAGATTGAGTTGCGCCGCACAGGCATCGAACTTCGACGGGCCTGGGAGGATTCAGACAACCTGCTGCTCCGGGTGCTTCCCGAATCCATTGTTGAGCGGTTGAAACAGGGCGAAACCCAGATTGCCGACAGCTTTGACGATGTGGCCGTGCTGGTGGCAGAAATAGATAACTTTTCCCTGATAACGTCCGGGCTTACGCCAACACGGCAGATTGAAATCCTTCGACAGATGTTCAGCCGGTTTGACGAGATTATCACCCAGAGCGGGCTGCAAAAGATCAAAGCCATGGGTGTCACCTACTTTGCCATCGGCGGTGCGCCACTGCCCCATCCCGACGGGGTAAACGCAATGGCGGATGTGGCCCTGAAAATGCAGACCGAAGCGTTTGCCATCCTTGATGACGAGGCCGGCCCCTTTTCCCTTCGCATCGGCATAGCCTGCGGGCCTGCCGTGGCCGGCGTCATCGGGACAAGCCTGCTGGGATACGACCTGTGGGGGCCGGCCATCAATGCTGCCCAGGCAATGGAATCCTCGTCTCCGCCAGGAAGCATCCAGATTACCCAGGAAGTGTTTGAACGCGTACGTCATGGATTCCTGACAGAATCCCGGGGCGGATACTATGTGGCCGACCTGGGCGAGATGTCGTGCTATCTGCTCAAGGGCAAGCGATGAAATGGATTCGTGGGGAGCGTAAAACAAACATTGGCAATCTGCTGTGGCGATTACTGGGCCGTATAGGTGAACGGACCATCGCCTTTGCCGGTATGGCTGTCTACCTGACGGCCCTGACCTGTACCATGGTGGTGCTGGCCACTAAACCCCGGCACTGGCCTAGAACCGTTCGAGAAGCGTTCAGCCGTCAGCTTCTGGAAACGGGTATAAAGACCATCCTTCCCGTGGGAGTGGTTGCACTGCTCATCGGTGTTCTGGTTGTCATGCAGGCCCAGCTCTGGCTTGGAAAATTCGGGCAGACCGAATGGCTGGGGCCTTTGTTTGTGGTGGTTGTCGTTCGGGAACTGGCCCCGCTGCTGACAAATCTGGTCATGATTCTTCAAAACGGGTCAAAGATGACGTCGGAACTGGCAGGGATGACGGTGTCCGGCAAGGTCAGAATGCTCGAGGCACAGGGGGTTGATCCCCTGATTTATCTGGTCCTGCCCCGCGTGACGGCAACGGTGGTATCCACCTTCTGCCTGATCGTGCTGTTCATTGTCTTTTCCCTTGTCAGCGGGTACCTGTTCAGCTTTGCCCTGGGACTCAGGCTGCTGGCGCCCCAGATTTTTTTAGACCAGATTCTGCGTGCCCTCCAGTCCAGGGATCTTTTGAATCTGCTGATGACCGGTCTGTTGCCGCCATTGTTGACCAGCGTTATCTGCTGTTCGGAAGGGCTAAGTCTGTCCCTGACCCGCGCCACGGTTCCCAATGCAACCAGCCTTGCCCTGACCCGCTCAACGGTCAGCCTGTTTCTCGTATCTGTAACCATTTCCGTCCTGACCTATCTGTGACACAGGAAGAATTGAACCATGGCAAATCCTTTGGATTCTGACCTGCACAAACAAACCATACTTGAGTTTGATGATGTCACCTTCAGTGGCAATGATGTGTACGATTCGAGCGTGTCCCAGATATCTTTTACTCTTGAACGCTGTGACCTTGCCATTGTGCTGCTGGAAAAAGAGCATGCCCGGCTGCCCCTGGCCGATCTTGCGGCCGGGATTATAACGCCGGACAGGGGAGAAATAAGGTTCCAGGGTTCAGACTGGCGGGAAATGCCCCCTGACACGGCAGCCCGAAAACGGGGCCGTATCGGACGCGTTTTTGAGGGAAATCCCTGGCTGGATGATCTTGAAGTCAATCAGAATATCATGCTCAGCCAGCTCCACCACACCCAACGGCCCGTTGATGAGATTGCCCGGCAGGCAGCCGAGTTGTCCAGGCTGTTCGGTCTGCCCGGTCTGCCATTTCATCTGCCGTCCACCTTCAGGGGCAAGGATCTTGCCCGTTGTGCCTGTGTCCGTGCATTCATGGGCAGACCCGAACTTGTGATCCTGGAACGGCCAACCCATGGCGTATATCCGGAGATTCTGCCATCGCTGATCAATGTCCTCAGGGTGGTTCGCAGCCAGGGGGCTGCGGTTTTATGGTTGACGGACAACACGGCGGTCTGGAATAATCCAGGGGTAAGACCGACACTCAAGGCGCAGATGTATGGCGCACGTGTCCATGTGGACACAAAGGAACCCTCCTGATGAAAAAATTTACCCACCAATACATCAATCAGGTTACCGGTGCCTTTGTTCTGGTGGCCCTGGTGATTCTGGTTGCGGTCCTCTACGTTGAAGGACAGGGCCATCACTGGTTTGACCGGACCGTTGCCTATCATCTCATCCTGCCTGAAGAGGGCTCCCATGGGCTGAAAGCCGGTGCGGTTGTCATGGTCCTTGGAACCGAAGCCGGTGAAATAACCGATATTGAAATTACGCCCCAGGATCGAATGCAGGCCCGGATGATCCTTCGCCATGATTTTACCCGTTTTATCGGCATCGATTCCCGGGTTACAATCAAACGGGTGCTGGGAATGGCCGGAGATGCCTTTGTTGACATCAGCGGCCGCCCCGGGGATCCATTGGCCCCGGATGCCACCCTTGAAGCGGTGGTGGACCGGGCCGTCAGTGATCTGGTCCAGGAGACCCTTGAGCAGATCCGCAACGAAATTCTGCCTGCCATCCAGGCCATCCGTCTGGCAGCACAGGGCCACACCCGGCTGACCGCCCGCCTGGAAGAACCCGTGTTGCAGACCGTTGCAACCATTGGGTCCATTGCCGCAAAGATCGATACCGGCACAGGTATGGCCCATCGCGTCCTGGCCGACAGACAGATGGCCGATGATATTCAAACCCTCATCGTCCATGCCGATGACATGACCAGGGAAACTACCCGGGCCGCCAGTTCCCTGGCGACTGCCGCCACCCAGATCGGCACGTCCACCCGGCGGCTCCACGATTCCCTTGACCTGCTTCCCCAGACGATTCAAACTGCCGATACGACCTTGAGAAATATTGACCGGGTCAGTAATAACCTGATCCAGGTCACCGCTTCCATCTCCTCCACCATGGAACACATCGACAATCAGGTCGCGTCACTGTCGGCTGTCATCTTCCAGGCGCAATCCACCCTGCATGAAATCCAGCGCCTGGCGCAGGCCGTTCAGCAGCACTGGCTGATCCGCGGTTATGTTGACGACGACCCGCCGACTGAACCCATATCTGCCAGGGAGGTGATGGAAACACCCTAGGGACTTTCCACAGCCGATATCCTGCTGCCCAGAGAAGTTTTGAGCCATAGTCAAGGGGTTGTACATGTGCATAAAAACAGATAAATTCCATCCCACAGAGCCGCTAAATCAAACCGGTCAGCAGGAGCGCCGAAGAAATCATGATCGGCGTATTATTAACGACCGCCGTTCCAAAATGGAAAGACGTTGTGATTTTCGAGAAGATCCCAACGGCCAATCCAGAACCCTCCACACCTGGCTGCGTTCCTTGATAAAGACACGACTGGGCGTTGACAGACGAAAGAGACAGTGTTTTTCCGTTCCTGATCCGACAATCCTGACCTTGCCGCTGATGACTTCAAGGCCATATGGCTTTTCAGGACAAGGCGTGAATTCATTGGCCTGACAGCACGGTTTCAAGGCTGTTCAATCCCTTTTTATTTATTGTTTTTAAAATGGCGCAAATTGTTATATCCTTCTGGAATGGGTCATGCTTTTTAATCCTTTTAATTTGGTTCGGTCGCTAGAGTAAAAGAAACTTCAAAATATGGACCATTTTTTTCAACCCCCAAATTGTTCTATCGGCTGGTGCTGTGGACTGAACAGGCGGTTTAAATGAATTTACAGAAAGGTCTATACGCTAACGATTCAAATTTGGGTCCTTTTTTCCTGGCTCTCCTGCTGTGTCTTGCCGCTGGACTGGGTCAGGGATGTGCGGCGCCAAAAATGAACAAACCAACCGTTGAAGACGCCAGCTACACCGAATACAGTGCTGCAGCGCGTACCGCCTTCAGCCAAGGCCGCCTGGATCAAGCGGTCGATTATTACGCCCTGGCCCTTCAACGCGCCCGAAAAACAGCCCGGTCCGATGCCATTGCAAATTCAGCCGTCAGCCTTGCCGCCTGCCTGATCGGGCTTGGACAATATGACCGGGCCCGCCTGGTTTTGACCGAAGCCCGCCTTGAACTGACCCGCCAGGGATTGCCCATTGCCGATGTCCTGCTGCTCCGGGCAAAGGCAGGATACCTTGCGGGAGACCTGGCGGAAGCCCAGGATTTTATCCATCAATTGAAAACCGACAAAAGATCCCGCCCCACGGCCGAACAAAAGATTCAAGCAGACGTGATCGACGGCCGGATGGCATGCGACAGGCAGGACTGGCAGGCAGCCACGAATCTGATTGAAAAAATCCAGGCGTGTCCCCTTCTTTCCGCGGACCCTCTGCTGCAGGCCCGCCTGGCATCCCTAAAGGGCCATGTGGCCATGGGAAAATCAGACTACAAAACAGCTGCCAGAATGTTTGAGCTCCAGGTCGATCTGCTGCGCAGGTCCCGGCAGTTTCGTGCCCTGGGGCCGGCCCTTGCCCGGACGGCAGATGCCTATCTGGCCGACAACCGATTCAATCCGGGTGCTGACCGGCTCTACCAGGCCGCCCGCATGGCCGAAGAATGGGGGGACACCCATGGTGCAAGGCAGCTGGCCCAAAGGTCCCTGGATGCTGCTGTGAGAGCTGGCAATCCGGGGATTGAACTGCTTTCCCGATCAATCCTTATGCCTTGAATAACCACAATACTGGACCGGTGATGACTATAAAAAACATGATTGACACTATTTCCACCGTTCAGATTCTGGAAAAACAGAGGGAACCATGAAACCGTCATTTAAAATCAGCAGTATGATTTGCCTGGTGTGGGTTTTGTTCGCCTCTTCCGGCAATGCCTTTCAGCTGGCCGTTCAAAATGATCGGATAACCATCCATGCCGATCAGGTAAAACTGCAGACCCTGATGAAAGATCTTGCCGAGAAAACAGGCATTGCCGTATCTGTTGAGCCGGGTCTGAATCCTGATATCACCGCAGATTTCAACGACAAAGAGCTTCAACGCGCCCTGGAATCCATTTTAACGCCATTATGCCTGAGCCATGCCCTGGAGTGGGAATCAACCTTTGAACCGGAAGTGCCCCGTACCCGGCTGACGGAAATACACATCTTCAAACAGAGCGGTAAATACCGGATGCAGCCCCGTAAAACGGACACGCCCCTGGATATCGCCCGCAACCCCGTGGACGGGTCCCTGTACGTCAGGGCAGAAATCATGATCCGCCTCAAGCCGGGGGTGGACATCAATGGGTTGAATGCGATTTTGCAGCAGTTTGGCGGAACCGTTGTGGCAGAAAACAGTGCGCTTGGCATTTACAGGATAAAACTGCCTGACCGGGCAGACGTTCCAACACTGGTTCACCAATTAAGAGATCTTCCCGGCATTGAAAAGGCAGAACCCAACTATGCCTACCCCATTGCCCTGCCCTACCGGTATCGGACCGGCTCAGAAATAACGGCAGAGGTTAACATCCGGCCCCTGTCCGATGGACGTGTGCCCATTGCCGTGCTTGACTCCGGCCTGTCACCGGGCAACCTGCCCGGCGAGTATCTGCTTGCAGCCCTGGACGCCTTTAACCCCGATGACCCAATTTCAGACGACCTGGGACACGGCACCCAGATGGCCCTGGTTGCTGCAGGCCTTGTCACACCCTTTGGGGCTGAAAAGAACACGGACAGCGCCAATCCGGTGATTGCCATCCGCACATTTGATGAAAATGGATATACCTCCAGTGCGGCACTGATGAACGCGATCGATTTTGCCATGGCCAATGGTGCAAGGGTCGTCAGCCTGAGCTGGGGTTCCGACACCAGAAGCGATTTCATGGACGATGCCTTTGAATATGGTGCGTCCAAAGGTCTTGTTTTTGTGGCATCTGCCGGCAATGATGCTACTGGCAAACCTGTTTATCCTGCGGCCTACGGGTCTGTCATTGGCGTTGGTGCCCTGGCACCAAACGGCCAGAACTGGGAAAACTCAAATTATGGGGACTTTGTGGACGCCTATCTACCAGGGTTTGCCAATATGCCGGTGGGGTACAAGGCCGATCCCGGCATTTACGCTGGCACCTCTATTTCTGCTGCATTTGCGGCAAACCAGATTGCCGCTTTTTTGTCCCAAACTCCCGGGGCAGACCCAAAGGCGGTTTTGAACGCCCATTGATCCTTCTTGTTATGGTTTTATCCATTTTAAAGGTTGACAATACTGACATGGGAGATGACAAACGATGACCACGTGGAAACAGACAGGATGTGTCCTTTGTGCCCAGAACTGCGGGCTCAGAGTACAGGTTGAAAACGGCCGGATGGTGAAAGTATTGCCGGACAGGAAAAACCCCAGAAGCCAGGGATATGCCTGTAGAAAAGGTCTCAATGTCCTGTACCATCAATACCAGGAAGACAGAATTACCCAGCCGCTGAAAAAGGTGAATGGCCGATTTGAACCCATCTCCTGGGACCAGGCCATGGACGAGATAGCCGATAAAATGAAGGCGATCGTGGGTCAGCATGGTCCCAGGTCGCTCGCCTATATGGGAGGCAGTTCCCAGGGCGGTCACATGGAGACCGGGTTTGGCCTCAGTCTGCTCCGGGGCATGGGGTCAAAATATTACTACTCTTCATCCGGCCAGGAATTTTCAGGGCACTGGTGGGTAACGGGCCGGGTCATGGGCAAGCAGTATAATATCAGCGGGCCCGACGAACATAACACCCAGATGCTCGTGGCATGGGGATGGAACGGCATGGAAAGCCACCAGATGCCCCGGGCCCCCCTGGTCTTGAGACAGATTTCCAGGGATCCGGACAGAACCCTTGTGGCCATTGATCCTCGAACGAGTGAGACCGCCCAGATAGCCGATATTCATCTGGCCCTGCGCCCGGGAACCGATGCCCTGCTCATCAAGGCCATGGTTGCCATCATTCTGGACAACGGCTGGGAGAACAGCGCCTACCTGAAAGACCGCGTGGACGGCTGGGACCGGGTTCGCCCCTGGTTTAAGGGGGTTGACGTCTCCAAGGCCGTCCGGGTGTGCGGGCTGGAGTATGATGCGGTCCTGGAACTATGCCGTCTGATGACCACCAGACGCTGGAGTTTTCACCAGGATCTGGGCATATATATGGGCCGCCACTCCACGTTGAACTCCTATTTTCTCCACATCCTCGGGGCCGTGTGCGGCGTATTTCAAACACCCGGCGGAAATATGATTCCCGGCATGGTCATGCCCATGGGGTTCCATGCAGACGAGCGGAACCCGAACGTGTGGAAAACCATGACCACCCGCATGCCGCCGGCAGCAGCCGGCGCGTTCCCACCGGCGGTGATGCCCGAAGAGATTCTCTCGGATCATCCGCAACGGCTGCGGGCGGTCTATGTCTCTGCCTGCAACCCGCTGCGGGCCTATCCGGATACCAGGGCCTATGAAAAGGCATTCAACCACCTGGACCTTTTGGTGGTCAATGACATTGTCATGACCGAGACCGCCTGCCTGGCAGACTATGTCCTTCCCTGCCGCTCCTTTTATGAGTCCTGGGATACCACCTTTTTCCCCATGACATATCCCAGGATTTTCTGCCAGCTCCGAAGGCCCTTGGTCTCACCGCCCGGCCAGTGCCTGGAAGCCTCCCAGATTCACACCCTGCTGACCGATCGCCTGGGTCTGATTCCTGAAATCCCGGAATCCCTTTTCAAGGCGGCTGCCAAAGGCGACCGCATGGCCTATGGCGGAGAACTGATGACCTGGGCCACCCAGGAGCCCCGTGCATTTAAGGCAATGCCCTTTGTTCTGGCCAAAACCCTTGGCAAAGCATGGGACAGTGCCGCCAAGGCTGCTTTCTGGGGCATGCTAATGACAGCCCCCCAGCAATTCAGGGAACATGCCGCCCGGGCCGGGTTTGAACCGGATTTTACCCAGGGGGATAAGATCTTCCAGGCGCTGCTGGATACCCCCCAGGGGCTGTGGGTGGGCGAGGTGGACACGGACAACCCCATGGCCTGCGTTAAAACCGCCTCGGGCAAGCTTGAAATTTACATTCCAGAGCTTGCAGACCAGGCAAGGACCCTGAACCCGGACGATGAGGCTGAAGATCTCAGGCTGCCCGATGAATTTCCCCTTGTTCTCAATGCCGGCCGGCACACCCGCTACACCATCAACTCATTGATGCGCAATCCGGAATGGAACCAAGGAAAACGCGATTGCACCATTGCCGTCAATCCCCTGGATGCCGAGGCCTTGAACCTGCAAGACGGTGCAATGGCCAGAATAACCACGGCTGCCGGCTCAGAGATGGGTGAAATTGAGGTCAGCCAAGCCGTTGCAAAGGGCATGGTCCTGATTCCCCATGGATTTGGATTTACCTATAAAGGCAAAATCCATGGCATGAACGTCAACCGGCTTACCAAAAACACCCATCGTGATCCCATTGGTACACCCCTTCACCGGTATGTACCCTGCCGGGTGGAAGGTCTGGTATGAAAGATTTTGAGCTGCCCCAGATCAAAAAAACCCATTGTCTATGTGGAGTAAGGCCCATGATCAAAATAAAACCTCCCACATGACGTGTCTTTTAAGCCGTCTTCTTCGTTGCATTAATGGGCACATATTTCAATATGCTCCCATTAATGCGCCTTGAATACGACTTAAAATTCTACGCCATGTTTTGGAAGATTTTATTCCGATCATGGGCCTAAAATTGATTTTATTATAGAGACCAGACCCTGGAGGTTTTCTATTTTAAGCGCTCACCCATCAGACGACCAATTTTCACGGCTTGTTCCCATACCTCTTTTTGATCCTCAACCCTGCCATATTCAACATCTGATGCCTTTGTCCCGGTCTCGATCAGATCACTTTTGAATGCACTCATTTCGCACTGGTCCCCCACACCGCAGAACGCACAGACAATATTTCCCGGTACGGTTACCTGCCCGACAAGGTCCATGTTTTCATATTCCCTGAACTCGGCAGCCAGTGCCTGATTGACAGCGGTCAGGGCATCTGGTGCAAGCCCGGTCAGGACAGTGGCAACCAGTTTGCCTTTTAAAAGATTTTTCTGGTGCCTGAACGACCAGAATCTTTCAAGTAGGGCCTTTGTAAAACCGTCTATCTGTGAATAGGGAATATATCCACCAATGACCAGGGCTTTGGCTGTTTTGATTTTTTCGGCAAGTGCTGGAAAATCATCGTTCTGTTTGCAAACGTTATCATGGACGCATTTATAACAGGCAAGACAGGGTCGAACGTTCATTGTGCTGAGTTTCACAAATTCAGATGTTGCCCCGGTTGCATCCAATATTGCCTTGACCAGCCGGTCTGTGTTGCTGTTGTTTGTAGGGCTTCCTGAAATGCCCAGTACGTCTGCACTCATTTAGGGTCTCCTTTTTAACCGCCTGAACGGTGGATTTTATATGATGAAAACAATAGTTTAATTTTCTATTATTGGTTTTTCAGTCCAGGGCTACGCCATAGCCCTCTTTTATCTGCTATTCAAGCATTTCCATCAGTTTTTGACGAAAACGGTCAAGTCCTGTCGGCTGTATCTCAATGGGTACTTGTATCAGGTCATAAAACGCAAGGATCTCTTCATCCGACAGCGGGTTGACACCGGTATCCAGCAGTAAAATTCGATCATAGCGGCCCCAGTTCTGGCGGACGTCCACTTGATCCCAGCCTGCCTCCGCCATCAGGCTGGAAAAACAACGGATCCAGCCGGGCGTCATGGCGACGATTCGATTCTGTTCTAATTCATCAAGACTTTCACTGCAGAATGCGTCGATACAGTTTTTTGCCCCAAGGATTTTTGCGCCATGGCCGTTGATAATATGGCACATCTCGGGACTGCAGCCATTGCCAAAAAGAACCCTTGCATCTGCCCCGGCATTCTTTAACGCCAGTTTCAAGGTGGTTTCGAGTTTGTCTATGTTCATGTGCAGTCCGGCATCAAGCCAGGTGATTTCAATGTCTTTATATGCTTCGGGTAAAGCTGCGGACAGTTCATCGGCAAAAATCTGGCAGGCAATTAATTTTTTCTGGGTCATGACCATCTCTTTTTTTCCGTATTATCTGAAAGTTGCATTTATGAATCTGAATTTTTATTCAAAATCATGGGTCACGCCTTCTTTTCAGGAGCCTGTCAAATATAATTCGAATATTATTTTTGACAGGCTCATAGTTTCTATGAACCTGCATCATCATCACGGCGCCTTCCCATGAGTTCTGAATAAACGCTGCAAGTTCTTCTGGGTCCATTTCAGGATCAATTTCTCCTGCGTTCTGTGCTTCTCTTATCATTCTTGCATACAGGGTCTGCCACATATCAAAGGCATTGCGTATTGCAGCACTCATGTCAGGACTGTGGTTCATGACTTCATGGCTTAATTTTGCAATAAGACACCCGCGTCCGCACTCTTTGTCCGGATAAAACCTGAGGCATGAAGTAAAGCTTGCCTTTAATCTTTCCAGGGGTGATTTTGATCTGTCTTCAAGAAAAGATTGAATTGTTGCAGCATGTTCCCGTGCAAAAGAATCGATAACCGCAATTCCGAAATCTTCTTTTGATTTGAAATAGTAGTAAAATGACCCCTTGGGAACGCCAACAGAATCAAGAATCTCTTTGATCCCAACGGAATGATAACTTTTTTTGAGCATGGCCTCTACGCCGGCCTGAATCAATTTCTGTTTGGTATCTTTTTTCATAGTGCTGATTATAGACCCATCGTCTATATATTTCAACCCGGCAAGTTCGTTTGTGTTTGGGTTCCATGCAAATCCTGGTAACAAAAGCGTGTCTGCCAAGGTTCTTTGCCCGTTATCTTTTATCCGAGAACCCATATCAACAAGACCATTCGACCGTTCGTGGAAAAAAACCATTGACAATGGTAGACGTTTGGTCTAATTATATAGCCATATTATGGCAATTAGCGCATGTATAAAATAAATTTAAGCCGTTTAACCGTAGACATTCAGTCTATTATTTAAGGGAAAACCATGGCCAAATTAACCATCGTCGCAAATATCATCACCAGATTAGATAAAATTGATCTGGTAAAGGCTGAACTTTTAAAGTTGATTGACGTCACCCGTGTTGAAAGGGGCTGCATCAATTACGATTTACACCAGGACAATGAAAATCCTGCTCACTTCATGTTTTATGAGAATTGGGAATCCCGTGAACTCTGGCAGGCACACATGGGAAATCCGCATTTGAAGGCGTATCTGGCTGCCACCGAGGGCGCTGTTGAATCGTTTTCAGTCGGTGAAATGACACAAATCGCTTAAAAAAATAAAAAATAAAGAGGTTAAAATATGAATCCAACAATTGAAACCATGATGCAACGCAGAACCATTCGAAAATATACAGACCAACCGGTTAGTGATGGGACCATGCAGGAGTTGTACAAAGTTATTGAAGGTACCCAGTCCTGGGGAAACTCCCAATGCTGGAAAATTGTTGATGTGCAGGATGAAAAATTGCGTAAACAACTGCAGGCAACGCTGCCTTCAACAAATCCTTCGTATAAAGCCATTGCTGAAGCGCCCAGGCTGCTCGCTGTATGTGCACGCAAGGGGCGTTCCGGCTATATAAATGACAAGATTGTCAACAAGCATGGCGATTGGTACATGTATGATTTGGGATTGATGACCCAGAATCTCTGCCTTGCTGCCCATTCCCTCGGGCTTGGTACCGTGGTTGTTGGCTGGTATGATCTTGAAGCGGCAGAACGTATTCTTAACTGCCCCGATGGTGTTGAAATTGTCACCCTCATTCCCTTGGGATACCGGGCACAGAAAGGACATGTTCCAACCCATAGACCCATTGCCGAGTTTGTGCATACCAATACTTTTTAACACGGATACAACATGTTGTACCTGTGTCCGGCTGGGGTCAAATCTTAGATTTCCTGTAATTTTCCATACGTTTATTGACAAAAAGCCTCTTCCTGTCCTATTCTGTATCGTATTTTCATCAGAAAAACGAAAAGTTACGGGAAAAATTACCTATGACGGAATCACAAGACGGTCTTTACGTGGCATTGTTAAGCATACACGGATTGATCCGCTGGCATGATCTTGAGCTGGGCCGCGATGCCGACACTGGCGGACAGACACTCTATGTTGTTGAACTTGCCCAGGCCCTTGCCAGACAACCCGGCATAAAAAAGGTAGACCTCATTACCCAGCGCGTTGTCGATGAAAATGTCTCCAGTGACTATGCCCAGCCAATAGAAAAACTGGGAGAAAAGCTGCGAATCGTTCGCATTGATGCCGGACCTGGGGCCTACCTTGCCAAGGAAGAACTTTGGGATCATCTCGATTTTTTCACAGACAATCTGGCTGATTTCTTCCATGGCCACGAAGGTCTTCCAGATATTATTCATAGCCACTATGCCGACGCAGGGTACGTCGGTTCCCACCTTGCCAGCCTTCTTGGCATACCCCAGGTTCATACAGGGCACTCCCTTGGCCGCGTAAAACGAAGTCGGCTCCTGGCAAGCGGTTTCAAAGCAGGGGAAATTGACTCTCGCTTTAACATGAGCAGACGAATTGAGGCGGAAGAGTTGGCCCTGGCCTCTGCGGAAAGGGTAATAACCAGTACCCGTCAGGAAATTGTAGAGCAATATGAGCTGTATGATCACTATCAACCGGATCAGATGCGGGTTATTCCACCGGGGACGGATCTTAATCAGTTCACTCCCGGGAGCGGTGAAGAGCTGTTGACACCCTTTTTCAATGAGCTGACCCAGCACCTGAAGGCACCCGAAAAGCCGATCGTCCTTGCCCTTTCCCGACCGGACAGGCGCAAAAACATCACCGCCCTGATCGAAGCGTTCGGAATATGCCCGCAGCTGCAGGCGCTGGCAAACCTTATAATCATAGCGGGGAACCGGGATGATATTGATGATTTGGAAGACGGTGCCCAGGAGGTTTTCCATGAATTGCTGGTCGCAATCGATCGTCACGACCTCTATGGAAAAGTGACCTTGCCAAAGCATCATAATCGCGATCAGGTACCGATGATTTACCGGATTGCGGCGGCCACGGGGGGCGTTTTTGTCAATCCGGCATTAACCGAACCCTTCGGGTTGACCCTGATTGAAGCCGCTGCCAGTGGATTACCCATCGTTGCCACGGAGGACGGGGGGCCCCAGGATATCATTGCTAACTGCAACAACGGATTTCTGATCGATCCCCTGGAACCGGAAACCATTGCTGAAGCCATATTAAGGCTCATTGAAGATCAGGAGTTGTGGCAGAAATTTTCCAGTCAAGGGTTGCAGGGTGTTAAGGAAAATTATTCATGGGATGCCCATGCAAAGCAGTACCTCACTGTTGTAAAACCCATTGCGGAACGCTCAGAGCAGTTGCTGCGCGTTCCGGTAAAACAGCGTGCCGGTCTCTATCGAGACCGGGCGATTGTCAGTGACCTGGATCAGAACCTGCTGGGAAAGAACCAGCCGCTTCAAAAACTGGCTGAAATCCTCAGGCAGAATCGCACCAGCAGCCATTTTATAATTGCAACGGGAAGACGGCTTGATTCCGCCCTTAAACTGATGAAAAAGCATAAAATCCCGGAACCGGATGTGCTCATTACCAGCAGCGGCAGTGAAATCTACCATGCACCCAAGCTTGCAGCCGATACTGCCTGGGCTAAACACATTGATTATCAATGGTCCCCCAAAAAAATAAAGGCGCTTCTGATGGATCTGCCGGGATTGAAAATTCAACCCAACAGTGAGCAGAGTCGGTTCAAGATCAGTTACTATATTGACCCGAATGAAATTGATGTTGAGGAGATCAAACAGTTGCTGCACAGGGAGGAATTATCCTTTTTTATCCAGGCGGCCTTTGGTCAGTTTCTTGACATCCTTCCTTTACGTGCCTCCAAGGGTATGGCGTTACGCTACGTGGCAGAGCAGTTGGACCTTCCCCTTGAGTCGTTTTTTGTTGCCGGCGGATCAGGAGCCGATGAAGACATGATGCGCGGCAATACCCTGGCGGCGGTGGTTGCAAATCGCCACCATGAAGAGTTGTCACAGCTGGATGATATTGAGCGAATCTATTTTTCAAGCCGTCCCAATGCCGCAGGCATCCTTGAAGCCCTCGAATATTACGATTTTTTTTCAACCTGCAGGGACCCCCAGGAAACAAAAAGAGACAATGTCCAATAGATTACTGCTCTGTACCGATATGGACCGGACGGTGATACCCAACGGTCTTCACCCTGAACACCCCGATGCCCGGGCACAGTTTCGCAGGCTCTGCAGCTTGCCTGAAATCATTTTGGCCTATGTTACCGGGCGACACCTTCAGCTCGTGGAAGCGGCCATAAAGCGATACCACCTGCCTGAACCCGATTTTGCAATTACCGACGTCGGCACAAAAATATATCAAAAGAGCCGTGGCAACTGGATTCCCATATCACAATGGCAGAAGCAGATCGCACAAGAGTGGCAGGGGAAAACCCACAGCCAGCTGCAGCAGGCACTCAGCGGACTGTCCGAGCTGAAACTCCAGGAGAACAGCAAACAGAACGATTATAAGCTCAGTTATTATCTGCCGCTGAATGCAGACCATAAAAAAATTGTACACCAGGCAGGTCGGATCCTGGCAGAACTGGGCGTTGATGCCAGTCTGGTGATGAGCATTGATGAACCCGAACAGGTCGGACTACTCGATGTCCTCCCCAGAAACGCAACAAAACTGCATGCCATCATATTCCTCGAGCAGTACCTGGGTCTGGAAGAGACCCTGTTCTGCGGCGACAGCGGCAATGATCTCCCTGTGCTGGGAAGTCAGATCCGCTCGGTTCTTGTGGCCAATGCGGATCCGGAGATCAAAAACCAGTCCCGTGAACTGGCTGAAAAAAACAACTGTAAAGGGTCTCTTTATGTGGCTGAAGAGAACGCCTTCCCGTTGGGTGGCAATTACGCCGCCGGTGTTTTGCAGGGAATTGCCTTTTATGAACCCGGAATAATAAAAAAGCTGAAAATATCATGATAAAACCTGCTGGACTCTACATATTTGGCGAGGTGCTTTTCGACTGTTTCCCAACCGGGGAAGAGGTTCTCGGGGGGGCGCCGTTTAACGTTGCCTGGCATCTCCAGGCCCTGGGCAATCAGCCCGGTTTCATCTCACGGGTGGGAAAAGACCCATACGGCAGGCGGATTCTTCATGCCATGGAAAAATGGGGGCTGGATACCGCCCGGGTTCAGACGGATGACAAACACCCCACGGGCAAGGTTCAGGTGACAATCGAAAACAACGAACCGTGTTACGAAATTGTTGCAAATTGCGCCTACGACTTTATCGTTGACGACATGTTGTCTAAAAACATCACCGACGGTATTTTTTACCATGGAAGCCTGTGCCTGCGAAATCCGGTCGCCCGCTCGGCATATCGTTCGATTATACAAAATACGCGGCTGAAAATTTTCCTGGATGTCAACCTGCGTGCCCCATGGTGGAATAAGGACGATGTTCTTTCCTGGCTCCACAAAGCGCATTGGGCAAAGATGAACCAGGACGAACTGACGCTGCTGGCCGGGGCAGAAAAAGAGATCGAATCCCAGATGGCTGAACTGCAGACGGCCTGCGGGTTGGAGCAGGTCATCGTTACCCGGGGTGAACAGGGCACCATGGTCAGAACTGCACAGGGAACGATGCATTCCCTTGTGCCCGATAAAATTGAACCGCTGATTGACACGGTAGGCGCAGGTGATGCATTCAGCGCCGTCTATCTCCATGGACTGCTTGCAGATTTACCTGTTGATATCAATCTTGGTTATGCCCAGCAGTTTGCCGGCAAGGTCATCGGGCTGCGTGGTGCCACAACCGACGATTTGAACTTTTACAATGAATTTACCACCTCGCTTTCAAGCGAGCGCCATTGACCGCCTGAAGGAAAAATATGTACGAACAAGTCTCCCACACGCTTTTAAATGATATTCTCAACCGAATCAAACCCGAAATATCCGATCAGGACCTGCGCCATTTCTATACCCGGCTGGGTGCGAACTTCTATGGAATCCATTGTCTGTTTCAAAAACTCTACGGTAATCGAGATGATTTTGAAGAACAGGCACAAAAACTGGTGGAAACCTTGGCGGTTCAGTATATCAGACGCCCGGACAAACTCCGGCAGCTCGACCTTGCCAGGGAAAAAGATTACAACTGGTTTCTCAGTCAACAGCTGGTGGGAATGGCGCTCTACTGTAAAGGGTTTGCAGGCAACCTGAATACGCTGCAGCAGCGCCTGCACTACTTCCAGGAGTTGGGCGTCAACCTTGTCCATGTGATGCCGATCTTGCGCTGTCCTGAGGGAAGCAGTGACGGCGGATATGCCGTCAGTGATTTTCGAGAGATAAACCCGGAGGTCGGAACCCTTGAGGATCTTCAGTCCCTTGCAGCCGAGATGCAAAAGCGTGATATCCTGCTGGTGCTTGATGTTGTTGTCAATCACACCTCGAACAAACACTACTGGGCAACCAGGGCCAAGGCAGGAGAAAAGAAATACCAGGACTATTACTATTGCTTTGAAACACGGGATGTCCCGGATATGTTCGAGCAGAGCATGCCCGAAATATTTCCTGAAACAGCCCCTGGGAACTTCACCTGGGATAAAGAGATGAATCATTGGGTGATGACTGTATTCAACAATTTTCAATGGGATCTCAACTACAGCAATCCAAGTGTTTTCATTGAAATGCTCAACATCATTCTCTTCTGGGCAAACCAGGGGGCTGATATTCTCAGGCTTGATGCCGTCGCCTTTCTATGGAAAAAAATCGGAAGCACCTGTCAGAATGAGCGTGAGGCGCATCTGATCTTGCAGCTGCTCAAGGACTGCTGTCAGGTCACAGCACCTGGGGTTATTTTTATTGCCGAAGCGATTGTCGCTCCGGTGGAGGTGATAAAATATTTCGGCGAAGATGCGGTCATCGCAAAGGAATGCGAGATTGCGTATAACGCGACATATATGGCACTGCTTTGGGACGCGGTGGCAACAAAAAATGCCCGCTTGCTGAACCAGGGAATCAGGAGTCTGCCGGTCAAACTTGACGGGGCAACCTGGCTCAATTATGTACGCTGCCATGACGATATCGGATTGGGCTTTGATGATCGTGACATCCAGATTTGCGACTATGAACCCAGTCAACACAGAAAATACCTGATCGAGTATTTCACCGGTCAGTATGATGATTCCCACGCCAGGGGGCTGCCTTTTGGTCAGAACCCGAAGACCGGAGACTCGCGTATCTCAGGCTCCCTGGCCGCACTGGCCGGACTTGAACATGCCGTTGAAACAGGAGACAACGAGGCCATCACGGCTTCCATCAAATTGATTCTGTTACTGCACGGTATGATTCTCTCGTTCGGCGGAATCCCCCTTCTCTACTACGGCGATGAAATTGGCACCTTGAACGATGACTCCTACCGTGAAGACCCCTTTAAAAAAGGAGATTCACGCTGGGTTCACCGACCGTCCATCGACTGGGACAAAGCGGAACGGCGCAACACCCCGGGAACCATCGAGTTTGAGATCTTCAGCGCCCTGAAACGGATGATCGCGGTCCGCAAGGAAATTGAAGTTTTTGCCGATTTTAATAATCGTGAATTAATTGAAGTCGACAACCCGCATCTCTTTGTTTTCGGACGTTACCATATTCAGCAGCCCTGCGAGCAGGTACTGGTGGTTGCCAACTTCAGCAACGAATCACAGCATCTCAATCTCGAAGATATTGGCAGCTGGCGGACTCAATACCGGTCACCCGTTGATTTGTACAGAGGAGAAAGTCCCGATATCGTTGAAAACAGCCTGGTGATTCCGGAGTACAGTTTCTACTGGTTGTCTGAACGATGATGGATGATGCAAGACTTAGGGTGAAGCGTCCCTTTGCCCCATGGACTGTAAAGTTCACAGATAAAAGCTGAAAGCCTTGACCGGTATTGCTTTCCGCAAAGCGGTTGTGCTCATGCAAACATCTGCGGCTTGTCCGTCGGCATGTTGCAAATGACAGCCATGCTTGTTACCCCCAGCTAATCATCGGTTCCAGACAGGTTTTGGCTGAAATGGTGATGACGTCATTGCTGACCGGGCAGAACAGTCTGCAAAGATGACAGCTCTGACACTCTTCAGGGTATGTGATCTTTGCTTTTTTAATGATTCTGTCCAGTCTGATAACATCGGCAGGGCAGGTGGCAACGCAGGTCCCGCAGCCGATACATTTGTCATTGTCAATATTTTCTATCGTCATTTGTCTACCCCTATATCTGTAAAGTGATATGGTTGTGCAAACCGCAGGAAAGTGCAACGCTTACCGCGCTAAACCCCGCAGGCTTTGATTCTTGATGTTCCATCTGCGTAAGCCCTTGGCCTAACTTCTTACCCCATGGGTTTTTAAGTATTCCGCCTCTCCGGGATAACGATCGGTATATCTTTCTTCATAGGACATCTTTGACAATGAGGCCGGTATCCACTGCTCTGGAATGTCCCACTTTTTCACCCCCATTTTTTCACCGTCCTTTTGAAGAACAACAAAGGAGAGCCAGTTTTTATCATCCCTGAATGGAAAGTCTTCCCTGAAATGGCTGTGTCTGCTCTCTTTCCTGAATATGGATGCCTTAAGCTTCATTTGGGCATTCAAAATCATGTTTTCAGTTTCCAGGGCAAGCCGCAGTTCATGGGGATCTTTAGCTATCAGCCTGGGGACAAAATGTTCTTTAAGATAGTTGACGTTGGTGAGCGCCGCTTCGAGCCTGTCCTGACGTTTTACATACAGTACATAGTAGGGCATCATAATGTTTTGAAGCGCCCGAGTGACCCATTGGGGTGAATACCCTTTTTCCCGGGTGCGTGCTTCAAAGATACGTTTCTGGATGCTGTTTGACGCGGTTCTGCTCAGAAGAACCTTTTTGTTCTGCCGGGAATATTCTGCCGCATGGACACCGGCCCTTGCCCCCTGGACTGCGCATCCGGGGCTGGCGGACCCTAATGTTCCGACACCGCCGGTGCACATGGCATCCCCGGCGGCATAAAGACCGTCAATCCCTGACCAGCAGCGGTCATCCTTTGGGAATATGCCGTCCATCCTGTGTTCCGCAGCGCCAAGGGTGGCACCCAGTACCTGCATCCTTCCCCCAGGTCCCCCGGGGCCTCCAGGTCCTCCAGGCCCTCCGGGGCCGCCATCAGGTCCCGGGCCGTTCCCATGCCTGCCAGGGCCTCTGTCAGGACGCCCCGCATTGTCACCACGCGCTTTTCCGGGGTCAGCGCGGTCACTATTCGGACGGTCCGCAGAAACACCGTCATAGGCTGACCAGAACATATGTCGAAGACTGTGGGCGGTTGGATCCGTTGCTGCGAAAAGGGGCCCGGTCAAAGGTCCCCCATGGTTGCCGAAACAGTCCCCGGGAGTTGTCGGACTGGTTCCGTGAAAATCATTCCACTCTTTTCCAGCGATTTGCGCGCCGATCTTGTAGGCCATGATGTGGCCGTCAAACGTATTGGGAGACGCGGGCCACCCGGGAGCCTTGAATGTGCCTGCGCCGGTACAGAGCACCACAGCACCCGCCCTGAAGATAATGGCTTTATCCTCTTCCCTGGGCAGTCCTAGCGCGCCGATGACCCTGCCGTCTTTTTCAAGGAGTTCGGTTATCATGACTCCCTCGATGATCCGGGTGCCGCTTTTTTCTATCTGTTTTCTCAGGAAAGGGCCTTTACCTGCCTTGTTGGGTTGCAGGCCGACCCATGCGCTTAATTCATCCCACCGGGCCTTTGAATCTTCGAGGAACATATCGATATAATCCTTTCGAGATATCGATTCAGTGGCCCACATGAATCCATGGTGCCAGGCTTCCGGCGTCTTACTGTCTGGATCGTTGGGATCATAATAGGCAAAACCATTAAAATAGGGTGTCAGACCGGATCGGCCCACATATCCCTTGTCCACGAGGGTGACTTTAACGCCCTGTGCCGCTGCCTTGACCGCGGCAAAGGTTGCCGAAACACCGCCACCGATAATCAGGACATCCGTGTCAACCTCATCCGTGTTTACATCCGCCATGGAGGCTGCGCCTGCGTTGGAAGAGAGTACCATCCCTCCAAAGGAGATTGCAGCAACACCCAGTCCGGCATATTTCATGAAATTTCTACGGTTGCAATTCAATGGGGTGTTCATATTTCATTTCCTTGATTGAACTCATGTAAAAGCAAATTGCCTCTTTAATTGGCTTGACCAATAGACGCTTGATAAAAATTTTAACAGAAAAAGGTTGGGAAAATTAGAGAGAATTGTGAAAAAAAATAGAGTTTTTACGCTATGAATTAATCGCAGGTTTAATCATTGGAATCTTGTGTTTGACGGTAAATCGTTTTTTAAAAGGGTAATTAAATACCCGTCAAATCAAGACAAAAGAAATCTGCTACCCGGTTGAGCGGACTGGATACCCCGTTTGTTTTACAATAAAGACATCAGTTCCTTGGATGATAAAACATGGCAATAGATCATATTGAGGATTTCCAGTTCTTTTTCGTGCAGTTCATCAGAACCCGCAGCACAGCAGTCTTCTACCACGATTACATTAAAACTTTCATCTGCAAGGCTCCGGACCGATGAGGAGATGCATTGGTCCGTAAAGATACCGACGACGATAACATTTTTGATGTTCATGTTATGCAAAATTAAACGTAAATTTGTACCGGTCAGTGCACTGTCCGTTGTTTTGCAGACCACGATTTCATCTGCCTGGGGTAATAATTCCGGTACAATTTGTGACTCATCAGAATCTTTTGGCAGCAATAAATAATTCCACCCGGGTTTTTTCTGACTGAGGGAGCGGTCCTTCCCATTTTCTTTTAAACAGGCAATCCGAGCAAACAAGACGTCCATACCATTATCACGAAAATGTGTCATCAAATTTGCAGTGTTCGGGATCACCGTTGAATTCATACGGTTCAAGAAGGGAGCCCATCTTTTTTGTTCAGCAGGATCTTCAGGCATCTGAAGATACGTATTCTGGATGTCAATCACTAAAAGTGCGGTTTCTTCTTTTTTGAAAACTAAATCATCCGGTTCCGGTGCATTCTCATAATAGAAGGATCTATAATTGGTTTTCCAGCCCATGAATTTTTCTCCCTGAATATCAATTGGTTATTTGAAATTAATTTTTTTAATCAAACGCCTACTGCCGGTTTCTCTGCCGTACCATGTGACGCGGTCCCGGGACCAGCAGTTCTAACGTGGTGGGGCGGCGAATACACTTAATCCCGGGTCGAATATAGGAAAAAAGATTCCCTATGTCAATGCTCCGATACCCCCAGACGGGAACAGACACACCACATTCTGCCGGTGCCCGGCTGATCAAGGCGGTCCTTGACCTTTTTCCACAATCCTGCCCGTTTCAGGGACGTCTCCACCAGTTCATCGGTTTCGGTTTTGTTCTGGACCAGGCCATATGGATTTTGGCACCATAGATTCTCCCAGATCCTCTTCCAAAGAAACCAGAATCCGCTCATCCGAAACCGATATCAGGGTCCCCACCTTTTCCTGGTCACCGGCGACAAGCACCACGGGCGTATCATCCCGAAGGGTTAACCCGTCCGGGTTGGGAAAGACGTAGATATGCCCTTCACTGCTGAAGTCATTCCGTTGCCCGTTTCTCAGGTCCACGGACGAAGTGAAGCGCTGCTTTTTTGCCGCCTCGATCTCAACGGCCAGGGCTTTGATAAAATGAGTCGTCAAATCACCGGACGCGTCAGGGGTCTCTTTTCTATCACACAAAGCGATCCTTGTTGTAACTGGTTCTAATATTTTGCAGTTTCACCTGCTTTTTAAGATGGGCCTTCTGCTCTTTGCCGGCAGCCTTTAATGCAATGGAATACACCTTGTTGTGGAAATTTTCATGGCTGTCCCGTTTGATCAGGGGAATTGAACCTGCGGCATAGGCTTCCGGGGTGGATATTGCCGACAAAGAGGTCAAATATGCAGTGATGAACCGTTTTTCATCCCCCGTGATCATCCAAGCCCCATACTCGTCGGCAAAGACGATTTCTTCACCGTCTTCCATTTTATCGATCAGTTCATAGAGCCGTTTAAAGCACTGAACCGCAAAGTGATGATCCCCCTGGTCGGTTAACCTGGCGCTGTCATCAAGAAGATCGCCTATTTCATCAAACCATTCCTCAGTCTCTTCGGGGATGTCTGAAAAATTCTTTGAATTGATGTCAAAGGGTTCGTAATAAAAGCCGGATATGGAATTTGAATAAAACGCTTCAACATCGCCCACTAACTCATCACCGTCAACCGGGGAGGGTGGAATCTCTTTGATGATTCTTCCAAATACACCATGGCGTTCATTGGTATCCAGGACGTCAAAGGCCGACCTCAACAGCTCAAACAGCGTCGAGTGATCCTGTGTTTTAAGATGGTCAAACAATCTCTCTTTGTTCATGGTCGTTTCCTTTTTTTTATTCGGGTCGATTTGTCCAATACCCTTACCCACAAGCCCCTTGGAGTTGGTAAAGACGATGCGGCCGGTGGCGTCGTACCAGGTGTCTGCCGCATCACGGGAAACTGCACCCGATAGATGGTCTTGAGCTCATCAAGGGTCAGCTCCAGGGCCATGGCCACAAGCACATCGATCTCCACCAGGGCCTGGCGACGGGCATAGTCGGTGCGCAGGGCGCAATTCTTCTGCCATTTTTGGGTGAGGTTGGTAAAGAAGTCGTTGGGAAGCCGGGGATCGGATTTTGTCCAGGTTTCATTTATATTTTTTGAACACCAAAGTTCTTGCCAAAGTGAAGCAGAATGAACGGACAAAGAATTCAAAATAAGTCCTCTTAATAAAGTACGATTATCCAATTCTATGAACGGGAACGAATGCCAAAGAAAATGTATATTCGCCTTGCCTTTTGACTTGATAAAAAAATCAGTAAGAAGACTGCAACTGAAAGTCAGCATATATAATAAAAGACTATTTTTTTTAAAAAATTGTTGATTGAACCCCATGAATGTGTCCTGAAGCAGCTGGGATGATAGTGCAAATCAGAGTTCGTTCTCCACTTTGAGACAACATTCCTCGTGTACAAAAACGATAAAATTCTGTCACCGTAGAATTCTCTGTCCATGGCATCTTGGGCGTTCGCTCAAGGTATTTGCCGGGATCACAGGCCGGGACATAGTTGGTGCGGGGCAGGTAGTCGTCCGGAAGGGTGGTGAGATCAAGGATATCGTAATGGGAGTTTTGGGTGCAGCTTGACCGGGGTGTCTTGTTGAATGGATTGCCGATAAAAAAATGGGGGTCCGAGAGAATCCACTCCAAGGGGCGGTCTGGGAAACGGGTGTCACGACGGATGGTTCCATCCTTTTGGGCATTGGTTTCGTGCCACATTTCAAGGGACCGGACTTCAATTCTGGCCCCGGGCGCCACGATTACCTGCTTTGCAACCATATATTTCAACCTCAACAGGGACGATCAGATTTTAAAAGATCCTAAAGTAAAGACCCTTGAGATGAGCAATTACCAGCATTGATATCGTTTGTAAAGCAAACTTTGGAACTTGATCCGTTGCCTGGACCTGGCGGTTAACCCTGGCAAAACGTTTGCACTTGATGCAAGCCACTAAAGGTTGCCATTGAAAAAAGGTTCAGCATCCCTTAAGATCACCCAATAGAGGTGGATCTGAATCTAACTTGAGGGATATCTTTTCATGAAGCATATGTTGGTTTTAGTTTTTATGGGCGTGATTTTTAGCCTCGACGGTGCAGCCGCAGGTCCGCTGCCTAGGTTGCGTATTTCCGTTGAAAATACCCAGTCCCATGTCCAGACACAGGCGGTAAAACTTTTTTCAGATGCCCTCCAGAAAAAACTTGACGGAAGGATTGATGTCGAGTTCTTTCCCAATGCACAACTGTTCCGGGACAAGGACATCATCCAGGCACTGGGACAGGGAAAAGTTGAAATGGCGGTTCCGGGGACCTGGCACGTGACAGCGTTCGAGCCCAATGTCGGTGCATTCCTGCTGCCCGTCTTTTATGGGAGGACCGCCGAATCCATCCATACAATTGCAGACAGCCGTGTGGGAAAAACCTTGAACGACAAGATTGAAAAAAATCTTCAGTTAAAGGTTGTCGGCAGATGGATTGATCTGGGGCATGCCCATCTGTTCTCACTGAACAGAGCGATACGCGATCATGGAGACATTAACGGCCTGGTCGTTCGTGTTGCCGGGGGGATCGGCAATAAATTAAGGATCCAAGCGCTGGGCGGCCGCCCGGTTGCCATTGCCTGGCCGGATCTTCCCGAATATATGACTCAGGGCCGGGTCGACGCGATATTAACCAGCTACGAGACCGTTCGAAGTGCAAAACTTTGGGAAAAAGGGATAAAATTTGCCTTTGAGGATCAGGAATACTTTCCCCAGTATATTCCCCTCATGGGCATCTCTTTCTGGAAAAAACTGCCCCCGGACATCCAGGCCATCGTGCTGAACACCTGGGATCAATATGTTGAACCCGCAAGGAAGATGGCCGGGGATGCCCAGACGGCTGCAAAAAACACTCTTGTTGAAAATGGCGTTAAAATTGTCGTCCCCGGGGAGCAGCAGATTAAAGCGTCCAGGAACCGGATACTCGACCAGCAGGATGCCTTTATCCGGACCATGAATATTGACCCTGAAGTTGTAGATTTGATAGCAGATCAATTCCGACAGAAAGGATAGAATAAAGTGGTGACGGTAACGCTTCCCAAAGAAAAAACCTATTCGTATATTATCGCGTTGATCGGATTTGTTATCACTGTTTTTGTCGTGTACAGCGTGCTGACCATTTTCAGAGACAAACATATATACTTGAATGCTTCCCGCACCAAATCAATGGCCCAGGCCCAGCTGCTGGGTGAGAATACATCCAGCGTGATCTATAGTGTTGACCTCACGCTTTTATCGATTCTTTCGCAAATAGAATTCCAGAACAAACACAATGGGACGATCCCGGAAAAACTTGCTGAATCCATCAAAAAACAGATTGTTTTTCTGCCCCAGATCCAAAACATCGTGTTGTTTAATTCTGCGAAAAAAAGGATCTTCAGCCTTAAACCCCATCCGGTATTTGATTCGATTGCTTTTGAGGAGCACAGGGACGCCCTGCTGGCCTTTTCAATCAATACTGCCGTGTTGAGCAAACAGGATAAATTGATTCTGATCAGCCGGCGTGTTGAAAATGCGGCCGGTGAATTCTCAGGGGTTCTGGTTGCTGCGATTGATCCGGTTTTCTTCTATGGCCGGTATGAAGATTATTTAAATATTGATGTGGATGGTGTCGCATTATTGGATGCACAGCAAAATGCCCTGGTCACCTGGTACCATCATTTGGATCTTCAGCTCCGTGACGGGAACACGGACTTCCTTGATTTTTTATCCGGGCTGCCTGCCCAGGCATTGAACGGTGGCGGGCTGAAAACCCATGAGGACGCCAAATCCATTGTTTCCACATACCAGCTGCCCAATTTTCCTTTTCAGATAGCCGTATTGCACCTTAAAGGCAGCGTCCTTCAACAATGGCATCAGAAAACCAAACTCGATATTGGTATTATTGCAGCAACGGTCCTGATCGGTATCGCTACCATGCTGCTGGCCACAACACAAAGAAAAAAGAGACACAAGGCCGAAGGTGCACTGGTGGAACACCAGAATCATCTGGAAGAGTTGATAGCAGAAAGAACGGCAAACCTTAAAAAGTCAAACGATAATCTTGTTGCTGAAATTGATGTACGCCAGAGGACAGAGATCCGATTAAGGGAAAGTGAGCAACGGTACAGACAGATATACTGTTCAATTTCAGACAGCCTTTTTATCACAGATTTAAAAGGGTTTATAATGGATGTTAATCCTGCTGCCTGTGATACCTACGGGTATTCCCAGGAGGATCTGATCGGAAGGCATTCAACGGAATTGATCCACAAAGATTATCATTCAACGTATGAGCAGTTTGCTGACCGATTGCGTGCAAAAGAAAACTATTGCACAGCGACCACCGATGTCCGAAAAGATGGCACTTTTTTAAATACCGAAATCAAAGGAACGCTGTTCATACTGAAAGGCGAGCAGCATTTCCTGGTGATCATACGGGATGTCACCGAGCGCAGACAAAATGAAATTCAGCGTGAAAAATTGATTTCAGAACTTCAAGAAGCGCTGGATGAAATAAAGACCCTAAAGGGAATTTTGCCAATCTGTTCCTACTGCAAAAAGATCAGAGACGATCAAGGCTATTGGCGCCAGTTAGAATCCTACATCCAGCATCATTCTGATGCCCAGTTCAGCCACAGTATCTGCAGGGAGTGTGCTGAAAAACATTTTCCGGATATCGACTTTTCCGATTCATGATCGGTTCTAGGCCCATGATCAAAATAAAACCTCCCACCTGGCCTGTCTTTCAAGCCGTCTTGTTCGTTGTCTTAATGGGCACATATTTGAATATGCTCCCATTAACGCGCCTTGGTTTGTGGGTATGGGCGCTACCCGGGTCCGGGATCTGTTCAAACAGGCTAAAGAAAAGGCGCCCTGCATTATATTCATAGACAAGCTGGATGCCCTGGGCAAGGCAAGGGGATATTCAGGCGTCTGTGGCCACGATGAACGGGAACAGACACTCAATCAACTGCTGGTGGAGCTGGATGGTTTTGACGCCAATGAAGGCGTGATTCTCATGGCAGCCACGAATCGACCGGAGATTCTGGATCCTGCGCTTTTGCGGCCCGGCCGCTTTGACCGGCAGGTGCTGGTGGACCGTCCAGACAAGGCAGGCAGAGTCGATATTCTCAGAATTTAACTGCTGGAGCATGAGGTGATCGAGGGAGAGACCCTGTCTGCGTTGAAGCGGGAACTTGCCGGCAGCGGTAAAGAATAAGGTTGGTTCATCCGGACCGGCAATCCATGGAAGGTTAAAATGAATTACAGGACGGTTTCGATTCCCATGACTGCCTCCAATCTGATGTTTTAAGATATTCATTCAACTTCGTGAACCGTTCCAGGGGAATTCACCTTTTGTCAGGCTTCTCCCCGATTTGTTGATTATACTCCTGATTTTCAGCATTGAGAAGCGGTTGCCGAAAATTCCGACTTTTGCCTTGGACCGTCCGATAACAGACCGTGTCCGACCAGAAGAGCCGTTTGCCTGAAAAACAGATGTCAAAACAGACGGTTCAGGTTGACAAACAATTTGTTGAACCCATTTTAAAACAGCTTTGGAACACTTTTTAAGGCGTGCTCCCGGGCCTTTTTTCAAACAGCTGCGGCGTGACCTGGTCTTTTTTCTTCCAGTTTCAGCCCACGAATAAAAACAGGATAATTCAATGCCCCCCAGTGACATCTCAGGCCTGTCAAGGCTGGACTTCAACCTATGGAAGGAATACCTGGACATTGCCCAGGAGTTCTGGCTGCCCCGGACCCTGAAAAGCCGGACACGGTTTATCATACTTTTATGTCTGCTCATGGCCTTTGTGGCCTCCCTGCTCTTCTTTTGCGTTGCCGCCACCACGACACTGACCCATGCCTTTGCCCCGGATTTTGTCACCCGGACCGCACCCGGGCTCATGGACTGGATCAACGGCATTCTCCACTCCCAGATGCGCTATTATTTTATTGCAGGATTTATTGTACCGGTTGTGATCTTTGGCATCTATTCCAAACAGCTCAAGGGATTCATGCTGCCCTGGGCCGTGCTGGGGGTGCTGCTGCTCCTGTCTTTTACCGTCAGCGGTCTCAATGTGGTCCTGAGCTATGTGGGCCGGTTTTTCCAGACGGCCCTTGCCCAGAAAGACCAGGCCACCTTCTGGCGGTTTTTATATGTATATGCCTCGGTATTCATCATCGGTACACCCATTGTGGTGATTTACTCATATATCCGGAAGAAACTGGGGCTGTTCTGGCGGGAGTGGATCACCGCCAGCTTCATTGAAAATTATCTTAAAAACCGCGCCTATTATGACCTGACAACCAGCCGGGAAATAGACAACCCGGACCAGCGGCTGGCCGAGGACTTAAAAGAGTTCACCGTCACCAGTTTAAACTTTCTGCTCATCATTTTGGGCGCCATCATCGACCTTGTGGCTTTTACCGGCATTCTGTGGTCCATTTCCAGGCTCTTGTCGGGCATTCTTTTTATCTATGCCTTTTGCGGCACCCTGATCACCATCTTCATCGGCAAGCGCCTGGTGGGCCTCAATTACAACCAGCTGCGCAAGGAGGCCGACTTCAGATACGGCCTGATCCACATCCGGGACAATGCTGAATCCATAGCCTTTTACCAGGGAGAAGAGGGAGAAAAGGACCAGATCCTTAAACGGTTCAAAGCGGTCTTAAAAAACTTTAATTTTCTCATTGGCTGGCAGCGGAACCTTGATTTTTTCACCACCGGCTACAATTACCTGGTCATTATCCTGCCGGCCATGATCGTGGCGCCCATGTATTTTGCCGGCAAGGTGGAGTTCGGCGAGATCTCCCAGGCTTCGTTTGCCTTTGGCCAGGTGCTGGGCGCCTTTTCAATTATCGTCCAGTATTTTGACAGCATCAGTGCCTTTGCCGCCGGCATCAACCGTGTCTCCACGTTCAAAGATCGGCTGTTTACGGCATCCGGATCCAAAACGCCGGAAAGCGGCTCCGGACAGACCCGGATCCAACGGATTCCCAACGAGACGATCCGGGTGAAGGATCTCACCCTGCAGACCCCTGATTACAAGCGCACCCTGATCCAGAATTTACGCCTTGACCTTGACCGGGGTGACCGCATTCTGATCATGGGGCACTCCGGGGCCGGTAAAAGCTCTCTGCTGCGGGGGATTGCAGGACTTTGGGCCTCGGGTTCCGGCACCATTGAACATCCGCCGGCCGACAGGATCATGTTCCTGCCCCAGAAACCGTATATGGTGCTGGGCAGCCTGAGAGAGCAGCTCCAGTACCCCACTGGAAAACAACTGGACGACGAGCAGGTCAAAGCGGTGATGGAAAAGGTCAATCTCACGGATCTGTACGACAAAATGCAGCGTGCCACCGGAGATACCTCTTTCATGGACGCTGAAAACAACTGGGAGGAGATGCTCTCCCAGGGTGAACAGCAGCGGCTTGCCTTTGCCAGACTCTTAACCACCCGGCCCCAGTTTGCTATTCTGGATGAAGCCACATCTGCGTTGGATGTGGACAATGAAAAGGCGTTGTACAATATCCTGTCAAACCTTGATATCACCTACATCAGTGTGGGCCACCGCCCCACCCTCAAGGACTACCATGACAAAATTCTGTTCATCAAAGGGGACGGCGGATGGGAGATTAAGGATTCGGGGCACAGGTAAAACCCCGTCGAACCGGGGTTCGATGCCCTGTATGGGATGCAGGTTGTCGGAAAATATTTCGACAATGACAACGGCGGTTTCGGGTCACTGAACCGGAAGTTCTGCAGGAATTCTTGAGATTTTTGTCTGCATCGGCTGTGCAACAATGGGACCCCATGGTCAACCGGCCTGATTACCCGGGTTTTTCCGGTTTTTTCAAATATTTGATCAGGGTTAAAATGTTTTGTGCGCCGATGGTTTCATAATGGACCTCGTCCATCAGGGAGTTCAGGATGTAGACCCCCATTCCCCGTTCGGGGAGGGTTTCAAACTTCAGGGGATCAAAGCGGAAGGGCTTGACCTTTGCCGGATTCATGGGGTCTCCGCTGTCGCAGATTTTGAAGGTCAGCCGGTCCGGACAAAGCAGGAGCTCCACTTCCACCGGATGCCCTGCCTGGCAGTGATAGGCATGTTTTATAGCGTTGTTCACCGCTTCCACGACACACAGCTCCAACTGGTAGCAGGTCGTGCTGTCCATGGACCGGGTGTCGGCAATGCCACGCACGGCCCCCCCCACCAAAGAAACATTTTCAAGCCTGCTGTCAATGATCAGCCGGATCATGGCCGCCGCTTTCATTGGTTTATCCCTTTCCGGAAAGCGCCTCAAGGGCTTCACCCTCTGAGGCATAGATATCAAACACCCGATTCATGCGGGTCAGACGGAAAAGGCTCATGACGCTCTCCTTGACGACGCAGATCACAAGACGGCCGTCATTGTCGATCTTTTTGAACCCTGAAATAATGGCGCCAAGTCCGCTGCTGTCGATAAAGTCCACTTCAGAGAGGTTGAGCACTATCCGCCGATTTCCCGAATCGATCCATTCGCCCATCTTTTGTTTGAACTCGCTGGCCGTTGAAGCGTCGATTCTCTTTTCCAGCGGCCTCACGATCAGAACATCATTTATATTGCTATGCTTCAGCTGCATGATTTCCTTCCTAAAATCCATTTGTCCAGATAGTTGAATTCAATTCCGACAAGACCACGTGGGGTTTTTTTCCCCTTCATAACGGTCCGTTCGGGGCTTTCGTATGCCAGACAAGGCGGTTATAATCGCCAATGGCCCGGTCGCTTGAAAATTTCCCGGACCGGGCCACATTCAGGATCGCTTTTTTTGTCCAGTTGCCCGGGTCCCGGTACTCCGCCTCTATTTGATCCTGCGCCTGTATATAGGGGGAGAAATCCATCAGATGGAAATAGGGATCCTCATTGTTCATCATCCGATGGTAAATCCATTGAAAGAGCCCCTGCTCGTCAGGGCAGAATATATTATCACGAAAGGCGTCCAGGACCCTACGGATCTCCGGAAAACGATGATAATACTCAGAAGAGCGGTAGGTCTTTTTTTTGATCATGTCGGCAATCTCTCCGGCCTTTGATCCGAAAATAAAGATATTGTCCGCGCCCGCTTCCTCGCGCATTTCGACATTGGCGCCGTCCAGTGTTCCCACGGTCAAGGCACCGTTGAGCATGAATTTCATGTTTCCCGTTCCGGACGCCTCCTGGCCGGCCGTGGAAATCTGTTCGCTCAAATCCGCAGCCGGAATGATCTTTTCCGCAAGAGAGACGCTGTAATCGGGCAGAAAAACGACCTTCAGGGCATCCTTGATCCGTCTGTCCTGATTGATGACCTGCCCGACATTGTGAATCAGCTTGATCATCTGTTTGGCCACCCAGTATCCGGGCGCGGCCTTGCCGGCAAAAATAAACGTCTTGGCAACCGTGGGCCTCTTTTCCCCCCTGGCGATCTGCAGATATTCATGGATGATATGCATGATTTTCAGGAGCTGGCGTTTGTATTCGTGGATTCGTTTGACGTGAATGTCGAACAGGCTGTCGGGATCAATGGACAACCAGAGGGTGTCGGAGATGATTTTCGACAGCGCCTGTTTGTTTGCCCGCTTGATGCCACTGAATTCGTCCATGAAGACCGCCTGATCGGCATGGGACTCCAACCGTCGAAGCTGGCTGAGATCGGTGATCCAGGCGTCCCCGATGGTGTCGGTGATCAGCCCTGCCAGTCGGGGATTGGCGTCCAGAAGCCAGCGCCTCTGGGTGATGCCGTTGGTGATATTGACGAACCGCTCCGGCCAGAGGGCGTGAAAGTCTGAAAAATTGTCCTGTCTTAGAATCTGTGTGTGGAGTGCGGAAACCCCGTTGACGCAATGGGACCCCACCAGGGCCAGGTGGGCCATCCGGACCAGCTTGGGCTCCCCCTCCTGGATGAGGGAGACGCGCCGGAGAAGATCGACGTCGCCGGGATGGCGGAGGGCGACCGTTTCAAGAAACCGATGGTTGATCTCATGGATGATCTGGAGATGGCGGGGAATGACGCGTTCAAGGAGGGCCACGGGCCATTTTTCCAGGGCCTCGGCCAGCACCGTGTGGTTGGTGTAGGCCAGCGTCTGCTGGGTGATCTCCCAGGCGCGCTCCCATGGCAGCGCATATTCGTCCACGAGCAGCCGCATCAGTTCCGCAACGGCCAGGGAGGGATGGGTGTCGTTCATCTGGATGGCGGCCTGGTCCGGGAACCGGTCAAAATTTTCGTTGGTTTTCAGATAACGCCGAATGATGTCCCTGAGGGCGCAGGCCACGAGAAAATATTCCTGCACCAGGCGAAGTTCCTTGCCTGACTTGATGGTGTCAAGGGGATAAAGCATCTTGGTGATGGTTTCGGAGGCGACCTTCTGCTCCACTGCCCGGAAGTAATCGCCCTCATTGAAGATCTGAATGTCAAAATCCGCAGAGGAACCCGCACCGTAGAGCCGCAACCAGTTCACCGTTTTCCCCCCGTACCCGACAACGGGCATATCAAAGGGAATCCCCACGAGAACCTGCCAGTCGAGCCACATGGGGTTGTACCCCCCATCCCGGTCCTGAAAGTGTTCGATCCGTCCGTAGATGGGGATGATGCATTTCTCATCGGTCCGCTTGATCTCCCAGGGGTTGAGGTCCGCCAGCCAGTTGTCCGGCTTTTCCCGCTGATAGCCGTTGTCGATCTCCTGCTTGAACAGGCCGTATTCATAGTGGATACCGTAGCCGAAACCGGCAATGTCCAGCGTTGCCATGGAATCGAGGAAACAGGCCGCCAGGCGGCCGAGCCCGCCGTTTCCAAGACCGGGGTCGTTCTCCTGCTCCCTCACCTCCTTGATGTCGATGCCTGCCTCGGTCATGAGTTCACGGCAGACATCGAACATCCCGAGATTGTGGAGGGTATTGCCCATCAGCCTGCCGATCAGAAATTCCAAAGAGAGGTAATAGACCCGCTTGGTCTGGGATGCCAGATATCGCCGTTCTGTCTGCAGAATTTTTTCCGCCATGCGGTCCCGCAGGGAAAAGGCCGTGGACAAAAAGAGGTCCCGGTTCTCCCTTGACAGCGGTTCCCTGCACAGAGAGCAGCAAAGATGGTAGTCCATTGATGCTTTTAAATCGGATTTCGAAATTTCGTTAACGGTTGGTTTCATTTCCCCTCTCTTTTTTCCAGATCATTGTCCAGGTCGTCGGCCAGGCCGAGGATTCCTTCAAAATCAAAGTCGTCGTTCATTCGTGTGATTCTGCCAAGATAGGGGGCAAAGGCCGTTGACCGGGCGGCCATCTCCTCACAAATTTTCGTCAGTGCGGACACATCGCCCATTTCGGCGGCCTCCCGCAGGCGTAGGGCGATCTCCCTGGCCAGGTCCGGAGCCAGCCTGTGCACCGACTCAGGTGCGGACTCAGGTGCGGATTCAGGGGCGGGTTCAGGTTCGGGGCCGTCCGTTGATGACGACAGCTGCCGGACGGATCCCAGGGCCTCTTCCATCCGACGTTCCAGGGCGGCAAAGGCCGTGGCAAGCCCATCCGCCGGGGGAGGATGCTGGGAATCCCCATGCCGAACCAGCTGGTCCAGGGCCGTGGCCGCGGCATGCAGCCGGGATGCCGAAAGGTTGCCGGCGATCCCCTTGATTTCGTGGGCCAGTTTGTGGGCATGGGGGTAGTTGCCGGCTTCCAGGGCCTGGCGGATCTCGTTGGTCCGCTGGGCGTAGCTGTCGCCAAAACGGATCAACAGCTTGCGGTACAGCGCATGGTTTCCCTGAAGACGCTCCAGCCCGGAAGGCAGATCGAATCCATCCAGAAACGCGGGTAACGGCTTTTCCTCCGGCGCTGCCGGGGCAACAGCGCCGCAACTGCCGGGAGCGGTCGGCTTGATCGGCTTGATCGGCTCTGCCTTTGATCCGGCCTTCTCTCCGGGTGTGGCAACCGAGACCCATTCCGCCAGGGTTGCATAGAGGACTTCCGGATCAATGGGCTTGGTAATGTGACCGTTCATGCCGGCACGGCGGCTCTTTTCCGGATCTTCGGCCATGGCATGGGCCGTCATGGCGATGATGGGCAGATCCTTGAACTGTGGGTTCTGGCGGATGATCCGGGTCGCGGTATAGCCGTCCATCACCGGCATCTGCAGATCCATCAGCACGGCGTCGAAGTGATTCGTCCCCACTGCGTCAACGGCTTCCTGGCCGGTGGCGGCCAGGGAGACGGTCACTCCCCCGGCGGCAAGGATTTCCATGGCCACCTGCTGGTTGATCTCATTGTCTTCAACCAGGAGCACCCGGGCGCCTTTGAGGCGCCTGAGCACATCCGAGGCCTGTTTCTTCTCCTCCGCCAGTGGCGTCTCCTTACCGCCCTCTTTGTTCAGCGCGTTCATGATGGTGTCGAACATCACCGAGGCGTTGATGGGCTTGATCAAAAAACCGTTCAACCCGGCCGCCTCGGCCCGCCACATGATCTCCTCCCGGGCGTAGGCGCTGACCAGGAAAATGAGCGGAATCCGGGTCAACCGGAAATTTTTCTTGATCCGCTTTGAGGCCTCAATGCCGTCGATGCCCGGCAGCTTCCAGTCCATCACCACGATGTCGTAGGGGCGTCCTCCGACGGACTTTCCAATCTCCTCCAGCCCTTCTTCGCCGGACGCCGCCAGGGTGACGTCGAACGAGAAGGATTCCAGCATACTCTGGAAAATTTCCCGGGAGGTCGCGTTGTCGTCCACCACCAGCGCTTTGAGACCCCTCAAGGCCAACGGGGGCAGGTGACCGTTCCCTCTGGATTCCCGCCCGGTGGTGAAAACCGCAGTAAAATAGAAGGAGCTGCCGGTCCCGTAGGTGCTTTCCACCCAGATCTTGCCGCCCATCATTTTCACGAGACGCTGACAGATGGACAGCCCCAGCCCGCTGCCGCCGTACCGGCGGGTGATGGAGGTATCTGCCTGGCTGAAGGCCGTGAAGAGCTGGTCCATGTGGTCCCTGGTAAGGCCGATGCCCGTATCGCGCACCGTGAACTGGAGAACCGTAACATGGTTTGCCTGGCTGACCACCTTGGTGGAGACCACTATTTCCCCGTGATCGGTGAACTTGATGGCGTTGTTGGTCAGGTTGACCAGAATCTGGCTCAGGCGCAAAGGATCTCCCACCAGATGACGGGGCACGTCGGCCCCGGTGTTGAAAAGAACCTCAATCCCCTCTTTTTCCCGGATTTTGATCGCTATCAGGGTGGAAAGATTCTCCAGGACTTCATCCAGGTTGAAGTCAATTGACTCCATTTTCATCTTACCCGCCTCGATTTTTGAGAAATCGAGAATATCGTTGATGACCCCGAGCAGGGAGTTGGCGGAAATCTGAATCTTGTGGAGGTAGTCCCTCTGTTTCGGCGTCAGGTCCGTCTGGAGGACCAGGTGGGTCATCCCCATAACGGCGTTCATGGGGGTGCGGATTTCGTGGCTCATGTTGGCCAGGAAATCGCTTTTGGCCTGGGTGGCCGCCTCTGCCTTGTCCCGGGCGACGATGAGTTCCTCCTCCATTTTTTTGCGATGGGAGATGTCTGAAACCATGGCAAAGGATCCTGTTTTTATGCCGTTTTTATCATAAAGGGGGGTGGCATGGAACAGGCAGAGCACTTTTGAACCGTCCGGACGGCTGAGGGCGATCTCATAGACGCTCGTCTGTCCGGTAGCTCTGAGCTTTAGCTGCTCGTTCAGGATTGTCCTGTTTTCCTTGTCCAGAAATTCAAAGAGCATTCTTCCCAAAATATCCTTGCGGGGCCTTGCGAAAATCTTGCACATGGTGTCATTGACGGACAAATTCCGCGCTTCATTGTCTACCCACAAAAACCCTTCATTGGTCGTCATCAGAATGCTTTTAAGATGGTATTCGCTCTCCCGCAGGGCGTCTTCGACTTTCTTGCGGGCAGTGATGTCCCGGAAGACCACCACGGAGCCGATGATGGTTTTGCCTTTACGCTGGGGCACGCTGGTGTAGGAGGTATCGAAAAATGAGCCGTCCTTGCGCCAGAAGACCTCGTCCCTGCGGAAGCTGGTGATCCCCTGGGTATAGGCCAGATAGATCGGACAGTGTTCTCGAAGGTGGGGCGATCCATCCTCATTTGAATGGTGAAACAGGTCATGTATGTTTTGATCGACAAGTTCTACAATCTTGTATCCGAGCATCTTCTGGGCGGCCTCATTGGCATAGGTGCATCGGCCCTCCCCGTCGGTAACGAAAATACCTTCTGCCACCGATTGCAGGATAAGGTGGTTGTATTCCTCGGAGTCCCTGAGCCTTTCGGTTCGATCCTCCACCAGGCCTTCGAGATGCGCCTTGTAGCGCGTCAACTCCTTTTTGGCCTCCTCGGCGTCTTCGGCCCGAACCCTGGCGGTCTGTTCAGCTTTTTTCGCCCTGATCCGCTCGACGCCCAAACTGGCGACAATGTTAGTAAATCCCGTCAGAAATCCAAGAATGGCGGGCAGCTTCTCCGGGGAAATGATCGGAACCATATCAAGGGCATCCAGGTAATCCGCCACATCAAAACCGAATTTCCGGGCCTGGTGTTTGAAATAGTTCCTGTTCGGTGCTTGCGTGAGAAATTGCCCCACAAAAAAATTGGCCACATGCCGACCTTCAATGATGATGGGCGAAGCAGCGTCGGTCAGGCCGTTTTTGCAGTGGTAAATGGAAAATGACTTGCCCTCCTCCAGGTTTGCGGCAAGTTCAGTGTCGCTCTCGACACAGCGCGCCCGCGCCCGTGAATCAGTCCGATGGAAATCGGTGCAGATCCGCTGCCAGCGGGCGGACGTCAGGACATTCCCCTCCAGGTCTACGATGGCCGATGCGATCCCCATGGCATTGCAAAAATCCGCAAGAACGGGTTCCATCTGCCCGATATCGATCAATTCTGTCAAGGAAAACCCTTTGTTTCCGACAACCGCCGGGTCGTTTTTGGCATGGGAGTGACCCGTCTTACTCTTGCCTGGGTCGGTGTTTTCCTTTTCTTTCAAGAGGTTCTCCTAAATTTTTCCACCAAAATCCGTTAACAGGCGCTGTATACCCACATACCCATATCAGATTGCTTTCAAGGGCGCTCAACGGCTTTGATCCTGATCAACAACAAGAATCACCATGGCCTGATCATCATCGGCCGGGCAATCTTCTGCGAACCGTGAGATGTCGTCGATTATTTCTTTGAGAATGAGTTCGGGGTCATCAAGGGCGGTGTTTGAAAATTGCCCGAGTAAACGGTCCGTCCCGTAACGCTCCTGGGAAGGGTTGAATCGGTCGGTGACCCCATCGGTGTAAAACAGAATGCGGTCCCCGGGATGAAGGGCAACTTCAGTCACCGGCACATCTCCATAGGGGCCCAACCCCATAATCAATACGCTGTCACAGGGGATTTCGGCCGCTGTTTTTTCCGAAAACCGGTAGAGAATGGGGAGCGGATGGCCGGCACAGGCGATTCTAAGGGTCCTGCGGACGGAATCGTAAACGGCATGGGCCGCCGTGACAAAACTCTCCCTGTTCACCTTGCAGAGATTGTCGTTGATAAAGGAGAGCATCCGGTCCGGTTCGGCAAGGCCGGTGGCGCAGGAGCGAAACAGGGCGCAGGTCATGGCCATCATGACAGCCGCAGGAGCACTGTGGCCTTCTGCATCGGCGATCAGAACGGCCAGAAGCCCCCCTGGCAAGGTCATAAAATCGTAGTAATCGCCACCGGCATAACGGCTGGTTTCATAGTGCACTGCCAGTTTCACCCCGGAAACCTGGGGCAGACGTTCGGGCAGAAGGTTTCGTTGGAGCTGGGAGACCACCTGCAGCTCGTGCTCCAGCCCATCCCTCTGCTGTTGCACCTCGCGGCTGAGCCGATGGATCGTCAGGTGGGTATTCACGCGGGCGATGACCTCTTCGGGCTGAAAGGGTTTGGCGACATAGTCCACCGCCCCCAGTTGAAGCCCGCGCACCTTGTCCCCGGTATCATCAAGGGCGGAAAGAAAGATCACCGGGATTTTCCGGGTGTCCGGATCCGCCTTTAACCGTCGACACACCTCAAATCCGTCGATTCCCGGCATCATTATATCCAGCAGAATGAGATCCGGCCGCGCCTTTTGGACAATGGTCAGGGCTGTCTCGCCGTTTTTGGCGACCAGCAGCTTGCAGCCGAGCCGTTCCAGGGTGTGCATGAGCACCTGAAGGTTCACGGGTTGATCGTCAACCAGGAGAATAGATTCCATGATCTTGTTTGTTGCTGTCATCACCGCTCCCTTGGGCAGGTCCCTGGCCAAAGCCCCCTATGCCCTTCCTCATACTCCCGTGATCTTAATGTAATGCCGCAACCATGGATTCAACGCTATAAAAAAAGCGGGAAAAGGTCAATCCCTCCCATCGAATATGTTTGTATGCTTTTTTTTCTTATATTCGGTTGACAACTTTTTTTTGAATTTATATATTCCGCTTCAGCAATTTATTGAGGGGGTTTACATGCAGCCGGCAACGCATATTAAAGTCAGAAAACACAAGGCAGGCATTATCGGTCCTGACAAAGCAAACATTGGCAAGGCTGAAATGAACCCACAGATGTCTGAAAAAAAATGTCGGCAAAGGGTAAACGAAAAAGACCAAAGTATTATATCGTTAAATGACGTTATATAAAAAAGAGACCAAGATGAATTCAAATTTGGCATATTTACAGCAGATGCATCGGTCCTGGCCGCCGGGCTGATGACCTTGTCCTTCAGCATCATTACATTCAACCGGATACATGGGTTGGATGTGGGATGCGGATGTCTTTCAGCCCCGGCCAAAGATACCATGGGTATCCTGACCTGGTTGAGGGACTTTTTTATTCTGGTACTGTTGATCGGCCTTGTATGGCTGGCCGCAGGCAATCAATCTATCTATAATCACGACGACACAACCAAGGAGACAACTGACATGAGTGATCTGAATCAGGTTTTAAAACAAATGGACTTTCAATTTTTCGGTTCCGGTGAGCACGGCATGAGCATCGAAGGGATGCGCAAGGTGATTGGCAACGACCATTTTTTGTTCCTGGATGTCCGGGCCAACGAGGAAGTGAAACACCTCTCTTTTCCCTTTGCCCTGCATATCCCTTTGAATGATCTGCCGGACCGGCTGGCCGAGGTGCCCCGGGACAAATTCATCGTCGCCTTCTGCTCTTCGGTATTCAGGGGCGCTGTGGCCTACACATATCTTCTGGCCAGCGGATATGAAGAAGTAAAGGGACTGACGGCCTCTTCCGAAGATATGGCAAAGGCCTTCAAACCCGGCCCTTTGTCCAAAATGTAACCTGATATCCATACCGGCAGGTAACGGCCACAGCCGCCTGCCGGTATTTTTCTTCCCATGGTAAAGGACAAGTCAAAATGGAATCCCACATTCTTATCATTGTTTTTCTTTCTTTCGGTCTGAGTTTCAGTTTCGCCCTGGGTGGTGTGGGATCTGCTGTTGTTCTCATTCCAACCCTATCCTGGATCGGTGTTCCCTTTAATCTGGCCCGGCCCACCGGGCTCTTTGTCAACTGCGTAAGCATGCTCGGGGCCACCTGGTCCAATTTCAGACAAAAGAAGCTGGACGTAAGGCTGGGACTTCCCATAATTGCTTCGTCCATTTTAATGGCGCCGGTGGGGGCCTGGGCCGGCCATTTTCTGCCCACAAAGACCCTGCTCGTTGTCTTCATCGGTTTTTTATTCTTTTCCGGTACCATGATGATTTTTTTCAAGGGTTCGAAATATGCGAACCAGTTCCGGGAAGACCGTCCCGTTGCAGGCCCCCTGGGTGTCGGCGTGCTGGCCGGATTTGTCTCGGGACTTCTGGGAGTTGGCGGAGGCGGCATCATTTCTCCCCTGATGGTGGTCCAGGGATTTAATCCCAAAAAAGTGGCCATGGTGACCGCCTTTTCAGTGCCGTTTTCATCATTTTCAGCATTTATCACCTATGCGGCCCTGGGGTCGGTATCCGTTAAGATTCTTGTTTTTGCAGGCCTTGCCGCCTGGACCGGTGGGTATCTTGGCACCCGGGTCATGCAGAAGAAAATGAAGCCCCAGAGCGTTAAACAGCTGCTGGGCGGGGTCTTGATACTTATCGGGATCAAGTTTCTGTGGTCCATGGTTTAGCCCCTCTTTTTTATACCTGAAAAACTCACTTTCAAAGGTTTTTATGGATGGCGGCACAGTCAACCGGTACAGACCGCTGTTTTGACCGTGTGCTGAGGTCATAAATTGATAGCAGAAAGAACGTCAAATCCTAAAAAACCAACCATGACCTTGTTACTGAAATTGACGTCGGCCAGAGAACCGGGACCCGATTGAGGGAAAGTGGGCAGCGGTTTGTGAAGGATACGCCGACATCTGTGGTATCAAAGGGCCTTTTTGCGGATGCCTGTTAAAAAGGTATTGACAGCAAGGGTTTAGAAGGGTTACTGCTCTTAGTAGAATCTCGTTCGAAAAATGAATAAGTCCTTGCGGCCAAGCAAACAACCAACAGGACTATTCCCTGAAAGGGAGGACGATGATAATGCAAAAAAAAAGGGGATTACAATGACCAAACAAAAAATGACACCCAGTGAAGCACTTGTTGAAACCCTGGTCGCAGAGGGGGTTAAAAATGTATTTGGAATTGTGGGGTCGGCATACATGGATGCGCTGGATCTTTTCCCGGCAGCCGGAATCCGATTTATTCCAGTGGCCCATGAACAGGCTGCCTGCCATGGGGCCGACGGCCTTGCCAGGGTAACGGGGAAACCCCAGGCCTGTATTGCCCAGAACGGCCCCGGGGCGGCAAACTTTGTTTCAGCATTGACGGCCGCCTATTGGGCTCACTCACCGGTGGTGGCCATAACCCCTGAAACCGGTACCATGGGCATTGGAACCGGGGGGTTTCAGGAGTTGGACCAGATGGCCATGTTTGAAAAACAGACCGTTTACCAGGTGCGGGTGAACCGGCCCGAAAGAATGGCGGAACTTGCACGTCAATGTTTCTACCGGGCCAAACTTGAGAATGGCCCCACCCAGTTAAATGTTCCAAGGGATTATTTTTACGGCATTTGTGAAGACGAGATTTACACCACAATGGATCTGTCACTTGGGTGTGGCGACCTGACGTCCATTGACCAGGCCGCACAACTGCTAATGGAGGCAAAATTTCCCGTAATTCTTTCCGGAGGGGGCGTGAGTCAGGGAGATGCCTTAAAAGAGGTTGTGGCACTTGCCGAATACCTGACAGCCCCGGTGGTCAACTCCTATCTTCACAACGACACCTTCCCTGCAGACCATCAACTGGCCTGCGGTCCCATCGGTTACTGTGGATCAAAGGCGGCCATGGAAATCCTTTCCAGGGCCGATGTGGTTCTGGCCCTGGGATCACGCCTTGGTCCCTTTGGCACCCTGCCCCAGTATGATATTGAATATTGGCCCCAAAAGGCAAAAATTATTCAGGTTGACGCCAATGCAAAGGTGCTGGGTCTTTCCAGGCGGGTGGATGTGGCAAGCATTGCCGATGCAAAGGCCTATGCTGTGGCGTTGCTCATGGCCCTTCGGACCGCAAGACCCGATCGCCCGGTGGATACCCAGCGGCTGGCCGCCGTTGAAGGGGAAAAACAGGCCTGGAACAGGGAGCTTGACAGCTGGTCAAGCTCGGAAAACAAACCCATGCACCCCAGGCGGTTTCTAAAAGAACTCACCCGGGCAATGCCAAAGAACGCCATTGTGGCAACGGATATCGGCAACAATTCATCCATGTGCAACGCCTATTTAAAGTTTTCCGGCATACGACAGCACCTTTCAGCACTCTCCTGGGGAAATTGCGGTTTTGCCTATGGGGCCGCCATGGGGGCCAAAATCGGTTGTCCTGAAAAACCGGTGTTTGCCTTCCAGGGGGATGGTGCTTACGGGATCAGCGGCATCGCAGAGGTGATGACGGCAGTCCGGGAAAACATTCCGGTTATTGCCGTCGTTGCCAACAATTTTGAATGGGGCGCTGAAAAGAAAAATCAGATCGACTATTACGACAACAGGTTCGTGGGTGCCAATTTACGGGAAAACCCGGACTATGCTAAGCTTGCCGTGGATATGGGCGCAAAGGGGTATCTGGTAAAAGACTATGGTGAAGTGGGTGATGTGGTAAGGGATGCGGTGGACTCGGGCCGACCCTGTGTAATCAACGCCATTATCCAGGGTGGTGAAGCGGTTCTGGCAGAACCGTTTAGGAGGGATGCCCTTAAAATGCCGGTGAGATTTCTTGAGAAATATAAACACCTGAATGGTTGATAAAACTACCGGAGGCGGCAGACTGGCCGCCCCCGGTTGGGCAGATCGTTCCGGTTCTTTGAAACGCCACCCGAGCGTCACCTGTGGGGGCGTTTCAAACTTCGTTGTGGCCGGGGCCGATCCCCTGCTCCGGCCTTGCCGGTTATTTGCAGTACTTGTTGAATCCTCCCAGGGAAAAATCATTCAGTTCATTTTGCGCATAAAAGACATAGGGATATTCCGGCGAGACCTGCTCGATGACGGTACCATGGTCGGCACGGTCATCCACGATCAGGGTTGATCCCATTTCAAACCAGGCGTTCTTGGGATCATCCGTTGGGGCAAACGCTGCCAGTCCAAGGATCATGGTCTTCCAGTACTCCTTTTTCCGGTCATAATTGACCTTGTAGCAGGCCATTCCCGTTTCCTTGTCGCACCACATATGAGTCAGGCCGTAGTTGTAGCTGGGGTCCTTTGAGATCATTTCTCCGATCCACACGGTCCGCCGGACATATTTAAGGCCGGGCATGGCCCACGGCGCTCCCGTCCACCCCTGTTTTCTAAATCCGATGTCCAGCAGGGGGGCGTCTTTGCCCGTGACCCATTCCCCTTGTTCATTTTTGTAAACCGGAACGGGTTTGACATCAATCCAGGGAACCAGGGCTGTTTTCTCCTGGATCACCCGGGTGTTCATGGCCGCCAGCTGTCCCTGGTACCCTCCCTGGTCGTCCAGGGTCAGATCGGAACCTGCAAAGGAGTCTGAACGACCTGCGGGACTGCCCCTGCGCACCCTTCTGATTCCAGGCAGATAATTATAGCACATATCCTTCTGGGTTCCCCGGTAACGCCACATCATGGAGGCAACCCCCTTCATATCATAGGGAGAGGTGATATTGTTAATGGACATGAACATGACCTCGGTGGCATTGGGAACATTTTTTTGGGGTGCATAACCGTCAAATGAATAATTCAGAAAATTGCCCAGTACCTTTTTTTCCAGGCCTGTTTTTCTGCCGATGAGTTCCCCAAGAAAAACAAACCGGATGCTGCCGATGCGGTGCAGGTTGTAATATCGATTGTAATTCAGCTTGTGAAACGCATCCGGATCGTTAGCATCAAGTTCTCCGGGAAAGGGAAGACCTGCAATAAAACCCGCTGTTTTACCGGTATCTGCATCCACAATGGAACCGTCTTTGATGGCGTACTTGCCCATGTTCTTCTTGCTTTCAGCCGCAAATTCGGGAATTGCCATGATATCCCCGGTGTTAAAGTCCAGTTTGTCCACAATGGTGATGGTGGTATCTCCCCTCTTAACCCATGCAAGGACAGTGTCTGGCACAAGGCCCTCTATTTTCTGCCAGTTTTCCGTTGTAATGACTTCATCGGCCAGGGCCAAACCTGCGACCAGGGTCAGCCCCATTACAAAAATGCCTGTCCAGATTCTTTTGCTAATACCTTTCATTTATCTGTCTCCTTTTTTATCCTGGGGTGGTGTTATCGTCTATTGAAACAGGTAGCCAACGGTAAAGGCAATTTCGTCCCGGTCCCTTGCTGCACCGGTCCCCGTCATGGTGTTGGCATACCCGATGGTGCCTTCGACCTTAAATCGCCACATATCCTTTTCAAGCTCGCACGAGGGCTGGAAAGCCCAGTTTCCCCTGGGATCGTATTGAACGGACAGCTCCGGTTTGAGGGTGCCGTTGCGGTATGTGGTTTGTAGATTCAGGGTCATGGTCTGCTCATAGCGTTTGACTGTGTCATATTCACCGGTGTCGGGGTTGGTCAGGGGCAGGCAGAAATTTTCATCATAATCCTTGATATAGGCCCCAAAATACTGGGCAATGAGGGTGAATCTCACGTTGGGATTTAAGGCCCTGACCCAGAACAGCTTGTCCGTTCCCAGGGCAAAGCGGATCACATCGGAGGTGGGCAGTTGGCCGTCCAGGGTCAGGGTGGAAACCAGATTCTGGGAATCAAGTATCATATTAAGGTTGTCGTTTTGGGTAAAAAAGGCCTCATCGTAGAAATAGGCCACCTCACTGCGAAGCACCAGGTCCAGGGGCTCCACCCAGTAGTTGATGCTGCCGCCGGTAACCTGAATGTCGTGATAGACCATTTCCTGGGTAAAACTTTCCGGAAAAATGGCCATGCTGCCAAGGCCATTGAGCTGGGCCGTTTGAAGCGCAGACATGCCGGCGGGTGAAGCGCCTGCAAGTGCCATTGCCGTTGCCTGAACCACGGCGGGATCTGTGGAACCTGAAATCAGACTTGCATAGGCGGCCTGGTTGCTGGAGTTGACAAAGCTGCGCAGGTCGTTTCGCCTGAGAATCGGCTGGGCATTGTCCTGATAGGTATTGTAATGGGCAAGGGTAAAACCCAGGTTGTCGCCGAGGATGCCGCCCAGGCGAAATCCCCAGCGGGCATCTTCAATGTCAGAATCCGGTCCGATACGATCCTGATCAAGGGCGATCCCGGAACCTGCCAGCAATTCGCCTGAAGGGCTGTTTTCGTTAAAGGCATAGGGGGATCCGGCCGGTGTGGCCGGTCCGACCCTGTCGTCCATGTCCCCATAACAGGGGGCGATGAATCCCTCCATGTTGAGGCTGGAAAAAAAACCGTGATTTCCGAGATTATAGGTGCCGCGGACCATCCACAGGGGGATTCGCCGGTCATCGAGTTTGAGAAACGGGGTGGTGGCGTCCAGGGGATTGATACCGTCGAGCAACCGTTTGGCATCGGTTTCTCCCCAGGCCACATTCTGACGGCCGATTCTTAAAAATGCCGGACCCGTTGAAAAATCCATGTATCCTTCCCGCAGGTCCACATCCCATTTGGCGTCGTCAATATCATCTTTAACGGCATCATTGGTTTCCCTGGCATCCTGCCAGACTGAAGGACCATAATCAAAAATTCCGTCGTACCAGGCCCTTCCCACAAGGTGATATTTTATTGAAACAGTCGATTCCGGCATCACCCCCAGGTCATGGTCCAGCTCCAATTTCAGGGTATTTCGCTGTTGAACCATATCGCCGGCTTCGGCCCTGGGCCACCGGTTGTCATCGGAATCCTCGATTCTAAAGGTGTTTCTGGTTTCAAATTTTCCCGTAAGATTCAGGGTCCCTGAATCATTCAGGGCCTTTGACCACCCATTGCCGGTAACGAGCATTAACAGGATAGAGACAAGCCCTGCCGGTTTCATCCAGTCGTAATGTTTCATCTTTTCCCCCTGTTGGTTTTTTGGGTTATCCTAAATGTTTCTTTAAGAGAATTGGTTAGAAAGGTCGGAAGCACCAGGGCCAGGGCAGTTTGTGCAAAAACTGAAACAGATAGCAGCGCCCCGGCCCTGGCCATGAACTTCAGGTCAATAAATGCCCAGGGCAGCATCATTCCCACGGGAATCAATCCCAGGGCTGCCAATGGTCCGACCGGGAAGGTGGCCCCCTGTCTGGGCTTTGCCGAATCCGGGTACGGCAGGGCCTTTTCCCGGGAACAAGCCATGACAAGAATAGCCATAGCCCCACCAACCCCCATGGAAAACGGTCCAGTGGGTATGATGTGTATGCTGATGCCGATGTTGGTCAGGGCCATGAAAATCCATGTAATGGACTGGGCCGTAATCAGGCTGACAATAATGGCCACGCCAGGCAGGAAGGATCGGAACACAAGGAATGCAACAGCAAAAACCAGGGCCAGAGAAACACAGAGTACGCTCCAGTAGGCCCTTTGCCCGGCATCGTTCATTGCGCTGATGGCTCCCATAAAACCGGTCGAAAGTCTGAAGTCGACCCTGTCCGAGGGATGGTTCCGGATAAAGGTCCGGGCCTTGGCCAGGCGGTTTTTTATCAACGCATTGTTGTCGTTTCCGTACATGGCCTGGATTGTTCCATTGGTCCAGGTGTCGTCCATCCATTGACCGGCAGAGCCGCCCATTTTAATCGCCCCGCCCAGGGTGGAACGTTCATCTTTGTCCATGGGAACCAATGCCCATTTGGGGTTTCCTTCGTGGTAAAGCCGTGCCAGACACTTGATCATCATGACAATGGAGATGGCGGACCTGGCGTCTGTTTCATTTTCCAGGTAGTTTTGGAAAGCCCCCATGAGTTCCATGGTTTCATGGTCGTTCAAAGCCCCTTCGTCCCTGCCTTCCACAACAACGGTCATGTTGTAGCCACCGATGAACTTCTGGTTGAAAAGAGAAAACGCCTGGTTGTAGGGATTATTGGGAAAGAAAAAGGCAGATCCAGGCTCGTTGTCGCCGACAAAAAGCCCGGTGGCACAGATGACACCTGCCAGGATCACCCCGGAAACAATTGCCATTACCGTGACCGCAACGGATGCCGAAACCGGACAAGGAACTGAAACCGTACCTGGAATCAATCCGGAAGCCCGTGGACGGGGCGTTGGCAGGAACGAAAGCACCAGGGGTGTGAAGACCATGACCGTCATAAAAGTGGCCACGGCCCAGCATGAACCCAGTTGTCCGGTTTGGGCGATAAGGGGTATATCTGCCAGTGAAAGGGCCGCGGATGCCAGGCCAAAAATGACCAGCCCGGCTGTTATCGGCAGAAAAAGGGCGCCAAAGGACAGTTCCAGTGCTGCTTTTTTTTCAGAATTATTTTTTACGGAGTGATGGTAGCGGCCAAAACCAAAGGCTGCAAAGGCTGTGGATACACCACAGAAGAAGAGTATCCAGACCATGGAGAAAAAACTGGTGGAAATGTTCAGGGTCACCCCAAGGCCCAGGGCCCACACGGCTGAAAGAATCAACACCGTCATCGAGAGCAGCACACCCGTCACATTACCTGTGAAAATCACCAGCAAAATCGTCAGAGCCAGAAATGTTCCCAGGAGAACGAACTTGATCTGGCCGGTGAGATGGGTCAGATTGGCCCCCAGGGCCGGTGCCCCGGCAAAATGCACCCCGTAGTTCTCATTTCCATGGGTCTGGACCAGGGTCAGGAGATCCTTGTATAATTGCCCAAGGGCGTCGCCTTTTTTCCATTTCGCCATGATGGATGCTGCCGTACCATCATAGGAGACAAAAACGCCCCTGATTCCGGGGTCGGTTTCCACCCGTCTTCTGAGCCGGTCAAACCCTACCGGGGTTTCGGGCATGGCGGGAAAAATCACCGGGTTTGTTTCTACCCCCCATGCCGTGGCCGCCATGTGCTTGACACTGGATTCCGTAATGGATTTAATATCGGACGCATCACATCCAGGCAGATGAAGCACGGCCTGGGTAAGGTCATGGATTTTGGAAAGGGCCCCTTGGGTATAGATATCGCCGTGTTTAACCTCAACCACGCAGATGAGTTTGTCCGGGGTTGCGAGCATTTTCTTGAATTTCCGGTTCAGGACCATGTTGGGGTGGTGCAAGGGGAACATGATCCCCACACCCTTTTCAATTTCAAAATTTCGGAGCTGGTATCCCCAAAAGGCTGTAACTGCGACAAAGAGAGCCAGGCACAAGGCGCGGCTCTGGAGCAGAAATTTCGTCCACGAAAAACCCGATTGCCTGTAGTAATTCATTGCAGTCCCTCCCCCCCGGTGTTCTGGGGTTTTCGCCAATGGACAATCCCGTTTTCCAACCGGGCTGTTATTCCCTTTGCGCCGCCTATAACCCCAACGGAACTACCGGGTCCGGAACTTACGCAGGATACCGTTGAGAGCCAGAACGGCAGGTGATCCCTTGAGCCTTTACGGCTGTTCCATGTGATCCCCCCGTCCGTGCTGAGCAGGACAGTTCCGGCATCCCCCACGGCCCAGGCCCTTTGTTCGCAGATGCAAATGCCGTAGAGGGACTGGGTATCGCGGGTCAGTGATTTTTGCCAGCTGGCCCCGCCGTCCATGGAACGGATGATTGCACCATCCAGGCCTGCCGCGCACAGAATTGGGCCGTCATGGCCCAGACAGAAAAGCGTGGTGTTCACCGGAGATTCGATTTCCTGCCAGGAAACGCCTTTGTCCTGGGTTGAAAAAATCCGTCCCATTTCACCAACGGCACAGGCGCTTTGGGCACTCAGTTGAACCACGCCATAAAGAACGACATCCTCTCCCAGGGAGGTTTGACGCCAGAAGGTGCCTCCGTCGTTTGTCATGATGATTTTACCCCAGTCACCCACTGCACACCCATGGTGTTGATCATAGAAATCAATGGAAAAAAGATGTTTGTCTGTTCCGCTCTTTTGGGAAGACCATGTTTCGCCGCCATCTTCGGAATGCAGGAGGGTGCCGGATGTGCCGGTGATCCATCCCCATCTGGCCGCGATAAAATCCACGGCAAATAAAGGTGTGGATGTGCCGCTCTCAACGGACGTCCAGCTTTGCCCGCCATGGGAGGAAAAAAATATTTTCCCTCCTTCGCCAAGGAAAACAGAACGTTCAGGAGAAAGAACAGCAGCGGCAAACACATTGAACTTTACGAAATTTTCCGAAACAAGGGCGCCTGCCCGGCAGGGTGGAAGTTTGAACCAAACGAGTAAAAACGGGACGAAAAGCAAACAAGACAAAATTCGCCAAATACAGGTCTGCATGATTGTTCCCCCATTAGACATGTCCAGGAGCTCGGGAAATCCTGGCCCCTATAATAACTGCTTTTATTCGAACTCTATTCGAAAATAAAATAGGTGTCAAGGAAAAACACATGGGTGTTCCAACCCAGTTTTTTACCATATACAATGGCCTTTGATGGTCTTTTTTTCGTTTGTATTTTTCTTTAAATGCTTACAAACTAAACCTTTATTGGCCGTTTGATCGATGGTGATTAAATCCCGTTGTTTTGGGGTTAAGAAAAAAAAGAACAAAGGGTGTTGACAAAAGCCAAGGAAAAAATTAACAATAATTCATCGAACACCGTTCGAACCAAATCCACCAATGTGCCGACAGGAGGAGAAACAATGGGGTATGATTTTAAGGGAAAAACCGCCCTGGTTACCGGATCCGGGAAAAAATCTGGCATCGGGTATGCCATTGCCCGTAAGCTTGCAGAGGGCGGCGCAAATATCATTATCGCAGATCTTGGAGAAAAACCCAAAGCAGATGCCGTCATCGCAACGGGAACCACCGTTGAGATGGCGGAAATCGCATCACAGCTTGCGACGGAATTCAAGGTTGAGACCATGATTGCAGCCATGGATGTTACCAGTACCCCTTCCATTGATGCGATGGTCCAACAGATCCAGAAGCGTTTCACCCGTCTGGACATTCTTTGCAACAACGCCGGTGCCTCGTTTGGGGTTCCCAATGCCTTTCACACCTATGACGAAGGGGCCTGGATGAAGACGGTGGATGTAAATCTCCACAGCGTTTTCCGCGTGACCCGGGCCGTGCTGCCCCTGATGGTGGGTCAGAAAGCCGCCATTGTTAATACCGCCTCCCGGGCCGGCAAGGTCCCTCCCCTGTTCAACGGTGCCTATGCCGTTGCCAAGGCCGGGGTGATCATGCTCACCAAGGTCATGGCAGGCGAACTTGCCGGGGCAGGCATCCGCGTTAATGCCGTATGTCCCGGTCAGATCATGACCGAGCTTGAACGATGGCGATTCGGGCTGGAGGCGCAATTTTTCAGTACCACCCCGGAAGAACGGGAAAAAGAGATGTGCAAAACCATTCCCCTCAACCGCATTGGAAAACCCGAAGAGGTGGCGAATTTGGTGGCTTTTCTGGCGTCGGAAGAATCCTCCTATTGTACGGGACAGGCGTTTAACGTTACCGGAGGACAATTAATGGAGCTTTGATTGGATGGGATTGGATGGCGTCTTATCTATCATATGAACGATAAAAACAGTGGAAACAGGGTTGACATCTGTTCCCTGGGGAGAAAAAAATGGACAACATTACCGGAGGACAACTCGTAGCCGAGGCGCTTTTGGAAAACAAGGTAAAGCATATTTTTACCCTGAGCGGGGGGCATATCACCCCGATTTATCAGCACCTTGAAGGTAGCGGCATCACCCTTTTCGACACCCGCCATGAACAGTCTGCCCTTTTCATGGCCGAGGCCTGGGGAAAGATGACCCGGACCCCGGGGGTGGCCATGGTCACGGCCGGCCCTGGATTCACCAACGCCCTCACCGGAGTCGCCAGTGCTTATTTTTCCAATACACCGCTGATTCTGATTGCCGGATGTGTGGGCCTTGAAACCAAGGAAAAGCTGGACCTCCAGGACATGAAGCAGGAACCGGTCATTGCTCCCATGGTGAAAAAGACCCTGGTATGCCAGAAAACTGAGCGAATTCCTGAATATGTTGACCTGGCATTCCGGTACGCCACAAGCGGCAGACCCGGCCCGGTTTACCTGGAATTCCCCGTGGATATACTCAATTGTGCAGTGGATAAAAAATCGGTAAAAAAGATGACCACCCGGGTGGCGTCCCGGCCCGTGGACCTGGGTAAGGTCGAGACCCTTTTGGAAATGATTTCCCAGGCCAAAAAACCCGTTGTTATCGCCGGAAGCGGGACCTGGCAGTCCCATGCAGAGAAATCCCTCCAGGCCTTTGTGGAAAAAGCCGGCATCCCCGTGTTCACCTCCCTTTCGGGAAGGGGGGTTGTTCCGGACAGCCATCCCCTCTGTTTTGAGGGCAGTCTTGCCATTCGACCCGGTGGTGCCTTTGCCGCCTTCATAGAAATGGATCTGGTCATTGTGCTCGGCACCCGAATCTGTCTTTATTACATGTTCGGAGATGTGTTCAATCCCGAGGCAAAATTTATCCAGGTGGATATTAAACCCGAAGAGATGGGAAGAAACAAACGGGTGGATCTTCCCATTGTCAGTGATATTGACGCTTTGCTTGAACAGTGTAACAAACGGATGGATGAAAAACAGCTGGGACCGATTTTTACCGCTCAGTTTGCACCCTGGATTGAAGCCCTTGAAAAGGCCCATGCCGATGGAAAAGCCCAGGCAGCAAAGGACTGGGAAAGTTCGGCCATCCCCATACACCCCATGCGCCTGGCACGGGAGATTGACAATTTCATGGACCGGGAGGACGATATTGTGGTGGCCGACGGCGGAGACACCACCACCTGGATGGGAATGACCCGGACCATCAACAAACCGGGCCACTACCTGGATTACGGGATTTACGGCTCCCTTGCCGTGGGGCTTCCCTATGCCAATGCAGCCAGGTTCTGCTATCCTGAAAAACGGGTGCTCCTCATCACCGGTGACGGATCCGTGGGATTCAACTTCATGGAATTTGAGAATGCCATCCGAAAGAACCTGCCCATTGTGGTGGTTATTGCCAATGACATGGGGTGGGGCATGATACGCCACAGCCAGGAGATCAGGATCGGCCATGCCATCAAGGCCGGGACCTGGATCGGTCGGGTGGATTACCATAAAATGGTCGAAGCCATTGGCGGATTGGGCATTCTGGTGGAAGATCCGGCTGAAATCAGGCCGGCCCTTGAAAAAGCATTTGCAAGCAAAAAGGTCGCCTGTATCAACGTGATGACCGACACCACCGTGGTCAGCCCGGGAAGCATGGCCCTTGCCAATGTGGGTGCCTACAAAGCCTAGATCCCCTGATCTTTCATACGCACAGCACAACGCATCCGGGCCATGGGGTCCCCCACCCATGGCCGGACACCGGTGAGGAGGTAATTTCCATGAACGTGGTGGCCATAGACCAGATTCATCTTAATTTTAATCCCCAGAGCCTGTTCGCCATCAACCTGGCCATAGGATTGATGATGCTTGGGGTTTCCCTTGACCTGAAATTAAAAGACTTTAAACGCATTTTATTTTTCCCCAAAGCCCCTTTAATCGGCCTTATGGCCCAATTTGTTCTTTTGCCCGCCTTTACCTTTCTCCTGGCAATGATCCTGAAACCCCACCCCTCCATTGCACTTGGAATGATTCTGGTTGCGGCCTGTCCAGGGGGAAACCTGTCCAACATCATGACCTACCTGGCCAAGGGCAATTGCGCTGTTTCCATCAGCATGACCGCCATATCCACGGGAGCAGCCATAGTGATGACCCCCTTGAATCTTTCCCTGTGGGGAAGCATGAATCCGTCAACGGCAGCCATCCTGAAAGAGGTGAGCCTGAACCCCCTGGATGTGTTTACCACGGTATTTATGATCCTTGGAATTCCATTGACCATCGGTTTGATCCTCGGGCACAGGTTTCCAAGGCTTGCCGACTGCATTCGAAAACCATTTAAACTGTTTTCCCTGGTCTTTTTCGTTCTTATTGTCTGCGGCGCCCTTGCCGCCAACTGGACCAATTTCATGAATTACGTGGGAATCGTCATGCTGGCCGTGTTTCTCCATAACCTGCTGGCCCTGAATATCGGATACTGGACAGGGCGCCTTGCAGGGCTTCCCCAGGCAGACTGCCGGGCCGTTTCCATTGAGGTGGGCATCCAGAATTCAGCCCTGGGGCTGGTGCTTGTTTTCAACTTCTTTGACGGACTCGGCGGCATGGCCATTTTAGTGGCCTGGTGGGGGGTATGGCACATCATAGCAGGCCTTGCAACGGCCTTTGTATTTACCCGTTTTCCCCTGGTCGAGGAGGAGCAGATCCGATGAAAAAGCAGACATTCAGGAACAAGGTGGTGGTGGTTACGGGGGGTGCCAGCGGAATCGGTCTTGCCCTGTGCCAAAAATTTGGAGCAATGGGGGCTAAAATTGCCATGGTAGACATGGATAAAGATGCCCTTACCAGGGAGCAGAACCTTCTGGCGCAAAGGGGGATCACCACCATGGAACTGGTCTGTGATGTCACAAGCCAAACCCAGTGCCGTGCAGCTATTGACACCATCATCCATGGGTTTGGCGGGGTGGATGTTCTGGTGAACAATGCCGGCATTACCCAGAGATCCGCATTTGTTGATACACACATTTCCGTGTACCAGAAGGTGATGGCGGTTAATTTTTTTGGTTCCCTCTACTGCACCAAGGCCGCCATCAACAGTATTATCCAGCGGAAAGGGATGATCATCGTGAATGAAAGCCTTGCAGGGGTGGCCCCCCTCTACGGCAGAACCGGTTACAGTGCAAGCAAACATGCACTTCACGGGCTTTTTACCTCCCTCAGGACCGAAATCCGATCAACAGGCGCCCATGTCATGATCGTGGCTCCGGGCTTTATTCAGACCAATCTTCAGACCCGGGCCCTGGGGGGGGATGGCAGAATCACCACCCGTCCCCAATCCCGCATGGGACGCCAGGACACGGCAGCCCACGCTGCAGACCTCATCTGCCGGGCAGCTGAACAAAGAAAAAACCTGTTGGTCCTGACCCCGGTTGGAAAAATGGCCTATTGGATCAGCAGGATTGCACCGGTTCTTTATGAACGAATCATGGCAAGACAGCTCAGGAGCGAGCTGATATAGGCGTTCGAAGGCTTGAAAAAAATACCGTTTTTTGTTAAACAGGGGTAAAAATGGCGTTTGAATTGACCTATGGATATTTCCATTGTGTCGGGCGAACCTTCTATATTGAGGGCGTTGTCCAGACAGAGAATGAAGCAGAACAATGGGTGCGGGATAATCAGAGGGGCCGGGGCCGTATACCTATCGTTCCGGAAAATGATCCCATACGCACCTGCCCGGTGAGACATTGTCACATGAAACTTCAAAGGCCCTGGTTCTCATACAGAAAAAAACAATAAAAGGGATTTTATGGGGCTCAACGATCGAAGACTCAGGGAAAAGCTGAAAAGACGCAAGCAAATCCTTGATGCCGCAAGGGCGCTGTTGTTTGAAAAAGGTCTAAAGGCAACCTCCATCAGCCAGATTGCAAAGGTTGCCGAACTGGGCGTTGGTACCATCTATTTCTATTACAAAAGTAAAGAGGAGATCTTTGCCGAACTTCAGGAAGAGGGACTTGAGCTTCTCTATACGAAAATTCGACAATCCCATGGCCCTGAAGATTCTCCCGGGGTGATATTAAAAAATACGGCCATCTCTTTGCTGCAATTCAGTGAAGGCAGCAAAGATTACTATGACATCATTAATTATTTTCTTTCATCACCTGAGATCCTGCTTTCCCAGGAGTTGAAAATCAAGGTTGACCGCCACGGCGGTAAAATCATCTCGTTTGTCGTCAGGGTCGTAAAGGCGGGCATCCAGTCTGGACAATTCACTCCGGTGGAGCCCAAGCGGTTTACCATCATGTTCTGGGGGGCACTCCAGGGCTTGATTCAGTACAAAAAGATGAAGACCACCCTGCTTGAAGGGGAAGATTTCAATGCCCTTTATCTCTACTCTGTGGACCATTTGATCCAGAGCATTCTCCACCGACCGACCGATGCTGGCCAAACATGCCCCCCCCCCAGGTAAAAAAGTCATAACGATTCTTAACCCCGCCATGATCCTGCTGATTTTCCATGGGCGGATCCATGCCAATAAATGATATTGCATATGGGATCAGGCGTTCCTTGTTGCCCTTTTTGCGAGTTTAAGGTATATGGTCATTCTGATAAAAAGAGCAATATAAAAAGCCGGATTCCGGCCACCAGGACTTAAAACGATCAAACCCCAGGCGATTGAATGACAAACAAAAAAGTACAATTTCAGATCAAAGGTCTGCTCAAACTGGAAAAAGTGGGTGACTACCTCAACCTGGTGGACAAAAAGGTCAAACTGGTGTTCAAGGAAAAGGATCCTGTACAGAAGACCCGGTTTTTCTTTAATGCGGATGTTGCTGACTTGTCAGAAACCGGAACCCACCTGGTATTGAAGAATGTACACATCAAAAGATATCTTTTTTTTTCAACTCATATCAAAAAATGTATTGTGCCGATCAGCAATATCTCGACCATCCAGATTCTGGAAAAATAAAAGCGTCCATAAGCCGGACGTGTTCATGACAATGAATGGTTTCCACCGATGTTGACCCTGGCTATCTTTTGTTCTGCCGGCAAATGATATTGTATGTTTTGCATTCACACCGGTACTGGCGCTTTCTTTGATTGAAGCCGGATTAAATCCCCTTCCCTTTCTCATGGGGCTTGCAGTGTCAAGCAATATCGGTTCAGCCGTTACCCTTATTGGAAATCCCCAGAACATGCTGATTGGACAAAGTGGGCACCTGGAGTTTGCCCAATTTTCCTTGGAAATCATGGGGCTGGTAGGCTGGCACTTGATCACCCTGTTCTGTGCTCTTTTTGTAATCATCCATGGTGTTTCCCAGGGTCCCTATCTGGGCATTGCCATGGAGCGATTTTCAAATATGGGGATGGACCTGCACAAATTACCCGTATTGACTGGTGTCTCAGCGGTATTGAGCAATTTTTTCAGCAATGATCGCAAATCTGATCGTAGTGGAACAAGCTTCCCATTTTAATATCGAGATAAAATTTTTTCAACATGCCATCGTCGGCATTCCTGTAACCCTGGTGTCCCTGGTCATATTGCTTGGCTGGTTTTTAATCGCCTGATTTCCGAGGCCATCATGACCCCATGGCAGGCACAGGCAGTACTGAACAGCACCGATGTCTTTTCCGCCTGGATGCATGACAATGCGTTAAAGAGCGCCCCGGGCGTGTATCCCCCCACCCCCGGGGCCAGTTGATGACTGCGAACAACAATGGACTGCCAGCCCGGGATGTTGATGGCACCCAGGCTCTGGTATAGAATTTGTGGTCTGGGTTTCTTTGTCACGGTGCAGAAGTCCGCAGGTTCCGGGCAATTGTCCGGGCACATGAAATCTGCGTTGCTCATGTACAGGACCCCTTCAGCCCCCTCCATGGGATTGGGCAGTTGATCTATGACCTCCGGCGGGGGCGGGCATGGGCGCACCTGTCTGTCTGGGAGAAGGTTAAGGCATACCCATTCCCAGGAAAGGTGGATGGGCACACAGGGGACGATCCATGAAATAATTTCCCGATTTTTGTGGAGCAGCTGGTCCATAAACCCGACCCCGTCCGCGCAGACCGCATGGGCGCCCAAGTCTGAGATTTTTCTGCAGGCCCCAAATCTCTTGTCCACCGCGATGATGTCGGCTCCCGGCATTTTTTCCCTTAACCTTTGGGCCGCTTTCCTGCCAAATTTGCCGGCACCCACGATGAGAACCATTTCCCCCATACCGTTTCCCCTTTTCCATTGATTAAAGTGGGCCCCATGGCATCTTTTCCAGGCATGGAATTTCCGCCACTGACAATGTTTCTGGCCTGAACCGGTATCAACGGTAAACCCTGGGAAAAAAACTGTCAACACTCTTTTGAGTGATTGCTCAAAATATTGTTGTGTATTGGGAACCGAATGTAAAGCCGCCGGGTTTCAAGTCCGGCTCAATCTATGATTCTTACTGGCAGTTGATCCCTTTTCTGATCTGAATATTCGCCAGCAGCGTGCCTTGAATGCGGGCCGTGATCTTCAAGAAAGCAATATCCCGGCTTGTGGCCACATCATCACTAAAGGGAGAAAAACCACAGTCATCCGTGGTGCCGAGTTGATCCAGGGGAATATGTTTTGCGGCTGATAAAACGCGGTTGCACACGGTTTCAGCTGATTCCACTGTTTTGTTGAGCACATCAATTACGCCCACATATATCCGTTGGTTCGGGCGCAGATGCGCGCCGAGGATCTTTAATACTTTTTCAGGATCTTTTTCGCTTGCCATTTGCATATAAAAATTTCCTGAATTCAGGGTCAGCAGCATGGGAATCAGTTCCCCGTAATCGACATCGGCGCTGTGACTTGAATTATGATCACCGCCCGGGCAGGTATGGAAACCAATTCGCCTGCGCTCAGTTTCCGTGAAATGGGACAGGACCTGATTGTTAAGATCGATAAACTCCTGCAGCAGCTGTTTTGAGGGGTCAAGCTTGACGGCAAGCCTGCCTTCGGTGAAATCAATCTGAACATGGTATGCGCCATTGGCAAAACAGGAACGGATATCAGAAACAGCTTCCTGCACGAGGTCTGATAAAAATTGTTCCCGGCAATAGTCAGCAATCCCCTGTTCCGGATAGAGCAGACTCATTGCCGAGGCGGAAATGACCGCCTGTTTAACAGGACGTGTTGCAAATCGTTTTGCACGGGTCAGGTAGGAACCGGCATACTTTGCATATTTAAACGGCCCTCTGGTCAAGCGGGGTAACTGGCGCCTATGACCATCTTCAAAAGAAAGAATGATGCCATCGGGCGCAATGTTGTCCAATCCTTCCAGGGGATAGGTGACAAAACTGGATTTGGTCTGTTCTCCATCACTGACCACGGGAGAACCCGTTGCCTCAAATCTTGCGATGGTTTCACCGACGGCTTCATCAAAGAGAGCATCCAGCGCCCTGGTCGTCATCTCGTTCTTTGCGTGCAAAACCAACGCATCCTGCAACTTTCGAGGACGCGGGATACTGCCAACCGGTTCAGTGGGAATTTCCGGCATGGGCCGTGTATGGTTGTTTCTCTGGATATTCATCTTTTCCCTTTATGCCCGTTGGTTTTTTCGGTAGTTGCCATGGCGTTAGAGTCATGGCAGCCACCGAGGTTGCTTCTTTGGGTAGTGACTACATCAGGACCCGGTGTTTAATTTTCCGGGCAATTTCCAGCCCCACCTGATTGGCTCTGTCCCATATTTCAGACTGGTCCTCAACCTTGCAGAATTTATCCGGGGTGACTTTTGTGTCTTCCCCAAACACCCAGGGCAAAGAACTCATGGGGCAGGTTTCGCTGAAACCGCAGACCAGACATTCGGTATTTCCGGTGATTTTCAGATTATCCAGTATCTCCATTCCCTCCACGGTCAATGCATGCTCAATCTGTTTGCTTGTCTCTTCAAGTCCCGGTGCGCCCCGGCCAATTCCTGAAGCAACTACAACCGCAAACTTTCCCCGGTTCAGACCATTTTGATGCCGCAAAGAAAATAACCTTTCAAGGAATGCCTTTGTAAAACCATCAACAGAACCATAGGGCGAATATCCGCCGACAACAATGGCATCTGCCTGTCGAACTTTTTCAGCCAATTGGGGAAAATCATCCTTGACCTTGCAGATGTTGTCCTTTGTGCAACCCAGACAGGCGATACAGGGCTTTACATTTATCTTGCTCAGTTTTACAAATTCTGACCTGAGACCGCTGCTGTTCAGCACAGCCTGAATCAGACGATCCGTGTTACTGTTTTTTATCGGACTGCCCGAAATTCCTAAAATCTGGGGTTTCATTGTAGAATCTCCTTTATGGATTAATTTTGCCTTAATGGGATGCGTATCATAATAGACAGTATACGACTTGATTTGCAGAGTGTCTGTAGCAGATGTTACAATTTACAATTAACGATCCGAAAAATATCAGGCCATTTTCAGGGTGGGCAGGATGAGACGTCTGCCCTGGAAAAGAATTTTTCCCGAATCCTTAAGTGCTTTCATGGCCCGGGTAATGCTGACCCGATGGGCCCCGGTTAAAAATCCAAGATCCTCATGGGTCAGGGGAAACTGAATCACGATGCCCTGGGGGCTTTTAGCGCCATGTTCTTTTGCAACGTTGCAAAGTACCCGATAGAGCCGGTCTTCAATATTTGAAGCGGCAAGACTGCCGACACGATCGGTGAGACTGGAAATCCTTTCGCTCAGGGTTTTAATGATCCGGAGGCCAACCCTGGGATACTGCAGCACCAGTGCTTCAAACTGACTCCGGCTGAAACCGCATGTCAAGGTATCTTCAAGACAAAAGGCACTCACAGGATACAGGCTTTCTTCAGAAAACATATTCTCCCCAACAAAGTCCCCTGCCTTTCGGATGTCGAGCATCAGTTCGGTGCCGTCCTCAAGCACCTTGGAAAGCTTGATATGTCCCCCCTTGATCAGAAACATTTCATCGGCAGGGTCTCCCTGTAAAAACAGGGCTTGCCCTTTGGTTAATTTTTTCCTCATGGCATCGTGGCTCAGGGCTTTTATCTCGTCGGGTTCAAGGTTTTTAAAGATCCAGTGATTCCCGATACAGACGGGTGACAATTCAATGTCATCACCGGCCAGTTGTTGACATAGACAGGTCATTTTTTCCCTCGTTAAATGCAGCACTTTCAACGCCAGGTTTAATTTATCAGGGCCCGCACGCTGCGGATACTTGAACCTGTTGGTTGGTTTTCGGTTATATCTTGATTAATCGTTCAAAAATAAACAACAATTGGTTGAATGTCAACATTTTTTTGAACGATTGTTCAATATGTTAGACCTTGCGGTCCCGTTTCAGTCGGCAAAAAAACAAGGCTGCTGTTCATGGTCTCTGCCGGACCTGGGAAATCTGAAGAATAGATGCACATGGTTAACTTCCAGAAGAAAGCACCTGGGCAGGATACAGTGGACCTGATCCCCTTGAATTAGAGGGGGATGTCGTTTTCCTGTTTGTTTCGTCCTCGCTATATCCTTCCAAGCTGATAGAGTGCAACCAGAACAGATTAACCGGCAAGATGCACAAAACCACATAATAAGGAGAACATCAATGCTCAAACGATTTTTCAAAATAGGCGAATCAAATATCAATTCTGTAATGGACAAGTTGGAAGACCCGATCAAAATGACCGAACAGGGCATACGGGATCTGAAAAAAGATCTGACTGCCGCCATGGAGAGCCTGGCCCAGGTCAAGGCCATGGCCATCCGAACAAGAAAGGAGGCCAATGGCAAACAGCAGATGGCAGCAGACTACGAGAACAAGGCAAAAAAGCTGCTCCTCAATGCCAAAGAAGGTTCCCTGGATTCTGCAGAAGCCGAACGACTGGCGACCCTGGCTCTGGAACAACAGGCAAAGCTAACATCGGAAGCCCAAAGGCTGGGCAATGAGGCAACGAACCATGAAGTCCTTGCAGAAACCCTTAACACAGGGGTTGCAAAACAAAAGTCTACCCTGTCAACCTATGAGAATGAGCTTGTCACACTCAAGGCAAGGGCAAAGACAGCAGCATCCACCCGAAAGATCAATGCCCAGCTTGCATCCATTGACGCGTCGGGAACGGTTGCCCTGCTCGAACGGATGAAAGAAAAGGTTGAAGAACAAGAGTCCCTGGCGTCGGCCTATGGAGAGATTGCAACCGATACCGATACCATGGACAGGGAGATCGACCTGGCCCTTGCGGACAGACCATCCAAGGGCGCAACAATGCTGGAAGCGCTCAAACAGCGTATGGAAATGGAAACGGAAAAAAAGATAAGGTAAGGGGACATCAGGCCTGTTCCGAACCCCTGTCAAAAAAAACCAAATGCTGCAATGCAAATTGTGTACTATCCCAAAGGCGAAAAAAGTGATAGGGTGATATATTCGAAATCGGACAGGTTGACGGGGTGCTGCTGAAATCCCAATTGAAACAAGGAAGATTTTCCGAGGACCGGCGGTTGACCGGACAAACAAAAAAAGCTCCAGGAAGTTTTTCCCGAGAGCCCTTGTTCTAAATGGTGCGCCTGGCAGGACTCGAACCTGCGACCTACGGATTAGAAGTCCGTTGCTCTATCCAGCTGAGCTACAGGCGCAAACAAGAAAGACTTATACCAAATCGGCCCAGGTGTGTCCACATAAAAAATGAATTCAACTCTTATTTTTTTTAATCGATATTTAAACGTTTTTAGTATAATATAGAAAGGATGCAATTTAACCCGTAGGAAATAGTTACAGGGACAGCTATGAGCAAAACAAAACCAGCAATACCCGTTGACGACAGTGACGACATATATGTAAGAAGAGGTTACCTTGTACCAAAGATCAAGAAGAATGCTTCGTCCACCAAGGCCCTTGTCAAGGCCGATCCCCTTCAGAGTTACCTTGCCGAAATAAACCGGTACAGGCTTCTCACAAGGGAGGAGGAGGTGGATCTTGGAACCAAGATAAAAGAAGAAAACGACAGTGATGCCGCCTATGTGATGGTAACCTCCAACCTGAGGCTTGTGGTCAAAATCGCCCTTGATTTCCAGCGCATCTGGATGCAGAACCTTCTGGATCTTATACAGGAGGGCAACATCGGCCTTGTCAAAGCGGTTAAAAAATTTGACCCCTACAAAAACGTCAAGTTTTCCTATTATGCCTCGTTCTGGATCAAGGCGTATATCCTGAAATTCATCATGGACAACTGGCGCCTTGTGAAGATCGGGACCACCCAGGGACAGCGCAAGCTTTTTTTCCGGCTGAAAAAAGAAAAGCAAAAGCTCATTGACGAGGGGTTTGACCCCGGTCCCAAGCTGCTTTCCGAACGAATGGGGGTGTCTGAGCAGGAAATCGTTGAAATGGATCAGCGCCTGGACGGCTGGGATCTTTCCCTTGACGAGCCCCTCAGGAATGATTCTAACACGGAAAGAATTGAATTTATCAACGTGGATAGCGACTCCACCGAAGACAGGGTTGCACGGAAGGAGATCGAGGACATTCTCCATGTAAGGGTCAAGGAGTTTACCGCCACCTTGAAGCCACGGGAGATGGAGATCTTTTCCAAGAGAATTTTTTCAGACGAGCCCCGGACCCTCCAGGAGATCGGTGAGGAGTACAACATTTCCCGGGAACGGGTCAGGCAGATCGAAAACAACATTATCAAAAAAATGAAAGAATATTTTAAAAATGAAATGCCCGATTTTGACGCCTATGACCACAGCCAGAACTAAATCTGACCGTCCGAATTCATTGCCCGGCCTTGATTTCGGACTTGACAAGCAACGACTACAGCGGGCTTGTCTGCACTTTTTTCTGGTGCTGGCCTTTCTGGGTGCAGGCTGCACACAGTCACCCAGAATTGTCAAAACCGTTAAAACCGTTGAACCCGAAATCATTGAAGCGCCTCTATCGCCCGCCGGGGAGGAAGCGGAACTGGAGGCGTCTTCCTACTATTATTACACCCGTTCAGAGATCTATAAAAGAACCGGGGAGTTTGACAAGGCCCTGGACGAACTGCTCAAGGCGGTAAAAACAGATCCAGACTCCTCATTTCTAAGAAAAGAGCTGATAGCCCTTTATCTGCATAAAAAAGAGAATACAAAGGCCCTTGAGACTGCACAGGATCTTGTGGATATTGATCCTGTAGATACCGATTCCCTGTTGATCCTTGCAAAACTCAAGCAGATGCTCAATCAGATGGGCGAGGCAACCGATATTTATCAGAAGATCCTTCAACTGAACCCGGACCAGGAAAATGCCTATCTGCCCCTGGGTCAGATCTATATGGATACCGGCAACTTGGACGAGGCGTTTAACCTGTATACGAACATGGCCCACCACTTTCCCGATTCCTTTGCGGCCCACTTTTTCCTTGGCAAAATCCATGTCATGAAGAACAATCCTGATTATGCGGAAAAAGAATTTTTAAAAACCATAAAGCTCAATTCCGATCTGCTCGAGCCACGATTTGAACTGATCAACATTTACCAGACCCCGGAAACCACGGACTCCATTCCAAAAATCGTCAGGCTCTACAATGAAATCCTTGGGATAGATGCGAACAACATCCGGGCCGGGCTGGAGCTGCCACTTTTTTATCACTACCACGGCGAAGCGGACAAGGCTTCAGATCTTCTTGCCGACATTGGCAAAAAAAGCATGGACGACCAGAGTATCCTCCGGATCGCCACACGGGAGCTGCTGGGAAAGAAAAGATTCAATGACGCAGCCATTGTTTTTACAGGAATGCTCAAGGGTGCTCCTGGGGACTCAACCCTTGAATACCTGGCAGGTATCGCCTATGATTCCCTGAAACAGACTCGAATGGCCATCCGTCACTTCTTAAGGGTGAAACCCGACTCGGACTACTACAAAAAGAGCATTGTACACATTGCCTTTTCCTACAATGAAAACGAACAGACGGATAAAGCCATTGGGTTCCTGGAGGTCAAACATCGTGAACTTCCCGAGGATATGGATATCATCATCTACCTTGCCGCATTTTATGAAGAGCAAGAGGCATTTGGAAAAGCCATCACGCTTTTAAACAAGGGGGTCGATCTGTATCCCGACGCCGTGGACCTGATTTTCAGGCTGGGCGTTGTCCAGGATAAATCCGGACAGAAGCAGGCGTGCATCCAGTCCATGAAACGGGCCATTGAACTTGACCCTGACAATGCAAACGCCCTGAACTACCTTGGCTACACCTATGCCGACCTTGGCGAGAATCTGGACGCTGCAGAGTCCCTTGTTCTGAAAGCCTTGAGCCTAAAACCCGAAGATGGGTTTATCACCGACAGCCTTGGCTGGATCTATTATAAAAAGGGGCGGTTTGCAGAGGCCATTTCGACCCTTGAAAAAGCCGTCAGGCTTACCCAGGGCGATCCGATTATCACCGAGCACCTGGGAGACGCCTACCATAGGGATAACCGCCTGACCGAAGCCCTTGAAACCTATAAAAATGCCAGATCAAAATCAAAGGCCGCCATACCGGGCCTGGACGCCAAAATCCGTCATCTGGAAAAACTGCTGCATGGGCCGAAATAGAGCGCCGGTTTTTTTCGTTGTCCTGGTGGGTGCCATGGCTCTCCTTGTTTCAGGATGTGCCGGTATCATGGCCGGCAAATCAGGAGAAGAAGACCCCAGGGTGACACACCTTACCCAGAAGGTCAGATCCCTCAACCAGGGACTTGAAACGGTCAAAGGAACCGGCCATATTATTCTGGTCAACGGCGGCACAAGGCAACGGTATAAGATCGCCTGGGCGGCCCGGTTGCCCGACAAAATCCGTCTTACCATCCTTGAAACCGGCATACCCGTTGAAACAATCGTTGCAGACGGTGAAACAGTGACATTCGTCTCCCACACGGGCCGACACAGGCGCCATACCATCAAGGATCCCAACCCGTCGCTGAAATCCATGGTCGAGCTGCCGGTCCGCATCCGGGAGATCATCTCACTTTTATCGGGAAAACTTCCCCTGGAACCCTTTGACCAGGAACGGCTGTCCGCCACGGACAAAACCGGGAAAACCGAACTTTTGCTGTCCCGAAAATGGCGGGGAACCACGGCAAGGGTGCAATTTGATGCCGGCGACCGGATTGTCGAATTTGAGCCTGTGAGCCGGGACGGGAACACGGTCTATCAGGTCAGTCGATCCGATTTCAAGTTTTTTGGTTCCTACCTCGTTCCCGGGGCAACCCTTGTCAAAGACCCTTCCGGCAGAACCATGACCCTTCAGATCAGTGGTTTTTACCCGGATCTTCCCATAAAAGCATCGGTATTTACCTTGACAGAAACCGAATAATGGTAATTATCATGGGGTTATTGTTAATAACCCTAAACTACCTGAGAGGTAACATATTATGCTTTACGACAGCATGGACAAGGCCAAGAAAGGCGGGGGATGCCCTTCCCAGAAGAAACCGCAGTCCCAGGAAGACCAGCAGGAAGAGATGATCAAGACCTCCCTTTCTAAAATCAAGAACAAAATTTTTGTCCTGAGCGGAAAAGGCGGCGTCGGCAAAAGCAGCGTATCCGCCAATCTTGCGGCAAGCCTTGCCAGCAAAGGATACAAGACCGGTCTCATGGATGTGGATCTCCACGGCCCGTCCATTGCCCAGATGTTTGGGATGACGGAACTGCTGGATATTTCCACCAACAAGCTGCTGCTGCCCAAACAGGTCGGAGAAAACCTCAAGGTTGTGTCCATCCAGGCATTGATGCAGGACAAGGACCAGGCCATCATCTGGAGAGGCCCTGCCAAAACCGGCATGATCAAGCAGTTTGTCGGATCTGTGGAGTGGGGAGATCTTGATTTTCTCATCATTGACGCCCCTCCAGGTACAGGTGACGAACCCCTGACCGTGGTTCAGACCATCAAGGACGCCAAGGCCGTTGTGGTTACCACCCCCCAGGAGGTGGCCCTGGCCGACGTGAGAAAATCCATCTCCTTTTGCCGCACGGTAAAAATGGAGGCCCTGGGCCTTGTGGAAAACATGGGCCCGTTTAAATGTCCCCACTGCAGCGAAACCATCGAGCTTTTCAAGAGCGGCGGCGGAAAAATAACCGCCGAAAAAGAGGGCCTGAAATTCCTCGGGTCGATTCCCTTTGACATTGAAGTGGTTAAATCCGGGGACGCAGGTGTTCCCCTTGTCATGAACGATCAGGGGTCCCCTTTTTCCAAGGCCTTTGAAACCGTGGTTGAAAATATCACCAAACAGCTGTAAACCGGGGCTGATTGAAACGGACAGACACACAACCGGGGTGGATGAAAGATCTCCTTGACAAGCGGGAAAGGACGTTTTTATCCCCCCTGGCCTCGTTCAGCGCAGATGCCCTGCGCAGGTCAGATGAACCGCGTTCAGGCACGGGCTATCGTCAGTCATTCAGCCTGGATGCGGATCGCATCCTCAACTCCCTGACCTACACCCGGTACATCGACAAAACCCAGGTATTTTCCCTTATCAAGAACGACCATCTCACCCACCGGGTTCTCCATGTCCAGCTGGTATCAAGGATTGCAAGAACCATTGGTCGCTTTCTCGGACTCAACGAAGACCTGATCGAGGCTGCAAGTCTGGGCCATGACCTTGGCCACCCGCCCTTTGGCCATGACGGTGAACAGATGCTCTCCAGGCTCTGCTTTGACAACGGGGCCGGCTTTTTTCACCATAACCTGCAAAGCGTTCAGTTCCTTGAAGTCCTTGAGCGCAACGGCAGGGGGTGGAACCTCACCCTCCAGACCCTTGACGCCATTCTCTGCCACAACGGTGAAGTCCACTCGGCCGATCTCAAACCCGAACGTAAAAAAGATTTTCCAGAATTTGACCAGACCCTGACCCGGATGAAAACCCTGGAACGCCCGGACCCCATTCCCATGACCCTTGAAGGGTGTGTGGTACGCATTGCCGACACCATTGCCTATGTGGGCAGGGACATGGAGGATGCCCTGCGCCTGGGCATGATCAAACGGGATGAACTGCCCCCATTGTCCCGAAGGGTACTGGGAGACACCAACGGCACCATCGTATTTAACCTGGTGACGGATCTGATCTCCAACAGCCTTGGCCAGCCTTTCCTGGCCTTTACCCAGGAGGTATCCGAGGCCCTCAGGCAGTTAAAGGCGTTCAACTACGCCAGGATCTACTCGGATCCAGGCATCAAGGAACACCTCAAACCGGTCCGGCAGATCTATCGTTATCTTTTTGAAACATACCTTGAAGACCTTGGAACCGGTACTCCCACGCTGCCAGCACTGCGACATTTTTACGACGGCCTGGGCCATGGGTATCTGGCCACCCACACGAATGTCGAGGTTGTCAGGGATTTCATTGCCGGAATGACCGACTCTTTTTTTATCCGCCAGGCACCCGCTGCCATGCAGCCCGTCGCCATCGAGGGATAGCGCCATGTTCCAGAACCGCACCTATAGAACCCTTGCAAACAGAAGGGGACTTGTGTCGTTCAAGGCAACGGTAAAAGAGACGGATTTGCACATCCAGGCCCGGACGGATCTTTCACAAACGGCTGTACGGGCGGTTCTTCGTGCCCGGCAGATGATCGAATCCTATATTCAAACGGATCCGTTATTTTTAACCTCCCTTGTGCCGATCCGGGCAAAATTTCCCACCCCGACCATTGTAATGGAGATGATCCGGGCCGCAACCCTTGCCGATGTGGGGCCCATGGCTGCGGTTGCAGGCGCGGTTTCCGAATTCACCGCCAGGGTGCTTCTGAACGACTCTCCTGAAGTCATTGTTGAAAACGGGGGGGACATTTTCATGAAACTTGAAAAAGAGACTGTGTTCAGCATCTATGCCGGTGATTCCCCCTTGAGCATGCGAACGGGGATACGCATCCAGGACAGGGGCGTTCCAACGGCCCTTTGCACCTCATCGGGAACCCTTGGCCATTCAAAAAGTTTTGGTCAGGCAGACGCAGTAACCGTGCTCTCCCCGTCCTGCGCCCTTGCCGATGCTGCAGCCACAGCCCTTGGAAATCTGGTTCAAACCGCCTCCGACGTCCAGGCGGCAATTGACCGGGGCGTTGCGATTCCCGGCATCACCGGTATCATCATCATCAAGGGACGAACCATGGGCGCCTGGGGAGACCTGGAACTTGTGCATCTTTAAAGGAGCTGAGAATGGTGCTGTGTGGACACATCCATGGGGATGCAGGTTACAGTTTTCTTGGACAGACCCTTGTGGTAAACTGCGCCATGAACCGGGAAACCAGCGGCGCAATTATTGATTATGACTTGAACCACCCGCCCCGGATAGAGATGGTTCATCTATAAACCGGCAAGAAAACCGACAAAAAAAGGAGAAGAGCATGTGTGAATCCAATGTATACATCAACAACAGCGGTACAGAAACCCTTGTCATGGAAAATGTTGCTGCAATAACTCCCTGCGGTGAAAACCGCTTTCTCCTGAGGGGACTTCTGGGAGAGAGCCGCGAAGTCGAGGGAACCATTGAAGACATCAATCTCATGGCCCATAAAATCGTTTTAAGGGCCCAGTAGAGACCGTTGAATTTACCACCTATTTCAGACTACCTTGACGCCATTGCCCGGATCAACAACCTGCCTGTTTCCGATTCCGGGCAGTGGTTCTTCTACCAGGGCATGCTCTTTTTAAGCAGGAGAAAATGGTGGGCGGATTTCGGTACCCGCCACGCCAGCCATGAGGGCCTGGATATTGGAATCTTTAAGAACCTGTCCGGCGACCGGGAATGGCTGGACACCACGGCACGGATTCCGGCCATGGCAGCGGGAACAGTCATTAATGTGTGTGACGACTTCCTGGGCCGGTCGGTGATTGTAAAGCATTGTTCAAACAAACAATCAAGGCAGGTGACGGTTTACTCCCACCTAAAGGTGCCTGGCTCGATTTTTCCTGGAATGCGGGTTGAACCGGGTGATATTGTGGGACAGATTGCAGACACCACCGGAAAGAAATCCGGTATACACTGCCATCTTCACATCTCGCTCATGGATATTGCCCACCAGATACCCGACCACAAGATCACCTGGCAGGTCATGGGAGAACCCGACCCTGAAATGGTGAAACTGTTCAACCCCATGGTTTAGCATGGAATAAAAAGAGTAATTGAAAAAAAGAAAAATTTGATCTATGATCCCAATGCATTTTAACTTGAAAAATTGTCAATGAATAGAATGGAGATTGCTATGAAAAAGATCAAACTGTTTTTGGGATTCATCATACTGGTATTTGCCGGACTCGTCGTCTACCAGAACCGGGAATACTTTTTTACCTTTCAGGCCCTCTCCTTGAGCCTTGGGGTTGAAACCTGGCACTGGACAGCCCCTGCAGTCCAGAACATTGCCTATTACGGGGCCTTTCTGCTGATCGGTTTTCTGGTGGCAGGCTTTTACGGACTGGCTGCAAAGATGAAATCCAAAAAGCTCATCAAATCCCTTAACGCCACCATTGAGTCCCATCTTGAAAAAATAGCCGCACTGAAAAAAGACCTTGAAAAATACAAGAACGATCCCTACAACCGGGAAGATGTGCTGGAACCTGAATCGGAAGAGGCGATTGTGATTGATACACCAATTGAAAAAAAAGAGGAGACGGCATAATTTCCAGCGTTATCTGCCATGACCGTTAAAAAAGAAACTCCCATGATGGAACAATACCTCTCGATCAAAAAGAGGTACCCGGATGCTATCCTCTTCTACCGAATGGGGGATTTCTATGAAATGTTCCTTGACGATGCCCGAAAAGCATCCCCGGTTCTTGAAATTGCGCTCACTTCAAGGAACAAGACCCAGGAGGACCCCATTCCCATGTGCGGGGTTCCCCATCGGGCAGCAGACGTCTACATTGCAAAACTCATTGAGAGCGGCTTAAAGGTTGCCGTGTGCGAGCAGGTGGAAGACCCTAAATCGGCCAAGGGCATTGTCCGGCGGGAGGTGGTCCGGGTGATCACCCCGGGCATGATTCTCAACGAGGATCTTCTGGACAAAAAATCCAACAATTTCCTTGCTGCCGTGTGTATCTGCCAGGGGGCTGCAGGGCTTGCCTGCCTGGACATCTCAACGGGCATGTTCAGAACGACGCAAACGGCAGCGGCCAACGGCAAGGTTCCCCCCTCCCTTGTTGACGAGGCCTTGCGGATTGATGCAAAGGAACTGCTGCTGCCTGCATCCTATCAGGGGGATCCCGCCTACAGCCAGCTGATCAAGGCCTTTGACACTGTCCAGATCTCCTATGTTGCCAATGAAGATTTCAAGCTTGAATCGGCCCGGGACAGACTCAAGGAAAAATTTTGCACCCGAAGCCTTGTGGGGTTCGGGTGTGAGGATCTCACGGCAGGTACGGCAGCTGCCGGCGCCATTCTTGCCTATGTACAGGAAACCCAGCTCCAGGAGACGGACCATGTCCTTGCCCTTGAGCGGTATGAACTCAACGCCTATCTCATCATTGACGATCGATCGTGCCGGAACCTGGAGCTTTTAAAGAACATCCAGACCAACGACCGAAAAGGAAGTCTGATCAGCGTCCTTGACCGCACCATAACAGCCATGGGCGGCCGATTGCTCAAAGCCTGGATACGCTACCCCCTGATCAGCATCCCTGGTATAGAGGCCCGGCTGGATGCCGTTGGTGAAGCAAAGGAAAACCCGGGTCTGCGCAACAGTATCAGAACCCACCTAAAAGACGTCTACGACCTTGAGCGCCTGGGCAGCAAAATTTCCATGGGCCATGCAAACCCAAGGGACCTGACGGCCCTCAAGATCTCCCTTTACAAGTTGCCCCATTTGTTCAAGGACCTGAACCGGCTGTCAGCGCCCCTGCTCCAGGGCCATGGCATTGAAGACAGGGAGAAGGTCTCCACCGAGCTGTTTGAACTGGCGGATCTGATCAACCAGACCATCCGGGAAGATGCACCCCTGGCACTCAACGAGGGCGGCATCATCTGTGACGGCTACAGCCCTGAGCTTGACGAAATCCTCGAAATTGCCAGGAACGGCCGGTCATGGATCGCAAAAACCGGTGCCAAAGAGAAAGCGAAGACCGGTTTAAGCTCGTTAAAGATCAAGTTCAACAAGGTGTTCGGATATTTCATCGAAGTTTCCAAAATCCAGGCCCAGCAGGTGCCGGACCATTACATCCGCAAACAGACCCTGGTCAATGCCGAACGGTTCATCACGGACGAGCTCAAGGAGGTTGAGTCCAAGGTACTCAACGCCCAGGATCGCAGGTCATCCCTGGAGTACGCCCTGTTCTGCAAGGTCAGGGAGAGCATTGTTCAACGAACCCCCTCCATTCTCAAGATTGCCCGGTTCCTTGCAGAGGTGGATGTGGTGCTGGCCCTTGCCACGGCAGCCGAAGACAACAACTACACCCGCCCTGCCCTCAACCAGGACCAGATCCTTGACATCGAAGACGGCCGCCATCCCGTGGTTGAAAAGATGGTGGTTGGCGAGCGTTATATTCCCAACACCGTCCGGCTGGACAACACAAGTGACCAGGTGCAGATCATCACAGGACCCAACATGGCCGGAAAATCCACCGTGCTCCGCCAGGTGGCCCTGATCTCCCTCATGGCCCAGATGGGTTCGTTTGTTCCGGCAGCCCGGGCAGACCTTTGCATCATCGACCGGATCTTCACCCGGGTCGGCGCCCTGGACAACCTCTCCCTTGGCCAGAGCACCTTTATGGTCGAGATGGAGGAGACGGCCAACATCGTCAACAACGCCAGGGAAAACAGCCTTGTGATCCTCGACGAGATCGGCAGGGGCACCTCGACCTTTGACGGCATGAGCATTGCCTGGGCCGTTGCCGAATACCTCCATGACCTTGACGGCAAGGGGGTCAAGACCCTTTTTGCAACCCATTACCACGAGTTGACGCGCCTTGAGGAACTCAAACCCCGGGTCAAAAACTTCAACATTGCCGTCAAGGAGTTCAACGACAACATCATCTTTCTGCGCCGCCTGGTCCGGGGGGGCACCAACAAGAGCTATGGCATCCAGGTGGCTCGCCTGGCAGGTGTTCCCGATGCCGTGATCGCAAAGGCCAAACAGATCCTTGCCACCATTGAGCAGTCACAGCGTCAGGCCCCGCTCCAGGACCCGGAACCGGTTAAAAAACAGACGAAGACCAACCGTTCCGGAAGATCCGGGGCCAGGCAGCAGCAAATGGATCTGTTTGCAGACCCCGGCCACGACGAAATCATCCAGGTGCTGGACCAGACCGATATCTCCACCATGACACCCATTGACGCCCTGAACCTGATCCATGAACTCAAACAGAAAATCAGATCAAAGGCTATAATTTAAGACCATGGCCATGCTTCGCTCATCCCTCCCCGGACTCTTTGTTTTTATTCTTATAGGGTTGCTGATCCCTTCGTCCTGCGCGTCCCTGACGCCCCAGCAGCAGTACCTGTCTGCAGACGCTTGTTTTTTAAAGTTAAAAAAAGATACTGACAATCAGAATTCTCGCAAGGCCTGGATCAACTGCATTGAACTCTACCAGCGGGTGTACGCAGACCATCCGGAAAGTCCCTGGGCTCCCGCCGGGATGTACAGAACGGCCCAGCTCTACCTTGAACTCAGCCGGGTATCTGCCAACGAAAGGGACAAGGCTGAGGCCGTGGATCTGCTCAAGCGCATTCAGGGGCACTATCCCAAAAGTGCCTACAAACAAAGGGCCATCCACCTTTTAAAGCAGATTGATGCCCAGCACGAACAGGTTAAGGCCCAGCAAAAACAGATCAACGTTGGGGAGGGTAAAACAGATCTGCCAGAACAAAAGACCTCCCTGAAAAAACGCACGATCAGGGTCCACAACCGCCCTGCCCCGGAACCCGCCCTTTTTTCCCAAAAAAGCAAACCGGAACCCGTTGCTGAACCTGACGCCCCTGTTACCTATTCTACGGATACCCGGGTGACGGGTCTTCGGTTCTGGTCAAATCCCGAATACACCCGTGTGGTCATTGATGCGGATGCGAACAGACCCTTTGCCCATAATCTGCTCAAAAGGGATCCGGCACTCAAAAAGCCCCAGCGCCTTTACATTGACCTGGACGGTACAAGGCTTGGCAATGGGGTGCCCAAGCACACGGCCATCAACGATGATCTGCTGATCCAGGCAAGGGCCGGCCAGCATACCCCCCATTCGGTGCGGGTGGTCATTGATATCAAGGACTTTGACAACTACAAGGTCTTTTCCCTGAATGATCCGTTCCGGCTTGTCATTGATGTCTGGTCAAAGGGTGCCGGCAACGGCAGGGCAAATGGCGCCCACAACGCCACGCCCCTTGTGACGACGGACAATATCCTCAGCTCGTCCATTGCAAAACAGCTGGCCCTTGGCGTTAGAAAAATCGTCATTGATCCGGGCCACGGGGGAAAGGATCCCGGAGCTCCGGGCTATCTCAAGGACGTCTGGGAAAAGGATGTGGTGCTTAAAATTTCCAAACGTCTGGCCGCACGCATGCGAGACCGCCTGCAGTGCGATGTCATCCTCACCCGGTCAACCGATACCTACCTCACCCTTGAGGAACGTACCGCCATTGCCAACACCCGAAATGCCGATCTGTTCATCTCCCTTCACTGCAATGCAGCCAAGAACAGTAAATTGACGGGCATGGAGACCTATTTTCTCAACCTTGCCACCGACGACGAGGCCATTGCCGTTGCGGCAAGGGAAAATGCCACCAGCCGGAAAAACATCAGTGACCTTGAATCCATACTCAACGACCTCATGAAAAACGCAAAAATCAACGAGTCGAGTCGCCTTGCCACAAAGGTTCAGGCGGCCATGTGCACGGGGCTAGAAAAAAAATATTCCGATATCAGAAATCTCGGGGTCAAGCAGGCGCCGTTCTATGTGCTCCTCGGAGCCAGAATGCCGTCGATTCTCGTTGAGACCTCTTTCTTGAGCAACAAGACCGAATGCAGGCGTCTGATCACTTCATCCTTCCAGGATCGCCTGTGCGACGCCATCATTGACGGGGTCGAGCAATACATAAAGGAAACCAATCCCCAAACCCTGTAACACTAACCTGCTGTGTAAAGGAGTAGATCATGACATTCAAACATTTGAATTTTGACATTTCCGACACCATTGGCACCTTGACCTTTAACAGACCCAAGGCCCTGAATGCACTCAACCATGAACTGGTCCAGGAAGTGGGAGCGGTCCTGGACCTGATCGAACAAGATCCGGGTGTAAGGGTGCTTGTCCTGACAGGTTCCGGTGACAAGGCCTTTGTGGCAGGTGCCGACATTTCAGAGTTGACCCAGCTCGACGCCCTGGGGGCCAAAAAATTCGCCACCCTTGGTCAGAAGACCTTTGCACGCCTTGAAGCGCTGCCCATTCCGGTCATTGCGGCAGTCAACGGATTTGCCCTGGGCGGCGGCACAGAGGTGGCCCTTGCCTGTGATTTTATCTATGCCTCAGAAAAGGCGGTGTTCGGGCTTCCTGAAATCACCCTGGGCATCATCCCCGGTTTTGGCGGAACCCAGCGCCTGGCAAGGGTTGTTGGCCCCAACAGGGCAAAAGAACTGATCTATACAGGCAAGACCTTTCCTGCCTCTGACGCCCTGGCCTACGGCCTGGTCAACCAGGTGTGTGCGCCTGAAGCGCTCATGGACACGGTCATGAAAACAGCCAAAGCCATGGCCCTCAAGGGTCGGGTGGCCATTCAGGCGGCCAAGGAATCCATCAAGAACGGATTGGCCACCGACCTTGAAACCGGTTGCAAAATCGAAGCCAACGCCTTTGCCCTGTGCATGGCAAGCCCAGACGCAAAGGAAGGCACCCAGGCCTTTCTTGAAAAACGCAAGGCCAAGTTCCTATAGAAAGGTTAAATAGTACCCGACCGAAAACCCGTGTTTGGATGAAAATTTGCCCAGATGCAAGGCGCGAGCAAAGCTGAAACCGGAGCGTACTGTAGTACGTGAGGATTTCAGCTTTGTGAAGCAACGCAGCAGGTGGGCGAGGTTTCGGCCAAACACTAAATAATTATTTTTTCTTGACACTGTAGCCCATTCCCGGTAGGAAATATAAATCAATTTTTCTGAAAGGATTTATCTAATGGGAAACAGGTTCAATTTTATATTTTTCTTTAAGGCAGACTTTCGATTTACAAGGTCTGCCCATGGAAGGATTGTGTAAAGAACCAGACCATAATCTAAAAATAAAAACCATGGGTGGACGCAACCACGAACAAAACCCATGGTTTTATGGTTTTAAGGGCCAGGGGTTAATCCCCTGAGCCCTTTTTTTATTTTTTAAACAACCGTCACCACTGCCAAAGGAGAATTTTCTGATGCCGATTTTCAACATGGACTTTGAAACAATGCCAAGGGAGGCCCTGAAGGCCATCCAGCTCTCACGCCTTAAAACCACCCTGGAACGGGTCTATGCCACGGTTCCATTCTACCGGGACAGCTTTAACAAGGCTGGTATAACGCCCTCTGACATCAAGACCCTTGATGATCTTGAGCGCATACCCTTTACCACCAAACAGGACCTCAGGGACAACTACCCCTATGGCATGTTTGCCGTTCCCATGGAGAATGTAATCCGCATCCATGCAAGTTCCGGCACCACGGGAAGCCCCACGGTTGTGGGCTATACCCGCAGGGACATTGATACCTGGGCCGAACTCATGGCAAGAAGCCTTGCTGCCGGCGGTGCCACAAGCCAGGACATTCTCCACAACGCCTATGGATATGGACTCTTCACAGGCGGCCTCGGCGTCCACTATGGGGCCGAGCGCCTGGGAGCATCAGTCATTCCGGTTTCCGGCGGCAACACAAAGCGCCAGGTGATCATCATGAAGGATTTTAAACCCACCATCCTCACCGGTACTCCTTCATACATCCTTCACCTTGCAGAGGTTGCCGAAGAGATGGGCGTTTCGTTCAAGGACCTGAGCTTTAAGGCCGGTATCTTTGGCGCCGAGCCCTGGTCTGAAACCATGCGTGCCGAGATCGAATCCAAGCTGGGTCTCAAGGCCATTGACATCTACGGCCTTTCTGAAATCATGGGACCCGGGGTGAGCATCGAGTGCATCCAGGCCCAGAAGGGGCTGCACATCTTTGAGGACCATTTTATTCCTGAGATCATCAACCCGGAAACCGGCGAGGTTCTCCCCTATGGCGAAACCGGCGAACTGGTGTTTACTTCCATCACCAAGGAGGCCTTTCCCATCATCCGCTACAGAACCCGGGACATTACCTCCTTGAACCCGGAACCCTGCATCTGCGGCAGAACCCATGTGCGCATGAAAAAGGTATCCGGCAGGACCGATGATATGCTCATCATCCGGGGCGTCAACGTTTTCCCCTCCCAGATTGAGGACGTTCTCATGAAAAACGAAAATATCCTTCCCCATTACCAGCTTGTGGTTGACAGATCCGGTAATCTTGATACTCTAACGGTCAGGGTCGAGGTCAGCGACCGGATTTTCTCCGATGAGATCAAAAATCTTCAGATCATGGAAGGCAAAATTTCCAGCGATATCAAGGAATATCTGGGGGTTTCCGCCAAGGTCAGGCTGGTTGAGCCCAAATCCATTGAGCGCAGCCAGGGCAAGGCGGTCAGGGTTATCGACAACCGGAAAATCTAACCGGCGTTGCCGGAAAAACAGTTCTATTTCAACGAATTACAACAGAGGAGGTAAATCATATGCGAGCCGAGCAGATATCCATATTTCTTGAGAACAAGGCAGGACGCCTTGCAGAGGTAACCGCAACCCTGAGGGATGCAAACGTCAATATCCGGGCGCTTTCCCTTGCAGACACAACGGATTTTGGCATCCTGAGACTGATTGTCCACGACAATCAAAAGGCTGAAAAGGCCCTCAAGGATGAAGGGTTCACCGTGGGGAAAACCGATGTCATTGCCGTTGAGGTGGACGACAACCCCGGCGGGCTCAACCGGGTCCTTGACCCCCTCACACGGGAAGGGGTCAATGTGGAGTACATGTATGCCTTTGCCAATCCCCACGGCAAAAACGCCATCATGATCTTCCGGTTTGACAACATTGACAAGGCCATTGAGATTCTTGCCCGCAACAGCATCAATGTCATCAAGGGCGAAGACGTGTACGCCCTTTAACGGCCGATAACCTGCTTCGGCCATGTCGGTGTATCATTCCGCCCATTCTTGCAGCCCGTCCTGGGCTGCTACGAGAAAAACGGCAGCTCTTTCAGCGTCCCAGCTGACCGCTGCCGTTTAACCCGCTGCAGGTAAAACCTCCCCCCAGTCTCCTCTGCTGTCGAAGGTTCAAGTTTCATGCTTTGTTGTGTCCGCCAGGATATGTGGGATATAAAAGAATACAACCTTAAATTGTCAGCGGGGGCGGCAGTCATACCTCTGTCTAAACAAAAAGGTCGGCCGTGGAAAAATTCCACGGCCGACCTTTTTTGATTCTATTTTTCGTGAAGACCGGTTACACGTTTTTTTTCCCGACAAACCCGATGCAATCCTTGGGACACTTTTCAATGGCTTCAAGGGCATTGGCCCCAAGCTCTTTGCGAAAGGCCTCATGGTCTGCAACGGCAAGATCGTTGTTCATGGTAAACAGTTCAGATACCTTGACGCAGGCCTTGCACCCGATGCATCCTTTGTTGCAGACCTGGGTCACATCCTTTCCCTTGTCCCGGTTGGAACAAAGCACCGTCGGAATTTCAGGCTCATGGAAATCGGTCATGGCAATGATCGCCCTGGGGCAGGCCTTGACACAGGCGCCGCACCCGATGCAGCGGTCATAGTCCACAACGGCAAGGCCGTCCTTAACATGAATGGCGTCGTACTTGCAGGCCTCAACGCAGTCTCCAAACCCGAGGCAGCCAAAGGTGCACCCCTGGACTCCTGCCACAAGGGTGGCTGCTGCACATCGGCGCTCGCCCCTGTACTCGGTTCTGCCCAGTCGATCCTTATGGGTGGCACCGCAGTGGACAACGGCCCGGTGGGGAATGGTTTCACCCACCTCAACGCCCATGATGGCGCCAACGGCAATGGCGCAGCCTTCACCGCCCACGGGACAGCGGTTCACCGGTGCATTGTCGGTTACAACGGCAACGGCATATTCGCTGCACCCAAGATATCCGCAACCGCCGCAGTTGGCGCCTGGCAGGGCCTCAATCACCGCCTCAACCCTGGCATCCACCTCAACATGGAACTTCTTGTTTGCCCAGCCAAGGATGTATGACATGATCACCGCCATGCCCAGCATGGTGCCGGCGGCAATGCCTATGGTTATTTCAATCATCGATCCATACCTCCCTGGTTGAGTTCTATCATTGCCGTGTGGGCGGATTCCAGGGGCAGCACCATGGTTGTCTCCTGGGCCGGGGTCATGGCCTTTCTGAGGCCTGAATCAACGCCGGTGAATCCCATGAAGGCAAGGGCCAGAATTCCACCGACCACCAGGGTGATGGCAGCACCCTTAAAGGGTTCAGGAATGTCACAGAGTTCAAGGTCTTCCCGGATGCCGGACATGATCACAATGGCAATGGTAAAGCCGACCCCGCCAAAAAAGGCCAGGGTAAGCGAATGCCACAGATCCCAGGCATCGGCCGGATTTTCAACGCCGACCACGTTGCTCATGATGGTCAGGCAGGCAAAGAGTATGGCACAGTTGGTGGTAATCAGCGGCAGAAACACCCCAAACGACTTGTACAGGGCCGGGAAAAATTTTCTCACATACATCTCCACAAACTGAACCGAAGACGAAATGGAAAAGATGTAGACAATGTAACTCAATACCGTGAGATCAATTTTTGAGGCAGCCTCCTGGGACAGGAAAAAACCGCCGACAAACGAAGAGAGCGGGGCTCCCGGGATCAATACCAGGGTCGTGATACTCCAGCTTAGAAACGCGGCAATGGAGATGACAAAGGTAACGGCGCATCCCATGCCAAAGGCCATGTCCACCCGTCTTGAGACGCCGATGAACGGACAGATACCCACAAAATAGTAGAGCACAAAGTTGTTGATCAACGCAGCGCCCAGGGCGATCAGAATAATATCAACAAGGTAGTTCATATGCTTCCTCCTGATTTACGCATGCCCAGCCAGTTGACAAACCCAAGGAGCAGGCCCAGGGTGATAAAGGCCCCTGGAGGCAGCACCATGATGACCCAGTCCGGCCAGGCTGCCGGCAACAGCTGGATGCCGAACAGACCGCCGGTTCCAAGGATTTCCCTTACCGCTGCAATGCTTGAAAGGGCAAGACCAAATCCAATGGACTGACCCAGGGCGTCGGATGCGGCAATGAACGGCGACTGTTTGGAGGCACACACTTCGCAGCGGCAGATGATGATGCAGTTTACAATGATCAGGGGAATATAGGGCCCCAGGGTTTTGCTCATCTGGTAGAGATAGGCGGCAAGCACCCTGTCGGCAATGGTCACAAAGGTGGCAATGGTCAGGGTAAAAATAACGATTCTCAAATGTGGCTTCAACAGGTTCCGGATCAGGCTGATGACCACATTGGCGCAGACAAGTACAAAGGCCACGGAAACGGCCATGGTGATGGCCGGTTTCATTCCGTTGGTAACGGCCAGGGTGGGACACAGCCCCAGCAGCTGCCGGTACACGGGATTTTCCGGCAGGATGCCCTGCAGGAACCGCTCGGAGGCGGTGGGTTGATCGGCCATTATTTCTCCCCCTTTGGTGCAGAAGTTTTAAGTTGAGCCACCTGGGGCTTCAGGTCTGAAACCGCCTGGTTTACTAATTTTGTAACGCTCCTTGAAGAGATGGTGGCGCCGGAAATGGCATCGATCTCGTTGACCCCGCCCTTACCGATTTTGACCACCTTAAAGGGTGTGTCCGTGGACAGACCGCTAAACTGTGCCCGCCAGCCATCCTCAACAATCTTGTTGCCAAGGCCGGGGGTCTCTTTCTGGTCCAGGATGAACAGCCCGGTAACCTTGTCAGCGTTACCGTCCAGGCCCACGAGGAGTTCGATCCTGTCGGCATAGCCCTGGCCTGCGGTTTTTGCCACCCAGCCGGCCGTGGTGCCGTCAACATAATCGGCCCGGTACAGGGTGTAGTATTTGGTGATCCCGTTTTTGTCAACGGAAACGGTATTGGGGGTAATGGTAAGGGGTTCACCCTTGGCCACAAGGTCGTCGGCAGCCGTCTGACCAAGGATCACCACCGGCACTTTTTCCAGGGTTTCTTTGAGTTTGTTGTCTTCGATCCGGGGGCCAAGGGCCGCCTGGACCCCTGCCAGGGAAGATCCGAAAATCAGTGCCAGAAGCAGCACAAGCCATGCCTGGCCAAGGTTGGTTTGAAAAAGAGATTTCATATCAGGCGTCTCCCATGGGGCGTGGTATGGTCCATCGGTTAATGAGGGGGGTCACGGCGTTCATGAGGAGAATGGCAAACATCACGCCCTCCGGGTATCCGCTGAACAGCCGGATGATCATGACAAATGCGCCGACACCTGCGCCAAAGATAAACTTACCCCGGGGGGTCAAGGGAGATGAGACCGGGTCCGTTGCAATGAAAAAGGCACCAAACAGAAGGGCACCGCCAAACAGGTGGTGCAGGAGCAGGTGTCCGTTGGCACCGGCTGAAAGGTCTGCCAGGCCGGCAAAGAGCGCCACACTGGCAAGTACACCCACTGGAATTTCCCAGGAGGCGGTTCGCCGTATGCACAGGTAGGTGCCGCCGATGATCGATGCAAGGGCGCTGGTCTCTCCAAGGGAACCGTTGGTGAACCCGAAAAACAGGTCAAAGATCGAGGTGGCAATGCCGCTGCCCTTGAGGGCGTTCAGCGGGGTGGCCTGGGAGATGGCGTCAATGGCGGACGCCGGGTTCTCGTAGGCACCGGCCCCCATGAGGCTTGCAAATGCGATCATGACAAAGGCCCGGCCGACCATGGCCGGGTTAAAGATGTTCATGCCCAGACCGCCAAAGATGATCTTGCCGATGCCCATGGCAATCACCGAGGCAAGGCACCCCACATACCAGGGGGCCGTGGCCGGAAGGGAAAGGGCCAGGATCAGGCCCGTAACTGCGGCCGAACAATCCGTGAGGGTGATCCTTTTTCCGCGCATGGTGACAAAGACCGCCTCGGAGGCAAGACAGGCAACGACACAGATGACAATCTGCTGGACCGCCAGCCACCTGAACATGAACACGGACATGGCCACAAGGGGAGTCAGCCCGATGAGCACATCGGTCATCATCCGCTGGGTGGTAAAGCTCGTGTCTGACACGTGGGGCGACGGGGCCACATTAAGGGTAGGTCCCTGGGCCGCCTTTTCCGCTGTTTCACTTAAGTTTGACAATGATCTGGCTCCTTATCTTTTCATGGCTGCCGCCACCTGGGCCTTGCCCGTGCGAATCAACTGAACAAGCTTGATGTTGGCGGGACAGACATAGGTGCAGCTGCCGCATTCAAAACAGGCATTAATATTATACTGGCGGGCAAGGGCTGGATTCTTGTAGCGGGCTGCCATGGCAAGCCGGGTGGGGACAAGATTCATGGGGCAGGCATCTACGCAGCGGCCGCAGCGCACACAGGCCGTTTCCTCTCCCTTTGCCGCCTCGGCATGGGTGAGAATGGTGATGCCGCTGGTTCCCTTGGTCACGGGGGTGGTCAGGTCTGAAAAGGCAAAGCCCATCATGGGACCGCCGGCAATGATTCTGGCCGCATCCTCGGTCAGGCCGCCGCAGAAATCAATGAGTTCACCCATGGAGATACCGATGGGTGCATAGATGTTCTTCGGTGTGGTAATGCCACCACCGGTGACGCTGACGACCCTGTGGGTCAGGGGGCGTTTTTTGATGACGGCCTTTGCCACTGCAGCCATGGTCCCGACGTTGCTCATGGCAACACCCACATCCGACGGCAGGCCGCCCAGGGGAACGTCAAGGTCCAGGACGGCCTTTACCAGCTGTTTTTCACTGCCCTGGGGGTATTTGGTCCGGACAACAGCCACCTGGACAACGGTGTTGCGGGTGGCAAGCTCCAGGGCTTCGATGGCCTCGGGCTTGTTGTCCTCGATGCAGATGAAGATCTCCTTGGCGGAAACGGCTCTTCCCGCCAGGAGGGCACCGGCCACAATGGCGTGGGGGGCCTCTTTCATGAGGCGGTAGTCGCAGGTGAGATAGGGCTCACACTCGCACCCGTTCACCAGCAGGGAGTCAATCAGTCGTTTGTCGTTGGGCATCACCTTGACGTGGGTGGGAAAGGCAGCACCGCCCAGGCCGACAATACCGGCCGCATGGATCAACCGTGTAATTTCAGCGGGGGAGTAGTCGGGAATGGTGGAAAGTGCCCAGTCCGTACCGGTCATCTCTTCCCACAGTTCATTGCAGGGTGGCTGCTCGCCTTCGGTTTTGATTTCAATGGCCGGAAGATGGCGGCCGTTGGGCAGGGTGACCACACCGATTTTTTTTACCTTGCCTGCAACCGGAGAGTGAAGGGCGGCGGAAACAAAGGCCTGTCCCTCACCCACCATTTCTTCAAAGGCTACGGCCTGCCTTGGTTTTACAACGGGCTCACACGGGGCACCGATGTGCTGCAACAGCGGAAGTACGACCTTGTCTGGAACGGGGATGACTTCGACCTGCGCTCCAGCAGAATAAAATTTATTCCCGGGGGGATGGATTCCATGGGGGAAACTTCCCTTTCCCGGAAATTCTTTTGAACCGAAAATACCCATAATTTCTAATCGCTCCACCAGATATTTAAATCTGTTGCTAGGGTTAACAAAGAAATAGTTTGCTTACCAGCAATGGGAGCGGGTGTCAAGTTCATTCTGGCGATCCGTTTGAGCCAAGGACCGCCCTGGACCTACTGCACGACCCAGACCACCTGGTTTCCGGCGGCCTGGAAAATTTTGTCGCCGACCCTGCCATGGAAGAACTGCTTTAAAAAGGTCAGGTTGCGTCGCCCAACGAGAATGCTTTCATATCCACCCTCCCGGGCCCTGTTCACTATGTTCTCCGTGAGGTCCCCCTCACTTGAAATAAGTTCACAGGTCAGCTGGCCTTCGGTAAAACCAGCGCTGGTGAGGCACTCCACGGACTGTTTGAAAAACTGATCGTTTTTGAGAGCCGGGGACTTGTCCATGTCGGCGGGTGTTTTTGAGGCGTGGCAGAGTAGAAGTTTATATCCCTTGCTGTTGATGAGGCGACTCATCCTGCGAACGGCCTCAACCACCTCACGGGTTCCGTCAAAGGCGATGAGCACGTTCTTGTGTTTGGGAATTCCACCGACAACGATCAGGGGGATGCTCTTTATCTTTCCAAGAAGTTTCATGGGCACGGTGCCAAGCAGGAGATCCTTGAGCCTTGAAAAGCCCTTGCGGCCCACCACCACGGCATCGTATCCCTGGCGGGACTCCTCGACAATATCGCGCACCACGCCCTGCTCCTTGGTGTGTATCTTGGTTTCAATGGATTCCGGGAAAAAACCCTGGTCTTCGAGGATCTGCCGGCCTTTGTCCATGCACTCTTTTACAAGCTTATACCGTTCGGTCATGCTGGCCCTTATTTCAGGGGTTTTAAACCTGAAATCCAGGTCTTTTTCCATTTGCCAGAACGAACGGGGAATCTTGCTCTCCACGTAAAAGACAACCACCTCTGTTTTGTCAGGAGGAAACACCATACCCACATATCGAGCCGCATCCAGAGCAAGTTCAGAACCGTCATAGGCCAGCAGTATTCTAAATTTTGTTTGTTCCATGTCAATTTTCTCCCAGCATAAAACATTAAAAAAATATTCTACCCTCTACTTCAAACCTCTCTTTGGTCTAACGCCTGTGCCCTACAACAGGGGTTAAGCATTATAAATGATCAAAAATCCATACAGGTATCACCTTATATGGCAAATAAAAAGAAATCAAGCCATAGTGAAATGCAAAAAAGGATCCCTGGAAAAACAGCAGCGATTTTTCTTTACAATCACGGCAAATGCTGTTAGCCAGACATGATTTTTATGTGTACATACACACAACCAAAGGATGGTCCTGCCCCATGGCAAAGACGCTGGACGCACAAAAAAACAATTTCCTGCTGACCCATATCCCGGAATTGCTCGAACGGTTTTCGCTTTCCTATGAAGCCTGTGATGACACCTGCATGAGCTACTTTCTATACAGTAAGGAAAGTTCAACTACGATTTCACGCAACCTGATTGTGTCCCACGCGGTTTTTTCAAAAAGCCTGTATGTGTCTAAATTTTATCCGGAAATATACAAAAAATTCAACTGCCGGTATCTGTCTGCGGCCTGCTTCTATCTCATCGCCCACCACGCCATCCAGACATTTCATCTTCAAGACAACTGCTGTGTGAACCTTGAGACCGAGGACACGGTCTACGATTCCTTTTATTCGAGATTGAATGATTTTGACTTCAAAATACAATTCCACCGCCCGGCAAACCGGTCCTACGTCAGGGGGCGGTATCATCAGATTCCCCTGGCTACAGATATGATCACAGTCCGTACCAGGAAAATTTAAATCCACGCCTGCCTTGAAAAAACCGGTCAAGCCATTATCCTATTTAGATACAGGTGCACGGCCGGACCACCCGGTCCATGAAGTCTTGATCAGATGCGTTATCCGCATTTTTTAAACACAGAGGAGATATACCATGGCCAAAACCCAGTTAGCAGGAAACAATGTCGCCCTTGCAGGTGTTTTTCCCGGTAAAGACCTTCCTGCAAAAAACTTTACAGCCGTACTCCAGGACCTTTCAGAAACCACCCTCGACGCTTTTAAGGGAACAAAGGTGGTTCTCAATGTCTTTCCAAGCATAGACACCGATGTCTGCGCAACAAGCGTTCGGACCTTCAATCAGAAGGCTGCAGCCATTGGCAACACCAAGGTGGTCTGCCTCTCCTTTGACCTTCCCTTTGCCCTTAAACGGTTCTGCGGTGCTGAGGGCATTGAGAATGTCCAGACCGCATCCCTGTTTCGAAACCCCGAGTTTGCAACCGATTACGGGGTGCTCATCGCCGATGGCCCACTCAAGGGACTGACTGCCAGGGCTGTGTTTGTTGTGGATGAGGCCGGCAGGATCATCCATGCTCAGCTTGTGGACGACATCACCCATGAACCCGATTATGACGCAGCCCTGGCTGCCTTAAAATAAGAACAGGACAATTTTTCGATGAAATTCACCATTGATCATTTCAACATCAACGTGCTGGATCTTGATAAAAGCCTGGCTTTTTACAACAAGGCCCTTGGCCTGAAAGAAATTAAACGCAAAACAGCCGAAGACGGGTCCTATATCATTGTTTTCCTGGGTGACGGGGCGACCGCCAACAAGCTTGAGCTCACCTGGCTAAAGGCACAGGAGACACCCTACAACCTCGGGGACGAAGAGTTCCACATTGCCTTTAAAACCCCTGATTTTGACAAGGCCCATGCCCTTCACAGCGACATGGGCTGCATCTGCTTTGAGAACAAGGAGATGGGTATCTACTTTATCAATGACCCAGACGGATACTGGCTTGAGGTCGTGCCGGTGCGTTAGCAACCCACGGGGTCAGACGTGTCTGCCGGTAAAACGGCAACAAGAGACGTCTGACCCCGATTTACGACAACAAACAAAGCCTGACCCCGATTATCCCGATTATCCAGCAGCAACAAACAAAGCCTGACCCCGATTATCCCGATTATCCAGCAGAGGATTTTGTCACCCTGTATTTTTTTACAAAATCAGAGGGCTGATAGCTCATCTTGGCCTTTCTCAGCCCTTCATTGCCCAGGTCCTGCTCCCGGTTGACGGTGGTGTAATAGTCGGTGAGTATCGAGGCAAAGGCCTGGTTGACAAATTGCCACAACCCCTTGTAACCGGGCACTGCCTTTTCAAAATGGACCACAAAGCTTGTGCCGCAGGCAAGTTCTTCGCCCAGGGAATAGGCCACAGGCTGACCGCCAACGTAATACACTCCGCCGCAGAGCTGGAGGTCGTTGCATTTTGCAAGGGCCTCCTTTGCCGCAAAATAGTCTCCGTCATCCTCCCGGTTCTCCCGCCATTGGTCAAGGACCGCAAGGGCATGGGGAATGTATTCGTCCAAAAGGGGCCGGCCCTCATATTCGAAATCCCTTACAAAGGCCTTGATCAGATTTCTCTTTTTGTGATATTTGCGCCCGTCAAGGTTGGCCAGTTTCGCCTGGAGATACAGGTAGTCAAAGTTATCCCGGTCTTCAGCAACCTTGAAATGCCCCTGGGAGAACTGGTCCACCTGTGCGGTGGAAACGCATTTTAACACCCTGTGGGTTTGAAACAAACGATCAAGGATCTCCCGGTCTGGAATACCAAAGGGAAGCATGAAAAAAGGGTGTCCATCATCGTTTCCGGTGATGACAATCAGGGGATTGTTGGATTGACCCCTGCCGGTTTCAACCATTGAGACTGCGTACCCATGGCGATCCCTGAACAGATAGAGGTTTGCAAAGGTAAATTCAGAGATCCCCTGGGCAAGGGTCTTGAACATGGGATGAAGCACGGGCCTCAACCCGAGGTCCACGCTGACCGACAGGGGATAATAAGGAATGGTCTCCATTACATCGGCCAGAAATGGTTGTCTTCCCACACATCGTCGAGCAGGGCCCGGTCGATGGCCATGAGGCTGTTCAGGTGTTCCCGTTCAAAGGCGGCAAGCCAGGCATACACCTTTTTCTCCTCAGGATCCGTTGCAGCCCCGGCCTGTTTGGAGTAAAGATCAACGGCCCGCTGTTCCATGGCAATGGCTGCGGAAATGGCTGAGGCTTCAAAACCAGCTGCTGCGATTTTTTTCTGCATTTCCTTGTTAAGGACGGCATCAGAGACCCGGCTTTCCTCTTTACCGTCAAAAAGATCGACCTTAAAACGGCCGGTGCTGTTGTAGGCCTTGAACTGGGCGGACAAAAGGGTGATATGGGCCACCTCTTCCGTTGCAAGATCGTTGAAAAACGTCTGCACAACGGGATCCTCGGCCTGGTCAGCCACATTTTTGTAAAATGCATGCCCCCGCCGTTCAAGCATGATGGCCTGCTTTAAAATATCCAGGGTTCCTGAAGTCTGAGCTGATGTGGTCATACAATCTCCTTTTCCATGCTTCTGTGTGTGGTTTTTAAACAACTTGCATCACTCCGGCGACCGGAGATTCATGTTTCAGTGTTCGTTGTGGCCGGAGGTCCTTACCCTGCTCCGGCCGTGCCGATTAGTGTTTGAGTTTTCCAACCGGCGCCAGGTATATGGCAAACTCTTCCTCGCCGTCCAGGCCCAGAAGCGCGTCCAGCTCTTCCTGGTCATAGGCTGCAATGGCGCAGGTGCCGGCATCAATGGCTTCACAGGCAAGATATAAATTTTGGCACACATGGCCGGCATCAAGCAAAATAACCTTGTGGGCCGCAAGACCATAGCGCCATTCCATCCGATAGGGAACAGCCGCCCAGACAAAGGTAACCGCCGCCTTTCCCGGATAGGGCTGGCCAAAGCAGGCCTCGACCATTCTCAGGCCAAGGTCCTTTTCTGCAACCTCAAAGAGCAGCCCGTGGGTCAGGGGGATATAGCGGTAGATGCCGGGCGTCAACCCCTCTACATTAAGCACTGCAAGGTAGGTTTCAAGGGCGTGGCGACACCCTGCAGAAGGAACGGTCCGGTAGGCATGTCCCTGGTCCGGTTTGCCCCTGACGCCCTGGGTGGCCCATAAAAGATAGGCAAGCTCTTCCAGGGAAAGGGGCGCCTGGCCGTATGTTCGGCGGCTTTTTCGTTGTCGAACGGCACGGGTAAGATCCACACCGGGAATCTTGTTCCATGCCACTGGAGCAGATCCGGACAGGGGTTCTGGTCCCGGCAGTTGAATACAGGCGGCGTCCGGGGCAACCTTTTTTTGAACCGGGGGGGGTGGAACCTTCTGGTTCTGATCGGTAAGTGCAAAATTGATTTTCTTGCGGATACTGTCCTTTAGAAAATATCTGTACAGATTTCGATCCTGCTCGATCATGGTTCACCTCCTTGCTTGGGTTCGTTTCAAATCTATCTGAAATCCGGTCAAATGGCAAGGAGGCAATGAAACAGCCGTTCCAGGAAACACTGCCCTTGACTATGGGTCAAAGGTAATGGACAATGGCGAAAATCAACTTTGAAAACAGGACCCCATACCCATGATTCTCCATGCAAAGATCCTCCTGCTCCTTGTTGTTATCAATGCTACCCCTGCCGTCCTGATGCCCCGTTTGTCGGCAGTTTTACCCCTTGCCACCCCCATGGACCTCGGTTGGCTTTTTCCCGATGGCCGACGGCTCTTCGGATCCCACAAAACCGTGGGCGGATTTGCCCTTGGTGTGCTCACAGGCGGTCTGCTGGGATATATGCTGGGTTTTCCATGGTCCACGGGATTTGCAGCAGGTGGACTTGCAATGGCAGGCGACAGCCTGTCGAGCTTTATCAAGCGGCGATTCAATCTGGATGATGGCAAAGAGGCCCCTGTCCTGGACCAGGCCTTCCAGGGGGGCTTTCCCCTGGTTCTGTTCAAGGTCATTCATGGGTTTTCCCTGGAAACCCTTGTTGCCCTGGTGGCGGTATTTACCGTGCTGGGGATTGGCGGTGCCAGGCTCTTTCGCAGACTTTTTAGTCCAGCCCGGAACCCAGGCAAACACCTGGTTCGATCAAACACCGGGTTCAAGCAATGGCGGGCCTGCCATATTGCCCTCTCGCCCATGGCAAGGCTTTGTAACTTTGAAAGTGTGGTGTATTACCGGATATTCATGATGACGGTTTTCAAGCTCACCGGGCTCTACACCCGGGGGGTAAAAAATGCCCTGGGCATCCGGGTCACAGGCCTGGGTTTCTCGTTCAAGGACCTTCCGGATGCCTTTGAAGGCTACCGGATTCTATTCATCAGTGATCTTCACATTGACGGCATCGACGGCCTTGACCGACGGCTCATTGAAATTGTAAGCAGACAAAAGGTGGATCTTTGTCTGCTGGGCGGGGATTACCGCATGGAGATGTACGGCCCCTATGGCGCAGTCAAGGAAAAACTGGTGGCATTGGTTCAGAACATCCATGCCCCGGACGGCGTATTCGGCATCCTTGGCAATCATGACTGTATTGAGATCGCCCCGGAACTTGAAGACGCCAGCATCTGCATGCTCATCAACGAATCCACGATGATCGAACGAAATGGCCAGACTATTTGTGTGTGCGGCGTGGATGACCCCCATTACTACCAGTGCCACGACCTTGACAAGGCCATGGCGGAAGTCCCCGGGGATGCCTTTTCCATTCTGCTTGCCCATTCGCCTGAAATCATCAACGGCCTGGGGGATCACCCGGTTGATCTTTGCCTGTGCGGCCATACCCATGGCGGTCAGGTATGCCTTCCTGGTTTCGGTCCGGTGTTTACCCACTGCCCGGTTTCAAGGCAGTTTATTTCCGGACGATGGCAGTACAACAACACCCTTGGCTACACCTCCTGGGGGGCCGGTTCGTCAGGGGTTCCGGTCCGGTACAACTGCCCGCCTGAGGTGGTGGTGATAACCCTGACCCGAAAACGATAAGGGCAGCAAATTTTATAACTCAAAAGAAATGATTTGCCATTTGGCCCATCTACAGCAATGCATCAAAGGCACAATAGGATAAGGCCCATGATCAAAATAAAACCTCCCAAATGATTTCTTTCAGGCTTCAGTATCTCTCCATTTTATCCGATGTATGGTGTATGGGTCAGCAGTCGGTTACTGATTAAACCATGGGATAGAGGATTAATCATGAAAATTTACAACACCACCAATGTTTTTCAGAGACAGAGATTTACCATAAATGGGGGCATTACCTCCAAAAATATTCCCACGGGCGATGTCGGCCGGGCATCGGTAAAGAACCGGGGAATTGTTTCGTTGGAAACCGTTGAAACAACACGCCTGACCACCATGACCCAGGCAACCCTTGCCCGGTTTGAGGACTTCAGCCCCAAAGAGATACAGCAAGCCGCCAGTGATGCGCCTATTTTTTCCAACCTTACCCCCGGGGATGCCCAGTCCCTTATCAGTGAAGATGGCTACTATGGGGTGGCAAAAACATCCAAGCGAATTGCTGATTTTGTCCTTGCCGGGTCCGGGGATGATCTTGATCGCCTCCAACAGGGCAGACAGGGGGTTCTGCAGGGCATGGAGGCCGCTGAAAAAGCCTGGGGTGGAAAACTTCCCGACATCAGTTATGCAACCATTGAACAGGCGATAAAGTCCATCGATGACAGGATCAGCCAACTCGGGGGATCCATTGTCAGCGTTCTCACCTGAAACCCTAACTTGAAAGAAGGGTCACCGGCTTTGTCTTCATCACCTTAAGGGTTGCAACCGAGGCCGTTGCCATGCAGATGGCCGTTGTCATGAAAAGGATTACAAATGAGCCCCAAAAATCAAAGGCCCAGAGGCTGTCAAAAAAATACCAGGCCACGGCCCTTGAAAATCCAAAACTCAACCCAACGGCAAGCAGTGCTGCTGTAAATCCCATGAACCCGAATTCCAGCAGGGTGATTTTCTGGATTAATTTAAAATCTCCCCCCAGCACCTTGAGCAGATTAATCTGACCCTGGTTCATCCAGGCCTCGTGGCGGGCAATGGAGAAAATCGAGACCAGCCCCGTTGCAATGGCAAGCCAGGCCATGAAGCCAATGGACACGGAAAGCTTGTCGGTTATCTCCATGAGGGTGGCAGCCATCTGGCTCACATCAATAACTGAAACGTTGGGAAAGGCGGCAACGATCCGCTGTTTCAAACCCTGGCGGTGTTCCGGCGCCACCTGGGCGATGGCTGCCAGAAAGGTCTTGGGAGCCAGGTTTAACACCCCGTCCTGGAACAGGAGAAAAAAGTTGGGCTGAAAGCTGTTCCATCTGACCTTTCGAATGTTCACCACCCTGCCCGTAAGGGGGATACCCTGGATGTCAAATCCCATGGTATCGCCAAGGTGTATCCCATACTCCTGGGCAAAGGCATTTTCAACAGAGACCTCAAAGGGTGATTCTGAATTGAACTCCCAGGGTGCGATGGAAAGCGGCCGCCCCATGACAATGGTTTCTGATACATCCAGCTCTTTTCGATGGGAGAAATTAAACTCAAGCCTGCGGCCCCGGCCCGATGACCGGACCCGGCTGCTCCCGGACGAATCCGGGTCATGGGGATTCCCATAAAAGGGAAGCTGGTTCTTTGTCAAAATCCGTCCCCGGACCATGGGAGACAGGTTGGTCAATCGGCCTTCCTGGCGGTCCATGAATTCAACCAGGGCCGGTCGTTGTTCCTCCTGGATATCCACCAGGAAAAAAACCGGAATTTTCAGCCCTTCCGGCCGCATGATCTCGGTTTGAAGCCCATTTTGAATCTGGGGCACCATGGAGATCAAAAAACTGCCCATGGCCATGGTGACAAAGCAGGAAAGGGAAGACCACTTGTTCCGGTAGAGGTTCCGGAATGCAATCTTCCCGACAAAAGACCGGGTGGCGGACAAAAATCTGCACCCGGAAAAAACAAGCCGGCCCAGGGCCGCCATGGAGAAAAGGGCCAGGCCAAACCCTGCCACAAATACACTGGCCCTGGCAGCAGAATCCGCGGCCAGGATTGATGCGGCCCAGAACGCGATGATTCCCGGAACAAAACCCAGGGCCCGCCACAGGGAAAGCCTTGTGGTACTCTGCTCCCCGGCCCGGCTTTTCCTGAAAAGCACAATGGGTTTCACCCCAAAAATTTGAACAAAAACAGGCAGGCAGAACACAAGGCTTCCGGCGATGCCCATGGCCATGGCCAGCACCAGGGTGGCAGGATCTAGCGTTAGCCGAATATGGGCCGGGATCAATCCCTGAAAGATCAGGGGGAACAGGGGAACCAGCAGGAGAGAGATTAAAACGGCGACCATTGAGGCAACAAGCCCCAGGAGGATGAGTTGAAACAAAATGTAGAGGCAGATTTCCCCCTGTCTTGCCCCAATGGCCAGTAAAACGGCAATTTCACCCTGCTTGAGGTTCAGGTACCCCCGGAAAAGATAGGCTGCTGCAATGCCGGCAAGGAAAAGGGCAACCACGCTGACAAGCCCCATGTAACCGGTAAAATAGCCGATGAGTTTGCCGATGCGTTGGTTCACATCCCTTGTGTCGTACACGCTGATCCTGGGCTGGCCCTGGCTCTTTTCATAGAATGCCTGGTCAAGCTTTGCCGACAGTGCCGGAACATCCACCTTTGCCGTGAACCGGTAGTAGTAGTAATGGCGAATCCGGCTTCCAAACCCCATGAGACCGGTTCCGGCAAGCTGATGGATACCCATGTAGACACTCGGGGCAAATTCAAGGGCGGTCAGGGAACGGTCCGGATCCTGGGAAAAAAAATCCCGGACAACAAAGGATTTATTCCCAAGCACCAAAGGGGCGTTCAGTTGGGCTTCAACACCCAGGGCCTGGGCCGTGTCACGGGTCATGAAGAGTCCCGGGTTGTTCTGGAGATCTAAAACCGTTGTTCCGCCCTCAAGGGAAAATGCCCCATAAAGCGGATAGCTGACATCAACGGCCATCACCTTAACAAGGCGGGCATCCTTTGGGGTTTTAACCATGGTGTAAAAGCTGATGCGCCTGGCCAGGCGCTTGTTGTTTCCAAGCACCCTATCTGCCAGTTCAAGCTCGTCCGGGGTCAGCTCGGCTGCGGCTGAAAGCACAAGGTCAGCCGTTAGAATTTCCTTGAGGTTCCCGTCAAAATGGCGGCTTAAAGAGCGGCCAAACGATCCCAGGGCAATAAACCCGGCAAGGCCGATGGAGAGGTTCAGGATAAAAAAAGCAGAGAATCCCCTGTTCTTGAGGATCTCCCTGAGGCCCAGTCGAATCCAGAGCATCACACAAGCCTGCCCCGTTCAAGGGTCTTGATCTGCCGGCACTGCCGGGCAAGGTCGGGATTGTGGGTCACAAGGATGAGGGTTTTATTTTCCTGGGATACCAGGTCAAACAGCAGTTGTACCACGGTTTCCCCGGTTTCCAGGTCAAGGTTTCCCGTGGGTTCGTCCGCCAGCAGCAGGGCAGGCCGTATGACAAGGGCCCGGGCAATGGCCACCCGCTGGCACTCCCCGCCGCTGAGCTGGCCGGGAAGGTGGTTTTGGCGGTCGTTGAGGCCGACTTTTTCGAGCATGGCATCGGTTTTTCGGGCAATCTGATCCTGCTTGAGAATTTCCAGGGGCAGGCTGATGTTCTCCCGGGCCGTTAAATGGGGCATCAGGTGAAAGGATTGAAAAATAATGCCGATCTTGCTTGCGCGATACCGGGCCAGCTGGTTTTCCTTCATGGCGCACAGGTTTTCACCGTCCAGGATCACCCGTCCTGAATCCGGGGTATCAAGCCCTGCGATCAGCGACAGAAGGGTGGTTTTGCCGCTGCCCGACTGACCGGTAATGGCGCAGGTCTCACCGGGAGCAAGGTCAAAACTGACGGCCTTGAGCACCTCAATGGGTCTGGATCTTGGCTGGACATAGGATTTACACAGCCCGTCGATCTTGAGCATCACAGTTGATCCTTCAGATAGTCGAACACGGTGGCGGCAATGATCTGCTGCCCTGCCCGGTTGGGATGGATCCCGTCGGCCTGGTTAAGACTGGCAATGCCTGCCACATCCTTGAGCAAAAAGGGGATCAGGACAATGTTGTGGCGCCTTGCAAGGGAGGGAAAAACGTTGCTGAAAGCGGTTGAATACCCGGGCCCGTAATTGGGCGGCACTGCCATGCCGGCAAGGATGACCCTTATCCCGTTGTCCAGGGCAAGGGCGATGGTCCGGTCCAGGTTCTGTTCCATTTCAACGGTGGAAAGCCCCCGCAGTCCGTCATTGGCCCCCAGGGCCAGCACCAGAATATGGGGTTTTATCCTTAAAAACCATTTGAGCCGGGAAAGGGCACTGGCCGTTGTGGAACCGCTGATGCTGCCGTTGGTGATCTCGATCCTGTTAAATCCCCGTTGGCGGAGCATATGATCCACAAGGGCTGGATAGCTCTGTTCGGGATCCACGCCAAAACCTGCAGTAATGGAATCGCCGATAAAAAGAATCCGGGTCGCGCGCTCCTGTGCCGACAGGGGGGCGCAACTGCCGGCAATGGCGATGGTTGCGGCAAACAAAAGAGTCAACGGTTTCATGGTTTGTCTCCCCTTTTTACTGAAGCAGGGTTTCGTTCATGGCAACCCTTCTGACAAGTTCCCGGTAGTCCACTGCACCTGAGCAGCCCGGGGCGAATTCAAAAATCGTTTTGCCGAACGAAGGCGCTTCACTGAAATTTTCATTGTAACGGATGGGTTTACAGATCTCTTTGGGGTAAAGTTTTTTCAGTCTGGTAAATATAACCTGGGGATTTTTAACCCGTGTGTCCATGAAGGTCGGCACCACATACTTCAACGATACCTCCTTGCGATATTTCTGGATAGAACGCAGGCTTTTCATGAATTCAGACAGACCGTGCAGGGGCATCACCTCAAGGGCCACGGGGATCAGGATCTCAGTGGCATAAAACAGCACGTTCACCGTCAGTTGATCCCATCCGGGCGAGGTGTCGATGATGATAAAATCAAATTTTGTGTCAAGGGGTTTAAGGGCCTCGGACAGGGTCCACTCGGCTCCGAAACTCTTCCGATCAATGATTCGCTTGACCCCGGCAAGGGATTTTCCACCCCCAAGGAGCCAAAAATTCTTTCGCACCTGGACAATGGCCTCGTCCGGGGTCAGCTCCCCTGTCAGAAGTTCGGTCAACCCGGCCTCTGTTCGCTTGCCCAGGACATAGCCGGACTGGCCCTGGGTATCGGTGTCCACAAGCAGTACACGGTATCCGGCAAGGGCCAGCCCTGCACCGAGGTTTACCGATGTCGTTGTTTTTCCAACGCCGCCCTTGCTCAGGGAGACACAGATCTTTCGTGCGGTTTTAATCGGTTCTGGTGCTTCCGGTTTTGTTCGGTACGGTCTGGGGGTCCCGGGTGCCGGAGCCTGGGGCGTCGGTGCATCAGGCGTCGGGGGTTCAGGCGTCGGTGCATCAGACGTCGGGGACTTGGGTGCCGTCCGGGTATCCCGGGCCTGGTTCTGGCTCCTGAGCTTGTCTATTTCGACTGGAAATTTATGGCTGCATGCCTTGCATCTGGCAACAATCGTCTTTCCCTCTGGAATGGTGTCAATGTTTACACGGTGCCTTCTGGAACAGTTGGGACAGACAATAAGGGTCACGGCTCCTCCTTTTTCAACGCTTCAACTCCAGATCCCGGTCCAGTGAAGTGCGGCTGTCTCTAAACAGCTCTTTTCGAAGATTCAGGACAATGGCGGCTATTTCCCCCACAGCCTTGTCCGCCAGGTTTATCCAGCGAATACCACATTTCCAGGTTATGTCACTTTCAGCAAAGAGGTGAACCACCTCGCCCCTGAGACCTTCAATGGTATGATCTCCAAGTTCCAACCGGCATGCTTCAAGGATATCGCCCACAGTGAATCCGGGTTCATATTTGATCTCAAAACCGGCCCCGCCGTTGGCGATATCCAAAAGCGGGTATGGAAAATTTTTGATGACGGCAACATATTTTTGGGGATTACTGAGGGGCACGCGAAAAGAGTTGCGAACCTGACTGTTCGATTGCGGATCATCGTTCATTGCTTGAAATTCTATGGACGTTTCCCGTTCCTCTTCCATGGTCCCACCCCATGATAAATGATCTTAACCTGTATGACCCTGTCAGTTTATCCTGCATCCGTGCAGGATGGAATTTGAACTATATAACAGCAGAAAATATCAGGCAAGGGAAATCCTCATTGTCCCTGCTCCGGAGCCAGAACCATGGCGGTACGGGCCGGCAGGTAGAGACTCAGCCGAGAACCGTTGCTCCGGTCCAATTTGTTTTCAAGGGAGAAATGAACCTGGCCGGCCCGAAGACGCCCATGGCCGCCAAACCCTGGGGCATCCGTGTCCAGAACCATTTTAAACCCTCCAACAGGGGCGTTGACGGGGTAATCCACATACGATTTGTCTGGATGGAAATTAAAGACAAAAACCATCCCCCCCCGCATGAACCCAATGGTCTTGTCCGCCTCATGGATGAAAATCAGCCGGGCCCGTTCACCGTTCAAGATCCTGTGGACCCTGGCCGTTTTGACCATGGCCCGGTCAAATCGTCCCAGGCAGGAAAACATCAGATCTTCATTGTCCGAAAGGGACCACTGGCGCCTGGCATGCTGATAGGACCAGTTGTTGGCAACACTTGGAAAATCGATCCATTCCGGATGGCCGAACTCGTTGCCCATGAAATTGAGATAACCGCTGCCCGCCGTTGCAAGGGTAATCAGGCGGATCATCTTGTGGAGGGCCACGGCACGAAAGGTTGTAACCGACGTGTTGGTTCGTTCCATGGACGAATAGATGGCCCCGCCCATGAGGTGCATCATCAGGGTTTTGTCCCCCACCATGGCCTGGTCATGGGATTCGGCGTAGGAGATGGTTTGTTCGTCTTCCCGCCGGGAGTTGAGCTCGTGCCATAGAACGCCCAGGGGCCATTGTTCGTCCCGGTACTCCTTTAGCAGGCGAATCCAGAAATCAGGAATGCCCATGGCGTAGCGATAGTCAAACCCGGTTCCACCGCCGCTCTGGGCTGTTGCAATGCCGGGGTAGCCGCTGACCTCTTCGGCAATGGTCACGCAATCCGGGGAAAGGGTGTGGACCAAACGGTTGGCAAGATAGAGATAGGCCAGGGCATCCAGATCAACCGAATCGCCAAAGTAGTCATCATAGCAGGTAAAGGCCCGGCCAAGGCCATGGTCGTAGAACAGCATGCTGGTCACCCCGTCAAACCGGAACCCGTCCAGGTGAAATTCCTCGATCCAGTAGCGCAGGTTGGACAGAAGAAATTTAAGCACCATGGGCTTGCCGTAATCAAAGCAGCGGGAATCCCACAGCCTGTGGATTCCCCGTTCACCCGGATGGAAAAACTGATCCGTGCTCCCGTCAAAGCGGCTCAATCCTTCGACCTCGTTTGAAGAGGCGTGGGAATGGACAACATCCATGAACACCCTGAGGCCCATGGCGTGGGCCGTATCCACAAGGCGTTTAAGGTCTTCCGGGGTGCCGAATCGTGAGGACACGGCAAAAAAATTGGTGACATGGTACCCGAACGAGCCATAATAGGGATGTTCCTGAACGGCCATGAGCTGGATGGCTGTGTAGCCTGCGGCCTTGATCCTCGGCAGTACCCGGATCTCGAACTCCCTGAAGGTTCCCACTGCCAGGGTTTCCTGGGCCATGCCCACATGGGCCTCATAGATAAAAAGATCAGCAGGTGCAGGCGAAGGGTGACGCCACTGGAACAGGGTTTCAGGTTCCCAGACCTGGGCATTGAAGATCAGGGAATCAGGGTCCTGGACGACCCGTGTGGCAGCCGTGGGCAGTCGGTCCCCCCTGCCCTCCTTCCACGTGACAACCAGCCTGTAGAGCAGCGTGTGAAAAAAGGCGTCAAGGGGAAAATCGGCCTCCCACACGCCCTCGGCTGTGCTGGGTTCAAGGCTGAAACCTGGATCAATCTGCCATTGGGTCATCTCCCCGATGATATGGATGGACCGGGCATTGGGTGCCCACTCCCGGAAGGTCCAGCCGTTGTCATGGCGGTGAAGACCGAATTCCTGGTGATACGCGGCAAATTGTTCAAGGGAACGGCTGCCCTTTTGGGTAATCACATCGTATTTTTGGTGACAATGGTCGATCCTTCTGAGGATTTCCGTCCGGTGGGGCAGGAGAAAACGATCCCGAAAGATACCCGAGTCAGGCAAAAAAGGGTCTTTGCAGCATTCTTTCATAGAGTCCTATATATTTTTCAGCACAGGTTGTATGGTTGAACTCAAGTACGCCTTCGGTCATGATGCGTCGAATCTGAACCTCCCGGACATCTCCGGCAAGACGGTAAAACCCCATGGCCTGGTCAATGGCCCAGGAGAGACCGTTGGCATCGTGGACATTGAAAACAAAACCATTGCCCTGGTTGCTGCCCGGGTCCAGGTGTTTCACGGTATCATGGAGTCCGCCCGTGTCATAGACAATGGGCAGGGTACCATAGATACATCCGGTCATCTGGGGCAGCCCGCAGGGTTCAAACCGCGACGGCATAAACAGAAAATCAGACCCGGCAAAGGCCTCGTGGGAGAGGCTTTCGCTGAAATGATTGACGCTCATGCGGTGTCGAATGCCGTGGAAGTCGGCAATATCCCTGAAGTGTCGTTGATACTCTCCGCTGGCCACAAACACCATCTGAAGACCTTCATCCCAGTACCGCTGGATCACGGCATAGGCGATGTCGGCCAGGAGCTGACACCCCTTTTGAACCGGATCCAGGCGGGAGGGCCAGAAAAACAGCGGGGCACGCTCGTCCTGCTCAAGCCCCAGGGCCTCCTGGAGGTAAAGTTTGTTGAGCCGTTTTTTTGCCCGGTGATTCTTGGGACCATAGTTGTGGGCAATCATTTCGTCAATGGCCGGGTTGAACTCGGGATCAGGGGCGTTGAGAACCCCGTCGGCGCAACCGGCGTGCCACTTGTTGGCAAGTTCCTGGCGCAAACAGGGCTCGACAAACGAGTGACGCTGGTCAATGATCTCCCTTAAAAAGGTCGGGCTCACCGTGTTGACATAGTGGGCCGCAAACACCCCGGATGTGAGAAAATCCACGGGGTTCTGATCCCTTGCGCTTTCATAGTTGCAAGGCGGGTTTCTGAAGTACAGATGATTCCAGAACGCGGCCGCATCTATACCCCGGTCCTCGATCTCGGCCAGGGTCGCTGTGACCGTATGAATGTTATGAACGGTAAACAGGCAGGGAATGCCCATCTGCCTTGCCATGGCAGGGACAAGACCGGTCATCCAGTCGTTACAGTGGATGATGTCCGGGTTTACCCGGGGAATGATGTTGTTCATCACCTCCCGCTGAAAGGCCAGTGCAACCTTAAGATTGATGTCGGAATAACCCGAGTACACATGGGTCAGGTAGTAGAAAATCCGGTCTTCGGCAAGGTGAATGCGTTTATCCTCCAACCGGGCCTTGATTCTGTCCAGCTCCTTGTTGAAAAAATCAGGCAGGTACCCGTTGATGATCGATCGATAATCGGGAAGGGCCACGTGAACGTCACCGCCCAGGTCAAACAATGCCGAGATCAGGGCTGCAGACACATCGGCCAGGCCGCCTGCCTTGGCCGAATAGTTGGACATATTTCCCATGTCATCGGGAAGATAGGTCACCTCGGGCGTCACAATGAGAACACGGGGTCGTTTCCTTTTCACCGTCATGGAACTCTCCTTTTGCTCATCTGGCCCAGGTCATGAAGCCGGGGGTTGCCTTGAGAATCTCGTCACCCTGGGGAATCACCCGGGCCGTATAGCCGAACCTGCCGGCATCTGAACAGTCCAGTTCACAGGCATAGCGATAGACATTTCCCCCTGAACTCTCTTTGAGCGACATGGTCTGGGTTCTGCCGCCATCCAGCCGGTCCAGGGATTTGAGTTTTCCAAAAAAAATCTGAACTTCCACCTCGTCAGGGGCAAGGTCGCCAAGGAAAACCGTTGTGGTAAGGGTAAAGACATCACCGACCGTAAACCCGCTGTCCGGGGCCATGGACGGTTTTTCCACCCGCACACTCGCCCACAGGGTTTTAAGCCGCTGTCTGATCCTTGCAAGCTCAATGGCGGCACCGGCATTGTCTGCCGTAAGTCTGACCATGTTACCGGCTGCCGGGACGTAGAAGCGGTGGGTATACTCCCGGACCATGCGATTGCTTGAAAAGTCAAGCAGGGCCATTTTCATGGATTCCTTCATCATCTGCACCCATCTCTGGGGCGGATTGCCCCGTCGCCGGTCATAGAAACAGGGAATTACTTCGTTTTCCAGAAGATTGTACAGGGCCTGGCTCTCAACGGAATCCTGATAGGCCGTATCCTTGTAGTCGCAACTATCGCCAATGGCCCAACCTCTCTGGGCAGTATATCCCTCACACCACCATCCGTCAAGGATACTCAGGTTCAGGCTGCCGTTAACGGCCGCCTTTATGCCCGAGGTGCCGCAGGCCTCATTGGGCCTTCTCGGGGTGTTGAGCCATACATCGGCCCCCTGGACCATGTAGCGTGCGATGTTGATATCGTAATCTTCCAGAAAAACCACCCGGTGCCTCACCTCGTCCCTTTTGGCAAAATCCATGATCCGCTGGATGATCTGCTTGCCCTCATTGTCGTTGGGATGGGCCTTACCGGCAAATACAATCTGGATGGGCCGGGTCTTTGAATTGATCATGGCCTCAAGGCGTTCGGGATCCTTGAGCAGAAGATCGGCACGTTTGTATGTGGCAAACCGCCTGGCAAAGCAGATGGTCAGCACCTTATGGTCCAGAACCGACGAAACCGCATCCAGGACATCCCTTGGAGCGTTCCGTTGTGAGTATTTGTCAAACATCACCTTCCGGCACAGACGGATGAGACGGGAACGGTCAATCCCGTGCACATGCCAGAGATCCTCATCGTCGATGTTGTCGATCCTCTGCACCATTTCAGGGGTGCAGTTGATGCCGGCCCAGTCCGTTGTCAGATATCGTTCAAACAGGGCTGCCTTTTGCTGGGAAATGTACGAGAGGATGTGGACCCCGTTGGTGATATGGGAGATGGGCACCTCATCCATGGGCCGTTCCGGCCAGATACCCGTCCACATCTTCCTGGCCACGGTTCCGTGGAGGCGGCTGACCCCATTGATATAACCCGATAGGTTCATGCCCAGCACACACATGTAAAAAAAACCGTTGTTGTTATTCCCATGGTCCATCTGGCCCCAGCGAAGCAGGTCGACCTCGGTGATGTTGAACTTTGTTGCAAAGGGTCGAACATAGGGCAGGACCAGGGAGGGCGGGAACTCATCATGGCCGGCTGCCACCGGGGTGTGGGTGGTGAACACACTGGTTCGTTTACATGTCTCAAAGGCAGCTTCCATGTTGACATGGAATTTTTTCATGATCTGGACGATTCTTTCAAGTACGGCAAAGGCGCAGTGGCCTTCGTTCATGTGGATCACAGAAGGAAAGATATCCAGGCGCTCCAGGGCGCGCATGCCCCCGATGCCGAGCAGGGCCTCCTGTGCCACCCGGATTTCAAGGTTGCTGGAATAGAGCCGGGCAGTTATATCCCGGACAAACGGGCTGTTCTCCATAAGGTTGGTATCCAGCAGCAGCAGGCGCAGCCGGCCGATCTTGAGTTGCCACACCTGGGCCTTGATCGTGCCATGGGGACTTTCAACGGTCACAGACACCTCGTTGCCGTGGTTGTCCAGTGCCCGCTGGACCGGCAGATCAAAGATATCAATCTCCGGATAGCGCTCCTGCTGCCACCCTTCAAGGTCAAAGACCTGGCTGAAATATCCCCCCCGGAACAAAAGCCCCACACCGGTGAGGGGAAGGCCGAGGGACGAGGCTGCCTTGAGGTGGTCGCCGGCAAGAACCCCGAGGCCGCCGGCAAACAGCGGCAACGATTCGTGGATCCCGAACTCCATGGAAAAATAGGCAATGGTCTGGGTGGATCCAACTTCAAGGTTTTCAAATCCCGGTGCAAAGGAAAACATGGCTTCAAACCGTGCCTTTACCCGTTCCATGTGGCCGATAAAACTGTCGTCCCGGGCAAAGGTCTCAAACCGCCGCTGGGAAATGGATGCCAGGAAGGCAACGGGATTTCTCTTTTTTGCCTCCCAGAGAACCGGGTTGATCCGTCTGAAAAGTTCGACCGCATCATAATTCCAGCACCACCAGAGATTTTTAGACAGGTAATCAAGAAACCGCACCGGCTCAGGAATAGAAGGATATACCTTAAAAACCTGCAAGTTCTCCATTTTCAACTCCTCAATATCAGTTTATGCCACACCCGGCACAGTTCGCTCGAACCCCAGGCCTGGGCATCACACCCCCTGGGTGTGTGGGGGGCATCTCCGTCCACAATTTCAGGAACAAAACCTGCGGCCCCCTGTTCCATGCGTTTCACACTGCTGGTCAGCCATGAAATCCCGGTCATGGCCCCCTGGCTGCCAAAGATTTCGCTCCAGGCCTCACAGAACACGGGAAACACCCAGGTCCAGGCCGTGCCGTTGTGGTAGGCGGGTTTTCGCCTTGTGTCCTCGTCTCCCTGGTAATGGCCCCAATAGGGACGATGGGGGTCATTGAGCGGACCTGTCGGGCCCTGGATGACCAGGGCAAGGTCCACCCGGCTGTCGTCAAGGGTTCGGATGGCACCGGGCACCAGAAGTCCCATACAGTGTTCAAGGGCCGGAATGCATAACTCTTCATCCCGGATCACCCCGAGGGAGATCACGAACAGCTGATTGGGCCGCAGGGCATCATCCACCACGGCACTCCGGGCAGGGGCCATGCCCCGGGTGTGGAGGCAGTCTGAAAAATACCCCTTTTGTTCGATGAAGAACAGGGTTCGGATGGAATTTTTGACCTGGTCGGCAAGCCTGGCCCAGGCATGGGTTCCCTTGGGATCAATCTTTGCCAGGAACTCAAGGCCATAGGCCCACAGGGCCTGGATCTCAATGGGGTAGCCTTCCCTGGGGGTGCCGGCGGGAAAGTTGGTGTCCATCCAGGTGAAATGGGACGGACTGAAAACCAGGCCGGTTTCAGGGTCCATGGCGATACCGGTCGGAGTGCCCCGGACATAGGCGTCCCCGATGGAGACAAGGATCTCCTTAAAGGTTCGGCCGCCAAGGACCCGGTCAAGCAGACCCTCCCCCTCTTTGTCCACCACCTCCCTTGCTGCTGCAACGAACCACAGGGGGGCGTCCGAGGTTTCCCGGTTCCTGGCATCATTGCCGCTGATCATGTTGGGAAGTGAGCCGTTGGCCTCAAACCGGCCAAACAGCCTGAGAATATCCTTGGCATCGGCCAGTCGGTCCGTCTGGATCAGGGCCCGGCTGAAAATAAGGCTGTCCCTGCCCCAGTCAAGGAACCAGGGATAACCGGCAATGACGCTCCGCTCCTTTGCCCTTGCCACAATAAAGGCATCCAGGCTCATCATCAGGGCCTCGGACAACGGCCACCCCCTGGAAATTTTTCCTGAAGGTCCACCCGGACCCGTCACATTGCTGCTGGGGTCGGTATCCGTGCTGCCCGGATGGCTGGGGTCCGTGGCGCTGCAGCCCGTGTCGCTGCTGCTCCGATCAATACTGTCCGTGTTGCTGCTGTCCGTGGCGCTGCTGTCCCCATCAATGCTGCCCGTGGCGCTGTTGTCCCCATCGCTGCTGCCCGTCACAAGGGCACGGACACGGAGGGTCTGGTCTCCCCCAAGGGTTGCGATGAAATACCCGGGACTGAACAGATCCGAGTCTGGGTCAAGCCCCCTTTCACCGTCAAGGGGGCGGTGGACCATGTACTGCCACTCGGGCTCCCAGACAAAGGTGCCGTCCGAGGCTTCGACCCTGAGGGTGCAGTGGTCGGGATCCGGGGCAAACAAGAATCCGTTGGCCACCATGGAAACCGAGGATCGCCAATGGGTCTCAGGCCCCTGCCACGCCTTGACGGTTCCATGGAAACTGCGGTGTTCAAGGTCCGGGCGGATGATGAGGGCCACGGGTTTGTCGTCCCCGAGAAGGTGTTCACGGGAGGAACCCGTTGGCCGTGAAATTTCCATCTCAATGGCGTTGGTCTGATCGACCATCCCCAGGGTGATTTCAATGGGGCAGTGGCTGCCTTCGCTGGTGGGCACCCGGAAGCGCCAGCGCCCCAGGTTTACATAGGAAAAGGTGAATGATTCCAGGCAGTCCAGGGTGAGTTCCCTTGAATATCCCTGGAACGAAGCCCAGATCCTGAACCGGGCAAGGGCCATCCACCGGTCTTCAGGAAAATCAGGATTGATGTTTGCCGCAAGCAGGGCATCGTAACGGCTCTCAAGCCTGCCCCACCAGGCAAAGGCCCGCATCATTGCCCCCCGATGGTTTACCCCAAGAAGCTTGAGGGAGGGATTCTTTGCAATGGCCCTGGGGGTGTATGTCGACGGGACAAAGGCGGTTCCGGTGCCCGGCAAAAAAACCAGGGGGGCCTTGGCCTTTTGGGTACCTTCTGCCCCAAAAACCCTTATCCTCAAAGTGTGTTCCATGATTCTGCCCCGGGTATCAACGGGCAGAAACACGGCAAAATACCGGCCATCCCCGGCAACCAGGGCCTCGTTCTGCTCGAGGGTACGAACGGTGTCCCGGGTCCGGGTTCTGATTTCTGCCCTGAAATTGGCAGGTGCAACCACCATGAGGAAAAAACCATGGGGCACCATGACCTCTCTTCGGCAATCTTTGTCCCACTCCCACACCACCACCCGGCTTTCCTTGCCCTCCGGATTAAACGATCGAATAAAGGCAATGGGGTCTGCAATCAGGGCGGTTGACTCATCAAAAAGATCCAGACCCGACACATCGGTGTATCCGGCAAGGGCCGTGACAATTTTCAAAACGCAGGCGGCCCGCTTTTGACGAACCACCCTCAGGGGCACGGGATCGTTTTTCAGATCCGACTGTTTGAGCCGGTCCAGATCCTTTTTGTCCCGGGTAAGGGCCAGCACCCCGCCCGGCTCAACCGTGGTCCTGAAACTGTCCCCCTCCAGCGTGACATCCACGGATCGTTCGGTCACAAGGTCGAACAGTGGCCCTGCAGGTTTCTGCCTGGCCGCCCACAAAACCGTTTGCCTGTGTTCACAGTCCAGGTTGGCAACGACGATGATCTCCCTGTCGGTTTGTTCAATGGTGCGGCAAAGAACCAGATAATCGCCCCCACCCTTTTGCACAAGGGCAAGTTTTACATTGTCTGCAAAGGCAGGATGGGTTTTAAGAATCAGGTTCAACCGCCGAATGTGATCGGTCTGGTTGATCTTTGCCCCCCAGTTCAGGCTGGGCGACTCATGGACGTTGATTTTTTCGGTGGCAAACCATTCCACCCCGTTGGCAAACCCGAATCCGCCGCAAACGGAAAAAAGGGCACAAAGGGCGGTGCGCATTTTTGCATAGCAATGGGAGGTGGCTGCCAGGCGCGGGTTATCGTGGGTCTCGGCAAAATGGATCATGTGGCCGAATTTTTCAGAAATCGAAATGGCCGTTGGCAGGTAGGCCTCCACTGCCCTGCGGTCATAGTTCTGGAACAGCTCGGAATAGGCCCAGTTGAAATTGGCCTTACCAAGGATGTCACAGGTGGCATCCAGCGGTCCGCCGAGTCCCTCAAGAAAGAACAGGGTGTCTGGATATTCTTTTTTCACCTTGGCAACAATATACTCCCAGGCAGGCACCGGAATCATGTACCCGGCATCGCACCTGAAGCCGTCAACGCCCCGATTGCACCATAGGAGGAAAATATCCGCCATGTATTGCCACAGGGCCGGTTTTGAATAGTCCAGGCGGGTCAGGTCCGCCCACTCCACTCCCCAGGCGCCTGGGACCGCAATTTCACCGTCTTTGTCCCGGACAAGCCATTCGGGATGCTTCTCATGGATGGCGGCAGCCCAGCCCGTGTGGTTGATGGCAATGTCAAGGATCAGGTAACCGGCACATGAATGAATCTTGTCCACAAGGGCTGAAAACTGTTCCATGGGGGTGGCACTTGAATCAAACTCGGCAAGGCCCGGATCCACATCTGTGAAATTCAAGGCCGCATAGGGACTGCCGAACCGACCCATGCGGCCGTAGGTGGTGGGGGTGGGATGAATGGGCAGCAGGTGAATGGCCCGGCACCCTAAATGGGTAAGGATAAAATCAATTTCACCAGCCAGGTCCCGGAATTTGCCCGAGCTGGGAATCACCGCATACCCTTTACTGTCAAGGCGATTGATGCAGTCTGCTTCCTCTTGTGCAAGGGGTTGATCCAGGGATCGGGTGGGACCGAACTGCCTCACAAAGGCGTTGTAGACAATATTGGCGCAGCAGGTGCCGGCAGGTTCCACATTGATGATGGTATCCTCGCCCGGCGGCCATACCGGCCCATTGCTGTCCTCGGCCCAGAAAAAGCACTTTGCCCTAAAATGACCGGTTTCCGAAAGGGGCAGGGTAATGGCGAACAGTTCCGGGCCCTGGCGGACCATCTGAATGTCATGCCATGCCTCGTCAAGCTTGATCTCGTTACGATCAACCCTTGCAATAATTTCGTTCCTGGCAACCAGGGCCCGTCCAAGGTTTGTCCGGATCCACGCCATTCCCCTGACATTGGCGGAAATGGTGAGGGTAAAGGTCAGGACATCGCCACAGAACATCACCCGGGATGTGCCGGGTCTGGGATGCTGGGAAATCATTTCCGAAACGTTCATGACGGACACCCCCATATTTTTTTCATATCAACGATTCACAGGGGGAGATATCTGCGATGCGATACATCCCCCCTGAAATCCTAGCCGATAACCTCCTGAATGATCGTGAGGGCATAGTCAATGTCCTCTTTTTTGACCACCAGGGGCGGAGCAAATCGAATAATGTTCTCATGGGTCTCCTTGCACAGCAGCCCCTTTTCCTTGAGTGCTTCACAATAGGCTCTGGCCTTTACCTTACCCGGCTCAAATTCAAGCCCGATCATCAAGCCCCTGCCCCGGATATCCTTGATCAGCGGGTTCTTGAGGGTTTTCAGGCCGTTCAGGAAATAGTCTCCCATCCTGGCTGAATTTTCCACCATATTCTCCTCGACCAGAACCCTGAGGGCCGCCCTTGCAACGGCACAGGCCAGGGGATTTCCCCCAAAGGTGCTGCCGTGCTCGCCCGGATTGAGAACGTCCATGATCTCGGTGTTGGACAGCACCGCAGACACCGGATAAAGTCCACCGGACAACGCTTTTCCGATCAGCGTCATGTCCGCCTCGATTCCCTCGTGGGCTTCGGCCAGAAGTTTTCCGGTCCGGCCTAGACCCGTCTGGATCTCATCAAGAATAAGAACCACATTGTTGTCCGTGCAGATCTGCCTGACCTCCCTCAAGTATCCTTGGGGCGGAATAATGACACCTGCCTCTCCCTGGATGGGCTCAACCATGAAGGCAATGGTATTTTCGTTGATGGCGGCCTTTAACGCCCCAGCATCGCCAAAGGGGATGCTTTTAAACCCCGGGGTAAACGGTCCGAACCCGTCCCTTGCCCCCTTGTCTGAACTGAAACTGATGATGGTGATGGTTCTGCCATGGAAATTGTTATCACACACAATGATCTCAGCCTTGTTCTCTGCAACCTTCTTGGTTTTATAGCCCCATTTTCGAACGGTTTTAATGGCCGTTTCAACGGCCTCGGCCCCGCTGTTCATGGGCAGCACCTTGTGGGAGTGGGTCAGTTCACACAGCTCCTCATAAAAAAGTCCAAGCTGGTCATTTCTAAAGGCCCGTGAGGTCAACGACAGCTTTGCTGCCTGTTCGGTCAGGGCCTTGACAATTTCAGGATGGCAATGTCCCTGATTCACGGCAGAGTATGCAGACAGACAATCCATGTACCGTTTGCCGTCCACATCCCAGACCCAGATGCCCTGCCCCCTGTTTAAAACCACGTCCAGGGGTTTGTAATTATTTGCGCCAAGCCTTTGTTCAATTTCCAGATAATCCATCGTAGGTGTCCTGTTGCTAAAATTTTAATTCTATTCAAGTAAAAATAGGGTCAATAAAACGCCCGGTGTAACCTTTGTCGCTATAATTTTGCAATTTCTTCCATGAGCTGCTCCATGGCAACGGTTGCCCGCTCTTTTAAAAAAACGTCGGTGATGGAGCGCGTATAGGATGAGCTTGCCGTGTTGATTTCGATGATGGTGGCCCCCCGCTGTTTTGCCAGCCTGGGAATCAGGTTGGCCGGTGCCACCTCGCCTGTGGTGCCGATGAGAACAAAGCAGTCTGAGCGTTCACTCTCTTTGAACGAGCGTGAATGGGCAGGTTCGGGGATGGACTCTCCAAAAAAAACCGCATCGGGTTTCATTACCCCCCGGCAATGGTCACACCGGGGAGGCAGAACGGCCAGATCTTTCTGGTCGACCGTGACAGAATCATTGCAGTTGAGACAAACCAGCCGTTTCAAAGAGCCGTGGAACTCATGGACCACCCGGCTTCCCGCCTCAGTATGGAGGTTATCGACATTCTGGGTGATGATTGCCTTGACAATCCCCTTTTGTTCAAGTTCTGCCAATGCGTAGTGGGCTGAGTTGGGCTTGATCCCGGAAAAGAGGTTATAGAAAACATCTTGCATCACCGCCCAGGATTGGGTGGAATGGCTCAGAAAATACCCGATCTCAAAGGTGGCTGGATCGTATCTATTCCAGAGACCGTTTTCTCCCCTGAACGGCGGAATCCCGCTCTCAACGGATATGCCGGCACCGGTGAAAGCCACACAGTGGCGTGCCGATTTAATCATTCTTGCTGCCCTTGCATACATAATAAAGTGCTCCTTTTATCAGGTCAGTTCAACCATGTCAAAGGAAAGGGCCATGAGATCAATGATGAGCAGCCGGTTTCTCAGCAACTCCCCCCGATTGAGCAGCACCTTGACGGCTTCAGACGACTCGATTGCCGCCACGAACATGGCCGTATACGGCAGGGTGCCCATCTGTCGTTCAACACCGTCTGCCCGTGTGGACGATCGATCCCCATACACAAGGGCCAACCCCGGGTCCCGGGGAAAAATGGTGATGACCTGGCCCAGGGTGCCTGCGATGGCTCCGGAGACCAGAGGGATTTCTGCCCGCTTGCAGGCAGATTCCAGCAGGAACCGGGTTTCGATGCTGTCAAGGCAGTCGATCACAAGATCACATCCTTTAACCGTTGCATCTGCATTTTTATTGTCCAGAAAATCATGGCAGGCCGTTACCTGGACGGTGGTATTTATGGCCTTGACCCGAGCCCTTGCGGCACTGGCCTTTGAATGACCGACCAGGGCCTCGGTGGCAAGAATCTGCCGGTTAAGATTGCTTGTTTCAAAGGCGTCACCGTCCATGAGAACCAGGGTACCCACCCCGATCCTTGCAAGCATCTCCACCACCCCCCCGCCAAGGCCGCCAAGGCCGATGACAGCCACCCTGGACTCGGACAAAACGGTCTGTTCATCCTGGGACAGGGTGTTAAAATTCCGTATGTAGCGCTCCATGGATCATCCGCCTCCCACGGGCGGGAAGATGCCCACCCGGTCCCCGTGCTGCACCTCATAGGCCATGGGCTGTTTCTTCCCGTTGACAAAAATGAGCTTGGTCTCATCTTCAGGGATAGTGAGCATGGAAAGAAGCCCTGCAATGGTGGTCTTGTCCGGGAGTTTAAATGCGTCGGATTCTTTGGGGCGATATTTTACCAGGGTTGCAAACAGTTTGACTTCAATTTCAATCATTTTAGATTACCACTTTCCCACCGTGCCGTTATTTGATATTAGAAGTACCAACTATGACACAACCATATAAATCTGTGCAACAATAAACTTAAGGTGAAACAAGATGGGTCGAACCCTTAAAAAACCGATAACCGTAGAAGAATTAGCCACCAATTTGTCAACCTACGCCATTGACCGGGAAGATTTAAAGGCCCTTGTCCAGACGATTCCCAGGGAAAACGATCTTAACATGGCAACGGTGGAGTATGAACTTCAAATCCTGAGGATATTGAGCGTTGGCTGGGCAATCTCCTTTTATATGGCCGAGCAGCCGGGCAAGCAACGCTTGAATCTCGTCTTCTGGGAGCAGATCAGGGAGGTGTCAACCAAGATCTCCACCCTGCTTGAGACCACATCCGGCCAGACCATTGACTATTTCAGCATCCTCAAAGAACGCCTTGACACCTATGTCAGTGCCATGCAGTCAAACCCGGATCAGGCAAGTGAACCCACAGCAGTCATGGGGCCTGCCTTTGCCGCAGCCTGCAATGCCCCCCAGGACCCCATTGCCATTCTTGTGGGCACAAAGATGTTCACCCTCTGCCTTGGCGGGGTTAAATCCTACATTGACTCCCTTGAAATCGAAGCTGCCCAATGATGCAAAAAAACCGAATCACCCCGGACCTTGTTGTCAAGTACATCATCTACGTAAATGTGGCTCTCTTTCTGGCAAGCCTTGTGCTGAGCGGCAAAGGGATGGAGATTTCCCTCAACCCCTTTACTGCCTTTTCTCCGTCCATGAACGCCCTGATATTCCTGGGTGCCACAGGAACCATTCCCATTGACCAATACCACGAGTGGTGGTCCCTGATCTCGGCCAACTGGCTCCATGGAAGCCTTGTGCACATTATTTTTAACATGACGGCCCTTGTTCAGATCGCCCCCCTCATCATCCATGCCTATGGCATAAGCCGAATGCTTGCTATCTACGCCATTGGGGGAACAGCGGGTTTCTATCTGTCCTACCTTGCAGGGGTGGGCGTCACCATTGGGGCCTCGGCCGCCATCTGCGCACTCATCGGCGCGGCCCTCTATTTCGGAAAATCCCGGGGCGGGGTCTTTGGCAAGGCCGTTTACAAACAAACCACCGGATGGATCATCAGCATTGCCGTCATCGGAATCCTCATCCCCAGCATCAACAACTGGGGCCACGGCGGCGGTGTGGTTGCCGGTATTTTCCTGGGGTGGCTGTTGGGATACAACGAGCGCCGGCATGAAAACCTCGGCCATCGGGTAACGGCGGTTGCCTGCGTCATCCTGACCCTGGGAGTGCTTACCTGGTCCCTTGTATCGGCCGTGGTACTCATATAATTGTTTGGGGGGTCTGACCCTGTGTTTTGGTTTTTTGGGGGGGTCTGATTTTTTTTGGGGGGTTGGGGGGGGGGGGGGTCTGACCCTGACAACCTATTGTTTTTATATATAATATTGCCTTTAATGTGGGAAGAAAAGGGCTTAGAGTATACTTTTTGATGTCAGAAAAAGGCATTTAAGCTTTTTGATCAGATTAAACTTTTTGCAGCAAGTAATATTATGCCACGCAGAAAAAGAATACATTTACCAGGCTTTTTATGGCATATCACCCATCGATGTCATAAAAAAGAACACCTTTTAAAATTTGAAAAGGACAGAAAAGCCTGGAGGGACTGGCTTTTTAAACCTAAAAAACGATTTGGTCTCAAGGTGCTTACCTTTGCTGTCACATGCAACCACATCCACCTGCTGGCCGTCGACAGTGGCAAGGACATTATTTCCCAAAGCATGCAGCTGTTATCCGGCTGTACTGGGCAGGCGTACAACACCCGGAAAAACCGCAAGGGTGCTTTCTGGGAAGATCGTTTTTATACCACGGCCATTGAAAGCGGGGTTCACCTTCTGAGATGCATGGCATATATTGAGTTGAACATGGTGCGGGCAGGCGCGGTGAAGCACCCAAAGGACTGGGAATTTTGCGGATACAATGAAATTTTAAACCCACCCAGGCGGTACCAATTGATTGATCGGGAAGCACTGCTTCATTGTTCTGGAATTTCAAATCCGGATGAATTTAGGGCGTATTATGAGGATTTGGTGGCGTACACGTTACAGCATGGCAGTTTGAAGCGGGAAAGCATATGGACAAATAATCTGGCTGTAGGAAGTCGCAAGTATATCGAACAAAACCTGGATAAATTTGGAAAGAGATATAAGATAAAAATGCTGCCTGCCCCGCCTTTTGATGTTAAACGATATGGCCAGATTAGATTCCAAAATAGTTCTGATCCCAATTTCATGGACAATATCACCCAGGGCGATGATCACCTTGAGGATTATGCAATCCATGAATCACAAAATGCTTACGATGCTGTTTTGCCCCATGAAAAGTGGGTTCTAAAGGGTGACAACACAGTTTTTTGGATAGATTCTGATTCAATAACAGAGACTTAGCAGGGTCAGACCCCAGAAAAGACCTAAGCTTAAAAGCGCTTAGAATGTACTTTTTAATACCCAAAAATGCATTTAAGCGTTTTGCTCAGATAAGTTTTCTACCGCATTAGAATCCAGCGTGCTGATCGTTTTTGGGATTATGCAATCCATGAATCACAAAATGCTTACAATGCTGTTTTGCCCCATGAAAAGTGGGTTTTAAGGGGTTTAAAAACAGTTTTTGGGACCGATTTTACAATAGTAAAAGGCACTTAGCGGGGTCAGACCCCCCATAACATATAAAAGGCACTTAGCGGGGTCAGACCCCCCATAACATAAAAAGGCACTTAGGGTCCGTTAAAAAATAAACTATGCAAAAGCATCCGACGGAGACACCCAATAGTTCCACTCTCCATGGAACTCATTCTTGCTGATATTGAGCTCTTGCAGATCCTTATCTGAGACCTTAATACCTTTCTCGTACTCGTTAGTATCAAGACCGCATTTCACTCTCAGACCCTTTTGGGTTGTTGTAGATCCTATCAAACTGATGATAACTGCTATTGACGTTAAGGGTTTTCCTCGCCAATTCTTGCTTATATGGCTGAACATACGGTGCTCGATCTTGTTCCACTTTGAAGTCCCTGGAGGAAAATGGGAAACATGTATCTCTATTCCAGTCTCATTGGAAAACTCCTGTAATGACTTCTTCCAAAGCTTGTTTCTACTGCCATTGCTTCCACCACCGTCAGCGGTGATGTAGAGTTTGGTTGCATCATGATACTTAATACAACCCATCTCATCCCACCAGGTGCGGATGCTCTGTGCTGCAAAAATTGCTGTATCACTGCTAATACCCACATTTACATACCCCTCGTTCTCCCTTACATCATAGATACCATAGGGACTGGCCTTCCCCAAACCCAGAATAGGGAAGTCATGGTCAAGCACACGAGTAGGATTTCCTTTAGGGGCATACTCGGCACCGTTGTTTTTGAAGTTACCGATGTTTTCCTTTTTCTTTGTGTCAACAGAAATTACAGGTAGCCCCTCTTCCATGAAAGTCTTCGATTTGTCATTGATATACTGAAACTGCTCATCCCTATCCACATGGGTCTCGCCCACTTGGAGGGCTTTCTTGTTGAGCTGGAGGCTGTAGCCCAGATCCTTAAGAAGTTCCCCAATCTTAACGTGACTTATGCGATAGTTCTGCCTTACAAGCTCTGCCTGAAGGTTTCTGAGGCTTTTTGTTGTCCAGCACAGGGGGTTCTCAGGGTTTCCTATAGTGGATTCGGAAACCAGTGCCTCAAGAGCTTTTGTGACACCAGGGTTTGTTTCTTCAACATTTTTCCTTCCTGCACCCTTGGCCCTTATGCGCTTCGTGCCTGTCAAGGAAGATCTGGCTTTGGGATCGGATTCTGCCTCGACCGCTTCCTTAATACCCATGGCAATAGTCGAGCGGGAAGCCCCGGTAAGATTGCTCAAAACCTGAATTCCACCATGGCCCAAGGCAAGTGCCTCAATGCCCAGGAACTTTCGCCTCTGGTTTTCTGCAAGCATGGGCATTACCCTGGCTATTCTGGTCTTTGTTACTTCATCAAGTTCTATCATAAAAAGAGTATATCATATTGGGTCAATGCATACTATATATAGATGGTTAATTCTTTAACGGACCCTTAGCGGGGTCAGACCCCCCATAACATAAAAAGGCACTTAGCGGGGTCAGACCCCCCATAACCATAAGTAACCCATAACATAAACCCCCAGAACCCACCATCACTGAAACCCTACCCCGGTATGGGTTATCGCTTTGGCTTTTACAGAAATTTTACATACCCGGCACCTCTTTAAACGGGGTGCATAACAAGCTGTTTTTTTATCGTTTATGCGTTCCAGGCGTTTATTCCCTTTTTGCGGGCAACGGGTTCAAAATTGGGTTTCCCTTGTATTTAATCCCTTTCTCAATTATATGACCCAGTTATGAAAAACTTTGCCGACAACATCGCCGTCACGGGAATCTCCGGTATCTTTCCCGGTGCCCATACCATAGATCGATTTGCCGATAACATCATGGACTGCCACGAGGCGATCGTGGATGTGCCTGACCACCGGTGGGTCATCCCGCCCGATCAGGTTGTTTCAGCTGTGTACCAGCCCGATGCTGCCTGCTCAAGAAGGGCCGGGCTTGTAGAGGGGTTCTCCCTTGACCCGGACGGTTTTCGGATTGACCGGGACCTTGCAGCAGCCCTTGATCCCGTGCACCAGATGGTGCTCCATGCAGGAAGACAGGCCCTTGAATCCTGCTCTCACACCCAGGAGATAAGGAGAAAAACCGGGGTCATCCTTGCGGCCATCAGCCTTCCGACCCAGGCCTCGTCTGATATTTCCCGTAGAATCATCATGGGTGACACCCGGACAATCTCCCGGGCCGACATTCTTTCCGCGGGCGTGATCTCTGTGCCGGCATCCATATTGGCCCGGGCCCTGGGACTCTTTGGAGGAAGCTTTACCCTGGATGCGGCCTGCGCCTCGTCCCTTTACGCAGTCAAGCTTGCCTGCCGTGAGCTCACCCTTGGCAGGGCAGACATGATGATCGCAGGCGGGGTGTCAAGACCCGATTCTCTGTACACCCAGGTGGGATTCACCCAGCTCAAGGCGTTGTCACCCACCGGCCGGTGCGCTCCGTTTGATAAACGTGCAGACGGACTTGTAGTGGGTGAAGGTGCCGGCATTGTGGTACTCAAGCGCCTCAGCGACGCCGTTGCAGCAGGCGATAGGATATGGGGGGTAATCCAGGGTGCCGGATGGTCCAACGACATCGGCGGCAACCTTGTGGCTCCGGCTTCCGACGGCCAGATCCGGGCCATGGCGGCTGCCTTTAAAAATGCAGGATGGCTGCCCGGGGATATACAGCACCTGGAGTGCCACGGTTCTGCCACCCCTGTGGGCGACAATATCGAACTGAACTCCATGAAGACCCTGTGGAACGATGCCGGCTGCGCCAATGCCCCCTGTGCCATTGGATCCATAAAATCCATGACCGGTCATCTGTTAACGGCGGCAGGGGCTGCAGGGTTGATCAAAACCCTGGTTGCCATGGACCGACAACTGCTGCCCCCTTCCCTTCACTTTAAGGAACCCACTGCCCAAAGCCCCCTGTACGACACGGGCTTTAAGGTGCAGACACAACCTGAACCCTGGAAGGCAAAGGTCATGCGGGCCGGTGTTTCAGGGTTTGGTTTTGGCGGAATCAACGCCCATGTGCTTGTCGAATCATATCAGCCCAAAGCACCCAGACAGTTTTTCCAGCCCGGTGAAATAAAACCCAATCGACCAGGACCCATTGCCGTTGTTGGGATGGCAGCCATGGTTGCAACGGCCGACACCCTTGATAAATTCAAAGAACAGGTCTTTGGCGGCAGAACCCGAACGCCTGAAACTGCCGGACAAAGATGGCGGGTGATGCCATCGGACACAAACACGATCCCTGAAATCAAGGGGTTCTGGATCAACCAGGTCACAACCTTTCCAGGAGAATTTCACCTGCCGCCCAACCAGATCCCGGACCTTCTGCCCCAGCATTTGATCATGCTCAAGGCGGCAAGGGATGCCATGGAAGATGCCGGTCTTTCCCTTCGACCGGAAAAGGACGAACGACCAAGAACCCGATTTGGAGCAGCCATCGGCATTGAGTTTGACTTTGGTGCAGCCGATTTCCACCTTCGCTGGTCCGCCGGCAACAAGGACGATGGAATACAAGACCTTCTCGCCCCTCCATTGACGGCCAACCGGACCCTGGGGGCCCTGGGGGGAATCGTAGCAAGCAGGATTGCAAGGGAGTTCAAGCTCGGCGGCCCCTGTTTTACCGTGTCGGCCCAGTCAGCATCGGGTTTAAAAGCCGTGGAGATCGGGGTCAACGCCCTTCAATCGGGTGAAACCGATCTTTTCCTGTGCGGGGCCGTGGACATGGCAGGCGACCTGCGCCAGACCCTATTGACCCATGAACTGACCCCCTTTTCCGACCAGGACCAAACGCGGCCCTTTGACCGAACGGCCAGGGGCACCCTGCCGTCGGAAGGGGCCTGTGCCCTTATTTTAAAACCCCTTGACCAGGCGTTGAAGGACAAGGACCGAATCTACTCGATCATCCGGGGAACGGCCAGTGCCGGCCCGGGAAGTTCGGAACATGAAACGGCTGTTGGTTTTAATCAATCCCCTGGAGAGCCGCCGGCCCGGGATGCTGCCAAAAATTCTGGCAACACAACGGCGGACGCCTACAGGTGCTCCCTTGAACGCTGCCTTGCCCATGGAAATGTTGCAGCTTCGTCCGTGGGATTCTACGAGGCCCATGGGGGTGCCGCCCCCAGGGACGATGCCATGGAAATAGACGCCCTTAAGCAACTTGATTTTAACTGCGCCGTTGGCAGTGTCAGGGCGACCTGCGGAGACACTGGGGCCGCTGCGGGTTTGCTCTCGACCATCAAGGCAAGCCTTGCCCTGTTTCACCACATTATTCCGCCGGTTCCCGGTTTTGAGGCCCCGGTCAAACAGAATGCCCAGAACAGCGCCATCCATATCCCGAAACACCCGGCCTATTGGGCAAAAACGGATAAAAACAAACCCAGGCGCGCCCTTGTGGCGGCCATGACCCGGGACCGGGAGGTGGCACACCTCGTCCTGGAAGGGGTGGATTGCCCTTCCAGCGCCCCCTGTTCCGGACAGATCAATCAGGAAAGGCTCAACCCCCTGGGAGAGCCGGAACCCACCCTTTTTATCGTTAGGGCTGATTCAACGGCCGGTCTTGTGACCCGGCTCCGTGAGCTGGATGATCTTGTGGCCGGGAAGCTGCAGGAATCGCCCTGCCCCTCCTGCCACGCCTTGGGGGCTGTCTGGTTCAGACAGACCCGACCGTCAACAGGTCCCGTGCTTTCCATCCTTGCAAACAATGCTGACACCCTTAAACAGTTCATTCAAAAGGCCATCCAGGCAGTCCGGGACAATCAAGCGTGCCACATCGACGGATCCGAAGGAATCGTATACACCCTCAACCCCATGGGCCAAAAGGGCAGGATGGCCTTTTTATACCCTGGGTCGGGCAACCATTTTCCCGCCATGGGCAGGCAGATCGGTGTTCTGTTTCCTGAAATACTTGACCAGATGGAACCGAGGAAAACCACCCATGCCTGCCACCTGATTTACAACCAGGTCTTGTTTGGCGATCTCATGACCCGGGTGGCCCGAACCTTTGGCCTGACGCCCCGGGCAGGCATCGGCCACAGCCTTGGGGAAACCGCCTCGCTCTTCTCCCTTGGGGTGTGGAATGACCCTGACGGGATGCTGGCCCGCATGGAGCAGTCAGACCTGTTCACCGAACAGCTTGCCGGCGAGTTCCTTGCCGTCAAGCAGGCCTGGGGCCTTGACGACAACGAAACACCGGACTGGGCCGTTGCCGCAGTCAACCGCAGCGCCCAGGCAGTTGAAGCCCAGCTTGGCCACCATGACAGGGTTTATCTGCTCATCCGGAACACGCCGGACGAGACGGTCATCGGCGGCAGCAGAGATTCGGTCAACGCCATGATCAAGGCTCTGGGCTGCGGCGCCATGTTCCTTGAAGGGGTGATCGCCGTCCACTGTCCCATTGCCGAATCCTGTGCCGATGCCTACCGGGAGCTGCACAAATTTACCTGCACCCCTGTTCCGGGCATTGACTTTTACAGCTGCAGCAGGGCCGCACGATACCAGCCCACCACGGAAACTGCGGCCCAGTCCATTGTTGACCAGGCCGTCAAGGGGTTTGACTATGTTCGGCTCATCAACCAGGCATGGGAGGACGGGGTAAGGACCTTTGTGGAAATGGGACCGGGCAGCTCATGCACCCGGGCCGTGGGCCGGATTCTAAGGGATCGGCCCCACCTTGTCCTGTCCTTGTCTTCAACTGGGGATAATGACCTGTGTGTGCTGCTCAAAGGTCTTGCAACCCTTGCGGCCCACAATGTTGAAATTGATTTGGCACGGCTCTTTAACCAGACCCAAACGACCGTCCCAAAGCCCCAGGTCCAAACCTTGTCCATTCCAACGGCAAGATCAATGGTTGATTCTGCACAAATGGCGGCCGCCTGGGCAAAACCGCAGCAACGGTCCCGGATCAAGGCTTCCCGTTTGGATGCAACGTCCACCCAGGCATCACCAGTGGGGGTGTTGCATCATTCGTTGCAGCCTGGGCAGACATCTCTCCCACAACAACCAGCCCGGATAAAGCACCCTGCCCTGGTCGATTCAGCCCGGCTGACGGCCCGGGCCCATGAATCGTTTCTGGCCCTGACCCAGACAAACATGCAGGCCTATGCGGTCCAGTTTGCAGCCCTTGCCAGGGCCGCGGCAGCCACCCTGGATGACACTGGCAACTTTGTCAAAGACTCTTCCCACCCGCCTGGAACCGTTAGCGATTCACCGGCGCCAGGAACCGTTATCGCTCCCTCCGGGCAGCCTGAACCGCTTTTTGACCGTGACTGCTGCCTTGAATTTGCAAGGGGACGGGCCGGAAACGTTTTTGGTAAAGCCTTTGACGTCATTGACACCTACCCCGTACGGGTCAGGCTGCCCGACGAACCCCTGATGCTGGTGGACAGGATCATGGAGATTGACGGTGAAATGCTCTCCATGGGGCCAGGCCGCATCGTCACCCAGCACGATGTGGTGGACGGCGCCTGGTATCTTGACGGCGGAAAAACCCCGGTCAGCATCACCATTGAGGCGGGCCAGGCAGATCTTTTCCTCTGCTCCTGGCTCGGCATTGACCACCAGGTCCAGGGTCGGCGGCGCTACAGACTTCTGGATGCCAAGGTGACCTTTCACAGGGACCTGCCCTGCCCGGGTGAAACAATCGAATACCAGATTGAAATCGACCGGTTCCTCAAGCAGGGGGAGATCCATCTGTTCTTCTTCCACTACAGGGGGTACGTCAACAACGAACTGCTCATCTCCATGCGGGACGGCTGTGCCGGTTTTTTTACCCCCGAAGAGGTTGAAAACTCGGGGGGCATCATCCTCACGGCCCAGGACCGAAAAGTCTGCCAGCCCCAGAGTCCCTGGGTTGCCCCGGTTGAAATGGTCAACGAGACCTATGACGATGCCCAGATCAACGCCCTTCGCAACGGGGAGCTGGACAAGTGCTTTGGCCCCTGTTTCAAAGGAATGAAACTGGGCAGAAACATGCGCCTTCCAGGACAGAGAATGCACCTTCTGGACCGGGTCACCGCCGTTGAACCCAGGGGCGGCAGGTTCGGCCTTGGCCGGATAACGGCCGAGGCAGACATCCGGCCGGACGACTGGTTTCTGACCTGCCACTTCATCGACGACAGGGTCATGCCCGGCACCCTGATGTACGAATGCTGCGCCCACACCCTGAGAATTTTCACCCAGCGCATGGGATGGATTTCAACAAATGACGATATTTATTACGATGTTATCCCGGGCATTGAAAGCGATCTCAAATGCCGGGGGCCGGTGACCGTTCATACCCAGAAGGCCCGATACGAAATTGAGATCAAAGAGATGGGTTATAATCCTGAACCCTATGTGATTGCCGATGCCCACATGTTTTCTGACAATCACAGAATCGTTCTTTACAAAAATATGGGATTGAAAATCGCGGGACTCTCCCGCCAGGAGATTGAACGAACGTGGAGTTAAACAATCTATGAAATATACAAAGGTATTCATTGATGCCATCGGGTACGAACTTGCCCCCCATGCTGTCACAACCGATGAGATCGAGGCAAGGCTTGCCCCGTTTTATGAATCCGTCGGCTTTGGCAAGGGCCAGCTCCTTGCCCTGACCGGTATCCGGGAACGGCGGTTCTGGGATGTTGACCACACCCTGGCCCAGGGGTCTGCCAGGGCCGGGCAAAAGGCCGTTGAAGCCGCTGGAATCGATCCCTTGAGTATCGAAAGCCTTGTGTTCTGCGGGGTCGGCCGGGACGGGTTTGAGCCGGCAACGGCCTGTGCCGTTGCCGACGAACTCAAGATCAGTCCCTCGGCCCATGTGTATGACGTTTCCAACGCCTGCCTCGGGGTCATCACCGGCATGGTCCAGGTGGCCAACGAGATTGAGCTTGGCCATATCCGGGCAGGCCTGGTGGTGTCGTGCGAGACGGCCCGGCAGATTGTCGACGCCACCATTGATGAGATCAACCAGCAGAAGAGCGTGGACTTTTACAAACAAACCATCGCCACCATGACCGGCGGTTCAGGGGCCTGCGCGGTCCTGCTCACCGACGGCACCCTTGGCAACAACGGCGTGCGCCGCCACGCCCTCATGGGCGGCGTGGTCCAGCAGGCCAACCGGTTCCACGACATGTGCCGCTGGACCTTTGAGGAACCGGGCATGCCCACCCATTCACGGGTGCGCATGCGAACCGACGCCCACGGCGTTCTGGAAAACGGGCTGTCCCTGGCAAAAATCACCTTTGACCGGTTTAAAAGGGAGCTCAACCTCAGTGACAACCAGCCGGACAAGTTCATCTGCCATCAGGTGGGTTCAACCCACCAGCAGATGTTTCATAAAGCCATTAACATCGACAAATCAAAGGATTATGCCACCTTTCCGTTTCTGGGAAACATGGGAACGGTATCATTGCCCATGACGGCGGCCATTGCAGATGAAAGGGGATTTCTCCTGCCCAATGATGTTGTGGGTCTGCTCGGCATCGGGTCCGGTCTCAACTGCCTGATGATGGGGGTAAAATGGTAACCAGAACGACGGCCATGAACAACGGCAGCTCCCAGACCCCCGGCACCGGGTGCCAGGGAATCAACGGTCGGGGCATCGGGTGCCAGGGAGTCAAGAGAACCATCAACGGCGTCCCGGTTGACACCGAAGGGTTCAGGGAGATCTACCCCTTTACCTCCCGTTTCATCACCCTGGACAACCATAAACTCCACTACCTTGACCTGGGACGGGGACGCCCCGTTGTCATGGTCCACGGCAATCCCACCTGGTCGTTTTACTTTCGCAGGCTTGCCCGGGATCTTTCAATGAATCACCGGGTCATTGTGCCCGACCACATGGGGTGCGGCCTGTCTGACAAGCCGTCAACCGGGGATTACGACTACACCCTGGCATCCAGGGTCCGGGACCTGGACCGTCTGATCCAGCACCTTGACCTCAAGGAAAAGATCACCCTGGTCGTCCACGACTGGGGCGGCATGATCGGCTGCGCCTGGGCCCTTGAGCACCTGGACCGGGTAGAAAGGATCATCATCACCAACACCTCGGGATTTCATCTTCCCGCAGCAAAGCGGTTCCCCCTGCGGCTCTGGCTGATCCGGTATCTCTCCTGGTTTGCCGTTCCAGCCGTTCTGGGGCTCAATCTCTTTGCACGGGCAGCCCTTTACATGGCGCCCAGACGACCGCTTTCAAAGACGGTCAGGCAGGGACTCACTGCCCCCTACAACTCGTGGAAGAACCGGATTGCCACCCTCAGGTTTGTCCAGGACATTCCCCTTTCACCCGGGGACAGAAGCTATGATCTGGTCAACTGGGTGGACACCCACCTTGAGGATCTTGAAACCGTTCCCATGATGATCCTCTGGGGCCGCCACGATTTCGTGTTTGACCTGACCTTCCTGGACGAGTGGACCCGGCGGTTTCCCCATGCCCAGACCCATGTTTTCGAGGATGCAGGCCATTATCTGTTTGAGGACAAACCCGCTGAAACATCAAATCTTATCAAAAAATTCATAGAGGAGCATTAAATCCATTATGCCAAAGGCGTGCGATTTAAAAAGAGGCAGTGTCGTTGAGATCGACAACCAGGTGTACACGGTAAAACATGTGGATGTGAAATCCCCGTCTGCAAGGGGTGCTGCAACCCTTTACAAGGTCCGGTTCAACAACGTTAAAACCCGGCAGAAACATGAACAGACCTTCAAGGGCAACGACATGGTCACAGGGGTTGACCTTGCCCGGCGCTCGGTGCAGTACCTCTACCCGGACGGTCCCATCCATGTGTTCATGGACAACGACACCTATGTGCAGTACATGATATCCGAGGAGGGTATTGAAGACGAGCTGGTGTGGCTCACCGACGGCATGGAGTGGCTTGTGGCCCTGATCATTGAAGAAGAGATGGTCTCCCTTGAGGTGCCCAACTCCCTTGTGTTTGAGATCAGCGAAACCGCACCGGGCATCCGGGGCGCCAGCGCGTCGGCCCGGACCAAACCGGCGGTTCTCAGCAACGGGGTTGAAATCCAGGTGCCCGAATACCTTGAGCCCGGCGAACTGATAAAGGTTAACACGGAGACCCGAAAATTCATGTCAAAGGCCTAAAAGATCTATACTATATCTGGAGATCTGTGAGATCTGGGTGAGATCCGGGAGATCCGGGGACATCGGAGATCCGGGGACACCTCAATTAATTAAGAGATAGATCCATAGACAGGATCTGGGACGTCTTACTCGATATCTGATATTTAATATCTGGGGGCATTGATATCTGAGATCCGGGAAAACCCTACTTGATTAATGGCTGACCCAAAGCCTGTGTTCACATGAAGAGATCTTAAAAAAAAGACAGTTCCCGGACAGGGTGTCCGGGAACTGTCTTTTTTAATTTATCTTAAACTGCCAGAATGGCTTTTCAAGAATACTGTAAAACGGTCGACTGTATAACTATATTACAGTTACATTTGTTGCAGAGGGCCCCTTGGGACCTTCTTCAATGTCAAATGAAACTCGGTCTCCTTCATTCAGGGATTTGAATCCTGTTGCATTGATGCCGCTGTGATGAACAAATACATCTTTTCCGTTTTCCTGCTCAATAAATCCAAAACCTTTTGAGTCGTTAAACCATTTCACGATACCATTAGCCATTTGGCACTCTCCTGTTGTAAAAAACCTGTTTTCAAATTAAGGGCAATGTTGCTTCTTTTCTCGGGGATATTCACCTTGATAGGAAAAACCCATGCACGCCACATATAGCGCACATCTGAAAAAGAATTATACGCATCCGGATAAAAAATCAAGGAATAAATGATACAAAAGCGATTTTTTTATTTAAAATGCAATTTTGACGAAATTCGTGTAAAAAACAGTTCATGGAACCCATGCAGTCACACCATACCGGCGTTATCCAAGAGAGCCTCCAGGGCATTGTGGAGCGGGTCACCTTTCACAATGCCGACAGCGGGTGGTCCATTCTCAGGGTCACCCCCTTGGGCAGCCCCCAGGGCCATGAGACGGTCATCGTTCACCAGACCAAGGTGTTTGCCGGCGCCACCATGGCATTCACCGGCACCTGGACGGTCCATCCCAAGTTCGGACGCCAGTTCAAGGCAACAACGGCCCTGGAAAAAAAACCGGCAACAGCGGCAGCCCTGGAAAAATATCTGGGATCGGGATTGATCAAGGGGGTCGGACCCAAAACGGCAAGGCGAATCGTCCGCCATTTCAACGACCAGACCCTGGATGTATTTGAGCAGTCCATTGAACGGTTGACCGAGGTGCCGGGCATCGCCCGCAAAAGGCTGGAAAGCATTGAAAAGGCCTGGGTCGAGCACCGGGCCATCCGTAACGTCATGATGTTTCTCCAGTCCCACGGCATCAGCACCCTTTTTGCCGTGAAAATCTACAAGTCCTACGGTGACAACGCCATTGACATGGTCAACCGGGATCCCTACCGGCTGGCAAACGATTTTTACGGTATTGGTTTTTTTTCAGCGGACCGGGTGGCCCTGAGCATCGGGTTGAGCCTTGACAGCCCCCAGCGGATCATGGCCGGGATCAAGCATGTGCTGGCTGCGGGCAGAAATTTCGGCCACTGTTTTCTGACCCTGTCCCAGATCCACCAGCAGGCATCTGAACTGCTTCAGCTTGATCTTGGCCGTTGCCTGCCCCGGATTCTCGATCGGATGGAAAAAGAGGGGCTGGTCATGGTACGCCACCTGACCGTTGACGGCAACCTGCCCGAGCCCTGCTACTATTCCAGGTCCCTCTACTTTGACGAGCGTTATGTTGCAAAACGGATAGGGTCATCCATTGGTCCGTGCCCGGTTGACCGTCAACGGGTTGCCGCCTGGATCAACCGCTATTCCATGGCCCACGGAATGGAACTGAGCCCTGAGCAGGCCGCATCGGTGGAAAGAATCGTGGGGGAATCCTTTTCCGTTCTTACCGGGGGACCCGGGTGCGGCAAGACCACCACCACAAGGGTTCTGGTGGAACTTGTGCGGGCCATGGGAAACAGGGTTCTCCTTGCCGCACCCACGGGTCGGGCCGCCCAGCGCATGGAGGAGGTCATCGGCCAGGAGTCAAAGACCATCCACCGGCTGCTGGGCTGGCAGAACGGCAGTTTCAGGAAAAACGAAAAGGACCCCCTTGACTGCGACTTCCTCATTGTGGACGAGTGCTCGATGCTGGACATCACCCTCACGGCCTCCCTTTTAAAGGCCGTGCCAGAATCCTGCCAGGTGGTCTTTATCGGAGATTCAGACCAGCTGCCCTCGGTGGGGGCCGGGAATGTGCTCAAGGACATCATCGCCTCCAACAGTGTGGCCTGCCTTCGGCTGACAAAAATTTTCAGGCAGGCCCGGGAGTCGCTGATCATCAAGTATGCCCACAAGATCAACCAGGGTGAAATTCCCTGGATAGAATCGCCGTTTAAACGGCCCGACGCATGGCAGCAACGGGTGGACTGCCTTTTTGTGGATGCAGACGAGGCCACCCGCGAGCAGCTCACCTTTATCAACCGGGTCAAACGGCTGGTGGACGACCCCCGGGAGGATCAGACCGGCAGGACGTCCAACCCCTTTGAATTCGGCGTCAACGACCCCGGACTCCATGGCCCCCCCATCACCATCCCGAAAAAATTCCAGCACGTGGACCTGGAGCAGGTGTGTGGGGCAAAAACGGAAATTGAAGAACTCAGAGCCGTGCTGAAAACGGTTCATCCCTGGTCCTCCCTGCGCTATGGATATACAGCCCTTGATACGGTGAGGATGCTCGTTCAGCACTGGATACCCAAGTACTATGGCAGTAGCTGCGAAATCCAGATCCTCACGCCCATGACCCGGGGAACCCTTGGAACGATCAACCTCAACCGGGTCATCCAGGCGGCCGTTAATCCGTTGACACAGGGAACGGCCCAGCTGAAGGTCGGGGAGAAAATCTTCAGGGTCAACGACCGGGTGATCCATCGAAAGAACAACTATGACCTGGGGGTGTTCAACGGTGACATCGGCAGGATTGTCGCCATTGACAATGTCGATCTGACCTGCGTTGTCTCATTTTTTCCCGACGGCCGGGAGGTGGTCTACCCGAAGCAGGACATCATTGAGCTTGACCTTGCCTATGCCGTCACCATCCACAAATCCCAGGGCAGCGAGTTTGAAATCGTCATCATCCCGGTCATGACCCAGCACTATAAAATGCTGTTTCGCAACCTCATCTACACGGGGCTGACCCGGGCCAGAACCCTGGCCTTGTTTGTGGGAACCCGAAAGGCGCTGTCCATGGCCGTGATGAACCAGGATACCAGCCACAGACAGACGGCCCTGGAGCAGCTTCTGGCCCGAACCTGATTGAACCGCTCGTTCATCGTTTGTACATGGTGGAAAGTTCATGGTACCGCTTTAACTTTCCATGGACCTTCCCAAACAGGGTGTCCAAAGGATAGACCCCGTTCTCGTCGGGCTCGCCTGCCCTGACACCGGTCAGGAGCTCAATGCCCTGTTCAATCCGGCTGACCCGGTAGAGGTGAAACGCCCCGTTCTCAATGGCCTGGACCACATCTTTTCTCAGCACAAGGTTTTTCATGTTTGAGGCCGGGATCATGACCCCCTGGGTTTGTGTGAGCCCCTTTTTAACACAGATATCGTAAAACCCCTCGATCTTTTCATTGACACCGCCAATGGCCTGGATTTCTCCCTTCTGGTTCACGGATCCGGTAACGGCGATATCCTGGCGAATGGGCACCCCGGAAAGGCTTGAGAGCACGGCATAGAGCTCGGTGGAAGAGGCACTGTCACCGTCAATGCCGTAGTAGCTCTGCTCAAAGGTGATGCTGATGCTCACGCTCAGGGGGTAATTGCGGGCAAACATCCTGCCAAGGTAGCCCGATACGATCAACACGCCCTTGTCATGGGTTTCACCCGAAAGGTCGGATTCTCGTTCAATGCTGATGATCCCGGGCGTTCCCATGTAGGATTCGGCCGTGATCCGGGAGGGCCGTCCAAACGCGATTTCACCCATGTCATACACGGCAAGGGCATTGACCTGGCCGACGACACTGCCGCTGACATCCATGAGTACGGACTGATCCTCAAACTGCTCGAGCATCTTTTCCTCGTAAAGATTATGGCGAAACCGGAACTGGTTCAGGGCCTTTGCCACATGGTCACCATCGACCAGGGCGGCACCCGTTTTCTTTGCCCAGTAATCGGCCTCTTTCAGAACGCCGAGGATCTGACCGAACCGGAGGGAAAGTTTATGCTGATCCGCCACCATGCGGCTGCCATATTCAATGACCGCCCCGACCGCCTGGGCCGTAAAATCCAGCAGCGCCTCATCCTTGCAGACCCGGGCAATAAACCGGGCATAATTGTACAGGTTCTCGTCTGTCTTTTCAGCCTCGTAGTCAAAATCGGCCCGGACCTTGAAAATCTTATTAAACCGTGAATCCTCGCTCTGCAGCAGCCTGAAGGGTTCGTACCCGCCCACCAGGATCACCTTGACATTCAGGGGAATGGGGGCGGGCTTTAACGAGGGCATGCCGTAGTCTGCCTGGCCGGGCATGTCTTCAATCCTGAGCATGGATTCCTGGAGGGTGCTTTTCAAGGATTCCCATACCGCAGGGTTGACCAGAAGGGGTTCTATATTGATGATCAGATGCCCCCCGTTGGCCTTGAGCAGAGAGCCGGCCAGCACCATGGTGAAATCGGTCTCAAAGGATCCCATGACCGGCTTTTTCTCGATTTTACCGAACAGGTTGTGAAAGCTTGGATTGGGCTCAAACACCACGGGCGCCCCCCGTTCCTGCCTGCGGTCGACCAGGACATTGACCTGGTACTTTTTCAAAAGGGCCCGGGTCGTCCCATGGAACTTTTCCGGCTCAACCTCCTCCGGACTCCGGCTGTCCGTAAACAGGGAAATGTTCTCGATAATATCTGCGGCGACTTTTTTCAGGTAGATCTGGATATCCCTGCAATCCTTAAAGTAGTACCGAATGGGATCGATCTGCTCTGAGATCAGCTCCTGGGTTCTTTCGTTAACCAGGGTTTTCTGCAGGGCCTTCATCTCTTCGCCAAGGGCGTTGATCTCCATCAGGCAGGTCTGAAGCTTGTCTTCAACCTCAACCATGGCCTCGTCAATGGTGTTGCGCAGCTGTTCATCCAGGGCCTGGTAGGCATCGTGGGACATGGGCTGCCCGTCATGGAGGGGCACAACCTGATAATCCACATCGGCCCGGGCAATGGTGACGCCTTTTTCCCGGGCAAAGCGTTCGATTGCGTCAAACAGCTCTTTTTGCCGGGCCAGGGTCTTTTTTTCAATGGCGTTCTGCTGATCGTTGAACTGCGGGGTCTCAAACAGATCCACAATTTTGCCCTTGAGCACCTCAATGAACTGGGCCATGCTTCTGCTGAAATAAACGGCCGATCCTGCCGGCATTTCGATGACAACCGGGCAATAGGCATCGTCAAAATTATTGACCAGGCAAAGGTCTTCGGGGATCTCATGGTCCAGGGCATGCTCATGGACGAGCTTTCTGACAATGGTTGATTTTCCCGTTCCCTCAAGGCCAGTCACAAAGATGTTGTACTCCGAGCCCTTCATGTTCAATCCAAAGTCGATGGCTTCAACGGCCCTTTGCTGGCCGATTATGGTGTCCAGGGGTTTCAGATGGGAGGTGTCCGAAAAATCAAACACCCCCGGCGGGAGTGCTTTGACAATTTCCCGGGCCTGGACCTTGAATTTTTGATGCATATTGTTTTCCTTTCAGGTTAAACGATCACATGGAGCCACCGAACCCCGGGCCCGGGACGTGTCACGCAGGAATTCAAACACGGCAGGGCCCTGTTTCCACTGGGTCGGCTGGGCATCCTTTTCCATGAACAGGGCCTCGACCGCCCCGGGATCGAGCTGATCAACGGATTTGTCCCAGAGAACCAGGCGGTGGGAGTCGGGGTTGTAGATCACCATGGGACCGAAGAGTGCCCTGCCTGAAGTGCCGGCGTCGGATTTTCCCCAGACGCGGTGCTGGCGGATCCCAAAGGCAGGGGGCGCCGGAACATATCCCAGGATTTCAGCAAAAAGCACAATGGACTCAACAATGGCGTCCCGGTCCCGGTCCCGAAGGGCTTTTACGGCTTCGTCAAAAATGGCGTCAAGATCTGCATGGGAAAAGGTCAGGTCAAGATCCCGGAGAAGGTCCCGGTGGAGAAAATCCAGACTCGCATTCCGCCGGTACTTGACCACATCCTTGTCGTTGAGGATCTTCAGGGCGTTGCGCAGGTTGAGCATCTCCTTGAGGGTGGGGTCCCGCCTGAGCAGAACATCCCCGAGGGTGGTCTCAAACAGGGGAAGTTCATTGTCCAGCACAAGGATCTGATGGATGTTGTCCCTGAGCGGCCTCATGTAAAGATCCATGTCCCGCTCCCGGTGGACAACAAAGCTGGACATTTCAAGAAGCGCCTTCATGGATTTTTTGTCCACCTTGGTGCCGCTTTCAGCCGTGCCAATGGTCCTGTTTATGGTTCGTACAAGACCGTTTATGGTGATCCGCTTTAACAGATTCTCCCGAAATCCCATGACGCCTCCTCCTTCAATGTGATTGAACCCCTTTACACTCTCCCGGGAAGAACATGGGAGATTTTTGAGACCCGGTCGTACATGACAAGGCTTCCGGCAACGGCAACGTTCAGGCTGAACGCTCCGGGCAGCTTGACCAGGCTGTGGCATTTTTCCATCACCCCGGGGGACAGTCCCAGCTGCTCGTTGCCCAGGAGATACACGGCCCGCAGGGGATGGTCAAAACGGTCCAGCGCAACCGCTGTTTCCCCCATTTCAACCCCCACAAGTCGGGTATCATGGGCCAGATGACCGTAGAAATCCTCAAAGGTGTCATGGTGAAACAGGGGAATCTTTGTCCAGGTCCGGGTGACATCCCCGGGTTGGCGGCTGTAGCGGTTTCCAATGGTAAAGATAAACGAAGCCCCGAGGATATAGGCCGACCGCCACAGGGTGCCGATGTTGAGGGCCTTGACCGAGTGGATCAAACCGATTCCGTAAAAACCGTTCTGCTGGTATTTCTGCTTTACCCTTGACATCGTTTCATCATATGCCGGGAAAGAAAAGCCGTCAAGAACGGATATGGGGTCAGCGGGTATGGGGTCAGGCTTTCCTTGTTGCCTTTGCCCGGATGTGGGGTCAGGCTTTCCTTGTTGCCTAAAGGTCATATATGGGGTCAAAGCAGACCGTGCCCGGATGTGGGGTCAGGCTTTCCTTGTTGCCTAAAGGTCATATATGGGGTCAAAGCAGACCGTTCCACTGATATTTGACTATGCCAATCCGCCCATTTATGATAATTTCAGCAAAAGCAACCCGATACGAAACCGGGTTGGTCGATATCAGATCCTATAACAGGGGGAGGTAGTGATGGAACCGTCCGTTATCATTTTCGGCAAAAACAGATGACCCTTTACCCAGGCTGCCCGTGGGGCATTTGAAGAAAAAAAAATATCGGTTCACTATATTGACGTGGTCATGGAACCGGACCAGTTGCCGGCCATGCTCGACTATTCCAACGGCAACCGCAAGGTTCCGGTTATTGTGGAAAATGGCAAGGTCACCATCGGATACCAGGGCAAAGGCTGAAGGGTCTGACGCTTCGGCTGTAGGCCGAGGAAAATCATTATAACTACGGGAGAAATTATTTGAAACAGAGAAAATCTTCCAATGGGAAGTATCCCATTGACGACTTTAAAAGCGGCGAATCCTGGCGGCTTTTCAAAATCATGGGCGAGTTTGTCGAGGGGATTGACAACCTGCACAACATCGGCCCTGCTGTCACTATTTTCGGCTCAGCCCGGACCGTTCCGGACAACCCCTACTATAAAAAGGCTGAAGCCATTGCCGCCCTTTTTGTCAAGGCCGGGTTCGGCGTCATCACCGGCGGCGGCGGCGGCATCATGGAGGCTGCAAACAAGGGCGCCCTCATGGCCGGCGGCACCTCGGTGGGGCTGAACATCAACCTGCCCTTTGAGCAGAAACCCAACCTCTATACCACCATTGAAATGGAGTTCAACTACTTCTTTATCCGCAAGGTGATGTTCATCAAATATGCCCAGGCCTACATTATCATTCCCGGCGGATTTGGCACCCTTGACGAACTCTTTGAGGCGATCACACTGATCCAGACCCATCGGATCAAACCCCTGCCCGTCATCCTGGTGGGCAGTGACTACTGGTCAGGCCTTGTGGAGTGGATCCGGGCAAGGCTGCTCGACAACGGCATGATATCGCCCGAGAACCTCGATATTTTCAAGGTGCTGGACGATCCTGAGGAGATCGTGAACGCGGTCCTGGATTACAAGGGATTCGAAAACCTTTGACAACCACACGGCATCGGGTTCATTTTACCGACAGCGCCGACATGGGAACGGTTGAATCCAACTCCGTCAATCTGGTCGTCACCTCACCGCCCTATCCCATGGTGGAAATGTGGGACGACCTTTTTGGATCCCAGGATGCAGGAATCAAATCCGCCCTTGCCCAGGGCAGGGGGATGCAGGCCTTTGAACTGATGCACCAGAAGCTTGACCGGGTGTGGCAGGAGACCCATCGGATCCTGGCCCCGGGATCCTTTGCCTGTATCAATATCGGAGATGCCACCCGGACCGTGGACGGCACCTTTCAGCTCTATCCAAACCATGCCCGGATTTTAACCGCCCTGGTGAAACTGGGATTTTCGGCCATGCCGTTGATCCTCTGGCGAAAGCAGACCAATGCACCCAACAAATTCATGGGTTCGGGCATGCTCCCGGCAGGGGCCTATGTCACCCTGGAGCACGAGTATGTTCTGATCCTGAGAAAGGGAGACAAACGTCAGTTCAAAAGCCCGGAGGGAAAAGAACTTCGGAGAAAAAGTGCGCTGTTCTGGGAAGAAAGGAACCAGTGGTTCTCCGATGTCTGGTTCGACCTCAAGGGCACGACACAGAAACTTGACAGCCAGGAGATCAGACGGCGAAGCGGATCCTTTCCCTTCAGCCTGCCCTATCGGCTCATCAACATGTATTCGGTCAAGCAGGACATTGTGGTGGACCCTTTTCTGGGCCTTGGAACAACCACCCTTGCCGCCATGGCCGCCGAAAGAAACAGCCTGGGCTTTGAGGTGGACCCGGGATTCTGGGAACCCATTTCCCAGCGCATGGCAGGTTCAAAAGCCATGCTCAACCAGGAAATTTTCCAGAGACTCGAACGGCACCAGGCCTTTGTAAGGACCAGACAGCAGGAAAAAAAACCGTTGAAGCACTTTAACGACACCCACGGTTTTGAGGTGGTCACGAACCAGGAGCGGTTTCTCCACCTGGGCGGGGTCGAGACCATCACCTGTGACCCGGATCACCGGGCGTTCCAGGTCGAACACACCCCGTTGCCGGAACCGGAACCAGACCTGTTCACCCAGGTACAGGCAGGTTGATCGTTAAACCGGGTTGCAATGGGAGACCGCCCGGCATCCTGAACCTCAGCGACGAAAGGTCCTTGGATAATGGAAAAGAATACGGTCCGGGAGGGTTTTCACCCCGAGCACCACCTTAAGCTGTTCCAGGACCTCGTCTGTCAAGACAAATCCCTGGCGGCTTGAAATCCGGATGCAGAACATCTCGCCCCAGGAGTTGAGATAGATGGCCGAAGATTCGTGGATCCGTCGTTTGTCCCTTGGAACGCACAGGTTGACCGAGATGAACATCGCCGTTATTCTTGCCTTGGACAGCAGGTTCCGGGTACCTGTGGATTTGCCGTTGTCCGTGTTGAAGAATCGGTAAAGGGCCTGGAACAGCCCCTGAATGTCATCGGAACTCACTGACGTGGGGTTGGGAAGAAGATGGATGAGGGTCGAGTGTGAATACAGCTGGTTCTGGATAAACCATGCCGCTATTTCCTCGATGGTCCCCCCCTGCCTGATCACCTCCCTGGCCCCTGTTGCTGACCGGGAAGCGCTGTTGACAAGGGCCCATTGGCCGGATTTTCCCGTCTGGGGGGTGTAGGTTAAAACCAGACCGGTAAAATGGCGGTCGCTCCTTGACACCAGCAGTGTTTTGGGAATTTTTCCCGGCTGACTGGAAAATTCCACAAACATTTTCCGGCCCAGCACCGTCCGGTCTTCCGGGGTGATCATGGCGCGTTGCGCTTTGCCGATGGACTGGTTGACCCGGATGTAGGTTTTGACCATGTACTGTTGAACCTGCCGGCTGAGCCGGGTGATGTCCGTGTAGCGCCACTGCCTGAAATTACCGCTTTCAAACACCATCTCCCGGGTCCAGCCCCATTCGTCCATGGCCCGGGAGATGAAAAAAGAGCGCATGCCAAACAGGGTTTGATCCAGGTCTGAATCCTTTGTAATACCGGTTTTAAGGAAAAAACACTGCTGGACAAGCCTTGCCGCCCCAGGATTATTCCCTTGGCCGTAATAGTCCACAAGGCTCTTTAAAAGGATATAATAGGGATCGATTTTTCCAAGGGGCAGGTAAAGGCCCGGGTCCATCCACTGGGTCTTGAACCGGTTGCAAAGCAGCTGTTTTTTTCCCCTTGCGTCTAAAAATTCCTCCAGAAGCGCCATCTTGATCACCGACTTGAACGGACTCTTGAGCAGCTTGAACAGCTGCCAGATGGAAGCGCCGAAATAGGCTGCCGAGGGAATCTCGTGGATATCACCAAAGTCAATAAACCGGCATTGGGACCGGTTGGCACACACCCTTGACAGGAGCAGAGCATAGTATTCCCGACTGACGGAAACCGGCAGCGTACACCAGAAGGGCAGTTTGCCCGCCACATGGATCATGGTCCGGTAGAACTCTTCCTTGAGGATCATCCCCTGGGCCGAGCCCGAACTCTCCCGTGTGGAGCCTCCGAAATCATCGACCCTGGCCCGGTCGATGTCCACTATAAAAAAATGAATTTCGGTTTTAAACTCCCCAAGTGCCCATTGTTCGAGGCGGGTGAGTTTCTGCTGAAACCTCGTTTCTTCTATGCATTCAGGATCATATCCGTGGACACAGACCCAGTAGTCAATGTCTGAATCCGGTGCCTGGGCAATGGTGCCGGTGCTGCCCATGGTAAAGAGCGCCTCCACATGGGGCAGATGGGCAAACCGGCATTCAAGTTTTTCAGTGTTCACATAACGGGATGCCGTCACTGCCGTCTGCCTGCAGGGTCGATATTCTGCGATGCCCCGGGGACTCTGTTCAAGGTCAGCCTGATAGCCTGGGAAATCGATATTTTCGTGGATGAGCAGGGGAATGATTTCAAAAAGGTCCGCCTGCCTGGGTTTGAAGATATCCATAGCCGTTAGCAGGGAGAACCGGTTCTGGTTTAAAAACAACTTCTCGCCGGCATGAAGCAGGTCCGTGAGGATCATAAAATCCAGCTCAGACACGAGATCTGCGACAACGCCCGGGCGGTTCATTTTGATATCGAACAGAAAATCGGGCAGATCTTTTAGATCGAACAGAAACGTCAGGGCATTGAAATTGGGCCTGTCAGCCTCAAGGGTTGAAACGGTATGGGAGGGAAACCGGGTGAACCTTGCCTGGACCCCTGAAAAATCAGAATCCGCCAGAATGGATTCAACAAACGAGACATCGTCTGTGCGGGTGCCTGCAAATGTGGATCCTGAAAGGTCGGCACGGACAAACAGGGAGGTCGAAATCCGGGCACCGGTAAACACACAGTCAAGCATCCGGGCCGATTCAAGGCTCACCCCGAAAAACGATGCATTTTCAAAGCTGCAGCGGGTAAACACCGCCCCTTTGGCTGAGACATTCATGAACGCAGCATTGTCAAAACTGATGGCGTCAAACCGTGCACCATTGAGGTTGACCGTGTCAAGGAGGGCCGACCGGAACGAGGCGTTGACAAACGATGAAAACGAGAGGTCAGACTCTTTGATCGAACACCCGTCAAACACCGTGGGTGAAATAAAAGTGCCCTGGGAAAGATCCATCCCGTCCAGGGTTTTATCGCTTAAATCCAGACGCTCGGCGGTTCGTCCCTGCTTGAGATTTGACAGCTGTTTTTCCACTGAGCCAAAGCGTATTTTTTCAAAAAAACCCGGTTTTTTGTCAGGGGCAGCCATTGCCTGGCGCCTGAGCCGTAATTTTGCCCCGTCTGCGGTGATCTGCCGCCGCTCCGTTGCAAGGGCCGCATCCACCCCTGCGGCAATGTCCCTTATCCCAAGGTGGATGGCCGTGTCACCCCCGCTGCCAAACCGATCAAAGAGCTTGACCACGCGTTCCGGCCTTTTTTTAAGCATCCCGAACACAAGGGCCTTGCAGACGGCCGGATGGGCTTGAAGCCAGGCGGTTCGGTCCATGATGATTTCCTGGACAAACACAAATGAAATCTTTGACAGGGTAGAAAGTTCGTCGCACAGGGGTCCCATGAGCCGGGGCGCCCGGGCTTTGACGGTGTTGACCAGGGTTAACAGGGGCAAGGGCGTGGAGGCAACCAGGGCCAGCAACCCGGCAGGGTCATCTGTTTCATCGGTGCAGACCCATTCAACCAGGGGTTCAAATATGTCGGCATAGGTTCGCTGGGGGGACGCCCCAATGACCGCCAGAACGGCTGAATGGACAATCCGGTCTTCGTTCGGGGACAGGAGGGCAACAACCCGGCGGGAATCGATCCTGGGCACCATCAGGGCCAGGGCCTTTACCGCTGCGGCCCGCTGGAGGGGATCTGAATCAACCGGATCCTGGCCAAGATCTGTGGCAACAAGGGTTTCCGGATTTCTGAGTTCAGGGGAAAGATTCACCAGAAAGGGATCACAGACAAGGCGACTGTCAAAAAGAGCGGCAAAAAAATCGGTCACCGCCTGGCGGGAGGTGATTCCCTTGAGAATCGCCTTGAATGCCGGGGCAAGGCGCCTCCGAATGGCGGGCGTTGATTTCAGGTACTCGACCACAAGGGCGAGCCTGCCCGGTTCTGAGATAGTGGCAACCAGGGTTTTCAAGGTGTGCCCTGGAATGCCGCCGCCCTGGTAGAACCGCCAGGCATAAAAAGGGCCCCGGCCCCCGGCCTCCAGGAGGATCTCCATGAACAGGCGGATCTCCTGCACGGGCAGGTCCGGGTTTAACATTGCAAACAGCCTTGCACTGAACAGCGATGATTCCTGGATATACCACAGGAAATCTGCCGACGGTTGGGTCGACTGGAGGCGCCCAAGGTCGATCATCTTTGATTTAAGCAGCCCCAGCCCCTCCCTTGCCCGATTTCGAACCGACAGATGGAGGGAACCGATGCCGGCAAGCACCGGAACAATTGCCTGGGCCGGAGAGAGTTGTGATGCCTGGTCGATCAAATCAAGTTTTACGGTCTCATCCCCATTCTCCCAGGCCCAGTCAAACCCCCTCATGTCAAACCCGCCGCTGTTCATCCCTGTTTACCACCCATTTCAATTCGTTGGTTCCTGATCTCAACCCAAGGTCTGTTCGTCCTGTCAACCACCAGCACGGCAGGGTATTTATTCTCTCCTGAAACAGCCTTCAGGGCCGAGCGAAGACCGGGGAAATCCACCGTTTCCAGAAGCGTCTTCAGCAGTTCAATCACACGGGCATCATGGGCGGTAATCTTCTGGCCCTTGAGGCAGGACCTCACTTTTGCATTGTAAATCCGTCGAATTTCCGTCTCCACACAGTGGTTGTCAAGGTTCAGTTCCAAGCGCATGATTTCCACATCTCCAAGGCGTTTCATAAAATACCATGTCATATATTTTGTACACAATAAAATTGCAACCAAATAAAAACATTTGAATTTATACCCAAATCGTTTATGATATCCAATTTTACCATAACCTGATTATGCTACTTTACTGGGCAAAATGAAACTATTTGATCAAGACACCGAGGGGATAAAGCACAAAACCGCCTATAATGCAGGCTCCATTGAGGTGCTCAAGGGACTTGACCCGGTCAGACGAAGGCCGGGCATGTACACGGACACCACAAGCCCGGATCACCTGGCCCACGAGGTGATTGACAACAGTGTTGACGAAGCCATTGCCGGATTTGCCAACAGAATCGATGTTGTCCTCCACACGGACAATTGTCTTGAGGTGAGTGACAACGGCAGGGGCATGCCCGTTGACATCCACCCGGAAGAAGGGGTCACAGGGGTTGAACTGATCCTGACCCGGCTCCATGCCGGTGCAAAATTTTCCAGCAAGGATTACAACTTTTCAGGCGGTCTCCACGGGGTCGGGGTTTCAGTGGTCAACGCCCTGTCAACCTATCTTGAGGTCAACATCCAGCGGGACGGTGCCCTCCACCGGATCACCTTTAAGAACGGATACCGGGACCAGCCCCTGACCCTGGTTAAATCCATCGGCAAAAACAATTCAGGAACCAACCTGAAGTTCTACCCGGACGCCAGCTATTTTGACCGGCCCCGTTTTTCAAAAAAGGCTTTGAAACATGCGTTAAAGGCCAAGGCCGTTCTCTGCCCGGGTCTTGTGATCACCCTGTTTATCGAAGAGACCGGGGAGAAACACGAATGGCAGTTTGAATTCGGATTACGGGACTACCTGACCGAGTCCCTGGCCGGACGTCCCACCGTGTTGGGCGCCCCGTTTACCGGGGATATCACGGCCGAAGAGGCCACTGTTGCCTGGGCCGTTGACTGGACCGTGGAAAAACAGACCAACCCCTGCGAAAGCTACGTCAACCTCATTCCCACCCCCCTGGGCGGCACCCATGTCAACGGGTTCCGGTCGGGTCTTCTCGAATCCATCCGGGAGTTCTGCCGGTTCAGGGATATTTTGCCCAAGGGCGTGAGCCTGGCCCCCGAGGATATCTGGGAAAACATCGCCTTTATCCTTTCGGTCAAGCTTGTGGATGCCCAGTTCTCGGGCCAGACCAAGGAACGGTTGTCGTCCCGCCACTGCACGGTCATTGTCAACTCGGCCGTCAAGGATGCCTTCAGCCTCTGGCTCAACCAGAACACCGATGTTGCCGAGCGACTGGCCGATCTTGCCGTTGAAAACGCCCGGGACCGGCTTAAAAAAGCCCGGAAGGTGACCCGTAAACGGATCACCAACGGTCCGGCCCTTCCGGGAAAACTCAGCGACTGCACCAGCAGCGATCCGGAAAAAAGCGAACTCTTCCTGGTGGAGGGTGATTCTGCCGGGGGATCGGCCAAGCAGGCAAGGGACCGAAGGTTCCAGGCCATCATGCCCCTCAAGGGTAAAATCCTCAACACCTGGGACACGGACGCCTCACAGATTTTAAGCTCCAAGGAGATCCACGATATCTCGGTTGCCATGGGCGTGGACCCCGATTCCGAGGATATCTCAGGGCTTCGGTACAACAAGATCTGTATCCTTGCCGATGCAGATTCAGACGGTCTCCACATTGCAACCCTTCTGTGTGCGCTCTTTTTCAGACACTTCCGCGAGGTGGTCAGAAAGGGGCATATTTTCATGGCCATGCCGCCCCTGTTCCGCATTGACGTGGGCAAGGAGGTGTTTTACGCACTGGACGAACCCGAGCGTGAAAGCATTCTCAAGCGCATCCAGACCAAGAAGAAACACGGCAAAATCAACGTCCAGCGGTTCAAGGGCCTTGGCGAGATGAACCCGGTCCAGCTGCGGGAGACCACCATTGCCCCTGACACCCGACGCCTTGTCCAGCTGGTGATTGACCAGCAGGGGGCGGATGAAGACGGACAGGGTGCCGAACAACGGGTGTTTGAAATGATGGACATGCTCCTTGGCAAGAAGAGGGCTCCGGACAGACGGCGCTGGATCGAAGCAAAGGGAAATATGAGGGAGATCGAGTAGATGAAGAACAACGAATTAACCAGCCTTGAAGGGTTTGAGAAACAGCCCTTTGAAACCTTTGCTGAAACGGCCTACCTCAACTACTCGATGTACGTCATCCTTGACAGGGCCCTGCCCTATATTGGCGACGGCCTGAAACCGGTCCAGCGCAGAATTGTCTACGCCATGAGCCAGCTGGGGCTATCCTCGGGTGCAAAGCACAAGAAATCGGCCCGGACCGTGGGTGATGTCCTGGGTAAATACCACCCCCACGGGGACTCGGCCTGCTACGAGGCCATGGTCCTGCTGGCCCAGCCCTTTTCCTGCCGCTATCCCCTGCTCGACGGCCAGGGCAACTGGGGGGCGCCCGATGACCCGAAATCCTTTGCCGCCATGCGGTACACGGAATCCAGGCTGTCCAAGTACGCGGACCTCCTGCTGTCCGAGCTGGATCTGGGCGCCACGGAATGGACCCCGAATTTTGACGGGACCTTGAACGAACCCACCCTGCTGCCGGCCCGGCTGCCCAACATCCTTCTCAACGGCACCACGGGCATTGCCGTTGGCATGGCAACGGATATCCCCCCCCACAATCTCAACGAGGTGGCCCAGGCCCTGGTTCATATTCTGGATCATCCCGATGCAACGGTGGACCAGGTCTGCGACTTTATCCAGGGGCCGGATTATCCCACGGAGGCTGAAATCATCACCCCCCTGTCTGAAATCCGGCAGATGTACCAGACGGGCAACGGACGGATCAAGATGCGGGCAAAGTTCCATGTGGACGACGGAGACATCGTTGTCACGGCCCTGCCCCACCACTCGTCGGGAGAAAAGATCCTCGAGCAGATTGCCGCCCAGATGCAGGCAAAGAAGCTGCCCATGGTGGTGGATCTGCGGGATGAATCCGACCATGAAGAGCCCACCCGCCTGGTGATCATTCCCAAGGCCAGGACCAACACCACGGCCCTCATGGACCATCTGTTTGCCACCACAGACCTTGAGCGATCCTACCGCATCAACATGAACATGATCGGCATCAACGGCCGGCCCGAGGTCAAACCGTTGCCGGTCATTCTTTCCGAGTGGCTGGCCTTCCGGACGGACACGGTCAAAAAAAGACTGGGCCACCGACTTGAAAAGGTCAACGCCCGGCTTCACATCCTGGATGGCCTGTTGACGGCCTTTCTCAATATTGATGAGATCATTGCCATCATCCGCAACAGTGACGAACCCAAACCGGTTCTCATGGAAACCTTCAACCTGAGCGACCGCCAGGCCACGGCCATCCTTGAAATCAGACTGCGCAACCTGGCAAGGCTTGAAGAGATAAAAATCCAGGCGGAAAAGGACAGCCTGGATGCCGAACGACAACAGATTGAAAAGATCCTTGCCTCGGACAAACGCCTCAGGACCCTCATCAAGCGCGAAATCCAGGCCGATGCCAAAGCCCACGGGGACCCGCGTCGCTCACCGATATTTGAAAGAAAAGAAGCCGAAGCTTTTTCAGAGGAAGAGGTGATCCAGGTCGAGCCTGTGACGGTGATTCTGTCAAACAACGGATGGGTCAGGACGGCCAAAGGCCATGACATTGACGTTGAAAAGCTGAAATTCAAGTTTGGAGACGATCTCCTTTCCACCGCCCCCACCATGAGCAACCGGCCGGCAGTTTTCTTTGATTCATCGGGCAGGAGCTACACCATTGCCACCCACACCCTTGCGTCGGCCCGCACCATGGGAGAGCCCCTGACAGGTCGGCTCACCCTCAAGCCCGAATCCCACATCACAAGCCTTGTCACCGGCGAGGACGAAGATCTGTTTCTGCTGTATACCGATGGAGGGTTCGGGTTCATCACCCGATTTTCCAACCTGATTGCAAAGAGCCGGACGGGCAAAGCCGTTCTGACCGTGGACGAATTTTCCCAGTTCATGGCACCCGAGCCCCTTAAAGCGCCGGAAACAGACCTGCTGGCCGCCGTTACCACCTCGGGCAGACTGATTATTTTTCCGGTCAGGGAAATGCCCATCATGGAAAAGGGCAAGGGCAACAAAATCATCGGCATCCCTAAAAACCAGCTCAGTGTCCCGGGGACCGAACGGGTCAAGGCCTTAAAAATCTTGCCTGAAGGCGCTGCAATTGTTATATATGCAGGTAAACATTTTCTAAAATTGTCCGTGGGCAACCAGGACAACTACCGATCCAAGCGGGGCTACCGGGGTAAAAAACTTCCCAGGGGGTTTCAGAACGTAAGCCACATTGAGGTGATACCTTCGGAAAAATAATCAAAACCAGCCTAAAACAGATCGTCTCGATAAATGCCCTGTTCGGGTATATGATCGCGGCCTGCTTTGCACTGACCGCTGTCTGCGCCCAGGTGAACAAGAGCCAGAATCTCTTTTTCAAACCCACCACCCTGTTCCGTGTGAAAAAAACCGGCACCCTGCGCATGATCACCGCTGTGAACGTCAACTCCTACGACCTGTACCAGGGCAAGCCCATTGGCTTTGAGTATGAAATGGCCAAAGCCTTTGCCGATTATCTCCATGTCCGGCTGGCGGTGGTCACCCCGGGCTGGAATCGAATCTACCAGTTCCTTGAACAGGACCGTGGCGACTTTGTCGCTGCAGGCCCGGGCGTGATCCAGAAAACGACAGCCCTGCGTACCATTTCCAATTCCTATATGACGGTTCAGCAGAAGCTCATTCACCACAAGCTGCTTTACGAGGTCCCCGACCTTGGGGCCCTAACAGGCAAAACCATCCATGTGCGGCGGGGAACCACCTACCAGACGAGACTTGAACAGATCAAAGCCAGCGGCGTAGACATCAGCATTGTCCTCCACGACAATACCCCCACGGAAGAACTGATCCAGATGGTTGCCGACCGGAAAATAAAATACACCGTGGCCGACGTCACCATTGCCCGCCTCAACCGGCGCTATCATCCTGACATCACCATCGGGCTTGACATTTCACAGAAACGCCCCCTTGGCTGGGCGGTTCGAGCCAATGACCCCGAGTTCCTCAAGACGGTCAATACTTTTCTGGCAGACGTGAAAACCCGGGGGGTTCAACAGAAAATTTTTAAAAAATACTACAGCAATGTTGAGGCCTTTGACTATTATGACGTTAAAAAATTCCACCAGCGCATCGACACACGACTGCCCGACTTTCAGGCCCTCATCCAGCGAGAGTGCCGCAAATATGGATTTGACTGGAGGCTGATTGCTGCGGTTATCTACCAGGAGTCCCACTTCAACCCCTGGGCCACCAGCCGGACCGGCGTAAGGGGACTCATGCAGGTCACGGCGGATACGGCAAAGGAGATGGGCATCCGTAACCGGCTCCACCCGGAGCAGAGTTTAAAGGCCGGTATCCAGTACCTGAACAAACTCTACCAGCGGTTTGACGATATCCACGACCATTACCAGCGCCTGCTCTTTGCCCTTGCCTCCTACAACGTCGGGTACGGCCATGTCAGGGACGCCCAGTCCCTGGCCCAGAAGCACGGATGGAACAAAAACCGCTGGGCAACCCTGGAGAAAACCCTGCCCATGCTCACCCAGGTTCGCCACTATCGAACCCTGCCCCACGGCTATGCCAGGGGATGGGAGCCGGTTCACTATGTCAAGCGGATCCTCACCTACTATGATATCCTGAGACAAAAGGCGTGACACCAATGGCGGCTGCGACCCCCGAACAATTGTTGGACGGAACCGTGGCAAACCGCGATTTAAGATCGTCCGGTGCATTGGCAACCGCAAACCCCTTGCCGGCCCACTCGAGAAGATCCAGGTCATTGTAGTCGTTGCCCACGGCCACCACGTTTTCGGGCCCCATGCCCAGCTGCCCAACCAGCCAGGCAGCCCCATGGCTCTTGGATACCCCCATGGGAAAGACCTCTATCCACAGGGAGTGGTGGTCCAGGGGCGAGGTGGCCCGGACCACGCTCAACCCCGCAAGTTCCCGGGATGTCCGTTCAAAAACCCCCAAAGCCTCATGTTCCGGCACAATGGCCAGCACCTGGGTGGCCCTGCCAAACCCGTTAATTCCGGTTTTCCCCAGGGATGAGGCCCAGGGTCTGTAGAGTTCGATCCTTGCGGTGAAATCGGGGTTGACTCGGCCGTGGGATCGGAACAGAAATTCCCGGGTGCGGGGAATGGGCCGGTGGACCATATAGTCCAGTTCACAGGTGTCAAACCAGCCGGCGATCCGGTGGACCTCACTCGAAGACAGGGCATGGTCGCAGACAAGGTCCATGGAGGGATAGGCCATGATGCCGGCACCCGTTGAAAAAATCACATAGTCAATGGGAAGAGACCCATGGGGTCCTGGCAGGTCCAGATGTTCCAGGGCCCGGATGAATGAGAAACAGGACCGGCCCGTGGCAATCACCCGGACAACCCCCCTGTCGCCAAGGGCGGCAAGGGCGGCAAGATCCCCTGCTGAAATCTGTTTGTCATCGTTGAGCAGGGTGCCGTCAAGATCGGTGATGAACATCTTACAGGTCATGGTTTACCCCCATCCAGCGGTCAACAATGCAAATGAGCATGTAAGTCGGTGATGAAATCCCGGAGGTCATGGTTTAATCCTTGTCCCGGGCAAGGGCCGACTTGACCTGTTGGGCCGCACCAAGGGTCATGCCCGGCAGCGCAGCAAGTTCTTCAACCGTTGCCTGCGCCATGGAAGTGATCCCCTTGTAGGTGGTCATCAGCACCTGTTTTCGTTTTTTCCCAATGCCCGGCACCGCATCCAGCACCGATGTCCCGGCCCGCTTTGAGCGTCGTTTCCGCTGGAAGGTGATGGCAAACCTGTGGGCCTCGTCCCGGAGGCGCTGGACCAGGTAGAGGGCCTTGAGGGCCCCCCGGGTGTTCACGGGGTTGGCCCTGCCGGGCAGGTAAATCTTGTCATTGACTTCTCCGAGTTTTGCATCCTTCTTGGCAAGGCCGGCCACCTGGAAGCGATTCTCAAGGCCAAGCGTCTTGAGTACGGCCACGGCCATGGACAGCTGTCCCTTGCCCCCATCCACGATCAGAAGATCCGGCAGGGGTGAATCGGTGCTGGAAAGCCGTCGGGTAAGCACCTCGGTCATGCAGGCGTAATCATCATTTTCCTTTGCATCACGGATGATGAATTTGCGGTATTCAGACTTGCAGGCAAGGCCGTCCACAAAGACCACCATGGACGAAACCGGGTCCGTACCGGCCATGTTGGAATTATCAAAACATTCGATCCTTCGTGGATAGGTTGACATACCCAGGAGGGTCTGGAGAAGGGTCAGTGTCTCCCGGGCCTCATTCTGGACAGACAGGATCTTTTCAAGCTCTTTTTGCGCGTTGACCAGGGCCATTTCCACAAGGCGGCGCTTTTCGCCCCGTTCCGGAACCACCAGGCGGATCTGTTTGCCCCGCTTTTCCATCAAAAGGTCCTGGACCAGGCCACGGTCGTCGATTTCCTCGGCGATCAGGATCTGGCCGGGAATGAACAGGCCTCGCTCGTAATACTGTCGGACAAAGGCGTCGAGGATTTCAGGCGACCCGCTTAATCCGGCGTCAACGGGATAGTTACGGGACCCCACCAGATTGCCCGAACGGACAAACAAAATGGTGACAACGGCCTTTTCACCGTCAACGGCACAGGCAATGACGTCCCGGTCCGTCCGGTCCGTTGAGACCACCACCTGACGTTCCAGGGTGGTCTGGATGGCAAGGATGGTGTCCCGGATCTGGGCGGCCCGCTCAAAATGTTCACGGTCGGCCTCGGTCTGCATCTCGTGCTTGAGACGCTGGATCAGATCCGGCGCCCTGCCCTTTAAGAACAGGATCACATCGGCGACCACCCGGGCATAGTCCTGCCTTGATACCCGGTTGCAGCAGGCCCCCAGGCAGGCGTTGATCTGATAGTTGAGGCAGGGCCGGGTGCGGTTGGCAAACTGAACGGTTTTGCACTTTCTGAGCCGAAAGATCTTGTTCACCTGCTTGAGGGTGCTTCTGACACTCTGGACCGACGAATAGGGGCCAAAGTAAACGGCATTGTCATCCCCGATTTTTCGGACCACCTCCAGGGCCGGAAAGGGCTGGGATGTGTCGATCCTCAGGCAGGGGTAGTTCTTGCCGTCCTTGAGGATCACGTTGTAGCGGGGGCTGTGCTTCTTGATCAGGGTGGATTCAAGGATCAAAGCCTCGTGTTCGGTGGCCGTGACAATGAGATCAAAATCAACGACATTTTTGAGCAACACCCCGGTCTTCATGTCATGGCCGGTCTCCCTTGCAAAATAGGAGGCAAGGCGTTTTTTCAGGTTCAGGGCCTTGCCCACATAGATGATGTTCCCCTTTTTATCCTTCATCAGGTAAACACCGGGGTCCTGGGGAGCGGACCGATATCGTTCGAGCACAGCCGGGGTCATGGGGCTACATCTCCAGGATCTTGGACAACTCCCGGATCCTGTCCCGGAGGGTTGCAGCCGTTTCAAACTCCATCTTTCTTGCCGCCTGTTTCATCTCGATCTTGAGGCTGGCAATGATGTCTGCAAGGTTGTCCGTGTCGGCTTCATACCCGGCCGTTGATTCGCCCACCCCGGGGGAAAGATCGGTCAGATCCTTTTCCATGGTGTAGTCGAACATCTTGATCTCCTTGATGATGGTCGTTGGTACGATATTGTGGTCCAGGTTGTATTGTTTCTGGATAAGCCGGCGTCGGTCGGTCTCGTCCATGGCCTTTTTCATGGAAGGGGTGATGCGGTCGGCGTACATGATCACCCTGCCGCAGGCGTTGCGGGCCGCCCGTCCAAAGGTCTGGACCAGCGAACGATAGGATCTCAGGAATCCTTCCTTGTCCGCATCCAGAACCGCCACCAGGGTCACCTCGGGGATGTCGAGCCCTTCCCTCAACAGGTTGATGCCGATGAGAACGTCAAACACCCCCTTTCTCAAATCCTGGATAATGTCGATGCGTTCCACCGTGCCGATGTCCGAATGAAGGTACTTGACCTTGATGCCGAAATCGGAAAAATAGTCGGTCAAATCCTCTGCCATGCGCTTGGTCAAGGTGGTCACCAGGACCCGCTCAGCCGCCTCCACCCGTCGGACGATCTCCTCGTACAAATCGTCCACCTGGTTGGTCGCCTTTCTCACCTCAATGGCCGGGTCAAGGAGCCCTGTGGGCCGTACGATCTGCTCGGCAACCCGGTTGCCGGCCTTTCCCAGTTCATAATCGGCAGGCGTGGCCGAGACATAGATGGCTTTTTGAATCTTGCCCTTGAACTCATCAAACTTCAGCGGCCGGTTGTCCAGGGCCGACGGCAGACGGAACCCGTGGCCCACCAGGTTTTCCTTCCGGGACCGGTCGGCCTTGTACATGGCCCCCACCTGGGAGACCGAGATGTGGCTCTCGTCAAAGAAACAGAGGAAATCGTCGGGAAAATAGTCGATCAGGGTCGGGGGCGGCTCACCGGGACGCCTGCCCGTAAGATGACGGGAATAGTTTTCAATGCCGTTGCAGTAGCCGATCTCGTTGATCATCTCAAGGTCGTACTGGGTACGTTCCTCAATGCGCTGGGCTTCGATCAGTCGATTTTCATTCCTGAAGAAATCGATCCGCTGTTTGAGTTCTTCCTTGATCGTCTCCACGGCCCGGCGTCGGGTCTGGTTCAGGGTCACATAGTGGGAGGCGGGAAAAACAGCCGTTCCCCTGATCCGGTTCAGAACCTCCCCCTTGAGGGGATCGACTTCGGAAATGCCCTCAATGGTGTCGCCGAAAAAATCGATGCGAAGGGCCTTGTCCTCCTCATAGGCCGGAAAGATTTCGACCCGGTCCCCCCTGACCCGGAAGGTCCCCCGGTGGAAATCCACATCGTTTCTCTGGTACTGGATGTTGACAAGTTCGGTCAGGAGCCGGTCCCTGGGTTTTTCCATCCCCTCGCTGATCTCCACCCGCAGGGCAAGGTAATCCTCAGGAGCGCCCAGCCCGTAAATGCAGGACACACTGGCCACCACAATCACATCCTCCCTTGCCAGCACGGACCGGGTGGCCGAATGGCGCATCTTGTCGATCATTTCGTTGATGGACGAGTCCTTCTGGATATAGGTGTCGCTCGAGGGAATGTAGGCTTCTGGCTGGTAATAGTCGTAGTAACTGACAAAATACTCAACGGCGTTTTCCGGGAACAGGGACCTGAACTCGTTGTAGAGTTGGGCTGCAAGGGTCTTGTTCGGCGCGATCACAAGGGCGGGCCTGCCCGTTCTTGCAATGATGTTGGCCATGGTAAAGGTCTTGCCCGACCCGGTCACCCCGAGCAGCACCTGGTGTCGTTCTCCCCCGAGGATTCCCCTGGAAAGAAAGTCAATGGCTGTGGGCTGGTCACCGGTGGGTTGAAAGGGCGACTTGATATTAAATTGAGTCATGGGACACAATATACCAGAGATCTCCCCTGAATTAAAGAATTATTGCTTTTGCAACCCCTGGGAATGTGGTAAAGATTAAAGTTTAAATCATCATCATTTTACCTGTATGAGAGAGGATTCAATGGAAGATCAGAATATGGCCAGCCATTTTATAAAAACCATCATTGACAACGACATGGAAACCGGCAAATTTGGCGGACGGGTGGGAACCCGGTTTCCTCCCGAGCCCAACGGGTTTCTTCACCTGGGGCATGCAAAATCCATCTGTCTCAACTTTGGCATGGCCCGGCAGTTTAACGGCACCTGCAACCTGCGGTTTGACGACACCAACCCGGCCAAGGAAGAACAAAAGTACGTTGACGCCATCATCAAGGATGTCGGCTGGCTCGGGTTTGACTGGGGCGATACCATTTACTACGCCTCAGACTACTTTGAACAATTGTACAACTTTGCCGTGGATCTGATCAAGGCGGGCAACGCCTTTGTCTGTGAGCTGACCTTTGAGCAGATGAGGGAATATCGCGGCACCCTCACGGAACCGGGCAAAGAAAGCCCCCATCGCAACCGGTCTGTGGCGGAAAACCTTGACCTGTTCGAACGAATGAAGGCAGGGGAGTTTGACGAAGGCACCCACGCCCTCAGGGCCAAAATAGACATGGCCTCTCCCAACATCAACCTGAGGGATCCGGTGATTTACAGAATCAAGAAAATGCCCCATCCCAGGACCGGGGATGCCTGGTGCATCTACCCCATGTACGACTTCACCCACTGCATATCAGACGCCCTGGAAAACATCACCCACTCCCTGTGCACCCTGGAGTTCCAGGACCACCGCCCCCTCTACGACTGGATTCTGGACCGGCTTGATGTGCCCTGCCATCCCCAGCAGATCGAGTTTGCACGCATGAACCTGAACTACACCATCATGAGCAAGCGAAAACTGCAGACCCTGGTGAACAACCACCTGGTCGAAGGCTGGGACGACCCCAGGCTGCCCACCCTGGCCGGTATCAGACGGCGGGGCTACACCCCCCGGGCGATCCGGAACTTCTGCGCCACCATTGGCGTGAGTAAAAAAGAGAGCCGCATCGACATGGGGCTGCTGGAGAATGTGCTCAGGGAAGATTTAAACGAAACTGCCCCGCGGGTCATGGGCGTGATCAATCCCCTCAGGGTGGTCATTGAGAACTGGCCTGAAGATACGGTTGAGGCCCTTGATGCCGTCAACCACCCCCAGAAGCCGGAAATGGGCAAACGCCAGGTGACCTTCACCCGGGAGATCTTTATCGAACAGGAGGATTTCATGGAAGATCCGCCGAAAAAATTCTTCCGCCTGGGACCCGGCCGTGAGGTCCGCCTCAGGTACGCCTATTTCATCACCTGCAAAGAGGTGGTCAAGGACGACGCCGGACAGATTTCCCACCTTGTCTGCACCTATGACCCGGCAACCCGGGGCGGGGATGCCCCGGACGGGCGAAAGGTCAAGGGGACCCTTCACTGGGTGTCGGAGCAAGGGTCGATACCGGCCCGGGTCAGGCTCTACGATCGGCTGTTCTCAACCGAAGACCCGGAGGCGGACGGTGAGGACTTCATCAATGACCTCAACCCCGATTCCCTGGTCTGCCTGGACGATGCCCGGGTGGAACAAAGCCTTGCCCAGGCAACGGCTGAAACCGTTGTTCAGTTTGAACGTCTGGGCTATTTCTGCCTGGATGCCAAGGATTCCACACCGGACCTGCCGGTGTTCAACCGGACGGTCACCCTGAGGGACAACTGGGCTAAAAAAAGATAGCGCCCGGCAACGGCCTTGGTCATGGAAGGCCCAGCAAAAGCGGAGTTTGATTCAACGGAGCCAGACGGTTTGCAATTCCGGCTCCGTTAACCCGCTATCCGATCTTCCATGTGGTGCCGTCGGGTCCGTCCTCCAGGACGATGTTCATTGCCTCAAGTTCGGCACGGATCTCATCGGCCCGGGCAAAGTTCTTTGACTGCCTTGCCGCAACCCGTTCCTGGATAAGGATCTCAATGGCATCACCATCCAGGTCCTTGCCGGCAAGGCCGCTTTCCTTCTTGGCCCTGAAGTAGTCCTGGGGCTCCTGGGAGAGAATACCGAGGATGCCTCCCATGCGTTTGAGATCGGCACACAGGGTTGAAACCGTGGACAGGGTCTCCGGGGTCACGGTTTCCCCCTGCTGGTCAAGGATGCGGTTGCCGGTCTTGACCGTGTCAAACAGGGTTGCCATGGCCCGAGCCGTGTTAAAATCATCGTCCATGGCGTCTTCAAAGCTTGCCCACTCTTTGCCGGGCGCTATCCCGCTGACCGTGGCCCCTGCATCCTGGGCCCGCTCAACAAAGGCATAGAGCCTGTCAAGGCCCGAGATCACCTCGTCCATGGAGGTGTCGTTGTAGTCAATGGGGCTTCTGTAGTGCTTGGACAGCAGAAACATGCGTATCACCTCGGGGTGGTAATCCTTGAGCACATCCTTGATCATGGTGAAATTGCCCAGGGATTTGGACATCTTTTCGTTGTTGATGTCCACAAATCCGTTGTGGATCCAGTAGCGCACAAACGTCTTGCCAAAGGCTGCCTCGGACTGGGCAATCTCGTTCTCATGGTGGGGAAAGATCAGGTCCTTTCCCCCACCGTGGATGTCAAAACTCTCGCCCAGGTATTTGTAGCTCATGGCCGAGCACTCAATGTGCCAGCCGGGCCTGCCGTCTCCCCAGGGGCTGGGCCAGGCAGGTTCGCCCGGTTTTGCCGGTTTCCACAGGGTGAAATCCTTGGGATCGCGTTTTTTATCATCCACGGCAATCCTGGATCCGGGCACCATGTCATCGGGGTTCCTGCCCGACAGTTTGCCGTATTCGTCAAACGAGTTGATGGAAAAGAAAACATCGCTTCCCGGCACATGGTATGCCTTGCCCTTGTCGATAAGGCGCTGGATAAAATCGATGATCTCCTGGATATGCTCGGTGGCCTTGGGCTCAATGGTGGGCCGCAGCACGTTCAGGGCGTCCATCTCATTGTGGAACTCGTTGATGTAGCGCTCACTGATCTGCTTTGGATCCTGGCCCAGCTCGTTGGCCCGGTTGATGATCTTGTCATCCACATCGGTGAAGTTCCTGACGTAGCACACCTCATAGCCCGAGTGCCTGAGCCACCGGAACACCACGTCAAAGACCACCACGGAACGGGCATGGCCGATGTGGCTCGTGTCATAGACCGTGGGTCCGCATACGTACATCTTGACCTTGTTTTCTTCCAGGGGGACAAACGCTTCTTTATTTCGGGTCTGGGTATTGTAAATTCGTAGGCTCATATTTTTTCCTGATCATTTTGTAATTATATATTTAGAAAACAACCGTGTGTGGGGTATTATACCCGCGGCTGTGCCGGTAGTTCCATGATTAAGACAACGGTGTGGGCACCAATGCCCTCCCCTCTTCCTACAAACCCCAACCCTTCGGTTGTGGTTGCCTTAACGTTGACACGGTCGGGCGCAAGGTCAAGGGCTGCTGCCATGGTTCGTTCCATGGCCGACCGATGGGGCGCAAGCCTGGGACGCTCGGCCAGCACGGTACAGTCAACATTTGAAACAACAAAACCTTTTTCAGCCAGGAGCACCTTGCACCGGGTCAGCAGAACCAGGCTGGATATATCCTTAAATTTCGGATCTGAATCGGGAAAGTGCTGGCCAATATCCCCGAGGCCTGCAGCACCCAGCAGGGCGTCGCACACCGAGTGAACCAGGACATCGGCATCTGAATGTCCAAGAAGCCCCAGTCCATGGTCAATGGCCACGCCCCCCAATACGAGTTTCCTGCCCGCAACCAGCCGGTGCACATCATATCCTGAACCGATTCTCAATCTGCCTCCCATTTATCCGTAAAATATCTATATATGGCCCATTTTCAATCAAAAGTCAAAGCCTCGAACCAGGGACCAGCAATTCTGATTGTGGATTTAAACGGTGTGGGTCAGTCGGTCGCCATTTGCTGGAAAGAACGAATCACAACACGGCAAGCCGGGCCCTGTCCCGTGGTTCAACCGTTGCCTCGGCAACACGGGCAAGCCGGAACAGCAGGGCCTCCTGCCAGGGGAGGGCCATGGCATGGATTCCCAGGGGAAGACCATCATTATCATAGCCCCCCGGAAACGTAATGGCAGGAAATCCCGTGAGGTTTGCCGGAAATACGTAGCGCATGCCTGCAAGCTCAGTGGACAGCGAAGACCAGCCGGCTGTTCGAAATCCCGGGGGAATCCGGGGAACCCGGGTGGCCGATCCCGGTGAGACAATGACATCAACGGTTTTAAAAACAGCATTGAAAATCTTTATGGCCCGGGTGCGCATGCGCTGGGCATTGACATAATCCGTGGCCCGGAGCAGCCGTGCCAGGGCAAGGTTGATCCTCACCCCTGCTCCCATTTTCTTGAGATCTTTTTTGTAGGCCGACATGGCAGCTGCCATTTCAGAAAGGATCAGGATGGAATGGGCCACCCGCATGGCGTCAAGCTCGGCAATTTCAATCGTTTTGACCTTAGCACCGGATTGCTTGAACTGTTCAACCATACGATCGCAACAGCTGCGGCACTGGCCGTCACTGTGGTGGTTCCACTCGTTGAACACGCCGACGCAAAGGCCGGTAAGGTCGGTATTGTCCCACCCCTGGACCGTCACCCGGGGTTGAACAAGGGAATTTTTATCCCGGGGATCCGGGCCCGCCATCACGGCATAGGCAAGCACCAGGTCCGCCACTGTGGCGGCAATGGGGCCGGCATGGGCAACGCTCCAGCACAGGGGGACGGCCCCATGCTCACTCACCCGGCCATAGGTGGGCTTGAGGCCGACAACCCCGCAATACCCCGCCGGCACCCGAATACTGCCTCCGCCGTCGGCGCCGACGGCCACGGGCACAAGGCCTGAGGCCACGGCTGCTGCCGGTCCGCTTGAACTGCCGCCCGAATCATGGTCAAGATCACAGGGGTTGCGAACCGCACCAAAGTGAACGTTGAGCCCGTTGGGATTGATGCCGATCTCGTGCATATTGGCCTTGCCCACCAGCAGTGCCCCCTGACGCCTGAGCCGGTCCACCACCGTGGCGTCTCCCAGGGCAGGTTTTTTGCCCATAAACGAGGTGCCAACGGTTGTGGGATAGGGAACCTGGTCGAATTCATCCTTTACGGCAACGGGCACCCCGTCAAATATTCCCAGGGGCGTTCCCCGGTCAATCCGCTGTTTTGAGGCCCGGGCCTGGGCCATGAGATCCTCCCGGTCCATGGCAATGAACAGGTTCATGCTTCGGGGATCAGCACGGTCTTTGTCAACGGCCGTAAGGATTCTTGACGCCACCTCAACGGGATCGATCGCCCCGCTCTGATAGACGTGGGCGTAGGCCATCACCCCGGAACCGGGACCGGGGAAATCGGCCCCGGGGGTGGATGGCATACCGTCGGCCACGCCTGCAACCCGATCCGCACCCTGGCCGGTTACATCGCTCCCGGAATCGGGAGGGTGAACCGTAAATCCCTCGAGCGGGGTAAAGCTTGGGTCTTCATCAAAGACCAGGGCCCTGAACCGGGTAATGCCGGCATCCCTTAAAATACGGGGAGCCAGCAATCCCTGGAGCAACGGATTGCCCAGCACCATGGCCGAGAGTTTAAGTTTCGGGCCGGTAAGTTCCGGAAACGAAAGGGTCTTAAGGTCATAAACGGACATGATCACCTGCCTTTGATTCAAGGGTTTTTCCGATGGAATGGACAAATGTTGCCCAAAGGTATAAGAAAGTACCAGAAAAGGTCAAGCAGAGTTTGGACAGACCCGGGGAGGACGGCCCCCTGGTTGTTCACCACAGCAGGGGTGTTGGATGACCCTGTTACCATCGTTTTTTTAAGCCGGGGAGAAACCATTGAAAAAAAGCAGCAATGTCTTTTCAACGCAGTTCTGGACAGACCAGTGGCGCAGGATCGACCAATACGATTCATTTGACGTTCACAAGGGGTTTTCAACCCCTGAATTCTGGGATCGGGCGTCCATCGCCTATGACAGGGGAGACAATGAAATCGCATCCAGAAAAATAGACAAGACCCTGGGGCTGTTTGAACGCAACGGCCTTCTGAAGGACAACATGGAGATCCTTGACATCGGGTGCGGAACAGGCCTGTTGGCAACGGCCCTGGCAGACCGGGGAGCAAGGGTCACCGCCATTGATTTCTCCCGGGGCATGCTCGACCGGTGCCGGGAAAACATCCCCAAAGCCCTTGAAGGACGGATCGAACTTGTGTGCATGGACTGGGACAGGGCCGATATCAACGCCCTGGGGTGGCACCGGCATTTTGACCTGACCCTCGCCTTTATGTCGCCTGCCATTGCAACCCCCGAGGCCCTTTACCGCATGATGGCCACATCAAAAAACGGCTGCGCCATCCGGGGATGGGCCGCCCGACGCACCCACCCCATCCTGGATGAACTGTGGCTGAGAATCATGGGAACGCCCCTGGACGACAAGCCCCAGACCCTGATGATCAAATTCAACCTCCTGGTGGCCATGGGGTATCTGCCAGAGCTGTCCTGGGACACCATCTCCTGGGATCAGACCGTCACCATTGACGAAGAGCTTGAAACCCGGCTTGCCTTTTTCCGAAAGGTGTCGGATCAGCCCGAAACAGCCCTCAGACAGACCATCCGTTCCTACCTGGAGGGCATTGCCCACGACAACACCCTCCAGAAAGTTCAGACCGGCACCACCGGCACCCTTGTCTGGAAGCTGTTTTGATAGAGGCGCTGCCCGATCATCCCGGCACTTTGCATTAATCGCCGTCCTCAATTTTTCTAGCAGCTGTTTTCTATAGAAGCTTCCTGATCCGCTCCCATGCACTGTCAGGCACCTGGGCCCCCACCACCTGGCACACCTCATACCCGCAGGCCGATCCGATCTGACCGCTCTGTTCCAGGGAGTACCCATGGGCCACCCCGTAGAGAAAGCCTGCGGCCCACAGATCCCCTGCACCCGTGGTATCCACGGCCGCTTTTCCCTTCTGGGGATCAATGCGGATCTTCCGGCCGTCTGTTGCCACATGGGAGCCGCGTTTGCCCACCTTGAGAACGGAAATATCCACGTTTTTCGACAGGGCCTTGAGGGCGGCAGATTCATCCCGGTGGCCGGTATAGGCCATTGCCTCGTCCTCGTTGGCAATGAGGATATCCACATAATCGGCAATGATATCGGAAAGAATGGGCCTTGAGGCCTCGACCACCTCAAAGCTTGCCAGGTCAAGGGCAATTTTGGCACCGGCAGCCTTTGCACTCTTCAGGGAGGCCAGCATCAGATCCGGGTTGAACAGCAGGTACCCCTCGATCACGGCAATGGCCGTGTCCTTGAACAGCTCGGGCAGCACCGTTAAGGGATCCATCTCGACCGAGGCCCCAAGGTGGGTGAACATGGACCGCTGGGCATCAGGGGTGATGATGGAAAGCACCCGGCCGGTGGTGGTGGTCGAGACATTAAAAAACGGTTCAACATTGAACCGCCTCAGGGCCTCCTCATACTCGTCCCCATAGGCATCGGTTCCCCGCATGCCGATGAACCGGGCCTCGCCCCCGAGTTTTGCCGCCCCGACAATGGTGTTGCAGGCAGCGCCGCCCGGAACCACCACCGGTTTATTTGTACTTCGTCCGAGGATTTCTTCCTGGTCCTGGTGCTCAACCAGGGTCATGCCCCCCTTTTCCTTGCCAAGGGCCTCCAGAAATCCGTCGGTCTCATTGATCAAAAGATCCACCAGGGCACTGCCGATCCCCGTGATTCTTGTGCTGCGGTCCGCCATCCTCTCTCCTTGTTTTTATTGAAAATAACCAGCCCGGGGCTGATTTTCTTTTTTATTAAACATCTCAAATGTGTTATAGGTGATAGCTTAATTTGAAATGATTATCAACCAAATAAGGAGTTGAACCATGACAGAACCCATATCCACGCTGTTTACATCCGAGTCGGTAACCGAAGGACATCCCGACAAGGTGGCAGACGCCATATCAGACAGCATCCTTGACGCCATCATGGCTGAAGATAAAAACTGCAGGGTTGCCTGTGAAACCCTTGTGACCACCGGCCTTGCCATGATTGCAGGCGAGATCACCACCGAGTGCTATGTGGACATTCCCGAGATCGTCCGCCAGACCATCAAGGAGATCGGTTACAACTCATCCACCATGGGGTTTGACTGGCAGACCTGCTCGGTGGTGACCAGCATTGACCACCAGTCTCCGGACATTGCCCAGGGGGTGAATGAGAGTGCAGGCAAAGAGCAGGGAGCCGGAGACCAGGGCCTGATGTTCGGCTTTGCCACCGACGAGACTCCGGAACTCATGCCCATGCCCGTAAGCTACGCCCACAAGCTGACCCAGCGCCTCACCCGGGTGAGAAAAAACGGATCCCTCGACTTTCTCAGACCCGACGGCAAATCCCAGGTGACCATCGAATACGTGAACGGTCATCCCAAGCGGGTCGATGCCATCGTTGTCTCGGCCCAGCACAAACCCGACATCACCCATGAACAGCTCAAGGACGCCATCATCACCGAGGTGATCCGGAAGGTGATCCCGGCCGAGATGATGGACGGTGACACAAAATTTTTCATCAACCCAACCGGCAAGTTTGTCATTGGCGGTCCCATGGGCGATTGCGGCCTCACCGGCAGAAAAATCATTGTGGACACCTATGGCGGCCAGGGAAGCCACGGCGGCGGCTGTTTCTCAGGCAAGGACCCCTCCAAGGTGGACCGAAGCGCCTCGTACATGGGACGTTACATTGCCAAGAATCTCGTTGCCGCAGGCCTTGCCAACAAATGTGAAATCCAGATCGCCTATGCCATTGGCGTGGCTGAACCGGTCTCGCTGCTTGTGGACTTCATGGGAACCGGCAACATCTCTGAAAAAAGAGCCGTTGAGATCGTCCGGGAGGTGTTTGAACTCAAGCCTGCCGGTATCATCCGGACCCTGGATCTGAAACGCCCCATTTATAAAAAGACAGCGGCCTACGGCCATTTTGGACGAAACGATCCCGATTTCACCTGGGAGAGAACCGACAAGGTTGAAGAAATCAGAGAACGGGCAGGCCTATAACCCCTGCTCAACCCTAAGGAGTATATACATGACAGCAAATCCAACCCGGGTAATGCCCCTGGACCTGAGTCTCAAACATAGGGTCAAGGACATCACCCTTGCCATGGACGGCCACAAGGACATGCAACTCTCGGAAAAAGAGATGCCCGGACTGATGGCCCTCAGGAAGAAATACGGTCAGGAAAAACCCCTCAAGGGGCTCAAGATCATGGGAAGTCTCCACATGACCATCCAGACGGCCATGCTCATTGACACCCTCTACGAACTCGGGGCCGACCTGCGATGGGCCACCTGCAACATCTTTTCCACCCAGGACCATGCGGCGGCAGCCATTGCCGACAAAGGCTCCGCAGCGGTTTTTGCCTGGAAGGGCGAAACCCTTGAAGAGTTCTGGTGGTGCACCGAGCAGGCGTTGACCTGGCCCGACGGCACCGGCCCGGACCTGATCGTGGACGACGGGGGGGACGCCACCCTCTATGTCCACCAGGGGGCCAGGGTCGAAGCCAACCCGTCACTCCTGGACAATATTTCGGGCAGTGCCGACGAGATTGCCCTGATGAACCGGCTTCAGCAGGGGTATGGTGAGAACCCCACCAAATGGACCAATATCGCCAAAAAAATCCGGGGAGTTTCAGAAGAGACCACCACCGGGGTTCACCGGCTCTACCACCTTGCCGCCAAGAAAGAGCTGCTCTTTCCGGCCATCAACGTAAACGATTCGGTGACCAAATCAAAGTTTGACAACCTCTACGGCTGCAGGGAGTCCCTGGCCGACGGCATCAAACGGGCCACCGACGTGATGCTGGCCGGCAAGGTGGTTGTGGTGGCAGGCTATGGCGATGTGGGCAAGGGCTGCGCTGCCTCCATGAAGGGTTACGGGGCCCGCATCATCATCACCGAGATCGACCCCATCTGCGCCCTCCAGGCCGCCATGGAAGGATTCCAGGTCATGACCATGGAAGAGGCCGCCCCCCAGGGTGACATCTTTGTAACCGCCACGGGCAACTACCAGGTGATCCGGGGCGAGCACATGGAAAAGATGAGAGACGAGGCCATTCTCTGCAATATCGGACACTTTGACAACGAGATCGAGATGGCCTTTTTTGAGAAGAACCCGGCCAACACCAAGACCGTTATCAAACCCCAGGTGGACAAGTGGACGCTTTCGTCCGGTCGATCCATCATTGTTCTGGCCGAGGGACGCCTTGTAAACCTGGGATGCGCAACCGGGCATCCAAGTTTTGTCATGAGCAACAGCTTTACCAACCAGACCCTGGCCCAGATCAAGCTTGCCAAGGAAGACCTGGAAAACAAGGTGTACATCCTGCCCAAGGAGCTCGACGAGGAGGTGGCCCGCCTTCACCTGGAGATCCTCGGGGTAAAGGTGACAACGCTCACCCAGGAGCAGGCCGATTACATTGGGGTGCCTGTGAACGGACCGTTCAAGCCGGATCACTACCGGTACTAGGGACCTTTGTTTCAGCTTTATTGCTGTTGCGGATCAAGCCCATTCAGGGGACAGATTAATAACCTGTCCCCTAAATGTGTTTATGGGGCCGGTTGCCCAGCTTGTGCATGTGCTCATGCTGGTGGATACTGACCTCGTCGTCCATGAGGATCTTTCCCTTTTCCATGGAAAAGACCCGGTCTGTAACGGACGTGAGGAAATTGAACTCGTGGGAAATAACCACATAGGCAATGTCAAGGCGGTTTAGAATCTTGACAAGGATCTCTTTGACCTGGTTGTCAAGGCCGGCCGTGGGTTCGTCAAGGAGCAGCACCCTGGGCTCCATGGCAAGCACCGAGGCAAGTGCCACCAGGCGCTTCTGACCGCCGGACAGCCTGTGGGTGATGGCCGATTCAAGATCGGAGATCCCAAGGTCTGAAAGTATCGTCTGCGCCCTGACAATGGCCCTGTCCGGTGAAAGCCCGAGGTTAAGGGGCCCAAAGGCGACATCGTCCAGCACCGTGGGACAGAACAGCTGATCATCGGCATCCTGGAACAGAAGACCGATCTTTGAACGGACCATCTGGAACGCTTTCTCCGTTGATACCGGCCTGCCAAAAATTTCTATGGTTCCCGCGTCAGGACGGCAGAGTCCCATGATCGTATGGAACAGGGTGGTTTTTCCGCTGCCGTTGGGCGCCATCATGCCGATGCGTTCCCTGGCAAAGACCTCAAGGTCAAGTTCGTCAAGGATCCTGACCGTTGAACCCGGATAGGCAAATGAAATCTTTTCAAGCTTGATGACGGGTTTTTTTACAATTTCCACAAATTTAATTCCACATGGTTTCCATCACAACAAGCGCCAGGGTCGCAACTGAAACGCCCGCCATGAAAAAAGGGTTGAACCTGTTTTTAACCGGGGTATCAAGGGTAATGAATCGCCCGCTAAAGCCCCGGCAAAGCATGGCCTTATGGACCCGTTCGGCCCGCAGGGACGCCCGGACAAAGAGCATGCCCGCGATATAGGCATAGGTTTTGTACGAATGAAGGTTGGTCCCGGGGACAAATCCCCGGAAACGGGCGGCCCGGACAAGCCGGATATACTCTTCATGGATCACGGCAATGTAACGGTAGGTCATGAGCAGCAGGAACACCAGCTTGTCGGGCACCCTGAGGCGGTGAAGGGCCTGCCCCAGGGTGGCAACGGTCATGGTCGCCAGCAATGCGATAAACACCAGCAGAATGGCAACAGACTTGATGGTTATCCTGAGGCAGAGCGCCAGCCCGGGTCGGGTGACGGTGAGGGGGCCAAGATGGGCAAAGGCATCTCCTTCAAAGGTGAACGGCAGGATCACCCAGATCATCAGAACAAAGACAAGCATGGGTTTGAGTCGCCGGAGAACCGCCCTGGGGGCCAGGGCGGCCAGCCATACCAGGATGAGGGAAACCAGAAAATAACTTCCGAGCACACCGAACCCGTTGGAAAGGGCCAGGGCAAAGGAAATCACAAAGGCTGAAACCACCCTGACGCCGGGGTCGAGCCTATGGATAAACGAATCCCCCCGGGCAAGTTCCTCGTCAATCATCCCGGCTCCCCCTGATCGACCGTTGCTTGACCCGGCCATGGACCCATGCCCCCAAAAGGGCCAGGGCAAAAATAATACCGATTCCTGCAATGATCCGGGCAAGGGAGGGCCCCTTTTCAAGTTCCTCCTTTTTGGCCATGGCTGCCCCATGGATTTCATTGGCGGTTGCCTTGTCCATGGCCGCCTGCATCTCCTTGAGGGGAACGGTCCAGACCGCCTGGTGGCCCATGGAGGCATCCAGGGTCACCACAAGGTCCGATCCGGGATTGTCGGGAATCTTAAAAGAAAAATTTCCCTGGTCGTCGGTTGTGCCCGAGGCTACAGGGACGCCTCTTGCATCCTTGACCTGGATCTTACCCTGGATCACCTTTTTATCACCAAAGCTGCTCTCCGTGTATACAACCCCGTTTTCCGCCCAGGCAAAGAGATAAACCTTGTGGGCCCAGGCAGGCGTTGCCGGCCCTGAAACAAGAAGAACAAGGCAGACAACTGGCAAAAACCAGGATTTAAAACGCTGCTGTGTCATGGTTTTGTCCTTTTTCCAGGCAGGATTTCAGGGTACACCCGTTGGAGAAACGATACCATAAACCCCGTTACAAATCCTTCAATGACGATCACGGGAAGATTGGCAGTGATGACAAGAATGGACACCTCAAAAAAACTTTTTTCCGTAAGATAGAGGGCAAGGGCCAGCAGCAGACAGGAGAGGAGAACAGATCCTGCACCTGCCAGAAAAGATGCGGCAAACACCGTTTTTTTGCCCCTGTGCAGAAAAGGTGAAAAAAGATAGTGGCAGACAATGGCGGGAACGGCCATGATCACGGCATTAACCCCCAACGCCGTGATGCCCCCATACTGGAAAAAAACAGACTGGAGAAAAAGGGCCACAAGGATGGCGGGAAAGGCGGCCCACCCCAAAAGCAGGCCCACAACACCGTTGAGGATGAGATGAACGCTAGAAGGCCCGACATTGACATGGATCAAGGACGCCACAAAAAAGGCGGATGACAGAATGGCCACGTTCACAATTTTGTCATAGTCGACTTTCTTCAACCCGATCGCAGTTCCGGCAAAGGCAAGAACGCCGCCGGAAATGAGCACCTGACCGGATAAAACCCCCTCTGAAATGTGCATCCTACTCCCCTGCCTGCCATTTTTGAAATTCAACCCACAACACGGCCCCCAGTTCTATATCCTTTTTTTCGCCATTGTGCACCATTTTTTTGTCCGAGGTGGAAAGGGCTGCAAACCCCCACCATCCATCAACGGGCGCGGCATAGGAAAAAACACCGTTTGAATCGGCCTTGATGGTCTGGGTCACCATGTAGTCACTGGGCGCAACAGCCTTGCCGGACCGGTTATAATACTCAATCTCCACCTCGGCATGGGGAACGATATGACCATCAAGCATCACAACTCCCTGGAAAAGATTGCCGGCATAGAGCCCATAGGGTTTTGACAACGGCACAATCTCCGTTTTCAGCCCCACGGGTTCATCCCAGCCATCCTCGCCGCCAAAGGCGGCAACAACGGTCTTTGTGTAGTGAACAATAAAGCAATCCTCGGAGGGTTCCCAATAGGGCTCGGGAATCATGCAAAAGGCATAGGCACCGGGCCGTTTGATATCGTAACCGGCTGTGAATGCGCCATGGTCCATGATCGTTGCTGGCTTGAGGATCGGCAGAAGATCCTCCCGTTGCCCCCCCTTGACAACATAAAAAGATTCGGGTTTTACAAGGATCATCCCGTTTAATTCAAAGGGATGGGAAAAGGATAGATCCAGGGTGATGGATCTGTCTTCCCCCTGCATTACCATGCTGTCCGAGGGAATGACCATGCCGAAATGGGCCAATGCGCTGCCTGCCGTTGCCGCCAGGCAAAGGCCGGCTAAAATAATAATTTTTTTCAAACCAGCGTGCTTTGATACACCAGCGTGCTTTGATTCAATAGATCCCATGTTTTCCTCCATCCATAAAAAATAAAAAACCACAAAGGATTGCGGGCCAGAAACAGATGACCGTTACATTGCAACCTTCGTGGTTCAAGTTAAAAAAATCCCGATTGTCTTTTACGCCTCAGGTGCAGGCAATGGCCTGCCCAAGCTTCAGCCTGGAATTGAGTTTATCCTTATACGCTCCCAGGACGGGTGTCAATCATTTTTTATACCATACCCCGGCCTCGTTTTTCAGGTACTCTCCCGGTTCGGCCTGGCCGGCAATCTGGAGGGCCCTTCTTCGTCCCACGGTTTGAACATCCACCCCCTGCTGGGCTGAGATGGCGGAATAAACCGCCTGCCGATCCTTGTTCTCGCTGGCAACCACATCGGCATTCACCTGCTTGGCCGTGACAAACGCGAGAAAGCCTTCGGCATTTTCCCCGACAATGCCCTGGCGTTTCATTTCAACAATCACCGGCAGCCGCTGCTTCATTCTCTCTTTGATTTCGTTTGCAGCACCCCCCTGGACCGCTACCCATGAGACCACCATCAGCAACACTGAAAATAGAGCTGTCTTTTGTCTGTTCATATCTCCCCCTGCTACTTTTTTATCTGACTTTCGGTTTTATCAATATCATCGAAAAAATTGTCCAGGGCCCTGTCCACCTTCACATTGACATCAATGGTGATGTGAATCGGCTTGACCTCCACAGGTGCCAGCTGGACCTCGTGGCTTGTGCTGCACCCGGAGGCCAGAACAGCTGCCATGGCCATGGCCACTAGGGTTGTTTTAATCATCATCTGTGCGTTCTCCTTGTGATTGTTGAGACCATTAATAGTAGGCACAGCCGTTGTGAAAAGTAAATACCCCGGATGTTTTTGAGACCTTCAGGCCACCGCCCGGGAACCGCAAATCCCATTTTTCCGCAAGATCGTCCCGTCCGGATCAGCCCCGCCCGTCCGGATCCATATCCGAAACCACGGCAAAGCTGCCGGCAGGGACAGGCAAGGCTGAAAATACAGGGCATGGCCCCCCAATCCGATCCGGAACACCAGTGAAAAGGGGTGGAACCCTATTTTTTTCCCCTGGATCTGTTCGGTTTGGACACGGTCCTGGGACGGGATTGGGTTCCGGATCCTGGCTTTGCCCCTGGTTTGGATCCTGGTTTGACCCCTGGTTTGGAGCCAGTTTTAGAGCCAGTTTTAGAGCCGGGTTTGGAGCCGGGTTTTATTCCTTTCTGGGATCCGGTTCTAGTGCCGGGGGTTGACGCGGCTTTGGATCGGGTTTTCGATCCAGGCTTGCTGTTTTTCCTGGAGTCGTTTCTTCTGCTGACAATCTCTTTTATCTCTTTGTCTGCCCGTTGCTCACTTGCCGGGCTGTCCGGTCGCAGCAGAACAAAACCTGGAACCGCACTGTCCACGGTATAGCCTTTAACCGTTTCCACGGGGATCCTATGCCCGAGAAGGCCCTCAACCGCCTTCAGAAACCCCTTCTCCTCCCTGGAGACCAGGGAGACGGCAATGCCCTCGACCCCGGCACGGCCCGTACGGCCGATGCGATGCACATAATCTTCAGCAACAGCCGGCATGTCGTAATTGACCACATGGGGCAGGCCTGTGATGTCAAGCCCCCTTGCCGCCACATCCGTTGCCACAAGAATGCGGATGTCACCATTCTTGAATTCCTGGAGGGTGCGGGTTCTGAAAGACTGGCTCTTGTTGCCGTGGAGGGCTGCGGCGGAGATTTTAACCTGGGCAAGCCGTTCAGCAAGCTTGTTTGCCCCGTGCTTTGTGCGGACAAAGACCAGGACCTGATGCCAGTCTCTCCGGGTGATCAAATGGATGAGAAGCTCGCGCTTGTTGGATTTTTCCACCAGATGAACCTTCTGGGCGATGGATTCCGCAGCAGTGGTATTGGGCGTGACCTCGATCTGTTCGGGATCCTTGAGCATTTTTTCGGCAAGGTCCCGGATCTGTTGGGTATAGGTGGCGGAAAAGAGCATGGTTCTGCGTTCGTCCGGCACCAACTCAAGGACCTGGGAGATTTCGTCACTGAACCCGAGATCCAGCATTCGGTCGGCCTCGTCAAACACCAGAAACTCAAGTTTTGAGAGCTTCACATCTCGATTATAGGCGGCAAGATCGAGCAGTCTGCCAGGGGTTGCCACAAGGATATCAACGCCCCTTTTTAGTCGGTCAATCTGGGGATTGACATTCACCCCTCCATGGACCACTGTGCAGCGAAGGGAGACCCGTCGGGCATAGGCTTTAATGCTTTCGCCCACCTGGAGGGCAAGTTCCCTTGTGGGGGTGAGCACCAGGGCACGGGGGTGACGCCTGTGGCCCTTATCCCGGGCCAGGATTTCAACCATGGGAAGGGCAAAGGCGTCTGTTTTTCCAGTTCCGGTCTGGGCCCTGGCCAGGACGTCCCGTCCGTTTAAGATCGCCGGAATAACCCGGGCCTGAATGGGGGTTGGCGCAACATACCCCTTGGTTTTAACCGCTTTGATCAGTTCGGCCCTGAGGCCAAGTTCTTCAAATGACATGTGGTATCCTGATTGTTAAAGCAGACCCGGGCAACCGGTCTGTAGATAACCGGCATGGCCGGAGCAAGGTATGGCTCACGGCCACAACGAACGATGAAACGCCTCTGATTACAACGCTTCAAAGGGTATTTCAGACAACCGGCACGGCCGGAGCAAGGTATGGCTCACGGCCACAACAAATGATGAAATGCCTCTGTTTGCAATGCAGTGTCTCATATAAAAATAAAAGTTAATCAGGGAGTATACCACGATTTGGTGTTACCAAACCAATGATTTCTTATGGCCGCCAACTTTCCGGTTTTAATCATGCGCTGCTTACCCCGGTCAAAGGCGTTTAAAAAGGTCACCCCCTCCGGGTTGGTTTTAAGGGCAACCAGATATTCCAGCGACGCTGGTAATGCCTGAATTTTTCGATATCGGGTCGTCCAGTGCTCTTGCTGCAAAACATGGTCCCAGCTGAGCTCATACCCCAGAAACCCGTCCAGCCTTCGGGTGTTGAGCATTTTAAATCCCTGGATGATGGTTCCCACATCGACTTTCTTGATCCGGCTGGCTTTTTCCCAGGCATCGCCATAGTTGAACCCCCTTTTAACACCAATGGTCAGACCGTTTAAGGTGTCCAGCCCCTGCCATTCAATGGGAGAATCCAAAGGGACAAAGACGACAAAACGAACCGGATTCGTCGATTCCCGGGAATAATCAAACCGTTTCTGCCGTTCGCTGTTTTTCCCAGTGGGAAAAAGAACGTCAGCCTTTCCCTTTTCCAGATAGGCCATGGCCCTTGGCCAGGGGGTGACAAAAAGCTCAATGGTATACCCCATTTCGTGGAAACTTTCCCGCAGGAGATCCCAGCTGTAGCCCTTGAATCCCACGGCATCATGGCCGGGTCTTACGAGTTGACGGGTCTGGAGTGTTGCATCGCCCATGCAAAAGGGAGCATAATCTTCCAGGGTTGCAATCCGGACTGTTTTTTCATGGGCATGACCGGCCATTGAAATGAGAACCAGAAATATTATCCCCAAAAAGTACCTGATGTTCATTTTATCTCCAATCTTTCCTGGTCTGGCAATTGATATTTTTTCCTTCTGCAGCCATGTCCATCCCTTTCACGCCAGGGTTTTTTTGAACCTTGCCCAGGCAAGGACGATGAACGACAGCGCAAGGGATGCCTGGGCAAAAATGGCCGGCCACAACACCTTTACACCCACACCCTTCATGACAATTCCCCTTAGAATCTCAAGATACCAGCGCATGGGATTGAGCCAGGTGGCATACTGAACCAGATCGGGCATGTTTTTTATGGGAAACATGAACCCGGACAGCATGACACAGGGCATTAAAATCAGAAAACTCGTGAGCATGGCCTGCTGCTGGGTTTGTGCGCCGGCACTGATCATCAGGGCAATACCCATGTTGCCCAGAAGATAGGGACCGGAAAAAACATAGAGCAATACCATGCTTCCCTTGACCTGGACGTTGAACACCAGAAATGCCACAACGAGCATGAGGGTCATGGAGACGTAGCCCGTGATGATGTAGGGAATGGTTTTGCCGAGGATGAACTCAATTTTCCGGATCGGGGTGACCATGACCTGTTCAATGGTGCCGATCTCCTTTTCCTTGACAATGCCGATGCTCGTCAGGATCAGACTGAACAAAAAAAGCATTACGGCAATGAGTGAGGGGACAAAATAATACCGGCTCTCCTGGTTCGCATTAAACCAGGCCCGTTCCACAGTTGTCACCAGGGCCGCCTGTTTTTTTATGCCCCGGGTTTCGAGCAGCCGTTCAAACCGCTGGTTTGAATAATCCTGAATGATGCTGCCGGCATAGCCCTGGACAATGGCAGTGGTGTTGCTGTCCGTGCCGTCGGTGAGCACCTGAACCTTTGCCGTCTGGCCCCTGGCCATGGTCTGTTCAAATCCCGAAGGAATCCGGATCACGGCCCGGACGATCGCCCGGTCCAGCAGGGGGCGGATCTGCCGGTCGGAAACAGGCGTCTTGACAATTTCAAAATAGCCACCCGCCGTGAAGGCCCTGACAAACTCCCGGGACGCCGGCGTTTTATCCATGTCAAGCACGGCGGTTCGAATGTTCATCACATCCGTTGTCAGGGCAAAGGCCATGATCACCATCTGGACCACGGGCATGCCAAAGATGAGAATGCGCATGCGCGGATCCCTGAGCATCTGCAGAAATTCCTTGATGAGCATATGGCGAAGTCGTTGGATCATCCTACTCCAGTTTGAATTTGAATTTACGGTTGGCAAGGACAATCATGATCAGGGCGTAAACCGACAGCAGTATTGCATCCAGCCAGATGATTTCAAGGCCGATACCCTTGAGATAGATCCCCCGGAGAATGGCGATAAAATAACGGGCAGGAACGATGTAGGTGATGCACTGGATGGGCAGGGGCATGTTTTCAATGGCAAAGACAAAGCCGCTCAGGATCAGGGTGGGCAGATACCCGGACACAAGGGCAATCTGGTTGGCCAGGACCTGGGATTTCAGCACAATGCTCAGAAACATTCCCCAGAACAGGGCGCCGGTCAGAAAAACAGCGGCCATGGCAAACAAAAGGGCGGCGTTGCCCACAATGGGCACCTGGAACATCCATTTTCCCATGGCAACGGCAATGGCCACGTCTGCCATGCCAATGGTGAAATAGGGGATCACCTTGCCAAAGATGAGCTCAGGTCCCTGTAACGGGGTGCTGATCAGCTGCTCCATGGTTCCCGTCTCCCACTCCCTTGCAATGGTGACGCTTGTGAGCATGGCCGCGATCACAACCATGACAAGGGCAATGATTCCCGGGATGATGACGTTCTGGCTGCGCAGGTCCGGATTGTACCAGGACCTTGGCACCATGGTAACCGGTGGTGACAGGTCCGTCTGTTCCATGAACTGCATCAGCCTTGCCGTGACACCCGACGAGTAGATCAGTCCCACGCCAGCGGCATACCCCATGGCCAGGCGCGAGGTGTTGGCATCGCTGCCGTCGCCCAGGATCTGAATGGCCACGCTTTTCCTGGCAGTTATTTTTTCTGCAAAATCCGACGGCACCACCAGGGCCACAAGGGCCTCTCCCTTTTCCAGGGCACGCTGCAGGGCCCCGTAATCGTCATAATAACCCTCCATGGAAAAATAGGGGGAGCCGGCAAAAAGACTCAGGAGGTCACGGCTCTGTTGTGTCCGGCTCTGGTCCCAGACCACGGTTGGCACATTTCTGAGATCAAGGGTCAGGGCGTACCCGAACAGCATGATGAGCATCACCGGAATGGCCAGGGAAAGATAGAGGCTTCGCCAGTCCCGCATTACATGGATAAACTCTTTTCTGGCAATGGCAGCCAGCCGCTGGCGGTTCATGGCCGGGCCTCCCTTTCCCGGCGATCGTCCGCTTCAATGAGCGAGATAAAGACATCCTCCATGCCGGGCAATATGGTTTCAACCGTATATCCCGTCAGTCCAAGGGCATCCAGTTTTCGGCGGATTCCCTGTTCAGCCACAGCCCCATCCGTTGCCGTCACGTGGAGGCCTGCACCAAACAGGGCAGCATCCCTGATCCCGGCAACGCCGGCAAGGTGCTCTATCACGGCCTGGGGATCGGCACACCGCAAATCAAGAATCTTGTCATGCATATGTTCGGTTTTAAGGGCCAATGGGGTACCCATGGCGATCATCCGGCCCCGGTAGATCATGGCGATGCAGTCGCAGTACTCGGCCTCTTCCATGTGGTGGGTGGTGACGAACACGGTGGTCCCCTGGTCTGCCATGGCATGGATGAGATCCCAGAAACGCCGCCGACTCAAGGGATCAACACCGCTGGTGGGTTCGTCCAGAAAGAGGATGGGCGGTTCATGGAGAATGGCGCAGGCAAGGGCAAGGCGCTGTTTCCAGCCGGCGCTCAATACCCCTGTCAGGGTTTTCCCATGGTCCTTAAGATCGGCCATTTCAAGGGCCCAGGCTTTTCTTTTGGCCATGGCAGGGCCCTTCAGCCCGTAAATCCCCCCATAGAATGCAATATTCTCCCCAACGGTGAGGTCCTCGTACAGGGAAAATTTCTGGCCCATGTACCCGATGTTCTGTTTGATCTGTTCGGCCTGGGTCAGCACGTCAAACCCTGCCACAACACCGGTGCCGTGGCTTGGGGTGAGCAGTCCGCACAGCATGCGGATGGTGGTGCTTTTGCCGGCACCGTTGGGCCCGAGGAACCCGAAAATTTCCCCCTTTGACACCTTGAAGCTGATGGCGTCAACCGCCGTAAACCCACCAAACACACGGGTCAGCCCATCCACAACAACGGCATTGTCCCCATCTGTGCCATGGGATCTGCTCCGGGGTAAGGTCCTGGGGGGTCGTGTTGTTTCAACCGGAGCCACGGCCAGGGTGTCGGGCCTGGCCATCATGCTGACAAACAGCTCCTCGAGGGTCGAACACTGGCCTTTAATTTCCTGGGGCGGGCCCGTGGTCAAAAATCTCCCCCGGTCCAGAAGCCCGATCCGGTCACAGCGTTCGGCCTCATCCAGATAGGCGGTTGTCACGAGGATTGAAACCCCCTGTTTTACAATCCGGTGGAGAATCCGCCAGAAGTCCCTTCTGCTCACCGGATCAACACCGTTGGTGGGCTCGTCAAGCAGCAGAACCTTTGGGGTATGAATCAGGGCGCAGATCAGCTGAAGCTTCTGCTTCATCCCCCCGGAAAGGTCCCCGGCCCTTCGTTGCCTGAAGGGCTCCATCTGGCTGAACCCGAGCAGTTCTGCAATGTGCGGTTCCCGGTTTTTCCGGGCAACCCCGTAGAGGTCCCCATAAAAATCAATATTCTCAGCCACGGTAAGATCGGGATAGAGGCCGAACCGCTGGCTCATGTAAGCCAGATTTTTCTTTGCCCTGAACGAATGACTGCGGGCATCAATCCCTGCAATGTGAATCGATCCAGAATCCGGGTCCATGATGGTTGAGACCATGCGCAGAAAGGTGGTCTTGCCGGCACCGTCAGGCCCGACAATGCCGAAGATTTCACCCGTTTCAACTGCAACGCTCAGGTGGTCAACGGCCACAAGGTCGCCAAAGGTTTTGGTCAGGCTACAGGCCTGGATGGCCTTCATTTTATTGTGCATGGGCCGGGATGGCGGCATCAGCCGGCATGCCGGGTTTAAGTTCGCCCTCGGGGTTGGACAGATCCACCTTTATCCGATACATCAGTTTCACCCGCTCTTCAAAGGTCTGGACCGATTTGGGGGTAAACTCGGCCTGGCTGCCCACAAACGAAAGGGTTCCTGGATACTTTTTGCCCGGATAGGTGTCTGCTGTCACCGTGACCTTGTCCCCGATCCGGATCCTGCCAAGGTCCAGCTCATTGATAAAAGCCCTGAGCCAGGGGCGTTCAAGGTCTGCAAGGGTCACAACCGGGGTCGAGGGATTGACATACTCCCCCGGCTCGGCCGATCGCACCAGGATGACACCGTCCATGGGGGCAAAAAGCTCGGTATAGGCCAGCTGCTGCAGAGCCTGATTTACCGCCTGTTCTGCCGCATCCACCTGGGCTTTTGCCTGGTCAAGCCGTTCCCTTCGCGGCCCTGCAACCACCAGATCAAGCTCGGCCTCTGCCTGAACCAGGGCTGCCTTTGCCCGTTCAATCTGTTCAGAACGAGGTCCCTCCCTTTTGAGGGAAAGAACCTGGCGTGCGGCAGCAACCCTTGTCGCGGCCTCTTCGGCCCTGCTCCTGGCCACGGCATACCGGGTTTCATAATCCTGAAACTCCTGCCGGCTGGTTCCCTTTTGCGTATATAGGACTGAAAACCGGTCAAAATCCGCCTTTGCCTGGGCAAGCTGGGCCTGGGTCGTTTTTACGGCTGCAAGGGCCGTCTCAAGATCAGACTTTGCACTTTCGATCTCCTGGACCCGGTTGCCACGGGTCAGTTCCAGAACCGTCTGCTCGGCCGACTGCACCCGTGCCCGGGCAAGTGTTATCTCCTGGGGACGGCTTCCTGCCTCAAGTTCAGAAAGAACCGATTTTGCCTGGGCAAGCATTGCCCGGGCAAGGTCCACGGCTATGCGCTGGTCAACGCGCTCAAGACGGGCAAGCAGTTGCCCCTTTACAACACTGTCACCTTCATCCACCAGGCATTGTTCAACCCTTCCGGCAATCTTGAAACCCAGTTGAACATCGGTCACTTCGATATTTCCAGACACTCTGACCGTATCGGATCGTTCGGCCGTTTTAAAAAACGACGTCCACACCCAGAGCCCCACGAGGATAAACAATACAGCCACCAGCAAAGGCCATTTTTTTCTCATACCTGAATTTTCTCCTGTCTGCCCTGTTTAAAAGCAACTCAACACACAACAGGCAAAAAGGTCAAGCAGATTTTTCTTCGTTTTTCCCACGCATCCTTTTAACTTTTAAGTTGCCACTACCGCCTGGAGCCGGCTATACTTCCTGGGTGAAACGGTTCCTGATCAAGATGACCATTGCAACGCTCATACCCATGTGCATAAGGATTTAAATCATGTTTTCCATATCTGAAATCATTGCCCTTGCCGTCAAGATTGAAAAAAATGCAGAAGACACCTATCGCAGGGCCGCAGAGCAGTCCCGGAATCCCGAGGTAAAGACGCTGCTCGTCTGGATGGCCGACGAGGAAAAGGACCATGCCGCCTGGTTTTCCGCCCTTGGGCAAGAAATCGACGAACGCCGGGAGCTGACGTCCGACAACCCCATGGAAATGGATGGTGATTTCATCGGCGACCTCATGGGCAAACAGTCGTTTTTCCTTGGGGACACTGATTTTACCTCCATCTGCGACAAAAAAAGCCTCAACGAGACCTTTGTTGAGTTTGAAAACGATACGATTTTGTTCTATGAAATGATCAAAACCTTCATCACCCATGGCCCGACCATCGAACAGCTGGAAAAAATAATAGCAGAGGAAAACACCCACATCCAGCAGCTGGACAAGACACCCATCCGATGAACCCTGCTGAACGCCCTTCCAGGGTCAAAGCAGGTAAAAAAAAGAGCGCTGGGGGGGGGGAGCGTTGATGACCGTTGGCTGAACATCCCCCGGCTTTCCTGGTTCAGCCAACGGTCATCGATGCTCACATGCGATACGATAATTTACCTGCTTTGACCCTGGAAATTCCCTGTTGTCACCCGCAACAGGTTCTGGTAGAATAGCGCCCCATGAAAACAAACAAACTGATCCTTGCCTCCCAGTCCCCCCGGAGAAAATACCTGCTTGAACAGGCAGGCATTTCCTTTGATGTGGTTCCGGCCGACATTGAAGAGATGATCATGGACGGGGAAAGCCCCGAATCCTATGTCCGGCGCCTGTCCAGGGAAAAGGCTGAATTCATCGCAGACCGCCACCCCAGCGAGTGGATACTGGGCGCCGACACCGTTGTTGTCATTGACGGCAGGCTCCTTGAAAAGCCCGGCTCAAGGGGCCAGGCCGTTGCCATGCTCAAACGCCTGAGCAACCGGACCCATACCGTTTACACAGGCTTTACCCTCTGCTGCCTGGATGAGGACATCACCATCACCCGGACCGTTGCAACCCAGGTGACGTTCAAGCGGCTTTCCGACCATGAAATCGGGTGGTACACAAACACAAACGAGCCCTTTGACAAGGCCGGTGCCTATGCCATCCAGGGGCTTGGCACCTTTCTGGTCAAAAGCATCAACGGCTCCTACACCAACGTTGTCGGTCTTCCCGTATGCGAGGTGATCGAAATCCTTCTGGCCCAGGGGGTCATTACGCTGTCTGAAATGGGAAACAACAATGAATGAAATAGGAAACCGGCTCGCAGCCATTCGCAGCCAGATCAAAGAAACGGCCCGATCGGCCGGCCGCAACCCCGATGGAATCCACCTTGTGGGTGTCAGCAAACGCCAGAGTGCCGACAAAGTGAGGGCGGCAGTCAATGCCGGCATCACCATTCTTGGCGAAAACTACATCCAGGAAGCCGTGGAAAAAATTGAAACCCTCAAGGACCTGGAAGCAGCCTGGCACTTCATCGGCCACCTCCAGACCAACAAGGCGCGGTTTGCCGTACGGCACTTTGACCTGATCCACACGGTGGACTCGGTCAAGCTGGCCCGGGAGATCGACAAACAGGCCCAAAAGATCCAGAAGATCCAGAAGGTCCTGATCCAGATCAACATCAGCCAGGAATCGTCCAAGTCCGGTGCCAGGTCAGACGACGCCCTGGTCCTGGTACGAGAAGCAGCCCAGTTTGAAAACATTGCCATAACCGGGTTGATGGGCATGCCGCCGTTCTTTGACGACCCGGAACGGGCACGGCCGTTTTTCAGGGAGCTTGCCTGGATACGATCAAAAATAGAAGATGCTAAAATCCCCAACGTCACCATGGATCATCTGTCCATGGGCATGAGCGGTGATTTCAAGGCTGCCATTGAAGAGGGATCCACCCTGGTGAGAATCGGAACCGCCATTTTCGGGGCAAGATCGTGAAGGTTCTCCTGCACTGCTGCTGCGGTCCCTGCACCATCTACCCCCTTGAACGAATGAAACAAGAGGGCATGACAGTGATGGGGTTCTTCTATCGCCACAACATCCATCCGTTTACCGAATGCATGCAACGCCAGGAAACCCTGGAGACCTATGCCCAGGACCAGGATTTCAAGGTGATTGTTCAGCAGGGGTATGAACTTGAACGATTCCTGAGGGGTGTTGCCTTTCGTGAGTCAGACCGGTGCCGGTTCTGCTACCATGACCGCCTCAGGGCAACGGCAAAGATCGCCAAAAAGGGAAAATTCGACGGCTTTACCACTACCCTTCTCTACAGCAAGTTCCAGAACCACAGTCTCATCTGTGACACCGCCGAGTCCGTTGCTAAGAAAGAGGGCATTCCCTTTGTCTACCGGGACTTCCGGGAAGGCTGGAAGCAGGGCATCGAACGGTCCAAGCAGCTTGGGATGTACCGCCAGCAGTACTGCGGATGTATCTACAGTGAAAGGGACCGGTTTTTCAATGACTGAGATTCTCCATGTACCATTGAGCTGCCAGGTCAAGGCCCTGGGAGACGGAAAATTGAGGATCATACCCGAGCAGATTTCGTGCCCGTGAAATGTCGGCAAGGGAATGGCGAACGTCCCCGGGCCTGAAATCCCTGTACACCGGCTGAACCCCGACCCGGTCGGGATACTTCGCCACCACCCGGTCACGGATCATGGAAAACAGCTGGTTCAAGGTGGTGCGTTCACCAAAGGCCACGTTATAGACCCGGTTTACAGCGTCATCGTTCGTGGTAAGGGCGGCAAGGAGGTTGGCCTGGACCGTGTTGTCGATATAGCAGAAATCCCGACTGGTCTCACCGTCCCCGTTGATAAATACCGCCTCTCCCTTGATCAAAGATGCAAACCAGAGGGGAATGACTGCCGCATAGGCGCCCATGGGGTCCTGGCGTCGTCCAAACACGTTGAAATACCTGAGCCCAACGGTGTTGAACCCGTAGGTTGAGGCAAACACCTCGGCATAGAGTTCGTTCACGTATTTGGTAACGGCGTAGGGCGAAAGGGGTTTGCCGATTTCATCTTCCCGTTTGGGAAGTCCGGGATGATCCCCATAGGTTGAGCTGGATGCGGCATAGACAAAGCGGTCGACCCCGGCGGCCCGTGCCGCCACAAGCATGTTCAGAAAGCCTGTGATGTTGTTGGCGTTTGTGGTCAGGGGATCTTCAACAGACCGGGGCACAGAGCCCAGGGCCGCCTGGTGAAGAACATAATTCTGACCGGCGCAGGCCGCCTCACAGGTGGAAGCATCGCAGATATCGCCCCGGACGAACGAGAAGCGGTCCCACTGTTCGGGCGTGACAACAGCCTGGACCGCGTCAAGGTTGTGCTGAAACCCCGTTGAAAAATTATCCAGCCCTGTGACCTGCTGATCATGCTTTAAAAGGGTCTCCACAAGGTTTGAGCCGATAAAGCCGGCAGCTCCGGTGACAAGCCACTGGCCGCTGATGCCCTTCAGTCGTTGTTCGATTGGTTCAGTTTCCATAAATCTTCCTGTGACAGGGGAGGTGGTTACCCCCTCCCCTACGAATTAAAGCCTCCAGAAATTGACATGTTTTTCCCTTACCTCGTTCATATCCACCATGGATTTAACGTCAATGAGGCAACCGTCGGGCCCAAGGGTCTGGATGAAATCGGACAATTTTTTAAGCCGAAAGGCCCTGTGGGGAACGGCAATGATCAACGCACCAAGGTCGGCGAGCTCCTCCCAGGCGCACAGGCGTATATTGTAATAGGCCATGGCCTCTTTGGGATCTGCCATGGGTTCATGGACCAGCACCTCAACCCCGTAGGATTCAAGCTCCTGGACGATATCAACCACCCTTGTGTTCCTCAGGTCCGGGCAGTCTTCCTTAAAGGTGAGCCCGAGCACCCCTACTTTGCCGCCCTTGATCTTTTTCCCGGCATTGATCATCCGCTTGATGGTTTTTTCGACCACAAATCGTCCCATGTTGTCGTTGATCCTTCGACCTGCCAGAATCACCTCAGGATGATACCCCTCTGACTGTGCCTTGAAGGTCAGGTAATAGGGATCCACGCCAATGCAGTGACCGCCCACAAGCCCCGGTGAAAAGGGAAGAAAATTCCATTTGGAACCGGCCGCTTCAAGAACGTTTCGCGTGTCAATGTTAAGGCGGTCAAAAATAAGGGCAAGCTCGTTCATCAGGGCAATGTTTAAATCCCGCTGGGTGTTTTCAATCACCTTGGCCGCCTCGGCCTCTTTGATGGTCGTGGTTCGGTGGACCCCGGCATGGATGATGGACTCGTAAAGGGATGCAACCTGCTCGAGGGTGGGCGGATCATCGCCTGAAACCACCTTGGTGATGCGCGTCAGGGTGTGCTCTTTGTCCCCGGGATTGATCCGTTCGGGTGAGTAGCCCACATGGAACTCTTTTTTCCAGGTGTAACCGGATTCCCTTTCAAGGATGGGAACGCAGATCTCTTCGGTCACGCCCGGATAGACCGTTGATTCAAAGATGACAATGGCCCCTTTTTTCATGTAACGCCCCGCTGTCACGGACGAACTTTCCACGGGCCCTAGATCCGGCCGTCTTGCCCGGTCGATGGGGGTGGGAACGGCAACGATGATAAAGTCGGCATCCGCAATCATGGCAGGGTCGGCGGTTGCCGTGAAATGAACAGCACGTTTAAACTCATCAACCGAGACCTCGCCCGTGGGGTCTTCCATGCGTGCGCAGTTTTCCACAATGCGCTGCTTTAAATCAAGGCCAACCGTGGTGTATCGAGCGCCAAAATGGATGGCCAGGGGCAACCCCACATACCCGAGACCAATCACCGCAATCTTCACATTACTGTCTATCATTGGATATCCTTTGAATAATATCAGCGATTCTTTCCGAGGCCCTGCCGTCCCAGAACCGGGGACGTTGGCCGATTTTCCAGCCATTGTTCATGATCTGTTCAAATGAGTCAAGGATCTTTTGTCTGGACACACCCACAAGGGCGTTGGTCCCCTGGGTCACGGTGATGGGCCGCTCGGTGTTCTCCCGGATGGTCAGACAGGGAATGCCCAGGGCAGTGGTCTCCTCCTGGAGTCCGCCGCTGTCGGTAAGGACCACCCTTGCATCCTTCCAGAGGTTCAAAAACGCCATATAAGAGAGCGGATCCACAAGCCGTATATTTTGGGGCGGCAGGATGTTCCACGACGCCATGTTCTTTCGGGTTCTTGGATGGATGGGAAAGATCAGGGGAAGGGTTTCGGCCACGGTTGCCAAGGTTGCCATGATCGACTCAAGGGTCGCCCCATCATCCACGTTGGACGGCCGATGCAGGGTCACCACCCCGTAGGCCGGGTGCTGCTGTTTAAACCCGTTGCCGGTAAAATTAATCCGGTCCATGGTTTCAAGCTTCTCAAGCTGGTAAAAGAGATTGTCGACCATCACATGGCCGACAAAGTGAATGGTTTTCTTGTCCTTGCCCTCTTTGAGAAGATTTTCCATGCCCTGATCTTCCGTCACAAAGAAAAGGTCTGAAATGGCGTCGGTCACCATGCGGTTGATCTCTTCGGGCATCCCCAGATCAAAGCTTCTCAGACCCGCCTCCACATGGGCCACCTGGATGTTCATCTTTTTGGCAACAATCGAACAGGCCAGTGTGGAATTCACATCGCCGACCACGATGACAAGGTCGGGCCTTTCCCCAGTGCAGATATCTTCAAACCCGGTCATGATCTTTGCGGTCTGTTGGGCATGGGACCCCCCGCCCGCACCCAGGTGATAATCGGGTTGGCGGATGCCAAGTTCCTGGAAAAAGACATCGCTCATGTTGTGATCATAGTGCTGACCGGTATGGACAATCTTGTAATCCAGGTCATGGTGCAGGTCAAAGGCCCTTGCCATGGGGGCAATTTTCATAAAATTGGGTCTGGCGCCTGCGATTAAGAATATTTTCATGGGCACACTCACTATCGGTTGAATGATCAAATGGAGATCGGTTTATGAAAAATTTCTGTTATATGTTGTAGCCAAAGGCAGATACTTAGGGGCCATCAGATGGAGTTAAGATGTATTTTTCTTGATGCCCCGGATCATGTTCACCATGATCTTGTCGGCCCGGTCAAGCCGGCCCGCCAGCACTTCAAACAGATGCTTTGCCACTTCAGGGTATTTCTCGATGATCTCAAGGAGTTTGTCCCCTGGAAACCGTTTGATCACCGACCGTCCCTTGGACACAATGGAGGCAGACCGGGGTTCGCCCGTGATGGCTGCCATCTCGCCAAAATATTCGTTGGGCTGGGTGATCTCGGCAATTTTTTTGCCGCCCTTGACCACATGGACAGCCCCCTGGACAAGCTTGAAAAAATCAATGTCCGTGTTTCCCTCCCGGATGATGACATCCTTGTCCTCGTATCGTTCCACATCGGGATTGACCAGATAGGCAGGCAGGGCCTCCTTGGTAATGGTGGTTTTCTTTAAAACTTCTTCAAGGGAGGTTTCCCCCTGGCGGACCTTGATAAGACCCGCATCCCGAAGGGTCTTCATTCCTTCCTGGATGGCAAGCTTTCTCAATAGATCTTCGGGAACCGCGGCATTGATGGCCTTTGCCACCTCATCGGTCACCTCCATGAGTTCATAGAGGCCGACCCGGCCCTTGTACCCGGTGCCGTTGCAGTTGGGGCACCCCTTGGGCCCGTAGAATTTCAGATCGGGTATCTCGGCCTTGGAAAAACCGTAAAGCTCAAGGTCGTTGGGGTCATACCCCGTAACAACCTGCTTGCACTGGGGGCACAGGCGCCGGGCAAGGCGCTGGGAAAGCACCATGGAGACCGACGAGGCAAGCATATAAGGCGGAATGCCGATATCCACGAGCCGGCCGATGGTCGACGGACAATCGTTGGTGTGGAGGGTGGAAAACACCAGATGGCCGGTCATGGCCGCCTTGATGGCAATCTCAGCGGTGTTTATATCCCGGATCTCACCGACCATGATGATATCGGGATCCTGGCGCAAAAAGGATTTCAGGGCAGCGGCAAAGGTCATGCCCACCTCGTCCCTGACCGGCACCTGGTTGATGCCCCTGAAGTTGAACTCAACGGGATCCTCCGCCGTCAGGATCTTGGTATCTTCCCTGTTGAGCCGATTGAGGATCGAATAAAGGGTGGTGGTCTTGCCGCTGCCCGTGGGGCCGGTGACAAGGAGCAGGCCGTAGGGCTGGGAGATGCAGCGTTTGATCCCTTCAAAGGTATCGGCCTCAAACCCGAGTTTGGACAGATCCACGTTCAGGGCGCTCTGGTCAAGGATACGCATGACCACGCTCTCTCCAAACAGGGTGGGAAGGGTGGAGACCCTGAAATCAACGGACTTGTTTCTGGCAAATCGGAGCTTGATCCTGCCGTCCTGGGGCACCCTTCGTTCGGCAATGTCGAGCTCGGCCAGGATCTTGAGCCTTGAGATCACGGCATTTTTAATGGTCAGGGGAAGATTCATGGCCTTGTAAAGGGATCCGTCCAGGCGGTATCGGACCTGGAGGGATCGCTCAAAGGGCTCGATGTGGATATCGCTCACCCCGTCGTTGATGGCCCGGATCAAAATTCCGTTGACAAGCTTGATGATGGGCGCATCCGATGCCCTGAACTCGTCGTAATCCTTGTCATCGTCAACGGATTCAATCTCAAGCTCGCCGGCAGCCTCGGACACAAGGGATCCAAAATCCTCCACCGAGGTGACCGGCTCATCATCCTCTTTTTCATCGTCAAAGTGGATGAACTCCCGGTACTGTTCTTCGCTGATCTTGTAGAAATCCCGGTAGGCCTGGATTACATCGTTTTCCGTTGACACCGAGATCTTGAGGGTCTTGCCCACCGCCTGCTGAAGTTCCTCAACGGCCGAAGTGTCCGTGGGCTCGGTCATGGTGACCACAAGCTCTTCCCCCTTCATGGCCAGGGGAAAAACCATGTATTGCCTGGCAACGTCAAAGGGCAGGAGTTTTAAAAGCTTTGGATCCGGCTTGATCTCTGCAAGACGGACCACGGGGTAGTTATAAATCCGGCCCAGCACATTGATGATGGTCTCAGGATCGATAAATCCCATGGTCAGAAGAACGCTCGAAAGCCTTGTCCCGGTCTTTTTATGCTGGGCAAGGGCACTCTGGAGCTGGTTGCTGGTAATCTGCCCCTCCTTTGAGAGGAGTTCACCAATGCGAACCTTGCCGGCACCTGACTGATCCTTGATCGTCTTGGTCAAGGCCGTTGACCTGGAAGACGGACCCGTGCTTTTCATGGTTTACAGGGCTCCCAGGGAGTCATATTCCTGTCGATTCCTAATCTTTATTATCATAAATCTTTTTCCCGCCCCCATAGACCAGAAGCAGTCCGAGCACGTAGAAACAGAATTTGACGACACCCGGTGCCTGGGCAAACAGGGCAATGGTTTCAACCTTGGGCATCACCTGTGGAATCCTGTAAAACACCCCCAGCCCGGCCATGACCAGCAGGGCGCCCCATACCAGTTGAATCTTTCGTCGTTCCATCTTATGTCACCTTTCCAGCTCGTTGAGTCGTTCGTCAAACCGCTTCATCTGCGCATCCAGTTCATCTGAATGCTGTTCCAGCAGATCGAACAGTTCGTCGATCCGGGTCTGATGCTCGCCTATGGCACAGGAGATCCCAGCGATTTTTTTGCCGTCCTGGAGATCCACCGCAGCCTGGATTTCAGTGTTCAACCCTTCAAGTGCTGCCTCATGTCCTTCGATTTCATCCTCGATCTCCTGGATTTTTTTCCTGAGGGGTCCCACCTGCCTGGAACGCTCTGCAATGATGTCACTCCTGACCCTGCGCATCTCTTTTTTGGATATTTTTAATTCATTGGGCGCCTTTTCCGGAAGGTTGGGTCCTGCAACGGCCTCCTCGTCCCAGCCCTCTTTGTCAAGGAACTCCTGATAGCTGCCCTCAAAAACGGTGATCGTATCATTCTTGAACACAATCAAGCGGGTGGCAAGGGCGTGGAGGAACATCTCATTATGGGTCACCAGCACAACGGCACCCTCAAAGTTGTCAAGGGCCACCACAAGGGAATCGCAGGACTCCATGTCAAGGTGGTTGGTGGGTTCGTCCAGAAGAACCAAATTGAGCGGTTCGGCAAGGAGCTTGCCCAGCATCACCCGGCTCTTTTCACCGCCGGACAGCACTGAAATGCGCTTCAAGGCATTATCGCCTTCAAACATGATGGCACCGCAGATATTTCTTGCCTGCTGGCGGTCAAGGTCCGGATGGGACAGAAGGATCTCTTCCTCCACTGTGGATGTGGGATTAAGGCTCTGTACGTTGGTCTGCTCAAAATAGCCCATTTCAACCCCGGGATTGTAGACGACCCGGCCTGAATCAGGGGCAAGCTTTTGGGCCAGTATCTTTAAAAGGGTGGTTTTCCCCTTGCCGTTCTTGCCAACAATGGCGACCCGGTCTCCCGGAGCCAGGGTAAAATTAAAGTCCTGGATCAACGGCAGGTCCGGATCATGGGCAAAGCACAGATCCTCCACCTGGATTACCTGTTTTCCGGCAAAGGCAAGATCGCGGAAGGAAAAGGCAAGGGACTCCATGCGGCTCAGGCTGTCTCGTTTTTCCATCTTGGAAAGGGCTTTGATTCGTGACTGGACCATGCCGGCAAGCCTGGCCTTGGCCCTGAATCGTGTGATGAAAAGCTCCATTTCCTTGCGTCGTTTTTCATCGTTGAGCCGTGTCTTTTCATAGACCTCTTCATCCTGGACAATCTGTTCGTAGTACTTGTCGGTTGTGCCTGCAATCTTGCGAATAACCCTGCGATGGATGCCGGCAATATGGGTGACCACGGAATCCATGAAGCTTCGGTCATGGGTGACCAGGAGAATCTCCCTTGGCCAGGACCGGAGAAATCCTGCGATCCAGCGGATGGAGGTGATGTCAAGATAGTTGGTGGGCTCGTCCAGGATCAACAGATCGGGCTCTGAAACCAGCACCTTGGCAAGGGTGAGCCTCACCTGGAAACCGCCTGAAAAGGCCCCGGGGCTCTGCTGCATATCTTCGGGCGAGAACCCCAGGCCTGCAAGAATTTTTTCCGCCTTCCAGGCGTGATCCCGCTCGTTTTCATTGAGTCCCTGCATGCATTCAGCAAGAACCGTTGGCTGTGAGAAGTCGATGTGCTGGGTGAGGTATCCCAGCCGGTAATCCCCTGGAATTCGAATGGCACCGGTTTCAGGTTCCTCCCGGCCGGTGATCATCCTGAGCAGGGTGGTTTTACCGTGGCCGTTTCTGCCCACAAGGCCGATCTTTTCTCCCGGGTTGATCTGCAGCCCTGTGCTGGAAAAAAGCTCCTGGCCACCAAAGCCCTTGGATATGGATTCAATGTTTATCATAATCCAGGTATATTACCACTTAGATTTAAAATTTTAAACCAAAATTGACTGATTATGGTATATAGCTGTATTAAATCAACTCAAACAATCATCATGAATAGAACTTGGGGAGAAAAATGACTGAATATATCTATGGGTTTGGTGACGGCAAGGCAGACGGCGACGCTGGAAAAAAAAATCTTCTAGGGGGTAAGGGCGCAAACCTTGCTGAAATGGCAAAGCTCGGCCTTCCGGTACCTGCCGGGTTTACCATTTCCACCCAGTGCTGCACCGATTATTTCAAGGCAGGCAAACACCTGCCCCAATCCCTTTATGCTGAAATCGATGCAGCCATGGCAAACGTCGAACACACCATGGAAATGAAATTTGGTGATGGGGAAAACCCTTTGCTGGTCTCATGCCGTTCAGGTGCAAGAAGTTCCATGCCCGGCATGATGGAGACGGTTTTAAACGTGGGACTCTGCTCGACCACCATTCCGGGGCTGATCAAAAAAACGGGCAATGAGTGGTTTGTCTATGATGCCTACCGCAGACTCATCATGATGTATTCCGATGTGGTCATGGAAAAGGCCGAGGGTATCGAACCCAGGGACGGCATGGGCATCCGGATTCACCTTGAAATCATCATGAACGAGCTCAAGAACGACCTCAACTATGAGACCGACACAGACATCAGCGCCCTTGAGATGAAGGAGCTGTGTGAACGTTTCAAGCGAAAAGTCAAAGAGATCCTGGGAGCTGAATTTCCCGACAATCCAAGGGATCAACTCATTGGATCCATCGGCGCGGTTTTCAAGAGCTGGAACGGCAAAAGGGCCCTCTCCTACCGGCGCATCGAACATATTCCCGACGACTGGGGCACGGCCGTAACTGTCCAGAGCATGGTATTCGGCAACATGGGCGACAGCTCGGCCACCGGGGTTGCGTTTACCCGGGACCCTGCCACCGGGGACAACAACTTTTACGGCGAATGGCTTCCCAATGCCCAGGGTGAAGACGTGGTGGCAGGCATCAGAACCCCCAACCCCCTGAACAACTCCACCAAATCCTCCCACAACCGCCATCTTCCCTCCCTGGAAGAGGCAATGCCGGAGATTTACACCGCCCTTGCACAAATCCGGACCGAACTTGAGCACCACTACGCCGACATGCAGGACATAGAATTCACCATCCAGCAGGGCACCCTTTACATGCTCCAGTGCCGGGTGGGCAAACGAACGGGAACGGCCGCCCTCAACATGGCCATGGATATGTTTGACGAAGGTTTGATCGATGAGGTCACCATGGTCACACGGCTCAATCCCAAACAGCTTGATGAAATGCTTCACCCCATTGTTGATCCCGGGGCTGAAAAAAATGCCAAGCCCCTGGCCGAAGGTCTTCCGGCAGGACCTGGCGGTGCCATCGGACAGATCGTATTCACCTCGGAAGATGCCGTCCGGTGGGCCAGAACCGGAAAAAAGGTGCTCCTTGTCCGGGATGAAACCAACCCCGAAGATATCGAAGGCATGCGGGCCGCCGTGGGTATTCTCACGGCAAGGGGCGGCATGACAAGCCATGCGGCCCTTGTGGCCAGGGGCTGGGGGAAATGCTGCATTGTCGGTGCCGCAGCCTTTAAAATCAACGCAGAACAACGCCGACTCAGTGTCGGTTCAAAGGTTTTTCACGAGGGAGACCTGTTGACCCTGAACGGCACAAGGGGCCTTGTGTATGAGGGTGAACTGATGATGATGAAGGCAACGGAGAACCCCAGGTTCAAGTCGTTCATGGCCATTGCCGACCGCTACCGGCGGCTGAAGGTGAGAACCAATGCCGACACCCCGGAAGATGCGGCCCGGGCCCTGGCGTTTGGCGCCGAAGGCATCGGACTTTTCAGAACCGAACATATGTTCTATGGGGCAGACTCTGCAAGACCCTTGTTCCTGCTGAGAAAAATGATCCTCAGCAAATCCCTTGACGAGCGCATCCGTGCCCTTGACGAACTGTTTCCCTTTGTCAAAAAGGAGATCCAGGCCACCCTGGCGGTCATGGATAATAAACCCGTTACCCTGCGTCTGCTCGACCCCCCCCTCCACGAGTTTGTGCCCCAGTCCCTGGAAAACCTGGAAGAGCTGTCACGGGAGCTTTGCATTGACATTGACGAGATCCAGAAACGAAGCCTTGACCTGAACGAGTCAAATCCCATGATGGGCCACAGGGGCGTGCGCCTCGGCATCACCTACCCTGAAATCAGCGCCATGCAGATCCGGGCGATCCTCGAGGCCTCGGCCGAGCTGATCATTCAGGGGAAAACCCCCCTGCCTGAAATCATGGTGCCGGTGACCTGTAACGAACGGGAAATTTTGTTTGTGAAAAAAATTGCAGAAAAGGTCTACAAGGAGACCCTGGAAAAATACAAGGTCACAGCCATACCCCACCAGTTCGGCACCATGATCGAAATCCCCAGGGCAGCCCTCAAGGCGGACCGCATGGCAGAGCATGCCGAGTTCTTTTCGTTCGGCACCAATGATCTCACCCAGATGACCTTCGGGTTCAGCCGGGACGACATCGGATCGTTCATGAACGATTACATTGACAACGCCATACTCGATGCCGATCCCTTTGAGACCCTGGACCAGGATGCCGTTGGACAACTCATTGAAATTTCCGTGGCCCTTGGCCAGAAGACCCGGCCAGACATCAAACTTGGCATCTGCGGGGAACACGGGGGAGATCCCGCTTCGGTTGAATTCTGCCACAGGGCCGGACTCACCTATGTCAGCTGTTCACCCTACCGGGTACCCATTGCAAGGCTTGCCGCAGCCCAGGCAGCCATAAAAGAGGCATAGCAGAACAGCCGGCTGCCCCAGACCACTAGGGAAAAATGGGGGACTGGCCCCATTTTTCCCATCGTCTGTCCTTGTCGGAACAGATGGGATCGTTTACCTGCCAGTCGATGTTCAGGTCCGGGTCGTTGAAGATGATTCCATACTCATCCCCGGGCCGATAATAGTTGGGTGCCTGAGCCGCCCGCCAGAATAATTCCCTTCACGATCTCTCCTCTCTACGATAGTGGGTCTTTATCCATTCAAGGTATTCCCCCGATTGAATCTTTCTGACCCAGTCCAGGTGATCCAGATACCAGGCAACACTCTTTTCCATGCCGGTTTCAAACGACTCTTCAGGTTTCCAGCCAAGCTCATCTTTAAGTTTTGTGCAGTCAATGGCATACCTGAAGTCGTGGCCGGGTCTGTCCGTTACAAAGCAGACCAGCTCCCTTGACGATTCAAGGCAATGTTTGGCCCGGCCTGATCGGTCAACCCTGTCGCAGATGCCATGGACGATCTGCCGATTCTCAAGCTCGCATTCTCCGCCCACATTATAGGTTTCCCCTGATCTGCCCCCTTCCATGATCATCCAGATGGCACGGCAGTGGTCCCGGACATAGAGCCAGTCCCTGACGTTGCTGCCGTCTCCATAGACGGGCAGCGGTTTTCCTTCAAGGGCGTTGAGGATCATCAACGGAATCAGTTTTTCCGGGAACTGGAACGGGCCGTAGTTGTTCGAACAGTTTGAAAGGGTCACGTCAAGGCCATAGGTATGGGAATAGGCCCGGACCAAATGATCGGATGCCGCCTTTGAGGCGGAATAGGGGCTGGAGGGAGCATAGGCGGTGGTTTCAACAAAGTAACCGGTCCTGCCCAGGCTGCCGTACACCTCGTCGGTGCTGACGTGGTGAAACCTGGAAAATCCGTTCTGAATCCTGGCGGCCTCGAGCAGGGTAAAGGTTCCCTTGACATTGGTATCCACAAACACCTCGGGAGCGGCAATGGACCGGTCCACGTGGGACTCGGCTGCAAAATGACAGACCGTGTCAACGGCATACCGTTCAAAGGCCTGCTGAATGCCCCGGGCGTCACAGATATCCAGTCGTTCAAAAACATACCGATCCCGATATTTGACGGCAATGTCTTCAAGGCTTGCAGGATTACCCGCATAGGTCAGTTTGTCAACATTGATGACCCGGCCAGAAAAGGCGGTCTCTTCCAGGAGGTAGCGGATAAAATTTGAACCGATAAAGCCGCAGCCTCCGGTTACAAGAATATTTTTCATTGAGAAATCACCTCGATTTCAACCCTTCGGTTCATCATTCTCCCCTGGGGGGTGTCATTGGTTGCAATGGGATTCTCACTACCCATTCCCTGGGTTTCTATCTGGTCTGAACGGGCCCCCCTGCCAAGGAGAAAACTTTTCACAATGTTTGCCCTGAATTCCGATAATTTTAAATTGTAGGTCTGATTCCCATAGGTGTCGGTGTAGCCCTTGATGACAACTTTTGCCCTGGGATGGGACACAAGGGATCCGGCAAACCGTGTCAGGTCTTCAAGGGCCTGGTCCGTAAAATCGTTGTTGTTATAGCCAAAGCGCACCACCACTTTTTTTTCCAGGGGCTGTAACTGTGTCAAGGATAAGGATCCCGGTTCTGACACCTCTGATATGGCGGGGATGAGGTATTGTTCACCTACGGGCTCCGAAATTGCTTCGCCGATTAAACCAGCCCCTGGCTCACCAGGGGCAACCGACAGAACAGGGTCCAGGTGGCCATCCCCCCCACCCAGGGCCGGAGGTCTTGATGGGGCATCCGGTTCACCGTGGCCAACGGGTCTGTCTTCGCCCTGGAAACCCGGGTGACGGTTTTGAATATCGTTGTCCCGGGCAATTGGCTGGGGGATGGGATGTGCAGCAGGCGGTGTGGCAGGTTCAGCCATGAAAAGATCCCTAACCCCTGCCGTGACCCCTGCCAGGTAACGATTTCCACGGACATAAAGGGTCTGGGCTTGATCCGGAAACAGCAGCAAGGCTCCGGCCAAGACAACAATCCCCATCAGAATAAAAACTGTGAAGACCGGGAACCTGCTCTGTTGTCTTTTTTTCAGGGAAGGTTCAGCCGTCTGGATCTTTTGGGGCTCTGGTCCATCTGCCTGGGATTGAACAATCCCCCCTGGTGCAGGCGGGGAGGTGTGTTTCCCAGCCACGGGAATATCCAGTTCCCGGGCACACTCGGAGATAATCCGCTCATCAATAAGACGACAGTCCTGGACATACCCCGTTAAGAGTGCGTGATCGCACAATACATTGATGCGGCGGGGAAATCCCTGGGACTGAGCATAAATCTCCCGGACCGCGCCGGGTGTGAACAACGCCTCATCCGTACCCGCAACCTTGAGCCTGAATTCAATGTATCCGGCGGTCTCCACAAGACCCAGGGGCTCAATATTGTAATTAAGGGTCAATCGCTGCCGGACCGCCCTGTTAATGGGTTTTGCAAGGATTTCATTAAACTCATTCTGGCCCACAAAAAAAATATTCAACAGCTTTGTTTCTGCAAGCTCCACATTGGACAGCAGCCGAACCTCCTCAAGGAGTTCCTGGGTCAAAAGCTGGGCTTCGTCAATGATGAGGAGCACCTTTTTATCCGCGTCATGGGCCGTGTGGAGAAACCGGGACAGCCAGAGAAGAAACTCGCCCTTGGATTTAACCGTATCCTGGGCGCCGAATCCCCTTGCAACAAAGTTGTAAAAGTCTATCTTTTCAAGGTTGGGATCAGGAACAGCGGTGCAGATGACATCCTCTCCAAGGGAGGCGATGAGAGTGTTGATCAGAGTGGTTTTGCCCGTGCCCACATCCCCTGTTAACAAGAGAAATCCTTTGTTATCCAGGATTCCGTAGCGCAACGTTGCAAGGGCCTCCTTATGCTTTTCCCCAAGCCATAAAAAAGCCGGATCAGAGCTGATCTGGAACGGTTTGGATTTTAACTTGTAAAATGACCGATACATTTTGTCCTTTTAAAGATTGTGGAGGAATTCCATGTCCCTGGCCTGGCTGTTTTTTGTTCCGACAACGAGGATTTCACACCGGTTGCGTTCATTTGTTCTGAAATAAAGCCGGCCGTTATAGCCGAAAAGAACCTCAAAAGAGGGGGTTTTGTTTTTTTTGCCGGCAAAGACCTTTCGCTTTACAATGACTTTTGTCGTGTCCTCGTTGAGTTGGTGGATGATCTCTTCCGCCTTTAACTGCATGTCATCGCTGAGTCCAAGGATGCCATTCAAGGCCCTCCGGTTCAGGTCCAGATTTTTATACAGCACGGCAAATCGTTTGTTTGACAATTCAAACGAATGGCGCTTTGAAGCAGTTCCTTTTCTGCGCTCCTGATTTTCAACCTTTTCCCGTAACGCTGCAATTTCCAGTTCTTTTTCCCGCTGAAGCTTGATATTTTCCTGAAGCTTTTTCTCCAGGGAAACAATCTCTTCAAACATATCGTCTTCGGTAATACTGGCTTTTTTTTGATCCTCCTGGTGGGAAGCCGTCAAGAACTTCAGGCTCTCAAACAGTTCACGCCTCTGTGTTTCAAGCTCCTTGAGCGTCTGTTTAAATGCCTTTTCATCGGCCTTGAGCGACGCTATTTCCAGACCCTTTTTCCGATCATCGGACAGGGCTCTGGCCGTCCCCCTTTTATAGAAAAGATAAAAAATCACAAGAGAAATAACTATCAGGATCCCCAGGATAAGATTCGCCCCAACCGTGCCGTGGTCTAACCGAACGATCACCTTTACGTTCAACCCCTTGTCGAGAAGCTCATAGTTCTGCCCAGCAATGACAGCGGCATCCCAGGTATAACGCCCGACATTGTCCCCGATTTCAGGGGGTTCAAACAGAGGAAAAAGGACCACGCCCCCTTTGCCCGTCACAAGGATATCCACTTCAAGTTCAAAAAAATTGATCAGAAAATCCGTATCCAGGAGGGTGTGAATGTTCTGTCCCACGGCATCCTGAACACGGATTGTTCCATCCAACAAAACGCTGGAGTCGCCAATCAGACGATTCTCTGCCTTTTGCTGGTACACCGGCCCCAGAAACGATTCAAGGCCTCCCAGAATAGCCGTATACAGCAGTGGCGTAAACAGGATACAGAACAAAGCCGTTTTCAGGGGAAAATATTTCATGCTAGTGCTCTGCCACCTTGCCTAGAAAATCCCTGAGTCGTGGATTCTTTGGGTTTGAAAAAAAGTCCTGGGGCGCGTTTTCCTCCTGGATCACCCCCTGGTCGATGAAAATCACCCGGTCGGCCACATCCCGTGCAAACCCCATCTCATGGGTAACCACCACCATGGTCATGCCTTCAGCGGCTAATTTTTTCATCACTTCCAGAACTTCACCCACAAGTTCCGGATCAAGGGCCGAGGTGGGTTCGTCAAAGAGGATCACCTTGGGCTTCAGGGAAAGGGCCCTTGCAATGGCCACCCGCTGTTTCTGGCCGCCCGAGAGCTGATCCGGATAATTTTTTGCCTTGTCAGCCAGTCCCACCTTATCAAGCAGGGCGAGCCCCAGGGGTTCAGCATCCTTGCGGGCAATTTTTCTGACCTTGAGGGGGCCCAGGATAACGTTGTCCAGAACGGTCATATGGGGAAAGAGGTTGAACTGCTGAAAGACCATTCCGGCTTCAGTCCGGACATGGTTAATGTCCGTTGAAGCATCCATGATGTCCTTTCCATCCACGATGATGGTGCCGGAAGTGGGGGTTTCAAGCCGGTTGATGCAGCGCAATACCGTTGATTTTCCAGACCCTGACGGCCCGATGATACACACCACTTCACCGGATCTGATCGTCAGGTCAATCCCCTTGATCACCTCAAGCCTGTCATAGCTCTTATGAAGATTTTTAATTTTAATCATTTCCATCTGCGTGTCTTTCCCGGCAATTACCGTTTTGTTTTCATTTCAAGGTGATGCTCGAGCATGCGAAGTCCCCGGGCAATGGAGAGGGTCATGGCAAGGTAGACCACGGCCACGGAAAGATAGACTTCAAAGGCTTTGAAGCTGACCGCAACAATCTCCTGACCGGTCCGTAACAGCTCGCCAACGCCGATGACCATCAACAGAGAGGTGTCTTTGAGGCTGATGATAAACTGGTTGCCAAGGGGGGGGATCATGCGCTTGAACGCCTGGGGCCAGATGATATAGGCCATGGTCTGGGAGCGGGTCAGCCCGATGGATCGACCTGCTTCGGCCTGGCCGGGATCGATGGACTGCACCGACCCCCGGACAATCTCGGCGATGTAGGCACCGGAATTGACGGCAATGATGATGATGCCTGCCGTTATCGGCGGAATTCTGAGCCCCATGGCCATGGGCACGCCATAGTATAAGAACATGGCCTGGACCAGCATGGGGGTTCCCCGGATCGCTTCAATATAAACAATGGCCAGTATCCTTGGAACGGCATGGCGGGCAAGCTTGAGCAGCCCGAACAGGGCGCCGAGGAAAAAACCCGCTCCAAGCCCGCCAAGGGTGATGATGATGGTAAACTTCAAACCCCGCATGAGCATGGGAATGGTTTCAAAAAAGACAGGCCAGTCAAAGTGAAAGCCCATGTTGACTCCTTGTTGAACAGATCCGGGCAGAAGAGGGATTTTTCAGCTGAAGTGTCCGTCAACTGCCCTGATCGCCTTGAATCTATTTAGGCTCGGTGTTAAACCACTTGAGATAGAGCGTGCGATAGGTGCCGTTGTCCCTGAGTTTTTTTAGGGATTTGTTGACCTTGTCCACCAGGGGACTGCCCTTGGGAAAACCAATACCGTAGGATTGCCCCATGTAAAGGGGTCCCACCACCTTTACCCTGTCCTTGCCCACCTCACGCACATAATTGGCAATAACCGGGGAATCAAACATCACGGCATCGGCACCACCCATCATGAGTTCCATGAACATGGCGTCATTGTTGGGATAGAGTTTTATCTCCTTTGCCTTTGCGTTCTTCTTCAGAAAATCGTCACTGGTGGTGCCGAGCTTTGTGGCCACCACCCTGCCCTCAAGATCCTCAACCTTTGTGATGTCTGTCCGGTCTGCCTTGACCAGGAGCAGAAGGCCTGCGTTGTAATAGGGATCGGAGAAATCCACCACCTTGGCCCGTTCGGGTTTAATGGTGATGCCTGCAATACCGGCATCAAGCTGTCCGGACTGCAGACCGGGAATAATACCGTTGAAATCCATGGGCTGAAGGTCGTACTCAATACCCATGTCCCGGGCAATCGCGTCCCAAAGTTCCACATCAAACCCCGTGTGGTGCCCCGTTTTGGGATCTTTGAACTCAAAGGGAGGAAAATTGGTGTCCGTTGCCACGGTAATCTTTTTGGCAAAGGCTGAGGCTGTAAAGCAGCAGATCATCATCAGGGCGAGAAAAAAAGCCGTCCGTTTTTTCATGGAATCCTCCTGGTATAGAATATAAAGTGATCTTCCCCGTCCCCTGGCATGGCAGGGCGTTTAAGGGAGAGTAAATCTCTATTTTTAGTATGATAGCCCATCCCTGTCAAGATTTTAAACAGGCCACCATGAAACGGGATAAATCAGCCGTCAGACAAGATGGGAGAATGCCCATGGATGAATTGAACCCTCATTCAATCAACCCCAGGGCCCGGTAGGTGATGCGCCCGGCAATACCGTCGGCTTCGAGCCCATTTTCCCGCTGAAAATCTTCCAGGGCCTTTTTTGTTTCAATGCCAAAAAATCCATCCACATGGATTTTAAGTGCCTGCTGGAGTTTTTTCACCCAGATTCCCCGGGACCCCCTTTTAACGGTTCGATAGTCCACGCTGGGGACAACGGGTTCACCGGCAGCCAAGCCCTGGGCCATGGCAACAGCGGCAGAACGCAGACGTTCCACACGCCGTCTCCATCCCCTGCCAAAATCGGGCCAGGTGAAAAGACCGTGGAGAAAAGTGATGCGAAGGTCGCACACGCGATGGACAAGATCAATGGGATCGGTCTCAACAACCCGGGCAAGGGTAATCGGGCCAATAACGCCGTCCTGGCCTGTACCCACCGCTGCCTGGAGCCAGCGCACGCTGGCTCCGGGACCGGAATTAACGGCACCGTCAAAAACGGTCAGGTCCACGCCCGGGCAAAGGTCGTCACACCGACATTTATTCCAATAGCCCTGGGCATAGATCTGTTCCAGCTCCGGGTCCGGGATATTCCTCAGATCCTCCCTGGTTTTTTCTTGACCAAAAAACCGTCGATAGGTTCTGAGGGTAACCCCCTTCATGGTTGCGCCGCCGGGATCCCGCGGATGATCGGCCCAGCCGCCTTCACTCACCAGGACATGGGCAAGGTCTGTCCTGAAATTTTCCTTCACCTCAAACTCCCTCAATGGTATCCACTATAAACGGGGTACACCGGACGGCCACACTCTTTTTTTTCACCCAGATCCGGGTCATGGCTATGGATTCGCCGTCAATATTGGTGATATTGGCCAGCTCTTCGGCAAAGCCGATATCATTGATCTTGAATTCATAATAAAAGGTGTTGGCGGTAAACGGGTCCGCAACCAGAATGATTTTACCCTTTTCAAAGGGGTGCTTCCTGGGTGAACCGGAAAATGGAATGTGGTTGTGCCGGTCGATCTCTTTGGGTCTTGAATAGTAGGTTTGAAGTTCAAATTTTTCCTTTACATTCAGAAGCGTGTTGATGGGCATATTCTTTCTCCTTGTGTAAAATCAAAACCAGAAAAGGGGCTACTCAAAGTTTAAAGTATTTTAGCATTTCAACTGTCCCACAACAAAGTAAAAATTACAAATTCCATCCGGGTGTCGCCCTTGGAACAGCCCCGGCCATTTGCATCCTGGACAAAACTTGAAATCGCACCTCCAACAGACACCCGGCGGATCGAAAAAAAAAGCGGATAGGGGTGGAAATTTTAAGCCATAAGATGGTATATGAGAGCCTGGCCAAAGCCGGACAACGGAGGTTAAAAAACGATGCCAGGGCATACCGATCTGCCGGGGCGGTTTAATATGGATATGGGGTAATGAAATGGGCAATTCGTTAAGGGAGCAGCTTCTCAAGGCAGGGCTTGTGGACAAGAAACAGGTCAACAAGGCCAAGCATGACAAGCGCATCACCAGCCAGAAGAGTAAGAGCCAAAAAACCAAGGGGCAAAAGACAAAGGTGGCCCCCCCTGTGGAGGACAGCGTCACCCGGGAAGAACGATTGGCCTATGAAGAACGAAACCGGGAGCTAAACCGCCTGCGCAATGAAGAAAAAAAGAGACGTGAAACCATTGCCCAGGTAAAACAGCTGATCAAGACCAACCGGATCACCCTGAAAGAACGGGATGATGACGCACCCTTTTACTTTGTCGTGGGCAAAAAGGTAAAAAAGATGTTTCTTTCCGAAAAAATGTCAAATGATCTCACCCACGGCAGAATGGCCATTGCCAACCTGGACGGCAGATTCGAGATCATACCCGAAGGTGCGGCCCGGCAGATCGCCGACCGGGATCCAAAGACCCTGGTGTTCTTTAATGACGCCCCACCCCAGGACGTTGACCCCCAATCGGAGCCATTGGATATTTGAGTTGACGCCCCCCATGAATGATCACGGGCATATTGTCAGGCACCTTCGGGAATTATTCCCAGTTTTTTCTCAAGCCTATCAATGGCCAGGGTCGTCTTGATGAGGGTGTCCGGCGTCAGACTCATGGTCTGGATGCCGCACTCGACCACAAATTCGGCAAACTCAGGGTAATCACTGGGTGCCTGGCCGCAGATACCGATGTACTTGCCGCGTTTGTTGGCAATTTCAATCACGCTCTTGACCATTTTCTTGACCGCCGGGTTGCGCTCGTCATAGATGTGGGACACAAGTTCACTGTCCCGGTCAACACCCAGGATCAGCTGGGTCAGATCGTTGGTGCCGATGGAAAACCCGTCAAACACCTCCAGGAACTCTTCGGCCAGGATCACATTTGACGGAATTTCGCACATGCCGATCACCTCAAGCCCGTCCCGGCCCTGTACGAGACCAAAGTCGGCCATGACCTGGATCACCTGTTTCGCCTCTTCAACGGTTCTGGGGAATGGAATCATCACCTGGAGATTGTCGAGCCCCATTTGTTCACGGACTTTCTTGATACCAAGGCATTCAAGGCCAAAGGCCTCCCGGTACTTGGGGTCATAATACCGGGACGCTCCGCGCCAGCCGATCATAGGGTTCTGCTCAACCGGTTCAAACTGCTGTCCGCCAATGAGGTTTGCATATTCGTTGGATTTAAAATCAGACAGGCGGAGGATTACTTTTTTGGGATAAAAGGCAGCGGCGATCATGCCGGCACCTTCGGCAAGCTTATCAATGAAAAACTGACGCTTGTCCGGATATCCGTGGGTGATGGCTTCAATTTTTTCCCTGACCCCAATGTCCTTGACCTGATCAAAGTTGAGCAACGCCCTGGGGTGGATCTTGATATAACTGCTGATGATAAATTCCTCCCTGGCCAGGCCAACGCCGTCATTGGGGATAAAGCTTTGATTGAACGCCTGTTCCGGGGATGCGATGTTCATCATGATTTTTGTCTTGGTTTTCGGAATGGCGGCCAGATCCGTCTTCTGGATCTCAAATTCAAGCATTCCGTCATAGACAAAACCCACATCTCCCTTGCTGCATACGACCGTGACCGCCTGATCGGGAACCAGTTGTTCGGTGGCATCAAGGCACCCGACCACGCAGGGAATATTGAGTTCCCGGGAGATGATGGCTGCATGGCAGGTTCTGCCCCCCCGGTTGGTGACAATGGCCGATGCGATTTTCATGATGGGCTCCCAGTCCGGATCGGTCATGTCGGTGACCAGCACCTCGCCGGGATTGAACCTGCTGATGTCATGAACACCCTTGATCACATGCACCTTTCCGGCACCGATGCGTTCTCCAACGCTCTGGCCCTTGACCAGCACCCTGCCCTCCTGTTTTAATACATACTGCTGAAGGATGTTCTGATCCTTCTGGGAATGGACCGTTTCCGGTCTTGCCTGGACAATGAACAGTTCACCGGTCTTGCCGTCCTTGGCCCATTCCATGTCCATGGGCCTTAAAAAACCCGCTTTTTCCGAATAGTGGTCCTCGATAATACAGGCCCATCGGGCAAGGGTTAACACCTCGTCATCGGTGATGCTGAAATTCATTCGCTCGTTGAAATCCACCATCACGTTTTTGACCAGATTCTTACTGCCGTCCGTTGAATAGATCATCTTGATTTTTTTCTCTCCGGCCTTTCGGTAGATGATCGGTCTTTTTCCCTGCTTTAACGTGGGCTTGAACACGTAGAATTCATCGGGATTCACGGCACCCTGGACCACATTTTCCCCCAGGCCATAGGCGCTGGTGATGAAGACGGCATCCTGGAACCCCGATTCAGTATCAATTGAGAACATCACACCCGACGAGGCAAGGTCCGACCGGACCATTTTCTGAACGCCGATGGAAAGCCCGATGGAATGGTGATCAAAATGTTTGTCCTGGCGGTAGGAGATGGCCCGGTTGGTAAAGAGAGAGGCAAAACAGCGTTTGCAGGCGTCCAGGAGCTGATCGTGTCCGCAGATATTGAGGTAGGTTTCCTGCTGGCCGGCAAACGAGGCATCAGGAAGATCTTCAGCCGTTGCCGATGATCGTACCGCAACATCGGTATCTTGACCATACTCATCGCAAAGTTTGTCGTAGGCCTCGGTGATGGCGGTTTCAAGTTCCAGGGGAAGGTCGGCCTTGAGGATCATCTCCCGAACTTTTTTTCCACGAAAGGCCAGATCCGCCATGTCATAGGTGTTCAACCCGTCCAGGGTCTGACGGATCCGATCCTTGATGCCTGCCCTGTCCAGATGATAGTGATAGGCATGGGCCGTGACGGCAAAACCATTGGGCAGTTTGACCCCCCTGGGTGTCAGGTGCTGGTACATCTCGCCAAGACTTGCATTCTTCCCGCCGACCAGGGAAACATCCCCGATTTCCAATTGATCAAACCACTGAACAAACGATTGACTTTTATCCATGATTTATCTCCTCTTCGACCTATTAAACTGGATTAATCCAATGATATGCCTGCTCAAGGGCAAAAACAAGGAAAAAAGGTCACCGCTTCGCCGAGGCCAACCCCCTGGCAAACCCGGGGCAAATGGCTTTCCAGTTTTTTATATTTGTCCGCAGATATTTACCATTGACGATTGCGTCACGATCCTTAACATTATCGAGGATAACGGCAAAAACCATATCAACCTGATTTCACCAAGGAGAGACACCATGTCTAAAACCATCATCAGTACGGACAAGGCACCTGCAGCCATCGGCCCTTATTCCCAGGCCGTCGTGACCGGCAACCTGTTGTTTACCTCGGGCCAGCTCCCCATCGATCCTGCCACGGGCAAATTCCCGGAGGGAAGCATTGACGTCCGTGCCCACCAGGTGTTTAAAAACCTGGCAGCAGTGGCAGAAGCGGCGGGAACCAGCCTTGAAAGGGCCGTGAAAACAACGGTTTTTCTGGCAGACATCACTGATTTTGCAGCGGTAAACGCTGTATATGCCCAATATTTCAACACCCCGTTTCCTGCCCGGTCTGCCGTTCAGGTGGCTGCCCTGCCCCTTGGATCCGACATTGAAGTGGAAGCAATTTTTGAGGTGTAAAGGAACTTCCACAACCGAATGGCGGTATGGGCCCTGAGGCCACCGTGGAACTGATGCAGCGGATCATTGACCTGCCCCGCGAGCCAATTTTCGGCATTCTGACCCCACCTGCCCTGGCCGAAATTTAATGAATAAAGGAATAAAGGTGGAACCGTGCCGCCATTGGATGTTATAAAGTAAAGGTATCTATTGACTCCAGCGTTCAAGGAGGCCCCATGGAAAATCGTGAAACCCGGAGAACCTTTCTGAAAAAAAGTGCGGTCCTGTCGGCCGCTGCCGCAGGCACCATGGTATTCAGCGGCATTGACGTCCTTTGGGGTGCAATCACTCCCGGGTTGCCCCCCGATCTAGTGGCCGTGAAAAACAGCAGTCCCGCGGCCATGTTTGACGCCGCCATCAAGCAGGCCGGCGGCATGGGGCGGTTTGTAAAGCCCAACCAGACCGTTGTGATCAAGCCGAATATCGGGTGGAACCGGCCGCCTGAATCCGGTGCCAACACCAACCCTGAACTGATCGGGCGTATCGTGGCCCATTGCGTGGATGCCGGCGCCAAAAAGGTCCACGTGTTTGACCATAGTGTGGAAAACGGCCCCCGCTGCTACGCAGCCAGCGGCATTGAAACGGCCGCAAAATCAGCCGGAGCCGTAATTGCGCCAGGAGACCATGAACGATATTTCCAGGCCATTGACATCCCCCAGGGCACCACCCTCACATCCACCCGGGTCCATGAACTAATCCTGGCTTCGGACGTGTACATCAATGTGCCGGTTCTCAAGCACCACAGTTCGTCGGGACTGAGCCTTGCCATGAAAAACCAGATGGGCGTGGTGTGGAACCGGGGGACCTATCACTGGAAGGGGCTGCACCAGTGCATTGCCGACTTCTGCCATGCACGACGACCCGACCTCAACGTCATGGACGGCTACAGAATCACCCTGCGCAACGGGCCTAGCCGGGCCGGCAGGGATGATGTGGTGGTCCGCAAGACCCTTTTGCTGTCAACGGATATTGTTGCCATTGATGCGGCCGCGGCCCGGATTTTTGGCCAGGACCCCAGCGGGATCAACCACATCCGTTTTGCCCACGATGCAGGCATCGGCACCATGGATCTATCCGCCCTCAACATCCAGAAGATCGACCTCAAGGGATGAAGGTCAAAAAGGGAACGGTCCGGGCCTTTGCGGCGGCCTTCACCCTGGTCCTGTTCTTGCTGTTCTTCTTTGATCTCCATCCGGGCATGACACAATGGGTGGGAAAAACCCTGGGCCGGGTTCAATTTTTTCCCGCCCTGACCCGGGCCCTTGGCGGCGGCTTGTCCGGGATGATCCTGATGATTCTGCTTGTCCTTGTCAGCCTTGCCTTTGGCAGGGTCTACTGCGCCGTGATCTGCCCCCTGGGCATTTTCCAGGATCTGATCCGTTTCCTTGCCCGGAAGAGCGGCAGAAAACCATCGGCCAGGCCTGGCGGCGCCAGGCGCGGTTACCCCTTCCTATGGTATGCCGTTCTGATCCTGACCGTTCTGGTGCTGATCCCAGGTTCCCTGATCATGGTCAACCTGTTTGACCCGCTGTCGATCTTTGGCAGGTTCTGCACCCTGTTGCTCGTGCCCGCAGGCGTTTCCATCAACAACCTCATGGTGGCCGGAACCGAGACCTTCCGCCCCTACCTCCTGCTGCCGTCCACGGCCCGGGCCCTTTCCTGGCCCCTCTTTGCCGTGGCCTATGCCTGGCTGATCCTGGTGACGACCATGGCCTTTTTCCACGGCAGGCTCTACTGCAACACCCTTTGCCCGGTGGGGGCCTTGTTCAGCCTGTTTTCCAGGAGGGCACTGGTGCGGTTCACCATCAGCGAGACCCGTTGCAACGGCTGTGGAAGGTGTGAACGGATCTGCCGGGCAGGCTGCATCACCCCCCTCCTGGGAGAAATTGACGGATCCAGGTGCGTGGCCTGCTTTGACTGCATGGATGTCTGTCCGGAACAGGCGATCCAGTACCGGCCCCAAATTCCGACCGCCGGGGGGGCCGCCCGCACGGCCCTGGCCCACCGGCGCCATTTCCTGGCCCTGGCTGCGGCAGGCGGCCTGGCCCTGCTGGTGCGCAGGCCGTCTGCCGCCATTGTCAGTCAGACCGCTGCCCTGCCACTGCCGGTGATTCCCCCTGGCAGCAAGAGCATTGACCATTTTTCTGCCACCTGCACGGCCTGCCTTGCCTGCGTTGAAGCCTGCCCGGAACAGGTGATTGTGCCGGGAATCAACCACTTTGGTCTGGCCGGAATGGTTCAGCCGGGCCTTGATTTCAACCGCAGCCGCTGCGCCTACACCTGCAACGCCTGCACCCGGGTCTGCCCGTCGGGCGCCATCGCTCCCCTCGCCCTTGGGGCAAAACAGCGGACCCGCATCGGCCGGGTAGTGTTTGAAAAAAACCTGTGCCTGGTATACACCCACAAACGGGACTGCGGGGCCTGTGCTGAGGTGTGCCCCACCCATGCCGTTCATACGGTCAAGGAGAACAACATCCACCATCCACGGCTTGCCCCGGACGCCTGTATCGGATGCGGCGCCTGCCAGCAGGTGTGCCCGGTCCAGCCCAAGGCCATCCATGTGGCGGCCCTTGGGCGCCATGAACAGTCGGGCCCCCCGTTTTTTCAAAAACAGGCAGCGGATTCACCGACAAAGGTGATGGATACAGACGGGGCGTTTCCGTTCTAGCAAAAAGGGTTCAGGCTTTTCCGTTTTTATATGAAACGCCCACCGAAGCATTGCAAACAGGGGTGTTTCAACGTTCGTTGTGGCCAGGGCAGAGGTCCTGCTCCGGCCATGCCGGTTTATATGAAACACCCACCGAAGCATTGCAAACAGGGGCGTTTCAACGTTCGTTGTGGCCAGGGCAGACGTCTTGCTCCGGCCGTGCCGGTTATAACAAACGGATGACACCTGTCCCCCACGGAGTTGACACGCACCTGGAAATCGGTTTTAGGTTTCCGGACCATTTTGCGAGCAGTTCTGGTTGAGCTTAAAGGATTCGTTGAAGATCTCCAGCAGTTTTACATTCTGCTTGGCCATCATGACACAGTTTCCGCTGATGGCATAGAAAAGGATGCTCAGCCGGGTTTTGGAGGAATCGTCCCGGATTCTGCCAATCTGGTTTTCGTTGTAATCGTCCACCAGCTCCTTGAGGTAAAAATACTGCTCCACCACTCCCTGGCAGTCTGCAATGCGTTTTTCCCGGAATGCGGTCTCGACCAGCAGAAAAATGTTGAGAAATACTTTTTTAATCTCCTTGAGTTCCAGGATCTGATCGTCCAGCAACCCGGTATGGCGGTTGCTGACATGCATGCTGGACCGGATGATGGTGTCCCTGAGACCGTCGGTGAGTTTTTGAAGCCTTCGGATGATCTGATAATAATTGTAGGACACCCCCCTGTCTTCCTTGGTCAAAAGGCGCAGCACCTTAAAAATATTGGCAATGATGATATTGGCACTGTCCTGGAAATACTTGACCCGCACCCTTTCATGCCTGAGGGCATAGAGATCCTCGGTAAAGAGTGCATCAAAGGCCACATCAAAGGATTCCCGGATTCCCTTGAGGAGAAATGCCAGGTGATCAAAGGTCTGGGAAACCGAATCCTGGAAGTCTTTTACATTGTGCAGGGTATAGATGGTCATCTCCTGCTTGTCCTTTGCCTGTCCCCTGTGCCTCTGGTGATTTTTCCAGATCAGGAAACCGGCAAGGGAAAAAACAAGGAAAAATCCCGGAATTTTCAGAAAATAAAGGATGTTGGCAAAGACATACGAAACCACAAAGGCGATAAAGGCGGTCATGAACCATCCGCCGATCACGGTCAGCACCCCTGTCACCCGGTACACGGCACTCTCCCGGCCCCATGCCCGGTCTGAAAAGCTGCTTCCCATGGCCACCATGAAGGTCACATAGGTGGTGGACAACGGCAGTTTCAAGGAGGTGGCAAAGGAAACCACGGCGCTTGCCACCATGAGGTTGACAGCGGCGCGAACCAGGTCAAACGAGGGTTGTTCAGCCCTGGCTATTCTCCGGCGCACGGGCAGTGGAACAAAACGTTGGTCAATTCGGTACCGGACCAGAGCCGGGGTGAGGCTCCTTAACGTGGCAAACAGGGAATCAAACATATTGACGATCCGTCTGGACAGCCAGACAGATTCAAATTTTTCCGTGCCTTCGTCCTGCTTGCCCAGGCCGATTTCGGTTTCCGTGACCGTTCGTGCCTTTTTGGACAGCCACAACGTGGCCACCATGATAACGCCTGCCCCAAGCATGATAGGGGTTTGTGAATGCACCTTCTGACTCAATGCAGCCATGGTGGCGGTCAGGGGATTGGCGGATGCAAGCGCCGTCTGAAAGGCGTTGAGGCCGGCAAGGGGAACGCCGATGAAATTGACCAGGTCATTGGCGGCAAAGGCCATGGCAAGGGCAAAGGTTCCCACAAGAACAATGGGTTTTAAAATGTTGACCTTGAAAAAAACGATCAAAACCTGGAAGATCGCGGCAGAAACGATAAAGATGGCTGCCATGATGACCAGGGAATGGCCCTTTATCCAGGCCACAACATGGTCGTCCATAAAGGTTGCCCCTTTGGCGCCTTTGACCAGAATGAAAAAAGTGATGGCGGTCATGGCCATGCCCCCCCAGAGCGCCCCATATCTTTTTAATCTCTGCTGGTAATCAAAGGTGAAAATAAGCCGGGAGAGAAACTGCATCAGGGCACCCGAAAAAAAAGCGACCACAATGGATAAAAGGATGCCGCCCACAATGGCCATGGCCTTGGCCGTGTTGATATAATCCCATAAATCCATGGTGGTGTCGAAGGAAGAGATGATTTTTATGGCAGACAGGGCGACCGCAGCACCGAGGAGTTCAAACACGATGGAGACCGTGGTGGAGGTTGGCAGACCATGGGTGTTGAAAAGGTCGAGCAACAGGACGTCCGTGACCATGACGGCCAGAAAGATCGTTAAAAGTTCGGGCATGGTAAAGAACTGGGGATGGAATATTCCCTTGCGTGCCACTTCCATCATCCCCCCAGAAAAGGTGACACCGGCAAGTATGCCAAGGCTTGCAATGATCATGATCACAAAAAAAGGAGCCGCCCTGGAACCGATGGAGGAATTTAAAAAATTAACGGCATCGTTTGTGACGCCGACCACCAGGTCAAGCATGGCAAACAACACCAGCAGACCCACAGTCAAATAATAAAATTCAAGTCCCATACTCTTTTTCCTTTAACATTGAACCGCCAAAATGATCGAGCCCCCAAGGGCAGACAGGGTTCTATGCCGTATCCTTTTTTTCCCTGGAATCAAGCATCAAGGTCACGGGTCCCGAGTTTGTAAGGCTCACCGCCATCATGGTGCGAAACCGCCCGGTTGCCGTGGGAATGCCAAGGCCACGGCAGGTTTCAACAAAATGATCGTACAGGGATTCAGCCATATCCGGGGGGGCTGCCTTGACAAACGAGGGGCGCCGTCCCCTGGAGCAGTCTGCCATGAGGGTAAACTGGGAAACGACCAGGATTTCACCGTTGATCTCCATGAGCGACAGGTTCATCCTGCCCCGGTCATCCTCAAAGATTCTGAGGCCGGCAATCTTGGTGCACAATTTTTCCGCATCCGTTGCGGTATCGTCTTGCCCGACCCCCAGGAGCACGACAAGTCCTGTTCGTATGGCGCCTGTGATTTTATCATCAACCCGGACTTCGGCCCGGCTCACCCGCTGGATAACGGCTTTCATATTCTGTCTTTCTCCCGTTTTCGATCTGCGTGCATGATCACCTTTCTTAAGCCGCTCCTGGTTTTTGCCCGCATCCATTTTCTTTCAAACCTGGGGTCCATGACAATCTGGGCGATTGCCGACAACGCCCGAAGGTGGAAATTTCGTTGATCCCTTGACCCCACAAGTACAAAGGCCGCATGGACCCGGGGTTGGGATTTTACAAATTCAACCCCCCGTCTGGACCGGGCCAGCAGGATGGAAAATTTTTTCTGTCCCTCAATAATAATATGGGGAACGGCAAGGCCCGGCGCCAGCACTGTTGTAACCTGTTCTTCTCTTTTGATCAACATCTGCTTTAAACTTTGGACAGAAACGTTGAGCGAAGGCGCCATGGCCCGGGCAACTGCCTGGAAAAACGCCTCCCGGTCCAGGGGTTCCTTGATATCCAGAACCGTGCTCTGTTCAACAACACGGTCAAACCGGTCTTTCTGGGCAGAGGGTTTGCGGGCGATGATCTCCTTTACTTCCGCCTTAACAGGGTTGCGGGTCAACTCACTTGCCGCTGCCTTTTCAACCATTTGAACCAGGGCATCCTTGGGGTTGACATCAAATCGCAGGGCAACCTCGGCCAGGGAGGTTGCGGACCCGACCAGGGTAACAAGGTCTCCGGCCTCAAGGCGTGTGTAATCGTGGGGGATGAACAGCACGCCCCGCCTTCGTACCGACATGATAACGGCGTCAAAGGGCAGGCGAAAATCCCGGAGCGCCAGGCCAAAAAGGTCCGGGTTTTGAAGGGATAGATCCATGATTTTCCGATGCGTGTCCATGCCCATGAAAAGGGATGCTGCTACAGGAGATCGCACAAAATGGTCCAGAAGATTCACAATGGCCGTTGACGGATCCACGATCAATACGTCCAGGCGCTGGAAACGGTCAAAATGGTTCCGGTCGTTCAATCTGGCAATCAGTGTCTGGGTGCCGAAATATTCGTAGGCAATTTCACACAGGGTGTAATTTTCTTCATCTGCCAGCATGGCCACAATGGCCCCCACCCGATGGCAGTTATTTCGCTCAAGCTCGGCCAGGGTCAGCCCGGCAAGCCTTACCACTTCAATATCCGGGTTTTTATCAATGTTATTGTTCATACCGTCAACTGCTGTTGCAGGGGCCAGGACCTTCACCTGCCACCCCTTGGCCGACAGCGACATGGCCAGGGCAACGGCCTGACCGTCAATGCCGAAAACCATTGCATCCTTCGTCCCTTCAAACCCATCCCCCCTGGCCTTTGGACGGTCTTCGTTCATCAGTTTAATGGCGGTTTTAAAGGCGATGGGACCAATGATCTGGTTTAATATGATGACTGAAATCATGATGGTGGCAAAGGCGTCGCCCCAGGCGGGAAATTCCACAACCACCGCCTTGGCAAGCCCAAGGCCCACCCCTGCCTGGGTAATGAAGGCCATGCCGCTGATCAGGTTGTTTTTCAACGGATTTCCTGCAAGGGATCCGCCCATGAACGAACCGGCAAAGATGGCAATTCCCCGTGCAAAAAAAAGGGTCACGGCAATGGGCCAGGTTGAGGTCAGAATATCCAATGACAGGGATGCACCGGTCAGGGTGAAGAATGCGATATAAATGGGCGGACCAATGTCCGAAAGAATTTTTGAAAATTCATTTTTAAACCGCGAATGGTTTGACACAAGAAATCCTGCAACCATGCAGGTGAGCAAGGGTTCAAGGAGTACGTCAAGCCCCAGGGTGTCATGGACGAACCTGCGCACCGCAAAGGTCAGCCAGAAGACCAGATACCCCGTGGTCAGAATAAAAACAGCCTTTACAGCCCTTTGAACGGGCAGTGCGAGAACCGCCGCAAGCAGTTGAAAGACCAGGTATCCCATGGTAATGGAAACCCCTATTTCCGCAACCAGAAGAAGGACAAAGCCGAATCTGAGGTCCATCCCGGACAACAGTGCGTCTGCAACCGAAGAATTTGCGGCAAACAGAACAATGACCACCACATCCATGATAATGGTCACTCCGAGAACGGTCTGGGTAAACGCCCCCCTGGCCCTTAATTCCTTGACAACGGCAATGGCCGACGAGGGAGAACGTGCCACCATGATGGCGCCGGCAAGAATCGAGACGCCTATCCGTGCCGCCAGGGGCATGGGCGCCATAAAGGCAATCCAGTCGGCAAGGAAAAAGGTGGCCAGGCTGGTCAGGACAAAGGTGGTTCCAACAAGGCAGAAGGTCATCCATGCAATGGTTTTAAACCGGTTCCTTAGCTCGTTCAGGTAGAGCTCGCCGCCTGCGGCAAAGGCGATATATCCCAGGGAGAACTCATCCACAAACCGCAGGTTCAGGCACGCTTCTTTGGAAATAAGGTCAAGCACATGGGGGCCTGCCACAATGCCGGTGAATAAAAATCCGCTGATCAGGGGCAGCCCGGTTTTAACCAGCTGCTGTCCGATCTGTTTGGATGCCGTGGCAATGATGGCAAAACATGCCCCGAATACAAGAATATCCAACTACACCTTTTCCCGCACGCTGGCCACCTTGTCGGCCATGGTCTGATCCCGGTCAATCCGGGTACCGGCCTTGATGGTGGTGGTGATCCTGGGCGCACCCATTTCATGGATTCTTTCATGGCAGGCTTTTACCACACCGAACACCTGGTCCCACTCCCCCTCAATGTTGGTGCCATAGGCATGGAGTTCTGACTTAAGCCCGGCCCGGTTGATGATTTCCTGGCAGGCGGCAACGTATCTGGAAACAGAGAGTCCCACCCCCAAGGGTACCACACAAAGATCAATGATCACCTTCATTTTCAGCTCCTTTGTTTTTTACGCAACTATCCGACAACGACCTTGTTTCTCCCGGTCGCCTTTGCCTGGTACAACGCCTTGTCGGCCTTTGCAACGAGGACCTCCCGGTTTTTGACATTTTTTTCATACCCGCTGACACCCGCACTCACGGTGAGGGCAAGACCTGGAAACCGGTTGACCAGGAGCCGTCCCAGATGTTCGATTTCCCTGCGGATTCTTTCAGCATAGACAATGGCCTGTGGCAGCCCGGTGTTGTTGAGGACAACAATAAATTCCTCACCGCCGTACCGGCCGACATGGTCAAAGGGCCTGGAAAGTTTTTTTAATGTATTGGCAATCAGCCTGAGGATGGAATCCCCGGACTGGTGCCCGAAATTATCGTTGAATTTTTTAAAAAAATCCACATCAATCATCACAAGGGAAAGGTCGTTTTTCCCCTCCGCAGCTTTCCTGAAGGATTTTTCCAAAAGCGTGTCAATGGCAATCCGGTTCAAAAGCCCGGTGAGACCGTCCCTGAGGGATGCCTCCTTTGCGTCCTTGTAGGTCCCTGCATTTTCCATGGCCATGCCAAGCTCGCTGGCAACAACGGAAATGGCGGAAAACAGATCCGGAAGAATGGGTTTTTTTGAAGCAATATTGTCCATGCCAAGGATACCGATCACCCGGTTGTGGCTGTAAAAAGGAACAATGACCATTTCATCAATTTTAAATTTTTCAAGGGTTTTTCGTTCATCCACGGTTCTGCCCCGGATCATCACGGGCCTCTGGCTTCTCAGGCAGTCTACAAACCCGCCTGCGCCCCTGTGGAGGGGGATTTCAATGGATTTAAGGTCCATCTCCGTACCGGCGGTATCCAGAAACTCAATCACCCTGAGGCTTCTGGTGCGTTTGGCAATACACATCACATAAAGCCGGTTGAACTTGAAATCCTTGTAAATGGCCTCCAATGTCCCCCGGATGATCTCCCGGGGGTCAAGGCTCTTGTGGGGGGCAGTGAGGCTCTGTCTGATTTGTGACATCTCAACTGCGCTGGAACGACCAGAACGCTGATAATAATACCGTGTATTGATGGTGCAAAGCTTGAGATTTGCAAGCAGAAGATTTGCCCTGAACTGACTTGGGCAGGGAAAAACAAAATCGTAGAATTTTGAAATGTTTTTCATCTCCCTGTCCATGCAGCCGATGACTTTTATCACATCAATGCCGGCAAGATCAATGTTTGCTTCAACTTCAGGCTGAAGCAGGGGCGGTCGGACAATATCCACGGACCCCATTCCCTGGGTCCAGGAGAGAAAATTGGCAAGGGAAACAATGGCGATCAACCGGGATTCTTCCCTGGAAAGCGCCAGGTGGTCATACCGCTGGTGGTGATATTTAATTGCAAGAACCAGGGTTCGGGGCAGATTCCATCGGGATGCGTAATAGGCACCCAGGTCGTCATGCCCCATGCCCATGAGTTCCCGTTCATCCGAGATCATGGGGTTGGTGGCGTTTGCCAGTGTGGCGATAAATTCACCATAATTGACACACCCCTGGAGATCGAAGAGAATCTTTCCGAAATCGTGCAAAAGCCCGCAGGCATAGGCTTCACCGGGATTTACCGACCCGGTTTGCTCGGCAATGGCCATGGCCAGGGTCGCCACGCTGAGGCAGTGCCGCCAGAAAAAGAGCCGGTCAAACTGTTTGTGCTTTCCGGATTTAACTATTTTGTCAAAAACAATGATGCCCAGGGCAAGCCGCTTTACCCCATCAACCCCAAGGAAGACAACGGCTTCAGAAAGGTCGGTCACCTTTTGCGTCAAGCCAAACACGGCGGAATTGACAAGGCCAAGGACCCGGGCCGAGAGCCCCGGATCCGTATTGACAACCCGGGAGAGCGCTTGTATGGAGGCATCCTCGTTGCTGAAAATTTCCAGCAGCCGGGCCAGCACGGGTGAAAAGATCGGGATTTCCTGGACATCAAGGGTTAACACCCGTTTGACGTCTGACTCAAGGGGCAGTATGGGGCTGTTGTCCATTATCGTGGCCTTGTCATTTTAATACCCGTTGCCGGAAGCGCTATTTTCCCTTCAGGCGGTCTGAAAGTCCGGCAAAGGGATTATCAACAAAATCATTGTCTGAATCCGAGGTATCGCCGGGCGATGCCGTATCATAGGCGTCTGCCACCGCGCCCCGGTCGTGTTCATTGTCGTGGCAGTAGATGCACAGCAGCTCCCAGTTGCTGCCGTCCGGAGGGTTGTTGTCATGGTTATGGTCCTTATGGTGAACGGTCAGTTCCCGCAGACGCTTGCCCTCAAATTCCCGGCCGCAATGGCCGCAGACCCAGGGAAAGAGCTTGAGTGCCCGCTCCCGATATGTGTTCTCCCGCTCCCGCTGGAGTTTGTTTGCCTGGGCTACATTTGCGTAGGTCCGTGTGTTTTTATTCGAGACCATGGGGTCTGTCTCCTTTTGTTGTCGATGTAAAAGTTGCTGAAGCATCACCGTCAGAGGCGTTTCATCATTGTTTGTGGCTATTGGCGATGCATATACCCTGCCCCGGCCATGCCGGTTATGGGGTGAAATGCATCGTCTGAAACTGATAGCACATGATCCGTTAGTTTTAAAGGGTTGATTTTTTAACCCCGGGCCTGTTAGAGTCAATTTATACGCATGGCTCAATCCATCACCTTTATATCAATTTAAAAGGAGATCGTCCATGGAAGCAATTCTGCAATTAGACGACCCAGCCCCCCAGATCGCCCTGACCGAACTTGCCGACAGCAGTGTCAATTTTGTGGTCAGACCCTGGGTAAAATCTGCGGACTACTGGAACGTCTACACCGGCTTGATGGAAAACATCAAAAAGGCATTTGATGCCAACGGGATCACCATTCCCTTTCCCCAGCGGGATGTTCATCTCTACGAGCATAAATAATTAATTTAAGGCGGCTGCTGATATGGAAATTATTCTGGTTTCACTCATCCTTGTGGTCACCCTGGCGCTGTTGATATCTGAAAAGCTGCCCGTTGACAAGACTGCCGTCGGCATCATGGTGATTCTTGCCCTGACAAGAATTCTAACGCCCCGGGAGGCCGTGGCAGGCCTTGCAAATCCTGCCGTGGTCACTGTGGGAGCCATGTTCCTTCTCAGCCGGGGACTGATTCGAACCGGCGCCATCGGGTTTGTAACCACCCTGGTTCTCAAGCTTTCAAGGGGAAACAGAACCCATGCCCATATCCTTATCCTTACGACCGTTGCCGTTGCCTCTGCCTTTATCAACAATACACCGGTGGTTGTACTGTTCATCCCCATTGTCATGGGACTGAGCTGCGAGTATGATTTTTCCCCCTCAAAGCTGCTCATTCCCCTCTCCTACGTGTCGATCCTTGCCGGGACCTGCACCCTGATCGGAACCTCCACAAATATTATTGTGAGTGACCTTTCCGCGGCCCAGGGATTTGAACCCCTCTCCATGTTTGAACTGGGCACCATTGGCCTGCCCATTGCCATTCTGGGCATGATTTTCCTGTTGTTTGTATCTCCAAAGCTTTTGCCCGGCCGGACCGCGCCCGTGTGTGAACTCAACCAGGGCGAAGAAAAAAGATATTTGGCAGAACTCATGGTCCCCGCCGAAAGCGACCTCATCGGCAACCGGGCCATTGTTGCCTATGCCGACGAAAATCTGGGATTAAACGTGATCGAACTTTTTCGCAGCAATCGTATCATTGATCCGGCAAGATCGGCCGTATCCCTCCGGCAGGGGGATATTCTTCTGGTCAAGGCTTCGGCCGAAGCCCTGGTTTCGTGCCTTAAAAATCAAACGCTTAGCCTTGCCCACGGCGAAGAGGATATCACCTTTGGCGGGGAACTCAAGGAAGATCTGATTGTTGAACTGATTGTCCCTCCCCTGTCAGCCCTTCTGGGAGATCGCCTGGTATCGTCCGAACTGCAGAATGACCCGGACATTCGCGTGATTGCCCTTAGAAGCCGCCGCAGCCACTATTCCGAACAGAAAATGCAACGGGTGAAACTTAAAATCGGCGACATTCTCCTGGTACGGTGCCCGAGGCACAAGGTGGCAAAACTTCGAACCAGCCCGGATTTCATCATGATTGAAGACATTCACCACGCCATGATCGACCGGGAAAAGGCCGGTATTGCCATCAGCATATTCGCAGGCGTTGTGCTCTGTGCAACCTTTGGACTGGCAGACATCATGGTCTGTGCCTTGACCGGTGTCTTTCTAATGGCCCTGACCCGTTGTTTCAGTTTAAAGGACGCCTACCGATCCCTTGAGGCCGAGGTGCTGCTGTTGATCGTGGGCACCCTGGCCCTTGGCCTTGCCATGGAAAAAACAGGGGCAACAGGGGTGTATGCAAATTTTTTCCTGGGACTGTTCACGGGCATGAGCCCCCATGCAGTGCTTGTCGGCATTATTATTTTCTCGAGCGTGTGCACCCATATTTTAAGCAACAATGCCACGGCCGTTCTGCTGCTGCCCATTGCCGTGTCCACGGCTGTCTCCCTTGGCGTCAACCCCAAGCCGTTCATCGTCGGCATCTGTTTTGGTGCCAGCGCCTGTTTTGCCACACCCATCGGGTATCAGACAAACCTTCTGGTGTATGGACCGGGAGGGTACCGGTTTTCCGACTATCTGAAACTGGGGTTGCCGTTGAATCTTCTGGTCATGGTCTGTGCCTCAATCCTGATCCCCATGGTCTGGCCCCTGTGATATTGACAGCCGTGTTCAGGCGCTGTAAGGTTAAAAAAAGGGTCCTTTAAACGCATCCACCCAGGGGGCTGGAATGGACACAAACCATCAACCAAATCTGTTCAAAGCCATGGAAGACCCCGGACTCTATCCCCACCCCGCAGGCCCGGTGACGGTGGAGGAGACCCACATCTCCCAGGTCTTTTTAACCGGCGAATTTGTCTACAAGATTAAAAAAAACGTCAACCTTGGATTCCTTGATTTCTCAACCCTTGAAAAACGCCGTTTGTTCTGTGAAAAAGAGGTGGCCTTAAACCGCAGGCTGACCCGGGATATCTATCTGGATGTGGTTCCCATCACCCTTGACAATGGCCGTTACAGCCTTGGCAGCACGGGCAGCATCGTGGAATTTGCCGTCAGGATGCGTCAACTGGATGCGTCCTGGTCATTGCACCAGCGGATCAAAAACCAGACACCGGGGGATTCGGCCAACCTCAGATACGATGTGACCTTGCTTGGGGAAAAGCTCGGGCAGTTTTATCTTACCGCCCCCATGGGCAGAGGCAATGGCCTGGGGGGTGACGGATGGAAAAACATTTTCCATGCCTGCAGCGAAAACTTCAACCAGACCCGGCGTTTTACAAAAACCCTTCTGAACGAGAAGCGCTGGACAAGGGTCAGGGACGAGACCCTTGCCTTCCTGGAAAGACGCAAACACTGGTTCACGGCCCGGTTCAACTCCGGCAAGGTCAAGGATTGCCACGGGGACCTGCGGTGCGAACACATTTACTTTACAGACAGGGGCATTCAAATCATCGACTGCATTGAATTCAACGACAGCCTGCGACACATCGACGTTATCAGCGATCTTGCCTTTCTGCTGATGGACCTTGATTTCCGTGACAGCCAGCACCTTGGAGATCTAATTCTCGACCGGTATCTTGAGCGAACAGGGGATCTCAAGGCGTTTCTGCTCCTTGATTTTTACAAGTGCTACCGGGCGTTTGTGCGGTGCAAGGTCAACACCATTTTCCTTGCTTTAACAAAGCCCCCCCCGGACGAAGGCAAAAAAAAACTTGCCGAGGCCCTCAGGTATCTTGACCTTGCCAGGGACTATGCCCTCAGGTTCTCACGCCCAGGAATATTTGTCATCCACGGACTGCCGGCCACGGGCAAGAGTACCATGGCAAAGGCCCTGGGGGACGCTCTTGAAATAGAACCCATCCGTTCGGATATCGTGCGCAAACAGATATTCGGCATTGACGCCCATGACGTCGGCGCAAAACAATTCAAGGATAAAATTTACACCCCGTCGGCAAGCGACCGGACCTATGGGCGACTCCTTGATCTTGCTCAGCAGCAGATAGACAATGGCCGTTCAGTCATTCTTGACGCAACCTTCAGCAGGGAACAGCACCGGAAAAACCTTGTCCATCTTGCAGGAAAAAAACAAATAACCCCGGTGTTCATTGAGTGCCGCACCCATGACACGATCATGAAAGAACGGCTGGTGGCGCGGGAGCATTCTTTGTCAGTCTCGGATGCCAGGATCGACCATTTTGAGCTGTTGAAAAACGCCTATCAACCCATTTCCATCAACCATGATATCAGGCAGATCACCATTGACACCACGTCCCCGCCGGAACAATGTATTCGAAAATTATTGATCAAAGCCTTTGGCCGATCCCAGTACAGATAAAGATCCCAGCGTCTACTCCTGGGAAATTGCTTGACCGTCCCCCTTTTTAACGGCTGCAGGCCCATATTTGCTTTTGTTGTATTGGATTTTCATGGCCGTGATCAATCCCTTGTCTTTGATTGTATGAAAAACCAATTTACGCCGGTTCATATGAAAAAAACGATGGCCAAACCGTTCAAGGGCCATGGGATCAATATCAAACCCAAGGCCGGGAAGCACCGACGGCCGTATGAATCCATGGTCGTGGACAAAGGGTTTTCTCAACAGCCCGTCCCGCTTTTCCTCAATCCATGAGGGTGGATTCAAGGGGTATTCAAGGGCTCTTTTTCTGCTGAAGCCGCTTGCCAGAAGCACCTGGAGATTAACGGCAAAACCGATGCCATTGGTCCAGGTATGGGGGGAAAAGGCAAGACCGTGTTCCCTGCAGCAGGCCGCAACATCCAGGGTCTGTCGGATACCGCCGGTCATGATGCTGTCAGGCTGGAAAATATCGTAGCATTTGCGTTCGATCATCATTTTTAACTCAGGATATCCATTGGTATGGATCTCTCCGCCGCTGATGGGCACCTGGCTGTATTGGGTCAAGCGGCTCAACGACGCATAATCGTCCATGGGAAGGGGTTCTTCAAGCCATGCAACACCCAGGTCATGGCAGGCGTCGGCAAAATACCTGGCCCGGTCAAAATCCCAAAGGGGAGCGTCTTTAATGATCGTTACCCGCCAGCCCTGGTTGGCGTCCACACCGATTTTCATTTTATTGCCAAGGGTTTTTGCAACGGCCTCAACCTGCCGGACATCCTCCTTTGGATCAAAATCATGGACCCGCAGTTTTATGGTTCTGAAACCCTCTTCATACCGTTTTTCCGCCACTTCAATGCATTTTTCAGGCGTTTTGACCTCACCGGTTGAGGCATAGAGCTCAATGGTTTCGGTTTTACCGCCAAAGAGCTCGTAAACGGTCTTGTCCTTGATTTTTCCCTGGATATCCCAGAATGCCGGTTCGATCCAGTTTGCCCGAACCCCGAGGTAACCAACCTCCCTGAGGCGCTGGAGAACAAGATCCATGTTAAAGACATCCACCCCCATGAGGTAGGGGGCAATCAGGTCCCCAAGCCCTTGTCTCTCGTTTGAGATGGCAGGGCCTGCAGAATACCCTTTAACGCCACTCCGGGTGGTAATGCAGATCAGGTCAAACCGGTTGTCCGTTGAAGGGTAGCCCGGTAGCCAGCTTGGATAGAAGGTCTTTTTCAACGGAATGCGCACATGGTACAGTTCTATCTCACTTATAGTGGTCATAATCTGATCAAACTCCTGTTATACACTTTATGTTACTGCCCTTTTGACTGTGTAATATCCAACCCGCCTGAGCCTTGATGAACCGGTCAGGCTCGACGATTCAATCGCTGTGCATTCTCCACCATTTTTCTAAAAATTTCAAATCCTATCCACATCAATTCTATTTATAATTACTTCAGTGTAAGTTCGTTGGTGTCTTGATCATTTGCAATCCTGCAAGGGAAATGAGCTTATCCCGAAAATATCTAGAACTGGGAGATGCATTGTCACACACATTCATGTACGGGCTTATTTTTTTAGCCCATACGGATTTCTCTGCACCGATGGCCTCCCACCCTTTGTTGGAGAGTTTCACAGAACCGCCAGGAAAAACAGCATCGGCAAGTCGCTCCCATGTTCCACAAATTGAATCATTCAAATATCCAGTCAGGACGGCTTCTTTAGCTTTCGGATACGCCTTTTTGATTGCTGGTATATCCCCAAGGAACCAAGCCTCACCTTCCTCTATGGCGATACAAAACCGAGTGCGGGGTTTAGGGTTACATGAATTTAGAATCTGAGACAGTTCTTCGCAAAAAGTTTTCAGGCACTTATCATCAAGATCGCAAACCAAAATTACGGCTGCCGTGTATTGTTTTGGATAGTTGGCAAAGGTATTGCCATACCCCCGCAGCAACCTCGGGAGTTGATCAAGAAGAATACGTTTGCAGGCATCTGTGTTCGGTCCAAGATTTTTAGGAATACGGCCAATCCCCTTATAATGATGAACAGTGAACGTATTCGTATCTCCGATTATTTTTGGGACAATGATATCAAGGGCCTTTTTTCCTGACTGGTCTTCAACCAATATTTCAAAGTGCATGGCGTTACCTCGCATCCAGATAATCGCTGTACCAGAGTCCACCCAATGGCAATCCCTCAGCAACCATATTTGTTACCATATCATCATCACTATCCCTGCGAATAGTTGAAAACCCTTCCGGTCCCTTCTCCAGGATCCATACTTCATCAGGTTCAAGTGCATCAACAAAATACGGCTGATGGGTCGTGATGAAAATCTGTGAACCGCCTTTGCGCCCTGTAGCATGGTCCCGGAACTCCTTTGCAAGAGATTCAAGAAGTTTATGGTACAAACCGTTTTCCGGTTCTTCAATACAGATAAATGGCGGTGGGGCTGGATCTTCAAGCAATAAAAGATATGCAAACACCTTCAGCGTTCCATCTGACATCTGCTGGGCATAGAATGGATCTTGAAAGCCCCTGTCATTGAACCGGAGAAGCAAACGGCCATCATTTGTTTTTTCCGTATCAATTTTATCTATCCCTGGAATTTTTTTAGCAATCCTGCTCAGAGTACTCTGAAACCGTTTCGGGTGCTCACGTTCCATAAATTGCACAACATTGCCAATATTATCACCATGAATATTCAGATGTTTCTGAGGGCCGGCAAGGGGCATACTTCGGGCGGCGTCCGGAGTAAAGTAGCTAAGATACCAGCCTTCAATGAATTTGCGAAATGCCGAAATTCTGGGATGTTGCTTTAATGATCCAAGAGTGGCTATTCCAAGCTTACGCCTGTCTTCAAGTTCTACAACTTCCATTTCCCTGGATTCTTCTTTTGCCCCCCCTGATTTGAGTCCCTCCATTAAGCTTAACAGATCAAAATCCCCTTTACCTTCATCAATTTGTCGGCCTTCCTGATCGCCTTTCCATACAACACCACTACCACTATTGAGCACCAAAAAAGAAAACGGCCAGCCATGTTTCTGTCCTTTCCTTCGTTGACTCAGGCGTTCTTTAAGGACATAGGGTCTTTTGAATTCATCAAGCGCAATTGATAACTCATAGGTAATGGGACGTGCATTCCCATCTTCCTTGTAATAGACCTCAAACTCAATGGGGTCTTTTTGGCCCTGGGTCAATATTTTTGTAAAACCACCTCGTCCCCGGACATCACATGCCTCTTCAACCCCTAATTTCAAACAGTCTGCCAAAAGTCCAAAAGCATCAAATAAAGTACTTTTCCCCACCCCGTTTTTACCGATGACGGATGTCATGGCTGTAAGCGGGGTGGACTGCTGCTTATTCCACAAACGACCAAGGGTAATCTCTTTCAATGTCCTGAAGTTCTTTATTCGAAAACCTTCTATTTTTGCCATTTTATTTGCCTCCCACTCCTGTAACTGCCTGGTCATACCCCATAAGAAGCTTTGAACCCTCTACCAAGATGGTATACCTGGCATCTTTACTGCAGTTTACTTGGGCTCATGTTGGGTTTCAATGAACAGAGGTAAAATACTGGGAAAAGATATCAAAAGAAACATTGCAAAACAACTGAAAAGAAAGCCTCCTTTGCATAAACCTGAACCAGTGGCAGTAAAGTAAAGTAAAGAAATGAAGGTAATGCCTTTCCTATTCAAACAATAGCTCATAATCACTTTCCATAATATTATCCTTGAAAAACCATTTCAAAAGGAGAAGGATATGGAAAGAACAACCATCAGGGAATTGAACGAAGCGGTCACCGGGGAACTTCGGCCCATGATCGGAATAAAATCTTCCAAAACATGGCCTAGGATTATTTGATTGTCTGATCATCAATGCTAGCATGGAAGGGTTTCGCACCAAAACCCGGGCTCATCTGAACAGCACCCTCAAGGGCGAATTTACCCAAGGGCACTGGTATCTCTTCCATGATATTAACCAGGAACACACCCCCCATTTCAGATAGGATTCAAGCCCTTACCCGGTACACGACAGGAAAGACTGGAACCGACCATGGACCGGAGGTTTAAATAGTGTACTGCGATTCAAACCCGGAATATTATCTTGCCAAAAAGCTCAAACGGCTTATCAGCCTTGAAACCATCCCCCAGGGTGAAATCACCATACTCTCATTGGTGAATTTCAGACATTCCTGGGCATCCAGGCTCAATTCATTTTCAAGAAGCAGGATCCATGTGTTGAACGAGAATTCAGTTCATCAGCTCCCATTAACAAACAAGGTAGCCGATGCATCGATAGACGAGTTTAAAGGCCTTGAAAGCAAATGTGTTATTTTAATCGATTTTGACATGCCCAACCTCAACAAAAAAAGAATGGCCCTGTACCTTGGCATGAGCCGTGCCAATGCCGTTTTATCCCTGATTATTTCCAAAAAACCCGTGTCAATGCTGAACCGCAAGGGCAAGCCCGGACAGTTTTTCCCTGAATCCGGGGGTCAGGGAAAGATTTTTATCGAGCCGGACATCGGATTCGTCAAGGCCCAGGGCAAGGCCCAGGAGCTGGGGCAGATAGAGTATGGAGATGGAAAGATCGGTTCCGGCATCCTGGGAGACCTGGGCCTGAAAGCCCTCAAGGTTGAGCTGGCACATGGGACAGACCGTGACAATGGCATCGGCCCCCTTTGCCGCCATGAGAATTTTCCGAACAAGCTTCCGGGCAGAACCGGGTTTTGTGCTCATGTTGGACGCGCCACAGCAGCTTGCTCCCATGTTCCATTTAAACACCGTAGAACCACAGGCGCTGAGGAGCCCTTCCATGGAGACCGGGGCTTCAGGATCATCAAACACAGGATAGGGCCTGAGGCACTGGCATCCATAGTAGGGGGCGATCTTTAGCCCGTTCAGGGGCCGGGTAGTTTTCCGGGCAAGGGTTTGGGCCGTAATATCATTGACCAGAACATCCAGCAGATGTCGCACTCCTGGGGAGTGGGTGATGGCAAGGTGTTCTTCGGCAAGGATGGTGTCAAGCTTTCGTGCAGTTGTGGCATCCGCCTTTCTCTGGATGTCTGCCTTTTTAAGATTGAGATAACAGGCGCTGCACGGCACAAGAATGTCTGCACGGGGATCGGTCTGCTCTGCAAGGGCAAGATTTCTTGCGCCCAGGGCAAGGCTCAGCAGGGCGCTGGTAGCCTCGCCAGCCGTGGCGCCGCAGCAGTTCCAGTCATTGATGTCGGTGAGGGTGGCCCCCAGGCAGGCCATGAGGGCACGGGTAGCCACATCATACTCCATGGCAGACCCGGACAGCGAGCAACCGGGATAATAGGTGTAGTTCATGGCATCTCCTCAATTTCAGCAACCTTTTTAAACAACTGTTCAAGGTTGCCCGGTCCTGATTTTGCCGGCAATTCAAAGGCCACCTTGTTCTTTCTCACAAGCTTGATGCCCAGGGAGGCAAAGCGAAACGGCAGCAGGGGATTTTTCATGGACAGAAAATAGAGCCCCATGAATTCGCCCTCCCTGACCCTGCCGTGGCGACGGACGCTCTCCATGAAACTTGCATAGAACCGGGTGGTCTCCCGGTGTTTTTTAAGGTCTTTTTGTGCAGCCACGGCCTTGAGGGCCGCCATGGCTGCAGTCAGGGGGAGCCCCCTGGGGCATCGCAGGGTGCAAAGATAGCACGAAGAGCAGAGGGTAAACGTCCGGCTGTCCAGGATGTTGTCGATCCGGTCCATGAGCACCATGCGCCACAGTTTCCTTGGCACAAGGTCCATCTCATCGGCATTGGGACAGGATCCTGTGCAGGTGCCGCACTGGATACAGGTGTTCAGGGCTGTTTTTAACCGTTGCATTTCATCCATAAAACCCCCTTAAACGGCAGCATCGATGATTTCAAACATCTGCTGATCCAGAAAATTGTTAACATAGGCGGCGCTGTTGGTGCAAACCGAGGCACAGGCCCCGCACCCCTGGCACACAATGGGGTCGATCCTGATCCGGTGGGTGTCGGGATCAAGGGTTCTTGCACCAAAGGCGCAGGCATCAATGCACCGCTCACAAACACTGCACAGGCTCTGTTTAACGGCCGCAGTCACCGGGGAAACAGCAATCCCCGAACTTGAGAGAAGCCGGACCGCACCCATGGCCGCAGCCCCTGCAGAGGCAACGCTTTCTTCCACATCCCTTGGCCCGAGGGCAAGACCGCAGGCAAACACCCCGCCAGTGACGGCATCCACCGGACGCCACTTGGGATCGGCCTCGCCAAAAAAGCTGTAGGCGTCGACCCTGGCATTGAAAAGCCCTGCCAGGGGTTCCACCCCCCGTGGAACAATGCCCGTGGCAAGGACCACCAGGTCGGCCCGGATTTCCAGCAACCGGTCCAGGATGGGTTCATGGACCCTGACCATGGCCTGGTCCGACGCAATGGCCACTTCGGGTTTTTGGTCAAGGGTGTACCGGATAAAGATCACCCCAAGTTCCCTTGCCTCCTTATAGTAGGCTTCGGTCACCCCCTGGGTCATCATCTCCCGGTAGAGCACATAGATGTCAAGTTCCGGGTTGGCCCGTTTTAACTCAAGGGCATGCTTGAGGGATGAGGTGCAGCAGATCCTGCTGCAGTAGGGTCTTGCATCCTTCCGGGACTCCCGTGAATCCACGCACTGGATCATGACCACCTGGTTCAGGGTCGACGGATCAAGCCGGCCTGATCGAAGGGCTGTTTCAACCTCCTGATTGGTCATGACAACGGGACTTGTCCCATACCCGTAGGCCTTGGTTTTGGCCGCTTGTCCGCCTGTGGCAAGGATCACGGCCCCGTGGACAATTTCTTTCAACTCCCGGGGAGATGAACCGTCCGGGTGCGGGCAGCCTGGATTCGGGCTGTCCAAACCCGGAGGAACAGGGGACGAACCGTCCGGGTTTGGGTCATGAGGGCCTGGGGCGTCTGAATTGATGGTGATGACCGTTGAATATCGGCCGGGGCCTCCCCTTGTGTTGTCCACCGTGGCGTGGGTGTAAACGGTTATCCCGAGTGTTTTTTCAAGGCGTTCACGGGTGAGGTTCAACAGCGCCTTAAAATCGTTCCCACTGATGTTTTTGTCAAGCCAGGCAAGGTTGCCGCCAAGCTCGGACGATCGTTCAACCAGGACAGCCTCAAAACCCGCCCTGGCAACCCCAAGGGCCGCAGTCATGCCGCTGATGCCGCCACCGACCACAAGGACCCGGGGCACCATGGCAGGTGTACGGGTCCTGGGGCGGGCAAGGTGGCGAATCCGGGCAAGCCCCATCCGAACGCTGGGGCCAGGGGGCTGGTCCCTGTGAACTTCAGCAAACTCAACATAGGCCGGATCAAGTCCCATGGCAGCAGCAATTTCCCCCTTTTTTTTAACAAAAAGCAGGGGGTCACAGGCAACAACCAGCAGTCGGTTGAATCGGGTGTTCTCCAGGGTATGAACCAGGTCGTCCCACCCGGTCTGGGTACAGATGCGATCTATTTTTATCATTCGTGAAACATGGACGTCGTGTTCAACAATGGGGGCAACCTGCTGAACCATGTCCGGACAAATGGGGCATTGGCAAACGACCACGCCAATGTCTGGAATTTCAGACGACACATCCCGGACAACAACGGGCAGGGCAAGTTCTTTGTCCGGCCCCTCCCCTGACCCCAGGGTGTTGGCGGACCGGATGGTCGCAAGGGCCAGGCTTGAGGCCCATGAGGCGCAGATCACGGATTCGCCGATCTCCTTTAACCCGGAGGCGGAACCGCCGACAAACACACCGGCTTTTTTCCCATCGTCCAGGAACAGGTCCTGGAAGGGAGAAGACATAAAACCAAAGGAGTTCAGGCCAACACCCGTGGCAGCGGCAAGGTCGTTTGCGTCTTTGCCGGGCCGCTGACCCACGGAAAGGACCACCATGTCAAAGAGTTCATCTGCTCGCTTGCCCGAATCATCGGAGATGACCACAGAGAGACGCCCTGCCGCTGGTGCATCGCCCGGGCCGTCAGCGGCAACGGGAGCGGGGCAGACCGAATGGGGGCGGGCCCGTTTCAGGATCACGCCATACTCGTTTTCAGCCCGCTGCCGGTAGGCCTCAAAATCTTTGCCGGAACAGCGCATGTCCATGAAATAAATAACCGTCTCAATGGTGCCCCGGGAGCGCTGCCGCACGAGCACGGCCTCCTTGAGGGCGATCATGCAGCAGACCGACGAGCACACGGGAAAGTCGTTCTGCCTTGAGCCCACGCACTGGATCCAGGCCATGCGTTGGGGAACCCGGCCGTCCGAAGGCCGTTTCAACTCTCCGTTGAACGGCCCGGTCTGGCTTAATATCCGTTCGAGTTCACTGTTGGTCACCACATCGGCCAGGGCCTTGTACCCGAAAGTGTTGGTCCCGGCCATGGGATCATAGTAATCAACGCCCGTGGCAAGGACGATGGCCCCCACGTCAATCCCGGCAGACGCCCGGAGGGCCGGCCGTTGCTCAAGAAAGACCTTTTTGACCAGAAAGACGACCTTTTCCGGATCAAAGGGCTTGATCACATACTCAAGGGCCCCGGACCGCATGGTAGCCACTGCCGTTTCAACCGTGGCATAGGCCGTCATCATGACGGCCACAAGATCGGGAAACTGCTCTTTTGCCCTTGAAAGAACTTCGGTGCCGTCCATTCCCGGCATTTTTATGTCCAGGAACATCATGGCAAAGGGGTTGGCGTCAAGGCGCTCCAGGGCTTCTTGACCGGATGCCGCGGTTTCCACCACAAACCCTTCAAACTCGAGCCAGTCCTTTAAACTTTCCCTTACAATCTGCTCATCGTCCACCACAAGGATCCTGAAATTTTTCCTGTGGTCGGCTGGAAGGGTAATGGCGTCAAAGGGGCATGCCCGTTCACACTCGCCGCAAAGGGTGCAATGGTCCATGTCAATGGTGTAGATATTGGGAACGGCATGGGGAACGGGCAGGTACACGGCCTTTGTCCGGGACAACCCTTGGTTAAAGGGGTCGTCAATGGCAACAGGGCACACCTCGGCACACCGGTTGCATCCGGTGCAGCGGTCAGGATCGACCAGCGGGACCGGGGTTTCAAGGGTTGCATGGTAGTTGCCGGGTTCTCCCTCGACCCTGACCAGGCGGGTCAACAGTTTCACCTCAATATTTTCGTGAATCAACCCCTTTCTCAGGCATCCCTGGAAACAGCTCTCCCGGTCCGTGCCGGGCAGCATCCGGCACATGCCGCAGCCGTCCGTGGGAAACTGGTGCTCAAGCTTTGAAAGAACACCCCCCATGTGGGGGGCAGCATCGATCAAGGTCACCCTGCATCCTGCTTCAGCAAGATCAAGGGCAGACCTGATCCCGCTGATTCCTGCGCCCACCACCAGTGCTTGACCCTGTTTTTTAATCATACCATCACCTTGAATTTCACAGTTGTCGCGTTTTTATCTTGATTGTGTCCGCCATGCCATGGCGGTCAGATTCCGGTTACATCCTGGAACTCGTCTTCAAAGAAAACTGACAGGGGAAACGGCTCGGCAAGGTTGGCGCCGGCCCGGTAGTCAAACCCCTTCTGGGCCGCCTTGCCAACGGATGTAAACAGCTCGGCAAGGGGGATGTCGTTGGGGCAGGCATTGGAACACTGGCCGCACCCCACACAGGCAAGACCCATGTGGATCATCCGGGTCACGTGGAAAAAAACCGTGTCCATGGGCATGCGAAGCGTACCCCTGTTCTTTGACCAGGTGGCATACTGAAAGGGCTCGTAATCAAACACATCCGTATTAAACACGCACTCCCGACAGAAACAGACCGGACAGGCCACCCGGCAGTTGTAGCAGTTGACGCAGGCCGACAGATAGGTCCCGAGCCCCTCCAGGGTGGATGTGGTGGCGGTGAGCGCCTCAAACACCTTTTTTTCAGCGCTGTTTTTTTGGGCCAGCACGGCCTTGAGGCTCTCCCTGCGGGTTTTGGGAAGGGGGCGTTCCCCAAGGGAACAGCCCGTGAGCAACTGGCGCCCCCTGTCGGTTCCGGCAAAAACACCCAGGGTATCTTCGGGCTGGTCAACCAGGGTGATGCAGATGTCGGCATTGTCCGGAAAGGGTGCGGTGCAGATCGTGCAGGCCGTTGACATCGGAAGCGCTTTGTCCTCCCCGAACCCGGATGCAAGACGCTTTGCAAGAAATTCGAGGGTGTGACTTTCCCCCCGGTCCGGCAGCTGGTTAAACGTTTTATTGGGATAGGCCCCGGGACAGTCAAACGAAATGGTGATCAGATGATCCATCCTGGCCTGCTTGATTTTTACAAGCTCGACCACGGCCCTTAATTCACAGGGCCTTAAAACCACGGCAACGGTTTGATCCGCCGGCCGTTTGGTCAGTTTTGAAACAAGTTTTGCCCCGTTCAGGGGAAAACACGGGGCAAAGGGGTCGGCCATGGCAAGGGCTGCCGGGTCTGAAACAAGGGTCGGCATGATGGCATGGGTGGTTTCACTCTCCAGGGGAACCAGCATTGAGCCGATATCGTTTTTTTCAAACAGGGTTGCAAGAAAAGTTCTAAGGGCGGTAAGTTGGTTGGTTCCTTTGATCGCATAGGCGTCTTCCATGTTTTTCCCCCTAAATCACCTGTTTCATGTCGGTAACGGCAGGCCCAAGCGCCTTTAACTCGGCCACCATGGATCGAATCACACTGGCAAACTCGATACCGTCGCTTGCCCCGATCCAGGTGAGCCTGAGCCTCTCACGGGCGATTCCGAACCGTTCAAGGATGTTGTGAACAAGATGAATCCTGCGCCTTGCCTTGTAGTTCCCGTTGATGTAGTGGCAGTCGCCCGGATGACAGCCGCTGACCAGGACCGCATCAGCCCCGGAAAGAAAGGCCTTGAGCACATATTTCGGGTCCACCATGCCCGTGCACATCACCTTAATGAGCCTCACATTGGGCGGGTACTTCTGCCGGCTTGTTCCGGCAAGGTCTGCGGCCGTGTAGGTGCACCAGTTGCAGACAAACGCGATGATAGTGGGTTCAAAATCCGCCATCCATTTTCTCCTTATTTATAGACTGTTTATGCTGTCCATCACCCCGGACAGCTCGGCAAACAGCTGTTTTTCATTAAAATGCCTCACCTGGGCCGCCCCGCTCGGGCAGAAACCGGCGCACGACCCACATCCCTTGCAAAGGGCCTCGTTGACCACGGACACCCCGTGCAACTCATCAAACGAAATGGCCGTGTAGGGACACAGCCCGATGCAGGTTTTGCATCCGGCACAGATATCGGGATCTATGAACGACACCGTGGAAGGCACAAGGACCTCTCCCCGGGAGGCCAGTAAAAGTGCTTTTCCCGCAGCGCCCGACGCCTGGGCCACGGCATCGGGGATATCCTTGGGTCCCTGGCAGGCGCCTGCGATAAACACCCCGTCGGTTGCCGTGTTCAAGGGGCCAAGCTTGGGATGCTCTTCAAGGAAAAATCCGTCCGATCCCTGGTTGATGCCAAGGACCCTGCCAATGTCCCTTGCGTCGGCCCGTGCCTCCATGGCCGTGCACAGCACCACCATGTCCACGGGCACCCTTATTTTTTCAGCCAGAAGGGTGTCCTCGCTGATGACCACAAGCTTTCCGAATTCACTGTCTGTTTCGGCCCGGTCGGTTATTTCAGCCACCTTGCCCCGGATAAACACGGTTCCCTCCTGCTGGCATTTGGCGTAAAACTCCTCATACCCCTTTCCAAAACAGCGCATGTCAATGTAGAAGTTGTAAACAAGGGTGTCATGGCCCACCTTTTCATGGACCAGGTGGCCGTATTTCAGGGCATACATGCAGCACACCCGTGAACAGTACTCGTGGTGGTTCACATCCCTGCTGCCGATGCAGTGGAGAATGGCAACGCTTCGGGGAGTTCGGGTCAGCTGGCCGTTGTCGTCCCGGATGAGAATCTGGCCGCCCGTGGGACCGGTGGCATTGCTCAGACGTTCAAACTCAAAGTTGGTAAACACGTTGGGATACCGGCCATAGCCGTACTGTTTCATGGGGGTGGGGTCCAGAGGATCAAACCCGGTGGCCGTGATGATGCTGCCCACCTTGACCTCGACGATCTCATCGCGCATTTCATGGGCAACGGCCCCTGGCTCGCAGGCAGCAACACAGAGCTTGCACTCACAGCACCCGCCGCAGTTGATGCACCGTTCAGCCTCCTGGCGAGCCGCCTTGCGGGTAAATCCGGGATCCACCTCGTCAAAATTATTTTTCCTTGTTTGAGGATCAAGTAAAACAGGCCGCTGCCTTGGAAGCGGTTCAGGATTTGTCGGCAAAGGGGCATATTCCACCCCCCGCTGTTCCTGGATTGTCTCTGTTCGTCTGCCTGGGTCAGATCCCTCGTTGTCCGGCTCAATTGCCTGGGATTGTTCGTTGTTTAAAAAACGCGCCATGGCAGCAACCACCCGGTGGCCGGCAGCAACGGCCTCGATCACCGTTGCCGGTCCTGTTACGGCATCGCCTGCCGCAAACACCCCGGGGATGCTTGTCTCCATGGTGGCGTGATCCACGCTGAGCGTTCCCCAGGCGGTGAGTTCAAACCCCTCGTCAATGGCGCCAAGGTCAAGGCCCTGGCCAATGGCGGGTATCAGGGTATCGCACTCCAGGGTGAACAGGCTGTTTTCAACGGGAACTGGCCGTCTGCGTCCGCTCCGGTCAGGAGGCCCCAGGGTGTTTTTAATGCACTCCACCCCGGTTACCCTGCCCTGGTCGACAATCACCCGGACCGGACCTGCAAGGACCAGGAAATGAACCCCCTCGTCCCTGGCGCCCTGGATCTCCTCTCTGTCCGCCGGCATTTCCTGCTCGGATCGACGATAGAGCACCGTGACATTTCGGGCACCGATTCGAACGGCCACCCGAGCCGCGTCCATGGCCACGTTTCCCCCGCCCACCACAACCACCTGCTGACCAATGGTGTCCTGTTCTCCCTGGTTGACGGACCTTAAAAAGTTGACCGCATCCACCACGCCCCGGGCCCCGCCATTGTCAATGCCAAGCCCCACCGGCCCATGGGTCCCAAGACCCAGAAAGACTGCGTCAAACCCGTCGGCCTTCAGGCTTTTCAAGGTAAAGTCCCGGCCCAGTGCCGTGCCTGTCCTGAGGGTTATTCCGGTGCCAAGGATATGATCGATCTCCCGGTCAAGGACGGCAGGGGGCAGGCGGTAGTCGGGTATGCCCCAGCGAAGCATGCCCCCGGGTTTTTCATGGCGTTCGAAAATCGTCACCTTGAACCCCTTCTGCCTGAGGTAATAGGCCACCGTGAGCCCGGCAGGTCCCGAGCCGACCACGGCGATTTGCTGATCCCGCTCCGGGCCAATGACAACGGGCACCTGGTCAAGGTCCCCCAGGTCCGCTGCAATCCGTTTTAAGTCCCGGATGCTGACAGCGGTGTCGATCAAGGCCCTTCGGCACTCGTTCTCGCAGGGATGGGGGCAGACCCGGCCCAGTACACCGGGCAGGGGCAGCCGTTCCATGATGATGTTAAGGGCCTGCTGGAAATTGCCCGTCTTGACCATCTGCACATACCCCTGGACATTGGTGCCGGCCGGGCAGGCGATCCTGCAGGGGGGGGTGGCATACTTGTCAATGGCAAAGGTGATGGGAACAGCCTGTGGAAACGACCGGTAGATGGCCTTTCTTTTAAGAAGTCCCAGATCCCAGGGGCTGTCCATCGCCACCGGGCAGACCGACGCGCACTCGCCGCAGCCCGTACAGCGATGGTTCACATACCTGGCCCTTTTCCGGATCCGTACCGTGTAGTTGCCGATGTAGCCGGACACCTCTTCGACCTGGCTTAAGGTCATGAGTTCCACAAAGGGATTCTGGGCCGTTTCCACCATTTTGGGCGTTCCAATGCAGGCCGCACAGTCCAGGGTGGGAAAGGTCTTGTCGTACTGGAGCATGTGGCCGCCAATGGTGGTGTCCTTTTCCACAAGATAAACCTGCAGCCCTGCGTTGCCAATGTCGATGGCCGCCTGCATGCCGGCAATGCCGCCGCCCACGATGAGCACGTTGGGATTGATGGTCACGGTTCTTGAATCTAGGCTCTCGTGGAAGTTGACCCGGTTAAGGGCTGCGGCACTCAGGGTCTTAGCCTTGAGGGTTGCGCTGTCCTTGTCGTCGGTCACCCAGGAAACCTGCTCCCTGACCGATGCCATCTGAAAGTGGTAGGGATTCATGCCGGCCCGCTGGCAGGCGTTCTGGAAGGTCTTTTCATGGAGTCTGGGCGAGCAGGATGCAACAACCACCCGGTTGAGTCCCAGTTCCCGGATGTCCCGTTCAATGAGCTCCTGGCCGGGATCCGAACACATAAACTTGTAGTCCCTTGCCACCACCACGTTCTTGATGGAACGGGCATACTCGGCAACCTCCTCAACCCGCACCATGCCGGCAATGTTGATGCCGCAGTGACACACGTAAAAACCGGTTCTGACGGCCATATATTATCCTCCCATCTCCATTGTGTCTGTATTCCCGTCGTCCGGGCGCTGTCCACCGTCCCGGGTGCCGACCAGGGCATTGATCTGATCCAGAAGTTCGTCCTCCTGAAGGGGTTTTTCAATAAAGGGCAGCCCGGCGGTATGTTTCAGGCCGTTGTGGGCATGGATGAGCCGGTTGCGAAAAAAAAGAGAACCCAGGGGAACGGGTGAGATAAAGATCACGGGCCGCTTTGGATCGCAGCCGCAAAAAGAAAGGGCCCCCTCGTCGGGCAAAAGGGCATCCACGATCATGAGGTCCGGGCAGCAGTCTCGCCGCTTGCACCTGCCCTCGTCCACCCCCTTTGCACAATGAACAACAAACCCGCGGTTGGTCAAAAGGGTACGTAAAAAAGCCCTTGTTTCCGGTTCCTGGTCCACGATAAGAATGGAACATGCCATGGCATTGTCTCCGTTTCTCAAACAATCCGGGCGGCTGGTCTGCCTGCGCCTTGGTATAGAAGATAGCAGGATGCGTGCCAGGAACCCACAAACAGTATTAAAACCGGAAAAAGCTTCTGACTATCCTTTGCCTGCGCCTTGTTCAGCCTGTCAAAAAGGTTTGAAGGGTCGATCATGGAATGAATACAAATCAGGGGATATTGAAACAGACATGCAACACAATCAGAAAAAATTCATTAAAAAAATCCGATTTTATAGGAAACCAATGTTGCACAACAGACTTGCAACATACATGCAACGTATTTGCAACATTATCGACAATCCTGGGCTAGGGCGAAATCTTGAGTTTTCTCATTTTCCGCCACAGGGTGGTCCGGTCCATGCCCAGGAGGTTGGCCGTTGTTTGCCTGTGCCAGCGGCTGGCCTTGAGGGCATCCAGAATCTGCTGACGTTCGTGGGCTGTGCCGGGCTTCGTGTCTTCTGCCGTTTGCAGGTCAGAAAGCCTGTCCCGTTCCCCCTCAAATTCCGAGCGGTCAAGGATGTAGGCGGGCAGATGGCAGGAACGGATCACCTCCTCCTGGCAGAGGATGATGGCGTGCTCGATGATGTTTTCAAGCTCCCGGATGTTTCCTGGATAGGGGTAGTTTAACAGAATCTCCATGGCCGTCTCACAGATATCCGGGAACGGTTTTTTCATAATACCGGCCTGTTTGCGCATGAGGTGGCGAATCAAGAGGGGCAGATCCCCCCGTCGATCCTTTAGGGGGGGAAGATCGATCCGAAGAACGTTGAGGCGGTAAAAAAGATCCTCCCGGAAGAGCTTTTGGGCGACCAGGGATTCCAGCTTGCGATTGGTTGCCGAGAGAATCCTCACATCCACCCGCTGGGTCTTTCTGCTGCCAAGGGGATAAAATTCCCGGTCCTCGAGCACCCGCAACAGCTTTGCCTGGAGGCCCAGGGGAAGATCGCCGATCTCGTCAAGGAAAATGGTGCCGGTATGGGCCTCGCTGAACCGGCCCGGCTTGTCCCGGTCGGCCCCGGTAAAGGCCCCCCTGACATAGCCGAAAATCTCAGATTCCAGCAGGTTGTCGGGAATGGCTGCGCAGTTGACCTTTACAAAGGGCCGCTTGCTTCTGTTGCTCTCGGAATGGACGATCTTGGCCAGGAGATCCTTGCCCGTTCCCGTGGCCCCTTCGATGAGCAGGGTGGATTCTGTTTTGGCCACCACCCGGACCATGTCAAAGATCCGCTGCATGGCCGGATCCTTGCCGATCATGTGATGGAAACGGTATTGGCCTTTGATGGCCTGGTCCAGCTGCTGGGCCAGGGTCATGTCCTGGAAGGCGGCCAGGGCCCCGATGACGCCGCCGTGGTCGTTGAGCAGCGGGATATAATCGCCGCTCACGGGAATGATTTCCCCCTGGAAACTAAGCAGTTCTCCCCGGACGGCCGTTGCCGGAACCCGGTCGGAGAGAACCTGTCGGAGGACCCGGCAGACCTGTTTTCCCTCACCGGCAAAAAGCGTCCCGCAGGCCTTGCCCAGCAGGTTCATGCGGCTGAAGCCCGACACCTTTTCAGCAGCCCGGTTGAAAAAGGTGATCAGCCCGCCCCGGTTGACGGTGAATATCCCCATGTTCAGGCTGTCCAGAATGATCTTGAGGCTCTGCTCTTCATAGTGAATCCGGTTGACAAGCTCGCTGAAGGGCGAATGGTCCTGGAGAACGGTGACGCACCCCTGGACCCGTCCCTGGTCATCAAGGAGGGGCGCCCCCACCCGGGTGACCCGGTGCTTTTCATTGGCTTCATCCAGGAATTCCACATCCATGTCACGGACATCGCTGCTTTCCGGATCATGGAACGGACAGGTGGGAAAACAGGGCAGCCCGCAGAAGATCTCCTGGCAATCGCCGCCCAGGATCTCATCCTCGGCAAGTCCCAGAAGATTCCGGGCGCTGGTGTTGCACTGCCGGATCTTCCGGTGGGTATCGACCAGGAGCACACCGATGTTAAAATGATCAAGGATCTTGAGCCACTGGTCGTAGAGGTTCTGCCCCATCATCGCTCCTGAAAAGGGTTGGGTATACCTTGACCCTATCGTATTGATTCACACGTGTGCAAGGAGAAAAAATCCAGAGCCTGGTTAGGGGGTAAGGATGAATAATCATTCATTTATATTTTAGGCACAATTCCACAAATAAGTCTCCTGTTTCATAAAAGAATCACCCCTACTGAACAGAGTCGAACCTATAAGGTATGATCATCATGAAAAATAATACAGAAAGGAAATTTTCATGACAAATCGAATAAAACCCAAAGGGTGCTCCCAGAGGGTTCACTTGTTTTGAGTTTTGATCTGCCGTAATTTTGGTGAATATCGAGTTGCTGAGACACATGACAAATTTATTTTATAACAAGGCATATTTCAAAATCAAAACAAACAATGCAACTTTTATGTGTCAATCAGTGCGGGACCTGTCAAGGGGCAGCTGCTTTGCAGCGGCTCCTATAACCGGAAAGCAGGCCGGAACGCGGAAACAAACCTCCTGCCAGGCAGGAGGTTTGTTTACACTCATGGGGTGGTGTTTATGGTAAATCCGTTTTTAAACGGATCGTCATCGTCGGCTACAAATTGATGGATGCCGGTAATGTGGGCCCGGCCCGTAATCTCAGGAACAATGGCGCTCGTGTCGCCAACCTTCAGCGTCTCCACAATACGTCCGCAAAAGGATGTGCCGAAAATGCTTTGATACACATAGGGCTCACCCATTTTCAACTGGCCCTTGGCATGGAGCATCGCCATCTTCGCACTGGTTCCCGTCCCGCAGGGGGAGCGGTCTATCTGTCCTGCTCCAAACACCACGATGTTCTTCGGTGGATCCGTTTTTGCGTATATTTCAACAAGACTGACCTGGCCTGGACGGCCTGTCCCGGGGTGAATGATATTGGTGCGCTGATTCACCTGGTCGCGAATGGTCAATCCCCATTGCCTCAGTTGATCCATGTTTTCCGGTTCCACGGCTGTTTGCAACTGCTCTGCTGCCACCAGTGCAAAGAAATTTCCGCCATAGGCAATATCAATGGTTGTCCGCCCGATCTCCGGAAGATCCAGCTCCACCGTGTCATAAAAAAACGCCGGCACATTCCTGATGGTGACATCGGTCACCTTTCCATTTTCGATGGTGGCACGGGCCGATATCTTTCCAGCAGGCGTATCAATGACAACCGTTTGATCAATGGTCCCGGTTCGTGAATCCATGGCAACCATACCGGTCTCCAGCAGGATCGTGACGCTGCCGATGGAGCCGTGGCCGCACATATCCAGGTAACCGCCGCCATCCATGAAAACAACACCGGCATCGGCATCCGGGGAAACCGGGGAAGTGATAACGGCACCAAACATATCCTGGTGTCCCCTGGGTTCCCACATCAGCATCCGGCGCAGGTCGTCCATATGCTGCTGCAGCCACTTTTTTTTTGCCGGCATGTCTTTACCGACAATGGGGGGCAGGCCACCGGTTATCACCCGTGTGGGTTCTCCTGCCGTATGTGAATCAACAGTTGTAATCATCTTTGAGAAATGCATAATTTAACTTTCTTTTTTTATTGATGTAAACCAAACATGCGGGGGATCCACAAAATGGCCGCTTCCCAGTACGTCACAACGATAAGCACCAGGATTACCGCAGCCAGGAATGGGATCAGGGCGCGTGACACCTTTTCAATGGGCATTCTGGCGATACTGGCCCCCACAAACAGGCACATGCCGACCGGCGGTGTGGCCAGTCCGATGACCAGGTTCAGGACGCAAATAACACCGTAATGCAGCGGGTCCACGCCGACCATTTTGACCAGGGGAAGAAACACCGGCGTCAAGACCAGCAGGGCCGGCACAACATCCAGAAACATGCCAAAAACCAGCAGGACAATGTTGACAAGCACAAGGATGTAGATTTTGTTTTGGGTCAATGAAAGCACGCTTTCTGCAAGCATCTGGGGAAAAAGCTCAGTGGTCAGAATAAAGGAAAATATGGCTGCCGTGCCCATCAAAATCATGACCCCTCCGGTGGTAATACCTGTTTCCACGAGAACGTTGATCAGAACCTTGAGTGTGACGGTTCGGCGGATGACGACACCGACAATTAACGCATAAAAGGCGGCAATCGCAGCAACCTCGGTGGGCGTTGCGATGCCACCGACGATACCCCCCAGGATGACCACTGGCATAATCAGTGCCAGCATGGCATCTTTGCTGATTTTGATTTTCTTCTGCAGGGTATATTTTTCCTCAAGCCTGGGTAACTTTTCCCGGCACGAGGTTATGAAAATAACCGCCATCATGGACAATCCAAGGAGCACCCCTGGAACAATGCCCGCCAGAAACAGGGAGCCAATTGAAATACCTGTTATTGAACCGTACACAATAAACGGAATGCTCGGAGGGATAACAGGCCCGATGGTCGATGAGATGGCTGTCACCGCAGTGGAAAAATCCTTACGGTAATTGTCCTTGACCATGCCGGGTATCATGATGGAGCCCACCGCTGCCGTGTCGGAAACACCGGCACCGGTCATCCCGGCAAAAATCATTGATATGAGGACATTCACATATGCCAGCCCGCCTCGAACCCGTCCGACGAAAATCTTGGTGAATTCGATCAATTCTTCGGTCAGTCCCGCGGCATTCATAAGGTTTCCGGCAAGAATAAACAGCGGAATAGCCGTCAGCAGAAACGAGTCCATTCCGGTAAACATTTTCTGGGCCACCAGAATAAATGATACGTCGTTGTAAAACACATAACCCAATGACGCGACACCCAGTGAAAAGGCAATGGGTATCCCGCAGATAGAAAAAAATATGAACAGCAGAAATAATGTATAGACCATGTTACCTTCTTAATGACAATAATTGCGTCAGGCTCTCAAGGATGTTCATTAGAATATAGAGCAGCATGGAAATACCCCCAACAGGTATCGCCAGGTACGGGTAGAACATGGGGATTTGCAACCCCAGGGAAATTTGTTTTAAATTGCGTACAGCAATTTCAAAACCACCGATAATCATGACAACCAGAAAAATCCCCAGGAGGATATTGCCTGCGATGCGAAGCCAAATGGCAGCGTGTCGTGAAAGGCGGTCTTTTAAGATGTTGACCGCAATGTGCCCCTCTGATCCAAAGGCAACGGCAGCCCCAAGCAGGGCGACCCAGATCATAGTGTATCTGACCAGTTCCATGGTTCCCATGTAGGTTTTACCAAAAAAATAGCGACCGACCACATGGAACACAACGGCAAACATGATCAAAGCGATGCCCAGGGCAAGAATCCACCGGAGGAGGCGCTCCCAGCAGCCTACCAAAGCCCGCATTCTGGCAGTCCACCGTTTAAAAACAGCCAGGATATTAGTTTCATTACTATGCATTGAGAATCCTTATTACCATGAACAGGGACAAACGCTTTAGCGCTGACCGGTACTCGTCAACCCTGTGTTGAAAAAATTGATTGATTGTCGTTCCGTTTTTCCGCGTGCCGGGCTGGCGTGTAAAGCCGGCCCGGCAATAATTAACATTGACAGCTTTTTTCAGATATTAAAACTGTTCACCCAGGGTCTTGATCTGTTCAATGATCGGCTTCCAATCGGGATGTTTGGCATAAACATCGGTATAAACCGATTCGGTCGCCCTTCGCATGGATGTCAGGTCCGGATTTTTCTCCACGATCATGTTGTGATCAATGGCTGTCTGGAGGTGTTTTCCCTCTGAATCACGGCCCAACTTACGGCCATACTGGCTGGCTGTAACACCGGCATCCATAACGACCTGCTGATCTTCCTTGGATAATTTTTCAAATTTATCACGGTTAACCAGCAACACCGCACCCCCCCAGATGTGCTGGGTGATGCTGATATATTTCTGGACTTCCCAGAGACTTCGTGCCGTAATCACCCAGTTCGGGTTAGACTGACCATCAACCACGCCGGTCTGCAGTGCAGTGTAGAGTTCGCTATAAGCGATGGGGATCGGATTGGCGCCCAGGGCCTTGGTTGTGGCTATCCGGACAGGGGCTTCAATGCATCGCATCTGAAGGCCCTTGTAATCGGCTACACTCTTGATGGGATGTTTGGAATTGGTGGTATTGTTAATCCCGTCGTCAAAAAAAGCCAGGCCTTTAAAGCCGGCGCTGTCCAGCTTGTCTAGAATCCCCCTTCCAATGGGGCCGTCAAGGGCAGCATCCAAGTGGTCTGTGTTGCGAAAAAGAAAGGGAAGTTCCAACAGGTCTCCCGTTGGCTCAAAGGCCGACACCGGACCAAGGGTTGCTGCTGAAGCGTCGATTATACCACCCTGGATCCCTTCCAGGATTTCCCGGTCATTACCCAGTTGGCGTTGGGGGAAAATTTGAATTTTGAGTCGTCCTTCCGTGCCCTTTTCAACGAGTTCTTTGAATTTCAGTGAAGTTGCATGGTATGGATTGTCCGGTTCAGCGACGCAGACATGGGCCAATTTCCACGTCTGCGCGGCCATTGCATTGCCTGAAAACGCCAACGAAACGACCGCCACAAGAACCGTCATCGCAAATACTTTAAATTCCTTGTTCATGGTTTTGCTCCTTTTAGTTGATAATTTGCAATATTGTAATATTGCATTTGATAGGCACGTCAAGACACATCATCTCCATGGGTGTTAACCCAATAAATAAACAGGTAAATAATCAGTTAGCATCTTTACAGGAACTTGAGCCTGAGTTCAATAAAAAACATTTACGTCAACCGTTTCAACGTTTGAAAGCCTTGAGGGAAGTTGGGCCGATTCAAGGTAGACAGCGCCAGATAATAGCCGTTGAGCATGAATTCAGGGTTCGGGGTCCGGTCTACCTTCATTAATCATTTCCAAAATGGACTGAATTTCTGTATTCTTTTGTTGCTGGGCATACGGTTTCTTTTTTGTTTAATCTGTGGAAAGGTCCTATCAAATGTGTAAAAAAATTATTCTTGTCCTGAATATCCTGTCTGAAACCTCTTTTAGAACAAGTTTTGACAAAAGAATTGCCAAAGTGTTTCAAACCATGGCCACGCCCTATGACACCATCCATCTGGATGATCTCAGAGATTTTAACCGATTGGATCACCATACCCATCTGTTAATATCCGGATCCACGGAAAGTGCCACTGAAGAAAAGGAATGGTATCCGGATCTGGATACCATCGTTCACCGTTTCATCTCCAATGGAAAGTCCATTCTGGGCATCTGCTTCGGACATCAGTTCATTGTCAGGCATATACTCGGTAAAGGGCATGTCCGGAAGTCGTCAACACCGGAAATTGGATGGACAAAAATTACCCTGTCCAACAATCCTCTTTTCAGAACCATACAGTCCTTTAAATCAGCCGTGTTTCATTATGATGAAGTGTTTGACCTGGATGACCGGTTTGAAATTACAGCAAGCTCAGACCGATGTGCTGTTCACGGATTTCAGATTAAAGGAAAACCCATATGGGGTCTGCAGTTTCATCCTGATTTCATGTACCAGGATGTGTCTGCCTTTGCTCAAGCGGCCAGGCAGGAAGACCACCGGTTTGATGAAAATCATTGCAATACCCCCACATCCCGGGATGAGTTCAGGGCAAATGATCAGATATTCAAGAACTGGATTGATATTTCGTAACAATCTGTAGCTTCAGAAAAAAAGGAGGAAATAACAATGGCGCCTTCAAGCGTATCAAGCCCGGAAGCCCGAGCCGTCACCGGGGTGATTGTCGTGGATTTCCAGGGCGACTTCACCACCCTGATGCAGGGCTCCCTAGCCGTGGACGGCACGGATTCAACCTATGTTAAAACAGTGGCACAGGCCACATCGCAACTTAAAGCAAAGGGGTTCACCCTGTTCGCCACCCAGGACTGGCACCCCCGGGACCACATATCGTTTTTCACGAGTCACCCGGGCAGACATCCCTTTGAAACTGTTGAAATCGGCGGTATTTCCCAGACCCTCTGGCCCCCCCACTGTGTAAAGGAGAGTGAAAATGCCGAAATCCTCATGGATACCTCCCTTTTTTCCAGGGTGGTCAAAAAGGGAACCCGCAAAGCGTACGACAGTTACTCCGGATTCCAGGACCAGGGCGGCACCCCCACCGAACTGGAGGCCGTTATCCGGGCGGCCCGGCTGACCCGGCTCATCGTCTACGGTCTTGCAACCGATTACTGCGTCAAGGCCACAGCCCTGGATGCGGCAAAAAGAGGGTTTGAGGTGTTTGTTGTCAAAGACCTCTGTCGGGGGGTCTCCATGGATACCACAGGGGCGGCCCTGGAAGAGATGGCGCAGCACGGCATCAACCTGATCACCATGGAAGAGCTATAGGGGGCCAGCATCTCCATGGGGAGGCACTTCCGCCAAGGGCGTGCTATGTTCCATATCTTTCCATAAAGGTTTTTTCAGCCTCCACCGTTCCGATGAGAATGAGCGCATCTGTTTTTTCAAGGGGGATGAACGGGTCTGGGTTAAGGATCAACCCCTCGTCCCGGGTGATGGCCACCACAGAGCAGCCGGTCTTCTCCCGCACCTGGTTCTCGGCCAGGGACTTTCCCCAGAGATTCTGCGCCGTGGCCTTGAAAATGCTGAGTCCTTCCACCATCATGAGCACCTGCTCCTGGCTGAGCAGATTAAGGATGGTATTGGCGGCCATGGAGGCAAAAGACATGACAAGATCTGCCCCGGCCCGGTGAAGCTTGGCCACGGACCGTTCACTGTTGGCCCGGCTGATGATCTGTACATCCGGCCGCAGCTGGCGGCAGTAAATGGTCAGATAGATATTCATGTCGTCATTGTGGGTGGTGATGATGACGGACCGGGCCCTGGCGATGCCTGCTTTGTTCAGGACATCTATGTCTGCGGCATTGCCATGGATGTAGTTCTCCCTCTCCTGGGTCCGTGTGGGACTTTTTTCCACAATTTTGTAGAGAATGTTCTGCTCTTTGAGGGCATCTGCCGCTGCCCTCCCCACCCGTCCCCCGCCGAGAATCAGGGCCGGAAACTCATGGGAGAGTTCTTTGCTGCTGATGGAAAAATGGTGGTCAAATGCCTCCAGCTGTTCGGCAGACCCGGCCAGTACCAGGACGGTGGAGGCGGTGATCAGGGTGCTGGGAACCGTGGCTTCAAACTTCCCCCTCTCCCACACACCGACCACCGTCACCCCGGTTTTTTCCCGAAGCCGTGTCGCAGCCAGGGTTTTCCCCTCCAAGGCGGTTCTCATGGCTGGGGCCTCGGCAATGAGAAGCTGTTCGTGCCGCCACAGGATGTTGGCCCCCATGTGCACCCCCAGCACCCTCCGCCCCAGTGATTTTCCCAGCATCTTGCTGAACTGAAAAATATGGCTGCTGCCGGCAAACGCCAGGATATCCAGGGAGTGTGCCTTGTCAGCAGAGGTGACAATGGGAATCTCCCTGCAGATCTCCCGGATGGTAAAGGCAATGCCTGTGTTGACCATGTCATCATGGGTGGCCACCACCATGGCGGCATTCTGCACCTGAAGCCGGCGATAAGTGTCAGGGTCCCCATAATCCCCAAACACGGTTTTATACCCCAGGTTGTACAGTTCCAGGGCCCGTTGCAGGTCGTCCACCAGGATCACATACTTGTATTTATGGAAAACCAGCTTTTTGATGAGGTTGGTGGTGATGGGATCCAGGGATGTCAGAATGATATGACTTCTGGTCTCCGGCGGAAGCTCCCTGGGGGTTTTTGCCCGGGACTGGGCCTCCAGCCAGGGGGCGTAGAAAAACTGGATAAAGGTAAAAGGAAGCATGACCAGCAGGTAGACGATACCGGTGAGCAGCACAATAATGGAAAATACCAGGCCGATATCACTGGTAAAGGTAATGTCCCCAAACCCTAGGGTGGACATGACGGTCAGCGACCAGTAGAACCCGGTGATCCAGGAGTACTCCTTGCCCTCCAGCAGCATGAGGGCGTGGAACAGCACACTGTAAACGGTGACAATCAACACCAGGACCAGAAAAAATCTCACCAGCAGAAATACATTTCTTCTGGAGGTGTTGCTGCCGAAAAAATAGGCCAGCTGGGGAATTACGGTTTTCATGGTCAGCCCCTCGTACCTTTTCCTCCCATTTCAGATCCGCGGATCCGTCGATGCTGTCGTCGCTACAGGTTTTTTTTAAGGTGACCCAGCGCAGAGATCAGTGCTTTTCTGTGGGCGGCAATCCGTCGTCTCAGAGGCCATGCAGTGGGCGTTTCAATTGTGATCGAATGTTGCGTATGGTTTCTTTTGAACATATACCAATCCAGCGTGGCGTTGAATTCGGGCAGCGTCGGAGAACCGGGGGCGTTGGGAGAAATGGAGGTGATCAGTCCGTTGCGGCATTCGGCCTCGTATACCACCTGGCGCTTTGTGATGGGATAGCCGGCGGTGTGGAGGGCTTTCAGGATCGCCGGTCCGAGAACCGGCCGCCCGCTGGGAGTAGTTTCGTACATATAGAATCCGGCCGGAATATCCTCGACCGAAAAAGCCTTGCCCCGGGGCATATAGGTGTCGGTTTCATGCAGGTCAACCGCCAGGCGGTAGGGGCCGGGAAACCGGTGCAGCAAATCCTTGACAGCAACGATTTCCGGCACCCCTGCACCATTGTCAAAGGATCGATTCAGATCGGCTGCTTGACTGCCGTAACGTACACCGCGGGTAAAACCATAGGGATTGAGGCAGGGCAGGATCAAAAATGAAAAATGCCCCAGATACCTTGCGATGTCCCGGTTCATAAATTCCAGGAGGGCATAAACCCCGGCCGGCTCTTCGCCATGGATGCCGGCCGAAAGGATGATGCGGGGAAGATCTCCAGAGTGATTCCGGGTGAGGACCGCATATATGGGATACCCCCCGGCATCGGTGGTGAACCGTCCGGCAGTGATGAGGCGATGCCCGGATGCATTTTTTTTAAGCGGCTGGCCAACCTCACGCGTAAAAGACCGTTTGACGATGGCACGCTTTTTGGCCGCCAGGTCGATAAGACCCTTGATCCATAGCCAATTGACCCGACATGCCGTATCGATCGGCGTTTTGCCGGTGGTTTCGGCAGTTACCGGATATGCCACCCCAAGGCGGTACATCAGGTCACCAAAGGTTCCGTCGTGCCGGACGATGAAGCCCTCCCTGTCCGTCCGCATGCCGCTTTTCTGGCCGGCGCTGATCACCTTGTGGGCCAGAACCGGCACGGTTTTATGGATCGTCTCAACGATCCGGCCGTAAACCGAGAGATCACCGAAAGCGTAGTGGTAGGCGGCGGCCTGGTCGATCCTGGAGATGTTGTCCTGATGCAGGTCCAGGGCCGCAACGATATTTTCCAGGGGGTCGCGCCGCAGAAGATGGTGCATGAGGCGTGTTTCAGCCGGCAGGTTCAGATTCAGCCGGCTGTCGGAGGACAAGTACCACCGCTTGATTTTAGCGCCCCGGCGGATGTCATCCACCCGTTTCCCATTTTCAAGCTCGTAGCGTACAAAATCGTTGTTAAAGTCAGACCCCTCACCCTCATCGGTGTTATAGCGCTGGCGGGCGTCGTAGCCTGTCGGATTGGCGAGGGGGTAGACGATGAGCTTGACCCCGCGTTTGTGGGCATAGTCGAAGATGCGGTTAAAATAGCGGATGATGGTCAACGGACCGGCCACTTCGTCTCCGTGGATCCCGGCGCGGATGAGCATGAATCGGTCGTTTGGCTTGACGCCCCGCGAGACGATCCGGTAAAAATCGCATTCAGCACTGCGCTGTTTGAGGAGGTGCCCTTGGATCCGGATATCGCTTCGTTCGGCCACCAGTTTTTTCAATTCCCCATAGTAGCCGGTGGTTTTCCGAAACCGTTCATCAAGGATGCGCCTGTCGATGATGATCATTCGCCGGATGATCAACTCGTCTTTGGATCTGAGGTAATTGCTGGGAAAGTCAAACCACAACCGCATAAACGTCGAAAGCTTCAGCGCCCGCCGATGGCCCAGGCTCGGGTCTTCCAGGTAGATATTCTCCGTGTCGATGCCGCTTACGACAGAATAATGCCCGCCTTCAAAGGCGAACCAATCAACGATGACCGGTATCTTTTTACGATTGACCCACTCCCGGATATCTTCCAGATCTGAGAAATCTTTAACTTGACCACGGAAACCAAGCTTCTGGGCGGCATCCACAAGACCCTCTGCCCCGATCCCGCAGGACGGCTTGCAGCCGGATATCAGGGCCAGTTTTTTTTCACTGATTTTAATGCCCAGATAGCCCAGCACTATTTTTAACGATGCAGGGCCGCAATAGCCAGGCTTTTGTCTGAAAGAATCAATCTTCAACATTACATCCACATTAGAACAAATCTCAAAAAAGCCCAGTACTCCTGGCAGAATTGAACTTGTTGTTTCTCTCCACCCTTAAATTTAAAATCAACTATAGCTACTATTATTAGATAGGAAGATGCTTTTAGTCAAGAATATTAGGTTTAGATATTAGATAGGAAGATGCTTTTAGTCATAAGGACGGTGACTCTTTCCCAGGACAACGATCTGCTGGTCAATCCCCCGGCCCGGGCCTCAAAAATGCGTTCATCGTCTCAAGGTCGATCATGGACACCTCGTCCTTTACACGAATATCCAGGTGGAGGGGGTTGTTCTGGTCGTGGATAAAGCTGCGGGAATCTGACCGGGAGCCGAGCATCCACCACCGCATTGGAATCTTCCGCCCTTATTTAATGGCCAGCCGGATACACGAATCCAGCCGGATGGTTTCGCCGTTTAAAATCGGATTTTCAATAATGTGTTTCACCATAAATGCAAATTCAGATGGCCTGGCCAGGCGTTTGGGAAACGGAATGTTGGCAATGATGGATTTTTTCGCCTCTTCAGGAAGTCCTGCCAGCATGGGCGTTTCAAACAATCCCGGCGCAATGGTCATGACCCTGATGCCGTAGTTTGAAAACTCGCGGGCAATGGGGAGTGTCATGCCGACGATACCGCCTTTGGATGCACTGTAGGCGGCCTGCCCGATCTGGCCTTCAAAGGCGGCAATGGATGCGGTATTGATAATCACCCCTTTTTCACCATCCGGGTTGGGATCGTTATGGGTCATTTTTTCCGCTGTAAGGCGCAGCACATTCATTGTGCCCACCAGATTCACCTGGATAACTTTGTTGAACAGGTCAAGGGGCATGGGTCCTTTCCTGGAGAGCACCTTGGCCGGGGTGCCGATGCCGGCGCAATTAATGGTGAAATGAATTTTCCCAAAAGCCTTGATGGTGTTGTCAATGGCCGCCTGAACACTGCTTTCATCTGAAACATCTGTCTTGCAGAAAATAATGGCATCACCCAGTTCCGATGCTGTTTTGCGGCCCCTTGTTTCGTCAAAATCAAAGATAGCAACCTTTGCACCATTGGCTGATAATTCACGAACGCAAGCTTCTCCCAGACCGGAGGCGCCTCCGGTAACAACTGCGGTACATCCTTTGATATCCATGATTACATTTCCTTTTTCATCTGTTCGTTGTTACTGCAGCGAATTTTTCTATTGGCAAATGCTATCTGTTTATTTTTCCGGCCAGGTGCCTGCTGAGAATGAGTCTCTGTATCTCGGAGGTGCCTTCCACAATTTGAAGGAGCTTGACGCTTTTGTAAATACGCGATACAGGCGACGCTTCCATATATCCATAACCGCCATGGATCTGAACCGCATCACTTGCCACTTTTTCCGCCATCTCACTGGCATAGAGTTTGGCGCAGGTGGCTTCAAAGGTGTGTTTTTCCCCATGGTCCTTGAGCCAGGCAGCTTTGAGATACTCATTCCTGGCAAGCTCTATGGACAGCGCCATATCCGCCAGTTTAAACTGGATACTCTGGAATTCAAAAATCGGCCGGCCAAATTGTTTCCTGGCCATGGCATAACCCAGGGATTCATCAAGGCACGCCTGTGCCGCCCCCACAGCCACGGCAGCAATGCTGATTCTTCCGGTCTCCAACACTGCCAGATGCTGGGAAAAACCGCGTTTGGAATCCCCCAGCAGATTGTCGCCTGGAATGGTGCAATCCTTGAGGACGACCTCATGGGTGGCTGAAGCCCGCCATGCCATTTTTTCATATTTTGTCCCCAGTTTAAAACCCGGCGTGTCTTTGGGAACAATAAATGTGGCGATGTCTCCCCCTTCGATCTTTGCGGCCACCAGCAAAACCGAAGCGTTTTCCAGTCCGATGTTGGTAATGAACTGCTTGGTTCCGTTCAGCACCCAGTTATCCCCTTTGCGCGCGGCCTCGGTGATCAATGCGCCGGCATCCGAGCCTGAATCGGGTTCGGTTAAACCAAAGGCACCGATTTCACGGCCCTGGGCAATGGGGACCAGCCATTTTCGTTTTTGCTCTTCACTACCGAATTCAAGCAGTTCCTGACCCACAACGCTTGTGGTGACATCCAGCAACGCGCCCAGTGTAATATCCGCCCTGGATATCTCTTCAATGCACAGATGCATACTGACCCAGTCACTGCCCATACCGCCGTATGCTTCGGGAAATGGGATTCCCATCAATCCCAATTCTGCCATTTTCTCCATGATCTCACAGGGATATCTGCCGGTTCTTTCCAGCTCTTCTGCCCGGGGTGCAATCTCTTTTTTGGCAAAGAGCCGCACCTCTTTTTGAATCATTTTCTGTTCTTTGGTAAGATTGAAATACATTGATTTTTCTCCACTTGAAATGGTCGGAATCGGGGTGTCCGCAATCCTTGATTTTCCTTAAATATACCCGGGTGCCTATCCATATGTTCGGGACCGTATGAAACTGAAGCTTGATCATCTCGTGAAAAAGTATACCCGTAGATACGAACTCCGTTATGATCGGCTCTAAATTGTTTCATCCAGAAAATAAAATACGGGTCGGGCAGCCGCGCCATTGGAATACTTGTCTCCTGGAAACAGACGGTTCCCCATTTTGACACATTTTCCAATAATATTCAGATCGGTCTCGTCCGGATTTGCGGCACCCAGTTCCCCCATAATCCAGGGACCTTCTTCCAGTTCCACCAGCACAATCACATAGGGGACCTCATTTTCCCTGTTTTCAGCTGCAACATAAATGGTTGTATAGGTTTGAATGATCCCGGTTCCGGTAAGTTGGGTTATTTCAAGATCCAGAGAGGCACATTCCTGGCAGACCATCTGGGGCGGACAGGTTATTTTTTCACATTGTCTGCATTTCAGCCCCAGGAGGATGTTTTTTTTCAAGGCACTGTTGTACTGTTCAAACGGTAAAGGATATTCCATTAGCTCTCTTCCTTTTTTAAAATAAGATTGCAGATGATGCCGTCTCCGCCCAATGTATCCACCAGCCCCACCCGGGCCCCTTCCACCTGCCTTCCCTGGCTTACAAGATCGCCCCGGAGCTGTTTTACGATTTCCACTGCCTGGGAGGCACCGGTGGCACCTATGGGATGCCCCTTGGACTTTAATCCGCCTGAAATATTGATGGGAATTTTACCCCCGATTCGGGTTTCCTCTTTTTCCCACAACTGACCGCCTTTTCCAAATTCGGCAAACCCCAGACTTTCTGCGGCAATGATGCTGGCAATGCTGAAGCAGTCATGAAGTTCGCACACATCAATGTCCCGGGGGCCGACGCCGGCCATGTCATATGCCTGCTTTACGGAAACGTCCCTGGCCCTTAACCGGGGAATATCTTTGTACTGACTGCTTAACATACCTGAAGAGGCCTGCCCCACACCGGCAATATAGATGGGGGTATCGCAAAGCGCTTTGGCCTTTTCTTCCGATGCGATTACCAGGGCGGCAGCACCATCGGAAAATGGGCAGCAATCCAGCAGGGTCAATGGAGATGCCACCATAAAGCTTTTTTCCACCTGATCCACACGAACTTCTTTTTTGAATTGCGCGTGGGGATTGCTGATCCCATAGTGGTGAGACTGCACTGAAACCAGGGACATCTGATTGCGAAGTCTTTCAAAGGAAACATCGTATTTTTTTGCATATAGATTGGCCAGGAGTCCAAAGAAACCGGGAAAGGTGAGGCCCGAAGGAAATTCATACCGGGCATCGGTTCCCATGGCAAAGGTCCGAGTGGCCAGGGCTGTTCCCATGGCCGTGGCCTTTTCCGTTCCCCCTACAAGGACAATATCGTAAAAACCCGATGCCACCCACATATACGCGTCACGAATTGCCACTGTGGCTGAAGAGCATGCCGCTTCAAACCGGGTGGCAGGAATATGACGACATCCAAGGGCATCCGCGATATAAGACTGAATCATAATCTGCCCTTCGGCAAAATCACTCAGCCCGTTACCGCAATATAAGGCCTGAATATCCTTTGACTGCACATTTGCTTCAGCCATGGCTTCCGTGGCTGCCTCACAAAAAAGCTCCAGCCCTGTCTTTGGGGAATTAAACCCGAAATCAGTGTGTCCTGTGCCGATAATGGCTACTTTTCTCATGCTTTTTTCTCCATGCAGTTTCTCCTGCCTGATCTTTTTCAAGCTTGATAACAGAATCTCCCACCCGTTATTCCACAGAATGGATGGTGTTGGTATCAAGCCCAGCATTGACAACCCATATTTAACCGTTAAAATTAATGTTGCAATGCCTGTGCCATTTTTAAACAATGTTTAAAATCAGCAAGTTATCTGTTTCACGGCGAAAAATGTGTCCGCTATACTTGAAAAAAGTAGACCAAACAGGACATGTGTTATCTACAAAGGACACATTGCGACATATCAGAAAGAACAAACATAAATTATCCAGAATGGCCGACATCAGAACCAAGCCCGACTCTGGACATTTTGGTATAAAGCCATGATCGGCTGATTCCCAGTATCTTTGCCGCTTTAGCCTTGTTGCCGTTTGCCTCTTTCAAAGCTGCCTGGATGGCAAGTTTGTCATGATCTTCACGGCTTGTGTGTAAGGGTTGTCTGGCGGGCAGCGGGCTGGAACTGCCGGCCATGGAGGGGGCGATTTTTTTCTCCCTTTCCTTTAAGTTCGGCGGCAGGTCGTCGACACCTATGGTACAGCCTTTGACAAAATTGGCAACACGCTCCACCACGTTTTCCAGCTCCCGAACATTTCCCGGCCATGTATGATCAAGCAGGATATTCATGGCATCATCTGAGATATCCTGGATGGTGGATCCAAGGATGTGATTATATTTTTCAATAAAAAAATGAACCAGAAGGATGATATCCTGGGGCCGTTCCCGCAGTGGGGGAATATGGAAATGAATAACGTTGAGCCGGTAGTAAAGATCCCCCCGGAAACGTTTTTCCTGAACCATCTGGTACAGGTCCTGGTTGGTGGCGGCAATCACGCGAAAGTTTACATGGGTTGTGTTGTTGGAACCGATGGGCTCAAATGATTGATCCTGGAGTACGCGCAGCAGCTTGCCCTGCAGATTGGGGTTCATGTCTCCGATTTCATCCAGAAACAGGGTGCCGCCGTCTGCCAGGGCCAGTTTTCCCAGTTTACCCTGTTTTTGCGCACCTGTAAAAGCCCCCGGGGCATAACCAAAGAATTCAGACTCAAGCAGGTCTGCTGGAATGGCTGCACAATTTACCTTGACCAGGCGTTTGTCCCGTCCGGCCCCGGCTTCGTGTATGGATTGGGCCATCAACTCTTTTCCGGTTCCGCTTTCGCCTGTTATGAGAATGCTTGAAGAGCTTTGGGACGCAATTTCGGCGCGTTCCTTGATTTTTTCAAAGGTAGCGTGGGAGGTGATAATTCGATCAAACGTAATCTTGTTGTTGGTGTCATTGCGAATTTGATTTTTATAATAGGCAACCTTCTGGTCAAGGCGGATGAATTTCTGGGCCAGGGCCCTGACATCCTTGAAATTACTGAACAGGATTTTGCCCACCGCCCCCAGAACCTTACCGCCACGCACAATAGGCATCCTTGACACCACATAGGGTGTTCCGTTTATAAACTGCAGTTGATGAAGTTCGGCCACCCCGGTTTCAATCACATCGCGCAGGCGGGAATTTTCAACAATGTCGTCCACTGGTTTACCCACGATGTTTTCCCGGGATTTGTGGAAAAAGTCTGCAGCAGTCTGGTTGGCCATGGTGATCATGCCTTTTTTATCAATGACAATGATGCCGTCATAGGCGATTTCCATGACGGACTGGAGGGTATCATACAGTTCTGTGACGCTTTCCAGTTCCGAGGCAATACACTCAAGGTCTGTCAGATCCTGGAAGATGATGATGGCGCCATTAAGCTTTCCCATGGTGATCATGGGGGTGATGTTGCACAAAAGGGTATGATCGCCATAGGTTGATTTTATCCCTATGGAGACAACACCTTTCAGGAGTACCTCATCAAGTTCAAGGCCTTGAAAAAAAAGGGGCACTGGTTTTCCACATGCCTGGGCTGTTGTGATGCCGAAAAGCGTTTCAGCGGTTTGATTGAGTCTGGTAATCCGGCCCTTGGCATCCATGGCCACAAGACCGTTGTGCATGCTGTTGAGAATAATCTGCATCTGGTGATTCAGCAGGGTCTCATTTTTAAACATGGCCATTATCCAGCTGGCTTTGGTAAAGATTCCCGCCACTTTGTTTTGATTGTTGAGAACAACGGCGGTTCCCACCTTGCTTTTTTTTACAATCTCGGTGACTTGATCATAGGGCATGTCTTCCTGCAGGGTAACAACGTCTTTTTTAATATAAAAATCTCGCACCGGTGTATCGGGTGTTTCACCGGCGGCCACGGCGTCATAGAGATTGGCTTTGGTCATCAATCCAAGCAATTGGCCGTCTGCATTAATTACGGGCAATACGTCCAATTTTGATCTGCGCATGCGTAATGCAGCCTGTTGCAGCGTGTCACCCATATGTAAAGTTTCAAAGGAGTGGGTCATGATGCCTGAAACCGTTAATGTCTGCATGAAAAGCTCCTGGTTTGAAATAATTTGGGCTTGATCCTTTTTTATGAAAAAGCAGGCGAGCCGAAAATCCTTTCAAGCTTTGTTGTGGACGAACCCGGGGCCCAAATTTCGGTCTGCCCGTGTCAGTTATACCGGCCCGTCCATGGGAAGCCATATTTTTTGTGGTGCGCCGGCCCGAATTTAAGGATAAGAACTCGCTTTTTCTCAAGAACTGAAATGTACACCCAACCCATAAAGAATACAACATGTTGCATTCTTTATGGGTTGGATCATGGGTTGGGTACAGGTGTTTTTTGGGTAAAAATAAAGATTATGTTTGAGAGGTAAAAAAATGTAATTTAGTCTAGGTGTGGCCTTGGGTTATAATATCAAATTCATCAATAATTCTTAAACCCTATGGTTTACTGTGGAATCATAAGACTCTAATTTCTCGGGCCGAATAGTTACAAATCATTTTTTACAAATGATATCTCTGTTGATTTCGGGAAGTTTTTTCATTAACTCAACAATTTCGGCTTCTTCGTTGATCCAGTGCCTTAGATTTCCAAGTAGATTTGAAGCATAAGGGTTCTGTCGTCCATCGGACAGGGAAAAATTAACCCAGAGCCCTTTTTTGTATGAGGAGACAAGGCCAGCCTCTTCAAGTATTTTCAGATGCTTGCTTGCCGTTGATTGGGCTATCCCAAGAATTGTGTGAATCTCACACACACACATAACTTTATGTTCCAGCATCTTGAGTATTTTGATTCGTCCCGGATCTGATGCCGCCTTCATTACTTTTAACAATGCCTTCATTTTAAATCCTAATTAATCCATTTTTATCAAATCGTTTTTCATAAATATTTATATCGATAGTTCTTGTTTTGTCAAGCGGATATGTATCGTTTTCATTGATTTAACATCACGCCGTTTATCAAAATTTAATGTCTAATAATCCATCATTATGAGCATAAACTTCTACTGATTTTGCTCTTGTCCTTCTGAGCTAAAAACGTATTGACAATTTATGACCGCACTTATATATTCCATTTTTGTTATATACCAGCCTTGAACATAGTTTCAGCCAATGAAAAATTTATCCGGCAGGGTCAGGCTTGGATTATGGAAACTTTTGTTTGGTTTTGAAACTATAAAGGATAAATATATGCTGGATTTAATTTTTATCACAGTGAACCCATGGACAACCGGCGGTATCGGGCTGGCATCCGTCAGGTGTTTGAAATGAAACTAAAACGCACTAATGACAATACATTTCCCCTCAAGGGCGTAACATGTTTTCGACGGCGGGAAACCAAAACGCCAGGCCTCATTGGAATCCGTAGCGCTCTACTCAAATGCAGCATTGCTGTCCTGTTTGTCTGGATCATTGCTGGTGCTGTTGTTCCAACAGAGGGCAACGACTTCTGTAAAAGCAAAACAACATACACCCATTCTCATGATAAGTTTAAAAGAATCAGCACCCTTGTCTTGAACTGCAAGGCATCTACACGCATCCATTCTCTCTCTCTGCCCGTTAGCCAAAAACAACCGTGTTGTAAAAAATGCAGTCATAGAAGTAGAAATGTTGAGTCTCTAATAGAATCGACTTCATCTTTTTTATCAGCCGAAACTTTTATTCAAAAAAGCGCAGCATTCATCCCTTCCAAGCGGACCATTCGGACGAATCACAACACCAGACCACCTGTTCGAACAGTTTCAATATATCTCCTCGTAGAATCTTTCCTCTGTTAACTCGATCCATTATTCTTAGGCCCATGATCGGAATAAAATCTTCCAAAACATGGTGTAGGGTTTTATTTTGATCATGGGCCTTACTTGATGTATCTACCGTGCCTGATCTTTTCCCACAATATATTAATAAAAAAAAGAGCATCAAGTTTTTTAAAAAAGTGCGTTGCTGTCTGTAGCTTCGGTGGAGGCGTTTCAACGTTTGTTGTGGCCAAGGCAAATACCCTGCTACCGGCCATGCCGGTTATAAAAAAAACAAAAGCCCATATATTTTCTAATTTTGAAATCACAAGCGTATGGATCTGAGGGTTTGATTCTATTGCTATTAATGATTCCAGCAGATCATGAAATTTATGGGTTGTGGAGGAATACTTATGGGTGAACATCCCGGTTTTAAATCGACACATGCATCCAAAGAGAAAACTTTAGTAGTCGTTCTGGCCAGCATTATCAAATGGTTATTCATAGGAATGGTCGTCTCTGTATATAAATCAATCCAAACGGAAGACCTCTCAACTTATAGCACGGAGGCGCAATCTGTTGATAAAAAGAATTATGAATAAATGGAAAAATATACTCAAGGTATTTATTATTTGGGCAATCATGGTTTTTACGGCAACGGCTTGTTTCGGCCGTGATGAAACAGACAATTTGGTACAAGAACAAACCCAGGAAGTCATTGACGTGCCAAGGATTCTCCCATTAAGTGAGTGCGTTGAAATTGCTCTTAAATATAACCCGTTTCTGCAATCTGCTCACTTAAATAAAGAGGTGGCAGCCTATGACAGAAAGATCGTCCAAGGACGGCAATGGCCGTCCCTTCATGCCAAAGGCGGGGCAAACCTGTTTCTGGATGATCAGCGATTAATTTCATCACGATATAATGGTGAAGAAGGCGTCTTTGGTCAAGATATTGAAGAGATCGGGGTGGTTCTTCGCATGCCACTGTTTACGGGCGGACAGATTGTAAACAGCATTCGGGCTGTAGCGTTGAACCAGTCTGCTGTCGACAACCAGTTCTCACGTTCCCGCCAAGAACTCATTTTCAATGTTACCAGTGCTTTTTATACCATTCTGGGTCGCCAGAAACAGCTCGAGAGCATCAGATTCTCCCGGAATGTTTTAAATAAAAACAAAAATCGGATCAACGCTTTGATCTCTGCAAAAAAAGCGGCCCAGGTGGACCTCCTGCGGATTGACGTAAGGCTCGCCCGTATAGAGCAAAACTGGGTCAACATTAATAATGATCTTCATATCGCCTGGCGGGTACTGTACAAACTGATGGGGGTGCAGACTGATTTTGAAAAAGAACTGTCAAACCTGGACGGCAAGTTGATGCCGATTCCGTTAATGCCAGATACCAGGGAGGCGTTTAATTGTGCGTTAAGCAATCGTCCGGATTTTAAAGCCTTGATCAATAAGGTGGATGCCCAGAAAAGTCGACTCCGCGCCACCCGGGGAAAACGACTGCCCCAAATTTACCTGGAAGGCTCCTACGGATATCGCTATATGACAGATCCCAGTGATCAGCCGGATGGCCATGACGCGCTTGAAGATCGTGGGGCTATGGGGCTGGCCCTTGATATCCCGATTTTTAAAGGCGGGAGTATCCAGGCTGAAATCAACCGTGAAACGGTCATGGTCAGTGTGCTTGAACAGGAATTAAGATTCCTTACGCTTCAAATCCAAAAAGAGGTTGAAACGGCTATTTTCAACATGCAGTCAACATGGCAAAGGGTGAAGACCCAGGAAGCTGCCATTGCCCAGGCCCGGGAGGCCCTTCGCATCGAACAGGAAAAATATGGATTGGGCAAGGGCACCATCCTTGATGTGCTGGACGCCCAAAACGCCATGCTGGAAATTGAAACTGACTACTACCGGGCGGCATCCGAATACCATATTGCCAATGCCCAGTTTGATTTAATTAAAGGAGAAGCTAAATGATTCGCAATCGTTTTATTACCGGGGTCTGTTTGTTTGCTGCCATGGTGTCTCTTGCTTTTACCGGGGCCGTATGGGCAGCAGGACCTGTGACCAAAGGGAAAACCGCCCTGGTTCAAGTCATGACTGCGGAAAAACAATCCATCTCCGGCATTTCCGAGGTGACCGGTGATGTGACCGCCACCAATACAATTGTCGTCCGGGCCAGTGTGGAAGGCCCCATTGTTTTTTGCCCCTGGCGGGAAGGGGATATCGTAAAAAAAGGTGAACCGCTTATAAAAATCCATCGACCCATATACCAGGCCGACGTTCAGGCATCCAAGGCCGCCCTGGACGTGGCTCAGGCAAGATTTGCAGACTTGAAAGCAGGTGCGCGCAAGGAGGAGCTGGCCCAGGCAGCCGAAAGGGTACGCCAATTGGAATCCTGTGCAGGTTTTACCCAGATAGACGCAAAGCGGGTGGAACAATTGGTTAAAACCGGAGCCCTGCCGGGTGAAAACATGGAAAAAGCACGACTGGCCAGTATCAAATGTGAAACCGACCTGGCCGCATCCCGGGAAAGATATCAAATGCTCCAGAAAGGAGCGACGGCAACGGATCTTGCCATTCAAAAAGCCCTGGTTCAGGAGGCCAGGGCCAAACTTGCCATGGCCATGGCAAGACTGGATGAATGTACGATAACAGCACCTTTTGCCGGGGTTGTCACCAAAATTGATGTCAGACCCGGTGATCTTGCCGTCCCCAGATCCCCCTTGCTGACATTGATGGAAACCGCATCCATTGCCGTTCGCTTCAGTGTGGCAGAATCCCAATCCTATCTGCTGAATAAAAATACCCCTGTGGTGGTTTCTTTTGACGCGCTGCCAAATCAAGAGTACACGGCCCATATTGTCAGGCTTTACCCGGAAATCGACTCCCAGACACGCACACGTGTTGTTGAAGCCAAAGTTGACAGTTCGACTGGCCTGGTTCCTGGTATGTTCACCCGGGTGAGGCTGACTGTTCAAACGTCGGAGGAGGAAATTGTTATGCCCGATAGGGCCCTGTTGACCACCGACTCGGGTGAAACGGTTGCGTTTGTTGTCGAAAATGGCCTTGCCAAGGAACGTAGGGTAACCCTCGGTATTGAAAGGGGATCTTGTATACAAGTGCTGGAAGGCATTAAACCGGGTGACCAGGTGATTGTGGCCGGGCATGAAAAGATAAAGAACAATGCACCGGTTGACGAGATCCCTCTTCAAGGCAGTGTGCCATGTTTCGCCTCACCAGGAAAAGGACTTGAACCATGAACTTCATCCAATCTGTTTTTAAACGCCCCGTGGCCGTTGCCGTGCTGACCATAGCGGTACTGGTTGTGGGTCTTTTCAGTTTGAGAAACCTTGATGTGGATTACCTTCCTGAAATCACCTACCCCATGATCAAGGTGCATATCTGGTGGGGGGGTGCCACACCCGATGAAATTGAGACCAATCTCGCCGAACCCATCGAGCGGGTGATGGCCACCGTGGACAACCTGGATTATATAGAGTCTTCCAGTATTGAGGGGATGTACACGCTTTTGGTAAATTTTCGGTATGGTGTGGATGTTGAAGCGGCTTATCAGGATGTCCTGGCCGCCATGGGCCGGGTGGCCCGAAAATTGCCGCCCGGCATGGACCCCCCGATTATTATCAAGGCCGATCCGTCCCAGCTTCCGGTCATGCAGATTACCCTTTCTTCGGATCACCAGGACCTGGTGTGGCTGAGGGACTGGGTGGACAATTGGTTGACCGACAGGATCTCCGCCGTGAATGGAACCGCCGGTGTGGAAGTTGTGGGGGGGCTGAAACGGGAGATCAGGGTTCATTTGGATCCCAGGAAACTGACCGCCTACAATATTTCACCGGCCCAGGTGGCAAGGCTGCTTGACACTGAAAACCGTGAGATGTTTTCAGGCCGCATCACCGTGGAAACCCGGGAAATTATTGCCCGGACCATGGGGGAATTTGAAAGCCTTTCAGAGATCGAAAACCTTGTTGTGACCCGGAGTAAATCAGGGCAGACCGTCTATCTTAAAAATATTGCCAACGTCGTGGACAGTCATGAAGAGATGCGTGTCAACACCCGGTTCAATGGTGTGCCCTGTGTTAAGCTCAATGTGCTCAAGCAGGCGGAGGCCAACACCGTGACCGTATCCCTTGCCGTACAGAAATGGCTGAATGAACTCAAGGATGAGATACCTCCGGACATTAAACTTGGGGTGGTTGAAAATCAGGGAAATTATGTGAAGAAAGCCATACAGAGCGTAGAGACTTCAGCTGCTTTGGCGGCGTTTCTGGTCATTCTGGTGGTGTATCTCTTTCTGGGACGATGGCGGCAGGTCGCAGTCATGGTGGTGGCCCTGCCGGTTACCCTTCTGGGCAATTTTTTTCTCATGAAAATAGCCGGATTTTCCATTAATCTCTTTTCCCTGGGGGGCCTGGTGGTGGCCCTGGGGGTCATCCTGGATAATTCCATTGTTGTACTGGAAAACATGACACGGTTAAAGGCAGAGGGCGTTTCTGACTGGGCCGTCAAGGGTGTTGAGGAAGTCGGCCCGGCGATTGTGGCATCAACCTTCACATTCCTGGCTTTGTTCCTGCCGTTTTTGTTTGTCCCCGGCCTTGCCGCCCTGCTGTTCAAGGAGCTGGTTCTGGTGGTGGCCGGAATTGTGATTCTTAGTTTAATCGTGGCGACTACGTTGACACCCGTGCTCACCAGGCGTCTTCTTCACCAGGAGAGAACGGGCCGCTTATCTTATATCGTCGGCCTTTTTGATACAATCATCATCAGGTTTACCCGGCAGTATGAACGGGTTTTGTCTCTGTGTCTGGACTATGCATGGACAACGGCGGGTATTGCCGTTTTAATCTTTTGCAGTGGGATCTCCATGGCCACCCTTGCCGGGTCGGAGTTTTTACCCAAAGTGGATGATGGCAGAGTGATGGTAAAGGTCAAAATGCCTTCGGGTACGGCCGTTGGGGAGGTGGATCGCATCCTTGCCCGATTAGAACAAAAAATAAAACACCTGCCAGAAATCGAGAGTATTTTTACCCTGGCCGGCGGTAAGGTGTGGGGGCTGTACACCTATGAAATCGCCAACGAGGGAGAGCTCGACATCCAGTTGGTGCCGAAATCCAGGCGGAATATATCCACCAAGGCCTTTATTCAGAAGATAAACCCCCTGATCAAAACGGTTCCGGTTCCCGGTGGAAAAATACCGGTCATGCAGATGAAGGTCAAAGGCGTTCGAAAGGCCGGAGATCAGGAGGTGGAGATCAAGATCAAGGGAAGTGAGGTGACTCCCATTTTTGAGTTTGCCCAGAAAACCGCTGCCCGGCTCCGGGAAACACGGGGCTTGACCAATGTCACCCTTTCCATGGATATGAGTAAACCCGAATACCGGATTTATGTTGATCGTGCCAAAGCGTCAGCTTTGGGGATCGGCGTGGGTGAAGCCGCAGCTACTTTGCGCGGTCTGGTTAAGGGCATTGTCGCGACCCAGTACAGGGACGGCAGTGACTACTATGACATCCGTGTTCTGGTTCCCGATACCCAGCTCGGCAGCATGTCAGACCTGGAAAACCTGATCGTAAAAAACAATGGACATCAACCCGTTTATTTAAAGGACATTGCCGACGTCAAAAGAGCCGTCGGTCCTGTGGAAATCATCCGTGAGGACCAGGCAAAGCAGGTCATTGTCCGGGCGGATTCGCTCGGTATCAGCGTTGGAGAGGCAGTGACAAGGGCAGAGCAGGCTGTGTCGGAACTCCAGAGGCCCGTCGGTGTTTCCTATGAAATGGGGGGGCAGGCCCAGATGATGGCTGAAAACCGACTGGCCATGGGAACCATAATTGGCTTTGCCGTTTTATTTTCCTACGTGGTATTGGCGATTCAGTTTGAATCCTTTCTAATGCCTCTGCTCATGATGATCAATATTCCATTTTCCCTGACAGGTTCTTTCCTGGCACTTTACATCAGCGGAACCCCCATCGGGGTTACAGTGGTTATCGGGCTGGTGGTCATGATGGGGGGAATCACCTCCCAGGGGGTGGTTCTTCTTTCCCTGGCTGAAACCTATCGGGAGCAAGGGATGAACGCTGCTCAAGCCATAGGTCGGGCTGCCCCGGTGAGGGTCCGGCCTATCCTCATGACCCAGCTAACCACCGTCCTGGGTCTTATTCCCCTGGCGCTTAACCTAGGGGAGGGAGGGGATATGCTGCAACCCATGGCCATAGCGGTCATCGGCGGTTTGAGTTATTCCCTAGTGCTGACACTCTTTTTCCTGCCAAGCGCCTACAGCCTTGTTTTTCAAAAGCAGACGGCTGGCAGAAATTCTTAAGCGTTGCCACGGGCAGATCCCAATGCTTCGATATAAACCGGCATGGCCGGAGCAGGACGTCTGCTCTGGCCACAACGAACGTTGAAACGCCCCTTTTTGCAATGCTTCAGTGGGTGTTTCAAATAAAACCGGAACGCCGGAACAAGGGATGGCATCCGGGCAGAACAAATATTGAAACAAAACAACAAAAATATCTTGACACACAGCTACCACATCGATATATTCTATTTTAACGATATATTGAGAGAAAAAAATATGAATAGGTGTCATTGTTCAACAGATCGGTGCTCCTCAAGATCTCGATTCAAAGATCTATTGAGACGTGAAAATACCATTAAATAAACAGCCGCAGTTGCAATATGAGGAAAATATGAAACCATTTATTCGAGTGATGAAAGCGTTGTCCGATCCTAACCGTGTCAAAATGATGAAAATGCTTCAAACCCGACCCCTTTGCGTATGTGAGATCAAAGAATCCCTTGGTATAGCACAGTCAACTACCAGCAAAAATTTAAAAATTCTTGAAGATGCAGAACTGATAAAAGGCTTTAAGGATGGATTGTGGGTGAACTACTCACTTTCCGATGGCAGCGGTTCTGCCTATTCCGCCAGCATGATCGGTAACCTGAAACACTGGTTGAATAATAAATCGGAGATCCTGGAGTTGAACCAGGTCCTTCCAGGTATTGACCGTCATAAAGTTGTTGGCAAATAAGCGGAAGTAAAAAATATAGCCATACATCGCAAACTAACGATACATAGATAACCCAACCACAGCAAATGATGTAATGCACCTATTATGAATGCGTTGGTGGGTTGTTCACATAAAAAGGAGGTTTTCTGATGAGAGAACGAACGAAATTATTTTATCTGATTGCCCTGTACCTTATGGCCTATTTTATTCCCTGGTCCAACCCGGTGGTGCGGCAGTCTGGTTTGGAAGCCTTCATGATGCTCCAGGAATATGCCAGAGAGCATGTCCTGACCTGCCTGATACCGGCATTTTTCATTGCCGGTGCCATTGCCGTATTTGTGTCCCAGGCCTCTATTCTCAAATATTTCGGGGTTCAGGCCAGTAAATTTCTCGCCTATTCCGTGGCCTCGGTTTCCGGAACCATCCTGGCTGTCTGTTCGTGTACGGTATTGCCGCTTTTTGCCGGGATCTATACCCGGGGGGCGGGCATCGGCCCTGCCACGGCATTTTTATATTCGGGCCCTGCCATCAATGTCCTGGCCATCACCCTGACGGCAAAAATCCTGGGGTGGCAGCTCGGCCTGGCCCGGGCCATCGGTGCCGTCATTTTTGCCGTGGTCACCGGATTATTGATGTCCGTTATCTTCAGAAAAGACGATGCCGCCAGGACAGCCGGTCAGATCTATGTTCCGGATGAACAAGACAGTGGCCGCTCGCTTTTCCAGGACGCAGTTTATCTATTAACCATGGTCCTGATTCTTGTTTTTGCCGCCTTTGCAAAACCGGCGCCGGGTTCCACAGGTTTATGGCCGGCTATTTTTGCCGCCAAATGGTATATTACGGTTTTTCTTCTGGCTGCCCTGGGCTGGATGCTGAAAGCCTGGTTTAAAAAAGAGGAATGCGTGAGCTGGGTGGAGTCCACCTGGGGATTCATGAAACAGATCTTCCCACTTTTGTTCGGGGGAGTCATTGTGGCGGGATTTCTACTGGGCAGGCCCGGACACCCAGCCCTGATACCTGAGCATTATATTCAAACCCTTGTGGGCGGCAATTCCCTGTGGGCCAATTTATTTGCCTCGGTGTCCGGTGCCTTCATGTATTTTGCAACCCTGACCGAAGTTCCGATCCTGCAGGGACTGATCGGGGCCGGCATGGGCAAAGGCCCTGCCCTGGCACTGCTTCTGGCCGGACCCGCGCTATCCCTGCCCAATATGCTGGTTATCGGGGGAGTAATGGGCGTAAAAAAGACGTTTGTCTTCTGTTCCATCATCATTGTGCTGTCAACCTTTGCCGGAATGATTTACGGCGTCGTTGCCGGATAATATAAAAAAAACCAACCAATAAATTATGAGGAAAAATTCATGGATATCAAAATACTGGGCCCTGGATGCCCAAAATGCCAGCAGACAGCAGCGGTTGTAACTGAAGCGATTGCCGAAACCGGCGTTGACGCCACGGTCCAGAAGGTCACCGGCGTTATGGAAATAGCCGGTTACGGGGTTTTCGGAACCCCTGCCGTAGTGGTGGACGGCGAAGTCAAATGCGTGGGGAAGATTCCTAAAAAAGAAGCGGTCAAAGCCTGGCTGATAAAATAAGGCCCATGATCCCTGTTTAACCAAAACGACTTAATGATGATTGATAGGGAGATATGAGATGGATGCCCCGTGGGATGCGCTAAAGCCATCCTGGAGCAGGCCGACGTTCCTTTAAAAAGCCATTTAATTGCTGGGAAAAACCAAAAAAGGACACCGGCATTATACAACCCCCAACGGGGGTTCGCCCCGGTCCGGTACCGTCGGCAACCCTTTGGGGATCCCAATGGGCCGGCCCCATACCCCGCCGGGGGCTCTGCTGTCGGTACTTCAATGCTGTATTTTCTTAAAAAAAGGAGTTACAAATGCTGCTCAAAGAATATGAACTTGAAATATTTAAATCCAAATGCCAGGCCGATGCAAAAGGGGTTCATTGCTTTGCCCATCTGCGCCAGGATGTCAGTGATGCACTGCCTTATCTGAATGCCGTCCTGGGTGGGTTTGAATACTTAAAGGACCTACCGTCGGTCACCTTCCGTGCCCAGGGAAAACTGATCACGGTCTATGGTAAAAAAATTGCCGTCAATGCCCTGAAAGATGAAACAGAGGCCAAAAAAATTGTTGAATGGCTGAAAAATGAAATCAATGATGCCTGGGAGAAAAAAGACACCATAGAACCCTGTTATACCGGGATGCCCCGGCCCGGCATCATGGAGATCTTAAAGCTTTTACCCAGAACCAATTGCCGGGAATGCGGTCAGCCCACCTGCATGGTCTTTGCAACCCAGGTGGCCCAGGGAGCCAAAAGTGCTGAAGACTGCAAACCCATAGGCGTTGAACAAAAAAACAAATTAGATGCTTATATGAAACAGTTTGTTTTTAATGATTAAGCGACTGGGTGAAAGGTTTAAACCCCATGCAATTTTTATATTCAACCCGTCAGATCAAACGAACACTCTGGCAGATTCCTGCAATTCTTGTCCTTTCCATTGTTCTAGGGCTGGGTTCCAATGCCGTTCGCAAACAACACCTTCCAATTATCGGTGACTGGTCAAATGAGGGCCGCCTGATAACGGAGAGCGGTGACACATTGGCCATACCGTTTTCAGAGGCGGTCAGGCATTTTAAACGGAAAACCGCCATTTTCATTGATGCACGGGGTGCAGACCTGTTTGAACAAGGCCACATCCAGGGGGCCTTGAACCTGCCGTGGCATGATGTGGATAATTATTTTGTAAATTTTGCAAATGACATTCAGCCCACGGACAAGGTCATTACCTATTGTGATGGTGAAACCTGTAATTTGAGCCATGACCTTGCCTTGTTTTTAATGGAAATGGGATTCCAGGATGTAAACGTGCTCGTTAATGGCTGGACAATCTGGCTGGACAATAACCAGCCCGTAGATTAATGTTGATATCAAATATGAAACACCCAAAGGGATCAAATGACACACCCAGCACATAGCGAGCATGAAAAATGCTGCCAACCCACGGATGCCGGGGGGCCTTTCAAGGTGATGCCCCATGGTGAAACCGACCACTCTGATGAGTGTTCCGGGCATCACCACCATGTTAATGTCGAGGAAACCAGTGGGATAAGGCTTTTAATAACCCTTGCCTTGAACTTCATTATTCCCGTTATTCAGATCATCGCCGGTGTCTTTGCACACAGCATGGCCCTGATTTCCGATGCCACCCATAATTTCAGTGATTTCATGGCGATTCTGATTTCTTATATCGCCTTTCGAATCGGTAAGAAAGGGGCCACCGCACAAAACACGTTCGGATACCGGCGGGCGGAAATCATGGCTGCCTTACTGAACGTGATCATCCTGGCGGGTGCCTGTATTTTTATTCTATATGGTGCCTTCCAACGGTTTTTATCACCTGAAATAGTAGCCGGTAAAATTGTCATCTGGGCAGCGTTGGTGGGGATCGTTGGAAACGGGTTTTCCGCCTGGCTGCTCCACCGGGATTCAAAGGACAATTTGAATATCAGGGGCGCTTTCCTTCACATGCTTGGAGATTTTTTAACCTCTGTGGTGGTGTTGATCAGCGGTTTTGTGATGATGTATCAACCCTGGTATTGGCTGGATCCGTTGCTGTCTATCCTGATTGCCGTTTTTATTCTCAAAAATTGCTGGACGATTCTCAAATCTTCAACCAATATTTTGATGAACGCCACCCCCGGCAGCCTGGATTTAAAGGATGTCCGCGCCCACCTTTTAGAGATCGAAGAGATAAAAAGCGTTCACTATCTTCATGCCTGGCTGGACAGTTCTTCGGGAATCTCATTCTCCTGCCACCTGGTCGTGCCGGATCAACTGGTCAGCCAGACAGAAAAACTGTCCCAACGTATCCGGCATTCGATTTTCCATGAATTCGGCATTGATCACCCTGTTCTGCAGTTTGAAACCGAATCCTGCGGGAACGGTACCCTGTTGTGTGAAAAATTTGCCGGTGCCAAATAGGAGACAGCAATTTGAATTTATTCTCCCGTTTTTTGTATCATTTTGCACGCCTGTTACTCGGTGTGGTCTTTGTCTATGCAAGTTTTGATAAGATCCTCCATCCCCAGGCGTTTGCCCTGGCCGTTTTCAATTACCAGATCTTACCGGATACGTTCATTAATTTGACGGCCATGGTCCTGCCCTGGCTTGAATTGATCGTCGGGTGCTGTCTTATCCTAAACAAATGGGTGCCGGGGGCAGTGCTGATCACAACGGTCCTCTTGGTCGGTTTTATGGCGGCGATTGCCTATAACCTTTCACGGGGCCTGGACGTGGGGTGCGGCTGTTTTTCAAGTGCTCCCGGCGAGGATGCCATGAGCAATGTTACCCTGTTGAGGGATTTTTTATTTTTAGCCATGGCTGTTCTCCTTTCTGCTCTGACCTTTTTTCAAAAAAATCCCATCCGAAAACAGGAGCTGTAATATGAAAAGTGGAATACTGTCTGTTCTCCTGCTGTCTTTTATTCTGCCATTATTTGCCCCCAATACCCCTTCCGCAGAAGTCTCTAAACGACGCTTTCGATTTTGTTTCTTCATTATGGTCATGCTTGGCATGGGCCTGGCAACAACAGGTTCGGCAGCAACGATTACCGATCTGCTTGAAGCCGCTGCAAGACAGCCGGCGGTTGTCATGGGTGAACTGGAGATACAGGAAAGCGCCTTGAACAAGCAGGCGGCAACGGATTCCCTGTACCCCAGATTAAGCCTTTTCGCCAGGGGGGAAATGTATAACTCCCCCACCAACCTGCGCCCCATGACGCCTACGGAGGTCGATTATACAGCCGATGAATCAATACCGTTTTCACAAAAGATTCTGCGCTATGGCCTGGCAATGGAGATGCCGGTCTATGCCGCAAAAATATATGCCCTGGGGAAAAAATTGGATGCCTTGACCCAAAAGGCTGAAATTGAAAACCGGATTAACCTTGTCACCCGGCAGGCCCTTGTTATTTCAGCCAACAGTTCCTTTCAGTATTTAATCAACCATGATCAGGCGGTTCTCTCCCGGATCAAGTCCCTTGAAAGAACCCGGGATGACCTGACGATCAAAGTCAAGAACGGCCGCAGCTCTGAAGCAGAATTGATGAAAATCAACAACCTGTTGATCGATCTTGCCCAACAGGAAAATGATCTGCAGTCCATGGTACTGGATGTCCGGCAGAACCTGAATAAATTGACTGACATTAAGATATTCTCACCTGTCAGCATGGAAATGAACGCACCTTTTGAAAAAAGCGCCTTTATCGGGGTTCAAAAAGATGAAATCCAGGTGGCTGCCGCCCGGAAACAGATGGCCCTTGCAAAGGCCGCATATTATCCGGTGGTCTCCCTGTACGGTACGCTTTCCGGTAATGACGGAGAGGCGTACAATACAGGTGATGCCATTCACCGAGACTATCACAGTGCAGGCGTTGTGGTGAGTTTTCCCCTGTTTGATAAAACCCTGAAAACCCAGAAGACCATTGCCGGGGTGCAGCTTGCAAAAGCCCGCAACCAGCTGGCCAATACAAAAATTGAACTGAATGCTGTTTTTGAAAATCTTAAACAAAAGCTGCCCATTGTCGCCAGGTCCCTGGAACTGGCAAAACAATCGGTGAAAAACAATGAACAATTGCTCAAGATTGCCAGGGTATCCTTTGATCTGGGGCGGACAACTACGGAAGACTACCTGGATTATGAGAGTCGGGTTTTGGCCGCCCAGACAACTTTGCACAATGCCATGGACGCAAAATGGCAGATCATCGCCCAACAGGCGATCCTGTATGGAACAGATCTGAAGGAAATTATAAAATGAAAAAAATATTTGCAATCGTTTTAATCGCTGTGCTGGTTGTGGGGGGTATTAAACTGCTTAAAACTCGAAAAGCCCAGTTGGCAAGCGTTCCAACCGCCGAAATACTGCCCGTGGTAGTGAACACCGTAACCCTTGAGAAACAACAGGTAACACTAACACTGCCGGCCATGGGTCTTGTGGCATCTGACCTTTCCACCACCCTGTCCACCAAGGTCAGCGGTCGGATTACCCATGTCTATAAGCAGGAAGGTGATGCCATCCAAAAGGGCGACAAACTGGCCAGTATTGATGCCAGTGACCTTGCTGCCAAAAAGGAGGGCCTGCACCTGAACGTAGAGGGGGTTGGTTTCCAGATTGCCGGCATCCGGGAAAATATCAGGGCGCTTAACACCTCCCTGGCAGCGGCCCGGGAGACCCATGCCCGGACCCTGGAATTATTGGCGGTCAAGGGCGCCTCCGAAGAGCAGTCCCGCCAGGAAGAGGCCGGCATTGCCGCCATTAATGCCAAAATTTCAGAGGCAAGAAACAGTATCTCCACCCTGAACAAGAGCAGAGCCACCCTCGAACAGAACATCAAGGAGATTGACTCGCTTCTTGTTTATACCGTGATTACCGCCCCCATTGACGGAACCCTGAGCAAACGTCTGGTGATGGCCGGCGATATGGCCATGCCGGGCAAGACACTGTTTAAGATTGCCGCCCGTACCGGCCGTTACGTCAACCTGTCGCTGCCCGATGCCATTCATCCCACAGAGATTATTTTCAAGGGTAAAAAACTGCCGCTAACCGCTAAGAACGAGGCCGGCACCGCCGGGCTGGCCCAGTACATCGCTCCACTGCCTGATGATGATGGGCTGGTGGAGGGACAATATATCAATCTTCGTGTCGTGGTTTATGAAAACAATGATGTGCTGGTGCCGGTGGACGGCCTGCTTTCAGTGGGCGAAAGAGCCTTTGTCTTTACCTATGGGCAAAGCAAGGCCATAAAGACAACCGTTGATATCGTCGCCCGCGGCCAGGAGGGGGTGGTCGTCCGGCCTGATCTGAGCGGCAAAACCATTCTCCTTGCCAAGCCGGATATCCTTTTGCGGGCCGCCTCTGGAGTTCCTGTTTTGGCGACAGAGAAAATCGGGCTGAAACTGGAGGAGACAAACAATGGTTGAACCCGTTGAGAAAAAAGGGCTGTTTGATTTCTTTTATACCAGGCCCTATTTGCTATACAGTATTATTGCGGCCTTTTTGGTCCTGGGCCTGTATGGCCTCAAAACCATGCCCAAGAACCTCTTTCCCGATTCTGACCGGCCCACGGTTATTGTAATGACCCAGGTGCCGGGGGCCACGCCCAACGTGGTGGCGGCCACCGTGTCCAAGCCCATTGAGATGGAACTGTCGTCCCTTTCCCTGATCCGTCAGGTGAGCTCCACCAATATCGCCGGAATGTCCATTGTGACCGCCGAGTTTGAGTATGAAAAAGGGCTGGACCCTGCGGCGGTGGATGTCAACAACGCCATCAACAAGGTACGGGCCAAACTGCCGGACGACACCAACCCGTCCATATACACCTCAGGGGCCTTTACCCTGCCGGCCGATATTTTTGCCCTGTCACCTAAAAATGATAACCTGACGATTGCCGATGTTCGTAAACTGGTGGATAGTGATATTAAACCGGCTCTGCTCCGAAATTCCGCCGTTGGTAATGTGGAGGTTTTCGGCGGCTGGCAGTCGGCCATCACCATCAAGGTGGACCCGTTCAAGGCCAAATCCCACGGCGTGGCCCTGGACAAGATCGCCACGACCATCCGGGCCCTGGATCGTGATCTGCCGGTGGGGTTTTCCAAGGGCGAAGAATCCTTTTATACCATTACCTTTTACGGTGAACGGGATCGGGTGGAGACGCTGCAGAATCTTTCCCTGGCCCCCAATGTCCGGTTGAGTGATTGTGCCACCGTAAAATGGGACAGCCAGACACGGTTTTCCGGCTATCTCGGCAACGGCAAACCGGCCATTGCCGTGGCCATTCAGCGGGCTCCCGGCGGTTCGGTACTGGCCACATCCAAGGCCGGACGAATGGAGGTTGAAACACTCAAGGCCCGGTACCAGAATATTAATTTTGAACTGGCCGATACCCAGCGGACCCTGATTGAAACGGCCAACGAAAATATGCTCTCCGCCCTGCGGGACGCCATCATATTTACCCTGCTGGTCATTCTCGTGTTCCTGGGTAATTTTCGGGCGATCATCGCCGCCCTGGCCTCCATACCCATGGTTTTTTTTGCCACCATCGCCATCCGCTGGATGATTGGTGGTGACTTGAATATTGTGGTCTACACCGCCATTATCCTGGCCCTGGGAATGCTGGTGGACGACGCCGTGGTGGTACTGGAGAATATCGAACGTCATCTGAAGGAGATGAAAGAGGGGCTGGAAAATGCCATTATTCACGGTACAAAGGAGGTTATCGGGCCAGTCTTTGCCGGTACCGTGGCCACCATCGCCATCATGGTTCCGTTTCTCTATGTGGGGGATTTTCCCCAGCAGATCTATCGGCAGTTAATCTCCACCCTGATCATTGCCCTGCTGGTATCCTATTTCCTTTCCATCACCTTTATCCCCAGCCTCTGTTTCTATCTCTACCGCAAGGGGTATCAGAAAATGAAGGTGGAGATCTGGCTGGAAAAGCTCTATGAAAACACCTTTGGCCGCCTCATTGACCCCTACGTCTCGATCCTGAAATTCTCCCATGGCGGGGGCCGCTGGTCCGTGCTCCGGCGGATGATGATGACGATAATGGTGGTTTTGATTCTGATCTTCAGCCTTAAAAATGTCATGCCGATCATCGGCAAGGATCTGATGCCGCCCATGGACACCGGCATCATCAAGGCCCATATCAAGTTTTCCGCCAATGAGACCGTGGATCAGGCGGAAAATCGCCTTCAGCCGTTCATCAAATGGCTTCACGGACAGCCCGAGGTCGTAATGAGCTCCATCACCTTCGGCTCCGAGCCGGGCGTTCTGTCCCTCGGTTCCGGCTCACTGCCCTCCGAGGCCAAAATGACCATCAACTGCATCAATCGATTTCAGCGCGAAAAGAACATCTGGCAGATTGAGGACGAGATCCGAAACAGGTTGGCGGGACTTAAAAATGTCAAAGCCGTGGATGTCTATGATTTCGGGGCCACGCCCATGAGCAGTATCAAGGCCCCGGTGGATACCCGGCTCTATGCCGAAGATTATCATATTCTGCCGGCGGCAGCCCAAAAAGCGGCGGCGGCCATGAAAACGGTCAAGGGCTTTACCTCGGTTAATACCAGCTGGGACAATGATTTTACCGAGGCCCGCCTGGAGATCGATACCAACAGGGCCCTGGCCTACGGGATAACCCCGGTGGGGATTGCCGCTCAACTGCCCCTGGCAGGCATTCCCGTGGCACTTTCCGGGAATCTGGTTTCCATGGACACTCAGTTTGTGCGCCTCTATTTCGATAGTGGCTTTGACGGTAAGCTGGAGAATCTGGCGCTGATTCCCATTCAGACCGAGAAGGGCCCGGTGCCCCTTTCCGCCCTGGCTAAAATCACCTATGGCTTCACCGCCAATAAAATCGAACGTAGTCAGATGCTCTACTCCCTTGATGTCTCCGGTTACCGTCGCACCCGGCCCATATCCATCATGACCGCCGACACGGTAAAGGCGGTGCAGCAGGCAGGGATCAAGGGGGTCAAGATCGATCAACAGGGCGATCTCTTCCAGATGAAGGACAGCTTTAAGCGCATTATCAAGGCCATCAGCATCGGTATTATCCTCTTGCTTTTGTGCCTGGTTGCCATCTACCACTCGACCCGCATGGCCATCGTCATGATCCTGGTGCTGCCCCTGTCCATGATCGGTGCCTCCTGGGGCATGCTGGCCTTTAACAAACCAAGCTGCATGCCCAGCATGGTGGGCATCATGCTGCTCTTCGGCATCATTATCAAGAACTCCGTACTGCTGATTGATTTTTACCAGCAGCACCGCAAAAAGGGCGAATCGCCCTTTGATTCGGCCGTCGAGTCGGTACGGGTGAGGTTTCGCCCGGTGCTGATGACCGCCTTCGGTACCATCGCCGGTATGATTCCCATTGCCCTGGAATGGGCCGTGGGGCTGGAGAAGTTGTCACCCCTGGCCGATGTGGCCATCGGCGGGCTTTTGATCGGCACGATACTTACCCTGATATACATACCGATGTTTGCGTACAGTGTTGATAAAGAGCTAAAATAATGCAAGAAAAAAAATGGGATGAGGATATTACGTTGAGGGTGATTAAATTTGTATAACCGGCATGGCCGGAACGAGGTATGGCTCCGGCCTAAACGAACGTTGAAACGCCCCACTGGTGAAGCTTCGGTGGGAGTTACATATGAACCGGTACGGTCGGAACGAGGAAATTAACTGAGAATGGATGCGTTTTGGGACGTTTGGCAACGGCTCCCGTCTGGAATGAACCCTGTGATGGTGGAAATCGGATTATTTCAAGTCAGATACTATGGATTGATGTACGTCCTTGCATTTGTAATCAGCTTTTATCTTATTCTGTTTCGAATAAAAAAAGAGAACCGGTTTGATGTTTCCAGGGAACAGATTGCCACGCTTTCAACATATATGATTGCAGGGGTTTTTATCGGGGGACGTCTGGGGTATGTGCTCTTTTATAATTTACCCTATTATACCCTGCACCCATTGGAAATATTTCTTCCCTTCGAATTTACAAACCCGATTACCTTTACGGGTATTTCAGGCATGTCCTATCACGGAGGGCTTGCCGGGGTTATCCTTTCAGCATGTCTCTACATCCGGAAGGCCGGTCTTGATTATTGGGAAATAGCCGACCTGGTAGTGCCGGTCATCCCTCTAGGATATACCTTGGGACGACTGGGTAATTTCATCAACGGTGAATTATTCGGCAGGATCACAACGCTGCCCATCGGCATGTATTTCCCTTTGGCCGGGAGCCTTGAACTGAGACATCCCTCACAGCTCTATGAAGCCGTGTTCGAAGGTTTTTTCCTCTTTGCCCTTTTATGGAATATTCGGCTTAAAAAGCTGCCCAAAGGGGCGATGCTCGCCGTTTATCTCATCGGTTATGGGGCAGTCCGATTTTTCATTGAATATTTTCGCCAGCCCGATGCCCATTTAGGGTTTGTTATCGGATCATTCACCATGGGACAAACCCTCTGTTGTGTCATGATTGTTTGTGGAACTGTTCTATATCGATATTTGTTTTTGAAATCAAGCAATACTATTTAATGATATTAAGGCTTTTAAAAGAACTTGAACATCGGTGCAAGGGGATATCTTGAATCTCAAGGTTCGCGAGCCCGGCAATTGATCCCCCGGGCTTAAGACCCCGTGAAAAGTCTTAAGTCTCATCAGGACGGCGGTTAAGGTCGACTATTTCTTTCACATTTATTACAACAAAGGCCTATAAATATTCTATTGACAAACATGGAATAGTGCCATAACTTGAATGAAATAAATTAGCTATTTAGCTAATTATAAAAACAAACCATGGGGGATCAATGAAAGACCTTCTTTTAATTCTTAAGGCATTGTCAGATCAGAACAGGCTTCGGATATTCAATGCGCTGTTGCGTTATGATGAGTTGTGTGCTTGTCAGATCATCGAATTATTGCAGGTTTCCGGAGCAACTGCTTCACGGCATTTGAGTCTGATGGTGACGGCGGGTATTTTAAAAAGTAAGAAGGTCGGTCGGTGGGTACATTTCAGCCTGGATGGTCCTGATGTGATGTTTGATCCAGTCGCTGACTGGATCAAATTGAAATTGAACACATCAGATCAAATTGAAAAAGATTTAAAAATGCTCGAGTGCATCATGCGTATCCCCTGTGAGGAGTTAAGCCGTAAACAAAGGGAAAAGACAACGGGCTGCACCACAAATAATTAGGAGATGATCCATGGAAAATAAAATCAAGTTGTTGTTTCTGTGTACCGGCAATTCCTGCCGAAGCCAGATGGCTGAAGGATGGGTCCGCCACTTAAAATCGGAGCTCTTTACGGTTTATTCCGCCGGGATTGAGACCCACGGCCTTAATCCCCATGCTGTCAAAGTAATGGCCGAAGCCGGTGTGGATATCTCCGGCCACAGGTCAAAACTTGTGGATGAATTCAAGGATGTTGAACTGGATGCCGTCGTAACGGTGTGCGGACATGCCCATGAAACCTGTCCGTATTTCCCGCCACGCTGCAAAGTTATCCATGTCGGGTTTGATGATCCACCTGAAATGGCACGAGAACTGGCACGGCAAGGTGCAGATGAGTTTGCGCAACTGGACTGTTATCGGACAATCCGAGATGAAATAAAATCATGGGTTCTCACGCTGCCTGGAGCATTGGCCCTGTGACCTTAAACACGCACTAGAATAGATACAAGGAGAACATTATGAATGAAAATCAGGATTTTTGCCCCACATCCCCCAGGGGAGGCGTGGGCAAGGGTTTGTCTTTTCTGGATCGCTACCTGACCTTATGGATCTTTGCTGCCATGATTTTGGGAATCGGTGCTGGCTGGCTGGTTCCCGGTGTCAAAAATTTTGTCAATCTTTTCACCGTAGGGACAACCAATATCCCCATTGCTGTCGGACTGATTCTGATGATGTATCCCCCCTTTGCCAAGGTAAGATATGAAGATATGGGGGATGTTTTCCGTAACAAAAAAGTTCTGGCTCTTTCTTTGATCCAGAACTGGGTGATCGGCCCTTTTCTGATGTTTTTTATCGCCATTACTTTTCTCCGGGGATACCCCGAGTATATGGTGGGGTTGATCATGATTGGTCTTGCTCGCTGTATTGCCATGGTCATTGTCTGGAACGAGCTGGCCAAAGGCGATACCGAGTATGCTGCCGGTTTGGTTGCTTTCAACAGTATTTTTCAGGTTCTCTTTTTCAGTGTTTATGCCTGGTTTTTTATAACCGTGTTGCCCCCATTGTTTGGTCTGAAAGGGGTTGTCGTTGATATCACCATCGGCCAGATTGCTAAAAGCGTATTTATTTATCTGGGCATTCCATTTGCGGCCGGTGCCCTGACCCGGCTTGTTGGTGTCAATATCATGGGCCGTGAACGATATCATTCAGAGGTGGTGCCCAAAATCAGTCCCCTGACCCTGATTGCCCTGCTTTTTACCATTGTACTCATGTTCAGCCTCAAGGGAGATCTCATCGTTCAGATTCCCATGGATGTGGTCAGGATTGCAATCCCGCTGCTGGTTTACTTTGTAATCATGTTTTTAGTCTCCTTTTATATGGGAAAGAAAGTCGGAGCGGATTACAGCAAGACGACTACCCTTGCCTTTACTGCAGCAAGCAATAACTTTGAGCTGGCCATTGCAGTGGCCATTGCCGTTTTTGGTATAAATTCAGGCGCGGCCTTTGCCGCAGTTATCGGGCCATTGGTAGAAGTCCCGGTCATGATCGGGTTGGTTAACGTAGCCTTCTGGTTTCAGCGCCACTATTTTCATTCAACCCCGTGTGAATAACAGATAGGAAGATGCTTTTTGTCAATAAAAGTATAAAGAGTCATTAAAGACTCAACTTTCGAACCTAGGCCTTGGTGGCCAGGGTCGGGCTTTTTTTGTTGCACGCTTAAATCATTATTAAACAATCAAAAGAGGCAACAAGGAAAGCCTGACCCCATATTAATTACTAAGTATTACCATTGGTGGCGTTTCAACGTTCGTTGTGGCCGGATGCCATCCCTCGCTCCGGCCGTGCCGGCTATACAGATATTACCCGAATGAAAAAGGTGCAACAAGAACTTCGATTTGCCAGGGACTATGTCAAAGGCATCCTCTCCAGGAAATGATGGCCTCGTAGACCCTGAACCTGATGAAAAGTGATTACAGCCTGAAAAACCAGCATGATTTTCGCGCCATGGAACTTCTTCAAAACTCCGAGGACAATCTTCCGGCCGTTACCTGCTAACAAACCAATCTCACCCTTCCAAGCCAAAGCCCATGCTGGTGTCCTGGCCCCCCCAAAAAACGTGTTCCCGGACATCCCTTTGATTTCAATTGTGTGCAAAATATGTGCGAATTGCATGCAAATTACACGTTTTCCCCCAGCCCGTTGATTGATCAAAATCCACAAGGTAAGTTGTGTCCAAGCAACGGTTTGATGGACTGCACTGGTACATTGAATCTGTTGTATAACCGGCACGGCCGGAGCAAAGGATGGCATCCGGCCACAACGAACGTTGAAACGCCCCTGTTTGCAATGCTTTGGTGGGCGTTTCATATAAAAACAATACACTGCTGTCTGAAAACAAAGGAGGAAAAAATGAAAACAAATTTTTTAACTTGGTGTGCTGTCATCTGCCTATGTTTTTTATTGGAAACTGTTTCCGCTCAGGCATATTCTTTTTTAATTTATGAAGAATACGGCGGCACCTGGTCTGATGTGAACAAGATCGACGAAGATGAAACCGATGACGATGACGACGGCAACCTCTGCTGGGCTGCCGTCGCGTCCAACCTTCTGGCATACACCGGATGGGGCCTGGTAGGGGATACGGATTCTGCCGATGCCATTTTTGACCGGTATAAGAAATATTGGAGCAATGACGGCGGAAATATGCTCTACGGAATCGACTGGTGGTTTAACGGCACAAGCCGAGAAGAAAATAGGGCATACATAGAAAATGACTATTCTTATATTGATTACAACAACCCTGGAGTATATGGGGGCGGCGGCTTCTGGCTTACCGAAGAGATGGCGGACTATTATCTGTTTTATAGTGATACCATGTGGTATGGAACAGAGTATGATTCATACGTGACTGAGACACTGGGCGATGGTATATTTGATTCCCTTTATTACATTGACAGCCTTCTCAATGATGGTTACGGCGTGGGGCTCAGCCTTTCCGTCTCTGGTGCGTCAGGACATGCCGTAACGGTCTGGGGGTATGACTATAATGATGATGGGACGTATACGGGAATTTATCTTACCGATTCCGATGATAAAGTGGAGACGCTTCAATATTATGAAATTTTTTGGAATGACGACTATTGGTACCTTTATGACTTTAACGAAACCAACGCTTATTATATCACTGAGGTCCAGGGACTGGCAATAATTGAAGGAACTTACGCCACCCCGGAGCCGAGCAGCGGCCTTCTTGTGGCAATGGGACTGTTGTGCTTTTGTGGCGGACGCAGCCGATTTCAAAACCGCAAAATATTGAGGTGAGCCCATAAAACAACCATCTGAAACAATGGCGTAAGGCTCTGGCTGGCTACAACAGCGGCATCCGAGGCATGTTTTTCATGATCTGTCGCTGCCTCATTTTCAAATACTGGGTGGGGTGTTTGACAGACCATTTGTGCGGGTTCGGCAAAATAGCCACCATCAGTGCCGCCTGATTCGATGTCAGGTGTCTGGCACTTTTTGAATAATATGTTTGAGCGGCTGCTTCGGCGCCAGTGACGTTGGTTCCCCAATCCACGGTATTTAAATACATTTCAAGGATTCGCCGTTTGTCCCAGAACAGTTCGATCAAGACCGTGTAATAGGTTTCAGCCAGTTTTCTGAGCATACTTCTACTGGATAACAAAAACACGCTTCTGGCAGTCTGCATACTGATGGTACTGGCTCCCCTGAGTTTCCTATGGCGGATTAAATTTGATACAGCATTTTTTATTTCCGTGACATCAAATCCGTTGTGGGCTAAAAACCGCTGGTCTTCAGCGGCAATGACCGCTCTTCTCAGATTCGGCGAAACGGCATTGATGTCTTTCCAGATATAACGGGGACGTTTGTCCGGGGTCTTTTTAATGATGGCTTCTGCCCATTCCCATACCACATCAGGAGTAAATGGCGGGTTGATATATTTGAGTGCCAGAACCTGCACCATGGTAAAGCAAAACAGGCATAAGATCATCTTGGCGATAGTTTTCCAGATCCAGGCGCGTATGCGGTTGTGTTTCTTCATTTCACCTGGGGTTCTACGTTTAAACCGGATGATTGTCAATTCCAAATCAGGACTTATGAATGGCCAGGGAACTGATGAAAAGTCCCCATATGATCTTCATGGAAAATTCGGGTTCACGTTCACCCCTGGACATCTGCATGGCTACAAAAAACAATGCGGAGTCGGCTGAAGTTATGATAAAGATGAGCAGGTTAACTTCGTATGTTCTCAAAACTATTTAACACTTTTTTGAGGATGTAGTTGCAAGTTTGGGAACTTATGACTGACAAGAACAATTGAAACCAAGGAAAAAATATGCCCCAGAAACATGCCCCCTTCACACAGTCCATAGACATTCGCTTTGCCGATACCGATGCCAACGGCCATGTTTTTTTTGCCAATTACCTAACCTATTTTGACACGGCCTTTCTTAAATATCTGGATCACATCAACTGCAGCTTTGATTGGTTTATCCAAAACAACATGAATTTCTACTATGCGGAAGCGTGCTCACAATACAAATCTGCCCTAACCTATGGTGATGAGATCCTTGTCTCTGTCACCATCTCAAAATTTGGCAGAACCAGCTTTACCATTGCCTTTGAAGGCAAACACGCAACAAGTGGTCGCCTTGCCGCCACCGGACACATTGTTGCAGTTGTGGTGGACAAGTCGACGGAAAAACCCGTTGAGATTCCGGAAGCATTCAAAATTGCTACCAGCATGGCCCAGCAATCATAGATTGCTAAATCGCTGTTTGTCATTACTCAATGATCAAGATTATTTACGATCAACTCGCCAAGACCCGAGGCCCTCTGGGTCCGCTGTTCAACGGCTGCGCCAAGGATCGCTTCATGGGGACAGACCAGGGTGAACCACCGTCTTGCCCGGGTAATGCCGGTATACACGAGCTCCCGGGTGATCACGGGAGTGACGGTCCCGGGAAGAACCATAACCGTGTGATCAAACTCAGACCCCTGGGATTTATGGACGGTCATGGCGTAAACCGTTTCAACATTTGAAAGCCTTGAGGGAAGGAGCAGTTTCAACGATCCATCGCCCATGGGAAACACCACCCGCAACCCCCGGGAGGTTGGCGCCACAATGCCCATGTCCCCGTTCATCAGCCCCAGGCTGTAATCGTTACGGGTAACCAGCACGGGTCGACCAGGGTACCAGCCTTGGGTTGTGTCGATGAGGCCGGATCGATACAGGACATCTGCAACGGCAAGATTGAGGGCTTCCACCCCCCACTCCCCCCTTCGAAGGGGGGTGAGCACCTGGAACTGGTTGAACCCATGGAGCACGGCCCTGAGCCAGTCGGTCTCAGACCCGAAGGCCCCGGGGCCCTGGGCCAGGGTGTCAAGGTAGACGCGATACCCCTGGGGAGTCTCATTTTTACCAGTTGCGGTGGAATGGCCGTCCAGGACCAGGCGCTGGAACCGCTTGTCGTGGCAGGTGGGGACCCGCACTTGAAAGATGTCTGCGAATCCCCGGCGCCAGACCTCGGCCACCCCGTTTTTATCCCCCTGGTTGACCGCCCCTGCAAGGGCGCCGATCCCGCTGTGTTCATCAAAGCGGTGGCTCTTTCTTAAAACAACGATCTGCTGGTCAATCCCCCGGCCAGGACCTGAAAATTTGGAAAGATCAAACCCCGTGGCCTGGTGCAGAAACTTTACGGTCGCCGGCCAGAGACAGGCGGTGGCCGGGCTTTCGCAAAGATCGCCAAGAACAGACCCCGCCTCCACCGAGGCAAGCTGGTCCTTGTCGCCAAGGAGAATCAGCCTTGCCCCGGGGGGAATGGCCTGCAAAAGCGCGTTCATCATCTCAAGGTCGATCATGGACGCCTCGTCCACCACCAGAAGGTCCAGATGAAGAGGGTTGTTCCGGTTGTGGATAAAGTTGCGGGAATCGGGCCGGGAGCCCAGCAGCCGGTGAAGGGTTGAAACCGACCTGGGCATCTTTTCCTGGACCGACGGAGCAAGCCTGTCAATGGCCTTGGAAATAGATTCTGTCAACCGGGCAGCAGCCTTGCCCGTGGGGGCGGCAAGGCTGATGCGCAACCCCCTGCCCGCTTCCATGGCAAGGGTCTGGAGTATCCCTAAAAGCTGAACCACGGTGGTTGTTTTTCCCGTGCCAGGGCCGCCTGAGATGATGCTCAGGGCGTTGGTGGCAGCAATGGCTGCTGCAATGCTCTGCCAGTGAATCTCGGTTTTTTCGTTTTCTTCGGGGGTTCTCATCTCCCCGAATATTTGATCAAGACGTTGTTCAAGATCGTGGGGAACATCTGTTTTCTTGGCAGACAGCCGCTGGATCTGTTCGGCCACCTGGCACGTGCAGTCCCAGTATCGCCGAAGATAGAGCCGCCCGGAAACCAGGGCAAGGGGGGTGTTGCCCGTCTCCCCTCCCACCAGGGGTGAACAGCGAAGATGCTGTTCCCACAGTTCCTGTGTCACACCCGAGAAAAGGCGAGACGGGGTTATTGTCTCTTTTGCCGTCATCCCCTCGGGCGGCAGGGCAAGCACACCATCCGGATCCGCCAGCAGCGGTCCGAGATCCAGGCAGATGTGCCCCCGGGCGAGCTGGTGGCTCACCAGGGCGGCCCCCAGCAAAACAAGCGAACCCGCCTCCCGTTCCTGGCGGTGCAGAAAGGTCACAAAGGCACGGTCAAGGGGCCTGAGCCAACCCAGGGCTGTCCAGGTTTCCACAAGTTGGAGAACGTCGTAAAATTCTGAAAGACCGTTCAATGCCGGGGGCGTCAAGCCATCATGCGTATGGGTCATGTTCACCTCCCCCCCTGGAAGAACAGGTCCAGGGTTTCGATCAGATCTTTGGAGGGCCTGTCAAAGTAGATCCCCTGGCCCAAGGAGTTGACGCCCCTTAAAAAAAGGTAGACCGCCCCGCCAAGGTCGCGGTCATAATCGTAATCAGCAACCCTTGCCTTGAGCAGGCGGTGAAGGGCCAGGGTGTAGAGCACGTATTGAAGGTCATACCGGTGGCCAAGCATGGCCTGGTTCATGGCGGCGGTGTCATAGGCCCCGGCCTCGTCCCCCAGGTGGTTGGACTTGTAATCAAGGATGTAATAACGGTCCTTAAAGCAGAAAACCAGGTCGATGAACCCCTTTACCATGCCGTTTAACCGGTTGGGGTTTAACACGGGCCGCAGGTTGCCCGGCAACACATGGGAGCAAACCAATTGGTCCACCTTCCCCACTGCCACCCCGTGGGAGGCAAACATGAACTCCATCTCGGGCCGGCACTGCTCTTTTCCAAGGTCGGAGAGGGCAAATTTCACATCATCAACGGTCAGGGGCACGGTCACAAAATCCATGAACCAGGCAGCCAGCACTTCTGCCCACGGCTCCCATCCCCGGGCAACACAGGCCCGTTGAATGTGATCCAGGGTCAGGGCACGGTCCTGTGCAACCCGGTCAAACCCCTGGATTGCGGCCCATTCAAGAAGATCGTGGAGAAAGGTGCCAGGCTCGGGTCCCCTGGGAAACCCATGGATGGACAAGGTCGGTGAATGGATCCTGGCGGCCATGGCCGTCTGGACCTGAGCCTCCTGAATCTGGCCTTCCTGGAACTGGTCCTCCTGGAGCTGGTCTTCGGAAGCTGAGTCGGGCACCTCCACATCTGCCGGGAAGGCTGCCACACCTTTTTCAGGCATGGCCGCATTGGCAAGAATGCCGGAATAGCTCGTGATCCGCCAGTTGTTGGGAATCGTTCCATTGAACGAACGGGCAGGCAGCAGAGGGGACAATTCCGGCCCTGGCACGAACATCTCCTGGCCGGGCGGGGGCAGCGGGACAATGGCAATGGCGTCGCACCCCCCCTTTAGTTTGTTCAAAAGCCCTGGCAGTTCATCTGTTTCAACCATGGTCTGTCCTGCCATGAGATACCCCATGGCCGATTCGTGGAGGGTGGTGACCTCCCCTGATTTGAGGGTCTTGCCCATGACGCCGATGCCGAGGAAACAGGCAAAGCAAGAACGGGTCAGAGCCACATAGAGCATTCGTAACTCTTCGGCCAGACGCTCCTGGTCTGCGGCTTCAAGGGCTGCGGCATCGGGGTTGACAACCAGGAAGGGGGTGCCGTCGGCATCATGGGCGGTTACCACGGAGGCGTTGGCCGGGGTGAGTTTTCTGGCGCTACAGGCAAAGGGCAGAAACACCAGGGGGTACTCCAGGCCCTTGGATTTATGGATGGTGATCACCCGCACAAGCCTCTGATCGCTCTCCAGTCGGAGGATATCATCGTCCACGCGGATCTGGGTACGCCCTATCTGATCCCCGAGCCACCGGATCACCCCCTGCTCGCCGTCAAGGGCGGCAGATTCCGCCTGGAGGATTTCACCCAGGTGGAGCAGGTTGGTGAGCTTTCGCTCTCCGGCCAGGGTCGACAGCAGACGGCCCCCCACATCAAACTCGAAAACCAGTGCCCGGACCATGGGCAGCACCCCCTTGGTGCGCCAGACCTTCTGGAACGATTTAAACTGAACGACCACGGTTTCCCAGGCCGTCTCGTCACGGTTGAATGTTTCAAGGGTTTTCAGGGAAAGATCCAGAAGTGGGGTGGCAAGGGCGGCCCTTACGGCCCGCTCGTTGGTGGGATCAAAACAGGCCTTGAGGATATGAACCAGGGAAACAGCCTCCTGGCTCTCAAACACCGACTCCCGGTCCGACAGGTAGACCGACCGAACGCCCCTGAGGTCAAGGGCCGACCGAATGTGCCGGGCCTCGTTTACATCCCGAACAAGAACGGCAATGTCCGACGGCACCAGGGGAACAAAGGATCCGTCCTTCTGCAGGAACCCCGCCCCCTGGGGCCGCTGTTGTCCAAGGTTGAGCAGTCTCACCATTTCGCCGGCAGCCGCCGCTGCCATGGCGGCAAGGTAGCCGTCAGGGCCGCCCTTTGTCACCGGGCCGGCGTGCATCTGCCACAGGGTCATGGGCACAGCGGTCTCTTCCTCGACCATGAAAGCCTCTTCCCTGCCCTGGGCAAGGACCGGCTCAAAGGGGATCATATCCTTGAACAAAAACGCCCCCAGGGGAAAGTTTGCCCCGTGGCTGAAAATCTGATTGACCGCCGCAACCATGCCCGACGAAGAGCGGTAATTTTTTTCAAGGGTATAAAGGCGGTCCCCGGCGTCCTGCCTGGCCCGGAGATAGGTGTGAATGTCGGCCCCGCGAAAGGCGTAGATGGCCTGTTTGGGATCCCCGATCATGAACAGGCCCGACTGTTCCTGGTCAAGATAGATGGTGTTGAACAGGGTATACTGCTCCGGATCCGTATCCTGGAACTCGTCGATCATGGCCACGGGAAACTGGATGCGGATGAGCTGGGCCAGACGGCTGTCCGGGCGGGCAAGGGCATGGCCCATGCGGGTGATCAGGTCGTTGAATCCCATGCGGGAAAGGCGGTCCTTGGCCGCCATGACCCGGCGGTTGATCTCCCGGGCCCCATGGGCGACAAGGGCCTGTCGGACGTCAAGGGTTCCCAGGGTGTCGATGAGCCGGTCAAGGGCGTCAAAGGCGGGATGGACCGGCGGGGTTCCTTTCTTTGACGTGCCCTGGGCAAGGCCTGCGGCTGAAAATTTTTCAAGCACCGTATCATCGGGCAGATCCCCCTGTCCATTGACCCAGCAATCCATATCCTGGATCCAGTTGTCAAGGGAGGCCGGGCGGTAACGGTTGTTGTTCAGGGTCTTGTCTGCCCGGGCCTTCCGGACAAGGTCAACGGCCTCGTTGAACCCCGCCTGCCACACCTGCCGGGCCGTTTCAATGGCGGATCTGCGCTGTTCGAGCATCTGAAACGGGTCCACATTCAGGGGCCCAGGTTTTCCGGCATCGGGGTCAGCATTGCCAATTCCGGCCATCAGGGGCCGCACCTTTTTCAGCAGGTCAGCGGGAGTGGTCAGGCCGGTGGCCTGCCTGAGGGCCTGGAGGGTTTCAACATCTTTGGGATAGAAACTGGTGCGCCAGAAATCCCAGGCCGCCTCTTCCAGGAGATCCTCATCCCCGGGCTCCAGGGTGAGGTCAAACAGGGAGAGGCTGTCAAAGGCGTGCTGAAAGAGCATGCGCTGGCACCAGGCATGGATGGTGTGGATGGCTGACTCGTCCATCCACAGGGCTGCCCGTTCGAGAAGATTTGCCATGGCCGGCAACTCTCCTGGCGGGTAATCGTCCTTGAGATTCTGGAGAAACGGGTCCCCCCCTCCCCTTCCCCTGAAAAAGGCGCAGGCCTCGGTAAGCCGGGCCCTGATCCTTTCCCTGAGCTCCTGGGTGGCGGCATTGGTAAAGGTGACCACCAGTATTTCAGGGGGAACCAGGGGGCGTGAAAATCCGTTTGCCTTGCCATGGCCCAGCACCAGGCGGATATAAAGGGCCGCAATGGTGTAGGTCTTGCCGGTGCCGGCGCTGGCCTCGATGAGCCGGGTGCCGTGGAGGGGAAAGGTCAGGGCATCCAATGTCCGGTTCATGGTCATCCCTCCCTGTGCTGTGCGTCTTGCCGGACAAAATCACGGATCAAGGCATCCGATACTTGCGCCATGGTCATTCCTCGTTTACCACGGCTTGAACCATGGGGGTATAAAGGGTTGCGGCAAGGTCTTTGAAAAGATTGTCATGGGCCTGCCAGAGGGAATCAAAATCAGGAAAGGTGCGCTGGAGGTAGGGGTCATACCCGAGCTCCCCCCTTGCGTTGAACCCGTCGCCGGCATAGACCCTGGCGGCATCATTTTTTGCCCGTTGTTCATCCTTTGCCACCAGGGCCGAAGCATAGGCCACCCCGGTCTTTGCCGTCACGGGCAGGGGCCGTGCAAGCCCCTGCCTGAAAACCGTCAGAATCTCCATGAGGATGGCCAGGGCCGCAGGTTTATCCAGGGGATGAAAGGCGGCCACGGCGTCCGGGGCGATCAAATGGCTCGTGAGGTCAATGCCCATGGCGCATCCGGCAACATGGCCGACCCAGAGCGAAACCAGGGGATACACGAGCGAGAGTTTTCCCCCCCTGTCCAGGATGTTCCGGGGATAAAACTGCTGCCTTGCAAATTGCGGCCCGGTGGCGCAGGGATCAACGGCATCCCTGGTAATCATATTGTCCAGCCAGTCATCCAGCTGTATCTCCGGCCAACCCTCCTGGTCGATCACAAGGGCGATCTCCATGGGGTCGCAGGAACGGGGCCAGCGTTCCACCAGGCTGCCATAACGGGTGAGCATGGCAATCACAGGCGTGGCAAGGTGTTCTGCCGCAAGGGTGCCAAACCCTGCCATGGGCAGTTCACCCGTGCGGGTCAAACGATCGGCCGCTTCAACCACAGCCGCTTCAACCACAGCCGCTTCAACCACACTGGGCCCGCCTTTTCCAGGATAAAGTTCAGGGCCGGTGCCTGCGGCAAGCCCTGCCGAAAGAAGGGTGGCGCCAAGGTTAAAGGGGGCAAGCAGGTCCAGGGCAAAGGGTTCATGGTCCAGGTTTTCCAGACCGATATCGTCAAACCGGATGGACAGGCAGTGGGTATAAAAGAATTTCACCGGGTTTTTCATGAACCCGGTCAACGGGCCCAGGGCCAGGGCGTCCACACAAGGAGGGGTCTCAAGCCTCTGTTCACGGGGCGGATCGTTCTGCCGGCCAAGGCAGTTTTGCCATTCAAGGGCATAGGTAAAAAGGGAGGCGTCCTGGCCGGTAAAATAGACCCGGCCAAAGGGCTGGAGGGGATAGACCGTGGTGAGGTGATCGACGAGACCGAGGTCTTCATGGCCGGGCTGCCCGGGTTCCGGGCGCTCCGATTCCGGGCATCCAGAGTCCCCACGTTCCGGCTCCGACCCCCCGGATTCCCCACGTTCCGATTCTGACCACCCGGGTTCAAGGGTCCAGCCGGCGTTGATATAGTCCCTGAGCTGGCCGATCAGAACCGACGGGGTACGTTCACTGTTGTCCCGGACATCGCGTCCCACATGGCTCAGGTAGAACCGCTCCCGGGCCGACAGCAGGGCCTCAAGAAACAGGTAGCGGTCGTCCTCCCGGGTGGAACGATCCCCTGGCCGGTACATGCCCGGTTCGGCCATCAGATCAAAATCCAGGGGGGGGTGACTCCGGGGAAATGCCCCGTCGTTCATGCCCAGAAGACAGACCACCCGAAAGGGGATGGCCCGCATGGGCATGAGGGTACCAAAGTTGACCATGCCGGCAAGGAACTTCTGGGACACCCCCTGGACAGCCATTTTATCCAGAAAATAGTCCCGCACCACCGACAGGGTCAACTCCTGGTCAAGGTCAGCCTGGGTGCATGCGTTGAGCCAGTCGTCAAGCACCTGGTCCATGCGGTTGAGCACCAGGCGTTCACCTGCATCCACGGGCTCAAAAAAATCCCGGGCAAGGGTTCTCAGGCACCGGCACCATCGTTCCGGGCTGGCCGAAGATTGAAGGGTCGTCCAGAGCGACTCAAGCCGTTCCACAACATTGGCAACACGCCCCACCAGCTGGGCCTCAAGCCCGCCGATTTCATCATAGGGTTCAATGTTGCGCCATGCCTTGTTCGTACCCACGGCGTAGCCGAGCAGCATTCGGTTGAGCCCAAAGGCCCAGGTGGTCTGGTCAAGATCCGGGGGCAGCCCGAAAGAAGCCCTCTGGGCCTGGTTCAGACCCCAGGAGATGCCCGCCCCCTTTATCCACTGGAACAGCCGGGGCAGGTCCGTCTCCTCAAACCCGAACCGCCGTTGAAAGGCCGGGACCTCGAGTAAATCCATGAAATCCCTTGTTGCCATGCGAAGGTCCGGCAGGCGGAGCAGCCGTTCAAGGGCCTTGACCAGGGGCACACTCTTCTTGCCCGGATGGTCTGCAATGGTAAACGGTATGAACCGCGGATCGTCCGGGGACAGGTTGCCGAACACGGCCTCAATGTGGGGGGCATAGCCCTCGATGTCCGGCGTCATCACGACCACATCCCTGGGAAGGAGATCGTCAAGGGTCTCAAAGCTGTGGAGCAGCTGGTCCTGGAGAATTTCGACCTCGCGCTGGCGGCTGTGGGCCACCTGGAAGGTGATGGTCCGGTCTGCCCTGGCAACCGGCCGTCTGGATTCACTGTCCGGTGCAGGAGGTTCAAGATCCAGGATGGCCTGCTGGATTTCGTGCAACAGCGTGCCCCGGTCATCCGGCGGTACCACATCCCGGAAGAGATCAATTTCGGCAAAATTCTTTCGATAGGTTTCAGGGGCGTCATAGCCGTAGACAAGGCCGATATAGTCCCTGCCCTGCTTGCCCCAGGCCGCAAGCAGCGGGTTGGCGTGCTGGTACACCTCGACCGGATCAAGGGGGGTGGGCATGGTCTCCTTGCCGGGGTGGCGGGCATGGTCAATGCGCAGAAGCTCCCGGTCCTCGATGATGTCGGCCCAGAAGTGGCGGCAGGGGTTGTTGACAAACAGCAGCACCTGGCACAGGTGGGAAACGGCGTACAGGGTTTCAAGCACCTGCTTGGGCAACGAAGAGATGCCGAACACGATCACCCGTGGCGGCAGCATCGCCGGCCGGACCCTTAACGCTGACGCCTTTTGCAGAAAGGCCTGGTGAAGATCTGACCGGCCGATATTTTGAAGCGCTGCCGGCACCCTTGCCTTTAACCTGCGCCACAGCTCTGCCTGCCAGCCATGCTGGGGGGGGATATCCACCCACCTTCCCCCTCCGGTGAGGAGCTGGTCCTTCCCTTCGGCCCACCCTTTGAGCCAGTCGGCCCGGTAGACCTGGTACTGGTCAAAGAGATCGGCCAGTCGGCAGGCCAGCTGGTACTGTCTTCGCTGGTCCGTGTCATTTTCAAGGAACCGGTTCAGGGGTGAAAAGGTGTCGTCGGTTAAAAGGGTCGGCAGAATTGAAAAAAACCGCCACACCAGGCGTTCCCGGTCATAGGGGGAATCCGTTGGAATGGTGTCATCCCCGAGGATGGCGCGGTAGGCGGTCCAGACCCAGGTTCCGGGCAGCTGGGTTTCAATGCCTGCGCTGATGCCGCATCCATCGTCCTCTGCCAGGGCAAGCTTCAGCCACTGGGCCATGCCCTTGCTCTGGACAATGAACTGTTCGGTTTCAAGCACCCCCAGGGGATGCGTCCGGATCCAGTGAACCGCCACCGCCCTTAAATCTTCAAGAAGATTGCCATGGATGATGGAAAGCCCGGAAAAAAGTCCGGGTCGGCTGTCAAGGGGTTGAGTGCCCATGGTTTTTCTGAAAAAAGATCTCCTTAAAACGGTCATCATTACGTGGGGTCACACGACCCGGTTCCTGGGCCGGTTGCGTCTGAAAACAATGCCTGCTGGGTCTGAACAACGACAACAAGGAAAGCCTGACCCCAAGCTGTTTTGCCCCGATGGCCTGCAATCTATAAACAAACGGTCAGTGTGTCAACCGATAGAATTGCTGCCACGGTGTTTGATGAATACAATTGGACTTTTAGCCCGGGTTGATGGTATCAACACCCATACATTACACCTTAAATTGTTATTTTTTGCCAGGAGAACACAATGGGACTGTTTAGCTTTTTTTCGGGAAAAACACCTGAAGCCATAGAGGCAAAGGGGGATCAGCTGGTTGACCGTAACGCCTTTGGCCCGGGAAAACTCGAATATGAAAAGGCCGCTGCCAGAAACCGGGTCCGCCCGAGCAAGGACCCTGATTTTGAAGCCCGCATCGAACAAAAAATTGGTGCAGCCAAGCACAGCCTTGCCCTTGAGCACTTTAACCGGGCCCGGGAACTGGTGGAGGCCGACTGCCTGGATGATGCCGCAGACCGCCTGGATCTTGCCGCGACATTGACCACGGACACGGCCCTTCTGGACGCCATCCAGGCGATGCTGAGCAATGGGAATATGCCGGCCCGGCACCCGAACAAAAACGGCATTGGCACGCCGGATAACGGCCCGGATCCAAACGGAACGGCTCCGGACAAGACCTTTCCCGATGAGATTCTGGAGAATGGTCCGGATATGGATGAAGACGAGGTGTTCGAAGCCCTGGTCAATGCCCTGCCCCCGGAAGAACAGGCCGCATACCCCCTTTATGGACCCGCCTTTATCAAGGGGTTTGTGGCCATGAACCAGGGAGACTTCCAAGGAGCGTCAACGGCCTTTACAGCGGCCCTGGACGCGCATGGCAGCCAGACCAGCTTTGTCCATCTGGAACTTGCCACCTGCCTTGTCAATCTCAACCAGGCAGACCAGGCAAAGGACCTTGTTCTTGAATTTCTCAACGCCTTTCCCGAATCGCTCCGGGGCTGGCAGATCCTGGGGGAAGCCCTGTGGAGCCTGGAAGAATTTGACCAGGCCCTGGATCGTTTTGCCGCCTGCCCAGCATCCATCACCCAGGCCACGGACATGGAAATCTTACGGGGAGAGACCCTGGTCCGGTCCGACCGGGTCAAGGAGGCCCAGGCCCTGTACCAGGGGCTCTTAAAGGCCGGCAACCGGGACGACGCCATTTTAAGGCACCTTGCCATGGTCTGTGAACGCCTTGGGGAGCATCGCACGGCCAACGACCTCTACCTTGAACTCATCAACCATTGTTCAAGGTGCGGGGCAAGGCCCGATGACGCCCTGCGGCTTCGGTTAGCCGAAACCTGTATCACCCTTGGGGATATTTCAGACAAGCTCCTTGACATCTACCTGGACCTTGCCGCGAAGGACCCTGAAAACAAGGGCCGTTATTTCCACCGGGTAAGCCAGATCTATACAGCCCTCGGAGAAGAGACCCAGGCCGAACGGTTCAAAGGGTTTGCCCGGGAAAATTCAACACCCCAGGATCAGACCATAGACTGACCAGGTGCAACATCCAGCAGTGACCAGGTGTTGCATCCAACAGGCGTTACACCAACAGGCTATAAACGGTCCCAAAAAGAGTCTGGCCATCGTGGGGAGGTAAACACACGCTCCCTGCCGGCAATGGGGTCCATGAACCGGACCTCCCTGGACAGCAACATCAGCGGCCGTGCCCAGTTGTCGTTTTGCCTGGGCAGCAGATCCGGGTAGTATCGATCGTTTTCAATGGGGCAGCCCAGGGACGCAAGGTGAAGACGCAGCTGGTGCTTTTTTCCCGTTTGGGGATAGAGCCGGAAAAAGGCCCTGTCTCGGTCTGAGTGGATTAGCTCCAGGCGGGTTTCGGCATTGGGTCTGCCCGGAACGATGGTGTTCCTGAACCAGGGCTTGCCCCGTTCAATGCGGTTGACAATCACGGACGGCAGATGACCGAGCGTGCCGGGTCTGCGGGTAACGGCCTCGTAGGTCTTTTTCACCCTTTTCTCCATGAACAAGTGCTGATAGGCCCCACGGGTTTTTGGCTCAACCGAAAAGAGCACCACACCTGCGGTCTCCCGGTCGATGCGATGGATGGGAACAATGTCTGGATTGGAAAAGCGGATTTTAAGGCGGTTCAAAAGGGTCTCGTTCACAAAGGGACCCGATGGCACCACCGGCAGAAAATGGGGTTTGCACGCCGCAATCAGGTGATCGTTGCGGAAAAGGACCTCCTCGTTAAAGGGAATCAGGGGTTCAGTTTCAACCTCGCGATAGTAAAGGACCTTTGACCCGGCAACAAGGGGTGAGGAGATGGTAAAGGGGGTTTTATCCTCCCGGACAACAAGATCTGCATTGATTCGCCGTATCCACTCTTGCCTGCCGATCCAGGGAAATCTGGCGTCAAGGAAATCCAGGAGAACAACAAAGCCTTCAGGGTTTTCCCGGGGCACCCGTACCGTTGAGGGTGAAACTGAAACAACCATTCTATTGGATCAGCCGATCAGGCAACGATCTGGGGCCAGTTCGGGGTTTCATCGTCCTCCCACAGGTAGCTCCACTGTACCCCGTCAAGCAGGCCGTCGGTGAACATGAAGTTGCACTCAAGGGCCCCCACATTGATAACCATCATGGTGGGATCCAGCTCATCGGCCTCTTCCAGGTAGAAGTAGGATTTCCGCTTCAGGTACTGCTTGATATCAGCAACACTTTTCCCAATGATTTTTTCATTGTCCAGGGTGGCTTCGGGGGTGGAAAGAATGATGGTTCCGAGCTTGAAATCCTCTGATCCCTCAAAACTCAGGGCAATGTCTCCATCGCCATAGTACCAGGTGATGTACTCTTCGTCTTCAAACTCTTCTTTTAGCTCTTCCTTTGGCTTGCCAAAATAATCCCTGCACTCATCCATGGTGGCCCCAAAATGGATTGAGCCAAGCCCGATCCCTGGTTTTATCGTAGAAATATCCTGCATTTTATCTCCTCATTTTTTTCCAAACAGACTCAAGGTAAGGCCCATGATCGGAATAAAATCTTCCAACACATGGCCTAGGATTTTAAGTCGTATTCAAGGCGCGTTAATGGGAGCATATTGAAATATGTACCCATTAAGGCAACGAAGAAGACGGCTTAAAAACAAGCCATGTGGGAGGTTTTATTTTGATCATGGGCCTAAGCAAACAGCAAGACCACGGGAAATCCCCCATGGTCTTAACGGCAACTATTACCATGTTTCCGGTCCAATGCCAATAGATTTACATCCATGGGGCCGGGTAAATCATCGATTCCGCATTGTCCGTCGTGTGGCAGGGGCGCTTCTTGGATCATCGGGCCAGAAATGTTTGGGGTATCTTCCCTTGAGCTCCTTTTTAACCTGGGCGTAGGTGTTGTCCCAGAAACTCGCAAGATCCTGGGTAACCTGAACGGGCCGCTGGGCCGGGGAGAGCAGATGGATGGTAACGGGCACCCGTCCCATGGCAACCGTCGGGGTGGTGGTACAGGAGAACATCTCCTGGATGCGGACCCTGAGAACGGGAGAATCAACCATTCGACCATTCTCTTCAACATAGTCAAGCATGATTTTTGATCCGCTGGGCACAACAAAATGGGAGGGGGCGTGGCGCTCAAGGAGGGTGTGTTCGCCATGGGTTAACAGGGAAAAAAGGGGGGCCTTCAGGTCCATCCGTTTGACCCGGGCCATGGAAAGCGCCGTTCCCATGAACGGTACAAGCCAGCCTTCCAGGCTCGCTTCAAGGGCCTTGTCCGACAGGTCTGGAAACCCTTCATCACCCAGGATACGGTTCAGGAACACCGCCCTTGCCTGGAATCGCCTCAACCCCCGAGTCCAGGCAAGAATCCCCACCCCCTGGTCACGGATGCCCTGGAGAAGCCCCGAGAGAATTAAATCCGGATTCGGGTTGTCAAGGGCGCGGCTTGAAAGAACAAGGCCCATGTAGCAGCGTTCGTTCACGGCCTTGACAGCCTTTGACGATGCATCCCAGAAGACCCGGTCAAGGACCTGGATATTCCGTTCAAAGGTCTGTTCAAGTTCCGTCCGCGAAATCGGGGCGGCCATGTAGATTTTGGCATTGGTGTTTTTCCCATCCACATGGGCGGCAACGATCATCTCCTCCCAGGCCAGGGGATCGACCATGGGCAAAACCGCCCCCCGGCCCGACGCCAGGAGAAACCGACCGTCCCGGGTATTGCGGTTCATGGCGACCCGCTCGGGATAGGCCAGGGCCAGAAGGATTCCGGTCCTGCTGGGATCAATACTTCCATCTTTGACGCCAAGGGTGCGTCTGAGCTTCCCGGCAATTTTTTTTATCCTTGCCAGGGCTTTCCCCTTGAATTCTCCGACCCGGGCAATCGTTCGGCCTGACACGAGAAGTTCCACACGCAGCCTTAAGTCGGCATCCCAGGCCTTGCCTGTCCGGACAATAAAGTCCGGCTCCTGGACAATGGCCGCCACAAGGCAGGCAAGGGGACCCATTCCCATGGCCTTGCCCGTCAGGAGCATGTGGCCAAGCCTTGGATGCACCCCGAGACCGGCAAGGGCTCGCCCATGGGGGGTGATCCTTCCGTGGGCGTCCAGGGCCCCTAAACGCTCCAGAAGCGAACGGGCCTGACCCATTGCGGCTTCCGGCGGCAGGTCCAGCCACTTGAGTTCTTCGGGGTCACGTACCCCCCAGAGGGCAAGCTCCAGGGCAAGACCGGCCAGATCCGTGTTGAATATTTCCGGCCGGACATTCTCCGTTCTGTCCCCCTGGCTCTGCCTTGACCAGAGCCGGTAGCAGATGCCGGGGCCTGTCCGGCCCGCCCTGCCCCGACGCTGGTCCACCGACACCTTGGATGCCTCAAAGGTTTCAAGGGCTGACATGCCGGTCCTTGGGGAAAACCTGGGTTCACGCACCAGGCCTGAGTCGACCACCACACAAACCCCTTCAATGGTGAGGGAGGTTTCAGCAATGGCCGTGGCAAGGACCACCTTTCGTTGTCCTTGCCTGGCGGGCTGGATAGCCCTGTCCTGATCCGCCTGGGTCAGGTTGCCGTGGAGGGGCAGAACAGTGACGCCTGCCGGAAGCGTGCTGGGGTTTAAAAGGGCTGCCGTGCGGCGGATTTCGCCGACACCTGGCAGAAAGGCCAGAACATCCCCCCTGTCCCGGGCAAGCGCCTTCAGGATCACCCGGGCCATGCGGGTTTCAAGGAATTCGTCTTTTTTTGCCCCCGGACCGGGTTCAAGGTAACGGGTGTCAACGGGAAAGATTCGTCCCTGGGATTCCACCACCCCGGCCCGGCCCATGAGCTCACACAGGGGGGCGGCCTCAAGGGTGGCGGACATGACAACGATCTTGAGATCCTCGCAAAGGGCATCCATGGCATCCAGACAGAGGGCAAGCCCGAGGTCTGAACTTAAATTGCGCTCGTGGAACTCATCAAAGATGACAAGACCTGTGTCCAAAAGCCCTGGATCACTCTGAATCCTGCGGGTCAGTATTCCCTCGGTGATCACCTCAATGCGGGTCTTTGGCGACACCTTTCTGTCCATGCTGATGTGATAGCCAACGGTTTGGCCCAGGGGCTCATGGAGAAGGTCTGACATGCGGCCGGCCGCAGCCCGTGCCGCAATGCGCCTGGGCTCAAGGACCAGGATGTTCCTCTGCCCAAGCCAGGGCTGGTCAAGCAGGGCCAGGGGCACCCGGGTGGTCTTGCCGGCACCTGGCGGGGCCTTGATGACCACCCGCTGATGGTTCTCCAGGGCTTTTTTAATTTCGGGCATCACCCGGTCAATGGGAAGCGGTTCGTCCATGGATCCATAGATAGCAGAAGATCTCAATTTTTTCAGCTTAAAATTATTTCTGACCCACCATGGACCCAAAAAACTGCCAGGGATTTTTACAACTTGCAACCTTGGGTGTCAGCAAGCTTGACGGAGGTTTCGGGTTTCAAACATTGAAATGGGTGTTGCTGCAGCAACCAGAACCTTGTCAAAAAATTCCAGGGACCCCTCAAGACTATGGCTTGCCGCAACCAGGGTGATGCCGGGGCAGGCGGAATGGATATGGTTGACAATGGACTGGACAGACTCTTTGTCCATGGCACTGAAGGGCTCGTCCATGAGCAGAAAATCCGGGTTCAAGATAAGGGCCCTCACCAAAGCTGTTTTCTGCTTCATGCCCCGGGAAATCTCATGGGGATAATGACCCTCGTATCGGGCAAGGCCGGTCACACCAAGCCACTGAAGATAGCGTTCCTGGATCTGACTGTTCAGGGGACGTTTATCCATTTCAAGGGGGTATAAGATATTTTCCCTGACGGTCTTGTACCAGAACAGGCCCGGCTCCTGGAACATTATCCCTCGTTTTTTGCAGTTCAGGGTGACAGCGCCTGAAAAATCCCTGTCAATACCGGCCAGAATGGACATCAGGGTGGTTTTACCCGTGCCCGACGGTGCGGTCAAGGCGACCCGCTCTCCGGGTTTGACACTGAAACTCAAGCAATGGAGAATGGTCTGAGCGTTATATTTTTTGGTGACTTCAGATACCTTGAGCATAAAATTCCTTTGCACACTGCCGCGTCCATGGCGGTCAACCCGGATAGAAATACTTTTTTAAAAACAAGAAAAAAACAGCATCGATCATCAGTTGGAACCCAAGGATCAGAACAAGGATGATCACCACATAAAACATCACGTCTGCCATGTTAAAGTAGATTCTTGCCACATTGATCAGATGGCCAAGCCCGTTGTCTGCGGCGATGAATTCACCAAGAACGACAACCTTCACCGCCATGGCCATGCCGATTCCGGCATTGGAGCGCATGGCAGGAACGAGCATGGGCAGGTAAAGATCCCTGACCAGATGCCGACGTGTTCCGCCAAGGGACAAAATAACCCCCTCCATGGCGGGATTGCGCCTGGCAAGGGCAGTGCCCGTGTTCATGGCGATCAAGGGCGTGGTCAGGACAATGATGAGCATCACCGGAACCTTGCTGCCCTGCCCGACCATCAGCAGTAAAATAACGCCCAGGATGACCCCGGGCACCACCTGGGCCATCATCATGAAACGTTCAACCCAGGGCGTTATTTTCAACACATGGCCCAGGGTACCCGTAGAGGTACCAGCGGCAAACGAGACCGAGAATCCCCAAAACACCCTGAAAAGGGTAATGTTCAAATGATCCATGAGACGAGGATGGCACAGACGGTCAAGATCTTGCATGATTTCAAGGGGGGAAGGCAGAATAAAGGGGTCAAAAAAAAACGAGGCAACAGACCATACACCCATAAAAGCCCCCATGGCGCAAAGCGTTCTGGCAAGGGGGTTAAAAAAAATCGTTATAGCCGTTGTCCAGGGGTGATCCAATGGTGTTGTAGTAGGCAAGAACGCCGTCCTTTAATGTTTGGCCCGTCAACAGTTGAAACCGGGTGCGGCCCAGGGCGCTCCTTAAAACATCCAGGGAAAACCCGAGAAACGGCTGGGCCTGTTTAACAGCAAGGTCCGGCACCCGGGCACACCGGAGAATCGAGCGTTCAAGGGCCTGGTTGAACCGAAAAATCAACTCCTGGTTGGCCCCGGCCCAGTGTTTGTTGACCAGGGTGCCCACCTGGGGACAGGGATTACCGTCACCGGTATATTGTTCCCAAAGACGGGCAAAGTCAAGACAGACAAACAGATCCGACGCCCTGGTTGCAAGGGTGACAAAGGGTTCCGGCAATGGCAGAAAATCAATTTTATGCATCTTGAGCATCTTGACCGAAGTGTCAAACATTGAGTAGCCCACAAGGATATCGGTGGTCCAGACAAGGCCCTCCTGCTTTGCAAAAAACCGGCAGATCTCTTCCAGGGGGGAACCGGGGAAGGGCAGCCAGATTTTCTGCCCGACAAGGTCGCCAAACCCTTTGACGGGCCGGGTGGAGACCAGATAGCTCAGCCCTGCCACATGGGAGTTGATGATCTTTACCGGTACCCCCTGGTCAAAGAACCGGACCCCCACGCTCAGCCCGGTTGCGAGCATCTGGGCCTGGCCCCGTAAGAAAAGGGCATGGGCCTGGGAGTGATTGTGAAACACCTTTATTTTCAGATGCCCAAGGCTTTGGGCGGCAAGGATCAGGGGGATGGCTGCAGGGGATGCAGGGACAAGCAGCAGCGGGTCCGGGTCCGGTTCGGGTTGGGCATCTGCCCTGCCCCTTTCAAGGGGGGCAAGGCAGACAAAAACCACGAGGAGAATTCTGATAAAAAATGTCCTCACGCGCGCTCTTCGATCTCCTTCCATATCTTGTGCATGGAGTGATTAATCCTACGCCGACGATCCCTGTAGGTGGTGTGGAGAAGCTCGTGGCTCTTGTGGCCCAGGGGCTTTTTCAGATAATCGGCATAGAGCCTTTCTATCATGGGGTTGTTGTGGGACTGGCGGATGGCACGGTTCTTGTCAATGGTGTAAATTCCCTCTGTTCGCTCGTGGGCAGTACCCTGGTAGGAGTGCTTGCTCCTTGGCTGACCGCCGCCGCCCTGGCAGCCGCCGGGACATGCCATCACCTCCACAAACCCATAGGCGCTCTTTCCCGACTTGATCTCTTCCATGAGCCTGCGGGCCTCCTTAAGGGTGTGGACCACGGCAAGCTTGACCTCTCCCAGGGCCGGACCCAGATCAACCGTTGCCTCCCTGCGGGTGGCATCCCCCCGCAGATCGGTATATTCAACGGCCTCAAGCTCATTGCCCGTCACCAGCTTGTGCACGGTCCTTACAGCAGCCTCCATGACACCGCCGGTGTTGCCGAAGATCACGGCAGCGCCCGAGTACTCGGTCATCCAGGGATTGTCAAATTCAGAGTTGTCGAGCTTGGCGAGATCAAGGCCTTCACGTTTGAGCAGCTTTGAAAACTCCCTTGTGGTCAGCACCACATCCACGTCCGGGCGGCCGTTTCTCTGAAATTCAGGTCGTTGGGCTTCGCCTTTTTTGGCCGTGCAGGGCATGATGGAAATGACCCGTATCCGATCCGGGTCAAGGTCCATTTTATCGGCAAGATAGGTCTTGGCCATGGCGCCCAGGCACTGCTGGGGAGAACTTGTGGTGGAGATGTTGGGGATCATCTCGGGATAGTTCTTTTCAACAAAATTAACCCACCCCGGACAACAGGAGGTAAACATGGGGAGAACGCCCCTGTTCTTTATCCGATGGAGCAGTTCGCTGCCCTCTTCCATGATTACCAGGTCCGCGGCAAAATTGGTGTCAAGCACCACGTCAACACCCAGGCGTTTCAGGGCGGTGATCATCTTTGCCTCGACATTTTCACCCTTGGCCATGTTGAATTCTTCACCCATGGCGGTTCTCACTGCCGGGGCAAACTGAACCACGGTGATCAATTCAGGGTTGTAAATCAGATCCATGGCATCTTCAATATTGTTACGGCCGGCAAGTGCCCCCACGGGACAGACCAGGATACACTGGCCGCAGGAGATGCAGTCAGATTCGTTGAGGGGCAGGTGATCCCTGACGCTGATCTCGGTCTCAAGACCTTTTTCCGTGATCACCAGGGCGTCGATGCCCTGGATCTCCCGGCACACCTTGACACAGCGGAAGCAGCGGATACACTTGCTCATGTCCCGGACAACCGAAGGGGACGAATAATCCCGGGTACGACGCTGGTAAAATTCAGGATAGTTGTAACGGGTCTGTTCAAGGCCCACAAACTGGGCCACGTCCTGGAGTTCGCAATTTCCATGGCGAACGCAGGATGCACAGTCCTGGTTGTGGTCGGCAAGGAGCAGCTCCACCTGGAGGCGCTGCATCTGTCTGACCTTGGGGGTCCTTGTCAACACGGCCATGCCCTCTTCCATGGGCGTGGTGCAGGATGTGACAATCCGATGATTCACATCGTTCCTGCGCTTGATGTCCACCAGGCAGACCCTGCATGTACCAGGCGTATGATCAAGGTCTGCAAGTTCACAAAGGGTGGGAATAAAATGGCCGTTTGCCCTGGCAACTTCCAGAACAGTCTGATCCTTGCTGAATTCTACCTTTTTACCATTAATGGTTCCTATCATTCCTATGTCCCTCCCTATTGCTCGGTAATAACTGAATAGACACGGTAACAGCGCATGCATCGCTGGGCTTCGGCATAGGCCTCATCCACGGAGATGGGCTTTTCAACCTCTTCAAAGATCTTCTTGCGGATCAATGGATCAAGTTCTTTGATCTTTACCCTGTATTCATGTTTTACCGGGATGTTGATCCCCTTTGAGATCATGGGCTGAACATCGGCCACAAGCTGTGACATTCTCTCGCTGGGCTGGAATCTGACACGGCCAAGGGTCAGGTAGTCATCAATGCTCCTGGCCACCTTTTCCCCCTGGGCCATGGCCTGGACCAGGGTGGCAGGCCCCGTCACACAGTCACCGCCTGCAAAAACGCCCTTCCTTGTGGTCATGAGGGAAGAAGGGTTCACCCGGATGGTTCCCCAGGGATTGAGTTCCAGGCCGTCCCTGGGATTGACAAACCCAAGCTCCACCTGCTGGCCAATGGCCGGAATAACGTGATTGGTCTTGATGATGAATTCACTGTCGGCAACGGGCATGACCTTGGACCTGCCCGTCTCGTCAGGCGCTCCCAGGGCCATTTTAACGGCTTCGACACCCTCTATTTTTCCGTCTTTTACTATGATTTTGGTGGGATTGGTCAAAAAGTGGAAGACCACCCCCTCCTTCATGGCGGCCTCGACCTCTTCGTGGTCTGCGGGCATCTCCTTCCTGCTTCTCCGGTAGACAAGATGGACCTCGTTTACACCCATTCTCAGGGCCGACCGGGCACAGTCCATGGCCACGTTGCCGCCGCCGACCACCACCATTTTCTCGCCAAGGGACATGGGGATACCCCGATCTATGTAATCGTGGTTGATGCGCAGCAGAAAATCGACACCAAAATCATATCCCTCAAGCTCCGGATCCTCATAGGCCACCTCCATCATCTTTCCCTTGTGGGTTCCAATTCCCAGGAAAACAGCGGTGTATCCCCGCTGGGACAGATCATCCAGGGTAAAGTCCCGGCCCAGTTTCTGATTGTAAAAGATACGGCCGCCAAGGGTTTCAATGATGGAAACCTCCTTGCCCAGAACCTCCTTGGGCAGGCGGTATTCGGGAATCCCCGTGGCTGCCATGCCGCCCGGGATTGATTTTGCCTCAAAGATGTCCACCCGGTACCCCTTGAGCAGCAGGTGATAGGCGGCAGAGATACCGGCAGGGCCGGTACCCACAACGGCCACCTTGAGGTTGGGATCCTTGGGTTCATCCGGGGTATAGGCGGAGAACCACTGGTTGATCACCTCCTGCTCATGGTCGGCAACAAAGCGTTTGAGCACCTTGATGCCCACGGCCTCATCCACCTGGGTTCTTCTACAGGCCATCTCGCAGAAACGGACACAGACCCGGCCACAGGTGGCGGCCATGGGATATTTCTGAAGAATCACCCCAAGGGAATGGGTGAACTTGCCGTCCTTGATATAGTCGATATATTTGGGCACATCCACCTTGGACGGACAGGCCTCGATGCAGGGGGCCGTCACATAGGTCACGCACTGCTGGCGATGGGGAACAGGAGTGTCAAGTTCAGCCACCAGTTCCTCCCTGAACGACGCCAGCATTTCAAGCAGGGCAACGGTTGCCGTCTGCCCGAGCCCGCAAAGGGAGGTGTTCTTCACATGCTCAGCAATGATCTCGATCTCGTCAAGGGCCTCCGCACCGAGCCTGCGGTTCACCAGGTCTTCCAGCTTATGCCGGATGATCTGGGTGCCCACCCGGCAGGGGGTACACTTGCCGCAGGACTCGTTTGCAACCCGCTCCATATACTGGAGCAGGGCATCCAGAAGGTTTACATTCTTTTCAAACACGAAAAACCCATGCCCGCCGAAAAACGCTTTAATGGGGTTTCCTGCATTAAACTCATCAAAACCACTGAACTCAGGATGATCTTCGATCTCAAAAATCGGCCGGGTTCTATTGTCAATTACCTTGCCGTCCCATGCTCCAAAAATTACTTTAGCCATAGATAGCGTCCCATTTTTTAGTTAACCCTGTTATTTTCTTTCAGGGGGGTCACCGCATTCCCCTTAGCCTTTACCCGTTTGGGATAGCTCTATGCAAAATAGGTACCACGGCAGGAACACAGGAAAGCATGAACTTGCTTCGAACCGGCAAGCCCCACGCCCGGTTGTGCGCCACAGCGAAAACTACAAGGCTTCCAGCAGGGCAACGGATTCGATGTGAAAGGTGTGGGGGAACATGTCCACGGGCTGAACCTTGACGGCCCGGTAGCGCTCCTTGAGCATGCCAAGGTCCCGGGCAAGGGTGGCTGGGTTGCATGAAACATAAACGATCTTTTTCGGTGCAATGGCCATGACCTGGGCAACCACATCCTTGTGCATCCCGGCCCTTGGGGGATCAATGATCATGACGTCGCAGGCGGCATCCAGCCGGGGCAGCACCGCCTTGATGTCACCGACAAAAAATTCACAGTTGTCAATCTGATTCAGGGCTGCATTTTTCCTGGCATCAACAACGGCGCTTTCCACAATTTCTATGCCCACCACCTTTTTGGCCCGGTCGGACAACCAGATGGGAATGGTGCCCGTGCCGGAATAGAGATCCACCACGGTTTCGCTGCCCGTGAGATCGGCGTACTCAGAAACCAGGGAATAAAGCTGTTCCGCACCGGCGGTGTTGGTCTGGAAAAAGCTGTTGGCTGAAATTTCAAAGGTGAACCGTCCGAGTCGTTCCTGGATAAACGGTTCTCCAACCAGGAGTTTCTCATAGTCCCCCGTTGCAATACCGGCCCGTTTGGCCGTGACATTGTTCACGATCGAGACAATCGAGGGAAACATCTGTTTGAGATGTTCGGCCAGGGGCATCAAAAGGGCATCGTTCTCTTGACTGGTAACGATGTTGACCATCCAGGTGTTGAATGCCGAGGAACTTCTGAGCATGAGGAACCGCCAGAATCCCTCGTGGGAACGAAGGCCGTAGGCCGGCACCCCGGATTCAACAATATATTGCCTCACGGCCTGCATGATCTGGTTGCCCGTGTCCGGCTGGATCAGACATCGGTCGATATCGATGATGCGGTCAAAGGTTCCAGGCACATGGAGGCCCAGGCCAAACCCCTTTTTGATGTCCGGATTTTCAAGATCTTCCGGCATCAGCCAGCGACTGGTGGTGCAGGAAAATTCCATCTTGTTTCTGAACCCGAAAATCTTCCGGGAAGGAATCACGGGCAGCACCCCAACGTCCTTTAGCAGGCCGATATGCTCAAGGGATTCGGTCACATGGCGCTGTTTGTACTCAAGCTGGGTGTCATAGGCAAGGGTCTGCCACCGGCACCCGCCGCAATGGGCCGCATATTCGCAGGGCGGGTCCTGCCTGAGGGGTGAGGGCGTCACAAGGGAGACCAGGGTTGCCTCGCCATAGCTCTTCTTCTTTTTGGTCATCCGGGCAATGATTCTGTCGCCCGGCACGGTGCGATCCACAAATATGGGGTAGCCGTCGGGCTTGGCAAGGCCCTTGCCGCCAAAGGCAAGGTCGATAATCTCAAGTTCAACGGGTTTTCTCTTTTGTATTTTCATATATTTCCTGGTTTATGGATTCAAGGGAATTGGGGGCACAAATAAACTTGAGATATTACCTTTTCTGTGCCATAAAAACAAGGATGAATATACGATCACAACCGGTGAAATTCACCTGCGACAACATGACCCTCCACGGCGTTCTCCACCTTCCGGGCACCATCGACCCGCCCGTTGTCATCGGTTCCCATGGCCTTGAAGGCACAATGGATTCCGCCAAGCAGCAACTGCTTGCCGATCTTCTACCGGGTCTTGGCATTGCCTTTCTACGCTTTGACCACAGGGGATGCGGCAAGAGCGACGGCCGGTTTGAAAACGACACCTCCCTTGACCTTCGGGCAGCCGACATGGTGGCTGCAACCGCCCATGTGATCTCCCTTGGCCTGACCAGCCAACGGCTGGCCCTATTTGGCAGCAGCCTTGGCGGTGCCACGGCCGTCAAGGCGTGGACGCTTCTTGAATCCCGGGGAATTTCTCCCCTGGGGGCAGTGGTGTGTGCCACCCCCCTGGTCAGCCGGACCATAAAGATCATCCCCCTTGAGGGAAACCAGCACCGCCCTGCCCTGCCCATGGAATTTTTCGAACAAAACCTGCTCTTTGACCTCTCCCGGTCCGCTGCAGGGATTCACCATCTGCTTGTCTTCCACGGCGGAAGGGACGAGGTGGTTCCGGTTGAAAATGCCCACAGACTCTTTGACCTGGCCCTTGACCCCAAGGAACTGGTCATCCATGAAAAGGGCGGGCACAGAATGTCTGACCCGGATGACCAGAAGGATTTCACCCGAAGAACGGCCCTTTGGTTCAAACGCTGCCTGCGTCCATGAGCAGCCGTTTTCTCAGCTGCCCAAGGGCGGTTGCGGCAAAGATCTGCTTGTTCATGGTTCGGTCGTTAAAGGCGAACCCATAACGCCTTGTTTTGCAGAATCCGGGTCCTGCAATCCCAATGCAGACCGTTCCCACCGGCTTATCCGGGCTGCCGCCCCCTGGTCCTGCAACCCCCGATGTTGAAATGCCATAGGTCGCACCGGTCAGACGCCTCACCCCCCGGGCCATCTCCCCTGCCGTCTCTTCAGACACGGCCCCATTACGTTCAAGGGTCGACTGCCGGACACCCAGAACCTGGACCTTGGCCTCGTTTGAGTAGGTGACGCCTGAGAAAAGAAAATAGTCGGAACTGCCTGGGACATCGGTGAGCATGCTTGCCATGAGACCACCGGTACAGCTTTCTGCAAGGGCAATGGTTGCCTTTGCCTGGGCCAGAAGACGGCCCACCTCGGCCTCCATTTTAAGCCCCTGGGTTGAAATCACCCTGTGGCCCAGGGTGGTCACAACAAATTCTTCTGCCTGGTCAAGGCTTTTTTCCCACACCGCTGTTCCCGGATCCGGATAAAGCCTTACCTGGATCAGGGGAAAATCCACCCTGAACCCCGGCCTGACACCGGGAAACAGGACGGCCACCTCCCTTAACCGGGCACCCACCTCGGATTCAGGCAGGCCGAACACGGTAATGATTCGCGGGGTAAGATCCATCGGGGCATGGCCGCTGATTTTTCCTGCATGGCGTTGAATCCAGGGCAAGACCCAGCTGCGGGCCATGGCCTTCATCTCCCGTGGCACACCGGGCATGAAAAAACCGTGGCAGCCTGCGATACAAAGATAAAACCCGGGGGCTGTGCCCGCCCGATTGTCAATCACCCGGCACCCCTGGGGAAGCATGGCCTGCTTGTGGTTTGATGGGGACATGGGCCATCCTTTTCGAGCAAAATAATCCGTCATGAACCCAAGGGCCTCGGGGTTGAGGAAGGTCTTTAGGTTCACAGCGCCTGCCGCGGCCGCGGCCGTGATATCATCATCCGTGGGACCAAGACCACCTGTGACAATCAGAATATCGGCCCCTGCTGCCAGGTCGGCAATGGTCTGCTCCAGGGTTTCAAGGTCATCGCCCACAGCGACAATACGGTCAACGGTCAACCCCAGGGTCAACAGGGATGCAGCAAGCCAGTTGGCGTTGGTATCAACCACGCCGCCGGAAACAATCTCATCCCCGGTTGATAGAATTCTTATTTTCATCGTTTTGTGTCCATGGCAATATTTACCCTTTGTTGGTTGTTTTTTCATATGAACGCGCACCCTTCCGACGACCGACGGTTAACCGTTCATGATTCGTTGGATGAAACGCCCACCCGCACATTTCAAGCCAGCCAAAGCATTGTAATCAGCGGCGTGTATCATTCGTTGCGGCCAGAGCAGATGCAATGGGTCAGACGCATGGTAACACACCATTCTTCCCTTGAAAAGAACCGGGCTGTCTGCTAAAGTCTCCTGGAACTATTTATCCTTGAGCGGTCATCGGACGACACAGAGAGAACACAGGAGAATGAACTATGATCAGAGTCGCCATTGCAGGGGCTACGGGCTATACCGGGGCTGAGCTTGTCAAATTGATAACGGGCCACAAGGGGGCCGAACTTGCTGCCGTGACGTCACAATCCTACAGCGGCAGGGCGATCCAGGACGTATTCCCCGCCATGCGGGGCGTTGTGGACCTTGTGTGCGAACCCCTTGACATCAATGCCATCAGTCAGCGGGCGGACTGTGTCTTTCTTGCCCTTCCCCACAAGGTCTCCATGGGCTATGCCCCGCAGTTTATAAAGAACAAGGTTAAAGTGGTGGATCTTTCCGCTGACTTCAGATTTCAGAATGCTTCAGCCTATGAAGCCGCCTACCAGGAACATTCAGCAAAAGCCCTTTTAAATGAAGCGGTATATGGATTGTGTGAACTCTACCGGGACAAGATCGCCGGTTCAAACCTGGTGGGCAACCCGGGATGCTATCCAACAAGCGTCCTTCTTCCCCTTATCCCCCTGATCCGAAAAGGACTTGTTGATACCTGCGGCATTATTTCCGACTCAAAATCCGGCGTCAGCGGCGCAGGTCGTTCCGCCTCCCTTGGCAGCCATTTCTGCGAGGTCAACGAGTCGTTCAAGCCATACAAGATCGGCAATCACCGCCATGTTCCTGAAATGGAGGAGGTGATAAGCCTTGAGGCAGACAAGCCGGTCAGCATCACCTTTGTTCCCCATCTTCTGCCCCTGACCCGGGGAATGCTATCCACCATCTATGCCCGGGTGACACCGGGTACGACCCGGGCCATGATCCGAGCGGCCCTCGTGGACCAGTACGAATCCGACACCTTTGTCAGGGTACTTGCCCAGGGAGAATTTCCCGACATCCGCAATGTCAGGGGAACCAATTTCTGCGATATCGGGTTTCACCTTGAACCGGAATCGGGACAGCTCATTGTGGTTTCTACCATTGACAATCTGCTGAAGGGAGCGGCTGGCCAAGCCGTTCAAAACATGAACATCATGTTTGGCCTGGAAGAACAAACCGGACTGGAGCTGTTCCAGGGTGCCCTGTAATAATCTTCCCGCCCCTGACTTGACAGGGAACCTTATTTGATTTATCTAAAGGCATTTATGAAAAATAGAATGAAAATATGGCTTCACACGGGCTCGGCTTCAAGGATCAGGGAATTTACCATCTCAAAGTCGCAGCTTGCATACCTTTTGTTCATTCCGCTTTTAGGAGTAACCACCCTTACCTATGTTGGGTATGATTATGTAAAGCTTAAAAATGCCTCCTTTGAAAATGACCTTCTGCGCAGGCAGATTGAGAGTCAAGACAGCGAGATTACCCTCCAGAGATCCCAGCTCCAGGCCCTGGCCGGTGAAATCAACCAGCTCAAGGACAATATCACGGCCCTGTCAAGCTTTGAAAGCAAAGTCAGAATCATTGCAAACATAAAAAACAAAGGTGACGCCAATGGTTTTTTTGGCATTGGCGGCGTCCCAGGGGAGGATATCGACCCTGACGTCCCCCTTGCCGAGCGCCACAACAGCCTGATGCGGGAGATGCACCAGCAGGCAAACCAGATCAATCTGTCAACCCAGCGGCAAAAGGCCAATTTTGAAGACCTTTTGAACAGCCTGAACAAAAAACGCAACCTGCTTGCTGCCACCCCCTCAATCCGGCCGGCCCAGGGCTGGATCTCCTCAACCTTCGGCTATCGGTCCTCACCGTTTACCGGAAAAAGGGAGTTCCACTCGGGCCTTGACATTGCAAACAAAATGGGTAAAAAAATCGTTGCAACGGCAAACGGGGTGGTCTCCGATGCAGGTGAAAAGATGTTCATCGGCAAGATGGTCATGATTGACCATGGCCATGGCATCGTGACCAAATTCGGCCACATGGACAAAATCTTTGTAAAAAAAGGGGAGGAGGTAAAAAGGGGGGAGGTCATTGGCCTCATGGGCAATACCGGCCGGAGCACAGGACCCCACGTTCACTATGAGGTCAGAATAAACGGAACCCCCGTAAATCCTGAAAGATACATCGTCAACTGAAACCCCAGGCATAGAGACCTCCCACCATGCCCCATATCCCCCCTGATGGGGTGTTTCCCATGATGCGGTTTTATCTTCCTCCCGGAAAACGTGAAATATTTCCTGCAATCAGCACCTTTCTTGCAAAAATAATTTTAATTTTTAAAAATAGTGCTTATATGTTTAGTAAAATAAAAATAAACCAACCCTATCATCAAAGGTAACGCAATCATATGGTACTCAATTTTCTTACACGAGTGTTTGGCTCTAGCAATGAAAGAGCGGTCAAAAGGCTGCAACCCCTGGTCGACAGAATCAATGAGCTTGAGCCCCGGTTTCAAAAGCTCTCAGACAATGAACTGACCGAGACCACGGTCAGTTTTAAATCAAGGCTTGCCAATGGTGAAACCCTGGATGATCTGCTTTGCGAAGCCTATGCCCTGGTCAGGGAAGCCTCGTGGCGGACCTTGAAAATGCGCCACTTTGATGCCCAGCTCATCGGGGGCATTGCCCTTCACCAGGGGGTAATTGCCGAGATGAAGACCGGTGAAGGAAAAACCCTTGCCGCCACGCTTCCGGCCTACCTGAACGCCCTTTCCGGGAAGGGGGTCCACATCGTCACGGTCAACGACTACCTTGCCAAACGTGATGCCGAGTGGATGAGCGCCATATACAACTTTCTGGGACTCAGCGTCGGCATCATTGTCCATGATCTGAACGACGAAGAGAGAAAAAAAGCCTATGGGTCGGATATCACCTATGGCACCAACAACGAATTCGGGTTTGATTACCTCCGGGACAACATGAAGTTTGACCGGGATTCCCTTGCCCAGAAAGAACTCAATTTTGCCATTGTGGATGAGGTGGACTCTATTCTCATTGACGAAGCCAGAACGCCGTTGATCATTTCCGGACCTGCAGAAAAGTCCACTGCCCTCTACGCCCAGACCGACACCATCATTTCAGCCTTTAAAAAAGACATCCACTACAATGTGGATGAAAAGGCAAAGAGCTCTACCCTGACTGAAGAGGGGGTTGCCCTGGGTGAAAGCCTGCTCGGAGTTGAAAACCTATACGACCCGTCGAACATTGAAATCCTCCACCACCTGAACCAGGCCATCAAGGCCCACACCCTGTTCAAGCGGGACGTGGACTATATTGTAAAAAACGATGAGGTGATCATCGTTGACGAGTTCACAGGCCGCCTGATGACCGGAAGGCGATACAGCGAAGGCCTTCACCAGGCACTGGAGGCAAAGGAAGGGGTAAAGATCGCCAACGAGAACCAGACCCTTGCCTCGGTCACCTTTCAGAACTTTTTCAGAATGTACGCAAAACTTTCGGGCATGACCGGTACGGCCGAAACCGAGGCAGCAGAGTTCAAGAAGATATATGATCTTAACGTGCTGGTCATCCCCACCCACAAGCCCATGGTGAGAAAAGATTTTCCCGATTTGATCTACAAGACCCAGAAGGAAAAATACCAGGCCGCCATCCAGGAAATCATTGCCCTGCATAAAAAGGGACAGCCCGTTCTTGTGGGCACCATCTCCATTGATGTTTCAGAAGACATCAGCAACAAACTGAAAAAACGGGGTATCCCCCACACCGTTCTCAATGCCAAGCACCACAAGGCAGAGGCAGAAATCGTTGCCAATGCCGGCCAGCGGGGGGCCGTTACCATCTCCACCAACATGGCAGGCCGGGGAACCGATATTGTGCTGGGTGAAGGGGTAAAGGAACTGGGGGGGCTGCACATCCTTGGCACCAGCCGCCACGAATCAAGGCGAATCGACAACCAGTTGCGGGGCCGTTCAGGCCGACAGGGAGATCCGGGTTCCTCGCGATTCTACCTCTCCCTTGAGGACGACCTTCTCAGGATCTTTGGCGGCGAAAGAATCACCGCCATCATGAACAAACTGGGCATTGACGAGGGAGAACCCATTGAACACGGCCTCATCAGCCGGGCCATTGAAAATGCCCAGTCCAAGGTGGAAGGTCACAACTTTGAGATCAGAAAGCAGCTCATCGAGTACGATGATGTCATGAACCAGCAGCGGGAGGTGATCTACCGGCAGCGGCGACAGATCCTTACGGACCCTGACCTTTCAGCCGTTTTCATGGATATGATCCAGGACCAGGCATGGCAGATCCACGCCATGTACCGAAACGACAAGCAGCATCCCATGGAGTGGGACCTTGAGGGGTTGAAGGATACAGTCAAAAAACAGTTCAACCTTGAAATCGATCTTTCACCCCAGGTGTGCGAAGATATCGACGCCGACGCCCTGGGAGAACTCATTGAGACAACCGCAATGGAGGCGTATAAAGCCAAAGCAGCTCTTCTGGGGCCCATTGATACCGGACGCCTGGAGCGTTACATCATGCTCCAGACCGTTGACAGCCTCTGGAAGGACCATCTGCTCAACATGGATCACCTCAAAGAGGGAATCGGTCTCAGGGGCTATGCCCAGCAGAACCCTTTGATCCTCTACAAAAAAGAGGGGTATGAGATGTTTGAGGGCCTTGTCGAGCGGATCAAGGAGGAGACCCTGGGTATATTTTTCAGAATCCAGATCGCCGCAAGCGAACCCCTTGAACCCATTCAAAAACCCCGACAGGAGAACCTGGTCTTTTCCCACTCCGATGGTCCAACCGCTAAAAAGCCCATCAAGCGTGCCGAGGAAAAAGTGGGTCGGAACGATCCCTGTCCCTGCGGCAGCGGCAAAAAACACAAAAAATGCTGTGGGGCTTAAAAAATTATGGGCCTTAACGAACCTTCAACAAAGCAGAAATCTTCATCAAAAATTCGAAAAAAAGAAGAATTTCCCCCCATGTACAGGGTTGTTCTCCACAATGATGATTACACCACCATGGAGTTTGTCGTACAGATTCTCATGACGGTTTTTGGAAAATCCCTTGAAAAAGCGTCCATAATAATGCTTAATATACATAAACAGGGAAAGGGTATTTGCGGGTCTTACACAAGGGAGATTGCAGAGACCAAGGTAAATACGGTTCATCACCTGGCAAGAGAGCAGGGATTCCCCTTAAAGAGCACTATGGAGAAGGAGTAGCCATGATAAGCAAGGAACTTAGTGCAACCCTCGGAGCAGCCGTTCGGGAAGCCAAGAAAAGACGCCATGAGTATGTCTGCGTTGAACATGTTCTCTATGCAATTTTGCACCATGAAACCGGTTCTGAAACCGTAGAAAAATGCGGTGGAGACCCAGAGGCCATAAAGAAAAACCTGGACACCTTTTTCCAGGAAAAGATGACCGTCATGGGCGAGGGAGAGGAGTATGTTCTTCAGCAGACCATCGGTTTCCAGAGAATGATCCAGCGGGCCATCAACCACGCCCGCTCAGCCGAAAAAAATGAGGTGAGCCTGGGTGATATTATTGCATCCATTTTCCAGGAAAAAGACTCCCATGCCGCCTATTTCCTCGAGGCCGAAGGCATCACCCGCCTGGATGTTCTAAACTATATCTCCCATGGTGCAGGCCTGCCAAAGGCCGGCATCAGCAAACCGGACCAGGGATTTTTAAAACCGGGCAAACAGCCCAAAAAAGCGGGAAAGCCCGATCCGCTGACCCTCTTTACAACCAATCTTCTTGAAAAGGCCGAGCAGGGAAAGATAGACCCCCTCATCGGCAGGGAAAATGAAACCCAGCGGGCCATGCAGGTGCTCTGCCGACGGCGCAAGAACAACCCTGTTTTTGTCGGGGACCCGGGTGTGGGAAAAACGGCCATTGCCGAAGGGATCGCCCTCAAGGCCTTTAACCGGGACGTCCCTGATTTTCTCAAGGATTCAGAAATGTTCTCCCTTGACATGGGGGCGCTTCTGGCCGGCACCAAATACCGGGGAGACTTTGAGCAACGCCTCAAGGACGTCATCTCAGCCCTTGAAGAGAAGGAAAACGCCCTGCTGGTCATTGACGAGATCCACACGGTGGTGGGCGCAGGTGCCACAAGCAGCGGATCCATGGACGCCTCAAACATTCTGAAACCCGCACTCTCCTCGGGCGCCCTTCGCTGTCTTGGATCCACCACCTATGAGGAGTACAAGAACTTCTTTGAAAAGGACAGGGCTCTGTCCCGCAGGTTTGAAAAAATCGAAGTGGCGGAACCCTCGGTTGAAGAGACCATAGAAATCCTCAAGGGTCTCAAGAGCTGCTACGAGGAACACCATGGGCTTGAATACACGGAAGAAGCCATTGAGGCCTGTGCACGCCTTGCCGCCAAACACATCAATGACCGGTTCCTCCCGGACAAGGCCATCGATGTCATGGATGAAACCGGCTCGTTCATACGGCTTTCAGGGTCTGCCAGAAGAACAAAGGTTCACCCCCTTGATATTGAACGAACCGTTGCAAAGATGGCCAAGATACCGGCCCAGAACGTCACGGCATCGGACAGAACCAACCTGGAGCAGCTTGGCACCAAGCTTGAACAGACCATCTTCGGCCAGGACCATGCCATTGAAACCCTGACAACCTCCATCAAACGATCCAGGGCAGGACTTTCGTCTCCGGGTCGGCCCATTGGCTCGTTTCTCTTTACCGGCCCCACCGGTGTTGGTAAAACAGAGGTGGCAAAGCAGCTTGCCGCAAACCTTGGCATTGAATTTCTAAGGTTTGACATGAGCGAATACATGGAGAAACATACCGTATCAAGACTCATCGGGGCACCTCCCGGGTATGTGGGCTTTGACCAGGGGGGAATCCTCACCGACAGCATCCGAAAGCATCCCCATTCGGTGCTGCTCCTGGACGAAATCGAAAAGGCCCATCAAGACCTTTTCAACATCCTGCTCCAGGTGATGGATTACGCCACCCTGACCGACAACAACGGAAAGGCAGCCGACTTCAGGAATGTCATCATCATCATGACCTCCAATGCCGGGGCAAGGGAGATGAGTGCCAACCGCATCGGTTTTGGTGATCAACTGGAAGATGTGGATGCCAAGGGTGCAAGGGCCGTTGAAAGAACCTTCAGTCCGGAATTTCGAAACCGGCTGGATGCCGTTGTACAGTTCCACGCCCTGTCCCAGAAGATCATGGAACGTATTGTGGATAAAAACATGCTGGAACTCAAGGCCCTTTTGAAACCCAGGAAAATAACCATCCAGTATCCGCCAAAGGTGAGAACCTGGCTTGCCAAAAAGGGGTATGATCCCAAATTCGGTGCGCGGCCCCTGGACCGGGTGATTCAGAAAAAGATCAAGGACAAGCTTACCAACGAGATATTGTTCGGCGCCCTTGAAAAGGGGGGAAAGGTAACCCTGGGTCTTAAGAACAACGCTGTCACCTTTAGTTTTAAACAGTGAATGCCGGTTTTCAGACTCTCTGACAGACTTGTATTTCCCAGCCCCCATCTAGCAAGAGCTGACGGTCTCCTCTGTGTCGGAGGAGACCTCACACCCGAAAGGCTTGTCCTGGCCTATCAGAATGGCATATTTCCATGGTTCTCCCCGGGAGATCCCCTGCTCTGGTGGTCTCCGGATCCAAGGCTTGTCATCCTCCCCGGACGGCTCAAAGTTTCCCGGAGCCTTCAAAAAAAAATCAGAAAACATTACTTTACCATCACCATGGATCAGGCCTTTGGCCAGGTGATCCACCATTGTGCTGATTTACGGATTCATTCGGGACAAGGCACCTGGCTGGTTCAGGAGATGATCGAGGCCTATACCCGGCTGCATGAAAAGGGATTTGCCCACTCGGTTGAGGCGTGGAAGGAGGGTCATCTTGCAGGCGGGCTCTATGGGATAGCCCTTGGCGGCTGCTTTTTTGGAGAATCCATGTTTTCAACCATGGCAGACAGCTCAAAAACAGCCCTTGCTGCCCTGGACCGCCACCTGGTTGAACAGCGCTTTGACCTCATCGACTGCCAGGTGAGAACGGACCATCTGGTCTCCATGGGAGGGGTGGAAATTCCAAGAAAGGATTTTCTGGCCCGGATCCACGGCTCCCTTGAAAAAAGAACAGTCAAGGGGCCGTGGACGTTTACAGGGTTTTAATCGGTTTCCGGCAAACGGACTACCAGTACGGGTTTCTCAGATCTTCTGAGCACCCGCTTGGTGATACTGCCCATGACCACGCCGGCAAGCGTACTCTGGCCGTGGCTGCCCATGACAATGATATCGCAATCCCGCTGTTCCGCCTGCTTTAAAATCTGCTTGACCGGATTTCCCCGGTCAATGACAATTTCATCTGCAAATTCGAAATCAGCATTTGATTCACGCCTTACATCATTGGAGAACTGCTCTAGCACCTCGTGGATCATCACATTGTCCCTTTTTTTACCGATCAGGGAATGACGGGCCTCCTGGAGGTTTCTAACCTTGATTTCATCCCAGCTCTCCTTGGACACATACCCGAGCAGACTCTTTTCAAGGGAGTCATGGGTCTCAGGGATCACATGGAGGATGGTTATTTTTGCTCCATAGTGTTCGGCAAGACTGACGGCATGGGCAAAGGCATACCGTGCACTGTCCGACAGATCCGTTGCATATAAAATATTTTTTATCTTGACTTCCGGTAATATCATGGCGCTCTGTTTTTCTCCTGAAATTAATGATCCGCTTTGATGAAAACCCGTTTGAGTGGCCCGAACCAGATGCCGCTCATGAACCATGAATAGGCCCAGGTCCCGAAGAGTATATATATAAATGCCTTGACAATGTCAACGGATGATCCGTCCAGGGAAAAACCTGGAACATAGGCAAAAAGCAGGGGGCCAAGATAGAGAAACTTGGCAAACTTAAACGAGGTAAATGCCGTTTTCCACATGTTTGCCTTTGCAATGGTTGCCCCTGCAAAGGCGGCAATACAAACGGGCGGCGTGATGTTGGAGTCCTGGGAAAGCCAGTACACGATCATATGGGCAGCAAGCTCATTAACCCCCAGATGGGTCAGGGCCGGAACGGCGACAACGGCGGTGATGAGATAGGCTGCGGTCACCGGGACCCCCATGCCGAGTACAAGGGATGCCAGGGCAATGAGGAAAATGGTCATCAGCAACGACCCGCCGGCAAGCTCGATCACGATATCTGCAAAGGTGAGTACAAGGCCTGAAAAGGTCAGTACCCCGATGATGATGCCGATAATGCCGACGGTGGCACCGATCTTCAGGCTGCTTTTCGTACCTTCCCTTGACGCCTCAATGAACTCCTTGACCCCGATGCGGGTCTCTTTTCGAAAATAAGAAATCACAAGGCAGCTGACCAGGCCCAGGATTGCCGAATAGGCGGGAGAATACCCCGTGAGCATGAAAATGGTGATGACCACCAGGGGAAGCGTATAAAACCACTCTTTTTTCAGGATCTCCATGGATGAATGTTCGGATTTTTCACCCACGATGTTGTGCATCTTGGCCTCGTAGTGCACCATGACAAACACTGAAAAAAAGTACATCAGGGCGGGAAAAATGGCCACCAGCATGATGCGTGAGTAGGGAAGCCCCGTGAGTTCGGCCATGATAAAACCGCCGGCTCCCATGATGGGCGGCATGAACATCCCGCCAATGGAAGCCGCAGGTTCAATACCACCGGCCACATGGGGCTTAAACCCCGCCTTCTTCATCATGGGAATGGTGAACATGCCAGTGGACACCGTGTTGGCAATGGCGCTGCCTGAGATGGACCCCATGAGGCCCGATGCAATGACTGACACCTTGCCCGGACCGCCGATCTTATGGCCCACGGCTGCCAGGGGCCAGTCAATGAAAAACTTCTGGGCTCCGCATTTTTCAAGGAACGCACCAAAGATCACAAAGAGAATCACATAGGTGGCAAGAACATTTGCCATGATGCCGAACACCCCGTCACTCTTGTAGAAGATGCTGATGCAAAGTTCGGTAAACGGCGCACCGGCATGGGAGATGAGATCGGGAGCCAGATAGCCGTAGACCCCAAAGAGGAGCATCACCACCCCGATGAAAACAAATACGATTCCCACCACCCTTCTTGCAAGCTCGATGCCGATGAGAACGCCGACAACGGCAATCACCATATCCAGCTGGGTTTCAGCCCCTGTCCGGTAATTGATCGTCTCAAAGTTGACGATCCAGTAGCCGATGGAACCCACCGACAATACCATGAGGCAATAATCCACCACCCGCATGATCCTGGACTTTGAACGGTAGAGCAGAAAGATCAGCAGGTAGGTGATGATAACGTATATGCCCCTGTGATACTGGGTTGCCATGGGCTGGATAACGGCTGCATAGGAGTAAAAAAGAACAAGAATCACCGAACATGCATCAAACAATATCTGCTCGTACCTATTTAATTTTTCGTACACAATTGCCCTGCCTATGTTGGATTAAAAGGATTATCAGCCATGGGGGGCGGATCTAACGCCGCCCCCGAAGGTAACATGCTATTTTAAAACACCTTTTTCCTTCCAGAACCGCTCGGCACCCGGATGGAGGGGGGTGACGATACCATTGGCACCCGTTGAAACACTCATCTCCTTAAATGTTTTTTTCTGGCTGACCATGTGTTTCAAGCCTGCATCGGAATAAACAAGGGAGAGCATTTTATAAACCGTGTCGGCAGAAACCTGGGAGTTTGCAACCCACAACGCCGAATCCTGGAATGAAGGCATATCCGTTTCAACACCCTTGTAGGTGTTGGCCGGGATGTTGAGTTTTGCAAAATAGGGATATTCTTTGTAAAATCCGCTGTTGACGGCATCCTCGTGGAGATTCACCAGGTCAATGTCGTTGGTCTGGGCCGCCATGATCACGGCACCGCTTGGAAAGGCGGTAAAGAGCCAGAAGGCGTCCAGCTGGTTGTTGCCAAAGGCCTGGGCCGCATCATTATATCCCATGGCGTTTCTTTCAATCTTGTCCCACACCTTCATGTAGTTGAAAAAAAGCTCACAATTGGCAAAGGCACCGGACCCGGCATTGCCCACACCGACTTTTTTACCGGCAAGATCAGCAACACTCTTAATGCCCGACCCCTTTCTAATTACCAGCTGGGCAGGTGCACCATAGAGATAGGACACGGCAAGAACGTTCTCGTATTTATTGGTATCGTTCTTCATCTTGCCGTTACGGCCGAGCCATACATGCCCTGAATAAACAACACTCATCTGCTGGCGGTTGGCATCAGTTTTTCGCAGGTTTTCAACTGAACCGGCAGACGACTGGGCCTGAACCTTGAACTCCGGGATCTCTTTCATCGGCTTGTACACCTGGATTGCATTTGCAACCACCTGGAAGGTTCCTCCGGCAGGGCCACCGCCAAAGACGATCCGCTCCTTTGCAAAGGCCGAAGGGGTGAAGAGCATGGAAACACCCATCAATAGTGTGATGGCGATACTGGTTGCGATCTGTTTACTTCCCATAAAATCCTCCTGTTTGTTGTAAAACGTAACCGGTTATTGATGATTCTGGGTCGACAATAGTGGAGATACACCTCCATTCTGTCAAAAATAGCAGCAATAACAGCCCGGGTCAATTGGCAGATTTCTGATTGTCTCGTAGGGAATTTTCTTACATTTCGACCGAACGGCCACGGATGGAGCAAGGGGGGAAAAGGATTTTGAGTATTACCGGCACGGCCGGAGCGGGGTATGGGCTCTTGGCCACAACTAAGGAATGGGAAAAGGGGAATCCCCCTTTCCGCTTGCCCAATTCAAAGGGGTATTTTAAAAAAAACAAAGCCCCTGAAAAAGCCTGATTCAGGATTTTCCAGGGGCTTTGATGTTTAAAATGACACCCGGTGCAAGAGTGAATCAGTCCTCTTCTACGGTGATGGCGCCCTCTTCACATACTTCAACACAGCTCTCGCAGCCCATGCACTCTTCGGCATTGACAGGAACGGATTTCTCGTTCTGCATTTCAAAAACCTCTACAGGACATACATCAACACACTCTTCACAGCCAACGCACTTTGCCTCATCAACTACTGGATTAAAAGCCATTTTTTAAAACCTCCATAAAAAAAATTTAACGTAAAGTCTATTATAAACAACACTAACAAGAGCGCCTATTATAACAGGTAACCCATCAAATCAAGCATTTTTATTCGTTCACGTGAACAAGGCAAATGGGAATTTCGCCTCCCTCCCCCTGGATCAGTCTGTTTTTTCTACCCTTTTGGCCCGGCGGGCAGAAGATGTCGGCCACAGCCTTGTCTGAAAAAAGATAGAGCTGAATGTCAACAAAAACGGCACAGCCGTCACTTGCCTCAATCAACCTATTTTCATCCCTGTGGACACCTGAAACAGCATCCACAATGACATCACTCAAGTGGCGTTTCCACGGGTTGCTCTGCTCACATGACCTTTCATGCACTTTAAAATTACCAATGTCAAGGACCTTTGTGGACTTTTTTGCCATTGAGTGGAAATAGTCCATAACGGCCGGGCTTGTGGTGACGGGAAGAAGGGGTTTATCATCCTTTAAAAGTGCCACCTGTTCCCGGAAAAAACAGGCCCATGACAGAATCCGCCTGACCGTCCGGCTACTGCCCCTGTCCCTGTTCACGACCGGATACCCGCCCGAAGGATCAACATCCGCGGCAGGTGGCAGACCATTGCCCCTGAGGGCTGAAAAAAGCCTGGCTTCACTCTTTGAAATCAAAGAAAGTTTCCTGTCGATTTGATCGTTTTCCCCATCGGACTCCTGGGCTATCCTTAAAAAAACAAGGGCATTGAGCAAGGCATCCCGTTGTCTATCCCCGCCACCCAGGGATTGCTCCTGCCCTGCCCCGGCTTGCCTTTCAATGGTTGATTTAAGGGAAGAAATCCCGGTATCGCTTGTAAAATAGGGGGCCTCAGGCACCCGGGCTCGAAGCTGCCCTGCACCGCCCTGGTTGACCCTTGCCCATTGTCGATAATCCTCGACCATTGCAAGGACAGAAACCATCTCCTTGTCGGAGGGCAGCACAACCTCAACGGCCGGATCCTGGGGCAAAAGTTCATCCAAACGGCTGACACCCAGGCGGCAGAATCCGTTAAAACAGGTTAGCAGGGCTGCAGCATCTTCTTCACTCACATGGGTAAACGGAAAAAACAGGGGTTTCATATATTTTGTCTCACACTTTTTTGTCGTTAATCTCAACACCCAGGGCCTTGATTTCATGCCTGAGTCGATCTGCAAGGGCCCATTGCCCGCTCAACCTTGCAATCTGCCGCTTTTCAATGAGGGCGGCCGCCTCCTGGGAGACCGATTTTTCCGGCCCGAATTCAAATATGTTCAACACAGCGTTGATCTCCCTGAAAAGCGACAGAACCTCCCGTGCTCCCTTGGCATCGATCTGATTGCAGGCCATGAGACGGTTGAGGGTCTTTACCCCCTTGAACAGCACAGCCATCACCCCGGAGATCTTCAGATCATCGTCCATTGAAATGACAAAGCCCTGGCGAATGTCATAGAGAAGCTGATCAAGCTCGGGAAAGGGGTTCCCCTCTTTGACCCGGGAAAGGGCCTCAATGCAACGGTCAAACCGGTCAAGGGCCCTGCCTGCGTCAGCAAGCCCCTGGCTTGAAAATGTCAGGGGCTTACGATAGTGACAGGAGAGAAGAAAGAACCGGACAACCCTTGGCTCCCACCCCAGCTTCACAAGCAGATCAAGATCAATCGCCCCAAGGGTTTCCACCCCCAGACTGCCGTCATAGGTTACACAATCACAGTGCATCCAGACCCTTGCAAGGGGCTCTTTTACAAGGGCCCTTGACAGGGCGTTCTCGTTCTCATGGTGGGGAAACAGCAGTTCCCTTGAACCGGTGTGGACATCAAACCCTCCCCCATGGTATTTCATTGCAAGGGCCGCACACTGAAGATGAAGGGACGGTCGAACATTGCCCCACTTTGTCCGGACGCACACCCCCCGTTTGAGTTCGGAAAGGCCCACCCGCTTGAGCAGGGTAAAATCCCTTGGATTGTCCTTTTCGTAATCATCCAGGTCAACCGTTGCCCCCACCCTTATTTTATCAAGATCCACCCCGGAAAGAGAACCGTAGGCATCCAGGCTTGAGATATCACAATAGAGGGAGTTGAGTTTTTCATAGGCAACCCCTCGTTCAACAAGCTTTTCAGCAACAGCCACCATCTCTTCGGTGTGCTCGGAAACAAGGGGATAGGCCTGGGCCGGGCGGACGCCCAGACGATGGAGGTCGTTTTTAAACGACCGGATATGGGGGCGTGTGAATTCAGGAACCGTCATGTCCATACGTTCAGATCCCTTGATGGTCCAATCATCCAGGTCGGTTATGTTGACCACATGGTTGACGGCCAGTCCCCGATATTCAAGGTAGCGAACCAGAAGATCCGTTGCCACAAAGCGTCTGAACCGGGTCGGGTCCATGGATTTATGAACCGTGGGTCCGCAGGTGTAAACGGCGGCCTTGCCCTGGACCTTTGGTTCAAACCGCTCCCGGCTGCGGGTCAGGGTATTGTAAAGTGTAAGATTGATATTGTCCTTGACCTTGAAGAGGGAGGTTGACAGATACCTTTCACCCCCGTCTGGAAAAATGACCACCACCGTACCCTTTTCCATCCTGGCTGCCTCGGCAAGGGCAACGGCCATGGCAGCACCGCTGCTCATGCCCACAAACAGTCCTTCTTTTCTTGCCAGCATACGAGCCGTCTCAAAGGCGGTTTCATCATCAATGTTTATCTTTTCATCGAGCAGGGTTTTATCAAATATATCAGGCCGGTAGGACTCTTTCATATTCTTAAGCCCCTGAATCCCGTGGCCGAGATAGGGTTCGGCTCCGATGATCCGGATCTGGGGGTTCAACTCCTTTAACCTGCGGGAGATCCCCATGAGTGTGCCGCTGGTGCCAAGGGAGGCCACAACACTGGTCACCCTGCCGCCGGTCTGCTCCCAGATCTCAGGCCCCGTTGTCCGGTAGTGGGCAAGCCAGTTGGCAGGATTGTTGTACTGATCGGTCATGAAATAGGTGTCAGGATTCTCCCTGGCAAGGCGGTACACCTCCTCGATGGCACCGTCTGACCCCAGGTGGCCCGGTGTCAGCCTGATTTCAGCACCCCTTGCCTTGAGGATACTCTTTCTTTCCTCGCTTGCGGATTCGGCCATGGTCAAAAGCAGGGGATACCCCTTTACCGAACAGATCATGGCAAGGCCGATTCCCGTGTTTCCGCTGGTGGCTTCGATCACTGTCTTGCCCGGGGTCAACTCACCACTGATCTCCCCCTGCTCGATCATGGACAGGGCAGCCCGGTCCTTGATGGACCCGCCCGGATTCAGATACTCAAGCTTGGCAAGAATGGTGACACCAGGAACGGAATGCATCCGCTTTATTTCAACCATGGGGGTGTTTCCAATGGCGTCAAGAATTGAATAGGTCATGGGGGTTCATCCTTTGGCCCTGGGATCAATCATTGCCGGAGCAGTTCCAACAAGATCGATGCCAAGGCGTCTGTTAATTCCAGATACAATTTCGGTAAAAACCTGTTCCAGGGTCCCGCTGGCATCCACCACAAGAAAGCGATCCTTTTCAGCAGCAGCAAGGGCAAGATAGCCTTGCCTCACCCGCTGGTGGAACGCAAGGGTTTCCCTCTCAAACCGGGTCTCATCAACGGTCCTTGCACCATCGGCCAATGCCTTTACCGTCCGGGCAAGACCGATTTCAGGATCCAGATCAAACAAGAGGGTGAGGTCCGGACGGAGATCCTTGACAACCACCGAATGGATGATATCAATCAGCTCTTTGGATATGCCCCGGGCAGCCCCCTGATACACCGTGGTGGCATCGGTGAACCTGTCGCAGACAACGGTTTTCCCCACCCCCAGGGCCGGAACGACCACTTCTGACAGATGCTGGGCCCGATCTGCACCATAGAGAAAAAGCTCGCACAGGTCCGACATCCCGCTGTTCTCCGGATCAAGGAGGATGGCCCGTATTTTCTTGCCAATAACGGTATCTCCCGGCTCCCTTGTGACAACGGTTTCATAACCGTTTTGACCCAGGCAGTCTGCCAATCGTTTGATCTGGGTTGTTTTGCCTGAACCTTCAATCCCTTCAAGTGTGATAAACATAATCAACTCCCGACATTACTTGACTTTTAAGACTTAAAATGGCTTTATACAGTAAATTTTAGTTAAGTGCAAAACCAAACCCAGTTAAAATTCAAAGGCGTTGTTGCCAAAAACCGGACAGCCAAAACATGGAATCATGCCACCCCATACAAAAACGAGCAGGTGTACTGCTGATACTGTTATTGCTGGCCCTGCCTGCCACGGCCCCGGCTTTCATGGACAAACCCGAACAGCCCATCGACTGGCATATTTCAGCAGCAAAGGGAACCCACGATTATGAGAGGGGGCTCTATATTGCCGACGGTGGGGTTGTCATAAAGGGTGGCACAACCCGGCTTGAGGCAGACCACCTGGAGTTTAACAACACCACAAACGATGCCATGGCAAGGGGACATGTGCTTCTGATATCCGGTGAGGACACCGTCACCTGCGAGGCCCTTGCCATCAACCTTGCCACGGAAACCGGCACCATCTATGACGGCACCATCTTTGTCCAGGAGAACAATTTCTACATCCGGGGACTGAAAATAACAAAAACAGGCAAGGACAGCTACCTTGCCCAGCAGGCGTCCCTTACCTCGTGCAACACCGAAACCCCGGACTGGAAAATTTCGGCAAAAAACGTGCGGGTGACCATTGGCGGATATGGGGTGGCAAAACATGCCACCTTTTATGCCGGAAAAATCCCGGCCCTTTATACGCCATTGCTGGGATTCCCGGCAAAGACACGTCGCCAGACCGGTCTTCTTGTTCCTGAATACACCCTTTCCGACCGAAAGGGGTTTGAACTGAACCAGCCCCTGTTTGTGGCCATCAATCGGGGAAGCGACGCAACCCTTTTTGCCGACTACATGGAAAAGCGGGGAACGAAACTTGGCCTTGAATATCGCTATATCCTGGACCCAAAGTCACGGGGGACCCTGAGGTTTGATTACCTTGATGACCAGAAAATCGATGACGGTACCGATGCCACATCCGATTACAGCTACAGCTCCACCCCCGACAGAACAAACACGGACCGTTACTGGTTCAGGATGAAGCACGACCAGTCCCTTCCCATGGGCTGGAAGGCCAAACTGGACCTGGATGTTGTGAGTGATGCCGACTATCTCCGCGAATTCAAGGAGGGTTACACCGGGTTTACAAATACCCAGAATCTGTTTGCCGACAACTTTGGCAGAAGCCTGGACGACTATGACGACACCACCCGGGCAAACCAGCTGAACCTGAACAAAATCGGAGATACATACAGCCTGAACATGGATGTTGACTGGTATGACGATGTGGAGGCAAGACAGCTGAATGAAGACGACACGACACTTCAGACCCTGCCGGCAGTTACCCTTGAAACCGTGCGCCAGAGAATCAACCGGTCTGCCCTTTACTTTGACCTTGATGCCGGGTACAAAAATTTCTTTCGCCAGGACACCACCACGGCCCTGGTCAATGGCCAGCGGACCGACATTCACCCCACCCTTTATTACCCGGTTCAAGCCGGCAGATACCTCAACCTTGAACCGTCCATGGGTCTTCGGCAGACCGCCTGGTACGCCGACGACTACACACTTTCAGACGAGAGCAATGGAGGATTCAGTCACCGGGAACTTGCGGACATAAACCTTGAAATGTCCACCCGGCTCTCCCGGGTTTTTACCCCTGCCAACGGGTTTGCCGAAAAAATCAAACACGAACTGATGCCAGCCCTTGAGTATAACTATATTCCCGATGTTGACCAGGACGACCTTCCCTATTTTGATGACCAGGACCGGATCGCACGGCAGAACCAGGTGACCTGGTCCGTGACCAACCGGTTCACCTCACGAAAGGTCAAACCCCTTCCACAGGACAAAAAAACAACTTTGACAGCCACCGCCGGTATGTCGAAAAACGCCGGAGAAAAAGAGGCGAAAACCGAAGATATCTACCATGAATTTGCCTGGGTAAAACTCTATCAGACCTATTATTTTGATGACTATACCTATTATTATGATGATGACGAAGATGTTACCCGATACGACATCGACCAATCCTTTTCTGACATAAGCCTTGAAAGCGAGTTTTCCCCGTTTGAGTGGCTCTCCCTTGAACTGGATGTAGACTGGTCGGCCCAGGACAATCAATTCACGATGTGGAACACGGGCTTCACCCTCAAGGACACGAGAAAAGACACCATCCTATGCCGGTATCGCTACCAAAGAGAAGCGAGTGAACCCGTAACCGTGGACCCTTCAGAGACCCTGTATGTAAAAGCAGATGTGGCCATCACACCTAAACTCAATGCGTTTTTAACATATGAAAATGACCTGTACAGCAACGAACAGGTTGAAATTGCCACCGGCATCAGGTATCACAGACAGTGCTGGTCCATGGAACTGACCTATCGAGACGAACTGGATGACAGGTCCATTGGTTTTATGATAAATTTATACGGCATCGGAGAGTTTGGACAAGAATGAGTCAAGAAAAATCATGGTACACCCTTTTAACCAAAAGCCGTTTTGAAAACGTTGTATTCAATGATATCCAGAAAAAATCCATTGAAGTCTTTCTTCCAAAGATAAAAAAAAGAAGCCAGCGGAAAGACAGAAAAATCATGCTTGATGTCCCCCTGTTTCCAGGCTACCTTTTTGTCAACATCAGCCTTGACCCCCAGGAGCATTTAAGTGTGGTCAAGACCATGGGAGCCGTTCGGCTGCTGGGATATTCGTCGGGACCTGTGCCTGTACCATCGGCCCATATTGAATCCCTCAAAATCGTAACAGGAACGGGGCTTGACGTGGTCAGCGGCACCACCAGCACCCTGGAAAAAGGAGAGCGGGTTCTGGTGGTCCAGGGCCCTTTTTCAGGGGTCAAAGGAGAGTTTCTCAGGTATAAGGGCAAAAACCGGGTGATCATAAAAATCGAAACCCTGGGTCAGTTTGCAGGGGTTGAAATAGACAGGGAAGATTTGGAAATATTACCGGCCATCCTCGCCTAACCCCTTGACATATTATAAAAATTTGTTTAGATAGTGATTTCAACCCCACCTGGGGTTTAAATTTTTTTACGGAAAAATGGTCTCGCACACTGGTTTGCGTATATGCCAGTTCCAGATAACATGAAAGAGGATTTATGAATAAACTTGAGCTAATCTCCGTCCTGAAACAGAGGGCAGATCTTACAAAAACCGAAGCCGCCGAAGTTGTTGAAATTTTTTTTGACTCGTTGACCGAAGCCCTTGCCCGTGAAGAACGTGTGGAGATCCGAGGCCTTTGCAGTTTTTTCATCAAAGAATACAAGAGCTACACCGGCAGAAACCCCAAAACCGGTGCCAAGGTAACCATTCCCGCAAAAAAACTTCCCTTTTTCAAGTGTGGAAAAGAATTAAAAGAACGAGTAGACTTCTAATCCATGTCGTTCCATGACCAGGCAGATGCCTGTCAGTGCAACAAGGGTGGGGGTGAGTTGCCCCTGGAACTTGCTGCCCTGCTTGCAACGCTTAAAATTCCCAATGCTCTTTTGTTTGTCGGCAACCCGGACCTTGGGAAAGCTGAGGCAGCCCTTGCCTTTGCAAGGGCACTCAACTGCCAGCAGGCGGGAAAAGGCAACGGTCTTGCCTGCGGCCGGTGCAGGTCATGTAAAAAAATGCTCTCGTCCATGCATCCGGATATCATCTGTGTGGCTCCGGTAAAGGCGAAGATCAAGATCTCACAGATCCGGGAAATTTACGGCCGGATCAAGGCAAAGCCCCATGAGGCGGCGTTCCGCATGGTTCTGATTCAAGGGGCTGAGACCATGAACCCCGAGGCGTCAAATGCCTTGTTAAAAATCCTTGAAGAGCCGCCGGAACGTACTTTTTTCATCCTGACGGCGGAACGAACCGACGGCCTTTTGCCAACCATCCTGTCCCGTTGCAGACAGGTGACGTTTTCCCCCATGGATCAGGGCAGAATCCAACGGATTCTGGTCAGTGACCACGGCTTGGACTCGACCCTGGCAGGGGTTGCGGCGTCATGGTCCCAGGGAAGTCTTCAAAAGGCCCTTCGGTTTGCAGGGATTGTGGACAGCGACGACGGCACGGACTGGCCGGGAAGAAGAAGATGGCTGATCACGGCGATTTCCGCCCTGATCAGCGGTGCCTCCCCCGGGTCAGCCCTTCTCCTTGCCGAAAGAATCAACCAGGATCCTGATCTTATCGGCGGAACCCTGGCCATTATTGAAAGTTTTTTCAGGGATATGGTTGTATTTAAATACAACCCCGGACAGATAGTCAATTCAGACTTCCATGCCCTCATAGGCGAGACGGCCCCCGGGATCTCAGCCCAAAGGACCCTTTCATGGATCACTGAACTCCACCATGCTGAAAAAAAAATCAAGGCGAATGCAGGCATCCGATTGACCTTGGAGGCTTTTTTGTTTAAGCTCATACCTGCCAGGCAATTGGCCTGACCCATAACGCTCCACAGGAGAAGATCATGACAAAATTTGCAGGTATTCGTTTCAAACCTGCCGGTAAAATATACGATTTTGACTGCGGTGCCTTTGTTCTGAACACAGGGGACAAGGTGATCGTTGAAACCGAACAGGGACTTGGGTTTGGCGTTGTCACCATCCCGCCGGCTCCCCTTGACCCGGACAAGAAAAAGAAACAGCTTAAAAAGGTGTTCCGGATTGCAACGGATGCCGATTTTCAAAAGCGTGAAAAAAACAAACTCATGGAAAAAGAGGCCTTTGCCTTTTGCCAGGGATGTATCTCAAAGCTGGGGCTGAGGATGAACCTCTTCACCGTTGAGAGCACCTTTGATGCGGCCAAGCTCACCTTTTTCTACACCGCTGAAGGCCGGGTGGACTTCAGGGAGCTTGTAAAAATCCTGGTCAAGGAATTCCGCATCCGCATTGAAATGCGCCAGGTGGGTATCCGGAACCAGTCAAAACAGTGCGGCGGCATCGGCAGGTGCGGCCGGGAAATCTGCTGTTCTTCGTTCATGAAGAACTTTGACCCGGTTTCCATTAAAATGGCCAAGGAGCAGGGGCTCTCCCTTAATCCCACCAAAATCTCCGGCCTTTGCGGTCGGCTGATGTGCTGCCTGACCTTTGAAAACAAGACCTACAAGCTGCTCAAAAAAGAGCTCCCGAAACCTGGAAAGATTGTTGACACCCCCAAGGGTCCCGGCAAGGTAATTCGACAGAATGTTCTCCGACAGACGGTCACCCTGCGCCTTGAGGATGGTTCTGAATTTGAAGCTGACAATAAAGCGTTAAGCAAAGGAAATGATTCGATCAATGAAGACAAGTGATCCCAGTTACTTCACAACCCCCATCTATTATGTGAATGCCAAACCCCACCTGGGGCACGCCTATACCACCATTGCAACCGATGTTGCGGCCCGCTACAGCCGGATGTGCGATAAAGAGACCTACTTTCTGACCGGAACCGACGAGCACGGTGACAAGATCGTTGAGGCGGCAACCCGGGAAGAGACATCCCCCAAGGCCTATGTGGACCGAATCAGCGCCCTTTTCAAGGATCTCTGGCCCCGGCTCAACATCAGCAACGACCATTTCATCCGGACAACAGACCCGGACCATATCAAGGTGGTGGAAGATCTTCTCACCCGGATCCACGCGTCAGGCGACATATACTTCAGCGAGTACGAAGGGATCTACTGTTTTGGCTGCGAACGGTTTTACCAGGAACGTGAACTGGTGGACGGAAAGTGCCCGGACCACGGGACAGTTCCGAAAAAGATCAAAGAATCCAACTACTTCTTTGCCATGGGCAAATACCAGGAGTGGCTCATTGATCACATCACCCGCAACCCCGATTTCATCAGGCCGGAACGGTATCGAAACGAGGTGCTTTCGTTTCTCAAGGAACCCCTCGAGGATCTTTGCATCTCACGGCCGAAATCAAGACTTACCTGGGGAATCACCCTCCCCTTTGACAAGGACTATGTCACCTATGTGTGGTTTGACGCCCTGACCAACTATATTTCGGCCCTGGGATATCCCGACGGCGAGGGGTTTAAAACCTTCTGGCCCCACACCCGTCACTTTGTGGCAAAGGACATCATCAAGCCCCACGGCATCTACTGGCCCTGCATGCTCAAGGCTGCCGGAATAGAGCCCTACCAGAACCTCAATGTCCACGGGTTCTGGAACGTAGGCGGATCAAAAATGTCAAAGAGCATCGGCAATGTCACCGATCCGGTTGAGATCATCGACACCTATGGGGTAGACACCTTTCGCTATTTCCTCATGCGGGAAATGGTGTTCGGACTGGATTCGAATTTCACCGAAGACACCATTGTTCAGCGAATCAATTCAGATCTTGCCAACGACCTTGGCAATCTTTTCTCCCGGGTGGTATCCATGGTTCACCGCTACTTTAAAGGCAGGACCCCCGGCGTTGACACGGATCTGGACACGGATCTATCCCTTGAGCTCCCGGCCTGCGAGTGTGTTGAGAAATACGCCCAACACATGGATGAAACCGAGTTCCACAAGGCACTGACTTCGGTGTGGGAATTGATCAGCACCATGAACCGGTACATCGACACCCAGGCCCCATGGACCCTGGCAAAGGACCCGGAAAAAAAACCGGCCCTGGAAACGGTCATGTACAACCTTGTCCAGGGGTTGAGAACCGTCTCCTGCCTTGTCTATCCCATCATGCCCGACACCTCCCACAGGATGCTGACCATTCTCAACATTCAACCACCCCAGGATCGAAATTTTTATACCATGGCTGAAATTCTTCCCTGGCACGGGGTCAAGGCCGGAACATTGATCCAAAAGGCCCCTGTCCTGTTTCCACGGATTGATATCCCTGCCGTCAAAAAAACGGCTGATCCCCAACCTTCAAAAAAACCGGCGGCCCTCCCCGGATTCAAAGATCCCAAACCCGCCATCTCCATAGAGGATTTTTCAAAAATAGACCTCAGGAGCGGCCTTGTGGTTACAGCAGAACAAATCGAAGGATCCAATAAACTCCTGAAACTCTCGGTTGACCTTGGGGAGAAGGCACCCCGCCAGATCATTGCAGGCCTTGCAAAAGAGTATGCACCGGATCAGATTGTCGGTAAGAGCGTCGTCGTGGTTGCCAACCTTTTACCGGCCACCATCATGGGTGAAACCTCCCAGGGCATGGTCCTTGCGGTAAAACAGAACAAAAAACTGAGCCTGATCGAATTTAACGAAAAGATCAGACCCGGTAACCAAATCAGATAAATCAGGACCGCAGTGGTACTTTACACCTGGTCCTAGCGACCAGATCCAACAGAACAGATTAGGAGACAGGTTGTTCAATTACAACAGACAGCCCGGCTGGCGGGAATTTCAATCAGAACTGAGGTTGACCACCAGGAGAAAAAAACGCCTGCCCAGGTTGATAAAGCTTGTTTTTGTGCTTCTGATGACCGCCGGGATCATGGTCGCAATCGACATCGTATCCCTTGAAAGCCTTCCTGAAATCGTTGCCACGGTAAAAGATCGCCTGCCCATGGAAAACACCCAGCCGACAGATCCAATGGACAGCGCTGGAAAGAAGAGTAAAACCGCGACCCGGCAGACGCTTTTGACAAGGCAGGATTTAAAGGCCCTGCTTGATCCGTCACTGATTTTTAATGCTGAGACATCAAGGATTGTGGTCCAGGGGGAGATTGAACGATTCTTTGTTGAGACCAGCCTCGACCCCTCCCTTCAACGTTTTCTCACCCAAAACCTTGACAAACTCAAAACCCTTACCCGGGGAAAGCCACAGCGGATCGGTCTTGTGGCCATGGAACCCTTTACCGGAAAAATTGTTGCCATGGCAGGATTTGACCTGGATGATTCCCGGGCCAATCCCTGCACCATGGGCGACTATCCGGCTGCGAGCATATTTAAAATCGTGACGGCATCGGCTGCCGTGGAAACCATGGGCTACTCCCCTGAAACCCCCCTTTATTTTAACGGCGGAAAGTACACCCTGTACAAACGGCAACTCACGGATGTCCAAAACCGCTACACCACACGAGTGACCCTGGCCAGGGCCTTTGCCGAATCCATCAACCCGATTTTCGGCAAAATTGCTGCAACACGGCTTGATCCGGAAATACTTGCCCTCTACGCCAGGGCATTTGGATTCAACCAGGCAGTGGATTCTGATTTCCCCTTTGATTCCGGGACCATGCTCATTACAGACAGCACCTACCAGCAGGCCGAGGTGGGGTGCGGATTCAACAAGACAACGACCATTTCCCCCATGTTTGGGGCCATGCTCTCGTCGACCATTGTGAACCAGGGCAACCGGCCCCTGCCTTCAATGGTCGAACGGGTAACAGATGCAAAGGGCACCGTTGTCTATGCCTGCACACCACCCCACACCCAAAAGGCGGTAAATTCTGAAACGGCACGGGCCGTGCGGTCCATGATGGCACGGACCATTACACAGGGAACGGCCAAAAAGGCCTTCCGGGGGGTACAGCGGGATTCAACCCTTTCACGACTTGAGATCGGCGGCAAGACAGGTTCAATAAACAGCCGGGACAACACCATCAAGTACGACTGGTTTACAGGGTTTGCCAAGGAAAAAAACGGAGAAAAGGCTTTGGCCCTGGCCGTTGTTGTGGGCCATCGAAAATATATCGGCACCCGTGCGTCAACCTATGGAAAAATGATTTTCAAGCACTACTTTAACGCCTATTTTGCATCTAACAAAACCACCGCCAATCGCGGTTAAAATCTGGACGGAGGACACCATGGCACGATTCGCTCCACACCTTTCCATGCTGAAAAATAAAATTTCACAACTGTTTTCCATCCGTGTCCAACTGGGTGTTTCCCTGAATCGGGCAGGGGAGAATACCCTTGTCTTCTTTCCTGTTGAACCCAACACCCTCTGCTGCGGACTCTCGGCCCTTGTGAGCTACAAAGCCCCTGCCACAGCAGTTGAGCACCTGGATTTGCCAGCCATGGAACAATGTGTTGACCGTTTAAATGAAAACAGCCTGACCGACTGCCTTGCTCGAACCGTTGACCTCGGGGAGAGTTATCTTGCCGGACAGGACAACCTGCTTGATTTTCTCCAACAGGCCCGGACCCTTCGAACCCGGGCCCCCTTTTTTGAACTCTTTTCCGACGCTTCCCGGCAAACGGCGCTTTCAACCCTTCTTTCGGCCATGAAACGGCTTGCTAAAAAGGAAACCGACGAATTAAAACAACGCATGGTTGACCTTTCCCTGGGTCAAGTTGACACCATAACCCAGCGAATTGAAACCCTGCAGGACATCATCTGGTGCATTGAGCGCGAAGTATTGGAAAACCTTAAACGGGTTCAGGACCTTTCCCTGGCGCCCCCCATGGAGGCAACCATGGAAGAGGTCGTAACATTCAAGGAAATCAATGCCGTTCTCAACAGCATCGACCGTCTTGAGGTGAGGGGTCGGGATTCTGCCGGCATCTCCCTTTTGTTTGTCTTTTCCAAGGAGACGTTTGAGGAATTTCGCAGCGCCCTTATCGCGGCGGGATTTGGAGAGCAGTTAAAGCTGAGAACCAACCGAACGGTTCTGACCAACAACAGCATCACCATCAGCGACACCCACCCTATGGATGACCGTCACCTGGTGAGTATCGCCATTGTCTATAAATTTGCAGCAGAGATCGGGGCCCTGGGAGACAATGTTCTCTTTCTTCGTAACCAGATCAGAAACGATCAGATACTCCACCTGCTTGCCCGGTCAAACCCGATGTTCAACACGGTATCTGCCCACACCCGATGGGCATCGGTGGGTGACATTACCGAGGCCAACTGCCACCCGGTTGACAATGTGCCCACGGACAAGGAGATCCAGAAGCACGGCATCATCCATGTCAGCCTCAACGGTGATATTGACAACTATCTTGAACTCAAGAACGACTATGAACACCGCTATGATGCCATTGCCCCTGAAATCACCACAGACACCAAGATCATTCCCCTTCAGATCGAACACTTCCTGCGGCAGGGAGAGACCATTGAAGAAGCCTTCAGACTGGCTGTCAACGACTTCCATGGCTCCCATGCCATAAGCATGCACACGGACCTTGCACCTGGAAAACTCTTTCTTGCCAGGAAAGGCAGCGGCCAGGCCCTGTTCATCGGAATTGGTAAAGACCACTACATTGCGGCATCAGAGCTCTACGGCGTTGTCGAAGAGACCCAGTCGTTTTTCAAACTTGATGGAGAGCGAAGGGGACAGATCCTTGTCCTTGACCAGAACAGTCCAGGAGGTGTTGAAGGAATCCGGTCAATCACCTATGACGGCACACCCATTGAGATCAATGGAACCAGAATCCAGACCAGTGAAATCACGGGAAGGGACATTGATCGACAGAATTTTCCCCACTATTTCCTCAAGGAAATCTCAGAAGCCCCGTCGTCCGTTGAAAAAACCCTGCAGAACAAGTGGAAAACCTCCCCCCAGACAGGCCTCTACACAACCACCTTAACCCGATCGGTCATCCCGGAAAGCCTGGAAACCGAGCTCAAACGAGGCACCATAAAAAGAATCCACTTCATCGGCCAGGGAACGGCAGGGATTGCAGCCCAGGGGTGTGCCCACATCCTTGCCTCCTACCTTGATGGGACAGACATTGACATCCGGGCCATGAAATCATCGGAACTGTCCGGATTTGCCATCCGGGGCAAGGATGGCGAAAAAGCGACCATGACCGAAGACCTGGTCGTGGCCATCAGCCAGTCGGGAACCACCACGGACACCAACCGGACCGTTGACATGGTTAAATCAAGGGGGGCCCACACCATTGCCATTGTGAACCGCAGGGATTCGGACCTGACCTTCAAGACCGACGGGGTTCTGTATACGAGCAGTGGCAGGGACATTGAAATGTCCGTGGCCTCAACCAAAGCCTTTTACTCCCAGATTACAGCAGGCGCCATCCTGGGCCTCCACCTTGCCGCCCTACTCGGAACCATGACAGAAGAAACGATCACCCGGGAGATTCAGGAGCTCGCAGCAATTCCTGAAAAGATGAGACAGATCCTGACCATGAAACAGGCCATCAACCGTTCAGCAAAACGCCTTTCAGTCAAGAAAAACTACTGGGCCACCGTTGGCAGCGGATCCAACAAAACCTCTGCCGATGAGATCAGAATCAAACTGTCTGAACTGTGCTACAAGACCATCTCATCTGATTTTGTAGAAGACAAAAAACACATTGATCTTTCCAGCGAACCGTTGATCATCATCTGCGCCGCAGGAACAAGAGAGAGCGTGCTTGGCGACATCATCAAGGATACGGCCATCTTCCATGCCCACAAGGCCGCTCCCGTGGTCATCACCACGGAGGGAGAAAACAGATTTGACCCCTACAGCGATGATGTGTTTAAAATTCCCCACGCACCCGAACACCTGGCCCCGGTCCTCAACACCCTGGTCGGGCATCTGTGGGGATACTATGCCGCACTGTCCATCAACGAAGGGTCCCATTTCATGTACACGGCAAAAAACCACATTGAGGATCTTCTGGATGAATTTAAAATCATGGGCCGGGACATCTACGAGGTGATCCTTGAAAAAAAATTCAGGGAAAGCATTGCCGCCTTTTATACGCAATTTTCAAAGCGGCGCAGGGAAACCCTTTTTCCATCGGCCCTGGGCCTTGACAATGCCACCAACATCACCCTGGTCTTGAAATACCTTGCAGGCAGGCTTCCCGTGTCTGACTTTGAGATGGATTTTGCACGAAAGGGAACCCCCACCAATATGCTCGACACCTTTTTCCAGAGCATGGCAAAAGCCATCAATGCCATGGCAAGACCCGTGGATGCCATCAAACACCAGGCAAAAACCGTGACCGTCGGAACCAGCCGGATCACTGAAACCTTTGAGGGCATCGTGTTTGAGGAACTTGCCCTGCACAACATCCGCGTATCCCAGCTCACCAACAGAAATGTGATGGTGCTGAAAAACCTCCAGCAGGTGATCGGCGAAATCAAGGGGGGGCTTCTCTACAGAATTTCCGGTCTGACCCTGCTGGGCGAGCCGTCTCCTGAAACCCGGATCGAGGTTGCCGGGAAAACCGGCTCCCTTGCCAATGAAATCTCGCGGGTGGAAAGTGACCCCCAGCTCAAGGGAACCAAAAATATCATTGTAAAAGAGGGGAACGTCTATATTGGCAGGGGACGGAAGGATGGCCGCAGCATCCTTGTGATACCGGTTCTCTCGTCGGCCGCCAACCGGTCGGCCGCCATTGAATATATTCTTTCGCTGAATGTTGGATTCAAGGCGGCGAACGAGGTCTCGTTGCTGAAAAAGATCAAGGCCCTTGGCGGCAAGCATGCCCGGATTAAAGATACCATCCTTGAATCAAGCCGCCTCAAATGGGACGACAAGCTCCTTGACCTTGTGAGCATCGAAACGCTCTTTGGTGACTCTGCCGAAAAAATTGCCGAACAGATTGAAGCCGTGGGATAGAACGATAGGGGTCAGGCATGACGCCTGACCCGACTGCATTATTTGTTTTTCAATGAGGCCTTGATGAAATCCCTGAACAGCGGATGGGGATTTCCAGGTCTGGATTTAAATTCCGGATGAAACTGGCAGGCCAGGAACCAGGGATGATCCTTTAGTTCCACAATCTCCACAAGGGTTTGATCCGGCGAGGTGCCGCTGATCAAAAGTCCCGCCTCCTCAAGGGTCTTTCGATATTCGTTGTTGAACTCATACCGGTGGCGGTGCCGCTCTGATATGGATTTTTCCCCATAGGCCGCCATGGCTAATGTTCCCTCCACAAGATCACAGGGGTAGGCCCCCAGGCGCATGGTACCGCCCTTGTCAGACAGGGTGTCCCGCTTTTCTATCTTTTTTGAACGCTCATCATACCACTCGGTCATGAGATAGATCACCGGGTAAGGGGTGCGGGGATTAAACTCGGTCCCATTGGCATCTTCCATGCCGGCAACGTTTCTGGCAAATTCAACAACAGCCATGTGCATGCCAAGACAGATGCCGAAAAAAGGCACCCGGTTTTCCCTGGCATAGGTGACAGCCAGAATTTTTCCCTCAACCCCCCTTGAACCAAATCCACCGGGCACCAGGATACCATGGGCCTTTTCAAGGATCTCTTCATAGTTTTCAAGGTTAAGGGTTGAAGAATCCACAAACATGAGTTCCACGCTTGACTCGTTGGCGATGCCGCCGTGGGTCAGGGCTTCGTTCAGACTCTTGTAGGATTCTGTAAGATCCACATATTTGCCCACAATGGCAATGGTGACCTTCGACCGAGGGTTCTTAAACTTGTCAACCATGTCCCGCCACTCGTCAAGCCTGGGTGCCCGGGCCCAGATGTTGAGCTTCTGCAGGATCTTGTCGCCCAGCCCTTCCTTGTTGTAGACCAGGGGCACCTCATAGATACAGTCCACATCCTTTGCCGTGAACACGGCATCATCATCAATGTTGCAGAAAAGGGCAATCTTGGCCTTGATTTCAGGAGAGAGATAACGGTCCGTGCGGCAGAGCAGAATGTCCGGCTGGATACCGATCCCCCTTAATTCCTTGACGCTGTGCTGGGTGGGCTTGGTCTTGAGTTCACCTGCCGTGCCGATATAGGGCACAAGGGTCAAATGAATATAGATGACATTGTTACGGCCCAGATCGGCCTTGAGCTGACGAATGGCCTCAAGGAACGGCAGGGACTCTATGTCACCAATGGTGCCGCCGATTTCAACAATGACCACATCCACCCCATTGGCCACAAGGGAAATGCTGCGCTTGATCTCGTCCGTAATGTGGGGAATCACCTGGACGGTTCCGCCAAGATACTCACCCCGCCGCTCTTTGGTAATAACGGAATGGTAGATTTTTCCCGTGGTAAAGTTGTTGTTCTTGCCCAGCTTTGCCGTTGTAAACCGTTCGTAGTGCCCCAGGTCAAGGTCTGTTTCCGCACCATCATCTGTCACAAAAACTTCGCCGTGCTGGAACGGATTCATGGTGCCGGGGTCCACATTGATATATGGATCTAGTTTCTGGATCGTTACGCTGAGCCCGCGGCTCTCCAGGAGCATTCCAATGGCAGCCGAAGCCAGCCCCTTACCAAGGGAGGAGACGACCCCTCCTGTGACAAAAATATACTTGGTCGTATCAGACATTGATTCCTCTTTTAAAATAAATATAGGTTGTTTTAGTTGCTATTGGGGCAAACTCAAGCATGTGATCCATACCTATTTTCATACAAAAAGATCTTCCGGAAAGATGCCGCCCATGCCAAGGGCCTCTTCAATCCGAATGAGCTGGTTGTACTTTGCCACCCTGTCACTTCTGGAAAGGGAACCTGTCTTGATCTGACCTGCGTTGACGGCAACGGCAAGATCGGCAATAAAGGTGTCTTCGGTTTCCCCCGATCGATGGGAAATCACCGTGGTATAGCCGGACTCCTTTGCCATCTGGATGGTGTCAAGGGTTTCGGTCACCGTTCCGATCTGGTTGAGCTTGATGAGAATCGAATTGCCGATACCCTCGGAAATTCCCTTGCGGAAAATATCCGGGTTGGTCACAAAGATGTCATCGCCCACGATCTGGAGGGAATCGCCCAGGCGCTTGGTCATCATCTGCCACCCGGCCCAATCCTGCTCTGCAAGGCCGTCCTCGATCGAGTAAAGCGCATACCGGGTCACAAGGGACTCATAGTAGTCCACCAGTTCTTCGGATGTCAGCACCTGCCCCTCTGATTCAAACACATATTTTCCGTTTTTATAAAATTCGCTGGCCGCAGCATCAAGGGCAATACCGATATCCTTGCCCGGCCGGTAGCCTGCCTCCTCAATGGCCCGGATGATGAACTCAATGGCCTCTTCATTGGATTTAAGGTTCGGCGCAAAACCGCCTTCGTCACCCACGGCCGTGCTGAGCCCTTCTTTTTTCAAGAGTTTCCGAAGGGTGTGAAAGGTCTCGGCACCCATGCGCACGGCCTCACAAAGGGAGGGTGCCCCAAAGGGAAGGATCATGAACTCCTGGATGTCAAGGTTGTTGGCTGCATGGGCACCGCCGTTGATGATGTTCATCATGGGCACTGGAAGGATTCTTGCGTTGATCCCGCCAATGTGCCGGTACAGGGGAATCTCTGCAGCCTTGGCTGCAGCCCGGGCCGCTGCCATGGAAACCCCGAGGATGGCATTTGCACCCAGTCGGGATTTATTCTCCGTGCCGTCCATGTCGATCATGGTTCTGTCAAGCCCGGCCTGATCCATGGTGTCAAAACCGATAATTTCAGGCGCAATCACCTCGTTGACATTGGCAACGGCTTTGAGAACCCCCTTGCCAAGAAAACGACTGGCATCCTTGTCCCTCATCTCAAGGGCCTCACGGGTTCCAGTGGAAGCACCCGAAGGTACTGCCGCACGTCCCATAACGCCGCAGGCCAGAACCACGTCGACCTCAACGGTGGGATTGCCCCGGGAATCAAGAATTTCCCTTGCTTTGACATCTATGATCTCAGTCATTGTATTCTCCCCATTTGATTGGTTGTATTAAAACTCCATAAGTACTCCCAATGGAAAACGATGTCAAGATTTCCAGGCTAAAGAATTCGGATCACTCCCGGGTAAACCGGTCATCGGCTTGAACCGATTGGGCCGTCAGACGGGCCGCATCAATCCACCCGGCCCTGGAACCGGGGAATGCATCAAACTGGGGGACATAGGGCTTAATGTCGATCAAGGGGGTATTGTCCACAATATCAATGTCCTGGACATGGAGGATATTTTTTTCAACCCCGAGGAGGCGGACAATGGACAGCCCGATGGAATTGGGTCGCTTGGGTGCCCGGGTGGAAAAAAGCCCCCGCTTTTGATCGTCCAGAAAAGGTTTGGTCATCAGCTCAAACCCCTCTGAAAGGTGAAAATGGTAGATTAAAATTATCCTTTCAAACCCGTTTAAATCCGTAAGCCCCTCCTGAAATTCAGGATAGACTTCAATCTCACCCTTGAACGCCGCTGCACCGGCAGGCTGAATGGGTGCCCCCCTTCGCTCCTTGTGGGGAGAATGGATTATTCCTATCTCATTAAAAGTGATCATTGACACCTCCGGAGTATTGTATCAAAATCCATGTATGGTATATTGGCGCAGCTTATCAACTCACCGTGGACGATTCAAGCGAAATAAACAGGGGACAGATTTACATGAAAATTCTTGTAACAGGCGGAGCCGGATACATTGGAAGCCACACCTGTGTGGCTCTCTTAAACCAGGGATGGGAGGTAGTGGTGGTGGACAATCTGTCCAACAGCTGCGAACTGGCCCTAGAACGGGTGGCGTCCATCACTGGAAAACCCCTCTCCTTCCACAGGACAGATCTGCTTGACCGGAAAAGCCTGACGGCTGTATTTAAGGACCATGTCCGCCATCCCTTTGACGCTGTGATCCATTTTGCAGGAAAAAAGGCCGTGGGAGAATCCGTTGACATTCCCCTTACCTACTTCCACAACAACATCACAGGCACCCTGGTGCTCCTTGAGGTTATGGCTGAATTTTCAGTCAAGAACCTTGTGTTCAGTTCATCTGCAACGGTATATGGCGATCCGGCCACCCTGCCCATCCAGGAAGATTTTCCCCTGAGTGTCACCAACCCTATGGCCGGACAAAATTGATGATCGAAGAGATCCTCAGGGATCTTTATCGGTCGGATAACGCATGGAACATTGCCCTTCTGCGGTATTTCAACCCCGTGGGTGCCCATGAAACCGGTCTTATCGGGGAAGATCCCAATGGAATCCCCAACAATCTTGTTCCCTTCATCACCCAGGTGGCCGTGGGAAAGCTTGACAGGGTCAATGTCTTTGGCAACGATTACAACACCCCGGACGGCACAGGGGTGAGGGATTATATCCACGTCTCAGACCTTGCGGCAGGACACATCAAAGCCATTCCAAAACTGTTGACCGATCCGGGGGTTGTAACCTACAACCTTGGCACAGGCAGGGGAAACTCGGTGCTTGAAATGATCGCAGGATTTCAACGGGCCTGCAGACAAGAAATCCCCTTTGTCATCTGTCCGAGGAGAGCCGGAGATATTGCCGCCTGCTGGGCAGACCCATCCAAAGCTGAAAAAGAGCTTGGCTGGCGGGCGGAAAAATCCCTTGACGACATGTGCCGGGATTCCTGGAAATGGCAGCGAAACAATCCCAACGGATACCAATAGGAGCGCCATGGACCGTTTAACCGCCCGATTCAACGACAGCTTAAAATCGTCCAGCCTCAAGGACGCAAAACAGATCCTGGCAACGCTTCCGGAAGAACCGGACAGGGTGTGCCGGGACGTGTTGCAAAGGCTTGCCCTTGTACCGGAGGATACGGCCTGGGAACTTCTGCTGTTTCTATCAGAATTAAACTTTGGAACTCCGGATATCCGCGGGATATTGGTTGAACTCATCCAGGACAGGGCAAGGTTCAACTTCCAGTTTCTGCCCATTCTCTACCGGGTCGGAACCGGGGAAAAAATTCGGGAAGTTGCCCCCCTCATGAAACAGGTTCTTTCCAATGAGATCGATACCGGCATCCTTGTGGAAACCATCCGGGCCGTTGGAAAATATAAAATCACAGCGCTTGTGGATGAGATCAGCGAATATATCTACTTTGACAACAATGAACTCAAGGCGCATGCGGTTCAGGCCCTTGAACACATTGGAACCCCCAGGGCCCTCAGCCTTCTGGAACATGCGGCAACAACGGTCAAATGCGACCAGACCATCCTTGATGCGGTTTCTGGTTTAAAGCTGACCCCGGATTCGACCCAAGGGGTTGCGAATCCAAAGAACGAGACCGGCAAACAACCAGACATTTATCGAGCACTTGAATCCCTTGACCTTGAGACCCGATTCAACGCCTTTACCAGACTCCAGGCCTTTGACAAAAAGGATGACCACTGGTTGGAACAAAATCTTCGGTCAACCAACCACGACCTTGTTATCAACACCATTGAATTAATGGGAACGACCATTCCTTCAGCAATGGTCGGCCCCCTCCTTTCCCTGATTGCCGACAAATCCACCCCAGGCACCATTAAATTTGTCGCCTACGAGGCCCTGGGTGCTTTTCCAGGTCTTGGTGAACCGGCACTATCCACATTAAACGATCTGGATGCACCCGACCTTTATCTTCGCCTGGCTGCCATCAACCTGCTTGATAAAAACCCCACGGACCTTGTGCTGTCCGAGATCAAAAACCGAATCGAAACAGGGAGAAAAAAGGGAGAAATACTTGCCCAAGCCATCCTGGACATCAAGGCCAGTAACATTATTGCGTCGTTGATGGTTTCGGACACCTTTGCCTATGTTGCCTCAAACTACCTGATGAAACAGGCAGCCATTTCTCCTCTCCAGGGATACATTGACATACTCACGGACCGAAGATTAAAGGCCACGGCAGGGAAGTTCAGCCGCATTCTTGAACAAAGATCAGAAGAGAACCGACCCACTGCCTTTGTCCTTGGCAGATCAAAAACAGTACTGGCCGTTTATGAGAAACTTCTCTACCAGAAGGGGTATACCCCCCTGCTCTTTTTGTCCTGCCAGGATGCATTTAAAAGCGTTGCCAAGGCAGCACCCCAACTCATTGTCTCCGACCTTTTTCTCAAGGGGATCACCGCTGTTGAATTTGCCCTTCAGCTTCAACAACACTATCCGCTAAAGGAGTTTAACTTTGTCATCTCTACCCTTCAACGGGCGTTCATTGGCAATAAACTTGGGACCGTTTGCACCGGAATCGGCGTCCAGAAAATCCTTGAATTTCCGGCAGGAGCCGGCCAAATCCCCTCCCCCGGGTGAAAAAGGCATCACTCCTGCCATCGCCCTTGGTGCCCGCCTCAAGGGAAGCCAGGTGGTCAAGACCCTTGGATTAAAGCCCAACTTCTGCGATTACACCCCCACGCAGATCGAACTTATTCACCGTGCCCGGACCATTTACTGGCCCACAGCCTTTTATGCAAGTCTGTTCAGCGCCATGAACAAAAAAACGTTTCCAAGCGTCAGCAACTACGATTTCGCCCTGGACAAGATCAAGCAGACCGCCATGTTCAAACTCCTGGGCATCCCCCATCCCCGGACAAAATTTTTCTATGGAAAGACCCAGAAACAGACCATCACCGATTTTTTCAGTTTTCCGTTCATTGCCAAAATTCCCCGGGGATCATCCAGGGGGAGGGGCGTGTTTCTTATCAAAGGTCAAAATGATCTTACCGCCTATTTAAAGATTCACGGCCCGGCCTACATCCAGGAGTATATTCCAACCCAACGGGACATGAGAATCATTGTAATCGGCAGACAGATCGTTCTTGCCTTCTGGCGCACGGCAGCCGACAACGAGTTCAGAACCAACATCTCCCAGGGCGGGAAAATCAACTTCGCCGATCTTTCCCGCCCGGCCATGGAACTTGCCCTTGAAACGGCCAGACGCTGCAACTGGAACGACGTGGGAATCGACATCATGGAGCACCAGGGAAAACCCCTGGTGATCGAGGCCAACATGAAGTATGGAACCCGGGGATTTAAAGCCGCTGGAATCGACTACCAAAGACTGCTTGAACGCCTCATTGTCACGGGAAAGATTTAAGCACTTGCGCAAAAAGAATAATTATTGTATCCTTATCGGATTGTCAAATTAGATTATAATGTTAACCCCTGGAGAGATATTATCATCATGGACATGACTGATGCTATGAATCTTTTTACAAAAGAGCGGTTGGACGAAATTTTTCCGGCTGATAGGGCCGACGCCTTTTTTGAGGCCCTTTACGGGGACGCCTCCGAAGGCGCCTATGATATCAGTCTCAAATTTTCAAAAATTGAAGCCAACAGTCTCGTATTTGAATTCCACCTGAAACAGCGCCCGGGTAAATGCCTTGCCTGCAATCTGACCTATGGTCTTCCAACGGTGTTTTCACGCCACCCCATCATCAACCTTGACAAAATTACCGACCAGATCAACACCCTCTTGAACGGCAAAGCCCTGTGCACGGGCTGGAAAGTAAACAACACCGTTGAAGTCGACCGTTCGCTTCACCTTCTGCCTGTTGCATTTTCCATGACCTGAATATCCATGGGGACAGATCCGGCATCTGTCCCTGTTCACCCCCCCCAGTCCTTTATTCTTCATCCGCCACCCACTCCTTCAGATACTCGTCCACATAGGCCGCATCCGGAGAGAGCAGGGGTTCAGGGGCTAAAAGCACATACCCGATGGTATTGATCTGCCCTCCCAGCAGATCAAAAAAAGCCTGCTCAACATCTGCGGCTTCATTGCTTCTGCTCGCCCGGGTCACCTGTTCGGTCAGGTAGCCGACCGGGGTGAAGGCCGAGCATACGGCCATCTCCCACTCCTGGGGAAAATTAAGTATTTTCCAGGGGGTCAGTTCCCGGGGCTTTAAAATGTTCGTTTTTTTCGGATTAAAGGGTGCCGGAACAAGCTTCATTTTTCTCTCTTCCCATTCCATCAGCGCCTTTAACAGCGATTTCAGGTCGTCTGAAAAAATCCACTCGTCAAGCTCGAGCAGAATGGTGGGATACTCCCTGCTGGTCAGGGCATACCTGAACGGACCCTGTTTCTGCCAGAAAAGTTTAAAATCCCGTGATTCTGATAAAATTTTTCGTTGTACCGGTCTGATCATAAATAATGCTTCCTTTTAATTGAAATAATTTATCTTCCGTCAGAATACCAGAGGACACTGTTTTTGAACATGGAAAACGTTTATCCTTGACCCCTGGAACGTTCTTTGTTAACCATCCATAAAAAAAAAGTTAACCATCCATGGAGCAGGGTTTATGAAAGATAGAATCTTAGCACATCTGGCCCGGGGCGACGATGAATTTGTCTCAGGCGTTGAAATGAGCAACGCCCTCGGCATCTCCCGGGTAGCCGTATGGAAGCACATTAAAACCCTTGTAAACGAAGGGTATGACATTGAATCCTCCCCCAGAGGTTATGGTTTAACAACCTGCCGTGACCTTGTCCGTTTCAGCCTTGAACAAACCAACGAGAACATCCGTTTTTACCCGACCATGGACTCGACCATGGACAGGGCAAGGCACCTTGCACGGAAGGGGGTACCCCATTTTACCGTGGTCGTTGCCGAACGTCAGACCAAGGGAAGGGGAAGGCTCAACCGCGCCTGGCTCTCCCAGAAGGGAGGCCTCTGGTTCACCATCATCCTCAGGCCGGATCTGCCCCCCCAGTTGAGTTTCAAGGTCAATTTTGCGGCATCCCTCTGCCTTGCCAGGACGTTGAACCAGCTGTTTGACATCAACGCAAGGGTCAAATGGCCCAATGATATTCTGGTCAACAACCAGAAACTTGTGGGACTGCTGTCCGAGATGGAGACCCGGGGGGACATGATCTCGTTTGTCAACGTCGGCATTGGCATCAATGTCAACAACCAGCCGGAAACAGAACAGCCCAACGCCGTTTCCATTTCAACCCTTGCAGGCCAGAAGGTGTCCAGGACAGACATTCTGTCCGCATTTCTCCACCGGTTCCAAAGAACCCTTGACACCATCCTTGAACAAAACATCATTGAACTATGGAAAGAGCAGACCGCAACCATCGGCCGACAGGTCCGGATCGAGACCCTCAACGAACAGTTCCAGGGGCTTGCCCTGGATGTGGATGACACCGGCGCCCTTATCCTCATGAACGAGGACCAGACCACCAGACGGGTGATTTACGGCGACTGCTTTTACCAGGAGACCCACCCATGAATCCCAGCGATCAGCTCAGAAAAACCGTGTACGCTGCCCTGTTTGCCGCCCTCATTGCCGCAGGTGCCTTTATTGCCATCCCCGTGGGGCCGGTACCCATTGTGCTCCAGAATCTTTTTGTCCTGCTTGCCGGTTTGATCCTCGGCCCACGCTGGGGGGTGTACAGTGTGGCCCTTTACCTGCTCATGGGCGGGTTCGGGTTTCCCGTATTTGCCGGGGGAACCGGGGGGATCGGGCGGCTCTTTGGACCCACCGGGGGGTACCTGTTCGGCTATCTGCCGGCGGTTTTTGTGGCAGGCCTTATTTCCGAGCAACTCAACAAAACCCGGGCCGGTGATGCAGCCGCCATGGTGGCAGGCTCTGCCATGGTCTATGGGGCCGGAATTCCCTGGCTTAAATTTGCCACCGGCATGGCCTGGGACAAGGCGATCATGGCGGGCATGGTTCCGTTTATTCCGGGCGATCTGGTTAAAATCGTGGCCGCCGTGTTTGCCGCCCGCATCATACGACAGGTGGTGAAATGAAAGAACATCCCCTGATTGAGGTTGATCAGCTCTGCCACGATTATGACGGCAGGGGCAGCGGCATCACAGGCGTCAACCTCCGGATCTTCAGGAACGAGTTTATCCTGGTGGCCGGTCGTAACGGTTCGGGCAAGAGCACCCTTTTCCGTCACCTGAACGCCCTTTTAATGCCGACCGCAGGAGAGGTCAGGGTCAACACCATCCCCACCCGAACCAACCCCCTTTCAGCCACAAGGACCGTTGGCCTTGTTTTCCAGGATGCAGACACCCAGATCGTTGGAGAGACCGTTTGGGATGACATTGCCTTTGGGCCGGAGAACCTGAAGCTCTCCCGGAAAACGATCCACCAACGGGTTGAAGCGGCCCTGGAATCCCTTGGCCTTGGTTCCCTGAAGGATCGGAACCCTGCGTCCCTTTCCGGGGGAGAGAAACGCCGCCTTGCCATTGCCGGGGTCATGGCCATGGCCCCCGAGGTGCTGGTGCTGGACGAACCTTTTTCCAACCTTGACCATGCAGGCACCCTTGACCTGATCGCCTGCATTAAAGATCTGCACCGTTCAGGCTGCACCATCGTTCTTTCCACCCATGAGATTGAAAAGGTGTTTACCCTGGCAACCCGGATGATCATCCTTGACCGGGGAAGGCTTGTTGCAGACGACACCCCCCACCTGCTGCTCAAACAGCTTGAAACCTTCGGGGTAAGGGAACCCTGCGCCTCACGCCTCGGCCTGGAGGTGCTGCCGTGGACCGAGTGAACCCCTTTGCCTATGCTGCGTCAGACGCCTTTGTCAATGGGATGGATGTCCGGTACAAACTCTTCTGCCTGAGCTTCATGGGCATTGCAACCCTCCAGGGCGGCCCTGTGGTGCTTGTCCTGAACACGGCCATAGTCCTTGGGCTGGCAGCCACCCTCAGGATCAAACCCATCCCGTTTCTGGCACAGTTGAAACCCTTTTTTTTCCTCCTGGCCCTTGTTTTTGCCTCGCAGTCCGTGACCACCCCGGGACAGCCGGCCATTGAAATCTGGGGGATAACGGCAACCCGCCAGGGAATGGCTGCAGGCGCCCTTGTGTCGTGGCGGTTCCTGCTTGTAATGGTCCTGGGCATCCTTTTTTCAAAAAGCACAAAACCCTCCCAGGTCAAGGGCGCTGTCCAGTGGTTTCTCAGACCCGTCCCCCTTGTTCCCCAGGCCCGGGTTGCCGTCATGGTCAGCCTGTTTTTAAGATTTTTACCCCAGATCGTCCGACAGACATCAGAGGTCTCCCAGGCCCAGCAGGCACGATGCGCTGGTCTTCAGAAAAACCCATTCAAACGAATGCTCAACCTTTCCATCCCCCTGTTAAGAAAGACCTTTCAGTCGGCAGACCAGGTGGCCGTTGCCATGGCCGCAAGATGTTACACTGATAATCGAACCGACCCTGTGTTCTGCTGTTCAGATTACGATAAAAAAGCCCTTGGCGTCTGTCTGTTTATTCTGGGTTTGTCGTTTCTGGCCTGATCACCAGGGCCGGCAACGACACGCTTGCGCCAGGCAGTATTGCCCTTCCATGTTTAATTATGATTTCCCAAATACCCTTAACCCGTGTATCCTCTTTCAAAATAATTAAGATTAAATTTTTCACAAAAAAAGATGTTCACGGCGTCACCCCGGGGGCAATCTGCCCCCTGACTGCCGGGTATCACAATCTGACAGGAGCGTCATGCCAACACCAGAAGAGATCAACAACCTGACTATCCATACCCTGCCGGGATATCTGGGTATCGTTGTCACCCAGGTCAGCGATGCAGAGGTACGGTCAAAACTAACGGTCAAGGACACCCTCATTGCCCCCAATGGTTTCCTCTATGCCGGAAGCATTGTCTCCCTGGCCGACACCACAGCAGGCCATGGTTGCGTTGCAAGCCTTCCACAAGATGCAACAGGGTTTACCACCATTGAACTTAAATCAAACCACCTGGGCTCTGCAAAGGACGGAATCCTTGACTGCACCGCCAAAATCGTCCATCGAGGCAGGACAACCCAGGTATGGGACGCCGTTGTCACCCACCGCCAGACAGGAAAGACCCTGGCACTGTTTCGCTGCACCCAGCTGATTCTCTACAATCCGCCTGGAAAGGAGAAAAAAGGAAAGGGGACGGGAAAATAGAAATAGAAATAGAAATAGAAAATACAAAAAAGGGGTTAGAGAAATTTAACTTTTTCTCTAACCCCTTGAATTCACTGATGGTACCGAAGAGGAGACTTGAACTCCTACGCCTCGCGGCACTAGATCCTAAGTCTAGCGTGTCTACCAATTCCACCACTTCGGCGAATGCGCTTAAAAACACAGAAATGTCAAAATAAAGTTGGTGCCGAAGGGGAGACTCGAACTCCCACGAACGTACGTCCACTTGTCCCTGAAACAAGCGCGTCTACCAATTCCGCCACTTCGGCCCGGCTTTATTCCAACCCGGTGCAAACCAAAAAAGCATTGATTTGCATCAACAGGTGTTCTATATATAGAGCTTTATGGGCTTTGTCAAGCCCATTTATGCTTTTACAAACAAAGGACATTATGGAACTGATCGAAGACCTTAAATTTATAAAAACCCCTTTTAACAAGGCTGTCATCACCATTGGCAATTTTGACGGGGTTCACAAGGGCCATCAGGCCCTTTTCCACCAGGTGATAGAAAAGGCAGAGGAAATTGGCGGCACTTCGGTGGTCATGACCTTTAATCCCCATCCCTTAAAGGTGCTGGGACACAACGGACCGCCCTTGATAACCCGACGGGACCAGAAGATAGAACTGATCTCGGCAACCGGCATAGACAAAATTCTCTGCCTGACCTTTACCCAGGAATTTGCTGCAATTTCAGCCCAGAGTTTTATCAAGGACCTGCTGATCGATCAACTGGGCATGAAGGCCATTGTTGTCGGGTTGGATTATTCGTTTGGGCGCAACCGGGAGGGCAATCTTGAGCTGATGCAAAAGGCGGGAAGGGACCTTGGCTTTGACGTTCTGATTGCCGACTGGATCAATGATACTGAAACCGGATCCGAAAGAATCAGCAGCACACGGATCAGGGAACTTGTCATGGAAGGCCGGGTGGATGAAACCCCTAAATTCCTCGGCCGGTTCTACCAGATCAGGGGCAAGGTGGTAAAGGGTCGCCAACGGGGGGGCAGTAAACTTGGATTTCCCACGGCAAACATCAAACTCCACGATGAACTCTGCCCCAAAATGGGGGTTTATGCCGTCACCGTAGAGACGCAGGACGGCAAATTCAACGGGGTTGCCAACATCGGTTACAGCCCGACCTTTGACGACCATATCTTTACCATTGAGGTTCACCTCCTGGATTTTTCAGGAGACATCTACAACACCAGGATACGGGTCAATATGATAAAAAGGCTTCGGGATGAACAAAAATTTTCAAGCCTTGAACAACTTTCCGATCAGATTCGAAACGATATACAACGGGCAAGAAAAATTCTTGTTTAATTTTTTTTATATGAGGTAGTAAATCACCATGGCTTTACTTGAAATTTATCAATACCCTGAACGGGTTCTGCTTAAAAAAGCGCTGCCGGTCGAAACCATAGACGAGACCGTGATCAAGCTTGTGAACGACATGGGCGAAACCATGTTTGCCGCACCGGGCGTCGGCCTTGCAGCCCCCCAGGTCGGTCAATCCCGAAGAATCATCGTATACAATCCCCAGGCGGGCACGCCGGAAGACAAGGAGGATTCAAAAGAATTCAAGGCCCTTATCAACCCGGAAATCATTGCATCATCGGGCAGCATTGTGTCTGAAAATGAGGCGTGCCTGAGCGTGCCCGACTACAGCTGTAATGTAAAACGGTTTGAGACCGTCACGGTCAGGGCGTTAAATCTGGACGGTAAAAAACTTGAATTTGACGCCCAGGGCCTTTTAGCCGTGATCATGCAGCACGAAATCGACCACCTGGACGGCATTCTCTACATCGAAAGGATCAGCACCCTCAAACGGAACATGTACAAGAAAAAGATAAAAAAAAGGCTGGCCGAACAGTGAAAAAACCATTTAAAATAGTGTTCATGGGCACCCCGGACTTTTCCGTGCCCCCCCTGGTTGCACTTTCCAAAGCGGGCCATGATATTCTGCTGGTCGTCACCCAGCCGGACCGACCCAAGGGACGGGGGAAAAAAATGGTGCCGCCGCCGGTCAAGGTGGCGGCCCAGCAACTGGGACTGAAGGTCATCCAGCCGGCGAACATGCGCACCACTGAAATCAAAGAAACGCTTCTGGCCCTTAGACCGGATCTGTTTGTGGTGGTGGCCTTTGGCCACAAGCTCTCCCAGGAGATCCTGGACATCCCGGCCATAAACCCCATCAACATCCACGCCTCTCTGCTTCCGGCCCACAGGGGGTCGTCCCCCATCCAGGCCGCACTGCTCAACCTGGACAAAGAAACCGGTGTGACCACCATGTTCATGGACAAGGACCTTGATACGGGCGACATGCTTCTTACCGCCGCCACCCCGATCCAGGCGTCGGATACGGCCCAGGATCTCCACGACCGGCTGGCCGCCATGGGTGCGGATCTCATCGTCAAAACCCTGGACGCTCTGGCAGAGGAGAGACTCACCCCCGTGCCCCAGGACCACTCCCTTGCCACCCACGCGCCCATGCTGAAAAAATCCGACGGCAAAATCGACTGGACCCTGTCGCCGGAAAAAATTTCAGCCCATGTCAGGGCAATGACCCCCTGGCCCGGGGCTTTTACCCATTTAGCCGATCAGCGCCTGAAGGTCTTCCGGGTAACCTGCCACAGCACCCCCTCAAGTGCCGAACCCGGGACCGTGCTCGGCTGTGACGACCAGGGAATCCAGGTGGCCGCCGGCAATGGAACCGTTTCCATTGTTGAACTCCAGGGGGCTTCGGGAAAACGGATGACAGCCGCGGAGTTCCTCAGGGGAAAACCCGTTGAACCGGGCGTGGTGCTCCATGGGTGACAAAAAGCGCAGCATCAAAACAGAACAGACCCATGACCCACGATTTCTGGCGCTGACCATCCTCATTGAAAACCATGGTTCAAAGCTTTCCCTGGACAGAACCCTTGAACGTTATTCAACCCGGCTTGAATCGCTCCAACACCGGGACCGGGCCCTGGCCAATGCCCTTGTTTACGGCACCCTCCGGTGGCGGGAGCACCTGGACTGGCTGATCGCCCCTTTTTCCAAAAGGCCCCTTGACCAGATCGAACCCGGCATATGTTACACCCTTCGCATGGCATTGTACCAGACGGTATTCATGGACAAGATTCCTGTTTCAGCAGCGGTCAACACCGCAGTCAATGCTGCGAAAAAAATAGCCAACCCCGGGGCTGCCGGTTTTGTCAATGCCGTGCTCAGAAAGGCCACCACCCGGTACATGGACGTTGCCATGCCCGACAGCAAGGCGGATCCGGCCCTGTTTGTCGCAAAGAGCCAGTCCATTCCCCTATGGCTCTCCCGGCGCTGGACAGGGCGGTTCGGCCTTGACACCACCATCGCACTCGTGGATGCCATCAACACCATTCCGCCCATCACCCTGAGGGCCAACACCCTTAGATGCGACAGAGCGGCCCTTGCAACGGCCCTGGACGGGTGTGTTGAAACCATTGTTCCCACCTTCCACGCCCCGGACGGCCTGTCCGTGACCCGGCCCAGTCCTCCCCTGCATCTCACCACGGCGTTTCAAGGGGGGCTGTTCCAGGTCCAGGACGAAGCCACCCAGATCGTCACCACCCTTCTTGCCCCGATGCCGGGTGAAAGAATCCTTGACGCCTGTGCAGGCCTTGGCGGTAAGACCGGCCACATGGGCCAGCTCATGAACAACCAGGGCACCATTGAGGCCTGGGATCTTGACCGTCGAAAACTTGCCATTCTCGGCAATGAGATGAAACGGCTGGGCATCACCAATGTCACGACCAAACAGATGGATGCCCTGGACATTGATCCAGCAGAAAAGAACACCCCCTTTGACAGGGTTCTGGTCGATGCACCGTGTACCGGCCTCGGGGTATTGAGAAGAAACCCGGACGCCCGGTGGCGTCGCACCCCACGGGATATCAAACGCCTGGCTGAACTTCAGAAGAAAATCCTCAACAACCTGGCCGATCTTGTGAAACCCGGCGGAATTCTCGTCTATGCCGTCTGCTCGTGCGAGCCCGAGGAAAATGAAGGGGTGGTTGACTGGTTTTTAAACACCAGAAAAGCGTTCTCCCTTGTTCCCCAGACCCATGCCCTGGCATCCGGCGACGGCATTTTCAGGACCTATCCCCACCCCCTTGGCATGGACGGTTTTTTTGCAGCAACCATGAAAAAGCGCATTGACGGATAACGGCCCATCCACCCAACCAACAGAAAACACAAAATATATTTCAGGAGATTTACCATGGCAATCATTGCACCTTCCATACTGTCGGCTGACTTCACCATCCTTGGACAGGAGATTTCAGCCGTTGAAAAAGCCGGGGCCGACTGGATACACATCGACGTCATGGACGGCAGTTTTGTCCCCAACATAAGCTACGGACCAATCATTGTGGATGCCTGCAAAAAAACGACCACCCTGCCCCTGGATGTCCATCTCATGATCGAACATCCGGACCACCTGATTCCCGACTTTGTCAAGGCCGGGGCCGACCTGATATCGGTCCATGCCGAGGCATGCACCCACCTGCACAGAACCGTGCAGCTGATCCGGGAGTCAAAGGTCAAGGCCGGGGTGGCCGTGAATCCGGCAACCCCCCTCACCTGCCTTGAATGGATCATTGAAGAGCTTGACTTTGTCCTGCTCATGAGCGTCAATCCAGGCTTTGGCGGCCAGAAGTTCATCCCGTCCACCCTTGACAAGCTCGAACAGCTCACCGCCCTGATCGAAGAGACCGGCTCCCGGGCCATCATCCAGGTGGACGGCGGCGTGGGACCGGCAACCATCAATGATGTGGCAAAGGCAGGCGCCACATCGTTCGTGGCAGGATCCGCCATCTTTAACACCCCTGACTATGCACAGACCATTGCCACGCTTCGCCACCTGGCCGAAGTCACACCCGGAGCATGATATGAATCCAGACAGCAAAAGACCCGGGGTCATTGTCATCCATGGCCCAAACCTGAACATGCTCGGCCAGCGGGAGCCTGAGACCTATGGGGTTGAAACCCTTGACACCATCAACCAGGCCCTGAAAACCCTGGGCAACGATCTTGGCATTGAAGTTACCGACTTTCAGTCCAACTCCGAAGGTGCCATTGTGACCGCCATACACCGGGCATTTGAACAACAAATCGACGGGGTCATCATCAACCCTGCGGCCTATACCCACACGAGCGTTGCCATCAAGGATGCCCTGCTTCTGCTTGCCTGCCCTGTCATCGAGGTTCACCTGTCCAACATCTACAAGAGGGAGGCGTTCCGCCACACCTCCATGGTATCGGACGTGGTCACCGCCCAGATTGCGGGCCTTGGCTCCCTGGGCTACCGCCTCGCCCTGAGGGCGCTGAAAGAGCTGATGGGATGAAACCAAAAATTGTGATCCTTGCGGCAACCCCCATGGAGATCGCCCCCTTTCTTGAACGGGCCAGGGTCCTCCAGGAGACCCGCTCCCCTGTGGGAAGGACCATCATTGATCTCAGCGTTGAAGGACAGCAGGCCAGGGTGATCATCACAGGACCCGGCATGGTCAATACCGCCCAGGCCCTCACCGGGGCCATGGAGACCTTTAAACCGTCACTGGTCATTCAGACGGGCATTGCCGGTGTGTTTGACCAGGCTGGCCTTGAACCCGGAGACGTTGGCGTTGCAGATTCAGAAACCTACGTCCACACCGGGGTTGAAGATCCCCGGTCTCCCAACGGAATCGCCCCCCTCCCCTTTGACCTTGTGGACGGCCACCCCGGAAGCCGCCAGGGACGGTTTCCCGTCAATCAAGGGTTTGCCAGCCATGGATTGGAAATTTTAAAACAGGGTTTTTCAAAAGAGACGTTGACAGTTGCCAAGGCAGGGTTTATCACGGTATCCACGGTCACGGCCAGCGACGCCACGGCACAACGGCTATTTTCCACCTTTGAAGCGTGCATGGAAGCCATGGAAGGGGCAGCCGCAGCCCAGGTGGCAGCCCTGTACAAGGCGGATTTCATGGAAATCAGAGCGGGCTCCAACCGGGTTGGCAATCGGGACAAACGACTCTGGCAAATCGACCTTGCCGCCCGAAGCGCATCCCGAGCACTCTACCTCGTTCTTAGGGATTGTACTTTTCACCCTGTTCCGGTATAATTTTTATACCCTGTTCCAAATTGAACCAAGGAGGCAATATGATCAAAGCCGAAGATATCATGACACGCGAGGTGATCGTTGTTCAGGCAGACTGGGAAGTAGCAAGGGCCGTTGACATTCTGCTCTCAAACCACATTAACGGCGTACCGGTTGTTGATGCAAATGGAAATCTCAAGGGAATTCTCTGCCAGAGCGATCTTATTTTCCAGCAAAAGCAGGTTTCCCTGCCGCCGATCCTGACCTTCCTGGACGGCATCATCCCCCTGTCATCTTCCAAGCGGCTTGAAAAGGAATTTCAGAAAATCGCCGCAACCACGGTTGAGCAGGCCATGGTTCACGACCCGGTCACGGTCGGTCCTAGGACATCAATCAACCAGGTGGCCGCCCTCATGGTTGAAAAGCACTTCCATACCATTCCGGTTGTGGAAGACAACCGGCTCGTGGGAATCATCGGAAAAGAGGATGTGCTCAAGACCCTGGCAAACGAAAAAAAAGCGTAAAACAGGTCTCATGAAAAATGCTGAACCTGGTAGGTGCTGACCAAAATACCGGGCCTTGTCCACTCGTCAGGGGCAAGGCCTGCCTTGATGCACAGATGGGAGAGAAAGTCAGACACCCCGGGAAGCTGCTCCCACACCTGGGGTAAAAATGTGGCCCTGGCCGCTCCCTTTTGAATGACCACCCCGTCCCTTGCCGGAACAAGTTCCTGGGCAATCCCTTGGGGCGTTTTCGGCGAAAGGGGCTCAGGCGGCGTAAGAATACTGACTTCCACATCCACCCGGGCAAATTCATCCGCCGTAAGCGGCGAAAACCTTGGGTCGTTAAAAGCCGCATTCACGGCATTGCGTTCCACCCCTCGCCTGACCGGTTCATCGGACGCCAGGCTACCCATGCACCCCCTGAGCTGTCCGTCAAGGTGAAGGGTGACAAAAACCCCCTGCTTCCGGCCAAAAATCGCCTGTTTCAACTGCCGTTCAAACTCCGTTGGACCTATCGTGTCCAATCCGACCCGTTCTAGCCCGGCCTTTTCAAAATCAAGACCCAGGCGTTTACCAATGGTGACCCGGGCAAGCAACGCCAGGAGCTTTCCCTGTTTTTCAGAATACCGGCCCCCCATGGCTGTATTTTTCATCATCGTACTACCACCTTGCAAAATGATCCTCGGCCCAGCCGGGAATGGATTTAATTTCAACGACCTCATCGTCCCGGGTGATGACCTGCCCGGAGAACCTGCCAAAATACTGGGTAAAACGTGTGGCAACGAAAAAAAGGTTGATCCGTTCCCCCCTGCTGCCTTCGGGAACAAACCCGAGGTCGATCCGACCGTCACTCGAGGTGATCCGCCAGCGCTGGCCGGAATCTTCCATGGAAAAATTCACCGTATCCACCTTGGTCATTTTTGAATCGATCCAAAAGGCGTTCTCTGTAAACCCCGTCTCATTGACGCCCCAGGAAAGGTTGAGTCCAATGGATCTGCCATCGTCAAGAACAGTGGCCATGGCGGCCCAGTTCCAAAAGGTGTTGTGACGCAAAAACCCACCGGTCCAGTCTGAAATGGCAAAACTCTTTTCAGGGTCAAGGACAAAGGTTCGGCCCCTTGCCGCCAGGGTACCTGCCACGGGCAGGGGCGTGGCCTTTCTTGTGAAACTCCACCCCCTGTACCCTGCCCGGGTACAGAGTCTCAGGGGGGGCACAGCGGTTGTCTCCCGAATCTCGACCTTGAATTCAAGGGTGTCTCCCTTTACACGGATACCCGCCTTGTCCAATTGAACATCCATCCGGTTGCTTTGAAACCTGGAGTCTGGATTTTCTGGATAGGGTTCAATTTTGGCCCCGACACCCATGGGGGAAATTTGACTCGTCTCCTCAAGCCAGCCTTCCTCCCTGTGAAACACATAGGCAAAGGTCTGGGCAAGATATCCCAGATGAACCACGGCAACACCACCCATGATTTCAGGGGTGGTGATTCCCCAGAAATGAAACCCCTTGTAACGCAGTTTTTTTGCCAGATCAGGCACCTTCCTGCCCCATGGGGTTAACAGGCAATGGTCCAGGGCGTTGATTTCATCAATCGGATCATCAAAGATCCCCAGCCGAATCAATCCATCTGGATTTACGATTTTCCCCATTGGTTCTCCTTTGCCGTTAATCACAGGCTAACGGTAGCGAAACAGACGGAATAAGTCAATCAAACCAGAATAAAAAATCCCATCGCCGTTCCAAGGCCCTTGACATCAGACACGCCGCCCTATATTACTCATGGAATAAACATCACCTAGGAAATAATTCAAGGAGCCCCCATGGTAATTGACAAAGCAACCAAATCAACGGACGATATTCTCCTGATCCTCTGCAAAACCGTTCAAAAAGTATTGCAAAAAGCAGCAGCCCAGGAGATAACGTTTTCGCCGTTTGTCCAAAAAATCAAAAAAACCTGCCTTAAACCAGACATCGGCTGCTTTACCATCTTTGAAGGCGGAATTTCAGGCCTCCTTGTCATGAATTTCTCCAAACGGGCGGCCCTTGACATTTACAGAAGCTACATGATTCACATGGGGATGCCAGAAGATGAACTCTCCATTCTCCACACCTCGGACGATGTGGCCAATGTACTGGGAGAACTGATGAACCAGGCCATGGGGCACTTTCAGACGGAACTGAGAAATGAACTCCACGTGATCATCAAACAGAATCAGCCCAAAATGCTGGTGATCAGCAAGGACATCTCCATCTCCATAGGTACCCAGATCGATGATCCCCTATACCGACGCGTCTCGTTTGAAACAGAAAAGCACCGCCCCTTTTTCCTGGAACTCGGCATCGAAAACACCGAATTTGAACTTTTGTTTCCCTATGAAAAGGAAGAAGAGGAGGATGTGGAAGACATTTTCATAGAAGCCAAACGCCGGCACCAGGCGGAGGAGACGTCAACCAGGGAAGCTGCGGACGAGGCGTTTATTAAAAAAATGGGGTTATAACACGTTGACTTTACCCGGTTTCACTCGGGGAAACGCTCATTTATTTCGATGAAACGGTCCTTTTCAGCCAGAAAAATATCTACCAGCGACGGATCAAAATGTCTGCCCGACTCGTTTTTAAACAGCGCCATGATCCTGTCCATGGGCCAGGCATCCTTGTAGCATCGTTTGTGGCTTAGGGCGTCAAAAACATCGGCAATGGCAGCGATCCTGCCGTAAATATGGATATCCTCCCGGGAAAGGCCCTGGGGATAACCGGAACCATCCCATTTTTCATGGTGCTGCCATGCAACGATGGCTGCAGTCTGCAGAATCTGCCGTTTGGAATTTTTCAGGATATAATGACCGGTCTCTGCATGGGTCTTGATGATTTCAAACTCTTCTTTTGTCAACCTGCCTGGTTTGTGCAAAATTGTTTCCGGAATGCCGATTTTCCCGATATCGTGCATGGGCGAGGCAAGTTTCAGCCGTTCGGCGCTGGTGGGGTCCATGCCATATTTCTGGGCCAGCAGATAACAGAATTCCGCAACCCGGGTGACATGGTTGGCGGTTTCCTTGGATCTGGTTTCAACAATTTCGCCAAGGGTATAAATGACCTCCTTCTGGGTCTCGACGATTTCCCTTGTCAGGCTCAGATTATCAAACCCGATACCCACATTGGTGGTGTAGATTCTTACGAGATTCTGCTCGACCGTGGAAAGCGAACTGCAACCGTTAAAATAAAGAAGGCAGCGGGCACCCTCCTTGGTCTGCAACCCGCCCAGGTATTCATCGCCTGCAAACTGATTTTCTTCCCCGGCCCAGACCCGTTGAAACCCGGCCATGAGTTCAGGGGAAAAAACCGACTGGATCGGCAGCCCCACCGAATCTTTTAAATCGCCCGTGGCGGCAAGAACGATAATGTCTTCTCCGCCCCTTGTTGCGGCATAGAGGCTGGTCTGGCAGCAGGCCATGCTTGGATTCAGGTTTAAAATCCCCTTGAGTTCGTCAAGCACACCTGTGGCAAATTGAGACAGGGATCTTGACTCAAACAGAATCGCATTGGAGTGGATAATCCGTTCAAGGCCCTGGCGGTTTGTTTCAATGGTTTTAAGACTCGCATAGGCCCTGAGGGAAGCCGTAACCGCGGTAAAAAGCTTTTGTGCAGTCAACTCGGTTTTGGCCGTATAGTCGTTGATGTCGTACCGGGTGATCACCTCGTGTTCGGGTGCCTTGCCCGGCTGGCCAGTCCTGATGACAATGCGAATCAAGGCGTTGTTGAGATCTTCTCGAATATACTGAACAAGGTCAAGCCCTGTATTCTCCCGCTCCATGACAACATCAAGCAAAATCAGGGCAACATCGTCCTCACGGGCAAGGATTTCTTTGACATCCGCTCCTGAATAGGCAGTGAGCAGTTCGACCTTGCGTCCTTCAAACAGATAACTTGCCAGGGCAATCCGGGTAATTTCATGAACATCGGGTTCATCATCGGCAACAAGTATCTTCCACGATCCACCGGGACCATCACAGGTGCCGGTGGGACAGATCACCTCGTCGGCAAATAAAACCCTTTTATCATCACCTGCCATGTTCAGCTGCTTTTTTTACGTTGAAAATAAAGATCCACCAGATGCTCAGCAAGCCCGACGTATTGGGAAGCAGTAAGGGCTTTCATCCGCAATCTGAAGTCTTCAGGCACCTTTTCAAGCCCATCGACAAAATCGTCAAGTTCCCGGCGTCCGATTCGCTTGCCCCGGGTGAGTGCCTTTAACCGTTCATAGGGATTGGTTTCACCAAAAACCCGCATGGCCGTCTGAAAGGGTTCGGCCAGCAGCTCAGGATTGGCCTCAAGGTCACGCGCCATGGCCGAGGGATCAACGGCTACCTTGCCCATTCCCTTGAGGGCATTCTTGACGCCGATGGCATAGTATCCCAGGGCGGACCCAAGGCTTCTCAAAACTGTGCTGTCACTCAAATCCCTCTGGAATCTTGACTTCTGGAGCTTCACGGCAAGGTGGTCCATCATGGCAATGGCAAGCCCCATGTTTCCCTCACTGTTTTCAAAATCAATGGGGTTAACCTTGTGGGGCATGGTTGAGGATCCGGTTTCCCCCGCCTTGGGCTGCTGCCGGAAATAACCAAGGGAAATATAGCCCCACATATCCCTGTCAAAATCGATGAGAATGGCGGCGGAACGAACCAGGGAATGGAGAATAAACGACAGAGATGCATTGGGGTTGATCTGGGTTGTAAACAACAGGGGTTCCAGACCAAGGGTCTGTCCAAGGAACCGTTCCCCGGCCCCGACCCAGTCGATTTCAGGATAGACAAAATAATGGGCATTGTAATTACCCGTTGCACCGTTGATCTTGGCCTGGACCGCTGCACCCCGCAGGATGGAAAGCTCATGGCGGATGCGCCAGGCAAAATTAATGATCTCCTTGCCCACCGTCGTCGGGGTTGCAGGCTGACCATGGGTCCTTGACATCATGGGAACAGACTTGTGTTTAAGGGCCGTCTCCTCAAGGGCCTTGAGCAATGTTTCCAGAAGATCTGCCACGACCTTTTTTCCCTTTTTCAGCATCAGGGCATAGGAAATATTGTTGATATCATCGGAGGTACAGGCAAAATGGACCCATTCCTTAAGGGATGAAAGCCCCGCCGATTCAAGACGCTCCTTGACAAAATACTCAACCGCCTTGACATCGTGGTTGGTTGTTCGTTCAATCTGCTTTACAACGGCCGCATCCGCCTCGGTAAAATCAATGGTAAACTGGTCAAGTTTTTTGATAAAAGCGGGATCAACCTTGGTCAGGGCAAGATCCTTTAAAATAAACTTCAGCCATTCAATCTCGACATATACCCGGTGCTGAATCAGTCCAAATTCGGAAAAAAGTTCACCTATTTCTGCCGTCAACCCCTTGTATCTGCCATCAAGAACAGAAAGATCCTTGATACCCACTGTTATCTCCTTGTACGCCATCTGCCCATAATTAAAGAAAAAATGCAAATCACAATTCGGTAAGATTAAAGGAAGATCCGAAAACTGTCAATTCTTTTCCATCCCCGCAAAACCATTTGGCAATGACAACACCCGGGTCTACCCCTGGCCCCATATAAAAACCGGCATGGCCGGAGCGAGGGATGGCATCCGGCCACAACGAACGATGAAACACGAAGATACAGGACAGGCGATAGTTCCATTCCGCCCCCTTTGGTTGCCCTGACCGAAACGGTAAACGTCGGGGGCTTTTTGGTTTACAATGTTCCGGACAGGGCAACCAAAGGGGGCTCGAAAGTCGAGACTTTCACAATGATGTTTTGACGGGCGTTTCATAGAACCGGCATGGCCGGAGAGAGGGATGGCATCCGGCCACAACGAACAATGAAACGCCTCCACTGATGATGCTTCGGTGAGTGTTTCATATAAAAAAAATTAAAAAGGCAACAAGGAAGGTCGGGCCCCATATAAATCAGTCAATCCAGAAAGTTGAGACAATGACCTTTGCCATAAATAGCTTGACAATTGGCCCCAATGGTAGAATGGTGGTTCTAGCTGATTAAACAACGTTTTTTATTACCAACCTTATTTTCGGATGGAGGATATATTGAGACTTCTTAATCCCAAAACGGAAAACTTTGACCACCTTGATCAGGAATCCCGGGACATAATGAAAAAGACCATCGCCTTTTTTGAGGCAAAGGGAAAGACCGAACTCACGGAGGATTACCACGCCAAGGTGTGGTATGGGGATTTCATAGAATTCGTCAAAACCGAACGAATCTTTGCAAGGCTTCTTACCCCGGAAGGGTATGGAAAAAAAGACTGCCGGTGGGACACGGCCAGGATTTGCGACTTTAATGAGATCCTTGGATTTTACGGCCTTCCCTACTGGTATACCTGGCAGGTGACCATCCTTGGCCTTGGCCCCATCTGGATGGGAAACAACGAGGAAAAGAAACACGAAGCCGCCCAGCGGCTTGAAAACGGGGATATTTTTGCCTTTGGTCTTTCAGAAAAGGAACACGGGGCAGACCTTTATTCGAGTGAAATGACCCTGACCCCCATGGGGGAAGGCAACTACATGGCCGATGGCGGAAAGTACTATATTGGCAACGCCAACAAGGCAGGCCTTGTGTCGGTGTTTGCAAAGGATTCAGACACGGACGAGTATGTTTTTTTTACCGCTGACCCCACCCATGCGAACTATGATCTGGTAAAAAATGTGGTGAGCAACCAGTCCTATGTGGCAGAATTCGGCCTCAATGCCTATCCCGTAACCGACGCTGACGTTCTTTCAAGGGGGGATCATGCCTGGAATTCGGCCCTGAACACCATCAATGTGGGCAAGTATAACCTGGGGTGGGCAGCCATCGGCATATGCACCCACGCCTTTTTTGAAGCCATCACCCACGCCTCAGCGCGCTCGCTTTACGGCAAACAGGTCACAGACTTTCCCCATGTAAAACACCTCATGACCGATGCCTGGTCAAGGCTTTTTGCCATGAAACTCTTTGCAAGGAGAAACGCAGACTACATGCGGACCGCCTCAAAGGAGGACAGAAGATATCTTCTCTACAACCCCCTGACCAAGATGAAGGTGACCACCCAGGGCGAGGAGGTGATCAACCTGATCTGGGATGTAATTGCGGCCAAAGGATTTGAAAAAGACACCTACTTTGGAATGGCCGCCATTGAGATAAGAGGCCTGCCGAAACTTGAGGGAACGGTCCATGTGAACATGGCCCTCATCGTCAAGTTCATGGAAAACTACTTTTTTGCCCCTGTTGACATGCCCGAAATTTCCGCCATGGACCAGCCGGGCAATGATGATTTTCTCTTTAATCAGGGCCCCACCCGCGGACTTTCAAAAATCTTGTTCCACAACTTTGAAGCGGCTTACGCAAGCCTTGACCTCCCCAACATTGCCGTATTCAGAGGTCAGATACAGTCACTCAAGACCCTTCTGGTGAATGCGCCCCCTGAAAAAAGCCAGACAAAGGACATTGATTTTCTGCTGATCATGGGTGAACTCTTTGCCCTGGTGGTCTATGGGCAGCTGATCATTGAAAATGCACGGTTAAGAAAGGTAACAGACGATGTCATCGACCAGATCTTTGACTTCATGGTCCGTGATTTCTCCAGATACGCCCTCCAGCTCTACGCCAAGGAGAGCAGCACCGAACGTCAGATGGAAATGAGCCTTGCCATGATCAAAAAGCCCAAAAAGGACCTGGAAAGATTCAACCGGGTCTGGGAAACCCATGTCCTTGCCATGAACGACAGATATGCCATGGATCTGTAAACCCATTCAATTTGCTTGACAAACAATCGGTTTCTAAAGTATCTTTGCATGATTTTTTCAACAGGTTCAATAAGCCTATTTGTTTCAGGAGACAGTGTATATGGCATTAACTAAAACAGAGATAACAGAGAGATTTCAAAAGGCTCTAGATATTTCAAGGAACGCCTCCTACGATATCATGGAAGATTTCCTTGAGATCATAAAAGAGACCCTCGAACAGGGGGAAGATGTCATGATCAGTGGTTTTGGCAAATTCTGCGTCAATGAAAAAAAAGCCAGAAAAGGAAGGAACCCTGCCACCAGCGAGGAGATGATCCTTCCGGCACGGCGGGTGATCACCTTCAAATGTTCCGGAAAACTTCGAAACCTGATCAACAACGAGTAAGGGGAAACCTGCATGACCCTGGCAGGTCCTGAAATCACCCTGATCATACTGGCCACACTGGTCCTGGAGTTTACCCTGACCTGTGTGGCCGATTTTTTAAATATCAGACACGAGTTACCCTTGCTCCCCCAGGAGTTCAAGGGGATCTATCGTCAGGAAAAATACCATGCAGCCCGACAGTATCTGAAGGCACACACCCGATTTGGTTTTATCACTTCGGTTGTTGACCTTGCTGCCATCCTTGTTTTCTGGTTTGGCAAAGGATTTGTCCTCCTCGATGCCCTGGTAAAGTCCTGGGGCTTTGGACCGGTTCTGACAGGCCTTGCCTACATCGGCATCCTCGTACTCCTCAGGAGCCTTTTATTTCTCCCCTTTTCCATCTATTCCACCTTTGTCATTGAACAACGATTCGGGTTCAACAAAACCACCCTTGGCCTGTTTATGGCCGACCGGATCAAATCAACCCTGATGGGTGCGGTTCTGGGGGGAACCTTCCTTGGGGCCATCCTTGCGTTTCTTGGCCATGCAGGACCCAACGCCTGGATCTGGTGCTGGGCGGTTTCAGCCCTGTTTACCCTCGGTCTCCAGTACATTGTCCCCACCTGGATCATGCCGCTCTTTAACCGGTTTACCCCTCTGGAACCCGGGGAACTCAGGGATGCCATCACAGGGTATGCCCGCACCATTGATTTTTCCCTGGAAAATATTTTTGTCATGGACGGCTCTAAACGAAGCTCAAAATCCAACGCTTTTTTCACGGGGTTTGGTCGAAACCGTCGCATTGTGCTGTTTGATACACTGATCAAAGGACATGGCGTTGGTGAACTTGTTGCCATACTGGCCCATGAAATGGGTCATTTCAAGAAAAGACACATCGTAAAACGGGTGGTGGTGGGAATCATCCATATGGGGATCATTCTCTTTCTTGCCTCCCTGTGCATCTCATACCAGGGTCTGTTCGACGCCTTTTACATGGATCAAAAATCCATTTATGCGGGGCTTGTCTTTTTCGGAATGCTTTTTTCACCCATGGACCTCTTTATTTCCATGGCGCTCAAGGCCCTTTCAAGGCACGACGAATACGCGGCTGACCGGTTTGCCGCAACCACCACTCCGGACAGGGAGGAGATGATTAAAGCCCTCAAGAAGCTCACCGTTCACAACCTCTACAACCTGTCACCCCATCCCTTTTATGTGTTTCTCAACGATTCCCACCCCCCGGTACTTGACCGGATCCGGGCCATCAGAGGTCTCTCACACCAATGATATTTTCTTCTGGACATCCTCAAGGTATATCTCAAGTTCAGCCAGATTGATATCAGTCACCCCAAGCAGACTTGCTTCGGTTGAGCCGGCTATGGCAAGGGCATCATCGGCCTGCTGCCCCCCTTTTTCCATTTTATGACAGACCCGATCGACCAGGCGAACCAGGACAAGCAGCACATTGGTTCGATCGAAATCGTCCCCGTGGTGGGTCTTTGCCACCACAGAAAAATCATCGGCAAGGTTCCACTGGTTTAACAGAAAAGCCCCCTGATCACCATGGAGAGAATCAATGATCTCCTCCATGAGAAAGGCGGTGGGGTAGGTGGAAATCAGCTTATCCTTTTTCACCTTTTCCAGGGCAGACAGGAGATAGAGAGTACCCATATCATGGAGAAGGCCTGCCACAAACGCCTTTGGCTGAACATCCTCCAGGTCAAGGAAATTTGCAAGCCACTGGGAGCCCAGGGCAACCGAAAGGGAATGAAACCAAAGCCGCTTCTGGCAGGTATTGACAAAGGGATCCTTGGACTGGAAGTTGGACTGATGGATGGCCCACATGACCACATTGCCGAGCTCCTTTGTACCCAGCCTTAGAATCGCCTCCTTGACCGTATCAACCCGGTTAAGTCCCCTGTAAAATATCGAATTTGCCACCTTGAGCACGTGGGCCGTCAGGGCTGGATCCGTCTTGATAAGGTTCTCGACCTTGCGGATACTCATATCTTTTTTTACCACCTCGGCCTGGAGCCGCAGGGAATTTTTGCCCAGGGTTGGAATGTTCATCTCCTGATTCATCTGGGCCTTGAGTACATCTACAATGGATTCAGAACTGTTCATGGTTTTCAGGCTCCTTGAAGTCTTTTTATTTCACTGATGGATCGAGGGAGTAATTGACGGGGAACACATCGAAAGACCTCCTCAATTGTGGTTATGCCCTTTGCCGCCTTAAAAACGGCATCCTCAAACAGGGTTACAAGGCCCGAGGTTTGAATGCTTATCTTCCGGATATCATAGCTTGATTTTCGTGCGATCATGGCATCCCTGACATGCTCGTTCAGGATAAGCATCTCTATCACGGCTGCCCTGCCTTTATAGCCGGTATGGTGGCACCGGGGACATCCTGCTCCCTTGCGGAACTCGTATGGAGCGACATCCGCAGGGGTATATCCCAGCACTTGAAGCTGCTGGGCCGTCGGCCGGACCGGCCGGGCACAATGGTCACAAACCGTTCTGAGCAGGCGTTGGGCCAGCACACAGACCACGGTACTGGAAATCAGGAACACTTCGATGTCCATGTTCATCAACCGAATCAGGCCGTTGATGCTGTCTTCGGTATGAAAGGTGGTCAACACCTTATGGCCGGTCAACGAGGCCTGAACCGCCACCTCTGCCGAGTAGTTGTCCCGGATTTCGCCAATGACAATCACATCGGGATCCTGGCGGACCACATGGCGCAGCGTCTCCTTGTAGGTCATGTCAATGGCCGGGTTAATCGAACACTGGGCAATACCGTCCATGAGGTATTCCACGGGCTCCTCTGCTGTTATGATGCTGACCTGGGGACTCTTGATGTGGTTGATACACGAGTACACCGTTGTTGTCTTGCCCGAACCCGTGGGGCCGGTTACAATCAGTACGCCGCTGGGGACTTCCAGGGCATCGGTTAAGAACCGTTTCAGAACCCTGGGCTGCATGCCGATCTGGGAAATATCAATGATCTGGTTCATCTTGTTGAGAATCCGCATCACGATTTTTTCCCCGTAAATGGTAACCAGAAAGGATATTCTCAGATCAAAGGTGGTCCCCTTGAAATCAAAGGAAATCCTGCCCCCCTGGTGGCGTCTTTTTTCGGTAATATCTGCATTGCTCATGATCTTTAACCGGCTGGTCACCATGGGCATCATGGAAAGGGAAAAATCCTTGTAAAAGAGCAGAATCCCATCGATTCTGAACCGGACATGGAGTCTGTCCTTTAATGGCTCCATATGGATATCACTGGCATTGCGCTCGATGGCTGCCGATATGATGGAATCAACAATCCCCTGGGCTGAATTCTCGTCAACGGCCCGCTCCCGGCCTAAGCCCCTTTCAAGCCTGTCAAGAACAGATACAATGGACCGGTGGGAGGCAACGCCGATAATAATCTCGGAACCCAACAACTCCTTTGCCGCCTTCACATCCTCTTGGTTAAGGGGGTCGGCAAAGGCCACCACCTTTAGATTGTCCTCTTTTTTTACCGGGATAAAACGATTTTTCCGGCACCACTTTAACGGGATATTGGCTGTAAGCCCGGAATCCGTTCCTTCAAGTTCAGGATCCAGATGAATGAACCCCATCTGGGCCGACAACATTTCCAGAAAAGCGGTTTCAGTCAAAAAACCGTGTTCAATAAGAACCTCACCGAGTTTTTTTCCCGGTTGACTCTTTTGAATCGTCAGGGCTGCATTGAGTTTTTCCCGGGTGAGGTATTCAAGCTCCACCAGAAGATCACCGACCTTGAGGGAGGTTTTATTACTTCGAAGGGCCTCTTTGATCCCGATGTCCGACACATAACCAAGGTCCTTTAACACGGCCAGCACGGTTTTTGACAGGGCAAGTTTTGAATTTATCCTCAAGGCATAATCCAACTGCTCCTGGGAGATAAGCTTTTCCTTTAACAGGCACGATACGATCTCCCCGCCCCTATGGTTTTGCAAATGATCCATGACTCAAGTCCTTTACTTTTCAAAACAGATAAAAGCGGTTAATCGACATTGCCCAAGGAATTCAACCGGCAAATCCGGTCTTCTTTTACGGGTAATTGCAGCAAAAGATAAATCCCGCATACCAAAAGCCCCATATCCCTGACTAGGAGCCAGGATGCGGCCGAAAAAGTGGTGGTTTCAGCAAGGGAAAAGCAGCCGCAGTCAAACCGATGGCCCCTCAAAAGATTGATGGCAATGGCCAGGATAAAAACAACCAGCAAGGTATTGATGATGATTACAGCGGATCTTTGGGCGATGCCGAAAACAAGGGCCATTCCGGAAAACAGTTCAACAAACGGCACCCCAATGGCAGCAAGGTTGATGATCCAGCCTGGAAAGAGATAATATCCGTAAATGATGGTGGCAAACCTTGCCGGGTCACCGATTTTATTGACGGCAGCAATGACAAAGGTGATGCCGAGAACAAGCCTCAACCCAAGGATGAGCATCTGGTTTTTATCGGGTTTCAACGGGCAACCCCCCCTGTTCCCACTCGGAAAATCCGCCTGAAAACACCTTGAGATCTGTATATCCAAATGTCTCCAACTGGTCGGCAAAGCGATGGCTGTCATGGCATTCACGCCCGGCGCAATAGACAATCAGACAGCTCCCCGGGGGATACGTGACAAAAAAGTCCCCGATCATTTGATCATCGTCTGCCATGGGCACTGAAACCGCTCCGGGCAGGTGCCCCTGATCAAACTGATCTTTTGTGCGGACATCCACAATGGTGCAGGCCTGATCCTGCACAAGCTTTACCATCAGGTCAAGGTCATTGATCTCCCGTCGGCCATCCACGACGGTATTTTTTTCCCTTGGAGAAACAACCCCGAGGCGCTTGTCCCACTGACCGAAAAGCGCAATGCCTGCATCTGACCAGACGTTAAAGGCAACGGCTGAACAAAGGGAAACCATGAGGAGAACAACAACGCCCTTTATATCATGGAGGGTCACCATCATGCGTTTAAATTGCGGCCCAGGATCGCCAGCCTCTGACGTAAAAGAACAAGGGAAATCCACTGTTCAACGAGCTTTGAAAGCGTTGACAGATCAACGGGTTCCGTGGGTTTGGAAGTCACCCGCTCAAGGGCTGCCATCAGAGTCGGGTTAGCGGGATCCTCTTTGAGGACCGCTGAAAAATGTTCTCCTGCCTTTTGATAATGCCCCTGGGCTTCATGGATGAGACCCAGTTCGAACGTATGAATTACCTTGTCAGCCAATGACTTTGCTCCCTATTTTTCCTTGAACCTGAATACAATTTCATTCTTGCCGGTCATGCCGAGCTCATGGCGAGCCACATGCTCAATATACCCCATATCGGTCTTGAGTCGCTCAATGGTTCTTGCAAGTTCCCTGTTTGCAAGGTCTATCTTTTTAATTTCCCCCTGGATCTCAACGACTTCCCGGCTGAGGTGACGCCAGTCATTAACCCCATTTTCACTGTAAACAATCATGAAAAGGATCACGACCAGCACCATGATTGTCGAAAAAAACAAGAGTCGTTGAAAAAGATCTTTCTGCATTAATCCGCCTGGTCACCCAGCTCCTGTAACAGTTGTCCAAAACCTTTTCTGAAAGTCAGAACAAAGGTTCCCGTGTAAACAGCCACCCCCAGGACCAGCATCCCGGCAACCCTGACCAGAAGGGCGGCCTTGGAAATTGTGTCTGGAATAAATGAAACACCATATGTAACTAAACCATACATTATAACAGAAGCAAAAAGGGATCTGCAAGTCCAAACGCCAATATTTTTTTTCATCCGATGATCCATGGATGACCACACGCCGGGCACGAGAAAAAAGAAATTCACGGCAGCGGCAACCGACACACTCAGGGCAAGCCCCCGGTATCCCAGCAGATGACCCAGCAGCAGGCAGGCCAACAGGTTAAATCCAATGCCCTTAACACTGGCCCAGAACGGTGTTGCGACATCTGACCGTGCATGGAACAGGGTAACGATAATACGATTGCCTGAAAAAGCCCAAAGGCCCATGGTGAAAAAAAGAAGCGCCGAAGCGGTCTCCTCGACACACACCCCATCAAAGACGCCCCGCTCAAAGAGAAGGGAAACCACCGGCACCCGCAGGGCTGCAAGGCCGAACATGGCGGGCAGAGAAACACATACGACCGCTTTAACCGCCCGCGCAAAAACACCGGGAACCTCAACAGCGGAACCCTGATTTTTTTCCGTGGACAGCACCGGCAAGAGAACGGTGGAAATGGAAACGGCAAAAAGCGCCATGGGAAACTGCACAAGGCGTTCTGCATAGTAGAGATAGGAGATACTTCCACCGGACAGCATTGATGCAAAAACAGTTGCTGCAAACAGATTTATTTGAAATCCGGCAGCACCCACAAGGCAGGGAAGCAATCGTCGTCCGGCCTCGGACATCCCTGGATGATGAAAAACGGTTCTTTCAAAGAATCTAAACCCCTTGTTCAACAGAAAGGGAACCTGCAACAAAAACTGAAAAAGCCCTCCAAGCACCACGCCCAGGGCAAGGGCCAGGGCTGGAGATGAAAACCATGGACAGAGAAACAAAGCAGCTAGGATGATTGACAGGTTGAAAACAATGGGGCCTGCCCCGGGGGCGACAAACTCTCCCGTGGCGTTGAGCACCCCCATGGACACGGCCAGAAGTGCAACAAGGGCAATATAGGGCATCATCACCCTTACCAGCTGAACGGTCAGGCCATAGGTATGGGAATCCGGGGAAAAGCCTGGAGCAATACCCCTGACAATCATGGGCGCAGCAACAATACCGACAACGGCCACCAGTGCGCCTGTTGTTGAGACAGACACAAAACAGGCCCGGGCCATGGCAAAGGCCCGTTTGGATCCCCCTTCAACCAGACAGGTGGTAAAGACCGGAACAAACGAAAGGGTCAACATCCCGTCTGAAAAAAATTTTCGCAAAAGATCCGGCAGCCTGAATGCCAGAAAAAAAGCATCGCTTCCGGGACCAGCCCCTAGAAGCCATGCAATAAAGGCATCCCGGACAAATCCAAGCATGCGGCTCACCAGGGTAAGCCCACCGACAACGCCGGATTTCTTTAACAGCCGGGACGTTTTTTTCGACACTGCAGGGTCCATTTTTCCCCTTGACAAAACGCACAAATATAAACTAATATAGCAATTTAATTATATCAATTCCCAATCAACACATAATACAAATCAAAACAAGGAGCATATCAAAGTTGGCTAACCACAAATCAGCAGCAAAACGTGCAAAGCAGAGCGAAACAAGACGCCTCAGGAACAAATCAACCAGATCCTCAATGAACACCGCAGTAAAAAAGGTCAGGACGGCAAAAGAGGCTGGCGCCGACAATACAACCGATCTTCTGAACTCTGCAAAATCCCTGATCGCAAAAGCAGCAAAAAAAGGTGTTATTCATCAGAACACTGCCGCACGTAAAATTTCCAGGCTTACCAAAAGCCTGGTATAGAAGCTGCCTTTCAGCTTTAATAAAAGATTCTGCAAAACAGGATTTGTCAATGCCTGCCATGACAAATCCTGTTTTTATTTCAACCGTCCTTGAACTTAAAACCGATCCCTCATCCGATCAACGATACGTTCAGAAATCCTGGCGGCTATTCGTTCAATGGCCTCTGTCTTGGCCGCCTCATCCAGGAGATTGGAGCTGGTTACCGTATAGGCCTCGTCGGCTGAAAAATTGTGCACGGACCAGATCTTATCTCCGTTGACGTCAACCAAATCAAGATCAATCACGGAGCTTACCTGCCGTTCCACGACCTCGTCATCTGCGTTCCGAGTTAAGGCAGCAATGGTTATGGACCGGATGGTGCCGGTGATGACCGCATCCGCCCCGTTCCTTTCCACAACCATGGCGTCGCTCTTTTGAAGCAGCTCTTTGATCAGAGATGAGGTAAAAGTTGTTTCAGCACCGCTTTCAGAGCTCTGATTTTCAAACATGGCCACGGCAACCCGGGTAACACCACCCGGAAGAACCCCTCCATTAGAAAGGGTGTAACCGCAGCCTGAAAGAATAAAAACCAGCACAAAAAGTCCGCTGATCACAAGCCTAGCGTTCATCATCCTACACCACGATGTTTACAAGTTTTTTCTTCACAACAATCACCTTTTTAATGGTTTTGCCACCGATATATTTCCCAACCTGTTCATCGGCAAGGGCGGTTTCACGGATGAAGTCGTCGGACGCAGCCACGTCAACGGTGAATTTCGATCGCAATTTACCGTTCACCTGCACCACGATGAGGATCTCATCGGTCACAAGGGCATCCTTTTGAAAGACAGGCCAGGGTTGATCCACAATCGATGGTTCATGCCCCAGGATCGACCAGAGCTCTTCGGAAAAATGGGGAACAATGGGAGAAAGGAGCAGGACAATGTTTTCAACGCAAAACAGCGCCACCTCTCCCAGGTCTGTCTGGTCCGGATCAAGATCAACCGAATACATGGCGTTGACAAGCTCCATAACCGCTGAGATGGCCGTATTGAAATGAAAGCTCTCCTCTATGTCATCGGTCACCTTTTTAATGGTCTGATTGGCCTTGATAAAAAGCTTTTTGGACTCACCCCCAAGGCCGGCCACAACACCTGAATAGGGGGAAAGATCCGTGTAGGTTGATCGGCAGCGATCCGCAAGCCGCCACACCCGGTTGATGAATCGATGGCATCCTTCTACCCCGTCATCGTTCCACTCAAGGTCTTTTTCAGGCGGCGCTGCAAAAAGACAGAACAGCCTTGTGATGTCGGCGCCGTATTGATCGAGCAGCGAATTTGGGTCAATTACGTTTTTCTTTGATTTGGACATCTTGATGACCCGGCCGACTTCAACATCGGCGTTGCACCGTTTGCAAACGACCCGATCCTTTGATGCCTCGGATTCCTCCGGATAGAGATAACCATGCTCAGGGCAGGTCAGGGTCTCCTTGCACACCATTCCCTGGGTGAGCAGACGCTCAAAGGGCTCCTTGAAATCGATCAGTCCCAGGGTGTTGAGCACCCGCATGAAATAGCGCGAATAAAGAAGGTGAAGAATGGCATGTTCCACCCCGCCGATATACTGGTCAACGGGCATCCAGTAGGCAACGGCGGCAGGGTCAAACATCCCCTTCTCATACCGCGGACTGCAATACCTTGCAAAATACCAGGAAGATTCGACAAAGGTGTCCATGGTGTCTGTTTCGCGCCTTGCATCCTGTCTGTTGCACACAGGACAGCTCACCCTTGCAAACCCATCAAGGGTAGACAGGGGAGATCCGCCATTTTCAAGAAGGGCCGCATCCTCGGGAAGCACCACCGGAAGGGTCTCCGCCTTGACCGGAACAATACCGCAATCCGGGCAGTGGACCACCGGAATCGGCGTTCCCCAATAGCGCTGACGGGAGATACCCCAGTCCCTCAGGCGAAAACTCACAGTGGTTTTACCCAATCCCTTATCTTCCAGCCAGCGGGTAATGGTATCCATGGCCTCAAGGTTTCCAAGCCCTGTGAATTCTCCTGAATCGGCAAGAATCCCCTGGCCGGTATAGGCCTCGGCCATGGTTGCAGGATCAAGGGGGTCCTCCTGGGGCTGAATCACGACCTTGACGGGAAGCCCATACTTTCGGGCAAAATCAAAATCACGCTGGTCATGGGCCGGAACCGACATGACCGCTCCGGTTCCATACTCCATCAGGGCAAAATTGGCCGTATAGATGGGCATTTTTTCACCGGTTGCAGGATTGATACACCAGGCCCCGATAAAAACCCCCTCTTTTTCATACTTTTCAAGGGCGATTGACGAACGCTCCTGATTGAGTACCCTTGTGGTGAATTCGGTGACGGCCCCAGCCTGGTCAGTTCCCCGTGACAGGGTTTCCACAAGCGGATGTTCCGGCGCAAGGCACATGAAGGTTGAACCAAAAAGGGTGTCCGGCCGGGTAGTAAAAACGGGAATCTCTTCATCTGAGCCGTCCACCGGAAACCGGATCTCAGACCCCTGGCTTTTGCCGATCCAGTTTTTCTGCATCAGGGTGACATTGTCGGGCCAGCCCGGAAGTTTGTCGCAGTGAACCAGCAGATCCTCGGCAAAATCGGTGATTCTGAAAAACCACTGCCACAGTTTTTTCTGCTGCACTGCTTTGCCGCACCGCCAGCACATGTCCTGTTCGACCTGTTCATTAGCAAGCACCGTCTGGCAATGGTCGCACCAGTTGACGTAGGATTCCTTCCGGTAAACCATATCCTTGTCCAGCATTTTCAAGAACAACCACTGCTCCCAACGGTAATATTCAGGTCGGCAGGTGGCAATCTCCCGGTCCCAGTCGTAGGAAAAGCCCATACGCTTGAGCTGCCGGCGCATGGTACGGATATTTTCATAGGTCCAGGCGGCAGGATGGGTATTGTTGTCAATGGCGGCATTTTCAGCGGGCATGCCAAAGGCGTCCCACCCCATGGGGTGAAGCACATTAAACCCCTTCATGCGCTTGTAGCGGACAACCACATCTCCGATGGTATAGTTTCTGACATGGCCCATATGAATTTTTCCCGAAGGATAGGGAAACATTTCCAGCAGATAATATTTCGGCTTTGACCCATCTTCGGTCGCCTTAAAGGTCTGGTGCTGATTCCAGTACGTCTGCCAGACCGGCTCAACTTTTTCCGGGTTGTATCGCTCCTCCATAATCCTTTGCTTTCCTCCGCGTAATCGGGCAGGGGTTCACACCCTGTCCCCGTATGTCCAATCTAAATATCTCATCTAGAGCAGAATTTAAAATTGAGCCCTGTATGCTAAAAAAATTCATAAATGGCACAATCTTCGTTAAATAGCAAGACCGCTCATTCCCTGGAATGATAAAATAAATTGACTTGAGACGACTGATCGAATAGTTTAAAGAGTTATAAAAAAATCATTTACCCTTATTAATCCTGAATTAATGCTCAATCAGATATAGATAACAGGAGGAGGCCAAAGGCACACTCAATGACAACCAAGATACTCATCAATGCCCTGGATTCTGACGAATGCAGAATCGTTCAAATCAAAGACAACAAGCTGGAAGGATTTCACATTGAAACAGCCGCCAGAAAAGTAACCCAGGGCAATATTTACAAGGGGGTCATCACCCGGGTAGAGCCAAGTCTTCAGGCGGTTTTTGTCGATTACGGTACGGAAAAAAACGGATTTCTGCAGAAACAGGAGATCCACAGCGACTATTTTCTGGACAATGATTCCGGAGACAGAAGCTTTTCCAAACTTGTCAAAAAGGGGCAGGAACTCATTGTTCAGGTCACCAAAGACCCGATCATGCACAAGGGCGCAATGCTCACCACTTTCATTTCCCTGCCCGGCCGACTGTCGGTTTTCATGCCGGGAAGCACCACCCGCGGGGTTTCAAGACAGATCGACGATGAGGCAGAACGAAGACGTCTCAAGGAGATCACCGAAAATTTAAAACTTCCAGAAGGATTCGGGCTTATCGTGAGAACAGCAGGCCTGGATGCCACCAAGACCATGTTGACCAACGACACCCGATACCTCATGCGGGCCTGGAAGGAGATCAATAAAAAGGCGGTTAATGAACCCACCCCATCACTGCTCTACAAAGAACAAAACCTTGCCGTTCGATCCCTCAGGGACTATTTTACCGCAGATGTCACTGAAATCCTCATCGATGATCCCGACGTATACAAAGAGGTAAAGGACTTCATGAAGGTCATTGCCCCGAAACAGGAAAAGATCGTTAAACAGTACAAGGGTGAAAAACCGATCTTCACAAAATACCAGATCGAAGAACAGATTGCATCGATTTATGAGACAAAGGCATTGTTAAAATCAGGCGGCGCCATTGTGATCGATCAGACCGAAGCCCTTGTCGCCATTGATGTCAATTCAGGCAAATCAACCGGCCGGAAAAACATTGAGCAGACCGCCTTTCACACCAACATCGAGGCGGCCGAAGAGGTGGCGCGACAGTTGAGGCTCCGGGACATGGGCGGTTTAATTGTCATTGACTTCATCGACATGAAAGAAAAAAAACACAAGGCCGAGGTCACCAAAACATTGAAGCGGTTTTTAAAATCCGACAAGGCCAAGACCAAGGTCGGCGGAATTTCCGCCTTTGGCCTCCTTGAGATGTCCCGGCAGAAAATCAGATCGGCCATCACCTTTGGCAGTTTTGAAACCTGCCGTCACTGCAAGGGAAGGGGCCTTGTGCCCAACACCGAAACCCTGGGCCACGCCTTGTTAAGGAAACTCAGCCTTGAAACCATCAAGACCGAGAATAAAACGGTAAAGGCATTGGTGCCTGAAAAGGTTGCCTATTATCTTCTCAACAAAAAAAGGGAAGAGCTCTTAAATATCGAGGAAAAACGCAACGTCACCCTGGTGATCGAAAGTGATGAGTCATTGCTTTTGGGCGAGAGCAGAATCGTATGTGACGCTTGACATACATTTCAGTTTTGTGTATCTGAAACAGTCGCAACCTGATTTATCAAGGAGAAGGGATGCCTCGATCACTGGAAAAAAACAGAACAAAACGATTTAAATCCTTGATTGCTGCAGGGGTTGCACTCGTCGGACTGTTTTTCTGGGTCAGGGACAGACAACAGATGGAGAAGATAGAATCGCCCATGGCAACACAGGCCTCCCCAGGTCCCTTTGAACCGGCGAACGATCCTTTAGTGGTCAGGGGAACCATTGAGCAACTCCCGGAAATTGACTTCTCCAGGCTTGACGGGGAAACCGAACTTACACGGCTGATGAACCTGAGAAAACACGAACTTGGCATGGGCAAGAGCCTTGATATGATTGTGGGGTCAGACGAGGTTTTTAAGGTAGGCAGAACCATCGTCCGCATGGATGAGATCCTCAAAAAGAGTCTCCCCGCAAAAAGACGGATCTTTGAGGAGACCATCGCGGCGTCAGGAGCAGTCGTTCCCGGATCGACTGCTGAATACGGCATCCATGTTGTCCGGAAGGGGGACAACATCTGGAACATCCACTTTGGGATCATCCAGGATTACTACAAAGCCCGGGGCGTATCCATCCCAGGCAGGGCGGATGAACCCAGGAAAGAAGGATTCAGTTCAGGCATAGGAAAACTGCTTAAATTTTCAGAAACCATTGTAACCATTTACAATATCCTTGAGAAAGATGTTGCAAAGGATATCAACCTTCTGGAACCCCTGAGCAAGATAGTTGTTTATAACATGAACGAAGTATTTTCTCTTTTACAAGAGATCGACTATGACAATGTGGATCGAATCCAGTTCGATGGCGAGACCATCTGGATTCCCGCACAACAGCCCGATAAAAAGGCTATGAATTAAGGAGGTTTTTTTTGATAAATACAGCATTCGCAATGGGACAGTCAGGAGCACAGGGTGGTCAGGCAGGCGGTTTTACAGCTTTTGTACCCCTGATACTCATGTTCGTTATTTTCTACTTTCTGCTCATCAGACCCCAGCAGAAAAAAGCCAAAGAGCACCAGAACATGATCAGCAGCCTTAAAAAGGGAGACCGGATCATCACCTCGGGTGGCATACACGGCACCATCGTTTCCCTTGATGAGACCACCATCAACCTTGAGATCGCGGACAACGTCAAGATCAAGGTCAACCGAGGCAATGTGGGAACGGCAGCGCAAGGGTCAGCCCCCCGTAAACGAGATAAGAAAACAGACAAATAAACCGGATCCAGGAGCAATTAGAGTGAAGATATTTACATGGAGAGGAACCCTAATCACGTCAATACTGGCTATAGCACTGGTATATCTTCTTCCCACCGTCTGTTCGGACTGCTGGCCCCACAAGAAGATCAACCTGGGCCTCGACCTCCAGGGCGGAATGAATCTAGTTCTTGAAGTTCAAAGCGAAAAAGCCGTTGAAACAACCGTTGAACGGACCATCCACGAACTGAAGAAAGAACTGCGGGACGGTAATGTCAAACACAGTGGCATCTCCCTGAATGCAGGCAACACCATCACTGCGGTCCTTACGGGTAAGGAGAACATTGACGGATTCAACAAGGTCCTTTCCGAAAATTTCAATACCCTGATGATCAGCTCCACCCAGAAACAGGCAGACACAACCACCCTGGTCCTGAAACTGCCGGACCAGGAGCAGGAATCCATCCGCAAGATGGCCACGGAACAGGCCCTTGAAACCATCCGAAACCGGATTGACGAGTTTGGCGTAAGCGAACCTGACATCAGAATCCAGGGAGAAAACAGAATCCTGGTCCAGCTTCCAGGCGTTACCGATACCCAGCGGGCAAAGGATCTCATCGGCAGAACGGCAAGGCTCAATTTCCAGCTTGTGGATGAGACGGGTGATGTGGCCACAGCCATCAAGGGCACGCCACCGCCTGGAGACAGCGTTCTTTACCAGGTCAAGACCGATCCCCAGACCGGACAGACCACAAAGATCCCCTTTCTCATCAAAAAACGGGTACTTCTGGACGGCAGTTCCCTGACCGATGCCCGGGTGATGATCGATTCCCAGTACAACGAGCCCTATGTGGGCATCGAATTCGATCGAAAAGGTGCCAGGATTTTCGAACGTATTACCGGTGAGAACATCAAGAAACGACTGGCCATCGTCCTTGACAAAACCGTTTATTCCGCCCCGGTGATCCAGGATAGAATTGCAGGCGGAAAGGCCAGGATTACGGGTAATTTCACCACGGAAGAGGCAAGGGATCTTGCCATTGCCCTGAGGGCCGGTGCCCTGCCCGCCCCGGTTAAGATTCTTGAAGAACGTACCGTCGGCCCCACCCTTGGGGCCGACTCCATTCGCATGGGTATTTTCTCCATGATTGTCGGGGGTATCCTGGTCATTCTTTTCATGGTCGTCTACTATAAAGGCGCAGGTCTGATTGCCGACTTTGCCCTGATCATGAACATCCTTCTCATCGGCGGGGGACTTGCCGCATTCCAGGCGACCCTGACCCTTCCGGGAATTGCAGGTATTATCCTGACCATTGGAATGGCGGTTGACGCCAACGTCATCATCTTTGAACGAATCAGGGAAGAGCTCTTTTCCGGAAAGACACCTGCGGCTGCAGTCAAGGCAGGCTTTGACAGGGCCGCCCTTACGGTGCTTGATGCCAACGTGACCACCCTTATCGTTGCCGTAGTTCTGTTCCAGTTTGGTACAGGACCGATCAAGGGATTTGCCGTCACCCTGGGTCTTGGTATCATTGCAAGTCTCTTTACAGCCCTTGTGCTGTCAAAGAGCTGCTTTGATTTTTTCATATCCGGAAAAAAGGTGTCCACCTTAAGCATTTAAAAGGAGCTTGCAATTCAATGCAGTTTATAAGCAATGATATTAATTTAAACATTACAGGCAAAAGGCGCGTGGGATTCATCTTCTCCCTTGCCCTGATTGCCGTCAGCATCCTCTCCCTTCTGATCCACGGGGGCCCCAACTACGGCATTGACTTTTCAGGCGGCACCCTGGTTCAGGTTAAATTTTCAGACCTGCCATCCGTCAAGGATATCCGCACCGGTCTGAGCCAGGTGGGACTTGAAAACTCGTCCGTCCAGAACTTCGGGGAGATCAAAGACAACGAATTTCTCATCCGGACCAGCATGCCGGCCATGACCGGCGAAGGATTTTCCCAGTCTATTTCAGAAGCCCTGAAAGCATCCACCGGCATGGCCCCTGAAATCCGACGGGTCGAGATGGTGGGTCCCCAGGTGGGCAAGGATCTGAGAAAAAAAGCCCTGCTTGCCATGTTCTACTCCCTGCTGTTTATCACCATCTACATCTCGGGAAGATTTGAGATGAAGTGGATACTCTCCGGGGTCATGGCAGGTGCCCTCATGACGGCGGTATATTTTTTATCGCTGTTCAGCTGGAGCAACATGGTGATCCTCATTACTGCTGCCCTTGCGGTCACCCTGGTCCTGTTCTGGGTGCTTGAACTCAAGTATGCCATGGGTGCCATTGTGGCCCTGATACATGATGTCACCATTACCGTGGGTATTTTTTCAATTCTGAACCTTGAATTTTCCTTGTCCATAATTGCCGCCCTGCTGACCATCATCGGTTACTCGTTGAACGATACCATCATCGTATTTGACCGTATCCGGGAAAACACCAAGCAGCTGCACAAATCTTCCCTTGAGTTCATCATCAACCGGAGCATCAACGAGACGTTGAGCCGTACCACACTCACCTCTCTGACCACCCTGATCGTGCTCTTTTCCCTCTACTTTCTTGGCGGAGAAATCATCCATGATTTTGCCTTCTCCATGATTGTCGGGGTGATCATCGGCACCTACTCGTCGATATTTGTGGCAAGCCCCATCCTTCTGGCATGGAGTAAACGCGCCTGATGGGGCACAAATCCAAAGCGTTCCTTGCGGCATCACTCCTGTTCGCAGGAGTGATGCTCGCCGCATGTGCAATGGAATCAAAAACACCAGGCACCCATGGGACAACGTCCCACAGGAGAGCGTTGCCCGGCGATACAGAAACACCCTTGGAAAAGATTCAGACCCAGCTTGATAATCTTGATCATCGACTCTCGGCCCTTGAACGTCTGGAACCGAGAATCACCGCCCTTGAGTCACTGGCCCATGGCACCGCTGACCATGAAAAACCAGTAACGTACGGTCCCGCAGACCCAGGATCCTTTCAAAAGAATGAACCCACGGCCGTGTATGGGGAACCCATCCTTTTGTACAACAGTGCCCGGAGCCTGCTCCTTGAGGAAAATTTCCACGACGCTGCCGGGCTGTTCAAGAATTTTTTGAAACAATACCCGGATTCTGATCTTGCAGACAACGCCCTTTACTGGCTTGGCGAGTGCCACTACTCCCTGGGAGATTTCCAAAAGGCCATCCATACGTTCAAAAAGGTTGTCACGCTTTACCCCAACGGGGGAAAGGTTCCTGATGCACTTTTAAAAACTGCCTATGCCTATCTCAGCCTGGATGATGCAGACAGGGCACACCACTATCTCAAACTCGTGGTAAAGGGGTACCCATTTACACCGGCCGGAGAAAAGGCAGAACAGAAACTCAAAACCTTTCAGTAATCTGTAAACCAATGATCACACAGGATAAATATCTGCCTTGGTTTATCGTAAAATCAATCCCCGGGATTGGCAACCATCTGTACAAGCGTCTTCTGGATCGATTCAAAACGCCGGAAAAGATCCTTGCAGCAAAGGCAACTGAGCTTGCAACCATACGGGGAATTTCTCAAAAGGCCATCCGGGGCATTGTCCACTGCACGGTCGAAAAAAAGGCAGCGATTGAACTTGCCGGCGTCCGTCGTGGAGCAATCCGGATGGTGACCCTGAACGACCCGGCCTATCCGCCGTTGTTACGACAAATTTCTGACCCGCCACCCTTTTTTACCTTTCTGGGGGAACTTGATGCTGATCTGCCGTGCATTTCCATTGTGGGATCAAGGAATGCAACCGCCTACGGGCGTGAATCGGCCTACCGCCTCGGATATGACCTTGCGGCCCAGGGGTTCCAGGTGGTGAGCGGCATGGCAAGGGGCATTGACACGGCTGCCCACCAGGGTGCACTTGCGGCAAAGGGCAGAACCCTGGCCATCCTTGGCAGCGGCCTCAACTGGGTCTATCCCAGGGAAAACATCCCGCTTTTTCAAGCGATCTGCCGCACGGGAACTGTTATCTCTGAATTTTCACCCGACACCCGGCCCGAGCCCAGAAATTTCCCCATTAGGAACAGGCTCATCGCCGGGATATCAACGGGAACCATTGTTGTTGAAGCTGCCAACAAAAGCGGGTCTTTGATTACGGCAAGGCTTGCCGCAGACTTTTCAAGGGAGGTGTTTGCCGTTCCAGGAAGCATCAACTCCCATCGAAGCCACGGCACCCATGCCCTGATACGAGAGGGTGCAACCCTTGTTGAGACCCACAGGGACATCATCCAGGAACTGCACCACATGGTCCATATCGAACCCCTTGATCCATTGTCCGGACCAAGGCCCAAAGACACACACAAAAAAGATCTCAACCGGGTTGAACTGGCCATAGTGACCATTCTTGAACCCTACCCGCTGCACATCGATAAAATTGTTGAAAAAACAGATCTTGACGTTGCAAGCATATCCGCTGCACTCCTGGATCTGGAACTAAAAGGCATGGTCAGACAGCTTCCAGGCAAGCTGTTTTCCATTAAAGAGGAGTAACCGTGAAAAAACCCCTGCTCATTGTCGAGTCACCCACCAAGGTGAAGACCCTTAAGAAGTACGTTGGAAAAGATTACAATGTAACGGCAACCGTCGGTCACATCCGGGATCTTCCGCCAAAGGAGCTTGGCATTGATATTGAGGACGACTTCAAGCCCAAGTACATCACCATCCAGGGAAAGACCAAGGTGATCCAGGCCATGAAAAGCGCGGCAGGAGACACAGATACCGTCTATCTTGCCCCTGACCCTGACCGTGAAGGTGAAGCCATTGCATTCCATGCCGCTGAGGTTTTAAAGAAAAAGGGCAGAACCTTCTACCGGGTTCTGTTCCACGAGCTGACCCAGAAAGGCATCACCGAAGCCCTTGAAAACCCCCTGGATCTCAACCATGACCGCTACGAAGCCCAGCAGACCAGAAGGTCCCTGGATCGCCTTGTGGGTTACCAGATCTCCCCTCTTTTGTGGCGAAGGGTCCAGGGCGGATTGAGCGCAGGACGGGTTCAGTCGGTTGCTGTCAGGATCATCTGCGACCGGGAAAGGGTTATCCGGGCCTTTGAGCCCGAGGAGTACTGGACCATCACAGCCGACCTTGCAACAGACCTTCCCCCGGTTTTTACTGCGGCCCTTACCAGGATTGACAACAAAAAAGCCGTTATTTCCGATCAGCAGACTGCGGAGCGAATCGTCCAGGAACTTGAGAATGCAGCGTTTGTTGTTGAGAAGATCGCCAGTCGAACCATCAAGCGAAATCCCCTGCCGCCGTTTATCACCAGTAAACTTCAGCAGGACGCCATCAACCGGTTGAGATTTTCGGCAAAAAAAACCATGCTGGTGGCCCAGCAGCTCTATGAGGGCATTGAAATCGGCACGGGTGGTCCAGAGGGTTTAATCACCTACATGCGTACCGACTCCACACGAATAGCCGACGAAGCGGCCCAGGAGGCCCTCGAACATATCCGGCAGGCATTTGGACCGGAGTATGCCCAGGAAACCCCGCGATTTTTCAAAAACAAGAACAAGGCCCAGGATGCCCATGAGGCCATCCGGCCCACGTCAGTCCTCAACACCCCCGAACGGCTGAAATCTTTTCTGGGTGAGGATCAGTTCAAGCTCTACGAACTTATCTGGAACCGTTTTGTCGCTTCCCAGATGGCCCAGGCCATTATTGACCAGAACACCATCTCCATCCAGGCACTGAATTATACGTTTACCGTTGGGGGAACAACGGTTAAATTTCCCGGGTTCATGGCTCTGTATGCCACCATTGATGAAAAGGCGGACAAGGCCAAACAAAAACTACCCATTGTTGAGCAAGGCATGGGGCTTGAGAAAAAAACCATTGTTCCCAAACAGCACTTTACCAAGCCGCCACCGCGATTTTCCGAGGCATCCCTTGTCAAGGAGCTTGAAGAAAACGGCATCGGACGCCCAAGCACCTATGCCTCCATCCTTTCGATCATCCGTGACAAGGGGTATGTGGAGCTCATAAACCGTTATTTCGTACCCAGCGAGCTTGGATTCATCGTCAATGACCTGCTGGTGACATCCTTTCCCGAAATCCTTGATACGGCCTTTACAGCCCGCATGGAAAACGACCTGGACGAGATTGAAAACGGAAACAAGCACTCCCTGGGCGTCCTCAAGGCATTTTACACGGCCTTTAAGGAAAAACTTGACCATGCCAAGGAAAACATGCTCAGTGTCAAGGGTGTGGGCATTGCCACGGGTCTGTCCTGCCCCCTGTGCGGCAAACCCCTGAACATCAAGATGGGGCGGAACGGTCACTTTATCGCCTGCACCGGATACCCTGAATGCAGCTTCTCAAGCAACTACACCCGGGACGAGAAAGGAACCATTGAGATCCTTGAAACCAAGACCGACAACACAAAGGTCAAAGACTGCATCAAGTGCGGCAGCCCCATGGTCAAAAAAGAAGGCCGGTTTGGAGAATTTCTGGCCTGTACCGGATACCCTGAATGCAAGCATACGGAGTCGGTCAACGGTGAAGCCGCCGGCAGGGAAACCGGCGCAAAATGCCCTGAACCCCTTTGCAACGGCGTCATTGTTGAAAAACGCTCCCGCCGGGGGAAAACTTTTTTTGGCTGCAATAAATACCCTGACTGCACCTTTGCCTCCTGGGATCCGGTTGTCAACAAACCCTGCCCCGAATGCAACGGTTCGTACCTTGTTGAAAAACAGACCAAAAAAGAGGGTAAATTTTTGAAATGTCCCAACAAAGCGTGCACCTACAAGGAAAGTTGCGAAGATTAATCCCTGCTGGAATTTTCTGCCATGGAAAACGATTCTCCCGGTGATAATGGGAGAATCTACTGGAAACCTTTTTTAACGTTTTTGCCATGGATCTTTTGCATAATCACTTGACAGACAGCCTGACAATATATAGATTGGGACGTAATAAACACACATCCCAAAGTCTATAACTAAACATCTTTAGATTGGCTACCACAAAAATAAGGAGAATAACCGTGAAAAAAACTGCTTTAAAGTCTTTTATCGTTGTTTCAATGTTTTTTATAGTCGCGGCATGCACAGCTAAAGGACCTGTTTCCCCGCTGCCCGCATTTCAACCCCAGACCTTTAGCTCAGACGCATACGCCCCAAGTGTTGATAATTTTGTCGTCATTCTGGACGCTTCAAGTTCCATGGCTGAATTTGACAATGGCCAGGAAAAATTCACCATTGCCAAGGCATTTGCCAACCGGATGAACCAGGCCGTTCCAGAAATGGGCCAGAACGCAGGTTTGGTTTCCTTTGGCCATGACCCTTCAATCACCAGAAAACCGACCCTGGATGCGGGTGGCATAAAGCCCTACACCACTGCAGGACTTGCAGCAGACCTGGATCGTATTGCCACACCGGGCGGAAGCAGTCCCCTCTACCTGGCCCTGTCTGCCGCAGCAAAGGATCTTGACGGTGTTCTCACAAAAACAGCTTTGATCGTCGTCAGCGATGGCAAGAACATTTCACCCAAGGCCATTGATGAAGCTGCGATGCTCAAGGGAAAAATGGGTTCTTCTTTGTGCATCTATACCGTCCATGTGGGCAGCGATGCCGGGGGCATGGCCCTGCTGGACAAAATCGCCACTGCAGGCAGCTGCGGTTTCTCAGCAAATGCTGAAGAACTCATCACCGCATCAGCCATGAACAACTTTGTAGAAAAGGTTTTTCTGACCAAGCGTCAGATTGCAAAACCCGCACCTGTCCCCATGGACAGCGATGGTGACGGCGTCATTGATGCCCTGGACAAATGCCCTGACACCCCCCGTGGCGTGAGCGTGGATGCTTCAGGCTGCCCCTTTGACACCGACAAGGACGGCGTTTACGATTACAAGGACCAGTGTCCGGGAACACCTTTGGGCGCCAATGTAAACGACCTTGGCTGCTGGATTCTGGCAGAACTGCTCTTTGACTACAACAAGGCCGATATCAAACCTGCCTCGTTTGACGAACTTGATAATGTGGCCATGATTCTTAAAAAGAATCCTGGACTGCGCATTGACCTCCAGGGCCACACCGACAATATCGGTTCCCAAAACTTCAACATGAAACTCTCCCTGAGACGGTCTGCTGCCGTAAAGACCTACCTTGTATCCAAGGGCGTTCCAGCCGACAGACTCAAAACCGAGGGCTTTGGTTTTTCAAGGCCTGTTGCCACCAACAAAACCAAGGAAGGCCGGGCCAAGAACCGGCGTGTAGAACTACTTCCCATCCAGTAACCGCATACATTACGGCCAGGCCTGTGCCCCTTGGGGTGCAGGCCTGGCCTGCGTCACCCCCTCAGTTTTCGGCAAAACCCTTGCCACTTACCGTGGAATCTGATATTATCCATGATTTTAATCAACCCATGGTGTAATAAGGATAGATACCGACGGCATGTTTTCCCTTGAAAAATTCAAACAAAAGTACGACGTGGAAGAAACCTGCTACCAGGTGGCAGGCCAGACCCTCTCTTTTTTTGTTCCCAAAAGAATAGACCCCTTTATCAACCCGGACGACCTGTTCACGGACTTTCCCCTGTGGAGCAAAATCTGGGAAGCTACAGCCGTGCTGTCTTTTCACCTCTCGACCATCAAGCCTGATCCCGGCAAGCGCTTTCTTGAAATCGGGGCCGGCATGGGGGTGGCAGGACTTGTGGGTGCAAAGCTTGGTCACAACATGACCATCACCGAATACAACACCGATGCCATTGAATTTGCCCGGGCCAATGCCGCCTTAAACGACATTGGTTCCGTGGCCATCCGCAATCTTGACTGGAACAACCCCCTGGTCGAAGGAAAGTTTGACTACATCATCGGTTCTGAAGTTGTATTCAAGGAAGAGGACATTCTGGGACTCCACCAGGTTTTCCAGCGCTACCTCAAACCCGGGGGCACCATTTTCCTGGCAGAGGGGATGAGAAAAACCACCATGGCCTTTGTCAAGCATATGGAAAACCACTACACCATTGCCATGAAAAAACAGACCATGAAATCCGATGGGAAAGAGATCCCCATCTTTTTGTTCAAACTTACCTGATTTCACCCAAAGCAAATTACAGGGGGGGACACTTTTACGGGGCGTCCCCCTTTATTTATTGAGGAATACCTTTATGATCACCACGTCCAACCTGACCCTTGCCTACGGAAAAAGGGTCCTGTTCAAAGATGTCAACATCAAGTTCTCCCCCCAAAACTGCTACGGCCTCATCGGGGCCAACGGGGCCGGAAAATCCACCTTTCTGAAAATTCTCGCAGGAGAGATTGATCCGGATCAGGGCGGTGTAAGTGTTGGCCCCAGCGAACGGATCGCCGTCCTCAAGCAGGATCATTTTGCCTTTGATGAAAAAACCGTCATTGCAACGGTGATCATGGGGTATCCCGATCTCTTTCAGGTGATGACCGAGCGGGACGCTATCTATGCAAAGCCCGATTTTACTGAAGCAGACGGCATTCTTTCGGCCGATCTTGAGACCCGTTTTGCAGACATGAACGGGTACGAGGCGGAATCGGAAGCTGCGGTGCTGCTCCACGGCCTTGGCATTGACGAAACCCTGTGCCACAAAAAAATGAAAGAGCTTGAAGCAACGGACAAGGTCAGGGTTCTCCTGGCCCAGGCCCTTTTTGGCAACCCGGATGTCCTTCTCCTGGACGAACCCACCAACCACCTGGACCACCGCTCAATCGTCTGGCTTCAGGAATTTTTATTCCGGTTCCAGAACACCGTCATTGTCGTCTCCCATGACCGCCACTTTCTCAACCAGGTGTGCACCCACATCGCAGACATTGACTTTGGCCAGATCCGGGTGTTTGTCGGCAACTACGATTTCTGGTGCCAGGCAAGCAAACTTGTCATGCGCCAGCGCCAGAACGAGAACAAAAAGGCCCTTGACCGGGCAGGCGAGTTGAAATCCTTTATCCAGCGATTCAGCTCCAATGCTTCCAAATCAAAACAGGCCACCTCCAGAAAGAAACTGCTGGAAAAAATCACCATCGAAGAGCTGCCTGTCTCTTCAAGGCGCTACCCCTATATCAGCTTCAAGCCCGAACGGCCCTGCGGCAACGTCATCCTTGAAATCGAGAACCTGACCAAATCCCTTGATGGCGTGGCGGTACTCAAGGATTTCAACCTGGTGGTCAACAAGGGGGATAAAATCGCCTTTGTGGGCAGCGACACCCTTGCCCAGACCACCCTTTTTCAGATCCTCAATGGCGCCATGGAACCCGATTCCGGCACCTTTCGGTGGGGGGCGACCATCACCCCGGCGGATTTCCCCCTGGAAAACGACCTGTTCTTCAACCAGGAGATGACACTGGTGGACTGGCTCGGTCAGTACCACACCGAAGGAGAGTCTTTTTCCCGAAGCTTTCTTGGCCGGATGCTCTTTTCCGGCGAGGAATCCATGAAAACAACCTCTGTTCTTTCCGGGGGAGAACGGGTGCGCTGCATGCTCGCACGGATGATGCTCACCAGCGCCAATGTACTTGTCCTTGACCAGCCGACCAACCACCTGGATCTTGAATCCATAACAGCCCTCAACGATGGGCTTACGGCTTTTCCGGAAGTGCTGCTCTTCTCCTCCCATGACCATGAGTTCATCTCAACCATTGCCAACCGGATCATTGAGATCACTCCCCGGGGCACCTTTGACCGGACCATGGGATTTGACGACTATCTTGAGTTGATGGACAGCAAAGAAACGGTTTAACGGGGTCAGGCTTTCTTTGTTGCCTTTAAGTTGTCTTTAGCGAGGTCATCATTAACGGGTCAGGTTTTCCGTGGTGTCATTGTTCAGGCGAAACAGGGGTCCTGTGCCCCCGATTCCTGCTGATTTACTCGTAGGTGGTGTGCATCCTGGGGTCCAGGGCCTCCCGGATGCCCTCACCCGTGAAGGTGACGGTCATGAGGGTGATGACCAGGGCCGCCACCACCGAGGCTGAAATCCACCACGCCTCCATGTTGGTCCACCCCTGCTGGAGAAGTTCCCCCCAGGACGGAGTGGGTGCCGGCAGCCCGAATCCCAGGTAGTCAAGGGAGGTTAGGGCCACAATTCCCCCTGAGATGGCAAAGGGCGCATAGGTGACAATAACGGAAATAGTATTGGGAATAATGTGGTGGAAGATGATCCTGGCATGGGAGGCACCCAACGATCGGGCCGCCAGAACATACTCCCGCTCCTTTTCCCGGTAGGTCATGGTCCGCATCACCCAGGTCATCTGGATCCACCCGAAAAAGGCCATGATAAAGAGCAGCACCATGAAGCTTGGCACCACAATGGACGAGACAATGATCACCACATAGAGAAAGGGAATGTTGCTCCAGACCTCAAGGATACGCTGGACAAAAAGATCGAATTTGCCGCCAAAATAACCCATGGCGCATCCAAGGAAGATACCGATGGCGTAATTGAAGACAAGAAGAATCACGGAAAACCCCAGGGCGGTCCTGAACCCGTAGACCAGGCGTGCCAGAATGTCCCGGCCCACGTTGTCGGTGCCAAGAAAATGACGATGGGCCAACGACGGCGGAAACGGCGGGTAGCTTCCCTCCTTGAGGTCATTTTCATAGGCGTTAAAGGGCACCAGGGGCATGATCACCCAGTTTTTGCTGTCTTTGTCAGCCTTGAAAGCGGCCTGGAGCTTTCGATAGTCGGTCTCATACCCGTAATCGAGCCCGAAGGCGGTTCCCGGAATCATCTGGCCATAGGTCGGGAAAAAAAAATGTCCTTCATAGGAGACCACCAGGGCACGGCTGTTGATGAACACCTCGGCAAAAAGAGAAAAGACCACCATGACGGTCAAAAGAACAAACGAAACATACCCCCTGCGGATGGAGACAAACCTGCGCCACTTTTTCCTGGAAGGCGAAATGATCATTTAAACCTCACCCTATTTAAACCTCACCCGGGGATCCACCAGGGCCACGCACAGGTCCGAGAGAATATTTCCCAGCATGAAAAGCAGGGACGAAATCACAAGGATGCCCATGACAACGGGGTAATCCCTGTCCACCACGGACTCATACCCCAGAAGGCCCATGCCGTTGATATTGAACACCTTTTCAATGAGAAACGAACCTGTGAGGATGATCGACACATTGTTACCGAAATGGGTGGCAATGGGAATCAGGCTGTTCTGCAGGGCGTGGCGAAAAACAGCCTGTTTGAACGACAGCCCCTTTGCAATGGCCGTCCTCACATAGTCGGAGGAAAGGTTGTCCATGAGGGTGTTTTTCATCAAAAGGGTCATAACGGTGAACGAGCCCAGCACATAGGCGATCAGCGGCAGCAGGGTATGCCGGAAAAGGTCCATTGCCTTTTCCAAAAACGACAATTCAAAAAAATTATCCGATACCAACCCGCCAAGGGGGAAAAGATCGACCCAGGAGGCAAAGGCCACCAGCAGCATCACCCCGGCCACCCATCCTGGAATGGCGTACCCGGTGAAGATGATAATCGAAGAGAGATTATCAAACCCGCTCCGGTGGCGAACGGCCTTGGCAATGCCAAGGGGAATGCACACCCCATACACGAGTACCATGGTCAGGACCCCAAAGTAGAGGGAAACCGGTATCCTTTCCCGGATCATGTCCCAAACGGGATCATAATACCGGGTGGACCGGCCCAGATCCCCTGTTACCACCTTGGACAGCCACAGAAAATAGCTCTCCAGAACGGGCCGGTCAAACCCGTAATAGACCCGCAATTTTTCGATCTGTTCTTCTGAAAGGGGCTGGCCTGAGCCTGCCCCGCCGTTGCCGCCCCCCCCGGCCCTGTCCGTGGTCTGCATCTGCCTTGCTTCGGCAATGATCCGTTCAATGGGACCGCCCGGCACAAACCGGGTAATGGTAAACACCATGATGGTGATGCCGATGAAGGTGGGGATGACCAGGAACAGGCGTCGTATGAAATAGGCGATCATTCAGAGGCAAATACCGATGCCAGTGCCTGTTCAAGAAATTCCGGTTTGGACCCGCCGGCCTGGGCCATGTCGGGCCGGCCGCCGCCGCCGCCGCCCACAATAGCTGCGGCCTTTTTAACGATGCTGCCGGCCTTGAATCTCTGGGTCAGGTCATCGGTGACAACCGACACAAGCAGGGCCTTTCCATTGGATTCGGCCCCCAGCAGCACCACGCCCGAACCGATCTTTGCCTTGAACTTGTCGGCAAGGTCCCGCAGCTGGGAGGGGTTGTCGATCTGAACCAGCTTTGACACCACCTTGATTCCGTCGATCTCCCGTATGTCGTCATCCAGGTTTTCAACGGATTTTGAGGCAATCTTTGCCTTGAGGGAGACGATCTCCTTGTCAGCCGTCTTTTTATCGGCAACAAGGGTTTTCACCTTTTCAACCACCTCACCCCTTGCGCTCTTGAGCACCCGGGACGTCTCCAACAGATCTGAAGTAACGGCGTGGATGTGTTCCAAGGCTTTGGCCCCGGTCAGCGCCTCAATGCGCCTTATGCCCGAAGCAATGCCCCCTTCAGACACGATCTGGAACAGGCCGATGTTGCCCGAGCGGTCCGTGTGGGTTCCGCCGCACAGCTCCTTGCTGAAACCGGCCATGGAAACCACCCTGACCCTGTCACCGTATTTTTCCTCAAAAAGGGCCGTTGCTCCGGATTTTACGGCCTCGTCCATGTCCATCTCAAGGGTGGCCACCGGAACGTTCTCCCGGATGCGCAGGTTCACCTCAGCCTCCACGGCCTCGATCTCCGGCCGTGTGATGGCCGCAAAATGGGTAAAGTCAAACCGAAGCCGGTTCTGGGTCACAAGGGATCCAGACTGCTTGACATGGTCGCCGAGCACCTTGCGCAGGGCCGCATGCAACAGATGGGTGGCCGTATGGTTCAAGGCGGTTGCGGCCCGTTGGGCCTGGTCAACAACCAGCAGCACATTGGCCTTGGCATTAAGGGTGCCTGATACCACCCGGCCGTGGTGGATCCTGAGACCCGACGGATCGGCAAGGGTGTTGTCCACAGCAACGGTGCATCCTTTGGTCTTGATGACGCCGGCATCGCCGGCCTGACCGCCTGATTCCGCATAAAACGGGGTGGCCCGGGTCACAATCTCAACCCGATCCCCTTCACTGGCCGTTGCGACCGCTTCATCGTCCTTGACAATGAGAAGCACCTCAGAGGTGGTTTCAAGATCGGTGTATCCGGTAAACTCGGTCTTGACCCCCTGGGAGGTGAGTGTTTTGTAGGCTTCTCCCACCCCTGCAAAGCTTTTGGAGCTCCTTGATCTGGCCCGTTGATCGTCCATGGCCCGGTTGTAGCCGTCCATGTCCAGGGTGATCTTCCGGTCTGCAACCACATCGTTGATGATGTCCACGGGGAATCCAAAGGTGTCGTAGAGCTTGAAGATCACATCACCCGAAATCTGCTGGGTTCCGGACGCCTCGGTCTTTTCAATGGTCTCGTTGAGAAGGCGCAGCCCCACGTCCAGGGTTTCGGAAAATTTCGCCTCTTCGTTTTTCACCACATTGAGAATAAAGGCAGACGACTCCTTGAGTTCGGGATAGGCCTGGTCCATGATCTCAAACACCTGCTGAACGGTTTCATGGAGAAACGGACGCACAAGTCCCAGGTTTCGGCCGTACCGGATGGCCCGGCGCATGATGCGGCGAAGCACATAGCCCCTGCCCTCGTTGGAGGGAAGAATACCGTCACAGATGAGAAAGGCTGCAGCCCTGGAATGGTCGGCAATGACCTTCATGGCCACATTGTTTTCCCTGGAAGCGTCCTTTTGCCTGCCCGAAAGGATCTCGACCCGCTCCATGATCGGCAGAAAAAGGTCGGTCTCATAGTTGGTGGGAACATCCTGGAGAACCGAGATCACCCGCTCCAGGCCAAGCCCCGTGTCAATGCTCGGTTTGGGCAGCGGCGTCATCTTGCCCGTGGCGTCCCGTTCAAACTGCATGAAAACAAGATTCCACAGCTCCAGATAACGGTCGCACTCGCACCCGACGGCGCAATCCGGACTGCCGCACCCATACTTTTCCCCCCGGTCAATGTGAATCTCGCTGCACGGGCCGCAGGGGCCGGTGTCTCCCATGGACCAGAAGTTGTCCTTTTCCCCGAGGCGGACAACCCTCTCTTCGGGCACGCCCACCTTGTCCCGCCAGATGTTGTAGGCTTCGTCATCGTCAAGATAGACCGAGACCCAGAGTTTTTCCGGATCAAAGCCGTAGCCGTTGGTCAGAAGATCCCAGGCAAATTCAATGGCCTGGTCCTTGAAGTACTGGCCAAACGAAAAGTTGCCGAGCATCTCAAAAAAGGTGTGATGCCGGGCCGTATAGCCCACATTTTCAAGGTCGTTGTGCTTTCCGCCTGCACGCACGCATTTCTGGGCCGTAACCGCAAGGCTGTAATCCCTTTTTTCGTCACCGGTGAACACCCGTTTAAACTGGACCATGCCGGCATTGGTGAACAAAAGGGTGGGATCGTCACTCGGCACAAGGGACGAGCTTCTCACATGGTGATGGTGGTGTCGCTTAAAATATTCGATAAAAAGCCTGCGCGCTTCATTGCCTGTCATTGTCTGCTCCTAAAATTTGCTGCCAACCTGTGCTAGCTCTTTGCCTTGCCGTTTGTTTTAGCTGTTTCCCTGGGGGCCGGGGATAAAATTCCAAGGGCTTCCCTTACCTTTGACTGGATCTGATTAAAGATCTCGGGGTTGTCGACAAAAAACACCTTGGCATTCTGACGACCCTGGCCGATTCTCTCTCCGTCGTAGGAATACCAGGCCCCGCTCTTGTCAACAATTCCCATATCAACGCCCATGTCCAGCAGCTCGCCGGTCTTGGATATGCCCTCGCCGTACATCAGGTCAAACTCAATACTCTTGAACGGCGGTGCAAGCTTGTTCTTGACCACCTTGACCTTGGTCCGGTTGCCCAGGATATTTTCCCCGTCCTTGATTGCCGTGGCCTTTCGAATCTCGATGCGCACCGATGCGTAGAATTTAAGGGCATTGCCGCCGGTGGTGGTCTCAGGATTGCCGTAAACCACGCCGATCTTCATTCGGATCTGGTTGATAAAGATCAGGGTGGTGTTCGTCTTTCCAATGGTTGCCGTAAGCTTTCTCAGGGCCTGGGACATCAGGCGTGCCTGGAGTCCCATGTGGGAGTCTCCCATGTCACCCTCAATTTCGGCCCGGGGTACCAGGGCTGCAACGGAATCCACAATAATGATATCCACAGCACCGCTTCGGACCAGCATGTCCACGATCTCAAGGGCCTGTTCTCCCGTGTCCGGCTGGGAGACCAGCAGCTCGTCACAGTTCACCCCGAGGCGTCTGGCATAGGCCACATCCAGGGCGTGCTCTGCATCAATGAACGCGGCAATCCCCCCCTGGCGCTGGGCTTCGGCCACGGCGTGGAGGGCAAGGGTGGTCTTGCCCGACGATTCCGGGCCGTAAATTTCAATCACCCGGCCCCGGGGAAAACCGCCCACCCCAAGTGCCTTGTCAAGTGCCAGGGAGCCTGTGCTGATCACCGGTACGGCCTGGACTTCCCTGGCGCCGAGTTTCATGATCGAGCCCTTGCCGAACTGCCGCTCGATCTGGCCCATTGCCGTCTGTATTGCCTTGTCTTTTTCTGTTAACTCAGCCATCTATTCTGATCCCCCAAACCCCACAGGTTAAAACAACATTCGTAAAACAACGGCGCTCAAGAGGCCCGCCACAATATCATCAAGAACAATTCCCGGCCCCCCTGCAAAACGCCGCTCAAAATTTCTCACGGGCACAGGTTTTACTATATCAAAAAATCTGAAAACAAGAAAACCTGCCGCCAGGGTGGCAAGGGTAACGGGCATGCCTGCCATGGCAACCGTGTAACCGGCCACCTCGTCCAGGACGATGCACCCCGGGTCCTTTGAGCCGATCATGGCCTCGGCATCGTCACAGATCCAGATGGAAACCACCATGAGGGTTACCACCCCAAGGGTTGCCCATCCCTGGGCGAGGCCTTCAAACACGAGGATAAAAGGAATTGCCGCCAGGGTGCCAAAGGTGCCGGGAGCAAAGGGTATCCGCCCAAGTCCCCCGCCCATGGCAGCGGCCAGGATCAACTTCTTTTTTAAATTCATAGTCCTGTTTTTTATATTCTGCCCGGACTCATGTCAAGCAATAGTTGCAGGTACACATCCTTCAGGGGGATTCCCCTGTCGTGTGCAATTTTCCGGCACACCTCGTATTCCGGGACACACTGCACGCTGCCGTCCGGTCGGGTAAGCTGCTTTGCCTGAACCCTTCCAAACGAGGTGTCGACAAGGATTTCACGCCTTGCCAGAACCGCCCTGTCAACCTCGTGGTACCGTACCCCAATCGAAGAACTTTCAGTCAGGATCAACCGCACAAGGTTGTCGACCTGCTCTCGTCGGCACACCACCTCAAGGCGTGTGCCCGGCCGGTTCTTCTTCATCTGAACGGGAATATGACAGACGTCAAGGGCCCCCTGTTTCAAGAGTTTTTCCATGAGAAAGCCTGATATCTCCGGGCTCATGTCATCGGTTGAGGTTTCGATCACAACCACCTTTTCCGTGGATAGGGTCCCGTTGTTTTCACCGGCGGTTGAAGCGCCCATGACCACCCGCAGCAGATTGGGCAGCCCATGTCTGGAACCATGTCCAGAACCATGTCCTGTTCCATGTCCTGTTCCATGTCCGGATCCATGTCCAGATCCTGATCCGGATGGGTGTTCGGGTTGAAGCCCGGGCCGATTTTTTCCAGCACCATAGCCGATGCCCTGGACCACCATGTCGGGCATGGGGCCGAACGAACGGCAAAGGGTGGTGATGATGGCGGCACCCGTGGGTGTGACCATCTCCATTTCAACGCCGCCGTCTCGAACAGGAACCCCCTTGAGAATGGCAAGGGTGGCAGGCACCGGAACCGGAATCATGCCGTGGCTGCATCGAACCTGCCCATGCCCCAGGGGAACCACCGAGGCGTGAACCGCCGTTATTTCAAGGTATTCAACGCAGAGAAACGACCCCACAATATCCACAATAGCATCGATTCCTCCCACCTCGTGGAAATGAACCGTCTCAAGGTCTGTCCCGTGGATCTTTGACTCTGCAACGGCAATTCGCTCAAAGGCTTCAAGGCTTTGGGCCTTTACCCGGTCTGAAAGCGGCCCATCGGCGATCAACCGTCTGATCCCCTTGTAGTCCTTTGAATGGACGTGGGTATCGGCATCCACAAAGAGGTCCACCCCCCGGATGCCGTTCTGCCACACAGGTTCGGTCCTGACGTCAAAACCGTGGAGGGGAAGGGCGGTCAAACGCTCCTTGAGCCAGGCAACCGGTACCCCAAGATCAACCAGCGCCCCCAGTGTCATGTCGCCGCTGATGCCCGAGATCAGATCAAAATAGGCAATCATGGAGTTATATCCCCTGGCCGGCTTTGACGGCAATGATCTCAAGGAGAATTTCTGCCGTGCTGACCATGTCAGCGAGCTTGATATTTTCCTTTACCGTATGGACATCGGTCATGCCCGTGCCAAGAACCCCTGCCACAATCCCTTTGCTGAAAAAGATGTTGGCGTCTGCCCCGCCGCCAATGGTTTTGGTCTCCATCGGTTTCCCAAGATTCCGGGCCGCTTGCTGGGCGAGCCGGACCACCTCGTGGTCTTCGGGAATATGGGTTGCCGGATAATCCTGGTCAACGACCACCTCGACCCTGGGCAGCGTTTCCCCCTCTTTTCTAAAGGCCTGGGCCGCATCGTGAAAGGCCTTGATCATGGTGTCGGTTATGGTTTTCAATTTCTGGGAATTATGGCTTCTGGCCTCACCGCTCACACTGACAAATTCCGGAATGATGTTGGTTGCCTTGCCGCCCTGGATTTTGCCGATGTTGCAGGTGGTGTCACCGTCGATCCTGCCAAGGGTCAATCCATCAATGGCCCTTGCGGCAACCTTGATGGCATTGATGCCCAATTCAGGAGCGGCACCGGCATGGGCAGCTTGTCCATGGATGTTGATGGTGAATCGTGTGGATGCCGGCGCCCGGGTCACAACCCCGTCGGTATCGGTTGAATCAAGGATATAACCGATCCTTGAATCCATCAGGGAATAATCCAGGTGCTTGGCCCCCATGAGCCCTATTTCCTCACAGATGGTGAACACCACTTCAATGGGGGGATGGGGCAGTTGTTTTTCACGGATCACATCCATCACCTCGAGAATAATGGCAAGGGCGGATTTGTCGTCGGCACCCAGGATGGTGGTTCCGTCACTTGTGAACACGCCGTCGTTGAAAACAACCTTGACCCCCCTGCCCGGCTCAACCGTGTCCATGTGCCCCGACAGAAAGAGAGAATCCCCATCAACCGTACCCCTGAACTTTGCAACCAGGTTACCGCAATCGCCGCCCACCCGCTCTCCGGCATTGTCAAAAACGACCTGGGCGCCCATGTCCGTTAATATTTTTTCAAGTTTTTCAGCAACCACAGCCTCCTGCCTGGATACTGAGTCTGTCTGTGCAAGCATGATAAAGCGCTCACCCAACCGCTCGGCATTGACCATTTTTTTACCCCTCTTCCTATCTGTTCGACCCTGCCCACACCATGCATGGCAAAATCGATGAAATTTTTTCTGATATATACTAAATTTATGGTTTTTGTTCCACCTAAAAAAGGTCAGGAGCTGTTGAACCGGTTTTTTGCTTGATCTTTACCGGCAAAGAGGGTTATGGAACTGTAGTAAACCATCCACATATAGACAAAATGATACACTGGGGAGTGGGCATGACTGAACGAAGACAGACCCAGGTCGTTTTAAATCAGATTACCGTTCCAGAGGATCAGGCTGAGCTCTATCTTCGCATTTTTGACAGCATTCAAAACGGCATCATCATTACAGATCCCCATGGTTACATCACCTACCTGAACCGTTCCTACGGAAGGTTTCTCAACGTCGACCCGGACCAGCAGATCGGCAGACACTGCTCCGAGGTGATTGAGAACAGCCGGATGCACATTGTAGGACGAACCGGCAGACCTGAACTCAATCAGATTCAAAAGATCAACGGCGTAACCATTGTTGTGGAGCGAATTCCGGTCAAGCGGGCAGGCCAGGTGATCGCAGTGTTTGGACGGGTCATGTTTGACGACGTAAAAAGCGTCACAAAACTTGCCGAACGAATAGACGATCTTAAAACCAAGGTCAAATGCTATGAACGGGAACTTTTAGCCCTCTCCTCGACCCGTTTTAACGTTGACTCGATCCTGGGTGAAAGCGATATTATCGTCTCCCTCAAGGAACAGGCAAAAGCTGCTGCTGCCACCAGCCTGCCGGTACTGATAACCGGAGAAAGCGGTACGGGAAAAGAGCTGTTTGCCCAGGCCATCCACAGTTACAGCCTGAGGAAACAGAACCCGTTTATAAAGATTAACTGTGCGGCAATTCCAAAGGATCTGCTGGAATCAGAATTTTTCGGGTATGATGGCGGCGCCTTTTCCGGGGCCCGTAAAAGGGGCAAACCGGGTAAATTTGAGCTTGCCGACGGGGGAACGCTTTTCCTGGACGAGGTCGGCGATCTGGCCCTGGAGATGCAGCCCAAAATCCTGCGGGCCATTGAAGAACGAGAGTTTGAACGGGTGGGTGGAATCAGGGTGATCCAGTCTGATTTCAGGGTCATCGCCGCCACCAATCGAGACCTTGAAACCATGGTCAATGAAAAATCATTCAGAAGCGATCTCTTTTATCGTCTCAACGTGATCCCCCTGCATGTGCCGCCATTGAGACAGAGACCCTGCGATATTTTAATTTTGTGCGAAGCCTTTCTTAAAAAAATAGCCGCAAAAACCGGCAGGCTCAATATCAACCTCGGAGAAAAAGCGGGCAACTGCCTGACGGCCTACCCCTGGCCGGGCAACGTCAGGGAGCTTGTCAATGTACTGGAACGAACCGTTGCCAACCTCAACGGTGACACCATCCATGCCGAAGACCTGCCTGCCCACCTAGGGGCAAAGGGCGATCATCAGAACCCCAAAAATACCATGTGCCTCCATGATCTTCAGCAGGCGGCTGAAAAATCCGCCCTCGAGCAGGCACTGGCCGAAAGTGGAAACAACAAGAGCCGGGCTGCCAGAAAGCTTGGCATCCATCGAACCCTGCTCTACCGGAAACTTAAAAAACACAATATCCCCCTGGAATAGACCATGGACGGGTGTAGCCATGGAGCAACACCTGCCGGCCGGTAAAATTCAGGCAGGTGCTAGGCCCTGTGCGCCTAATTCCTTGTTTTACATGACAAACTGCTAACAGTGTTCACATCGCGACACAGCTGGTATGATGTTTGCTAATCAAATATATCGTATTCATTATTTGTAAAGGCATTTTGGTTTTTTACTTTTTAAGGGTAAGGAGGCTTTGAAATGAAACGAAACGGATTATTGTTCGCCCTGGTTCTTGTTGTCGCAATCTCCCTGTCGGTCAAGGCAGATGCAAAGGTCATCAAATGGAAAATGACCTCCACCTGGCCACCGTCGATTTCGCTTATAGAAGCGGATCAGGCCTTTGTCAAGGCCGTCAACCACCTGTGCAAAGGAAAGTTGCAGATCCAGTTTTTTTCAGGCGGCACCCTGATGCCCTCCTACGAAGTATTTGACGCGGTCAGCAACGGGGTTATCCAGGCCTCGGGAGACTGGCCCAACTACTGGGCCGGAAAAGACCGGGTGTTTGACTCCCTTGGATCCTATCCCATGGGATTGACCCCCATGGATTATCTGCTGTGGATCTACAGTGCAAAGGGGCTCGATATTTACCAGGAGGCCTACGGAAAGTTCGGGATGTATTATCTAGTTACCGGCATAACCCCCATGGAGTGCGGCATCCGAAGCAACAAACCCATAAAAAGCCTGGCGGATCTGAAGGGAATGAAAATCAGAATGTCCGGCAAGACCCAGGGACATCTTTTAAAGGATCTTGAAGCGGCCCAGGTGGCAATGGCCGGCCAGGAGATCTACCAGGCCATGCAAAAGGGCACCATTGACGCCTGTGAATTCAGCAGCCCCTCGTCCGACTGGGGAATGGGATTTGCCGAGGTCACCAAATTCTGGGCCGTTCCCGGCTGGCATCAGCCGGCTTCGGTCATGGGTGTGATGATCAATCAAAAGGCGTGGGATGAACTTGATCCGGAACTGCAGCAGACCGTTCAATATGCCGCCAAGGTGGCCACCCTGGAATTTTTGAGCAAGCAGTATTACGATGTGATTGAATACACGGACAAATTTGTCGAAAAGGGCATTGAAATCAACCGGTATCCTGAACAAGACCTGGAAAAGGTTCAGGCCCTCGTTAACACGCATACTGAAGAGATCGCCCAGCAGGAACCCATGTTTAAAAAATCAATGCAGTCCCAGATAGAATTCAGAAAGAAATTTGCAAAATGGCGGGAAATGGAAGGACCTTTTGGATTTGGCTACAATCCAAAAACCTATCCGGACCTGGACAAGTAAACCCGTCCCAACGGATTCAAAATGTGCACCCGGGGGGAATTACAAAGAAAGCCATGGGTTGTGATCCCCCCTTACCATGGATGCCTTCGGAGGTCTTGAGATGAAATTTCTATTGACAACAGGCAAGCTGCTCGACGCAATCAACGATTGGATCGGCCGTGTGCTGTGCTGGCTTATTGTTCCCCTGGTCCTGCTCACCGTGATGGAAGTCATACTGCGGCGTTTTTTTGGTGCGCCCACCATATGGAGTTTTGAGGTTTTAAAACAGATCTATGCGGTTCATTTCATGACCGTTGCAGGTTACGGACTGCTCCACAACTCCCATGTATCCGTGGATATTTTTACCCAAATGCTGGGCAGCAAGAAAAAGGCTGCCATAGAAATCCTGGGATACCTCGTCTTTTTTTTCCCTTTTTGCATCATCTGCGCGTGGCAGGGGTTTATCTTTGCAAAGACCTCCTGGAAAATGCTCGAGCACACCTGGAGTGTTTTTGCCCCTCCCCTTTACCCCATAAAAACAATCATCCTCATCACCTTTATTCTGCTTATTCTCCAGGGAACATGTGAAGTAATCAAACGCGTCTTTATCCTCAAGGGTTGGAAATATGATTGATATAACGCCTGAATGGCTGACCGTACTGATGTTTTCAGGCCTTTTGATAGGCCTGTTCATGGGGCATCCCCTTGCGTTTGTGCTGGGTGGACTTGCCGTTGTTTTCGGCACACTGGGCTGGGGGCCGTCGATCTTTTACCTGTTCATGAATCGCATCTGGGGCGTCATGGACAATTATGTTCTCCTGGCCATCCCCCTTTTTGTGTTCATGGCCCAACTGCTTGAATCATCGGGCGTTGCCGACGGACTGTTCAAGGCAATGCGGTATCTGCTGGGACCCATGCCCGGCGGCATCGGGCTGACCGTTGTCATCGTGTCCACGCTCTTTGCTGCCTGCACCGGCATTGTCGGCGCATCGGTCGTGACAATGGGCCTTCTGGCCCTGCCCATGATGCTCAACTATGGCTATCAAAAAGAACTCAGCTGCGGCGCAATCTCCGCCTCCGGAACCCTTGGCATCCTGATTCCGCCAAGCATCATGCTGGTTGTCATGGCCAACCAGGCAACCATATCCGTTGGCAAGCTCTTTGCCGGCGCTGTTTTTCCCGGTGTCATCCTCTCGGGACTTTATCTGATCTACATCTTCATCCGCTGCCTGCTGAATCCGTCACTTGGACCTGCCATAAGCAAGGAAGAACTTGCAGGAGTTACCTACACAGAGATATTTTTCATGGTGCTCAAATCCTTGGTTCCGCCGATGATTCTGGTACTCGGGGTGCTGGGCAGCATATTTGCCGGGATTGCCACCCCCACCGAGGCATCGGGTGTGGGGGCCTTTCTTGCCTTTTTAATGGTTGTAGCCTATGGCAAATTTTCGTGGCAGGTGCTCAAAAACGCCGCCATCAGCACGGTCAAGATCAACACCATGGTCATCTTTCTCCTGTGCGGCGCCACCTGTTTTACCGGCGTCTTTCTCGGAATCGGCGGCGGCGAGGTCGTGACAGGGTTTGTACTGGGTCTGGGCCTGGGCAAATGGGGTGTTTTCTGGGTCATGATGGCCATTGTCTTTGTCCTTGGAATGTTCATTGACTGGATCGGGATCGTGCTGATCTGCTTTCCTCTGTTTCTTCCCATTGCAAAAGAGCTGGGGTTCGATCCGGTCTGGTTTGTGGTGATGATCGCGGTGAACCTCCAGGCATCGTTTCTGACGCCGCCATTCGGATACGCCCTCTTTTACATCAAGGGGGTTGCGCCCAAGGATGTCACCCTCATGGATATTTACCGGGGCATTGTGCCCTTTGTTCTGCTGATGATCGTGGGACTGATCCTGTGCGCTGTTTTTCCGGGAGCGGTTCTGTGGCTGCCCTCTTTGATTGTAAATTGATCTTTGTGAAACAAGGAGATTAAAATGGAAATCCTGGAACCCGAAATAAAACAAGAAGAGATATTAACCCTCAACGACCCCAACTTCACACCGGGCAATGTCTGTATTGTAACCGGTGCCGGCAGCGGAATCGGAAGGGCTACCGCCATTGCCGCTGCAGCAAACCGATTGACGGTCGTGGGGCTTGATGTCATGGAGGAAAACGGGGAGCAGACCCGCAGGCTTGTTGAAAAAATGGGAGGCTCCATGCGGTTCATCCGGGCCGACCTGACCCAGGACAGCGATATGGAGGCGGCTGTGGCCGAGGCGACAACCCTGGGCAGCATCAAGTACCTGGCAAACATCGCCGGCATTCAGCACATCGATTCCATTGAGAACTTTCCCATGGAACGATATGACTACATGCAAAGGCTCATGGTGCGGGCCCCGATGTATATGTCAAAGCTGGCCATCCCCCACATGAAACGATCCAGCAACGGCACAGGGGCCGTCGGGAACATGGCCTCCATCCACGCCCATATCTGTACCCTTAACAAGGTTTCCTACAACATCGCCAAATTTGGACTCAGGGCCCTGGCCCAGTCCATTTCAGCCGAAGGTAAAGGCAAAATCCGGGGATTTTCAGTGAGCACCGGGTTTGTCAAAACAGGCCTTGCATTAAAACAGGTGGCAGCCCAGGCAAAACAGCTGGGCATCACCGAGCAGGAGGTAATCACCGATGTCATGATGGGATTTTCAAGAAAAAAAGAGATGATGTCTCCCATTGACGTCGGCAACCTGTTTGTCTTTGGTTTTTCACGTTTTTCCAACTATCTCATCGGCGGCGACCTGCTCTTTGACGGCGGGACGGTACCGACCTATGCCAAGGATTAAACAGCAAACAGACCAGGGTGGGGCCGGTCAATATTTCCGGCCCCACTGTTCCAGCACAGGTGCTTTGACAAAGTGCCCTGCCCTTTATCTTTCGCCTTAACTCCCGCTGAACTCAGGCGAAAACACCACCTGATTCCCCTGTCAACGGTTTCTCAGTATATAGCCTTTGTAGCGGCCTCAATCACCCCAACAAAGTCTTCCCCCCCGCAACACCCCTAAGCCAGGCCTGCCCCCAATTTAGAGCACGGCGGTTGAAATCGACGTCCTGCCTCACCTTAGCCTGCACGGTATTTTGCCATCCAGGCCAGATCATACTTGCATTCCCCGACCGTTTGGTTTAACTTTTTTATCGTAGTTCATTGAAAATCTCCTGGGTTGTTATATTTGAACGGTTCCCAGCAGTGGAGACTTTCTTATATTCCCGTAAAGGTCCAACCGTGGAAAAAGCTCGGACAACGCCCGGGATTCACCCTTTATGAAATATTCAGCCGGGGGATGATATGACGGTCAAAGAGATGTTCTTAAAAAAAATATTTTTAATCCCAGCCATTATTATTGCGCTGTACACCCTGGTCGGATTTTTCCTGGTACCGTTTATCGGCACGCATACGATCAAGAACAGCTTGGGCAAATCCCTGAACAGGACAATTTCCATTGAAAAATTAGCCGTCAATCCCTATGCCCTAACAGCAACCATTGACGGACTGGATGTGACCGACACGGACAACCAGGCGTTTTTTTCTGCCAGGCGGATCTATGCCAATATCAGTCTGTTCTCCCTGTTCGTCCTCGCCCCTGAGGTGTCCCAGATCTGCCTGGAAAATCCCCGGGTGAACATTGTCAGAAACAAGGATGCAACCTTTAATTTTTCAGATCTCCTGGCTTTGAATCAAGGGCAAGAAAAGCGTGACTCCCAAACGGATGGGCAGGACAAGAGCCCCATGGAATTTACCTTGAAAGATGTTCGCATCACCCAGGGTGAATTGATGTTTGAAGACCGGGTCACCGGTGTCTCCCATTCAATGACTGACTTTGAGTTAACGCTTCCTTTGTTGAGCACCAGGGAAAAAAGCCTCAATACACCCGCCACCTTGGATATTGATTTTGTCGCAAACCAGGCCAAAGTTGCCGTCCATTTAGAATCGACACCGTTTGCAGCCGATCTTGCCACCCGGGTGGACGTCAGAACATCGGATGTGGACGTTGTCCATTATCTGCCCTACCTGCCCATCCCTGAAACGATCCGGCTCAAGGACCTGGGTCTAAACCTGGATCTTCATGCCGCCTATCTGTCAAACCCTTCCGGCCCTTCCCTTGTGCTCCAGGGAAAGGTCGCGGCAGTCAATGCAGCACTCAACGGCGCGGCAGGAGAGAAGATCATCACGTTTCCCTCCCTGACCCTTGATCTTTCGCCATCTGACCTCCTTGCCGGTCAACTGAATATCGCCAAAATCCTGATGCAAACCCCGCAATTGAATTTAACCCGGGACCCATCCGGTACCCTGAACCTGTTAACCTATGTTACCCAGACTCCCGCCCCCCCCGAACCCGAAGCTCCCCAACCCCAGGGCAACAAAAGTATTGATCAAGGCCAGGGAAACTTCAGCCTCAACCTGGTTGACCTTGAAATCAAAAATGCAGCGGTTTCGTTCCATGATTTGTCAAATGACCAGCCGTTTGAAACCCTGATCTCGCCCGTGAACCTCCGGGTTGAGAAGCTCAAGGCCGGCAAAACAATTTCAGGGCAGTACCGCCTGGCCCTGGCCACCGAAGCCAAAGAGAGGGTTGAATCCAGCGGCCGGTTCCAGACCCACCCGGTCCAGGCCCAGGGCAGTCTGAACCTGTCCGACCTTGTGCTCAACAAATATTTTCCCTACTATGGAAGCCTAGTTCTTTTTGATGTTAACGACGGAACGGCAACGCTTTCAACTGATTATGAGGTATCAGAAGCACCAGACAACCTGGACGTGAAGATCAGCGCCCTGGATTTCATGGTGCAAACGCTAGTGATCGCAGACCGGAACGCCAGACAAGAGATGGTCAACATCCCTGAATTCAATATCAAAGGGGCCGTCATTGATGTGGGCACTAGAGAAATAAACACCGGGACGATCACAACCCACGACGCAAAGATCCTTGTGCAAAGGGACCAGGCCGGTGGGCTGAACCTGTTTCAAGGTGTGGCGCCCGCCCCAGCGGCAAACGTACCGGCAACGCCTGAAATGACGGCGCAGAACCAACCATCAGTAGCGGAAGCCCCCCCCTGGAGTATTACAATGCCTTTATTTGACGCCACGGGAATGAACATCCGGTTCAACGATCTGACCGGGATAGAACCGGTGGCAATCGATCTTTCAAAAATTTCCATCAAGGCCGGTAATGTTAAGACCACGGGGGATGAACAGGCAACCCTTGCCGTTGAAATGAACTGGCAGCAGCAGGGAAGCATCCGCATCAGCGGCAGTGTGGTCCCCTCAACCCTGCGCGCAGGTTTTGACGTTGATCTGGAAAAAATTGATGTCAAATCCCTGCAGCCCTATTTTACGGACATCCTGAAGATTCAAGTCACGGACGGAAGCGTCAGCACAAAGGGAAAGCTGGATATGAACCTGGGTGCCCCCCCCGCAAACACGATCCAGTTTGCCGGAGAAACATCCCTAAACAATTTTGTCACCCTGGACAAGCAGACAAAAAAAGAGTTCTTCAAATGCTCATCATTATACCTTTCCGGGCTTGACCTGGCCCTGTTTCCGGTCAAGGTCACGATCAAAGATATCTCCCTGACGGATTTTTACTCCCGGATTTTTATCAACGACACCGGGGAAACCAACCTTGCCTCACTTTTAAACAAGGACGCTGCCCAGAATATAGAGAGCAAACCCGAGCAGAAACCCGCCGAAAAAAAGGCTGAACCGCCCCAGATTCGTGTCGAAAACGTGACACTCCAGGGCGGGCACATCAGTTTTTCCGACTATTTCAACCAGCCCAATTTCAATGCCGGAATGAAAGAGATCGCAGGGTCCCTCACGGGCCTTTCATCTGACGAAAAGTCCCGGGCAAAACTGGTGTTAAAGGGGGTCTATGGTGTCTCTTCGCCCCTTGACATTGTCGGGACCATCAATCCCCTGGCCCAGAAAAAATTTGCCGATGTGGCAATTTCGTTCAAAGACATTGAGCTGTCAAATTTCACCCCGTATTCATCCAGGTATATCGGCTATAAAATCGAAAAGGGAAAACTGGTTTTAGACCTTGAATACACCATTGACGGCAACGCCCTTAAATCCAGCAACCGAGTACGGCTGGACAATCTCTCCCTAGGGGATCAGGTACCGGGCAAAAAGCCCATCAACCTGCCCCTGGGGTTGGCCATCTCCCTGCTGAAAAACAGGGACGGCCAGATCAACCTGGATGTACCGGTGACAGGGGCCCTGGACGATCCGAAATTCGAAATCGGCACCATTGTTCTAAACACCCTTAAAAACCTGATTGTAAAGGTGGTGACATCGCCCTTTTCCGTCATTGGCGCAATGTTTGGCGGGGGCGAAGAGCTGGGGTATGTTGATTTTGAATATGGTGAATCCGCAATCGCGGAAGACGATCATGAAAAATTAAACAAGCTTGCTGAAATCCTCAAGGAAAAACCTGGTATAAAATTTGAAATAAAGGGGGTTTATGACGCGCTGAGGGATGCAGAAAGCCTGGGGGTGAAACAATTTGAAGACGCGGTCAGGGTAGCCAGCCAAAAAGAGTTGACGGCTTCAGGGGTTGCCGGAGCAACAACGGAACAAGCTGAAATCCAACAACCGGCCATGGACCGCTACATCTTTGAGGCCTATGCCCAGGCCCAGTTTCCCAAACCCAGGGATGAAGCCGGTAACGAAAAAGAGCTTGATCTGGAAGAAAAGAAAAAGCTGTTGATGACAAACATTGATGTAAAAAAAGATGACCTGCGGCTGCTGGCCATGACCCGTTCCGCAAATATCAAGGGCTATCTCATTTCAACCGGGAAAGTGGAAAAAGAGCGGATCTTTTTGCTGGAACCGACTGAAGTGGACAGTTCAACCACACAACAAACAAACCGGGTGAAATTTTCGTTGAAATAGACACCCACGGCCCGGGTGCATAAAAACCCACTAAACCAATCGCCACTCTTTTAAAAGGAAATTGACCCGGGCAATATCGAATTTGAAATCGGCTGTAATGTGACCAAGGCATTCAAAATAGCGGTAGCTCAAGTGCCAGATTCCCAATGGCAGCCGATCTACAAAAGGGAGAAAGGTTTACAGTTAGATGAACGGGGAGGATGTGATCCACTGGCTTCATGAACGATGCTGTAAGAGCGAAGAGGTTCATGCGGTGATGAAAGACGATCTGGCCGGTGGGAAACTGCCCTCATCTGACTTTGGTACAAATGCTGCGTGGTGGTGGATCATGATAATTGCCTTAAACCTGAATGTGGTGATGAAAAATCTGGCGTTGGTTCCTTCGATGAAGACGAAACGGATGAAGGCCATCAGGTTCTCAGTTATCAATATCCCGGGGAGAGTAGTTAGACGATCCCACACTCTGTTTTTGCGTTTATCTAAAGGGCATCCATCTTATGACCTCTTGGTTGAGGCGCGCAGAAAAATTGCAATGCTTTTCGGTGCATGGGCACCATCTGGATAACTATATGACAAAGGTACACGCTAAAAATTTAATTTTTCCGATCCGCCAAGGGATATCTATACCCAAAATTTGCCCAGATCAGAGGGACGGCCACAAAAAGACCAAGCCCCCGCCGGAATAAGCTCCAGCCGCGAAAAAAAATCCCCCGAATCATTTTTGGAGGGGTATAGAAAAAACAGACGGTGAATTGGGGGCTCTTTACCGGTTTGAGTGGGTAACCGATATATGATATAAATAAAATTTTTTCTGGTTATAACGATTTTGGGGGAGAGGGGAGCAACCTTTTGACTGAACAGTAAGTGACCTATCGTTTATGGTTGAGCTGGACAACTTAACCTGAAAACGAAAGGTAGGCTAAAATTCAGACATCAGAATCTTTCAAAAAAAACAGGGATACCAACACGCCGAATTATTGTGGATGGTATTTCCTACACCATTAGACCTTCCTTTGTTATGCCTTACCATGTGGCATTTTCGGCCGATGTTGAAAATGCTCTGTTTCTCAAAAAATTCGACGTGCCTTTTTGGGCCTTGAGCCATATGTTCGGTAAAGACGCGATGTATTGGTATCGGATGAAACAAAGTCTAGGTCGAAATAGCATCATTGGAACGACTATCAAAGATTCTGATCTCCTTCCTGAGCATCTTGCCTCCGATGAGAAACATTCCAGACTGAAAGGGAACAAGATCTATGTTGCCACGACTGTAGGAGAAAATTGCATATTCGGTGCATCCGTGAGCAAAGATACCGGAGAAAACAGTTTAAAAGAAGGCTACGGAATATTCAGGGACGAAGATCTGGATGTAAATCCGGACTACCAGCCGAAATCCGTAAACACCGACGGTTGGAAGGCAACTATAAATGCGTGGAAACCTCTTTTCTCTGGTATTTCTGTCATTGCCTGTTTTCTTCACGTATTCATAAAAATTCGTGATAGATCCAGCAAAAAGTTCAAAGATCTTTTCGACTATGTTGACGACAAGATATGGGATTGCTACGAGGCAAAGTCCAAGGCTTCATTTTCGCAACGGGTACGCAGGTTCTGTGAATGGGCGGATGCTGAGAAGCTACCGGTTGTTATTTCTAAACCCATAATGAAATTAAAAAATAACCTGTCCGCCTATTCCAAGGCGTATGATTTGCCGGGATGTCACAGAACCAGCAACATGGTGGACAGGTTGATGCAGAGAATGGACCGTCATTTGTTTTCGACTTTCTATTTTCATGGAAGTCTGCAGGCAGCAGAATTGAGTATCAGGGGTGGCCATTGATTCAAAATTTCGCTCCGTGCAACCCGACCACTGTAGAAAGACATGATGGAAGAATTTGTCCGGCTGAGTGGCTAAACAAATCCAGGTATCATGAAAATTGGCTGCAAAATCTTTTGGCTTCTGCTTCAATGGGTGATTTTAGGTATCCCCCCCAAAACCGTTATAATCAGCCTTTTTTCATTGTATTAATTTTTTCCGAAACTTGAACACCCATTTTTGTCAATTGACTGACGATTGCCAATTCAACCATAAAACCAGTATGGCGATAGACCTCCTTGCCGTCACGGTTAAAAATGATCTGGTTAGGTATACCTCTTATCCCAAAACGCAGAACCTGTTCACTGTTCTTCCAGACATAGATAAAGACAATATCCACTTTTCCTTCATACGCTTTTTCCAGTTTTCCGATCTTTGATATGCACGATATTCGCCTGGATTTTTATTTTGGCTACAATCTCCATGACCTTCCGCTCAAAAAACTTTTAACCCAAGAATATCGGCTCTATTTGTCCCTGCTTTGATTTAGAAAATGTTATCTCCTCCCATGAAGACGCCTTTAAGTTTATCGGGTTATTATCCAGCTATTCCACCACACATCATCCCGGGAAGGGTGGGCAGGGCCGGATGGCCGAGTCTTCCGAGCAGAAAACCTGCAACGATAACACAACCGAACACCAGGGGAAAGACTTGCCTCATGAATCCCCAGGTGGAATAAACCCAGTTGACCTCATCTTTCAAAAACCAGGCCTTAAACATCAAGGACAATACGCTCAATGGTTTTAAAATTCTGGTTTTAATGCAGGCCAAGCTAAAGATCAAAATAGGGATTAGTCATTAAAGGCACCGTATCCGCGTGGATTATCGTATCTGTTAAATTGAAGGGATTTAGTTCGGGTGGTTGAATCAAGTATCTTTTTACAGTGATCACAACGGCTGCACTCTTTTGTGCAATTTAACAACCGGCTTACATCACACTTTGAAATCTTTTTGTTGTCCACAAAAAAAAGGTCGGCCATCCACCGCATGGCGTCCAGAAGATCCAGAAGGTTTCCCCCATGGGATCCCTGGATGTAGGCTGTGACGGTGTTTTGAAGAAAATCTCTGCCAAGGGTCCTGCCCGAAATTTTTATGGTATCAACCAGGTGGGAATAGTCGTCAATATCCTCCGGTCTTATGAACGGTGACTTGAACAGGCGCACCGGATCGTTGAACAGCACCTTCATGCATCCCCTCTCCCGGTTGATTTCACACCCCCGCTCCCGGACCAGTCCAGTGTTTGTCAACGAAATCTGAGCGTCGTGGGCCGGCTTGAACGGACAATGGTAGAGGCATCCCTCGTTAGCAAGCAGTTCAAGCCTCAGACCCGGATACGCCTTTTTGAGTTGGGCCACAATGGTTTCAAGGGCTCTGGGGTTCCGGTTCAACGACCTGTCCAGGACAAGTTTTGACGGACGTTTGAACGTGGTCTGGTCAACAAGTTCCAGGTAGGCCCGGGCCTTGTCCATGGAGTCTATCATGCAGTTAATGCCAGGAACCGCCTCAAGTGATCCAAGGGCGCCTCCGCCATGGCTTGAGAGGGCATTGAGAAAATAGCCATCGCAAAAGATGATTCCGTCAAGGCTGGATCGCTCCATGAGTATTTCAAGATTTTCCATGAGCCCGGTTAAAAACTGGGGGTCAAAGTAGAGATCCGGAGCCATGAACCGTGAGTTCAACAGGCAGTAGCGATGGGGAACCAACAGCCCATTGAGCTGTTCGGCAAGCCTTTCCGTGTCAACCTGCTGAAACCGTAGCCTTGAATCGAGCACGGGCCCCTGGTGGAGTCCAAAGTAAACCGAGTCGATCCGATCCCTGTGACTCTGTATAAATTTGGCGTAATCCCTGTCCGGGATGTAGGGAATGTCAAATTTCATATTGGGTTCCTGTGTCTACTATGAACACGTGATTAATACCCGACGACCTCACCAATCAGCTTTACATGATTTCAGGCAAGCAAGACAAGGCCGGCTATCCAGCTGGTAGACGGTTTGTCTACTGCATCTGATTTTTCCGCCTTCTGGCCAGACCATCCACAGGAGGTCATCAATTGTGTGACATCAATACCAAACCCGGACATGGACGGGCGCGCGGTCTCCATATGGCGGCAGGGCTCATGCTCCGTCACAACACGGCAGTCTTTCTGGTCCGCACAAAACAACTCTTTACATGATCCCCCGGCAAAGGCCTTTGATTTTTCCCAACCTGTATTCCTGGCTTTCAGCTCCACGGCGGAAACGATTTGGTGCAACAGCAGCATAACACCGTTTCGTTCATTGGAAAACATGACCGACACAGGCAGTTCTATTTTGACGACAATGGCGTATGAGCTCTGGGCCTGCCATTTTCTGAATTCGGCCGGGCCTTCCACATGGGGCGGACAGCTTGCTGAAAGTCCGTAATTGGGACAGGTATATTCTCCGTTGCACAGGGACGCCAGACGATCTTTCACCTGGATCTCTCTGGACGCAATTACAGTGCAGGCCGTTGCACCCAGCGCCATGGCTTCCCGTGTCAAATGTTCACACTGCTGTTCTGATCTCAATGTATTCTCCTTCTGAAGGACAGGCAGCACCCTGCCCTTCAGATGATTTAATGTTTCATAATTTTATCAGGAGCTATCTTACCCCATTTGGAGGGACCTTTCAAATGTCTTTGATTCGCATAATATAAAACCACATAATGTTTGCCTCCAGGGCCCTATCGAGCATATACTTTCACGAATTTGCTGGACAGACAACCTTGATCTGTCATTTTTAATACCCGTTGAGTAAAAAGGCAAACAAGGAGAGAATATGAAACAGGCACCGGTTTTCGATGAAATTTACAAACAATACCTTGCCGATGTATCCGCCATCGACCTTGGACCCACAGCCGGTCGCCTGGGCATTACCATTAACGGGGATGAGGCGATCGTCCCTTTTTACGGCATCCTGCACCGCGTCTCTGCTAGGGGCGTCATGGACGGGCAGGGAAAACGACCGATTCACGCGGTCAGTGTCATTCTATGTCAATACCTGCTCCTATGCCCCAGCCAGGAGCCGCCTGCCACCGGCGAGTGGGTCAAGTACCACAGTTATCCCGATGCCGCGCCCTATGCCGGCGGTTTCAGGAATACGGCAGAGCGTCCCATCAGCAAGGCCTTTACCGGCAGGCTGGACGACCTTAAACGCGCATGCATGGTCCTGGGAGGCCAGCCGGGAGAAGCACCGTTCAGCTGCGACCTGGCCGTCAGGTTCCCGGTACTTCCCAAGGTGAATCTGCTGATGGTGTTCATCGACCAGGATGACGAGTTTCCGGCAGAGTGTTCGATCCTGTTCGAGAAGCACGCCGATGCCTATCTGGATATGGAATGCCTGGCCATGCTGGGCATGGTGCTGGCCACGTGGTTGAAAAACGGACCGAATTACAGGGGTGGAAATATTTGATGGCACTTATCCCGGCACCATGACCCGCTTCAACCGCAAACGGCCTATCCTGTTGTCCTGGCCGCCAGATCCCAGAGGGCCCGGATGATAGGCCGGGATAGATTTTTTTCAATGGTGCAGAGTCCGATCTCATAGGGTGGCAGTTCCGGCAGATCATTCAGGATCATGATATCTTCCATGAGCGGACTTTTTTCCAGGACCAGTTCAGGCACAAGCCCGATGCCGCAACCCAGATTGACCAGGGCGATGATGCCCTCATGGCCGGCCACCCGGGAATAGATGTGGGGCACCTGCTGATGCCTGGCAAACCACAGGTCCATGCGTTCCCGGCTCAAACCGACATCGGGAAGGATCATGGGGGTTTTTTCCCAGTCGATCCTGCCCTCCCGGTATTGAACAATACTGGGAAAACGCTTTGGGGCGATGAACACCAGGGGGCTTGTGATCATTTTCAAAAAGGCCAGGTTATGGTGCATCTTCTCGGGCAGGGCTGCAATGACCACATCCACGTCCCGATTGACAAGCAGGGGGATGGATTGGGCAGGATCACCGGTTTCAAGCTTGATCTGAACCTTGGGATGAATCAACCGGTAACGGGCGATGATATCGGGCAGGATGCTGTAGGCCGCCGTGACCGAGCAATACAGGGAGATTTCACCACGGAGGACGTCATCCTCGGACAATTCCATCTGCAAACGGTCCCAGCGCTGGATCACATCCTCGGCATATTTCTTAAAGGCCTGGCCGGCAAAGGTCAGTTCCACGGACCGGTTGTCCCGGATGAAAAGGGGCTGCCCCACCTCGGCCTCCAGGCGCTGGATCATCCGGGTCAGGGCAGACGGGGTAACGTTGCAGGCCATGCTCGTCCGGGCAAAATGAAGGGAGCCTGAAAGATGCCTGAAAATTTCTAGGGTCCGGATATCCATGGAAAGACTCTGCTGATCAAGGTTAATGGTTTCCCAGTACATACCATGTCGTTTCACTCTTCGCAATACAACGTTGCAAACAATTCATTTGACGCAACGTACAAAATAGGCCATTTAAGGTACACAAGAGTTTAAGAATCAACTTATAGAAGAAACCATATAAAAAGGAGCAGGAAAATGGGTAAAAATTATTTTAACGGATTGCCGCTGCGGCTGCAACTTGAAGAATTATCCCAGTGCCGGTTCATGGACGCTTCCGAGTTCAATGGCGTGGAAGCCCTGAAGGGTAAAAAAATTGTCATCGTAGGATGCGGCGCCCAGGGACTTCACCAGGGTCTCAACCTGAGGGACAGCGGCCTGGATGTCTCCTACACCCTTCGGGAATCTGCCATCAGTGAAAAAAGGCAGTCCTGGAAGAATGCCACGGAAAACGGATTCAGCGTGGGCACCTATGAAACCATGCTGCCCGGTGCCGATCTGGTCATCAACCTCACCCCTGACAAACAGCACACCAACGTAATCGAGTCGGTCATGCCGTTGATGAAAAAAGATGCCTGTCTCTCCTATTCCCATGGATTTAACATCGTCGAAGAAGGCATGCAGATCCGCAAAGACCTTACCGTGATCATGGTGGCTCCCAAATCCCCTGGCACCGAAGTCCGGGAAGAGTACAAACGGGGGTTTGGTGTACCCACCCTCATTGCCGTGCACCGGGAAAACGATCCCCGGGGAGAAGGGTTTGAACTGGCCAAGGCCTATGCTGCAGGCACCGGCGGGCACCGGGCCGGAGTTCTGGCCTCCTCGTTTGTGGCAGAGGTTAAATCCGATCTCATGGGCGAGCAGACCATCCTCTGCGGTGTTCTCCAGATGGGATCGATCCTCTGTTACGACAAGATGATCGAACAGGGTATCGAGGCGGGCTATGCCTCCAAGCTGATCCAGTACGGCTGGGAAACCATCACCGAAGCCCTGAAGCATGGCGGCATCACCAACATGATGGACCGCCTCTCCAACCCGGCCAAAATAATGGCCTTTGACCTGAGCGAACAGCTCAAGGATATCCTGGCGCCCCTGTTCAACAAGCACATGGACGACATCATGGGCGGCGAGTTTTCCAGGACCATGATGGAAGACTGGGCCAATGACGATGTCAACCTGCTCAAATGGCGGGCAGAGACGGCTGAAACCGCCTTTGAAAAATCCACCTGCACCGACGCCGACATCCCAGAGCAGGCGTATTTCGACAAGGGTATTCTCATGATCGCCATGGTCAAGGCCGGTGTTGAACTTGCCTATGACACCATGGTATCCGCCGGCATCATCGAAGAATCGGCCTACTATGAGTCCCTCCACGAGGTGCCGCTGATCGCCAACCTCATTGCCCGGAAAAAACTCTATGAGATGAACGTGGTTATTTCCGATACCGCCGAGTACGGCTGCTATCTCTTTGCCCATAAAGCCGTGCCAATGCTTGCGGACTTTATGCGAACCATTGATACACGAGCCATTGGCAAGGGCCTTGACCCGGCCGACAACAGCGTGGACAACATCCGCCTGATCCAGGTCAATGAGGCCATCCGCGAAACCTCCGTGGAAGAGGTCGGCAAAGAGTTAAGATATTATATGAGCGCCATGAAGCCGATCCTGTAAATTCGCAGGAATCTCCTGGAATCGCCGCAGGCCAAAGGCTGGCCTGCGGCGATTCGTCTCCCGGCAGGTGTTGTCCCCTGCCAAACCTTTAGAAAACGACTCAAATACCCACCATGAAAATTATAAATGCCAGCGCCCACGACCTTTTTGTTGACCGGTTTGAGGCCGGACCCGGGGAATCCTGGTGTCTGGTGGGAACCAACCGGTCCGGGATCAATACTTTTTTCAAGCTGCTCGCAGGAGAGCTTTCGGATGTAAAGGCCGACGTGCTGGAACTGCCGGAAAATCCGGGGGTTGTCTCGTTCAAACGCCAGCAGGCGTTGTTCGAGGAAGAGCTGAAAAAAGACGATACCGATTACCTGGACAGGATCGACCCCGGCACCCGGGCCGCCGCTTTTCTGAACAACCCGGAAGACCATGGCGATCTGATCAGGGCATTTGCCATGGCCGATTCCATGGACAAGGGCTACCGCCAGCTGAGTACCGGCCAGTCGAGAAAACTCATGCTCCTCGCCCAGATCACCCGGGGGGTTGAAAGCCTGGTGGTTCAGGCCCCCTATGAAGGGCTGGACCGGGCAAGCTGTGACGAACTTGACAAGGCCCTGGCCGTTTGTCACCAATGGGGAATCCAGCTTTTTATTACGGTCCACAACCGGGGGGATATCCCGGAGTGGTGCACCCATGTGGGGGGCATTGCCAGCGGCCGAATGGCCCATGCCGGCCCCCGGACAGAAAACATAGGTCAGGTTGAAGCGATTCTCCAAACAGACGCCCCGGATTTCAAGGCCTCGGCAGCAGACCTGATTCAGAATGGAAAAACATCGGGCAGGAACCGTGGCGGTGACGACCCGGCAATGGAGCTGGTTCGGCTTCAAAGGGGATCTGCAGGGTATGACGGCAAGCCCGTTTTTTCCGGCCTGGACCTAAGTATTCACACCCATGGGCACACCCTGGTCACAGGGCCCAACGGATGTGGAAAATCCACCCTGCTCCAGATGATCATGGGCGATCACCCGGCCTGCTACCAAAACGACCTGCGCATCTTCGGCATCCAGCGGGGAACCGGGGAATCCATCTGGGAACTCAAGCAGCACATGGGTATAGTCAGCCCGGAGCTGCACAGAAGTTACCACGTGCCGGGCAACACCCTGCACTGTATTATTTCCGGCCTGTTTGATTCCATTGGTCTTTACAATCGCTACACCCCCAGGGATGAAAAAAAAGCCATGGACTGGCTGGATCGCACAGGTCTTGCCCAGGAGGCCCGCACCCCTTTCCGCAAGCTTTCCTACGCCGACCAGCGCCTGGTCCTCATTGCCAGGGCCCTGATCAAAATCCCAAAGTTGCTCATTCTGGACGAAGCCACCCAGGGCCTGGACGAACCCAACCGCCTGGCCGTACTTGATTTCCTGGAACAGGTGGCCCGGGAACGACTGAGCACCATCCTCTACGTCAGCCACCGGGAGGACGAGTATCGAACCTTTTTCACCTCCCACCTACGGATGGCCCCGCTTTGATATTTTGAGCGATATGGGATGCAGGTCTGAAGCGTTGGATCCTTCTTTTAGATACCTTCAACATACTGAATTTCAAGCGATAACCCACTAAAGCCCTTTAAAACAGGGTTTTTAAAAGCTGAGTCAGGGAATCTCACTTTCGAGTTTACGTTTAGGACTTATAAGGTAATGTCTTCTTAATCCGAGGACTCAAAAATTCAATTTTTACAATGAATAAATATTGAGATAGAAATGGAATAGAATGTTTCTACCCCACCACAACAGATAGTGTTGGGTTAAATTTCACAAAAGCGGGATCTATGAATACTATCGAACACCGAAAAAGCTTTAAAAGAGATGACCACTGGCTGAAGTAGTTAACGCCTTTTCAATCCAGGCCCTGGGTATTTGATTATAGACACATTGCGAAAAGACCAGTAAACCCAAACCATGATGCAAGCAATCTAAACAAATATTAGACCCATGATCGGAATAAAATCTTCCAAAACATGGCGTAGGATTTTAAGTCGTATTCAAGGCGCGTTAATGGGAGCATATTGAAATATGTACCCATTAAGGCAACGAAGAAGACGGCTTAAAAGACACACCATGTGGGAGGTTTTATTTCGATCATGGGCCTTAACTCTTTCTTCTTCGTTTTTCATTGTTCAATTTACAATTTCGTCTGGTTATAAAAAGCTGATCTGTAGTTTCGTTTATTTTTCCATATTCACTTATTTAAGGGGAACCCTCTGAAATTCAGTTAAAATCCAGAGGGTTCATCACCAAAGCAGTCAGTTGGGCTGTTTAGATCTCAATCTTATAAAAAAACAATTCTATTTTTTCTTCATTTCCTTCCCGCAACACATCAACGGAACACTGCAAGCATGCTCAGATCCCGCATTACAGGAACAAGGTTTAGACACTTTCAATTCAAGGCCACAAGCTTCACAATAATACACATCGCCTTCTTTCATATCGCAACAATTAGCCATTTGTTTTCCTCCTTTACAGGTTTTGATAAATTAGCCTTTTTATAAGAAACGCGTTCCGAAGTATTACCATTGGTGGCGTTTCAACGTTCGTTGTGGCCAAGGCAGACGTCTTGCTCCGGCCATACCGGTTATATAGATAACGGTATAGAGCAATTTAACTGTATCCAAGCTCAAATTTAATAGTGGTATCAAGGAGCGCGAAGGAAATCAAGAAAAAAGGCAGACCTGGCCGGTGTAGTGTTGGGTGATTTGCCTCAGAGGTTGGGCGAGCAAAATAACGTGAAGTCATCATCGGGATCAAGACAGCCCACTCACAACATATGGTATTGAAGCATTTCTATCTAAAAGCTTGAAAATCAAAGTTTATTAGAGACAAACTTGGAAGGGCACATTTAATGGTCGACTCATCTCACCAGAACCAACCAATATATTAAGTTTGACGTTGGACGAAAACGAGGGTCTGCCGCTGCAGTTAGCAATCCGTCAGCACCTCCTCGTCAGGCTTTTTCATTGTCGGTTCCGACTTTCATCCTCTTGCCCAAATCGACATGCTTGAAAAGATATGGGATATTTGTGCCCCAGAACGCATTGATGATTCGCACCAAGAACCAGAAAGCTCCGACTGGCAGTAGAATGACCTGAATGATGAACAGTGCCACATACAAGTATGACAGCTTCAGAAGATTGGATACCATACTGCCCATATTTTGAATCATTGTTTTAAGTGCGGCACTTAAATCGGATGTCTTTTCTCCGACAAATCCAAATCCATTCCTTATGGTCCCCAAAACGCCATCGACTTCCGGCATGCTCATATCCTTGAGGCGTTCCATCTCTGGAGAACTCGCGGAGAGTTCATCCCTGGCCTTGGTGATCTCCGGTGAAAAATAATGATCATTCAGATAGGAATTAACAATTGACGATGTCGGCAGGCATAGGCGTGCAACGGCTATGATGATGATAGATTTCAGCACAACAGTTCGCAGGGCTGCGGCCCGATCTCCTTTAAAAAAAGAAACCGCAACCCATGCCATTATCAACATGCCGATGAGGAAAGGTGCAAATGCAACACACAATTCATATGATATTTTCTGGATCCCCAAAGAAACTATAGCCGTAATGAGAATGTCGGACGCTCGCTCGGTCATATCATCAAGTGGATCAAGGACCTGTCCGACGGCCAATGCCACGCCAAGCCCCCCCGGCTCAATCTGGATCTGGGACTCCTTGATGACAGAAACGGAAGCGTTGACGACTCTGCAAACCCCATAGGCCAATCCCGCCTTGGTCATTGCATCGGAAAAGTAGGCGTCTGCTTGCTTGTCCACATAGGGCAATCGAAGACCGGGCAGCAGGAATAGGGTCAGTGCTGCGGCTATCAGGAGGATGGGCTTGGCAATGAAACGATCGATCTTCATTAATTATCTCAACAAAGCATCAGATTTCAGCGGTGGTTGGATCGATCATCGATTTAATTTTAGAGATACGATTTGCTGGAAAACCACCCTTTTTAGCGTGTTCCCGTACCATCTCCTCGTTCGGAGCAATATAGACGCAATAGATTTTGTCATCGGTGACAAAACTTTCAACCCACTGAATCTGTGGACCCATTTCTTGAAGCACACCGCAGGATTTCTGTGAAATGCCCTGCAATTCTTCAGCAGATAGTTTTCCCGCTTCAGGAATTTCTCGCTCGATTAAATATTTCGGCATGATGGTTCTCCTTTTATAGTTTAAAGATCTGCATTTTACTTTCCCTGTTTTCCATGACCCACGATCACTGTACCGTTTCTGCCTCTGCAATGCCAGCAATTTGAGTGGCGGCACTTTCGTGTTTTGACTGTTCCAGGATATCGCTCCTGAACCCGACAACCTGACTGCTGGCGGTAAAGCAAATTTACGGGGGCACCAAATTCAGGGCTATATTGATCATATCCTGGGTGTATTTTATATCTTCCATGGCTTCAGTCTGTTTTACGGTTCAGGTTGCGGCCTTGAAAAAGGGTTCAAAAACAAACGCTAACATGGTATTGCTCCATTAGTATATCCAAAATAACCGGCATGGCCGGAGCATGACGTCTGCCCTGGCCACAACAGAATTTGAAACGCCCCCAAAGAGGATGCTTTGATGGCGTTTCAACGAACAGGGCTGGGAGGTGTGCCATGTTTGCAAAACAGGTGATGGATACAAAATTTCATTTCCTCCATCCAGAACAGTCTGTTGTTGAAGCCATCCGGCTTTTTAAAACAGCAGGCAAAAAGGAAGGCAAAAAAATCTTCGGCATGATGGTGATTGACGATGACGACCGGCTGGTGGGCATGCTGTCCATGTTTGACATCCTTTTGTATATTCAGCCCAAACACATCGGAATACTGGGAGAAATGGACGATATTTTTCCGGAACCGTTGTTTGAAAACCTGTTGAACCGGGTAAAAAAAATCCGGGTTGAGGATCTGATGAGCACAACCCTTGTTTCCGTGAAACCGGACACCCACCTGCTGGTCGTAATGGATACCATGACCCGGAAACATGTCCGCAGACTTCCGGTGGTGGAAAACGACAGGGTCATCGGAATTGTCTACCGCTCGGACCTGTTTAACTTCATGATGAAAAAGCTCATTGACGACGGGGGTTGATGACATTATGCCGGTATTTAAACATCGCAGTGTTCTCACCGGGATAACGGCCAGAGAGGCCATGCAGAAACAGGTGGTCGAGCTTGCAGCTGACACCCCCCTGTCGCTGTGCGTTCGGACCATCATCAAGTTCAAAACCAATGCCGTCCTGGTCATTGGAGAGGATCAACGCCCGGCAGGGGTGGTTTCCAAAACAGATATTGTCGCAGCCTTTTATGCCGGGCTTCCCAGGGACACACCGGTTTCAGATATCATGGTCGGCCCTCCCCATTCCTGCGGGACACTCGATACCCTTGAAACCGTGGTTGATCAGATGAAGGCGAACGGCATTCACCAGATCTATGTGAAGCCTGAAGGGCAAGATCATATTGAGGGCCAGGTCACCTACTCCAACATTGTGGGGTTGATCTACCGGTATTGCCGAACCTGCAGCAGGAGCGGGAGATGTTCAACGGATCTGGAAACCAGGGACATTCCCCGGCTCATGGTCAAGGATGTCATGACCATTGGCGTTACCTCCTGCAGTGCCGTTGCTTCCATCACCCAGGTGATCGAAATCCTGTCCCATGGAAAAATCGGGGCCGTTCTGGTATCGGACCCTGGCGCGCCAACCCTGGGGGTCATTTCAAAAACCGATCTGGTTCTTGCCTATACCAGGGGGATTTCCCCTGATGCGCCCGCCAAGGCCATCATGAACTCCCCGGTGGCCGTCTGTCCTGCCGACACCCTTTTATCCCGTGCCATCCAGAAGATGTTTTTATTTGATATCCAGCGGATATTCATCCAACAAACAGACAAGGACCCGGTCATGGGCGTGCTTTCGCTGTCCGATGCCACCCGGTTTCGATCCGGCACCTGCCGGGCATGCGTTGCCGCCCGGATCATGGATCAATCCTGAACCAGCGGGATCATTGAGTTTAAATGCCCGGGTCTTGGGGGAACGCTTTCCTTTGCCTGCATGGCCAAGCGTCCCCCGGTGCTCGTTTGCTGATGCGACCTAGGCTGGGATGGGCGCTGTCAGGATTTCCCGGGTTTGTTCGATCTCTTCACGGGTGACGGTCCGGCGAAGCTGTTCCATATCGTTCATCACCCCTGCGAACCTCACCCCTTCGGCCGCACTGATCCACGAGAGCTGAAGCCGCTCGGGGCGAATACCCTTTTTCGCCATTCGTTTGTGAATCCGCTCCACCCGCTTGACGGTCCAGTGGTTGGCATCAATGTAGTGGCAGTCCCCGATGTGGCAGCCGCTCACCAGCACCACAGGCGCACCGTGTTCAAAGGCCCGCCAGATAAATTTTTCGTCCACCCGGCCCGAGCACATGGTGCGGATCAGCCGGACATTGGGGGGATACTGGAGCCGGGACACCCCGGCAAAATCAGCCCCGGCATAGGAGCACCAGTTGCAGGCAAACACGACGATCTTTTCATCGGGCCGGGTGTCGAGCATGGCATCGGTCTGGGCGTTGATCTGGGCGTCGGTGAAATGGTTCAGGACAATGGTGTCTGACCGGCATTCGGCCCCGCAGGTGCCGCAGCCGGCGCAGGCTGCCGTGTTGACGATGGCCGGGGTCTTTTTCTTGACATCCACGGTGATGGCATTGTAGGGGCATACTTTGGCGCACAGGCCGCAGGCGTTACACAGTTCCGGCACCACCGTTGCCGTGATGGGTTCCGACGAGATCTCGCCCCTGTGCATGAGGCGGATGGCCCGGGAAGCAGCAGCTGTACCCTGGGTGACGCTCTCCTTGATATCCTTGGGTCCTTCGGCGCACCCGGCATAGAAAACGCCCCGGGTGGCCGCATCCACGGGCAGCAGCTTTGGATGGGCCTCAAGGTAGAATCCGTCCGGGGTGAGCTGGAGACCGAGCATCTCCTGGAGCTGCTGGGTGCCCTGGGCCGGGTTAAGCCCCAGGGCCAGGACCAGCATGCCAAGGTCGTGGAATTCGACCCGGGCCGTTGCCATGTTCTCCACGGCCACCCGCAAGGATCCGTCGCTGAGCTCCTCAACCGAACCGGGAAGGCCCCTCAGATACTTGACCCCGAGCCTGCGGCTCCGGTTGTAGAGATCCTCAAATCCCTTTCCAAAGGCCCGGATGTCCATGTAGAACACCTTGATGTCCATATCCGGATAGTGCTCCTTGAGGATGAGGGTGCTCTTGATGGTGTTCATGCAGCAGATGTTCGAGCAGTGCTCCCCTCCCCTTCGCCGGGAACGGGATCCCACGCACTGGACAAACCCGATCTCCTCGGGCAGGCGCCTGTCCCCGGGACGCACAAGCTCTCCCCGGGTGGGACCGCCGGCATTGACAAGGCGCTCAAACTCGACGCTGGTCACCACATTTTCAAACCGGGTGTAACCGTACTCGTCCATGGCCCGGGGGTCATAGGGTTCAAGGCCCGTTGCCACAACAATGGTGCCGGTCTTCTCTTGGATCACCTCATCGGACATGTTGAAATCGATGCAATGCTTGTCACAGGCGTCCAGGCACTTTGAACAGCCCCGGCCCATGCATTCGTCCATGTTGATCAGAAAAGCCGACGGCACGGCCTGGGGAAAGGGGATATGGATCGCTTTCCTTGATCCAAGCCCCTCGTTGAACTCGTCGGGGAACACCACGGGGCAGGCCACGGCGCAATCCCCGCAGGAGGTGCAGGCAGTTTCATCCACGTACTTGGCCCGCTTGAGGATCTCAACGTCAAAGTTTCCCACATATCCCCCAACCGATGAGACCTCTGCCAGGGTGTGAAGCGTAATGTTTGGATGCCGACCGGCATCCGTCATCTTAGGACCAAGGATTCAGATGGAACAGTCCATGGTGGGAAAGGTCTTGTCCAGGCGTGCCATCATGCCGCCGATGGAGGCGCTCCGCTCGACCAGGGTCACCTTGTACCCGTTGTCGGCAAGGTCAAGGGCGGTCTGGATACCGGCAATGCCGCCGCCGATCACAAGGGTCCGCCTTTCAACGGGAATGGTCTCTTCGGTAAGGGCGGTCAAAAGCCTTGCCCGGTTCACGGCCATGGTGACCAGGTCAAGGGCCTTGTCGGTTGCGGCAGCAGGCGTGTCCATGTGAACCCAGGAGCACTGCTCACGGATGTTGGCCATCTCGAGCAGATAGGGGTTGAGCCCGGCCTGCTGCATCATGGTGCGAAAGGTGGCCTCATGGAGCCGTGGGGAGCAGGAGGCCACAACCACACGGTCAAGGCCGTGCGCCTCGATGTCGGCCTGGATCTCCATCTGTCCCGGTTCCGAGCATGCATAGGTGATATCCTTTGCAAGGACCACCCCGGGAAGGGCTGCCGCGGTTTCAGCCACATGCCTGCAATCCACGGTTTTCCCGATGTTAAGACCGCACTGGCAGACATAGACGCCAATGGCCGGCAAAGTTTCCTGTGTACGGGACGATGGGTTCAATACGCTGGTTTCCATTTATCTTGCTTCCTTTTTATGTGATACAACCGCTGGGGCTTTACGCCCAGGGATTTCATCATTTGTTTTGGCCGGGATTTATACCTCGTTCCGGCCGGGCCGGTTATTCCCAGCAGACGTGGTCTGCAATGACGCTGGTTAAATCGGTTAATTCCATTTTCAGCCGGTCGCCTGCAAACGGGTCTTCCATGGCGCAGTTCAGGTGAATCCGGCACTTGCCGCAGGAGGTGACCATGACATCACTCCCGGTCTGCCTGGCCTGGGTGATCCGTTTTACCTGGAGGGCCTTGCTGAAGGAGTCGCACCCGATCCAGGCGCTGTTGCCGCAGCAGAGGGCCGTGTTCCGGTTGTTCTGCATCTCAACGAACGCACCGTTGGAGAACCGGCTGATCAGCTTTCTTGGCAGCTCCCTGACCTCGTCAAGGGAGTTTAAACGGCAGGAGTCCTGATAGGTAAAGGTGCGGTCCGGGTTTTGAATGGTCACGGCCCCCCGTTCGAGCTCGGCGTCCAGGAACGCGTAGAGATGGGTCACCTTGAAGTTGAGTAAAAGACCGTGCGCCTTGTAGGTGTGGGCAAAGGTCTTGTAGCACTCGGGACAGGCGGTGATCATCTCGTCAATGCCCAGGGCGTTGAGACGGTCGCAGTTGAGGCGTGCAAGCTTGAGGAAATTATCCCTGTCCCCGGCCCAGAGCAGATCGTGGCCGCAGCACCGCTCCTCAGCAAGGATTCGGGGGGTCACATCAAAGAAATTGAGCAGCCGCAGGGCGTCATGGAGCACGCCTGCGTTCTTCACCCCGTGGTGATTCTGGAAAAACAGGTCAAAATAGGGGGAGCATCCCCCGTACAACAGGGTCTTGCCGTCAGGGTCGGTCCGGGCCGTGGCAGACAGGTCCTGCCACCGTTTCGGGCAAAGGTCCGGGCTTGCCAGGGCACGCATCAGGGAATGGAAAAAACCGCCATGGGTCTGGTGGCTCTCGTCCCGGTTGAACAGCGCCCCCCTCAGGTCCTGGATCAACAGGGGAAAATTGACCTCGGTCGGGCAGCGTTCATAGCAGGTGCCGCAGGTGAGGCAGGACCAGATGTTGTCCCGGACTTCCGCGGATTCCAGGTTCCCGGCAACGAGTGAGCTGACCAGGGTCCGGGGAGAGAACGCCTTGCCGCACAGGGCAAGGGGGCAGGAGGAGGTGCATTTTCCGCAGTCCTGGCAGGAATAGGCATCGTGCTTGACAATGATCTCCCGGATCCGGTCCGGAGAAGGCAGTGCCGGGGAGACCAGGGGACCAAGCCCGGCTGCTGACGGAACAATGGGGCTTTTGCCAAGTTGCTTTATTTCGGCCATAAAACCGGTCAAAAACGCCTTGAGGGCCCCAGCATCATCGGGCAGAAAGGTGGCCAGCTGCAGCCGATCCTGCCCGAGGCCCATCAGATCTATGATCGCCCGGGTATCGTCGGTGTTTTTAACGGCATTGTCGGTGCCGCTGCCATACCGGCAGGTGCCGGGAGCGCAGCCTGCCACGGCCACCCCGTCGGCGCCCATCTCAAAGGCCTTGAACAAAAGGGCCTTGCTGATCCTGCCGGTACAGGGAATCCGGATCATCTTCACTTCGTCGGGAATGGTGTACCCCTCTTCCTGGAGTGTCTGGAACGCCCCGTGGGGCCCCCAGTTACACAAAAACAATACAATCTTATAATTTTCCATGGGTCCTCTATATCGGGTCATATATCAGGGTCAGGTGTGTGTGCATCGGGCCTGGCTGGTTGGCAAATCAGCCGTGAATACGCCAAGCCCCATTGATTATGACCCCATTTATCAAGCGAGTATCTCTTCCAACGATCGCTCCAGGAACGCCTGGTCCCTGAAGGGACTGTCCGCCGCATTGGTGGGGCACACGGAAATGCAGTTGCCGCATCCCTTGCAGAAAGCCTCATCCACCGAGGCCGCCCATCCGCCCACCCCATTGGGGGCAAGGGTGATGGCCTGGTAGGCGCACTCTTTGATGCACCGGCCGCAGCCCCGGCATCGATCCTTGTCAATCACAACGGTGTACCCCTTGCTCTGGCGGGGCCCCCTTGGCATGATGGCCGAAGCGAGCACGGCGGCCGAGGCGCCCTTCTGCCGGTTGGACACGCTGATGCCCTCCGGGTCGGCAAGGAAAATCCCGGGGATGGAGGTCATGCCCGGCATGAGGTAGGGCCTTCCTGTCATCCCCTCGGCCTGCATGGTCGAGGACACCGTCTTGTAGGCAAGCCCCGGCTGGTGGAGATACTTGATCTGCTTTCTCGAGCGTTCGCCCATGATCACGGTGCCGGCATTGAACTCCTGGATCTTTCCGCCAATGTCCACGTTGATCTGGAAATTTCCCAGGGTGCCGGTCATCTGACTGACAAACGAGCCCTTAAAGCAGAAGATGTTGGCATGGGCGAGCTCCGTTTCAAGGGGTTTGCCCGTTGCCCCGAACATCACCACCTGGGTGCCGGTGTCGGCCAGCATCATGGCGCTGGTCATGGCAGCTTCCGAATTGCCGATCACGGCCGTGGTAAAATTGTAGTTGCGCTGGGGTGAGGCAAATGGTTTGAGCTGCTCGGCCCGGCCGATGGAGCGGTTCACCAGCCCCTTTAACCGTTCAACGCCAAGGTCCGGGTTGCGGCCCAGCAGTGACAGGGCCTCTCCCCGGATGTTGCAGGTCTCGACCATGGACCGGCTGATGCCCGTGGCCGTGAACAGCCCGTGCTTGAGGCGGCTGCGCTGGTCGGTGCAGGCACTGCACACAAAGTTCAGCGGACAGCAGACACAGGATGCCAGCACGATGCGGTTGAGGGATCGTTTGCGGACTGTTTTTAATATTTCGGCAATGCCGCCGGGGGTGCAGGCCGACACCAGGGTGGCACTGTGAACCACGGACGGGTGGTCGGTCAGCGACCCGACAAAATCGTCGATCCCCTGGTCCCAGCCCAGGGAATCGTTGCACCGGCAGACAAACACCCCGGTCCTGAAATCCTCCCGGGACAATGAGGGGTCGGACGCGGCATAGGAGACGGCACTGCCTTTCCGGCCCCGGGAACCTGTGTTTAACAGGACCATGGCCTGGGCAGCTGCGGCAAATCCGCGCATCATCATGGCATGGGCGTCGGGGATGGAGGATTTCGGCCCGTAGGCCCGGATCACGTCGTCCCCCTTTACGGGCGGGGCCATGGCAGGATCGGCAAGGATCACCACCCCGGCATGGACAGCCGTTTCCGTCCGGGTTTCCCGGTGATCAATGGCCCTGACGGCATCACAGACATCCACACAGGCCATGCATTCCGAGCAGACCCCGCACTGGAGGCAGCGGCCGGCCTCATGGACCACCTGGGCCCTTGAGAGCCCCAGGGCCACCTCGGCATACCCGTTCATCCGCCGGTCCACGGGCTGTTCCGGCATGATACTCCTGGGGCACGAGGGCAGACGGTCCGGAAGGGTTCGAAGTTCCCGGTCCGAGACCCGCCCGGTTTCGGTGCTCAGTTTCAGTTCGTAAAGGTCGTTCAAGGCGGTTATGGCCGCCCGCCTTCCTTCGGCCATGGCATGGACCACCGTGGCAGCGCCCCCGACGGCATCACCCGCCACATAGACCCGGGCACTGCCCGGGGCTGAGCGGTCAGCCAGGAGATATCCGCTGTGGTCAACCCGGAGCCCCTTATTTTTGCTGACCGCCGGGTCCGGGCTGCCCTGCTGACCGGGGTTCAACGGCTGGTCCAGGCTGAAATTTTCGTAGGCACCGGTCTGGCCGATGGCCACCACCACAAGATCGGCATCCAGGAAAAAGGGGTCCGAATTCTCAATAATTTCAGGCCAGGCAATGCCATGGTCCACGGGCTTTCCCGGTTTTGTGGCCATGCACTTCACCCCGTTGACCCGGCCCCCCTGCCCCAGGAATTCAACCACCTGGGTAGATCCCTTGATGGTGATCCCCTCTTCAAGGGCTTCTTTCACCTCGTCGGCATCGGCCGGAATCTTGTCCGCTGCAAACCAGGACACCATGGTGACCGTTACCCCCCTTCGCGCCACCACCCGGGCAAGGTCAAAGGCGGCATTTCCATCGCCGATGACGACCACCTGACCGGGCAGGTCCTCTCGATATCCGCGATAAAAATCCGACAGGAACGAGATGCACCCCTCCACGCCTTCAAGGTCTTCGCCCACAACCCCGAGCTGCCGGTCGCACCAGGAGCCGGTGGTGACGATCACACCGTCAAAGGCCCGCTGCAATCCGGCCAGGTCGGTTTCAAGATCCAGGTTCTGGGAGGTTCTGATCTCCACCCCGCACCCTTCGATATAGGAAATCTCCCGGTCCAGCACCTTTCTGGGCAGGCGATGGGGACCGATGCCGTATCGTAAAAGCCCGCCGGCCTCGGCCTCCCGCTCAAACACCACGGCCCGGCAGTGGTTGGCCACAAGGGCATGGGCCGCAGCAAGGCCGGCCGGACCGGCACCGATCACGGCGATCTTCCGGTTTGCCTCAAAAACGGGTTCTGGCCGGTCTGCAGCCGTGTCCACTGTCTCGGCATCGGCAACAAACCGCTTGACCGCCCGGATGGACAGGGCTTCATCAATATCGTTCCGCCGGCAGTCTGCCTCACAGGGATGGGTGCAGATCCTGCCGCAGATGCCCGGCAGGATGTTCTGCTCCCGGATGAGTGCCAGGGCCTGGTCAAACCGGCCCTGGCCGGCCAGGGCCAGGTAGCCCTGGACATTGACCCCCAACGGACAGCTTGCGGTACACACCGGGGTTTTGCGCTTGTCGATGACGGCCCGGCCCGGAAGGCTTCTGCGGCTGGTGATAACCACGGGCTTGTTGTCATGGTCCAGGGTCACGGGGCAGATGTCCACACAGCGCCCGCACAGGGTGCAGACATCTGGATCCACAAAGGTCTGCTCCCGGGTAACCGACACCTTGAACCCCTGCATGTTGTGCTTGATGGTGTTGACCCTGGCCGGCAGCATACAGGTGATGTCGGGATTTCTCATGATCCGCATGAGCCCGGGTCTGTGGGCGTGGTTGAACGGCACCCCGGACTTGAAGGTGTATTCAGCATTTGACAGCTTTTTGTCCATATCAGGATCACAATCCACCAGGGTGACAGGAATGCCAAGCTCCCCCAGCTTGTTTGCGGCCACCACACCCGACGGTGTGGCCCCGATGATCATGACCCGGTGGAGACGATCTTTTTCAGATTTCATTTCCCAGCTCCTGTTCGGCCGCTTGCCCGCTGTTCAAGTCCCTTGAGTTTGGAAAGCCCATAGTCAAATCCCCGTTTAAAGGCCTGGGTGTTCAGCGCCTCGGTTCCTTTGGGCACGGACGCGGTCACGGCAGACAACGCCGCATCCTTGGTCACCATGCGGGTGATGGCCGTGGTAAATCCCACCATGATGATGTTTGCCATCATCTTCCGGCCAAGCTCTTCTGCCATGCGGGTGGCGGGAATGGAAAAACAGGGCCCCTCGTCCGTGGGCGTCACAAGATCCCTGTCCGTCAAAAGAACCCCCCCAGGCTTGAGGGAGCGGTAATATTTTTCATAGGCGGAATGGGACATGCACACCAGGATGTCCGGGGTGGAAATGTAGGGGTATTGGATAGTCGTGTCCGAGATCACCACCTGGGCGCAGCAGGCCCCGCCCCTTGATTCAGGGCCGTAGGACTGGACAAGGGTGCTCTCCTTGTCATCCTTGAGGGCTGCGGCCATGCCGATGATGCGTCCGGCAAGGATGATGCCCTGGCCGCCAAACCCGGTTATGATAATCTCCTGTTTCGCTTTGTTGTCAGACATATGGTTTAGACCCGTAAAAAGTTGTTGTTCAATGTTCGGCTTTCTCCCCAAGGTACATCCTGGCGTATTCCTCGCCATGGGACGGTTTTTCCGTGTCCACGAACTTGCCCAGGATCACCTTTTTGTTGAAATCAATGGCCAGTTCACCTGGATCGGCATTGTTCTTTATGATGGTCCGGTCGTGGTAGAGCTTCAACGAGTCCAGGGGCTTTTCCTTGTTCCTGCGGCCATAGTTGATGGGACAGGGAGAGAGGGCCTCGATGAACGAGAACCCCTTGTGGCGGATGGCCTCCCCAATGCTGTCGGTCAGGTCCCGGGAGTGGAGCATGGTCCACCGGGCCACGTAGGTGGCGCCGGCAGCATAGGCCAGCAGGGGCAGGTTGAACGGAGACTCGGGATTACCGCCCATGGTTGTGGAAGACCGGGCATTGTGGGGGGTGGTGGCCGCGGCCTGGCCCCCGGTCATCCCGTAGATGAAGTTGTTGACGCAGATCACCGTGATGTCCATGTTCCGCCGGGCCGCATGGATAAAATGGTTGCCGCCGATGGCAAACAGATCCCCGTCACCGGAAAAGACAATCACATTGATTTCAGGCTTTGCCATCTTGATGCCCGTGGCAAAGGGAATGGCCCGGCCGTGGGTGGTGTGGAAACTGTCGACGTTGATGTATCCCGCCCCCCGGCCCGAGCAACCGATGCCCGACACCATGGCGAAATCGTTGTAGTCGATCCCCGTGTTTTTCATGGCCGTAAGACAGGCCGTGAATATGGATCCGGTCCCGCAGCCGGAACACCAGATGTGGGGAATCCGGTCCATGCGCACCAGGTCTTCCAGGGGATGGGGCTCGGGAATGGTCTCTTTTAATGCAGGTTTTCCCATGGTTAGAATGCCTCCTTCAGGATTTGAACCACCTTTTCAGGCGCCACCACGGCCCCGCCCGGATGGCCGGCAAGGTAGGAGGGCACCCGGTAGCCGGCACACCGTTCCACCTCCCGGCTGATCTGTCCCATGTTGATCTCCACCGTGACAAATCCCCGAACGCGAAGGGCAAGGGCCTTGATGATATGGTCGGGAAAGGGCCACACCGTAACCAGCCGCAGGAGTCCTGCCTTGATGCCCTGCTGCCTTGCCATGTCCACGGCAGTATAACTGGTGCGTGAAGAGACCCCATAGGAGACGATCACAACCTCGGCATCGTCCAGAAGGTAGGGGTCGGTCATGATGATGTCGTCCAGGTTGTTTTGAATCTTGCCCATCAGCCGCTCCATCATCTCGGCCTGGGTATCCACGCTCATGACCGGATACCCCCGTTCATCATGGGTCAGCCCGGTCACATGCACCTTGTACCCCTGGCCGATGGCCGGCATGGGGGCAACCCCGCTGGGCCCGGGCTTAAAGGGGAGAAAGTTCTCTTTTGGTCCATCGGGGGCCACCCGGGAAAAGGTCTTGATCTGATCAGAGGTTGGGATCACCACCTTTTCGCTCATGTGACCGACAATTTCATCGGACATGATAAAAACAGGGGTGCGATATTTCTCGCTCAGGTTAAAGGCCCGGATGGTCAGGTCAAACATCTCCTGGGGCGATGAGGGCGCAAGGGCAATGATCTCATAATCCCCGTGGGAACCCCACTTGGCCTGCATCATGTCTGCCTGGGCCCCCTGGGTGGGCAGCCCCGTGGACGGCCCTCCCCGCTGGACGTTCACCACCACACAGGGGGTCTCGGTCACAACGGCCAGTCCCACGGTCTCCATCATCAGGCTGAACCCCGGTCCCGAAGTGGCTGTCATGGTCTTCTTGCCCGTCCATGCCGCGCCCAGGATGGAGGTCATTGCGGCAATCTCATCCTCCATCTGTATAAAGGTGCCGCCCACATGGGGAAGCCGTTCCGACATGTGCTCTGCGACCTCGGTGGCCGGTGTGATGGGATACCCACCGAAAAACAGGCACCCCGCCGCAATCGCCCCTTCAGCACATGCGATATCTCCGTTAATAAAATGCTTACCTGTAAGGACTGCTGGTTTCATCCTCTCCCCGTACTTCCAAAATAATGATATAACCGGCTCGGCCGGAGCAAACCATTGGCTCCCGGCCACAACGAACAATGAAACGCCCCGGTCTGCAGGGCGCAGATGAAGGTTTCATATCCCCCCCACGGACCTTCTGTGCCTTAAACAGCTGTTTGTGCAACCCTTTCTGTGGAAAAGATGGCAAATTCAGGGCATAGAAGTTCGCAATAATGACAGTTGAGGCAGTCATCCGCCTTGACCCGGGGAGGATGATACCCGCTCTTGTTGAACTCTTTTGAGAACTCAAGCACCCCCCTGGAACAATACTCGATACAATATCCGCACCCCTTGCACCGATCCTTGATGATGTGAACCACCCCCCGGGTGACCTGCATCTCATCCAGATCAAGAGGAACCCTCCAGAATTTCATAACCCCTTCCTTGTGTTTTTATCTTGAATATGCTGCTTTAGTCTTTTCGATCCTTGACATACCGTATCTTTCCTAAAATGAAAAGATATTTTTCAACAGAACAAGAGTGAAAAATATCAACCCCCATTGTTTTTGAACACCCCCTCGCCAAAAATCGAACCAAACGCGCACGATAAGCCAGAACAGGGAAAATTCGGGCCGACCCAGTTAAACACCAAACCGATTGTGTCACGCAAGACACTTATGCATCGCCCTGAATGAGACATCTCCCATTATCGCTGTCTGTCAACTTTTCTCCACGAAAAAAAACCAACAATCTTTTTTTCCATAACCCATTATAAAAAAAGACGATTCCATTGATTCTTCTTCTGTTGATCTTTGAAACCATTGCTTGTATTCACCTGCGAAACAAAAAACGGTACGACTTTTGCTATGGAAGAAAGCGTTCAAAGATTCCATTGTCTGCAACACAATAAACCTAAAAGGGGACAACATGAAAAAAGTATTGATTGCCTATGTCAGCAGAACGGGTGTTACCGAAAAAATGGCCAATTATCTGGCAGAAGGAGTTCGCATGGGCGGCCATGAAGCAGAGTTGATGAAAACCTCGTCCATTAAAGATGAAAAGAAATTGTCTGGTTTTGATGGCTTCATCTTTGGATGCCCCACCTATCATAAGGATATCACTTCGGGCATGAAACAGTTTCTGTTTCTGGCGGAAAAAGCCAACCTCACCGGCAAAATCGCAGGCGCCTTCGGTTCCCATACCCACAGTGGCGAGTCCGCACCCATGATATTTGATACCATGCAGCATGTTTTTAAAATGGACACTGTTGATTTAGGCCCGTTGAATCTTACGGAAGCCATGATGGAGACCGACGAAGGCAAAAAGGCGTGCCAGCAGTATGGAAAGGCCCTGACCGAAAAATTTTAGCAGGACCTCTTTATTTTCATTCTCGACCGTGTCTGGTCGGGTTGTAAAAAAAGATTGTTACAGACCCGACCAGAAGCCTTGACAACCGCTAACCATTTTCATCAAATGGTTAACGGCAGGGACAATATGGGCCTAAAAAGAGATGAAACCCAGGTATGAAAACAATACATGTCAACGACACAATGCAGACAGATTATCACTATTTGCTGTCAGCACCTGCCGGCAAAGGGTTCCAGGTTGACTTTAAGCCTGAACTGACACCCAAACAGATGCTGACCCTGGGCGTTTTCGGTGGAAAATACCTAAACGACTGTACAGACGAATTCCCCTCGGACTGGTTTACCCATGCCAGACTGAGCCCGGAAAAGAAGGACATAACCCTCAACTTTTTCGCAGTTGATGCGTCCCAGCCGTTAAGACATTGGATAAACAAAGGCTGGATTCATTCCCAGGATCCCAGGGGGTGGTTTCAGTGGTACTGCAGATACTATATGGGGCGCCGCACCGAGGCCGAAGATCTCCGGCAGATCAAACGCTGGTCTGCATTCAGGCGGCACATGGGCGCCATTAAAAAAAATTGCAAACCATTTGATTTCAACTGCAGAGCGAAACAACGCCAGGCCCTGCTGCACTGGGCCTACGATTCAAGAAAATTTTAACAGCAGCGATCAAGGCCAACCACGGTCATAAATGTTTCAACGAATCACCGCCCACCTTTAATCATGATGGAGCGTGGCCATGGAAAAAGCGGATGTAATTGTTGCAGGACTTGGCACTGCCGGATCGTCCACCTGCATGACCCTTGCGCGGCGTGGCATTTCCGTAATCGGCCTGGACGTATTCCGGCCGCCCCACAGCCAGGGCAGCCACCATGGTCGCTCCAGGAGCGTCCGCAGGGCATACCTGGAGGGGACCGCCTATGTTCCCATGGCCATACGGGCCTGGGAGCTCTGGCAACGCCTGGAAAAGGATACGGGTCAGCAATTGATGATCCATACCGGCAACCTCACCATCGGCCCTGAAGATTGCCCGGCGGTCCAGGGCTTTATCAAAAGCGCCCGGACCTATGATATTCCCCATGCCCTTTTCACCGGCGCTCAAGCATCAGCAAAATGGCCTGCCCTGGCTGTCCCGGATGACTTTGCAGCAGGGCTGGAACACGATGCCGGCATCGTGTTTCCGGAAAAAGCCATTGCCGCATTTCTGACCCAGGCGGAAAAGGCCGGGGCAACCCTGCTTTTTGAACAACCCGTAACAGGCTGGACGGCAACAGGCCAAAGCCTACAGGTCCAGACATCCAGGGGAATCCTTGAGGCAGAAAAACTTCTCATCTGTGCAGGCGCCTGGACCCGGACACTTGCCAGGCAGGTAAAACTTGCACTTACTCCGGTCCGCGTTCCGGTACACTGGCTTGAGGTTGATCCTGCCACAGACTATACACCGGATAAATTCCCGGTCAACTTCTGGCAGGTGCCCCATGAGGACGGCCAAGGTTTTGATGAATTCTACGCCCTGCCTGTCACAGCACCAGGAGGCGCTGTAAAAACGGCCTTTCACAATGGTCTTTTTCCCTGCGACCCAGATCACCTTATTAATTTGGCAGATACCGGTGAGACCTCACGCATCTCATCCATGATCCAGCGCTATCTGCCCGGGCTGGCCAATTGCCCCAGAACATCGGAGGTCTGCATGTACACCATGACCCCGGACAATCATTTCTGCCTGGGATTTCTGCCTGGAACCGCCAATGTCGCTGTTGCAGCATTTTCCGGCCACGGTTTCAAATTCGCCCCCGTTGTCGGTGAAATCCTGGCAGACGTTCTATGGGATCGGCCAGCGGATTTTCCCCTGGAATTGTTTGATCCTGCAAGACTTGAGGCCTGTTGATCAACCCACCACCGGGATGGTTGACGGGCAGCCGGAGATAGTGGTATGAACTCAACCAGGCGGTTTGACTGGAACAAGAGGAAAAACACTTCGCAGGAGGAAGATCATGGAAGTTGTTGGAATTGACGTCGGTTTTGGATTTACAAAAGCATTTAACGGCAGAAATTCCGTTATATTCAAATCTGTCCTGGGGGATGCCACCCAAATCCAGTTCAGATCCTCCCTTGTCGATGACCCGGACGGCTCAAACCTCCACGTCACCCTGGACGGCAAATCCTACTTTATCGGCAGCTATGCCGAGCGCCAGTCCAATGTCAGGGAATTTACCCTGGACCAGGACAAGCTGCTGACCGATTTTGTAAAGGTACTTGCCCTGACGGCCATCGGCGTGTGCTGTAAAAACAACACCTCACTCAACGTGGTTTCCGGACTGCCCGTGGGATTTTTAACCAGGGATTACAAACGCTTTGCCGACCTTCTCACCGGCCGTCACGAGATCATTTTCCACCATGAAAACAAGGACGATGTCACCCGGAGAATTCACATCAACAAGGTCCAGATGATCCCACAGCCCGTTGGCAGCATCTTTAACCTGCTCATGGACGACCGGGGCAAAATAAACGACCAAGGACTCTCCCTCCAGAAAATCGGGGTGGTTGACATTGGGTTTCGGACAACGGATTTCAGCATTTTTGACCACCTTCAATATATTGAACGAAGCTCCACCACCATGGACACGGGGATCTCCAAGTGCTTTTCCGCGATTGCCAACAAGCTTCGCCAGGAGAGTGGCGTAAACATAGAACTCTTCCGCATGTTCTCGTTCATCGAATCGGGTGCCATAAAGATCAGGGGACGTGAGTACAACATCTCAAACCTGAAAAAAAGGGTTTACACCCATGCTGCAGCAGCCATCGCAGCCGACGTGAACCGGCTCTGGGAAGAAGACTGGGATATGGACGCCATCATCCTTTCGGGCGGGGGAAGCATGGAACTTGCTCCCTATCTCCATCCCCAGATCCAGGGCAACGTCGTCCCCATTGCCAACGACGTTGATGCAAGGCTCAACAACGTCCAGGGATACCTCAAGTTCGGCCGTTACAAATGGGGATATTCAGAGACCCCCTCCCCTGAACCGCTGGATAAACAAGAGACCGTTGCTGAAACCAGCGAAGACACAGCGTCTGGAAATGATGACCCGACCAGGGAAGCCAGGGGCCGTGGATGGCTCAAGGGCGCGAGGGCCTAGCATGAATCATCAGCGACTCAAACAGATGCTTGACCAGGTGGCAAAGGGTGTCCTGACCCCGGAACAGGCCGAAGCTGCCCTCAAGGACCTGGCCTTTGAAAGCATTGGGTACGCCCACATCGACCACCATCGGTCCCTGAGAAAAGGATTTCCAGAGGTGATCTTTGGACAGGGCAAGACCGCCGAGCAGATCATCGGCATCATGCAGGCCATGGCAAAGAACGAAGAAATCATCCTGGTCACACGCATGGACCGCCAGAAGGCAGACCAGGTCCGGGCCCTGTTCCCGGAAGCCGAGTATGACGGGGAGGCAAGGATGCTGCTGTTAAAGACCCGGGAGCCGGCGATCCGTTCAAAGGGGGAAATTCTGGTGATCACGGCAGGGACCTCGGACATTCCCATTGCAAAGGAGGCCGAGATCACGGCCAGGGCCATGGGCAACCGGGTCAATTCCATCTTTGACGTGGGGGTTGCAGGGATTCACCGGCTCTTTGCCCATGGCAAACAGATACAGGCCGCTTCGGTTCTGGTGGTTGTGGCAGGAATGGAAGGGGCTCTGCCAAGTGTGGTAGCCGGCATGGTGCGCGCGCCTGTGATAGCCGTTCCCACAAGCGTGGGCTATGGCACAAGTTTCGGCGGCATGACAGCCCTTCTGGGCATGCTCAACTCCTGCTCGTCCAACGTTGCCGTGGTCAATATCGACAACGGTTTTGGTGCCGGTTTCATGGCAGCAACCATCAACCAGATGCCAGGCCATGGACAATAATCAGGCATTCGCGATTTTCTCCTTGACAACCCGGATTACTATCGTTAAAATTTACAGATTATTGAATTTAACAGGATTTACACGAACAGGATTCAACGACAAGAGATGAAAAAAAACCTTATTATTAACGTGCTACTATCAGTCGTCGTGGAGGTGATTATTATCACCTTCCAGAGGAAGGGCTGACACTGGCATAGTTAAAAGTAAGATATTTAAAAGCCGTTATCAGCCCAGAGCTGATAACGGCTTTTTTCATTTAACGGAGAAGGGATATGAGAAGCGATACAGCCAAAAAAGGAATTGCACGGGCACCCCACCGGAGCCTCATGAAGGCCGTGGGATTTACTGACCAAGAGATCCAACGCCCCTTGGTGGGCATTGCCAACTCGGCCAACGAACTTATCCCCGGCCACATGCACCTGGACACCATTGTAAAGGCCGTGAAGGCCGGCGTTACCCTGGCAGGCGGAACCCCCATGGAGTTCTCGACCATCGGGGTGTGCGACGGCATTGCCATGAACCACAAGGGCATGCACTATTCGCTTGCCAGCCGGGAACTCATTGCCGACTCCATCGAGGTCACGGCAATGGCCCACCCCTTTGACGCCATTGTCATGGTACCCAACTGCGACAAGATCGTTCCGGGCATGATCATGGCAGCGGCCCGGCTCAACATTCCCGCCATTATCATGAGCGGCGGTCCCATGCTGCCGGGCATTGCCCCGGGGGGCGGGTCAAAAAAAATCGATCTCATCTCGGTATTTGAGGCCGTGGGTGCAGTGAGCAAAGGCACCATGACCGAAGCTGAACTCACCCGGATCGAGGATGCCGCCTGCCCCACCTGCGGATCATGCGCCGGCATGTTCACGGCCAACTCCATGAACTGCCTGACCGAGGCCATCGGCCTTGGCCTGCCCGGCAACGGCACCATCCCTGCCCCCATGTCCGAAAGAATCCGACTTGCCAAACAGGCAGGCATGCGGGTGATGGAGCTGTTTAACAAGGACATCACCCCGCTGAAAATCCTCACCCCCGAGGCATTCAGAAACGCCCTGGCCGTTGACATGGCCCTTGGGTGTTCAACAAACACGGTGCTCCATCTCAAGGCCATTGCCCATGAGGCAGGCATTGACATCAACCTGGACCTGATCAACGAAATCAGCCAACAGACCCCCCACCTCTGCTCGTTGAGCCCCGGTGGAAAAGACCACCTTGTGGATCTCAACCGGGCGGGCGGGGTGCCGGCCGTGATGCGCCAACTGATGGATGCCGGACTCGTAAACGGTGAATGCATCACAGTAACGGGCCAAACGGTCAAGGACAATCTTGCCGCCGCATCGGTCAAGGACCGAGAGGTCATACGTCCTATGGACACCCCCTACCATGCCCAGGGAGGGCTTGCGGTTCTTTTCGGCAATATCGCCCCTGAAGGATGCGTGGTCAAACAGTCGGCGGTAAAGCCTGAAATGCTTCAGCACCAGGGTCCTGCAAGGGTTTTTCATTCAGAAGAGGCGGCAACCGAGGCCATCATGTCCAACACCATACAAAAGGGAGATGTCATCGTCATCCTCTACGAAGGGCCTGCCGGAGGACCGGGAATGCGGGAAATGCTCACCCCCACCTCGGCCATTGCCGGCATGGGTCTGGATGCCGACGTGGCCCTGATCACGGACGGTCGGTTTTCCGGCGGCACCAAGGGCGCATCCATCGGCCATGTCTCGCCCGAAGCCATGGAGGGTGGCACCCTTGCCGCCGTCACCGAAGGGGACATGATCAAGATCGATATCCCGGCAAAGCGCATCGAGCTCATGGTGGATCAAGAGACCATCACCCAGCGGTTGAGCACCTGGAAACGTCCTGAACCCAAAATCAAGACGGGCTATCTGGCCCGGTATGCAAGGCAGGTCACCTCCGCAGGCAACGGCGCTGTTTTCAAAGATTAGGACGTAAACGTCAAGACGCGAATCTAAGGAGAAAGATAATGAAATTGACAGGCGCTCAAATCCTGATCAAGATGATAAAAGCCCAGGGTGTTGATACCATCTTCGGCTATCCCGGCGGGGCGGTCATAGACATCTATGACGAGCTTGCCAACAACCCGGATTTACGGCATATCCTTGTACGCCATGAGCAGGGGGCCATCCATGCGGCAGACGCCTATGCCAGGGCAAAGGGAGATATCGGCGTGGCCCTTGTCACCTCGGGCCCCGGTGCCACAAACGCCGTCACCGGCATTGCTTCGGCCTACATGGATTCCATTCCCATTGTGGTGTTCACCGGCCAGGTCAACTCGGCCCTCATCGGCAACGACGCCTTTCAGGAGGTTGACATCGTGGGGATCACCCGGCCCTGCACCAAGCACAACTACCTGGTGAAAAAAATCGAAGACCTTGCCAGGGTCATCAAGGAGGCGTTTTTCATTGCCCGGTCCGGCCGCCCCGGACCCGTGCTGGTGGATCTGCCCAAGGACGTGATGTCCGGCAAGATCGCCTTTGAAGAACCACCCGAGGTTCACATCAAATCCTACCGACCGACCTACTCGCCCAACAAAAAACAGCTGGCCAAGGTGGTTCAACTCATCGGCAGGGCAAAGCGGCCCATCATTTTTTCAGGCGGCGGCGTGGTACTCTCAAAGGCGTCCGAGGAGGTTACAGCCCTTGCCAGGATGGCAAATATCCCGGTTACAGCCTCGCTCATGGGACTGGGTACCTTTCCGGCGTCTGATCCTTTGTGGCTTGGCATGCCCGGCATGCACGGCACCTTCCGGGCCAACATGAGCATTGGCGAATGCGACCTCATGATCGCAGTCGGCGTAAGATTTGACGACCGGGTCACGGGCCGTCTGGAAAAGTTTGCACCCAAGGCAAAGATCGTACAGATCGACATTGACCCCACCTCCATCCACAAGAATGTCAGTGTGGACTGTCCCATTGTGGGCGATTGCAAAAAAACCCTGGGCCTGCTCAACCAGATGATGAAGGAACAGCTTGACCCGGCCCAGGTTGAAACGCGCCAGGAGTGGATAGAAACCATCGAGAACTGGAAATCCACCATGCCCCTGAGGTACGACCAGGGCGGGGAGATCATCAAGCCCCAGTTTGTCATCGAGACCCTCCACGATCTCACCCAGGGCAAGGCCATCATCACCACCGAGGTGGGCCAGAACCAGATGTGGACGGCCCAGTATTACGGATTTGACCAACCCAATCATTTCATCACCTCGGGCGGTCTCGGGGTGATGGGGTTCGGGCTGCCGGCAGCCATAGGCGCCAAGGCCGCCTGCCCCGACAAGACCGTCATCGACGTTGCCGGCGACGGCAGCATCCAGATGAACATCCAGGAGCTGACCACCTCCCTGGAGGCCAGGCTTCCGGTCAAGGTGGTGATCCTCAACAACCGATACCTTGGCATGGTTCGCCAGTGGCAGGATCTTTTCTACGACAAGCGCTACTCTTCGACCAACATGGAGTGTGCTCCGGATTTTGTCAAACTTGCCGAGGCCTACGGCGCAACGGGCATGCGGGCCTCAAAGCCTTCGGAAGTACGAGAAACCCTGGAGAAAGGGCTTGCCACGGAGGGGACCGTGGTCATGGAGTTTATCGTTGAACGTGAAGAGATGGTCTACCCCATGGTTCCGGCGGGTAAATCCCTCACTGAAATGCTGCTGGTTTAAAAAACAAACAAAAGGGACTCACCATGACCATTAAAAAACATATTTTATCCATTCTCGTTGACAACGAGCCCGGTGTCCTTTCCAGGATTGCAGGGCTCTTCAGCGGCAGAGGTTACAACATCGACACCCTTTCCGTTGCCCAGACCATGGAATCAACGGCCTCCAGGGTCATTATGGAGACCAGCGGGGACGAGCACATCATCGAGCAGATCATCAAACAGCTCCACAAGCTGATCAATGTGATCACCGTGGTGGATCTTACGGAAAAGCAGCATGTCAAGAGAGAGCTTGCCCTGATCAAGGTCCATGCAAAACCCGAACACCGGGCTGAAATCCTGAGAATTGTGGATATCTTCAGGTGCAGGGTGGTGGATGTGGCCCAGGATTACTACACCATAGAGATATCGGGCAACGAGGAAAAACTCCTGGCCATCATGGATCTTCTGACCCCCATGGGCATCATTGAAACGGCCAGGACAGGATCCATCGCCCTGGCAAGGGAGAAGACCGCAAAGCGAGCCTGAGGAGGGCATGCCCCGCAGGGACCACGACCGCCCTCTTCTTCAAGACCACCCCAGCCCCTGACTGCCAGGAGCGGCTGGACGAACGATTAAAAGAGATCCTTGAATCAGAAATGTGACGCCCAGGCCGTTGATGGCGCTGCCGTCCAGGATCTGATCGAAATACACGACGGGGTCAGGCGCGGGTTATGGACCAGCGCCCCATGGGGACAAACAATTTTTAAGGCCTGATTCCCGTGACCAGACGGGAACAGGGCAAGAAGGAAAGCCTGACCCCGATTAAGGCAATAAAGAAAGCCTGACCCCGATTAACTGGAGAAAAAGATGAAACAGGTGCAACTCTACGACACAACCTTGAGGGACGGAATGCAGGGGGAAAATATCTGCTTTTCCCCGGAAGAAAAGGTGAAAATAGCCCAGAAACTCGATGACATGGGCATTCACTATATTGAAGGCGGATGGCCTGGTTCCAATCCCAGTGCGGTGCGTTTCTTCGATCTGATCAAGGATGTCAAGTTTAAATGCGCACGAATCGCAGCCTTTGGATCCACGCGCAGGGCCAACACCCGGGCCCAGGACGACCCCAATCTCCAGGCCCTGGTCAAATGCGGTGCACCGGTTGTCACCATATTTGGAAAAAGCTGGGACCTCCATGTGGAAAAGATCATGAACAACACGCCAGAAGAAAACCTTGCCATGATCGAACAGAGCATTGAGTTCCTCATTGAAGCAAACCGTGAGGTGATCTACGACGCAGAGCACTTCTTTGACGGGTTCAGGGCAAATCCCGACTATGCCATGGCCACCCTCAAGGCGGCGGTCAAGGGCGGATGCAGGACACTGGTGCTCTGTGACACCAACGGCGGCACCCTGCCCCATGAATTGGAAGAGATCACCCGGACCGTGGCAGCCACCATGGCGCGGGCCCATGAATTTCCCGTCCAGATCGGCATCCACACCCACAACGACATTGGCATGGCCGTTGCCAACGCCATAACCGCAGTAAGAGCCGGGGCCGGCATGGTCCAGGGCACCATCAACGGCTATGGGGAACGCTGCGGCAATGCGGACCTGACGTCCATCATCCCCATCCTTGCCCTTAAAATGGATATTCCCTGTGTCACACCCGAAAACCTGAAAAAACTGCTGCCCCTGTCCCGGTTTGTCAGTGAAACCGCCAACATGACCCCCTTGAACTCAAGGCCATTTGTGGGAAAGAGCGCATTTACCCACAAAGGGGGCATCCATGTGAGCGCCGTGATGAAACAGTCCTGCGCCTACGAGCACATGGACCCCACGCTGGTGGGCAACAAGCGAAGGGTGCTGGTGTCTGAACAGTCGGGCAAAAGCAACGTCCTTTACAAGGCAAGGGAGATGGGGCTGGACCTTGGCCAGGACGACGCCTTCAGTCAGAGCATCATCTCAGCCATCAAGGAACTTGAAGAGGACGGGTACCAGTTTGATGTGGCCGAAGGATCCCTCAAGATCATCATGGAAAAGCTGTCTGAACAGTACGAATCCCACTTTGAGCTGGAATCCTTCCGGGTTTCCATTGAAAAGAACAAGGACCACCCCTGCTATGCCCATGCCACCATCAAAATACGGGTGGGCGACACCTATGAAATCACGGCAGCCGAAGGGGACGGTCCGGTCAGTGCCCTTGACAACGCCCTCAGAAAAGCGCTGACCAAGATTTACCCGACCATCAGCGACATGCACCTCATCGACTTCAAGGTCCGGGTGATCGAGGGCAGCGGATCCACCGACTCCAAGGTCCGGGTGCTCATTGAATCAAGGGATGAGAACAATATCTTCAGCACCATTGGCGTGAGTGAGGATATCATTGAGGCAAGCTGGCAGGCCCTGGCCGACAGTTTCCAGTATAAACTTGCCCTGGACAAGGAAAATTCAAACCCGGCGTGAACATTCCCGGTTGAACCCAAAAACAAAGTAAAGCGTTTGCAGTTAAAACAGTAAAAACATAAAAAGAGGATGCCATGGAACAGAAAAACAAGGTCTTTATATTCGACACCACCCTCCGGGATGGTGAGCAATCACCCGGAGCAAGCATGAACGCAGCGGAAAAACTCCGCATTGCCACCCAGCTTGAACTGCTAGGGGTGGATGTGATCGAGGCGGGCTTTCCGGCAGCCTCCAAGGGAGATTTTGCAGCCGTTGAAGCCATTGCACGAAAGCTTAAAAAAACCCAGGTGGCAGCCCTTTGCCGGGCCGCTGAGAACGACATTACCCTGGCCTGGGAGGCCATCAAGGATGCGGCCTTCCCGAGAATCCACACCTTTATTGCCACCTCTGATATTCACCTGGAGTATAAGCTCAAGATGACACGGGACGAGGTGCTGGAAAATGCCGTCAAGGCCGTTCGCTATGCAGCATCATTGACCCCCAACGTGGAATTTTCCGCAGAAGACGGATCCAGAAGCGACCCTGACTTTCTGTGCAAGGTGTTTGAGGCCGTCATTGATGCCGGTGCGACAACGGTTAACCTGCCTGACACCGTTGGCTATGCCGTTCCCGACGAGTTTGCCGCCCTTGTCTCCCATGTGATGAAAAACACCCCCAACATGGACCGGGCCGTCTTGAGTGTCCACTGCCACAACGATTTAGGGCTTGCCACGGCCAACACCCTAGCCGCCATCAGGGCCGGTGCCCGCCAGGCCGAGGTGACCATCAACGGCATTGGCGAAAGGGCCGGCAACACCTCCCTTGAGGAGGTGGTCATGTCCCTGGGCACCCGACCCAACTTCTTTAGCGAGATGACCTCCATTGACACCACCCGGATCTACCCCACCAGCCGTCTGGTGAGCATGATCACCGGCATCATGGTCCAGCCCAACCGGGCCATTGTGGGTGCCAACGCATTTGCCCACGAGGCAGGCATCCACCAGGACGGCATGCTCAAAAACCCCATGACCTACGAGATCATGAAACCTGAAACCGTTGGGGTCAACAAAAACAGCCTGGTCCTTGGCAAGCATTCAGGACGGCACGCCCTTTACAGCCATATTTCAGAAAAAGGGTATAACCTGTCCGAGGAAGAACTCGACATTGTGTTTGAGAAATTCAAGCACCTGGCAGACAGAAAAAAGAGCATCCTTGACGAGGATATTGATGCCCTTGTGAACGAAGGAGTATTAAGGGGATCCGAAGTGTTCTGCCTCAAGTATCTCCACGTGTCCAGCGGCACAACGGTCTGCCCCCATGCCAGCGTCCACCTGACCATCAACGGCCGCCTGGTCAAGGGTGCCACCGAAGGAAACGGCCCCATTGATTCCGTGTTCAACACCATCTCCCGGCTGACCGACACCAAATCCGAACTGCTGCGCTTTACCGTAAGCGCGCTGACCGAGGGTACCGACTCCCAGGGTGAGGTAACGGTGCGGCTGTCAGAGGGCGGCATCGTCTCCCTGGGCAAGGGATCGGACCCTGACATCATCACGGCAAGCGCCCTTGCCTACATCAACGGGCTCAACCGGCTGGAGTATCTTAAATCCAACCCCGTGGTCAGACCGGAAGCCCTCTAGCATAACAGTAGTATTTTGGTTCATCCACAAGGCACATCAAAGGCTCAATAGCAGACCTATTGAGCCTTTGATACAACGCGGCAGATGAAACCAAAGGCAACCCCATGAAATGGCCAAGCAACACCCCGGTAAAATCTTTGATATAACCCGGTGGATGGACCCAAAGGCAAGCAGTTTCGTTCACGTTCTAAAATTTTTACGCGCCTCAGTCCATGTGGATCCGCTTTAGGAGCCTTTTTCTGCACGCTTCACCCCTGTACGAGAGAACAGGCACGGGCGAACGCTGGAAAACCTGCTTGGCGACATCCCCGACAATGGTGCTTTTCAGGCTGGACCTGCCCCGGGTGCCCATGACCACCAGTTCCGGGGATTCACGGACAATGGTGTGGATGATCTCATCTGCCGGGTGACCGGTCCTGAAGAGAATTTTCACCCGCTTGGACGGAAAGCCGTTTTTTTCGACAATCTCGTCCATCATGACTTGTCGTTCTTTTTTAACATCCTGAATATACTGATTTTCATCAACCGCATATCCCATGGCCGCAACCCCTGCAATGGATTCAATATCCCGCAGGCTGATCACGCTCAGCACCAGGATTTCCGCATCGTACTTGACGGCCACGTCCACGGCACAGTCAAAAATCTCCTGGGAAAACTCGGTCATGGCAAGGGGGGTCAGTATTTTCCGTATGATTTTCATATCATTTGTTCCCAAAGGCCTCCTTTGCCGTCATGTTTTTTTGCACCGGGATCCTCGGCCGCTGCATCAGATAGAGAATGCCCAAAAGGGCCATGCCCATGGGATAGACCCAGTACCGCTGGCCATGGGCCATGCCGACAAGTGAGGCCACGGCATCGGGCCGCATGAGCATGAAGGTCACCCCGAGGAAAAGGGGGACCTCATAGAACCGGTTCTTTGCGACAAACCAGCCCTGGGTGGCCGAGGCAAAGGCAAAATTGCCAAAACAGGCCATAACAAATATCAGGATACCCTGGGGCCAGGAGGTGATGTTGTGCAGAATCAGATCGGCGTTAAAGATGAACATGAACGGAAGAATGGCCGTTCTGATGTCGTACATGAACCCCTGGATACCCGTGGCAATGGGCGGCGATTTTGCAATGGCCGCAGCCGCATAGGCGGCAAGTCCCACGGGCGGCGTATCATCGGCCAGGATGCCGAAATAGAAACAGAACAGGTGGGCCGACATCAATGGAACGATAAAATCGTTGGCCCCGCCGATCATGACAATGGCAGGCGCCGTCAACGATGCCATGACAATGTAGGTGGCCGTGGTGGGAAGCCCCATGCCGATGATCAGACTGGCCAGGGCCGTGATCACGAGCATGAGGAAAATATTGCCCATGGACAGCACATCGATCACCTGGGTGATCAGCCCGCCAAGGCCGAGGGCCACAACCCCCACAATGATACCGGCGGCCGCCGTGGCAAGGGCCACGGACACCATGTTTCTGCCCCCTGAGGCAAGGGCTGAAAAGATACTGACAACGCTCTGCCTGAAGGCAGGCCCCAGGGGCTGTTTTTTTCGCCACGCCTTGAACGGCTCCTGGATGAGCATGATCAAGGCCATTACCCAGATGGCGTTAAAGGCCGACAGCTCGGGCGAATGACGCTTGACGATCAGCTCATAGAGCAGCATCAACAGGGGAATTAGAAAATGGACCCCGCTTAAAAGGGTTTCCACAAAAGGCGGTAGTTCCTTTCTGGGCAGCCCCTGGATGCCAAGCTTTGACGCCTCGATGTGGGAGATGTAAAAAAGGGCCGCATAGGAGGCAAAGGCCGGAACCGCAGCAGCCTTGACCACCTCGATATAGGGGACATTGACATACTCGGCAATGATGAACGCAGCCGCCCCCATGATGGGCGGGGCCAACTGACCGTCGGTGCTGGCTGCCACCTCCACGGCTGCGGCCTTGGTGGGGGGGTACCCCACCTTTTTCATCATGGGGATGGTGAATGTGCCGGTGGTGACAATGTTGGCAATGCTTGAACCCGACACCATGCCCGTCAGGCCGCTGCCCATGATGGCAGCCTTTGCAGGTCCGCCCTTGAACCCCCCGAGCAGACTCAGGGAGAGCCGGATGAAATATTTACCGCCCCCGGCCTTGTCGAGCATGGCGCCAAAAAGCACAAAGAGAAACACAATGGTGGCGGACACGTCCAGGGGGATGCCGTAGATGCCCTCGGAGGACATGGTCATCTGACCGACAAACCGGCTCAGGGAGGTTCCCTTGAAGGCAATTAAATCCGGCATGTAGGGTCCCAGGAACGAGTAGCCGATGAAACAGATGGCAATAACGGGAAGGGCCGGTCCGATCACCCGTCTTGCGCCCTCAAGAAGAAGAAGCGTCAGGATCATGCCAAACACAATATCCCGTCCAATGGGAAGTCCGTAGCGCTGGGTGATGCCCGTATAGTCGATCATGATGTAAAGGGCCGAAATACAGGCAGCCGATGCCACGATAAAATCAAACACGGGAATGCGGCGCTTGGCTGATAAAAAACCCAGTCCGAAATGGCGCTCCTTGAAGAACGGATAGTTCAGAAACACGATGGTCAGGGCAAAGGCCAGATGGATGGCCCGGATAAAAATGGTATCCAGAATCAGCCAGCTGGCAATGGAGAGCTGGAACAGACTCCAGACCACGGCAATCCCGGGGATGAGAAAACGTAAAGGTCCCTTTACCCGTCGACCAATGCCTGCCTCCTCATCGGCAAGTTTCTGGGCCAGGCTCTGGCCCGCTTCATCCTGGTGGTATTCCTCAACGGCATTCATGGGATTCACCTTTATTTGAGACCAGCCTCCTTGTAGTAGCGCATGGCTCCCGGATGGATGGGGGCGGAAAGTCCTTCGAGCATGTTCTGCTTGGTCAGCACCTTGTAGGCGGGATGGAGTTTCTTGAACTCTTCAAAGTTATCAAAAACCTCTTTTGTGATGGCGTAAACCACGTCATCGGAAACCTTGGCCGAGGTAACCAGGGTTGCCTTGACGCCAAAGGTTTTAATGTCAGAATCATTGACTGCCGCAGGATAGTTTTCAACAACCGGAACCATGGCCGTGGCATAGTAGGGAAGTCGTTTGATCAGGGCATCAATGCCCGGGCCTTCAATGGGAACAAAGGTGACTTTTCTGACGCCTGCCGTGGCTTCCTTGAACGAACCATTGGGATGACCCACGGTGTAGAAAAACGCATCAATCCGCTCGTCCTGGAGAAGGCCTGCAGCTTCTGCAGCCTTGATTCCTTCTGCGGTGAGATCCTTTTCCCAGTCAATTCCCACGGCGGTCAGGGCGTCAATGGAATTCTGCCGCTGTCCTGAACCGGGATTTCCAATGTTTACCCGTTTGCCCTTGAGGTCCTGGATCGTCTTGATGTTGGCATCAACGGCTGCAACCAGGGTGCACGCTTCCGGATGAATGCTGAATACAGCCCTTAAATCGGCCTGGGGTTTTCCGGCCCATTCGGACATTTCGGTTCCATGGACGGCCTGGTACTGACGGTCGGACTGAACCACGCCGAACTCAAGGTCGCCGGCCATAACCGCATTGACGTTAAACACAGACCCGCCCGTGGATTCGACGGTGCAGCGAATTCCGTACTCCTTCTTTTTCTTGTTTACGATCTTTGAGATGGCGCCGCCCGTGGGGTAATAAACCCCTGTTATACCCCCGGTTCCAATGGTTACAAAGGTGGTTTTTGCCGCAACTTCAGTTGCTTGCATTCCAAGGGAAAAGACCAGGGACAAAACAATGGAAAGACCAAAAATTAAGGTTCGCTTCATTCAGAAATCTCCTTTTGAAAATAGTTAGCTGCATTAAACATCTAAAAGCAGTATTACCGATTTTTTCAACGCCTGCCTGGGAAATGGCAGTCAAGGTGGTTCTGGTGGCCCCTGAACAGAAAGTTCAGGGGCAGATGGGACTAAAAAGCCATGGAAATTGTTTCGTAATTTTTGTAAATCAAAACTATTTTGTCAAGGATTTTGATTTTTTTACTTGATAATCAAGTTTTAGAAAATCATTTCCCTGATTTAAGCACCGAGAGAAAGGCGGACTGGGGGATTTCAACCGATCCAACCATCTTCATGCGTTTTTTTCCCTTTTTCTGTTTTTCAAGCAACTTTCTTTTCCTCGAGATATCACCGCCGTAACACTTGGCTGTAACATCCTTACGATAGGCGGAAACCGTCTCCCTTGAAATGATCTTGCCGCCAATGGCTCCCTGGATGGCAATCTTGAACATCTGCCGGGGAATTTCTTCCCTTAACTTTTTGCAGGCGTTTTTTGCCCTGTCAACGGCCTTGTCCCGGTGCACAAGCTGGGACAGGGCATCCACACGCTCACCATTGACAAGGAAATCCAGCTTGACAAGATCGGTCTCCTGGTACCCGGCTATTTCGTAATCAAAGGATCCATAGCCCTGGGTGACGCTCTTGAGGCGATCATAGAATTCGTACACCACCTCGGCAAGGGGCAGGGTGAACTTCATCTCAATACGGTTGCTGGTCAGGTACTGATAGTTGGTGCTCACCCCCCTGTGCTCCATGCTCACCTGCATGACGGCCCCCATGTACCGGTCGGGAACGATGATGGATGCCTTGATAAAGGGCTCCCTTGTCTTTTCAATCTCAGCAGGATCCGGATAGAGCGAAGGGTTGTCGATAACCTGAACGGTTCCGTCGGTGCGGGTAATTTCATAGCGAACGGACGGAGATGTCAATATCAGCGAAAGGTCATACTCGCGTTCCAGGCGCTCCTGAACCACCTCCAGATGAAGAAGGCCCAGAAAGCCGCACCGGTAACCAAACCCCAGGGCCGCAGAAGAATCTTTTTCATATACCAGGGAGGCGTCGTTGAGTTTAAGTTTTTCCAGGGCTTCGGTCAATTCCGGGTACTCGTCGGAGGCCACGGGATACATGGACGAAAAGACAACGGGATTGGGATCCCTGAAACCCTTCATGGCAGCCTTGCAACGGTTGCCCGAATGGGTGACCGTATCACCGCACTTGACATCACTGATCAACTTGATGCCTGCAATCATGTAACCCACCTGCCCGGCCCGGATGCGGTCCACCGGCCGACGTTTGATCTGGAATATACCGACCTCTTCAACCTTGTAAATGGAATCAGACGAGAGAAAGGCGATCTTGTCGCCCGGTGCAAGGCTTCCCTCAAACACCCGCATGTGGACAACAATTCCCCGGTAGGGATCGTAGTGGGAATCAAATATCAACGCCTTGAGGGGAGCGTCTTCATCCCCCTGGGGCGGCGGAACCTTTGCAACGGCTGCGTCAAAAACGTCTGCAACGCCGGCCCCTGTCTTGGCCGATACCAGCAGGGCGGTCTCACTGTCAAGCCCCAGATCCTCGTCGATCTGGTCCTTGACCCACTCGATTTCAGCAGAGGGAAGATCAATTTTGTTGATCACCGGAATAATGGCAAGGTCATGCTCCATGGCCAGGTAGATGTTTGCAAGGGTCTGGGCTTCGACCCCCTGGCTTGCATCCACAAGCAGAAAAGCCCCCTCACACGAGGCAAGGGCCCTTGAAACCTCGTAGGTGAAATCCACGTGTCCGGGCGTGTCAATGAGATTAAGAAGATACTCCTCACCATCCTTACCCGTATAGGGAAGCGAAACCGTCTGGCTCTTGATGGTAATCCCCCTTTCACGCTCAATGTCCATGGAATCAAGTATCTGGTCCTTGAAGTCACGGGCTGAGATAATTCCGGAAAGCTGGATCAATCGGTCGGAAAGGGTTGACTTGCCGTGATCAATATGGGCAATAATACTGAAATTGCGGATGTTCTTCTGCTTTATATTCAAATTTACCTCAAACAAAGAGTTGACATTTTTTACCGATCTCGTTAATTATTTTAAACGGTGCGAAGATTATTTTTATCAGTTGGCATCCAAAGTGTCAAGCCGGACACAAACCAGAAACACTCAAACCGTTTGTTCCCAGGATCATTCCATGGCAATCTCAATCCTTCTTGTAGACGATGATGTGGCAGTCAAATCCTCCACCCAGGAGTTCCTTGAACTGTCCGGGATTGATGTCATGTCGGCGTCCAGTGCTGAAGAGGCCCTGGATCTTCTCAACACATTTACACCGGACATCGTTCTCACCGACATCATGATGCGGGGAATGGATGGTCTTGAGCTGACCCGGGTTGTAAGAAAAAAATATGGGGTAGCAGTGATTGTCATGACAGGCTACAGCGCAAACTACTCCTATGAAGAGGCGGTTAACGCAGGTGCCAGCGACTTTATTTTCAAGCCCTTCCGGTTTGAGGAGCTTGATCTTCGTATCAAACGTGTACTGCGGGAGGTTCGGCTCAAAAACGAACATGCCAAAATGGTTGACAAACTTGAAGAGCTTGCCATCACTGACGGGCTGACCGGGCTCTACAACTCCCGCCATTTTTTCAGCCAGCTCAAGGTGGAAATAGAACGTTACACCCGTTACCGCCATCCCCTGTCTGTTCTGCTCCTGGATATTGATCTGTTCAAAAACTTCAACGATACCTGGGGCCATCTTGAGGGAGACAAGGTGCTCATGGCCATGGGCGAAATCATCACCTCCTGCCTTCGATCCAATGACACGGCCTATCGTTACGGCGGTGAGGAGTTCACCATAATCCTGCCTGAAACCCGGGTGGAAGAGGCCTGCCTTGTGGGCGAAAGGATCCGGGGAATCCTGTCACAAAGACAATTCACCCCTGAAGAACAAACAACGGCCCGGGTGACCATCAGCATCGGGGTGACCCAGTTTGCCACAGGGGACACCCTTGAGACCTTTATCAAACGTGCGGACAGGGCCATGTACGATTCAAAAAAGGCAGGCAGGGATCGATTGACCTGCCTGCCTGCCCCTGAAACAAAAGCCTGAAAAACGCGATTCTTAAACCTTCGGCGCCTATCCTCGCATGGCCTGAATCCGATCAAGGTTGCCCTTGAGCTTGTCGTTCTTGACCTCAAGTTCGGCCTGCTGATCGTTCACCTTCTGCACCACATCCTCGGGGGCTTTTTCAAGGAAACTCTCATTGTTCAGCCGTTTTGATATGGAGAGCAGCTCTTTGGTGATTTTTTCGATCTCCTTGTTCAGGCGCTGCTCTTCCCTGTCAAAGTCAATGACCCCGTCAAGGAGTACATGGACCGTTGTTGCACCCACCACGGCAGTGGCCGACGAAATCTTGTTTGCCGCAGGCAACGCCACCTCAAGATGCTCAAGGCGTGAGAGGTTCTCGATCATGGATCGGTTTTCAGAGATCAGGGCCGTCTCATGGTCGTCCCGGGTCTGCATGAGAACCTGAAGGGTCGTGGACGGCTGAATATTCATCTCTCCACGGATATTGCGAATGCCTGAAACAAGCCCGAACACAAAGTCCATGTCCGCCTGGATGTTTCGAGCGCTAGCCTCCGGAACCGGCTCTTTCACATCTGGAAAGCGGGCCTGCATGATACTGTTCTCAACCGTGGGAAGCATGTGCCAGATCTCTTCAGTGACAAAGGGCATGAAGGGGTGGAGCATCACCAGCGTATCCTGGAGCACCTTTGCAAAAACAGCCCTTGCCATATTCCTGCGGTCAATCCCCTCTTTTTCATAGAGGGCCGGTTTTTCCGCCTCAAGGAACCAGTCGCAGAACTCGTGCCAGATGAACTGGTAGATGGCGCTTGCCGCCTCGTTGAACCGGTACTCTTCGATCCCCTCTTTCACGGCCCGGGCCGTTGCGGTCGATCGTTCCATGATCCACTTTTCCATGGGCGACAGATTTTCAAGGGGTATGTTTTTGGAATCTTCGTCAATGTGCATCAGGGCAAACCGAGAGGCATTCCACAGCTTGTTGACAAAATGGCGGTAGCCCTCAACCCGCTCCTCGCTCATCTTCACATCCCTGCCCTGGGCCGCAAAGGCCGCAAGGGTAAACCGGAAGGCGTCGGCCCCGTGGGTGTCGATCACCTTCAATGGATCGATGACGTTGCCCTTGGACTTGCTCATCTTTTTGCCGTGCTCATCCCGGACCAGGGCGTGGATGTAGACATCCTTGAACGGCACCTCGCCCATGAAGTGGATACCCATCATCATCATCCGGGCAACCCAGAAGAAAAGAATGTCAAACCCGGTCACAAGGGCGTTGGTGGGGTAAAAGGTCTTTAACAGATCGGTATTTTCAGGCCATCCCATGGTGGAAAAAGGCCACAGCGCACTGCTGAACCAGGTGTCAAGAACGTCCGTCTCCTGCAGGATATCCTTAGAACCGCAAAAGGTGCAGCAATCGGGGTCCTGCTCCTCAACAATCACACCGTTGCAGGCCGCACACTTCCACACGGGAATTCTGTGCCCCCACCATATCTGACGGGAGATACACCAGTCCCTGATATTGTCCAGCCAGTCAAAATAGGTCTTTGACCAGTTCTCAGGAACAATCCGGGTCTGTCCGTTGCGAACGGCATCGGCCGCTTCCTTTGCAAGGGGACCGGCCTTTACAAACCACTGCTTGGACAGGGAGGGTTCAACCACGGTCTTGCATCGATAACACTGGCCCACACTGTTTTTAAGGGGTTCTTTTTTAACCAGCAGCCCCAGTTCCTCAAGGGCCTTGACCGCCGCGGTCCGGCAGGCAAAGCGATCAAGACCAACAAAGGTGCCGGCCCCTTCGGTCATTCGACCGTCATCATCGATCACCTTGATGCTTTCAAGATTGTGGGTCTTGCCCAGATTGAAGTCATTGGGATCATGGGCCGGCGTAATCTTGAGGGCGCCCGTTCCAAAGGTTGTATCAACATAGTCGTCCCGGACAATGGGTATCCGTCGATCGGTCAGGGGAAGCATGACAACGGTTTCAGCCAGATCCTTGTAACGATCGTCATTGGGATTAAGGGCAACCCCGGTATCACCGAACATGGTTTCAGGCCGGGTGGTTGCCACCACAAGGCCCTCTTTCCCATTCTCAAACGGATATTTGATATAGTATAGGAAACTGTCCTGTTCCTCGTATTCAACTTCAAGATCGGCAAGGGCTGTCTTGCATCTTGGACACCAGTTGATGATGTAGTTTCCCTCGTAAATGAGACCTTCCTTGTAAAGCCTTACAAACACCTTACGGACGGCCTCGGACAGCCCTTCATCCATGGTAAAGCGTTCCCGGTCCCAATCGCACGAGGCACCGATTCGCTTGAGCTGGTTGATGATGGCGCCACCCGATTCATTACGCCACTTCCACACCGCTTCAATAAAGGTCTCCCGGCCAAGCTGGTCCCGAGTGATCCCCTTTTGAGCCAGATTGCGCTCAACCACATTCTGGGTGGCAATGCCGGCATGGTCTGTTCCCGGCATCCAGAGAACATTGTCTCCCATGAGTCTTCGGAAGCGGCACATGATATCCTGCACGGTGATGTTCAGGGCATGTCCCATGTGAAGAACCCCTGTGACATTGGGCGGCGGAATGACGATGGAATAGGGTCGCTTTTCGCTCGTATCAAGAGCCTTGAAAAAGCCCTGTTTTTCCCATTGCTCATACCATTTCTTCTCAATACCGGCAGGATTATATCCTTTCTCAAGAGAATCAGAACTCATAAACTAACTCCTAAAATCACATTAATAAAAAAGGGGATCTCAAATCCCCTGGATATCTTTTCGACAGATTTTGGAACCGGGGCGCTATCTTCATCCCGTGTCAGGGACGTCTCACGCCCGAATCACAATGGATTCACCATAGAGCACCATCACGAAAAATCCTTGAGCAAACTCTGTTTGATGGCTGCAATCTCTTGTTTCACCACCCGTTCAACGGCTTCAACAAAAAAGGCATCCAGACGATGGGCATACTTTCGTTCAACAATCCTCAAAAGTGCCGCTTCAATGGCATCATCGTCTGGAACGCCGTAACCGACAGCAGCAGCGTCTCGGGCAGCCGCCGTTGTCCCGGAAAGGCCATCGCCCTCGTTTCCATCATCCGGCCCATCGTCCGGAAGGTCTTCCAGAATATCGGTCAGTTCAATGATATCTTCATCGTCATCTGAAAAATCTTTGTTCAGGTCCATTGTTTCCGTCATAAAAAGATTCCCATTATGCCCCGTTCAGGGCATCTTCTAAAATTAGCGTCTTAAAACCGGCTAAAAAAATATCAGAGGCCTAGCAATGTGTCAAGCTCTTTAAAAACAGCCGAATATCCCTTAAACCTTGAAAATCATTTGCCAATAAAGAACCTTTGCATATAAACAACCCATGCGTCGATTTTACATTAAAACAGACAGTATCAGTAACGGCCGGGCCGTTATTACCGGACAGGAGGCCAGGCACCTGGGAACCGTGCTGCGCCTTGTGCCCGGCGACAGGGTTGAGCTTGTGGACGGCAGGGGAACCCTTGCCATGGCAGAAATCGAAACCATCGGCCACAACACGGCAGTGTTCACCATCCTTGACACTTCGTTGCCGGGCGCTGAGTCACCCGTCCAGATCACCCTTGCCCAGGGAATGCTCAAGGACAAAAAAATGGACATGCTCGTTCGCCACCTGACGGAACTTGGCATCAGCCAGTGGCTCCCTTTTTATTCAAGCCGATCCATCCCAAAGCCCGACGCAAAACGGATAGGTTCCAGGATGGAACGGTGGAACAAAATTGCAAGGGAGGCTCTAAAGCAGTGCGGCAGAAGCATGCTGCCCCTTGTTGGAGAACCCATCCCCTTTGACCAACTCCTTGAAACAGCCGCCGGATATGATGCCAGAATAGCCTTCTGGGAAAATGCCACAGCCCCCATTCCCGTCCAGAAACCATCCCTGGAGCCGATAAAAAAGGTCATTGTCCTCATCGGACCCGAGGGCGGTTTTTCAAGCCCTGAGATTGATGCGGCACGGGAAAAAGGATTTACCGCCTGTTCCCTTGGCCCCCGCATACTCAGGGCAGAGACCGCTTCCCTTACGGCCGCAGCCCTTGTCCAGTACATTTTCGGGGACCTTGGCGAAAATAATCCTTGACAGCCCTGGCATTTTTACATATAAACGCTTTGTTTTTTGCACATGCCCAGGTAGCTCAGTCGGTAGAGCAGGGGACTGAAAATCCCCGTGTCAGCAGTTCGATTCTGTTCCTGGGCACCAGACAATTCAAGGGTTCAGTCTCTCTGGCTGAACCCTTTTTTTGTTATAACCTTGATGGGATTCGGGATAACACCCCATGATTTCACTTACCCTGTTCAAACGCCTCGTGATTGGTAATATCATTATTCTGCTATTTGTCTTTGCCCTTGGCAGCGTTGTTATTTTTAAAATGAATATTCTTCAAAAAATGACCCATGAAATTGTCGTCAGAAATCAGCAAAGCATTTTAATCGGGGATCGTTTTTTGGAAACCCTATCCTCCCTTGTCAAATTCGGTGAGAAATATTTTGTATCCAGAGATATTAATTATTACAATCGGTTCGCCGCTGTTAAAACGGAATTGGAAAAAGAATTCCAATCCGTTATAGATCTTATGGATACAGAGGAACAAAAAGCACTTTGTATCGAAGCTTTTGCGGCCCTTAACAGATACCTGAAATTATTTGAAGAAAAAGCAGACTTGAGTATTGTTGGAGAAAAAATTGATATTGATCTTTTTTTTAGGGAAAATGAGCATCTCCTTAACATCACCGTCGAAAATTTAAAAAAGACAACTGCAATCACCCAGGGCATTATTGCCAACAAAATAGAACGATCCAGCCAGATGAGCTCTCAGATTCTTTTGGTTACTGCGATGACGACAGTGTTGACCCTTTTTTTAGGAATGCTCATCACCACTCTTAACACGCGGTCAGTTACTAAATCAGTGACCCGTCTTCAACAAAAAACCAAGGAAATTGCCCGGGGACATTTCGAGGAGATACAAAAGATCAAGGGGCCAAAAGAAATTCAAGATTTGTCTGTCCATTTTAATACCATGTGCCGTCGGTTAAAAGAACTGGACAGCTTGAAGGCTGACTTTGTCAGCCACGTATCCCATGAACTGAGGACACCGGTTACATCCATTAAGGGAGCTTCAACCATTTTGTCCAAGGGTTTTTATGCTGATAATCCTGAAAAGCAAAGGGAATTGTTTTTATTGATCCATGGAGAATGTGATCGGTTGTTATACTCGGTTATGAGAATTCTTGACTATTCCAAAATGGAAGCCAAACAAATGGAATACCGTTGTATCCGACTCAGTCTGCCGGTCGTGATACGAAAAGCTATCCTGAAGTTGGCCCCATTGTCCGAAGAGAAACAGATTGATCTTCAATTTTCTCCTCCCCAGGAGGATCTTCCTGACGTTTGCATTGATGAAGACAGAATTTTGGAAGTCTTAAACAATCTGATTGGCAATGCCCTGAAATTCACACAGATAAAGGGGAAGGTTGTCGTCAGTTGTTCTTCAATTAATTCAGGTAAGAATTTAATGATGACGGTTGCGGACAACGGACCGGGAATAAAACGTGAGCATCTTGAAAAAATTTTTTTTAAATTCAAACAAATTGATGATAGTCTTGGCACTAAAATGGGGACCGGGCTGGGATTATCAATTTCAAAACATATCATCAAGGCGCATGGGGGAAGTATATGGGCGGAAAGTCAGTATTCAAAAGGAACAAAATTTTTAGTTACTTTACCTGCGGCAGTATGATTTGTCTGTTTCTATGCAGCTGCCAGCATTACACCGTATCTCTACCTCCTCCTACCTCGGTAGATCTAAAAGAAGAGAAACACCTGGAATCCATCCAGCGTTTCGTGGAATGCAAGGATTTCAAATCAGCAGCCCTGGAGAATCAACGCCGCTTGGAATATTTCAACCGTAATGCTGATATGACCGATAGAGTGTCTTTAAACTATATTAAAAACGCCATGACCATATCCCATCTGCTGACACAAATTATGGCTGAGGATAAAAACAAACAGGCTCTTTACGCAAAAATTCAGTCAGATAAAAAACAGATAAAATCTTTAAACCTGAGGATCGAGTCGTTAGGACAGACAGCAGCGTCGCAACAAAATAAAATCGTTGAAATAGACAAGTTGATTGAACAAGTCAACACCCTTGAAAATGAAAAAAAATTACTTCAGCAACAGCTGAATCGATTAAAGGAAATAGACCTGACTCCGAATAATATAATTGGCAATACGGTTCCTTCCGAATAGAAACAACAGGCTGAAAAGTTTATGTCAATGACCACCCCAACCCGTTACACCTGGGATAATTAAATTGGAACATATATTGATCGTAGATGATGATATCTCTTTGTTGAAAATCCTTAAAATGCGGCTTGAAGCGGAAAATTACCGGATCACGGATGTGACAACCGGGACTGAGGCACAAGCAGCAGTCACGGCTGTTTTTTTCGACTTGGCTATCATTGATTATCAGCTGAAAGATGAAACCGGCATTGATTTAATGGGATTGCTCAATAAAATAGACCCTGAACTGCCAGTGATTATTTTGACGGCCTATGGCACCATTGAGAAAGCTGTGTCTGCCATCAAAAAAGGTGCTTATAGTTATCTCACTAAGCCTTTTGATGATTCCGAATTAATTCAGCAGGTCAAACAATGCCTTGAAAAAAACAAATTAACAAAAGAAGTAAAAGCACTGCGGGGCATGGTATCTGAAAAATTTGGGTTTAAGAACATTATTGCCAAAGATGAAAAAATGAAAGCCGTTCTTAGAACAATAGCTCAAGCCGCTGAAACGGAATCAAGTATATTGATTGAGGGTGAAAGTGGCACTGGAAAAGAACTGATTGCCAAATCCATCCATGTAAGTAGCCCACGAAAAGACGGTCCATTTATTGCCATCAATTGTGCTGCCATCCCCGAATCGTTGTTTGAAAGTGAACTTTTTGGTTTTAAAAAAGGCGCATTTACTGGTGCTGCAAAAAACAAAAAAGGCTTTTTGGAGCAGGCCCAGAACGGAACGTTTTTCTTTGATGAAATATCTGAAATTCCAATTTCCATCCAAGCCAAATTACTTCGGGTGTTGCAGGAAAACGAATTTTATCCCCTGGGAGGAAATGAAAAAATTAAATTTGAAGCCCGGATTATTTCTGCTACCAATAAGAAACTTGCAGATGAGGTAGCCAAAGGAAACTTCAGGCAAGATCTCTATTATCGGATCCATGTCATTCCCATAACATTACCTCCCCTGAGGGAACGGCGTGACTGTATTCCCATTCTTGCCCATAGTTTTTTAAATGACTTCAGTCAGCAAATGGGAAAGAATGTCAGTCAGTTTTCGCCAGGTGCAATGAAAAAACTGATGAATGCCCTCTGGCCTGGCAATGTAAGGGAATTAAAAAATATTGTTGAATATTGCGTTGCCATGTCCAATGATTCTGTGATTTCACAGGACATGATCCTGTTGGAAGCGGAAGAGAGCAGCAATGAGTTAAAACCATTTAAACAGGCAAAGCTGGAGTTCGAAAAAAAATATATCATTCAGCTGCTTGAACTGACCGGGGGAAATGTGAGTCGTGCTGCAAAGTTGGCTGGAAAATACAGGGCTGATTTCTATGACCTGATGAATAAATGCGGATTAAAAGCTGAAGACTTCAGGGAGACCCCGTAGTGATTTTCATACACCTTCCCGAATCCGTATTCAAACCCTTATTTTGCTACAAATCCTGACCCTCTTTATTTTTTATGTATGGTTTTTCATACAACCCATGAACAACAAATTGTATTTTTTTTCAGACAGTTTAGTTTTTTATGGGTTAAATTAAAACATCTTTCATGCAAATTTAAAACAATAGCTCTCTCTACTTCTGTGATGCACGCTTCCCACTTCACAAACGATCAAATAATTATACCTCTAACCATCTGAAATAAAATCTTTTTTGCATAAACACCCAACCATCTTGTTGAATCCTTTTGAATTAAAGATAACATCTGGCCCCCTTCTTGCTATTTGTGAGATATGTTGTCAAAACAACGAAATTCAAAGACCAACCCGTTTTCAAAACGGAAAGTTAGCATAAATTAAATAGGGAAAACTTATGCATGATATTAAAATGAAATCCAATGGGAATAAGGCTTTAAGACAGTTGATTACACTAGATGATAAAAAAATGAATCAGTATGGTTTTAAAGCTGCGGACTGCATTCAAGATTATTTTACCGCATTAAAGCTTGTCCAGGATGTCTACATTGAAGAAGGGTACGTCAATGCACAGGAGATTTCCAGTCCATGCAGGATTCTTGAAAATCATTTTTTTGATAAAACCGCTGTATTCATCGGTAAAAAGAACGAAAAACTCATATTTACCGTCAGCCTGTTCCCGGACTCACCATATGGGCTACCAATGGACGCCATCTTTGGTAAAGAACTGGACCTCCTGAGGGCACAGGGACGAAAAATCGGTGAGGTCGGATGCCTTGCAACACACCCTGATGTCAGGGATGGATCCCAGAACATGCTCATGCAAGGCAACAAGATTTTATTCAAATATGCCAAGGAACATCTCCAGCTCGACGACCTGGTTATAACAGTTAATCCTAAACATGCTCCGGTTTATAAACAACTCCTGCTGTTTAACGATTTAGCGAACGGGCAAGTCAAAACATATCCCAAAGTTAACAGGAATCCTGCCGTTGCTCTGATATTAAATCTCCGGGAAGTAGAGAAAAAATTCCAGCAGTGTTATGGAAACAACGCACCGGAAACAAATCTGCACCATTTTTTATTTGTCAAAAAAAGCCCCATGCTTCAGCTTCCGGCCAATAACAATCTTGTGGCCAACCCGTTTGTTCGTTGTTTTACCCCATCCCTCAGAACAAGCCAACAAAGGCCCATCTCCATTCAGCCCGATGTTCTGGGCGAATACACCATTCCGCAACGTTCAGTTCTGCACCACCATAGACCGTCGTTCCATACAAACTCAGACAATTCTTTAGATATGGGATGGTTATCTGAAACTATTTTTCAAAGGAATTTTATGTCCCAGCCATAAGGGGATGAACGTTTAATTATCATCCTTGTTTTTTATAGATTCACTCTGTGGTTACAAGTTTACGCTTTATAATGGGAATTTTTGCTTTCTTAAAAAAAGCCCTGGTATCATTCTTTACTTATAGTAAAAAAATGACGGGCAATTTGAATTGTGCACTTTTCCTTTATGAACCCTATCACTTGGGCCACAGCGTATTTCGGTGGAATTGATTCTGTATTATTTTTCATATGGAATGCTGTTCAACAATTCCCTGCTGTCGGTAGGTATAGAACCGTGACGTGGCAGACGCCTTGAACACCGGGTTGTTGACATCAACAAAATCAACAATGGTGGCCTTGACTTTTTCCTTAGACGGGCGAAGAATCCGACCCACATACTGAATGACCCGCCCGGGAAATTTGACCGGTGTTGTCAGGTAAAGGGTGGTGAGCCCGGGAAGATCAAACCCCTCGCCAACGAGCTGACCTGTTGCAATCAGAACCGTAATCTCTCCCTGAAGAAGGGCCGACATGATCCCGGCCCTTTCCTTTGCGGACTTGTCGCCGGTCAGCACAGCCGATCTGACCCTGCCCGTGGCTTCAAGCAATCGTCCCAGAACCTCACAATGCGCCCTGCGGTCGGACAGAACAAGATCCAGCCCATGACCGGTCCGGTCCAACACAGTGTCACAGATGAGCCGGTTTCTTGCATGATCTTTGGTCAGGGCAGAAAGGGCCTGGGCGTAGTTGCTTGATGCGTCAATGTCTGTATTGAACCCTGTCTTGACCCAGACCACCTCGGCCTCACAAAGGGTTTTATCGTTGAGAAGATCCTTTTTGTCTATCTCACCTGTAATCTCTCCGATGTGCCAGAAAATAGCCTTTGAAAGTCTGTCCCGCCGCCACGGGGTTGCCGTAAGACCGAGCATGTACCTGCAGTCAAACTGCTGGATGGCCTCTATGTACTGCATGGCCGGTACCCGGTGGCATTCATCCAGGACAAGAAAACCTGTGCAAGGCACCAGATCGTCCGTTCGCCGCACAAGGCTCTGAATCGTTGCAATGGTGACCTCGTTGCCGATCCTGAACTTACCGCTGCCGATGACGCCGATGCGGGCCCGGGGAATGCCCAGGAACGTTTCAACCCTGTCAAGCCACTGGTTAAGCAACTCCCGGGTATGGACAACAACCAGGGCAGGCTGTTTTCGATGGGCGATCAGCCAGAGGGCCACCACGGTTTTTCCGCCGCCGGTGGGGATGTGGGAAACCCCGAAATCCGTTTCCAGCAGATCTTTAACCGCTGCCAGCTGATGGGAGCGAAGCTTACCGTAAAAAGAAATTTCCCGGGCAACCAGGGTTCTTCGTTTATCCTGAATTTCAACGTTTAACCCGGCATCCCCGACAAGGGCCTCCAGTTCATACAGAAACCCCCTTGGCATTGAGATGCTCCCATCGTCATTTTCCCTGTAAAAGAAAAGCCTGGAAGGGATGCCGGCGGTACTTCTTCCCTGTTTTTCAGCATCGGCATATCTGGGGTTAGACATGGTCAGGATGGCAGTCAGGCGGTCTCGAAACGCCGCATCCACGTCGAACAGGGTCAAAGCGCTGTCAACAATCAACGCCATGGGGGCCTTTGAAACCATCAAAGAGATTTCCCTTTAACTTTTATTTTTTCAGATCCTTAAGATAGTTCGTTGTCCTGAGAAAAGGAACATACATCAGATCGCTTGTGATGATGTGATCGACCAGCCAGTTTCGCATCTGCCGGATCACCTCATAGTTCAGATTATCCTTGTCTTCTGTGACCTGGCGACGCAGACTGATGGTATTTTTTATAAATTTACGATGTTCCTTTGCATGGGTATCGATTTCAGGATACCCGCATTTTCTGAGGTACTCTTCTTCTTTGCTGAAGAAATAACGGCTGTACTCATTAATCTCTGCAACCATATTTGAGCACTCTTTGGCGTCCTTGCTCTTGTGCTTCAGATCGATCAGCACATTCAAGAGTGCAAACATTTTTTTCTGAAGCTCATCTATCTCAGGGATATCAACGCTGAGTTTTTCATCCCATTCTATTTTGTCTATCTTTTCCATAGGGTTCTCCTGTTTTTAAATTAATCATCACTTTTTTTGCAGATAAAAAGGGTTGAAACAACGGCGATCGAAATCAGAACGGCAACGGCAACGGTCATTTTAAACCCGCTCTCTCCGAATTTGGGATAGACCACAAAGGGAACCAGCCACAAATAGAGAAAGGAGTGGAGCATCCCTATGCCCAAGACCCTTAATACAACTCTCTTTTTCATGGTCAAAGTCGCTCCAGAAGCCTGTTGTGAATATTATCAAACCCGCCATTTGACATGATAAGCATTAAATCCCCCTTATCACCCTTTTGAACAAGAAAATCCACAAGGGTATCGGTATCGTCAAACAGCAGGGCCTGAATTTTCCGCGCACAGATATCTGCAACCAGTTTTTCAGGAGAAAGCCTTTCTTCAACGGGAATTTTTTCCATGGCTGAAGGCCGGCAAATACATACCAGGTCAGCGGTGTCAAAACACTCAGGATAAACGGTTTGAAACACCCTGCGCATACTTGAATTGGTTCTGGGTTCAAACACGGCAATAATCCGACCCGGGTTGTAAAACGGGCGTACGGCCTTCAGGGTTTCTCTGACGGCCGTTGGATGGTGGGCAAAGTCATCCATGACGGTGATGCCGCGTTTAACCCCCCTCACCTCCTGGCGTCTTTTGACGCCTGAAAAGGTGAGAAGGGCCCGGGCAACAAGGTCGTCGGGAATGTTGATCTGTCGTGCAACAGCGATCACGGCAAGGGCGTTCATCACATTGTGATCCCCCATGAGGGGGGTGGCAAACCGAAGAATGTTTCCATCGGGATCCTTGACCCTGAAAACACTTTTCCTCCCGTCCACAATCCGGTCAACACACTGCCACTCGCCTGCACCGTGGCCGTAACGCTGGACCCGGCTCTTTGCATGGGCAAGAATCCCGTTGAGATTCCCATCATCCCCGTATGCAATGGTCATACTCTCCGAAGAAAGCCCACGGACAAAGGCGGCAAAGGTCTGCCTGACATGGTCCAGATCCCTGAAAATATCGGCATGGTCAAACTCAACCCCTGTCATGATGGTGAAACAGGGGCGGTAATGCATGAATTTTGCCCCCTTGTCAAAGAAAGCCGTGTCATACTCGTCGCCTTCGATGACGATATAATCGCCCTTGCCAATGCGGTAGTTACCGTTGAAATCCTTGACAATGCCACCGATCATGAACGAAGGGTCAAGCCCTGCCACATTCAGGACATGGGCCATGAGGGACGAGGTGGTGGTTTTGCCGTGGGTGCCGGTCACAAGGATGATCTTTTTATCCTTGGCAGCAAAATGATTCAACGCCTGGGGCATGGAGCAAAAGGCAAGCCCCCGCTCCATTGCGGCAACAGCCTCGGGATTGGACCTGAAGACAGCATTTCCAACAATCACAAGATCGGTTTCAGGGTCAAGGTTGTCCGCATCGAACCCCTTTAAAAGGGTCACACCCTTTGCCTCTAGAAAATCACTCATAGGCGGATAAACGTTATGGTCCGACCCTGTCACCGCATATCCCAAATCCTTGAGCATGCAGGCAAGGGCCCCCATTCCCGTGCCACAGGCAGCAATCATATGGATTTTTTTTACCGTTGCCGGGATAAAATTGTTTTCAAGCCCCATATCAGGCAAGACCCGCCATGACATCTGCGGCCGCAGCAATGGTTGTATCAATTTCATCGTTGGTGTGGGCAGCAGAGACAAACAACGCTTCAAACTGGGACGGAGCCAGATAAATCCCCCGATCTCGCATCCCATTGTAAAACCGGGAGAATCTCACAAGATCGCTTGTTTTGGCCCCATCAAAATTGGTAACCGTTGCCCGGGTGAAAAACATGCCTGCCATGGACCCGATATGGCCTGCGGTAAAATCAATCCCCGCCTTTTCAGCCGCTGCCCTCAACCCTGTCATAAGCCGCTCTGTTTTGGCATCCAGGGATTCATAGAAACCCGGTTGTTTGAGGGCTTCCAGGGTTGCAATTCCCGCTGCCATGGCCAATGGGTTGCCGGAAAGCGTTCCGGCCTGGTAAACCGGTCCCACAGGTGCAATGTGATCCATGACGTCCCGGCGACCGCCATAGGCACCGACGGGCAGCCCGCCGCCAATGATCTTTCCAAAGCAGGTCAGGTCCGGCGTGATGCCAAACAACCCCTGGGCAGACCCTTTGGCCACCCTGAACCCTGTCATCACCTCGTCAAAGATGAGCAACGCACCATGCTTTGTGCAAAGGCTTCGAAGGGTTTCATGGAAGCCCTTGACCGGCGGTACCATTCCCATGTTTCCGGCAACCGGTTCTACAATAATTGCGGCAACCCGGTCTCCCTTTTCCGCCATGACACGCTTGACCGCTTCAACATCGTTGTAGGTAATGCTGAGGGTGTGGGTGATCACAGACTCGGGAATTCCGGGACTTCCGGGTATATTAAGGGTTGCAACCCCGGAACCTGCCGCAACAAGCAGGGTATCTGCATGGCCATGGTAGCATCCGTCAAACTTGATGATGATATCACGGCCCGTATAGCCCCTGGCAAGCCTTACAGCGCTCATGGTGGCCTCGGTTCCCGAATTGACCATTCTTACCTTTTCAACCGAAGAAACAGCTTCTACAACGAGCTTTGACAGCCGGGTTTCAAGGGCCGTGGGTGCACCAAAGCTGGTTCCCAAGGCCAGGGCATCGGTCAACGCCCGGACAACATCCGGGTGGCGGTGACCCAGGATCATCGGCCCCCAGGACCCCACATAATCAATATAGACGTTGCCGTCGGCATCAATGATCCTGCTGCCCTCGGCCTTTTCGATAAACAGAGGGCTTCCGCCCACTGAACCGCAAGCCCTGACAGGTGAATTCACGCCACCGGGAATTAATTTGGCAGCCTCACTAAAAAGCGCTTCAGACCTGGTTGTTTCCATGGTATTTCGTCCTTAAGGTATATATATTTATCTTTCCGATACAAACGCTAAAACAACCCTTATATTTACCAAACAGCCAATTTCAGGTCAATATGTTTATTTTTTTAAAAAAAGGTTTGACAGATGGAATGTTTGCTGGTAGTTTCGCCTTGTTTCTTGCTTCGGCAGGGCCGTTAGCTCAATTGGTAGAGCAACTGACTCTTAATCAGTAGGTCCCCGGTTCGATCCCGTGACGGCCCACCATTTAACAACAAGGCTCTCAGCGTTTTTCGCTGGGGGCCTTTTTTGTTTGGAATCTCCAATTTTGCCAACTTTTTGCCAACTTTTATTTTTTTAATGGTCCCCATGCTCCACCTATCCGCCACAACATTTACCCCGCAAAAAAAAAGGCCACCTCCCCGGCAAAGGGAAAGCGGCCTTGATTGTTACCTTGGCAAAGAGTTGACTTTTTATCTGTATCTATTCACTCCCACAAGGCAAAGGACACCAAGACCGAGAAGGAGCATTGTTGATGGTTCTGGAACAGAACTACCGCTATTATCAGAATTGTAACTTGCAAGAAATATTTCATAATCTGACCCATCATACCCACGCCATACAATATCGCCGTTTGCATTGATCTGAGGACTATCGTCCCGATAAGAATTGTCTGTCAGTTGGGTTGCGGTTTTAGTTATTCCGTCGTATAGAAAAATTTCATTATCAGCTTCTGACCCATCATACCCATACCATACAACATCTCCGTTGGCATTGATCTGAGGAGAATGGCCATGATAAGAATTGCCTGTCAGTAACTTGGTTGTGGTTTTAGTTGTTCCGTTATATAAAAAAATTCCATAATTATCCCATACAACATCTCCGTTGGCATTGATCTGAGGGTTAATTTTACGCCTCCAATTGTCTGTCAGTTGGGTTGCGGTTTTAGTTGTTCCGTCGTATAGAAAAATTTCATTATCATTTTGCCAATACCCCCCATACCATACAACATCTCCGTTTGCATTGATCTGAGGAGAATCTTCATTAGAAGAGTTATTTGTTAGTTGGGTTGTGATTTGAGTTATTCCGTCATATATAAATATTTCATAATCTGACCCATCATACCCATACCATACAACATCTCCGTTGGCATTGATCTGAGGAGAACCGTTAAAATAAGAGCTATGCATTAGTTGAGTTGTGGTTTTAGTTGTTCCGCTATAGAGGGAAATGGTTGTCCCACTATATCCTCTCCATACAACATCTCCGTTGGCATTGATCTGAGGGTTAACTCCATAGCTCAGTTGAGTTATATTTTGAATTATTCTATCATATAGAAAGATTTTATAATTTGCCCCATCCCCATGCCATACAACATCTCCGTTGGCATTGATCTGAGGACTAGCGTCAGTATAAGAATTGTCTGTCAGTTGGGTTGTGGTTTTAGTTGTTCCGTTATAGAGGAAAATTTCATTCTCTCTCGACGAATCACCCCCAGACCACACAACATCTCCGTTTGTATTGATCTGAGGAGAACCGTCATTATAAAAATTGTCTGTCAGTTGGGTTATTGTATACGACCCTGCCGAGGAAATAGAAACAAAACAGAATAAGACCCCAATCAAATGCACTAAAAACCATATCTTTTTCATTTTAAACGATCCTTAAAATAAAAAAACCGAGTCACTGAATGGCAACCCGGCTATCATATAGACCCGTGGCTTTCCGTCCCTGTTTTTCAGCAGGTTTGGCTTTAGCATATGAATTGTGGATACCACATCTGTACATGTTGAAATTAGGCTGTCAAGAAATTTCCAAAAAAAAAGTTTCAAATTTTGGGGAGAAAAAAATGGGCCACCTCCGGTCTATGACATGAAGCTCCAGACTTTTGCCCGCCGCTCCCCGGTCTGCCTGAAACGGAACTCGGAAATGGGTCTGGATAAAAGGGGGGGGGGTAGTTTTAAGGGTTTTTAAATTTATGACCCACCATTAGATATTACTTTTTGTATTGTCATAATGGAATAATGATTCTAAAAACTGAATTATAAATAACATTTAAATGTAGTAATTCAAAAGCAAGAGAATATAATAATTAATTTATATAATGGTTATAAATAAGATACTGAATAAAAACTTATCGGTGTCTAAATTCTATGAAAATGGCTGTTAATAAAGGCTTCTATCGAGATAGACTGATAAATGCTAATTTCAAATACACAAAAATAAAAGCATAATTCTATATTTTTATATGTAATAATAAAATAAATGTAGTAGCTATATAGCGCCCAGAAGAGGGAAGGTGGGAGGATTTGAGGTTTAACCGGGCTTTTTGCCTCTCGGATTCGGCCCCTCCCTTTTTTACTCAAAAAGAAACCCCCAGGCGGACACCCAGGGGTTTTGGAAAATGACTGCTCACGCTGTCGGATGTACTGCCCCGGACAACGGCCCCTTTTTTGAGTCTCAAGGTTGGGAGGGTGCTATCCCGAAAGAGTGACCCCACCCCAGAAGGCAGTCCAGGATGGGGCAGGATGGCCCATGGGTATAGGCACTCGGTAGTTACAAAATTGTAATATGAGCGGGAGAAAAAGACGACTTGGCTTCCCGTATAGAAATAACGTTGTTCCCAGTACCTTGAAGGCCCTCCCCCCCATCAAATCGAGCGTTACAGATTCTTTACAACCTCTTGGTCTCACCACATCTAATCCTTGTAAAAACGGCAAGCAATAAAGCTATACACGAGCTGGCTGTATCTCTTATATCTGAGTACTACTTGGTTTGGCTTCGGTGTCGAACTCGTTCTCACAGCCACGGCATGAAAATCCATCGGCACCTGACCTGCAAGCCGCATTCAGGTGCCGGCCATTTGACCGACAACCATTGCTTTATTCCAGCCGATCCCTAACCTCCTGGTGCATTTCAAAGGCCCAGGGCGGAACACCAAATTCCTGGTCATCCTCAATCAGGTCGTCCGGATCTTCCAGAATCCAACACAAGCACAAGGTGGCCGGGCAGACATCGCCGCAGTCAATTTCATTGAATTTTACAATGGTCCCCTCTTGGTCGTTGCCGGGTTGAATTATCCGAACGGCCTTGGGGTCAATCTCAACAAGTTTGATCATATACCGAAGATGCTCAAGAAATTGGTGTTCCAGGTCTGGCTGTTGGGCGTTCCAGTCGGCGGCCTCGATCTCGGCGGTGGTCGGTCTGAGTTTGGCCTTTTTCCGGTTCCTCAATGGGTTGTAACTTTGGTCCAGGCTCCCGGTTAGGGCCCTATCTGCTGCTGCCGGATCAATGAAACGTTTACCGTTAACCTCTACATAGCACTTGGCCGGAATCTTGCCCCTGGTTATCAGGGTTGAAATTCTGGCAGGTGAAACGCCTCTATGCCGCGAATACTGCGCTTGTGTCATTCTGTTGGTGTTCATATTCAAACCTTTTGTAGTTAACTTTTGTTAATACTTGCGGAAACGGAAACGCGCTTTTTGGGGCTGTGTGCAGTGAGTTTTCGCACCTTTACGACCCGTCTATACCACAACGTGTCACAGAACCTACTTTTATATTTCCCCACCATCACACCCCCTGCCGCTCTGCTTTATCATTTTATTTAGAATACCATTTTACCATTGGCAATATTTCTAAGTTCATTGAGTGAAGCGTGGAATTTAAAATCACTGGTGCCCCCTGCCTTTTTAAAGAAGAATGGCAGTTTCTTTTCTACCCTGGCAAAGGTGGTCTTGATCTTCCCTGACAGCATGGCATTAGCAATTTCAAGGATTGCTTGAAAAAAATCAGGTAACGCCCGGGCCCTGTTTTGAAGTTCTTTCATATTCCATTTTTTTTGAGATAGACCTTCCCCGATCGTTTGAGCCACAAAGGATTGATCGTTCATCTTGCCCATGATGAAAAAATAAGCCTTGGCAGTTTCTGGATCTATTCTCAGGGTCTTGATATTTTCCGGGGTAGGCTCGAACTGCTTTGACAGATTCTCCCGTTCTGCGGGTGTCGTTACTTCAATTTCATCAATTAAGCTTTCCGCCCACGTTTCAAAATCTTTCAACATTTTTTGTTCTCCTGTTTATTTTATTTTACCGCTCGATCCATTCAATAATGATTTTCACCCACCCCAGAAAAGGGACTGTCATCATCAAAATAAAAGTTTCCACATCGTTCATCTGCTGCTCCTTTTTTTTAACCGTTCTTGTGATCTTTGTGGCTACCCCAGGCTTATTTACGTGAAAAGGCCAACGTAACCTATTGATATCGTTTTGTTTGTCACTTTTAAATCTAACTTTCCAGTTTTTCAGCCTCATTTTTTTAGTTTTTCACAAAATAGAGGGGGGGGGGTAAACAGTGGTAAGTTTAATAAGTTTGATAGATATGAAAAGTTTAACAAGTTTGACAAACTCATGGGAATAGGGCCTCTTGGGAGGTGTAACTCTACAAGAACGGTTAAAACCTAATTCAAACTTTTCAAACTTTTCACTTTTTTCTGCACCCCCTGTTTTTATCATTTCTGCACCCCATAATTGAGACAGTAGACACTGGCGTTCTTTTCGCCCGGCTCGATATGCCAGAATTGATTCTTTGATTTTTCAGGTCCGGTATGTTCCTCTAAAGCTTTTCTGATTTTTGCTTTAGATAGATCTGATTTAGAATGGGCTTCAGCAATCAGGGCAGTTTTCCCCGTGATCCCTTCGGTTATACATTCCATGATGGCCTCGATAGCGGATTCATTCCGTTTTAACTGTGCATCAAGTCTCTGCTGGTGTAGGGCTTTTTTACGCTCTTCCTCATCCATTGCCGTTACAGAGTCCAGACGGTCAAAGTAGTTTGTCCCCGGTAGGTAATCATACTGATAGAATGCTTCAAGCACCACGTCCCCCCGGCTCTTGAAGTTCTCAAACTTAACCGTTCTCATTCCACCGGGATCATCTTGAATAACGTCGATAGTGTAAGCACAATCCGCATCATCAACCAGATCCGCCGTGCCTGAATAAACGATTTTCTGGTCATCGTCCCGGTGTTTGTTTGCATGGGCAAGCATAATCACAGAACCACCATGGGAGACGAACTGCCGGACTGCTTCACCAAAATTAGAACAATTCTTTTTGCTCATCAGGTCGGTAAATTTCTTGACGGTATCAAGAATAAAAATCTTGCCTTTTGCCTGGTCAGTCTCGATCATGCTTTTGAGATACACAACCAGCTTGTCGGATTTGAAAATTTCACCATTGGCCCCCTTGTGACTCGGCGCTACTATATGGAATTTATACTTTTCCGCTATTTTGGTTTTGTAGAGGATACCTTTATATGTGTCATCCGCATTGACATAAAAAACATCATTTCCGTTGATTTCCCCGGACGCTATAGCCTCAGATATCAACTTCATAACTATCAAGGTTTTTCCGGTGTTAGGCTTGGCGTAAAATGCCGACGATTGACCAAAAATGGCCATCCTGCCCAAAATAAAACGGTCTTCAAGCATTTGTTTCTCCATCTCCGCTGATAATCCGGTCAATGAAAACTTGGTCATATCGAACGGCTGTTTTTTTACTTCCTCTATCCCTGGTCCTGGCCCCGGTTCTGCGGTAGATGGTCCATTGCCTTTGTTGTGGCTCTGTTCTCTCATAAATTGACGCTGGTTATACTTGGTCAGTGTTATGGTATCGCCTTTGGCTGGATCAATAATTGTGAACCTGTCTCCTGCTGCTTTGATTGCCCGGTCATAATCGCCGCCGTATTCATAATGACAAAATAGGTCGAACGAATCAGCAAGGATACCGCCACCGGAACAGGGTTTGCCTATCCCTGAATCACTTGAATGGTGGGAGAACGCCTTTCCTTCTTTGATGATCACCCCAGGCGTGCCGCTTTCGCTGTTTGGTGAAAGGAACTTTTGACCCTTCTGTTGATATCCACAAATAGTCAATGCAATTTCAATGGGGCACGAATCGTTGTATGCCTGCACTGGATCACATTGCCCGGTATTTACTCTTTCCTGTGCTTTGGCTGCTGCCTGCTGGCGCTGTTGTTCAATGGTCCGTTCCTTTTCCCTGAGCTTCCGGATTTCCGCTTGTCGTTCTGCTTCCCAGGTCTCGATCATCTGAACGGCACTCCTTCGGTAATTACTGAATCGTAAAATTCGCCACGATTTGGAAGATAACAAAGTTGCGCCGGTCTCTCGGTCGCTCGGTCGGGTTCAATCCCTGCCTGGTCTAATTTGTCGTTAAATATCTTTTGATAGATAACAAAATCTGACCCGGTGCATGGAGTTGCCAATGGAATGATGATCCTGCATTTGAGGTTTTCAGGGGTTGCGGATTTGGTATTATAGATAAAAGCCATAACGCCGGGAAGGACAACGTTTAAGGCGGTTCCTATCTCAAGAGGGGTTAGAGAACCCACCTTATCAAGATCAGCCCAGATTGCACAAAATTTGCCATTTTTGAGCTGTTCAGAATGCACCCTTGCCCATGGTCCGGTAAAGGTTGAAAAGATAACCCATGGGGCTTCTAACTTTGGCACCTGTACCGGATTCTTAACCATTCTGATTATGTCAGTGAATGTTATTGTTCCGTATGGCCTTGATTTTTTTGCTTCTGGGTTTGCTGTGTGGAATTGCCCCTGACCGCATACCATGGAAAGTGCTTCCAGGGCTGAATCTTTTATTGAAAAAACCTTGCAATTTTCGCTACTTGTGATATCTTTAATCATGAATTTACGCTCCACCCTTGGCCCGTCTCCCTGCTCCGGTGACGGGCTTTTTTTTATTCATCGACCACAACATGGTATTTTTTTTCAAGGAATTTGACGGTGTTTAAAACAGGGTAGGCGACTTTCCGACCCATAGTAATTCTTCCAGGAATCCCCGTTCCTAAAGAGTCAAGGTTCGCCGCTGTCCGTGAATGGATTAAGCCGCCGGTTTTTTCGGTCAAGTCGGATCTTAAGATCCAGCCAGCTGGGTTGTTTTTGATGATGTGGGAAAAATCAGGAGTGACTTGTTCTGAATTGCTTTGCTGCATAAAAAAACCTCCACAATTATTGTGATTAACTGTGAAGATTATAAAGATTATAGCGTTTCAAATATAATCAGTTATTGTACGTACGATTTCTGATTATTTTTTATATGGATTTTTTCCGGGGAGAATTTTCTTGAATCCACTTGTTATCCAATCTTCTTTTTTTAACTTTTCTTTAACATGTTCCCATTTTGTGTTTAAAGCCTGTTTCTCTTCCTGTGATAGATCACATTCTTTTTTCCTTTTAAGCCGGATATCAAAGAATAGATCTCGATATCCTTCAAGCTCTTCGTCCTCATCCTCTTTAAGTTGTTTTTTTGCTCTCCTAACATAAGTCATTAGTTGTTCCAAACAAGCATCAGAGGAGGTTTTGTATTTTTTCGCTAAAATTTCAAGTGCTTTTTGTTTGCTAACTTTTTTAATACGCTTATTCGATACCATATCCCACGAATCATGGATTAACTCCATATACTCATAAAACATAAATCTCTTATCCGTCTTTTCTTGACGTTTACCGGTAGTCAACCCCAGGCTTTTAAAAAATGCTTTTGCTCGCTGGTCCCATCTGGTGTGCTCATCTGAATTGTACTCTTTCCATGCCGTTTTAAATTCATCAAAAAAGCTTTCATAAACTTCAATTTTTCGCTCGGCTTTTATGGCTCTTGTCCTGTATTCTTTGCATTTCCCCAATTCCTCTACAACTTCTAAAACAGTGCCTATGATTTCTTCATTAATAGAGATGTCCCCGTGTGCACCATTTTTGAATAGATCAACAACTCTTTGACAGGCTTCGCATAAACCACCCGACCCTTTGCATGTACTTAAAAGCTCATTCTCATCTATTGCTATATTTTTCTGAAAGATACCTGTGAGTTTTGCAATTATTTTATCAGTATCGGCATTGTCATAATCTAAAGATAGCCTTTCTTTTATTTTTTTATAATTGTCATCAAGAAGAACCTTGCGCGTGTTCTCTAAATCCATCTTCCACCTCCTGCCGTAGACCTGATCGAGAACCACGGGGAAAGCGGCTCAGGATTGCCGCCTTGTCAGCTCGGGTCATGACTCCCGGCCTATCCCCATGGAAATCATATTACCTGATATTCACGACCTTTGCCGCTGCATGTTCACCCTTCTGGAAAAGCTTTCCCATGGTTTCTGCTGCAAGCTTGTTACGATCTGGAGACAAATGGCTGTATCTCTCCGTCATGGCCAAGGAGGCATGGCCCAAAAGCTCTTTGACCTGGTAAAGACTTACCCCTTCCATCACAAGCCATGAAGCGAAACTATGCCGCAAGGTGTGGAATGTTACCCGTTGCCGTCTGTCGGTGATCCCATCGTTCAAGCCTGCCTGCTTAACCGCCCTTGGGAAGGATTGTGATATCACCATGATTTTTTTGCCGTTGTTTGATGGAAAGACAAGTTCCCCGTTACTGCCTGGCCCCATGGTGGTAAAGGCTGCTTTCACATCGTCTGTCATTGAAAGGGTTCTTGTTCTGCCTGATTTGGTATCCAAAAGAGTGATAAGCCCATGATCCATGTCAACAGCCCCCCAGGTCAAGGAAAATATTTCCCCGGCCCGTAGGCCGCAATGAAGAGATAATAAAGCCATGTCGTGAACCTGTTGACTCGTACCACGCAATATTTCAAGTAATTGGTGGGCCTCATCCAGGGATAGAAACCGCACTCTTTTATTATCGAATTTAGGCTTTTTAACCTTACTTGTGGGTATCTCTCCAACATATTGGCCTGTGCGCTCTGCATGGCGGTATATCTGCCCCAGCGTGGTTAGGGTATACTCCACGGTCCGGGGTGCTCGCCCAGCGTCCAGAATTGTCTTTTTCAAACGTTCAAGGTCAAAGGTGGAAACTTCTTTGAACGGCTTCTCTCCGATTACTGGATCAATCCATATACGGAAAAGCTGTTCCTCAGCCAGGTGGGTTGTCAATTTCTTTTCGGTCTTGATAGCGGGGTAGTAAATATTCCTGAAATATTCCCCGAGCGTTGTGGAGTCTTTTTTTTCTTGATCTTGGCGCTCTTGATCCTGGCGGTCCTGCTCCTTGCGCTGCTCGTCTGCCTCCACCTGCTTTGCCCGATGGGTTTTGACTCCCTCACCTGCTTGGGCTTCATTCTTCAACTCTTGCATTTTGGCAACGGCCTTTTCAAGGGTCCACCCTTCCGATGCCCACCCCAAACCACTGTTGACATTTGATCCATTGAATTGAAAGCGCAATGAAAAATACCGGTCAAACTTTACGCCATGTTTCCTGGTGGGATGTGTCTTGACTCGAATACCTTTAGAAATTGTTTCCCATTTTTCCTTTGCCATGTTTACCCCTTTAAAAGCTTTGCCAACTTTTTGCCAACTTTTTAGCTGAAAGCATGGGTTTTTTAGTGAAGTTCTGTGAAACCCAACAAGGACAGAATAGAGATAAAGCCCTTTAATGTCAAGCGTTTAATGACATTATGTGAAGGTAGGGGAAAGCATAAAAAACTGACTCTTAATCAGTAGGTCCCCGGTTCGATCCCGTGACGGCCCACCATTTAACAATAAGGCCCCCAGTGAATTTCACTGGGGGCTTTTTTTGTTTTAAACCGTCAATAAAGCGTCCCCACGGCCTTCATAGGTTTCAGTGAATTCATTTGAACCCCAAGGCACCTTAAGAGCAATTCGGTTTTTTTAAACGACTCCTGTCATGGATTGAATCATCAGTTTACGCGACCCCGTCCGGAGCATTTATTGACATCGTGTAAACTGTCGTTATGTTTAATAAATACAGCTTTAAATCCCCACAATGATAGAGGGCAGAGCACTTAATTCGCAAAACCAGTCTTTTTTTACCCTTCGTCCACACACCCGTCTATTATCTTTAAAGTTTGTCATCCTAAAAAAACGGCCGACGTTTTGTGCCGTGAGCTAACCATGTCTTAAACGGAGAACCGATAATGAATGCAAAGCTGAATAAAACCATGGAAAAATTAAAACAAAAAGTGACCGGTCAGATTATTCAACCCCAGGACCCGGAGTTTGATGAAACCCGTAAAATCTGGAACGGCATGATCGACCGCAGGCCCGCAGTTATCGTTCAGTGCGGACAGGCTGCCGATGTTCCCCATGCAATCGGGTTTGCCCGTGAGAACGGTTTAGAAATATCCATTCGGGGTTCCGGTCATAATATCGCTGGAAATTCTGTGTGCGATAATGGGTTGATGATCGATTTTTCAAAGATGAAAGACGTTCGGGTCGATGCGGAGAGAAAACGGGCCTATGTGCAGCCCGGAGCGACTTTAGGTGATTTTGACAAGGCCGTTCAGGCCCACGGCCTTGCCACTCCCACAGGAATTAATTCAACAACGGGTATTGCAGGACTAACGATTGGTGGGGGTTTTGGCTGGCTGACGCGTAAATACGGTATGACCATCGACAGCCTTGTTTCCGCAGAAATGGTTACCGTTGACGGCAGGCGTATCTGTGTTTCAGAAACTGAAAATCCTGATCTGTTCTGGGCAATTCGGGGCGGGGGTGGAAATTTCGGTGTCGTTACCCAGTTTGAATTTAAGCTTTATCCGGTTGGACCTGAAATAACTGCCGGGTTGATTGTTTTCCCCATGGATCAATCAAAACAGATACTTACCCGCTACAGGGAATTTATGAAATCAGCACCCGAGGAGCTCAATGTATGGGTTGTCCTGCGTAACGCCCCTCCCCTGCCGTTTCTTCCGGAAAACGTACATGGCAGCGGCGTTATTGTCCTTGCAATTTTCTATGCCGGTGATCACGCAGAAGGCAAAAAACAGATCCAACCGTTGCACGGTTTCGGAGACGCCCATGGTGAACACATTGATGCCATGCCCTATACCCAATGGCAACAGGCGTTTGACGGTCTGCTGACTCCCGGTGCCAGGAACTATTGGAAATCCCATAATTTCATTGAGTTAACCGATCAGGCGCTGGATACCATGATCGAGTATGCGGGCAGACTGCCCACACCGGAATGCGAGATTTTCATTGCCAATATTGAAGGCGCTTCAAACCGCATCCCCACAGATGCCACTTCATACGGTTATCGTGATGCAAAGTTTGTTTTAAATGTTCATGCTCGATGGGGTGAAAAGGCTGATGACACAAGGAGCATTGCCTGGGCTCGCGGGTTCTTTGATGACACAAAGCCTTTTGCATCGGCCGGAGCCTATGTGAACTTTATGACACAGGAGGAGGGAGATCGCGTTGCATCGGCCTATGGATCGAATTATGCGAGGCTGAGGAAAATCAAACAGCAGTATGACCCCGACAATATACTGCATCTGAATCAGAACATAAAACCTTAGAACCATGGGGACCAAAGGTTGATTGTTTCTCCCGGTGAAGGTGGAAACAATCAGCATTCAGGATTTCCTCCAGAACATAGGGCCGGCCCTGCTCCGCTTTCCCGGGCAATGGCCCTGCAGCCATTTAAAATTGAACAGCCTTTGGAAAGAGGATGTTGTTTTCAAGGTGAACATGGCTGTGCAGGTCATCCTCGAATTCGCTGAGCCTCTTGTAGGTAACCGCAAAGGTATTGCAGGCATCGTCAGGTACGGAGTAGTTGTTTGCAAGATGGCGGATCTGGTGGACCGCATCACCGATCTCTTGATGCTCCTGCTGAAGCTTTGCAAGGGACGATTTGATAATGGCACAATCCGCTGCCGGTGGGTTTGCCCCTTTCTTTGTGGCCGCCTCAACCCGTTTGATCGCTGGAAAAAGCACCTCCTCTTCTTGTGCGAGATGTCCTGCCATGTCAGATCTGATTTTATCGAAAATCGCTGCGATTTGAATGACTTCCGGATGGTTGACGCCGTGGACATCCGATATTTTACGGGCATGGGAGGCAATGGGCCCCATCTCTTCGTTCAGATAGGCGTGGTGAGTGTTGACAATGTAGTCGGCAAGAAAAGAGAGTTCCCAGGCTGCATAATTCCGGCTCCGGTCAGGGGGGTCGTTCTTTACCGCCTGGAGTTCCTGCAGAACCACGTCAAAATCAAGACCGTTTGCCTGGCAGGCCGCAGCGAGAGGGACCTGGCCGCCGCAGCAAAAATCAATCCCGTATTTCTCGAAAACCGCGGCAGTCCGGTAGTCCTCTGCAACGATCTCGCCGATGGTTCCTGGGGATATTTCAGGTGATGTCATGATAACTCCTGTTTACAGGGTATAAAAAATTAAGCGGGGCCTGCCAGCCTGGTGTGACCATTTTATCCCAAAAGCCTGTTTCCCATCCATTCCCAGCAAAAGGGGCAAGGCTTGCCCGGTCATTCATAAGCGTACAGGAACGTGCACCATTTGGGAAACAATAAATAAACCTGCCCTGGCAACAGACCCATGGACAGCAGCAGCCGGGTGGCTTTATCTGAAATTCGGAAGATATCGTTGTTCTGGACAAAGATCATCGCTTGACAAACAGACTGATATTTGAGTATACAAAAAAACGAACGATCGTTCTTTTTTTAACTGTTGCCCGGGAGGCTGTCTGGATTATCCGCTCCTATCCACAGGCCCCCCGGGAAATTACCACAATCCACCCGGACCCCGGCGGCCGGAGGTGCAATCCAAGGAGACAGTTCCCATGAACACACGACATTACCCGTCCTGGCCCAAAAGGCTTCCCAAAACCCTGATCTGCCCTGAAGTCCCTTTGTATGACATGCTTGAAGTCTCAGCCAGGCGCTATCCCGGCCACACGGCCATCAATTACTATGGCAACGAAATCTCCTATGCACAGCTCTGGGCCGAATCCTGCCGCCTGGCCGGGGCCCTTGCCGCCATGGGGGTTAAAAAAGGGGACCGGGTGGCCGTGTACATGCAGAACTCCCCCCAGTTTATCATCTCGTTTTTCGGTATTCTCAGGGCCAATGCCGTGGTGGTCCCCCTGAATCCCATGCTCATGTCCCGGGAACTTGCCATTCTTGCCGGAGACTGCGGTGCCCGGGTAATCCTGGCCGGCCAGGAACTGTGCCCCCAGATCAACGAGGTTCGGGATCTTCTGGACCTGTCCCAGGTTATTGCCGTATCCTATGGGGATTACCTGCCCCGGAAACCCAGCCTGCCGGTCCCGGCGTTCATGACCGAATCACCGGGCAGCATGGACGGCACCATCGGCTGGCAGGAAGTTCTGGCAAAGGCATCCGATCCACCAGCCCCGGACAGCTCACCGGACGATGTCTGTCTCGTGCCTTACACGGCCGGCTCCACGGGTATTCCCAAGGGGTGCATGCACACCCACAGGACCGTCGGCGCAAACACGGTGAGTTCCTTTCACTGGATGGACTTCACCGCCACCACCGTTTCCCTGTGTGTGCTGCCGCTCTTCCATGTCACCGGTTTGATCAACTCGCTGCTTGCACCGATGTTCGGCGGGGGCACCCTGGTGCTCCTGACCCGATGGGACCGGGCCGCGGCCCTGGATGCCATCGAAACCCTGGGCTGTAATTGTGTGGTGGCCATTTCCACCATGATCGTCGACCTTCTGGCAGCACCGGATGCGGCCAGCCGTGACCTGGGTTCCCTCTGGGCCGTGGCCGGGGGCGGTGCCCCCCTTCCGGCCGCCGTGGGTGAGAAGCTCAAATCATTGACCGGACTGACCTATGTGGAAGGGTATGGCATGACCGAGACCATCTCCCAGACCCACTTTAATCCGCCGGACCGGGCAAAACTGGGCAGCATCGGGGTACCGGACTTTGGTGTGGATGCACGGATTATTGATGTGGACAACGGTGGCGAACTCCCACCTGGCCAGGAAGGAGAGTTGATCATCAACGGTCCAGAGGTGTTCAAGGGGTACTGGAACAAACCCCGGGAGACTGCCGAATCTTTTCTGGAACTTGACGGCAAACAGTTCTTCCGCACCGGAGATATCTGCCGCATGGACGAGGATGGCTATTTTTTCATCGTGGACCGATGCAAGCGAATGATCAACGCTGCCGGGTTCAAGGTGTGGCCGGCAGAGGTGGAAAGCCTTCTCTACGGGCATCCCGATGTCCTCGAGGCCTGTGTTGTGGGGGTTCCGGACCCGGTCCGGGTGGAAAACGTCAAGGCCTTTATCGTTCCCAGGAACGGCCAGGAATCAACCCTCTCTGCCGAGGAGATCATGGCCTGGGCCCGTGAAAAGATGTCCGCCTATAAATACCCCCGCATAATTGAATTTGTTGATTCCCTGCCCAAGAGCGGAGCAGGCAAAATCCTCTGGCGGGAACTGCAGCAAAGGGCAAGTCAATAGGCAACAGGAGGAAAGAATGCAGGTTTCATCGGAAGAAGAGATTCTCAAGGTATTGGCCAGGGAATGGGAAATCACGGGTCCACCGGGAATAATTGATATCAGCGACCTGGCTGTCCTTGTTCCCCTGGCCCCCAGTGATACCATGGCAACGCTCAAAGAGCTGTTTGCTGTAGGAATGGTGGACATGAACGAACTCAAGAGCAGCGTTTTTCTAACCCCGGAAGGGTATGCCCACATCAAGAAAAAGACAGACGCAGCGCCAGATAATTGACCGTTCCCGTTCCGGGTGGCCCGAAAAAGATGACGTCCAAACACAAAAAGGGCTCAGCCGGCTAAGGCTGAGCCCTTATGTTCAATGGTGCCTGGGACGAGAATCGAACTCGTACAGAGATAATCTCCGAGGGATTTTAAGTCCCTTGTGTCTACCTATTCCACCACCCAGGCAAATCAGTGTCTTAATATAGTATCCCCAAAGAATTTGCAAGGAGAAATCCCGGTGACTTTTATCATTCCATCTGAACCGATTTTGCCAATTTCCCCGTTTGTTTTTTCGCGCATTGATTCTTTGGCCCCAATATGATTATATTTTAAAATATGCCATGCGTAATAAGAATGAAGTCTTGCAACGATCAAGCGTTTTCCAATGTTTTTAATTTACGTGGAGGTGCAATGCGATACGATCATACCCCCTTCGCGCTAAAATCCTTGTTCTGGATGGCTATTTTCTTGCTCGCCTTGCCGCCGCCCTGTTTGTCAGGATTTGAAACCGATTTCTCAAAACAGGAAAAAGTCATCATCACCAACGGACTTGGATTGGCCGCAATCACCACCTGGGGCATTCTAAACTGGGACTATTTTCAGAATGCCCCCCACACCTCCCACGAAGGATGGTTTGCACAGAACAGTGACCATGGCGGTGCTGACAAACTTGGCCATTTTTATTTTTCCTACACCTTCGCCCATCTCCTTGCCGCGTTCTATGAAAACAGCGGCTATGGCACCCGGCAAAGTGCCCGCTTAGGCGTTCTGTCGTCCCTGGCCATGGTTTCCTGGATGGAAATCGGAGACTCGTTCAGCAGCTACGGGTTTTCCCATGAAGACTGCATCATGAATGTGATCGGCGCAGCAGCCGGATATTTCCTCTATACCCGTCCGGCGCTGTCTGAAAAAATTGATTTCAGAATTGAATACCTGCCTGAATTTGACCAGGCAGATTTCACCACGGACTATGAACACCAGCGAATGATCATGGCCATCAAACTGGATGGGTTTGATTTTGCCCGTGGCACGCCCCTGAAACATTTAGAACTTCACCTGGGATATTACACACGGGGGTACCCGGACAAAGCGGACAAAGAACGAACCATCTACCTGGGACTCGGCATCAACATACCCAGAATCTTTAAACAGGCCTCCATGCCGAAAACGGCAAAACTGTTCAACTATGTTCAGATGCCCTGGACCTATGTCAAGGTTGACCAGGATCTGAACCCGTGAGGGCCTGCCAGAGATAATGCACCGTATGGTTGACCGCTGTCCCGGAGATTGTGCGGGCCAAACCGTGACGCAACTGCATGATGCAGGCCGGACAACCCGTTGCAACCCTGGAAGGCACCGGGTCCATGGCGGCAAGACCGTCTGTCTTTTTTTTCAGAATCTGGCGGGAGACATCGGTATGGCTCAGCCCGTAGGTACCGCCAAGGCCGCAGCACATGGCAGCATCCGGCATTTCTGAAAAATGGTCACAAACAGCCTTTAAAAGGATCCTTGGCTGGGCTGCGACCCCCTGGCCCCGGCCCAGGTGACAGGGGTCATGGTAGGTGAGGATATGGGGGATCTTCTGTTTTATCCTTGATTTGAACCTGTCGATTCCGATCTGGTCAGCCAGGTACTGGCTGATGTCCATGGTGCGGCAGGAGAGATCCTTTGCCGCCGTTTCAAGCGGGGTGTGTGAAAGAATCCCGGGATAGTGGTGTTTGAGCATCAACCCGCCGGACGAACAGATGGTAACGATGGGCAGATCCAGGAACTGTGGGTCTGAAAGCACCTGAACATTGTTGACGGCAAGCCGTTCAAGGTTTGTTGAATCTGCATGGGCCAGAACCGGCGCACCGCAGCATCCCTGGTGGGACAGGACAATCACCCCCACGTCAAGGGCGTTGAGAACGGCCACTGTTTTTCGGGGGATACTGTCGTAGATGTAATTGCCGGCACACCCCACAAACAGCATCACCTTCTGCCGTTTGTCTGCCCCATAGGTCCTGTCCTGCCTGCCGATGAACGGCCGCCTGGCAAGGGGCGGCAGGGTCGGGTAGTTCAGCCGGGCGAGCCTGAGTCGCAACCCGCTGTTTTCCGGAACAGCGGCCGTGGCAAGCGACTGGGCCGCCCGGGCCCCGGCAACCCCCAGATTCTGATATTTCCGGTCGGTTCCCAACGCCTTGAACGCCAGGGCCTTTGCCCTGGGAACCCCCCGCAGGTCTGCTGCATAGGCCCGGCTTTTGAGAACGACCTCGATCATGTCCACGTGGCCTGCACAATTTTCAACACAGGCCATGCACAGCAGGCAATTGTCAAACGATGCCTGAACCCTGTCGGTCAGTTCAAGGTCTCCGTCAGCCAGGGCCTTGGCCAGGGCCAGTCGCCCCCTTGCGACACTTCGCTCAAAACCTTCAACGCCGTAAATCGGACAGACCATGCGGCATTCGCCGCAGGCAGCACATTTCTGAAACTCCCTGTTGATGGTTTCCGTAAACGCCTGGCGGATCTTTTTTTTCATCCGTGTCATCGCCCGATCTCTCTAATGGGACCCATAGGCTGCATTCCAGACCTTTTCAGGAAAAACCTTGCCTGGATTAAGCACGCCCCTGGGATCGATCGTTCGCTTGAGCGTCATTGCAAAATCAAGGGTGGCATCGTCCAGATTCAACCCCAGGTACTCTTTTTTGGCAGTTCCGATGCCATGTTCTGCGGCAATCCGACCGCCCAGTTTCACCGTTTCAGAAAAAATCTGACCTTTAACGGCCCGGGCCCGATCCGGGGTTAGGGGTCCATCCTGTTCAGATGCGCTCAGATGAATATTGCCGTCTGCGTAATGGCCGAAACACAGAATCCGCAGGTTCTCCCTCTGGGCCAGGGCCTGGAGTTTTTCCAGCATCAGGGGAATGGATGCCGGGGGAACGGAAATATCCTCCTCCAGCCATTTGGCACACAGCCCCATGATGGCCCCGTGGATCGAACGTCTCACCCGCCACAGACTTTCACGCTCCCGGGCTGTCTGGGCCATGCGAAAACTGAGCATGTTGGATTTTTTACAGATATTGAGGATGGTCTGAGCATCCCTGTCCACCCCATGGGCCGTGCCGTCAACCTCGATCAGCAGCATGGCCCGGGTCTCCCCGTGGATCTGATACTCTTTTTTGTGTGACGGGTCCATGTCCAGGACCGCATCCAGGCAGGTTGAGTCGATGAACTCCAGGGTGCAGGGAACCACCCCGCTTTTTAACACCCGAGGAACCACCCGGCCCGCATCCTGGATGCTGCCGAAACATACGGCCAGGGTTTTAACGGTTTCGGGCAGGGTTACAAGCTTGACAATGGCTTGGGTAATGATGCCAAAGGTACCTTCGGATCCCACAAACAGCTCGGTCATGGAGTATCCTGCCACGTCCTTGATGCATTTGGAACCCAGTTTGATGCAGTCACCATTGGGCAACACCACCTCAAGTCCCAGCACATATTGTTTGGTGACCCCGTACTTGGCAGCCCGCATCCCACCTGCATTTTCAGCAATATTGCCGCCAATGGTGGAAAAGGCCTGGCTTGCCGGATCCGGCGGATAAAACAGCCCGGCCTCGGCTGCCGCCGCCTGGAGATGGGCCGTCACCACCCCTGTTTCGACAACGGCACACAGATTTTCAACGTCAAGTTCAATGATTTTATTCATCCGTTCAAGCACCATGACAATACCGCCATGGAAAGGAACTGCCCCCCCGGTAAGCCCTGAACCGGCCCCCCTCGGCACCACGGGTATCCCATGTTCATGGGCATAGCCCATGACGGCACACACCTGGTCCGTGGACACCGGAAATACCACGGCATGGGGCAGGGCCCGCTGTTTGCTTGCATCAAACGAGTAGGTCCACAGGTCTTCCCGGCTGAACAGACAGTTGTCGCTGCCGACAAGCGCCGTCAGGTCACGGGTTAACGTTGTCTGACTGTTTTGCTTCATCCCATTCTCCCGTCGGGTTCCATGGCCGCCTCCATGCCCGGTTCTGTCGTGGATTTTCCCATTATCGGGCGTCCTGGCCAAAATCAAACCCGGGCACGGCAAGGCGTTGCTGAACAAAATGAAGCACCAGGCTCAAGGCCCCCACCAGCACCAGATAGATCAGCGCCACAAGGATATAGGTCTGGATGGGGGCAAAGTTCTGACTGGATAAAATCTTGGCACGACCCATCAAATCCGGCACGGCAATGAGAAAAACAACGGCCGTGTATTTTACCATGGCAATGAATTCGTTGGACCAGGCCGGTATCACCAGCCGCAATGCCTGGGGAAGAATGATGTGCCGGATGCCCTGAAGCTTGTTCATGCCAATTCCCCTTGCAGCCTTCATCTGACCCTTTGAGACGGCCTGGATGGCCCCCCGGAAATATTCACACTGGTAGGCGGCACTGTTGCACCCAAGGGTGAGAAAGGCTGCTGCCATGCGGGAAAAGGAAATGCCCAGTTCGGGCAGTCCATAGTAGACCACAAAAAGCTGTACCAGGAGCGGGGTTCCCCGGAACAGGGTAAGGTAGGCCGAACAAAAGGGCTGGAAAAATTTTCCGCCATAGACCCGCACAAGGGAGAGGGGCAGCCCGATGAGAATGCCGATGAGCAGGGCACCGGCCGTAAGTTTCAGGGTAATCACGGTTCCCTGGAGCATTTCAGGCAGGGCCAGGGCGGTATATGCCAGAAATTCGTTCATTGGGCTTCCCTTGGATTGATCAACGACAAAAACGCCCGGGTCCGCTCGGAATCGGGGTTGTTGAAAATATGGTCCGGCGTGCCCTGCTCTTCAATGCGCCCATTTTCCATGAAGATCACCCGATCCGCCACCTCCCTTGCAAAACCCATCTCATGGGAGACAATCACCATGGTCATGCCATCGGCTGCCAGCTGCTGCATCACGGCCAGCACCTCCCCAGTCAGTTCAGGGTCCAGGGCCGAGGTGGGCTCGTCAAACAGCATCACCTTGGGCCCCATGCCCAGGGCCCTTGCAATGCCCACCCGCTGCTTCTGCCCACCGGACAACTGGGCCGGGTATTTATCCTGGTGGTCTGACATGCCCACCCGGTCCAGTTCGTCTGTAGCCCGCTGCCGGGCCTCAACGGAAGGAAGGCCCAGCACCTTGACCATGCCGATGGCCACATTGTTGAGCACGCTCAGGTGGTTGAACAGATTAAACTCCTGGAAAACCATTCCCATCTGCCGGCGCACCCTGTCCTCATCAACATTGGGGGCCGTAATCTCTTCATCGTCCAGAAAAATCTGACCGGAATCGGGCCGGTGCAGAAGGTTGAGGCACTGGAGCATGGTACTCTTGCCGGTTCCGCTGCTGCCGATGACCACAATCACCTCTGAAGGGGCGACATCAAAGCTGACGCCCTTGATTACGGCCATTTCACCAAAGGATTTGTGCAGGTTTCTTATGCGTAGTACGGGTTTGATCATGGGTTGTTTGTTTCCGTTGTTTATTCCCCCCGATTTTTGGGAGGCGGTTCTTTAATCTGTCAGAAGCTGACGGCAAACCGTTGTTCAAGCGTCTCAAGCACCTTGCTCAACACAAGGGTCAAAAGGATGTAAAAGAAAGCGGCCGTACCAAAGGCCAGCAACGGCTCCATGGTACTGGCGCTGGCATACTGGGCCCGTCGCAAAAGTTCAGGCACCCCGATGACAAACACCAGGGACGAATCCTTTAACACCAGGGAGACCTCATTGATGAGGGAGGGGATGGCAATTCTCAGGGCCTGGGGCATGATGATGCATCGAATGGCCTTGGCCCGGCCCATACCAATGCCCCGGGCCGCCGTCATCTGCCCCTGGGGCACCGATAAAATCGCCCCCCTGAAAATTTCCGTCTGGTAGGCGCCGCTGGCAAACCCAAGGGCCAGGGCCCCTGACATGAACGGCGAAAGGTCAACCAATTCCGACACGACAAAGTAGAGGATAAAAATAATCACAACCACGGGGATTGCCCGCACCACAATGCTGTAGCTTGCGGCAATCCCCCTTGCGGTAACACCGCCGTACACCCGAAGCACTGCCATGGCAGCGCCGATGCAGCACCCCATGAAAAGCGCAATAAGGGTTACACACAGGGTAACGCCCAGGCCCGGCAGCAGAAACTGCCCCATTTTAAGAAAAGATTCCATGGTTGACAGGTTACAGCAGCTTATACTTGTCCATCAGTTTTTTCAACGAGCCGTCCGCCTTGAGGGCTTCAATGGCCTTGTTGATCTCTGCCAGCAGCTCGGTATTGCCCTTGGTTACGGCAAGGCTCTGACCTGCTGAAACAGCTTCCGTGGTGATCAGGGCAATCTTGAGGCTGTTTTTCTCGGCAAGTGAAATGGCAGGATCCGCAATGATGTGCAGCACATCCACACGGCCGGCCTTGATGTCCATGGCGGCATTGTCCACCCGCTCGTAGGAAAAATAATTTTCAGCGGCAAGCTTTCCGGTTTTGATAAGGTTCTCCTGGATCCATTTTTCCTGGATCGTCCCTGTCTGGGAGGCCACCTTATACCCGGCAAGGTCGTGAATAGACTTGAGTTCAATGCCGGAATCGGCTTTGACCAGGAGCGCATCCTTGATGTCATGGTAGGTAATGGAAAAATCCACCTTTTCTCTGCGCTCATCACTGGCCTGCATGGCGGCAATGACCACATCAATCTTTTTATTCTGCAGGCCTGCGATCAGGGTGTCAAACCCCATGTCAACGATCTTCACCTTTTTACCGATCTTGTCGCCAATGGCACGGACCAGATCCATGTCAAACCCCACAAAGGCACCGGTGGCGTCGGTGAACTCATAGGGGGGATAATCCGCTGAGGTTCCCACCACAATGGTATCACCGGCATTGGCAACCGTTGCCATGCACAATCCCAGCATCAACAAAAAACCAAAAATTTGTTTCATTTTCCAATCTCCTTTAAAATTCTGTTTTAATCAAAAAAATAGAACATAAAGCCTGTTTGTTATTTTCCCCAGTCAAAACAACACCGGGGAGAGCCTGGCTCCAACTTTCCCAGTCGAAACGACAACAAAGCAAGCCTGACCCCAATTTTCCAGTCGAAACGACAACAAAGCAAGCCTGACCCCAATTTTCACCTGACCCCAATTTTTTGACCCCAATTTTCAGGCCAGCACTTTGTCAAACGACGCAAGGAACAGCAGGTTGTCCTCCCTTGTTCCCAGGGACATCCTGAAGTACCGGGACACCCCAAAGGCCGTTCCCGGCCGGACGATCAACCCTTTGGGCAGCAGCAGTTTGAATATATCCTGCCCGTTTTTATTCAAGCCCTCTGGAATTTTCACAAACAAAAAATTGCCCTGGGATTCCGGCACTTCAAAGCCGCGCCGGCAAAGCTCGGTGCGCATGAAGGTCCGCTCTTTGACCACAAGGGCCACATGTGCTGCTGCAAAATTCTGCTCGTCGAGCATATATTCAGCGGCAACCAGGGCCTGGGCATTGACGTTGAACGGCAGCTTGACGTTGTTCACAAGGGCGATAACCCCGGGATCCGCAACCAGGTATCCAATGCGGAACCCTGCCAGGCCATAGGCCTTGGAAAAGGTTCTAAGACCGATGACCCTGGGATCTTTGCCCAGGTAATCCTCGGTGCGTACCGCCCCGTCATCCGTGACAAACTCGGCATAGGCCTCGTCCAGAACCACCATGATATTTTGGGGAAGACGGGCCAGGAAGCGATCCATCTCCTGTTTTTTAAGGACATCCCCGGTGGGGTTTGACGGTGAGCAGAGCCAGACCAGCTTGACCCTGGTGTTGGTGTTGCAGGCATCTATCACGGCGTCCAGGTCAATCCGGTAATGGTCAAGGGGCAGGCAGATTTCCCTTGCCCCCATGAGGCGGGTGGCCACACTGTAGGCATCAAAGATGGGTGTGGGAATGATGGCCTGGTCTCCGTGGTTCAGAAAAATCTGGGCAATCAGCCGGATCCCCTCTTCTGCTCCATTGGCAAAAATCAGGTTCTGCTCACCCACCCCGAGTCTGGCTGCCGTTTTTGCCCGCAGCCGCCGGCACAGGGCATCGGGATAGCGGTTGCCCGTGGTCACGGACGCTGCAACGGCCTGTCCCAGGCCCGACGGCAGGTCAAAGGGGCATTCATTGGACGACAGCTTGATCACCTTGCCAAGGCCATAGGCCTCCTGAACCTCTAAAATAGGTTTGCCCGGAACGTAGGGAAGCATGTCTGCAACATTTTCCCTGGCAAGACCTTTAAAATCAAATGCCTTAAAATCAAATTTCTGATCCATGGCCACCATTTTTCACAACCCCTTAAATTTTTAACCGTTTCCAATGATTCTGAAAAATAAAGATTTAAATATACACTGATTTGGGAGGTGATGTCCACAATATTTATAACAGGGCGCCGGAAGCGTCAAAGGCCATGGGGAGAGGACCCGATACCAGGGAAATGTTCGGACGGGATGCCAGGTCAGCAAGACACCCCACTGAAACCCTCATATGATCGAGGTGGAGCGTATTTTTAATGTGGACGATGCGCACATTTTCAGGGGTATAGGGGCCAATGGTCATGAGGGCTGCGGCAATGGCCTCTCGCTCCGTGGAAAGTGTCATGGGTATCCGGCAGTCTTCCGGGCAGGAGGCGGTGAGGGCATTGACGGCGGTGGCCTGCATGTCAATCTGTTCAACCAGCCGGGGTGTGGTGACATGGACCATGCCAAGGCCCGATGCGTTGCCCCTGGTGGCAGGGCTGAGACTCCTGGCAAAAATGCGCGTGATTTCAGGCCAGGGGCGGTTGGCACTCCACACACAGCTTCCCCTGCCGCCCACCACGTTGGGGTCCATGCCCGCACCGCTGATGTCCTTTCCCATTTCATCCACGATCAGAAGATCGATCTCGTCCAGGGGAAGTCTGGGCATGAGACTGCGTGCTTTTTTCAACAGCTCAATTTCCATCTCTTCGATCCTGGCCGGGATCGCCATGCGGATGTCACAGGTCTGGTGGTCCTGGTTTTCCACCAGGGCCACACCAAACAAAAGCCGGGTATTTGCCAGAAGCCTGCGGCCGGCCGTAATGATCATGTCGTAAAAGTCTCTGCCAACGGCTGCCTGGTGATAAAAATCAGCCCCCTTCTGGTTGCCAAATCCGATGACGAGCATTTTAATAATTCCGCTCTCAACCGGTCCGGTAAAATCCGTGTGGGGTTTGACCCGGTTGATCAGCACAATCCCGTCGGCCCCATGGGCCAACCGGTCCATGTACAGGGGAATCCCGTCCGCCTCGCCCATGGACACCACCTCCATGGTCACCTCCACGGGCGCTCCCACACTCTCTTGGGTGATGCCCCGCTCGGCAAGCAGTGCCGCCTGACCCTGGGCCGTTGCCCCTCCGTGGGAACCCATGGCCGAGGTGACAAAGGGCCGGGCACCGGCAGCCTTCAGCTTTGCCACAACGGCCCGAACAATCCCCGGCAGGTTCGACAACCCGCGACTGCCCACACCCACGGCGATCCGGGCCCCGGGCGCAAGGACCAAATCTTGTTTCAGCCGGTGCCACTGTTCGTCCATGGCCCGTGCCACATCAATGGCCGGGGGAACGTCAAACGCCTGGTGAATCCGGTACATGCCGGGAAACCTAAACTTCTGTGAAACCGGTATTTTAATCATTTCTTCTCCGTATGAATCTTTGTGTAGACACTTGAAAACAACTGTTTTTGCTGATAGGTATATGGTATCGATACCCCCGGGACAAGGAGATAGGCAATGAAATCAAACTTTTTTCACCAAACGATTCATTGCCATGGCCTGGGGTGGGAAGATTGACCGCAACCGCCCCCGTGGTCGAGGTCGAGGCGACGGCCCTGCCGCCGGTGACGGCGATATATACCGCCTTTCTCTGCATCCTGTTTGGCGCCAACGCCGTTGCCGTCAAAATCAGCCTTGCAGGCCTTGGCATCTATACCACGGCTGCCGTCCGGTTCTCTGTTGCGGCCCTTGTCATCTGGGCGTGGGCCTTTTCAACCCGAAAGCCCCTTGGAATCACGGCCGTTCAATTCTTGAAACTTGTTCCCTCCGGCATCATTTTCTTCTGCCAGCTGTCTCTGTTTTACACGGGACTGAGCAAAACAACCGCCTCCCACGGTACCCTGATCGCCAACGCCCTTCCCTTTATCATCATGGTGCTTGCCCATTTTTTAATTCCGGGCGAAACCATCACCTGGAAAAAAACAACCGGGCTTCTCATTGGCTTCATCGGTGTTGTGGTCTTGTTTTTTGATCAGGTGCCCCGGGCAGGACATGGACTGCAAGGCGATATGATCGTGCTTGCGGCGGTTCTGTTCTGGGGTTGCAACGCGGTTTATGTCAAACGAATCATCCACGATTTCCATCCGGTACAGATCACCCTTTACCCCATGGCCATTGCCCTGCCGCTGCTCATCTTCGGCAGTTTATTCGTCGACCATGAAAGGGTTCGCTGCCTTACCCCGGCAATCATCAGCGCAATGGCGTATCAGGCCCTGATAACGGCAAGCTTTGCCTTTATCGCCTGGAACACCCTGGTGAAACGCTACGGCACAGCCCTGCTCCACGCGTTTGTTTTTATCATGCCCCTTTCCGGGGTGTCCTTCGGGGTCATTCTGCTCAAGGAGCCGCCCACGGCAAACCTGATGGTTTCAATTCTGCTGGTCACAACAGGCCTTGTGGTGGTCAACAGAAACGGAATGAAGCGCCCGGTGAAACAGCCGGCAAAACAGGAGGGTTAATTAAACACCCCGGGATTGACCAGATGGGGCACAATGCCCCGGGTGTAAAATTCGATGATATTTTCTGCCGCAAGCCGTGACATGGCGTCCCTTGCCTCCATGGTGGCCGATCCCACATGGGGCAGCACACAGACCGTATCCATGGACAACAACGGGTTGTCTGCCGCCATGGGTTCAGGATCGGCAACATCAAGCCCTGCCCCCCAGATCTCTTTTGAAACAAGGGCCTGGATCAGATCCGTCTCCTGGTGGATCGCCCCCCTTGCCGTATTGACAAAGATGGCCGTGGATTTCATGCGTTCAAAGGCGGTTCGGTCAAACAGGTGACGGGTGTCATCGCTCAAAACAGAGTGAACAGACAGCACATCGCTTTGGGCCAGCAGTTCGTCAAAGCTCACCCAGACGGCATCAAGTTGTTTTTCCGCCTCCCTGTTGCGGCTGCGGCTGTGGTAGATCACCGACATGCCATAGGCGTTTTTGCACAGTTGGGCCATTTTTGTTCCAATGCGACCCAGGCCGAATATCCCCAGGGTTTTCCCCCTTAATTCCATACCAAGGTTTGCCTTTGGCTCAAAATATCCCCATTCCCCCTGGCGGATGGTCGTGTAAAGGAAAAACATTTTCCTTGCCGTTGCAATCATCAGCCCGAATGCAATGTCAGCCGTTGCCTCGCTCATGACATCCGGGGTGTTTGCCACGGGAATGCCAAGGCGTGTGGCGGTATCCACATCAATATTGTCATACCCCACGGCAAACTGGGAGATCAGCTCCAGGTGTTGGCAACTTTCAAGAAACGCCCTGTTGATTTTATCACCAACCGTGCACAAGAGCACCTGGTGCCCCCTGGAACGTTGTGCAAGTTCTGAAACCGCCATGGGCCGGTCGCTGGCTCGAAGGGTCAGATCAAACCCTGCCTGCTCGAGCAGGCTTAAGCCGGCCTCGGGGAATTTACGTGTCACAAATACCTTTTTTTTCCTATCCATAGTTTTCCTTATCCGTTAAAAGGCCATCTACTGCGCAATTGCAATGTCAAAGTAGGACCCCCTTCCCGGCGTCGACTTCCGGCACACATCGCCCTTGAGGATTTCCTTTATATAGCGGATCTCCTTGTTTAATCGGTTCTCGCCCGAACCCGTACCTGAATCCCTGTAAACCATGCACAGATTGTCGGCAACAACGGACACGGAAATATAAATGGCAGGCGACGCCACACCAGGAAGTTCATTTTCAAGGGAATTTTTCACAAACCCTGAAAAAAGATCAAAAAGCCCGTCATAATCGCCTTGAATCACCGCGGAATCAGGGCAGGAGATCGACACTTTAACCCCCCTTGTATCAACGCTTTCGATCACCCGTTCCAGAAGGGTCTTGACCCCGGTCTTCCCGGGTGTAAAGACCTTTGCCCGGTCACCATACAGGGCGTCGGTCATGTCCTGTTCAAACTGGGAAATGGTGGCCGCAAGCTCCTCAGAAAGTTCCACCACCCGGGTATCTTCCGGGTCAAGGGAGCCCATGGTCAGAACCCCCTGCTGAGCCTGAATCCACAGGCCGCGCTTGAGCAATGATTTTTCGTCGTTTTCCATCAAAAATACCTCCCATGAAAAAAGGTTAAGAAAAGAAGCGCTAATTCTGCCACTGGGGTTGAAGCAAATCTTCGCTCTGGCTGGATTCCTGAAACTCCTGAAAGGGCGATTTTTCCAGTTCAAAGGAATCCATTTCAAGGTTCTTCCCTGAAACGGACAAAGAAGGGGGCTGTTTTTTCCCTGTCTGATCATTTACTAAAGAAAGAATTTTATTTATCTGGTTAAGATCTGATTCCCCAAGCCCTGTTTTAGAGGCTTTCTTCAATTTTTCAACAGCCTCAGAAACTTTGCCCTGGCCGTAAAGAGCCATGCCGTGGTGGTAAAGAACCACGCCGTTCTCCGGATCACAGGCTTCAATCGCGGTAAGAAGCCAGTCCGCCTGGGAAAAGGCCCTCTTTTTATAATAAACCCAGGCAAGGGTGTCACTGATGGCAGGATCGTTGGGTCTTCGTTCATAGGCTTTTCGGGCAAAGTCCAGGGCAAGATCCAGGTCGGATTCTGTCTCAAGATAGAGCCAGGCAAGGTTGCCAAGAACAACCGGGGAATCGGGCAGCTTTTTTTCAGCCCGCTCCATCACGGCCAGGGCCTCCAGGGGGTTGCCGGTTTTAAGATAAATGCCGGCCAGACCTGTCCAGGCGTCTACAAACCCGGGAATCGTTGCGGTACAAGCCTCCAGAGTAGAAATGGCATCCAGTATCCTGCCCTGGGCAAGATAAAGATCAGCAAGACCCACATGGGCCTCCCCAAGGGGCATTCCCGGCAAAAGGGCCTGTTTAAAATTCTTCTCTGCCTTTGCCAAGCGCCCAGCCCTGATATCAACAAGGGCTGCGACATAATGATAATAGGGGTTATCCCAATTTTTATCAGCAAGACGAGCCATCAAACCCTCTGCCCCCTTTAAATCGCCCTGGTTTATCAAAAAAGTTGCACAACGATGAATCACATCGGCAAGCCTTGGGTTTTTATCAAGCACCTTAGTGTAACATGACATGGCCAGGGTTGCATTGTTCACGGCCTCTGCAGTCATACCCAGAAAATAAGAGGCTGCCAGATCTTCAGGATTGACCAACAGGGCAGATGTAAAGGAATTGCTGGCCTTTTCATAGGCACCAAGGGCCAGGAAATTTAAACCCGTCAATCGATGGACACGACTATTTTCTGGCGCTTGTTCCCTCAAGCGGTTCAAGTACTCAACCGCCAGGGGATACTGTTGCTTTTTATACAGGATCGACGCCATTAACAGCAGGGCCTGGGGTTGATCGGGGTGGACATAGAGTGCGTTTTCAAGGCTGTTTTCACCCAGCTGATTCTGCCCTCCCATGAGATAGGCCACACCCAACAGATAGTGGGCCCAGAAAAACCCCGGCGCAAGATCAACTGCTGACTTAAAATGGATGGCAGCATACACGTAGTTGCCCTTAAAAAGCCAATACTTGCCCTGGAGCATTTCATAATCAGGATCAGGCTCCTGAACAAGCGTTTCCATATCGCTGATCATCTTTTCGGCATGGTCCAGTTTATCCAGAGATATATAAATATCTCCGAGCATTTTCTTGAAATAAAGGTTTGCAGGATCATTCTCAACAAGGGAGGCAAAAACAGCCTCTGCCTGTTCAAGGGAATGGATGGAGCGATAAAACCGAGCCAGCCGGACTTTAAGGTCAAGATCCTCGGGCTCCTGCTTGAGAGCCTCGACCAGACATGCCTCGGCATTTTCATCCCTTCCCGACACAAGAAAATAATCTGCCATCTGAACAAGGACCCCCGGAGTTCGCACCCCCAGCTTATCCGCTATGGCATACACGGTATCAGCCTCCTGTTTGTTATCGAGGAGGACAAGACAAGTGGCAAGCTTTAACAAAGATCGGGGAGCCCCTTTGGACAGGTCCAGGGCTTTACGGTAAAACGTCTCTGCCCGTTCAAGATGATTGTCCAGCACAGCCATATCTCCCATAAGGATTTCCACCTCTGGATTGAGCGGCACCTTTTTTTTCAACAGGGCACATCGCTTTTCAGCAGACGCAAAATCGCCATTTAAAAGGCTTAACCGGACCAGTTCAAAATGGAGATCAACAGCCCCTGGATTCACATCAACGGCACGTTTAAAGGTGGTCTCTGCCCGATCAAACTTTGCCAGTCGCAGATAAGCATTGCCGATTTTTCCCATAATTTCTGGATCGTCTGGACCAAGGTCCAGTGCCTTTTCCCATTCAGAGATGGCCTGTTTATATTCCCTTTGGGCAAAATAAAGATCCCCAGTATTTTCAAAGGAGAGGTTTGTGGTCTGCCTGACCAGAAAAAACCAACCCAGAAAAAAAAAGGCCATTAACAGAAAAAAGAACCTTTTATTTACCATGGCGAACCTGCAGGGAGAGAAAGTAGGCAAAGAGCGACAGAAACGCCCCATAAAAAACTGTTTCCAACCGGTGGGTAAGGCAGTAGGAAAAAACATTCATGAATACGGCAAATATCCAGGGAAGACCCTTTGATGTGGAAACAGACTCCAAGGGGGCCGTTTCCGAGGTGGCGGGTGTGCTGTCATAATTCACCCCAGGGGAAGAATCCATGGGAGTATTGCTTGCTACAGCAACATTACCCTTCCCAGGCACCCGGCCTGTGCGGGTTCCAAGGGGAGGCAAATTCACCGATGGTAATCGAGGGGTATTCAGTGCATGTCCCTCAAAAAGGATTCCTCCCAGCCGTGTATCAAGTTTTTTCTTTCGATCATTCAGGCTCTTCTCACCCCCCTTTCCAGGGGGCAGCCCGGGGGAATCGAGGTAGGGAATGGATACGCTCTTCAACAATTCACCAGCCCTTTTTTGAAGGGCATTGTACTCGTCAATCAAAAGCTTAAGCCTCAGGTTCGCCACCATGAGACGGTCAAGGGCCTCCATGGATGAGACGGGTGTCTTCACCAAAAGGGTCAGGGGGATATCCAGATCAATGGTATCAATGGGAACAAAAAATGCGTCAGGGGCCGAAACAACCCCTTCAGATTCGGCGGCAATGTCATCGAACACAACAAGACTGCCCGATGACAACGAAGATTTGTCGGCCGTTCTCGTCGAAAACGGCTGACCAGTCCTGGCACCATCAAACCATGCTTCAGAAACGCCCGGCAGAACAATAAAGACCACCATAAGCATGGCGCAAAACAGTTTAAGCGTCACCATATTGAATCTTTTTCTAATTTGTTTTTTGTTTGACAAAAGTACCAGCAACACATAATAAAAGTAATTAATAGATAGGTATCACTTTTATAAAAAAAAACAAACTATTTCAAAAAATGTTGACCTGGAGGATATATGCCTCAGAAGTTCAAAAGCATATTTATAATCATCGCAGTGGCACTTCTTGTTACAGGCTGTAAAACAGACCAGGAAAAAAAGAGTGCCCATGTAGAAGGCGGCGAACAGTATTTTGCAGCCAAAGAGTATAAAAAAGCTGAAATCGAATTCCGCAACGCCCTTCAACTTGGGCCTGACGATGCACAGGTCTGGTCCCTTCTCGGCAAAACCCTGATGAAGCTTGGAAAACCAAGGGAAGCATTCCAGGCCTACACCAAGGTGGAAGCCCATGATCCTGACGACCAGGACGCCCTGGTAAAACTTGCAGGCTTTTTTATCCTTGGTAAAAACCTGGAAAAGGCAAAGGAAAAAATCGAACATTTGCTTGAACTTGATCCTGACAATACAGAGGCCCTTTTCCTAAAGGCCCAGATTCTTGTCCAGGAAAAAGACGTTGACACGGCATCCACCCTTCTTGAACGAATTCTCAATCTCAAACCGGACCACATCAATGCCCTCCAGGCCCTTGCCAGGATTAAGATATTCAAACAGGAGTTCGAGCAGGCAGAAGCCCTGCTGGTCAAGTCGGTTAACGTGGACACCGCAGCCATTCGGCCAAGATTGGCACTCGTGACCTTCCTTATCGCAACTAAAAGATTTAAGGATGCTGAAACCCAGCTGTTAGCGGCGGTAAAAGAAAACCCGGAAAATTCCGACGCCAGGATCATCCTGGGCAATTTTTATTTCAAAATGAGAAACAACACTTCAGCAGAGGCAGCCTATCTCAAGGCGGTTGAACTTTCCCCAAAGGCCATGAAACCCTATATGACGGCAGCCGGTTTTTATGAGATTACAAACAGCAAAGACAAGGCTCTGGAGATGTACCAAAAGGCCCTGGCCATACAGCCCGATAATATTGCTGTGAAAACCACCCTTGCACGGTTCCAGTATAAAGAACGACAGGTCGATGCTGCCGAGACCCTGGTGGCTGAAATGCTCGAACAACGGCCCAAATTCAGGCAGGCAAGGATGCTCAAAAGTGAAATTCTTATTTCAAAAGCACAATTCAGTGAGGCTCTGATGCTGCTCCAGGACCTTGAAAAAGAAGATCCCAAGGATGCCAGGGTTCATTACTTCCAGGGCCTTTGCCAGATCGGTCTTCGGGAAAACGACACGGCAAAGACCGCCGTTGCAAAAGCTGTGGAGCTCAACCCCGGCTACCTCAAGGCCCGGCTCCTCCTGGCTGACATCTATTTCCATGAACGATCGTTTGACCTTGCCCAGGCTGAAGCCGCTGAAGTGTTGAAGCTGAACCCCTCTGAATACAGGGCAACCATGATCTCTGCCAACTCATACATGAACACTGGAAAGATCCAGCAGGCAGAGGCAGGGTTTAAAGCTCTTATAAAACTCAACCCTGAGAACCCTGCCGGATATTTTCAGATGGGTCTTTTAAAATCAGCCCTCAAACATTATGGCGAGGCAGAAAACTATCTCAACCAGGCAATGAACAAGAACAACATGCTCCTGGATGTGTTCACCCTCCAGGTCAGAAACCTGGCCGTTCAAAATAAATTCAGTCAGGCCCATGACCTCTGCAAAAGACAACTTGATTTGGCAAAGGACAAGCCCCCCCTCCAGGCCGTTATTCACTATCTTGAGGGCAATCTCTATCTTGCCAGAAAAGAAATTAACAAGGCCAAAAGGTCATACAACAGGGCAATTGAGGCCAACCCGGATTATCTTCAGCCCTATGGGGCCATAGCCATGATCGCCCTTGCCGAAAAAGACAAGGAAAAGGCCATTACCCAATATCAGACTTTACTTGAAAAAAACCCCAATCTTCCGGCTCCCCACATGATACTGGCAACCATCTACGAGGCTATTAAAAATTTTGACAAAGCAGTAGATCATTACAAAAAAGCCCTTGAAATTAACCCCGAATACGCCCCTGCCGCCAACAACCTGGCCTACCATCTTGCCGAAAGGACAGACAAGTTTGACCAGGCCCTGGTCCTGGCAAGGATTGCAAAGAAAAATCTACCCAATGATCCAGGGGTCATGGACACCCTGGGATACGTGTATTTTAAAAAAGGTTTATATGGCAATGCAGCAAGTGAGCTTTTGGACAGCCTTGAAAAAATCCCTGACAACCCCGTTGTTCATTATCATCTGGGACTTACTTACCACAAAAAAGGGGATCAAAAACTTGCCATCAAACAACTTGAAAAAGCCCTTGACCTCAGTAAAACCTTTGACGGCTCTGACAATGCAAGGGCAATTTTAAAAACGTTAAAGGGATAACATCCATGACGTTCTATAGATATATCACTTTTATATTTCCAACAATGGTCATTGCCCTGTGGCTTTTCCTTCCTGCCCCATTGATCAATGCCGAAACAACCTTGTCTGGAAGGGATCTTGCCCAACAAGTGTTTGACAGAAACCGGGGTGACAACTCAGCGTCCGATGCCATCATGGTACTTGTGGACAAAAACGGCCATAAAAGAACTCGGACCTTTAGAAATCTGCGCATGCTAAAGAACGATCTCGAAACCCAACTCATAAGATTCACTTCCCCGGCAGACATTGAAGGAACCGCCTTTCTTACCGTTGAGAAACCCGGCTGGGAAACGGATCAGTTTCTCTTTCTTCCGGCCCTTCGCCGCACCCGAAGGATTGTTTCATCCCAAAAATCCAGCCGATTTGTAAACAGCGATTTCACCTATGAGGATATGGAACGCCACAGGGTTGACGACTACACTTACACCATCACAGGCTCGGTTACTACAGCAGGGGTTGACTGCTATATCCTTGAAACCACACCCAAGCCGGCAACCGTTTCCCAATATGCCAAAACCATTGGCCACATAGCAAAAGCCACCCTTGTGCCCCTATATGGAGAATATTTTGACGCTAAAGGGACAAAAATCAAACAGTACAAGGTACTTAACCTTGAAATTATTCAAAAGATATGGACCGAATCAACCGTGCTCATGGAAGATCTTAAAAAAAATCACCAGACCTACATAAAAATTCAACACATTGAATACAATACAGATATTGATCCATCCCAGCTATCCAGACAGGCTTTAGAAAACCACTGATCTCAAAAAAATATAAACACACATCTTCCCTGGCATCTTAATTGCGATGAATGCCTGTAGATATCAATCCATACAGGAAAAAACATGATGGTGCTTAAAGCAGTCAAAACGTGGTCGTTTCTTTTATCTTTGATAACAATCCTGCCCTTTCTCAACCTTCCCTGCCCTGTTTACGCCCTGCCACAAAATAGAATCATTGAAAATAGCTTTGTCCAGGATGCAACAGGCGAAACGATAACGATTCTCCTTGAAAAACCGCCCCAGTTTAAATATTTCGCCCTGCCCAATCCGGAACGTATTGTCGTGGACATCTTCAACGCCTTTCTTCCCCAGGTAAGCCAGACAAAACAGGTCAACGGACAAACCGTCCAGGCAATCCGCATGGGGCAGAACACCAAAAACAGCACACGCATTGTCCTTGACATGAAACAAAAACAAACCTTCACCGTCGAACATAGGAATTCCCAGCAAGGGAGCACTGCCCTCCTATTCATTAAGGTCAACACTCCAGATGCTGCCCTCAAAAAATCTTCCAGCAAACCCCAGGACACACTGAAAATTCGAGCACCATTATTCAAAACTGAACTTTCTCCAGACCTTCCAGATGATCTCTTTGACCTTGAACAAAGCTCCCCTGAAAATACATCAGACTCCCTTTTCTCTCTATCAGGATATATCCAGGCAAGGGGTGCCATGGACAGCGTGGACAACCCGGGAGAAGAGCATAAAACAGCTTTTAAAAACAGAACCCTTGTTGAAGCCAATTATGATAAAAAAATCACCGTTTCAGTCCTGTCAGACTTTCTATATTTTGGAGACGACTCCTATCAGAAGGATTATGACCTTGATCTTTATGAAGCATATGCGACTTTGCCCTTTAACAATCTAACCCTGACCCTTGGTAAAAAAATTCTGAGATGGGGAAAAACGGACCAGATAAGTCCTGTGGATTCAATTAATCCAGAGGACTTCCGGGAATTCATTGTGCCGAACTATGAGGACAGAAAAATCCCCGTGTGGATGGCAGACCTGGTCGTAAAGCTCAATGGATTTTCTTTGGAGGGGATCTACCTGCCAAAATTCGAGCCTGCCCGCCAGGACTATTTTGGCACGGACTGGAGTGTATTTTCCCATATCAAGGAGGAGATCCAGGCATCTTCTCTTCCAGATTCAGTAAAAACCTATATAAACGACATCACCATTAATGAAACAAGTCCAGATGACAGCGGCCTTAATGGCGAATTTGCTGCGAGGGCCTCCACCTCCATAAGAGGATGGGACCTGGGCCTCACGTACCACTATGCCTGGCAGGACCTGCCCTTCTACAGCAATTTTCCCATAAAAAACTTCCAAACGGACGGAACCATGTCCGGTAACGCCCTGGCATCAGACCTGAGCACAGCAGTTTTGACCAATGAGAACATCGAAATTGAGTACCCAAGATCCAATATTGTTGGATTCGAATTTGAGACCACCCTGGGCGACTTCGGCGTCCGGGGTGAGGCTGCCTGGCAGGACCAGCAATCCTATCTGACATCCGATCTCACCTCAGAACAAAGCCCAACCCTCTTTTGCATAATAGGCGCCGATTATTCCGGTGTTGACTGGTATTTTAACGTTCAACTCAGCCACAACCATATCTTTGACTATGATGATGACTTCCTCTACTTCGAGCAAGACACAGTGTCGCTCCTGGGGGAAATCAGCAGAAAGTTTAATTCAGAATGGCTTGAGGCTTGCCTTTATTACAACATTGACCTGAATGACAATGGATATTACCTCTCGCCCCGCCTTACGTACACCTATATAACGAATCTGGATCTAACCGTTGGTGCCCATGTTTTTGAGGGTGACCCAACTACATTCATTGGCAGGTTTAACCACAATGATCAATTATTTCTGGATGCCACATATAAATTCTAGGGATCCCTAAACTGCCCCTCAACTGAGTGCGGACAAAAAAATGATGGAAAAGAAGTTCAAAATAGTATAAAATCGTGTGGGAAAAATAAATCAAGTAAAATAGCAAAAGATTTAAGTAAAAAAATCATATATTGTGAAAACTTTTTCACAATAGTTATAAACTAATTTTCATAGGCTTTAATCTCCCCGGGAGTATCTATTTATTTTTAATTTTAATAATTAAATTTTGAAATAAACTACATTAGTTAACACCTTAATTTAAAAGACATTCTCTGGTTTTTAAAAAAAAATTGAATACTTTTCTGACAAACACCCATCATGGCATCATCATTGCATTAAGTATGCATAAGTAAAAAATAAAAATTTTAAAAGAAGGAGGTGGTCACCATAAAAAAAATCGTATTATGAAAAAACTTAGGGGTGGAATCTAAGTTAGTAAGGTGTCCCCAGAATCGCAGGAATCATGTTGGTAATCAAACAATAAGGAGAATAGAAAAATGAAAAGCAAATTAACAGTATTTTTAGCAGGAATGTTTTTATTAGTAGGCGCTGTAGGCTCAGCAAATGCATTGCCTTGGAGTTGGGATTTAACTGGTACTGGCTATACTGCAACAGGAACTAGCGTTACTGGTTATACGGGTACGACAGTCAATTTCATCAATGATCTTGGTGCAGTTAGTGCAACGGAAACCACCAGTACGATTGCTCAGGCGTTAACCGGTGGTTTAGATGACACTGTTCTTGATAACGGAGATACATTTTCAGAGTTTGGATTTTTAAGCGTTTTGGATGCAGACAATACTGGCTTACTCTTTTCAACAGGCGGCGGCCCCGCAAATGCTTATATCGCTTTTGAAGGACTTACTGGTTACGTATACAACTACAATAATGGAGGTGATGGTGACACGACCCTTGCCAATTATACCGATAAAGTAGCAAATGATTCATTTAATCTTGCCTTTAACCCTGGTATAGGCAGTATCTCTATTTATTTAGACGATAACATTGATCCAACCGATGGCGCGCTACAAGTTGCAACTTTTTCGTTGTTGGCAGCTAGTGGGTCTTCTCCAAGTTTTGCATTTGCAGGTGCAGCGGAAGGTCAGTTTGGGATGGTTGCTGGATTTCAGTCAGTACTGGATGGTTTCTGGAGTTTTTCAGATGGAACTGATTTCGATGACTGGTTAACAATGTATGGCCCTAATAGCATCGTAATGTCAAGTTTCAATCTAGGGGCAACCTTTCAGGATGTGAGCGATGATGGAACAAACCTCCTATTTTCAGTGCTTAATGAAGGCAGTTTTCAGATGTCCGCTATTCCTGAGCCTACTACACTATTGCTCCTTGGCTTTGGTCTGATAGGTCTTGCAGGTGTCAGCAGAAAGAAAGCTTAGGTAAAATGATAAATCTGAACTGATTCTCGAATCAGTCTGTTTTCAAAGCCGGAGAGAATGTTCATAAATGTTTTCTCCGGCTTTTTTTAATTTAAAATCTGTCAGAAAGATTAAAAAGCAATCTCTTAACCAGACTAATTCCAGTATACTTTTGAATCATTCTAATTAAAATATGCAATCGCCAGACAGGCTGATTCGGTGCAAAAACCTTAAGGATAAACGTACCAAGCCTTAACACAAACAAAGGCGTGGTTTCATCCTCGTCATACATAAAATAATTTGGGTTCTTTAAGGCAAATTGTTTCGTGATCTTTTTTACCTGTTCCAATGAAAGCGCTTCGGGTATAAAAGCAACCGGTTTTAAAAATTCATCATTGGTACAGGATGGATTATTCTCCTTCATTCCATCTGCGATGGGGGATCCCTTATATACCCTCAATCCCACGCCAATATTTATAAGGTCCCACTTTGATGCCGCCTGGTTTATCGTGTTAAAGGTTTCTTTGAGTGTTTCTTCTGTTTCCCCCGGAGCTCCCACAAGAAGATACCATGTTGTGGGTATGCCTTTTTGTTGCAATAATTTACCGGAATGAATCACATCCTTTTTTGTATAATGCTTGCCAAGGCTTTTTAACATTTTGTCACATCCGGCTTCAGCTCCTAAATCAACATCCCTGAATCCATTTTGCTTCATGAGATCAACAAGCTCTTCATCAACGGCTCCGGGATTTAACCCCATGGTTCGCAGATTCAACTTCAGATTTTTTTGTTTCAACGCCTTTAGGACTTTTTTACACTGATTCAGGGGAATATTAAACGTAGAGTCAGTAAATTCAAGATGCGTGATACCCGTATCTCTATATAACTTCTCAATATGATCTGCAACGATCTGTGCGTCACGCAATCGGTATTTTAGCCCTTCAATTCTATTATAGGTACAATAAGAACAATTCAGGGCGCATCCTCTTTTCGTTTGAATCTGTAGCGGAGAATTGTACTTACGATACTGCGTCAAATCCATGTATTTCCCCGGGTTTACATATGGTAATGAATTAAGATCTTTCACCAGCAACGGCTGTTTATTTTGAACGATTTTTCCATTTTTTCTGATTACAAGACCTTGTAATCCGTCAAGGGGGATACCCGCATCAATTCTTCGAACAAATTCAACAATTGCATCTTCACCATCTCCACGGATGGCATAATTCAGATCCAGATATGACAGCATTTCAGCGCCATTGATCCCAACGGAGGGTCCACCGATGACGATCGGGCCGCTAAACAAAGATTTCAAAGGCTTGATAATCTCATTTTTAGTTCCTTCAAGAAGAAAAAGCGTGTTGTATCCGGCAGAGTTATCTATATTCCTTATAGTTAAACCAATTAACGTTGGCTGATATGATATTATCCGTTTTTTTAAATCTTCTGCACAGTTTTTTGAAAAACACAGATCAAGAACCTGCAATTCATATCCTTTACTTTCAAGAGCCGCAGCAACGCAGGAAAGACCAAATGGAATGACCGGCCATGGATGTTTAAATCTGTTTGCATTTATTAATAAAATTTTCATAATAGTTTCTCCATTATTCTACCAAAGAATTCGAAATAAATGATTTTACCTCTTTTCGCAACGTTCCACATGAGATATCATCACTTCTTCCGAACCTGAAAAGCATGACAACTCCTTTAGTATTAAAATCAACATCAGGAAACATTTGCTGAAACTCCTTCCATACAGGGGCCAACAGTTTTTGCTGCCCTTTTGAAAATTCATTTTTTCCCTTGATCAGCCACCTTAGCCAGAAAAGTGTGATCGCAGTCATGGGTTGGACAGAAAAACCCTGCCGGGTTAAATCAAGCCATATTCGCTCGAGCGCTCTCCCGCCTTTTAAAAATGATTCCTTGTCGCATCCCTCAACGATAACCAGTCCTACCCCCGAAGAGTTGACAATCCCTTGATATGAATGAAATGCTACTATTTTTGATATTCCAATCTTATTTAGAATATTCATCACAGGCCATGATTTCGTTATCCTTAAAAAAAACTCACCCGCAATCCCAGCTTCAAGATTTTTCAAAGGGAATCCATCTCGTTTGATTTGTGCTTCCTGGTCGGTAAATCTGATCATCTTGTTGAGATGTTCATGCAAGGATCTGTTTCGGGTGCGGATCTGGTCAACTTTATAAACCATATTTGCCAGACGCTTTAACTTGTTTTTTTCTGTCACGAAATAAACATTTGTTCCAGGCAAAGAGGATATAGACGATTTTAAATCGTTTAATGTGGACAAAGAGACAGGGGCCTTCCTGTAAAATTTCCTGTTGGTTGTTCTTTTCCAGATAAAATCAAAAAGATCGTCCTTTATGATATTTTTTTTCTCTGAAAATGAGAAATTTAATTTAGCCATGAGTGTATTGCTACGCTCATCGGGCAGATAATTAACATCCGTTTCAATACCAAAATTTAAAGCTGCAATCTTAATATTTTCGACCACAGCGCCACAGGAAATTATGGATGCAATTTGATTAATATTAAAAAAAGATTGGTCTGCTTGTCTATCAACATAAACCAGAATACAATTTTTCGATTTGGAAAATTCCCAGGTTTGGGCATTATCTCCTGACGGAGCTTGAATACCCGCATCCAAAAGGAACTCGATAATATCATCAGAAACAATGTCTGTATTTGGTGAATATTCTGGTAAATCAGGCATAATACGCTGATATTTTTTTTTATTTTTTCCCAGGATATATCCCACAATTTTTGTTTTTAGCTTTTGGACAGGATTCTTATTGCCCATGAAAAGCTTTCCTTTTCTTAATTTCATAAGATATGGATCAAATTGAGAATAATATGGAACAGGCCTTATGCCGCATCTTCCTAAGATAATCCGAATTGCCTCTGTTCCTGCCATACCGGCGCAAATCTGGCAAGACACATTAAGGGAAGGCCCTTTTTTTGATTCAAAATTAACTTTTGAAAAATCCATATATTTAGCATGGGTTGGCCTGGGGGCTAGGCCCATGGCAAACGCAAGATATTGCTCTTCAGACCTCATTCCTTGTGTAATGTCAAAGTAATCATCAAAACCCATTCCTTTATCCGGGGCGAAAACAAGAAGAGCTGAACTAAACCCCAAAGGAGCTGCAGTGATTACATACACCCCCCGTTCCCTTGCTTTATTAAACAAAAGCCTTCTGATATCAAAATTAAAAAAGTCCAAGCCATCCAGCACCACATCGACATCTTTTAGGAAAAGGTCAATATTTGATTCATTAAGACCTTCAGGGAATTCATTTATTTCAAGAAAAGGATTTATTAAAAGAGCCTGTTCTTTCATTACTTCAAGTTTTGATCTTCCAAAAGCACTGACTTTTGCGCCAAACTGCCTGTTAATGTTTGCCGGCTCAAATGTATCAAAATCGGAAATATTGAATTTTCCAATGCCAGATCTTGTCATGGTAATAAGATGAACCCCACCAACCCCCCCCATTCCAGGGATGGCAATTCTTGCGCTGGCAAGCGTTTCTTGTTCTGATTCAGTCAACAAACCAATATTTCTTGAAAAAGCTTCCGTGTAATATTCTTTTTCAGAATTGAGACTCCATTTCATAAGGCTGTTTGTAAGGCTTGAAATATCCATTAATAAAGTTCACCTATTTTTTAAGAAAAAATGATAAAAGCAAAGCATTGAAGGCAGTACAATAAGGTCTCCAATAACAGCGGTAACCATGATTACTGCACTTAATGCCCCGAAATGAACTGTTGGAACAAATTTACTGGTTACCATTGTTCCAAACCCGATACAAAGAATTAGAGATGAAAGCAAAATAGCCTTTCCTTTTTCAGCAATAACAGATTCGACTGCCACAGGTATTTCAAGACCGCTTTTCCTTTTTTTTATATATTCAATCAGAAAATGTATGGTATCATCCACAGCAACACCAATTGCTACAGCTGAAATTAGTGCAGTTGCTGTATTTAGAGGTATCGAAAACGCCCCCATAATTCCAAAATTTAATAAAACCGGAAAAAGATTTGGAATAAGACTTAACAAGCCAAGCTTAAACGATTTTAAAACAATAAAGAGTATGATTGCAATAACAGAAGCTGCCATACAAAGACTCTGGATTTGACCGTTTACAAGGGCTTCAATTGTATTAACATGCAATACGGCTCGACCAGTGACCCTGATATCAAGATTTTCACAATTAAGATCTTTAACAAATACCTTTATCTGTTTAATGATCCGGGCTTGTTCAGATGTCACATGGGCAGAGGTTCTTATTGAAATCTTAGCGTGATCAAATGTTTCATTTACAAACTGATCTATGTCTTCAAAATTATAAAGCAGAAGATATTGGGAAATCATGTTTTTAGAATCAGGAATAGAATAATATTTTTTATTATCGTTGTTAAAGGATTCATTCATATCCTTAATAAATTCCAAAAATGAAAGGACTGAATCGACACCATCAAGAGTTTTGACATAAGTTTCAATCTGTTCCATAACCCTTAAGGTATCTGGATTTTTAAAAGCATCAACGTTCTTTGAAGAAAGGACAACATCTAATGTCCTGACTCCGGCTAAATTGTCTTCAACAAAGGTTGTAGCAATTCGTACCGGACAGTTTTTCTTAAAATAATCAAGAAGATTGGTTTCGACTTTGATCTTAGCGGCAAAGACGACAGATACAGCTGTTAATATTAATGTTGCCAGGACCATCGTCCTGCTCTGTCTTATTGAAATTCGACTTAAAAATCCAAGGAATTTCTTATTTGTATTGTCAGGAAAACTCTCTTTTGCAAATATTTTTTTTGAGTCAAAAAACAATAATACTGGCGGAAGGAATAAAAATGAATATATAAATTCGAATACCATCCCAGCAGATGCAATAATTGCAAACTCCTTAATGGGAGGGATATCGCTCAATGAAAGGGATAAAAAACCTATGGCTGTTGTTATAGTTGTTAAAAAACAGGGCCAAAAGACTTTTTGGAGAATATGAAATACGGCTTTTTCTTTTGTTCCGAACTTCACCAAAAGGTCGTAGTTTAAATGGGAAAAAATATGAACAGTATCGCAAAGCGCCAAAGCCATGACAACTGGAGGGACTATTGTGGTAACATTATTTAAAGTGACATCTATAATAGGAAATAGTCCCATGGTAGAACCCATGCATATTGAAATATTTAGAATTGCAATAATGGTAAGCCAAATATTCCGAAAAAAAAGAAAAACCGAAAGGGTAATAAAAAGATAGGTGATAGGAATAAAAGTGGCTATATCCTTTTTCATATATTGGCTTAAATAAAAATCTGTTATTGTCCAGCCGGCCATATAAATTTTACCTGTGCGATCCTCATATTTATCAAGAATTTTTTCACATTTCCCAATAAGTCTTTTTCGATAACCTGGATCGTCAATCCTGGCATAAACCGAGACAACAATTGCCGTTGTTTTCCCGTCAGATGAAATAAGATTTTTAACATACAGAGGATTGGACAGCGCATTTTCCCTAAGCCTTGTAAGAGCCTCTTTCTGATCAGATATTTTTTCAAGAAACTTTTGGACAATAAAAAAATCATTTTCTCCAATTGTATCATTCACATTGGATAGGCTTTTGACCTCAAGTATTTCCTCCACCTGTTCAAGGTCATCTGTAATTTCTTTCAAAAGTGTCAAATTCTCATAGGTGAATATATTATCTTTTTTAAAAGCAATAATAAAAAATTCATCATTACCAAATATTTTTTTTATTTCATCATAAAATTTAATATCTGGATCATTTTCCAGAGTAAAATAATCGACATTATCAACAGTTTGAACTTTAGGCAGATGGGCAATAAAGGGAAGTGAAATCATCAGTGAGATGATGAGAAAGAATAGTTTATGTAACGTAATTTTTTCCATATCAGAAATTGGGGTAGCCTCTTAAGACAAATAGGTTGTAAAAATAAAAAGTCCATATTGTGTTTCATTTTTTTTCATACAAATGGCTGAACCAAAAAATGAGGCACTGCTTTGCCATGCTTCCTTAAAAATATGATTAAATTCAAAAGAACCAAAACATAAAAAGTCAGCAATTGAGAATCTGCCAATACCTGTTCTTGTCATGGTTATAAGATGTACGCCCCCCCTCTCTCCCCATTCCCGGAATGGCAATCTTGGAACGGGCAAGCTTTTCTTGTTCCTGGTCCGTGAAAAGGCCAATATTCATTGAGAATGCCTGGGCAAGATATTCATCCCTGGGGTTGATACCAAAGGAGTTAAACATCTCAACCTTGAACCAGTATCCATTATTATTCTCCATAAATTCCGTAAGAACAAATCCCAAGGGGCACAGTCATAAATTGCGCAAACAAATAACAATCTATGATGGGTAATGGTATTAATCATGGGCCTTCATTTCTGATTCCAGTTAAAAAACTTGACAAAAGCAGGTAAACACTCCTAAATATAAATCATCTGTATGATGTAACCAATTTATTCATTACAGTCAATTCAAAAACAGGGTCTTTCCATCATGATTAAAAATACACTCACCTACGGAAAATTCAGATTCGGGATTGTCAACGATGATGATGTAAAAAAAGACACCTTTAGAATGAGGTATGAAGTCTATGCCGAAGAATTCGGGTTTGAACGAAAAGAGGACCACCCTAACGGTCTTGAAACAGACGCCTATGAAGATAACTCCATCCATTTTGCCTGCCTGAATGATACGGATTCGGTCGTGGGAACCATCCGGCTGGTACTTGATTCAGACAAAGGATTTCCCATTGAACATGCCGTTAAAACCACATTTATTGGTGAAATGCCCGACAGAAGCAAAATAGCCGAAATTTCCAGGCTCACGGTCAGCAAGGACCTGAGGCGCAGGAAAGAAGACGGAATGTACGGTGTCGAGTCCTATCTTCAAAAAAAAGAGGGCGGAATCCTACCCGATGATGGCACCATTCCAGAAGAGATGCTGGGAAGGAAAAATCCAATTATTGTGCTGGGGTTATACCAGGCCATGTATCAGGAAAGCAGAAGACGGGGCCTTTCCCACTGGTACATGATTACTGAAACAAAGCTTTTTTTTGCCCTAAAAAAATATGGGTTTCTTTTTCATCAAATCGGGAAACCTGTGCAATATCATGGTGAGAGAATCCCCTACCTTGGTATTATTGAAGAGGTGGAAAAGGATCTGATCAAAAACAACCCGGATATGCTGAAAATAATGCTTGCAGGACTTGAGCCTGAATATTATCCCGCCTATTTCCCGTTCAAAACTGCGAAAAGCTGATTCTATCCCCAGCGGATAAACGGATTTCCTAATTTTTAAAACCGACTCCAGCCAATCCAAATGCAAATGCATACTGAAAAATAGAGTTTACCATTATTTTGTTGTTGATATTGCTACTCTTGGGCATACAAACTGACGGAGACTCTTCTCCAAAAAAGAAACGATGAAGGTTTTTTTCCCTGGGCATGGCACCATATACGTTTCGATATTTTTCTTCCGCAGTTCTGAGATTCAAACGCATTGCCACGGCCGGGTTGTCCCGAACATAACCATATTCATCCACACATCCAAGTTCCTCAAACAATAAAAGGTCCCGGTATACCCATCGATGCTTGGGATGAACAGTGATGACAATATCATCTGAATGAAGGTATTCAAAGGCGTACTTCTGGATAATCTGATTGCCCAGCATGGGAATATTCATGTCCTTTTTCCTGAACGTCGGAGCAGAGGCCAAGGCCCCTATCTCCACCAAAGACCTCCCCTGGTCCCTTAAAACGTCCAGTTCCCTTTTAAAGGCCATATCCATTGGAAGACCTGCATGCTCTGCAGAATCCGGAAACATACTGATGGTATAAATAATGGTTTCCTGCTGACCTCCCTGGTACATACCCAAAAAGACCCTGGAGTTAGGATTGCTGTGATAGGGGGTAATTCGAAGGGCTGAGGGCGTTGGATCAATGTAGCCCGCCTGGACATAGACGTCATGGACAAGACGGAACGCCTTGATATAGTCGTCAAGACTCTCGGCACACCTGAAAACAATATTATCAATTTCCGATTTGACCGGCGGGAGATATCTCCAGATGAGCTTGCATCTCATTTTGCAGGGAAGGCAACCCAGAAGTCTCTTTTTTTGTAAATGCAAATACCGCTTCACTTTTCTACAATCCTCTAGATTTAGAGGCGTTTATAACATGATAACACAATCATTTACAAGCAAAAAGAATCCCTTCTCCAGTGTGGATAGTTTTCCCAACGGCATTAATGTCTATTCTTTATTCTTTTTAGAAGGAAACATTTTTTACACAAATATCCCTTTAGGTACCGATGATTTATTACAATAAATTCACAATGTTTTTCAGAAACTTTTTTTACAAAAATCGTTATTCATTGAATATCTGACAGCCCCCTCTGTTTGCCAATACACACAAACGAAGTCTTTAGCAAATGAAACCTGATAATGGCGAAAACCCTTGGGATTTTTTATCAATAATGAAGCGTCTGGCTTACGTACGCTTGAACAGTCCACTTAAGATTGCCTTTTTCAAACCCTGCCATTACCTGCAACGCCCTTAAAATTTAGATTTTATTCCCCGGGGCCAAGAGATACCGGGATTTTCCGGCTATGCTTATCCGCCATGCCGGACGAATAAAAAGGGTAGAACAAAACTATTTTGTTCTACCCTATATTTTAAATGTTTCTTGTTTGTTAGTTACGATTGGCTGCTATTTCTTTCTTGCATTGGCGGCAAGCCCGAGCATCCCTATTCCCACAAGAAGAATAGTTGCGGGTTCCGGTACAGAAGAAATGGGACCCCCGTTATCCTCGGTTGTAGTTTCAATTTCAAAACTATTTAAAGTGAAACGAACAGCATATGGGTTTGCAGAAAGATCACCTAATGAGTCGTCTGGTGTAGCGAACAGATAGACATTTGTCAAGTCTTCCAAGGCTGCCATTGCAGCTGTGTCAAAATTATAGCTCCATGGGGAGGTAGAGGTCTGACCAAACTCGTAATCTCCACTTGAGACTAAAGCTATAGTTGGTCCAGATGAGTCTCCGAGTCCCAAAGAAGTATAAGTTGTAGAAAAAACAGCAGAATTACCCCACAAACCTGAAATTAGTGCCGAAGAAATGGTTTCACCGGCTAAACTAAAAGTAAACTCACCAACATTAATAGCGGTTCCATTTGTAGGATTTGAAACAGAGGAAAACTCACCAGCGGAATTATACGTACCATAGGTTGTATCAGAGTTCCCAGTAAAAGTTGTAGTTACGGTAGTCGCCGTAACCATTCCAGCAAATCCCAAACTAACAAATACGACCATTAACAATAATAACTTTTTCATACTCTCTCCTTAAAATTAAGTTAACATTAAAATTCGAACAATAAGTTATATTGAAATATCTATATGCATATCTAATGCCACAACATTTTAGAAACCGCTTTCAAGTTAAAAACAGTTTATCGAATCTTAAACATTGAGATTACAACCCTTGTCCATACTTAAAATTTAATTTAATATTTTGGTAAATAGAAATAAAAAAACCTATATGTGTAATACTTTCCATAAAACTATTACAATTTATACACAATAAAAAACTTACACACAGATCAAGGTGTAATATCGTCATCGGTATCCACCACTGCATCCGGTCCTGCCGAATAAAAACAATGGAACCGTCGGTCTGAACTTGTATAGTCGGTGATTGTGGATGTCTGGGGTACCGGCAATGTCGAACCATATCCCCAGATATAACCGTTAAGCCATGGATCTACAACCTGGTTATCCTGAAGCCCATAGAGGCAGTAAATAAATGCACGGGCCTCATCGTCACTTATTTCATCAAGGTAGGGAGGGAAAGTGTTCAGGTAGTCCCATCTGCAAGATGGTGAGGTTAAGCAACTGGTGGAAGGGGACAAAGGACCATATACGTTTTCTTTAATGGCATCAAGCGTGGCAGTTCCACAGTTGGGGTCATTTGACAGACTGCTGCTAATTGGAAGTGGGCAATCCGAAGGGTTGGTTGAGACACAACCATCCTCATCGACCTGTACATCATTATCATTGTCTATCCCTTCATACATTGCATCAAAGGCTTTGACTTTTTGTTGTAAAAAAAGCAAGTCGTTGTTAGCCATTTCAAATGCCTCCTGGGAAACATCTATCAATTCAATGATATCGTCACTGCCAGCATCCAGAGTATAGGTTTTGAAGTAATCGTTGTGATTTGAAGAAAAGGCAGTCTCTGTTGCACTATAATTAAAAACCTGATCAGGCCCGCTTGAGATTATTATGCCTGCAACCCGGTTTTCGTTAAATTCAATACCTCTGATAAGCGTTCTGTCTGAAGGTTGACTGGGGGCGACGGGGTTAGGATCAAAAAAAATCAAGGAATATCCTCCCCCTCGATTATCAATATTGATTACATTGGGTCTGTTGCCCTGATTGTCATTGGTATAAGTGAAATAAAGAAAATATTTCCCCCATGCATCCAATCGGTATTTGGGTTCCAGATCAAAGGCGTTTGCGTCAACCGGTACCATGTTGCCGGTCGGAGGGGGGTTATTATCAGTTGCCGGGACAGTCCCTGAATCCTGGCTGGCTTTTGGCAGATCTCCATGACCACGGTAGTAATCCCGGGCCTTTTTTGCGATGATTTTCATGTTGTTTCTAGTGGCAGCGAATTTACCCGTAGTCCGCATGGAAGAGGTAATGCCAACGGCAAAAAAGGATATGATTCCGACAATTGAAACCACAACGACTATCTCAAGGAGAGTGAAGCCTTTAACTTTCAACGATTTGAATAATTTCATTCGAGTGTCTCCGTTTTGATCCATGATTTACTTTATTGTTCATGCGGGTAAAATTAGCCCTTTTTAAAAAGCCGAGACGACCCCCTTTGTGAACATTTTGCACAAGAATTCCATTGTTTGGCATTCCAGGCAGGTAATTATTCAATCGCATTCTGTTCGTTGAGTACCTCTCTGGGGCTCAGAACCCTTGCAAAAATAGATATTTTGCTGACGGTTCCATTGAAATAGGCGTTTTGGCTTCTGTTTCTACCTACAGTGTAAAATCTAAAATCAATATTATCGGCGGCATGGCTTGCCTGGGTCGTGTATGGGGGAAGGTTAGCCAAACCATCGTAATAGGTGATCACATTAAGCCCCCCATGGGTTACTGCAAGGAGTTGCCAATTATTTGTTACAAGCCCGAATTCGGATGCATCTGTAGGGCTATTTTCAAAAAAAATGCGATAATTTTTGGGGTTTGAATTGTCAAAATCAATTTGAAAAGATTGAGTTAGGTTACCCGCATTCGTGTTGTAATTATTGAATACCGATGAATAGAGGGGCTGATTGATGTCGGCAGCCTTTGCCCAGACCATTACCGAATATCCGTTGATGGCTTTCCAGTCGGAAATATCGCAGATGACATAATCATCAACACCGTCAAAAAGATAGGCACTGTCAGGGTTACCAAATTTATCTGGAAGCAAAAGAGGATTTCCATAAATTATCCCGGTATTTCCATGCCAGCTTATATCTGTAGCTTCTCCGTTCAACGAATATTTAAAGGAGAACCCTCCAACGGCAGAGGCATTATAAATATTTTTCACATCCCCGGCGGATATGGCGGCATTGTAGATGGACACCTCATCGATCAAACCGCTGAATCCGTTCCCAAATTGATCCTGTCCAATATAATAACTTCTGTCACTGACAAGAGCACCCACGTCGCCAAGGGCGTTCAAGCTTGCCGTATCCTCCTTGCCGTTAAGATAAAGTTTAATTTCCTGGGAAGCGTTTTCCCACACGGCAACAACATGGCACCAGTATTCTTCAGGTGAATATTCTGTAACACTGATACTGCCTTCAGCCTCTATTGAATCGCCATCACCATCGACCAATCTGAAATTAAGATGGCCGTTGTTCAACACCGAAAATTCTATTGCAGTTTGATCAGATGAATGGCTGGTGGCATAAATCACCCTTTTTCCGGCAGAAACTGCATCAACTTTTATCCAGGCGCCTATGGCATAATCACCTGTTCCTGGATCAAGAAGGGACGGACTGCCAAGATCAAGATGAGCGCCTGCACCATCGAAATCAAGACAACTCACGCTGCCGTCCGGGGTATCAACGGACCATACTGACCCATCAATATCCACCAGCCATTTATTGGGTTGCAAAGGATCCAGCCCCTGATATCCAATACCTTCGCCCATATAGGTTGTTGAACCGCTATTTTCGTTAAATCCTCCTCCTGCAATGGCAAGGGGAAGAGGCGTTAATCCTCCGGGACATGTTACATCTAACTTGGAAAGAAAAAGGTCATCGGAATTCCCACCGATCTTGTCTGGTCCAGATGATCTTATTCCAGAGTTGCTGATAATATAACCTTCAAGCCAGGCATCTTCTTTATACTGGTCACCCAACTCGTACAGAGTAAATAAATTATTCCCGGAAGGATTGGATGGGATAATCCAGTTGGCTGCCGTCGATTGGGTTGAGGCTGTACTGCAAAGCCTCAAGGCGTATGCCCTTAGTTTTTTTTGAAGAACACGCATTTCCATAAGGGTTATTTCAATGGCCTGCTCACGCAAATTTATTGGGACAAGGATATCATCTCCTTGGGTTGTATAGGGTGAGCTGTTTCCTGACTGAAAAACCTGATCTGGGCCAGAACTGATGATCACAGCAGCTACCGCCTTTCCATCAACAGAGATATCTGTAATATCTGTATCACTACCGGGATCATAATGATAAAATTGACCCCAGGCATCATACCTGAATTTTTGTTCCAGGTTAAGGGACTGGACAGGGATACGATTACCACCAGAGTCCGACGGAAGTATGTGAGTCGTAAGAATGGGAATGACAAGGAGAGGAAATTCTTCTTGATGCCCCCTGTAATATTTCTGCAAAGCATCACGAATAAAGAACATTTCATCCACAGATCTGTTGTTCTTGCCTACTGCCTGAAGTTTAAAATTGAGAGATGCCGCACCAGTTGCCATGACAGCCAGTAAAGTAAAAAGAACGACTATGGTGACCAGAGAATACCCTTTCTGATCGGCAACCCCATGATGATTTTTCATGAACCCGTTTCCTTTAGGGTTAGGCACTAAATTTATGATTGCTCTGGCTGATGACCAACCTTTGAGATGTTTTATATTTTTTTCCACACTTCCACACCATGATTGGTCAGCTTGTACTCTTTGAAATCCTATGCGTTTCAATATTCTATAGGAAAACAAAATATGAATCAACCCATTTAAAACAGGAAGCTCACTTTAAAACAATTGAATTCATAGGCAATGATACGCGTTATCTTTATATTTTTTAAATTTGACAAAACCGCCCGGTTAACGGTAGTAAATAGATCATTTCGACACTTGGATTCCAGGGCGTTATTCCATGTATCCAGGATCGAATGATTTCAGGAATTCTTTTCCATTTCGGAGGATGTGATTGGATTATAAAAAGCGCTATGGATTAAAAGAAGCACCCTTCCGGCTGTCGCCGGATCCGGATTTCTTTTTTCCCAGTGAGACCCACAGAGACGCCATGGAAACCCTGCTCTACGCTATCCGGGCGGGCGAAGGGTTTATCCAGATCACAGGTCATCCGGGAACGGGAAAATCCATGCTGCTTCGGAAAATCCTCAAGGAAATCGGAGATTCCGTGGTGGTGGGCCTGATTCTCCACGCCAACATTGAGGCGGGAGATCTTCTCCCCATACTCATGCAGGATCTGAAAATCGACATCTCCGGGGTGCCCCTCCCCTCCAGGAGCAACCTTATTCCCTTGTTCAGAGATTTTCTCCTGGCCCAGGCCCAGGGCGGAAAACAGGTGATCATCATAGTGGATGAGGCCCAGAATCTTCCGGATGAAACCCTGGAAGAGCTGAGGATGCTCTCCAACCTTGAAACGGAAAAGGCAAAGCTTCTCCAGATCATCCTGGTGGGGCAGCTCGAACTTGAACAGCGGATCACCCCTGCCCGGCTGAGTCAGCTGTCCCAGCGCATCACCATCCGCTACCGCTTAAAGCCCTTGAATCTGGAGGAGACCCGGGCCTATATCTTCCACCGGCTGGAAATTGCCGCCGTCAACCGGGATATCATTTCCGTTGCGTTCCGGACCGGGGTCATGGGGGCCATCCATAGATACTCCCGGGGAATTCCCAGACTCATCAACATTGTGTGTGAACGCGCCCTGATGGCAGCCTACATCCAGGGGGACAGCCAGATCTCCAGACCCCATGTAAAAAAAGCCATCCTGAGCATTGACGGGGACCACGACACAGCCGAAAAAAGTTTCCTGTACAGACCGGTCACCTATTGGCTCTTTGCTGCTTTGCTTGTTATTGTAGGCCTGTGGGCCTATTTTCATACCAACCTGGACCTGTCCCTGGTGTCACAGACCCTTTCTTCACAAAAAAGGCCAACCAACGTTTCTGCCATCAACGGGTTTGCCCATACCCGCAAATGGATCACCCTGCCCCGGGGCGTTGAACAGGTGGGGCTGATCAACATTGACAAAGGGGTTCTTGTCATGGTCAGGAAAAAAAACAACGAACTCGTTCAATCCGACGAGGTAAAGGTTGAATGGCCCTACCCCCAGGGCGTTTACATGGCCGGCTATTCCAGCCACAAGGAACCATTCATCTTTCACCCTGAAATCACCTACCTCAAAACAATCCAGCTGGACAACCCCAATTTCTGGCAAATGGTCAGGAACGGCAATAAGAACTGCATTACCCCCCTTGTTGCTGTAAACCTTCCATCCCAGCTCACCATGGATATCACACCCGGATCAGACACGGTTCAACAGATGGTCAATGGGTGGGCTCAGACCTGGCGCACCATGGATCTTGAAAAAATCATGGGATATTTCAACTATGTAACCGCCACCTATGACCTGGCCATGGACCATCCCCTTGTCTACTCAAAAGCCCAGATGCATGCCATCAAACAGAACATCCTCCAGCACAGCAAGTTTGTCCAGTTAGACCTCACCAATCCCATCTGCCTGGTCAATCCCTTGGATCCCAATGCGGCCTATGCTGTTTTTTACCAGACCTACCGTTCCAGCACATACCAGGATCGGGGAACAAAGGTGCTTTATTTACGCAGGTTCAACTCCGCCTCAGCCGAAATTCAATGGAAAATCACCGGAAAACTGTGGATACTTGATTCTAATTTTAAAACCGAAAACACCATGACCCCGTGATCGGAAAAGGAGACCATAGATGACTATCACCCCGCCCGTGGTGGAGTTAAAGCACCTGTCCAAAACCTACAAGGGAAAAAAGAGAAACAGGGTGACGGCCCTGAAGGATCTTTCGTTCATTGTAAAGGCCGGCGAGATTGTCGGACTGCTCGGGCCCAATGGTGCAGGAAAAACAACGGCCGTGAAAATCATCATGGGGTTTGCCACCCCGGACAGGGGTGAGGTTCTCTTCCATGGGAAAATACAAAAATCTGCCGAACCCAGACCCGACACCGGCTACCTGCCCGAAAGCTTCAAGCCCAACCCACATCTCACGGTCAAAGAGTATATTCTCTTCCATTGCGGCCTTTCCGGTCTGACCCGAAGCCATGCAAAAGAGCAGACCGAAATTCTCCTCGGCCATGTGGGTATGGACATCTATGCCGACCGAAAAATTTCAGACCTTTCCAAGGGCATGGGCCAGCGGGTCGGCCTTGCCCAGGCCTTTGTGGGCGACCCGGACCTTCTGATCCTGGACGAACCCACCTCGGGCCTTGATCCCGTAGGCCGATCCGAGGTGATCGATTTTCTCATCTCCCAGAAGCAGGCCGGAAAAACCATCTTTTTTTGTTCCCATATTCTCTCCGAGGTGGAACGGGTGTGCGACCGAATCGGCATCCTGGTCAAGGGCGAACTCAAGATCCTTGACACCCGGGACGCCCTGCTTGAAACGACCAACAGCAAAGATCTGGATGAGGCGTTTAAAAAGGAGGTGTTATGCGCTCGATCCTGAGTCTGACCCGATCGATGCTGCGGGAGTCGTTTCGAAGCAAGCTCTTCTGGGGCCTGGTCGTATTCCTGATGCTCTTTTTCGGGTTTTCCGTGTACATCAGCTTTTTGTCCCTTGACACGCCGGCCCGGTTTATTCTCAATGCCGGCATGGTGGGACTGTCCCTGGTCTGCCTTGCCGTGACCATCCTGTTTGGACTATTTTCCATGTACGAGGAAAAAAACCGGTTTGAACGGTATGTAATCCTCAACCGCATCCCAAGGGCCGCCTATCTCATGGGAAAATTTACAGGAACCGTTCTGATCCAGGCCATGTTTGCCCTGCTCACGGCATTGGGTATTTTTTTTCTCACCTGGTATTTTGCCGGCGTTGTACCCTATGAAATCTTTGCCGCAGCCTATTGGACCATTCTGGAGTTCAGCCTTTTACTGGCCGTGGGCATTTTATTCTACAGCCTTGACACCAGCTTTCCCTTGAACGCCATGCTGGTCATTGCCACCTATGGAATTGGCCATTCCACCCGGGAAGCCGTGCTGAGTTTTATGGGCCTTGGACAATTTGCCAGTCAACTCCACTTCTACTTGGTCAAGGTGTTGTGCGTGGTTATCCCGGATTTTGATTTTTTCAATTTCCGCCTGGCCCTGATCCACCATGAACCCATCCCCCTTGGTAAAATTCTCATCTCCACCGGTTATTGGGGATGTTACCTGGCCGGCACCCTGATTCTCTGCTCGGTGATTTTAAAAAAAAAGGACATCTGACCCATGCCCAGCAAGTCCAGCATCAAAAACGGTTTAAAACGCTATGGTATGACCGTTTTGGGACTCTGTCTCATCGGGGTGGCCTTCGGCCTGGGATACACACGGATGGCCCTGTATCCCTTTATCGTGAAACCTGAGGTCAAACTTGTGACCGATTCAAGACTTGGCAGGCTCATTGCCCTGGATCACACAGGCTTTCTTGCGGACATGCTCTTTATCCAGGTAAATCTGCATTCAGGCAGTCTGATGTGGAAACCCCTTTACATCGACTTTGACAGCCAATGGGCCTATCGCATGATGGATGTAATCACGGATCTGGATCCAAAATTTTACACGGCCTACCTTTTTTCCGCCATGGGGCTTGTTCACTACCACGATGACGTTAAGCTTGCGGCCCCGATCCTGGCAAAAGGAACAAAGGAATTTCCAGACTCCTGGGAACTGCCCTTCTGGGCAGGGTATGGTTATTTCAACCGGTTGATGGATTACAAGACAGCCTCCAGGTATTTCTGGGAAGCCTACAACAAGCCCGATGCACCCAAACAGTTCCTCGGCCTCATGCTTTCCGCCATGCAGAAAACCGGCAGTTTCGACCGGGCAGCCATTGCCATGGAGGCCATGATGAACAGCACCGACAATCCAAACCTTAAAACCATCTATGCCAAAAAGCTGGTCCGGTTAAAGAACCTGGACCTGCTCATGAAGGCCGCCACAGCCTTCAAGCAAAAAGCCGGAGACTTTCCAGAAACCTTAGAGAACCTTGTAGGTTCAGGGCTTTTGGAAAAAATCCCCATTGATCCCGACGGCATGGCCTACGCATGGAACAAAAAAAAGAACCTGCCGGGAACCGTTAAATAGATGGTGACACATGGTTCTATCCTAGCATCTTTGGGCTGAGAAACCAACTGGTTCAGGGTTTATCTCTGACCAAAAAATTTAGTGACAAAGATGCCCCGACGAATACCCGGCACGCTTGTGGCATCAATGGAGCCGTACCATTGTGAAGCCATACCGGTATAGATAAAATAAAGCTCGTTGATTGAATCTTTCTCCAGGATCTCTCCTCCCGTGGGATTTGAGATTAAAAAAAGAAGCCCAGGCTGTTTTCCAGGAACCTCTGTATCGTCGTTTAAACGGTCAAAGATCGAAATATGGTTAAAAGGATTCCGGATGGGGGCATCCGAGCAAAAAGGGTTCCGGATGGGGACATCCGGACGAATAAATTTTTCCACCCCGTCAAAGGAAGTGTGCCCGGTGTAATGATTTACAAGGGCAGACTGTGAAAAACTGGAACCCCTGTGATTTACCGACCCCGTCAGGAAATCTTCAAAGGAAATTTCAGTACTTTTGGGCATCGTCATGGCCTGTTTTTGAGCCCAGGCAACAACATAGCTGCCAGCTTCCGAAGCATTCTGGCGGACAAGGCCTATCTTTGCCTCATACCGGCTCCTCTGGCACTGGGGAATAAACACGGAGAGCATGAGTCCAATAATAACAATCACAAGCATAAATTCGATCAGGGTAAATCCCCTGGCACTGAAGCGGGTTCCGGTAACCATCAAGTAAGCCTTTAAACGAAAACGTAAGTCCCATACAGACGCAAAGAAACTTGAGAATTAATAATTGAACAAAAACAGCGCAGCATCTCACTTCGTATTCAAGGCGTGTCAAAGGGGCAGAATGAAATATGTGTACTCGGACACAACCGAAGAGACGATCTGAAACACCCACCGAAACATTGCAACCGGGGCGTTTCATCATTTTTTTTGTGGCCAGAGCAGACGTCTTGCTCCGGCCATGCCGGTTATATGAAACAACCAAAAAATCCACACCAATCTGAAATCACCGGACCCTGGCAAAAAAGATACCGTTCCTAAGTCCCGCCAGGGTGCTAGCATCCTGACCTGAGTAATAGGTTGTGGCGGTGGTAAGATCAATTGTGGTGCTGTCTGTACCCTGGAAGAGAAATCCATAGTAGTGCCAAACATCTGGTGCGGTTCCTTCTGCAATGGTTCCACAGGCAATGGCACCGGTGATGGCATTACCCGATGTTGCCGGATCATTGCTTGTCTGGAAGACATTGACTTCGTTAAAGGGGTTCCGGATCACCTTTTCAGGGGGAATAATACCTTCAACGGTGGTTTCAGGTACCGTATCAGTTAACGCGGTGCCCATGTATCTACCCTGTACCGTTATTTCACCCGGCGTATTAGCACCTACGCCGCCGGCACCGGACAAGGACCAGTTGGTAACAACTGTTGTATCGGCACCAACCCATGTGGCTCCTGCGGCCCAGTCTGCCGCTGCTGCCGTGCTCTTTACAAGTGTGGCCAGATAGGAATCAACTGTTGCCGTTGAAGTGGATTCATTCTGGGCAAGCAGCTGATTCTCGGCCCATTCCTGACCAAAGGATGCAAGCTCAGAGCAGTTCTGACGAACCAGTCCGTACTTGGCATCAACATTGGCCCTCCAGGCCCGTGGAACAATGACGGACAGCATAAGGCCGATGATCACGACAACGAGTAAAAGCTCGATCAAAGTAAAACCTTTTTCCCAATTTTTTCTTAACATAGTGTACCCCCATTAGAACAAATAAATAAAAAAACGCTATCTTTCCCTCGCAAGAAAGATGCCGTTACGAAGACCCGCTAAAGAGGTTGCCCCCTGGCCTGCATAAAATGAATCATCCGCTGTAAAAACGATATTCGTGCTGTCCGTGCCCTGGAAAATCAATGCGTAATAGTGCCATCCGTCTAAATTTTCGCCAAATCCGGCGCAGGCCAAAGCGCCGGTGATGGGGTTTGTTGTTGGATAGTTTGGACTGGAAAACACATTGACCCCGTTAAATGGATTGACCGGAATTTTTACCCCTGGGATCAATTCCTGTATGGTGGTTTCGGGTACTGCATTGGTACCATTTCTGCCGATAATGGGCGCCATGGCAGCAGCCCCCGTATTCCAGTTGGAGGTGGCACCGTTAAAGGCAATCCACTGACCAATACCGTTACCTGCAGCTGGTGGTCCACCACCACCGACAAGGGAGGCCATATAGGCATCCAGATTAGAGGTCGAATCTTCCTGGTTCTGGGAAGCCATACCCTGATTGGCCCACTCCGTTGCATAGGCGACAAGCTCGACAGCCCCCTGGCGCACCACCCCGTATTTAGAGTCGATGTTGGCCCGGTAGGCCCTTGGAGTGATCACTGCAAGCATAACGCCTATGACAACAATTACGAACAAAAGTTCGATCATGGTAAATCCTGCATTGCGGTCAACCAGATTCATTCTTTTTTTCTCCTCAAAGGAAATAAAGTATAGGGGAACTTAAACTCATCCTAGGGTTTTGCCTCTAACCCAGCGTGGGTAAGGTCTCAGGTATTCGATACAGTTTCCCTAGCATTCACCGACTTTGCCGTGGCCAATCATATTTGGATATTGGTATTATACTCTATTGCTAGATTGTGACAAAAAAACAGATCTGCTGCAATGAAAAATTAAAATTTCTAAACAAAACAGCGACCAGTATGGCTCTTTTTCAAAGGATATCTTCTTTTGAATAAATATTGTGTCACCTCTGCTTCTGTTAAATTTTTATTGTGCAAACCAATTTCCGTTACGGCATCAATCTATTGATAAAAATTCCGTTTCTGAGTCCTTCAAGGGTGAAAGAACCACTCGTAAAATTATTCTGCCCGGCATAAAAAGCACCATCACCTGAGGAGCCTGACGATTCCGTACCCTGAAAAACCAGGGCATAATAGTGATATGTTTCATTCGGTACAAAAGAGGTATCAACATCATCAACCCAGGCACAACCGATTGCACCGGTTACGGCATGGCCCTCGGCAACGGGATCATTTCCGCTGGAAAAAACCGACAAACCGTTAAAGGGATTTGTCAGCATTTTATCCTGGGACATGATCTCTTTGACGCAGGTACTGGGAGCATCGTCGACTCCAGTACCTCCCCTGTTGGCAACATCTTCAAGATTGCCTGCCGGATTACCACCATCCTGCCAGTTACTGTTGTTGCCAGAATTGGCAACCCAGTCGACAGAACCGTCATCCCCAAGTGTTGCCATATAGTCGTTAAGATTGCTTGTGGCCAGGGCTGGCTGAACCTCAATCTCTTTTTCAGCCCATTCATTGGCCCAGGAGGCAAGCTCGGTTGAGGTCTGGCGCAGCAGCTGGTATTTACTCTCCACCGAAGCCCGATAGGCCCTTGGAAGAAGAAAGACAAGCACCATGCCAATGACCACAAAAACCACCATTAATTCCACCAGGGTAAAGCCTCGTTGTCGTTCAATGATTGTTATCATATTAAAATCCTCCAGCACCCACGCCCGTGGAAAGGGTTGACACCATATTGTAAATGGGAAGCAGAACCCCCATGACCAAAGACAGGGCTAGGCCTGCCATGACAAAGACAAGGATCGGTTCCATCATTGCAAGGGCAGCGCTGATAATACGTTCAAGCCGTTCATTGTAGACATTGGCAAGATAGTCCATCTGCTCGGGCAGATTACCCGAGGATTCACCAACGGCCACCATGCGGATCACGGTGTTGGGGATAAACCGGATCTGCTTCAGGGCCTGGGAAAACATCGCACCTTCGATGATCCTCTGGCGACAGCCTATAAGCTCCTTGCGCACCACAAGATTGGTCACAGAATAGGCGGAAAGATCAAGCCCCCTCAGGATATCCACACCTGCGGTAAGCATCAGGGCAAGATATCGCAGAAAAAAAGTCATGTGGAGCTGGAGAAAGATATTTCGAACAAACCAGGTTTTTATTTCAACCCAATCAAACCAGTAACGGGTGGGTTTGTATCTTCTGAGAATAGTAACCAGCACAACAAAAACGGCTATCCCGCCGACATAGGCGACCCAGAACTCCTTGAGGGATGAGGATACGGCCATGACAATTTTTGTGATCATGGGAAGCTCAACGTCAAATTCGATGAGCAGACTGAAAAGGGGAGGAAAGACCAGGGTAAGAAAAACAAAGGCTGCAATTATAAGGGCCACAAGCACAAATGCGGGGTAGATCATGGCCTTTCGCACGTTTCGAACAAGGTCGTCGATACGCTTGTAATGGATTGCGATATTGAGGAAAATATTGCTGAGTTCACCGGTCTCTTCACCGATCTGAATCAGGTTGATAAAAAGAGGGGAAAAATCCCTGGGCCGTTTTTCCATGGCCTGGTAAAGACTGTCCCCCGCTGAAATATTTTCCAGGATATCACTCAGAACCACCTGGATATACCCTGTGCTGGCATCTTCCCTTAGTTCGTCCAGAACCGAAATAAGGGGGACTCCGGCCTTGAGCATGACGGCCATGTTGGTGCATAACTCAATGAGCTGTGTACGGGTTATTCCCCCCAGCTGGATACTCTTCATACCCTCGATAATGGCAGAGCCCCTTCCCTGGCTCGAGCTGATCAGGGAATAGCCGATCAATCTGAGATTCTCCCTGAGTTCGTTTACATTGTTTGCAAATCGAACCCCGGATTTGATTTTTCCCGATGGATCTGATGCTTTGTATGAATAATCGGGCATAATATCGATTACGCTCCCTACTTAATCTTTTTTGTGCACGTTTATTAAAATCATAGGGTTACCCGCATAACTTCTTCAAGGGAAGTAAACCCCTTAAGGACCTTGTCAAGGCCCGATTCCCTGAGGGTAGACATACTGCCAGCCCGGGCAATCTCTTCGAGCATGATTGAAGAGGCATTGTCTGAAATTGCCCTGCTGATTTCAGGTGTAATTTCAAAAATTTCAAAGATACCGCTCCGGCCAAGATATCCCGTATGATTACATTTATCGCACCCCCTGGCCCGGAAAATATCTTTTCCAGCCCCTTCCCAATCAATGAGTCCATAGCGCTGAAGTTCGGACTGATCCGGAACATAGGCCTCTTTACACGCCTTGCACAGCCTGCGTATTAAACGCTGGGCAATCACGGCCCTGACCGTGGTGGGTATATAGTAAAGGTCGATGCCCAGATCCCTGAGTCTGGCCACTGTGGCCGAAGAGTTGTTGGTGTGGATGGTAGAAAAAACCAGATGTCCCGTCATGGCTGCCTGAAAAGTGGTTTTAGCCGTTTCCAAATCCCTGATTTCGCCCACAAGAATAATATCCGGATCCTGGCGAAGGAAATGGCGGATGGCCTTTTCAAAGGTAAGGCCAGCCTGAACATTGAGCTGGGTCTGTTTGATCATGGGCAATTCATATTCCACGGGGTCCTCAATGGTCACAACGTTTTTTTCAAAGGAATTGATTTCCTTTAAAATGGAATAAAGGGTGGTTGTTTTACCGGACCCTGTGGGTCCTGACACCAGAACCAGACCATGGGGAATCTCAGAAATTCTTTTTATCTGGGTCTGTTCTTTGGAAGTCAGACCGATCTTGCTAAGGTCCAGGGCCACGTTGCCCTTGTCCAGAAGCCGCAATACTATGTTTTCACCTTTGATGGACGGCGAGGTTGCGGTTCTTATATCAACGGTTCTTCCCAAAAAATTAAAATCCATGCCACCCTCCTGGGGCAGACGTTGCTCAGCAATATTCATTCCTGAAAGGATTTTGATACGGGTGACAACCGAAGACAGGAGCTCCATGGGCAGAATACTGTCGCTTTGAAGAATACCGTCCACCCGGTAGCTGACACGTATGGATTTTTGTTCCGAAGAAAAATGAATATCCGAGGCGGATTTGCGAAGCCCCTTGGCTATAAACAGATCAATAAGCTTTGCAATGGGTGTGTCCATCCCCTCATCACCCATTCCTGCGCCCCCCAAGGCAGCCGCAACCAGCCTGTCTATCTTTTCATCCAGGGACACCCCACTGTCGTAGTAAAGATCTATGGCTTCAAGGATATCCGTGCGGTCCGAGGCATAGCTTTCCACGGCAAACCCGGTTGCAAGGCTCAGGGTATCAATGGCCACGACGTCATTGGGATTGTCAATGGCTATGTGAAGGGTGTCGTCAACAAGGGAGATGGGCATCAGGTTAAATCGCCGGGCCAAAGCGCCATCTACAATTTGAACTGCGGAAGGATCAATCTGGGTCTGATTTAAATCCACATAGGCAATATCTGAACTCGATGCAATAACCCGTGAAAGTTTTTTTTCATTGACAATGCCATGGCGAACCAACACATTTCCCAGCAGTTCTTTGGTCCGTTTCTGTTCTCTAAGGGCAAAGGCCAGCTGCTGCAGGGTGACCATACCTTCTTTGAGCAATAATTCCCCGATGAGGGCCATAAAATCAAATTCCTTTTATCTATTGTTCCAGCACGACATTAATGTAAAGGGGGTTGGTACCAGGGTATTCCAACAGGGAATCACCCATCTTTTCATTCAGCCGTACAGATATAGGGTCATAGAGGCCCTTTTTATCCACAAAGGTAAGCCAGAAGTCGCTGCTCTTTCCAGGCTCAAAGGTCAAATAATACTGCCCCTCACTGTCCGTTGTAACAACATGCTTCTGGGCAGGAGCATTGATATTGCCGGCGCGATGGCTTGCGGAGTTAAGGGTTCTTTTCACCAGATAGACCTCACAGTCGGTTACAGGCACGCCCTGCTGATTAAGGACCTGCCCTGTGACCGAATAGGGTTTAAGGTGAACCGTACTTACCAGTGACATGAAATGATTGTCCGACGAGATAATAGCGTTGGTATTGGGGTTGGTAAAACAGCCGTAAAGGCCCGTTACCACCACGGGTATGAACAAACAATAAAAAAGGATTTTCTTGCTAATCATGGGTTCCCTCCAAATGGGTAGTCTTTGGATCGGCATCGGCTTTAATCTGCTGAAGTACTCTAACTCTGTTTTCGATTTTTAATCTCAAGGATTTCGAATTTTCAACCGCTGTGGTGTCAAGGGCCTGAACATAACAAACCATGGCCCGGGACAGGTTGTTCTGTTTTTCCATGATGGAACCCATCGCAAGAAGCGCTCCGGTGTTGTCCCTGTCAATGGAGAACAATCGGGTATACAGCTGTGCTGCTCGATCAAGGCGGTTCTGGACCTGATTTAAATAGGCAAGGTTGAAAAGTACCGTTGTGTTGTGGCCCTGAAGATCCAGGGCCTTTTCAAAAAGGAACTCGGCTCCGTCATAGTTGTTTTCCTTTAACAATAAAATTCCAAAGTTTACCATGGCGTCGACATTTTCCGGTTCCCTGGCACGGAGCTTTTTCAAAATGGGCATGGCCCTTGCAAAGTTGCCGGTGTTGATGTGCATGGCGGAAAGGTTCAACAGCGCTTTGGAATGATCCGGTTCCAGGATCAGCACCCTTCGATAATAACCAAGGGCCTGGTTAAGCGCTCCCCTCTTCTGGGCTGCAAGTCCCAGGTTGAAAAAATCGTCTGCTCCTGCCGTCGACGGTGTTGAATATTGTTCGGTCGCTTCATGGTTTTGGGTCTCCAACATTTCAGAAGCTGCCTCTATCTGTTTGTTCGCCTCCATTGCAGCTTGCAATTTTTCCTTCATCTGCAAAGTCTCGGTTGCTTTGGCCTGGGGGATCGCATCTGCCTGACCTGTCTGCCCGGCCCGGTTGATTTTTACAGTCTGTCCAGTCTGTTCAACGGATTCTTCTGTAACAGTCGTTTCAAGAATCAGGGGCAATGGTTGGGCTTTGGGAACAACAAACGGTTTATCAGAATCCATATGAAGCGCCGCCTCAACTGGAAGAGCAGCTGGCTTTACCCCAGGGGCCGCACCTGCAATTGAGGACAATGCCGGGGGTTGAAGCCTCGACGCGTCACTTGACCCATAAAAGGATGTCTTTAAAATATAACCTGTTAAAAAAAGAAGCACAAGCCCCACGACCACAATCTGCACACGTCGCTCAGATTTAGCCTTGCCTCTTGGGTTGTTCTGGCGAAGCATGGGCGGAACCTGGGCGTCCTGGCCCGGCCTTGCCTGGGGGGTTGTTTTTCCAAGATAGTCCCGAAGAAGGCTCATGTTTATCTCTTAACAATTCTGGGTGTCAGTAAAATCACAAGTTCTGTCTTTGTTGATTCTCTGGCCTGGTTGCCAAACAAAAATTTTCCCACCACTGGAATACTACTCAAGATCGGAACGCTTGTCCGATTGTCCGATGAGGTGTCCTGGATAAGCCCTCCAAGCACAATGGTCTCGTTGTCCATGGCATTGATGATGGTGCCCGCCGTTCGGGTATCCAGGATCGGCACTGTCCAGGTGGTCCCATTATAGGTGAAAGTCTCTGATCCGGCCTGGTCCGTGATCACAGGAACAACGTGGAGGGTAATCATTCCATCCCCGCTGATCTGGGGCGTGATACCAAGGGTCACCCCGGCCTGGGCTCTTTTCACGGTGGGGACTGCCTGATAAGAAACCGTATCCCCGGCAGTTACATTTTCAATATCAAAATCAAGGTAGGGAATGGTTCTGCCAATGGAGATGGTGGCAGACTGATTGTTGATCACGTTGATTCTGGGTGAAGAAATGGTGTTCACATCCCCCTGTGTTTTAATGGCATCCACCATGGCGTTAAGGTTGTACTCACCTGTTATCTTTGAGATATTAAACTCAAAGGTACCCGTGCCCGTGCTCAGGTTGGAGGTAACATCAAAGGGAAGCGTGGTTCCCTTTCTGATGACTGACCAGTCCACGCCATACTGGTGGGAGTGGTTCAAAATAACTTCCATGATCTTTGCCTCGATGATCACCTGGCGTTTCAGGGAATTCTGCATCTGGGTCAAAACTTCTTCAACCCTGTCTAGGACATCGGGCCTGTCGGTAACCACGATGGTGCCTGAGACAGCATTGACCGTGGCCCTGCCAATGAGTGACAGCAATCCTGATGTTTCGTCGTCTGACTGGGACTGGGCCTCGGCATCGTCCTTTCGGGGCTTAAGAATATCCTTGATCTCTTTCCACACGTTCAGAGTGTCATCGTCGTCCACCTCGGTTTCCACAGTAAATTCTGCGCTCATGTCACTGCTTTCACCGCTAGAAGTGCCACCTGAAGAACCAAGCATATCCCCCCCCACATCCGATGTGGCCTTGGAAGACATCAGGGGATAATCAAATGAAAACATACGTGTATCAACGGCCTTGATCCTGAGTATATTCCCAGAAATCTCATAGGCGTATTCAAAGGTTTGAAGAATTTCTTCCATGGCCTGGCGCAGGGGCAGATTTCTGAACTCAACGGAAACAGGTTCCAGTCCGTCAACCTCTCTGCTCAAAATAAGGTTCAGCTCCGCCTGTTTGGCAAGCCCCAGGAGTACATCCCGCAGGGGAGCACTTCTGGCTGAAAAGGAAAAGAGCTTGTCGTCAAAGGGCAGGGTTTCATCCATGGCCGGCAGGGGAACAAGGTCGGCAAGGGGTGGCAAGTCTTCGGCTTTAATCGACAAAGGCGGTATGTCGGCCATCTCTTTTCGAATTTCCGACTCCCGGATGTCAAGGGTTCGATCTGGCAGCTCCGGATCGGGAATAACGGCACAGGCGTTTAAAAAGAGAGCGGGGAATACCAAGAATAGAGCCCACCTGGAAAAAAACGAGCCTTTCTTTTTCCGCCATGACCATAACTGCAATCTGTTTTCAACGGTTTTCAGCATCGTCTATACCACCTCATTATATTATTTTTTATCATTTTAAGTGTATATTCGGATTTAATGAAAAATCAATCACCTGTTTCAGCTGGGTTTTAAAATCAAGGAACTCGCTTTGTTCGGCCGGGGGAACCTTTTGTTGCGGATTGTTTTTCTGCTTTAAATCCCCGATTTTCTGAAGGGGCACTCCCGGCTCAAGGGTCAATCTTTTTTGATCATCTTTACTGGCCAGAAAAACGGTCCTGGGTTCAATTTTAACCACATCATAGCCCGAAATTGAACTTCCCACTGTAACAAAAATATTATTGACAAGGGCCAGGTTGCTTTTTTCTCCCACAATAACCATGGAAAGGTTAAACACCGGTGGAATAACGGGGGGAGTTTTTTTTAGGTCACCCGAAGATGTCATCTTCGGGCCACTGTTTACAGCTGCATGGCCTGGAATTGTTTGTTGGGGGTCTTCCGGCGTTAATGTCGCGGCTACAAATTCTCCGGGCCAGGAAAAAGGATTGCGTTTGATGATTTCCATTGCAGCCGAGACAAGCCCCTGTTCCTCTTTGTCGGCAAGAATCTGCTCCATGGTTCCGGCATACGGGTCTGATTTAAAAGGGGATTGAATTTTTTCCGGCACTTTTACCTTTTCCACTTTGGGCATGGTTGAAAGCACCTTTGGCTGGAGATAGCGATAGTTGACACCCGCAATCACTCCGATCAAAACAACTAGAGAAACAATTAAAACGATAAGCCGTTGCCGGTCCATCACACCCCCATCTTTTTAAAATCATCCGGATTGAGATTCAAGAGACTTGCCGGTAGGAGCAGGTCCAAATTGATCTTACCCTTTGTACGTTTGCCCTCGTTCCTTAGGATTTCGGCCGAATTAACCTTTAGGGGATAATCGTTCTGGAGCAGAAGATCCCTTAAAAAGCTTTCGACTTCATTGGGATATCTGAAATCAAATAGAATCTGAAAACTTGTTTTTTGAAGGGGTATTGGGGATTTTTGGAACACCGGGGTCGCCATCAGGCTAACCGTTGAGTTAACCCCTTTTAAAAGCTCGGGGTTAAGAAAATCGAGGAATTTTACAAATCCCTGCTCCGGGTCTTTAAAACCAGTGTTTAGCCAGGGTTTGATGCTCTGGGCTACGGCGACAAGACGTTTTAAATCTCTATCTGCCTGGACCTTGCGAAAGGTGAGTTTATGGATTTCAGAGTCAAAGGCCAGAACCCTTTCCTGTAAGGCTTTGACAGCCTTTTGCTCGTTCAGGCAAAAAAAGAGGAAATGGGTAACGATCAATATTCCCAAAAATAAGATGATGTATCTTATCTGCATCACTGCTCCCTTCTATTGAGTTCTAGCAACATATCAAAATTAAAAAACTTGGCCGCTTCTTCAAGGTTCTGGGGGGCATAACTAACTGTCCGTACAACGAAGAATGGCGAAGCGGCGATCTTGGACCCATACTGGCGTATCTGGTCAAGGCCTGTTTCCCAGTCCGACGCCCGGATTTTCCCAGAGACCTTGGCAAGCCAATTGCCCTTTTCTCCGGGATTGACGATAAGGGATTCCAGTACAATATTCGGAGGGATCTGTCGACCAAATTCGGAAAAAATTCTATCCCAGGCAAGGCGGCCATTGAACGTTTCGTCATAGAAATTTTTCCACGCCTGAAAGGGTTCTAGCTTGTTGATTTTTTTTTCAAGAACTTCGACTTCGCCCTTGAGTACCCTTGCCGTTCTGTATCTCTGGTTAAGGGTGTTGTTTTCCCTGTCAATCTGACCCTTCAGCCGGACACTCCATACAAACAGGCTCAGGAGGACAAGGATAAGGGCTGCGGTCAGGGGATAGACAATCCTTTTGCTCTTTCTTTCCGCCACCACACTGCGAGGCAGAAAGCTAAAGTTTTGATTCAAAAAAAGACTTGAAAAAATGTGAAAATTTTCAGACTCGTTTTCCGGGGTATAATTTCTTATCACCGGAGCTTGAAATTGAAAAAAAGCTTCGGCGCCCAGAACAGACAGGGGAGCGGTTTCAAACGTATTCTGAAGATTACGGTTCCCAAAGATATAGATTTTATCAGGCACTGATTCCCGAAATCCCTGTTTAAAGAAATTGATGGTCCGGTTCAGTTCCCTGTCAACCCGGTGGGAAAAGGCATTCATGCTATCCTGATCTGTGAAGTCCACCCCCCTTGTTCCAAAGGGTAGGCTTCTTGCCACCTTGACGATCCCGTCCTTTGAGGCAAGGGTAATAGTGGATTCTGTGTCACCGATCCAGGCTACGCCAAAGTTGGACTCCAGGGATTCATATCTTGCCACGGTGGCGACAAGGGCGGCGGGCAAAGTGGTGATCCCTTTGATTTTTTTTGCAAACGAGTTGAACAATTCCCAGATTTCTGAAATTTCATCTTCTTCAACAGCCACATAGGCAATTTCTCTCTGGCGAACCCCGTCTGTCTGCAACTCTGCAAGAATTTGAAAGCCAAGATTGGGATTTCCGCTTGATTGAAATTTATCCAGGGCGTCCTGATAAAGAAGACCTGAAATATGTTTGGGTGCGACCCGGGGAAACTTGTTCCACACATAGACGGCAGAGAGAAAGGAGTCGTTAATATAGATTTCGTCTGCTTTTCTGCATGCTGAAAGGAGCGCCTCTTTGGAAGAGAGATCCATGGGATCTCCTGCGAAATACCCTCCTCCCTTTTTATCAATTAAAATCCCCCTGGTGCGATCCTTCTGCCTGCTTACAGATAATAATTTTTGAGCCATAATTTACTCATATTAGATGGTTGAGAACCACATGGATCACAGTTATGCCATATTTTTTTAGTGAAGAAACAAAATCAGTTTTTCAACACCGATGTCAAGTAAAATCTGCGTTTTGACTTAACCTTAAAATTGTCAAGGCTTTTTTTAAAAAAAATCATCGTCTGTTTTGCCGTGTGAATCTGGACAAACAGGGCCCCCAATTATGCCCGAAACGGGAAAAGGCAGAACCGGGGAAGAACAAGGGGCAAACAGGGGTAAAACGACCAAGATTTTGCCACGAGTATAACATTGAAGACGGGTTTAAAACAGAAAAATTTGAGGACCGTTAACTTTTCATTTTAAAATATTCGAATCCAGGATATCCTGTGAATTATGAAATAAAGGTTTAAGCGACAAACGCACAAACGACCCGATTAACAACGCAACCATGCATTTACAAAGGGAGCTCTTAATCCTGACCTTTTTGCTCATACGAACAGGAATTCTGTTTTTTCTATTCTCAGGCTTTACTGCCGGGGCTGCCATATACAGCGCTACGGACAAATTTGGTAACGTTCACATCTCAGACTCGCCCCCCGATGAAACCTACAGCCTGATTTTGACGACTTTTAAACGGCCAAAAGGCTTTATAAAGCCTGTTGGAACCGGCAATACCTACCTTGATCTGATCCACAGAACTTCCCAGGAAAAAGGGCTGCCATGGAATCTGCTCATGGCAATCATCAAGACAGAATCAAACTTTGACCCCAAGGCTGTCTCCCCCAGTGGAGCCAAGGGATTAATGCAGCTCATGCCGGGTGTTTGCAAAGATTTTAATGTGATCGACCCATTTGATATCAGGGAGAATATCCGGGCTGGAGCCGGCTATTTCAGATGGCTTTTTGACCGATTCAAGGATATAACCCTTGCCATGGCCGCCTATAACGCAGGACCCGGCCGCATAGTTGAATACAATGGAGTCCCCCCCTTTAAAGAAACACGCCACTACATAAAAAAGGTGATCTGGTATAGCGGTTATTATGAGAAAAAAAAATCGCTTTTGATGCTTCCCAATGCCTCAAAACTTTTTGAACAGGGAATCCAGGCCATGGACAAAGGAGACTTCCTGCTCGCAAAAACGAATTTCAGAAAGGTCGTCACCCGGTTCCCCGATTCCCCGGAGGCGAACTATAACCTTGGCCTGATATTTGAGCGTATGGGAGACCCGAACAGGGCAGTTTCTCTGTACCTGCGGACCCTGGACGCGAATCCTTTTTTCAAGGAGGCCCACTACAACCTTGCCATCATTTATGAGCAAAAGGGACTGCTGAACCAGGCCATTGATACCTGGAAGGGATACCTCCAATCAGAAACCCGGCCCGAGGAAATAAAGAAAGCGGTTGGTTACATCAAGGAGCTTGGCATGGTTGAAAGATAAACCCCTGTGCAATGCAAAGCGACTTTCACGTTGACGTTACTTTATGGACGATAACCAGTATTCCACTCTGACGTCCAGATTGAGAATCTGCTGATACAACTTTTTTTGATTGACAATCCTTTGCTTATCAACCATAAAATGTGAATTTAAAGATGTCATCATCAGCGATAACAGACGACAGGGATAGTCCTTTTTTGTTTAAATCCCAGAAAGATTTAATTTCATTTACAAATGTTAAGGAGAAGATTTTCCCATGACGAACAAAAGCTTGGTAAAGAGTTTCCATGATATTTTCAAATTCAGCGCCATTATTTCAGCGCTTTTGCTAATGGGCTGCGGAGGCGGTTCGTCAAAGCCAGAACCTGAAGACACACATTCCCTTGCCTATGATTCCAGCTACACATCTCTCTCTGGTGAGGTAAAAATCAAAATGACGGATATGGTCAACAATTCCCATGTTCAGGAAACCATTTTATTAAAGGATTTTACCCCTGTCCTTGGAGACTGTCCGATTGAGCCAGGTTCATATACCATCACTCCTGACACCTTGACATTTACCGAAGAAACGCCCCAGGCCCTGACCGTTGTGCTGGAAACTTCCTCACCGTGCTATGCCGACACCTTGACCATCAATGCCACACGGGTAATCAGTACCGTCCAATCCGGTGTAACCCTCAGTCCGGAAAGTTCAACCATAGCGCTTGGGTTCAGCATTCCGGTTAATCTCGGGCAGGGCAAGGCAGACAGCATTCAGTTTGTGTCGGCCAATCCGTCGGTGATTACGCTATCCGGCATGGGGGGGATAGATCGGCCTGAAAACGCCCTTGTTTCTTTTATGGTCAAGGACGAAAATGGCAATCCCATGGCAGGAGAGACTGTTCAATTCAGCCTTACCACAAGTGTTGGCGGATTAGCCCTTGCCCACACAAGCGATATTTCAGACTATGAGGGTATGGTGAGTGCCGAAGTTTTGAGTGGCAATGTGCCAACGTCCGTAGCAGTCATTGCCACACTGGCAGATCTATCCGCTTCAACCCAGTCCAGCGATGTAACCCTTGCAGACACCAGTGCCTACAGCATTCAATTTGAAACGGCAGATCCTTTGATCATGTCCCTTTCAGGAATGGGTGGCGCTGGGCAGTCGGATAATTCTTTTGTCTCGTTCATGGTAAAAGACAAAAGTGGTGACCCTGTATCAGGCGAAACCGTCAATTTTGAACTTACCACAGAAGTCGGGGGCCTTACCCTGTCAACCTTGAGCGACACCTCCGATGCAGATGGAATCGTTAGGGTCAATGTTCTGTCAGGCACGGTCTCCACATCCGTTGCCGTCATTGCAACGCTGTCGGATTTATCCGCTTCGGCCCAGTCCTCCCTGTTATCCGTAAACACAGGATTTCCTGACCAGGACAGCTTTTCACTGAGCGTTGATACATTCAATCCAGAAGGCCTGGAATATGATGGTGAGACCGTGACATTGACCATCAGAGCCGCAGATCATTTTAACAACCCCGTGCCCGATGGTACTGCCGTCTATTTCACCACCGAAGGAGGCGCCATTGCGCCCTCCTGTACAACGATAGACGGAACCTGCTCTGTAATATGGACAAGCCAGGATCCCAGACCTTCAGATGGAAGGTCCACCGTTCTAGTTACGGCCATCGGAAGCGAAAGTTTTATTGATGCCAATGGCAATGGTGTTTATGATACAGGAGAAAAATTTACCGATCTTTCCGAAGCCTTTCGTGATGATGATGAAGACAACTTTTGTGATATAGGTTCTGAGGAAATTTCCGATTTTAATGGTAACGAAATATTTGATGCTGGCAATGCGATCTTCAACGGCTATCTATGTTCAGGCACACCCGGTTGCACAGTTGATCAGGTAAATGTGCGTACAAGTACCGTTATAACCATGTCCGGCAGCACTGCCATAATAAATACTTCATCTACCCGGGTAGACCTGACAGAAACAGCGGTTCAGGACGTGGTAATCACAGTTTACGATGTTAATGGGAACCCCATGCCCAAAGATACTTCTGTGACTGTTACAACGACAAACGGCGAGATTTCGGGGCCGTCCTCGTTTACAGTGGGTTCTACAAACCACACTTCTGCCAACCCTGATAACAATATGAGATTCACCATTCAAATTGAACAAAGTGATGTTGAGACTGGCACCGGTTCCCTCACAGTAACCGTCACAACACCAAACGGCGTGGTAACAACCAGGTCAATAACAGTTATAGATTAGGACCTGGGAACCACGGAAAAATCCGTGGCGTTGCGGATCCCATCAGCCATTTATCCCCGGCTTTTTTCAAATACTTGATAAAAGCCGGGGGACGCCGCCATGTGGGTGCCTGCTGTCCCCATTTTTTACACGAACAGATTTTCCCCAAAAAAATTATTCCTGATCAGCTAGCCGGTTTTGCAACCCAGGTTTAAAAAAAGCGTGTTGCCCAGAGCCTTTTTTGCCCTGGCATCACCATGGACTAGCCTTATTTTTCCGGGCCCTGTTACCATGGCATTGACCCAGTTAATCAGATCCTTTTGATCGGCATGGGCTGAATAACCGGTCAACTGGTGCACCCGGGCGTTGATATCTACCCTTTCGCCATCGAGCAGAACATATCCCCCCCGGGTTTTCGAAAACCGGATTATGTTCCTGCCCGGCGTGCCATGCGCCTGGTAGCCCACAAAAAGGACGTCATTTCGCCTGTCTTCAAGCCCCTTTACCAGGTGGTCGACAATCCTGCCGCCCGTACACATGCCGCTTCCGGCCAGAATTACGGCCGGCCCCTGAATATCTGTCAACCGGACATGGCTCGTATGATTTTCCACGGCATAAAGATTTTTAAAATCAATGGGATGATCTCCGGCATCAAGTAATGCCTTAGCCTCCGTGTCCCAAAATTCAGAAAGCCTGGAATATATTTTCGTAATTTCCAAGCCAAGGGGCGAATCCACAAACACTGGAATTTTTTCAGTTTGTCCCCATTCACCAAAGATCCGGTCCATCTCATATATCAACTCCTGGCACCGGCCCAGGGCAAACACCGGAACAAACACCTTGCCCTTGTCAGATATGGCCTTTGAAAGGATTCGACCAAGCTGCCCCGCCCTCTCCTTTCTGCCTTGGTGGAGGCGATCGCCATAGGTTGACTCCAGAATCAGCAGGTCACAGGGGTCCGGTACATCAGGGTCCGCAAGAATCGGGGTGTCAGGCGGGCCCAGATCGCCGGAGAACACAACCGACCAGGGCGGGCTGTGGGATTCAAACCGAATGAAGCAGGATCCCAGTATATGACCGGCATTGCCCAGCTTAAACCGGATACCGGCCTTGAGGTCAAAATTCCTGCCATATTCAAACCCCCAGGCAAGCTCTTCAAGGCTGACTTTTATTCTTTCAATCTGGCTGGGACTTCTGTCGGAAAAGCCCATGGCATCGAGCATGGGAAAGAGGATCTCAAGGGTGGGATGGGTGCAGATGATTTCGCCCCTAAACCCCAGATCGATGAGATCCGGCACTCGGCCAATATGGTCCACATGGGCATGGGTAAGAAACAGGTAATCTATGTCACTGGGGCGTACAGGCCAGCGCTCCATGGGAACTGCACGGTCATTGCCCTGGACAGCGCCGCAGTCTACCATGATGTTCAGGCAGTTTGCCTGGAGAAGGTGACAGGAACCTGTGACGCAATCAGCGCCCCCAAGATGGGTTATCTGCATTGGTCTGCCTCCGGGGTAAAACCGTTATAAAATTGAAGTCATGTTTTTATAAATGAGCCTTTAAAAACACCCAGAATCAAGACGCCCAGAATTGCTCCTGTTATATCCAAGTAAATATCCATAAGCCCCCCATACCTGCCCGGCACAAAGGTCTGGTGAACTTCATCAAGGCATCCATACAAGATGGTAATAAAAAGGGCCAACACCACCCCTTTGGCAGTATTGACCCTTAATCGTAAAAATGCTCTTAGCCACAAAAAAGACAAGCAGGCATACAGCGGGATGTGGAGCAGATTCTGAAGGTCTGGATTTAAATCCGTCAGAAACTTGATATCATGGGGTCCTCCATCCATGGGTATGGAGGATTCTATAAATATCAAAACCATGAGTAAAAACGGCATCAAAACTAAACGTTTACCATTGCTAAGTTTGGTCAGACCGGCCATATGCCCCCTATTGTGATATGCAGACGTTTTCCCTATCAACGACAAAACAGATCTGCCTCCCCAAATCCACAACCTAAAAAAAGAAAAACCCCGTTGCGCTTGATAGCTCAAGCTGATAAATCCTTGTGCGAACAAAAAACTATCATCAACGGGGTGAAACAAATTGTGACACAAGGCTTGCTTCCATTCAAGTATGAAGAAGAAAAAACTCAGACCGGCATGACCGCATTGGCTGGCCTGCCCGTCTATCTCGACTTGGCAAAAGTAATCGGGTTGTCCAAATCCATCCAAAAACATCTGAAGGTAAGAGAGAACTCACAAGGCTGGACTGATTCCCAGATGGTTTTATCTTTGGTGCTGATCAATCTCGCCGGAGGAGACTGTGTTGATGATTTAAAGATCCTGGAGGGGGATGAAGGGTTCTGCCAAATATTGCGGAAATCAGAAATGCATGGTTTGAGTCGTAAGGTTCGCCGAACTTTAGAGAGTAGGTGGCGGAAAGGAAAAAACGTTCTGTGCCATCCCCGTCAGCTGTTTTCAGGTAGTTGTCCAAATTTCATGATGCTGAACAGGAGAAAGCCCGAAATAAGTCAGATGTTAAGTTAGTGTAAAATCTTTTCTGTAAATTCGCAATTCAGCCTGGGGCAAGGATTTTAAAATCCTTGGGTTGAAAATGCTGGGTCAAAACTTAATGTTCCTTTTTTGTTCAACAACCAAATCAAACAGAAAGGATAAGCATGACCCAGCAGAAGCAGAATACAGGAATTGAATCGATTTTGGAAATTATTAATGAATCTGGCATGGCTGGATTGGAAAACGCCATATCTATCCTTATAAATGAGGCCATGAAGGCAGAGAGATCCCATGCACTCAAAGCCCGGCCCTGGGAAAGGACAGAGTCCCGTACTGGCTATGCCAACGGATTTAAAGATAAAAGTGTCGCCACTCGCCTTGGGAGGTTGAACCTGAAAGTTTCTCAGGTGAGAGGGGACGTAAATTTTTAGCCTTCCGCTCTGGAGAAAGGGCACTGACAGTGTCACTGGCAGAAATGTATGTTCAAGGGTATCCACACGTAAGGTATCTGCAATCTTAGAAAAGATGTGCGCCTTCAAAGTAAGCAGCACCCAGGTCAGCAATTCCGCAAAGCAATTGGATGAAGAGTTGGAAAAAGGGAGGGCTCGGCCGTTTGCAGCATTCCGTTTCTCCAATTGAATGCCAGGTATGAAAAGGTCCGGCAAGATGGAGTCGTTAGATCCTGTGCGGTCCTTATTGCAACAGGAGTAATGGATGATGGCAAAAGAACCGTAAGCGCTCTATAAACCCCATCTTTTAAAGCCTGCCCGCCCGTGGCATATTAAGCCAACTTTCACACTAAAGGAGGCTTATCACCGATTTTCGCAGAAGCCTTACCCCCTAAAAACTTCGTTAATCTCATCGATCAAGTTACGCCAAAAAGATACATAAATTCAGCAAGTTATGTCAACAATTGCCTTCCCAAAGCTTCGAAAATTATTATATTGATTGTCGTATATAATCAGCATTAAAAAAAGTTAAAACAAAAAGTTATTTTATGGAAAACATAGTCCTTATGTTTCTGTAAAATCGTTTATAACTGCTTTTTTAGAGATGGTTAGAGCAAATACCTTATAGCATTCCAGAAGTTAATATCTTCATTGTACTGTGTTTTATGTTTTATTTCTTGATTTTTTAAACGCCATATGATTATAAGAAACATTATGAAAGATGCTTCTTTTTTTATAAACCCAATCCATGATTGGCAAAGGCGATATGAAGCCTTGCGTGCTATTTTAGTGGATCGATTGCCAAATAAAATTGTGGCCGACAAATATGGGTATACACAAGGATATATCCGTTTGCTGTGTCATCAGTTCCGTACCGGTAAGATTGATTTTTCAGAACCAGTTCCTGAGGGGAAGTCCAGACGCCACAAAATCACGGCAGAAATCCGCCAAAAAATTATCGAATGGAGAAACAGTCAACTCTCTGCAGGAGACATTACAGAACTTCTCAGCGAAGATGGTGTTGAAATATCGATTCGAACAGTTGAAAGAGTCCTGGCGGAAGAAGGCTTCCCTAAGCTTCCCCGTAGAACACGCATTCAGCTTGGACTTACTGTCAAAAAGGCTGTAATCCCTGAAAAGTCTCAGATTGTAAGCAAAGAGGCTTTGGATGGAGTCTCTTATAATTCTGCCAGTGCCGGAATTTTCATTTTTGCCCCTTTCATCGCCAAGCTAAACTTCCAACAAATAATTAAATCGGCCAAGCTCCCAGGATCAAAGGTTATCCCGGCAATAAACTATTTTATGTCCTTTCTGGCCTTAAAATTGTTGGGCAATGAACGTTATGCCCATGTGGGTGATCGTGCATTTGATCCAGGGATTGAACTTTTTGCTGGCCTTAATGCCATCCCAAAATGCACAGCGCTTTCAACCTACGCATATTCCCTGGACGAAATCCATCTGACAAATTTACAAAAAGCCTTTGTCAAACAAGCTCAAAAAATGGGGCTTTATAAAGGTAACACAGTCAATCTTGATTTCCACACGACACCCCATTTTGGAGATGAATCAGTATTGGAAAAGCATTGGGCTGGGGCCAGGAATAAAAGGATGAAAGGTGCCCTGACCCTATTCGCTCAAAATGCAGATTCCAAACTCATTCTCTATACCGGAGCAGATATTCAAAAAGCCGAATCCGATGACCAAGTTCTTGAGTTTTTATCATTCTGGAAAGGGATCCAAAGGGGTACCCTGCCAAGGTTGATTTTCGATTCCAAATTTACTTCATATGCCAATCTATCAATCCTTAATGATCAAAATATCAAATTTATCACTCTAAGGCGTAGAGGTACAAGACTCATTGAGCAAGCAGAGAAGTTAACCACATGGAAAAAAATTAATGTGCCCCATGCTAAGCGTAAATTTCCGAACCCAATGGTATGCGATTCTACGACTACCTTGAGAGGTTATGAGGGGAAAATGCGCCAATTAATCATGAAAAGCAATGGCCATAAAAAGCCTACCTTCCTGATAACCAATGATTTCGATAGCCCTGTTCAATCCCTTGTAAGTGATTATGCGCGTAGATGGCGTGTTGAAAGTGGCATTGCAGAGGCTGTGAAGTTTTTTAACCTGAACTCTCTTTCATCACCGATTCTTATCAAGGTGCAATTCGATGTAATCATGACAATGGTGGCAGATACATTATATACAATGTTGGCACAGAAATTAAGAGGTTTTGAGTCTTGTGACGCTCCGAAAATAAACCGTCATTTCATCAAAGGGAGTGGGCAAATCAAACATAAAGAAGGCGTAATAACCGTGACATTTCCAAAACGGGCTCATAATCCTATTTTACGTTCTGTTGTCTGGGATCGTCTTCCCAAAAAGATTCCCTGGCTATATGACACAAGCTTAAATTTACGTTTTAAATAGCCACATATTCTGTTATATCTAAATGACGAATAAAGCGGTGCGAAAATCGGTGTTATTCAATTATGACGGAAACTTTACAGGTGCAGGATTCGGTAGATCAATCGATTTCTGATGATGAACGTGAACAGTTTTGGAAGTCCCATATTGAGTCCTGGTCCCCATCAGGATTAAACCAGGCAGAATATTGCAGAAGAAATGTAAGCGTCAAACAAACCCCATCTTCTCAGACCAGCCAGGCCGTGACATAGTAAGCCAACGTTGACATTCAAGGAGGCTTATTGAATCATGGCAGGTCAAATGCGGGAGCAAAACCTTTTATCTGAACAGAATCCCGGCGATGAACGCCGGCAATTCTGGAGAGATCATCTGGAGTTATGGGCGACATCTGGCCTGAGTCAGGCAGAATATTGCAGGCGGAACAATCTAAAAGCGACTCAATTCACATACTGGAAGCTCAAATTTAATACAGAAAAATTACCTATAAAATTTGTCCAAGTTCCCACTGCCCCAGTCGAACCAACTCTTTTTCTCAAGGGAAAAAGTTCTCCTTCACTGCGTCTCAAAGTGGGCACCAAATTTTCCGTTGAAATACCTGATGGTTTTTCTACTGCCACCTTGGAGCAGGTCCTGTTGATTTTGGAGCGAGTCTGATGTTTCTGCCATCATCCAATATCAAAGTTTACCTGGCTTTGGGGATTACCGACATGCGTAAATCCATCAACGGACTATCGATCCTGGTCAGTGAACACTTGGAGCTCAATCCTTTTTCCGGGCACCTGTTTGTTTTCTGTAACCGAAAACGAAATATGCTTAAAATTCTCTACTGGGACAGAAACGGATTCTGTCTCTGGCATAAAAGACTGGAGAAACATTATTTCAAATGGCCAGCCTCAAAAGAGGAAACCATAACCATTGAAAAACGGGAACTCACCTGGTTGATGGACGGTCTGAATATTCATCAAAACGATGCCCATAAAACCTTAAATTATTCGACCATCTACTGAAAAAAACATTTAAAAAATCAGCATTTTATGCTATGTTGTGCTATGGTTTTCGAGGCTGACATAGACATTGAGAATGTTGATGAATTAAAGATATTAATCGACTCCTTTTTAATACTACAGCGGCATTTTTTTTAATAGACTTCTGCTGAGAAGTAAGCTACAAAGGGATAATGGGCGTATGGAAGAATTTCAGCCTTTTTTGTCTCTGCCTTCTGTAATCTGCTATCAAAAGCAGAAAAGGCCAAGTGCGTCCTTCAAACAATAGTCTCAAAGATCTCTGTATTCTGGAGAGCTCAATGTATGCTGAATATCAGACAAAAATATGATGTGAATACAACGCCTGTAAGAGGCGCTATCGATACCTTCACAATTGATATCAAAATGGTAAGCCATTCGTCGCTTGAGCCTATCTGGGATAAGCTTGTTCGAACACACCACTATCTTGGCTTCAAAAAGCTTTTGGGACACCGCTTGAAATATATGGCTTTTATAGAAAATCAGCCAGTAGCAGCGCTGTCGTTCAGTGCCCCTGCATTGAAATTGAAATCACGGGACGATTATATCGGATGGTCTGATTCTCAGCGCAAAGTTTTTTTAAATCAGTTGGCGTGTAACAGCCGATTTCTAATCGTGCCATGGGTCGAAATCAAGAACCTAGCCTCTTACGTACTTTCCCGTTGTATTCGCAGTTTAAAAAGGGACTGGGAAAAAAACTTTGGCAAGCGACTATTGCTATTGGAGACTTTTGTTGATCCAGAAAAATTTCGAGGAACGATTTACAAAGCGGCTAACTGGACGTTTGTTGGCCGGACCCACGGCAGCGGTAAAAAAGGGAATGGCTATATTTTCCATGGCCAACCAAAGGAGATTTATCTTTATACATTAGAATCAAAATTCAGAGACATTATCGGTTGTAAACAAAAGGCGGCAAATTCCTTTCACACCCCTCCACAATCATTCTATAAACTGGAGGAGTTGAAAATGATATTATCCCAAAGCCAATGGCATCCCGGATTGGTCTCGGACCTAAATCTCACCCAGGATGACATACTCAGCATGTCAAGTGAGCTTGTCAAATTTCATGAACAATTCTTTGATTGCTATGGGCGTATTGAACATCGGCGTTTAGCAATGACATATTTGTCTGGCCTTATCAGCAAATCACCGGCTAAATCTGTTGAACCCATCGCTCTGGAGTTCTTAGGCGATAAATCGGTTCGTTCATTACAGCGATTTTTAAAAAATTCTAAATGGGATCATGAAACAATGCTCATGACCCATCAACGACTTTTATCTGACCTGATCAGTGACCCAGATGGAATGATAAACATTGACAGCAGTGAATTTGTTAAAAAAGGCAAGGAATCTGTCGGTGTTGCCCGTCAATATTGTGGGGAGAGGGGCAAAGTTGAAAATTGCCAATCTGGTGTTTTTGTCGGTTACTCCAGCGCTAAAGGATATGGTCTTTTGAATGGCCGCCTGTACATGCCTGAAAAATGGTTCGATCCGGCAAATAAGAAACGGTGCAAACAAAATTGGGTCCCCAAAGACCTATGTTTTCAAACGAAACTGGACATTGCCTTGGATTTAATTAACCAGGTTAAAAAAAGTGAGTTTTATCAGGCTAAATGGATTGGTTGCGATGCAACTTTTGGTTCTGACAGTACATTTTTAGATCGATTGCCAGAAGATATTTATTATTTTGCACACATACGACCTGTCAGCCAGGTATTTACCCGAAAACCCAAAATGGAGGTTCCTGAATATAAAGGAAAAGGTCCACGTCCAACAAAAATGAAGCTTTTGCCAAATCAGCCAAAACCTATAGAAGTATCTGAAATCGCAAAATCCCATAGATTGCGTTGGATGCAAGTTATCTTGGCGGAAGGTACCAAAGGCCCAATCACCGGAGAGGTGGCCCGGCTAAGAGTTTATTTAGTGGCTGACCGAAAACCCTTTTGAGATGTCTTCGGATGGCCTCATAAATTCTCGATTTTCATCTCTTCAGAGGGCTATGCGAGATGCAATGTTCTTTTTTCGCTGATCTTTGACAATTTAACCTGACTTTGGGCGTGACTATCCCTTTTTTCTTAAATCGGCCTCTTTTTCTGCTACTTTGGTTTAGCCTGATTTACGTTGAATCCGTTTTAGCTCTTTCTGTTGAATATGATGCCCGATAATCTGAAGGTTCCTTGCCAGAACCGACAAACTGACATACCGCTTAAAACCATGAATACCATGATCCGGGCACCTATCCAGACCATGGTTTTCTAATCCGTTGATGGCGGACTCAACTGCCGAGTGTTTTCTCTTGGATTTGCGAAACTCCTCGGCTGTTTCTTCTGCAAATTCAGCTTTGTTTCGCTTCCCTTTTTTTGGAAGCACCAGGAGGGTAAGATTCTTTTTTAAAGTTTTCTTGTTTTCAGGACTGTAGAAACCCTTGTCAAAACTGCATCCTTTGAGATTTGGAAACTTGCTTTGAGCGGCATCGACCATGGCAACTGCCACCTTGTCGTCAGTTTCTTTTTCCATCACCTGATGATGCAGAATCAGGCCGTATTGATCTTCCAGGATACAGACTCGCAGCCCCAATTCTTGGGGAACACCGGCTTTCCCTTTGGAGATCCATTCCGTATGGGGTTCAAAGAGCGAGAAGACCTTTTCATTATGCGGGATTTTTTCACCCTTTACAACACGCCGCCTAATTTGATCAATCTGCCGATTAGCATGATCGATATACGTTTTCAACTCTTCTATTTTTGCCAGACAGACGGGATCATTTGAAGCAACAAGTTCTATGGTAAAATTTGCCGTTTTGACAAAAGCCTCTGCAGATTCGATATAATTGATGTGGGCTGCAATGATTAACTGCTTCTTTTCGGCCTTCTTTTTTTCATCCTTTGAAGTAGAATGTTTCAATTTTTGGGCAGTGCGAAAGAGTTTTTTAAAAGAACGTATATTAAAATCGTGCTGTCGCCAAAGGGTCATACCCAGATCCTGGCTGATCATGGTGGCAATTTGAATCATTTTTCGGACAGCGTCGAATAAAAGGTTTATATCGGTTGGGTAGTGTACATCCGTCTCAAGAACAAAGGAATCACAGCGTCCCATCAACGTCTGGTCTTTTTTTTTACCAGGAGTTTATGACCTTCTTTGACCACCAAAGTGTTTATTCTATCAAGGACTTCCGGGGTTAAAAGCGAGACGTTATCCTTCAAAGTTTGAAGCGGGTATGTTTTGTCGTCGTCCATCATCCCGTGCCCAAGCATCTGCCGCATGGTTTTATGGTTGTTGGCAATTTCTTGAAGTTTGTCATAATCCCAGTTGCAGTTAAGCCGAATGGTTCCCATTACAAGAATTTTCCATAAATCCATTCCAGGACGGCCGTTTTTAGAATCAACCCTCTCCGGGGTTACGGTTTCAAGAATGTCAAAAACTGCTTGGCGAAGTTCTTTATCACAATAGATATGTTTCAGCCCCAAAAGAAGCTTGGGGATCTCATCCCTGGATCTCATATCAATTTTGATATCCTCGATGGGAGTTTGTCCGAATGTCAGCTGTGGGTCGAAAATTTTACGCAAAATAACCTCGAAGATTTTGTAAAACATTAAAACGGCAAGATATTTACTGATTAGTAATATCTTGTGTTATTATCATATAATTCAAGGTGTTTATCATAAATTATTGAGGAGTAAAAGTCAAGAGTAAAGTGACGTTTAAGAAAGAACTTCAACTTACGCTATGGTTTATAACGCCCCTAAAGACAGGGGTTTAGAGGTTTTCGGTCAAACACTATTTAAGCCGGAAAGGTTTGCCGGAAGGAAAAGAAAGATGGTTGTTCATGAGAAAAAATTCAGATGGGCAAATCCAATACGCTATTTCCAATGCGCCACGGATTATTAAATTTGCAGAGCTTGTAAAAGCATCCAATATGCGCTGGCCAATTGAGCAATGTTTTCAAGAAGGCAAGTCTTATTTGGGCATGGGAAATTATGAACATCGTTCCTGGCCGGCCTGGCATCGCCATATGATATTTGTTTTTCTGGGGTTACATTTTTTACTTCGAATGCGGCTTAGCTATAAAAAAAAAGCCCTTTACTTACAATGCCCCTGACTTGCCGTTTGATAGCCTCAGCTATGAAACTTCGATCACTAACGATGGCAGGTGTAATAGCAATTGTTCAATATCATTTGAGAAGGAACCTTGTGGCTTATAAGTCTCATCGCAAAAAGAGGGTATCCGAGGCCATTGCTTCGAATGCCAGGAGGTCAGTTCACGTAAAAGTGAGCTGAAATGGAAATATGTCGCTGTAGTATTAAGAAAGGAAAAAGAATATCTATCTGAAATCAACCTCCTGAAAGAGCAAATCCGTTGTCTTCAGGATAGACTGTTTGGCCGAAAAAGTGAAAAACGCCCCTCCGATGAAAAGCAGCTTTCTTTATTTGATCTTCCGGAAGAAGATTTCCCAATAGCTGAAGCTCTTGAGGAAGAGGAGGATGTAATTGAAATCCCAAGCCATAAACGTAAGAAGTGTGGACGAAAGCCCATTCCTGAGAACCTTCCCCGTGTCGATGTTGTTCATGACATTGATGATGCTGAGAAACAATGTGAATGCGGTTGCCAAAAAGAGTGCATTGGCCAGGAAGTATCTGAACAACTTGATATCATTCCGTCAAAGATCCAAGTCATTCGCAATATCCGTCCCAAATATGCTTGTAAGCGTTGTGAAGGTGTTGACAGTGATGGTCCCACAGTTGCTATTGCAAGGATGCCTGAACAGATTATCCCCAAATGCATTGGAACTCCGGGGCTGATTGCTTTTGTTCTGGTGGCCAAGTTTGTAGATGCTTTGCCCTTTTATCGCCAGGAAAAACAATTTCTGAGGATTGGGGTTGAAATTTCCAGAGCTACCATGTGTAACTGGGCTCAAAAAATTGCAGAAAGCTTTGAAATCCTTCTTATGGTGCTTAAAAAATTAATCCTTGCCGGAGATCTGATCAACATTGATGAAACACCAGTTCAAGTTCTAAAGGAACCTGACAGAAGCAGTCAAACAAAATCATATATGTGGATATTCCGGGGAGGCCCACCGGAATCTCCCGGAATTATCTTTGAGTACCATCCCACCCGAGCCGGTGATGTGGCTGCTCAGTTCCTCAAAGGTTACCAGGGCGTTGTACAGGTAGACGGATATTCCGGGTATGATTTTTTAGACAAGAATAAAGATATTCTGCACATGGGATGCTGGGTACACGCACGCCGTAATTTTATGGATGTCGTAAAGGCTGCTGGTAAACCAAAGGATGGCAAAACAAACTCCGGCACTGCCGACCAGGCGTTGAAATATATCAAAGAGCTCTATAAAATTGAAAAAGAAGCCAAGCAAAAGGGCCTGATCAATGACGACCTTCTCAAAGAACGACAGGAAAAAGCCAAGCCAATCCTGGACGAATTCAAGCGGTGGATAGACAGTAAAGTAGAAGAAGTTCCTCCAAAAAGCTTGCTGGGGAAAGCAATAGGCTACGTCATAAATCAATGGCCCAGGCTAATTGTTTATGCTGATACCGGTCATGTACCCCCTGATAACAATATGGCTGAGAATACCATCAGACCCTTTGTGATTGGACGAAAAAACTGGCTATTTGCAGGTTCTCCCAAAGGGGCATCTGCCAGTGCCGCCATTTACAGCGTCATTGAGACCGCCAAGGCCAATGGACTCGAGCCTTACTGGTATCTGCGTTACCTCCTGGATAAGTTGCCAGAGGCCATGACCGAGGATGATTTCAAGGCTCTTCTGCCCCAGTACCTGGACAAATCTCAACTTGCAGGCCCCACTAATATCTCATAATTGATTGGGCCTGCCAAGGTGCGGTTCATTAAGCGCTTACGAAGAAATGATTTAAACATACCACGTTTCAGATACTGGAAGCGTAGGTGGTTTCGCAAAGAAAATTTACCCATGGAATTTGTTCAGGTTCCTTCCGATATGGGAAACGAGCCACCAGCGAGAACTGGATTGAGTAGTGTAAGAATCAAATGACATCGGGTAGTATCTTAACGCAGAAATTTTGGACAAACTCAGCCATTTTTCAAACTTCCATTCTATCGTACAATCTGTTGGTCTGGATGATATGGCTGAATAATGAAAATGGTTTCAATGAAAAACCAAACACCATTCGAATGTGCCTGATTCATATTCCGGCACGATTAATGACCCGGAGCCGGCGGTGGATAGTGAGATTGTCAGAGAACTATTTTTACAAGGACCGGTGGCAGCAGTTAGAAGAATCCATAATGAAATTGGATTTTGACTGACAGATCCACTGGCACAATAGACATAAAAGGAGGAAGCATCAATGGATACGTACGTCTGAGTGTTGCTTGAAGTGCTATGGATAGGCACAGGTAGCACAAAAAACATACCCGCATAGCCGATGCAGGCAAAATTTTCAAAAAATTGCTCCCCCCTTAGCCTATACTCTCAGAGCCCGAGTAAGGGCTTGCAACTTTTAGGTATCATTTCGGATCCATACATGCCATATATAGATCATTAATTTTTTAACAGACCCTGAGAATGAAAGGACTTTGGCTTGACCCGCGGAAGCGGAACCCAACCCCTTCCGACGGGCAGTGTTTGAGGTGCCCATTCTTAGGGCCTGGCTTTCACTTCCGTTCGTTGACGAGGTAATTTCGGAAGCTTAACCAATGACACAGAAGATTCAACACTCCCATTTTAGTAGACGAAAAAAAGAAAAAAAGCGAAATGCCTGATCTCTTTTATACTTCCCAACGATTCTTTCCACGTAAAGATACACGCAAATCCAACCACTTCGGTTTTTTAATTTTTCTATAAATATAGCGCATCGAATTGTTTAATAAATACCGGTCAATAGAAAAAAGAATCTCTTTAAATTGATATTGACTGTAATATCTTTTTAGTATTTTATAAATCTGTTGATTGTGTAATTTTTTTGCCAGCAACAAAGCATCTTCCAAAAAAGTAGCTCCACTTTCATCCTTAGCTTTTAGTAATTTTAGTGTTTCTTTCCCTTTGTATTTGTCAAATGATTTATTTTTTTTCCCAAAAAGATATGCTGCGAGTATAGTTCTTGCGCATTTTGGGCAAGTGCCACAATTTTTATGTGTATATACCCAACACGTCTGAAGGTTGTCTGCAACCATTTCATTTTCAAAAATTTCTCTCATTTTTTCACCACGCCTGCAACCAGCTCCATGATGAACCGTCTCCGTCGATTCAGTACTCCACATTGGATCGCTTAAAGGATGAGATCCCCAAGGGAATAATTCATCATAGGTATGACTTGATGGTACATATGATTTTTTCAAGGCAAAAGCTCCTCCCATAGATGATAAAAACAAACCATGAGCAAAAAGCCATGAAATTTTTCTTTTTTTAATCCAGTCACGTCCGTTTGCCTCGACAGGGATCAAAACCTTATTTACTGAATTCGCAAAATCTGTTTGTTTTTTGATTCTATGCTTCCAACCTTCCTCATTCCCAAAATCAAACGTATTAAAAATGATCAAATGTGAGATTTCGTCTAAATTGCGAATAAGAGTATAAGAACTATCAACACCTGCTGAAAAGAATGAACCAACATGGGTAAATGATTCTATTCTTGATGAAGTATTCGCCTCTATTTTAACCCGTTTCAGATCGCTATTCCAGCATGAATATATTTCCTGTATTGTCGTAAGGTGATCAAATAATTTTTTTGATACTAGAGTATCTTTAATCACAATAGATCTTTCACTGGCCATTGCTTCAAGCAAAGCAATACCAACAAAAGGTTCAACAACAGGTAATAGTTCATGGCATTCCGGCACACGAAAATAGATTAGTTCCCCGTCAACATTTGCACTTAACTCTTTGTACCCATTTAATACCATAACAGTTACGTCAGAAATAATAAGTTTTTTGTCATCCATATCAACTCTTTTTTGTTAGTGTGTATAGTGGACCCCAATGTCAAGACAGTTTTTTGCTCAAATTAAGCGTCAAATCCGGATAATTTCCCCGAGAAAATTTAATCCGGATCTGACAACAGTTTTTGATGTACGACTTACAATAGCGGAGGTAAAAGTCAGGTCCGAGAATGTGTCCCCAAAGAGCCACGTCAGAGGAGTTGACTTTTGCCGGAGCGGGTTTAACGATAATTTTATCATCCCATCAACCTCAATTGATTTTCACCATAATATTTTTCGGCTGGGGTTTGCCCATCAAAACTTTGGTGAGGTCTTTCATGGTTATAAAAATCAAAGTCTTTTTTCAGGGACTTGTCCTATGTGGCAGGATAGTTGTCGCCTCAACCCAGAACGAAATGATTCAATTTGAGTAGGGCGATAAGAAGGACAACGATGATAAGCTACACCAAAGAGTTTAAAAAGAGCATGATTGAAAAAATCCTATTAAATTCAGACCGTTCCGTAGTAAGTTATGCCAGAGAAGCAAGCATCCCAGAGTCCACAGTAGCGACCTGGATCAGAAACCATAAAAAAAATGGAGACGCAGTGGGTTCCAAGAAACAGAAACGGCAATGGACAGCTGAACAAAAATTTGAAGCGCTATTATACACAGCACCGCTGAGCGAGGCCGAGAAGAGCGAATATTGCCGAAAAAATGGAATCTTCCCTGAACAGCTTGAAGAATGGAAAAAGGACTGCATCTCAGGTTGTAGAAAGAGCCCTGACCGTGAATATGCGAAAAAAACAAGAGAGACGGAGCAGGAGGTGAAACGAAAGAATAAGGCGCTTGAAAAAGAGCTGAACCGCAAAGAAAGTGCCAACCTGGGGGCACAATAATAGGGCACTATTTTATAAAAACTGTTTTCGCCACAATTCAAACATAAAAACATTCCAGATCTGTGACCCATGATCATTGATCCCCTTTAAATGGCTGTCCCACAACTTTTTGACATACCCTTTGTTCAAGATATGGTCCTCTTTTTCAACAGCCTGCCCGAACAGGGTGTCAGCCACGTAGTCTTTCAGATCCTGCCGTAACCACTGGGCTATGGGTACACTGAACCCCTGTTTTTTGCGATACAGGACATCATGGGGCAGCCGGTGCTGATTCATTTTTTTGAAGATGTATTTGGATTCTCTGTTGTTGAGTTTGAGATGCGATGGCAGGGTTGCAGCAAACGCCATGACCTTGTGGTCCAGGATCGGAGCCCGCACCTCCAGGGAATGGGCCATGCTCATGCGGTCCACCTTCACCAGGATATCTTCGGTCATATAGGTCTTGATATCCACATACTGAGCCCGGGTAACCGGATCCGGACTAGTGCACCGCGCAAAAAACGGGGCCATCACGCCAAAGCTGTCCCCATGCCCCACCGCTGCCTTCATATCCGGATGGTATAGGGAAGCCTTGACCTCCGGCGTAAAATAAAACGACATATCCCGCCAATAGGCCTGTTCAAAGGACAGAGACAGGTTGGTCAAAAACCCCTTGAGCCGCAGGGGCCGGGGCAGAATATCGATGCGGGGATACACCGATGCAAGCCGTTTTACCAGGGTATTGTGCAAGAAAAAAGGCAAATTTTGCCGGATACCGTCTTCAAACCGGTTCATGCTGTAGCGCTGGGCATACCCGGCAAAAGTTTCATCCCCGCCGTCCCCGGACAACGCCACCGTTACCTTTTCCCGGGTGATCTTGGACACATACCAGGTGGGAATGGCAGATGAATCCGCAAACGGCTCATCAAAATGCCAGGCTATCTGTTCGATGATATCCAGGGCAGCGGGCCTGACCACAGCCTCCTGATGGTCGGTCCGATACCGGTCTGATACCATCCGGGCAAATGCCAGTTCATTGAATTTTGCTTCATCAAACCCAATGGCTGATGTCCGGACAGGCTCATCGCCCAACAGCCCGGCCATGGATGCCACCACCGCACTGGAATCCACCCCCCCGCTCAAAAAAGCCCCCAGGGGCACATCACTGATCATCCTGATCCGCACCGCTTCATCAAACAACTCCGTCAACCGTTCAACCGCAGCCTGTTCCGTGATATCCGGGTCACACTGGTTCATGTCAATGTCCCAGTATTCCTGTTCTTCAAACCCGTCTTGGGAACACCAGGCCATATGCCCGGGCCGGAGCTTTTTGATCTGCTTGAAAACACTCATGGGCGAGGGCACATACCCGAAACTGAAATAGGCATCCAGGCCCTGAAAATCCACCTGCCGGGAGATGCCCGGCACTTTGAGCACAGCTTTTAATTCCGAGGCAAACACCAGGGTTTTACCGTTCTGATAATAATACAGCGGCTTTTTGCCCACCCGATCCCTGGCCAGAAAAAGGGTGTTGATCCGGTTATCCCACAATGCAATAGCAAACATGCCCCGCAACCGCCGGACAAATTTTTTCCCCCAGTGCACATAGGCATAGATGATAACCTCTGTGTCGCTTTTGGTTCGGAACCGGTGGCCCTTATCCTCCAGCTCTTTTCTCAGTTCCTGGAAATTGTATATTTCGCCGTTAAATGCAATGGTGACCTGACCGTCTGCAGAAGACATGGGCTGATCCCCGGTACTCAGATCGATAATGCTCAGCCGCCGGTGGCCCAGGCCCACACCCCCATCAATGAACACCCCATCCCCGTCCGGCCCCCGATGAACCATGGTGCTGTTCATGGCCTCCACCAGATTCCGCTGGACCGGCCGGCCGTCAAGATTATAAATCCCGCAAATACCGCACATGTAAAAAGATCCTGTTGTCTAATAATGTATGCTGTGTTGTTGCACCACGAAGGCCACAAAGAGCACGAAGAATCATAGAATGAATGTTTAAGCTCAGCCTCGTGTCCTTCTTGTTTTTCGCGGTAAAAAAAACGAATTTACCTCATCACCCTAAGACTCTCCTCCGCCGCCGTTTTCACCCAACCAAAGCGCTCTTTTACAAGCAACTCTTCCAGTGCAGATATAACATCCGGGTGTTCTATTTCACCCAAAGCCCCTGCAATAAACCCCCTGAAATTTTCATCCGGGCTTTCCATCAGCGCCAAAATCTCCTGTAACCTTGAAGTATCCCTCAGCCGGCACAAAGCCACCGCGCTGTTCAGTTGTATCAATTCATAGGAAGCAGCATCAAACATCTGCCTGATCTTGCCTATGGATGCTTTGTCCCCCAGTTCCCCCAAAGCCCACACCGCTACCGCAGCCTCATCCAGGTTCATGTCCATAAACGGCCGGATGGACGGGGCCGCATCTGTCGCCCCGAGCATACTTAGACTTTTGATAATGGAGGCATGGGGCTGCCAGGCCTTGTCTTTGTTGGCAATGATATTATCCAGGATATCGGCCAGCAAAGGTGCGGCACTGGTAATCCCGTTCACAGCAAAAATCCTGCTGATCATGGCGGAGACAGAATACCAGTGCTGCAGTTCCACAAATTTGTTTTTGTCGTCACTTTTCCATTTGATAGCCGGATCTTTTTTCAATATCGATTCCAGTACCGGAACGGCCCGGTCACGGTCCATGAGAAACAGGGCCTGGATGGCCATTTCCTTTACCGGATGTTTAATGGAGTTGAGCGCCAGATCGGTCGCCACCTCCCGGGCTGCATCATCCTTGAGCACCATGAGGGCAGACAAGGATGCCACAACATTGCGGTTATTTTTTATGCTGTCAATATAGTAGGATGCCTGTTCCAGGGGCGGGGGCTGCTTTGTTCCGATAATCTGTTTGGTATCAAAGATATCTTTGTGTGCAAGATTGTTGACCGTCCCGGGATAACCTTCAACCACCACCTCCCGGTTTGACCCACCCGGATCATCTCCTGCCCGGATCTCCAGGTGGTTCAGCTTTACATCTTCCCATTTTCTGCCTGACGTGACAATCTCAAACACATGGGGAGTTTCATGGATTACGGAAACATGCTCCCTTCCTTTGCCCATGGTATCATCCCAGTTCCATGTAACATAAAGGGCCCCGTTCCCGGAGACCTGCCCGCTCACCGTGATGGTATTTTTTCCCGGCAGAAGCTGGGGCAAGGAAAATATATTGTGCTGGGTCACGGTGGTGATTTCAAACCGGTCAAACAGCCGGTTTTCCAAATCGTTCTCCGGGTGCGCATCTGCCTGAATCTTCAGTTGATAATCATACCGGCCAAAGGGAGACCCATTTGTTTTGGTAAGGTCCAGGTCAATCAGATCTCCTGCACGGGCATTACGGGTTTCCCATAGGGTCTGCCAGGTACCACCCCGGTCAAGGGATATCAAGATGCAAATGCTTTTCCCGGCAGCACCAATACCCACATCCGCCCGGATTTTTGCATGGGAAATGATATACGGGGATCTTATGGGAAGCACCATGTCCGGAGAATCTGCAACATCCGGTTCCCACGCAAACACTGCGTTGCCGTAAGTGACCGGATAGGGGCCGTGTTCAAAATCCTTTTTCCCCCGGCGTTTAAAATTATCCAGATACGGCAGCGAGATATTTCCCCAGTACAGGGTAAGGGATTCATTCTGCCTCAGATCCAGGTGTGGACGGTATTCAGACATGGAAATGTGTGGAGCATGTACCCAGTTATACATTCCCCAATAGCTGGGACGCGCCGGCACTGGTGTGTTGGACGGATAAAAGATCAGTGAATAATCTGTGGCAATGTCATCGGCTGAGGCAATATATGTTCCACTTCTATCATACACAAACCACCCTTCAGACACATCGAACAGATGCCCCCTGAAAATCCCGTCGGCATCCTCCCAAAACAGGTCTGCCTGGGTATGTCCGCCTCTGTAAAGTTTTTCAACCCGCATTCCTAAAGACCGCCACGCAGCCTCCATGATCCGGGCCAAGCCGTCGCACCAATGGGCCCCATAAACATTCAGGACCTTTAATGGATCATCAACATAGTTGTCCCCCAGTTTTGATTCTCTGGGAATCACGCCGGTGGTATAAGCTGTCCACATCCTGATAAACCGCCAGATGGCCATGGATTTTTCTTCATGAGTCCGGGCTCCCATCAACCGGGTGGCATCTTGTGAAAACCGCGTCATATCCGAACTATCCGGCCATCTGTTGGATACGATATGAATATTTTTTGCCTGAATTTTTTCCATTCCCTGGCCTGAAACCGGCAAAAGAAAAACAACCAGGCATAATACCCCAGTTTTAAGAAATTCACCTGTCATTCAGCGAATCTCCACCTGGGTAATATTAGACAAATCACTCAAATTGCCGGCCTTATCCCATGATTTAAGAGCAAAATAATATGTTCCTTTTTCAAAATCACTGATTTTTATTTTTTTTTCAGCCCCATAAGCTCCATGGGGTGAAACAGCGCTGATGGTAAAGGTCTCCTGTGTTCCTGCTGTTCCGGGCACAGGTTCCTGACTGATATTGTCCGCCTGGTAAAACCCTGTTTGTGTATCCAGACAATCCGGAAACTCCGGGTGATCCACAATGGGTTGCTCGGCGATTTTTATCCAGTATTTTTTTGCAGACCCAGTGCTGTTAGTTCCTTTGTCTGCCGGCGCTGTCCAAGTTAACTGCAGTACCTGGCTGGAAGTGTCATATGCGGTGGCTAAATCTGACACATTTTCAGGCGGTATTTTGTCTTGTCTGAATTTTTCCATATAATTCAATACATAAGATGCGGACTGGCCCACGGGCTTGTCCATAAATTCTCCTTTTTTGATATATGCCAAGCCCGTATTTGCCCATTCTTTTGTCAGGGTCAGGGCCTTAGGATCACCTAATGCCGCATAGCACAATGGTGCCGCAACCCCCGGGTACCAGTGATGTTCAAATTTCTTCAGCTGCTCTTTGGGGGTCCCTCTCTTAAACCGGTGGGGCATGCCTTTTCCCGGAGAATACGTCTCATGCCAGACCCATTCCAGCCAGGATCCCATGATATCCAGCAGTTCCTCATCCCCGATTTCCTTGTACAATTCAAACGCGGCAATGGCAGCTTCAGACTCCTGCCAGGGAGATATGTTTCTCCATCGTCTTTTTTTACTCAATACACCACCATGCTGTTTTTGGAGATACAGGATACGCCGCACCAGCCATCTGGCATAAAAAAGGCTGGATTCATCCCCTGTCGCACCATAGGTCATGGCGGTGCTCAACAGGTGAGTGGCATATATTCTGGTGTAAAAATACCATGGCACCCTCTCGGGAAAAAGGGTGTCGTCAAAGTAAAAAATATGATTTAGAGACGGGGCGGAATACAGCGTACCGCCGTATTTTGACGAGGATTTAAAGAAATTTCTATGGGTGGAATATTTGGCCTGGTTACCCAAAGCCGTCAATCCGTCCTTGGCCAAAGGGGATCCAGTAAGATAATACCATTCAAAAGGCCATACATGAATTAAATGCTCACCGTCCATATAAAATTTAGCCGGTGATGAAAATCCGGGAATCGTGGTGGTATAGGGGGTAACCCACCCTTTTATCTGGGTGGATGCCTCGCTTGTAAACAATTTTTTTTCTCCCCACCCGATCAGCAGGCTTTGAAGTTCTGTCTTGTCTGGGGTCAAGGAATAATCATCAATCAGCCATGGGATCGATTCTGAGGCCCATTTGGCATGGATCATTCCTTTCTCATAGGAAAAAATATCATCGCTGGAAAGATATTCGCTGAAAATGGGCCAGTAGTTGTCATGCATGCCACCCTGGTTAAATCCAGTTGATTGCCCGGCGGTATTCCATCTGGCTGTAATAATTTTCCTGTCCCATTTGAAATGCGGATACCAGTGACCGGACTGCATTTCTCCCTTTATCCTGTTGATTCCAATGGCCCTTGGCAGGGCAAGGGATTCGGCATATTGGGATTTTTCCGCCTTGAGCAAGGGCGGATAGACGAACAGGTTAGACAGGCGGTCAATTTCCTGAAGTTTGTTTTCCGAACCCATAAAATTCAAATAAAGGGTATGGCTTTTTCTGGTACCGGAATGAATTTGAAAATCCTCGGGTGAAAAAGCGGGAAATAAAACCGGTTCAATAAAAGACCTGCCAAGAACAATGCCTTTGGGACATTGCTGCCAGAAATGATTTATATGGACAAATATGCCCTTATGTCCATCATGAATTCCGGCCCAGCCAGGCGCATGGTCCCCGGAACATAGTAGAGTATTCTCCGGGTGTAGCACGTTATCATCAATAATTTTATACCCGCGAAAAAGTGCTGGTCCAATTTTCCATCCAGATCGTAAAAAATAACCCGGTGTTGCTTTTCTTTCCTCTTTAGATTTGTTTTGCAGGCCTGCATACAGATTCCATCGATCCAAATTGGCCGAATCTTGAAAAATGCTTACATCATGGGTATCTAATGTTCCGGAAGTGGTTTGGTTTTCTCCGCCGATCAGATACTTGGTTTCTTTTTCTGCCTGGTTTGCCAGCGCAAAATGCAACCGTAGATCCTTGATACGATAGATATGGATGGGGTAATCCTGTCTGTTATTGTCAATGGATTGTTCCATTTTTATAAATGGCTTACCGGCAAAAAAATGAAGCCTTACCGTATAATGATAAAATCCGTCCGGCTTAATCCCCGGCCCTTTTTCTTGTGGTAAATGTCTTCCCTGTATCAATATGGTGGCCCTGACCGGTCCATTGGCTTCAATCTCTACTTTCTCAGGCGGACCCAGACTGGACATATATGTATGGATTGCCAACCGGCCTTTCGGCTCATAATTGGTGATCCGCCCGCTACCGGTTCCCCACATGTTGTACCCATCGGTAGTACCGTATACAACCTTCTGATTTTCGCTGGTGATATGGATGCCATTCCGAATATCCGGCTGGATGACCTGCCTGCCTTCCACAAATACCGATTCCAGCAGAGTGCCCCGCTGCTTGCTGACAACCGCTTTTAACGGACCGGTCTCAACAGTGATATCATGCTCCGATTCAAACACCTGCAAAAGACCCTTCCCGGCAGCCTGCTTATTACCCGTGGTCAGGACATACCGGGACGTCCCCGGGTCTTTGCCGTGGGGGATCATATCAATCCCCAGCCATTTAACAGACCGGTCCTTTCCCCACCACAACACAAACGGATCAAACTGGGCAGGTATCTGACTGCCCTGGCTATCCACGATAGAAAATCTGGAAACATCCTCGGGGAAAACTATACCTTCAGGAAATGGAATTCCCCCGTTTACCGGAAAGGACGGCATTTGTGCACCAGTTCTGTTTATAACATACAGGGGCACGGAGATGTCGGTTTCACGTGCCTGGCCGGCAGAACAAAAAAGCAATCCAACAAAAACTGCAACCAGTAAAATAAAACCTGGCTTTTGCTTGTTTTTTATCACTATTTCAAGAAAAATCAAATTTTTTGATCTCCCAAAAAGACCTGGTTATTATTAATCTGCAAAACCAGGGTCTTGTCAAAAAAAACAATGACCTGTTCATCTGTAGTAGCTGGTATTTTCAGAAAGGTCCCATCAGATCCTGTAAAAGAGACAACAGTGCCGGAGCGTGCGATTGTGAAAAAACTGGAATCTGCCTGGATTTGAATGATATTCTGCCCTGGAAAGTTAATCAATTCAGCTTTGGCCCCACTTTCAACAACGATATGATTGGATGAATCTGTCCCATATACCCGGGCATCATTGCCGGCGGAAATGGTATAATTTGGTGATGTCTCCGTCAGGACACTATGGATTTTGTTTTGTAAAATCAGATATTCCGTATTCAGGTATACTTGATTGGTACGACCGATCCAGCCATGCACCTTGGTTTCGCTGTTGCTGAACATGTTGTCTATAAAACTGATCTTGGAGCGATATGAAGGATTGATATATTTGCTGCCGTGGGCTGCATAATAGAACATGGCATCCCGAAAAGTTTGCCGGGCCAGCTCCAGGTACTTTCCATCTCCGGTAAGACGATAGGCATAGGCAAACAGATCCGCCCAAAAAAGATTTTTAACCGGTTCTCCTTTTTTTCCTGCTGCAACACCTTCCGGATCATTTTCTTTCCATACATACAGCGACTGCAACGGGCGATACTTTCCTTCTTCATTGGTATCTCCGCCAAACAAAAACAGATCCTTGGAAAAATCCGCCATGCGGACAATCAGAGCAGCCAGTTCTTCGTCCCGGGTTTCATGGTGAACCTGCAGAATCGGATCCACTGCATAGGCATACATGGTGCTGGCCTGCCGGTTGCCTTTAATGGCATCGCAGTCAGAACCTGATCCAAAATTACCGCGGCCGCCGGCCTGCTGTTCCCGATACATCAACCGGTTTTTGGCTATGTTTTTGGCCAGTTGTAAATAGGCGGCATCACCATTAACCCGGTAAAGATTGATCAGATTCAGCATGGGCCAGGTTTCCTGGCGGGTTTCGCTGTCAGCACAGGAAGGGGTTTCCGCCCGCTTGTACAGTCGGTTGAATGCGGCCTGCCCATTTTCCATTGCCGAGTCCCAGGCTCTTGTATCGCCAGTGAGCAGGTAATACAATACCAGCCCTCCGTTCCAGGTATGGCTATTTTTGCCAACTTGCGCTGGTTTATAAGTGTTTATGCTCGGGTCGGAGTGGCGATCTGATTCATAGAATGCCATATGATTGGTCCACACATGATTTCCCTTACTGTCTTTGCGGCTCCCATGGTATTGATCGATATCATAGCGGTGTTTGACCATTTCCACTGCAGTATCAAAAAATTTCCGATGCCCGGTACGCAAATAGTGCAGCAGCATGCTGTATGGCCAGTCATAGTGCAGGGCGCATGCAGACTGGCCGGACCATAGCAGGTCCCCGAAACCCATCCAGCCGAAATACCGGTACTGTTTGTTGAATCGATTAATGGGCGGTGAATTGGTCTTCAGGGTATGGATTGTCCACTGGTTTTCAGAAACTTCTTCATCCACCATGGCAAGCTGAAACAGGTCAAATCGACGCAAAGCCTCTCTGTTTTCCGAAATTCCCATCATTTGCTGGGTATCCGGCGCGATCAACCCCAAAGCGCCGGTATCTGCATACCATTCGGGGGGTGCCACGGCCATCAACGGTTCTTCCAGAAATCCCTTTAACTGTAAGGCAGTGTCATCATCACCGGGGTCATTGAAAGCCAGCAGAATTTCATGGGTCTTGTGTCTGCCGGCATCAAACAGATATATTCCTGCATCCTGTCCAGCTTTATGGCAATAAAGTGAATACTTGTCATCAGGGAAATCATTGCTGTTGCAATATGGATAATACCCTTCTTCCGGCCAAAGACCGATGCTCAGCAGGGATGGGGTGGCGGTTATTTTTTTGGGAAAGTTCTGCCAAAAATGGCGAATACCCATACTGATCCGGCCCTGATTGCCCTTTAAATAAAACCATCCTGGATGAATATGCCCTTTATCAAACAATTGCCCGTTTTTATGCAAGGTATAAAATGCCCCTTCTTTAAAAGAAGGCACCAAGGTCCCGTTTCTTGTATTTTTAGTGGCTTCCTGCCAATTTTGTAACAAGGTAAAATTGCTACTATCGGTAAGTGTTTCTTCTGTTGTATTGAATCGGGCCGTCATTTGAGACTGCTGCACCAGATTCAGATCCAGATGTACTTTATCAAAATAAGCCGGCTGTGGTGGTGCGAAATATTGTTCCGGGTTTGTTCTGCCGTTAGCGCCATTGTTTTCAAGGGTCATAAAAATGCGGACATAATTTTTTTTTGCATAAAAATGGATACGACATTCATAATAAAAAAAGGAATGTTCATAGGGCTGGCTGAACCGGGGCCATTCGTCGCTGTTGTTGACGGCAGGGGCAAAATACAGACCCTCATCCGAACTTAGCACTCCCCGTATCCTTACAACGGAACGTAATGGGCCGTGTTCTTCTACTTCAAATATTTCAGGTGGCGAGTTCAATGACGTAAACCTTTTGCCTTGGTCATCCACCAGTAGCACACCACCTTTGCCCTGCTGATCCACCAGCAGGGAGCCATTTTGTGTCCAGACCTTGTCAAACAGATTAAAATAATGTTTGTTCAATACAAACCGAGCGGCTCCCGTGTCAATTGTCAGAAAGTTTTCCTGTTCCTTAATCGAGATTCCGTCATGGATTTGTTGTGTATGCAATCCAGTATCCAGACGGTAAGAGCGGGAACCTCCTGCAGGTACATCTGCCTGAAAATCTGTCAAGACCCAGCGTATCGGCAGAGCTTCATCATCTGCCGGACCATGCCATCTGGACAACACCCGAAACTGTACCGGAACTTCCCTGTCTTGTTCATCCATTAGAATCAAGGATTGAACATTCTTCACTGCCGCATTTTTCGGCAGGGGGATGCCTGATGTTACCGGCTCCTGTGTACGGTTTGTTCCATTGGAAGAAGTATCTTCAACCGTTACACGTACCGGAAGATCCACTGTGAATTTATGGTCTACCAGCAAACGGCCGGCATGTTGATTCGACAATTCTTGACTGAAGGCTGGCATGCAGAACCATAAACAAATAACTATCAAACCAGATAAAGTGTGTTTATACATAAAATATAATCCTTTTGTTTCCGGTTGTTGAACGAAGCCGCTATCGCGGCAGAAAAAAAATCCAAATTCATGTATACTCCTGTAATTGCTCAATTCCGGGCATTTATAAACAAAGGAGTTTACCATGAACAAAACAGAAACAACTCGATTTGATGCACTCTACAAACACCATTTGAAGCTACTCAAACTGCAAGGCAAAAGCAAAGGGACCATTGATAATTATGCCAGGGCCGTTCGAAGGATCAGCCAGTATTTTGATTGCTGTCCTGACAAATTGACTCCGGGTCAACTGGAAGACTATTTTAGTCAGTTTCTTGATACCCATTCCTGGAGTACGGTTAAGGTGGAACGAAACGGCCTTCAATTTTTCTGGAGACATACACTCAAGATCGACTGGAAGTGGATCAATATGGTCAAGCCGCCACAGATCAAAACCATACCCGATATCCTCTCACCGGATGAAATCGAACAACTCATTGGTAGTACCCGAAAATTACGCTATCGCGTTTTCTTTTTAACCACCTATTCCATGGGGCTGCGCTTATCAGAAGCGCTGTCTCTTCAAGTCAGGGATATCGATGCCGATCTTAAACGGATTCATATCCGTTATGGGAAAGGCCTTAAAGACCGGTTTGTTCCCTTACCGGATCTAACATTACAGGCACTGAGGGTTCTTTGGAGCAGGCATCGCCATCCAAAGCTGCTCTTCCCAAATGCTAACGGATCTTTAAAAACAATCAATAAAGCTAAAACCCATATGAACAAAGGCGGTACCCAGCAAGCAATTAAAGCTGCTCTCGCCGAATGCGGCATTAAAAAAAAATCAGTATCCACTCATTACGCCACAGTTTTGCCACACATCTGCTTGAACGCGGCTTAAGCCTACGGCACATTCAAGCTCTTTTGGGGCATGCCAAGCCGGAGACTACTGCCCGATACACCCATTTGACAGGCATTTCTGAGAAAAACAGCAGTGCCACCATTAATGACTTGGTCAACACGCTTCATGTCGATTTATGGAAGGTGTGATCATGGATTTAGTCGCAATCATTAGTCAATATTATCCCGCTTTAAAAATCAAGTATGCCCAAAAGTTACTGCCCGGTCACCACAACGCACTGAATGCAATTTGCCGCTGCCGGACACCTGATTCAGGAGAGCTTTTTGTTCAATGCCCTGATTGCACTCATGGAGAATGGAAACCACTGTCCTGCGGTCACAGAAGTTGCCCCAAATGTCAAAATCATGAGGCCAGCCTCTGGATTGACCGGCAGCAGGGCAAACTACTGCCGGTCCTGTACTTCATGACCACTTTCACATTACCGTATGAACTGCGGTCTTTAACCTGGTACCATCAAACCCATGTCTATTCAATCTTTTTTGCCTGCGTTGCAAGTACGTTAAAGGATTTCGGGTTGAATTCCAGGCACCTGGGAGCACAAATCGGCATGACCATGGTATTGCATACCCATACCAGGAAACTGGATTATCATCCTCACATCCATGTTGTGATTCCCGGTGGCGGTGTTGATCAGTCCAGACGTCAATGGAAAAAGAATAAAGGCAAGTACCTGTTCAACAAAAAAGCGTTGGCCAAAGTTTTTCGAGCCCGCTTTCTGGCAGCTCTCAATGAAAATAAACTGCCTATCCCCAAAAAGCTGCCGGGCGAATGGGTCGTTGACTGTTCCCGTGTGGGCAAAGGGATAACGGCGTTGAAATATATGTCTCGGTATTTATACCGTGGCGTCATCAGTGAAAATAACATTGTTTCCAATCACAATGGTCGGGTCACTTTTCGATATGTCGAAAGCAGCACCGGAAAAACACGGTATCGAACGCTCAATGGGGAAGATTTCTTATTTTTGATCATTCAGCATGTCCTGCCCAAAGGTTTCAGACGAGTCCGGGATTTCGGGTTTCTCCATGGCAATGCCAAAAAACTGCTGGCTCTGGTTCAACTGGTTTTGCGTGTGATTATTACAGAAATTCAACAAAGGCCCAGGCCGATTTTCAAATGTCCGTGTTGCAAGAAAGCAATGATTGTTTTGGGCTTTCGTCAGCTCGCCTGGGAATCTGGATGATATTCCCTTATGGCAATCACCAGGCGTTCATATAAGAACAGGAGGTAAAAAATTCATATGACATAGAATGTTTTTCTACAGCCATTTCAATGGTTATAGCACCCATGCGCCTTAAAAATGAAACACGTTTTTAAGGCCCTTACTCCCCTCCCTCGCCTCAGAAATATATTTTCTTATATATAGTGACTTCGGGCTTGTTCAACACCGGATGAGATCGTGGTTCGTTCCTCACACGATCTATCCTTGTTCGTTTTTCTCGTTCCGTCATCAAAACTTGAAATTATTGAAGATTTCTGCGAAATCTGTAGTTTTGGTGTCAATCTTCAGCCTTTATTGGAAATGGCAGAAGGCTTGAATGCGCAGATCATGAAAGAACGGGCAGTCAAATAATTCAGGCAGGGCAGGCTGTTCCATATATTTAACAGATATTTCAGACGGTTGAATTTTTCAGGATAAATCTGCACCGACTGATGATGGATGCGTTCAAAACCCGCCTGCTTCAGCCAGTTTTTGAATTTGTCCGGATCATAGGTGTTCAGGCGAGACTGAGGACAACCGTCAACCATAATGACCTCTTCCTTTTTGAAAAAACGTTCCGCCATGATCTGGATATTCCGCCTGTTAAGGGTCATCAGGCAAAGTACACCGCCTGGCTTGAGTATTCGGAAAATTTCGGCAATTGCCGATGGATAATCATGCAGGGACTGGAAAAGGCCGATGCACAGGATATGGTCAAAAACATTATCGGAAAAGGGCAGGACCGTTGCATCTCCAGTTAAAAAATGCACCTTTGTCGAAGTATTTTTTTTCTGGGCTTTTTGGACAACCTGCCAGGCGAAATCAAGACCGGTTACATAAAATCCGTTTTTACCCAAAATCCGGGCATATGCACCTGCACCGCAACCCAGATCAAGTACCCGGGCCTCTGGCGCAAGACCGAATTCAGGCAATTTTTGCACAAAAGCATCCATACGTAAACGCAATCCTTGGGCTGACCATCCGGAGACAGCGTGGTCCTCGTCAAATCGGGCAAAATCATTGAATATACTGCGCCAGTACGCCTCGCGGGATTCGGTATAACGACGTGGAGGAAGTTTTTTTTTCATAGTTTGCCAGCCCCTTGAATACCAGATTGTGGCTGCTTGAAAAAGTGCCACCATCCCTGGTCCTGATTTTGCCGTCAAGAATATTGTTAATTATTTCAGCCGTGCTTTGTTCAAAACGGACATCAATGCCCATGGTGTGATAAAAAAGGTTGTTCAACACCTTTTCCGCCAGAACTATGGACTTCATTTTATTGGCAACAAGCAGAATATAGGCACCTGATAATATGGTGATCATTACCACCAGGCCTGTTAGTGCCAGAAAATAGCGGATGATGTTAAAAATTTTCATTCAGGATTTTGTTCTCCACTTTTCCCAGAGACTCAACATATAAAAAGAGAACGCCCCTTTAATCTCTCCGAGACTTAAGATATCATCTTTGCATACAACCATGGACTTCAGGGTTTTGACTATTTTTTTACATGTAGGTTCATCGAACGGGTAATCAAGAAAAGTCGTTCTGCCGCTCAGGGTATAATACAGATACTTGCATAAGGCCATTTTACTTGAGGCGGATCTATTCACCAGTTTTCGGGAGATATGGATATCATTGCCAAAAGATTTTAGCAGCCAGCCTGGTTCATCATATCCCAGGGAAAACACCTTGGCGGTTGTGCCGCCGAGCCGGTTGTTCAATTCCAGAAACCAGGCCTTGTTGTTTTCAGAATCAAATAAAAACTCAAAATGATATGGACCCTGAATGTTCATTAGTCCCGTGAACTTTTTGCATTTGTTTATTAAATCCGTCGGGAGATCAAAGGGTGTTATGGTCAGTGTCAGTCCCTCAAATTTCCTTTCAACCAGAAAACCCTGCAGGCCGATGGTTGAGCCGTCTTTTTTTCGCGCCCCGTGCACCACCAGATTCGGGAGGTTTAAAAAAGGCTGCGCAATAATGAACTTATGAATGGCGCGGGTTTTTTCGATAAATGCCCGTAATTCATTCTTGTTTGAAACCATATCCACTTTAAAAGACGGGACCACCGCTTTTGGACCGGAAGGTCTGAGGCAAAGGGGAAAGGTATTTTGCGGGATGCTATCAAAACTCCGGGGCTCTTTTGTAAGAAAATAGGTGGGAAGAAGAGACAGACCTGCATTTCGTGCAGCTGCAATCTGATTCTTTTTTGACAGAACTTGCAAGAGAGTCTCTTTTTCTGGCAGCAGTAAGGTGCAGTTTTTGCCCAGCTTTTCTGCGTTTTCCCACAGCCATAATGATGTTTTTTCGCTAATGGTAAAAAGTCCGCAATGGGTATATGTCCCCAGAAAAGATGTAATCTGGTCTATGCCGACCGGGGAGAACATATCTTTGTGGGATATGTAAAAAATATCTTTTATATGCCGGGATACAGGATTGGGCTCCCCTTGTTTTCTTATACATATAAAGCCGGAATGTATTCCGTGGATGTGCATGCTTTTAAGATAACACAAAACCTGGGGAGAGTATCTTGATATGATGACAGGAGTCACTTGCATGTCCTTACATGATTTGAATACCATGTTTTTTACTTTGTTATTTTTTTCCAGACAGAGCTTATAAAAGGTCGCCAATCATTCAAAGAGAATAGAGAAAACTCCCATTTGTTTTTTAATACTTCTTTTAATTTACACTTTCCAGGATGGAACCCATTTTTCAGAATATAGATCAAATATCCCACCTCATCGAACCATACTACATTCTGAAATTTGCCTTTATTGCTATGCAAAATCATTTGAACGTTGGCTTCATCTCCAGTTCGGTAATAAAAATCAAGCAGGCTGTAGTTAACCCCCAAACGTGTTGACAGACGGTGCTGCATCCAGTGGCGGGTATTGACTTCTATAACAAACAATTCTTTTGTTTGGTCATCCCGAATGATTTCAGTTTCACAAATACCATCCACACCCAGGCTTTCGATCGTTTTTTTCCCGAATTCATAAACTTCCGGGTTGTCAATTGTCTGACATAACAAAGCCGTCCCAAACCCTTCAGGATATTGAACCAGTTTTTGGGTGACAAAACCGTGGAGTACTTTACCATTATGATCGGAATAACTGCAAAAAGAATAATTTTCTCCTTCTGCAGGTTCAATAATTGATTGTGCGATTACCCGGGTATTAATCTGACTGACGGATCGCCATGTGGAACGGAGTTCTTCAAAACTGTTGATAACAATGACTTTGAATTCTCCAATAATTTTTGAAGAGAGCGGACTTTTCCAGTCGCCGGCAAAAGCAGGTTTGAGAATAAAGGGAAAATCAATATCAGGGGTATTTTTAAAAGAAACTGGATCGCTTTCTATGAGAATGGTTTTAGGATAGTTCAAGTTTTCCTTTATTAGAAGATTCTGAATTAGGAACTTATCGGTTACAACCTCAAAAACGTCTTTTTTGGGTGCACTGATAAAAAAATAAGGTGAGAGTTCTTTTTGGTATTTAATCAAAAAAGCAATTTCCGTATCAGTTCCCGGAACAAGGAAAAAATGTTTTGGTTTTTTTTTCCCAATCCGAATAAGTTGATCAAGAAATTTTCCAGAGCCGATATCGTCACTGTGTTTTATATAGTGTTGTGGCAGACGGCTTGTTTTTAAATAATTGTTGTTTTTTGTGGCCCCTATAACATTTATGTGAGCATCTATGAAATTTTTACAAATGCCATAATGATTCTGGTTGAAACCAAGCGACACAACCTTGATATTATTAGAAGTGTTCATAGGCCCTTTAAATTATGAATATGTTTTATGTTTGTTAGTTTGTATCTATTCAGCCTCGAAATATAGCCCCCTGCTGTTTATCGAAATAAACAGCAGGGCAATTCCTTAACTTGACTAATCTTCATAGCAAAAATCGGGAAGCTTGCCTCCAAATAAAATGCGCAATGCTTCGCTTGCCATCATCCCATGTTTTTTGCACGTGGAAAGATAGCTTCGAACCCGACAAAAAATTTTCGCACCCTCCTCGGAGCGGAAACACCCGGATATCTTTTGCTGAACTTTGGTCATCCTGATATCATTTTCACCCTGGTTATTAGTGAAGGGTACCAAGGGGTTGTCCATGAATCTCAGGGTTTCGGTTTCATAGTCCACCAATCGTTCAAGAAGACTTCTTGATTTAGAGCGCTTGAGTCGGCCCCGTTGTCCTTTTTTCCTATTGCTTTCATCAGGTGGCGGGCATTCCTTTTGGGCTGTTTCCAGCAGATCCCGATATTTTTTTCGGTATTCTTCAGAATTTGCCGGATTGAGTTGGCCACCGGCATCATCCACCGCAATATTGATCTCTTTCAACAAATCCCTCATGTCCCTGGCCCATGTCTGATTATCCTGTTCCCATGCCCGCTCCAACTCTCTTAAGTGATGGGCATTGCAAAGGGAATGCTGACAATCATATTTCAAATATGGTTTCCAGTGATCGTGGCAGAGAATGCCTTTGAACAGGGGAAGAATGCCTATTTCATCCATGGCCTCCTTGCCTCTTTTTTCATGGGGAAAAAAATAGGTCCAGAGCGCATTGGATGTGCAATGCAGCCAGCGCCTGACACTGTTTATATTGATGCCGGTCTCATCGGCATGACATAAATGCGACTGAAACAGTCTGCGTTTGACAATTTGGTCAAACTCCTCCAGTTTTATAAAGGCCTCTTTGTTGAAATTATATATTGACCCTTTGCTGATGGGAATTCCCAACTGGTCCCTGAAGGTTTCTTCTACCCTGTCATAGGGAATCAGCTGATATTGAGAAAAGAATGTGGCGTAGGCCTTCACACTGACACCATACTGAACGGCTTTGGTGACACCTTCAGGGAAAACAGCGGTATAGCGGTTGCCATTTTCAGCCTCAAGTACTTGAGCCCGGTATTCCGTCACGATTTTTGTAATGTCGATATCAATCACCTGTCTGACAACAGGTTCTATCTCCTTGTAGGTACCCTCGGGAAGGGTGGCTCTGTCAACCGTTATGGGTTCTACGAAATCAGGATTCGGGTCTCTTTCCAGAGTACTGCCGATATGCCCAGCTTGTCCGCCGGGCTTATTTACCCCCGGTTCTCTCTTTGTCTTTTTTCGATTGGGATCTGAAGAGGGTGGCTTGCTGCTGTTACTGCTGTTAAGGCCCAGGCGGTTACACAATAAAGTGACCAACAAAAACAAGACGTCAAGTGCAGCTTTCAATGCCGGAGAAATCTGTTCCTCTTCCAGCAATTTTCGGGCTGTCTTAACTGTTTCATCTACGTCGATCGAATCCACCTTTATTCCCAACAAGAACCTCCATGTACATCGTTTATTTATGGAGGTATTATAACACAGGTTTTCAGAGACAAATTTTTCGCTTCAGGTTGCCTCCGGTTACATTTGTTTTTATCTCATATGGCTGGCCATTGACCGTGACCGGATTGTTGAACGAAGCCGCTATCGCGGCAGAAAAAAAATCCAAATTCATGTATACTCCTGTAATTGCTCAATTCCGGGCATTTATAAACAAAGGAGTTTACCATGAACAAAACAGAAACAACTCGATTTGATGCACTCTACAAACACCATTTGAAGCTACTCAAACTGCAAGGCAAAAGCAAAGGGACCATTGATAATTATGCCAGGGCCGTTCGAAGGATCAGCCAGTATTTTGATTGCTGTCCTGACAAATTGACTCCGGGTCAACTGGAAGACTATTTTAGTCAGTTTCTTGATACCCATTCCTGGAGTACGGTTAAGGTGGAACGAAACGGCCTTCAATTTTTCTGGAGACATACACTCAAGATCGACTGGAAGTGGATCAATATGGTCAAGCCGCCACAGATCAAAACCATACCCGATATCCTCTCACCGGATGAAATCGAACAACTCATTGGTAGTACCCGAAAATTACGCTATCGCGTTTTCTTTTTAACCACCTATTCCATGGGGCTGCGCTTATCAGAAGCGCTGTCTCTTCAAGTCAGGGATATCGATGCCGATCTTAAACGGATTCATATCCGTTATGGGAAAGGCCTTAAAGACCGGTTTGTTCCCTTACCGGATCTAACATTACAGGCACTGAGGGTTCTTTGGAGCAGGCATCGCCATCCAAAGCTGCTCTTCCCAAATGCTAACGGATCTTTAAAAACAATCAATAAAGCTAAAACCCATATGAACAAAGGCGGTACCCAGCAAGCAATTAAAGCTGCTCTCGCCGAATGCGGCATTAAAAAAAAATCAGTATCCACTCATTACGCCACAGTTTTGCCACACATCTGCTTGAACGCGGCTTAAGCCTACGGCACATTCAAGCTCTTTTGGGGCATGCCAAGCCGGAGACTACTGCCCGATACACCCATTTGACAGGCATTTCTGAGAAAAACAGCAGTGCCACCATTAATGACTTGGTCAACACGCTTCATGTCGATTTATGGAAGGTGTGATCATGGATTTAGTCGCAATCATTAGTCAATATTATCCCGCTTTAAAAATCAAGTATGCCCAAAAGTTACTGCCCGGTCACCACAACGCACTGAATGCAATTTGCCGCTGCCGGACACCTGATTCAGGAGAGCTTTTTGTTCAATGCCCTGATTGCACTCATGGAGAATGGAAACCACTGTCCTGCGGTCACAGAAGTTGCCCCAAATGTCAAAATCATGAGGCCAGCCTCTGGATTGACCGGCAGCAGGGCAAACTACTGCCGGTCCTGTACTTCATGACCACTTTCACATTACCGTATGAACTGCGGTCTTTAACCTGGTACCATCAAACCCATGTCTATTCAATCTTTTTTGCCTGCGTTGCAAGTACGTTAAAGGATTTCGGGTTGAATTCCAGGCACCTGGGAGCACAAATCGGCATGACCATGGTATTGCATACCCATACCAGGAAACTGGATTATCATCCTCACATCCATGTTGTGATTCCCGGTGGCGGTGTTGATCAGTCCAGACGTCAATGGAAAAAGAATAAAGGCAAGTACCTGTTCAACAAAAAAGCGTTGGCCAAAGTTTTTCGAGCCCGCTTTCTGGCAGCTCTCAATGAAAATAAACTGCCTATCCCCAAAAAGCTGCCGGGCGAATGGGTCGTTGACTGTTCCCGTGTGGGCAAAGGGATAACGGCGTTGAAATATATGTCTCGGTATTTATACCGTGGCGTCATCAGTGAAAATAACATTGTTTCCAATCACAATGGTCGGGTCACTTTTCGATATGTCGAAAGCAGCACCGGAAAAACACGGTATCGAACGCTCAATGGGGAAGATTTCTTATTTTTGATCATTCAGCATGTCCTGCCCAAAGGTTTCAGACGAGTCCGGGATTTCGGGTTTCTCCATGGCAATGCCAAAAAACTGCTGGCTCTGGTTCAACTGGTTTTGCGTGTGATTATTACAGAAATTCAACAAAGGCCCAGGCCGATTTTCAAATGTCCGTGTTGCAAGAAAGCAATGATTGTTTTGGGCTTTCGTCAGCTCGCCTAGGAATCTGGATGATATTCCCTTATGGCAATCACCAGGCGTTCATATAAGAACAGGAGGTAAAAAATTCATATGACATAGAATGTTTTTCTACAGCCATTTCAATGGTTATAGCACCCATGCGCCTTAAAAATGAAACACGTTTTTAAGGCCCTTACTCCCCTCCCTCGCCTCAGAAATATATTTTCTTATATAGTGTTTGACCGAAAACCTCTAAACCCCTGTCTTTAGGGGCGTTATAAACCATAGCGTAAGTTGAAGTTCTTTCTTAAACGTCACTTTACTCTTGACTTTTACTCCTCAATAATTTATGATAAACACCTTGAATTATATGATAATAACACAAGATATTACTAATCAGTAAATATCTTGCCGTTTTAATGTTTTACAAAATCTTCGAGGTTATTTTGCGTAAAATTTTCGACCCACAGCTGACATTCGGACAAACTCCCATCGAGGATATCAAAATTGATATGAGATCCAGGGATGAGATCCCCAAGCTTCTTTTGGGGCTGAAACATATCTATTGTGATAAAGAACTTCGCCAAGCAGTTTTTGACATTCTTGAAACCGTAACCCCGGAGAGGGTTGATTCTAAAAACGGCCGTCCTGGAATGGATTTATGGAAAATTCTTGTAATGGGAACCATTCGGCTTAACTGCAACTGGGATTATGACAAACTTCAAGAAATTGCCAACAACCATAAAACCATGCGGCAGATGCTTGGGCACGGGATGATGGACGACGACAAAACATACCCGCTTCAAACTTTGAAGGATAACGTCTCGCTTTTAACCCCGGAAGTCCTTGATAGAATAAACACTTTGGTGGTCAAAGAAGGTCATAAACTCCTGGTAAAAAAAAAGACCAGACGTTGATGGGACGCTGTGATTCCTTTGTTCTTGAGACGGATGTACACTACCCAACCGATATAAACCTTTTATTCGACGCTGTCCGAAAAATGATTCAAATTGCCACCATGATCAGCCAGGATCTGGGTATGACCCTTTGGCGACAGCACGATTTTAATATACGTTCTTTTAAAAAACTCTTTCGCACTGCCCAAAAATTGAAACATTCTACTTCAAAGGATGAAAAAAAGAAGGCCGAAAAGAAGCAGTTAATCATTGCAGCCCACATCAATTATATCGAATCTGCAGAGGCTTTTGTCAAAACGGCAAATTTTACCATAGAACTTGTTGCTTCAAATGATCCCGTCTGTCTGGCAAAAATAGAAGAGTTGAAAACGTATATCGATCATGCTAATCGGCAGATTGATCAAATTAGGCGGCGTGTTGTAAAGGGTGAAAAAATCCCGCATAATGAAAAGGTCTTCTCGCTCTTTGAACCCCATACGGAATGGATCTCCAAAGGGAAAGCCGGTGTTCCCCAAGAATTGGGGCTGCGAGTCTGTATCCTGGAAGATCAATACGGCCTGATTCTGCATCATCAGGTGATGGAAAAAGAAACTGACGACAAGGTGGCAGTTGCCATGGTCGATGCCGCTCAAAGCAAGTTTCCAAATCTCAAAGGATGCAGTTTTGACAAGGGTTTCTACAGTCCTGAAAACAAGAAAACTTTAAAAAAGAATCTTACCCTCCTGGTGCTTCCAAAAAAAGGGAAGCGAAACAAAGCTGAATTTGCAGAAGAAACAGCCGAGGAGTTTCGCAAATCCAAGAGAAAACACTCGGCAGTTGAGTCCGCCATCAACGGATTAGAAAACCATGGTCTGGATAGGTGCCCGGATCATGGTATTCATGGTTTTAAGCGGTATGTCAGTTTGTCGGTTCTGGCAAGGAACCTTCAGATTATCGGGCATCATATTCAACAGAAAGAGCTAAAACGGATTCAACGTAAATCAGGCTAAACCAAAGTAGCAGAAAAAGAGGCCGATTTAAGAAAAAAGGGATAGTCACGCCCAAAGTCAGGTTAAATTGTCAAAGATCAGCGAAAAAAGAACATTGCATCTCGCATAGCCCTCTGAAGAGATGAAAATCGAGAATTTATGAGGCCATCCGAAGACATCTCAAAAGGGTTTTCGGTCAGCCACTATATATAGTGACTTCGGGCTTGTTCAACACCGGATGAGATCGTGGTTCGTTCCTCACACGATCTATCCTTGTTCGTTGAGGTAATAGCCTATTATAGGGGCTATCCTCTTTAAACGGATAAAGCCTGAAGTACAACTCAAAAATCTATTTTTCTCAAAAAAACACTGTCAAGTAAAAAATAAAAATTGACTCATTTTTTTTCGAGGCTGAATAGATACGTTAGTTTTTTCCATTTTCCCCAAAAGCTACCTAAATTCATAATTTTCCCCTTTGGCATTTTATTAATAAAATATCGAAAAAAAAATATATACCCGTATATAATTTCGCCTTCATATTGGTATCCATATTTTTTATTAGCCCTTTCAACGCTTTTATTCCAGGACATATAAGAAGTGACTTCGTACCTAAATCCCTTTTCTTTTAGTTTATGGTAATTTAATTTGCGATATTGGTTCAAAATTCCATGGCCACGATATTCTTTTTTCACAACTGCCCCGTAAGTATAAAATTCATCTGGTGACAAGCTGATCTGGCCTTTGAGATAAGGAATGTAACAACCTTTTAATGCAACCCAACCATAACAAAGAATATCTTTGTCATTTTTTGCTAAATAAAGTTGATGTCCTTTTCTTAGTCGAGTTTGGATTTCTTTTTCTGATATTCCAGCAGGATAATTAATTTCACAAATTTTATTAATTATTTCTTTATCAGCTATTTTAATTCGGTCATACTTGATATTCAGATCATTATTTTTTTCATAATTGATTTTTTCTAAATCACAACTAATAAAAATCATTTTATTATATGAATAAAGTAACTGCAGGAGATATTTCATTTTGTGTTCTCTTTGTTCTCTGATTTTAAGTAGAGTAGGAGCAACAAAATCGTGCCAAATCTGGGAGCTCCCAATATGAAGACTTTGGTAAATTTTGGATAACATACCTTATTCTTGATAAATGGTTCTTAGCAGAAAATTTTTCCGAAACCGGTTTGTAATATTCCAATACAGATACAGTTTAATGTTTCTTGCTCCCAACTTTTTTTTAAATTTTAATGCGGGGGTATTGAAGACATCGGAAACACTGTAAAAATGTTTATACCCCATACGTCTCAATTCAGCATACAATTGCTCTCTCAAAACAGGCGCCAGATTCTTGCCTCTATACTGCTTATATGTCCAGGCATCAAAAAGATAAACTGAATCAGGTTTCATATCTATTGATATGTATGATTCAATTTTGTTGAAATTGCACCACATATATGCAGTTAGCCGAGAATTTTGTTTCAGACCGTAACATCTGCAACCCGCTGACAGCCTGTTCATGAAAACACACTCCTCATGTCCGCACTCAGGATGCCCGGCTATCTGTTTAATCTCATCACGGGTTAAAAAACAGGTCTCGTAATTTGTAAAGTCTGATTTCAATTGTCCAGGCTCAACGGGCAAGCAACCTTCTTCAACGATATAATATGGACGAAATCCGATGCCCACGGAACGTAACCGATCCAGGAGATAATGAATCACCAGCCCGTGATATATTTTTTTTTTAAATTTGTTTAACATCTATACTCCCAAAACTTCTCTGGCTTGCTTTACGTTATAAGGCTTAATATTCAACGACTCTGCGATTCGCAGATGCCTTTTTATCAAATCAATATTTGATGATAGTCTGGTTCTCTCTTCATCAAACCAGATATTATCTTCCAGGCCTATTCGGACCCCTCCGCCTGAAATCATCGCCATTACATTCATTTTTATTTGATGTTCTCCGATTCCCCCTGCCGACCAGATAGAACCCACCGGCAGTTCATTCACCATGAGTCCCAAATTCAGCATATTTGCCTGGGCACAGGCAATGTTTCCTAAAATCAAATTAAAATAACATGGCTTCTGGATATATCCCTTTTTGAGCAAGTATTTTGCGTAATTGATCATGCCGATATCAAAGGCTTCCAGCTCCGGCCGGATATTATTTGCAGCCATTTTTTCAGCAAGGGCCTTAATCATAGTTGGACTGTTGATACTTGCCTGTTTATTAAAATTGAGTGAACTAAGCGTCAAGCTTGCGAAATCCGGCTTTTCGTACCCGGTCAGCTCCAGCACCTGGGATCTTTTTTCAAACTCCGAAAAACCTCTACCGCTGGTTGAGACACACAAAATCAAGTCTTTTTCGGTTTCACGGATACCGGAGATGATTTGCCTGTAAATCTCTTTTTTATACGTCGGTATGCCTGTTTCGGGATCACGGGCATGCAGATGTACCATGTTGACGCCTAATAAAGCAGCCTCACGGACTTCATCGACAATCTCGGATACAGTAACAGGCACATGAGGTGTCATTTCCTTTGTGGGAATCATTCCTGTCGGCGTAAAGTTAAGGATATACTGCTTTTGCATCCTTTCGTCCTTTTTCCTGAACGACCATAGACATTAAGCTTCAATTATGTTGACAAAGTTTTCAAGCCGCTTCATCACATATGTTCGTATTCCGCAATTTCGATACTGCAAATCGTTTGCTTTCAAAAGAATGAAGTAATGCAGAACAAATGTAATGTTGTTTTGTCCTTTTCAGTTACAGCCCTGCTACAGCACAGCCTTAATTTCACCAAATCTCACCCAAAATTTAGATCAAGGGGGGGGCGCTTTTTTTAAGTAATGGTGTCGATTCGAAAAAATTAAAGATCGTGACAGGCATTTCCAGCAAAACATATATTTTATCAATTTAAACCAGCCCAGTGTGTATAAGATTTGCCGAATGCTGTGGTACCCATCAAGTCATTCCTCCCTTTTTGATAGACAGAGATGGCCAGAAATGAATTTAATTCTATTATTAATGGCCCATCTTCTGAAATAGCTATATCCCATCCTAAGTGCCTGGGAAAAGGTAAATGGCGGTGAGCAGATAAAGCCAGATCCAAACATTCCTTCCAAAAAGGTATCATAAATTGGTAAATTTTTTGTTTTGAATCTGGATGAAATTCCAGTTCATCCTGTGAGAATGAACCTGTAAATGCTTTTTTCAAAGTACCGTTATTAACATCCATAATTGCAAAAACTCTGCCATCCACATTGTTATTGTCCGTAATTGAATGACCAGCTCCAAATTTCATTAAGGCGCAGTCAACTGAAAAATTTTGATTTTTATCCATATGGGTCACAACACGCAGTGAATTTACTGCATTCGGATAAAATTCGACTAAAGAGGGATGTTGCATTATATATTCCTGGAAGATATAGCCATTGTTTTTTTCAACTTGATCAAAAAGAGACGATAGAAGGGACTTTATGGAAATTTTTCCTTTCGATCGAGAAACTAAATATTTTTTTTGATTATCATATTTATCGATGACATCGAAGCCAATACCATTTTGCCCATCAATAGGTTTGATTACCAATGGAAAATTTGCTTCCATAAAAAATGATTCCAATTCAGACCGACAAGTGTTTATTGTCTTCCCGTTTAATATTCCAGTTTGTTTATTTATAAACCCCAAAGTGTTTGCATGAGGCAATCCATTTGCTTTCCAAAAACAAGATTGAACCCATTTATTGAATGGGACTACGCCTTGTTTTCTCGGATTTAAATATTTTTCAAATTTAATATAATCTGCTTCCGAAATCAAAGGCCGTTTGCCGAATTCTGAAAATAAAGGAATTGTATAGTAGCTTGATGGGTAAAATCCGTGAAAGCGATAGCGGATAATTTCAAAAAGTTGTTTAAATCTTCCTTTATTCGAAATTTCTTGAAATTTTATGGAATTTTGTTTCCAAATTTTTAAAATTTTTAACATGTCTTTCCCCAATAAAGTTTAATTGATATATTTATTTGTATATATATAACGATATTGTTGCACCATGTTTTCAGTTGAATATTTCACGGCGGTTTTAAATGCTGTTTTTCCTATAATAGTTCTTAAATTTTTGTCGGAAAACAAATTTTTTATTATCGAAAAGAGATTTTCTTCATTATCAAGTGAATATAAAAATCCATTTTCGCCATTTGAGATTAGTTTATTATTGCCACCTACATCGCTTACTACTGCCGGCAATCCAGAAGCCATGGCCTCAAGCAGCGCCAATGATGTCCCTTCGGTGAGAGATGTCATTAAAAACACATCCATTATGGATAAAAGTTCCGGAACATCTTTCCGAAAATCAAGAATGATAAAGTTTTCTTTAACATCAAGACGGTCTGCCTCTTTAAGCAGGTTTTCTTTTAAATCAGATGCATCCGGGCTGCCGCCTGTTACAAGAAGCAGCTTTATGTTTGGGATGTTCTTTTTGAGCGCTGCTAGCACCCTTACCTGCAAAGCTTGATTTTTGACCGGGCTTAGTCTGCCCACGCTGCCGATGACAAAATCCTGGGGAGCGATATGGAGCTGCCTTCTAAGATCAGTATCGGTTTTAATGGCATACCGATCAATATTGATCCCGTTAAAAATGGTGTTGATCTTTTTTTTAAAAAACATGCCCAAAAAAAGGTAGTTTTTTTTCATGGCATCATTGACAACAACAACCGTTATTCTTTTGAATACGGTATTGTAAAAAAGCCATTTTTTTATATTCCAATCAATAAAGCCATGGAATGTGACAACAATTTTGATGTTTGAGAAACAGGCGGCAAGAATGGTGTAATACAGCGGGGTGAAATTGTGGGCATGGATTATATCAGGTTCTGTCTGCTTGATGAGATTTTTCAGGTCCTTGACAACCTGGCGACCGGATTTGTTCATTTGTTTTGCTTTCAGATCAAACACCTGGCCCCCTTTTTCCTTGACAAGGGTTCCACAATACCCATGCTGATTCAGTACACATACAGCCGGTTGAATATGAGGTGAGATCGTTCCAATGACCAGGTCTTTGACAACGTTTTCCAAGCCAGCTCCCCTAAAATTTTCAACAATATGCAAAACTTTCATTGTTCATACCTGAGTTTTGACCATATTTTTTCTCTATAATGGTCGATCGTAGAAAACAAAGAAATATTCGGTATCAATTCCGGATTTTCAGAAACCAATGGTTTTTTTTTGTAATCCGAAAAACAGGTTGAGTTATAATCTGCCGTGTTATCAGCTAAAAACGCACACAATTTCTGAAATCGGGTAATGATATTTTTTCTGATTTTTACAGAACAGTACTGCGGATCTTTTGAATGCAAAAAACTGAAAGAGTGCAGAATAAATGTAACACATCGGAAATTGTTTTTTGATGCAAAGCGCAATGTATCTCTCATTTGCCTGAAGCCGGCACCATTAATATCCATTGGAACCCTTTTTTTAAAAGAACCAATACCTTCTTGAAAGCAGGTAACGGGAAGTTCGAATATATCCTCAATTCGGGCCAAATCATTGAGCGGCTGGGCAAAAAGTGGGCCGCTTTTGCGGGGAAAAGCCAGGTTGTAGGAACTGTCGAAAACAAATCCACTTTTGGATAATGCCCCTATGGTGTTCTGGTCTGCACCATAATTTCCTGCCCTAAAGGCAACAGGATCTTTTACACCATATTCTTGCAGTAACCTTTTACCTTCTTGGATCAGTTCGGTTTGGCGGGCTGCATCATAGGCGGACATGTTGTCTTTGAAAACAAGTTCTTCTGGATACTGCTGGGTGAAATTCAGATAATTTGGATGCAGGTGCAGTTGCACATCATGCCCTCTTTCCAGAATATACCGGCATACCTGTCTGGTTTCATCTTTACCGAAATAATAGTGATTCAAAACCTCGACAAAAAAAGTGACGGGTATGCCGCACCTGTCTGCAATATCCATTATCAAAGGAATGCCATAATATCGGCCCCCGATTTTTCCATAGATTCTTTTTTCATTTCCCACAGGCTTTAGGGCAGGATTTCTGAACGCTCCGCCTATGCTGTGTTCTGTATCAACGGTAATAAAAACATCTACTTTTGACATATTAGGATACCAATTCCTCTGGAAAACTCAGTTACGGGCCAGTTTGGAAACAACATATCTGAATTTTCCCGAAGGATCTCTTTCAATGGCATCCACAAACTCGATGTTGACTGAAACATCGGCTCCCAATCGTTTGCGGAAGCCGGAAACAATAGTTTGGGTGCTGGTGTTCTGATAGGTATCAGGTGCTGTCTTCAGCAGTATATCTATGGTATGGATATCCTGTTGGATAATCTTGAATTCAACAATACCTTCGATTGTCCTGATAATTGTCGTTAAAGAAGAGGAGTGCTGTTTTCTTCCGTCAGGGGTTGTCAGATAATCGGCTGCCCGGCCTTTGATACCGGATATGCTTCCCCAGGACCTGCCGCAGGAACATTTTTTTTTATGGGGCTGTGCAAAATCACCGGTCCTGTATCTGATAAATGGCATGCCCCAGGCTTCCAGTCCGGTAATCACAATTTCACCATCCTGGCCGATGTCGGCAGATCTGCCGTTGTTTAACAGCTCAACCACAAAACAGGGGTCAATGGTATGGTATACCCCCTTTTCGCATTGGTGGCTTATGAACCCACCTTCACGGCTGCCGTAGCAGTCTGCCACCGGAATATCCCCGAATGCGCTGCTGATTGTTTCCCGCTGATGTGTGTACAAAACTTCAGCGGTTGTGAAAACCGCCTTGACCCCTGTATCCTTTAATGAAAGATTTAATTCCTGGGCCATTGAACAGAAAATTGACAGGGTGCTAGGATACCCAAATATACATTTTGGGGAAAACCGTATCATTTTACGGTAGATATCGGGAACATTGTTCAAGGATACGTCGTATGCGCTGATTAGGAGAGAATTGATCAAAAGATCCCGTATTTGTTTCAACCGGTCCTGTTTTTTCAGTTCCACGGGAGAGCCCCATAAATACAATTCTTTTTCCCCGAAATCAATTCCAAACCATTTATGGGTCAATGCCCGTGCTGCTGCATCCATGGCCTGCCTTCTGCGATCAAAATAAAAGATCAGCGGTTCCCCGGAGGATCCCCCGGTGTTATATTTGAAAAGTCCTCCTGGACAGGATTTCCATGTCATTGTTTCCAGGTTGGTTCGAATTTCTGATTTTGAAACCGGGGGGATTTTTTTTATGTCATCTATGTCTTTCATGGTTTCGGGATCAAACCCGCAATTTTTGAACCGATGTCTGTAAAATGGAATATTATTGTTGGCATGAATCAGCAGGCTTTGTAATTTAAAGAAACGCAGTGCTTCAAGGGCTTTTTCATCAAACCATTGCTGCGCTTCAAGCTCTGCTATATATCGAAACGTTTTCCTGCCCATGATTTTTTCATGAAGCGGGAAGAGAATTTTTCTGATAAGTGTCGGGTTCATATTGATTAAGGTCGCTCCTGCATCACTTTGTCAAATAAGGGGAATAGTTTACTTTCAATATTCGCCCAGGAGTATGTGGCAATTTGTTTCAATCCTTCTTTGGCCATGCGTCTGCCGTCAACTGGATTTTCTATAACATGGATTACTTTTGCCGCCAACTCCTGGTAATTTCCGATATCAACGAGAAAGCCTGTAATACCATCGTCCACCATGTATGGAATGCCGCCCGATCTTGTTGATATCACAGGCAGTCCACTGGCAAATGCTTCAAGGATCGATCCCGGAAGGTTATCGATTTTTGAGGCATTGATAAAAATATCATATTTATTGTAAATATCCTGAATGCGTGAGTGCTGAACCTGCCCGTAAAAACAAATTTTGTCAGCAAGAAACAACTCATTGACCAGATGCTCCAGTTCTTCCCGCTGACTGCCATCTCCAACAATTCCCAGGCAGGCATCCGGATATTTTTTTGAAATAATGTGAAAGGATTGGATAATGGTTTTGACATCATAGGCCGGCTCAAGATTTCGTGTAGCAATCAGCCTGGGTGCGAAATCTTTACGGGGCAAAAACGTGAACTGATTAAAATCTGCCAGAGTAGGCACAACAATGGCATCCATTTTATAAAATTTATGAAACACACTGCTTAGAAAGCCTGAAGGGGCCGTAACAGCATCCAGCCTTTTGACCGACGGTTTGACCACCCTGTTGTAACGTGTAAAAAAAGCCTCTGCATTGCCTCCACGGGCACTTAGAATAATTTTTTTTTTACGTAACTTTATCAGGATGATGGCCGGAAGTGTAATCCATAAGAAAAAATTTTGAAATCCGCTGTAAAAGTATACCAGTTCGTTTTGTTTTAATGCCTTGTCCAGTTGGGTTAAAAACAATATCAGATTGACAATGGTCCGTAAAAAAGGAATCCTGGAAAAAAAAATCATCGAACGGGGTAAGGTAGCATTTGTCTTGACCCGTGTGACCCGAATACCTGATTTTTCCATATGGTATGCCATTTTTTCAGCCTGTATGGCCATTCCACCATAAGGGGGTGGAAAAGGGGATACCAGGCATATTTTATCAGGGGACATTATCAAGCCGTATCTATTTCATTTTCAACAGACCGTTTCAAGAAGACAGGGAACAGCAGCAGCCAGTAAAACTCCTCAATATAGGTGCTGGATATGAACATGGCCGCTATGAGATAAACCACCATGGCTGTTTTCAGCGCATACACATGCAACTGGATTCGGGAACGCAATTTTTCTTCAAACTCAACAGCTGTTTTATGAATCCGGGACAGTATCCAGTAGGCATTTAAAATTAACAGGATCAGGACAAAGAGCCCGTGAAATCCCAGTTCAGCCAGGCATCTGAAATAGGTGTTATGGGTGTCTCTGCCTTCCAAGGCAGGATAGTACCTGCCGATATGATCAAAAAAGTTACCCGCGCCCACACCCAGAGGAAAATCTTTTGCCATCTGCCATGCTCCGTCCCACGCAATTAGGCGATTTTGGGCAGAGACATCTCTTTCTTCATTGTTTTGGGTGTCAATGGTAGCCATTCTTTCCCAGAAATGTTCATTGGTTAAGAAAAATGCACCGGCAGCTGCAACACAGAGCATTATGATAATAAAGTTGCGATAGGATCTGATTTTAAAAGCATAAAAAAAAGTAAAAACAGCTCCCAGAAATAATGCTAAAAATATTGCCCTGGACCTGATGAGGATAATGCTGTTTAATAAAAAAACAGCGCCAGCACAACAAAATAATCTGATTTTCCAGTTACCCTTGAGAATCATTATACCTAATATAGGTACCAGCATGCCAAAATGAACAGCAAGAAAATTTCCTTCACTAAAATCGGAGCCACCGACACCACTATGAAAACGAGCGCCCCTGAATGATCCGGCACCAAAAAAAAGCTCACTGGACAGCCAAAAACCGGAAATTATCAGCACCCATAATAATCCTTCGTAATGATTCAACCGGGTCACAGCATGGGAGGCAATGAGTATGATTAGGGTAAACTTGCTCACTTTAAAAATGATGTATTCCAGTGTTTCACTGTATCCCTGCCCCAAAAAATAGGAAAACACTACCGTCAGCCAGAAAAGAATCAGAAGCAATTCCTGGCGGTCAAGAATTGATCTGAACTTTAACTTTTTGAAATTTATCACTGTGCCAATGGCAACACTGGCGGCAAGAACAAAGCTGTAGCGCTGTGCCCATACTGGAAGATAATCTCCCCACCATTGGGAAAGTGGGTTGATGTTGTAGGCGGCAAGGTATCCGTATACCCCGATAACCGGCGTGTAGAACACACTAAGACCACTGCATGATACAAAAAACACCAGATATATTAATGTTTTGATCGGGAGCATCAGATTTTCCGGTTTCGTCTTTCTGAAAAAAAGTTATCCAGCGCCCCGCTTATTTCAATCATATACATCAAGGAAGAAAAATGTTTTCTGAAATCATTGAATGTATCGATATTTCTTCTGGACAGTGTGAATGGATGGCTGACATCCGTGTTGGTTCCATAATGGGTTGTCACTGCATACCGGTACCCTGAAGATTCGACAGCATGGGCAAGGGCTGCATTACATTTACCTCTGGGATAACTGAAGCCTTCAATGGAGATGTTTAATTTTTTTTCAAGTTGCTTTTTGGATAATTTAATTTCATTAACAGCCTCTTTGGGGGAAATGTCTGTAAGGGGTTCATGGGACAAGGAATGTGATCCGATGGTAAATCCATCTTTTATCAGTTGTTGAATTTCGGTCCAGTTCATTAGCAATCTGTCCCCATCGTAAGGTCCGCATTCATTTTCCATGTTTTTTAAAAACTGCTGCCGTTTGGTGTAACCAGTCCTGTTCAATTGCTGTACCAGACACCTTGTAAAATATGCGATAAATTCAGGATCTCTACCAGAAAAGGTACCATCGGATATGGTGCTAATAAAAGATGCCAAATGGCTTTTTTTTAGAATCCATGAAAAAACATGGGCAGGGTTTTGCTTAATTCTGTTATACAGGTAATCCCACCAGTAAACCTCCTGGTTTTCGATCTGCTTCCAGGGGATATAAAAGGTTGCCGGTATTCCGATTTTAAATAAAACATGTTGTGCCATCCAATAATTATCCAGATATCCGTCATCAAATGTCAGTGCCACTATATTTTTTTTGTGTTCCGAAAGTAGTGTATTTTCTATGGTATCGATCGTTTTAAATTTGGCCAGCGTCTTTATAAAGGAAGTGAATAATTTTTCAGAAAGTGCCATAGATGGTATAAAGTACGACTCATTGGAAGTACATACTTTATGCAGCATTAATATGTCGATTTTATGCATTCTGTGAAAGGTCATCTCTCTCTATTTTATTTTTAATTTGGACGGTTTTAAGAATAAATTGTTTTTAATAAAGGCAATTTCATCTTTTTGAAAAAAACCGAATAACAACAGAAGCAACGGAAAAATCCCCATTAAAAGGATTTTGTAGGCAAATCTGGTAACCACGCCACCTATTTCAAAGGTTGAAAAAAAATAAACAACAAGTGCTGTACAGAAAAATTTTAATAACCTTGCATATTCAAAAGGAACGAAATATATTTTTTGGGAAAAAGTCAGGGTACATATCATTAAGGTACCATAGGTTAAAACAGTAGATACGGCAGCCCCCAGCACCCCATAATTTTTTATAAGCACATAATTGAAAATCAGATTCAATATGGCGACAGCCCCCTGAATATATGCGATTTTACCGGTTCTGTTTTTTATGACAAACGCAAGGGTCAAAAATCCGCTCATGCCAAAAAAAACATATCCAAGAACAATCAACGGCACAACCAGAGAAGCACCCTGGTATGATTCGGTGGCCAATAGCCAAATAATTTCTTTGATGAAAACAGATATGGCCAGGCCGAAAAATGCCACAATGGATGTGTAGTAGGTAAAATAAAGAGAATAAATTTTTTTGGCATCTATCTGTTTTGCAATCTCGAATCGCTGGGTATTCCACACCTTGAAAATAGGCTGGGAGATCAGTACAGACACAATCATCCCGAATTTGTATCCCAGTGAATAAACACCCAATTCAGACAGACTGCAATATTTTTGAATAAAAAGGCGGTCTGAAAAATGGATTGTAAACAGTGCAATTCCTGCGGGCACAAGCGGGGCACCGAATTTAATCATCTGAAACAATTTCTTTTTTGAAAATGAAAATCTGACATGCCTCATGGTGATGGGAATGATAACCGCTGCATTGATTGTTTTTGTTATCAGCATACTGAATAGGATGGAATAAATCCCAAGCTCGAATACCACAAGAAACAGGATATTGAAACTTAAATTCAGGGTCAGCGTGATAATGGAAAGCATGGAATACAGTGAGGACTTTTTTTCAGCCAGCAAATAGGTTTCGTTAACTGTATAAACATTTTGAAGCGCAAAACAGACAAATACAATCTGAAAAGCGGATTTATACGTGTCTGTACCTGTAATGGCAACGGAAATAGGCGTGCTTAAAAGTTCAACCACCACCAGAATCGAAATACTGAAAAAAAGAGTAAAAATAAATGCGGTTGAAAGGACTTCATGTTTATCATCTTGTGTGTCATAGTAATGATAGTATCGGATAAATGCACTACCAAGCCGAAGCCCGACAATCATGCTCATGACATTTAATGTCACATCAAACAGTTCAAGAACACCATAATCTTCCGGCATAAGGTATCTGGTATATAGGGGGATCATGAAAAATCCGATCCCTTTTCTGATCAACCCTGCCGCACCATATACAGAAGAATGGCGAATTGTTATTTTTAATTCATTGATCATTTTTTTTATCGATAGGGGGTTTCAACGAGAAACGGAAATCCAGCGTCAGCCATAGCAGGTACACCACCCAAAATAACAAACACAGGTCTTTTATAATTATTTTTATATTTGATGATATGTGCCGCCCGGGCACTGCTACCTTCTCCGGGCCCTCAGGGTCAGTAAAAAATCAGTACTTGGTTTTTTCTCACGGGAAATTTATTCGGATCGACATTCGGCACTTGTCCTTCTGTCAGGTGATATCCACCCACAATTTTATCACGGTCGCGGTGAGAAATGAGAAAAAAAACCGCTTTCCCTAATTTATAAAGACCCAACGCCTCTGGGATTGTCACTCTCGGAATATTTGGATAATATTTGGGTACCTGTTTCAGTATTCCCATCTGTATAAGCATTTTATTTCTTGGATGAATTTTTTTTGAAATATCGCTGTAGCAGTCCAACGGGATGCAGAAGAAGATAATAAAAAAAAAGGGAATACATGTCACGTTCTTCAACAAATTATCTGTTTTCATCTGAGCGCCATCCCCATATCAAAATTGAAGCGGATATCCACCAAATGAAGATACTTATATATGCGTAATGCTTATCCCCGCTGTGCAAAAATGGTAGATCGAATTTCATGAGGATCCAGGCTAATCCGGAAAAAAGTAACAAGAAATTAAAAAGGAGCATGGATCCAAGCAGCCATTTAGACCATTGCCATCGAATGCTTTTAAAAAAATGCATCAAGTGTCACCTCCCTAATATTGTGCAATGATGGTTTCTCCACCTAAAACCTCATCTTTTTCTTTAACCAGGATTTCGACATCAGCCGGCAATTCGACCACAACCGTACTGCCTGCAAGGACCCTCCCCAGCCTTGTCCCGATTTGATACTGTTGATTTTCTGTTAAAAACACCTCGATTCTTTTGGCAAAAAAACTGGTGATTTGGCGGACGGTGATCTCTCCAATTTCCGTTTCAAAAACGGTTATTTTCTGAAACGGAAGCATTTTGTCTAATTCATAGTCAAGTAAATTATAACCAGGTTCGATTTCTCTGCCACCACCATAAATTTTCAAAAGGGTTCCTGAAACCGGAACCCTTTGAACATGGACATCTGTATAACGCATTTCAATAACAATATGTTTCGATTTGCCTTTAACAAAAATTTTTTCTACAATACCGTCTGCCGGTGAAACAATAATATTATCCATATTTGGAATAGTTCTTTCTGGATCCCGATTAAACCATTCTAAAAAGCGTTTGTTTGGTTTTTTTTCCGGATCAATAACAGATACCCGGTATTTTCCAATCAGATGCTTAATTGCTGGAGGCATATTGGGGAAATATATGATCAAATTTATTGATATAATTGTCACTATCAAAAAAGCAATTAATTGAAAAAACTGCAAGCTGTTGAATTTCTTCATTCCATCACCTTAAAATCATTCAGTCATTGTTGTTCTGGGAAATTTTATATCATCTCGGAAAATATATTTATGAAAATAATAGAATGTTCTTGCTTTCAGAAAATCAGTAGCTTTATATTTGTTTTTATAAAATCCGCCCCTGTATATTGATTTGACATTTTCCATTAACAAATCAGTATTCAAAAAAAAATTTATTTTGTCTATGGTATCAACTGGATCGAGAATAAGATTTTCAAACTGAAGTGTCATATAGTCCAGTTTGTTTTTTTTGAGGAAAGCCCGTGCGTTCCGTTCATAACCTTCATTCATTTTTACATATTCATTGTAACTCATGGGTACTTTTTTTTTAAGCAGCAGTGCAGAATACCCCTGTTTGTAATCCCTTGTTATCATAATGAACTTGCAATCATAAAAGGCCATAAGGTTTTTCCAAAACATTATCGTATAACAAAGCCTTGGATCTTTCCATAGCCAAGGCGAATTACAGGCACATTTCTTTAAAAATTTTTTATATTTCTGGATATTACCGGTTAAAAACAATTCGTCCATCTTTTTAATAGATGGTGGCGGTATATCATTACAATCACGCCGATTATAGCCAATTTCCTGTAAAATCTGAATATTGAGGTCTACTAATTCCGCATTTTCATAGGTATCAAACTTCAGTTTTTCTGTTTTTTCACCGACCCAGTAACCTTGGGTTGATAAAATACCTGTCAAAACTGAACTCCCACTGTTGCCAGGCGTCAAAACAATTACATTTTGTCTCATCAAGATTATAGTATCCTCCTTTTCCTTTACCGTTGAAGTTCCTATTTTATCCTGGTTTTCAGCAAATTGATAACTCTTTTTATGTTGTCCGGATTTAGTGGAGAATAGGTGTTTCGGATTTTTAATTTAAAATTATAGGTATCAAATACCAAATATTTGGGATACCTGATACATTTGCCTTTGCCAGTCAGAATTTTAATGGCTTGATTTACCTTTAAACATCCTACCAGGTTTGTTGTAAAGTTGAGGGAGGGGGCTGTGCCATGTACATATTTCTCATCGAATTCAACAATTTCCTGTTCATCTAATTTCTCATAAGCCATTTTTCTTCCGAACTTACTGTATGTCCAAAATTTATCAAGAACTCCTTCACAATCGGATAAAGAGTAATCATAAGTCACCACATGAGCCCCAAAAGGGGTGCAGTAACCTTTGATCAATGGTATTTTATAATATCTGGCAGCCATGTTAAACAATTTGTGAGATGGAAAATCTGCATTTTGGATGAGTATGTCTGCACCATCCAAAAAAGCATGTACATTATTATTGTTAACTCGTTCATTAATAATTAATTCGATCTCAGCATACGGATTTATTTCTTTGATTCTTTCAGCTGCCACTTCAACCTTGGGCCTTCCAAGGGTTTTGGAAGTAGCAAATAACTGTCTGTTCATATTTGAGTGATCATAGCAATCCATATCAAGGAGTCGAAATTTTTTTACCCCCCACCTTGCAGCCAATTCAGCAGTTATGGCACCGACACCGCCAAGGCCTGAGATTGAAAAAACCGTCTGTCCTATTTTATCCAACTCGTCTTTGGAAAAAACAAGGGCGCTTCTATCAAGCATGGCATCTATATATTCATTTTCAGTTAACATCAGTGATCCCTTTTCATTGTATTGCTCGGTCATCATTGAATGGTCAGTAATGCCTTATTTATTCAGCCTCGAAATATAAATCCCTGCTATTTTTTCTATGACAGCAAATAACGGTTGGTATTAATTTTGCTTTCAGGCCGCCAATAATGAAATCAGTTCGTCTGGCAAATCAGGGCGTTGAATTATTTTTTTCATTTCAGGACTGATTTTTTCATGTGATTTTTGTTCGGCCTTCAATTTTTCAGCTACCAGATTAGCATCAATTTTTTCAAACCGTTCTTCCAAGTTGTCATTCCCATCAAGAATGGCTTCCATATATTCTGAATTGTCGAGATTCTTGATTAACGGAGTGTCAGTGAGTATGGTTTTAAGTCTTTTATTCAACGATATCGTTCCACTTCTTTTCCTGTTTCTGCGTTTCAGATCCCGAAAAAATCGTTCCAGAATATTATTGGTACGCTGTGGTTGAATGATGACCTGTCCATGGAATGTTTCGATTGTAATTGGATCGGCAAAAAGTTTGTCCCAGTAGGTGTCAATCTGTTTGATCATTTTTCTATATGAACCTACTTGAGATAATTTTTCGTCAGTCATTATTTCAGCTCGAAATTGCTTCACCTTCTGGGCAATACTTTTCATGTTGGTATAATCATCGCCATCATCATTAAGGCCTTTTTTCTTTCCAGAAACGGTTAAGGATAGGGCTTTTCGAAGTTGTTTGAACGTTCCCATTTTTTTCTCAATTTGCTTGGCAGCACTTTTTAATTGCTGGTCATTGACAATTTTGTTGAGGGGGTTCAAAAGATTGAAGAATCGTTTGTCAAACTGCTTATCTTCGGCTGTATTCACCATTTTATGCAGGACCTTCAATCTTTGGTAGAAAATAAAATGTGGGCAATCAAATGGGAAACCATACCCTTCCAGTTGCCCCGTTGTATCAAGAGCCCAATGGATCATGATATATGATGAAACAACAGCTAATTTATCTGCGGGTATTAAATTGGGCTGACCATTGGAAAGACATTCCAACAGGTCGGTCCCAACCTGAGTATCATCATCCATCAGAGATGCTAATGCTTTTGCCTTTGCCCGGAGAACAGCCCTGATTTTATGCTTTGTTAAACGGGTCCTTATTTTAGCATATTCGGCCTCATATAAATCTTTACCGATGTCCCTTAAAAAATGAAAATGACAGATGAAATCCGGGATACCTTTGAACACTTCGGCCACTGCAGACAAAATACCTTTCCCCATATCATGGACCAAGGCAATTGGATTGCCGTATTGCTTTTTTAAACCCTCTAAAAAGGGGATGATTGATTCCGCTTTTTCCGAAGGCAATTTGATATTGTCCAATACAATTTGAGCAATACCATCCATCCCGGTAAAAAGATGAGGACTGCCGCCTTCACAAGTTCCGTCAATGTGCAAAATATATCCGCCTCTGCGAGACATAAGCTGATTTAATCGTTGCTGTGCTTGCCGATGAGCTATGGCGAGATAAGCGATAAATTTTTTCCCAAGAAAGCCAATTTCCCGTTGAGAAATGGCAACATTTCTACCAGCTAATTGTTCAATAATTTGCTGTTCCGGAAGGCAATGGACAAAAAGGCCATACCCGACAGAAACCAACACGTCATACCCATATGTACACCGATATGGAGTCAGAGAACGAAGCTGTTGGCTTTGATGAACTGTGTTGTCAGTCGGATCAACCAGAACCGTTTCCTTGGCACAAAAAGATCCTATATCTAAAGTTACGACTGTCTTTTCCCGGGTTTTGAGAACTCTCAAATCCTGATGATTTATTCCTTTGGGAAAAAAATAAATGGTTGGTTTTTTGGGAAATAAATTCTGCGAACAAAGTCCATCGGTTATTTTAGCGACATATCCGGTGAGGCATTTTATTGCTCTGTATCCGAAGTTTTTTTTAACAGGTCATGAAATTCCAAAAATTGCTTAACGGCAGCTGTGTCAAACCGCTTACCCGAAGGGGCTGATTCAATTGCGAGACGATCAACTTCAATCCCTGGATTCTTTATCAAGTGTACTAAAATTCTAACAGCTTGGGCATCAGTGATCCAGCTATCAGTTATTTGCTGTCCCAATCCCCTTTTCTGTTGTTCATATTTGGCTGGTGAGTCTGCAAAATAAAAGAACCGGCCTTGATATTTTTCTCTTTTGATCCCATCCGAGTTTTTGATTTGTGAAAAATAGGAACTGGTTGATGGAATTTCAATAGTTTGGGAAATGTCAGCAGCACTAAGCCCTTTTTGGGACTTTCTGACCAACTCAATAATTGTTTGCCGTAAATTGCCGTGTTTAGAAAAAAGAGCAGGTTTATATTTCCACAACCCGTTACTGTCAAATTCGGGAATTTCAGGCAATGTGTAGTAACGCCCATTTTGATTTATACTGGTGAAGGCTTCCCACTTTTTTAATCTTCTTCTCACCGTTATCGCAGAGCATTGAAGTACATGCATCAATTCTTCAATGGTCATAATTTTATCTTGTCTGAATTTTACCAGGACATCATATTCTTTCATCGCCCCTCCAGCTGATAAAGTATGTGTTATTTAATATAAATTACACACACTCTATCAAAAAAGAGGGGAGATTCAAAGCTCTTTTTTCTTTAAATTTGGGTTTTCTTAGCTTAAAGGGGTATAGTTGGGTGTGTTTTTTGAAGAACACATACTTTATCTGATAAGGATTTGGGCTGGAAAGGGTTTACTGGCAGGGCTTTTCAAAAATCCAACCGTTATTTGCTGTCATAGTATTTTTTATATGAAACGCCCACCGAAGCATTGCAATCAGGGGCGTTTCATCATTTGTTGTGGCCAGGGCAGACGTCTTGCTCCGGCCATGCCGGTTTATAGAAATAAACAGCAGGGCAATTCCTTAATACTACAGCGATATACTACCATTTTAGGCACAATTCCACAAATAAGTCTCCCGTTTTATAAAAGAATCACCCCCTACTGAACAGAGTCGAACGTAAAGTGTATGATCATCATGAAAAATAATACAGGAAGGAATTTTTCATGACAAATCATATAAAATTCAGTTATGTCTGGTTAGGTTCTTGCACGCTTGGCATGCATTAAAAAAAAGTAAAAAAAATGATGTCAAAGCCGAGAGTATTATTTTTTACGACGCTGAAGTACGGCTTGGAACAGAAGAAAACAACAACCAATCACAAACACTGGTACGCTTAGTCGGATACCATATCAACAATGCAGATTATTGGATAGCAACGGATCGTAGAGATTTAACAGCTGAACAAATTGCTGAGATCTATAAGCTCAGGTGGAATATCGAAAACTTCTTTGCCTGGTGGAAACGCCATCTGCATGTCTATCACCTGATAACAAGAAGTCCCTAAGGTCTTATGGTTCAAATTCTGGCAGGTCTCATCACCTATTTACTGCTTGCAATTCATTGCCACGAAAATCATGGAGAACCGGTTACCATAAAAAGGGTCAGAGAATTACGATTACAAATCCAAAATGAACTGAGGGCATCAGGGGAATGGGATGCAGAACCGAAAATTTTCAAAGAACAAAACCAAAACCGGGCACAAGCAAAAACCTAACCAGACATTACTGATATAGTATATATAGATCCGATATGATATATTCTTTTTATGAAAAAACTTGATGAAGTGACAAAAATAAGAATAGCCAGGGTAATGCCCATGCTTGCAGAAAACCAGAGGCGCAAGTTTCTGGGCATTTAGGCACTTGCCTTGGGCCATGGTGGAATTCAGGTTTTGAGCAATCTTACCGGAGCTTCCCGCTCAACTATTGCCATGGGTATTAAGGAAACAATCGAGGCAGAATCCGATCCCAAAGCCAGATCTTCCTTGACAGGCACGAAGCGCATAAGGGCCAAGGGTGCAGAAGGAAAATGTTGAAGAAACAAACCCTGGTATCACAGAAGTTCTTGAGGCACTGGTTTCAGGATCCACTATAGAAAACCCTGAGAACCCCTGTGCTGGACAACAAAAAGCCTCAGAAACCTTCAGGCAGAACTTGTAAGGCAGAACTATCACATAAGCCACGTTAAGATTGGAGAACTTCTTAAGGGTCTGGGCTACAGCCTCCAGCTCAACAAAAAAGCTCTCCAAGTAGGCGAACCCCATGTGGATAGCGATGAGCAGTTTCAGTATATCAATGACAAATCAAAGACTTTCATGGAAGAGGGGCTACCTGTAATTTCTGTTGACACAAAGAAAAAGGAAAACATCGGTAACTTCAAAAACAACGGTGCCGAGTATGCCCCTAAAGGAAATTCGAATCATGTGCTTGACCATGACTTCCCTATTCTGGGTTTGGGGAAGGCCAGTCCCTATGGGATCTATGATGTAAGGGAAAACGAGAGGTCTGTAAATGTGGGTATTAGCAGTGATACAGCAATGTTTGCAGCACAGAGCATCCGCACCTGGTGGGATGAGATAGGTTGTATTAAGTATCATGATGCAACCAAGCTCTACATAACCGCTGACGGTGGTGGAAGCAATGGCAGTAGAAACAAGCTCTGGAAGAAGTCATTGCAGGAGTTTTCCAATGAGACTGGAATAGAGATACATGTTTCCCATCTTCCTCCAGGGACTTCAAAGTGGAACAAGATCGAGCACCGTATGTTCAGCCATATAAGCAAGAATTGGCAAGGGAAACCCTTAACGTCAATAGCAGTTATTATCAGTTTAATAGGATCTACAACGACCCAAAAGGGTCTGAGAGTGAAATGCGGTCTTGATACTAACGAGTACGAGAAAAGTATCCAGGTCTCAGATGAGGAGCTACAAGAGATCAATATCAGCAAGAATGAGTTCCATGGAGAATGGAACTATTGGGTGTCTCCGTCGGAGAATTTTGCATAGTTTATTTTTTAACAGACCTTCACTTAATTATTTTTATCGGGTACCTTATCCAAGCCTTCGTAGATTCTTTGATAGACAGCGGTAGTGATCTCCCAGGTATGATGCTGTTTGACCCACTGGCTGCCGGTCTGCTGCAGGGCGGCTTCCAGTTCGGGGTTTTCAAGAATCCGCGTGATTTTTTCGGCCAAGTCATCGGCAGTGCCTGCAGCAAACAGCAGGCCGGTTTTTTTATCGGTGATCAGTTCCTTGTGACCACCCACGTCACTGGCCACCAGGGCTTTTTCCATAGCCATGGCTTCCAGAGGTTTGAGGGGGGTGACAAGTTCGGTCAGGCGCATGGAATACCGGGGATAAGCCAGGATATCGATGAGGGCGTACACCCCGGCGATACGTTCATGGGGGATCCGGCCGGGCATGACCACGCGGTTCCGGATGCCATGCCGGTCAATCAGGGCGTTGAGTTCTTCTGTCATCTCCCCGCCGCCCACCAGCAGCAGCCGTGTTTTGTCATGGGATGCCGCAATTTTGGTAAACGCTTTGATCAGCAGATCCAGGCCCTCATAACGGTAGAATGATCCCACAAACCCGATTACCTTTTTGTCTTTCAGATCCCATTCCTGCTGGAATTCCGGGTCCGGAGGAACCGGTTTCAATTCCCGGGGGTTGACACCGTTGAACACCGGGGTGATTTTGGATACAGGTATGCCCCGGGCGATCAGGTCGTTTTTCAGGCCGTTGCACAGGATGGCCACATGGTCCGCTTTTTGGCACACCCGGGTTTCGATAAAACGGGTTAGGTTGTATTTCCAGGAGTTTTCCCCATAAGTGCCGTGGTCCACGGCGGCATCTTCCCAGAACGCCCGGATTTCATAGACCGCCGGGATGTTTCTTTTCCTGGCGGCCCGGATGGCGGGGATGGCATTGAGCACCGGAGAGTGAGCATGGATGATGTCGGGTTTTTCCATGTCCGCTACCTGGAGAATCCGCTGGTAAAGGGTGTGCATCAGGGCGAGTTCCGATACCACGGGCAGGGCGGTGCGGACTGCCGACCCTGTGCGGTAATAGGTGAACCCGTTGATCTGCTCGACTCTCAGAATCGGTTTTTTCAGGCTCTGCTCATGTTTGGGAGAAGTCAGGATCACGGGGGTGTATCCCATGTTCTTCTGGGCTGTAAATATGTTCTGGCTCCGGAAGGTGTATCCACTGTGAAGGGGGACACTGTGATCGAGAATGTGAAGTATTTTCATATCAGTTTACCAAGGTTACTTTCCCAGTTGAAGTTTTTTTTGACGTGGTGTCTTGCAGCTTTTCCCATGTTTTGTTTTAATAAATCGTCCCGGAGCAGAGCAACGACCTGGGCGGAAAAACGGTTCGGATCATCTTCAATTTTAATAATGGACTGATCAAGAACCGCAACCCCCTGAACTGCCGGGGAGGTTGAGACAATTGGTTTTTCCATTGACATGGCTTCAAGGACTTTATTCTGTACCCCCCTAGCAATTCGTAACGGGATGACACAAACACGGGTCATGGCATAATATTCTCTGATATCTGCCACAAACCCTGTTACTTTAATGCTTGGATCAGCGGTCAATGCCTTGAGTTTTGCATCAGGATTGCTACCAACGATATAGAACACAATATCTGGTACCGCTTTTTTTATAAGGGGTAATATCTTTTTAGTAAACCACAGAACTCCATCCACATTTGCATAATAATCCATGGCTCCGAAAAATGAAATCACGGGCCCAGTGGTTTCTTCAGCGATGAATGTGTTTTTCGGGTTAAAATAGTCATGGTCAACACCGTTGGGGATCACATCAATATTCTCGGCTGCAGGGAAATATTCCCTGAACAGGTCGGCTTCTTTTTGCGACACAAAAACAGTTCGGTTAAAATTTCGATTGATTTTTTTTTCAAAGGCCAGCATCCTGGCAGCTTCCCTTTTGTAGATCATATTCAATGGGAATGATTTCTTTTCAGCATACTGGTTCCATTTATCGGAATCCAGATCACAAAAATCCATGATCAGGGTATCTGCAAGATTTAATTTTTTTTTGACGGCCTTGAACACATATTCGGCCATGGGTGATGAAAAGCAAAACAGGATGTCATATTTTCTGGCGGCGGTCAGGCTATCGAAAACATTCTGAAATGCTTGTCTGTAAAAATAGCCCTGGGAAATGCTTTGACCGATTATCAGACTTAGACCACCTTTTAGGGTGGCCAATTTTTTGTTCAGCGGCAACACTGTCAACTGGTGGCAGTATTGCTTAAGATCTTCTGCATATTTCATATCCCCAGGATCATCAGCCAGGGTGATAAGATCCAGGGTGTTGTTTCGAGAGAGAAATTTAATCTCGTTAAAGGATCTTATTTTATCGCCCTTGTTTGGGGGATATGGAATCCTGTGGCAAAGGTATAGGATATTTTTTTTCATGCAAGATTTCTGGAGATTAGCGGGCCTAAAAATTTTGTCAGGCTGTGGGGCAACCTCTGCCACATTTCAATTTTTTTCCGGTATTTTGGGTTGGCAGGACTCAAGTTAGGAAGATCAGTTGCCTTTACAAGATGGTACTGATAGGCAAGGAGTTCTGGTTTAAACCCCCAATGTTTCTTAAAGCTGAAGGAACCTGTGTCCTGTTTGCTTCTTCCGTAATCAAAAATTCTATAACCTTTTTCAGCACCGTATTTCATCAACTCCCAGTACATGAAATCATTGGGTCCAAGGCTTCGCAGGGTAAAGTCTGACCCGGCATAATAGGGAACCACCTGATCCTTGAAAAAAAAGCTCATCACCCCTCCGGCAGTTTTTCCCCCCCGGGTTCGCACAACCAGCAGGGTTGTTTTCAGCTCTTTTTTAGCCAGCAAATTTGCCAGATAGTGCTTGGAAAACACAGGCGTCCCAAGACGGTGGAAGTTCAATGCAAGAATGTCATAAAACTCTGAAAAAAGATGATTTCCCATTTCAGAGACAAGCCCGCTTTTGATCCCCTTTCTTACCATGGCCCGGGATTTCCTAGGAATTGCCTTGAGGTTTTCATCATGATTTGATGATATCTGCCGCCTGAAATTAAAGTACAGGGATT